>NZ_CP109485.1:0-5565000 GCF_035918235.1 Streptomyces sp. NBC_01445 | reverse complement strand
ACTCTCCGTGAATGTTTTCCCGTAATCGGGACTACACCACGAGAGCGGAACCGTCGGGAGGAATAATCCCCACGATTCACTGCGTCCTCGCTAGTGCGCCTCACCCCGGTGTGGGAGTGAGGACTTTTTCAAAGGAACCTCCAACCCACCAAAGGTGGGCCGGGGTTGTCAATCTGGCGTTGACTTTTGGCACGCTGTTGAGTTCTCAAGGAACGGACGCTTCCTTTGTACTCACCCGAGAGACTCTCTCAGGCTTTCCTCCGGGCAGTTTCCCTTCGGTCTTGCGTTTCCGACTCTATCAGACTCTTTCGTGTCCGATTTCCTCGGCGCCTTTCAGGTTTCCGCTCCAACCTTTCGGCTTTCGCGTTTCCCTTTCCGGCGGTTCCGACTCTATCAGATCCTTTCGGGCCTGATTCCCAGTCAGCGGGGCTTGTCTTCCCGGCTGTTGGGCCGTTCCGACGTCCCAGACTTTAGCGGATTCCCCCGGCGGCTCCTAATCGGGCCGCCGCACCGAAATCGAATTGAATTCGGGCACGCCGAATTCGATCCCGGAGGGAGATCGTACTGGTGGTTGGGTTGCCGCTTCAGCGGCGGAGGTGCTGTCGCAGAACCGTTACGGCTCCGTGGCAACTCGAAGAACTTTACGTATCGAGGAGGGGCATGTCAACACCCTCCTGGCAACTTCTTTTCAGTCGAGGTCCGTGAGGCGGCCGCCGGCGTCCGGCTGGGCGTCCTCGACGCGGCGCAGCAGGCGGGTCAGGACCTCGCCCAGGACTCCCCGCTCGTCGGAGGAGAGGTCCTGGAGCAGGTCCTCCTCGAACCCGGAGGCGAGGCGCATCGCCTCGAGCCACTTGGCGCGGCCCTCGGTGGTGAGCTCGACGATGACGCGTACCCGGTTGGACTCGTCGCGGTCGCGGGTGACCAGGCCCTCGCCGACCATGCGGTCGATGCGGTGGGTCATGGCGGCCGGGGTGAGGCCGAGGCGCTTCGCCAGGTCGCCGGGGCCCATGCGGTACGGGGCGCCGGAGAGGACGAGGGCCTTGAGGACCTCCCACTCGGCGTTCGTGATGCCGAGGTTCGCGGTCTGGCGGCCGTAGGCGACGTTCATGCGCCTGTTGAGGCGGCCGAGCGCGGAGACGATCTGCTCGACCTGGGGGTCGAGGTCCTGGAACTCGCGCTGGTACGCGGCGATCTGCTCGTCGAGGGTCGGCTCGCTGTCGCCGGGGTTGTCGCCCATGGCCCGCAGTATGGCACGGGCGGCTTGGCGTTGAAGTCCTTCGGTGTGTATTGTTTAGATCCTAACTTTAGCTTCGAAGTCTTCACTTCTAACTCCTAAGGCAGGTGAAAGTGACCAGGGCGATGGGCGCAGCGATGCGTCGGATCCAGGTGGGCAGCGCGCTGAGTTCGTTCGGCGTCGGGTTCACGGTCCCGTTCCTCTATGTGTACGTCGCTGAGGTGCGAGGTCTCGGGGCCGGAGCTGCGGGCATCGTGCTCGCCGCCTTCGCCATGGCCGCTCTGGTCGTCCTGCCGTTCACCGGACGGGCCATCGACCGGCGCGGTCCCGTGCCCGTCCTGGTCGTCGCCACGATGGTGGCGGCGGTCGGTGCCGTCGGGCTCGGGCTCGCGGGCGGTCGGACGACCGCGATCCTGTCGGCGGCGGTGCTCGGTGCGGGCACGGCTGTGATCCAGCCGGCACTCGCCACGATGATCGTGTGGACGTCCACGCCGGACACCCGTACGCGCGCCTTCGCCATGCAGTTCTTCCTGCAGAACCTCGGTCTTGGCATCGGCGGGCTCATCGGCGGCCAGATCGTCGACGAGAGCCGCCCGTCGAGCTTCACCCTGCTTTTCGGCATCGAGGCCGTGATGTTCCTGGTGCTCGCCGCTGTCGTCGGTTTCGTGCGGATGCCGTACGCGCCGACGATCGGCGGTGCCGTGCCGAAGGGCGACTCCGGGACGGGCGGCGGGCTGCGGGCGCTGTTCCGGCACCGGGCCATGGTCCAGCTGTGCGTCCTCGGGTTCGTGCTGTTCTTCGCCTGCTACGGGCAGTTCGAGTCGGGCCTGAGCGCGTACGGCGTGGAGGCTGCGGGGATCTCCCCGTCGACGCTGGGCATCGCGCTCGCCGCCAACACCGCGATGATCGTGGTCGCGCAGTTCGCGGTCCTGAAGTTCGTCGAGCGGCGCAGGCGGTCCCGGGTGATCGCCGCGGTCGGGCTCGTGTGGGCGGTCGCGTGGCTCGCGGCCGGGTACGCGGGTGTGGGGCACGGCAGCCAGGCCATGGCGACGGCCGCGTTCATCTCCACGTACGCGCTGTTCGGTCTCGGTGAGGCGATGCTGTCGCCGACCGTGGCCCCGCTGGTCGCCGATCTGGCGCCGGCCGGGATGGTCGGTCAGTACAACTCGGCGTTCGCACTGGTCAAGCAGCTCGCTCTGGCCGTCGGCCCGGCGGTCGGCGGGCCCATGGGGGCCGCGCTGCACGGTCCGTACATCGTGACGTTCGTGCTGTTCTCGCTGGGAATCACGTTCCTCGCGGTGCGGCTCGGGCGGCATCTGTCGCCCGTGCAGGACCAGCCGTCGCTGGCGAAGAGCCGCATCGTGGCGGAGGGCGGGGCTCCGGTCGAGCCGGTGCCCGCGGCCGCGTCCGCCTGAGGCCCGCCCGGATTACGGCGTACGCGGCAGGGCGAATTCGCACCAGACCGCCTTGCCGCCGCCCGGGGTGCGCCGGGAGCCCCAGTTCGAGGCGATCGTGGCGACGATGGCGATGCCCCGGCCCGCCTCGTCGGCGGGTTCGGCGCGGCGGCGGCGCGGGAGGTGGTCGTCGCCGTCGGTGACCTCGATGATCAGTCGTCGGTCGGTGCGGCGGAGCCTGAGGCGCATGGGCGGGGTGCCGTGCTGGAGCGAGTTGGTGACGAGTTCGCTGGCGGCCAGGACGCCCAGGTCGTGCAGCTCCGGTGAGAAGCGCCAGCTGGCGAGTACACCCGAGGCGAAGGCACGCGCGCGTGGGGCCGCTTCGACGCCGCCGAGGAGTTCCAGGGCCGCGTTGCGGAACAGCTCTCCGTCGGGTCCCGTGCGCGCCGGGTGCTGGAGGACGAGGACGGCCACGTCGTCGTCGTGGTCCGCGGTGACGCCTGCCGCGCGGATAAGCCGGTCGCACACGACCTGGGGCGTGCCGGTGGCGCCGGCGAGCGCGCGCTCCAGGGCCGCGACGCCCTCGTCGATGTCCTCGTCCCTGCGTTCGACCAGGCCGTCGGTGTACATGACGGCGGTCGATCCGGGGCCGAGCGGCACCGATCCGGAGGCGTGCAGCCACCCGCCGGTGCCGAGCGGGGGTCCGGTGGGCTCCTCCGCGCGGTGGATCGTGCCGCTCTCGTCGCGTACGAGGATGGGGAGGTGGCCGGCCGACGCGTAGACGAGGCGGCCCTCGTTCGGGTCATGGACCGCGTAGACGCAGGTGGCGATCTGGTTGGCGTCGATCTCGATGGCGAGGCCGTCGAGGAGCTGGAGCACCTCGTGCGGCGGCAGGTCGAGGCGGGCGTAGGCGCGGACGGCGGTGCGCAGCTGGCCCATGACGGCGGCGGCGCGCACCCCGCGGCCCATGACGTCGCCGATGACGAGGGCGGTGCGGCCGCCGCCGAGAGTGATCACGTCGTACCAGTCGCCGCCGACCGCGGCCTCGGTGCCGCCCGGCTGGTAGGTGGCCGCGATGCGCAGGTCGTCGGGCTGCTCCAGCTCCTGGGGCAGGAGGGAGCGCTGGAGGGTGACGGCGGTCTCGCGCTGGCGGCGCTCGCTGGCGCGCAGCCGCTCGGCGGCCTCGGCGTGGTCGGTGACGTCGGTCGCGAAGACGAGTACTCCGGAGCTGCCTGCCCGCTCCTGTCCCGCCCCCTCGTTGTCACCGTCCGCTTCGCCGGCCGGCACCGTCACGGGTGTGCAGGTGAACGTGTACGAGCGGCCGCCGGCCACCTTGCGGGACTTGACCGTCCGCGGCTTGCCGCTGCGCAGGACCTGGTCGAGCAGCGGCAACAGGCCGAGTTCCTCCAGCTCGGGCAGCGCCTCGCGCGCGGGGGCACCGGTGGGGCGGTCGCCGAAGGCCGCGACGTACGCGTCGTTCACGTACGCGATGCGGTGGTCGGGGCCGTGGACGAGGGCGACGAGGGCCGGGACGCGGTCGAGGACCTCGCGTGCGGGCAGTTCGTCGATGCCGGCGGCGGGCGTGGGCGCGTCGTCGTCGGACGGGGGTTCGTGGCGGGCGGCGGGCACGGCGCCTTCCCCTCGCTGGCTTTGGGAGACGCCATGGTCGGACCGCGCTGCCGCGCGGCGCTGCGTTCCGGGGAGCCGGGCGCTCCAGCGCGTGAAGTTCACTGTGGGGAAAGCCTCGTGAGGTCGGGTGGGGTCTCCCCTGTCCGGCCGGGAGACCGGGAGCGCGGGGAAGGGCAACGTGGCGGTCGGTCCGCCCACGGTCAGGGGCCGGCCAGGGTCATGGACCAGTCTGACCGACCGGACCGACATCCGTCAGACGCCGGTCCTTGAGGGGGAGTTCCTGAGTCCGGTCAGGTCGACCCCTTCGGGTCCTGGGGCGGGTTCGCCGGGGGGCTGCCCGGCGGGTTTCCCCCGGCCGCGAGTTCGAACTCCGCACGCGGGCGTTCGAGCGAGCCGAGGGAGACGATTTCGCGCTTGAAGAGCCCGGAGAGTATCCATTCGCTCAGGACACGGGCCTTCCGGTTCACGGTCGGCACCCGGCTCAGGTGGTAGACGCGGTGCATGAACCAGGCAGGGTAGCCCTTCAGCCTGCGCCCGTAGACGTGTGCGACACCTTTGTGCAGGCCGAGCGAGGCGACGGAGCCGGCGTATTTGTGCTCGTAGTCCGTCAGGGGCTCGCCGCGCAGGGAGGCCGCGACGTTGTCTCCGAGGACTCTGGCCTGGCGCACCGCGTGCTGGGCGTTGGGCGCGCACTCCTTGCCCTCCTCGCCGGCCGTGATGTCGGGGACGGCGGCCGCGTCGCCCGCGCCCCAGGCGTGCGGAGCGCCGTCGACGGCGAGCTGGGCGGTGCAGGTGAGACGGCCGCGTTCGTTGCGCGGCAGGTCGGTCGCGGCGAGCAGGGGGTGCGGTTTGACGCCCGCGGTCCACACGACGGTGCGGGTCGGGAAGCGGGAGCCGTCGTCGAGGACGGCGACCCGGTCCTCGCAGGATTCGAGCCGGGTCCGCAGGCGTACGTCGATGTTGCGGCGCCGCAGTTCGCTGACGGTGTAGCGGCCCATCTCCTCGCCGACCTCCGGGAGGATGCGGTCGCTGGCCTCCACGAGGATCCATTTCAGGTCGTCCGCGGTGACGTTGTGGTAGTGACCCGCGGCGTAGCGCGCCATGTCCTCGAGTTCGCCGAGTGCCTCCACACCCGCGTAACCGCCCCCTACGAAGACGAAGGTGAGGGCCGCGTCGCGGATGGCGGGGTCGCGGGTCGAGGAGGCGATGTCCAGCTGCTCGATGACGTGGTTGCGCAGGCCGATGGCCTCTTCGACGGTCTTGAAGCCGATGCCGTGGTCGGCGAGCCCGGGTACGGGCAGGGTGCGCGAGACGGAGCCGGGGGCCAGGACGAGTTCGTCGTACGTGATCTCGACGGCGCCCGTGCCTTCCTCCTCGGTGGCCAGCGTGGTGAACGTGGCGGTGCGCTTGCCGTGGTCGACCGCCGTGACCTCGCCGACGATGACGCGGCACCTGCCGAGGACGCGGCGCAGCGGCACGACGACGTGGCGCGGCGAGATGGATCCGGCGGCGGCCTCGGGCAGGAACGGCTGGTAGGTCATGTACGGGTCGGGGGTGACGACGACGATCTCGGTCCGGCCGCTTCTCAGTTCCGGTTTGAGTTTCTGCTGGAGCCGCAGGGCGGTGTACATCCCGACATATCCGCCCCCTACGACGAGGACGCGCGTACGCGGGACTTCCGGGGCCGTCCCCCGGGAAGAAGCAGTCTTCGGCATCGGCACCACCCCATGACGCATCGGCCACTTGAGTTTGTCCACAGCCCCGGCAAATTGTGTGACCGGCGGCCGCACCGGCAGCCGGTCGGGCGAATTGCCGGAGTACGGGACATGTCCGCAGGTCAGCGGGCGTGTAGCGGGTGAGGCGCGGGGGTGCAATCGGGGTGGAATCGCCGCGTACTCCGTTCGGGGGGCGCTCTGTGCGGAACCTGCCCCTTCTGAATTGACTCCGGCTCAACTATGTTCGTGTGCTGTCGGGGTGTCGGGGGATGCGCTGACGGATCCGTCGGACGGGTCCGTGGAACTGGCCTGTTCCTCACGCTCCGGTTGCCAATGGCGGGGAGAGTCTCCGGGGGGAGACGTCATTACCGGGGGAACACATATGCACATTCAGGACTCTCAATGGACTTCCGCGGCTTCCGTTTCGGCCGTGGCCGGCGGACCGGCCGCCACGGCGGGCGGTAACGGGCGCGGCGCGGGCGACAGTTCGCGTGCCGCGCCGCTGCGCGTGGATGCCCAGCGCAATCTGGAACACGTCCTGCGCGCGGCGCGTGAGGTCTTCGGCGAGCTGGGGTACGGCGCACCGATGGAAGACGTGGCGCGGCGGGCCCGGGTCGGTGTCGGCACGGTGTACCGGCGCTTCCCGAGCAAGGACGTACTGGTGCGGCGCATAGCCGAGGAGGAGACCTCCCGGCTGACCGACCAGGCGCGGGCCGCCCTCGGCCAGGAGGACGAGCCGTGGTCGGCGCTGTCGCGCTTCCTGCGCACGTCCGTCGCCTCCGGTGCGGGGCGGCTGCTGCCTCCGCAGGTGCTGCGCGTCGGCGTCCCCGACGAGCGGGCCGACGCGGCGGGCGCGGTCCGGGACGACACGCGGGTTCCGCAGCAGCGGCACGCCGGCGTCCCGCCCGAGCTGCGTCTCGTGGAGCAGCGCACGGCCCCGGTCGCCGAGGCCGTGCCGGCGGACGACGCGGGCGCCGCGGAGCTGCTCGAGGTCGTCGGGCAGCTCGTGGACCGGGCGCGCGCGGCGTCGGAGCTCCGCGCGGACGTGACGGTGGCGGACGTACTGCTGGTGATCGCCACGGCGGCGCCCTCGCTGCCGGACGCCGCACAGCAGGCCGCGGCCTCGTCGCGACTTCTGGACATCCTGCTCGAAGGGCTGCGGTCGCGGCCCGCGTAAGGGCGGGCAGTACCGCGCAGGACCGGTGGAGCTGGGCGCACCCGGGGCGGGGCGGGTTCTGGGCGTGTGACCGACGCCTGGGGTGCCGCGGCGGCCTTCGGCGGGCGCGGTGCCAGGTGATGCGCGCGGTGCCGGCTGTGGGGACGGCCGTGGGTGACACATGTGCGTCGCGCGCGGCCAACTCCCGTTTTTGACACGAAAGTTGACCACTACCCGTACGAGTGACAGCTATTGCTTCGCTGTAGGAAGTTTCCACGGATGAGTGGTTGACGGACACCGGCAGGTGGTGCGGGCCACCCTTGTGGCACTCTTTCCCGCGTGTTCGGGTCTGAGTGTGCGGTCGGGGGCTTTCCGCGATGAGTGTTGACGGGCGGGGCGAGCCACTCGAGAACAGTGGTGCGGGCGACACCGGGACCGGCGGGCTGCCCGCGCGGCAGGTGCCGAGCCAGGGAGGTCCACGCCGGGACGACTCGCCAGGCTCCGAACCCCCCGGCCCCTCAGCCCCCGCCGGCCCCTCCGACGCCCCGGGTGAGGGCCGCTCCGACCTGAGCGTCCCGCAGCAGCGCGAGCACGGCGTGGATCCGGGCACCTCCGTCCTGCCGCCCCCGCGTGAAACGCCTCCGGCGGACGCCGACCTGATCGCCTGTATGCGGTCCGGCGACGACACCGCGTACGAGGAGCTGTACCGCCGTCACTCGGCCGCCGTTCGCCGTTACGCACGCACCTGCTGCCGGGACGCGCACACCGCCGACGACCTCACCGCCGAGGTGTTCGCGCGCATGCTTCAGGCCGTGCGGGGCGGCAGCGGGCCCGAGCACGCGGTGCGCGCCTATCTGCTGACCACCGTGCGCCGCGTCGCCGCGGGCTGGACGAAGTCGGCGAAGCGCGAGCACCTGGTCGAGGACTTCGCGGTCTTCGCCCAGCAGGCCGCCCGCTCCAGTGAGGTCTCCGACGACGACACCCTGGATCTCGGCGCCGACGTCCTCGCGATGCACGAGGCCGAGCAGTCGATGGCCATGCAGGCCTTCCGGTCCCTGCCGGAGCGCTGGCAGGCCGTCCTGTGGCACACGGAGGTCGAGGACGAGTCGCCCAGCGAGGTCGCCACGCTCTTCGGCCTCGACGCCAACGGCACGCGCGTGCTGGCCAAGCGTGCCCGCGAGGGCCTCAAGGAGGCGTACCTCCAGGCCCATGTGAGCACCACCCTCACCCAGGACGAGGAGTGCGCGCGCTACGCCGACCGGCTCGGCGCGTACGCCCGCGGCAGCCTGCGCACCCGGGCCGAGCGCGGCCTGCGCAAGCATCTGGAGGAGTGCGCCAAGTGCCGGCTCGCCGCCGGTCAGATCAAGGAAGTCGCCAGCGGGATCCCCGGTGTCGTGCCGGTCGCGGTCATCGGCTGGTTCGGTGCCGCCGGGTACGCGAAGGTCGTCGCGCTCATCGGCGGCGGCGCCGCGAGTGCGGCGGGCGCCGGTGCGGCGGCCGCGGCGGGCGGCGGTTCCGGCGGGGCCGCGGGCGGGGGCGCCGCGGCGTCCGAGGGGCTCGGCGCGCCCGTGAAGGCGGGCATCGCGGCCGGTGTGGTCGCGGCGGGCGTGGCCGTGGCGGTGGCGATCGCCCTCGCGGGCGATCCGCAGAAGCCCAAGCCGGAGGCGCGCAAGGAGAAGCCGGCGGTCTCGCAGCCGATCACCCCGTCGAAGCCGACGCCTCCCCCGAAGCCGAAGCCCGAGCCGCCGGCCCCGCCACAGCCGACGCCTCCCCCCGAGCCCGCGCCGAAGCCGACGCCCACCCCGAAGCCGACGCCCAAGCCGACACCACCCCCGAAGCCGGCCCCGAAGCCGACGCCCGAGCCCACTCCGAAGCCCACGCCTCCCTCGCCCGCCCCGGCCGTCTACCAGCTCAATCAGCTGTCGTACGCCGGACTCGGCGACGGCACCGAGCCGGAGATCCGGCCCGGCGAGAGCAGCTGGGTGTGGCAGCGCTACGGCCTGCGCGTCGCGGACAAGCAGTACGCGAACGGCGTCACCGTCCACGCGAAATCCTCCGTGACCATCGACCTCAACCGCAGCTGCACCGCTTACGACGCCTTCGCCGGTGTCGACGACATGACGCTCGGCACGGGAGCGGTGCGGTTCTCCGTGTACGCGGACGGGGTGCGCCTGTGGAGGTCGCAGGTCCTCAGGGGCGGGGACGCTGCCGTTCCGGTTCATGTGAATCTCGCGGGGCGCACGGCGATCCGGCTGGTCACCGAGCCACAGACGAACTTCGACTCCCTCGCGGTCGGGGACTGGGCGGAGTCCCGTTTCACCTGCCGGTGAGCCCCGGCTGAGGCGTGAGCGGTCCTAGTTGAAGCGGCGGACGTGTTCCGTCAGGTGAGTGACCGCCTCGGCCGCCGTGTGTCCCGCCCCCGCGGCGCGCGCTTCGGCGTACCTGTCGGCGCCCAGTGCGGCGACCGCCTCCGCCTCCATCGCCTCGATCTCGGCGCGTTCGGGCAGCGGGCGCTCGGCGCCGCCGAGCCAGCCGTCGGACGCGGCCACCAGCCGTACCGCGCCCTCCGTGTCGCCCAGCTGGGCCAGGAACAGTGCTCCGCGGCCCGCGAGGCCCGCGTTGACGATCTCCGCGCAACGGGTCTCGACCGCGTACCGCAGGGCGTCGGTGAGGACCGAGAGGCCGCGCGCGGGCCCCGACTCGGCCGCGGTGATCCGCGCGTCGACACCCCCGACGGCCGCCGTGAACTGCGGAGGCGGCGTACCGCGCGACGACTCCCTGGCCGCCTCGTCGCACAGCGCGCGGGCCCGTGCCACCTCGCCGTCCTCCACCGCCATCAGCGCGTTCAGGAGGTGCACGTATGCATGCGGGTCCGGCACCCCGTACCGGTCGGCCTCCCCGCTCGCCTCGGCCAGGAGCTTGCGGGCCGCTTCGGGTTCACCGGAGCGGTAGGCGATCTCTCCGAGCCGGGCGATGAGGAACGGTGCCTCCGCATAGGCGGCCACCTCGTAGGCGAGGCGCAGCGCCTCCTCGAACTCGCCCTTCGCCTCGTCGAACCGGCTGCGCGCGATGGCCGCCTCACCGGCCGCGCTGCACACCTGGGCCCGCATCCACCGGTCCCCGACGCGGCGGCTGATGGTCCGCAGCTCGGCGACGTCGTCGTCGACGCCCGTGAGGTTGCCCGGCCCGTCGACGGCGGTGTGCGTACGGAACATCAGGGTGACGCCGACCTCCCACTCGCCGCCGTACACCCGGCAGTTGGCGATGGCCTGGTCGAGGGCGGCCCTGACGTCTTCCGGGTTGTCCAGGAAGTGCACGGTGAACGGCCAGATGATGCCGGGGAAGCGGGCCCCCGTGGGCCCGGGCCGCGCGAAGGCGTCGCGCACCCGCACGAGGTACTCACGGTCGGCCTCCCCGCGCAGGGCGCTCTCGGGTTCGGACTGGGCCACGAAGAAGATGTGCAGGAGGCGCAGCTCCATGAGAGGCCAGTACAGCGGGTCGTCCTCGTCCGCCAGGTCGCCCGCAGCGGGGAACGTCCGCCCGTCGGACCGGGGGCCCCGGCATTCGGAGGGGGCCGGACGCTCCGGGCGGGGCGTCGGGAGCAGCTCCTCCAGGATGTGGCCGACCCATTCGGCGCCCTCCCTGCGGTAGTTGCGCAGCCACCAGAACCAGCCGGTGGAGAGGGCGAGTTCGACCGCGGACTCGGTGTCGCCGGTGACCGTGGAGCGGTGCAGGGCGGCGCGGATGTTGTCGAGCTCCGTCTCCAGGCGCTCGATCCAGGGGAGTTGCTCGGCGGAGCGCAGGAGCGGGTCGGCCTTCTCGACGAGGGCTCGGAAGCAGGCGACGTGGCGCCGCTCGGCCTCGGTGCGCAGCAGCGGTGTCTCGGCGGCGCGTTCGGTCGCGTACTCGTGGATCGTCTCCAGCATCCGGTACCGCATGCTGCCGTGGCCCGGGGTGGCCACCAGGAGGGACTTGTCGACGAGCGCGCCGATCAGGTCGGATGCGGGGCCGGTGCAGACGGCCTCCGCGGCCTCCAGGTCCCAGCCGCCGGCGAAGACGGACGCCTCGCGCAGGACCGTGCGCTCCTGCTCGTCGAGGAGGTCCCAGGACCAGTCGACGACCGCGCGCAGGGTCTGCTGGCGGGGCAGTACGGTGCGGCTGCCGCTGGTCAGCAGGCGGAAGCGGTCGTCGAGACGGTCCGCGATCTGGCGGGGGGTGAGGAGTCTGAGGCGGGCGGCGGCCAGTTCGATGGCGAGCGGCAGGCCGTCGAGGCGGCGGCAGATCTCGGCCACGGCCTCGGGGTCGCCGGTGACGTCGAAGTCGGGGCGCACGGCGCGGGCGCGCTCGTCGAACAGGCGGTGCGCGGGGTCGGGCGGCAGGGGTTCGACGGGGCGCACGGACTCGCCGGGCACGCCCAGGGGTTCGCGGCTGGTGGCGAGGACCGTGAGGCCGGGGCAGTGGGTGAGGAGGGTCTCGGCGAGCTCGGCCGCGGCGCCGATGACGTGTTCGCAGTTGTCAAGGATCAGGAGCAGGCTGCGCTGGGCGCAGTGCTCGACGAGCAGCGCCACGGGGTCGTCCTGCGGCGCAGTGTGCTCGCTGGTCATCAGGACCGTCTCGCGCAGGCCGAGGGCGCTGACGACGGCGCCCGCCACGGCCTCGGGCTGGTCGAGCGGGGCGAGCTCGGCGAGCCAGGCACGGGGGTGCTCGGCGGCGGCTTCCTCGGCGAGGCGGGTCTTGCCGGAGCCGCCCGGTCCGGTAAGGGTGACGAGGCGGGCCGCTCGCAAGTCTGAACGGATGGCGTCGAGTTCGGGTTCCCGGCCGACGAACGAGTTGAGGCGTGGCCTCAGATTGCCGGCGCGCTGCGACTGCCGGGGCGGCGCCGGGCGGCCGGACTCTCCGGCGTGGACGCGGGCGGGGTCGAGCAAGTCGGCGTACAGGGCGGCCAGTTCGGGTCCGGGGTCCGCGCCGAGGCCGTCGGCGAGGGTGTGGCGGGCCGTCTCGTAGGCGGCGAGTGCGTCGGCACCGCGGCCCGCGTCGCGCAGGGCGCGGATGAGGAGGGCGTGCAGCGGCTCGTCGTACGGGTGGGCGCGGGTGAGTTCGGTCAGCTCCGGTACGACGTCCGCGGCGCGGCCGAGCTGCAGATCGGCCGCCACGCGCGCGCGTGCCGCTTCGAGGCGCTGGGCCTCGGGGCGGGTCGCGGCGGTGCGGTCGGCGAGGTCGGCGAGTGCGGGTCCGCGCCACAGGGCGAGCGCGTCGCGCAGGGCGCGGGACGCGGTCGCCGGGTCGTGCGCCGTGAGGGCGGCCGTGCCCTCACGGGCGAGGCGCTCGAAGACGTACAGGTCCACGTCGTCGGGGCGGGCGGCGAGGCGATAGCCGCCGCCCGCCTCCGAAGTGACGGCGTCTTTGCCGAGGACACGGCGCAGTCGGCCGACGAGGGCCTGGAGGGCGGCGGTCGCGTCGGCGGGTGGCTCGTCGGCCCATACGTCGTCGATGAGCGCGTCCGCGGGGGCGGTGCGGCCGGCTTGCAGCGCGAGCGACGTGAGCAGGGCGCGCAGGCGCTGTCCGCCCACGGGCAGGGGTGTGCCTTGATCGTCGTACGCCTCGGTGACGCCCAGGATTCGGTACCGCACGGGTCCATTCTCACGGTCGGGACGGGCTCAGTCGCGCGGATTCCGGTTCGGGGTGCTGAGGACACCACGGGCGCAGTGCTTCAGCGCCCGGCTCCCAGTGCGCCCCGCTGCGGTGCGACGCTCCCGGTGGGGACGGCGCGCTGGCGGGCCGGGGTGCCGGTCCAGCAGGTGCCGCGGCGGGCGAGCAGGCGGCGCAGCCAGAGTTCGAGGGAGACGAGGTCGGCGAGGCCGTCCAGCGGCAGGGGCTCGCCGTCGGCCGCCGCGCGCAGGGCCTTCCGGACGACGCGGGCCTCGATCAGGCCGGTCTGGGCGAGGAGCGGGGTGTCGAAGAGCTGGATGAGGTGGTCGGCACGGACGCGCAGGCCGGTGCGGGCCGCCGCGGCGGATGACGCGTGCGAGGGGGCGCCCCAGCCGGCGGGGAGTTCGCTGACGCCGGCGCCTTCGAGGACGGTGCGCAGGATGTCGGCGCGGGCGCCGGGCCGGACGCGGAGCGCCTCGGGGAGGGCGCGGGAGGCGCGTACGACCTGGTTGTCGAGGAAGGGGGCGTGCAGGCGCTGGAAGCGGACCTCGGCGGCCTGTTCGAGGACGCGCAGGTCCGCCGCGTGACGGGCGAGAGCGGCGCGGGCCCGGAACGCGCCGGGCCGCTGCCCCGGTCCTGGCCCCGGACGCGTCGCGCCGTCCTGGAGGCGAACCGATACTTCAGCGAGGGCCTCGCCCGTCAGCCAGCGCGCGGCGGGCCCCGGTCTCGCCCAGGCGAGGGCCGCGAGCGATGCGCCGACGGCGCCCGCTTCACCGCCCGGGTCCTCGAAATTCCGCTGCAGCAGCCGCTCCGCGAGGCTTGCGATGCCCGCCTTGTACGGCGTGCGGGCCAGCTTGCGCGCCGCGCCGTACACGCGCGCGGGCACCAGCACGGAACCGCCGTCCGCCTTGGCGAGCGCGGCGACCGGCTTGACCATGTGGCGCCGGCGCCGGTCCATGAGGAGGTCGGCAAGGCGGGCCGGGTGCGCGTCGAGGACCTGGCGGGCGCCGTAGCCCGTGAAGTGGTCGGCGCTCCCGGAGAGAAGGCGCGTGCGGTGGCGGGCGGCGGTGATCAGGGAGGGGCCGGGCTCGTCGGTGAGGGGGCCGTCCAACTCGGCGTAAGGGAGCGCCTCTTCGCCTGCGGTGACGACGACGTGGTGCAGCCGGGGGTTCGCGGCGATGGCGCCCGCGCGCTGGAGTTCGGCCTCGCGTCCTTCGGCGCCCGCGGACAGGTCGTTGAAGGTGACGGCGAGGAGGCGTTCGCCCGCGCCCGTGCCGTGGCCGAGGACCGTGCCGGGCAGCCCGGGCAGTCCCGCCGCGAGCAGCGCGAGAGTTCCGGACGCGGGTCCTCCGGAGAGGTCGGCGCCGATGCCGGGCACGGGCATGCCGCGGGCCGCGCGCCGCTCGGCGGGGCCCATGCCGGGGACGGGTCCCGGGTCGATGTCGGCGCCGGGGACGTGCCGGGGCGCGGCGAGCCGGGCGCGTACGGCCTCGACGAGCGCGTCGCGCAGGGCGTCCACCGCGCCGGTGGGGTCCGCGGAGGGCGCGGCGACGGCGAGCGACGCGACCGGTTCGTAGCCGGCGATCTCGCGGGCACCGGCGCGCAGGATCAGCGCGTGGCCCGGCGGGATGCGGTGTACGCCCTGGTACGGCGTCGAGTCGTGCAGGGCTTCGGGCACGTCGGGGGCGGCGAGCAGGGCCGCGAGATGGCCGATGTCGAGGTGGGCCTCGATCAGGTCGGCGAGCGGCAGGGCGGCCGTCGCGTACGCGGTGCCGCCGGCCCAGGGCGTGTAGAACACGGGCCGTGCGCCCGCGAGATCACCGGCGACCATGAGGCGCCGGCCGACCTGGACGACCGCGGTGTAGCTGCCGGACCAGGCGGTGAGGTGGCGCAGGGCCCCGCCGCGCGCGGCGAACAGGCCGACCCGCAGCTGCTCGTCGGTGGCGCCGCAGGTGCCGAGTACGGCGATACGGGTCTGCTCGTCGGCGCTGACGATCCTGACCTCGTCCGGACGCCAGTCGCCGACCGCCCACAGCGGATCGGGGTCACCCCACAGGAGCTGCGAACCCACGGGATGGACGGTCTCCCCGTCAGGTCCGGTCGAGCCCGCGGACCCGAACCGCACGGGCCCGGCGGCGGTACTGCTCCACCCCACCAACCACCGCATCGCCGCCTCCACAGGTTGTGGACAGAACCTCGTCAGAAGGAATCAGAGGAAATCACAGGAACAGAGTCCCCATGCTGCCACGAAGGAGGCCTACGAGAGAGGCGACCGGGCGGCACGTGCGCCACCGAATGCGCCCCTTTTGAGCGGCAGTTGAACCCCCCAGAGACCGCTCGGGGGCATCGGTGACGCCGTACGGCACCATCGTTTTTCGGCCAAATCGGCCGTGGATGGCCAGACCTGTGCACACCACATCGGCCACGGCGCGCAACGCACGGTCCGGGAGGCGCCCTGCACCTCCCGGACCGGTCCGCCGCCCGCGGGGATGAAGGCGGCGGTGTCCCCCAGCCCGCTGGATCCAGTACAGCGGGCCGACCCACGCACCATCCATGGAAGCCCTCCCCCCATGACCGCAGAAGAGCGCACGCACAGGCGCACGGCCACACGGGCGGAGCACACCGTGACGGCGGCGCCCCGGGCACGTACTCCCGTACGGACAATATTCCCGCCATCCGGAACTATGCCCCTTAACGCTTGGGATCCGGCGAACTACGCTGGGTGTACGAATGCCGCGCGGTTATGCCACCGCGGCAGCCGGCTGTGTCGAGGGGTGGCGCATGTCCAGGGAGCAACGCGGGCCGAACGAGAAACTCGGCACCGTTCTCGCCCTCGCGGGAATCAGCAACGCAGGCCTGGCGCGGCGGGTCAACGACCTTGGCGCGCAACGCGGTCTGACGCTTCG
The DNA here is from genome assembly GCF_035918235.1 of Streptomyces sp. NBC_01445. NCBI lineage: Bacteria > Bacillati > Actinomycetota > Actinomycetes > Kitasatosporales > Streptomycetaceae > Streptomyces > Streptomyces sp. NBC_01445. Next base: position 5,549,317 of record NZ_CP109485.1, on the reverse strand, counting down.
CTACGACAAGACCTCGGTGGCTCGCTGGGTCTCCAAGGGCATGGTGCCGCAGGGCGCTGCGCCGCACCTCATCGCCGCCGCCATCGGCCAGAAGCTGGGCCGGCCCGTGCCGCTGCACGAGATCGGCCTGGCGGACGCGGATCCCGCGCCCGAAGTGGGCCTCGCCTTCCCGCGCGACGTGGGGGCGGCGGTGAAGTCGGCGACGGAGCTGTACCGCCTCGACCTCGCGGGCCGCCGCACGGGCGGCGGCATCTGGCAGTCGCTGGCCGGATCGTTCGCGGTGAGCGCGTACGCGACGCCCGCGTCGAGATGGCTGATAACGCCGGCCGACTCGTCGGTCGCACGCGACGCCCAGCCGCTGGAGAGCGGCGGGGACAACACGCCTCAGAAGGTCGGCCACAGTGACGTCCGGAAACTGCGCGAGGCGGCCGAGGACGCGCGGCGCTGGGACTCCAAGTACGGGGGCGGCGACTGGCGTTCGTCGATGGTCCCCGAGTGCCTGCGCGTCGAGGCGGCCCCGCTGCTGCTCGGCGCGTACTCGGACGACGTGGGGCGCGCCCTGTTCGGGGCGAGCGCCGAACTGACGCGCCTGGCCGGGTGGATGGCGTTCGACACGGGCCAGCAGGAGGCGGCGCAGCGCTACTACATCCAGGCGCTGCGGCTCGCGCGCGCGGCGGCGGACGTGCCCCTGGGGGGCTACGTGCTGGCGTCGATGTCGCTCCAGGCGACGTACCGCGGGTTCGGCGACGAAGGGGTGGATCTGGCGCAGGCCGCCCTGGAGCGCAATCGCGGGCTCGCCACCGCCCGGACGATGAGCTTCTTCCGGCTCGTGGAGGCACGCGCACACGCGCGCGCCGGTGACGCGCACGCCGCGGGTGCCGCGCTGCGGGCCGCGGAGGGCTGGCTGGAGCGGGCGCGCGACGGGGACCACGACCCGTCGTGGCTCGGCTTCTACTCGTACGACCGCCTCGCCGCCGACGCCGCCGAGTGCTACCGCGACCTGAAGGCACCCCGCCAGGTGCGGCGCTTCACGGAGCAGGCCCTGTCGAAGCCCACGGAGGAGTTCGTGCGCTCGCACGGGTTACGCCTCGTGGTGTCGGCGGTCGCCGAGCTGGAGTCGGGGAACCTGGACGCGGCGTGCGAGCAGGGCACGCGCGCGCTGGAGGTGGCGGGGCGGATCTCGTCGGCCCGGACCACCGAGTACGTGAAGGATCTGCTGCACCGCCTCGAGCCGTACGGGGACGAGCCGCGCGTGGTGGAGCTGCGGGAGAGGGCGAGGCCGCTCCTGATGGCGCCGGCGTAGGGCAGAGGTGTGAAGAACCGGTCCAGCCGAACGGCTACCGCCCGGGTTTGAACGCGTTGTCAGTGGCGCAGTGCAGTATCGGGGTCGGGAGGTGAGGCACGGTGATGACGAGCGGGTACGACTGCGATGTGCTGGTGATCGGCGGCGGGATCGTCGGTCTGTCGACGGCGTACGCCCTCACGCGCGCGGTACCGGGAACCCGTGTGACCGTCCTGGAGAAGGAGCACGGCCCCGCCAGACACCAGACGGGGCGTAACAGCGGGGTCATCCACAGCGGTGTGTACTACCGCCCCGGATCGCTCAAGGCCCGCTTCGCGGTGCGGGGCGCGGCCGAGATGGTCAAGTTCTGCGAGGAGTACGGCGTCGCGCACGCGGTCACCGGCAAGCTGATCGTGGCCACCGAGCGCGACGAGCTGCCCCGCCTGCACGCCCTGGTCCAGCGCGGCAGGGAGAACGGGATTCCGGTGCGGGAGCTCGGCCCCGCCCAGATCGGCGAGTACGAGCCGTATGTGCGCGGCCTCGCCGCGATCCACGTGGGCACGACGGGTGTCGCCGACTACGCCTCCGTGGCCCGGCATCTCGCCGAGGCCTCGGGCGCGGACATCCGGTACGGCGCTGAGGTGATGCAGATCGACCGCCGCGCGGAGCGTGGTGTCGCGGTGCGCACGGCCGCCGGGGATGTCGTCCGGGGGCGCGTCCTGGTGAACTGCGCGGGGCTGCACTGCGACCGGATCGCCCGGCTCGCGGGGGACGACCCCGGCATGCGGATCGTCCCCTTCCGGGGTGAGTACTTCGAGCTGGCCCGCCCCGAGCTCGTGCGCGGCCTGGTCTATCCGGTGCCGGACCCGGCGTTCCCCTTCCTCGGCGTCCATCTCACGCGCGGCATCGACAAGAGCGTGCACGTCGGTCCGAACGCGGTGCCCGCGCTGGCCCGCGAGGGCTACGACTGGTCGACGGTCAGACCGCGCGAGCTCGGCGCCACGCTGGCCTGGCCCGGCTCCTGGCGGATAGCGCGCCGGCACTGGCGGTACGGGGCCGGGGAGCTGCGCCGCTCGGTGTCCCGGGACGCGTTCACGGCGGCGGTGCGCAGGCTGCTGCCCGCGGTGACCGCGGACGACCTGGTGCCCGCGCCCGCCGGCGTCCGGGCGCAGGCGGTCCTGCGGGACGGGACCCTGGTCGACGACTTCCTGATCCGCGAGGCCCCGCGCACGGTGCATGTGCTGAACGCGCCGTCCCCCGCGGCGACGGCCTCGCTCCCGATCGGCCGCGAGGTCGCCCGGCGAGCCCTGGCCGCGCTCGGGTCCCAAGCTGCGGGTTGTGAGCTCAGGTCCTGAGCTCTGGGGCCTGGCCTCCGGGGCCTGAGCTTGGGCCCCGGCCGGATCCGGCGTCTAAAATCGCCTCACTGTGTCTGAGTCACCCCACACCCCCGAAGCCCACACCCCCGAGGCCGCCGGTCCCGAAGCCCCGGCTCCCGCACGCGCCAAGGGCGAGCCGCGCTTTCCCGAGGGGCCCGCGCCCGACCCCGCCGGTTCGCACTTCGAGCGGCGCATCCGCAGCTTCCAGCCCCGCCGCAGCCGCGTCACCACGGGCCAGGCGGACGCCCTCCAGCGGCTGTGGCCCGCGTGGGGCCTCGACATCGACGGGCAGCGCGTCCTCGACCTCGACGAGCTGTTCGACGGCAGGAAGCGCGTCGTCCTGGAGATCGGCTTCGGCATGGGCGAGGCGACGGCGCAGATGGCCGCCGACGACCCCGACACCGGCATCCTCGCGGTCGACGTGCACACCCCGGGCCAGGGCAACCTCCTGGGCCTCGCCGAGCGGAACGGCCTGACGAACGTACGGGTGGCCAACGGCGACGCGATCATCCTGCTCCGCGAGATGCTCCCCGCCGCCTCCCTCGACGGGCTGCGCGTCTACTTCCCCGACCCCTGGCCGAAGAAGCGCCACCACAAGCGGCGCCTGATCCAGCCGGAGTTCCTCAGCCTCGCCAAGGTCCCCCTCAAACCCGGCGCCCTGGTGCACTGCGCGACCGACTGGGAGCCGTACGCCGAGCAGATGCTCGAAGTCCTGACCGAACACCCGGACTACGAGAACACGCAGGCCGACGGCGGGTACGCGCCCCGGCCCGCGTTCCGCCCCCTCACGCGCTTCGAGGGCCAGGGCCTGGACAAGGGCCATGTGGTCCACGACCTGCTCTTCCTGCGCGCCGCGCACGCACCGGCCACCGCCGCGGACTGACACCCCGTCGCGGCCGGGCCCGTCCCTCGTTAGGGTCAACACTGTGGCGACCTATCCCTCGTATCCGAATGCGTTTCCGCACGCGCAGCCCGGAGCAGGCGCTCCGGGGCCCGGCACGCTGCGGCATCCGCGCTGGTGGGAGCGGAAGGCCGTGCACGCCTGGGCGCTCGTCTCGCTCCTGACGCTCTCCGGCCTGGTGATCCTCGCCCTCGTGCGGGAACAGACCGGCACCAAGGGGTTCCTGGTCGGGCTCTGCCTCGCTGTCCTGCCCGTCCCGCTGCTGATAGCCGCGTTCCGCTGGCTGGACCGGGTCGCGCCCGGGCCCTGGCGAAACCTGCTGTTCTCCTTCGCCTGGGGCGCCTGCGCCGCCGCGCTGATCGCGATCGTCGCCAACAGCTTCGCGACCCACTGGATCGCCACGAACTCGGCCGACCCCGCGAACGCCGACACCCTCGGCGCGACGGTCATAGCGCCCATCGTCGAGGAGTCCGCGAAGGCCTGCGCCGTCCTGCTCATCTTCCTGTTCCGCAGACGGGACTTCACCGGGATCGTCGACGGCGTCGTGATCGCCGGCGTCACCGCCACCGGCTTCGCGTTCACCGAGAACATCCTCTATCTGGGCAACGCCTTCGGCACCGACCAGCTCAACAGCGGCACCGGCATCGCCTCGGTGACCGCCGCCACCTTCTTCGTACGCATCGTCATGTCGCCGTTCGCGCACCCCCTGTTCACGGTGCTCACCGGCATCGGCTTCGGCGTCGCGGCCCGGACCGCGCCCGACCGCGGGCCGGTGCGGCGCGTGTTCCTGCCCCTCACCGGGCTGCTGCTCGCGATGGGCATGCACGCCACGTGGAACGGCTCGTCGGCGTTCGGCCGGTTCGGGTTCTTCGGGGTCTACGCGCTGTTCATGATGCCCGCGTTCGGGCTGCTGACCTGGCTCGCGATCGGGACCCGCCAGCGCGAACTGCGCACGGTGCGCTCCGAGCTGCCCGCGTACGCGGCGGCCGGCTGGGTCGGCCCGGCCGAGCCGTTCGCCCTCGGCTCGATGCGCGCCCGCCGGCTGGCCCGCGAGTTCGCGCAGCACCACGGCGGCAAGGGGACGGCCAAGGCCGTCGCCCAGTACCAGCAGTACGCGACCTCACTCGCGCTCCTGCGCCACCGCGGGCGGCGCGGGCGGGCCGGGGCGGACTATGTCGTACGGGAGCGGGAACTGCTCGACGAGCTGTGGGCGCGGCGCCACGCGGCCCGCCCCGCCCTCGCCTACGCGTCCCGCGCCACCGCGCCGCCCGTGTGGGTGCCGCCGATGTACGCGGGGCCGGTGCACGCGGGGCCGGTCGCCCAGTTCCCCGCGCACAGTGCCCACAACGCGTACAACCCGTACCGCTACTGAGTACGCCTCAGGCGGACGCCTCCGTGAGCTTCGAGAGCTCCGCGTCCGTCAGCTCCAGGTCGGCCACGGCCACCAGCGCCGGCAGCTGCTCCACGGTGCGGGCGGACGCGATCGGCGCAGCCACCGTCGGGCGGGACGCGAGCCAGGCGAGGGCGACCGTCGCGACCTCGGCGCCGTGCGCCTGCGCCACCTCGTCGAGGGCCTTGAGGACGCGCACGCCGCGCTCGGTCTGCAGGTGCCGGCCCGCGCCCGCGGCCCGCGGGCTGTCGACCTCGGTGCCCGGCCGGTACTTGCCCGTCAGGAACCCGGACGCCAGGGCGTAGTACGGGACGGCGGCGAGACCGCTGCGCGAGGCGACCTCCTGGAGCCGGCCCTCGTAGGTGTCGCGCGAGACGAGGTTGTAGTGCGGCTGGAGCGCCGCGTAGCGGGCGAGGCCCTCGCGGTCGGAGAAGTCCAGGGACTCCTGGAGGCGCTCCGGGGTCAGGTTCGACGCGGCGATGGCGCGCACCTTGCCGGACTTCACCAGCTCGTCGAGGGCGGTGATGATCTCCTCGACCGGCACGGACGGGTCGTCGAAGTGCGTGTAGTAGAGGTCGATGTAGTCCGTGCCGAGGCGGCGCAGCGACTCGTCTGCGGCGGACTTGATGGTGTTCGCGGACAGGCCCTTGAAGTCGGGGTGGGCGCCGACCTTGGTGGCGATGACGACATCGGAGCGGTTGCCGCGCGCGGCCAGCCACTTGCCGATGACGGTCTCGGACTCGCCGCCCTTGTTGCCCGGAACCCACGACGAGTACGCGTCGGCCGTGTCGACGAAGTTGCCGCCGGCGGCGACGTACGCGTCGAGCACGGCGAAGGACTGCGCCTCGTCGGCGGTCCAGCCGAACACATTGCCGCCGAGGGAGAGCGGGAACACCTCGAGGTCTGACGAGCCAAGCTTGCGAAGAGAAGTCATGGCCTGTCGGAACACCGATACGGAGCAAGATATTCCGGGCATGGCCGACCGGCAGCCCTGACGTCGGGGGGTTGCCGTCAGGACCACCGGGGTTCGGAGGGTTACGAGCCGGGTTACGAGCCTTTAGATGGTCAGGCCGTTGGAGCGCAGCCACGGCGCGGGGTCCACTCCGGTCGCCTGGCCGCCGGGGTGGACCTCCAGGTGGAGGTGCGGCCCGGTCACGTTGCCGGTGGCGCCGACGCGGCCGATGACGTCGCCGCTGGTCACCTTCTGGCCGGCGCTGACGTTGAGGGACGACTGGTGGCAGTACCAGAGCTCGGTGCCGTCCGGGAGCTCAAGGACGGTGCGGTAGCCGTACGCGCCCGCCCAGCCTGCTTCCTTGACGGTGCCGGAGTGGATCGCCTTCAGCGGCGTACCCGTGGGAGCGGCGAAGTCGAGACCCGTGTGATAGCCGGAGGACCACATCGAGCCGGGCTGACCGAAGGTGCCGGTGATCGTGTAGGAGGCGACCGGCAGCGTGAAGCTCTTGGCGAGCTTGGCGAGGCGCTCGGCCTCGGCCTTCTTCTTCGCAGCCTCCTCCGCCTTCTTCTTCTCGGCGGCGGCCTTCGCAGACGCGGCGTCCTGCTCCTTGGCCGCGTCCTCGGCGGCCTTCTTCGCGGCGGCCTCCTCGGCGGCTGCGGCCTCGGCGTCGGCGGCCTGGTCCTGCTGCTGCTCGGCCTGCTGCATGATGCGGGCGCGCAGGGCCTCACCGGCGGTCGTGCCCTGCTCGGCGTCCGCGGTGGTGATGCCGGCGCCGGTCAGCGGGGCCGCGTCGGCGCCGGACGAGTCGTCGTCCGAACCGTCGGATATCAGCGCGCCCACGCCGGGCAGCGACTTGGCGTCGGGCAGCGAGTCCTTGACGGCCGAGAGGTCGGGCATCGAGATGTGTACGGGGGGCTTGCCGCCCTGCGCGGTGGCGATGCCGCCCGCGCCGACGGCCGCGATCACGCCGACCCCGAGAACTGTGGAGCTGCGCGCGAGACCGCCGCGCTGCTTGGCTACGCGGTGCCTGCCGCGTACGGGGCGGACGGACTCCTCGGTGGGATTCCACTCGTCCCAGGTCCGCTCGTCCGCTTCGCCGAACTCTTCGTCGATCGGCGCGTAGGAGAACTCTGGGGCAGGCCGGTTGGACGCCACGGGGGCGCGCTCCTTTCCTTCCTTCTCGCCTACCGGGTTAGCTGACGGGTTCGGAGCAGGAAGGTCTCCTACCGACGCCTTCCGCAAGGAAAGACGTCCGATTCACCCCAAGTTGGTGGTTCCCCGGCTCCCTTGCGGGATTAGGCGCGTGCGCACGGAGCCATCTCTTGTGACGGCTGGGACGACCGCGCTGCGTTATCGAACGTTAATAGACACCGGGGTCCGATTCCAAGCCGTTCCGACTGATCGTTAACGCCTTTGGCCTGGACTTATCGGGGCACGAGCGGGCGGAATCGGGCGAGTTGACCGGCCGTCGGAGCGGGCCGCTCATCTGACGGTTTGTCAAATGTTATGCGCAGCGACGCCGTTCGACTACGGAAGGTGAAGGCGGCGGTCACGGCTGCTTCACTGCTGCTTCACGGCCGCCTCACCGCGAGCAGCGCCATGTCGTCCGTCGTGCCGCCCCCGGTGTGCCGGCGGACCTCGGCGGTGAGCGCGGCCAGCAGCGGATCGGGGCCCGAGAACATCCGCCCCGCGAGCCGGGCCGCGGGGTCGTAGAAGGTGCCCTCCGCGTCGCGCGCCTCCGAGAGACCGTCGGTGTAGAGCAGCAGCGTCGCCCCGGACGGGAACTCCGTCTCGGACGCCCGGTCGGGCCAGCTGCCGAGGCCACCCATCCCGAGCGGCAGCGCGGGCTCCGGCGGTGACAGGACCTTGAGCGCCCCGTCGCCGCCCAGGATCAGGGGTTCCGGATGGCCGCGGTTGATGACCCGTACGAGGGCGTTGCCGTGCGGGATCTCGGCGAGCACGGCCGTGGTGAAACCCTCGGACTCGTCGAGGCCGTTGCGCCGCAGCCCCTCCCGCGCGAGCGCCCGCTCCAGGCGCTGCGCGACCGCCTCCAGGGTCGCCTCCTGCTCGGCCGCCTCCCGGAAGGCGCCGATGACGACGGCCACGGCGGACACCGCGCCCATGCCCTTCCCGCGTACGTCGCCCACGACGAGCCGCACCCCGTGCGGGGTGTCCTGCACCGCGTACAGGTCGCCCCCGATGAAGGCCCCCTCCTGGGCCGCCTCGTAGCGGGCCGCGATCTCCAGGCCGCCGATGCGCTCCGCTGGCTCGGGCAGGACGGCGCGCTGGGCCGCCTCGGCGATCTGGCGCACGGAGGTGAGCTGCTCACTGCCCCGCCGCACGACGCGGTTCATGACACAGGCGAGGACGGCGACGGTGACGACCGTGACGAGTTCGGTGATGGCATCGGTGTCGTAACTGCGGGTGTATCTGAGATGCACCCCGAGTACGACGGCGACGGTCGCGAGGCCGGTCAGGAAAGTGCCGCGGGGCGAGAAGAACGGGGCGGCGACCAGCGGGGCGGCGGTGAAGAGGGGCACGCCGGTGAACGTCGACGGCGTGACGTAGTCGTAGATCGCCCCGACCACGATGAGCAGCACGGGCAGCAGACGTACGAAGAACCGGGCCCGGGACAGGCCCTGCTCCGCCTCTCGCCCGTGTCCTCCTCGCTGCCCCACCGCTCGTCTCCCGCCACCGTCCGCGTCGGTCCCGCGCCTGCGCACGTCGTCGGGCCCCACCCCAGGGTTCCCCTGCAAAAGGCGGCGGGCGACCTGGCGGGACCGACCGGGTGAAAGGGGCCCGAGGCGGCGGACCATGGAACGCCGGGCAACCGATTCGCGTTCTGTCGCCGCAATGGCGTAGAGTCGTGTTTACCGACGCGGGGTGGAGCAGCTCGGTAGCTCGCTGGGCTCATAACCCAGAGGTCGCAGGTTCAAATCCTGTCCCCGCTACTGAAGGCCGAAGGCCCGGAACCAATGGTTCCGGGCCTTCGGTGTATCCGCCTACAGGTCGAACTCGTGCGGGGGCAGGTCGAGCATCAGGCAGGCCTCGCGGACGACGGCCTGCTCGGCCTTGTCGAAGTCGCCGTCCGCGCCGCCGATGACGATGCCGATCTGGATGACCGCGCGCGCCTCGGCGGGCTTCTTCTTCGCCTTGGCGATCTCCTGGAGGACGCTGACCTTGCCGAAGTCGAAGTCGGCGGTCAGCTTGTTCAGATTCGCGTCGAAGCGGCTCTGGAGCTGGTCCGCCGGGAAGTTCTGCAGCACCTCGTTCGTGGAGATGAGCTGGGCCACGCGGCTGCGCTCGGCCGGGTCGATGTTCCGGTCGGCCGCGGCGACCAGCGCGCACATCGCCATGCTCGCGTCACGGAAGGCGCCGCTCTTCAGGTCGTTCTTCTTCGCCATGAGCTGCGTCTGCATCGTCGACGCGGACTCCTTGAAGCGATCCCACAGGGCCATGACTCTCCTCGATCGACACGTACTGATCTTCTACAGCTCTGTAGAAACTAGCGGAGGGCGGCAGAAGTTCCGCCCCTAAACTGAAGGCTCGAACCCATTGCCGGGGAGCCTTTCGCGGTCCGATGAACGGGAGAAGACGACGGTGACGACACCCGAGAATCCCTGACGGCGCCCGAGAGTGACCGACACAGCCCCGGAGACGGACCCCGGCCGTACGACCCTCCAGCTCCTGCGCTCCCTCGACAGCGGCCCGCGCGGCCTCACCGAGGCGGAGGCCGAGCGGCGCCTCGCCCGCCACGGCGAGAACGTCCTGCCGGATACGCGTCCCCTGTCCTGGCCCCGCCTGGCCGCCCGCAGCCTGCGCGACCCGTTCACCGGCGTCCTGCTCTGCCTCGGCCTCGTCTCGGCGACCGTCGCGGCCTGGGGCACCGCCTGCGTGATCCTCGTCCTGGTCGCCGTCAGCTGCGGCCTGCGCTCCGCCGGCGAGCGCCGCGCGGACAGCGCCATGGCGGGCCTGCGCGACCTGGTCGCGACGACGGCGACCGTGCTGCGCCGCCCCGGCGACGACGAGAGCGCCCCACCGGCCGAACACGAGGCCCCCGTAAGCCAGTTGGTGCCCGGCGACGTGGTGCTGCTCGGTCCCGGCGACCTGGTCCCCGCCGACGTACGCCTCCTGCGGGCGCAGGGCCTGACCGTGCAACAGGCCGCGTTCACCGGGGAGTCGGTGCCCGTCGACAAGCGGCCCGTGGACCTGCCCACGGACGGCGAGTCGGCGCATCTGTGCTTCCAGGGCGGCAGCGTGGCCTCCGGGAGCGCGAGCGCCGTGGTGCTCGCGACGGGCGCCGGCACCCGCTTCGCCGCCTCCCACCGCACGGTCGGCGCACCGCGCGGGGCGAGCGCGTTCGAGCGCTCCGTGCACGGCATCTCCTGGACCCTGATCCGCTTCATGCTGCTGACGCCGCCGCTGGTCCTGATGGCGGGCGCCGCGCTGCGCGGCCGGGGCCTGGAGACCCTGCCGTTCGCCGTCGCGGTGGCCGTCGGGCTCACTCCGGAGATGCTGCCGGTCATCGTCACGACGGCGCTCGCCCGCGGCTCCGCGCTGCTCGCCCGCACCCACGGCGTCATCGTCAAACGGCTCCCCGCGCTGCACGACATCGGCGCCGTCGACATCCTCTGCGTCGACAAGACAGGCACCCTCACCCAGGACCGCCCGGCCGTCGACCTCGCCCGCACCGACCCCGACGCCTTGCACTGGGCGGCCGTCGCCGCCTGGTGGACGCTCCAGCTCGCCGACCTGCCGACCCCGGACACGCTCGACGAGGCGGTCATCACGCAGGGCCTCGCGGCAGACCCGGCCGTCACGGACACGTACGACGGGATCACCGCCCTGCCCTTCGACCCCGTACGCCGCCTCGCCACCGCCGTCGTCCGGCGGCCCGGCGGCCTCGGCACGGTCACGCTCGCCGTCAAAGGCTCCGTGGAGAACGTCCTCGACCGGTGCGCCCTCGACGACACCGAGCGCGCGAGCCTGCTCGCCCGGGCCGCGGCGCTGTCCGGCGACGGGCTCCGGCTCCTCGCCGTGGCGACCGCCGAACGCCCCGCCCGGCACCGCCCGTACCGCACCGCCGACGAACGCGGCCTCACCTTCACCGGCTTCGTCGCCTTCACCGACGCCCTCGTGCCGACCGCCGCGCAGGCCCTGCGCGATCTCGGAGAGCGCGGCGTCACGGTCAAGGTGCTCACCGGCGACCACCCCGGCACCGCCGCTCGCGCCCTGCGCGATCTGGGGCTCGCCCCCGGCGACGTACAGACCGCGGACGTCCTCGACGCGCTCACGGACGGGGAACTGGCCCGCCTCGCCCACCGCACCACCGTCTTCGCCCGCTGTACCCCCGCCCACAAGGCGCGCATCGTCACCGCCCTGCGCGCCGGCGGGGAGACGACCGTCGGCTTCCTGGGCGACGGCGTGAACGACCTGCCCGCGCTGCGCGCCGCCGACGTCGGGATCTGCCCGCGCGACGCGGTCCCCGTGGCGCGCGACGCGGCGGACATCGTGCTCGCGCAGCCCGCGGACCGGCCGGGCAAGGACCTCACCGCGATCGGCCACGCGATCGCCGCGGGCCGCCACAGCAGCGGCAACATCGCCACGTATCTGCGCGTCACGCTCTCCTCGAACCTCGGCAACGTGATCGCGATGCTCTCGGCGGGCCTCCTGCTGCCGTTCCTGCCGATGCTCCCGGCGCAGGTGCTCGCGCAGAACCTGTGCTTCGACGGGGCCCAGCTCTCGTTCGCCTTCGACCGCCCGGCGCCCGACGCCCTGCGCCGGCCCACGACGCTGCGCCCGCGCGACTTCCTGCGCTTCATCACCGGGTTCGGCGTCCTCAACGCCGCCGCCGACCTCGCGACCTTCGGCGTCCTCGCGCTCGCCCTGCGCTCCACGGCGGGCGCGGCCGACGAGGCTGCGTTCCACTCGGGCTGGTTCACCGAGAACCTCCTGACGCAGGCTCTGGTGATGCTGCTCCTGCGCACCGGCCGCGCCCCGCGCACCCCGGGCCCGGTCCGCTGGGCGGTCGCGTCCCTGACCGCCGTCGGCATCCTGCTGCCCCTGACCCCCGCCGCCCGCCCGCTCGGCATGACTCCCCTGCCGCCCGTGTACTACGCGCTCCTCGCGGCGGTCCTCGCCCTGTACGCGGTCGCGCTGACGGCGGTGAAGAGGCGGTACCTGCGGGAGGCGTGAGGGCCGGCGGAGTTCGGCGGGAACAGCACAGCGGCCCGGCCGGCCGAAGCCGTCCGGGCCGCTGTTCACGCGGTAGACCCTGTGGGACTCGAACCCACAACCAATGGATTAAAAGTCCACTGCTCTGCCAATTGAGCTAAGGGTCCACGCGCCGGCCCGCGCCGACGCATCCCCGAGCATAGCCCGCCGGGGCCGGGAGGCCGATCGGGTATCGGCCTCCGCGGCCTGTCGGATGTCACACGGGCGGCCGGGCGGGGCGCCCGCCGCTCACGGATCGACCGGTTCCGGCGCTCCCACGCGCCCCGCCTCACGCGCGACGGTCCGCGCGTGCTCCGGGTTGAGGAACCAGTGCCGGGCCGACACCAGCCACCACACGCCCGCGAATCCGAGGACCACAAGGACCGCGATCGGGGCGTAGTTGAACGTCTCCCATGTGACCGGCGAGACCTGCGGCAGCATGAAGAGGACCGTGATGACGGCGACCCACACCACCGCCACGATCCCGATCGGCCGCGACCACCTGCCCAGGTGCCAGGGCCCGCGCTCGAAGTCGTCGCCCTTGCGCAGCCGCAGCAGGGTCGGGACGACGTAGGCGATGTAGAGACCGATGACGGCGATCGAGGTCACGGCCGCGTACGCCGTGACGTTGATGAGGTACGGCAGTCCGAGCACGAGCGCGCCGAGCGCCGCCAGCCACACCGCGGCGACGGGGGTACGGGTGCGCGGGCTGACGGTGTGCCAGACATGCGAGAACGGCAGCGCGCCGTCACGCGAAAAGGCGTAGATCATACGGCTGTTGGCGGTGACGGAGGCCATGCCGCAGAAGAGCTGCGCGCCGATGACGACGAGGAGCAGCAGCTTCCCGGCGGTCGCCCCGAGCGCGTCGAGCAGGATCTGCGCGGGCGGCGCGCCCGTGGCCGAGCCGAGGGCGCCCTGGTACGACTGGATGGCGAAGGTGAAGCCGAGGAGCAGCACGAACCCGGCGATCCAGGACGTCCAGATGGACCGCACGATGCCCTTCGGCCCCGCGGTGGACGCGTCGTGGGTCTCCTCGGTCATGTGCGCGGAGGCGTCGTAGCCGGTGAAGGTGTACTGGGCCATCAGCAGTCCGATCAGGACGACGTAGAACCCGCTGCCCCAGCCGGTGTTGTTGACGAACTTCGTGAAGACGAAGGACGCGGACTGGTGGCTGTCCGGCGCGAAGGCGAGGGCGCCGACGATGACGGCGACGCCGACGACGTGCCACCAGACGCTGACGCTGTTGAGCAGCCCGACGATGCGCACGCCGAAGGTGTTGAGGAGTCCGTGCAGCACGAGGATCGCCGCGAACAGCAGGATCGTCCGCCCCGGCGTCACCTCGAAGTCGAACTGGAGGTTCAGATACGCGCCGAGGAAGGACGCGGCGCCGAAGTCGATTCCGGCGGTCACCGCGACCTGACCGAGGACGTTGAACCAGCCCGTGAACCACGCCCAAGCGGCGGCCGTCCGCGCGGGTGCGAGCCGGTGCGCCCAGAAGTAGAGGCCGGCGGAGGTCGGGTACGCGGAACAGATCTCCGCCATCGCGAGCCCGACGAACAGCGTCATGAGGCCGACCCCGACCCACCCCCAGGTGATCAGGGCGGGGCCGCCGGTGTTCATCCCGAACAGATACATCGTCAGGCACCCGGAGAGCACCGAGATGATCGTGAAGGAGACGGCGTAGTTGGAGAACGCCGACATCCTGCGGGCGAGGACCTGCGTGTAGCCGAGCTGGGCGAGACGTTCCTCGTCGGTCGATGGCGGCGGTTGCTGCGTCGTCGGGTCACTTGTCATGCCCCCAGCGATTCCCGTACCGGGGGCGGGGCATGCGCGGGCATTGGCCAAAAAATGCCCGCGGGTGAACGGCGGTACAGGAGCGCGAAAGGAAAGAAGGGCCCGGGAGACGTGATCGTCTCCCGGGCCCTTCTCAGGTCAGGCCGTCAGGTACCGCGGCCTTCAGCCGTTTCAGCCGTTGCGCTTCCAGCGCGGCTTCTCGTCGCGGCGGAACGAGGAACCACCGGTCGAGCCGGAGCCCGCACCGCGGTGGTCGTCGCGGCGGCCGTACGGACGGTCGTGACCACCGGAGCGGAAGCCGCCGCCGGCGGGACGGTCGTCGCGACGGTCACGGTTGAACGGACGGTCGCTGCCGCGGTGGCCGCCGGAGGGGCGGTCGTCACGGCGGAAGCCGCCGCCCGAGGGGCGCTCGTCACGACGGTCGCGGTTGAAGCCGCCACCGGAGGGACGGTCGTCGCGACGGTCACGGTTGAAGCCGCCGGACGGACGGTCGTTGTCACGGCGGAAGCCGCCGGACGGACGGTCGTTGTCACGACGCTCGAAGGAACGGCCACCGCGGTCGTCACGACGGTCGCGGTCGAAGCCGCCACGGTTGTCGTCACGGCGGTCACGGTTGAAGCCGCCACCGGAGGGACGGTCGTCGCGACGGAAGCCACCACGGTCGTTGTCACGACGGTCACGGTTGAAGCCGCCACCGGAGGGACGGTCGTCGCGACGGAAGCCACCACGGTCGTTGTCACGACGGTCACGGTTGAAGCCGCCCGACGGACGGTCGTCGCGACGGTCGCGCTTCTCGTAGTTGCCCCGCTCGTCACGGCGCTGCGGACGCTGCTCGTACGAGGACGAACGCTCCTGGCGCTCGGCCGGCGCGGCAGCCTGCTCCGGGACGGACGCCTCGGCGGTCTTCTCGGCAGCGGCGGCGACGGCGGCGGCGACACCCTCGGCGTCCTCGCCGCGCTCACGGGCGGCACGCGCGGTGAGGCGGTCGGCCTCCTCGCGCAGCTCGCCGGCGCGACGCGTGGCCCGCTCCAGCTCCTTGGTGAGGGAGGTGACCTCACGCTCGGCCTGCTGCGCGGCGTTGCCCGCGGACTCGGCCTGGACCTCGGTCATGGACCGGGCGCCGGTGATCTCGGCGACCTCCGGGTCGAAGGCGGCACCGCCCTGGATGATGTGGCGCGAGGCGTCGACGCCCGCGTCCTCCATGAGGCGGAAGATCTGGCGGCGCTGGTGCGGCAGCGACAGGGAGACGACGACACCGGACTTGCCGGCACGCGCGGTACGGCCCGAGCGGTGCAGGTAGTCCTTGTGGTCACCGGCCGGGTCCACGTTCAGGACCAGGTCGATGCCGTCGACGTGGATACCGCGGGCGGCGACGTCGGTGGCGACGAGCGTGTTGACGTAGCCGTCCTTGAAGTCGGCGAGGACGCGGGTACGAGAACCCTGCGTCATGCCGCCGTGCAGCGCGTCGGCCTTCACGCCGGCGTCCTGGAGCTGCTCGGCGATGCGGTCGGCGCCCAGCTGGGTGCGGACGAAGATGATCGTGCGGCCCTTGCGGGAGGCGATCGCGGCGGTGACCGGCGCCTTGTCCTTGGGCTTCACGATCAGGATGTGGTGGGTCATGGTCGTGACGGCGCCCTGGGCGGCGTCGACCTCGTGCGTGACCGGGTTGGTCAGGTAGCGCTTGACCAGCGTGGAGATCTCGTTCTCCATCGTGGCCGAGAACAGCATGCGCTGGCCGTCGGCCGGGACCTGGTCGAGCAGCTCGGTGACCTCGGGCAGGAAGCCCAGGTCGGACATCTGGTCGGCCTCGTCGAGAACGGCGATCTCGACGTTCTCGAGCGAGCAGGCGCCACGGTTGATGATGTCGCGCAGACGGCCCGGGGTGGCGACGAGGACGTCGACGCCGCGCTCGAGGGCGTAGATCTGGTTGCCCATGGACGTACCGCCGCAGACGACCTTCATCTTCAGGCCGAGGACGTCGCCGTAGGGCTGGAGGGCGTCGGCGACCTGCATCGCCAGCTCGCGGGTCGGGGTCAGGATGACCGCGCGGGGCTTCTTCTTCTCAGTGTGACCGCCGGCGAGACGCGCCAGGGTCGGCAGACCGAAGGAGAGGGTCTTGCCGGAGCCGGTGCGGCCACGGCCGAGGATGTCCTTGCCGGCCAGGGCGTCCGGGATGGTCGCGGCCTGGATCGGGAACGGCGCGGTCACGCCGTTCTGCGCGAGCTTGCGGACGATGCCCTCGGGCAGACCGAGGTCGCCGAAGGTCAGGGTGGGCTCGGCGGGGGTGTCGGTGTCGACCTCGGCGGAGGCGCTGTCAGCGACCTCTCCGACGGCAACGGCAGTCACGTCCTCGTCGACGGCGAGAACCTGCACGGCCTCGTCGTTCTCGGGCATGACGGTGTGGTCAGAACTGGAAATGGACATGCGAAATGCGAAACCTTCCGGAGTCTCGGCACGCGCCCGTCAACTCCGTGAATTTCGCAATCGACCGCCTCAATGCGGTCCAGCCACGGCTGGGGAGAGAACGCGCCACGCGGCGCTCTCTTAACGGCGCCGGGCAAATGGGATCAAACGATCTACCACCATAGTCACCCACCACCCCCTCGCGCAAACCGATCCCCTGAGACCCCGCTCACACCCGACCCCTGGGCAAGAGTCCTACGCAGGCATCCCCGCCCGCGGCGCCGGCTCCCGGTCGACCTGCACCCGGGCCGACGCCTGTTCGTGCGCCGACGACGAGGGCTCCGCGGTGGTCGGGTCCGGCGTCGGCGTGGGGGTGTCCGGGGGCGGCGTGGGCGTGTCCGGCACGGTGCGCGTCGGGGTCGGCCGGGACGGTGGCGTGGTCCGCCCGCTCGCCGAGGGCTTCACCGGACCCGTTGCGCCGTTGGAGGGACTCGCGGAGGGCGAGGCGGCGCGCGAGGCCGCGTCGGACGCGGTGCCGCTCGGCGACGACGACCCCTTCGCGCCTTCCCGGCCCCCGGCCTGCTCCTCGCCGCCCCCGGGGACCACCGCCCCGCCGTCCGGCGCCGCCCGCCCGCCGTGCCGCCCCGCCGAGTGCGACGGGGCGGTCCCGCCCCCCTCGTGGGCGACGCTCATGCAGCCGGTGGTCGCCGCCGTGACGGCCACCACCGCCGCGGCCAGTCGGACCAGACGAGGGGGTACGGACAGCTGGCGCACGGGCGAGCACCTCCGGGGCGCTGAAAAGCTGGAGCTGAAGCGATACGGGAACCGCCGAAAAGAACCGGCGTCACCGTTCCCAACTCCCGTCCCCCGCAAGAGGACACGCCCGCTCACGGCCCGGCCGTCACCCGTATCCGAGGGCGTGCAGCCGCGCGTCGTCGATCCCGAAGTGGTGGGCGATCTCGTGGACCACGGTGATCTCCGTCTCCGCGACGACGTCTTCGCGGGACTCGCACATCCGCAGCGTGGGTCCCCGGTAGACGGTGATGCGGTCGGGCAGCACGCCCGCGTACCACTCACCCCGGTCCGTCAGCGGCGTCCCTTCGTAGAGGCCGAGCAACTCAGGTTCCCCGGCGGCGGGCTCGTCCTCGACGAACACCGCCACGTTGTCCATGAGCCGCGTCAGCTCCGGCGGAATCCGGTCCAGGGCTTCGGCGACCAGTTCCTCGAACTCCTCGCGCGTCATCTCCAGCACACGGCCATTGTCGGCCACTCACCCCCAGATCGACCTGTCCGTCCGGGCATACGGGACCATCCGTATGGGCATACGGGACCAATGGCCCGCGCCCCCGCTGTCGCCGCCCTGTCCGCCCTGCGGAACATCCCCTCCGCGGTAGGCCGCCACCATCGCGCCCGCCGCCCCCGCCCCACCGGCGATCTCACCCTCCAGCCCCGCCCGTACCTCCGCGCCCTGGGCCTCGCGGCCGTCGTCCTCATGGGCGCGTGGCTCGGCCTGCTCGTCGTGGGGAACGTCCGCGTCCCGGTGGGCCCGATGGACACCCGGATGACGCTGCGCCCGTCCCTGACCGGCGGCACGAAGATCAACGTCTCGCCGCTCGGCTCCCTGGAACTCAAGTCGCACACGGCCCCCATCCGCCTCGACGTGGACGTCGACCGCCTCGACCCGGTCCGCTCCCAGGCCCTGGTCGACCACCCCGAGCGCCTCTCGGGCCTCCAGGACGAGGTCACCCGCGACGTCGAGCACGGCACCCTCGACCTCGCCCTGCGCTCCTGCGTCGCCGTCGTCTCCGGCGCCACCGCGCTCGGCCTCGCCGTCTACCGCCGCCCCCGCCGCGCGCTCGGCGCCGGCGGCCTCGCACTCGCCCTCCTGGCGGCCTCGGGAGGGGCGGCGTACGCGACCTGGAACCCCAAGTCGGTCCTGGAGCCGAAGTTCTCGGGCCTGCTCTCCTCGGCCCCCTCGGTCGTCGGCAACGCGCGCTCGATCGTCACCGAATTCGACGTCTACCAAAAGGAGTTGGCGCGCCTGGTGACCAATGTGACCAAGCTCTACGACGTGACGTCGACGCTCCCCGCGTACCGGCCGGACCCGTCCACGATCCGCGTCCTGCACGTCTCGGACATCCACCTCAACCCGGCCAGCTGGAAGATCATCTCCTCGCTCGTCGAGCAGTACGACATCTCGGTGATCGTCGACTCCGGCGACACGATGGACCACGGCTCGGCGGCCGAGAACCCGTTCCTCGACCCGATCAAGGACCTCGGCGCCCCGTACATCTGGGTCCGCGGCAACCACGACTCGGCGACCACCCAGCGCTACCTCTCACACATCAGGAACGTCCGCGTCCTCGACAACGGCAAGGCGGTCACCGTCGCCGGGCTGCGCTTCGCCGGCACCGGGGACCCCCAGTACACGCCGGACCGCGCGGTCAAGGCGCAGGGCGACCCGGCGGAGCGCATGGCGGGCATCCGGCTCGCCTCCGCGCTGCGCGACCAGCGGGAGGCGGGCACGCCGGTGGACATCGCGATCGCCCACAACCCGGTGGCCGCCCGCGAGACGGACGGCACGGTCCCGCTGGTCCTCGCGGGCCACATCCACCACGAAGCGACCGAGGTGATGAAGCTGGGCACGCGGCTACGTATCGAGGGCTCGACCGGCGGCAGCGGTCTGCGCGCCGTCGACGACGGCTCCCCCGACCCGGTGCAGGCGTCGGTCCTCTATCTGGACCGCGACACGCGCCGTCTGCAGGCCTGGGACGAGATCGAACTGGGCGGCCTCGGCCTGACGACGGCACAGGTCAGCCGCCATCTGCCCAAGGAGAACCAGCCGGGCGCGACCCCCTCGCCGACGCCGCCCACGGGCTCGCCCACACCCTCGCCTATTCGGTTTGGCTGACACCGAAACGCCGTAGTACAGTCTGCGACGTGCCCAAGGGCGCCGGTCAGGGCTTGACCGTTCCAAGACCTCCAGAGGTCGAGGAAGAAGCGGAACCTCTTGGGGGAAGCGGAGTCACATGCTTCTCACGTCCTCTTCTGGGCGATAGACGCAGAAGCAGCAAGGCCAGTAGTTTTGCCCTCATCGTCTAGTGGCCCAGGACGCCGCCCTTTCAAGGCGGTAGCACGGGTTCGAATCCCGTTGGGGGCACGCAACATCCTGTGCGACACTTGTGTCGCACAACAGCTTGGTCCTGTGGAGCAGTTTGGAGTGCTCGCCACCCTGTCAAGGTGGAGGCCGCGGGTTCAAATCCCGTCAGGACCGCTGCGATTCGTTCGCGAACCGCGTGGCTGGGTAGCTCAGTTGGTACGAGCGATCGCCTGAAAAGCGATAGGTCGCCGGTTCGATCCCGGCCCCAGCCACAAGATTCAGGCCCCGTCCCCGGACGGGGCCTGTTGCGTCTTCCCAGCGGAACACCGCTTGAGCCACCGTCCGAAAGCCCTGTCTCCGACGGGGCTTTCGGCGTATCCGGGCGCAGTCACCCGACAGGGTCACGCCCCCGGCGCCCCCACATGGGCCGGTTCCGTCGTTCGGCCGCCCGGGTGGCGGTGGCGCCAGACCCAGAAGATCGTGGTCGACAGCAGGGCCCATGCCGTGAGGACCAGGAACGGGAACACGTGCTGGTGCCCGCCGAAGTACACGGCCGTGTGCTGCGCGTTCACGGAGCCGCCCGGCGGCAGCCACCGCCCGATGCGGCCGAGCGCCGACGGCAGCAGCGGCCACGACACCGCGCCGCCCGACGACGGGTTGCCGAGGAGCACCATCAGCCCCCAGGTCGGGATCATCGCCCAGCGGCCGACCAGCGTGTTGAACATCGTGAAGACCATCCCCGACGTGAACATCGTCAGCGCGAGGATGGCCCAGGACTCGGCGAACGGCAGATCGAGCGCGCCCAGCCACCAGTCCACGACCGCCGCGATCACGAAGCCCCCGAGCATCGCGTACACCGCGGTGTAGGCGATGCGCTCCAGCGGATTGAGGGCGCTCGCTTGAACGCTCAGCTGGATCGCGCCGACGAAGCCGATGATGACGGCAGCCAGCGAGATGTAGAAGATCGCGAGGCCGCGCGGGTCGCCCTTCTGAAGCGGTTTGATGTCGGTCACGGTGACCGGGACCCCGAGTGCGGCGCCGACCTGCGGGGTGGTCTCGGCGAGGACCTGCGCCACCGAGGCGCCGGAGGCTCCCGAGACCTTGAGCGCGACGCGGTCCCCGTGCCGTACGTCGAGGATCGCGAAGACTTTCTGCTGGTCCACGCCCTCGGCGGCCGCCGCGACGCTGTCGTACAGATGCACTTCGAGGGACGCGTTCAGCGCCTTCTCCATGCCGGCCAGGAACGCCGCCCCGCCGTGCTTCGCGTTCGCCGCGCCCACCACCGCCGTGGGAATCCGGTGCGGCGTCGGGTTCGCCATCGTGTAGGTGTACGACCCCGCGAAGAGGCCCGCGGCGGCCGCGATGATGAACACGAGGACGGTCGCGGGCAGGAACGGCGACTTCTTGAAGTCCTCCCAGCGCTCCCCGCGCGTCGGCACGCGCCCGTGCGCGCCGTGGTCGTGTGCGCCGTGATCGTGATCGTCGTCGCTCGGCTCAGACATATGGACACGTTAAAACACCCGTATCGGACCTTCAGCGGCAAACGCCCCGGTCTCCACTGATACCGGCCCACGTCAAAACCATTCGCCACCCGTTTCCCGGAGGTGAGATCCTGAAGGACGTATGTCTACGCAGCCTGCCCCCGTCCTCGGCACCCTCGCCCAGCGCCTGTCCGAGCTGTCCCTGCGCGATGCGCACCGGCTCGGCCGCAGGCTCGAAGGCGCGCGCCGCATCCGCAAGCCCGAAGCCCGGGCCGCCGTGCTCGCCGAGATCGAGGCGGAGGCCGAGAAGGCCGAGGCCCGGACGGCGCAGCGCCGCGGCCGGTACGAGGCGCTCGAGATCACGTATCCCGAGCAGCTCCCCGTCAGCCAGAAGAAGGACGAGATCGCCGACGCGATCCGCGACCACCAGGTCGTGATCGTCGCGGGCGAGACCGGCTCCGGCAAGACGACCCAGATCCCCAAGATCTGCCTCGAGCTCGGCCGCGGCGTGCGCGGCATGATCGGGCACACCCAGCCCCGCCGGCTCGCGGCCCGCACGGTCGCCGAGCGGATCGCCGACGAGATGGACACCCCGCTGGGCGAGGCCGTCGGCTGGAAGGTCCGCTTCACGGACCAGGTCAGCCCGGACGCCACGTTCGTGAAGCTGATGACGGACGGCATCCTGCTCGCCGAGATCCAGACGGACCGCGAGCTGCGCGCGTACGACACGATCATCATCGACGAGGCCCACGAGCGGTCCCTGAACATCGACTTCCTGCTCGGTTATCTGGCGCAGCTGCTGCCCAGGCGCCCGGACCTGAAGGTCGTCATCACGTCGGCGACGATCGACCCCGAGCGCTTCTCCCGCCACTTCGGTGACGCCCCGATCGTCGAGGTCAGCGGCCGTACGTATCCGGTCGAGGTGCGCTACAGACCCCTGCTCGAAGAGGATTCGGACGACGCCGACCGGGATCAGATCACCGCGATCACGGACGCCGTGGAGGAGCTCCAGGGCGAGGGCAAGGGCGACATCCTCGTCTTCCTGTCCGGGGAGCGCGAGATCCGCGACACGGCGGACGCGCTGGAGAAGAAGAAGTTCCGGTTCACCGAGGTCCTGCCGCTCTACGCGCGCCTGTCGCACGCGGAGCAGCACCGCGTCTTCCAGCGCCCCTCGGGCTCGCTCCGCCGCATCGTCCTCGCGACGAACGTCGCGGAGACCTCGCTGACCGTCCCCGGCATCAAGTACGTGATCGACCCTGGCACCGCCCGCATCTCTCGGTACTCGCACCGCACGAAGGTGCAGCGCCTGCCCATCGAGGCGATCAGCCAGGCCAGCGCCAACCAGCGCAAGGGCCGCTGCGGCCGTACGTCGGACGGCATCTGCATCCGCCTGTACTCGGAGGACGACTTCGTCGCCCGCCCCGAGTTCACGGACGCGGAGATCCTCCGTACGAATCTCGCCTCCGTCATCCTCCAGATGACCGCGGCCGGGCTCGGCGACATCGAGAAGTTCCCCTTCATCGACCCGCCGGACCACCGCAACATCCGCGACGGCGTGCAGCTCCTCCAGGAGCTGGGCGCGCTGAACCCGGCGGAGAAGGACGTCCGTAAACGCCTCACCGAGCAGGGCCGCAAGCTCGCCCAGCTGCCGGTGGACCCGCGCCTGGCCCGGATGGTCCTGGAGGCCGACAAGAACGGCTGTGTGCGCGAGGTCATGGTGATCGCGGCCGCGCTGTCCATCCAGGACCCGCGCGAGCGCCCCAGCGACAAGCAGGCGCAGGCGGACCAGCAGCACGCCCGCTTCAAGGACGAGACGTCCGACTTCCTGGCGTTCCTCAACCTCTGGCGCTATGTGCGCGAGCAGCAGAAGACGCTCGGCTCGTCCGCGTTCCGCCGCATGTGCAAGTCGGAGTACCTGAACTTCCTGCGCATCCGCGAGTGGCAGGACATCTATACGCAGCTGCGTACGGTCGCCAAGCAGATGGGCCTTCATCTGGAGGAGCCTTCGGCGGGTGCTGACGCCCCCGACCAGCAGGTCCACATCTCGCTGCTCGCCGGCCTGCTCTCCCACATCGGGATGAAGGACGTGAAGGAGTCCACGGACAAGGACCCCAAGCAACGCGGCGGGCGGAACGAGTACCTGGGCGCGCGCAACGCCAAGTTCGCCGTCTTCCCCGGCTCCGCCCTCTTCAAGAAGCCCCCGCGCTTCATCATGTCCGCCGAGCTCGTCGAGACGTCGCGGCTGTGGGCCCGCGTCAACGCGAAGATCGAGCCGGAGTGGGTCGAGCCCCTCGCCGAACACCTCCTCAAGCGCACGTACAGCGAGCCGCACTGGGAGAAGGACCAGTCGGCCGTGATGGCGTACGAGAAGGTGACGCTGTACGGCGTCCCGCTCGTCGCCCAGCGCAAGGTGAACTACGGGCGCATCGACCCCGAGGTGAGCCGCGAGCTGTTCATCAGGAACGCGCTCGTCGAGGGGGACTGGCGCACGCACCACAAGTTCTTCTCGGACAACCGCAGGCTGCTCACCGAGGTCGAGGAGCTGGAGCACCGTGCCCGCCGCCGCGACATCGTCGTCGACGACGAGACGCTCTTCGACTTCTACGACCAGCGGGTCCCGGACCATGTCGTCTCGGGCGCCCACTTCGACAGCTGGTGGAAGCACAAGAAGCAGGACGAGCCCGAACTCCTCGACTTCGAGCGCTCGATGCTCATCCGCGAGTCGGCGGAGGCCATCACCAAGGACGACTATCCGGACTCGTGGCGCCAGGGTCCGCTGAAGTTCCGGGTGACGTACCAGTTCGAGCCGGGTGCGGACGCGGACGGTGTGACCGTCCACGTACCGCTCCAGGTGCTCAACCAGGTCACGTCCGAGGGCTTCGACTGGCAGATCCCGGGCCTGCGCGAGGACGTGGTCACGGAGCTGATCCGCTCCCTGCCCAAGCCGGTCCGCCGGCACTACGTCCCGGCGCCGAACTATGCGAAGGCGTTCCTGGAGCGGGCTGTGCCCTTGCAGGAACCGCTGCCCACGACGCTCGCCCGCGAGCTCCAGCGCATGGTCGGCGTCCCTGTCGCCCCCGACGACTTCGACCTGTCCCGCGTACCCGACCACTTGAAGATCACGTTCAGGATCGTCGACGAGCGGCGCAGGACCCTCGGCGAGGACAAGGACCTGGAGGCGCTCAAGCTCCGCCTCAAGCCGAAGGCCCGCAAGGCGATCTCGCAGGCGGCAGCGGCCACGGCCGAGCGCTCGGGCGGCGCGTCCGTGGAGCGCTCGGGCCTCACGGACTGGACGATCGGCACGCTCAGCCGTGTCTTCGAGACCCGGCGCGCCGGCCAGCCCGTCAAGGCGTACCCGGCGTTGGTCGACGACGGGAACACGGTCTCCGTCCGCCTCTTCGACACGGAGGCCGAGCAGCAGCAGGCGATGTGGAAGGGCACGCGCCGGCTGATCCTGCGCAACATCCCGGTCAACCCGGGCAAGTTCGCCTCGGACAAGCTGACCAACCCCCAGAAGCTCGCCCTGTCCGCGAACCCGCACGGCACGGTCCAGGCGCTCTTCGACGACTGCGCCATGGCCTCCTGCGACAAGCTCATCGCGGACTTCGGCGGCCCGGCCTGGGACGAGGAGTCGTACCGGAAGCTCTACGACAAGGTGCGCGCCGAGATCGTCGACACGACCGTACGGACGGTGGGCCAGGTCCAGCAGGTGCTCGCCGCCTGGCAGGCCTGCGAGCGCCGCCTGAAGTCCACGAAGAGCCCGACGCTGCTCGCCAACCTCACGGACGTGCGGACCCAGTTGACGGCCCTGATCCGCCCCGGCTTCGTCACGGACACCGGCCTGCGGCGCCTGCCCGACCTGGTGCGCTACCTGGTCGCGGCCGACCGGCGCCTGACGCAGATGCCGACGAACGTCCAGCGGGACACGTCGCGCATGGAGAAGGTCCACGAGATGCAGGACGAGTACGCGTGGCTGCTCGAACAGATGCCGCAGGGGCGGCCCGTGCCGCAGGAGGTCCTGGACATCCGCTGGATGCTGGAGGAGCTGCGGGTCAGCTACTTCGCCCACGCGCTCGGCACCGCGTACCCCGTCTCGGACAAGCGGATCGTGAAGGCGATCGACGCCGCAGCGCCGTAACGGACCGAGCACGTTAAGTGAGTTCGACCGCCGGGCCTGCGCTGCTGTACAGTCTCATCTCGCAGCACAGAGCAACACCAAGTGCCGCAAGCAAGGTCCTGTGGAGCAGTTTGGAGTGCTCGCCACCCTGTCAAGGTGGAGGCCGCGGGTTCAAATCCCGTCAGGACCGCACGTAAGACTGAGGCCCGTATCCCGCAAGGGGTGCGGGCCTCAGTCGTGTGTGCGCCCGCCCGTGAGGCCCGGCCTTGCGCGTCCGTGCCTCCGCGCCCCGCCCCCGGGCGTCTTGACTGTGTCCCGCTCCCCCGGTACTCAGACAGCAGGGATTCCCGACCCGGAGGTGACGCATGGCGGCATCCGCCCGGCACGAGACGCGCGCTCTGCTGCGTGCCCACCTCTCCGCCGCCTCCGGCTACCGCCATCTGACCCGGCACTGCCCCGTCTGCCACCAACTCCTGCGCCTCGCCCTGGAGCCCGGCAGAGAGCCCGCAGGAGGCCGCGAGAGGGACCGGGGGGCCACGGAGGACGAAAGTCCCTCCACCGCATGACCAAAGGCGCCGGACGGCGGCCCCAACTGGTGGGAGCCTGGGGGAGAACGACGGACACCGCCACGCGAATCCCCTCTAACCCAAGGGCCTCGCCAGCAACAAGTGTTCGAGCGTGTGACGGGCATCACGGGATCAGTTTTGGAAACAGCGTTTCTTACACCCGCCCTACAACACCTCAATTTAATATGTGCAATTGCACCACCCTCAGGACCCGCCGGGGCACTCCCGAAGGCTCACCCCGCGACCCCTCCGACGGACCTCTCCGGCGACCCGCCGAGCACCCGCCGGCGCTCCCCGGCAGACCGTCACCGGCGCTCCATCAGGGACCCACAGGGCCGCCCACAAAGCCACGCACAGGCACCCCACAGGCCGCCCGACCCGCACGGATCCGCGCATAAAAAAATCGCGCTGGACCCGGCGGAGTCCAGCGCGATCGACGACGCACCCTTGAAGCATGAGCAGGCGTGGGCCTGTTGGGGCAGACCCGCGTCGTGTGGAGCTATAGGTTGGGCGCGAAAAGGGCTAGAGGGCCCGGAACGCCCGTTTTATTCAGTTGTTCAGGCCTCGCTGCGCTGCTGCGGAATGCCCGCGAGCAGTGCGCGAACCTCCGCCTCGCGGTAGCGGCGATGCCCGCCGAGCGTGCGAATCGACGTGAGCTTGCCAGCCTTTGCCCAGCGCGTCACCGTCTTCGGGTCGACGCGGAACATCGTGGCGACCTCAGCCGGGGTCAGCAGCGGCTCGGCATCAGGGGTGCGAGCGGTCATGAGCGGCCTCCTCGGGAGAACCGAACCTTCTCGGTTCATTCCTCTAAATTCTGCACCTTGACCCGCGTTGCCCGAAATGGCGGACGCGAGTCGAGTCGGTTATAGGACGAACGGCTTGTCCTCGGCACTACAACTACACCATCCGTCCAGCCGCGTCGGCCAAACCGATGGAATTGCCCTCCCAGGTGTTCATCAGCGACGGAAGCCGATGGACCATGCCATAGCGGACAGTCACGCCACTGTGACGATCAGTCACAGTGGCGCCAGGAGTCACGAGACCCCCCATAGCGTGCAATGCTGAGATTCCGGCTGAACGCGGACGAAAGCAGCCGGCAGGAGCCCTCCCCGGACTCCTTGTCCTATTTTGGCACGAGGGGGGGCGATGGACGCAAGGGAGAAGTAAGTGCGGTCCATCACGCTTGAGGCAAAAGCCCGGTTCAGGACCTACGTCCCCGCACGTCTGTCCGGTCAGTTCGCGAACTGCCGGTCCCGCACCGCACGCCAACGTTCCATCAGCCGCGCGTACGCCGCTTCTGCACCGTCACCATCACCGCGCCGCAGCGCCTCGATCCCCTCCGCCACGTCCGCAGCGGAATGATCACCATCCAGATCCTCCGCGGACAAGGCGTGCACCAGGCCGCCGTAGTCGAGTTCGACGAATGAACGCGGATGGAACTCTTCGAGCCAGCGCCCCACATCCACCAGGCCGTCGATCAGCGGCCCCTCGTCCATCGTGTCCCGCAGCGTGCGAAGCCCCCGCGCGACCCGGCGGCGCGCCTGCACCATCGGCGTGCGGTAGCGCAGCACCGGCGCCTCGCCGTCCGCGGCCCCCTTGCCGTACTCGCGCTCCTCGTCCGCGACGAGCACGAACCAGTTCAGCGGGATCTGCCAGGTGGACGTGCGGATCCAGGGGCGGGCGTCGGGGTTGCGGGCCAGCCAGCGCTCGTAGTCCGCGGCGGACTGCCGGCGGACCACCGGCGGGAGCACCGCGTCCAGCACGGGGGTCGGCAGGCGCCCCGGCAGCTCGTCCAGCGCCTGCCAGCCGCGCAGTCGCGTGCGCCAGGGACACACGCACACCACACCGTCCGTCTCGATGACGAACGCGTCGTCGCTCTCGTGGACCGGCACGGGCACCGGCGGGGTGGGCAGCAAGTCGGCCAGCGAGCGGCGCAGTTCGTCCTGGTAGGAGGGGCGCTCGCGGCGCTGCGCATAGCGCTCCCAGTGGCTCCGCTCGGGCTCGGGGAACGCCGCGAGGGGTTCGTACACGCGTAGATACGACGCGTAGGGCACGGTCACCGAAGACACCTTGGGCACGGCTGCTCCCTCCCCCGGCCTGCGCCTGGAAAACACTGCAAATCGTCCCATGGCCGAAGCTGATCGCACCTGGCCGGACACGCGAGTACTCCGGGAGAGGGTGATCCCCGGCACTGCGCATCTGGCGGCTCGGCGCAGGCTCTAGTCTCTTGCCCAACGGGACCCGCCACCCGTACGGGCACCGTCTCCAACCGCCGCTACTTGACCGGGAGTCACCACAGTGACCGACGTAACCGGCGCCCCTGCCGATGTTCTGCACACCCTGTTCCGATCGGATCAGGGCGGCCATGAGCAAGTCGTGCTCTGCCAGGACCGCGCCAGTGGCCTCAAGGCCGTCATCGCCATCCACAGCACCGCCCTGGGCCCCGCCCTCGGCGGCACCCGCTTCTACCCGTACGCGAGCGAGGCGGAGGCCGTCGCCGACGCCCTGAACCTCTCGCGCGGGATGTCGTACAAGAACGCCATGGCCGGCCTCGACCACGGCGGCGGCAAGGCCGTGATCATCGGTGACCCCGAGACGATCAAGAGCGAGGAACTGCTGCTCGCCTACGGCCGCTTCGTCGCCTCCCTCGGCGGGCGCTACGTGACGGCGTGCGACGTCGGCACCTACGTCGCCGACATGGACGTCGTCGCGCGCGAGTGCCGCTGGACGACCGGGCGCTCGCCCGAGAACGGCGGCGCCGGCGACTCGTCCGTGCTCACCGCCTTCGGCGTCTTCCAGGGCATGCGGGCCTCCGCCCAGCACCTGTGGGGCGACCCGACGCTGCGCGACCGCAAGGTCGGCGTCGCGGGCGTCGGCAAGGTCGGCCACCACCTCGTGGAGCACCTCCTGTCGGACGGTGCCGAAGTCGTGATCACGGACGTGCGCGAGGAGTCCGTACGCCGGATTCAGGACAAGCACCCGTCCGTCCGGGCCGTGGCGGACACCGAGACGCTCATCCGTACCGAGGGTCTCGACATCTACGCTCCGTGCGCCCTGGGCGGCGCGCTCGACGACCACTCCGTCCCCGTCCTCACTGCGAAGATCGTCTGTGGCGCGGCCAACAACCAGCTCGCCCACCCGGGCGTGGAGAAGGACCTCGCCGACCGCGGGATCCTCTACGCGCCCGACTACGTCGTGAACGCCGGCGGAGTGATCCAGGTCGCCGACGAGCTGCACGGCTTCGACTTCGACCGGTGCAAGGCCAAGGCGACGAAGATCTTCGACACGACGCTGGCCATATTCGCTCGTGCGAAGGCGGACGGGATTCCGCCGGCCGCCGCGGCCGACCGGATCGCCGAGCAGCGCATGGCGGAGGCCCGCCGCCGCTGACGTTCGGGGTGCCCGGGAGCGGCCCGGCGGCGGATGCGGGAGACAAGACTCACGCCCGTCGGCGGGTCGCCCGCCAAGAAGAGGTTAAAATCGCAGCTGACCAGCGAGGACAGGGCACCTTGCTGGTCCTGCGCCCAGGCGCGTCCTGCGGGCGACGTACCGTATGGCCGCGGGAGCAGGTACCGTGGAAGCCCTAAGGACGGGTCTCTCTGCGGAGAGCCCGTTCGAGATCATGAACGCGTGTCAAGACTCTGGGGCCGTCGAGCCCCGTCACCGAGGGGGTCGAGCCATGGGGCGCGGCCGGGCAAAGGCCAAGCAGACGAAGGTCGCCCGCCAGCTGAAGTACAGCAGCGGCGGGACTGACCTGTCGCGTCTGGCCAATGAGCTGGGCGCTTCGACCTCGAATCAGCCGCCGAATGGCGAGCCGTTCGAGGACGACGACGAGGAAGACGACCCGTACGCCCAGTACGCGGATCTGTATAACGACGACGAGGATGACGAGGACTCAGATGAGTCCGGTCCCTCGTCGCAGCGCCGCGGCGCTTGACCTCGCAGTCCTGCAGTCTGCAGTCCAGCAGTAGTTCTTCGCAGTTCTCGTTTTCGTAGCAACTGCACTTCACCCGGTCCGGGGTGGTCACACCGCCGGACCGGGTTTTGTGCTGCCCTGCGGGCCTTACTTGCTGTAGTCACCCGTGAGCGCCGCGCCCGTGCTGTGCTCGCCGCGCTCGGTGATCTCACCGGCGACCCACGAGTCCACGCCGCGGTCGGCGAGCGTCGCGAGCGCCGAGTCCACCGCGTCCTGGGGGACGATCGCCATCATGCCGACGCCCATGTTCAGCGTCTTCTCGAGCTCCAGGCGCTCGACCGCGCCGGCCTTGCCGACGAGGTCGAAGATCGCGCCGGGCGCCCACGTGGAGCGGTCCACGGTGGCGTGCAGGCCGTCCGGGATGACCCGGGCCAGGTTGGCCGCGAGGCCGCCGCCCGTGATGTGGCTGTACGCGTGGACGTCCGTGGTGCGGGTCAGCGCCAGGCAGTCCAGCGAGTAGATCTTGGTGGGCTCCAGAAGCTCCTCGCCAAGCGTGCGGCCGAGCTCCTCGATGTGCTGGTCGAGCTTCAGGTTCGCGCGGTCGAAGAGGACGTGGCGGACCAGCGAGTACCCGTTCGAGTGAAGGCCGGAGGACGCCATGGCGATCACCGCGTCACCCGTACGGATACGATCCGGGCCGAGCAGCCGGTCGGCCTCCACGACGCCGGTGCCGGCGCCCGCGACATCGAAGTCGTCCGCGCCGAGCAGGCCCGGGTGCTCCGCGGTCTCGCCGCCGACGAGGGAGCAGCCGGCGAGGACACAGCCCTCGGCGATGCCCTTCACGATCGCGGCGACACGCTCGGGGTGCACCTTGCCGACGCAGATGTAGTCGGTCATGAACAGCGGCTCGGCGCCGCACACCACGATGTCGTCCATGACCATCGCGACGAGGTCGTGACCGATGGTGTCGTACACGCCGAGGCGGCGGGCGATGTCGACCTTCGTGCCGACTCCGTCCGTGGCGGAGGCGAGCAGCGGACGCTCGTAACGCTTGAAGGCGGAGGCGTCGAAGAGGCCGGCGAATCCGCCGAGACCGCCGAGGCCGGCGACCTCGGGGCGCTGCGTCTTCTTCACCCACTCCTTCATCAGTTCGACGGCGCGGTCGCCCGCTTCGATGTCGACGCCCGCGGACGCATAGCTGGCACCAGGTGTCTCAGACATGGCTTGAGAACTTTCGTGTCGTACGACGGGGGTCTTACGGGCGACGGAGGGCGTCGGTGGCGGCGGTGTTCGCCGGGCCTGCCGCGAGCTCGGTCTCCAGGAGCTGCTTGCCGAGCAGCTCGGGGTCGGGAAGGTCCATCGGGTACTCGCCGTCGAAGCAGGCGCGGCAGAGGTTCGGCTTGTCGATGGTCGTGGCCTCGATCATGCCGTCGATGGAGATGTAGGAGAGGGAGTCGGCGCCCAGGGACTTGCCGATCTCGTCGATCGACATGCCGTTGGCGATCAGCTCGGCGCGCGTCGCGAAGTCGATGCCGAAGAAGCACGGCCACTTCACAGGGGGAGAGGAGATCCGGATGTGGATCTCGGCCGCGCCCGCTTCGCGGAGCATGCGGACCAGGGCGCGCTGGGTGTTGCCGCGCACGATCGAGTCGTCGACGACGACCAGGCGCTTGCCCTTGATGACTTCCTTGAGCGGGTTGAGCTTCAGCCGGATACCGAGCTGCCGGATGGTCTGCGAGGGCTGGATGAAGGTCCGGCCGACGTACGCGTTCTTGACCAGTCCAGCGCCGAACGGAATGCCGGAGGCCTCCGCGTAACCGATCGCGGCGGGAGTGCCCGATTCCGGCGTCGCTATGACCAGGTCGGCCTCGACCGGTGCTTCCTTGGCGAGTTTGCGGCCCATCTCCACGCGGGAGAGGTACACGTTCCGCCCGGCGATGTCGGTGTCGGGGCGGGCCAGGTACACGTACTCGAAGACACAGCCCTTGGGCTTCGCTTCTGCGAATCGGGAGGTGCGCAGGCCGTTCTCGTCGATGGCGACGAACTCGCCCGGCTCGATCTCGCGCACGTAGCTGGCGCCGCAGATGTCGAGGGCGGCGGACTCGGAGGCGACGACCCAGCCGCGCTCGAGCCGGCCGAGGACCAGCGGGCGGATGCCCTGCGGGTCGCGGGCCGCGTAGAGGGTGTGCTCGTCCATGAAGACGAGGGAGAAGGCGCCCTGAACATCCGGAAGGATCTTGGCGGCGGCTTCTTCGATGGTCAGCGGCTTGCCGTCGTCGTCGACCTGGCCCGCGAGGAGCGCGGTGACGAGGTCGGTGTCATTGGTCGCCGCGAGCTGGGTGTTGCGGCCGTTCTCCTTGGGGAGGGCCGCGACCATCTCGGCGAGCTGCGCCGTGTTGACCAGGTTGCCGTTGTGGCCGAGCGCGATCGAGCCGTGCGCGGTGGCACGGAACGTCGGCTGGGCGTTCTCCCACACGGAGGCACCGGTGGTCGAGTAGCGGGCGTGACCGACCGCGATATGACCTTGGAGAGAGCTGAGAGAGGTCTCGTCGAAGACCTGGGACACGAGGCCCATGTCCTTGAAGACGAGAATCTGGGAGCCATTGCTCACCGCGATTCCCGCGGATTCCTGACCTCGATGCTGGAGGGCGTAGAGCCCGAAGTAAGTCAGCTTGGCGACCTCTTCACCGGGAGCCCAGACACCGAAGACGCCACAAGCGTCCTGGGGGCCTTTCTCGCCGGGGAGCAGATCATGATTGAGTCGACCGTCACCACGTGGCACGCCTCCGAGTGTAGGCGAGATCGACCACTGGTCCGAATTGACGAACGTGATCCCGCGCCTGGTCGAGCCGGTGGCGCCCGCCCGTGAAGCCTCCGTCCGGGGGTGCGCCGGCCTCCGCCCACCCCCTTCCGCCTGTCCCGGCCATTCGGCGCGATCATGATGCTGACCTGGTTCTTCGTGTGCTACGGGCATGGCTGGGCGGGCTCGGGTGCGGCGCCGGCGGCGGGTGCAGGGCGGTGGGCGCCAGTGGGGGCGGCGCCGGGCGCGTGGGCGGTGGCGAGTGTGACGGAATTCGCTGCGGAGGCGGGTGCGGGGTGCGGGGTGCGGGCGCTGTCCGGTCAGTCCCGGCCCGCTCCCGCCGCGGCGCCGGTTCCGTCGGGGGCCGTTAGCGTGAGGGTGCGGCCCCGGACCTCGTACGACAGTTTCTGGGCGAAGAGCTTCAGGAGGGCGCGTTCGGTGTCCATGCGCGGGCCCTGGCAGAGCATGCGGGTGGTGACGGGCCTGCGGAGCGTGAGGTGGCCGTCGCGGAACTCGGCCTTCGCGCGGAAGCGGTTGCAGCCGAGGTTTCCGGTGGCGGTGCCGTCCTGGCCGTCCTTCTCGAAGGTCATCTTGGCGTGGCCCGCGACCTCCTTGGGCAGTGAGATCGCGACGTCGTCGGAGAGCAGGCTCGTGACGGTCCACTCGGTGCCGGTCAGCGGGGCCGGACGGTCCTTGACCAGGGCGATCGTGTCGCCGTCGTCGGTGGTGAGGGTGAGGTGGTCACCGTCGGTCCTGGCCGTGTTGCTGCCGGCGATGGCGCGGCTGAAGGTCTTCTCGAAGTCCCGCTGCTTCTTGTCCATGCACATCGACATCGTCACGGTGCTCCTGCCGATACGGATCGTGTCGCCGTCGATCTCGGCCTCCGCGTCGAAGCGGTTACAGCCGTTGTTGCCGCGCGCCCGGTCCGCCGAGGGGAACTCCACGTAGGTGCTCCCGGGGGCCTGTGTCGTGGCGCCGTCGACGGTGACGCTCTCGACGTTCCAGCGGACCCCGGTGACGGGCGTACCCCCGACGGACACGGTCTGTGATCCGCACGCTGCGACGGCCGCGAGGGGCAGGAGCGCGGCCAGGACGGTGAGGTTCCGGGATTGCTTGTGCATGGCGGTTGGACGGGCGGGACGGTCGGATCGGTTCCCCCGATCCGCCATCGGGTCAGCTCATGAGGGGCAGCAGCTTGCTGAGATCGGCCCGCTCGCCGCTCGCGCTGACCTTCGCGTCGTCCAGGGCGGCGCGCCACTCGACGCGTCCGGTGGCGAGGCGGATCCAGGTGAGCGGGTCCGTCTCGACGACGTTCGGCGGGGTGCCGCGGGTGTGGCGGGGGCCCTCGACGCACTGGACGACGGCGAACGGCGGGATCCGCACCTCGGTCGACGCGCCGGGCGCCTTCACGGCGAGGGCGTCGGCGAGCAGCCTCGTACAGGCGGCGAGCGCCTGACGGTCGTAGGGGACATCGAGTCCGGGCAGCGCGTCGTTCAGGTCGTCGGTGTGGACGACGAGTTCGACGGTACGGGTGACGAGGAAGTCGGCGAGAGTCATGGCGCCGAACCGCGTGGGGATCAGGCGGGTGCCGGGGGCCTCGGCCAGGGACTTCTCGATACGGGCCGTGGTACGCGCGAAGAGTTCCTCGGGTGTGGCGCTCGCGGCGAGCTCCCGGGTGCCGTCGGCGATGGCGGCGGACTCGGTAGCGGTCCCCGACGGCCAGTCCAGGAGCGGGAGTTCATGCTTGGCCGGCTCGGGCATCTCCAGCCCCCTGACCACCGCGCCGACCGCCATCGTGAAGTGCGCCGCCAGCTCCCGCACGGTCCAGTCATCGAGCCGGGTCGGGGCGCTGAGCTGCTCGGGCGTGAGGCTCGCCACTGCATCCCGTACGAGGGCGAACTGTGCGAGCACCGCCGTCCGGGTCTTGGCGGAGTCATAGGAGCGGGCGCGCTTCTTGGCCGGTGGCATGGGGGGAGCCTATGCCGCGACCGGCATGCGTTCTTCGCGAACGTGGGCCTAGGCCGCATCGGGGTCCGAGTGGAACGTCGAGGCGGCGGGGAACTTGACCTGCGAGCAGCCGCGGCGCTCGGTGACGTCGGTGACGTAGGCCCGGAAGACCTTCTCGAGGACGGGGGTCATCAGGTCGTCGTAGCCGTAGGCAACGGTCATGGTGTGGATCTGCGGTCGCCCGTCGCACTCGGATGAGGCCCACCAGACCGGCTCCTCGCTGCTGCGGCCCGCCTTGCCCGGTTCGGCCTCGTCCGCGGGCTCGTCGTAGTCGGTGCGGCTGAGCCTGATGGTTGTGGCTTCCTCTCCCGCGTAGGTGTGGAGGGAGACGAAGTACTGGCCCGGCCGCTTCGGGCTGATGAGGTGTTCGTGATCCTTCGTCCCGGCCAGCCAGAGCGACCGGGCGCGGCTCCCGCTGAGGACGAGGCCGCAGCTCTCGTCCCACAGCCTGTCGTCCGTGCGGCTCTGGAGGACCTGGTCGGGGAGCCCCGGCCGGCGGGAGAAGCCCGCCTTCCCGTACCAGGCGCAGGTACCGTCCGCGCGCGCTGCCGGGACCGGACCCTCGGTCAAGGCGGGGATGTCCGCCGGAGGATCGGGCAGCCGTTCGGCGCAGCCGAGCCGCTCGGCGAGACGGTTGGCCATGGTGACCGCGGCCTTCGCCAGCGTCTGCCGGTCGTGCGCGCCGAGCTGGCCTTTCTCGGTGAAATGCGGGCCAGGATCCATCAGTTCGGCCCGCGCCCACAGGTCCGTGACCGGCACTCCGTTGGACCGTCCCTTCGGGCAGGGGAGTTGGACCATGACCCCCGTGTCCCCCACCACGCCCGCCACACCGCCGCCGAGCGGCTGGACGGGGTAGGTGGGGTCGCCGTTGAAGTCCACGAGTTCTTCCAACGGGTCGTCGGTGACCACAGACTGTTCCGGCAGCGCACCCACCGTGCCCGTGAAGAACCACCGTTCGCCGCTGCTGGTGCCGTGCTTCTCGCCCGCCTCGGTGCTGAAGATCTCGCAGTCCTGCGGCAGGCCCGCGTCGAGTTCGATCGTCCCCTCGTCCGCCTGTCGGTGCGAGAGGGTGCCGCCAGCAGGCGAGAGCGCGAGCACCCGCCCGGCCGGCACGATCCCCGCACAGGCCTCGTCGATCTGGTGCCGGCCCTGCCAGACCTGCCAGATCTCGCGGCCGCTCCACCCGATCCCCGCCACGGCGACCAGACACAGCAGTACGTTGACGGATTTGCGCACACGGCGCGGCACGTCCACCGCTCCTCCACCCCCGGATCCCGGCCCGCGAGTCATCGAAGCTACCAGCAGGGTGCGTGCGGGACGGCGCCTCACGCCTGCCCGTGGGGCTCTCAACGCGAAGGCCCCACCCGGCAGTTACAGCCGGGTGGGGCCTTCGCGTTCGTACGGGGACGATCGTCAGGCCAGCAGCGCCGGGATCGTCGCCTCGTGGGCCTCGCGGAGTTCCGTGAGGGAGAGGGCGAACTCGCCCTGGAGGTCGACCGTGTCGCCGTCGACCACGCCGATGCGGGTGGCCGGGAGGCCGCGTGCGCCGCACATGTCGGTGAAGCGCAGCTCCTCGCTCCGCGGGACGGCGACGACCGCGCGGCCCGCCGACTCGGAGAACAGGAACGTGAACGCGTCCAGGCCGTCGGGCACGATGAGCCGCGCGCCCTTGTCGCCGAGCATCGCCGACTCGACCACGGCCTGGATCAGACCGCCGTCGGACAGGTCGTGCGCGGCGTCGACCATGCCGTC
Organism: Streptomyces sp. NBC_01445; assembly: GCF_035918235.1. Lineage (NCBI taxonomy): Bacteria > Bacillati > Actinomycetota > Actinomycetes > Kitasatosporales > Streptomycetaceae > Streptomyces > Streptomyces sp. NBC_01445. The sequence continues at coordinate 5,513,264 of NZ_CP109485.1, read as the reverse complement.
GCGGGACGCCGAGATCAGGATGTCGGCGAGCAGCCGCTCCCGCTCCAGGTCGACCTGCGGCGGCAGACCGCCGAGGTGGTCGTGGACGACCTGCGACCAGGCCGAGCCGCCGAACTCCTCACGGGTGTCGCCGAGCAGGTAGAGGAGCTGGCCCTCTTCCCTGAAGGCGACCGGCGTGCGGCGGGCGACATCGTCGATGACACCGAGCACGGCCACGACCGGCGTCGGGTGGATCGCCGCCTCGCCCGTCTGGTTGTACAGCGAGACGTTTCCGCCGGTCACCGGGGTGCCGAGGATCTGGCAGGCGTCGGCGAGACCGCGGATGGCCTCGACGAACTGCCACATGACGTCCGGGTCCTCGGGCGAACCGAAGTTCAGGCAGTCGGAGATCGCGAGCGGCTTGGCGCCGGTCGTCGCGACGTTCCGGTACGCCTCGGCGAGGGCGAGCTGCGCGCCGTGGTACGGGTCGAGCTTCGCGTAACGGCCGTTGCCGTCGGTCGCGATGGCGACGCCGAGCCCCGACTCCTCGTCGATGCGGATCATGCCCGAGTCCTCGGGCTGCGCGAGGACGGTGTTGCCCTGCACGAAGTGGTCGTACTGCGAGGTGATCCACTTCTTCGACGCCTGGTTGGGCGACGCGACCAGCTTCAGGACCTGGTCCTTCAGCTCCTCCTTGGAGGCGGGCCGCGGCAGCTTGTTCGCATCGTCGGCCTGGAGCGCGTCCTGCCACGCGGGGCGGGCGTACGGGCGCTCGTAGGTCGGGCCCTCGTGGGCGACCGTGCGCGGGTCGACGTCGACGATCTTCTCGCCGTGCCAGAAGATCTCCAGGCGGTCGCCGTCGGTGACCTCGCCGATGACGGTCGCGATGACGTCCCACTTCTCGCAGATCTCGAGGAAGCGGGCGACCTTCTCCGGCTCGACGACCGCGCACATGCGCTCCTGCGACTCGCTCATGAGGATTTCCTCGGGCGAGAGCGTGGAGTCGCGCAGCGGTACGTCGTCCAGCTCGACGCGCATGCCGCCCGAGCCGTTGGACGCCAGCTCGCTGGTGGCGCAGGAGATTCCGGCGGCTCCGAGGTCCTGGATGCCGACGACGAGCTTCTCGGCGAACGCCTCCAGGGTGCACTCGATGAGGAGCTTCTCCTGGAAGGGGTCACCGACCTGCACGGCGGGACGCTTCGAGGGCTTCGCGTCGTCGAAGGTCTCGGAGGCCAGGATCGAGGCGCCACCGATGCCGTCACCGCCCGTACGGGCCCCGTACATGATGACCTTGTTGCCCGGTCCTGACGCCTTCGCGAGGTGGATGTCCTCGTGCCGCATGACGCCGATGGCGCCCGCGTTGACCAGCGGGTTGCCCTGGTAGCAGGCGTCGAAGACGACCTCGCCGCCGATGTTCGGCAGGCCCAGGCAGTTGCCGTAGCCGCCGATGCCGGCGACGACACCGGGCAGGACACGCTTGGTGTCGGGGTGGTCGGCGGCGCCGAAGCGCAGCGGGTCCACAACGGCGACCGGGCGCGCGCCCATCGCGATGATGTCGCGCACGATGCCGCCGACGCCGGTGGCCGCGCCCTGGTAGGGCTCGACGTACGACGGGTGGTTGTGCGACTCGACCTTGAAGGTGACGGCGTAGCCCTGGCCGACGTCCACGACACCGGCGTTCTCACCGATGCCGACGAGCAGCGCGTCGGACTGCGGCGCCTTCTCGCCGAACTGGCGCAGGTGGATCTTGGACGACTTGTACGAGCAGTGCTCGGACCACATCACGGAGTACATGGCGAGCTCGGCGCCGGTCGGGCGGCGGCCGAGGATCTCCACGACGCGCTCGTACTCGTCCTTCTTCAGGCCGAGTTCGGCCCAGGGGAGCTCGACGTCGGGGGTCTGTGCGGCGTTCTCAACGGTGTCGAGGCTCATGAGGCGGCGACCAGCTTCTTGAGGATCGAGGTGAAGAAGGGGAGGCCGTCGGTGCGACCGGAGCCGACGAGCGGCTCGACGGCGTGCTCCGGGTGCGGCATCAGACCGACGACATTGCCCGCCTCGTTCGTGATGCCGGCGATGTCGCGGAGCGAGCCGTTCGGGTTGAAGCCCACGTAACGGAAGGCGACGCGGCCCTCCGCCTCCAGCATGTCCAGCGTGCGCTCGTCGGCGACGTAGCGGCCGTCCATGTTCTTCAGCGGGATGTGGATCTCCTGGCCGGCCGTGTAGTCGGCGGTCCAGGCGGTGTCCGTGTTCTCCACGCGCAGCTTCTGGTCACGGCAGATGAAGTGCAGATGGTCGTTGCCGAGCATCGCGCCGGGGAGCAGATGCGCCTCGGTCAGGACCTGGAAGCCATTGCAGATACCGAGAACGGGAAGACCCGCCTTGGCCTGGTCGACGACGCTCTCCATCACCGGCGAGAACCGGGAGATGGCACCCGCCCGCAGATAGTCGCCGTAGGAGAATCCACCGGGCAGGACGACAGCGTCGACCTGCTTCAGATCCTTGTCCTTGTGCCAGAGGGCTACGGGTTCCGCGCCGGCGAGTCGGATCGCGCGCTGCGTGTCCCGGTCGTCGAGGGATCCGGGAAAGGTGACGACTCCAATACGAGCGGTCACTTTTCTGCCCCCACCGCGGGTTCTTCCACCTTCACGGTGAAGTTCTCGATCACGGTGTTGGCGAGGAACGTGTCGGCCAACTCATGGATACGGGCGAGGACGGCATCGTCAACGGGCCCGTCAACCTCGAGTTCGAATCGCTTTCCCTGACGTACGTCGGAGATGCCCTCGAAACCGAGGCGCGGCAGTGCACGCTGCACCGCCTGGCCCTGGGGGTCGAGGATCTCCGGCTTGAGCATGACGTCGACTACGACGCGTGCCACTGGCACTCCCGGTGTGTGGTGCTGAGCAGGTCCCTTCAGACTACCCGGACAAAATTTCTACTCGCGTAGACCGTAGGAAGCTACGAGAGCCGGATCACGTTACTGCAACAGCCCCGGTGACCCCGTGGAAAATCCGGGGAAAGATTTCGGAGACCCATTGCCTCCGGACACGCGGGGGGATTTAGTCGGTCTTCACAATGCAATGCCATGCAGGGTAAAAAGGAAATGGCGAAAGCGGGCAGTTCGCCTCTGCTTTGCCCCATAACAGCCGGACAGTCGACATCGGCGCACGTCAAGGTGCAGATGTCGCACGAAGGGACCGATATTCGTGGCGCAGCGTGTCGTGGTCACTCTCTCCGACGACATCGACGGCGGAGAAGCCGCAGAAACGGTCGTGTTCGGTCTCGACGGCAAGTCGTACGAGATCGACCTGAATCCAGCCAATGCCAAGAAACTGCGCAAGGCGCTGGCTCCCTTCCTCCAGGCCGGCCGCAAGCAGACCGGCTCGGGCCGTGCGGCGTCGGGGAAGACCGTCAGGAGTTTCAAGCACACCGCGGTGTCCGCCGACCCGGCGGCCGTCCGCGCCTGGGCGCGCTCGCACAAGATGGACGTCCCGCCACGCGGCCGCATCCCCAAGCGGGTCTACGAGGCGTTCGAGGCGGCCAACTGACACCCCCGACAGCCCGCAGAGCAGCCGACTTGCGCTGCACCCCTGTTGATCAGCTAAAGTCTGGAACACGCCGAGGGGCGAGGCCGAAAGGCCGGACCTCACGGAGTCTTGCGGGTGTAGTTCAGTAGTAGAACATCCCCCTTCCAGGGGGAAGGCGCAGTGTGCAATTCCTGTCACCCGCTCTGCATCGCGTACCGACCACTCTTCGGAGTGCGGTAGGCTGGTGCTCGCGCCGATCGATGAGAGTCGATCGGAGGCAGTGCGAACGTAGCTCAGTTGGTAGAGCGCAACCTTGCCAAGGTTGAGGTCGCGAGTTCGAACCTCGTCGTTCGCTCCAGTTGAAGGCCCCGGTCCATCGGATCGGGGCCTTCTGCATGTCCGCCTCTCTCTCGTCTCCCGCGGCGCATGTCCGCGACCCGCTCTGACATTTGTCATGCGGTTCGGTGACAGCGCGCACTGCTCCTCGCCCCGGCGCCGGGAAAGGCTCGGAGCATGGAAACGAACGAGCGCGTGATCGACGTCACCGATCTGCGACGCGTGTACGGGGGCTCGTACGAGGCGGTGCGCGGAGTGACCTTCTCCGTCGCCCGCGGAGAACTCTTCGCCCTCCTCGGCACCAACGGCGCGGGCAAGACCTCCACCGTCGAACTCCTCGAAGGACTCGCCGTCCCGGCCGGCGGCCGTGTACGGGTCCTCGGGCACGACCCGTACACGGAACGCGACCTGGTCAGGCCGCGCGTCGGGGTCATGCTCCAGGAAGGCGGCTTTCCGTCCGAGCTGACCGTCGCCGAGGCCGTCCGGATGTGGGGCGGATGCACGAGCGGTGCCCGGCCCGCCGGTGAGGCCCTTGAGCTCGTCGGGCTCGAACGGCGGTCCCGGGTCCGCGTGAAGCAGCTGTCCGGCGGCGAGAAGCGGCGCCTGGACCTGGCGCTCGCGCTGCTCGGCCGGCCCGAGGTCCTCTTCCTCGACGAGCCGACCACCGGTCTCGACGCCGAGGGGCGGCGCGCCACCTGGAACCTGGTGCGCGAGCTGCGCGCCGAGGGCACCACCGTGCTGCTGACCACTCACTACCTCGAAGAGGCCGAGGAGCTCGCCGACCGGCTCGCCATCCTGCACGAGGGGCGGATCGCCGCCGAGGGCCGCGTCGACGAGGTCGTCGCCGCCCAGCCCTCGCACATCTCCTTCGAACTTCCCGACGGGTACTTCCCCGGCGACCTCCCGCCGCTCGCCGAGCTCGGCGTCAGCGGCCACGAGACGGACGGCCGCACCATCCGGCTGCGGACCGGCGAGCTCCAACGGGCCGCCACCGGGCTCCTGTTGTGGGCCAGGGACGCCCGGGTCGAGCTGCGGGGGCTCGACGTGCGCAGCGCGTCCCTCGAAGAGGCGTTCCTGCGGATCGCGCAGGAGGCGCGTACGGAAACCACGGCCGGCACGGAGTACAGGGACGAGGTGGCGGCGCGATGAGCGCGGTCGTGACGGACAGGACGAAGCCCGCGGTCACGGGCGGCACGACGGCCGCAGGGCGGATGCGGGCGCTCGCCCGCGCGGAGCTGACGCTGATCGGGCGCAGCAAGGGCACGCTCTTCACCGCGGTGTTCGTGCCGCTGGTGCTGCCGTTCAGCGTGCGCTCGTCGATCGACAGCATGGACCTGAAGGGTGCGGGGCTCACCGTCGGCTCGGTGCTGCTGCCGTCCGCGATCGGCTTCTCCCTCCTCTTCGCCGTCTACAGCGCGCTGGTCGGCGTGTACGCGGCGCGGCGCGAGGAACTCGTCCTCAAGCGGCTGCGCACCGGTGAGCTGCGGGACGCGGAGATCCTCGCGGGCGCCGCGGTGCCCTCCGTCGCCATCGGCCTCGCGCAGAGCCTCGTCCTCGTCGCCGCCTGCACGGCGTTCCTCGACGTGGGAGCCCCGCAGGCGCCGTACTACGCCGTCGTGGGGCTGCTGCTGGGGCTGGTGATGTGGCCCGCGCTCGCCGCCGTCACCGCGAGTTTCAGCAAGAGCGTCGAGAGCGCGCAGGTCGCGGCCATGCCGCTGCTGCTCCTCTCGATGCTCGGCTCCGGCACCGTCGTACCGCTCGAAGTCATGCCGGACCGTCTCGCGTCGGTGTGCGAACTGCTGCCCCTCACGCCGGTGATCACCCTCGTACGGGGCGGCTGGACCGGGGATCTCTCCGCGTACGACGCCCTGGGCGCCGTCGCCACCGCTGTGGCCTGGACCGTCCTCGCCGTGTTTGCTGTACGACGGTGGTTCCGCTGGGAACCACGGCGTTGATCCGACGGAGCGGGGACATGAGGCGGCCTGGCGCGTGGTGGCGGGGGAAGAGCACCCCGGCGAAGGTGGAGACGTACACACGGTGGTCTCTGCACTCCTTCGGGCTCGTCGAGATCTGCTGGCTCGGGCCGCTCGCCTTCGGTGAGGTGCCGGCCGCGCTCGCGTGGACCCTGTTCCTCGCGCTCTGCGCGCATGCCGTGTTCGGCGCGGTGACCACGTCCAGGGCGCTCGACTGGACGCGCGGCCGGCGCGAGCAGCCGGTCCGCCTCGTCATCGCGTACGGCGTCGTCACCGCCGTGATCGCCGTCGGGACGCTCGGCGTGATGCTGCGGGTGCCCGCGGACGAGGAGGCCGGCACCCGCACGGCGCTCGTCCTCTTCGTCGGCATCCTCATGGTCGGCGCGGGCTGTGCCACGCCCGGGCTGCGCACCCGCAGGCGGGTGATCGGCGCGGCGCTCGGCGCGTCCCTCGGTGCCGGGGCGGCGTCCGTGCCGTCCGGGCTGCCCGCGCCCGCCGCTCTCATCACGGCGGCCACCGTGCTGTTCACCACCGCGATCTTCGCGCTGACCGCCGGATTCTCCGTCTGGCTGCTGAACGCCGTCCACGAACTCGACGAGGCCCGCGAGACCAGGGCGCGGCTCGCCGTCGCCGAGGAGCGGCTGCGGTTCGGGCGCGATCTCCATGACGTGATGGGCCGCAATCTCGCCGTGATCGCGCTCAAGAGCGAGCTCGCGGTCCAGCTCACCCTGCGCGGGCGGCCCGAGGCCGTGGACCAGATGACCGAGGTGCAGCGCATCGCCCAGGAGTCACAGAGGGAAGTGCGGGAGGTCGTACGCGGCTATCGCGAAGCCGACCTGTCGGCCGAACTGGCGGGAGCGCAGGGCGTGTTGACCGCCGCGGGGATCTCCTGCGAGGTGACAGGTCCGGCCGCCGAGCTGCCCGGCCCCATACAGTCCGCCCTCGGCTGGGTCGTCCGCGAGGCCACGACGAACGTCCTGCGGCACGGGGACGCCCGGCACTGCGACATCGGCGTACGGGTGGGGCCGGACGCGGTGGTCCTGAGCGTGGAGAACGACGGGGCCGGAACGCCTGGGGCCCTGAGCGGCGGGTCGGGGCTCGCGGGGCTGCGGGAGCGCCTTGCCGAGGTCGCCGGGACGCTTGAGGCCGGTGTGGTGCCGGATGCGGACGGGATGTTCCGGGTCGTGGCCGAGGTGCCGCTCGCCGGGCCCACCGTGGAACAGCGGCGCGACGCCGCGTACGAAAGGAGCGCCGGGTGACCGTGCGCGTGCTGCTCGCCGATGACGAGCACCTCATCCGGGGGGCGCTCGCCGCGCTGCTCGGGCTCGAGGACGATCTGGTCGTCGTCGCCGAGGCCGCCACCGGGCCCGAGGCGCTCGCCATGGCCCGGGCCCACCGGCCCGATGTGGCCGTGCTCGATCTGGAGATGCCTGGCGCCGACGGTGTGAAGGTCGCCACAGCGCTGCGCGGTGAACTGCCCGCGTGCCGGGTCATGATCGTGACCGGTCACGGGCGCCCCGGGCATCTGAAACGGGCCCTGTCCGCCGGGGTGCGCGCCTTCGTGCCGAAGACCGTGAGCGCCCAGCGGCTCGCCGAGATCATCAGGACCGTGCACGCGGGAAACCGTTATGTGGACCCGGAGTTGGCGGCCGACGCGATCGCCGCGGGCGACTCCCCGCTGACCGCTCGCGAGGCCGAGGTGCTCGAATTCGCCGCCGACGGGGCGCCCGTGGCGGAGATCGCGGAGCGCGCCGCGCTCTCGCAGGGGACCGTACGGAACTATCTGTCGTCCGCCGTCTCGAAGCTCGGGGCCGAGAACCGGCACTCGGCAGTGCGGCTCGCACGGGAGCGAGGTTGGGTATAGTTGCTCTCGCGCCACGGCGCAGTGCGAACGTAGCTCAGTTGGTAGAGCGCAACCTTGCCAAGGTTGAGGTCGCGAGTTCGAACCTCGTCGTTCGCTCCACAGAAAGCCCCCGGCACCTCAGGTGCCGGGGGCTTTCGCGTAGCTGCGGCGCCGTGGTTACCAGCTGACGCCGGTCAGGCGCTCGTACGCCTCGATGTACTTGGCGCGCGTCGCGTCCACGATCTGCTGCGGAAGCGCCGGCGGCGGCTGCTCGCTCTTGCGGTCCCAGCCCGACTCGGGGCCCGTCAGCCAGTTCCGCACGTACTGCTTGTCGAACGACGGCTGGGCGTGGCCCGGCTCCCACTCGGCGGCGGGCCAGAAGCGGGACGAGTCCGGGGTGAGGACCTCGTCGCCGAGGATCAGCGCCTCGCCGTCGAAGCCGAACTCGAACTTGGTGTCCGCGAGGATCACGCCGCGCTCCCGCGCGATGTCCCGGGCCCGGCCGTAGACGGCGAGCGTCATCTGGCGCAGCTGGGCGGCGGTCTCCGCGCCGACCTGGCGGGCCACCTCCTCGTACGACACGTTCTCGTCGTGCTCGCCGACCTCGGCCTTCGTGGCGGGCGTGAAGATCGGGGCGGGCAGCTCCGAGCCGTCGGTCAGGCCCTCGGGCAGCGCGAGGCCGCAGACCGTGCGCGAGTCGTTGTACTCGACGAGGCCGGAGCCCGTGAGATAGCCGCGGGCCACGCACTCGACGGGGACCATGCGCAGCGACTTGCAGATGAGGGTGCGGCCCTGCCAGTCGGCGGGGGCGCCGGGCGGCAGCTCGGTCGACAGGACGTGGTTGGGGACCAGATCGGCGAGCTGGTCGAACCACCACAGCGACAGCTGCGTGAGCACGCGGCCCTTGTCGGGGATGGGGGTGGGCAGCACCCAGTCGTAGGCGGACATGCGGTCTGAGGCGACCATCACGAGGTCGCCCGCCTCGTTCCGGTACAGGTCCCGCACCTTGCCGGTGTGGAGGTGTACCAGGCCCGGCACCTGCTGGGGTTCGGGCTTTTCGACGAATCCGGACACGGTTCCTCCCCGTGGATATGTACGAGTGCACCTGATTCTCGCTCATACGGGGATGAGTTTTGGCCACGGGTCCGGCGGGCGGCAGCTGCGGAGACGGGTCGGGGAGCGGCTGGTCAGTCGCGTTTGCAGATCCGGTCGAGGAGGTTGGCCGTCGCGCGCTGGATCCGCGGGTCGACATGGCCGGGGCGGTCGAGGGCCGGGGACCAGGCGAACGTGCCGGACGCGAAGACCAGCGATCCGGACGGCGCCCGGTACAGGGACGTCTCCTGGTGACGCGGCGCCCGCTCGCTGTCGCGATAGGGCGAGTGGGCGAGCAGGATGCGGTCCTCGTGCTCGGGCAGCGCGGTGCGCGGGAAGTAGCGGTCGGCCTCGCCCGCGACCAGGCCGTCGATCTCGTCGCCCTCGTGCGCCCCGGTGGCCTCCCACAGCCAGTGGTCGGCGTTCCGCACGACGAGGGGGTGCGGCTCCGGGACCCGGCCCGCGTACTGGATGCCCATGAGCTGCTGCTCGGGGCGGTCGATCTCGCGCCACAGGGCGGACTTCCCGGGCGCTCTGCGCTTGTGGCAGGTGAGCAGCCGGTCCGGCACGCCGGACGGGGACGGGCCCAACTCCACCTGCCAGTACATGGTGTTGGCGGAGAGGAAGACGAGTGACGTGCCGTGCTCGCGGGCCACTTCGGTGGTGCGGCGCATCGGCGTCGACCAGTACTCGTCGTGGCCGGGGAAGACGAGGCCCCGGTAGCGGGTCGGGTCGATGCGGCCCGCGTGCAGGTCGCGGGCGTCGGCGTACGCGAGGTCGTAGCCGTACCGCTCGGCCCAGCGGATGAAGTCGTAGGCGTGGCCGACGTGCAGGGGGAGACCCGCGCCGGCGTACGGACGGTCGAAGGAGACCGTCGTCGCGGCGTCGCCCTCGCCGAGCAGTCGCCCCTCCTCGTCCCACGCGTGGTAGAGGCTCGCGCCCGTGTGCCCGTCCTCCGGATAGAGGTTGTACGCCTGCCAGGTCACGTCCGGCAGGAGCAGGAGGAGATCGGCGGGCCGGCTGTCGCGGACCGTGAAGGGGACGTGCGAGCGGTAGCCGTCGACGGTGGTGAGGACGGCCACGTACGCGCCCACGTTCCAGAACGACGGGATCTGCAGGCGCCAGGACAGCCACCAGTGGTGGCAGGAGACCGTACGGTCCGCGGTGAGCGGGGCCGGCTGGACGATGCCGGAGAGCCGCGGGCTGGTGATGATCTTGCTGGCACCGTCGCCGCCGTAGTGACCGATGCGGTAGATGTCGACGCTGAACTGCTGGGGCGGGTCCACCGTGATGTGGAAGTCGATCGCCTCGCCGGGCGCGGCCGCTCCGGTCGACGTGAAGCCCTTGATCTGGCGGTGCACGTCGTCGGCCGTGCGGGGGCCGCCGGTGCGGGGGCTGGGGATGCTGGTGGCGACGGTGCTCGCGCCGGGCTGGGGGGCGTGGTCGACGTACCAGGGGACCACCTGGCCCGTGTCGTCGAAGTAGTGCTCGCTGCCGCGCAGCCACGGCAGGGGGCCCTGGCCGAAGGGGTCGCTCACGGCGTGGGCGAGCGCGCCGGACTCCCAGCGGCGGATGGTGCGGGGTGACCGCGCGTGTTCCGGCCACTCGGCCTTCTGCCCCTCCCGTTCCGGCCCCATGCCCGCTTCCCTCCCTCGCTCCCCCGAGCCCTCGTGCGCTCCGTCTGTCAGCGACCGACCCCAGCACATCACATTACGCACGCACTCCGTCACCGTTCGTCGCGAATTGACGTGAACGGAACGTGAGCCTCCGGAGGTTGGGGGTGGACGGTGCGGATGCGAGAGGCGCGGGGTGCGGGTGTGCCGCGATTGCCGTCGCGGCCTACACCAGTCGGACCGGCTTCTCGGGGCGGATGCCGAGGCGGGTGAGCCAGGCGCGCAGGGGCTCCGGGTCTCCCTCTTCCACGAGGCTCAGGACCCGCGGGGTCAGATCCTTGGCGCGCTCGCCGTCGACCAGGAGTGAGGGGCCGTCCAGCCAGTCGAGGCCGGGGGCGGCTCCGGCCGTGTCCACGGCGGCGCAGCACACCATCGCCGTGACGTGGTCGGCCACCAACTCGCGTCCTGTGCGGGGTGGTTGGAGCGGGAAGAGCGGGAGCATGCCCTCGTCCCACAGCGCGTCGTCGGGCCCCTGGCCGGCGGCGGGCACGGGCGGGGCCGGGCGCTCACTCTCCTCGCGGGCCGACTCGGCACTGAGGCCGGCGGCGAGAAGAGCGGTGGGGGTGTCCTCGCGCTCCTCGGCGTCTTCGGGGTCCTCGGGGGCGGTGGAGTCGTCGTCGGGGGAGACGGTGGCGTCGGTGTCGGCAGCGTCGGTGAGGTCCTTGGCGGGGACGGTGGGATCTTCCCGGTCTACGGGGGCCACGGGCCCTACGGAGTCCCCGGCACGCGTCGCCGATGCGAGGTGCTCCATCACCCGGGCGAGTGTCGGGCCCTCCGGGTCGGGGGACGCGGGGTCCGCGGAGCTGCGTACGCCCAGTGCGTCGAGGACGCGGTGGAGGCGCGCCGCGTCCATGCGCCACTTACGGTCCACGACCTCGTCCGGATACTCCTGCCAGTCGACCGGCGCCCAGTCGGGGCCCGGCTCGGCGGGGCCTCCGTGGAACAGCCTGGCCGCGAGCAGCGACGCCGCCTCGTCCACCGTGCCCGGCTCCTCCAGCAGATCGCAGGCGGGCCGCTCCCCGAGCCGGGAGGCGAAGCCCTCGGCGAGGCGGTCGCGCCGGGACAGCTCGGTGAGTGCGGCGACGACGCCCACGTCCAGACGGGAGGGCCAGCGCCCCATGCGCCAGGCGGGCAGCGCGACCCGGGTGAGGAGCCGGTCCCAGCCCGCGTAGGCCAGGCCGACCTGCTCCTGGGCGACGATCCGCACGCCGTAGTCCACCGTCTGTGCGCGCTCGGCGGCGGCCGCGGCGACCCCGCGCTCCATCTCGCCGGCGTGGCCCCGGCAGCTGCGAAGGAGCAGGCGCGCGACCCAGCCGACGCAACCGAGGACCGCCCGCCCCAGCGGTCCGCGACCGGGCGCCGCAGCGACGGCGACCGCCGCGTCCAGGCCCCGCACGAAGCGGCGCGCGGCCGCTATGTCCGGGTGCGCCGACGGCCCCGTACCGGCGACGACCGGGGCGAGTACGGCGCGCAGCTCGCCCACGCGCATCCACCACAGGAAGGGGGAGCCGATGACCAGGACGGGCGCGGCCGGCACCCGGCCTCTGCCGGCGCCGCCGCCCCGGATGCCCGGGCCGTCGGCGTCACGCGGGATCCGGCCCTCGTCGTCCTTGGGTCTGGGCGGTCCGTGCGCGGGGTGCGTACGGTCCTCCAGCCAGCTGTCGCAGTCCGGGGTGAGCGCTATGGCGGAGGGGGCCGGGACGTCGAGCCGGTCGGCGAGATCACGCACCAGCCGGTAGAGATCGGGGGCCCGCTCCTCGGCGATCGGCACCGTCGGGCTGACGGCCGGACGGGCGCGGGCCACCACGAGGGCGATGCCCGCCGCGCACGCCAGGACGACCAGGGCGAGGACCGTCACGATCCACCGCACCGTCCGCCAGCCGTCGCCGGCCATGTGCCCGGTGGCGGCGCCCGCGGCCAGCACGACCGCGAAGGCCGCGGGCAGCAGGGCGACGGCCAGCGCTCTGCCGCGGATGCGCAGCACCGCGAGAGCCCGGGAGCGCGCGGCCTGCGCGCCCATCTCCGCACCCATACCGGACACGACCGATGTCACCCCCTGCTGCTTATGTTTCCTGCACCCATGGCGTTGTCCATTCCCCCACTGTGGCACCCGTCACTGACATCGCAATGCCGGTGGGCCAAGTGCCCGAACGCTTCCGCCGCACCCTAGTTGGGGCTCAAGGCATCGTCAGCCGGATGGGCGAGCGGTCACTCGATGGAATGGCTTTGGGTAGAGGTAGATGACATTCAGGCCCCTGATCCGCTTCGGATCAAGGGCCTGAGGTCCACGCAGGTGAGGCTTACGGTCAGGCCTCCGCGGCCGCCTTCGCCGCGATGTCGGTGCGGTGCTGCGAGCCGTCGAGGCCGATCCGCGAGACCGCCGCGTACGCGCGCTCGCGGGCCTGTGTGAGGTCCGAGCCCGTCGCGGTCACGGAGAGCACACGGCCACCGGCGCTGACGACGGCGTCCCCGTCCCGCTTCGTCCCGGCGTGCAGGACGTACGCGTGGGGCGCGTCCTGCGCGGCCACGTCGGCGAGCCCGGTGATGGGGTCGCCGGTGCGCGGCGTTTCCGGGTAGTTGTGGGAGGCCACGACGACGGTCACGGCCGCCTCGTCGCTCCAGCGCAGGGGCGGCAGGTCCGCGAGCGTGCCGTCGGCCGAGGCGAGGAGGACGCCGGCGAGCGGGGTCTTCAGGCGGGCCAGGACGACCTGGGTCTCCGGGTCGCCGAACCGGGCGTTGAACTCGATGACCCGCACACCGCGCGAGGTGATCGCGAGCCCCGCGTACAGCAGGCCGGAGAAGGCCGTGCCGCGGCGGCGCAGTTCGTCGACCGTCGGTTGGAGGACCGTCTCCATGACCTCGTCGACGAGCTTCGGGTCGGCCCACGGGAGCGGCGAATAGGCTCCCATGCCACCGGTGTTGGGGCCCGCGTCGCCGTCGAGCGCGCGCTTGAAGTCCTGCGCGGGCTGGAGCGGGACGACGGTCACGCCGTCGGTGATCGCGAAGAGCGAGACCTCGGGGCCGTCGAGGAACTCCTCGATGACGACGCGGTCGCAGGCGTTGGCGTGCGCGCGGGCGGCCTCGAGGTCGTCGGTCACGACGACGCCCTTGCCGGCCGCGAGGCCATCGTCCTTGACGACGTACGGGGCGCCGAAGGCATCGAGCGCCTCGTCGACCTCGGCCGGGGTGGTGCAGACGTACGAGCGGGCGGTCGGCACGCCGGCCCCCGCCATCACGTCCTTGGCGAACGCCTTCGAGCCCTCCAGCTGTGCGGCTTCCCCGGAGGGACCGAAGCAGGGGATGCCCGCGGCGCGTACGGCGTCGGCGACCCCTGCGACAAGGGGCGCCTCCGGACCGACCACGACGAGGTCCGCGGCCAGCTCACCGGCCAGCCGGGCCACGGCAGCGCCGTCGAGGGCGTCGACCGGGAGTAGCTCGGCGACCTCGGCGATTCCTGCGTTGCCGGGCGCGCAGTGCAGCGCGGTGACGTCGGGGTCGAGGGACAGTGAGCGGCACAGGGCGTGTTCGCGGGCGCCGCTGCCGATGACGAGGACCTTCACGCCAGCCAGCATAGGCGGCGGGCCGGTGTGCTCTTGTACGGGCCGCCGAGAGCGGGGGCGGCGGGGGTTCGTGCGTTTCTCCATGGGACGGGGTGCCGGGGGCCGATCCGGGGCCTTTACGGGGGTCTGAGCCGTGTGGGCAGTGGCTGTGCTGCGTGGCCCGTGCTGTCCGGTCCCGCTACGAGGCCGCCTACTCGTTCGTGAATTCCTCGACGACCGTCGCCCCGAGCTCGCGGACGATCAGGTCGTGGCCGGAGAGGACCCCCGACTCGTCGAGGTCGGCGTCGTCGTCGGCCGGGATGTCGTCCTCGATGGAGACCGGGGGCGGCTCCGGGGCCGCCGGTCTCGGCGCGGGGGCGGATGCCTGCGGAGCGGACCGCTCCGGGGGGCGCGGCGCGGCCGGGGCCTGCGCCTGCGGGGCCGGCGGGCGCGGCGGAGTGGGTGCCGCGGGGGCACCACCGCCGCCCTGACCCGCGTAGCCACCGCCCTGGCCCGGGTAGCCGCCGCCCGGAGCGGGGGGCGGAGCCTGGCCGCCACCACCACCGCCGCCCGAGGGGTCGACGACCGCCTCGACCTTCCAGTGGACGCCGAACTGCTCGGCCAGCGCCGTCCGCAGGACCTCTTCGCTGCCGCTGCTCGCGAAGTTGTCCCGCGCTCCGGCGTTCAGGAAGCCGAGCTGGAGGGTCGTGCCGTCGAAGCCGGTCACCTGCGCGTTCTGGCTGAGCAGGATCCAGGTGAAGCGGCGCTTGTTCTTGACCACTTCGAGGATGTTCGGCCACAGACTGCGCGGGTCGAGCCCACCGGCGGCGGGCGGTGCCGCGGCGGGGGGCTGAGCGGGCGCCTGCGGCTGGGGCTGGGCGGGGGGCGGCGTGGGCGCCGCGGCGGAGGGCTGGCCCCCACCAGTGCCTCCGCCGCTGGGCGCGGCCGTGGGCCACCCGCCGGGGCGCCTGCCGCCACCGGCGGGGGCGGCAGTGGGCCACGCGCCGGGTGCGGCCCCGGCGGGCGGCGCCGCGGGCGCGGGTTCTGCCGGAGCAACGGCCGGCGGCGCGGATACCTGAGGAGCAGGAGCCGGAGCCGGTGCCGGAGCAGGAGCAGGAGCAGGAGTAGGTGCCGGTGCAGGAGCGGGCGCTGGAGCCATAGGCGCGGGCGCCGCTTCCCCGCCCGGTCCCGGCCCCCGCACCGCGGCCCGGGCAGCGGCAGGACCGCCCCCCGCAGGGACCTGCGCGGCCGCGCCGGGGTGGGCGTCGGGCGACGGCACGTATCCCATGGCCGGGCCGGAGCCCTGTCCCGCGGGTACGAAGTGGCCGCCGCGCTCCAGGCGGTCGAGCCGGGCCATCACGGAGCGGGCGTCGTCGTACGCGGCGGGCAGCAGCACGCGCGCGCAGATCAGCTCGAGCTGGAGGCGGGGTGAGGTGGCGCCCCGCATCTCGGTGAGCCCCTCGTTGACCAGGTCGGCGGCGCGGCTGAGCTCGGCGCCGCCGAAGACTCCGGCCTGGGCCTGCATCCGCTCGACGACGTCGACAGGAGCGTCGATGAGGCCCTTCTCGGCCGCGTCCGGGACGGCGGCCAGGATCACCAGGTCCCGCAACCGCTCCAGGAGGTCGGCGACGAACCGGCGCGGGTCGTTGCCCCCCTCGATGACGCGGTCCACGACCTCGAAGGCGGCGGCGCCGTCCCCCGAGGCGAAGGCCTCGACGACGGAGTCGAGCAGCGAACCGTCCGTGTACCCGAGGAGGGACGTCGCCATGGCATACGTCACACCGTCCTCGGCCGCGGCGGCGAGCAGCTGGTCCATGACAGACATGGAGTCACGCACGGAACCGGCACCGGCCCGCACGACCAGCGGCAGGACACCCTCCGCGACAGGGATGTCCTCCTTGCCGCAGACCTCTCCGAGGTAGTCCCGGAGAGTCCCGGGCGGCACGAGGCGGAAGGGGTAGTGGTGCGTACGCGACCGGATGGTCCCGATGACCTTCTCGGGCTCCGTGGTGGCGAAGATGAACTTGAGGTGCTCCGGGGGCTCTTCGACGACCTTCAGAAGGGCGTTGAACCCCGCCGACGTGACCATGTGGGCCTCGTCGATGATGTAGATCTTGTAGCGGCTGCTCGCGGGCCCGAAGAAGGCCTTTTCTCGCAGGTCACGGGCGTCGTCGACACCACCGTGCGAAGCGGCGTCGATCTCGATGACGTCGATCGAACCCGGCCCGTTCCTCGCCAGGTCGCGGCAGGACTGGCACTCGCCGCACGGCGCCGGTGTGGGCCCCTGCTCGCAGTTCAGACACCGCGCGAGGATGCGCGCGCTCGTCGTCTTGCCGCAGCCGCGCGGGCCACTGAACAGGTACGCGTGATTGACCCGGTTGTTCCGCAGCGCCTGCTGCAGCGGGTCGGTCACATGTTCTTGCCCGATGACCTCGGCGAACGACTCCGGGCGATAGCGGCGGTAGAGCGCGAGAGACGACACGTATACGAGGTTATAGGCGCCCACTGACAACCAGGGCCGCCGCCGACAACCAGGGCCGCCGCTGACGACCGCGGCCGCCGGGGGCGAGCCGCCCCGGAACGCAAGACGCCCCTCACGCACCCGCCAGAGCCGACCTACCCTTGCTGCCTTCCGGCCCTGGGGGAGTTCAGTCAGATAGCGCCACGTGAGGGGCTGAGCTCCACAGTAGCGGATGCCCGGCCGGAATCACGAGCCCGGTCCCCGGCCCGATCCCCGCCCCCGGATCATGTTCGCGAGCACCCCCCAACGTCTTGTATTGTTTGCGGCGGAGGATTCGCCTAGTGGCCTAGGGCGCACGCTTGGAAAGCGTGTTGGGGGCAACCCCTCACGAGTTCGAATCTCGTATCCTCCGCCATTGCTCTCACCGGGCAATACGTCGAAGGGCCCCACCGCTTGCGGTGGGGCCCTTCGACGTTCTGTGGTTGCGTAGTCGGCTACTCGACTGGGAGGTCCTCACATGACCAGTAAGTTCACCGAGCTTGCGATCGACTGTGCAGATCCCGACGCGCTCGCCCGGTTCTGGTGTTCCGTCCTCGGCTACGAGGTGCACGACCGGGAGGACGGGCTTGTCACCATCGGCTCCCCCGAGGTGCCCGAGGGCAAGGACCGCCTCGGCCCGGTGCCACCGGCGCTCACCTTCGCGCGCGTGCCCGAGGGCAAGGCCGTCAAGAACAGGCTCCACATCGACGTCAACCCGACCGACAGGGAGCAGGCCGAAGAGGTCCGTCGCCTGCTCGACCTGGGTGCCCGGCACGTCGACGTCGGGCAGGGCGATGTGAGCTGGGTCCCACTTGCCGACCCGGAGGGGAACGAGTTCTGCGTCCTTGCGGGCCGCCGCCCCTGACCGGAGCGCGCGCGTCGTTTCCCGGCTCAGGATTCGTCGGGGTTGGCGACGATGCGTTCTGCGGCCTCGGTGATGTTGTCGGGGCGTACGGCGCGGGCCATCGCGGCGCGAGCCGCTTCGGGCTCGGATTCGGGAGGCACGACCAGGAGGACGAAGAGGTCCTCGTCGCCGCGGGTGACGAGTGCGGTGCCGTCGCCGATCTCGTGGGCGTCGAGATGCACGACCTGGTCGTCGATGATCAGGCGGGTCGGCAGCTCTTCCCAGGCGGCGGCGTCGAGGCCGACGCGCGTGATGGGGCCGAGGTGCGAGGTCAGCTCCGCGACCAGGGCGGGCAGTTCGGCCGTGATGTCATGTGATCGGGGCCACCACGCGCCGTCCAGGAGCCCTTCGCGGGACTGGGTGGTCTCCAGCCTCAGCGGGGCCGTTCCGGGTTCAGCCTCCGGATGGGGGGCGTCCGGCAGAAGCACTGGGGGCTGGTGAGGGGTGTCGGATTCAGCCATGGTGGTTCGCCCGCCTCGGTCGTACGGCCGACGCCCACCGAGCCGCCGTGCCGATGTCGGGGCGTGCGTCGACCGGCGCGATGCCGTCGTAGCTTTACGGTAACCCCGGGGGCCGCGCCCACGCTCGTCGCGGCGGGCCGCGGCCTGCCGCGGCCGGAGTTACGGTTAAAGCAGTGGAAAGCGGGAGGTGACGGTCATGGAGGCGATCATCCTCATCGGCGCCATCGTCCTCGTGACCCTCATGGGAATGCGCCTGATCCACCGGATCAACGCCCGGCACGACGCACGCGTCGCCTCGCACACCTTCAGCGATCCCATGCCGGGTGTCGGCAGACGGAGCCGCAAGAACCACCGGCGGATCCCCGAAGACGCGTCCGGCCCGGTCGACCGCAGCTGACAGGGACGACGCGCGTCCGTCATTCGTCCCGCCGTGGCGCCAGGTGTCCCACCACTTCCGTCAGGTCTCTCACCGCCTGTTCGATCTTCTGGCGGATGCTCTTCTGTTCGGTGACGATCGCCGCGAGCAGGAGGCCGGTGAGCGCGGCCGAGCCGTTGAGTGCCTGGAGGTTGACCATGACCTCGAAGAGGGTGTGGTGGGCGAACGGGCCCACGTGGTCGGTGGCCGCGGAGATCCCCAGTACGGACACGAACAGCACGCACGGCGCCGCCCCCGCGAGCTGGAAGCGCAGCGCCGCCCACGTGAGCAGCGGGAAGACGAGGAAGAGCAGGGCGAGCGGGCTTCTCGTGGCCAGGGGTGCGATGACGGCCGCAGTCACCATCAGGGCCGCTGCCTCCGGCCACCGGCGGGTGTTCCAGGGGGGCCTGGCCCTGCTCAGCGCGATCAGCAGCGGGGTGCCGACGAGTACGCCCATGGCGTCGCCGGCCCACCACGCCGCCCACACCGTCCAGAACGCGCTCCACTCCAGACTGCCGCTGAGCACCAGCACGCACGTGCCCACGGTGGCGCTCAGCAGTATCGGCAGCAGTCCGCCCAGGAAGACCAGGGCGACCCCGTCCCGCAGCCGGTCCAGCTCGATGCGGAAGCCCACCTTGCGCAGCAGCACGTAGGCGCACATCGGGGCCAGGGTGTTCGCGGCGACGATCGCGAGGTCGGACAGGCGCAACGGGTTGATCGAGTCGATGAGTAAGAAGGCGCCGAGCGCGATGCCCGGCCAGATCCGCAGGCCCATCCAGAGCAGACAGGTGACGGCGACGCCCGTCGGGAGCCAGAGCGGGGTGACGACCGCGCCTTCGAGGGCGATCCGCTGCCACAGGCCGAGCCGTCCGGTCGCGTAGTAGGCGGCGGCGACGGCGAGAATCCTCAGCAGGGCCTCGGAGAGGCGTCGGAGTTCCTCGGTGCGCACCACTGGATCACATAATCACTCCCGTTCCGTGGCGGAGCGTGACACGCGCTGCCGGGGGCCCGCTGTCACCCGGGCAGGACGGGTGGCGGGTCGTGGCACAGGACGAGTACCGCGGAGTCGTCCTGGTGGCCGGTGCAGTCGGCGACCTCCATCACCGCGGCGGCAAGTTCCGCGGCGTCGGCGCCCGCCCCGGCCGCGACGACCCGGGCCACGCGTTCCAGGCCCGCCTCGATCGGGAACGAGGGCCCTTCGACCACGCCGTCGGTGACCAGGACATACGCCCCCGCCGTCGAGAGGCGGTGCCGGGTGACCGGGTACTTGGACCCGGGCAGCATGCCGAGCGGCAGCCCGCCCTCGTCCGTCGAGACGCCGTACCGGCCGTCGACCGTGGCCCAGATGGCGGGGACGTGGCCCGCGCGGGCGGACTCGAGGACCCAGGTCGTCGGGTCGAAGCGGATGAAGCTGCAGGTGGCGAAGAGTTCGTGGCGCATCGACAGCAGCAGGTCGTTGGCCTGGGCGAGCGCCTCGCCCGGGTCCGGGGCGAAGGCGGCCACGGCGCGCAGGGCGATGCGGATCTGCCCCATGAAGGCGGCGGCCTCGACGTCGTGGCCCTGGACGTCCCCGATGGAGAACCCGAGGGCGCCGTCAGGGGTGGCGAACCCGTCGTACCAGTCCCCGCCGATGTCCAGGCCGTGGCGGGCCGGCGAGTAGCAAGCGGCGGTCCGCAGTCCCGGCAGGGCGGGCAGCGAGACGGGGAGCATTTCGCGCTGGAGGGCTTCCGCCAGTTCGACCCGGGCGTGCTGGAGTTCCGCCCCGGCGCGTGCCTGTGCGGCAAGGCGGCCGAGCCTGGTCAGCAGGTCGTCGGCGCTCTCGGGCTGGCTGGAACGACGCTGCGTCATGGACCGCTCCGGTTACGGAAAACCCCGGCTTCATCATATTTGCGTGGCGTCTCCACCGCCGCTCAGCTCCTGGACCTCGCCGTACGTCGGTGCCGCGGGGGCCACGTCCCGGCCCGCCCGTACGCCGAGCGCCGCCGTGACCGCGGCGCCCAGGGCCGCGCGGAACAGGAGCGAGCCGAGGCTGACGCGGCGGACGCCCAGGGCGGCGAGCTCGGGGACGGTGGGGCCCGTGGGGGAGTAGAGGATGTTGAGGGGGATGCCGGACGGGCGCAGGTGCGCCACCAGTGCGGTGATCGTGGCCGGGTCGGTCAGGCCCGGTACGAAGACTCCGTCGGCGCCCGCCTGCCGGTAGGCGTCGAGCCGGCGGCGGGTCTCCGGCTCCGGCGCGGTCCGCGGGTCCGGGAGCCAGTACGTGTCCGTGCGGGCGTTGACGAACAGGTCCGGTACGGCGGCCTTGACCGCGGCGATCTTCGCCGCGTGGACGGGGGCCGGGGTGAGGGTGCCGTCGGCCCTGCCGTCCTCCAGATTGATCCCCACCGCGCCCGCCTGCGCCAGCTCACGGGCGAGGCCGGCGACCTCGGCCGGGTCGTCGCCGAACCCGCCCTCCGCGTCCACGGACAGCAGGAACGCGTCCCCGCCCAGGCGGCGGGCCAGGCGCAGGGTCTCCTCGCGGGTGGCCGCGGCGCCGTCGGGCAGCCCGGCCGCGGCGGCCACGCCAAGGCTCGTCGTACCGATCGCGGTGAACCCCTGCCCGGCGAGCGCGGCGGCGGAGGCGTGGTCCCAGGCGTTGGGGAGGAGGAGGGGGCCGCCGGGGTCGTGGTGCAGGGCTTTGAAGGCCGCGCAGGCGGGCTGGTTCATCGGGGGGGTCGTCCCTTCGAGGGTGCCGGCCGCGAGGGCCACGCCTCCGGCGGGCGCCGTGGGCTCGACGGCCGGGACCGGGGCGGGAACGAGGCAGGGGTCCGCCGGCGCCCGGCGCATGTCCTCGTACCGGTTGAACCGGTATCGCTGTGTCATGCAGCGCACGCTAGGCGCGGAACCGTTCGGCGCCGGCCGAAGCGTCCGGGAGCGGCGGGCGCCCCTCAGTCGTTGACCGCCGTAAGGAGCACCGCCGCGTCCGTGACCGCGCGCAGCCCGTGCCGTTCCTGCGGGAGCGCGTGGAGCCGGCCCTCGTGGAGCGTCACGTCGCCCGAGGCCGCTGTCAGTACGACCTCGCCCCGCAGCACCTGGAGCGTCGCGGCGGGCGGCGCGTTGTGCTCCTCCAGAACTTCGCCCGCTGTCAGGGCGATCACGCTTTGCCGGAGGGTCTCCTCGCGGAGCAGGAGGTGCGCGCTGCGGCCGTGGGGGGAGGTCCGGGCGGCGGCGACGTGCTTGTCGGCGAGAGCGTTCAGGTCGTACGTCGTGGTCATGCTTCCAGCGTCCCCCGGAGACCCGGCCCCCGCCACAGGCACGAGACATCTCCCCGGTCCCGGACCCCCGCCACAACCAGTGAAGCCCCTACCTCCCGCAGTGCTCCGCCACCAGGTCCGCGAAGGCCCTCGCCAGTGGGGTCAGCGTGGACCAGCGCCGGACCGCCCAGCCGACCGCGAGTGGCGGCAGGTCCGGTACGGGGACGAGGACCGGGCCGCCCGCGCGGTCGGGGTCGCGCCAGCCGGGCAGTTCGGGGACGAGCGCGTGGCCGAGGCCCAGTTCGGCGAGGTGCACGGCGGTGGCCCAGTCGGCGACGCCCGCGTCCGACCCGGCCGGCCTGACGATCCCGAGCCCGGTGAAGTGCCGGTCGAGATGGGAGCGCGACGTGGACTGTTCGGGCGGCCTGATGAGGTGGGCGGCGGCCAGGTCACCGGGGCCGATCCGGGTCCGGCCGGCCAGCGGGTCGTCGGGGCGCACCGCGAGGACCCAGGGAAGTTCGACGACGGGGCGCTGCTCGACTCCGCGTTCCGGCGCGCCGATGGTGACCCACGCGAGGTCGAGGTCGTGCGCGGCGAGCGCCTCGTAGGCACTGTGGCTGGAGCTGACCGTCTGGAATTCCAGGCTCGCCTGGGGGTGGCGGCGCCGGAATCCGACGATGGCTCCGGACATGAAGTGGCGCACGGTCGTCGCGCCCGTGGTGACGCGCACCGCGCCGCGCTCGCCGCGGGCCAGGTCGCGCAGGCGGCGCAGCGCGACATCGATGCCGCCGATGCCCTCGGCGGCCGCGGTCTGCAGGATGCGCCCCGCGGCGGTCGGCAGGACACCGCGCGCGTGCCGTTCGAGGAGGCTGACGCCCACCTCCCGTTCGAGGCGCCGGATGTGCTGGCTCACCGCCGACTGCGTGCAGGAGAGGTCGCGGGCGACGGCGCTGAGGCTGCCCGCCGCGCACACGGCGACGTAGACACGGAGATCGTCGAGGGTCACGGCGCCAACGTAGCCATTCGGTCGCCTCCAAGCCACACCTTGGAACTTCCCAAGAAATGGCGAGGATTGACTTGGGTGTCCGCCTCAGAAACGATCTCGGATGTGGATGCACTTGAAGCAGTGGCCGTCGGAGCGGCCGGTGTCGCCGCCGGCGCGATCAACGCGGTGGTCGGCTCCGGAACGCTCATCACCTTCCCTACGCTCCTCGCGTTCGGCTATCCGCCGGTGCTCGCCAACGTGTCGAACAACATCGGCCTCGTGCCGGGCGTGCTCAGTGCCGCGTACGGCTACCGGCGCGAGCTGAAGGGGCAGAAGAAGCGGCTGCTCCGCTTCGGCACGGCCTCGCTGATCGGCGGGCTCACGGGCGCGCTGCTCCTGCTGAAGCTGCCCGCCGACGCGTTCACGGCGGTGGTGCCCGTGCTCATCCTGGCCGCCTGCGTCCTCGTCGTGCTCCAGCCCCGGCTCAGCCGCTGGTCGAAGAAGCGCCAGGCCACGGCTACGCGCGCCGACGGCGGCGTCCCGATGTGGTTCGGGGTGCTCGGGACGGGTGTCTACGGCGGCTACTTCGGCGCCGCGCAGGGCGTGCTGCTCATGGGCATGTTCGGCAGCTTCATCCACGACGACCTCCAGCGCCTCAACGCGGCGAAGAACGTCCTGGCCTCGCTCGTGAACGGGGTCGCGGCGGTCATCTTCATCGCCGTCGCCGACGTCGACTGGGCGGTGGCCGCGGTGATCGCCGTCGGCTCCACGCTGGGCGGCCTGACCGGCGCGAAGTTCGGCCGCAGGCTGCCCCCGGCGGTCCTTCGCGCGGTGATCGTCGTGGTCGGCGTCACCGCCTCGGTGATCATGCTCGTACGAGGCTGAGCCCGCGGGCCGTCAGCGCTTGAGGAAGGCGATCCGGGCGCGCTTCTCCGGGAGAAACACCTCCGGCAGGTCGATCTCCGGGAGCACGATCTCGGGGCCGAGTTCGAAGCCCGCGCGCTCCAGGAGCGCGACCGCCTTCGCGTTGCGCGCGTCGGGCTCGACCACGATCCGCCGCTTGCCGTGCCCTTCGAGCGCGTACGCGATGAGGACGGTCATGAGCGCTCCGGTGAAGCCGCTGACGGCGCCGTCCCCGGCCGGGGCGATCAGGAAGTGCACGCCGATGTCGCCGTCCTCGACCTCGTAGCACTCGCTGACCCGGTCGGCCTCGGGCTCGTACGTCTGGAAGAGCGCGACGGGTTCGCCGTTGAGGCGGACGAGGTGGGCGTGGTGCGTGGTGAGCGAGTCGAGGTGCTCGTACGTCTCGCGCACCTGCTCGCGGCTCGCGCCCTCCATGCCCCAGAACCGGGCGCGCTCCTCGCGTACCCAGCCGTGGAGCACGTCGAGGTCGGCGGCGGGGTCGACCGGGCTGACGCTGACGGTGCCGAACCCTTCGACGGTCTGCTCGTACACGCGGTGCTCCTTCTGATGAGGGTGGTCTTCTCTGGTGAGGCGGGTCCAGTCCGTGACTACGGGGACCAGTTCGCCCCGCAGCCACAGGGGGAGCTGGTCGCGGCGGTGCGGCGAGCCGGGGATCCCGCAGGCGCCGAGCGGAACCACCCACAGGCTGTTCGCGCGGTCGGCGACGTCCCACACGTAGCGGGCGGCCGGGCCGCGGGCGCTGAGGTCGGTGACGCCGGGGACGCTCGACGTGGACAGGACGCAGTCGTGGTCGCCGGGCAGGCCCGGACCGACCTCATCGCCGTCAGGGAGTGCCCGCCAGGCGGCGAGCCGGTGCCGGTCGCCCCAGGTCTCGCCGGTCACCGTGGTCCCGGCGGCTTCCTCGACCGCCTCGCGGACGACCGTCTCCCGGTCGACATCAGGGAATTGACTGGTCGTCAGCAGTGTCTCCAGCGCGTACGCGATGCGCGGCGCGAGGGCCAGCCACGGCCGGAAGACCTCCGGGTACGCCTCCCCCATCCCCGTGAGGGGCGCGAACGCGGGGTGCGCGGCCAGCTTCCGTACGACCGCCGCCCGCACCCGCGCGTACGCGGCGGCGTCCGCGCTGTCCGCGTCCATGTGCCGGTCCCAGGCGAGCAGCCGCTTCCTCAGTGCCGCCGCTTCGGGGCCGAGGCCGTCGAGGCGGGCCACCAGGTCGAGCAGCGGGCGGGCGGAGGCGAGGCGGGTGTCGGTGTGGACGGTGGCCATGCCGGGCGCCGTCCACACCTCCCGCGCGTCGAGCAACTCCCGTATGCGGTCGGCCCGGTGCGGCGGCGCGAACTCGATGCCGAGGGGCGCGGCCAGGCCCCGCTGGTTCGCCATGACCGCGACGGTGCCGACCGGCTCGCGGGGCAGCTCGCGCAGACCGCGCCAGGCGTGCCGGGGCTCGTGGGCGGGGACGACGCGGAGCAGGTTCTCGGGGTCGCGCTCGGGCACGGCGCCCGCGACGCGGTGCAGGAGACCGCCCTCGGTGTCGGCGGCCTGGACGACGTTGACGGGCTCGGCCCAGCGGTCGAAGGCCCGGTCCACGTCGGCGACGGTGCGGGCGCGGAGCAGGGCGGGCAGGGCGGCGAAGCCCAAGTCCTCGCGTACGCGCGGTGGCTGGCGCAGTGCAATGCCCTCACCCTCGTCGGGCCCGCCGATGACGACCGTCCCGCGTTCGGTCTCGACCACCTCGACCTCCTGCGGCCGCTCGCCCGCCACCTCGAAGGTCTCCACGCTGCGAGACGCGGGCCGCCACCCGTCCGGGCCGAACGCCTCCACGCCGCCGTCCGGAAGCCGCCGCAGCCGCTCGCGGTACAGGTCCTGGTAGTCCGCCATCGCGTTGGTGATCGCCCAGGCGACGGTGCCGGTGTGGCCGAAGTGGCCGATGCCGGGCACGCCGGGGACAGCGAGGCCCACGACGTCGAAATCCGGGCAGGCGAGCCGTATCTGCTGGTAGACGCCCGGGTCCTCGATGTAGCGGTGCGGGTCGCCGGCGATCAGGGGGCCGCCGGTGGCGGTGCGGTCGCCGGTGACGAGCCAGCCGTTGCTGCCCGAGGTGCCGGGGCCGTCCGTGGCGAAGAGGCCGACGGCTCCGGGCCCGATGCGGCGTACGACCTCGTCGCGCCAGAGCTTGCCGGGCAAGCCGGTGAACAGGATGTGCGTGGACAGCCAGATGCCGAGGGGGGTCCAGGGCTGCCAGCGGCCCGGTTCGAGGCCGGCGCGGGCGAACTCCGGTGCGGCGCCGCCGAGTTCTCGCAGTCCGGCGTCAACCCCGGCGACGTACGCGTCGAGCCAGCCGCGCGTCTCCTCGTCGAGCGCGCGGTAGCAGCGCCGGGCCGTGTCGTCGATACGGGCCTGCCGGGCGAACCGGTCCCAGCCGGCGGCCTCCTGCCCGAGGAAGGCGGCGGAGGTGCCCTGCGAGCGGTGCCGCTCGACCTCGATCTGCCAGGCCCGGTCGGCGGCGGCGTTGCGCCCCTGGGCGTGGGCCAGTTCCCGCGCGCTGTCGGCACGGAGGTGGGGTATGCCCCACTCGTCCCGGTAGACCTCGACGCCCACGCTTTCCCCGCCCCGCCTTCACCCGTCCTACAGATTAGGGCAGCCTAACCTAAGCCAGAAAGGGGTGCGCCCCGGCCCACGCCGCGCGATCATCGACACATGGACGCCACTCTTCACCTCGCCCAGGAGCCGGACGCCGACGCACTCCTCGGCCGCAGCCCCCTGGCCGCGCTCGTCGGCATGCTGCTCGACCAGCAGGTACCGATGGAGTGGGCGTTCGCGGGCCCGCACACGATCGCCCAGCGCCTGGGCGCCGACGATCTCGACGCGCACGAGATCGCCTCATACAACCCCGAGGCCTTTGCCGAGCTGCTGTCCACCAAGCCGGCCGTGCACCGCTACCCCGGCTCGATGGCCAAGCGGATCCAGCAGCTGTGCCAGTACCTCGTCGAGCACTACGACGGGGACGCGAGCGCCGTCTGGGACGGCGTCAAGGACGGCAAGGAACTGCTCAAGCGCCTCAACGACCTGCCCGGCTTCGGCACGCAGAAGGCCCAGATCTTCCTGGCCCTGCTCGGCAAGCAGCTCGGGGTGCGCCCCAAGGGCTGGCGCGAGGCCGCGGGTGCGTACGGCGAGGCGAAGTCCTTCCGGTCGGTCGCCGACATCACGGGACCCGAGTCGCTCACGAAGGTGCGGGCGCACAAGCAGGAGATGAAGGCGGCGGCGAAGGCGGCCAAGGCCGCGGGGAAGTAGGACCCGAAGCAGGACCCGAAGCAGGTCCCGCCGCGCGTCAGCACACGCCGCGTCCCGTAGCCCATGAGGGCGGATCTCGTCCGCGTTGATCGTCTTCGGGGCGCCACCGGGGGACATTTACGTCCATGAGCACGCGCGCCTCCCCAGCGGGCGCGGGCCGCCGCACCGCGCGACGGCCCGCGTGGGCCCGGACGTTGCTCGTCCTCCTCACCCTGCTCGGCACGGCGTTCGCGTCCACGGTCCCGTGCGCCGAGGCGGCGCCCGCGCACGCCGCGTCCTCCTCCACCGAACCCGGCGAGCTCCACCAGGACGCCCCTGACACCGCGCTGCGCCTGCCGACGGGGCACGCCACTCGCCTCCCCGCCCAACGCGCCACCCACGTGCTCCCCGCGCGCCCTCCCGCGCCACCCGCGCGCCCCCGTGCGCCCCGCGCCACCCTCAACTCCTTGAACGCCCTGCGCTGCGTCGTCCTGCGCTGCTGACAGTCCGGCTCCGCCCTCCCGGCGGACCGAGCCTGCACACCCCCCACGCACGACAAGGACGACACCTTCATGCCCATCGACCCTTACGCGGTCCTGCGCGCCCTCCTGCGCGCCGAAGCGGTACGCGACGGTCGCGCCGTACGCCCCGCACGCGAGACCCCGAAGCCCACGCCCCCGACCGACGACAAGGCACAGGACACGGACCCGCAGGACCGCACCTGAGCCGCCCGCACAACAAAGGTCCCGGCCCCGCACCCGCGGGACCGGGACCACCACTGAGACCGTTACCTCCGCCGCGTCCCGAACAGCGACCGCGAGATCTCCCGCCCCAACTGCGTACCGACCGACCGGGCAAGCGACTTGAAGATCCCGCTGCCCACCACCTGTTCTACGACCGACGCGTCCTCCTTGGGCTTCCCACGCCCCCCAGAACCCCGCGCCGCCGCCTTCTCCGCCTTCGCCGCCTCCGCGGCCTGCGCCTCGGCGTCCTTGCGCGCCTGCGTCTCGGCCTCCTGGGCCGTCAGCTTCTCGTACGCGGACTCACGGTCGACGGCGTTCGCGTAGCGCGAGTACAGGACCGACTCCTTCACGGCCTTGTCGAGCGCGGCCGCGTCGATGGGCCCCATCAGCGACTCGGGCGCCCGCAGCCGGGTCGCGGCGACCGGTGTCGGCGCACCCTTCTCGCTCAGCACGGTGACCACGGCCTCACCCGTACCGAGCGAGGTCACCAGCTCCTCGAGGTCGTACGCGGAGTGGGGGAACGTCCTGACGGTCGACTTCAGCGCCTTCTGGTCGTCGGGCGTGAAGGCGCGCAGCGCGTGCTGGACCCGGTTGCCGAGCTGGGCGAGGACATCGGACGGCACGTCTTTCGGCGTTTGAGTCACAAAGAACACGCCCACACCCTTGGACCGGATCAACCGCACGGTCTGCGTGATCGCCTCCAGGAACGCCTTCGACGCACCGCTGAAGAGCAGATGCGCCTCGTCGAAGAAGAAGACCAGCTTCGGCTTCTCCACATCGCCGACCTCGGGAAGGTCCTGGAAGAGATCGGCGAGCAGCCACATCAGGAACGTCGAGAAGAGATGCGGCTTGTCCTGCACGGCGGGCAGTTCGAGTACGGAGACCAGGCCGCGGCCGTCCGGGGCCGTGCGCAGCAGCTCGCTGCTGTCGAACTCGGGCTCGCCGAAGAAGTCGCCCATGCCCTGCTGCTCGAACGCGGTCAGGGCGCGCAGGATCACCCCCGCCGTGGCGGTGGAGAGCCCGCCGATGGTCTTCAGCTCCGGCTTGCCCTCGTCGGAGGTGAGGAACGTGACGACCGCGCGCAGGTCCTTGAGGTCGACGAGTTCGAGGCCCTTCTGGTCCGCGTAATGGAAGATCAGGCCGAGCGACTGCTCCTGCGTCTGGTTGAGCTGGAGGCACTTGGAGAGCAGGACCGGGCCGAAGCCGGTGATGGTGGCCCGCAGGGGGATGCCGGGGCCGATGCCGCCGAGCGCGTAGAACTCGCTCGGAAATCCGGTCGCCCGCCACTCCTGACCGACCTCGGCCGACCGCTGCGACACCCTGTGGCCCGGCTCGCCCGCGGCCGAGATGCCGGAGACGTCGCCCTTGATGTCGGCGAGGAAGACCGGGACGCCCTGCGCGGCCAGCTGCTCGGCGATGAGCTGGAGCGTCTTGGTCTTGCCGGTGCCGGTGGCGCCCGCGACGAGGCCGTGCCGGTTGAGCATCCCCAGCGGAATCCGGATCTGCGCGTCCGGCAGGCACCGGCCGTCCCACACGAGCGCGCCGAGATCGAGGGCGGGCCCGGCGAAGGCGTACCCGGCGGCGATCTCCAGGGCGGGGGCGGGGAGAGCGGGGGCCGTGGTGACGGGCTCGGGGGCGGTGGTCCCGGTGGGGGAAGCTTCACCTGTCCCGCCCGGGGCTGAGGAAGCGGCGGTTCCGGGCGTCAACCCGGCGCCCGCGTCTACCCCTGATGAAGGCTTCGCATTCGCCGGCCCGGCCGGTATCGGCTCGCTGTCACTCATTTCTGGCCCCTGTCCCCGGATTGAGTGTTCCCGGTTTGCCCATGTTTAGGACGTCATTTCCCAGACTCGCACTCCGTCTCCATGGCTGCGCCCGGAGAGCCGGGCCCGGTAGGCTTTCCGTGTGATCTTCAAGCGCATCGGAAACGGCCGGCCGTACCCCGACCACGGCCGGGAAAGCACCCGGCAGTGGGCGGACGTCGCGCCGCGCCCGGTCCGCCTCGATCAGCTCGTGACGACCAAGGGCCAGCTCGACCTCGAGACGCTCCTCGCCGAGGACTCGACGTTCTACGGCGACCTCTTCGCGCACGTCGTGAAGTGGCAGGGCGACCTGTACCTCGAGGACGGTCTGCACCGCGCCGTGCGCGCCGCGCTCCAGCAGCGCCAGGTGCTGCACGCCCGCGTCCTCGAGCTGGGCTGAGCCGCGGGCCGCGCGCCCGCGTTGACCCTTTCGGGTAGTCCCCGGCGTGGGCCAATGATCATTTAGTAGGAATCACCGCCGGGGCGCACTACGCTGCGCCCATGAGCATGCTCACTCCCCCCGGCATGGGCGGCAAGTACCGCATCACGGGAGACAAAT
The DNA here is from genome assembly GCF_035918235.1 of Streptomyces sp. NBC_01445. NCBI lineage: Bacteria > Bacillati > Actinomycetota > Actinomycetes > Kitasatosporales > Streptomycetaceae > Streptomyces > Streptomyces sp. NBC_01445. The sequence continues at coordinate 5,483,512 of NZ_CP109485.1, read as the reverse complement.
ACCCGCGTATGCGCCGGAGCCGCGGGCGCAGCAGGATCGTGCTCGCCGTCGTTGCCTCCGTCGTGGCGGTCGGCCTGATCGGCTGGGGCACTCTGCAGCTGATCGACGTCTTCACCGGCGGCGGTGACAAGGCCTCGGCCGCGGGAGCCACCGGCGACTGCCGGACGAAGACCTCGGCGTCGCCCTCGGCGAGCCCGAAGATCCTGCCGAAGCCCGGCCAGGTCACGGTCAACGTCCTCAACGCCACGCCCCGCAGCGGCCTCGCCAAGCAGACGGCGGACGAGCTGAAGAAACGTGGCTTCGCCATCGGCGACGTGGGCAACGCGACGAAGGCGTACGACAAGAAGGTCAAGGGCCCCGGGCTGCTGCTCGGCGCCAGGGCCGCCACCGACGCGGCGCTGCCGGTCCTCGGCACGCAGCTCGCCGGCGCCGAGCTGAAGACCGACACCCGCGCCAAGCCGGCCGAGGTCGACCTGATCATCGGCACCGCGTTCAAGCAGCTCACGACGAAGGCGGACGCCGACAAGGCCCTGGCCGCGCTGGCCAAGACCTCACCGACGTCCGCCACGTCGAAGAAGCACTGCTGAAATGAACTGAAGTAACGAGATCCCGTACGGGGTGGCTACTCGGCCGCCCCGTACATCCGGTCGCCCGCGTCGCCGAGGCCCGGGACGATGTACCCGTTCTCGTTGAGCCGCTCGTCGACCGAGGCCGTCACGACCGTCACCGGCGTACCGGCGAGCTCGCGCTCCATGATCTCCACGCCTTCGGGGGCGGCGAGCAGCACCACGGCCGTCACGTCGTCCGCGCCGCGCTTGATCAGCTCCTGGATCGCCGCGACGAGCGTGCCGCCGGTGGCCAGCATCGGGTCGAGGACGTAGACCTGCCGCCCGGAGAGGTCGTCGGGCATGCGCGTCGCGTACGTGGACGCCTGGAGCGTCTCCTCGTCACGCACCATGCCGAGGAAGCCCACCTCGGCGGTCGGCAGCAGCCGCACCATGCCGTCGAGCATGCCGAGACCGGCCCGCAGGATCGGCACGACCAGGGGCCGCGGGTAGGAGAGCTTCACGCCGGTCGTGCCCGAGACGGGGGTCTCGATGTCGACCAGCTCGGTGCGCACATCCCTGGTGGCCTCGTACGCGAGCAGGGTGACCAGCTCGTCGGCGAGGCGCCGGAAGGTCGGGGAGTCGGTGCGCTTGTCGCGCAGCGTGGTGAGTTTGTGCGCCACCAGCGGGTGGTCGACGACGTGGATCCGCATGTCCTCAACAGTAACCGGGTCCGGGGCGCCCTCGTGCTGGCATCAAACCCGCCATCGGAGGGAAAGTCGGAAGGACCGACTGGGGGTGGTGTGTCTATGCCGGATCAGGGCCGGCGCGACCGGCGACAGGACCCGGAGCCGGAGGACGCCGAGGACGGGCGCAGACGGCTCCGAGCCCAGTTTCTGCGGGAACTCGCGGAGTCGCGCGAGCTGCGCGACCGGGTCCGGCCACGCCGTGCCAGGGCGGCACGAATGCGGCAGCAGATGCGCATGCGCACGTTCCGCTGGTGACGCCGCGCGAACACAGCGGGCGGAAGACCTCTCCTGAAGCGATGGTTTCTGCCACGATTCCGATTGGGCGGGGCTCGGAACTGCACACCCCGCCTCCCGAGTCCGCCGGGGGGAACCCCAACCGGCACACCTGAGACCAGTGGGAGAGTCACGGTGTACTTCGCCGCACTGCTCGCGCGCACCGAAGACGGGTGGGAAGCGAGCGATACAGAGCTCGACGACGTGGAGGCCCTGTCGGATCTGACCGACCTGGCCCGTGAAGCCTCGGCCGGTGCCGAGGACGACACAGTGCTCGTCTTCATCGAACAGGAGGACGCCTGGTTCGGCGTCGTCCGTGTGGACGGCGAGGAGGACCCTCGCATCTACGTCTCCGACGCGGCCGCGGCCGCCCGGAGTTCGTACGGCGAGATCCTGCTCACCGACGAACTGCTCGGAAAGGATCCCGACCAGGACGAGCTGGACGCCCTGGATCTCGACGGGACCGAGGACGGCGAGCCCGACCCGGCCGACGAGGACGAGCCCGGGGACGACGACGCGGCGGATCCCGCCGCCGAGGCCGTGCCCCCGGGCCCGATCGGGGACCGGCTGATCCTCGCCGACCTCGGAGTCTCCGAGAAGGAGCTCCTCGCCCTCGACACCAACGACGCCCTCAGCGAGATCGCCGAGGTCCTGGGAGCGGCGGAGGTCCTCGAAACGGTCCGATAGGTCCCGCCCGTCCACCATTTGCCCATTTCTCCACGACGATGACGGTGCCGGCCGCGGTCGGCTACATTCCGCCCGTGAGCACCGCAGACCAGGCACCGGACCCCGTACGCGACCCCTGGCGGCAGGCCATGCGCCTCGCCGTCCGGGAGGCGCGGCTCGCCGCCGAGGGCGGTGACGTGCCCGTCGGGGCCGTCGTGCTCGCCCCGGACGGCACGACCGTGCTCGCCTCGGGGCACAACGAGCGCGAGGCGACCGGCGACCCGACCGCGCACGCGGAGGTGCTCGCGATCCGGCGGGCGGCCGCGGCGCTCGGGGAGTGGCGGCTCACGGGGTGCACGCTCGTCGTGACCCTGGAGCCGTGCACGATGTGCGCGGGCGCCCTCGTGCAGTCCCGGATCGACCGGGTCGTCTACGGGGCGCGCGACGAGAAGGCCGGGGCGGCCGGGTCCCTGTGGGACGTCGTCCGCGACCGGCGCCTCAACCACCGCCCCGAAGTGATCGAGGGCGTACTCGCCGACGAGTGCGCGCAGCAGCTCACCTCGTTCTTCCGGGACCGCTAGCCGGAGCCCCTGGAAAACGCTCCGTACGGGCCTCCCGGATACGGATTTCAGACCACGGCCCAACTTGGGCTAGGATCTCTCTCGGTAGCGTGTCCGAGCGGCCGAAGGAGCTCGCCTCGAAAGCGAGTGTGGCGCAAGTCACCGTGGGTTCAAATCCCACCGCTACCGCTGACAACGCCCCTCTTCCCCGGGTCACCGGAGAAGAGGGGCGTTCTGCATGTCCCGCCATGTCCAGCCGCACGCAGACCGATCGGGCAAAACGCCCCGCCCACCGGGCCGTTGGCGTCGAAAACCGGATAACCGGCTGAACAGACGTCCGGGATACACTCACGCCCGGCACAGGGGCCACACGGGATACAGGCAATGGGGAGGCCAGAGCGTGGTGCAGACGAAAAAGATAGGTCTCTTCGTCGTCGTCGTGTTCGTCCTCTACGTGATCATCACCGACCCGGCCAAGGCCGCGGACTACGTCCAGATAGGCTTCGAGGGCGTCTCGTCCGCTGCTCAGAGCATCGGCGACTTCATGACCTGGGTCGTCAACGGCGGCGGGAACTGAGCGACCTCGTCAGCGTCTGCAAGGAGTGCCCGTGATCCGCCATCTGGTCCTCTTCAAGCTCAATGAGGGCGTCCAGCGCGACGAGCCTCGCGTCGTCGAGGGCGTCAAGGCCTTCCGCGCACTCGGTGAGCAGATCCCGGAGCTGACGTTCTGGGAGTGCGACTGGAACATCACCGACCGCCCCATCGCGTACGACTTCGCCATCAACTCGGCGGTCGAGGACACCGATGCGCTCAAGCGGTACATCGAGCACCCGGCCCACCAGGCGGGTGTCGCGCAGTGGCGCGAGTTCGCCACGTGGGTGATCGCGGACTACGAGTTCTGAGCAAATCGCACGACGAAGCGGCCCTTCACCGGAACGGTGAAGGGCCTTTCTGTGCCTTTATGCCCCAACTTGCCCTTCAACACGTAGTTATGCGGTGCTTGCACACAGTGCACCTGTCTTGTGATGCTATGACCGCTTTTGACGGATGAGTTGATGGACGAGCTGACGGAGACAGAGGTGACGTTGACCGTGCCGGCCAGTACAGCGCCTCAAGCACCGCCCGCGAAGAGCCGGGGCGCCGACACCCGTGCGCTGACCCAGGTCCTCTTCGCCCAGCTCAAGGACCTGCTGCCGGGGACTCCCGAGCACACCAGGGTGCGCGCCGCCCTCATCGAGGCCAACATCCCGCTCGTGCGGTACGCGGCGGCCCGCTTCCGCAGCCGCAACGAGCCGATGGAGGACGTCGTCCAGGTCGGCACGATCGGGCTCATCAACGCGATCGACCGCTTCGACCCCGAGCGCGGCGTGCAGTTCCCGACGTTCGCGATGCCGACCGTCGTCGGCGAGATCAAGCGCTACTTCCGCGACAACGTCCGCACGGTCCACGTGCCGCGCCGGCTCCACGAGTTGTGGGTGCAGGTGACCGGCGCGACCGAGGACCTCACCACGGCGTTCGGGCGCACCCCCACCACCGCCGAGATCGCCGAGCGCCTGCGCATCGGCGAGGACGAGGTGCTCGCCTGCATCGAGGCGGGGCGCTCGTACCACGCGACCTCGCTGGAGGCGGCCCAGGAGGGCGACGGGATGCCCGGCCTGCTCGACCGGCTCGGCTACGAGGACCCGGAGCTCGACGGCGTCGAACACCGCGATCTCGTACGGCATCTGCTCGTTCAGCTGCCCGAGCGTGAGCAGCGGATCCTGCTGCTGCGCTATTACAGCAATCTGACGCAGTCACAGATCAGCGCGGAATTGGGCGTTTCTCAGATGCATGTGTCAAGACTGCTGGCCAGAAGCTTCGCGCGGCTCCGATCCGCAAACAGGATCGAAGCGTAACCGGAACGAGTGGAGTGCCTTTCTCGGCACTTCCCCGCCGAAATACGTCAGTTCCCCGCCACACCCCCCTTTTCCTGCACCGATTCACCCCATCCATGTCGACATGTCACTACAGCGTGTTGCCGACATGTGACATTCTGCGGGAACCGCGTTTGCCGCAGCCCCGCCTCCGGTATTCAGGTGGAGGCTGCGTTCCTTCCAGACGGGAGCGCCCGCCGCGACCGTCCGCGACCTCAAGGGGGTGGCATGTCCGCAGTCCAGGGCAGCTCGAAGGTGCTCACGCTCAGCAAGAGCGCGTCAGCGCCCGACGCGCTTCACAGCCCGCCTGTATCCGGGGCTTCTGAAGCCATCGACACCCGCACCCTGTCCCGCTCCCTCTTCCTGCGGCTCGCCGCACTCGACGAGAACAGCCCCGAGCGTGGCTACGTACGGGACACCCTCATCGAGCTGAACCTCCCACTGGTCCGGTACGCCGCGGCCCGCTTCCGCAGCCGGAACGAACCGATGGAGGACATCGTCCAGGTCGGCACGATCGGCCTGATCAAGGCGATCGACCGCTTCGACTGCGAACGCGGCGTGGAATTCCCGACGTTCGCGATGCCGACCGTCGTCGGCGAGATCAAGCGCTTCTTCCGTGACACGTCCTGGTCGGTGCGCGTGCCGCGCCGGCTCCAGGAACTGCGTCTCGCGCTGACCAAGGCGAGCGACGAGCTGGCCCAGAAGCTGGACCGCTCGCCGACCGTGCCCGAGCTGGCCGCGGTGCTCGGCGTCTCCGAGGACGACGTGGTCGACGGGCTCGCGGTGGGCAACGCCTACACCGCCTCCTCCCTCGACTCCCCGGCGCCCGAGGACGACGGCGGCGAGGGCTCGCTCGCGGACCGCCTCGGCTACGAGGACACGGCCCTGGAGGGCGTGGAGTACCGCGAGTCGCTCAAGCCGCTGCTCGCCAAGCTCCAGCCGCGCGAGCGCCGCATCATCATGCTGCGCTTCTTCGCGAACATGACGCAGTCGCAGATCGGCGAGGAGGTCGGCATCTCGCAGATGCACGTGTCACGCCTGCTCACGCGGACGCTGTCGCAGCTCAGGGAAGGCCTGATCGCCGACTGACGCACCGTGCGCGCCGCCGGTGCCGTTGGCAGGGTTCCGAATTGACGGACCGTCAGACACACTGGCGCGATGCGACGAGCATCGATACGCGGCCGCCGAGGCGCCCTGACGGGTGCGACGGCGGCCGTGGTCTGCCTGGGTGGTCTCCTTGCGGCGTGCGGGAGTTCCGGCGGCGGTGACGGTTATGTGGCGGTCGGCGCGGCCGGTGCCACGCCCGAGCGGACGTCGGGGCGCACGGTGGCGCCGACCGGTGATGTGGAGCTGGTGCCGCTGGACGGGGCCGACTCGGATCCGCCGGGTCCGCCGGAGGCCGGGACGGGCAGTACCGAAGGCGGCGGCGGCAAGTCCCCCGGTGGCAGCGGCAGTTCAGGGGATACGGGCGCCGGAGCCGAAGCACGTACCGACGGTGGCTCCGGGGCGTCCGAGGCGCCGGAGCCCGACGAGTCCGGGTCGCCGTCCACCGGCGGCTCCGGCGCGGGCGGCTCCGGCGGCGGCAGTCCCGGCGGCGGGTCGACGACCACGCCGTCCGCCCCGGACACCGGCACCCCGAGCGGGCCCGCCGCCCTGAAGGTCGGGGACCCGGAGCGCAAGGCCGCGGACAAACGGTGGTGCGAGGACGTGACCCTGGACATGGTCAACACCGGTGGTACCGCGGTGCGTTCGGGCACGGTGACGTTCGGGACGCACATCATCGGCGCCCTCGGCATCGACTGGGCCACCGTCGAGTCCACCCAGGACCTCCCCGTGCCGATCGACGCGGGGAAGCGGAAGAAGAAGACCTGGACGGTGTGTGTCGACGCCTGGCGGGTGCCGCTCGGCATGCACGTGGAGACGCGGGACGTCTCCGTCAAATGGAAGTGAACGGCTCTCGCGCGAGAGCCGCGATGACCTACTTGAGGGCCAGCCAGGCCACGCCGGCCACGATGACGACGGCGAGCACGATGCCGAGAATCAGACCGGCGCCGGGTCCCGACTTCGCCGGGGCGGCCTGCTGGCGCGACGGCGAGGCAGGTTCGTCGACGAAGGCGCGGAACATCTGGGTGCTCCCCGCGGGGTCGTAGTTGCCTTCGGGGGCCGGGCCCTGGGGGTTGTGTGCCATGGGGAAGGACCCTAGCGAATACGTGCGGGCGACGCCACACCCATGCTGAGCTGCGACTTTACATGTGCAACCCCTCCCCTTTACCGGGTTTTTAGGCTTGTACACCCCTTTTCGTTTGCCTGCGGCAACCAACTGTCTCTATGGTTGCCCTAAGCAACGAACGTAGGAGGTGCCGTGGCCGAGCAGAGTCAGTACGAACAGCTCGCCCGACAGTTCAGTGCCTTCGGTGCCGTCAAACGAGACCTCGCGCGGTCCCTGCCGCACGACTGTCCGGCCGGTTCGGCCGCGGTCCTCATGCTTCTCGGCCAGTACGGCGAGATGCGGATGAGCCGCCTGGCGGAACTGCTCGCCGTAGACATGTCCGTGACCAGCCGCCACGTGGCGCACGTCGCCGAACGCGGCTGGATCGACCGGTCGCCCGACCCCGCCGACAAGCGCTCCCGCATCCTCAGCCTCACCGACCAGGGCGTGAAGCAGATCGAGCTGCTCTCCGAGCGTTCGACCGAACTGCTCGCCTACCGGTTGAGCGACTGGTCCGACGACGAGGTCGGGCAGCTGATCGCGATGATGAGCCGGCTCCGCGACAGCTTCGGCGACTGCCGATACACGCCGCGACTCGCGCAGGCACTTCCGGATGCCACCGAAGAGACCACCCGTACACCCGCGTAAGTAAAGGAACCCCATGGCAACAACCACACCAGCAGGTGTGCGGGGCAGCCACGCCAAGCATGGAGGCGCAGCCGCCCCCGGCAGCGGCACTCCGATGACGCACAAGCAGATCATGGAGGCGCTGTCCGGGCTGCTGCTCGGCATGTTCGTCGCGATCCTGTCGTCGACGATCGTCACCAACGCGCTTCCCGAGATCGTCGGCGACCTGGGCGGCGGCCAGTCCGCCTACACCTGGGTCGTCACCGCCTCGCTGCTCGCGATGACCGCGACGACGCCCCTGTGGGGGAAGCTCGCCGACATCTTCAGCAAGAAGGCGCTCGTACAGATAGCCCTGATCGTCTACGTGGGCGGCTCGGTCGTGGCCGGCCTCTCGCAGAGCCCGACCATGCTGATCGCCTGCCGCGTGGTGCAGGGCATCGGCGTCGGCGGTCTGTCCGCCCTCGCGCAGATCGTCATGGCCGCGATGATCTCCCCGCGTGAGCGGGGCCGTTACTCCGGCTACCTCGGTGCGACCTTCGCCGTCGCCACCGTCGGCGGCCCGCTGCTCGGCGGCGTCATCACCGACACCTCGTGGCTCGGCTGGCGCTGGTGCTTCTACGTCGGTGTGCCGTTCGCGATCATCGCGCTTATCGTTCTGCAGAAGACGCTCAAGCTCCCCGTGGTCAAGCGGGACAACGTCAAGGTCGACTGGGCCGGTGCCTTCTTCATCACCGCCGCGGTCTGCACCCTGCTCCTGTGGGTGACCTTCGCCGACGACAAGTACGACTGGCTGTCGTGGCAGACCGGCGCGATGGTGGGCGGCGCTGTCGTCCTCGCGCTGATCTTCATCTTCGTGGAGACCAAGGCCGCGGAGCCGATCATCCCGCTGCGGCTCTTCCGCAACCGCACCATCACGCTCGCCTCGATCGCCTCGCTCTTCGTGGGTGTCGCGATGTTCACGGGCACCGTGTTCTTCTCGCAGTACTTCCAGCTGGCGCGCGGCAAGTCGCCGACGATGTCCGGTGTCATGACGATCCCGATGATCGGCGGCCTGTTCATCTCGTCGACCGTCGCGGGCCAGGTCATCACCAAGACCGGCAAGTGGAAGGCGTGGCTGGTCTCCGGCGGCGTGCTCATCACGGCGGGCCTCGGACTGCTCGGCACGATCCGCTACGACACCCAGTACTGGCACGTCGCGATCTTCATGGCGCTCATGGGTCTCGGCATCGGCATGATGATGCAGAACCTCGTGCTCTGCACCCAGAACCAGGTCGCTCCCGAGGACATCGGTTCGGCCAGCTCCACGGTCACCTTCTTCCGCTCCCTCGGTGGCGCGATGGGCGTCTCGGCGCTCGGTTCGATCATGGCCACGCGCATCACGCACTACGTCAAGGACGGCCTCACCGACCTCGGCCCCAAGGGCGCTGCCCTGGGCCACGGCGGCACCGGCGGCGGCGCCATCCCCGACCTCGACAAGCTCCCCGCGCCGCTGCGCACGATCATGGAGAGCTCGTACGGGCACGGCATCGCGGACGTGTTCCTGATCGCCGCCCCGATCGCGCTGCTCGCGCTCATCGCCACGCTGTTCATCAAGGAGATTCCCCTGCGTACCTCGAACTCCCAGGCTGTTCCGGCCGCCGAGTCCGAGTCTGAAGCGCCTGTGGCCGCGGTTGCCGGTGCTGCCGAGACGGAGGAGCTCGTTCCGGCCATGGCGGCCGCGGTCTCCGCGCCCTCCTCGGACGGCTCGACCCAGCGCCTTCAGGCGGTCGCCACGACGGCGGGCAGTGTCCCGGCGACGGCGTCCACCGGTGGCGGCACCCCGGTCCGCGGCTTCGTCCGCGGCTCCGAGAGCGCCCCGGTCCCGCGGGCGGCGGTCACGCTGATCTCGCTCGGCGGACGCCAGCTGGGCCGCGCGGTCTCCCAGGGCGACGGCGCCTACGGCCTCGACGCCCCCGGCGCCGGTTCGTACGTCCTGATTGCCTCGGCCGACGGCTACCAGCCGCAGGCCTCCACAGTCGTCGTCGGCGAGGAGCCGGTCGCGTACGACATCCTGCTCAGCGGCACCAGCGGCCTGAGCGGCGTCGTGAAGTCCGTGGACAGCAAGCTGCCGGTCCCCGGCGCCATGGTCATCGTGACCGACGTCCGCGGTGACGTCCTGGCCACCGGACTCTCCGGCGAGCAGGGCGAGTTCACCTTCGCCGAGCTGGTCCCGGGCGCCGTGACCGTTGCGGTCAACGCGGCGGGCCACCGTCCGCTCGCGCTGCCCGTCGAGGTCGGCGGCACCGGGGTCACCCGGGTCGAGATCGAGCTGCACTCCGGTGCGCAGGTCGCCGGTGTGGTCCGGGCCGCGGGCGGTGCGCTGAACGACGCGCGGGTCACGCTCGTCGACGCGGCGGGCAACGTGGTCGCCACGGCGACGACCGGTCACGACGGCGCGTACGCCTTCACCGACCTGGACAGCGGCGAGTACACGGTCATCGCGACCGGCTACCCGCCGGTGGCCACCGGCCTGACGGTCAACGGCGGCGGCGCCGAGGGCCACGACATCGAGCTCGCCCACCCCGGCGAGTGACGACCCCGGGCGGGGCGCGCTTCGAGCGGAGACGCGCCCCGGCCCGGTAGTGGGAAAAGGACCCCGGAACCGGTGGCGGCACTACGGCAGGGGACGGCCGGCCGCCACCGGACCGGGGTCCGGCCCGTTTACGGGCCATCGACCAAAGGGGCCTCGGCCATCAATTCGAGGACCCCAGCGGCGGGCGACCACGCCCGCGAGAGCGGCGCCGGTTTTCCGGCGCAAGGGAGAAGCATGGGACTGAGCGCGCGGATCCGTACCAGGGACGGATGGGCTCTGCCGCACGCCGTCGTGACGGTGACCGACATGACGGGTGCGCAGGTGCTGCGGGCCGAGGCCGACGACGAGGGGGCCGTGCACGACGCGGTGACCCTGACCCCGGGCCCGTACGTGGTGATCGTGACGGCGGTCGGTTACGCGCCGACGGCGTCCACGGCGATGGTGACGGCGAGCGGCCGTGCCGACGTCGGCACGGTGGTCCTCGCCCGGCAGGGTGGCGCCGAACTGCCGCCGCCCGGGCCGTGGACGATCGACCCGGTGCACTCCTCCGTGGGCGCGGTCGCGCAGCACCTCGGCATTTCGAGCGTGCACGGCCGGTTCACGGAGTTCGGCGGGCGCATCGAGATCGCCCAGGACGTGGAGAAGTCGCGGGTGGAGGCGGTCATCAAGGCGTCCTCCATCGACACGGGCAACGGCATGCGGGACGGGCACCTGAAGACGCCCGACTTCCTGGACGTCGAGACGTTCCCGGAGATCACGTTCCGCTCGACCGGCCTGGAGCCGGCCGGGTCCGACCGCTGGACGGTGCACGGTGAGCTGACGCTGCACGGTGTCGTACGGCCTGTGGACCTGAACCTCAGCTACCTCGGCACGGGGGCGGACCCGTGGGGCGGCACCCGGGCGGCGTTCCGGGCGACGACCGAGCTGAAGCGCGAGGACTTCGCGATGAACTACAACCAGGTCGTCCAGGCGGGCATCTCCGCGATCGGCACGACGCTGAAGGTGGAGCTGGACATCCAGGCAGTGCAGGGGGACTCGCTGCCGCAGGTATGAGCGGTTCGAGCGCGGTTCACGTCGTAGGGTGCTGGACATGGCACCCAGCATCGCGACCAACACCCGTGTCTCCCTGGACGAGTTGCTCGACTTCGTCCGCCCGCGCCACCGCGCGCTCCTGCTGACCGCCCGCGCCGACGGAACCCCGCAGGCCTCCCCCCTGACCTGCGGGGTCGACGACTCCGGGCGGATCGTCGTCTCCACCTATCCCGAACGCGCCAAGACCCGTAACGCCAAGCGGAATCCGCAGGTGAGCGTGGTCATCCTGAGTGACGACTGGAACGGACCGTGGGTCCAGATCGACGGCACCGCGGAGGTCATCGACCCGCCCGAGTCGGTGGAACCGCTGGTCGAGTACTTCCGCAACATCTCGGGCGAACACCCGGACTGGGACGAATACCGCGCCGCGATGCTCAAGCAGGGCAAGTCCATCATCCGGATCACACCGCAGCGATGGGGACCCGTGGCGACCGGCGGATTCCCGGCGCATCTCGCCCCGAGCGAGTAAAAGCCGACGGACGGAGTCCGACGCAGCGTCCCGAAGCCTGCGAAGCAGCGCGAGGGACGCAAAAAAAAGGGGCCCGCGCCGCGATGCTCAAGCAGGGCAAGTCCATCATCCGGATCACACCGCAGCGATGGGGACCCGTGGCGACCGGCGGATTCCCGGCGCATCTCGCGTGAGGTTCTAGCCGGAGGCATTCCGCTGGGCCGCGACCATCGTGTCGATGCCCGCCACCAGCAGATCGAGCGCGATCTGGAAGTCGGCCTCGCGGATGTCCTCCACCTTGTGCCCCTCGGTGCCCGCCATCAGCACCCGCGCGTTCTCGTAGTCCTCGGCCATTTCCGGGGCCAGTTCGCCGAAGGCGCCCATCGCGTGGTGGTAGTACTCGTCCTGGGTCATCCCGGCATCCGCGCAGCGCTGCACGAAGTGGCCCTCGATGGTCCCGTACCCGTACACGAACTGGAAGACGGCGGCGATCGCGCCCCGCTGGCCCTGCAGGGTGAGGCCGGTGTCCTCGATGATGCGCTGCACCTGGCGCGAGAACGCCAGCGAGTGCGGGCCGATGTTGAGGAAATGACCCGTCAGCGGGGAGGTCCAGGGGTGGCGGACCAGGCTCGCGCGGTACACCCCGGCGAGCTGCCTCAGCGGGGTGCGCCAGTCGCCGTCGGGCGCCGCGGGCTCGGGCAGTTCCATCTCGCCGAAGACGCGGTCGAGGGCCAGCTCCAGGAGGTCGTCCTTGGTGTCGACGTACCAGTAGACGGACATCGCGGTCACGCCGAGCTCGGCCGCGAGGCGCCGCATCGAGAACTTGGCGAGGCCCTCCGCGTCGAGGAGTCTCACCGTGGCCGCAGTGATCCGCTCCCGGTCGAGCGTGCTGGGCGCCTCGCTCCTGCGGGTACGCGGCGTCTTGCCCTCCAGCCAGACGCTCGTCCGCGCCGGACGCCCCGCGCGGTCGGCTGCCTTCGCCATGGCGCACCTTCCCAAAGTCCTCGTACCGGCCCCGGTTCCGGCAGCGGACCGGAACGGCCCGGTCCGCTGCCACCGATGCTATGTGCAGCTACGCCGCGGCCTTCACCGCTGAGTCTGCCCGCTCCGCCCTCCTGAGCAACGCCGCGGCCAGCAGGCCGCCCACGAGCACGGCGACCGCGCCGACCAGCTGGCTGGTCTCCAGACCCGAAGCGAACGCGTCGGCGATCCGCTCCCGCTCCGCCCCCGACTTCGCCGCGGCGAGCGCCGCCGGGAGCGAGGCCGCGGAGACGGATACGAGCGCGGCGAACCGGGAGTTCAGCACGGCGCCGAGGACGGCCACGCCGAGACCGTTGCCGAACTCGGCGAGCGTGCCGTTGACTCCGGCGCCGACGCCCGCCTTCTCCGGCGGGATCGCGCTCATGATGGCGTTCGCCATGGCGGGCATGGCGATGGAGATGCCCGCGCCCATCACGACGAGGCCGAGCAGCATGCCCCCGTACGAGTCCCCGCCGAGCAGGGCGATCGCCGCGAGACCGGCCGCGAGGCACGACATGCCGGTGGCGATGGTCGCGGGGGTGCCGAGCTTCGGCAGGATGCGCGCACCGACGCCGGTGAGGTTGAGGACGACGACCGTCAGGGCCATCGGCGCCGTGCGCAGACCGGCCTCCAGGGCCCCGTAGCCGAGCACGAACTGGAGGTGCTGGGTGAGCAGGAAGAGCGAGCCGCCCATGCCGAAGGCGACCAGGATCGCGCCGGCGACGGCGCCGGTGAACTGCTGGTTGCGGAAGAAGTGCATGTCCAGCATCGGATACGGGATGCGCAGCTCCCACACGACGAACGCGCCCAGGACCACGAGGCCGACCAGCGCGGAGATACCGACGTGCGCGGACGTCCAGCCGTGCTGCGGGCCCGAGATGATCGCGTAGACCACGCCCGTCATACCGACCGTGGACAGGAGCGCGCCGACCAGGTCGGGGCGGTCGCCGAGCGGGTTCTTCGACTCGGGGACAAGCGCGATGACCGCGATCAGGCCGATCACCGCGACCGGGATGTTGATGAGGAAGATCGCGCCCCACCAGAAGTGGTCGAGCATGACGCCGCCGATGAGCGGGCCCGCGGCGAAGCCGAGGGAGTTCACGGTGGCCCACAGTCCGATCGCCCTGACCCGCTCCTTGTCGTCGAAGATCTGCACGACGACGGCGAGCGTGGTGGTCATCAGGAGCGCGCCACCGATGCCCATGCCGGCGCGCGCGGCGATCAACTGCCCGGTGGACTGGGCGAGGCCGGCGACCAGCGATCCGGCGCCGAACAGGACGAGCCCGGCCGCGAGCATCTTCTTGCGCCCGTAGCGGTCGGCGGAGCTGCCCGCGGTGAGCAACAGACCCGACTGGACCAGCGAGTACGCGTTGATCATCCACTGGATGTCGGAGGTCGAGGCGTCCAGCTCCCGGGTGAGGGAGGGGATCGCCACGTTCAGGACGGTGTTGTCGAGCAGCACGGTGAGCTGGGCGAGGCAGATGACGCCGAGGATCAGCCAGCGCTGCGGGTGGCCGCCGCCGGTGGCGGCCGTTGAGTTCTCGGCGGTCGTCGCCGTCATGTTCGGATTCCCCTATACGGTGTATGTCGAGTGACGTCGTACACCGTATAGCCGTCCCCGCGCGGCGGCCAAGTCACTTTTCGACGCCCGACACCCGCTAGCGTTCTCCCGCTGAAACCTGATGAGTGAGGGGTCGGATGTCCAAGCACCGCCGCACACCGCATGTTCTGCTCGCCGCCGGGCTGTTGGGGGGACTCGCCGCCGCGCCGCCCGCGCAGGCCGCCGGGGGACCGCCACCCGTCCCGCTGCGCATCGCCACGTACAACATCCACGCCGGTTCCGGCATGGACAACGTCTTCGATCTCGACCGGCAGGAGGCGGCGCTGCGCGCGCTCCACGCCGATGTGATCGGGCTCCAGGAGGTCGACGTCCACTGGGACGCCCGCAGCCAGAACCGGGATCTGGCCGAGGAGTTGGCGGACCGGCTCGGGATGCATGTGTCGTTCGCGCCGATCTACAGCCTCGACCCGGTCGAGGAGGGAGGGCCGCGCCGCGAGTACGGGGTCGCGGTCCTGTCCCGGTATCCGGTCCGCGGCGCCGTCAACCACGAGATCACCCGCCTGTCGACGCAGGACCCGAACCCGGTCCCTGCGCCCGCGCCCGGCTTCGGGGAGGTCGAGCTGAAGGTGCGCGGGGTGCCGGTCCAGGTGTTCGTGACGCACCTCGACTACCGGTCCGACCCCTCGGTACGGGCCGCACAGGTCGCCGACACGCGCAGGATCATGGCCGCGGAACGTACGTCGCCCAGGGACCGCCAGATCCTGCTCGGCGACTTCAACGCGGCGCCGGACGCGCCCGAACTCGCACCGCTGTGGAAGGAACTGATGCCCGCCGACCCGGGGGCGAACACCTTCCCGGCGGCGGATCCGGTCAAGCGGATCGACTACATCGCCGTGGGCGAGGGGGTCCGGGTACGCGACGCGGCGGTGGCCGAGACTCTCGCCTCGGACCACCGCCCGGTTGTCGCCGATCTGGCGCTGACGCGCAAGAGCCGTTAGCTCTTGGGCTTCGTCAGGTCGTAGAAGGTCGAGCTGCCCACGGTGACCTTCGTGTAGTTCTTCTCGACCCAGGACTGGATCTTCGAGGCGGAGCCGCTGCCGCCGCCCATCCCGCCCATGCCGCCACCGATGAAGTAGTGGATCTTCCCGTCCTCGACGTAGCTCTTGAACTGGGCGAGCGTCGGGGACGGGTCACTGCCGTTGAAGCCGCCGATCGCCATGACGGGCTTCCCGGTGGAGAGCTGGTAGCTCGCCGCGTTCTGCGAGCCGATGGCCGCGGCGGCCCAGGTGTAGTCGTCCGCGTTCTTCTCGACGAGGGCCTTGGCCTTGGCGCTGACCTGGGCGCCGTTGAGGAGGCCGCCCATGCCACCGCCGCCTCCCATGCCACCGCGCTCGCCCGTGCGGGCGCCGCCGGGGAGGGTGCCGGTGCCTGTTCCCTGCTGCTTGCCGTTTCCGGTGCCCTGGCCCTGGTTCTGGCCCTGGCCGGGCATGCCGCCGGCCGGGGGCTGGCCCATGCCGCCACCCTGCTGGCCCTGCCCGCCGCCGGCCTGCTGGCCCTGGCCGTTCTGCTGCCCCTGGCCAGGCGGCTGCATCCCGCCGCCGCGCATCCCGCCGTCACCGCCACCGGGGCCCCCGCCCCGGCCGCCCATCATGCTCGCCCCGGCGGGACCGGCCGTCACGATCGACCCGCTGTGCCCGGTGTCGAGCGTGCTGATGGTGTACGCGGTCGGCCCGGCCAGTGCGGCCACGAGACCCACACCGGCGGCGCCGAGCGCCAGTTGCCGGTTCAGCCGGCCCGCGACGGCCAGGCCGAGGCCCGCGGCGACGCCGCCGACGAGGATCACCCAGCGCAGCCACGGCAGATAGTCGGGCGTCCGGTTCAGCAGGACGTACGACCACACGGCCGTCACCGCCACCGTGATGCCGAGCGCCGCGGACGCCGTGAACCTGGCCCGCTCTTCCCACAGCACGGTCGCGCCCATGCCGACGAGCGCGGCCGCGTAGGGGGCGAGGGCCACCGTGTAGTACTGGTGGAAGATCCCGGCCATGAAGCTGAAGACGACCATGGTCATCACCAGCGAGCCGCCCCACGCGAGGAACGCGGCGCGTGCCGTGTCGGTCCGCCGTGCCTTCCATGTGACGACGACACCGGCGATGAGCAGCAACAGCGCGGCCGGCAGGAGCCAGGAGATCTGGCTGCCGATCTCGGAGTTGAACATCCGGTCGATGCCGGTCTCGCCCCACTGGCTGCCGCCGCCGCCCATTCCGCCACCGCCGCCGACGCTGCCGGTCTCCTGGCCGTTGATCCGGCCGAGCCCGTTGTAGCCGAAGGTCAGTTCAAGGAACGAGTTGTTCTGGGAGCCGCCGATGTACGGGCGCGAGGACGCGGGCCACAGCTCCACGACCGCGACCCACCAGCCGCCCGCGACGACCATCGCGAGTCCGGACAGCAGCAGCTGTCCGATCCGCTTGAGCGGCCTGCCCGGCGCGAACACCGCGTACAGGACGGCCAGCGGCGGCAGGATCAGGAACGCCTGGAGGGTCTTCGCGAGGAACGCGAGGCCGACGGCGACGCCCGCCCACACCAGCCACTTCGTCCGGCCGTTCTCCATGCCGCGCAGGACGCAGTAGACCGTGACGGTCATCAGGAGCGCCAGCAGGGCGTCCGGGTTGTTGAAGCGGAACATCAGGGCGGCGACGGGCGTCAGCGCGAACGCCACCACGGTGAGCAGCCCGGCCGCCGCGCTGAACCGGCGACGCACGGCCGCGTACAGGACGCCCGCCGTCGCCACGCCCATCAGGACCTGCGGGACGAGGATCGCCCAGGAGCTGAGGCCGAAGATCCGCACCGAGAGCGCCATCGGCCACAGCGACGCCGGGGGCTTGTCGACGGTGATGGCATTGGCCGAGTCGAGCGAGCCGAAGAACATCGCCTTCCAGCTCTGGCTCCCGGCCTGCACGGCCGCGGAGTAGAACGAGTTGGCGTAGCCGGAGGCGCTCAGGTTCCACAGGTAGGCGAGCGCCACGACGAGCAGCAGACCGAGGAACGCGGGGCGCGCCCAGCGCGGGTCGTCGTCCCGGCCGCGCCAGACCCGGGTGAGCGGGGGCTGCTTGGGGCGGCCGTGTCCCTGGCCCTGAACGGCCGGTGCGGCCGTGGGCGGTGGCAGCGCGGGTGCGTCGGCGGGGAGGTGGGGCAGGGTCATCGTCCGGTCCTCAGTTCGTGGTCGTACGTAGGTCGGGAGGCGTCCGGCGCACCGGGTACGGGCAGCGACGCAGCGGCGGGCGGCTCGGGGAACACCCAGGCCCGGAAGAGCAGGAAGCGCAGCACCGTCGCCGCGAGGTTGGCGGCGACGAGCACCGCGAGTTCCGTGGAGTGCGCCGGGTCCGCGGAGGCGGCGCCGAGCGCGGCGAGCGAGCCGCTGGTCAGGGCGAGCCCGATCGCGAACACGACGAGGCCCTGCGCCTGGTGGCGGACGGCCCGGTCGCGGCCGCGGACGCCGAAGGTGAGGCGCCGGTTGGCGGCCGTGTTGGCGACGGCCGAGACGAGCAGGGCCAGCGCGTTGGCGACCTGCGACCCCGTGAACGTACGGAATCCGGAGTAGAGGAGCAGATAGACGAGGGTCGACAGGGCGCCCACGACGCAGAAGCCGACCAGTTGGCGGGCCAGTCCCCGGGGCACGCCCTGGACCTGGCGGTCGCGCGGGTCGTCGCCGAAGGGGCGGGCGAGCCGGTCCAGGGGGAGCGCGCCGACCGCGAGCGCCCGGCCCACGCGCCACACGCCCTTGAGGTCGTCCGTGGCCGTCTTCACGATGTGCACCGTCGAGTCCGGGTCGTCGACCCAGTCGACCGGCACCTCGTGGATGCGCAGCCCGGCCCGCTCGGCGAGGACGAGCATCTCGGTGTCGAAGAACCAGCCGGTGTCCTCGACGAGCGGCAGCAGGACCCGCGCCACATCGCGCCGGATCGCCTTGAAGCCGCACTGGGCGTCGGAGAAGCGGGCCTGGAGGGAGCCGCGCAGGATCAGGTTGTAGGCACGCGAGATGAACTCGCGCTTCGGCCCGCGCACGACACGTGAACTGCGCGCGAGGCGCGAGCCGATCGCCAGGTCCGAGTGGCCCGAGATGAGCGGCGCGACCAGCGGGAGCAGCGCGTTGAGGTCGGTGGACAGGTCGACGTCCATGTAGGCGAGGACGGGCGCGTCGGACGCGGACCAGACGGTGCGCAGGGCGCGCCCGCGGCCCTTCTGCTCCAGGCGGGCGTGCCGGACCTCGGGGAGCGCGGCCGCTAGGGAGGCGGCGACGTCCGGGGTCGCGTCGGTGGACGCGTTGTCCGCGATCGTGATGCGGAAGCGGTAGGGGAAGGTCCCGACGAGGTGCCGGTGCAGCCTGCGCACGCAGGGACCGAGGTCCCGCTCCTCGTTGTAGACCGGGATCACTACGTCCAGAACCGGTGCATCGCCCACGCCGGCCGGGAGGTGCTCCCGTGCCGGCAGCACCCCCAGGGAGGGGTCGGTGCCCGGAGAAGAATCGGTTCGCATGACACCGACATTCGCCAACTGCCCTGTCAGGCCGGTGTGGTGAGACTGTGGCCCGCCTGTGAGTGCGTGACGGGTTCGCCACAGGCCGGCAGATGGACGGTGAAAACGGTCCGGCCGGGCACGCTGTCGACGGTCACCGCGCCGCCGTGCGCGGCCGCGACGGCCTGCACGATGGCGAGGCCGAGACCGGTCGAGCCGTGGGCCCGGGAGCGTGAGGTGTCGCCGCGCGCGAACCGCTCGAAGACGTGCGGGAGCAGCTCGGGCGGGATGCCCGGTCCGTTGTCCTGCACGTCCAGGCAGACCCACGGCCCGTGCCGGTGCACGCGCGCGGTCACGGTGGTGCCCGGCGGCGTGTGCGTACGGGCGTTGGCCAGGAGGTTCACGAGCACCTGATGGATGCGCTGCCCGTCGGCGAGCACGAGGGCGGGGTCGTCGGGCAGTTCGAGCCGCCACGCGTGGTCCTGGCCCGCCGCGCGGGCATCGCTCAGCGCGTCCACGACCAGCGGTGACAGGTCGGTCGCCTCGTACGACAGGGGGCGGCCGGAGTCGAGCCGCGCGAGCAGCAGCAGATCCTCGACGAGTCCGGTCATGCGGTGGGCCTCGGACTCGATACGCCCCAGCGCGTGCCGGGTGTCGGGCCCGGTCTCCTCGCGGCCGCGCCGGGTGAGTTCGGCGTATCCGCGGATCGAGGCGAGGGGGGTACGCAGCTCATGGCTGGCGTCCGCGACGAACTGGCGGACGCGCGTCTCGCTCTGCTGGCGCGCCTCCAGCGCTCCGTTCACATGGTCGAGCATGCGGTTGAGGGCGGCGCCGACCTGGCCGACCTCGGTGCGCGGGTCGGCCTCGGTGTCGGGGACCCGTTCGTGGAGGGCCACTTCGCCGCTGTGCAGGGGGAGTTCGGAGACGCGGGTCGCGGTGGACGCGACGCGGCGCAGGGGCCGCAGGGCTACGCCGACCATGGCGGCGCCGGCGAGGGACGCGGCGACGAGACCGGCCGCGGTGACGCTGACCTCGACGACGATGAGGGTGCTGAGGGTGTCCTGCACCTCGGTCTCGGGCAGGCCGACCATGGTGTTGCCGCCCGGCTTCGAGGAGATCCGGTAGTCGCCGAGTCCGGGCACGCTGACGCTGTGCGTCCCCCCGTCCTGCGGCACGCTCTCCAGCGCGGTGATCTGCGCGTGCGTCAGCGGAACGACCGGGTTGTCCCGGTCGGCGACGCTCTGCGCGGCCTCGGTGACGCTTCCGTCGGACTCGACGAGGGCGCCGATGGTGCCCGGCCTGCTCGGGCCGGCGAGAAAGTTCAGGTTCTGCGCCTGCCGCTCCGGACCGGGTCCGCCGGTGGACTGGACGACCGCGCCGCGCACCTGCTTGTCGAGCTGGCCGTACAGATAGGTGTGCAGCGAGATGGTGGTCACCGTTCCGATGACCGCGCACACCAGGGCGATCAGCGCGACAGCCGTGATGACGAGCCGCTTGCGCAGGCTGCGCGGCTGCCGCCGTCCGCTCATGACGCGACAGGCACTGCGGGCTTGATGAGATATCCGGCGCCGCGCCGCGTGTGGATCATCGGCTCGCGCCCGGCGTCGATCTTCCGGCGCAGGTACGAGATGTACAGCTCCACGACGTTGGCCTGGCCGCCGAAGTCGTAGCTCCAGACGCGGTCCAGTATCTGCGCCTTGCTGAGGACCCGGCGCGGGTTGCGCATCAGATAGCGGAGCAGCTCGAACTCGGTGGCGGTCAGATGGATGCCGTCCCCGCCGCGCGACACCTCGTGGCTGTCCTCGTCGAGCGTCAGGTCACCCACGACGAGCACGGACTCGCTGCGCCGGTCGGCGGCGCCCGAGCGGCGGATGAGGCCGCGCAGCCGGGCGACGACCTCCTCCAGGCTGAACGGCTTGGTCACATAGTCGTCGCCGCCGGCCGTGAGCCCGGCGATCCGGTCCTCGACGGCGTCCTTCGCGGTCAGGAACAGCACCGGCACGTCCTGGTGCTCGCGCCGCAGCCGGCCGAGCACGGACAGGCCGTCCATGTCGGGCAGCATCATGTCGAGCACGATGGCGTCGGGCCGGAACTCGCGCGCGGTCTGCACCGCGCCCATCCCGTCCCCGGCACTGCGGATCTGCCAGCCCTCGTAACGCAGGGCCATGGAGAGCAGCTCGGTGATCGCCTGTTCGTCGTCCACGACGAGGACCCGGACGGGGGTCCCGTCCGGCCTCAGCAGTTCGGTACGCCCCTGGGGCGAGGTCGCGGTCATGTTGCACACCCTGCGCGCCCGCTCTGAGAACCGGCTTTCGACAACCTGTGAATTCCCTGAGAAACGCACAGCGGTCTCTCAGGAGCGTCAGTCCAAGGAGTTACACCAAGGGGTCAAGGCCGAACAGCCGTGCCCCGTTCCCGTGGCACACGGCCCGCAGCCACTCCTCCCCGAGACCGAGCCGCTCCAGGGCCTCCAGCTGGTGGACATAGGGGTACGGAATGTTGGGGAAGTCGGTGCCCAGCAGGATCCGGTCCCCGAGATCGGCGAGCCGGGCGAGCTCTGCGCGCGGGAACGGGGAAAAACGCTCACTGAAGTCGGTGAACGCCATCGTCGTGTCGAGGCGCACCTCCCCGTACCGCTCGGCCAGGTCGAGGAAGTCCGTGTACTCGGGCATCCCCATGTGGGCCACGATCACCGGCAGCCGCGGATGCCGGGCGAGCAGCCGGGCGACGGGCTCGGGCCCGGTGTGCTTGCCGGGGGCGGGCCCGGAGCCGCAGTGCATGACCACGGGGATACCGGCCTCGGCGAGCATCCCCCACACGGGGTCGAGCAGTTCGTCATTCGGGTCGTACGCCCCGACCTGCACATGCGCCTTGAAGACGCGCGTGCCCGCCTCAATGGCCTCGCGCACGTACCGGTCGGCGCCCGGCTCGGGGAAGAACGTCGACGTGTGCAGACAGCCGGGCGTCCGGCGCGCGAAGTCGACCGCCCATCCGTTGAGCCACTCGGCCATGCCCGCCTTGTGCGGATAGAGCATGGAGGTGAAGGCCTCGACCTCGAACTCCCGCAGCCGCGCGAGCCGTTGCGCCTCTTCCTCCCGGTACGCGATGGGCCAGGCCATCCCGGTCAGCGGCCCCGCCGCGTCGAAGTACTCCCACACCTTCTTCAGGACCCGCTCGGGCATGAAGTGCGTGTGCACGTCGACGAGTCCGGCCAGGCCGTGCCGCTCCCGGAACCGGGCGACCCGATCAGCCTCGCCGACGCCGGCCGTGCTGGTGTCCGCACCGCCCTCCGCGCCGTTCGCCGCGCTGCTCTCCGCGCCGTGCTCCGCGTTACTCTCCGCGCTCAAATCCGTGGCTCCGCTCGACCTTGGCGACATGGAGGGAGTAGCTCTCGTACCACTCGGCGCGCCCGCGCCGCTGGGCCTCCCGGTGCTCCCCGTTCCCGGCCCACTCCTTGAGCCCTTCCTCGTGCCGGAAGTAGGCGACGGTGATCCGCAGCCCGCCTTCCGAGACCGCGGAATCCTCCCCCAGGAACCCCGGTATCTCCCTGACCAATTCCGACATCCGCTCGGCGGTCGCCCCGTACCCGTTGTCTCCGGGCGTGCGCACCGAGGTGAACACGGCGGCGTAGTAAGGCGGTTCGAAGACGGGCACGGGCCGGACGGTACAGGCGGGACCGGAACTGCCCTCCGGCCCGACAGGTGCTACTCCGTGATCACTCATGTCCTCACGATGCGGTGCGGCGACGGACGGTGTCCACCCCCATTGCCCTACGGGAAGCGAGACTTGACCATCCGGTCGGCAAAACCCGGCGCCCCCTCGCGCCTCCTCCTGGAACAGCCTCAGAACAGTCCTAGAACAACCCGCCCTGCAGCGCGGACACCTCTTTCACCGGTTTCACCGGCACGGAGGTCACCACGTCCGCCGCCTCCCGCTCCGACTTCCCCAACGCCTCGAGCCGCCACCCGCCGAGCAGCCGGGTGTCGACCACGAGCCGCCGCCCTTCCCCAAGCTCTCGGCTTCGCTCGAGCAGGGGAGACCCCATTCGCTCCACGAGATGCAGATCCGGCCCCGCGGCGGCGACCAGCGTCCCCACGACCACCCCGCCCTCGACCAACTCGCTCACGACGCTCCCCACGCCCCCGAGCCGCCCACCGCCTGCCGCACCGTCCACTCCGTCCTCGATCCCGAAGACCTCCGCGTGATCGACCACCTCGCACGGCAGCCGCTCCAGCGACTCGGGCCACCCCGCGAGCGCGACGGCCGTGGCATGCGCCCTGGCCAGCTCCCCCGCCCGCTCACCGGCCGGGGGCAGCGCCGCCCGTACGGCCCGCTTCTGCGCGTACGGAATCCGGTCCGGAACGCCGAGCGCGCTGCGCAGCAGTTCCTCCGCCCGCCGCGCCGCCATCAGCGGCCCGCGCCCCAACCACGTGAACGCGACGGCCCCTTGTTCGAGCAGCCGGGCGGACCCCCGCCCGACCCCGGTGATCCCCACCTTCACCATCCCGCTCCCGAACCAGGCCAGATACACGTGGTAGGGTCTCGGGTCGTCCGCCATGGTGTCCGCGGCAACGGAGCGCGCCCGGTCGATCCCGGCGCACTCGGCACACTGCGCGCGCGTCCCCCGCCCGGGCAGCACCGCCGCCGCCGGACACGGCGTACGCCGGCCGCCCCGCCACACCCCGAGACATCTGCGCCCGCCCACGGCCCGGAAAGCCAGCACGTCCCCGAAGGCGAGGGGACTCTCGCGCTCCCCCTTCCCCTCCCCGTACCACCCCAGCGCCGGCCCGCCCCCGACCCGCCACCGCACCCCGGTGCACCACCACGTCATGCTCAGGACGCTACTCCCGGGCACTGACATCGCCAGGGGCTGCGGTGCGTTCCTGCTGTTCGGGGACGTGATCAGGGGTGGGGACCGTGGCAGCGCCGGGCCCTGGCCGCCGTACTCCTGACCGCCGGCCTGACCTGCGCACTCATACCGATCGGGATCACCGTCTGGCTCCTGACGTTCTAGCCGGAGCGGGAGCACATCGGAAACCATGAGGCATGCGACCGTACGACTGGCACCTCACCGAAGACATCGACGACTTTCTCGCCCGGGCCGGAGACTTCCTGCGCTCACGCCCCGCCCTGCACACCACGCCGCTGACGTCGACCGAGAAACTGCGGGCACTCGGCACAGAGGCATACCGTGCGCATGCCCCCGTCTTCGGCACCTTGGAGCGGGCGGGCGAGGTCCGTGCCGTCTTCTACCGCTTCACCCAGCACGGCCCCCTGAGCCTCACCCCTCTCGCCCCCGAGGACGCCGAAGCCCTCGCCGAGCTCCTGGCCGGCCTCGGCCACGTACTCCCCATCGTGAGCGCGGCCCACGACACCTCCACCGCTTTCGCCGAGGCCTGGCAGCGGCACACAGGCGCGACGCCGACACTCAGCACGCGGATCCGTCTGTACCGCCTCGGCACGCTCACCCCACCGGAGCCGGTCCCGGCGGGCCGGGGCCGACGCGTGGGCGAGCAGGACCGCGAGCAACTCTTCCGCTGGCACCGCGAGTTCGCCGCCGACGTCGGGGAAGACGTCACCATCGACGCCGACACCTGGGCCGACACCCGCTTCGGCGACAAGCACTACACGTTCTGGGAGACCCCTGACGGCACCCCGGTCTCCATGGCGGGCATGACCTCGCTGGTCGGCGGCATGGTCCGGGTGGACCCCGTCTACACCCCGGCTCACCTGCGCGGTCGCGGCTACGCAGGCGCTGTGACGGTCGAGGTGACCCGAGCCGCCCTGGCCGCAGGCGCCAAGGAGGTCGCCCTGTACGCAAACCCGGCCAACGCCACCAGCAACGCCCTCTACCAGCGAATCGGATACGTCCCTCTGACCGAATGGGCCGTGTACGACTTCGCCGCCGTACGGGCATAACGCAAGAGGCCCCCGGATCTCTCCGGGGGCCTCTCACCTGTGTGCACTCGGCAGGATTCGAACCTGCAACCTTCTGATCCGTAGTCAGATGCTCTATCCGTTAAGCTACGAGTGCTTGTTCTGTTTTTGTCTCGGTCCCGGCCCCTTCGGCCCGTTCCCGGCGACAGGAAGAACATTACATGACTGCCGCCGTCATGTGAAATCCGTTTGCCGCACCCCTTGCGAGCTGGGCAAACACCGTCTCGCGGGTCCGAAACGCCGAAGCCCCGGTCCATCAGGACCGGGGCTTCGGATCTTGGAGCGGAGGCGGAGGGATTTGAACCCTCGATGGGCTTTAAGGCCCAAACCGCATTAGCAGTGCGGCGCCATAGACCGGACTAGGCGACGCCTCCAGCACGACCCCCCGCGCGAGCGCGAGTGGTGCGTCCAGATGATGACACAGCATCGCGCCGTGTCACCAATTGGCCCCCACGGTACTAGGCGTCCAGGCCGGAGAGCAAAGCCCTTCTGTTCGCCCTCGTGTCCCGGGGCCCACCGCAACATCGCGGGCCGCCCGGCGTTAGACGCGGTGGAGCCGCTCGGGACGGTGCGGTTCCACAGTCTTCTCTTCTCACTCATTCGTGGAGCCCACATGTTGCTGCGCCGCATCGCACTCACCGCCGCCGCCTCCGCCGCCGCACTCTCCGCGGTCCCCGCCGCCCACGCCGACACGGGTCCGCTCCACCTGCCTCAGTTGTTCGCCAAGCCCGCCGTCGAGGACCAGCTACGGGTCGCCGTCACCGGCACGGGTGACGGAAGGGACGGGACGTACGAGCTGGAGTGCGGGCCCTCGGGCGGCACCCATCCGGAACCCGCGAACGCGTGCGCGCGGCTCGACGAGCTGTCCGCGAACGGCCGCGACCCGTTCGCGCCGAGCTCGCCGGACTCCCAGTGCACGATGCAGTACGGAGGCCCCGCGACCGCCCGCGTCACCGGAACGTGGCACGGCCGGCCCGTCGACGCGACGTACAAGAGGACCGACGGCTGTGAGATCTCGCGGTGGCAGGGGCTCATTCCCGTACTGCCCGCGACCGGTCCGTGAACGAGCGCGGTCCATTGTGTGGGGAGCGTGCCAAGGTGCGGCGCGGCGCCGGACACCCTGTGACCAGGCATATGCCCATGCATGACCCGCCGTCGCACGGCCGGGGAGGGCCTCGCCCTCACGCATCTTCATTCCAAGGGCACATCTTCCGCGTGCGACCTCCCTCTCATCCGGCGCCGCGAGCACAACCTCTGCCCGTAGACTCCCTCCCGTGACATGCCGCGAGCCACGTAGGAAGATGGCTCGCGCGGTCGGCAAGGTGCGGTAATCAGGGAGGAAGCGTCGTCGTGAGCAGCAGGCCATCCCGAGGCGCTGCTCGCCTCGCAGCCATACTCGACGCGCTCCCGGACGCGCTGGTGCTGGTCAACGCCAACGGGACTGTCGTCAACGCGAACACCATCGCCCTGGAAGCCTTCGAAGCCCCGGGCACCGCCCTCGTGGGGCGCGGACTGCTCGATCTGCTGCCCGAGTTCGACTCGCGGCTCATCCCCGGATCGATGCGCAGGCCCGACACCACGGACGAGCGCGGGCGCACCAAGCCGACCCGGATGATGGCCCGCCGCACCGACGGCAGCGAGTTCCCCGTCGAGGTCACGAGCGCCAACCTCGCCGACGGCCGCGACGCCGTCGACGGCTACGGCAACAGCTCGTACGGGTCCTACGGCGGCGAGGCCGAGCTGCTGATGCTCGTCGTGCGCGACTTGTCGGGGACCGTCGACACCGAGGCCGAGCTCGCGCGTTCGCAGCGCCAGACCGAGATGATCCTGCGCGCCGCCGCCGAGGGCGTCGTCGGCACCGACACCGACGGACGGATCGTGCTCGTCAACCCGGCCGCCGCGCAGATCCTCGGGTTCCGCGCCAGCGACATGGGCGGACAGGAGCTGCACGCACTCGTCCTCCACTCCCGCGCCGACGGCGAGCCGTTCCCGTACGAGGAGTCCCCGCTCGCCGACACCCTGCGCTCCGGGCGCAAGCACCGGGTGCGCGGGCAGGTCCTGTGGTCGAAGAGCGGCGCGCAGGTGCCCGTCGACATGACGACGGCGCCCGTCCGCGACGGTGACCAACTGGTCGGCGCCGTGATGACGTTCACCGACCGGCGGCCCTACGACGAGCTCGTCGTGGCGCACACGGAGGAGATCGACCGGCGCGACAAGGAGACGGAGCGCGCCGCCACGGAGCACGCGGAGACGCTCGCGCGCACCGTCGAGGAGCACGAGGCGCAGACCGCGCGTGCCGAAGAGGAGCACGCCGCCGAACTCGCCACGATCACCGAGCAGCACACCGAGGAACTCTCCGCCGAGAAGGACCGGATCGCCGCTCTCGCCGAGCGCGAGAAGGACCGTTACGAGGCACTCGCGGCCCGGCACGAGCAGCTCCTCGCCGTCCTCGGCCAGTCGCTGCGCGGCCCCCTCGACGAACTGCGCGGCCAGCTCACCACTCTGGCCGCGGACGACGCGGGCCAGCTGTGGCCCGAGGCCAACCAGATCCTGCACCACCTCGCGGCCGGCTACAGCCGCATGACCACGCTCGTCGACAACGTGCTCGGCTACCAGCTCCTCGACTCCGGCGACGCGCAGCTGACCCGGACGAAGGTGATGCTCGACGCGGTCGTCGCCGCGGGCGTCGACGGGGCGGTCGAGCTGATCGGGCCCGGGCGCGCGCAGTTCGCCGTGCACGCCCCGCCCATCGAGGCCGAGGTCGACGCGGCGCGCCTGGCCACCGCGCTCGCCCACCTCGTCGCGGACGTCGCAGGGATCGACGCCACCGGCAACGCACGCGTGGGCGTCGTACCGACCAGCGGCGTCGGCGGATACGTGGACTCGACGATCGTCGTGGCGGCGGCGCTGCGCGGCGAGAGCGTCCGTATCGAGGTGCGCGGGCCCTACACGGGCGGCGACCCGGTGCACGAGCCCATCGTGCGCGGCATCGTGCGGGCGCACGGCGGCGTGCTCCAGACGCACGAGGTGCCCGGGATGAGCGGCAGCGCGTATGTGCTCGAGGTGCCGATCGGGGGCGGGGCCGGGGCGGTTCCGGTGGCTGGTCCTTCGGGTGTTGTCGGGGCGGCTGTTCCCGGTACGGCTGTCGAGGTCGCGTCGCAGGCCGGTCCCGCCGGTGCGGAGGCGCGGGCCGGAGCCTTGCTGCCCGAGCAGGCGTCGGGTACGCGCGGCGGGCGGCGGCGGGCCCGGCGGGCTTCGGGCGCGTCGGTGGACTCATTCTTGGAGAGCGGTGTCGCGGGTGCCGTGCCGGACGCCGACGAGGCCGGGCAGGGTGGCGGTGGCTCGGAGGCTGCCGCTCCGACCGGGCGACGCAGGCGGCGGGCCGAGGAGGGCGCGACCGCGGGAACGCCCGGGAGCGCTCAGGGGCAGCTGCCGGCGCAGGCCACGCAGACTCCGGCCGGCGGGACACCTGCGGGTGACGCGGGGGCCGGGACCGGCACGGGGCGTCGGCGTGGGCGGCCCAATCCGGCCGAGGTCGCCGTTCCCGAGGGAGCCGCTGGTCCCGGTGCCGCTGAGGGTTCCGTGATGACCGCTGCAGAACACGCCGCCGGAGCCCCCGCCCTGGGCGAGACCGTGCCGCCGCAAGGTGTGCCGGTCGGAGCGTCCTCGGGCCGGCGGGCCCGGCGCGACTCGGAGCCGGCCGCGCTGCCTGCCGGTGGTTCAGGTCGGGCCGGGGCTGCCGACGCGTCTCAGGCCGGGCAGAACGTCCCCGCCGGGCGTCGCGCACGCCGCGCTCTCGGCAGCGCCCCGGAGCGGGAAGCCGAGCAGAGCAGCACCGCGCGCACCGTATTCGCGCTGCCGCCCGCTGAGGCCGACCGGACGACGCCCGAGCCGGATGCCGCTACGGGCGCCGACACCGACGCGACTGCGGCCACCGGTAGGGGTGCCGGCGGAGAGCGGCACGACGCCGCGCAGGGTCACCCCTCCGACGACCACACTCCGCCGCAGCCGCACCCTGTCCAGACGGTTCCGGCGGCGCGCGCCGCGCTGCCGCCGGAGAACGGTGCCAGGCCCCGCGCCGCGCAGCCCCTCCCCGCCGAGGCCCCGTCGGCAGACCCCAACTCGACTCAGGGCCGCGCCATAAGCGTACGAACGCTGGGGCAGGGCGTTCCCTTCGGACGTCAGATCGCCGAGCAGCAGCGCCCGCCGCGGCCCCAGTCGGCGGCCCCCGGCACGGCCCAGCCGCTGCCGAGCCCACAGCCCAATTCACCGGCGGCCGCACAGCCGAACCGCGCGAACCAGCCCAGCCAGGCGAACCCGGCCAGCCCCACGACGGGCAAGCAGCCCGGTCCGCAGGCGAAGCAGGCGTCCGGCACGCAGGGCGGCGCGCAGGGCGGTCCGTCCGGCCCGAAGTCCGGGCAGCAGCCCGTTCAGTCGGCCGGCGGCAACCCGTCCCTCCAGGTCCCGCTGCCTCCCCAGGTCCCGCAGCCCGCGGCGGCCCCGCAGGAGCAGACGCAGCACACGCTCGGCGGCTCCGGTCGCCGGCGCAGGCTGTCCACCCGGCCCGATCCCGCCGGCACCCAGCCGGAGACCGCGGCCCGCCCGCACCCGCAGGCCCCGTCACAGTCGTCGCCGGCGCAGCCGAAGGCTCAGCCCCAGACGCCGTCCGGCCAGTCCCAGCCCGGTCAGCCGCAGTCTCTGCTGTCGTCGTCATCGGAGGGCCGCGGACGTTCGTACGCGATCGGCGCCCCCGACCAGGACGCCGATGAGGGGCCCGAGCCGCTGGACGGGCCCGGCGGCGCCGTCGAGCTGGCGATCCGGCCCCAGCCGCAGCCGATGGACGACGAGCTGCCCCCGGAGCCGCTCGACAACCCGCGCCGGCTCCTGGTCTGGCCCGCGCCCGACGCCACCACGCAGCAGGCCCTGAGCGACCGCGGTTACCGCCCGGTGACGGTGCACTCCCGCGAGGAGGTCGACGCGCAGATCGCGGCCTTCCCCGCCGCGCTCTTCGTCGACCCGCTGACCGGACCGATCACGCGCACCGCGCTCCAGTCGCTGCGCCAGGCCGCCGTCGCCGCCGAGGTTCCCGTCCTGGTGACGGCCGGGCTCGGACAGGCGACGCGCGAGGCCGCGTACGGGGCCGATCCCGCCGTCCTGCTGAAGGCCCTCGCGCCTCGGGACAGTGAGCAGCACCCCTCGCGTGTGCTGCTCATCGAGGAGCGCGAGGAGATCGCGCTCGCGCTCACCGCGACGCTTGAGCGGCGCGGGATGCAGGTCGCGCGGGCGGGTTCCGACGCGGATGCGGTAACGCTGGCCGCGCAGATGCGGCCGAACCTGGTGGTGATGGACCTGCTCCAGGTGCGTCGCAGGCGCGCAGGGATCGTCGACTGGCTGCGCGCGAACGGCCAGTTGAACCGCACGCCCCTCGTCGTCTACACCGCCGCCGTCGAGGAGGCCGAGCTGCCGCGCCTGGCCGCGGGCGAGACCGTCCTGTTCCTGGCGGAGCGTTCGACGAGCGACGAGGTACAGGGCCGGATCGTGGACCTGCTCGCGAAGATCGGCACCAACTGAGCATCCGCGACTGACACACCCACAACTGACAAACAGGGGCGGCCCGTTCGGGCCGCCCCTGTTTCACGTGAAACCGTCGCTGAGCTGTGGGCTCAGAGCCGCGTGATGTCCAGTTCCCCTTCGGCGTACTGCTTGCGCAGCACCTTCTTGTCGAACTTGCCGACGCTCGTCTTCGGCACCGCGGTGATCACCGTCCAGCGCTCCGGGAGCTGCCACTTGGCGACCTTCTCGCCGAGGAACGCGCGCAGGATCTCGAAGTCGGCGCTCGCGCCGTCCTTCAGGACAACGGTGGCGAGCGGGCGCTCGCCCCACTTCTCGTCGGGTACGGCCACAACGGCTGCCTCGGCGATGTCCGGGTGGGACATCAGGGCGTTCTCGAGGTCGACGCTGCTGATCCACTCACCACCGGACTTGATGACGTCCTTGGCACGGTCGGTAAGGGTGAGGAAGCCGTCGGGGCTGATCGTGCCGACGTCACCCGTCTTGAGCCAGCCGTCGTCGCTGAACTTGTCGGCGGGACGCAGCGGTTCACTGTCGGGGCCCGAATAGTACGCACCCGCTATCCACGGCCCGCGGACCTCCAGCTCACCGGCCGACTCGCCGTCCCAGGCCAGCAGTTCGCCGTCGGGGCCCGAGAGCCGCGCCTCGACGCCGGCCGGGAACCGGCCCTGGGTGAGGCGGTACGCGAACTCCTCGTCGGTGCCGACCGCCGCGGCCGGCGGCCGGGCGACCGTGCCGAGGGGAGACGTCTCCGTCATGCCCCAGGCGTGGCAGACCCGCATGCCGAGCTCGTCGAAGGCCTTCATGAGCGAGGGCGGACAGGCCGAGCCGCCGATGGTGACCTGCCCGAGCGAACTCACGTCGCGAGGCTTCGCGGTGAGCTCCGCGAGCAGGCCCTGCCAGATGGTGGGGACGGCCGCCGCGTGCGTGGGGCGTTCGCTCTCGATCATCTCGGCCAGCGGCGCGGGCTGGAGGAAGCGGTCCGGCATCAGCATGTGCACGCCGGTCATGAACGTCGCGTGCGGCAGGCCCCACGCGTTCACATGGAACTGCGGCACCACGACGAGCGAGGTGTCCTCGTCGGTCAGGCCCATGGACTGCGTCATGTTGACCTGCATGGAGTGCAGGTAGATCGAACGGTGCGAGTAGACAACGCCCTTGGGGTCGCCGGTGGTGCCGGAGGTGTAGCAGAGCGCGGCGGCCTGGCGCTCGTCGAGCTGCGGCCAGTCGTACGCGACCGGCTTTCCGGCGATGAGCTCCTCGTACTCGTGGACCTGGGGGCGCGCTCCCTCGAGGAGCGAACGATCGCCGGGACCGGAGACGACGATGTGCTCCACGCCCGTGAGGGACAGCAGGAGCGGCGCGAGCAGCGGCAGCAGGGAGCCGTTGACGATGATCACGCGGTCGGCGGCGTGGTTGACGATCCACACCAACTGCTCGGCGGGAAGCCGCAGGTTCAGGGTGTGCAGTACGGCGCCCATGGAAGGGATCGCGAAGTAGGCCTCGACGTGCTCCGCGTTGTTCCACATCAGAGTCGCCACGCGGTCGTCGTCCACGATGCCGAGGTTGTCGCGCAGAGCGTGCGCCAGCTGGGCGCTGCGGTCGCCGATCTCGGCGAAGCTCCGGCGCTGCGGCCCGCTCTCACCGGTCCAGGTGGTCACCTGGGACGTGCCGTGGATCGTCGACCCATGGGTCAGGATCCTCGAGATCAGCAGTGGTACGTCCTGCATCGTGCTCAGCACGGCGTCCTCCCGGTGGGCGCTACGGCGCAGCAATGTTCCGCCGATTCTCACCGCATACCAGTCGGTATGTCACTAGCCCCGGGAATGATCGATCAGAGAGTCGTCCTGCTCAGCTCTGGGCCGGGCGCAGTTCCGGGTCCTCGCGAAGTTTGCCGAGGGCCCGTGAGACCGCGCTCTTGACCGTGCCGACGGACACCCCGAGCACCTCGGCCGTCTGAACCTCGCTCAGGTCCTCGTAGTACCGCAGGACGACCATCGCGCGCTGACGGGCCGGCAGTTTCATGATTGCGCGCCACATCGCGTCGTGCAGGGCCTGGTGCTCGGCGGGGTCGGCCGCCGCCACGGTCTCCGGCTCGGGCAGCTCGTCGCAGGCGAACTCGTCGACCTTCCGCTTACGCCACTGCGACGTACGCGTGTTCAGCAGGGCCCGGCGCACATAACCGTCGAGCGCGCGGTGGTCCTCGATGCGGTCCCACGCCACATACGTCTTGGTGAGCGCGGTCTGGAGCAGGTCCTCGGCATCGCACGGGTTCGCCGTCAGCGACCGGGCGGTCCGCAGCAGCACGGGCTGCCGCGCCCGTACGTACGACGCGAACGACGGGTACGACTTGTGCGGCCCGTACGGCGTCGAGTGGGCGGCCGGCGGGCACGGCGCCGGGTGGGAAGAGTGAGGCGTCATCGCGGCTCGCGGCGCGCTGCGCGTCGCGGCATCCGATGCACTGGAGCAGACAGGCGCCATGGTTGCGGTCATGGCTCCACGCTAGGAGCGCCCCCTACCCTCGCGGATCGGCCGCAGGTCCCGAAGCGGTGTCCGCCTCAGGTTGTAGGAGTGGTGGTATCCCCACCTCCTGAAGGTGGAGGACGCCGTACGCACCCCTGAGGGTTCATCCCTGAGAGCCAATCCATGGGCTTCGTTCCACTCTGCCACTCCCGCGGACCGGGACGCGTCATCGGATGCGGGCCACCGGCGCGTGCACCAGATTCCGGTCGATGACGAGGGTCCGCCCGCCGTGCCGCTCCTTCACGTTCCCCGCGTACTGGTGGATCCTGCGCTGCCGGCTCCAGGCGGACCGCCACAGCACGGGCTCCCGGGACAGCCGGGGCCGCGTGTGCCAGCGCGCGAACCAGATCACCGACGGCAGATCCCGCACTCCCGCCCGCGCCGCGGCCCGCATGTGCGCCACCCCGGAGTCGGCACTGCTGTAGAACCCCGGCACGTACCCCTTCGCGCGCACCTGCCGGTCCCAGCCCCGCACAAAGGCGAGCGTCGTGCGGGCGCACTTCTTCTGCCGGTACTTGTATGCCTCCATGTCGAGATAGAGCGGGCTGCCCGGCCGGATGCCGACGGCCCACGCCCTGCGTACGGCGTCCCGCCCCTCCCGCACTCCCTCGCTCCAGGCGTGACGGCCGATGCGGTAGACCTTCTTGTGCCGCTCGACCACACACGGAGACTGCGAACCGACGTACACCGGCAGCACCCGCCACCCCAGCCGCTGCACCCCCTTCATCCAACGGTGCCCGAGCCGGGGCTGATGAGGACAGGCTCGCCCACGGCCCCCGTAGTACACGCCCACCGCCCCGTACTTCGACGCCCGCCACCGCCGCATGGTGTCGAGCGACGGCGCCATGCAGGTGTCGAATGCCAGCCCGCGGAACGTCCGGGGGTTGGAGAGCGAGGGCAGGAGGGGTTCGGAGGTGGAGGGACCTTCGGCGGGAGCCGGGGCCGGGCCGGGGGCCGGTGCCGGGGCGTCGAGTGTGGCGTCGTCGTCGAGTGCGGAGTCGGGGAAGGTGGCGAGGCCCCGCGACGCGAGGTCGGCCAGAGGGTCGGGGAAGGTGACGACACTCGGTGGCGCGAGGTCGGCCAGAGGGTCGGGGTGGGCGTCGGGGTGGGGGCCGTGCGTCGGCGACGGCTGGGGGAGGCCGGGTTCGCCCCGCGCCGACGCGGGGAGGGCGGTCAGCGCCATCAGAACCAGCACCAGACCCACGACTAGCTTCCGGCGGCGCCTATGGCGAGTGCGGTGCATAGGGTAAGTGCGGTGCATAGGGCGAGTGAAGGGGCCGGGGTGGGAACCGGCCCCGGGACACACCCCTCGTTCAGCCGTCCGCTCCCAGAATCAGACCCGATGTGGGGACGCCGGTCCCCGCGGTCACCAGCGCCGTGGCGGCGCCGGCTATCTGGTTCACCGCCGTGCCCCGCACCTGTCTGACGGCCTCCGCTATGCCGTTCATCCCGTGCAGGTACGCCTCGCCGAGCTGCCCACCGTGCGTGTTGAGCGGAAGCCGTCGCTCCGCCACGAAGTCCGCCGCCTCACCCGGCCCGCAGAAGCCGAACTCCTCCAGCTGCATCAGCACGAACGGCGTGAAGTGGTCATAGAGGATCCCGACGTCTATCTCGCCCGGCGCCAGCCCCGCCGACCGCCACAACTGCCGTGACACCACACCCATTTCAGGCAGACCCGTCATGTCGTCCCGGTAGAAACTCGTCATCTGCTCCTGGTTGCGCCCGGCCCCCTGGGCCGCCGCCGTGATCACGGCGGGCCGGTGCGGCAGGTCGCGGGCCCGCTCGACGCTGGTGACGACGATCGCCTGCCCGCCGTCGGTCTCCTGACAGCAGTCGAGCAGCCGCAACGGCTCCACGATCCACCGCGACGCCGCATGGTCCTCCAGCGTGATCGGCTTCCCGTGGAAGTACGCCGCCGGATTGGTGGCCGCATACGCGCGGTCCATGACGGCGACATGCCCGAACGCCTCAGGGCCCAGGCCGTACGCGTGGAGATAGCGCTGCGCCGCCATCGCCACCCACGACGCGGGCGTGAGCAGCCCGAACGGCAGTGCCCAGCCGAGCGCCGCCCCCTCCGCCGACGGCTCCCGATGCTGCACCCCCGAGCCGAACCTCCTGCCGGAGCGCTCATTGAACGCCCGGTAGCAGACGACCACTTCGGCCACCCCGGTCGCCACGGCGAGCGCAGCCTGATGCACTGTGGCGCAGGCTGCACCACCGCCGTAGTGGACACGAGAGAAGAAGGAGAGATCCCCTATCCCGGCCGCCTGCGCGACGGTGATCTCCGGGCTGGTGTCCATGGTGAACGTGACCATGCCGTCGACATCGGCGGGGGAGAGCCCGGCGTCGTCCAGCGCCGCCCCCACCGCCTCCACCGCCAGCTTCAGCTCACTGCGCCCGGAGTCCTTGGAGAACTCGGTCGCCCCGATCCCGACGATCGCCGCCCGCCCGCCAAGACTGTCCTTCGCCCGCACGCTCATGCCGGCCTCCCCGACACCGAGGGACGGGACGGCGTGCTCGTGGGGCTCGGGGGGTTCGGGGGGTTCGGGAGGGCGACTGTCACCGTCCCGGTGACGTGCTTGCCCAGCCCGTTGGCCCCGACGATCCGCACCACCACCGTGGCACCGCCGCCGGGCTCACTTCCGTGCCCGCTCCCGCCGGCGTCCCCCTCTTGGACCTCAGCCACCGTCCCGGTCAACACCATGGTGTCTCCTGGGTAGTTGGGGGCGCCCAGCCGTATCGCGACCTTGCGCAGAACCGCTGCGGGGCCGAAGTGATCGGTGACGTAACGGCCGACCAGTCCGTTCGTCGTCAGGATGTTCATGAAGATGTCGGGGGAGCCCTTCTCCTTGGCGAGCTCCGCGTCATGGTGCACGTCCTGGTAGTCACGGGACGCGATGGCTCCGGAGACGATCAGTGTCCGGGTGACCGGAATCTCCAGCGGCGCCAGCTCCGTGCCGACCCCCACAGCTACCTCCGTCACAGCGGCTTCCCCCTCTTCCCGATCCATTCCCTCCCCCTCCGCCTTCACTTCCGCACCCACGTCATCCCCGCCCCCGCCGCACCGTTCCCGTCGTCTCCGGCGATCAAGTCGCCCAGCTCCGCGAGCAGTTCACCCCCGCATCCCAGATACGCATCGAGCTGTCTGCCCCACAAGAAATGCCGGTGCACGGGATGCTCCAGGTCGGCGCCCATGCCGCCGTGCAGATGCTGCCCGGCATGCACGACCCGTCTGCCCGCCTCCGATGCCCACCAGGCCGCGGTCAGCGCATGGCCCGCGTACGGCACCCCCTCGTCCCGTCGCCATGCCGCCTCGTACGCGGTGACACGGATGGCCTCCGTATCCATATAGGCGTCAGCTGCCCGGAGTTGGACCCCTTGCTTGGCCGCGAGTGGTCTCCCGAACTGTTCCCGCTCGTTCGTGTACTCCACGGCCCGCGCCAGCGACCCCGCGCAGACCCCGGCCTGGAGCCCCGCGAACGCGGTCCGCGCCATCGCCAGCACATCGTCGTACGCACCGGCCCCGCCGAGCCTCTCCGCCGGCGCCCCGTCGAGAACGAGCCGGCCCGCCGACCAGGGTGCGCTGAGCTCGACCGCATCGCAGCCGGCATCGGCCGTACGCACTCTCCACAGACCCCGGTCGGCCGTCGCCACCAGAACCCAGGACGCGTCCCGAAGCCAGGGAACCCAGGGCACCACCCCCGTGAGCCGCCCCGCGCCCCCACCGGTCCCTGCTTCTCCTGCCTCTAGTTCCTCCGCGCCGGTGACCCGCACTCCGGCCTGCGCCGGAAACGCCCCCGTGGCCACCTCCGTCCCGTCCCGCAGGCCCGGCAGCAGCCGGTCCCGCTGCTCGGAGGTGCCATGCCCCGCCACCGCGAGCAGTCCGTACACGCAACTGGCGGCGAACGGCACCTGCGCCGTCGTCCGGCCCTGCTCCTCCAGCATCAGCACGAGTCCGAGCAGCCCGGTCTCCTCCACCGCCCCCGGCAGACCGGCGGAGCCGAGCGCCTTCCACAGCTCGGGGTCCGTGCCGGTGCCGGCCGCCGCGAGACGCTCGGGGGTCGACAGGTCACCGAAGATCCGCGCGGCCAGACCGGCGGCGGCCGCCTGGTCCTGCGCAGGTGTGAAGTCCACGTCAGCCCTCCCCTCCCGCAACGACACCCGAACCGTCGCCAGCCCGGAAGACCGGCAGCTCCAGCTCCTCGTCCACCCGAAGGAATTCGAGCCGTACCGGCATCCCTATTCGGACCTTGTCGTACGGCACCCCGACCACATTGCTGATGATCCGGACGCCTTCGGCCAGCTCGACCAGACCCACCGCGTACGGCGGGTCGAAGGCCGGGAAAGGCGGGTGGTGCATCACCACGTACGAGAAGACGGTCCCCTCGCCGCTCGCCTCGACCGTGCTCCAGTCCTGCGAGGCGCACGCGCCGCACCCCGGCAGCCAGGGAAAGCGCAATGCCCCGCACCCCTCGCAGCGCTGGATGAGGAGGCGGTGCTCGCGGACTCCTTCCCAGAACCCCGCGTTGTCCCGGTTCACCACCGGACGGGGCCGCAGGGCCTGCTGCTCCCGCGCTCCCCTCACCGCACGCCCTGCCCGCGCCGCGGGAGCGTACTTGAGAATCCGGAAGCGATGCGTCCCGGCGAGCTCGCCGTCCGCCCTGACATCCATGCGCGTCGTGACGAAGTGCCCCGTGCCCAGCTTCGTCGTCTTGCGCTCGGACACCGACTCGATGACCGCGTCGAAAGTGATCGCTTCACCGGGCCGCAACGGACGCAGATACTCCTGCTCGCAATCGGTGGCGACGACCGAGGTGTACCCCGCGCCGTCCAGCAGCGCGAACAGCTCGTCGTAGGCGCCGCTGCGCCCCTGATGCCCGGAGAGCCCACCCATCGTCCAGGCCTGGAGCATGGTCGGCGGCGCTATGGCGTCGGGCCCCTCGTACGCGGGATTGGTGTCACCCATCGCCTCGCACCAGTGCCTGATCATCGGCACGTTGACCAGGTCCTTGCCGACCCCTGAGGTGGCCGCAGGCAGCCCTTCGAAGGCCTTCAGCGCCTCGGACGTCATCTCGCCGGTCACCGCCGCCCCCTCCTCATCCCGAGCCGCATCGTCGCGACGATCTCCCGCTGCACCTCGCTCACGCCGCCCCCGAACGTGTTGATCTGCGCCGCCCTGTTCATCCGCTCCAACTCCCCCTCCGCCGTCCCGCCCCGAGCAGCACCGCCCGACCCACCACCACCGGACCCAGCACCCGCGTCACCACCGGCCCCGCCCCCGAACGCCCCGGGCGACCCGGCTCGAACCAGCGCCGCGTCGCCCGCGATCTCCTGACACATTCGGTACACCTCGACCGCCGATTCGGTTCCCATGAATTTCACGCCGCTCGCGTCGCCCGGCGCGAGCCGCCCCGCCCCGACGTCCCCCACCAAACGCCAGTTGAGCAGGCGCGTTGCCGCCAGACGGGCATGCACCTCGGCCAGCCGCGACCGCACCCACGGCAGGTCGATCCGGCGTTCCCCCGTCACCGGATCGGGTGAACGAACCGCTTCGAGCACCGCCGCGTAGAAGTCCTCCGCCTGCATCCCGATCGCGGCGAGCGCGACCCGCTCGTGGTTGAGCTGATTGGTGATGAGACCCCAGCCGCCGTTCTCGTCCCCGACGAGATTCGAGGCGGGAACGCGGATCCCGTCGTAGTACGTGGCGGTGGTGGTCAGCCCGCCGACGGTCTCGATGGGCGTCCAGCTGAAGCCGGCGGCGTGCGTCGGCACAAGAATGATCGAGATGCCCTGGTGCTTGGCGGCTTCGGGGTCCGTGCGGCAGGCCAGCCAGATCCAGTCGGCGTTCTGCGCGTTCGACGTGAATACCTTCTGCCCGTCGATGATCCAGTCGTCGCCGTCCCGGACAGCCCGCGTCCGCAGCGAGGCGAGATCGGTCCCCGCCGACGGCTCGCTGTACCCGATCGCGAAGACCAGCTCCCCTTTGAGGATCCGCGGCAGGAAGTACGCCTTCTGCTCCTCGGTCCCGTACTTGATCAGGGTCGGTCCGACGGTGTTCAGGGTCACCATGGAGACCGGCGCGCCCGCGCGGTACGCCTCGTCGAAGAAGACGAACTGCTCGTCGGGGCCCCGGCTTTGGCCGCCGTACTCGACGGGCCAGCCGAGCCCGAGGAGGCCGTCGGCACCGATGCGGCGCAGCAGGCGCCGCTGGGCCGTTCGATCATCGTGGGCGGGCGGCCCGTCCGGCATCAGTTCACGGAAGTAGGCGCGCAGTTCGGCGCGGAGTTCATGCTGGCGCTCGGTGGGGGCGAGGTGCACGGCGGCGGCCCTCCCGGACCTCGTACGAACAAGGGTCTCTGACCGTCCGCTTCCGATGGAAGCTTTCTGACTGACCGTCAGATTCGGTACGACTGTCCGTCAGGTTCGGTACGGGTGTCAAGGGATCAGCACGCGCGCGTGAAGGGCTGCTCGGTGCGCGAAAACGCCTGTGCGGCGATGCCTAAGCACCGCCGCACAGATGTCACGCACCCCTGGGAATGGCCCCCGCCGACAGGAGCCCGCAGGTCACCAGAGCTTGGTGAAGCGCACCGCGATGTTCTCGTTCGACTGGTCGATGGCCGTGAACGCGGAGCCGTTCACCTGGGCCGTGTTGTTCTGGTTCGAGGCGCCGGAGCCCACCGCCTGCTGCTGGCTGGTGGACGAGTTGCCGTGGTTGTTGCCGCCGACACCACTGCCGCTCACGGTCGCCACACCCGCGTTCGATCCGTTGTCCGCGAAGGACCCGTTGTCGGCCATCGCCACCCCCGAGAAGAGGGCTGCCGCGAGGGGCAGGGCGGCGACGGCGGCGAGGACGCGGGCGGTACGGATGTGTGCCATGTCAATTCCTCCGAGAAGCAGTAACTGCTGGTTGGTCCAAGGCAGTTGGCCGACCGCCTCGGTCGTTGCTCACGACGTCGCGAGATCAGAATTGCCCACCGAATCCCCGTCGAACCAGGCCGGAAGGCACTATTCCCCCGCAAGCGTGAGGACATGTCGATAAACATGCTTCGCGCCCTTAAAGGCCCAGCTCAGCCCGGATTGCGCCTCATCGACACAGGACAGGTCAGCCGCCGCAGGGGCTGAAGCGTTTCGGCACATTTTTGGCAAATAAGCTCCACCCGGGCGAGCCCCTCTTCCGTTACTCGAACATTCGTACGAACATGGAGGCATGGCCACCACCGACCGGCATGCAGTGCCCTTTGCGACCCTGGCCCTCGCTCACGCCCTCTCCGCCGCCGAGCGCGGACTGGCCGTGATCCCGCTCTCCCGCACGAAGCTCCCCGCCCTGCGCTCCCCGCACCGCGACGAACCCGACCCGGCCCCGTGCCACGGCGAGTGCGGCCGCCCCGGCCACGGCGTGTACGACGCCACGACCGACCCGGGCCGCATCCGTGAGCTCTTCGCGGCGGCGCCCCGCGCCACCGGCTACGGCATCGCGTGCGGGCTGCCGCCACACCACCTCATCGGCGTCGACCTCGACACCAAGTCCGGTACGGACTCCTCGGCAGCACTGCGCGAACTGGCGCTGCGCCACCTCTTCACGATCCCGGACACCGTCGTCGTGGCCACGCCCAGCGGCGGCCGTCATGTGTGGCTCTCCGGACCGCCGGACGTCGTGGTCCCCAACTCGGCGGGACGCCTCGCGCCGGGCATCGACATCCGTGGCGCGGGCGGCTATCTCGTGGGCCCCGGCTCCCGCACGGCCCAGGGCGTCTACAGCGCAGTCCCAGGAACCGCCCATCTGTCTGTCGCGCCCTGCCCGCCGACGCTCCTGCGGCTGCTCACACCCCCGCCACGCGTGCACCACCCGTCACCGGCACATGCGGGCCGACACGGCCAGGGCCTGGTCCAGTTCGTGCTCGCGGCACATGAGGGCCAGCGCAACACCCGCCTGTTCTGGGCCGCTTGCCGCGCCTACGAGAGCGACCTCGGCGACAGCCTCACCAACGCCCTCGTGAAGGCCGCGACCCGCACGGGCCTCGCGGAACACGAGGCCCGCTCCACGATCGCCTCGGCGGCCCGGATGACCCGGCGCAACGACACGGAGGCGTAGGCCAGGACGCCCGCACGCGAACCCGCTTCCCCAGGACACACGTAAGGGGCGCCCGCCACGGCGAACGCCCCTTACAAACACCTACCTGCAAGCGGTGGGTGTGGGATGTGAACCCACGGCGAATCGCGCCACGACGGTTTCCAAGAGCGTTGCACAGAGCTCAGTTGAACCACCGTTGACCAGGGCGTTTCCCCACTGGCTCCACTCGTGAAAGCCCGTCCTGGCCAAAGGATGGCCACACAGAGGTCTTCCGACATGGCAAGCCGAGCTCCCAAGAAAATCGCGCTAGAGGCCGACAAGGATGCCGTCGCGGCCCAGAGCCATCATCCAGGTCGCCGGCCGTCCCCAAGTGTCCTGCCGAACACCGCTTCGCGACACCGGTCCGGCATCCGCCGCCGCATGCGCAGCCGGCCGTTCCGATGGCCGCGGAGTCTCGGTAATTGAGACGCTTTACCCATATTTGGCCCTGGCGTAAAGGTGACTTGGCACCTCGTGGACACAGGAAAGTGCTGACCTGCGCCTTTTTCGGCACCAGTCTGTCCCCCCATGAGAGACATGAACAGCAGGTGGCGCCCGTGGGTACGGCGTCCCGGGTCGCGGTCTGCCGCGGCCACCGCCGCCCTCGTGGCATTGCTGGCCGGACTGACCGTCGCCCCCGCCGCGGCCCGGGACCTCGCTCCGGACACCGGACGGAGCGGCGCGGGCGCGCCGGGCAGGGCGACCCCGGCCCGGACGCCGATGGTCTCCCGGCACCAGGTCACCCTCGTCACGGGCGACCGGGTCACGCTGGAGACGGACGCCTCGGGGCGGCAGAGCGTCTCGGTCGAGCCCTCCAAGGGCCGCGAGCACATCATGTTCGTCAAGCGCCAGCAGGGGCACGACTGGACGGTGATACCCGCCGACGCCCTGCCGCTGCTCGCCGCGGGTCGCCTCGACAAGGCTCTGTTCAATGTGTCGGCCCTGGTCAAGGGCAAGTACGCCGAGCGGTCGAGCCTGCCGCTGATCGTCCAGTACACGGGTGACGCGAGTTCCGCCAAGAGCCGGCTCACCGCAGCCGGGGCCGACGAGGTCCGACCCGTATCCGGCACCTCCTTCGCGGCGCTCAGCGAAAGCCGCAGGGACGCCCCCGCGTTCTGGGCGGGCATCGCCCCCGCCACGGCGGGTGCCAAGTCCTTCGGCGCGGGCGTGAGCCGGGTCTGGCTGGACGGACACGCCAAGGTCCAGCTCGACAGCACGGTGCCGCTCATCGGAGCCCCCCACGCCTGGGAGCTGGGCTACAAGGGCGACGGGGTCAAGGTCGCGGTGCTCGACACCGGGTTCGACCCGAATCACCCGGACCTCAAGGGCCTGGTCGCCGAATCCAAGAACTTCACCGGAGAGCCGAACACCGACGACCTGAACGGCCACGGCACCCATGTGACCTCGACCATCGCCGGTTCCGGCGCGGCCTCCGACGGCCGGTACAAGGGCGTGGCACCCGGCGCGCAGGTCCTGTTCGGCAAGGTCTGCACGATGGACGGCAACTGCGACGACTCCGCCATCGTCGAGGGCCTGGCCTGGGCCGCCCAGCACGGCGCCAAGGTGATCAACCTCAGCCTGGGCGACATCGACAC
The DNA here is from genome assembly GCF_035918235.1 of Streptomyces sp. NBC_01445. Lineage (NCBI taxonomy): Bacteria > Bacillati > Actinomycetota > Actinomycetes > Kitasatosporales > Streptomycetaceae > Streptomyces > Streptomyces sp. NBC_01445. Next base: position 5,441,026 of record NZ_CP109485.1, on the reverse strand, counting down.
CCCGGAGACCGACGCCATCGAGGCCGTGGTCGACACCGTCACCCGCGACTACGGCACCCTGGTCGTGGCGGCCGCGGGCAACAACGGCTCGGGGAGCAAGGTCTCCTCGCCCGCCTCCGCCGACCGGGCGCTGGCCGTCGGTGCCTCCGAGGCCGACGACGACCGCGCCGATTTCAGCTCGGTCGGTCCGCGCACGGGCGACTCCGGTCTCAAGCCCGACATCATCGCCCCCGGCGTGAACGTCGTCGGCGCGATGGCGGGCGGCACCAGCGCCGACGACGGCTACGTGGCGATGAGCGGCACCTCGATGGCCACGCCGCACGTCGCCGGATCGGCCGCGATCCTGTTCCAGCAGCACCCCGACTGGACCCCGGAGCAGGTCAAGCGCCAGCTGATGCACTCGGCGACCGGTGCCAAGGAGCACGGCGCCTACTTCCAGGGCGCCGGGCGCGTCGACGTCGCCCGGGCGGTCGACCAGGAGGTCTCCGCCGAGCCCACCGGACTCGACTTCGGGCTGGTCCGCTGGACCGACGGCAAGCGGCCGCCGGTGACCAAGACGATCACCTACCGCAACCCCGGCGCGGAGCCCCTCACCCTTCACGTGACGCAGCACGCGAGCACCGGCAGGCTGGACCGGCCCGCCCCCGAGGGGTTGTTCCAGCTCGGCGCCGACACCGTCACCGTGCCCGCGCACGGTACGGCGGACGTCAGGTTCACCGTGACCCCGGAGGCCACGACGGCCTACGTGGCCTACAGCGGTGTGGTGACCGCGGCCACCGCGGACGGCAAGATCTCGGTGCGCGTTCCCTTCGGCATGGACCTCGAGCAACCGTCGCACGATCTCCGCATCACCCTGAAGGGCCGCTCGGGCGCCGCCCCCGACTACGCCGACCTGCTCGTCAACTCCGCCGACGGCAGGACCTACGAGCAGGAACTGGTCGGCCAGGGCAGCACCGTGCTGCGGCTGCCGAACGACACCTACTCGGTGACCGGCTTCTTCTTCGACGGGGCGTTCACCGAGGCCACCGTGGTCGGCGTGCCGAAGGCCGTGATGACCACCGACCAGAAGGAGACCATCGACGCCCGGACGGCCAGGCCCGTCACCGTCTCGGCTCCGAGCCGCACCGCGCGCATCGCGTCGGCCGAGGTCGGCACCATCAGCCTGGGTGACCAGCTGCTCTCCGTCACCATGGCGAACGCGATCGGCAGTGACCACATCGAGGGCGTGTACGCGACTCCGACGGCGCGGTTCAAGGACTCCAAGTTCACCTACCTGGTCAGCACCGTCTGGAACGAGCTCGCCGCCGACGGCGGGAACCCCTCGTCCGTGTACTACCTGAGCCGGCCGGTGCACGGCGCCATCCCGGCCGATCCCGGGTACCGCCCCCGCAAGTCGGAACTGGCCACGGTGAACACCACGTTCGCAGCCACCGCGCCCGGCACCACCGCTACCCGCATCGTCTGGATGTACGTCGACAACGTCCGGTTCGGCGGACAGTCGATGGAAGGACTGCCGGTTCCGAACCGGCGCGTCGACTACTTCTCGTCGGCCGAGGGCCTGCGGTGGCAGACGGCCTTCGACCAGAACAGCTTCCTGGATCCGAGCAAGACGGGGCAGAGCTATCTCAGTGCCCTGCACGGCTACAAGGCCGGAGCCAAGGTCCAGGAGCGTTGGAACGGCGGAGTCCAGGCCGTGGGTTTCTCGCCCGAGGGGATGAACACCTTCCGTGAGGGCGACGACATGTGGTACGCCTTCCAGTTCGCCGCCAACGGAGACCTCGACCTGGTGGGCGACACGACGACCGGCATGCCCACGGTGCAGCTGCGGCGCAATGGCGAACTGGTCCCCCACAGCTGGGGCTTGGCCCAGGTGCCGGCCGACGCCACTCCCGCCGACTACCGCCTGACGTTCGCGGTGGACCGTGACCGCGCTCCCAGCTCCATCTCCACGAAGCTTCGGGCCGAGTGGCAGTTCCGGTCGCAGACCACGGCGACCCGCCAGGCGCTGCCGCTGTACGCGGTGCGCATGTCGCCGGAACTGGACGAGTGGAACCGTGCCAGGGCCGGACGCGCCCTCGACATCCCGGTCCTGATCCAGCGCACGGTCGGCGCCGCCGAGTCACCGATCCGCACCGTCACCGTCGAGGTCTCCTACGACGAGGGCAGGACGTGGCAGTCCACCGCCGTCAAGGGGTCCGGCACGCACCGCACCGTGACCGTGGACAGCCCGCGCCGCGCCGCGGGCGGATCGGTCAGCCTGCGCACGTACGTCAAGGACGCGGCGGGCAACTCCTTCAAGCAGACCGTCATCAAGGCCTACCTGCTGAAATAGCGCCGACGGCACCGAGGGGCCCGCCGGATCCTTCCGGCGGGCCCCTCCGCTGTGCCCGGTGCGCGGTACGGCCCCGGCCGCGGTGCTCAGAGCCAGTCGCGGCGCGCCGCGTGCCACCCCAGCTGCATGCGCGTGGCGACGCCCGCGAGGTTCATCAGGCCCTGGATGCGACGCTGGATGGTGCGCTTGCTCACGCGCAGCTGCCCGGCGATCGTCTCGTCCGTCATGCCGGCGACCATCAGGGACAGCAGGTGCCGGTCCTCCCCGGCCGGTGACGCCGCGTCCTCGGGACCGGCACCGCCGATCCCGCCCTCCTCGGTCACCCGCAGCGGGGCACCGACCTCCCAGTAGTGCTCGAACAGGTCGACGAGCGCGTCCAGCACGCTGCTCCGCCGCACCAGCGCCGCCGTGAGGCTGCGAGGGCTGCCGGGCGCGTCCGCGGAGTTCAGCGGCAGGACGGCCACCGACCGGTCGGCGATCGCCATGCGCAGCGGCAGCCGCGGCACCGCGCGGGAGATCTCGCCGACGCGTACCCCGGCGACGACGTTGTCCACCGCGCTGGGGTCGTCGAAGTACTCCTGTTCGTACAGGGCCCGGTAGAGCACGCCACGGTTCAGCGCGTCGTACTCCTCCTGGTTGCTCTCCGGGGGCATGGCCAGGTATCGGGCCTTGACGAACCACAGCATCTCGTGACGCGCGCCGTCCTGAAGTTGGCGCAGGTGCTGCCGCAGCGCGGCCGCGCCGCTGATGATCTCGATCGCGTCGCACCCGCTCCATGCCTGTGCGCTGCGGCGGTAGGTCTCCACCAGATCGTGGATGGCCGCCCGGGTCTGCTCCAGGGCGTCGGACTGGCGCTGCAGCCGCGGCACGAGGGCCGTCTCCGGGGGAATGGCCGAGTACCAGCCGGGACTGTCCTCCACCGCGGACGCCAGCCCCTTGTCCTCCAGGGCGAGCAGCAGGCGCCGGGCAGCCGGGACGCCGAGGTTCGAGCGGCCGGCGATCTCCTCGGCGGAGGCCGCCTCGGCGACGATCAGCAGGCGGTACATCTCGGCCTCGGCGGCCGTGAGACCCACGGGCTCCAGCATGCTGTCCCTTCCCTCACCGGCCGGCGCGTGCGGGTCCGTGCTCGCCGGCCGAATGCAGGGTCTCACTATCCTCAGCGACGGCGGCCCACAGGGCCCCGCGGGTGTCAGGAGGCGGCGGCGATGCCCACCGCCGCCTGTCCGCCACCCGAGCGCAGGATGATGTCGTAGCGACTACTGGGCGCCTGCCACAACTCCGCAAGATCTTCCGGTACGCCGGGACCGCCGGACTCGCCACCGAGCCTTTGGCATCTGGCTGTTGATCGGGCTTGGGCTTCTGGAGATCTCACGTGGACTGCCGCGGTTGCTCTCGGCGCCCTTCGTAGCGTGCGTGATCTGCGATGTGCTGCGCCCCTCCCGTGCCCGACGGACCGAGGGCTCACGGGGAATCGCGGTCACCGGCAGCCACTGTGCATGACGAAGGCCCCCGACCGATATTGCTGGTCAGGGGCCTTCAACTTGCGCGGTGGGTGTGGGATTTGAACCCACGGTGACTCGCGCCACGACGGTTTTCAAGACCGTTCCCTTAGGCCGCTCGGGCAACCCACCCTCGCCCCGCCGGCGACCGGCGGAGCGAGGACCAGGGTAGCGGGTTCGGCCGGGAGTTCGGTCAGCTGTCGCCCTTGCGCTCACCCAGGACCACGTCGACCGTGTGCTCCGCGCCGCCGCGCTTGTACGTGATCTTGACCGTGTCGCCCGGCTTGTGCGTCCAGATCTGGCCGATCAGGGTCGGACCGCTGTCGATCACCGTGTCGTCGAGCTTGGTGATGACATCGCCGGGCTTCAGGCCGGCCTTGTCCGCCGGACCGTTCGCCGTGACCGCGGACGAGCCGCCCGCGCCCTGCTCGGTGATCTTCGCGCCGTCACCCTGCTCGTCCAGCGCGACCGAGGCGCCGATCACCGGATAGACCGGCTGTCCGGTCTTGATGAGCTGCTTGGCGACATTCTTCGCCTGGTTGATCGGGATGGCGAAGCCGAGGCCGACGGAGCCCGACTGGCCGGAGCCCGCGATGCCGCCGCTGCTCGCCGGCTGGATCGCCGAGTTGATGCCGATGACCGCGCCCCGCGCGTCGAGCAGCGGGCCGCCCGAGTTGCCCGGGTTGATCGAGGCATCGGTCTGCAGCGCGTTCATGTACGACGCCTTGCTGCTGCCCGAGCTGTCACTGGACGCCACCGGGCGGTTCTTCGCCGACACGATGCCCGTGGTCACCGTGTTCGACAGACCGAAGGGGGCGCCGATCGCGATGGTCGCGTCACCGACGGCGACCTTGTCCGAGTTGGCGAGCACCAGCGGCTTCAGGTTCGACGGGGCGTTCTTCAGCTTGATGACCGCGACGTCGTAGCCCTGGGCGCGGCCGATCACCTCGGCGTCGTACTTCTTGCCGTTCGAGAACGTGGCCGAAAGCTTTCCTCCGTCGGCGGCGGAGGCCACCACGTGGTTGTTGGTGAGTATGTGGCCCTGCTTGTCGTAGACGAAGCCGCTGCCGGTGCCGCCTTCGCCGTCGCTGCCCTCGGCCTCGATGGTGACGGTGCTCGGCAGCGCGTTCGCCGCAATGCCGGCGACCGAGGCCGCGTCACGCTTGAAGCCCGCCGGGTTGTCCGAGGCGGAGACCGTCGTCGAATCCGCGCCACCGTCGTCGTTGCGCTCGGCCGCCCAGTAGCCGATGCCACCGCCGACACCGCCCGCGATCAGGGCCGCCGCGACCACCGCGGCCAGCAGACCGCCGCGCCGACGGCCCGGTGTGGGCTCCGGAGCCTGGTAGGAGGCGCCCCAGGGGTGGTGCCCCCCGCCGCCGCCGTCCCCGTACGGCGGAACGGCGGGCGGCGGAGGCGGCCAGCCACCCGAGGCCGCGTGCGCGGCCTCGTCCTGCCCGCCGGGTCCCGGTGCAGCCCCCGAGGCCGCGCCGGGACCCTCGTGCGCCCCCGGTGCCGCGCCCTCGACCGGCGGGATCACCGCAGTGGGCGCGTCGGCAGGCTCCGGAGGTGGTGCGGAACCGGCGGGTGCGGGAGTAGCGGGAGATTCCACCGGCACGGGAGGTGCGGACGGGGCCGCGGGTACCGAAGTGCCCTCGTTCTCGGTGCTCACAGCTCTTCTCCTCGATCCACGGCTGTACCAGCTGATTCCATCGGCATTGCTGTTTGTATGCGGTCAGCTTTTCCCACGGGACGTCAGGGCACCATAAGGCGTTCCTGTGTGTCCGGTGCCATCCTTTACGCCGGGCGAAACGGACGCATCCGCTGGGCGGCCCTGCGCCTCGCGATGGCACCATGACGCGGTGACCCTCGCACGACAGCAGCAGATCCAGGTCGTCGCCCACCGCGGAGCCTCCGACGAGGCTCCCGAGCACACGCTGGCCGCGTACAGAAGGGCCATCCAGGACGGTGCCGACGCCCTCGAATGCGATGTACGGCTCACCGCGGACGGCCATCTCGTCTGCGTGCACGACCGCCGCGTCAACCGTACGTCGAACGGACGCGGTGCGGTATCGGCCCTGGAACTGGCGGATCTCGCCGCCCTCGACTTCGGCTCCTGGAAGAACAGCGAGGCCGGCCGCACCAGCACGGAGGGTCCCGACTGGGAGGACACCTCCGTCCTGACCCTGGAGCGCCTGCTCGAACTGGTCGCCGACGCGGGCCGCCGCGTGGAGCTCGCCATCGAGACCAAACACCCCACCCGCTGGGCCGGCCAGGTCGAGGAACGCCTGCTGATGCTCCTCAAGCGGTTCGGCCTCGACGCCCCCACCGGAGCGCCGGACACGCCGTCCCCGGTGCGCGTCATGAGCTTCTCGGCCCGCTCCCTGCACCGCGTCCAGGCCGCGGCCCCCCACCTGCCGACGGTCTACCTGATGCAGTTCGTCTCGCCCCGCCACCGCGACGGCCGCCTCCCCAAGGGGGTATCGATCGCGGGCCCGGGCATCCGGATCGTGCGCAGCCACCCCGGGTACGTGGAGAAACTCAAGCGGGCGGGCCACCGGGTGCACGTGTGGACGGTCAACGAGCCGGAGGATGTCGACCTGTGTGTCGGCCTCGGCGTCGACGCGATCATCACCAACCGGCCCCGCGCGGTTCTGCGCCAGCTCGGAAGAGGCTAAATCCGGCCACTTCTCTCACAGGGAGTGCTCCGGCGCGTTCGCTCCGTATTCGATCGTTACGAGTGCGTCACTGAGCGTGGATTGGCCGGTTTCCGGTCCAGTCCATTGGGGCATTCACACCGTGGCGTGGGGCAAAGGAGGTCTCGGGGGTGGCGTTGGTGGTGGCACAGGAGGTGCCCACGTCGTCGAGCATGGCCGTACCCCATGGCCCTGCGGGCGTGGGCGAAGCAAGACACCGGATGCGTGATCAGCTGCGCGTCGGCGGGGTCTCGGAAGCGGTCATCGACGATGCCGTACTGATCCTGTCCGAACTGCTGAGCAACGCCTGCCGGCACGGCAGGCCGCTGGGCGACGACATGGCCGGGGACGGCGACGTCCGGGCCGCTTGGAGGGTCGACACGCGGGGCTGTCTCACCGTCGAGGTGACGGACGGTGGTGGTCCGACCCGCCCGGTTCCGGCCACGCCCTCGGTCACCGCGCACGGCGGCCGCGGGCTCAACATCATCTCGGCGCTCGCCGACGACTGGGGCGTACGTGACGACGCCCCCGGTGAAGTCACCGTCTGGGTGGTCGTGCACAAGGACGTGCGCTCCGAAGGCGAAGCACAGGGGCAGGGCACTTTCGCTACGCGCGTGGCGAGCCGCGCGCCCGCGAGCATGTCCGACCTCGATTTCGCGGACGCCTTCGACGACTTGGGCTGAATCCCGCTCCGGCCCGACGACCCGGCCTGATCCCCGCCCCCGGCCGTACGAGGGGCTAGGCTCGCGCCCGTACGTACGAGAGCCGTAACCGGGAGACACCCAAGATGGCCAAGAAGCGCCCCCAGACCAAGGGCAAGTCGCACGTCAGCAGCGGGGAGATCCCGGTCGTCGGCGCCCGTGAGCCCTGCCCCTGCGGGAGCGGCCGCCGCTACAAGGCCTGCCACGGCCGCGCCGCCGCGCACGCGGTGACCGAGCTGGTGCAGCGCCCGTTCGACGGTCTCGTGGGAGAGGGTGACTGGATCGCGCTGCGCGAGCTGGTGCCCGCAGCGACGGTGCCGCTCACCCTCAAGGAGAGCCTGCCGGACGGCGTTCCCTCCGTGACGCTCGCGACGGTGCTTCCGATGGCGTGGCCCGCGCTGCGCCGCGAAGACGGCTCGGTCCTGATCGGCCTGCAGAACGACACCTCGTCCGGCGACCTGAGCCGCGACCTCGCCGACACCCTTCAGCGCGCGCTCACCGCGGAGCCCGGTACGCCGGTGCAGGCGCGCCGCGCACCCGCCGACGGCCCGCGTCTGCAGGACCTGCTCGACCCCGAGGCCGCCTTCGAGCCGGTCGTGCACACGGGATTCGAGTTCTGGGTGCCCGACTCGGAGAACGCGAGCCCGGAGGTCTCCGCCTCCCTGGAGCGCGCCAACGCGGCCGCCATCCCGACCGTGAAGCTGTCCGGGGTCGAAGGCGCGTACTGGTGCGAGACGCCCGACAAGAACCACCTGCGCTGGGTCATGCCGCACCCCGAGGAGCAGCTGCTCGACGCGCTCGCCCGGCTGCACGCGGCCGGCACGTCCTCACTCGGCGACGGCACGCGCCTGGTCGGCTCGTTCCGGGCGCACGGCCTGACCGTTCCGGTCTGGGACCTGCCCACCGGGGTGAGCGCCGAGGATGTCGAGAAGCCGGCCGCCGAGTTCGCCGAGCGGCTCGCCGCAGCCCTCGCCTCCGAGGCGCCGCTGACCGTCGAAGAGCGCCGGGCACGTGGCGGCCTCACCAATCGACAGGTGACGCTCAGCTGACCGACCGGTCAGCCACAGGAAGCCCTCAGAACGGGTGACTCCGGTCACAACTCCCCGTAGCGGCAGGTAAATCCGCATACGAATAGCCGAGATCGAATTTGCTAACGGCCGATCTCTTGTTACCGTTCGAGTAGCCCGGTTGCTGGTGCATCCCCCGTCGCCAGCAACCGGGTCCTTGTTTTTCCGGGACTTCCCCGTGGGCCTGCGCCCGGGAAATCGTCCCGTTCGCTCAGCGTCCGGCCGGCGTCGGCGCGTTGCTTCCCGACCTGAGCAACAGCGGCCCGGCGTCCCCGGCTCCCGCGAACTCCGCCACCGCCGAGTAGGCGCTCGCCTCACCCGAAGTGCGCTCCCGAGGCGTGTCACACGTCCCCGGTTCGTCCTGGGCACCCACCACGCAATACATCTGCACGGTGCGGCCCCCCGGAGCCATCAGCGTCAGGACGGAACTCAGCGGCCCCCCTGTCGCGTTCCTGTAGTAGGTCCTCGCCCACGTGTCCCGCCCCTGGGTCAGTACGCAGGTCTGCGCCTCGATGCCGTCGGGAGAGGCGAGTTCAGGTCCGCACCGTGCCGTCGTGGCGATGCCGAGACCGGCGAGGACGGAAGTACCCGGCGGCCGCCCGTGGGACCGGCGCGCTTTGCCCGCCGCATCCGTCGCCGCGGTGTCCGCCATGTCGCTCTCGCTCGCACCCGGTTTGTCGTCGACCTTGTCGGCGCTGTCGGCGTCACCCGGGGGCAGTTCGCCGGAGTTGAGGCTGTCCTCCGCGGCCGCGTCGCCGACGGGGCCCGCGGACGCGCCCGCCAGCGGGAGGAGAACGGTCAGGACCACGACCGCGAGAAGACCGAGCAGACGAAGGCGCGAATGGGGTCTCCCCTGCTCGAGGCTGGTCGAGAGCTTGGGGAAGGGGGAGGGCATGCGCCGAAGATATCGGCGCCGCCCCTTCGCACCCCTCGCCGCGCGCCCAATTCCCCTACAACTCGGGCGCGCTCACACCCGTACGAGTGAGGGCATCCACCACCGCGTCCACCACGGCCTCCACACCGGGCACCCAGGGCGCCGCGGAGCCGGGCAGCGGTGCGCGCTCCCAGCGGACCTGGCCGAGGCCGGTGTCGGACGGAGGCAGTGCCAGATAGCCGCCCTCGCCGTGAAAGCGCAGGGACCCCGGCACCCAGTCCTGGGCGTAGAGCAGCTCGCCCAGCTGCTCCATGGAGTAGGGCGCCACGAGGATGAAGAAACGGTCCCTGGTGGCGACGACCGGGCCGAGCCTGATGTCCGTACGGTCGAGCGCCTTGAGGGCGCGGGCTCCGGCGACCGAGGGGAGGCTCACCGCGCAGGGTGCGCGGCCGCCGCTCGCGCCCGCACCGGCCCCCGTGGCCAGCACGATCGGCGCCGTCGGACGGTTGGTCCACCACCAGCGGATCATGCGCTCGTCCGTGGTCGCGGCGAGCAGCCCGGGGTCGAAGGGGTGCGCGCCGGGCACCGTGCACTCCGGGTCGGGGCAGGCGCAGCTGACGCCGTCACGGCGCCCCGCCCCCACGAGCCCCACGCCCGGGAGCACGGGCCACTGCCATGCGGTCGCGAAGGTCAGGGCCGCGCTGAACTGATCAGACTTCCCGTTGTTTCGCCTGGACAGGAGCCTGCGTCGCCTTCCGAGGATCTCGCGCATGAGCGCTCGTTCCTTTCCGTAGACCGAAGAGAACGCTGTGGGCCACATCGCACTGTGTGTCGAACACTTCACTGAGCGTACGTACTGGGAGCGCCGCACCCCAGCCTTGAGCAGGGGAACCCCTATAGTCCGAGCGCCGGCCGCGTACTTGAAAAGCCTGGCGTGGGGTGGCGGCGCCTGGCGTTTGCCGTCGCGCGTGTTACTCGCCGTCTCCGCCACGGGAGGATGGGGCACGGTCGTCGGTGGTTAGGACGCCCGGGTCCGTCGCCAGGTTCCGGGTCGATCCCAAGTGCCCCTGGCCTTCTCCGAGTACGTACCCATCACGACCGCTGTGACGCTCTGTCGAACAATGCCAGTCGACCGCAATATGCCCTTACCCGAGGCACTTTTCAGCCAAGTTTGATCAGAGATCACTAATGCCGCACGGGCCTCCTGGACACCAGGAATCCCGGCAGGACAATGCTGGACATCCCCTCATCGGTGCGTGTAGATGTGGAGACACTGCTGGCGGCGCAGAATCACATGGGGGTTTGCGATGCTATTGAGCAATACGCACCGGTCGGAAAGCCGGACACCATGACAGCCCCACACTTTCCGAAAGTGGCTGGAATCGATTCAACGGTTCCCCCACCGGCACACACTGTCGCGCCCGCGTCACCCTCGCCCGCGCCCCCTTCCTCCGCTGGAGCGCCCGAAGCGCCAGAAGCCCCCGAACCCCCCGGCGCCCCCGGAGCGCTGATCCAGGACCGGCTCGCCGGCTGGGTCTCCGACCTCACCACGCTGCACGAACTCACCGAGCGCCTGGCCAGGACGGCCGTCATGGACGACGCCCTGCACGAGGTGCTCCGCGCCGGCGCTGCCCTCGTCGGCGCACGCCGCGGACTCGTCGTCCTGGAACCGGCCGACGGCCTGGGCCCCGACACCACCGTCGGGCTCGGCCTCGCCCGCGCCGACCTCGGCCACATCGAGACGGTGCCGCGCGGCGCGACCTCGTACGGGAGGATCCTCGACCGCGCGGACGCGACCGGCGAGCCCGAGGTGCACGCGGATCTGCTGTCCGAGGACGGGCTCGACCCGCGCCACCGCGAGGTCGCCGCCCGGCTCGGCTACGCCGCGAGCTTCGCGCTGCCCCTCGCGACCGAGGCGGCGGGCCGGCTCGGCGCCGCGGTGTGGCTCTACGACGAGCCCGCCGAGCCCGTCGAACGCCAGCGCCATCTGGTCGGTCTGTACACGCGCTACGCCACCGAACACCTCGCACGCCTGCTCGAACTGGAGCGGGCGCGCACCAAGTCCCGCACCATCGCGGAGGAGTTGCTGCCGCCGCGGCTCCCGCGGGTCGCGGACGTCCAGCTCGCCGCCCGGCACCGCACGGGCCCGCGCGGCGGCGGCGACTGGTACGACGCGCTGCCGCTGCCCGAGGGCGCACTCGGCCTGGCCGTCGGCTCCGTCACCGGCTCCGGGGCCAGCGCCGTCGCCGCGATGGGCCGGCTCAGGGCCAGCCTGCGGGCGTACGCGGTGATGGAGGGCGAGGACCCCGTCGCCGTCCTGTCCGATCTGGAGCTGCTGCTCCGGCTGACCGAGCCCGCGCGCAGCGCCACCGCCCTCTTCGCGTACTGCGAGCCCGCCCTGCGCAAGATCGTCCTGGCCGGGGCCGGGCACAGTCCGCCGCTGGTCATCGGCGAGAGACGCACCGAGTTCGTGGAGACGTCGCTGTCCGCGCCGCTCGGGATGCTGGCCTGCTGGGAGGCGCCGAGCGTCGAGTTCAGCCCGGAGCCCGGCGAGACCGTGCTGCTGTACACGGACGGACTGCTGCACCGCACCGGTGACCCCATGGACCGCGCCTTCGCCCGTCTGCACGCGGCGGCGGCCGGCGTCCCGCGCACGATCCGCGACGACCCCGGCGCGATCGCCGACCACGTCCTGCACACCGTCCTGCCGGACGGGCTCGACGCCGCCGACAGCGACGAGGACGTCGTGCTGCTCGCCGCGCGCTTCAAGTGATCCGGTGACCGGGGCGGTACAGCCCGTAGCCCTTGATGTAACAGGTCTTCCGGCCCTGGGCCCCCTTCCGTACGACCGTACGATGGAGGGGGTCCATCGTTGTACCCAGGCCGCACCCAGGCCGATCCCAGGGCCGTATCTAGGAGGAAGACGTGTCGGAGGAGCTCACCCCGGAGAACCCGGAGATCGCTCAGACCGAGAGCGACGAGCCGATCAAGCAGCGCAAGAACGGCCTGTACCCGGGCGTGTCCGATGAGCTCGCCGAGAGCATGAAGTCCGGCTGGGCCGACACGGAGCTGCACGGCCTCGAGCCGATCGCGCAGGCGTCCGAGACGGCCGCCCGCCGCGCCGCCCTCTCCGCGCGCTTCCCCGGTGAGCGCATCGTCGTCCCCGCGGGCAACCTCAAGACCCGTTCGAACGACACCGAGTACGCCTTCCGCGCCTCCGTCGAGTACGCGTACCTGACCGGCAACCAGACGGAGGACGGCGTCCTCGTCCTTGAGCCGACGGTCTCCGGGCACGACGCGACGATCTACCTGCTGCCGCGCTCCGACCGCGAGAACGGCGAGTTCTGGCTGGACGGCCAGGGCGAGCTGTGGGTCGGCCGCCGCCACTCCCTCGCCGAGGCCGAGCAGGTCTACGGCATCCCCGCCTCCGACGTGCGCGAGCTCGCCGGCCACCTGGCCGAGGCGAGCGGCCCGGTCCGCGTGGTGCGCGGACACGACGCCGGCATCGAGGCCGCCCTGACCGACAAGGTCACCCGCGAGCACGACGACGAGCTGCGCGTCTTCCTCTCCGAGGCCCGCCTCGTGAAGGACGCGTTCGAGATCGGCGAGCTGCAGAAGGCCGTCGACTCCACCGTCCGCGGCTTCGAGGACGTCGTGAAGATCCTCGACAAGGCCGAGGCCACCAGCGAGCGCTACATCGAGGGCACGTTCTTCCTGCGCGCACGCGTCGAGGGCAACGACATCGGCTACGGCTCGATCTGCGCCTCCGGCCCGCACGCCTGCACCCTCCACTGGGTCCGCAACGACGGCCCGGTCCGCTCCGGCGACCTGCTCCTCCTGGACGCGGGCGTCGAGACGCACAGCCTCTACACCGCCGACGTGACGCGCACGCTGCCGGTCAACGGCCGCTACACCGAGCTCCAGAAGAAGATCTACGACGCCGTGTACGAGGCCCAGGAGGCCGGTATCGCGGCCGTCAAGCCCGGTGCCAAGTACCGCGACTTCCACGACGCCGCGCAGCGTGTGCTCGCCGAGAAGCTCGTCGAGTGGGGCCTCGTCGAGGGCCCGGTCGAGCGCGTCCTCGAGCTCGGCCTCCAGCGCCGCTGGACGCTGCACGGCACCGGCCACATGCTCGGCCTCGACGTCCACGACTGCGCCGTCGCGCGCACCGAGACGTACGTGGACGGCACGCTGGAGCCCGGCATGTGCCTGACCGTCGAGCCCGGTCTGTACTTCCAGGCCGACGACCTGACCGTGCCGCAGGAGTACCGCGGCATCGGCGTCCGGATCGAGGACGACATCCTCGTGACCGAGGACGGCAACCGGAACCTCTCCGCCGGCCTGCCGCGCCGCTCGGACGAGGTCGAGGCGTGGATGGCTCAGCTCAAGGGCTGAACCACGCGCGCGTAGAGACGCGTTTGCGAAGTGGCCGGGCACGGCGTGACGGTGCCCGGCCGCTGTCGTGTCCGGAGGGGGTCGGGGTGTCGTGCCGGGACGGGTCTGGCTTTCGTGTCCGGAGGGGGTCAGACCGAGACCAGGGGCGCGTCCTCGCGCCACTTGAGCACCTTGTCGAAGCTGACCACCGCGCCGCCCCTGCCCGGTCTGTTGACGAAGTGGACGTGGTCCGCGAGCTCCTGGATGAGACAGAGTCCGCGGCCGTGCTCGGCGTGGTCGGGGGCGGGCTTGAGCAGCGTCGTGCCGCGGCCGCGCAGGGCCGGGAAGCCGGGACCTGAGTCGGCGACCTCGATGCGACAGGTCTCGCCCTCCAGGTAGGCCGTGACCCGGTACGCGCCCGCCGGATCGTCGGGGTCCGGATCACCGCCGTGCTCGACGGCGTTGGCACAGGCCTCGGTGAGGGCGACGGACAGGTCGTACGAGATGTCGGGGTCCACGCCCGCGGTGTCCATGGTGTCGATCAGCAGGCGTCGGGCGAGCGGAACGCTCGCGGCCTCGCGGCGCAAGTGCAGAGACCACCAGATGCTCATGCTCCAGCCTCCAGGCCGCGGCTCGACATACCGATACGTATTGCCGCAACGACCCCTGTGCAATCGCGTGTTTCACGTGATACCGCCCATACGGCGGACGCGCGGACCGGTGGCGGCGGTGTACGGAGCCGGCTTCAGCGGTGTCCGGAGTCGGCTTCAAGGGGGCGGGGCGGAAGATTCCGGACCTTGTGGACCTGCCGTATGAGGCGGGTAAGCCCAGTGCGATGATGAGCCCGCCATGTCTGCCCCCCACCAGCGCGAGGCGCGCACCGGAACGGATGTCCGGCTGCTGAGGGCCGCGGTGTTCACCGCGGTCTGCGTCGCGTTGTCCGCGGCCGGACATGTGCTCGCCTCGTGCGCCACCGTCCCGCTGTGGACGTTGGGCGTCGGGTTCCTCGCGGTGTTCGCCGTGGCGGCGCCGCTCGCCGGGCGCGAGCGCTCGCTGCCGGGCATCGCCGCCGCTCTCGCGGTCGGCCAGACCGGTCTGCACACCCTCTTCGGCGTGGGCCAGCACGGCGCCATGACGATGACGCAGACCGCACAGGAACCCTCGGTCGTGGAGCGCGCGGCCCGGCTCATGTGCGGCTCCGGCATGGCGGCGATCAGCCCCGCGCAGGCGCAGAAGATCCTGTCGGACGCCGGCATCGAACCCGGTTCCGGAACGGGCATGCACCACCACACCGCCACCGAAGCGGTCACCTCCATGCCGCTGCTGCCGTCCCTGCCGATGCTGCTCGGGCACCTGCTCGCCGCAGTCGTCGCGGGCTGGCTGCTGCGCCATGGAGACCTCGCGCTCGGCCGGCTCGTCCGCCTCTCGGCGAACTCGGCGCATGGAGTCGCCCAGGGGGCGCTCGTCCGTTCCTTGCGCGCCGCTCTCGCGCTCGTACGCGCCCTCAGGGCCGGTCTGCCCGGGGCTGCGGAAGCGGCGCCCCATGTGGTGCCCATCGAGCTCCTCGCGCCACTGCCTCTGCACACGACGGCACTTCAGCACTCGGTGATCAGGCGCGGCCCGCCCGTGGGCGACGCGTTCCGTCTCGCTGCCTGACACGACACACGTACTCCACGCGGGGCCCTGCACGGGTTCCCGCCCAGCGCGGAGGAGTGTCGTGCGGCACGCGCGCGTGCCCCGTTCCCGGTGCGCGCACTCACCGTTCGCCTGATCTCGCTGAACCCGAGTGGAGTGGTTTCTGCCATGAAGAAGATTTCCCGCGTCGCCGCAGTCGGTGCCACCGCCGCGTCCGCCGTCCTGGTGCTCTCCGTCCCCGCCTTCGCACACGTGAGCGTGCAGCCTGAGGGCGTCGCCGCCAAGGGTGGATACGCCGTCGTGAACTTCAAGGTGCCGAACGAGCGCGACGACGCCGCGACCACCAAGGTCGAGGTCAACTTCCCGACCGACCACCCGCTGGCCTCGGTCATGCCCGAGCCCATCCCCGGCTGGACGGCCAAGGTCACCAAGTCCAAGCTCGACAAGCCGCTGGAGATGCACGGCGAGAAGATCGACCAGGCCGTCTCCCAGGTCACCTGGACCGCCGACGGCTCGGGCAAGGACAAGGGCATCCAGCCCGGCTTCTTCCAGAAGTTCCCGCTCTCCATCGGGCAGCTGCCCGAGGACACGGACGAGCTCGTCTTCAAGGCGATCCAGACCTACGACAACAAGGAAGTCGTGCGCTGGATCGAGCCGCAGGCCAAGGGCCAGGAGGAGCCGGAGAACCCGGCGCCCACTCTGGAGCTCTCGGCCGCGACCGAGGACCACCACGGCGGCGCCGCGGCCGACGACAGCGCCAAGTCGGATGACGACAAGGCGGCCACGGCCTCCTCGTCGGACAGCTCCTCCGACAGCTCCTCCGACAGCGACACCACCGCACGCGCCCTCGGCATCGCCGGCATCGTCGTCGGCGCCGCCGGCGTGGCCTTCGGGGTGCTCGCGGGACGCCGTCGTACCAACAGCTGAACCAGCCGCGGGTGTGCACCGGGGCCGGCGCAGACGTCGCCCCCCGTGGCCGTCGGCCGACCCCGGTGCACACCGGCCCGCCTCACATCTGGGACATTTTTCTATGCGCTCTCCCCGTAAGACCCCGCACACAGGTCCTCGCCAGACCCTCCGCAAGAAGACGCTGCTCGCCGCCGGGCTCATCGCCGCGGCCTCGCTCGCCCTCTCCGCCTGTGGCAGTGGCGACGACAGCAGCAAGCCCGTGGCCGAGGTCTCCGCCGAGACCGGCTCGAACAAGGCCGCGACCGTCCTCGACTCGCCCTTCAAGAAGCCGGACCTCGTCCTCACGGACACCCACGGCAAGAAGTTCGACCTGCGCGAGCAGACCAAGGGCAAGCCCACGCTGATCTACTTCGGCTACACCCACTGCCCCGACGTGTGCCCCCTGACGATGAGCAACATCGCCGTCGCCAAGAAGGCACTGCCGAAGGCCGAACAGGACAAGCTCCAGGTCGTCTTCGTCACCACCGACCCGGACCGCGACACCGCGCCCGTCCTCGGCAAGTGGCTCAAGGCGCAGGACCCCGACTTCATCGGCCTGACCGGCGACTTCGCCACCATCCAGGGCAGCGCCCGCACCCTCGGCATCTCCATCGAGCCGACGGAGAAGGACAAGAACGGCAAGCTCGTCTCGATGCACGGCACCCAGGTCATCGCCTTCTCGCCGAAGACCGACGCCGGGTATGTCCTGTACGGCGAGGACGCCACCGTCGACGACTACACCAAGGACCTCCCCAAGATCATCAAGGGGGAGCAGCCGTGAGGCGTACACCGCTCGTCCTCGGCGCCACGGCGCTGGCGGCCGGGCTCGCCCTCACGGCCTGCGGCTCGGGCGACTCGTCGGCCTCGGCGTCCTCCGGCAAGCCCGCGGTAAAGGTCGGCGGGGCGTTCATACCGGCGCCCGCGGGCGGCGACATGGCGGCCGGCTTCTTCATCGTGCACAACAGCGGCGGCGCCGACACGCTCACCTCGGTGACCAGCTCCATCGCCCAGCAGGTGACCCTCCACTCCACGAAGGGCGGAGTGATGAAGGAGCAGAAGGCCTTCCCCGTCCCGGCCGACGGCGAGCTCGACTTCGAACGCGGTGGCAACCACCTCATGTTCGAAAACCTCAAGCAGACGCCGAAGGAGGGCGACAAGGTGTCCGTGAAGCTGCACTTCGCCAAGTCCGGCACCGTCACGGTGACCTTCCCGGTGAAGGCCGCCACCTACAACCCGACGGCCAAGTCGGCGCACTCGTCGATGTCGGCACACTCATCGATGTCGTCGATGGCATCAAGTTCCTCGGTGTCGTCGATGGCATCGCACAAGTCACACCCGTCGCACACGTCGCACTGAGGGGCTGACCGTTCGTGAAGACCATCGCTCCCCGCTTCCGGCACCTGTTGCTGCTGCTCCTCGCCGTCACCGGCGCCCTCCTCGCCGGCGCCGCGCCCGTCTCCGCGCACGCCGCGCTGACCGGGAGCGACCCGAAGCAGGGCGCGGTGGTCGAGCAGGCCCCCACACGGGTGTCCCTGACCTTCTCCGAGGAGGTCGCCATGTCCGCCGGCTCCGTACGGGTTCTCGACCCGGCCGGAAAGCGCGTCGACACCGGCAAGACGACCGACCTCGGTGGCACGACTTACGGCGTCCCCCTCCACTCCGGACTGCCCGACGGCACGTTCACCGTCGCCTACCAGGTCGTCTCGGCCGACAGCCACCCCGTCTCCGGGGCGTTCACCTTCTCCATCGGCGCCCCCTCCAAGACCACCGCGGCACTGCCCGACCAGACCGCGGGCGGCGGTGTCGTCGGCGGGCTCTACGGCGTCGCGCGGTACCTCTCCTACGGGGGGTTCATCCTCACCGTCGGCGGCGCGGCCTTCGTCCTCGCCTGCTGGCCGCGCGGAGCGGGCGTACGCCCTGTGCAGCGGGTCGTGGTGGGCGGCTGGATCACCCTCACCGGCGCGACCCTCGCCATGCTCCTGATGCGCGGCTCCTACACAGGGTCCGGCGCGATCGGTGACATCTTCGACCTGACCCTCCTCGGGCAGGTCCTGCAGACCAAGTCGGGCGCGGCACTGGTGTCACGGCTCCTGCTCCTCGCCGCCGCCGCCCTCTTCATCGCCGTGCTCTTCGGCGCGTACGAGAAGCGGACCGACCCCAAGGAGAAGAAGGACCTCACCTTCGGGCTCGCGATCGGCGGCGCGGTCGTCGCCGCCGGTCTCGCCGCCACCTGGGCGATGGCCGAGCACGCCTCCACCGGCATCCAGGCCGGACTCGCCATGCCCGTCGACGTTCTGCACCTGCTCGCGGTGGCGGCCTGGCTCGGCGGACTCGCCACCCTGCTCGTCGCCCTGTACCGGGCGCCCTCGATCGAGGCCACCGCCGTCCGGCGGTTCTCCCGGGTGGCGTTCTGCGCGGTCTCCACGCTGGCCGCGACCGGGCTCTACCAGTCGTGGCGCCAGGTCGGCTCCTGGTCGGCACTCACCGGCACCCGTTACGGGCAACTGCTGCTGCTCAAGATCGGGCTCGTCGCCGTCCTGGTCGGCGTCGCCTGGATCTCGCGGAAGTGGACGGGACGCCTGTCGGAGGGCCTCGCCCCGGAGGCCGCCGCAACCACTGTGATCGAGGAGCGCACGCGGTCGGAGGAGGCGGTGACGGTACCTACCGGCGGCGCTTCGAAGGGATCGTCGTCGTCCGCGGAAGGGGGTAGTGGCGAAGCGGGTTCCGGTTCCGGTGGCAATACGGGTTCCGGTGCCGGCAGCGATACGGGTTCCGGCTCCGACGTCGACGACAAGAGGTCCGCCCAGCTCGCCCGCCAGCGCGCCGCGCTCACGACCGCTCGCGAGAAGCGCATACGGGACGCCGACCCGGGCCGCTCCGGACTGCGTCGCTCCGTACTCACCGAGGCCGGCGTCGCCGTCGTCCTGCTCGTCGTCACCACCGTGCTCACCTCCACCGAGCCGGGCCGCACCGAGGAGGAGGCCAAGGCCGTCACCGCAGCGGCCTCCCAGCGGTCGGGGCCGCTCTCCCTGAAGCTGCCGTTCGACACGGGCGGCCAGGACGGCAAGGGCACGCTTCTGCTGGACATGGATCCCGGGCGCACCGGCAGCAACGACATGCACGTCTATGTGGAGCGCCCCAACGGCAAGGCGTTCGACGTCCCCGAGGTGAAGGTCTCCTTCACCCTCGCCGCGAAGAAGCTCGGCCCCCTGCCGGTCGTTCCCGACCACATCGCCACCGGACACTGGAGCGCGAGCGGCGTACAGATCCCCGTGGCGGGCGACTGGAAGATCGCGATCACCGTGCGCACATCCGACATCGACCAAGTGACCGTCAACAAGAACGCGAAGATCGGCTGACCCCCCACCATGGCTGACTCCGAGAACCGGACCGACTCCGGCATCTCCCGACGGCGGCTGCTCGGCACCGCGGGCGCGACGGGCCTCGCCCTGGGCACCGTGGGCGGCGCCGCGGGGTACGCGACCGCTTCGTCGAACTCCCCCGACGCCGCCGCGTCGTTGACCTCCCTCGGCGCGGACCGCGTGATGTTTCACGGGAAACATCAGCCCGGCATCACGACCCCGACGCAGTCCCGCGGGCACCTGATCGCCTTCGATCTCGCGCCGGGCGCCGGACGCAAGGAAGCGGCTGCCCTGATGCGGCGCTGGTCGGCCACCGCCCAGCGGCTGATGGCCGGGGAAGCCCTCGACGACTCCGACACCGACGTTGCCGGCGACGCCGGTCCTTCATCGCTGACGCTCACCTTCGGCTTCGGCCACAGCTTCTTCTCCCGTACGGGGCTGGAGAAGCAGCGCCCGGCGGCCCTCGACCCGCTGCCCGACTTCTTCTCCGACCACCTCGACAAGGCCCGGAGCAACGGCGACCTGTGGGTGCAGATCGGCGCGAACGACGCGCTGGTCGCTTTCCACGCCCTGCGCGCGGTCCAGCGGGACGCGGGGGAAGCGGCCAGGGTGCGCTGGCAGATGAACGGCTTCAACCGCTCGCCCGGCGCCACCTCCCACCCCATGACCGCCCGCAATCTCATGGGCCAGATCGACGGAACCAACAACCCGAAGCCGGCCGACGCCGACTTCGACAAGCGGATCTTCGTGCCCGCGTCGGGCGACCCCGCCTGGATGGCCGACGGCTCGTACGCCGTCGTACGGCGCATCCGCATGCTCCTCGACGACTGGGAGAAGCTGTCGGGCAAGGCACAGGAGGACGTCATCGGGCGCAAGAAGTCCGACGGCGCGCCCCTGACCGGCGGCACGGAGACCACGAAGCCGGACCTGGAGAAGACCGGCGCCGACGGCAAGCTCGTCATACCTATCAACGCCCACGCGCGCATCACCCGGCCCGACCAGAACGGCGGCGCCGCGATGGTCCGCCGCCCGTTCTCGTACCACGACGGCGTCGGCCACGACGGGGTGCCGGACGCCGGGCTGCTCTTCATCTGCTGGCAGGCGGACCCCCTGCGCGGCTTCGTGCCGGTGCAGCGCAAGCTCGACCGGGGAGACGCCCTGTCGGACTTCATCCGTCACGAGTCGAGCGGGCTGTTCGCGGTGCCCGGCGGGGCGGCAAAGGGCGAGTACGTGGGGCAGGCGTTGCTGGAGGCCCATTAGGGTGACCAATATGTCAGCCAGCTACGCGTATCTCGGCCCTCAGGGCACCTTCACCGAGGTTGCTCTGCGCACGCTCCCGGAGACCGCCACCCGGGAACTCGTTCCGATGGTGTCCGTGCCCGCCGCACTCGACGCCGTACGCAACGGCGAGGCCGAGGCCGCGTTCGTGCCGATCGAGAACTCTGTCGAGGGCGGCATCACGACCACGCTCGACGAGCTGGTGGCCGGCGAGCCGCTGATGATCTACCGCGAGGTGCTGCTCTCCATCACCTTCGCGCTGCTGGTCAGGCCCGGTACGCAGGTGTCGGACATCAAGACGGTGACGGCCCACCCCGCGGCTCAGCCGCAGGTCCGCAACTGGATGAAGGCGAATCTCGCCGAGGACGTGACGTGGGAGTCCGCGGCGTCGAACGCGGACGGTGCGCGCCTCGTCCAGGAGGGTCGCTACGACGCGGCGTTCGCGGGCGAGTTCGCCGCGGAGCGCTACGGCCTGGTGCCACTGGTCACCGAGATCCATGATGCGGAGAACGCGCAGACGCGCTTCGTCCTCGTCGGCAAGCCGGCCCGCCCCGCCGCGCCCACCGGCGCGGACAAGACCTCCGTGGTCATCTGGCAGCGCGACGACCACCCGGGCGCGCTGCTCGAACTGCTCCAGGAGTTCGCGGTGCGCGGGGTCAACCTGATGCTGCTGCAGTCCCGGCCGACCGGTGAGGGCATCGGGAACTACTGCTTCGCCATCGACGCGGAGGGCCATATCTCGGACCGCCGCGTGGGCGAGGCGCTGATGGGGCTCAAGCGGGTCTGCCCGCAGGTGCGCTTCCTGGGCTCGTATCCGAGGGCCGGGGTCACCGTGGCGGACGTCCGGACTCCGCGGACGGGAACGTCCGACAGCGACTTCATGGCGGCGTCCGACTGGCTCGCGCGCTGCCAGGACGGCCGTTTCTGACGCCTTTGCGTTCCAGCTGGCGGCGCCTTGGGGCATACGGGTTCCGGCGCATTCGGGCATACGGGTTCCGGTGCCTTGGGGCATACGGGTTCTGACGGGTTTCCGGCGTCTTCGGGCGCCGGATTTCGACGTCCTCAGAACCAGTCCTACCTGCAGATTTTCGCCATCCACAGAAGTTATCCACAGGCGTGCTTCTCGACCTGGGGACAAGTCGACACCATCTCGCTACATGGTCGACAAATCGCCCTACGGCCCACAACTCCGTCCACAGGTGCGCACGTCACCCCTCGTCCACTCTTTTCCTTTGATCAACTCTATAGAGCGAACCATTTCCACTCGAAAGTGCGTGTGAGATGGGTTTGGATCGGGAATCCTTCGCCGCTCATGCGGCTTTCGGAACGATCTCTTCCGGCATCCACAGATCTTTCGCACAGCCTGTGGATAACTTTTCGGGGAGCCGCATCCCTGTGGACAACCCCGCCGCCAAGTCCCGCCCCGCACAAGGGGATTTGGTCAAGCGGCCGTGCCGCGTCTGCCCCATTTCGGGGAATGGAGCCCTTTTCATTGACCGGCGTCCACAGTGTCCGACCGGCCCCGAGAAGATCCATTTCGGCCGCGAGCTTCGCCGCGCGTCGACCGCCCATTGCCGAATTCACATCCGGCAAATCGGGCAAAAGGTAACGCACGGGATATCGGTTCGTGCGGTGGAACCGCGCACCGGTAGCCTTGAGGGGTGATTGACCTTCGCCTGCTTCGTGAGGACCCCGACCGTGTTCGCGCCTCCCAGCGCGCCCGTGGAGAGGACGTCGCACTCGTCGACGCCCTGCTCTCCGCCGACGAGCGGCGCAGGTCGTCCGGGCTCCGCTTCGACGAGCTCCGTTCCGAGCAGAAGTCGCTCGGCAAGCTGATCCCCAAAGCCTCCGCCGACGAGAAGCAGGAGCTCCTGAAGAAGGCCGGCGAGCTCTCCGCCGCCGTCAAGAGCGCCGAGGCCGAGCAGCGCGAGGCCGACGAGGAGACCCAGCGCCTCGCCCTCCTGCTGGGCAACATCGTGCACACGGACGTCCCGGTCGGCGGCGAGGAGGACTTCGTCGTCCTCGAGACGCACGGCACGATCCGCGACTTCGGCGCCGAAGGCTTCGAGCCCAAGGACCACCTGGAGCTCGGCGAGGCGCTCGGCGCCATCGACGTCGAGCGCGGCGCCAAGGTGTCGGGCTCGCGCTTCTACTACCTGACGGGCGTCGGCGCGCTCCTCGAACTCGCCCTGGTGAACGCGGCGATCGCGCAGGCCACCGAGGCCGGCTTCATCCCGATGCTGACGCCGGCGCTGGTGCGCCCGCGCGCCATGGAGGGCACGGGCTTCCTCGGCCAGGCCGCGGAGAACGTGTACCACCTGGAGAAGGACGACTACTACCTGGTCGGCACTTCCGAGGTCGCGCTCGCCGGGTACCACATGGACGAGATCCTCGACGCGGACAAGCTGCCGCTGCGCTACGCCGGCTTCTCGCCCTGCTTCCGCCGCGAGGCCGGTACGTACGGCAAGGACACCCGGGGCATCTTCCGCGTGCACCAGTTCGACAAGGTCGAGATGTTCTCGTACGTCGCTCCCGAGGACGCCGAGGCCGAGCACACGCGGCTTCTGGAGTGGGAGAAGCAGTGGCTGACCGGCCTCGAACTGCCCTTCCAGGTCATCGACGTGGCGACGGGCGACCTCGGGTCCTCGGCCTCGCGCAAGTTCGACTGCGAGGCGTGGATCCCGACGCAGGGCAAGTACCGCGAGCTGACCTCGGCGTCGAACTGTGACGGCTTCCAGGCCCGCCGTCTGTCCATCCGGATGCGCGACGGCAAGAAGGTCCAGCCGCTGGCGACGCTGAACGGCACGCTGTGCGCGGTGCCGCGCACCATCGTGGCCATCCTGGAGAATCACCAGCAGGCCGACGGCTCAGTGAGGGTGCCCGAGGTGCTGCGTCCGTACTTGGGGGGCCGAAAGATCCTGGAGCCGATCAACAAGTGAGCCACCCTGCTCCGCTGGATCACCCGTTCCCGTACAAACTCGTCGCGACCGATCTCGACGGGACGCTTCTGCGGCCCGACGACACGGTCTCCGAGCGGACGCGTGAGGCGCTCACCGCGGTCACCGCGGCGGGCGCCGCCCACATCATCGTGACCGGGCGGGCCGTGCCCTGGACCCGGCACATCCTCGACGACCTCGGCTACGAGGGGCTCGCGGTGTGCGGGCAGGGCGCGCAGGTCTATCACGCCGGCGAGCACCGGCTACTGACATCGGTGACCCTCGACCGGCAGCTGGCCGGTCTCGCGCTCTCCAAGATCGAGGCGGAGGCCGGGCCGCTGGCTCTGGCCGCGAGCCGTGACGGCCTCGATGGCGAGGTCGTCGTGGGGCCCGGCTATCAGGTGCAGGAGGGCCCCCTGCCGGTCATCCCGTTCACGGATGTCACCGAACTGTGGGCGGCGCCGCTGAACAAGGTGTACGTGCAGCACCCGGGCATGACCGACGACGAGCTGGCCGCCGTGGCGCTGGCCGTGGCCGGTGATCTGGTGGGCGTCACGATGGCGGGCGAGGGCATCGTCGAGCTGCTGCCGCTCGGTCTCTCGAAGGCGACCGGTCTCTCGCTGGCCGCACGCCGGCTGGGCGCGAAGGCGGCCGACACGATCGCTTTCGGCGACATGCCCAACGACATCCCGATGTTCGGCTGGGCGGCGCACGGCGTGGCGATGGCCAATGCCCACGCGGAGCTCAAGGCCGTCGCGGACGAGGTCACGACGTCGAACGCGGACGACGGCATCGCGGTGGTCCTGGAACGCCTGCTGGGCTGACGGCCTGCCGTCGCCGCGGCCGTCCGCGGGTGCCGTTCCCTTGGGGCGCGGCACTGAGAAGTCTGGGTGGGCGGCCCGCGCACCGGGAAGGTGCACGCTCGAAGCGGCCGCCCCGGGCAGCCTCCCCGTGAGCCGGCTCATACAGAGTGAGTAACTACTCCGGAGCCTGCCGTGGGCTGCCCTGCTGGGAGCTCGACGGAATCTTGACCGACATCGTCTCGCTCCTCTCCCAGTAGGCGGGCGCCGTGCGCGGCGCGGTTACAGAACTACTGTGCCTCTGCCGGGAGTTGGGCGCCACCGAATAAAACGTGGCCAGGCGCGCGCCTGGGCCTGTCCGGCCCAGACGAGAGGCCCTAGCGCTTGCGCCACTTGCGGCGGCGGGCGCGGCTGAAGAACCAGCCCGCGGGCGGCTCGTCGGAGCGCCACGGCTGGGGCTCCGGGGACTCGTTCCGCCAGCGTGCGGCGAGCATGCGGGCCCGCGCGGACGGCTCCGTGGTCTCGGCGGACCGTATGAAGTCCTCGTCGAGGGCCACGCCCTCCCATGTCTCGTCCCGCTCACGCTCCGGCTCCGCCGTCATCTCCACTCCTCCTGGAACGGGTCACCTTTCCGGGACAGATCAGCTTCCTGGAAAACGGGGCGCTCTCCCGGAAAACACGTCACCCTCCCGACCAGTGTCCTGATGGGAGGGTGAAGCCGCTGTCAAGAGCTGTCACTCCTCGCCGGCGAGCTTCAGCGTGCGCAGCTTCTGGCCCGCGTACCAGGTGGCGAGCACGGTGACCCCGGCGAGCAGGACGGTGGCGAGAGGGAGGCCGACGTCCGAGGTGATGAGGTCGCCGCCCGCCACCTTGTGGGCCACGGCGAGGGACCACTGCTGCACGCTGAGGGTGCGCGCACCGGCCACGAGGGACCCGAAGAGCGCTTCCCAGACCAGGGCGTAGACGAGGCCGAAGACCACCGCGTGGCGCGTGATCGTGCCGAGGAGCAGGAAGAGCGCGGCGTACGCGATGGAGGCGACGAGAGCCGCGATGGTGTAGGCGACGGCGATCTGCTGCCCGTTCCCGTTCAGGATCAGGCCCGCGATGAGGGTGGGGACCGCGGAGAACACCATGGTCACGGCGATGGCGACGATCAGCTTGGTGAAGATGATCGTCGGGCGCTTGATCGGCTTCGCCAGGAGGTAGACGACGGAGCCGTCGTCGATCTCGGGGCCGATCGCGCCCGTGCCCGCGATGACGCCGATGATCGGCACCATCGTGGCGAGCGCGAACCCGCCGAGCACGTCGGCGGCGATCTGGTCGTCCGCCCCGGTGAGGCCGCGCACGAGCGCGGAGATGGCGATGAGCAGGACGGGCAGGGCACACAGGATGAGGGCCCGGCGGCGGCCGAGCAGGGCTCGGTAGGTGAGCCGGGCGACAGTGGGGTCGTACATCAGGGCCTCCTACGCCGCGACCAGATACGAGAACACGGACTCGAGGGACTCGTCGGACGGCGAGACCGTGAGCAGTCTGATGCCGTGGGCCTTGGCGACCTGGGGCAGCAGGGTGGTGAACCGGCCGAAGTCGACGGCCTGGACGCGCAACGCGCCCTCCTTGAGGTCGACTTCGATGCCCGCGGTGGACGGATCCGCGATCAGCGCGGCCGCGAGGGCGCGGTCGTCGCTGGAGCGGATGAGGTAGCGGTGCGGACGGTCGGTCATCAGGCGGCGGATCTTGCGGAAGTCACCGCCGGCCGCGTGGCGCCCGGCGACGATCACCTCGATGTGGGAGGCGAGCTGCTCGACCTCTTCGAGGATGTGCGACGAGAAGAGGACCGTGCGGCCCTCGGCGCCCATGCGGCGCAGGAGGTCCATGAGCTGCATGCGCTGGCGCGGGTCCATGCCGTTGAACGGCTCGTCGAGCAGCAGCACGGACGGCTCGTGGACGAGGGCGGACGCCATCTTCACGCGCTGGCGCATGCCCTTGGAGTACGTCGAGATCTTGCGGTCCTGCGCGTACTCCATCTCGACCGTGGCGAGCGCCTTCTGCGCCTCGTGCGTGCCGAGGCCCTGCAACTCGGCGTTGGCGACGACGAATTCGCGGCCGGTGAGGAAGTCGTACATCGCCTCGCGCTCGGGGACGATGCCGATGTGGCGGTAGACCTGTTCGTTGCGCCAGATCGGCTCTCCGTCGAGGGTGACCGTTCCGTTCGACGGGGCGAGGAAGCCGCCCATCATGTTGATGAGGGTGGACTTTCCCGCGCCGTTCGGGCCGAGGAGGCCGGTGACGCCGGGGGAGATCGTCATCGTGATGTCGTTGACCGCCACCACGTTGCCGAACCAGCGCGATACGTGGTCGATGTTGATCGTGGTCACAGTCCGACCTTCCGGTAGCGGCGCATCAGGAGGCCGTAGCAGCCCGCGATGAGTCCGAGCACGACGAGCAGATAGACGACGCCCTGGCCGGTCGAGGGGCCGTGTCCGCCGGGGAAGGCGGAGGTGGCGCCGAGGAAGGCGGTCTGCACGCCGTCGATGAGGGTGACCGGCGAGAAGAGGCCGAGCCACGTGATCGCGCCGCCGTTGTCCTGCGAGTCGGCGATGGCCTGGACGGTGGAGACCGCTCCGTAGGAGATGGTCATGACGGCGATGACGGCGGCGATGCCGAAGCCTCGGCGGGGGGTGATCGCCGAGACGACGAGGCCGATGCCGGCGAAGAGCAGCGAGAGCAGAGCCACGGAGACCAGTCCCTGGGCGAATCCCTTGGTCTGTTCGGCGAAGTCGAGCTTGGCGAGCAGCGCGCCTACGTAGAGCACGATCAGCGGGGCCGCCGTGAGCGCGAAGAGGGCGGAGGTCATGGCCGCGAACTTCGCCAGGACGTAGTCACCGCGCTCGATGGGGCGGGAGAAGTACAGGGGGACCGTCTTGAAGCGCAGGTCGCGCGAGACGGACTGGGGTGCCTGGGAGGCGAGATAGAGCCCGATGACGGCCTGCAGGAGGATCGCGTAGCGCGTGTAGTCGACCGGCAGGTCCTTCATCTTGGTGGTGACGGCCACCGCGACCATGATCAGCGCGGGGACGCACATCACGACGAAGAGCAGCATCGGCAGCACTTTGGACTTGGCCGAGCGGCCGAGGCCGTAGGCGCCGCGCAGGCTCTGGGAGAAGAGCGAGCGGCGGGCGTAGGCGCGGCCGAGGCGCGGGCCGTCGTAGTGGCGGTAGCCGATGTTGTGGATGCGGGTCTGCTCACCGGCGAGGGTGAGGGACTGCTCAACCGCCATGGGTGACCGCCTCCTTCCGCTCGTTGTCCGTCTCTGAGCGGAAGACTTCCGCGATGTGGTGCCTGCGCTGCTCCATCCGGATCAGCCCGAGGCCGAGCTCGGCGACGATGTCGCGCACGAGGTCGTAGGTGTCGTCGCTCTGGGTGGTGATCAGCACCGTGTGTCCGGCGCCGGGCAGCTCTCCGCCGGTCGCGGTCTCGATGCCGCGCAGGGCGAAGGCCTCACGCAACGCACGCGTACCGTCCGGGTGTTCGTCGGAGTCGGTGACCTCGATCGCCAGAGTCGTCGTGGTCTGGGTGAAGTCCGTGGTGGAACTGGAGCGCAGGAGCTTTCCGCCGTCGACCACTACGACGTGGTCACAGGTGCGCTCCAGCTCGCCCAGGAGGTGCGAGGTGACGAGGACCGAGATGCCGAAGTCGGTGTGGACGCGACGGATCAGGTCGAGCATGTCGTCACGGCCGACCGGGTCGAGGCCGTTCGTCGGTTCGTCGAGGAAGACGAGCTGCGGGTCGTGGACAAGAGCCTGCGCGAGCTTCACGCGCTGCTTCATGCCCGTGGAGTAGCCGCCGATGGGGCGGTAGCGCTCTTCGTAGAGGCCGACGTGGCGGAGAGTGTCGGCGGTGCGCTCGCGGGCCGCGGTGGGCGGCAGGCCCGACATGCGCGCCATGTGGACGACGAACTCGGTGGCCGAGACGTCGGGCGGCAGGCAGTCGTGTTCCGGCATGTAGCCGACGCGTTCGCGGATGGCGGCGCCTTCGGTGGCCACGTCGAGGCCGAGCACGGCGGCGCGGCCCTCCGTGGCGGGGGACAGACCCAGAAGGATCTTGATCAGAGTGGACTTGCCGGCTCCATTGGCTCCGACGAGTCCCGTCACACCGGGCCCGATGTCCATGGAGAGCCGGTCAAGCGCGGTCACCCGGGGGAACCGCTTGCTCAGGCTTTCGGTCGCGATCACAGTCACACCTCGAAGGTAGTGGCGCAGACCACACGGGTCGTCAGACCAGGGGGTTGTCCCGGTCTCAGACTCGAGTACTACGGGTCCCTAGGGGTTCCTCCCTGAGTCGCCCTCCGTGAGCTCCCGGAGTTTTCCACAGGCTGCCGTGCACACCCCTTGACGCAGCCGCCAACCATTGTCACATTCATCAGTGTCAAGTTACGAGCGCGTACGGCAACGGACCGGACACGGACGGACGGTGGCATGACCCCAGCAGTGGTACGTGAACTCTCCGCGGAGCTGCGGGGGTTCAGAGAAGTCCAGTCCCTCGCGTACGAGTGCGCGGAGGCTGTCGCGGCGCAGCTCAAGCCGGGCGTGACGGAGCGCGAGGCCGCCCGGATGCAGCGGGAGTGGCTGCGGGAGCGCGGGGTGCGCGACTGGTTCCATCTGCCGTTCGCCTGGTTCGGCGACCGCACGGCGTTCGCCGGCTTCCGGATCCCGCTCCAGTTCTTCCCGACGAACCGGAAGCTGGAGGCGGGGATGCCGTTCATCCTCGACATGGCCCCGGTCTACAAGGGCTGTACGGCGGACATCGGCTACTCGGGCTCGCTCGGCCTCAATCCCGTGCAGGACAAGCTGCTCGCCGACCTCGAGGCCCACCGCGAGCTGATCGTCCGCGAGGTCCGCGAGCGCCGTTCCCTGCGGGAGATCTACGAGGACGTGGACCGGCTCATGGTCCGCCAGGGCTACGCGAACCGGCATCGCGCGTACCCGTTCGGCGTGATCGCGCACAAGGTGGACCGCGTCAAGGAGCGCCGGATGTCCCCGACGCTGTTCGGCTTCGGCACGCAGTCCCTGAAGGGGCTCGCGAGCGACGCGATCCATGGGCACCGGGACGGCTGGTCCCCGCTGTGGTCGCCGTACAAGTTCTCCGACCATCCGCCGCAGCCGGGCCTGTGGGCGGTGGAGCCGCACCTCGGCTTCCGGGGTACGGGCGCGAAGTTCGAGGAGATCCTGGTCGTCACCGACTCCAAGGACCCCGAACAGAGCGCGTTCTGGCTGGACGACGATCTGCCGCACGTGCGGCGCTGGGCGGAGGGCATCTGATGACGGGAATCAAGGGGCTGGCCGGAGCGCGGGAGCGCTGGGTCAGCACGGGCGGTATCGAGCTGTGCGTGGCCGAGCTGGGCGACCCGGACCGGCCCACGGTGCTGCTCGTGCACGGGTACCCGGACTCCAAGGAGGTGTGGTCGGAGGTCGCCGAGCGGCTCGCGGACCGCTTCCATGTGGTCCTGTACGACGTGCGGGGCCACGGCAGGTCGACGGCGCCGACGCCGCTGCGCGGCGGGTTCACGCTGGAGAAGCTGACGGACGACTTCCTCGCGGTCGCCGACGCGGTCAGCCCGGACAAGCCGGTCCATCTGGTCGGCCACGACTGGGGTTCGGTGCAGTCCTGGGAGTTCGCCACGGTCAAGCGCACCGAGGGCAGGATCGCGTCCTTCACCTCGATGTCGGGCCCGTCGCTCGACCACTTCGGGCACTGGATCAAGAAGCGCATGGCGCGGCCGACGCCCCGCAGGGTGGGCCAGCTGCTCGGCCAGGGCGCCAAGTCCTGGTACGTCTACATGCTGCACACGCCCGTGCTGCCCGAGCTCGCCTGGCGCGGTCCGCTCGGCAAGCGCTGGCCGAAGATCCTCGAGCGCATGGAGAAGGTGCCGGCGGGCGACTACCCGACGCCGTCCCTGCCGTCGGACGCGGCCCACGGCGCCTGGCTCTACCGGGACAACGTACGGGCGCGGCTCAGCAGGCCACGCGCTGACGCGTACGCGCACGTGCCGGTGCAGCTCGTCCTGCCCCTGGGCGACATCTTCCTGTCCGAGCGGCTCTATGACGAACTGGAGCTGTGGGCACCGGGGTTGGTCCGCCGCACGCTGCCGGCCAAGCACTGGGTGCCGCGCACCCGGCCGGATCAACTGTCCGCGTGGATCAGCGAGTTCGTCCTGGCGAACGAGGAGCGGGAGGCGGGCCTGCCCGCACGGCGCACGAAGGCGACGGGCAAGCACGCCGAGCGCTTCGGCGGCCAGCTGGTGCTGGTCACGGGCGCGGGCAGCGGGATCGGGCGGGCCACGGCCTTCGCGTTCGCCGAGGCCGGCGCGCGCGTGGTGGCCGTCGACCGGGACACGGAGAGCGCGGCCCGCACCGCC
This sequence comes from Streptomyces sp. NBC_01445, assembly GCF_035918235.1. Lineage (NCBI taxonomy): Bacteria > Bacillati > Actinomycetota > Actinomycetes > Kitasatosporales > Streptomycetaceae > Streptomyces > Streptomyces sp. NBC_01445. The sequence goes on along the minus strand of NZ_CP109485.1, from coordinate 5,410,112 downwards.
GAGATGGCCCAGCTCATAGGCGCCCCCCAGGCGTGGGCCGAGACCGTCGACGTCGCCGACGAGCAGGCCATGGAGAAGCTCGCCGAGAAGGTCGCCGCCGAGTACGGCATCGTCGACGTGCTGGTGAACAACGCGGGCATAGGCCTGTCCGGGTCCTTCTTCGACACCACGCCGGAGGACTGGAAGAAGGTCCTCGACGTCAATCTGTGGGGTGTCATCCACGGCTGCCGCCTCTTCGGCAAGCAGATGGCCGAGCGAGGACAGGGCGGCCACATCGTGAACACGGCGTCCGCCGCGGCGTTCCAGCCCTCCAAGGCTCTGCCCGCCTACAGCACGTCCAAGGCCGCCGTCCTCATGCTCAGCGAGTGCCTGCGCGCCGAGCTGGCGGGCCAGGGAATCGGCGTCTCCGCGATCTGCCCCGGCCTGGTGAACACGAACATCACGGCGACGGCCCGGTTCGCCGGGGTCGACGCCGAAGAGGAGAAGCGCCGCCAGAAGAAGTCCTCGCGCCTGTACGGCCTGCGGAACTATCCGCCGGAGAAGGTCGCCGACGCGATCCTGTCCGCCGTCGTGCGCAATCAGGCGGTCGTCCCGGTCACGCCCGAGGCCCGCGGCGCCCACCTCATGTCCCGCTTCACGCCCAAGGCCCTGCGCGCCGTCGCACGATTGGAGCCGCCGTTGTGAGCACTGAGGAGAGCGCCGGGCCCACCGGACACAGCGAGCTCACCGGGGACACCGGGCACTACGCGATCACCCCGCGCCGGGTCTCCTTCGACTGGGAGACGACGCCGCTGCACTGGATACCGGGCGAGCCCACGGCGACGCACGTCATCAATGTGCTGCACCTGCTGCTCCCGGCGGGGGAGCGGTGGTTCGTGAAGGTGTTCAAGGAGGGCCTGCCGCTCGTCGACGATCCCGAACTGCTCGGGGACGTCAAGGGGTTCATGGGTCAGGAAGCCACGCACAGCGTGCAGCACGCGTACGTCCTCGACCATCTGGCGGCGCAGCGGCTCGACACCGCGGACTTCACGAAGTACGTCGACTTCCTCTTCGAGAAGCTTCTCGGCGAGCGGCCGCCGCTGGGTGCCCCGGTCTCCACCCAGGAGTGGCTGCGCTTCCGGCTCTCCGTCGTCGCTGCGATCGAGCAGTTCACCGCGGTCCTGGGGAACTGGGTGCTGCATGCCGAAGGGCTCGACGCGGCGGACACGGACGAGGTCATGCTCGACCTGCTGCGCTGGCACGGCGCGGAGGAGGTCGAGCACCGCGCGGTCGCCTTCGACATGTACCAGCACTGCGGCGGCGAGGGCCTGCCCCGCTACGCCCGCCGGCTCGCGGGCATGGCCGTCACCGTTCCCGTGATGCTGTATCTGTGGGCCTGGGGCGCGGCGTATCTCATACGTCACGACCCGCAGCTCGTCGGACGGATGCGCTACTCGCTGGCGGAACACAACAGGGCGGTGCGCAAGGGGCTGCTGCCCAGCTGGCGGGAGCTGGGTGCGGCGATACCCCGCTATCTGCGGCGGTCGTACCATCCCTCGCAGGAGGGGTCGCTGCGCAAGGCCGTCGAGTATCTGGCGCAGTCGCCCGCGGCCAGGACGGCGGCGGGCGCGATCGGCCGGACCGCTCTGTCCTAGGGCCTTTCGTTCGGTCCGGCCGCACGCGGTCGACGTCCGGAACACGGGGCGGCGCCGCCTTCCCACACAGCACGGCAGAGGGATGTGAAACGTGACGGAGCAGGCTGTGGCCGAGTACCGGATCGAGGACCTGGCGCACCGCAGCGGCGCCACGGTCCGCACCATCCGCGCCTACCAGGACCGCGGGCTACTCCCCCGCCCAGAGCGGCGCGGCCGGGCCAATGTGTACGGGGACACGCATCTGGCCCGGCTGCGGCAGATCGCCGACCTCCTCGACCGCGGGTACACCCTGGCCTCGATCAAGGAGCTCCTCGAGGCGTGGGACGCGGGGCGCGGGCTCGGGGGTGTGCTCGGCCTGGTCGCGGAGGTCGACGGGCCGTGGACCGACGAGAAGGCCGACCGGATCTCGCGCGCCGATCTCGCGGCACGGTTCGGGGGCAGCGAGGACGCGGCGGCCATCGCCGACGCGGTGGCGCTCGGGATCCTGGAACAGATCCCCGGACACGACGACGAGTTCCTGGTCCCGAGTCCTCAAGAGCTGGCCGTGGCCGCCGAGTTGCATGCGGCCGGCGTTCCATTGCCCGCGATCTCCGGCCATCTAAGGGAGTTGAGGGGTCAGATCGAGCACATCGCCACGCGTTTCCTGGAGTTCACGACCGAGCATGTCTTCGCGCGCTATCTCGGCCCGTTGCCCCCGACGGACGCCGAGGCGGCCGAGGCGGCCTCGCTCGTTCGCAGACTCCGGCCGCTCGCGCAGCAGTCGGTCGACGCCGAACTGGCGCGTGCGATGAAGCTGTTCGCCACTCGGCACCTCCACCGGCACCTGTCGGAGGGCCCGGTCACCTCGCCTGTGGAGGAAGCCCATTCGGTGGCTCTTCCCGGTGACACGATCCGCGCTGTACAGAGCCTCGTTGGTGCTGAGCGCGTCCCCGAGTTCATCGCCGCTGCGACCGAACGGGAAGTACAAGCAAGAACATTGAACACTCTCACCTCAAACCACCGCGATTCACGCCAGATTGACCAAATGCCGCCAATCGCATGATGGTTGTCCACAGAATCGCCAAATCCCCTGTGGATAACCGGACTTGGCTGTGGATCAAACCTGCGAACAGAAAAATCACATGCGCGAGGAGTGAGACGCCCGCCACTCTGACGGGATGGACGAAAGACGCACCGTCAAGGTGTCGAAGTACCTCTCGAAGCATCTGCGGCATCAGCCGGAGCGGATCGGACTGACCCTCGACGAGGGCGGCTGGGTCGAGATCGGCACGCTGCTCGCCGCGGCCGCCGCCCACGGCTTCCGCATCACGCGGGACGAGCTCGACCACGTCGTCGCCGCCAACGACAAGCGGCGCTTCGCGATCGAGGGCTCCCGGATCCGCGCCAGCCAGGGCCACACCGTGGACGTCGACCTCGGACTGCCCCCGGCGACCCCGCCCGCGTACCTCTACCACGGCACTGTCGCCTCGGCCCTGGACGCCATCCGCGCCGAGGGGCTGCGGCCCATGAGTCGGCACGACGTCCACCTCTCACCCGACCGAGAGACCGCCACCCGCGTCGGCGCCCGCCGCGGCCGCCCCGTCGTGCTGTCCGTTGACGCGGGAGCGATGCACCGGGACGGCCACACGTTCCGCGTCAGCGCCAACGGCGTCTGGCTCACGGAGGCCGTTCCACCCCGCTACCTGCGGTTTCGCGGCTGAGACCGACCGGACCCGCGAGACGCGGTCCCCCATACCGCCGTCACCCCCGGCCCACGCCCGGCGCGCGCCGCTTAGGCTCTGGGGCATGAGCGATCAGCCCCGTCAGCCCACGCCCGCCCTGCGCCTGAGCACCGTGATCCTGCCCTACCGCCGCTGGCACGAGGGCAGCCGAGCCGCGTGGCAGCGCGCCGAGGAGCTGGGCTTCCACACCGCGTACACCTACGACCACCTGGCCTGGCGGACCTTCCGCGACGGGCCGTGGTTCGGCGCCGTGCCGACCCTGACCGCCGCCGCGTCCGTCACGGAGCGGATGCGCCTCGGCACGCTCGTCACCTCGCCGAACTTCCGGCACCCGGTCACGCTGGCCAAGGAGCTGATCTCCCTCGACGACATCTCCGGTGGCCGGATCACCCTCGGCATCGGCGCGGGCGGCAACGGCTTCGACGCGACGACGCTCCTGAAGGCCGGCGAGGAGCCGTGGTCCCCGCGCGAACGGGCCGACCACTTCGCCGAGTTCGTGCCGCTGCTCGACCGGCTGCTGAGCGAGGACTCGGTGACGTACGACGGCGAGTTCTACTCGGCCCAGGAGGCGCGGAACATCCCGGGTTGCGTGCAGCGGCCCCGACTGCCCTTCGCGGTGGCCGCGACGGGACCGCGCGGACTGAAGGTGGCCGCCCGGCACGGGCAGGCGTGGGTGACGACGGGCGACCCGAAGCTGTTCGAGACGGGCACCCCCGAGGAGTCGATTCAAGCCATTCGCGGACAGGCGGCCAAGCTCGCCGGTGCCTGCGCCGAGATCGGCCGGGACGCCGCCGAACTCGACAAGGTCCTCCTCACCGGGTTCACCCCGGACCGCGGCCGTCCGCTGGAGTCCGTGGACGCCTTCGTCGACTTCGCCGGCAAGCACGCCGCCCTGGGCATCACCGAGATCGTGATCCACTGGCCCATCCCCGACTCGGCGTTCGCCGCCGACCAGAAGGTCTTCGAAAGCATCGCCACGGAGGCCCTGGCCCAGCTCGGCTGAAGCCCCGCAGCAACCCGGTGGAACCGGTGGGGCGCCTGCGCGAGGACCGTACTCATCTGCGCGCCCCACCGCACGCCCGTGCGCGCATATGCGGGACACTAGTGCGGTGACCTCACCGACTCCTCGGCCCTGGACCCCGGCCGCCAACGCCCCCGCGCCCCGGCTCGTCGCCACGGACCTGGACGGCACGCTGTTGCGCGACGACAAGTCCGTCTCGCCGCGGACGGTCGCCGCGCTCGCCGCCGCCGAGCAGGCGGGCATCGAGGTCTTCTTCGTGACCGGCAGGCCGGCCCGCTGGATGAACGTCGTCAGCGACCACGTGCACGGCCACGGCCTGGCGATCTGCGGGAACGGCGCGGCCGTGGTGGACCTGCACGGCGGCCCCGGCCGCCACCGGTTCGTGAAGATCAGGGACCTCGCGCCCGGGACCGCCCTCGACGTCGTACACATCCTGCGCGCCGCCGCGCCCGGTACGGCCTTCGCGGTCGAGCGGACCGGCGGCCTCCACCACGAGCCGACGTACCCGCCGCTGCACCTGGAGGCGGGGGAGAGCGTCGCCGCCGCCGAGAAGCTGCTCGCCGACGGCTCGCCCTGCGCCGACCAGCCGGTCCTCAAGCTGCTCGCGTACCACGCGGACCTCGCCCCCGACGAGTTCCTCGCCCTGGCCCGCGAGGCCGTCGGCGACCGCGCGGCGATCACCCGCTCCAGCCCCAGCGCGCTCCTGGAGATCAGCGGCCCCGGCGTCTCCAAGGCCAGCACCCTCGCGCTGTGCTGCGCCGAGCGCGGCATCACGGCGGCCGAGGTCGTCGCCTTCGGGGACATGCCCAACGACGTGGAGATGCTCACGTGGGCGGGCACCTCGTTCGCGATGGGCAACGCGCACCCGGAGGTGCTCGCCGCTGCGTCGGGCCACACGGTGCCCAACAACGAGGACGGCGTGGCCGCGGTCATCGAGCAGATCCTGGCGGCGCGTCGACCCTGCGGGGACGGCGCATCGGGCAACTCCTAGAAGCACGGGAAGAAACGGTCCCCCGCACGTGGACCCGCCCCGCGCACAGCCCTCGTGCCCCCTGGAGCGGCACCCCGTGCTGCCCAAGCCATGGCACGAGGCGATCCCGGGCAAGGCCCGGTTCAGCGCTTCGTCGTGCCTTCAGTGAGGCGCCTGCCAGATCACCGTCGTGCCGCCCCCGTCCTCGCCGATGCCCGGCCCGTACCAGCTGTCGCCGCCCAGGGAATCGGCCCGCCGTTTGAGGTTCTTGAGGCCGCTGCGCCGGCCGCCCTCCGGGATGCCGACGCCGTCGTCGGCGACCGTCAGCCGGACGCCGGGCTGCCCGTCGGGGAGCGTGACGTTCGCGTCGACGACCACGTCGATACGGGCGGCCTCCGCGTGCCGGAACGCGTTGGACAGCGCCTCTCGCAGGGCGGCGATGAGGTTCTTGCCGGTGAGTTCGCCGACCACGGTGTCGACGGCGCCGGCGAAGTGGTGCGTGGGCTTGAAGCCGAGCGGTACGGCCGCCATGTTGATCTCGCGCAGGACCCGTGTGCGCAGGCCCGACGGCGCCTCGGCGGGCCCCTGCTGGAGCGCGAAGATCGCCGTGCGGATCTCCTGGATGGTGACGTCCAGCTCGTCGACGGCCCTGCCGACACCGACCTGTACCTCGGGCACGACGGACCTGCGCTGAGCGCTCTCCAGCATCATCCCCGTGGCGAACAGGCGCTGGATGACGAGGTCGTGGAGATCGCGGGCGATCCGGTCGCGGTCCTCGTACACCGCGAGCCGCTCCCGGTCGCGCTGCGCCTCCGCCATCATCAGCGCGAGTGCGGCCTGCGACGCGAACTGGGTGGCGAGGGTGCGCTCCGCGTCGCTGAAGGGCCGGGCGCCACGCGCGCGTGGCGTGACGAGGGTGCCGAGGACGCGACCGTCGCTCTGAAGGGGCAGCATCATCGCCGGTCCGTATTCGTGCGCGAGATCGGTCAGTATGCGCGGGTCGGTGGACGCGTCGTCGATGAACACGGCCGCGCCGACCAGGAGTTCGGCGACGATCTCGCTCTCGGCCGGGATGATCACGCCGAGGGCCTGCGACGGCTCGTCCGACGAGACGGCGACGATCTCCATGCCGCCCTCCTCGGCCGGCAGGAGGACGATGCCTGCCGACGAGCCCGACAGGTGTCTGGCCTGTTCGGCGACGACCTGGAGGGCATCCTCGGCGTCGCTGCCCGACAGCAGGGCGGTCGTGACGGCCACGGACCCGTCGATCCACCGCTCGCGCTGCCTGGCGGCCTCGTACAGGCGCGCGTTGCCGATGGCGATGCCGGCCTCCGTGGCGAGGACACGGACCATGTTCAGGTCGTAGTCGTTGAACTCGATCCCGCCCTGCTTCTCCGTCAGATAGAGGTTGCCGAAGATCTCCCCCTGTACGCGGATGGGGACGCCCAGAAAGCTCCGCATCGGCGGGTGGTGGGACGGAAAGCCGCAGGAGCGGGGGTCGTCGGCGAGGTTCGCGAGGCGTACCGGGTCCGGGTCGTTGATGAGCGCACCGAGGAGCCCGCAGTGGCCGTCGGGCAGCCGTCCGATGAGCTCCGCCGTCTCTCCGTCGACTCCGTGGAAGACGAAGTCCGAGAGAGCCTCGCCGTCCTCTGAGACGACGCCGATCGCCGCGTAACGGGCGTCGGCGAGCTCGGCGGCCGTCTCGCAGATGCGGTCGAGGGTGGAGTGCAGCTCCGGACCGGTGCCTACGGACCGCATCGCTTCGAGCAGCTGCGGCACCCGCGCGGTCAACTCGGCGGACAGTCCCTGGAGCCCGCGCGTCGCCTGCGTCGCCGCCTCCAGCGCGTCGGAGGAGTCCCGCTCGCCGTCGGACGGTGGGGTGGCGCCGGGCACCGGAGCAGCTGACATGCCTTGAGACTAGTTAGTCCCATTTGGAGAGGAAAGTCGGGACGAGCCCTGCCCGGCCACCCGGTCCGCACGACTACGCACCCACCAGGAGCTCCGCATCCCGCTCGCGTTCCCACAGCGCGCGCAAGGGCCCCTCGACCGCGACCAGATCCTCGTACCTGCCGCGCTGCACGACACTTCCCTCGTCGAGGACGATGACCTCGTCCACGGCGTCGAGGCCGGCCATCCGGTGCGTGATCAGCAACGTTGTCCGGCCCTCGGTCGCGGACAGGAGGTCCGCCGTCAGCGCGTCCGCCGTCGGCAGGTCGAGGTGCTCGGCGGGCTCGTCGAGCACGAGGACGGGGAAGTCGGCGAGCAGGGCGCGGGCCAGGGCGAGCCGTTGCCGCTGGCCTCCGGACAGGCGCGCGCCGTGTTCGCCGACGAGGGTGCCGAGCCCGTCGGGCAGCGAATCCGCCCACTCCAGGAGGCGCGCGGCGGCCAGGACTTCGCGCAGTCCGTCGTCGGTGGCGCCCTTCTTCGCGAGGAGCAGGTTCTCGCGCACCGAGCTGTCGAAGAGGTGCGCGTCCTGCGCGCACAGCCCGACGAGCCGCCGCACCGCATCGCCTTCGAGCCCGTACGCGTCCTGCCCGGCCAGGGTGTACGACCCCTCACCCGCGTCCAGGAACCGCAGCAGGACCTGCGCGAGCGTCGTCTTGCCGGACCCGGACGAGCCGACGACGGCGACCCTGCGGCCCCGCTCCAGCGTGAGGTCGACCCCGTGGAGCGCGTCCCGGCCCTGCCCGTCGTGGCGCGCGGCGAGACCGCGCACGACCAGAGGGAAGGGATCCTGGGGCGCCTGCGCGGGCGCCTCCGGCTCGCGTACGGGGACCGTCGCGTCCAGGACCTCGTGAACGCGTTCGGCGCTCTTCTTGACCCGCTGGCGGTACTGCACGGCGAGTGGCAGGCCCATGACGGCCTCGAACGCGGCCAGCGGCGTCAGGACGACGACCGCGAGCTGGACCCCGTCGAGGCGGCCCTCGCGCACACCCTGCACCCCGGCGAGTGCCGCACCGGCCACAGTGAGGCCGGTGATCAGCGCGGTCAGTCCGTCGCCCAGCGCGGTGGCGGTGGCGGCGCGGGACGCGATCCGCGTCAGCACGGAGTCGGCGGCCTTCGCCTGCGCGGTGCGCGCGGAAAGCGCTCCGGAGACGGTCAGTTCGGCGGTGCCGGTGAGGAGTTCGGCCACGCGGGTGGCCAGCGTCCCGCGCGCGGGGGCCAGCCGGCGCTCGGCGCGACGGGCGACGGCTCCGGAGAGCAGCGGCACACCGACCCCCGCGAGCAGCAGGCCGGCGGCGAGCACGGCACCGGCGGAGGGCAGCATCCATGCGGTGAACACGACGGAGGCGGCACCGACCACCGCGGCGGCCGACGCGGGCAGCAGCCAGCGCAGCCAGTAGTCCTGGAGGGCGTCCACATCGGCGACGAGCCGGGAGAGCAGATCGCCGCGGCGCGTCGCGCGCAGGCCCGCGGGGGCGAGCCGCTCAAGGCGCCGGTAGACGGCGACTCTGGTGTCGGCCAGCATCCGCAGCACGGCGTCGTGCGACACGACCCGCTCGGCGTACCGGAAGCAGGCGCGGCCGATCCCGAAGGCGCGGGTCGCCGTGACGGCGACCATCAGGTACATCACGGGCGGCTGTTGCGAGGCCCGCGAGATGAGCCACCCGGAGGTCGCCATCAGCCCGACGGCGCTGCCGAGGGCGAGCGCTCCGAGCAGCAGCGCGAGGGCAAGGCGCCCCCGCCGCGCCCGCGCGGCACCCCGCACACGCGCGAGCACACTGCCCCGGCTCTCTCCGGAGTGATCGGATACGTGACGGTCCTCTACGTAGCCGGGCACTTCGGCCGCCTCGGCCGACGGCACGGGTCGTACCGCAGGCTCCCCCGCCACCGCAGGGGAACGCGGCACGTCGAGACGCACCACCCGGTCGGCGACGGCCAGCAGCGCGGGACGGTGCACCACCAGAAGGACGGTACGGCCGGCGGCAAGCCTGCGGACCGCCTCGACGATCCCCGCCTCTGTCTCCCCGTCGAGGGCGGCCGTCGGCTCGTCCAGCAGCACCACGGGCCGGTCGGCGAGGAACGCCCGTGCCAGGGCGAGGCGTTGCCGCTGCCCGGCGGAGAGCCCGGCCCCGTCGTCGCCGAGCAGAGTGTCCGCGCCGTCGGGCAGCGCACGGACGAAGTCCTGGGCCCCTGCCTCGCGCAGCGCCTCCTCGACCTCCGCGGAGGACGCGTCGGGCCGCGCGAGCCTCACGTTGTCCGCGACCGACCCGGCGTACAGCTGCGGTCGCTGCGGCACCCAGGCCACGCGCGCGTGCCACGCCTCCTGGTCGAGACCGGCCAGATCGGCGCCCCCGACGAGGACCCGCCCCGCGTCGGGACGGACGAATCCGAGCGCCGCGCTCAGCAGCGTCGACTTGCCCACGCCGCTCGGGCCGACGAGTGCCACCGTCTCCCCGGGCGCGACCTCGAAGTCGGCCTCCGAGACGGCGTCCGTGGACCGGCCGGGATAGCGGACGGTCACTCCGTCGAAGGCGATACCGGTGGCCGCGGGCACCGCTCCGGCGCCGGACGGCGGCACCGGGGTCTCCAGAACGGCGAAGATCTCCTCCGCGGCGGCGAGCCCCTCGGCCGCCGCGTGGTACTGCGCGCCGACCTGACGCAGTGGCAGATAGGCCTCGGGCGCGAGGACGAGAATGACCAGTCCCACGTAGAGGTCCATGTCACCGTGCACGAGCCGCATGCCGATGGTCACGGCCACCAGGGCGACCGACAGTGTCGAGAGCAGTTCGAGGGCGAACGACGACAGGAAAGCGATGCGCAAGGTCCGCATCGTCGCCTGCCGGTACTCGCCGGTGATCCGGCGGACCGACTCGGCCTGCGCCTTGGCCCGGCCGAACACCTTCAGCGTCGGAAGTCCGGCGACCACGTCCAGGAAGTGCCCCGAGAGCCGGGACAGGAGCCGCCACTGACGGTCCATGTGGGACTGGGTGGCCCAGCCGATGAGGATCATGAAGACGGGGATCAGAGGCAGTGTGCACACGATGATCGCCGCGGACACCCAGTCCTCGGTGACGATGCGCGCGAGCACCGCGACGGGCACCACCACCGCGAGGCCCAACTGCGGCAGATATCGCGAGAAGTAGTCGTCGAGCGCGTCCACACCCCGCGTCGCGAGCGCCACCAGGGATCCGGTCCGCTGCCCGCTGAGCCACCCCGGACCCAGCTGGGAGGCGCGCTCCAGGAGCCGTCCGCGCAGCTCCGACTTGACCGCCGCGCTGGCCCGGTGAGCGGCCAGTTCGGTCAGCCAGGAGACCAGACCGCGTCCGGCCGCCACCAGCGCAAGCAGCAAGAGCGGTGTGCGCAGGGCGAAGACATCAAGACCGTGCTCGAAAGTCCCCACCACCACCTCGGCGATGAGCATCGCCTGAGCGATGACCAGGCCCGCCCCGGCCACGCCGAGGACCACCACCGCGATCAGGAAGAGGCGAGTGGCCCTGGCGTACCGGAGCAGCCGCTGGTCGATCGGTTTCACGTGAAACACACCCTCGTCATCAGGGGCTCAGTGTGCGGCGTCGGCGATGTGCTGGGTGCCGATCCGCTTGCGGAACACCCAGTACGTCCACGACTGGTAGAGCAGCACGATGGGCGTCGCCACCGCCGCGCACCAGGTCATGATCTTCAGGGTGTAGGGGCTCGACGAGGCGTTGGTGACCGTGAGGCTCCAGTCCGGGTCGAGCGACGACGGCATGACGTTCGGGAACAGCGTCAGGAAGAGCATCGCGAAGGCTGCCGCGATCGTGATGCCGGACAGCGCGAACGACCAGCCCTCACGCCCCGCCCTGATGGCGATGATGGCCCCGACGAGGGCGACCACCGTGACGATCATCGCGATCAGCGACGAGCCGTCGCCCTTGTCGGCCTGGGTCCAGATCAGGAAGGCGAGCGCGAGGGCCGCGGCGACGGGACCGAGCCCCAGCGCCGTCTTCCGCGCCCGCACCCGGATGTCGCCCACCGTCTTGAGCGAGGCGAACACCGCGCCGTGGAAGGTGAACAGCGTCAGCGTCACCAGACCACCGAGGAGCGCGTACGGGTTGAGCAGGTCCCAGAAGCTGCCCACGAACTCCTTGTGCACGTCGATCTTCACGCCGCGCACGATGTTCCCGAAGGCCACGCCCCACAGAACCGCCGGTATCAGAGAGGTCCAGAAGATCGCGTGCTCCCAGTTGGTCTGCCACTTCTCCTCGGGCCGCTTCGCCCGGTACTCGAAGGCGACACCGCGCACGATCAGGCAGACCAGGATCATCAGGAGCGGCAGATAGAAGCCCGAGAAGAGTGTCGCGTACCACTCGGGGAAAGCGGCGAAGGTCGCGCCGCCGGCAGTGAGCAGCCACACCTCGTTGCCGTCCCAGACGGGTCCGATGGTGTTGATCAGGACGCGCCGCTCGGTGCGGCCGCGGGCGAGCACCTTGGTCAGGACCCCGATCCCGAAGTCGAATCCCTCCAGGAAGAAGTAGCCGATCCACAGGACCGCGATGAGTACGAACCAGACGTCGTGAAGTTCCATGCCTCAGCAGCTCCTCAGTCTCAGTACGAGAAGGCCATGGGCCGGTCGGCATCGGAAGCGTCGCCGGAATCCGCTCCGGATCCGGGGCCGCCGATCTTGGTGGGCGGGTTGAGGTCGGCCTCGGTGAGCTCGGGCGGCCCCTGCTTGACGTACTTGACCATCAGCCTCACCTCGATGACGGCGAGTGCGGCGTAGACCAGCGCGAACACGATCAGGGAGGTGAGGACCTCGCCCTGCGAGACGCCGGGGGAGACCGCGTCCTTGGTCCTGAGCACGCCGTAGACCACCCACGGCTGACGCCCTGTCTCGGTGAAGATCCAGCCCCAGGAGATGCCGATGATCGGGAAGATCAGCGTCCACTGGGACAGGCGCCACCACCAGATGCCCAGCTTCGGCATCAGTTCCTTGTTCTTGGTGAGCATCAGCTTGGGCACTTCGTCCTCGCCGGTGCGGTGCTCCGGCGCCAGCCAGAACCTGCGCCGGGTGAGCCACAGGCCCGCCGCGCACAGGGCCATCGAGACCCCGCCGAAGCCGATCATCCAGCGGTACGACCAGTAGGCGGTGGGGATGTTGGGGCGGTAGTCACCGGGCCCGAACTTCTTCTGCTCCGCCTTGTTGATGTCGTTGATCCCGGGGATCTCGGCGTTGAAGTCGTTCTTGGCCAGGAAGGACAGCACGCCCGGGACTTCGACGGCGACCGTGTTGTGGCCCTTGGAGACATCGCCGTACGCGAAGATCGAGAACGGCGCCGGCTTCTCCGTGTCCCACAGCGCCTCCGCGGCCGACATCTTCATCGGCTGCTGCTCGTACATCACCTTGCCGAGCGTGTCCGCGCTGACGACGGTGAGGAGCGTGCCGACCATGGCCGTCACCAGGCCGAGGCGCAGCGACATCCGCATGGTGCGGATGTGCTGCTTCTTGCGCAGGTGGAAGATCGCTATGCCCGTCATGAACGCGCCGCCGACCAGGATGGACGCGCTGATCACATGCCAGAAGTTGACGAGCACCGTCTCCTGGAAGAGCACGGCGGCGAAGTCGGTCAGCTCGGCGCGCTTGGTGCCGTCCCGCTCCACGATCCGGTAGCCGACCGGATGCTGCATAAACGAGTTGGCGGCCATGATGAAGTACGCCGACAGGATCGTGCCGATGGACACCAGCCAGATCGTGGCGCAGTGCAGCTTCTTCGGGAGCTTGTCCCAGCCGAAGATCCACAGACCGATGAAGGTCGACTCGAAGAAGAAGGCGATCAGCGCCTCGAAGGCGAGCGGAGCGCCGAAGATGTCGCCGACGAAGCGCGAGTAGTCCGACCAGTTCATGCCGAACTGGAATTCCTGCACGATGCCGGTCACGACACCCATGGCGATGTTGATCAGGAAGAGCTTTCCCCAGAACTTGGTCGCCCGGAGGTAGTGCTCCTTGCCCGTCCGCACCCAGGCCGTCTCGAGGATCGCCGTCAGCGCGGCGAGCGAGATGGTCAGGGGGACAAAAAGGAAGTGATAGACGGTCGTGATGCCGAACTGCCATCGCGCCAGAGTTTCCGGCGCCAGAGCCATCAACGTCGGGTCCACTGCGTCATCTCCTTAAGTCGCCGTGGTCCAGTGGAAATTTGCCCCTTTAATCCCACTGCTCTCCGGATCAACCGGGCACGCTTGTGAAAGCGTTCACATTCACAAGCATTATGTACTACCGGCTCCGGACAGCAGAAGGGGGGTCCCCCCTTACTCCGGGGAACCCCCACCGCGCTACGGAGCGGCCGCAGCCGCCCGGTCTACAGCTCCTTGCGGAACGCCGCCGCCGTGTTCAGGAAGACGTCGTTGGCCTCGGTCTCCGCGATCGTGGCCCGCATCCCCTCGCCGGCGAACGGCCGCACGACCACACCGGCCTGCTCGCACGCCGCGGCGAAGTCCGCCGTGCGCTCCCCCAGACGCAGCCACACGAAGTTCGCGTGCGTCTCGGGCACGGTCCAGCCCTGCCCCCGCAGCGCCTCGACCACGCGATTGCGCTCGCACACCAGCGAGCCCACCCGGCCGAGCAGCTCGTCCTCGGCCCGCAGCGAGGCGACCGCCGCGTCCTGCGCGAGCTGGCTCACGCCGAACGGCACCGCCGTCTTGCGCAGCGCGGCCGCCACCGGCTCATGGGCGATGGCGAAGCCGACCCGCAGGCCCGCGAGCCCGTACGCCTTGGAGAACGTCCGCAGCACAGCGACATTCGGACGGTCCCGGTAGATCTGGACGCCGTCCGGCACCTCGGCGTCACGGATGAACTCGCGGTACGCCTCGTCGAGCACGACCAGGACGTCGCTCGGGACCCGGTCCAGGAACCGCTCGAGCTCGGCCCGGCGCACCACCGTGCCGGTCGGGTTGTTCGGGTTGCACACGAAGATCAGGCGCGTGCGGTCGGTGATCGCGTCGGCCATCGCGTCGAGGTCGTGGACCTCACCGGACGTCAGCGGCACCTCCACCGCCTTGGCACCGCTGATCTGCGTGATGATCGGGTACGCCTCGAAGGACCGCCAGGCGTAGATGACCTCGTCGCCGGGACCGCTGGTCGCCTGGAGCAGCTGCTGCGCGACCCCGACCGAGCCGGTGCCCGTGGCCAGGTGCGTGACCGGCACCGCGAATCGTTCCGCCAGCTCGTTCATCAGCCCGGTGCAGGCCATGTCCGGGTAGCGGTTGAAGGAACCGGCCGCCGCGACGGCACTCTCCATCACGCCGGGAAGCGGCGGATAGGGGTTCTCGTTCGAGGACAGCTTGTACGCCACCGGCCCCCCGGCCGCGGCAGCCTTGCCCGGCTTGTAGGTGGGAATACCCTCCAGCTCGGCACGCAGCTTGGGGCTCGTCTCGCTCACCGCAGTCCTCCTCGCGACCACCATTTCAATACTGCTCACCTTAAGAGGATTCGCGGCAGACCCCAATGGCTCGGGGCCCTCGACCTGCCGGGTGGTCGTCCGACACCACCCATGACGACTGCCGCGGACCTCCCAGAGGCGTACGGAGGAGGGGGAGCGCTCCCCTTCTCAGTGCGCGCCGGTAGCTCGCGCCGTGGCGCGCATCCCCCGTGAAGGTGAGTTGAGACCTACTCGCAACATCACCGACTTGGCAGGCCCACGCGCGCCGACAAGTGACGTCCTGGCGTCGATGCGCTCAACTCCCTTGATTTCCAAGGTCATTGACCCACTCTGGCCATGCAGAAACGTGCCTGTCAACGCGTGCATATGCACTCACGCCGCCCCGCCACATGAGCCCTACTATCGGCTCGCCATGACAGCAGCAGGGAAGCACCAGGTGAGCCGGGCAGAGACCACCCGCCGGGGCACCCGGCAGGTGCGGGCGGGCATCAGAGACGTTGCCGCCGCCGCCGGGGTCTCCATCACGACTGTCTCCGATGCGCTCAACGGTAAGGGCCGGCTCCCGGACGCCACCCGACGCCATGTCCGCGAGGTCGCCGACCGGTTGGGCTATCGCCCCTCCGCGGCGGCCCGAACGCTCCGTACCGGAAAGTCGGGCCTGATCGGCCTGACCGTCACGACCTACGGGGATGAACCTTTCACCTTCACCGAATTCGCGTACTTCGCGGAAATGGCGAGAGCCGCCACCTCGGCGGCGCTCGCCCGCGGGTACGCCTTAGTCATCCTGCCCGCCACCTCACGCCATGACGTCTGGTCGAACGTCGCTCTCGACGGCACCGTCGTCATCGACCCCTCCGACCACGACCCGGTGGTCACCGAGCTGGTTCGCCAGGGCCTGCCCGTCGTCTCCGACGGACGCCCCGCCGGCACGCTCCCCGTCACCGCCTGGGTCGACAACGACCACGAGGCTGCCGTCCTCGGCATCCTCGACCACCTCGCCGCCGCGGGGGCCCGCCGCATCGGACTGCTCACCGGCACGACCACGGACACGTACACCCATCTGTCCACCTCCGCGTACCTGCACTGGTGCGAGCGGATCGGGCAGGAACCCGTGTACGAGTCCTATCCCGCGCACGACCCGTGCGCGGGGGCCGTCGCCGCCGACCGGCTCCTGGCCCGCCCCGACCGGCCCGACGCCGTGTACGGACTCTTCGACCCCAACGGCACGGACCTGCTCGCCGCCGCCCGCCGGTACGGCCTGCGCGTCCCCGAGGACCTGCTGCTCGTCTGCTGCAGCGAATCGACCGTCTACGCCACCACGGAACCGCCCATCACGACCCTCTCGCTCAAGCCCCGGCGCATCGGCACCGCGGTCGTCCAACTACTGATCGACGCCATCGAAGGGGTTGAATCGGACCAGCCGGTCGAGCAGGTGATACCGACGGAACTCATCGTCCGGACCTCGTCCCAGCGCCGTCCGCCCCGCACGACAGTCAGCCCGCCCCGCTCCCCGGGACACGGCTGAACGACGGCTTCCGGGTGGTCACCCCGAAGACCACCCGGAAAAGCCCGTACCAATTCGGGAGAAAAGCACGGTGAACAGCCGCCCGGATCCGATTCACCACCCCTGGTGCATCACACAGCGCGAGCCGCATTCCTATGATGGGCGCACGACACCGCGGGCGGCTGCGACCAGGCAGTCCGATCGGGTGCAGAGGCGGCGCAATGGTGGTGGAGGGGTCGATGACTCAGGGGGCCGGTCAGGGACCCGAGGTGCGCACGGCGACGCTGCGCGACTTCCGCGTTCCGGCGTACGTCCATGACGTACCGGAGTACGTCCAGGAGCCCGGCCACGACCCCGCTCCGCCCGCCCCTGCCGCGCGCGCGCAGGCGGAGCCGGATCCCGCTCACCAGGAGCCGTCGTACCCATCGGCGTCACACCCGGAGCCCGCTTACGCGGAGCCCTCCCCTCAGGACCCCGCGTTCGACCAGCCCGACGGGTACACGCCCACCCAGCGCGACCTGCCGGTCATCAACCGCGGTGACACGGTCCAGGTGCAGATCGACACCGAGCCCGCGCCCCGTCCCGCCGAGGGGCTCGGCCCGCTGTACGTCGTCGGCGACGTGCACGGCTACCTCGACGAGCTGATCGCGGCCCTGTACGAGCAGGGCCTCATCGACGCCGAGAGCAGCTGGTCGGCCGGCACCGCCCGACTCTGGTTCCTCGGCGACTTCACCGACCGCGGGCCCGACGGCATCGGTGTCATCGACCTCGTGATGCGCCTGTCCGCGGAGGCCGCGGCCGCCGGCGGCTACTGCAAGGCCCTCATGGGCAACCACGAACTGCTCCTGCTCGGCGCCAAGCGCTTCGGCGACACCCCGGTCAACTCGGGCGCCGGCACCGCCACTTTCCAGGCGGCCTGGCTGCTCAACGGCGGGCAGAAGTCGGATATGGACCGCCTCCAGGACGTCCATCTCCAGTGGATGTCCCGGCTCGACGCGATCGAGCTGGAGGACGACCACCTCCTGATGCACTCCGACACGACCTCGTACCTCGACTACGGCGACTCGATCGAGGCGGTCAACGACACGGTCCGCGAGACCCTCACGCGTAACGACGCGGACGAGTGCTGGGACCTCTTCCGCAAATTCACCAAGCGCTTCGCGTTCCGCGACGAATCCGGACCCGAAGCCGTGCGTGAGCTCCTCGACACCTACGGCGGCGCGCGCGTCGTCCACGGCCACAGCCCCATCCCGTACCTCCTCGGCGAGGTAGGCACCGAGGACGCGGCGGACGGGTCCGAGGACAGCCGCCCGCAGATCGAGGGCCCGCATGTGTACGCGGGCGGGCGCGCGATCGCGATGGACGGCGGAGTGACCATGGCCGGAAAGCTGCTGGTCCAGCAACTCCCCATGGATAGCTAGGCGTTCCCCGGGCAGGCGCACCGAACGGGGGCTCAGTCCGGCCACCGGGCCGAATTCGGGAAACCCCCTGTCACCGCGTGCCGTCACCGCTCTACCATCGGCTTATCCGTAGCAGGCTCCCCTCCGGTTCTGCCCGACGGCTCGTACCCATGCGAGCCCCCAAGCCCTACGGAGCATCGGGGGATGCACATGAACAGCGCTCCGCACCTGCTGAACGAGGACCGCCCCGAGTTCGAGCGGATCCTCGATGATGCGCTGCGTACCGCACCGGACCGCCCTGATCTCGCCGAAGTGGGTCAGCGGCTCAACCCCGAACAACTGCGCACCATGGCGCTCAACGCCACCGCACTGATCACGGCCGCCGCCGCGACCGAGTACCAGAACTACGTGAAGGTCCGCGCCGACCTGCGCGCCTCGCCCCGGCCCGTGCGTCCGCTGCGAGAAGGAGAGAGCGCGGCGGAATCCGGCGGCGGAGCGATCGGCCTGGCCGCCACCGTGGGCGAGGTGGCGGAGACCACCGGCGCCGGCGTCATAGCCGTCGTCGCGGTGCTCGCCCCCGTGCTCGCCGGGACGGCCGCCGCGATCTTCCTGCTCGTCGGCTACATCCTGAAGATGCTCGATCCTGAACCGGCGTTCGCCCAGACCCTGTTGACGGCCGGCTGGGTGTTCGGCGCGCTCACGGTGGCGGGCATCCTCGTCGCCGCAGTGGGCCTGCTGCTCACCGCTCTGCGCAACGGTTCGACGTCCTTGCAGGCCGGCGCGCACACCGAGTCGAACGAGGAGGTGGACCGGGCCAGGGAAACCTGGTGCCTCGTGCTCCTGGAGCGCGGCATCCTGCCGTTCCTCCGGGAGGCGCTCGCGGAACCACCGCCGGCCCCCGCCAATCGCGGGGGCGGCCCCGGAGCAGCGGGCCGCATGCCGCACCTCGGGTACAACAGGCCCGGGTTCAGCAGCCCGGGCACCGACGGCAGCTCCCCTGCGGGCCCGCGCCCGACGTACTCGAGCCCGGACTTCACAAGCCCCGACTTCGGAGGGCCGGACCACAAGCCGGACTAGGCCGACAGGCGTTGGTCCCGGAACACCCTGTCCACCGGCCGCGAAAGGCGACCGGTGGACAGCGCGCGGCGCCCGCACGGGCGTGGGCGAGGTCAGTCCGCGATCGGCAGATAGACCCGGTTGCCCGCGGCGGCGAACTCCTTGGACTTCTCCGCCATGCCCTCCTCGATCTCACTCTTCGTCCCGCCGTGCTGCCGGCGGATGTCCTGGGAGATCTTCATCGAGCAGAACTTCGGCCCGCACATCGAGCAGAAGTGGGCCGTCTTCGCCGGTTCGGCCGGGAGCGTCTCGTCGTGGAACTCCCGTGCCGTGTCCGGGTCGAGGGCCAGATTGAACTGGTCCTCCCAGCGGAACTCGAACCGCGCGTCGGAGAGCGCGTCGTCCCAGTCCTGGGCGCCCGGGTGTCCCTTGGCGAGGTCCGCAGCGTGGGCCGCGATCTTGTAGGTGATGACGCCGGTCTTGACGTCGTCCCTGTTCGGCAGGCCCAGGTGCTCCTTGGGCGTGACGTAGCAGAGCATGGCCGTCCCCCACCACGCGATCATCGCGGCTCCGATGCCGGAGGTGATGTGGTCGTACGCGGGAGCGATGTCGGTCGTCAGCGGGCCGAGTGTGTAGAAGGGCGCCTCCTCGCACACCTCCTGCTGAAGGTCGATGTTCTCCTTGATCTTGTGCATCGGGACGTGCCCGGGGCCCTCGATCATCGTCTGGACGTTGAAGCTCTTCGCGATCGTGTTGAGCTCGCCGAGCGTCTTCAGCTCGGCGAACTGCGCCTCGTCGTTGGCGTCCGCGATCGAGCCGGGCCGCAGGCCGTCACCCAGCGAGTACGTGACGTCGTACGCCGCGAGGATCTCGCAGAGCTCCGCGAAGTTCTCGTAGAGGAAGCTCTCCTTGTGGTGCGCCAGGCACCAGGCAGCCATGATCGAACCGCCGCGCGAGACGATGCCCGTCTTGCGGTTCGCGGTGAGCGGGACGTACGGCAGCCGCACACCGGCGTGGACCGTCATGTAGTCCACGCCCTGCTCGGCCTGCTCGATGACCGTGTCCTTGTAGATCTCCCAGGTCAGCTCCTCGGCGCGGCCGTCGACCTTCTCCAGCGCCTGGTAGAGCGGCACCGTGCCGATCGGGACGGGGGAGTTGCGCAGGACCCATTCGCGCGTGGTGTGGATGTTGCGGCCGGTGGAGAGGTCCATGACGGTGTCGGCGCCCCAGCGGGTCGCCCATGTCATCTTCTCCACCTCCTCCTCGATCGACGAAGTGACCGCGGAATTGCCGATGTTGGCGTTGACCTTCACCAGGAACCGCTTGCCGATGATCATCGGCTCGATCTCCGGGTGGTTGACGTTGGCCGGCAGGACCGCGCGGCCCGCGGCGATCTCCTCACGGACGACCTCGGGCTCCACGTTCTCCCGGATGGCCACGTACTCCATCTCGGGCGTCACCTCCCCGCGCCTGGCGTACGCGAGTTGGGTCACCGCCCGGCCGTCCCGCCCGCGACGAGGCTGGCGGGGGCGGCCGGGGAAGACCGCGTCGAGGTTGCGCAGGCCGCCGCGCGGAGAGGTGTGCTTGATGCCGTCGTCCTCGGGGCGGACCGGGCGGCCCGAGTACTCCTCGGTGTCACCGCGGCCGACGATCCAGTTCTCCCGCAGCGGGGCAAGGCCCCTGCGGACGTCGGTGTCGACACTCGGATCGGTGTACGGCCCGGACGTGTCGTAGAGCGTGACCGCCGTGCCGTTGGTGAGGTGCACCTGGCGGACCGGCACCTGGAGGTCGGGGCGTGAGCCCGTGACGTACCCCTTGTGCCAGCCGATGGACTTCCCGGCCTCGCCCGTCTCTGCGGACAGGTTGGAGGCAGGCGTGCGTGCGTCCGATGTGGTCATGAGACCTACTCCCTACGCCGGCATTACCCGGTAACAGGTTCGGCGGTCGACGCAGCGGCTTCCGTCGGGCGATGTTTCATGTGAAACATCGCCGAAGCGGAGGTCAGCGCCCTCTCAGCCCGGTGCTCCGAGCTCCCGCGTGTGCAAAGGTGCCCCCCACGCTAGCGTCATTTCTGGCGTGCTGAACAGAGGGCCCCTGCCGTTCTTGCGATGATCGGGCGGTGACCAGCACGCCGCAGCCTCCGTCCACGCCGCCGCATCCGCCCCATGGCCAGGGGAGCGCCGAACACGGGCACTCCCACAGCCACGGCCCCGCCGCGCCCGTTTCCAAGCACTTGCGCAAGGTCATCGCCGCGGTACTGATCCCGTTCTCCGTGGCGGTCGTGGTCGGCCTCGTGGTGCTCTGGCCCGGCGGCGCCCCGTCCCACGCCCGTACCGGCGTCGGCTTCGACCGGCAGACCCAACAGGGCACCGTCACAAAGGTCGACAAGGTCGACTGCAAGTCCGTCAACGCCTCCGGCGACACCCCCACCGGCGATACGTCGACCGCCGAGGGCCAGACCGCCGAGCAACAGGCGAAGGGCACATGCGAGAAGGCCACGGTCCGCGTCGACACCGGCAAGGACACCGGCCGTACGTTCACGGAGATCGTGCAGCCGGACTCACCACGGCAGTTGCACGAGGGCCAGAAGGTGATCGTGGCCTACGCGCCCGACGCGCCCAAAGAACTTCAGTACTCCGTCACCGATGTGGACCGCAGGCTCCCGATGGCGCTGCTCGCCGGGATCTTCGCGCTGGCGGTGGTCGTCGTGGGCCGGCTGCGGGGTGTCATGGCGCTCGTCGCGCTGGCGATCAGCTTCATGGTGCTGACCTTCTTCATCCTGCCCGCGATCCTGCAGGGCTCGAATCCGCTGGTGGTGGCGGTGATCGGGGCGAGCGCCATCATGCTGATCGCGCTCTACCTGTGTCACGGTCTGACGGCCCGGACATCGGTCGCGGTGCTCGGCACGCTCGTGTCGCTGGTCCTGATCGGTCTGCTCGGCTCGCTGTTCATCGGCTGGGCGGCGCTGACCGGCAACACGGACGACAACACGGGCCTGATCCACGGTCTTTACCCGTCCATCGACATGAGTGGTCTGCTGCTCGCCGGCGTCATCATCGGTTCGCTCGGTGTGCTCGACGATGTGACGGTCACGCAGACGTCGGCGGTGTGGGAGCTGCATCAGGCGGACCCGACGATGGGCTGGCGCGGCCTGTACCGCGCGGGCATCCGGATCGGCCGCGACCACATCGCGTCCGTGGTCAACACGCTCGTCCTTGCGTACGCGGGCGCGGCGCTGCCGCTGTTGCTGCTCTTCTCGATCGCGCAGAGCAGTGTGGGCACCGTGGCCAACAGTGAGCTGGTGGCCGTGGAGATCGTGCGGACTCTGGTGGGCTCTATCGGGCTGGTCGCCTCGGTACCGGTGACGACCGCGCTCGCGGCCCTGGTGGTCTCGGCCGACCGGCCGGGATCCCCGTCCGCTGCCGCGGCCGGTCCGGCACGCGGAGGAAGAGGTCGGCGACGGAAGCGCTGAACCCCTGCGAGGGCACCCCGAGGGCACCGGTCTGCTGAAGCGTTACGTCAGTTGATGATCCGCGGACTCCTGGAGCCCGTCAGCCGGCGCTCTGCTCCTCGGCGAGGATCCGGTCGAGTGCCTCGTCGAGATGCGCCTCGAAGTCGGCGAGCGCCCGCTCCTGGCCGAGCGGTACGAGCTTGTCGGTGCGGTCGAGGAAGGCGACGAGGGGAGCGACGCCCGCCCGGAACAGCGCCTGGTCACCGCCCACTTGGAGCCTGATGTGCACCTCGCCCGGCATCTCGCCCGGTCTGCCGGCCAGTTCCACCGGCTCGATGCGTACATCGCCGTCGCCGCAGGGACCGGCCACCCCGTCCACCAGGAGCTCTCGGCCGAAGGCCCAGGTCACCGGGGCGTCCCCAGGGAGGTGGAAGGTCAGCCGCACGGCGTAGGGATCAGCAGCGGCGTACCGCAGCTCCACCGGGATGCGGAACGAGAGTTCCTCGGAGACGAGGAAGCTCATCATGACCTCTGCTTGTACTGCCTGTACCGACTCGCGCATCGCCTACCCCGTCAATTTGCCGTCGATTGGCCAGGAATAACCTTCCCGGCACCCTTCGCATCTTGCTTAACGTACATGCGGGATCACAAGGAGTGAGTTTTCAGATGCTGATAGAGAAGGCGAGTGTCCTGACGAGTTTTCCGACTTCGTTCTGCAGCTGTCGTGCCGCGGGCAGCAGACGACCGGCCTGATGGGACGGGAGAGAAACCGCCATCGTGGCCGCGGTGGACCCGACCGTGATGGGAAACGCCGCGCAGACCGTGCCCAACGCGTACTCCTGGCGCTCCACGACCGGTTGCATGCGTCCCAGCTCGTTGAGGCGTCGTAGCAGCGAGCGGTCGTCGCGCACCGTGTACGGGGTGATCGAATACGCGGGATAGCGGTCGAGATGGTCGCGTCGGCTCTCGTCGTCGAGCTGGGCGAGGAGGCACTGGCCGATCGCGTGCGCGTGCCCCGTCTCGCGGAAGTCGGCCCATTCCACGACCGCCGGATTCCCGGGCGTGTCGGCGACGGCCACGACTTCGATCTCGCCCTCGCGGTAGACCGAGAAGTACACCGGTACACCGATGGCGTCGCGCCAGTGCTGCAGGGCGTCGGTGATCATGCCGCGACGATTCTGCTGCGTTGCGCTGCCACCCAGCCGCTCGGCCGCCGCACCCAGGACGAACACGCCCTTCTCCTTGCGGAGATAGCCCTCGTGGGCGAGCGTGCGCAGCAGGTGGTACGCCGTGGGAAGCGCGAGGCCGGCCTCCCGGGCGAGCTGCTTGGCCGGCGCTCCCTCTTCGTGCGACGCGACGGCCTCGAGGAGGCGCATCGCGCGCTGGACCGAACCGATGAGGGTGGGCGGGGCGCCGGTCGGGCCGCCCTCGGGGTGGGCCTCGGCCTGAACGTCGTCGTAGCTGTGCGTGCGACAGCCGAGGGGTGGGGGCATCGCGTGTGGGGACGTGGCGTCGGCAGACATGGTGTCGGGGGACGTGATGTCAGCGGACAAAGGGGCGGCGGAAAGCGGTTCAGCCGTGGCCAAGGTTCACTCCCGAAGCGCGTGGGGTCCCCCCGCTTCTCGGGAATCACGGGGGTGCGGCCGTCGAGTTGTGGACTCTAGCCCTGGCCACCACTTCAAGAGGGCCGCGCGGGGAAACTTCCCCCGCGCGAGCGAACCGTTGCCCAGAGCTACCAGTCGCTGCGCGAGGACGAGCCCGTTATGAACTTCCGTACGACGTAGATGAGTCCACCGACCAGGGCCACGAAGACCAGCACCTTGAAGAGCAGACCGATCACGAAGCCCACGACGCTGGCTATCAGTCCGCCGAAGACGACCAGTGCGATGACCGGCACCGCGACCCACTTAACCCACCACGGCATGCCCGCGAAGATCTCTCGCACTGCCATCGTCCTTACCTCTCTCCCGCGCCGTACCGCTTCGATACGGCTTCTGCATTCGATGCTGGCATGCCCAGGCGCCCTGTGGGGGCCGCGGACCCCTTGTCGTCCCCTGAGCGACCCCCTAGGGAACCCCGAGATCCGCCGTCAGCTCTCAGGCGGAGAGAACACCACCAGAACCCGCAGGTCCTCGCTGATGTGATGGAACTTGTGGGCCACCCCGGCCGGCACGTACACGACGCTGCCGCGCGCCACCTGGGTCGTCTCCATACCGACGGTGATCGAACCGCGACCGCTGACAACGAGATACACCTCGTCCTGCTGGTGGGGCTGCTGCGGGTCGTGGTCCCCCGCGTCGAGGGCGTAGAGCCCGACCGACATGTTCCGCTCCCGCAGGAACTGCAGATACGCGCCGTCGTTCGCGGCACGTTCCGCTTCCAGTTCGTCCAGCCGGAATGCCTTCATCCCACTTGTCCGCCCTCTTGCCCGTGAGCGGCCTCGCAGGGCCACTCTCATGATCCGGTCTCGTCTGCCACGATCAGACACATGAAGAATTTCGTAGTCAAGACGATCGCCAACGCGGGGGCCCTTGCTGTCGCGGTGTGGCTGCTCGACAAGATCACGCTGACAGGTGACAGCACCGGCAAGAAGGTCGGCACGCTGATCATCGTGGCGCTGCTGTTCGGCCTGGTGAATCTCCTGGTCAAGCCCATAGTGAAGCTCCTCACCTTCCCGCTCTTCATCCTGACGCTCGGCCTGATCACGCTCGTGGTCAATGCCCTGATGCTGCTGCTGACCTCGTGGCTGGCCGACCAGTTCAACCAGAGCTTCCATGTCGAGGGGTTCTGGACCGCCGTCCTCGGTGGCCTGATCATTTCGGTCGTCTCCTGGGCGCTGAACGTCGTCCTGCCCGACGACAAGGACTGACCCCGCCCCATGTCCTTCCGTGTGTGCTTCGTCTGCACCGGCAACATCTGCCGCTCGCCCATGGCCGAGTCGGTCTTCCGCACGCGCGTCCACGAGGCCGGTCTCGCCGGCCTCGTGGAGGTGGACAGCGCGGGTACCGACGGCTGGCACGAGGGGGACGGTGCAGACCGGCGCACCGTCTCCGTGCTGGCGGCCGGCGGCTATGAAAGCGGCCATACGGCCCGGCAGTTCAGCGCCTCGTGGTTCTCCCGGCTCGACCTGGTGATCGCCCTGGACGCCGGGCATCTGCGCACCCTGCGCCGGGTGGCACCGACCCCACAGGACGCCGAGAAGGTCCGCCTGCTGCGCTCTTACGACCCCTCGGCGGGGACAGACCTGGATGTACCGGACCCGTACTACGGCGGCATCGACGACTTCGAGGAGTGCCTGAGAATGGTGGAGGCGGCGAGCGACGGTCTGCTCGACGCGGTACGCGCGGCACTGGAAGGGCGGGCGGCATGACGCAATCGACGCAGATCGGGGACGGCACAAGGGCAGTGCGGGCGGGGCTGCCCGAGGCCTCGAAGAACGATCCAACGCTCCCAGGGCCTGTCTTCGCCGCACACTTCCACCTGCCGGGCGATGTCTCGGGGCCCTATACGTACGGCCGGGACGACAACCCGACGTGGACCCACCTGGAGCGGGCCATCGGCGAGCTCGAGGCGCCCGGCCAAGAGGATGTCGACACCCTCGTCTTCGCGTCCGGGATGGCCGCCATCTCGGCGGTGCTGTTCTCGCAGCTCAAGGCCGGCGACGTGGTCGTTCTGCCGAGCGACGGCTACCAGGTGTTCCCGCTCGTCCGCGAGCAGCTCACGGCGTTCGGCATCGAGGTCCGCACCGCCCCCACCGGCGGCGACGCTCAGCTCGACGTCCTGGACGGCGCGAAGCTGCTGTGGATCGAGACGCCGTCGAACCCCGGCCTCGACGTGTGCGACGTGCGGCGGCTCGCCGAGGCGGCACACGCGCGTGGCGCCCTGGTGGCAGTCGACAACACGCTCGCCACGCCGCTCGGCCAGCGCCCCCTGGAGCTCGGCGCCGACTTCTCCGTGGCCAGTGGCACCAAGCAGCTCACCGGCCATGGCGACATCCTGCTCGGCTACGTGACCTGCCGCGACGCCGAGCTGACCGCGTCGGTGCGGGGCTGGCGCAAGATCGTCGGCGCGATTCCCGGCCCGATGGAGGCCTGGCTCGCCCATCGCTCCCTCGCCACGCTCCAGTTGAGGGCGGAGCGGCAGAACGCCAACGCTCTCGCGCTCGCTCTCGCCCTGCGCGACCGCGACGACATCGAGAGCCTGCGTTACCCGGGTCTGCCCGACGACCCCTCGCACAAGATCGCCGCTCAGCAGATGCGGCGCTTCGGGTGCGTGGTCTCCTTCACGCTGCCCACGCGCGCGCGTGCCGAGCGGTTCATGGAGTCCCTGACGCTGGTGGACGACGCGACGAGCTTCGGCGGCGTGCGGTCCACCGCCGAGCGCCGTCGCCGCTGGGGCGGGGACGATGTCCCAGAGGGCTTCATCCGCTTCTCCGCCGGTGCCGAGGATCCGGACGACCTGGTGGCCGATGTGCTGCGCGCGCTCGACGAGGCGGCCATCTAGGGCCCCTCACGGGCCACTGCCGGCCGCGGCCTCGGTCTCATCACCGGCTACGCACAATGGACGGCCCGAGCCTCCCCCCTCGTGGCTCGGACCGTCCCCGGTTCCTGCGCGCTAAGAACCGCGCGCATAAGGCTAGTTGACTCTGTGTCAGTGTCCAATCACGGTAGCGACAGAGACCTATCGACATATTTATAGTTGAGGCCGACCCGGAGGCCGAGAGGGGAGGACACCGCCATGGATCTCGCCCTGCTGCGCACGTTCGTGACCGTGCACCGTGCGGGTTCCTTCACCCGGGCCGCCGCGCTGCTCGGCCTTTCGCAGCCCGCGGTGACATCTCAGATCCGCACCCTGGAGCGGCAGTTGGGCCGCCCCCTGTTCCTGCGCCAGGCGCGTGGCGTGACCCCCACCTCCATCGGCGACGAACTCGCACACAAAGCCGCTCCGCACCTCGACGCCCTCGTGGAGATCACCGAGACCGGCATCGACGAGGAGTCGCCGGTGCGCACGCTGCACCTCGCGGGGCCTCCGGAATTCACCGCCGAGCGTGCGCTGCCCGCCCTCACCGCGCTCACCCGTGACGACGGCCAGAGCTTCGCCCTGCGCGCCTCCTTCGGCAACGCCGAGGAAGTCCTGGAGGGGCTTGGCGCCGGACATCATGATCTGGCCATCACGACGGCCCGCCCGCGCGGCGCCCTGCTCACCGCGACTGCGCTCTGCGACGAGGAGCACGTCCTCCTTGCCTCTCCGCGGTGGGCCGCCCGCATAGGGCCCGGCACCCTGCGCCGCAACGGCGCGGCCGCGCTGGAGGATCTGCCGCTGGTCGAGGCGCACGAGTCGCTGCCGTTCGTCGCCCGCTACTGGGCCGCTGTCTTCGACTCACGCCCGGCCACGTCGGGCACGGTCATCGTGCCGGATCTACGCGCGGTGCTCGCCTGCACCATCGCCGGAGCCGGGCTCTCGGTGCTGCCGCGCTACCTCTGCGCGCCGGCCCTGGAGCGCGGCGAGGTCGTGGCCCTGCTCGATCCTCCGGTGCCCCCGTTGCGGACGTACTTCCTCGTTGTGCGCACGGGAACGCTGGCCATGCCGCACATCGCGCGGGCGCACGAGTGGCTGCTGCGCACCGCCGTCGATTGGTGCTGATCCGTTCGTGCCGACCGATTCCTGGTGATCAACTAGCGCTGATCAGTTGGCGTTGGCCTGAGGCCAGGTCGGTACGGAATGTTTCACGTGGAACCGGCGGGGCCACATTTCTCCCATGACCGTCCGACCCGTGGTCAAGCGCACCGCACGCGCCGTCCTGCTCGACGGCGACGACCTGATCCTGATCAAACGGACCAAGCCCGGCCTGGATCCGTACTGGCTGACCCCTGGCGGCGGGGTCGAACCCGAGGACGAGACCGTCGTCGACGCCCTGCACCGCGAGGTGCACGAGGAGCTCGGCGCCAAGATCCTCGATGTGGTGCCCTGCTTCGTGGACACCGTCGAGCACATCGGCGAGGACGGCGGCGCCACTGGCGTGAAGGTCCAGCACTTCTTCGTCTGTCGCCTCGAGTCGATGGACCTCAGTCAGCGGCACGGCCCCGAGATCGAGGAGCCGTGCGGCGAGTACGAGATCGTGCGGGTGCCTTTCACCCGCGTCGGTATCGCCTCGGTCCATCTCGTCCCGCTGTCCCTGCGGCACTATCTGGACGGCAACATCGAGGGTGTACGGGCCATGCACGCGCCTGACCTGGGCTGACGGGGCAGGGCTGGGGCTTCAGGGCTAGAGCCACGGGCCTGGTCCGGGGACGCCTGCTGTACGCGGCTTTCGTCGGGCCCGGCACTCAGCTGCCGGCGTCAGTTGCCGGTCACGACGAGCTCCTCAACGGAGTCGTGGCGGATCCGGTCCACCGGGATCCCGATGTCCCGCAGGGCGTCGACCCCGTTGCGGATCATGCCGGGCGGGCCCGACAGATAGGCGTCGTACTCGTTCCAGGGGCCGTACTCACGTACCGCGTCGGGCAGTTGCAGATGGGCCTGCTGATCGACGATCGGGCGGACCGCCAGCCACGGGTGGGTCTGCTGGAGCCGCAGCATCGTGTCGATGTCGTACAGGTCGTGGTCGGTGCGAGCCCCGTAGAACACCTCGACCGGACGCCGCTGGCCGTGCTCGGCGACGTCCTCGACGAGGGCCTTGATGGGCGCGATCCCGGTGCCTCCGCCGAGACAGAGCAGCCCGCTGTCGGAGCTGTGGTCCACCGTCATCGAACCGGAGGGCGGGCCGAGCCGGATCACATCGCCGGGACGGGCGCGGTGCACGAGCGCGTTGGAGACCCACCCCGCAGGGACGGCCTTCACATGGAACGAGAGCAGCCCGTCGGAACGGGGCGCCGAGGCGAAGGAGTAGTGCCGCCAGATCCGCGGCCACCAAGGCGTCTCCAGGCTCGTGTACTGCCCGGCGAGAAACGGGTACGGCTGGTCGGGCCGGACCGTGACCACGGCGATGTCCGGGGTCCTCAGGTCGTGCGAGACCACCTCGCCGTACCACCACGCGGGCGCGCGCAGCTCGTCCGCTGCCGACGCGTCGATCATGACCTGGGAGATCGTCGTGTACGTGCGCACCCAGGCCGCCTCCGTCTCTTGGTCCCACGTCGTCGTCGCGTACCGGGTCAGCGCGCCGATCAGGCACTCGCCGACCGCGGGGTAGTGCTCGGGCTGCGTGCCGTACTTGCGGTGCCCACGGCCCAGGTTCTGCAGGTACGGGACGAGGACGCTCTTGTTGTCGGCGTGCTCGGCCGCCGTCAGCAGCGCCTTGAGGAGCCGGTCGCGCTGGGTGTCCATCGAGGCGGGGAACAGGGGCCGGAGTTCGGGGTGGCGCACGAAGAGCAGCGCGTAGAAGTACGAGGTGACCTTGTCGGCGTCGGGGCCGACCTCCTCCAGCGTGCGACGGATGAGCCGCGCGTCGGGGGAGGCTTCGGGAGCGGGAACGGGTCGGGGGGTGGCGTCTGCCGTGGGCTCCGGTGCCGGGGGCGCGGAGTGCGGCGGGTGCGCGGGGCTCGACCCTTGTCCTTGCTGGGCGGCGTGGGGGCGCGCGGTCGCGTCCGGGCCGGGCTGGGTAGGACGCGCGTTCCCGCTGGGGGCGGCCTGGCGAGGGCGCTGGCCAGGGGCCGACACGTACTGAGGTGCGGGTGCGGCCTCCGCCGCCGGGGCGGGGCTCTGCGAGGGCACCGTCTCCGCGTGGTCGTCCGATATTCGCTCGGGCCGGCCCACGGGCCGTATAGGCGTGACCTTGCGCCCCTCTGACGGCGTGTCCTGGTTCGTGCCCGGGCCGGTGGGCGGCGCCTTGCGCGGAGTGAACCAACCGCCCCCGCCGCCGGAACCGGAGTCGGCCGACGTAGTGGTCGGAGCGTCCATGCTGTGCCTCGCCTCGAACATCTTTCGGTCGGTCTGCGTACTCCCGCGATCGGAAGTCGCTCTTTCCCCGTTCTGCCGCGGCAGAATGCGGCGGCCCAAGTGAACCCGCATTCCGGTCCGCTACGGACAAGTAAGGGAGCAATGTGACATTGCCCGCAGTTCCTCACCGCAGCGTGCCATCCGGCGCGACCCCGCAAGCCGCATAGCGGAAATAGCAGGTCTTTGATCTCTCCGTCCCGTTAGGCTGTCTACTTGGCCTGCGTGCATGGCCCGGGCTGCGCCGAGCGCGGTAGCCTCGGACCGGAGTCGACCATACCGGCACCCACCAAACGCACAAGTCCCCCTTGCCCTGCAAGGAATTCGACAGGGGATATGCCCCGGCAATCCCTCAATTAGCGGGCGTGCCGCACCAATTCGCATGCCTCCCGCAGATCGCGGCCGGCGTACGAGTGCGTCGCCAGACCCGCGACGTGCTGATCCACATTGATCGCAACCGATACCGTCACGACGCCGAACAGCTCCCATCGGAGAACGAGTCGCCGCAGGCCATGCAAGCGGCCCGTGACACCCCGAACTTTTCACAGAGCCGGTCCGCGATCTTCACCTTCGCCGCGGTGCTGAGCAGGGCATGCACCCGCCGCGCGTACTCCGGCGGTCCGATGCGCTGCGCGCCGATCTCACGGTCCAGGGCCACCATCTCGGCCTCGAGCCCCAGTTGACGCGAGATTTCCACGGGCACCGACGTCCCGTGCAGCAGCGCTTCCGTCCAGATCGAAGAGATGCAGTCTCGCCATGTACGCCGAGGCTAGTACCCGGGGTTACTCCCTCTGTCGGACGCCCTCGAGGGGGCACTCCCGGCACGGTGTTTCACGTGAAACTTCGCCGTCCCGCTCGCCGGGCCACCCTCGTCGTCCATGTGACGTCCTCCGCTTGCTGGCTGGGGCTCACACTCGGCCTGCTCGCGCTCGCCGTCACGGCGATCACCACGGGTTCCGACCCGATGGTCGAGGCCGCCTGCCGCGCCATGAAGGTCTTCACGGACTGGCTGGTGATCCCGCTCGCTCTGCTCACTCTGCTGAGCGGCCTGCTGCTGTCACTGGGCACCCCCTGGGGCCTCGCCCGGCACCGCTGGGTCTATGCCAAGTTCTGGCTCACGCTCGCCACAACCGCCGCCTCGATCTTCGCGTTGCGTCCCGGCGTCAACGCCGCGGTCGCGACGGTCATGGCAGGTACTCCGCTGCCCCGGCCGAGCGATCTGGTAGCCGGCCCCATCGTCTCCCTGACCGCCTATCTCTTCATGACGGTGATCTCGGTGCTCAAGCCATGGGGACTGACACGACGTGGCCGAAAGCAGCATGCTGCCCGCAAAGCGGTGGACGCGGACCGGCTGCGTCAGTCAGCCTGACCTGCGTGTCGACACCTCTCCTCTCCGATCTGCCCATCCGCCGGCTCACCCCGCGCGACCTCACGGCGTGCGCCGATCTCTCCGAGGACCGCGGCTGGCCCCGCGAGGAACACAAGTGGGGCCTACTGCTCGCGGCCGGCACCGGCTACGGCATCGACGACCCCGACGGGGGCCTGGTGAGCGCCTGCGTGGTGACCGACTACGGCCCGCCGAGCCGGCCCGCGCTGTGCGCCATCGGCATGGTGCTCGTCGCCGAACGCCACGCTCGCCGCGGCATCGGCCGCCGCCTCATGCAGTACGTCGCCGAGCAGGCGGACCCCACACCGCTCACCCTGCACGCGACCCCGTACGGCCGCCCGCTCTACGAAGGGCTGGGCTTCAAGGTCACCGGGCGTGCGGAGATGGTGCGGGGACACTTCACCCCCGGTGGACCGACGCCGTCCGTGGCCACGCGCGCCGCGACCGCTGAGGATCTCTCGGCCATGCTCCACCTGGACGCAGAGGTCTTCGGCCTCGACCGCACCCACGTCCTGACCCGACTCCCGGCTTTCGCAGACCAGTTGTGCGTGGCCGAGGACGGAGGCGAACTCATCGGCTTCGCGGCCGCCTGGCCCAACATGGACACCCATGTCATCGGCCCGCTGATCGCCCGCGACACCGAGACGGCGAAGGCTCTCGTCACCTCGCTCGCCGCCGGTACGGATCGCCCCCTGCGTACCGACATCGACGTGCGCCATGAGGAACTGCTGGCGTGGATCAAGGAACGGGGGGTGGAGTCCCAGGCCTTCAACGCCGTGATGACCTACGGCGCCCCCGACCTCCCCGGCGACTGGACGCGCCGTTTCGCGCCCCTGACGGTCGCCGCGGGCTGACCTGACCGGGCAGCGCATGCGGTGAAGTCCACCCCTGAACACCGTGGGATCACGGCATCCAGGGGCGGACTTCTGTGTGGGGAGGCGCGTCGCGCTCAGGCCTCGTTGAGCATCAGACGAGCTCTGCCACGGCTGCCGTGGCGAACCCGTGGTCCTGCTCCGGTGCGCCGCCGCCGACACCGACCGCGCCGATGAGGTGACTGTCGCGGTGGACGGGGATGCCGCCCGCGATGAAGAGCAACGGCCGGTCCAAAGCGGTGGGCAGGCTGTGGAACGGACCGTCCGGCTTGACCAGCTCGACGAGGTCCGCGGTCGGCGCGTTCAGCTGGAGGGCGGTGTACGCCTTGCGGGTGCTGGTCTCGCCTGAGATCAGCACGGCCCGGTCGTCGCGCCGGAAGGCGAGCAGGTGTCCGCCGGCGTCGAGGACGGTGACGCTGACGTTCACTCCGGCGGACTCGGCCGCACGACGGGCGGCGGTCACGAGGATCTCCGCGTCCTGGATGGTCAGCGGTGCGACAGCCGTGGTGGTGCTCATGAAGGGTTTCTCCTTGCGGGGATGTGCGGTGGAACGGGTGCGGGGACGACGCTGGCCCCTGGGGTGGGGGTGAAATGAGGGTCTGAGGGCCGCTCAGCTATGAGCGGGTTCCGCCTGCCGGGCGCCTTCGGGAGTCGCGTTTGCGACGACCGGGTTCGAGGCCTTGGACTGGCGCTCAAGGCCGGAGGACACAACGGCCAGGACGAGTGCGGCGGCGGCGAGGACAGCGCCGACCCAGTTGGGGGCCGTGTAGCCGAGGCCGGCCGCGATGACGATGCCGCCGAGCCAGGCCGAGAGAGCGTTGCCGAGGTTGAAGGCGCCGATGTTGACCGCGGAGGCCAGCGTGGGGGCGCCGTGGGCCTGGTCGAGGACCCGCTTCTGCAGCGGCGGCACCGTGGCGAAACCGAGAGCGCCGATCAGCGCGATCGAGATCGCCGCCAGGACCTTGTTGTGGGCGGTCAGCGTGAACAGAGCCAGCACGACGGCCAACCCGCTCAGTGCGACGTACAGCATCGGCATGAGCTTGCGGTCGGCGAACTTGCCGCCGATCAGGTTGCCGGCGACCATGCCGAGGCCGAACAGGACGAGGAGCCAGGTCACCGACGTGTCGGCGTAACCGGCGACGTTCGTCATCATCGGTGCGATGTAAGTGATGGCGGCGAAGACTCCTCCGAACCCGAGCACGGTCATGGCCATCGCCAGCAGGACCTGGACGTTCTTGAAGGCGGCGAGTTCGTGCCGCAGGTGGACGCCTTCGGCCTTGGGCATGTCGGGGACGAGCTTGGCGATGCCGAGCAGTCCGACGACTCCGAGCGCCGCAACGGCCACGAAGGTGACGCGCCAGCCGACGCTCTGGCCGATGAGCGTGCCCAGGGGCACGCCGACGACGTTGGCGACGGTCAGGCCGGTGAACATCATGGCGATGGCTCCGGCCTTCTTCTCGGGGGCGACCAGCTCGGCCGCGACAACTGCGCCGATTCCGAAGAAGGCGCCGTGCGCGAGTGAGGCGACCACGCGGCCGATCACCATGACGAGGAAGACAGGCGCCACCGCGGAGAGCACGTTGCCCAGGATGAACAGGCCCATCAAGAGCAGCAGCATCCGCTTGCGCGAGATGCGGGTGCCCAGAATCGTCATGAGGGGGGCACCGAACATGACGCCGAGGGCGTAGCCGGTGACCAGAAATCCGGCCGTGGGGATGGAGACGCCGAAGTCACCCGCGACCTCGGGGA
Organism: Streptomyces sp. NBC_01445; assembly: GCF_035918235.1. Classification (NCBI taxonomy): domain Bacteria; kingdom Bacillati; phylum Actinomycetota; class Actinomycetes; order Kitasatosporales; family Streptomycetaceae; genus Streptomyces; species Streptomyces sp. NBC_01445. The sequence continues at coordinate 5,376,059 of NZ_CP109485.1, read as the reverse complement.
GCAGCCCCATGATCACGAATTCCGTGGTTCCGATCCCGAAGGCCCCGATCGCGAGAGCCAGAAGCGCGAGAGGCATAGGGTTCACCTTCCCAGACTGTTGCAGATGCGCTTTGCGTGCGTTCACAATACTTGCAGACGCGCATTACTTGCAAGCGCCGACAATTTCACGTGTGGACTATCCTGGGTTCAGCCGCTTCGGGACGGAGGAACTAGAGCCATGACCGCCACAGACCCCGCACTCATCGCCCTGGCCCAGGGCTGGTGCGCCCTCTCCCTGCTCCACGGGAAGATCGAGACCCACATCGAGCGCGCCCTGCAGGCCAAGCACGACCTGAGCGTGCGGGAGTACTCGCTGCTCGATGTCCTCAGCCGCCAGCACGACGGTGAAGGCGGTCACCTGCAGATGAAGCAGGTCGCGGACGCCGTTGTCCTCAGCCAGAGCGCCACCACGCGCCTGGTGACGCGTCTGGAGGACCGCGGTCTGCTCGCCCGCTACCTCTGCCCCACCGACCGTCGCGGCATCTACACGGACGTGAGCGAGACGGGGCTGGCTCTGCTCGCCGATGCGCGGCCCACCAATGACACCGCCCTGCGCGAGGCACTCGACGAGGCGGCCAGGAACCCCGAACTCGCCCCGCTGGTCCGCGCGGTGGAAGCCGTACGCGTCCCCGCCTGAGCCGTCACCTCGAAAGGCCGGGGGACGCCCGGCGCCGGGCGGTCAAGGACTGACGACACCATGGCCGCGTAGGCTGCGGCCATGGGAGATCTTGAGATACGGCCTGCCGTGGCCGCCGACATCCCGGCCATCGTGGAGATGCTGGCGGACGACCCCCTGGGCGCCCGCCGCGAGTCCCCGGACGACCTCACGCCATACCTGGAGGCGCACGCGCGCATCGCCGGGGACCCCAACCAGCACCTGACCGTCGCCGTGCGCGAGGGGCGCACTGTCGGCACCCTTCAGCTCACCGTCATCCCCGGGCTCTCCCGGAAGGGCTCCACGCGCTCGATCATCGAGGGCGTCCGCATCCACGCGGACGAGCGTGGCAGCGGGCTCGGCACGTTGCTCATCGAGTGGGCCGTGGATGAATCCCGCCGTCAGAACTGCCAGTTGGTGCAGCTGACCTCCGACGCCACCCGGAGCGACGCCCATCGCTTCTACGAGCGACTGGGTTTCGAAGCCTCACATGTGGGCTTCAAGCTCCAGCTCTGACAACACCGAGGGGCCGGGTGGTCGTCTGTTTCACGTGAAACAGACGACCACCCGGCCCTTTCAGCATCCCGACCAGGAACCAGGCCGGACGGGAGCGATCCTGACTGGGAACAAGACCGGCTAGGACCGGGGAAGCCCTCGCCAGCCCTCCGGGTCCACGCCGCCGGGAACCGGTGCCCCCTTCTCGTACGGCTCACGCGTGAAGACGAACGATCCGAGATCGAGATGGCTCACCGACCCGCCGGTCCGGCGCTCGACGCGCAAGAGTTCCCCCGCGTAGTAGCCGTCCAGCCCGGTCCAGGTGCCGTCGCCGTTCGGGCGGAATCGCGAGTCCCGCGCCCCACCCGTCAGCGGTCCGAGCGAGACTCCCCCGTCGGCCGTCAGCCGCAGCACCGTGCTCTGCGTACCCCAGTACCAGGGCCCGGCGAGCTCCAGCACCGTTGCATCGACGTCCGGCAGGGGCCGCCACGGCTCGGGGATGCGCGGCTCGGCCTCGGCGACGATACGGAGAAGGTCCGTGCTGACCGTCGATGCGGGCACGCCCGACGTGCAGTTGGCGAGCGTGACCGCGGCCAGACCGTCCTCCTCGCTCAGCCACAGACCCGCCACAAACCCGGGCAGCGAACCACCGTGTCCGGCCAGCACCCGGCCATCCCGCCGTACCAGCTGAAGACCGAGGCCGTACGAGGAGTCCCAGTCCCCCGACAGCGTGGGCGCGGCGGGCGTGCGCATCTCGCGTACGGACTGCGATCTCAGAACCCGGTCGTCGCCCTCCATCAGGAACACGGCGAACCGCCCCAAGTCCGCTGCCGTCGACCAGAGTTGCCCGGCAGGAGCCATCAGACCCAGATCCTCCGCGGGCTCCGGCATCATCACATCGGCCCAGGGATGCACGGCCCAGCCACCGGCATGCGGGGCCTGCGGCTGCCCACTCGTCCGGTCCAGACCGAGCGGCTCCAGGACCTCACGACGCAGGACGTCCTCCCACGGAGCACCGCGCAACGCCTCGACCAGCGAACCCAGCAACGTGTAGCCGGGGTTGGAGTAGTGATGCTGTTTGCCGACCGGATGCCTGAACGGCTTCTCGCCCAGCACATCGGCGAGCTCGGGACGCAGCGAGGACGACGAACGCTCCCACCAAGGACCAGGAGTCTCGGCCGCCAACCCACTGGTGTGCGCCAGAAGTTCGGCGATGGTGACCTGGCCGGCGCCGGTGCCCGGCAGATGCTTCTCCAACGGGTCCCCGAGGTCGAGCACTCCCTCGTCCCGCAGCCTCAGCACCAGCACGGCTGTGAACGTCTTGGTGATCGAGCCGATCCGGTACTGCACGTGCTCGTCCGGAGCATGCCCGTCCACACAGGTGCGCCCGCCGCTCCACACCAGCTCACCGTCGCGAACGACCGCGGCCACCAGCGAAGGGGAACGGCCTTCCGCCTGCGCGGTGGCAATGTGGCGCAAGAGGGCTCGGCGCGTCGTGGGCAGCAGCTCTTCAGGGGATGACGTCATGCCCCAAGTCCACCCTGCCGGCCGCCAGGCGTCGACCGCTTTTAGGCCGACAGCTCCAGGTCGCACGTCCATGCCGTGCGGTTGCGGTCGTGCGGGAGCGGGTCGTACGGGATCAGGTCTGCGCCATGTCCACGAAGCGCGAGTAGTGACCCTGGAAGGCGACCGTGATCGTTGCCGTCGGACCGTTACGGTGCTTGCCCACGATGATGTCCGCCTCGCCGGCGCGGGGTGACTCCTTCTCGTAGGCGTCCTCACGGTGCAGCAGGATCACCATGTCCGCGTCCTGCTCGATCGAGCCGGATTCACGCAGGTCGGACACCATCGGCTTCTTGTCCGTGCGCTGCTCGGGGCCACGGTTCAGCTGGGAGAGCGCGATGACCGGCACTTCCAGCTCCTTGGCCAGCAGCTTCAGGTTTCGCGACATGTCCGAGACCTCCTGCTGACGGCTCTCGGAGCGCTTCGAACCACCGGCCTGCATCAGCTGCAGATAGTCGATGATCACGAGCTTGATGTCATTGCGCTGCTTGAGGCGACGGCACTTCGCGCGGATCTCCATCATCGACAGGTTCGGCGAGTCGTCGATGTAGAGCGGCGCCGCCGAGACCTCGGGCATCCGGCGCGCGAGCCGGGTCCAGTCCTCGTCCGTCATGGTGCCGGAGCGCATGTGGTGCAGCGCGACCCGCGCCTCCGCGGACAGCAGACGCATCGCGATCTCGTTCCGGCCCATTTCCAGGGAGAAGATGACGCTGGGCAGGTTGTGCTTGATCGACGCGGCCCGGGCGAAGTCGAGCGCCAACGTGGACTTACCCATGGCGGGACGGGCAGCGATGACGATCATCTGGCCGGGGTGCAGGCCGTTCGTCAGGGAGTCGAAGTCGGTGAACCCGGTGGGCACACCGGTCATCTCGCCGCTGCGGGAGCCGATCGCCTCGATCTCGTCGAGCGCGCCCTCCATGATGTCGCCGAGCGGGAGGTAGTCCTCGCTGGTGCGCTGCTCGGTGACCGCGTAGATCTCGGCCTGCGCACTGTTCACGATCTCGTCGACGTCGCCGTCGGCCGCGTATCCCATCTGCGTGATGCGCGTGCCCGCCTCGACGAGCCTGCGCAGGACCGCACGCTCATGGACGATCTCGGCGTAGTACTCGGCGTTCGCCGCCGTCGGAACCGTCTGGACGAGGGTGTGCAGATACGATGCGCCACCGACCTTGGTGATCTCGCCACGCTTGGTGAGCTCGGCCGCGACCGTGATCGGGTCGGCCGGCTCGCCCTTCGCATACAGGTCGAGAACCGCGGTGAAGATCGTTTCGTGCGCGGGGCGGTAGAAGTCGTGGCCCTTGATCACCTCGACGACGTCGGCGATGGCGTCCTTCGACAGGAGCATGCCGCCGAGGACGGACTGCTCGGCATCGAGGTCCTGGGGCGGTACTCGCTCGAAGGACGGAGCTCCGTCGTCCCAGCCGCCGTCGCCACCGCGGTCGTGCTGCTCCTCGCGCCCCCGCCCGCCACTGCCACGCTGGCGGGAGGCAGGCAGACGGTCACTGGGACCGCTGTCGGCCCAGGGGTCGTCCAAAGGCTCGGAGATACTCACCGGGCCACCTCCTCCAGTCCGCCGGGCGGACCTCGCCGTGCCCTCTTTCTTACGGCACGACACTGACAAATATGGGGACCCGACTCCGGTTCTGAGGCGTCGGTTCATGACGTTTCCGAGGCCTGAAATCGTGGCGGGCGCCGCACCACGGTAGGCCCCTCGGCACCTTCAGCCAATCTGGTTATCCACAGGCGGTGTGGATGAAGGGCCTCTCGCTGTGGAGAACTCCGCAAAACCTGTGCACGACACGGTGGACAGCCCTGTGAACAAGCCCTCAAGAGACGTGCAGAAACGTGCCTGACCTGCGACGTTCCCGTCCACCGGCTGTGCAGGAAAAATACTTTCCCGGTCAGCCCAAGATCGCTGTAAACGGTGCGTGACGCCACGCCCGAGAGGCACAGAAGTAAGGACTCAAAGGCGGTTGCATCTCTTACCTGTGGAAGATTACATTGGTGCTCATGACACAGGCTCCCGCGGCGACCAAGACCGCCCGGCGTCGGCATGACCGCGAGATCGTCGCGCTGGCCGTCCCCGCCTTCGGCGCGCTCGTCGCCGAGCCTCTTTTCGTGATGGCCGACAGCGCCATCGTCGGCCATCTGGGCACCTCCCAGCTGGCCGGCCTCGCTGTCGCCTCGTCGCTCCTGATGACCGCCGTCAGCGTCTTCGTCTTTCTGGCCTACGCGACCACGGCCGCGGTGGCCCGCCGCGTCGGCGCCGGAGATCTGCAGTCCGCGATCCGTCAGGGCATGGACGGGATCTGGCTCGCCCTCCTGCTCGGCGCCGCGGTCATCGCCATTGTCCTTCCCACCGCTCCCGCGCTCGTCGAGCTCTTCGGCGCCTCGCACACCGCGGCGCCCTACGCGATCACCTATCTGCGGATCTCCTCGCTCGGCATCCCCGCGATGCTCGTCGTCCTCGCCGCGACAGGAGTCCTGCGTGGCCTCCAAGACACCAAGACCCCGCTCTATGTCGCGGTCGGAGGCTTCGTCGCCAACGGCGCGCTCAACGCGGGGCTCGTCTACGGCGCCGGCCTGGGCATCGCAGGATCCGCCTGGGGCACCGTCATCGCCCAGGTCGCCATGGCCGCCGTCTACCTTTTCGTCGTCGTACGCGGGGCCCGTCGTCACGGCGCTTCCCTGCGTCCCGACGCCGCCGGGATACGAGCCTGCGTCCAGGCAGGCGTGCCGCTGCTCGTCCGCACCCTCTCGCTGCGCGCCATCCTCATGATCGCCACCGCTGTTGCGGCCCGGCTCGGCGACGCGGACATCGCCGCGCACCAGATCATCATCTCCCTGTGGAGCCTGCTGGCCTTCGCCCTCGACGCCATCGCCATCGCGGGCCAAGCCATCATCGGGCGCTACCTCGGAGCGGACGACGCCCAGGGCGCACGGGATGCCTGCCGCCGCATGGTGCAGTGGGGCATCGCCGCGGGAGTCGTCCTCGGACTCCTGGTGATCGTCTCCCGACCGCTCTTCATTCCACTGTTCACGAATGATCAGGTGGTGCAGAACGTGGCACTGCCCGCTCTCCTGATGGTCGCGCTGTCCCAGCCCATCTGCGGCATCGTCTTCGTTCTCGACGGGGTCCTGATGGGAGCGGGAGACGGTCCGTATCTCGCCTGGGCGATGCTCGTGACCCTGGCGGTCTTCACGCCGGTTGCCCTGCTGGTGCCGGCCTTCGGCGGAGGGCTCACCGCGCTGTGGGGCGCGATGACTTTGATGATGACCGTGCGGATGGTGACCCTGTGGCTGCGCTCGCGCTCGGGCCGTTGGATCGTCACGGGCGCCACGCGCTGACCCGGTTTCACGTGAAACGGTGACCGTGAAACGCGTTGGGCCGCACCCCGAGGGGTGCGGCCCAACGTTTGCTTCAGCTCTGCCAAGCGCAGTGCTTAGGCGGAGACGACCTCGACGCTGACCTTGGCGGCAACCTCGGGGTGCAGACGCACGGACGTCTCGTGGGCGCCCAGCGTCTTGATCGGCGAGCCCAGCTCGACGCGGCGCTTGTCGATCTTCGGACCACCGGCAGCCTCGATCGCCGAAGCGACGTCGGCCGGGGTGACGGAACCGAAGAGACGACCGGCGTCGCCGGAGCGGACGGCCAGGCGGACCTTGACACCCTCGAGGCGGGCCTTGATCTCGTTGGCCTGCTCGATGGTCGCGATCTCGTGGATCTTGCGGGCGCGGCGGATCTGCGCCACGTCCTGCTCGCCACCCTTGGTCCAGCGGATCGCGAAACCACGCGGGACCAGGTAGTTGCGGGCGTACCCGTCCTTGACGTCGACGACGTCACCGGCGGTGCCGAGGCCAGAGACCTCGTGGGTCAGGATGATCTTCATTCTTCAGTCACCCTTTCCTTATCGCGCGGTGGACGTGTAGGGCAGCAGCGCCATCTCACGGCTGTTCTTCACGGCCGTGGCGACGTCACGCTGGTGCTGCGTGCAGTTGCCGGTCACGCGGCGGGCACGGATCTTGCCGCGGTCGGAAATGAACTTCCGCAGCATGTTCGTGTCCTTGTAGTCCACGTACGTGACCTTGTCCTTGCAGAAAGCGCAGACCTTCTTCTTAGGCTTGCGCACAGGCGGCTTCGCCATGGTGTTTCTCCTGTGTGATCAAGAAGTGTGGGTACGGCCCACCTCTTGGCCCTGAGGCCTAGAAGGGGGGCTCGTCCGAGTAGCCGCCGCCGGAGGAGGAACCGCCGGAGCTTCCGCCCCAGCCGCCTCCGCCGCCCTGCTGGCCGCCGCCGGCCGGCGCACCGGTCGCCCAGGGGTCGTCGGCGGGAGCACCGCCGCCGCCACCCTGCTGCTGACCGCCACCGGAGCCACCGCCCCAGTTGCCGCCGCCCTGCTGGCCGCCGCCACCGCCGCCGTATCCGCCCTGGCCACCGCGACCGGTGGTCTTGGTGACCTTGGCCGTGGCGTTCTTCAGGCTGGCGCCGACTTCCTCGACGTCCAGCTCGTAGACCGTGCGCTTGACGCCCTCACGGTCCTCGTAGGACCGCTGCTTCAGCCGGCCCTGCACGATGACGCGCATGCCTCGCTGGAGCGACTCCGCGACGTTCTCCGCCGCCTGACGCCAGACCGAGCAGGTGAGGAACAGGCCTTCGCCGTCCTTCCACTCATTGGTCTGCTTGTCGAAGATGCGGGGAGTGGACGCGACACGGAACTTCGCGACCGCCGCACCGGAAGGGGTGAAGCGCAGCTCGGGGTCGTCGACAAGATTGCCTACGACCGTGATGACGGTCTCGCCTGCCATGGGGGAACCTCTCGGCGGGTTTGCTGCTGGCTGCTTGCTGCTACTCGAAACCCGAGTGCCGCTGAGCTAGGAAGCTCAGTGGGTCTCGGGACGGAGGACCTTGGTCCGGAGGACCGACTCGTTCAGGTTCATCTGGCGGTCGAGCTCCTTGACGACCGCAGGCTCGGCCTGCAGGTCGATGACCGAGTAGATGCCCTCGGGCTTCTTCTTGATCTCGTACGAGAGACGACGACGGCCCCAGGTGTCGACCTTCTCAACCTTTCCGTTGGCCTCGCGGACAACGGAGAGGAAGTTCTCGATCAGCGGGGAGACAGCGCGCTCCTCGAGATCGGGGTCGAGGATGACCATCACTTCGTAGTGACGCATGTGGAACCCACCTCCTTTGGACTCAGCGGCCACGGTCGTTCCGTGGCAGGAGGGTCGTGATGCGTACGCAACGGTATCGGCGACCACTGACAATCGGGCCCCGCTGGCGGGGATCCCTGGTCAGGGCGTGAGCAGACACCGGTGCAGACGGTACAGACTACCCGCACCACGGCTTCCGGTTGAAATCCGACCGCGAGAGGGCACAATCTGTACACATCGGGTGTGTATGGCGCTACGATGCGCCGCCTTCCGCAGGAGGTGCCACATGGCACAGGCAATGCGACCCAACACCGCGACATCCCTCCTCGCCACGGACGGGAAGCCCCATCCCCTCCAGGACTCGCTGGTCGCGGTGGCAATGGTTCTCGGGGCGATCGCCATCATCTCTTCGCTCTTCAGCAGCCTCCACCTGCTCAGCTCCTGGGCGGGGCTGATCGGCGTCCTGACCGCCGCATACGGCCAGTTCATCTCGGTGACGACGCGTGAGCGCTTCGGTCTCATCCTGGGCCTCGGCGCCTCCGCGATCGGCCTCTTCATCGGCATGGCCCACGGGGGTCTGTTCGGCGGTGTCATCGGCTGACGGCCCGCGAAGCTCCCATAGGCCCATTCGGGGCGCTCCCAGGGCGCAGTAGGCTTCGGCGCGAGAGCCGGAGCCCTTGTACCCATGGGGACACACCAGCCCGAGGAGCGCCCCGAATGAGCCTGACCCTGAGGACCATCAGCCGAGAGCAGCATCTGGCATACATCCAGAGCCTGCCCTCGGCTAGCCACATGCAGGTCCCGGCATGGGCTGATGTGAAGGCGGAGTGGCGCTCCGAGAGCCTGGGATGGTTCGACGAGCGAAACGGCGAGATGGTCGGCGCGGGCCTGGTCCTGTACCGGCAGCTGCCCAAGATCAAGCGCTATCTCGCCTATCTCCCCGAGGGCCCGGTCATCAACTGGTTCGCTCCGAACCTCGACGACTGGATGCGTCCGATGCTGGCGCACCTCAAGCAGCAGGGCGCCTTCTCCGTGAAGATGGGCCCGCCGGTGATCATCCGGCGCTGGGAGGCCACATCGATCAAGAAGGGCATCCAGGACCCGGACGTCAAGCGCCTGCGCGACATCGAGGCCGACTTCATCGAGCCGCGCGCCTTCGAGGTCGCCGACAAGCTGCGCCGCATGGGCTGGCAGCAGGGCGAGGACGGCGGCGCCGGCTTCGGCGACGTACAGCCCCGCTACGTCTTCCAGGTGCCGCTGGCCAACCGCTCCCTCGAGGACGTGCACAAGGCCTTCAACCAGCTGTGGCGCCGCAACATCAAGAAGGCCGAGAAGGCCGGCGTCGAGGTCGTCCAGGGCGGCTACCAGGACCTCGCCGAGTGGCAGCGTCTCTACGAGATCACGGCTGTGCGCGACCACTTCCGGCCGCGCCCGCTGTCGTACTTCCAGCGCATGTGGACGGCCCTCAACAGTGAGGACCCCAACCGCATGCGGCTGTACTTCGCCCGCCACAACGGGGTGAACCTGTCGGCGGCGACGATGCTGGTGGTCGGGGGGCACGTCTGGTACTCCTACGGAGCTTCCGACAACATCGGCCGTGAGGTCAGGCCCTCGAACGCGATGCAGTGGCGGATGCTCCGTGACGCCTACGCGCTCGGCGCGACGGCCTACGACCTGCGCGGCATCAGCGACTCGCTCGACGAATCGGACCACCTCTTCGGTCTGATCCAGTTCAAGGTGGGCACCGGTGGGCAGGCTGCCGAGTACCTCGGCGAGTGGGACTTCCCGCTCAACAAGCTGCTGCACAAGGCCCTCGACATCTACATGTCGCGGCGCTGAGCCCCTCCCGGTCCGCCCGGCCCACACGGCCCGGGCGGACCCTGCACAATTCACGTAGCTCCAAAGCTTCTTCATACCTCTGATACACCGCAGCCACGAGAAAGGTTCCGGGACCGGCCATGGCGCTCACGCTCTACGTCGACACCGCGCGCTGGCGGGCACACCACAAGCACGTGCTCGAGCAGTTTCCGGGGATAGTCCCCGTCTGCAAGGGCAACGGCTACGGCTTCGGCCATGAACGGCTCGCGGACGAGGCCACCCGCTTCGGCTCGGACGTCCTCGCCGTCGGCACGACCTACGAAGCCGCCCGGATCAAGGACTGGTTCAGCGGTGACCTGCTGGTCCTGACCCCGTTCCGGCGGGGCGAAGAGCCCGTGCCGCTGCCCGACCGTGTGATCCGCTCCGTCTCCTCCGTCGACGGCGTGCACGGCCTCGTCGGCGCCCGTGTCGTCGTCGAGGTGATGTCCTCGATGAAGCGGCACGGCGTGAGCGAGCAGGAACTGCCCCAGCTCCACTCCGCCATAGAGGACGTCCGGCTCGAGGGCTTCGCGATCCACCTGCCCCTGGACCGCACCGACGGCTCCGACGCCGTCGAGGAGGTCATCGGCTGGATGGACCGTCTGCGCGCGGCCAGGCTGCCGCTGCACACGATGTTCGTCAGCCATCTCAAGGCCCAGGAACTCGCCCGCCTTCAGCAGCAGTTCCCGCAGACCCGGTTCCGGGCGCGCATCGGAACGCGGCTCTGGCTGGGCGACCACGACGCTACCGAGTACCGCGGCGCGATCCTGGACGTGACCCGCGTCGCCAAGGGTGACCGCTTCGGTTACCGCCAGCAGAAGGTCGCCTCGGACGGCTGGCTCGTGGTCGTCGCCGGCGGTACGTCGCACGGCGTGGGCCTGGAGGCTCCCAAGGCGCTGCACGGCGTCATGCCGCGCGCCAAGGGCGTCGCCCGCGCGGGCCTCGCGACCGTCAACCGGAACCTGTCGCCGTTCGTCTGGGGCGGTAAGCAGCGCTGGTTCGCGGAGCCCCCGCACATGCAGGTCTCGATCCTCTTCGTGCCGTCCGACGCCCCCGAACCCCGGGTGGGCGAGGAGCTGGTGGCCCATCTGCGGCACACCACCACGCAGTTCGACCGGATCCTCGACCGCTGACCCAGGCTTGAACAGGCCGGGTCGCACGGACAAACGGAAGGGCCGGACACCATCACGGTGTCCGGCCCTTTCCATGCGTTCGCTCAGAGCGAACGCTCTTCGTCCTTGCCCCAGCCCCAACTCACTTGTGGCCGCTCCTCGCTGTGCACCGCGTGCCGTGGGGGATGGGCGGCGTATCCGAGCACGAACACGTCCGGCGCTCCGTCCAGGACACCGCCCGACGGGTCGTCGTCCCCGGAGCGTCTGACCACATCCCGTTCCGGCATCAGGATGTCGCGCACGATCACCGCGCACAGATAGAGCGTGCCCAGCAGGTGGATGAGAATGACGAGGTGGTAGCCGTCCGTGGGCAGCCCCCGGTGCTTGTCACCGCTCGTGGTGTACGCGAGGTACATCCAGATCCCTAGGAAGTACGCGACCTCGCACGCCTGCCAGATCAGCAAATCCCGCCAGCGCGGCCGGGCGAGGGCCGCGAAGGGGATCAGCCACAGGACGTACTGCGGCGAGTAGACCTTGTTGGTGAGGATGAAGGCGGCAATGACCAGGAAGGCGAGCTGTGCGAGGCGGGGCCGGCGTGGCGCCGTCAGGGCGAGCGCGGTGATACCCAGACAGGCCAGGACCATCAGCACCATCGCGTAGGTGTTGGCGTCGTCGGGGCTGATCTGCGCGTCCCACCGCTGCTGGATGATGAGCCAGATGGACCCGAAGTCGACGCCGCGCTCCTGGCTGAAGCGGTAGAACTTCGACCAGCCCTCGGGGGCGAGCAGCATCACCGGCAGGTTCACGACGAGCCACGCGCCCACCGAGCCGGCCAGGGCCTTCCCGAAGTCGCGCCAGCGTCCGGCGCGCCAGCAGAGCAACAGCAGCGGGCCGAGCACCAGGAACGGATAGAACTTCGCGGCCGTGGCCAGGCCCAGCAGGACACCGAAGGCGACCGACCGGCCCCGCGACCACATCAGCATCGCGGCCGCCGTGAGGGCCACGGCGAGCAGATCCCAGTTGATGGTGGAGGTCAGCGCGAACGCGGGCGCGAGGGCGACCAGGAGGCCGTCCCAGGGGCGTCGCCGGTGGGTGCGGGTCACGCAGATGGCGATCACCACCGCGCAGATCATCAGCATCCCGGCGTTGACCATCCAGTAGACCTTCTCCAGGTGCTGGATGGAACCGCCGCCCAGGGTCAGCCAGGACGCGACCTCCATGAACACACCGGTCAGCACCGGATACTCGAGGTAGTCCATGTCGCCGGGCAGCTTGTCGAAGTACGGCACCAGGCCGTCGGCGAAGCCCCGCCCCTGATAGAGGTGCGGGATGTCCGAGTAGCAGGCGTGCGTGTACTGCGAGCTGGCACCGAAGAACCACGCGCCGTCGTAGCAGGGCAACTTCTGCACCATGCCCAGCGCGAACATGCCGATCATCACCAGCGCGATGACGCGTACAGGGGTCCACCAGGAGCTCCCGAGCAGCGCCCATCGTCCGATGGGTCCGCCGATCAGCTCGCTCCCCGCTGCGGCGACCTCGTCCTCCTTGGTCGGCCGTACCGGGTCCGGCTGTTGCACATGGGTGCGCGTCGTCTCTGCACTGGGCATGCCGCACATCCTGCCGTACGCGCCTGAGAACGGGGCGAGGGCCGCCGCACCTGATCGGTGCGGCGGCCCTCACTTGGCTTGGGTCACGCGCTGTTTCACGTGGAACACGCAGCGTTTCACGTGAAACAGGCGGCGTGAGCTCAGCTCCGACTAGCCCGCTGGGCCTCCGAAGATCCCTCCGTTGCCGTTTCCGTTGCTGCCGCCGTTGCCGCCCCCTGGGTCCGACGGCGAGCTGGTCACGCCACCGTCTGTGCCGCCCGTGGGTGTCCCACCGGTGCCACCGTTCGACGTTCCGCCGTTGTCGTTGCAGTTCCACGACCAGCTGCTGCAGGACTCGCTGGTCGACGGCGACGGGCCGGGGGAGGACTGGCTGGGCGACGGTTCCACCGTTGCCGAATCCGAGGGGGAAGGAGTCGCCGAGGGAGTGATGCTCGGGCTCGGAGTGGCTCCGACGATCTCACCAATGGGCTCGGGAGTGGGGAACACCTTGACCGGCGCTCCCTTGAGGGCCTCCATCATGTAGTCGTGCCAGATCTCGGACGGGAACGAGGCACCGTGGATCTTCTCCTGGCCGCCCGTGCCGTACATCTCCAAGAACTGGCGCTTCTTGCTGTTCTCGTTGTCGTCCATCCGGTACATCGTGATGGCCGTCGACAGCTGCGGGGTGTACCCCACGAACCAGGCGGACTTGTTGCCGTCGGTCGTACCGGTCTTGCCCGCGACCGGGCGGTCGGGCAGCTTCGCGTTGGTACCCGTTCCCTTGTCGACGACGGTCCTCAGGACGTCGGTGACGTTGTCGGCGACCGCCGGCTGGAAGGCCCTGACCGGCTCCTTCTCGTGCTGGTAGACCGTCTCACCTGCGTGGTCGACCGACGTCACCGAGAACGGATCGTTCCGCTGCCCGCTGGCCGCGAAGGTGCCGTAGGCGCCGGCCATGCGGATCGCGCTCGGGTCGGAGGTACCGAGGGAGAAGGACGGGTAGTTGGCGCTGGCGAAGCTGTTGTCCTTGATGCCTGCGTCCTTCGCGGCCTGCTTCACCTTGTCCAGGCCGACATCCATGCCCAACTGGACATAGGCGGAGTTGACGGACTCCCGCATCGCCTCACGAAGGTCGATCTGGAAGGTCGGCCGGTTGTAGGACTCCCCGCCGTCGTTCTTCTGGAGCCACTCCTTGCCGTCCTTGTCCGTCCAGACCTCGCCGTTGTACTTCTTGATCTTCAGCTTGTTCTGGCCGCTGTAGAGACTCTTCGGGGAGACCGGGGTGCGCTGTTCGTCACCCTGGTCCTCAATGCCCTTGGGGTCGCGCACGCCGTCCCTCATTGCGGCGGCCAGCACGAACGGCTTGAAGGTCGAGCCGACCTGCGCACCGGTCTGGTCAGCGTTGTTCGTGTAGTGCTTTGTCGCGTCCTCACCGCCGTAGATGGCCTCGATCGCGCCGCTCGCGGGGTTCACCGAGGCGCCGCCGAACTGGACGTACTTGTCCGTCTTCGGGCGGAGCTTCTCTTTGATGTTCTCCTTGCGGACCTTCTTCACGGCCGCTTCGAGCTTGTCCACCTTCTTCTTGTCGAAGGTGGTGTGGATCTCGTAGCCGCCCTTCTGCAGGTCGAGGGCGGTGATCCTGCCATTGCTGTTGTTGATGACGTAGGCCTTGGCGAGGTCCACGAGGTAGCCGACCTGGCCGCCCAGCTTGCCGTTGGCCCGCGGGCTCTGCAGCGTGGGGAAGCCTTCTGCCTTGAATTTCTCCCGGTCCGCGGCGTTCAGACGCTTGTCCTTGACCTCTTCGTCGAGGATCCAGCTCCAGCGCTTCTCCGCGCGCGCCCTGTTCTTTGCGGGCGTCGCCTCGACCGGATCGATCGCGACTGCACCAGCCGGGTCGTAGTACGTGGCGCCCTTGAGCACCGAGGCCAGGAATGCGCACTGGCTCGCGTTCAGCTCCGAGGCGTCCTTGTTGAAGTACGTGCGGGCAGCCGCCTGAATCCCGTAGGCACCGCGCCCGTAGTACGCGGTGTTCAGGTAGCCGGCCATCACCTTCTCCTTGGGCTCCGTACGGCCCACCTTTATGGAGACGAACAGTTCCTTGACCTTGCGCGAGATCGTCTGCGACTGATCGTCGAGCATCGCGTTCTTCACATACTGCTGCGTGATGGTCGAGCCACCCTGCGTCTGGCCGCCCTTGGCCATGTTCACAAACGCGCGAGCGATGCCCATGGGGTCGACGCCCTTGTCCGTCTCGAACGTCTTGTTCTCGGCGGACATGACGGCGTACCGCATGGCCTCGGGGATCTCTTCGTACTTGATGATCTGCCGGTTCGTCTCGCCACCGGTCGCGACCATCGGCTTGCCATTGGCCCAGTAGTAGACGTTGTTCTGGGCCTTGGCCGTGTCCGCCGTTTTCGGGACGTCCACCACGGCGTACCCGATGCCCGCCGCGATCATGAGGCTGCCGCAGAGACCGACGAACAGACCCGTCACCAGGCGCCAGGACGGCAGCCAGCGGTGCACTCCGTACTTGTCGGAGCGCGGGTAGTCGATGAACCTCTTCTTCTGCGGCGGCCGGGAGGGTCCGCGGCCCCTGCCGCGCCCGGGCCCGCCCGCCCCCTCGGGGCCGCCTCCGCGGCCACCGCCGCCGGAGGGAGCCTTCCTGCGGCTCCCTCCGGCGCTGCGCTGTGCGGCTCGGCGCGCTTCCGCGCGGCCTCCGTACGGGCGATCGTCGCCCATGGAGCCGGACGATCCTGTGGACCCCGGTGCTCCATATGCGTCAGAAGGTGATCCGGTGGCGTCACGCGGTGCCGCGCGACGGCCCGGCGATGCGCCGGACGTGCCGCGACGGGCCGCGGCACGTCCGCCGCCCTGTGGCTGCGGCGGTTTGCGACGGTGCTCGCTCATCGAACGACTACTCCTCGGGCAGGCGCTGTGACACGCGCCTGGAAACGGCGGCTGGTTTCCGGTCCCCCCGAAATACGGATGCGCCCCTTCTGGCACTCACCCGCAATGCACCGGGGACAACGACGCCCACAGGCGTCACTTGGTTCCCGGCGGTCTGCATGGCGGACAGACTACGCACCGTCAAAACCCACCTAGGGCCGAAGTTCACCCCAAATCAGGCAACTCGCTTGGTATGAATCGGTGATGTGACGCCGTTCACCGTGATCCCTCTTGTCCCATCCGTGGGGCCGTTCTATCGTCGTGATGTATCGAGTCGATACATCAGCTCGGCATAAAGAGTCCGTAAGAGGTCGTGACACCGATCGCGGCAGAGGAGGAGGCGACGATGAGCCGACGTTCCGGCATCCTCGAGTTCGCCGTCCTCGGGCTGCTCCGCGAGTCCCCGATGCACGGCTACGAGCTGCGGAAACGACTCAATACATCGCTGGGGGTCTTCCGCGCCTTCAGCTACGGGTCCCTCTACCCCTGTCTCAAGACGCTGGTCGCAAGCGGCTGGTTGATCGAGGAATCGGGGAGCACACCCGAGGACGCCCTCGCCGCACCACTCGCAGGGCGTCGCGCCAAGATCGTCTACCGGTTGACGGCGGAAGGTAAGGAGCACTTCGAGGACCTGCTCTCGCAGACCGGTCCCGACGCCTACGAGGACGAGCACTTCGCCGCCCGGTTCGCCTTCTTCGGGCAGACCTCGCGTGACGTGCGCATGCGCGTGCTCGAAGGCCGTCGCAGCCGTCTCGAGGAGCGCCTCGAAAAGATGCGCATCTCCTTCGCCCGCACCCGGGAACGCCTTGACGACTACACCCTTGAGCTCCAGCGGCACGGAATGGAATCCGTGGAGCGCGAAGTGCGCTGGCTGAACGAGCTCATCGAGAGCGAGCGGGCGGGGCGGGATCAGCGGCGATCCGACCCCTCCGACGCAGCTCAGCAGGACACATCTGGAGAGACGGGCGGCCTGCCCCGGCACCGGGACAGCACCCGGCCGGATCCGTCCGACGACACCGCCACGTGAGGCCCATTCGGGGTTTCACCGATACACACAGGGAGCAACCGGAATGGGTTCGGTTCGCGTAGCCATCGTCGGCGTGGGCAACTGCGCCGCCTCGCTGGTCCAGGGCGTCGAGTACTACAAGGACGCCGACCCGGACGCCAAGGTCCCGGGCCTGATGCACGTCCAGTTCGGCGACTACCACGTCGGTGACGTCGAGTTCGTCGCCGCCTTCGACGTCGACGCGAAGAAGGTCGGCCTCGACCTCTCCGACGCCATCGGTGCCAGCGAGAACAACACCATCAAGATCTGCGACGTGCCGAACACGGGCGTGACCGTCCAGCGCGGCCACACCCACGACGGCCTGGGCAAGTACTACCGCCAGACCATCGAGGAGTCCGCCGAGGCCCCGGTCGACATCGTCCAGGTCCTCAAGGACAAGCAGGTCGACGTTCTGATCTGCTACCTGCCCGTCGGTTCCGAGGACGCCGCGAAGTTCTACGCGCAGTGCGCCATCGACGCCAAGGTCGCCTTCGTCAACGCCCTTCCGGTCTTCATCGCCGGCACCAAGGAGTGGGCGGACAAGTTCACCGAGGCGGGCGTGCCGATCGTCGGTGACGACATCAAGTCCCAGGTCGGCGCCACCATCACGCACCGCGTCATGGCGAAGCTGTTCGAGGACCGCGGTGTCCGTCTCGAGCGCACCATGCAGCTGAACGTCGGCGGCAACATGGACTTCAAGAACATGCTCGAGCGCGAGCGCCTGGAGTCCAAGAAGATCTCGAAGACGCAGGCCGTCACCTCGCAGATCCCCGACCGCGAACTGGGTGAGAAGAACGTCCACATCGGCCCGTCGGACTACGTCCAGTGGCTCGACGACCGCAAGTGGGCCTACGTCCGCCTCGAGGGCCGCGCCTTCGGTGACGTTCCGCTGAACCTGGAGTACAAGCTCGAGGTCTGGGACTCCCCGAACTCCGCGGGTGTCATCATCGACGCCCTGCGCGCTGCGAAGATCGCCAAGGACCGCGGCATCGGTGGCCCGATCCTCTCCGCGTCGTCGTACTTCATGAAGTCCCCGCCGGTTCAGTACTTCGACGACGAGGCCTACGCGAACGTCGAGAAGTTCATCAAGGGCGAGGTCGAGCGCTAACCACACACAGTGCGGCGCGCACCAGTGGTAACGCGCCTCTCCTTGTGGGCTGTTGAGGTCCCCGGATGCACCTGGCGTGCACCCGGGGACCTTTCCCGTGTGTGAGGCTGTGCCCCATGGCTGTCGTCCGTGACCTGCGGGTACTCCTGCGCCTGAGGGACTTCCGGCGCCTGTTGGCGCTGCGGCTGCTCTCGCAGGGCGCGGACGGCGTCTACCAGGTCGCACTGGCCACCTATGTTGTGTTCTCGCCGGAGAAACAGACCTCGGCCGGCGCCATCGCCTCGGCCATGGCCGTGCTGCTTCTCCCGTACTCGGTCGTCGGCCCGTTCGCGGGCGTCCTCCTAGACCGCTGGCGCCGCCGCCAGGTCTTCCTCTACGGCAACCTCCTGCGGACCGTCCTGGCGTCCGTGACGGCCGTCATGATGCTCATCGATGCGCCGGACTGGCTCTTCTACGCCTCCGCCCTGTGCGTCACCGCCGTCAACCGGTTCATCCTCTCCGGGCTCTCCGCCGCCATGCCTCGCCTGGTCGACGCCGAGCGCCTGGTGATGGCGAACTCCGTCTCGCCGACCGCGGGCACCCTCGCCGCAACGCTGGGCGGCGGACTCGCGTTCGCCGTGCGGCTGCTCATCTCGGACTCCGACGCCCTCGTGGTGCTCGTCGGGGCGGCCCTCTACCTGTGCGCGGCGCTCGCCTCCCTGCCCATGTCCGCGGAACTGCTCGGTCCGGACCCGGAGTTGGTGCGGCCAGGCTTGCGGACAGCGCTCAGCGGTACGACACAGGGGCTGGTCTCGGGCGTGCGCCATCTGGCCGCCCGCCCCCCGGCCGCCCGCGCCCTGGCCGCCATAACGCTGATGCGGTTCTGCTACGGGGCGCTGACGGTCATGGTCCTCATGCTCTGCCGATACTCCTGGTCGTCCACGGAGTCCGACGGACTGGCCCTGCTGGGTGTCGCCGTGGCGATCTCGGGGGCGGGATTCTTCGCCGCCGCCGTGGTCACACCCTGGGCCGCGGGGCGGCTGGGCCCCGCCGGGTGGATCATCGTCTGCGCGGGGGCGGCAGCCGTCCTCGAACCCGCCCTCGGGCTCCCGTTCGCGCCGGCCCCCATGATGGCCGCCGCCTTCGTCCTGGGCCTGACGACCCAGGGCTCGAAGATCGCCACCGACACGGTCGTGCAGTCCTCGGTGAACGACGGCTTCCGTGGCCGGATCTTCTCCGTTTACGACGTGCTGTTCAACGTCGCGTTCGTCGGCGCGGCCGCAGTGGCCGCGCTGATGCTGCCTCCCGACGGACAGTCGGTCCCGCTGGTGCTCACCGTGGCCCTGATCTACGCGGCGATTGCTGGCGCTATGGCCCGATTCAACACCCAGTAAGTGTCACATCAATGACACAGAGCCCCTCCCGACTTCAGAGTTGTCAGTCGGTACGGATAACTTACGGGCGTCTTATCCGCGCCATCGCGCCTAAGTTCGAGGGGGACCCCCAAAGTGACCACTCCGCCGCCGCAGGGCCAGAATCCGTTCGCCCAGGGCCAGCAGCCCTCTGGCCCGCCGCAGGGCGGTCCGTACGCTCCGGTCGCCGGCCAGCCCGGGGTTCCCCAGCAGCCGTACCCGCCGAACGCCCCGGGCACGCCCATCCCGCCCGGTCGGCCGGCTGGTGGCGGCAAGAAGAAGGCCCTGCGCATCGTCGCGCTGATCGTGGTTGCCATCGCGCTCTACGGCGTGAAGTGGTACCTCGGCCAGAGCGACGCCGAAACGACCGCGGTCGGCAGCTGCCTGCACAACAACGGCACGACGTCCGCTCCGGACCTGAAGGACGTCGACTGTTCCTCGAGCGACTCCGAGTACAAGGTCATCGAGAAGTTCGACGGCACGAGCGATGTCGACAAGTGCAACTCGGTCCAGGGCACCGAGGTCTCCTACTACCAGAGCGGTGGCAGCCACGACGTGGTGCTCTGCCTGAAGGAAACCAAGTAAGACCTCGCATCACCATGCCGAAGGGCGCTGTTTCACGTGAAACAGCGCCCTTCGGCATCTCCGTCCCGGGTCCATGTTTCACGTGAAACATGGACCCGGTTCACTCACTCGGCGTTCTGCTGTGCCGCCCACCACTCCTTGAGCGCCGCCACCGCCGCGTCATGCTCCATCGGCCCGTTCTCGAGCCGCAGTTCCAGCAGGAACTTGTACGCCTGCCCGATCGCCGGCCCCGGCTTGATGCCCAGGATCTCCTGGATCTGATTGCCGTCGAGGTCGGGGCGGATCGAGTCCAGCTCCTCCTGCTCCTTGAGCCGCGCGATGCGCTCTTCCAGGCCGTCGTACGCACGCCCCAGCGCGTTCGCCTTCCGCTTGTTGCGCGTCGTGCAGTCGGAGCGGGTCAGTTTGTGCAGGCGGTCCAGCAGTGGACCCGCGTCACGGACGTAGCGGCGGACGGCGGAGTCGGTCCACTCGCCGGTGCCGTATCCGTGGAAGCGCAGGTGCAGCTCGACCAGTCGCGAGACGTCCTTCACGAGCTCGTTGGAGTACTTCAGCGCCGTCATGCGCTTCTTCGTCATCTTGGCGCCCACCACCTCGTGGTGGTGGAAGGAGACCCGGCCGTCGCTCTCGAAGCGCCGCGTCTTCGGCTTGCCGATGTCGTGCAGCAGCGCCGCGAGACGGAGCACGAGATCCGGGCCGTCCGACTCCAGCGCCATCGCCTGCTCGAGGACGATCAGCGTGTGGTCGTAGACGTCCTTGTGCCGGTGGTGCTCGTCCCGCTCAAGGCGCAGCTCGGGCAGCTCGGGCAGGACATGGGCAGCGAGGCCCGTGTCCACGAGGAGGGTGAGGCCCTCGCGCGGGTGTGCGGAGAGGATCAGCTTGTTCAGCTCGTCCCGCACCCGCTCCGCGGAGACGATCTCGATGCGGTCGGCCATGTCCTTCATCGCCTTGACGACCTCGGGGGCCACCTCGAAGTCCAGCTGCGCGGCGAACCGCGCGGCCCGCATCATCCGCAGCGGGTCGTCGGAGAAGGACTCCTCGGGGGTTCCGGGCGTACGCAGCACGCGCTCGGCAAGGTCGTCGAGACCGCCGTGCGGGTCGATGAACTCCTTCTCCGGCAGGGCCACGGCCATCGCGTTCACGGTGAAGTCGCGACGCACGAGATCTTCCTCGATGGAGTCGCCGTACGAGACCTCGGGCTTGCGGGAGGTCCTGTCGTACGCCTCGGAGCGGTACGTGGTGACCTCGATCTGGTAGCCGTCCTTCTGGCAGCCGACCGTCCCGAAGGCGATCCCGACCTCCCACACGGCATCCGCCCAAGGCCTGACGATCTTGAGCACATCTTCGGGACGCGCGTCCGTGGTGAAGTCCAGATCGTTGCCGAGCCTGCCGAGGAGCGCATCCCTGACCGAGCCGCCTACCAGGGCGAGGGAGAACCCCGCCTCCCGGAATCGACGGGCGAGGTCGTCGGCGACAGGGGCCACCCGCAGCAGCTCGCTCACCGCGCGGCGCTGCACCTGGCTCAGGGCACTGGGATTGTCTTCATTGGCGTTCGGCACAACAGAAAAGGGTACGTGGCCCGAGCCCAGGGTTCCGCCCCGTTTTTCCTGGGTGTGCGCGAGCCGTGCCGGATGCCCCCTACCCTGTCTTCCGATCATGTGGAGCAGTCCGCGGCACTTCGCCACAGCGCACCTCGTTACCATGCGTGGACTATCCGACGACCACTGACGACGACGAGGGACGGGCGAGCGCGTGGCCGAGGCGGCAGATTTCCAAGGGATGACTCCCTCACCTGCCCGTCGAAGGTGGCGGCGCACGGGGGCGTTGCTCGCCGGAGCGCCTCTGCTGGCCGCCCTGACCCTGTTCGGCGGCTCCCCCGGATATGCCTCCCCGCAGGCACCTGCGGCCGACGCGATCGGCACGAGCACCGTCGATGTCGCCGTGAACTCGCTCACTCCGAGCGCACCGGTGGACGGCGACACGGTCACCGTCACCGGCACACTCACGAACGACGGCAAGCAGACCGTCTCGAACGCCCACGTGGCGCTCCGCCTCGGTTCCGCGCTCGGCGGGCGGGCCTCGATCGACAACACCTCCCGGCACGCGGCAGGAGGAGTGCCGGACGGCACGGAGATCGGCGGCAAGTACGCCAAGAAGATCTCCAAGCTGGCCCCTGGCACGACGCAGGGCTTCAGCCTCTCCGTCCCCGTCAAGGAGATGGATCTCGGCGCCGACGGCGTCTACCCGCTCGGTGTCGCGCTGACCGGCCAGACGGCGACGCAGCCGTACCAGCAGACGCTGGGCATCCAGCGGACCTTCCTCCCCTGGCAGCCCGAGGCCGCGGACACGAAGACGAAGACGACGTTCCTGTGGCCGCTCATCTCGCAGACCCACCTCACGGCGGAGACGGGATCGGACGAGCAGCAGACGCGCATCTTCCACGACGACAGCCTCGCCAAGGAGATCGCTCCGGGCGGGCGCCTCCAGCAGATGCTGTCCCTGGGTACCGCCCTCGACGTGACCTGGGTGGTCGACCCCGATCTCCTGGCCTCGGTCGACGCCATGACGCGGCCGTACAAGATCAGGGAGCCGGACGGCACCGAGATCAACGGCAGGAACCAGGCGGTCGCCAAGCAGTGGCTGAACGATCTGAAGAACGCCGTCGCCGACCAGAAGGTCGTCGCCCTCCCCTTCGCCGATCCGGATCTCGCGTCGCTGGCCCACAACGGCACGAAGGTGACCGGTTCCCTCGGGCACCTCAAGGACGCCACCGACGCGGCCACCACGACCGTGGAGACAGTGCTCCACGTCAAGCCGGACACCAGTTACGCCTGGCCCGCGGACGGCGCGATCGACCCCAGCATCGTCAATGTCGCCAAGTCCGCCGGGGCCGACAAGGTGATCGCCCGCAGTGACAGCCTTCAGGAGCCCAGCGGCCTGCCGTACACGCCGTCGGCGGCCCGCCCCATCGGCAGCGGCACGACGGCCGTGGTGACGGACGCACGGCTGTCGGAGGCCTTCCAGGGCGATATGACGAAGGCCGAGAACTCGACGCTCGCCGTGCAGCAGTTCCTCGCGCAGAGTCTGACGATCAACCTTCAGGAGCCGGACAACGAGCGCAGCATCGTGGTCGCGCCGCAGCGCATGCCGTCCGCCAGCCAGGCGCAGTCCATGGCGCAGGCGATCAAGGCCGAGCAGGGCAGCAGCTGGTCGGAGTCCGAGGACCTGGCCGCCGCCACGAAGGCGAAGCCCGACCCCGAAGCGACGACCCGGGTCCCCTCCTCCCGGTCCTACCCCTCGTACCTGCGCAAGCAGGAACTGCCCCAGTCGGCCTTCCAGGCGATCCAGGACACCCAGACCAAGCTCACCAATTTCCAGGTGATCCTCTCCGACCCGTCGCGTGTGGTGACGCCGTTCGGACGGGCCATGGACCGCCAGATGTCCACGTCCTGGCGGGGTCGCCCCGCCGAGGCGCAGGCGTACCGCGACGGCGTCGCCGATTACCTCTCGGCGCTCACCAAGCAGGTCAGGCTCATCGACAAGTCCGAGGCGAAGCTCTCCGGGCGCAGCGCGACGATCCCGGTGACGGTCCAGAACAACCTGGTGCAGGGCGTCGAGCACCTCGTCCTGCGCCTCACGTCGACGAACGGCACCCGCCTCAAGATCGGCGACGGACCGTACGACGAGCGGCAGGTGAAGGTCGCCGGTGGGCATAGCCAGTCGGTGAAGTTCACGACCACCTCCAACGCCAACGGCAGGGTGCCGGTCTTCGCCCAGCTGTACACGGAGAACGGCCAGCCCTACGGCCCCGAGGTCCGGTTCGACGTGAACGTCACGGAGATCACGCCTACCGTGATGCTCGTCATGGCCGGCGGCGTCCTGCTCCTCGTCCTCGCCGGGTTCCGCATGTACACACAGCGCAAGCGCGCCGCCGCGCAACGCGCCGAGGAAGGGCCTGACGACGGTACGAACGGGGAGTCGGGCTCCGAGCCCGGGGAAGGCGACCCCGAGCAGCCGAGTGACCCGACACCGGACACCGCTCCGGAAAGCACGGACCCGTCCGGCACGGGTGAGAGAGTGGACCGTTGAGCGATGTCGTGGCCGTGGGCCCGGGGACTATGAGGTGGGGTAACCATGAACGCGCCGTACGACGGTGACCGTGGCCAGGACCCGGGCGGCTCAGCCTCGGCCGGGGGCCCGCCCCCCGGTCATCAGGGAGCGCCCGGCCAGGTCCCGCCGTCCCACCCCGCCCCGGACGCGTATCCGCAGGACGCGTACTTCCAGGACGCCTACGACCAGGATCCGTACCGGGCCCAGGACCTCACCGCCCAGGATCCGGTGACGGAGGCGCTCTACGACCGTGCCGCGCACCCTCCGCCGCCTCCTGGCACCTACGAGGCACCTCAGCCGCTCTACGACCCGCCGCCCGCGGCCCAGTACCCCCCGGACCCGCGCGTGTGGGCCCAGACGCCGGCTCCTGAGCCGGAGGGCCCGACGCGGCACCTTCCGTACGGTGACGACGCCAGGACCACACAGTTCGTGGGGGTCGACGATCTGATGACGCAGGCCGGCGAGGAGCAGCACGAGCCCGACGCCTTCGCTCATCTCTTCCGCGACCAGCAGAGCAACGGCGGCGGCCGTCCGCCGGCCGACGCCCCCGGTGTTCCGGCGCCCACCGCCGGACCGGCGCAGCCTCCCGTCCAGGACGGCCCGCCCGCACCTGCCCCCGCCCCGTCGAAGGGGGGCCGCGCGTCGAGCCTCCTGAAGTCGAGTGCCGTCATGGCGGCGGGCACCCTGGTCTCACGCCTCACCGGTTTCGTACGCACCGTGGTCATCACCGCGGCCCTCGGCTCCGCGACGCTCGGTGACGCGTGGACGGTCGCGTACACCCTGCCGACGATGATCTACATCCTGACTGTCGGCGGCGGCCTCAACTCGGTATTCGTTCCGCAGCTCGTGCGGTCCATGAAGGAAGACGAGGACGGCGGCGAGGCCTACGCCAACCGGCTGCTCACGCTCGTCATGGTCGCGCTCGGCGTGATCGTCGCCGCGGCGGTCTTCGCGTCGCCGCTCCTGATCCGGCTGATGTCGACCTCCATCGCCAATAGTCCGGACGCGAACAACGTCGCTGTCACCTTCGCCCGCTACTGCCTGCCCACGATCTTCTTCATGGGCGTGCACGTGGTCATGGGCCAGATCCTGAACGCCCGCGGGAAGTTCGGCGCGATGATGTGGACCCCGGTCCTGAACAACATCGTCATGATCTTCACGTTCGGCATGTTCATCTACGTCTACGGCACGGCCGCGGACTCGCAGCTGCACGTCGACACGATCCCCGCGGACGGTGTCCGGCTGCTCGGCATCGGCACCCTGCTCGGTCTGACGGTGCAGGCGCTGGCGATGATCCCGTACCTGCGCGAAACCGGCTTCCGGTTCCGGCTGCGGTTCGACTGGAAGGGCCACGGCCTCGGCAAGGCGGTCAAGCTCGCCAAGTGGACCGTGCTGTTCGTCCTCGCCAACCAGGCGGGCGTCCTCGTCGTCACCCAGCTCGCGACCGCCGCCGGCAAGGCGTCCGGTGAAGCCGGCGCGGGCATCATGGGCTACTCCAACGCCCAGCTGATCTGGGGCATGCCGCAGGCCATCATCACCGTCTCCGTCATGGCGGCGATGCTGCCGCGGATCTCCCGCGCGGCCCACGACGGCGACCCCGGAGCGGTCCGCGACGACATCTCGCAGGGGCTGCGCACCTCCGCGGTCGCGATCGTCCCGGTCGCCTTCATGTTCGTCGCCCTCGGCGTCCCGATGTGCACCCTGCTCTTCGGCTCGAGCGGCGCCGATGGCGCCCGGTCCATGGGCTACATCCTGATGGCGTTCGGCCTCGGCCTGATCCCGTACTCCGTGCAGTACGTCGTGCTGCGCGGCTTCTACGCGTACGAGGACACCCGGACGCCCTTCTACAACACGGTCATCGTGGCCGCCGTCAACGCGGCCGCGTCGGGGATCGCCTACCTCCTGCTGCCCGCCCAGTGGGCCGTGGTCGGCATGGCCGCCTCGTACGGGCTCGCGTATGCGATCGGTGTGGGCGTCGCCTGGCAACGCCTGCGCAAGCGTCTCGGCGGCGACCTGGACGGCTCTCAGGTCATCCGTACGTACGCCCGCCTCGGCATGGCCGCGATCCCGGGGGCGATCGCCGGTGGCGCGGTCGGTTTCCTGATCACCGGGGCACTCGGCAGCGGCACGGGGGGTTCGCTCGCGGCACTGGTCGTGGGCGGGGCCGTACTGCTGGGCGTCTTCTATGTCGCCGCCCGGCGCATGCGGATCGAAGAGCTCAACTCGATGGTCGGAATGGTCCGCGGGCGCCTCGGCCGCTAGCGGACCGGCGGGCCGCACAACCATCGCGGGCTGCCGCGTGTCGTGCTTATCGCCGGACTGTGGGCACAATTGGCTTTGGCGTCGCAGAGCGCGCAACGGATGGGGAGGCAGGAACGACGGTGGCGGAACGGAGTACGGCTGCCGTCGACGTGGCAGACAACAGTGGTGACGAGCCACTGACCGCGAAAGCGGAGCAGACCACGGCCGACGGGGTGGCCCAGACCCGGGAGCGGGACACGGCAGCGAACGAGGACGCGGAGGACACCGACGGGTCGACGAGCCCCGGCTCGTCCACTCCCCCCGAGCTGCACAGCGGTCACAAACTCGCCAGACGCTATCGCCTGGAGGAGTGCGTCACCCGGCTGGACGGATTCAGCAGCTGGCGCGCGGTGGATGAGAAGCTCCGCCGGGCCGTCGGGGTGCACCTGCTCCCCGCGGACCACCCGCGGGCACGGTCCGTCCTCGCGGCGGCCCGCTCATCGGCGCTTCTCGGCGACCCTCGATTCGTCCAGGTCCTGGACGCGGTTGAGGAGAACGACCTTGTTTACGTGGTGCACGAGTGGCTGCCCGATGCCACGGAACTGACCGCGCTGCTCGCCTCGGGCCCCCTCGAGGTGCACGAGGCGTACCAACTCGTGAACCAGGTCTCCCATGCGATGGCCGCCGCGCACCGCGAGGGCCTCGCGCATCTGCGGCTCACCCCGAGCGCGGTGCTGCGCACCTCGACCGGCCAGTGGCGCATCCGCGGCCTCGCCGTCAACGCCGCCCTGCGCGGCATCATCTCGGAAACACCGCAGCGCACGGACACCGAGGCGATCGGTGCCCTCCTGTACGCCGCCCTGACGCAACGCTGGCCCTACGAGGACGACGCGTACGGCCTGTCCGGGCTGCCCAAGGACATCGGCCTCATCGCGCCCGACCAGGTGCGGGCCGGAGTGCACCGCGGGCTGTCCGAGCTGGCCATGCGTGCGCTCGTCAACGAGGGTGCAACGGCGTCGCGGCAGGATCCGCCGTGCACCACGACCGAGGACCTGGTGAAGGCCGTCGGCGAGATGCCCCGCATCCGGCCCCCGGAGCCCGTTTTCACGGCCCCCGCGGAGTACCAGCGGACGACCTACCAGCAGGGCACCTACGGCCGTCCGGCCCCGCGTCCCGGCGTGGCACAGCCCATGCCGGCCGCGCCTCCGCCGCCGCTGCAGAGCCGGACGGGCAAGGCGCTCAAGTGGGCCGTGTCGGCATTGCTCATCGTGGCCCTCGGCCTCGGCAGCTGGCAGCTCGCGGAAGCCCTGATGGACCGCCGCACGTCGGGCGACTCCAACACGTCGCACAACACCGACGGCAACAACAAGGGCGGCGATCACAAGCCCACGAAGCCGATGGCCATCGAGGACGCCAGGGAGTACGTCGTCAAGGGCGAGGCACAGGCCCCGGGTGAGGTGGCGAAGACCTACGACGGCGACAGCAAGACCTTCTGGCGTACCAAGACCTACAACGACGGCCCGAAGCTGGCGCCCTACAAGCCCGGCGTCGGCATCGTCTACGACCTCGGCTCGGCCAAGGACGTCTCGGCCGCGTCGATAGCTCTTCAGTACGGCGGCGACCACACGACGGTCTCCCTGTACGCGACCGATTCGCTGTCGCCCACGACATCGATCGACTCCATGAAGAGCATCGGTACGGACACCACTACGGGCACCACCGCCAAGATCGAGGCCGACAAGCCGGTGAAGACGCGGTACGTGCTCCTGTGGATGACTGCCCTGCCGCAGTCCGGATCCGACGGTTACTACGGCGCGGGTTACAAGCAGGCTCTCACCGACGTGAAGTTCACCGGCTGAGGGCTCACCTGGGGGAGGGGGTTCGAAAGTGGACGACGCCACCTACGGCGAAGCAAGCGATCAGGACCTCCTCACCCGCCATGTCGCGGGTGACAAGGACGCCTTCGGCGAGCTCGTGCGCCGCCATCGTGACCGGCTCTGGGCCGTGGCCCTGCGCACCCTGGGAGACCGGGAGGAAGCCGCCGACGCCGTCCAGGACGCCCTGGTCTCCGCCTACCGGGCGGCGCACACCTTCCGCGGACAGTCCGCCGTCACGACCTGGCTGCACCGCATCACTGTGAACGCCTGCCTCGACCGGGCCCGCAAGGCCGCATCGCGGAAGACCTCTCCGGTCGAGGACGCGGAGCGCCTGGAGCAGCTCCTCGAACCTCACGAGTCCGCGGCCGCTCCCGCCGAACGCAACGACCTCCACCGCGAGCTCTTCGAAGCGCTGGGCACCCTTCCCGTCGACCAGCGGGCCGCGCTCGTCCTGGTCGACATGCAGGGCTACCCGGTGGCCGAGGCGGCCCGCGTTCTCGGCGTTCCCACCGGCACGATCAAGAGCCGCTGCGCGCGCGGCAGAGCCAGACTCCTGCCGTTGGTCACCCATCTGCGGACCGACAACGGCGAGAGCGAGAGTGGCAGGAACCCGCCCCCGGAAGCGCCCGGAAGGAACCGGACGCAGGGGACATCCGTCCCACCGGCAGCAGGGCCCCGGGACGGGGCAGGACCAAATGATTCAGCTGCCGTGAAGGGCGGAGGTGGGCGAGCGTGACATCCACGACCGACACGGCCGAGCACCCCGAGATCGCCGAGATCTCCGAACTCACCGAGGGCCTCCTCTCTCCTTCCCGCACACAGCAGGTACGGGAGCACCTGAAGAGCTGTGAGCTGTGTGCCGACGTCTACGCCTCCCTGGAGGAGATCCGTGGCACGCTCGGCACGCTTCCAGGCCCGCCGCACATGCCTGCCGACATCGCGGGCCGCATCGACGCCGCGCTCGCCGCGGAGGCACTACTCGACACGCAGGCACCGGCCTACACCGAGCACAAGGCCGAAGCGGAAGCCGAAGCACAGGCCGCGGCGCCTGTTTCACGTGAAACAACGCCTGAGACGACGCCGGCCGACTCGCCGACCGCCCCCGCGGACCGCCCTTCCGGTCATCCCCATGCCACGACAGGTCCAGGGCGGGGCAGCCGGACGCGCAACCGGCGCCGTCGGGGCGCCGCGCTCGGAGCCGTCTTCACGGCGGCCTCGATCGGCCTGGGAGTCCTACTCCTGCAGAACGGGGGCAGCACACCCACCGGTGCTCCCGAGACCGGCACGCCCCGTCAGGCGAGCTCCGCACTCTCCTTCTCCGAGAGCAAGCTCGAGAACCAGGTGCAGAGCCTTCTGACGGAGAAATCCTCCGCGCCGTCCGACTCGTCGACGTCCAAGCCGTCCCTCGACATCGAGCAGTCCGGACCGAAGACCCCCCGGACGAACTCCCCGATGCGAGGGAAGACCATCGTGGTGCCGGACTGCATACAGCGGGGCACCGGCCGTGAGACGCCCGCCCTCGCCATGGAGCGAGGAGACTACAAGGGCACCACCGCCTACCTCGTCGTGTTGCCTCACCAGTCGGATCCTGCCCAGGTTTCGGCCTACGTCATCGACGCGACATGTGTGAAGCAGCCGTCCTCGGCTCCCGGCAAACTGCTGCTGACCCACTCCTACGCGCGGCGCTGACTCCACACGGGGGCACACTTCGCGTGTGCTCCCGGACACGGCGGGAATGCGCGCCCCGTAGGATCCGTTGGGTGGGGTGAGAGTCCGGAGACGGGCTCCCCCGGCAGTACGCAGCAGTCCCGCAGAGACGAGGAATCAAGCCGTGAGCGACGTCCGTAACGTGATCATCATCGGCTCCGGGCCCGCCGGTTACACGGCGGCCCTGTACACCGCACGCGCGTCGCTGAAGCCGCTGGTGTTCGAGGGTGCTGTCACCGCCGGCGGTGCCCTGATGAACACCACCGAGGTGGAAAACTTCCCCGGCTTCCAGGACGGCATCATGGGCCCCGAGCTCATGGACAACATGCGCGCCCAGGCCGAGCGCTTCGGAGCCGAGCTGGTCCCGGACGACGTCATCTCCGTAGACCTGACGGGCGAGATCAAGACCGTCACCGACACGGCGGGCACCGTGCACCGCGCGAAGGCCGTCATCGTCACGACCGGCTCCCAGCACCGCAAGCTCGGCCTGCCGAACGAGGACGCTCTCTCCGGCCGCGGTGTCTCGTGGTGCGCGACGTGCGACGGCTTCTTCTTCAAGGACCAGGACATCGCCGTGATCGGCGGCGGTGACACCGCGATGGAGGAGGCCACCTTCCTCTCCCGCTTCGCCAAGTCCGTGACGATCGTCCACCGCCGCGACACCCTGCGTGCCTCCAAGGCCATGCAGGAGCGCGCCTTCGCCGACCCGAAGATCAAGTTCGCCTGGGACAGCGAGATCGCCGAGGTCCACGGCGACCAGAAGCTCTCGCACCTGACGCTGCGCAACGTCAAGACGGGTGAGACCTCCGAGCTCCCGGTCACCGGCCTGTTCATCGCGATCGGCCACGACCCGCGCACCGAGCTCTTCAAGGGCCAGCTCGAGCTGGACGACGAGGGCTACCTGAAGGTCGAGGCCCCCTCCACCCGGACGAACCTGACCGGTGTCTTCGGTGCCGGTGACGTCGTCGACCACACCTACCGACAGGCGATCACCGCGGCAGGCACCGGCTGCTCCGCCGCACTCGACGCCGAGCGCTTCCTCGCCGCTCTCACCGACAGCGAGTCCGCCGCGGCCGCCGCCGTCTGAACTCACACCCTCATCACCAAAGTAGCTAAGGAGCCTGCCGTGGCCGGCAACCTCAAGAACGTGACCGACGCTTCCTTCGACGAGGACGTCCTCAAGAGCGACAAGCCCGTACTGGTGGACTTCTGGGCCGCCTGGTGCGGACCGTGCCGCCAGATCGCGCCGTCCCTCGAGGCGATCGCCGCCGAGTACGGCGACAAGATCGAGGTCGTCAAGCTCAACATCGACGAGAACCCGGCCATCGCCGCGAAGTACGGCGTCATGTCGATCCCGACGCTGAACGTCTACCAGGGTGGCGAGGTCGCCAAGACCATCGTCGGCGCCAAGCCGAAGGCCGCCATCGTGCGCGACCTCGAGGACTTCATCGCCAACTGATCGGCGATGCGGCTCCACGGCGGAGCGGCGATGTTTCACGTGAAACACGAACGGGCCAGCCCAACCGGGTTGGCCCGTTTGCGTGACCGCAGCGGATGGATCGGGACTCACAGAGGACGGAGTGCCGGTTCCTTCTGCACCGCTCCGAGGAGCCGGTCCAGGGCGAGCTCGACGTCCTCCTTCCACGAGAGCGTCGTACGCAACTCAAGGCGGAGGCGCGGATAAGAGGGGTGAGGACGCACGGTCTTGAAGCCCACGGCCAGCAGATGGTCTGCGGGCAGCATGCAGGCAGGCTCCTTCCACTGCGCATCGCCGAACGCCTCGATCGCCTTGAACCCCCTGCGCAGCAGATCCTTGGCGACGGTCTGCACGATCACCCGGCCGAGCCCCTGCCCTTGATAGCCGGGCATGATCCACGCCGTCATCAGCTGCACGGCATCGGGGGAGACCGGGCTCGTGGGGAAAGCGGTCGAGCGGGGGACGTACGCCGGCGGCGCGTAGAGCACGAAGCCGACCGGAACATCGTCCACGTAGACGACCCGTCCGCAGGAACCCCATTCCAGAAGGACAGCCGAGATCCAGGCCTCCTTCTCCAGCTCCGGAGTGCCTGCCTCTATCGCGGCTTGGCCGCTGACCGGATCCAGCTCCCAGAAGACACACGACCGGCAACGCTTGGGAAGGTCCGGAAGGTTGTCCAGTGTGAGCGGTACGAGCCGACGCCCCATGAAGGCAGATCCTCACTTCCTTCGCCCGCCGCGTCACGGGCGGCTGTCAGAGCGCTCCGTTCCCTGAGCAGGCTGCCGACGAACCCGCCGACCGCGCCCAGCCCGAGACCCGCGGTCATCAGCCCGGCACGACTCACCGATTGCATGACCCGCCTCCCGCATGAGGTGACTTTGAGGGGTGCGCTCTACCCCGTCGCATCGTATCCACGAAGCGATTCCATCGATACCGCCAGAAAGCAAAGAGCAGGCCGTGTTCCGGTACACACCGGACACGGCCTGCTCTCCTGAGACGTACGTCGAACGGGACCAACCCCCGTTCCCCTAGACCTCGTTCTCCTGGTCCTCGTCCGCCGCCGCTCCATGCTGGAGGACGGGCCCCTCACCCGGAGCGAGCTGACCGAGGATGCGCTCCAGATCGTCCATCGAGGCGAACTCGACGACGATCTTGCCCTTCTTCTGCCCGAGGTCGACCTTCACCCGCGTTTCGAACCGGTCGGAGAGCCGCGTGGCAAGTTCGCTGAGCGCCGGCGAGAGACGAGCTCCGGCCCGCGGACCCTTGGCGCGCGCCGTGCTCGTCGGGTGTGAGCCCATCAGGGTCACGATCTCCTCGACGGCCCGCACCGAGAGCCCTTCGGCGACGATCCGGTGAGCGAGACGGTCCTGCTCCTCCGAGTCCTCCACAGAGAGCAGGGCACGCGCATGCCCGGCCGAAAGCACGCCCGCGGCCACCCGGCGCTGAACGGCTGGAGAGAGCTTCAGGAGCCGCAGCGTGTTGGAGACCTGCGGCCGCGAACGGCCGATCCGGTCGGCCAGCTGGTCGTGCGTGCAGTTGAAATCCTTCAGCAACTGGTCATAGGCGGCTGCCTCTTCCAGCGGGTTCAGCTGAGCGCGGTGCAGGTTCTCCAGGAGCGCGTCGAGGAGAAGCTTCTCGTCGTCCGTCGCCCGGACGATCGCCGGAATGCGCTCCAGACCGGCCTCGCGGCAGGCGCGCCAGCGACGCTCGCCCATGATGAGCTCGAAGCGCGACGAGCTCAGCTGCCGTACGACGACGGGCTGGAGAAGCCCGACTTCCTTGATCGAGGTGACGAGCTCGGCGAGGGCGTCCTCGTCGAAAACCTCGCGCGGCTGCCGCGGGTTGGGCGTGATGGCGTCAATCGGAAGCTCGGCGAAGTACGCTCCCGCCGACGTCTCCGGAGCTTCCACAGAGCCGCCGAACGAGTCCCCTGTTTCATGTGAAACCTGGGGCTGCGGAAGGGAGGCAACCTTCGCCGCCGCCACTCCGCGCTCCGCCGTCAGGACGGGTCCGGCGGAGGGCGAGCTGGAGGCACCTCCCATCGCGCTGGCCGGTGCCGTCTTGTCGGGGGTGGGGGCTGCTGGAATCAGTGCGCCGAGGCCACGGCCCAGTCCCCTCCGTCGCTCACTCACTGGATACCCTCCACCGTGCTGTGCTGGTCAAGTTGAGTGCCCGTATGGGCGTGCTGAGCGTCGTAGCGGATACCGACCCCGCGCAGCGCCATCTCCCGCGCCGCCTCGAGGTAGGAGAGCGCACCGCTCGATCCCGGATCGTAGGTGAGCACGGTCTGCCCATAGCTCGGGGCCTCGGAGATCCGCACGGAGCGCGGGATGCTCGTCCGTAGGACCTCTTCGCCGAAGTGGCTCCGGACCTCGTCGGCGACCTGCGACGCCAGCCGGGTGCGGCCGTCGTACATCGTGAGCAGGATGGTCGACACATGCAGATCCGGGTTCAGATGCCCGCGCACGAGATCCACGTTGCGCAGGAGCTGCCCCAGGCCCTCCAGCGCGTAGTACTCGCACTGGATCGGGATCAGCACCTCGGCGCCGGCGACCAGAGCGTTGACCGTCAGCAGGCCGAGCGATGGAGGGCAGTCGATGAGGATGTAGTCCAAGGGCTGCTCATACGCCTGGATCGCGCGCTGCAGTCTGCTCTCGCGGGCCACCAGCGAGACCAGCTCGATCTCCGCACCGGCGAGGTCGATGGTGGCGGGGGCGCAGAAGAGGCCCTCCACATCGACCACGGGCTGTACGACTTCGGAGAGCGGCTTGCTCTCGACCAACACGTCGTAGATCGAAGGTACTTCGGCATGATGGTCGATACCCAGAGCCGTGGAGGCGTTGCCCTGTGGATCCAGGTCAATCACCAGGACGCGGGCACCGTGCAGTGCCAGCGAAGCGGCAAGGTTGACCGTTGTGGTGGTCTTGCCGACCCCGCCCTTCTGGTTGGCAACCACCATGACGCGGGTCTGCTCAGGTCGCGGCAGGCCCTCGCCTGCGCGACCAAGAGCTTCTACCGCCAGCTGGGCAGCACGACCGATAGGGGTGTCGTCCATCGGAGGCGGTGTTTCACGTGAAACATCCTCCCCCACCGACTCGGTACGGGGACCGGGGACCGGATCGGTCATCGGTCCCGCGATGTTGGCGTCGGACCGCAAGGATTCACTCTCCTCGACTTCAGGCTCGCAATGAACAGAGCCTCCCATGCTTTCGGGGTCGTGAACCAGCGAGGCCCTGTCTTCTGTGGAGGAAACGGCCTCTGTGGACAACTCCGTGCCCGATTCGAGGGATCCGAGAGGCCTGCGGTCGCGGGGTGCAGCCGCGGCGCGACCGCGACTGATGATGCCATGCAGCAGTGAGCGACGTTTCACGTGAAACACGATGCACCGCAGCCCGGTCGGCACCCGTGCGACACCCCGACATACATACGTTTGGCAGGTTTCGCGGAGTGCGAGTCGCCGTCAGGACGGATCAGTGCAGACGGATCAGTGGCAGTCCACTGACGCCCTTCGGAGTCAGCCAACCCTCGCTCCTCAGAGCCGACCGGCGCACGAGCCGGCGGCAGGAGACACACACCCCCGGCACCAGACGCAGGAGAACCACGAGACAAGCATCACCCAAAAAGCAGTGGCCGCTCGGGTCTCATAGACCCGAGCGGCCATCACCGCAAGAAGCGAACTGTCGCCTAGAACACAGCGGACGCCTCGTAGACGAGGAGCGACGTCAGCGTCGACGCCGGACCCGCCCGACGCGAGCCGCCTTGGCGCGCTTCGCCGCGAACCGCACACCGCCGGGGCTCTCGCCGACCTCGACGCGCACCACGGTCGAGAGGGGATCCACCACGCCCTCACCGACATGCAGCACCGAGGTGGCCACCGCACCGAGCTTGCTCAGGGCGGCCCCCGCACTCTTGACCTCTTCCTCGGCGGTGTCCCCCTTGAGGGCAAGCATCTCGCCGTACGGCCGCAGCAGCGGAACGCCCCACGCCGCGAGGCGGTCCAGCGGAGCGACAGCGCGCGCCGTCACCACATGGACGGGAGTCAGCTTGCCGAGAACCTCCTCGGCGCGGCCGCGGACCACGGTCACATGATCGAGTCCGAGGAGCTCGACGACCTCGGTGAGGAAGGTCGTGCGCCGCAGCAGCGGCTCCAGGAGCGTGATCTTCAGGTCGGGCCTGACCAGGGCCAGCGGGATACCGGGCAGCCCGGCGCCGGAGCCCACGTCGCACACGGTCACGCCCTCCGGCACGACCTCGGACAGCACGGCGCAGTTCAGGATGTGCCGCTCCCACAGCCGGGGCACTTCCCGGGGACCGATGAGACCACGCTGCACCCCCGCGTCGGCCAGCAGCTCCGCGTACCGGACCGCGTCCGTGTAGCGCTCGCCGAATACCGCTCGGGCCTGTTCAGGAGCCGGGGGAAGCTCTGCTGCCTCCGTCACGTGGACCGTCCTTCCGTACCGCGCTACCGCGTTGGGTGGCTGACTATCAGGCTGACAAAGATCGGCCCCGCCTGCGAACAGACGGGGCCGTAGAGCGACGTACCGCTCAGGCAGGGAGCACGACGACGAAGCGCTGCGGCTCCTCGCCCTCGGACTCGCTGCGCAGGCCGGCGGCCTTGACCGCGTCGTGGACGACCTTGCGCTCGAAGGGCGTCATCGGGTCGAGCTTGACCGGCTCGCCGTTGCTCTTCACCTCGGCCGCGGCCTTGGCGCCCAGCTCGGAGAGCTCCGCACGCTTCTTCGCGCGGTATCCGGCGATGTCCAGCATGAGGCGGCTGCGGTCCCCGGTCTCCCGGTGGACCGCCAGGCGGGTCAGCTCCTGGAGGGCCTCGAGGACCTCACCGTCGCGGCCGACCAGCTTCTGCAGATCGCGGCCGGACGAGTCGCTGACGATCGAGACGGCGGCGCGGTCGGCCTCGACGTCCATGTCGATGTCGCCGTCGAGGTCGGCGATGTCCAGCAGACCCTCGAGGTAGTCCGCCGCGATCTCGCCTTCCTGCTCGAGGCGAGTCAGGGTGTCGCTGCCCTCAGGAGCGGCGGAGGTGGTGGTGCCTTCCGTCACGGGATGGACTCCTTCTTACTTCTTGGACGGGGACTTGGGCCGCTGCGGGCCCTTGCGCTGTCCGGACTTGGCTTTGCTGCGGGCAGGGGTGCCGGAAGCGGGCTTGCCACCGGTCTGCTTGGCCTCCGGCTTGGCGTCTTCCGCCTCGTCCTTCTTCTCGAGGGACATGGGCTCGGGCGCTTCGGACTCGTCCTTGGCTGCGCCCTGGGCCGTGCCGTGCTGGCGCTGCGACTTGGACTGGCGCTTGGGCTGCTGCCGCTTCGGCGTACCGCCCGTCGTCTGAGTCCCGTCCTCGTCCTCGGTCAGGGTGCCGGCCGCGCTCTTGATGACCGTTCCGTCCGCCTGGGCGGCGAGGCTCACCTTGGTCAGGCCGTTGATGAACTTGCGCTCGAACTCGTTGCGGTCGCGGCCCTTGGCGACGATCGCCTTCACGATGCCGCGCTCCCGACGGTTGCGGGTCTTCTCGGCGTGCGTGACGTGCTTGAGCAGGCGCTCCAGGTGGGCGGCCTGGGCCTTGCTGCCCGGGGTGGGGTTCTGGCGGATGACGTACATCTGCTGGCCCATGGTCCACACGTTGGTGGTCAGCCAGTAGACGAGAACACCGACCGGGAAGTTGATGCCGAAGACGGCGAACATGACCGGGAAGACGTACATCAGCATCTTCTGCTGCTGCATGAACGGCGTCTTGACCGTCATGTCGACGTTCTTCGTCATCAGCTGGCGCTGCGTGTAGAACTGCGACGCCGACATCAGGACGATCATGATCGCGGTGACGACGCGGACGTCGGTCAGCGTGGCGCCGAGCGAGGCGACCTTGTCCGCGGAGTCCGTGAACTTGGCCGCGAGCGGGGCGCCGAAGATGTGCGCCTTACGCGCGCTCGCCAGCAGGTTGTCGTCGATGACACCGATCGTGGTGCCCGTCGCGATGCCGTTGAGCACGTGGTACAGGGCAAAGAAGAACGGGGACTGCGCCAGGATGGGAAGGCACGAGGAGAGCGGATTAGTACCCGTCTCCTTGTACAGCTTCATCATCTCTTCGGACTGGCGCTGCTTGTCGTTCTTGTAGCGCTCCTGGATCTTCTTCATCTCGGGCTGCAGTGTCTGCATCGCCCGAGTGGCCTTGATCTGCTTCACGAAGAGCGGGATCAGGCAGATACGGATCAGGATCACCAGGGACACGATGGACAGGCCCCAGGCCCAGCCCGTGTCCGGGCCGAAGATCGCCCCGTACAACGAGTGGAACTGGACGATGACCCACGAAACTGGTGTCGTGATGAAACTGAAAAAACCGGCAATCGTGTCCACTAATCAAGCTCCTTGAGCATGGGACGGGGTCTCGGCGGCGGGGCTCGAGGGGCTGGTGTGGCCACACTCTGAAGGCGCGCCGGCGGCGGAAGGCCCGCCCTTGCGTTCGCGCCAGGCGTTACGCAGCATTTCGTGCCACCGCGGACGCTTGCGCGGCGGAACGTGGTCGACACCGCCGAGCGACCACGGGTTGCACCGGAGGATGCGCCAGGCGGTGAGAGCTGTTCCCTTGATCGCACCATGGCGGTCGATCGCTGTGAAGCCGTAGTGGGAACACGACGGGTAGTACTTGCACACAGGCCCCAGCAGAGGGCTGATGGTCCACTGGTAGAGCTTGATCAAAGCAAGCAACGGGTATTTCATCGCGCGCCCCCTCCCAGCAGCCGCTGAAGGGCGGCGTCCAGGTCTCGGGCCAGCTCTGCATGGTCGGCGTCACCCGAGCCGGGCAACGCACGTACGACTACCAGGCTACCGGGGGACAAAAGTGCGAGTCGGTCGCGCATGAGGTGGCGAAGCCTGCGCTTCACCGCGGTACGTACGACAGCTCCACCGACTGCCTTGCTGACGACGAAACCCGCACGCGTCGGGGGAACGCTCTCCCCAGGCGCGTGCGGGTCCGTTGCACCGCTACGTAGATGGACGACAAGGAGCGGGCGGCCGGCCCGACGTCCTCGGCGTACCGCGGTCGCGAAGTCTTCGCGCCGCCTCAGCCGATTCTCGGAAGGCAGCACGTCATGACCTGTACGCGATCAGGCGGACAGCTCGGCGCGACCCTTGCCACGGCGGTTCGCGAGAATCGCGCGGCCGGCACGGGTACGCATCCGCAGGCGGAAGCCGTGGGTCTTGGCGCGACGACGGTTGTTCGGCTGGAAGGTGCGCTTGCTCACTCGGGGGCTCCAGAAATGATCGTGTAGTGGCGGGACATCGCCTGGCTGTCACCGTGCGCCCACGAGAAGCTCGCGTATACGCACCGAGTGCACCGCTTCACAATCACAGATCGTGATCTTTGCCCATCGGAGGCAGGCGGCAGCAGCCATCGACAACTCGACCTGGTCACGGTACGCGCGGCTAGTCCATCCGGTCAAACCGGCATCGGGTGAGGGACACTGTGCACAGCCTGTGGACAACAACTTGAACCGCACCGGTTGCCCTGACTACCGTGGCTGAACTCCGATTCGTTCCCTTCTCACCGCACCACCCCGATTTTCTTCCGACCCGTCCCAGAACCACACCTTCGTGGGACCTGCGAGAGAGCGTGCCTTGTGGCTGACGTACCTGCCGATCTTGCCGCAGTGTGGCCACGAGTTCTGGAGCAGCTCCTCGGGGAGGGCCGTGGGCAGGGCGTCGAGACGAAGGACGAACACTGGATCCGGCGCTGCCAGCCTCTCGCGCTGGTCGCCGACACCGCGCTGCTCGCCGTTCCGAACGAGTTCGCGAAGGGCGTACTCGAGGGACGGCTCGCGCCGGTCGTGGCCGAGACGCTGAGCCGCGAGTGCGGCCGCCCGATCCGGATCGCGATCACGGTCGACGACTCCGTCGGTGAACAGCCCGTCCCGTCCGCACCCCCCGTACCGCAGCACCGCTACGAAGAGCCCGAGCTGCCGCCGGCCCAGAACCAGGGCCAGAACCAGGCCCACGAGCCGTACGACCCGTACGGCCGCCGCTCTGACGACCATGCGCAGGGCCCCCGCGGTGATCAGTCCCAGGGCGCCCGCGCCGACCAGCTCCCGACCGCCCGCCCCGCGTACCCGGACTATCAGCGTCCGGAACCGGGCGCCTGGCCGCGGTCGCAGGACGAGTACAGCTGGCAGCAGCCGCGGCTCGGTTTCCCCGAGCGCGACCCGTACGCGAACCCGCCCCAGCAGCCGCAGCACGACTACCGGCAGCAGGAACGCTCCCCCTACGAGCAGCAGAACGAGCGCTCCCCTTACGAACAGCAGCAGGAACGCTCTCCCTATGAGCAGCAGGAGCGGTCGCCCTACGACCAGCAACCGGACCGGACGGGATACGACCAGCAGTCGGACCGCAATGGTTACGACCAGCAGGTCGAGCGCTCCGGATACGAGCAGCAGTCCGAGCGGTCGTCGTACGAGCAGCAGATGTCCGACCGTCAGGGGCGGCACGGCCGGCACGAGCGCCGTGATCTCAACGACGGTCCCATGGGGGGCCGCCCCGGGCAGGACGGGCGCACGGGACGCGGTGTCCCCAGTGGAGCCCCCGGACCGCTCGCCGCGCAGCCCGCGCCCGCGACGGGCCCCGGCGAGCCGACCGCGCGACTGAACCCGAAGTACCTGTTCGACACCTTCGTCATCGGTGCCTCGAACCGTTTCGCCCACGCGGCCGCGGTCGCCGTCGCCGAGGCGCCGGCGAAGGCGTACAACCCCCTCTTCATCTATGGAGAGTCGGGGCTCGGCAAGACCCACCTGCTGCACGCGATCGGGCACTACGCACGCAGTCTGTACCCGGGTACGCGCGTGCGCTACGTGAGCTCGGAGGAGTTCACGAACGAGTTCATCAACTCGATCCGCGACGGCAAGGGCGACAGTTTCCGCAAGCGGTACCGCGAGATGGACATCCTTCTTGTCGACGACATCCAGTTCCTCGCGGACAAGGAGTCGACGCAGGAGGAGTTCTTCCACACCTTCAACACGCTCCACAACGCGAACAAGCAGATCGTGCTCTCCAGTGACCGGCCGCCCAAGCAGCTGGTGACCCTGGAGGACCGGCTGCGCAACCGCTTCGAGTGGGGTCTGATCACCGACGTCCAGCCGCCCGAGCTGGAGACCCGTATCGCCATCCTTCGTAAGAAGGCGGTGCAGGAGCAGCTGAATGCTCCGCCGGAGGTCCTCGAGTTCATCGCGTCCCGCATCTCGCGCAACATCCGCGAGCTGGAGGGGGCGCTGATCCGGGTCACGGCCTTCGCGTCGCTGAACCGGCAGCCGGTGGACCTCGGTCTGACGGAGATCGTCCTCAAGGACCTGATCCCCGGCGGCGAGGACTCGGCCCCCGAGATCACGGCGACGGCGATCATGGCGGCGACGGCCGACTACTTCGGCCTGACGGTGGAGGACCTGTGCGGATCGTCGCGCAGCCGCGTCCTGGTGACGGCACGCCAGATCGCGATGTACCTGTGCCGTGAACTCACCGACCTGTCCCTGCCGAAGATCGGGGCGCAGTTCGGCGGCCGCGACCACACGACCGTCATGCACGCGGACCGCAAGATCCGTGCGCTGATGGCCGAGCGGCGGTCCATCTACAACCAGGTCACCGAGCTCACCAACCGCATCAAGAACGGCTGACAGCGGCCTTCAGACCCCTCTGTACGACGTCGAAGGGCGCCCCGGGACAACTCCTGGGGCGCCCTTCTTCGTTGCGGCGGGACGGGGCGGCCGGACGCGATGTTCGATTCCGGTCCCTGGTTACGGGTCTTCTCCACAGATGTGCGGACTTTCTTGCGTCCACACCCTGGGGACTGCCAAGTTGTCCAGACTGTGTCCACAGGGCCCCGCGCTGAATGACCATCAGACCAGGTCAGACGGCTGTGGATTCGTGGACAAAAGATCTCCACAGGCTGTGGACAAGATCTTCCTCCACAGGGTGTGGGTTTCGTTGTCCACCGTCGACCCACAGGTCAGAGGCCCTTGTGCACAGCTGCGGGCGGCTTCTCCACACAGCTGTCCACTGTTCGGCAACAGAACGCGTGGAATCACCGTGCCGAGTGAAAGGCGTCACATCAGGGCGTGTGATTGGGCTGTGGGGAACCGGGGAAAAGCTGGGGACAGCCCTGGGGAGAAGTGGCCCCGGCCTGTGCATCGGGTGTGCAGAACTTTTCCCCGTCCACAGAGAACCCCGGTTGTCCACCGCTCGCGCCCACAGGCCCGGTGGACAAAAAACCGACTCTGACCTGCGAAAAGGCAGTTATCCACGGTTTCCACAGCCCCTACTACTACTCCCAACTAGAGATAGCTGGGAATCAGGATTGAAGTGGGGGCTGTGCACAACTCGGGGTCCGGTGCCCGACAGCGGGTCGGCACGACTTGACCCCGAGCGGCAACGACTGTCAGCGCCGTACGTCAGACTGTTCCCCGGTGTCCTTCCCATGTGGCGGCTGAGCGACACCGAGTCACACGACGAAGACCGAAGACCAACGCAGGGCGAGAGCAGCCAGCAACAGCAGGAGGCGGCTTACGGTGAAGATCCGGGTGGAACGCGATGTACTCGCGGAGGCAGTGGCCTGGGCGGCGCGCAGCCTCCCGGCCCGACCGCCTGCGCCTGTCCTCGCGGGCCTTCTCCTGAAGGCCGAGGAGGGCGCACTGAGCCTGTCGAGCTTCGACTACGAGGTCTCGGCGCGGGTCTCGGTCGACGCGGAGATCGACGAAGAGGGCACGGTCCTCGTCTCCGGCCGGCTCCTGGCAGACATCTGCCGTGCCCTGCCGAACCGTCCGGTGGAGATTTCCACAGACGGTGTACGAGCGACCGTGGTCTGTGGCTCCTCGCGATTCACACTCCACACCCTGCCTGTGGAGGAGTACCCGGCGCTGCCGCAGATGCCGACCGCGACGGGCACCGTCCCCGGTGAGGTCTTCGCCTCCGCCGCGGCCCAGGTGGCCATCGCCGCGGGCCGTGACGACACCCTGCCGGTACTCACGGGTGTGCGCATCGAGATCGAGGGCGACACGGTCACTCTGGCGTCCACCGACCGCTACCGCTTCGCGGTCCGCGAGTTCCTGTGGAAGCCGGAAGACCCCGAGGCGTCCGCGGTCGCCCTGGTGCCCGCCAAGACGCTCCTGGACACCGCCAAGGCGCTCACCAGCGGTGACACGGTCACCCTGGCCCTGTCGGGCTCCGGCGCCGGTGAGGGTCTCATCGGCTTCGAGGGCGCCGGCCGCCGTACGACGACGCGTCTACTCGAGGGCGACCTGCCGAAGTACCGCACCCTGTTCCCGACGGAGTTCAACTCCGTGGCCGTCATCGAGACCGCCCCCTTCGTGGAGGCCGTCAAGCGTGTGGCCCTCGTCGCCGAGCGCAACACCCCGGTGCGGCTCAGCTTCGAGCAGGGCGTGCTGATCCTGGAGGCCGGCTCCAGCGACGACGCACAGGCTGTGGAAAGGGTCGACGCCCAGCTCGACGGCGACGACATCTCGATCGCCTTCAACCCGACGTTCCTGCTGGACGGTCTGAGCGCGATCGACTCCCCGGTCGCCCAGCTCTCCTTCACGACCTCCACGAAGCCGGCGCTGCTCAGCGGCAGGCCGGCCGTGGACGCCGAGGCGGACGACGCGTACAAGTACCTGATCATGCCGGTGCGGCTGTCGGGCTGACGCTCCACAGGGCATGGCCGCCGGGCGTTCGCCTGAGCGGCTATGCCCACAGGTGTGCGTGAACTCCCCCTCTGCCCGAAAGGCGTGGGTGGTACCCCCAGGCTTAGGCTCGGAACACAGGTGCGGGAGTGCCTCACGCACCACCTCACGCCCGGTCGCAACTTAAGGAACCACCTGATGGAGCTCGGTCTCGTCGGTCTCGGCAAGATGGGCGGCAACATGCGCGAGCGCATCCGCCGCGCCGGCCACACCGTCATCGGATACGACCGCAATCCCGACCTCGCGGATGTCCACAGCCTCGGGGAGCTTGTGGGCAAGCTCAAGGCCCCGCGTGTGGTGTGGGTGATGGTGCCCGCCGGCGG
This sequence comes from Streptomyces sp. NBC_01445, assembly GCF_035918235.1. Taxonomy (NCBI): domain Bacteria; kingdom Bacillati; phylum Actinomycetota; class Actinomycetes; order Kitasatosporales; family Streptomycetaceae; genus Streptomyces; species Streptomyces sp. NBC_01445. The sequence continues at coordinate 5,333,068 of NZ_CP109485.1, read as the reverse complement.
CCCGACCCAGGCCACCGTCGACGAGCTCGCCGACCTCCTCTCGCCCGGCGACGTCGTGGTGGACGGCGGTAACTCGCGCTGGACCGACGACGAGAAGCACGCCGTCGAGCTGGGCATCAAGGACATCGGCTTCGTCGACTGCGGCGTCTCCGGCGGCGTCTGGGGCCTGGAGAACGGCTACGCGCTGATGTACGGCGGCAGCAAGGAGAACGTCGCCAAGGTCCAGCCGATCTTCGACGCCCTCAAGCCGGAGGGCGAATTCGGCGCCGTCCACGCGGGCAAGGTCGGTGCGGGCCACTTCGCGAAGATGGTTCACAACGGCATCGAGTACGCCATGATGCAGGCCTATGCCGAGGGCTGGGAGCTCCTGGAGAAGGTCGACTCCGTCACCGACGTGCGTGAGGTCTTCCGCTCCTGGCAGGAGGGCACGGTCATCCGTTCCTGGCTGCTCGACCTGGCGGTCAACGCGCTGGACGACGACGAGCACCTGGACAAGCTGCGCGGCTTCGCCGCCGACTCCGGAGAGGGCCGCTGGACGGTCGAGGCGGCCATCGACAACGCGGTGCCGCTGCCCGCGATCACCGCTTCCCTCTTCGCGCGCTTCGCGTCGCGCCAGGACGACTCGCCGCAGATGAAGATGATCGCGGCCCTGCGTAACCAGTTCGGCGGCCACGCCGTCGAGAAGAGCTAATCCACAAAGCGAACCCACACCTCGTCCACGAAGCTCCACGAAGCTCCACGAAGAAGTCATCCACACCCGCTCCACACCTTGGGGGAGGTCGGCGAACGACCATGCACGTGACGCATCTGTCGCTGGCCGACTTCCGCTCGTACGCCCGGGTCGAAGTCCCTCTCGATCCGGGCGTCACCGCGTTCGTGGGTCCGAACGGGCAGGGCAAGACCAACCTCGTCGAGGCGGTCGGCTATCTCGCCACCCTCGGCAGCCACCGGGTCTCCTCGGACGCGCCGCTGGTCCGCATGGGCGCCGAGCGCGCCGTCATCCGGGCCGCGGTCCGGCAGGGCGAGCGCCAGCAGCTCATCGAGCTCGAGCTCAACCCGGGCAAGGCGAACCGCGCCAGGATCAACCGATCCTCGCAGGTCAGACCTCGTGACGTGCTGGGCATCGTGCGCACGGTCCTGTTCGCGCCGGAGGACCTCGCGCTCGTCAAGGGCGACCCCGGCGAGCGCCGCCGCTTCCTCGACGAACTGATCACCGCCCGCTCCCCGCGCATGGCCGGCGTGCGGTCCGACTACGACCGCGTACTCAAGCAGCGCAACACGCTCCTCAAGTCGGCCGCGCTCGCCCGCAGGCACGGCGGCCGGTCAATGGACCTGTCGACCCTCGACGTGTGGGACCAGCACCTCGCGCGCGTGGGCGCCGAGCTGCTCGCGCAGCGGTTCGACCTGATCGCCACGCTCCAGCCGCTCGCCGACAAGGCGTACGAGCAGTTGGCGCCCGGCGGCGGCCCGCTCGCCCTCGACTACAAGCCGTCCTCGCCCGAAATCGACGGCCACGCGCGCGAAGAGCTCTACGAGCAGCTGATGGCCGCCCTCGAAGCGGCCCGCAAACAGGAGATCGAGCGGGGCGTCACCCTCGTCGGACCGCACCGCGACGACCTGATACTCAAGCTCGGCCAGCTGCCTGCGAAGGGGTACGCCAGCCACGGCGAGTCCTGGTCGTACGCGCTGGCTCTGCGCCTGGCCTCGTACGACCTGCTGCGGGCCGAGGGGAACGAGCCGGTGCTCGTGCTCGACGACGTCTTCGCGGAGCTCGACGCGCGGCGCAGGGAGCGTCTCGCCGAGCTGGTCGCCCCCGGCGAGCAGGTCCTGGTGACGGCCGCGGTGGACGACGATGTGCCGGGCGTCCTGGCGGGCACGCGGTACGCGGTGTCCGAAGGAACGGTGGAGCGGGTATGACCGAGGACACATCCGGCGACGCCCCCCAGAAGGCCCCCGAGCCGTCCGGCGTCGACCTCGCGCGCGTGGCCCTGCGCGCCGCGAAGGAGCAGGCACGCGCGCGAGGAGTGGCCGACCAGCAGAAGAAGCAGGCCCGGCGAGGCGGCGGACTGAGGTCCGGGGCGCGCGCCGATGGCCGCGACCCGGTCGCGTTCGGCGCGGCCATCAACCGGCTGATCACCGAGCGCGGCTGGGAGGCACCGGCCGCTGTCGGCGGTGTCATGGGCCGCTGGCCGGAGATCGTGGGCGAGGACCTCGCCAAGCACTCCGAGCCCCTGAAGTACGACGAGGACGAGCGTGTCCTGACCGTCCAGTGCGACTCGACGGCCTGGGCGATGCAGCTGCGTTACCTGGCTCCGACGCTGGTGGCGCGGCTCAACGAGGACCTCGGGCACGGCACCGTACGGCTTCTGAAGATCCTTGGGCCCAACGCTCCCGCACGCCGCTTCGGCCCCCTGCGCGCCCCAGGAAGCAAGGGTCCCGGCGACACCTACGGGTGAGTCGGGGGAGCTGCCGACCGGGGGTTGACACCCGGTTGACGCCCGGAAGCGCTGAGTGCCGCTGTGAGCCTCTTGGAGCCCCGGGACGCATATGGGGAGTCGGCAGAGGCCGGTTCAGGGCGGCACATGCGGACTCAGGTACCGGCAAACCCCCATCACTGTCGGCGCTACCGGTAGACTGAGAGCTAATCCCGCCCCACTTGTGGGACAACCGAGCAACGCTGACTATCGCTGAACGACGCAGCCGCTCCGGCCACCGCCGGGAGCTTGGCTTGTGCTGTGCCAGAAAGGGCGCTTCGTGGCCGATTCCGGCAACCCCAACGAGAACATCCCGTCCACTGCCGCCGACGCCGTCGGCCAGGCCCCGGCGGAGGCCAGTCAGTCCTCCGGCGAGGTGACCTCGGCCTACGACGCCAGCGCCATCACAGTCCTCGAGGGTCTGGACGCGGTCCGCAAGCGGCCCGGCATGTACATCGGCTCGACCGGTGAGCGCGGCCTGCACCACCTGGTGCAGGAGGTCGTCGACAACTCCGTCGACGAGGCGCTGGCGGGCCACGCGGACACGATCGACGTGACGATCCTGCACGACGGTGGTGTGCGCGTCGTGGACAACGGCCGCGGCATCCCGGTGGGCATCGTCCCGTCCGAGGGCAAGCCCGCCCTCGAGGTCGTGCTGACCGTGCTGCACGCGGGCGGCAAGTTCGGCGGCGGCGGCTACGCGGTCTCCGGCGGTTTGCACGGCGTGGGCGTCTCCGTCGTCAACGCGCTGTCCATGAAGGTCGCCGTCGAGGTCAAGACCGACGGCCACCGCTGGACCCAGGACTACAAGCTGGGCGTCCCCACGGCCCCGCTCGTGCAGCACGAGGCCACGGACGAGCACGGCACGTCGGTCACCTTCTGGGCCGACCCGGACATCTTCGAGACCACCGAGTACTCCTTCGAGACGCTGTCGCGGCGCTTCCAGGAGATGGCGTTCCTCAACAAGGGTTTGAGGATCAAACTCACCGACGAGCGTGAGTCGGCGAAGGCCGTCGCCGGGGCGGACGAGGCGGGCGCCGACGAGAAGCCCGAGGTCAAGGCCGTCGAGTACCACTACGAGGGCGGCATCGTCGACTTCGTGAAGTACCTCAACTCCCGCAAGGGAGACGTGGTGCACCCCTCCGTCATCGACCTGGAGGCCGAGGACAAGGACAAGCTCCTGTCCCTCGAGGTCGCGATGCAGTGGAACAGCAGCTACACCGAGGGCGTGTACTCCTTCGCCAACATCATCCACACGCACGAGGGCGGCACCCACGAAGAGGGCTTCCGCGCCGCGCTGACCTCGCTGATCAACAAGTACGCGCGCGACAAGAAGCTGCTTCGCGAGAAGGACGACAACCTCACGGGTGACGACATCCGCGAGGGTCTGACGGCGATCATCTCGGTGAAGCTGAGCGAGCCGCAGTTCGAGGGCCAGACCAAGACCAAGCTGGGCAACACCGAGGTGAAGACCTTCGTCCAGAAGGTGGTCTACGAGCACCTGAACGACTGGCTGGACCGTAACCCCGTCGAGGCCGCGGACATCATCCGCAAGGGCATCCAGGCTGCCACCGCGCGCGTGGCGGCCCGCAAGGCCCGCGACCTCACCCGCCGCAAGGGCCTGCTGGAGTCGGCGTCCCTGCCGGGCAAGCTCTCCGACTGCCAGTCGAACGATCCCACCAAGTGCGAGATCTTCATCGTCGAGGGTGACTCCGCCGGCGGCTCGGCCAAGTCCGGCCGTAACCCGCAGTACCAGGCCATCCTGCCCATCCGAGGCAAGATCCTGAATGTCGAGAAGGCGCGGATCGACAAGATCCTGCAGAACCAGGAGATCCAGGCGCTGATCTCCGCCTTCGGCACCGGAGTCCACGAGGACTTCGACATCGAGAAGCTCCGCTATCACAAGATCATTCTGATGGCGGACGCCGACGTCGACGGTCAGCACATCAACACCCTGCTGCTGACCTTCCTGTTCCGCTTCCTGCGGCCCCTCGTCGAGGCCGGCTACGTGTTCCTCTCGCGCCCGCCGCTCTACAAGATCAAGTGGGGTCGTGAGGACTTCGAGTACGCGTACTCGGACCGTGAGCGCGACGCCCTGACGGAGCTCGGCCGCCAGCAGGGCAAGCGGATCCGTGAGGACTCGATCCAGCGCTTCAAGGGTCTCGGCGAGATGAACGCCGAGGAGCTGCGCATCACCACGATGGACATCGAGCACCGCGTGCTCGGCCAGGTCACCCTCGACGACGCAGCCCAGGCGGACGACCTGTTCTCCGTCCTGATGGGCGAGGACGTCGAGGCACGCCGCTCGTTCATCCAGCGCAACGCCAAGGACGTCCGCTTCCTCGACATCTGAGTCGGTCTCAGCTGACCGCATCAGAAAGGATCTTCACCAGCAATGACCGACGAGAACACTCCCCCCACGCCTGAAGAAGGCGTCGAGATCAACGTCAGCGTCGAAACGGTGCCCGAGGAGGGCGCCCAGCGCATCGAGCCCGTCGGGCTCGAGACCGAGATGCAGCGCTCGTACCTCGACTACGCGATGTCCGTCATCGTGTCGCGCGCCCTGCCCGACGTCCGGGACGGCCTCAAGCCCGTCCACCGCCGCGTCCTGTACGCGATGTACGACGGCGGCTACCGGCCCGAGAAGGGCTTCTACAAGTGCGCCCGCGTCGTCGGCGACGTCATGGGCAACTACCACCCGCACGGCGACTCCTCGATCTACGACGCCCTGGTCCGCCTGGCCCAGCCGTGGTCGATGCGTATGCCGCTGGTGGACTCGAACGGAAACTTCGGCTCCCCGGGCAACGACCCCGCCGCCGCCATGCGCTACACCGAGTGCAAGATGGCGCCGCTGTCCATGGAGATGGTCCGTGACATCGACGAGGAGACCGTCGACTTCACGGACAACTACGACGGCCGCTCCCAGGAGCCGACCGTCCTGCCGGCCCGCTTCCCGAACCTGCTGATCAACGGCTCCGCGGGCATCGCGGTCGGCATGGCCACCAACATCCCGCCGCACAACCTGCGCGAGGTCGCCTCCGGCGCCCAGTGGTACCTGGAGAACCCGGAGGCCACGCACGAGGAGCTCCTGGACGCGCTCATCGAGCGCATCAAGGGCCCGGACTTCCCGACCGGCGCCCTGGTCGTGGGCCGCAAGGGCATCGAGGAGGCGTACCGCACGGGCCGTGGCTCCATCACGATGCGCGCGGTCGTCGAGGTCGAGGAGATCCAGAACCGCCAGTGCCTGGTGGTCACCGAGCTCCCGTACCAGGTCAACCCGGACAACCTCGCGCAGAAGATCGCCGACCTGGTGAAGGACGGCCGCGTCGGCGGCATCGCCGACGTCCGCGACGAGACCTCGTCGCGGACCGGCCAGCGCCTCGTCATCGTCCTGAAGCGCGACGCCGTCGCCAAGGTCGTGCTGAACAACCTCTACAAGCACACCGACCTCCAGACGAACTTCGGCGCCAACATGCTGGCGCTCGTCGACGGCGTGCCGCGCACCCTCTCCCTGGACGCCTTCATCCGTCACTGGGTGAGCCACCAGGTCGAGGTCATCGTCCGCCGTACGAAGTTCCGCCTGCGCAAGGCCGAAGAGCGCGCCCACATCCTGCGCGGCCTCCTGAAGGCCCTGGACGCCATCGACGAGGTCATCGCGCTCATCCGGCGCAGTGACACCGTCGAGATCGCCCGCGAGGGCCTGATGGGCCTCCTGGAGATCGACGAGATCCAGGCCAACGCGATCCTCGAGATGCAGCTGCGCCGGCTGGCCGCCCTGGAGCGCCAGAAGATCGTCGCCGAGCACGACGAACTGCAGATCAAGATCAACGAGTACAACGCGATCCTGGCCTCGCCGGAGCGCCAGCGTCAGATCATCAGCCAGGAACTCGCGGCGATCGTCGAGAAGTTCGGCGACGACCGACGCTCCAAGCTGGTGCCCTTCGACGGCGACATGTCAATTGAGGACCTGATCGCCGAAGAGGACATCGTCGTCACCATCACGCGCGGCGGCTACGTCAAGCGCACCAAGACGGTCGACTACCGCTCGCAGAAGCGCGGCGGCAAGGGCGTACGCGGCACGAAGCTCAAGGAAGACGACATCGTCGACCACTTCTTCGTGTCGACGACGCACCACTGGCTGCTGTTCTTCACGAACAAGGGCCGCGTCTACCGCGCGAAGGCGTACGAGCTCCCGGACGCCGGCCGTGAAGCGCGCGGCCAGCACGTGGCCAACCTGCTGGCCTTCCAGCCGGACGAGGCGATCGCCGAGATCCTCGCGATCCGCGACTACGAGGCGGCCCCCTACCTGGTCCTCGCCACAAAGGGCGGCCTCGTAAAGAAGACCCCCCTCAAGGACTACGACTCGCCCCGCTCGGGCGGCGTCATCGCCATCAACCTCCGCGAGACGGAGGACGGCTCCGACGACGAGCTGATCGGCGCCGAGCTGGTCTCCGCCGAGGACGACCTGCTGCTCATCAGCAAGAAGGCGCAGTCCATCCGCTTCACTGCAACGGACGACGCGCTGCGCCCGATGGGCCGTGCCACATCCGGTGTGAAGGGTATGAGTTTCCGCGAGGGCGACCAGCTGCTCTCGATGAATGTCGTCCGGCCGGGTACGTTCGTGTTCACTGCCACCGACGGCGGGTACGCGAAGCGGACCGCCGTCGACGAGTACCGCGTCCAGGGTCGCGGCGGCCTCGGTATCAAGGCCGCCAAGATCGTGGAGGACCGCGGATCGCTCGTCGGCGCGCTGGTGACCGAGGAGACCGACGAGATCCTCGCCATCACGCTGTCCGGCGGTGTGATTCGTACGCGAGTCAACGAGGTCAGGGAGACGGGCCGTGACACCATGGGCGTCCAACTGATCAACCTGGGCAAGCGCGATGCCGTGGTCGGTATCGCTCGTAACGCCGAGGCCGGTCGCGAGGCGGAGGAGGTCGACGGTGACGTCATCGTCGACGAGTCCGTCGAGGTCGAGACGGCTGTCGAAACGGACGAGGGCACGGAGTCCACGGCCGAGTAACGCGAGGAGTGAGTCATCGTGAGCGGAGCCACGGGCGCCGGATCGACCGGTACGGAAACGGACGGCGGCCGTGGCCCCGCCACTGACTCGAACGACTCGCACGAGTCTCATGGATCCCAGGGGGGAACTGTGACGGACACCCGAGGTCCGCAGGCGCAGCAGTACGCGGCCGGCACGGACGGGGCGCTGCCCGGGGAGCGCCAGCAGCCCCCGCAGTCCTCGCAGCCGTACCACCCGCCGCAGGCCTACCAGGCGGCTCCGCCGGCCGGAGCGGTCCGCAGGCCGCGCACGGGGGCCCGCACGACGCCTCGTACGCGCAAGGCGCGCCTGAGGGTCGCCAAGGCCGATCCGTGGTCGGTGATGAAGGTCAGCTTCCTGCTCTCCATCGCGCTCGGTATCTGCACCATCGTCGCGGCCGCGGTGCTGTGGATGGTCATGGATGCCATGGGCGTCTTCTCGACCGTCGGCGGCACGATCTCCGAGGCCACGGGCTCGAACGAGTCCAATGGCTTCGACCTTCAGTCGTTCCTGTCGCTGCCGCGCGTCCTGATCTTCACGTCGATCATCGCGGTCATCGACGTCGTCCTCGCGACGGCGCTGGCCACGCTCGGCGCTTTCATCTACAACCTCTCCGCGGGCCTCGTGGGCGGAGTCGAGCTGACCCTCGCCGAGGACGAGTAGCAGCCGAGCGGCAGCCGCTTCGGTCGCCGTGACTCATGTGGAGCGCATTCCCTGACGGGGTGCGCTCCACAGGCCTTTTGGCCGGTGGGGCGGGGTCCCAGCTATCGATTTTGGGACTGGCCGGGTCGTGCGCTAATCTTCAGAGGTCAGCGCGCGGGACACACACCGCAAAGCGCGGCGGGGCTATAGCTCAGTTGGTTAGAGCGCATCCCTGATAAGGATGAGGCCACAGGTTCAAATCCTGTTAGCCCCACAGAAGCAGTACATGAAGAGAGGGCCTCTCCCCTGGTGGGAGAGGCCCTCTCTTCGTTTTGGCGTGCTTGTTGACTTGCTGACGGTCACTACTCGGCGCGGCGGGTGACGGACTGGCCGTCGGCGGCGGTGATGTCGATGCCCGACAGCTCTGGGCGGTGGCGGCCGGTTCGATCTGCTCGCCGCGTACGAGGCTGACGCGGGTCCCCCCGGTGTGGTGAGCAGCAGCACCTGACCCGTGGTGCGCACGCCGGGCAGTGCGAGGGTGCCCAGGCTGGACACCGAGGGTGTCATCGAGGGCGGCGGCCTCGTGCTCGGGTCAGCGCACGGGCACGTCCTCAATGGCCGGACTCGGCGTCTCAAGGCGGCGGGGCGGGGCCGTAGTCCGGGGGCACACGCCGAGAAGACCCTCAGCCTGTGGTGGCCGGGGTCGTGAAAGGTCGAGGGCGCGGGAGCGCGGTGCATCGATGGCGCTGTGTCGCGGTGGGCGCTTGCCTGCCGTTTGGTGCCGTCTGGATCTGGATCTGGAGTGCGGCGGGCAGGTTCGGGGCGTGGCTGCGCTGGTGAAGCGCTGCCTGGTGCCGCCGCCGAGGTTCTGCGGTGCCGCGCTGCTGTGGCCGTGGTGCGGGTAGTGCGTCGGTCTGTGGTGCTCGTGCTCGTACCGGCTGCTGAGCGGCGCTGTCGGCTTGGGCCGATGACCGTGCTGCCGGACGTTCTCTGCGGTGGTGCCTGCCAGTGGTACCTGTCGGTCTTCCTCACCGGCTGTTCTTGCGGTGGAGCTTTTGCTGCGATGGGTCTGCTGCGAAGGGTCTGGTGCGGTTCTCCAGGGCCGGCTTTCTTGCCGTTGCCGCTTTCGCTGCTGCTGCTGTTACTGCTGCTGTTACTGCTGCTGTTACTGCTGGTGGAGCTTCGTCTTCACGTACCGCTGTTGCTACGGCTGCGAGTGGAGGGTGCTGATTCCTGCCGCGGTGTCTTCGAACTCGTTCCCGGACTCCGTGTCGACCGGCGGGCGGTGGCGGCAGCTGGGGGAGGAACCGTGGGCCTCGGCGCGGATGCGCTGCTTCATTGTGGGAGGCAGGGACCGTTTGAAGGCCCAGGGGGCTCGGACGGCGGTAGCGGCGGGGGTGCTCACCGCCGTGTTGCGGGTGCCCTCCGTCTGCTGTACGGGCGTGGCCGCGGCGGCCGGGGAGGTGAGACCCATCGCGGTCAGTACCGCGAGGAAGGCGGTGATGAGGACGGTCCACAGCTTGATGACCTTGTTGCCGGCCATGATCCCTCACTTTCGGGTTGGGCGATTTGCGTACTTTCCTCATGATGTGTATGTGGGCTCTCCAGTGGGGGACCGACGCCCGTGGCGCGTCGATGTTCAGATGAACACCACTCGGATGGGCGCAATCGCACCGTAAGGCCGTCAATCACACGGAATGTCACGTTCTGCGAAGTGTGATCGGAGCTCCGTGATCCGGTTCGACTGGTCGACGGGGTGCGGGAGTTGGGCCCGGGTGCAGGTCACTGATCGGTATCGGCCGGTGTGTATAGTCGGGCGCCAGAGGTCCCTTACGTCAAAGAAAGACGAGGTCGCGCGGTGAAGAAGCTTCTCCTGGTCGCACTGGCCGCCATCGGCGGGCTCCTCGTGTACCGCCAGATCCAGGCGGATCGCGCCGAGCAGGATCTGTGGACGGAGGCGACTGACTCCGTACCCACGGGTTCGTGAGTATCGACGACAGTCTCTTCAGGGCCCCGATCGCATGCGCGGTCGGGGCTTTGTGCTGTCCGGGGTGAGGTTGGGCGTGAGGTCGCCCCGGGCTTCCCATTTGCTTACATAAATCATTTGCTTGCTTTGGCGAATGCCTGTGGGGCGTATGGGGCCCTGGCGGCAGGATGGTATGCCCGGCGATTGAGCGATGGCGATGGCGGGGCGACGAAGGGGCGCGTGATGAGTCGGCGCGGAGGGCGGCGCGTGGTGCTGTGCGGGCGGGGACGGCCGGTGTCGGCGTTCGCGGCAGCGATATGCGCGGTGGCCGTGCCGGTCGCGGTGGTTGCGCTGCCCGGGACCGCGGCGGCTGCGGACTCGGCTCCGTATGTCTTCGCACAAGGCGCAAGGACCGTCCAGGGTGCGGTGACCAGTACGGATGCGGCGGAGCTCAAGGCCGGGGAGATCTATCGGAGCTCCATCGAGGCGGGGGTGAAGGGCACCGGGCTCGGCATTGGGTCGGGGGCGAAGGGGGCGGCCGGCACGCGTTACTACCGCGTCGACCTGGATGGATCCTCCGATACGTATGTCTCGGCGGTGGCGGTGCCGAAGGTCGGGGCGGACGTGAAGGTGGCGTTCAACGACAGCATTTCCGTGACCCTGCAGGATCGACAGGGCAATCGCTGTGACTCCGAGGTCGCGGCGTTCCGCTCCGCCGAGTACCCGAGGCCGATAGCCGCCACCGCGGAGCGGGTCGTCCGGGAGGGCGGCGGGCGCTGCCAGGATGCGGGCACGTATTACGTGGTCGTCGCGCGCAAGACCGCGCCTGACTCCACGCGGGAGCGCTGGGACCTGGAGCTGAGTGTCTCTTCGGAGCCCGCGCTCAAGTCGCCGTCCGCCACCACCGGGCCCGGGGCCTGGCCGTCGGCTTCGCCGCGGCCGCCCGCCGGAATCCCTTCCGAACGCCGGGGCGGCACGGGCTTCAACGACGCGCAGAGCTTGCGGCAAGGCGTGTGGAAGGACCGGATCCGCCCAGGTCAGACGCTCTTCTACCGGGTGCCGCTGGACTGGGGACAGCAGCTCTTCACCGAGGCCGAGCTGGGCACCTCGGCGGGGGACGCGCACCGTACGGGCTTTGTGCCGAGCGCCCTCAGCGTGGCGCTGTACAACCCGGCGCGGACGCAGGTCACTTCGAAGGACGCCTCGTACGGAGGGGAGCCCTCCGTGGCGGCACTGGACTCCCTGCCTCCGGTCGCCTACGAGAACCGCTATCTGTCGCGCGCGGACGAAGCGGGCGTGCGGTTCGCCGGCTGGTACTACCTGAAGCTCTCCCTCACGCCGGAGATGAAGGGGACCTTCGGGAACAAGGAGTCCGGGCTGACGCTCCGTCTGACGGTCCAGGGGGACGCGGCTTCGGCGCCCGCGTATGTGCGGGATCCGGGGGCGTTCCAGGTCACTGACGCGGACCGGGCCGCCGCTGAGAGTGGGGCCGCGCAGGGCGGGGACTCATCGTTGCCCTCGACGGGTGGGCAGGGCGGCGGGCAGGCGGCGCAGGGCGGGTCAGGTCGGGTGAACCGCATGACGGTTGTCGGGATCGCCGGGATCGGCACGGGCTCCGTGCTGGTGCTGGGGCTCGGCGTATGGACGTACGTCGCTCGCCGGCGGGCGTCTGCTGGCTGGTAGGCGGGGCGAGTCGGAGGTTCTCAGGCCTGGGTCAGCGCCCAGATGCCCACCGCGAAACTGACCAAGGCAACGAACAGCACCGGGATCGCCACCTTCGCGGGCGGTCCCGGCCGCCGTTTCCGCACCCGCCGATGAGGGGTCGGGCTCTGGGAAGCGCCGCCGGGATCCGGGTGGCCGAGGAGTGGAACCTGAACGCTCTGGGCGGTGTACGTAGAGATAGAGGCCGGCTGAGGGGGCGCCGATGCGGGAGCTGGAGCGGCGTAGGAGCGCTGCGTGGCCGGGGTCGTGGCCGGAGTGTGGGGGGAGGGCTCGTGGGGGTGCGGGCGGGTTGGTGGGGTTGGTTGTGGTGTCGGTTGTGGTGCGGTGTGTGGTGCCGTGGGGTGGGGGTGCGGCTGGGCGGTGTACTCGGGAGCGTGGCGAGGCGCCGTGTTGGGGGTGATTGGCTGCCGCTCGGGAGAGATCTGCGCGAATGGCTGTGCGGAGGGCTGCACGCGTGGCTGTGTGGGTGGCTGCGCAGGGGGAGGCGGCGGCAGGTGGAAGCTGCCGGTCTCGGACATGCTGGTGCCGGGCGTGACCGTTCCCGACGTGCGGGACCCAGGTCTGCCGGTTGCCGACCGGATGGTCCCGGGTGGGACGGGTCCGGACGGGGTGGGCCCGGGCGTGACGCTGGGCCCGCGCGGGCCGGTCTGTGGTGCGAAGGGCTCTGGCCCCTGGGGCACGGCGGTGGCGGGGTCTTGGACGGACGAGTCCGCCCGTGGGACGTCCGGCACCGCGGGGGCGTACAGCGGTGGCGGTGGCGCTGGTGTCGGGGGCTCCGGTGGGAGCGCCGGCAGGGACTCTTCCGGAGCGGGCTTCCGCGTCGTGGAACGGCCTGTCGTACGGCCGGCCGAGCCATGGTCCTGGCTCCGGTCGTGTACGAGGCCGGGGGCGACCGCGCGGGAGGTCGTGGTCGGGCCGGTCGGGGCGAACCCTGGTGGGAGCGCGCCGAGTTGGTCGAAGACCTCGACCAGTTCGTCGTCGGGTCCGGGCTCGGGAAGCAGCTCGGAGGCCGCCAGGAGGGCCTTGCGGGCGCCTGTCGCGGTACGGAAGCGCGCTTCCGGATCAGGCTGCAGCAGACCGGCCACAACGGTCCACAGAGGGCCGGGAATCCCCTGGGGCGCGCCAGGGGTGCCGTGATCGGTGAAGTGCTCGATCAGTGCCCTGGAGTCCGGCCGGGCGCCCTGGAGCAGATACAGGGCGACGAGACCGACGGCGAACAGGTCTGCGGGGAAGTCCGGCTCACCGCCCATCGCCTGTTCGGGGGCGAAGTAGCCGGGCGTACCCACCACATAGTCGGTCTCGGTGAGCCGGGGCTCGCCCTTGCGCATCGCGATGCCGAAGTCCGAGAGGCGCAGATGAGGCCGGGCGGTGCCGGTCGCCTCCAGGAGGATGTTGGCGGGCTTGATGTCGCGGTGCACGACGCCCTCCGCGTGCACCGCGGTGAGGCCGGCGAGGAGCTGATCCAGGAGGAGACACACGAAGGACGGTGGCAGAGGCCCGTAGTCACCGATCAGATGCGCCAGCGAGCCGCCGGCGACGAGGTCCATGGTGAACAGGACCTTGTCGTCGTCCGCGGCCCAGCTGGCCGGGGCGAGGACGTGGGGGTGGTCGATCCGCAGTGCCTGTTCGCGCACGAAGCGCAGCAGGGTGTGGGCATCGCTCTGCAGCAGGACCTTGGCGGCCACATATCGGCGGCGCCGGTGGTCCCAGGCGCGCCATACGGCGCCTGCTCCCCCGCGACCGATCGGGTCGGCCAGTTCGTAGCGTCCGGCGAAGACCTCACCCATCGTGGTGCGTCGCTCCCCCCTCGGCCGTCACGACGCGTCGGCCTCTCGGATGGTCCCGCGGCCCAGGACCGGCCGCGGGACTCGCGGCCGGCCCGATATCGCTACCGTTCGGCCGGGATCAGCTCTGGTGCGCCTGATAGTGGGTTACGGCGTCGGAGGTGCGCCCGGCGCCGTAGACCCGGAGGAACTCTGCCAGTTCCGGGTGGCTCGGGGCGAGGGTGTCCGCCGCATCGATGATGTCCCCGGCCGCGGAGACGGAGCGCAGCAGCGACTGGATCTCGCGGACCACGCGCTTGACCGTGGGTGCGCCCGAACTGGTTGTTGTCTGCGCGGTGTTGGTGAGCACCGAGCCCCCCTGTGACTTCTTGATCTCGTCCATACGCTCGGTGGCCTCGGCGGCGCTGACGCTTCCGTCGGCGACCTGACCCGCCAGGTCCTGGAGCAGCTGGACACGCTGGACGACGGCCGGATTACCTATCTTCGCGCGCTGACCGCTCATCAGCTGGGAGAGCATGGGCGCGGACAGACCGAGAACCCCCGCGAGCCTGGCCTGGTTGAGGCCCAGATCATCGATGAGGCGACGGAAGAGCGCCCCCAGTGGCTCTCCGTACCAGTTTCGCTGGAGCTCCCGGGCTCTTGCGGTAGCTTCCTGCTGTGCGGCGTCCATTGCGTCTCCCCATCGCTTCCCCAAATACGGCGGTTCGCTGCCGCGAACCACGTGGGGCATCTTACGGAGAGTGGTCGTGGACCGGGAGCCCCAATCCTTTTGCGAGATCCGGGGGGTGACCCGGTAGTCTGGTCTGCGATGCGCACCGGATCGCACTTCTTCCGGTTCGACGCATCGTTTTCGGGGCCTTAGCTCAGTTGGTAGAGCGCTGCCTTTGCAAGGCAGATGTCAGGAGTTCGAATCTCCTAGGCTCCACAGTTCCGCGTGAAACACGTGAACGCCGTAGGGCGGGAGACCACTGGTCTCCCGCCCTACGGCGTTACTGCTCGTTCGAGGCTCAGCCGCGGTCGTCGCGGTCGGCGGCGTCCGCCTCCGCTTCGGCCTGCTTGGCCTGGACCTCGGGGTCGAGGGCGCCCTGGCTGCCGTCCACCGACGACAGGGGCGTGCTGTCCGCCACCTCGGTCGCGGCCGGCGGTTCGACCAGCCAGTCCGGGTTGGCCTGCTTGTCCCACCACTTCCAGGCGGCGAAGGCGCCCCCGGCGAGGATGCCGACGACGAGGAAGCCCTTGGCGACGCGTCCCGCCCGCGCCCGCCGTTCGTGCTTGCGGACCAGCTTCTGGATCTCCTTCGGCGACACCTGCCCACGCAGGGCGGCGATCGCCGCGACGCTGCGGGCCGTCGCCTCCTCGCGGACGGGCTGGGCGGCGGCCACGGCCTGCTCGATCCGCGGCTTGGCGTAGACGGCGGCCTTGCGGGCTGCCTTCCGGGTGCGGACGGCAGCGTCCTGCGCGGCCTGGTCGATCTTCGGCGGCACATGGCTGCGGGCCTGTTCAAGATGCGGTGCGAGGTACGTGTCGTATTGGTCGCGGGTCTGCTGCGCAGCCTGCGACATCACGGGCGCGAGCCGTACGCGCGCTTCCTGCGCATACAGTGCGGTCCGGTCCTTGGCCGTCTCGGCGTAGGGCGCCACCACTTCCGCGGCGTGCAGCACGCTGTCCTTCGCCGAGCTGGTCGCGGCGCGCACGCTGTCGATGCGGGTCACGGGATCCTCCTCCTCGGTGGCATATAGGTTTTCACCTTTCCACCCTTTTTCGGATCATGCCTGCCCGGCGGCAGTGCGGCATGCGAGGGCGGGCATTCGGGGCATAAGCCGCCTTTGGATGTACTGAGGCACTCCAGGCAATAGCTGATCAATACGGTGCAATGAGGGCTTGCGGACGACAATGCCACGGATCGTCCTGCGGCGCGCCTCCTCGGTGGCGACTCGGCCGGAAATTCTGCGGCTGCCGCCGGGCGACGCGTCAACGGGGGCGTGCGAGGATCGGATCGTCACAGAAGGCAACGGAAGGCAGATCGTGGCTGAGCAGCTCTACGCCACCCTGAAGACCAACCAAGGCGACATCGAAGTCCGGCTGCTGCCGAACCACGCGCCCAAGACGGTCAAGAACTTCGTCGAGCTCGCTCGGGGCGAGCGGGAGTGGACCAACCCGGAGACGGGCGAGAAGTCCACCGACAAGCTCTACGACGGCACTGTCTTCCACCGGGTGATCAGCGGTTTCATGATCCAGGGCGGTGACCCGCTGGGCAATGGCACGGGCGGTCCCGGCTACCAGTTCGGGGACGAGTTCCACCCCGACCTCGCCTTCGACCGGCCGTACCTGCTGGCCATGGCGAACGCCGGCCCGGGCACCAACGGCTCCCAGTTCTTCATCACGGTGTCGCCGACGGCCTGGCTGACCCGTAAGCACACGATTTTCGGCGAGGTCGTCGACGAGGCCAGCCAGAAGGTCGTGGACGGCATCGCGACCGCGCAGACCAACCCGCGTACGGACCGGCCGGTCAACGACGTGGTCATCGAGTCGGTCGTCGTCGAGACCCGCTGACGCGAACCGGGCCGACGGGAACCAATACGCCCCGCTCATCCGTAAGGATGGGCGGGGCCATGTGTTGACCGCGCACGTTTCGTACGAGGGGATTCCGATGGATCAGGTGCCAGGCAGTCCGCAGAGTCCTCAGGACGCGCAGGGCACGCCCCGCTGCTATCGGCACCCTGACCGCGAGACCGGGATCCGCTGCGCCCGCTGCGACAAGCCCATCTGCCCGGACTGCATGGTCAGCGCCTCGGTGGGCTTCCAGTGCCCGGACTGTGTGCGGGGTGGTTCCGGTACGGGACAGAGCCCGGCAGCCAGCAGGCCGAGGACGATCACGGGCGGCACGATCGCGGCCGATCCGCGCCTGGTCACGAAGATCCTTATCGGGATCAACGTGGCGGTGTTCATCGCGGTCCATGTGTGGGACCGGCTGCTCTCCGACTTCGTTCTGATCGGGGCCTGGCCTCCCGCGCCCTTCGTCCCGGACCAGGGCGTGGCAGGCGGCGAGTGGTACCGCCTGGTGACGGCGATGTTCACGCACCAGGAGGTGTGGCACATCGCGTTCAACATGCTGGGCCTGTGGTGGCTAGGCGGCCCGCTGGAGGCGGCGCTCGGCCGGGCCCGCTACATCGCGCTGTACATGGTCTCGGGGCTGGCCGGCAGCGCGCTGACCTACGCGATCGCGGGGCCGAGCGAGCAGTCCCTCGGTGCGTCCGGGGCCGTCTTCGGACTCATGGGCGCGACCGCGGTGCTGGTGCGGCGCCTCAACTACGACATGCGCCCCGTCATCGGCCTTCTCGCGCTGAACCTGCTCTTCACGTTCACGTGGGGCAACATCGCCTGGCAGGCCCATGTCGGCGGGCTCGTCGCCGGTGTGGTCGTCGGGTACGCGATGGTCCACGCCCCCAGGGAGCGCCGCTCGCTGGTGCAGTACGGGACCTGTGCGCTCGTCCTCGCCGTGGTGGTCGTCACTGTGCTTGTGAGGACGTCCCAGCTCACTTGAGCTCTGTCTCTGGCTCACGTTGTCCACAGACGGTGCCGGATCCTGTGCACTCGGTGGGGAACAGGTGTGCCCCTTGTCGCTGACCTGGGTTTCCCCAGCCAGGACAAGGGGCGAACATGTGGGCGAGCTGCGGTGCGTCAGTCACACCGGCGTCAACGCCCGGTGGGTTATCCACAGATCTTCCGACCTTTTCCCCACTGTGGAAACAGCTGTGGATAACTCAGTGGATAGCTAGGGGCAGAGCTACTTCCACTGCGTGGAAACGCCGAACCCGGCCGCGATGAAGCCGAAGCCCACGACGATGTTCCAGTTGCCGAGCGCGTCCAGCGGCAGGGTGCCGTCGGTGACGTAGAAAACGACGATCCAGGCGAGCCCGATCAGGAACATCGCGAGCATCACCGGGGCTACCCAGCCGCGATTGGTCAGCTTGATATTCGCCGCCTGCTTCGACGCCGGAGGCGGCGTGTAGTCGGCCTTCTTGCGGATACGTGACTTCGGCACGAGGGTCTCTCCTGTCGATGCGCTGCGTGGCCGCGCAGGGAACGTGGGCTGGCTCCGGGCAGCGTACAAGGGGAATCTCTGCGCTCCCCCGGGCGTCCGTTAGCGTAGTGCTTCCGCGGCGCTGAAGGAGATAAGGGTACGTTGAGCAATTCTGCCGACTCCCGGGAAGAGCCCCCCGGCGGGGGGCGCCCCCGTGTGCGCCTCCGTCCCGTGCGGCTGCTGACCGTGGCCGTGTTCGCCCTGGCCGGGCTGATCTTCTTCACCAGCTTCAACACCGCCAAGGGCACCAACATCCGCACGGACACCTCGCTGCTGAAGCTCTCCGACCTCATCCAGGAGCGCAGCCACAAGAACGGCCAGCTCGAGGAGTCCAACAGCGCGATCCGCGACGACGTCGACGCCCTCACCGAGCGCGGCGGCGCCGGCACCAAGGCCGAGGACGCCAAGCTGTCCGCCCTGGAGAAGGCGTCCGGGACGAAGAAACTGCGCGGACAGGCCGTCTCGGTCACGCTCGCGGACGCCCCGCCGAACGCCACCGCCAAGCTCCCCGGCTACCCCGAACCCCAGCCGAACGACCTGGTCATCCACCAGCAGGACCTCCAGGCCGTCGTCAACGCCCTGTGGAACGGCGGCGCGCAGGGCATCAAGGTCATGGACCAGCGGCTCATCGCCACCAGCGCTGTGCGCTGTGTCGGCAACACCCTGATCCTCCAGGGCCGCGTCTACTCGCCCCCGTACAAGATCACCGCGGTCGGGGACCCGGAGAAGCTGAAGCAGGCGCTCGCCGTCTCGCCCCAGATCCAGAACTACATGCTCTACGTCAACGCCTACGGCCTCGGCTGGAAAGTCGAGGACGACGGGGCGGTGACTCTTCCCGGTTACTCGGGCACAGTGGATCTCCACTACGCGAAGCCCGTGGAGTAGCCGCCTGGGGGAGCCTGTGTCGGTCCGAGTGGTCGTCAGGACGTTCAGCGAACTGTGCATCACGGTCGGCGCCCTGATCGTGCTGTTCGTCGCCTACGTGCTGTTCTGGACCGGCGTGAAGGCCGACAGTGCCATGGACCACCAGATCGACACCCTCCAGGACCAGTGGTCCAAGGGATCGGTGGCGGTCGAACAGCCCCGTCCGGGCCCGTCCCCGAGCCAGAGTCAGAGCCAGAGCCCCGCCCAGGACCAGAGCCGGCCCCAGACGCCCTCGCCGTCCCCGTCCGCTTACAAGGACGGCAAGCCGTTCGCCGTCATGTACATCCCGCGGCTCGGTTTCACGTGGAACAAACCGGTGCTCCAGGGGACGGGCGTGGGCATCCTCAAGAAGGGCCTCGGCCACTACGCGGGCACGGCGCAGCTCGGGCAGAAGGGGAACTTCTCCGTCGCCGGCCACCGCCGCACCTACGGCGACCCGTTCAAGGACTTCCCCAAGCTGCGTCCCGGCGACGCCGTCGTCCTCACCGACGGTACGACCTGGTTCACGTACCGCATCGACACCAAGCCCTACAAGACGCTGCCCAGCGATGTCGCCGTCATCGACCCGGTGCCGCGCAAGTCCGGATACACGGAGCCGGGCCGCTATCTGACGCTGACGACGTGCGAGCCGGAGTGGGGTCACAGCCACCGGCTGATCGTCTGGGCGCACCTTGATGCCACCCAGCCCGCGGAGGCCGGGAAACCGGAGGCCCTGCGCCGTTAGTCTGTTGCCGTACGGCGACGGAAGGGACGGCATGTACGGCTGGATCTGGCGGCATCTGCCGGGAAACACGTGGATCAGGGCACTGATCTCGCTGCTGCTCGTCCTCGCGGTGGTCTACGTACTGTTCCAGTACGTCTTCCCGTGGGCCGAGCCCCTGCTGCCCTTCAACGATGTGACGGTGAACAACTAGTGGGCGCGAGCAGCCGCATTCTCGTGGTCGACAACTACGACAGCTTCGTCTTCAACCTCGTCCAGTACCTGTACCAGCTGGGCGCCGAGTGCGAAGTGCTGCGCAACGACGAGGTCGGGACCCGGCACGCGCAGGACGGCTTCGACGGCGTACTGCTGTCCCCGGGCCCCGGCGCTCCCGAACAGGCCGGTGTCTGTGTCGAGATGGTGCGCCACTGCGCTCAGACCGGCGTGCCCGTCTTCGGCGTCTGCCTCGGCATGCAGTCCATGCAGGTCGCGTACGGCGGTGTCGTGGACCGGGCGCCGGAACTGCTGCACGGCAAGACGTCCCTGGTGCGGCACGAGGGAAGGGGCGTCTTCGCGGGACTGCCGAACCCGTTCACGGCGACCCGCTACCACTCGCTCGCCGCTGAACCGGACACCGTCCCCGACGAGCTCGAGGTCACCGCGCGCACCGACGACGGCATCATCATGGGCCTGCGCCACCGCGAACTGCCCGTCGAGGGCGTGCAGTTCCACCCCGAGTCCGTCCTCACGGAACACGGTCACCTGATGCTGGCCAACTGGCTGACCGTCTGCGGCGACAAGACCGCGGTGGCACGATCGGCCGGGCTCGCCCCGGTCGTGGGCAGGGCCTCGGCGTGACCGCCCTGCGCCCCGAGCGCGAGGGAGCCTCGTACGAGCAGGAACCGTACGAGGCTGCCGGTGCGTTCGAGGCGGCCGTTCAGCGGCTCCACGACCCGCTGAACGATCCACTGCCCGGGCAGCACCCCTCGCCTTGGTTCCGCGCCGCGGACGAGCCTCAGGAGCCCCAGCCGTACCCGCAGCCGCAGCCGGACGCTCAACAGCCGCTCCAGGCCCAGCCGTCGCCTCAGCCGGAGCAGGAGTGGTACGACCCTCAGGGCTACGTACAGGACTGGTACGGCGGCGAGCAGCAGGCTCCGCAGGCACCACATCCGGCGCAGGTACAGCAGGCGCAGCAGCCCGCGTACGTGCCGCCCGTCCGCGAGTACGAGGCGAGACCGCCGCGGCCGGTCCCGGACGACGAGACCGTGGCCCTGCGCACCGCGGACACCCGGGGAGTGGCCGAGCCCGATACGGGCGCATACACAGACGCAGACGCCTCCACGGGCGCAGAGACCGGCACCGAGTCCGACTCCGGCGCCCCTGAGCGCGTCGACGCGCCCGTGGTGACCGGTGGCCGGGCCGCGCGCAGGAAGGCCGCCAAGCACGGCGGCAGGCGCTCGGCGGCGCCCGCACAGACCCCGGAGCCCGCCTCCCCGCCCCGCAGCCGTCTGGAGGCGCGCAGGGCCGCGAGGGCGAGCAAACCGAGTACGGGCGAGGTCGCCAGCCGGGCGATCGGCGAAACGTTCATCACCATCGGCGTGCTGATGCTGCTCTTCGTCACGTACCAGCTGTGGTGGTCGAACATCCGGGCCCACCAGCAGGCGGGCAGCGCGGCGCACCACCTCCAGGACGACTGGGCGAACGGCAAACGCGAGCCGGACAAGTTCGCGCCCGGCCAGGGCTTCGCGATCATGCACATCCCGAAGCTGGACGTCGTCGTGCCGATCGCCGAGGGCATCAGCAAGACGAAGGTCCTGGACCGCGGCATGGTGGGCCACTACGGCAAGGACAGCATCGAGACGGCGATGCCGAGCGCCAAGACCGGCAACTTCGCGGTCGCCGGGCACCGCAATACCCACGGCGAACCGTTCCGCTACATCAACCGGCTCCAGCCGGGCGATCCGATCGTCGTCGAGACGCAGGACACGTACTACGTGTACAAGATGACGAGCATTCTTCCGCAGACCCCGCCGAGCAACACGACAGTCATCAATCCGATCCCGCAGGGCTCCGGGTTCACAGCTCCGGGCCGGTACATCACGCTGACCACGTGCACGCCGGAATTCACCAGTACGTATCGAATGATCGTCTGGGGCAAGATGGTCGAGGAACGGCCGCGCAGCAAGGGGAAGCCGGACGCGCTGGTGCAGTAGCGGGGCAAGTGGCAAGTAACAGGCGCAGGTTCAGGGACGGGGCACAAGCAGTGGCAGCGACGACCGACCACGACGAGCGGGCCGGCGAGGCGCCGCCCGCGCCACGACGCGGCCGTGGCCGCATCGCCGGCGCCGTCAGTCTCTTCGGTGAGCTCCTCATCACGGCGGGCCTGGTCCTCGGCCTGTTCGTCGCCTACTCGTTGTGGTGGACGAACGTGGTCGCGGACCGCGCCGCGCACAAGCAGGGAGACAAGGTGCGCGACCAGTGGGCCGACCACGGCCCCGGCGCGCTCGACACCAAGAACGGCATCGGCTTCCTGCACGTGCCGTCGATGAGGAACGGTGAGGTGCTCGTCGAGAAAGGCACCTCGTCGAAGATCCTCAACGACGGTGTCGCCGGCTACTACACCGACCCGGTCAAGTCGGCGCTGCCGAAGGATGCGAAGGGCAACTTCACGCTCGCCGCGCACCGGGACGGGCACGGCGCGAAGTTCCACAACATCGACAAGATCAAAAAGGGCGACCCGATCGTCTTCGAGTCGAAGGACAAGTGGTACGTCTACAAGGTGTACGACATCCTCCCCGAGACGTCGAAGTACAACGTGAAGGTCCTGGGCGCCGTCCCCAAGGAGTCGGGCGTGAAGAAGCCCGGCCGCTACATCACGCTGACGACGTGCACGCCCGTCTACACATCCACGTACCGCTACGTGGTGTGGGGCGAGCTGGAGCGGATCGACAAGGTCGACAGCGATCGGACGCCGCCGGCGGAGCTGCGCTGACGGCGCCATCGGCGCACGTAAGACCCCACATACGCAAGCCCCCGAATCACCGCACGAAAGAACCCCGGCGCCGCCTGTGCGGTGCCGGGGTTCCTTCATGACATGGAGGGCGCCTACTGGCGGCCGGTGACGCCTCCGAAGATCCCGCCGCCGTTGTCCCCGCCGCCGTTCTGGCCGGGCGGGGTGGTGAGCAGGGTGACCGTGTCGCCCTTGTTCACCGGCGAGTTGGGGCCGGGCTGGCTGGTCACGACCGTGGCGTTCGGGTCGTTGGACGAGCCGGGCGACAGAGCCGGGACGAGACCGAGGTCCGTCAGCTGCTTCTGTACGTCCTTCAGCTTCTTGCCGGCGATGTCACCGGGCACCGTGATCTGCTGGGCCGCCTTGGCGACCTTCAGGGTGACCGTGGAGCCGGGCTCGGCCGTGGAGCCCGCCACGAGGCTCTGCGAGAACACCTTGCCGGCCTCGGCCGTCGCGTTCTCCTCCTCGGTGCAGGTGCCCTTGAGGTTGTTGGCCTCGAGCTGTGCCTTCGCCTCGTCGCACGTCTTGTTGGAGACGTCCGGGACGGTGGAGACTGTCTTTTTCTTGGCGACGGTCAGGGTGATGGTGCTCCCCTTCTGCACTTCCTTGCCGAAGACCGGGTCCTGGTCGAGGACCGTGCCCGCTTTGGCGCTGGACTCCTTCGGCTCGGTCTTGACCACGAACTGGTAGTCGTCGCTCTCGAGCTTCGCCGTCGCGTCGTCGACGTTGTCGTCGATGACGTTCGGCACCGCGACCTTCGGCGCCCCGGTCGACACCGTCACCGTGATGGTGTCGCCCTTCTTGACGTCGGCCCCCGCGGCCGGGCTCTGCGTGCAGATCTGGCCCTTGGGGAACTTGTCGCAGGGCTCCTTCTTCGAGGCGTCGAGCTTGAGGTGCGTGTTGTTGGCGGCGAGCCTGGCATCGGGGACCGTCTTGCCGACGAACTTGGGCGCCGCGAACGGTGCGTCGCTCCCGCTCCCGCTGGTGAACCACTTGCCGATCAGGATCGCGCCGACCAGGACGAGGATGCCCGCGAGGACGAGCAGGATCGTCGACGTACGGCTCTTGCCCTGGTTCTGACGGCGCCGGTCGGGGCGCTCGTCGTAGCCGTAGCCGCCGTCGTCCGGGCTGACCGGAGGCAGCATCGACGTCTGGCCGCCGCCGTTCTGCGGGTGCAGCATCGCCGTCTGCTGGTCGTCCGGGTGGCCGCCGTAGCCGACCGCGCCCATCGCCGCGGTCGCCGCGACCGGCTGCCCGTCGAGGCACGCTTCGATGTCGGCGCGCATCTCGTCCGCCGACTGGTAGCGGTAGTCCGGGTCCTTGGTGAGGGCCTTGAGGACGATCGCGTCCATCTCGGGGGTGATCTCGGAGTCGAAGACGCTCGGCGGCTGCGGCTCCTCGCGCACGTGCTGGTACGCGACCGCGACCGGGGAGTCGCCCACGAACGGCGGCCGCACGGTCAGCAGCTCGTAGAGGAGACAGCCCGTCGAATAAAGGTCGGACCGCGCGTCGACCTGCTCGCCCTTGGCCTGCTCCGGGGAGAGGTACTGGGCGGTGCCGATCACGGCCGACGTCTGCGTCATCGTCATGCCGGAGTCGCCCATGGCGCGGGCGATGCCGAAGTCCATCACCTTGACCTGGCCGGTCCTCGTCAGCATGACGTTGGCCGGCTTGATGTCACGGTGGACGATTCCCGCGCGGTGCGAGTACTCGAGCGCCTGGAGGATGCCGATCGTCATCTCCATGGCACGCTCGGGCAGCAGCTTGCGCCCGGAGTGCAGCAGCTCACGCAGCGTGGACCCGTCGACGTACTCCATCACGATGTACGGGATGGAGGTCCCGTCGATGTAGTCCTCACCGGTGTCGTACACGGCGACGATCGCGGGATGGTTGAGCGAGGCGGCCGACTGGGCCTCCCGGCGGAACCGGGCCTGGAACGACGGGTCGCGCGCGAGATCCGCGCGTAGCGTCTTCACCGCCACGGTGCGACCGAGCCGGGTGTCATGGGCGAGATAGACCTCCGCCATGCCACCACGGCCGAGCACCTGGCCCAGCTCGTACCGGCCGCCGAGGCGACGCGGCTCTTCCATGGTTACCTACCAGCCCTCTCCGTCGGTCCCGACCGTCACCCGTGCGGGGTCGGGCGGTGTGCTGTCCGGGCATACCGTACCCGGCCTGTCGTGCCTGACCTGCCTGGAGCCGTCACCCGATACAGGACCGGTATCGCAACGTGCACCGTTGTGAAGGAGTCGTGATCGGAGTCACTTCTTGGCGAGCACCGCTTCCATCACGCTCTTGGCGATCGGCGCTGCCAGACCGCCACCGGAGATGTCGTCACGGTTCGCGCTGCCGTCCTCGACGACCACGGCCACGGCGACCGGCGAGCTGCCGTCCTTGGCCTTCGCGTACGACAGGAACCACGCGTACGGCTTCTCGCTGTTGTTGAGGCCGTGCTGGGCGGTACCCGTCTTTCCGCCGACGGTATAGCCGGGGATCTGCGCGTTCGTACCGGTGCCTTCGCTGACGACCGTCTCCATCATCGACTGAAGGATCTGGGCGTTCTTCTCCGACAGCGGCCGGCTCATCTCCTTCGGCGTGTGGTGCTCGATCGTGTCGAGGTTCGGCGCCTGGAGCTCGCTGACCATGTACGGCTCCATGAGCTTGCCGTCATTGGCGACCGCGGAGGCCACCATGGCCATCTGCAGCGGCGTCGCCGCGGTGTTGTACTGACCGATCGACGAGAGCGCCGTCTGCGACTTGTTCATGTTCTTGGAGAACACGGACGCGTTCGAACGGACCGGGGTGAACTGCTCCTTGTTGAAGCCGAACTTCTCCGCCGTCTCCAGCATCTTGTCGTTGCCGAGGTCGGCGCCGACCTTGCCGAAGACGGTGTTGCAGGAGTAGCGCAGCGCCACCCGCAGCGTCGCGTCCTCGCAGGGGATGTTGCCCTCGTTCTTCAGCGGCGTCGTGGTGCCGGGCATGATCCACGGCAGCGGGGTGTCGGTCTTCTCGTCGGCGCCGTTGTAGAGGTTGTGCTCCAGCGCGGCCGCGGCGGTAACGATCTTGAAGGTCGAGCCGGGCGGGTACGTCTCGCGCAGCGCGCGGTTCGTGAGCGGCTTGTCCTTGTTCTTGTCGAGCTTGCCGAAGGTGTCGCCGTCCTTCTGCAGGATCCCGGCGAACGACGACGGGTCGTACGACGGCGTCGACGCCATCGCGAGGATCGCACCGGTCTTCGGGTCGATCGCGACGGCGGCACCCTTGCCACGGTTCTTCAGACCGTCGTACGCGGCCTTCTGCGCGGCGGCGTTGAGGGTGGTGACGACGTTGCCACCCTCCTTCTTCTTGCCGGTGATCATGTCGAGGGTGCGGCGGAAGAACAGCCGGTCGTCGTTGCCGGTGAGGATGCCGTCCTCGATGGACTCGATCTGGCTCGCGCCGACCAGCTGCGAGGCGTACCCGGTGACCGGCGACCACATGGGCCCGTCCTTCCAGGTCCGCTTGTATTTGAGGTCGGTGCCGTCCGTCGCCACGGAACCCGTGATCGACTTGCCGTCGACGATGATGTCGCCGCGCGGCTGTGCGTACCGCTCGATGGCGACGCGCGGGTTCTGCTTGTCGGACTGCAGCTTGTCGGCCTGGGCGTACTGGAGCCAGTTGTCGCGGATCAGCAGAGCGAGGACGAGGAGCCCGCAGAAGATCGCGATCCGGCGCAGGGGCTTGTTCACGGTCGGACCACCTGGGTCATCTCGGCGTCGGGGCTGGGGGCGGGGGCCGGCGCCGGGCGGCGCGCGGTATCGCTGATACGGATCAGGATGCCGATCAGTGCCCAGTTCGCGATCACGGAGGAACCGCCGTACGCGAGGAACGGCATGGTCATACCGGTCAGCGGGATGAGACCCATGACACCGCCGGCGACGACGAACACCTGGATCGCGAACGCGCCGGACAGACCCGCCGCGAGCAGCTTGCCGAACGGGTCGCGGGCCGCGAGAGCCGTACGCAGACCGCGCTCCGCGATCAGCCCGTACATCAGCAGGATCGCCATGATGCCCGCGAGGCCGAGCTCCTCGCCGAACGTGGCGAGGACGAAGTCGGAGTTCGCGGCGAACTTGATCAGGTCGGAGTGGCCCTGGCCGAGGCCCGTGCCGAGTACGCCACCGGAGCCGAACGCCCACAGCGCCTGCATCGCCTGCTCGGAGTGACCGCCGACGCCCTGCCTGCTGAGCATGTACTCGTGCATCGGGTCGAGCCACGCCTGGACACGGCTCTGCACGTGCGGCTCGAACGAGGCGACACCGACCGCGCCGACCGCCGACATCAGCAGACCGAACACGATCCAGCTGGTGCGCTCCGTGGCGACGTACAGCATCACGACGAACATGCCGAAGAACAGCAGCGACGTACCGAGGTCCGTCTCGAAGACCAGGATGAGGATCGACATCACCCAGACGACGATGATCGGTCCGAGGTCACGGCCACGCGGCAGATACAGGCCCATGAAGCGGCGGCTGGCCAGCGCGAGCGCGTCCCGCTTCACCATCAGGTAGCCCGCGAAGAACACCGCGATGACGATCTTCGCGAACTCACCGGGCTGGATGGAGAACCCGCCGATGCTGATCCAGATCTTCGCGCCGAACACGTTCATGCCGAGACCCGGCACGAGCGGCAGCAGCAGCAGGATCAGCGCGCCCACCATGGAGATGTACGTGTAGCGCTGCAGGATGCGGTGATCCTTGAGCAGCATGAGCACGCCCACGAACAGGGCGATGCCGATCGCGGAGTACATCAGCTGGTTCGGCGCGTCCGGGCTGAACGACCCGTACTGCGACTTGGCCAGCTGCTGCAGGCGCTCCGACTGGTCCAGGCGCCAGATGATGACCAGACCCATGCCGTTGAGCAGGGTCGCGATCGGCAGGAGCAGCGGATCGGCGTACGGCGCGAACCGGCGTACGACGATGTGCGCGACGCCCGCGAGCAGGCCGAGGCCGAGGCCGTAGCCCAGGAGCCCGGCGGGCAGCGAGCCGTCGATCGCCAGCCCCACGTTCGCGTACGCGAAAACAGGGATGACGACGGCGAACGCGAGAAGCGCGAGCTCGGTGTTGCGCCGGCTCGGCGCACCGATCGCGCCGATGGTCGACGTGTGTGTAGTGCTACTGCTCATGGCGTGCAAAGGCCCCCAACGGCTGCTTACTGCTTACCGCACAGCGGGACCAGCTTCTGCTCATCCTCCGAGAGGCTGGGGCCAGGTGTGGGCGTCGGTGCGGTCTTGGACTTGGCCGTTCCGGACGGCGTGGGTGTCGGACTCGGCGCTGTCTTCGCCGAGGTGCGCGACGTGGTGAAAGACGTCTTGGTGGCGCCCGTGGTGCCACCCGCCTCGCCCTCGCCGGTCTTCGCGTTCTGCTCGTTCTCCGCCTGACGGCGCTCGGCGTCCTTCCTGCAGGCCGAGGCCTGCAGCGACAGCTCGCCGATCTTGTCCTTGGCGTCACCGAAGCTGCCCTCGGTGATCGTCGCCTCGACCTGCTTGCGCTGGTAGGGCGGCAGGTACTTGAGTTCGATCTCGGGGTGGTCCTTCTCGACCTTCGACAGACTCACCCACGCCAGGTCCTGGCTGATGCCGCGGTACAGCGCGACATGCGACTCGTTCGAACCGACGTAGTACTGCGTCTGCGTCCAGCGGTAGCCGCCGTACAGGCCACCGCCCACGACGGCCAGCGCCAGGGCGATGAAGAAGGATCTCTTGAGCCACTTACGGCCGCGCCGCGGCTTGACGAAGTCGTCGTCCCCGTACGAGCCGAAGCTTCCCTCGGGGGCGTAACCGGCCGCGTCGCCGCTGCCGGGCGGGCCGAACTCGCCACCGCCGCCGCCCTGCCCGGGCACCGGCCTGCCGGACCCGCGGCCGAGCTCCGACGCACGGCCCGCGGGGGTCTGCATCGCCCCGCCGTCGTGCAGCTGGTGCTGCTGGTTCTCGGCGACCGCGCCCACGATGACCGGCGCGTCGGACAGCTGACCGGCGAGCGTGTCACCGCTGTCGATGTCCAGGACGTCCGCCACGATCACCGTGATGTTGTCCGGGCCACCGCCGCGCAGCGCCAGCTGGATCAGGTCCTGCACGGTCTCCTGCGGGCCCTGGTAGCTGGCGAGGGTCTCCTCCATCGTCTGGTGGGAGACCACGCCGGACAGGCCGTCGGAGCAGATCAAGTACCGGTCGCCGGCCCGAACTTCGCGGATGGAGAGGTCGGGCTCGACGTGATCGCCACTGCCCAGCGCGCGCATGAGGAGGGACCTCTGCGGGTGAGTGGTGGCTTCCTCTTCCGTGATGCGGCCCTCGTCGACGAGGCGCTGCACCCAGGTGTGGTCCTGCGTGATCTGCGTCAGCACACCGTCGCGCAGCAGATACGCGCGCGAGTCGCCGACGTGCACGAGACCGAGGCGCTGACCCGTCCACAGCAGAGCGGTCAGGGTCGTCCCCATGCCTTCCAGCTGGGGGTCCTCCTCGACCATCATCCGCAGCTGGTCGTTGGCCCGCTGCACGGCCGTGCCGAGCGACGTGAGGATGTCGGAGCCGGGAACGTCGTCGTCGAGCGCGACGATCGTCGAGATCACCTCCGACGAGGCGACCTCACCGGCGGCCTGACCGCCCATGCCGTCGGCGATCGCGAGAAGGCGCGGACCGGCGTAGCCCGAGTCCTCGTTCCCCTCGCGGATCATGCCTTTGTGCGATCCGGCGGCGAAGCGCAGTGACAGACTCATGCGCACCTCGCCCGTCGGCTCCGGGTACATCCGCACGGTGCCCACCCTCCGGTCGGGAGCGCGCTCAGGTCTTGGGTGACCGCGTCGGCTCGCTCGCTCCG
Source organism: Streptomyces sp. NBC_01445 (assembly GCF_035918235.1). Classification (NCBI taxonomy): domain Bacteria; kingdom Bacillati; phylum Actinomycetota; class Actinomycetes; order Kitasatosporales; family Streptomycetaceae; genus Streptomyces; species Streptomyces sp. NBC_01445. Next base: position 5,303,870 of record NZ_CP109485.1, on the reverse strand, counting down.
CTCGCTCATTGTCGTACTACTTCCGCAGCTCGATGACGGTCTTGCCGATGCGGATCGGCGCGCCGAGCGGAATCGGTTGCGGGGTGGTCAGCCGGGCCCGGTCGAGATAGGTGCCGTTGGTGGACCCGAGGTCCTCCACGATCCACTGTCCGTCCCGGTCCGGGTAGATCCTGGCATGCTTGCTCGACGCGTAGTCGTCGTCGAGAACGATCGTCGAATCGTGCGCACGGCCCAGCGTGATGGTCTGGCCCTGCAGCGCCACCGTGGTGCCCGTGAGGGTGCCCTCGGAGACGACGAGTTTCGTGGGGGCGCCGCGGCGCTGCCGCCCGCCGCCTCCACCGCTGTTCTGCTGCTGGGCGCGCTGCTGCGGCGGCGCGGCCTGGCGGGCCGCGGCCTGCTGTTGGCGCCCGCTGTCACGACGCGACCCGCGCTGGGTGACGCGCGTGCCGAACAGGTCGCTACGGATGACCTGGACGGCCACGATCACGAACAGCCACAGAACGGCCAGGAAACCCAACCGCATGACCGTAAGGGTCAGCTCTGACATTGCCCCCGCTTCACCCTTCGGCTTGCCGGTAAATGATGGTGGTACTGCCCACGACGATCCGCGAGCCGTCGCGGAGCGTAGCGCGGGTGGTGTGCTGCCCGTCCACCACGATGCCGTTGGTGGACCCGAGATCCTGGATCGTCGAGGGCGTTCCGGTCCGAATCTCACAGTGCCGGCGAGAGACGCCGGGGTCGTCGATCCGCACATCGGCTTCGGTGCTGCGGCCGAGGACCAGCGTGGGGCGCGAGATCTGATGGCGTGTGCCATTGATCTCGATCCAGTGACGCACCTGTGCGCCGGGCAGCGGTCCTGCCTGATTACGCGGCCGGGCTCCCGCCGGGGCCTGCGTAGGGCGGCCCGGAGGCGGCCCCGCGGGCATCGGCGGCGCGCTGGCCGGCGGCTGGCCGTACCCCCCGGCAGCGTTTGCCGCCGGCGGATAGCCGTAGCCTCCGCCCGCCGCCGGGGGCGCCGAAGCGGGACCCCGGCCGGGCTGCGGCGGCTGCTGGGAGGGCTGGGACTGCTGCTGGTTGGTGCTCGACGCGAGCGTGCGGCTGCGTACCCGGTACAGACCCGTGTCCAGGTCGTCCGCCTTCTCCAGGTGGACCTTGATCGGTCCCATGAAGGTGTAGCGCTGCTGCTTCGCGTAGTCGCGCACCATGCCGGACAGCTCGTCGCCGAGCTGCCCCGAGTAGGGGCTGAGGCGCTCGAAGTCCGGCGCGCTCAGCTCCACGATGAAGTCGTTGGGGACGACGGTCCGCTCGCGGTTCCAGATCGTCGCGTTGTTGTCGCACTCGCGCTGGAGGGCGCCGGCGATCTCGACGGGCTGGACCTCGGACTTGAACACCTTGGCGAAGGTGCCGTTGACCAGACCCTCGAGACGCTGCTCGAACTTCTTCAGGACTCCCATGGGGCACCTCCTCCTTCGTTTTCGTCCTGGTACTGCTTACTGATCGTATCCACGCGCCGGGAAATCGGCTGGTTCCCCCTGTCAGCCCGGTCGATGAGTGTCGACCCTCACAGCTGGATCGTAGAGGGGGTCCCTGGACAGTGTCCCGCACGCGGCGGTGGAGCCGGGAGGGGACGGGGAAGGTGAGACGGAGGGGAGGCTCGGGTCCGGGGCTGCGGGAGTGTGAATGTGTGCCTTTCGCTGCGTCGGCGGCGGGGCTTCGGGGCGGGTCCTCGGGGAGGGGCCCCGGGGTGGAGTGGATCTCTCCGGGGGCTTCGGACTGCTGGTGGAGTGCTGTCGGACTGTCGGCGAACTGTCGGCGAACTGTCGGCGGACCGCTGTCGGACTGCCGGCTGACTGCATCGGATGCGAGGTCAGCGGGGGTGGCCCTGCCCAGCAGGTGCCCGCGAAAACGGATGTGAATCCACCCTCGGCAGCGTGCTAATCTTCTGCATGTCGGAAGGCGCTCGCCCCCAAAGGGCGAGGGACCGGAAGGCACACCCAATGCGCGGGTGGCGGAATAGGCAGACGCGCTGGATTCAGGTTCCAGTGCCCGAAAGGGCGTGGGGGTTCAACTCCCCCCTCGCGCACAAGACGGAAGCCCCGCAGATCTCAGATCTGCGGGGCTTCTGCGTTTTCCGGATGTGAGCGGTCCTGTGGTGAGGACAATCACACTGATTGTTGAAGGGTCCCCGGCGTCGTACGGAACGGGTCGAACGGGAGCCGTACGGGACAGGGGACCCTCGGTGCCTTGGTGACGGTGCGGAGCGTCAGGCGGCGTCGGCCGAGAAGCGCGCGGCGAGCTCCTTGGCCCGGGCGTCAGCGTCTTCCAGGGCCTTGGCGCGGGACGCCTCGGCGAGCGGGATGAGCTCGCTCATCGCCGGAGTCGTGTGCGCCAGGGTCAGCTCGGGAACGATGAAGGCCACGTCCAGGCCGAGCATCGTGCCGAGAAGATCACGCAGGTAGTTCTGCACGTACTCGAAGGGCTCGCGCGGGGTGCCCGGCGCGTACGAGCCGCCACGGCTGGCGACGACCGTGACCGGCGTCCCCTTCGCGGACGGCGTCTCGCCGGCGGTGCGCCCCATGAGGATCACCTGGTCCAGCCATGCCTTCAGGGTCGACGGGATCGAGAAGTTGTACATAGGTGCGCCGATCAGCACCGCGTCCGCCTGCTCCAGCTCCTCGATGAGCTCCCGGCGCCCGGCGAAGGCTGCGGCCTGCTCCGGGCTGTGGGTGGCGGGATCGGCGAAACCGGCGGAGGCGCCGACCGTGTCCAGGTGCGGGACCGGGTTCACGGCCAGATCGCGGTAGATCACGGTGCCGTCGGGGTGCTGCTCCTCCCAGGTCTTGCGGAAGGCGTCGGCGACGGTGCGGGAAGCGGAGGCCGAGCCGGGCCAGACGGACGAGTCGATGTGAAGAAGGGTGGGCATTGCGGGTCTCCAAAGGTGCGGGGTGGTCGGGAAGCAGGTGGGTGGCTGAGTAGGTGCAGTTCCGTTCGGAGCTACCGTATGAACAGTAACTTACTTTTATTTAGTCCCCTACGGGAGGGCAGTACTCTGAAGGCATGGCGGGCAACGGGGAACACGAGAGCGGCTCCGTACGCGAGGCGGGGATCCACAACCCCGACGCGTGCAAGCGGGTCGACGGCGGCATCACCCGCGTCTTCGGCCTGCTCGGCAAGCGCTGGACGGGACTCGTGGTCTCCGTCCTCCTCCAGCACCCCGTTCACTTCGCCGACCTGCGCCGAGCCATCCCCGGCATCAGCGAGCGCATGCTCTCGGACCGCCTCACCGAACTCGGCGCCGCCGGCCTCGTCGTACGCGAGGTCGACGAAGGACCCCCGCTCCGCGTCGCGTACCGCCTGACCGAAGCGGGCGCCGCCCTCGAACCGGCGCTGAAGGAACTCGGGCTGTGGGCCGAGGCGTATCTGCCTGAGGGGTAGAGCGGCTGGCGAGGGAGGGCTGGGTGCGGGTTCCGCGCTCGGGTTCCCCGTTCCTGTTCCGCGCTCGTTTTCCACAGTCACGGGGTTATCCACAGGCTCTGACGGGTTTCGGCCGACGGCGGTACGGTCGTTGCCAGTTGATGTTCAGAGACGGGGGAGGCGGTCCGCGTGACCGAGCTCGACACTGCGGTGCCGGCGCAGCGTGAGGAACCGGCGGCCCGACGGCTGCCGGCCGTCGAGGGGTTCGCGGCGCGCCCCTCCTCCGGGTCACCCAAGCAGGAGGGCAAGGCCCTGCGCGACCGCGTACCGCGCTCCGCGCACGCGGCCCTCACTCTGCACCCCGCTCGCCCCGACGCCGTCAGGGCGGTCGAGGAGTCCAACCTCGGCCGGATCGAAGAGCTCACGCCCATACGCGTCGGCAGGATGGCGGCGACCCCGTTCGCATTCCTGCGCGGATCTGCCGGCCTCATGGCCCACGACCTCGCACAGACGCCCGTCACCGGCATCGGCGCCCAGATCTGCGGAGACGCCCACGCGGCGAACTTCGGCCTCTACGCCGACGCCCGCGGCGGCCTCGTCATCGACCTCAACGACTTCGACGAAACGGTGCACGGCCCCTGGGAATGGGACGTGAAGCGACTCGCCACTTCGCTCGTCCTCGCGGGCCGCGTAGCCGGAGCCGACGAGGACACGTGCCGGGAAGCCGCGCACTACGCGGTGGGCGCATACCGCCGCACCATGCGCCTGCTGGCCCGACTGCCCGCCCTCGACGCGTGGAACGCCATCGCCGACGAGGAACTCGTCTCCCATACCGACGCCCACGACCTCGTCGGCACGCTGGAGCGCGTCTCCGAGAAGGCGCGCAACAACACCAGTGGAAGATTCGCCGCCAAGTCCACCGAACTCGCCGAGGACGGCACCCGCCGCTTCGTCGACGCACCACCCGTACTGCGCCGCGTACCCGACGAGGAGGCGTCCGAGGTCGCTGCCTCCCTAGGTGACTACCTGCAGACACTCTCCGAAGACCGCCTGCCCCTGCTCGGCCGCTACGCGATCCAGGACGTCGCCTTCCGCGTCGTCGGCACGGGAAGCGTGGGCACGAGGTCGTACGTGGTGCTGCTCCTCGACCACCGGGGAGAGGCGCTCGTGCTCCAGGTGAAGGAAGCCCGCCCCTCCGCGCTGCTGCCGCACCTGCCCGCAGTCGGATTCGATACGCCGGCGGCCGCCCATGAGGGGCGGCGCGTGGTCCTCGGACAGAAGCGGATGCAGGTCGTCAGCGACATCCTGCTCGGCTGGACGACCGTGGCCGGACGACCCTTCCAGGTAAGGCAGTTCAGAAACCGCAAGGGAAGTGTCGACCCCGCGGCTCTCGCCGCCGACCAGATGGACGACTACGGCCGCATGACGGGCGCGCTCCTCGCCCGCGCACACGCACACAGCGCCGACCCTCGACTGATCGCTGGCTACTGCGGCAAGAACGAGGAACTGGACGAGGCCATCGCCCAGTTCGCGGTGACCTACGCGGACCGCACAGAACAGGACCACGCAGCCCTGGTCAAGGCTGTGCGGGAGGGGAGGGTGGGGGCTGAGGTGGGGGTTTGAGGTGGGGGTTTGAGGTGGGGGTTTGAGGTGGGGCGGTGAAGAGGGCTGGCCTTCGGGGGGCGGGGCTGGAGCTGGGGTTGGGCGTGTGGGCCGGTTGGGGTGGTGGGGTGAGTCGCCTTGGGGCTGATTCAGGGGGTGAGGGGGTCGGCTTGGGCTGGGTCCGGTTTTGGGGTGGGCTGAATTGAGTTGATCTGGGGTGGGGCGGGAGGGGGCGGGGGGAGGGGGAGCCCCCCAGAACCTTTGAAATCAGGCGTCGAGCAATGCAGCCCGGCCGTGCCCTAGGCTGGACGGGTGACGACCCCGGAAGCCGAGTCGACCCCGTCCGAGGCCCCTGCCGCTGAGCCGCAGGGGCAGCCGGTTGCTGAGGGGCGGCCCGAGGAGCGGCTTGAGCGGGCTGTGCTCGCCGCCGAGCAGGCCCTGATCGAGTACGAGATCGCGGTGGAGACGTTCCGGGTCGAGGTGGAGAACTTCTCTCGGCTGCATCACCAGAAACTCGGCCCCATGTATACGCGCCTGGACGAGCTCGAGGCGCAGATCGCCGAGGCGGTCGCCGCGCGGAGCGGGGATCCGGAGGACCGGCGTAAGGCGGACGAGGCCAGGGCGCGTGTGATGCCCATGCCCGCGGTCGAGGAACTGTTCGACCAGTGGATGGACGGGGACGGTCTCTCGCCGGAGGCCTCCGCCATGCTCACCGATCAGCCCGTGCGGCCGCCGCAGCGTGTGCGGCCGAGCGACGAGGCGCGCAAGCTCTACCGGGAACTCGTCCGCAAGGCGCACCCGGATCTGGCGCAGGACGAGAAGGACCGGGCGCGGCGCGACGAGTTCATCGTGCGGGTCAACGCGGCATACGGTCGCGGCGACGAGGCCTTGCTGCGGGAGCTGTCCGACGAGTGGGCCGCGGGGCCTGTGCCCGAGGCGCGCAAGCCCAGCCCGAGCGAGGAGCTGTACGAGCGGCTCGAGTGGCTGGCGCAGCGCAAGGAACTGCTGACGGCCGTTGCTCAGGAGCTGGAGGAGAGCGCGATCGGCGCGATGCTGCGGATGGCGCCGGACGACCCCGACCGGCTGCTCGAGGAGATCGCGGAGCAGCTGCTCGTGCAGGTCGCCGAGCGCGAGGCTGAGCTGGAGCGGCTGATGCGTGAGCAGGCTGCCGATAGCTGAGCGGGCCGGCGAGCACGCCGCTGGCGGTTGAGCGGTTGAGCGAGCAGGCTGCCGGCGGCTGAGCGAGCACGCTTGCTGCAGCTGGGCAGCTGGGCAGCTGGGCAGCTGGGCAGCTGGGCAGCTGGGCAGCTGGGCTGGCAGGCCAGCCGGTGGCTGGGTGGTTGCCCCCAGCCAGAGCGCCGTCGGTCCCACTCCGCGTTTCTGACGGCCGTCCGAGCCGCTGACCGCCCCAGTGCCTGGCGGGTCAGGCCTGCCGGCGGGGTCGGGTAGCGTCGGGGGTATGCATTTCGGATCTGGTGTGCCCACGGTTGATGTCGGCGAGCTCGTGGACGGGGACTTTCTCCTCGACGTCCGTGAGGACGATGAGTGGCAGGCGGGTCACGCCGAGGGTGCCTTGCACATTCCGATCAGTGAGTTCGTGGCGCGTTTCGGCGAGCTGACCGAGGCGGCTCCCCAGGACGGTCGGGTCAACGTGATCTGCCGGTCCGGCAGCCGTTCCGCGCAGGTGACGATGTACCTCGTGCAGCAGGGCATCGACGCGGTGAACGTAGACGGTGGCATGCAGGTGTGGGCCGCCGCGGGGCGTCCCGTCGTGGACGACAAGGGGCAGTCGGGCTTCGTTCTCTGACCCCTGGGTCAGCCGAGGGGATGGGCCGCCAGCAGGTCGCCGAGTGTCTCCTCGTGTGCGGCTGCCGGGCCGAGGGACAGTTCGAGCTGTTTGGCCCAGGCGTGGTAGCGGTGCAGCGGGTAGTCGGTGTCGGCGCCGAATCCTCCGTGCAGATGCTGTGCGGTCTGGACGACGCGTCGTACGCCTTCCGAGGCCCAGATCTTGGCGACCGCGATGTCACCTGCCGTGGGGAGTGCTCCGCCTGCCTGCGTGCTGATGCGCCAGGCGGCCTGCCAGAGGGTGGCCTCCATGGCGCGCAGGTCGATGTAACGGTCCGCGGCCTGGACCGCGACCGCTTGGAATGTGGCCACCGGGTAGCCGAACTGCTCGCGCTTACTGGTGTAGTCGCCGGTCATCTGCAGGACGCGCTCGCCGAGGCCCAGTGCCAGGGCGCAGGTTCCGGTGGTGAGGAGCTGGTGCAGCCGGTCCCAGGCCTCGTCGGTCTCGATGATCCGGTGGGGTTCGAGGCGCACGGAGTCGAGGTGGAGTTCGCCGAGGCGTTCGCCGGTCGTGGAGATCTGTTCGGCGACGGTGAGTCCTTCGTGCGGATGGGGCAGTACGGCGATGACGGAGCGGCCCTGTGGGGTGTGGGCGGGTACGGCGATGTGGTCGGCGTTGTGCGCCCAAGTCACGCCGGTTTGGGCGCCGTCGAGGATCCAGGTGTCGGTGTCCGTGTCGCGGCGTGCGCTGACGGCGAGTTGGGCCGGGTCGTGTCCGGTGCGGCCCGCGGAGGCGGCGGTGAGGACGAGTTCGCCGCGGGCTGCCCTGGGGAGGATCTGCTCCTTCAACTCGTCGCTGCCGTAGGTCTGTACGGTGACGGCGGCCGCGGTGTGCTCCAGGAGCGGGACTCGGGCGAGTGCCTTGGCGGATTCCCGTAGGACCAGGCAGAGCGCGATGGCGTCCAGGCCCGCGCCGCCGTGTTCGGGGGCGAGTAGGAGGCTGAGCAGGTCGGCGTCGGCGAGTTTCGACCACAGGGTGCGGTCGAAGTCGTCTGCGACCGCGCCGGGGGTGAGGGCCGGGCTCGGCACGCTGTCGGGCGCTACCGGGCCGAACACGGCCTTGGCCGCCTCGACGGACGCCTGCTGTTCTTCGGTGAAGGTGAAGTCCACTGCCCTGTCCCTCCGTGCACCGGTTCATCATGGCGACCCGCCAGGATCTGACGGTGCGTCAAGGTAGAACAAGTTCTACGAGAAGGGAATACGCGGAGGGAATACGCGGAGGGAATGGGAGGGCAGTGGTGCGGCTCGATCGGTCAGAGATCAGAGATCAGAGATCAGAGATCAGAGATCAGAGATCAGAGATCAGAGATCAGAGATCAGCGGTCGAAGTCCAGTTCCACCGTCTCCGTGGCCGGGTGGGACTGGCAGGCGAGTACGTAGCCGGCGTCGGTCTCCTCGGGTTCGAGTGCGAAGTTCCGGTCCATGCGCACCTCGCCCGAGACGAGGAACGCGCGGCAGGTCCCGCAGACGCCGCCCTTGCAGGCGTACGGAGCGTCGGGGCGGTTGCGCAGCACGGTCTCCAGGAGTGATTCGCCGTCGTCGACGGGCCAGGTGCCGGAACGGCCGTCGAGCTGGGCGGTGACCATGGAGTGCGCGAGGGTCGGCGCGGGGCGCGCGGGTGCCGCTCCGTCGTCGACGTGGAAGATCTCCTCGTGGATGCGGGCTCTTCGCACGCCGAGGGCGCGCAGTGTGCGCTCTGCTTCCTGTACGAGTCCGAAGGGGCCGCACAGGTACCAGCCGGCGATGTCGTCTACGGGGAGCAGCGCGGGCAGGAGGGTCGTCAGGCGCTCCTGGTCGAGGCGGCCGGAGTCGAGGCCGGCCTGCTGCTCCTCCCGGGAGAGGACCGTGACCAGCTGGAACCGGTCGGGATAGCGGTCCTTCAGGTCGGCCACCTCGTCCAGGAACATCGTCGAGGCGGCGGTGCGATCGCTGCGGATGAGGCAGAACCGGGCGTGCGGTTCGCGGGCGAGCAGGGTGGCCGCGATGGACAGGACCGGCGTGATGCCGCTGCCGCCGACCACGGCGGCGTAGAGACCGGGCGTGGGTTCGAGGATGAAGCGGCCGGCAGGGGTCATGACCTCAAGGGCGTCGCCGACGGCGATCTCCTTGAGGGCGTAGGTCGAGAAGGAGCCGCCTTCGACGAGGCGGACGCCGACGCGGAGCGTGCGGGGGCCTTCGGGGCCGGGTGCGGGTGAGCAGATCGAGTAGGTGCGTCGGATCTCGCTGTCGTCGGCCGGGCGGCGCAGGGCGAGGTGCTGGCCCGGTGCGTGGCGGAATGCCTCACGAAGGGATTCGGGGACCTCGAGGGTGAGGGCCACGGAGTCGTCGGTGAGCCGGTCGACCGCCGCTACGCGGAGCTGGTGGAAGCGGGCCATCACAACTCCTTGAAGTGGTCGAAGGGTTCGCGGCAGTCGAGGCAGCGCCGCAGGGCCTTGCAGGCGGTGGAGGAGAAGCGGCTCAGCAGTTCGGTGTCCGTGGATCCGCAGTGCGGGCAGGACAGGGGGGAGTCGCCGGCCTCGGGGGCGCCGAGGAGCGCGGCGGCGGCCGCGTCGCCAGCTGAGCGCGGGGGTGTGGTGGTGCGCGTGGGGCCGAGGGTGACGGTCACCGGTTCCTTGTCCTCCCGGACGGCGCGGGGTGGCGCTATGCCGAACTCCCGGAGCTTGCGGCGGCCCTCGTCCGTGATGTCGTCCGTGGTCCAGGCCGGTGCGAGCACCCGCCGGACGGTGACGTCCGGTATCCCGCGCTCGTGCAGGATGCGCTCGATGTCCGTGGACATGGCCTCGACGGCGGGGCAGCCGGTGTAGGTGGGGGTCAGTTCCACCTCGACGCTGCCCGGGGTGAGGCAGTGGACGGCGCGGAGCACGCCGAGCTCTTCCAGGGTGAGCACGGGCAGTTCGGGGTCGGGCACGGAGCCGGCGAGGCGGCGCAGCTCAGCTTCGAGCGGCGTCTCCGGTCGGTCGGCGGTGTCCTGGGGGGAGGCCTCGGGGGCTTTGGTCACCATGACGCCCCCGGGTGGCTGCGGTGGAGGTGCTGCATCTCGGCGAGCATCCGTCCGAACGGTTCCGTGTGAAGGCCCTGGCGTCCCGCTCCGGCGCTCCAGGCTCCGGTCCGCGGTCCCTCGGGGACGGTCAGGGTCGCCCGGTCCAGGATGGCAGTGACCGATGCGGTCCAACTGGCTTCCATCTCGGGCCAGTCGATGTCGATTCCGTCGACGGGCTGGAGCATCTCTCCGGTGTGACGCCAGAGTGCGTCGCAGGCCCGCTGCATCCGGTCGTGGCTGTCGGCGGTGCCGTCCCCGAGGCGTACGGTCCACTGCTCGGCGTGGTCCTGGTGGTACGCGACCTCCTTGACCGCCTTGGCGGCGAGGCCGGCGAGCGGTCCGTCGGTCGCGGCGAGGCGGCCGTACAGGAGGCGCTGGTACGTGGAGAAGTACAGCTGGCGGGCGATGGTGTGGGCGAAGTCGCCGTTGGGCTGTTCGACCAACTGGACGTTACGGAACGCGCGTTCCTCGCGCAGGTAGGCCAGCTCGTCCTCGTCGCCGACGAGGGAGAGCAGGACCCGGGCCTGGCCGAGGAGGTCAAGCGCGATGTTGGCCAGGGCGACTTCTTCTTCGAGGACCGGGGCGTGTCCGGCCCACTCCCCCAGGCGGTGCGACAGCACGAGCGCGTCGTCGCCCAGGGCGAGCGCCGCGGCAGCGGTGACGGTGCCGACGGACGAGTCGGGGTTCAGGGGCGTGGTCACAGGTGCTTCACCCCTTCCGGGATCTCGTAGAACGTCGGGTGCCGGTACGGCTTGTCGGCGGAGGGCTCGAAGAAGGGGTCTTTCTCGTCGGGCGAGGAGGCGGTGATCGAGGTGGACGGGACGACCCAGATCGAGACGCCTTCGCCGCGGCGGGTGTACAGATCGCGGGCGTTACGCAGGGCGAGCTCGGCGTCCGGCGCGTGCAGGCTTCCCGCGTGGGTGTGCGACAGCCCGCGCCGGGAGCGTACGAAGACCTCCCACAGCGGCCAGTCCTTCGCGTCGCTCATGCCGTCGCCTTCCCGTTCGCCCCGGAGTCTTGTGCCCCGGAGTGCTTCGCCTCGGAGTGTTTCGCCGCGTGGGCCGCGGCCGCTTCCCTGACCCAGGCGCCCTCGTCGTGCGCCTGCCTGCGCTGGGTGATCCGCTGTTCGTTGCACGGTCCGTTGCCCTTCAGGACCTCCCAGAACTCCGTCCAGTCAATGGCTCCGAAGTCGTGGTGCCCGCGCTCCTCGTTCCACACGAGGTCCGGGTCGGGGAGGGTGAGCCCGAGGGACTCGGCCTGCGGAACGCAGATGTCGACGAACCGCTGGCGCAGCTCGTCGTTCGAATGGCGCTTGATCTTCCATTCCATCGACTGCGCGGAGTGCGACGACTCGTCGTCCGGAGGGCCGAACATCATCAGGGACGGCCACCACCAGCGGTCGACGGCGTCCTGCGCCATCGCGTGCTGGGCCTCCGTGCCGCGGCTCAGGGCGAGGAGGAGCTCGTAGCCCTGGCGCTGATGGAAGGACTCCTCCTTGCAGATCCGCACCATGGCGCGCGCGTACGGCCCGTACGAGCAGCGGCACAGGGGGACCTGGTTCGTGATCGCGGCGCCGTCCACGAGCCAGCCGATGGCGCCGACGTCCGCCCAGGTCAGCGTCGGATAGTTGAAGATCGACGAGTACTTCTGGCGGCCGCTGTGCAGCTTGTCGAGGAGCTCGTCGCGGCCCGTGCCGAGCGTTTCGGCGGCGCTGTACAGGTACAGGCCGTGGCCGGCCTCGTCCTGGACCTTGGCCATCAGGATCGCCTTGCGCCGCAGCGAGGGGGCGCGCGTGATCCAGTTGGCCTCCGGCTGCATGCCGATGATCTCGGAGTGGGCGTGCTGCGCGATCTGGCGCACGAGCGTCGCGCGATAGGCGTCCGGCATCCAGTCGCGGGGCTCGATGCGCTCCTCCGCCGCGACGGCGGTGTCGAACGCTGTCTGGTACGCGGCGGTGCCCGAGGCTTGGCCCGAGGCGGTGCCGGTGGCGTCGGACGTGGCGTGGGCCGCCTGTGTCCGCGCCGCTTGGTGCGCAGCTGCTGTCGCCATCCCGGTCTCCCTCGACCTTGAGCGAATCTCCCGACCGATCGTTCGGTTCGTTGGATTCAATGGTGGGACGTGGCGCCGTAGGGTGTCAACCCTGCGAGGTCCGGCCTGTGGATAAGTCCCACTGCTGGTCCCATGGCTCTGTGCCTCGCGAGCGCGGCTGAGTACCGTGCCGGTGCGGCGGCGGGGGCGGGCCGCGGGGCGAGGAATCGGTTCGGCACAAGCGCGGACCGGAGGCATCGGGAAACTCGGGGAGACGGGGCGGCATGGACGCGTACGACAAGGGCTCGACCGCCCGGCGTTCCGACCTGGAGCCGCAGCCGGGGCCGGAGCCGGGCCCTTCGCGCAGTCCGGTGCCGAATCAGGTACCCGAGCCGAGCCGCGAGCCCGAGCCGAGCTACGAGTCCGACCCGAGCCACGAGCCCGAGCTGAGCCACGAGCCCGACCCGGATCCCGCGTCCCCACCCCTCGCGCCCCCGCCCGCAGCCGCCGCACCCCGTGTCGGACTGTCGGCCCTCTCCCTCCGCTACCAGATAGCCGCTGCCTGCGCGCTCGTCGTGATCGCTCTCGGGGCGTGTGTGCATGTCGCGATGGTGTTTCTGCACGTTTCGCCGCCCAACACCCTCTCCAAGGAGTACAGCGGGTCCGTCGACAGCTGGATCTATCCGGAGTTCGAGCAGAACTGGAAGCTGTTCGCGCCCAACCCGCTCCAGCAGAACATCGCCGTGCAGGCCCGCGCGGAGATCCGTACGGCCGACGGCGGCACGCGTACGACCGGCTGGTACGACCTGTCGGCACAGGACGGCGCCGACATCGACGGGAATCTGCTGCCCAGCCACACGCAGCAGAACGAGTTGCGCCGGGCCTGGGACTTCTATGTGTCCGCGCACGACAGTGAGAACCGCCCGAACGGTGTGCGCGGCCAGCTCTCCGAGCGCTACATCCGCCGCATCGTCGTCCTGCGGCTGTCCCACGATGACGGGCTGACGGCCGGCGGCAAGGCGGCCGCCGGCGAGAAGGCCACCATCGCCCGCGTCCAAGTCCGCTCGCGGACCACCAATGTGGTGCCGCCCCCGTGGAGTGACGAGAAAGTGGATTCCAAGCCTGTCTACCGGGAGGTTCCCTGGTGGACGGTGACGGTCGCGGACAGGGCACTCGCCAGCAACAGCAACAGCAAGAGCGAGAGCCGTAACGGCACCGGCACGCGCGCGCGTGCCGCCACCGACGGGACGGATGCCCGGTGAACCGCATAGACCGCATAGACCGGATCACCGGGTCCGCCCTCGGCCCCTACCAGACCGCCGTCATCCGGATCGGGTTCTCCGCGACCTGGCTGCTCTTCCTGCTGCGTGAGTTCCCCAACCGCCACGAGCTGTACGGGCCCGACGGGCCGTGGAGCTGGGACATGGCGCAGCAGCTCATCGCCGGCAACGGCGCCTTCACTGCTCTGATGTGGTCGGACGGCCGCGTCTGGTTCGAGATCGTCTACGCCGCCGCGGTCGTGACCAGTGCGCTGCTGATGCTGGGCTGGCGCACCCGGGCCATGTCCGTCCTGTTCATGATCGGCGTGCTCTCGCTGCAGAACCGCAGCATCTTCATGGGCGACGGCGGCGACAACGTCATCCACCTGATGTCGATCTACCTGGTGTTCACGCGGTGCGGGCAGGTCTGGTCGCTGGACGCGCGGCGAGCGGCACGCGCGCGTGAGCACTCCGCGCGCGAGAGCGACATCGGGCCGCCGGACCGGGTGGGGCCCGTGGTGTGGTGGCTCGCGGGGCTCGGGCTCTCCGCGATCACGTTCATGGGGGTCGTGAGCGGGGGCTGGCTGGTCGTGTTCTGGGGGCTGTGGGCCGTGCAGGGCCTGTGGTGGGCGGTGAACCGGAGGGACCCGTACAGCGAGCCCCGACTGCTGCTCGACGTGATCGCGAACCTCGCGCACAACGCCGCTCTTCTCGTGATCATGGCGGAGGCGTGTCTGATCTACGCGACCGCCGGCTGGTACAAGATCCAGGGCAGTCGGTGGCAGGACGGGACGGCGGTCTACTACCCGCTCCACCTGGACTACTTCTCGCCGTGGCCGGCCCTGGGCGACCTGCTCGCCTCGCACGGGCTGATGGTGATGCTCGTGTCGTACGGGACGGTCGCCGTGCAGGTCGCCTTCCCGTTCACGCTGTTCAACCGGCGCGTCAAGAACGTCCTGCTGGTCGCCATGATGTGCGAGCACGCGGCGATCGCCGTCCTGCTCGGGCTGCCGTTCTTCTCGCTTGCGATGATCGCCGCCGATGCCGTATTCCTGCCGACGTCGTTCCTGAAGCGGCTGGGCGGATGGGTGGCACGCGCGCGTGGAGGCTTGTTTTCCCGTACGGCCGGTGCTTCTACGGTGCCGGGGCCTCGCGCAGCCGAGAGCCCCGAACAGGCCCACGTAGGCTTCTCGCCATGAGCAGGGCGAACAGCGTGGACAGGCGAGCGGCATGAACAGGGTGGATATCGCCGGCGTCGATGAATGGCGCGCCCGTGCAGACGCGTCCGTGCTCCTCGACGGGTTCCACGCGCTCAAGCACGCCCTGCGTTTCGGCGCGCGCGTGCCCGTGGCGCTGGCGACCGGCCGGGCCGCCGCGCTCGCCCTGGCCGAGGAGCTCGCCCCGGACGTGCGGGACGCTCTGGACGGGCTCCTGGTGGAGGTGCCGGAGGAGACGCTGCGCGCACTGGTGCCGCGTCTGCATCCCACGGGGGTGGCCGCGCTGGCGGTGCGGCCGGACCGGGCGGAGAACCTGGCCGCCGTGGCACACCTGCCGAGGACCGCGCCCGTTGTCGTCCTCGACAACCCCCGCAACCTCGGCAACGCGGGCGCCGTCATCCGGCTCGCCGCGGGCTTCGGTGCGACGGGCGTCGTCATGACCGGCAGCCTCGACCCCTGGCACCCGACCGTCGTCCGCGGGGGTGCGGGCCTGCACTTCGCGACGGCCGTCGAGCGCCTGACGGTGGAAGAGCTGCCGCCGGGGCCCGTGTACGCGCTCGATCCGGAGGGCGAGGACATCCGGGGGACCGCGCTGCCGGACGACGCGCTGCTCGCCTTCGGCTCGGAGCGCAGCGGCCTGTCGCCCGAACTGCACGCCCGCGCCGACCACTTGGTGTCGCTGCCGATGCGGGCGCAGGTCTCCAGCTACAACCTGGCGACGAGCGTCGGCATGACGCTCTTCCACTGGAGCACCTGCGGCACGCCGGGCGGTCCCGCGGGCCGCCCGGCCGCCTGAGCTGACGCCGGTCGGAGGCCTCAGGCCTCCTTGCGCACCTCCACGACGCGGAAGCGGTTCGCCACGAACGCTCCGTCGCACAGCGCCGCGTTGGCCGCGGGGTTGCCACCGGAGCCGTGGAAGTCCGAGAACGCCGCCGTCTGGTTCACGTACACCCCGCCCGTGAGGTTGATGGACAGCTGGGCGCACTCTTCGAGGCAGACCTCTTCGACGCCTTCGGCGACCTCGTCGGAGGTCGTGTACGCGCCGACGGTCATCGCGCCCTTGTCGCGCACCGTGCGCCGCAGCAGGTCCAGCGCGTCCGCCGTGGAGTCGACGGCGACGGCGAAGGAGACCGGGCCGAAGCACTCGCTGAGGTAGGCGGAGTCGGAGTCGGCGCCGTCCCAGAACTTCCGTGCGCCGTCCTGCTTGACGATCATCGGCGTGCGGACGACGGCACCGGGGAACTCCGGGTTGCTGATCTCCCGTGAGGCGAGGGCGACTTCGCCGAGGCCGGAGGCCGCCTCCAGGCGGGACTTCACGTCCGGGTTGACGAGGGCGCCGAGCAGCGCGTTCGCCCGGGCGTCGTCGCCGAGGAGGCCGCCGACCGCGGCCGCGATGTCGGTGACCACCTCGTCGTACGTCTTGGGGCCCTCGTCCGTGGTGATGCCGTCGCGCGGGATGAGCAGGTTCTGCGGGGTGGTGCACATCTGGCCGCTGTACAGGGACAGGGAGAACGCGAGGTTCGCCAGCATTCCCTTGTAGCGGTCGGTCGAGTCGATGACGACCGTGTTGACGCCGGCCTTCTCCGTGTAGACCTGCGCCTGCCGGGCGTGCGTCTCCAGCCAGTCGCCGAACGCCGTCGAGCCCGTGTAGTCGATGATCTTGATCTCGGGGCGCAGGGCGATGGTCTTGGCGATGCCTTCGCCGGGCTTCTCGGCGGCCAGCGCGACCAGATTCGGGTCGAAGCCGGACTCGGCGAGGACCCCGCGGGCGACCTGGACGGTCAGGGCGAGGGGCAGCACCGCGCGCGGGTGGGGCTTCACCAGGACGGGGTTGCCGGTGGCGAGGGAGGCGAAGAGCCCCGGATATCCGTTCCACGTGGGGAAGGTGTTGCAGCCGATGAGGAGGGCGATGCCGCGCCCGACCGGCGTGAACTGCTTGCCGAGGACGAGGGGGTCGCGCTTGCCCTGCGGCTTGGTCCACTCCGCCGCGTCCGGTGTGCGCACCTGCTCGACGTACGCGTACGCCACCGCTTCCAGCCCGCGGTCCTGCGCGTGGGGGCCGCCCGCCTGGAACGCCATCATGAAGGCCTGGCCACTGGTGTGCATCACGGCGTGCGCGAACTCGTGCGTACGCGCGCTGATCCGGGCCAGGATCTCCAGACATACGGCGGCCCGCGCCTCGGCGCCCGCCTCGCGCCACGCGCGCATGCCCGCGCGCATCGCGGGGAGCAGGACGTCCAGGTCGGGGTGCGGGTAGGTGACGCCCAACTCGACGCCGTACGGCGACATTTCGCCGCCCACCCAGTCGTCCGTGCCGGGCTGGCCGAGGTCGATCCGGGTGCCGGAGAGCGCGTCGAAGGCGGCCTTGCCCTCGGGCATGCTCAGGCTTCCGTGCTCTCCGTAGGCCTTGGGGTGCTCGGGGTGCGGTGACCAGTACGCGCGCGTGCGGATCGCTTCCAGCGCTTGGTCAAGGGTGGGCCGGTGCTTGGCGATCAGGTCGTGCGCGGTGACTTCGGCGGCCATGACGGACCAACTCCTCGTCGAGGCGGCTCTTCGTCGAGCCGGCGAGCTGGGCAGGAACAGCTGGGCAGGAACAGGCAGACACGGTTAGAGTAACCGAACGATCGGTCGGGACAAGGGGGTCCGTCGAACCTGTGGAGAACTTCGCGCCCGCCTCAGCGCCCCGACCCCCGGGACCCCGGCCGTCGTTCCGTGCGGGAGGATCGCGACCATGACAGCACTCGAGCTCGGCAGCCCCGAACGCCTTGTGGGCGTGGTGGGCACCGGCACCATGGGCCAGGGCATCGCCCAGGTCGCCCTGACCGCTGGCCACCCCGTCCGGCTCTTCGACGCCGTACCGGGCCGCGCCCAGGAGGCCGCGGACGCCATCGCCGCGCGCCTGGACCGCCTGGTCGACAAGGGCAGGCTCGACGCGGCCGAGCGCGACGCCGCGCGTGCGCGTCTGAGCGCCGCCGGGTCCCTCGAGGAGTTCGCGGGGGCGGCGCTCGTCGTCGAGGCCGTACTGGAGCGGCTCGACGTGAAACAGCAGCTGTTCACGGACCTGGAGGAGATCGTCGCGGACGACTGTCTGCTCGCGACCAACACCTCGTCCCTGTCCGTCACCGCCGTCGGCGGCGCGCTGCGTCTGCCGGGGCGCCTCGTCGGCCTGCACTTCTTCAACCCCGCGCCCCTGATGCCGCTGGTCGAGGTGGTCTCCGGCGCGGCGACCGACGTAACGGCGGCCACGCGCGCGTACGAGACGGCCCGCGCCTGGGGCAAGACCCCCGTCGTCTGCGCAGACACCCCCGGATTCATTGTCAACCGCATCGCCCGCCCCTTCTACGCCGAGGCGTTCGCGGTCTACGAGGAGCAGGGCGCCCAGCCCGCCACCATCGACGCCGTCCTGCGCGAGTGCGGCGGCTTCAAGATGGGCGCCTTCGAGCTGACGGACCTCATCGGACAGGACGTCAACGAAGCGGTCACCCGCTCCGTGTGGGAGGCCTTCTTCCAGGACGTGAAGTTCCGGCCGGCCCTCGCCCAGCGTCGCCTGGTCGAGGCCGGCATGCACGGCCGCAAGACGGGCCGCGGCTGGTACGCGTACACGGACGGTGAGGAACGCCCGGAGCCGCACACCGCACAGCCCGCCCAGGCGCCCGCGTACGTCGTCGCCGAAGGCGACCTGGGGCCTGCGGGCGAGCTTCTCGCGCTGATCCGCGAGGCGGGCATCCCCGTGCGCGAGGAGGACGAGGACAACGGCACGCGCCTGGTCCTTCCCGGCGGCGGCCAGCTCGCCCTCGCGGACGGCCAGACGTCCGTCGAGTACCGCGACGTCATCTACTTCGATCTCGCGTTCGACTATCGCGCCGCGACCCGTATCGCGCTCGCGACCTCTCAGGAAGCGTCCCCGCAGACCTTGCGCGAGGCCACCGGGCTCTTCCAGGCCATCGGCAAGGACGTCAGCGTCATCGGGGATGTGCCCGGCATGATCGTCGCGCGCACGGTCGCGCGGCTCATCGACCTGGCGCACGATGCCGTCGCCAAGGGAGTGGCCACTCCGGAGGACATCGACACGGCGATGCGCCTGGGCGTCAACTACCCACTGGGGCCCATCGAGTGGAGCAGGAAGCTCGGCAAGAACTGGGCGTACTCCCTCCTCGACGATCTGCACCTGCGCGACCCGTCCGGCCGTTATGCGCCCTCGCTCGCGCTCTACCGCCACTCGTACGCCTCCGACAAGCGGGAGGGCTCCGCATGACCACCGCAAGGCGCGACACCTACACGCCCGAGACCCTCCTGTCGGTCGCCGTGCGGGTCTTCAACGAGCGAGGCTACGACGGCACTTCGATGGAGCACCTCTCCAAGGCGGCCGGTATCTCCAAGTCGTCGATCTACCACCACGTCGCCGGCAAGGAGGAGCTGCTGCGCCGCGCCGTCAGCCGCGCGCTCGACGGCCTCTTCGGCATCCTCGGCGAGGAGCACGCGTGCGTGGGGCGTGCCGTCGAGCGGCTGGAGTACGTCACCCGGCGCATGGTCCAGGTCCTGATATCCGAGCTGCCGTACGTGACCCTGCTGCTGCGCGTGCGCGGGAACACCGACGCGGAGCGCTGGGCGATGGAGCGGCGCAGGGAGTTCGACCACCAGGTGGCCGAGCTTCTGAAGGCGGCCGCGGCCGACGGTGACGTGCGGGGCGACATCGAGGTACGGCTCGCGACCCGCCTCGTGTTCGGCATGATCAACTCGATCGTGGAGTGGTACCGGCCGGGCGGCCGGGGCATGGACGACCGCGAAGTCGCCGACGCCGTCGTGCAGTTGATCTTCGGAGGGCTGCGCAAGGAGGACTGACGGCCCCGGGGCGCGGGCGCGTCAGGCGTCCGGCTCCAGGTCCTCCTCCTCGAACACCAGCAGCGTCCGCGTGCTCAGCACCTCCGGCATGGCCTGGAGCTTGGTGAGTACGAGCTCCCGCAGGGCCCTGTTGTCCTGCGTGTGCACCATCAGGAGCACATCGAAATCGCCGCTGACCAGCGCGATGTGCGAGGCCTCCGGGAGCCGGCGCAGCTGCTCGCGGACGGTGCGCCAGGAGTTCTGGACGATCTTGAGCGTGATGTACGCCGAGGCACCCTGCCCGGCCCGCTCGTGGTTGACGCGGGCGCCGAACCCGCGGATGACGCCGTCGTCGATGAGCCGGTTGATGCGCGCGTAGGCGTTGGCCCGTGACACATGGACGCGCTCGGCGACGGAGCGTATCGAGGCCCGGCCGTCCATCTGGAGCATCTGCAGGATGTCGCGGTCGATGGCGTCCAGCGCGCGCGGCTGGTACTCGGGGCGGCCCTCGGGCGGGCGCGGCGGGGAGCCCGGGCGGCTGTCGGGGCCGCTGCCCGGCCCGCTGTCGGGCGCGCGGGGCGGAGTCTCGGGGCGGTCGCCGCCCGAGCTGTCGGCCATTCGTTCAGATGCCATGTCCCCCCGCCTCCCTACCATGGACGTACTGCGTCCATCCCAGGCTGTGGAGAACCGTTTGTCCACAGCCTGGAGGTGCCTGTAGCCAAAATGTGCCGACGACCGAACAATCGGTAGGTGGGGCGCATCACACCGTCGCGTCTCTCAGCCGCTTCCAACGAGGAGGTGCCGTCATGACGGTCATGGAGCAGCGGGATGCCTACCGGCCCACCCCGCCGCCCGCCTGGCAGCCGCGCACGGATCCCGCGCCGCTGCTGCCCGACGCCGAGCCGTTCCGGGTTCTCGGCACCGACGCCGCGGCCAAGGCCGACGCCCGGCTCCTGCACCAGCTGTACGCGGAGGTGGTGCGCGGCCGCAGGTACAACGCGCAGGCGACCGCCCTGACGAAGCAGGGCCGGCTCGCGGTCTACCCCTCCAGCACCGGACAGGAGGCCTGCGAGGTCGCGGCCGCCCTCGTCCTGGAGGAGCGCGACTGGCTCTTCCCCAGCTACCGGGACACCCTCGCCGCCGTCGCCCGCGGCCTCGACCCCGTACAGGCCCTGACCCTGCTGCGGGGCGACTGGCATACCGGGTACGACCCGCGCGAGCACCGCGTCGCCCCCCTGTGCACGCCGCTCGCGACGCAGCTGCCGCACGCCGTGGGCCTCGCGCACGCCGCCCGTCTCAAGGGTGACGACGTGGTCGCGCTCGCCATGGTCGGCGACGGGGGCACCAGCGAGGGCGACTTCCACGAGGCGCTGAACTTCGCGGCGGTGTGGCAGGCCCCGGTCGTCTTCCTCGTCCAGAACAACGGCTTCGCGATCTCCGTACCGCTCGACAAGCAGACCGCCGCCCCGTCCCTGGCCCACAAGGCCGTCGGATACGGGATGCCCGGCCGCCTCGTGGACGGGAACGACGCGGCGGCCGTGCACGAGGTCCTCGCCGAAGCCGTGCGCCACGCGCGCGGAGGGGGCGGCCCGACCCTCGTCGAGGCGATCACCTACCGCATGGAGGCGCACACGAACGCGGACGACGCCACGCGCTACCGCGTCGACGCCGAGGTCGACGCCTGGCGCGACCACGACCCGATCCTGCTCCTGGAGCGGGAGTTGACGGATCGCGGACTCCTCGACGAGGAAGGCATACGGGCCGTGCGCGACGACGCCGAGAAGATGGCCGCCGACCTGCGCGAGCGCATGAACCAGGATCCGGTGCTCGACCCCATGGACCTCTTCCGTGATGTCTACGCCGAGCAGACCACTCAACTGCGCGAGCAGGCCGCCCAGTTGCGCGCCGAGCTCGACGCCGAGGCGGACGGGACGGACCGATGACGACTGTCGCCGCCAAGCCGGCCACCATGGCGCAGGCCTTCGGCCGCGCCCTGCGCGACGCCATGGCCGCCGACCCCTCCGTGCACGTCCTCGGCGAGGACGTCGGCACGCTGGGCGGCGTCTTCCGAGTCACCGACGGACTCGCCAAGGAGTTCGGCGACGCCCGCTGCACGGACACGCCGCTCGCCGAGGCGGGCATCCTCGGCACCGCGGTCGGCATGGCCATGTACGGTCTGCGGCCCGTCGTCGAGATGCAGTTCGACGCGTTCGCCTACCCGGGCTTCGAGCAGCTGATCTCGCACGTCGCGAAGATGCGCAACCGCACCAGGGGCGCGATGCCGATGCCCCTCACCGTGCGCGTGCCCTACGGCGGCGGCATCGGCGGCGTAGAGCACCACAGCGACTCCTCCGAGGCCTACTACATGGCCACCCCGGGTCTCCATGTCGTCACGCCCGCCACCGTCGCCGACGCCTACGGCCTGATGCGCGCCGCCATCGCCTCCGACGACCCCGTCATCGTCCTCGAACCCAAGCGGCTGTACTGGTCGAAGGACTCCTGGAACCCCGAGCACCCGACGGACGTCGAACCCATCGGACGGGCCGTGGTCCGCCGGACCGGCAGCAGTGCCACCCTCATCACGTACGGGCCGTCGGTACCCGTCTGCATGGAGGCGGCGGAGGCGGCGCGGGCCGAGGGCTGGGATCTGGAGGTCGTCGATCTGCGCTCCCTGGTGCCGTTCGACGACGAGACGGTCAGCGCGTCCGTGCGCCGCACCGGGCGGGCGGTCGTCGTGCACGAGTCGGGCGGTTTCGGCGGCCCCGGCGGTGAGATCGCCGCGCGCGTCACCGAACGGTGCTTCCACCACCTGGAGGCGCCGGTCCTGCGGGTGGCCGGGTTCGACATCCCGTATCCGCCGCCGATGCTGGAGCGGCACCATCTGCCGGGAGTCGACCGGATCCTGGACGCGGTCGCGCGACTCCAGTGGGAGGCGGGCAGCTGATGGCACAGGTCCTCGAGTTCAAGCTGCCCGACCTCGGCGAAGGCCTCACCGAGGCTTCGATCGTCACCTGGCTCGTCCAGGTCGGCGACGTCGTGGCGGTGGACCAGCCGGTCGTCGAGGTGGAGACCGCCAAGGCGATGGTCGAGGTCCCGTGCCCCTACGGGGGCGTGGTCACCGCCCGCTTCGGCGAGGAGGGCACCGAACTGCCCGTCGGCTCGCCCCTCCTGACGGTCGCTGTGGGCACACCGGCCGAGGGGGAGGGTGACGACGAGGGGTCCGGGAACGTCCTGGTGGGATACGGCACCGCGGCCGCCCCCGCGCGCCGCCGCCGGGTTCGCCGACAGGACGACCTCCCCGTGGCGCCTGCGGCACCCACCCGGAATGCCTCGTCCGCCCCGGTTCCGGAGGCGCCGCCGCGGAGCGGACCCGTGCCGGTCATCTCTCCCCTCGTGCGCAAGCTCGCTCGCGAACACGGTGTCGACCTGCGCGAGTTGCCCGGGTCGGGACCCGAAGGACTCATCATGCGGGCCGATGTCGAGAGCGCCATGCGGGAGACGGTGCAGGTGCGGGCCCACGCGGCGGAAGCGGAGGCCGTGGCCCCGGCTCCGGCCCAGGCCCCAGTGGGCGGGACCGCCGACGGCATCCGTGTCCCCCTGCGCGGCCTCCGAGGCGCCGTGGCCGACAAGCTCACCCGCAGCCGCCGCGAGATCCCCGACGCGACCTGCTGGGTGGACGCCGACGCCACGGAGTTCATGCACGCGCGCGTGGCCATGAACGCGGCCGGCGGGGAGAAGATCTCCGTACTCGCCCTGCTCGCCCGTATCTGCACCGCGGCCCTGGCCCGCTACCCGGAGCTCAACTCCCGGGTCGACATGGCGGCCCGGGAAGTCGTGCAGCTCGACGCCGTGCACCTCGGGTTCGCCGCCCAGACCGAGCGCGGACTCGTCGTCCCCGTCGTGAAGGACGCGCACGTACGCGACGCCGAGTCCCTGAGCGCCGAGTTCGCCCGCCTCACGGACGCGGCGCGGGCCGGCCGGCTCACACCCGGGGAACTCACGGGCGGCACGTTCACGTTGAACAACTACGGCGTCTTCGGCGTCGACGGTTCGACGCCGATCATCAACCACCCCGAGGCAGCGATGCTCGGCGTGGGCCGGATCATCCCCAAACCCTGGGTCCACCAGGGGGAGTTGGCGGTGCGCCAGGTCGTCCAGCTGTCACTCACCTTCGACCACCGGGTGTGCGACGGCGGCACGGCAGGCGGCTTCCTGCGCTACGTCGCGGACTGCATCGAACAGCCGGCGGTGCTCCTGCGCACCCTGTGAGGACGAGCCTGCGCGTTCTGTGAGCGCGAGCCTGCGCACCCTGTGAGCACGAACGGCCCGCACCGCCCACCTCGATGTGACGTAAATCCTCGTGGGTGCGGGCCGTTTCCAGGGGTGGCAATGATCCTTCGTGCGCCCATACTCGGGGGATGAACGCTGCTCCCGCGCCGAGCCGCCCCGCCCACGACGCCGTCGTGCTCGCCGGCGGCGCCGCCAGACGGCTCGGCGGCGCGGACAAGCCCGCGGTCCGTGTCGGAGCCAGGCCGCTGCTCGACCGGGTACTGGCCGCCTGCGCCACGGCCGGTACCACGGTCGTCGTCGCCGAACCCCGACCCACCGCGCACCCCGTGATCTGGACCCGTGAGGACCCGCCCGGCGGCGGACCGCTGGCCGCACTCGACGCCGGTCTGCGCGCCACCACGGGCGACCAGGTCCTCGTCCTCTCCGCCGACCTGCCCTTCCTGAGCGAGCAGACGGTACGGGGCCTCCTCGATGCCCTTGACGCGGGAACGGCGGACGGGGTCATGCTCACCGACGCCGACGGCCGGGACCAGCCGCTCGTCGCGGCCTACCGCAGCGCACCCCTGCGCCACCACCTCGCCGAACTCGCAGCCGCGCACGACGACGGCCTCTCCGGGCTGCCCCTGCGGCTGCTCGTCGGCCGACTCGAACTCACCCGCATCACCGACCCCGTCGCGTCCTTCGACTGCGACACCTGGGACGACATCGCCGCCGCCCGGTCACGTATCAGGGAGCATGGGCACGTGTTGGATGAATGGATCTCCGCAGCCAAGGACGAACTGGGCATCGAGCTCGACGTCGACACCGGCGTCCTGCTCGACCTCGCCCGCGACGCCGCGCACGGTGTGGCCAGGCCGGCCGCTCCCCTGACGACATTCCTCGTCGGGTACGCGGCCGCGAACGCCGGAGGGGGCCGCGAGGCCGTCGCCGAGGCCTGCGCGAAGGCCGCCGCGCTCGCTGACCGCTGGGCGAAGGAGGCCGCGGACGAGGAAGCGTCGGCGCCCGGGACGGCGGGTGCCGGCCCGGCTGCCTCGTCCGACAGCCCCGCATCCGGCGGCGACTCACCCGGTGGCTCCGCGGGCGTGCGGCCGGACGCATGATGAGCGGTCAGAGCGCGGAGTCGCTCGCCGCGCAGGCGCGGGCGGCCGAGGACGGCGCCGTCGACGAGGCGCTCGCCCTGGTCAACGAGGCCCGGGCGGCGGACGGCCGCGGTGCGGGACGCTCCGGCGGGGCAGGTTCCGGTACGGGACGCCCAGGACACGGTTCGGCAGAGCGCGCCCGGCGCACCGGCCCCGCCACCCCCACCAGCCACACCGACCACCCGGACCGCAAGGACCCCGCACGCAACAGCACTTCCTCCAGCCACCGAACCGACTCCCGGCACCAGGCCGCCCCCTGGTCCGCTGCGCGGGCCGTCGCCGGTCGGGTCGGACGCGCGGCCGCCGCGCTCCGGGGAGGTGCGGCGGAGTGCCGCGTGCCGCTCGTTCGGGCGCTGGGCCTGACGCTGGCCGAACCCCTCGCCGCGCTCTCCGACCTCCCGTCCTTCGACACGTCCGCCATGGACGGCTGGGTCGTTGCCGGGCCGGGCCCCTGGGACGTACGGGCCGAGGGGATACTCGCCGGGCAGGACCGGCCCGAGCCGCTGTCCGACGGTGAGGCCGTCCGGATCGCGACCGGCGCCCGGGTCCCGAGAGACGCGACCGCCGTCATCCGCAGCGAACACGGCCGCACCGACGACAAGGGACGGCTGTTCGCCCTGGGCGACGTCGGCCACGGCCAGGACATCCGACCTCGCGGCCAGGAGTGCCGCTCCGGCGACCAACTCCTGCCCACCGGAGCCCTGGTGACGCCCGCGGTGCTCGGGCTGGCCGCGGCCGCCGGGTACGACGAACTTCTGACGGTGACCCGGCCGAAGGCCGAAGTGTTCATCCTGGGCGACGAGTTGCTGACCGAGGGCCTCCCCCGTGAGGGCCTCATCCGGGACGCGCTCGGCCCCATGCTGCCGCCGTGGCTGTGGGCGCTCGGCGCGGAGGTCGCCTCCGTACGGCGTCTGGGCGACGATCCGAAGTCGCTGCTCAAGGCCGTACGGGCGTCGAACGCCGACCTCATCGTGACGACCGGCGGCACCGCGTCGGGCCCGGTCGACCATGTGCACCCGACGCTGAGCCGGGTCGATGCCGAGCTGCTCGTCGACGGTGTCGCGGTGCGGCCGGGGCACCCGATGCTGCTCGCCCGCACCAAGGAACGGCAGCACCTCGTCGGCCTGCCGGGCAACCCACTCGCGGCCGTCTCCGGGCTCCTCACGCTCGCCGAGCCCCTGTTGGGGATCCTCGCGGGACGGCCGGAGCAGGAGCCGTACACCGTGCCGCTCCAGGAGGCTGTGCACGGGCATCCGCATGACACGCGGCTCGTCCCTGTCGTCGTGCGGGGGGATGTGGCCGTGCCGCTGCGCTACAACGGTCCGGCCATGCTGCGCGGGATCGCGGCGGCCGACGGGCTCGCCGTCGTCGCGCCCGGCGGCGCGAAGGCCGGGCGGGAAGTGGAGATCCTCGACCTGCCGTGGTCGTGGAGCCCGACAGGTGGCGACGGAGGCTACGGCGCTGCCGAGAGGTGTTTCACGTGAAACTTCCCGGCCATGACGCGATGGCCCGCCAGGACGACGAGAAGGTCGTCGCCCGTCAGGTGAAGCTGCCCAAGCGGGTTGTCGAGCGGCCCCTGCGGCAGGTCGCCCGGCGACTGATAGTGGCGCTCGCCGTGCTGGTCGCGACGGCGTTCATCGTCTGGATCGACCGCTCCGGCTACAGCGACAGCTCCGACAGCAGCGTCGACCTGCTGGACGCGTTCTACTACGCGACCGTCACCCTCTCCACGACCGGGTACGGGGACATCACACCCGTCAGTGACGGTGCCCGGATCGTCAATATCCTCGTCATCACGCCGCTGCGCGTGCTGTTCCTGATCATCCTGGTCGGCACCACTCTCGAAGTGCTCACCGAGCGCACGCGGGAGGAGTGGCGACTGAACCGCTGGAGGTCCAACTTGCGTGACCACACCGTGGTCGTCGGATTCGGCACGAAGGGCCGGTCGGCGATCCAGACCGTCTGCGCGACGGGCCTGAAGGCGGATCAGGTCGTGGTCGTCGACCCCAGTAGCAAGGTCATCGAGGCGGCCACGGCGCATGGGTTCGCCGGGGTCGTCGGCGATGCCACGCGCAGTGATGTGCTGTTGCGGGCCGAGGTGCAGAGAGCGCGGCAGATCATCATCGCCACCCAGCGGGACGACACCGCGGTCCTGGTGACCCTCACCGCCCGCCAGCTCAACCGCGGGGCGAAGATCGTGGCGGCTGTCCGCGAGGAGGAGAACGCCCCGCTGCTGCGGCAGTCGGGCGCCGACGCCGTCATCACCAGTGCCAGCGCGGCGGGCCGGCTGCTCGGACTCTCCGTGCTCAGCCCGAGCGCGGGCATGGTCATGGAGGACCTCATCCAGCAGGGCACCGGCCTCGACATCGTGGAACGGCCGGTCATAAAGGCCGAGGTGGGGCTGAAGGTCCGCGAGACCGAGGACCTGGTGGTGAGCGTGGTGCGCGGGCACCGGGTGCTGGGTTACGACGACCGGGCCATCGGCACACTCCAGTTGACGGACCGTCTGATCACGATCGTCCGGGCCACCCCCGGCACCCAGGCCATCCCGGACACGCGACGGCTGCCGCGGGACTGACAGTCGGGGCTCGCGGGGACGGCGAGTTGGGGGCCCGGGAGGATTGCAGTCGGGGCACGCGCCGACCCGTCTCCTGGATTGCTCCGAGGAGTAGCCTCGCCGGCATGTATGCGATCACGATTCCGGAACCCGGTGGACCTGAGGCGCTCGTCTGGGCGGAGGTCCCCGATCCCGTACCCGGTGACGGCGAAGTGCTGGTCGAGGTGGCGGCCGGGGCCGTCAACCGCGCCGATCTGCTTCAGCGTCAGGGCTTCTACAACCCGCCGCCCGGCGCGAGTGACATCCCCGGTCTGGAGTGCTCGGGACGCATCGTCGCCCTCGGCGCCGGTGTGTCCGGCTGGTCCGTCGGCGACGAGGTGTGCGCGCTTCTCTCGGGCGGCGGTTACGCCCAGAAGGTCGCCGTCCCGGCCGGCCAGCTCCTGCCCGTACCCGAGAACACCGACCTCGTCACGGCGGCCGCGCTGCCCGAGGTGACCTCGACCGTCTGGTCGAACGTCTTCATGATCGCCCACCTGCGCCCCGGCGAGACCTTCCTGGTCCACGGCGGCTCCAGCGGCATCGGCACGATGGCCATCCAGCTGGCCAAGGCCATCGGGGCCAAGGTGGCGGTGACGGCGGGCAGCAAGGAGAAGCTCGACTACTGCGCCGAGCTCGGCGCCGACATCCTGATCAACTACCGCGAGCAGGACTTCGTGGAGGAGATCAAGCGGGCCACCGACGGCGCGGGCGCGGACGTCATCCTCGACAACATGGGCGCCAAGTACCTGGACCGCAACGTCCAGGCGCTGGCCACCAACGGCCGCCTCGCGATCATCGGCATGCAGGGCGGCATCCAGGGCGAGCTGAACATCGCCATGCTCCTCAACAAGCGCGGGGCCATCACCGCGACCTCGCTGCGCGCGCGCCCGCTGGCCGAGAAGGCCGCGATCGTCGCCGCCGTACGGGAACACATCTGGCCGCTGATCGACTCGGGCCGCGTCCGGCCGATCGTCGACCGGAAGCTGCCGATGAGCGACGCGGCGCAGGCGCACCGGGTCCTGGAGGAGAGCGGGCACATCGGGAAGGTGCTGCTCGCCGTCGAGTAGATCCATCGGCGGGTGGGGGCGCGGCCCGGGCGAGCTGGTGGCCCCCCAGGCCCCCGGGCCCCGGGCCCCAGGCCCCCAGGCCCCCAGGCCCCCAGGCCCCCAGGCCCCCGGCCCCCCCGGCCCTCAGGTCCGCAGGCGGCCGGGCGGCCGGGTGGCGTGGCCGGAGTGAGTGGAGTGACACCAAGGTGCCGGAATTGGTGCGTCATGTGACGCTGATTCCGGGATTCCTCCGATCTTGGTGACTCGATTCCGGGAGGGGCGCGCGGAATGACTCCACGCCTCCGCACCACCGGCCGCCCGCTGCTGCCGCTGCCGCCGCTGCTGTGGCCCCTGCTGTTCCTGGCCCTCCTCGGACCGGCCGCCTCAGGCACTTACGCGTACGCCGCCGAACCCGCGCCCACGCGCGCCCCCACCTCTGCCCCCGCCCCCGCCCCTGCCCCCGCCTCTACCTCCACCCCTGCCTCCGCCTCTGCCGGCGAGGCACAGGCCGGCAGCCACCCCGGCAAGGGCCGTACGCCGCCGGGGCGGGCCGAGTCGGAGCCGCCGGCCCACGACCGGCCCGAACAGAAGCCGCCCACGGGCCGGCCCAGCGACGGGCACTCCGCGGCCGCACCCTCCGCGCCCGACAGGGGGAAGCCCTCGGCGAGTGCCTCCCCCAGAAGGCCCAGCGCTTCCCACGCCAATCCGAAGGCCTCCCCCGAGAAGGCCTCCCCCGCGAGCCCCTCCCGCAAGGGCCACTCCGCCGGTAAGAGCCACTCCGCCTCGGCGTCCGCCGCCGCGCCGCCGAAATGGTCCCGCCCTCCGTCGGCGGACCCGCCCCGCTCTCGCCCGGCCTACGCCTCCATACCCGTGCCCCCGGAAGAGCCGCAGGCACGCGAGGACGGCTCCGACGAGCAGCAGGTCCAGCCGTCGGCCCGGCCCACCGGCGTCCCCGTGGACACCGCCGGCCGCACCCCGCGGCCGACCGCCGCCGAACCCGTGATCCCCGGCGTGGGCGTCCTGCCGCTGGGCTCCGGCCTGGTCCTCGTAGGCCTCGGCATCGGATTCCTGGCACTGCGCCTGCGCCGCACGTGAAATCTGCCCCGCACATGAAATCTGCCCCGCACGCGAAATCTGCCCCGCACGCGAAATCTGCCCCGCACGCGAAATCTGCCCCGCACGCGAAATCGCCCCGCACATGAAATCGCTGCCGCACCTGAAATCCCGCCCATGAAATCTGCCCCGAGCGAGAAATCTCCGCTGCCCATGACATACGCCCCGCCCATGGCCCACGCGCTCCCCATCACTCAGCCGCGACCACACGCGCGACCCACGCCCCACGCGCTCCCCATGACCCGGCCGCGACCGCACGCGCGACCCACGCTCTACGCACCCCTCACGCCCTACGCACCCCCCACGCCCGACACCCCCCGCTCCGCCGAGTCCCGAGACCTCCCGTCCCGACCGGCCCGTGGCCCCCGTTCGACGCCCCGCCCGCCCCGCAAGCCGCCGCCCGCGTCGCGCAGACCCGTACGCGTCGGAAACACCGTCGATCACGGTGGGAGTACGCCCGAACACGGTGGATCACCCTCGTATGGGGGCACTACTCAGGTGTGATGGTGCGGTGCGAGAGAATGGCGGCATGGAGATGCCGAGGAACGAAAGCTCGCCGCAGAGTCCCCAGGTCCTGGTCGTGGGCCAGGACGGAATGGCGCTCGGCGGCGGTGGAGACGACGACTCCCGCGAGGTTCCAGTGACGGAGATGGTGGAACAGCCCGCCAAGGTGATGCGCATCGGCAGCATGATCAAGCAGCTGCTCGAGGAGGTGCGGGCGGCTCCTCTGGACGAGGCGAGCCGGGTGCGGCTCAAGGAGATCCACTCCAGCTCCGTGAAGGAGCTCGAGGACGGTCTTGCGCCGGAGCTCGTCGAGGAGCTGGAGCGCCTCTCCCTGCCGTTCACCGACGAGGTGATCCCGAGCGACGCGGAACTGCGGATCGCGCAGGCCCAGTTGGTGGGCTGGCTGGAGGGGCTCTTCCACGGGATCCAGACGACGCTGTTCGCCCAGCAGATGGCCGCGCGGGCCCAGCTGGAGCAGATGCGCCGCGCGCTGCCGCCCGGCGTGGGCGGCGGCGAGGAGGGCGACGACCCGCGGATCGCCGGCCGCTCCGGAGGCCCGTACCTGTAAAGACACAGGCGCCCCTGCCCGGTACCTGTCGCAACCCGAATCGAACCCTCAACGCGAAGGCGCCCGGCCGGTCACCATGACCGGCCGGGCGCCTTCGTATGTCGTCTGCGGGGAGGGCGGCGGCTCAGGCGCCGCCGTCGGTGCCCGCCGCGTCGTTCCCGCCCGGGTCCCCGTTGGCGCCACCCGTGGGCGGCTCCTCCGTGGGCAGGCTGGGACCGTCCGAGGACGGCTCCTCGGAGGTCGGCTGGCTCTTGGTCGGCGTCGGGTCCGAGGGCTCGTCGCTCGGCTCGGACGCGCTGCCGGACGGCGTGACGTCACCCGTGCTGGGCTCCTCCGACGGCGAGGGTTCGGACTGCCCACCGGTCCCGGTGCCCGGGTCGGTGGTGTCGTCCTGGGTGGAGGTGTCGTCGGAGCTCTGGGTGGGCTCCTTCTCCTTCTGGGAGTGCGACTGCGTGGGCGACTGGGTCGTGCCGGTGCCGCCCTCGTGGTCGCCGCCACGGGTCATCGCCCAGGCCGCGCCGCCCGCGATGGCGATCACGGCGAGGACCGCGAGGATCCACATCTTGCCGCGACCGCTGCCGCCGCCTCCCCGGTGGCCGCCGTCGAAGCCGCCGTCGTCGCTGCCCGGGGGCCGCAGCATCGGCTGGGCCGCCGTACCGCCGTCGGTCGGGTGCGGCAGTGCCGTCGTGCCCGCGACGCCCATGGCCGGGGTGTTGCCGCCCTGGTGCATGTCGGCGGCGACCGGGCCGGTGTTCCACGTGTTGGTGTGGCCGCCCTGGTCGTAGAGCATCTGCAGCCCGTACTGGACGAGGCCGCGCATCTCCTCGGCGGTCTGGAACCGGTCGTCCGGGTCCTTGGCCAGGGAGCGCATGACGAGGCCGTCGAGCTCCGGCGGCGCCACGTCCGAGACCTCGGAGGGCGGCACCGGCACGTCCTGGACGTGCTGGTAGACGACGGACAGCGGGGTCTCGCCGGTGAACGGGGGCCGCAGCGCGAGGAGTTCGTAGAGCAGGCAGCCGGTCGCGTACAGGTCGGAGCGGTGGTCGACGGCCTTGCCGAGGGCCTGCTCGGGCGACAGGTACTGGGGCGTGCCCATGACCATGCCGGTCTGCGTCATGGTCGACTGCGCGCCGTGCAGGGCGCGCGCGATGCCGAAGTCCATCACCTTCACCGCACCGGTGTTGGTGATGATCACGTTCGCCGGCTTGATGTCGCGGTGCACGATGCCGTGCTGGTGCGAGTAGGCGAGGGCCTCCAGGACACCGGAGACAATGATCAGTGCCTGCTCGGGGCCGGGCGCCTCGGCGTTCAGGAGGAGGTCGCGGATCGTGCGGCCCTCGACGATCTCCATCACGATGTAGGGGACGACCGAGCGGCCGACGGTGTCCTCGCCGGAGTCGTACACGGCGACGACCGCGTGGTGGTTGAGGCCCGCGACCGACTGGGCCTCGCGCGTGAAGCGGGCCTTGGAGACCGGGTCCTCGGCAAGGTCGGAGCGCAGGAGCTTGACCGCGACGGTGCGTCCGAGCCGGACGTCCTCCGCGGCGAAAACCTCCGCCATGCCGCCCCGGCCGAGTCTGTGGGTCAGCCGGTACCGGCCGTCGCCGACCAGCCCGCCGTTGCCCCACAACTCCGGCGCATCTGACATACCGCCGCCAGCCGCCTCGGGGTCGGACGGGCCCTGAGCGCGCTGCGTCTGTGCCATCAGTCCTCGCCGTCGTTTCTGTCCGCGTCCGTGTCCGCACTCTCGGATGTACGCGCGGTGGTCGTTACGGTCTCCGTCGGGCCACGCTACAGGCTTCGCCCGGCGCGCCGTCCCGAGATGGACCGGCCATCAAACCTTGTGCGGGCAATGCGATGCAAATCGTCTGGGCAATTCCTGTAACGCTTCCGCGACGCTTCTTGCCCGTACGGTCACGGAACGGGCACCGAGCTTGACGTGCCGGTGCCACGGGGCAGACTTGGCCGGGAATAGTGGTAATCGATCACCGGCCGCGCCGATGGGGGACGTAGAAACATGAGCCAGGACGGCGCACAGGGCCGGTACGCAGGGCGTGCTGTCGCCGGCGGTCGCTACCAGCTGCGTGATCTGCTCGGCGAGGGCGGCATGGCCTCGGTCCACCTCGCGTACGACTCGGTGCTCGACCGCCAGGTGGCGATCAAGACGCTGCACACCGAGCTCGGGCGCGAGCAGGCGTTCCGTGAGCGCTTCCGCCGCGAGGCCCAGTCCGTGGCGAAGCTCACGCACACGAACATCGTCTCGGTCTTCGACACCGGCGAGGACGACCTCGACGGGATGACCACTCCGTACATCGTCATGGAGTACGTGGAGGGCCAGCCCCTCGGCTCCGTGCTCGACGCGGATGTCGCGCACTACGGCGCGATGCCGACCGACAAGGCCCTGAAGATCACGGCCGATGTGCTCGCGGCGCTCGAGATCAGCCACGAGATGGGTCTGGTCCACCGCGACATCAAGCCGGGCAACGTCATGATGACGAAGCGGAACGTCGTCAAGGTGATGGACTTCGGCATCGCCCGCGCCATGCAGTCCGGTGTCACGTCGATGACGCAGACCGGCATGGTCGTCGGCACCCCGCAGTACCTCTCGCCCGAGCAGGCCCTCGGCCGTGGCGTGGACGCCCGCTCCGACCTGTACTCGGTCGGCATCATGCTGTTCCAACTGGTCACCGGGCGGCTGCCGTTCGAGGCGGACTCGCCGCTGGCCATAGCGTATGCGCACGTCCAGGAGGAGCCGGTGGCTCCTTCGTCGATCAACCGGTCGGTGCCCCCGGCCGTGGACGCGCTGGTCGCCCGCGCGCTGAAGAAGAACCCGAACGAGCGCTTCCCGAGCGCCGAGGCGATGCGGGACGAGTGCCTGCGGGTCGCCCAGTCGCTGCACGCCGCGGCGCCCAGCATCGTGCCGGGCGCGCAGACGTCCAGCGGCGCGGGTGTCGGTTCCGCGGTGTTCCCGCCGGTCGACCAGTCGACGGCGGCGCCGACCGGCCCGGTGCAGACGCCGTACCAGCCGGGCCCCTACGGGACGCCCACTCCGGCGCCGGCCACTCCGGGCTACGGATATCCGCAGCAGGGCTACCAGACCCCGCCGCCCACCTCTCCGTACGCGCCTCAGCAGCAGCAGTATCAGCAGCAACAGCACCAGCAGACGCCCCCGCCGTACACCATCTCGCCCCAGACGACGCCGAGTTCGGCGGGCTCCGGCGGCGGTGGCGGCAAGCGGAACACCGGCGTGATCGTCGGTTCGATCGTCGTCGCGCTGATCGCGGTCGGCGGTCTGATCACGGCCCTGACACTGAACGGCAATGACGAGAAGGGCGGCGGCGACGCGAAGAAGTCGCCGTCGGCCGTCGCCGGTCACAAGGGTCCCGATCTGACGAAGACGATGGAAGAGGACGAGTGCAAGGAGCCTGAAACGGGTTACAACGACCCGGACAAGGTCCTGCTCCCGGACTTCACCTACAAGAACATCAAGTCGGTCAAGGCCTGCATGCAGGCCGCCGGTTGGAAGTTCGACGTCCGGGACGTCGACGAGAACACCTTCGGTGAGGGCACGGTCATCGTGCAGTACCCCAAGGCGCGCACGGAGATCGACCCGAAGAACCCCGAGTCGATCCAGCTCCAGGTCTCCACGGGCGACCCGGCGTCGGGCTGACCCGGCCGGTCCGGCTCACTGACGGCCGCTCACTCGGCGAACGCGTCGCGCACCGCCCCGTACTCCTTCGTCCACCACACGGCGAGCGCCGACGCCGCGGGGAACTGGGGATCGGCGCGGGTGTCGCCGCGTTCGTAGCGCCAGCGCAGTATCCAGAAGTCGTTGAGCCGCTCCCACCACACACGGTGGACGGCGGCCGCGAGTTCGTCCGCGCCGGCGCCCGAGGCGCGGCGGTACGCGCGCGCGTAGGCCCGTACCTTCGGCAGGTCGAGGGTGCCGGCGGGACGCACGAAGAAGATCACTGCGGCGCGTACGGCCTCTTCGGCGCGCGGCTGCACCCCGAGCCGGTCCCAGTCGACGATCGCGGCCGGTACGCCGCCTTGGTAGAGCAGGTTGAACGGGTGGAAGTCCCCGTGCACCCAGCCGGTCGCCGAGGCCTGCGGAGGCCGCCGCCCCGCGCAGGACTCCAGGAGTGCGCGGCGCTCCACGAGCCGGTGCCGCGCCAGCTCGTCGAACGCGTCGTGCGGGCGACGGCGGCGCACCCGCTCCAGCAGGGTGTCGATGAGCGCGAGGGTGTCCGCGGGATCGGCACTGGCCCGCCCACGCGCGGGCGCGGCCCCCATGACCTTCTCCAGACAGGCGTGTACGAGTCCCAGGAGCGCCCCGAGCGTGCGGCACTGGGCCGCCGTGAGCTGGGCGCCGCTGCGGTGGCGGCCCTCGACCCAGGGGTGCAGGGCGTAGCTGGCGCCGCCGATGACGGTGACGGTGCGGCCGTCGGCGGCGGGCAGGGGCGGGGCGACGGGGACGCCGAGTGCGGCCAGGCGTTCGGTGGCGCGGTGCTGGCGGGCGATGGCGGCCGGGTCGGCGGTCTCGGGGTCGAAGTGGTGCTTGAGGAAGTAGCGGCCGCGCGTGGTGGCGAGCCGGTAGCCGCGGTTGAGCAGGCCCTGGTCGACGGGTTCGCAGGCCAGCGGCGAGCCGGCGTCGTACTGCCGCAGCAGGGCGCGGAGCGGTGGGGCGGAGTGAGCAGATGAGCGCGGCACGCGCCAGATGTTAGGGCACCCTGGGTAGCCGGTGGCTACAGAACGTGGCGAAAGGCCCGCTTCGAATGACGGGCGCCGCCCGTCAGTTCGTGCACGGTGACGAACTGGGGCTCGATCCGCAGATGGACGGGGGCGAACGGCTCCCCGTCGGCGAAGCGGGGCGCGGGGCCGAAGAGGCCGAGTTCGCCGGGGGTCGGTTCGACGGCCACGCAGGTGCCGACGAACTGGACCGACCACTGGCCGTCGGCGGGGTCGCCGTTGTTCAGGTTGTCGGCGCCGTATGCGACGACGCTGCCGGCGCAGGCCCGGTGGTAGCCGTAGCCCTTGTGCATACGCAGGACGACCCGGCCGTCCGCCACGATGTGGCGGGCCGAGGCGAGGAAGGGGAGCGCGCGCATGCTGGTCGCCACCCGGCCGTGGTCCACGCTGCCGATCAGCTCGATGGCGCGCTGTTCCTGGGCGCGGTCTTCCCGGAATTCGGAGGGCATGTTTCCACGGTGCGCCGCCGGAAGCGTGCCGTAAAAGAGGCCCCGGCCCTCTGCGAATGGGACGTAAGTCCCGAATTCAGTGGCGCTTCTCGGCCTGCAGCCGCGCGACATATGCGGCGGCCTGCGAGCGGCGTGCCATGCCCAGTTTCGACAGGAGGCTGGACACGTAATTCTTGATCGTTTTCTCGGCGAGATGCAGGCGTTCCCCGATGACGCGGTTGGTCAGGCCCTCGCCGATCAGGTCGAGGATCCTGCGCTCCTGCTCGGTCAGGCTCGCGAGCCGGTCGTCCTCCTTGCCGCGGCCGCCGCCGCGGAGCCTTTCGAGGACGCGGGCGGTGGCGACGGGGTCGAGCAGGGACTTCCCGGCGGCGACGTCACGGACCGCGTTCAGGAGCTCGTTGCCCCTGATGGCCTTCAGTACGTAGCCGGAGGCGCCCGCCATGATCGCGTCGAAGAGTGCCTCGTCGTCGGCGAACGAGGTCAGCATCAGGCACTTGATCGAGTCGTCCTGGGAGCGGATCTCGCGGCACACCTCGACGCCGCTGCCGTCCGGGAGCCGCACGTCCAGGACCGCGACATCGGGGCGCGTGGCGGGAATGCGGACGACGGCGTCGGCGGCGGTACCCGCCTCGCCGACGACTTCGATGTCCCCTTCCACGGAGAGCATCTCGTGCACTCCGCGGCGTACGACTTCATGGTCATCGAGTAGAAATACACGAATTTTTCCGTCTTCGGGCACGCGGCCAGTCTCACATACTGGCTCTTCCCGTGCCCGAGGTGACCGGGATAACGTGCCGGTGTTCCGGCTGCCTGCCAGGCTTGTGACCGGTGCTCCGAATGGTGCTTTCACCGCGTCTGACCAGCATGTGTTCCGCAGTTGCTCGATTTACTTGGATATCCAAGCAAAATCGCAGGTCAGATGGGGTTTCGCAGATATGTGGGGCACTGGGTAACGTGCATCGTGCAGGGCGCTCGCCGGGGCACCTGTCACGCCTGTACCCGGCCGAGTCGCACCCACCCCGTGCGCGGGACGGACCAGGCGAGCCTCCCCGAGGCCCTTATCGAAGGGCCGGGGGGACCCCCAGGCTTCCCGGCGAACCCGGGGGCCGGACCGACGGAGGAGCACACGTGACCGTGGACAGCACTGCCGCCGCGCGTACGCCGCGCAAGCGCACCGCTGCGAAAAAGTCTGCGAAGAAGTCCCCGGGAGTGGGAGCGCCCGACCTCGTCCAGCTGCTGAGCCCCGAGGGCCGGCGCGTGGAGGACCCCGCGCACGCCGAGTACGCCGCGTTCGTCGAGGACATCACGGCCGACGAGCTGCGCGGCCTGTACCGGGACATGGTCCTCACCCGCCGCTTCGACGCGGAGGCGACGTCGCTGCAGCGCCAGGGCGAGCTGGGCCTGTGGGCCTCGCTGCTCGGCCAGGAGGCCGCGCAGATCGGCTCGGGCCGCGCCACGCGCGACGACGACTATGTCTTCCCCACCTACCGCGAGCACGGCGTCGCCTGGTGCAGGGGCGTCGACCCGACGAACCTGCTCGGCATGTTCCGCGGCGTGAACAACGGCGGCTGGGACCCGAACAGCAACAACTTCCACCTGTACACGATCGTCATCGGCTCGCAGACGCTGCACGCCACCGGCTACGCCATGGGCATCGCCAAGGACGGGGCGGACAGCGCCGTGATCGCGTACTTCGGTGACGGCGCCTCCAGCCAGGGAGACGTCGCCGAGTCGTTCACGTTCTCCGCGGTCTACAACGCGCCCGTCGTGTTCTTCTGCCAGAACAACCAGTGGGCGATCTCGGAGCCGACCGAGAAGCAGACCCGCGTGCCGCTCTACCAGCGTGCGCAGGGCTACGGCTTCCCCGGCGTCCGCGTCGACGGCAACGACGTGCTCGCCTGCCTGGCCGTCACCAAGTGGGCCCTCGAGCGGGCGCGCCGGGGCGAGGGGCCGACGCTGGTCGAGGCGTTCACGTACCGCATGGGCGCGCACACCACCTCCGACGACCCGTCGAAGTACCGGGCCGACGAGGAGCGTGAGGCGTGGGAGGCGAAGGACCCGATCCTGCGCCTGCGCACCTATCTCGAGTCCGAAACTGACACGGACGAGGGATTTTTCGCGGAACTCGAGGCCGAGAGCGAAGCGTTGGGTCTTCGAGTACGCGAGGTGGTGCGGGCCATGCCGGACCCGGACCGGATGGCCATCTTCGAGAACGCGTACGCGGACGGGCACTCGCTCGTCGACGAGGAGCGTGCCCAGTTCGCCGCCTACCAGGCGTCGTTCTCCGATGCCGAGGGAGGCAACTGATCATGGCGGTACAGAAGCTTCCGCTCGCGAAAGCGATCAACGAGTCGCTGCGCCTGGCGCTCGAAACCGACCCCAAGGTCCTGATCATGGGCGAGGACGTCGGCAAGCTCGGCGGCGTCTTCCGCGTCACGGACGGGCTGCAGAAGGACTTCGGCGAGGACCGGGTCATCGACACCCCGCTCGCCGAGTCCGGCATCGTCGGCACGGCCATCGGCCTCGCGCTGCGCGGGTACCGGCCGGTCGTCGAGATCCAGTTCGACGGTTTCGTCTTCCCCGCGTACGACCAGATCGTCACGCAGCTCGCGAAGATGCACGCCCGCGCGCTCGGCAAGATCAAGCTGCCGGTCGTCGTGCGGATCCCCTACGGGGGCGGCATCGGCGCGGTCGAGCACCACTCGGAGTCGCCGGAGGCGCTGTTCGCGCACGTGGCGGGCCTGAAGGTGGTCTCCCCGTCGAACTCGTCGGACGCGTACTGGATGATGCAGCAGGCCATCCAGAGCGACGACCCGGTGATCTTCTTCGAGCCGAAGCGGCGCTACTGGGACAAGGGCGAGGTCGACACCGAGGCGATCCCCGGACCGCTGCACGGCGCGCGCACGCTGCGCGAGGGCACGGATCTGACGCTCGTCGCGTACGGGCCGATGGTGAAGGTCTGCCTGGAGGTGGCCGCGGCCGCCCAGGAGGAGGGCAAGTCCCTGGAGGTCCTCGACCTGCGTTCCATGTCGCCGATCGACTTCGACGCGGTGCAGAAGTCCGTCGAGAAGACCCGCCGGCTCGTCGTGGTGCACGAGGCCCCGGTCTTCCTCGGGACGGGCGCGGAGATCGCCGCCCGGATCACCGAGCGCTGCTTCTACCATCTGGAGGCGCCCGTGCTGCGGGTCGGCGGCTATCACGTGCCGTACCCGCCGGCGCGCCTCGAGGATGAGTACCTGCCGGGCCTCGACCGGGTGCTCGATGCCGTCGACCGCTCGCTTGCGTACTGAGGAGAGGGCCGTGACGACGATGACAGACGCTGCGCTGGCCGAGTTCAAGATGCCCGACGTGGGCGAGGGACTCACCGAGGCCGAGATCCTCAAGTGGTACGTCCAGCCGGGTGACGCGGTCACCGACGGGCAGGTCGTGTGCGAGGTGGAGACGGCGAAGGCGGCCGTCGAGCTGCCCATCCCGTTCAACGGGGTGGTGCGCGAGCTGCGCTTCCCCGAGGGGACGACGGTGGATGTGGGGCAGGTGATCATCGCGGTGGACGTCGCGGGCGGATCCGGCTCTGCGGCCGCCGCTCCCGTTTCGGTGCCGGAGCCCACGGCGCCCGAGCCCGAGCCCGAGGCTGAGCCGAAGGGGCGGCAGCCGGTGCTTGTGGGGTACGGCGTGTCCGAGGCGTCGACGAAGCGCCGGCCTCGCAAGAGCGACGTGGTGGCTGCCCCCGCGGCGGTCACGGCGCCGGCGCCCGAGCCGCAGGCTCCCGCGAAGGGGAACGGGCGCCCGCTCGCCAAGCCCCCCGTGCGCAAGCTGGCCAAGGATCTCGGCGTCGACCTCGCCTCACTCACGCCCTCCGGTCCTGACGGCGTCATCACCCGCGAGGACGTGCACGCGGCCGTCGCCCCGGCTCCCGAGCCGGTCGCGACGCAGGCGCAGGTACTGGCACCGCCGCAGGAGCCGGTCGTCGCCGCGCCGGCCGTCGTCCAGGACGGCGTCCGCGAGACCCGTATCCCCGTCAAGGGCGTACGCAAGGCGACCGCGGCGGCGATGGTCGGCTCCGCGTTCACCGCGCCGCACGTCACGGAGTTCGTGACGGTCGACGTGACGCGGACGATGAAGCTCGTCGAGGAGCTGAAGGCCGACAAGGAGATGCAGGGGCTGCGGGTCAATCCGCTGCTGCTCATCGCCAAGGCGCTGCTCGTCGCGATCAAGCGGAACCCCGAGATCAGCGCGTCCTGGGACGAGGCCGCCCAGGAGATCGTGCGCAAGCACTACGTGAATCTGGGCATCGCCGCCGCCACACCGCGCGGTCTGATCGTGCCGAACATCAAGGACGCGCACGCCAAGACCCTGCCCGAACTGGCGACGGCGCTGGGCGAGTTGGTGTCGACGGCCCGCGAGGGCAAGACGTCGCCGGGCGCCATGCAGGGCGGCACGGTGACGATCACGAACGTCGGCGTCTTCGGCGTCGACACGGGCACCCCGATCCTGAACCCGGGCGAGCCGGCGATTCTCGCCGTGGGCGCGATCAAGCTCCAGCCGTGGGTCCACAAGGGCAAGGTGAAGCCCCGCCAGGTCACCACCCTGGCCCTGTCCTTCGACCACCGCCTGGTCGACGGCGAGCTCGGCTCGAAGGTGCTTGCGGACGTGGCGGCGATTCTGGAGCAGCCCAAGCGGCTGATCACCTGGGCCTGAGCGAACAACACGGGGCCGTCCCTGAGGGGTACGGCCCCGTGTGGACTCAGGCCGCGATGGAAATACACGGAGACCTCGATCATGTCGTCGGCGGGGGCGCGCTCCGCGACGGAGGCCGACGCGACGAAGGGCCCGCCGCGGCATGCGGCAGGCCCTTCGTCTCTTCAGTTTTCGAGGGTTACTTCTTGAACCCGTAGTCCATGAGCTTCTTCGCGTCCGCCGTGCGGTTCGTGACGGAGGAGGAGGCGAGGACGGTGCCGATGACCGTCTTGCCGTTGCGGGTGGCGGCGAAGACCAGGCAGTACTTGGCCTCGGGGCCCGAGCCGGTCTTCACGCCGATGGTGCCGGAGTAGCTGCCGAGCAGGTTGTTCGTGTTGGACCACGACATGTAGCGGTAGCCGCCGCTCTTCGTGGTGACCTTCTGCTTCGTCGACGTCGTCTTCACGACCGAGCGGAACGTGGAGTTCTTCATCGCGGACGAGGCGATCTTCGTCAGGTCGCGCGGCGTCGAGTAGTTCGACCCGCTGCCGATGCCGTCGAACGAGTCGAAGTGCGTGTTCTTCAGGCCCATGTCCGTGGCGGCCTTGTTCATCTTGCCGATGAAGGACTTCACGCGGGCGGCGCGCGTGCTGCCGGAGCCGAACTTGTCGGCCAGCGCGTACGCGGCGTCGCAGCCGGACGGGAGCATGAGCCCGTACAGGAGCTGGCGGACGGTGACCTTGTCGCCGACGATCAGGCGGGCCGACGACGCGTTCTTCGCGACGATGTAGTCGCTGTACGCCTTCTGGATCGTGACCTTGGAGTCCAGGTTCAGGTTCGACTGCGCCAGGACGACCTTCGCGGTCATGATCTTGGTGGTGGAGCCGGTGGAACGGCGGGTGTCGGCGGCCTTGGTGAACAGGCTCGTACCGGTCCCGTTGTTCATCACGTAGCCGCCCTTGGCGACGATCGTGGGGGTGGGCAGTGTGGCCGCCTGCGCGGAGGTGGCGAAGACCCCGCTGGCCAGGACCGCACCGGCGGTCACGGTGGCAGCGGCGGTTACGCGGCGAATGCCCTTAATGCGGGTTTTCAAGTTGAACGCTCCAAATGCCCCTGGAATGCGGCCATATGAGGGTGCCGCTCTCTGAAGAGACTCATGAGTGCGGCGAATGGATGTGCCGGATTGCGGAGTATTTATGGCGAGGAGGCGGCCCCAGTCGTTCGGGGGTGCCGCGTCCGCATCCTGGACGGCCGCCGACGATGCGTACGTGTTGTATCTATGATGTGCGCATGCCTCCCGCCCCCCCGTCCCCCACCGCCGTCAAGCGACCGCCCGCTGCCGACCGCGTCTACGACCACGTCAAGCGCAGCGTCCTCGAACGCCGCTACGAGGGCGGGACGTTGCTCACCGAGGGCGAGCTCGCCGAGGCCGTCGGGGTCTCCCGCACCCCGGTGCGCGAGGCGCTGCTCAAGCTGGAGGTCGAGGGGCTGATCAAGCTGTACCCGAAGAAGGGCGCCCTGGTCCTCGCCGTCTCCGCACAGGAGATCGCGGACGTCGTCGAGACCCGCCTCCTCGTCGAGGAGCACTCCGTGCGCAAGGTCGTCCCCGCCCCCGCGAGCCTGATCGCCCGCCTGGAGGAACTGCTCTCGCTCCAGCAGACCCAGGCCGCGGCGGGCGAGTTCACCGACGCGGCCGGCACCGACCGCTGCTTCCACGCCGAGATCGTCCGCAGCGGAGGGAACGCGATTCTCTCCCGCCTCTACGACCAGCTGCGCGACCGCCAGCTGAGAATGGGCGTCGCCGTGATGCACTCGCACCCGGACCGGATCGCCAAGACACTCACCGAGCACGAGGAAATCCTCGACGCGCTGCGCGCGGGCGACGCCGAGGCCGCCGTCACCGTCGTCCGCCGCCACGTCGGCTGGTTCTCGAACCTGGCGCGGGGCGAGGTCCGATGAGCAGCTCCGCCGGCGCCGCGTCACTGCCCGGGGATCCGCCCGGCGGCCGCAGGGCCATGGGTGTCTGGTCCATCGGCGTCGCCGTCTACTTCGTCGCCGTCATCTTCCGCACCTCGCTCGGCGTCGCGGGCCTCGACGCCGTCGAACGCTTCCACATCAACGCCTCGGCGCTGTCCACGTTCTCGATCCTCCAGCTGCTCGTGTACGCGGGCATGCAGATACCCGTCGGCCTGATGGTCGACCGGCTCGGCACCAAGCGGGTCCTGACGATCGGCGTCGTCCTCTTCACCATCGGCCAGCTGGGCTTCGCGTTCTCGCCCTCGTACGGGACGGCCCTCGTGTCGCGCGCGCTGCTCGGCTGCGGCGACGCGATGACGTTCATCAGCGTGCTGCGGCTCGGCACGCGCTGGTTCCCCGCCCGGCGCGGGCCGCTGGTCGCGCAGCTCGCGGGCCTCGTCGGCATGGCCGGCAACCTCGTGTCGACGCTCGTGATCGCCCGGCTGCTGCACGGCGTCGGCTGGGAGGCCGCGTTCGCCGGCAGCGCGCTCGCCGGTGTCGTCGTGCTCGTCCTGATGCTGCTCTTCCTCAAGGACCACCCGGAAGGCTTCGAACCGGAGCCCGTGCGGCACACCGGCGGGGCCTTCGTGCGCGGACAGATCCTCGCGTCCTGGCGCGAGCCGGGGACGCGGCTCGGTCTGTGGGTGCACTTCACGACGCAGTTCCCGGCGATGGTGTTCCTGCTGCTGTGGGGCCTGCCGTTCCTGGTGGAGGCGCAGGGCCTCTCGCGCGGGACCGCCGGTGAACTGCTCACCCTCGTCGTGCTGTCCAACATGCTGATCGGGCTCGTCTACGGGCAGATCGTGGCCCGGCACCACATGGCCCGGCTGCCGCTCGCGCTCGGCACGGTCGCCGGTACGGCGGTGATGTGGGCCGTGACGATCGCCTACCCGGGGGACCACGCGCCGATGTGGCTGCTCGTCATGCTGTGCGTCGTGCTCGGGGCGTGCGGGCCCGCGTCCATGATCGGGTTCGACTTCGCGCGCCCGGCGAACCCGCCGGAGCGGCAGGGGACCGCGTCCGGGATCGTCAACATGGGCGGGTTCGTCGCGTCGATGACGACGCTGTTCGCGATCGGGGTCCTGCTGGACGCGACCGGCGACAACTACCGGATCGCGTTCTCTGCGGTGTTCGTGCTCGAGGCGCTCGGGGTGAGCCAGATCCTGCGACTGCGCCGACGCGCGGACCGGCGCGAGCGGGAGCGGCTTGTGGCCAGCCGGGTGGAGACGGTGCACGTACCGGCGTAGGAGTAGGACCTACTCACCTACGGCCTCCCCGCGTGAGCGACGGGCCCCGGTTGCCGTTTCCGGCACCGGGGCCTTGCCCGTCCGCTCCGCCGCCCTGGCCCCC
This sequence comes from Streptomyces sp. NBC_01445, assembly GCF_035918235.1. Taxonomy (NCBI): domain Bacteria; kingdom Bacillati; phylum Actinomycetota; class Actinomycetes; order Kitasatosporales; family Streptomycetaceae; genus Streptomyces; species Streptomyces sp. NBC_01445. The sequence continues at coordinate 5,260,147 of NZ_CP109485.1, read as the reverse complement.
GTAAGGGCTACGGCGTCGTGGACAGCGAGTTCAGGATCGCCTGGGCGAGGTCCAGGTCGCCCTCCGTCTTGACCCGGTCGGACACCGCGTCGGGCGTCACACGGCCGCACGCCAGCTTGACGAAGGTCTCCCAGTCGAGGGAGAGCGTCGCGGCCGGGCCCAGCGACGGGGCGCCGTCGATCGTGCCGCGCCCCTCCGCGTCGACACGCACCGTGCGCAGGAACTCGACCGGCCCGTGCACATCGAAGACCACGGCCGAGTTCGCGGGCGCCGACGCGTCCTTCGCGACGACCTTCGGCAGAACGGCGAGCAGCATGTCGCGCGTGACGTACGCGCCCGGCGAGTCGAGGTTGCCCGGCCGGCCGAGGGCCACGCGCAGGTCCTGCTCGTGCACCCACACGTCGAACGCCCGCTTGCGCATGGCGAATTCGAGGGTCTCTTCCGTGCCGAGCGGCCCGCGCACCAGCGCGCCCGGCTCGCGCGACTCGTTGCGCAGCTGCCGGGAGCGCCGGATGATCGTGTACTCCAGCTCGGACGTCATCTCGGGCGCCGTGTGGTGGCGCCGTACGTCGACCTGCATCTCCATGTACCGCTGGTGCTCGTTCTGCACGTGGTACAGGTCGCGCGGCAGCGTGTGGATGGGCCGCGGGTCACCGAGCATCTCGCAGTCGAGGCCGATGACGTGGGACACGATGTCCCGCACCGACCAGCCGGGGCATGGCGTGGCCCGGCTCCATTCGCCCTCCACCAGGGGCGTCACCAGCTCGGATATCGCTTCGATGGAATGCGTCCAGGCATCGGCGTAGGACTGAAGACTGGGGTGGAGACTCACGGAACGGGACCCCTCGGGCGGTTGTGGCGCGGGCAATGGGTGTCTTGGAACGCGTCTGCGGGGGTCCGGGGGGAACCCCCGGAAATGCACAGTACGCTGCTGGCAGGCACCCCGGCAGTGCTTTCGTGTGACGATCGTAGGCCCGTGTAGACGGCTCGAATGCCAGGACGGTGGTAGTGTGCGCGCCTCGCTCATCCAGATCCGTGTAGATGATGACGAATCGCCCAATTCCCGTCGGCTGCGCGCCGCTTCGATGGTGCGGGATCAAGCCGGGTCCGCCGACCTCGTCGTCCTCCCCGAGCTGTGGACCACCGGCGCCTTCGCCTACGAGGCCTTCGCGACCGAGGCGGAGCCCCTGGAAGGCCCGACGTACGAGGCGATGGCGAAGGCCGCGAGCGACGCCGGCGTCTGGCTGCACGCGGGCACGATCCCCGAGCGTGACCCCGACGGGCCGCTCTACAACACCGCGCTCGTCTTCTCCCCGGACGGTGAACTCGCCGCCGCCTACCGCAAGATCCACCGTTTCGGCTTCGACAAGGGCGAGGCCGTGCTGATGGGCGCGGGCGAAGAACTCGTCACCGTACGCCTGCCGGAGACCGTCCTCGGCGTCACCACTTGCTACGACCTGCGCTTCCCCGAGCTGTACCGGGGCCTCGTCGACCGGGGCGCAGAAACGCTCCTCGTCTCCGCCGGCTGGCCCGAGCGGCGCCGCGCGCACTGGACGCTGCTCGCCCAGGCGCGCGCCGTCGAGAACCAGGCGTACGTCCTGGCCTGCGGCACCGCCGGTACGCACGCGGGGGTGCCGCAGGCCGGGCACAGCGTCGTCGTGGACCCCTGGGGCCAGATCATCGGGGAGGCGGGCGCCGGCGAGGAGGTGCTCACGGTCGAGTTCGACGGGGCGGCCGTCGCGGGGACCCGCGAGCGGTTCCCGGCGCTCAAGGACCGGAGGCTGGGGCTGGAGCCGCCTCGACGGTGAGGGAGCGTCAGCCGTCAGTCCTCCCCCCGCTCCTTCTCCGCCAGGTGGATCACGCACACCGCGACGGCGATGATCAGCGCCGGGTCCGCGTCCTCGCGGATGACGTCGACGCCGTACGTGTCGCGGACCCGTAGCCAGCGGCGGGAGATGTGGGCGAGCATCTCGCCGTCGTACTCGACGACGAACTCGCGGTCGAGGATCTTTCCGCTGACGTCGAGTTCGGTGCCGTCGATCAGTTCGACCCGGTAGTGGTTCCGTAGCAGTGACAGGCGCTTGCGCTTGATCTTGGCGAGGGCCTCGTCGCCGCGCTCGATGACCATCGTGTCGCGCAGGGCGAACATCTTCTCGTGGATGTCGATGAGCACCCGCCCGTCGGGCCCCTTCAGCTCGAAGGTGTCCCGCAGACGCATCGCCTTGCCGTCGACGAGGAAGGCCTTGTGGCCCTGCTCGTCCTCGATCCAGTAGTCCTCGCCCACCGCGAAGAGCCGCTCTCGAACTTCGTATCTCATACGTCGAAGGGTGCCCAGCGCGCGCGAGAGGACTCTCCCCTCTCACCCGGGCGGCGGCGTTCCGAGGCGGCGGGCGAGGGGCGGTTCATGGGCGAGGACGTACCCCGTGGCGATCCCCACGCACACGACCGTGAACAGTGCGATGAGCCACGAGAGGAGCGTGAACACGAGGCCGAGGGGGCCGAACTCGGACACTGAGCGGTTCAGGGTGAGCGGCATGTAGAAGCGTGACGCCCAGGCGAGCACGACCACGCCCGTGCCGGTCAGGACGGCGCCGGGCAGCAGTGGCAGCCACGGCACGCGGCTGCCGAGCAGCATGTGCTGCGTCCACCACCACAGCAGGGTGCTCGACGCGAACGACAGCGGCAGGCCGAGCCACGGGCCCAGCCCGAACCCTTCGCTCAGCAGCCCCTGGACCATCAGCGCGGACAGCCACACCAGCAGCCACACCAGCCACCGCCACGCGATGAGGCGCAGGCCGGCGGGCCGAACGTGCCAGGAGCGTTCGCACACGCGTTGCAGGGCGCGGCTGCACGAGGTTGCCGAGAGCAGCGTGACGAGGATGCCGACGGCCCCCGAGGTGTCGCGTGCGGTGTCGTCGGGCGTCCCGAACACCTGCCGGACCTGGTCGAGGGCGGGGCCGGACAGGCCGAGCGCGTACGTGGCCGACTCGATGAGGCGGTCGCGCACACCGGTCGGGGCGAACGCGGCGATGACGAAGAGCACGGGGATCGCCGTCAGGAAGGCCTGCGCGGCCAGTCGCGTCGAGGAGTCGAGGAGACTCACGTCCACCATCTGCCGGGTCAGGCGTGTGATGAACGGCAGCCGCTCCCGCAGCTCACCGGCTCGCGCGGCGCCCCACCGCGCGACCTTGGCCAGAGTCCCGGTGAGACCGCCGCGCGCGCTGTCGTCCCTCATAGCTGCCAAGCGTCGGCCACGCGCGCGCCGGTCCGCCCGCAGACGCGCCGTGGGGGCGTGCGGCGACTACCGCGACGCGCCCCCCATCTACGGCGACATCACTTCCGCAGGCCCCCGGCCGAACCGCCTCCGGTACGCCGACGGGCTCAGGCCCGTTTCCCGGCGGAGGCGGGCGCGTAGGTTTGCGGCGGTGCCCAGGCCGCTGCGGGCGGCGACCACGTCGAGGCGTTCCTCGCCGCGTTCGATGAGGCGGCAGGCGAGGGCGACCCGTTCGCCGGTGAGCCAGGCCAGTGGGGTGGTGCCGAGTTCGGCGCGGAAGCGGCGGTGCAGGGTGGCGGGGCTGACGGCGGCGTGTGCGGCGAGGTCCGCCACGCTCAGCGGTTCACCGATGCGCTCCTGTGCCCAGGCGAGCAGCGGCGCGAGAGACTCGTCCGGTACCGCGGGCACGGGCCGTTCCACGAACTGCCGCTGGCCGCCGTCCCGGTGGGCGGCGAACACGAGCCGCCGCGACACCGCGTTGGCGATCTCGGCGCCGTGGTCACGCCGTACGACGTGCAGCCCCAGGTCGAGCGCGGACGCGCTGCCGGACGCGGTGAGGATGTCGCCGTCGTCGACGAACAGTACGTCGGGTTCGAGGCGCACCGCGGGGAAGCGGGCGCGGAAGGAGTCCGCCCACATCCAGTGGCAGGCGGCCCGCCGCCCGTCGAGGAGCCCGGCCTCGGCGAGGGTGAACGCGCCGGAGCAGAACCCGATGAGCCGTGCGCCCCGCGCGTGCGCCCGGCGCACGGCGTCGAGGACGGCGGGCCGCCGCGGCACGTCGGTGTCGGGCCGGTTGGGCACGATCAGCGTGTCCGCGGACTCGGCCGCGTCCAGACCGGCCACGTCGGTCAGCGTGAAGAACCCGTCCCGCATCACGGTCCGCGTCCGGGGCGAGCAGAGCCGGAAGTCGTACAGCTCACGGCCGAGTTCGGGCCGGCGCAGGCCGAAGACCTCGATGGCGCAGGACAGCTCGAAGGGGTTGGAGTTCTCGTCGACGATCACCACGACTCGGTGCGGCGGGCGCTGTGGAGGGCGTTGCGGCGCGTCCTGCGATGAGGGGCGCTGCGAGGATTCTTTCGCCATATGCGATTTCTAGCACTCGCCGCGGATCGGCGCCGGGCGCAGGATCGGCGTATGACCACTCGCGAGAACACGCCGATCGCCCTCGACGAGGCCCTGGCCTCCTTCGACGTCCTGTGGAGCCCCCGCATCGTCACGCGCGTCAATGACTACGACGTCCGCGTCGCGAAGGTCGAGGGGGACCATGTCTGGCACGTGCACGACGACACGGACGAGTTCTTCCTGGTCGTGGACGGCGAGCTGATCATCGCCCTGCGTGAGCCGGAGGGCGAGCGCGACGTCGTCCTGCCCCGCGGCTCGGTCTTCACGGTTCCGCGCGGGACGTGGCACAAGCCGCGCTCCCCGAAGGGTGCGTCGATCCTTCTCCTGGAGCCCACCGGCACCCCCACGGTCGGGGACCACCACGACGACGTCCCCGATCATGTGGATGCCACTACGGGGCATGCGCTCGCTTAGTGGCACCCTTGACCCATGAACGATGTCGACCCCGCACCCCGTCGCGCCCGTGTCCGTGCCCCCGAGCTCATCGGCAAGGGCGGCTGGCTCAATACGGGCGGTAAGCAATACACCCTGGCCGATTTGCGGGGACGCATCGTCATTCTGGATTTCTGGACATTTTGTTGCGTGAACTGCCTGCACGTCCTCGACGAGCTGCGTGAGCTCGAGGAGAAGCACCGGGACACCGTCGTGATCGTCGGGGTGCACTCCCCGAAGTTCGTGCACGAGGCCGAGCACTCCGCCGTGGTCGACGCCGTCGAGCGGTACAACGTCGAGCACCCCGTCCTCGACGACCCCGAGCTGGCGACCTGGAAGCAGTACGCCGTGCGGGCCTGGCCCACGCTCGCGGTGATCGACCCCGAGGGGTACGTCGTCGCGCAGCACGCCGGTGAGGGGCACGCCCACGCCATCGAGAAGCTGGTCGAGCAGCTGGAGGCGGAACACGGCGCGAAGGGGACGCTGCGCCGCGGCGACGGTCCGTACGTCGCGCCCGAGCCGGTCGCGACGGATCTGCGGTTCCCCGGCAAGGTGCTCGTGCTGCCGTCCGGGAACTTCCTGGTCTCCGACACGACCCGGCACCAGCTCGTCGAGCTGGCCGCGGACGGCGAGAGCGTCGTACGGCGGATCGGCTCGCCCGGCGAGTTCAACGAGCCGCAGGGCCTCGCGCTGCTCGACGACGCGACCGTCGTCGTGGCCGACACGGTGCACCACTCGCTGAAGGCCGTGGACCTCGCGAGCGGGGACGTCACGACGCTCGCGGGCACGGGCCGGCAGTGGTGGCAGGGCGCGCCGACCAGCGGCCCCGCCCTGGAGGTGTCGCTCTCCTCGCCGTGGGACGTCGCCGTCTTCGGCGGCAAGGTGTGGATCGCCATGGCGGGTGTGCACCAGCTGTGGACGTACGACCCGGAGACGAAGAGTGTCGCCGTGGCGGCGGGTACGACCAATGAGGGGCTCGTCGACGGGCCGGGGGCAGAGGCGTGGTTCGCGCAGCCGTCCGGGCTCGCGGCGACCGAGGAGCGGCTGTGGGTGGCCGACTCGGAGACGTCCGCGCTGCGGTACGTCGACCTGGACGGCACGGTGCACACGGCGGTCGGTACGGGTCTCTTCGACTTCGGGCACCGGGACGGCGCCGCCGAACAGGCGCTGTTCCAGCACCCGTTGGGCGTGACCGCCCTGCCGGACGGTTCGGTCGCCGTCTCGGACACGTACAACCACGCCCTGCGCCGCTACGACCCGGCGAGCGGTGAGGTCACCACGCTGGCGACGGATCTGCGGGAGCCCAGCGACGCGGTGCTCGTGGGTGGGGACTCCCCGGACATCGTCGTCGTCGAGTCGGCGCGGCACCGGCTGACGCGGCTGCGGCTTCCCGAGGAGGCCGTGCGGGTCGAGTCGGTCGCGCACCGGACGCAGCGCGCCGCGACCGAAGTCGCGGCGGGGAAGCTCCAGCTGGACGTGATCTTCCAGGCGCCTGCGGGTCAGAAGCTCGACACGCGGTACGGGCCATCGACCCGGCTCCTGGTCTCCTCCACCCCGCCCGAGCTGCTGGTCGCGGGGGACGGGGCGGACACGGACCTGGCGCGCGAGCTGGTCCTGAACCCGGAGGTCGCGGAGGGCGTCCTGCATGTGTCGGCGATGGCCGCCTCGTGCGACGACGACCCGGCCAACGAGTACCCGGCCTGCCACGTCCACCAGCAGGACTGGGGCGTGCCGGTCCGGCTCACCGAGGGTGGCGCGGACCGGCTGCCGCTGGTGCTCGCGGGCATGGACGACCGGGGCTGATCCGGGACTGTCCGGGGCTGACCTGGGCCTACGGGGGGCCGATCAGCTGTTCGACGCGGACGACACTGTCGGGTCGCAGCAGCAGCATCGCGAGGAGGCCGGAGCGTTTGCGGGGCCCAGCGGCAGTTCACCGGTCTCCGTCGCGACCGCGACGGTGCCGGGAATCCTGAACTCCACGCCCGGTGTCCTCCCTTGGCCCCCCCCGCACGGCAAAGGTCGAGTCTGCCGCCGGGGGGTCTGCGGGCGCCGTGGCACCGCGCTGTTGGGGAGGTCAGCCCTCCAGGAACGCGACGAGCGCGTTGGCGAGGAGGAACGGGTCGTCGGCGGCGCACAGTTCGCGGACGCTGTGCATGGAGAGGATGGCCACGCCGATGTCGACGGTCTTGATGCCGTGCCGGGCCGCCGTGATCGGGCCGATCGTGGTGCCGCACGGCATGGCGTTGTTGGAGACGAACGACTGGAAGGGCACGCCGGCCTTCTCGCACGCGGCGGCGAACACGGCGCGGCCCGAACCGTCGGTGGCGTAGCGGTTGTTGACGTTGACCTTGAGGATGGGGCCGCCGCCGGCGCGCGGGTGGTGGGTGGGGTCGTGGCGCTCGGCGTAGTTGGGGTGCACGGCGTGGCCGGTGTCGGACGACAGGCACACCGTCCCGGCGAAGGCGCGGGCCTTGTCCTCGTACGATCCTCCGCGCGCGAACACCGAACGCTCCAGGACGCCGCCGAGCAGCGGGCCGTCGGCGCCGGTGTCGGACTGCGACCCGTTCTCCTCGTGGTCGAACGCGGCGAGGACCGGGATGTAGGGGAGGTCGTCCGAGGCCGACGCGGCGGCGAGGGCGGCCGTTCCGGCGTGCACGGACAGGAGGTTGTCCATGCGGGGTCCGGCGACCAGCTCCTTGTCGCGGCCGAGGTAGGAGGGCGCCTCGATGGGGTGCGTCATCAGGTCCCAGCCGGTGACGTCGCCCTCGGCGAGCCCGTACTCCTCCTCCAGGAACCGGATCAGGTCGCCCTCGTGGACGTCGTTGCCGAGGCCCCAGATGGGCTGCATGTGCTTCTGCTTGTCGAGCTTGAGGCCGTCGGTGTGGACGGAGCGGTCCATGTGGATGGCGAGCTGCGGCACGCGCAGCAGCGCGCGGTCGATGTTCACGAGCCGCGTCGAGCTGTCCCGCAGAGTGAGCCGGCCCGCGAGTCCGAGGTCCCGGTCGAGCCAGGAGTTGAGGAGCGGTCCGCCGTAGATCTCGACGGCGACCTGCCGCCAGCCCTGCGAGCCCATGTCGGGCAGCGGCTTGACGCGCAGGTTCGGCGAGTCGGTGTGCGCGCCGACGATGCGGAAGGGCGTGTGCGGCGCGGCGCCCTCGGGCACGTACCAGGCCACGATCGCGCCGCCGCGCGTCACGTACTTGCCGCCCGTCGTCCCGTCCCACGCGTCGGTCTCGGCGACCTGGCGGAATCCGGCCTTCTCCAGGCGCGCGGCGGCGTTCGCGACGGCGTGGTACGGCGAGGGGCTGGCCGCGAGGAAGGACATGAGGTCGTCGGTGTGACCGCGGTCGAAGCGGGAGGGGTTGCTCATGCGGCCAGCCTAACGAGCCCCCGTCCCGGCGCGCGGGGGGTCCGCCCGGGTGCGGTGGGGGAGTTCAGCGGATTCTTGCGAGGAGCCCCGGGCGTTCACGCCCGCGCTGCGGACTGACGAAAGCCGGGCTCCCGTCGATCAGCTCTGTGTGCGGCGGGAGGTCGTCAAGCGTGAAGAAATCGTCCACGGTGTAGCCGTCCGGTGGCGGGACCGGCCATTTGGAATCGTCGCGCCGCGGCTGCGAAGCCTCAGGCAGTGCCTCGGCGGTCATGGTTCCTCCCGAGGTGGGATTTCGGCCGTCCACTCGGCGTACCCAGCTGATACGACAGCGCCGCCACCCGAAAGTGTCCGGGTGGCGGCGCCGGTGACTACTGGCGGGCCGGAGGCTAGAACGCGGCCTCGTCCAGCTCCATCAGGTCGAGGTCGACCTTCTCGGAGAGGCGGCGCTCAAGGCCGACGCCCGGCAGGACGTTCGCGGCGAAGAACTTCGCGGCGGCGATCTTGCCCTGGTAGAAGGCCACGTCCTTGGCGGAGGCGGTCTCCAGCTTCTCGGCGGCGACGGCCGCGCCGCGCAGCAGCAGGAAGCCGACGACCACGTCGCCGGAGGCGAGCAGCAGGCGGGTGGTGTTGAGGCCCACCTTGTAGATGTTCTTGGTGTCCTGCTCGGTGGCCGCGAGGTCGGTCAGCATGACGCCGACGATGGCCTCCAGCTCGACGGCCGCCTTGGCGAGCGCCTCGCGGGCCGGGGCGAGCGCCTCGCCGCCCGTGCCGACCGCGAGGAACTTCTTGATCTCCTCGGCGAGGCCGTTGAGCGCGGCGCCCTGGTTGCGGACGATCTTCCGGAAGAAGAAGTCCTGGCCCTGGATCGCGGTGGTGCCCTCGTAGAGGGTGTCGATCTTGGCGTCGCGGATGTACTGCTCGATCGGGTACTCCTGGAGGTAACCCGAGCCGCCGAACGTCTGGAGCGACTGCGCCAGCTGCTCGTAGGCCTTCTCCGAGCCGTAGCCCTTCACGATCGGCAGGAGGAGGTCGTTGAGGGCGTGGAGCTGCGACGCGTCCTCGCCCGCGGCCTCCTTGACCGCGATGTCGTCCTGGACGGCGGCGGTGTGCAGCACGAGCGCGCGCATGCCCTCCGCGTACGCCTTCTGCGTCATGAGCGAGCGGCGCACGTCCGGGTGGTGCGTGATGGTGACCTTGGGGGCCGTCTTGTCCATGAACTGGGCCAGGTCGGGGCCCTGGACGCGCTCCTTGGCGTACTCGAGCGCGTTCAGGTAGCCCGTCGACAGCGTGGAGATCGCCTTCGTGCCGACCATCATGCGGGCGAACTCGATGATGCGGAACATCTGGCGGATGCCGTCGTGCTTGTCGCCGATGAGCCAGCCCTTGGCGGGGTGCTGGTCGCCGAACGTCATCTCGCACGTGTTGGACGCCTTGAGGCCCATCTTGTGCTCGACGTTCGTCGCGTAGACGCCGTTGCGCTCGCCCAGCTCGCCGGTCTCCCAGTCGAAGTGGAACTTCGGGACCAGGAAGAGGGAGAGGCCCTTGGTGCCGGGGCCGTGGCCCTCGGGGCGCGCGAGCACGTAGTGGAGGATGTTCTCCGACATGTCGTGCTCACCGGACGTGATGAAGCGCTTCACGCCCTCGATGTGCCAGGAGCCGTCCTCCTGCTGGACGGCCTTGGTGCGGCCGGCGCCCACGTCCGAACCGGCGTCCGGCTCGGTCAGGACCATCGTCGAGCCCCACTGCTTCTCGACGGCGATCTCGGCGACCTTCTTCTGCGCCTCGTTGCCCTCCTCGAAGAGGATGCCGGCGAACGCCGGGCCGGAGCAGTACATCCAGATCGCGGGGTTGGAGCCGAGCAGCAGCTCCGCGTAGGCCCAGATCAGGGAGCGCGGCGAGGTCGTGCCGCCGATCTCCTCGGGCAGGCCGAGGCGCCAGTACTCGGAGTCCATGAAGGCCTGGTACGACTTCTTGAAGCTCGCCGGTACCGGAGCGGTGTTGGTCTCCGGGTCGAAGACCGGCGGGTTGCGGTCGGCGTCCGTGAAGGACTCGGCCAGCTCGTTCTCGGCGAGGCGGGAGACCTCGTCGAGGATGCTCTTGGCGGTGTCGACGTCCATCTCCGCGAACGGGCCGCTGCCGTACAGCTTGTCGCGCCCGAGTACCTCGAAGAGGTTGAACTCGATGTCGCGGAGATTCGACTTGTAGTGCCCCATGGCGACGGCTCCGTTTGGCTGGTGAGCGGGATCTTCGTAAACACGCACTACTCGCAAGTAGCAAGCGCCTACGATAATGCTACCCGTCGGTAATAAGACGCAACCCCTGATCCGCCAATGTGAGCAGGGTCTAACGGCGCCCGCGCTCCGGCCCCGCCTCGGTAGTCTGGCCCCCATGTACGGCTACGACCAGACCGCGGGACCCGGGCAGCAGTACGCGCCGCCGCAGCAGGGCATGCAGGGCGGGTACGGCCAGCAGGCGCCGCCGCTGTATCCGGAGCCGTCGCCTCCGTCGCTGGCTGACGCGGTCCGCGCCTTCACCACGGGCTCGATGTCGGCCGAGGACTTCCAGCAGATCTTCGCGACGTCGAAGGTGTACTGCCCGCGCGGCGACAACCCCGGCTTCCTCGCGCTGCACAACACCCAGCAGCCGGTCATCCCGATGTTCACCTCCCTCAAGGAGCTGCGCAGGTACGCGGGCAAGGAGTCCAAGTACTTCGTGATCACCGGCGCCGAGGTGATCGACCTGCTCCCGACCGGGTACGGCTTCGTCCTCGACATGGAGGGCGAACACCGGATGGTCTTCGACGCCAAGGCGGTCGAGCAGATGGTCGACTTCGCGATGCGCCGGATGTACGGCTAGACGTCGCCACGCAGGCAGGCACCCAGGACGCCCGGAGGGAATTCCCTCCGGGCGTTCCGTGTTCCAGGTGGCAGAAAGTTCTACGTTCAACTAAACTCGGAGCACAAGGAGGTCCCGACATGCCTGCAGTGACCGTCGAAAACCCGCTGACCCTGCCCCGTGTGGCCGCGTCCGCCGACGCCGTGGCCCGCCCCGTGCTGGCCGTGACGACCGCGCCCAGCGGATTCGAGGGCGAGGGGTTCCCGGTGCGCCGAGCGTTCGCCGGGATCAACTACAAGTACCTCGACCCGTTCATCATGATGGACCAGATGGGTGAGGTGGAGTACGCGCCCGGAGAGCCCAAGGGCACGCCCTGGCACCCGCACCGCGGCTTCGAGACCGTCACCTACATCATCGACGGCACCTTCGTTCACCAGGACTCCAACGGTGGTGGCGGCACCATCACCAACGGCGACACCCAGTGGATGACGGCCGGCTCGGGCCTCCTGCACATCGAGGCGCCGCCGGAGGCGCTCGTCATGTCCGGCGGGCTCTTCCACGGCCTCCAGCTGTGGGTGAACCTCCCGGCCGCCGACAAGATGAAGGACCCCCGCTACCAGGACATCCGCGGTGGCCAGGTCAAGCTCCTCACCACCGCCGACGGCGGCGCCCTGCTGCGCGTCATCGCGGGTGAGCTCGACGGCCACGACGGCCCCGGCGTCACGCACACGCCGATCACGATGGTCCACGCGACCGTCCGCCCCGGCGCCGAGCTGACGCTGCCGTGGCGCGAGGAGTTCAACGGCCTCGCGTACGTCCTCGCCGGCCGCGGCACCGTCGGCACCGACCGCAGGCCGGTCCACATGGGCCAGACCGCCGTCTTCGGCGCGGGTTCCTCGCTGACCGTCCGCGCGGACGAGACGCAGGACTCCAACACCCCGGACCTCGAGGTCGTCCTCCTGGGCGGCCGCCCGATCCGGGAGCCGATGGCGCACTACGGTCCGTTCGTCATGAACACCCGCGACGAACTCCAGCAGGCGTTCGAGGACTTCCAGGCGGGCCGGCTCGGGGTCATCCCGGGAGAGCGGATCCCGCACACGTAAGCGGTATCTGATTGTCCGTCACTCGCGTGGCCCCGCCCGGAAGGTCGGGGCCACGCGCGCGTGATGCCCTGTGGGGGTGCACACAGGTACAGGTAAGCCGCTTCTTCCCGAACCAGCCCGCCGCACCGCCGCCTGGTGCGTGGTCGCCCTGCTCGTCACCGGGGTCGCGGCCGTCGGTATCTGGCTGTGCATCGTCTTCAAGACGGCCGTCACACCCCTGCTGCTCGCCCTGCTCGGCACGGCCCTGCTCGGGCCGGTGCACGGCTGGCTGATCCGCAGGAGGGTCAGCCGGGCGCTCGCCGCCATCCTCACCTGTGTCGCCCTCATCGCCGTCGTCGGCGGCGCCGGCTACATCGTCGTCAAGACCCTCATCGACACCGGCGACCAGATCGTCGACTCGGTGCGGGCAGCCGGCGACTGGATCAAGGACCACTTCGGGATCACCGCGGCCGACGACCTCGGATCCGCCGCCGGCAGCCTCAAGGACCTGGTGTCCAAGTGGGGCGCCAGCGCCGCGAGCGGGGTGCTGGCCGGCCTCTCCGTGCTCGGCTCGCTCCTCGCGACCAGCGTCCTCGCCCTGCTGCTCACGTTCTTCTTCCTCAAGGACTCCGACCGGGCCGCGGGCCTCGCGCACAGCATCGCGCCCGGCCGCGCCGGGGAAACCCTGGAGGCGATGGGGCGGCGCGCCTTCCAGGCTGTCGAGGGCTTCATGCGCGGGACCACGCTGATCGCGCTCATCGACTCGATCTGCATCACCGTCGGCCTGCTCGTCCTGAAGGTGCCCGGCGCGGTCGGGCTCGGCTCCCTGGTCTTCGTCGGCGCGTACATCCCCTACCTCGGGGCGGCGATCTCCGGCGCCGTCGCCGTCCTCGTGGCGCTCGCCGACCGGGGCTGGGTGACTGCCCTGTGGGTGCTCGGCGTCATCCTGGCCGTGCAGCAGCTGGAGGGCCACATCCTGCAGCCGATGATCCAGTCCCGCACCGTGCAGATGCATCCCGCGATGGTGATGCTGGCGATCACGGCCGGCGCCTCCGTCGCGGGCATCCTCGGCATGCTGCTCGCGGTGCCCGTGACGGCGGCCGCCTTCGGGGTGGTCGGGGAGCTGCGCACGCGCTACTCCGCAGGCGAGGGGCCGTCGGCGCCGTCGGGGGGTTCACGTGAAACGTCGGCCGAGGGCTCGTAGAGCTCGAACCAGATGCTCTTGCCCTCGCCCCTCGGGTCCACGCCCCAGCGGTGGGCGAGCAGCTCCATCAGGACGAGGCCGCGCCCGGACGAGGCGAGCTCGCCGGGGCGGCGCTTGTGCGGCAGGTCGTCGCTGGCGTCGGCGACCTCGGCGCGCAGCCGCCGCGCGGGCCCGCCGGTGACCTCGGCGACCAGCAGCGCGTCGCCGTCCGTGTGGACGAGGACGTTGGTGAGCATCTCCGAGATCATCAGGACCGCCGAGTCGACCTGGTCCTCGTCGCTCCAGTCGTGCAGCAGCTCGCGCAGGTGCTGGCGGGCGGCGGCGACCCGCTCCGGCTCGGCCTGGGCGACGGTCATCGCGGTGCGGCGCGCGGGCATGGGCGCCTCGGGCAGGTCCGTCCTGGCGAGGAGCAGCACGGCTATGTCGTCCTCGCGCCGGTCGGCGAGCGGGCCCGTCGTGTAGTGCGAGGAGGGGCCGTGCACGGCCCGCACGAGCGCGTCGGCGAGGTCCTCCAGGCGGTCGGGGTCGATGGGCTGCTCCCCGTGCTCCTCGAGGATGCCGCGGATGCGCGCCCAGCCGGTGTCGAGGTCGTGGCCGCCCGTTTCGATGAGGCCGTCGGTGCAGATCAGCAGCGTGTCGCCGGGTTCGAGGGTGAGCCGGGTCGTGGGGTAGTCGGCGTCGGGGTCGACGCCGAGGGGCAGCCCGCCCGCGGTGGGCCGCACCAGGACCGTCCCGTCGGTCATGCGTATCGCGGGGTCGGGATGGCCCGCGCGGGCGATCTCCAGGGTTCCCGTCTTCGGGTCGGCCTCCACGTACAGACAGGTCGCGAAGCGCGGGTCGCCCGCCTCCGAGCCCTTCTCGACGCCCTTGCCGGGGCCGCCCGTGGAGCCGTACGTGATGGAGTCGGTGACCCCGTACAGGAAGCGCGAGGCGCGGGAGAGGACGGCGTCCGGGCCGTGCCCCTCGGACGCGTACGCCCGCAGCGCGATCCGCAGCTGTCCCATCAGGCCCGCGGCCCGCACGTCGTGCCCCTGCACATCGCCGATGACGAGCGCGATGCGCCCGGTCGGCAGCGGGATCATGTCGTACCAGTCGCCGCCGACCTGGAGGCCGCCGCCGGTCGGGACATAGCGGGCGGCGACGCTCATCCCCGGGATGTCGGGGCCGAGCGTCGGCAGCATCGAGCGCTGGAGCCCGTCCGTCAGCTCCCGCTCCGACTCGGTGATCCCGGCGCGCGACAGGGCCTGTGCCAGCATCCGCGCCACCGTCGTCAGGACGGAGCGCTCGTCGGGTGTGAAGGACACCGGGTAGGTGAACGCCGCCATCCAGGTGCCGATGGTGCGGCCGGCGACGATGAGTGGCAGGAACGCCCAGGACTGCCGGTGGAAGCGCTGGGCCAGCGGCCAGGCGGCCTGGTAGCGCAGGCGGTACTGCTCGGGCGACGACAGATAGACGGCGCGGCCGGTGCGCACCACCTCGGCGGCCGGATAGTCGGTGTCCAGGGGCATGTCCGTGAAGGGCCCCTCCTCGCCCGGCTCGTGCCCGTGGTGCCCGATGACCGTGAGCCGGTCGCCGCCGACGCCGAAGACGGCGAGGCCGTCCGGCGAGAACCCCGGCATGGAGAGCCCGGCCGCGACCCGCAGGACCTCCTCGGTGGATCCCGCCTCGGCGAGCGCCCGCCCGGCGTCCAGCAGGAACGCCTCACGGGAGCGCCGCCAGTCGCCGGTCACGGGGGTGAGCGCGGCGGACCCGGGCGTGGGCTCGCTGACCTCCTGGAGCGTGCCGATCAGCTCGAACGCCTGCGAGTCGCCGTGCACGATCGGCTTGGAACGGCTGCGTACGGTCCTGATGACCACGCCCTGATCGTCCATGATCCTCAGCCGGGCCTCGGCGAGGGTGCCCTCGGCGACGGCGAGCTGGACGACGCCGTCGATCTCGTTCCAGTCGACGGGGTGGAAGCGGGACCGCACGGTGGCCTCCGTCAGCGTCACCGGGCATTCGGGCAGGCCGAGCAGCCGGGCCGCCTCCGCGTCGAAGGTGACCAGCCCGGCCCGGTTGTCCCACCGCCACACACCGGTGTCGAGGGCGGCGAGAACGTCCCCCACGGGCGGCAGGGGGTCACCAGTGCGCATGGCCCCACTCTAAGAAGAGGTGATCGTGGACGGCCACCGAGGCTATTCGCAGAGCGATCATGGGGCGGCCGGTACCCTGGGGCTTCGGGCATGCCCGGCCAATCCCCAATCGCAAAGACTGGATGAACGACGATGCATCGGTACAGGTCCCACACCTGCGGCGAGCTCCGCGCCTCTGACGTCGGATCCGACGTCCGGCTGAGCGGCTGGCTGCACAATCGGCGCGACCTGGGCGGCATCCTCTTCATCGATCTGCGCGACCACTACGGGATCACGCAGCTCGTCGCCCGCCCCGGCACCGCCGCCGCCGAGGTCCTCGACAAGCTGACCAAGGAGACGGTCGTCCGCGTCGACGGCAAGGTCGTCTCGCGCGGCGCCGACAACGTCAACTCCGAGCTGCCCACGGGCGAGATCGAGATCGAGGCCACCGAGGTCGAGGTGCTCGGCGCGGCCCAGCAGATCCCGTTCACGATCAACGCGGACGACGGGGTGAACGAGGAGCGGCGCCTGGAGTACCGCTTCCTCGACCTGCGCCGCGAGCGCATGCACCGCAACATCATGCTGCGCTCGTCCGTCATCGCCTCCATCCGCTCCAAGATGGTGGCCCTCGGCTTCAACGAGATGGCGACGCCGATCCTCAGCGCCACCTCCCCGGAGGGCGCCCGCGACTTCGTCGTCCCCTCGCGCCTGAACCCGGGCAAGTTCTACGCGCTGCCGCAGGCCCCGCAGCAGTTCAAGCAGCTGCTGATGATCTCGGGCTTCGACCGCTACTTCCAGATCGCGCCCTGCTTCCGCGACGAGGACGCGCGCGCGGACCGTTCGCCGGGCGAGTTCTACCAGCTCGACGTGGAGATGTCCTTCGTCGAGCAGGAGGACGTCTTCCAGCCGATCGAGAAGCTCATGACCGAGCTCTTCGAGGAGTTCGGCGGCGGCCGCCACGTCACGTCCCCGTTCCCGCGGATCCCGTTCCGCGAGTCGATGCTCAAGTACGGCTCGGACAAGCCGGACCTGCGCGCCCAGCTCGAACTGGTCGACATCTCAGACGTGTTCGAGGGCTCCGAGTTCAAGGCGTTCGCCGGGAAGCACGTGCGCGCGCTGCCCGTCCCGGACACCGCGTCGCAGTCCCGCAAGTTCTTCGACGGCCTCGGTGACTACGCGGTCGAGCAGGGCGCGAAGGGCCTCGCCTGGGTCCGTGTCGCCGAGGACGGGTCCCTCACGGGCCCGATCGCGAAGTTCCTCACGGACGAGAACGTCAAGGTCCTCACCGAGCGCCTCGGCCTGAAGGCCGGCCACGCCGTCTTCTTCGGCGCGGGCGAGTTCGACGAGGTCTCCAAGATCATGGGCGCCGTCCGTGTCGAGGCCGCCAAGCGCGCCGGGCACTTCGAGGAGGGCGTCTTCCGCTTCTGCTGGATCGTCGACTTCCCGATGTACGAGAAGGACGAGGACACCGGGAAGATCGACTTCTCGCACAACCCGTTCTCCATGCCGCAGGGCGGTCTCGAGGCCCTGGAGACCAAGGACCCGCTGGACATCCTGGGCTGGCAGTACGACATCGTCTGCAACGGCGTGGAGCTGTCCTCCGGCGCGATCCGCAACCACGAGCCCGAGATCATGCTCAAGGCCTTCGAGATCGCGGGCTACGACCGTGACACCGTCGAGGAGCAGTTCGCGGGCATGCTCCGCGCGTTCCGCTTCGGCGCCCCGCCGCACGGCGGGATCGCCCCCGGCGTCGACCGCATCGTCATGCTCCTCGCCGACGAGCCCAACATCCGCGAGACCATCGCGTTCCCGCTCAACGGCAACGCGCAGGACCTGATGATGGGCGCGCCCACGGAGCTCGACGAGACGCGCCTGCGTGAGCTGAACATCCAGCTCCGCAAGCCGGTGGCCGAGAAGAAGTAACGCCCGCCAGTCTCCGAAGGGGCCGGAACCGTTGATCGGTTCCGGCCCCTTCGCTGTGCGGACTCACAGCCCGTCCCCATGTCCCTGACAGGTGGCGGTCCTAGCTTCGCTTCCCATGACAGAGACTCAGGGACCAGCGCACAAACGTGACATGACCCGCAGGAAGGTCATCCTCGCGGGCGGAGCCGCCGTGGCGGCCGTCGGCGTCGGGGGCTCCATCGCCGCCAACGCGTTCGCCGGGGAGACGGACACCGCCGACAGGAAGTCCGAGGCGGAGTCCTGCTACCGGCTCACCTCGGAGACCACCGAGGGCCCGTACTACATCGACGCGGACAAGCTCCGCCGCGACATCACGGAGGACAAGGAGGGCATCCCGATGGTCCTCCGCCTCAAGGTGATCGACGCCGAGACCTGCAAGCCCGTGCGGAACGCGGCGGTCGACATCTGGCACTGCGACGCGCTCGGGATCTACTCCGGGTACGAGTCCCTCTCCACCGGTGGCGGTGGCGGTGGCGGCACGCCCCCGAGCGGCGCTCCGAGCGGAGCCCCGACCGACCAGCCGTCCGGCACCCCGACGGGCGCCCCGCCCGGGGGAGGCGGTGGCGGCGGGCACGAGGAGCCCACCGACGACGAGCGTTATCTGCGGGGCACCTGGAAGACGGACAAGCACGGCAGGGTCGAGTTCAGGACGATCTTCCCCGGCTGGTACCGGGGCCGTGCCGTGCACATCCACACCAAGGTCCATGTGGACGGCAAGTGGACCGACGCCGGCTACGAGGGTGGCCACACCTGCCACACCGGCCAGTTCTTCTTCGAGGAGGCCGCGGTCATCGCCTCCGGGAAGGTCGCGCCGTACTCGACGAGCACGACCGAGCGCACGACGCTGACCGAGGACACGATCTACGACCAGAGCGGGACGACGGGCGGCCTGCTGAAGCTGACGTACGGCAAGGGGCGCATCGCGAAGGGCGTCATCGGGTCGATCACGATGGCCGTGGCACCCGACGAGACGCACGACAGCGCGGACACGCAGCCGGGCGCTTCCGCGTCGACGGCTTCCTGACGGGCGTCGCCGCGGGCTGCGCTCAGGTGTCGTACCGGCCGTCCCACGGTTCGCCGAAGCCGAGGCGGTCCGGGTAGAGCTCGGCCCAGCCGCCCTCGTCGTCGTCCTCGGCGATCAGGCCGAACAGCACGCGGTCGACCGCGAGCCGGAAGGGGCGGACGGCGATGTCGGCGTAGGTGCGGCCGGGCAGGGCTGCCAGGAGTTTGTCCAAGTGGGCGTGGGCCTGGGCGAGTTCGGCCCCCTCGGCCCAGGTTCCCGCGCACCAGATCTCCGAGTCGCGGTACCGGCCCGAGGCGTCGAACGTGTGGAGCACCGCGTAGAGCCGCTTGTGCTCCTCCCAGCCGTCGTCGGGCCGGTAGCCCTCGGGGAAGGCGTAGGTGACCGTGGCCAGGAACTGGCCGTCCGAGTACCGGCCGATGGTGGCGGTGCGGTGGTCCGGCTCGTGGGCGATCGGGATGGTTGCGGGAACTGGCATGGCGAAACCCTAATCGCGGTCGTGAACATGCCAGTAACGGGGTACGGGAAAGGGGTGCGAGGACCGGCCCTCGCACCCCTTTCCCGCGGAATGTCTTACTCCGGAGCGCCGCCGAACCGCTCGCGGTAGGACTCCAGGTCCTCCTCGGTGATCTTCGCGAAGAGCACCGGCGGGACCGTGAAGGCCGTGCCCGCGGGGACGGTGTCCAGGGCCGCGGCCTGCTCGGCGGTGACCCACGTGGCCGTGTCGTCGGCCAGCGCGAACGCGCCGCGCATCGCCTTCGACGAGGCCGGGATGAAGGGCTCGGACACGACCGCGTACAGGTGGATGAGGTTCATCGCCGTACGCAGCGTGAGGGCCGCGGCCTCCGGGTCGGTCTTGATCTCCAGCCAGGGGGCCTTCTCCTCCAGGTAGGAGTTGCCCGCGGACCACAGGGCGCGCAGCGCGGACGCGGCCTTGCGGAACTGGAGAGCCTCCATCTGGGCCTCGTACTCGGCGAGCAGCGCGGCGATCTCCGTGCCGAGCTTCGCCTCCGCCTCGCCGGCCTCCTTGCCCGCGGGCACGTCGTCACCGAAGCGCTTGCGGGAGAAGGACAGGACGCGGTTCACGAAGTTGCCGAGGGTGTCGGCGAGGTCCTTGTTCACCGTGGCCGCGAAGTGCTCCCACGTGAAGGAGGAGTCGTCGGACTCCGGCGCGTTGGCGATGAGGAAGTAGCGCCAGTAGTCGGCCGGCAGGATCTCCAGGGCGGCGTCCGTGAAGATGCCGCGCTTCTGCGACGTGGAGAACTTGCCGCCGTAGTACGTCAGCCAGTTGAAGGACTTGAGGTAGTCGACCTTCTTCCACGGCTCGCGTACGCCCATCTCCGTGGCCGGGAACATGACGCTGTGGAACGGGACGTTGTCCTTGGCCATGAACTGCGTGTACCGGACGTCGTCGGCCTCGTACCACCACGACTTCCAGTCGCGGTCCGCCGGGTTCTGGTCGGACCACTCCTTCGTCGAGCCGATGTACTCGATCGGGGCGTCGAACCAGACGTAGAAGACCTTGCCCTCGGCGGCCAGCTCCGGCCACGTGTCGGCCGGGACGGGGACGCCCCAGTCCAGGTCACGGGTGATCGCGCGGTCGTGCAGGCCCTCGGTCAGCCACTTGCGGGCGATGGAGGAGGCCAGCTGCGGCCACTCGCCCGCGGTCCGCGCGATCCACTCCTCGACCTCGACCTGCAGCTTCGACTGGAGCAGGAAGAGGTGCTTCGTCTCGCGGACCTCCAGGTCCGTGGAGCCGGAGATCGCCGAGCGCGGGTTGATCAGGTCCGTCGGGTCGAGGACGCGCGTGCAGTTCTCGCACTGGTCGCCGCGCGCCTTGTCGTAGCCGCAGTGCGGGCAGGTGCCCTCGACGTAGCGGTCCGGCAGGAAGCGGCCGTCGGCAGGCGAGTACACCTGGCGGATCGCGCGCTCCTCGATGAACCCGTTCTCGTCCAGCTTGCGCGCGAAGTGCTGCGTGAGCTCCGCGTTCTGCGCCGACGAGCTGCGGCCGAAGTGGTCGAAGGCCAGGCCGAAGCCGTCGTACACGGCCTTCTGCGCGTCGTGCGCCTGTCCGCAGAACTCGGCGACCGGCAGGCCCTGCTCCTTCGCGGCCAGCTCGGCGGGCGTGCCGTGCTCGTCGGTGGCGCAGATGTACAGGACGTCGTGGCCGCGCTGGCGGAGGTACCGGGAGTACACGTCCGCCGGGAGCATGGACCCCACCATGTTGCCCAGGTGCTTGATTCCGTTGATGTACGGAAGGGCGCTGGTGATGAGGTGTCGAGCCATCGGGGGCTGCTCCCAAGTCGCTGCGTGCGGTGACGGTGTACGTCAGTCGAATCAAAGAATCGTAGCCGACACGGCGGGGCCGCCCCTCCCGCTATTTACGGGGTGGACGGCCCTGGGGGTGCGGCGCGTGTGCGGGCGCGGCGCGTGTGCGGTGTCTAGCGGAAGTCGAAGACCAGCCGGGCCGCGACCCGGCCCGCCAGGATGTCCTCGATCGCCTCGTTGACCTCCTTGAGCCTGCGCTGCTCGCGGATGACACGGGTACGGCCGAGGCGGTGCAGCTGGAAGACCTCGGCGAGGTCCTGCCGGGTGCCGACGATCGAACCGATCACGCTCTTGCCGTCGAGCACGTGCTCGAAGACGGGCAGCTCCAGCTTGCCGCCGGCCGGCAGCGCGACCAGGACGAGCGTGCCGTGCCTGCGCAGCGAGCCGTACGCCGCCCGGAGCGACGCGTTCGAGACGGCGAGCCCGATCGCGACGTCGGCGCCGCCCAGCCTGCGCACCGCCTCGGCGACGTCCTGGCCGCGGGCGTCGATGACATGGTCGGCGCCCAGCTCGTGCGCGAGGCGCAGCTTGTCGTCGGTGACGTCCACGGCGACGGTCTCCGCGCCCGCGATCCGCGCGTACTGGAGCGCGAGGTGGCCGAGGCCGCCGATCCCGGAGATCAGCACGCGCTTGCCGGGGCCCGCGCCCGGCACCTTCACGGCCTTGTACGTCGTCACTCCCGCACAGGTCAGCGGGGCGGCGTCCAGGGGGTCGAGGCCGTCGGGGACCTTCACGACGTAGTCGCCGTGCGCGACCGCGTACTCCGAGAAGGAGCCGTCGACCGAGTAGCCGGTGTTGCGCTGCTTCAGGCAGAGCGTCTCCCAGCCGGACACGCAGTGGTCGCAGTGGCCGCACGCCTCGCCCAGCCAGGCGATGGCGACCCGGTCGCCGACGTTGATGTGGCCGACCCGCTCGCCCAGGTCCTCCACGATCCCGATGCCCTCGTGGCCCGGGACGAACGGCGGGTTCGGCTTGACCGGCCAGTCACCGGCGGCGGCGTGGATGTCCGTGTGGCACAGCCCGCTCGCCTCCATACGGACGAGGACCTGGTGCGCCGCCGGCCGCGGAATCACGCGGTGCTGGATCTCCAGGGGCCGGGTGAAGTCGGTGACTACGGCGGCCTTCATGGTGCGCGGTCCTTCCCTAGGTGCCGGAATTCATCCAGCTTCTCCCGATTCTGGGCGGACGGCGCGTGGGAACGGCCGCGCCCCCTGTCCCGCCGGGGCGGTTCAGGGGGCGCGGTGTGGTGCGGGTCAGGCCTGCTGCGACTCCAGCCACTGCGGCAGGTCCGCGAGCAGCCCCTCGTACAGCTCGGCGTCCGTGAGCTCGCGGGGGGTGGGGCCCGCGTGGAAGAACGCGGCGTTGGGGGCCTTCAGCTTGCGCAGGTAGTCGAAGCCCTTGGCGTCGTGCTCGCCGAACGCGACGAACGAGAAGAACAGCGGGTGCCGGGCCGCGTCCGCGAGGGCCTGGTTGGCCGGGCCCTTCGCGTCCGGGGCGCCGTCCGTCTGGAAGACGACCAGGGCGGGCGTCTGCGACTGCGACTTCTCGTGGTGCGCCACGACCTCTTCGATCGCGCGGTGGTAACTGGTGCGGCCCATGTGGCCGAGCGACGCGTGCAGCTCGTCCACGCGGCCCTCGTGCCCGTCGAGGGTGAGCTCGCCGGTGCCGTCGATGTCGGTGGAGAAGAAGACGACGTGCACGGTCGCCTCGGGGTCGGTGTGCGCGGCCAGCGCGAGCACCTGTTCACCGAGCGCCTGCGCGGAGCCGTCCTTGTAGTACGGCCGCATCGACCCGGACCGGTCGAGCACGAGATAGACGGTGGCCCGGACCCCCGCGAGGTCCTGCTTCTTGAGCGCACTCCCGGCGGCCTTGTAGGCAGCGGCGAGCCCGGGGGCCCGCGACTTGACCCGGGCGAGGGGGAGGGCGGGGGCCTCCGGCTCGGTCTCGACGACAGCCTCCGGCTCGGGGTCGGCGACGGGCTCCGGCGCGGCTGCGGCGACCGGCTCGACGACGGCCTCGGCCTGCGGCTCCGTCTCGGTGACGGGCTCGGCGACGGTCGCCGGCTCGGTGTCGGCCTGGGGCTCGGTCTCGACGTCGGCCTCGGGGGCCGCGTCGGCCTCGGCCTTCGGCTCGGCGGCCGGCTCTGCGACAGCCTCCGCGTCCGCCTCGATCTCGGCGACGGTCTCCGGCTCTGCCTCGGCTACCGGCTTGGTCTCGGCGGCGGCCTCGGGGGCCGCCTTGGCCTCCGCCTCGGCCTCCGCCTCCGCCTTGGCCTCCGCCTCGGCCTCCGCCTCGGCCTTCGGCTCGGCGGCCGGCTCCGAGACAGCCTTCGTCTCTGCCTCTGTGACGGGCTCCGAGACAGCCTCGGCCTCCGCCGCGACCACGGGCTCCGCGCTCTCGGCGGCCGGTTCCGCTTCGGTCTCGACGACGGCCTCGGGCTCCGGCTCGACGACGGCCTCGGGCTCCGGCTCCGGCTCGGCGACGGGCTCGGCGACAGCCTCCGGCTCGGCCTCGGCTTCCGGCTTGGTCTCCGCGGCGGCCGCGGGGGCCGCGTTCGCCTCAGCCTTCACCTCTGCCTCGGCGGCGGCCGCGGGGACCGCGTCCGCCTCAGCCTTCACCCCTTCGTCGGCGACGGGCTCAGCGGCAGCCTCCGCCGCCGGCTCCGCGCGCTCCGCGGCCGGTTCCGCTTCCGCCTCCGCGACACCCTCCGGAGCCGTCTCGGCGACAGCCTCCGCTTCCGCCTCAGTGACCGGCTCGGCGGCAGCCGAAGTCGCCGCCTCGTCCACCGGCGAAGACGGCTTCGGGACCTTTACGTTGTCGAAGGCCGCGGCCACCAGGTCGTCCGCCTCGCGCGTCGAGGGCGCGGGCGTCGGCTCGGTCGACTGTGCGGGCACCTTCGCCTTTGCCTCGGCGGGCGGCGCGGTCTCGCCGGCCGGTGCCGGGACCGTCGCCTCGGGTGCGGCGGTCGCCGCCTCGTCACCCCGCGAGGACTTCCGCGGCCTTCCGAACGCGTTCCGCAGGAGATTCCGAATGCCCATGTGCGCAACCCTTCGCATGAGTTGGTTTCCGTAACCCCTGGCCAGGGCGGACACGTAAGGTTAGCCGCCACGCTCCGTGATCTTGGGCAGGGTCGCCCACCCGGGCGAAGGGCGTCCAACTGCCGCACGCCCGGCACAGGTTCACCCCTCGTTCACCCGCCGTCCCCCTCCTCGCTCGGCCGCGCCCTTAGCGTCACGCCCGAGTGACCGTAAAGGGGAGGAAAAGAGTGCGTAAAACGCTGCCGCTTCTCGGCTCGCACAACGGGGGCCGTGCCGCGCTGACCTGCCGGTTCCGTTGTGGGGACGCCTGTTTTCAGGAGGTGCCCAACACCAGTTCCAACGAGTACGTCGGTGACGTCATCGCCGGTGCGCTGAGCCGCCGTTCGATGTTGCGCACGGCCGCGGTCGTGACCGTGGCCGCCGCGACGGCCGGCACGGTCGTGGGATCGGGCGCCCCGCAGGCCGCCGCCGCCACGCCGTCGGGGGCGGCAACAGGCGTAGCGCACAAGGGCGAGAAGGGGGCGCGTGGACTGCGGTTCACGCCCGTCGCGCCGAACACGGCGGACCGCGTGACCGTCCCCGAGGGCCACGCTCAGAACGTCGTCATCAGCTGGGGTCAGCCCATCCTGCGCGGAGCGCCCGCCTTCGACCCGGACAAGCAGTCCGCAAAGGCCCAGGCAGGACAGTTCGGTTACAACAATGACTTTCTGAGTCTCCTCCCCCTGCGCGGTGAGCACGGACGTCAGGTCCTGGTCGCGAACCACGAGTACACGGACGAGATCCTGATGTTCAAGGGATACGACCCCGAGAACCCGACGCGCGAGCAGGTGGAGACCGCCTGGGCGGCGCACGGCCTGTCCGTCGTCGTCGTGGAGGAGTCCCGGCGCAGCGGCAGGCTGTCTGCCGTCACGCGCCACCAGCTCAACCGTCGCCTCACCGCCACCAGCGAGTTCCGCCTCTCGGGCCCGGTCGCGGGCAGCGCGCTCGTGCGGACGAAGGCGGACCCCCGCGGCCGTACCGTCCTCGGCACGCTCAACAACTGCTCGGGCGGCACCACCCCGTGGGGCACGACGCTGCACGGCGAGGAGAACTTCAACCAGTACTTCGCGAATGCCGCGAAGGTGACGGACCCGGCCACGGCCGCCCGCCTCAAGCGCTACGGCGTGACCGGCGAGGCCTCCGAGCGCAAGTGGGAGCGGTTCGACGACCGCTTCGACCTGGCCAAGGAGCCGAACGAGGCGAACCGCTTCGGCTGGGTCGTCGAACTCGACCCGTACGACCCGGAGTCGACCCCCCGCAAGCGCACCGCGCTCGGCCGCTTCAAGCACGAGGCCGCGCAGCCGCGCCTGACCGACGACGGCCGCCCGGTCGTCTACATGGGCGACGACGAGAAGTTCGACTACTTCTACAAGTTCGTGAGCAGCAAGCGCGTCGCCAAGGGCCGCTCGCGCGCCGCGCACGAGCACAACCTGACGCTCCTCGACGAGGGCACCCTCTACGTCGCCCGGCTGACCGGCGACTCCCCGGCCGCCGAGTTCGACGGCACGGGCAAGCTGCCCGCGGACGGCGAGTTCGACGGCGGCGGCGAGTGGCTGCCGCTCGCCACGGCGGGCCCGCACGGCGCGGTCTCGCACGTCGACGGCATGACGGCGGAGGAGGTCTACCTCTTCACGCGGTTCGCCGGTGACAAGGTCGGCGCCACGAAGATGGACCGCCCCGAGGACATCGAGCCGTCGCCGCACTCCGGCAAGGTCTACGTCGCGCTGACGAACAACTCGGACCGCGGCAAGGCCGGCAAGGCGCCCGCCGACGAGGCGAACCCGCGCAATCTCAACAAGCACGGGCAGATCCTGGAGCTGACCGAGCACCGGGGCCGCGCCGAGGCCACCACCTTCGGCTGGTCGCTCTTCCTCGTCGCGGGCGACCCGAACGACCCGGCGACGTACTTCGCCGGCTTCCCGAAGGACCGGGTCAGCCCGATCTCCTGCCCGGACAACGTGGCGTTCGACCCGCACGGCAACCTGTGGATCTCCACGGACGGCAACGCGCTCGGCACGCACGACGGCCTGTTCGGTGTCGCGACGCGCGGCGAGCGGCGCGGTGAGCTCAAGCAGTTCCTGACGATGCCGAACGGCGCCGAGACCTGCGGTCCGCTGGTCCAGGACCGCCGGGTCCTCGTCTCGGTGCAGCACCCGGGCGAGGTCGACGGCGCGTCCGTCGAGAAGCCGGCGAGCGCGTGGCC
The DNA here is from genome assembly GCF_035918235.1 of Streptomyces sp. NBC_01445. Taxonomy (NCBI): domain Bacteria; kingdom Bacillati; phylum Actinomycetota; class Actinomycetes; order Kitasatosporales; family Streptomycetaceae; genus Streptomyces; species Streptomyces sp. NBC_01445. The sequence continues at coordinate 5,234,126 of NZ_CP109485.1, read as the reverse complement.
CGACGGGCCGGGGAAGATCGTCCGCCCGTCGGTGGTCTCCGTGTGGCGCGAGGACGGCTGCGACATCGGCGTCTGATCCGCCAGGGGCAGCCTCAGGCCGTTGCCGCGTCCGGCAGGCGCTCGCGATACGCGGGTGCCTGCCGGGCCGCTTCCCAGTAGGCGTCCTCCAAGTCCCCGTAGACCGCGTCGAGTTCGGCCTCCGTGCGGGCGGCAAGGACGAGGCGCACGCCGATCGGGTCGCCGTCGAGGGGTCTTATGGCCATGTCGGTGCGGGCCCGTGAGGTCGGCTGGCACAGGGTGACGACCTCGCCCGTGGCGACCAGGGACGCCGCCGTGAGGTAGTCGCCGTGCAGGATCGGGGGGTTGAGCCCGGCGGCACGAAGCACCCGCAGGAGACCGTGCCATTCGCCGTCCACGGTGGGGTCGACCATCCACCGGTCGTTCGCGAGGTCGGCGAGGCGCACGACGGGGCGGCGCGCGGCCGGGTGGTCGGCGGACAGGGACACGTACTGCGGCTCGCGTTCGACGAGCACGCGGCAGCGCAGACCCGGCGGGACGCGCAGCGGGCTGCCCTCGACCTCGTGCACGAACGCCACGTCGAGCCGGCCGTCACTGACGAGCCGGAGCAGGGTGGTCGCCGAGACGTCCATACGGAGCGCGGGCTCGCCGCCGGACGGGTGCTCGCGCTGCCGCAGCCGCCGCAGCCAGCCCGGTATGGCCCGGCTCGCCGTGGAGCCGATTCGCAGATGGGGGCCGCCGGCGGCGAGCGCGCCGGCCGCTCTGGTCTCCGTGACGAGAGCGCGCATGCCGTCGACGAGGGGGCGGGCGCGGTTCAGGACGACGTGGCCCAGGGGGGTTGCGCGACACCCGGTGCGCTCCCGGGCGAAGAGCGCGCCGCCGAGCGTGTCCTCGATGCGTCTGAGCTGGGTGGACAGCGACGGCTGGGTCATGCCGAGCAGACGGGCCGCCTTGTGCAGGCTCCCGGTGTCGTCGATGGCGCACAGCGCGCGCAGGTGCCTCACCTCGAGCTCCATGAACATCGAGCGTAAGGCGGTCACAGACGTCGCACCAGACGTCCAAATGCGAACCGAAACGGGCGAGTTGGGCGGGTGATAGCCCCGTCCTATCGCCAATTGCCATCATCCCCAGGGGTCCCGGGCGCCTCCACACTCTCCCTCGTACCGAACCGTTCACGTAACCCCCCACTCACGGAACGAGGAGGAGCCCCCCACATGAAGCTCTCCCTGCGCTACGCCTCGGTCGCGGCCGGCATGGCCCTTGCGGCCGGCGCGCTCGCCACCGCGGCCCCCGCGTCCGCCGCCCCGGCCCCGGTCGGCGCCGGCTACACCCACTACGCGGGTTCGGCCGAGGAGGCCGCCGCCAACAAGGCGTTCTTCCAGGCCGTCCTGAAGTCGGTCGCGGAAAAGCGCGCCGCGCACCCGGGTGCCGCGTCGGTCACCGTCACGTACGACGCGTCGGGCGCCCCGTCCTTCGCGCAGCAGATAGCCAACAGCACGTCGATATGGAACTCCTCCGTGTCGAACGTGAAGCTCCAGGCGTCCTCGGGCGGCGGCGACTTCTCCTACCGCGAGGGCAACGACCCGCGCGGCTCGTACGCGTCGACGGACGGGCACGGCAGCGGCTACGTCTTCCTGGACTACGCGCAGAACCAGGAGTACGACTCCACCCGTGTCACCGCGCACGAGACCGGTCACGTCCTCGGGCTCCCCGACCACTACGAGGGGCCGTGCAGCGAGCTGATGTCGGGCGGCGGCCCGGGCACGTCCTGCACGAACCCGAACCCGGACGCGAACGAGAGGGCCCGGGTCGACCAGCTGTGGGCCAACGGCTTCGCCAAGGCCATGAAGTCGCTGAAGCAGTCCGCCAAGACCGGCTGACCGTCACCGGCTGAACGAACCGGAGCTCACCCCCCACACCGATGCGGGCCGTCCCCTCCCCGGGGCGGCCCGCATCCGCGTCCTGCCGTTCTCAGTGCGGTGAGGCGATGGAGCGGGCGGCGGCGACCTCCTGGCGTACGGGTTCCAGCACCCCGTCGCGGTCCGCCTCGCTGAAGTCGGCGCGCACCCCCTTCAGGACGTCGGAAGCGCGCAGCCCCTGTGCCAGCTCCCGCAGTTGCCCCGCGGCCTGCGCCACCTCGGCGGGCCCCGGCGCCGGCGCCCCCTGCCTGACCCGGACCCGCGCCGCGGTCGTCGCGTCCACGATGCGTTCCACGGCGACGACGAGCGGCCACCAGGCGGCGGCGCGGCGGCCGATGGGCGGCGGTTCGGTCAGGGCGCGCTGGAACTCGGAGCGGATGACGGACAGGTCGCGGAAGAGCTGGCGGCGCATCCGCGCGCGGGCGGCCGGGACGTCCGGGTCCGCGGACGCCCCGAACGCGCGTTCCACGTACGTCGCGGTGTCCGCGACGGCGTCGGCGAGCCGGTCGCCGATGCGGGTGTGCCAGCTCTCGGGCCACAGCAGATATCCGGCGACCAGCGCGATCGCGCAGCCCATGAGGCTGTCCAGGAGCCGCGGCAGGACGAGCCCGATGCCCTGGTGGTTGAGGGTGTCGGACAGCAGCAGGATGGCCGGTGTGATGGCGGCGGTCTGATAGCCGTAGCCGCGCGGGGTGAGCGCCGGGATGAGCGCGGCGAGGACCATCAGCACGGGCACGTCCCACCACCCGCGGGGCACCTCGGCGAGGACCACCGTGGCGAGTACGAGCCCGACCGCCGTGCCGAGCGCGCGCTGGACGGCCCGCGAGAACACCGAGCCGAAGTCGGGCTTGAGGACGAACGTGATGGTCAGCGCCACCCAGTAGGAGCGGGGCACCGGCACCGTCGAGACGAGGATCTGGGCGAGGCCGATGCACAGGGCCAGGCGCAGCCCGTAGCGCCAGGAGGTGCCGGACAGCACGACGTTGCGCGCGGCGCGGAAGGCGCGCACGCGCAGGACGGCGGGCCGGCCGAGGCGGTCGGTGTCGAAGGCGCGGTGGGGGTCCGTGTTCTTGCTGGTGACGAGGTCGGCAGCGTGCCGCACGGCGTGGTCGACGGCGCGGGCGGCGGGGCCTTCGGGTGCGGGCAGGTCGAGGGGCCCCGCGTCGGTGCTGCCGGTGTCGACCGCGTCGGCGAGGCGTCGTACGGCGTCGGGGACGGCGGCGGGGAGCGGCACCCCCTGCTGGTGTGCGGCGGGCGCGGACTCGGCGATCGGGGTGAGCGCGTTCAACAGGGCGATCAGACGCACCAGTTCGGGGTTGCGGCCGTGGGAGAGGGCGCGCCGGGCGAGGACGAGGTCGTAGGCCTGGTTGAAGGACTGCGTGACGGCGAAGCGGGTCTCGACGTAGTTGGCGGCGTCGCCCGCCGACGCCAGGTGGTTCGCGACGGAGCGGTAGGTGGCGGCGACGGCGGCGCGTTCCGGCACCCCGGACCTCATCGGCCAGGCGAGCAGCGCGAACGCGAGGACGAGGAGTCCGCCGCCCGTCATCAGGAGCGGCGCGAGCCACCACTCGCCCGGCAGGGGCAGCCCGGCGCCGATCACGCAGTTGAGCAGGAGCAGCAGCCCGGACACCGAGGCGACCGCGCCGATCGTCGAGATCATCCCGGAGGCCAGCGCCACGCCCGTGAGGGTGGCGACGGCGACCCAGCCGTGCCCGTACACGAGTGCACCGACCGTCACGCCGACCGCGCCGAAGAGCTGCGGCACCGCGATGTTGAGGATCCGCATCCGGTAGGCGTCGGCGGTGTCGCCGATGACGCCGGACAGGGCTCCCATCGAGGCGAGCGCCCCGTACGCGGGCTGCCCGGCGGCGAGCCCGATCGCGAGCGGCAGCGACAGCGCGAGGCCGGCGCGCGCGACGGCCGCCCAGGGGATCGGCGCGGGGTGCGGACGCAGGGTCCTGACCAGCCAGTCGGGCGGTGCGAGATGGCGGGCCGGGGACTCTGGGCGCATGCCGTCCATTGAACGCTACGGGGCCCGGCGCTCAGGACGCTGCCGGTCGGTGCATCGTCAGGTCGACCAGGAGGGCGCGGTGGTCGGTGTCGGCCAGCTCGACGAAGCGGGCGGAGCGCGCGGAGAAGTCCTCGCTCACGAGGACGTGGTCGATCTGGGTGCCGAGCGGCGGGCGGACGCGCGAGGGCCAGCTCGGGGCGCGGGACTTCCCGGCGAGGCGGGCGCTGTCGTGCAGGCCCGCGTCGAGGATGCGGCGGAACGCGGCGTGGTCCTGCGTGGCGTTGAAGTCCCCGGCCAGGATGGTCGGCTGCGAGCGGCCCGCGGCGGCGAAGTCGCGCAGCTCGCCCAGCTCGGAGCGCCACAGGTCGACCTGCCGGGGCAACGGCGGCATCGGGTGCGCGAGCTGGAGCCGCACGTCGTGGCCCTTCACATCGGCGACGGCGCCTGGCATGCCCATGGTCCCCGGGACGCCCGCGGCGGCCTTGAGCGGATACCGGCTCAGAATGACCGACCCCTCCGAGCCTCCCGCCTCCACGGCCTGCCGGTACGGGAAGTCGGCGCGCGGCAGCTCACGGCGCAGGGTGTCCTGGCACCCGTAATCGCACTCCTCGACGAACACCAGGGCGGGCCGCTCGCGGCGCACCGCGCCCACGAGCGACTCGGTGCCGCGCCCGAACTGGACGTTCGAGGAGAGGACCCGCACATCGGCGACCGGCGGCCCGCTCGCGTCGACGTCCTTGCCGTACGGCTCGATGTACCAGGCGAGGGCGCCGAGCGCCGCGACGCCCCACACCATGCCGATACGCCAGCGCGCGAGCGCCGTGAGCAGCAGTGCGGCGCCCGTCGGCGCGAGGAGCCAGGGCAGGAACGCCAGGAGCTGCGGGACGGGGGTGACCCCGTCCACGTCCGCGATCCGGCAGCCCATGACCGCGCTGACGCCGGCGAGGAGCAGGCCCGCGGTCCAGGCGGCCAGGGTGCGGCCCGGCCTGCGGTCCCGGTCGTCGTAGGGGAGGACCGGCGGTGGGCCGGGCGCTTGCGTCACATGCTCCAAGGCCCGGGCCCGCCTTCCGCTCGCTCCGACACCCTCCGGCGCCGGATGCCGGAATCCTCCCTCAAAGACGGGGAGGCGCGGGGAACGGTTGCCCGGTTTCAGGCCCGGGCGGCGTCGTGCGAACCGTCGCTGACCAGCGCCCAGATGACGAAGACGCCGATGGCGATCGCGATGACCGACCAGATGGGCTCGTAGGGCAGGAACATGAAGTACGCGATGATGTACAGCGCGGCGATGGCGACGCCGACGCCGCGCGCCCAGCCGGCGCCCTTGAGGACGCCGAAGCCGGTGACCGCGACGATGACGCCGATGATCAGGTGGATCCAGCCCCACGTGGTGAGGTTGAAGGCGTACGTGTAGGTGCCGATGCGGGCGTACACGTCGTCCTTGGCGATGCCCGCGATGCCGTTCAGGATGCCCAGGATGCCGCCGACCATCATCAGGACGCCGGCGAAGACCGTGCCGCCTGACGCCCAGCCGCTGCCCGCGCCGTCGCCCCGGGTGGGGTCGGGCCCGGCGGAGCGGTGCTTGTCCGACCAGACGCCGTGGCCGGCGTCGGGTCCGGGGGGCGGTGTCGGGGTGGTGGGGGTCTCGCTCATTCAGTCCTCCTCGGTGTCACTGGAATGCTCACCCCGGAAGCGTCGGGCCGCATTTCGGGAGGAACCGGAGGGGCCGGAGGGCGCGGCGGTGTCCTGCGGCGCAGGCGCTCCGGCAGCCAGGCGCAGACGGCCACCGCGAGGGCCGCGCCCGCGGTCCACCAGGACGCGGTGCGCACCGACGAGCCGAGGGCGTCGTAGGCCGCGCCCGCCGCGGAGCGGTCCACGTCCGAGGGCAGGTTGTCGAGGGTGAGGGAGCGGCTCGTCGCGAGCGCGACGAGGAGCGCTCCCGCGGCCACTGCGACACCGAGCGCGGTCGCGGTCAGGGCGGGGCGCCGGCGCCGGGCGAGCGCGAGGCCCGCGGCGGCGAAGGCGACCGCGGCGAACGGGAGCCACAGGCCCGCCCGTTGGAGCAGGCGCAGCGACTGGCGCAGCCGGTCGAGGTCGCGCGAGCTGATCACGGTGATGGTGGTGTGCGTGACGGGGATGCGGTCGGCGAAGGGCACGCCGCCGTCCCTGAGCTGCTGCTTGACCTGGCCGGTGACGGGCGCGAGGTCGAGGGTGACCGGGCCGTCGGTGCCGTCGTCGATGGCCTGCTGCACGGCGTCGTGCGCGGCCCGGTTCGCCGTGTTCCACGCCTTCTGGAAGGCGTCGGTGCCGGTGAAGGACTCCACGGCGTCGTGCACGAACGCGTCCACGGCGGACTGGATCGGCCCCGCGTCGAGTTGCGTCACGATGGCGTTCGTGACGGCGTCGGCGACCGCGCCCCGCACGGCCGGTTCCGAGGCGAGCGGAGCCATCGTCGCGACGTACCGGTCACTGTCCCCGACCTCGTACTTCGCCCAGACGGAGAGCGTGCCGAGCGGCACGAGCAGGCAGGCCAGGACCAGCAGGACGACGGACAGGGCTCTTCGCATCACCCTCCCAGGCAACGGGCGGGCTGCAGGGGGCGCCACCGGGGCGGGGCAGATGGCGGCTTCTGCGGTGGAGGGCTCGACCGAACGGGTGTTTCCAGGTCGGTCAGTTCTCGTGGGTGTAGTAGCGGTAGAACATGGTCGCGAACACACCGGCGGCGACCGTCAGGGCCATGATCGTGGACCGCAGGACCGAGGCGTCGGTCAGGCTGTAGAGATAGCCGAACGCGATACCGGCCCACGCGGCCCAGGCGACGGCGCGCAGTTCGCGCGGCAGCCGGAACGAGGCCCGGTGGATCCCGAAGGTGACCACGGCGACGATGACGCCCGTGAGGACGCCGAACAGGACGTTGCCCGTGGTGATCGGGCTCGGGCTCAGGCTCGGGACGGCGTCGCGGCGGATGCCCGAGGCCCAGAAGCCGTAGACGATGCCGAGCAGGAGAGAGAGCGCCATCGGGAGCCTGGAGCCGGCCGCCATGGAGCGCAGGCCGGAGGTTCCTGAGACGGGTGCCGCGTGAGCCATGACGGCTCCTTTCTGCCTTTCCCCCCGCCTTCCATTGACCTCCGTCGCCTTCCGATCCGCAACATTGCGGACGGTTCCGTGCCGCTCTAAGCCGCGGGGATACGGGCGAACCGCCCGGCGACGTGCAGATCGGCCTCGATGTGCGAGGCCGTGGCGAGCAGCGCGGGCAGGACCTCGTCCGTGACCCGGGCCAGGTCGCGGCGGCTGCTGTGCGTGGCGACGTTCACCGCGGCGACGACCTGCCCGGCGAGGTCGCGCACCGGTACGGCGACGGAGCGCAGCCCTTCCTCCAGCTCCCCGTCCACGAGCGCGTGCCCCTGTCGCTGTACGTCGTCCAGGAGCGCGCCGAGCCGGTCGGCGCCGGTGACGGTGCGCGGGGTGAGGGGAGTCAGGTCGGCGCGGGCGAGGAACGCGGCCCGCGCGTCCGGGGCCAGACCCGCGAGCAGGACCCGGCCCATGGACGTGGCGAAGGCGGGGAAGCGGGTCCCGACCGAGATGTTCACGCTCATCACCCGGCTCGTCGCGACGCGCGCCGTGTACCGGATGTCGTCGCCGTCGAGCACGGTCAGGGACACCGAGTCGTGCAGCTCGACGGAGAGCGCCCGCATGTGGGGCGTGGCGATCTCGGCCAGCGTCAGGTGGGACAGGGGCGGGAAGCCGAGGGCGAGGACGCGGGGCGTGAGCCGGAAGCCTCGGCCGCGCGAGGCCACGTATCCGAGGTACTCCAGCGTGATCAGGGCGCGGCGCGCGGTGGCCCGCGCCAGGCCCGTCGCCGCGGCGATCTCGGTGAGGTTCAGCTCGGCCCGCCCGGCCCCGAAGACGGTGAGCACGGCGAGCCCGCGCGCCAGCGACTCGACGAAGTCCCGCCCGAGCCCCTGCTTGGCCTCGGCGGCCCAGGCGGCGTCCGGTCCCTTCGCCTGCGCTCCCGTCGGCGCGGGAGCGTCCGGTCCCGGGCCCGGCGCAGGGCCGTCCGGCGCCGGTTCGCGCAGGGCCTCCTCCATCTCCGTGACAGCGGCCCGCAGCCGCCCCAGCATCGCCTCGCGCAGTGACGCGGCGGTGTGGCGGCTGGTGTGGCTGACGACGCTGACCACGCACGCGATGTCGTCCCCGGGACCCCGTACGGGCACGGCGAGCGCGACGAGGCCGGGCTCGATGAGCTGGTCGTCGAGGGCCCAGCCGGCGGCCCCGGCGCGCGCCACGCGCTCCTCGAACCGCTCCTTCTCCGGCTCCTGGCGGGGCGGCACCGCGGGGAACCCGCGGTCCTCGGGATCCGCGGCCCGCCGGGCCCGCCACCGCGCCCACATGTCCTCGTCCCACGCGCCCGCGAACAGCGGTCCCGGCGCGGTGCGTTCAGCGGGCAGCAGGTCGCCGATGCGGAAGCTCAGCGACATGGCGCGACGCCGCGTCGCCTGGTGGATGAAGCGGATCCCGTCCCCGTCCGGGACCGCGAGGGACACCGACTCGTCCAGCTCGTCCGCGAGCCGCTCGGCGCGCGGCCCGAGCAGCGCGGGTACCCGCAGAGCGCCCAGACAGGCGTTGCCCACGGCCATCAGCGGCGGCGCCAGCGTGGCGTCACGCCCGTCGAGGCGCAGGCACCCCATGTGCGCGAGGGTCGCGCAGATGCGGTCGACCGTGGACCGGGCGAGGCCGGTCGCCCGCGCGAGCTCGCTGAGGCTCAGCGTGCCGCCGGCGTCGGTGAGCCGCCGCAGCACGTCGATGCCGCGCATCAGCGGCGTGACGGCCTCCGCGGGCACCGCGACGCCGGGGTCGAGGGTGGGAACCGGTCCAGTGGACATGTGCGATGACTGCTCTCCGTGACGCATTCTCCGGCAACGGTAGAGGAATCCCCCCGCAGGCCGGCTCCCCGCCCGAGCGCGAGCGCCTGTCGCGGGTGCGCTCAGCGGGCGAGGAGTTCCAGGATCCGGTCGAGCGCCGCGGGGGCGAGATGGCGGCGCAGGGACTCGACGACCTCTTCCGGGGTGCCCCGGCTGTCGATCTTGATTACGCCGTAATCACGCCGGGCCTTCGGCACGGACGGCGGGGGCGTGCCGGTGTCGCCGGGGAGCGCCTGCTCCTCCTGGGGGAGGCGTGCGATGCGGCGGGCGTCCTCGACCGAGACGCGTCCGTCGGCCAGCGCCTCCTGGAGGTCCTCGCGCAGCTTCATCAGGGACAGCCGCTGCGAGACGAAGCCCTGCGTCTTGCCGATGCGGGCGGCGACCTGGCGCTGCGAGTAGCCGTAGCTCCTGATGAGGCCCTGGATGGCCTGGGCCTGCTCCAGCTCGGTGAGGTCGTCGCGCTGGACGTTCTCGATCAGGGCGTCCTCGTCGGTGCGGGACGCGTCCTCGCGCACCAGCACGGGCACCTCGTCCAGGCCCGCCATCCGGGCCGCGGCGAGCCGCCGGTGGCCGTGCAGGACGACGTACGGGGCCCGGCCCACGGCCTCCTCGTGGTGCGGGTGCGCCGCGACGAACACGGCACGGGGGACCACCCCGAGCGCCTGGAGCACCCCGCGCTCGCGCACCGTCTCGGCGAGCCCGTCCAGATCGCGCAGCTCGTGGCGCGGGTTGTCGGGGTTCTCGGCGAGGTCGGCGAGCGCGACGGTGACGGGGTGCGCGGCGTCGCGGGCAACGGGCTCGGCGCCTCCCTGTGACGGCTCCGCGGCCGGGACAGCGGCGCCGGGGGACAGCAGGGAGGACAGATCGGTACGGCGCCCCATCAGACGTTCACCTTCTTGGCGTTCTTGTCGTTCTTGGTGTTCCCGGCGCTCTTGGCCTTCGTGCCCTTGGCCGCCGCGGGCTGCGCGCTCTTCTTCGTACTCGTACGGGTGCTGCTCGCGGAGCGCTTGGCGGGGGCCGGGATCGCGGCGAGGCCCACCTCCAGGGCGAGGCGGAAGAAGTCCTCGCGGGCCTGGAGCGCGACGCGGTTCGCGCCGTACTGGGTGACGACGAGGCCGTCCGCGGAGGCACGCGTGTGCAGCTTGTAGTGCCGTACGACCGTGCGGGCCAGCGGCCAGTCCTGGGCCTCGACGAAGGCGCGCGTCTGCTCCAGGTCGGCCTTGCCGTCGCGCGGGTCCCAGTTGTTGATGACCACGCGGTAGGGCAGGCCGCGCGGCTTCACGACACGCTCGATGGTGCGCTGCGTGGGCTGGAAGCCGAGCGGCTCGGGCTCGATCGGCACGATCACGTCGTGGGCGTTGGACAAGACGGCGCGCAGCGCGTCCGCGGCGGCGCCCTTGCCGAGCGGGTCCTCGCCGGCGGACTCGGCCAGGTCGAGCCAGCCCGGGGTGTCGACGAACACGTGCTGGGCGGAGGGGATGCGGGAGAGTGCGGCGAGCCCGGCCAGGTCGTCGTGGGCCTGCACGAAGTCGAAGGGGAGGCCGCCGCCGACGCGCTCCGACCACCACACGGCGGAGCCCTGCGGGTCGATGGAGACGGCGACGACGGGCGGCCGGCCGCCGTCGGTCCCCGCGCCGAGCACGTCCGCGGTCACGGCGGCGAGGTTGACGGCGAGCGTGGACTTACCCACGCCGCCCTTCTGATTGAGGATCACGTGCACGTGGGCCATGCTCACCACACTCCCTGAGAGACCGGCGTAACGAACGAATCTGGTGAAACGCGCGAAACGGGTGATTCTGTACCTGGTCACTGTGGCAGTGCGGGCAGGGGCGCGGGGAGCGAACACGCCGTGGACGGCGGGTGGTTACGCCCAGACATCCACCTGCGCATACCCCACGGCCCGCCCCTCGGCGTCCAGGAGCCGCCCCATCAGCTTCACGGCGCGGAGGGCGACGGCCCGGTCGGCGATGCGCAGGTGGGGGAGTTTTCCGGCGAGTTTGACCTCCAGGAGCTGCGCGTCGAGCAGGGACGCGACCCAGACCGTGGCGATCAGGTTCTGCGGCCCCGCGGTCCCCACGCAGAGCCGGATCTCCGGGAGCTTCGCCAACTCCCGCGCGGTGGCGTCGAGATGCTCGGGCGGTACGGACCCGAAGAACGTGACGGAAACGGGGGAGCCGGACAGGGAACGGGCCAGGTCGACGATGTACGCGGACAGGGCGCTGAAGTCGGGCGTCATGACGGTGACGAGCAGATCGCGGCCGCCCGCCGTGTGCTCGACGGTGACGACCTTCGGGTCCTCGGACAGGACGGCCGCGACGGCCGCGTCCCCGGTCCGAATGGCGTCTGAATAGCATCGCCCCATCGATCGGAACCGGCCACGCCAAGACGTTGGAGGTGTCATCGCATGGAGCGTCGCATGCCTTGCATGGAACAATCGTTCGAAACATTGCGTGGTGCGGTGCACGCCCTGCGCACCGGCGCCGTCAGCAGCCGTGAGCTCGTGACCGCCGCGCTCGCCGACGCCGACGCGCTCGACCCGCTGCTCGGCGTCTTCGTCACCCGCTTCCCCGAGCAGGCGCTCGCCACGGCACGGGCGGCGGACGCGCTGCCCGCCGGCGAGCGCGGACCCCTGCACGGCGTGCCCGTGGCCGTGAAGGACAACTTCGCCCCCGACCCACTGAAGGCCGCGAGCTGGGCGTACGCGAAGAAGAAGCACTGGCAGACCGTCGCGCGCCGGCACATCCCGCACGCGATCGAGCGCGGTGTGCGCGTCGCCATGGGCACGGACTGCGGCATCGCGGCGCACGGCACGAACCTGCGTGAGCTCGCCCATCTCGTCGAGTCCGGCATGACCCCGATGGGCGCGATCCTGGCGGGGACGTCCGAGGCGGCGGAACTGCTCGGCCTCGCCGACGAGATCGGCACGCTGGAGCCCGGCAAGCGCGCCGACCTCGTCATCGCGCGCGGCAACCCGCTCACCGACATCGCGTCCCTCGGGAAGCCCGAGAACGTCCTGCTCGTGGCGAAGGACGGCGTCCCCTACAAGGACACGGACGTCCTGGCGGCCTGACCCTCACCTGTCACACGAATGGACGCGGCCCACGGGCCGCGTCCATTCGCTCGCTGATATCCACGTAGGAGCACATCACCGAATCTGTGGGGGGCCTGACCGCCCGGCGCGGCAGCGCGTACGGGCCCCATCGAGTGGAGGACCACTCATGCCCCAGCTCGCCGACAGACCCACGCTCGCCGTGGACTTCACCTCGGGCCTCAGCGACGCCTGGTCGAAAGTCGCCCAGTTCGTGCCGAAGCTCGTGGGCTTCCTGGTCGTTCTGGCCATCGGCTGGTTCATCTCGAAGATGATCGCCAAGGTGCTCGACCGGGTCCTGCGCCGGGTCGGCTCGGAGAAACTCGCCGAGCGCGCCGGCGCGGCCCGCATGCTCGAGGGCTCGAAGTACGACATGACGGCGATCGTCGTCAAGGTCGTGTACTACGCCCTGCTGCTGATCACCCTGCAGATCGCCTTGGGCGTCTTCGGCCCGAACCCCGTCAGCAACATGATCAACGGCATCGTGGCCTGGCTGCCGCGCGCCATCGTCGCCATCGTCCTGGTCGTCATCGCCATGGCCATCGCCAACGTCGTGCGCGACATCGTCACCAACGCGCTGTCGTCGGTCTCGTACGGGAAGACGATCGGCACGATCGTCTGGGCGTGCATCGTCGCACTCGGCGTGATCGCGGCGCTCGGCCAGGCGGGCATCGCCACGGCGATCACCCAGCCGATCCTGATCGCGGCGCTCGCCGCCGTCGTCGGCATCATCGTCGTGGGTGTGGGCGGCGGTCTCATCGGCCCGATGCGGCAGCGCTGGGAGCGCATGCTGAACACCGCCGAGCAGGAGACGGCCAAGGCCCGCGGCGGCATCTCCGCCTACCAGGCGGGCCGTGCGGACGCGCTGACGAACCAGCCCGTCCAGGAGCGCGAGCGCACCGACGACATGTGATCGGTCCTACGCGAGATCGTGCCGTCTCACCAGCCAGCTGATGGCGGTGAGGCGGCACACCGCGTAGTCGTGGCCCACGGGCTCGCGCCAGCCGTTCTCCGCGAGGGCGTCGAGGAAGCCGAGCGCGTAGTCCGAGAGGACCTCCCGGTCGGGGGCCTGCGGCAGCAGCGCGCCCCCGCCCGCCTCCAGCTTGTCCCGCAGTTCCGCGACATGCTGGTCGACGGCGGCCGTGAAGCCGGGCTCGAACGCGAACTCGGCGAAGCGCGGGGTGTACGAGGTGCTGATGCGGGCCAGGGGAGACATGCGCTCCACCGTAAACGGGGCATAGCGCCCCGGAACAGGTCTTTTGGCATGCCCTTGGTCACAGGCCCCGGGCGCGCCCGGGGGTGATCAGAAGCCGGGCAGCGAAGCCTGTACGGCGGCGGAGCCGTCCGCGCCGTAGCGGGCGCTGTTGGCCGCGCCGCCGACGAGACCGAGCACGAGGAACGCCCCGACCAGCACCTTCGCTCCCGCCCCCAGGAACAGGGGCCGCGTCGCGGACGGGCCCGCGATGGTGCCGACGACGGCGTCCGGTGCCGACTGGTCGCCGAAGAGCCGCTTCGGGTAGGCGGCGGTCAGCAGCAGCAGGTACGCGTTGAGCCGCATCCGGTAGCGCAGGACCGCGGCCGTCGCCTCGAACAGCGGCAGCGGCATCCGGCCGAGGAGCAGCACGACGAGCCACGACAGCACGGAGACGGCCCACCAGCCTGCGGTGGCGATCGCCCCGACGAGCGCCGCGGGGATCACCAGGAGCAGCCGGAGGAGCACGGCCAGCCGGTTGAGGTGCACGGACCGGAGTACGCGCACCCGCACCGGGTAGCCCATCGGCTCGCCGAACTCGAAGGGCGGATAGCGGCCGGTGAGGAGCATCGCGGAGGCGTTCACGCGGGTGTCGTAGCCGAGGAACCCCGCGAGATACCGCTCGACCGGATCGGGCAGCCGCCCGATGAGGAGCGCCGCGAACCAGCCGGCGACCACCGCGAAGAACGCCACCACCGACAGCAGGGCGAGCACGACGAGATGCGGCAGGAGCAGCAGGAGCCGCACCAGCACGAAGAGCCGGTTCTGCCGCCCCGGATGCGGGATGTCCAACTCGGGCAGGGCCTCGGCCCCCGGAACCAGCGGGACCGTGCCGTAGTGGGGTTCCATGCCGGTAACTCTGCCGAGGGGAACGGGTACGGGCACCCCGGGTCGTCCGCCCGGGTGGACGGCGGCGGCCGACACGCGCCTCCCGGCGCCTTGCGATCGCACGCACCAGCCACCGCCGGGCCGTCTCTGTTGCGGAAGGCAGGCGTTGACGATGGGCTGGGCACGGCACCGCCCGGCCCGCCGAGTGCGCCCCGGGCGGGCGGCTCAGTTCACCCCGCGGTCCCGGCCCTCCCAATACGGCGCCCGCAACTTGTACTTCTGGAGTTTGCCGGTTGCCGTGCGGGCCAGTTCTTCGCGGAACTCCACCGATGTGGGGGCCTTGAAGCCGGCCAGGCGAGCCTTGCAGTGGCGGATCAGTTCGTCCTCTGTGACCGTCGCGTCGGGGGACAGGACGACCAGGGCCTTGATCGTCTCGCCCCACTTCTCGTGCGGGACGCCGATGACGGCGACCTCCGCGACGCCGGAGTGGCTGAAGAGGGCGTCCTCCACCTCGATCGACGAGACGTTCTCGCCGCCCGTGATGATCACGTCCTTCTTGCGGTCGCTGATCGTCAGATAGCCGTCCTCGCCGACCGCACCACCGTCGCCCGTGTGGAACCAGCCGCCCGCGAGGGCCTTCGCGCTCTCCTCGGGCTGCTCCCAGTAGCCCTCCAGGATCACGTTCGAGCGGGCGAGCACCTCGCCCTCCTCGTCGGTGCGCAGCGTCACGCCGAGCGCGGGCGCCCCGGCCCGTACGAGCTTCTCGGCGCGCTCGGAGGCGTCCAGCTCGTCCCACTCGGCGCGCCCGCGATTCACCGTGAGCAGCGGCGACGTCTCCGTGAGGCCGTAGATCTGGATGAACTCCCAGCCGAGTTCGGACTCGACGCGGGCCACCGTGCGCGTGGGCGGCGGCGCCCCGGCGACGATGATGCGGACCCGGTCGCGCCCCGGGATCGCGCCCTTCCAGGAGCGCGCGGCGTCCAGAACGGCGTTGACGACGGCGGGCGCGGCGCACATCACGGTCACGCCGTGCTCGGCGACGCGGCGCAGGATCTCGGCGCCGTCGACCTTGCGCAGCGCGATCTGGCGCACGCCGAGCGCGGACATGGCGAACGGCATGCCCCAGCCGTTGGCGTGGAACATCGGCAGCGTGTGCAGATAGACATCCCGGTCGGTGACGCCCGCGTGCAGGGCGAAGGTGACAGCGTTGACCCAGATGTTGCGGTGGGTGATCTGGACGCCCTTGGGCCGGGCGGTCGTGCCGCTCGTGTAGTTGATCGTGGCGGTGGCGTTCTCGTCGGGCGTCCAGTCGCCGGGGTCCGCGTCGAAGCGGTAGAGCTCGGAGTCGGCGGCCGCTCCGATGGTGAAGCGGTGCTTGGCGGGGACTTGGGCCAGGCGGTCGGTCAGTTCGGGGTCCACGAGGAGGACGTCCGCGCCCGAGTGCGAGACCACGTAGCTCACCTCCTCCGCGGTGAGGCGGAAGTTGACCGGCACGAGGACGCGGCCGTAGCCGCTCACCCCGAAGAACGACGTCAGCAGCCGCGCGCTGTTCGGCGACACGACCGCGACGCGCGCGCCGAGCGGCACCCCGAGCGCGTCGAGCCCTGCGGCCTGGGCCCGTGCCAGCTCGGCCACCCGACGGTAGGTGAGGTCCTCCCAGGGTTCGGCCGGCTGGACCGGCTCGTCGACCACACCGATCCGGTCTCCGTAGACGGTGGCGGCACGTTCCAGAAAATCAAGGGCCCCGAACGGGACGAACATCCTGGCCTCCCGAGCACTGACGATGAACAACACATCTGGTTCTGTCCGACCACAGCATGGGTGAACCGGGCCGCTCCCGGCATTACCTCCGGCGTAATCGACCCCGGTCCGCCCGCCCGGCAGGCTGAAGGCATCCGGAACCCGGGCGGCGCACTCCTCCCGGGCTCCGGACCCTCATCCGACCTGGCTGGAGGCCGATTCGTATGTCCGTCATCTCCGTTCACGAAGCCGCAGTCGCCCGCTACTTCGAGGCGTGGAACGCCGAGGGCGCCGACGCCCGCGCCGAGGCCGTCGCCGCCGCGTGGAGCGAGGACGGCAGCTACACCGACCCCTTGGCCGACGTGGCGGGGCACGAGGGCATCGCCGCCGTGATCGCCGCGGCCCGCGAGCAGTTCCCCGGGTTCGCGTTCCGGCACACCGGCACGGTCGACGGGCACCACGACATCGCCCGGTTCACCTGGGAGCTGGAGTCCGTCGCGGACGGCTCCGCGCCCGTCGCGGGGTCCGACGTGATCTCGCTGGCCAAGGACGGCCGGATCCGTACGGTGCAGGGGTTCCTGGACCGGGTTCCGGCAGCGTGACAACTCCCTCCAGGGCCTCTCGTTCGGATCATGCCGGGCTCGCGGGGTCCGGCCTGATCCACACGAAAGCCCCTAGCGCAGCGTCACCGTGAAGCTCCGCCCGTACGCGTGGCGGGTGTCCACGTCCAGGCGGGTGCCGCCGGGGACGCGGGTCACCCGCACCTGCGGGTCCGCCGTGACCCTGCTCAGGGGGCGTCCGTGGAGCAGGACGCTCACGGTGTCGCGCTGTGTCGTCGGGTCCGCGACCGCGACGGCGGTCGGGTCGCCGTGGCGCCGCCCGCGCCGGACGAGCACCGACGCCGGGCCCTCGACGCGCAGGCCCGCGGTCTCGTGCCGGCCGGGCGTGAAGGTGTTGGCGGCGGTCAGAGCGAGGCCCTCGTGGGTGACGGCCTGGAGGCGCGGTGTGTTCGCGTGGACGGTCAGGGGCCCGTCGTGGCGGGTGTACGAGCGCAGGGCGGCCGCCGCCGCGTCGGGCACCAACGCGTAGGCCAGGCAAGCGGGTTCGGCCCCCGCCGCATGGTCGACCGTCACGCCGAGGACCTCGCGGGTCACCGCCGTGTCCGGGTTCGAGGTGCGGATCACGCGGCGGCTGCGGGTGACCTCGTCGAGGGAGACCCGCACGCGCGGGGTGTCGAGGAAGACATAGCCGAGCGACGTGCCGCGGGTCGTGTTGGCGTAGCGCAGCCAGTGCAGGTCGCCGGTGCCCGGGCCTGACCACGGGCGGCCGTCACGCAGCGCTCCGGTGACCGTGGTCAGGTCGTCCGGGGCGGCCGTGCGGGAGTCGACGGTCGTCGTCACGGCCCGCCCGGCCGCGTCGCCGACACCGGCCGCGAGGACCACGATCTCGTCGTCGAACAGGAACCACGACTTCGTGGACGTCGCGTTGCGGTAGACCACGAAGTCGTCGGGCAGGATGCCCTTCTGCTTGTCCCGGTAGGGGACGTCGTCCGACTGCACCATGGCGGCCGCGCCGTACGCGCCGAGCACCGCGCCGCCCGAGTGCGGGCCGGTGCCGCACGGGAAGTAGACGTACCGGTTCTGCGACTCGGACGACGACGTGAAGTTCAGCGGGTGGCCCGGGTTGTCGTAGTACGGCGTCCCGTAGAGCTCGGGGACCGTGCGGCGCTCCTCGACCGGCGCGGTGACGCCGGACAGGGCGTACGGCGAAACCGTCGTGAAGTAGTCGACGCCGTACGCCTGCGTCTGGTCCTGGCCGGACAGGTACAGGTAGTACGCCCCGTCGCCCTGGAACCACGGCATGAGGTTCTCGCCGCTCATGTACTCGTACTTGCTGATGCGGGACGAGCTGCGCGCGAGGGCGAAGGCGTAGCCCGGCCTGCGGTGCACGGTCCGGTCCATGGAGTTGAACGCGACCGTGCGCGACGCCGGGTTGAGGTCCTCGGCCGGGACGGACGCGTCGCCGGTGATGTCCGCGAAACGCGTGATGCTCACCGGGGAGACGAACGAGGACGGGTCGAGGGCGGCGCGCGAGGTGGCCCGGATGTGTTTGACGTAGCTCTTCAGCGCGGTGGCGTCGGCGCCTGCGGTGTCCTCGGCGAGTGACGCCAGATCCACGACCGCCTCGACGACGATCGCGACGTCGGTGTAGCCGGTGTCCGGCCGGGACACCGCCCGGCCCTTGACGATCTCCATCATCCAGCCCTCGAAGATGAGCGGCGCGAAGCCGTTGCGCACCCAGCCCACGACGGTCGGCACCAGCTCCCCGCCGTGCGCGAAGCCCGTGCCGTCGAGGATCTTGAGGGTCTGCACGACCCGCGTGAGCAGGCCCTTCCCGTACGACCCGGTGTAGGCGACGGAGGCGTGCTGGATGAACGAGCCGTCGGCGTAATACCCGTCCGTGACACCGTGGTCGAGGGCGTACGGGTCGATCGTCGCGAAGACCGTGAGCTGGTCGGTGAGGGCCTTGCGGATACGGGCCTCGCCGTCGGGTGTGCCGCCGCCGTCCGCGATGAGGAGGGCGCCCTGGAGGAGGCGGTTCGTGGTGATGTCGGCGAGGTTGGCGCCCGTGTGGAAGCGCGAGTCGAGGTTCACGTCGCCGTCGGTGCCGTTGCGCAGGTACGCGTCCATGGAGGCGACGTAGGTGCGCAGGAGGTCCGGGCGGTAGGCCTTCACCTCGTCGGCGAGGAGTAAGAGGGTCTTGCTGATGAACTGGGAGAGGCCGATCTCCCAGTAGAACCAGTTGCCGTAGTAGCCCTTGGACTGGTCGCCGTAGTAACGCTCGTGCAGCCACGCGAGACCGTCGATGACGCGGCGCTGCACCGTCGCGTTGCCGTACAGGTCGGGAGCCGCGCCCGGCGCGCGCGTCGCGAGGGCGATCTCGTACAGCTGCTTGTACGCCGCGTTGAGTCTGCCCTCGTCGGTGCCGAGCACGAGCCCGGCGAAGAGTTCACCGGGGCCCGCCGCGTCCATCGACTTCAGGTTCGCGCGGGCGGCCTTGTCGATCGCGGCGCGCTTCGCGGCCGTCTCCGGCCGGGCGTTGGACTCGGCGCTCCCGGCGAAGACCTCCACGGTGTTGGCCAGGAGCCGCGCGCTGTCCGCGGCCGCGTCGGCGGCGCTCGCCCGACCGGTGGGGACCACCGTCATAAGACCGGCGGCTGACAGGGCGGACAGCAGGCGTCTGCGGGTGATCTCCATGGCTTCCTCCGCCGGTGAGTTGGCGTGCTGGCGCGCGGAGTCAAGCAGATGGGCCCGAGGGCGACAAGAGGTTCACGGGCCCGGAGGGAAAGCGCGTACTGCCCCGTCCTGTACGGGTCCTGTCCTGTACGGGTCCTGCTCCTGTAGGGGTCCTGTCCTCTGCGGGGCCGGGCGTGGCGTCACACGGGAAGCCAGTCGGCGCCCGCCCCCGCCCCGTCCGGGACGACCTGGCCGAAGACGACGTCCGCGAAGTGGATGCCGAAGCCGAGGGTGCCCGGCTGCTGCAGTTCGCTGATCAGCCGGCGCCGGTGGCGCTCCGACCGGGCCGGGTCGTCCTCCGACACCGTGAACCACTCGGGGTGGCGCACCTGGAGCGGCGAGTGCAGCGCGTCCCCGAACGCGAGCAGGCGGCGGCCCCGCGAGGTGATGGCGAAGCCGGTGTGGCCCACGGTGTGGCCGGGCAGCGCCAGCGCCCGCACGCCCGGGAAGATCTCCTCACCAGGGACGACAAGCCGCAGCCGCCGCTCCAGCGTGGCCAGCGCCCCGGAGGTCGGCCCCGCCACCTGATGCCGGTTCTCCCACTCGCTCTTCGCCACCGCGAACGCGGCAGCGGTGAAGACCGGCGGATCCGTGCACGCCCAGCCGATGTGGTCCCGGTGCAGATGGGTGAAGGCCACGACCTCTATCTCGTCGGGCCGCGCCCCGAGCCGCGCCAGATTGTCGAGCAGCGAACCGCCGTGCACCGCGCCGATGTAAGGGTGCTCGGGGTCCTCCGGCACGGAGTGCGGACCGAACCCCGCGTCGATGAGCAGCGCCCGCCCGTCGAACTGGACAAGCAGCCCACCGGTGTTGGCGACGAGATGGGCGGTGTCATTGAGATAGGCGCCACCGCCGCCCACCCGAGGCGGCTCAGGCGGCTTGAACAGCATGGCGCCATCAGGCACGTAACTGACCTTCAGCTCACCCACCTGCAGAGAACACACGGCCGAAGGCCGCCGCAGTCGCCGGTCGTTCACGGTAGGTCTCCTAGGTGAGACGGCGCCCCTGAAAGGGACGCGGGGCTGTATCGATATGCGGCTCCGCCGCGTGGGCGCGGGAATTCGCAGCGCGCCCGCAGGGAACCAGGCACGGGAACCCCCGGGACAAGGGGCGCGGGGCTGTATCGATATGCGGCTCCGCCGCGTGGGCGCGGGAATTCGCAGCGCGCCCGCAGGGAACCAGGCACGGGAACCCCCGGGACAAGGGGCGCGGGGCTGTATCGATATGCGGCTCCGCCGCGTGGGCGCGGGAAGCCGCAGCGCGCCCGCAGAGAATCAGGCACGGGAACCCCCGGACAAGGGGCGTGGGGAACTGCGCAAACGGCACACACGCGCCCCGCGACCACATTCCCGCCCCCGCAGAACGGCTAGGCGCGCCTGCGCAGCACAGCCGCCGCGAGGCCCCCGCCCACCAGGGCGATGACACCCGCGGTGACCATTCCGGCGTGCAACCCCCCGAGCGTGGCGCCCGCATCGGAACCGGCCCCGCCCGAGAGGGCATGCGTGCGGGCAGCAGCAATCGCGCTGAGCCCGGCCACGCCGATCGCGGCGACGTACTGCGGGAGCTGCGACAGGCCACCGACAACGCCCTGGTCCTCCTCGCTGACGCCCGTGGTCATGACGGTGATGAAGGAGACGACGCTGAAGACGTGGCCGAGGCCCATGACCGAGGACGTGATGATGAGCGGCGCGATGCTGCCGCTCTGCGGCAGGGTGAACATGGCGACGGTGCCGGCGCCCTGGATCAGCAGACCGGCCGCGAGGACCCGCTCGCCGCCGAACCGGCCGAGCAGCTTCGAGACGTACATGCCGCCGAGCATCGCGGCCGCGCCCTCACCGAGGTAGCTCAGACCGGCCTGGAGCGGGGTGAAGCCGAGGACGTCCTGCATGTAGAGACTGAGCAGCACGGTCGTGCCGGCGCACATGCCGAACGTGACGACACCGAACAGGCCGGACCACTTGATGGTGGGGCGGCCCAGGACGCCGAGCGGGATCAGCGGCTCGGGGTGGCGCCGCTCGACCACGAGGAACGCGCCGAGCAGGACGAGGCCGCCGACGACGGAGCCGAGTGAGTCGGCACGGACCCAGCCCTTGTCGCCGCCGTTGGAGATGCCGAAGACGAGACCGAACAGGCCGAGCGTGGCGAGGACCGCGCCGGGGATGTCCATGCGCTTGGCGGCGGCGGACTCCCGCATCACGGGCAGCGCGAGTGCGCCGGCCAGGGCGACGGCGCCCATGACGTACAGCACGACCATCGTCCAGCGCCAGCTGAAGCCGCTGGTGATGACGCCGCCGCCGAGCGCGCCGAGCACGAAGCCGAGCGACATGACGGCGCCGTTGAGGCCCAGGGCGCGGGCGCGCTGCGGGCCCTCGGGGAAGTAGCCCGTCATCAGGGCGATGGCGGCGGGGGCGATCATCGCGGCGGCGGTGCCCTGGCCGGCGCGGGTGGCGATCAGGACGCCGGGGCTGTTGGCGAGGGCCGCGCCCAGCGAGAACAGGGTGAACAGGGCGACGCCGAACGTGAAGAGCTTCTTGCGGCCCACCAGGTCGGCGACGCGGGCGAACAGCGGCAGCAGGCTCGCGGAGGGCAGCAGGCTCGCGGTGGCGACCCACTGGAGCGTGCCGGGCGAGGAGAAGCCGAGGCTGCCGCCGATGTCGGGCAGCGCCAC
The DNA here is from genome assembly GCF_035918235.1 of Streptomyces sp. NBC_01445. NCBI lineage: Bacteria > Bacillati > Actinomycetota > Actinomycetes > Kitasatosporales > Streptomycetaceae > Streptomyces > Streptomyces sp. NBC_01445. The sequence goes on along the minus strand of NZ_CP109485.1, from coordinate 5,212,387 downwards.
GGTGACGATGGAGAAGTCCAGGCCGCACATGAATGTCGCGCAGCACAGCGTGATCAGAACCAGCAGCTCCCGCGTGCTGAACGAGCTGTCGGCGGGGCCGACATCGGCGACCGGCGGTGGCGGGGCGAGGACGTCGGTCTCGGTCGGCGGAGAGGACTCGGCGACAGCCATCAGGGGGGTCCTTTCGTAAGCGATCGGGCCTGACCAGCATCGAATCGGGGCACCTGCGCAACAAGAACGATCTGTGCAACGATCGATTCGCCGGGCTCATGGTTCGAGGTGAGCGGGTTGGCGAGGGGCACGAGGCCGGGGACGGGGAGGCCATGGAACGCCAGGAGATCGAGATCTTTCTGACGCTGGCGGAGGAACTGCACTTCGGCCGGACCGCCGAACGTGTGGGTGTCTCGCAGAGCCGTGTCAGCCAGACCATCGCCCGGGTCGAGCGCCGCATCGGCGCGAAGCTGTTCGAGCGCAGCAGCCGGCGCGTGACGATGACGGCCATCGGGGAGCAGCTGAGGGACGGCATCGGCCCGGCCCAGCGCCGTATCGAGGAGGAGATCGCCAAGGCCACAGCGGCCGGCCGGGGGATCACCGGCACGCTGCGGATCGGCTTCTCGGGGGCGTTCACCGGCCATCTGCTGCACAGCGTCGCAGCGGTGTTCGCGCGCCGTCATCCGGGCGTGGACGTACAGATACGCCAGGTGCAGATATCCGACCCGTACGGGCCGCTGCGCGCCGGGGACATCGACCTCCAGGTCACCGAACTCCCGCTGGCAGAGGCCGACTTGACGGCAGGTCCGGTGCTGCTGTCGCAGCCGCGGGTGCTGCTCATGCCGTCCACGCATCCGTTCGCGCGGCGCGAGACCCTGAGCGTGGAGGATCTGGCGGAGTCGACGCTGCTGACGGTGACGAGGCCGGTGCCGGCCCACTGGCTGGACCATCACTTCCCGCGGCAGACGCCGTCGGGGCGGCCCATTCCGCACGGCCAGGCGATCACGCACTGGGAGGACGCGCTGTCGCTGGTCCTCGCGGGCAAGGGGGTGACGCCGGTCGCTGCGGCGGGCGTGCGGTACTACGCACGCCCCGGCCTGGTGTTCCGGCCGTTCAGTGATGCCCCCCGCATCGAGTACGCGTTCATCTGGCCCACCGACCACGAGACGGGCCGGCTGCGGGCGTTCGTGGGTGCCGCGCTGGAGCATGTGCGCTCGCTGGGCGGGCCCACCAGGGCGCTGGAGACCCTGTGGGAGTCCGAGGGCGGCGCCTGAGGAGTCGTTCACGTCGGTTCGTGCGAAGGCCCGGCCCGGGGGTCAGAACCCCGGGCCGGGCCTCGGTCGTTGCGGCGATGCTCAGCTGATGCAGAGAAGGCCGAGCACGCAGATGGGCTCGGGTGACGCCGTGGAGGGGGCGGGCGCGGGCGTCGTCGCCTGGTCCCCGCCGGACGACCCCGAACCCGTTCCCGAGCCGGAACCCGTACCCGAGCCGGAACCCGTACTCGTACCGCTGCCGGACTGGTGGGCCGGTGCGGGCGAGGAGGTCTGCGGGGCAGGGGCGGCGGTGTGCGCGGCGGCGGCCGGCGCGGAGGTGGTGTGCGGCGCGGTGCTCCGGGCCGGGGCTGCGTGGCGCGGGGCTCCGGTCGGCGCGGCGGTCGCGGCCGGCGTAGGCGCGTTGGCCGGGCGGGCGTGGCGCGGGCCGGTGGCCTTGTGCGCGCGGTCGCCGCCGCTCCGCGAGGCGCGGTCGTCCGGCGTGTCCGTCGAGGAGTCCGTGTTGGCCAGGGCCGGCGAGGTCGTCACCGGGTCCGGGGCCGCGGAGGCGTGGGTGCGGTCGGGAGAGGCGTCGTTCGGCAGCGCGGCGATGGTGAGCCCGCCACCGACGATGGCGACGGCGGTCGCGGCGACGGCCCGGCGCTTGTTCTTCTTCCACTGCGCCAGCTTCCGCCGCCGGGCGGCGCGGCCACCCTGCGAAGCGGCCACGGGCGCGGAGACATCGACGGCAGCGGCGGCGGCCTCGCCGCCCGTGTCGTCCAGGTCGAAGGCCTTGGCGGCGGAGAAGGCGTCGAAGTCGTCGAACGAGTCGGCGGCACCGGCAGAGCCGCCCCTGTGGCCAAGGTCGTCGGCGGGCGATACCCCGAAGAACGACGAGGAGGCCGGGGGAGCCGACTGCGACGAGACCGACGCATGCGACGAGAACGACGTCGTCGCGGGCGGGGCTATGTCGGGGGCGTACGCGCCGCAACCCGGGCACACCAGCGCTCCGTTGAGGGTCCGACGGCATGAGGAGCAGTAGTCCATCTTCGATCTTTCTGTGGCTGACTGCGCCGCCGGGACGCCGGGCATTTGGTCACGTTCGTACGCGAGATCGAGCGGCCAGCAACGCTATCGACGCTTTCCGAAGGCAATGCGGGCACGATGTGATGCTCTTGCGAAGATGTGTGACGCCTGTGATTCCTGTGACGGAAGAGTCCCGGACCGCACCAGCGTCCCGGACCACATCAGCGCCCCGGACCCGTCACGCACATACGCCGGCGTCGGGCGCGAGATCAGGCAATCCGCCGCCCCATCCTCGCCGACCGCCGGTTGTGTCCCTTCGTGTCCCACCACTCCTCCAGATGGGCACGGACGAGGTGTACGAGCTGCCGAACCCGGTCGGGCGGGGGCGCGGGCGAAGTAAGCACATCCGCCCAGGACTTGTCCCCCCAGGGCAGAGCGACCACCCAGTGCTCATCCGGGTGCCCTGGGCAGCCCACAGTCAGCCAGTACGTCAACGTCGCGCTGCGGTCCGCATGGTGCTCGACCGACATCTCGATGACGTCGAACCGGCACCCGTCAGCGGTGACGTACGAGCGGCGCAGCGACTGCGCGGCCGGAGTCCGTTCCACCACAACGACCCCCCGTCTTCGTTCCTCGACCCTGTGCCCTCTTGCATCCAGCTTGTATTCGGCAGCGGGAAAGGGAGGCGTGCGCGGCCCCCCGTTGCCTGAGCCCAGGGCACCCGAACAGCTCAACCGGCGTGGCCGGTCCCGCGCACGGCGCGGAAGGTCGAAGCAGGTCGGCTGAGCATCCGCCGGTCAGTGACCGGACCGGAAGGGATCACCATGCGGCGCTACCCGCCCATCGCGGACCACGGAATGGTCGGAGACCTCCAGACCGCGGCCCTCGTCTCCTCCGACGGCGTGGTCGACTGGTTCTGCGCGCCCCGATTCGACTCGCCCAGCCTCTTCGCTTCCCTCCTCGACCACGACCGCGGCGGTCACTTCGCGATCACCGTGGAGGGTCCGGACGTGACCACGCGCCAGCTCTACCTGGCCGACACCGCCGTCCTCATCACCCGTTTCCTCACCCCGCACGGAGTCGGCGAAGTCGTCGACTTCATGCCGCTGGACCGCCCGGAGACCGCCACCGACCGTCACCGGCTCATCAGGGTGATGCGGGTGACGCGTGGCCGGATCCGCTTCGCGCTGACCTGCAGCCCCCGCTTCGACTACGCCCGTGCGGTCCACCGACTCACCGTGGACGAGGGCACTGCGCACTTCGCGGGCCCCGGCACCGACGCCCACCTCCAGACCCTGGGACCGGTGGAGCTGGAGCGGGACGGTGAGGCCGTCCGGGCCATCGTCGAGCTGGAGCAGGAGCAAATGGCGTCCGCCGTGCTGACGGTGTCCGCGACGGGCGGCGAGGCGCCCCCGCCCCCGACCCACGAGAGCCTGAAAGAGGAGTTCGACGCGACCTGCGCGTTCTGGTACCGGTGGATCAGCCGCAGCCGCTACCGGGGCCGCTGGCAGCAGACGGTCCACAGGTCGGCGATCACGCTCAAGCTGCTCACCTACGCCCCCACCGGTGCTCCGGTCGCCGCCGCGACGGCGGGCCTGCCCGAGCAGCTCGGCGGTGAACGGAACTGGGACTACCGCTACACCTGGGTCCGCGACGCCTCCCTCTCCCTGCACGCCCTCTTCGGACTGGGCTTCACCGAGGAGGCGCACGCCTTCCGGCGCTGGCTCGCCGGCCGGCTGCTCGAGGGCCCGGACCGCACGGTCACCGGTGAGCCGCTCCAGATCATGTACCGCATCGACGGCGACCCGCACCTGGCCGAGGAGACCCTGGACCACCTGGAGGGCTATCGCGGCTCAGCCCCCGTCCGCATCGGCAACGGCGCCGCCTGCCAACTCCAGCTGGATATCTACGGCGAAGCGGTCCATGCCCTCACCCACACCGATGACCTCGCCCACGTCATGGGGTACGACGGCTGGCTCGGAGTCTCCGACGTACTCGACTGGCTGGCGCGGAACTGGGACCGCCCGGACGAGGGCATCTGGGAGACGCGCGGCGGCCGAAAGGACTTCACCTACAGCCGACTGATGTGCTGGACGGCCTTCGACCGGGGCATCCGGGTCGCCCAGGAGCTGGCCCGGCCCGCCGACCTGACCGCGTGGACCGCCGCCCGCGACACCATCCTCCGGCAGATCATGGACCGCGGCTGGAGCGAGAAGCGGCGGGCGTTCGTCCAGCACTACGGCAGCGACGTCCTCGACGCCTCGCTCCTGCTGATGCCGGGGGTCGGCTTCGTCACACCACGGGATCCGCGCTGGCTCTCCACACTCGACGCCATGGACACCGAGCTGGTCTCCGACAGCCTGGTCTACCGCTACGACCCTGCCGCTTCCCCCGACGGCCTGCGCGGCAGCGAAGGCACCTTCTCGCTGTGCAGCTTCTTCTACGTCGACGCCCTCGCCCGCGCCGGCCGCCTCGGCCAGGCCAGGTACGCCTTCGACAAGATGCTCACCTACGCCAACCACGTCGGCCTCTTCTCCGAGGAGATCGGCCCCACCGGCGAACAACTGGGCAACTTCCCCCAGGCGTTCACCCACCTCGCCCTGATCACCGCTGCCCTGGCCCTGGACGAAGAACTCGACCGGGCCGGGCGATGACGCGCGGCCGGACCGGGCACGGAGGGTGCATGGCAGGTGCAGTTGCGGCGCCCATAGGGGCGGCTACAGTGAAATAGAACTTATGTGAGTAACTAGTCCAAGGGGATAGTTATGCTCGCAATGAAGAGAAAAAGGGTCATTCTGAGCTCGGTCTTCATCGCCGCATCCATTGGTCTCGCGCCCGTCGGCTGGACGCAGGCTTCTGCGGCCACACCGAACGAGACCCACGTCAGTACAAGTGCCAGCGTCAAGGTTCCCAAGTCGGACCGGGACTACCGGCGCGGCTTCAAGGACGGCTTCAAATCCGGGCTCCGCCAAGGGCAGAACAACTGCAGGCACGGGAACGGGCACAACAGCAACAGGCAGGACAACGGGAAAAACGGGCATGTGGACGGCAAGCAAACCTCCGCTGTCCACCACAAGAACGCCCAGCAGGACTACCGGCGCGGCTTCAAGGACGGCTTCAAATCCGGGGTCCACCAGGGGCAGAGGTCTTGCCGCCACTGAATCCGGGTGACGAGAATCGAACTCGCCTCTCCGCTTGGGAAGCTGGGGTGATCGCTGTGGTGCGGGGCCCAGGTGCCAGGGTGGTTGTGCGCGCCCTGCCTAGTTGGAGACGTGAGGGCTCGGCAGGGCGGCTCCGAAGTAGCCCTTGGTATTGCGGACGGTGATTCCCGCGCTCTTGCCGCACAGGTTGAGCGAACCGCTCAGGACCGGGCCGGAGGCCGAGCCGCGGGCGGTCCACAGGCAACCGTCGCTGTTCTCCGTGGGTACGCCGACGACCGTCTCGGCCTTGCCGTCCTTATTGAGGTCGGCGAGGTGGACGGTCGCGCCGAACCAGTCGCCGGCCTCTGCGGCACCGGGTACATCAGCCGTGCTCTGGGTGTACCCGACCGCCTTGGTTGTGGTCAGGCCGGAGGCGGAGCCACGCAGCAAAACGGCCGTGCCTGCCAATTTGAGCGTGCCGACCGCCTCACCGGGAGAGCCGACGAGGACGTCGGCGTACCCGTCGCCGTCGACGTCACCGACGCTGAGCGACTGTCCGAACTGGTCGCCGTCCTCGGCTGTTCCCGGGACTCCGGCCGTGCCCTGGTGGAAGACCTGTGGCTGCTGGTCGACAGTGATGCCCTGCGCGCTGCCGTAGAGGACCTGGATCTCGCCACCGCGGTGCGCCGCGCCGGTCGCGTTCATAAGGGAATCGTCATCCGCGACACCCGTGACGAGGTCGCCGTAGCCGTCACCGTTGATGTCACCGATCTGGCCGGCGTGGCCGTCGGCGTGGGGAAGTTCGGTGGGCCAATTGGCGAGATAGTCGTCGGTCGGAGGGCCGTTGTCGGCGTACACAGGTCCACGAAGGTCGTCGTCCGCGGGCCCGACCAGCCAGAAACGCTCCGCTCTGCCGTCGCCGTTCACATCTCCCATCACCACGCCACGGGTCTCGCCGAGGCGGCCTTCCCGGTAGTGGGAGGCGGCCTTTCCGGTGCGGGTGAAGGGACCGCTGTAGGAGGCGCCCTCGCAGCGCGAGCCGATGGTCACCTCCGGGGCGCCGTCCCCGTTCATGTCGCCTGTGGCCAGGGAGTTCCCGAAGCCGCAGTACGTGCGGCCGTCCCCGTACCCGGCCGGCGGAGAGATGGTCGCACCGCCCGTCAGCCCGCTGGGCCCACCCCATACGACGGTCGCGGAGCCCCGGGACTCCTTGTCGCCGACCTGCTCCCTCGGGGTGCCGACGATCAGATCCGCGTACCCGTCCCGATCCAGATCGGCGCTGGCGACCGTCGTGCCGAAGGCGTCCCATTCCTCGGGGTCGCCGGGGACACCGGAGGTCGCCTGCGTGATGACCGTCCGGTGCGTGGTGCTCACTGATGAGGCCGACCCGTACAGGACGACGACGGCACCGGCTTCCTCCACGCTGCCATTGGCGGCGTAGGGCGCGCCGACAGCCAGGTCCCGATAGCCGTCACCGTTGAAGTCGTCCTGGACGGCTGCGGTGTTGGCCCCCTTGTAAGGGCTGGTGGCGGAAGCCGTCGTCGGGGTGAGGGCGAAGGCGATGAGGGGTGCGAGCACGGCGGCGGCCGTGGCTGCTCTGCGCAACGGAACTCCTTGACGCAAGGACGAGGACTGCAGGGACCGCGGAACGACTGGAGCGACAGCACCTGAAGCTCAGCCGCCCCACTGGACACACGAGAAGCCCTCAAGGTTGTGCGGCTCGGTGGCTGTACGAGGCGCGACTGACAGGGACCGCTGTGGAGTTCGGTCTTCAACGTGTGAGTGGACGGCCGGCTCGGAGACCATTTACGCGTGCGCGGGGCCAGGGCTGCCTCGGAGCCTCGTGGCCAACGCCTGCCGTATCGCCGAGAACTGAACCCGACCCATTCTCTGACAGGGCGTTCAGGGGCTGATCTCGGCACGAAGTACCGCGGAGATGAGGGCGAACAGTGGCGGGATCGTGAGGCGCAAGTTCACCCTGATGGGCGGGGATCCACGCGTACGCGCGCGCGTGACGCCGACACGCCAGGCGTCGGTTCCTGATTCAACGTTTTTTCGCTATATAAGGCTCCTTTGATGGCGAGTCGGACGTAACGGCGCATTGCGGACGCCACCATGCATATGTCCGACCCAGGCAGGCGCATGAGGCACCTGCCGTGAAAGGAGCATGGAATGCAGGTTTCCCGTTTTGTCGCCGCGCTGGGCGTCGCGGGCGCCATCCTGGTGGGCGGCGCCACCGGCGCCAGCGCCGCCGCCGCGCCTCCGGTGGCATCTCATGCCGCGCACGACCGTGGCGACGGCCACGGAGACGACTACAGGCGCGGCGGCGACCACGACGGCCGCTGGGGCCACCACCGCGATGGCCGCTGGGGTCACCACCGTGACGGCCGCTGGGGCCACCACCGCGATGGCCGCTGGGGTCACCACCGCGACGGCCGCTGGGGCCACCACCGCTACGACCACCGCTGACCGTCCTTGGGGGTGCCCTTCCGCAGTTGGGGGAGGGCACCCCTTCCGCGTCCTCCACATGGACGGCAGCCTGCACATCTCGCGCACCAGCATCAACGAGACCAATGCCCAGCGGGTCGGAGGTGTCGCCGACATCGGAGGCGGCACCACGACCGTCACGTCCGGCAACGTCAACTCGACGAGAGGGTGCGGGCTCAACGTGCGAAGCGCCACAAGGATCCGCCCGACAGCCGCAATGGTGCGGATGTGCTGCGCGGCAGCTGAACAGGTCCAGACAACGAACAAGGCCCAGGTCGCTGACCTGGGCCTCACATGTGGAGCGGGTGACGAGAATCGAACTCGCACTCTCAGCTTGGGAAGCTGATGTTCTACCACTAAACTACACCCGCGTAAGACGCCGGTTGAGCCGGAGTCGTAACGTCGCACACTGTACCTCACCTCGGGCCCCCGGTGCTTTCGCCGTGGGGCCCGGATGCGTTGCGCGTGCTGGAAGTGACTGCGGGTGAAGGGAGTTGGGGCGTACGGTGGGGCCGGCTTCGAGGGTCCTTCCGTGTGCGGAGTGCCGCCTGGAGTGGCGTCCCTTTCATCCCGTAATGTGACCCATCGTTGTCGGCCAGAAATGGCGTAGTGGCTCGTGGGGAAGGGACTCTGGGACTCGATGGAGCGCACATTCGTCCGTTGTGCCGAGGGGCACGTGTTCAGCACCGCTTCGTTCCCGATGCAGCAGGCCGACCGGCTCGGACCCGGCCGGCTGATCCGATGTCCGCGGTGTGCGCGGCTGAGGAACGCGGTTCCTGTGGAGTTCGAGAAGCGGTAGCCGGCACATAGCCGGAAGGCAGGCGCGCGGGTGCGCCACAGTCGCGGTGCAATGGCCGGATTGTGGCGGGCCCGCGCGCTCTGCGTATCCTCGCTACGTGCTTCTCTCAGACAAGGACATCCGGGCCGAGATCGACGCCGGGCGGGTCCGCATCGATCCGTACGACGAATCCATGGTGCAGCCCTCGAGCATCGACGTGCGGCTCGACCGCTACTTCCGGGTGTTCGAGAACCACCGCTACCCGCACATCGACCCCGCGGTGGAGCAGGCCGACCTGACGCGGCTCGTGGAGCCGGAGGGCGACGAGCCCTTCATCCTCCACCCCGGTGAGTTCGTGCTCGCCTCCACGTACGAGGTCATCTCGCTGCCGGACGATCTCGCCTCGCGCCTCGAGGGCAAGAGCTCCCTCGGCCGGCTCGGGCTCGTCACGCACTCCACCGCCGGCTTCATCGACCCCGGGTTCTCCGGGCACGTCACGCTGGAGCTGTCGAACCTCGCGACGCTGCCGATCAAGCTGTGGCCGGGCATGAAGATCGGGCAGCTGTGCATGTTCCGGCTGAGCTCGCCCGCCGAGTTCCCCTACGGCAACGAGCGCTACGGGTCCCGCTACCAGGGCCAGCGCGGCCCGACGGCCTCCCGTTCCTTCCTCAATTTCCATCGAACGCAGGTGTGAGCAGCAGCATGAGTGACGTACGCGAGAACCTTACGTACGAGAAGTTCGGCGTTGCCGTGCGCGAGCTGGCGCAGACGATCGCCGACGACGGGTACGAGCCGGACATCGTGCTGTCCATCGCGCGCGGTGGCGTCTTCGTGGCCGGCGGCCTCGCGTACGCGCTCGACTGCAAGAACATCCACCTCGTGAACGTCGAGTTCTACACGGGCGTGGGAACGACGCTCGAGATGCCCGTCATGCTGGCGCCCGTGCCCAACGCGATCGACTTCTCGGACAAGAAGGTGCTCATCACCGATGACGTCGCCGACACCGGGAAGACCCTGAAGCTGGTCCACGACTTCTGCCTCGACACCGTGGCCGAGGTGCGCTCCGCCGTGATCTACGAGAAGTCGCACTCGCTGGTGAAGTGCGAGTACGTGTGGAAGCGCACGGATGAATGGATCAACTTCCCGTGGAGTGTCTTGCCTCCAGTACATAAGTCGGGAGAGGCGCCGAAGGAGAACCGGGAAGCGCTCTGACCTGCGATTCTTCGCACGTCTAAAACATGACGGATGCGCCAAGGCCCCTCAGGTGATCACCGAGGGGCCTTGTGCTGTTCGAGAGACTCGCCTTCTGATCCGTAGCTCTATGCAGAACGGTCAGCGAAGCCCCAGCCGGCGTCTATGCGACTGGGGCTTCGCGCCTGCGTGACAGTGACTCAGCTCAAGACGAGTCCGGGGTGTGGCGCCACAGCTCAGGGCGCGTTCAGCCCGAAGTTCTGGTGGCTGTTGTTGCTCGCACCAGGGCTGTTGATGTTGCTGTTCGTGGTGATGTTGTTGAACATCGGGATGACGCCGTTGAGGTTGATCGGCAGGATCGAGCCCCCGCCGCCACCGCCACCGCCACCGCCGTCGCAGTCGCCGCCGGTGATCGTCGTCGGGTCGCTGGCCGAGTGGGTGAAAGTTTCTCCGCCTTGCTCCTCGGTCTCGGTCTCGATGACCGTGACGGTGTTGCTGACGGAGCACGGTGCGTCGGCGGCGATGCTGACGGTGACGTCGAGTGGGGCAGTGAGAGCGCCGATGAAGTTAAGGCCGTCCCCGCAGTGGACCGTCGTACCGCCGTTAGTGATGTCGCAAAATTGCGCGAGAAGGCCTCCGAGGGCCGTGGCCCTGACACCCGTGGGGAGATTGTCCGTGACGTCCAGAAGGCCGGTCGCACCTGTGGCCTTCAGCGTGATGGTGTAGACGCCTTGCCCTCCCCGTGCGAAGTTCCCTTCGTGGCTCTTGGCGACGCTCAAATTCGATTGAGCGTGGGCGGGTGCGGCTAGGGCAAACGGCAACGCGACGCCCAGCCCCACCACCGTGCCGAGGGCAGACATCCGCCGCCTCAACCCGTGTCTTTTCATCTACGGTTTCTCCAGTCCGTGAGGGTCCGCTGCGGTCAGCTCCGGAAGCGAGTGGAGGAGCCGACGTGGGGAACGTACTGACCCGGGAACGACCCATTGGTCGGCAAGCGACGCGAGAAACGCCCATTTCACTCGATTAACCCGCCTAAGCCTCCCGGGCCGCCGAACAGCTACGGAGCGGCATTGGTCGGTGTCCTGCCCGCTTCGCTTTGAGGTCGTGCGTGATCAGGGGTCCCTACGCCTGGTCCGTCGAGCCGCCCGTCGTGAGCCGGGCCGGGCAGGTTCTGGACGCCTGAGCAGGCGGCACGGCATACAGCGTGGGGCCCGGCACACACAGTGCCGGGCCCCACGCGCGTTTCCGGCGGGCTAAGGCGTTGCCGAGCGGGGCTGGGTCGTCGGGATCCGTGAGGTGAAGAACATGGCGAGCAGCGAGGCGAGGGCGAGTACGGCCAGTGCGGCGCGGAGGCCGTCGAGCCGTGCTTCGTTGTTCGCGTCGAGCGCCGCCTGCGAGACCTCCGTGCTCGTGCCGGCTTCGTCGAGCGCGGTCTTGAGCTGAGCGTCCGAGAGGAAGGGCGCGCCGCTCTGGAGCTCGACGGAGGTCTGGCTCTTGACGTCGGCCGGGACCGCCGGATTCTGCTCGATGCCGGTGACGAACGAGGTCGTGAGCGCGGCGATGAGGATCGACCCGGCGAGTGCTGTACCGAGCGAGGCACCCAGGTTGGTGACGGCGTTCTGGACCCCGCCGACCTCCGCGCTCTGTGCCTCCGGCACCGCGGACACGGTGACCGACCCGAGCTGGGACGCCAGCGCGCCCATGCCGAGCCCGATCAGCAGGAGGGGGAGGGTGACGATCTCCGCACCGGCTCCCGCGTCGAGTGCGGCCATCAGGGCCACCGCGCCGGCGAGCAGCGCGAGGATCCCGAGCCGCACCACCCGGCGCGGTGAGACATCCGGGAGGAAGCGCGGGATCAGGATCGCGGCGGCCAGCAGCGTCAGCGAGAGCGGCAGGATACGGGCACCGGTCTTGAGCGCGGACAGGCCCAGGGCGACCGACAGATACAGCGGGACGACGAAGAACACGCCCATCTGCACGAGGTACTGGAAGAAGAACATCGTCAGGCCACCGGTGAGCTGCTTGTTCTGCAGCAGGGCCGGGTCGATGAGTGGCTCCTTGCGCTGCTTCACCAGGCGGGCCTCCCAGCGGAGGAAGAGCCAGATCAGCAGCAGACCGGCCAGCGCCAGCCACACGACCAGCGAGATCCCGAGCCAGGAAGGCGCGCCGGGTTTGGGCTGGAACCAGCCCCATTCGTCGGAGCGGAGCACTCCGTAGACGAAGATCCCGAGTCCGAGGGCGGAGAGCACGCAGCCGAGGAGATCGATGCGGGAGCGTTCGCCCACCGGCGCGTCGGCGATGCGGCGGGCGAGTACGAGGATGCCGAGCACCACCACGACCTCACCGGCGAACACCCAGCGCCAGGAGAAGTACGTCGTCGCGACGCCTCCGATGAGCGGCCCCACCGCGATCGCCACGGCCCCTGCGGCCGCGACGAGTCCATACGCGGCGGGACGGCGTTCCGTGACGAAGTTGCCCGCCACGAGCGCCACGATCGCGGGCATGATGAGCGCGGCTCCGACGCCTTCGAGGAGCGCCCAGCCGAGCAGCAGTACGGGGAGGTTGGGCGCGAGTGCCGTGGTCAGGGAGCCGCAGCCGTAGATGACGCAGCCGATCATGAAGGCGCGTTTGCGGCCGATCAGCGCACCGACCTTGCCGCCCGGGATCATGAACATCGCCATCACGAGGGTGTACGCCGTGATGGCGCCCTGGATCCCCGTCACGGTCGTGCCCACGTCCTCGGCCACGGTGGCGATCGAGACGTTCATGACCGAGCTGTCGAGAGCCATCAGGAACTGACCTGCCGCGAGTGTCAGCAGGACCAGTCGCGCCGTCGTCGAACTCTCAGCCGTGCCTGCCGCAGGTGCCATGGGCGCATGGTGGCAGCTGCCCCGGAGGCCGGTGCTCCGACCCGCCACCGGCGTCACCCGTTGGCGGCGGCGAGGTGGCGGTGAACGCGAGTGAGGCCCGGCACAGTGTGTGCCGGGCCCCGCTCAGGTGTCCCAGGTCTCTAGAACGTGCCCAGCTTGATGATCGACAGGAGCGCGATCAGCTGGATCGCGGAGGCGGCCAGCGCCTTCGGCCACGGGAGGTCGTGCGACCTGCCGACCATGAGCGTCAGCAGGAAGCCCGCGAGCGCCCACGTCGCCCAGCCGATGATCTGCACGAACGGGGCGTCGCCGCCCAGGAACATCGCGAAGAGCAGGCGCGGGGCGTCCGTGATCGCGGTGATCAGCATCGCGAGGCCGACCGTGGGCTGCCACGCTCCGTCACCGCCGAGCTGGCGGGCCAGCGTGTGCGTGACCACGCCGAGCACGAAGAAGCTGAGGGTGATCGCCACGCCGGTCGTGAGGACGTACGGGACCGCCGCCGAGAGCGTGGCATTGATCACGTCCTCGCGGGCCGAGTCGAAGCCGAAGATCGCGAGCAGCCCGTAGAGGAGCGTCACGATGAGGGCGGGGCCCCACATCGCGTAGTCCCGCATCTGGAGGTACGTCTGGCCGGGGCGCAGGACGACCCCGGACAGCAGTTGCTTCCAGTGCAGCCGCGGACCGACGGGCGCGGCCGGGGCCGAGCCCGCCCGGTACGTGTCGCCCTGGCTGTACGGGTCCTCGCCCACGGAGAACGCCTGGGTGTGCCCCGGGTTGTTCGCCGCGTACGGGTCGTAGCCCTGGCCCTGCTGACCGTGCCCCTGCGGGCCGTTCGGGTCGCCGAAGTACTCCGGCTCGCCGTGGCCTCCGGACTGGGGCCACTGCTGCTGCTGACCGTACGGCTGCTGCGGTTGCCGACCGCCGTACCGGTGCTGCTGCTGTTGCCCGTTCGGGGGCGCGGGAGGGTAGCCGTACGGGGCCTGCCCCTGGGGGGCACCCTGTCCGTACGGTCGCGATTGCGAGGCGCGGTTGTCCCGGCCGCGTCCGATCCTGAATCCAGCCACGTCATCGAACGTACCTGGTCCCGGGGAGTGAGGTGCCGGGCCCGGTGGATCGGGCCCGGCTTTGCTGCCGAGCTGTGACATCCCCTAAGGGAACTTTCAGGGTGTTCCCGGGGGCCGGGGCGGGTGGGGCGTCAGTCGGTGAAGTTGGCGCCGAGGACCGGGGTGCCCGACGCGGAGATGCCGAGCGTGGAGGTGTAGATGCCGGAGGACGCCGCGAGCGTGCCGTCGGCCTTCACCTTCACCGGGTAGACGGCGCCGTTGTGGCCGTTCTCGCCGGCGGCGCCGATGAGGATCTCGTCGCGGCCGTCGTGGTTGAGGTCGTCCAGGTGCACGTCGGAGCCGAACGCGTCGTTCTTCTCGTTGGTGTTGGGGACGTAGGCGTTGTTCTGTTCCAGGAACAGGGCGCCCGTGCCGGTGATGCCCGAGCCGTCGGCGGAGCCGTACATGACCGTGGCCGCGCCCGCGTTGGCGCCGCCCGTCAGGTCCTCGTCGGGGGCGCCGACGACCAGGTCGAGGTGGCCGTCGCCATTGACGTCGCCGAGGTCGATTTCGGCTCCGAAGTGGTCGCCCTTCTCGCTGGAGCCGGGGACGCCCGCGGTGTTCTGCGTGAACTTCTCGGTGTCGCCGGCGGACGGGCCGCTCGCCGTGCCGTGCACGACGTACACCGAGCCGCCCGTGGTGGCGCCCGCGATGCCGGAGTCCCAGGCGTTGCCGATGACGATGTCGTCGTAGCCGTCCTCGTCGGTGTCGCCGAGGTCGGTGATGATGCCGGCGGGGAGCTTCTGGGAGCCGGAGGCGGCCAGGCCCGTGGCGCTGCCGGGGATCCAGTAGTTGGCGTTGAGGTTGTCCGACGGGTCGTAGCCGTTGACGATCAGGTCGTCCTTGCCGTCGCCGTTGGCGTCGCCGGAGTGCAGGTTGTTGATGCCGTCGCCGGTCTGGACGCCGGTGCTCAGCGTCGCGCGGCTCGCGGCGCTCGCGCTGCGGGTGAAGCCGCCGGAGAAGACGTCGACCTTGGTGGAGCCGAAGGCGCCGATGGCGAGGTCGTCCTTGCCGTCGCCGTCGAAGTCGCCCGCCTCGACGGGGCCGCCGAACTGGTCGTGGCTGGTGGGTCGCGGGTCGGCGACGGTGGTGCCGCTGGTCAGCCCGTTCGGCGAGCCCCACAGGATGGCGGCCGTGCCGCCGTCCTTGTCCGTGCCGACGTCCTCGCCGGGCGCGGCGACCAGGACGTCGTCATAGCCGTCGCCGTCGAAGTCGCCGTACGCGGAGTCGGCGCCGAAGAAGTCGTCGCTCTCGGCGGTGCCGGGGATTCCGGCCGTGTTCTGGCTGACGGTGGCGTAGTGGTTGCCGGTGGCTCCGCCGTAGATGACGGCGAGTTGGCCGGCGTTCGCCTTGCCGTTCACGTAGGCGCCGGACGCGGAGGCGACGGCGTCCGCGTAGCCGTCGCCGTTGAAGTCGGCGTCACCCTGGGCGACACCGGCCGGAACTGTGTCGGCTGACGCCACCCCGGCCGAGGTGGCCAGCAGGCCCCCGGTCAGCGCGGCGGCGGCCGCCGTGGCCGTGGCGAGCCGGATCCGGGCGGGGGAGGGGTCGGGCGTGCGCTTGTGCTTGGCGTGCCTGGTCATGCGTGTGACTCCTGCGTCAACCGGGGGATGTGGGGGCATCCGCAGTCAGTAAGGGTGCGTTCCGTCGGCGTTTGCCGGGAGTTGTCCCGGACGTGGGCCTGCGGTTGGCTTACAGGAGACGGTTAGTGGGGGTGGAGGGTTGTACGGAGCGAGTGGGAATCTGTGGGATGCGCGGGCGGGGGCGGTGCGCCACCGGACATGAACGAGCCCCGTCGGCCGGGGCGGGCCGACGGGGCTCGTTCACGCGGGTGTGCCCTACTGAAGGAAGCCCTCGATCAGGTCCGACGGGACCGATGCGGCGCCCGTGGTGGTGATTCCGGAGGCCGAGCCGGGCAGGCGGAGCGAGCCGACCGTGCCCGCCACGTACAGGTCGGCGTAGCCGTCGCGGTCGGTGTCCCGCAGCCGCACCGCGGAGCCGAACGAGTCGTCCGAGTCGAGCGCCCCGGTGACGCCGGGGCTGTTGCGGGCGAACCACTGGGAGCCGGTGCCGCTGATGCCGGCGGCGCGGCCCTTGAAGACGTGGACGCCGCCCGCGTATTCCTTGTCGTCGATCTTCTCGCCGTAGGCCCCGACGGCCAGGTCCTGGTAGCCGTCGCCGTTGACGTCGCCTGCGGAGAGGGACGCGCCGAACGAGTCGTCCGCCTCGGGGGTGCCCGCGACGCCGCTCGTCGACTGCGTGATGCGGGAGCTGGTGCCGGGGCCCGTGGAAGAGCCGTACCAGAGGGAGACGCGGCCCTTGTAGCCCGAGTAGGCGGGAGTGCCGATGGCGACGTCGCCGAAGCCGTCCTTGTTGAAGTCGGCGATGACGCCGTCGCCGCCGTAGCTCTTCGTGTTGACGTGGAGCGACGGGCCGGACGTCATCGTGGAGCCGCCCTTGACGAACCAGGCGTCCGCGGCCGTGACCCCGCCGGAGAAGGTGTCGCCGACGATGACGAGGTCGGTTTTGGAGTCGCCGTTCACCTTGCCCGCGATCAGCGCGGTGGAGTCGAAGCCCGTCTTGTCCAGGGTCGAGACCGAACCGGTCGCTCCTGAGCGGGTGATGGGGCCGCGGTAGACGTATGTCTTGCCGGCGTTGACGGCCGCGAGATCCGGTTTGCCGTCACCGTTGAAGTCGCCGGTCGCGAGGTCGTTCGCGAAGTAGCCGAACTCCTGCTTGGCCTTGTTGGTGACGGATGTCCCGCCGGACAGGCCCGTGGGTGAGCCCCAGAGGACCATGACGGCGCCCTGGTCCTCGTTGCTGCCGACGTCCTCGCCCCGGGCGGCCACCGCCAGGTCGCCGTAGCCGTCCTGGTCGAAGTCGGCAGCCGTCCTGACTTCGCCCCACATGTCGTCGGCCTCGTCCTCACCGGGCACGCCGGCGCTGTCCTGGTCGATCACCTGGGTCTTCGTGCCCGGACCCGTGGCGGTGCCGAAGGTGATGAGGAGCGCGCCACCGGGGCTGTTCCAGGACGTGGACGCGTAGTCCCGGTACCCGTCGCCGTTGAAGTCGTCGGCGTACTTGGCGCCGGTGGCGGAGGCGGGTGCTGTGGGAAGGGTGAGGGGGGTCAGGGCGGCCGCTACGAGGGCCGTCAGGGCTGTGATGGTGCGCAGGCGCACGTCGGGCTCCTGTGGGTGAGACCGGGAGGATGGGGTCAGTCGGTGAGTTCGGCCCAGTAGAAGCCGGCGAGTTCCGGGGCCTGGGCGAGGAAGGAGCCCGTGCCGGTCGGGCCCGATGCGGTGCCGGGCAGAAGGTAGAGGCGGTTCACCTCAGGGGCGGATGCGACCAGTTCGGCGCGGCCGTCGCGGTTGAAGTCGCGCAGCTGGACGGAGGCGCCGAGCCAGCCCTCCTCGGTGGTCTCGCCCTCGACGCCCGG
Organism: Streptomyces sp. NBC_01445; assembly: GCF_035918235.1. Taxonomy (NCBI): domain Bacteria; kingdom Bacillati; phylum Actinomycetota; class Actinomycetes; order Kitasatosporales; family Streptomycetaceae; genus Streptomyces; species Streptomyces sp. NBC_01445. Next base: position 5,195,115 of record NZ_CP109485.1, on the reverse strand, counting down.
CGTGGCGTAGTCGTACCAGCGGGAGTTCGTGCCGGTGACGCCGGAGGAGGTGCCGCGCAGGACGGTGATGCCGCCCGCGCGGAACGGGCCGTCGCCGATCATCTCGCCCTTCACGCCGACGGCCAGGTCCGGGTAGCCGTCGCCGTTGGTGTCCGCGGCCGAGACGTCGCTGCCGAAGGAGTCCGTGGACTCAGGGGAGCCCGCGATGCCGGACGTGGACTGGGTGATCTTCTTGGCGGAGGCGCTGGGGCCGGTGGACGTGCCGGGCAGGATGTAGACCGCGCCGCCGGTGCCGGTGCGCGGGGCGCCGACGGTCAGGTCGCCGTAGCCGTTCTTGTCGTAGTCGGCGATGGTGACCGAGGCCTCCATGAGGGAGGCAGCGGAGGGCAGGCTGACCTTCTTGGTCTTGGTGGGGCCGCTCGACGAACCCTTGTAGAACCAGACGCGGTTGCTGTCGGTGTCCCAGTCGTCGCCGAGGACCGCGAAGTCGGCGGTGCCGTCCTTCGTGACGGTGCCCGCGACGACGCGGTCGGGGGAGATGTTCTCGCCGTCGGTCGGGTCGAGGTTGGTGGCGCTGCCGCGCGAGCCCGACTTGGTGAACGGGCCGCGCAGGTACCAGATGTTGTCGTCGTCGACGGTCACGACGTCCTGCTTGCCGTCGGCGTTGAAGTCACCGACGGCGAGGTCCTTGACGAACCCCTTGTCCGGGTACTTGGGGTTCTTGTACGCGCTGCCGCTGGTCAGGCCGGACGCGGAGCCCCACAGGACGGTGAACGTGCCGTGGTAGCTGCCGTCGTTCTCGCCGGGCGCCGTGGCGATCACGTCGGCGTAGCCGTCGCTGTTGAGGTCGCGGGTGGTGATGTCGGTGCCGAACCCGTCGCCGGCCTCCGCCGAGCCGGGGATGCCGGCGCTGTTCTGGGAGACGGTGGTGTGCCGGGACGCCGGGCCGAGGCCGGTGGCGGAGCCGTACACGACGACGACGGCACCCGCCTTCGAGGCCCCACCGACCGTGGCACCGCGGTCGCCGACGGCGAGGTCGCGGTAGCCGTCGCCGTTGAAGTCGTCCGCGGACGCAGCGGTGGCGGCTGTCGCCGGGGTGGTGAGGGCCGCGGGGGCGAGCAGGCCGGAGGTCACGGCTGCTGCCAGGGCAAGGGCGCGCTTGCGCATGGTGTCGGGCTTTCCTGGAGTCAGGGGAGGCCGGGCCCGCGACGGGGACGCGGGCCCGGCCGGCTGGGGGTGGTGCATGGGCCCGCGCCGAAGAGGCGCGGGCCCAACCTGGAGCAAAAGGGCGTCAGTTCGCCGCGTTCCCGCCCAGCATCGGGGAGGCGTCCGTCGAGACGCCGACCGACGTTGCCGAGACGGAGCGCGACCCCGTCGTGGTGATCTTCGTCCCGTTCGACGGGAGGTACGTCAGCGCGCCGTTGCCGCTGTTCTCGCCGTACGCGCCGATCGTCAGGTCGGCCTTGCCGTCGCCGGTGACGTCGGTGAGCTTGACCTCGTTGCCGAAGTAGTCCTTCGTCTCGTCCGAGCCGGGGACGCCGGCGGTGGACTGGGCGAAGAACTGGCCGCCGGACTGCGTGTTGATGCCGCTCGCCGAGCCGTAGAGGACCGTCACCGAACCGGTGTCGGTGACGCCGCCCAGGTTCTCGCCGGCGGCGCCGACGACCAGGTCCTGGTAGTTGTCGCCGTTGATGTCGCCGAGGGACAGCTCGCCGCCGAAGTCGTCGCCGCGCTCGGAGCCGCCGGGCACGTTGCCGGTGTCCTGGCTGATGGCGGTGGTGGTGGCGGGGCCGCTCGCCGAGCCGTACGTGATGTTGACCTTGCCGCCGTCGGTCGAGTTGGTCGGGTCCGGTGACCCGTCCGTGGGCTCGTCCCACTCCTGGCCGGTCACGATGTCGCCGAAGGAGTCGCCGTTCACGTCGCCGATGTCGGTGATGACGCCGGGCTTCAGCGTCTGCGCCGACGAGGCGACGAGGCCGGACGCGCTGCCGGGAATGTAGTAGTTGGTGTTCCAGCCCTCGCTGGTGTTCGTCTCGAAGCCGTCGACCACGAGGTCGGTGGCTCCGTCGCCGTTCACGTCACCCGCGGTGAGGGTGAGCGGGCCGGTGCCGTCGCCGGACTGGATCGGGGGCTTGAGCGTGTAACGGCCGCCCGCGGTACCGGTCTTGGCGATGCCGCCCTTGTAGACGTAGACCGTGGCGGCCGTGGAGCCGACCGCGAGGTCGTCCTTGCCGTCGCCGTCGAAGTCGCCGGCGGCGAGCGTCTTGCCCCACTGGTCGTGGGAGGAGACGGCGGGGTCCGCGATCGTCGTGCCGCCGGTGAGGCCCGACGGGGAGCCCCACATGATCATGACGGTGCCGCCGTCGGTGTCGCCGTCCACGTCCTCGTAGCGCGCGGACGCGGCCAGGTCGTCGTAGCCGTCGTCGTTGAAGTCGCCGTACGCGCTGACCCAGCCGAAGCCGTCGTTGGTCTCGGCGGTGCCGGGGACGCCCGTCGTGTTCTGGCTGACGGTCTTGCGGGTGGCGGCGTTCAGGCCGTTCGCGGAGCCGTACAGGGCGACGAACTGGCCGGCGCCCTTCTTGCCGCCGACCGTCGACCAGCCGGCGGAGAACGCGACGTCCCCGATGTGGTCGCCGTTGAAGTCGGCCTCGTGATGGTGGACGGAGTCGGCGGCGAGGGCCGAGCCCGTGGAGAGGGAGAGCAGCCCGCCCGTCAGCGCGACCGCGGCGGCCGAGGCGAGGGCGATACGTATGTGCTTGTGCATGCGGGATTCTCCTGCAGCATGCGGGGATGCCTGGCGGGCATCCGCAGTCAATGGGGTGCGTTCCGCCGGTGTTTGCCGGGAGTTGTCCCAGGCGTGGCCCTGCGGTTGGCGAACAGGAGACTCGTAGTGGGGCCGGAGGGTTGTATGTGGTTCACAGTCATTTCCGGCCGCCCGGGTTTTCGGTGTTCTCGGGGCCCGTTCAGCGCAGGACCGTCCCGAAGGCGCGGCCCGCTCCGCTCGTCGACGTTCCGAAGTCCGCGCCGTTGAAGGACGTGGCGTACGACGTGGTGAGGTACGGGACCGCGCCGCGCAGGACCCAGACGGCGCCCGCGTCGGCCGAAGTGCCGATGTCCTCGCCGTTCGCGCCGATCGCCAGGTCGGCCCGGCTGTTCTTGTTGATGTCCTTGAAGCGCAGGGACGAGCCGAAGTGGTCGCCCGCCTCCGGGACGCCGGGCACCCCGGCCGTGTCCTGGTGGTAGGCGCGGCCCGCGCCGAGCCCGCCGGTGCCGCCCTTGAGGACGGTGACGCTGCCCGTTCCCGTGACCGTGCCGACGCTCTCGCCGGGCGCGCCCACGGCGACGTCCGCGTACCCGTCGTGGTCGAGGTCGCCGGCGCTCACGGCGGCGCCGAAGCGGTCCTCCGGCTCGTCGGCGCCGGGCACGCCCGCGGAGTCCTGCGTGTACGTCTTCGTGGTCCCGAAGGAGCCCTGCGCGCCGTAGCGCACGGTGACCGAGTTCGCGGCGGCGTTGCCGGTGACGAGGTCGGTGTAGCCGTCGCCGTTCACGTCGGCGGCCGCGGCCGCTTCCCGGGTGGCGCGCGGGTCGTCGCCCTCGGCGACTACGCCCGAGTAGTAGCCGATGTCCCCGACGCCGCCCTTCATGTACACGGTGTAGGGCTTGCCGTCGGCGCGCTCCCCGTAGAGGACGTACGTGTAGCCGTCCTTGGAGAGGAAGTGGGCGGCCTCCATGCCCTCCAGGCGTACGCCGTCCGGCAAGAAGTCGACCTCGGGGGCGATCGCGCGGGTCGGGTCCTCGCTCTCGGCGTAGTACCACCAGCCGTCGGCGCTGATCACGGCGAGGTTCTCGGCCTCGTCCCCGTCGATGTCGACGAAGGAGGTGCCTTCGCCGAAGCGTTCGGTGTCGGTGGTGGGGGAGTTGAGGACCTTGGCGCCCTTGTCGAAGGCCTTGGGGCCTCCCCAGACGATGGTGACGGAGCCTGTGGTGTTGCCGGTGACCCGCTCGCCGGGCGCGCCGACGATCAGGTCCGCGTAGCCGTCGTCGTCGACGTCGCCCGAGGTGACGTTCTCGCCGAACTCGTCCTCCGGCTCGGTGACCCCGGGCACCCCGGCCGTGCTCTGGGTGACGGTCACGGCGTGGGACGGGCTCACGCCGCTCGCGGAGCCGAACGTGACCGTGACGGAGTTCGCGCCCGGGGTGCCGACGGCCAGGTCGCGGTAGCCGTCGCCGTTGAAGTCGTCCTTGAGCGTGGTGGCCGCGGAGGCGGTTCCGGCGAGCGGCAGGGTGAGTCCGGCCGCCGCGACGACGGCGGCACCCGCGGCGATGACGAGCTTGCGCATACGCACGAGAAGCACTCCCGGGAAATGGGGGGAAGGGGTTCCGGGGGTGTGACTCGTGAGGTGAGGGGATGGTTGTGTCCGGGTGGCTGTGCGGTGAACAGCGGATACGGGAGGCGGGGTGGACGCCGGCGGCACCGAGTGCGGCGCACGCCGGCCCGCCAGCTCTCAGAACTCCGCTGTGGAGAAGGTGACTTGAGGCTTTCCGGCCAGGAGTGCGCCGCCCTTGACCCCGGGGTACACGGCGATCGTGTCCGTGCTCTCGCCGCGGTACGTGCGGACCACGAGGTCGGCGCGTCCGTCGCCGTCGAAGTCGGTCGCCTCGAGGACCTGGGTGGTGCCGGCGGCCCCGGGGGTGACGGTCACGGCCGCTCTTCCGTTCGCGGGCAGGACCTTCGGGGCCTTCGACGTGCCGCCGGACACGACGAGTTCTGCCACGCCGTCCCCGTCGAAGTCACCCGCGGTGATGGCCGTTCCGGTGGCCTTGAGGGCGGCGGCGCCCGGCCGCGAGAGGGTGACGCCGGAGGCCGTGAGCAGCGCGGTGTCCGCGCCGGCGCCCTTGGTGAAACGGCCCACCGCGAGGCCGAGGCCGGACGGCAGCGCGGCGCCGGAGCGGGCCGGTCCCTGCGGGCCGCCCAGGACGATCCGGGACGGTGACGAGCCGCGGGAGGTGCGGCGTACGAGGAGGTCGTCGTACCCGTCGCGGTCGACGTCGAAGGCGGGGCCCACGGGTACGTTGCCGGGTGCGGTCAGCGGCTTGCCGGCCGCGCGCGGGGTGCCCTTGCGCGTGAAGGGGCCGGGCAGGAAGCTCAGCCGCCCGCCGCTCGCGTGGACCGTGAGGTCGACCGAGCCGTCCCCGTCGAAGTCGCCGCACACCGGCTGGTCCGGCCAGTCGTTGCCGAACCGCGCCTGGGCGGGGACGACGAGCTTCACGCCCTGGTGGGTGAGCCCGCCCGGGCCGCCGAACAGGATCTGCAGCGGCACCGGTGGCTGCCCCTGCCCGTCGAACGGCGGATCGGTCGACACCACCAGATCGGTGAAGCCGTCCTTGTCGAGGTCGCAGCTCGCCTCGGAGTCGAACGCGGCGGGCGTCTCGCCCTTGGTCGGCGCCGCGTACTTCGCGGGACGCAGCAACTGCCGCGCCCCGGGCACGAGTCCGTGCCCCTTCTTCCCGTACACGACCCCGATCCCGGCGTCGTCCCCGAGCCCGTCGTGCACGAGATCGTCCAGTACGAGGTCGGGGGCGCCGTCCCCGTTGAAGTCGTGCGCCACCTTGCTGCCGCGGCCGTGCGGGACGGGGAGCGCGGCGCCGGACTTGCCGGCCATGGCCACGGGGCGGTGCTTGGCGGCGGCGGGCTTGTCGTCGCCGCCGCAGCCGGTGACGGCGGCGACCATGAGCAGGGTGCACCCCGCCGCGGCCCTGCGTATCGCGGCGCTGCGGCCGCCCCGTATGCCCACCATCGCCTCTGACCCGCCCGCCTCATGCGCCACTTGACCCGTTCATGATGCCGCCGGGGTGAGGGAGGGGGTAGGGGCGGGGCCTGCCGGTTTGGTCACGGAGCGCGGCCCCTGTCCCGTAAACGCCCTTTCTCTGTCCCGAAAACGCCCCTCCGGTGGCCCGTCACACGCCTCTCCGGGAACGCCGGAGGGGCCGACCGGGTCTCCCCGATCGGCCCCTCCACGTACGACGTCGGATTCGCGTACGGAACCCCGGCCCGGCTACCGGACCGCTACTTCACCGGCTCCGGCTCCGGCGCGTCCTCGGTCTCCTCCGAACCCGCCGGGTCGGCCGGCGTCTTCACGGAGTCGAGGAGCAGCTGGGCCACGTCGACGACCGTGACGGACTCCTTGGCCTGGCCGTCGTTCTTCTTGCCGTTGACCGAGTCGGTCAGCATGACGAGGCAGAACGGGCAGGCGGTGGAGACGATGTCGGGGTTCAGCGACAGCGCCTCGTCAACACGTTCGTTGTTGATGCGCTTGCCGATCCGCTCCTCCATCCACATCCGCGCGCCGCCGGCGCCGCAGCAGAAGCCGCGCTCCTTGTGGCGGTGCATCTCCTGCTGACGCAGGCCCGGGACGGCGTCCATGATCTGACGCGGGGGCGTGTAGATCTTGTTGTGACGGCCCAGGTAGCACGGGTCGTGGTAGGTGATCAGACCCTCGACCGGCGTGACGGGGATGAGCTTGCCCTCGTCGATGAGGTGCTGGAGCAGCTGGGTGTGGTGGATTACTTCGTAATCGCCGCCGAGCTGCGGGTACTCGTTGCCGATGGTGTTGAGGCAGTGCGGGCAGGTTGCGACGATCTTCTTCGCCGACTTGGGCTTCGCCGACTCGGCGACGACCTTGCCGTCGTCGTCGAGCTCCTCGCCGAACGCCATGTTCAGCGCCATGACGTTCTCCTGGCCGAGCTGCTGGAACAGCGGCTCGTTGCCCAGGCGGCGGGCGGAGTCACCGGTGCACTTCTCGTCGCCGCCCATGATCGCGAACTTGACGCCCGCCATGTGCAGCAGCTCCGCGAAGGCCTTGGTGGTCTTCTTCGCGCGGTCCTCGAGCGAGCCGGCGCAGCCGACCCAGTAGAGGTACTCGACCTCGGTGAGGTCCTCGATGTCCTTGCCGACGACCGGGACCTCGAAGTCGAGCTCCTTGAGCCACTCCAGGCGCTGCTTCTTCGCCAGGCCCCAGGGGTTGCCCTTCTTCTCCAGGTTCTTGAGCATCGTGCCCGCCTCGGACGGGAACGCGGACTCGATCATCACCTGGTAGCGGCGCATGTCGACGATGTGGTCGATGTGCTCGATGTCGACCGGGCACTGCTCGACGCAGGCGCCGCAGGTGGTGCAGGACCACAGGACGTCCGGGTCGATGACGCCGTTCTCTTCGAGGGTGCCGATCAGCGGGCGCTCGGCCTCGGCCAGCGCCCCGGCCGGGACGTCCGCCAGCTGCTCCTCGGTCGCCTTCTCCTCGCCCTCCATCGACTTGCCGCCACCGGCGAGCAGGTAGGGGGCCTTGGCGTGCGCGTGGTCGCGCAGCGACATGATCAGGAGCTTCGGCGAGAGCGGCTTGCCGGTGTTCCAGGCGGGGCACTGCGACTGGCAGCGGCCGCACTCGGTGCAGGTGGAGAAGTCCAGTAGACCCTTCCACGAGAACTGCTCGACCTGGCTGACGCCGAAGACGTCGTCCTCGCCCGGGTCCTCGAAGTCGATCTCCTTGCCGCCGCTGGTCATCGGCTGCAGCGCACCCAGCGCGACGTCGCCGTCCGCCTCACGCTTGAACCAGATGTTCGGGAACGCGAGGAAGCGGTGCCAGGCGACACCCATGTCGGTCTTCAGGGCGACCGTGATCATCCAGATGAAGGAGGTCGCGATCTTCAGCCCGGCGAAGAAGTACGTGAGGTTCTGCAGCGTGGAGACGTCCATGCCGCGGAACCAGGAGACGACCGGGTACGAGACGAAGAACGAGGCCTCGTAGCTGTCCACATGGTGCTGGGCGCCCTCCAGGGCGTGCAGCGTGAAGATGCAGATGCCGACGATGAGGATGACGGCCTCGACGAAGTACGCCTGCCCGGTGTTGGACCCGGCGAAGCGGGACTTGCGGCCCGGCCGGTCCGGCCGGTTCAGCTGCCGGATGACGATCAGCGTCAGGATCCCGAGGGCCGTCATCGTGCCGAGGAACTCGACGAAGACGTTGTACGGGGCCCATTCACCGATGATCGGGAGCAGCCAGTCGGCCTGGAAGAGCTGGCCGATGGCGTTCACGATCGTCAGCAGCAGCGAGAAGAAGCCCACCGCCACGAACCAGTGCGCCACGCCGACGATGCCCCAGCGGTTCATCCGGGTGTGGCCGAGGAACTCCTTGGCCACCGTCACGGTGCGCTGTACGGGTTCGTCGGTGCGGGTGCCGGCGGGGACGTTCTGGCCGAGCCGCATGAAGCGGTAGATCTGCGCGATGGCTCGGACGAACAGTGCGACGCCGACCACGATCAGGACCAGCGACACGATGATCGCGGCGAGTTGCATTCGGGGGCTCCTCGGGCCTGCGAGGGTGGATATTCAGCGATTACTAAGCGGTAACTTATTTCAGTCCATGCTGAGACTACCCACTTGTGTGGCCGCACTGTAGCCAGCCGGGCGGTGATCTGCGTCGCTGAGGCAACCCTCGGTCGACAGCGAAAGCAAATCGTGTTATTCACTCCATATTGCGACATAAGCGACTAGCTTATGAAGGTCTCCGGCCGGGCGTGCCCTCCGGTGTCACCCCGATACCGCAAACCGAGCTGACGGGACGTCCGCCGTGTCCTACGGGATCGCCGCCGCCGCGACCGCCCTGCCGGCGGCCTCCGCCCTCACCGCCCTGCTCCGTCTCGTCGCCCTGCGCACCGGATTCACCGTCCGGCGGGTGGGCCGCACGGGGCGCAGGACGCCGCGCCTGGGCGGCGCCGCCGTCGCCACGGTGACGGCCGTGGTCGCCACCGTCGGAGCCTGCACCGGACTCCTTCCGCTCGGCTCCGGCGCGCTGACGCTGCTGATCGCGGCCGGGGCCGTCGCCGCGCTCGGGTTCCTCGACGACGTGCGGCCGGTGGGGGCGCGGGCCCGCGTCGTCGTCGAGGCGGGGGCGGCGACCTTCGTCGTGCACACCGCTCAACTCGGCTTTCTGGTCGGCGCGCTGGCCGTCCTGTGGATCGTCTTCGTCACCAACGCCTGCCGGCTCTTCGACACCTCGGACGGGGCGCTCGGCACCGTCGCCGTCGTGGCCGCGCTCGGCCTGAGCGCCTGCGCCACCACCCAGGGGCTCGGCCCGCTCGCCGCCACTCTCGGGGTGCTCGCGGCGGCGCTCACCGGGTTCCTCATGCACAACTGGTACCCCGCGCGGATGCACCTCGGGAGCTGCGGGTCCCTGTTCACGGGCTTCCTGCTGGCGTCCGCCGCGGTCCTGGTGAACGCGGGCCACGAGGCGCTGCCCGGCGCGGGCTCGCTGTTCGCCGTGACGGTCGTGGTGACGGCGGACGCGGCCCTCGTCGCGGTGTCGCGGCGGCGCGCGGGGCGGCCGCTCTTCCAGGGCGGCGCCGACCACATCGCGCACCGGCTCCGCCTGCTCGGCCTCACCCCGCGGGGCGTGGCGGTGGTGCTCGGCGTCGCGTCGCTCGCCGGTGCGGTGACCGGACTCCTGCTGCACGACGGGACGTTGGATCCGCTGGCCGCGCTGTGGCCGCTCTGCGCGGCGGCCGGGTCGGTCGCCGGGCTGCTGCGGGTGCCGGTCTACGGGCTGCGGCGGCGGGTTCGCCGGCCCGTACGGACCGCTGTTGTGGACGTCGCAGGTTCATGACGAAGGCCCCGACGCGGTAGCTGACCTGCGCGTATCCCCTGGCTTCCATAAGGGCCACATAAAAGTTGAGTCGGCCCGACTCAGCTCTGTTGACTGAACAGCGGTCGTCATGCATCCTTGAGCCAGATCCACTCAAGTAGTCATGCTGGAGGAATTGAAATGGCACGTGCGGTCGGCATCGACCTGGGCACGACTAACTCCGTCGTCAGCGTTCTCGAAGGCGGCGAGCCCACCGTCATCACCAACGCCGAGGGCGCCAGGACCACGCCGTCCGTCGTCGCCTTCGCCAAGAACGGTGAGGTGCTCGTCGGAGAGGTCGCGAAGCGCCAGGCGGTCACCAACGTCGACAGGACGATCCGTTCGGTCAAGCGCCACATGGGCACTGACTGGAAGATCGAGATCGACGGCAAGAGCTTCAACCCGCAGCAGATGAGCGCCTTCATCCTGCAGAAGCTGAAGCGCGACGCCGAGGCGTACCTGGGCGAGAAGGTCGCGGACGCGGTCATCACCGTCCCGGCGTACTTCAACGACTCCGAGCGCCAGGCGACGAAGGAGGCCGGCGAGATCGCCGGTCTGAACGTCCTGCGTATTGTCAACGAGCCGACGGCCGCTGCCCTGGCCTACGGTCTCGACAAGGACGACCAGACCATTCTCGTCTTCGACCTCGGTGGCGGCACCTTCGACGTCTCGCTGCTCGAGATCGGCGACGGCGTCGTCGAGGTGAAGGCCACGAACGGCGACAACCACCTCGGTGGTGACGACTGGGACCAGCGCGTCGTCGACTACCTGGTCAAGCAGTTCAACAACGGCCACGGCGTGGACCTCTCCAAGGACAAGATGGCGCTCCAGCGCCTGCGCGAGGCCGCCGAGAAGGCGAAGATCGAGCTCTCGTCCTCGACCGAGACCACGATCAACCTGCCCTACATCACGGCGTCCGCCGAGGGCCCGCTGCACCTGGACGAGAAGCTCACGCGCGCCCAGTTCCAGCAGCTCACGTCCGACCTTCTGGAGCGCTGCAAGACGCCGTTCCACAACGTCATCAAGGACGCGGGCATCCAGCTCTCGGAGATCGACCACGTCGTTCTCGTCGGTGGCTCGACCCGTATGCCCGCCGTCGCGGAGCTCGTCAAGGAGCTGACCGGCGGTCAGGACGCCAACAAGGGCGTGAACCCGGACGAGGTCGTCGCCATCGGCGCCGCCCTGCAGGCCGGTGTCCTCAAGGGTGAGGTCAAGGACGTCCTGCTCCTCGACGTGACCCCGCTGTCCCTCGGCATCGAGACCAAGGGAGGGATCATGACGAAGCTCATCGAGCGCAACACCACGATCCCGACCAAGCGTTCCGAGATCTTCACGACGGCCGAGGACAACCAGCCGTCCGTGCAGATCCAGGTCTACCAGGGCGAGCGCGAGATCGCGGCGTACAACAAGAAGCTCGGGATGTTCGAGCTCACCGGTCTGCCGCCGGCCCCGCGTGGTGTCCCGCAGATCGAGGTCGCCTTCGACATCGACGCCAACGGCATCATGCACGTGACCGCGAAGGACCTGGGCACGGGCAAGGAGCAGAAGATGACCGTCACCGGCGGCTCCTCGCTGCCGAAGGACGAGGTCGACCGGATGCGCCAGGAGGCCGAGCAGTACGCGGACGAGGACCACCGTCGCCGCGAGGCCGCCGAGACCCGTAACCAGGGCGAGCAGCTCGTCTACCAGACGGAGAAGTTCCTCAAGGACAACGAGGACAAGGTCCCCGGCGAGGTCAAGACCGAGGTCGAGGAGTCCATCGCCGAGCTGAAGGAGAAGCTCAAGGGCGAGGACACCGCCGAGATCCGCACCGCCACCGAGAAGGTCGCCGCCGTCTCGCAGAAGCTGGGCCAGGCCATGTACGCCGACGCCCAGGGCGCGCAGGCCGCGGGCGGTCCCGAGGCCGGAGCCCCGGGCGACGAGCACAAGGCCGCTGATGACGACGTCGTCGACGCCGAGATCGTCGACGAGGACCGCAAGGACGGTGCCGCGTGACGGAGGAGACCCCGGGCTTCAGCGAGAGCGACGAGCCTGACGTCCCCTCCGGCGCCACCTCCGACGACGCCGAGCCGAAGGCCGCTCCCTCGCCCGACAAGGGCGAGGGGGCGGCCCCGGCCGGGGACGCAGCAGCAGGAGCCGCTTCGGCGGTTCAGAACGTAGGCCTGACGGCCCAGCTGGACCAGGTACGCATGGCGCTCGGCGAGCGCACCGCGGACCTCCAGCGGCTCCAGGCCGAGTACCAGAACTACCGTCGCCGGGTGGAGCGGGACCGGGTCACGGTCAAGGAGGTCGCGGTCGCGGGCCTTCTGACCGAGCTCCTTCCCGTACTCGACGACATCGGCCGTGCCCGCGAGCACGGCGAGCTGGTCGGCGGCTTCAAGTCGGTCGCCGAGTCGCTCGAGATGGTCGCCGCCAAGATGGGGCTCCAGCAGTTCGGCAAGGAGGGCGAGCCCTTCGACCCGACGATCCACGAGGCCCTGATGCACTCGTACGCGCCGGACGTCACCGAGACGACCTGCGTCGCGATCCTGCAGCCGGGCTACCGGATCGGCGAGCGCACCATCCGCCCCGCGCGGGTGGCCGTGGCCGAGCCGCAGCCCGGGGCCCAGCCGGCCAAGGGCGAGTCCGCCAAGGACAACGGCGCGGCCGACGACGAGGAGAGCGGTGGCCCGGACGAGGGCTGACGTCAGTAAGCAGCGAGAGGAGGGACGTCGAGGATGAGCACGAAGGACTTCATCGAGAAGGACTACTACAAGGTCCTCGGCGTCCCCAAGGACGCCACCGACGCCGAGATCAAGAAGGCGTACCGCAAGCTCGCCCGTGAGAACCACCCCGATGCCAACAAGGGCAACGCCAAGGCGGAGGAGCGCTTCAAGGAGATCTCCGAGGCGAACGACGTCCTCGGTGACCCCAAGAAGCGCAAGGAGTACGACGAGGCGCGCACCCTGTTCGGCAACGGCGGATTCCGTCCGGGGCCGGGCGGGCCGGGCGGCGGCTCCTTCAACTTCGACCTGGGCGACCTCTTCGGAGGCGGCGCCCAGGGCGGTACGGCGGGGGGTGCCGGCGGGTTCGGCGGCGGACTCGGGGACGTCTTCGGCGGCCTGTTCAACCGGGGCGGCGCGGGCGCCGGCACGCGCACGCAGCCGCGCCGCGGTCAGGACATCGAGTCCGAGGTCACCCTCAGCTTCACCGAGGCGGTCGACGGGGCGACGGTGCCGCTGCGCATGTCGTCGCAGGCGCCCTGCAAGGCCTGTTCCGGCACCGGCGACAAGAACGGCACACCGCGCGTGTGCCCGACCTGCGTCGGCACGGGCCAGGTCTCGCGCGGCGGCGGCGGCGGTTTCTCGCTGACCGACCCGTGCGTGGACTGCAAGGGCCGCGGCCTGATCGCGGAGACCCCCTGCGAGGTCTGCAAGGGGTCGGGCCGTGCGAAGTCCTCCCGGACGATGCAGGTCCGCATCCCGGCCGGCGTCTCGGACAACCAGCGCATCCGGCTGCGCGGCAAGGGCGCGCCGGGCGAGCGGGGCGGCCCCGCGGGCGACCTGTACGTGGTCGTGCACGTGGACTCCCACCCGGTCTTCGGCCGCAAGGGCGACAACCTCACGGTCACGGTCCCGGTCAGCTACCCGGAGGCCGCGCTCGGCGGCGAGGTCAAGGTCCCCACGCTCGGCGGGCCTCCGGTCACGCTCAAGCTGCCCCCGGGCACGCCGAACGGGCGGACGATGCGGGCCCGCGGCAAGGGCGCCGTCCGCAAGGACGGCACCCGTGGCGATCTGCTCGTCACGGTGGAGGTCGCGGTCCCCACGGATCTGACCGACGCCGCGAAGGACGCCCTCGAGGCGTACCGGAAGGCGACTGCGGAGGCCGATCCGCGGGCAGAACTGTTCCAGGCCGCGAAGGGAGCATGAGCGTATGGACGGCCGTCGACGACAGAGTTCCTTTGTTGGCAGGGCCTACGAGCTGACCGACGAGTCTCCGGTCTATGTCATCTCGGTGGCCGCCCAGCTCAGCGGGCTGCATCCGCAGACCCTGCGCCAGTACGACCGTCTCGGCCTGGTCTCCCCGGACCGCACGGCGGGCCGCGGCCGGCGCTACTCGGCCCGCGACATCGAACTGCTCCGCCAGGTGCAGCAGTTGTCGCAGGACGAGGGCATCAACCTCGCGGGCATCAAGCGCATCATCGAACTGGAGAACCAGGTCGCGGCGCTTCAGCAGCGGGTCGCGGAACTCTCGACGGCGGTCGAGGGAGCGGCGGCGGCGATGCAGCAGCGCGAGGCGGCCGTTCACGCCTCCTACCGACGGGACCTGGTCCCGTACCAGGAGGTCCAGCAGACGAGCGCGCTGGTGGTGTGGCGGCCCAAGCGGGCGCCGGAGCAGTAAGCACTACGGATACGCGCATGCGTGAAGGGGCCTGGAGGCCGACAGTCGTCGGCCTCCAGGCCCCTTCTTGTGTCCCTCGGCGCCGCCCCGACACCTCCCGCACGGCGAGGGCGAGGGCCGCGCAGGAGGTGATCGCCGCCAGGGACGGCAGGGGCCGGCGCGGGGACCGCGCAGCCGCTCCGTGCCGTCGAGGGCCTGCACGGTGACGGTGCCGCCGCCGGACGGGGCGGAGCGGGACCGTACGGTCCCGTGGAAGGCCGGCAGCGTACGGCGAGCCCGACCGGCGGCGCCGGGACCGCTGAGCGCGGTGGCGGTGACGCTCGTCCCGGCGGCAGACGTCGTGCTCAGGTACGCCCCGCCCCTGTCCTTCCGGTCGAGCTGCGCGGTGGCAGTGGCGGTGCCCGTCGCACGCTCAGACCCCGCGTGCGGCGCGAAACGCTGCCCTCCCGCGAGAGGGAGGAGCGCAATGGCCGCATTCTGCCGATCGCCCGCCTATGTCCGTCAGTTGTGCGGCCCTCGGCAGGGCGTCACGTAGGTGACCTGCGCGTTCGTGAAGGGGATGGCCGGGTCTGCTGCCCGGAGGACAGTGACGGGCAGATTTGGGACACGAGGTTGCAGTTGGGTCAGCGCGGGACGCCGAAGCGGCGGTGGCGTGAACAGGGTGCGGAGGAAGCATGGGGGAACCGTGACTTTGCTCACCGAAGGGGCCGGGCGCGGTCGGGGCGGACGACTGTGACGGTTGCGGCTACTGGGGTTACCCGGAGTATGGGCGGGTTCATCTCCGGAACGCATGGACCCGATTACGAGTCGTTACGGATTCACCTCTTGACGCTGTGTTTCAGGCGGAGTTGGCTTCCAGCCACCTCGGCCGCAACGACGCGGTCACTTCAGGGAGGTATGGAAAGTGAATCCGCGTACGAAGCGCGCCGCCGTTGTCGGCGTTGCGTCCGCCATGGCAGTGGCTCTCACCGGGTGCGGGAGCAGCTGGCTCGAGCCGGAGAGTGACTCCGCGGCCAAGGCGTCCGCCCGGCAGAACCAGGACCTGAAGATCGGCGTCCTCATGCCGGAGAAGGAGACCGCCCGCTACGAGAAGTTCGACTATCCGCACATCAAGAAGGAAGTCGAGGGCCTCACCAGCGGCAAGGGCCGTGTCCTCTACGCCAACGCGGAACAGAACGCGAAGCGCCAGGAGAGACAGGTCGACCAGATGATCGCCGACCGGGTCGACGTACTCATCCTGGACGCGGTCGACTCCAAGTCCATCGCGGGATCGGTCAAGAAGGCCAAGGACGCGGGCATCCCCGTCATCGCCTACGACCGCCTGGCCGAGGGCCCCGTCGACGGCTATGTGTCGTTCGACAGCGACCAGGTCGGCCATGTGCAGGGCATGGCGCTCCTCAAGGCGCTGGGCAGCAAGGCGTCCAAGAACAGCCGGATCGTCATGATGAACGGCTCGGTCACCGACCCGAACGCCGCGCTCTACAAGGACGGCGCCCTGGCCGAGCTCAAGGACCAGGTGACGATCTCGAAGTCGTACGACACCAAGGACTGGAAGCCGGAGAACGCGCGGGCCAACATGGCGCGCGCGATCCAGGCCATCGGCGCGCAGAACATCGCCGGTGTCTACTCCGCGAACGACGGCATGGCGGGCGGCATCATCACCGCCCTCAAGGCCGCCGGTGTCACCGACCTCCCGCCGGTGACCGGTCAGGACGCCGAGCTCGCCGCGGTGCAGCGCATTGTGGCGGGGGACCAGTACATGACGGTCTACAAGCCGTACCCCGAAGAGGCGTCCACCGCCGCGCAGATGGCCGTCCTCATCGCACAGCAGCGCAACATCGAGTTCGACGCACTCACGAAGGACCGGGTCGACAGCCCGACCACCCCGGATGTCCCTTCGCTCCTGGTCCAGGTCGTCCCGATGACGCAGAGCAACATCAAATCGACGGTGGTCAAGGACGGGATCTACAAGGTCGGGGACATCTGCACGGCGAAATACGCGGCGGACTGTGCGCGGATCGGGCTGAAGTAGGCCGGCGGATCGGCAGATCGTACGGCGCCCCTCCCCTTGGTGCGGGGCGCCGTGTCCGCTCAGCTGTGGCAGATCGTGAACTCGTCCGTGAGGTCGGCCGGTTGAGGGGCGAGCGTCGAGACGCGCAGGTCCGGGTCGTCGTTCCGCGTGGCGACCGGACCCTTCGCGCCGCCGTCCACGGCGCGGTCGACGCGCGGGACGAAGCCGGACGTCGAACCGGTCTTCTCCAGGGGCAGGCTCGGGGTCCGGCACGTGTGCAGGTGGGTGCCCGTCTCGTCGCAGCCGGCGGGCTTGCCGGTGACGGTCGTGCCCTCCGGGAGGCGCGCGTCGAACGCAGCGACGGGTTCGCCCGCGCCGATCCAGGCCACCCACGCCGGGCCGCGGTTCTCCACACCGACGTGGGCCTTGACCCGGAGTCCTGGACCTGAGGTCAGCGGTCCTGTTCCAGTATTCCGGACTGACCGATGAGATAGCCCAGTTGGGCGCGGCTGTCGCTGCCGAGTGTGCTGGCGAGCTTGGCGATGTGGACGCGGACGGTGCGGATGTTCATGCCCAGGCGTTCGGCGATGACGGCGTCGTTGTGACCCTCGATCAGCAGCCCGGCTATGGTCCGCTGACGGGTGGGGACACCGCTCGTGACCGGGGTCCCCTGGCCCGTTTCGGGGAACATGGGGGTGGCCAGGCGCCACAGCCGTTCGAAGGTCGTGACGAGGTACGCGATCAGGGCGGGGTGCCGGATCTCCAGGGCGACCGTGCGGTCGGGGTTCGCCGGGATGAACGCGACGCTCCTGTCGAGCAGGATGAGCCGTTCGGTGACCTCGTCCAGGGTGCGGACCTCGACGTCGCCCTCCAACTGCTCGTAGTGGGCGAGCACCGCGGGCGAGTGACGGGACGTGTGCTGGTAGAGGGTGCGCATGCGGCAGCCGCGGGCCAGCATTTCCTGTTCGCGCGGCAGGGCCGCGGCCAGGAGTGTCGGGGGGCGGTTCCCGCCGGGCTGGATGGTGAGCAGCTCCGCCTCGGACTCCGCCATGGCTTCGCCGATGGCGTCGTTGATGCGCTGGAAGCCGAGCAGCACCGTGAGCATGGGGGCGTGGGGGACGGCGGCGCGCTGTGCGTCGAGGGCCATCAGCGGCGCGAACGCCTCTGCCAGGCGGGCTTCGCGGCGGCGCTGCTGGGCGATCTCGTCTTCTATGGTGCGAAGGAGACCGGGCAGGGCCACGGCCGGCGCGACGGGTGTGAGCCACTGGATGTCGTCGGCGGCGGTGTGCAGGAGACCGAATTCGAGAAGGCAGGGCGTGGGGTCGGCGTCCTCGCGGTGGATGCGGCCTTCTCGCAGGGCGCGCGCGTACAGCTGCGAGCCGGCCGCGCACAGCTCCTCGACTCCATGGGGATGGACCTCGGCGGTCACGTGTGGCTCTCCTCCTTCGACATTCAGTGATCCTGGTCGAGGATCCCCGACTGCGCTATCAGAAAGCCGAGTTGCGCGCGGCTTCCGCTGCCGAGCGCGGCGGCGAGCTTGGCGATGTGGGCGCGGCAGGTGCGGACGTTCATGCCGAGGCGTCGGGCGATCGCCTCGTCCACGTGGCCTTCGATGAGCAGCTTGGCGATCGACCGCTGGACTCCGGTGATGCCGTCGGTCGGGGGTGCGTAGGGGGTCTCCTCCAGGAGGGGGACCCCACGCCGCCACAGTTGCTCGAAGACCTTGGCCAGGTATTCGACGAGGCCCGGATGCCGGAGTTCCAGGGCGACCGGGTGGTCTCCGGGGACCGGTATGAACGCGACGGTCCGGTCGAAGACCATCAGCCGCTCTATGAGTTCCTCAAGGGTGCGTATCTCTACGTTCCCCTTGGCCATGTGCTCGGCGTACACGAGAGTTCCCTGGCTGTGCCGGGCCGTGTGCTGGTAGAGCGTGCGCATCGTGATGCCGCGCGCGATGACCGCCTGGCCCCGTTCGAGCGCCTCCGTCAGGGAATGCTCGCTGCGGCCGCCGCCGGGCTGGACCGTGAGGATCTCCGACTGGCACTCTGCGATGGCGAGTTCGATGGCCGAATTGATCCTGTTGATTCCTTCGAGCACGGTGACGGCGTGCGTCGTGGGCCGATCCTGCGCGCTGATGGCCATGAATGGCTCGAAGTATTCGGTCAGTTCGACCGCCAGGCTTCTTCGCTCCTGGATTTCCCGTTCGATGGGGTGGAGGCGCTGTGCCAGGGCGGCGGCGGGAGGAAGCGGGCGGAGCCAGTTGGCGTCATCCGGGTCTGGGTGGAGAAGGGCGAAATCCATCAGGCAGGGAGCGGCCGTCACTTCGCTTCGGGCGATGCGTCCGGAACGCAGAGCATTGGCGTACAACCGCCTGCCCTCGTCGCACAGTTCAGTCGTGGCATGAGGATGTGTCCGATGTGCGTCATTCGTGGTCATAGATCCACCCCCCAGGGTCCTGAACGTGCAGGAACATGATGCATCGATCCTGTGGTGTTTGGATGGCCGAATGAGCCATCGTCTAGTGAGTCGGGGGAGAGACGCCATGGAAGTGAGGACGAAGCCCACTATGTGCAAGAAAATGCTTCGCTCGGTGATGGCTGTTGCCTTCTCCGCCGGTCTGGCTTTCGGTGTGCTCAGCACCCAGGACCTCTCCTGGAGTGGCACACCCGCCACTCACGCGTCCGCCGGAAAGAACATCGCGCCTCCGGATCTTTCCTGGAGTGTCGCTCCCGTGGACGCGGCCGTATGACGACACCCCCCGACGACAGAACATTTCGCCGTGAGATGGCGACCGCCTACCGGTCCGGGTGGCATTTCATCGACCTCGCCACGGCGATTCCTCATCGCGGCGATTCGTTGATGGTCACCCTGTTCGGTGAGCCGATCGTCGTCGTGCGGGACGAGTTCGACGACGAGGAGATCCGGGCCTACCGGTGTCTTCGCCGCCCTCGGGGCGCCCCGCAGCCCGTGCGGTGTGCCGTCAGGTACGGAATGGTCTTCGTTAACCTCGACCAGCGTGACCACCAGCTGGATCGGGAGGCGGGACCAGAAGTTCCGCGTACTGCCTCAGCCACCCCCCGCAGTGCCTGACGCGATTCCCCCGTCGTTGTAGATCGCGCAGGTGCTTCCCCCCGCAGCGGCGCCACCGTGGACCTGAACACGGTGGCGCCGCTGCAGCTTTGTGTCACCGCTGCGCGGGCGACCCGTTTCCCGTCGCCCGCGTCAGTGTGATCTCGATGGCCACCCGGTCCAGGTTGGGTGCGGGCACGCGCTCGTAGCGCTCCGCGTACCGGCGTACCGCCTCCTCGACGCGGTCCGGCTCCGTGCGGACCACCGCGAGGCCCTCCAGCGTCGCCCAGCGCCGGCCGTCGACCTGGCAGACCGCGACCCGGGCCCCGCCCTCCGCCGTTGCCGACCCCGCGAGCACGTGCGACACCTTCGCGCTCGACTTGTTCGCGATCACCCGCGCGAGGCCCGCCTCCGGGTCGTACGTGACGCCGACCGGCACCACGTGCGGGGTGCCGTCGGGGCGCAGGGTCGTCAGCGTGCACAGGTGCCGTTCCCGCCAGAAGCCGAGGAAGGCCGGGTCTGGGTTCAGGGGGTCGTTCCGCTTGGCCATGCTCCGGAAGATATCCCCGTTCCAGGACATATCCCGCCCGGGGGTACCCGGCTCGTCCCTTGAGTGGATTCGACTCAACTTTGTGTATGCTGACAGGGTCAGTGTGCTGGAGAGGTATACGCAAGGAGGAGAGTGCGCACGTGGACGCCGAGCTGACGAACCGGAGCCGGGACGCGATCAACGCGGCCACCAGTCGGGCCGTGTCCGGAGGGCACGCGGATCTGACTCCCGCGCATCTGCTTCTGGCACTCCTTGAGGGGCGGGAAAACGAGAACATCACGGATCTGCTGACGGCCGTCGAAGCCGATCAGGCCGCCGTGCGGTCCGGGGCCGAGCGGGTCCTCGGCGCGCTGCCCAGCGTGACCGGCTCGACCGTCGCGCCGCCCGGACCCAACCGGGACCTGCTGGCGGTCATCGCGGACGCGGCGCAGCGCGCCGAGGAGCTCGGGGACGAGTACCTCTCCACCGAGCATCTGCTCATCGGCATCGCCGCGAAGGGCGGCACTGTCGCCGACGTACTGACGGAACAGGGGGCGAGTGCCGAGAAGCTGCTCGCCGCCTTCGAGAAGAGCAGGGGAGGGCGCCGGGTGACCACACCCGACCCCGAGGGCCAGTACAAGGCCCTGGAGAAGTTCGGCACCGATTTCACCGCCGCCGCGCGCGAGGGCAGGCTCGACCCCGTCATCGGGCGCGATCAGGAGATCCGGCGTGTGGTGCAGGTGCTGTCCCGCCGTACGAAGAACAACCCCGTCCTGATCGGTGAGCCAGGCGTCGGCAAGACCGCCGTCGTCGAGGGGCTCGCCCAGCGGATCGTGAAGGGGGACGTGCCGGAGTCGCTCAAGAACAAGCGGCTCGTCTCGCTGGACCTGGGCGCGATGGTCGCCGGCGCGAAGTACCGCGGTGAGTTCGAGGAGCGCCTCAAGACCGTTCTCTCCGAGATCAAGGAGAGCGACGGGCAGGTCATCACGTTCATCGACGAGCTGCACACGGTCGTCGGGGCCGGGGCGGGCGGCGACTCGTCCATGGACGCGGGGAACATGCTGAAGCCGATGCTCGCGCGCGGCGAGCTGCGCATGGTCGGCGCGACCACGCTCGACGAGTACCGCGAGCGGATCGAGAAGGACCCGGCCCTGGAGCGCCGCTTCCAGCAGGTGCTGGTCGCCGAGCCGACGGTCGAGGACTCGATCGCGATCCTGCGCGGCCTCAAGGGCCGGTACGAGGCCCACCACAAGGTCCAGATCGCCGACAGCGCGCTCGTCGCCGCCGCGTCGCTCTCCGACCGGTACATCACGTCCCGTTTCCTGCCGGACAAGGCCATCGACCTCGTGGACGAGGCCGCGTCCCGGCTGCGCATGGAGATCGACTCGTCACCTGTCGAGATCGACGAGCTCCAGCGCGCCGTGGACCGGCTGAAGATGGAGGAGCTGGCTCTCTCCAAGGAGACGGATCCGGCCAGCAAGCAGCGCCTGGAGAAGCTGCGGCGCGACCTCGCCGACAAGGAGGAGGAGCTGCGCGGCCTCACCGCCCGCTGGGAGAAGGAGAAGCAGTCCCTCAACCGCGTCGGTGAGCTGAAGGAGAAGCTCGACGAGCTGCGCGGCCAGGCCGAGCGCGCACAGCGCGACGGTGACTTCGACACCGCCTCCAAGCTTCTCTACGGCGAGATCCCCACCCTGGAAAGGGACTTGGCGGCCGCCACCGAGGAAGAGGTGGAGGCGTCCAAGGCCGACACGATGGTCAAGGAGGAGGTCGGCCCGGACGACATCGCGGATGTGGTGGCGGCCTGGACCGGCATTCCGGCCGGGCGGCTCCTGGAGGGCGAGACGCAGAAGCTGCTGCGGATGGAGGACGAGCTCGGCAAGCGCCTGATCGGGCAGAGCGAGGCCGTAGGCGCGGTGTCCGACGCCGTGCGCCGTACGCGCGCCGGGATCGCCGACCCCGACCGGCCCACCGGTTCCTTCCTGTTCCTCGGACCGACCGGCGTCGGCAAGACCGAGCTGGCCAAGGCGCTCGCCGACTTCCTGTTCGACGACGAGCGGGCCATGATCCGCATCGACATGAGCGAGTACGGCGAGAAGCACTCCGTGGCGCGTCTCGTGGGCGCTCCTCCCGGCTACGTCGGGTACGAGGAGGGCGGCCAGCTCACCGAGGCGGTGCGCAGGCGCCCGTACAGCGTCGTCCTGCTCGACGAGGTGGAGAAGGCGCACCCGGAGGTCTTCGACGTCCTGCTCCAGGTGCTCGACGACGGGCGCCTCACGGACGGCCAGGGCCGCACGGTCGACTTCCGCAACACGATCCTCGTGCTCACCTCGAACCTCGGCAGTCAATTCTTGAGCGGACACAGCCCGGCGGAGCCGACGACGAGCGAGGAGCAGAAGAAGCAGCAGGTCCTGGACGTCGTACGGGCGTCCTTCAAGCCGGAGTTCCTCAACCGGCTCGACGACCTCGTCGTGTTCTCCGCGCTGAACAAGGAGGAGTTGGAACGGATCGCGAAGCTCCAGATCGGCCGGCTCGCCAAGCGGCTCGCCGAGCGGCGGCTCACCCTGGACGTCTCCGACGCGGCCCTGGCCTGGCTCGCGGAGGAGGGCAACGACCCCGCGTACGGCGCGCGGCCGCTGCGCCGCCTCGTGCAGACGGCGATCGGCGACCGGCTCGCGAAGGAGATCCTCTCCGGCGAGGTCACCGACGGCGACACGGTCCGCGTGGACGCCTTCGGCGACGGCCTGATCGTGGGCCCGGCCACCGGAAAGACGCTGTGACGCAGGGCGAACGCCGATGCCGGGCCGGGTCGGGGACACAACTCGGCCGATCCAACCGGTCGGGGGTTGTCACTTCCCACCCGGCATGGGGGAGGATGGCGGAATCCGTACGAAGGGACCAAGCACGTGAGCATCGACCCGTCCTCGATTCCGAACTTCGGGGGACAGCCCGAGCAGCCGCAGGGCTCAGGACCGGCGGGCCCCGTCGTCCCCGATCAGGACCTCGTCAAGCAGCTCCTGGAGCAGATGGAGCTCAAGTACGTCACCGACGAAGAGGGTGACCTCGCGGCTCCGTGGGAGGAGTTCCGCACGTACTTCATGTTCCGCGGCGAGGACGACCAGCAGGTCTTCTCGGTGCGGACGTTCTACGACCGCCCGCACGAGCTCGAGACCAAGCCGGCGCTCCTCGAGACCATCGACGACTGGAACCGCCGCACCCTGTGGCCCAAGGTCTACAGCCACACCCACGACGACGGCACGGTCCGCCTCATCGGTGAGGCGCAGATGCTCATCGGTACGGGCGTCAGCCTGGAGCACTTCGTGTCGTCGACGGTCAGCTGGGTGCGCGCCGCCATCGAGTTCGACCGCTGGCTGGTCGAGCAGCTCGGCCTGGAGCAGGCCGTGGACTCCGCCGCCGACGACGAGAAGCCGTCCGACGACGAGTAGGCAGTTTCCGTAACTGCCTACAGGGGCCTGTGCGCGAACGCGACCAGATACGTCCCGTACGCAAGTGAGAGCCCGGCCAGGGCGCCCACCACCAGGAGGGCGCTGCGCGGCCGGGCTTTCGCCGTTCGCGCCAGCGCGAGGGCCAGCGGCAGCAGCAGCGGGAACGCGGGCAGCAGGAAGCGCGGCTTGGACGGGAAGAAGCCGGCGCCGCCGAGCGTGATGAGCAGGAGTACGCCGCTGTAGACGATGAGTGGCAGCGGGGCCGCCCGCTCGGCGATGAGCAGCGCGAACAGCAGCACCGCGGCGGCGACGATCAGGACCGTCATGGGGAAGACGAGGGGGCCGCCCTTGAGCAGCAGATGCCGTACGACGCGCAGCGCGCCGACGCCGAAGTCGAAGCGCGAACCCCAGTCCCGCTGCACGGCGAAGTAGCCGCCGAGCGGATCGTCCCTTTGGACACCGACCCACAGCACGTACCCGGTCCAGCCGATCGGGGCGATCGCCGCGCCTGTCCACAGCCTGTGGGAAACGTTTCTGCCGCGCTTGTCGATCACCTCGTACGCCGCCGTGACGAGGACCGCGGCGGCGACCGCGAACCCGTTGGGGCGGGACACCCCGGCCAGCGAGGCGAGCGTGCCCGCCCAGATCCACCGGCGAGTCAGGACCGCGTACAGGGACCACGCGGCGAAGGCGGTGAGCAGCGGCTCGGTGTACGCCATCGTGAGGATCACGGAGTGCGGCAGCAGTCCCCACAGCAGGACGAGGAGGATGGCGACCGGCCGGGAGTGCAGGCGGACCCCGATCGCGTAGATCCCGGCCGCGGCGGCCAGGGACGCGGTCCAGGCGATGAGCATCCCGGTGGCGCCGCCGCTGAGGGGGAGCACGGTCCGTACCGTGCGGACCAGGCCCGGGTAGAGCGGGAAGAACGCGAGGTCGTTGAAGATGATGCCCGGCTTGTAGGGGACGGAGCGGCCGTAGCCGTCCGCGGCGATCCTGAGGTACCAGAGCGAGTCCCAGGACCGGCCGAGCAGAACGGCGGAGCGCTTTCCGGTCAGTGAGGCGGCGAGGCTCATCGCGGCGACACCGGTGAGCCGGACCATGGCGAACAGACCGAGTGCGGTGAGCAGGGGGGCGGCAGCCCTGAGCCGGGCCGAGCGGGAACGCGGTCCGGCGCCGGGCTCCGCGACGGGGACGGTGGCGGGGGCCGGGGCAAGTTGCTGCTGGGTCACATCTCCGCACCCTGCGGGCACCGCGCGGGGCGCGCGAGCCGGGAGGGTCCGCACGGGTGCCGATGACGGACGGTCGGCGCGGCTGCGTGACAACGGGGCGCGGAGAGGCCTCATGTCGGTCCGTCAGGAATGTGCCTCTGTACGGCAGAAACGGTGTAAGTGGCCGAGGCAGGGACCCGTACCGTCGTAACGCACCAATTTCCCCACAGGACACGTCAGTTGAGCCCCCGACCAACCGCCGGCCGCGGCACCGGATGCCGTCTCCCCCGGACATGAATCGAACAATTCAAGCCTTGATGGCCACCGGGGCCCCTTTCGGCGCGGCTGACCACGGGCCACTATGGGAAGGAGGTGGGTCTGCGCCGCGGGGCCGCGAGCGGGAGCCGACAGGGGGAAGTTTGACGTGAGGACTTCTACGACTGACATCGAGACCGGACTTGTCGATCTCAGCCGTTGGGGCCTTCAGGAGGCCATGGCACTGAGGGACCCGTTGGTGGCGGCGGCGCAGAACGCGTTGCTCGAGCATTTGACGGAGGACGCTGTCGGGCAGGTCGTGGGCGGCGGGGACGGGAATCCGTACTTCAGCCCGCGACGGCACGTCGGCACGGCTCCCCAGGAGCCTCGGCACGAACACGGGCCGCCCGAGCCGCCCGAGCCGGCATCCCCGTGCGACCTGTCTGACGAGCCCGACCGTCCTGCCCTGCCGTGCTGACGCGGCACCACGTGCCGGTCGCCGACCTGGAGGCCATCGCCACCGGCCGCATCACCGCACCCACCGCGACCCGTATCGCGGCGGCGGAGCGCAGCCGCCGCATGCTCATGCTGCGGGCCCTGGCCGCCGCGGAACGCGAGACGGAAGAAAGCGCAGGACCGCTGCCCCCGCTGGCGCACGCCTTCGAGCTGCTGGCCGGTGCGGAGGCCCACGATCCGCAGGCGGTGGCGAGCGTGCTCGGGCACCCGCCGGTCGGGGTCTGGGCGGTCCGCCTGCTCGGGCGGCTGCGGGCCGGCGGCGCCGGGCCCCGGCCCGGGGAGCCCCCGTTGTGGCGGGAGGCGGGCTACGCGCACGCGCTCGCCGCGGCGGCCGCGCTGCGGGCGGGACTTCCCGCGCGCGTCCGCGTACCCGCCCGCGCGGGCAGGGTGATCCTGCCGACGGTGGGGCACGCCGTACTGGACGACGCCCCCCGCGGCCACGACGTCGCCACGCTCGAGACGGACGGGCACGGCACGGCCCGCGTCACGCTCGGCCCGCACACCCTCGAACTGCCCGCCGCCCCGCACCTGCCCGCCCCCGGCTGGCACCCCGCGCGCCTGCTGAGCTGGACCCCGCGCGAGCCGGGCCCCGGCGTCCTCCTGGACGACGCCGACCCCTACCGCGACTTCCGGTCCCCCTGGCCGCCCCCGGCCCCGCTCACCGACGCGGAGTCGGATACCTGGCAGCGGCATCTGCACGACGCGGCACGCCTTCTCGGGGCCCGCCACCCGGACGCGGCCCGCACGGTGCCGCTCGTCCTGAGCTCGCTCGTGCCCCTGCCGGGCGCACCCCGCTTCCGCGCCTCCAGCGCCTCGTACGCGGAGGCGTTCGGGAGCGCGATGGTCTCCCTGCCGCGCGACGCCGTCGACTTCGCCGTCACCCTCGTCCACGAGTCACGGCACTCCGTGCTCAACGCCCTGAGCCACCAGATTCAGCTCGTCGACAGGGCGGCGCGCGGACCACGGCAGGACACGCTGCTCTACGCGCCCTGGCGCAGCGACCCGCGCCCGCCGTGGGGCCTGCTGCACGGCACGTACGCGTTCACCGGCGTCGCCGGCTTCTGGCGCACCGAACGGCACGCCCTGACCGGACCCCGGGCCGCCCTCGCGCACTTCGAGTTCGCCGTGTGGCGCGAGGCGGTGGCCATCGCCCTGCGCACGCTGTCCGCCCAGTCCGGGCTCACCCCGTGGGGCCGCCGCTTCGTCGACGGGATGGCGCGCCAGGCCGCTTCGTGGGCCGACGAGGACGTACCGGCCGAGGCCCTCGCCCCGGCGGAAGCCGAACTCGCCGATCTGCGCGCCACGTGGTGCAGCCACAACCTCGCGCCCGACCCGGCCGCCACCCGCCTGCTCACCGACCACCGGCTCGGCGGCGGCCCCGGCGAGGAGGCGACCGCCCCGCTGTCCCGGCTGCGCACGGACCCGCCGCCGCGCCTGCCCGAACTCCGTTGTGAGATGCGGCGGTTGCACCTCGCCGACGCAGGAACGTTCACTCCGGACACGCGGGCCCGGCTCTCCGGGGTGGACCGGTCCCCGGACCTCCTGGAGGCGGACATGTGCCTCCTGCGCGGCGGGTCGGCGAACGCGGCGCGGGCCGTCGACCGCTACCGCGCCGTCCTGACCGGTGCCCCCGGGACCCGCCCGGCCTGGGTCGGCCTCGGCCTCGCCCTGGAGGCATCCGGCGAGGACGGCCCGGCCACGGCCCTGCTGCACCGGCCCGAGCTGGTGCGGGCGCTCGCCCTGGACGCGCGGGCCCGCGGCGCGCAGACGCCCGACCCGCTGGTACTGGCCCGCTGGACCGCGCGGATCCCCGGACTCACCGCGCAGGCCGCGACGGACGTGCCACAGCGCTGACCCCGCCCGGAAGGGTCCCGGGCGGGGTCAGCGCGATACAGCCGACGTCACATCAGCAGCGGGTCGATGTCGCAGTTCGCGGGCCTGCCGTCCGAGGCCGCCACCGTCGCCGGGTGGTCCTCGCCGAGGGTGCGTCCGTAGCGCTCGGCCGTGTCGGCGTACAGCTCGTCCGCCTCGTCGTCACGCCGCAGCTGGCGCAGCCCGAGCGAGAGGTTGAGGGCCGTGGCGAGGGTGATGGGGTGGTCCTCACCGAGGTGGGTGCGGCACAGGTCGAGCCCCCTCGTGGCGACGTCCGCCGACGCCTGCATCTCGCCGAGCTCGAACAGGTCGGCGGCGAGATTCGCGGTGCAGGAAAGGGTGTTGGGGTGGTCCTCGCCGATCAGCTCGATCAGCTTCTCCTGCGAGTCCACGTCGCTCGCGCGGGCCTCCTCGGTCCGCCCGGCGAGGCGCAGACAGATCGCGTGGTTGACGTGTGCCGCCACGGAGTGCGGATGCCGCGGGCCGAGCAGCGCCTCGTACCCCTCGTACCCCTCCCGCCCGAGTTCGAGCGCCCGGGCGAGGTCGCCGCTGTGCCGTACGTCGATGGCGTGCGAGGCCAGCGCGTTCACCGTCTGCGGGTACAGGTCGCCGTAGCGGGTGCGGAACATGACGAGGGCCCGGCCCGAGAGCTCCAGGGCCAGGGCGTGCTGTCCGGCGCGTCGTTCGGCCACCGACAGGACCCGCATCGCGGAGATCGTGTTCGGGTGGCTGTCGCCGACGGTGTTGCGGAAGCGCTCCTCGACGTCGCGCGCCTGGTCGCGGGCCGCCAGGTACTCGCCGCCCTCCTGGAGGTCGAACGTCACCGCCGCCAGGGTCGACAGCGTCGACACCGCGTTCTCGCCGAGCTCGGCGACCTTGCGGCCGTGCGTCATGCGGTCGAGCGCGAGCGCCGCCCGGAAGTGCCCGATGAACCGCAGGTTCAGCGCGTGCCGGTGGGCGCTGAGGAGGGTGGAGGGGTCGTTGGGCCCGAAGAGGCGCTCGCAGGTCTCGAAGGCGTGCTTGTCGAGGTCGAGCGCCGCCTGGAAGTCGCCGCGCAGCCGCAGGTCCCAGGCGAGCATGCTGGTGATGTCGATCGTCGACTCGTGCTCGGGGCCGAGGACCTGGGTCATCCCGGCCAGTGTCCTCTGGTCGAGTTCGTACGCCTCCGAGTAGCGGCCCAGGATGCGCAGGGAGTTCGTGTAGATCCGGGCCGCGTTGAGTACGTGCTCGGCGGTGTCCCCGTCGGCCTCGCGCCAGGTGGTGTACGTCTCCCTGGCCAGGTCGAGGGAGCCCTGGTGGTCGCCCCAGTAGTACATGTACAGGATCTCGTTCAGGACGAGATTCCTCACCCACGGGTCCGTCGACTCGACGGCCCTGCTGTTGAGGACGTGCGGCAGCAGGTCGCCGTACTGCTGCCACCGGTGGGACTTGTCGGGCTCGCCGGCGTCGTCCTTGGCGAGCAGCCGGTGGGCGCCGGCGCGCATCTGCGACTTCAGCGGCTCCGTCATCTGGTTGATGAGGACGCGCTGGACCAGTCGGTGCAGCTGGATGGTGTTGGTCTCGTGGTTGATGCGCGCCAGCGCGTACCGGTTGATCTCGCGGATGGCGCGGCTGAGCCGGATCGGGTCACTGAGTGCCGCGCTGAGCTCCGGGGGCACGGGGGCGTCGCGGACGCCGGTGAGCAGGCGCCGGGAGATCGGCTCGGGCGCGAAGAAGGCGCACATCTGCAGGAGCTGAAGAGCCGCGGGGTGGTGCTTGCGCAGCCGGTCCAGGGACACGTTCCAGGCGGCGGCGACGGACAGCGGATAGTCCACGGGCGGTTCGCTGACCATCAGCTCGTTGGCCTGCTGTTCGAACATGCGCAGGTATTCGTCCGCGGGCATGCCCGTCTCGGCCAGCCATACGGCAGCCTGCTCGATGCCCAGCGGCAGGTCGCCCAGGGTCTCGGCGAGCCGGTCCGCGGTCGCGTTGTCCAGGCTCGGCGCCCTCATCTGGAGCAGCGAACGGCTCTCCTCGCGGGTGAACACGTCGACCTCCAGGGGACGCGCCGACGAGGCCCACTGCGAGTTCCGTGAGGTGACGAGGATGCGGCCCGGACCGTTGGTCGGGAAGAACTCTCTTACGGACTCCGGGTCTTCCGCGTTGTCGAAGATGAGGAGCCAGTTCTTGAACGGCTCGCCGACGCGCAGGGCTTCGATGACGGCCGGCACCGCTGTGTTCGCCTCGCCGCTGCCGACGTTCAGGCCGAGCCGGCCCGCCAGCTGGACGAGGAACTGGCGGATCTGCTGCGGCTGTTCGGCGGGGATCCACCACACGATCTGGTACTCGTGCAGATGCCGGTACACGTATTCGACCGCGAGCTGGGACTTTCCGACGCCGCCCATGCCCTGGAGCGCCTCGGGGAGCACCGCCGTGGTCCCCTCCTGGAGCCTGCGGTGCAGGTCGTCCAGGAGCTGGACGCGGCCGGTGAAGGCACGGTTTCGGGGAGGGACGTTGCCCCAGACGGGGGGCGGCTTCTGCAGCGCGTCACCCCTTGCCCCGGCCTGGGTGGACTGCAAGCCGCTCACTACTTCGACCCTTTCTTCGTTGCCGGTGTCTTCCGGGGCGGTGGGCTCGTCCCCACCGCCTGACCGACTGTGTTCTCCGGAGGTTGTGGTCACCCGGGGTGGAGGTTCGTCGAGGCGTGCCTCAAGCTCCCGGGCGGCGGTGGCGTGCGGTCCTGCCATGGCCGCGAATGCGGGCAGAATAGACGAAATCCATGGCCGTAAACCTTCCATGGAGACACTCCGTGCGCGATCCGGCTCGCGCAGAAGGGCGACGCCTTCCCCGTACGCCGGTACGGCGACCGCCAAATGGTCCAAGGCGAGCATCAGCGCGCGGGCCGTCTCGCCGCGTGTCCCGTCCGAGAGCAGCTCCCGCCGCACGCCGTCGTCGAATTCGAGCTCGACGCCCGGCCCGGCGGCCTCGCCCGGCTCCGCCTCCGTGCGCCGCAGCAGTCCGCTCAGGAGCAGCTCCGCCACGTGCCAGTTCCGCGCCCCGGGGATCAGCCCTTCCTGGAGCAGGCGCAGCACGTCGAGGTTGAGCGGGACGGCCGCGGAGAGGCGGGCCAGGTGGTAGGCGGTGGGGGAGAGCTGGGCCCGCACGGTCTTGACCTGGACGTCGGCGGGGAGCGCGGCGGCGGGCCTGCGCGCGACGGCCGTCTCGTCACCGGGCGTCCGGTCCAGGACGCGCACGGTGTAACCGCTCGTGCTGTCGTGCGCGAGGAAGCGGGCGAGGCCGCCGAGCCCTTCGGGGGTCAGCGTCACCACCGGCAGCCGCACCCCGTCGAAGCCGTCGGGCCCGTCGGCTTCGGCACTGGGCAGGACCAGGCCCACGGGCTCGGCGGTCCAGGCGCTGTTGGGGGACGCGGGGCGCGGGCTGGTCAGCAGGAGGCTGCTGGTCTGCGTACCCGCCCTCGCCCAGACGTGCTCCGGCAGCACATGGACGATCGCGACGGGCATCGTGCGGGCCCACCGGGCGAGCCTGCGCCGGGCGCTGCCGTCGCCCCAGTGGTCGGCGTGCAGATCGGTGAGGACGAGGACCAGATGCCGGCCGTCGGTGTCGCCGGCGACCTCGGAACCCGCGCCGTCCTCCTGCCAGCGCACGGTCCGTACGTCGCGGAAGGCGCCGGAGCAGTGCAGGGTCTCGGCGAGGCGCTGGGCGGTGTGCGACCACAGCCGCATCGAGTCGCCGGAGTCCACGAGGAGCGTCACGGTCAGCCAGCGTTCCTGGCCCGGCTCCAGCTGGGGCAGCCACATGCCGGTCTCGGCGTGCAGCTCGGCGGTGGCCTCCTCGTTCAGGAAGACCTGGCTCCGGGAGGCGATGCGCCGCTTCAGCGGTTTCAGCGCCTTCTCGATCTCCCGCGACCGGTCGAGGGCGAAGCCGTTGCCGAGGCTCATGAGGAGCGAGTCCACATGGTCACCCGGGTCCGGGGCCGGTGCGGGCGGCCCGGGCGGGGGCGCCGGCTGCTCTACGGGTTCCTCCGTGATCTCCGGCACGGGGGCGTCCACGTCCTCGGGGCGTGGGTGCCCCCCTTCGGGCGCTTCGGGCAGTTCGGGCGGCGCGCCGGGCTGTGGCCTGCCGCGCCGGGCGTCCTTCAGCCGCAGCCAGCGCTGCGCGGCGAGCCACAGGACCTCGCCCGCCTCGTACCAGTGCGGCTGCGGGGACGCCTCGGCCAGCGATGCGGCACCCGGCCCGATACCGTCACCCGCCACGCCGCCGTGGGAGGGCGACCGGTTCATCCAGTGCCGACCTCGTCGAGCCGTCGCCACAGCGCGTGCAACAGCGTGCTCATGGACCCCTGGTCGGGGCCCGCGGGCGTGGTGCGCAGGAACTCCGAGTTGAGGAGCTGGTCCGCGGCGAGCGAGCCGCCGGTCCTCGCGTGGTTGAGGAAGTCGCGGATCATCGCCGTGCGCCCCTCGTCGTCCTGCGAGAGCTGCGCCGCCAGCATGGCGGCGAGCTGGCCCGCGTCGGGCGCGGGGAGATCGAGGTAGAGGCAGCGGCGCAGCAGGGCGGGCGGCAGCGTGCGCTCGCCGTTGCTCGTGATCACGACGACGGGGAACGCGGCGCAGCGCACCGCTCCGTGGTGGATGACCGCCGTGCCGTCCGGGTCGTCCGTGTGCACCTCGGCGTCGGGGAGCCTGGAGCGCACGCGGGCCAGCTCGGGGATGCGGAACTCGCCCTCTTCGAAGACGCTCAGCAGGTCGCCCGCGAGGTCCGTGTCGGACTTGTCGAACTCGTCGATGAGCAGGACGCGGGGGATCTCGCGGGGCAGCAACGCCGTGCCCAGTGGGCCCAGTTGGACGTAGTCGCCGAGGTTGTTCAGGCCGTCCGGGTCGGGTGCCGGATCGCCGGGGTCGGAGCCGGGTTCCGCGCCGCGCAGGGCGCCGCGGGTGGCCGCTTCCTGCACTCTGCCGATGGCGTCGTAGGCGTAGAGGCCCTCTTTGAGGGTGCTGCGGCTGGTGATCGACCAGCGCAGGACGCGGCCGAGGGAGAGTTCACGGCTGATGCAGTGGGCGAGGCTCGACTTCCCGATGCCGGGAGGGCCCGCGACGATCAGCGGCCTGCGCAGGAACAGCGCGGCATTGACCAGATCGAGTTCCTGCTCGGAGGCCTTGCGGACGACGGCGCCGTCGGGCGGGCCGAGGCGGCGGGTGAACTCGTCCTCGTCGCCCGGGGGCGGACCGGAGATCAGGGGTGCGCCGGTGAAGCGGCGCCAGGGCGGGGGCGGAGGTAACTCGCGGGACACGGGGTCCTTGCCGCGGGGCCTCGCCGTGCCTCGGTAGATGCGCCATGCGCCGGGGTCGGCCGCGGCGCCGTCGGCCTGTGCCGGAACGTGCGGATCCCTGTCGGCCATCGACCGTTCCCCCTCACCCTGGTTCGTGCCCGGTCGGTGCACGTCCGTACTCCCCAACTGCCCTGTCCCGAACACCTGGTTGGACTGGAAGTTCAACTCGCTGATTCCGGTACTTCGGGAAGGCGGCTCGGATCGTCCCACAGCACAGCGATACGAGAGTCGATGGAACCCTCTGTCCCATCGTCGCGTGTTCCGGGAGAGAAGCGCAAGCGCGTGACGGTCTCCAACAAGTCGTCCCAGGCACCCGTTTCGGCGACCCTGTGGAGTTCCGCGTGTTCGCTGTCGTCGAGCGGTCCCTGGTGAGCCCAGAGCAGCACCGGCAGGCCCGCCTGGAGGCCGAGCGTCAGCTCGCTGAGCCCGTGTTCCTCGTCCGGTGACGACCCCAGAGTCATCAGCACAATGGCCTGATTGTGCTTCAACTTGGCGTAGAGCACCTGTTGTTGGGATCCGGCGCCGGTTTCGCACCGGTGCACGCGCCCCTCGCCCCCGCTCCTCAGTACCTCCCAGCGCGCGTTCCACACCCGGTGCACCTGGCGTGCTTCCATCCGCTCCAGACTGCGTATGACGACCTTGTAGTCCATGCCCAGCGGAGGGGTGTACGGGGTCGATCTGCCGAGGCCGGGCTGCCGCGGCCCGAAGGGGGTCGGCCGGGTCCAGTCCTCCACCGGTGTGTTCGCCATCGCCAGGGAGAGGATGAACTCGACGACGATGCCGCCGTGGTGGTTGCGCAGCCGCTCTTCCTCCCGGTCGACGAGGGTGGCGACCCAGTCGGGCACCTCCGTCAGGCGCAGTTCCCGGTCGTCCCGCTGGCGCGGCTCCCAGGCGTTGCCGGTGCTCGTCCAGCAGGTGAGTGCGACACGGTCGGGTGACTCGGTCAACGGCTGGAGCCGGATCACCAGGAAGGCTTCACGGCCGGGGTCTCTTCGCCAGGTCCCGGTGGAGGTGCGGACGGCGTCGAGCAGGCGCTGCCCCTCGACTCCGGGGGCGGCGAGGGAGCGGATGTGGCTGCTGAGCCAGACCCTGAGCGGGTCGCCGCGCTCCGGGCCGACCAGATACGCCAGTTCGTTCAGGAAGCGCACGCTCCTCGGTATCCCGTCCGGGGGAACGTTGCACTGCTCCAGGAGCTCGTACGCCTCGCGTGCCGTGCTGGTCGTCCTCGGCAGCGGCCCGAAGCTGTCCCCGGCCACATGGCGGAAGAGGTCGGCGAGCTCCGGGACGGAGCCCCGGTCGAGGCCGCTCAGGAGCGGGTCGAGCGCGGCCCGCTGCGCCGGGTCGCCTGCCGGCGGCAGTGGCGACTCCACGAGGGCGGACGCCTGGAGCGAGGCCAGATCGTCGTCCGCCAGATACCGGACGGCCTCCACCAGCCGGAGCCAGCCGTGAGGCACTGCGCCGAACACCCGGACCATTTCGACGATGTGCGGCTTCTTCTCGCCGAACTCGGTCACGGACAGGCGCTGTCCGAGCCGGTGGAGCGCCCGTTCGACGCACATCCTGCGGCTGAGCCGCTCCTCCATGACGGACACCCGCATCAGCGCCTCCACGAGCTGCTCTTCGCTCGCGGGAAAGGCCGGGTACGGGGACGGGCGCTCAGGCATGGCCGTCGGAGCGGTTCTGCCACCGGGTGGCGTCCGCCGGATGGATGTCCGCAGTTGGTCGAGCCACTTCCACGTGTCCCCCTCACGCGTCCCGCGGCAGCGGTCGTACTGTCGCTGCCCGAGCCAGCAAGGGTATGACGAAGAGCCGCGCGTGGGTACGGTCACAACCGTCCCATTTGGATCACGCGCGCATCGCGTCACTCCTCGGGAAGCGGGGCCCGGCCGGCCTCAGGCGAGCTTCTTGAGGCGGTCGACCGCCTCTTCGAGCACCGGGATCCGCTTGCAGAACGCGAACCGTACGAAGGGGGCGCCCGCGTCGCGGTGGTCGTAGAACACCGCGTTCGGGATGGCGACGACGCCCGCGCGTTCGGGCAGCGCGCGGCAGAACGCGAAGCCGTCGCTCTCGCCGAGCGGGCGGATGTCGGTGGTGACGAAGTACGTGCCCGCGGGCCGGAACACCTCGAAGCCCGCCGCCGCGAGACCGTCCGCGAGCAGGTCGCGCTTGGCGCTCATGTCGGCGCGGAAGGCGTCGTAGTACGAGTCCGGCAGCGAGAGCGCCTCGGCGATCGCGTACTGGAAGGGGCCGGACGCGACGTAGGTGAGGAACTGCTTCGCCGAGCGGACCGCGGTGACCAGTTCGGGGCCCGCGGTCACCCAGCCGACCTTCCAGCCCGTGAACGAAAAAGTCTTGCCGGCCGACCCGATGGTCACCGTGCGCTCGCGCATGCCGGGGAGCGTGGCGAGCGGGATGTGCCCGGCGTCGCCGAACGTCAGGTGCTCGTACACCTCGTCCGTGATCACCAGGAGGTCGCGTTCGACGGCGAGGGCCGCGATCGCGGTGAGCTCCTCGCGGGTGAGGACGGTGCCGGTCGGGTTGTGCGGGGTGTTGATCAGAAGGAGGCGGGTGCGGTCGGTGACCGCGGCGCGCAGCTCGTCCAGGTCGAGGCGGAAGGCGCCGCCGTCGGGGCGCAGGGTGACGGGGACGCGGGTGCCGCCCGCCAGCGCGATGCTGGCCGCGTACGAGTCGTAGTACGGCTCCAGCGCGACGACCTCGTCGCCGGGTTCCACGAGGGCGAGCAGCGAGGCGGCGATGGCCTCGGTGGCGCCGGCCGTGACGAGGACCTCGCGGTCCGGGTCGAAGGTCAGACCGTAGCGGTGCTCCTGGTGGGCCGCGATCGCGGTGCGCAGCTCGGGGACGCCGGGGCCCGGCGGGTACTGGTTGCCGCGGCCGTCGCGCAGCGCCCGCACGGCCGCCTCGCGGATCTCCTCGGGGCCGTCCGTGTCGGGGAAGCCCTGGCCGAGGTTGATCGAGCCGGTCGCCGTGGCCAGCGCGGACATCTCCGCGAAGATCGTGGTCCCGAACTCGGCGAGACGGCGGTTGAGCAGGGGGCGCGCGCTGGAGGTCATGGCCGCCATCCTGCGCCGAACCTCTGGAGTTCCTCAACTCTGCTCCACTGATGAGCACCTGGGCCGGTACCCGAAGCACCGTCTCTGAGCAGGGGAAGAGCCGTCGTCGACCGTCGTCGTCTGTCATCGTTGAGCATCCCCGCACGGCCCAGAGACGGCCCGAGCGGGGGTGTCGCGGTGTGCCCCTCGAG
Source organism: Streptomyces sp. NBC_01445 (assembly GCF_035918235.1). Classification (NCBI taxonomy): domain Bacteria; kingdom Bacillati; phylum Actinomycetota; class Actinomycetes; order Kitasatosporales; family Streptomycetaceae; genus Streptomyces; species Streptomyces sp. NBC_01445. The sequence continues at coordinate 5,159,570 of NZ_CP109485.1, read as the reverse complement.
CGGAACGTGCAGGAAGTCGCCCTCCCGCGCGTCGACCCACTTCTCAGTCTTGGCAAGGCTTACTTCGCCGCTCTACAGCACCCGTCCTACTCCTCCGGGTCCCACGCGCGGAGCAGGTCGAACAGACCTGCGTCTCCCTCGATCTGCAGGGAGTCCGCCGGGATACGGTCGTACACGAAGAGAACCAGCTCACTGGCCGTGCCGCGAACGGAGACGCCAGCCGCGTTCGGGCCCTCGTCGGCAGCGGCGACAGGCGTCGTGCCGGGCGCGGAGATACGGGTGGAGCGTGCGCCGTCGCCGTCGACCGTGAGGCGCCAGGAACGGCCCTCGGTGGCGTGGAAGTCGAAGGCAGTGGGCTTGTGCGGCCAGGCACCCGTCGTTGCGACGCAGGTGAACAGGAACTCCTCGACACCGTCGAGTGCCACCTCATCCGGCAGCGGCTCCGGGGCACCCACAGTGACCTGGGCGTCGTAGGTGTGCACCGCGATCTGCTGGAGCTGGTGCCGGGCGACGGCGCCACAGGTCTGCGGCGACTGGGACGCACCCCACCACGTCCAGCAACCGCGATCCGGGCCGGCCTCCCGCAATGCGTCCAGCAGTTGCTCCGTGGACTCCGCCAACCAGGCCAGCAGGGCCTCGCGCTCCCGAGGCGCAGCCGGGGCGCCCTCCGCTGCGGACTTGGCCGGAGCAGGCCCTGCGGCGACGGTGGCGGCCCAGGCGCGGCGCCCCTCGCCGATGTGCTGCGCCAGATCGAACAGCGTCCACTCGGGGCAGGTCGGCACCTGTACGTCGAGGCTTGGCGCGGAGGCGACCGCGGCGCGGAAGGCGCTCGACCGTTCGTCGATCAGTCGCAACAGAACGGGGAACGTAAGTGTCGTTGTCACATGGACTCTCTATCACCGTGTTCCGACAATCGGACAGTGATTTTCACGGCCGAGGCGGCGAGCGCGCGGCACGGGCCGGGCGCCCTCAGATGACGCCGTGTCCACGTTCTGAAACGATCAGTGAGTCACGCAACGCCGCACCGGCAGGGCCTCATTAGCCGCTCTTACCGTGCCCGCGAGTACATGGGACACGCCGACCCGGCCATGACCCTTCGGGTGTACGCCCACCTGATGCCCGACAGTCGCGAGCGGTCCCGGCGAGCCATTGAGACGGGGCCCTCGGGATGCCCCACGTCGAAGATCACGGCCCATAGACGGCCCGATCGACCGCCGATCGCCCCTGGTTCTGCTTCCGGTGCAGGCCGGGGACTTTCGCGGAAGGGGAAACCTCTGGAGTTCCTCAACTCTGCTTTGACGGGGCGCGGGTCCGGGAATCCCCGAATCACGCCCGACGGGGGCGTTCTCGGGGGAATGAGAGGAAGGTGAGGGCCGTGATCATCGGAGCCATCATCTTTGTACTTGTGATCGTGGGCATCGTCGTGGCCGTGTCGTCCGCAGGCGGCTCGGGCAAGGCGCGGAGCGGGAAGACGTCACTGAGCAAGGGCCGGTCGTCCCGCTCCCGCGGCAGCTGGTGGGCCGGCGGCGGCGGTGCGGCGGGCGGGGCCTCCTGCTCGTCGGGCAGCTCCGGCGGACACCACGGGCACTCCTGCGGCGGCGGATCCTCGTGCGGGGGCGGCAGCTCCTGCGGCGGCGGGTCCTCCTGCGGCGGCGGGGGCGGGTGCGGCGGCGGAAGCTGACCGCGCCACGAGGACACGTACGGCTCACAGGGAGGCGGCTGACACGGGGCAGCCGGTCCGCGTGGGCCGTACGTATGTGTGAGCCAGCCGGAGAGACGTGCGACGAACGGGGCGCCATATGCGCCCGGAAAGGTCCGTTGCGCGGGAACGGTACGCAAGTTGCCGAGAGAAGTTGAACAGTTGAGCTGTGGGGTCCCCGGAGGGGATGGAAACCCGGCGAAGTTGGGTAAAAACCCTGTTGCGGCGCCACTGTTCATGATTCTCTCTTAACCGTCAAAGCGGCCCTCGTGTGTTCGCGTGGGCACGTGCCGGCCCTCCCCCTTCAGCGCCGGCCTCACCTCCTTTTGCGTGTTAGCGGAGCCGACCCATGCTCACGACCCTGAACACCGCCTACACCGACACGCGCGCGGACGACCTGGCCTGGGCTCTCGGCCGCGAACCGCTGCCCGCGCTCGCCACGCTCGACCTCGAACTCGCCGGTGCCCAGCTCCAATTGAGGCTCCTCGGCGCCTCGCACCAGGTACTCCTGGAGGAGGAGCGCGGCACCTGCTCCGAGACCGTCGCCTGTATCCCGGGCAGCAGCACCCCGCTGCCGCTCGGCGTCGCCAAGCGCATGGGCGACTGGGAGTACGAATTCGCGGCACACGTCGAGACCCTCTCGAAGGGCTCGTTCGCGGGCCGCGCCCAGGAGCTCATCGCGCTGGTGTCCGACCATCCCAACGGTCTCGCCGGGGTGTTCCCCGGCAGCCCGCACGCCTTCACCGCACTGCTCGCCCACCGGCAGGAGGGCCAGGTGCACTGGCGTACCTGGCACGCCTATCCGCAGGAGGGTCAACTCGTCGTCACCCGGACCCGGGTGGGCGTGCGGACCCCGGCTGCGGTGCTGTGACGCCATGGGCTGCAACTCATGCGCGCGCGGACCCACTTCCACACGTGTGGGTGACTGGGCGGAGTGGTGTGGTGACGTAGCGTTCGCAAGGTGATCGAGCCGCGCACCCCCGTCCAGACCGGCGTCCCGCGCGCCCGGAGCGAGGAGGACAGGGCGCCCCTTCCCGTGGCGCCCCTTCCCGTGAAACCGGCGACGGGGCGGTTCCTCGTCCTCGCGGGCGTCTTCCTCTGCGCGGCCTGCGGACTCGTGTACGAACTCGAACTGGTCGCGCTCGCCTCGTACTTGATCGGCGACTCCGTCACCCAGGCGTCCGTCGTGCTGTCCGTGATGGTCTTCGCCATGGGCATCGGCTCGCTCGGGGCCAAGCGGCTGCGGCTGCGTGCCGCCGCCGGGTTCGGCGCGGTCGAGGCCGCGCTCGCGCTGGTCGGCGGGTGCAGCGCGATGGCGCTGTACGCGGTGTTCGCGTGGACCGGCGACTGGGGCGGGTCCTGGGCGGGCGGCTCGCGCTACATGCTCGTCGGGTTCTCCCTCGCCATCGGTGTGCTCATCGGCGCCGAAGTGCCCCTCCTGATGGTGCTCATCCAGCGGATCAGGCGGCAGGACCCCGGCGGCGCCGTCGCCGACCTGTTCGCCGCCGACTACGTGGGCGCGCTCGTCGGCGGGCTCGCCTTTCCCTTCCTTCTGCTGCCGATGCTCGGGCAGCTGACGGGCGCGCTGCTGACCGGCGCGGTCAACGCGCTCGCCGGTGGCGCCCTCGTACTCGGCCTGTTCCGCAGGGACCTGACGCGCCGGGGCCGCTGGACGCTGCTCGTGGCGAACGTCGTCGTGCTCGGCCTGCTCGCCTGCGCCGCGGCCCGCGTGGACGACTTCGAGCGGGCCGCCCGGCAGGCCATGTACGGCAGGGACGTACGCGTCGCCGTCCAGACCGGCGTACAGGAGGTCGTCCTCACCGGCGGCAGGCACGAGCCGCTCGACCTCTACCTCGACGGGCGCCTGCGCGTCAGCGGCCGGGACGAGCAGCGCTACCACGAGGGCCTGGTGCGGCCCGCGATGACCGGGCCGCACGCGCGCGTGCTCATCCTCGGCGGCGGTGACGGCCTCGCCGCCCGCGAGGTCCTGCGCTTCCCCGGGGTGCGGCAGGTGGACATCGTCGAGATCGACCCGGGCGTCGTACGCCTCGCCAGAAACGATCCGCCGCTCAGCGCGCTCAACGGGCACGTGTACGAGGACCGGCGCGTGCGGGCCGTGACCGGGGACGCCTTCCAATGGCTGCGCGGGCCCCACACCCCGTACGACGTCGTGATCTCCGATCTGCCCGACCCCGGGATCACGGCCAGCACGAAGCTGTACTCGCAGGAGTTCTACGGCCTGGCGGCCCAGGTCCTCGCGCCGGACGGGCGGCTGGCCGTGCACGCCGGGTCGCTGTCGTCGCGGCCCCGCGTGTTCTGGACGGTCGACACGACGCTGCGCGCGGCGGGCCTGCGGACGGTGCCGTACTGGGTGGGCACGGGCGAACCGCCGGCCCCGGCCGGGCGGCAGCACGGGGCGTGGGACCGGCTCACCGGGATCGCCGACGGGCCCGACCGGACGCTCGACGGGACGCGGGCGCCCAGCGACTGGGGGTTCGAGCTCGCGGGCCCGCGACCGCTGCCGGAGGGGGCCGTGCCGCGCGAGCAGGTGCGGGCGGCGGAGCGCTCGAGGATCACCGGACTCGCGCCGTCGACCCTGGTTCATCCGCGGTACGCCGACTGAGTACGGGCCGAACACGGGACGCGTGGGGCCGGGCGTGGGTAGGCTCGGGCGGCATGGAGCATGAGGTGTTCGTTCCGGTTCCGGCGGAGTCGTTGAGGGGCGCGCTGGCAGCCCCCGAGTTGGTGGCGAGGGCGGTGCCCGGGCTTCAGCGGGAGGCCTCCGGCGACGGCGGCCGGCTGAAGCTCCGCATCGGCGGCCACACCATCACCTACCGCGGCTCCCTGCGCGTCACCGAGACGGAGACCGGGGCGTTCGCGGTCGAGGGCGACGGCACCGAGGCGCGCGGCACCGGGTCCGTGAAGTTCGCGGTGACGGTGCGGGTCGCCGCCGCGTCCGGCGGCTCGAACGTCACGTTCGTCGCGTCCGGCAGCGGGGACGGCCGGGTCGCCGAACTCTCCGAGGACGCCGTGCAGTCCGCGGTGCGCCGTCTCCTGAGCCGCTTCGCGGAGGCGCTCGGCACGGCGGCGGAACCGGGGACGGACCCGGGGGCACAGGACGCGGCCCCTGCGGGAGACTCCGCCGAGGACACGGCGGACGCCGCAGACGCCGCAGACGCCGCGGACGCCACCGACACGGACGCCGAGGACGAGGACCACACCTCCGTCTTCGAGACCGAGATCCCGCCGCCCTCGCTCGCCCCCTTCGCCGAGGCTGCCCCAGAGGAGGCCGGGTTCGACTCCGAAGCGCCCCCCGCCGAGGCCGCCCACGCGCGCCGCACCATGATCGGCCGCAGCGCCGAGGAGGTAGACCACGCGCCGCCGCGCGGCCGGTACGCCCCCGTGCCCGCGCCCGAGACCACGGCGGCCACCGCCACCCTGCGCTGGGCCGCGCCCGCCGCCGCCCTCGTGGTCGCGTCCGCGATCGTCGTCGGCCGGGTATTGCGCCGCCGGCGCTGATCGAAACGTAAGGTCGGCCCGTGACTACCCAGGAAACGACGCTGACCGCGGGTGACGCGGAAGTGACCGTGCAGCCGGGCAACGGCTGCCGCGTGAGCAGCCTGCGGATCGGTGGCACCGAACTCCTCCGGCAGGGGGAGCGGTACGGCTGCTTCCCGATGGTGCCGTGGTGCGGCCGTATCAGGGACGGCAGGTTCCGGGACGGCGGGCAGACGTACCAGATGCCCCTGAACTCGCCGCCCCACGCCATCCACGGCTTCGCCCGCGACGCCGAGTGGACGACCGCCCGCGCGAGCGCCGACGAGGCCGTCTTCACGTACGACCTCGCCGAGCCCTGGCCCTGGACCGGGCGCGTCACGCAGATGGTGCGCCTCGCCGAGGACTCGCTCACGCTGACGCTCGGCATCGAGACGTACGGCGACTCCTTTCCCGCGCAGGCCGGCTGGCACCCCTGGTTCAACCGGACCCTCGACGGCTCCGCCGACGGCGCGCACGTCGAGTTCTCACCGGCCTGGCAGGAGGAGCGCGGCGACGACCACCTCCCCACCGGCAAGCGGATCGACCGCACCGGCGGCCCCTGGGACGACTGCTTCGGCATGCCCGACGGCGTCGACGTGACCCTGACCTGGCCGCAGCAGCTTGAGGTCAGGATCGCGAGCCGGGAGCAGTGGGTCGTCGTCTACGACGAGCAGGAGGCGGCCGTGTGCGTGGAGCCGCAGACCGGCCCGCCGGACGGTCTGAACACGCTGCCACGCCTCGTCACCCCGGTGGAGCCCCTTGAGGCGTCGACCACCTGGACGTGGCGGGCGCTCTAAGCTCTTAGCCATGACGAACGACGTGCGCGACGCGCTTCTCCAGCAGATCAAGGACAAGGCCGTGGTGCACGGCAAGGTGACTCTCTCCTCCGGTCTGGAGGCGGACTACTACATCGACCTGCGCCGCATCACCCTCGACGGCGAGGCCGCCCCGCTGGTGGGCCAGGTGCTCCTCGACCTGACCGCCGACCTCGACTTCGACGCCGTGGGCGGCCTGACGATGGGCGCCGACCCGGTCGCCGGCGCCATGCTGCACGCGGCCGCCGCCCGGGGCGAGCGCCTCGACGCCTTCGTGGTCCGCAAGGCCGCCAAGGCGCACGGCATGCAGCGCCGCGTCGAGGGCCCGGACATCAGGGGCCGCCGCGTGCTCGTCGTCGAGGACACCTCCACCACCGGCGGCTCCCCGCTCGCCGCCGTCGAGGCAGTGCGCGAGGCCGGTGCCGAGGTCGTCGGCGTCGCCACGATCGTGGACCGCGCCACCGGTGCCGCCGAGAAGATCACCGAGGGCGCCGGGGTGCCCTACCTGTTCGCGTACGGCAAGGACGAACTGGGCCTCGACTGAGGCCGGTCGACAACGGGCCGGACCCAGTACGCGACCAGTACTGGAGCTGTCCGGCAAGTCTGGAAAGATGGGGGCGACGATGACGTCGCCATCCGGGGCCGATCCAGACGAGAGGCCCCAGGTCAGGGTCTGACAGCACACACCCGCACATCCCAAGGAGCGGACACATGCCCATCGCAACTCCCGAGGTCTACGCCGAGATGCTGGACCGGGCGAAGGCCGGCAAGTTCGCCTACCCGGCCATCAACGTGACCTCCTCGCAGACCCTGAACGCTGCGCTGCGCGGCTTCGCGGAGGCCGAGAGCGACGGCATCATCCAGATCTCCACCGGTGGTGCGGAGTTCCTGGGCGGCCAGTACAACAAGGACATGGTGACGGGTGCCGTGGCCCTCGCCGAGTACGCGCACATCATCGCCGAGAAGTATGACGTCACCGTCGCGCTGCACACCGACCACTGCCCCAAGGGCAAGCTGGACGGCTATGTGCGCCCGCTGCTCGACATCTCCGCCGAGCGCGTCAAGGCCGGCCGCAACCCGCTGTTCCAGTCCCACATGTGGGACGGCTCCGCGGAGACCCTCGCCGACAACCTGGCCATCGGCCAGGAGCTGCTGGCGAAGGCCGCCGCCGCGAAGATCATCCTCGAGGTCGAGATCACCCCGACCGGTGGCGAGGAGGACGGCGTCAGCCACGAGATCAACGACGAGCTGTACACGACCGTCGACGACGCGATCCGCACCGCCGAGGCCCTGGGCCTGGGCGAGAAGGGCCGCTACCTGCTCGCCGCGTCCTTCGGCAACGTGCACGGCGTGTACAAGCCGGGCAACGTCGTCCTGCGTCCGGAGCTCCTCAAGGACCTCCAGGAGGGCGTCGGCGCCAAGTTCGGCAAGACGGCCGGGTCGCAGCCGTTCGACTTCGTCTTCCACGGCGGCTCCGGCTCCACCGAGCAGGAGATCGCGACGGCGCTGGAGAACGGCGTCGTGAAGATGAACCTCGACACCGACACCCAGTACGCCTTCACGCGTCCGGTCGCGGACCACATGTTCCGCCACTACGACGGCGTCCTGAAGGTCGACGGCGAGGTCGGCGTGAAGTCGCAGTACGACCCGCGCACCTGGGGCAAGTCCGCCGAGGCGGGCATGGCCAAGCGCGTCTCCGAGGCCTGCGCGAACCTGCGCTCCACGGGCACGAAGCTCAAGTAGTACGAGGCTGGTCACCGGGGCCCGGCATCCCTCCTGGGGTGCCGGGCCTCCGGCGTACCCCGAGGGAGATGACTGTGCGCTACGACTTCGACACCCCGGTCGACCGGCGCGGCACGTGGTGCGTCCAGTGGGACGGGGTCGCGGACCGGTTCGCGGTGCCCGATCTGCTGCCGTTCACCATTTCCGACATGGACTTCGCCTGCGCGCCCGAGGTCCTCGCGGCGCTCGGGTCCCGGCTCGCGCACGGCGTGTTCGGGTACACGGACTGGCGGCACGACGACTTCCGCGGCGCCGTGCGCGACTGGTTCGCGACCCGGTACGGCACCGAGGTCGACGTGGACGGGCTCGTGTACGCCCCGTCCGTGCTCAACCAGATAGCCCAGCTCCTGCGCATGTGGACGCGGCCCGGCGACGGCGTCGTCCTGCACACCCCCACGTACGACGGCTTCCGCAAGGCGGTCACCGGGCTCGGCCGCGAGATGCGCACCGCCGGTGTCGACGACTGGGCGGGTCTGGAGCGGGAGCTGGCGCGGCCCGACAGCCGGGTCCTGATCCTGTGCTCGCCGCACAACCCCACGGGCAAGGTGTGGACGGACGCCGAGCTGACCCGGATCGCGGACCTCGCCCGGCGCCACTCGGTCGCCGTCATCAGCGACGAGATCCACGCCGACCTCACGCACACCGGCCACGTCCACCGCCCGTGGACACCGTACGGCGAGGGCTTGCGCTGGGCGCTCGTCACCTCCGCCACCAAGGCCTTCAACTTCCCTGCCCTGAGCGGGAGTTACGGCTTCGTCGGCGATCCGGACGACCACGCCGAGTTCGTGCGGCGCATGGACACCGCGGAGGGCCTCGCCTCGCCGGCCGTCCTGTCGCTGACCGCGCACATCGCCGCGTACCGCGAGGGCGGGGCGTGGCTGGACGGCGTACGGGAGTACACGCACGGGAACCTGGCGATGCTCGCGGAGCGGCTGGACGCCGCGTTCCCCGGGCTCGGGTGGCGGCCGCCGCAGGCCGGCTATCTCGCCTGGATCGATCTGCGCCCCCTCGGCGTCGACGACGACGCGCTCCAGCGGGAGCTCGTCGAGCGGGAGCGCGTGGCGATCATGCCGGGCGCCACCTACGGGGCGCCCGGATTCGTCCGCCTGAACGTCGGCTGCCCGCGCGCCAAGGCCGAGGCGGGCGCGGACGCGCTGGTGCGGGCGCTGGGCAGGCTCGCGATCACCGGCATGGAACACACCCCCGGTCATGGCGCAGACTGGAACCCATGAGCCTTCACGAGAACCTTCTCGGGGGACCGCCCCCGACCGAGCTGCCCGACGACCCGGAGCCGCGCGAGCTGCTCGCGAGCGGCACGGCGCCCGCCGATGTCGCCGCGAAGTATCCGACCTCCTCCCTCGCCTGGGCGCGTCTCGCCGACGAGGCGTACGAGCGCGGCAGCGTCGTCGAGTCGTACGCGTACGCCCGCACCGGCTACCACCGCGGCCTGGACTCCCTGCGCCGCGCGGGCTGGAAGGGCCACGGCCCGGTGCCGTGGGAGCACGAGCCGAACCGCGGCTTCCTGCGTGCCCTGCACGCCCTCGCGCGCGCCGCGCAGTCCATCGGCGAGCAGGCGGAGTACGAGCGCTGCGCGCAGTTCCTCAAGGACTCCTCGCCCGCCGCGGCCCAGACCCTGGGCTAGATTTCCGCACTTCCTCCAGGCCCGCCCGTGACGATGTGACCGGGCGGGCCTTGCCGTTTCGGGGGACGATTGCGGAGGATGCCGGTGGGGACCGGGGCCCCCGTGCCGGAATTCGGCAGGGGCGGACCGCTACCCGGAGTACGTTCAAGGAGACAGCGATGTCCCACGAGGCTCACGAGTCGAACGAGCCAGAGACGCCGTATCTCGACTTTGCGGGAACCACCCCTTACGAGGACTACGTCCAGGCCGACGTCCTCACCCACCTCCAGCACACCCGCTCCGACGACCCCGGAGAGATGGTCTTCCTGGTCACGACCCAGGTGATGGAGCTGTGGTTCACGGTCATCGTCCACGAGTGGGAGACCGCGGCGCGGGCCCTGCGCGGCGACGACGTGCCGACCGCGGTGGCCGCCCTGAAGCGCTCCGTGCGCGAGCTGGACGCGCTGAACGCGTCGTGGCGCCCGCTCGGCCAGCTGACCCCCGCGCAGTTCAACTCCTACCGGGCCGCCCTCGGCGAGGGCTCCGGCTTCCAGTCGGCGATGTACCGGCGCATGGAGTTCCTGCTCGGCGAGAAGTCCGCCTCCATGCTCGTCCCGCACCGGGGCGCGCCGCGCGTGTACGCGGAGCTGGAGAAGGCCCTGGAGGAGCCGAGCCTGTACGACGAGGTGCTGCGGCTGCTGGCCCGCCGCGGCCACGCCGTCCCCGAGGCCGTGCTCAAGCGGGACGTGGCGCAGAGGTACGAGCCGTCCCCCGAGGTCGAGGCCGTGTGGACCGCGCTGTACGCCGGTGACGAGGGCGACGAGCTCGCCCGCCTCGGCGAGGCCCTCACCGACGTCGCCGAGCTGGTGTGGCGATGGCGCAACGACCATCTGGTGGCGACCCGCAGGGCGATGGGCGCCAAGACGGGCACGGGCGGCTCCGCGGGCGTGGCCTGGCTGGAGAAGCGCGCGCAGAAGAACGTGTTCCCCGAGCTGTGGACAGCGAGGTCCCATGTCTGACGTCACTGCGCTTGCCGGTAAGGCGCTGGAGCTGGACGCCGCCGACGAGCTGGGCAAGCTGCGCGAGCGTTTCGTCCTGGACGACACCGGCGACAGCGTGTACCTCGACGGCAACTCGCTCGGCGCGCTCCCCGCGCAGGTGCCGGGGCGCGTCGAGGACGTCGTGCGCCGGCAGTGGGGCGAGCTGCGCATCCGTTCCTGGACCGAGTCGGGCTGGTGGACGGCGCCGGAGCGGATCGGCGACCGGATTGCGCCCCTCGTCGGCGCCGCCGAGGGGCAGATCGTCGTCGGCGACTCGACCAGCGTCAATGTGTTCAAGGCGCTGGTGGGCGCGGTGCGCCTGGCCGGTGAGGGGCGCGACGAGATCCTCGTCGACGCGACGACGTTCCCGACGGACGGGTACATCGCCGAGTCCGCCGCCCGGATGACGGGCTGCACGCTGCGTCCGCTGACCCCGGCGGAGGTCCCGGGCGCGCTCGGCGACCGTACGGCCGCGGTGCTCCTCAACCACGTCGACTACCGCACGGGCCGCCTGCACGACCTGCCCGCGCTGACTGCCGCGGTGCGCGCGGCGGGCGCCGTGTCCGTCTGGGACCTGTGCCACAGCGCGGGCGCGCTGCCGGTCGGGCTCGACCGGCACGGGGTCGACCTCGCGGTCGGCTGCACCTACAAGTACCTGAACGGCGGCCCGGGTTCACCCGCGTACCTGTATGTGCGCAGTGATCTGCAGAGCCGCTTCGACTCCCCGCTGCCGGGGTGGAACTCGCACGCCGAGCCGTTCGGGATGCGGCCCTCGTACGAGGCCGGGGACGGGGCGGTGCGGGGCAGGGTCGGCACCCCCGACATCCTGTCCATGCTCGCCCTGGAGGCGGCGCTCGACGTCTGGGACGGGGTGTCGGTCGACGCGGTGCGCGCCAAGTCGCTCGCGCTGACGGACTTCTTCCTGGAGTGCGTCGAGGCGTATGTGCCCGCGGGGCGGGTCGAGTCGGTGACGCCGGCGGCGCACGCCGAGCGCGGCAGCCAGGTGGCGCTGCGTGCCGACGACGCCGGGGCCGTCATGGAGCGGCTGATCGCGGTGGGTGTGGTCGGTGACTTCCGCGCGCCCGACGTGCTCCGGTTCGGCTTCACCCCGCTGTATCTCGGGTTCGCCGAGGTGGAGCGGGCCGCGCGGGTCCTCGCGGATCAGCTGGCGGCCGCGGCGGCGTAGACGCGCCTCAGGTGGTGTAGACGCCCGCTTCCGCCGCCGCGACGGCGGCGTCGGCGGCCTGGTCCGCGTCGGCTTCGGTCGGCGCGGATCCGGCCGTCAGGAGCTGGTAGTACAGGGGCGCGGACACGGCCCGCACGACGGCCGCCGCGTCCGTGCCGGCCCTCAACTCGCCGCGCCGCACGGCCTGTTCCACGCACGGAGCCCACTCGGTGACCCGTACCTCGTAGAAGCGGCGTAGCGCCGCCGACGTCTTTTCGTCGCAGGTCGCGGCGGCGATGACGGCCCGGAACAGGGCGCCCTGGCGGGGGTCGGCCAACGCGCGCCGCACCAGGCGGGCGTTGGCCCGCAGGTCGCCGCGCAGGGTCCCGGTGTCGGTGCGCGGCAGCGACTGCTCGGCCATGTCGGCGAGCAGATCGGCGACGAGCCCCGTGACCGAGCCCCAGCGCCGGTACACCGTCGTCTTGCCGACCTCCGCGCGCCGCGCGACGTCCGCCAGGTCGAGATGGGCGAAGCCCTGTTCGGCGAGCACGTCACCGGCGGCGTCGAGGACGGCGGCGCGCACCCGCGCCGTGCGCCCGCCGGGACGGACGGTGCCGGGCTCCGCCTGCGCGGTGCCGGGGTCCGAAGGGGCGGTCCCGGGCTCTGCTTGTTCGGGCATACGGTCAGGGTAACGGCACAGGGGAACCGTTTATCCGGTTACGGTGTGTGTCCGCCCACGTCACCGGCCTGGTAGCGTCCGCATACTTTCCAATTCCGCCGTGACGCTGAGAGGTTGGAGCATGCCGGACGACGCCGCCGCCCGCGACGAGGCCGAAGAGGCATCGGCCTTCTCGCACCCCGTGGTCCCGCCAGACGTCACCGCCGCGTACGGGGATCACCCGGACCAGGTCGTCGACCTCTACGCGCCCCGCGACGGCGCGGAATCCGCGCCCCTGGTGGTGCTCCTGCACGGCGGCGCGTGGCGCGCGCCCTACGACCGGCAGCACCTCACGCCGTTCGCCGACTTCCTCGCGCGGCGCGGCTTCGCGGTCGCCAACGTCGAGTACCGGCGCGGCAGTTCACTGCCCCAGCAGGGCGGTACCGCTCCGGTGGCGGGGCGGTGGCCGGAGACGTTCGACGACATCGCCGCCGCTCTCGACGCGCTCCCCGGCCTCGTACGGGAAGTGCTGCCGCAGGGTGACCCGCGGCGCACCGTCGTCGTGGGGCACTCGGCCGGCGGGCAGCTCGCTCTGTGGGCCGCCGCGCGGCATCTGCTGCCCGAGGACGCGCCCTGGCGCACCGCCGCCCCCGCACCGCTGCGCGGCGTCGTCGCGCTCGCCCCGATCGCCGACTTCGTGACGGCCCGCGACCTCGACGTCTGCTCCGGCGCACCCGCCCAATTCCTGGGCGGCAAGGCCGTGTTCGAGGAGCGCCTGCCGTACGCCGACCCGGCCGCGCTGCTTCCCACGGGCATCGCGACGACGCTGGTGCAGGGACGGGCGGACACGACGGTGCCGTACGCGGTCGCGGAGGCCTACGCGGACGCGGCGGCGAAGGCGGGCGAGGTAGTGGGACTCACGCTCCTGGAGGACGTCGGCCACTTCCCGCTGATCGACCCCGCCGCGGACGCGTGCGCCGTGGTGGCTGAGGAGATCGCCCAGCTGGCGTGGTGACGACGCCCGGCCCTGGCGGGAGCGTGTAGTACCTGCGACGGAGGGCCCAGGACCCTCCTCCCGTGGGACGCCTTCGGGGCGGGCCGCCGCTTACGGTGCTGTACGTGACCGAAACCCAGACCCAGACGATGCCGACGGGGGCCAAGAGCCGCAGCCCCGAGTACCGTCTCGCCGCCGGCGCGCTGAGCGGCCTGCGGCAGGACCTGTTCAAGGATCCCTTCGCCTACCGTCCGCTGCCGCCGTGCTCCCCGGACGGCCCGCTGATCGGGCGGCTGCCGGAGCGGCTGCGCCGCTACGCGGTGTGGACTCCGCACGCCGTGGTCCTGGGCGCCGCCCTGTTCACGCTGCTGATCGCATTCGCCGCCGGTGACGCGATGGGCGGCGACGTGATCCACGCGCTGTCCGGGTTCATCCCGGCACTCGCCGTGGCGATGACGCTGATCAGGCCGGTCGGGGCATGGTGGATATCCCTCGTGTCGACGCCGTTCGTCGCGATCATGGGAGGGGACGGATTCGGCGCTCCGTGGGCGCCCGCCGGGTTCTTCGCGCACCTCGTCGTGATGACGGTGGTCGCGGCCAGGACCCGGCCCCGCACGGCGGCCTGGATGTGGGCGGGCACGGCCGCCTTCGGCTTCTTCGCGTCGGTCTTCTGGTACAGCATGGACCCGGACACCGCGCCGATGCTCTTCGTCTCCGCGCTCGCCCTCCTCGTCACCACGTCGGTGCACGTCAGGCGCGAGGCGAAGGTGGAGATGACCGCGCAGCGCCAGGTCACGGCGGTGGAGCGGGACAAGCGCACGCTCCTGGAGGAGCGCACGAACATCGCCCGCGAACTGCACGACGTCGTCGCGCACCACATGTCGGTCGTCGCGATCCAGGCGGAGGCCGCGCCCTACCGTGTGGAGAACCCGCCCCCGGAGCTGGAGCAGGCGTTCGTCACGATCCGCGAGAACGCGGTGGCGGCGCTCACCGAGCTGCGTCGCGTCCTGGGCGTCGTACGGGCCGAGGACTATGAGGCGCCCGACGCCCCGCAGCCCACGCTCGCGGACCTCGGCCGGCTCCTGGAGAACGTCGGGGAGGCCGGGCTCCGGGTCGGCCAGACGGTCACCGGCGCGGTCCGTGACCTGCCGCAGGGCGTCGAGCTGTCGGCGTACCGCATCGTGCAGGAGGCGCTGAGCAACGCGCTGCGGCACGCGCCCGGCGCCGAGGCGCGCGTCGAGGTGTCGTACGTCCTCGGGGGGCTCGGCCTGCGCATCGTGAACGGCCCGCCGACCGGCCTGGTCAAGCCCTCGCCGGGCGCGGGCCACGGGATCACCGGCATGCGGGAGCGCATCGCGATGCTGAGCGGCGAGATGACGGCCGGCCCGACGGCGGACGGCGGCTACGAGGTGGCGGCGTTCGTGCCGGTGGCGACACCGGAGCCCGCGCCGCAGCCGACGACGGACCAGTCGGGAGACCCCGCATGACCATCCGCGTACTGATCGCCGACGACCAGATGATGGTCCGCGAGGGCTTCTCGGTGCTGCTCAACGCGATGCCCGACATCGAGGTCGTCGGCGAGGCCGTCAACGGCCGCGAGGCCGTCGCCCGGGTCCGTGAACTCTCCCCGGACGTCGTCCTCATGGACATCCGCATGCCGGAGCTGAACGGCATCGAGGCCACCCGCGAGATCGCCGCCATGGACCGCAGCGCGAAGGTGCTCGTCCTGACCACCTTCGACCTCGACGAGTACGTCTACCAGGCGCTGCGCGCGGGCGCCTCCGGCTTCCTCCTCAAGGACGCCTCGGCCCGCCAACTGGCCGACGGGGTAAGGGTGGTGGCCGAGGGCGAGGCGCTACTCGCCCCCTCGGTCACCCGCCGCCTGATCACGGAGTTCTCCAAGCTCTCCGAGGTCCCGAAGCTGCCGGCGGTGGCGAACCCGGGGGCGTTCGGCGAGCTGACGGAGCGCGAGACGGAGGTGCTGGTCCTGATCGCCCAGGGCCTGTCGAACGCGGAGATCGCCGAACGGCTCGTCGTCGCCGAATCGACCATCAAGACCCACGTCAGCCGCGTCCTCGTGAAGCTGGGCCTGCGGGACCGCACCCAGGCGGCGGTCTTCGCGTACGAGGCGCGGCTGGTCAGGCCCGCGTAAGCAGTCGGCGTACCGAGGGGGTCATCAGCTCCGGGGGCCGAGGTCGAGCGTCTCGCGGTGTGCGTGCCACCGCTTCATCAGCCCCTTCAGCTCGCCGTCCAGGAACTCCATGAACGCCGCCGTCTCGGCGATGCGCAGGCCCGCGGGGCTGTCCGGGCCCAGTGATTCCACCCCGTCGCGCAGGACCCTCTCCCAGCGCGCGAGGAGCTGGTCGCGGCGGGTGAACGTCTCGAACCACAGGTCGTTGTGCAGCCGGTAGCGGTCGCGGCGCGAGCCGGGCTCCCGCTCGCGGCCGACCATGCCCGCCTGCGTCAGATAGCGCACGGCCCCGGACACCGCCGCCGGGCTGATCTGCAGTCGTTCGGAGAGCTCGGCGGAGGTCAGCGCGCTCTCGTCGGAGGCGAGCAGCGAGGCGAAGACGCGGGCGGCCATCCGCTGCATCCCGGCCTCGGTCATCTCCGCGGCGAACCGCTCCACGAAGCGTGACACCGCCGCCTCGGCGCCGTCCTGGTCCGCCCCGGTGGCGCCGTCGCCGTCCTTCGTCGCGCTCATGTCCCGATCATCTCCCCTGGGTGACGTGCAGCCTCAAGTTTATACGCTTCCTTAACTTCACAAGTTTGTGAAAGTAGCGTACGTTCTGAAACATGACGAAGGCAATGACCGTCTCCGGACTGCACAAGTCGTTCGGCAAGACGCATGCTCTGGACGGCCTCGATCTGGATGTCGAGGCCGGCGAGGTGCACGGCTTCCTCGGCCCCAACGGCGCCGGGAAGTCCACCACCATCCGCGTCCTGCTCGGCCTGCTGCGCGCCGACTCCGGCGCGGTGCAGCTGCTCGGCGGCGACCCCTGGGCCGATGCCGTCGCCCTGCACCGCAAGGTCGCGTACGTGCCGGGCGACGTCACGCTGTGGCGCAACCTCAGCGGCGGCGAGGTGATCGACCTCTACGGGCGGCTGCATGGCGGGCGACGGGCGGGCGGCCTCGACAAGGCGCGCCGGGCGGACCTGATCGAGCGGTTCGAGCTCGACCCGACCAAGAAGGGCCGCACCTACTCCAAGGGCAACCGGCAGAAGGTCGCCCTGGTCGCCGCGTTCGCGTCCGACGTCGATGTCCTCATCCTCGACGAGCCGACCTCCGGCCTCGACCCGCTGATGGAGGAGGTCTTCCAGGAGTGCGTCAAGGAGTCCGCCCGCGAGCGGGGCCAGACCGTGCTGCTGTCGTCGCACATCCTCAGCGAGGTCGAGTCGCTCTGCGACCGGATCAGCATCATCCGCAAGGGCCGTACGGTCGAGACCGGCTCGCTCAGCCAGCTGCGGCACCTGACCCGCACCAGCGTCACCGCCGAACTGGCCTCCGCGCCCAACGGACTCGCCCAGCTCCCCGGCGTGCACGACCTGGACGTCCAGGGCCTGCGCGTCAAGCTCCAGGTCGACAGCGACAAGCTCGACGCGGTGCTCCGCTCGCTCACCGGCTCCGGCGTACGGTCGCTCGCCAGCACCCCGCCCACGCTGGAGGAGCTGTTCCTGCGGCATTACCAGGACGATGGTGCACACGGCGCCGCAGTCGAAGGGGCGATGTCGCGATGACCGCCGCCGTGGCCGACACGCGATTCGTCCCCCGCGCCGCCGGAGCGCGCCAACTCGCGGGCACAGGAACCCTGTTGAGGCTCGCGCTGCGCCGCGACCGCGTCATGATCCCCGTATGGGTGGCCGTCATCCTCATGATGGTCCTGTCGATGCCGGGCTCGCTGAAGAGCGTGTACAGCACCGCCGCCGAGCGCGCCGACCTCGCGCAGTCGATGGTCACGAACAGCTCGATGCGCGCTCTGTACGGTCCGGTGTTCGCCGACTCGATCGGCGGACTCACCGCGTGGCGCATCGGCGTCTACGGCGGGCTGTTCGCCGCCATCATGAGCCTGCTCATCGTCGTACGGCACACCCGTGACGAGGAGGAGAGCGGGCGGCAGGAACTGGTGTCGTCGGCGATGGTGGGGCGACGCGCCCCGCTGACCGCCGCGCTGCTCGCGGCGCTCGTCGCCAACGCGGCCACCGCCCTGCTGGTCGCGGGCGGCCTCGCCTCCCAAGGAGGCGGCGGGGCCCTGGCGTTGGGGCTCGCGATCGCGGCGACCGGCATGGTGTTCGCCACGACGGCGGCGATCGTCGCGCAGCTCACGGAGAGCGCGCGCCTCGCCAAGGGCCTCACGTCGGCGGTGCTCGGCCTGGCGTTCGTGCTGCGCGCGGCCGGGGACTCCGGGACGGCGGAGGGTTCGTCGGCACTGACCTGGCTGTCGCCGCTCGGGTGGCTGGAGAACACGCGGGCGTTCGCGGACGAGCGCTGGTGGGTGCTGCTCCTGTTCGTGGCGGGCGTCGCCGCGCAGGGTGTGGTCGCGTACGGGCTCGCGGGGCGGCGAGACATCGGGATGAGCTTCCTGCCGAGCCGCCCCGGACCCGCCGAGGGCCGGCTCGGCACGGCGGGCGCGCTCGCCTGGCGGCTCCAGCGCGGCACCGTGTTCGGGTGGAGCGCCGGGTTCCTCGTCGCCGGTATCGCGTTCGGCGGGATGACGCAGGGCGCGACCGATCTCGTCGGCGACAACCAGAAGACGCGCGACATCATCGAGCGGATGGGCGGCCAGTCCGGTGTCACGGACGCGTTCCTCGCCACGATGGTCGGCATGCTGGGCATGGTCGCCGCGCTCTACATCGTGTCGTCGGTCCTCCGCCTCAGCGGCGAGGAGACCTCGCAGCGCGCCGAGCCGCTCCTCGCGGCGGCGGTCGGCCGGCTGCGGTGGGCGGCGGGCCATCTGGTCATCGCGTTCGGCGGGGCCGCGCTGATCATGGTGATCGGCGGCCTCGGCCTCGGGATCGGCTACGGGGAGGGCTTCGGCCCCGTCCTGGGCGCCTGCGTCACGCAGCTCGCCGCGATCTGGGTCATCGGGGGCCTCGCGGTGCTGCTGTTCGGAGTGTTCCCGAGGGCGGCGGTGGCGGCCTGGGCCGTCGCGGGCATCGCGCTCCTGATCGGCTGGATCGGCCCGGCTTTCGACCTCCCGCAGTCGGTCATGAACCTCTCCCCGTTCGGCCATCTGCCGAAGCTGCCGGGCGGCGACATGGCCTGGACCCCGGTCCTGACCCTGACGGCGATCGCGGTGGTCTTCGTCGCGGCGGGCCTGACGGGCCTGCGCCGCCGGGACCTGTCGAACTGAGCGACCGCGTCACTTGGGCAAGGTCAGCCCCCACGCACCCGCCCGTACCGTCCATGTGCGGGTGCGTACGGGGCCGGCCACCACCTGGTCCGCGCGGTAGCGGAAGTCCGGGCCCGACACCGTCACCGTGTGCGCGAGGACCCGCAAGGGCCCCGCCTCCGCGCCCACCGAGGACGGCCTGACCTCGACGCTGGCCCGGCCCGCCGCGTCGGGGGCCACGCTCACGCCTTCGACCGGCCGGTCCAGATCGACCAGCGTCACCCCGTCCGCCTCGACCCGCAGCCGCTGCGGCCCCGGAGCGGGCGCCGTCGCACGCGTCGGGCGCGCCGCCAGCGTGCGGACGAGGGACTGGCAGGTACGCAGCCAGTGGTGCGCGGGGTCGGAGCCCAGCGCCGCCGGGTGCGCCACCGGCGGGATCCGCAGATTCCCGAGAACCACCCCGTCGGAGTCGTCGACGAGCAGATCGAGCCGCCGCTCGACGCCCTCCAGGGCCGCCCGCGCCGCCGCCACCGCCCCGGTCGGCACACCCAGGGAGCGCGCCAGCGAGACACTCGCCCCGACCGGGACGAGCGAGAGAACGCAACCCGCCAGCTCGCGCTCGCGGTGCAGCAGAGCCACCGCGCGCAGCAGCGCCCGGTCGTCCCCGATCACCACCGGCCGCCGGGAACCCCTTCTGACCAGGGCCTTCGCGAATTCCTCCGGCCCGTCCGGCAGACACACCTTCACCGTCGCACCGGCGCCGAGCACGTCCTTCGCGATGCGTACCGACTCGCCGTCCGCACGCCGGGCGACCGGATCGACGACCACCAGTAGCTGGTCAAAAGCCGCCACCTCGGTCCTGCCTCGCTTCCTCGGGTAGCATCTTGGTGCAAGAGCCCCTTGCGCTATTGCGCCAGGGGCTTCGTCTATTCCGGGGCACACCAAGGCACACCCATACAGGCGGCTACGGCCCCTGACCTTGGTCTTGCCCCGCCCGGAAGGGGTGTACGCCTGTGCCCGCACTTGTGCTGCTCGGTGCTCAGTGGGGTGACGAAGGCAAGGGAAAGGCCACCGACCTGCTCGGTGGATCCGTGGACTATGTGGTGCGCTACCAGGGCGGCAACAACGCCGGTCACACGGTCGTCGTAGGCGACCAGAAGTATGCGCTCCACCTCCTCCCTTCCGGGATCCTCTCGCCGGAGTGCACGCCGGTCATCGGAAACGGTGTCGTCGTCGATCCGTCGGTCCTGCTCTCCGAGCTGAGTGGACTGAACGAGCGCGGCGTCGACACGTCGAAGCTGCTGCTCAGCGGCAACGCGCACATCATCACGCCGTACAACGTGACCGTCGACAAGGTGACGGAACGCTTCCTCGGCAAGCGCAAGATCGGCACCACCGGCCGCGGCATCGGCCCGACCTACGCGGACAAGATCAACCGCGTCGGCATCCGCGTCCAGGACCTCTACGACGAGTCGATCCTCACCCAGAAGGTCGAAGCGGCGCTCGAGGGCAAGAACCAGCTCCTCACCAAGGTCTTCAACCGGCGCGCCATCGAGGCGGAGCAGGTCGTCGAGGAGCTGCTCGGCTACGCGGAGCAGATCAAGGGCTACGTCGCCGACACCACCCTGATCCTGAACAAGGCGCTCGACGACGACAAGGTCGTCCTCTTCGAGGGCGGCCAGGGCACGCTGCTCGACATCGACCACGGCACGTATCCCTTCGTGACGTCGTCGAACCCGACCGCGGGCGGCGCCTGCACGGGTGCGGGCGTCGGCCCGACGAAGATCAGCCGCGTCATCGGCATCCTCAAGGCGTACACGACCCGTGTCGGCGCGGGCCCGTTCCCGACCGAGCTGTTCGACAAGGACGGCGAGGCGCTGCGCCGCATCGGCGGCGAGCGCGGTGTCACCACCGGCCGTGACCGCCGCTGCGGCTGGTTCGACGCGGTCATCGCCCGCTACGCGACCCGTGTGAACGGCCTGACGGACTTCTTCCTCACCAAGCTGGACGTGCTCACGGGCTGGGAGCAGATCCCGGTCTGCGTCGCCTACGAGATCGACGGCAAGCGCGTCGAGGAACTCCCGTACTCCCAGACCGACTTCCACCACGCGAAGCCGGTGTACGAGTACCTGCCGGGCTGGTCCGAGGACATCACCAAGGCCAAGACCTTCGCCGACCTGCCGAAGAACGCGCAGGCGTACGTGAAGGCCCTGGAGGAGATGTCGGGCGCCCCGATCTCCGCGATCGGCGTCGGCCCCGGCCGCACCGAGACCATCGAGGTCAACTCGTTCCTCTAGGCCCCGCGCCCCGGAACAGCAGGCGCCCCGGTCCGCTTCGGCGGGCCGGGGCGCCTTCGCGTGTGCGGTCAGCCTCCGAAGACCGAGCCGAACTGCGGTGTGCCGGACGTGGACACGCCCACCGCCGAGGGCGAGAGCGACACCGCGCCCGTCGTGGTGATCCTGCCGCCGCTGGACTTGAGGACGGTGACCGCGCCGTTGCCCTCGTTCTCGCCGCCTACACCGATGGCCAGGTCCGACCTGCCGTCGGCGTTGAAGTCCGACAGCAGGACGTCGGTGCCGAACGCGTCCTTGTACTCGCTGGTGCCCGGAACGCCGGCCGTGTCCTGGGTGAAGGTCTGGGAGCTGGTTCCCGTGACGCCCGAGGCCGAGCCGTACAGGACGGTCACGGCGCCGCTGTCGCCCGATCCCGAGGCCGCGCCGTCCTCGGCGACGGTGCCGACGGCGATGTCGGAGAGACCGTCGCCGTTGATGTCGCCGACGCTGATCTCCCAGCCGAACAGGTCCGACGCCTCACCGGTGCCGGGGACGCCCGCGGTGTCCTGCGAGATCACGGTGGTGCCGCCGTCCGGTCCGGTGGCGGAGCCGTACGTGACGTGGATGTCGCCGCCGACGGACATGCCGGGCTGCTCCTCGGAGTTGGAGGGGTCCGCGGTCAGGCCGGTGACCACGTCGCCGAAGCCGTCGCCGTTGATGTCACCGATATCGCTGATCACGCCGCCCGGCAGCGCGGTGGCGGTGGCGGACGGGCCGGACGCCGTGCCGGGCAGGTAGAAGTTGGCGAGGTAGTCGCCGTCACTGGTGGCGTTGTTGCCGCTGACGACGAGGTCGTCCTTGCCGTCGGCGTTCACGTCGCCGGCCGTGAGCTTGCGAAGGTGGTACGGGCTGGTCGCGCGCACCGGGGTGGTGACGGCGGTGACCGAGCCGACCGTGCCCGACTTGGCGATGCCGCTCTTGAAGACGCGGACGGACTTGCTGCTGTCCGCCGTCACGAGGTCGGTCTTCCCGTCGCCGTCGAAGTCGCCCGCCGCGACGTCGAAGCCGAACCGGTCGTGGCTCGTGGGCGCCGGGTCCGCGATGGTGGTGCCGCCCTTCAGCCCTCCGGAGGAGCCCCACAGGACGGTGACGGTCCCGCCGTCGGTGTCGCCGGGCATGTCCTCGTAGGGGGTGCCCACGGCGAGGTCGGTGAAGCCGTCACGGTTGAAGTCGCCCGGTGAGGTGACGTATCCGAAGAGGTCGCCGGACTCGGGAGTGCCCGGCACGCCCGTGGAACTCTGGGTGAGGGTGGCGCGCTTCGCTGCGCTGATCCCGTTCGCCGAGCCGTAGAACACCGTGATCTGCCCGGCCTTCGCCTGGCCGCCGACGGATGCCTCGGGGGAGGAGACGGCGACGTCCGGGTAGCCGTCGAGGTTGAAGTCGGCCTCGTGCGGCTGGGTCGCGGAGGCGCCGGGCGTCGCCGACGCGGCGCCGGCCGACAGGGAGACGAGGCCTCCGGTGAGTGCGGCCGCGGCGGCCGTCGCGGCCGCTATGCGGCCACGGCCCGGTCTGACGGCGGGGGTGCGCTTGTGCTTCGGCATGGCGGATTCTCCTGCGGCGGGCTCGGCATGGCGGTTTTGGTGATCAGGAGACCCGCGCCGGAGGCCGAAGGTTGTAGGCACCATCGGGCTTTTTTTCTGTGGGAGTCACGGGGAACGGGACCGTCACCCGTTTCCGCAGATCCGCAGCCCCACCGGCGTCCCGCACGGCAGATGGCCGTGGGTGCGGATGACGTCCTGGCCGGGGCCGCGGATCGCGTAGGCCAGGAAGCTGGAGGCGAGGGAGTCGGCGGGCGGGCGGCCGTAGGTGTAGGCGAACTCGATCTCGCGGTACGGGTAGCCGCTCGACTCGATGTGGTCGATGTCCGGCGCGTGGCCGTCGAGGGAGAGGCGGTGCAGGCCCTTCAGCTCGGTGGCGGCGCGCAGTTCGCTGTAGCCGAGCGCTCCGGGGATGCGGGCCACGGCGTCCAGGACCTGGTCGGTGGAGTCGAGTTCGCAGCGCAGTACGGGCACCGACCGCACCGTCCTGTTGGTGCAGTCGTCCGACGAGGTGCGGGGCTCCTCGCCCCCGGCGAGGACCCGGTCCTGGAGCGCGCGGCGGGTGCCGGAGCCCGAGGTGCGGCTGACCAGGACGACGGGCAGGTCGGGGCCGCCGAGCTGGGCCCAGGAGCGGATCTCGCCGCGGTAGAGGCGGCGTACGTCGGCGACCCGCAGGTTCCTGAGCCGGACCCGGTCGTTGACGACGAGGGTGAAGAGGGAGACGGCGACGTGGTTCTCGCTGAGCTGGGTGTAGCTCGCGGGGCGCGGCCCGTCGGAGAAGGTGACCACGGCCGGTGACCCCTTGGCCGGCTGCCCGGCGGCCCCCGTTCCCCGCGCGCCGCCGAGGGCGAGTTCCCGTACGCCGGTCTGGCTGCCGTGGGCGCTGACCGTGATCGTCACGTCCGGGCAGTGCTCCTCGTACTTCTGCTTCAGCTCCTCGGCGACCGGCGCGAACGCCGTCGAGCCGGTGACCGTCAGCGTGCCCCTCTCGCAGTAGTCGGGCGGCGGCGGGGTGTCGGGCCACAGGGCGAGGGCCGCGAGCGCGATGACGAAGGCGCTCAGGAGGCCGGTCACCCGGCGAGCCCAGAGGCCGAACACGGGGGGCTTCTCGTCGGGCGTGACGCTGTGGTTCTCGTGCAGCTCACCGCCCTCGACATCGCCCTGGACGGTGGTGTCGCTGTCGACCGGTCCGCCGGTGAGCAGGACGAGGAGCTTGTAGTACGCGCCGGGGTTGAGCGGCACCCGCGGGATGCGCAGCGCGCTGCCCGAACTGACCAGTCCCGGACCCTGGTCGAAGTGGCCCATCAGGTGCTCCGCCTCGGGCGGCAGCGTGACGGCCACGCCCCGGACGGTGCGGTCCTCGAACACGGCGGTCAGGCCGTGGTGCGGCGACGAGTCCGTGTAGTCGTCCCGGCCGATGGGCACCGAGCCGTCGTTCTCGATGCGCAGCAGGACGAGCGTCGCGTCAGACATCTCGGGCATTTCGTCGAAGAGCCCGAGCCGTACGTTGCTGGCGCCCGCGCGGTTGCTGCCGCCTATGACGGTGTCCATCTGCTTGCGGTAGCCGATGCGCTTGCGGCGCGGCGCGCGGCGGTCGATCCACACGGGCGCGGCGATGGACGCGATGCCGATGAGCACACCGGCGCCACCCATGACGACGTCGACATCGAACCAGCTCATGAGCCCCTCGCACGGGTGACCGACTTGATCGTGCGGTCACCGTACGAAACGGGCGGCGGGCCGGGGGCGGAACGGCGGGCGCGTCGGCGGATGTTCGCCGGACGACACCCTTCCGTTCAACTCGGCCCAGCGGATGGGGTGTTCAGCCCTTGCTGTACGTCAGTTCGTCGCCGTTGTCCATCGTGCGGCGCAGCTCGCCCGACGAGAGCACCTCGACCGAGCTCGGCTTGCCCGGACTGCACGAACCGGAGGGGCCCGAGACGACGTCCGTGGCGCCGATGCGCAGCGTCCCGCCGGATGCCGACACCAGCGTGCCCTGGAACACGCAGTGGTACGTGCCGCCGCCCTTGAGCGGGCCGTCCGCCGTCATCGACAGGACCGTGTCCCCGGGGCTGCCCTGCTGGATGCTCAGACGGCGGGTGTTGTGGCCCGTGCCGTTGTCGATCGAGGCGGTCCAGGTGCCGAGGAACTCGGTGGGCACGTCCCCGCCGGCGGGCGGTTCGGAGGAGCTCGGCGGCTGCGATGTCCCGGGGTCCTGCGAGCTGGGCCCGCCCGTCGTCGGTCCCTGGCTCGTGGGCGCGTTGGACGTCGGCTGCTTGGGGTCATCGGTCTGGGAGGCCGTCCTGCCGTCGTCCTTCATCAGCGCGTACACCGATCCGCCCGCGCCGAGCGCCACGACGAGCGCCACCACGATCAGCGCCGCCGTGGAGCGCCCGCTGCGGCGCGGCTCCGGCTGAGGCGCGCCGATGGGGACGACGGCCGGGCCGTACGGGGGTGTGGAGCCGGGGCCGTAGGGCGGCGTCCCGCCCCAGCCGCCCTGCTGCGGGTAGCCGTAGACGGGTGCCTGGGGGTGGGGGTGCGGATACCCGTACGCGGCGGAGGCGGGCGGCGGCGCCGGCGGGAGCGCGGGGGCGGACGGGCCGGAGGGGGAGACCATCGTCGGCAGGTGGTTGACGGGGGCGGCGCCGGGCGCGCCGGGCGGGGGAGGGGTGGTCTCACCGCTCCCGCCGCCGTCGCCACCGTCTCCGGTTCCGGCCGGCGCGGGCTTCTCCTTGTCGAGGCCGGGCGGTTTCCCGGAGGTCGCCCCGGTCGGACCGTCAGGGTCCTCGTTGTCCAGCAACTGCACGGCGTGCCGCCCCAGTTGCGCCACGAGCGCCCCCGGCAGCCACGGGTCACGCGTGCGTCCGCCGTCGCCGAGCGTGTCCTCGGCGCCGGTCCGCTCCAGAAGCTGGTCCAGGGTCGGACGGGCCGAGGGGTCCTTGCGCAGACAGTCCCGTACGAGTTCCTGGAGGCCCTCCGGGAGCCCTTCGAGGTCGGGCTCCTCCTGGGCGATACGGAACATCAGGGCGTGCACCCCGCTGTTGGCCGTGCCGAACGGCAGCGCGCCCGTCGCCGCGTAGGCGAGGACCGAGCCGAGGCAGAACACGTCGCAGGCCGGGGTGATCCGGTCGCCGCGCACCTGCTCGGGGGCCATGAAGCCGGGCGAGCCCACGAGGGCGCCCGTTCTCGTGAGGCCGCCGTCCGTCACGGTCTCCAGGGCGCGGGCGATGCCGAAGTCGATGACGCGGGGCCCGTCGATCGTCACCAGGACGTTCGACGGCTTCAGGTCGCGGTGGATGAGGCCCGCGGTGTGGATGTCCTTGAGCGCGTGCGTGAGGCCCGCCGCGAGGATCCGCACGGAGCGCTCGGGCAGCGCGCCGTGGTCGTGCGAGACGACCGTCTGGAGCGAGGGCCCCGCCACGTAACCCGTGGCCACCCAGGGGATGTCCGCCTCGGTGTCCGCGTCGAGGACCGGCGCGGTCCACTCCCCTCCGACCTGCCGCGCGGCCTGCACCTCGAGCCGGAACCGGTTCCTGAACTCCTCCTGCTCGGCGAGCTCCTGGCGCACCAGCTTGACCGCGACCGTGCGCCCGCGGTCCGAGCGCGCCAGATAGACCTGGCCCATCCCGCCCGCCCCGAGCCGCGCCAGCAGCCGGTACGCACCGATGCGCTGCGGATCTCCCGCCCCCAGCTTCTCCATGTCGCGCCACCCTCCCCCATGTGTGACCAACATCCTGAGAATAGTGGGAGGTTGTGACACTGGGGGCGGGGCGGCGTCTACGGTTCCGTAACAGGGTGGGCCGTCGGGTGATCCGTCACCTCGTCCAGGGCCGCCGACAGCCGTTCGAGCATCCGTACCGTCGCGGCGAGTTCGTCCTCGCCGAGTGCCTTCGCGAGCCGGTCCGCGAGGGCCGCGTGGCCGGGGCCGATCCGCGCGACCGCCGCGCGGCCCTCCTCGGTGGGGGCCAGGAGCTTGGCGCGCCGGTGGGCCGGGTTCGGCTCGTAGGCGGCGAGGCCCTGGGTGACGAGCAGGTCGGCGACGCGCTGGACGCTCTGGCGGGTGATGCCCATGACGCGCGCGATGCCGGCGACGGGCAGCGGCTCGGTCAGGACCGCGCCGAGCACCTGCCACCGGGCGGCGGTGAGCCCCGCGGGCCGTGACAGCTCCTCGGAGACGGACAGGAACTGGCCGTTGAGCCGGAAGACGCCGAGCGCCGTCCGGCTCAGCAGGTCCTGCCGCGCCCTGCTCACCCCTGCGCTCCCTGGAGGGTCTCGTACGCCGTCGCGTCGGAGTCGTGGAACAGCCGGTACCAGGCGTCGAGCAACTCCCCCTCGAACACCCCGAGCTCGCCGAGGATCTCGCGAGCGAACGCGACGGGCTCGGTCGGCCCGGCCGTGATCAGCCCGCCGTCCGTCACGGCGTCCGCGTCGACGTAGCGCCCGCCGCCCTTGTAGCCGGTGGCGTCCAGGTACATGGGGACGGCGCTGGTGTGCGCCCGGTCGTCGAGCAGGCCCTCGCGGGCGAGTCCGGCGGTGGCCCCGCAGATCGCGGCGACCGGCACGCCCGCGTCGAGGAAGGCGCGGGCCTTGCGGGCGAAGGGCGCGAGGTCGGCGCCGGTGTCCCAGAGGTCGGCGCCGGTGAGGATCAGCAGCGCGCTGTCCTCGGGGCGCAGCTCGTCGAGGGCCAGGTCGGGCTCGATGCGCACGCCGCCGATGGTGGTGACGGCCCGCCCGGCGTCGAGCGCGACGGTGCGGATCCCGTGACCGCCGCGGGCGAGGTGGGCGGTCGCGTGCCCCGACTCCCAGTCGGCGAGGGTGTCGTAGACGGCGAGGTGTACGGGCTTCCCGGTGCGGCTGATCGTCATGGCGTTCTCCAGAACCTCGGTCACCTGTTGCTGCCTGATACCTGGTCTCACCTCTTGCTGATGGCAGCATGCTGTCATTACGACAGTGTGCTGTCAATGACATTCGAGCGACCGGCCCTCTCGCGGAATTTTATTTCCGCCAAACGGAACAATCTTGCGATCCGGTACGTACTACTTCACGACGACCCACGACGACCACGTCACGACGTACCCCTTCACGTCTACGACCTCCCCCGACCGAGGAGACCGTGTGCTGAACAGGACGCCAGTCGCCGTCCGCGCCCTCGCGCGCGCCGCGCTCGCCGCCCGCCCCGTCGGACTCGACGAGACCGACGCCGCGGCCCCGCTGCTGCGCCACCACGGCCACAGCTATCTCGTCCCCGTCGAGCTCTTCCAGGACTTCGCCGCCCTGCTCACCGACCCCCGCAGGCCGGGCGGCCCCTACCGCGCCCTGTCGGTGGGCGGCCGCCGCTGGTTCGGATACCGCTCGACGCACTACGACACCCCCGCCCTGCGTTCGTTCCACGACCACGCGCAGGAGCGCGCGCCCCGCTTCGGCGTCAGGGAGCGGCTCTACCAGGACAGCGGGAAGCGGCAGTTGGAGCTCAAGGTGCGCGGCGCGGACGGCGCGACGGTCAAGCACCGGACCCGCCTGGGAGAGGGCGACGACCCCCTCGACGACACCGGGCGCGCCTTCGTCAACGGGGTCCTGCGCGGTACGTACGGCATCGGGGCGCCGCAGGAGCTGGCCGCCCGCGTCGTCACCGAGTACCGGCGCGCGACGTTCGTCGTCGACGGGCAGCGGCTCACCTGTGACGCGGGGCTCGTGGTGCGCGACGCGGGTGAGGGGCGCGCGGTACGGGCGGACGGCGGGTCCGTGCTCGTGGAGACCAAGGCGGGTGCGCCGGGGCGGCCGACGGACGCGGACCGGCTGCTTGCACGGTTCGGGGTGGCGCCCGTGGCGTTCGGCAAGTACTGCGGCGGGCTCGCCGTGCTGCGGCCCGAACTGGCGGCCGGACCGTGGCAGGAAGCGGTGCGGACGCTGTTCCCCGGAGCGGTGCCTCCGGGCGAGGGCGACAGTGTGTCGCGTTAGCGGCCGTCCCACAGACAGGACGCCGATGGTCCTTCCACCATGCGGACATTTACCCTCGGGCCCATGACCCCTCAGCCGAATCCCCAGGTCGGCGCCGCCGTCAAGGCCGCGGACCGTGCGCACGTGTTCCACTCCTGGTCCGCACAGGAGCTCATCGACCCGCTCGCCGTCGCCGGCGCCGAAGGCTCGTACTTCTGGGACTACGACGGCAACCGCTACCTCGACTTCACCTCCGGCCTCGTCTTCACGAACATCGGGTACCAGCACCCGAAGGTCGTCGCCGCGATCCAGGAGCAGGCCGCCTCCCTCACGACCTTCGCGCCCGCGTTCGCCGTCGAGGCCCGCTCCGAGGCCGCACGCCTCATCGCCGAGCGGACCCCCGGCGACCTGGACAAGATCTTCTTCACCAACGGCGGCGCCGAGGCGGTGGAGAACGCCACCCGCATGGCCCGTCTGCACACGGGCCGTCACAAGGTGCTCTCCGCCTACCGCTCGTACCACGGCGCCACCTCCACCGCGATCAACCTGACCGGCGACCCGCGCCGCTGGCCGAGCGACCAGGGCACGGCGGGCGTCGTCCACTTCTGGGCGCCGTTCCTCTACCGCTCCCCGTTCTACTCGGAGACCGAGCAGCAGGAGTGCGAGCGCGCGCTCCAGCACCTCGAGGACACCATCGTCTTCGAGGGCCCGGCCACCATCGCCGCGATCATCCTGGAGACCGTGCCCGGCACCGCCGGCATCATGACGCCGCCGCCCGGCTACCTCCAGGGCGTGCGCGAGCTGTGCGACCGGCACGGCATCGTCTTCATCCTCGACGAGGTCATGGCGGGCTTCGGGCGCACCGGCAAGTGGTTCGCCGCCGACCACTACGACGTCGTGCCCGACCTGATGACCTTCGCCAAGGGCGTGAACTCGGGCTACGTCCCGCTCGGTGGCGTCGCCATCTCCGGCGCCATAGCCGACACGTTCGGCAAGCGCCCCTACCCGGGCGGCCTCACCTACTCCGGGCACCCGCTGGCCTGCGCCGCCGCCGTCGCCACCATCAACGTCATGGAGGAGGAGCGCGTCGTCGAGAACGCCGCCCACCTCGGCGAGACGCTGATCGGCCCGGCGCTGCGCGACCTCGCGGAGCGTCACCCGTCGGTGGGCGAGGTCCGCGGCCTCGGTATGTTCTGGGCCCTGGAGCTGGTGAAGGACAAGGCCACCCGCGAGCCGCTGACCCCGTACAACGCGGCGGGTGCGGCGAACGCGCCGATGGCCGCCTTCGGCGCCGCCGCCAAGAAGAACGGCCTGTGGCCCTTCATCAACATGAACCGCACCCACGTGGTCCCGCCGTGCAACGTCACGGAGGCCGAGGCCAAGGAGGGCCTCGCCGCTCTCGACGAGGCGCTGACCGTGGCGGACGGCTACACCTCGTAGCGAAAGCGGTACTCCGTGTCACTCCCCGTAGTGCGTAGGCTGACCAGCTGACCAGGACAGCCTCACCAGCTGACGACGCACTACGGGGGAGGGACACCACGTGCCCGGAACCGACGGCGGAGCTGCCGTCCAGCGCAGCACGCTGCGCCAGCAGATCGCCGACGCCCTGCGCGACGAGATCCTCGCGGGGCGGCTCGAACCGGGCCAGGAGTTCACGGTCAAGGAGATCGCCGAGCAGTACGGCGTCTCCGCGACTCCGGTCCGCGAGGCCCTGGTCGACCTGTCCGGGCAGGGCCTCCTGGACTCCGCCCAGCACCGCGGCTTCGCGGTCCACGAGTACTCCCTCGCCGACTACCGCGGCATGATCGAAGCCCGCAGCCTCGTCACCGACGGCATCTTCCGCGGCCTGGCCGCGAACGCCGACGCGCACCACGTGACCCCCGCCGCCCTCGCCGGCGTCCGCCGCCGCGGCGAGGAGGCCGCCCGCGCGGCCACGGCCGGCGACCTGAATGTGCTGATCGGCTACGACCTGCGGTTCTGGCGCGAGCTCAGCGCCCTGTTCGGGAACCCGTACCTCTCCGACTTCTTCCACCGGCTGCGCGTCCAGTCGTGGATGTGCGCGGTCCCGCACCTGCGCCGCGTGGACGACCTCAGGGGCCACCTCTGGGCCGGGCACTGCGGCCTCGTCGACGCGCTCGCAGACCGGGACGCGCGCGCCGCGCAGGACATCGTCACCGCGTACAACGCGGACTCCCTGGCCCTCGTCGAGCGGCTGGCCGCGCGGTGAGCACGGAGCGGACGGACCGTCCTGTCGCCGCGCGCGCGGGCGTCGTGGACCTCACCGTCGTCGTCCCCGCGTACAACGAGGAGCGCCGGCTCGGCCCCACCCTGGACGCGGTCACCGCGTACCTGGACGCCGGGGACGGCGGGAACCGGTGGGGTGACTGGGAGATCGTCGTCGTCGACGACGGCTCCACCGACCGCACCCGCGAGATCGCGGAGCGCGCGGCCGCCGCCGCCCCGGAGGGCCCCGGCCGCACCCCCCGCATCCGGCTCGTCCGGAGCCCCCGCAACCGCGGCAAGGGCCACGCCCTGCGCCAGGGCGTCCTCGCCTCCCGGGGCCGCCGCGTCCTGGTCACCGACGCCGACCTCGCCGCGCCCATAGAGGAGCTGGAAGCCCTCGACAAGGCGCTCGGCGAGGGGCACGCGGCGGCGATCGGCTCCCGGGCAAGGCCCGGCGCGACGATCGCCCGCCACCAGCACCGGCTGCGTGAACTCCTCGGCCGCACCGGCAACTTCCTGATACGCGCGACGAGTGTCCCCGGCATCAGGGACACCCAGTGCGGCTTCAAGCTCTTCGACGGCGACCGGGCCCGCGCCGCGTTCGGCGCCGCACGCCTGGACGGCTGGGGCATCGACGTAGAGATCCTGATGTACTTCCGCCGCTCCGGCTGGCCGGTCGCCGAGGTGCCCGTGCGGTGGTCGCACCAGGCGGGCTCGAAGGTCCGCCCCTTCGACTACGTACGGGTCCTGGCCGAGCTGGTGACGCTCAGGGCGCGGGCGGTGCCGAAGGCCCACCTCCTCGTGGCGGCGCTCTTCCTCGTCCTGTCCGTCGCCCTGTACTCGGGCCGCTGGGCGGCGCCCGCCCACCGCTACCTCCCCGACTCCCTCCAGGACCAGAACCAGTGGGAGTGGTTCTTCGCGGTGACGGCGGACAGCGTCCGCCACCTCCACAACCCCTTGTTCACGACGCTCCAGGGCTTCCCGGACGGCGTGAACCTGATGGCCAACACCGCGATGCTGGGCCTGTCCGTCCCGCTCGCCCCCGTGACCTGGCTCTTCGGCCCCGGCGTCGCCCTGAACGTGGCGATGACGGGCGGCCTCGCCGCCACCGCGTTCGCCTGGTACCGGCTGATCCTCAAACGGCTCGTGCGGACCCCGTGGGCCGCCGCGACCGGCGCGCTCCTCGCCGCGTTCGCGCCCCCGATGGTCAGCCACGCGCACGCGCACCCGAACTTCGTCGTCCTCTTCATGATCCCGCTGATCATCGAGCGGGCGCTGCGGCTGTGCGAGGGCAAGCGCGTGGTGCGCGACGGCGTCGTCCTCGGTCTCTTCGCGACGTACCAGATCTTCCTCGGCGAGGAGCCGCTGCTGCTCGCCGTCATGGGCATGGCGCTGTTCGCGCTCGCCTACGCCGTCGTGCGCAGGGACGTGGCGAAAGCGGTCTGGCGCCCGCTCCTGCGCGGGCTCGGGATCGCCGCCGCGGTCGCCCTGCCGCTCGTCGCGTTCCCCCTGTACTGGCAGTTCCTCGGCCCGCAGAGCTACAAGAGCGTGCTGCACGGCGACAACGCGGGCAACAGCCCCCTCGCCCTCCTCTCCTTCGCCGAGCGCTCCCTCGCCGGCTCCCGCGAGCGCGCCGCCACGCTCGCCCTCAACCCGACCGAGCAGAACGCCTTCTACGGCTGGCCGCTCGTCGCGCTCGCCTTCGCGATCGTCGTACGGCTGTGGCGCAGCGCCGCCGTGAAGGCGCTCGCGTTCACCGCGCTCGCGGCGGCGCTGCTCTCGCTCGGCCCGAAGTTCCGCATCCCGCTGACCGACGTCGTGCTGCCGGGCCCCTGGGCGCTGCTCGCCCACCGGCCCCTGTTCGAGTCGGTCATCGAGTCGCGGGTCGCGATGGTGTGCGCGCCCGCGCTCGGGATGCTGCTCGCCCTCGCGCTCGACCGGCTTGCCGCGGTGCGGGTGCCGTACCGGCTCCTCGGGCTCGCGGCGGTCGCCGCGGCGCTCGTGCCGATCGTCCCGGCGCCGCTCAGGGCGGTCGACCGGGCCGACGTCCCGGCGTTCGTCGCCGACGGCACCTGGAAGCGGTACGTCGGCCCCGGCGAGAGCCTCGTGCCGGTGCCGCTGCCCGACCCGGGCAACGCGGAGGCCCTGCACTGGCAGACCGAGGCGGGCCTCGGCTTCCGCCTCCCCGGCGGCTACTTCAACGGCCCCTACGGACCCGACCACGTCGGCATCTACGGCGCCTCGCCCCGCTGGACCTCCAACCTGCTGCGGGACATCCGTTACTCGGGCCGCGCCCCCGAGATCACCGACGCGTGGCGCGCCCAGGCCCGCCGCGACTTCGCGTACTGGCACGCCGGCGTCCTCGTGCTCGCGCCGCAGCAGAACGACGGGGTGCTGCGGGCGACGGTCGACCAGCTGGTCGGCAGGGCCGGAACGTGGACCGGAGGCGTATGGATCTGGGATCTGAGCAATGTGCAGAGGGGGAGCTGAACCGGCTCCCCGCGCATTACGCTGCCTTTCCGCCGTTCATTACGGGCTTTCATACCGGAGGAGTCGCCTTGGCCTGTGACCTGTGGCTGGTCCCGCTCGTCGATGTGCTGTGCCACAGCCCCGACAACCCCTTCGCCGAGGAACTCGCGCTCTACGACAAGGCGTTGCACGAGGCAGGACTGCCACCGGTGCCGGTCTACTCGTACATGCCCGGACTCTCCGGTGACGTGGCCCCCGTCGCCGGCTTCGACTACGACGCGCTGCACTTCCTGCGCCGCGCCTACCTCCTCCAGATGTGCGGCCTCGCCGTCACACCGGTCGACGAACTGGGCGGCGACTACGAGCAGCTCCTGGAGATGTTCGAGACGACGGCCCAGCAGTCGCACCTGGTCTGGCACTACGACCACGCGGGCGCGTACGTCCCCGTGGACTTCCCGAGCCCGCTGTCCAACGACGAACTCCTCGCCGGCGGCGGCCCCCTCGGCTCCTCCCACGCGCTGCTTCGGGAGCTGGAGTACGTGGCCCGGTCGATCGGCATAGACCCGGCCAACCCACCGGCGCCCCCGGTCCCGCCGGAGGGCCCCACGTCCCTGGAGGAACCGGCGGCCCCGGCTCCCCTGGACGACAGCCCCTTCGCCCGCGAACGCCACGTCTGGCTCGGCCTGCACGCGGCCGCGACCCGGAGCCTGGCCCAAGGCTCCATGATCATCTTCAGCTGACCTGGAGCCCCGTGCCCGAGATGCGCCCCGCCCACGTCCGCGACCACCCCGCGCTCGTCCGCCATGTGCAGAACTGGTGGGGCGACTCGCGGAGCCCCGCCCGGGCCCGCGAGCTGTCCCGGCTGCTGCCGAAGGTGTTCCTGCAGTTCTTCGCCGGCACCAGCCTGGTCGTCGAGGACGGGTCGGGCATCAGGGCGTTCCTCGTCGGCTTCCACTCCGCCGACAACGAGACCGAGGCGTACATCCACTTCGTGGGGGTCGACCCGGAGCTGCGCGGGCGGGGCGTGGCCCGGGGCCTCTACGAGACCTTCTTCCGGCAGGCCGCCGGCGCCGGGCGCCGGGAGGTCCGCGCGATCACCTCGCCGGGCAACAAGGGGTCCGTCGCCTTCCACCGGGCCATGGGCTTCACGGTGGTCGCGGGCGACCGCGAGACCGACGGCGTACCCGTGCACCGGGACTACGACGGGCCCGGGGAGGACCGGGTGTGCTTCGTCCGCGCGCTCTCGCCGCCCCAGGCGTGACGCGGGGCGGGGCGGTCAGCGCGGCTCGGGCGGGCGCTGGCGGGGCATGTTCGGGCGGGCGCCCGGGGGGAGCGGGAAGCGGCCCGGCGGGGGTTCCACGGGGCGGGTGCCCGGGGTGACGGAGGACTGCATCACCAGCGGCGCCGGACCCGAGCGAAACTCCACCATCCAGTCCGCCGTCTCCGCCCGCACCAGGTCCGTCACGTCATCCGTGAAGCGCCGCAGCACCGACAGGCACCGCTCGGCGGCCTCGCTGGCCGTGCCCTCCGTCGGGCCGAGCACCTCCCGCACGCTCTCCGACGCCCAGTCGAACTGGAGCGCCTGGAGCCGCCGCTGCACCGCCTGGGCCGTGGCCACGTCCCTTATCCAGCCCGACGTGAGCCCGAAGTACCGGTCGCAGGCCACGCACGCCACCGCGAGCAGCAGCGCCAGGTACCCCCAGGGCGCGACCCCGCCCAGAGCCCCGGTCAGATCGAGCAGCGGCAGCGCCGCCCCCGACACCGCACCGACGATCGCGCCGCCGCGCAGCGCCCGCGCCCCGCGCCGCTTCCACACCCGGTCGGCGAGGTACCAGTACGCCGTGTCGAGCGCCCCGCGCTCCACCCACCGGTAGAGCTCGTCGAGCCGCTCGGCGGGCTCGCCCCAGTCACCGACGGGAAACGCCCGCCCGGTCAGGTCGCCCGGCCGCACCGCGTCACCCGTGCCGTCACTGCTCTCGCCGCGCGCGCCCCGCTCCTCCTGCGGCGGTCCCTCGGGCTGCATCTCCGGCTGGCTCACCCGGCACTCCCTACGACTGGTCCTGGTCACGGATGGGGCTCATGTGCAGAGCATCTTCCTACCGCCCAATGGGTGGCCAAGGACCCGTTTTCACGGGATTTCCGCCCGGAAGTGGGTCTTGATCAGGTATAGGCAGGGGGACCGGCTCACTCGAAAGAGTGCAGCGAAAGGTGCCGGGGCGGGCGACACCCCGACCACGTAGGCTCGTTCCAGGGCGGAGACCCCGCGCCCGGTCGCAGGTCGAAACAGTACGCAACAGGAGCTGAATCGTGATTCCCGGTGGTGGCCAGCCCAATATGCAGCAGTTGCTCCAGCAGGCCCAGAAGATGCAGCAGGACCTCGCCAAGGCCCAGGAAGAGCTGGCGCTGACCGAGGTCGAGGGCCAGGCCGGCGGCGGTCTGGTCAAGGCGACGGTGACCGGTTCCGGCGAGCTGCGCGGCCTCGTCATCGACCCGAAGGCCGTCGACCCGGAAGACACCGAAACCCTCGCCGACCTGGTTGTCGCGGCGGTCCAGGCGGCGAACGAGAACGCGCAGACGCTCCAGCAGCAGAAGCTCGGCCCGCTGGCCCAGGGCCTGGGCGGCGGAGGCATCCCGGGGCTTCCCTTCTAAGGAAGCCGTAGCGCAACTAACGTACGTACTACTCAGCGGCTGGCATGCTCAGCGGCACAGCACCATCAAGCAGAAGTCGGAAGGCACTCCGTGTACGAAGGCGTGGTCCAGGACCTCATCGACGAGCTCGGCAGGCTGCCGGGCGTCGGTCCCAAGAGCGCGCAGCGGATCGCCTTCCACATCCTGCAGGCGGAGCCGACGGACGTACGGCGTCTCGCGCAGGCCCTGATGGAGGTCAAGGCGAAGGTCCGCTTCTGCGCGACCTGCGGCAATGTGGCGCAGGAGGAGCTGTGCAACATCTGCCGCGACCCGCGCCGCGACCTCACGGTCATCTGCGTC
This sequence comes from Streptomyces sp. NBC_01445, assembly GCF_035918235.1. Lineage (NCBI taxonomy): Bacteria > Bacillati > Actinomycetota > Actinomycetes > Kitasatosporales > Streptomycetaceae > Streptomyces > Streptomyces sp. NBC_01445. Next base: position 5,123,441 of record NZ_CP109485.1, on the reverse strand, counting down.
GTCGAGGAGCCCAAGGACGTCGTCGCCGTCGAGCGGACCCGCGAGTTCCGGGGCAAGTACCACGTGCTCGGCGGGGCGATCAGCCCCATCGAGGGCGTCGGCCCGGACGACCTGCGGATAAGGGAACTCCTCGCCCGTCTCGCCGACGGCACGGTCACCGAGCTGATCCTGGCCACGGACCCGAACCTGGAGGGCGAGGCCACGGCGACGTACCTCGCCCGCATGATCAAGCCGATGGGCCTCAAGGTCACCCGCCTGGCCAGCGGGCTCCCGGTGGGGGGCGACCTGGAATACGCGGACGAGGTCACGCTCGGCCGCGCCTTCGAGGGGAGACGACTCCTAGATGTCTGACGCCACACTGAACGCCGTCAAGGACGATCCGGACGACTTCGCGGTCCAGATCTCGGACCAGATCGAGTCCTTCCTCGTCGCGGTCGCCGAGGTGGCGAAGGGCGACGAGCCGGACTCGGCCGTCCCCTTCCTGCTCCTCGAGCTCTCCCAGCTGCTCTTCGCGGGCGGCCGGCTCGGCGCGCACGAGGACATCGTCCCCGACGAGCGCTACGAGCCCGATCTCGGCCCCGAGCCGGACGTCGACGACCTGCGCCAGAAGCTCGCCACGATCCTGGAGCCGATCGACGTCTACTCCGAGGTCTTCGACCCGTACGAGCCCCGCAAGGCGCCGGTCGCCTGCCGGATCTCGGACGACCTGGCCGACGTCATGGCCGATCTGCGCCACGGCATGGCCCACTACCGCGCGGGCCGCACCACCGAGGCCCTGTGGTGGTGGCAGTTCTCCTACTTCTCGAACTGGGGCTCCACGGCCTCCGGCGCCCTGCGCGCGCTGCAGTCCCTGGTCGCGCACGTCCGCCTGAACCAGCCGCTGGACGACCTGGACGGCCTCGACACCGACGAGGACCTCGCCGAGGAAGCCCTCGCCGAGGCGGCGGGCAAGGTCATGGCGGAGGAGATCGCGGGACCGCTGGGGCTCCGTACGGTGAAATGACCTCTGACCTGTGGATACGTGCCGGTGAAATGACCCGCACCCGTGGGTGCTCGCCGGTGAGACGACCCGGCCGGTGAAGTGACCCACCCCACTTTTCCGGTTGCCGGGCCGGGGTGCGGGCATGCGCCTGTCCGAGCGGCCGGAGCGTGAAGCCCCACCGGGTCCCTGTGCCCGGTGATCACTTTCTGAGCGGGACATCTCAGGATGTGGTATTCCCGGGGCTGATTTCGGCCGCTCGTTAGACTGAGCCGACCGAGACAAACTGAGCGAGGAGCGCACGTGGGCCTTGTCGTGCAGAAGTACGGAGGCTCCTCCGTAGCCGATGCCGAAGGCATCAAGCGGGTCGCCAAGCGAATCGTCGACGCCAAGAAGAACGGCAACCAGGTGGTTGTCGTGGTGTCCGCGATGGGCGACACGACGGATGAGTTGATCGATCTCGCCGGGCAGGTATCCCCGATCCCTGCCGGGCGCGAATTCGACATGCTGCTGACCGCCGGAGAGCGGATCTCCATGGCCCTGCTGGCCATGGCGATCAAAAACCTGGGCCACGAGGCCCAGTCGTTCACGGGCAGTCAGGCCGGCGTCATCACCGACTCGGTCCACAACAAAGCCCGGATCATCGATGTGACGCCGGGACGGATCAGGACGGCGCTCGACGAGGGCAACATCGCCATCGTCGCCGGGTTCCAGGGCGTCAGCCAGGACAAGAAGGACATCACCACGCTCGGCCGTGGCGGGTCCGACACGACCGCAGTCGCCCTCGCCGCGGCCCTCGACGCCGAGGTGTGCGAGATCTACACGGACGTCGACGGCGTGTTCACCGCCGACCCGCGCGTCGTGAAGAAGGCGCGGAAGATCGACTGGATCTCCTTCGAGGACATGCTGGAGCTCGCCAGCTCCGGGTCCAAGGTGCTCCTCCACCGCTGTGTGGAGTACGCGCGCCGCTACAACATCCCGATCCACGTCCGCTCGTCCTTCTCGGGACTGCAGGGCACCTGGGTCAGCAACGAACCGCACTTTGATCAAGGGGACCAGAAGGTGGAGCAGGCCATCATCTCCGGTGTCGCTCACGACACCTCCGAGGCGAAGATCACCGTCGTCGGTGTCCCGGACAAGCCCGGGGAGGCCGCGAACATCTTCCGGGCCATCGCGGACTCCCAGGTCAACATCGACATGATCGTGCAGAACGTGTCCGCGGCCTCGACCGGCCTGACGGACATCTCGTTCACTCTCCCGAAGACCGAGGGCCGCAAGGCCATCGACGCCCTGGAGAAGACGAAGAGCGCGGTCGGCTTCGAGTCCCTGCGCTACGACGACCAGATCGCCAAGATCTCCCTCGTGGGCGCCGGTATGAAGACGAACCCGGGTGTCACGGCCGGGTTCTTCGAGGCGCTCAGCGACGCGGGCGTCAACATCGAGCTCATCTCGACCTCCGAGATCCGCATCTCGGTCGTCACGCGCGCCGACGATGTGACCGAGGCCGTGCGCGCCGTGCACACCGCCTTCGGCCTCGACTCGGACTCCGACGAGGCCGTGGTCTACGGAGGCACCGGCCGCTGATGGCTCAGACCGACAGGCCGACGCTCGCGGTCGTGGGAGCGACCGGGGCCGTCGGCGCGGTCATGCTCCAGATCCTTTCGCAGCACGCGGACATCTGGGGCGAGATCCGCCTGATCGCCTCCTCACGCTCGGCCGGCCGCAAGCTGGCCGTGCGCGGGGAGGAGGTCGAGGTCATGGCCCTGTGCGAAGAGGTCTTCGACGGGGTCGACGTCGCGATGTTCGACGTACCCGACGAGATCTCCGCGCAGTGGGCGCCCGTCGCCGCCTCCAAGGGGGCGGTCGTCGTGGACAACTCGGCCGCCTTCCGCATGGACCCGGACGTGCCGCTCGTCGTGCCCGAGGTCAATCCGCACGCCGCGCGCGTGCGGCCGCGCGGCATCGTCGCCAACCCCAACTGCACGACCCTCTCGATGATCGTCGCCGTCGGAGCGCTGCACGCCGAGTTCGGGCTGCGCGAGCTGGTCGTCTCCAGCTACCAGGCCGTCAGCGGGGCCGGCCGAGCCGGCATCGACACCCTGCGCCAGCAGATGTCGCTCGTGGCCGGTACGGAGCTCGGGACCCACCCCGGCGACGTACGCCGTGCGGTCGGCGACAACACCGGCCCCTTCCTCGAGCCCGTGGCGCTCAACGTCGTGCCGTGGGCCGGGTCCCTGCGCGAGGACGGCTGGTCCTCGGAGGAGATGAAGGTGCGGGACGAGTCCCGCAAGATCCTCGGCCTGCCGGACCTCAAGGTCGCGGTGACGTGTGTACGCGTCCCCGTCGTCACCACGCACTCCCTGACCGTCCACGCCCGCTTCCAGAGCGAGGTCACGGTCGACAAGGCACGCGAGATCCTCGCGACCGCGCCCGGTGTCGTGCTCTTCGACAACCCGGCCGCCGGTGAGTTCCCGACGCCCGCCGATGTGGTGGGCACCGACCCGACCTGGGTGGGCCGTGTCCGGCGCTCCCTCGACGACCCGGCCGGGCTCGAATTCTTCGTGTGCGGGGACAATCTGCGCAAGGGTGCGGCCCTGAACACCGCGCAGATCGCCGAGCTGGTGGCCCAGGAGTTCCCGCCCGCCGCGTGAGTTCGGCCTCTTCACCGTCCGGAAGCCGGGCTTGGTGTTCTTTTATCCGGCGCGCTTTATAAGATCTGTGAAGGACCTGTGGGCGATCGGTGGTCTTAACCACTTGAACGCGACGGTCCGCGCGTCCGAAGATTCGTCGAAGATCCCTCCCCGTTCCGTGCAACCGCGCACGGGACGGGGAGCGTCTTTGCGATCGCCTTTCGGGGGCGCCGGGCCTAGGGGCGCCAGGGGAAACTGGGGCATAGGGGAAGAGCGGGTACGCATGAGGGCACTTGACGCAGCGTCATGGATGATGCCTGCCGCAAACAGGACGCCTGTCGCGTACAACCCTGACGGGGGGAAGCGTGTCCAACAGGCGTGGCAGAGGTACTCGATTTCACAGCGGTTCAGGCGAGGGGCGCGGCCCTTCGCCCGCCCCGGCGTCCCCGGATGTCCGGTTCGTCCGGCGGCATGCCGGTGATCGCCCCCATGCCAGCAGCGCGGCCTGCCCGCATACCCACTCAGCGCGAAGGCGCTGAGGAGACGATGGCAGCAGGCACCACGGTCGACCATCTCACCGAGACCTACCGCGCCCACTACCGGTCGCTTCTCGGTCTCGCGGCCCTGCTCCTGGACGACACGGCCTCGTGCGAGGACGTCGTGCAGGAGGCGTTCATCAGGGTCCACTCCGCGCGCAAGAGAGTGCGTGACCCCGAGAAGACGCTCGCGTATCTGCGGCAGACGGTCGTGAACCTCTCGCGCTCCGCCCTGCGCCGCCGCATCCTCGGCCTGAAGCTTCTGACGAAGCCGATGCCCGACATGGCGAGCGCGGAGGAGGGCGCGTACGACCTCCTTGAGCGCGACGCGCTGAAGAAGGCGCTGCGCGGGCTGCAGCGCCGTCAGCGCGAGGTCCTCGTCATGCGCTACTTCGCGGACATGACCGAGGCGCAGGTGGCGGAGGCCCTGGGCATCTCCCTCGGATCAGTGAAGGCGTACGGATCCCGGGGCATAGCGGCGCTGCGCGTCGCCATGGAGGCCCCCGCATGAGCAGCGACAAGCACCGCAATGATCGGGATGAGCAGAACAGGCATGTGGGATCCGGGGATGGAACTGTGAATCACGGCCCCGGCCAGGACGACGGCCTCTTCGGCGGTCCCGAGGATCCCTTCGGCCGCCCGGACTCCGCGGGCGGCGCGGACTCTGTCGACCCGCTGGACTCCCTCGGCAGTGACGAGCTGGCGCTGCGGCGCCTGTTGCACGAGGCCGTGGAGGAGATCGAGCCGACGAACGGGACGCTCGAACATCTGCGCCGCGCAGTGCCCGCCCGGCGGGCCCGTAAGCGGCAGGCCGTCGTCGGTATGGCGGCCGCGGCCCTGTTCATCGGCACGGCGATCCCCGCGCTCGTCCATGTGGCGGGCCAGAGCGGGTCGAACGACCGGCCGTCCATCGCCGGCAACAGCGAGGCGTCGCACGGCGGTACGGGCTCCGGGAAGGGGCCCGACGGCGGCGAGAGCGGCACGGGGAGCCCTTCGGGCAAGTCCAAGTCCAAGGACAAGGACGGCAAGAAGGGCAAGCCCGGTGACAAGGGCAAGGGTGCGGGCGGTGGTGCCACCGGGGGCCCTGATCCCGCGAGCACGGCGGCCGCGAGCTCCCCGGTCTGCGGGGCGGCCGACCTCGGCGGCGCCCCGGCGAACGTCGGCGCGGCCGACGCGGGCGGCAATGTCTACGGCTCCTTCCGCGTCACGAACATCTCCCAGGCGAACTGCTCCGTGGACACCCCCGGCACCGTCTCCGTCATGGCCCAGGGCGCGGCCGACCCGGCCAAGGTCAACGTCGTCGACCACACGGCGGGCGACGCCGCGACCGGGCTGCCCGACCCGTCGACGGAGCCCAGCCAGCTGATCCTCGAACCGGGCATGTCGTACGAGGTCCGCTTCGCATGGATCCCGTCCGCGGAGTGCCCGACCACGGGAGGCGGTGGCGACCCGTCGCCCAGCCCGACCCCGTCCGGCGGCACCACGGGCGACGCGACGGGCTCGAACCCGGACCAGAGCGGCCTGTCCACGCAGCTGGTGGCCGAGGGCCCGACGGCCGACGGCAGCGTAGCGGTCTCCCACACAGCGGAAGGGGGCACGCCCTCCTCCAGCGCGACCATCCCCAACGCGTGCTCGGGAACGGTGTACCGCACGGGGATTCTGCCGGCGTCCTAGGGGGAGCGGCGGGGCGAAACCCGGCCTCGCCGGGGGCGCCTCGCACTCGCACTCGCCCTTGCGGCGGAGGTGCCGGACTAGCCTCGGGCCGCTTCGGGGCTCGCGGGCTCCGGGGAGTCTGCCGCGTCCGAAGCGTCATCCGATTCCGTGAGCCCCAGGGCGGCGTCCCGCGCGAACTCCGCCTCGCGGCGCAGCAGGCGGAACCACATGAAGACCACGAAGCCCGCGAAGACGAACCACTCGCCGGTGTAGCCCAGGTTCTGGAACGCCTTCAGGTCGAGGCCACTGCCCTGCGGCGCCGTCGCCGGTACCGCCGTCATCCCCGAGTCCGCCCTGTCGAGCGTGACCCACGCGTCGTAGACGTCGTACGGGACGAGGTTCACCAGGGATGCCGCGCTGATCGCGCCGAGCTGCCCGGCCGGCAGGCCCCCCGCGGCGGGCGCCCCGCCCGAGCCGGGGCTCTCGGAGGCCTGGAGCGCGCCGGTGACGGTGACCTCGCCCCGGGGCGCGGCGGGAGTCTTCGCGGCGCTCGCCGCGCCGGGCACCCAGCCGCGTACGACGGGCAGCGCCCGACCGGCGCCCCCCTCCGTGCGCAGCAGCGTCACCACGTAGAAGCCGGTCCTGCCGTCGAGTTCACGGTCGGGGACCAGGAACTGCTTGCCGTAGTGCCCGGTCGCGGTGGCCCGCTTGCCGGACGTCTTCTGGTCCACGGGCAGCAGGGAGTCGAGCGGCCGGGGCGCGGCCTTCTCGTTCGCCGTCGACTGCGCCGAGGCGTCCTTGTGGCCCTGCACCCGGTCCTCGAAGCGGCCGAGCTGCCAGGAGCCCATGAAGACGCAGAAGGGGATGGCGAGCACGACGAACAGGTTGATCCCCCACCACCGGGGGGTCAGCAGGAACCGGTACACCCTCCCCACGGTACGGCTCCCGCGCGGGGACCCGGGCCGCGGGGTGGGCCCGGCTCTCAGGACCACCCACCCCGGGACCCGTAGCCTCGCGTCCCCGTGCCCGCCCCGCGCGAGAGCGTCGCCGTCAGGTCAGATGGCGCGCCGCGAAGTCCAGCTCCAGCCGCACCTGCTTGATCCGCTCCTCCACGACGAGCGAACCGTGCCCCGCGTCGTACCGGTACACCTCGTGCGTCGCGCCGCGTGCCGCGAGCCGGTCCACATAGTTGTCGATCTGGCGGATCGGGCACCGCGGGTCGTTGACCCCTGCCGAGATGTAGACCGGGGCCTTCACCTCGTCCACGTACGTCAGCGGGGACGAGGCGGTGAAGCGGTCGGGGACCTCTTCAGGGGTGCCGCCGAACAGCGTGCGGTCCAGCGCCTTGAGGGCCTCCATCTCGTCGTGGTACGCCGTGACGTAGTCCGCGACGGGCACGGCCGCGAGGCCCACCGCCCAGACGTCCGGCTGGGTGCCGACGCCGAGGAGCGTGAGGTATCCGCCCCACGAGCCGCCCGCGAGGACGAGCCGGTCCGGGTCGGCGAGCCCGGACGACACGGCCCACTCGCGGACCGCCGAGACGTCCTCCAGCTCGATGAGGCCGACGCGGTGCTTGAGCGCGTCCGTCCACTCGCGCCCGTATCCGGTCGAGCCCCGGTAGTTGACCCGGACCACCGCGTACCCGTGGTCCACCCAGGCCGCGGGTCCGGCCGCGAACGAGTCGCTGTCGTGCCACGTCGGCCCCCCGTGCACCTCGAACACGGTGGGCAGCGGCCCCGTCGTCCCCGCCGGCTTCTGTACGAGGGCGTGGATGCGGCCGCCGGGCCCCTCGACCCACACGTCCTCCACCGGCACCGACGCGGGCGCCTTGAGCCCGGGCGGATCGAGGACCACGCCACCCGACGTGGACCGGACGACCGATGGCTCCGCCGCCGAGGACCACAGGTACTCCACGCTGCCGTCGGGCCGCGCCGTCGCCCCCGACACCGTGCCCGGCGGCGTCTCGACGCGGGTCAGCGCGCCCGAGCCGACCTCGTACCGCCACAGGTCGCTGCGGGCCTCGAAGCTGTGCGCGACCAGGAGGGCGGAGCCGTCCGGATACCACTCGGCGGAGACGTCACCGGGCAGGTCGAGGGCGAGATCGGTCTCCTCGCCCGACGCCACGTCCCACACCATCGGCTCCCAGCGTCCGCGCCGCTGATGCCCGACGAGGAGCCGGTTGTCCCCGTCGACCGGAGCGAAGCCCAGGACTTCCAGGCCCAGCTCCTGCATGCCGCCCTTGGTGTCGTCGAGCTCGGCGACCGTCGTCCCGTCGGGCCGCACCACACGCAGCGCCGAGTGCATGGCGTCTCCGTGCTCCGTGTGCTCGATGGCGATGAGGGTGCCGTCGTGCGAGAGGTCACCGACGCCGGCCGATTCGCGGTGCCGGTAGATCTCCTGGGGCGCGCCGCCGTCGCGGACGACATGGATCGTCGTGCCGTCCTCGTCCGTGGAGCGGCCCACGACCGCCGTCGAACCGTCCCTCCCGATGGCCAGGCCCGCCGGGTACGAGGCTTCGAGCCCGTCCACCGCGGGGACGTCGTCGCCCCCGCCGAAGGGCTGGCGCAGCCACACCCCGAACTCGTCGCCGTCCTTGTCGCTGAACCACCAGATCCACTCGCCGTCGGGGGACAGGACGCCGTCCGTCGTCCCGTTCGGCCGGTCCGTCGCTCTGCGCTGCTCGCCCGTCGCCCGGTCCCACGCGTACAGCTCGTACGTCCCCGTCGCGTTCGACACGAACAGGGAGCGGTCCGGCGCGTCCTCCGCCCAGTCGGGCAGGGACACCCGCGGCGCACGGAAGCGCTTCTCCCAGTCCGGCATGGATCCGCCGCCCGCCCCCCGAGGGGCCCCGTTGCTCTCAGTCATGGCCCCATAGTGCCTCCACCGGCCGACAATCCGCCGACGAGGTTCCCCAGCCTGTGGATAACTCCAGCCTGTGGATGGCTTCCCGGTCACACGGGCGGCTCGGCGGGTGCCGGGCCGAGGGTGGTGGTGCCGGGCGCGGCGCGGTGTCCGAGGCCCGTGCGGTACGTGTCGAGGGCGGCGTCGATACGGCCCGTGCGGCGGTAGAGGTCGCCGAGCAGGCGGCACAGGTCGGCCAGGTCGCCCGCCGCGCCGGCGCGTTCGAGCAGGCTCAGTGCGGTGACGTAGTGCTCCTCCGCGGCCTCGGCCGCCGCCGTGTCCTCCGGGTCGCCCGCGGCCCCCGACTCCTCCGCGATGATGCCGAGCAGCCGGTGCGCGCCCGCCGCGTGGACGGCGCCGCGCTCCGGATTCAGGTCGCCGAGCAGGGCCCGCAGCAGCGCGGCCGCCTCGTCGCTGCTGCCCCTGCGGCGCAGTACGTCGGCCAGCTCCACCTCGACCTGCGTCGTGTAGAGCACCGCCCGCTTGGCCGACAGCATGTCGCGCGCGGTTCTCAACTCCCTTTCCGCGTCGGCGAGTCGGCCGTCCTGGGCGTGCACATAGCCACGCATCCAGTGGCAGTGCGCGAGTTCGGTGCGGATCTGGAGCCGCTGGTACAGCTCGGCGGCCTTGCTCAGGGAGGCGTCGGCCTCCGCGGCGCGGCCCTCGGCGAGGAGCGTACGGGCCACCGAGCGGTGCATCTTGGCGACGAGTACGGGGTCCCCGGCCTGCGGGGCCAGCGAGAGCGCCAGCTCGGCGGCCTGCGCGGCGCGCGCGTGGGCGCCCATGTCCATGTACGGGGCGATGGTCGCGGTGTAGAGCAGCAGCAGGGCGTCCGGGTCGTGCAGGCCGCTGGTGTTCAGCTCGTCGAGCGCGGACTCCAGGAGGTAGCACGCGTACCGCAGCTCTCCGGAGAGGTAGTGCGCGAGGGCACGCGCGCGCACGACGGGGGCGCGCTGGGGCAGCGGTGCGCCTACTGCGACGAGCAGCGCTTCGGCGGCCTCGAAGTGCCGGTGGGCGGCGGGGAGTTCGCCGGTCTCCAGGGCGCACTCGCCGAGGCCGAGTTCGGCGGCGGCCTGTTCGGCGGTGAGGCCGTGCCGCTCGGCCTCGGCACGCAGCTTCTCGTAGAGGACGGCGGCCTCCTCGGCGGCGCCCGTGGTGAGCCCGCGCTGGGCCTCGGTGAGGCGCAGGCGCAGCCGGGTGGCGAGGTGGGCGGGCTGCCCCGTCGTGAGCTCCTCGTAGGTCACTCCGAGGCGCTCGGCGACATGCCGCAGGGCGGCGTCGGAGGGGCGGACGCGGCCCGCTTCCAGGGTGGAGATGTAGGCGGGCGTGTAGACGGGCTCGGCGACCTGGCGCTGGGTCAACCCGCGTTCCGTACGCAGACGCAGGACGCGGCGGCCGATGGGTTCGTCGGCAGGTTCGGCGGGCTCGGCGTCCGGTACGAGGCCGGGTTCCCCGTCCGGTATGGAGCCGGGGCCGCCCGCCTCCGGGGTGCTGTCGTGCGTCATCGTGCGGCGCGCCGCCCTTCCTGTCCCGCTCCGTGGTTCCGCACCCGCAACTGTTCTTCGCCGCAGGGCACTTGAGTCTTACCCCTTGTCAGCCGTCACGCCACCCCCTAGGTTGATCGACCGATTAAGTCTGATTAACCCAGCACTTATGTCTCCTACTTGAGTACCCGAGGTCCTCGTGCCGATACCCAAGTCCCCGCGCCGCCCCCTGCCTGCCGCGCTCCTCGCCGGTGTACTCGCGGCCGCCGCCCTCGGTGGTGCCGGCCTCGCCGGTCACGCCGACGCCGCCGAAGCCGCGGGCCGTTCCGACACGGGGACCCGTACGGTCGAGTACTTCGCCGACTCCCACGGAGAGGGCCGGCACGTCCAGGTTCCCGCCGCCGTACCGGCGGAGATCCGTAAGGAGAGGCGCGCGCCCGCGACGGCCGCCCCGGACGGCGAGGTCACCGCGCTGCAGAAGACGGGCCCCTCCGAGGGCCGCCTCGACCTCGTGATCATGGGCGACGGCTACACGGCGGACCAGCAGGAGGACTTCAGGCAGGACGCCGAGTCCAAGCTCGCCTCGATCTTCGCGATCGAGCCGTACAAGAGCTACAAGGGCCTCTTCAACTTCTGGCTCGTCAACGCGGTCTCGAACGAATCGGGTGTCTCCGGGGATCCCACCCAGGACGTCGTCAAGGACACCGCGCTCAGTAGTTACTTCTTCTGCGACGACGTCGAGCGGCTGCTGTGCATCGACGAGAAGAAGGTCGACTCGTACGCACAGCAGGCCCCGGACTCCGACATCGTCTTCGTCGTCTCGAACGCCACGAAGTACGGCGGCGCCGGTTACAGCGGCGTCCAGTCGACGGCCGGGCACACCGGCATCGCCACGATGTCCTCCGACAACGACCGCTCGTACCTGATCGGCGCCCACGAACTGGGCCACTCCATAGGCCTGCTGGCCGACGAGTACCAGTACGACGGCTACGGCAGGTACCCCGGCGCGGAGCCCGTCGAGCCCAACACCAGCATCCAGACGGCGGACGGCATGTCCGGCGCCAAGGCCAAGTGGTACCGCTGGCTCGGCGAGAGCGACCCGGCGGGCGGGACCGTGGGCACGTACGAGGGCGGCGGCTACTACGAGTACGGGATCTACCGCCCCACCCAGAACTCGATCATGCGCGCCCTGGACACCGAGCAGTTCAACCTCGTCGGCCGCGAGGCGATGATCGCCGGCTTCTACCGCGACGCCGACGTGCTCACGGCCCGCACCCCCACCGCCCGCACCCTGCGCCCCCAGGACCACATCCGCGTGGACCTCGCGCCGCTCGCCAAGGGCCTGTCCGACGTGCGCGTGCACTGGTACGTCGACGGGGTCGAGGTGCGCCGCGCCGCCGCGGAGCACAGCGTCACCGGCAAGGAGCTCGGCGCGCGCAAGGGCATGCACACCATCACGGCGACCGCCGTCGACAGCAGCGCGTCGCTGCGGGACCCGGCGGCGATCCGGGCGGCGTCCAACAGCGTCAGCTGGACGGTGAAGACGGGTAAGTGACGGGCCACGCGCGCGAGGAGGCCGGATTCAGCGGCCGGTCTCTCCCTGGGCGACCTCCACGCCCGCGTGCAGGTCGTGAGCCGCGTCGGCGACCGCGCCGGCCGAGAGCGCCGCGCACACCAGGAGCGCGCCGGCCAGCGCGCGCCGCAGCGCCTTGCGCGGGCGGGCCGACGTGGCGTTCGTGGTCAGCAGGGCGGTGACGCGCCGCGGCACCGGGCCGGCCGCGACGGCGAGCGCCGTACGGGGCCGTGATCCGGCCCCCGGGAAGCGGGCCGCGGCGAGAGCGGCCCGGCCGATCGCGCGCGCGGTGAGCGCCCGGTCGCCCGTCGCGGTGGCGGCGGACTCGTCCGCCCAGCGCTCGAGCGCGTAGGCAAGGGGTTCGCGCAGACCGCGCAGCATCGGGTGCAGGGTGACGGCCAGTTCGGCCGCCGCGAGGAACAGGTGGTGGCGGCCCGCGAGGTGGGCGCGCTCGTGCGCGAAGAGCACCTCGCGCTCCCGCGCGTCGAGGGACCGCAGCATCCCCGTCGTCACGACGATCCGGCCGGGGCGGCCCGGAAGGGCGTAGGCGTACGGGAGTTCGTCCGGCCGCACGGAGAGTTCGTCGGCGCCGGCGGACCCGGCGCGGGCCGCCCGCATCTCGCGCCGCTGCCGCAGCCCCGTACGGACCAGCGCGAACGCGCCAGCAGCCAACGCGAGCGCGGCGAGGACCGACGCGGGAACGAGCACCGGGGAGCCGTCGCCGAGGAGGGGTGGCGACAGACGCCCGAGGGCGGCCACGGGAGGCAGCCGCAGCGCCCCGGCGGAGGCGAGGAGTCCGAGCGAGGCCGTGCTGGACCCGGCGAGGACGACGGAGAAGCCCGCCAGCGTCCACGCCGCCGCGCGGGGCGGCAGCCACTCGGCGGCGCGCCGCGCGGCGGGCACGGCGAGCAGCGGCATGAGCAGCGGGATCCAGACGGCGAAGATCATCGGCCGGTACCTCCGGGGTCGCCGCTCCCTGTGCCGCCTTCGGTACCGCTGTCGCCTCCGCCGTCGCCGTCGAGCAGCGCGCGCAGCATCTGCTCGTCCTCGCTGCTCAGCTCGGAGACGAAACGGGCCAGCACCGTGCCGCGGTCCTCGTCCTTGTCGAGTTCGGCGTGCATACGGCGGGCCGTGAGCCCGTGCGCGTCCTGCGCGGGCCGGTACGCGTAGCCGCGGCCCGCCCGGTCCCGGGTGACCGTCCCCTTGCCGTAGAGCCGGGTCAGGATCGTGGTCACGGTGGTGCGGGCCAGGCCGTCGGCGAGCGCCCGCTGCACCTCGCCGGGTGTGAGCGGCGTCTCGGCGGCCCAGAGCGCGGCGAGGACGCTCGCCTCCAGCTCGCCCGCGGGACGCCGTTCCTGCTCCTCGGCCATGGAACGATCCTCCGCTCTTCTTCGTCTACAGTTGAGTAGACCGTCTACACGACTGTAGTCGTGCGGTCGGCGCGCCGGCTCGCGGCCGCCGTTCAGCCCATTATGAGACGACCGAGAGAGGAGCGGCCCCATGGCCGTAGACCCCCTCGCCGCCGCCCAAGCGGTGAACGTGCTGGACGCGGGTTCCCTCCTGTCCGCCTTCGGCGCCCTCGGCGTGGCCGTCGTCCTGTTCGCGGAGACCGGACTGCTCGTCGGGTTCTTCCTGCCGGGCGACTCGCTGCTCTTCACGGCCGGCCTGCTGTGCGCGGGCGGCTCGCACGGGCCCGTCCACCTCTCGCTGCCGCAGGTCCTGGCCGCCGCCGTCGTGGGCGCGCTGGCCGGAGCGCAGGCCGGGTACTGGATCGGGCGGCGCGGCGGCCGCGCGCTCCTCGCCCGCAGCAGAGCCAAGCGGCTGCACGAGGGGGCGGCCCGCGCCGAGGAGCTTCTCGATCGGTACGGGCACGCCAAGGCGATCGTCCTGGCCCGATTCGTCCCCGTCGTCCGTACGGTGCTCAATCCGCTGGCCGGAGCGCTCGGGGTGCCGGCGCGGGTCTTCACGGTGTGGCAGGTCGTCGGCGGCCTCGTCTGGACGGTCGGCCTGGTCCTCGCGGGCTACGGACTCGGCTCGTCGGTGCCGAACGTCGACCGTTACCTCCTGCCGATCGTCGCCCTCGTCGTCATCGTCTCCCTGATCCCGCTGGTCCTGGAGGTGTGGCGCTCCCGCGCCCGGTCTCGTGAGCGCCGCGCCGCGGAGGAGGGCACTTCATGACCGCACCCCTCGCCTTCAGCGGCGCGTCCGTGGACGGCGGTCTCTACACGTGGGTGACCGACCTGGCGCACAGCACTCCGCACGCGGTGAACGCCGTCGTGTCCGCCTGGTCGGACTACGGGCTCGCGCTTTTCGCCGTACTCATGATCGCGGCGTGGTGGCGCGCGAGAGGCGAGGGCGGCGTCCTGATGGCCCGGGCCCTCGCGTCCCCGGTCATCGTCGTGGTCGCCTATGCGGTGAACTCCCTGTTCAAGTCGGTCGTCGACGAACAGCGTCCGTGCCGCACGCTCCACACGGTGACCGTGGAGGCGTGCCCGGCACTCGGGGACTGGTCGTTCCCCAGCAACCACGCGGTGATCGCCGCCGCGGCGGCCGTCACGCTGCTGCTCGCCGACCGCCGCATCGGCCTGATCGCGGTCCCGGCGGCGGTCCTGATGGGCGCCTCCCGGGTGTGGATCGGCGCGCACTACCCGCACGACGTCGCGGTGGGCCTGGCCGTAGGCGCCACTCTGGCCCTCCTGCTCACCCCGCTCGCGACCCGGGCCGCCCCACTGGTGGACCGCCTGAGCACGACGCGTCTACGGCCACTGGTGTCCACGCACTGACGGGGCGGCGCCGGTCACGGCAACAGGGCGGCGCCCATGCCCGTAGACCGGCCCCGGGACCGGAATCCCGACGACCTGAATACGGCGGACGCCGCCCTGCTGATGCCGCTGCCTGGGAAGTTACTCCCCGGCGACCTCGATCCGGCCGTTGCTGTCCGCGGCGGAAGCGGAAGCGGATCCGGCCGCGGGCGCAGGCACCTGCCCCTTGGCCGCAGCTGCCGAACCCGATCCCGAAGTAAGCCCCTTGAGGAGCGACGCCAGGTCGACTCCCGTGGTGGAGCTGAGGAGTTCGACCCCCTGCGCGACGTTGTCGGCGACCGTGCGCGACAGCTGGCTCGCGCCGTCCGTCGAGATCACCGTCATCTTGTCCACGGCGCTCAGCGGCTCGGACGCCTTCGCGACGACGCTCGGCAGCACCTCGACGACCATCTGGAGCACCGCGGCGTCGCCGTACCGCGCGAACGCGTCGGCCTTCTTGTGCATGGCCTCCGCCTCGGCGGCACCCTTCGCGCCGATCGAGGCCGCCTCGGCCTCACCCTCCAGGCGGACGGCGTCGGCGAGCGCCGCACGGTGCGCCTTCTCGCCCTCACCGGTCAGCCGCGACCGCGCGGCGTCGGCCTCCGCCTGCTTGACCAGACCGATACGGCGGGCCTCCGCCTCCTGCTCGGCCTGGTAGCGCGCGGCGTCGGCGGGCTTACGGACCTGGGTGTCCAGCTCGCGGTCGGTCAGGGCCGCCTGGCGCTGGGCGACCTTCTCCTGCTCGGCGAGCACCTCCTGCCGGCGCGCGGCCTCGGCCAGCGGACCGGCGGCCCCGGCACGCGCCGCGGCCTCGTCGGTCTCGGCCTTGATCTCGGCCTGCTTCAGGTAGAAGGTCCGCTGCGCGATCGCGATCTCCTCCTCAGCCTTCAGCCGGGCCTGCTCGGCGGCGCGGCGCGCGACCGCCTCGGCGATGTCGGCCTCCTGCTTGGCGCGGGCGGCCTCGGGCCGGCCGAGGTCCTCCAGGTACGAGCCCTCGGTGGTGATGTCCTGGATCTGGAAGGCGTCGAGGACGAGGCCCTGCCCGGAGAGGCTGGCCTCGGCCTCCTCGGCGACCTGCCCGGCGAACGCGGCCCGGTCCCGGATGATGTCCTCGACCGACATCCGGCCGACGATGGAGCGCAGGGCGCCCGAGAGCACCTCCTGCGTGAAGCCGACGATGCCGCCCTGCTGGGCGAGGAAGCGCTGGGCCGCGGCCCGGATCGAGTCCTCGGTGCCGCCGACCTTGACGATGGCGACGCCCTCGAGGTTGGCCTTCACTCCGCGCAGCGTGACCGCGCCGCGCACGGCGATCGGAATGTGCCGCGACGACAGGTCGAGGGTGAACTTCTGCTGGACGAACGGGACGACGAAGACGCCGCCGCCGACCACGACCTTCTGGCCGCTGTTGTCGGTGAACACCCGGCCGGTCTCCGGGTCGGTGGCCTGCTTCCCGCGCCGCCCGGTGACGATGAACGCCTCGCTGGGCCCGGCCACCTTGTACCGGGTCACGACGACGAGCGCGAGCAGCACGACGAGTACGACGACTCCGATGACGGAGATGAGCACTGGACTCATGGTGATTCCCCCCTCCTGCCCCCTGGGGGACGGTGGATCGATTACGTATGTATGGCCACGGCTGTAGGACCCCGGCGGAGGCGCTCAGCGCTGGACGGGCCGCACGGCGACCGACGTGGGCGAGAGGGACTCCTCGACCCAGATCTCGCTGCCCCGTGCCACGGCCGTCGCCCCTGCGCTCTTCGCCGCGAGCTTCACCGGCTGGCCGGCGAGCCGCAGCAGCACCTCGCCGTAGCCGTCGGCCGGGATCGCCGTGACGACGGAACCCGCCGTGCCGACGAGGTCGTCGCCGCGCGGGGCGGATCCGTCCTGATCGCGCATCAGGGCCCGACTCAGCCGCCAGGTCAGCCACCCGGCCGCGACCCCCGCGCCGGCCCCCACGGCGGTGGCGGGCCCCGCCCCGAGGCCGGTGGTGCCGAGCACGAGTGCACCGCCGAAGCCGAGCATCGAGACGAACCCGGCGACGACCGGCAGCGAGAGCAGCCCGTCGAAGAGCCCGTCGAGGAACCCGGCGCCGCCGAAGAGCCCTTCGAGCACGCCGTCGAAGACGAGGGCGAGCACCAGCAGCACGACCCCCGCGATACCGAGCCCCAGAAAAACCGTCACCGCATCCCCCTTCCGGCCGTACCCGTACCGGCCGCCCCCTTCGGTGATGGCCACATCCTCGCACCACGACCGGCGTTCGCACATTGCCATATCCCGGCAATCTTTACTGTTCATTGATGCCGGGTTTTACCGCCCTTTGCGAGGCCGTTGCGGGAACTTTCGCCACTCCACCGGCCGTTGGTCAAGCCGGGGTGACGTATGACCGAGGCGAAGGGTCAGGAAAGCCGGGGGAGAGGCCGGGCGTACCGCGTGCTGTCCGCCCTGCCCTACGGGGTCATGGCTCTGGTCGCGCTCGCGGACGTGGCGTCCGGCCCGGGCGGGGGTCTGCTGCCGCTCGCCTCGCTCGGCCCCGCCTTCGCGGGCCTCGTGGGCAGCTGGCGGCGCACGGCGTGGATCGGCGGCATCGCCATGGCCCTGTGCTCGCTCCTCGCGGTGGACGACGGGCAGTTGGGCGAGCGCCGGGGGTACACGGCGCTGATCTGCGTCCTCGGCGTGACCGCCACGGGCATAGCCGCCGCTGTGATGCGCGGCCGCCGGGACGCCGAGCTGGCGAGCGTGCGCTCGATAGCGGAGGTGGCCCAGCGCGTGCTGCTGCGCCCGGTGCCCCGCAGCGCCGGCCCGCTGCGGGTGGCGGTGTCGTACACATCGGCGGTGGCAGAGGCCCGGATAGGCGGCGATCTGTACGAGGTCGTGGCCTCGCCGGGCGGCGTACGCGTGATCATCGGCGATGTGCAGGGCAAGGGGCTCGACGCCGTCGAGACGGCGGCGCTCGTCCTCGGCGCGTTCCGCGAGGCCGCGCACGACGAGCCCGAACTGCTCGGCCTGAGCCGCCGCCTGGAGCGCGCCGTGGACCGGGACCTGCACGGCGAGAAGTTCGTGACCGCGCTCCTCGCCGAGGTACGGGGCGGCGGCAGCGAGGTCACGTTCCTCAACTTCGGGCACCCGGCCGCCATGCTCGTACGCCCCGACGGCTCGGCCCACTTCCCGCGCCCGCCGCAGTACGCGCTGCCGCTCGGCCTCGGCGTGCACGGAGCGGAGGGGCCCGAGCCGTACACCGTCGGGTTCGAGCCGGGCGACCAGATCCTCCTGTACACCGACGGCGTCACGGAGGCGCGGGACCGGGCCGGAGACTTCTACCCGCTCGGCGACCGCGCCTCGCTCCTCAAGGACCCCGACCCGGAGGCCGCCCTCAAGGAGCTGCGCGCCGACCTGGTCCACCACGCGGCGGGCCCCCTGCACGACGACGCGGCGATGCTCCTCCTGCGCCACCGCCACGAAGAGCCGCCCGGCACCGTGCCACCATTCGTGCCCTCCGCCCCGCAATAATTCGCGCCACGAATTTCCGACGATTTTCCGCACAGGCGACCGTGCGCAACGGAACTAGGCCGCCCTATTCCGCCGGAATCACCATAAATCGGGGTCCGTCGGATGGATGTCGTTAAGGCCGTTACCTGGGCGGGGCGAGTCCGTTGAACCGGTATGCGGACGCGATCTTGCGGCCGTATCCGTCCAGCAAAAAGGAGAACGTGATGTCTCGCATCGCGAAGGCCGCCGCTGTCGCGCTCGGCACCGGCGCCGTGGTGATCAGCGGTGCCGGCCTGGCCATGGCCGACGCCGGCGCCCAGGGCGTGGCCGCCGGTTCGCCCGGCGTCGTCTCGGGCAACGCCGCCCAGGTCCCGGTCCACGTCCCGATCAACCTCTGCGGCAACACCGTCGACGTCATCGGCCTGCTGAACCCGGCCTTCGGCAACGCCTGCGCCAACGATGAGGACCACGACGGGGGCGACAACGGCGGCTACGGCGGCTGACACCCCGACAAAGGCCCCCGGCGCGGATGCGCGGGGGCCTTTTCTCATGAGTGGCGCGGATTATGCGTACCGATACAAATGCCCGTGCTCGATCATCGAACTCGGCTTCACTTTCCAGGGCGGCATCGGCTCGTCAAGAGTCACGACACGCCCCATCGTCCCTCCGGCCGGCAAATAGGGAGCCGAGTCGGGGTAATTCCGGTGCCAGCGCGACCAGAGCAGATCAACGAACGCGTGGTTGAGCCAGAAGACCGGGTCGTTCACTGCGTCCGCGCCGAGCATGTGCCCGCCGACCCACCGGTGCACCCGGTTGTGGTTACGGAACTTGCCGTTCCCCACCCCCGAGGTCCAGCCCTCGACCTTGTTGCGGAACCCGCGTGAGGACGTCGAGTTCCACGGGGCCGAGTCGTACAGCGCATCCTGCATGGCCCAGGCCAGTTCGTCCTTGGTGGGCAGCTCGATCGGATCGTGGGGGCGGCCGAAGTCCCGGGTCAGGTATTCGCCCTCCGTCACGCCCTCCTTGATGGGCCAGTGCCCGTTCCCGTAGGCGAAAGGACCGGTCGTCACCCGCCGGTCGGAGCGGCGGCCGTTCCCGCCGAGGAACCCCTCGCCCCACAGCGACGACGTGGGGGAGCGGTCCACCGTCCAGTCCCAGTAGGGGACGGAGACCCCGGGGTCCACGCGCTGAAGCGCGCCTTCGAACTCCAGGAGGAACTGCCTGTGCCAGGGCAGGAAGGTCGGCGCCATGTGCGCGACCCGCTGCCCGCCGTCCCCGTCACCGACGTAGAACGCCACGTGCATTCGCACGAATTCGTCGTACTGCCCGCTGCGTTTGATCGCGAGCAGCGCGGACACGAACCGCTTCTTCTGCGCTGTCGTGAGCGCGCTCTGGTTCTGCCGCGTGTAGACCAACGCCGTCCTGCTCCTTCAACTTCGGCTGTGCCGCGGCGCTCAGAGCACCTGCCGGCGCAGTATCTGGTGACCGAGCTCGTCCACGGCCCCCCTCGCCGCGGCCAGGGGGGTGGGATACGACTGGTAGTGGTCGACCATGCTCAGATAGCTGCCGTCGGCACGGCGCATCAGATGCAGCGGCCGGCCGTCGACCGTGACGTCCCAGCGCCCGGACCGCTGCCCCGGCTTCTGCCCGAGGTGGGCGCGCATCATCGAGCCCTGTCCGCGCGTTCCGCGGATGTGACGGCCGCGGTAGGTCTCCTCGAAGTCCCTGCCGGACGCGCCCCGCAGATCGTCGTGCGGCTCGCGGAAGGTCCGGCCGACGAGGGCGGCGGCCGGCACCACGGCGGCGGCGAGCGCGACCCCGATCAGCCGCCGCACTGCGGTCCGGCGCGTCACGACCCCCTGGCCGACGGGACCGAGACCGACAGGTGGGGTACCGGCTTCCACTGGCGTCTCCTCTTCCATACTGCGTGCGGGTCACGCGATGTCGAGCGCGGCTCCCGGCGCCGTCGTCAGCAGCGGAGTTACGACCGCGGCCTCGGGAAGCGCCACATCCGGGAGCCCGAAGCGGTCGGCCGGCGGGCCGGTGAGCGGCGGGTTGACCGACGCTCCGGGGGTGGCCGTCCGCACGTCGGACCCCGCGGTGGTCAGGCCCAGGTGATCGACCTTGTGGTCCCCCGTCACCTGGGACAGCGGCGCCTCGAGCCGCGTTTCGGGCAACTCGCTGCTGAGCGGAACCGCCGGCAGCAGCGGCTCGGGAAGCATCCGCCCGGCCACGAAGCGCGGGGCGTCGGGCCCGCCCGGCAGCGGGATCGGCACTCCGGTCGACAGCTCGGGCGCCTTCACGTGCAGCGCGTTCTCCACACCGGTCAGCGGAACGGCTACGGGTACCTGCTCGCCCGCGACGGCGGGAGCGGCGCCCGCGCCCGCGGCGGCGAGGCAGCCGGCCAGTACAGCGAGCGTCCCTCTGGCAGTTGGCTTCATGTCGGACACGGATCCTTTCGGGCTTCGCGGTACTGGTCACCGCGAAAGGAGTAACGACCCGGCGGGCGGCATCAGTGCAAATTTCCCTCGCCCGGCGCAATTGGCCGATATGTGTATCAGCTGGTCCAGAAGTCCCACCAGCGGGTCAGGATCAGCATCCCGATGATCCCGACGTGCAGCACGGGAAGAACCCACGTGAACTCGCCGAAGAACGACCGCAGCCACGACGGCGCGGGCAGGAACCCGTTGCGCACGTTGAACGACGTCACGTACCAGAACATGACGATCGTGGCGACCCACGCCAAAGAGCACCACAGGCACAGCGAGTTGATCCGGTACAGCGACTGGAACTGCAGCCACGTGCAGAACCCGACCCCGAACAGCGTGCCCGCGTTGAACGTCAGCCAGTACCAGCGCGGGAAGCTCGCCCGCCCCAGCAGGCTCATCCCCACACAGATCACGACCGCGTAGGCCGCGAGCCCCAGCATCGGGTTCGGGAACCCGAACGCCGACGCCTGCTCGCTCTTCATGATGTTCCCGCACGACACGACCGGGTTCAGACTGCAGCCCGGCGTGAAGTTCGGGTCCTCGAGCAGCTTGAACTTGTCGATCGTGATGACCCACGCCGCGAGCAGCCCCGCCGCACCGGTGATCACCAGAAGCAGCGCGAAACCCAGGGAACGGGACTCCGGAGCGGAACGCGAAGCCTCAACCGAGCTGTCACCGTGCCGAGTTGGACCGGGCTGCCGCGGCATCGGGGCCGGGCGTCCCTCGGTGTTCGTGGTTCCCATGGGCCACTTCCTTCTCGTCAGACGCGCAGCTTGCGTACGGGGAGCAGGCAGTGGGCCGCGCCGGTCAGCGTCGCCTCGTCGCCCGCGAACGAGGCGAAGTCCTCCTCGGCGACCGGGCTGCCGGGCACCGCCGAGGTCCAGGGGCGCGTGGTGAACACGAAGTACGCGTAACCGCGTTCGGCCGCGGCGGCCAGCCACTCGGGGGGCGCGACGCACTGGGCATTGAGGTACGGCATGTTGACGACGGCCTGGCCGGCCTCGACGAGCAGCGAGACGGGGAAGCTGGGCTTGCCCGTGGCGTCCACGACCTTGCCGACCGGCAGGCCGTTGTTCTCCAGCAGGATTCGTACCGCTTCGGTCGATGCCTCCTGCCCGCCCGCGCCGTCCCCCAGGGAGTAGGCCAGCAGGAAGGGCATGTCCCCTGCCTCGTCCGGGTGTTCGCCGCTCCATGCGATGACGGCGAGGGTGCCCAGATCGATGGCGCGGAAGGCGCGGTTCTCAGTCGGCGTTGAAGTCACCACGGCAGCGTAGCCACGGGCGCCGGGCGCCCCGGCGACCTTTCACCCGCTTGGGGGAACGGCCCCCACTCGAACGAGAATTGGGGCCGCGCCGGACACGCCAAGAGGCCGGTCCGGGGCCGCTCGGAGCGGGGGGCCGGCCTCTTGTCGGCCTGAGTGCCGCTTCGCGCGAGAGGCGCGCGAAGGGCTGCGTCAGCCGATCTGGCCGCTGTTGCCGAAGGCCGGGTTCAGCAGGCCGATGACGTCGACGGTGTTCCCGACGGCGTTGACCGGAACGTCGATCGGCACCTGGACGACGTTGCCCGAACCGACGCCCGGGGAGCCCACCGCGGCACCCTCCGCGCCGGCGCCGCCGTGGGCGAAGGCGCTGCCCGAAGCGGCGCCCGCAGCGAGACCGGCGACGGCCATGACCAGAGCAGCCTTCTTGGCAGTGTTCATCTCAAAAACCTTCCCAATTGGGGTTTTTTGCAGCTTATGAACCTGGTTGTACGGCGGGTGGCAGGAACACACCCGCGCAGATCGCTACTTGCCGAGGGGAAGGCCGCCGAGGAGTCCGGCCGGGGCGCCCGCACCGGCGTCGTTCACGTTGTCCGCCGTGTCCTGCACCGTGTTGAGGACCGAACCGCCCCGCTCCGTGTCGAGCATGTTGGTGTGCAGAGGCTGGGCGTCGAGCACCGACTGGTGGCTCAGCGTCTCGATCGCGCCGTTGAGGCTCGTCGGCGTGAGGTCGGAGGCGAAGGCGGGTGCGGCTGCACCGGCGATGACCATGGATCCGGCGACGACGGCGGCGGCCTTCAGGGGCTTCATCATGTTCCTTCCTTGGGGTGACGATTTGTCACCAGCGACGGAATATCCAACGAGCGTCCCCGGCAACGGAAACTCTGAGGTCAGGGGATTTGCCGAACCCACTCGAACGAAGGGCCGTGGAGTTCTCATATGAGATTTAGGAGGAGGTGAATTGTCGGCGCAGGGCGCCCGATCAGGCACGGCCGGAACATGAAAAGCCCGCCGCGCCGGTGCAGGACCGGCGCGACGGGTGGGCGGGGGCGCCCGCTTCGATACGGGCACGCCCCCGTCAGTCGTGCAGGGCGGGAGCCTTGGGGAGCGCCGGCGTCTGCGGGAGCGTGGAGGTGGACGGGAGGGACGCCGTGGACGGGAGCGGGACCCCCGGGAGTGCGGGGAGCTTGGGCAGGCCCGGCAGAGTGGGCGCGGGCAGCCCGCCACCGAGCAGCGTGGCGGCGAGCAGGTTCACCAGGCCGGTGACGACGTTCGTGGCCGCCGTGGCCACGCCCGCGACGTCACCCGCGGTGGACGCCTTGAGCAGCGCGTCGACGGCGGTCTGGAGCGCGGTCAGGGCGTCGCCCTTCACGTCCTTCCGGGCCGCCTTGGCGTCGTCGGGGGTGGCCGACTTCGGTGTGGTGGTGGTTGCGGGGACGGTGGCCTTGGCGGCGTCGATGGCCGCCTTGATCGCGTCCGCGTGCTTCTGTGCCGCCTCGGCGGACAGCTTTCCGTCGTCGGCCTTGAGGACCTCGGTGAGCAGGTCCGTGACCGGCGTGATGACGGAACTCATGCTGCCGAGCGTGCCGACCTGGCCCAGCAGCGCATCCGCTCCGGGAACCGGTGCGCGCAGTGCCTCGACGCTGCTGGAGCTTCCCGGGTCGCTTTCGGCGGCTATCGCGGGGGCGGCGGTGCCGAGGAGAATCGTCGCGCAAAGAGCGGTGGTAGCAATGCGCCGTACGGGCTGATGGTGCATGTTTGTTCCCTTTCGGTGGTGCGTGTCTGATCTTGTGACCACCGTGGAATGGCTGATCGCACTGCGCAACCGAACGGCGACACGCCGTGTGTGATCGCCCTCGTCTCTCGGCGTGTCGTGCCAGGTGGGGCGGCCGTTCGGGGGTCTGCGGGGCCCTCCCCCATACGGCGCAACGCACACAAGAACGGCCGCCCCGAAAGGGGCGGCCGCACGGAAGTGTCCGAGGGGAAACCGGATCAGTTGACGGCGCAGCGGGTGCCGAACGTCGGGTTCAGCAGGCCGATCACGTCGACCGTGTTGCTGCAGGCGTTCACGGGGACGTGAACGGGAACCTGGACGGTGTTGCCCGAGATCACGCCGGCGGAGTGGGTGGCGGCACCCTGCGCGCCACTGTCGGCGGCGGCGACGCCGGCGGTGCCGGCCAGAGCGGCGGCGGCAACGGTGGAAAAGACAAAGGCCTTCGCGGTACGCGACATGGGGGAGTGCTCCTCGGTCGGTTGATACGTCTCCGGGGCAAGCGCCCGGCTCGTGGATCAACGTGCGCCACCCGTGCGGGGTTGCGCCCCCGATCGGGTGACCGCGTGGCGGATAATTCACTTCTTCACCATTCAGACACACATGTCGGGTTTCCCAGATAAATCCTCATCTGTCGCTACAGTGGCTCACCTCCCGGCCCGGCGAGGCGGGGCGCAGAACCGTTTCCCATCAAATGTGACTTTCGCATTCTCATTTCCGTGATTCAGAAGCTCTTTGTCCCTGAAAGGGAATCGGCCATGCGTCATCACACGGGCTCGTTCCTGCGCCGCACGGCGGTGGGCGTCATTGCTCTTGCAGCGGTTTCCGCGACCTGTGGCGCCGCGGTCGCGCCGCCGGCCCGTGAGGCGGAGAGCATCGCTTTCACCCAGCGCTACCGGGCGCTTCAGCACGGTGGAGTGGTGCGGGCGGCCAACGCGGCGATCAGCTGCCGGACCGCTGCCGTCGGGGCCAAGGTGTCGTGCCCCGCGGCCCGTTCGGGCAGGGCGGCGGCCAACGGTGACTTCGACATGGTCTACACGGACATCGACCGCGACCCGAACACGTACAACTCCAGCAGCGCGGAGGTCCGGCTGCCCGCCGGCGCGAGGGTCACGTACGCGCGGCTCTACTGGGGTGGCAATCTCCGCGCGGGCGAGCAGAAGCCGGCCAGGGACAACGGCCGCGTGCTGCTGCACGAACCCGGCGGGAAGTACAGGGCGGTGCGCGCGGACACGTTGATCGGGCACCGCGTCGCGGGCGGCGCCGATGCCTATCAGGCGTCCGCCGATGTCACCCGGCTCGTGCGCGCGTCCGGCGGCGGGTCGTACACCGTCGCGCAGCTCAATGTGGCGAAGGGGCGCTCGGCGGCCGGGGCCTGGGGCGGCTGGACGCTGGTCGCCGCGTACGAGAAGGCGTCGGAGCCGCTGCGGCGGCTCGCGCTGTGGGACGGGTTCGCCTCCTTCGACGCGCGGCACCGCGACCACACGGTCCACCTGGCCGGGCTGCCCGTCGGCGCCGGACGTGTCGGCATGGTCGCGTACAACGGCGACCGCGGCGTCAAGGGTGACGCGCTGAGTGTCTCCTCGGGACGCGGGGCCCTGCCCGTCGCGCTCCAGAACGCGGCCAACCCGGCCGACGACGTGCTCAATTCGAGCATCAGTGAACCGGGACGCGCGCAGCCGAGAAGGGTCCCCGCGTACGCCGACACCCTCGGCTACGACTCGGACGTCTTCGCGCTCGGCCGGGGCATCGGACAGCGGGGGCCGGGGCTAGACCTCCGGATGACATCGCGGCGGGACACGGCCTGGATCGGCGTGCTCTTCGCAGCGGTCGACGCCAAGCCCTAGCGCGTCTCCCTCCTCCATGACGAAGGGAAACGCGCATGCAACTGACAGCGACACCCTCTCGACCGCGTGTCCTCCATGTCACCCAGCCCGTCGACGGCGGAGTGGCCCGCGTCGTCCGTGATCTGACCGAGGCTCAGCTCACGGCCGGCATGCGGATCAGCGTGGCCTGCCCGCCCGACGGTCCCCTCGCCGGATCGCTGCGCCGCATCGGCTGCGACGTTCTGCCCTGGGAGGCGACCCGCTCGCCCGGGCCCGGTATCGCGCGCGAAGTACGCGGCCTGGCCCGCCTCGTGGCGCAGGCGCGACCGACCCTCGTCCACGCGCACAGCGCCAAGGCCGGACTCGTCGCGCGCCTCGCCGTCCGCGGCCGGGTGCCCACCGTGTTCCAGCCGCACGCCTGGTCCTTCGAGGCGGTCGACGGCGCCACCGCCCGGATCGCCCTCGCCTGGGAGCGCCGGGGCGCGCGCTGGGCCTCCCGGGTCGTGTGCGTCAGCGAGGCGGAGCGCGCGACGGGCGAGCGCGCCGGGATCACCGCGCGCTGGGACGTCATCCCCAACGGCGTGGACCTCACCCGCTTCGTGCCCGCGCCCGAACCGCGCGAGGCCACCGCCGATCCGCTGGTGGTCTGCGTCGGGCGCATCTGCCGGCAGAAGGGCCAGGACGTCCTGGTGCGCGCCTGGCCCCTCGTACAGGAGAGGTTCCCGCGAGCTCGGCTCGTGCTGGTCGGGGACGGGCCCGACGTGCCGGCGCTGCGCCGGCAGGCCACCGCTTCCGTACGGTTCGTGGGCGCCGACGACCCCGTGCCCTGGTACCGGCAGGCCGACCTCGTGGTGCTGCCGTCCCGCTGGGAGGGCATGGCGCTCGCGCCCCTGGAGGCCATGGCCTGCGGGCGGCCCGTCGTCGTCACCGACGTGGACGGCGCCCGCGAGAGCCTGCCCGCCGGCCTCGTGGCCGACTGCCTCGTCCCGCCGGACGACCCCGCGGCACTCGCCCGCGCCCTGACCGGTCTGCTGCGCGACCCCCACCGGCTCGGCGCGCTCGGCGGCCTCGCCCTCCAGCACGCGCGCACGCACCACGACGTGCGGCGCACCGCCGACGCGGTCGCAGACGTGTACCGCGAACTACTGGGCGTGGAGCCCACAGAGTGCAGGGAGCCCATCAACACGTGACCGCGGAACGTACCGTTGCCTCCCCCGCGGGGCAGCCACGCGCCACTGCGCCGAGCACCCTCACCGCCTCGGTCATCCCGCCACGTGCCGAGGCGGGCGGCCGCCGGTCACCTGCGGGAAGGCGCGCCGCCGAGCGGCACCCCTCCCGTACGCCCCTCCTCGCGGCGGACGGTACGGCCGCCGTGCTGAGCACCCTCGTGATCGCGCCGGTCCAGCACCACCCGCTGCTCGTGATCGCGCTGGCCGCCGGGGTCGTGGCGGCGAACGCGCGCGCGGGCCTCTACCGCGGCGACGCGCCCCGCCTTCTGCTAGACGACTGGCCCGCGATCGGCGGCCGCATCGTGGTGATCTGGTGCGCCATGGCGGCCGGGCTCGCGGGGTTCCCGCAGCTCGACCCGCTGCCCGCCGCCACGCTCGCGGCGGGCGCCGCTCTGCACTGTCTCCTCGCGGGCGCGGGCCGGGGCCTCGTCTACCGGCGGCGCCGCGAGGCCGCCGCGCGCCGCCCCTGCCCGACCCTCCTCATCGGCCCCGAGACCATCGCCCGGCCGGTCGCCGCCGCCCTGCTGCGCCACCCGCGCTCGGGCGTACGCCCCGTCGGCATCCTGGCGGACAAGGGGCCCGAACGGCCGCCCGACCGCGACGGGCCCGACCTGCCCGTCCTCGGCACGGCCGACGAACTGCGCCGCGCGATCATCCGGAACGGGGTGCGGCGGGCGCTCCTCCTCGACGGCGCGGCGCCCGACCGGGCGACCTGGCTGGCGGTGCTCGGCGAGTACGGCTGCGGCGTCTGGGAGTTCGACCCGTCGGCCGACCCATACCTGGCGCGCTCCGGCGACGCGGCCCGGCACCTCGCCGGGTTCCGCTACCGGCCGCGACCGCCGGCCCGCCGCCGTGGCAGCGCCGGCAAGCGCGCGCTCGACCTCGTCGTCTCCGGCACCCTCCTCGTCCTGACCAGCCCGGTCCTGCTCGTGTGCGCCGTGTGGCTGCGCCTCGCCGAAGGGCCCGGCGTCGTCTTCCGGCAGGAGCGCGTCGGGAAGGACGGGAAGCCCTTCACGCTGCTGAAGTTCCGCACGCACCGCCCGATCGACGCGATGGAGTCCGCCACCCGGTGGAGCGTCGCCGACGAGAAGCAGATGGCGTGGTTCTGCCGGTTCCTGCGGCGCACCTCCCTGGACGAGCTGCTCCAGCTGTGGAACGTGTTCCGCGGCGACATGAGCCTCGTCGGCCCGCGCCCCGAACGCCCTTATTTCGTCATGCAGTTCAGCCAGGCCCACCCCGGATACGCCGAGCGGCACCGCATGCCGACCGGGATCACCGGCCTCGCCCAGATCCACGGTCTGCGCGGCGACACCTCCATCGAGGACCGCGCCCGCTTCGACAACGCGTACATCGACAGCTGGTCGCTGTGGCAGGACATCAGCATCCTGGTGCGCACCGCGGCCGCCCTCGTACGCTCCACGGGGAGTTGACCGCGTGACTGCCTCTCCCGCGGACGCCGGGCTGCGTACGGCTCCAGGTCCGACCGGTGTGCGCCCCGCCCCGGCCGCTGCGCTCGTCGCCGTCCTCGGCCGGTACGCCCCCGTGCTCCCCGTCGTCCTGATGGTCGCCGTGCTCGGCCTCCCGCTGACGCCCGGCTCGGCGGGAACCGGGGGCGGCAGTCTCGCGGACGCGGTCTCCGGCCTGGTCGTCGCCGTCTGCGTGGCCGTCACCCTGCGTCGCGCCGAGCGCCCCCTGGCCCGTACCGCCGCGATCCTCCTCGGGATGCCCGTCGTCGGGATCGCCGTCGCCGCGGTGGGCGCCGACTCGTCGTCGACCGCGCTCGTCGGCATGGTCCGCTACTGCCAGATCTTCGTCCTCGTCCCCGTGTCCGTCCTCGTCCTGGTCCGCGACCGCCGTGACTTCCGGCTGCTCGCCTGGTCGTTCGTGGGGCTGGCCCTGTGGCAGGGCGGCATCGGCATCCACCAGTACCTGACCGGGACCGGCGCCTCGTACATGGGCGAGGACATCCGCGCCGTCGGCACCTTCGGCCCCACGGACGTCATGGGAATGGCGACGGTGGTGTCGTACGGGCTCGTGGCCGCCGTCGGCCTGGCCCTCGGTGCCCGTACCGCCGCCTGGCGCACCCCCGCCCTGCTGTGCGCGCTCGCGCTGCTCCTGCCGCTCGCGCTCTCCTTCAGCCGGGGTGCGTGGATCGCGACCGTCGTAGCCTGCGGCGCGCAGGTGCTGCTCGCCGGGGTGCGGCGCGCCGTCCGCCTGTTCGCCGTGACCGCGGCGGCCGCCGTCGTCCTGGTGGGCGGCTTCGGCATCGGGACGCAGCTCCTCCAGGAGCGCATGAGCAGCATCACGCAGGTCGCCGACGCTCCCGACCAGTCCGTCACGGACCGGTACACGATGTGGGCCGCGGCGGTCGACATGTGGAGCGAGCACCCGGCGACGGGCGTCGGTCTCAAGGGGTTCCCCGCCCACCGCGACACCCACGCCTCGCTCGCGCTCTCCTCGGGCAGCGACACGGCGGGCGCGGGCGCCGCGTTCAAGCGCCAGCCGCTGCTGTCCCCGCACAACATGTATCTGCTCGTCCTCAGTGAGCAGGGCCTGATCGGCCTGATGGCCCTCGCGGGCGGCTGGATCGCCCTGCTGCTGCTCGCCCTGCGCCGCCTCGGCCGCGGTGCGCGCACCCGGCCAGGCCCGGACTGCGGCCTCGTCGCGTGCGGCCTGCTCGGCTGGCAGCTCGTGGACTTCGTGTACGCCGACATCGGCGGTCCATCGACCGTGCTGGCCGCCCTCGTCATCGGCCTCGCCGCCTGGTGGGGCCTGGCGCCGCAGGCGCTCCTGAAGGAGGCGGCGACGCCGTGACCATCCCCACCGCGGACGGCGACACCCGTACGGCAGCGGGCCTGCCCGCCCAGCTCAGGGCCGAGCCGGCCGCCCCCGAATCCCCCGGAGCGTCGAACAGCCGCCTCGCGCGGGCCGCCCTGCTCACGGCCGTCCTCTCGGCCGCCGGGTCGATCCTCGGTCTCGGCCGCGACCAGTCCCTCGCGCACCTCTTCGGCGCGGGCAGCGAGACCGACGCGTTCCTGGTCGCGTGGACGGTCCCGGAGTTCGCCTCCACGCTCCTCATCGAGGACGGCCTGGCGTTCGTGCTCGTGCCCGCGTTCAGCGCGGCCATCGCCCGCCGCGCGCAGGCCGGAGGCACCGATCCCGTACGGTCCCTCGTCTCGTCGTCACTGCCCCGCTTCGGCCTCGCGTTCCTGGCCGCGACCGTGCTGCTGATCGCGGGTGCGCCGTTCCTCGTACACGTCCTGGCGCCCGGCCTGCCCGACCCCCAACTGGCCGTCGACTGCACCCGGTTGACCGCCACGTGTGTCCTCACGTTCGGCCTGGCCGGATACTGCAGCGCGGCGCTGCGGGCCCACGGCTGCTATCTGCCACCGGCCGCGATCTATGTCGCGTACAACATCGGCATCATCGCGACGATGCTCGTGTGCGGGACGCGCCTCGGCGTGCGGTCCGCCGCGATGGGGGTGGCCGTCGGCGGCTGTCTGATGGTGGCTGTCCAACTGCCTGCTTTTCAAAGGCGGTTGAACACAGCGAAAGCCGGCGAGAACCTCGCGGACGAGCCCGGGGGCGAGACCGCGGCCAAGGTCCGGGCCATGCACCTCGGGCTCATCGCCGCCGTCCTGGCCTTCGCCCTGTGCAAGCAGTCGCAGGTGTTCATCGAGCGCTTCCTCGCGTCGTCGCTCGCCGCGGGCTCCATCTCGCACCTGAACTACGCCCAGAAGGTGGCCCAGCTGCCGATGTCGTTCTCCCTGATGCTGTGCACCGTCACGTTCCCGGTGGTGGCGCAGGCAGTGGCGCGCGGCGACGTCGCGGCGGCCCGCGCCCGCATCGAGCGCGACCTCGGCCTCGCCGCCTGCGTGGTCCTCGTCGGCGCCGCCGCGATCTTCGCCTGCGCCCCGCAGATCATCCAAGTCCTGTTCCAGCGCGGCGCGTTCACCGCCGCCGACACCGCCGCCACGGCCTCGGTCATGCGCGTGTACGCCCTCGGCCTCCTCGGCCACTCCATGGTGGGCGCCCTGGTCCGCTCCTACTTCTCGGCGGGCCGCCCCACCTGGTACCCGGTGGGTGCGATGGCCGTGGGCATGGCCGCCACCGCCGGCGTGGGCGCCCGGACGGTCGACCTGTGGGGCGTACGGGGCATCGCGGGTGCCAACGCCTTCGGGATCACCCTCACCGCCGTACTCCTCCTTGCCGGGATGGACCGGCGCAGCGTCCCCGTCGACGTCTCCAAGGTCCTGGCCGAGATGGGCAAGCCGCTGCTCGCCGCCGCGGGCGCGACGGTGGCGGGGCTGATGGCTGCGGCCTCCTTCACGTCGCCGCTCGCGGCGGGCGGGGCCGGGTGTCTCGCCGTGGCGGCCGTGTTCGTCGTCCTCCTGTGGGCGCTGAGGGCCGAGTCCCTCGCGCCCCTCGTTCCCGTTGTCCGCTCCGCGACCAGAAAGCTCCGGCATGCCCGTTGACGCAGGACGCACCGATGACACAGGACGCACCGGGACAAGAACCGTTCCGCGCGCACGGCCGTGGCTCCCGGACCGCACCCGCCGGCTGCTCCCCGAGCGGCCGATGTGGATTGCGATGTACCACTCCGTGGACGACTGCCGAGACGACCCGTACCGCGTCACCGTCTCCCCCGAGCGCCTCCACGAACAGCTCCGCCGGCTGCGCAGGCGCGGGCTGCGCGGGGTGGGCGTGGCGGCGCTCCTGGAGGCCCGCGCGCTCGGCACGGACCGCGGCCTGGTGGGGCTCACCTTCGACGACGGCTACTGCGACTTCGTCGACAACGCCTTGCCGCTGCTTCGCCACTACGGCTGCGGCGCGACGCTGTTCGTCCTGCCCGGCCGCCTCGACGGCGTCAACGAGTGGGACCCGCTGGGCCCGCGCAAGCCGCTCCTGTCGGAGCGCGGCATCCGGACCGCCGCGTCCGCGGGCATCGAGATCGGCTCGCACGGCCTGACCCACGTCGACCTCACCCACGTCGACGACCGCGTCCTGCGCGCGGAGACCGAGGACAGCCGAAGACGCCTCGAGGAACTCACCGGACGCGAGGTCCCCGGCTTCTGCTACCCCTACGGCACCGTCGACCGCCGTGTCGCGGACGCCGTCCGCCGCGCCGGATACCGCTACGCCTGCGCCATCTCGCCGGGCGACCTCACCGGCGAATTCGCCCTGCCGCGCGTCCACGTCGGCCAGGAGGACGCGGCCTGGCGCCTCGAACTGAAGCTGCGCCTGCACCGCCTGCGCCGTCGCCCGTCCCCCGCGCCGGAGGCCCGTACATGAGAACCCTGCACGTCATCACCGGCCTCGGGACCGGGGGTGCCGAACAGCAGCTGCGGCTCCTGCTGCGCCATCTGCCCGTCCACAGCGACGTGGTGACCCTGACCAACCCGGGCACCGTCGCCCGCGGCCTGACCGCCGACGGCGTCCGCGTCGTGCACCTCGGCATGACCGGGAACCGCGACCTGGGCGCCCTGCCCCGGCTCACCAGGTTCGTGCGCGAGGGCGGCTACGACCTCGTGCACACCCACCTGTACCGCGCCTGCGTCTACGGCCGCTTCGCCGCGCGCCTCGCCGGGGTCCGCGCCGTGGTCGCCACCGAGCACTCGCTGGGGGAGAGCCGGATGGAGGGGCGTCCGCTCTCGGCCGGTGTCCGCGCGCTCTATCTGGCGGGCGAGCGGGTGGGGCAGGCCACTCTGGCGGTCTCCCCTTCGGTGGCCGAGCGCCTCGCGCGGTGGGGGGTGCCCCAGCACCGTATCCACGTCGTGCCCAACGGCATCGACGTCGACCGCTTCGCACACGACCCGGCGCTACGGGACGCCACCCGCCACCTGCTCGGCCTGCACCGGGACGACTTCGTCATCGGCGGAGTCGGCCGCCTCGTCCCCGGCAAGCGCTTCGACGTCCTCGTACGGGCGCTGGCTCAACTGCCGGACTACGTAAGGCTTCTGCTCGTCGGGAACGGGCCCGAGGAGGAGCGGCTGCGCAGGCTCGCCCAGGAAGTGGGCGTCGTGCGCCGCGTCGTGTTCGCCGGGGAGCGCCCCTACGCCTCGCCGTCGGGCCGCGTCGGCGACCCCGATCTGCCGGCCCTCATGAGCGCGATGGACCTGCTCGGCTCCCCGTCGGACGGCGAGGCGTTCGGCCTCGCCGTCGTGGAGGCGCTCGCCTCCGGGCTGCCCGTCCTCTACGTCAGCTGCCCGGCGGTCGAGGACCTGCCGCCGCACCTGGAGTCCACGGCCGTCCGCGTCCCCGGCGACCCGGAGTCGTTCGCACGGCAGGCGCTGCGGATCGTGGCGGCCCGGCCCTCCGGCCGCACCCCGTCCCCGGCAGCCCGCCACTACAGCATCGCCCGAAGCGCCGAACAGCACCTGCGGCTGTACGAGGCGGTCCTGGGCGGTTCGGATTCGAGAGTTCGAGAGTGAGTAAGTGATGACCGATGCTCCTCACCGGCGGGTCAGCCCGGCCGGTCCCCTCGCCCGGCCGGCCGGCCGCGTGAAGCGCCTCCCCCTGTGGCCGCTGATCGTGGCCGGGGTCCTCCTCGGCGGCCTCGCGGGCGGCCTGTACGGCGTGCTGAAGACGCCGCAGTACTCCGCCACGAGCTATGTGATCGCGGTGCCGGACGAGATGTCCGACCCGTCGACCGCGCTCGGCTTCGCCCAGGCCTACGGCCGCGTAGCCACCCAGATCGCGGTCCTCGGCGACGCCCAGGTGCGGGCGGGCGTGCCCGTGAAGGTGCTCCAGGCCAGCGTGCGGGCCGAGACCTCACCGGACGCGCCGATGGTCGCGGTGTCGGCGACGTCGGCGCAGCCGCGCAAGGCCGCCGACATGGCCAACGCGGTGGCGCTGGCGCTGACCGCCGACGCCAACCGCACGCAGGCCGGCACCAAGGTGAAGCTCCTCCAGTTCTCGCGCGCGGTGAAGCCCACCGCGCCGTCGTCGGCGTCCCCCAAGGTGACCGCGCTCGTGGGCGCCAGTGCGGGCGGCCTCCTCGGCGGGCTCGCGATGCTGGTCCGTCCCCGGCGCGAGCCGGCGGAGACGGCGGCGACCGTCCCCGGGCCCGCGGCGGCCGCGGACCTGCAGGGGAGCGTCTGATGCGGCCCGGGGGCGGGGACCTGTCGGCCGAGGTGTGCACCGACGGCGTCCGGTTCGGCTCGCTGGGCCCGCAGTGGGAGGCGCTGTACCGCAGGTCGCGCGCCGCCACCCCGTTCCAGAGCCATGCCTGGCTGCACTCGTGGTGGCTCTCGTACGGGTCCGGGCATGGCCTGTGCGTGGTCCTGGTCCGGGACGGAGGCCGGCTCGTCGCCGCGGCGCCGCTGATGCGGCGGTGGCGGCCCCTGCCGGTACTGGTGCCGCTGGGCGGGAGCATCTCCGACTTCTGCGACGTCCTCGTCGACGATGACGGTGACGGTGAGGGCGGCCGGGTCCGCGCGCTGGGCGACGCACTGTGGCGGCTCGCCCGCACCCACGTGATCGACTTCCGTGAGGCCCGCCCGGGAAGCGCCGTCGAGGCTCTCTACGACCAGTGGCCGGGGCCAAGGCGCCGCCTCGACGACTCGCTCTGCCTGGAGCTGCCGCCCGTACCGATGGACGACATCGTGGGCCGGCTGCCGCGGGCCCGCGCGCAGCGTGCCCGCGCCAAGGTGCGCAAGCTGGACGCCCTCGGGATCGAGCGCCGCGTCGTGCCGCCGGACCAGATCGACGGCTCGGTGCGCCGCCTGGTCGAACTGCACCAACTCCAGTGGGAGGGGCGCAAGGTGACGACGGAACACCTCAGGCCGCGCTTCTCCGAGCACCTCACCCGCTCGGTCTCCCTCATGGCCAGGTCGGGCGACGCGATCGTGACCGAGTTCCGTATCGACGAGACGGTCCTCGCCGCCGACCTGACCCTCCTGTCCTCGTGCCTGACCGGCGGATATCTGTACGGCGCCCATCCGGGCCTGCGTGAACGCAAGGCCGACGTCGCCACGATGCTGCTGCGCTCGTGCAGTGAGCACGTCCAGGAGCGCGCGTCCGGCTCCCTGAGCCTGCTGCGCGGCGACGAGCCGTACAAGCACCACTGGCGTCCCCACAGCGTCGTCAACCAGCGTTTCGTACTGGCCCGACCCGGCACGGCGGCGGGGCTCGCCCTCGCCGTCGGCGACGTGACGGCGCGCCGCCTCGGCAAGAGAGCGCTGCACGCGTGGAAGGCCCGGGGTGGCGACGCGTCGTAACGACCCCGTCGCCACCGACCGGGACTGCGGCGCGTCAGGAGCGCCGCGACCACCAGTCGAACCGCAGGCACAGCTTCCCGCCGAGCCAGTACTCCACCCAGTCGCCGAGGCTGAGCGGCGCGCAGTCGGGCGGGGTCACCGGAGGCTTGACCGGCGGCGTCTGCGGCGTCTGCGGCGTCTCGGGTGTCTGGGGTGTCTGGGGTGTCTCGGGCTGCGTGGGCTGGGTCGGCTCAGGCACCGACGGCACCGACGGCTCCAGGCGGCCGGAGAGCATCGAGCGGTAGACCAGCGACGACTGGGGGTTGTCGTCGCACTGCCACACACCGTGCGGGCAGTAGTCCGTGATCGTGTTGTAGAGAGGCTTGTACCGGTCGATCCACCCGATCATGCGCCGCATGTACTCCGGGTTGTCCCCGTTACGGAACAGGCCCCACTCCGGGTACGAGATGGCCTTGTTGTGCGCCTTGGCGAAGTCGACGTGCTCCTGAAGCCCGTACGGCTCGGAGACCTGCTCGGAGAACGACTTGCCCTCGGGCTGGTCGTACGAGTCCATGCCGATCACGTCGACGACGTCGTCGCCCGGATAGCACTTGGTCCAGGGCACGGCGTCGAGCCCACGGGTCGGCGTGAAGTCGAAGCGAAACTTCTGCCCCGGCACCGACCGCATCGTGGTGACGATCCGCTTCCAGTACGTCTTCCATGCCTCCGGATCGGGCCCGCACCGGTGCGTGTACGTCGTGCCGTTCATCTCCCAGCCGGGCACGAGCACCGTGTCCGGGACCTTGAGGTCGACGAGGCGCTGGGCGAGGCGCCGGAAGTGCTCGTCGAAGTCGCCGGCCGCGCCCTGCGCGAGGAGCGAGCGGACCTCCGTGTCGGAAACGCGCTCCTCGTTGCGCTCCAGCATCGGCACGTTGAGCACGAAGAGCCGGTCGTCCCGCTCGCGCCGCCATTGCGCCCAGTCCTCCAGGAACCCGGGGGCCCCCTCGATGTTGCTCCACCGGTCGCCCGGCAGGTAGGTGTGCCCGACGCGCAGTTCGGAGCCGCCGAGCCACTTGCTGAGCTGCCCCATGCGCTGCACGCCTCTGGGCCCGTAGTCGAGGTAGGCGCCGAACGCGGGGAACGTCGAGGTGTCCCCCGGAGCATCCTTCACACCGCCTGGCGCGGGTGCCGTCGTCGGGGCGGGCTCGTCGACCGGTGCCGGTGCGGGGGTCCCGGCGGGTGCGGCGGAGACGGAACCGGCCGCGATCACCGCTGACGCGAAGATCCCGGCCGTCATCAAGGGGATGCGCCGGCTCAGGGTCCTTCGGCGTTGTGGGGACATGCCTACTCCTCGTGCCGCACTTCCTTCATTGCTGACACTGAGTCACACGAATGGGCATTGCGCCAACTGGGGACCGGCAGGCACGCCTCTCTCGTCGCCCGTTCGGGCTATCACCAGGAAGGAGGCCCCCGCGTGCCCGACACCGGCGTTCCCCGCGGGGAGCATCCGCCGCCGGGCCCGGATGCCTCCCTGGAGAGATCGGCGCCAGACTGCGCCGGGTCCCGGCGAGCGTCGCGGGACCGGCCGTCCTCATTCCCATGGACGACGAGGGAGCCATTGCGGTGACCCGGAGGCTGCGGGAGGAACTCCTCACCTGCTACCTCCTGGTCCGGTGTGGGCGTGCCGCCGATCGAGACGGATCACGTCATCGCGGCGACCGGGTTCCGGGCGTCCCGCGGCCGCATGGGGATGCTCGCGCCCGCGCTGCGGGCCGGACTCGGCGCGGGCGCGCAGGCGACGCCCCGCGTCGGCTCAGGCCTCGAGTCCCGCAGGCCGGGGGGTGTTCCTCGCGGGCCTGATGACGGCGGCGGATTGGGGCCCCTCGATGCGCTTCGTGGACGGCGCGTCGTCCAGCGTGCCGCATCTCGCGGACGGGGTCCGGCGGCGACTGCGCGGCGGGCGCCCCTCGGGCGGCCTCGCGCTGCCGGGCAGCAGGTCGGCGCGCGCCCCGCCGGCGACGGCCGACCGCTGAACGGTCGGACAGGTGACCGGGACCGCCGCGGGTGCGTTCGCGCCCGTGGCGTCCTTTGGAGTGACGGTGCGGGCGAACGGGTGAATCGGTTCCGCAGCGGCGGCCGCCCGGTGGTGGACTGGCCCGGTTGTGAGACGGGCCGGCTGTCTTCCCCGTCAGCCGCCGGCGATTACGCCGTGGGTAGGCAGCAAGCGGTTGAACGGCCCTGTCCGCCGGCCGGGAAGAGCATGAACGTCGGCTCTTCCCGGCCTGGCGTAGGGCGATCACCTCACCGGGCGGCGGCACGTCCCCGCCGGTAGAGGATCCCGCCGCCGATCAGCAGCCCCGCACTCGCCGCCGCGGCGGCCAGCAGATCCTGATCCGTCCCGGTCTCCGCCAACTGCGTGTGCCCGCCCGTGACATGGGCGTGCGGCACGGGCGCCGTCACGTCCGGGGGAGTCAGACGCTGCGTCGCCGGCGGCTGCACCGGGGCCGGGGGCTGCACCGGGGCCGGCGGCTCGACGGCACGCACGGGCGGCGGAGGCACCTCGGAGATCTCCTCCGGGGTGGCCACTCCGGAGGAACAGTGGTTGCCCGTCGCGGGGTTGGCCGCACCGACCACGTTCCCGGAGTTCCCGCACGCGTTCACGGGAATGTGCACCGGAGCCTGTACGGAGTTGCCCGACAGGATGCCGGGCGACCCGTGCGCGTCACTCTCGGCGTGCGCACCGCCCTCGGACCTGCTGTCACCGCCGCGGTATCCGCCGTCCCCGGTCCCGTGGGAAGCTCCGCCGACGGCCCGGTCGGAGCCGCCTCCGCGAACGGACGGCGGCTGCGAACTCCCCCTGTTCTCACAGGAGTTGCCGAAGGTCGGATTGAGTGCGGCGACGACGTCGACCGTGTTGCCGCACGCGTTCACCGGGATGTCCAGGGGGGCTTGGACCGTGTTGCCCGACAGAATGCCGGGGGAGCCCGCCGCCTGCCCGTCTGCGCC
Source organism: Streptomyces sp. NBC_01445 (assembly GCF_035918235.1). Lineage (NCBI taxonomy): Bacteria > Bacillati > Actinomycetota > Actinomycetes > Kitasatosporales > Streptomycetaceae > Streptomyces > Streptomyces sp. NBC_01445. The sequence goes on along the minus strand of NZ_CP109485.1, from coordinate 5,085,621 downwards.
CGACGCGGCGAACGCACTGGAGCCCGGCAGGGACAGAATGCTCGTCGCGGCCGCTGCCGCGACCATTCCCAAGTTCAGGGCCTGTCGCATCAAGTTGTCTTCCTGCTCGCAGATGAAAGCCGGCCTTGGAGTACGAGATGTGTCCAAGGCCGGCGGAGCCGCGGCCCGACGGCCGCGGCGTCAGTCAGTCGTCGTTGGCGCAGCCGTTGCCGAGCGCCGGGTTCAGAACGCCGATCACGTCGACGGTGTCGCCGCACAGGTTGACCGGGACGTCGACCGGGACCTGCACCACGTTGCCGGAGATGACACCCGGCGAACCGACCGCGGCACCCTCGGCACCCGTGTCGGCGAACGCCGGAGCGGCCATGCCCAGGGCCAGCACAGCGCCGGCGAGGATCGTCGCGCTCTTCTTGAGATTCACTCTCTTACCCTTCTCGCGTCGTTCATTACTGAGGTCATTGCCTCGGTGTGAAAACGAGCCGTGAGGCGGAAGGGAACTGAGCCGTCCGCGTTAAAGAAGTGGCTCTCAAAGCAAAGAAGACCGGGCCGCCGCGCCGGAGAAGGCGGGCGGCCCGGGTTCCCGGGGCTGGTGGATCAGCCGTTCTGCTCGCCGTTCGCGGACAGGACCGGGACGCCGTCCACGATGTGCGAGAGCGGCTCGTCGCCCTTGGCCTGCGTGGAGTTCTCCGCGCACTGCTGGTTCTGCGGTGCCGACAGGACCGAGACGTCCTGGACGGCGACCGGCACCAGCAGACCGAACAGCGGGCCCACGTTGCCCTTGACCGGCAGACCGATGCAGGGCTTGTTCAGCGAGCCCTGGACCGCGCCGAGCTGCGGGCTCTGGGCACCGTCGGTCGTGGAGTTGCCGAACGCCTGCGCGGCACCGACGCCGCTCGTGGACGTCGTGCTGCCGTCGTCACCGAGGGCCAGAGCCTGAGGGGCGGCCGCAGCCGAGACGCCGACGACCGAAACGGCGACCGCAGCCGCTGCCATTGCCTTCTTAAGCATTTCCAGTTCCTTTTCGCACAGACGCCAGTTAACGCTGCCCGGACAACAGGGCCTCGGCTGCAATGGTTGCGGCACTTCACTCGGTCGGGCTGCACGTGCAGATAGTGATCTGCTGATAGTCATTTATTCGGCAACGCCCGGGTGAACCCGTCAGAGTGAACCCGGACAACCATGTGCGTAAATCGGAGTTGGGCAGGTGGCTCCCGGGTCGGGGGCAACGAGAAGGGAATTCATCATGATGAAGAAGGTCATGGCGGCTGCAGCAGTCGCCGCCTCGGTCGCCGGTATCTCGGCGGTCGCAGCCCCCCAGGCCATGGCGATCGACAACGACGGTGGCACCACGTCCACGAGCGGCGTCGGTGCCGCGCAGGCCTACGGCAACTCCGCCACGTACGGCAGCATGAGCCCGCAGATGGCGCTCATCCAGGGCTCGCTCAACAAGCCCTGCATCGGCCTGCCGGCCAAGGCCAACGTCGGTTCGCTCGTCGGCGCCGTGCCGATCGCCGTCCAGGACGTCCCGATCCTGTCGGCCCCGCAGAACCAGCAGTGTGTCGAGAACTCCACGCAGGCCAAGGGCGACGAGCCGCTCTCGCACATCCTCGAGGACATCCCGGTCCTGTCGGCCAACGGCACGGCCAACGACTGAGCCGCGGCCTCATTCCGTTGGGTCGTCCGCCTGTCCGGCGGCCCAACGGCCCTGGCCGTCGCGGGGCCAGATGTCCCGGGCGGCGATCTCGTCCCACTCCCGGTCGGGCTGCCCGGGAAGCGTTCTGCCCCGCTGCCTCCAGTTGTCGAACAGCGCCCCGTAAAGGGGTTCGTCGATTCGGTATTCGGGCGACTCCCGGCTCTGCGGAATAAAGCCCTTGGGTGGTCGGCGGTTCTTGTTCTCCGGCACAGCACTTCGCCTTCCTCGTGGCGATCTATGGCTCTCTGTTCCATCTTCTCCGGAAGTCGAAACAGTTCTCTTTAGGGCGAAAGAGTTACTTCCCGGCGGCGCGCGGGGTGGTCACCGTTCAACCTATTCGGCGGCTGGCATACGGTGCCGTCAGAGCTGTCCCTCTGCTGTGGAGCGAATCAGGTGACGAAACGCCCTTCACGAATGAGCCGTCGGAGAAATGTCTGCCTGGGCGCGGCAGCCCTGGGCGCACTTCTCGCTACGGCGGTTTCCGTGGCGGGCAATTCCGTTTCCGCTCTGCCGGACAGGATTCAGCGGGTCGATGCGTTCAGCGGCGCCGTGAAGCGGCCTGCCGAGGGCCCCGGCACAAATATTCTGCTCATGGGGACGGACGGCCGGGACGCCTTCTCGAGCCAGGAGAAGAAGAAGTTCCACGCCGGTGGCGTCGCCTGCGGCTGCACCGATTCGCTGATGCTGATCCATGTCTCGCAGCGGCGTGACGAGGTCAGCGTGGTCAGCCTCCCCAGGGACTCGTTGGCGCAGATCCCCGCACCGGGACCCGGGCACCGGGGAGCAGTTCCCCGCCCATCCCGCGAAGATCAACGCGGCCTTCGCGGAGGGCGGTCCCGCGCTCTCGGTCCGCACGGTGGAGGCCATGACGAACCTCAGGGTCGACCACTATCTGCAGATCGACTTCAGGCGGTCCATCGACAGCGTGAACGCGGTCGAGGGGGTGGACGTCTGCACCCCGAGGCGGCTGTCCGACTCGGCCACGAAGCTCGACCTCCGGCCCGGTCGGCACCGCCTCGGGGGCGGTCAGGCCTTGCAGTACGTCCGCTCGCGGCATGTGGACGCAAGCGCCGACCTGGGGCGGATCCAGCGCCAGCACCGTTTCCTGATCAGTGTCATGCACAGACTCGCCACCGGCGGGATCCTCGCCGATCCGGGCAGGGCGATCGGCCTGGCGCGGACGGTGCTCGGTGCCACAAAGGTCGACCAGGGGTTCACACCGGAGGAGCTCGGCTCCCTCAGCAGCGCGCTCAGCCGGCTGCCCGCCACGCAGACCGAGTTCACCGTCGTGCCCATCGCCGGGATCAACCCGGTCATCGAAGGCGTCGGCACGACGCTGGAGTGGGACGAGACGGCGGCGGAGAAGACGTTCGCCACGCTCAACCAGGACCGGACCCTCACTCCGCGCAACTCCACCGTGCAGCCCTTTGACCCCCCGCGCATCGGGGTCGAGACGGCGGTGCGCGGGAACACGCTGGGCTGTTCCTGACCGTAAGTGCGCTGGGCCAATCGGGTTGCACCGCGAAACCGCATCAGCCCGGCTCAGTTGATGACCATGCGGCTCCGTGACCGGAGCCCGCCGATTGAAGGGATTCACCATGAAGAAACTGTGGGCAACCGCGGCCATCGCTGCCTCCGTCGCTGGTATGTCGGCAGTCGCCGCCCCCCAGGCCCTCGCCGTCGGGGACGACACGGGCACCACGTCGAACAGCGGCAACAACGCCGTGCAGGCGTTCGGCAACTCCTCGACGTACGGGAGCATGAGCCCACAGCTCGGGCTCGTCCAGGGCTCGCTCAACAAGCCCTGCGTCGGTCTGCCGGCCAAGGCCAACGTCGGTTCGCTGGTCGGCCTCGTGCCGATCGCCGTCCAGGACATCCCGGTCCTGTCGGCCCCGCAGAACCAGCAGTGTGTCGAGAACTCCACCCAGGCGAAGGGCGACGAGCCGCTCTCGCACATCCTGAACGACATCCCGGTCCTCGCCGCCAACGGCGTCAGCAACAACTAGCAGCCACGAAAGCGGGGGCAACCGGATTCCGGTTGCCCCCGCTTTTCTGTGCCCGTTTTTTGCTTACCGGCTTCTGCTTGCCGGCTTCGCTAGCTCACCGACGGCAGAAGCCCCGTCACCGGCGCCACCAGGTCGGTGACCTGGTGCAGTTCGTTCAGCCGGTTCAGGCCGCCGAGCTGCTCGTTCATCGTGGGGATCTCGGCCCTGTGCTCGGCCGGAATGCCGCTGGTGGTGAGGTCGTCGAGGCTGATCGGCTTCATGTTGCCGAGGGGACCTACGGGAGCGGCCTCGGCCGCGGGCATGGCGAGAGCGGAGGCGCCGGCGGCCAGAGCGACCGCGGCGAGAACACGTCGTGTGGAGATCATGCCTTCAGCAACGGCCGTCGGGTGCCGGGGGAAACGGGCGTGACGGCCCGCCCACCCGAGAGGCGTACCGAAGTCGTACGGAATCGCCCGTCCCGGTGCGGGCGATCGGGCGCGTGGTAGATCTGTACGCCACCGGCCTCTCCGCACGCGGGCCAGGGGCGGGACATGGGGGAGGCGGGACTTGTGCGAGTCGCTCTGCCGGGTTCGGTGAGCAGGCCGGTGTTCGCGTCGTGGACGGGGGCGGTGCCGGTCAACTCGGCGAGAATCAGGCCGACTTGGCCGAGATCGGCGAGGACGGTCGGGCGGACCTGGAGCGTCTGGCCGCCGACCCGCCGCTTGAGCTCGTCCGGCCGGCCCTCGGCGACCACGCGTCCGTGGTCGAACACGGCGATTCCGTCGGCGAGTTGATCGGCCTCCTCCAGATACTGCGTGGTGAGCAGCACGGTGGCGCCGTCCGCGACGAGGCGCCGGACCACGCCCCAGACCTCCTGGCGGGCGTGCGGGTCGAGGCCGGTGGTCGGCTCGTCCAGATACAGCACCTGCGGCCGCCCGACGAGGCTCGCCGCGAGGTCCAGCCTGCGGCGCATGCCTCCCGAGAAGGTGCTGATGGGGCGGGTGGCGGCAGCGGTGAGCTCGAACTGCTCCAGCAGCTCGGCGGCCCGCGCCCTGGCGTCCCGCCGCGACAGCCCGCGGTTTCGCTGTCGTCGTTCTCGGTGACTACGACGATGCCGAGCGCCGCTGGCAGACGGCGGACAGGCGGCTGACAGGGACTGACAGGACCTGTCAGGGGCTGAGGGGGCTGCCGGGGAGTTTCGGGGAGGTGGCGGCCGCGTGCCGGTTGTACTCGGTATTCGGTACTCGGTCACAGGTGAGTACCAGCGCTCTGGGCCGTTGTGGCGTGAGGCGAAACCCTTGGCCCATGGATACGAATGAGCGACTGCCGAAGCGAATGTTCCAACTGCTGGCGGTCATCGCGCCGGCCGCGGTGGCACTGGCGGCGTGGGCCGGCTGGCTGGGCTGGGACCAGCAACGTGACGTGCACCCCGACGGCTCGACGACCGGCCCGTACGAGACGTGGCAGGTGATCGGCCTCGTACTGACCCTGCTGCCACCGGTGTACTGGGCGGCATCCCGGCGCTGCACGGTGGCCGCGGTGCTCGGCCCCACGGCCGGTCTCACCGTGGCCGCGTACTACGACTGGTCGGACGACGCGAGCGGCCTCTTCGTGATCGGCGTGGGGCTTGTCATGGTGGGGAGCCTGGTCGTGACCTCGGCGCTTTCCGCTGTGATCGCCGCTGTGACGGGACATGGCCCGAAGGGCCGGGCGGTCGCTGCGGGGTAGCGGGCTCAGGGCCCTCCGGGGGAGGGGCAGGGAGAGCGGTGGGGCGGCGTGCGACGTCGGCCTCGGTGCAGAGCCGGAAACCGCGCTGAGAACGCGCCGTAGAATTGGCTTCCAGGGTGCGGGCTACGTCCCGCACCTTCTGCCGTGTCGGGGCCGATGGCGCCCCCGGCGAAGACCGAAGACCGATGCCGGCAGGAGAGAGAGCGAGCGAGCGGATGCCCATGATGCTCAGCGCCGCCGCCTGCCCGCCGTGACCCTTCGCTGACAGTTCGCCTCTGGAGCGGCGCCCGGCTCGTACGGCTGGTGCCCGCCGCCAGTGACTTCAGTCCGCCGCTCGCGGACGCCGCGGAAAGCCGCCCGCCCTCCCGCGCCCTCACGCACGCCGCCCCAGATGACGCCTGGCGTGCCCGAGCACGACAGGTTCTTCCTCCCTTGTCCACTCCCGCACCGTCCTCCACGTCCGCACCGTCCACCGCCGCACTGTCCCCCGTGGCCCGGCTGCGTGGACTGAAGCCCGACTGGCTGTCCGACCCGAAGGTCTGGCGGACCGAGATTCTCGCGGGCCTGGTCGTCGGCCTGGCCCTGATCCCGGAGGCGATCTCGTTCTCGGTCATCGCCGGGGTCGATCCGGCGATCGGTCTGTTCGCGGCCTTCACCATGGCCGTCACCATCGCGATCGTCGGCGGGCGCCGGGCGATGATCTCGGCCGCGACCGGCGCCGTGGCCCTGGTCATCGCCCCGCTCAACCGCGAGCACGGCTTCGGCTATCTCGTCGCCGCCGTCATCCTGGCAGGCGTCTTCCAGATCGTTCTCGGCGCCCTCGGAGTGGCGAAGCTGATGCGGTTCGTGCCGCGCAGCGTGATGGTCGGCTTCGTGAACTCCCTGGCCATCCTCGTCTTCATGGCCCAGGTCCCCGAGATGCACGACGTGCCGTGGCCGGTCTACCCGCTGATCGCGGGCGGCCTGGCGCTCATGGTGTTCTTCCCCAAGGTCACCAAGGTGATCCCGGCGCCGCTGGTGTCGATCGTCATCCTCACCGTCATCACCGTTGCCGCGGGGATCGCGGTCCCGACCGTCGGTGACAAGGGAGACCTGCCCTCGTCCCTGCCGGTGCCGGGCCTGCCGGATGTGCCCTTCACCCTGGACACGCTGACCACCATCGCCCCGTACGCACTCGCCATGGCGCTGGTCGGCCTGATGGAGTCGCTGATGACGGCCAAGCTGGTCGACGAGATCACCGACACCCACTCCTCCAAGACCCGTGAGTCCATCGGCCAGGGCATCGCCAACATCGTCACCGGCTTCTTCGGCGGCATGGGCGGCTGCGCCATGATCGGCCAGACGATGATCAACGTACGGGTCTCCGGCGCCCGCACCCGTCTGTCCACGTTCCTGGCGGGCGTGTTCCTGATGGTGCTGTGCATCGTCTTCGGCCCGATCGTGTCCGACATCCCGATGGCCGCGCTGGTCGCGGTGATGGTCATGGTGTGTTTCGCGACGTTCGACTGGCACTCCATCGCTCCCAGGACGCTGAAGCGGATGCCCACGGGCGAGATCGCTGTCATGGTGATCACCGTCGTGTGCGTGGTCAGCACCCACAACCTCGCCATCGGCGTCGTGGTCGGCACGATCACCGCGATGGTCGTCTTCGCGAAGCGAGTCGCCCACTTCGCCGAGGTCACCGCGGTCACCGACCCCGACGACGCGACCGTCGTCTACCGCGTCACCGGCGAACTGTTCTTCGCCTCCTCCAACGACCTCGTCGGCCGGTTCGACTACGCCACCGACCCCGACAAGGTCGTCATCGATCTGAGCGCCGCCCACATCTGGGACGCCTCCTCCGTAGCTGCCCTCGACGCGATCGAGACGAAGTACGAGCAGCGCGGCAAGACCGTCGAGATCATCGGTCTGAACCGGTCCAGCGCCCAGATCCACGAGAAGCTCAGCGGAGAACTCGCGGCTTAGGGGCTTTCGTCTGGATCAGGCCGGATCAGAACCCGCTCCCTGATCCGGCCTGATCCGAACGAAAGCCCCTGGTGGCAGCGGCGAGTTGGGATCTGCGGACTACTGGGGAGCGATCTCCGTGATCAGACCCTGGACCAGGGACTCGATCGCGTCGCGAATGGGCCGTACGGCGGCGACGCCTTGACCTGCGGGGTCGTCCAGTTTCCAGTCGAGGTAGCGCTTGCCCGGGAAGACGGGGCAGGTGTCGCCGCAGCCCATGGTGATGACGACGTCGGATGCCTGGACGGCTTCGACGGTGAGGATCTTGGGCGCCTCGGCGGAGATGTCGATGCCGGCCTCGTGCATGGCTTCCACGACGGCGGGGTTGATGGTGTCGGCGGGGGCGGATCCCGCGGAGCGGACTTCGACGCGGTCGCCGGCGAGGTGGGTGAGCCAGGCGGCGGCCATCTGGGAACGCCCGGCGTTGTGGACACAGACGAAGAGCACGGAGGGGTTGGGGTCAGGCACGAGCGGGGCCTTCCTTGATGGGGGCGCGGGCGGGGGCAGGTTCGGCGGCCGGGGTGTCCGGTTCGGCGACCGCGGGGCCGGGCCGGGGAAAATAGCGGCGGGCGGCCAGGGCGACGTGAACGAGGCCGACGAGAACCGGCACTTCGATGAGCGGACCGACGACACCGGCGAGGGCCTGGCCGCTGGTGGCGCCGAAGGTGGCGATGGCGACCGCGATGGCGAGCTCGAAGTTGTTGCCGGCGGCGGTGAAGGCGAGCGTGGTGGCACGCGGGTAGTCGAGACCGACGGCCTTGCCCAGGGCCATGGACCCGGCCCACATGACGGCGAAGTACACCAGCAGCGGAAGCGCGATGCGGACGACGTCCAGCGGCTGGGAAGTGATCGCGTCGCCCTGGAGGGCGAAGAGCACGACGACGGTGAACAGCAGCCCGTACAGGGCGAACGGTCCGATACGCGGGATCAGCTTCGCCTCGTACCAAGTGCGGCCCTTGGCCCGCTCGCCGAGCCGGCGGGTCAGGTATCCGGCGAGCAGCGGGACGCCGAGGAAGATCAGGACGCTGCGGGCGATCTCCCATACGGACACGTCGAGCGCGGTCTGTTCCAGGCCGAGCCACCCGGGGAGTACGGAGAGGTAGAACCAGCCGAGCAGGCCGAACGCCAGTACCTGGAACAGGGAGTTGAGGGCGACCAGGACGGCGGCGGCCTCGCGGTCGCCGCACGCGAGGTCGTTCCAGATGATGACCATGGCGATGCAGCGGGCGAGGCCGACAACGATCAGGCCGGTGCGGTACGCGGGCAGATCCGGCAGGAGGATCCAGGCGAGCGCGAACATCAGTGCCGGGCCGAGCACCCAGTTCAGGACCAGGGAGGGAATGACCAGGCGGCGGTCGCGGGTGACGGTGTCGAGCCGGTCGTAACGGACCTTCGCGAGCACTGGGTACATCATCACGAGCAGGCCCAGCGCGATCGGCAGGGAGACGCCGGTGACGGTGACCTCGGCGAGGGCGTCGCCGAGCCCGGGGACCAGGCGTCCGAGCCCGAGGCCGGCGGCCATCGCGGCAAGAATCCATACCGCGAGGAACCGGTCCAGGAACGACAACCGGGCCGAAACCGGGCCCGCGGGCGGCATGGTGGCTGTCTCGGTCATGAGGCGGACCCGGCTGCCGCGGCCGTCCCGGCAGGGCGGGTCAGGATCCCGGCGAGCTTGTCGGTCATCTCGGGTACCAGCCAGTAGTACACCCAGGTTCCGCGTCGCTCGGAGTCGATGAGGCCGGCCTGGCGCAGGAGCTTGAGGTGGTGGGAGATCGTCGGCTGGGACAGGTCGAAGGCGGGCGTGAGATCGCAGACGCAGATCTCGCCGCCCTCGCGTGAGGCGATCATCGACAGAAGCCGCAGCCGCACCGGGTCGCCCAGGGCCTTGAAGACTCTGGCCAGCTCAACGGCCTGGTTCTCGTCGAGTGGTGCGGTCAGCAACCGGGGGCAGCACCCGTCTTCATCCGCCGTCTGATCGAGCACCACAAGCTCTTGTTTTGACATACTTCTATATTGACGAGGTTCGATTCAGAGCGCAAGGTTGTATCGAGAAGCATCAAAACAACCGTCAGAACAACAACCGTCAGAACAACAACCGGAGGGTCGGCGTCATGAGTGAGCAGCATCCTGACCTGCATGTACGTGAGACGGTCCGCGAGCGATACGCGGCTGCCGCCACCCAGGTCACCGAGGGCGGCACCGCATGCTGCGGCCCGCAGGCCATCGAGATCGACGACCACTTCGGCGCCACCCTCTACGCGGCCGACGAGCGTGACGCTCTCCCGGCCGAGGCGGTCGCCGCCTCCCTCGGCTGCGGCAACCCCACCGCCGTCGCCGACCTCCACGAAGGGGAGGTCGTCCTCGACCTGGGCTCGGGCGGCGGCATCGACGTCCTGCTGTCCGCCCGCCGGGTCGGCCCGACCGGCAAGGCGTACGGGCTGGACATGACCGAGGAGATGCTCGCGCTCGCCCTCGCCAATCAGCGCAAGGCCGGCGCCTCGAACGCCGAGTTCCTCCAGGGCACGATCGAGGCGATCCCGCTGCCCGCGAACACGGTCGACGTGGTCATCTCCAACTGCGTCATCAACCTGTCCACCGACAAGCAGGCGGTCTTCGCCGAGATGTTCCGGGTCCTGGCCCCCAGCGGCCGCATCGGTATTTCAGACGTCGTCGCCGACGACGAACTCACCTCTCCCCAGCGGGCAGAACGCGGCGACTACGTGGGTTGCATCGCCGGCGCCCTGTCCTTCAGCGAGTACCGAGAGGGGCTGGAGTCGGCCGGGTTCACGGACATCGACATCACCCCGACCCACGCCGTAGCCGACGGAATGCACGCAGCGACAGTCCGAGCCGCCAAGCCCACAGCCGTACGCTGCCCGAACGGCACCGCCTGAGCCGCGAACGGGGAGGCCTCACGTGAGTGACCAGCCCAGTCCACCACCTGCACCCGCCGGTCCGACAGCCCAAGAACCCTTTCCTCGGCCGGGTACTGCGACCGGGCGGCACTTTGGTCTGCACGGTCCGCCACGCAGGCGACGCCCACTACGGCACCGGCACGGCTCACGGCGACGACATCTACGAACGCGCCGGTTTCGCAGAGCACTTCTTCCCCCGCACCCTGGTCGACACCGTGGCGAACGGCCGGCATCTGAAGGAGGTCCACGCTTTCGAGGAAGGCGCCCTCCCCCGCCGACTGTGGTGCGTGACCCAAACCCTGCCCCGATAGCCGCAGTCCCGATACCGGCGCGGAACACCACCGCCCTGCCCGACCGCTCTGCCGGCCTGGCACGGCTGAGAGCCCTTCACCGGCGCGTGTCATTTCCGCGGTGTCGCCCGACGGCGGATGCAGTGTGCTGTCCCTGCCGCCGCTGGTGACGTAGTCCCGCTGCGTGGACTTTGGCTGCCGTCACGGTGTGTTGGCCTGCCGGTCCTGGGCTTATCTGATCAGCTGCCCGGGAGTCGCGGAAGCCTCGACGGCCCTTCGATCCGGCACTTCCCCGCGCGCCCACCCGGCTGAGAAGGGTGACGGTGCCGGGCGGATGCACCTTTCAGTCTCAAGGAGACGGACACCACATGTCGGTACACGTCAAGGCCCGCTACGGGCACATGACTTCAGGTCGCGAACGACGCATCTCGCTGCGGATGCTGGCTTTGGCGGCCGTGATCGCGATGGCATGTCTCGCTGGTCCCCTGCTGATGGCCACGCCTGCGCACGCACAGACCGAATGCGGCACAGCCTCCGGCGACAGCACCGCGGGAATCACCGCCCAGACCAGCGGCAACGTCGTCACCTGCACGTACACGGTCACGGGCGACAGAGGTGGCGAGTTCGTGTTCACCTCGCCCGCCGGGGTCACCAGCTGACCGGGATCACCGTCGCGGGCGGTTCCGGCGCCAACGGCTCCGGCAGCCAGGGTGGGGCCGCCACCGGCGGTGGCGCGGGATAGTCCTACACCTCACCCACCCGGGGCCGGCGATGCCACCACCGGCGCAAGCACCACAGCCGTTCGGCCGACTCTGACCATCTCCTCCACGAGGGCGTCTCTCACCTGCGCCAACGCGACGCCCACCATCGTGTCTTCGGTCTCGGCGGCAATGACGTCATCGACGGCCGTGCTGGCAACGACATCTGAGGAGCAGGTGCCTGAAAACTGCTACGAGACCAGGGGCCCCGCGGAGTGATCGCGGGGCCCGCATCATCGGGGCGCGAGCTCGCAGTCGTCGAAGGTCGGTAAGTCGTGGCTCTTCCTCGGCCTGGCCCTCTCGGCCGCGGCGTCGTCAACTACCGAGCGAAGAATGATGGGTTGCGGTCGGCGTCACGTGGAGCGGGCGCCATCCCGTGAGTTCTCCTGAGCCCGTCTGAGTCCCTGTGCCCGTGGCCATGGACTGTTCGTCGTTCGCGTGCCCTGCGGCCTTGTGGCGTAATTTCGGGATTCTTGAACCATTCTCACCCTGTCCGACTGATTAACAGGCAGAAATGATTCGTAGCGACATCTTGGCCGTGCTGTCGCCCCCGGCGTGGAAATGAACTGGGCCGCACCCTGCTGCATTAGTCAAGAAATCAATTTAATGTTCGACTTTTCTATTCGCGCCGAGAGTGGAATCAACCTGTATGGTGTCAACCTCAAATTTGAGGACTTCGAAGGCATTTAATGCGGATCGGTTGCCGGGGAGGTCGGCTCTTCGCTCGTCCTAGCAGGTCAGAGCGGTCGACGAGTACGGTCCGTAGTCGCGGGAGTAATTGAATGGAGTTAGCGTAGTGCGCGCCACTAATGCTCGCAACTCTAGATGCCTTAGTGGAAAAATAGAGTTAGCGTGGTGTTCTCTGGACCGACACGTCCCCAATCGCCTGGGTGAAGTGCAGGCTAAGGAGAGTTTCATGCGAGGGAAAACAGCACTGAGCGCTGCCGCGATGACTGCGGTGGTCGGAGGAATGGCTGTCGGCGTAGTGGAGCCGGCCTCTGCAGCCCCGAATCAAACCTGCCAGGTCGCAAGCGGCTCGCTGACCGGCGAGAATTTCGCACCCAATGGAACGTTCACCGCCTCGCCCGGTGGGCAGACTGTGCGTTCTTCTTCCGACGGCCGTATCGGACCGGTGACCGTCGCGGGTACAGGGCCTTTCTCTGTAGGTTCCGCGTCCTGCACGGGAAGTGCGGGAGGGGATTCCGCAGGAAGTGCAGCTGGGGCGTCCGCTGTCGCAGCAGCCGGAACGAGCGCAGCAAAAGCGGCCATAAGCGGAGGCGCCTCCCCGGCGCAGGCGAGGGCGCAGGGCACAGCGGCTGCACAAGCCAAGGCGCAGAGCCTCGGTCTGCCGGCAACGGTGGTCAACCAGACAATCAACCAGATCAACCAAATAATTGATTCAACAATCAACGGGCCGGTCTGTCAGAACAATCAGCAGGGTGGCTCAAACACATCGACGTGCGGGACTCCCACGGGTGGAACTCCCACGGGCGGGACCCCCACGGGCGGGACCCCCACCGGCGGAACTCCCACGGGTGGGACCCCCACGGGTGGGACTCCCACCGGCGGGACCCCTACCGGTGGAACTCCCACGGGCGGGACCCCCACGGGTGGAACTCCCACGGGCGGGACCCCCACGGGTGGAACTCCTACCGGCGGGACCCCCACGGGTGGAACTCCTACCGGCGGAACCCCCACGGGTGGAACTCCTACCGGCGGGACCCCCACCGGTGGAACTCCCACGGGCGGGACCCCCACGGGCGGGACCCCCACGGGTGGAACTCCCACGGGTGGAACTCCCACGGGTGGAACTCCCACGGGTGGAACTCCTACCGGCGGGACTCCCACGGGTGGAACTCCCACGGGTGGGACTCCCACAGGAGAGACCCCCACAGGCATGTTGTGAGACAGGGGTGACGCGGAGGGCTGCCGCCCGGGCCTGCGCCGGATCGCGCAGGCCCGGGCCAGGCTCCTCGTAACCAAGCGCGCTCAGTCCGACAGGGAGCCCGATGATTGTGCAGCCGTCCATTTGCCTATGCATGATCGTAAAGAACGAGTCCGGCGTCATCGAACGCTGCCTCGCGTCGGTCCGTGACCTCATCACCACTTGGGTGATCTCCGACACCGGGTCCACGGACGGCACGCAGAAGATCATCCGCAACGCACTCAGAGACATCCCCGGCGAGCTTCACGAGGAGCCGTGGGTCGATTTCGGTCAGAACCGCAGCCTGAACATCAGTCATGCACGCGGGAAAGCCGACTACTTGCTCCTGCTCGATGCCGACCATGAGATCCGGCAGGACGACGCGCTGCCGCCGCTGACGGCCGACGCCTACATGTTGCGGCATGAAGGCGCTTTCGAGTACTGGATCAGGCGGTTGGTCAGGGGGGACATCGCCTGGCGCTACGAGGGTGTCACCCACGAGTACCTCACCACCGACGAGCCGGCCGATCAGTCAAGACTCGACGCTCTGGTCATCGTGGACCATGCCGACGGAGGGTCGCGTCACGACAAGTCCGAGCGTGACGCACGTCTGCTGAGTGCCGAACTCGAGCGAGACCCGGACAACCCCCGCACTGTCTTCTACCTGGCTCAGACCATGCGAGACATGGGCAGGAACGAAGAGGCCATCGCTCTGTTCGAGGGCCGCGCCGCCATGGGTGGCTGGCCGGAAGAGGTCTACTTCTCGCAGTTCCAGGCCGGTGTCCTCAAGGCTGAGACGGGCGACTGGCCAGGCGCCATGGATGCGCTTGTGCGCGCCTGGGAGACACGGCCCGAGCGGCTGGAAGCCTGTTACCAACTGTGCTCGAGGCTGCGTGCCATGGGCCACTACCGGGCCGCACATGCCTTCGCCTCCGCCGGTCTCAACCGGCCTGTTCCGGACGACCTGCTGTTCGTCAGCCCTTGGGTGTACCGATGGGGGCTGCTGTTCGAGTTCTCGATCACTGCGTACTGCGTCGGGGACTGGGCGGGCTCCTACCAGGCATGCGACCGGCTCCTTGCCATGCCTGATCTGCCTGAGGCCATTCGCGAGCAGACGCTTGCCAACCGTGAGTTCCCCGCCCAGCGCCTCTCCAAGGTGTGGGCGTCCCTTTGGTCGACGGCACGCACCTGCGCAGGCCCGGGCGGGCGTGAGGCTCCTCCCTGACTTTCATACGGCGACGATGGTTTCGGCCGGTTCATCACCGAGGTCTTCGACCGATGAGGGAGGCCTTGGAGGGGCCGGCGACGTCCCACAGCCGGCCCGTCCAAGTTGCCGTTGCTCCCGCTCGCCAGGGTGGGACCTTCCTGACTGGATGTCAGAGATACGACCGCGTCAGTGTGGCCGGCCTTGGAGGGGCCGACCGGAGCGGAGTTTCGGGGGTCGGTGCTGTCCCAGAGCCGGACCGTCCCGTCGCCGCTGCCGCCGGCCGACGTGTGGCTGTCCGGGCTGTAGGAGAGGGTGTCGATCGTCAACAGGTCCCCGTTTAGGGGCGTGCCAAGTCCGGTCAGGTCGCCGGCCCATTGCCGGAAGGCGACTCATGTCGGAGCTCGCACTGAGTCCGGATCGCGGCGGACTCGCGGCGGTCTCATCGTGTGACTCCAGAGACCGTCTTCGCGTGGACGTGAGCCTTACCCGCATGTCGTGCTCACCATGGTCGAAGCCGGACGGTGCCGTAGACGGCTCAAGGGGTTGACAGGGTCGTACGAGACTGGCCGTTCGTTAGCGCAACCTGACCGATGAGTCCTCTGCACGCCGACCGCTCGCCCCGAAGAGCGCGACGCCCGTTTACGCGGTTCACCCGCGCCGCGTGAAGGGATCCGCCGCGAGCTGGAAGCAGATACCCAGAGTCCCTGCCCGTGCCACGGCAAGACGTACGTCTTCCGTGGGCCAGGGCTGCCCGCACAAACAGAAAGACCCCCTGCACTCAAGCGAGTGCAGGGGGTCTGACCTGGTGTTTCAGCTGTCGGGGTGGCGGGATTTGAACCCACGACCTCTTCGTCCCGAATAAGATCAGGGCAGTGTCCAGAGCGCCTCTAGTCGGTATTTCGGCTGGTCAGCGCTTTGGGATGCGTTGGTATCGCGAGGTTCACGAACGCCCCCGGGAGAAGATCTTCTCCCGGATTTCTCCCAGCGTCAGGTCTTGGGCGAAGTCGGTGTCGCGACCTTTGAGGGCGTGGGCGGTGTCGTGGCGAGATATCCGTTGTCGACGACTGGTAGGGGAGGAGCGTCCGCAGGCGGTGGAGCCTTGATGCCGTCGAGCACGCGCGCAATCTCGTCGTACATGCGAACAGCTTCGGCGCCCCCGCCGGATGTCAGGGGCGGTCGCCCTTGTGGTCGACGATTCCCGTGGCCAGGAGCGCGTTCTGGGACATGAGGTCGCCCGCCTTCCAGGGCCGGTCAGGGGTGTCGGGGGCGCCCGGATACGTATGCTTGTAGTCCTTGACGACGAGCAATCGGTCGCCGAGGTACTGGTATGTGTGCGGGTCGATCAGGATCTCGCTGCGGACCTTCTGCCCCTTCTCGTCGTGCCAGACCGCGAGGGCGTCCCGGCCCGCGAGGTCCCGTACGAGATGGTCGGGGTCGGTGACCTCGACGCCGGGGACCGCGGCCAGCGCGCGGTACAGCTTGGCGAGCGCCTGCGGCGGCATGGGCTGGGACGCGAACAGCACACTCAGCGCACCCATGTCGTGCTCCCCCTCAGAGACGGGGCTGCCCTTCCCGGACGGATAGTAGGCGCGGACCTTCTTCAGCACGGCGGCCGGGTCGTCCGGCAGCTCGTCGAGGAAGCGGAGCCGTTCGCGCATGGAGCGGTCGTCGCCCTCCTTGCCGTTCTCGAAGCGCGGGTCCGCGTACCGCTTCCAGTGCTCCTGGGGCTCCGGCTCCGGCTCGGGCTGGGCCGCCTTGCTCTTGGGCCAGATTCCGGGACTGGCCGAGAGCTTCTTGTCGTAGACCCACTGGCCCGCGTGCGGCGTGGGCGGCGGATCAGCCCGCTCCACGGTGGACGCGGCTCGCTCCAGCACCTCTTGCACCGAACCCGGCACCGTCCCAGCCGGCACCGTGCGCTCCGCACCACTGTGGCCGCTCCCTCCGAGGCCGGAGGCCAGCACGGCCACTGCAGTGAGCGCGGCGGCGGCCCCGACCGCTGCGAGCCGCCAGTCGGCCCGCAGCCTGCGTCCCCGGCCGCGCCCCGCGGCGCTGCTCAGCCGGTCCCGCCCCTCGGCGAGCCGTGCCCGGTCGGGCTTCGGCGTCCCGGCCCGGAACTCGCGTACGTCCTTCATCTCGTCCACGTTCACGGCCGGACCACCTCCGCCACTTCGCCCAGAAACGCCGGGTCGGCACCCAGCGCGGCCCGTACCTTGCGGCGGGCCCGGTTGAGCCGGGACCGCACGGTCCCGACGGGTATGCCGAGCGCCTCGGCGACCTCCTGGTAGGTCAGGTCGGCCCAGGCCACGAGCAGCAGCACATGCCGGTCGGCGGCGGACAGCGCGGCGAGCGCGTCCGCGAGCGGGGCGCGGTCGGCGACCAGGTCCGCGGTGTCCTCGACCCAGCCGGCCGCGACGGGGTCCTGGCCGGTCCTGGCCAGCGCCCGCAGACCGCGTACTTCCTTCCGGCGCTGCTTGCCGATGAGGTGCGCGGCGATCCCGTACAGCCAGGGCCGGGCACTGGCCCGCGAGGCGTCGTAGCGGGCACGCACCCGGAACGCGGTCAGGAACGTGTCGGCCGTGACGTCGTCCGCCGCGTGGTCGCCGAGGCGCCGGGCCGCGTACCGGTGGATGTCGGGTGCGTACCGGTCGTAGAGCCGGGCGAACAGCTCCGGATGTTCCAGGGACTGCGCGATGACATGGCCGTCGCGTTCGTCGCCGGGGTCGAGCGCCGGTGGTCCGGTCACGGGTCCTCCGTCAGCGGGTGGGGTCGAGCGTGTCACCCGTTGTTCCCCGTTGCCCCGCGAAGAGTTCACGGCCGCACAGGATTTTCTCAGGGAGCGGGCGCGACCCTACGGGATCAGCCGCGCCGGCATCTCCCGTGCGTACCCGGCGTCGTACACCCCGCCCGTGAGCAGCACCTGCAGCGAGATCCCGTCCATGAGCGCGACCAGGGCCCGTGCCGTGACGGGAGCGATGCGCTCGGCGAGGGCGTCGGACAGCTCCTGGCACCACTCGGCGGCGACGGGGCGCAGCGCGGGATTGCGCAGCGCGGCGAGGTACAGCTCGTACTCCAGCTCCACGCCGGCCGGTCCCCGGCGAGCCACTCGCCGAGCAGCCCGGCGAGCTCGTCGGCGAGGTCGAGCGCCGGGTCCTGGAAGGAGCCGCGCGCCGCGACAACCTTCGCGAACCCCTCGTTGGCCTGGCGAGTCGACGACTCCTTCGTCCCGAACGCGATGACGCCCCTACGTGACCTTGGTTCGGCGCGCTGTGCTCCGCGTGTTCACTCCGCGGCAGTCCACCAGCGTCCGGGATGGTCCCTGCCCGGCTTCACTGTTTTGGCCCCCCGTTTGGCCCCCACGGCGGAGGTCGGTAGATCTACCTGAGCTGGCCGGGCTCTCTCCGCCCCGTTCGGGGGCGGCTGCTGGGTTGCCTGCCTCCGGACTCGGCTCCGCGTGCGAGCAGGCTTACTCGCCTCGGATGGACAAAGCGTTGAAGCGGGCCCCGGGCGTCGGTCGCCGCTGCGGCGAGGGACGTGCCGGGGCCCGTTTCCGATGTTCGTCGATCAGGTCCGAGGCGTGTTCGGCGACGTGTGCGGGGTTAGAAGCAGCCGGGTCCGGTGGAGGGGTTGAAGCAGGCGTTGGTGCCGGGGCCGCCGTCGTTGGTGTTGGTGCCGGTGCCGCCGAAGAGCGCGTCGTTGCCGGGACCGCCGAGGAGGGCGTCGTTGCCGTTGTTGCCGTTCAGGTTGTCGTTGCCGTTTCCGCCTTCGATGCGGTCGTTGCCGTCACCGCCGGACAGTACGTCGTTGCCGTCGCCGCCGCAGATGATGTCGTTGCCACCGCGGCCGTCGACCACGTCGTTGCCGCCGAGAGCGAAGATCACGTCATTGCCGGGAGTGCCGATCAGGACGTTGTTGCCGTTGGTACCGGTGATGGTGGGCGTGGCGGTCGCGCAGGTGGGGGGCGCCGGCTCGTAGGTGATGGTCACCTGGGCCGGCCCCGCGGCGGGAGCGGAGGTACCACCCGTGGGGACGCGGTTCGACGCACCGCCGCCGCCACCGGGACCGTAAGCGGGAGGAAAAGAAAGACGGTTGCAGCCTCCGCCGCCGCCTCCGCCGAACCAGCCGCCCCCGCCTCCGCCGGCCCCGAAGTTGCCTCCGCCGTTGCCGCCCGCACCGCCCGTGCCCGGAGTGCCGGATGTACCACCGGAAGCGGGGCATGCGGCTCCGCCTGCGCCGCCGGCTGTCTGGGTTCCGCCGCCTCCGCCCTGGCCGCTGTTCGTTCTGCTGCCGCCGGCACCCCCGGTGTTTCCGGCGTTTCCGCCGGTGGCCTCCGGGTTGAGGAAATTGGTGGGGACGCCGCTTCCTCCGCCGCCTCCGCCGCCCGCGACGATGAGGCGGGGGTCGGTGCCGGGGACGCCGGTCAGGGTGCAGCCGGGGCCGGCCGAGCTGCAGGTGCGGACGTCGCTGGAACCGCCGCCGGCACCGCCCGTAGTCGCCGATCCGCCGCCGGCGCCCCCGCCCGTGCCGACGTTGACATAGAGGGTGGTGGTGCTCGGCGGCACGGTGACGGTGCCGGTGACGGTGGCGCCATTGCCTCCTGTGCCGCCGGCAGGCCCGTTTTGTCCTGCGGCGCCGGTGGCGGTGACGGTCAGTTGGGTGACGCCGGACGGGACGGTGAAGGGCTGGTCGGCGCCCGCGTTGAAGGTGGCCGTCACCGGCGCCGCAGCAGCGGGCGTGGCCGTGGGCACCACCAGGGCCGCCGGCAGCGCCACCGTGGCGAGCAGGACGGCAGCACGCCTGGCCGGGCGCCGCCGCTCACCCGCGGCTCCGGCACCACGTCGAGGGAACATGGCATGGTGCAGGGTCGGTCTCACGATGGGGACTCCTCGACAAAGAGCGCGGCACTCAGCACGTGCCACGGACGTCGGTTGATGTTCAGGCCCCTGCCGGGACCGCCCGACGATCAAGCCACACGCACCCTGTGCGGCCGTACAGACACACCGTCATACCGCCCGCGATCCACCGACCAGCCGCTGCCCGACCCCGAACTCGATCCTGCGATCCGTTATCAAGTGGACCGATGCCCTGCTAGGCCACCCCGCCCCACCAGAGGTGGACGTTGCGAGGCGCGCCGACGTCTCCACCGGCACCCGCGGCCAACGTCCTCAACAGGCCCGACGCGGTAGCCGAAGCAACCAGAATCCGCGTCCGAGAGGCGATCGAAGCTCTCGGCTTCACCCGAGGGGGCGGCGCCGTGGGCCAGGCCGCGCACTGGCGCAGGAACGGCTTCGCCACCTGGCTCTTCACGCCCGCCGCCTCAGGCTGGTACCCGAAGAAGGCGCCGCAGGCGGCCCGTCCCGTCCCGGTGCTCGCCGAGCCGTGGCCGGGCGCACCGGCGCGGGGGAGGGGTGCGACCGGGCGGGCGGATGCGTGCTGGGTGCCGATCGCGAAAGGGCTCACGCCTCACGGGCTGAGGCACACGCACAAGACGCGCATGGAAGGGTTCCGCACCCCGACGAAGCTGATGGATGAGCGCCTCGGCCACATGGACGGCTCAGCGCAGGCGAGGTGCACGCACATCACGCGCGAGATGCGGGCGGACCTGCTCGCCGACCTGACGGCGGAGTGGGAAGCGTCGCTCGATGCGCGGCTGGGGATGTCCACCACGTCTCCGGTGGCGGTGCTCGATGCCCTC
This sequence comes from Streptomyces sp. NBC_01445, assembly GCF_035918235.1. Lineage (NCBI taxonomy): Bacteria > Bacillati > Actinomycetota > Actinomycetes > Kitasatosporales > Streptomycetaceae > Streptomyces > Streptomyces sp. NBC_01445. The sequence continues at coordinate 5,065,425 of NZ_CP109485.1, read as the reverse complement.
TTGCGGGAGCGGTTGAGGGCGCGTTCGTTAGAGCCCGTTCGGGAGGGAAATTCGTCTCTCTCAGATTTCCCGCGTGTAGGTCCCGATCCGAGTACGGCGCCCGGCTCGATTCGGCCCATTCGGCGGTGCCTCGGGACCACAGCTTTAGGAGCGAGGTCGGGCGGTTCCTGGGGGGAGCTGCGGAGGCGTGTTCTAGGGCAGATTCCGGCGAGAGCGCCGGGATTGTCGCTGAGTCCCCGTGGCTCCCCGCTCGTTCTTGCACGGCTGTGGCACGGTTTCAGTCGCCCTGGAATCACTGATAGCTGCCAGGAGTGCCTGCGCACTGCTGTAGCTGTGTCCTGCCGCCCGGTCAGGCCTGACGACGTCGGCTATGTCAGCCGGCCAGCTGGACGGCGCCCGGTTGCTCCGTTCGCACAATCTGATGCGCGGACTCCCCGGCTCTATGTCGGCTGCGGACCGCGGTGACCGGCGCCCGCCTGTCGGGCCGGCGGGCCAGGGAATCCTGAGCGGTTCGCCCATCATCGAGCCGGATAAAGAGCAGGGCCATCTGGCTCATTAGTCATTTATATAGATCGTGCCGAATTCTTCCATTTCGGCGAAACCGCCCGGAGAGGCCGCAATCTGATTCCCTTTCTGCGTAATATGCCAGCCGCAGAATCCTATTCTGCGCGGCTGGGAATCTCCATGATCATCCTCCCCAAGGAGTTGTCCCCTTCAATGACGCTGAATATCCCTGACGCGCCTTCTCGGCGCACATTTTCGGTGTGGCTCGCGGCGGTGACGGCCGTGGTGCTCGCCGCTGCCGTCCTCGCGATGTCGCCGACACGTGCACAGGCTGTTGCCAGCCCTGTGCAACTGGGCACTGCGGCAGATTTCGGAGTTCTGGCCGGCGCCACGGTCACCAACACCGGTCCCACGGTGGTCAACGGTCTCAACGTCGGCGTGAGCCCGGGGACGGCCATCACCGGGTTCTTCCCTACGACCCCGACCGGGCCCGGCATTGTGACCCCGCCCGGGGTTCTGCACTCTGCCGATGCCGTCGCGGGCCAAGCCAAGACCGACCTGAATACGGCGTACAACCAGGCCGCCGGACAGACTTCGCCGGACCAGGTGTACACCGACGATCCCCATGACTTCGGTGGCCAGACGCTGACGCCGGGCCTCTACAAGGCAAACGTCTCCGCCGGGATCACCGGCACGCTCACCCTGGACGCCGAGGACAACCCCGATGCCGTCTGGGTGTTCCAGATCGGTTCGTCGCTGACGACGGCATCCAGCAGCACAGTGAGCTTCATCAACGGCGCCTCGCCGTGCAACGTGTACTGGCAGGTCGGCAGCTCGGCCACGCTCGGTACCGACTCCACGTTCGTGGGCACCATCTTGGCCGACACCTCGATCACCGCCACCACGGGGGCGACCATCAACGGCCGGCTGCTGGCCGATGCGGGCCTACGCGGTGACGGCGCCGTGACGCTGGACTCCAACACGATCGGCCTGTCGGATTGTGGGTCTGCCACGACGGGTGAGACCACGGGCGCCACGACCGGTGAGACCACCGGCACCACGACCGGTGAGACCACGGGCACCACGACCGGCACCACGACGGGTGAGACCACGGGCACCACGACCGGCACCACGACGGGTGAGACCACGGGCACCACGACCGGCACCACGACGGGTGAGACCACGGGCACCACGACCGGCACCACGACGGGTGAGACCACGGGCACCACGACCGGCACCACGACGGGTGAGACCACGGGCGAAACGACCGGTGAGACCACCGGCACCACGACCGGTGAGACCACGGGCGAAACGACCGGTGAAACCACCGGCACCACGACCGGTGAGACCACGGGCGAAACGACCGGTGAAACCACGGGCGAAACCACAGGTGGCCACGACCACGACTGCAAGCCCGATAAGCACAAGGGGTATGGCGACAGCGGCTATGGCGGCAAGGACGACGGCTACGGCTGTGATGCTGCCTAGCGCGATGGTCGGCGCGGCACGGAGCGCTTCCCGCACGACCTGCGGTTCGCGAAGGCGTAGCTGCATCACGTGATGGAACTGTCCGGTGGGGGTGCCTGCTCGGGGGCAGCCGCCCGCGTGCGGGAGTAGGACGGGTGGCGCGCGGCGCGGATCGTCATCGATTCCGTCGCGCGCCGCCGGCGAAAGTTCAGGAGAAGCAGGTGAGAGAAGTCGAGACGGACAGGCCGGATGGGCCCGTACAGGGTGGCGTGGCATCAGCGGATGCAGACGAATCGGACCGGACCGGCGCTGAGCCGACCGCACAGAACGGGGGCGGGAGCCCTCTTGTGTTCCAAGGGCCTGCCGAGCCGCCCGTCGCTCTGAAGGCCGGAGTTCGTATCGCCGTGGTCCTGTGTCTGGCGACCGCCCTGACGCACGTGCTCCTGGTGTTCCTGCAGGTGGCACCGCCGAATCCGCTCTCCCGGCAGTACAGCCGGCAGGTCAACGCCTGGGTCTTCCCGTTGTTCGAGCAGAACTGGCGGCTCTTCGCACCGGACCCGGAGTCGGTCAACCGGCAGATCTCGGCAAGGACCATGCACACCGCCCCGAACGGCACCACTCAGGTCAGCGGCTGGTTCGACCTGACCGCCGTCGACACAGCCGCAGTGAAACACGACCCCTTTCCGAGCCACACAGCGCAGAACATGCTGCGACGGGCCTGGAATTCCTACCTCCAAACGCACGGCAGCGACGACCACTCGCGCTCGCAACGCGCTCTGATGATCCAGCAATACCTGCGCAACATCGCGGCGGATCGCGTCGCCGCCCATCGTCACGGCGCATTCGAGTCCATCCAACTGCGGGTGATCATCCTGCCCATCGCCGGGCCGTCCGCAGCGGGCGGCCCCGGTCCCGGCGCGGCTGCACCAAGGCCCGCAGGCACCCGTTACCTGCCCTGGTGGAAGGTGGCCGGCCATGCAGCAGGCTGAGCAGACATCGACTTCGGCGACATCGCCGTCGCGACCCGGACACGGCACCGAGCGGGCGAGCGCACGCACGCCGCAGCGCATGCCCGTCCGCATCGGTACGCTCCTCACTCTCCTGCTGGAGCGGCCCATCTCCCTGTACGCTGCGGCGGTTCTGCGCATCGGCTACGGGTTCCTCTACTTCGCCTTCCTGCTACGCGAGTTTCCCCACCGCAACGAGATCTGGGGTCCCGGCTCACCGTGGACGCCGGCACTGGCCAGGCAACTCTTCGACCAGACCGGGTGGGCCAGCATCCTCACGCTGTCCGACAGCCGGGCCTACTTCGAGGTCTGTTACACGGCAGCCCTCGTCATCTCCGCGCTGTTCATGCTGGGCTGGCGGACCAGAGCGGTGTCCGTGCTGTTCGCGGTCGTGGTGACGTCGTTCCACGCCAGGGCGATCTACATGACGGACGGAGGGGACACCCTCATCCTCCTCATGGTCCTCTACCTCGTCGTCACCGCATGCGGCCGACGCTGGTCCCTCGACGCGCGCAGGACCCGGCTCCGAGCATCCACCGGCAAGGCAGTCCGGCTTCCGCTGGACCAGGCATCCGGCGAGCTACGACGCCACCTCCGCGATGCGCGGCTGACAGTGATCACCGTGCTGCACAACTGCGGCATGCTCGTCATCGCCGCCCAGGTCTGCTTCCTCTACGGATCCGCAGGCCTGTACAAGGTTCAGGGCGCCGCCTGGGACAACGGCACCGCTCTCCACTACGCCCTGAACCTCGACGTGTTCCAGCCCTGGCCTGGGCTCTCCGCCGTGGCGGACGAACACGACGTACTGCTCGCCATCGCCTGCTACCTGACCGTGCTGTTGCAGGTGGCCTTCCCGTTCGTCCTGTTCGGCAGGCTCAAGTACCCCGTGTTGGCGATGCTGTTGGGCATGCACGTGGGTATCGCGGTGTTCCTGGGCCTGCCGCTCTTCTCCGGCGCCATGATCGTCGCGGACGCCGCGTTCCTTCCTGACCGCTTCTACCGGGCTCTGGGACAGCTGTGGCGACGCGCCGTTCGGGGCTCGGGATCCGGAGGAATGGCCGACGCGTCCCGGGCATCCCGCGCACTGGTACCTGCTCAGAGCGAACGGGCTGGCTGAGGCCCCACCCTCACCCCACTACCTACCCCAGCTCCCATCCCGTCCGCCGTCGACCCACACACCGTGGAGCGGGCGTGGTTCATGGCGTCCAGGTGGAGCGCGCCACTGTACGAACGACTGTGAGGATTGGTCATGGCACCGCTCGGCGGCCTGACCCACCGAACGATTGACGCTTCGGGCTGTCTTTTCCAGGAATCGTCGGCGGTCTGGGCGGTGCCGCTATGCACGCGGCCGGTCGAGCGCCTGTGACCTCATAGGAGCCCGGCCAAAGGTCCCATCACAGTCTTGTCCTGACGCCCGACCGGCCCGTGCAATCCCTCGCGTATCGCACGGAAGGACAGCAGCACCCAGCATGGCAGATCAGATCGCGGTGGTCGGCGGCGTGGACACCCACACTGACTTCCACCAGGCAGCCGTGATTGACACCATTGGCCGGCACCTGGCCACCGCTTCGTTCCCCACCACCCCCGACGGCTACCGCCGCCTGGTGGAGTGGATGCGCTTGCACGGTGACGTGCTCGCCGTCGGGGTTGAGGGGACCGGCGCCTACGATCCGAACTCGCCCGGTTCCTTCGGGTGAACGAGGTGAGCGTGGTCGACGTCGACCGTCCTGACCGCAAGGCCCGCCGGGCCAACGGCAAGTCCGACCCCGTCGATGCCTATGCCGCCGCGACCGCCGTCCTGTCCGGCCGCGCTCACGGCCGGCCCAAGACCCGCGACGGCATCGTGGAAGCCATCCGGTCCCTGCGGGTGGTCCGCCGCTCCGCCATCAAGTCCCGCACCCAGACGATCAACCAGATCCGCACGCTCATCGTCTCCGCCCCCGCCGAGGTCCGGGAACGACTGCGCAGCCTGCCCACCTACCAACTGATTGCGCAGCTAGCCCGCTCTCGCCCCGGCGCGGACCTCGCCGACCCGACCTGCGCCGTGCGAACCGCGCTGCGGCGTCTGGCCCGCCGCCACCAGCACCTCACCCAGGAGATAGCCGAGGCCGACGCCGAACTCGACCCCCTGGTCGCGCAAGCGGCTCCCGGGCTTGTGGATTTGATCGGTGTGGGCACCGAAACGGCCGCCCAACTCCTGATCACCGCAGGCGACAATCCCGACCGGCTGAAGTCCGAAGCTTCCTTCGCCCACCTTTGCGGGGCAGCCCCCATCTCCGCCAGTTCGGGCCGGACCAACCGCCACCGCCTCAACCGCGGCGGCGACCGCCAGGCCAACCATGCCCTCCACACGATCGCCCTCGTGCGGATGCGCTACGACCCCCGCACCCGCCTCTACGTCGCGCGACGCACTGCCGAAGGCATGTCCAAGAAGGACATCTTTCGCTGCCTCAAACGCTTCATCGCGCGAGAGGTCTACAAGCATCTGACCAGCATGAATATCCCACGTCTACACCTCCTACAGGCCGCTTGACGATCTATAGGAGCTTCCTGGACGCCATGGGCCGCGTCTGCTCGGCTCTGCCTGGGTCGATGGCGGACGGGATGGGAGCCCGCAACGCTCGCTACGAACCGGCCGGCACTCGCGCACGGCGCCCCCTCCATCCCAGAGTCCGAGCATCGCCACCACGTCTCCGGTGGCGGTGCTCGATGGCCTCTTGCGGGAGCGATGGAGGGCGAGTCCGTAGAACCCGTTCGGGAGAGAAATTCCAAGATCTTCTCCCAGATTTCTCCCAGGACTACCCGCACAAACAGAAAGACCCCCTGCACTCAAGCGAGTGCAGGGGGTCTGACCTGGTGTTTCAGCTGTCGGGGTGGCGGGATTTGAACCCACGACCTCTTCGTCCCGAACGAAGCGCGCTGCCAAGCTGCGCTACACCCCGATGTCGTTGCTCCACTGTCCCGCAGTTCTGCAGGTCGTGGCGACATCGATTACTTTAGCGGACCGGCGGCCGTAGACGAAATCCGGTTTTCTCAGGGTCCGGGGGTCAGGGTCAGGAGGGTCGCCTCCGGCGGGCAGGCGAAGCGGACCGGGGTGTAGCGGTTCGCGCCGCAGCCGGCTGAGACGTGCAGGTAGGAGCGGCGGCCTTCGGACTCGTGGGTCGACAGGCCCTTCACGCGGTCCGTGTCCAGGTCGCAGTTGGTGACCAGCGCCCCGTAGAAGGGGATGCAGACCTGGCCGCCGTGGGTGTGGCCCGCCAGTACCAGCGGGTAGCCGTCCGCCGTGAACGCGTCCAGGGCACGCAGGTACGGAGCGTGCACGATCCCCATCGAGAAGTCGGCGCCCGAGTCCGGACCGCCCGCCACGTGCGCGTACCGGTCGCGCTTGATGTGCGGGTCGTCCAGGCCCGTGAAGCCGATCTCCATGCCCTCGATCTTGAGGGCGCCCCGCGTGTTCGTCAGGTTCAGCCAGCCCGCCGAGTCGAACCCGTCGCGCAGGTCCTCCCACGGGTTGTGGACGACGCCGACCGCGGGGGCGTTGCCGTTGAGGCCGTGGGCGCCGCGGGCCTTCTCGAAGAGGTAGCGGACCGGGTTGCGGGGCTTGGGGCCGTAGTAGTCGTTCGAGCCGAAGACGTACGCCCCGGGGAAGTCCATCAGCGGGCCCAGCGCGTCCAGGACCTCCGGCACGCCCTCCGTGTCGGACAGGTTGTCGCCCGTGTTGATCACGATGTCGGGGCGCAGGCCGGCCAGGGAGCGCAGCCAGCGCTGCTTCTTGCGCTGGCCGCCGACCATGTGGATGTCGGACACCTGCAGGACGCGCAGCGGGCGCATCCCCGCGGGAAGCACCGGGACCGTGACCCGTCGGAGACGGAACGAACGGGCTTCGAACCCCGCCGCGTAGATCAGTCCGGCGGCGCCCGCCGCCGTGATGCCTGCTGTCACTTTCAGGGGAACCCCGTATCGCGCGCGCATACGCCCATCGTGTCAGACCCGGCAGGTCCCGGAAATCAAGGGGCGTAGGGCATTGCGTACCTGCGACAATCGCTGCATGACCACGCTCAAGTCGAAGCTGCAGGAAGACCTCACCGCCGCGATCAGGGGGCGTGACGAGCTGCGCTCCTCGACGCTCCGGCTCACCCTCTCCGCCATCACGAAGGAGGAGGTCGCGGGCAAGACGGCGCGCGAGCTGTCCGACGACGAGGTGCAGAAGGTGATCACCCGCGAGGCGAAGAAGCGCCGCGAGGCCGCCGAGGCGTTCGCGCAGGGCGGCCGCGCCGAGCAGGCCGAGCGGGAGAAGGCGGAGGGTGTGGTGCTCGCCGAGTACCTGCCGAAGCAGCTCTCCGACGACGAGCTGCACCAGATCGTCGCCCAGGCGGTCGGGGAGGCGAAGGCGGCCGGCGCCGAGGGGCCGCGCGCCATGGGCCAGGTCATGAAGATCGTGAACCCGAAGGTCGCGGGCCTGGCGGAGGGCGGCCGCGTGGCCGCCGTTGTGAAGCAGCTGCTCGCCGGCTGAGGTGTCCGCCGGGGTGCTCGCCCGCTGAGAGTGCCCTTCGGGGTGGGGGAAGACGTTCCGGTCTCGTTCCGGTCTTCCGCCTCACCCCTCACACATATGCCGATGGGGCGTCCCCGATAGAGGGGGCGCCCCATCCGCGTACCGTCACCGTCCGGTCCGAGCGGTAGCCGCCTCAGCGGCGCCCGCCCCCGTGCCCGTTCCCGCCACCCAGCAGGCCCGTCGGGAGGCCCGGCCACGGGCTGTTGCCGTTTCCGCCGCTGTTGGTGCCCGGCTTCGAGCCGCCCCGGCCCGGCTCCTCGTCCCTGTCATGGTCCCTGTCATGGTCCCTCTCCTCGTCCTCATCGGGGTCAGGGATGTCGATCAGGTTGAAGTCGGGGGACGGCTTGTCGGCGAGGGCGCCGACCATGGCGTCCTTCCAGATCGGTCCGGGGACCTGGCCGCCGAAGACCTTCGGCTGGTACACGCCGCCGATGGTGATGTTCTCCATCTCGACGTTCTGCAGGGCGCTGCCGACCCAGACCGCGCCGGACAGGTTCGGCGTGTACCCCACGAACCAGGCGTTCTTACGGCTGTCGGTCGTACCCGTCTTGCCCGCGTTGGCCCGGTCGGTCAGACCGGCCTCCCTGCCCGTACCGGAGTCGATCACGCCGCTCAGCAGGGTGTTGATGCTGTCGGCGGTCTTCGTGGTCATCGCGCGCGAGCACGACGACTTCGGCACCGGCAGCGACTTGTCGCCGGGGGCCGTGATCGACTCGATGGCGACCGGCGTGCAGTACGTGCCGCGGTTGGCGAAGGCGGCGTACGCGCTCGCCATGGTCAGCGGCGAGATGCCCTTGGAGCCGAGGACGATGGCCGGGACCTCGGGGAGCTTGTCGCCGTTGCCCTGGACGACGCCCAGCTTGTCGGCCATGTCCATCACCGGGCACATCCCGGTGTCGCCGATCATCTGCACGAAGTAGGTGTTGATGGACTTGGCCATCGCCTCCTCCAGCGCGTACGGACCGAACTCGGACTCGTTCTCGTTCTCCACGGTGAAGCCGCCGTTGTTCACCCACGGCTTGCCGCTGCACGTCTGGACCGACTTCGGATACGGCATCCGGTACGGCGCCGGGTACGACTTCGTCACCGGGGTGCCCTGCTCCAGGGCGGCCGCGGCGAGGAACGGCTTGAACGTCGAACCCGTCGGGAAGCCGAAGTTCGACCCGCTCATCTTGCGGTCGACCGAGTAGTTGATCTGCGTCTCGTTCTTGCCGAAGCCGTACGGCTTCGACTGGCCCATGCCGAGGATCTTGCCGGTGCCGGGCTCGATGAACGTGGCCGCCGTCGCGACCTTGTCCGTCTGGTAGACGTGATCCTTGATCGACGCCTGCACCGATTCCTGCGTCTGCGGGTCGAGGGTGGTCTGCACCCTGAGGCCGCCCCGGTTCCAGAGCTTCGCCCGCGCTTCCTTCGTCTTGCCGAAGACCGGGTCGGTGAGGAACACCTCGCGTACGTAGTCGCAGAAGAAGCCCGCGCCCTTGACCGCCGTGATGCAGCCGTTCTGCGGCTTGCTGATCTTCAGGCCGAGCGGCTTCTCCTTGGCGCGGTCCGCCTCGGCCTGGGAGATGTCGTGCGTCTCGGCCATCCGCTGGAGCACGACGTTCCGTCGCTTGGTGGCCTCCGCCTCGTCGTTGACGGGGTCGTAGCGGCTCGGGGACTGGACGATGCCGGCCAGCATCGCGGACTCCTCGACCGTCAGGTCCTTCGCCGACTTGGAGAAGTACCGCCGCGAGGCGGCCTCCACGCCGTATGCCTGCTCACCGAAGTACGTGATGTTCAGGTAGTTGGCGAGGATGCGCTTCTTGCCGAGCTTGTCCTCGAGCTGGATCGCGTACTTCAGCTCGCGGATCTTGCGGCCGATCGTCTGCTGGGTGGCCTGGGCGAGCTTTGTCGGGTCGTCGCCGGCCTCCTCCATGAAGACGTTCTTCACGTACTGCTGGGTGAGCGTGGACGCGCCCTGCGCGACACCGCCGCTCTGCGCGTTCTCGTTGATCGCGCGCAGGATGCCCTTCACGTCGACGGCGCCGTGTTCGTAGAAGCGCGAGTCCTCGATCGCGACGAGCGCCTTCTGCATGTACGGCGAGATGTCCTTGAGGGGCACCACCGTGCGGTCGCGCGAGTAGACCGTCGCGATCGCGCCGCCCTTGTTGTCCAGGATCGTGGTGCGCTGACTGAGTGGCGGCTGCTTGAGGTTGGCCGGGATCTCGTCGAATCCCTCGACCGAGCCCTTCGCTGCCAGGCCGAGCGCGCCTGCTGCGGGCAGCGCGATTCCGGCGAGGACGGCTCCCGCGAGGACACTGACACCAAGGAACTTGGCGGCCTGCTGAGTCGGTGACAGTCCACCGCCCGAGCGCTTCTTTCCCATGAGGGCAGCCTACGTTCTGATTCTCCGGACAGGCGTATATGCCTTGGCCTAAGCTGCACTCAACTGTCACAGCAGTACGGTCACGTATCAAGACGTCCGGCGAACCCGAATCGTTCCGGTAGTCATCTCACCACCCCTCCGCGGTCGTTCCGAGGTGGTGAGGGCGTGTCCGAAACCGCCTTGAGTGTCACCCGGTGTCCGCTGTGACTCAACTGAAACGCCCCGGTTTGCCGGGTTGGTCGCACATGCCCTCGGCTCACTCCGTCGGGTGATCTGCCGCTTACGCATAGTCCGTTCGGGCCATTCAAGATTGGGCCCGAAGGGGGTGTTGCGCTGTGCCCACCTTCCGTAACGTCCTCAACTGGCGGCGGTGAATATGCCGCTGCCGCCGTGGGGGAGCCTCGATTCGGGAGAGGACGGCGCCGGTATGGGCTGGGTAACCGACTGGAGTGCGCAGGCGGCCTGCCGCACTACCGATCCAGATGAACTGTTCGTTCAAGGAGCAGCGCAGAACCGGGCGAAGGCGGTGTGTACCGGATGCCCGGTGCGGACCGAGTGCCTGGCCGACGCGCTGGACAACCGCGTCGAGTTCGGCGTGTGGGGTGGCATGACCGAACGGGAACGCCGTGCGCTGCTGCGCAGGCGCCCCACCGTCACCTCGTGGCGCCGGCTGCTCGAGACGGCTCGTACGGAGTACGAGCGCGGTGCGGGCCTGCTGCCCGTGGACATCGATGACGACGCGACGTACGAGAGGTACGCCGCCGTGGGGTGAGGGGGCCGAGCTCCTTCCGGGGCGTCCGAGGGGTGCGAGCCGTGTGGCGGCCCGCGCCTCGGGAGACGTCCGTACGGCTCACGCAGCTCCGGCCGGGTCCGCACCGGCCGCGAGCCGGTCCCCGATGGTCCTCAGGCCTGCCAGGTCGTGCACATCGCCGGGCAGGGCGCCGACCTCGGTGACCGCCACCTCCGGGTGGAGCGCCGCGAAACGGTCGCGTGTGCGCTGCTCGCGTGCCAGCAGCTGCATGCGTTCCGCGTGCAATCGCAGCAGGCCTGCCGTGAGTTGGTCTGTCGCTGCGTGGTCTGTGGCCGCGCGGTCTGTGGTCGCGGTGGCAGGCGTGCCTGCGTCAGGTGAGTTGGGTGCGTGTGCGTGCACGGGTGCGCTATGTGGGGTTTTATCCGGCGTCTGTGCGTGCTCGTCGGCCGTGTCCCTTGCTGGGGCGGGGGAGCCTGCTTCGGGAGCGGTACGCAGCTCTACCTTCCCGTCCCCCTGATCCACAATGCCGCGCTCGTCAAGATTTTCTGCGGCCGCGAGCGCCCGCTCGGCCGACAACTGCGCGGCACCGCTGCCGTGCACCCGGTTCAGTACGAGCCCGGCCAGGGGCATGTCCTCCGCGGCGAGGCGCTCCACGAAGTACGCCGCCTCGCGCAGCGCGTCCCGCTCCGGCGCCGCCACCACGAGGAACGCCGTACCGGGGGCCTGGAGCAGCTTGTACGTGGCGTCGGCGCGCGTGCGGAAACCGCCGAACATCGTGTCCATCGCCGCCACGAACGTCTGTACGTCGCGCAGGAGCTGACCGCCCAGCAGCTTCCCGAGCGCGCCCGTCATCATCGACATCCCGACGTTCAGGAACTTCATGCCGGCCCGGCCGCCGACCTTCGCCGGGGCCATCAGGACCCGGATCAGCTTGCCGTCCAGGAACGAGCCGAGACGTTTCGGCGCGTCCAGGAAGTCGAGCGCGGAGCGGGACGGCGGAGTGTCGACGACGATCAGGTCCCACTCGTCCCGGGCCCGCAGCTGGCCCAGCTTCTCCATCGCCATGTACTCCTGCGTGCCCGCGAAGCCCGCCGAGAGCGACTGGTAGAACGGATTGCCCAGAATCGCCTCGGCCCGCTGGCCGTCCGCGTGCGCCTCGACGATCTCGTCGAACGTCCGCTTCATGTCGAGCATCATCGCGTGCAGTTCGCCGCCCTCTGCTCCTTCGACGGTGACGATCCCCTTCACGCGGCGCGGGGTGTTGTCCAGGGAGTCGATGCCCATCGACTGGGCGAGCCTGCGGGCCGGGTCGATCGTCAGCACGACCACCTTGCGGCCGCGCTCCGCGGCGCGCAGGCCGAGCGCCGCCGCCGTCGTCGTCTTGCCGACGCCGCCGGAGCCGCAGCACACCACGATGCGCGTCCCGGGGTCGTCGATGAGTGGGTCCACGTCGAGTACGTGGGTGTCCGTCGGGTTCAGGCTCAGGGACGACGTCATGTGTCTCTAGATCCCTTGCTTCCGCAGTTCCGTGGCCAGCCGGTACAGGCCCGCCAGGTCCATCCCCTCGGTCAGCAGCGGCAGTTCGTGCAGCGGCAGGCCCGAATCGGCCAGCACCGCGCGCTGGCTGCGCTCCAGGTCGTGCCGTTCCGCGTACTCCGCCGCCTGGTCGAGGAGCGGGGTCACCAGGCGTTCGGCGTTGCCGCCTCTGCGGGCGCCGCCCAGGCCCGCCGCGGACAGGGACTTGGCGATGGCCGCCCTGGGCACGCCGCCCTGCGCCAGCGTCAGTTCGGCGTCGTCCAGGACCGCAGGGCGCACCATGTTCACGATGAGCCTGCCCACGGGGAGGTTCGCCGCCTGCAGCTCCGCGATACCGTCCGACGTCTCCTGGACCGGCATCTCCTCCAGCAGCGTCACCAAGTGCACCGCCGTCTCCGGAGACTTGAGAACCCGCATGACCGCCTGCGCCTGGTTGTGTATCGGGCCGATCTTGGCCAGGCCAGCGACCTCGTCGTTCACGTTCAGGAAGCGCGTGATGCGGCCCGTCGGCGGGGCGTCCATCACCACGTAGTCGTAGGCGTATTTGTTCTGTTTCGTCTTTCGGCGTACCGCCTCGCAGGCCTTGCCCGTCAGGAGTACGTCCCTCAGGCCCGGCGCCACCGTTGTCGCGAAGTCGATCGCGCCCAGCTTTTTGAGCGCCCTGCCCGCGCCGCCCAGCTTGTAGAACATCTGGAGGTAGTCCAGCAGCGCCAGCTCCGGGTCGATGGCGAGTGCGAACACCTCGCCGCCCCCCGGGGCTACCGCGATCTTCCGTTCCTCGTACGGCAGTGCTTCCGTCTCGAAGAGCTGTGCGATGCCCTGGCGTCCTTCCACCTCCACCAGGAGAGTGCGCTTGCCCTCGGTCGCGAGGGCGAGCGCCAGTGCGGCGGCGACCGTGGTCTTTCCGGTACCGCCCTTGCCGCTGACGACCTGGAGCCTGCTCACGTCTTCGAGCCTAACCAGTCCGCGAGCGGGCTACGCAGGAGGCTGTCGGTCATCGCCGGTCCAGCGGCTACAGTCGGCCGTATGACCAAGTGGGAATACGCGACCGTGCCTCTTCTCGTGCACGCGACCAAGCAGATTCTGGACACCTGGGGCGAGGACGGCTGGGAGCTCGTCCAGGTCGTGCCCGGGCCGAACAACCCCGAGCAGCTCGTGGCCTACCTGAAGCGGGCGAAGGCATGAGCGGGGTCGTCGACGCGCGCCTCGCCGAGCTCGGGCTGACCCTGCCCGAGGTCGTGCCGCCGCTCGCCTCTTACCAGCCGGCCGTGCAGTCCGGTGTGTACGTGTACACGGCCGGTCAGCTGCCGATGGTGGACGGGAAGCTTCCGGTCACCGGGAAGGTGGGGGCCGAGGTCACCGCCGAGCAGGCCAAGGAGCTGGCCCGTACGTGTGCGCTGAACGCGCTCGCCGCGGTGAAGTCCGTTGCCGGTGATCTCGATCGGGTCGCTCGTGTGGTGAAGGTCGTGGGCTTTGTGGCCTCCGCGCCCGACTTCACCGGGCAGCCGGGTGTGGTGAACGGGGCCAGTGAGCTCTTCGCCGAGGTTCTCGGCGAGAAGGGTGTGCACGCTCGGTCCGCCGTGGGTGTGGCCGTTCTGCCGCTGGACGCGCCTGTTGAGGTCGAGGTTCAGGTCGAGCTCGTTTCGGGTTGAGCTTTTCGCTCCGCTGAGGATTGTGAGCGGGCTGGGAGTTGGGGCTGAGGTCCCGGGTCCGGTCCGGGGCCGTCCTGGTGTGCTCCGTCTCGTGGGGGCGGGGGCCGGTGGGTGATCCGCCGGCCCCTTCTGGTTCGTACGTGGCTGCGGGGCTGTGGGTGGTTCGGCGGTCCTTCTTGCTCGTACGTGGGTGATCGCGGGTTGCCCTGTTCCGTACTTGATCGTCTGTGGCTCTCGAACATCCGCTTGGTAGCGGATAGCCTCCGGCCATGGCGAATGGGCAGTGGTATCCCCCGGAGTGGCCCGAGCGGATTCGTGCGCTCGCGGCGGGTGAGCTGGCGGCCGCTGTGCCGCGGCGGGCCGCGACCGTCATGCTTCTGCGGGACGCGGTCGCCGGTCCCGAAGTGCATATGTTGCGTCGACGCGCCTCCATGGCTTTCGCCGGGGGCGCGTACGCGTATCCGGGCGGCGGCGTGGATCCCCGTGACGACGAGTCGGTCGTGCGGTGGGGCGGGCCCTCGCGTGCGGCGTGGGCGGCTCGGCTCGGCGTGGACGAGAAGTCGGCGCAGGCGATCGTGTGTGCCGCCGTGCGGGAGACGTACGAGGAGGCGGGCGTGCTGCTCGCCGGGCCCGATGCGGCGTCCGTGGTGGGGGACACGACCGGTGAGTCCTGGGAGGCCGACCGGGAGGCGCTCGTCCAGAGGGAGTTGTCGTTCGGGGAGTTCCTCGGGCGGCGTGGGCTGGTTCTGCGGTCCGATCTCCTGGGGGCCTGGGCGCGGTGGATCACGCCCGAGTTCGAGCCCCGGCGGTACGACACCTGGTTCTTCGTCGCCGCTCTGCCGGAGGGGCAGCGCACCCGTAACGCCTCTACTGAAGCCGATCGGACCGTGTGGATCCGGCCCGAGCAGGCCGCCGAAGGGTACGACAAGGGCGAGCTGATGATGATGCCGCCCACGATCGCGACGCTGCGGGCGCTGGCCGGCTTCGACAGCGCCGAGGGGGCCCTCGTGGGGGCCGCGACGCAGGATCTTTCCCCTGTGCTCGCTCGGGCCCGGCTGGAGGGCGGGGAGATTGTTCTGTCCTGGCCCGGTCATGATGAGTTCACCAAGCACATTCCGACCACGCCCGGGGGAGCCTCCGCATGACCGAAGCCGCCGCCCTTCCCGGACAGCCCCGTGGCGGGGTGCTGTCCGGGCCCGCCACCGCGCGCGCGGTCAACGTGCTGGCTCCGAACGCCTCCGCGATGACCCTGGACGGGACCAATACGTGGATCGTTTCCGAGCCTGACTCCGAGCTTGCCGTGGTGATCGATCCCGGGCCGCTCGACGACGTGCATCTGCGGACGGTTGTCGCGGTCGCTGAGGCTGCCGGCAAGCGTGTGGCTCTGACCCTTCTCACTCATGGGCACCCCGATCACGCGGAGGGCGCCGGCAGGTTCGCCGAGCTGACCCGGACCAAGGTGCGGGCCCTCGATCCTGCTCTGCGGCTTGGGGACGAGGGGCTGGGCGGTGGGGATGTTGTGGCTGTTGGCGGGCTTGAGTTGCGTGTGGTCGCCGCGCCTGGGCATACCGCTGATTCGCTCTGTTTCCATCTGCCCGCCGATCGCGCCGTGCTGACCGGTGACACCGTGCTCGGGCGCGGGACCACCGTCGTCGCCCATCCCGACGGGCGGCTCGGGGACTATCTCGACTCGCTGCGGCGGCTGCGGTCCCTCACCGTCGACGACGGGGTCGACACCGTGCTGCCGGGGCACGGGCCCGTACTCGAAGACGCCCAGGGCGCCGTCGAGTTCTACCTCGCCCACCGCGCCAACCGGCTCGCCCAGGTCGAGACCGCCGTCGAGAGCGGTTATGTCACGGCGTCAGAAATCGTTGCCCATGTGTACGCGGGTGTGGATCGGTCCCTGTGGCCTGCTGCCGAGTTGTCTGTGCTGGCTCAGCTCGATTATTTGACGGAGCACGGGCTCATCTAGAGGGCCGCCCGGGTCGGGCCGCCCGGGTCAGGCGCTGCAGACGGTCCTCGTCCGCCAGAACGTTCAGCTCTGTGATTCCGGTGTCCGTGATCGTGAAGGACATCAGCGATGCCGGGCGGCCCTCCGGCAGTGCCAGGAGGCCGATCGTGCCGTTGACCAGCACAACGCGTACGTGCGGTGCCATGCGCTGGAACATGATCGCCCCGGACGCCACCGCGTGAGCGCCTCGGACCAGGCGCGAGAGGTCTGTTGCCCCGGCGTCCGCCCGTAGCAGTACGTTCGGGTCCAGGACCGCCAGCAGTCCCTCGAAGTCGCCCTCGCGGGCCGCCGAGAGGAACGCCTCGACCACCTCGCGCTGGCGTACCAGGTCCGTCTCCGGAGGCGGGGCTCCCTGGACGCGGCGGCGCGCGCGGCTCGCCAGCTGCCGGGTCGCCGCCGGTGTGCGCTCCACGATCGGCGCGATGTCGTCGAACGGCACCGCGAACAGGTCGTGCAGCACGAACGCCAGCCGCTCCAACGGCGCCAGCGAGTCCAGGACCACGAGCAGCGCCAGGCCCACCGAGTCCGCCTGGAGCGCCTGTTGTTCGGGGTCCGGGGTGTCGAGGCTCGTGACCAGGGGGTCGGGTACGTGGGTTTCCAGGGGCTCTTCGCCCCTTGCCTTGCGCGAGCGCAGCAGGTCCAGGCAGATCCGGCCCGTGACGGTGGTGAGCCAGCCGCCGAGGTTCTCGACGGCCGAGGTGTCGGACCGCTGGAGCCGCAGCCACGTCTCCTGTACGGCGTCCTCCGCCTCGCTGAACGAGCCGAGCATCCGGTAGGCCACGGCGCGCAAGTGCCCCCGTGACTCCTCGAACCGCTCGGCCAGGCTGTCCGTCGACGCTGAACTCATCGGTGTCCTGCTTCCCGGGTCAGGGGCGGGGGGCCTTCACTCCGTGCACGGCTTCGTATTCTGCCGCCAGCCACGGGCCCAGGTCCTCGGTGTACGACCGGAGGGTGTGCGGTGCGCCCACCGGTTCGTACGCCGCCTCGGAGGCCTGTCGCATCGCGTCCGCCCACTGCGGGTAGTACGTGCCGAACACCTCGGCCATCTGCGTCAGATCACTGGTCCAGCCGTTCCAGCGGGGCATGACGAGCGTGAAGCCGGTGCGGACGAGGTGACGGGAGATCTGGCGGTCCAGGGTGCGCGGGTCGTCGCCCCGCGCGATGCGTTCGCGCCAGCGCGTCAGGAGCAGGCGCAGGTCGCCGTTGGTCTCCCGGGCCAGGAGGGAGTCGGGGCGGTAGCGCGGCAGGTATTCGGCCAGGTCCTCGCCGAGGAGCGGAGTGCAGAGGCAGGCCACGAACCAGCCGAGGTCGTGTCGTTCGAGGTCGCTGAGGACCTGGCTCCGGCTGAGGATCAGCAGCCCTACGCCGTCGATCTGGGCGAATTGTTTGTTCAGGCCTTCGGCCAGGGCGCCCGCGTCCGCCCTGTCGTCGTCCGTCGGCTCCTCGCGCAGTGCGAGGAGGAGGTCGAGGTCGCTGCGGCCGAGGCGGGCGGTGCCACGCGGCACGGAGCCGTAGAGGTACGCGCTCGCCATCCGCGGTCCGAAGCCGGCGAGGAGACCGTCGCGCGCCGCGGACACCACGGGGCGGAAGTCCGGCTGGATCCGGCTCAGAGAGCCTTCGCGCTCGATGAATCCGCGGTCGTCCAGGCCGCGGGCGGTGAGGTCCATGGGCCCACTGTGCCGGGTCGGGCGGCTGCAGTCCCGGCATTTTCCGCGGCGGTGAACGGGTGATCCCGCCTCCCCGGAGGGAGACGGGACCCGTACGCCTTGAACGAAGGTGTCAGCGCGAGCGCTTCGCGAGGCGCTCCACGTCGAGCAGGATCACGGCGCGGGCCTCCAGGCGGAGCCAGCCGCGGCCCGCGAAGTCCGCGAGCGCCTTGTTCACCGTCTCGCGGGAGGCGCCGACCAGCTGGGCCAGCTCCTCCTGCGTCAGGTCGTGCACGACGTGAATGCCCTCCTCCGACTGCACACCGAAGCGGCGGGAGAGGTCCAGGAGCGCGCGGGCCACGCGGCCCGGCACGTCCGAGAAGACCAGGTCGGACATCTGGTCGTTGGTCTTGCGCAGGCGCCGGGCGACGGCGCGCAGCAGGGCGGAGGCCACCTCGGGGCGCGCGTTCAGCCAGGGCAGGAGGTCGCCGTGGCCGAGGCCGAGGAGCTTGACCTCGGTGAGCGCGGAGGCGGTCGCCGTGCGCGGGCCCGGGTCGAACAGCGAGAGCTCGCCGATCAGCTCGCCGGGGCCGAGCACCGCGAGCATGTTCTCGCGGCCGTCGGGGGAGGTGCGGTGGAGCTTCACCTTGCCCTCGGTGACCACGTACAGGCGGTCTCCGGGGTCGCCCTCGTGGAAGAGGGCGTCGCCGCGCGCGAGGGTCACCTCACTCATGGAGGCGCGGAGCTCCGCGGCCTGCTCATCATCGAGCGCCGCGAAAAGCGGGGCGCGCCGCAGAACGTCGTCCACGAGTTTCTCTCCTATGTCGACCTGCATCCGGGGACCGGGTTCCCGCTCCCCATTTTGCCGGACGGTCCAAACAGTGTGATCAGTCACTCAGGCACAAGTCTGCCGCACGGGCGTCGCAAGCTGTGGGGGAGGGGGCCAATCGAGGACTGATCCGCGGGGTCCACGGCGGATGTCAGCGGCGGCCTTTAGGCTGGCCGAGTGTCCAAAACGCCGGTGAGAGCAGAGGCCAAGGGGGCTGGGACGGTGACCACGGGACGTAATTCCGCTGTGGGCGAACAGGCCCCGGCCACGCCCGAGAAAGCGGCAAAAGGGGTAAAGCGGGCTAGGGGTGCCGGGGATGGCGCCGGGGGTGCTGCGGCTTCCGCGGGGAAGAGGACTGGTGGTGGCGTGGGTTCCGGTGGTGCCGCGGGTTCCGGAGGCAAGCGTGCTGCCGCGAAGAAGGCCGGCGCCGCCAAGCCCGTGAAGAAGGCCGCCGCCGCGAAGTCGGACAAGCCCCCGAAGAAGGCCGCTGCCAAGCCCGAGTCCCGCACCGCGCTCGTCCGGCGGGCCCGGCGCATCAATCGTGAGCTCGCCGAGGTGTACCCGTACGCCCACCCCGAGCTGGACTTCGAGAACCCCTTCCAGCTGCTCGTCGCCACGGTGATGTCCGCCCAGACCACCGATCTGCGGGTCAATCAGACGACGCCCGCCCTCTTCGCCAGGTACCCGACCCCGGAGGACCTCGCGGCCGCGAACCCCGAGGACGTCGAGGAGCTGATCCGGCCCACCGGGTTCTTCCGCGCCAAGACGAAGTCGATCATGGGGCTCGCGGCGGCACTGCGGGACGAGTTCGGGGGCGAGGTCCCGGGGCGTCTCGAAGACCTCGTCAAGCTGCCCGGCGTCGGCCGCAAGACCGCCTTCGTCGTGATGGGCAACGCCTTCGGGCGGCCGGGAATCACCGTGGACACGCACTTCGGGCGGCTCGTGCGGCGCTGGAAGTGGACGGAGGAGACCGACCCGGACAAGGTCGAGAAGGCCATCGGCGAGCTCTTCCCGAAGAGCGACTGGACGATGCTCTCCCACCACGTGATCTTCCACGGCCGCCGGATCTGCCACGCCCGCAAGCCCGCCTGCGGCGCCTGCCCGATCGCGCCGCTCTGCCCGGCGTACGGGGAGGGCGAGACCGACCCGGAGAAGGCGAAGAAGCTCCTGAAGTACGAGAAGGGCGGCTTCCCCGGCCAGCGCCTGAAGCCCCCGCAGTCGTACCTGGACGCCGGCGGTATCCCGGCGCCCCCGCTCGGCGCCACCGCGCCGCCCGCCACGGGGGAGTGACGCATCGCGGAACGAACGGTGAGGGCGCGGGCGTTGTGTTCAGTTGGACGGGGGTGCCTATGACGCATGCACACAGTGAGGCGCACGAAGAGCGCGTGACGAAGATCGAGCCCGTGCGGCTGAGCCGCGAGGGGCTGCCCGAGTGGCTCGACCCGGTCGTGAAGGCCGCCGACACGGTCGAGCCGCTGCAGCTGAGCCGTTTCCTGCCGCCCGAGAGCGGCGACGGGCGCCAGTCCGCCGTCCTGATCCTCTTCGGTGAGGGCGAGCGCGGCCCCGAGCTGCTGCTCATGGAGCGCGCCACATCGCTGCGCTCGCACGCGGGCCAGCCGTCCTTCCCGGGCGGCGCCCTCGACCCGGAGGACGGCGATCCGCGTACGGACGGGCCGCTGCGCGCCGCCCTGCGCGAGGCGGAGGAGGAGACCGGGCTCGATCCGCGCGGTGTCCAGCTCTTCGGCGTCCTGCCGAAGCTGTACATCCCGGTGAGCAGCTTCGTGGTGACGCCGGTCCTCGGCTGGTGGCGCACACCGACGCCGGTGCAGGCGGTCGACCCGGCGGAGACGGCCCGCGTCTTCACGGTCCCCGTGGCGGATCTCACGGATCCGCGCCACCGTGCGACGGCGGTCCACCCGAGGGGCCACCAGGGCCCGGCGTTCCTCGTCGAATCGGCTCTGGTCTGGGGCTTTACGGCCGGAGTGATCGACCGGATCCTGCACTACGCGGGATGGGAGCGCCCCTGGGACCGCAGTAAGCAGGTCCCACTCGACTGGCGCTCATGACAGGGTGGCCCACGTGAATGTGCTGGACATCCTGTTGCTCGTCGCCGCCGTGTGGTTCGCGATCGTGGGCTACCGCCAGGGCTTCGTCGTCGGCATCCTGTCGGTGATCGGCTTCCTGGGCGGCGGCCTCGTCGCGGTCTACGTCCTGCCCGCCATCTGGAGCGCGGTGACCGACGAGGCCAAGGTGAGTACGACCGCGGCCGTCGTCGCCGTGATCGTGGTCATCGTCTGTGCCTCCGTGGGACAGGCGTTCACCACGCACCTGGGGAACAAGCTGCGCCGGTACATCACCTGGTCCCCGGCCCGCGCCCTGGACGCCACGGGCGGTGCCGTGGTGAACGTGGTGGCGATGCTCCTCGTCGCGTGGCTCATCGGCTCGGCCCTGGCCGGCACGACGCTGCCCACGCTCGGCAAGGAAGTGCGCAACTCCAAGGTCCTGCTCGGCGTGTCCAGAGCCCTGCCCACGCAGGCGAACACGTGGTTCGCGGACTTCTCGTCCGCGCTCGCGCAGAACGGCTTCCCGCAGGTCTTCAGCCCGTTCTCGAACGAGCCGATCACCGACGTCCAGCCCCCCGACCCGAAGCTGGCGAACAGCCCGGTCGTGCAGACGGCCAAGCGCTCCATCGTCAAGGTGACCGGCCAGGCCCCCAGTTGCGGCAAGGTCCTCGAAGGCTCCGGCTTCGTCTTCGCCGACCGCCGCGTCATGACGAACGCGCACGTGGTCGGCGGCGTGGACGAGCCGAACGTACAGATAGGCGGCGAAGGCCGGATGTACGCGGCGAAGGTCGTCCTCTACGACTGGAAGCGCGACATCGCCGTACTCGACGTGCCCACGCTGAAGGCGCCCCCGCTCCAGTTCACGTCCACGGACGCCGAGCGCGGCGCAGGCGCGATCGTCGCCGGCTTCCCGGAGAACGGCGCGTACGACGTCCGCCCCGCGCGCGTGCGCGGCCGCATCACGGCCAACGGCCCGGACATCTACCACCGCGGCACCGTGCAACGCGATGTGTACTCGCTCTACGCGACCGTCCGCCAGGGCAACTCCGGCGGCCCGCTGCTCACGCCCGAGGGCAAGGTGTACGGCGTGGTCTTCGCGAAGTCACTCGACAGCGCCCAGACCGGGTACGCGCTCACCCGAGACGAGATCAGCCAGGACATCGACCGCGGCCGCACGGCCAACCAGCAGGTGGGCAGCGACAACTGCGCCCTGTGAGGTTCGGGAGGCGGTGAAGGCCGGGCCGGTGACGCGTCAGTCGCGTGTGTGCCGCAGCCGGGCCGAGACCCAGCGGGCCCGGCGGCGCAGGATGCGGGGAATGTTGATTCCCGGAGGGGTTTGGTCATGGCCCGATTCCTGCGGGCCACCCCCCGGGTGACGGCTCAGCACCGTGGCTGAGCGGCGGTTGCGTGCTGCGTCACTGTAGTCGTGCGTCCAGCCCATACCCCGACGTGTGCCCGTGCCCCAAGGTCGGTAATCGCGCGCACGCCCCCCAATTGGCCTATGCGCCAGGCAATTGGCAGTTCGAGGGACAGTTGTTCCCGGACATGGCTCGAACGCGTCACCCGATCGTGCGAGGGCGGCCGCGCGGCCGTCACCGGTCGGGCTCGGGGTCCTTCAGCCAGCTGACCAGTTCGCTGGAGAACGCGACCGGGTCCTCCTCGTGCGGGAAGTGCCCCAGACCGTCGAACAGCCGCCAGCGGTACGGCGCTTCGACGTACTCGCCGGAGCCCGCCGCGCTGCGCGTACGCATCACGGGGTCGAGCGAGCCGTGCAGATGCAGCGTCGGCACCCGCACCGGACGCTTCATGCGCCGGTTGAACTGGATGCCGTCCGGACGGGCCATCGACCGCACCATCCAGCGGTACGGCTCGACCGAGCAATGTGCCGTGGACGGGATGCACATGGCGCGCCGGTACACGTCCACGGCCTCGTCGTCGGGGAGACGCGGCCCGGACCAGTCCCGGATCAGCCGCCCGACCAGGGCGCCGTCGTCCGCGACGAGCTGACGCTCCGGCACCCACGGCCGCTGGAAGCCCCAGACGTACGAGCCCGCGGCGGTCTGCTTGACGTCGGACAGCATCGCCGAGCGCCAGCGCCGGGGGTGCGGCATCGAGGAGACCACGAGCCGGCGCACCAGCTTGGGCCGCATGACGGCCGCGGTCCACGCGAGATAGCCGCCCAGGTCGTGCCCCACGAGCGCCGCGTCGGGCTCGCCGAGGGACCGTACGACGCCCGTGATGTCGAGGGCGAGGTTCGCCGGGTCGTAGCCGCGGGGGGTGCGGTCGCTGCCGCCGACGCCGCGCAGGTCCATGGCCACGGCCCGGAACCCTGCGTCGGCGAGCGCCACCATCTGGTGCCGCCACGTCCACCAGAACTGGGGGAAGCCGTGCAGGAGCAGGACCAGTGGCCCGTCGCCCATCTCGGCGATGTGGAAGCGCGCGCCGTTGGCGGCGACGTCCCGGTGGGTCAGCTCGCCGCCGCCCGGGACGCCGATGCGTACGACCGAGGCGGGCTGGGCCGAAGGGGTGGCGGGGTCCGTCATGAAGACGAGCGTGCCACAGCCTCGACCGTGTCGCCGACTCGGTTCGCCGGGACCACCTGACGGGGGTGCGGTTTGGCGTTCCCCAGTACGCCTGCCGTCTCCTTGACCGAGGCGGCGACCTTCTGCGGGCCCTTGCCCTTCTTGGCCTTCTTCGCGAAGACGACGCCGATCAGCGCGAGCAGGCCGGCCACCAGCACGTTCGCCGCGAAGGACAGCAGGAAGCACCAGCCGAGGTTCCAGCCGCCCTCGCCGTTGTGCCCGCCGGTCCAGGCCTGGATCCCGTAGGCGAGCGCGAAGCTCAGCATGGGCAGGGAGAAGAGCAGGACCACGCCGGCTGCCGCCAGGGCGCCGCCGCCGACCGCGCCGCGCTTGACGTCCTGCTTGAGCTGGGCCTTCGCCAGGGCGATCTCGTCGTGCACCAGCGCGGACATCTCGGTCGTGGCCGTGGCGACCAGCTGGCCGATGCTGCGTTCGGCGCCGACCGGTGTGCCGTCGGGTGCGCTCATCGCGTACTCCCTCTTCTCTTTACGGGCATCTGTAGCAGACCTGCTGTCAGATCATGCCGGACGACTGCTCCCGTCGCTTGCCCCGCCCGTCACTTCGGCAAGCCTGCGGTGTTCGGCGGCCTTCTTCTCGTAGATCTCCGCCATCCGCAAGTGGTACTCCGGCTTGTCCTCCTCGTAGATGTCGGGGATGCCGTCGAGGTCGTCGTCGCGCTCCTCATCGGCGCAGACCGCGCGGTACTTGGCGTTCCGGAGCTTGAGCAGGACGCTCGACAGGACCGCCGCGATGAGGGAACCCATCAGGACGGCGGCCTTGATCTCGTCGGTCAGCAACGGGTTCCCGGCGAAGGCGAGTTCGCCGATGAGGAGCGAGACGGTGAAGCCGATGCCGGCGAGGGACGCGACCGCGAACACGTCGGGCCAGGCGAGTTCGTCGGAGAGCGAGGCTCGGGTGAAACGAGCCGTCAGCCAGGTGCCGCCGAAGATGCCGACGGCCTTGCCGACGACGAGCCCGAGCACCACACCGAGCGTCTCCGGCTTGGTGAACACGTCGGTCAGGGCACTGCCCGACACGGCGACGCCCGCGCTGAGAAGGGCGAACATCGGCACGGCGAGCCCCGCCGAGAAGGGGCGCACCAGGTGCTCGATGTGCTCGCCGGGGGAGTGCTCCTCGCCGTCCTGCCGGGTGCAGCGCAGCATGAGCCCCATGGCGACACCGGCGATGGTGGAGTGGATGCCGCTGTTGTACATCAGGCCCCAGATGACGAGGGCCAGCGGCACGTAGATGTACCAGCCGCGTACGCCCTTGCGCAGGAGCAGCCAGAAGACGGCGAGGCCGACGACGGCGCCCGCGAGGGCCGCGAAGTTGATGTCGCTGGTGAAGAAGACAGCGATGATCAGGATCGCGAAGAGGTCGTCGACGACGGCGAGCGTGAGCAGGAACGCGCGCAGCGAGGACGGCAGCGAGGTGCCGATGACGGCGAGTACGGCCAGCGCGAACGCGATGTCGGTGGCGGTCGGCACGGCCCAGCCGTCGAGCGAGCCGCCGCCCGTGACGTTGACCAGGAAGTAGACGAGCGCGGGGATCGCCATGCCGCAGAGCGCGGCGGCGACGGGCAGCATGGCCGCCTTGGGGTCGCGCAGGTCACCGGCGACGAGTTCGCGCTTGAGCTCGATGCCGGCGACGAAGAAGAACACGGCGAGCAGTCCGTCGGCGGCCCAGTGCTCAAGCGACAGGTGGAGGCCGAGCGCGGAGGGGCCGATGTGGAAGTCGCGCACGGCCTCGTAGCTGTCGCTGAGCGGGGTGTTGGCCCAGACGAGGGCGGCGATCGCGGCGACGAGGAGCAGTACTCCGCCGACGGTCTCGGCACGCAGGGCGTCCGCCACGAACGTACGCTCGGGAAGGGAGAGCCGGCCGAGGACCTTACGGCTGTTCTTGCTGGGGGCGGGCGCGGCCACGGGTGAAGACCTCCGGTCGGGTTCGGCTTCCGCGAACGCGCCGACGAGGGGTCGTCGACGGCGTTGCCGACCAGACTTCCCGGCACACCTGAGGTTTCACCCTACCGGGTGTACGCGGGCCATACCTGGTGATCGTCACTTTACGCACGAAATGGGCACCCGGCGCGTTCGGCGCCGGGTGCCCATTTCGTGGTGTGCGGTGCGGTCAGTCCTCGCTCGACGCGGCCGGGAGCCTGGTCTGGATGAGGTCCATGACGGACGAGTCCGTCAGGGTCGTGACGTCTCCCAGCTCCCTGTTCTCCGCGACGTCACGCAGCAGGCGCCGCATGATCTTCCCGGAGCGGGTCTTGGGCAGCTCGGCCACGGGCAGGACCCGCTTCGGCTTGGCGATCGGGCCGAGTGTCGCGCCCACGTGGTTGCGCAGGTCGGCGACGAGGCCCTCGTCGTCGGCGGACGCCGTGCCGCGCAGGATCACGAAGGCCACGATGGCCTGACCCGTCGTCTCGTCGGCCGCGCCCACGACCGCCGCCTCGGCGACGGAGGGGTGCGAGACGAGCGCCGACTCGACCTCGGTGGTCGAGATGTTGTGGCCGGATACCAGCATCACGTCGTCCACCCGGCCGAGCAGCCAGATGTCGCCGTCCTCGTCCTTCTTGGCGCCGTCACCGGCGAAGTACTTGCCCTCGAAACGGGACCAGTACGTGTCGATGAACCGCTGGTCGTCGCCCCAGATCGTGCGCAGCATCGACGGCCACGGCTCGGTCAGGACGAGGTAACCGCCGCCCCCGTTGGGCACTTCGCGAGCCTCGTCGTCCACCACCGTCGCCGAGATGCCGGGTAGGGCACGCTGGGCGGAGCCCGGCTTGGTCTCGGTGACGCCGGGCAGCGGCGAGATCATCATCGCGCCGGTCTCGGTCTGCCACCAGGTGTCCACGATGGGGCACTTGTCGCCGCCGATGTTCTTCCGGTACCACATCCAGGCCTCGGGGTTGATCGGCTCGCCGACCGAACCGAGGACCCGCAGACTGCTCAGGTCGAACTTGGCGGGGATGTCGTCCCCCCACTTCATGAACGTGCGGATCGCCGTCGGCGCCGTGTACAGGATCGTCACCCCGTACTTCTGCACGATCTCCCAGAAGCGGCCCTGGTGCGGGGTGTCCGGGGTGCCCTCGTAGATGACCTGCGTCGCGCCGTTCGAGAGCGGGCCGTAGGTGATGTACGAGTGCCCGGTGACCCATCCGATGTCGGCCGTGCACCAGTAGACGTCGGTCTCCGGCTTGAGGTCGAACACCGCATGGTGGGTGTACGAGGCCTGCGTGAGGTAGCCGCCGGAGGTGTGCAGGATGCCCTTGGGCTTACCTGTGGTGCCGGACGTGTAGAGGATGAACAGCGGCTGCTCGGCGTCGAACGCCTCGGGCGTGTGCTCCGCCGACTGCTTCTGCGTGATCTCGTGCCACCACACGTCGCGGCCCTCGGTCCAGGCGACGTCCTGCTTGGTGCGCTGGACGACGAGGACCTTCTCGACCCCGTCGACGCGGCTGACGGCGTCGTCGACGGCGGGCTTGAGAGCGGACGGCTTGCCACGCCGGTAGCCGCC
Source organism: Streptomyces sp. NBC_01445 (assembly GCF_035918235.1). Lineage (NCBI taxonomy): Bacteria > Bacillati > Actinomycetota > Actinomycetes > Kitasatosporales > Streptomycetaceae > Streptomyces > Streptomyces sp. NBC_01445. The sequence goes on along the minus strand of NZ_CP109485.1, from coordinate 5,038,941 downwards.
GTCGGCCGTGATGACGACCTTGGCGTCGGCGTCCCGGATGCGGGCCGCGATGGCGTCGGCCGAGAATCCACCGAAGACGACCGAGTGCGCGGCACCGATGCGCGCGCACGCCAGCATCGCGACGACGGCCTCGGGGATCATCGGCAGGTAGACGGCGACGCGGTCGCCCTTCTGCACGCCCAGCTCGGTCAGCGCGTTGGCCGCGCGGCTGACCTCGTCCTTGAGCTCCGCGTAGGTGATGGCCCGGCTGTCGCCCGGCTCACCCTCGAAGTGGATGGCGACCCGGTCGCCGTTCCCGGCCTCGACGTGGCGGTCCACGCAGTTGTACGCGACGTTCAGTTTCCCGTCGGCGAACCACTTGGCGAACGGCGGGTTCGACCAGTCGAGGGTTTCGGTCGGCTCGGTGGCCCAGGTCAGCCGGCGGGCCTGCTCGGCCCAGAAGCCGAGCCTGTCAGCCTTGGCCTGTTCGTACGCCTCCGCGGTGACGTTGGCGGCGGCCGCCAGGTCGGCCGGCGGCGCAAACCTTCGCTCTTCCTTAAGAAGGTTGGCCAGGCTTTCGTTGCTCACGACATCTCCCTTTCCCAGGGTGTCCGTTGTGTCCCAGACCACAGCTCATCAGACGGCCCCCCTCGGTGACAAGGGGGGTCCGAATAATGGTTTAGACCTGTTGGGCTCTACGCGTGCGTGCCGATGGCGTCACTCATCGGCACGCACGCTCTCACGGACGGGTTCAGGCAGGGCGCAGTTCGCCCTCCGGCGCCACCTGGTCGAACACCTCGTCGGGCCGCTCGGTGAGCAGATAGGCCTGCGCCTCGCCCACGTGGAAGTACATCCCGTGCAGTTCGAGCGAGCCCTCCTGGAGGCGGCGGGCCACCGACTCGTGCGCCCGCAGATGCTCCAACTGCTGGACGACATTGGTCAGGCAGAGCTGCTCGACCGAGTCGGCGGGGGCGCGCCCCGCGAGCCGCGCCCAGGGCTGGTTCGCGGCCGCCATGCGGGCCAGGCTCGGCAGGCCGTGCCGCAGCCACCGCTTCAGGGGTGTCTGCGCGCCGCCCTCGGGCGGACTGTTGAGCAGCGCCTGCATAGCACCGCAGCCGGAGTGCCCGCACACGGTGATCGACTGCACCTTCAGTACGTCGACGGCGTACTCGATGGCCGCGGCGACCGAGTCGTCACCGCTCTCGGCGCCCGGCAGCGGCACCAGATTCCCCACGTTCCTGACGACGAAGAGGTCGCCGGGGCCGCTTGAGGTGATCATCGACGTCACGAGCCGGGAGTCGGCGCAGGTCAGGAACAGCTGGGTGGGCCGCTGCCCCTCACGGGCGAGCCGGGCGAGCTCGTCCCGCACATGCGGCGCCGTGTCCCGCTGGAACGCGCTGATGCCGCTGGCCAGTTGATACCCGCCACCGCCGGTCGGGGGAGCGGCGGTCTCGGTCTGCGGGCGGTCGCAGTGGTGGTTGCGCCAAGGCGTCCACGGCCGGCAGCAGGAGTGCGACGCCGACGCGGGCTCGGCGATACGGGTCCCCGCCCGCCCGGTCACCTCGACCTTCCCGCCCTGCGCGACATGCGACTTCTGCCAGTCCTGCAGGGACTCGAACGCGGCGTGGTCCATGAAGGACCCGTCCAACTCCACGACGCAGCAGGCCCCTTGGGGTACCTGGTGCAGTACGCGGCTGAGCCGGGGCACGGCGAGGAACGTCAGCTGCCCGCGCACTCGCACGTGATGCGTCCCGCCTCGGCCTTCGGCGCCCGCAGCGCCTGCTCTGTCTGTTCCGTCCACGGTGTGGGTGATCCGTGTGCGGGCGAGCCGGTGCAGGGCAACCGCGACGGCGACCGCGATGCCGAGGGCGACACCCTCGAGTACACCGAGGACGACCACACCGAGCGTCGTCACGGCGTAGACGAGGACCTCGCGGTGGCGTGTGACCGTCCGGATGTGGTGCAGGGACACCATCTGGATGCCGACGGCCATGACCAGGGCGGCGAGCGAGGCGAGGGGGATCAGCTCGAGCGCCGGGACCATCAGGAGCGCGGCCACTACTACCCAAACGCCGTGCAGCATCGCGGAGTTCCTGCTCTCACCGCCCGCGTTCACATTCGCGGCGCTGCGGACCGCGACCCCGGCGACGGGGAGTCCGCCGAGGGTGCCGGAGACGATGTTGGCCGCCCCCTGGCCGAGCAGTTCCCGGTCGAGGTCGGAGCGGCGGGCCGCCGGCCGCAGGGCGGGCTTCGAGGATGCGAGTTTGTCCACGGCGACGGCGCCGAGCAGCGACTGCACGCTGCACACGAGCGTCACGGTCAGGACGGCCGCCACGAGGCCCAGTACGGGCCCTTCGGGCAGGCCGGCGAGGGCGTGGCTGCTCCAGGACGGCAGGTCGACCTTGGTCACGGTGATCCCGGCGAACGCGGCGGTGGCCGTGGCGCAGGCGACGGCGACGAGCGCGGCGGGCACCCGGCGCAGAGCCCGCCCGGCACGTCCGGGGATCCGGGGCCAGGCGAACAGGACCGCGAGCGTCAGGAGGCTCAGGCCCAGTGCGGCCAGGTCCACGTGGGTCAACTGGGCGGGCAGCGCACGGAGATTGCCGAGGACGGCGCTCTGGGGGATGCCGCCGAGCACGATGTGCACCTGGGCGACCGCGATGGTGACGCCGATTCCGGCGAGCATGCCGTGGACGACGGCGGGGGACACGGCGAGCGCGCTGCGGGCCACGCGCAGGCAGCCGAGGCCGAGTTGGGCGATTCCGGCGATGACGGTGATCGCGCAGGTCGTCCGCCAGCCGTAGCGGTGGATGAGGTCGGCGGTGACGACGGTGAGGCCGGCGGCCGGGCCGCTGACCTGCAGCGGGGAGCCGCCGAGGCGGCCAGCCACGAGTCCGCCGACGGCGGCGGCCACGAGTCCCGCCTGGAGCGGGGCCCCGGTGGCGAGGGCGATTCCGAGGGACAGCGGCAGGGCGATCAGGAAGACCGCCGCGGACGCGGACAGGTCGGCGCCCGAGACGCGGAAGCGGCGGGGCGGCTTCGGCGGCGGGCTGTGGGGTGGATGGGTGCGGCTGGTTTCGTCGGTCCGTGTCGGATCGGCAGGGCGTGTGGGGACGCAGGCTGACATGTTTCCCGTCTCCTCCGGGGCAGCGCGGTCGCGGAACGAGGGGCCCCGTCTGTGGCGGGGCAGGGTCGCGGCCGTGGATCACGGCGTGCAGCGGCGGGATGAATCAACTCTCGGTAAATGGATCGTAATGCAGAGTAAAGGTTGTGGACGGGTTTTCGGGTCAAATGGGGCATTGGTTCACCCCAGTGGGTGAATGGGCGCCTTCTTCGGCTTGTCGTATTAATCCTTCCCTGGGCCTCGTGCGACGTTGGCGGCGTCGTCGATAAATGCGGCATCTCACCACATTGGTCCCGCCCTGACGTGAAGAGATCCGAGCCGAAGAGACCCAAGGAAGAAGGCGGGTGGACGTGGCCGCCACCAGGAAGCTCGCCGCGAACTTCACTGCCGTCGCGGCGCGTGCAGCAGTCCTGTCCGGCTGCGCGATCGGTGACAACCAGGCGACCGGTCCCCAGGAGGGCGCTCCCGGCCCGAAGGAGACCGCCCCCGCGCCGGGAAGCGCGATTCGGCTGATCGGGGACGGCTCGACCGCCTTCACCGGAGGTCAGCCGCATCTGCCGAAGGCCAAGCGCCTGAAGGCCGGCCAGAAGCTGCCGCAGTTCGTGGTGTTCTCCTGGGGCGGCGCGGGGAGGACAGCCGGAAGCTGTTCTCGCACTTCCGCAAGGTCGCCAGGGAGAACAACGCGACGATGACGTACTTCCTCAGCGGCGTGTACATGCTCCCGGAGGAGAAGTGCGACCTCTACCGGCCGCCGCAGCACTCACCGGGCAGCTCGGAGGTCGGCTTCAATGACGAGCAGGGGATCAAGGACACCGTGGACCAGCTCCGCGGCGCCTGGCTCGAGGGCAACGAGATCGGCACGCACTCCAACGGCCACTTCTGCGGCAAGGGCGGCGGCGTCGGCGAGTGGTCGGTGGATGACGGAAGGGCGAGGTCCGCCAGGCCAAGTCCTTCCAGTCGGGCACCGCGACCCAGGGCGACGCCGACAAGCAGGAGTTCTGGGGTGACGAGATGCGCGACAGCCTCCTCCAGGGCTTCGACCGCGCCTACAAAGGCAACCGCGCGCCGCTGGTCATCGGCAACCACTTCGAGTCCTGGAACGGCGGCAACTACATGCGCGCCGTCGACGAGACCGTCCACGCCGTGCGCAACAAGCCCGAGGTGCGCTGCGTCTCCTTCCGCCAGCTCGCCGACTGGCTGGACGCCCAGGACCTGAAGGCCCTGGACCGGCTCACCAAGCTGGGCGTCGGCCAGGTCCCCAAGCAGGGCTGGGCGTCCTTCATGTCGACCAGCCCGCCCCGGCACCCAAGGGGGTACCGGGAGCGCCGGCGGTGAAGCGGTAGCCGAGCACTGTCGGGTGTGGCCGTGCCGGTCAGGCGGTGGCGGCCACGCTCTCCTGGAGGACGAAGGCGGGGTCGACCTGGGCCGCCAGGTCGGCGCCCGTCTTCGCGTTGCCCCAACTCTGCGCGTTCTTCAGGTGGAAGTGGACCATCTGGCGTGTGTAGCGCTCCCAGTCGCGGCCCGCGTAGGCCGCGTCCGCGGCGGACCGGAGCGTGCGCAGGGCGGCCGCGTTGGGCTCCTCCAGGAGGTCGAACCGGGGAGGGCGGCCCTTCTCCATGGCGCGTACCCAGTCGGAGTGCCCGACGGTGACGAGCAGGTCGTCTCCCACCTGTGCGCGGAGGAAGTCGAGGTCGTCCTGGCCCTGCACCTTGTTCCCCACGACCTTCAGCGTGATGCCGAAGTCCCGTGCGTACTCCTTGTACTGGCGGTAGACCGAGACCCCCTTGCGCGTCGGCTCGGCGACGAGGAACGTCATGTCGAAGCGGGTGAACATGCCGGAGGCGAAGGAGTCCGAGCCTGCGGTCATGTCGACGACGACGTACTCGTCGCGGCCGTCGACGAGATGGTTCAGACACAGTTCCACCGCTCCGGTCTTGGAGTGGTAGCAGGAGACACCGAGGTCGGCTTCGGTGAAGGGGCCCGTGACCATCAAACGCACGGCCCCGCCGTCGAGTTCCACGGGTCGGGCACACGCGTCGTACACCGGGTTGTTCTCACGTACCCGCAGAAGGCGCGAGCCCTCGCCGGGCGGGGTCGTCTTGATCATCGTGTCCGCGGAGGCGATCCGTGGATTCGAGCCGCGCAGGTAGTCCTTGATGAGGGGGAGGCGTGCGCCCATGGCGGGCAGTTCGGCCGCCTGGTCGTCGTCGAGCCCCAGCGCGGGCCCCAGGTGCTGGTTGATGTCGGCGTCCACCGCGATGACCGGGGCGCCCATGGCGGCGAGGTGACGGACGAAGAGCGAGGACAGCGTGGTCTTCCCGCTGCCGCCCTTCCCCACGAAAGCGATCTTCATGTTCACCAAGGGTAGTGGTGCGGTCGCTGTTCGTGTCCGTCCTGCGTGAAGAAGACCACTCCTTCGTGGGGCGGGGCCCTGGACTGCGTAGGGTCGTACCCATGAGTACGACAGCCGACCCCCTTGCCGCCCTCGGGGCCCTTCCGGGCGTGGCCGACTCCGTGGACTCCGTGCGCAAGGCCGTGGACCGGGTCTACGGTCATCGGGTCATGCGGCGTCGCAGCCATGCCGTCACCTCCGAAGCCGCGCTGCGCGGCGCGCGCGGCAGCGCGGCGCTGTCCGGTGCCGACTGGCCGCTCGAAGAGGTGCGCAGGCGCTCCGACTTCAGTGGCGCGGGCGGGGACGAGGAGGCGCGCACCGTGGGCGCCGCCCTGCGGCTGACGGCGGAGGCGGGCCAGCTCCTGTCGATCTGGCGGCAGTCCCCACTGCGGGTGCTCGCGCGTCTGCACCTCGTGGCGGCCGCCGACAACGGCGACACGGTGGGGCGCCCCCGGCAGGGTGGCGAGCCGGTCGACGAGCCGCTGGTCGAGCTGCCGCTGCCGGACGCGCAGGAAGTGGCGGGCCGGCTCGAAGGGCTCTCGGGGCTGATCATCGCGGGTGGCTCGGCTCCGGCCCTGGTCACCGCGGCCGTCGTGCACGGCGAACTGCTCGCACTGCGGCCCTTCGGGTCGCACAACGGGCTGGTCGCGCGCGCGGCCGAGCGCATCGTCCTGGTGGGCAGCGGTCTCGACCCGAAGTCGATCTGTCCGGCCGAGGTGGGGCATGCGGAGCAGGGTCGCGCCGACTATCTGGCCGCACTCGAGGGCTATGTGTCGGGCACCCCGGAAGGGGTTGCCGCGTGGATCGCGCACTGCGGGCGGTCCGTGGAGCTCGGCGTCAGAGAGTCGACGGCGGTGTGCGAGGCGCTCCAGCGCGGAGCGGCATAGGCGCCGTAACGGGTTCCCGGAAAGTCCCTGAACAGGGTTGCGGCGGTACGAGTCCTCGTACCGCCGCTGGCATGTTCACCTGGTTACCAAGCGTCCTCGAATATTGCCCATCAGGTCGGGAACTTAGCCCGTGGCCTGGTGCGGCTGGCCCGTAATCGACGGGTCGACGTCGCGTGGGTGCCTGGCGTTCATGCTCGGTCCGTGGGGCCTTGGTTGCGTTTAAAGGTGATCCTCTCGGATGTCCCTTGGTCTCGCGGGCCGTTGCCTCATTTGTACTCCAGGAGTGGGGGAAGCGAAACCCCTGGCCGTACTTCTTTACTTTTAGGTTCAATTAGGGGTGAAACGGGCGGCCGGGTGACGGCTTGTTCCGCGGCCGTGTGGCGGGCCCGCATAAAGGGGCCGGTCAGCTGGCCGTGGCGCGTCGGCGGCTGGCGTACCAGACCAGGCCCGCGGTCGCCGCAGCGGCGCCGACGGCGGCGGCAGCGACGAGGGCCGGCCGCGACGGTGCGGACAGAGAGGGCAGTCGCTGCTTGAGCCGTACGGGCCGGTTGAAGTCGAGAATCGGCCACTCTCGCGCGATGGCCTCACGGCGCAGCGCCCGGTCCGGATTGACCGCGAAGGGGTGGCCGACGGACTTCAGCATCGGCACATCGGTCGCCGAGTCGCTGTACGCGTAGCAGCGCGAGAGGTCGTACCCCTCGGACCGCGCGAGCTCCTCGATCGCCTCCGCCTTCGTCGGCCCGTACGCGTAGTACTCCACCTCACCCGTGAAGCAGCCGTCGTCACCGACGACCATGCGCGTGGCCACCACGCGGTCCGCGCCGAGGAGTTCACCGATCGGCTCGACGACCTCCGCGCCGGACGTGGAGACAATCACCACGTCGCGCCCGGCGGTGTGGTGCTCCTCGATGAGCGACGCGGCCTCGTCGTAGATGATCGGGTCGATCAGGTCGTGGAGCGTCTCGGCGACGATCTCCTTCACCTGCTGCACGTTCCACCCGCGGCAGAGAGCCGAGAGGTATTCGCGCATCCGCTCCATCTGGTCGTGGTCGGCGCCGCCGGCGAGGAACACGAACTGCGCGTACGCGGTCCGCAGCACCGCCCTGCGGTTGATCAGCCCGCCTTGGTAGAACGACTTGCTGAAGGTGAGCGTGCTCGACTTCGCAATGACCGTCTTGTCCAGGTCAAAGAACGCGGCAGTGCGAGGCATCGAGTGCGTCAAGGAGTGGTTTTCCACGAGCCCGAGCATAGGCGCCCACCATTCGGCGTAAGCTTTGGCGCGTGGGTTTGCCTGAGAAGGCTCTCGGGTACACCATGGAAGTCACGGATCGTTCGCGACCGTGCTAACCCGGTCTGGCTCCTCCCCCCCCGAGTCGGACCGTGGGGACGACCCCCGCTCTCCCCCCCGGCGGGGGTCGTCGCATGTCCGGACCCACTTTGGGTCCGGACTTTTGCGTTCTCCACCCTGTTGCCGCCCTGCGCCGAGCCGCTGGATCGCGGCTCTTCGCGTCCGATCTCCGTCACTGAGTGTAGTCGAGGGGCTGCTCTGTGGAAGGCCTGGAGAGGGTAGTTGAGGGGTCGCCCTAGATGGCACAAGTGATGTCACCGGTATGGGTGATGGGGATATTCACAAGCTCTCTCTTGTCCACAGTAATTAACCAAGATCCACACGATTTCTGGGATCGCTGCACGGTGATTCCACTCGCGAAGTCGGGACCGGTGTTCATTACCGGTTCCGTTCGCCGGTCGGGCAGTCGGCAGGGCTGTCGGCCGGCCTGCGCTGCGCGAGGGGAGTGGCCCGCTCGCAGGTGCGAGCGGGACAGCGAGCGAGGGGGCGGAAATCGTGGCGGGAGCCATCACATGCGACCGGGCGCCGGTCGCCGACGGGCGGCGGCGGACACCGCTGATCGTGACGGAGGACGTGGATCTGCTGGACGACCTGCTGCGGCTGTGCGCCGCGGACGGCGCGCGGTCCGAGGTCCATCACGAGGTGCCGGAGCGCAGGGAAGCAAGCTAGCGCCCTGGTTCGGAGACTGAGCGCAACGAAGCCCCCTACAACCTGGGTACCTCCCCGGGCCGTTAGGGGGCTTCCTGCTTTTCCTGATGATGTGTCACATGCGCCGCATCAGGCGTTCTGCCGCAGCGTGCGTGACCTCATTCTCAGGGATTCGGTGCGCCGCAATGGTGATCACTTCGGCCAGCGCATCGGCCATCGGGCCCAGGAACGCTGCCAGCTCCGCCTCGCTGATGGCTTCCCCGGCCTCCAACACACTTTTCACGACTGCCAGCAATGTGGTCGCCGCCTCAAGTCCGGCAATGTCCGCAACGGCGCTGAGCATTCCGCCACGGGGGCTGATGACGAAGCACTCCTTCCCCGTTGCGGGGTCGGTTCCTACGTACCGGGGGTTAGTAGACTCATCCATGGTTCGACTCCTTGCAGTCGGGCCCTCGCCCCGGGGATGTTCACCGCATCCGCCGGGGTCCTTCCGTTTCAGGATCAGTGTACTTCGGTATACCTCAGTGCGCTCAAGATGCCGGAAGCTGTGAAGTGCACTGAGGTGTACTGCATGGAGATTGACCGGACGCGCGCCATGTGGCCTCAGATTGCCGCCGTGATCATTGAGCGCATTACCAACGGCACGTATCCGCCAGGTAGCAAGGTGCCAAGCATCGTGGCCCTTGCCGCTGAGTTCGACGTGGTCAATAGCACCGCGCAACGGGCCATGGAAGCCGTGCGGGCGGAGGGGCTGACGCGCTCCGAGAAGGGCATGGGGACCTTCGTCCTGAAGTCAGCGGAGAGGGACGCCAACTAGCCCGGGACCTGGGCTGTTGACCGTGTCGACGCATCCCCACGGTCCTGGTGTCAGACCTCCGCTTGGAGCGACTCACCGGAGACGATCGTCCCCGCCGGAGAAGTCCTTTGGGGTAGTGAGGCCAGAGAGATCGGCGAAGCCCACCGGGGGATGATCCGCAATGACAATCACTGAAGCCCTGGAAGCCGCAGAGGTGCAGGCTCTTCAACCAGGAAGTCCTGGAGATCCAGTGCCAGTCAAAGGACCTGTGGGAGGCCCTCCGGCGCGACAGCGGTAACCCCCGGCTGAAGGCCCGCATTGCGCGCCTGGACGCGCTCCTGCTGGCCCTCTGCGGCGACCCGTCAGCACTCGCCGAACGGCCGTCCGTACTGGCCCAGGGCGGGATGCCGGACGCCCCGGCGGATCAGACGGCGGACACCGTTAACGACTGACGCGGACAGCGCGCGGACACACGAAGAGCCCCCAGCGGGCAGCCTGCGGACGGGCGGTCACTGGGGGCTCTCTCTGCTGTCTGCGGACAGGCGGCCAGGCGCGGACAGTCCGTCCGGACAGCGTTAACGGTAAAGACGGGAGGGATGCCATGAGCCAACCCAGCAGGGCGTACCGGTTTGCGTACCGGATTCTGGGGTCTGCGGTTGCGAGTTGGTCACGTTGGAGCGGTACGCAAACCGGTACGCGTTTCGGCACACCCGTCTTGTGGCGCCCGCCCCAGCGCAACCGATCCTCGACAGACCCGGCGAGCCTTCTGCGGACGTTCACGTAGTTCCCCAGCTGGAACGGCACGGAACGGGCCAGGGGCATCGCGGAGTCGATTCCTTCGTCTCCATGCGGACTTCGGAGGCGTTCCTTGCTCCCAGGGACGCCAGGGTTCTCGGGCCGCTCGATAGCCGACGATCATTACGGCTGGTCGGGGGGGCAAGGTGGCGAATGCCAGCGCGGAGCGCCGCCGAAGGCACTCTTGAGGGCGCTGTCAGCCCCACACACAGCAGTCGGGCGGCCCGTCACCAGCCGCAACCAACTGGGGAAGTACGCGGAGCTGAAGGCGCCGCTGAGGGGGAATTGCATGAACGCTCACATCTTCACCCAACGTGTCCAGCTATGGGGCTGCACAGTGTCCGGCGGCCGACTGCGCACCCCCATTCTCAGCGGCTGCCCAGTGTGGTGCGCAGCCTCCTCACGCCCCGGTGCGCAGTGACCGGTGCCGGTGCCGGGTTCGGCCCACAGCTGCGCAGCACCCTACGGAACCCGTACTCGAGGTGCAGTGCGCGAGTGTTCGAGCTCGCTGCGCAATGCGGTCCCGGGAGTTGCGCAGCAGGCCCGCCCGGCCTCGACTCCGACTGCGCACTGCCAACTGAGGCGCGTTGCGCACCGGGTGCTGCGCAATCCGTACCGGTCGACTGCGAGAGGCCCGAACGCCCTTGCGGCGCCCGCCAAAATGCGTACCGGACGGCCAGAGCGGCACGGCAAAACGAGTACCAGTACCTGAGCGACCTCTTGCGTCCTGCTGACCGTAGGGGCGTCTAACAGGGCATTGACCTGGGTGTTCTGCAGACCGGTACGCGCTTCTCCGCCCCCGCAAAACGCGTACCGGTCGCCGGATGGCACCGGGCGCGGCAAGTCGCCGCGGCGCCCTCGAAGCCGGGTGACGCGGAAACCGTCGAAGCGGCCGGTACGCGTTGGAAAACCAAACGCGTACCGGTGCGCGGAGTGCGCAGTTGTCGCGAATGAGAACCCACGGTGCTGCGCAACCTCCACTGCGCAGTCGCAGTGCCCCCTGACTGCGCACTCTGGGGTCCCCGCTGCGCAGTGGACGATCGGGTCGTGCTGCGCAACCATCCGCGAGTCGTTGCGCAGGCGGCGACAGGCGACTGCGCAACCGGTGCGCAGTGGCGCCCGGCGGCGCGGTGCAGCGAGACGCGTACCAGTGGGCGTACCAGTCGGCTGTGACGGACTGCGATCGCCGCGCTCGCCACCGCCACCAGCGGGCCCTGGAGGGCGGCACTCGCGGCCACGGGCCTCACCGCGGCCGGCTCTGCAGCCCTCACTGCCCTCTTTCCCCGGAATTCCGCTGACCGCCTTGCCTGGTGGAATCGCTACCTCAGCCGCTGTACCCCTGCCCGCCTCGACGACCAGTCCAAGCCCGAGGACGCCGACCGCCGCGGCGCGCAGTTCACGGAGAGCGCGATTCGACGACGGCGACGATGAGTGAGCGGGTCGCTGCGGACGGACGTGAGCCGCCGGGAGCCGTAGTGACCGGGTGAGGGACGCCAGACACCTGTGACAACCTGCCGGGCACCGCGGCCGCCGCACGTGCGCTGCCGACAAACTCACCCTCAAAAGCACTAGCAAAGTCACCCGCAAAACGGGGCTCAAAGCCCCTAGTGCACCTTCCTTCGCTTGAAACAGGAAAACCGCAGGTCAGGGCCACTGGTACGGGCGTACCGGTCTTGCCGACAACCCCTCTCGCGCACACTCCGGCCTGGCAGCAGGTGGGGAAGGAAGGAAAAGAAGAAAAAGAGCAGATGGCAGGGCTAGGCGGGCGCGTGCGTGCTCGGGGTTCGGAGCCGCGTTCTGTCTTGTTGCGCGTCGGCCGGGGGCCTCCGCGCTCGCGGCCCGATGAGACGGGCCGCGGCGGGAAGAGGGACAGATGCTGCCGACTCCGCCCGGCACGCCAGGTACGCCCACCCGAGCCCGAGCGTGGTGTCGTCAGTGCCGCTGGTCAGTCGTCCCGCGCAGTCCGGTCGGCATCAGGATCGGCATCGGGATTGCGCTGCTCGGAGTCGCTGGCCAGCGGGCAGGTACAGGCCGCGCTTCGGGTGGCGGTGGCACAGGACGCACGGCTCGTGCGGTGCGCGGTGTACGGGGAGGTGTCTGACGTCACCGCAGCGGCTGGCACCGCGCCGCTGACCACGGAGGGCAGGGCCCGGGCTGGTCCTGCGGGGCCAGTGACACCTGGGGTCCCGGCCGACCCGGCAGGTCCGGCGGATCCGCCGCCTCTGGGGTCCCGACTGATCCGGTAGGACTCGCGGATCCGACCATCTCTGCTGGTTCCGTGGATCCGGCTGGTCCCTTTGATCCCGAGTGATGGGCTTCGCAGGATCAGTCGGTCAGTCAGCCGCCGGACCGGGTTCCTGACCCTGAGATGTCGGCCGCCCCTCGGACGAAGCCCGCGCCGAAGACGTCCGCGTACCTGCCGAGACCGGTGCCGATGCCGGTGCCGGAGGTGCCGTCGAAGGCATCGTCGGAGGGGCGTCCCTGAGCAGGACCTTCAGCAGCCGTACTGCGCCGCGTTTGTGGAGAGGGTCGTTGCCGTTGCCGCACTTGGGGGACTGGATGCAGGACGGGCAGCCCGCCTCGCACTCGCAGGAGGCGATTGCTTCGAGGGTGGCGGTGAGCCACTCGCGGGCCGTGTGGAACGCGCGCTCCGCGAATCCCGCCCCGCCGGGATGGCCGTCGTACACGAAGACCGTGGGCAGCAGGGTGTCGGGGTGGAGGGGGATGGAGACGCCGCCGATGTCCCAGCGGTCGCAGGTGGCGAACAGCGGCAGCATGCCGATGGAGGCGTGTTCGGCGGCGTGTAGCGCGCCGCCGAGGATCTCTGGGTTCACGCGGGCCGCGTCGAGTTGGTCCTCCGTCACCGTCCACCACACGGCGCGGGTGCGGAGGGTGCGGGGAGGGAGGTCGAGTTTGGTCTCGCCGAGGACTTCGCCGGTGATGAGACGGCGGCGCAGGAAGGAGACGACCTGGTTGGTTACTTCGACAGAGCCGTAGCACAACCGGCCATCACCCCAAGGGACTTCGATGTCCGTCTCCAGTACGGAGATGGCGGTGGTGTCGCGGGCGGTGGTCGAGTAGGTCGGGTTGGCCTCCTCGACGAGGGCGACCGAGTCCTCCAGGTCCAGGTGCTTCACGAGGTAGGTGCGGCCCTGGTGGAGGTGGACCGCGCCGTCGTGGACGGTCGTGTGCGCCGAGCCGGCGTCCACGGTGCCCAGGAGGCGTCCCGTACCGGCCTCGACGATCTGTACGGGGCTGCCGCCGTCGCCGCGGATGTCCGTCAGATCGGCGGCGCGTTCGCGGCGGGTCCAGTGCCAGGCCTTGGTGCGGCGGCGCAGCAGCTTCGCGTCCTCCAGCTGGGGGAGCAGCTCGGCGGTGGTCGGGCCGAACAGGGGCAAGTCGTCGTCGGTGAGTGGGAGTTCGGCGGCGGCCGCGCACAGATGGGGGGCGAGGACGTACGGGTTGTCGGGGTCCAGGACCGTGGACTCCACCGGCTGGTCGAAGAGGGCTTCGGGGTGGTGGACGAGATACGTGTCCAGGGGGTCGTCGCGGGCGACGAGGACGGCGAGCGCGCCCTGCCCCGACCGTCCCGCGCGGCCCGCCTGCTGCCACAGCGACGCCCTGGTGCCCGGATAGCCGGCGATGACGACGGCGTCCAACCCCGAGACGTCGATGCCGAGTTCGAGGGCGGTGGTGGCGGCCAGGCCGAGGAGTTCGCCGGAGTGCAGGGCGCGTTCGAGGGCGCGGCGTTCTTCGGGCAGGTAGCCGCCGCGGTAGGCGGCGACGCGGCGGGCGAGGGAGCGGTCGATCTCGGCGAGGCGTTCCTGGGCGATCACCGAGATCAGCTCGGCGCCGCGCCGGGAGCGTACGAAGGCGACGGAGTGGACGCCCTGCAGGGTCAGGTCCGTCAGCAGGTCCGCCGTCTCGGCGGTGGCGGTGCGACGGACGGGGGCGCCCTTCTCGCCGTGGAGCTCGGTGAGAGGGGGTTCCCAGAGGGCGAAGACGAGCTCTCCGCGGGGCGAGGCGTCGTCGGCGATCTCGACGACCGGGAGACCCGTTAGGCGCTCGGCAGCGACGGCCGGGTCGGCGGCGGTGGCGGACGCCAGCAGGAACACGGGTTCCGAGCCGTAGCGGGCGCACAGGCGGCGCAGACGGCGCAGGACCTGGGCGACGTGGGACCCGAAGACGCCGCGGTAGGTGTGGCACTCGTCGATGACGACGTACTTGAGCGACTTGAGGAAGGAGGACCAGCGGGGGTGCGAGGGCAATATCCCGCGGTGCAGCATGTCGGGGTTGGTCAGGACGTAGTTGGCGTACTGCCGTACCCACTCGCGTTCCTCGACGGGGGTGTCGCCGTCGTAGACCGCGGGGCGGATCGCCGTGCCGAGCGGTTGTGAAAGTTCCTTCACCGATCTGCACTGGTCCGCGGCGAGTGCTTTCGTCGGCGCGAGGTAGAGCGCGGTCGCGCCACGCCCGTTCGGGGCCTCGGAGCCGTCGAGGAGCCGGGAGAGCACCGGGACGAGGTACGCCAGGGACTTTCCGGAGGCAGTTCCGGTGGAGACGACGACCGACTCGCCGTCCATCGCGTGCTCGGCGGCGAGTGCCTGATGGGCCCAGGGGTGCTCGATTCCGGCCGACTGGACGGCGGCGAGGACCTCGGATCGGATGCGGTCGGGCCATACGGCATGACGACCCGGTCGAGGGGGCAAGTGCTCCGTATGAGTGATGCGCGAAGCCCGGCTCGGACCCGAGGCGAGCCGGTCGAGAATCGCCCCTGGAGAGGGGCGGGAAGCGGTGTCCGCCGCGGGTTGTCCGGGGCGGTGATTCTTGGCCATCGGCACCGAGTGTGTCACTGGCGTGACGGACAATGCTCCTAAGGCGTCGTGCACGCCTGCCGGTAAGTGATTGAATGCCATCGCGGCTGGCGATCCGTCCCGGGGGCTCTGCCGAGGTGTCCCGAGGGACGACCGCTCGATAGCAAGGTGCTGGAGGATCCGTGGACCTGTCCCTGTCGACCCGTACCGTCGGCGATCGTACGGTCGTCGAGGTCGGTGGCGAAATCGATGTATATACCGCGCCCAAGCTGCGAGAGCAGCTGGTCGAGCTGGTGAACGACGGCAGCTTCCACCTTGTCGTCGACATGGAGGGAGTCGATTTCCTCGACTCCACCGGGCTCGGCGTACTGGTGGGCGGTCTGAAGCGAGTGCGGGCCCATGAGGGCTCGCTGCGACTGGTCTGTAACCAGGAGCGCATTCTCAAGATCTTCCGTATCACCGGCCTGACCAAGGTGTTCCCCATTCACACCTCGGTCGAGGAAGCCGTAGCGGCTACCGACTGATCGGTCACCGGCCCACAGGCCGGTGGCTGAGCGGAAGTGGGGGCCGGGCCGATGGCCCGGTCCCTTCAGAGCACGCCCGTACATCCGAGGGGGATGCATGGCCACCGTCGAACTCCGATTCAGTGCGCAGCCCGAGCATGTCAGGACCGCCCGTCTGGTGGCGGCCGCGGTGGCGCGCAGGGCCGGAGTGGACGAGGCCGTGCTCGACGAGGTCAGGCTCGCTGTCGGCGAGGCCTGCAGCCGCGCCGTCGGTCTTCACCGGAGCAGCGGTATCACTGCACCCGTTCGGGTCCTTCTCACTGAGGAGGAGAAGCAGTTCTCCATCGAGGTCGGGGACGAGGCTCCGCGGAGCGTTCCCGGCGAGCAGTCGTCCGGCGCGCCCGGCGGGGCGGACGATCTGGCGGCGGAGGGCGAGGACGACATGGGCCTCGCCGTCATCAGTGGCCTTGTCGACGATGTGGAGGTCACTGCGGACGAGTCCGGTGGACTCATTCGGATGACTTGGCCGACCACGCCGGCGACTCTTCCGTCTTGACGCGGTCCACCCGGCGTCCACGCAACGCCCCCTGATTCGCCCGTCCGTGGCTCCGCTCGACGCTGCCCCCATGTGATCGTTTCTGGTTCCAGGCCCTGCCTTCACCCCGGTGAGCAGGGCCTATTTGCATTCCCTAGATCGTCGATCATAATTGGATCAAGCCTCAATGCTTTCAGGGCATTACTGCTTCTTGTGCGCCCATCGTGTTGGACGATCATTTGCCGGGTAGTAACGGATGGCAAATTCCGTTTCTCGCGCACTGTTTTGATCAGGCGCCGCTCCCTACAATCCGTCCACATCTTGAGCTCAGCCCAAGCGTCAAGGAGGACGAATGGCGGGGCTTTCTACCCCTCAAGCGTTTGACCACCCCTCAACCTTCGCAGCCGCGGTCCTGACCGACGACAACCGGCTCATCGTCATGGTGATCGGCATCGTCGCGCTCGCCGCCCTCGTGGTGGCCGCAGTGCTCGTACGCCAGGTGCTGGCGGCAGGCGAGGGCACCGACAGCATGAAGAAGATCGCGGCAGCGGTCCAGGAAGGCGCGAATGCCTATCTCGGGCGGCAGCTGCGGACCCTCGCGGTATTCGCCGTCGTGGTGTTCTTCCTGCTCATGCTGCTGCCCGCGGACGATTGGAATCAGCGAGCCGGGCGCTCGATCTTCTTCTTGATCGGCGCGGTGTTCTCGGCCACCACCGGATACATCGGAATGTGGCTGGCGGTGCGCAGCAATGTGCGCGTCGCCGCCGCGGCCAGGGAGGCCACCCCGGCGGAAGGCGAGCCGGAAAAGGATCTCACCGTTGTCTCGCACAAGGCCATGAAGATCGCTTTTCGCACGGGTGGCGTAGTCGGCATGTTCACGGTGGGGCTGGGCCTGCTCGGCGCCTCCTGTGTCGTGCTGGTCTACGCGGCCGACGCGCCCAAGGTCCTCGAAGGATTTGGCCTCGGTGCGGCGCTCATCGCGATGTTCATGCGTGTCGGAGGCGGCATCTTCACCAAGGCCGCCGACGTCGGCGCCGACCTGGTCGGCAAGGTCGAAAAGGGCATTCCGGAGGATGATCCGCGTAATGCCGCGACCATCGCCGACAACGTGGGCGACAACGTCGGCGACTGCGCCGGTATGGCCGCCGACCTCTTCGAGTCGTACGCCGTCACGCTGGTCGCCGCGCTGATCCTCGGCAAGGTGGCCTTCGGCGACTCCGGGCTCGCCTTCCCGCTGATCGTTCCCGCGATCGGCGTAGTGACGGCGATGATCGGCATCTTCGCCGTAGCGCCGCGCCGGTCCGACCGCAGCGGCATGAGTGCCATCAACCGCGGGTTCTTCATCTCCGCGGTCATCTCGCTCGCCCTTGTGGCCGTAGCCGTCTACACCTATTTGCCGGGGACGTATGCCGAGCTCAACGGCATCACCGACGCGGCGATCAAGGTGAAGGACGGCGATCCGCGGATCCTGGCCCTCGTCGCCGTGGCGATCGGCATCGTGCTTGCCGCGCTGATCCAGCAGCTCACGGGCTACTTCACCGAGACCAGCCGGCGCCCGGTGCGCGACATCGGCAAGTCGTCGCTCACCGGACCCGCCACCGTCGTGCTCGCCGGAATCTCCGTCGGCCTCGAATCGGCCGTCTACACCGCCCTGTTGATCGGTCTCGGCGTGTACGGGGCGTTCCTGCTCGGCGGCACGTCGATCATGCTGGCGCTGTTCGCCGTCGCCCTCGCGGGCACGGGCCTGCTGACCACGGTCGGCGTCATCGTCGCCATGGACACCTTCGGGCCCGTCTCCGACAACGCGCAGGGCATCGCCGAGATGTCCGGCGATGTGACGGGATCGGGTGCGCAGGTCCTCACCGACCTGGACGCCGTGGGCAACACGACCAAGGCCATCACCAAGGGAATCGCCATCGCCACGGCTGTACTGGCGGCCTCGGCGCTCTTCGGGTCCTACCGTGACGCGATCGTCTCCGCCGCCCAGGACGTCGGCGAGAAGGTCGGCGACGGCGGCCCGATGAACCTCGTGATGGACATCTCGCAGCCCAACAACCTGGTGGGCCTGATCGCCGGCGCGGCGGTCGTGTTCCTCTTCTCCGGGCTCGCGATCAACGCGGTGTCGCGGTCCGCGGGTGCCGTGGTCTACGAGGTGCGGCGGCAGTTCCGCGAACACCCCGGGATCATGGACTACACGGAGACGCCGGAGTACGGGCGCGTCGTCGACATCTGTACGAAGGACGCGCTGCGGGAGTTGGCCACGCCGGGTCTACTCGCCGTTCTCGCGCCCATCGCGATCGGCTTCACGCTCGGCGTCGGTGCCCTCGGTTCGTTCCTTGCCGGCGCGATCGGCACCGGGACGCTGATGGCGGTCTTCCTCGCCAACTCCGGTGGCGCGTGGGACAACGCGAAGAAGCTCGTCGAAGACGGGCACTTCGGCGGCAAGGGCAGTGAGGCCCACGCCGCGACCGTCATCGGCGACACGGTCGGCGACCCGTTCAAGGACACGGCCGGGCCCGCGATCAACCCGCTGCTGAAGGTGATGAACCTGGTGGCGCTCCTCATCGCGCCCGCGGTCGTCAAGTTCAGCTACGGGGCGGACGCGAGCCTGGGCGTACGGATCGTCGTCGCCGTGCTGTCGATCGGCGTGATCGTCGGTTCCGTTTATGTCTCCAAGAGGCGCGGCATCACGGTCGGCGACGACGACAACTCCGACCACGTACCGAAGCAGCCGGCGGACCCGGCGGTGGTTTCCTGACCTTGGGTTTCACCTGGTCAGGTACGGCCGCAAGCTCAACGGGCGGGCGGGCAGCGCGTATTGACGCGCTGCCCGCCCGCCCGTGTCAGGTGACGGCCCTTCAGTGAGGCTTATCTCTCTTGGTGCAAATGGCTGCAAAAAGCCGATAAAGCATCCATAGCGGACGTCCGGCATGCGATTGTCGCCCACTTGGCGTGTATGTTCCGGGGCCGAGAGCCATGGAAGGGACCAATCCGGTGAACAAGAAGCTTGCAGCCGCACTGTCCAGCGGTGCGGTACTGGTGCTTGCGCTGTCGGGATGCAGCAGCGACGACGGCAACGAGAAGCTGGACTCCTGGGCCAAGACGGTCTGTGACGCGGTCCAGCCGCAGGCCAAGAAGATCGAGAACGCCAACGCCGCGATCCAGAAGGAGACGTCGGACAACAGCAAGCCCGCAGACGTCCAGAGCACCGACTCGCAGGCCTTCCAGGACATGTCCGACGCCTACAAGGCGATCGGTTCGGCCGTGGACAACGCGGGCGCCCCGCCGGTCGACGGCGGCGACAAGAAGCAGAAGGACGCGGTCAAGGAGCTCAACGGGATCTCGGCCTCGTACGCGGATCTGAAGAAGCAGGTCGACAAGCTCGACACCAAGGACCAGGCGAAGTTCGCCGACGGCCTCAAGGGCATCGCGGGCGAGCTCGACAAGCTGAGCCAGAGCGGGAGCGACGCGCTCAAGAAGCTGGAGGAGGGCGACGTCGGCAAGGCGATGGCGAAGCAGGACAGCTGCAAGAGCGCGTCCGCTTCCCCGGCTCCCTCCAAGAGCTGACGCAGGTGAGCTGATTCCGGATGCCGGCCCGGGTGGGCCGGCATCGGGAGCCGGCTCCGGGTGAACCCGCTCCGGAAGCCTGCTCCACGCGAGCCTGCTCCACGCGGGCTGCCTCAGTGCGCTGACGTTTTTTGCTCGTGTCCCCGGTGCCGTCTTCACGCGGTGCCCGGGGACACGTCGTATGTGGGTGGCCATCCGGGGTCCGGGGTGACAATGGGGGCGTGAGTAGCTCCAGTCTGTCCAAGTTGCCGTCCACTGACCGTGACGATGTCGCCGCCCGGCTGCGTGAGTCCCTGCTGGGGGCCGAGTTCACCGCCGACGGCCTGCTCGAGCTGCTCGGGGCGCCGGCCTACACGGCGCTCGCGCGGAGCGAGACCGTCCCCGCCCTGCGGGCGACCCGCGGGGACAGCCCGCTGGAGACGCTCGTACGGCTGTTCCTGTTGCAGCAGCCCGCGGAGTACGCGCGCGTGGCGGCCGTTCTGCCCGTCGAGGAGTGCCTGGAGACCGGGTGGCTGACGCGCGCCGGCGATGACGAGGTCGCCGCGGCCGTCGACGTACGGCCGTACGGAGGGCCCGACGGCGAGGACTGGTTCATCGTGTCCGACCTCGGGTGCGCCGTCGGCGGCGCCGGAGGCATCGGCAGCCGCGCCGAGGGCGTCGTCCTGGGCGTCGGCGGCGCGTCCACGACGCTGTCCGGAATCACCGTGCGTACGCCCGTGGAGAGCGCCCTCGACCTCGGTACGGGCTCCGGGATCCAGGCCCTGCACGCCACCCGGCACGCCACGCGTGTCGTCGCCACCGACCTCAACCCCCGCGCCCTCCACATGACGGCGCTGACCCTCGCCCTCTCCGGCGCGGGCCCCGCGGACCTGCACGAAGGCTCGCTGTTCGAGCCCGTGGGCGACGAGACGTACGACCTGATCGTGTCGAATCCGCCCTTCGTCATCTCGCCGGGTGCGCGGCTGACGTATCGGGACGGCGGGATGGCCGGGGACGATCTGTGCCGCACGCTCGTTCAGGAGGCGGGGGCACGACTGAACGAGGGCGGGTACGCGCAGTTTCTCGCCAACTGGCAGCACATCGACGGGGAGGAGTGGACCGACCGGCTCCGGTCCTGGGTGCCGCGCGGGTGCGACGCATGGGTCGTGCAGCGCGAGGTGCAGGACATCACGCAGTACGCCGAGTTGTGGCTGCGGGACGCCGGCGATCACCGCACGGATCCGGCGGAGTACGCGGCGCTGTACGACGCGTGGCTCGACGAGTTCGAGGCACGAAAGGTGCGTGGCGTCGGATTCGGCTGGATCACGCTGCGCAAGGCGCCGGAGGGCGTCGAGCCGTCCGTCACGGTGGAGGAGTGGCCGCACTCCGTCGAACAACCCCTCGGGGACACGGTGCGGGCGCACTTCGAGCGCCTCGACTATCTGCGCACGCACGACGACGCCGCCCTGCTCGGCGCCCACTTCAAGCTCGCGGGCGAGGTCGTGCAGGAGCAGGTCGGGCTGCCGGGGGCCGAGGACCCGGAGCATGTGGTGCTGCGCCAGCACCGCGGGATGCGCCGGGCCACGAAGGTGGACACGATCGGCGCCGGGTTCGCAGGCGTCTGCGACGGCACGCTCAGCGCCGGCCGGATCCTCGACGCCATCGCGCAACTGGTCGGGGAGGACCCGGTCTTGCTGCGGGACCGCACACCCGCGCAGATCAGGATGCTCGTCGAGCAGGGGTTCCTGGAGCCGGCTCAGGTCTGACGCGCGGGGCTGAGGCGATTCCGCTTTTCTCCCCCGAAGATCTCGGGAGGTCTCTCGGAAGATCTCAGGTAGGACTCCGAAGATCTTCCGAGAGGCCTCAAAAGATCTCCGGTGGTGCCCCGCGACATCGTTGCCAAAGGCATGCGCGGCGGTCGTTCACCCGGGGTTCGTCCTGTCGTCTCCCACGCGTGTCAGCCTCACCGGCCTGGGGACCCAGCACCGGGAGGAAAAGCTATGGAGAGCGGACCAGCGATCTTCGCCGGGACCGTGTTCACGCTGTTCGGGGCAGGACTGCTGCTGTGGACCGGGGTGCGTGTCATGCACCGCGCACCCGTCGCCGACGGTGTGAACCCCGTCGCATCGGCGACCCTCGCCACCCTGGCCGCAGTGGCCTCCCTGGTACTCGGGGTGTGGTGCTTCGGCCGGTTCTGAGCGGCGTCCCGCAGGGGGTGTCCCGAGTGAGGGCCCGGTGGACGTCCCGGACACCCTGTGGGCACTCCGGGCGGCAGGATCGTCGGTAGTCGGGTTACCGTTCGAGTGGCCGTTGCGGGCTTTTCCCGTTTGACACGGGGGCGGGAGGTACCGTCACACTCCGCAGCGACACCGCACGTACCGCAGTGCCGACCCCCATGTCCCGAGGGCGCGGGGGATCCCCAGTGCCGACCGGAGAGAAGAGCGAAGTTGTCCCCGACCAGCGAGACCGCACACGGCGGCCGCCGACTCGTCATCGTCGAGTCGCCTGCCAAGGCGAAGACGATCAAGGGCTACCTCGGCCCTGGATACGTCGTCGAAGCGAGCGTCGGGCACATCCGCGACCTCCCGAGCGGCGCCGCCGAGGTGCCCGAGAAGTACACCGGCGAGGTGCGCCGGCTCGGTGTGGACGTCGAACACGACTTCCAGCCGATCTATGTGGTCAATGCTGACAAGAAGGCCCAGGTCAAGAAGCTCAAGGACCTGCTGAAGGACTCCGACGAACTCTTCCTCGCCACCGATGAGGACCGCGAGGGCGAAGCCATCGCGTGGCACCTCCTCGAGGTCCTGAAGCCCAAGGTCCCCGTCCACCGCATGGTCTTCCACGAGATCACCAAGGACGCGATCCGCAGCGCCGTCGCCAACCCGCGCGAGCTCAACCAGCGCATGGTCGACGCCCAGGAGACCCGCCGCATCCTCGACCGCCTCTACGGCTACGAGGTCTCGCCGGTCCTGTGGAAGAAGGTCATGCCGAAGCTGTCGGCGGGCCGTGTCCAGTCGGTGGCCACCCGCCTCGTCGTCGAGCGGGAGCGCGAGCGCATCGCCTTCCGCTCCGCCGAGTACTGGGACCTGACCGGCACCTTCGCGACCGGCCGCTCCGGCGACGCCAGCGACCCGTCGAACCTCGTGGCCCGCCTGAGCGCGGTCGACGGCAAGCGCATCGCGCAGGGCCGCGACTTTGACTCGGTCGGCCGGCTGAAGTCGGCGAACGTGCTGGCCCTGGACGAGACGAACGCCCGCGCGCTCGCCGCCGCCCTGGAGAACACGAACTTCGCCGTACGGTCCGTCGAGTCGAAGCCGTACCGCCGCTCGCCGTACGCCCCGTTCCGCACGACGACGCTCCAGCAGGAGGCGAGCCGCAAGCTCGGCTTCGGCGCGAAGGCCACGATGCAGGTGGCCCAGAAGCTGTACGAGAACGGCTTCATCACCTATATGCGTACGGACTCCACGACCCTGTCCGACACGGCGGTCTCGGCCGCCCGTGCGCAGGTCACGCAGCTGTACGGCGCCGACTACCTGCCGGACAAGCCGCGCACGTACGCCGGCAAGGTCAAGAACGCGCAGGAGGCGCACGAGGCGATCCGTCCGTCGGGTGATCGTTTCCGCACGCCCGCCGAGACCGGCCTGACCGGCGACCAGTTCCGGCTCTACGAGCTGATCTGGAAGCGGACCGTGGCCTCCCAGATGAAGGACGCGGTCGGTAACTCCGTCACGGTCAAGATCGGCGGCACCTCCGCCGACGGCCGTAACGCCGAGTTCTCCGCCTCCGGCAAGACGATCACCTTCCACGGCTTCCTCAAGGCCTATGTCGAGGGCGCGGACGACCCGAACGCCGAGCTCGACGACCGTGAGCGCCGGCTGCCGCAGGTCTCCGAGGGAGACGCGCTGTCCGCCGAGGAGATGACGGTCGACGGTCACGCGACCAAGCCGCCGGCCCGCTACACCGAGGCCAGCCTGGTCAAGGAGCTCGAAGAGCGCGAGATCGGCCGCCCGTCGACGTACGCGTCGATCATCGGGACCATTCTCGACCGCGGCTATGTGTTCAAGAAGGGGACGGCTCTTGTGCCCTCCTTCCTGTCCTTCGCCGTGGTCAACCTCCTGGAGAAGCACTTCGGGCGGCTCGTCGACTACGACTTCACCGCCCGGATGGAGGACGACCTCGACCGCATCGCCCGCGGTGAGGCCCAGGCAGTGCCGTGGCTGCGGCGCTTCTACTTCGGTGAGGGCGAGGGCTCCGGAGGCGCCGCCGAAGCGGGCAACGGCGACGGCGACCACCTCGGCGGCCTCAAGGAGCTCGTCACCGACCTGGGCGCGATCGACGCCCGCGAGGTGTCGTCGTTCCCCGTCGGCGAAGGCATCGTCCTGCGCGTCGGCCGCTACGGCCCGTACGTCGAGCGCGGCGAGCGCGACTCCGAGAACCACCAGCGCGCGGACGTGCCGGAGGACCTCGCTCCGGACGAGCTCACCGTCGAGCACGCGGAGGAGCTGCTCGCCAAGCCGAGCGGCGACTTCGAGCTCGGCGCCGACCCCGTCTCCGGGAACCAGATCATCGCGAAGGACGGACGCTACGGTCCGTACGTCACCGAGGTGCTCCCCGAGGGCACCCCGAAGACCGGCAAGAACGCGGTCAAGCCGCGTACGGCGTCGCTCTTCAAGTCGATGTCCATCGACACGGTCACCCTGGACGACGCCCTCAAGCTGATGTCCCTGCCGCGCGTGGTCGGCGCCGACGCCGAGGGCGTCGAGATCACCGCGCAGAACGGGCGGTACGGGCCGTACCTGAAGAAGGGCACCGACTCGCGCTCCCTGGAGACCGAGGAGCAGCTCTTCGCCATCACGCTGGAAGAGGCTCTCGCGATTTACGCGCAGCCCAAGCAGCGCGGGCGCGCGGCCGCCAAGCCGCCGCTGAAGGAGCTCGGCGAGGACCCGGTCAGCGGGAAGCCCGTCGTCGTCAAGGACGGCCGCTTCGGCGCGTACGTCACGGACGGCGAGACGAACGCGACGCTCAGGTCGTCCGACTCGGTCGAGGAGATCACGCCCGAGCGCGGCTACGAACTGCTCGCCGAGAAGCGGGCGAAGGGCCCCGCCAAGAAGACGGCCAAGAAGGCCGCGAAGAAGGCTCCGGCGAAGAAGGCGCCCGCCAAGAAGACGGCTGCCAAGAAGACCGCCGCTTCGAAGACGACGGCTGCCAAGAAGACGACCGCCGCGAAGAAGACGACGGCCAAGAAGGCGACGGCTTCGAAGTCGACCTCTACGGAGGAGTAGTCATCCTTCGGTGGTCCTCTACTGAGGTCCTTCTACGGAGGAGCGTGCACACGGCAGTGTGCACGCGCGCGTGAATGTCGTACGGCCGCCGGGGCGAGTGCCCCAGCGGCCGTATGTTCGGGTGGACCCTCGGGGAGTCAGTGGGTCCGGATAGGCTGGACGAATGATGCGAGCCGAGCAGCCAACGGCCCAGAATCCGGCCCCCGACGACGCCCTGGTCGCAGATTCCCGGGAGCGCGCCGTCCGCGCCCTGCTGCGCGTGCCGCAGCTGAAACGACTGTGGAGCGCCCAGCTCGTGGGCGGCATCGGTGACGCACTCGGGCTCCTCGTGCTCGTGGTGCTGGCCCTTCAGACAGCAGTCTCCGAGGGCTCGTTCGGGGGCGGGTACCGGGGCGTGGCCTTCGCCGTCGCCGCCGTGTTCGGCGCGCGCGTCCTGTCGACGCTGCTCTTCGGGGCCGTACTCCTCGGCCCGCTCACCTCGCTGACCTCCACGGACGGTCCCCTGGACCGGCGCTGGACCATGGTCGGCGCGGACGGCGTGCGGGCCGCGCTCCTCATCGTCGCGCCCCTGTGGATCGACTGGACCCCGGACAACGCGCTGGCGGTCCTGCTCGTCACCGCCTTCGTCGTCGGCGTCGCCGAGCGCTTCTGGACCGTGTCGCGCGAGAGCGCGGCGCCCGCGCTGCTGCCCGCGCCGCCCCTCGAAGGCGCGGCCGTACGCCCGCTGCCCGACCACATGGACGCGCTGCGGCGCCTCTCCCTGCGCACCGGATTCGTGGCGCTGCCCGTCGCGGCCGCCGCGCTCGTCGCCGTCACCCTCGTGGGGAATCTGATCGGGGCCGGGGTCGACTGGTTCGGCCTGCACCAGGCCGCACTCGCCTCCTACGTGGCGGCCGGCCTGTTCGCCGCCTCGCTGTCCGTCGTCTTCTTCCTCGAACTGCCCGACACACAGACCCAGCGCGCGCGGTCGCCGCTCGAGGGCATGCGCCGCCCCAAGACCGGCAGCGGCGTCGACAAGGGCCGCACGGGCGCCATCCCGCTCCTCGTCCTCGCCTGCGCCGCCGTCGCCGCCGCGATCTCGGCGGCCGTCGCCGTCTCCGTGCTGCACGCCAAGGACCTGTCCGGTGGACCGGTGACCTTCGGGCTGCTCGTGCTCGGCCTCACCGGCGGCACTGTCATCGGCATCCGCTCGGCGCCCTCCGTGCTGCCGTCGCTGTCGCGCCGCAGGCTCCTCGCGCTCGCGATCGCCCTGACCGGCATCGCCCTGCTCGCCGCGGGCCTGGTCCCGGACGTCACGAGCGTGCTGCTGATCGTCACCCTCGCCGGCGTCACCGCGGGCATCGCTGCCAACACCGGGCACACGCTCCTCGACCAGGAGTCCGAGGACTACCGGCGAGCCCGCACGACCGAGCACCTCCAGGCGGTCGTACGGGTGTCCATCGCGGTCGCCGCCGTAGCGGCGCCCCTGCTCGCGGCCGCGATCGGCCCGCACCGGCTGGTCAACGGCAAGTTCGTGTTCGCGCACGGCGGCGCCGCCTTCACGCTGATGCTCGTCGGTGCCCTGCTGCTGCCCGTGGCCGCCCTCGTACTCGCCAAGGCCGACGACCGCAGCGGAGTGCCCCTGCGGCACGACCTGCGCGACGCGCTGCTCGGTGGGAACGACCCGGCGCAGGCCCCCGCAACCACCGGCTTCTTCATCGCCCTGGAGGGCGGCGACGGCGCCGGGAAGTCGACCCAGGCCGAGGCGCTCGCCGAGTGGATCCGCGGCAAGGGGCACGAGGTCGTCGTCACGCGCGAGCCCGGCGCGACCCCGGTCGGCAAGCGGCTGCGCTCGATCCTCCTCGACGTGTCATCGGCAGGCCTCTCGCACCGCGCCGAGGCCCTCCTGTACGCCGCCGACCGTGCGGAGCACGTGGACACCGTCGTACGGCCCGCCCTCGAACGCGGCGCCGTCGTCATCTCCGACCGCTACATCGACTCGTCCGTCGCCTACCAGGGCGCCGGCCGCGACCTGTCGCCGACCGAGGTCGCCCGCATCAACCGCTGGGCGACCGGCGGACTCGTACCGCATCTGACCGTCCTGCTCGACGTCGACCCGCAGGCGGCCCGCGAGCGGTTCACAGAGGCGCCCGACCGGCTCGAATCGGAGCCGGCCGAGTTCCACGCGCGCGTGCGCTCAGGTTTCCTCACGCTCGCCGCCGCCGACCCCGGCCGCTACCTCGTCGTCGACGCGGCCCAGGAGCCGGAAGCCGTCACGACCGTGGTCCGGCACCGGCTCGACATGGTGCTGCCGCTCTCCGAGGCCGAGGTGAAGGCCCAGGAAGAGGCCCGTAAGGCCGCCGTGGAGGAGGCCCGCAGGAAGGCCGAGGCCGAGGCCGCCCGCAAGGCCGAGGAGGAGCGCGTCGAGCGCGAGCGGCTGGAACAGCTCGCCAAGCTGCGCGCCGAGGAGGAGGAGCGCAAGCAGCGCGAGCTGGAGGAGGCGCAGCGGCGCGAGGCCGAGCGCCAGGCCGAAGAGGCCCGGCAGCGCGCCGAGGAGTCGCGGCGCCGTGCCGAGGAGGAGCGCGCCAGGCTCCTCGCCGAGGAACAGACCCGGGCCGCCGAGGAGGAGCGCCGCCGCCGGCAGGCGGAGGAAGAGGCGCGCCTGCGCGCGGAGGCCGAGGAACGGCGCCTGGAGAAGCAGCGCAAGGCGGAGGAGGCGCTGCTGCGGGCGGAGGAGGCACGGCGGCTCGCGGCGGCATCTGCGGCGGCTGCTTCTGCGGCGGCCGAGTCCGCCTCTGCCTCGTCTGCCTCTGCCGCTGGGGCGGGGGCTGGGTCCGCGAGTGCTGCCGGGCATCCGGTGGCCGACAACGAGACCACCGTTCCCACACCTGTGGTGAAGCCCACGGGCGGGGCGGCCGATGAGTCGGCCGTGCTGCCGCCGGTCGGGGATGCCGGTATGGATCCCGGGACTGGTGGGGCTGGTTCTGACGCCGGTCCTACCGCTGCCGCCAGGGCTGGGCGTGGGGCTTGGCAGGGCGGGGACAACGACGAGACGACTCAGCTGCCGGTGCCGCCGCGTCCCGCGCAGCACCAGGGCGGGGCCGCCGACGAGACGGCGGTGCTGCCGCCGGTGCGTGATGACTCCGTGGGTGGCGGTGCCGGTGCTGCCGGCGGTGGGCCGGCGGATCGGGTTCCGCCGGGGTACTTCCGTGATGAGCGCCAGGCGTCGGCTCCGTCAGCGGGTGCCGGTGCTGGGTCGAACGACCGTACGCGTGAACTGCCCCAGGTCGACGAGGACGGCCGACCGCGACAGCGGCCGAGGCCCGACTGGGCGGAAGAGACCCCGCTGGACGACCTGCCGTCGCTGGCGGACGAGTTGCTCGGCGGGCACGACGACGCCGGTGAGAGCGACGAAGGAGCGGGCGGCAGGCGCCGGGGCCGGCGCTGAGCCGACCGCGCGGAAGCTGTTGCCGTCCGGCGACCGAGGGCTGGATCGACCAGTGGCTCGGTCGCCGGACGGCGTTGTCAGTGGCGTCCCGCACAATGAATCCGGTAGAGCGAAGTGCCGGAGTTCGACGGTGAGGCGGTAGTCCATGCCCGTATGGGACGACCTGGTGGGTCAGGAGCGCGTGGCCGCACAGCTCGACGCCGCCGCGCGGGACGCCGACGCGCTCGTCACGGCCAACGCGACGAACGCTCCGCCGCCCGAGGCCTCCAGGATGACGCACGCCTGGCTCTTCACCGGTCCGCCCGGAGCGGGGCGGGCGACCGCGGCGCGCGCGTTCGCCGCCGCGCTCCAGTGCGTCAGCCCGGACCGGGCGCTGGGCGGAGCCCCCGGCTGCGGATTCTGCGACGGCTGTCACACCAGCCTCGTGGGCACGCATGCCGATGTGCAGATCGTCCGTACGGATCTGCTCTCCATCGGCGTGAAGGAGACCCGCGAGCTTGTCCGCAGAGCACAGCTCTCGCCTGCGGTGGGCCGGTGGCAGGTCATCGTCCTGGAGGACGCGGACCGCCTCACGGAGGGCGCGGGGAACGTACTTCTGAAGGCCGTCGAGGAGCCCGCCCCGCGGACCGTCTGGCTGCTGTGCGCGCCCTCCCTGGAAGACGTGCTGCCCACGATCCGCTCCCGCTGCCGCCACCTGACGCTGCGTACGCCCGCGGTCGAGGCGGTGGCCGACATGCTCGTACGACGCGACGGCATCGAGCCGGACGTCGCCGCCGAGGCGGCCCGCGCCACGCAGGGCCACATCGACCGCGCGCGGCGCCTCGCCACAGACCCGCGCGCGCGGGCGCGCAGAGCGGCGGTGCTGAGGCTGCCCCTGCGTGTCGACGACATCGGCGGGTGCCTCAAGGCCGCCCAGGAGCTGATCGACACCGCGGCGGAGGACACCAAACAGCTCGCCGAGGAGGTCGACACCAAGGAGACCGAGGAGCTGAAGGCGGCGCTCGGCGGGCAGAGCGGCGGCCGGATGCCGCGCGGCACGGCCGGTGCCATGAAGGAGCTGGAGGACCGCCAGAAGCGCCGTAGAACGCGTACACAGCGCGACAGCCTCGACCTGGCCCTCACTGACCTCACGGGCTTCTACCGCGATGTACTCGCCCTGCAGCTCGGCTCCCGCGTGGCCCTCGCGAACACCGAGGCGCAGGACACCCTGGAGCGGCTCGCCCGCGCGGCCTCGCCCGAGGCCACGCTCCGCCGCATCGAGGCGATCGCCGCATGCCGTGACGCGCTCGACCGCAACGTGGCGCCGCTGCTCGCGGTGGAGGCGATGACGATGGCGCTGCGGGCGGGCTGACACACCTTCTATTAATTCGATTAACTCGTACGGGGCGCGGCGGCCACACACCGCGACTGGCCGAACGCGGACGGTTAGGCTCGGCTGATGTACTTCAGGCGTCACCATTCCCCTGTCCGAGGCCTCCGGGCCTGTGGAACCCTGCTCGCCGCCGCCGGACTCCTCATGTCCGCCTGCTCACCAGGGAGTTCGGGAAGCACACGGACGGCGGACGTCTCGCTGGCCGCGCTGCCCAGGGCGACCCCCGCCAACCTGTCGGCCTACTACGGGCAGTCGCTGACCTGGCGCGAGTGCGGCGTCCCTGGCTTCGAATGCACCACTATGAAGGCGCCGCTGAACTACGAGAAGCCGGACGCCGGTGACGTCAAGCTGGCGGTGGCCCGCAAGAAGGCCACCGGCCCGGGCAAGCGCCTCGGCTCGCTCCTGGTCAACCCCGGCGGGCCCGGCGGCTCGGCGATCGGCTACCTCCAGTCGTACGCCGCCCTCGGCTACCCGGCGGCGGTCCGCGCCCGCTACGACATGGTCGCGGTCGACCCGCGCGGCGTCGCCCGCAGCGAACCGGTCAAGTGCCTCGACGGCAAGCAGATGGACGCGTACACGCAGACCGACGTCACGCCCGACGACCAGGCGGAAAAGAACGAACTGTCGGCGGCCTTCACGAAGTACGCGGCCGGCTGCGAGACGAAGTCCGGCGAGGTGCTGCCCCACGTCTCCACGGTCGAGGCGGCCCGCGACATGGACATCCTGCGCGCGGCGCTCGGCGACGACAAGCTCAACTATGTCGGGGCCTCGTACGGCACATTCCTCGGGGCGACCTACGCGGGGCTCTATCCGGAGCGGGTCGGCCGCCTCGTCCTGGACGGCGCGATGGACCCGTCCCTGTCGGCGCAGGATATGAACCGCGACCAGACGGCCGGCTTCGAGACGGCGTTCCAGTCGTTCGCGAAGGACTGCGTACGGCGCTCCGACTGCCCCCTGGGCACCGGGAGTGTCGCCGACGCGGGCAAGCG
This sequence comes from Streptomyces sp. NBC_01445, assembly GCF_035918235.1. Taxonomy (NCBI): domain Bacteria; kingdom Bacillati; phylum Actinomycetota; class Actinomycetes; order Kitasatosporales; family Streptomycetaceae; genus Streptomyces; species Streptomyces sp. NBC_01445. Next base: position 5,008,504 of record NZ_CP109485.1, on the reverse strand, counting down.
CCTCAAGGCCTTCTTCGCCGACCTTGACCGCACCCCCATCCCCACCGGTGACCCCTCGGGCCGCAAGCTCGGCGAGGCCCTCGCCACGACCGGCGTGATCGCGGCAATGTACGACGAGGGGCAGTGGGCGCAGCTGCGCTCCGCGCTCAGCTCTGCGATCAAGAACAAGGACGGGGCGGGCCTGCTCGCCCTCTCCGACAGCTACTACGAGCGCGACAGCAACGGCACGTACGAGAACCTGATGGCGGCCAACGCGGCCGTGAACTGCCTCGACCTGCCGCCGTCCTTCAAGAGCCCCGATGACCTGAAGTCCGCCCTGCCGTCCTTCGAGAAGGCGTCCCCGGTCTTCGGCGACGGCCTCGCATGGGCGGCACTGAACTGCACGTACTGGCCGGTGAAGGCGACCGGCGAGGCTCACCGCATCGAGGCGAAGGGCGCCGCCCCGATCGTCGTCGTCGGCACGACCCGCGACCCGGCCACCCCATACCGCTGGGCACAGGCCCTCGCCGGCCAGCTCGACTCCGGCACGCTCCTCACCTACGAGGGCGACGGCCACACGGCGTACGGCCGCGGCAGCGACTGCATCGACTCCGCGATCAACGCGTACCTCGTGGACGGCACCCCGCCCAAGGACGGAAAGCGCTGCTCATAAGGGGTGCGAGGGTACTTTCCGACGCCCCGGGACACTCGTCCTGGGGCCTCCGCAGGGGGTGTGCAGAGCACCCCCGAAAACTGTGTAGACTTGGCGACGTTGCTGACCGCACCATGGTGCAGACGGCGCGCCGCCTTAGCTCAGATGGCCAGAGCAACGCACTCGTAATGCGTAGGTCTCGGGTTCGAATCCCGAAGGCGGCTCTGTAGAAGCCCCAGAACTCACTCGCCGTGATCTGGGGCTTTTGCTTGTTCTGGGGGACGTGCTCGGGTTCTTGTCCTGCTGATGGCGAATCCGGCGCCGGCCGGTACGTCTCGCCCGGGGTCAGCGGCCGTTGAGCAGGGTCCACATCAGCCCGGGCGGCAGTGACGGATTGGCGGCTGCGGCCGCCGCGACGTGTGGGTCGTCGTCTGCAAGGAGTTCGGCGATGACCGCCGGAGGCAGAGCCCGGTGGGCAGCGGCCAGAGGTCTCGCCCGGACGTCCGACAGGCAGGCCAACAGCGCCGGGGCGGTGGCGTTGCGGTGGCGGGCTATCTCGCGGAGCAGCTTCTGCGCGGGTGAGCGGTGCTCGACCTGGTGTGCCAGATAGGCCAGGAGCGATGGTGTCGCGCCGGGGTTGGTCGCCACCCTGGCGATGACCCGGGCCCCGTGCCGGTCCACCATGGCGCGCAGCTGCACTTCGGAGAGGCCCGGATGAGGGGCGACGGCCTTGAGGACTTTCGCGTCGGGATCAGCGGCCAGGGCATCCCGGATCCCGTTCGGTAGATCGCGTCGCGCGGCGAGCAGCATGCGTACGGCCGGATACGGCGACGCGGCCAGTTCCTCGACCTCCGCGAGCGAGGCGACGGCGATACGGGGCAGCAGTACGGATCCCGTCTTCGTGGTGCCTGCCAGGGAGATGAGGATGTCCAGCGGCACGCCCGCGTTGTGCGCGAGTCTGCGTTGAACGTCGTGGCCGGGGTCGGTGGCCAGTTCGCGCATCAGCGGTTCGCCGATCGATGGATTCACGGCGAGGTCGGCCCGGATGCCGGGGACGGGGTCTTGGGCGAGCCGGGCGTACGTTTCCGGGGGCAGCCCGGGGCGGGAGGCGAGCGTCCAGCGGAGCACGGCTGATGGGTGGTTCGCGAAGGCCGCGGCGGCTTCGGCGGGCGTGGCCGGGTTCTGCAGCGCAAGACACTGCATCGCGTGCACGGTGGATGCGTGGATGACGCCGTCGCACGAGGCGTCTGGCGGCAGCGTGCAGTCGGGGATCGGGCACTGCGGATCGTGCACGAAGGGCGTCGTTTTGCTGTCGCAGACGACGCACGCCTGCGCGGGAGGGAGCACGCCTTCCGTGATGAGTGCCGCCAGTACGGCGGGGGGTGTCCGTTCGTTCGCAGCGACCGCGCGGCGCACGTCGGCGTGCGGATGCCGTGCAAGTCGGGTGGCCATGGCGGGCGTTGTCCGTGACGCGAGTTCAGCGACGACGCGTATGTCGGGGTCGCTGGCGAGCGCCTCCGTCACGTCCGCCGGCAGATCGGGGCATGCCGCCAGCTTTTCCCGGTGCATGACGTCGGGATCGGTTGCGAAGGCACGGACCCATGTCTCGCGACCGGCACCTTCGTCCAGCAGAGCGAGCGCGGCGAGCGGCCGGGCCACAGGGTCGATGTCGTCAGCGGCCAGAAGGCCCGCGTATGCCAGCCGCACCGCGGCGTACTCGTCGAGGGAGGCCAGGGCGGCGGCCTGCGCGTGGGTGAGGTCGGGGCGGTCGGCGAGCTCATTGACGAGGTCGCTGAGTGAGTCGCCGGCGAGCGCGCCGGCGGGGCCGCTGACGTGGGCCCTGGGGGTGCCGCCGGCGGAGGTGTTGCGGGCGGCAGCGGTCAGCTGGTCGATCAGCTGATCGATGAGGTCGTTGGGCAGGGCGGTATTGGCGGCGAGCCCGCACAGGACGAGGTCGGGGGTCACAGAGGCATCTTCCCTGGCCTTTGCTGTGTGTCGCTCACGTGGGGCGGGCTGTGGAGATGAGGCCCCACGGCGTTGGTGGGCCTCGTTGCTTGGCATGGCGAAGATCTTCGTTCAGGTCGTCACACTCCTGCGTCGGGGTCCGTCAGTTCATTGAAGGCAGAGAGACAGAGCTGACGGAGGACAAGACATGACCATTCAGGCGCGTATGGAGAGCCCGGCCCAGCTCATTCCCGGGGCTATGCAGCCCGTGCTGGCGCTTCTGAAGGCCACCCGTGAGGGCGGTGTTCCCGGGAGCACGCTCGAACTGGTGCATCTGCGGGCCAGTCAGATCAATGGGTGCAGCTACTGCGTCGACGCCGGCGTGCGCAGTGCGCGTAAGGGCGGGGAGAGTGATGACCGGCTGTTCGCCGTCGCCGCCTGGCGTGAGGCGCCGTACTTCACTGACGCCGAGCGGGCCGCGCTGGCCCTCGCCGAGGCGGTGACCCGGCTTGCCGACTCCACGGACCCGGTGCCGGACGCGGTCTGGGACGAGGTCGCCCGTCACTACGACGAGCGCGGGCTCGCGGCGCTGATACTCATGATCGGCGTCACCAATCTCTTCAACCGGTTCAACGTGACCACCCGGCAGCCGGCGGGCGCGAGTTGGTAGGGCAGGGGGCTGTGCCGCTCCACCACTGCGCGCTTCGTCCATAGGCGATAGGCGATAGGCGATTCCCTGGCTCCATTACGCGAGTTCAGCGGATTCTTGCGAGGAGCCCCGGGCGTTCACGCCCGGGAGGAATCGCATCCACGGGGTGCGACGCGGAGCGCCGCCGTGACGTGCCGCAGGCCATGACGACCGCGGAGCGGCCCGGGGCGTTCCGGCGGAGCGGGGCCACGGCGATGTGCGCGGGCAGGGCCTGGGCGGGTGTCGCTCGTTCGGGTGAGGTGGGGCGAACGTGTGGTGGGTCTTCGTCCGGGTGTATAGGTTCGCTGCTCGTGAAGCTGGTGGTGCGGGTGAAGCTGCTGCCGACGCCTGTACAGGCGGCGGCACTTGAGGCGACCCTGCACGCCTGCAACGAGGCCGCCACCTGGGCCGCGTCCGTCGCCTTCGAGAACGACGCGCGACGTCCACTGGAGCTGCGCAAGCACACCTATGCCGAGATCCGGGAGCGGTGGGGACTTGGCGCGCAGGCCGCCCAGCACGCGATCAAGAAGACCTGCGATGCCTACACCACCTTGAAGGCGAACCTGCGTAACGGCCGCTACGGACCGCCCGGTTCCAGGCGGCACGCCCGGGCCTCGGGCAAGCCAGTCGTCTTCCGGCCCCAAGCGGCGCAGCCGTACGACGACCGGATGCTGTCCTGGCAGCACCAGGCACACACGGTATCGATCTGGACCACCGCGGGCCGGCTCAAGGGCGTGCGGTTCACCGGGCAGGCCGGGCAGCTGGAGGTCCTGGCTGCACACCGCAAGGGTGAATCCGACCTGGTGTGCCAGGGCGGGAAGTGGTTCCTGATCGCGACGTGCGAGATCCCCGAAGCCGCCCCGAACACCCACCCTGCCGGGTTCCTCGGCGTCGACCTGGGGATCGTGAACATCGCGGCCACTTCCGACGGCGAGCGACACTGCGGCAGGCGGATCAACCGCAAGCGGGAACAGGATCGCAAGCTGCGTTCCAAGCTACAGAAGAAGAACACCAAGTCCGCCAAGCGGCGGGCGAAGAAGCATGCGGGCAAGGAAGCCCGGCGTGCCAAGGACATCAACCACAAGATCAGCAAGCGGATCGTGGCGGAGGCTGAACGCACCGGTCGCGGTATCGCCCTCGAGATACTCACGGGCATTCGCGAGCGGGCACGGCTGAGAAAGCCCCAACGCACCACGCTCCACTCCTGGCCCTTCGCCCAGCTCGGCTCGTTCATCGCCTACAAGGCGAAGCGGGCCGGGGTGCCGGTCGTGCACGTCGATCCGGCCTACACCAGCCAGGAATGCTCGCAGTGTCATCACACCGAACGCGGCAACCGGCCCGCCCAGGCCGTCTTCTCGTGCCGGGTCTGCGGCTTCGTTGAGCATGCAGACCACAACGCGTCCCACAACATCCGCCAACGCGGCTGGATGGCGTGGGTCTGCGGGGCCCAGTCGACGGCCCCTGAACTCACCCTCATCGCGTGAGTACTGGACGCAGCCGAACCCATCACAGCCAGTGATGACTCGAGCAGCAAACCCGGTCGATCACGACCCGGGTAGTTGACAGTTGATTACGCGGCCTGGTCCGGCGGGCCCGCCTCGGCTTGAGGTGGGCGACTGGGCCGGGCCGCGTCGTATCGTGCGGCGGATCGTAGAGTGCGCGCCGCAAGATCTCGATTGGAACGCGGCGTCGCTGAAACATGCCGTCCGCCTCACCGCATCTAAAAGGTGTGGGGCGATGAGGGGGAGGGCGCCTGATGAGGCTGTCCAAGGAGAGCGGGTTCCGGGAGTTCGCGGAGGCTCGGACAGGACACCTGTTCCGTTCGGCATGTGTTGACCAGTGGCGATACGCACTTCGCCGAGGATCTGGTGCAGGAGACGCTGGGGCGGATGTATGTGGTGTGGGGGCGGTCGTCACGGGTCGGGAACCCGGCGGCGTACGCCCAGACCGTCCTCATACGTGCCTTCCTCGCGCACCAGCGGCGGCGTTCCGCGCAGGAGCGGCCCAGCGATGAGCTTCCGGAGAGCTCGGACAGTACGCCGGGTGACGCCTCGCTGCGGATCACTCTTCTCGACGCGTTGCGACAGCTGCCGCCGAAGGACCGGGCAGTGATCGTGCTGCGGTACTGGGAGGACCGGTCCGTGATGGAGACCGCGGAGATTCTGAACGTCAGCTCGGCGGCGGTGCGTACGCGGAGCACGCGGGCGCTGGCGCGGCTGCGGGAGCAACTGGGCGGCAGCGTGGCCGAGTTCGCCGCGTAATGAGCTTGACTCGATCTTGTGTGAGGAGTGGTGGTTCGGCATGTCAGGAACAGACGAAGACCGTGACCAGGAAGCTTTCGTGGGTGGTCTCGGGGAGGCCCTGCGGATAACCGGTGAGACGTTCAACGCCGCGGGTGGGCCGCTGGTCGACGGTGGCGTGGCACGTGGCCGGCGCAGGTTGCGGCGCAGGCGGGCCGCGACCGTCACCGGGAGCTTCGCCGCGCTCGCCGCGGTCGGATTCGGCGCGTCGTACGCCGCCGGGGCCTTCGGGGCCGAGGCCGGGCACGGCAGCCCGGTGGCCGCGCAGCCCAAGCCGGGCAGCACGGCTGACGGGAAGACGAGCGCGCCGGTTGAAGGGCCACAGTTCTCGGCCAGTCATCTGATCAAGACCTTCGAAGGTCTGTTGCCCGACGGCAAGTTCAGCGGTGAGTCGGGCCGCGGTACGGAGGACGAGCTCGGGCCACTGGCCTCGGTCGTCTTCGACGACGGCAAGGGCAAGGCGGCCATCGGGCTGAGTCTGGGCCGGGTCGACCCTGAGAGCACGAGGGTCGCGGAACAGCTCGCCTGCCCCGAGAAGGTCTACACGCCGTACGACTCCTGCTCGAGCAAGACGCTGACCGACGGCTCCAGGCTGCTGCTCTTGCAGGGCTACGAGTATCCGGACAAGCGCGCGGACACCAAGTGGTGGCACGCGTACGTGGTGACGTCGGAGGGCTTCACCGTCGATGCCAGCGAATGGAATGCGCCGGCGGAGAAGGGGGAACCCGTCTCTCGGGCCGAACCTCCGCTCAGCATCGCACAGTTGAAGGCGTTGGTGACCTCGAAGGAGTGGCGTCCGATACTGCGGGCGCTGCCGAAGCCGCAGGACGAGCCTGTGCAGCAGCCGGTCTCGCAGGCCGTGAGCGGCGACACCATCCTCGAGAACCTCACCTCGCTGCTGCCGAAGAGTGCCAAGGTGACGACCCGTCAGGGCGACGACGGCTTCGCGTACGTGGTGGTGAACGACGGCAAGGGGGCGAGCCTCGTCCAGATCAATGTGCAGCCCAACATGTCGGATGTGGAGGGCGAGCTCTTCGGCTCAGGCGCGCAGACCCTGCCGGACGGCACGAAGGTCGTCACGCATCAAGGGCCCGGCGAGAAGGGAGGCCAGGGCGTGGTGATGTGGACCGTGGACACGATCCGCAAGGACGGGTTCCGCGTGGCGATATCGGCGTTCAACTCAGGCACGCAGAACACCGCGGCCACGAGGGCGACGCCCGCGCTGACCATGACGCAGCTCAAGGCGATAGCCACGAGTGAGAAGTGGCAGGGGTAGGGCGGCGACAAGGGACACTCTCGGGGCTTGGCCCTTGGCCCTTGGCCCTTCGTGCTCGGCGACCGCCGACCGGTGAGCAGTATGTGCTGGTCAGTGATTGGTGATCGGTGGCCGCCGGGCTGTGCGCTCCGGGGTGTCGTGAGTGGCCTTGTGGAAGGACGTCACTTCGCGTCGGCGTAGCACTTCACCACTGCGGTGGTGAAAGGGAAGTGGACCGGGGTGTCGCCGAATGTGAGGTGGCCGGCCAGTTCTGCGGCTACGCGGATCGCCGCGGTCACTGCTTCCGCTTCCTCTTCCGGGCAGTGCACGATCACCTCGTCGTGCTGGAAGAAGACCAGTTCCGCCGCCATCCCGGTGCAGGACTGGCGCAGGGCGGCGAGCATCAGGTCGGCCCAGTCGGCGGCGCTGCCCTGGACGACGAAGTTGCGGGCGAAGCGGCCGCGGGCGCGGGCGTTCGAGGAGGCGTAGCCGGGGGTGAACTCGGTGTCTCCCGATGCCTGTTCGGGCGTCGGGCCGTCCTGGGGGATGCCTGCCTCGTCCTGGTCGCCGGCGCCGGCGACCGGTGGGCAGGTGCGGCCGAGCCAGGTCCGTACGAGGCGGCCCTCCTCGCCCGCGCGGGCGGCGTCGTCGACGTAGGCGACGGCTTGCGGGAAGCGGCGGCGGAGGGCGGCGAGGTTCTTGAGGCCGTCGCCGGACGTCTGGCCGTACACCGCGCCGAGCACCGCCAGTTTTGCCTTGGCGCGGTCGCCGGAGAAGGCCCGGTCGGAGACGGATTGATAGAGGTCGGTCTCTCGCCCGGCTACCTCCATCAGGCCGGGGTCGCGGGAGATGGCGGCGAGGACGCGGGGTTCCATCTGGTCGGCGTCGGCGACGACGAGGCGCCAGCCCGGGTCGGCGACGACGGCACGGCGGATGACCTTGGGGATCTGGAGTGCGCCACCGCCATTGGTGACCCAGCGTCCCGTGACGGTGCCTCCGGGCAGGTACTCGGGGCGGAAGCGGCCGTCGCGGACCCAGTCCTGGAGCCAGGACCAGCCGTGTGCGGTGTAGATCCGGTACAGCTTCTTGTACTCGATCAGGGGCCGCACGGCCGGATGGTCGATCGACTCGATCTCCCAGCGGCGCGTGGACGTGATCTTGACGCCGGCCTGGGCGAACGCCTTCACCACGTCGGCGGGCAGATCGGGGCGCACGCGTCGGCCGAACGCCTCGGACACTTCGTCGGCCAGTTCGGCGAGGCGGCGCGGTTCGCCGCCGCCCGCGTAGCGCTCGCCGAGCAGCTCGTGCAGTACGGAGCGGTGCACGTCGGCGCTCCAGGGGAGGCCCGCCGCGTTCATCTCGGCTGCCACGAGCATGGCCGCGGACTCGGCGGCGGTGAGCAGCCGCATCCGGCCCGGGTGGGCGGTGGCGTCGTGGCGGCGCTGCTGATCGGCGTACACCTCTATGAGGTCTTCGAGGGGGACATGGACGGGTTGTGGTTCGAAGAGGGAGGACTGGGAGCCGGGGGTCGCGGCTCGTTGAGGGGGGTCCGGGGGGACGGCCGTGCCGTGGATCCTGGCCAGGGCGGCGGCCGCGGAGCGGGGTTCCCCGAAGCGGCCGGCGTGGCCGAGGAGGAGAGTCTCGGCGTCCTCGATGTCGTAGCAGCGTGGCACGCGGACGCCCGCGGCGAGCAGGCGGGGATAGACGGCCGCTGTCGATCGCCAGATCCAGCGCGTGACGTCGGGGCGGGAGCGGACTGCTTCCGCGAGGCTGGGCTCGTGGCGGACCGGGGCGGCGGGTGCGCCGTCGGCACCGAGCGGCGCGAGCTGGGCTCCGCCGTCCTCGGTGGCCGCGATGGCCCACTTCTCGGTCATGTCGGTGAGTTTTACACCCGGCACTGACAGCGCCGCGTGCGTCGGGATCGGCGGGGCGGTGGTGGTGCTCGCAGAGGTGACGGCGGGCGCCCGCCCAGGCGTGGGGCTGGGCCGGGATTCCCGTCAGCTGTCGCCGCCCTCGTCGATCAGGCGGCGGACCTCGCGGTCGATCAGGCCGAGGCGGGCCTCCGCGACCAGAGGAACGACCCTGCGTTGCCGGCGGGCCTCGTGGAGGTCGATGTCGATGGTCACCAAGCTCGGTTCCCACTTGGGGGCCTGGGCCACGACCGTCCCGCGTGGGTCGACCACGCGGGAGCCACCCCAGAAGGAGGCGCCATGTTCATTGCCGACGCGGTTCACGAAGACGACCCAGCACTGGAGCATCTTCGCGGTGTAGGCGAGGAGCGTGTCCCAGTACAGGCCCGTGTCCATGGCCTCCGGGTCGAGTGTCGCCGCGCTGTTCGCGGGGACGATGACGACCTCGGCGCCGTCCTGCACGGCGAGCCACGGGAGGACCGGCTGCCAGGCGTCGTTGCAGACGAGGGTCGCGGCGCGGCCGTGGCCGTGCGGCAGGTCGTACGCGCGCAGTTGCTGGCCGGGGCTGACGTGCTTGCGCTCTTCCCAGGCCAGGTAGTTCGGCAGGTACAACTTGCGGTGGGAATGGAGGAGTTGGCCACCTGCGTAGTAGGCGGAGGTGTTGTAGGCGCGCAGGCTGGTGTGTTCGTGCAGGCCGATCACGACATCCGCGCCGAGTGTCGAGAGGGCGGTCAGACGCGGGTCCGTCACCGGGAGGGAGACGTCCTGGCGCAGGGCGCCGAGGTGATAGCCGTGCAGGCTCAGCTCGGGGAAGACCACGAGGTCGGCGCCCTGGGCCGCCGCCTGCTCGGTCTGCTCCCGGGCGACGGTCAGATTCGCGTCCACGTCGCCGAGCACACAGTCGGTCTGTGCAAGCGCCACTCTCATCCCTCGAGCGTCGCAGTGTCCGGCGGAGTCGGCATCCGCAGGGGCGGGTGGCGTCATGGCTGGCGGAGGCGGGGTCCTCGTGGGCGGCGCGTGCCGGCGACCCTGCGTGCCCTGGGCCCGCGCCGGATCACCCCACGAGGATCACCAGGACCACCTGTCTCCTCAGCCCACCAGCAGCACCAGCTTGCCCCGCACGTGGCCGGTCTCGCTCAGGGTCTGTGCCTTGGCCGCGTCGCGGAGGGGGAACGTGCCGGCGATCGAGATGTGGAGTTTGCCGTCCGCGGCGAGTGCGGCCTGGTGGGTGAGGCCCTCGCGGGCCTTGGCACGGTCGGTGCCGCCGGACGCGAAGGTCACGTCGTACTTGGCGGCGTCGGGGTCGGCGATGGTGACGACCCGGTCCGGCGTGCCTCCGCGGAGTTCGACCGAGTCCGCCAGCGCGCCCTTGCCCGCCGCGTCGAACACCGCGTCCACGCCTTGCGGGGCCACCGCGCGCACCCGCTCCACAAGCCCGTCCCCGTATGCGACGGGGACGGCGCCGATGGAGCGCAGATACTCGTGATTGGCGGGGGAGGCCGTGCCGATCACCGTCGCGCCGAGGGCCACGGCCAGCTGCACGCCCATCGAGCCGACCGCGCCCGCGGCGCCGTGGATCAGCAGCGTCTCGCCGCTGCGTACGCCGAGCAGGTCGAGTACGCGCTGGGCCGTTTCGCCGGCGATGGGGAGGGTGGCCGCCGCGGCGGGTTCGAGTCCGGTGGGCCGCGGGGTGACGGCGGAGGCCTGGGCCAGGGCATAGGCGGCGTACGCGCCGGTCTCGCTCCAGCCGAGGACTTCGTCGCCGACCGAGAGGCCGGTGACGCCCTCGCCGAGCTCGTCGACGGTTCCGGCGAACTCATTGCCGGGCACGGCCGGCAGGGAGGTCGGGAAAGCCTGCTCCATCCAGCCGTTCCTGATCTTGTACTCGATGGGGTTGACCCCGACGGCCGCGACTTTCACCCGGACCTGGCCGGGACCCGCGTGCGGTTCCTCGATGTCGCCCTTGAAGCGCAGTACCTCGGGTCCGCCGAACTCCTCGAAAACGATGGCTTCCATGCCGGTGTCTTCCTCTCGCTTCACTGCTTCTTCGAACCGGGCGGGGCTGGTGCGGGGCTGGTTCTGCCGGTGTCCTCCGGTGTTCCCTGGCGATCTCGTACGTTCTCTTGCGTTCTGCAGAGTTACGTTCTTCAGAGTCGATCGTCGCCGGGGGCGGGCCGCCCCGCCCTTCGAACAGTTCTGTCTGTCCGAAGGACCGGCCTACCGGCGCAGGCCCGAGTCGTACGCTCGAAGCCATGGCCCATCCCATCGGGCCGGCAGGCGCACCCTCGACCGCCGCGCTCGCCATGGCACAACCACCCGAGACGTTCGTGGATTCCGAGGGAGCCACGCGTCGGGTCGGCGCACGCCTCGATGTGCTTGGCGGCCGGCTCGACGTGGACGCGGTGCCGGGCTGGGGTACGAGGGTCACGGCGACGACGGTTCCCCTCACCGTGCCCCGCGCCGAGGCCGCCCGCCCCCTGGCCGACCTCGGCCGCCGTGAGCTGGAGGTCCTCTCCCACCTCGCCCGGGGTCACCGCAACCGGGTGATCGCGCAGGACCTGCACATCAGCGAGTCCACGGTGGAGTTCCATGTGGCGAACATCCTGTCGAAGCTGGAGGTGGGGTCCAGGGGGTGAGGCTGCGGCCAAGTTCCACGCGGCGGCGTGACAAGGGCGGCCTGCGCTGCGCCCGGCCTGCGCTGCGCCCGGCCTGCGCTGCGCCCGGCCTGCGCTGCGCCCGGCCTGCGCTGCGCCCGGCCTGCGCCGCGCCCGGCATCCGCTGCGCCCGGCACCCGCCGCCTCGTCACCCGAGCGCTCTCACCCGAGCGCTCTCACCCGCGCACACCATTCCGGCGCCCCCATCCCGCGCCCAGCACCCCCGCCCCCACAGCGACCACCGCACACACGCCCACGGCCGAACCGACGACGCCCCACGGCACAACGACCCCAGGCCCATTCCCGAGCCCATTCGCGAGCCCAGTCCCAAGCCCTGCCCCCGCCCCCGCACCGGACCCGGGCGCGAGCAGGTCGAGCGCGGCCGCGAGTCCTCCCAGGTTGAGCGCGGTGACGGCCAGTCCGAGGGCCGTGCCGGCCGCGACCGTGACCAGTGCCTCGCCGGCGAGCATCCACCTGACCTGGACTCGCGTGGCCCCCGCCCGGCGCAGGGCCCGCAGCTCCCCGTCCCGTACGGACGCGGCCATCAACTGCGTTCCGGCCAGCGAGATCGTCGTATAGGTGAGGGCGATGCCCAGGAGGAGCAGCATCCCTTGCCGGGTCTGGGGTTTGACCCGGGGGTGGGTGGCGTCGAGCCAGGCGGCTGCGGTGCGTACGCGCACGTCGTGTCCGGACGTGGCCGCTCGTAGGGCGCCCGCCGCGGTGGCGGGTGAGGCGCCCGGCGTCAGGCGGACGTCGATCCGGTCGACCGGGGCCGCGCCCGCGTTGGCCATGGTGACGTACGCGCCGTTGTCGCCGGTGCCGCGCGCCAGGACGGCGGCGATGCGGAGCGTGGTGCGGCGGCCGTCGCCGAGCCAGACGGTCAGGCGGTCGCCGACGCGGTGGTGTTCCCACTCCTCGTTGACGACGATGGAGCGGTCGTCGAGGCGGCGTATGTCTCCGGCGACGACGGGGAGGCGGCTCGTCGCGGCGAGGGCCGCGGGGTCACTCACGGCTCGCGCCTCGGAGCGGACGAGGGCGGTGCCCTCCTCCCGTACGAAGACCGCGGTGGAGGCGGACGGGGACACGGCGGCCACGCCCGGAACCGGCCGCCGTGCAAGGCTCAACTCATGCCCCGTGGAGATGAGTTGGGCGTGCATCTGTTCGCTCGCCTCCTGCGCCTTCGCCGCGCTCACCGATTCCGCCGAGCCCATCAGGGAGCCCGCGAGCGCCACTGTTATCAGGACGGGTGCGGCGACCGCGGCGGTGTGGCGGACGGAGGCGGCGGCGTTCTCGCGGACGAGGAGCCCGACCGCTCCGGGCAGCCGGACCAGCCGCAGCACCGGACGCACAAGGAGCGGGGCGAGCGCGGCCGCCGCCGTGATGAGGATCATCGGCTGGGTGGTGTACGTCTTGCGCTTCAGGAGCGCCGACGGGTCGGTCCAGAGGGTGTGGACCGTCAGGCCGAGTCCCAGGGACAGGAGTGCGGCGCCGACGATCCGGCGGCTCCACGGCATGACGTCCGCGTCCACGTCGGCGTCCCGAAGCGCTTCCACCGGGCCGATGCGTCCGGCGCGCCGCGACGCGGCCCATGCCCCCGCGATCGCCACGAACAGGCCGGTCCAGAAGGCGAGTTGGAACGGCCATGAGGCCCAGTAGGACCATGAGGTCCAGGAAGTCCAGAGCGCCGTGCCGCTGCCGCTCACGGTGAACCACGTGGGCGCGATTCCGTTGTCGATCAGCGCCCGGGCGAGCAGTGGGGCACCCCAGGAGCCGAGGGCGCAGCCGGTGGCGCTCGCCGCGACCCCGACCGCGACGGCCTCGGTGACGAGCTGCCGCCGTACGCGTCCCGGCGTGGCGCCCGCAAGCCGCAGGAGCCCGAACTCCCGTCTGCGCAGGGCGACGACGAACGCGAACGTCGACGCCGTGACGAAGACGGCGACGAACGCGGAGACCCCGCCGGCCGTGCCCAGCATCGCCCGCACCGCCACGACCGCCTGCGCGTCGCGCTCCGCGCCCGGGTCGGCCAGGCGCCGTGCCGCGCCGGTCAGGACCTGCGCCCGGTCGCCGACCACCTCGCGTACGGCGGCGGCCGAGGCGTCCACGCCGACCGCGTCCGGCGCGAGATGATCACGGTGAACGGTGCCCAAATCGGCGAGCTCGCCAAGCAATTCTTTGTCCACAGGCTGTGGATAGGGAATCTTCTTCGTGTCACGGGCGCGGTTCGGGCCCCGGTCGACCTCTACGGTCAGAGAGTCGTGCGGCATGACCACGACAGGCTGCGCGGCGAACCGCTGCGGCTTGCCCGGAGGCGGGTCGGCGGCCGCCGCGAGCCCCAGCCCCATGCTCGCGACCAGGGCCACCCCGAGCGCGACGGCGACGAACGCCCCCGCGAAGAGATGCCGGCGCGTCCGCAGATTCGCCCAGGCGGAGGTGAGCGTGGTCAGCATGCGTCTACCTCCTTGCCGAGCGACGCGTTGTCGGTGTTACCGGCGGACACGGAACGAATGCCGGTGGACGTGCCGCCCGCACCCCCTCCAAGCCCCGCACCCCCTCCAAGCCCCGCATCCCCTCCAAGCCCCGCACCCCCTCCAAGCCCCGCACCCCCTTCAAGCCCTGCACGCCCCTCAAGCCCTTCCGGTCCTTCCAGCCCCTCAAGCCCCTCCAGTCCCGTCATCCGTGCAGCAACCGTCGCCGCGTCCGGCGCCAGAAGCTCGTCCACGACCCTCCCGTCGACCAGGAACACCACCCGGTCCGCGCGGGCAGCGGCCACCGGATCGTGGGTCACCATCACCGTCGTCTGACCCTCCCGGTCGACCAGCTCCCGTAGCAAGGTGAGGACTTGACGTCCGGTTGTCGTGTCGAGGGCGCCCGTCGGCTCGTCGCCGAAGAGGACGGCCGGCCGGGTGATCAGGGCGCGGGCCAGGGCCACCCGCTGCTGCTGGCCGCCGGAGAGCTGTGAAGGGCGGTGCCCCGCGCGCTCGGCGAGGCCCACGCGGCCCAGCGCCTCGCGCACCTCCGCGCGCGAGGGCCGCCGCCCGGCGAGCCGCAGGGGGAGCGCCACGTTCTGCGCGGCGGTGAGCGCCGGCAGTAGATTGAAGGACTGGAACACGAAACCGATCCGGTCCCGGCGCAGGAGCGTGAGTGCCCGTTCGCCGAGTCCGGTGAGGTCGGTCCCGGCGACGGTGACGGTGCCCGACGTCGGACGGTCCAGGCCCGCGGCGCACTGGAGGAGCGTCGACTTCCCGGAGCCCGAGGGCCCCATCACGGCGGTGAAGGTCCCGGCGTGGAAGTCGAGGTCGACCCCGTCGAGGGCGGTGACGCCGCGGTACTCGCGGCGTACGGCGGTGAGGCGCACGGCAGGTGTGGTCATGCCTCAACCCAACCGCCGCGGCGCCCCGGGAACACGACCACTGGGGGGCGTCCCGGGGGTATGGCCGGCCCTACCCCCGTACGCGCCTGAGACCATGGAAGAGAAGACACGACAGGCCGCACAGCGGACCCGTGGACCAGACAGGCAAGGAGACGGCGCCCCCGCATGACGGAACGTACGACGCGGACCACGGTCGAGCAGGCCTTCGCCGCCGCCCTGTACGGGGAGGGCGCGGAGGCCGGGCTCGACACCGGTGCGTCCCTGCTCGCCGCCGACCCGTCCGCCGACACCCAACTCGCCTTGCGCGGGCAGGAGTTCGTGCGCCGGTCCTGGGAGCGCGGCTGGCAGCCCGCCGACGTCATGCGCGTCGTCGTACGTGACCTCGAAGAGAGTCCGCACGGATACATCGCGGCCCGCCTGATCCGCGCCGAGACCGCGCGTTACGAGTACCTGCCCGCGCGCTGGGACGCACAGCTCGCCGAGCTCCCGCAGGACCCGGGGCAGGCATCGGGCCCCGGAACGCGGGGCCCCCGCCTCGACCGCTTCTCGTACGCCACGGCCGTCCTGGAGCTGTACAGACTCCTCCTGCGCCTCCCGCCGATAGAGGCTGTGGGGCCCGTGCCCGGCGAGTCCGTGGCGCGGCCCGTCGCGGGGGAGCCGCGCGAGCTCGCCCGGATCCGCGCGCTGCTCGCCAAGGCCGAGGCGACCGGCTACCCGCCGGAGGCCGAGGCCCTGGCGGCGAAGGCGCAGGAACTGATGACCAGGCACAGCGTCGACGCGGCGCTTCTCGCGGCCCGTACGCACGCGAAGGACACGCCCGTCGCGTGCCGGATCGGCGTGGAAGCCCCGTACGAGACGGCGAGGGCGGCTCTCCTGGACGCGGTCGCGTCGGCGAACCGCTGCCGCGCGGTGTGGAACAGCGGCTTCGGGTTCTCCACGGTCGTCGGCTTCGAGTCCGACCTGGAGGCGGTGGAGCTGCTCCATACGTCGCTGCTGGTGCAGGGCACGGCGGCGATGACGCGGGCCGAGGCCGAGCAGCGCGCCGGGGGACGCAAGCGGACCAAGACCTTCCGGCAGGCCTTCCTCGCCGCGTACGCGCACCGCATCGGCGACCGGCTCGCGGCCGTGGCGGAGGAGGTGACCGGCCAGAGCCGGGAGGGCGGGCTGCTGCCGGTCCTGGCGGCGCGCGATGTCGCGGTGGCCGGCCGGACCGACGACATGTTCCCGCAGACCGTGACGACCCGGGTCCGGGGCGTCAGCGACGGCGCCGGCTGGGCGGAGGGCGTGGCCGCCGCCGACCGCGCCCGCGTCTCGGACCGCGCCGAGGTGCGCGGCGGCGGCACACGCCGGTGAACCAACCCCCGAACCAACCCCCGAACCAACCCCCGAACCAACCCCCGAACCAACCCCCGAACCAACCCCCGAACCGAACCACCCCAACCCATATGCCCGACTCGCCCGTATCCTGACGGAGTGAGCTGGTTCCGGGCGCTGAAGGACACCACCCGCTCGGGCCTGAGTGTCGAGCGGAAACGCCTGGAACCCCTGATCGCGCTGCGCGGCGCCGCCGGTCTGGCCATCGTGATCACGATCAGCCTCACGTTCTTCGGCCCCGCGGTCGCGGCGAGCTCCGCGTTCGGCGCGTTCCAGGCGGCGATCGCCACGTTCCAGCGCAGCTGGCGCCCCCGCCCCGAGCTGGCCGTCGCCTCCGGCGCGAGCCTCGGCGTCTCGACGTTCCTCGGCTACCTCACCGGCGGCCACCTCGTCCTCTTCCTCGCGCTCCTCGTCCTGTGGACGTTCCTGGCGGGCCTCGCCTGGGCGGCGGGCCCGACGATCGGCATCATCGCGTCGTCGAACGTCGCGATGATGCTGGTCACGATCACCCTGCCGACCTCGGTCGCGGCCGCCGCCGGGCACGCCGCGATGATGGTCTTCGGCGGTCTCGTCCAGGCCGCCCTCGTGATCCTCTTCCCGGTACGCAGATGGGGCGCGCACCGCGACGCCCTGGCCGACGCGCTCGCCGCCGAGGCCGACTATGCGCGCCGGCTGCGCCACGACCCGGTCGCCCCGTTCGACGGGGAACCGCTGATGCTGGCGCGCAGCGCCGCCGCGCTCACCCCGCGCCAGGCCCGCACCCGCCCGGCCCAGCTGCGCGGCGCCCGCGGCATCGCCGAACGCATCCGCCCGGTCCTCGCCTCCCTCGCGGACCCGGCCGTCGGCGTCCCGGACGAGGGGCCCGAACGCGAGCGCGTGCGGGAACTCCTGGGCGCGGCGGGCTCGATGCTGGACGCGGCGGCGCGGGCGATCCGCCACGGGGCCCCGGTCAAGGTGCCCCCGGCGGCGGTCGCCATGTTCAAGACCCCCGACACGGGGGCGATCCTCTCCGGCCCGGCGAAGCGCGTGGCGGCGCGCCTCGGCTCGCTCCTGAGGGACGTACTGGAGACCGCCGGCGCCCGGACGGACACCCAGCATCCCGAGCCCCGCAACGAGAAGCCCCAGCTCGCCCGCCCCACCCTCGTGCGGCTGCTCCCCATCGCGGCCGGAGCGATGCGCAAGGAGCTGCATCGCGGGTCGCCGATTCTCCGGCACGCCATCCGGGTGTCGGCCGTCGCCGCGGTCGGCTACCTCATCGGCACCGCCCTCCCCTTCGGCCACGGTTACTGGGCGCCGATGGCCGCCGTCATGGTCATGCGCCCCGACTTCTCACAGACGTACTCGCGCGCGGTGGCCCGTTTCGGCGGCACGCTCATCGGAGTCGCCCTTGCCACCGGGCTCGTCCAGGTCGTTCACCCGGACACCGCCCTCTCCGCGACGCTCGCCGTCATCTGCGCGGGCCTGATGTACCTCGTGATGCGCACGGGCCAGCTCGCCGCGCAGGCCTGCATCGCCGCGTACGTCGTGTTCCTGCTCGGAATGGGCGGCGAGGCGTGGGACCAGACGGTCCCCGAGCGGGTCGTCCTCACGCTCGTCGGCGGCCTCCTCGCGATGCTGGCGTACGCGGTGTACCCGGCCTGGGAGACGCCCCGCCTGCGCACACGCCTCGCGGACTGGCTGCTCGCCCTCGGCCGGTACGGCGCCGCCGTGATCGGCCGCTACGCGGAGCCCGGCGGCGGGAACCTGCCCGATGTGCGCGAGGCCCTGCTCGCCGCCCGCACGGCCGAACTCGCCTGGCAGGAGGCCGCGGCCAGGGCGCGGACCGAACCGGTGCGCCACCGCGGCCTCTCCCGCGCGGCGGCTGACGACGCCGAACACGCCCTGCGGCACATCGGCCGGGTCGAGATGCTGATGGAGGCGCACCTCCCCGAACGTGACGCGACCCCGGTCCCGGCGGCCGCCCGCCTCGCGAAGGCGCTGCACACCGCCACGGAGGACGGCGCGCGTGCGGTGCGCGAGCGCCGGGTGCCGCAGTGGCAGGCGGTACGGGACGCTCTCGCGGACTGGGACGGCGAGGGCGTACCGGACCGGGTCGTACGCCGGGGCGCGAGCCTGCTCCTCGAGGCCCTGGAGGAACTCTCCGACGCACTCGACACCGACGTACCCCCGATCACCCTGAAACCCGACCCGTCGCCCGAGGACCGGAAACCCGAGGACCGGAAACCCGAGGACGGGAATCCCGAGGATCAGAAACCCGAAGGGCCGCCCGGTCCGGAGGATCGAGCGGCCCGATGACGGGAGAGCGGCTCACGAGGCAGCCGCGAGGGAGCGAGGGAACCCGCCCGCGTCAGGACGTAGGCAGCCCCATCGTCGGGAACCCCGACGGCAGCTTCCCGTTGTCCGTCTTGCGGAACGTGTCGTCCCCGAAGCCTTCCCACGACACCTTCAGGGTCGTGGCGTCGACGGACTTGACCTGCCCCATGTTCCGGTCGGTGTTCCCGTCGGCGCACTTCAGGGTGAGCATCTGCATGCCCATCTCGTCGCCGGCGGTCCCGCTGCACACGTGCTCGCCGACCAGAGCCACCTTCTTGCCGCTGATGAGCAGGGCGACGCTCTTGCCCTGGGACGTGGTGACCCAACTGCCCTGAAGACTCCCGGACTTCCCGCCGGAGCCGGAACCACTCGTGTCGCCGCCCGTGGACGCCGTGGCCGAGGCCTGCGGCGTCTCCTTGGACTTGCCGCCGTCGCCCCCGTCACCGCTGTCGCTGCTGCATCCGGTGATCACGAGCGCCACGGCGACTCCCGCCGCGGCGGCACCGATCCGTACGCGCTTCAGCACAAGATCCCCCTACGTTGCGGATGTGACTGCCGGTACGTGGCCCGGCCCGCAGCAAGCTACCAGCCGCCCCTCACGTCACCAGGAAGACTTCCGCACCCCGGGCAGGAAGCCCGCATGCGCCTGCTCGCGCAGGTTCACCCTGGAGAGGCCGAAGGCGCGCAGATATCCGCGCGGCCGGCCGTCGACGCTGTCGCGGTTGCGTACGCGTGTGGCGCTCGCGTCCCGCGGCTGACGTGCCAACTCCCTTTGTGCGGCTGCCCGTTCCGCGTCGGTGGACGACAGCCGGCGCACGATCTCGTTGAGCTCGGCCCGGCGCGCGGCGTATCGGGCGACGACCCTCCGGCGCTTCTCGTTCTTCGCGATCTTGCTCTTCTCGGCCATCAGATCCTCACTCCACGGGCACGAATTCTGGCGACGGCGGCCTCGACGCCGATCGCGTCGACGGTCCTGATCGCCCTGGCACTCAGCCGCAGCTGCACGTGTCTGCCCTCGCTCGGCAGCCAGTAGCGCTTGCGCTGGACGTTCGGGTCGAAGCGGCGTGACGTGCGCCGGTGGGAGTGGGAGATGCGGTTGCCGAAGCCGGGGGCGGCCCCGGTCAGCATGCAGTGCGCGGACAGAACGACGTACCTCTCTCGTTGGCTGTGGCCCCGTGACCCGGAGCCGTGACCCGAAGGTCGCGCGGCCCCCTGGCCCTGTGACCCGGATCGTTTTGGAAACGGGATTCATTTTCATATACTACCCACATGGCACGCAACGAACTCCGCCCAGTGATCAAGCTCAGGTCCACCGCGGGTACGGGCCACACCTACGTGACCCGCAAGAACCGCCGTAACGACCCCGACCGCGTGACCCTGCGCAAGTACGACCCGGTCGCACGCCGTCACGTCGACTTCCGAGAGGAGCGCTGAGCCCCGTGCGCAAGGACATCCACCCCAACTACGGCCCGGTCGTCTTCCGCGACCGCGCCGCGAACCACGCCTTCCTCACCCGGTCCACCGCCACCAGCGACAAGACCGTCGAGTGGGAGGACGGCCGGACCTACCCCGTCATCGACGTCGAGATCTCGAACGTGAGCCACCCCTTCTACACGGGCAACGCGCGCGTCCTCGACACCGCCGGCCGCGTGGAGCGCTTCGAGCGGCGCTTCGGGAAGAGGGGCGGCCGGTGACCCGGCTGCCCGTAGTGATCGTCGGCGGCCTGCACGCGGAAGCGCGCCGGGCCGCCGTCGAGGAACTGCTCGTCACGGTCCCGGGCAGCGTCGCGCTCCACCACGACCTCTCAACTGCCGTACAGGGCACAGTCGTACGGACCCTGCGCGACGCCACCGGAGTCCTCGGCACCGGCGAGGCGCCCCTCGTCAACGACTGCGCGTGCTGCGCCCTGCGCGAGGACCTCGTCCCCGAACTGGAGTGGCTCGCGGACGCCGGGCTCACCCTCCCCCAAGCTCTCGGCTCCGCTCGGGCAGGGGGGACCCCCATCCAAGCTCTCGGCTCCGCTCGGGCAGGGGGGACCCCCATCCAAGCTCTCGGCTCCGCTCGGGCAAGGGGAACCTCCATCGCGATCGTCGAACTGTGGGACTCCGTCGAGCCCAAGGCGATGGTCGAGGTCATCGCCGCGCACGGCGGGCCCGAGCTCTCCGTCACCGGCGTCATCACCGGCGTGGACCCCGCGCTCCTGCTGCCGTACCTCGGGAACGGCGACGACCTCATGGACGCCGGACTCGCGACGGCCGCCACCGACCAGCGCACCATCGCCGACACCTGGGCCAGACAGCTCGAATACGCTCCCGTGCTCGCCCTCGTGGATTCCCCCGAGGCCGACGACGCGGACCGGGCCCTGCTCGCCCAGCTCCACCCGACAGCCCGCCAAGTCCCGATCGGCCACGGCGAGTTGGCGGCCGCCGCGCTCGGCGGATTCGACGTGGAGGCGGCAGCGGCGGCCCAGCATCCGGCGTGCGCGCTGCTGCCCGCGGACGCGGACGAGGCGGGTGTCTCCACGCTCGTCTGGCACCGCGACCGGCCGTTCCACCCGGAGCGGCTCTACGCGGCCCTGGAGGATCTGACCTGCGCGGCGGCCCGCAGCCGCGGCCGGTTCTGGCTCGCCGACCGCCCCGACACGCTCCTGCACTGGGACGCGGCGGGCGGCACGCTGTGCGTCGAGAGCGCGGGGCCCTGGCTGGTGTCCCTGCCGGACGCCGCCTGGGACATGGCCCCGTCGGTCCGCCGCGCGGCCGCCGCCCTGGACTGGCACCCGCAGCACGGCGACTGCTGCCAGCACCTCGTCTTCACGTCACCCGGACTCGACCGTGACGGCCTCGCCGAGATCCTCGAGTCCTGCCTGCTCACCGACGCCGAGTACGGCGCGGGCCGCGAGTCCTGGAAGGGCCTGCCCCGCGCCTTCGACACCCTCCTGGAGATCTGAATGCCCCCGCGCAACCCTGCCCGCGACCCCGTCGGCAGGCCTGACCGCAAGCCGGCCAAGTCCCGCCCCAATCCTCTGGACCAGGCGAAGATCACGTACATCGACTACAAGGACACGGACCTGCTGCGGAAGTTCCTCTCCGACCGCGGCAAGATCCGCGGCCGTCGCGTCACCCGGGTCACGGCACAGCAGCAGCGCCAGATCGCCGCGGCGATCAAGAACGCCCGCGAGATGGCACTGCTGCCGTACGCCACACGCTGACCGAACCGCCGGAGCGGGCGGGCGTCAGAAGGGGAACTGACTCCGGCCGTGCTGCACGGAGATCCACTTCTGGGTGGTGAACGCCTCGACCGTCGCCTCGCCGTTCAGCCGGCCGAGCCCGGAGCGCTTCTCGCCGCCGAACGCGACGAGCGGCTCGTCGTGCACCGTCCCGTCGTTGACGTGGATCATCCCGGTGTCGATGCGCCGTGCGAACGCGACGCCCCGCTCCACGTCCCGCGTGTGGACGGCCCCGCTCAGCCCGTACGGGGTGTCGTTCGCGACCGCCACCGCCTCCTCGTCCCCGTCGAACGGGATGAGGAGCGCGACCGGCCCGAAGATCTCCTGCCGCAGCACCGGGGAGTCGGCCGGCAGGCCCGTCAGGACGCTCGGCTCGACCAGATTGCCGACGGCCTTGCCGTGCAGCAGTGCGGTCGCGCCCTCCGCGAGCGCCTGGTCGACGACACCCGAAACGGCCTCCGCCTGTGTGGAGTTGATGACCGGCCCGATGACGGTCGACGGGTCGCGGGGGTCGCCCACCTTGAGGGACCTGACCTTGGCGACGAACTTCTCGGTGAACTCCTTCTCCACCTTGCGGTCGACCAGGATTCGGTTGGCGGCCATGCAGACCTGGCCCTGGTGCACGTACCGGCTGAAGACCGCCGCGTCGACCGCGTAGTCGATGTCCGCGTCGTCGAGCACGGTCAGCGCGCTGTTGCCGCCCAGCTCCAGGACGGCGTGCTTGAACTGGGAGGCGCACACCGTCGCGACGTGCTGGCCCACCGCGTCGGAGCCGGTGAAGGAGATGACCTTCGGTACGGGGTGGGTGAGGAGCGCGTCGCCTATCTCGGCGATGTCGGTGATGACCACGTTGAGCAGACCGGCCGGCAGGCCCGCGTCCTCGAAGATCTTCGCGACCAGGGAGCCACCGCAGATCGGGGTGTTCTGGTGCGGCTTGAGCACCACGCCGTTGCCGAGGGCCAGCGCGGGCGCGACCGACTTCAGCGACAGCAGGAACGGGAAGTTGAAGGGGCTGATGACGCCCACGACCCCGACGGGAACGCGGTAGAGCCGGTTCTCCTTGCCGTCGACGGGCGACGGGATGACCCGCCCCTGGGGGCGCAGCGCCAGCTGGATCGACTCGCGCAGGAACTCCTTGGCGAGATGCAGCTCGAACCCGGCCTTGAGCCGCGTACCGCCGAGTTCGTCGACGATCGCGTCGGATATCTCGTCCTCGCGCTCCTCGACCAGGCGCAGCGCCCGCTCGAAGACGAGGCGGCGCGTGTACGCGTTGGTGTCGGCCCAGCTCTTCTGCGCCCGCTCGGCCGCGCGGTAGGCCTCGTCGACCTCGTCGGCCGACGCCACGGTGATGGAGGCCAGCTTGTCACCGTTGTACGGGTTGAAGTCGATGATGTCCCACGCCCCGCGGCCGGGACGCCATGAACCGTCGATGTATTGCTGGGCCAGTTCGGTGAAGTAGGACATGAGATCCCTTGCTGCTGCCGGCAGACACCTAATGGCTCGTCATCTTACGTCTGTACCAGTCGAGTTGTGGCCCGGTCAGGGCGTCCACCCGATCGTCATCGGTCGTAGGACGCGACAGAAGCAGCGCTTCTCGGCCAGTCCCGGTCAACCGGTCCCGGTCAGCCGTTCTTGGTCAGCAGCCCCCGGATGATGTCCACGCTCTCCTGCGGCGTCGGGCACTCCGACTGGAGCTGCTTCATCGACCGCGCGTACTGCGTGACGTCCTCGCGCTTGTCGAGGTAGAGGGCGCTGGTGAGCTGCTCCATGTAGACGATGTCGGAGAGGTCGGACTCCGGGAAGCTGAGCATCGCGAAGGCACCGGTCTCACCCGAGTGGCCACCGAAGCCGAACGGCATGACCTGGAGCGTGACGTTGGGCCGCTCGGAGACGTCGATCAGATGCTGGAGCTGACCCCGCATCACTTTCCGTCCTCCGTACGGGCGTTGCAGCGCCGCTTCGTCGAGCACCACGTGGAACTCGGGGGCGCGCTCGGAGACGAGGAGCTTCTGCCGCTCGAGGCGCAACGCCACGCGCCGGTCGATGTCCGCCTTCGGTGCGTCCTTCATGCCCCGGGCGACGACCGCGTGCGCGTACCCCTCGGTCTGAAGCAGCCCGTGCACGAACTGCACCTCGTAGGCGCGGATGAGCGACGCGGCGCCCTCCAGGCCGACATACGTGGGGAACCAGCCGGGCAGGACGTCCGAGTACGTATGCCACCAGCCCGCGACGTTGGCCTCCTTGACGAGGGAGAGGAGCGCGCCGCGCTCCGCCTCGTCGGCGACGCCGTACAGGGTCAGCAGGTCCTCGACGTCCCTGGCCTTGAAGCTCACCCGTCCCAACTCCATGCGGCTGATCTTGGATTCGGATGCGCGGATCGAGTAGCCGGCCGCTTCCCGGGTGATGCCACGCGATTCGCGCAGGCGCCTCAGTTGCGAGCCCAGCAGGATGCGTCGCACCACTGAGCCGCTCGACTCTCCCGCACTCACGTCGCTCCACCCTCCCGATCGCTCCAGCAGCCGAAGTCTGCCATTAAAACGCTCCGGCCTGTACTCGTTCGGTTACAGAAACGGAAAGGTTGCGAAAGGTCTCCACAAGAAGTCGTGGGAAGAAATGAGCAACAAGTGGTACGTGAGGGGACAGGCCAGGCGCGTGCACGTGCATCTGCCCTTGCATCTGCTGTACGCATTCGGAACGATGGCCACGCACCACCGCTCCAATCGCTATGTACCGCGAATCCCGGGAGTGCCTCGCATGGGGACGAATGGACCGGCCATGCTCGAGCCGTTAAGGCAGGGGCTTCCGCCACTCGACCCTTCAGGCGTCTCCAGCTCCGCCTCCTGCGCACTTCCCGCACGGTACGAAGCGGTGGGCAGCGCCCGTAACTTCACGCGCGGGACGCTCGACGGCTGGGACGTGGCCGAGAGATTCGACGACGTCTGCCTCGTCGTCTCCGAACTCGTCACAAATGCCCTGCGGCACGGGCTGCCCGCGGACACCCCGCGCTCACAGGACCCGCCGGTGCGACTGCACCTGTTGCGCTGGACCTCACGCCTGGTGTGCGCGGTGCGCGACCCCAGCGACGAGAGCCCCGTCGCCCGCGAGACGGACGACGACTTCAACGCCGAATCGGGCCGTGGCCTGTTCCTCGTCGACTCGTTCAGCGACAGCTGGGGCTGGCATCCGCTGGCCGGCACGCTGAACGGGAAAGTGGTGTGGGCGCTGTTCCGGCTGTGACGGCGGGCGGGCAACTGGTCACTGGCTACCGGTAACTGACGACTCGTTACTGACAACTGGCCACTGTTATCTGACGGCTGACGTTTGTCGTTATCCGTCAGTTGTCACCTGTCACCTGTCACCTGTCACCTGTCACCTGTCAGCCGTCAGTTGCGAGCTGTCACCGGTTGCCGGTCATCCGTCGGCTATCAGATGGTCGAACTCCCCGTCCTTGGCGCCCAGCAGCATCGCCTCGATCTCGGCGGGCGTGTAGACGAGTGCCGGGCCCTCCGGGAAGTTCGAGTTGCGCATCGCCACTCGCCCCCCCGGCAATTTCGCGAACTCCACGCAGGAGCCCTGCGAGTTGCTGTGCCTGCTCTTCTGCCAGACCACACCGTGAAGCTCCGTGGCCGCCATGCCGTTGTACACGTGGTGCACAGTCGCTCCCCGGTCGTGCTGTGGCCTATGAGGCTCATGTGGCCAGTGAGTCAGGTGTAGTGGTCAACTGTCCTGGATCATAGCTGCGTTCACATGCCGATGCATGGGCAGATGCACGTGCACGGGGGGTGTTCCCACGGTTACAGCTCTTCGAGCGTCTGCCCCAGCGCCCGCATGACATGCGAACGCCAGCCCCCATCCATGATCTTCCGCGCCATCATCTGTGCCGGATCGTCCGGATCGAATCCGTCGTGCACTAGGAAGAGACGCGTGCCACGGCCTTCTGGCTCCAGGTTCCACGTAATGGTCCAGTCCGCAGAATTGGCCGGATCCCGGTCCTGCCACCGGACGCTGAGCATCCGCTCCTCCTCGTACGCGAGGACCTCGACGTCGACGGTGCCGGAGAAGCCGGTGTTGGGGCGCGGCACGGTCGTCATCACGTACCGGTGGCCCACCTCGAGGCGGAAGTCCTCACTGCCCGTCATCAGCCACTGGGTGATCAGCTCGGGTTCGGTGAGGGCGCGCCAGACCTTGGCGGGCGGGTGGGGGAAGAACTGGTCGACCGTGATGCTCGTCAGGCTCATGACTCGTCATCGTCGGGCATGCGGTCGAGGAGTTCGGCGAGCCCCTGCAGGCGGCCGCGCCAGAACCGCTCGTACGGATGGAGCCAGTCCTGCACCTCGGCCAGGGGGGTGGCCTCGAGCCGGTAGATGCGCTGCCGTCCCGCTCGTTCCTCCGATACGAGGCCGGCCTCGCGCAGCACCTTGAGGTGCTCCGAGAGGCTCGGGCGGCGCATCGCGAAGTGGTCGGCCAGGGCCTGGACGGGCTGCGGGCCCTCGTCCCTGAGGAGGCGGAGCACCTCGCGCCGTGTCCCGTTGGCGAGCGCGGCGAACAGCCGGTCCTGGCCGGCGGTGTCGGTCGCGCTCGTCGTCGTCATCGGCGTCAGAAGCCTTCCTTCTCCGTGATGAGCATCAGCGAGTTGCCGTCCGGGTCGCTGACGGCGGCCATGCGTCCCCACGGCACGTCGTCGGGGCCGGTGACCTCGGCTCCGGCGGCGGTGAGCCGCGCGCAGTCGGCGTCGACGTCGGTCGTCACCAACATGATCCCCCGCGCCGAACCCGGCGTGAAATCCCCCATGCCCGGGCCGGACAGCGTGAAGACGGTCTGCGCCCCGGCCGGTGCGACCTGGAGCCAGCGGCCCGGCGGCATCTCGCGGTCGACGGTGACTTCAAAGCCGAGTACGTCGACGTAGAACCGCAGCGCGCGGTCCTGGTCGGAGACGGGGAGTGTGATGAAAGAGGCGTGCGTGATGTTCGTGTGGCTGGTCATGCCCGGACTATAGGTAGGGATTTCCCTACGCGTCAAACGTAGGCAAATCCCTACGCGATACGTTCCCGGGTCCGGGTATTGCCCCCTCCTGATCTGCCTCGCCGAACAGCGCGGCGCCATCCGCCGGGCCGTGCTCGGGCTGAGTGACGAGCAGGCCGCGACGACCCCGAGCGCCAGCGCGCTGTCGCTGTCCGGGCTGATCAAGCGCGTCGCCGAGACCGTGCAGGGCTGGGTGGCGCGGGCCCGGCAGGTCGCGCCCGACACGCAGCGCACCGAGGCGAACCGGGCCGACAGCTCCCGGCTCGTGGGCGACGAGAGTGTCGAGTCGGCGCTCGCCTACTGGGACAAGGTGGCGCTGGCCGCCGAGGAGTTCATCCGGTCGGTGCCGAGCCTCGACGACACGTTCCCGCTGCCCCGCCATGACTGGTCCCCGCACGAGGGCGAGGCGTCCATGCGATGGATGCTGCTCCATCCGATCCGGGAGGCGGCCCGGCATGCGGGGCATGCGGACATCATCCGCGAGTCCCTCGACGGGAAGGCGGCGTACGAGCTGGCCGCGATGGCTCAGGAGTGACGTCCTACGCTGGGGCCCATGTCAGCGATCCGTCTCCTGGTCCTCGGGGCCGTACGCCAGCACGGCCGCGCGCACGGCTACCAGGTGCGCAACGACCTCGAGTACTGGGGCGCGCACGAGTGGTCGAACGCCAAGCCCGGGTCGATCTATCACGCGCTCAAGCAGATGGCGAAGCAGGGACTCCTCGTCGCGCACGAGATCGCGCCGTCCACGGCCGGCGGCCCGCCGCGTACCGAGTACGAGATCACGGACAAGGGCACCGAGGAGTTCCGTACGCTGCTGCGTGAGGCGCTCGTGGCGTACGACCAGAAGCCGGACATCCTCTCGGCCGCGCTCGGCTTCATCGTCGATCTGCCGCGGCAGGAGGCGGTGGAGTTGCTGCGGCGGCGCGTGGATGGCATCGAGGAGTGGCGGCGCGCGGTCACCGAGTACTACTCGCCCGAGGACGGGCCCGAACGGCTCGGGCACATCGGCGAGATCATGAATTTCTGGGTGCACTCGGCCGACGCGGGCGCGGAGTGGACGCGCGGCCTGATCGGCCGGATCGAGGGCGGCGCGTACACGTTCGCGGGCGAGGGCGAGCCTTTTGTAGGGGTGCTCGCCGAGGGGCAGGAGAACCCCTACGCCACGGGCGAGGCACACCCCGAGGACCCTCGTTAGTCATCGCCAGTCATCGCCGGGCGTCGTCAATTTTCATTAATCAAGTTTGACTAATGGTCGGAGGTGGGGCTACCTTTCGCGTCGTAGTCAAATTTGAGTACCGAGATTCTCGGTGAGAGGAGCCGGATGACCGACGCGATCATCGTCGAGGGCGCACGGAAGAGGTACGGGGACAGATGGGCGCTGGACGGGCTCGACCTCGCGGTCGCCCGCGGCACCGTGCACGGGCTGCTCGGGCCGAACGGCGCGGGCAAGACGACGGCCGTCCGCACCATGACGACGCTGCTGCGGGCCGACGAGGGCCGGGTCGAGGTGGCGGGTTACGACGTGCGGCGGCAGGCGGGCGAGGTGCGCCGCCGCATCGGGCTCCTCGGCCAGCACGCGGCGGTGGACGAGGAGCTCGGCGGGTGGCAGAACCTGGAGATGTTCGGACGCCTCCACCATCTGGGCGCCCGGCGCGCGCGGGTGCGAGCCGGCGAACTCCTTGAGCGCTTCGGGCTCGCCGGGACCGGGCGCAAGGCGGTCAGGCAGTACAGCGGCGGCATGCGGCGCCGCCTGGACCTGGCCGCCTCGCTCATCACGGACCCGGAGGTGCTCTTCCTGGACGAGCCGACGACGGGCCTCGATCCGCGCGGGCGCGCCGAGGTGTGGGGCGCGGTGCGCTCCCTCGTCGGGGGCGGTACGACGGTGCTGCTGACGACGCAGTATCTGGAGGAGGCCGACCAGCTCGCCGACCGCATCTCGGTCGTGGACCGGGGCCGGGTCGTCGCCGGGGGCACCGCCGACGAGCTCAAGGCCCGGCTCGGTGGTGACCGGATCGACGTCGTCGTGCGGGACGGGTCCCAGCTGGACGTAGCGGCAAGGCTGTTGCCGGACGGTGCCACGGTCGACGCGGACCGCCGGCTGGTCAGCGCGCCGGTCGCCGACCGGATGGCCGCGCTCACGGAGGTCGTGCGGGCGCTCCAGGACGCGGGTGTGGAGGCGGAGGACATCGCGGTGCGCAGACCGACCCTGGACGAGGTGTTCCTGCATCTGACGGGATCGGGACGGTCGGGACAGACGGATGCAGCGGAACGTGGACACGTATCGGACCGGCCGGAGGTGAAGGCATGAGTACGCCGATGAGCTGGGCCGTCGCCGATTCGTGGACCATGACGCGGCGCGAGCTGGCGCACTGGGCGCGGCAGCCCACGCAGATCGTGGTCGGGCTGGCCTTCCCGGTGATGCTGCTGCTGATGTTCGGCTTCCTGATCGGCGGCGGCAAGGGGGTCGAGGGCGAGTACGTCGACTATCTGGTGCCGGGCATGCTCGCGCTGACCATGGCGTTCGGGCTCGAGGCGACGATGCTGGCGGTGACGCAGGATCTCAACAAGGGAGTGATCGACCGGTTCAGGTCGATGCCGATGGTCAACGGCGCCGTGCTGGTGGGACGTTCGGCCGCCGACATGCTCCAGTCGGCCGCCGCGCTTCTCGTGATGACCGGCGTCGGTCACGTGATCGGCTGGCGCCCGCAGGGCTCGGCCGGGACGTTCCTGGGCGCGCTCGGGCTGCTGCTCCTCTTCCGGTTCGCGATGCTGTGGATCGGCATCCACCTGGCGATGGTGGCGGGGAAGCCGGAGCTGGTGCAGGCCGTGCAGATCCTCGTCTGGCCGGTCGGATTCCTGTCGAACGCGCTCGCCGAGCCCGGCTCGATGCCCGGCTGGCTGGGCACGGTCGTCGAGTGGAACCCGATGTCGCACACGGCGACTGCCGTACGGGACCTGTTCGGCGGGCCCGGCGGGGAGCCGGGGCACCTGTGGGCGGCGGTGCTGTGGCCGCTCGCGCTGCTCGCGGTGTTCTTCCCGCTGGCGGTACGGAAGTTCGCGGCACTCAGTAAATAGGGATCAGCAAGCAGGGCCCGTGAGCACCGCTGCGCTCAGTGGTGGAAGCTGGTCGCCGCATCCCTGTCGCTGGTCAACGGGTGCCGCTGCTGGCGCAGTTCGGGCAGCAGCCGCCCGAGGTCGGCGAAGAAGAGCGCCGCCAGGTCGGCAGAGAAGCCGTTGCGGCACACCAGCCGCAGCACGGCCAGGTCCTGGCGGTGCGCGGGGAAGGTGTACGCGGGTACGAGCCAGCCGAATTCGCGCAGGCGGCGCGACACGTCGAAGACGTCGTACGCCTTCACGTCGGATGCTGTCGTGAAGGCGACGACGGGCAGTTGGTCGCCGCGCGTGATGAGCTGGAAGTCGCCGAGGGTCTCGATGCGTTCGGCGATGTCGCGGGCGACGTCCCGCGTCGACTGCTGCACGGCGCGGTAGCCCTCGCGGCCCAGGCGCAGGAACGTGTAGTACTGCGCGACGACCTGGGCGCCGGGCCGGGAGAAGTTCAGGGCGAAGGTCGGCATGTCGCCGCCCAGGTAGTTGACCCGGAAGATCAGTTCCTCCGGCAGGTCGTCCGCCGTACGCCACAGGGCCCAGCCGACGCCCGGGTAGACGAGGCCGTACTTGTGGCCCGAGGCGTTGATGGACGACACCCGCGGCAGGCGGAAGTCCCAGACCAGTTCGGGGTCGATGAAGGGCGCGATCATGCCCCCGGAGGCGCCGTCGACATGGACGGGGATGTCGAGGCCGGTCTTCTCCTGGAGGGTGTCGAGTGCGGCGCACAGCTCCTCGATCGGCTCGTACGAGCCGTCGAACGTCGAGCCGAGGATGCCGACGACACCGATGGTGTTCTCGTCGCACAGCTCGGCGGCGGCCTGCGGGTCGAGGTGGAAACGGTCGCCCTCCATGGGGACCTGGCGCGCCTCGACCTCCCAGAAGTTGCAGAACTTCTCCCAGCAGACCTGCACGTTGATGCCCATGACGAGATTCGGGCGGGCCTGCTTGGACGGGTAGCGGTCGGCGTTCCGCTTCATCCAGCGGCGCTTGAGGGCCATCCCGGCGAGCATGCACGCCTCGCTCGACCCGGTGGTCGAACAGCCGACGGCGCCGTCCGGGTCGGGTGCGTTCCACAGGTGGGCGAGCATCGACACGCAGCGCCGCTCCAGCTCCGCGGTGCGCGGGTACTCGTCCTTGTCGATCATGTTCTTGTCTCGGCACTCGGCCATCAGGACGTCGGCCTGCGGTTCCATCCAGGTGGTGACGAACGTGGCGAGGTTGAGCCGTGCGTTGCCGTCGAGCATCAGCTCGTCGTGGACCAGCTGGTACGCCGTGGAGGGTGGCATGGGGTCGTCGGGCAGCCGGTGCTTGGGCGGGGCGTCGGTCATGCCGCCGACCGGATTGGCCTCGCCGTAGAAGGGGTTGACGGCCATCGGGCTCTCGTCGTGCGGTTGGGGACCGTGGTGCAGCGGCATTGTCGCGGACTCCCTCGATACGCGGTCGTGGCCTCATCGCGAGGATACGGAGGAGTGGGGCGTACCGCCCGGCGACGGATCGGCGGACGGGCGGGGGGCGGCCCGCTCTCAGCGCAGGGCCGTGCCGTCGTCGTGGAGCTGCATCTGGGGGCGTCCGGTGACCAGGAGCCAGGCCGGCAGCGAGGCGATGCACAGCAGGACGAGGATCGGCGGGGACGCGACGAGGATGGCCGCGACGAACAGGCTGACCCAGCCCTGCCGTGTGATGGCGAGCAGGATGCCGAGGACGCCCGCCGAGACGCCGACGGCGGGGTGCACGCCCGGCACGAGTGCGTGGGCGAGGAGGCCGAAGGCCGTCCCGATGAAGACCGCGGGGAAGATCCGGCCGCCGCGGAAGCCGCAGGAGGCGGCGATCAGCAGGGCCGCCAGCTTCACCACCGTCATCAGGGCGAACTGCCCGGCCGACCAGCCCTCGGGGTCCTGGGCCAGCGCGGCGACCTCATTGAGGCCCTTGAAGAGCGTGAGATGGCCGCCGAGCGCGCCGAGCAGACCGAGCACGAGCCCGCCGACGGGCAGCATCAGCATGGGGTGCTTGAGGCGTCCGAACGCGGCGTGCGTGTAAGGGAAGGCGTAGACGGCCGCCATGCCGAGGACCGCGGCCGCGGAGGCGACCACCAGGACGGAGAGGAGGTCGCCCCAGTCCGGCCGGGGGAAGGCGGGCAGGCCGAGGTCGAAGCTGGGATGTCCGATGAGGGCCGTGGTCAGCGCGCCGGTGGCCGCCGCGGTGAGCGGCGCGAACAGGGCGTCCCACAGAGAGCCCTTGATCGGCTTGCCCGCGAGGGCCTCGGAGATGACGAGGGCGGCGGCGACGGGTGTGCCGAACAGCGCGCCGAGCGTGGCCGCCTCGGCCAGGGTGCCCCACAGGACGGCGGGCATGGCGGGCAGGGCTTTCGAGCCGAGCCAGAACGCGAGGCCGATGTTGGCCGCGATGATCGGGTTCTCCGGGCCGAGGCTGGGCCCGCCGGCCAGCATCAGCGCGGTCGCGACGAGCAGCCCGGGCAGCACGTATGGCGGCAGCGGATCGCTCTCGAGCCCGACGGTGGCCGGGTCGGGCCCCGCGTGACCGGGCGCCTTCCACACGACGATGCCTACGAGGATGCCGGTCGTGGTCAGCATGACGATCATCCAGGCCGAGGAGTACCCGCCGATGCCGAGCGCGTCGGGCAGGTCCTCCCACAGCACGTGCTGGAGCTGCTCGGCGAGCCAGCTCACGCCGAGGAACAGCAGGCTGCACACGACGCCCACGACGAGCGCGGGGACGACCAGCGGCAGCAACGTCCGTGCCGGGGTGGTCTCCTGGGGCTCGGCCTGCGCGTCGGTGCTCACCGGCACACCATAAGCGTATGAAAGCGGCATAACACCCGGAGAAATTCCCGCTTGCACCTCACGTGACGTGAGGCCGCACGCTGGGACCCGTACCGACAACGACAGGGAGGGGGCGGGAGCCGTGAGCTACTCCGTGGGGCAGGTCGCCGGGTTCGCCGGCGTCACCGTGCGCACGCTGCACCACTACGACGAGATCGGTCTGCTCGCGCCGGTCGGGCGCAGCCACGCGGGCCACCGGCGCTACAGCGACGCCGACCTGGACCGGCTGCAGCAGATCCTGTTCTACCGGGAGCTCGGCTTCCCCCTCGACGAGGTCGCGGCCCTTCTCGACGACCCGGACGCGGACCCGCGCGCGCATCTGCGCCGCCAGCACGAACTGCTGACCGCCCGGATCGGGGAGCTCCAGAAGATGGCCGAGGCCGTGGAACACGCCATGGAGGCACGCAGGATGGGCATCAACCTCACGCCCGAGGAGAAGTTCGAGGTCTTCGGGGACAAGGACCCGGAGCGGTACGCGCAGGAGGCGGAGGAGCGCTGGGGCGGCACGGACACGTACGCCGAGTCGCAGCGCCGCGCCGCCCGCTACACCAAGGACGACTGGAAGCGGATGCAGGCCGAGGTCGCCGACTGGGGCGAGCGCTACGACGCCCTGATGGCGGCCGGCGAGCCCGCGACCGGCGAGCGGGCCATGGACATGGCCGAGGAACACCGGCAGCACATCACCAAGTGGTTCTACGAGTGCGGCTTCGAGATTCACTGCGGTCTCGGCGAGATGTACGTGGCGGACGAACGCTTCAAGGAGTTCTACGAGTCCATGCGCCCCGGCCTCGCCGAGCACCTGCGCGACGCGATCCTCGCCAACGCCGTCCGCAACGTCTGACCGGCGCTACAGGGGTGCGATCACCACGGCCGTGCCGTACGCACACACCTCGGTGCCCACGTCCGCCGCCTCCGTGACGTCGAAGCGGAACATCAGCACCCCGTTGGCGCCGCGGGAGCGGGCCTGCTCGACGAGCCGCTCCATCGCCTGGTTACGGGTCTCCACCAGCGTCTTGGTGAGGCCCTTCAGCTCACCGCCGATCATCGATTTGAGGCCGGCGCCGATCTGGC
Organism: Streptomyces sp. NBC_01445; assembly: GCF_035918235.1. Lineage (NCBI taxonomy): Bacteria > Bacillati > Actinomycetota > Actinomycetes > Kitasatosporales > Streptomycetaceae > Streptomyces > Streptomyces sp. NBC_01445. The sequence goes on along the minus strand of NZ_CP109485.1, from coordinate 4,974,798 downwards.
TGCCGAGGTGCCTGGAGCGGACCGTGAGGCCGAAGACCTCGCCGATCACCTTCTCCACCCGGTAGCCGGGCACGTCGTTCGTGGTGACGACGAGCACATCCGTCTGCGGATTCTGGCCGCCGCCGTAGTCTTCGATACCCATACACACAGGTTTGCCACAGTTGACGCACAGTGCATCCTGAGAGGGCCGCTGGAACCTGGTGCCGTCATCCGGCGTTGATAACTTTGCACCGCCATTGCCCTTGCTTCACCACCCCTCAGGAGTCCGGAACCGTGACGACGCTTGCTCTCGGACCAAGCTGGCTGGACCCGGACCACCTGCTCAACACGTTCGGCATCTGGGGCCTGCTCCTGATCGTGTTCGCGGAGTCCGGCCTGCTCATCGGCTTCTTCCTGCCGGGCGACTCCCTGCTGTTCACGTGCGGACTGCTGATCACCGCCGGCACGCTGGACTTCCCCCTGTGGGGCGCCGTCGGCCTGATCTGCGTCGCCGCGATCCTCGGTGACCAGGCGGGTTACCTCTTCGGCAAGAAGGTCGGCCCCTCGCTGTTCAACCGCCCGGACTCCCGCCTCTTCAAGCAGGAGAACGTGGTCAAGGCGCACGAGTTCTTCGAGAAGTACGGCCCGAAGTCCCTGGTCCTGGCGCGCTTCGTGCCCATCGTGCGTACGTTCACGCCGATCATCGCGGGCGTCAGCGGCATGAAGTACCGCTCGTTCATCACGTTCAACATCATCGGCGGCGTGCTCTGGGGCGCGGGCGTCACGCTCCTCGGCTCCTGGCTGGGCAACATCGAGTTCGTCCACAAGAACATCGAGGCGATCCTGATCCTGATCGTCCTGATCTCGGTGGTCCCCATCGCGATCGAGTTCCTGCGGGCGCGCAGCAAGTCGAAGAAGGCCGCGGCGGCGACGCCCCAGCCGCAGACGCCGGCGCCGGGCCAGCGCGGCCGCCACGCGAAGCGCTAGAGCGCCACGGCCCCTTTTGCGGGGTCCTAGAAGCCTCGGGTCCGCTTCGCCGCCCGGCGCCCTTCCGCGCCGGGCGAGCGCAGGAACAGCCGCGCGATCTCGGACCCGAGGTTCACCCCGATCGCGATGGCCATGGCGAGAGCCGCCGCCTTCGTGAGCGACACCAGGCCCGCGTCCACGTCGTTCTGCGCGATGGCCAGCAGCCCGAAGTACGTCGCGGAACCCGGCAGCAGCGGCCCGATCGCCGCCGTCACGTACGGCAGCGCGGACGCGAACCGGTACCGCGAGAAGAGCTGCCCGAACAGGCCGACGAGCCCGGCCGCCGCCGCCGTCGAGGCGACCGGCGAGATCCCGCCGACGACGTGCATGGCCCCGTACACGACCCACGCCACACCGCCGTTCAGCGTCACCGCGAGCACGGTGGAGCGTTCCTGCTGGAGCAGGACGGCGAACGCGAGGGACAGCGCCATCGAGGCGGCGATCTGCCAGTAAGGGCGGTCGATGACCTGGAGGGCCGCCTCCGGGTTCAGCTGCGCGTGCAGCTGGACGCCGAGGTAGAGCACGACCAGGACGCCGACGACGATGCCGACGAAGAAGTACATGACTTCGAGCAGGCGCGCGGCCGCGGTGATGTAGTAGCCGGTCAGGCCGTCCTGCACGCCCGCCACGAGGGCCCGCCCCGGCAGCAGCGCGAACAGCCCACCGGTGATCACCGCGGAGGCGCGTACGTCCACGAGGTTGTGCGCGAGGGTCAGCAGGATCCCTATGGCGGCGGGCGGCATCGCGGCGACGGTGAACTGGTAGAACTCCGGCAGCCCGCGCCCGGCGCACAGCCAGGCCAGCCGGTCGCCGAGGATCGCGCCGAGCGCCGCCGCGACGAAGACGATCAGGTCACCGCCGACGAGAATCGAGGCGCCGCCCGCGAGGAGCCCGGTCGCCGTGGAGAGCACCCAGCCCGGGTAGGGGTGGCGGTTGCGGCGGATCTCGGCGAGGCGCCGGTAGGCCTCCTCCAGGGAGACGTCGACCTCCGCGTCGCTGATGTCGTACACCAGCTGGAACACGGCCGCGAGGCGCGTGTAGTCGGTGCCGCGCCGGCGCACGGTGCGCGAGGAGGTCACCGGGTCGTCGATCAGGGACGGCTGGTACGAGATCGACAACAGCGTGAACGTCACCGTCGGTTCGCACCGGTCGAGGCCGTAGGAGCGGCACACGGCGAACATCGCCGCCTCCACGTCCTCGGCGCCCTCACCGCCCGCGAGGAGCAGCTCGCCGATACGCAGGGTCAGGTCGAGGACGCGCGGAACGGCCGGCCCCTCGTCGTCGTGCTTCTGCACGGGCTCGGCCGCCGGACGCTCGGCGACCGGCATGCGCAGCATCGTGCGCATCCGGTCCTGCCAGGGCGCCTCCTTGGTCAGCTTGACCATGGGGATGCCGTGCGCGGGGGTGAACGCGGGGGGCGCGTGCCGGGAGCTGTAGGTCTGCGGGGGAGTGAAGGCCGAACCGCTGGTGTCGGCGGGCGCGGCTGCCGGGGTGCTGAACCCGTCCGGGAGCGCGAACTCGGACGTCGTCTGCGACTCGTCCTGCTCGGGCACCGGGGTCTGCGGCACCACTCCCTGCGGCGGGGTGAAGGCGCTGCGTGCCTCGTCCGACTGCGGTTTGCGGTCTTCGGCCGCCTCCGGCTCCCGCTCCGTCACCAACTCGCCCTTCGTATGACGCTTGCGCACCTCCCGGTACGCCTCAGTATGAGCACAGACACGCGAACGGGCCGCCCCACCCCCGGAGGAGTCGGACGGCCCGTGCGTGGCGGGGGAGGTCAGTGACCGCCCTCGTCCTTGAAGCGCTTGTAGGACCGCTCGATCTCGGCCTCGGCCTCGGTGCGGCCGACCCAGTCGGCGCCCTCGACGGACTTGCCGGGCTCCAGGTCCTTGTAGACCTCGAAGAAGTGCTGGATCTCCAGGCGGTCGAACTCGGACACGTGGTGGATGTCCCGCAGGTGCTCCACGCGGGGGTCCGAGGCGGGGACGCACAGCAGCTTGTCGTCGCCGCCGGCCTCGTCCGTCATACGGAACATGCCGATGGCGCGGCACTTGATGAGGCAGCCGGGGAAGGTCGGCTCCTCCAGGATGACCAGCGCGTCCAGCGGGTCCCCGTCCTCACCGAGCGTGTTCTCGACGAATCCGTAGTCGGCCGGGTAACTGGTCGAGGTGAAGAGTCGACGGTCCAGGCGGATCCGACCGGTCTCGTGGTCCACCTCGTACTTGTTCCGCGAACCCTTCGGAATCTCGATCGTGACGTCGAACTCCACCGGTGGCTCCTCCATGATCAACACATACGACTGGTGATTAAGTGTCCCTCACGCATGTGTGTGATCGCGAAAGGGGCTGGTCCGTGGTGCCCGAGCTCAAGGCTTCGCAGGCAGTTTCACAGGCAGTGAAGGTGCTCACGAAGGTCAAGACCTGGCAGCTCACAGCGGGCGCTGCCACCCTGGGCCTGGCGCTCTCGGCCGTGGCGGTGGCCTCGGCCGGTCCGTGGGACTCCAGCGGTCAGCGTACGGCGGAGGCGCGCCGGGCTGCCTCCCAGGAGGCCGGGGGTGGCGCAGATCACGGCCGCGACGGCCGCGACGGGGGCTCCGAGGAACCGGACGCGGCCCCGAGCGCCCGTGCGGTGCTCGCGGCGCCGGGCGGCTCGGTCCCCGGTCCCACGAAGGGCGCGCTCGCCGACGTGCTCGACCCGCTCCTGAACGACCCGGCCCTCGGCAAGCGGCGCACGGCGGCCGTCGTCGACGCGGCCACCGGTCAGCGGCTGTACGGCAAGAGCTCCGGCGACGCACTGACTCCCGCCTCGACCACGAAGCTCGCCACGGCCGTCGCCGCCCTGTCGATGCCGGGGTCCGACCACCGCATCGACACGAAGACCGTGATCGAGCCCGGCTCGAAGGCGCACGAGGTCGTCCTCGTCGGCGGCGGCGACCCCACGCTCACCGCCCGCAAGGACGCCGGACCGAACGCGAGCCTGCGCGCCCTCGCCGACGCCACCGCCAAGGAGCTCAAGAGCCGGGACACGGACGAGATCACCCTCTCCTACGACACCTCGCTCTACTCGGGGCCGCTCCTGCACCCCATCGGGCCGAACGAGAACATCGCGCCGGTCAGCGCCCTCATGGCCGACGAGGCGCGCACGGACGACTCGTCGAGCGGTCCGGCTCCCCGTGAGTCAGACCCCGCGGCGGCCACCGCGCGGAAGTTCGCGGATCTGCTGCACGACCGCGGCATCAGGACGAAGGGCGAGCCGGGCCCCCGCCATGCCTCGGGCGACGCCGAGAAGCTGGCCAAGGTGTCGTCGCCGCCCGTATCGGCCCTGGTCGAGCGCATGCTGACGCACAGTGACAACGACATCGCGGAGGCCCTGGCCCGCCAGGTGGCCCTCGCCACGGACGAGGCCGCGAGCTTCGAGGGCGGGGGCGAGGGGATCCGCAAGGAGCTGGAGAAGCTCCGAATCCCGCTCTCCGGAAGCCACTTCGCGGACGGCAGCGGTCTCGACCGCGCCGACAAGGTCTCCGCCGACCTGCTCACCCAGGTTCTCGCGCACGCCGTCGAGCGCGAGCGCCCGGGGCTGCGTCCCGTCCTCACCGGACTGCCCGTCGCCGGCTTCACGGGCACGCTGAGCAAGCGGTACACCGACGAGGCCGACGCGGCGGGCATCGGCCTCGTACGGGCCAAGACCGGCACGCTGACCGGGGTGAACACGCTGGCCGGCACGGTCGTCGACGCGGACGGGCGGCTCCTGGTCTTCGCGTTCATGACGGACGGCACGGTGAACCCGGGACAGGCCCAGGCGGCCCTGGACCGGCTCGCGTCGACGGTCGCGAACTGCGGCTGCCGCTGACCCGCCCCGGCCGCGTCCCCTAGGGGGCACAACCCGGGCGCCGTCCGGGGCCAAGCCCCTGTGCACCAGGACCCGAGCACGTACGGTTGACGCATGACGAGCATCGGTGGCGCTTCTGGGATGGTCGACTGGAACCTCGCGGTGGCGACCGCGACCCGACTCGTGCGGCCGGGCCCGGAGGTGAGCCGGGACGAGGCGCGGGCGATCGTCGCGGAGCTGCGCCGCCACGCCAAGGCCTCCGAGGAACATGTCCGCGGGTTCACGCGGATGGCCACCGAGGAGGCGCACGACACTCCCGTCCTCGTCGTCGACCGCCCCGGCTGGGTCCGGGCGAACGTGGCGGGGTTCAGGGAACTCCTCAAGCCCCTCCTGGACAAGATGGAGGAGCGGCGCGGCTCCGGCCCCGGCGGAGCGGTCCTCGGCGCCGTAGGCGGCAAGGTCACGGGCGTCGAGCTCGGGATGCTGCTGTCCTTCATGTCCTCCCGAGTCCTCGGGCAGTACGAGACCTTCGCCCCGGCCACCCGAGACCTGCCGGCCGCGCCGAACGGCGGCGGAAGACTGCTCCTCGTCGCGCCGAACATCGTGCACGTGGAGCGCGAACTCGATGTGAACCCGCACGACTTCCGGCTCTGGGTGTGCCTGCACGAGGAGACGCACCGCACGCAGTTCACGGCCGTGCCCTGGCTGCGAGACCACCTCGAGGGCGAGATCCAGTCATTCCTCGCCGAGACCGATGTCGACCCCATGACGTTCCTGGAGCGCATCCGGGAGGCCGCCCAGTCCCTGGCGGGCGCGCGCCCCGAGGGCGAGCAGGGCGAGGGCGACGACGGGGGCCGTTCCCTGGTCGAGCTCGTGCAGTCCCCGGCCCAGCGCGAGATCCTCGCCCGGCTCACGGCCGTGATGTCACTGCTCGAAGGGCACGCGGACTTCGTGATGGACGGGGTCGGGCCCGCGGTGGTGCCGTCGGTGGGCGAGATCAGGGAGAAGTTCAAGGAGCGCCGCCAGAAGGGCGCGTCCCGCCTGGACCTGGCGCTGCGCAAGCTCCTGGGCCTCGACGCGAAGCTGCGCCAGTACCGCGACGGCGAGCGATTCGTCAGGGCCGTGGTGAACGAGGTGGGTATGGACGGATTCAATCGCGTATGGACATCGCCGAACACGCTCCCCACCAAGGCGGAGATCGCCAAACCGGCGGACTGGGTCGCGCGGGTGCACCGCAAGTCCGAGGGTGCACCGTAAGGCAGGGTCGTGAAACAAATACGGCCAACGGCAGGAGAACGCCCCCGTAATCACCCATCCGAGGGACCGTGGGGCGTGGGTAGGCGTGCAATGCTCGGGGAACGGCTCGGCTCTGTCACCATCGACGCACTCTGAGTGACTGAAATCGACGAGTCGCTGTTGAGTGACTGGTCCGAGCTACACCCCCACCGAAAACTTCATGAAGGGAACCGGACATGGGTCCCCATCCTGCGGTCGCGGCGATACGCCTGGCGGTCCGCCGCGTACTCCACGACGTACTCAACGATCACAGCGCCCCCCATCCGGCGCCAGAAGCCCCGCGCACCCCGCCCCTGGTGCTTGTCGCCTGCTCCGGCGGTGCCGACTCCATGGCGCTCGCCTCCGCCCTCGCCTTCGAGGCCCCCAAGCTCGGCATCCGCGCCGGTGGCGTGACCGTCGACCACGGTCTGCAGCCCGGCTCCGATCTCCGCGCCGCCGAAGTCGTCGCGCGGCTCACCGCCCTGCGCCTCGACCCCGTCGAGTCCGCGGCCGTGCACGTCGGCCGCGACGGCGGACCCGAAGCCGCGGCGAGGGACGCCAGATACGCCGCGCTCGACGCCGCCGCGGACCACCACGGCGCCGCCGCGATCCTGCTCGGCCACACCCGCGACGACCAGGCAGAGACGGTCCTGCTCGGCCTCGCCCGCGGCTCCGGTATCCGCTCCCTGTCGGGAATGGCCGCGACCTCGGGGGTCGACGGCCGTTACCGCAGGCCCTTCCTCCGCCTCGACCGCCAGACCGCCCGCAAGGCGTGCATGGCCCAGTCGCTGCCCGTCTGGGACGACCCCCACAACACCGATCCGGCGTACACGCGCTCCCGGCTGCGCCACGAGGGGCTGCCCGCCCTGGAGAAGGCGCTCGGCAAGGGTGTCGTCGAGGCGCTCGCCCGTACGGCCCAGTTGTCCCGGGACGACGCCGACGCCCTGGACACGTGGGCCGCGCAGGCCGAATCCATGGTGCGGGACCCCGCAGGGCTCCTTGAGTGCGCCAAGCTCTACGCGCTGCCGCCCGCCGTACGCCGCCGTGTACTGCGCCGAGCGGCCATCGAGGCCGGCGCTCCGGCGGGCGCTCTGTTCGCCCGGCACATCGAAGAGGTCGACCGTCTGATCACCGGCTGGCGCGGCCAGGGGGAGATCAACCTCCCCGGCAAGGTCGTGGCTCAGCGGCAGGGTGGCAGACTGGTCATCCGGCAAGGCTGACGCGGGACGAGAGTCCTTGAGCGGCCGGTGGGACGACCGAAAGTGATGCGGGTGGACGCGAAAGACATGGGCACCGACCTCCAGTCGGTGCTCATCACCAAGGAAGAGATCGACGCGAAGCTGGCTGAGCTGGCCGCGAAGATCGATGCGGAATACGCGGGCAAGGACCTGCTGATCGTCGGTGTCCTCAAGGGCGCCGTGATGGTCATGGCGGACCTGGCGCGTGCGCTGTCCACCCCCGTCACGATGGACTGGATGGCGGTGTCCTCGTACGGCGCGGGCACCCAGTCGTCCGGCGTCGTGCGGATCCTCAAGGACCTCGACACCGACATCAAGGGCAGGCACGTCCTGATCGTCGAGGACATCATCGACTCCGGGCTGACGCTGTCGTGGCTGCTCACCAACCTCGGCACCCGCGAGCCCGCGAGCCTCGAGGTCTGCACGCTGCTGCGCAAGCCGGAGGCGGCGAAGGTGGCCATCGACGTGAAGTGGACCGGGTTCGAGATCCCGAACGAGTTCGTCGTCGGGTACGGCCTGGACTACGCGGAGAAGTACCGGAACCTGCCGTTCGTCGGCACTCTGGCTCCGCACGTCTACGGCGGCTGAACCGTCGCCGAAGCGATGTGAGACGGTCGGGAACCCCTGCGGGTTTCCCGCCGTTGGAGCATGCGTGGGCGAGATTCCCAGTCATCCCCTGCGGCTGCGGGTGACAATGCTGGGGTACCGTCCGAAGAACAGTCTTCAAAACAGCCTTTATCAAACTCACTATGGCAGGAGGGACGGGGCGTCATCGCTCCGTATGGATGGACGTGAAGCGATACTTCCGTGGGCCGGTCATGTGGATCGTGCTGGCCGTCCTTGCCGTGGTCGTGTTGATGCAGGTCGTCGGTTCGTCCGGTGGCTACAAGACGGTGGACACCGGCCAGGTCATTCAGGCCATCAACGACAACAAGGTGCAGTCGGCCAAGCTGACCACCGGCGACGAAAACAACATCAAGGTCGAGCTCAAGAACGGCCAGAAGGTCCAGGGCAGCAGCAAGATCCAGGCGAGCTACATCGGCGACCAGGGCGTCGATGTGGCCAAGGATCTGCAGGCCAAGTTCGAGGACAAGCAGATCCCCGACGGGTACACCGTCGCCCCGACGAAGCAGAACGCCTTCGTGGGGATCCTGCTCTCCCTGCTCCCCTTCGTCCTGATCGTCGTCGTCTTCCTGTTCCTGATGAATCAGATGCAGGGCGGCGGCTCCCGAGTCATGCAGTTCGGGAAGTCCAAGGCGAAGCTCATCACCAAGGACACCCCGAAGACGACGTTCGCCGATGTGGCGGGCTCGGACGAGGCCGTCGAGGAGCTCCACGAGATCAAGGAGTTCCTCCAGGAGCCGGCGAAGTTCCAGGCCGTCGGCGCCAAGATCCCCAAGGGTGTGCTGCTCTACGGCCCGCCCGGAACCGGTAAGACGCTGCTCGCGCGCGCCGTCGCCGGTGAGGCGGGGGTCCCCTTCTACTCGATCTCGGGTTCCGACTTCGTCGAGATGTTCGTCGGTGTCGGTGCCTCCCGAGTCCGTGACCTGTTCGAGCAGGCCAAGGCGAACGCCCCGGCGATCGTCTTCGTCGACGAGATCGACGCCGTCGGCCGGCACCGCGGTGCGGGTCTCGGCGGCGGTCACGACGAGCGCGAGCAGACGCTCAACCAGCTGCTCGTCGAGATGGACGGCTTCGACGTGAAGGGCGGCGTCATCCTGATCGCCGCCACGAACCGGCCCGACATCCTCGACCCGGCGCTGCTGCGCCCGGGACGTTTCGACCGGCAGATCGCGGTCGACCGCCCGGACATGCAGGGCCGTCTGGAGATCCTCAAGGTTCACCAGAAGGGCAAGCCGGTCGCACCCGATGTCGATCTGTCCGCCGTCGCCCGGCGTACCCCGGGCTTCACCGGCGCCGATCTGGCGAACGTGCTGAACGAAGCGGCGCTCCTCACGGCGCGCAGCGACCTCAAGCTCGTCGACAACTCGATGCTGGACGAGGCGATCGACCGCGTGGTGGCGGGCCCGCAGAAGCGGACCCGGATCATGTCCGACAAGGAGAAGAAGATCACCGCGTACCACGAGGGCGGACACGCCCTGGTCGCGGCGGCTTCGCCCAACTCCGACCCGGTGCACAAGATCACGATCCTGTCCCGTGGACGGGCCCTCGGTTACACGATGGTCCTGCCCGACGAGGACAAGTACTCCACCACGCGTAACGAGATGCTCGACCAGCTCGCGTACATGCTGGGCGGGCGCGCGGCCGAGGAGCTGGTCTTCCACGACCCGACCACGGGCGCGGCGAACGACATCGAGAAGGCGACCGCGACCGCGCGGGCCATGGTCACGCAGTACGGCATGACCGAGCGGCTCGGCGCGATCAAGTTCGGCGGCGACAACACCGAGCCGTTCCTCGGCCGGGAGATGGCGCACCAGCGCGACTACTCGGAAGAGGTCGCCGCGCTCGTCGACGAAGAGGTCAAGAAGCTCATCGAGACCGCGCACAATGAGGCCTGGGAGATCCTCGTCGAGAACCGGGACGTTCTCGACAACCTGGTCCTCGCGCTCCTGGAGAAGGAAACGCTGAACAAGGAGCAGATCGCCGAGATCTTCGCTCCGATCGTGAAGCGCCCGGCCCGCCCCGCGTGGACCGGCTCCTCCCGCCGCACTCCGTCGACCCGCCCGCCGGTGCTCTCCCCCAGGGAGCTGTCACTGACGAACGGTTCGAACGGCGCGGCAACGGGCGTCGAGTCCGGGCTGGACATCGCTCCTACGGACAGCCCCGAGGCCTGATCACCCCGGAATGGATAACCGCGTCCCCCACGCCTTACGGTGTGGGGGACGCGGTTCTTTGTTCTAGGAAGAGGCACAGATGACCGACCCGGTGACGCTGGACGGCGAGGGTCCGATCGGCGAGTTCGACGAGAAGCGGGCTGAGAACGCCGTGCGTGAGCTGCTCATCGCGGTCGGGGAGGACCCGGACCGCGAGGGCCTCAAGCAGACGCCGGCGCGGGTGGCGCGGGCGTACAAGGAGATATTCGGGGGCCTGTGGCAGAAGCCCGAGGACGTTCTGACGACGACGTTCGACCTCGGTCACGACGAGATGGTCCTGGTGAAGGACATCGAGGTCCAGAGCAGCTGTGAGCACCATCTGGTGCCGTTCGTCGGCGTCGCCCACGTCGGCTACATCCCGTCGACCGACGGCAAGATCACCGGCCTGTCGAAGCTGGCACGCCTCGTGGACGTCTACGCCCGGCGCCCGCAGGTGCAGGAGCGTCTGACCACGCAGATCGCCGACTCCCTGATGGAGATCCTGGAGCCGCGCGGCGTGATCGTGGTCGTCGAGTGCGAGCACATGTGCATGACGATGCGCGGGGTGCGCAAGCAGGGCGCGAAGACCATCACGTCCGCGGTGCGCGGCCAGCTGCGCGACCCGGCGACGCGCAACGAGGCTATGAGCCTCATCATCGCGCGCTGAGCCCAGGCCGGCGCGCGGCCGGCCCCCGGGCCGGTCAGGCCGCCGGTGCGGCCCCGCCGTGGTCCTCGTCGTCGTCCTCCGGGAGCTTGCAGACGCGCTCCAGGAAGAGGGCGGCCGCTATCACGGCGATGCCGGTGAGGACCGAGAAGCCGGCGTAGATGGCCTGGTCGCGGCGGGCCGGGACATCGAGGTGTTCGAGCAGGAACGCGCCCGTGCCGCCGTACATCCCCGCGACCAGCGCGGCCACCAGCGCGCTGGCCTGGCCGAAGACGAGGGCGCGGGCCGCCATCAGCGGGTCGACTCCCTTGGCGCCGGGGCTCCGCTCGCGCTGGGCGCGCAGCCGGGCCCGGATGGAGAGCGCGGTCGCCAGCAGGATGACGGCGATCACGGCGAGGACGATCGGCGCCGCCAGCGGGACCCGCGGCAGCGTGCCGATCGAGTCCCACAGGCGGGCGCCCGCCCAGCTCAGTACACCGGCGACCAGGAAGAGGCCGGCCAACGTCCTGATGCGCAGTTGCTTCATTCCGGTGGTCGCCCCTCAGTCCCCGCGCTGTCTTCGTGTGCCCGCATGACCCTAACGACTATTCGGGCAGCTGGAGTTCCAGGTCGGCGCGCGGCGCGACGCCTTCGCGGGTGACCGCGGCGAGCAGCTCGGCCACGGGTCCGTGGCCCGGCAGCTGCGCCTCGGGCTCCACGTCGAACCAGGGGGCGAGGACGAAGGCCCGCTGGTGCGCGCGGGGGTGAGGGAGCGTGAGGACCGGGTCGTCGGAGACGACGTCGGCGTACGTGACGATGTCGACGTCGATCGTGCGGGCACCCCAGCGCTCGTCACGGACGCGGTGGAAGGCCTCCTCGACGGCGTGCGCCCGCTCCAGGAGGGAGGACGGGGGCAGGGTCGTGCGGAGCACGATCACCGCGTTGAAATACGCGGGCTGGCTGCCCGGCTCGACGCCCCACGGCTCGGTCTCGTAGACGGGCGAGACGGCCTTGACGCGGACGCCGGGGGTGTCCTCCAGGGCGTCGATGGCGCCCTGGATCGTCTCGAGGCGGTTCCCCAGATTCGAGCCGAGGGCGATCACCGCGTTTTTGGGGTTGGAGAGTGTGGTGTCGGCCGCGTCCACCTGTTCCACCACGGAGGCGGGCACCGGCTGTACGGTCGGGTCGCTGGGGCCCTCGGTGAAAGATGCAGTCATACTCGGCTCCGGGTGATGGTGACGGTCACATCGTCGAAGGGGACGGTGATCGGGGCGTCCGGCTTGTGGACGCAGACCTCGACCTCCAGGACTCCTTCGTGCTTCAGGCACGTCCCGGCGATGCGCTCGGCGAGCGTCTCGATGAGATCGACCGGATCGCCTTCGACGACGGCCACGACCTCCTCCGCCACGATGCCGTAGTGCACGGTCTTCGCCAGGTCGTCGTCGGCCGCGGCCGCGCGTGTGTCCAGTCCGAGCACCAGGTCCACGATGAAGGTCTGGCCTTCCTCGCGCTCCTTGGGGAAGACGCCATGGTGCCCGCGGGCCTTGAGGCCGCGCAGCGCGACACGATCCACGCGAATCACTCCTGCAATCGTCGGTAGCGGCGGGTTCGTACCGAGTGCGGTCGGCACACCAGCCTCGATCGAATCTACCTGCGGGCACCGACAGCGCTCGCCCGCGGGGGCTATGGACAGGGCGGCCCACCGCTGGTAGCCGCCCCTACCCACCAGCGCGCTCCGGCAATCCCGTGGTGCCCACGTGGGCCCGCCTACCCCGTCAGGAGCCACTCAGGAGGGTGTCTCGTCGCTTTCCTCGCCGTCGTCGCCCTCGGTCTCGGACTCGGCCAGTACGGGCGACGCGTGGTGCGACCACAGTTTCCAGCCGTCACGTGTGCGACGGAACACATTCGTGGCGACGACGCGCTGGCCGACGAGCGGGCCGAGTTCGTCGCCCTCCGCGGGGGCCGGGCCGCCGCTGAGGATGTTCTCGGTGCAGGTGATCAGAGCGGTGTCGGCGACGATGCTGATGTGCACATCCGTGAGGAAGAACTGGATGTACTCGGTGTTCGCCATGATCAGCGCGTACGAGCGCAGAACCTCGCCGCGGCCGGTGAGCACGGGCCAGCCGGGGTGCACGCAGCTGATGGACGTGTCCTCGGCCTCGTCGGACTCCTCGCTGTACGAGACGTCCTCGGGGGCGAGCCAGAGCGCCGTCAGCAGTTCGAAGTCGGCTCGCTCCAGAGCCTCGTAGAAGGCGCGGTTGGCGCTGTCCACGGCCTCCGCGTCGGTGCGCCGGCCTGCCGCACCGCGCGGCTCGTCGGGCTCCCTCGGTGGGGTCACTGGGCTCCCTCTACGGCGCGGGCGACACGGACCGCGTCGGCCGTCGCGCGGACCTCGTGGACGCGGACGGCCCAGGCGCCCTGGTGGGCCGCGATGGCGGAGACGGCGGCCGTGGCGGCGTCGCGCTCGCGCGCCGGGGGCGGGGCGCCCTGCTCGCCGGCCAGGACGTGGCCGAGGAACCGCTTGCGGGACGCGGCGACCAGCAGGGGGTGGCCGAGCGCGCGCAGCTCCTCCAGGTGGGCCAGGAGCTTCAGGTCGTGGGAGGCCTCCTTGGAGAAGCCGAGGCCCGGGTCGACGACGATGCGCTCAGGGGCGATGCCGCCCTCGATGACGGCCTCCACGCGCGCGTGGAGCTCGGCGACGACTTCGGAGACCACGTCCTCGTACGTGCCCTTGACGTTGCCTCCCTCCAGGAAGCCGCGCCAGTGCATGACGACGAAGGGGGCGCCCGCCGCGGCGACGGCGGGGATCATCGCCGGGTCGGCGAGGCCGCCGCTGACGTCGTTGACCAGAGAGGCACCGGCCGCCAGGGAGCGCTCGGCCACGGAGGCGCGCATCGTGTCCACGGACACGGCGACGCCCTCGGAGGACAGGCCCCGCACGACGGGGATGACGCGCTTGAGCTCCTCGTCCTCGTCGACGCGGGTGGCGCCGGGGCGGGTCGACTCGCCACCGACGTCGATCAGGTCGGCGCCCTGTGCGACCAGGTCGAGGCCGTGTTTCACGGCGGCCGTCGTGTCGAACCAGCGGCCGCCGTCGGAGAAGGAATCGGGCGTCACATTGACGACTCCCATGACCGCGCAGCGGTCCCATTCGGGAAGGCCTGTGACGTGGCCTCGACGGCCCTGCGACGTGCTCATGCCTTCAAGCCTAGGCCCGGCGGCCCGGTGGCCGTGCCACGGCCGGAGTGCGGACGGGCCTCAGACGGCCCGCACCCCGCGCCGGCCTCCGTCGTGCGAGTCGTCGTGCGAGCCGTCGTGCCCGGCGTCGTGGGCGCAGGGCCGGGGCCCGGCCCTGCGTCGTCGCAGGAGGCGCGGTATGGCCAGGTTCACGAAGCCCTCCGCCTGCATGGCGGCGAAGCCGATCCGGGGCAGGTCGCGCGAGGAGCGGTAGACCACGAAGCGGGGTTCCCAGCGCGGCCGGAACTTCGCGTTGAACCGGTACAGCGACTCGATCTGGAACCAGCGGGACAGGAAGACGAGCAGTCCGCGCCAGGCCCGCAGGACCGGGCCCGCGCCGATCTTGTCGCCGCGCGCGAGGGCCGCGCGGAACATCGCGAAGTTCAGCGAGATCCGCGTGATGCCGAGCTTCGGGGCGGCCTGGAGGGCGGCCACGATGAGGAGTTCGTTCATGCCGGGGTCGGCGGCGCGGTCGCGGCGCATCAGGTCGAGGGAGACGCCGTCGGTGCCCCAGGGAACGAAGTGGAGTACGGCCTTCAGGTCGCCGTGCGGGCCGGCCGGGTCGTCGGCCTTGTGGGCTGTGGCGACCAGGCAGTCGCCGTCCGCCGCGTCGCCGATGCGGCCGAGCGCCATGGAGAAGCCGCGTTCGGTGTCGGTGCCGCGCCAGTCGTCGGCGGCGCGGCGGATCCGCTCCAGTTCCTGGTCGCCGAGGTCACGGATGCGCCGCACCCGGGTCTCGTAGCCATTGCGCTCGATCCTCTTGACCATCTGGCGTACGTTGCGCATCGCACGCCCGGCCAGGGAGAAATCCGCGGTGTCCACCACCGCCTCGTCGCCCAGTTCGAGCGCGCCGAGGCCGGTCTCGCGGGTCCAGACCTCGCCGCCCGTCTCGGAGCAGCCCATGACGGCGGGGGTCCATGAGTGGGCCTTGGCCTCGTCCATGAACTGTTCGATGGCTCCGGGCCACGCCTCCACGTCCCCGACGGGGTCGCCGCTCGCGAGCATCACGCCCGACACGACGCGGTAGCAGACGGCCGCCTTGCCGCTGGGCGAGAAGACGACTCCCTTGTCGCGGCGGAGCGCGAAATGGCCGAGGGAGTCGCGGGCGCCGTGCTTGTCCAGGAGGGTGCGCAGCCGTGCCTCGTCGTCCGCGGTGAGGCGTGCGACCGGGTGTTCGGGGCGGAACGCCAGATAGATGGTCGTCAGCGCGGTGAGCAGGCCGAGCGCGCCGAGCGAGCACGCCACGGTCCAGGAGGTGCGGCCCGCGTAGTCGACGGGTCCGTCCATGCCGAACAGGCCGTACAGGACGTGTTCCAGACGGTCGGACAGGCTCGGGTCGCCCACCAGCTTCTTGGGGTGGGCGCTGACGATGGCGAGGCCGATGACGATGGAACCGGCGCCCATGAGCACGAAGTTCGCGAGCGCCCGCCAGCGGCTGCGCGGGTCGGGCAGCGCCGCGAACTCACTCCCGTGGCGCAGCAGCAGCGTGAGCAGCACGAGCGGGATCAGCACGCCGAACAGGGAGTGCCGGTACGCGAACTGCGCGAGCGCGCCGAGCGGCAGGAGCACCACGGCCGCGCGCCAGGCCCGCCGCTTGTGGCGGCGCAGCCCGTGCGCGAGGAGGAGCAGCAGGACACCCGTACTGATGGCGAGCGCTGCCGCGAACGGGCCGAGGGCGCCGGGCAGGACCTCGGCCAGCGCGTGCATGCGGCTGTGCCGGAACCGCGGGAAGACGCCCGCCGCGACGTCGAGGAGTCCGACGAGGACGCAGGCGCGGGCGATCAGGACGGGGACGGCCTCGGGCCGGGGGCCGCGCAGTATCCGGCGAAGGTGCCGTGTTCTGCCGGGAACCTCACCTGACATATCGGCATCTATCCTGACAGGCATCGCATCCCGTAGTTCCGCGAGAGGGCTCGAAGCCGGCGTCAATTCCGGCATCCGGTCACATTGCGCCCTCTAGGACGGGACTTGTGGGAGGCGGGTTCACTCGGCCAGGTAAACCGGCGGAAAAGGTTCAGTAAGCCAGAAAGCGCAGGCGGGTACAGCACGATGGGTCTTACGAGCAGCAAGGTCCTTGCGCTTGCGGTCTTTCTGGCCGTGCTCCTCTTCGCCGGGACGGTCTGGCTGTGGCCACACCTGGCGCGCCGCACCTGGGGATCCGTCGCCGGGCGGGTGGGTCTGCTGTTCGCGACGCAGCTCGCGCTGTTCCTCTCGGCCGTACTGGCTGTCAACCAGGCGTTCGCGTTCTACGCCTCGTGGGACGACCTTCTTGGGCGGGAGCAGGGCCAGGGCGTGGTGGCCGACTTCGGAGCGGTCGGCACCCGGGGACCACTGCAGGTGCTGGGCACGCGGGTCGTGAACGTGCCGGGCGGCTCACGGCCCAGAGTCGGCGGCCAGATCCAGAAGGTCGACATCGTCGGGAAGCGCTCGCACATTGCCACCTCCGCGTACGTCTATCTGCCGCCCGAGTACTTCAAGGGCCGCCACAAGACCCGTACTTTCCCCGCCTCGGTCGTCCTGACCGGCTACCCCGGCACCGCCGAGGCGCTCATCAAGGGACTGCGCTACCCGACCATCGCCCACGAGCAGGCCGGGGCGGGCGCCATGCGGCCGATGATCCTGGTGATGATGCGCCCGACCGTGGCGCCGCCGCGGGACACGGAGTGTGTGGACGTGCCGAACGGCCCGCAGACGGAGACGTTCTTCGCCCGGGACCTGCCCCGGATCATCTCGGCGCACTACAGAGTCAACAAGAGGCCGGGCGGCTGGGGCATCGTGGGCGACTCCACGGGCGGCTACTGCGCCCTGAAGCTCGCCGTCCACCACCCCCGTGTCTACGGCGCGGGGGCGGGCCTGTCCGCGTACTACAAGTCGCCGACCGACCCCACCACGGGCGACCTGTTCCACGGCGACGAGGCGCTGGAGCGGCGCGCCGACCTGATGTGGACCCTGGGACACGGGAAGCCGCCCGCCACGTCGTTGCTGGTCACCACGAGCAAGCACGGCGAGAGCAACTACGGGAACACGATGAGGTTCATCCGCGAGGTGAAGCCGCCCACCGAGATCTCGTCGATCGTCCTGGACAGTGGCGGCCACAACTTCAACACCTGGCGCCGCGAGATCCCGGCCGCGCTGGTGTGGCTGAGCGCGCGCATCACGGCGTAGGGGCGCCGACGGCATCGGGGCCTCGGGCTTCGGGGCCCACGCGCTCTCAGGCCCCCGTCACCGTCTCCAGTTCGACCTCCGCGCGCGGGATGTCCCGGGCGTCCGCCGCCGTGGAGCGGCGCAGCGCCTCGTGCAGCCGCGCCGGGGTGAGGACGCCGAGGAAGCGACCCTCGCTGTGCTCGTCGATGACGGCGATCCAGCCCGCGTCGTGCTGGAGCATCGTGGCGAAAGCCTGCTTGAGGGAGGCGCCGACGGGCAGCCACGCCTCCATGCGGCGGGCGTGCTCGCGGACCGTGCCGCTCTGCACGCGCGCGTGCTCCGCGGAGATCCAGCCGTGCAGGTTGTTGTCGCCGTCGAGGACCACCGCCCAGGGGGCGTCGAGCTTCGCCGGCAGCGGGTCGTCGAGATGCACGACCGGCGGCTGTTCCAGGTCGCTCTCCTCGATGGGCGTGACGGACAGGCGCTTGAGGCCGCGGTCCGCGCCGACGAAGTCGGCCACGTACTCGTTCGCGGGCGCGCCCAGGACGGTCGACGGAGTGTCGAACTGCTCGATCCTGCCCTGCCCGTACACGGCGATCCGGTCGCCGAGGCGGACGGCCTCCTCGATGTCGTGCGTGACGAACAGGACCGTCTTGCGCACGGCCTGCTGGAGGCGCAGGAACTCGTTCTGCAGGTGTTCGCGCACGACGGGGTCGACCGCGCCGAACGGCTCGTCCATCAGGAGTACGGGCGGATCCGCCGCCAACGCCCTCGCCACCCCCACGCGTTGGCGCTGACCGCCGGAGAGCTGGTCGGGGTAGCGGTCGCCGAAGGTGCGCGGGTCGAGGCCGACGAGGTCGAGGAGTTCGGCGGCGCGTTCGCGGGCCTTGGCGCGCTTGACGCCGAGGAGGTGCGGGACGGTCGCCGTGTTGTCGAGGACCGTCTTGTGCGGGAAGAGGCCGACCTGCTGGATCACATAGCCGATGCGGCGCCGGAGTTGGACCGGGTCGATGACGGATATGTCGTCGCCGTCAAGGAATATCCGACCCTCGCTCGGTTCGATGAGCCGGTTGACCATCTTCATCGTGGTGGTCTTGCCGCAGCCCGACGGGCCGACGAGCGTGACGAGTTCCCCCTCGTTCACCTCGAAGGACAGGTCGTCGACGGCCGTTGTCCCGTCGGCGTAGCGCTTGGTGACGTGCTCGAACCGGATCATGGGTCCCCATTGTGCCGGGCAGCCGCCGCCTGTGGGCGGCCGCTGTGTGAAGGCCATGTTGCGTCGTGACGAGGGGTCTCGGCGATTGTCAGTGGTGGGGGCTAGGGTCGTCGGCAGTCGGAATCAGGCGTTCGCGCGAGCGGTTTCCAGACATATGTACGGGGATTCGGGGGAGGCGGGGCGGGTGAGCAGTCCCAATTGCATGGTGGCCAATGAGTGGGTGTGCGGGGAATACCTGCGCACCCGCAGACAGGAGCTGGTCGACGCGGTCGTCCAGCACATCGGCATCACGGCCGCTTCCGTCGTGATCGGCGTGCTGATCGCCTTCCCACTGGCCCTCCTCGCCCGGCGCCGGCGTGCCTTCGCGGGCCCGGTGCTCGGTCTGACGACGGTTCTCTACACGATCCCGTCGCTGGCCATGTTCTCGCTGCTGCTCCCGCTGTTCGGGCTCTCCGCCTCACTCGTGATCACCGGACTCGTCCTCTACACACTGACGATCCTGGTGCGGAACTTTCTGGCGGGCCTCCAGGCCGTGCCGGACGAGGCGAGAGAAGCGGCCCGCGGCATGGGGTACGGGCCGGTCCGGCTGCTGTGGGAGGTCGAACTACCGCTGGCCCTGCCGGCGATACTCGCGGGCGTGCGGATCGCCACGGTCTCCACGGTCGCGCTGACGACGGTCGGCGCGATCGTCGACTACGGCGGCCTGGGCACGCTGATCATGGACGGGCTCGACAGCGACTTCAAGGCCCAGGTGCTCACGGCGTCCGTGCTGTGCGTGCTTCTCGCCGTGGCCGCCGATCTGCTGCTGCTCGGTATTCAGCGGTGGCTGACCCCCTGGACCCGCGTCGCGTCCGGGACGTCCCGCATACGCAGACGCACGGACCGCTCCGGCAGTCCGGACCGCCCGGGTGGCGGCTCCGGCGATGCGGAGCGACGTACGGAGAAGGCGGCGCAGGCGGCATGAGTGCGATATCGGGGGCCTACGACTGGCTGACGACGGGGTCCAACTGGCAGGGCGACAAGGGGGTGTGGCACCGCCTGGCCGAGCATCTGTACTTCAGTGGTGTCACCCTGGCCGTGTCCTGCCTGATCGCCCTGCCGCTCGCGCTGTGGCTCGGGCACATCGGCAAGGGCGGCGGCCTCGCGGTCAACATCTCGAACGCGGGCCGCGCGGTGCCCACGCTCGCGGTGCTCGTCCTGCTCACGCTGACGCCGCTGGGCCGGCACGGGGACCTGCCGACGTTCATCGCGCTCGTGCTGTTCGCGGTGCCGCCGCTGCTGACCAACGCCTACATCGGGATGCGCGAGGTCGACCGGGCCGTCGTGGAGGCGGCGCGGGGGATGGGGATGAGCGGGGGGCAGGTGTTCCGGCGCGTCGAGCTCCCGCTGGCGTACCCGATGGTCATGACCGGGATCCGGCTGGCGGCGGTGCAGGTGATCGCCACGGCGACGCTCGCCGCGATGGCGGGCAAGGGCGGGCTCGGGCGGATCATCACGGCCGGGTTCAACCTCCAGGACACCCCTCAGGTGGTCGCCGGCGCGGTCCTGGTCGCGTTGCTCGCGCTGCTCGTGGAGGGCGTCCTGGCGGGCGCGGGGCGGGTTCTGAATCCGATGAAGGGCCGCTCCGGCGCGGCGCGCTGAATCCCGGCGGGTGCGGCGCGGCGGGCTGAACCCCGACGGGCGCCCCGGCGGGCGGGACGCCAACTTGATATCTCGTTACGGCTTTTCGATCATTCCGGCTTTCGATTGGGTGGACAACGATGAACAGCAGAACGCGACGGATCGCCGTGGCGGCGGTCGCCGTCGGCGCGCTCACCACCGGACTCACCGCGTGCGGCGGGGGCAGCCTGGAGGGCGGCAAGAGCGACAAGGCCGGCTCCGACTCGGCGGGGAGCGGCAAGAAGGGCACGGTCGTCGTCGGCGCCGCCGGGTTCACCGAGTCGAAGGTGATGGCGGAGCTCTACAAGCAGGTTCTCGCCGACGCCGGATACTCCGCCTCGGTCAAGACCGTCGAGAACCGCGAGATCTACGAGCCCCAGCTCGCCAAGGGCGCGATCGATGTCGTTCCCGAATACGCGGCGACGCTCGCGGAATTCCTCAATCTCAAGAAGAACGGCGCGGACGCCAAGCCCGTCGCCTCAAGTGATCTTGATGCGACGGTCACCGCGCTGCGCGGACTCGCCGGGCCTGAGGGACTGACCGTGCTGGACGCCGGAGAGGCCGTCGACCAGAACGCCTTCGCGGTGAGCGCGGATTACGCGAAGCAGCACAGCCTCAAGACCCTTTCGGACCTCGGCAAGTCCGGCCAGAAGGTCAAGATCGCGGCCGGTGACGAATGCGAGAAGCGGCCCTTCTGCGCCCCGGGTCTCGAGAAGACGTACGGCATCAAGATCAGCGGGATCGACCCCAAGGGCGTCGGCACCACGCAGGCCAAGCAGGCCGTCAAGAACGGTGAGGACCAGCTGGTCCTGACGACCACCACGGACGCCACGCTGAAGAACTTCGGCCTGGTGCTCCTGGAGGACGACAAGAAGCTCCAGAACGCGGACAACATCGTTCCGGTCGTGAACACCAAGGACGCGGGCGACAAGGAGATAGCCGCCGCACTCGGGAAGCTGACCAAGACGCTGACGACCGACGATCTCGTCGAGCTCAACCGGAAGGTCGACGCGGAGCGCCAGAAGGAAGCCGATGTGGCCAAGGAGTATCTCCAGTCGAAGGGCCTCCTGAAGAACTGAACGGTCCGCGGAGGAACTGATCGGCAAAGGCGCCGAGTGCAGGGGTGATATGGGAGTGACCGGACAGAAGACCACGGGATTTTGGCTGCCGGGGCACCACGATTCGCCTACGCGCGGTAAGTTTCTGGCCATGCCACGTGGACGTCACCGCCATTCCCCACCCCTGCACAGGCTGCTTCCCCCCTCGGCGATCGCAGGCGTCCCGCTCGTCTGCGCGGCCGGCGCCTGGCTGACCGCGGAGCCCCTCGTGCTGCGCGCTCTGGCCGGTGCCGCCGCCTGCGCCGCCGTGGTGGGCGCGGTCGTCATGCGCCGCTGGGACCGGCTCGCGGGCAAGCGCGTCGCCGAGCTGAACCGGGCGCGGGCGAGCGACGAGTGGCGCCACGACGAACGGGTCGCCGAACTCGAGACCGACCTCGAGGAGTCGCGTGAGCTGCGCTTCAAGATGGAGGCGAAGCTGCGCGGCAAGCGCACGGAGCTGGCGGCCCTGCGCAACGAGCACGCGGCTCTGCTGCGGCGCTACGCGACCGCGGAGACGGAGCGGGCCACCGCCCTGGAGGGCCGCAGGCAGCTCGCGATAGAGGCCTCGGCCCCGGCGCGTGCGCTGCCCGCGGCCGTCTCCCCGGCACCCGGCGCCGAGCTGGTCCCGGCGCAGCGCGCCACGTCGGCCGGCGCCCCGGTGACGTCCCCGGTGCTCTATCTGCGGGCCAACGCCGCGCTCGACCGCATGGCGCGCGCCGCGAACCTTCCGCGGGGCGAAGGCCCGAAGGCCGAGGTACCCGAGGGCGGTGAGCCGCAGGGGAAGCCCGAGGCGGCCCGAGCACAGGAGCACCAGCACGTGGCCGCCCTGCCGTCCGGCGTCCCCGGTCACTTCACCGTCCCGGCCGCGGCGGCGGTCGTGCCGCCCGCGGCGGTGCGGCGGCCCCTGGTCGAGGGCGGATTCGACTTCTTCGGTACGAAGGGCGTGGCGCCCGCGGCCCTGGAGGCCGTGCAGAACACGGATCTCGCGGACGTCGTCGGCGAGGAGGCGCTCGCGCTCCACAAGGCGGACGCGGAGGCCGAGTTCAAGCAGGCCGACGCCACGACCACGGGCGAGGGCGTCAGCCAGGTCATCGACCTGACCGCGCACGACGAGACGGAACAGATCGACGTCGCGGAGCTGCGATCGGCGATGCGGGCGTAAGTTCCGGCGGCGGGGACGTGGTTCCGGCGACGGAGACATCAGCACGTACGACGTGAACGGGGCGGGCCTCGGTGTGTCACACACCGAGGCCCGCCCCATCGTCATGCCGTCGCCCTCACGAAGCCATCCAGCGGTCCGGTCGTGCCACCTTCCGTCCCGTGCGTGAGCGGTCGGCCTGGGAGCGCAGGAGTTCCGCCGCCTCCCCGGCGTCCCGCAGCCGGGCCGTCACCGTCTTGTCGGCGCCCGTGTCCACATGGACGTCGGCCACGCCCCGGAACCGCTCCCAGGGCCCTTGTGTGAGCCGCACACTCTGCACCTTCGCGTGCGGCACCAGCGCGAGCCGCCGCCGCACCAGTCCGTGCCGGGACGCGAACACGGCGTCGGTCGTCGCGAGCCCGTTGCCCCGCCACCACACCGGCATGCACCACGCCGAGCGCTTCGGCGGCCGGGTGAACGCCTCCGCACCGGGCACCGTCACCCCCGGAAGCACCCGCTCCACCACGCCCTGGGCGACCTCGCGCGGCGCGACCGGCACGAGCACGGAGTTCGACGAGCCGGCCACGGCCAGCTCCACACGCACCCAGCCGCGCCGCCGCCACAGAAGGGGCTCCACGATCCGAACGGTCTGCACCCGCCCCGGCGGCACCGTCTCGTGGTCGCGGTCGAGGAGACCGTGGTCGATGCGCAGGCCGTCCGGCGACTCGCCCACCGTCCAGTCGTACTCCTTGATGAAGCGGCCCACGCTGTTCGTGCCCGCGCCGCCCACGAGCGGGATGGCCACCGCGAGCACCGTCCACAGGTTGTGGGTGGCGAACCACAGCAGGGTCGGCACGACGAACGCGGCGAGCAGCATCGCCCAGGGCCCGCCGGTGAGCAGGAGCGCGACGGCGAGCATGCGGGGCGGCACGTGCAGGATCTGCTCGGCGGGTGCCTCGCCGACGTCCCGCACGGTCTCGGGCGCGAACCCGGCGGCGCGGGCGAGCAGTTCGGCGCGCAGCTCGCGGGCCTCCCGCTCACCGAGATAGGCGAGTTCGTCCTTCTTGTCCGCGCCGACGACGTCCAGTTTGAGCTTGGCGACGCCCGCGAAGCGGGCGAGCAGCGGCTGGGTGACGTCCACGGCCTGGATCCGGTCGAGCCGGATGTGGGCGGTGCGGCGGAACAACAGGCCCGTACGGATGCGCAGTTCGGTGTCCGTGACGGAGAAGTGCGTGAACCACCAGGTCAGGAACCCGTAGAGGGCGGCGGCCGGGATCAGTACGGCGATGCCGATGAGGAGGGTGGTCGCGGTGAGCTGGGCGAGCCGGCGCTGCGCCTCGTTCAGGTCATGGACCGCCCAGCCGAGGACGATCGCGACGGGCGCCCAGGCGCGGCGCAGCGGGGTGACCGGGTGCAGGCGCCGCTCCGGCGCCTCGGCGGTCGCGTCCTGGTCCCGCACGTCCGCGTGGACGTCCGGGGCCGTCACAGCCCCGCCGATCGGGCCTCGCCGAGTTCGGTGAGCCGGTCGCGCAGGCGCTCGGCCTCGGCGGGCGTCAGGCCGGGGATCGTGGCGTCGGTTGCCGCGGCCGCCGTGTGCAGCTGAAGGCTCGCGAGTCCGAACTTCCGCTCGAGCGGCCCGGACGTGACCTCGACGAGCTGCATGCGCCCGTACGGCACGATCGTTTCCTCACGCCACAGGACGCCCCGGCTGATCAGCAGGTCGTCGGCGCGCTCGGCGTAGCGCCACGAACGCCAGTTGCGCCCGAGCATCGGCCATCCCCACAGCAGTCCGGCGAGCGGCAGCAGCGCGAACGCCGCCCACACGCCGCCGGCGAACACCCCGAGCAGCACCCCCACCGCCACCGTCAGCGGCACCAGCCACAGCACGAGCAGCAGCCTGCGCACCTTCAGCAGACCTCTGGGAAGCCCGGTCCACACCGGCTCCTCCGCCCCGGCTCCCGCCTTCGGAACCGCCGTCCCCTCAGTCCCCGTTTCCATGCACCCACCCTACGTACGAGACACTGTTCCCATGACGCCCACGACGGAGACGACGGTCGGCATCGGCGGCGCGGCCGAGACCACCGACATGGTGCTCAACATCGGCCCGCAGCACCCGTCCACGCACGGGGTGCTGCGCCTGCGCCTCGTCCTCGACGGCGAGCGCATCCAGCAGGCCGAGCCGGTCATCGGCTATATGCACCGCGGCGCGGAGAAGCTCTTCGAGGCCCGCGACTACCGGCAGATCGTGATGCTGGCCAACCGCCACGACTGGCTCTCCGCCTTCTCGAGCGAACTCGGGGTCGTCCTCGCCGTCGAGCGGATGCTCGGCATGGAGGTCCCTGAGCGCGCGGTGTGGCTGCGCACCCTGCTCGCGGAGCTGAACCGGGTCCTCAACCATTTGATGTTCCTTGGTTCGTACCCGCTCGAACTGGGCGGAATCACCCCGGTGTTCTATGCCTTCCGGGAGCGCGAGGAACTCCAGAACGTCATGGAGGAGATGTCCGGCGGCCGCATGCACTACATGTTCAACCGCGTCGGCGGCCTCAAGGAGGACGTCCCGGCCGGCTGGACCACCCGCGCGCGTGAGGCGGTCGCCTCGGTCCGCTCGCGCATGGGCGTGTACGACGACCTGGTCCTCGGCAACGAGATCTTCCGCGGCCGCACGCGCGACGTGGGCGTGCTGTCCCCGGAGGCGGTGCACTCCTACGGAGTGAGCGGTCCGATCGCTCGCGCCTCCGGAGTCGACTTCGACCTGCGCCGCGACGAGCCGTACCTCGCGTACGGGGAGCTCCAGGACACCCTGAAGGTCGTCACGCGCAGCGAGGGCGACTGCCTGGCCCGCTTCGAGGTCCTCCTGGAGCAGACCCACAACGCCCTGGACCTCGCCGACGCCTGCCTGGACCGGCTCGCCGAGCTGCCGCCCGGCCCCGTCAACCAGCGCCTCCCGAAGGTACTCAAGGCGCCCGAGGGACACACGTACGCGTGGACCGAGAACCCGCTGGGGATCAACGGCTACTACCTGGTCAGCAAGGGCGAGAAGACGCCGTACCGGCTCAAGCTGCGGTCCGCCTCGTACAACAACATCCAGGCGCTCACCGAGCTGCTGCCCGGCACGCTCGTCTCGGACATGGTGGCGATCCTCGGGTCACTGTTCTTCGTCGTCGGCGACATCGACAAGTAGCAGGTCCCGCGCCCGTACGCCCACCGGCTGCACCAGCCACCCGAAGTCGCCGAGCCCGCCCGCAGCGGTCAGCTCGGCGGCCTCGCCGGCTCCGGAGAGGGCCCGCACGTAGGCCGCCGGATCGCCGGCGGCGAGCGACAGCGGAGGACGGCCACCGCTCACCCCGAGAGCGTGCAGGGCCGCGCGCTGCGTGAGGATCAGGGCGCCCGGGAGCGCGCACGCGTCGAGCGCCACATGGGCCGTGATGTCGCACGAGCCGTCCGGCACCGGCGGGGTCTCACGGCCCTCACGGAAGCCCGTGAGCGTCCCGAAGGGCGGCCGGGCATCCCGGGAGTGCGCGTAGTCGACGGCGACCGCCACGCCGCGCTCCAGCGTCCCCGCGGCCGCGGCCCAGGCGGTGTCCCTGGGGAGGCCGATCTCCGCGCGGAGCCCCGGTTCACCGGCGAGCGGCCACCACCGGGCCAGCCAGTCCGCCTCCGGACCGTCGCCCATGGGCTCCCCGAGCTCCTCGGTCCCGTCCTGGTGTACGAGGACGTGGCGCGCCTCTCCGGAGGCGTCGGCCTCGACGACGTCCAGGGGGACGTTGTCGAGCCACTCGTTCGCGAAGAGGAGTCCGGTGACCCCCTTCGGGGGGTGTGCGCACCACTCGATGCGGTGGTCGAGGCCGGCGGGACGCTCCGCCCGCTCCACCGCGTACGCGCGCGTGCGGGCCGCCACGTCGGCGGGCAGCGCCCCCAGGACGCCCGTCACCAGCTCGCCGCGGCCCGCGCCCATGTCGACGAAGGCGAGCTCCGGCGGGGCCCCGAGCACCTCGTCCACCCGGCACAGAAGCCGCGCGACGGCCCCGGCGAACAACGGCGACGCATGCACCGAAGTGCGGAAATGCCCCGCGGGTCCCTCGGGCCTGCGATAGAAGCCGCAGGGCCCGTACAGCGCCTCCTCCGTCGCCTCGCGCCACCCGCGCCCCGCACCCCACTGCTCGTTCGTCACAGGGAAAGGCTAGGCGCGGAGAAGGGGGCGGCCTCCACCTTGGGGAGTACGCCGGTGGCACTCGGATCGAACCTCCGGTTGACCCCTGCACACTGCACGCTTCTTTACGCTGGGTTACGTGCAGCGCCTCTACGACTTCTTCCGCCGACACCCGACGTGGGTCGACAGCTTCTGGGCCGTCGTCCTCCTCGGGGTCTCCGGCATGAGTCTGGTCGCGGGACAGCAGGACATGCAGGGCGACGCCCGCCTCCTGGGCGTCCCCGTCGTCCTGGCGCTGAGCCTGGCCGTCGCCCTGCGCAGGCGTGTTCCCGAGCGGATGCTGATCCTCATCGCCGTCGTGGGCGTCTTCCAGCTCGTCGCGAACGTCCGCGTGCAGCCGGCCGACTTCGCGATGCTGGTGATCATCTACACCGTGGCGGCGGACAGCCCCCGCTGGGCGTCCAGATTCGCGCTCGTCGGAGGCCTGTGCGCGGCGCCGCTCTCGCAGCTGCGCTGGCCGATGCACGAGACGAGCAGCGCGGGCAACGTGCTGATCACCATCTTCCAGATGGTGCCGTTCGCCCTCGCCTGGGTGCTCGGTGACTCCGTCCGCACGCGCCGCGCCTACCTGGCGCAGCTGGAGGAGCGCGCCGCCCGTCTGGAGACGGAGCGCGAGGCCCAGTCGAAGGTCGCGGTCGCCGCCGAGCGGGCCCGGATCGCACGCGAACTGCACGACGTCGTCGCGCACAACGTGTCGGTGATGGTGGTGCAGGCGGACGGCGCCGCGTACGTCATGGACACCGCTCCCGAGCAGGCCAGGAAGGCCCTGGAGACGATCTCCGGGACTGGCCGGCAGGCGCTCGCCGAGATGCGGCGCCTCCTCGGAGTGCTGCGCACCGGTGAGCACCAGGAGAGCGGCGAGTACGTGCCGCAGCCCGACGTCGAGCAGCTCGACGAGCTGATAGAGCAGGTGCGCACCGCGGGCCTGCCCGTCGACTTCAAGGTCGAGGGCACCCCGCGCCCGCTGCCCAGCGGTGTGGAGCTGACCGCGTACCGCATCGTGCAGGAGGCGCTCACCAACACCCGTAAGCACGGCGGCGCGAACGCGGGCGCGAGCGTCCGGCTCGTCTACTTCGACGACGGCCTCGGCCTGCTCGTCGAGGACGACGGCAAGGGCGCCCCGCACGAGCTGTACGAGGACGGGGGCGCCGACGGCCGCGGGCACGGGCTCATCGGCATGCGGGAGCGCGTCGGTATGGTCGGCGGGACGCTCGACGCGGGACCGCGTCCCGGCGGCGGATTCCGGATCAGCGCGCTGCTGCCGCTCAAGCCCGCCCACTGACGCCGCACACGTACCGAACCCGACCTCGTACCGTACCGAAAGGGACCCCCTTCATGGCGATCCGCGTGATGCTCGTCGACGACCAGGTGCTGCTGCGCACCGGTTTCCGGATGGTGCTCGCCGCCCAGCCGGACATGGAGGTCGTCGCCGAGGCGGGCGACGGGGTCGAGGCCCTTGAGGTGCTGCGCGGAACGGCGGTCGACGTGGTCCTGATGGACGTCCGCATGCCGAAGCTGGACGGCGTGGAGACGACCCGGCGGATCTGCATGGAGGACAACCCGCCGAAGGTGCTCATCCTGACGACGTTCGACCTCGACGAGTACGCCTTCTCGGGGCTGAAGGCCGGGGCGTCGGGGTTCATGCTCAAGGACGTGCCGCCCGGCGAGCTGCTCGCCGCGATCCGGGCCGTGCACAGCGGCGACGCGGTGGTCGCGCCGTCGACGACGCGGCGGCTGCTCGACCGCTTCGCGCCGATGCTGCCCAGCTCCGGGAAGGAGCCGCAGCTCGCCGAGCTCGCCCGGCTGACCGAGCGCGAGCGCGAGGTCATGATCCTCGTCGCGCAGGGCCTGTCGAACGGCGAGATCGCCGCCCGGCTCGTCCTGTCGGAGGCGACGGTGAAGACGCACGTGGGCCGCATCCTCACCAAGCTGAACCTGCGCGACCGCGTCCAGGTCGTCGTACTCGCCTACGAGACGGGGCTCGTACGGGCCGGCGGCGGGGCAGCCTGACGGTCCGTGCGCGCCGGGCCTGATCCAAACGACAGCCCCTAGCGCAGTACGCCCTCGATGAAGTCGCTGCCCAGGCGGGCGACGGCCGTCAGATCCAGCTGGTGCTGGACATAGCGGCCCCGGCGGCGCGTGGTGATCAGGCCCGCCTTCTTGAGCACGGTCAGATGCCGGGATATCTCCGGCGCCGTCATCCCGTGCGCGTCGGAGAGCTCGCTCGTCGTGTACGCGCCGCGGGCGAGGTGGCGGCACAGGCGCATGCGTACGGGATGCGCGAGGGCCGTCATCCGGCGCGTGAGCTGCTCGACGGTGGCCGGTGTGGTGAGGCCGGGTGAGCCGACGGGATACGTGATCGCGGGCTGCCATCCGAAGCGGTGCAGCACCATGAGGTGCGGCCAGCCGAGGCTGGTCGGCACGAGAACGAGGCCGCCGTCCTCCGTGGTCGTACGGCCCACGGTGATCTTGTCGACCGTGATCAGGTTCGCCGGCTCGTCGAGCGTGACGACAGACGACACCGCCGTCAGCGCCTCGGCCAGGCCCTTGCGCCTCAGGAGCTCGGTCTTGTGCCGCGCGTCGGCGGCCAGCTGGTGGTGGATGCGGGCCCAGATGTCCGCGAAGAACGCCTCCTCGCAGTCCTCCACGAGCCTTCGGAACCAGGCGCGCACCGCGGGCGGGTCGTCCAGGAGCCGCTGGGTGAACTGGACCTGGGGCAGGCCGCGCGTGGCCGCGAGGTCCAGGGCGCGGCGGTGCATGTCCGGGTCTTCCAGCGGGTTGGCCTCGCGCAGCGCGTAGCTGTTCTGGCAGGTGAACTCCAGTGCCGCGTCCACGAACTGACGATCGGTCAGCTTGTCGAGGAGGTCGAGCTCCTCGGCGAGGGTGGCGCCGGGCAGGGCGGCCCGGCCCGGGATCCCGGCGAACGGCGCGAACACGTCCGAGAACGTCGTCCGCCACAGGAAGTCCGCCTCGCACAGCCGGTCCGCGAGGCCGGGGTCGAGGCGCGCGGACACCGCCGTCGTCCAGCCCTGGAGCCCCGGGTGGTGCGCGGGCTCGGCCAGCGCGTGCAGCGCCATGCCCAGCTCGGACAGGGGCGAGGGCACGACGCTGATCCGCTCCGGGGCCAGCCCGCTGATGTCGATGCTCACGCTCATGACCCCATGGTGCACGCAGGATCTGACAACCGAGTTCTCGATTGACGTCTCCCGTCAATCGACGTGACCCGGCGGGGCCGCCGGGCGGAGTCTTCTTCAGGTCGGACCGAAGCGGCAAAGAGCAATGAATGTCAAGCAGTGCCAATAAAGGCCTGCAAAACAAATAAAGCTCTCTGAATAGCCGCATTTCTGGTCATGGCGTGAAAATGAGAAGACCAGCGAGGGGTACGTCATGAGCGTCAATCAGCAGTACGCACTGGATGTCTACCGCGCTTCCCTGCACGGGGAGCCCGCCCCGCCGGCGCCGGGCGTCCATGACTGGAGCACCGTCCGCGAGCTGCGCGACTACCGCCGCTTCCGCGCGGTCATCGCCGGCCGCCCGGCGCACGGCCGGATCCGGGCGGCCCTGGCCCGCCTGATCCACCCGCAGCGCCGCGCGGCGGGCTGCTGACCCGGCCGGCCCCTGACCGGACGCAGGTAGGGCGGCGCCGCTCAGGCGTCCCCGTCGGCGGTCTCCGGGGGGATCCGTGCCACGAAGTCCGCGACGGCCGCGCGGACGTCGTCGGCGGTCCACTCGAGCCCGCGCGCGGAGACCGTGACCTCGGTGACCGAAAGCCCCGGAGGACCCTGCTCCCACCAGCGCCGGAACAGCGACGTCCGGGTCTGTTCGGCCTGCGTCACCGACGCCTCGTCCAGCCGCTCGGAGCTGTACGGCAGCCAGACCTGGAACTCATGCGTGTGCGGTACCTCGGGGTGCACCCGCACCCACGGCACCCCGGCCTCGGCGAACCCTTCGCGCAGCGCCTCGGCGACCACGCGCGCGTGGGCCACGTAGTCGGGCACGCGCGGCAGCTCCCGCTCCAGGCCGACCAGGGCCGAGAGCACCGCGGGGAACTGCTGGAAGAGCTGGCCGCCGTAGCGGTGCCGCCAGGTCTTCGCCTCTTCGACGAACGACCGGGGCCCGGCGAGCGCCGCTCCGCTGAGGCCGCCGAGAGTCTTGTAGAACGACACGTACACGCTGTCGGCGAGATCGGCGATCTCGGCCAGGGAGCGCCCGAAGTGGGTGGTGCACTCCCACAGGCGCGCTCCGTCGAAGTGCACGACGGCGTCCCGTTCCCTGGCCGCCTCGGTGACGGCGACCAGCTCGTCCCAGGTGGGCAGGACATAGCCGGCGTCCCGGAGCGGCAGTTCGAGCATCAGCGCGCCGAAGGGCTCGGCGAAGTCGCGTACCTCGTCGGCGTTCGGCAGCCGCGGCTCGCTCGTCGGGTGGACGGTGCGCAGGCCGCTCAGGGCGCCGAAGGCACCGCGCTCGTGCCGCTCCGGGTGTGCCATCGGGTGCAGGGCGACCGTCGGGTTGCCCGTACGGCCCGCCCAGCAGCGCAGCGCGACCTGCTGCGCCATCGTGCCGGTGGGGAAGTAGGCCGCCGCCTCCGTGCCGAGGAGCCCCGCGACGCGCTCCTCCAGGTCGGCGACGATGCCGTCGCCGTACAGATCGCTGGTCTGGCCGGGGTCGGCGACGGACCAGGCAGCCTCCGTGAGGGCCGTCAGACGCTCACCGATGGTGGCGTCGAGGCCGTGCACGCCGAGGATCCGCTCGGCACCCCGCAGAGCCGCGGCGCGGCGGGCCCGCGCTTTCGTCGCGTCGTCCTCTGCGGTGTTGTCCCGCTCTTCGCTCTCCGTCATCCACCGATCATGTCGTACGCGCGTGCGGTTGCCCACAGCCTGTGGACGGGACGGAGCCCGCGGAGCAGATCGCGTTAACATGACGAGAAATCGTCCGGTACCCCGAGCGGACTGGAACGGAAGGCCGTCGTCCTGTGAACGCACCTCCTCGACCCGAACCCACCGACCCCAGGGACCGCCCCGCCCGGCTGACCGTCGGAGTGGTCGGCGCGGGCCGTGTCGGCCCCGCCCTCGCGGCCTCACTGGCCCTCGCGGGACACCGCCCGGTCGCCGTCTCCGCGGTCTCCGAGGGATCCGTGCGCCGGGCCGGCCTCATGCTGCCCGACGTCCCCGTCGTGACGCCCGCCGAGGTCCTCGCGCGCGCCGAACTCGTGCTGCTCACGGTGCCCGACGACGCGCTGCCCGGCCTCGTGGAAGGGCTCGTCGAGACTGGTTCCGTACGCCCGGGACAGCTGATCGTGCACACCTCTGGGCGCTACGGCACCAAGGTGCTCGACCCCGCACTGCGGGCCGGCGCCCTGCCGCTCGCGCTGCACCCCGCGATGACGTTCACCGGCACCCCCGTAGACGTACAGCGGCTGGCCGGCTGCTCCTTCGGCGTGACCGCGCCCGAGGAGCTGCGGCTCGCAGCGGAGGCCCTCGTCATCGAGATGGGCGGCGAGCCCGAGTGGATCCGTGAGGAGTCGCGCCCGCTGTACCACGCGGCGCTCGCCCTCGGCGCGAACCACCTGGTCACGCTGGTCGCCGAGTCCATGGAACTGCTGCGGGACGCGGGCGTCGAGGCCCCCGACCGGATGCTCGGCCCGCTGCTCGGCGCGGCCCTCGACAACGCCCTCAGGTCCGGTGACGCCGCGCTCACCGGGCCCGTCGCGCGCGGGGACGCGGGCACGGTCGCCGCCCATGTCGCCGAACTGCGCGAGCACGCGCCCCAGACCGTCGCCGGATATCTGGCGATGGCCCGCGCCACCGCCGACCGTGCCCTCGCACACGGCCTGCTCAAGCCCGAACTCGCCGAGGACCTCCTGGGGGTTCTGGCCGACGGCGCCGAGGGAGACCAGCGATGACCACCGTGCTGCACACCGCCGATGAACTCCGCACGCGCGCGCGTGCGGGCCGCCGCGCCGTCGTCATGACCATGGGGGCCCTGCACGACGGCCACGCCGAGCTGATCCGCACGGCGCGCTCGCTCGCCGGCGCCGACGGCGAAGTGGTGACGACGGTCTTCGTGAACCCGCTCCAGTTCGGCGCGGGCGAGGACCTCGACCGCTATCCGCGCACCCTCGACTCCGACGTCAAGATCGCCGAACAGGCGGGCGCCGACATCGTGTTCGCGCCCTCCGCGGACGAGGTCTACCCCGGCGGCGAACCCCAGGTCCGCGTCACCGCCGGCCCTATGGGGGAGCGCCTCGAAGGCGCCTCGCGGCCCGGCCACTTCGACGGCATGCTCACCGTCGTCGCCAAGCTGCTCCACCTGACCGCGGCCGACATCGCGCTGTTCGGGCAGAAGGACGCTCAGCAGCTCGCTCTGATCCGCCGCATGGTGCGCGACCTGAACTTCGCCGTGGAGATCGTCGGCGTGCCCACCGTGCGCGAGCACGACGGCCTGGCCCTCTCCAGCCGCAACCGCTACCTCTCCGCCGACGAGCGGCGCACCGCGGTCGCCCTCTCCCAGGCGCTCTTCGCCGGCCGCGACCGGCACGCCGCCCAGGAGGCCCTGCGCGCGCGTGCCCACGAAGCGCCCTCCACGCACGCGCGTGCCGACGCCCTGAACGCGATAGGCGAGGCCCGTGCCGCCGCCGACGCGCACGCCGTCGCGAAGGCCTCGCCCGGCGGCCCCGAAGCCGTCCGCGCCGCGGCCCGCCAGGTCCTCGACGAGGCCGCCCGCGTCCGGCCGCCGCTCACGCTGGACTACCTCGCTCTCGTCGACCCGGCCGACTTCACGGACGTGCAGCGCGGCCACATCGGAGAGGCCGTGCTCGCCGTCGCCGCCAGGGTCGGCTCGACGCGGCTGATCGACAACATCCCCCTGACCTTCGGAGCTCCCGTATGAGTGCCACAGGGACCACAGTCACCGGCACGGCGACCGGCATACGCCTGCACGCGCCCGCGCCCGGCTGGTCCGTCACCGCCGATGTCGTGATCGTCGGATCCGGCGTCGCCGGTCTCACCGCGGCCCTGCGCTGCCAGGCGGCCGGACTGCGGACCGTCGTCGTCACCAAGGCCCGTCTCGACGACGGCTCCACGCGCTGGGCACAGGGCGGCGTCGCCGCGGCGCTCGGCGACGGTGACACCCCCGAGCAGCATCTCGAGGACACGCTCGTCGCGGGCGTGGGCCTGTGCGACGAGGAAGCGGTCCGCACCCTCGTCACGGAGGGCCCCGACGCCGTACGCCGCCTCATCGCGACCGGCGCGCACTTCGACGAGTCGGCCGACGGCGACCTCGCGCTCACCCGCGAGGGCGGCCACCACCGCCGCCGCATCGCGCACGCGGGCGGCGACGCCACCGGCGCCGAGATCTCCCGCGCCCTCGTCGAGGCGGTGCGCGCGCGGGGCATCAGGACCGTGGAGAACGCCCTGGTCCTCGACCTCCTCACGGACGCCGACGGCCGCACGGCGGGTGTCTCCCTGCACGTCATGGGGGAGGGCCAGCACGACGGCGTCGGCGCGGCGCTCGCCCCCGCCGTGGTCCTCGCGACGGGCGGCATGGGCCAGGTCTTCTCGGCCACCACCAACCCGCACGTCTCCACCGGCGACGGTGTCGCGCTCGCTCTGCGCGCGGGCGCCGAGGTGTCCGACCTCGAATTCGTGCAGTTCCACCCGACGGTGCTCTTCCTCGGCGCGGACGCGGAGGGCCAGCAGCCTCTGGTCTCCGAGGCCGTACGCGGCGAGGGCGCCCACCTCGTCGACGCCGACGGGGTGCGCTTCATGGTCGGCCAGCACGAACTGGCCGAGCTCGCGCCCCGCGACATCGTCGCCAAGGGCATCACGCGCCGCATGCAGGAGCAGGGCGCCGAGCACATGTACCTGGACGCCCGGCACTTCGGCGCCGAGATGTGGGAGAACCGGTTCCCCACGATCCTCGCCGCCTGCCGCGCCCACGGCATCGACCCGGTCACCGAGCCCATCCCCGTGGCCCCCGCCGCCCACTACGCCTCCGGAGGCGTCCGCACGGACCTCCAGGGCCGCACGACGGTCCCCGGCCTGTACGCGTGCGGAGAGGTTGCCTGCACCGGCGTCCACGGCGCGAACCGGCTCGCCTCCAACTCCCTCCTGGAGGGCCTGGTCTACGCCGAGCGCATCGCGGACGACATCGCCGCGAGCCACCGGGAAAACGGCCTCCACGCGCGCGTGCCGGCCCCTGTGCCGCACCCGGAGATCCCGACCCACCCCCTGATGCCGCCCGAGGCACGGTTCGCCATCCAGCGCGTCATGACGCAGGGCGCGGGCGTGCTGCGCTCCGCCGACTCCCTCGCCGAGGCCGCCGCGGGACTCGGCCGCATCCACGCCGAGGCGGCGGGCGCCCTCGCGGAGAACGGCAAGACCGCGGAGCCCGGCGTCGACACCTGGGAGGCCACCAACCTCCTGTGCGTCGCCCGCGTCCTCGTCGCCGCGGCCCGCCGCCGCGAGGAGACCCGCGGCTGCCATTGGCGCGAGGACCACGCCGACCGCGATGACGCGGCATGGCGCCGCCACATCGTCGTACGGCTGAATCCCGACCGGACGCTGGCCGCGCACACCACGCCCACCGCAGAATTCCCCCCGACCCGCCCCGAGTGCCGTACACACCAGCAGGAGCAGTGAGAGACGTGAGCACCCCCGACCTCCCCCTCGCCGAGAGCGGCGGCTGCGGCGACGGCTGCGGCTGCGGCGGAGCCGACGCCGACATGATGGAGTGCGGCCTCGACCCCGCCCTCGCCCAGCTCCTGGCCGACGCGGGGCTCGACCCCGTGGAGGTCGAGGACATCGCGCACATGGCCATCGCCGAGGACCTGGACGGCGGCGTGGACGTCACCACGGTCGCCACCATCCCCGAGGACGCCGTCGCCACTGCCGACTTCACCGCCCGTGAGGACGGCGTCGTGGCGGGCCTGCGCGTCGCCGAGGCCGTGCTCTCCGTGGTCTGCACCGACGAGTTCGAGGTCGAGCGGCACGCAGAGGACGGCGACCGGATCACCGCCGGGCAGAAGCTCCTCAGCGTCACCACCCGCACCCGCGACCTGCTGACCGCCGAGCGCAGCGCCCTCAACATCCTGTGCCGCCTGTCCGGCATCGCGACCGCCACGCGCGCGTGGGCGGACGCGCTGGAGGGGACCACGGCGAAGGTCCGCGACACCCGCAAGACGACGCCCGGCCTGCGCTCCCTGGAGAAGTTCGCCGTCCGCATGGGCGGCGGCGTCAACCACCGCATGTCGCTCTCGGACGCGGCCCTGGTCAAGGACAACCACGTGGTCGCCGCCGGCGGCGTCGCACAGGCCTTCAAGGCCGTACGGGAGTCCTTCCCGGGCCTCGCCGTCGAGGTCGAGGTCGACACCCTGGACCAGCTGCGCGAGGTCGTGGAGGCGGGCGCCGACCTGATCCTCCTGGACAACTTCACGCCGGCCGAGACCCAGGAGGCCGTCGCGATCGTCGCCGGCCGCGCCCTCCTGGAGTCCTCGGGCCGGCTGACCCTGGCGAACGCGCGCGAGTACGCCGCGACGGGCGTCGACTTCCTCGCGGTGGGCGCGCTGACCCACTCGTCGCCGATCCTGGACATCGGCCTCGACCTGCGCGCGGCGGAGTAGTCGCCATGCTGCTCACCATCGACGTAGGCAACACGCACACCGTTCTCGGCCTGTTCGACGGGGAGGAGATCGTCGAGCACTGGCGCATCTCCACCGACGCCCGCCGCACCGCCGACGAACTCGCCGTGCTCCTCCAGGGCCTGATGGGCATGCACCCGCTGCTCGGCGACGAGCTCGGCGACGGCATCGACGGCATCGCCATCTGCTCGACCGTCCCCTCGGTCCTGCACGAACTGCGCGAGGTCACCCGCCGCTACTACGGCGACGTCCCCGCCGTCCTGGTCGAACCCGGCATCAAGACCGGCGTCCCGATCCTCATGGACAACCCCAAGGAGGTCGGCGCCGACCGCATCATCAACGCGGTGGCGGCGGTCGAGCTCTACGGGGGGCCCGCCATCGTCGTCGACTTCGGCACGGCGACCACCTTCGACGCGGTCTCCGCGCGCGGGGAGTACGCCGGCGGCGTCATCGCCCCCGGTATCGAGATCTCCGTGGAGGCGCTGGGCGTCAGGGGCGCCCAGCTCCGCAAGATCGAGATCGCCCGTCCGCGCAGCGTCATCGGCAAGAACACCGTCGAGGCCATGCAGTCCGGCATCCTGTACGGCTTCGCGGGCCAGGTCGACGGCGTCGTGACCCGCATGGCGCGCGAACTCGCCGACGACCCGGACGACGTGACCGTCATCGCCACCGGGGGTCTTGCGCCCATGGTGCTCGGTGAGGCCGCGGTGATCGACGAGCACGAGCCGTGGCTCACCCTGATCGGCCTGCGCCTGGTCTACGAGCGGAACGTCTCCCGCTCCTGACGCCTCTTTCGGCGACGCACCCCTTCGGCTGCGCCCCAACTGCCCCTTCGCGCACGGACTTTCGACAAGGCGTGCGCGAAGGGTGCAACCGTTCGTACGCTTCGCTCGTCTCCGCAGAGACGGGGCACGAGTCGGCATGCGAGGGACGTGGGGCGAAATGTGGCGTAAGGGCAGACAGTTGGCGGCTGCGACGGCGGCGATCGCGCTGACCGGGGTCGGCCTCACGAGTGCCACGGCCCGGGCCGCTGACGGCCCCACGCCCCCCACGCAGTCCTACGCGGTCGTCACCGCACCCGCGCAGATAGCCGTCCCGGCGTCGGGCACGGCCATCGCGCCCGACGCGGGCTACAGCTTCGCCGACGACGGCGTGGAAGGCCTCCCGCTGCCGGAGAACGCCAAGTTCGTGATCGACGCGAGCGGCCTCAAGGGCATCGCCACGATCAAGGCCAAGAACGACCAGTGCACGGCGGTCGGCGCCGTCGTCACCTGCCTGGACAACGGCAATCTGCACGGCCCGTTCGAGCCCTTCACGCTCAGCGCGGTCGCCGGCACGAAGCCCGGCGACACCGGAACGCTGCGCTACGAGGTCACGGCGGACAAGGCGACCCCCGACACCGAGACCTCCAAGGTCGTCATCGGCTCCCCGAAGATCCAGGTCTCCGCACTGCCCGCCAGGTCCGGCCTGACGCCCGGCCAGTCCGTCGGCTACCCCGTGGTCCTGCGCAACACCGGCGACCTGCCCACCGAACAGATCACTGTCCGCCTCACGGGCAGCCCGGGGGTCACCTTCGCGGGGAAGCACAGCAACTGCCTCTACCTGCCGGGCGACTTCGGCAGGGACGACGCCGACGTGACCTGCGTGTTCAAGACGGCGATCGCCCCGGGTGCCACGGTTGGATTCTCCAACCCGCTCGAAGGGTCCCTCGGCAAGAACGCCTTCCACACCTGGACCGACATCACCGCCGAGGCCGTCCCGGCCTCCTCCGGTACGGACACCGGCGGCACCCCCGGCAAGGGCGCCGCGCTCACCCTGAGCCCCGCCACGGGCACGGACTTCGCCGACAGTCACCGGGTGACGTACGACGCCGACAACGCCGCGGACTTCCTCGCGGTCGGCGCCGTCCTCGTCCCCGGCAAGAAGGGCTCCACCCACCCGCTCGCCTTCGGCCTGCGCAACGCGGGCCCCGCCGTGGTCGCCCACCCCGACAGCAAGCCCGTGGCCTACGCCGAGGTGACGCTCCCCAAGGGCGTCGTCGCCAAGAGCGTGCGCGTCGACGAGGAGCCCGACGACCAGGCGAGCGGCGACTGCTACACGTACACCGGCGGCAAGACCTCGCCCTTCGAGCCGGGTCACCGCCGCTACCTCTGCCCGGACACCGTCTCCGAGGAGAGCGGCGACGGCCAGATGTACCGCTTCCAGGTCAGTTACGAGAAGGACCTCGCCGCCGGCGCCGCCCGTGGCACGGTCACCGTGCGCCCCGGCGACGGGATCGTCCTGAACGACCCGGACCAGTCGAACGACGAGGCGGCGATCACCGTCGGTGAGGCGTCCTCCTCCCCGTCGCCGTCTCCGTCGGCCTCGGGCGGCACCGCGACCCCCTCGCCCTCCGCTTCCGCCACGGTCTCCGTGACGTCGGGTGGCTCGGGGACCTCGGGCACGTCCGGGTCCATGGCGGCGACGGGTGCCGGGTTCCTGCCGTGGCTGGCGGCGGCCGCCGCCGCGGCGCTCGGCGTGGGCGCGATCGTGTTCGCCATGTCGCGGCGCCGGGCCGAGTGACCTGGGTGTCACAGGGTCGACTGACCGCACCCGGAGCCACGCCGTAAATTGGCGGTTAAACGGATTTTGTCCGTTGTGCTGCGTATCGTCGGCCCATGCCCACGCCCTACGGAAACCGCGGCGGCATGGCGTTCGGCGCTGAAGAGCTGCGTGTGCTCCGACGCGCCCTTGCCCTTGCCCTTCACCCGAGTCCTGTCTCCGCCGAGGACATCCAGGACTGCCTCCGGCTCGCCGAGTCGGTCGACGAGGCAGCCGACGAAGGCGCCCGTATCCGCGCCTTCCTGCTGGCCGACCTCGCCCGCTACCGGGCCGCCCTGCCCGGCACCGCCACCGGCTACCTGGAGCTGCTCGACGAGTCGCTCGCGGCGGGCTACCAGCCCGGCGCCGACGACCTCGCCTCCCTGCGCGCCCTGCGCGGCAACCCCTCCGCCGCCACCCTCCTCGAACGCTGCCGCACGCTCACCGAGCGCGACGTGCGGGCCAGGCTCGAGGGCCGGGCGTCCGTGCGCGGGGAAGTGCGCGTCCTGCAGCCCCGCGTACCGGCCTCCCGCACCCGGCTGCTCGCCCTGCCCGGGGGTCTCGCCGCCGCCGGGAAGCCGGCATCCGACCCCAGGCCCCCGGCGAACCCCCCGGCCCCGCCGCGCCCCATGCCCACCCCGGCCGAGGTCTTCCCGCCCAAGCGCCGCCCCGCGCCCCCCGCGGCCCCGCCGCAGGAGCTCGCTGTCGGATAGCTACTCTGGGGGCATGGACTACGTCTCCGCGCTCGTGCCCCCCGTAGTGATGGCCGTCTTCTTCGTCGGTCTCATCGTGACGATCGTGAAGTCCCAGGGCGGCGACAGGAAGGCCAAGGAAGACGCGGCCGTCGACGCGGCGATCGCCCGCGCCGAGGCGGCGCGCCAGGCCGGCCCGCAGCCGAGCGACATCTGAGAAGGGCGCCCCACCGGGCGCCCTTTTTGCCGTTATTAGGCGCCGTTTGCCACGTCCGGCGCCCTATTCCCGACTTCTGCCACTAGTGTGCTGCTCGTGCCACGCCCATTGGGAGAACT
Organism: Streptomyces sp. NBC_01445; assembly: GCF_035918235.1. Lineage (NCBI taxonomy): Bacteria > Bacillati > Actinomycetota > Actinomycetes > Kitasatosporales > Streptomycetaceae > Streptomyces > Streptomyces sp. NBC_01445. The sequence goes on along the minus strand of NZ_CP109485.1, from coordinate 4,935,053 downwards.
CGAAGACGCAGTGATGACACGGGTGTGGGAGTGGAACCGCCCCGTGACGGTTCGCGAAGTCCTGGAAGACCTCCAGCAGGACCGTTCCATCGCCTACACCACGGTCATGACCGTTTTGGACAATCTCCACCAGAAGGGCTGGGTGCGCCGCGAAGCGGAAGGCCGGGCCTATCGATATGAGGCCGTCTCCACTCGCGCCGCCTACTCTGCCGCGCTGATGAACGACGCATGGTCCCAGAGTGACAACCCAGCGGCGGCTCTCGTCGCCTTCTTCGGCATGATGTCGCCGGAACAACGCCAAGCACTGAGCGATGCGGTGCGCATGGTGCAGGGGCCCCAGGCGCAGACCCTCACGACTCAAGAGCCCGAAGCATCTGAAGACTCCGAAGGGCCTGAAGCATCTGAAGGGCCAGAGGGGCCTCAAGGACCCGAAGGCACTGAAGGACCCGAGGAACCGGACCCGGACGCCGGGCGATAGCGTCCGCTCATGCCAGCACAGCTCCCCGAAGTCACCGCAAAAGCAGTCACCGTGCGCAGGGCGAGGACGGCCGATGTGCCGTCCGTGCGCCGACTCCTCGACGCGTACAGCCGCGAGGGGATCCTGCTCGACAAAGCCACCGTGACGCTTTACGAGGACATCCAGGAGTTCTGGGTCGCGGAACGTGACGACAACGCGGAGGTCGTCGGCTGCGGCGCCCTGCACGTCATGTGGGAAGACCTCGCGGAAGTCCGCACCCTCGCCGTGAATCCGGTGGTCAGGGGCGCGGGCGTAGGTCATCAGCTGCTCCAGAAGTTGCTTCAGACCGCGCGCTGGATCGGTGTTCGCCGGGTTTTCTGTCTCACCTTCGAAGTGGAGTTCTTCGCGAACCACGGCTTCGTGGAGATCGGAGAGGCACCCGTCGATACCATCGACACCGATGTCTACAGCGAGCTCTTGCGTTCCTATGACGAGGGTGTCGCGGAGTTCCTCGGTCTCGAACGAGTGAAACCGAACACCTTGGGCAACAGCCGGATGCTTCTGCATCTGTGATCGCCCCCCTCGGTATTACTCAGCAGCTGCCTGCCCAGGTGCCCTATGTCCGAAACGCGCATCTTTCCGGGCTTCTCGCGGCGCTTGATCTCTCCTGGATCTCTCCCAGGGGTTTGTGTTTTTCCAGCAAAAGCGGTTTGCTTTCCGACGTACTGCGTACTGCATATAACAAGGGGACGGCGAATCAACGACTGAGGTCGTGGAGTCCGGCCCTACAGATATCGATGAAAGGAAATCCGGTGGCACAGAAGGTTCAGGTCCTTCTTGTCGACGACCTCGACGGTGGCGAGGCGGACGAGACCGTGACGTTCGCGTTGGACGGCAAGACTTACGAGATCGACCTCACCACCGCCAACGCGGACAAGCTCCGCGGACTTCTTGAGCCGTACCTCAAGGGTGGTCGTCGCACCGGAGGCCGTTCCGCCGGCGGACGCGGCAAGGCGCGCGCCGCGGTGGCCGCCGGCGGCCAGGACACGGCGCAGATCCGTGCCTGGGCCAAGGAGAACGGTTACGAGGTCAACGACCGCGGCCGTGTCCCCGCGTCCATCCGTGAGGCCTACGAGAAGGCCAACGGCTGAGCGCAGGCACGTCGCAGCCGGATCCGGTGGCACTGAGTCGCCGCCGTTTCCACCAGCCGTACGAGACCGGGGGCGCCCCCACCGCCCCCTACGGCCGAAAGCGCCGTCAGGGCCGGAAGTGTCGGCTCGACGTCGCATCCGGGCTCGGGGGGCCGCACCCAGACCGCGGCCTCCTGCGGGTCCGGCACTCCCGGGGGCGCGGGCGCGTCGATCCGCCCGCCCACACCGGACACGGTGAGATCGAGGGGCAGTGCCCCCCACTCCAGCCAGTCGAGCAGCCCCGGCAGCTCCTCCGCGCTGCCCGCGGCCACCAGCAGGCGCATCGTCTCCCCTTGCAGGGCCACCGGACACCCGGGGTCCAGCCGCCGCAGCACGGCACGTCCCGCCTCTGCGGGCAACTCCAGTACGTCGAAGCGCAGCCCCGTCAGCAGCTGAAGGCCCTCGGGGCCCGGCGCGGTGGCCCAGCCGAGCGCGTTCTCGTACCACTCCCGCACCGGGTCGCCCCCGTCGAGCGACCGACGGGGCAGGGGCACGGTGGGCACGATGGAGACCATGTCCGGAGCAACCGTCGGGAACCCTCGCGAGTTACGCAGCGTTGTCGGATGAGTGCACAGAGTTTCTCAAATGGGGGCGCGCGGAGGCGTTCGGCGGCGCAAGGGTGTTCGCCCGTAGCGGAGGGAACCGGGGCGCGCCGCATGGACTGTCACTGCTAGCGGGTAAGACATCCCTAGTGAGGAGGGGCGACACGTGGGTTCGGGCCGTCTTGCGTTCGCCATCGGCGTACTGATGGTGGGGGTAACTGCCTGGCCTGCGGGAACATCGTCTCGCACCATCGGTGTTGGAGCAGTTGTCGGCGTTCGGGTCAGGAGGCCATCGACGGGTGTCGGCAGTTGGAATGAGCGGTCCCCGCTTGCGGGACTAAGCTGCGGAAGGACAGGGAGGGGAGCGTCCCCTTACTGCCTGACCGCTCTGAGGAGCGATTAACGATGTTCGAGAGGTTCACCGACCGCGCGCGGCGGGTTGTCGTCCTGGCTCAGGAAGAAGCCCGGATGCTCAACCACAACTACATCGGCACCGAGCACATCCTCCTGGGCCTGATCCACGAGGGTGAGGGTGTCGCCGCTAAGGCCCTGGAGAGCCTCGGGATTTCGCTCGAGGCGGTCCGCCAGCAGGTGGAGGAGATCATCGGCCAGGGCCAGCAGGCCCCGTCCGGACACATCCCCTTCACCCCCCGTGCCAAGAAGGTCCTGGAGCTGTCGCTCCGCGAGGCCCTTCAGCTGGGCCACAACTACATCGGCACGGAGCACATCCTGCTCGGCCTGATCCGCGAGGGCGAGGGCGTCGCCGCCCAGGTCCTGGTCAAGCTGGGCGCCGATCTCAACCGGGTGCGGCAGCAGGTCATCCAGCTGCTCTCCGGCTACCAGGGCAAGGAGACCGCCGGCGCCAGTGGCGGTCCTGCCGAGGGCACCCCCTCCACGTCCCTGGTCCTCGACCAGTTCGGCCGGAACCTCACGCAGGCCGCCCGCGAATCCAAGCTCGACCCGGTCATCGGGCGCGAGAAGGAGATCGAGCGGGTCATGCAGGTGCTGTCCCGCCGCACGAAGAACAACCCGGTCCTCATCGGCGAGCCCGGCGTCGGCAAGACCGCCGTCGTCGAGGGCCTCGCGCAGGCCATCGTCAAGGGCGAGGTGCCCGAGACCCTCAAGGACAAGCACCTCTACACCCTCGACCTGGGCGCGCTGGTCGCCGGTTCCCGCTACCGCGGTGACTTCGAGGAGCGCCTGAAGAAGGTCCTCAAGGAGATCCGCACCCGCGGCGACATCATCCTGTTCATCGACGAGCTGCACACGCTGGTCGGTGCGGGTGCCGCCGAGGGCGCCATCGACGCCGCTTCGATCCTGAAGCCGATGCTGGCCCGCGGTGAACTGCAGACCATCGGTGCGACCACGCTCGACGAGTACCGCAAGCACCTGGAGAAGGACGCCGCTCTCGAGCGCCGCTTCCAGCCCATCCAGGTCGCGGAGCCGTCGCTGCCGCACACGATCGAGATCCTCAAGGGTCTGCGCGACCGCTACGAGGCACACCACCGCGTCTCCATCACGGACGAGGCCCTCGTCCAGGCGGCGACGCTGGCCGACCGGTACATCTCTGACCGCTTCCTGCCGGACAAGGCGATCGACCTGATCGACGAGGCCGGTTCCCGGATGCGCATCCGCCGGATGACCGCGCCGCCGGACCTCCGCGAGTTCGACGAGAAGATCGCGGGCGTGCGCCGCGACAAGGAGTCGGCCATCGACTCCCAGGACTTCGAGAAGGCAGCTTCGCTCCGCGACAAGGAGAAGCAGCTGCTCGCCGGGAAGGCCAAGCGCGAGAAGGAGTGGAAGGCCGGCGACATGGACGTCGTCGCCGAGGTCGACGGCGATCTGATCGCCGAGGTCCTCGCGACCGCGACCGGCATTCCCGTCTTCAAGCTGACCGAGGAGGAGTCCTCGCGTCTGCTGCGCATGGAGGACGAGCTCCACAAGCGCGTCATCGGCCAGAAGGACGCCGTCAAGGCGCTCTCGAAGGCGATCCGCCGTACGCGTGCCGGTCTGAAGGACCCGAAGCGCCCCGGTGGCTCGTTCATCTTCGCCGGCCCGTCCGGTGTCGGTAAGACCGAGCTGTCCAAGGCGCTCGCCGAGTTCCTCTTCGGTGACGAGGACGCGCTGATCTCCCTCGACATGTCGGAGTTCAGCGAGAAGCACACGGTCTCGCGTCTCTTCGGTTCGCCCCCCGGTTACGTGGGCTACGAAGAGGGCGGCCAGCTGACGGAGAAGGTGCGGCGCAAGCCGTTCTCGGTGGTTCTCTTCGACGAGGTCGAGAAGGCCCACCCGGACATCTTCAACTCGCTCCTCCAGATCCTGGAGGACGGTCGCCTGACCGACTCCCAGGGCCGGGTCGTGGACTTCAAGAACACGGTCATCATCATGACGACCAACCTCGGCACGCGGGACATCTCGAAGGGCTTCAACCTGGGCTTCGCGGCCACGGGTGACACGAAGTCCAACTACGAGCGGATGAAGAACAAGGTCTCGGACGAGCTCAAGCAGCACTTCCGCCCCGAGTTCCTCAACCGTGTGGACGACGTCGTCGTCTTCCCGCAGCTGACCCAGGACGACATCCTCCAGATCGTCGACCTGATGATCGGCAAGGTCGACGAGCGCCTCAAGGACCGGGACATGGGCATCGAGCTCAGCCAGTCCGCGAAGGAGCTCCTGGCCAAGAAGGGTTACGACCCCGTGCTCGGCGCGCGTCCGCTGCGTCGCACGATCCAGCGCGAGGTCGAGGACTCGCTCTCCGAGAAGATCCTCTTCGGCGAGCTGCGTCCGGGCCACATCGTGGTCGTCGACACGGAGGGCGAGGGTGACGCCAAGACGTTCACCTTCCGCGGCGAGGAGAAGGCCACGCTGCCGGACGTCCCGCCGATCGAGCAGGCGGCCGGCGGAGCCGGGCCGAATCTGAACAAGGAGGCGTAACCCTTCGGGGATGCGCTGAGACAAGGGGCTCCCCCAGGACTTTGGTCCTGGGGGAGCCCCTTTGTCGTGCGCCCACGGGTCAGCCACCCCATCGGTGGGCGGTGACGTCGGCCTGAGGGAAGTGGTCGGCGTACACCTCGTGGGCGGCCGGTGCCGCGTCCTCGGAGGAGATGAGGCGCACCTCGTGCGCGTACGTAGGACCGTCGTCCGCTCGCGAGTGCGGGTGTGGGCCACCGCCATGCGCACGACGTCCTCCCGCTGGGTGTCGCCGGCGTGGCCGAGCAGGACGTCGAGGTGGCCCTCCTCGACCGTGTAGCGCGCGCCGAGGTGGTCGAGGAACGTCCGGTGCGCGAAGGCGACCACCTGCGGGGCGGGGCTGCGCAGGACGCCGCTGCGCAGCAGGAGGTGGCGCAGGATCGTGGGGGCGTCGCCCCGACGCGCGGCGTCGGGGGCCGAGGGGGCAGGGCGCGTTCGAGCAGCGTGAGCGCGATGGCCTCGACCCTCTCGGTGCGGCCCGCGCGCACGCGTGCGTAGGCGAGGCGCTGGAGGAGTTCGGTCTGGTCCTCGGTGTCGGGTTCGAGGCCGTCGAGGCCGCCCATGCCGCGCTGGCGGGCGCGGCCGGTGAGGATCATCTGGAGTGCGGCGTCATACAGGGCCTTGCGGCGCGGCGGCAGATATTCGCGGCGCGCGGTGGAGGGCACAGGGCGTCGGCGGTGAGGCCAGGCGCGGTGGCCGACTCGCGCACCGTGCGGGCCGGCTGCCGGTGGCCGACTCGCGCAGAGTGTGGGCCAGCTGCCAGTGGCCGCGGCGGACCGCCTGGAGGTCGTCCGTGTCCAGGTCGCCGAGGGCGAGGAGCCTGCGGGCGAGGCCGACGTGACCGCCTCCTGCTCGTCCGCGGGGAACGGGGGCTCGCCCGGGGATTGCACGGCCTTCCGCACCAGACGGGCGGCCAGTGCCTGACCTCCTTCTCCCAGAGGGTCCGCTTCTCGCCGCGGAAGGTGACGAGGCCCTAGAGGCGTACGGGCTTGTCCACCAGGCCCGAGCCGGGCCGTCGCGGGTGAGGAGCTGCTTCGCCAGAGGCGAGAGCACGCTCCACGCCAGGCGCGTGCCGAGGACTGCGGGATCCATCTGAGCTTCTCCCGAAGGCCGTGAAACCAGGCGCTTCAGCGTAGCCCGCGTCACATTCGCGGGTCTCTGGATCTTGCCTCCCGGTGACATGCCGCACAGGCGTTTTGTCCGGTACTAGCCGCAATAGTGGATGCGTTGCGAGGGCGGGGGGTTGCTGCGGCATCGATGGGTTATACCGAAATGTCCGTTTCTTGGATCGGTGGGGTGCGCGACCGATGGGGCCCGGGACGCAAGGGCGCGAAGTGCCCCTAAACCTGGAATCAGGGCATAAAACCGACAGATCGTAGGGGGTCTTCGGCGGCCGTCAAGAGGTTGAAGTCCCGACCTTTTGGTACGGCTTTGGGTAGTAGATGGGGCCTTTGAGTCGAGATGGGGTCCCGGGTTACCAATGAACAGCCAGCCCGGCACGTCACCAACGAGTGCCGGTCTGTCCCTGTCATCAACGCGGAGGTAATCCCGAATGTCGAAGCGCACCATGACTCTTTCTTCCGGCTCGTCCCTGCTCCGTACTCGGGCGGCCGTCGTGACCGTCGCCCTGGGAGCCACGGCGCTGCTGGGGGCCGGGGCCGCGGTTGCCGCCGAAAGCACTCAGGGAAGCGTCGCGCTGCCCGGCGTCGCCGCGGCTTCCGTTCACGCGCAGGCCAAGGCCCAGGCCAAGGCCGCCGACCAGGTGAAGCAGAACGCCGCGACGGTCAAGAAGACCGCCGCGAAGAAGGCTGCCAGCTGGATGGACCCGGTCAAGAGCTACAAGCTGTCCGCGGGCTTCGGCCTCGGCGGCAACATGTGGTCGCACAAGCACTCCGGCCAGGACTTCGCCGTGCCGATCGGCACGAACGTCATGGCCGCCCACGGCGGCACCGTCGTCAAGGCCGGCCCCAACGGCGGCGGCGACGGCCCGGCGTACGGCAACGCCATCGTGATCAAGCACGGCAACGGCACGTACTCGCAGTACGCGCACCTGTCCCGCATCGACGTGCACATAGGCCAGACGGTCTCCACCGGTCAGCACATCGCGCTCTCCGGAAACACCGGTAACTCCAGCGGCCCGCACCTGCACTTCGAGATCCGCACGACCCCGAACTACGGTTCCGCGGTCAACCCGGTCAACTTCCTGCGCTCGGTCGGCGTCAGCGTCTGACCTGCACAAGCAAGCTCAGCTGCGTAAATGAGCTCACCTGCACGAAGAGCACAACTGCATGACAGAACTCAGGCGCCCCGCTGCGCCTGGGTGATGAGATCGGTGGCGACCTCGAGGATGGCCTTGCGCTTTTCCTCGGGGTCGCCTTCGACGTCCTTGAGGACGAACAGGCCCGCGTGCATCGAGAAGATCGCGCTGAAGCAGCGGACCCGCTCGGTCAGGGTGGCGTCCTCCGGCAGGAGCTGGTCGAGGAGCGCCTTCATGCGGTCCTTGAAGAGCTCGCCGATGCTCAGCTCGCGCATGGTCGCCTGGTTCTCCTGCATGAAGCGGAACAGCGGTCCCGCCCCGTGCAGCGCCAGGCTGTAGCGCTCCATGAGCTCCTGCTTGGTCTCCAGGGTGTTGGGCTGCTCCCGGCCCCACTCGATCAGCTCGTCGATGGGACGCGTCAGGTCCTCGAAGAGGCTGACGACGATGTCTTCCTTGGTCTTGAAGTGGTAGTAGAGCGCTGCCTTGGTGACGTCGAGGTGCTCGGCGATCTCGCGCAGCGAGGTCTTCTCGTAGCCCTGTTCGGCGAACAGTTCCAGCGCCACGTCCTGGATGCGCTGCCGCGTGTTCCCGCGGCGCTGCTTGCTGCTGCCCATCTGTGGCTGCTCCTTCGTGCTGGTGGCGGGCCTTGGGAGAAAACTTACTTGACGCCCGGCTAGTTAGCGCTCTATCTTCCCTCAGTGTAGTCAACTTGCCGGGCGGCAAGTAAGTGTCGGCAGGTAAGTAAGTAACTGGGGAGTGGGGATCATGGCGGAGACCGGAACAGTGGCGGCGGTGGACACCGGCGGGGGCGGCAAGGCGGCCACCAAGGAGCGGCAGCCGCGCAGCGTGCGCGTCGTCCTGATGGCATTGATGATCGCGATGCTGCTCGCGATGCTCGACAACATGATCGTCGGCACCGCGATGCCCACGATCGTCGGCGACCTGGGCGGCCTCGAACACCTCTCGTGGGTCGTGACCGCGTACACGCTCGCGACCGCCGCCTCGACCCCCATCTGGGGCAAGGTCGGCGACATGTACGGCAGGAAGGGCGCCTTCCTGACCTCGATCGTGATCTTCCTGATCGGCTCCGGGCTCAGCGGCATGGCCCAGGACATGAACCAGCTCATCGCGTTCCGCGCGATCCAGGGTCTCGGCGCCGGTGGCCTGATGGTCGGCGTCATGGCCATCATCGGTGACCTGATTCCGCCGCGGGAGCGCGGCAAGTACCAGGGCATGATGGCCGGCGTCATGGCGCTCGCCATGATCGGCGGACCGCTCGTCGGCGGCGCCATCACCGACAACTGGGGCTGGCGCTGGTCCTTCTACATAAACCTGCCGCTCGGCCTTGTCGCCCTCGCCATGGTCACCGCGGTCCTGCACCTGCCGAAGAAGCGGTCGAAGGGGAAGATCGACTACCTCGGCGCCGCGCTGCTCACCGTCGGCATCACCTCGATCGTGCTCGTGACGACCTGGGGCGGCTCGCAGTACGCCTGGGGCTCCGCCGTGATCATGGAGCTCGCCGCGATCGGTGTCGCCGCGCTCGTCGGCTTCCTCTTCGTCCAGACGAAGGCGGCCGAGCCGATCATGCCGCTGCACATCTTCCGCAGCCGCAACTTCACGGTGATGTCCCTCATCGGCTTCATCACCGGCTTCGTGATGTTCGGCGCCGTCCTCTTCCTGCCGCTCTACCAGCAGACGGTGCAGGGAGCGAACGCGACCAACTCCGGTCTGCTGCTCCTGCCGATGCTGCTCTCGATGATGGTCGTCTCGCTGGTCGCGGGCCGCGTCACCACCAACACCGGCAAGTACAAGGTGTTCCCGCTGGTCGGCAGCGTCCTGATGGTGGCCGGACTCTTCCTGCTCGCGCAGATGGACACGGAGACGACGCGCCTCACCTCCGGCCTGTACATGGCCGTGCTCGGCGCGGGCATGGGCTGCCTGATGCAGATCACGATGCTGGTCGCGCAGAACAGCGTCGAGATGAAGGACATGGGCGTCGCCTCGTCCTCCACGACCCTGTTCCGTACGCTCGGCTCCTCCTTCGGCGTCGCGATCATGGGCGCGCTCTTCAACAACCGCGTCCAGGACGTGATGGCCGAGCGGGCCGGGGCGACGGGCGGCAAGGTCGCGGAGCATTCCACGCAGCTGACGGCCGAGGGTCTGGCCAAGCTTCCGGACGTGGTGCGTGACGCCTACCTGCACGCGGTGTCGGCCGGTACGCACTCGGCGTTCCTGCTCGGTTCGGTCATCGCGGTTCTGGCGCTGATCGCGGCGGTCTTCGTGAAGGAGGTGCCGCTGCGGGGCGCGGGCCCCGCCAAGGAGGCGCCGAGCTCTCCCGAGGCCGCGGGTCCGGCGGACGCGCAGCCGGTCGACATGGCCAAGGCCGGTACGGCCACGGCCGACGCGAAGCCGGTCGAGGGGGGCGCGGCCGGGGACGCCGCGGCGGACGGCAGGACGGTCTCCGAGACCGTCTGAGCGGGTCGTCCCGATCCTCCTCGGCTTGATGAAGGCCCCCGGTGCGCTGATGTGCACCGGGGGCCTTCGCCGTGCCGGGGGCTGTGGCCTGCTGGAGCGGGGCCGTTGTCAGTGGGGCGTGCCAGCATCGATGGCGTGGAGAAATTGCGGCAGCTGCGGCTCGCCAAGGACGCGATGGACCGCGACTGGGCCGAGGCGGACCTCGACCTGGACGCGGTGGCGGCGCATGCCGGCTATTCGCGCTACCACTTCGTGCGGTGCTTCAAGGAGGCGTACGGGGAGACGCCCGGGCAGTATCTGACGCGCCGACGGATCGAGCGGGCGGAGGAGATGCTGAGAACGGCGGACCTGTCGGTCACGGAGATCTGCGGCCTGGTGGGGTTCAGCAGCCTCGGCACGTTCTCGTCCCGGTTCAAGAGACAGACGGGCCTGACGCCGAGCGGGTACCGGGCGAAGCATGTGGGGCGCGGGGCGGCGCTCATCCCCGGGTGTTACGCGATGTTGTGGGCCGGCGGCTTCCCCGGCAGGGGGCCTTCCGGCGGTACGGGTCCGGGGGCCGGCGAGGAGCGCAATTCTGGAGAAGCGGGGGCGGGGGGTGACTGCCTACGGTGACAGGGCACGGCCGGACTCCCCGGCGCGTGGCCCGAGCAACGCGGAGCGCATCATGATCAAGGGACTCGCCATTTCCACCGTCTGGGTTCTCGACCAGGACCGGGCCAAGGAGTTCTACACCGAGAAGCTGGGGCTCGAGGTGCGTACGGACATGACCATGGGCGAGGGCGGCATGCGCTGGCTGACCGTGGGCGCCAAGGACCAGCCGGACGTCGAGCTGACGCTGATGGTGCCCGGGGTGCCCGCGATGGACCCCGAGTCGGCCGAGGCCGTGAAGAAGCTGGTCTCCAAGGGCATCCTCGGGGCCGGCGTCCTGGTCACGGACGACATCCACGGGGACTACGCGAAGCTCAAGGAGCGCGGGGTCCAGTTCCTCCAGGAGCCGCAGGAGCGCCCGTACGGGACCGAGGCGATCTTCCGCGACGACTCCGGCAACTGGTTCTCGTTCACGCAGCGGAACGAAGGGCTCGACCTCGACAAGGAGTGGGCCACCAGCTAGGGCTCTCGTTCGGAGCCGCCCTCAGTCCGGCAGCCGCAGCATCGGGAAGCTTCCCGTGTTTGTCGGCGCGTGTTCCGGCAGCCACAGCACGGCGACCGCGCCCTCGGCCGGAGTCCCCGACGGAGCGCCCGGCGGGCGCACGTTGCGGAACGTGAGGCGGGCGCCGAGCACGCGCGCCTGGCCCGCCGCGATCGTCAGGCCGAGGCCGTGCCCGTGGCCCGCGCGGTCCGCCGCGCCTGTACGAAAGCGGCTCGGCCCCTCGTCGAGCAGCTCCTCCGGGAACCCGGGTCCGTGATCGCGCACGCGCACCACCCGGCCCTCGACGCTGACCTCGACGGGCGGCTTGCCGTGCTTCGCGGCGTTGGCGAGGAGATTGAAGAGGATGCGTTCGAGGCGGCGCGGGTCGGTGGTGACCTCCGACTCGTGCACCACGCTCACCCGTACGTCCGCGTGGCGCGCGCCGATCCGCCGCGTCACGAACTCGCCCAGCAGCAGGTCCTGGAGCTCGGCCCGCTCGGCCGCGCTGTCCAGACGCGCGACTTCGAGCACGTCCTCGACGAGCGTGCGCATCGCCTGGGCCCGGTCCTTGACCAGCTCGCTCGGGCGTCCGGGCGGCAGCAGCTCGGCCGCGGTGAGCAGCCCGGTCACCGGCGTACGCAGCTCGTGCGCGATGTCCGCGGTGACCCGGCGCTCGGCCTCAAGACGCTGCTTCAGGGCGTCGGCCATCGCGTCGACGGCCTGTGCGAGATCGTCGGTCTCGTCGCGTACGACGCCGCCGATGGCGTCCCCGACCCGTACGTCGGTCCGCCCCTGCGCGACCTCCCGGGCCGCGAGCGCCGCCTTGCGCAGGCGCCGTGACACCTGTCCGCCGATCAGCACTCCGAGGGCGCAGCCGCCGAAGACCACCGAGATCGAGCCGATGATCAGGGCCTGGTCGAGGTCCTTCATGACGGTGGCGCTGCGGTCGGTGAAGCGGGTGTGCACGGACAGCAGGCGCCCGTCGCCCAGCGGGACCGCGGCCCAGATGTCGGGTACGCCGCCGGCCTGTTCGGAGACGAAGGTGGCGCGCCGGCCGGCCATCGCCCTCTTCCGCAGGTCAGGGGGTATGCCCGGGTCGTCGACCTTGAAGCCGACGGGGAGGCCGCGCCCGGTGGCCTCGTACTGGCGCGCCACGAACTGGATGCGTTCGTCCTGCACGTCGCGCGCGTTGTCCAGCATCGAGACGCGCGCCGCGTTGTGCACGACCAGACTCAGGGCGAGGGCGACGAGCGCTCCCACCAGGGCGATGGCGACGCTGATCTTCCAGCGCACCCCGGTGTGCAGCGCCGGGCGCAGCCGTCTCAGCGGCAGCCGCAGCGGCTGCCCGAGCCGGGCGCGCACGGTCGCGGCGGCCCCCCTCATATCCCGATCCCGTTCCTCGTCGGACAGTGGATGACCCGGCCGGCCCACGGACCGACCGAGTCAACGGTTCTCCCAACACCCCGCCCCGGCACGGCCCGTCAGGCCTTGAGCTTGTAGCCGAAGCCGCGGACCGTCTCGATCCGGTCCTGGCCGATCTTCGTGCGCAGCCGCTGCACATGGACGTCGACGACGCGGGTGTCCCCGCCCCAGCCGTAGTCCCACACGCGCTCCAGGAGCTTGTCGCGGGAGAGGACCGTGCCGGGCGCGGACGAGAACTCCAGGAGCAGCCGCATCTCCGTCGGTGTCAGCGAGACCGTGGCCCCGTCCTTGCGGACCTCCATGCCCTCGGTGTCGATCTCCAGATCGCCGAACTGCAGGACACCGCCGTTCCCGGCGGAGGCGTCGGGGACGGCCGGCGCCGCGCCGGACGCCGACCCGCTCGCATGCCCGAAGCGCCGCAGGACGGCCCGGATCCGCGCCACGAGGACGGCCCCGTCGAACGGCTTGGTCACGTAGTCGTCCGCGCCCGCCTCCAGGCCGAGCACCACGTCGATCGAGTCGGCCCGTGCCGACAGCATGATCACGGGGACGGTGGACTCGTCACGGATGCGGCGGCACAGGCTCACGCCGTCCAGGCCCGGCACCATCACGTCGAGCAGCGCGATGTCGGGCCGGTCGGCGCGGAACGCCTCGAGGCCCGCGAGGCCGTCGGGCATGGCCGTGACCACGAAGCCGTCCCGCTCCAGGGCGAGCTGGGTGGCCTCGCGGATGACGTCGTCGTCCTCGACGAAGAGGACGTGGGTGTGCTCTGCCATCCGAATCCGCTGCTCCTGTTACGTCGTCCGAATTGTGAGGGTGTCCATCATCCGCATGGTCGGGGCTGCCCGGCCCGGCCGCTCAGTTGTCGGAAGGCTCGGGCGTGTCCCCGTTCACCGCGTTGCTGTAGTCGTTGTGCGTCCTGTCCTGCTCGACGAACCGGCCGGTGGTCCAGCGGTACGTCAGGACGTCCTCACCCGAGGGATACGCCACCGAGTCGCCCTTCTCGTACACCTGCTTGGTGACGACGAGGTCGCCCCGGTCTATCTCCGCGTACACCGGAGGCTCCTCGGCCATGAAGACGTTCTCGTACCTGCCGCCGGTGTCGCGGTACACGTAGCTGCCGATGCTGACGGCGTCTCCGCAGGTCATGACGTTGACCACGACGTCGTTCGACGTGTTCCCCGTCAGCTTCCCGTAGGACACGTCGACCGGGTACTCGTCCCCCACACAGGGCTTGAGGTCGCGCTTGACCTCCGTGCTCACCGACGGGTCGTCCTTGACGAGCCGGACCGCGTTCACCTGCTTGGGCGCGGGGGAGGCCGGGGAGGACGACACGGCCTTCGGGGCGGCCGAGGCCCCCGGGTCGGAGCGGGCGGGCCCCTCGTCGCGGGCTCCGGTGCCGCCGGCCGAGCAGGCCGTGAGGGCGCCGAGGAAAAGGCCGATGGCGGCGAGCGCGGCCACCGCCGTACCCCCCGCCTTCAGGACCTGAGCGGCACGTATGCCTAGGCCGCGCAACGCTCCGTCTCCTCCCGTTCGAGCGCGCCGTGGCCGGACTCGTGGCGGTCCCGGCTCTCCAGCTCCTCGCGGAGCCGGGCCAGCGCCCGGTGCAGCGTGCTCTTCACGGTTCCGGCCGACATGCCGAGTGCGGCGGCCGTCTCCTCTGTGGACATCTGCTCCCAGTGTCGCAGCACCACGACACTGCGCTGCTTGGGAGCCAGCACCTTCATGATGTCCATGAGGAGCGCGCGGTCGGCGTGCTGCTCGGTCGAGTCGTCGATGCTCGCGTCGGGCAGCTGCTCGGTGGGCACCTCTTCGAGCTTGCGGGCGCGCCACCACTCCGTACGCGTATTGATCATGACGCGGCGCAGATAGGCGTCGGCGAGACGCTTGTCGGCTATGCCGTCCCAGCGGCCGAACGTCCGCACCAGCGCGGTCTGCAGCAGGTCCTGGGCGTCGACGGGGTCCGGCACCAGGCGCCGGGCGCTGCGCAGCAGGGCGTCCTGCCGAGTGCGGACGTACTCCTCGAACTCGAGCACCTCGCCGTGCGCCATGCCAACCGCCTCCCGTTCGCGAACCGTTCGCGCTTTCCCTGTCCGTCACCTGTAGGTGATCGGTACAGGGGAGAAGCTACGGAGGCGTTGTCACGGGGTTGTCCGCTTCAGCATGCGGCGGGCGCACGGCTGTCCGTCGGTTGTGTAACAGACGTAAGACGTGGGTAAACCCGTAGGCCCGTCAGCTCAGAGGCAGCCGGTACAAGCCGTCCGGCATCGGCTCCACGAGCCCGTCCGCCACGAGCCCGTCGAGGGCGCGCGCCCGCTGCACCGGCTCGTCCCACACGCGGTCCAACACCGCCTGGGGAACGGGCGAGACGGCCTCCCGCAGCACGGCGAGCAGCTTCCCGCGCACCTGCCGGTCCGTGCCCGCGTACGTCTGCCCGCGCCGGGGCGGACCGACGTGGTCGGGCTTGCCGGCGAGCCGCCAGGCGCACTGGGCGGCGATGGGACAGCGGTGGCAACTCTCGTTCTTCGCCGTGCAGATGAGGGCGCCGAGCTCCATGGAGGCCGCGGCCCAGCGCGAGGCCGTCGACTCCTGCTCGGGCAACAGGGAGCGGGCGAGCTTGCGTTCGGCCGCGGTCGTGGCGTTCGGCGGGTACTGCACACCGCTCACGGCGCGCGCGAACACACGCCGCACGTTCGTGTCGAGGACGGCGTGCCGCTGCCCGTACGCGAAGGAAGCCACGGCGGCGGCCGTGTACTCACCGATGCCGGGCAGCGCGAGGAGCTGGGCGTGAGCGGCGGGTACGTCGCCGTTGTGCCGCTCCGTTATGGCGACGGCCGCGCCGTGCAGCCGCAGGGCGCGGCGGGGATAGCCGAGTCTGCCCCAGGCGCGCACGGCCTCGCCGGGCGCCTCCTTGGCCAGATCGGCGGGGCGCGGCCACCGCGCGAGCCACTGCTCGTACACGGGAAGGACGCGGCTCACCGGCGTCTGCTGGAGCATGAACTCGCTGACCATCACACCCCAGGGACCCGCGTCGGGGTGGCGCCACGGCAGGTCGCGGGCATTCTCCGCGAACCAGTCGATGACGGGGGCGTGCAGGGATTCGGTGCTGGTGTTCGTGGGCGCAGTCATGGCAGGACGATCCTGCCACGGGGAGCGGGGACGGCGCGGACACCCTGCGACGCAAACGGGTTGGCTCGGCCTCGCGCGCTTGACGCCCACCCCTGACGATCGGCAGGGGCGGCGGCTCGACCGCCGCTTGTACCTTCGGAAGATGTGAGACCACCAGCCCGCAGTACGGGCCCCCTGCTCTGGGCGGCCCTGGCCGTCCCCGCAGTCGCCGCGGAGCGCCTCGGCCTGAACGAGCGGACCCCGCTGTGGGCCCAGCTCACCGGCCTCGCGATCCTGGCCGCGGCGACCGCGCTGCACCGCACCTGGCCCGCGACGGCGTTCCTGCTCGCGGCGGCGCCGGGCCTCGCCACGTCCACCTCCCTCTTCACCGCGTCGTACGGCTGCGCGCTGGCGGCCTTCGCCTTCCTGCTCGGACTGCGCGGCACGGCGACGGGCGTCGCACTGCTCTCGTTCGCGGCGGTGGCGGCGGCGGGCACGGCCAAGATCGCGGTACGCCAGGTCGACCCGGCGGCGGAGTGGCTGGTCCTCATGGGCACGCTGCTGTTCGGCGGGGTCTTCCCCTGGCTGATCGGCCGCTACTGGCGCCAGAGCCGCGAGCTGACGGCGGCGGGCTGGGCTCGGGCGGAACAGCTGGAACGCGAACACAGAATCGTCGCCGACCGCGCGAGACTGCGGGAGCGGGCGAGGATCGCCCAGGACATGCACGACTCACTGGGCCACGAACTGAGCCTCATCGCACTGCGCGCGGGCGCGCTCCAGGTGGCACCGGACATGGCCGAGGCGCACCGCACGGCGGCGGCCGAACTGCGCGCGGCGGCATCGGACGCGACGGAACGCCTGCACGGCATAGTCGGCCTGCTGCGCGAGGACGACGAGCCGGCGCCCCTGGCCCCACCGGGCGAAAGCATCGCGGCCCTGATCGAAAGAGCAGCGGACTCAGGCCTCCCGGTAACACTGCAAGACCCCCAGGACACCGGCCCCGACGCAACCCCCCGCACCGCCAGCCCCGACACAACAACCCGCACCGCCTACCGAGTGATCCAAGAAGCACTCACGAACGCGGCGAGACACGCACCCGGCGCCCCCGTCACCGTCGAACACACGCAGAACGAAGGCGGAACGACGGTGGAGATCACGAACGGCCGCCCCCGGCACCGCCCGGGCCCGGCGGGCAGCGGTACGGGTCTCATAGGCCTGCGCGCCGGAGTGGCGGCGCTGGGCGGCTCATTCGAGGCGGGCCCGCACGAGGAGGGCTACCGCGTCAGCGCCACCATCCCCACCGGGAAGACGCCCACCCCCGACACCACAGCACCGGGCGCCCTCTTCGCATCGGCGAGGCGCCTGGCCCACCGCCGGGTCGGGGTGGCGTTCGGAGCGGCGGCAGCGATGGGTGCGGTCCTGATCGGCGGGGCGTTCGCCTGGTACGCGTACACGAAGACGCACGCGGTGCTGACGCCGACGGCGTACACGGCCCTGAAGATCGGAACGCCGCTGGAGGAGACGGTCCCGCGGCTGCCGGACCGCACGATCAGCGACCCACCGGTGGACAGAGCTCCAACCCCGCCTCCACCGGGGACGGACTGCCGCTACTACAGGGCGAGCGGCGAACTCTTCGCCCCGGTGGACCACTTCAGACTCTGCTTCAGAAAGAATAAAAACCACGAACTAGCAGAAAAGAGCGTGATCCCCAAGCCGGGCACAGCGGACCAGCTACACCGACAGAACCGAAAGGAGCGGAAATGATCCGAGTGCTGCTGGCGGACGACGAGGCGATGATCCGGGCGGGCGTGAGCGCGATCCTGGCGGCGGGCGGCGACTTCGAGGTGGTGGCAGAGGCGGCGGACGGCCGTGAGGCGGTGAGCCTGACGCAGGCCCACCGCCCCGACGTGGCGCTCCTGGACATCCGCATGCCACGCCTGGACGGCCTGGCGGCGGCGGAGGAGATCGTACGAGCGGTGCCGGGCACGGCGGTGGCGATGCTGACGACGTTCTCGGAGGACGCGTACGTGGCCCGGGCCCTGGCCGGCGGGGCCACCGGATTCCTCCTCAAGTCCGGTGACCCGCATGAACTGATGGCGGGGGTCAGGGCCGTGGCGGACGGTGCGGCGTTCCTGTCGCCGAAGGTGGCGCGCCATGTCATCGACGGCTTCGGGGCACAACGCCTGGGCCGAGAGGCGGCGGCCAGGGCCCGAGTGGCCACGCTCACCCCACGCGAACGCGAGGTGCTGGGCCTGGTGGGCGCGGGCCTCTCGAACCCTGAGATAGCGCGCCGCCTGCACCTGGTGGAGGGCACGGTGAAGGCCTACGTCAGCGCGGTCCTGGAGCGCTTGGAGGTCAAGAACAGAGTGCAGGCGGCCATCGTGGCGTACGAGGCGGGCCTGGTCTGATCACTGCCGATGACCGCCGACAGCCACATACGCACCAACCACCCCCGGCCCGGCGAACCAACGAACAACGCCATTCCCGGACCCCCGCATCGCAACAACGACCCGAACCCCACCCCCCACACAAAGCCGCACCACGACGAACGAGACAAGAGCCCCGACCCCCAGCCCCACCGCCACGTCGTGCGGGTAGTGGACGCCGACGAAGACGCGGGAGAAGGCCATGAGGAGGGCGACGGGAACGGTGAGCCGGCCGATGGCGGGCCAGGCGAGGGTGAGACCGACAGCGGCAGCGGCGGCGATGGTGGCGTGATTGCTGGGGAACGACCAGTCACCGTGCGGCGGACACGCGACAAGAGAGTTCAGGGCGCCGGAGACGGCCCGGCAGGGACGCTCTTCGTCGACAACGGACTTGACCAGCTCGCTGCACACGTAGGCGACGCCGGTGGCCGGCGGGGCGAGCACCGCGACGGTCAGGGCCCGTGGATCACCGCGCCGGGCCCGCCACCAGGCCACGACGAAGAGCAGGGCGAATACCAGCAGCCCCAGCTCGGTGAACACCTCCATGAGGTGCTGGAACCACGACGGGGTGCCGTGGGCGAAGCCGGTGATGTCGCGATAGAGGCCGGAGTCGAAGATTCCCATGTCACGGACGGTACGTAAGGCCCGTACGCGGTCACATCCGGCGATGGTCTCGTCCCGTACCTGACGAAAGACAGGGGTTGTCCCCGCGCCGGAACGGCCGCCCGGGACTATGATCCGCAAAACTCGCGGGCCGTGGCGGCGGGTGGGGGCGGGAGAACGGACGGATCTCTCGTACAGTTTGCGCCGTGGGATCTCTGCGCAATCCGATCGGGCCGCTTCCCTCCACCATTTACTGGCGACGGAGGGCCGTTCTGCTGTCCATGGTGGCGCTGCTCGCGCTGCTGATCGTATGGGCCGTCAACTCCGGTGGCGGAGGCGGCAGGAACAGCGCCGGTGGCTCGAACGGCAAGAACACCGCGCCCTCTTCCATCACGCCCGGCCCCTCCGGGTCCGGACCCGCGATCAGCGAACACCCGGGCGGCCGCGACGAGTCGGGCGGCGGCGGTGGTGGTGACGGCGGTTCCTCGGACGGCGACAACGGTGACGGCTCAGGCTCGGACACAGCCGGCTCAGGGGCGGGATCCGATGACGACGCGAAGGGCGGCACAGGCGCGGGCGACCGACTCCCCGCGGGCTCGAGCCTCCCCGACTGCACGACAGGCGGCGTGACCCTGACGCTGCGCAGCGTCCACAACTCGTACGCGCCCGGAGAGAAGCCGAAGTTCGAGCTGACGGCCAAGAACACGACGGCGAAGGACTGCAAGGTCGATCTCGGCCCGAAGAACGCGGTCCTGACGATCACTCAGGCTTCCAGCGACGACGAGATCTGGTCCTCCGGCGACTGCCCCAAGGGCTCCGGCAGCCTCCTGCTGCGCGTACCGGCAGGCGCCCACATCACGCACACGATCGAATGGGACCGCAAGGCAAGCGCCCCTCAGTGCGCAACCCCGACGGCAGGCCCGGCAACGCCAGGAACCTACCTGGTAGAGGCGAAGGCAGCCCAACTCCCCAAGACTCAGGCATCTTTCGTACTGGCCAAGGACTGACAGGCACAGCCGCCCGACGTGCCCCCGGCGATCAGTCGCGTACGAGACAGAAGGGCCGACGAACGGCCCACCGGCCACCGGCCGGGTACGAGACGGGAGGGGCCGTGGCGGGATGTGCGCGCGGAGCCACCAGCACCACGTGCAGGTAATCAGCTGGGTGACGAGGCCCCGTAGAACAGCGAGCACGCACATCCCGGCGCGGCCCCGCACCTGAAAACGGCGCTGCGGCCCCGCACCTGAAAACGGCGCTGCGCCCCCGCACCTGAGGACAGCGCTGCGCCCCCGCACCCGAAGAAAACGGCGAGGCCCCCACGCCCCAGCCCGGCGGCAGCCTAGACGTACCGCTCAAGGATCGAAGACTCGGCCAACCGCGAGAGCCCTTCCCGCACGCTCCGGGCACGAGCCTCCCCGACGCCGTCCACAGCCTGCAGATCATCGACGCTGGCGGCGAGCAGCTTCTGCAACCCGCCAAAGTGCTCGACAAGCCGGTCAATGATCGCCCCAGGCAGCCGGGGCACCTTCGCCAGCAGCCGGAACCCGCGAGGCGAAATGGCCGAGTCGAGGGTCTCCGGAGACCCGGTGTACCCCAACGCGCGTGCCACAGTGGACAGTTCAAGAAGCTCGGCATGCGTCAGCGCATCGAGCTCGAACAGCGCCTCATCAACGGTCCGGGAGCGCTTGGCGGTGGGCTCCGGCACATAGTCCCGAACGACGAGCTCCCGCTCGGGCTCGACGCCGGCGATCAACTCGTCGAGCTGAAGGGCGAGCAGTCGCCCGTCCGTCCCGAGCTCCACCACGTACTCGGCGATCTCGGTGGCGATGCGCCGCACCATCTCCAGCCGCTGAGCGACCGCGGTCACATCGCGCACGGTAACGAGATCCTCGATCTCGAGCGCGGAGAGCGTCCCGGCCACCTCGTCCAAGCGGAGCTTGTACCGCTCGAGAGTCGCCAGCGCCTGATTCGCCCGGGAGAGAATCGCGGCCGAGTCCTCGAGAACGCGCCGCTGCCCGTCCACGTAGAGGGCGATGAGCCGCATCGACTGCGACACGGAGACCACAGGGAAGCTGACCTGCTTGCTCACGCGGTCCGCCGTGCGGTGCCGCGTGCCCGTCTCCTCCGTGGGGATCGTGGGGTCCGGCACCAACTGGACGCCCGCCCGAAGGATCTTGGTGATGTCCTTGTCGATGACGATGCCGCCGTCGAGCTTGCACAGCTCGCGCAGGCGCGTCGCGGTGAACTCGACGTCCAGGATGAAACCGCCGGTACACATCGACTCGACGGTCTTGTCCCAGCCGAGAACGATGAGTCCGCCGGTGTTGCCGCGGAGGATTCGCTCGAGGCCGTCACGCAGCGCCGTACCGGGCGCGACGGCGCTCAGTGAGGCGCGCATCAGCCCATCGGCGCCGGAGCTCCCGCCGGACTTGCCGGGAGCTGCTGCCCGGTCGTTGGCTGCCACTGCACTCCTCCGGTCGCAGATGTCACAGATATTGCAGACATCTATTGCAGACATCGCAGATGTCACAGATGTCGCAGATCCTGCGGAACTTGCAGATCTTGAATGCCCAGGGTTCGTACGCACGGGCGAGACCAGGGCAAAGTCTACCGGCGCTCCTCCGTCTCCCGTGGGGCCTCTCGGCGACGGCTCCTGGGCAGCACGCGCAGAGCATCCCCCATGTCGGCGACTTCGGTGACCTTCATACCGGCGGGCACCTTGCCGGGATCGCTCGGCACGAGGGCGTGGGTGAAGCCGAGCCGGTGCGCCTCGGCGAGCCGGCGCTGCACGCCGGTCACCCGTCTGACCTCGCCCGCGAGGCCCACTTCACCGATCGCGACGAGGTTCTTGGGGAGCGGGGTGTCGCTGGCGGCGCTGGCGAGGGCGAGCGCGATGGCGAGGTCCGCGGCGGGCTCGGAGAGCTTCACGCCGCCGACGGTCGCGGAGTAGATGTCCCGCTTTCCCAGGGCGCTGATCCGCCCGCGCTGCTCGAGCACGGCGAGCATCATCGAGACGCGAGAGGTCTCCAGGCCGGACGTCGTACGCCGGGGGGACGGGATCTGGGAGTCGACGGTGAGGGCCTGGACCTCGGCGACAAGGGGCCGCCGCCCCTCCAGGGTGACGGTGAGACACGTCCCGGGAACGGGCTCGTCGCGGCGGGTGAGGAACAGCCCGCTGGGGTCGGCGAGTCCCGTGATGCCCTCGTCGTGGAGCTCGAAGCAGCCGACCTCGTCGGTCGTCCCATACCGGTTCTTCACACCGCGGACGAGGCGCAGGCGCGCGTGCCTGTCGCCTTCGAAGGAGAGGACGACGTCCACGAGGTGTTCAAGGAGGCGAGGGCCGGCGATGGCGCCGTCCTTGGTGACGTGGCCCACGAGGAGGGTGGCCATGCCGCGGTCCTTGGAGGCGCGGATCAGCGCGCCGGCGACCTCGCGGACCTGGGCCATGCCGCCGGGGGCGCCGTCGATCTCGGGGGAGGCGACGGTCTGCACGGAGTCCATGATCAGGAGGCTGGGCTTGACGGCGTCCAAGTGGCCGAGGACCGCGGACAGATCGGTCTCGGCGGCGAGATACAGATGGTCGTCGATCGCCTTGATGCGGTCGGCGCGCATCCGGACCTGGCTGGCCGACTCCTCACCCGTGACATACAGGGTGCGGTGCTCGTCGCTGGCGGCCTTGGCGGCGACGTCGAGCAGGAGGGTGGACTTGCCGACGCCGGGCTCGCCCGCGACCAGGACGACGGCGCCGGGTACGAGGCCCCCGCCCAGGACCCGGTCGAGCTCGGGCACGCCGGTGGAGCGGGCGGTGGCCTGCCGGGCGTCGACCTGGCCGATCGGGACGGCGGACGTCGTGACCCGGCCGGGCGCGGTCGTCCGCACGGCGGGCACGCCGTACTCCTCGACCGTCCCCCACGCCTGGCACTCGCCGCAGCGACCCAGCCATTTCGCCGTCTGCCAGCCGCACTCGGTGCAGCGGTAGGACGGCCGGTCCTTGCCGGATTTCGTACGGGCAGCCATGCACCGAACCGTAACCGAGACCACTGACAACCCGGCGCCGACCGCCACCCGCCCCCTCAGGGGAGCCCCGCGCCGGGTGTGCGCCCATGCGCCCCCCGGCGCACAAAAATGCGCCGAGCGCATGTTCCCCTGAACGGAATTTAGTATTCGCGTCCCCCTTTGAGGGATCGTTTCACCCGTACGGATTAAATGTCCCCAAGGGGGAGGAAGGGTGCGGCACCATCCGCCTACGGTCGCACGGGTGATGACCAGCAGGCCGGAAACTCCCACGCAGACCACCGGCGCACACCGGGCGCACCGCGACGGGCGCGGGCGACCTGCGCCGCGGACCGTACCCCAGCGCCCGACATCGCGCTACGAGCCTTATCTGGACGGCCTGTTCACGTACTGCCTGTCCGTCCTGTGCGATCACGACGACGCCCTCGCGGCGCTGGGCGACGCCCTCGCGCTCGGCGAACGCCGCGGCTCCCGCGGCCCCGAATCCGAGAGCGACCGCAAAGCGTGGCTGTACGCGCTCGCGCGCTGGTCGTGCCTGCGGGCGCTCGCGGAGGCGAAGCGCCGCAGACAGGGGACGCACGCATCGGGCAGGCCCCACCCCGAAACCCCGCCCGCCAAAGAGACCCCCTCCGAAGAGATCCAGGCGCAGCGCCGCCGAGAGCTGGCGCTCCTGGCCTGGCCGGAGGCGGCCGGTACGACACCCGAGCAGCGCGAGGCGCTGGAGCTGGCCGTACGTCACCAGCTGTCGCCCCGAGAGGTCGCCGCCGCGCTGGGCACGGACCCGGCGCTCACCCGCGAGCTGCTCGCCTCCGCCGCCTGCGAGGTGGAACGCACCCGCGCCGCGCTGGCCGTGGTGGAGACCGGCACCTGCCCGAGCGTCGCCCGCCTCACCGGGGACAATCAGCTGCTGCTGAGCTCCGCCCTGCGCCGCGAGCTGGTCCGGCACGTCGACGACTGCCCCCGCTGCCGCCGCACCGCCGAGCGCGCCACCCCCGGCGCCTGGCCCGGCACCACGGTCACCCCGGCCGCCCTGCCCCTCGCGACGGCCCCGCGCGCGGCCCTGCACGGGGCGATGGCCCATGGCAACCGCCCCCAGCGCGGCGCGGCACCCCGCTTCGACCGGCGCGGCTTCCCGATGGACCCCAAGGACCGCGCCGCCCGCCGAGACCGGCTACGCGCGCGTGCCGTCACGACGACGGTCGTCGCCACCGTCGTGGCCGCTCCGGTGCTGGCGCTGTGGGCGGCGTACCGGGGAGCGCCGCAGACGGGCGAGAGCCAGGACGGGCGCTCGATCAGCGCGAGCGAGGCCGGCGACCCGGGCGGGCTCGACGGCAACGGCGTGGACGGCGCGTACGAGAACGCGGGCAACGCGCGCACGACCCCGGACCCCCGTTTCACCGCGGGCAGCCGCTCCCCGGACGTCTCCGTGGAGGTCATCAGCCCCGGCGGCCCCTCGCACTCGGGCCCGGGCCGGCTCACCGTCGAGGCGCAGCCGAGCGGCTCCGCGACCCTCATCACGCTGACGGCGTCCGGGAGTTCACCGGTCCACTGGTCCGCGCACACCGGAGCGAGCTGGCTCTATCTGACGAGCACGTCGGGAACGCTGCGGCCCGGCGAGTCGTTCACGATCCGGGTGTACGTCGATCACGACCGGGAGCCCGCCGGTCACTGGTCGGCGCGCATCGGCATCGACCCCTCCGGGGCCGTCATCTCAATAGAGGGACACGGGAGTTCGGGCCCCTCGGACCCGGGCCCCGACCCGTCGAACACGGGCAACCCGGGCCCCGGCCCGTCGGACCCCACGCCGTCCGACCCCACGCCGTCGGACCCCGGCCCGTCCGACCCGGACCCCACTCCGTCCGACCAGAGCCCCACGCCGTCCGACCCGTCACCGAGCCCGTCGGCCCCCACGGACTCGTCACCGCCGCCGAGCGGCGGCGGCGCGAGCCCGAGCGGCGGCTAGCGCGGTCCCCGCCGGCCGGCGGGGACAGGGGGCTAGGAAGCGCTGGCGGGATCCGCCGGGTGCGGCGCGAGCAGCGGCAGCTGGGAGGCCAGGCGCTCCTCGCACAGCTCGGCGAGGCGGTCGTAGCCCTCCTTGCCCATGAGCTCGGTCAGCTCGGGCCGGTAGGAGACGTACACCGGGTCGCCCGCGCCGTGGGCCGACGTCGCCGAGGTGCACCACCAGTGCAGGTCGTGGCCGCCCGGGCCCCAGCCGCGGCGGTCGTACTCACCGATGGACACCTGGAGCACGCGGGTGTCGTCGGGCCGGTCGATCCACTCGTAGGTCCGGCGGACCGGGAGCTGCCAGCACACGTCCGGCTTGGTCTCCAGGGGCTCGCGGCCCTCCTTGATCGCCAGGATGTGCAGCGAGCAGCCCGCGCCGCCCTTGAAGCCGGGACGGTTCTGGAAGATGCACGAGCCGTTGTACGGGCGGGTCTGGCGCTCGCCGTCCTCGTCCTTGGAGACCCAGCCCGTCTCCGTACCGACCTCGTGGTGCTGCCAGATGTCGGGCGTGAGCCGGGCCACGAAGCCGGCCACGCGCTTCTCGTCGTCCTCGTCGGAGAAGTGGGCGCCGAGCGTGCAGCAGCCGTCGTCCGCGCGGCCCGCCTGGATGCCCTGGCAGCCGCTCCCGAAGATGCAGCTCCAGCGCGAAGTCAGCCACGTCAGATCGCAGCGGAAGATCTGCTCGTCGTCCGCGGGGTCGGGGAACTCGACCCAGGCGCGGGCGAAGTCCAGACCCTTCTCGTCCGGGACGGAACCCTTCGCCCTGCCCTTTGAAGACGTGCCCTTTGAAGACGTGCCCTTCGCGGACGCCCCCTTTGAGCCCTTCGAAGATGCCGTCTTCGCTGATGACTCGTTCAGCGGTGACCCCTTAGTTCCCGATTCCTTCGACTTCGGCGCCTTGGACGGCTTACTGGCCGACTTGGCTTCCTTGTCGCTTTTACCGCGCTTGTCGGCGTTGACCTTTTTCGTCTTTGGCACGGTTCCAGGGTAAGCGCGCTGCGGTGCCCTCGGGGACTGACGCCCGCCCCAGGCGCAGTAGCGTTCCGTATATGAGACTCGGTGTCCTCGACGTGGGTTCGAACACGGTGCACTTGCTTGTGGTGGACGCACACCCGGGCGCGCGACCGCTGCCCGCGCACTCGCACAAGGCGGAGCTGCGGCTCGCGCAGCTCCTCGACGACCGCGGCGCCATCAGCCCCGACGGCGTGGCCCGGCTGACCGCCACCGTGCGGGACGCCCTGGAGGCGGCCGAGGACAAAGGCGTCGAGGACCTCGTCCCCTTCGCCACCTCCGCCGTACGCGAGGCGAGCAACGCCGACGAGGTCCTCGCCCGGGTCAAGGAGGACACCGGCGTCGAGCTGCGCGTCCTCACCGGCGAGGAGGAGGCCCGGCTCACCTTCCTCGCGGCCCGCCGCTGGTTCGGCTGGTCGGCCGGGAAGCTGCTTGTCCTGGACATCGGTGGCGGCTCACTCGAGATCGCGTACGGCATCGACGAGGAGCCCGACGCCGCGGTGTCGCTGCCGCTCGGGGCGGGGCGCCTGACGGCGGGCTGGCTGCCGGGTGACCCGCCGGACGCCGCGGACATCAAGGCGCTGCGCCGGCACGTGCGGGCGCAGATCGCACGCTCGGTCGGGGAGTTCACGCGCTTCGGCAAACCCGATCACGTCGTCGCCACGTCCAAGACGTTCAAGCAGCTCGCGCGCCTGGCCGGAGCGGCCCGCTCCACCGAGGGGCTGTACGTCCAGCGGGACCTGAAGCGCAAGTCCCTGGAGGACTGGGTGCCGCGCCTCGCCGCGATGACGGAGGCGGAGCGCGCCGAACTCCCCGGGGTCTCGGAGGGCCGAGCGGGCCAGCTGCTCGCGGGCGCGCTGGTGGCCGAGGGTGCCATGGACCTGTTCGGGGTGGAAACCCTGGAGGTCTGCCCCTGGGCGCTCCGGGAGGGCGTGATCCTCAGGCGGCTCGACCACATGCCGGGGGTCTGACGGGACGTACCGCGGGCCGCGGCCGGGTCGCGGTCACGGGCACCCCGGCCGCGGCGGCTCCCGCCACTGCCCGGGGCCGCCGGCCGGGGATGCCCAATTGAGGCGCACCCCACAGCGCCCGCCCGCCGGCCACCTCCCCGGGGCTCAGCCGGGGCCCGTACTCTGTCTCCGTGGCAGAACCAGTGGTGCGCATCCCGGATGCGAAGGTCGCCCTGTCGACGGCCTCGGTCTATCCGGAGTCGACGGCGACGGCCTTCGAGATCGCGGCACGCCTGGGCTACGACGGCGTCGAGGTCATGGTCTGGACCGACCCCGTCAGCCAGGACATCGAGGCCCTGCGCCGGCTCTCCGACTACCACCAGGTCCCGATCCTCGCCGTGCACGCGCCCTGTCTGCTGATCACGCAGCGCGTCTGGTCCACCGACCCGTGGACCAAGCTCCAGCGCGCGAAGTCGGCGGCGGAGAAGCTCGGCGCGTCCACGGTCGTCGTCCACCCGCCCTTCCGCTGGCAGCGCCAGTACGCACGCGACTTCGTCGACGGCATCTGGCGCATGGCCGACGAGACGGAAGTCCGCTTCGCTGTCGAGAACATGTACCCCTGGCGCTACCGGGACCGCGAGATGCTCGCGTACGCCCCCGACTGGGACGTCACCAAGGACGACTACCGGCACTTCACGATCGACCTCAGCCACACCGCGACGGCCCGCACCGACGCGATGTCGATGATCGACCGCATGGGCGACCGCCTCGGCCACGTCCACCTCGCCGACGGCGGCGGCTCCAGCAAGGACGAGCACCTGGTCCCCGGCCGCGGCACGCAGCCCTGCGCCGAGCTCCTGGAGCGCCTCGCCCTGACCGGCTTCGACGGGCACGTCGTCATCGAGGTCAACACCCGCCGCGCCATGTCCAGCGCCGAACGTGAGGCCGACCTCGCCGAGGCACTCGCCTTCACCCGGCTCCACCTCGCGTCGGCGGTCCGGGTTCCCCGCTCATGACCGACCCGGACGTCCCTCCCGTACGCCGCAGGGGGCGGCCTTCCCGTACGCAGACGGAGGCGGCGGGCCCCGCGACCCGCGATCGCATCTTGGAGGCGGCCCGCGCGGAGTTCTCCGAGCGTGGTTACGAGAAGACGTCGGTACGCGGCATCGCCAAGGCGGCGGGCGTGGACGCGGCACTGGTGCACCACTACTTCGGTACGAAGGAGCAGGTCTTCGAGGCGTCCATCGAGGTCGCCTTCGCCCCCGCTTTGAACGCGCCGGCCGCCATCGAGGACGGCCCGACGGACGGCGTCGGCGAGCGCCTCACCCGTTTCATCTTCTCCGTGTGGGAGAACCCGGCGACCCGTGCCCCGCTCCTCGCGATCGTCCGCTCGGCCGTGAACAACGAGACCGCGGCGGCCGTCTTCCGGCGCCTGGTCGCCGTACAGCTGCTGCGGAAGATCGCCGGGCAGCTCGACCTGCCGTCCGAGGAGGCCGAGCTCAGGGCGGAGCTGGCGGCGGCGCAGCTCGTGGGGGTCGCGATGCTGCGGTACGTGATCAAGGTGGAACCATTGGCGTCGGCCGACATGGAGCGGATCGTCGAGCGGGTGGCGCCGGTGGTGCAGGGGCATCTGACGGGGGAGTGACGAGGGCTCCGGCCGGCTGAACGGGACATACAGCGAGACGCCCGTCCCGCATTCCGGACGCTCTGTCCGGATCCTGGATCGGCGGCGTACGCTCGATAGCAGCCCTATCTGCCGCACGGGCCCGTATGCGGGCCCTTGAAGGAGCGAGCGACGATGCCCGAGCTGAGGTCCCGCACAGTCACCCATGGACGCAACATGGCGGGCGCGCGCGCCCTTATGCGCGCCTCCGGGGTACCCGGTGCGGACATCGGCCGGAAGCCGATCATCGCCGTGGCCAACTCGTTCACCGAGTTCGTGCCCGGCCACACCCACCTGCAGCCGGTCGGCCGCATCGTCTCCGACGCGATCACGGCGGCGGGCGGCATCGCACGCGAGTTCAACACGATCGCCGTCGACGACGGCATCGCGATGGGCCACGGCGGCATGCTCTACTCGCTGCCCTCCCGCGACCTGATCGCGGACAGCGTCGAGTACATGGTCGAGGCGCACTGCGCCGACGCCCTGATCTGCATCTCGAACTGCGACAAGATCACGCCCGGCATGCTGATGGCGGCCCTGCGCCTGAACATCCCGACGGTCTTCGTCTCCGGCGGCCCGATGGAGTCCGGCCGCGCCACCCTGGTCGACGGCACCGTCCGCACGCTCGACCTGGTCGACGCGATCTCCGACGCCGTGAACGACAAGATCTCGGACGAGGACATCCTCCGTATCGAGGAGAACGCCTGTCCGACCTGCGGTTCCTGTTCCGGCATGTTCACGGCCAACTCCATGAACTGCCTGACGGAGGTCATCGGCCTCTCCCTGCCCGGCAACGGCTCGGTCCTCGCGACGCACACGGCCCGCAAGGCGCTGTACGAGAACGCGGCCCGCACCGTCATGGACATCACGCGCCGCTACTACGAGGAGGACGACGAGTCGGTCCTGCCGCGTAACGTCGCCACCTTCGCGGCCTTCCAGAACGCCATGGCCCTCGACATCGCCATGGGCGGCTCCACCAACACGATCCTGCACCTGCTGGCCGCCGCGCAGGAGGCGGGCGTCGCCTTCGGTCTGGACGAGATCAACGACGTCTCGCGCCGTGTGCCGTGCCTCGCCAAGGTCGCGCCGAACGTGGCGAAGGACCGCACGTACTACATGGAGGACGTGCACCGCGCCGGCGGCATCCCCGCCCTCCTCGGCGAGCTGTACCGGGCCGGCCTCCTGAACGAGGACGTCCACTCCGTCCACAGCCCGTCGCTGTCCGACTGGCTGAAGACGTGGGACGTGCGCGGGGGCTCCCCGTCCGCGGAGGCCGTCGAGATGTGGCACGCGGCCCCCGGCTGCGTCCGCTCGGCGGAGGCGTTCTCCCAGTCGGAGCGCTGGGAGGCGCTCGACGTGGACGCCGAGAACGGCTGCATCCGGTCCGCCGAGCACGCGTACTCGAAGGACGGCGGCCTGGCGGTCCTCAAGGGCAACCTGGCGGTCGACGGCTGCGTCGTGAAGACGGCGGGCGTCGACGAGTCGATCTGGACCTTCGAGGGTCCGGCGGTCGTCTGCGAATCGCAGGAGGACGCCGTCGACAAGATCCTCAAGAAGGAGATCACGCACGGCGACGTCGTGGTCATCCGCTACGAGGGCCCCAAGGGCGGTCCCGGCATGCAGGAGATGCTCTACCCGACGTCGTTCCTCAAGGGCCGCGGCCTCGGCAAGACCTGCGCCCTGATCACGGACGGCCGCTTCTCCGGCGGCACGTCGGGCCTGTCCATCGGCCACGCCTCGCCCGAGGCGGCGTCCGGCGGCACGATCGCCCTCGTCCAGGACGGCGACCGCATCCGCATCGACATCCCGAACCGCTCGATCGAACTCCTCGTCCCCGACGCGGAGCTGGCCACCCGCCGCGAGGCCCTGAACGGCGTCTACGCCCCGGTCGCCCGGGAACGCAAGGTCTCGGCGGCGCTGCGCGCCTACGCCGCGATGGCCACGAGCGCGGACAAGGGCGCGGTGCGGGACGTCTCGAAGCTGGGCTGAGGACCGACTGCCGCCGGATGAGGCGGTGGCGTGACTCTGTCCGAGCCCGCATCGGCCAGTGCCACTGCCGATACCGACGCTGATGTGAGCCCGCCCGGCGGCGATTTCGCTGCCGGGCGGGCTCATGTCTGTACGGCGACTGTCCTTACGTCTGTACGGCGACCGTGCCTGACCTGAGTGCTGCCCCGGCCCACGTCACCAGCGCCCGGGCTCCCGCCCGTCCACCCCGAACACACTCCCGTCCGGCGCACTCCCGTAGACGCGCCCTGCCTCACCCACGACGGGCGCGGGCAACTCCCCGGCCACCCGCCCGGGTTCACTCCCGAGTCGGGGGCGCGTCTGGCCCAGGGGCTTGCCGGTACGGGCGTCGGTGGCGAGGAGGCGGCCGTCGGGTGCGGTGAGGTAGAGCGACCGGTCCGACACGACGGGCCGCGAGGGGCGGCTGACCGAGGTCTCCAGGCGCCAGCTGACCGCGTCCTGCGGCCTCGTCGCCGTGGTGTCGACGGCGACGAGTGAGCCGCCGGCTCCGTATACGTAGGCGATGCCGCCGCTCTCCGTGGCCTCGGCCTGGTCCGCGGGCGTCGTCAGGGGGAAGCGGTGTGCGGTCCGGTCGCCGGTGTCGAGCCGTACGACGGCGTCCACCAGGAGGTCCGTGTCGGTGGACAGCAGGTACACGGCTTCGTCCGATGCGCCGAAGGGGCTGAGGCTGCCCGCGGCCCGGACGGTCCACAGCACGGCGCCCCCGTGGGCGCCGATCGCGCTGACCGACGTGGTGCCTCCGTCGGCGGACGCCGTTACGGCGAAGAAGTCGCCGTCGCCGCGCGGTCCAGCGATCCACTGGGTGCCGAGGCCGCCGACGCGCTTCGTCCACCGCGGCTCGCCGGTCGCGCTGTTCAGGGCGCGCACGGTACCGCCCGATCCGATCAGCAGCGTCGTGTCCACGCCGTGCTCCACGGCCTCGTACGCGGACGCGTCGACGTCCCAACGCTCCTCGCCCGTACGGGGATCCAGTGCCCTGATCCGGCCGTCGTCGACCAGGTGCAGCAGTCCTCCGGACAGCGTGGGCGCCGCCGGAGCGGACCGCTGCGCGGTCGTGCCGGAGGGGTGCCGCTCGCGGGGCGCGGCCGAGGCCCACACGACGTGGCCGTTCAGCGGGTCGAGCCGCGTTGTTCTGCCGCCGCCGCTGACGCAGTAGAGGGCGCCCGGCCCGGAGGCGCACGCCGGGGCGGTGGCGCTCGCTCCACCGAGGTTCTTGTGCCAGGGCTTGAAGGATCCGGCTTGCCGCACGGCCGTCCCGCCGGATCCGGTCCCGCCACCGCCCTCCGCCGTGTACAGCGCGATGCCTGCGCCGGCCGCTGCCAGCGCGAGTACGGCTCCTGCCGTCAGTGCCCAGCGGCGACGGTGCCGCGGTGACTTCGGCGTGGCTCTTTCGCCCGGCCGCGGGTGGGTGGGCTGGTCCGCCCGGGACGCGGGGGAGTCCTGGCCGGCGGGTGTGGATGCGGGCGCGGGCCCGTCCTGGCGGCGGATGCGCCGGGTCCACCGGGTGCTCTCCTCGCGTCCGCCGTCCGCGTCCGACTGCCTGTCCGGGTACCGCTGCCCGCTCGGGCGCCGCTGGGCCGGTATGAACGCGCCGGCCCCAGAACCCGCTGTCCCAGCGCCGGTCCCGGTTCCCGTCCCGGCCGGGGAAGGCTGCCGCAGCGCCTCCATGATCTCGGCGGGCAGGGGCCGCTCCCCGGGTTCCTTCGCGAGGCAACGCCTGATCAGCGGCGCGAGGTCCTCGGGCGCCCCGGCCAAGTCCGGCTCGTTGTGGACGACTTGGTAGGCGACGATGTACGGGCTGTTCGAGTCGAAGGGCCCGCGCCCCGTCGCCGCGTGGGCCAGCACGGCGCCCATGGCGAAGACATCCGCGGCGGGTCCCACTTCACGGGGCCGCTGGAACTGCTCGGGCGCCATGAACGGCGGCGAGCCGATCAACTTGCCCGTCTCGGTACGCAGATCGCTGTCCGTCGGGCGGGAGATGCCGAAGTCGATGACTTTCGGGCCGTCGGCGGCGAGGAGGACGTTGCTCGGCTTGAGATCGCGGTGCACGACGCCGACACGATGGATGTCGCGCAGCGCCTCGGCGAGCCCCGCACCCAGCCTGCGGACGTCGTCGGACGCCAGCGCGCCGTTCCGCTTCACCCGCTCGGCGAGCGTGTCGCCGGGGATGAACAGCGTGGCCATCCACGGCAGTTCGGCATTCGGATCGGCGTCGACCACCGGCGCGGTGAAGGCGCCGCTGACCCTTCGCGCGGCGTTTACCTCTTGCCGGAAACGGGCCCTGAACTCGGGATCCGCCGCGTACTCGGCATGTACGACCTTGATGGCGAGACGCAGCCCCGAAGCGGAC
The DNA here is from genome assembly GCF_035918235.1 of Streptomyces sp. NBC_01445. NCBI lineage: Bacteria > Bacillati > Actinomycetota > Actinomycetes > Kitasatosporales > Streptomycetaceae > Streptomyces > Streptomyces sp. NBC_01445. Next base: position 4,902,454 of record NZ_CP109485.1, on the reverse strand, counting down.
GTCGCCAGGTGCACCACACCCATGCCGCCCGCGCCGAGGCATGACTCAAGACGGTACTGCCCGGCGTACTCAGGATGTTCCGCTTCCCGGCCCGGCCCGGTGCTGCGCAGCGGCGGCATCGCCCACCCCCGTGTCTGTGTCCGCAAGCGCGACGCACGGAGCCTAGTCGATGGTGCGTGCGATGTCGGAGGGGCTTGCTAGCCTGCGCGGGTCGCGCGGCACGTACGCGTGTTCAGAGATGTCAGAGACGTCAGAGTGATCAACGGGGGAGACCGACATGGCTGTTGAGGACGGCGCGGGAACGGTTGAGGGCATCGCGGCGGATGAGGCAGGGGGCACTGCGGAGCAGCTGAACGCCGACGCGCTCGCCATCCGCTACCCGGTCGCCCCCGGAGTCCGCCTGAAGGTACGCAGCGGCCCCGGCACCCACTACCAGCTGGTCAAGGTCCTGCCGCTCGACGCCCGCGTGCCGATCAACTGCCAGAAGCCGGGCGAGAGCATCAGCGGCACATACGGCACGACGAACCTCTGGGACAACATCGCCAATGGTCAGTACGTGTCGGACGCGTATGTGAAGACAGGCAACGACGGTTACGTGGCCCCGCGCTGCGCGTAGCGGACGGCGGGCGGGGGCCTCTGGCTCCCGCCCCTCAACCGGCCTGGCTACCGCTGCTCGCCCCCGGCCTCCTCAAGCAGAATCCGCGCCAGCTCCCGCGGCCGGGAGAACATCGGCCAGTGCCCCGTGTCCATCTCCCGCAGCCGCCAGCTCTCGCCGCGCAGGAGCTCGGCCACGTCATCACTCGGCTCCGGCCCGTCGAGCAGGCACTTGATGTACGTCGCCGGCAGCTCGCCCAGCGGGCGGGACAGCACGGCCGGCTCCGACAGGGACGCCCCCGGGTGCGGCGTGGCCCCGCTCACGAACCGCGCGATCTGGGCATCGTCGAGCCCCTGCCCCTCGCACTCGGGCGCAGTCAGCGGCGGCCAGTCACCGTCGTTCGCGGCGAGTACGGCCTCCAGCGCCGCCGGCCCCTGCCACCACGCGGACACGAAGGACTCCCCGTCCGCCGGAACACTCGAGTCGACGAACACCACGCGCCTCAGCCGGTCACCGATCCGCTCGGCGGCCTGACCGACCGGGATGCCCGAGTAGCTGTGCCCGACCAGCACGACATCGCGGAGTCCGAGGCGCTCCACCTCGTCGACGATGTCCTGGACATGGGTCTTCTGCCCCGCCGGAAGACCCAGCTTGTCGGCGACCCCGGTGAGCGTCACGGCGTGCGCGCCGTGCCCCGCCGCACGCAGGTCCGGCACCACGTCGTCCCACGCCCACGCCCCGAGCCACGCCCCTGCGACCAGTACGTAATTCGTCATACGGGCAATGTAGGGGAGGGGTCTGACAATCCACCGGACCCGCCTGGCACCACCCAAGCCCCACCCAAGCCTGACCTCCGGCCCTCAAGCCTGACCTCCGGCCCTCAAGCCTGACCTCCGGACCCCAAGCCCGACCTCCGGACCCCAAGCCGCCGCCGGAGCCCGCCATAATCGACCTGTGAGCGACGAATCCGGCACCCTCAGCCCCGCCCCCGAGACCCCGGAAGCAGACGGCGGCATCCCCGCAGGCCCCCAGCCCGAGGAGATCCGTTTCTTCGGCAGGACCTGGGTCGAGCACGACGGTGGCTACACCTGGCGCCGCGCAGCGGTCGCCGCGGGCGCGCTCGTCGGCGCGGCGGCCGGCTGTTTCGTGCTGCGCTTCGCGTACGAGGGCCTGGCCATCGCCGACGTCGGCTCCTTCGTGAACGTACTCGTCGTCCTGATGTTCGCGATCTGCAGCGCCCTCGCCTTCCGCCGCACGTGGGACGGCTTCTCCAAGCGCCCGGACCCCGAGGCGCAGGCGTCCCTGCGCGGCTTCATGTCGATCGGCTTCGTCGGCGTACTGCTCGCGTACTGCCTGCGCTGCTTCTCCGAGGCCCCGGGCGAGAAACTCCGCAGGCAGGAGTACGCGACCGCCCGCGAACAGTACGAACGCCGCAGCACCCGCCGCACCGGCAACCCGTCGAAGAAGAAGCGCAAGGGCTGACACACTCCCCGGGCGCAAACAAAGCCCCCCGCGCGTACGGGCGACGAGGCACCGCCCGAGCCGCACACCACGTACTGACGAGAGTCCCCCGCGCAGGACAGGATGGCGGCATGACCACTGTCTCGCGCGCTGACTCGTTCAACATCGCCGCCGCCCAGTACGCCGCGAACCGCCCGTCCTACCCGCCCGCCCTCCTAGAGGCCGTCGAGGAAGCGGCCGGACGGCCCCTCGCCGGCGCCCGCGTGGCCGACGTAGGCGCGGGCACCGGCATCTCGACCGCCCTCCTGCACGCGCGCGGCGCACGCGTGGTCGCCGTCGAACCGGGCGAGGGCATGGCGCTCGAGTTCCGCCAGACCCTGCCCGCCGTGCCGATCGTGCGGGGCGACGGCAACGCCCTCCCGCTCGTTGACGCCTCCCTCGACCTCCTCACCTACGCCCAGTCGTGGCACTGGACCGAGCCGGCCCGCTCGGCCCCCGAGGCGATGCGGGTCCTGCGCCCGGGCGGCGCGCTCGCGCTGTGGTGGAACACCGTTGCCCTCGACGTCCCGTGGATCGCCGCGCAGCACGAGCGCATCGCGCGCCACGTGGGTGTGGAGACGGGCGCCAGGCAGCGGCCCGACGAGGCCCGCGCCACCGAACTGTCCGGTCTTACGGCCCTGCCGGGACGCGGCGAGGTCACGCTGCGCCACGTGCGGTGGAGCCGGCATGTCCCGCTGGACACGCACCTCGCCAACATCGGCAGCCACTCGGCGTTCCTTGTCCTCGAAGAGGGCGACGCGCAGGCCTTCCTCACCGAGGAGCGCGCCCGGGTCGGCGAGCTTTTCCCGGACGGCACGGTGGAGGAGACCTACGTGGTCGAACTCCTGGTGGCCATCCGCACCTGACCCACAGCCGCTACGAGGTCGGCCGCACCCACAACCTCACGACACCGTCGTCCGCACCCGCCCCGCCACCGACCCCTCCAGCGCCGTGGCGCGCGCGTGATCGAGATGCCTCAGCCCGTCCAGCTCCAGCCGCACGTCCCGGTCGGCAGGCAAGGCCTCCAGCGCGTCGAGCAGCTTCGGCAACCGCAGAAACGCGGCGTTGCCGGCCACCCGTACGACCAGCCCGGCCGCCCCGGTCCTCGGTCCGGACTTGTACGCGGCTGATGTCCCACGCCGTCTTCGCGACGGCGGGCGCGAGCCCCACCAGCACCCCTTCGAAGAGATTCGTGGCGACGATCGCGAACGCCGTCACCGCGAGCACCACCGCCTCACCCTGATGCTCACGCCACACCGGCACCATCTCCCGTACCGGCAGCAACTCCCGTACCGGGACCGGCTTGCAGCCCGCGTGCACCAGGAGCCCCGCACTCGCCGGCGAGGGCAGCTGCACCGCGTCGAACAGCCCGCGCACCTCCACGCGTCGGACCGGTAACCCGAACGCCCCGGTCACCACGGCTGCCGGCCTGATCGCGGCCAGCGGCGCGGGCAGCAGCCGCGCCGCCCGCCGCCAGCGGGGCCACAGCACCAGTACGAGGACGGTCCCGACGCCGACCGCGAGTGCGACGGGATCCGACGCACCGGGCAGCGCCGCGAGCCCGAGCACCTTGCCCACCCCGCTCGCGGGCACGGACGCGGCGTCCCCCTTCGCGTACACCTGACCTGCGACGAGTACGAGGCCGATCCCCGCGAGCATCCGCTGCACAACGGTGACGGACACCGCCCGGAACCACCGCCCGAGCCGCAGCACCCCCAGCCCGATCTGCAGGAGCCCGGCGGCGGCCACCAGGACGCCGAGCGCGGCAGGGCCATGGGTGTGCACGGCCTCGTGAACGAGGACGGTCAGCTCGGCCGCCGGCCCGCTGACCTGCAGGCTGCTGCCGGGCAGCGCCCAGATCGGCACGGGGGAGGGAAGGGCGGGCGAGGGATCGGGAACCAGGCACCTGACGGACATGACGTGCATGACGAACGGGACGCATCTGAAGCGCACCTCCGGGGGAGATGCGTGGGCGCCGGCAGTGGGGGAGACCCCGGCACCGAAATCCATTGTCACGTAAGGGAGTTGAGGACGGGCCGAACTTCCGTTACGTCCTGATGTCCCCTGGAGCGCGGAGTCACCCGCCCGCGGACGTCCCGCTTCCGGTCGACCCCGCGAGCGCCGGCGCCGCCATTGCGCCCCCGAGACGCTTGACGGTCCGGCCTCACCGGAGGAATATTCATCACATGATGAATATTCCCGAGGGGTCATCCTCCCCGGACCCCTCCCCCTCTTCCGCCGCTTCGCCGGAACCCCCGGCGGCCGCCGTATACGCCGCCGGCCTCACCGTCGTCCGAGGCCCCCGCCCCGTCCTGCACGCCCTTAACTTCGCCGTGCCCCGAGGTCAGATCACCGGTCTCCTCGGCCCCTCGGGCTGCGGCAAGTCCACGCTCATGCGCGCGATCGTCGGAACCCAGGCCAAGGTCACCGGCACGCTCACCGTCCTCGGCCACCCGGCGGGCTCCGCAGAACTCCGCTCCCGCATCGGATATGTCACCCAAGCCCCCTCCGTATACGCCGACCTGACTGTGCGCCAGAACCTGGACTACTTCTCGGCAGTACTCCAGCCGGGCCGCGCCGCCGCCTCCCACCGCCGTGACGACGTCGCCCGCGTCATCGCCGAAGTGGACCTGACCTCCCACGCCGACGCCCTGGCAGGCAATCTCTCGGGCGGCCAGCTCAGCCGCGTCTCCCTCGCCGTCGCCCTCCTCGGCACCCCCGAACTCCTCGTCCTCGACGAACCGACCGTCGGCCTCGACCCCGTCCTGCGCCGCGACCTGTGGAACCTCTTCCACTCCATCGCCGCCGAGCGCGGCGCCACGCTCCTCGTCTCCTCCCACGTGATGGACGAGGCCGAACGCTGCCACCGCCTCCTCCTCATGCGCGAAGGCGAGATCCTCGCCGACGACAGCCCCGACGCCCTGCGGGCCGCCACCGGCGCCGACACCGTCGAAGACGCCTTCCTCCACCTCGTCGACCAGGCCAACACCCTCCAGCGGAGCCCCCGATGAACGCAGCCCGCACCCTCGCCACCGCAGCCCGAGTCCTGCGCCAGCTCCGCCACGACCCGCGCTCCATCGCCCTGATGCTGCTCGTCCCGTGCGTGATGCTCTTCCTGCTCCGCTACGTCTTCGACGGCAGCCCCGGCACCTTCGACTCCATCGGTGCCTCCCTCCTCGGCATCTTTCCGCTCATCACGATGTTCCTGGTCACGTCCATCGCCACCCTGCGCGAGCGCACCTCGGGCACCCTCGAGCGCCTCCTCGCGATGCCCCTCGGCAAGGGCGACCTCATCGCCGGCTACGCCCTCGCCTTCGGCGCCCTCGCGGTCGTCCAGTCCGTCCTGGCGACGGCCCTCGCCCTGTGGGGCCTCGGTCTCGACGTCACCGGCTCCGCCTGGCTCCTGCTCCTGGTCGCCCTTCTCGACGCCCTGCTCGGCACCGCCCTCGGCCTCTTCGTCTCCGCCTTCGCGGCCTCCGAGTTCCAGGCCGTCCAGTTCATGCCGGCGGTGATCTTCCCCCAACTGCTCCTGTGCGGCCTGTTCATCGCGCGCGACAAGATGCAGCCCGTCCTCGAAGCGATCTCCAACGTCCTCCCCATGTCGTACGCCGTCGACGGCATGAACGAAGTCCTCCGCCACACCGACCTCACCGCCGACTTCATCCGCGACGCGGCCGTCGTCGCCGGCTGTGCCGTCCTCGTCCTGGCCCTCGGCGCCGCAACTCTCCGCCGCCGTACGGCCTGACCGCCGCCGATGCGAGGATGACCCCGACGGACGCAACCGCACCGCACCCCGCGCCCCGAAGGGTGGCCTCCATGCCCCAGCAGCACGTCGCAGTCCTCGGCACCGGAAAGATCGGCGAGGCCCTGCTCAGCGGAATGATCCGGGCCGGCTGGGCCCCGGCCAACCTCCTGGTCACGGCCCGCCGCCCGGAACGCGCCGAAGAGCTCCGCACCCGCTACGGCGTCATCCCGGTCACCAACGCGGAAGCCGCCAAGCAGGCCGACACCCTGATCCTCACGGTCAAGCCCCAGGACATGGGCACGCTCCTCACGGAACTCGCCCCGCACCTCCCCGCCGACCGCCTGATCATCAGCGGCGCGGCGGGCATCCCCACCACCTTCTTCGAGGAGCGCCTGCCCGAAGGCACCCCCGTCGTGCGCGTCATGACGAACACGCCCGCCCTCGTCGACGAGGCCATGTCCGTCATCTCCGCCGGCTCCCACGCCACGGCCGCCCACCTCGCCCACGCCGAGGAGATCTTCGGCGCCGTGGGCAAGACGCTCCGCGTCCCCGAGTCCCAGCAGGACGCCTGCACCGCCCTGTCCGGCTCGGGCCCGGCGTACTTCTTCTACCTGGTCGAGGCCATGACCGACGCGGGCATCCTGCTCGGCCTGCCCCGCGACAAGGCCCACGACCTGATCGTCCAGTCCGCGATCGGCGCCGCGACGATGCTCCGCGACAGCGGCGAGCACCCGGTCAAGCTCCGGGAAAACGTCACCTCCCCCGCCGGCACCACGATCAACGCCATCCGCGAACTCGAGAACCACGGAGTCCGCGCGGCCATGATCGCCGCCCTGGAGGCCGCCCGAGACCGCAGCCGAGAGCTGGCCTCCGGCAACAGCTGACCCACCGACCTACGCCCTCCACCGCCGCCCGCGCCCGAGTGCTGCGCGGGCGGCGTCGTGAGAAGGACGGGCGATGCGAGAGCAGCCCTCACACGGCGCTGCGAATCACACGGGCACGGCCGACGGGCCACACCGTTACGGCGACGCCCCGCACCGGTGCGACGGCGCCCGCCCGCCGGCAACACGCCACCCGGCACCGATCCTCACCGGCAGGGCTCCCCACCCGCACCTGACGGTTATGCCTGAGGCGCCCGTGCCTGACGGTCATGCCCGAGGCGCCCGCGCCCGACCGTCACACGCGAAGCGCCCCCGCCCAAGCCACGACCTCCGTCGTCGTGACCACCCGGGCGAAGCCGCCCCCGTGGAGTGAGACCGCCGACGCCTGTGCCAGCTCCTCCGCTGTGCGGTGCCAGCCGAACGGGCCCTCCAGGTTGAAGGTGTGTGTCGCGTCCAGCGCGAACAGCACCTCATACCCCAGATTCCCGCCCATCCGCGCTGTCGTCTCCGCGCACATGTTGGTCTGGATCCCGGCCACCACCAACTGTCCGATGCCGGCCGCCCTGAGCCACGCGTCCAGGTCCGGCGTCCCGTAGAACGCCGAGTTCACGGACTTCGTCACCAGGAGCTCCGCCCCGTCCCCCTTCCCACGCCGCCCCTCCACGTACTCCTTGAAACCGTTCCCGGCATACCCGGGCCGCAACGGCGACTGCGGCTTCGGCGAGTCATGCCGCACGAATACGACCGGCCGCCCTGTCGACTGCCACGCGTCGATCAGCGACGCGATGTTCTCGTCAGCCGCAGGGTTGTTCCGCGGTCCCCAGAATCCCTCCTCCTCGAATCCCTTCTGCACGTCCACCACGATCAGCGCTGCGTTGTCTGCGATCTCCATGCCCACGATGCTCCCGCCCGGAGCGCGCCTACCCCAGAGACGCAAAAGACAGCGATCGATGATTTACTGCCACTGTGCCGCACGCAGACCCGCACTCACCCGCGCACCCCGCCCAGCGCATCGCCCTCCTCGCCTTCCCCGGCATCCGGGCCTTCGACGTCTCCGTCATCACCGAGGTCTGGGGCACCGACCGCACCGACCGCGGCGTCCCTGTCTTCGACCTGCGCCGCGTCGCCGAAGACCGCACGCCCGTCCCCATGCGAGGCGGATTCACCCTCACCCCCGATCGCACCCTCACCTGGCTGACACGCCTCGCGCCCGCCACCGATCTGCTCGTCGTCCCTGGCCTCGACGACCACCTCACCCCTGCGCCCGAACCTGTCCTCGAGTCCCTGCGCCGCGCCCACGCCCGCGGCGTCACCATCGCCGCCCTCTGCGGCGGCGCCTTCACACTCGCCCAAGCCGGCCTACTGGACGGCCGCCGCGCGATCACCCACTGGAACCTCGTCGACCTGCTCCGCGCCCATCACCCCCTGGTCACCGTCGAACCTGACGCCCTCTTCATCGAGGACGACAACATCTGGACCGCCGCAGGCACAGCCGCCGGCATCGATCTCTGCCTGCACCTCGTCCGCAGGAACCACGGCGCGGAGACCGCCGCCACCATTGCCCGGTCCATGGTCACGGCCCCCTTCCGCACCGGAACGCAGGCCCAGTTCATCGAGCACCCCACGCCACGAGCCGACCGCGACGCCGATGCGCTCACCTCCGTACGCGCATACGCACTCCAGCACCTCCACGAACCGCTCACCGTCGCCGGCCTCGCCGCGCGCGCCGGCATGTCCCCGCGCTCCTTCGCCCGTCACTTCACCGGAGCGACCGGCACCACCCCGCTGCGCTGGCTTCTGGACCAGCGCATGGCGGCAGCGCAGAAGCTGCTCGAACGCACCGACCTCCCCATGCCCGAAGTCGCACGCCGCGCGGGCTTCGGCAGCGAGGTCACGATGCGCCAGCACTTCGCATCGCGCCTCGCCACCAGCCCACGCTCCTACCGGGCCTCATTCGCCCAGCGGCCCGTCACCCACTCCTAAGAACACCGCTCCTAAGAACGGTCCTCCTTAGGACGCCCCTATATAGGGACGCTTAGGCAGCGGGAAGCAGCCCGATCGCCCGATAGGCGGCGTCCACGGTTGGCTTCGCCATCTCCCTCGCCCGCTCAGCACCGCGCCGCAACACCTCCTCTACATACGCGGGATCCGCAACCAGTTCTTTGTGCCTCTTCTGCAGGGGCGCCAGAAGCTCCACCACGGCCTCCGCGGTCGCCTTCTTCAGCGCGCCATACGACTCATATACACCGCTCAGGCCCTCCGGGTTCCCACCCTCACAAGCGGCCAGAATCTCCAGCAGATTCGACACCCCGGGCTTGGCCTCGCGGTCGTACTCGACCTCCGCGCCGCTGTCCGTCACCGCCCGCAGGATCTTCTTCCGCACAACGTCCGGCTCGTCGAGGAGATAGACGATCCCGGCGCCGTTGTCGTGCGACTTCCCCATCTTGGAAGTCGGGTCCTGGAGGTCCTTGACCCGCGCCGCGACCGCGGGCGGCGTCGCGCGCGGCACCACGAAGGTGTGCCCGTACCGCTGGTTGAACCGCACCGCGAGATCCCGGGTGAGCTCGACGTGCTGCGTCTGGTCATCACCCACAGGAACCTCGTCCGCCCCGTAGGCGAGGATGTCCGCCGCCATGAGCACGGGGTAGGTGAGCAGCGACAGCCGAACACTCCCGCCCCGCTCCCGCTCGCGCGCGGACTTCTCCTTGTACTGGATCATCCGCCGCATCTCGCCGTCCGTGGCGACGCACTCGAGCAGATACGACAGCCGGGCGTGTTCGTCCACATGACTCTGCACGAACACGGTGCACACCTCGGGATCGAGCCCCGAGGCAAGCAACAGCGTCGCCGCCTGCTTACTGAGTCGCCGCACCCGCCCGGGATCGTGATCCACGGTCAGCGCGTGCAGATCGACGACGCTGAACAGCGCGTCAGCTCTGTGCTGATCGACTTCTGCCCACTGACGTACGGCGCCCAGATAGTTCCCCAGCGTCAGATGCCCGGTCGGCTTGACCCCGCTGAAGATTCGCGTCATCACTCCACCTCCTGGTCAGGACCGCCGCGGCCCGGCTGCCGGGCTCCGTGGTCTCCAGGAGGGAGATACAAGAACGGCCGCCGAGGCGGCGGCCGTTGGGTGCATGCTTGTGCCGGCCGCCGTCAGGCGGCCCACCACTGCTGGGTGTGCGCATGCGTAGTCACGAGCCCAAGAGTAGACCTCACAGGCGTGAAGTTGACACACCTGGGCCCGGTACGTAGTGTTCTCCGAGTTGCCCGACGTGAGCTCCGGTCCCTGACCGGTCCCCGGGTGGCCATTCCGCAAGAACCATTCAACGATCGATGTCGCTTCTCTCTGAGATGCGCCACGGCTCGTTTTCATGCGTCTTTGCGAAATGAGGAATCCGTGTTCGAAAGAACGCCCCCGATTAGCTCGGGAGGCAGGACTCCGCTAAAGTCTCACTCGTCGGAACGGCCCAACAGTCGTGAAGACAAGCCCCGCTGACTGGGAATCAGGCCCGAAAGGATCTGATAGAGTCGGAACCGCCGGAAAGGGAAACGCGAAAGCCGAAAGGCCGGAGCGGAAACCTGAAAGGCACCGAGGAAATCGGACACGAAAGAGTCTGATAGAGTCGGAAACGCAAGACCGAAGGGAAACTGCCCGGAGGAAAGCCTGAGAGAGTCTCTCGGGTGAGTACAAAGGAAGCGTCCGTTCCTTGAGAACTCAACAGCGTGCCAAAAGTCAACGCCAGATTGACAACCCCGGCCCACCTTTGGTGGGTTGGAGGTTCCTTTGAAAAAGTCCTCACTCCCACACCGGGGTGAGGCGCACTAGCGAGGACGCAGTGAATCGTGGGGATTATTCCTCCCGACGGTTCCGCTCTCGTGGTGTAGTCCCGATTACGGGAAAACATTCACGGAGAGTTTGATCCTGGCTCAGGACGAACGCTGGCGGCGTGCTTAACACATGCAAGTCGAACGATGAAGCCCTTCGGGGTGGATTAGTGGCGAACGGGTGAGTAACACGTGGGCAATCTGCCCTGCACTCTGGGACAAGCCCTGGAAACGGGGTCTAATACCGGATAACACCCCCTCTCGCATGGGAGGGGGTTGAAAGCTCCGGCGGTGCAGGATGAGCCCGCGGCCTATCAGCTTGTTGGTGAGGTAGAAGCTCACCAAGGCGACGACGGGTAGCCGGCCTGAGAGGGCGACCGGCCACACTGGGACTGAGACACGGCCCAGACTCCTACGGGAGGCAGCAGTGGGGAATATTGCACAATGGGCGAAAGCCTGATGCAGCGACGCCGCGTGAGGGATGACGGCCTTCGGGTTGTAAACCTCTTTCAGCAGGGAAGAAGCGAAAGTGACGGTACCTGCAGAAGAAGCGCCGGCTAACTACGTGCCAGCAGCCGCGGTAATACGTAGGGCGCAAGCGTTGTCCGGAATTATTGGGCGTAAAGAGCTCGTAGGCGGCTTGTCACGTCGGTTGTGAAAGCCCGGGGCTTAACCCCGGGTCTGCAGTCGATACGGGCAGGCTAGAGTGTGGTAGGGGAGATCGGAATTCCTGGTGTAGCGGTGAAATGCGCAGATATCAGGAGGAACACCGGTGGCGAAGGCGGATCTCTGGGCCATTACTGACGCTGAGGAGCGAAAGCGTGGGGAGCGAACAGGATTAGATACCCTGGTAGTCCACGCCGTAAACGGTGGGAACTAGGTGTTGGCGACATTCCACGTCGTCGGTGCCGCAGCTAACGCATTAAGTTCCCCGCCTGGGGAGTACGGCCGCAAGGCTAAAACTCAAAGGAATTGACGGGGGCCCGCACAAGCAGCGGAGCATGTGGCTTAATTCGACGCAACGCGAAGAACCTTACCAAGGCTTGACATATACCGGAAAGCATCAGAGATGGTGCCCCCCTTGTGGTCGGTATACAGGTGGTGCATGGCTGTCGTCAGCTCGTGTCGTGAGATGTTGGGTTAAGTCCCGCAACGAGCGCAACCCTTGTTCTGTGTTGCCAGCATGCCCTTCGGGGTGATGGGGACTCACAGGAGACTGCCGGGGTCAACTCGGAGGAAGGTGGGGACGACGTCAAGTCATCATGCCCCTTATGTCTTGGGCTGCACACGTGCTACAATGGCAGGTACAATGAGCTGCGATGCCGCGAGGCGGAGCGAATCTCAAAAAGCCTGTCTCAGTTCGGATTGGGGTCTGCAACTCGACCCCATGAAGTCGGAGTTGCTAGTAATCGCAGATCAGCATTGCTGCGGTGAATACGTTCCCGGGCCTTGTACACACCGCCCGTCACGTCACGAAAGTCGGTAACACCCGAAGCCGGTGGCCCAACCCCCTTGTGGGGAGGGAGCTGTCGAAGGTGGGACTGGCGATTGGGACGAAGTCGTAACAAGGTAGCCGTACCGGAAGGTGCGGCTGGATCACCTCCTTTCTAAGGAGCACTTTGGCTGCCGGGTTCTGCCTGGTGGTCCAAGAGCCATTTCGCCGGCAAACGTCCGGCGGTGGTTGCTCAAGGGTGGAACGTTGACTATTCGACCGGGTTCACGGGTCGGAGGCTGTGAGTACTGCTCTTCGGAGCGTGGAAAGCATGATCTCCGGGCGGGACCGGGTCGGGCACGCTGTTGGGTGTCTGAAGGTACGGGCTGTGAAGCCTGTCCTTCGATGCCGACCCCGGTAAAAATCTGCTTCGGTGGGTTGTGACGGGTGGTTGGTCGTTGTTTGAGAACTGCACAGTGGACGCGAGCATCTGTGGCCAAGTTTTTAAGGGCGCACGGTGGATGCCTTGGCACCAGGAACCGATGAAGGACGTGGGAGGCCACGATAGTCCCCGGGGAGCCGTCAACCAGGCTTTGATCCGGGGGTTTCCGAATGGGGAAACCCGGCAGTCGTCATGGGCTGTCACCCGCTGCTGAACACATAGGCAGTGTGGAGGGAACGCGGGGAAGTGAAACATCTCAGTACCCGCAGGAAGAGAAAACAACCGTGATTCCGGGAGTAGTGGCGAGCGAAACTGGATGAGGCCAAACCATATGCGTGTGATACCCGGCAGGGGTTGCGCATGTGGGGTTGTGGGATCTCTCTTTCACAGTCTGCCGGCTGTGAGACGAGTCAGAAACCGTTGATGTAGGCGAAGGACATGCGAAAGGTCCGGCGTAGAGGGTAAGACCCCCGTAGTCGAAACATCAGCGGCTCGTTTGAGAGACACCCAAGTAGCACGGGGCCCGAGAAATCCCGTGTGAATCTGGCGGGACCACCCGCTAAGCCTAAATATTCCCTGGTGACCGATAGCGGATAGTACCGTGAGGGAATGGTGAAAAGTACCGCGGGAGCGGAGTGAAATAGTACCTGAAACCGTGTGCCTACAAGCCGTGGGAGCGTCGCTGTATGTGCTTGCACATGCAGTCGTGACTGCGTGCCTTTTGAAGAATGAGCCTGCGAGTTTGCGGTGCGTTGCGAGGTTAACCCGTGTGGGGAAGCCGTAGCGAAAGCGAGTCCGAATAGGGCGATTCAGTAGCGCGCTCAAGACCCGAAGCGGAGTGATCTAGCCATGGGCAGGTTGAAGCGGAGGTAAGACTTCGTGGAGGACCGAACCCACCAGGGTTGAAAACCTGGGGGATGACCTGTGGTTAGGGGTGAAAGGCCAATCAAACTCCGTGATAGCTGGTTCTCCCCGAAATGCATTTAGGTGCAGCGTCGTGTGTTTCTTGCCGGAGGTAGAGCACTGGATAGGCGATGGGCCCTACCGGGTTACTGACCTTAGCCAAACTCCGAATGCCGGTAAGTGAGAGCACGGCAGTGAGACTGTGGGGGATAAGCTCCATGGTCGAGAGGGAAACAGCCCAGAGCATCGACTAAGGCCCCTAAGCGTACGCTAAGTGGGAAAGGATGTGGAGTCGCACAGACAACCAGGAGGTTGGCTTAGAAGCAGCCACCCTTGAAAGAGTGCGTAATAGCTCACTGGTCTAGTGATTCCGCGCCGACAATGTAGCGGGGCTCAAGCGTACCGCCGAAGTCGTGTCATTCCAGCATGTAGGGCCAACGCCCGCTGGGATGGGTAGGGGAGCGTCGTGTGCCGGGTGAAGCAGCCGCGGAAGCGAGTTGTGGACGGTTCACGAGTGAGAATGCAGGCATGAGTAGCGATACACACGTGAGAAACGTGTGCGCCGATTGACTAAGGGTTCCTGGGTCAAGCTGATCTGCCCAGGGTAAGTCGGGACCTAAGGCGAGGCCGACAGGCGTAGTCGATGGATAACCGGTTGATATTCCGGTACCCGCTGTGAAGCGTCAAACATTGAATCAGGCGATGCTAAGTCCGTGAAGCCGTTCCGGACCCTTCGGGGAAAGGAAAGTGGTGGAGCCGACGGACCAGACTTGTAGTAGGTGAGTGATGGGGTGACGCAGGAAGGTAGTCCAGCCCGGGCGGTGGTTGTCCCGGGGTAAGGGTGTAGGCCGTGTGATAGGTAAATCCGTCACACATTAAGGCTGAGACCTGATGCCGAGCCGATTGTGGTGAAGTGGATGATCCTATGCTGTCGAGAAAAGCCTCTAGCGAGTTTCATGGCGGCCCGTACCCTAAACCGACTCAGGTGGTCAGGTAGAGAATACCGAGGCGTTCGGGTGAACTATGGTTAAGGAACTCGGCAAAATGCCCCCGTAACTTCGGGAGAAGGGGGGCCATCACTGGTGAGGAGACTTGCTCTCCGAGCTGGGGGTGGCCGCAGAGACCAGCGAGAAGCGACTGTTTACTAAAAACACAGGTCCGTGCGAAGCCGTAAGGCGATGTATACGGACTGACGCCTGCCCGGTGCTGGAACGTTAAGGGGACCGGTTAGTGCACTTTCGGGTGTGCGAAGCTGAGAACTTAAGCGCCAGTAAACGGCGGTGGTAACTATAACCATCCTAAGGTAGCGAAATTCCTTGTCGGGTAAGTTCCGACCTGCACGAATGGCGTAACGACTTCTCGACTGTCTCAACCATAGGCCCGGTGAAATTGCACTACGAGTAAAGATGCTCGTTTCGCGCAGCAGGACGGAAAGACCCCGGGACCTTTACTACAGTTTGATATTGGTGTTCGGTTCGGCTTGTGTAGGATAGGTGGGAGACTTTGAAGCGGCCACGCCAGTGGTTGTGGAGTCGTCGTTGAAATACCACTCTGGTCGTGCTGGATGTCTAACCTGGGTCCGTGATCCGGATCAGGGACAGTGTCTGATGGGTAGTTTAACTGGGGCGGTTGCCTCCTAAAGAGTAACGGAGGCGCCCAAAGGTTCCCTCAGCCTGGTTGGTAATCAGGTGTTGAGTGTAAGTGCACAAGGGAGCTTGACTGTGAGACCGACGGGTCGAGCAGGGACGAAAGTCGGGACTAGTGATCCGGCGGTGGCTTGTGGAAGCGCCGTCGCTCAACGGATAAAAGGTACCCCGGGGATAACAGGCTGATCTTCCCCAAGAGTCCATATCGACGGGATGGTTTGGCACCTCGATGTCGGCTCGTCGCATCCTGGGGCTGGAGTCGGTCCCAAGGGTTGGGCTGTTCGCCCATTAAAGCGGTACGCGAGCTGGGTTTAGAACGTCGTGAGACAGTTCGGTCCCTATCCGCTGTGCGCGTAGGAATATTGAGAAGGGCTGTCCCTAGTACGAGAGGACCGGGACGGACGAACCTCTGGTGTGCCAGTTGTCCTGCCAAGGGCATGGCTGGTTGGCTACGTTCGGAAAGGATAACCGCTGAAAGCATCTAAGCGGGAAGCCTGCTTCGAGATGAGTATTCCCACCCCCTTGAGGGGTTAAGGCTCCCAGTAGACGACTGGGTTGATAGGCCAGATCTGGAAGCCCGGTAACGGGTGGAGGTGACTGGTACTAATAGGCCGAGGGCTTGTCCTCAGTTGCTCGCGTCCACTGTGTTGGTTCTGAAACCACGAACAACCCCACGTTTGTCACAGAGCGTGGTGCGGTTGACAGTTTCATAGTGTTTCGGTGGTCATAGCGTGAGGGAAACGCCCGGTTACATTCCGAACCCGGAAGCTAAGCCTCACAGCGCCGATGGTACTGCAGGGGGGACCCTGTGGGAGAGTAGGACGCCGCCGAACTATTTTTGAAGAAAGCCCCCGTAACGGATGAGAATCCTGTTACGGGGGTTTTCTGCGTTTAGAGTCGAGCTATGCGATACGACCTGGTCATCTTCGACAATGACGGCGTTCTCGTTGACAGCGAGCCGATTTCCAACAAGCTTCTCGCCGGCTATCTCACCGAACTCGGGCATCCCACCTCGTACGAGGAATCCCTTAGGGATTACATGGGCGCCGCCATGCACCGCGTACACGATCTTGTCGAGGAGCGGACCGGGCAGCGGCTGCCCGAGGACTTCGATGAGGTCTTTCACGGGCGGGTATTCGCCGCCTTCGAGCGGGAGCTGGAACCCGTGCCCGGGGCGGGGGAGGTCCTGGAGAAGCTGGCCGCCGATGGAGTGCCGTACTGCGTGGCGTCCTCGGGGAGTCATGAGCGGATCCGCGTCGGGCATCGCAAGACCGGGCACGACAAGTGGTTCGATGACGGGCGGATCTTCAGTTCGCAGGATGTAGGGCGAGGGAAGCCGGCGCCGGATCTCTTCCTGTACGCGGCCCAGCGCATGGGTGTGGCGCCGGAGAGGTGTGCGGTCGTGGAGGACAGTCCGCTCGGCGTCCAGGCCGCTATGGCTGCCGGGATGGACGTGTACGGGTTCACGGCCATGACGCCCGGGAGCCGGTTGGGTGCGGCCACCGAACTGTTCGGTGACATGCGGGAGTTGCCTGACCTGCTGGCATGACATCTCCGTACGGTCCGCCCTGACATTTGTCACCGCGAGCTCCGGACGATCGTTTCTGTTGGGCGGTGGGGGTCCTCCACGAAGCTGAGTACATCGAGAACGGGACGTACGCAGTGACGACGGAGGGAACCCGATCATGAGCCAGCTCGTTGCAGAGACACCGGTCAAGTCCGCTGAGGCGGCTGCCGCCCCGCAGAGCGACCGTGCGGCCCTCCTGGGAAGCCTCAGGCCGCTGGTCGTGGACGTGGTCGTGCCGATGGCCTCGTACTACGTGCTGAGCAAAGGGTTCGGCATGAGCACGCTGGCCGCCCTGGGGTGGAGCAGTGTGCTGCCGGCGCTGCGGACCGTGTGGGGGGTGCTACGGGAGCGGCAGCTCAATGTGCTGGCCGGGGTCATCCTCGTCGTGAACATGGTGGGGCTGCTGCTGAGCACGGTGACGGGTGACCCTCGGCTCATGCTGGCCAAGGACAGTGGGATCAGCAGTGTCGTGGGCATCTCGATGCTGGTGTCGGTCGTGGCCGGCAAGCCGCTTCTCACGTCCGCGCTCAAGCCCTTCGTGACGAAGGGGGATGCCGAGCGGACCGCGGCCTGGGAGCGGCTGTCGGCAGGGCCGGGTCGCTTCGTGCGGGCCGAGCGGATGTTCACGGCGGTGTGGGGTCTGGCGCTGGTCACCGAGTGCGTGGTGCGGATCGTGGGGGCGTACACGTTGCCGGTCGACACGATGGTCTGGCTCGGCAATGTGATCATGGCGGGTGCCGTGGTCCTGGCCTTCCGGGTCAGTGGGCGTCTGGCTGTGGGGTCGATGGAGCGGATGGTCGAGGAGGAGTTGGTGAGTCGGCGGGGTGAGGTGGAGCGGGTTGCCTGACCCTCTCCGGTACCCCCGGCACCTCCGCAGCTCTCACCTTCTTCCCGGTCGCCCGTTGACGGCGGCCGGGAACTTTCGTTCGAGATGCATCGAGATCTATCTACCCACCGGTAGATCTGGGGCATACGCTGTGCGGCCATGACAGAAGTGCTGCGGCGTGGCAGAGGTTCGCTGGCGTTCAGTTTCTTTGTGCAGGGTGCCGCGTTCGCGCTCCTGGTGACTCGAATACCGGCGATTCAGGATCAGTACGGCATATCGGATGGGCTGTTGCCCGTCTTTCTCGCGGCGGTGCCGATCCTGGCCGGGGTCGGGAGCGTGTGTACCGAGAAGCTGGTCAAGCGGGTACGGCCCAGTCGGGTCCTGCGGTGGTCGCAGCCGGTCGTGCTGCTGGCGCTGCTCGGGGTCGGGGCGGGGGACTCGCTGTGGCAAGTGGCCCTGGCGCTGGGGGCGTTCGGGCTCGCGGTGGGTGCGCTTGACGCGTCTATGAACATGCTCGGGGTGAGCCTGCAGAGGGCGTACGGGCGCAGCATCATGCTCGGGTTTCACGCGGCGTACAGCCTGGGCGGGATCGTGGGGGCGTCGCTCGCGTGGGTGGGGGCGCACTGGGACCTGTCGCTGTTCGTGTCGTATCTGCCGGTGGTGGTGTTGCTGATGCCGGCGGCGTTCGTGGGGAGCCGCTGGTACGTCGACGGGGAGAGCGGCGCCGGTGAGGGTGCGCAGGGCGCCACGGGTGGCCCGGTGGTGTTCAAGCTGCTGTTGCCGCTGTGTCTGGTGATGACGGTCGCGTACATCGGGGACTCGACGGTCTCCAACTGGAGTGCGAAGTACCTCCAGGACGTGCTGGGGAGTTCGGAGCAGCTGTCGACGGTTCCGTACAACGTCTACATGGTGATGACGCTGGTGGGGCGGGCGCTCGGGGATCTTGGGGTGCGGCGGTTCGGAGCGGTCGTGGTGGTGCGGTTCGGGGCCGTGGTGGCGGCGCTCGGGTTCGCGGTCGTGGCGGTGGCGCCGGGGCCCTGGGTGGGGATGCTCGGGTTCACGCTGCTGGGGCTCGGGTTGTGTGTGATCGTGCCGCAGACGTTCGCCGCTGCGGGCAGGCACGCTTTTGAGAATTACGGCCCGAACGCTTCGGATTCGGCGATCGCGCGGCTGAATGTCTTCAACTACGTAGGATTTCTGATCGGTTCGCCCCTTGTGGGCGCTCTGGGCGATGCGTGGAACTACCGGGGGGCGATGCTCGTTCCCATGGTGTTGGTGCTCGTGACACTCGTGTACGCCCGTTCTTTCGCCCCTGGAGCGGACCGATACGGTGACGGGCATGAGCGGCCGCGCACAGCTGATGTGGGACGAGGCAGTAACGGGCTATGACTTCGGCCCGGATCACCCGATGGATCCGGTCCGGCTGGCCCTGACGAGAAGTCTCGTCGGGGCTCTTGGGCTCGACCGTGAGGTGGACGTCGTCGCCGCCAAACGGGCGGGTGAGTCGACGCTGCGGCTCGTGCACCGCCAGGACTATGTGGAGGCGGTCAAGGCCGCGTCCGCCGATCCGGCCTCGGCGGACGGGGCCTATGGGCTGGGGACGGTCGACGATCCGGCCTTTGCCGGTATGCACGATGTGTCGGCGCTGATCGCAGGGCAGTCCGTGGGCGCGGCGGAGGCCGTCTGGCGGGGTGAGGCGCTCCATGCGGTGAACTTCGCGGGCGGGCTGCACCATGCGATGCCCGGAGGTGCTGCCGGGTTCTGCATCTACAACGATGCGGCACTGGCCGTCGCTCGTCTCCTTGAGCTGGGTGCCGAGCGGGTCGCGTACGTGGATGTGGACGTGCATCACGGGGACGGCGTACAGGCGGCGTTCTGGGGCGACCCGCGGGTGCTCACCATTTCGCTGCACGAGCATCCGCGGACGCTGTTTCCGCAGACCGGGTGGCCGGAGGAGACGGGTGCCGACGGTCCGGCGGAGGGGTCGGCGGTCAATGTGGCGCTGCCGGCCGGCACCGGGGACGCGGGGTGGCTGCGGGCTTTTCATGCCGTCGTGCCTGAGCTGCTGGCGGAGTTCAGGCCGCAGGTCCTGGTGACACAGCACGGGGCCGATACGCATTTCGAGGACCCGTTGGCGCATCTGGCGGTGTCGCTCGACGCGCAGCGGGCCGTTCAGGTCGCCTGCCATGAGTTGGCGCACGAGCATGCGGACGGGCGTTGGGTCGCGCTGGGCGGTGGCGGGTACGCGGTGGTGGATGTGGTGCCGCGGTCCTGGTCGCACCTGGTGGGGATCGCCGCGGGGCACGAGGTGGCGCCCGAGACGGTGATTCCGGAGAGCTGGCGGCAGGAAGCGTTCGCCAGGACGCGGCAGTTGGCTCCGACGCGGATGACGGACGGGCGGTGGCCGGTCTCGTACAAGGAGTGGGAGTTGGGGTACGACCCGGCGGACCGGCTCGACCAGGCGGTTCTTGCGACGCGGCGTTCGGTGTTCCCGCTGCGGGGGCTGTTGCCGTAGCAGCGTGGTGGCGGGCGGCCGGTGAGGGTACGGGGCGTTACGCCAAGTGTGGGGTGTTTTCGGGGTTTTAGAGGTGGCAAGGGCCCCAATGCGCCAGCATCACACGGGTGTTGAGCACCGGAGCGCTGCGTGCGCATCTGCTGGCTGCCCGTCTGGCCGGGCCCGTGGCGACCTCCCGTGAGGTGAGTCTGCGCAGCTATCGGCTCTTCGCGGCCAGGGATCCCCGGATACTTCTGGGCCTCGACCCCGAGTGGAGCTGGGGTCAGCGGGATCTGCTCGCCTTGATGGCCGACAAGTGCGGGGTATCGGGCGATCCGGGGGACACCTCGGGGTGCGACGTGATCGACCCGGAGCGGACGCTGGCGGCGCTCGACGCGTTCGCGAAGCGGCTCGGCGAGGCTGCGCGGGGTCGCGTCCCGGTGCTTTTCGGGACGGGTCACCCGCATCGACTCCTCGGTTTCTACGCCGCGTTGGCGGACGCCGTGTCGGCGGCGGGATGTCCCGTCCTCACCCCCGCGCAGGGTGAGAGTGTCGACATAACGACCCGGTTCGGCCTACGTACGTACGACCTCGACTACGTCCGTGGAGTCGCGCTGGTGCGGGAACCCGGCGCGCGTGAGCCGGGGAGTGAGACCGGCGCACACACCCACTCACCCCTCCCGGTTCGCACGGTGCTGGCGGCCGCCGCGCAGGCCGGCGGGCTGCTGCCGGAACTGGTCGTGGGCGACCATGGATGGGTCTGCGGTGCAGGTCAGTTGGGGTTCGACGCGATCGGGCTCGCGGATACGGATGACCCCGCGTTGTTCGTGGGTGAGGCCGAGGGGCAGGTGTCCGTAGTCGTTCCGCTTGATGACGCTGTGCGGTCTGATTACTACCGACCGCTTACTCGCTATGTACTCAATCGAGCGTGTCTGTCACAGTAGGCGGCTATCCGCTGCTCCTCTTCCCCACTCGCACCACACGCCCCTAGTCTGGGGAGTGAGCACGCAACGACGTTGAGTCACCGGAAGGGGAAGCCGGTGGCCGTCGAGTGCGGAAGGTTCAGGTGTGTCATGGCTGCTGGTGAGAGTAGGCCTCTGAACGAGGTGCAGTTCCTGACCGTGGCGGAAGTCGCCTCGGTGATGCGAGTCTCGAAGATGACCGTGTACCGGCTGGTGCACAGTGGTCATCTGCCCGCGATCCGGGTCGGAAGGTCTTTCCGAGTCCCGGAACAAGCGGTTCACGAGTACCTCCGCGAGTCCTACGTGGGGGTGGAGACAGCCTGACGGCATCCTCCGGGATCCCTCGATTACAGGCTCAGCGCTGGGCCGGGTAGGCTAGGCCGACGTAGGTCGTGTGGGCCCAGACGCCCCGCACCGAGTGAAGAGAAGTGAGCGAGGGTAGTCGTGGGCTCTGTTATTAAGAAGCGGCGTAAGCGGATGGCCAAGAAGAAGCACCGCAAGCTGCTGAAGCGCACCCGCGTGCAGCGTCGCAACAAGAAGTAAGCGACCGCTGCATCAAGCGCGCTCTGTGGCCCCTCCACCGTCCGGTGGAGGGGCCACAGTCGTTCCACGGCCCTTATAGGGCCCCTTTCGCGGGCTCGTGTGGGAACGTAGGGCCACGTCCCGGCGACCTCGGTCTGTGCGTACGTCTGTGGCTGTCGTCACTTCCTGCATCGCGCGGTCATCACAGCGCAACATCGAACCGCTAACGTGGCGGCGAGAGCCAGGCGGTGCGGAACTGGGGCGCGGCAGGGCGGCGACGGAAGGTAGGCGCTGATCTTGGGCAAGGTCGTGCTCGTGACCGGGGTGGCCCGGCAGCTCGGGGGCCGTTTCGTACGACGCATCCAGCGTGATCCCGAGGTGGACCGGGTGATCGGCGTGGACGCGGTGGCCCCCGCGCATCATCTGGGGGGTGCCGAGTTTCTCCAGGCGGACATAAGGCAGCCCGCGATCGCCCGGCTGCTCGCGGAGCACTCCGTCGACACGGTCGTCCACCTGGACGTCACGGGTACCCCGCTGGCCAGCGGCGGCCGGGGCTCCGTCAAGGAGACCAACGTCATCGGCACGATGCAGCTGCTCGGTGCCTGCCAGAAGGCGCCGGCGGTCAAGCGGCTCGTGGTGAAGTCCAGTACGAACGTGTACGGGTCCGCGCCGCGCGATCCGGCCGTGTTCACCGAGACGACGCCGCCCAAGTCGCTGCCCAGCGGCGGCTTCGCCAAGGACACCGTGGAGGTCGAGGGGTATGTGCGCGGGTTCGCCCGGCGCCGGCCCGATGTCGCGGTGTGCGTGCTGCGGTTCGCGAACATCCTCGGTCCCGCCGCCGATTCGCCGCTCGCCGAGTACTTCTCGCTGCCGGTCCTGCCGACCGTCCTCGGCTATGACCCGCGGCTCCAGTTCGTGCACGAGGACGATGTCATCGAGGTGCTGCGGATCGCGTCGCACGAGCCGGCGCGGGGGACGCTCAACAGCGGCACGTTCAATGTCGCCGGTGACGGGGTGCTGCTCCTGTCGCAGTGCTCGCGTCGGCTGGGGCGGCCGACGGTGCCGGTGTTCCTGCCGGCCGTGACCTGGGTGGGATCGGCCCTGCGTACGCTGGGCGCGACGGACTTCTCGCCCGAGCAGATCAGGCTGCTCACGCACGGGCGGGTCGTGTCGACGGTCCAGATGCGCGAGACGCTGGGCTATCGGCCCGAGTACACGACGGCGGAGACCTTCGCGGAGTTCGTCCGGGGCCGCGGGCCCGGACTCCTGCCGCCGGAGGCCCTCGCGGGGGCCGTCGACCGGCTCGCCTCGCTGCCCTTCCTGGGCGGCGGTCACCCCCCGACGCAGAGCGCCAGCTGAGGAGCGCATCAACGATGGCGGATGCCAAGGTCATTCCGTTCGACGACGACCGCTCGCGCACCGGCGCCGGCAAGGTGGTTCCGCGCCGCCGTGGCGCGAGTGGCCGGCGCAAGGGCGAGCCCGCGGCCGTACGCGAGGTCGCGCCGCTGCCCGAGCAGCAGGACCACGAGCCGACACCGCCCGCCGCCGCGCGGGAGGCGGAGCCGCGGGAGCGGGCGCAGGCCGGCGGTGGCCTGGACCGGCGCATCGCGGGCGGCCTCGCGTTCCTGCGGCGGCGCCTGACGGGCGATTACGACGTCGACGAGTTCGGCTACGACAAGGAACTCACCGACCAGGTCCTGATGTCCCTGGTGAGGCCCCTGTACGAGAAGTACTTCCGGGTCGAGGTGAAGGGCATCGAGAACATCCCGGCGGACGGCGGTGCGCTGATCGTCGCCAATCACTCGGGGACGCTGCCGCTGGACGGCGTGATGATGCAGGTCGCCGTGCACGACAACCATCCGCAGAACCGGCATCTGCGGCTCCTGGCCGCGGACCTGGTGTTCATGCTGCCGGTGGTCAACGAGCTGGCGCGCAAGGCCGGCCACACGCTGGCCTGTGCGGAGGACGCGCAGCGGCTCCTGGAGCAGGGCGAGCTGGTCGGGGTGATGCCGGAGGGGTTCAAGGGCATCGGCAAGCCGTTCAGCGAGCGGTACAAGCTCCAGCGGTTCGGGCGTGGCGGGTTCGTCTCGACGGCGTTGCGCGCCGGGACGCCGATCGTGCCGTGCTCGATCGTCGGGGCGGAGGAGATCTACCCGATGATCGGCAACGCGAAGACGCTGGCTCGGCTCCTTGGCTTCCCGTACTTCCCGATCACGCCGACGTTTCCGTGGCTCGGGCCGTTGGGTGCGGTGCCGCTGCCGACGAAGTGGACGATCCAGTTCGGCGAGCCGATCCCGACGGACGGCTTCCCGCCGGAGGCGGCGGAGGACCCGATGCTGATGTTCAACCTGACGGACCAGGTGCGGGAGCAGATCCAGCACACGCTGTACAAGCTGCTCGTGCAGCGGCGGTCTGTGTTCTTCTGAGAGTTCCGCCAAGGACATACGTGAAGGGGGCGGCCACCGGATCCGGTGGCCGCCCCCTTCACGTAACACGTGACGAAGTGACTAATCCACGTCCTCGCTGTCGATTCCCAGGCCGGGCAGCAGGCCTGGGAGGAGGGGCGGGAGCGTGACGTCGGGCTTCGGGGTGGTGTGTCTGCCTTCGGACGGGGTGGGGCTGGTGTCGTCCTTGGGCGGGTCGAGGAGGCCGCCGGTGGTGTCGTCGAGGAGGCCGTCGTCGTGGGTGCCGGAGGAGGACGGCCGGGGTTTGCCCGAGCTGTCCTGGTGGGCGCCCGACGCTCCGCCGGCCGTCGGGGTGGAGCGGTCGTTGCCGGAGGAGCCGGGCGTCCGGTCGTGGACGCCGGGCCGGCCGCCGCTGCGGCCGTCCTGCTCGGGGGGCTGCGGGAGCAGGGACCGCAGCGGGTCGACCTCTTGGTCTATGGCGTCGAAGACCGAGCTGACCTGCGCGCCCACGTCGCCGAGCTGTACGGGCAGGCGGTCGCGCAGGGCGTCCCAGTTCTCACGGTGGGACTGGGTGAACGACGACAGGGCCTGGATGGGGCCGAGCGAGCCGTCCCTGCGGTAGGCCTCGAGGAGCAGGCGGTGGCCCTCGGAGGCGTCGTACTGGACGCCGGAGAGCGTGCGCCTGACTTCGCCGAGGGACTCGTGGTCGAGCTGTCCGCTGCGGCCGCGCTCCATGAGCCGGCGCGCTTCGCTGAGGCGGGTGGAGGCCTGGTCGAGATAGATCCGGCCGCGGTCGGAGTCGCCGTCGGCCATGCCGAGTTTCAGGTCCTCCATCCCGCGTTTCAGTCCGTAGAGATGGTCACCGGGGAGGGCGTCGGAGCTGGCAGCGGCGACGCCGCCGAAGGCTCCCGCGGCGACACCGACGGTGAGGCCGCCGGCCGCGATGCCCTTGGACAGGCGTGAGCGGGGTCGCAACTTCCGCAGCGGGCTCGCCCGGTGAGCGCCCTTGCGCGCGCGCTGCTCGGGCACGGAAGGGCCTGGCCCCGCGCCTCCCGCAGCCGTGCCCTCGAGCAGCATGGCCTCCATGGCGGCCACGAGCTGGGCTCGTTGAACCACCTTGACCTCGGGGTCAAGCTCAGGCTTGGGAAGTTCGTCCAGTCCGGTCACCAGCGCCAACAGCTTGCCCTGCTCGCCTTGTTCGGCGGGGGGCTCTTCCTGCTGTACGGCCGCCGCTGCCCGGTCGGACTGCTCCTCCAGGGCCTGGGCGAAGGCGTTCGCCCGCCGGTGTGCCGATACGTTCGCGATCACTGGCGGCACCTCCTCTCGTCATGACGGTCGACTCCCCAGGGGGTCCTGAGGGTTGCACACCCTGAGTACTTCCACACGATCGAGTGAGTGGAAGCAGTCGGGGAGTGACCACAGGGAGCCTGCATCCCGCATAACGAGCGACGCGGCACTTGGGTTACGGACGGCGGATGATCGGACCGCGATCCCATCTGCCCCTCACAGAAGGTGAGTTGACGGATACGGAGCGACGCGGCGGGTGGGGTGGGCCCCACCGGTCGCTAACGGGCATCGTCCGGGAGCAGGCGCGCCAGAGTGCGTACGGCGCGGTACTGGAGGGTCTTGATCGCGCCCTCGTTCTTGCCCATGACCTTGGCGGTCTCGGCGACCGAGAGGCCCTGCAGGAAGCGCAGGGTCACGCACTCCTGCTGCTGGGGGTTGAGCCGGTGCACCGCGTCGAGCAGGGCCGCGTTCGACAGGGATTCGAGGACGGAGTCCTCCGGGCTGCGCTCGACCTCGTTCGCGTCGAGCATTTCGCCGGTGGTCACTTCGAGGCGGAAACGGCTCGACTTGAAGTGGTCGGCGACCAGGTTCCGCGCGATCGTGACCAGCCAGGCGCCGAAGTCGCGCCCCTGCCAGGTGAAGGTGCCGATGCGGCGCAGGGCCCGCAGGAAGGTCTCGCTGGTGAGATCCTCGGCCGTCGCCTTCCCGCCGACGCGGTAGTAGATGTAGCGGTAGACGGTGTCGCTGTACTGGTCGTAGAGACGGCCGAACGCGTCGGCCTCGCCCGCCTGGGCGCGCTCGACGAGATCCATCATGCGGGCGCTGTCGCTGTCCGCGGCGGGGCGGCGTGCGGTGGACGTACCGGCGGAACCGGATCGGGCTCGTCTTCCGACCGTGGTGCTCCCGTCAGCCAGGGCATAGCAAGGACCGGTAGGGCCGTTCGCGGCGGGTGCCGCGACGGCGAGGGCGGGGACGGCGTACGCGGTGGGGACGAAGCCGCGCAAGCGGTCGGAGACCGTTGCGCGCAGCGTAGCCAGGCCCGAGGCGTCAACCCCGACGTGTGGGTACACGGGACTCCCAGAGGCAGAGCTTCCATCACGTGCAGTGCGGGACCGTTCACTCGTCGTGTTGACGTGTGGGTACCGGTTTGCGTCTGAGGAGAATAACGCTTCGTGCAAGGAGCGCTACACCCAGTTGCTCAAATCACCGATTACGTCGCTTCCGTAACTGAACGGAGTCGATTCAAGTGCCGGAGAGTGACCGCTTGTTGATCGGATTAGGTCATGTTCCGTCTGAGCGCGGGGCGTGTTGTGGCCGAGTTGAACCAACGGGACTGGCGGGAGCCGTGCGGGGGTAAGGGGACGCGATTGGCGCTCGTGCCCGGGAGCGCCGCGGGTCAGCGGCGACGCCGGTGCAGGGCCACCGCGGCGGCCGTGCCGCCGGCCAGTGCGCCGACTCCCGCCGCGGCCGGGATGCCGACCTTCGCGGCCTTGCGGCCCGTGCGGTAGTCGCGCAGCCGCCAGTCACGTTCGCGTGCGTGCTTGCGCAGTTTGGTGTCCGGATTGATCGCGTACGGATGTCCTACGAGCGACAGCATCGGGATGTCGTTGTGCGAGTCGCTGTACGCGGCGCAGCGGCCCAGGTCGAGGCCCTCGGCGGCGGCGAGGGCGCGGACGGCCTCAGCCTTCGCCGGGCCGTGCAGGGGTTCGCCGAC
This sequence comes from Streptomyces sp. NBC_01445, assembly GCF_035918235.1. Lineage (NCBI taxonomy): Bacteria > Bacillati > Actinomycetota > Actinomycetes > Kitasatosporales > Streptomycetaceae > Streptomyces > Streptomyces sp. NBC_01445. The sequence continues at coordinate 4,875,705 of NZ_CP109485.1, read as the reverse complement.
GAGCTTGCCCGTGTAGACGCCGCCGACGGACTCGGCGACCGTGCCGAGGGCGCCGGTCAGGCCGAGGCGGCGGGCGATGATCGTCGCGGTCTCCACGGGGGCGGCGGTGACGAGCCACACCTTCTGGCCCGCGTCCAGGTGGGCCTGGGCGAGGGCGCGGGTGCCGGGCCAGATGCGCTCGGCCATGTACTCGTCGTAGATCTCTTCGCCGATGGACATCAGCTCGGCGACGCGGTGGCCCTTGACGATGGACAGCGCGCTGTCGCGTGCGTCCTGCATGTGCTCGGGGTCCTCGACCCCGGCGATCCTGAACCAGGCCTGCTGCCAGCCGAACTTGACCAGTTCGCGGCGCTGGAAGAACTTCCGTTTGTAGAGGCCGCGGCCGAAGTGGAAGATCGCGGCGCCCTGCATGACGGTGTTGTCGAGGTCGAAGAAGGCGGCGGCCTTGTCGTCGCCGACGACAGGGAACTCCGTTTCCGGGGTGCCTTCATCGGGCTGTGTCGCCTCGCCGAGCTGTTCCAGCTCCTGCGACGACTTGCGGGCGGCCTCGGCCGAGGCCTCGCCAGCCAATACGCTCCGCGCGGTGGCGGAGCGCCTACGGGGTGTGAGCCATCCGAGAGCGGCCATGTCGTGAGCATAGCCAGTCTGTTCGGTGGTTCCGGAGTCGTGAGGATTCGGCGCTGTGAACTCTCCGCGACCGAGTCGTTAAACAACTGGCGGGAGAGGTGTGTCAGGAGGCGTCGGCGGAGCGAGAATGGCCGGTATGAGCCCCATTTTTCGCCGGAGCGAGAAGAAGAACCCCGAGGAGCGTCTGGTCACCCTGGTCGGGAAGCCCGGCTGCCATCTGTGTGACGACGCGCAGGAGGTGATCGAGAAGGTGTGCGGCGAGCTCGGTGCGTCTTGGGAGAAGAAGGACATCAACCAGGACGAGGAGCTGTACCGCTTGTACTGGGAGCAGATCCCCGTGGTGCTCGTGGACGGAGCACAGCATGACTTCTGGAAGGTGAACGAAGATCGACTTCGGCGTGCACTGACGGGCTGAGGTGTCAGTGGTCCGCGCGCGAGTAGCGACCGTCACTGACTGAGCAGTCCAAGTGGTCCGGAAAGGCGCCTAGAATCGGGGGCGGTTTGGTCTCGGGGGCGCGGATCGTAGAGGAGAGTGTACGGTTTTGCCCCCTTCATGCAGGCAACGAAGCGGCTTGCGCGCCGGTTCCATATGCGCGCGCCAGGGGCGCGTGACCCCGGTCACGTTGCCCGGGCAAATCGGACACCATCTTTGTGCACGCGTTCACAAAGACATAGCCTGCATTCGACGGGGCGGTCCTGGGACGTACGACCGCCCGCAGCCCCGCTCTACCCGCAGGAGCACCGTGGCAACTGGCCGAACTCACCGACCGGCGACCCGCAGCCGAGGAATTCCCGAGGCCACCGTCGCCCGCCTTCCGCTGTACCTCCGGGCCCTCACCGGCCTGTCGGAGCGCTCGGTTCCCACGGTCTCCTCCGAGGAGCTCGCGGCCGCCGCGGGGGTCAATTCCGCGAAGCTGCGCAAGGACTTCTCGTACCTCGGCTCCTACGGCACCCGCGGTGTGGGTTACGACGTCGAGTACCTCGTCTACCAGATCTCCCGCGAGCTCGGCCTCACCCAGGACTGGCCGATCGTGATGGTCGGTATCGGTAACCTCGGCGCCGCTCTGGCCAATTACGGCGGCTTCGCCTCGCGTGGCTTCCGTGTCGCCGCCCTGATCGACGCCGACCCGGCGATGACCGGCAAGTCCGTCGCGGGCATGGCCGTGCAGCACGCCGACGACCTCGAGAAGATCATCGACGACAACGGCGTCTCCATCGGCGTCATCGCGACGCCCGCGGGCGCGGCCCAGCAGGTCTGCGACCGGCTCGTCGCCGCCGGTGTCACCTCGATCCTCAACTTCGCGCCGACCGTCCTGTCCGTGCCGGACGGCGTCGACGTGCGCAAGGTCGACCTCTCCATCGAGCTCCAGATCCTCGCCTTCCACGAGCAGCGCAAGGCCGGCGAGGGCCAGGACGACACGGTGGACGAGGCCGGCGCCGAGCCCCCGGCCGCCGCGGCGAAGCCGGCCCGCAAGGGACCCGACGGGGATGTCCCCGCCGTGATGCCGGCATGAGTCTCCTCGTCGTAGGCCTGAGCCACCGCAGCGCTCCCGTGAGCGTCCTCGAGCGCGCCGCGCTCTCCGCGGACGCCCAGGCGAAGCTGCTCCAGGACACGCTCGCCGCGGAGCCCGCCGCCGAGGCCTCGGTGCTCTCGACGTGCAACCGCATCGAGCTGTACGCCGACGTGGACAAGTTCCACGCGGGTGTCGCCGAGCTCTCGACGCTGCTCGCCCAGCACAGCGGCGTCGGTCTCGAGGAGCTCACTCCTTATCTTTATGTGCACTACGAGGACCGGGCCGTTCACCACCTGTTCTCGGTGGCGTGCGGGCTGGACTCGATGGTCGTGGGCGAGGGCCAGATCCTCGGCCAGATCAAGGACGGCCTCGCGCGCTCCCAGGAGCTGCACACCGCGGGCCGCCTCCTCAACGACCTGTTCCAGCAGGCCCTGCGGGTCGGCAAGCGGGCCCACTCGGAGACCGGGATCGACCGTGCCGGTCAGTCCCTGGTCACGTTCGGCCTGGAGCAGCTGGCCGCCGGGCGCCCTGTAGATGTATGGGCCAAGGACAAGCGTGCGCTGGTGATCGGCGCGGGCTCGATGTCCTCGCTGGCCGCGGCGACGCTCGCGCGCGCCGGTGTCGCCGAGATCGTCGTCGCCAACCGCACGCTGGAGCGCGCCGAGCGGCTCGCGCTGATCCTGAGCGAGCCCGGCGGCACCGGAGTGGCCGCGCGCGCGGTTCCCATGGACGCCGTCGGCGACGAACTGACACGTGCCGATGTCGTCGTCTCCTGCACCGGAGCGACCGGACTCGTGCTGAGCGAGGCCGAGATCCTGCGCGCCACCGAGGGACGTACGGGCGGCCTCGCGCTGCTCGACCTCGCGATGCCGCGTGACATCGACGGCGCCGCGCACCGCATCGGCGGCGTGCGCTTCGTCGACATCGAGTCCCTCGCCGAGGCCTCGGCCGACGCGCCTATGGCCGCCGACGTGGACCAGGTGCGGGGCATCGTCTCCGACGAGGTCGCCGCGTTCGGCGCCGCTCAGCGCGCCGCGACCATCACGCCGACCGTCGTCGCCCTGCGCACGATGGCCGCCGACGTGGTCACCGGCGAGATCGCGCGGCTCGACGGGCGCCTGCCGGAGCTCGACGAGAAGCAGCGCGCGGAGATCACCCAGACCGTGCGGCGCGTGGTGGACAAGCTCCTGCACGCGCCGACCGTACGGGTCAAGCAGCTGGCCGCCGAGCCCGGCGGTGCCGGGTACGCGGACGCGCTGCGGACCCTTTTCGACCTCGACCCGGAGGCGGTGGCCGCCGTCTCGCGGGCCGATCTGAACGAGCTGAACGAGCCGGTAGCCAAGAATCGAGGCCGGGCATCATGACGGACAGGGCACTCAGGCTCGGGACCAGGCGCAGCAAGCTCGCCATGGCCCAGTCGGGGCGCGTGGCTGAGGCCGTACGGCAGGTGACGGGACGGCCCGTCGAGCTGGTCGAGATCACCACGTACGGGGACACGTCCCGCGAGCAGCTGGCGCAGATCGGCGGTACCGGCGTGTTCGTCGTGGCGCTGCGCGAGGCGCTGCTGCGCGGCGACGTCGACTTCGCCGTGCACTCCCTCAAGGACCTGCCGACCACGCCCCACCCGGACCTCACGCTGGCGGCCGTGCCGCTGCGCGAGGACCCGCGCGACGTACTCGTCGCCCGCGACGGGCTGACCTTCGCGCAGCTCCCCGACGGGGCGCGCATAGGTACCGGTGCGCCGCGCCGCATGTCGCAGCTGAACGCGTACGCGCGCAGCCACGGCATGCACATAGAGACCGTGCCGATCCGCGGGAACATCGACACCCGCGTCGGTTACGTGCACAACGGGGAGCTCGACGCCGTCGTGCTCGCCGCCGCCGGACTGAACCGGATCGGCCGCATCGGGGAAGTGACGGACTTCCTCGCGGTCGACACTGTTCTTCCCGCCCCCGGCCAGGGGGCACTGGCGGTCGAGTGCTCCGCGTCGAACGCGGACCTCGCCGCCATGCTCGGAGAGCTCGACGACTCGTTCACGCGAGTCGCCGTGACCGCCGAGCGATCCCTGCTCGCCGCCCTGGAGGCCGGCTGCAGTGCACCTGTGGGTGCCCTGGCCGACCTGCTGGCCGACGGGCAGATTGCCAACGAAATGCGCCTGCGGGGTGTCGTCGGTACGACCGACGGCTCCGCGCTGGTGCAGCTGTCCACCACCGGTCCCGTGCCCGAGACGGAAGACCAGGCGCTGGCGCTCGGTCGCGAACTCGCTGCCGAGATGCTCGCCAAGGGCGCGGCCGGTCTGATGGGGGAGCGAGCACTTTGAGCCCCACCACCTCTGACCCTTCGGCCACCTGGGCAACCGGGCACGTCACCTTCCTCGGTGCCGGTCCCGGAGATCCAGGACTACTGACGCTGCGCGCCGTGGAGGCGCTCGCCCGAGCGGATGTGCTGATCGCCGAGCCCGAAGTGCTCGACGTCGTCCGCACGCACGCGAAGGCGGGCGTGACCGTCCTCGGCGCGGAGATCCCGGGCGCACCCGGGCAGGCGGCTGCTGACGATGCGTCAACTGCCGCCGTGGTCCCCGCGTTGAGGGACTGCGCCAATCTTGTCATGGAGGCCGCGCGGGGCGGCAAGCGGGTCGTACGTGCCGTCAGCGGCGACCCCGGACTCGACACCTACGCGGCCGGGGAGATGCTGGCCTGCGCGGCCGACGGGGTCTCCTTCGAGGTCGTGCCCGGCATCGCGGCGGCTGTCGGTGTGCCCGCGTACGCCGGTGTTCCGCTGCGGGACGCGCAGGGCGCGGACGTGCGGTTCGTCGACGCCCGCACCGCCTCCGAGCGCTGCTGGACCGAGGTCGGCGCGTCCGACGGCACGGTCGTCGTCTCGACGACGCTCGACGCGGTGGCCGCGGCCGCCGGCGAGCTGGTCGCGGCGGGCCGCAAGCCGGACACCCCGCTGACCGTCACGGTCGCCGGTACGACGACGCGCCAGCGGACCTGGTCCGCGACGCTCGGCACGATCGCCCAGACCTTCAAGCAGGCGAAGGTGCTGCCCTCCCCGGAGGGCGGTCGCCCCGTCATAGCCGTGGTCGGCGAGCGCTCCGCGGCCGCCCAGCGCGACCAGCTCTCGTGGTTCGAGTCCAAGCCGCTGTTCGGCTGGAAGGTGCTCGTACCGCGGACCAAGGAGCAGGCGGCGTCGCTCTCCGACCAGCTCAGCTCGTACGGCGCCGTGCCGCACGAGGTGCCGACGATCGCGGTCGAACCGCCGCGCACGCCCCAGCAGATGGAGCGCGCGGTCAAGGGCCTCGTCACCGGACGCTACGAGTGGATCGCCTTCACCTCGGTGAACGCGGTCAAGGCCGTGCGCGAGAAGTTCGAGGAGTACGGGCTCGACGCCCGCGCCTTCGCCGGGATCAAGGTCGCCGCGGTGGGCGAGCAGACCGCCGCCGCGCTCGTCGCGTTCGGTGTGAAGCCCGACCTCGTGCCGAGCGGTGAGCAGTCCGCCGCCGGTCTCCTCGAGGACTGGCCGCCGTACGACCCGGTCTTCGACCCGATCGACCGTGTCTTCCTGCCGCGCGCAGACATCGCCACCGAGACGCTCGTCGCCGGGCTCATCGAACTCGGGTGGGAGGTCGACGACGTGACCGCCTACCGGACGGTGCGTGCGTCGCCGCCGCCGGCGGAGACGCGCGAGGCGATCAAGGGCGGCGGGTTCGACGCCGTGCTGTTCACGTCGTCGTCGACCGTGCGGAACCTGGTCGGTATCGCCGGGAAGCCGCACAACGTGACCGTGATCGCGTGCATCGGCCCCGCGACGGCCAAGACCGCCGAGGAGCACGGGCTGCGCGTGGACGTGATGTCCCCGGAGCCGTCGGTGCACCGGCTGGCGCAGGCGCTGGCCGACTTCGGTGCGCGGCGGCGTGCCGCCGCGCTCGAGGCGGGGGATCCTGTGTCCCGGCCGAGCGAGCGGCGGCCGGGGGCCCGGAGACGTCGGGCGGCACCGTAGGCCGAGCGGCCGTGGGCACAGCCCGGCGTACAGATCGACGTGGAGTGTTGGTGTGACTGAGTACGGATCCTTCCCGGGTGCGCGGCCGCGGCGGCTGCGCACCACCCCCGCCATGCGGCGCATGGTCGCGGAGACGCGGCTGCACCCGGCCGACCTGATCCTTCCCGCGTTCGTGCGGGAGAGCATCAGCGAGCCGGTCGCCATCGGGTCCATGCCCGGTGTCGTGCAGCACACCAGGGACACCCTGAAGAAGGCGGCCGTCGAGGCGCTGGAGGCCGGGGTCTCCGGGATCATGCTCTTCGGTGTACCGGACGACGCGAAGAAGGACGCCCTCGGGACGGCCGGTACGGACCCCGACGGCATCCTCCAGGTGGCGCTGCGCGACGTGCGCGCCGAGGTCGGCGACGACCTCATCGTCATGTCCGACCTGTGCCTCGACGAGTTCACGGACCACGGGCACTGCGGCGTCCTGGACGCCGAGGGGCGCGTCGACAACGACGCGACGCTGGAGCGGTACGCGGAGATGGCGCAGGTCCAGGCCGACGCGGGCGCCCATGTCGTGGGCCCCAGCGGCATGATGGACGGGCAGGTTGGGGTCGTCCGCGACGCGCTCGACACCATCGGCAAGGAGGACGTCTCGATCCTCGCCTACACCGCGAAGTATTCGTCGGCGTTCTACGGGCCGTTCCGCGAGGCCGTCGGTTCGTCGCTGACCGGCGACCGCAAGACGTACCAGCAGGACCCGGCCAACGTGCGGGAGTCCCTGCGGGAGCTGGCGCTCGACCTCGAGGAGGGCGCCGACATGGTGATGGTCAAGCCGGCCGGACCCTACCTCGACATCCTCGCCAAGGTCGCCGACTCGGTGGACGTGCCGGTGGCCGCGTACCAGATCAGCGGCGAGTACGCGATGATCGAGGCCGCCGCTCAGCGCGGCTGGATCGAGCGTGACCGGGCCATCCTGGAGACGCTCCTCGGCATCAAGCGGGCCGGCGCGAAGATGATCCTCACGTACTGGGCGACGGAGGTCGCACGCGGCCTGTGACCGCGCCCGACCCCTGAACTTCCGCTGCCCCGCCGGTACGTGACCGGCGGGGCAGCTTTTTTCGTTCTCCCGCTCACCAGCTCAGGGCGTCGCTCATCGACTGCTGCCAGTACGTGACCTTGAGCGAGTCGTCGATGTAGACGCCCTTCGCGGGCAGGGCGGCCTTGGCGCCGGGGCCGCCGTCGTTCGTGTTGCGGCCCTGGAAGAAGACCTCAAGTGTGTTCTCCGTACGCCCGTTGGAACCGCCGCCGTCGTCGCCGCCGGAGAGTGCGACGCCCGCATAGGCGGACTGGCCCGGCGACAGGGACACCACCGCCTGCGGCTGCGAGTCGTCGATCACCGGCGGGACCGCCTGGGCCTCGCCGAAGCGGACGGCCGGGTAGCCGTACAGATCGCAGCGCTTCGAGCCCGTGTTGGTCACCGTCAGGAGCAGGTGGTTGATGGGGCGTGTGACGGACTGGGCGGCAACCTTGACCGTGGAGCCGTTGCACGTGACGCGGGCGGTGGAGGCGGTGGGGTTGTTCTTGCCGGTGGAGGCGGGCTGGGGCTTCGGCTTGGTGGTGGCGGCACTTGTGGTGCCGGAGCTCGTGCCGGTGCCTGTGCCGGAGCTCGTGCCGGTGCCTGTGCCGGAGCCCGTCGTCGATCCGGCGTTCGCGTCCTTGCCGTTGTCGCCGTCGGCCGGCACCGAGTTCGAGGGGTGCTGCGACGCGCCCTCGTCGCGGACCCCGTCCCCGTTGTTGCAGGCGGTCAGGGAGAGTGCGGCCAGGGCGACCGTGGCGGCGGCCGTGAGGAGGCGGACACGGGAGCGGGTGGGTGCGGCGATGGACACTGGTGATCCCCTTCGGAAGCGGCGTGCTTGGATGACCAGAGCTTGTGCGGTGATCCGTCCCAATCGCCAGCACCGCAGGACCACTTGGGACGCTGGAACGTTCGTATCGGCTCTGACCTGGGGAAACGACCGTGCCCTGGAACGCCGGACTGGAATGAGGGGGGTGGGGAACGGTGGCGGAGGTTGACGCGACGGCCGAGTTCGCGGCGCTGCTGCGAGGGCTGAAGGAGCGCTCGGGGCTGAGTTATGGCGTACTCGCGAAGCGGCTCCACATGAGTACGTCGACGCTGCACCGGTACTGCAACGGGGACGCGGTGCCGGTCGACTACGCGCCGGTCGAGAGGCTGGCCCGGCTGTGCAAGGCCGGTCCCGAGGAGCTCGTCGAGCTGCACCGGCTGTGGGTCCTCGCGGACGCGGCGCGCAGGACGAAGCCGGCGGCGGCATCGGAGGAGCCGGCTGTGGTAGCGGTGGAGCCGGTGGCTGTGGCGGTGGAACCAGTGGCGCCCGTGCCCGATGCGGAGCCCGTACCCGCCCCCGAGAGGCGCCGCTCCCGGCGCGTGGTCGTGCTCGCCGCCGCTCTTGCCGTCGTCGTGGCCGGGGGAGCCGGCGCGTTCGCCGTGCACCTCGCCGGAGACGGTGGTGGTGACGGCGGCGGAGACCGGAAGGACCACGCCGGGGCCACCTCGTCCGCCACGCCGGGAGCGCGCTCCGCGGACCCGTCGGGCAAGGCGTCCCCGTCGGCGGGCCACGAGCGCAAGCCGTCCGCGAGCCCGTCCCGCAGTGACAACCCGGCCGGTGACGCGCCGGGCACCCCGTCCGACCCGGCGGCAGGTGCGGCCACCGGCACTCCGCTGACCGTCGCCACCACGCCGTATGTCTACGAGAGTCCGTGCAGCCAGCACTTCCTGATCGACCGGCCGCCGGTCAAGGTGCCCCCGCCGCCCCTCGAACAGGACGCCCCGAACTGGGTCGGCGTGCTCGGTGCGGTCGCGTCGGGGGAGCAGCTCATCAAGCTCACCGTTCAGGGGACCGGCAGTGACACCGTGGTTCTTGAGGACCTGGACGTCCGCGTCATGAAGTCCGGTGCGCCGCTCGCGTGGAACGACTACTCGATGGGCGTGGGCTGCGGGGGCAACGTGGAAACGAAGTCGTTCGGCGTGGATCTCGACGCGCCCCGCCCGGTCTCGGAGCCGAAGAACGGGCAGCGCGATTTCCCGTACAAGGTCAGTGAGAGCGACCCCGAGGTCTTCTACATCAAGGCGAACACCAAGGCCCACGACGTCAGTTGGGTCCTGGAGCTGAAGTGGTCGAGCGGCTCACGCCACGGTGTCCTGAAGATCGACAACCAGGGGCGGGCCTTCCGCACCAGCGCCGACGTCGGCCGTCCCGGCTACGACTACCCGATCGGGGCGGGCAGCTGGGGCGAGCGCGTCGACGGATAGCCGCCGCGCCCGAACGACTGTGCCCCGCCGGAGAGTTCCGGCGGGGCACAGTCGGCGTATCGGACTCGGTCGGCGTATCGGACTACCGGTTATCGGAAGGCCGAGGCCGGGTCAGAGGCGCTCGGGCGTCCTGATGCCCAGGAGCGCCATGCCCTGGTGCAGGGTGCGGGCCGTCAGGTCGCACAGGAACAGCCGGTTCTCGGCGACCTCCGGCGCTGGCGCGGGCTTCACGACCGGGCACTGGTCGTAGAACGTCGTGTACAGCGACGCCAGCTGGTACAGGTACGCGGCCAGCTTGTGCGGCTCGTACGACGACGCGACCTCGGCCAGCGTCTCGCCGAACTGGTCCAGGTGCAGGCCGAGCGCCCGCTCCGCCGGGGCCAGTTCGAGCTCTGGGTGCGCGACGGGCCTGCGGTCGCCCGCCTTGCCGAAGATCGACCGGATACGGGCGTACGCGTACTGGAGGTACACGCTCGTGTCGCCGTTCAGCGACACCATCTGGTCCAGGTCGAACTTGTAGTCGCGCACGGCGGAGGTCGACAGGTCGGCGTACTTGACCGCGCCGATGCCGACGTACGTGCCGTTCTCGACGATCTCCTCCTCGGCCAGGCCCACCTTCTCCGCCTTCTCGCGCACGACGGCCGTGGCCCGGTCGATCGCTTCGTCGAGGAGGTCCACCAGGCGCACCGTCTCGCCCTCACGGGTCTTGAACGGCTTGCCGTCCTTGCCGAGGACGGTGCCGAAGGCCAGCTGGTGCGCCTTCACGTCCTCGTTCAGCCAGCCGGCGCGGCGGGCCGTCTCGAAGACCATCTTGAAGTGCAGCGACTGCCGGGCGTCCACGACGTACAGGAGCGTCGACGCCTTGAGGTTCTGGACGCGGTCCCGGATCGCGGAGAGGTCGGTGGCGGCGTAGCCGTAGCCGCCGTTCGACTTCTTGACGATCAGGGGGACCTTGTTGCCGTCGGGGCCCAGGACGTCGTCGAAGAAGACGCACAGCGCACCCTCGGAGCGGACCGCGACGCCCGACTCCTCCAGGATCCGGCAGGTCTCCTCGAGCATGTCGTTGTAGCCGGACTCGCCGACCACGTCCGGGTCGTCGATCTGCATGTCGAGCTTGTTGAAGACCGAGTAGAAGTAGATCTTCGACTCGTCGACGAACCGCTGCCACAGGGCGAGGGTCTCCGCGTCCCCGGCCTGGAGGGCCACGACGCGGTCCCGCGAGCGGGCCTTGAACTCCTCGTCGGAGTCGAAGAGCGCGCGCGAGGCCTTGTAGAGCCGGTTCAGCGACGACATGGCCGCCTCGCCGTCCTCCTTGCCGCCCTCGTGGTCCAGCTCGTGCGGGTGCTCCAGGAGGTACTGGATGAGCATGCCGAACTGGGTGCCCCAGTCGCCGATGTGGTGGCGCCGGACGACCTTCTCGCCGGTGAACTCCAGGATCTCGACCATCGCGGCGCCGATCACGGCGGAGCGCAGGTGGCCGACGTGCATCTCCTTCGCCACGTTCGGCTGGGCGTAGTCGATGACCGTAGTGCCCGCGTCCTGCTGGAGCGGCACGCCGAGGCGGTCGTCGGCGGCGCGGGCGGCCAGGGTCTCGATGATGGCCTTGTCGGCGATCGTGATGTTCAGGAAGCCGGGCCCCGAGACCTCGACGTCCTTGATCACGTCGTTGGCCGGGAGGGCGTCCAGGACGGTCGCGGCGAGCTCGCGCGGGTTCGCCTTCGCCTTCTTCGCGAGGGCCAGGATCCCGTTGGCCTGGAAGTCGGCCCGGTCACTTCGTCGCAGCAGCGGGTCGGCGGCGCCGGCCTCCGGCAGGGCAGCCGAGAGGGCGTCCGCGAGACGCTGGTGGACGGAAGCGGTGAGGGACGTGACCGAGGCCATGGGTGAGGTGCCGTTCTGCTCGGGTGCCTGGGTTTCTCCATATACAGAGAAGCTCAGTATCCCACGCGGTGAAAAGCGGTTTTCGCGGATGGGGGCGCAGCTGGGAGAATGGAACGGTCAGGCGTCCCTGACGCACACCACGTATGAGGAAGAAGGACGTGCCGATCGTGGCTCAGAGCACAGAGACCACCGACTGGGTCTCCCGTTACGCGGACGAGGTCATTGCCGAGTCGGAGCGTCGTGCCCCGGGCAAACCGGTCGTCGTCGCGTCCGGACTCTCCCCGTCCGGCCCCATCCACCTGGGGAACCTGCGCGAGGTCATGACCCCGCACCTGGTCGCCGACGAGGTCCGCCGCCGCGGGTACGAGGTCCGGCACCTGATCTCCTGGGACGACTTCGACCGGTACCGCAAGGTCCCGGCCGGTGTCCCCGGCGTCGACGAGTCCTGGGCCGATCACATCGGCAAGCCGCTCACGTCGGTCCCGGCGCCCGCCGGATCGGCGTTCCCGAACTGGGCGGAGCACTTCAAGGCCGCGATGACCGGGGCGCTCGCCGACCTGGGCGTCGAGTTCGACGGCATCAGCCAGACCGAGCAGTACACGTCGGGTGTCTACCGCGAGCAGATCCTGCACGCGATGAAGCACCGAGGTGACATCGACGCGATCCTCGACCAGTACCGGACCAAGAAGGCCCCGCCGAAGCAGCAGCAGAAGCAGCAGAAGCCGGTCGACGAGGCCGAGCTGGAGGCCGCCGAGGGCTCCGGCGCGGCGAACGAGGACGACGGCAGCGGCGGCGCGGGCGGCTACTACCCGTACAAGCCGTTCTGCGGCGAGTGCGGCAAGGACCTGACCACCGTCACGTCGTACGACGACGAGACGACGGAGCTGTCCTACACCTGCACGCTCGACGGCCACAGCGAGACGGTCCGGCTGAGCGAGTTCAACCGCGGCAAGCTGGTCTGGAAGGTCGACTGGCCGATGCGCTGGGCGTTCGAGGGCGTGATCTTCGAGCCGTCCGGTGTCGACCACTCGTCCCCGGGCTCGTCGTTCCAGGTCGGCGGGCAGATCGTCGGGATCTTCGGCGGCAAGCAGCCGATCGGCCCGATGTACGCGTTCGTCGGCATCAGCGGCATGGCGAAGATGTCGTCCAGCAAGGGCGGGGTCCCGACCCCGGCCGACGCGCTCCAGATCATGGAGCCGCAGCTCCTGCGCTGGCTGTACGCCCGCCGCCGGCCCAACCAGTCGTTCAAGATCGCCTTCGACCAGGAGATCCAGCGGCTCTACGACGAGTGGGACAAGCTCGCCTCCAAGGTCGCCGACGGCTCCGTCCTGCCGGCGGACGCCGCCGCGTACACGCGCGCCGTGGGCACCGCGGCCGGTGAACTGCCGCGCACCCCGAGGCCGTTGCCGTACCGCACGCTGGCCTCCGTCGCCGACATCACCGCCGGCGCCGAGGACCAGACGCTGCGCATCCTCAGCGAGCTCGACCCGGAGAACCCGGTCACCGCGCTCGACGAGGTACGGCCGAGGCTGGACCGGGCCGAGACGTGGATCAGCAAGTACGTGCCCGCCGAGTCGCGCACCCTCGTGCGCGAGGAGCCGGACACGCAGGCGCTGGCCGCGCTCGACGACGAGGCCCGCGAGTCGCTGCGGCTCCTCCTCGACGGCCTGGACTCGCACTGGTCCCTCGACGGCCTGACGCACCTCGTCTACGGCGTGCCGAAGGTCCGGGCGGGTTTCTCGCCGGACGCGACGCCGAAGGAGCTGCCGCCGGAGATCAAGACGGCCCAGCGGTCGTTCTTCGCGCTCCTGTACGACCTGCTCGTCGGCCGTGACACCGGGCCGCGGCTGCCCACGCTGCTGCTCGCCGTGGGCGCGGACCGGGTGCGCAAGCTGCTCGGCGCGTAAACGGGGAAAGGGCCGCACCGGATGCTCCGGTGCGGCCCTTTCGCGTACACGGCGGGTCAGGCGATGTGGTCCTCGATGAACTCGCTGTTCAGGCGCTGCATGAACGCCTCCATGTAGCGCTGCAGTTCACGCGGCTCCAGATTCAGCCCGTACGTCGCCTCGACGTTCGCGTGGAACGTGCCGGGTGTGGGGCCGCCTTCGCCGTCTATCGACTTCCGGAACACCTGGTAGAGGTCCTCGTCGCTGGGCGCCGCGTCGCCGGTCTCCGTGATCCCCTCACCGAGCTGGCGCGTGCGGTTGGGCCCGGACGGAACGGGAAACTCCGGCTCCTGGACCGACTGCGCAGGGATGAAGGCCTCGGCCGGAGGCTGCTCCTCGTACCACTGCTCGTACTGCTGCTCGGGGTCGTATGTCGGGTCGTAGCCACCGTCGTACGACATCGTCTGCGGCGGGGGCGCGAACCACGGGCTCGACTCCTCACCGGCGGCAGCGGCAGCGACGGCCGCCGCCTCGGCCGGAGTCCCGGGCTCCACCGGAGCCGGCTGCGGACCGGTGGCCGCCGGAGCGGGGCGCTCCAGCTCGGGAACGGGAGTGGGGGCGGCCGGTGCCGGGGCCGGGGGCAGCAGCGCCGGCTCGATGCCGGCGGCGGCCAGGCCCGAGGGGGCGGTCTCCGCGAGCGGGACGCCGTAGCGCGCCAGGCGCAGCGGCATCAGGGACTCGACGGGAGCCTTGCGGCGCCAGGCGCGGCCGAAGCGGGACCGCAGCCGCGCCTGGTAGACGAGCCGCTCCTGCTCCAGCTTGATGACGGCCTCGTAGCTGCGCAGCTCCCACAGCTTCATGCGGCGCCACAGCAGGAACGTGGGCAGTGGGGAGAGGAGCCAGCGTGTGAGGCGCACGCCCTCCATGTGCTTGTCGGCCGTGATGTCGGCGATCCGGCCCACCGCGTGCCGCGCCGCCTCGACCGAGACGACGAACAGGATCGGGATGACGGCGTGCATGCCGACGCCGAGCGGGTCCGGCCACGCGGCCGCGCCGTTGAACGCGATCGTCGCGGCGGTCAGCAGCCACGCCGTCTGGCGCAGCAGCGGGAACGGTATCCGGATCCAGGTCAGCAGCAGGTCCAGGGCGAGCAGTACGCAGATACCCGCGTCGATGCCGATCGGGAACACATAACTGAAGTTCCCGAACCCCTTCTGGAGCGCGAGTGAGCGAACGGCCGCGTACGAACCCGCGAAACCGATGCCGGCGATGACCACCGCACCGGCGACGACCACGCCGATGAGTATGCGGTGCGTCCGTGTCAGCTGTGGCGCGGCCACACGTGCTCCCCTCCCTGTACGCCTTGTTGCGCGCAACAGCCTCGCACATCGGCGTGGCGGTCCGTGGCCGGGTACGGCGGGAGCCCGGCCCCATAAGGGACCGGGCTCCGCAAAAGGCGTGACCGGCAGGTGAGTTGGGGCCTGCCGGAAGTCGACCGATGGCCGCGGAGGGCCACTTGGCGGCCGGATGCCTACGGGGTCACGACTTCGCGGACGCCTTGTCCGAGGGCTCGTCCGAAGACTTGGCCGAGGGCTTCGAGGAAGTCTTCGCGGAGGACTTCTCGGACGGCTTGGCCGACGGCTTCGTGGAGGTCTTGTCCGACGGCTTCGCCGAGGCGGAACCGGCGGTGTCCGAGCCACCCGCCCCGTTCGCCGCGACGACCGCCGCGACGGCTTCCTTCGCGGCCTTCTCGGCGTCCTTCACCAGCTCGTCGGCGCCCGGCGTCTTCTCGCCCGCGAGACCCGCACCGTTGTAGTCGATCGTCACGACGACGTTCTCGACCCGCGCGACGACCGTCTGCTGCTTGAAGGTGCCTTCCTTCTTCTTCAGCTCGTACGTCACCGCCGTCGCCTCGTCGCCCGTGCCGCTGACCGGCTCCGACTTCGGGGACTTCGCGCCGTCCACGGACTGCGCGTCGGTCACCTGCTTGGTGAAGTACGCGTGGGCCAGCTTGTTGCCGCTGCCGCGCGCCGCGTCCGAGTCGAAGCGCATCAGCGACGCGTTCAGCCAGCGGAACTGCGAACCCTTCACGCCCTTGTTGTCGAGGCTCGACCAGGAGCAGGTGCCCCGCACCGACTCGTCGTCGGAGGAGCCCGCCTTGCCCGACTTCGCCTCCGGCACGAGAGAGTCGAGCGTCTTCTTCGAGATCGCGGCACACGGCTGCGGCAGCGAGTCGTACGCCGCCGCCTTCACCTTGGCGGCCGCGTCACTCGCGGACGCCGACGCCTTCGAAGAGCCCTTGTCGGCCCCGTCGCCGGAGTCGGAGGAGCAGCCGGATGCCACGAGGATCACCGGCACGGCGGCTGCGCAGACAAATATGCGGGTGAGTCGCTTGGTCGGTCGGTGCATGGTTCCTTATTCTCCGGTTTGCCTGGTACGTACCCGAGAGGTGCGGCCCGGGTCCGATGGGCCACCGTACGCCCAAGCCGGGCCGCACGGCTCCGCTTCCGCGGACCCGTGCGCCCGCCGTACCGCCGGTTACTCGCTCAGCGTCCCGGCCAGCTTGCGGGCCAGTTCCCGCGCCCTGTCCTGCATTTCCTTGCTGTCCGGCACCTTCGCGGAGGTGCCCGGCTGCTGCTCGTACTCGACGGTCACGATGACGTTGGACGTGCGGAACACCACAGTCACCGTGCGGTGGCCGCCCGTGGACGCGGACGCCGTCAGCTGGTCGTTGAGGAACGCCTCGTCGGCCAGTCCCTCGAGAGCGCGGGGCTGCAGGTCGGCGCCGGGCACGGAGTCGTCCGGCGGGCTCGACGAGGCGTCGACCGACGCCTCTTCGGAGCCCTCTTCGTCGGTCTTGCCCGAGTTCTTCTCTTCGTCCGCCGTGCCCTTCTCGGTGCCGTTCTCGGCGTCCGCGGTGTCCTTGTCGGTGCCGGCGGAGGAGGAGTGGGAGGTGGTCGGCGACGTCGGGTCCGTGGGGACCGGGTCCGGCAGATGCGCCTCGGTCTGCTTCGCAGCGAAGACCTGGCCGGCTTCCGTGTCGTCGCTCACCGCGTTGTCGTAGGACACGACCCGCTCGAAGTCGACCAGCAGAAGATGCGTCGCGTCCGCCCCGTCGTCCTTCCAGCGGCAGCCCACGCGCCGGTCCGTGTCGT
The DNA here is from genome assembly GCF_035918235.1 of Streptomyces sp. NBC_01445. Lineage (NCBI taxonomy): Bacteria > Bacillati > Actinomycetota > Actinomycetes > Kitasatosporales > Streptomycetaceae > Streptomyces > Streptomyces sp. NBC_01445. Next base: position 4,859,330 of record NZ_CP109485.1, on the reverse strand, counting down.
ACGTGACCGTGGCCGCGCCCTCGTACGCCTTGTCGCGCTGGTCGCCCTCGGGGAACTCCTTGATGCCGGGCAGCATCTTGTCGAGGGTGCCCTTGTCGGGCTGACGGCACGGCTCGGGCAGGGTGCGGTACTTGCCGGGCCGGGCGGCCGCGGCGCTGGTGCCGACGTCACCGGGCTTGGAGTCGGTCGCGTCACCGGTGGCCCCAGAGCCTCCGGTGCAGCCGGTGAGCAGCGCTGCGAGGAGCGCGGCGACGCCGGGTACGTACGCCTTCCGCTGCACGGTGATGGCCCCTCTCGACAAGGTGACGCGTCGTCGGACGCGCATATTCGGTTGCCGTCACAGGACGGCCGATGGACACAATGTGTATCGCACGCACTGCTGTGAACGCCGGTCCGATATCCCATTCGTCGACCTTGGCGCCGGTATTTGCGATTACTGACTTTTGATTGGGTACGCGAACGTACGGGAGCGTACGGGGGGACGAGGACACCATGTCGTATGTAGAGGTTCCGGGGGCGAAGGTCCCGATCCGGATGTGGACGGATCCGGCGTCGGTCGAGGACGTGGCGATGCAGCAGCTGCGCAATGTCTCGACGCTGCCGTGGATCAAGGGTCTGGCAGTGATGCCCGATGTGCACTTCGGCAAGGGCGCGACGGTCGGCTCGGTCATCGCGATGCACGGCGCGGTCTGCCCGGCGGCGGTGGGCGTGGACATCGGCTGCGGCATGTCGGCGGTGAAGACGTCCCTGACGGCGAATGACCTGCCTGGCGACCTGTCCCGGCTCCGCTCGAAGATCGAACAGGCGATCCCGGTGGGCCGCGGCATGCACGACGCCCCGGTGGATCCGGGGCGGCTGCACGGTTTCGGCGTGGGGGCCTGGGACGACTTCTGGGGCCGGTTCGAGGGCGTCGCGGACGCGGTGAAGTTCCGCGAGGAGCGCGCCGCGAAGCAGATGGGGACGCTCGGCTCCGGAAATCATTTCTGGGAGTTTTGCCTCGATACGGACAATTCTGTCTGGGTCATGCTCCATTCGGGTTCCCGGAACATCGGCAAGGAGCTGGCCGACCACCACATCGGCGTCGCGCAGAAGCTCGCGCACAACCAGGGGCTGGTCGACCGCGACCTCGCGGTGTTCATCGCGCAGACCCCGCAGATGGCGGCGTACCGCAACGATCTGTTCTGGGCGCAGGAGTACGCGAAGTACAACCGCGCGGTCATGATGGCGCTCTCCCTGGACGTGATTCGCCGCGAGTTCAAGAAGGCGAAGCCGACGTTCGAGCCGGTCATCTCCTGCCACCACAACTACGTGTCGGAGGAGCGCTACGACGGCATGGACCTGCTCGTCACCCGGAAGGGCGCGATCCGCGCGGGTTCCGGTGAGTACGGGATCATCCCCGGCTCGATGGGCACCGGCTCGTACATCGTGAAGGGCCTCGGGAACGTGGCGTCGTTCAACTCGGCGTCGCACGGCGCCGGCCGCAGGATGAGCCGGAACGCCGCGAAGAAGCAGTTCTCGACGAAGGACCTGGAGGAGCAGACGCGGGGCGTGGAGTGCCGCAAGGACTCCGGCGTCGTGGACGAGATCCCGGGCGCGTACAAGCCGATCGAGAAGGTCATCGAGCAGCAGCGCGATCTGGTCGAGGTCGTCGCGAAGCTGAAGCAGGTCGTCTGCGTCAAGGGCTGAACCGCCCTCGGCCCGCGCGCCTACTTCGCGTGCGTGACCGCGTAGATCATGACCAGGGCGACCAGGTGGATGCCGAAGAGGAAGTAGGCCAGGTACCACCACATGTGGCGTTCGCCGCGCTTTTCCTCTGCGCGGCGGCGCTCGTCCGCCTCGCGCTCCAGGATCTCCAGCGGGTCCGGGGTGTCCGGGGGCATCACAGCTCCCTGTGGACCTTGGTGTTGGAGGCCTGGGCGCGGGGGCGGACGACGAGCAGGTCGATGTTCACGTGGCTGGGGCGGGTGACCGCCCAGGTGATGGTGTCGGCCACGTCGTCCGCCGAGAGCGGTTCGGCGACGCCCGCGTAGACCTTCTCGGCCTTCTCGGTGTCGCCGCCGAAGCGGGTGAGGGCGAACTCCTCGGTCTTGACCATGCCGGGCGCGACCTCGATGACGCGGACCGGGGTGCCGACGATCTCCAGGCGCAGGGTCTCGGTGAGGACGTGCTCGGCGTGCTTGGCGGCCACGTAGCCGGCGCCGCCCTCGTACGTGCTGAGGCCGGCGGTGGAGGAGAGGACGACGACGGTGCCGTCGCCGCTCGCGGTGAGCGCGGGGAGCAGGGCCTGCGTGACGTTCAGCGTGCCGATGACGTTCGTCTCGTACATCTGGCGCCACTGGGCGGGGTCACCCGTCGCCACGGGGTCCGCGCCGAGCGCACCGCCCGCGTTGTTCACGAGGACGCCGATGGTCTTGAAGGCCGTGGCGAACTCGTCGACCGCGGCGCGGTCCGTGATGTCGAGCGCGTAGGCCGCGGCCTGGTGGCCCGCGTCGTTGATCTCCGCGGCCAGCGCCTCGATACGGTCCTTGCGGCGCGCGGTGAGCACGACCCGGTATCCGGCCGCCGCCAGCTGACGTGCGGTGGCTGCGCCGATTCCGCTGCTCGCGCCGGTGATGACGGCGATGCGGGAGGCGGCTGCGGGCGCGGCGGCGGTCATGGCTTGTCTCCTCGGACGGGCGATCGACTCCCGCCAGGATAGGCAGGCGGCGCGCGGTGGTGTCACCGGCCGCCGCGGGGCGCGTACATGATCACGGCCATGCCGGCCAGGCAGACGAGGGCTCCGGTGACGTCCCAGCGGTCGGGCCGGTAGCCGTCCGCGACCATGCCCCAGGCGATCGAGCCCGCGACGAAGACGCCTCCGTACGCGGCGAGGATGCGGCCGAACTCGCCGTCGGGCTGGAGCGTGGCCACGAATCCGTAGATGCCGAGGGCGATGACGCCCGCGCCGATCCACGCCCATCCCCTGTGTTCGCGTACGCCTTGCCAGACGAGCCAGGCGCCGCCGATCTCGAAGAGGGCGGCGACGACGAAGAGGAGCGCGGAGCGGGCGACGAGCATGGGGGACAGGCTGCCATGGCGCTCGTGCGCGGCCGCCACACCGTCACCTGTTGGACGGCGCCTGCGGGGCGGGATGCGTGGGATACATCAGGAGACCCGCCTGACCGTGACCGGTGATTCGTGACCGGTGATGCGTGGTCGGTGACTCCTGGTCGGTGATCTGCGGCGGTGACGAGAAGGCGGAGAGAACATGCTGGTGAGGCGTGGAATTGGGCGTGGAATGGGGCGTGGCACAGGCCGTGGAGTCGGGCGTGGGATCGGGGCTGTGGGGCTGAGCGCTGTCGTGGTGCTGGGGGCTGGTCCCGCCGTTGCCGACGGGCCTCTGCCGCGGTCCGTCCCGGAGGTCGATCTGGCGTATCACGGGCAGGTCACCATGTCCCGGGGCCGGGTGGAGACCTGGCTGATCCCGCAGAACCACGGTCCGTCGGCGGTGACCGACGCCACGGTGCGGCTGCGCTGGTCGGCGCCGGTCGCGGACGCGCGGTGGCTGCCGCCGATGTGTGTGCGGGCCGACGCGCGGACGGTGCTGTGCCGCACGGGCGCGCTGCCGGCGGACAGCAGGGGCGGGCAGATCAGGGTGCCGGTGCGGCTGGCGGGGGCGCCTTCGGAGGTGACGGTGCGGATCGACACGATGTGGAGCGGCGGTTCTGCGGACCACAATCCGCAGAACAGCACCCATCAGGTCCTGGCCCTGGACACCGGGGACGTCTACTACTTCTGACACTCCTGACACTTCTGAGCTGGTGCCGCTTCTGAGACAGGGGTGTGGGGTCCGGGGCGTGGCTCCTATGGTTCGGGTATGAAGATCACTGACATGGAGCCCGGCGATCCGCGCCTCGGCGCCGAGGTCCTGCCCGTGCTCCAGGAGCTGCGCCCGCACCTGACCGACGAGCTGTTCTCCGAGGTGTACGCAGAGGGGTATCCGCAGGGGCTGCGGTTCACGGCCGCGTACACCGACGACGGGTCGTGCTCGGGCGTCGCGGGGTGGCGCGTGGCCGCCAACACGAGCGCGCTGCGCAAGCTGTACGTCGACGATCTGGTGACCGCCGAGCGGGCCAGGTCGGGCGGCGTGGGCCGGGCGCTGCTCGCGTATCTGGAGGATCGGGCGCGCGAACTGGGCTGCCGCACGCTCCAGCTGGACTCGGGGACGCGCCGGACGGACGCGCACCGCTTCTATCTGCGGGAGCGTATGGACATCACGGCGTTCCACTTCACGAAGAGGCTCGGCTGAGGGTCCGCAGGTCGAGGTGCCAGTCGTGGCAGCGGATCGCGCGGCCCTTCGGGTACTCGAGGTCGCAGGGGCCGCGCAGGGTGAAGCCCGCGCTGCGGCAGACGCCGTTCGACGCGGGGTGGTCGACGGGCGGGAACGCGTGCAGATGGCGCAGGCGCGCCCGGTCGGCGGCCGCGTGGGCGGCGACGAGGCGGGCGGCCGCGGCGGCGATGCCGCGGCCCTGGTAGCCGGGCAGGACGCCCCAGCCGGTCTCCCAGATGCGTTCGCCCTGCCACGGTGTCGCCCAGTAGCCGATGGAGCCCGCCGCGGGGGCGTCGGGTCCCGCGGTGATGCGGAACATCCGGCCGTGCCCGTCGAGCGTGGACAGGGCGAGGTAGCGGCGGTGGCGGTCCATGAGCTGGTCGAGGGTCTCGGGGCCGCCGAGGTGGGCCGTCATCTCGGGCGCGTTGTTCTTGAGCAGGAGATCGAAGTCGTCGTCCGTCCAGGGCACGAGGCCTATGTCCGTCATCTTTTCCGCGGCCGTCCTGTGTTCGGTGCTGTGCGTCATCCGGCTCATCGGTGACGAGCCGGATCGTATGTCGCCGTTCTTCGGGACGGGCCGGGTTCCGGCTCGTAGCTTGGCGGCATGAATGACATCCACGAGAACGACGAGAACAACGAGAGTCACGGGAACGACGACAGTCAGGAGAACCCGCGCGGCATCGGTGATCTTCTGGGCGTGGCCGCGGAGCGGGCCGTCCCGGTCGTCCGCGCCCTGCCCGACGACCGCCTCGAAGCGGCGACGCCGTGCGCGGAGTACGACGTGAAGGCCCTGGTCAACCACGTCTTCCAGGTGATGGAGCAGTTCCAGCGGCTGGCCGCGAAGCAGGACTCCGACTTCACGCAGTCCGCCGCGGACCGGGTGGCCGAGGGGCCCGACTGGCGTGAGCGGTTCGGTGAGGAGGCCCGGAAGCTGGTGGCGGCCTGGTCGGCACCGGGTGCCGAGGAGGGGAAGACCGGGGCGATGAACATGCCGGCGGCCACGGTCGGCTCCATGGTGCTGCTCGATCTGACGGTGCACGTCTGGGACCTGGCGCGGGCGACCGGGCAGGAGTACGTGCCCGAGGGGGAGGCGCTCGCCCTCGTGGAGCGGCTGGCCGGGACCGTCGCGGAGCTGGCGCCGACGGCGCGGTCGATGGGGGTGTTCGGGGAGGCGGTGCCGGAGCCCGCGGACGCGTCGGCGTTCGAGCGGCTGCTCGCGGCGACGGGCCGGGATCCGCGGTGGGCTCCGCCCGCGCGCTGAGGGCCTGGGGAAGGCTCACGGGCCGAGGCCGGGGAGGCCCGTGGGCCGAGGCCCGGGAATAGGGGCGGCACTGTCACTGTTCGAGCGTATAGTTGAATCGTCAACAACCTCGAAGGGTGAGCAGCCATGCAGTTCGGGATCTTCAGCGTCGGTGATGTCACAGCCGATCCGACGACGGGCCGTACGCCGAGTGAGCACGAGCGCATCAAGGCGATGCTCGCCATCGCGCTGAAGGCGGAGGAGGTCGGGCTCGACGTCTTCGCGACCGGCGAGCACCACAACCCGCCCTTCGTGCCGTCGTCGCCGACCACGATGCTCGGCTACATCGCCGCCCGCACCGAGAACCTGATCCTCTCCACCTCCACGACGCTGATCACCACGAACGACCCGGTGAAGATCGCCGAGGACTTCGCGATGCTCCAGCACGTCGCGGACGGCCGCGTCGACCTGATGATGGGCCGCGGCAACACCGGCCCGGTCTACCCCTGGTTCGGCAAGGACATCCGCGAGGGCATCAACCTCGCCTTCGAGAACTACGCCCTGCTGCGCCGCCTGTGGGACGAGGACGTCGTGACGTGGGACGGCAAGTTCCGTACGCCGCTGCAGTCCTTCACCTCGACGCCGCGCCCGCTGGACGGGGTCGCGCCCTTCGTGTGGCACGGCTCGATCCGCTCGCCCGAGATCGCCGAGCAGGCCGCGTTCTACGGCGACGGGTTCTTCCACAACAACATCTTCTGGCCGATGGAGCACACCAAGCAGATGGTGAACCTCTACCGCCGGCGCTTCGCCCACCACGGGCACGGTGCCCCCGAGCAGGCGATCGTCGGGCTCGGCGGCCAGGTGTTCATGCGCAAGAACTCGCAGGACGCGGTGCGGGAGTTCCGCCCGTACTTCGACAACGCGCCCGTCTACGGACACGGCCCCTCCCTCGAGGACTTCACCTCGCAGACCCCGCTGACCGTGGGATCTCCGCAGCAGGTGATCGAGCGGACGCTCGGCTTCCGGGAGCACGTCGGTGATTACCAGCGCCAGCTGTTCCTGATGGACCACGCCGGTCTGCCCCTCAAGACCGTCCTGGAGCAGCTCGACATCCTCGGCGAGGAGGTCGTCCCGGTGCTGCGCAAGGAGTTCGCGAACAGCCGCCCGGCGAACGTGCCGGACGCGCCGACGCACGCGTCGCGCGTCGCGGAGGCGGAGCAGAAGGCTCAGCAGGAGAACGAGAAGGAGGTGCCGTCCGTATGAAGCTCGTCGTCGTGTCGGCGGGGCTGAGCGCCCCGTCGTCGAGCAGGATCCTCGCGGACCGGCTCACGCAGGCGGTGACCTCGCAGGTCTCGGGCGCCGATGTCGATGTGACCGTTGTCGAACTGCGTGACCTGGCCGTCGAGATCGCGCACAACCTGGTCACCGGGTTCCCCGGGCCCGCCCTCAAGGAGGCGCTCGACGCGGTGGCCGGGGCGGACGGCCTGATCGCCGTGTCGCCGGTGTTCTCGGCCTCGTACAGCGGTCTGTTCAAATCGTTCTTCGACGTGCTCGACAAGGACGTGCTCACCGGGAAGCCGGTGCTCGTCGGGGCGACCGGCGGGACGCCGCGGCACTCGCTCGTCCTGGAGCACGCGATGCGCCCGCTGTTCGCGCATCTGCGGGCCGTGGTCGCGCCGACCGCCGTGTACGCGGCGTTGCAGGACTGGGGAGCGGAGGGGCTTGAGCAGCGCGTCGAACGGGCGGGCGGTGAGCTCGCGCGGCTCATGACCGGCCTCGCGGCGGCCCGCCCGGCGCCGGTGGAGTGGGGCGACGACGTCATCCCCTTCGAGCGGCAGCTTGCCGCGCTGCGGACGTAGCAGGAAGTGGTCAAGGGCCCTGCGGGACGGCCGGCGCGAGCCAGGCCGTCCAGCCGCGGGTGTGGTGCAGGGGGTACGGCGTCCAGTCGCGCGCATAGTGCGGTGGGCGCTGTCCCTTTTCCGTGAGGACGGCGGTCGGCACCTTCGCGGCGCGGCCGAGGATGCCCGCGACGGTCGTCGAGACGTTGTTGCCGTCGATCTGGGCGGAGGCGCAGCCCGCGTCGTAGGCGATGGGGAGGGCGCGCGGGCCCGAGACCAGGCAGGGCGGGCGCAGACCGAGGGTGCGCAGGCTGTCGGCGGCGGCGCGGTAGCGCTGGTTCGTGGTGGCGGTCGCCGCGGTGACCTCGGTCAGGACGGTGGCCTGCGAGGCGAACTGCGCCGCGACGATCAGTCCTGCGAGGACGAGGGCGCGTCGCGAGGTCAGGCGCGTGACCAGACTCGCGACCGGTAGGGCGAGGAGCGCGTAGGCCGGGAGCAGGAAGCGCGGGGCCGAGTAGTCGATCATGAGCAGATACGGCACGGCGAGCGCGGCGGCGACGGCCACGGGGAGCGCGGTCGCCAGGAGCCGGCGCTCGCGCACCGCGTAGGCGAGTGCGGCGGCGGCGAGGACGGGCAGGGCCAGCCACCACAGGGTGAGGCCGGGGGAGTGCAGGGTCGCCGTGCACGGGCGGCACAACAGGGGGCCGTTGAGGCTGGACCAGGCGTTGTCGAAGTTGAGGTGCAGGCCCATGTCGCCCTCGGTGGCGCTCGACACGTGCAGCCGTTCCTGTACGGAGCCGAAGCGGATGTACGCCTCCGCGACCCACTGGGCGAGGCCGGTCACGAGTCCGCCGACCAGGTAGGGCAGGGTGCGGCGGCCGCGGAACAGGGCCGTGGCGATCAGGGGCAGCGCGAGCCAGACGGCGTCCGGGGCACGGAACAGGGCGGTCACGGCGACGCAGCCCGCGAGCCACCGGTTCGCGTGGGGTTCGCGCCGGATCACCGCGCGCAGGAACCAGCCGGTGGCGGCGACCGAGCCGAACGCGACCCAGAGGTTGGGCATGGCCTGCGGCCCGGAGATCTGGGTGATCCACAGCCCCGCGAACAGCAGCGCGGCGAGGGCGGTGGTACGGGCCCCGACGACGGGACGCCATACGCGGAACGCGGCGTACAGGGCGGCCGAGGAGAGCAGCGTGAGCGCGATGCGCAGGACGGGCACGGACGGGGTGACCGCGATGAACGGCGCGGTCAGGAAGCTGATGCCACGGGAGCGCGGCGCGCTGAAGAAGGCGGCGGGGACGCGCGGGTCGTACTGCGACACATACACGGCCTCGTCCCACCCGAGCGCGTGCGCGAACGCCGGCACGACGAGCACGAACTGAACGAGGGCGTAGACGACAGCGACGAGGGCCAGCCAGGGGGTGGTGCGGGGGCGCCGCTCGGGAGCGTCAGATGTGGTGGCGGGGGAGGACGGGGGGTGGGAGATGGCGGTGGCGCCGGTGCGGGCGGTGGCTCCGGGGGCCGCTGTGGCGGCTCGGGGGCTGGGCTCGGTGTGGCGGCCGGGGGCGGTGGCCGGCATGTCGCTCCCGGGCTGGGCAGTGGTGGCTGCCGTGTCGGTGTCGGGCTGGGCGGTGGTGGTTGCCGGGTCCGTGTCCGGATGGGTGTCGGGTGGTGGGGCCGGGTGTGGTCGGGGGGTGGTGAGGCTTGGTGTGAAGGGGTGTTCGGCCCAGGGCAGGGCCGTGGCTCGGGGCTTGGGCGGATCGGTGTCGGGCTGGGCGGTGGTGGTTGCCGGGTCCGTGTCCGGATGGGTGTCGGGTGGTGGGGCCGGGTGTGGTCGGGGGGTGGTGAGGCTTGGTGTGGAGGGGCGTTCGGCCCAGGGCAGGGCCGTGGCTCCGGGCTCCGGTCGGCTCGCCTCCGGTCGGGCAGTCGTGGCTGCCGTACCCGGCTGGGGGTCGGGCCGGGGGGCGGGCCGCCGCCGGTTTTGGTCGGCCCGCCTGCCCCGGCCCTCGGTGGCCCGGTCCCGTTTGGCTCCGGGGGCCTTGGGGCCTTGCGGGCGGGCCGGTTCTGGGGTGCCGAGTTGGGTGTCGTTGGTCGTCATGTGCCTTCCCGCTCGTGCGTCACGTGGGGCGTGGGTCCGAGCGGGCGCCGCGCGCGGACGCGGTCCGCGCCGGGCCGTGGGTCGAACGGGCCTTGCGACGGGCCCAGTTGGCCGCGCGAGAGCGCAGCCGCTGCCACGACCGCAGGCGCCGCGTCTCACGGAGTTCGGCGAACAGGAGCTCGTACCGGGCGACGATCGGATCGGGGTCGTAGCGGCGGGCGGAGGCGAACGCGGCGCGGGCCATGGCGTGCCGGCGCGGCGCGTCGTGGATGAGGCCGACGACCGCCTCGGCGAGGGCCCGCGCGTCCCCGACCGGCACGAGCCGGCCGTCGACGCCGTCGGTGATGATCTCGGCGGGGCCGAGCGGCGCGTCGGTGCTGACCACCGGAACCCCGCATCGCATCGCCTCGACGAGCGTCATCCCGAAGGACTCCGCATCTGACGCGGACACCACGATCGAGGCCTTCGCGAACTCCGGCTCGATGGGCGAGCGCGCCCCCATCAGGTGGGCGCGCCCGGTCAGTCCGAGCCCGGCGATGAGATCGCGCAGCTTCGCTTCCTCAGGCCCGCCGCCGTAGATCCGCAGCTGCCACTCGGGTTCCTGCGCGGCGACGGCCGCGAACGCCTCCAGGAGCAGGTCGAAGCGCTTGCCCGGCGCGAGACGCCCGGCGCTCGCGATGACCTTGGCAGCGCCGTCGGACGGCGGGCAGGGCGCCTCCGGCACGATGTTGGGGACCGAAAGGACCTGTACGCCCGGCAGGGCCATGCGCGCCCGGTACACCTCGGCGTCCGCCGCGGTCATGGTGACGACGGCGTCGAGGGAGCGGTAGTGGCGGGCGAGCACCGCCCGGAGCTTCTTGCTGTGCGCGTCGTGGCGCAGGTGCTCCTGCCCGATCCGCAGTGCGGTGCGCGGGCCGTACATCGCCAGATATACGTTGATGCCGGGGCGCGTACCGATCACGACGTCAGCGTCGCAGCGCTCCAGGTACTCACGCACGCGCAGATCGTGCAGACGGGTGTACTGCTTGTGCCGCTTCTCGGCGGCGGGAAAGTCCCGTGCGGGCTCCTCGTACGCCGCGTACCGCGTGTCGACGCCGCCGATACGCGTGTCGACGAGTGGGACCAGTGAGACGGCCGGGTCGACCGTGAAGCGCGGCACCTCGCGATGCCGGGACATCGAGACGATCTCCACCTCGTGGCCGCCGCGCCCGGCGAGCGCCGCGGCGAGGTTGAGCGTGGTTCGCACGGTCCCGCCGATCGCGTACGCGTTGTGCAGCAGGAACACGATCTTCATGGACAACCCTCCCGGCGGGCGCTTTGCCCGCAACATACGGCGGCAGCCTGGTCCAGCCAGGTAAGCCACCGTTCGCGCCTGGGTGAGAGGCGGGTAAGAAGGCGCCCGACGGGCCCCTGGTCAGGGGGTACGCCGCCGGGCGCGGGGGGCACACTGGAACGCGTGTCCCCTACCGCTGCGTCCGCCACGCCCCACGCCGCGTCCCCGACCGTGCTGCTCGCCGAGGACGACCGTGCCATCCGCCATGCCCTGGAGCGGGCCCTGACTCTGGAGGGTTACGAGGTCACGGCCGTCGCCGACGGGGTGGAGGCGATCGCGCAGGCGCACCGCAGCGCGCCCGACATCCTCGTGCTGGACGTGATGATGCCGGGCATCGACGGTCTTCAGGTGTGCCGGGTGCTGCGTGCCGAGGGGGACCGCACGCCGATCCTGATGCTGACGGCGCTCGTCGAGACGCCGGACCGGATCGCGGGCCTGGACGCGGGCGCCGACGACTATGTCGTGAAGCCGTTCGACGTGGATGAGGTCTTCGCCCGGCTCCGTGCCCTGCTGCGCCGCAGCAACGGCGCCTCCTCCGACGACGGGAACGGCGGGCGCGATGCGTCGCCCGAGCCCGACGGCCAGGTCGCGGCGGCCGACCTCAGAATGGACCCGCAGGCGCGGCGGGCCTGGCGCGGGGAGCGCGAGCTGGAGCTCACCCGTACCGAGTTCGACCTCCTGGAGCTGCTCGTGCGCAACGCGGGCATCGTCCTCGACCACGCCACGATCTACGACCGCATCTGGGGCTACGACTTCGGTCCCGGGTCGAAGAACCTCGCCGTCTATGTGGGCTATCTGCGCCGCAAGGTCGACGAACCCGGTACGACCTCCCTCATCCACACCGTGCGCGGCGTCGGCTACGTGCTGCGGGAGGACTGAGGATGCCGCGCCCCCGCCTGCGCGCGTTCCTGCACGGGCGACCGCGCGCCCGGTCCCTGCGGACGACGTTCGCCGTGTCGTTCGCGGCCGTCGCGGCGGCCGTCACCGTCCTGGTCGGCTTCCTCTCCTACGACGCCGCGGCGCGGCTCGTCCGCGTGGACCAGCAGGCCGTGTTCGACGAGGTCGTCACCGATCTGCGGCAGCAGGTGAAGGACGCCGAGCTCACCCCGTACGACTTCGCGTCGGGGGACCCCGACCACGACGGGCCGCGCGACGACCTGATCCGGCCGGCCCGTACGGACGTACAGGTGCTCGGGCCCGGCGGCCGGGTCGTCGACCGCGGCAGCCCGCGGCTGCCCGTGAACGCGGCGGACCGGCGCACCGCCGACGAGGCGCACGCCGGTGTGACGGAGGAGGCCGACGGGGCGGAGAAGGGCGGCTCGCGGCGCGATGTGGAGATCGGCGGGGACGAGTACCGGATGACGGCCGTGTCGCTGGGCGGCGGGCGCGGCGCCGTGCAGGTCGCGCAGGAGTTCAGCGACACGGAGGACCTGCTGCGTGATCTCCAGCAGCGCACGGGCCTGTTGGCGGGTTCCGTGATCGTGGCGGCGGGACTTGTCGGCTGGTGGCTGGCGCGCCGGATCACGGGGCGTCTGGTGACGCTCGCGGAGGCGGCGGAGGACGTGGCGGGGACGGGGCACCTCGATGTGCGGGTGCCGGTGACCGGCGGCGACGAGGTGGGCAGCCTGGGCCGCTCCTTCGACCGGATGCTGGGGCGTCTTGCGCGCTCGATGGAGGACCAGCGCCGCCTGGTGCAGGACGCCGGTCATGAACTGCGCACGCCGCTCACCTCGCTGCGTACGAACATCTCGCTGCTGCGCCGTATCGAGGACCTGCCGCCCGCCGCCCGTGAGGAGCTGATCGCCGACCTGGCGCAGGAGTCGCGTGAACTGACCGATCTGGTCAACGAGTTGGTGGAGCTGGCCGCGGGGAAGGAGGACGACGAGCCGGTCGTCGAGGTGGCGCTCGCCGAGACCGCGGAGGACACGGCGGTCCTCGCGCGCCGCCGCACGGGCCGCACGGTCACGGTGCGTTCGCGGGGCGACACGGTGGTCCGGGGCCGGCCGGCCTCGCTCCAGCGCGCAGTGTCGAACCTGGTGGAGAACGCCGCCAAGTTCGACCGCGACGGCACGGAGCTGATCGAGATCGTGGTCACGGGAGGCCTCCCGGACGGCGTGCGCGTCGAGGTGCTCGACCGGGGTCCCGGCATCGCGGACTCGGATCTGGACCGGGTCTTCGACCGGTTCTACCGCGCGCCGGCCGCCCGCAGCCTGCCGGGCTCCGGCCTCGGCCTGTCCATCGTCCAGGAGGTGGCTGCGGCCCACGGGGGCGCGCCGTTCGCGAAGGCGCGTCCGGGTGGGGGAGCGGCGATCGGGTTCACGGTGCGGGGTGTGCTGCCCGACGAGGAGTGAGGGTCAGGGCCAGACGAGGCAGTAGGCCTGGTGTCCCGCGTCGTGCAGCCGGTGGCTGAAGTCCTGCCATTCGTGCAGCAGTTGGTACACGTAGAACGCGTCGCGCGGGCCGCCGCGGTCCGGGACCGTCGACCAGATGAACGCCGCGGCGCCCACGGCCTCCTCGCCGACGCCGCGCAGCGGGTCGACGACCGTCATGGGCAGCTTCACGACCGCGTAGTCGGGGTGCAGGACGACCAGTTCCAGCGGGGGGACCTTGTGCAGCGGTATGCCCTCGATGCCGGTGAGGACCATCGCGGCCATCGTCTCCGGCTTGATCTTGGTGAACATGCCGCCCATGCCGAGCTCGTCACCGCCGAGCTCCTCGGGGCGCATCGAGATGGGGACACGGGCCGCCGTGGCGCCGTCGGGCGCGCCGAAGTATTTGTACGTCACCCCCACCCGGCCACCATTCCTGCTCCCGGTCCCGCTCAGTGCCTGCCCGGCGTCCGCTTCCTCCGCTGCCGCCTCCGCGTCGCGCCGGTGCTTTCCCCGCCGGGCACGCCGGGGGCCCAGGTCGTCGGTCCCCTCGCCCAGTCCGCCACCGCGATGCATATCTCCACCCGACTGCTTTTCCAGGGCGCCTGGCCCCTTTTCTAGGCCGCGCGGCCACCACCGCGCAACCCGATCATCGTGTCAGTGACCTCCCCCACGGTCACTCGCCGAAACGTGCGGTGAACCACCCGCGCGGGCCGGGGAGCGAACCCCCGTGCCGGCGTGCAGCGTGAACTGTCCGCGAGCGGCCCGTCCCCTGGGAGTTTAGGTAGTCGGTTCCCGCCGTGGCCAGAGAAGCAGGGGATGAGCCGGGCTCCGGAGAGCCTGCCCGTACGCTGAGAGGCATGGCAGAGGCGAACAACATCCCCGGGTCCGCGGCGCCGCCGTCGGGCGCGACCGCACCGTACCCCTATGAAGCACCGGTCTCGCAGGGTCTCTTCGACCGTGCGGCCCTCGTGACGCCGGGCGGCGTGAACTCGCCCGTACGCGCGTTCCGTGCCGTGGGCGGTACGCCCCGGTTCATGGTGTCCGGTACCGGTCCGTACCTCACGGATGCCGACGGTCGCGAGTACGTCGACCTCGTCTGCTCCTGGGGGCCGATGATCCTCGGCCATTCCCGTCCCGAGGTCATCGCGGCCGTCCAGGAAGCCGTCGCGCGCGGTACGTCCTTCGGTACGCCGGGTGAGGGCGAGGTGGCCCTGGCCGAGGAGATCGTCGCGCGGATCGCGCCGGTCGAGCAGGTGCGGCTGGTGTCCAGTGGCACCGAGGCGACCATGTCCGCGATCAGGCTCGCCCGCGGGTTCACCGGGCGCGCCAAGGTGATCAAGTTCGCCGGCTGTTACCACGGGCACGTGGACGCGCTGCTCGCCGCGGCGGGATCGGGTGTGGCGACCCTCGGGCTGCCGGACACCCCGGGTGTGACCGGTGCCCAGGCGGGCGACACCATCGTCGTCCCGTACAACGACCTCGACGCCGTGCGGGCCGCGTTCGCCGCGAACGAGGGCCAGGTCGCCTGTGTCATCACCGAGGCGTCGCCGGGCAACATGGGCGTCGTCCCGCCGCTCGAAGGCTTCAACCAGGCACTCGCGGACCTGTGCCGGGAGAACGGCGCGCTCTACATCTCCGACGAGGTCATGACCGGCTTCCGCACGTCGAAGGCCGGCTGGTACGGCGTCGACGGGGTGGCGCCCGACCTGATGACGTTCGGCAAGGTCATGGGCGGTGGCTTCCCGGCCGCCGCGTTCGGTGGCCGCGCGGACGTCATGGGGCACCTCGCCCCGGCCGGACCCGTCTACCAGGCGGGCACGCTGTCCGGGAACCCGGTCGCGACGGCGGCCGGCGTCGCGCAGCTGCGGCTGCTCGACGACGCCGCGTACGCGAAGATCGACGCGGTCTCCGAGCAGCTGCGCACCCTGGTGGGCGCCGCGCTCACGAAGGAGGGCGTCGCGCACCGCGTGCAGAGCGCCTCCAACATGTTCTCGGTGTTCTTCACGGAGAACGAGGTGCGCAACTACGAGGACGCGAAGCGCCAAGAGTCCTTCCGCTTCACCGCGTTCTTCCACTCGATGCTGGAGCAGGGCGTCTATCTGCCGCCGTCGGCCTTCGAGTCCTGGTTCGTCTCCACTGCCCATGACGAGCGGGCGGTCGAGCGCATCGCCGCCGCGCTCCCCGGTGCCGCGCGCGCGGCTGCGGAGGCCACGCAAGCATGACCACTGCCGGCAAGTCCGACCAGGACATCACCGTCGTCCACGTGATGCGGCACGGAGAGGTGCACAACCCGGAGGGGATCCTGTACGGGCGCCTGCCCGACTACCACCTCTCCGAGCTCGGCCGGCAGATGGCCGACCGGGTCGCCGAGCACCTGTCCTCGCGTGATGTGACCCATGTCGTGGCCTCCCCGCTGGACCGGGCGCAGGAGACGGCGACGCCGATCGCGAAGGCGCACGGGCTCGACCTGGCGACCGACGACCGGCTCATCGAGGCGGGCAACGTCTTCCAGGGCAAGACGTTCGGCGTCGGCGACGGCGCGCTGCGCAAGCCGGAGAACTGGAAGCACCTCGTCAACCCGTTCAAACCGTCGTGGGGCGAGCCGTACGTCGAGCAGGTCGTGCGGATGATGGGCGCCCTCGACGCGGCGAAGGACGCGGCGCGCGGTCACGAGGCGGTGTGCGTCAGCCATCAGCTGCCGATCTGGATCGTGCGCAGCTTCGTGGAGAAGCGGAGGCTGTGGCACGACCCGCGCAAGCGGCAGTGCACGCTCGCCTCGCTCACGACGTTCACCTATCGCGGGGACAAGATCGTGTCCGTCGGCTACACGGAGCCCGCACGCGATCTCGTGCCCGCCCATCTCCTCGCGGGTGCCAAGCCCGTGAAGGGGAAGGACAAGGCGTTCGGCGCGTAGCGCCTTCGGTTCTGAGCACATTCGGCACTCGGAACATTCGGCGCAAAGCCGTCGGCATTGCCCAACTTTGTTCTCCGTGCCGGAACCGCGGTGTTCGTCGCGCCCTCTAAGGGGGTGCCCGTCTCGTACGGGACGGGGCGCGACGAATGGGGACCAGGGAATGCCGGACATCACACGAAGGGGACTGATCGGGCTGGGGGCGGGTGCGGCGGCGGCCGCCGCGCTCGCCGGGTGCGGTACCAGTAACGGGCAGGGTGGCGGGGCGGCGTCCGTGCCGCTGGGCGACCAGGGCGAGGGCGGCGCCGGTAAGCCCGACAAGCCCGCGGCCCGGCCGATCGGCGACGGCTCGACGTCGTACACCGGCAAGCAGCCGAACCAGCCGGGCAAGCCGGTCCCCCTCGAACCCGGCGAGACGCCGCCGCAGTTCGTGATCTTCTCCTGGGACGGCGCGGGCGAGGTCGGCAACGGCCTGTTCCCGCGCTTCCTCGAACTGGCCGAGAACCACGGCGCGCACATGACGTTCTTCCTCTCCGGCCTCTATCTGCTGCCGGAGTCGAAGAAGCGGCTCTACCGCCCGCCGAACAACGGGGTCGGCGCCTCCGACATCGGCTATCTCACCGATGCCCACATCAAGGAGACGCTGAAGTACGTCCGCCGGGCCTGGCTGGAAGGCCATGAGATCGGCACGCACTTCAACGGCCACTTCTGCGCGGGCACCGGCACCGTCGCCAACTGGACCCCGGCGCAGTGGCGCAGCGAGATCGACCAGGCCAAGTCGTTCGTCAAGGAGTGGCGTACGAACACGGGCTGGCACGACCTGCCCTCGCTGCCCTTCGACTACGAGAAGGAACTCGTCGGCGGCCGCACGCCCTGTCTGCTCGGCCAGGACAATCTGCTGCCCACGGCCCGCGAGCTCGGCTGGCGCTACGACGCCTCGTCGCCGGGCGGCCGGCAGCGCTGGCCCTCCAAGCGCGGCGGGGTGTGGGATCTGCCGCTGCAGGCCGTGCCGTTCCCCGGGCACACCTTCGAGGTCCTCTCGATGGACTACAACATGCTGGCCAACCAGTCGGTGAACACGACCAGGGCGCCCGCCTACAACTACCCGCGCTGGCGCAAGCAGTCGACCGATGCCTACATAGCCGGCTTCAACCGGGCATACGAGACGAACCGGGCGCCGTTCTTCATAGGCAACCACTTCGAGGAGTGGAACGGCGGGATCTATATGGACTCCGTCGAAGAGGCGCTCAAGCACATGGCCGGCCAGAAGGACGTACGCCTCGTCTCCTTCCGGCAGTTCGTCGACTGGCTGGACGTCCAGGACCCGAAGGTCCTCGACAAGCTGCGCTCGCTCGACGTCGGAGTGCGCCCCGACGGCGGCTGGAAGAGCTATCTGAAAGCCGCGGCGTGAGCCTCGCGCCGCACCCTGAATGACCCCTTCTGAAATGGGGTTTTCCGTACGCAAGGGGGGTGCGGAAGATCCCCTAAACAGACATGCGAAACTTTTCACATGAGTGCCGACTGCCGCGTTTCCCCCCTCGCTGCATCCAAGCGCCGTACCGCCCTCCTCGCCGCGGGGGCCGCGGTCGCTGCGCTGACGCTCTCCGCATGCAGCTCCGGCGGAACGTCGGGCGGCGGCAACAACACCAACTTCGTGACGAACTCCGGCGGCATCTCCACCGTCGACAAGGGTGACCGTCACCCCGCGCCCAAGCTGGACGGCAAGGATCTGGAGGGCAAGCCCCTCGACCTCGCCGACTACAAGGGCAAGGTCATCGTGCTGAACGTGTGGGGCTCCTGGTGCCCGCCGTGCCGCGCCGAGGCCAACTACTTCGCCAAGGTCGCGAACGAGACCAAGGGCAAGGACGTCCAGTTCATCGGGATCAACACCCGTGATCCGCAGACCGAACCGGCCCTCCAGTTCGAGAAGGACCACAACATCCCGTACCCGAGCTTCTACGACCCCTCGGGCAAGCTGATGCTGCGGTTCGAGAAGGGCACCCTCAACCCGCAGTCCATCCCGTCCACGCTTGTCATCGACCGCGACGGCAAGATCGCCGCCCGCTCGCTGCGCGCGCTCAGCGAGGACAAGCTGCGCAAGATGGTCGACCCCGTGATCGCGGAGAAGTGAGCGACGGTGCACGCCACGCTCACCGCTCTCGCCGCTGAAGGCGGAGTGGGAAACACCGTCGAGAGCGGTACGCTCCTGCTCGCTCTGCCGATCGCCGTGCTCGGCGGCCTCCTCTCGTTCTTCTCGCCCTGCGTCCTGCCTCTCGTGCCCGGCTATCTGTCCTACGTGACAGGGGTCAGCGGCACCGACCTGGCCGACGCGCGGCGCGGCCGGATGGCGCTCGGCGCCGGACTGTTCGTCCTCGGCTTCACCGCCGTCTTCGTCTCCGGCGGGGCCCTCTTCGGCTACTTCGGCGAGACGCTCCAGGAGTACCAGGACACCCTCACGAAGATCCTCGGTGTCCTGATGGTCCTCATGGGGATCTTTTTCATGGGCATGATGCCCTGGCTCACGCAGCGCGAATTCCGCTTCCACAAGCGGCCGGTGACCGGGCTGATCGGCGCTCCGGTGCTCGGCGCCCTGTTCGGCATCGGCTGGACCCCTTGCATCGGTCCGACGCTCGCCTCCGTGACCGCCCTGTCGTTCAACGAGGCGAGCGCGGGGCGCGGGGCCATACTGACCGTTGCGTACTGCGCCGGGCTCGGTGTCCCCTTCGTGCTCGCCGCGGTCGCCTTCCGCAAGGCGCTCGGCGCCTTCGGCTGGGTCAAGAAGCACTACGCCTGGGTGATGCGCATCGGCGGCATCATGATGATCTTTACCGGAGTGCTGCTGCTCACAGGAGCCTGGGACACCCTCGTCCAGCAGATGCAGTCCTGGTCCAACGGCTTCACGGTGGGAATCTGATTCATGAGCACGACTGAATCCGGCAAGACCGGCGAGGTGGGCGGCGACGAGCTCGGCGCGGCCGGCTCGCACCTGTCCACCGCGCCGCAGGAGGACCGCGGCCCGAACCTGCCCCGCCTTGGCGTCATCGGCTGGGTCCGCTGGTTCTGGCGGCAACTCACCTCGATGCGCGTCGCGCTGATCCTGCTCTTCATGCTCTCGCTCGGGGCGATCCCCGGCTCGCTGATCCCGCAGTCCGGGGTCGACGAGATGAAGGTGCAGACGTTCAAGGACGCGCACACCACGGTCTCGCCGGTCTACGACAAGCTGGGCCTGTTCCACGTCTACAGCTCGGTGTGGTTCTCCGCGATCTACATCCTGCTGTTCATCTCCCTCATCGGCTGCATCGTCCCGCGCACCTGGCAGTTCGTCGGGCAGCTGCGCGGGCGCGCCCCGGGTGCCCCCAAGCGCTTCACGCACCTGCCCGCGTCCGCGACCTGGCGCACCGACGCCGAGCCCGAGCAGGTCCGCGCGGCGGCCCTCGAGATCCTCCGCAAGCGCCGCTTCCGCGCCCACGTCTCCGGAGACTCCGTCGCCTCCGAGAAGGGCTATCTGCGCGAGGCCGGCAACCTGATCTTCCACATCGCGCTGATCGTGATGCTGATCGCCTTCGCCTGGGGCCAGCTCTTCAAGTCCGAGGGCGGCAAGCTGATGGTCGAGGGCGACGGAGGCTTCTCCAACGCCCTGCCGATGTACGACGACTTCAAGTCGGGCAACCTCTTCAACTCCGACACCGACCTGACGCCGTTCAGCTTTCAGCTCGACAAGTTCGACGGGACGTACGAGCGCAACGGGCCGAACAAGGGGAGCCCGCGCGTCTACCGAGCGAACGTCACCTACAGCGTCGGCGCGACCGGCAAGGAGCAGAAGACCGCGATCCAGGTCAACGACCCCCTGGAGATCGACGGCACCAAGGTCTATCTCAACGGCCACGGCTACGCGCCCACCGTCACCGTCCGGGACGGCCGCGGCAAGATCGTCTCCCGGCAGGCCGTGCCGCTGCTGCCCATCGACTCGAACGTCACCTCCACCGGTGCCGTCAAGGTCATGGACGGCTACCGCGACAAGAACGGCAAGCGGGAACAGCTCGGCTTCAACGCCTTCTTCGTGCCGACCTTCGCGGGGTCCGGGAAGGGCAACATGTTCTCCCAGTTCCCCGCGCTCGACTACCCCGTCCTCGCGCTGTCCGCGTACCACGGAAGCCTGGGTGTCGACTCCGGGATCCCGCAGAACGTGTACCAACTGGACACCTCCAAGATGAAGAAGTTCACGGACTCGAAGGGGGAGCTGCTCAAGACGCGGCTGCGGCCCGGCGAGACCATGAAGCTTCCGAACGGTGCCGGGTCGATCACGTTCGACAAGGACATCAAGCAGTGGGCGAGCTTCCAGATCACCCACCA
This sequence comes from Streptomyces sp. NBC_01445, assembly GCF_035918235.1. Lineage (NCBI taxonomy): Bacteria > Bacillati > Actinomycetota > Actinomycetes > Kitasatosporales > Streptomycetaceae > Streptomyces > Streptomyces sp. NBC_01445. Next base: position 4,838,876 of record NZ_CP109485.1, on the reverse strand, counting down.
GCCCGGCGACGGCTGGGCCCTCGCCGGAGCGCTCGCCGCCATCGCGGGCCTCGCCGGCTCCCTGTTCATCCAGCGCCGCCGCGTCTGGGTCCGGGCGACCCCCGGAGCCGACGGAGTCACCGTCGTCGAGATGGGCGGTCTCGGCCGCAGTGAGTCCTCGAAGGTGGCCGAAGAACTCGGCGACCTGGCCGCACACCTCCACGAACGGGCGCCCAGCGCCGCCGATCCCCAACCTGCTGTTCCTGCCGAAGGGGCTGAGAAGTGAATCTCGCCGCCGCAACCAACGAGAATCTCGCGCACATCAGCAATGTGCTGATCTACTCGTCGATGGCCGTGTACCTCCTGGCCTTCTTCGCGCACATGGCCGAGTGGGTCTTCGGCAGCCGCAGCAAGGTCGGCCGCACCGCTGCCGCGCTGACGCAGAAGGCCACCGCGCAGGCCGCGGCCGGCTCCGTGAAGGTGCAGGTCAAGGAGAAGAACGGCGGCACCGCTGTCCTGGAGCGGCCCAGCGTCGTGACGCGCGCCGTCTCCGGCACGCGTGACGTGCCGGACGGCCCCGGCGCCTCCGGCGGCGACGAGCAGGGCGACCTCTACGGCCGTATCGCGGTGTCCCTCACCGTGCTCGCGTTCCTCGTCGAGGCGAGCGGGGTGCTCACCCGCGCGCTCTCCGTGCAGCGTGCGCCGTGGGGCAACATGTACGAGTTCAACATCACCTTCTCCACCGTCGCTGTCGCCGTGTACCTCGGCCTGCTCGTGGCGAAGAAGAACATCGGCTGGCTCGGCCTCCCGCTGGTCACCACGGTCCTCCTCGATCTCGGCCTCGCTGTCACTGTCTTGTACACCGCCAGCGACCAGTTGGTTCCCGCCCTTCACTCGTACTGGCTGTACATCCACGTCTCCACGGCGATCTTCTGCGGCGCGGTGTTCTACGTCGGCGCGGTCAGCACGCTGCTCTACCTGTTCCGCGACTCGTACGAGAACAAGCTGGCGAACGGCGGCAAGCCCGGTAAGTTCGCGACCTCCGTCATGGAGCGCCTGCCCGCCGCGGCCTCGCTCGACAAGTTCTCCTACCGCGTGAACGCGGCCGTCTTCCCGCTGTGGACGTTCACGATCATCGCGGGCGCCATCTGGGCCGGCGACGCGTGGGGCCGCTACTGGGGCTGGGACCCCAAGGAGACCTGGTCGTTCATCACCTGGGTCGCGTACGCCTGCTACCTGCACGCCCGCGCGACCGCCGGATGGAAGGGCCGCAAGGCCGCCTACCTGGCCCTCATCGCCTTCGCCTGCTGGCTGTTCAACTACTACGGCGTAAACATCTTCGTCACCGGCAAGCACTCCTACGCCGGCGTCTGACACCGAGACAGCCCACGACGGCCGGTTCCCATGTGACGTGAGTCACGGGAACCGGCCTTCGTCGTACGGACAGATGGGGGCGTGAAGAAGAATCAGGGGGCACATCAAGCACGCAGAACCCGGGTGAGGGACGGTGACGCCGACGCGTTCGGCGAGCTCTTCGACGCTTACGCCCGATCCGTCTACAACCACGCCTACAGCCTGACCGGCGACTGGTCGACCGCCGAGGAAGTCGTCTCGCTGACCTTCCTCGAAGCCTGGCGGCTGCGCGACAGGGTCGAGCCCGAGGGCGGCTCGCTGCGGCCCTGGCTGCTCGGCGTCGCCACGAACGTCACGCGCAACCTGCGCCGCGCCACCCGCAGACACGCCGCCGCGGTCTCCCGCCTCCCGCGCGCGGAAGCCGAGGCCGACTTCGCCGACGACGTCGCGGGCCGCATCGACGACCAGGCCCGCATAGCCCTCGTCCACACCGCGCTGGCCACACTGCGGCGCCCCGAACGCGAGGTGCTCGCCCTGTGCGTCTGGTCGGGCCTCGACTACCCGTCCGCCGCCAGAGCGCTCGACGTCCCCGTCGGCACGGTCCGCTCCCGGCTTTTCAGAGCCCGCGGGAAACTCGCCCGTGCCATGGAACTCCCGCGCCCCGACGGACAGATGAAAGGCGGCCACGCTCCCGTGGCCGGGCCCATACAGGAGGGAAACCGATGAACACGCTTCCTGAGAAGGACCTTCCGCCGGGCCGGCACCGACTCCTCAAGGAGCATCTGATGACCGAGATCCGGGAGACCGAAGCACCCGCGCAGGCACCGCCGCGCCGGAAGTGGCTGCGTCCCGCGTTCGCCGCCGTCGCCGTGGCGACCGCGGCGGCCGTCACCTTCGTCGCGCTGCCGTCGGACGGCGCGAGCGCCCCGCCGCCGACCAAGGAGGCCGTGGCGCTCCTGGAGGACGTCGCGCTCGCCGCCGAGCACTCCGATGCGCCCGCCCGCATCCGCGACGACCAGTTCGTCTACGTCGACAGCCTCGTGTCGTACTCGCAGAGCGGCGAGGGCATGAAGACGAAGATCCCACCGCTGCACCGGCTGGAGACCTGGCAGTCCGTGGACGGCACCCGCAAGGGACTCGTACGCGAGAAGGGCCGAGGCCAGTGGGCGACCGAAACCGGGCCGGTCCCGGGCAAGCCCGGCTACGAGACGTCCACCAGCTACCGGCACCTGTCCACCCTGCCCACCGACCCCGACGCGATGCTGCGCTGGCTGCGCAGAACCGGCCCCGAGCACAGCGGCCAGCAGGCCGACCAGGCCATGTTCGTGCTGGTCGGCGACCTGATCAGGGATGCGCTCGTGCCGCCGGAGGTGGGCGCCGCGCTCTACCGGGCCGCCGCCAGGATCCCCGGCGTGACCGTGGTGAAAGGGGTGAAGGACGCCGCGGGCCGCCCCGGGATCGCCGTGGCCCGCAAGGACCCCGACAACCCCAGCCGCGACGAGTGGATCTTCGACGTGAAGACCCATGAGTTCCTGGGCGAGCGCACCGTCGCCACCGAAGCCTGGTCGGGCGGGGTGAAGAAGGGCCAGGTCACGAGCAATACGGCGGTCGTGGACCGGGCCGTCGTCGACAAGCCGGGGCAGCGGCCCTAGGCACGGGGCAGCGGATCCCGGTCCGTACGGGTGCGCGAAGCGCGCGGGCGCGCCAGCCTGGAGGTATGACCGAATCCAGCCACCCCACCGAGCCCGCGGCACCTGCCACACCTGTCGCGCCCGGCACGAGCCGGACCGAGGGTCACACCCACACCCTGCACTTCACGATCCCTCTTCCGCATCCCGTGGAGGAGGTCTGGGCGGCGGTGGCCACCCCGGAGGGTCTGCCGGGGTGGCTGGCCGCCGCCGATGTGCTCGAACCACGGCTCGGCGGTGCGGTCACGCTGCGGTGGCTCAACAACGGGCGCGCCCACCAGGGCCGGGTCACCGCGTGGGACGGCGAGCGCGTCGCCGAGTACACGCTCGAAGGCCCGCACGGCCGCCTGCGCTTCCACCTGGAGCCGACGGCCCCCGACGCGACGACCCTGCGGTTCACTGGCGAGATCGACGGCGACGACGTGGCGCGCCTGGACTACCTGGCCGCCTGGCACGACCACTTCGAGCACCTGGCCGCCGCGCTCGACGGGCGCCCGACGGACGAGCGGGCCTGGGCGGCCTGGACCCCGTCCCGATGGCAGGAGCTCCGGGACGGATATCTCAAGGCTCCACAGTGATCGGATACGCGGTGATCGGACGCTGCGGTGATCGGACGCTGCGGTGATCAGACGCTGCAGTGATCGGACGCCGCAGTGATCAAGGCTCCACAGTGATCGTGTCCAGCTTCGCCCGCAGATACGTGTGCGAGTCGACCGGCTCGTGCGCGACCTTGCCCTTCGGCGCGGGCACGGACTCGACGGTCGTGCGCGGGTCGCACTCGTAGAAGTAGACGAGCGACATCAGCTCCTCGGCGGGCAGGTCGGCCGGGGGCGGCAGGACGCGGTGGCGGCCGGAGCGCCAGCGGTCGCCGGTCCAACGCGCCATCAGGTCACCGATGTTGATGGTGAACGCGTCCGGGTCGAACGGCGCGTCCTGCCAGCCGCCCTCGTCGGTGTGGACCTGGAGCCCGCCCTTGCCGGCCTGCCGGTCGAGGACCGTGACGGTCCCGAAGTCGGTGTGCGGGCCGATGCGGAACTGGCCCTCCTCGGGCTCGCCCACGACGTCCCTGCCCGGGTACCAGTTGATGTTGAAGCCCCAAGTGGGGTGCGTGGTGTGCCGGGTGAAGAAGTCCTCCTCCTCGCCGAGCGCGACCGCGAGGAGTTCGAGCAGCAGGTCGGACAGCTCCCGCATCCGCCCCAGATACGTCTCGACGAGCGCGCGCAGCTCGGGCGTCTCAGCGGGCCAGGTGTTGGGCAGGAACCACTCCGCGTCGATCTCCGCGTCCCCGGTGGGCAGTTCGGAGGCGTACGACAGGGACTCCTTGAGGTCGGGCGGGGTCTCGGTGCCCTCCGCGTAGCCGTTCGCCTCGGTGCCGGGGCCCAGCCAGCCGCGCCCGCCCACCTTCACGGCGTACGACTCCTTCACCGCGGGCGGCAGCCGGAAGAAGCCGCGCGCCGCCTCCCGGATCCGGGAGCGCAGCCCTGGGTCCACGCCGTGCCCGGTGACCAGCAGGAATCCGGCCGTCCGCAGCGCCTCGTCGACGGTACGGGCGATTCCGGCGCGCGCGTTCGGACCGCCCAGGAGCCAGGGCCGCAGATCGATCGTGGGGATACGGGGCTGTGGCGCACGGGGTTCCGTCATGGCTCCACTGTGGACGCGGCGCGGCACGCGGGCAACGAGGCCCGAGCGGCCGGATCCGCCCTACTCGCCGATGTCCTCGTTCCACAGCTCGGGACGGGCCGCGATGAACTCCTCCATCATCGCGACGCACTCGGGGTCGTCGAGCATCACGATCTCCACGCCGTGCTCGGCCAGCCAGTCGTGGCCTCCGTGGAACGTCCGAGCCTCACCGACGACGACCCGCGTGATGCCGAACTGCCGCACCAGACCGGAGCAGTACCAGCACGGCGAGAGCGTCGTCACCATCGTCGTGCCCTTGTACGAGCGCTGCCGGCCCGCGTTGCGGAAGGCGTCGGTCTCGCCGTGCACGGACGGATCCGCGTCCTGCACACGGCGGTTGTGCCCGCGCCCGAGGACCTTCCCGTCCGCCGAGTAGAGGGCCGCGCCGATCGGGATGCCGCCCTCGGCGAGCCCCGCCCGCGCCTCCTCGACGGCCGTGGCCAGCCAGGTCCGCGCCAGTTCGGGGTCGAAGGCGCTCACGCAGGCTCCCCGCCCTGCTCGCCCTCGCGCTTCCTGAGCTCCTCCTCGCGGCGGCGCAGATCGGCCTCCCAGTTCTTGAGGAGCGACTCGTCCTTCACTTCTTCAGAAGACGCAGCCTCCTCGCGCAGGGAGTGCAGGAACTCGGGGTTGTCGTCGGGTGCGACGAACGTGGTGCGGTGGCTGCGGTGCCACTCGGACGGTGTCGAGCCGTTCGCGGGCGCGTGCCGGTGCCTGCCCGCGACGAGCCAGGCGATCGGGCCGACGAGCACCTCGCCGAAGAGCAGGATGATGATGACCCACACGACCTTCGGCAGGCCCCTGACCTCCTCCTCCGGAGTGTTCAGGCAGTCGATGAAGGCGTAGATCCACAACGCCAGGACCAGCAGGAACGGCAAGTAGCGGAGCATGGTGTCGCGATCCCCCAAGGAGCGGCGTGGGGACGACGCAGGCCCCCCGGTGACCGGGTCAGGGTAGCGGGTGGCCGTCATCCGGGTGATCCCCGTCCTGAGCGGGGTGGTCGTCGAGCAGTCCGGACATCGCCGCGTTGTAGCCCGCCTGGAAACGGCTGTCCGCCGCCAGCTCCTCGGTGAGTTGCGAGATGTGGCGGCGGCAGGTGCGCACCGACATGGCGAGCTTGCGGGCGATCGTCTCGTCCTTGTGTCCCTGCGCCATCAGCCGCAGGATCGACCGCTTGAGATCGTCCGTGAGGGAAGGGCCGGGCAGCGCGTCCGGCTCGAACGAACTGGCCCCGTCCCACAGATATTCGAAGACGGAGCAGATGAAGGCGACCAGGGCGGGTTCTCGCACGACGACCGCGGCGGGCGGGCGGACGGCCTTGCGCCGGTCCGCGATGAAGACCGTCTCCCGGTCGTAGATGAGGATGCGCTCGATGACCCGGTCGGCGGTGCGGACCTCGGCGCCCGCCGCCGTCACGTCTCGCACGTAGGCGCGGGTGGCGAGATCCCCGCGCGCGGTGTGCTGGTAGAGACTGCGGATGCGCACGCCGCGCTCCAGCATGGCGAGCGCGCTGTTGCGGGCGCGGCCGAGCACCGACGGGGGCCGTGCCCCGCCGGGCTGCACGGCGAGGAACTCGCTGCGGCAGCGCGCACTCAGCCCGTTGAGCACCGACTGCACGGTGTCGCCGTCCTCGAGCAGGTCGAACGCCTCGTGCCGATTGCGCAGCCTGCGCCCTTCGAAGTAGGCGGGCGTCAGCGAAAGCAGCCTTCCGCGTACGTCGGTGACGGCGTCCTGCAGCTCCCGTATCTGCCGCTCCGTGGTGCCGACGAGATCGGCGGCGGCCGCGTCCGGGCCGACGGGGACCAGGGTCCGCGGGTCGCCGGGCGCGGGCCGCAGCAGCCGAAGACGCGTCAACACCCCTTCGGCAGTGCCGACTTCGTCCTCCGAGAGTCCGAGGACGTCGGCGATGTCCGCCCGGTCGAACCGTCCCGCGGCGGCCGCGTGCCCGTACGCGGCGGCACTGACGTCGTCGAGTACGTCGAAGCCCGCACCTGCTGCCCCGGGAACATCACGCGGCGCACCGGAGGAGCCGGCGGGACTAGTTGCCATGCAACTTCACGCCATCGGCCGGAGCTTGGCGGTGCGGCTTGCCGGAGACATGATCGACATGGTTGCCGGGAGCGGGGTCTTCGACGCCGCTCTTGGGCTGTTGTTTACCCACCACCGGCTTCAGGGGGACCATCGTGAACCGTTACCTCATCAGCTTCGCCCCATGGATCGTCTACGCCTTCATCGCGACGAGCGACGACTGGCGCAGCGGCGCCGAGTGGGGCCTCGCGATCGCCTGCGTAGTGATCATCCACGACCGCCGCTCCGGCAAGGCCTGGGACGAGATGGTCATCGAGCTGAGTGCGGCCGTGTTCTTCGCGGGCATCACGCTCCTCTCGTACGCACGTCCCGACTCGGCCCTCATTCCCTACGGCCCGGCGCTCGTCGACGCCTGGCTCGCCCTGACGGCGCTCGGCTCGCTGGCCGTCCACAGGCCCTTCACGCTGGGCATCGCCCGCCGTATCGCGCCGGAGCACGTCTGGAAGACCCCGGCGTTCTTCCGCACCAACGCCGTCATCACCTGGGTGTGGGCGGTGTCCTTCGCCGTCGCGGCCGGCGCGCTCGCGCTCCTCATCCACGCCGACCCGAGGGCGACGGCCGCAGCGATCGCGATCAAGGTGGTCACCTTCGTCCTGCCGGTGATGTTCACGATGCGCTACCCGGTGATCGTCGCGAGCCGCAGGGAGCGGGCCACGGCGGACGGCTGAAGGGGGAAGCCCCGGCGAAGATCCGCCGGGGAGGATGCCAAACTGGCACGCATGGCTTACGACGATCTGCGCTCCCTGCTCCGGGCGCTGGAGCGCGAGGGTGACCTCAAGCGCATCAAGGCCGAGGTCGACCCCTATCTGGAGGTCGGTGAGATCGTCGACCGGGTGCAGAAGTCCGGCGGCCCCGCTCTCCTCTTCGAGAACGTGCGCGGCTCCTCGATGCCGCTCGCGATGAATGTGTACGGGACCGACCGGCGCCTGCTCAAGGCGCTCGGCCTGAAGTCCTACGAGGAGATCAGCGACAAGATCGGCGGCCTGCTGCGCCCCGAGCTGCCGCACGGCTTCGTGGGCGTGCGCGAGGCGTTCGGCAAGCTCGGCTCGATGGTGCACGTGCCGCCGAAGAAGGTGAAGGACGCGCCGGTGCAGGAGGTCGTCCTGCGCGGCGACGACGTGGACCTGGACCAGCTCCCGGCCCTGTTCACCTGGCCCGAGGACGGCGGCTCCTTCTTCAACCTCGGCCTCACGCACACCAAGGACCCCGAGAGCGGCATCCGCAACCTCGGGCTCTACCGGCTCCAGCGCCACGACCGGCGCACCATCGGCATGCACTGGCAGATCCACAAGGACAGCCGCAACCACTACCAGGTGGCCGCCAGGAAGGGCGAGAAGCTGCCGGTCGCGATCGCCTTCGGCTGCCCGCCCGCCGTGACGTACGCGTCCACGGCGCCGCTGCCCGGGGACATCGACGAGTACCTCTTCGCCGGGTTCATCCAGGGCAAGCGGATCGAGATGGTCGACTGCAAGACGGTGCCGCTCCAGGTGCCGGCGAACGCCGAGGTCGTCCTCGAGGGCTGGCTGGAGCCCGGGGAGATGCTCCCCGAGGGCCCGTTCGGCGACCACACCGGTTTCTACACGCCGCAAGAACCCTTCCCCGCGCTGACGATCGACTGCGTGACGATGCGCAAGCGTCCGCTGCTGCAGTCCATCGTGGTGGGGCGCCCGCCCACGGAGGACGGTCCCCTCGGCCGGGCCACGGAGCGCTTCTTCCTGCCGCTCCTCAAGATCATCGTGCCGGACATCGTGGACTACCACCTGCCCGAGTCGGGCGGCTTCCACAACTGCGCGATCGTCTCGATCGACAAGAAGTACCCGAAACACGCGCAGAAGGTGATGCACGCCGTGTGGGGCGCCCACATGATGTCGCTGACCAAGCTGATCGTGGTCGTCGACTCGGACTGCGACGTGCACGATCTGCACGAGGTCGCGTGGCGGGCGCTCGGGAACACGGACTACGCCCGTGACCTGACGGTCGCCGAGGGTCCCGTCGACCACCTCGACCACGCGTCGTACCAGCAGTTCTGGGGCGGCAAGGCGGGCATCGACGCGACGAAGAAGTGGCCCGAGGAGGGCTACACGCGGGACGGCGGCTGGCCCGAGATGGTGCTGTCCGACCCGCAGACGGCGGCGACGGTCGACCGCCGCTGGAAGGAGTACGGCCTGTGACCAGCGCTTCCGCCGCGATCCCGCAGCCGGGCCGCACCAAGGCGTTCCTGCGGCTCGTCATGATCGAGCACTCGGTGTTCGCGCTGCCCTTCGCGTACATCGCGGCGCTCACCGCGATGTTCCGGATGGACGGGAACATCCACTGGTGGCGGCTGCTGCTCGTGACGATCGCGATGGTCGGCCTGCGCACGTTCGCGATGGCCGTGAACCGGATCATCGACCGCGAGATCGACGCCCGTAACCCGAGGACCGCGCACCGCGAACTCGTCACGGGCGCGATGTCCGTGAAGTCCGCCTGGACCGGCGCGCTCATCGCGCTCGTCGTCTTCCTCGGCGCGGCCGCCCTGCTCAACCCGCTGTGCCTGGCGCTCGCGCCCATCGCGGTGATCCCGATGGTCGTCTATCCGTACGGCAAGCGGTTCACGAACTTCCCGCAGGCCATCCTGGGTCTCGCCCAGGCGATGGGGCCGGTCGGCGCCTGGCTGGCGATCACCGGCGAGTGGTCGTGGGACGGGGTGATCCTCGGGCTCGCGGTCGGCATCTGGATCGGCGGCTTCGACCTCATCTACGCCTGCCAGGATGTGGAGACGGACCGCGAGGTCGGCGTGATGTCGGTGCCGGCCCGCTTCGGAATCCCGGCGGCGATCTGGGGAGCGCGCGGCTGCCACACGCTCACCACGGCGCTGTTCGTCTGGTACGCCCTCGCCACGGACGCGGGTGCGTTCTTCTGGCTCGGCCTCGTCATCGTCGCGGGCGCCTTCCTCTACGAGCACACGATCGTGCGGCCGCGCGACCTTTCCCGGCTCAACCGGGCCTTCTTCCAGGTCAACGGCTTCATCGGGATCGCCCTGTTCGTGTGCGCGCTGCTCGACCTCCTCGTGCGCGGCCTGACTGTCTGACCGCGGCCGGGTGCCGGATAGGCTCGACGGCATGACCGCAGGAGAAATTGGGCGCCGGCCTTGGATCGTGGGGGTGTCCGGCGCGTCGGGGACCCCGTATGCCGCCGCGGTTCTGCGCGCGCTGCTCGACGCGGGGGAGAGCGTGGACCTCGTCGTCTCGCGGGCCTCGCGGCTGACGCTGCTCGACGAGACGGGTATCGCGTTCCGGGACGCGCACTGGCACGAGGACCTGGGTGAGTGGCTGGCGCGCGGGGCGGACGGGAAGCCGGACACGTTCGCGGTGGGCGACCGGCTCGACCAGGTCAGGTACTGGTCCGCCGGGGATCTGGCGGCGGGACCGTCGTCCGGGTCGTATCCGGCGAAGGGCATGATCATCGTGCCCGCGTCCACGGCGTGCGTGGCGGGCGTGGCGCTCGGCCTGTCGAAGGATCTGCTCCAGCGCGCGGCGAGCGTGACGCTCAAGGAAGGGCGCAGGCTGGTCGTCGCGGTGCGCGAGACACCGCTGAACGGACAGACGCTGAAGCATCTGGTGGCGCTGGACGAGGCGGGCGCCGTGGTGCTGCCCGCCTCTCCGGCGTTCTACGCGGGGGCGACGCACATCCAGGATCTGGTGGACTTCGTCGCCGGGCGGGCGCTCGACGCTGCGGGGGTGCCGCATCGGCTCTACCGCCGGTGGCAGGGAGAGCTCGGGGGCGGCTCTCCGGACCGTTAGCGCTTCTTGGCGCGCGCGGCCCGCTTCTCAGCGGCACGCGCCTCGACGGCGGACTGGTGGGCACGCGAGCGGTTGGCCTGGTCCTGCAGCTCGCGCATACGGGCGTAGGCCATCTCGATCGTGTACACGGTGGCAACACTCCTGAATGATCGTCTTTGATCGGTAGTCGAAGATCGCTTGGAAGGTCAGCCGAAGGTGAAACCGGGTTTCGGCTGAAAGATTCACAGGGTCAATGCCCTGCACGCCTTAGATTCTACACGTAAACTCGCGTCAACGCAGAATAATGAAAGGCATGGACCTATGGACGCCGTGGACAGGCAGCTCATTCAGGCTCTGCGCGAGAACGGCCGCGCCTCGTATGCCGAGCTGGGACGCCTCGTAGGCCTGTCCGGGCCCAGCGTCACCGACCGCATCAACCGTCTCGAAGCGGCCGGCGTCATCACCGGTTACCGCGCGACCGTCGACTCGCCCTCGCTCGGCCTCGGCGTCACCGCCCTGATCGGCATCTCGCTCTCCGACGCCGCCGACCACGAGGACGTGGCGCACCGGCTCAAGGACCTGCACGAGATCGAGGACTGCTGGTTCATCGCGGGCGACGACTCGTACATGCTCAAGGTGCGGGTCGGCGACGTGGACGGCCTGGAGCGCACCATCCGCCGGCTCAGCGGCACGAAGGGCGTCTCGCGCACGCGCACCACGATCGTGCTGTCCACCAAGTGGGAGAACCGGGTGGGGGAGCTGCCGGAGGAGGAGTAGGGGCGGGCACGTAGTGCCTGATGGGGGCCCCTCCCGCCCGAAGGGTGGGGGAGTACGGTTGGCCGCAGTCTTTGGTGAGGAGCAATGGCAATGGACGTAGGGCTCAAGCGCGAGCTGGAGCAGAAGGTGCGGGACGGCGAGCGGCTGTCCCGTGAGGACGGCATCGCGCTGTACGAGTCGGACGACCTGGCCTGGCTGGGCGGACTCGCCCACGAGGTACGCACGCGCAAGAACGGCGACGTCGTCCACTTCAACGTCAACCGCCACCTCAACATGACGAACGTGTGCACCGCCTCGTGTGCGTACTGCTCGTTCCAGCGCAAGCCGGGCGAGAAGGACGCGTACACGATGCGCATCGAGGAGGCCGTCCGCCTCGCCAAGGCGATGGAGAACGAGAACCTCACCGAGCTGCACATCGTCAACGGCCTGCACCCGACGCTGCCCTGGCGTTACTACCCGCGTTCCCTGAAGGCCCTCAAGGAGGCGCTGCCGAACGTCGCGCTGAAGGCGTTCACGGCGACGGAGATCCACCACTTCGAGACGATCTCCGGGCTCTCCGCCTCCGAGATCCTCGACGAGCTGATCGACGCCGGTCTCGAGTCGCTGACCGGCGGCGGCGCGGAGATCTTCGACTGGGAGATCCGCCAGCACATCGTCGACCACGCCACCCACTGGGAGGACTGGTCGAGGATTCACCGCCTCGCGCACGAGAAGGGTCTCAAGACCCCGTCCACGATGCTGTACGGGCACATCGAGGAGCCCCGTCACCGCGTCGACCACGTGCTGCGCCTGCGCGAACTCCAGGACGAGACCGGCGGCTTCCAGGTCTTCATCCCGCTGCGCTACCAGCACGACTTCGTCGACATGAAGGACGGCAAGGTCCGCAACCGCCTCCAGGCGCGTACGACCATGGCGACCGGCGCCGAGGCGCTCAAGACCTTCGCGGTCTCCCGGCTCCTGTTCGACAACGTGCCGCACGTGAAGTGCTTCTGGGTCATGCACGGCGTGCAGACCACCCAGCTCGCGCTCCAGCACGGCGCCGACGACATGGACGGCTCGGTCGTCGAGTACAAGATCACGCACGACGCGGACAACTACGGGACGCCGAACAAGCTGACCCGTGAGGACCTGCTCGACCTGATCCGCGACGCCGGCTTCCGGCCCGTCGAGCGGAACACCCGGTACGAGATCATCCGCGAGTACGACGGCCCGGACCCGGCGCGGCGCGAGACGCCGCAGGCGATGCGGGTCTGACGTCGTCTCTGATCCGACGACGTCTCTGACGACAGGCGCGATCGCGAAGAGGGGTTCCGGCCGGTTTGCCGGGGCCCCTCTTCGCCCATGTCATGTCACCGGCAGCAGCATCGTGATGTCGTCGCGGTCGTCGCCGGGGGCCACCCGGATCGCGCCGGGGACGCGGCCGACCTCCTTGTAGCCGCACGCCGCGTAGAAGCGGTCGGCGCCGGTGCCGCCGCGGCAGGTGAGGCGGATCGCCTCGATGCCGTCGAAGGCGCGGGCGGCGTCGGCCGCGGCGGCCATCAGCTCCCGCCCGTACCCCTTGCCCTGGTACCGCGGGTGGATCATCACCGTGTACAGCCAGATGTAGTGCTTCTGCAGGCGGTGCTGGTTGTACGTGAAGAAGGCCGTCGCCGCGACAGCGCCCTCCTCGTCGCGTCCGACCAGGAGCCGGGTGCGGCCCTCGGCCATCGCGGCGAGGTGCCTGACCAGCTCGGGGCGGATGTCCTCGGTGGTGACGGGCGGGACGAAGCCGACCGCTCCGCCCGCGTTGGACACGTCGGCCCAGAGCGCGAGGACGTCGTCCCGCAGCGCCGGATCGATCGACGGGTCCAGCTGAAACGTAAGGGTCATTGGGTCACTCTAACCATTACTTGCGGTACCGCTCAATGCCCTTCCGGGGCCGCATGCTTCACTTGGTGGTGCGTAGGACCGATTCGGAACGGAAGAGTGGATTGACATGCTCCGCTACACGCTGATGCGCTTCGGGATCTTCGCGGGCTGCTTCCTTGTCGTCTGGGGCCTCGCCTCGACAGGCATCGTGCCCCGCGGCGCCGGCGGCTCGTACTTCCTGTGGATCGCCCTGCTCGGTCTCGTCATCTCCGCGCCGATCAGCTACGTCGTGCTGCGCAAGGAGCGCGACCGGGCCTCGGTCAAGATCGTCGAGCGCGTCGACCGCACGAAGGCCAACTACGAGCGCAACCGCACGCAGGAAGACATCGCGGACGACACGGCCCGCGCGCAGAGCGCCTCGTAACGCACCTCGTCCCCGAAGTCCCGTGTAAGGGACTCGTAAGCTTCGTCACAACGCAGGTGGCCCCGGCATCGCTCGATGCCGGGGCCACCTGCGTTTTCCAGGCCCAAGTGTCATGGAGCGGGTCATTTCTTCCCCAAAGAACCCCTTTGATGTTCTCAAAGCATGAGTGTTAACGTGATTGACATGAAGACATCCGCAGCCCGCATGCCCATGAGCGTTCCGCTCGTGGCGCGCCTGCATGTCGACCTCTGCCGTTGCATGTCCGCGGCCTGTCGCCTCTGAAGCGACTCCCCCCGATGCAGCGGCGCCCCTGGTTCTTCCTCCCGCGGTGGCCGCTTCCTTACGTCCAACCCCACCCGCGCGTCATCACTGGAGTGTGTCCGTGTCCGCGAACACCGCGTCCGCGTCCGAGAAGCAGAAGCCCCGCTTCCGGATACCCATCCCCTTCTGGGCCCAGGTCCTGCTCGGCCTGGTCGTCGGCCTCGTGCTCGGCTACGTCGCCCGCACCTACGACGTGTCCTGGCTCGCCACGACCCTCGACAAGGTCGGCGGCATCTTCATCCAGCTCCTGAAGCTGGCCGTTGCCCCGCTGGTCTTCTTCGCGATCCTGGTGTCCATCACCAATCTGCGGAAGGTCAACAACGCCGCGCGGCTCGCCAGCCGCACCCTCCTGTGGTTCATGATCACCTCGCTGATCGCGGTCGTCATCGGCCTCGCGATCGGCCTGATCACCAACCCGGGCAACGGCTCGAACCTCACCCCGGCCGACGGCTCCAAGCCCGACCACGCCGGCTCCTGGCTGGACTTCCTGACCGGCATCGTCCCGACCGATGTCGTCACGCCGTTCACCGAGCTCAACGTCCTGCAGATCGTCTTCATGGCGGTCGTCGCCGGTGTCGCCATCCTGAAGATCGGCCCGAAGGCCCAGCCGATCCTCTCCCTGTCCGAGTCGGTGCTCGAGCTGCTGCAGAAGGCCCTGTGGTGGGTCATCCTGCTCGCCCCGATCGGCTCCGCCGGCCTCATCGGCCGCGCCATCGTCCAGTACGGCTGGGACCTCCTCGGCAACTACGCGACGTTCACGATCGACATCTACGTCGGCTGCGCCCTGGTCCTCTTCGGCGTCTACCCGCTGCTCCTCGCGACCGTCGCCAAGCTGAACCCGCTCCAGTTCTTCAAGGGCGCCTGGCCCGCGATCCAGCTGGCCTTCGTGTCCCGCTCCTCCGTCGGCACGATGCCCGTCACCCAGCAGTCCGCCGAGCGCCTCGGCGTCCCGCGCAACTACGCCTCCTTCGCCGTGCCGTTCGGCGCGACGACCAAGATGGACGGCTGCGCCGCGATCTACCCGGCGATCTCCGCGATCTTCGTCGCGCAGATCTTCGACGTACAGCTCGGCATCAAGGAGTACCTGCTCATCGCGTTCGTCTCGGTGATCGGCTCCGCCGCGACCGCCGGACTCACCGGCGCCACGGTCATGCTGACGCTGACCCTGTCGACGCTCGGCCTCCCGATGGAGGGCGTGGGCCTGCTCCTCGCCATCGACCCGATCCTGGACATGATGCGCACCGCCACGAACGTGGCCGGACAGGCGCTCGTGCCGGTCATCGTGGCCGCCCGCGAGAATATCCTGGACCGCGTGAAGTACGACAACGCCACCGCGTCTCCCGTCGAGGAGCTCGTGGTCGAGAGCCAGCACGAGGACGAGCCTCAGGCGGTGGGTGCCGCCGCCTGAGTCCCCAGGCTCGTACCCGTCCGCACCCCGCACCCGCCGGTTCCCTCCGGTCGTGGTGCGGGGTGTGTGCGTTGTGGTGGCTACGCTTGCGGGCGGACGCGGTGTGGAGAGAGGCGGGGGCCGTGGTGGGAGAAGTGAGGGTCAAGCGGATGCCGCGGGCCGTGCGGGAGCGTCAGATGCTCGACGCGGCGGTGCGGGTGTTCGGGGAGCGTGGGTACCGGGCCGCGTCGATGGACGACATCGCGGAGCTCGCCGGGGTGTCGAAACCGCTGGTGTACCTCTATCTGAACTCCAAGGAAGAGCTCTTCTCGGCGTGCATCCAGCGCGAGTCGGCGGCCCTGATCGCTGCCGTACGCGAGGGTGTCTCCGGCGGCGGGGGAGCCGACCGGCAGCTGTGGGACGGGCTCCGGGCGTTCTTCACGCACACGGCGCACCACCCCGACGGCTGGGCCGTCCTGCACAGCCACGCGCGGACGGGCGGTGAGCCGTTCGTCGTCGAGGTCACGGCCGTGCGGGAGGAGATCGTCGCGTTCGTGACCGGGCTGCTCGCGGCGGCGGCCAGGAAGGCGCACGGCGATCCCGCGCTGCCCGACCGCGAGGTCGCCGGGCTCGCGCAGGCGCTGGTCGGGGCCGCGGAGTCGCTGGCCGGCTGGGCCAACACGGACCCGTCGGTCACGGCCAAGGAGGCCGCGGCCACGCTGATGAACTTCGCCTGGTCGGGCCTCGGGAACCTGATGGAGGGCCGGCGCTGGTCACCCGCCCCCGGCGCGTAGCACCTCGCCCGTGACATGGGTGCGCGTCGCCGAGCGGAGCTCGAAGGCGGGCCCCCGGGACGCGTACGTCACGCTCGCCGGCAGGAGTACGGGTGCCTTGAACGCGGCGCGCACCTGCACCTCGCCCTCAGCGCCGTGTTCGGCGATGCAGCGGGCGACGGTCCACATGCCGTGCGCGATGGCGCGCGGGAAGCCGAAGAGGCGGGCCGTGAGCGGGTGCAGATGGATGGGGTTGCGGTCGCCGGACGCGGCGCCGTAGCGGCGGCCCAGGTCGCCGGGCAGTTTCCACTCGGCCACCGCGGGCAGCGGCTCGGGACGCTCATCGGGCGTCGCGTCGTCCCTGGGGGGTGTGTCGGTGCGGTGGCGCGCCAGGTAGGTGCTGGTCGAGGTCCACGCGCGCGTGTCGCCCGCCCGCAGCTCGGTGACGACGGTGGCCTCGGTGCCGCGCCGGTGGGGCGCCAACTCCTTGACGTATACGGAGAGTTCGTACGCCTCGTCGACCGGCAGGTCGTGCCCCTGGGTGACGGTGATGGAGGTGTGGACGAGGCCGAGCAGGGGGAGCGGGAAGCGCCGCCCCGCCATGATCCGCATCGCCAGGGGGAAGCCGAGGACGTGCGGATACGTGACCGGGAGCGCGGCGGAGTCCCGGTCGAAGCCGCACACCTCGCGGTACGCGGCCAGGCGGGTGCGGTCGGCGCGTGCGGCGGGCAGGACCAGGCGGGTCACGGGGGCCTCGGCGCCGGGGCGCGGGCGCTTGAGGGGGGAGAGGAGGGCGCCGCGGGCGAGGAGGGGCGGCAGGGACGGGGCGGCGGTGAGCGTGACGGTCGTCATGGTCGTCACGCCCCGAGCAGGCTCTGGCCGCAGACCCGGACGACCTGGCCGTTGACGGCGCCGGAGGCGGGGTGCGCGAACCACGCCGTCGTCTCCGCCACGTCCACCGGTAGCCCGCCCTGCCGGAGCGAGTTCATGCGGCGGCCCGCCTCGCGGATGAACAGCGGGACCGCGGCCGTCATCCTCGTCTCGATGAAGCCGGGTGCCACCGCGTTGACCGTGACGCCGTGTTCGGCGAGTGCCTTGGGGGCGAGGGCCCGGGTCAGTCCGGCGATGCCCGCCTTGCTCGCCGCGTAGTTCGTCTGGCCCGCGTTGCCCGCGAGACCGGCGATGGACGCGGTGGCGACGATGCGGCCGCCGTGGCTGAGCGTGCCTGACTTGAGCAGCGCGTCCGTGGTGGTCAGGACGCTCGCCAGGTTCACGTCGAGGACCGTGGTCCAGCGGTCGGCGGGCATCTTGGCCAGGGTGCGGTCCCTGGTGATGCCCGCGTTGTGGACGAGGGTGTCCAGGGCGGGGACGGCGTCCGCGATCCGCTCGGCCGCGTCGGGGGACGTGATGTCAAGGGGCAGCGCGGTGGCGTCGAGGCGGGCGGCCAATGCCTCGAGGTCCGCCTGCGCGGACGGTACGTCCAGGAGGATCAGGCGGGCCCCGTCCCGTGCGAGGACCTCCGCCACCGCCTCGCCGATGCCGCGCGCGGCGCCGGTGATCAGGGCCGTGCGGCCGGCCAGGGGGCGCGCCCAGTCGGCGGGCGCTGTGGTGTCGCCGGCAGCGACCTCGATCACCTGGCCGCTGACGTACGCGGACTTGGGCGACAGGAGGAAACGCAGCGTCGACTCGGTGGCTGCCACGGGCCCTTCGACCCGTACGAGGGTGACGGTGCGGCCGCGGCCGGTCTCCTTGCCGAGGGAGCGCACGAACCCTTCGAGTGCCTGCTGGGCGGCGGCCTGGTGGTGGTCGTCGCGGGAGAGCGGGGCGCCGAGCACCACGATCCGGCCACTGGACGCGACCGAGCGCGCGACCGGGTGCAGGGCCGCGTGCACCTCGGCGAGCGTGGGAATGTCCGTGACCGCCGTGGCGTCGAGGACGATCGCGGCGGGGCGCTCGGCCGCCGCCCGCACATCGAGGCCGGTGCGCGCAAGCAGCCCCGCGAGCTCCGCCGTGTGCACGGATTCGCCAGCCGTGAGATGGAGCAACGGGCTGTCCAGCGCGGGCCGTTCGGGCGTCCAGCGGTGCAGCTGTGCGGGCTGGGGGAGGCCCAGGCGACGGGTCAGGAAGCGGCCCGGGGCCGTGCCGGTGAAGTTCAGATAGCGGTCGGCCATGGTCCAGCTCCCTGCTCGGTCAGTAATTTACTTCCGAGTAAGGTTACTCAACGGTCAGGAATTGGTCGAGATGGAACGCTCTGCGCGCCCGGTGTGCGAGGACACTCGAACGTGACTGTGGTGTAAGGGAGTTCAGGACTCCCGGCGGTCCGGGCGGGCCGCCGGGTCCAGGCGCAGCATCGCCGCCTCGTCCGGGCTGCCGGGCTCGGCCTGATAGGTGACGAGGCGCTGCCCGCCCGTGCGCGCCAGCTGCATGACCTCGAACGTGAGGGTCATCGCGCCGACCTTGGGGTGCGCGAACGTCTTGGTGCCGCCGCCGCGCTCCAGAACCTCGTAACGGTCCCAGAGCCTCGCGAACTCCGGTGACTTCAGGACGAGTTCACCGACGAGAGCGGCCAGCTCCGGCGAGTTCGGGTCCTTGCCGCCCACTGCGCGCAGGTGCGCCACCGACTGCGCGACCGTCTCCTCCCAGGGGACGTAGAGCTTGCGGCCCACGAGGTGCAGGAACAGATACCGCGTGATGTTGCGCTCCTCGTCCGGCCAGTCCCACAGGCCGGGCAGGAGGCGGCGGCCCGCCGGGTTCGCCGCCAGCACGTAGTTGTGCCGGCTCACCACGTACGCGGGCAGCGGGCTCAGCGCCTCCAGGACCCGCAGGACCGAGTCGCGCACCGTGCGGTCGGTCGTGGGGTGGGGCTCGGTGAGGCGGCCCGAAGCCAGCTCGGCCAGGTCGTGGAGGCGTTCGTGCGCGTCGCCGCACAGCCGCAGGGCTCGGCTGATGGCGTCGATCACGGCCGTGGAGGGGTTCGTCTCGCGGCCGCGCTCCAGCCGCGTGTAGTAGTCGACGCTGACGCCGGAGAGCGTCGCCAGCTCCTCGCGGCGCAGGCCGGGCGTCCGCCGGATCCCCGCTCCCGCGGGCAGCCCCGCGTCCTGGGGGCTCACGAGCGCTCGCCGCGCCTTGAGGTACCTGCCCAGTTCCGTGCCGTCCTGCGTCGCTCCACCAGCCATACCCCCATTCTCCCTGCTCGGCGACGTCTGTGGGGGGCCGTGTCAGGACCAGGAACAGCGCGCCCCGGTGAACGGCGCCCTGCCACCTCGCGCCAACTCCGCGCAGAGTTGATCCCGTTGCGGGCGGCCCGGCCACCGCGGACCCAGGGGGTGCACGACACCGGGCCGCGGACGCGGTCGCCGGAGCCGCCCGCACGAAGCCTGACCGGGGAGGAACGACGGACCACGTCGCCCACCCGTTTCTCCACCCGAGGAGCCCCGAACATGCCGTCCGCCGCCACCCGCCCCGACCAGCGGAACCCGACCCGTGCCCCCAGCCCGGCGGCCGGTGCGCCGGCACCTGTACAGGCGTCCGGTCACGCCCTCGTCGCCGCGCTCCTCGGCTTCACCGTCATCTCCATCGACGTGTCCGCCGTGAACATCGCCCTGCCCGCCATCCGTACGTCGCTGCACGGCGGCATCACCGGGCTTCAGTGGATCGTCGACGCGTACACCCTGATGTTCGCCGCGCTCATGCTCTCCGCCGGTGCGCTCGCCGACCGGGCCGGTGCGCGGCGGGCCTACGCCTGGGGCGTCGGACTGTTCACCCTGGCCTCGCTCGCCTGCGCCCTCGCGCCCGGCATCGGCACGCTCGTCGCGGCCCGTGTCGTCCAGGGCGGCGCCGCTGCCATCGTGATGCCGGCCTCGCTCGCGCTGATCCGCCAGGCCTACGACGACGCGCGGCATCGCGCTCGGGCCATCGCGCTGTGGACGGTGGGCGGTTCGGTCGCCATGGCCGTAGGCCCTGTCCTCGGCGGCATCCTCACCGAGGCCGCCGGCTGGCGCGCCGTCTTCTTCCTGAACCTGCCCGTGGGCGCCCTGATCCTGGCCCTCCTCGTCCGCGTCCCGCGCTCCCCGCGCCGTCCCGCCCCGCTCGACCTGGCCGGTCAGGTCACCGCGGTCCTCGCGCTCGCCGGGCTCGCCTTCGCCGTCATCGAGGGCGGCCACGCCGGCTGGACCGCCCCGTCGGTCCTCGCGGCACTCGCCGTGGCCGTCGCCGGGGCGCTCGCCTTCCTCGCCGCCGAGAAGCGCCACCGCGCGCCCATGGTCCCGCTGCCCCTGCTGCGGCGGCGCGACGTGAGCGTGTCCCTCGCCATCGGCTTCGCGGTCAACGTGGCCTTCTACGGCGCGATCTTCCTGCTCGGCCTCTACTACCAGCAGCTGCGCGGCATGTCCGGCACCGAGGCCGGCCTCATGTTCGTACCGCTGGCGGCGATCATCACGTCGACCAACCTGATCTCCCCGCCGATGGCCGAACGCTTCGGCCGCCGTCCCGTCATCGTGACCGGACAGGCCGTCCTCGCCCTCGGCATGTTCTGCCTCCTGCCGCTGGCCGCGGACACCCCGGTCTGGCTGATACTTCTGCTGCTCGTCCCGACGGGCATGGGCGGCGCGTTCGCGGTCCCCGCGCTCACCGCCCTGCTCATGGACAGCGTCCCGGCGGCCCGCGCGGGCACGGCCTCCGGCCTCCTGAACGCGTTCCGCCAGACCGGCGGCGCCCTCGCCGTCGCCCTCTTCGGCTCCCTCATCGCGGGCGGCGCGAGCGACGGATTCTCCCTCGGGGGCATGCGTACCAGCCTGGTCGTCGCGGGCGGGCTCCTGTGCGTGACGGCGGCGCTGGCGGCCTGGGCCCTGCCCAGGAAGAAGGGCTAGGACGGCAAGGCGGGGGCGTTGTGCAGGCAGTGCGCCAGGCAGCGCCGCCGGAACTCGGCGTCCTCGCCGAGCCGTTCCAGCAGATGCTTGCCGTACGCGCGCGTGGCCGCCGTCATGCGGAAGGCGCCGGGGCCCGACGGTTCGGGTGTGATCAGGCAGTGGGCCGCGAGCCCCTCGAAGGCACGGGCGAGTTCGTCGGGCGGCAGCCGGTCGTCCGCGCACACCGTCACCGTGTCGGACAGGGTGAAGGGTCCCGTGAAGACGGAGGCCCGCGCCCACAGCAGCCGCTCGCCGGGCGGGCAGAGCCGCTGGCTCCAGCGCAGCGAGGCGCGCAGCGTGCGCAGCCGGTGCGGCAGTCCGGGCATCGGGGCGGGCAGGTCGAGCAGGCGCTCGGGGCGGCCGATCAGCGACAGCAGATCGTCGGCCTTGTGACCCTTCAGCTGGCCCGCGGCGATGCGCAGGGCGAGCGGCAGACCGCCGAGCGCCGCGCAGATGCGGCGGGCCGGCTCGGGGTCCGGGTCCCGCGGCGCGCCGAGTGCCAGCGCGGCCGTCCTGAGCAGGCGGGCCGCAACGTCGGGGGCGAGCGGGGGCAGCGGGAACGTGACCGGGGTGTCCAGCGGGACCCTGCTGGTGGCGATGACACGCAGCTCCGGGCACGCCTGTACGAGGTGCAGCAGCGTGGCGGCGCACTCGGCGGCCTGCCGCTCGCAGGTGTCGACGACGAGGAGCGCCGGGCGCCGCCCGATCGCGGCGGCCAGCGCGGGGAGCTGCGGCACCGCGGGATCGCGGTCGAGGCGCAGGGCGCGGGCGAGCGCGTGCGGCACGAGCCCGGGGATGTCGAGCGTGGCCAGGTCGGCGGTGCCCTTCGCGGACCAGGGTTCGCGGCGCATGCGCCGTACGACTTCGGCGGCGAGCGCGCTCTTGCCGACGCCGCCCGGCCCGGCGACCGTCACCAGGCGCTTCTCGCGCAGCAGCCGTTCGAGCGCGGCCGCGGCGCCGCCCCTGCCGACGAGTCCCGCGGCCCGGGTGTGCAGGAGCTCCGGCATGTTCTGGTGCCTCCGTCGTGCTGCGTCGTGCTGCGTTCCGGTCGGATGCGGCCAGCATGTGCCGGGCGGGCCCCGGCATCGGTGCGGGCGCAGAAATCGGTATACCCAACCTTTGCGCCGGGGTCCGGTCGGTGACGCGGGCCGATCAGAGTAGCGGCGGTTCCCACGAAGGCGGTCCGCGTGACCGGTCGGGTCCGCTATCCGTCCGTACATTGCCGAATCGGCTCGTCCGGGAGCGAGTCGGAGGCGCAACTCGCCCGATCGGGAGCGGATTCCCGTACACGCAGGGGTCGTTACGACACGCCCGCGAGCCGCAGGAGGCCCGTCGTCGCGGCGGCCACCACGACGACGACGGCGAAGGGCGCCTTCCGCCACGCGAGCAGCCCGCCGGCCAGCACCCCGGCGGGCCGGGCCCACCCGGCGAACCCGTGTCCCTCGGTCAGTGCCCCCGTCGCGAGCAGCGCCACCAGCAGCACGGTCGCCCCGACGGTCAGCAACTCCTGCACCCGCGCGGGCAGTTCGGCCCGCCCGTGCAGCAGGGGCCCGGCGAGCCGGAAGGCATAGGTCCCGGCGGCCAGGACGAGGACGGCGACGAGCGTGGCGTTCACGAGGAGGCTCCCGGGGAGGTCGTACGGGCAGGGGCTTCCGGGCCGGTCGTAGGGGAGGGGGTTCCCCGTCCGGTCGTGAGGGACGGGGTTCCCCGGCGGGGCGTGAGGGACGGGGTTCCCCGGCGGGGCGTGCGGGCCATGAGCAGGCCCGTCAGCGCCAGCAGGACCGGCATCCCCGCGGGCAGCACCGGAGTCGCGGCGACCGCGATCACCGCACCGGCCGCCGCGGCCCGTCGCACCCCGGCCCCGCCGCGCAGCGCGGGCAGCACGAGGGCGAGGAGCACCGCCGGGAACGCCGCGTCCAGACCGAACCTGGCCGTGTCCCCGAGCACGGAGCCCGCCAGCGCCCCGGCGAGCACGCTGAGGTTCCAGGCCGCGAAGAGCCCGAGGCCCGATATCCAGAACGCCGCCCTGCGCCGCCGGGGATCCCGCTGGGCGAGGACGAACGCCGCAGTCTCGTCGGTGACGAGGTGTGCGCCGACGAGACGCGCGGGCCAGGACCGGCCGAGCGCGTCGGCGACGGCCAGACTGAACGCCGCCGTACGCGTGTTGAGCAGCAGCCCGGTCGCCGCGGCGGCCACGGGACCGCCACCCGCCGCGAGTACGGCGACGGTGCTGAACTGCGCCGACCCGGCGAAGACGATCAACGACATCAGTACGGGAACCCAGACGGGCAGCCCGCCGGTGACCGCGATCGCGCCGAAGGAGACCCCCACGACGGCGTCGGCGAGGCAGACGAGCGCGATGTCGCGCAGGAGCCGCCGGTCGCTGTGGGCGGGAGCGGCGGCGGGGTCCGAGGGTACGGCCCGGTCCCCGGCTGTTCGTTCAGGAGGACCATCTGTTCGGTGTGGCGAACGCATACTCGTAGAATGGGCACAGGACCGTCTGTTCGTCAAGGCGAACGATCCGGTCCGCCCCAGCGAACGAACGGTGAGTAGGAGCAGCATGGCCGGCCAGACCCCCCGCCTCCCCCTCGACCGGATCGCCGCGGCCCTGCGCCGGGAGCGCGGCCGGGCCGGGATCTCCCTGTCCGAGCTGGCCAAGCGCGCGGGGATCGCCAAGTCCACGCTCTCGCAACTGGAGTCGGCGAGCGGGAACCCGAGTCTGGAGACGCTCTGGGCGCTGAGCGTCGCGCTCGACGTGCCGCCGAGTCTGCTGCTCGACGCGCCCCGCCCCGTCGTCCAGGTCATCAGGGCGGGCGAGGGGGTCGCGGTCCCGTCGGAGCAGGCCGACTACGCGGCGACGCTGCTCTCACCGAACCCGCCGGGCTCCCGGCGCGACCTCTACTTCCTTCAGGTCGAACCCGGCGCGCCCCGCGACTCGGAGCCTCATATGCCGGGCGCTGTCGAGCACATCGTGGTGGGCACCGGCCGGGTCCTCGCGGGACCCCAGGACGACCCGGTCGAACTCGGCCCGGGCGACTACATGTCGTACCCCGGCGACGTCCCGCACACCTGCCGCGCCCTGGAGCCGGGTACGACGTGCGTCCTGGTCATGCAGTACGCGTGAGCAAAAGGCAGGAGCCCCGTCTCCGCCTCGTGCCGGGGCACTTGGCGGAGCGGGGCTCCTTGGGTACTGCATCCGTTCCGGAGTCACGACGTCCCAAGGGCAAACCTGGGGACGCCCCACTTACATGGGGGTGACGTTCTCCGCCTGCGGGCCCTTCGGACCCTGCGTGACGTCGAAGCTCACGGCCTGGTTCTCCTCGAGGGAGCGGAAGCCGTTTGCGTTGATCGCGGAGTAGTGGACGAAGACGTCCGGGCCGCCGCCTTCCTGGGCAATGAAGCCAAAGCCCTTTTCAGCGTTGAACCACTTCACGGTTCCGGTAGCCATAAGCCCTCCTTGGGCCAAAGGGTCGCCCTGCTCCAGAACCTGCAAATGCACTTGCGAACAACTGCAAAAGTCTGAAAACGACGAGAGCCCGCGGTCACATGCTCCGCAGGCTCTGTACTGCAAGGGAAACCAAACTGCAACTTGCGGGCGAGCCTAGCACGCAGGCACCGGAATGCAATAGAGGGAAAGATCACGTCACCCGGAGGTTTGACACGGGGCGTCAAAGGGTTGACAGAGCCGACTCGGGGACCCTGAAGCCTGCACCGTACCGCATGGGGTCTAGCCTCGCGATGTGGACAATTCTCCCGAGACCCCGCAGCGCAACCGGCCACGAGTCGGCCACATCCAGTTCCTCAACTGCATGCCCCTGTACTGGGGACTTGCCAGGACGGGAACGCTCCTCGACCTCGAGCTCACGAAGGACACCCCGGAGAAGCTCAGCGAGAGCCTCGTCCAGGGCGACCTCGACATCGCGCCCATCACCCTCGTCGAGTTCCTGAAGGCCGCCGACCAGCTCGTCGCCTTCCCCGACCTCGCGGTCGGCTGCGACGGCCCGGTGATGTCCTGCGTGATCGTCTCGCAGGTACCTCTCGACCAGCTCGACGGGCGGCGGGTCGCGCTCGGCTCCACCTCGCGCACGTCCGTGCGTCTCGCGCAGCTGCTGCTCGCCGACCGTTTCGGCGTGCAGCCCGACTACTACACGTGCCCGCCGGACCTGGGCCTGATGATGCAGGACGCGGACGCGGCCGTGCTCATCGGGGACGCGGCCCTGCGCGCCAACCTCCACGACGCGCCGCGCCTTGGGCTCCAGGTCCACGACCTGGGCGCCCTGTGGAAGGAGTGGACGGGACTGCCGTTCGTCTTCGCCGTGTGGGCCGCCCGCAAGGACTACGCGGAGCGCGAGCCGCTCATCACGCGCAAGGTGCACGAGGCGTTCCTCGCCTCCCGGGACGTGTCCCTGGAAGAGGTCACCAAGGTCGCCGAGCAGGCCTCGCGCTGGGAGGTCTTCGACGAGCAGGTCCTCGAGCGCTATTTCACGACGCTCGACTTCCGCTTCGGCGCGCGGCAGTTGGAGGGCGTCACGGAGTTCGCCCGACGGGTGGGCCCGACGACCGGCTTCGCGGCCGATGTCCGGGTCGATCTGCTGCACCCCTGACGCGGTAGCTCCGCCGTCCCCGGAAGGCGTACGGGAATTCCCCCGCGGGAATTCGCGTACGCCTTCTGCGTGCCGTCCCTCTCGCGTGCGGGGCAATTCCGGCTATCCGGAAACAACGGGCTGTTCGGTGACGATCGGCTGTGAACGTCAGGAATTTCACCGGTGAACGTTTTGAATACACGGGGCGCGCGGATATCGGAGCGATGCGTTCCGCGAGGCGGCGACTACGGGAAGGCGTGACATACGGGAGGGCGTGACAGGGGAGGACTACCCTGGCCCGACCGGAGCGTGGGCACAGGGGGAGGCCAGGCCATGCAGTCGCTGGAAGCCGGCGAACCGACCACGATCGGGCCCTACCGGCTGCTCGGAAGGCTTGGTTCCGGCGGCATGGGCCGCGTCTATCTGGGGCGCAGCGCCGGAGGCCGCACCGTCGCAGTGAAGGTCGTCCATCCGCACTTCGCGCTCGACGAGGAGTTCCGGGCGCGCTTCCGGCGCGAGGTGGACGCCGCGCGGCGGGTCGGGGGCGCCTGGACCGCGCCGGTCCTCGACGCCGACCCGGAGGCGTCCGTGCCGTGGGTGGCGACCGGTTACGTGGCCGGCCCCTCCCTCGCGCAGGCCGTGAAGGAGCGCGCCCTGCCCGACCACTCCGTACGGGTCCTGGGTGCGGGCCTCGCCGAGGCGCTGGCGGCGGTGCACGGCCTCGGGCTCGTCCACCGCGACGTGAAGCCGTCGAACGTGCTGCTCACCGTGGACGGCCCGCGCCTGATCGACTTCGGTATCGCCCGCGCCACCGACGGCACCGCCTCCCTCACCTCCACCGGCGTCTCGATCGGGTCGCCCGGATACATGGCGCCCGAGCAGATCCTCGGCAAGGGAGTCACGGGCGCCGCCGATGTCTTCTCCCTCGGCGCGGTCCTCGTCTACGCGGTGACCGGCACCTCCCCGTTCTCCGGCGACTCGTCGGCCGCGCTCCTCTACAAGGTGGTGCACGAGGAGCCCGAACTCGGCCTGGCGCGCGGGGAACTGCGCGACGTCGCCGCCGCGTGCCTGGCGAAGGACCCGGCCGCGCGGCCCACGCCCGAGGAAGTGGCGAGCGCTCTCGCCCCGCAGGGCGCGGCCCGGCTCGTGGCGGCGGGGTGGCTGCCGGGCGCGCTGGTGGAGCAGGTGGGGCGCAGCGCGGTGGCGCTTCTGGACCTGGAGGGCGCGGCGCCGGCGGGTGCCGCGGAGCGTTCGGGGCCGGTCGGATTCAGCGAGCCGTCGGTCGACTGGCCGTCGGACGCGGCGGGGGCGCCCGCCGGGGTGTTCGGGCCGCCCGATCCCGCGTACGGACCGGTCGTCCCGCCCGTGCACGCGCCCGCCGACTCTGCCCCCGCCGACGCCGCCGTCCCCGCGCCGCGCACCGAGGTGCCGGGTGCCGGGAAGCTCTCCGTCAGTGTGGCCGCGACGTCCGTGCCGGGCTCAGGCGGTAGCGGGCGGAGGATCAGCTGCACGGTCGCGCTCGGTGTCGCGGGCGCGCTCGCCGCCGTCGCCCTCGGCTCGGTGTTCCTCTTCGACCTGCTGCCCGGCTCCTCGAAGGGCGGGAGCGACACCGCGGGCGGCCGTCCACCCGCGGCGACGGCCTCCGCCTCCGCCCCGAAGGGCACCGTC
Source organism: Streptomyces sp. NBC_01445 (assembly GCF_035918235.1). NCBI lineage: Bacteria > Bacillati > Actinomycetota > Actinomycetes > Kitasatosporales > Streptomycetaceae > Streptomyces > Streptomyces sp. NBC_01445. Next base: position 4,811,642 of record NZ_CP109485.1, on the reverse strand, counting down.
CCCGCCTCCTTCGTGGGCACTTGGGAAGGCCCCGGCACCGGCCTCGGCGGCACGCTGCCGATGGGCACGTTCCGCGTCACCGTCGAACAGGGCCGGATCGGCGAGGAGTTCGGCACGTTCCACCAGACCGACCCGATCGGCGCAGTCTGCGAGGACGTCCTCGTCCTCAAGCGGGTCGAGAAGGACCGGATCGTCGCCACGGGCATCGCCAAGAAGTCGAACGGCGGGCAGTGCACCACCGGCCGCCACGAAGTCCGCCTGATCAAGTCGAAGTCGGGCGACCGTCTCACCTACGAGACGGACAACCCGCGCGCGGGGGACCCCGTCGCTACGATGCGGCGCGCCGGCTGACGCGGATGTACCCCACGACCAGGGCCGCCGCCGCGGCGAGCGTCGCGGCCAGGCCCGTACCGCAGACCCAGGGGTGGTGGTCGAACACCCAGCTCGGGCTCGACGAGCCGCGGCCCGACGGCGGCCAGGTGTCGACGACGAGGCTCAGCAGGAGCACCAGCGCGATCCCCTCAAGGACGGCCGCGGCGAGGTGCAGCGGGGAACGCCCCTTGCCCGCCCCGCTGTTGACGCGGAACCCGGAGAACGCGAACGCCCACACCAGGGCCGGGAACACGGCCCCCAGCACGACCGCGAACGCGTGCACACCGCCGGGCCACGCGTCGTCCGCCCACCGCCACACGGTCTCGCCCCACAGGAAGGCGCCGACCGCCATGAGGACGATGCCGCCGCCGATCACGAGAAAGATCAGACAGCCGAACAGGGCGTTGCCACCACGGGCCTTGCGCGGCCGGGGAGGCTTGGGCGGCTTGGAGGGGCGTGGCATCCGGGGAGTGTGTCACGGTGCGGGGGGACACACAGAGGGGGAGCAGGGGGCATGGGATTCGGCAGAAACAGGAGTGCGGCCGGGCCGCTGGTCGAGCCGGTGGCGTGGGAGGACGTCAGCCGGTTCGTGGTGACCGACGTCGAGAGGGTCGCCTCGTTCCCGCGCAAGCCGGTGAAGGGCCGCCTCGCCGTACGCGTCCCCACGGCGGTCGCGGGCGTGCGCCACTTCGCCCCGGCGGCGTACGTCGTGGGGGACGGCGAGGACGGCGGACCTCATGAGCTGTACGAGGCCGGGGGCGCGCAGCGGCTCGTGTGCACGGTGACGGCGGCGGGCGACGCGCATCTGGTCACCGACGCGGCGGGCGCCGAACTCGGCCACGTCCACCGCACCTCCGCCGTGAAGCGCGCTGTCCAGCACGGGCTTTGGCTGCGGCAGCCGGACCGGCCCGACGCCGTCGCCCGCTACCACTGGGCCAAGGGCAGCGCGAAGGACATCGCGACGCGCGGCAAGGACGGTGCGGTGCGGGGCGCGGGCGCGCTCGTCGGCAGCGTCGTCGACTCCGTGCTCAGCCTGGGCGCCGAGGGCGGCGACCAGTCCGGTATGCGCGCGGCGAAGCCGGTGACATGGCGGGCCGGCGAGGAGACCGTACTGACGCAGGGGTACGTCGACGGCGTCAAGTCGTATGTGCCGCAGGCCGGTTGGCTCGACCGGCGGCTCGCGTTCGCGCTGGCGGTGCTCGGCCGGTAGGCGACGCCGACAGGGGCGGGGGGGAAGAGGTGGGGATGGTGGATCTGTTGCTGGTCGTGGCCGGGGCGGTCTGGGGTGCCGTGGCCGGGCTGTTCGTGCCGCGGGCCGCGTACCGGCTGTCCGTGGAGCCGGACGAAACCTGGCGGGCGAGTTGCCCGGACGGGCATCCGCTGCCGGGCGGTGTGCGCGGATGGCTGGGGCGCGGGCGGTGCGGGGAGTGCGGCAGGGCCCTCGGCCCGGGCGCCCCGATGCCCGTACTGCTCTCCGCCGCCGTCTGCGCCGCCCTCGCCGCCGCCACCGGCATCCGCCCCGAACTGGGCGCCTGGCTCCTCCTCGTCCCGCCCGCAGTGCTCCTCGCGGTGGTCGACGCCCGGGTGAAGCGCCTGCCCGACGTCCTCACCCTGCCCCTCGCCGCGGCCGCCCCCGTCCTGCTCGGCCTGGCCGCGCTGCTGCCCGAGCCGGGCGGCGACTGGCCGACGGCGCTGCTCGGCGCGGTCGCGCTCGGCGGCGGCTACCTCGTGCTCTTCCTCATCCACCCCCAGGGGATGGGGTTCGGCGACGTGAAACTGGCGGTCGGCCTGGGGGCGGTGCTCGGCTGGTACGGGTGGGGGCTCCTGTTCATCGGCACGTTCGCCGGATTCCTGTTCGCCGCGCTGTACGGCGCGGGTCTCGTGATCGCCCGGCGGGCCGGCCGCAGGACGGCGATCCCGTTCGGGCCGTTCCTGCTCGCGGGCGCGCTGGCGGGCGTACTGATGGGCGCGTACGCCGCCTGACGTCGGGCGGCAGGACGTGCTGGCGTACGCTGAGACGGTCCGTCCACAACCCTTACGAACGAAACGAAAGGGACGCCCGGTGACCGAGAAGGCCGACCTTCAGACCGTCCTCGACCGTGCCGCCGCGGGTGGACGCATCACCCCCGAAGAGGCGCTCGACCTCTACCGCGACGCCCCCCTGCACGCGCTCGGCGCGGCCGCCGACGCCATCAGGCGCCGCCGCTACGCCGGCACCGAGCACATCGCGACGTACATCATCGAGCGGAACATCAACTACACGAACGTCTGCGTGACGGCGTGCAAGTTCTGTGCCTTCTACGCCGCGCCCAAGGACACCGCCAAGGGCTGGACGCGCGACCTCGAAGACATCCTGCGCCGCTGCGCCGAGACCGTCGAACTCGGCGGCACCCAGATCATGTTCCAGGGCGGCCACCACCCGGACTACGGCGTCGAGTACTACGAGAAGCACTTCTCCGCCATCAAGCAGGCGTACCCGCAGCTGGTCATCCACTCCCTCGGCGCGTCCGAGGTCGAGCACATGGCCCGCATCTCCAAGGTCTCCGTCGAGGAGGCCATCGAGCGGATCCACGCGGCCGGCCTCGACTCCTTCGCGGGCGCCGGCGCCGAGCTCCTCCCGGCCCGCCCCCGCAAGGCGATCGCCCCGCTGAAGGAGTCCGGCGAGCGCTGGCTGGAGATCATGGAGGCGGCCCACCGCCTCGGCGTCGAGTCGACGTCCACGATGCTGATGGGCACCGGCGAGACCAACGCCGAGCGCATCGAGCACCTGAGCATGATCCGCGACGTACAGGACCGTACGGGCGGCTTCCGCGCGTTCATCCCGTACACGTACCAGCCGGAGAACAACCACCTGAAGGGCCGTACGCAGGCGACGCTCTTCGAGTATCTGCGCATGATCGCCATCGCGCGGATCTTCCTCGACAACGTGGCCCACATCCAGGGCTCCTGGCTGACCACCGGCAAAGAGGTCGGCCAGCTGTCGCTGCACTACGGCGCCGACGACCTCGGTTCGATCATGCTGGAGGAGAACGTCGTCTCCTCGGCCGGTGCGAAGCACCGCTCGAACCGCCTGGAGATCATCGACCTCATCCGCAAGGCGGGCCGCGTCCCCGCGCAGCGCGCCACGACGTACGAGCACCTCGTCGTGCACGACGACCCGGCGAACGACCCGGTCGACGACCGCGTCCAGTCGCACATCTCGTCCACCGCGATCGAGGGCGGCACGGCGCACCCCGAGCTGAAGCTCGTCTCCACCAACTGAGGCCCTTTTGCTGACGATTCACGTGGCCGAGGCCTCGCCCGAGGCCGCGGTCCTGGTCGACGGCGCGTCCGTCGCCGCCCTCGGCCCGTACGAGGACCTCGCCGCCGTCCGCCCGCAGGCGCGGGTGCGGCGGTGGCCCGGCATCCTCACGCCCGGCCTGCTCAACCCGTACGGGCCCGAGATCCTCGAAGGCACGTACCACCCGGACCCGCGCGAGGCCGACGAGTTCGGCACGCGGCCGGTCGTCGGGGAGCGCGCGCGGGAGATCTTCCGTGCCGATCCGTCCCGGGTCGGGGCCAGCGCGCGGCGCGGCATCCAGCAGCTGTTCGCCCACGGCACGGTCGCCGTGGCCGGGGAGCTGCGCTCGCGCGCGGTGGTGGACGCGGTGCGCAGGGCCGGGCTCGCGCTCGGGCAGCGCCCGCCGAACCAGCCGGGGCCGGTGTCCTTCTCGCCGGCGCCGCTCGTCCTGCTGCCGCCGCTGACCGTGGGCGGACCGGCCAGGTTCGCCGTGTTCGACGTGCCGGACCGCGCCTCGCTCGTCCGGCTCGGCCCGGCCACCTGTGTGGCCACGGTCATCGAAGGACGCCTGGTGTACCGGCGCCGCTGACGCCTGCCCGGGGGCGTACTGCCACAATGGACGCGTGACCCGCGCATCCCTGGACAAGCAGCCGCACGAAGTCGCTTCGATGTTCGACGACGTGGCGGACCGGTACGACCTCACCAACGACGTGCTCTCGCTCGGCCAGGCCCGGCTGTGGCGCAAGGAGGTCGCGAAGGCAGTCGACGCGCGACCCGCGCAGAAGGTCCTCGACCTCGCGGCCGGTACGGCTACGTCCTCGCAGCCGTTCGCGCAGGCCGGCGCGTACGTCGTGCCCTGCGACTTCTCGATCGGGATGCTCCAGGTCGGCAAGAAGCGGCACCCGTGGATGCCGTTCACCGCGGGCGACGCGACGAAGCTGCCGTTCAAGGACGACACGTTCGACGCCGTGACCATCTCCTTCGGCCTCAGGAACGTGCAGGACACGGACACGGCGCTGCGCGAGCTGTACCGGGTGACGAAGCCCGGCGGGCGCGTGGTGATCTGCGAGTTCTCGCAGCCGACGTGGGCGCCGTTCCGCACCGTGTACACCGAGTACCTGATGCGCGCCCTGCCTCCGGTGGCCCGCGCCGTGTCCTCGAACCCGGACGCGTACGTCTACCTCGCCGAGTCGATCCGCAGCTGGCCCGACCAGCCGGCGCTCGCGGCCCGCCTCCAGAAGGCCGGCTGGTCGGACGTGGCGTGGCGCAACCTGACCGGTGGCGTCGTGGCGCTGCACCGGGGCGTCAAGTAGCCGGTCCTTTGAGCGGCGGGCCTTCAAGTCCCGTTCGGTGCCTGTCCGTTGTGCCGATTCCCCGTCACGGGGAACCGGTCACCGGGAAAGATGTGTCCGTTGAGTACGTGGTGACTGCCGGTCACCCTTGGTGACGGTACGACTTTCCCGGATGACGGAGCACTTCCCATGGCGTCGTTCTGCCCGCACTGCGGAGCCCAGGCTCCCGACGAGGCCCGCTTCTGCATGAAGTGCGGGCAGGAACGAACGTCGGAGCGCGAGCCCGATGTTCAGGTTCCGTCGGCGCCTCCCGCCGCACCCTTCGGTCAGCCCGGTCAGCCCGGTCAGCCCGGTCAGCCCGGTCAGCCCGGTCAGCCGCCTATTCCGCCGCTCGCGCCGCCCGCCGCCCCGCCGCCGCCCGCGTTCGCCCCCGGCGGGCCCTCGCCCGTCGGCGCCTTCTTCGGGCGTGCCTTCCGCGGCGACTGGGCCGGCTCGGCGCAGGCCGCGCTGTGGCCCGTCGGACTCCTGGTGATCGCCGCTGTCGCCCTCGCCATCCCGTCGTACGGGCAGGGCAGTGACGTCGTCGTCGGGTTCGGCGACCGCATGCGGATCTCGCTCGCGTTGCTGCTCCAGTCGCTCGGCGGCGGCTTCGAGGTGTCGGCCTCCTCAGGCTCCTCGCCCTTCGGCGGCGGGGACTCGCCGTTCGGCTCCGGGGGCGGTGACATGGGGGCGGAGCTCAGCGGCGGCGCCGCGCTCTCCCTCGTCCCTCTCACCGTCACCGCCCTGTGGATCCTGGCGCTCTGGATCGGCGTACGCGTCCTGCGCTCGCGCCTCCGGGCCCGCGCGGCCGTCCCTGACGGTCGCCCCACCCCCGTCCCCGGCACGCCAGGGCTCGAAGCCGCCCTGCGCGTCGCCCTGTTGGTGACCGTCGGCGTCCTCGTACTCGGCCTGTTCGCGCAGCCGTCGATCCAGGGCGTGCGGATCTCGTCGTCGCCGGTGCTCGCCGCGCTCGGGGCGCTCCTCATCTCGCTCACCGTCGCCGCCGGAATGCTGCACCGGGACGACCTGGCCCAGTGGCTCGCCGCCCGGCCGGGGGCGCTGGCGCTGGTGCGGGCCACCGGAACGGCGCTGCGCGCGCTCGCCGTCGTCCTCGTGATCTGCTCGGTCGCCGCCTTCATCGGCATCGCCCAGATCGACGGCCTGGGCGACGTCTCCGACGTCTCCGACCTGGGCCAGGCCGACCTGTCGCCGCTGGTCCTCGCCCTGCTCGTACTGCCGAACCTCGGCGCCATGGCGCTCGGCCTCGGCTGGGGCGCGCCCATCTCCTTCGAGGCGGGCGGCAGTTCGACGTACGGGGGCGGCTACCAGCACCAGTCGTTCGGGCTCTCCGAGCTCGGCGACGCCACCAACGCCTGGGCGGTCGTGGGGGCGCTGTCCCTCGGCACCGTCTGCGCGCTGACCGTGGGCGTGATGGCCGCGCGCAGGTCGGCCGACCGTCGTGAACAGCTCCTTTCCGCCGGGATCTTCCTCGGTCTCTTCCTGCTGCTCGGCGCGCTCGGCGGCCTCGGGGTGCGGGCCACCGGGGCCGCGTCCGACCTCGGCGGCAGCGGCACGGGCAGCGCCGGCGTCGGCCTCGGCATGGCGGAGGCGCTCCTGTTCGGGCTGTTGTGGGTGTTCGCGGCGGCGTTCCTCGCGCCGTATCTGATGCAGATGGCGGGGGCGCGGACCGGGATCGTGCCGGAACCGCAGGTGCCGCCGGGGGCGTTCGGGTCCGCGCCGGGTGCCCCGGCGCCGGTGAGTGCCATGCCGGAAGCGCCCGCCGAGCCGCCCGCCCCCAGCGAGCCGCCCGCCCCCATCGACCCGCCGAGCCCCGCCGTCGCGGCCGCCCTGCCGACGGCCACCGCCGCTCCCGCGCCCACACCCACGCCTCCTCCCGGGCCCACCCCCGGCCCGGCCGCCCCCGCCCCCGTCTACGACCCGCACACCTTCCAGCTAGGTGTGCGGCCGGACGCCGCGCCCGCCAAGTCCCCGCGCCGCGCCGGGATCTGGGTCGCCACCATCGCGGGCGCTTTCGTCATCGGGGGCGGTGTGACGGCCGGCGTGCTGCTGCTCCAGGACAGCGGCGGCAAGGACGACAAGGCGGGCCGCGACGACAGGCCCGCCGTCAGCACCGAGCAGCCCGCCACGTCGCAGCAGCCGACCCCGGCGCCGAGCCCCACCCCGAGCGCGACGCCGGACCAGGCCACGGACCCCGCGCCGGACGCGACCCCGGACGCCACCGTTCCGTCCGGCTACCGCAAGGTCGCCGACCCCATGGGCTTCTCCTTCGTGATCCCCGACGTGTGGTCGCGCGAGGGCGTCGAGAACGGCAGCCAGATCACCTACGCGGGCAGCACCGGCGCCGAGCACTACCTCATCGGCGTCATCCCGAACGCGGGTTACACCTCGTACGACAACGTCCTCAACATGGAGAAGCACGCCAAGGAGGACAGGAAGAAGCAGGACTACCAGCGGATCGACCTGCGCCGGAACACCTTCCAGGGGCGGCAGGGCGCGATCTGGGAGTACACCTACCGCGACGAGGGCGGCCGGACGATGCACGGCATCGACCAGTCGTACGTCGCCGAGGACGGCACCGAGTACACGATCTTCCTCGTGGGGCAGCAGGACGTGTGGGCCGACCTGAAGAAGACGTACCGGACCGGCCTGGAGTCCTGGCGCCTGACGAACTGACCCCGGCCGGGCGCCGCTGCATGCCGAGCGCTACGTGCCGGCCACGGAGTACGTCCCGCCCGGTTCGTCCAGTTCACGCTGCAGCCCGCCGCCGCGCGGTCCCGGCATGCGGGGCTCGTTCACCCCGGAGCCACCGTGGCCCTCGCCGTCCGTCAGGTCGAACCAGACGGTGACGACGGCGCCGCGGGGCACCTCGGTGTCGGGCAGTGGGTACTGGCGTACGACGTAGTCGACCACGGTGAGACGGAAGTCGGGGCGGTCGGGCGCGGCCAGCTGCACGCCGCGCGCCGCCGCGGCCTCGCGCGCGTCGACGGCCATGAGGCCGACGAACTTCGGTACGCGCACTTCGGGCGTCTTGGGTGTAATGCGCACAGACTTCACCCCCAGCGGTACCCGAAGGGTAGCTCCGCCGGACGCCCGACCGGAAGCGGCAGGGCCTACAAGGCGAGCCTGAAGCAGAGGCCCGTGCGTGGGTCACCCGGGACGGTGAACGTTTCGGCGGGCTCCATGCCGAGGCGCCGCGTCACCGCCACCGAGCGTTCGTTGCGCGAGTCGACCATCGCCACCACGCTCCGTACACCTGCGGCCCGTACGCGCTCCAGCGTCGCCTGCGCGGCGGCCGTCGCGTAGCCGCGGCCCCAGTGCGCGCGTCCGAGCCGCCAGCCGATCTCGATCTCGCCCGCCGGACCCCAGGCGTGCGGCCAGGGCTGCGCGCCCGTGAAGCCGATGACGTCGCCGTCCGGGTCGGTCATCGTCCACAGGCAGAAGCCGCGCTCCGCGTCGTGCCGGCGCTGCCGGGCGGTCAGCTCCTCGTACACGGACAGCTCGGCAGCGGCCCCGCCGTGGAACTCCATGACCTCCGGGTCGTCGAAGACGCGGTGCCAGGCGAAGGCGTCCTCGTCGGTGGGGACACGCAGCTGTACATCAGGCAGAGCTCGGTTCACAGGGCGGCCCTTCGGCTGGGTGATCAGTACCGCTGCATAGACTGCCCACATCCGGTGCCGCGCGGCACGCAGATTTCGAGTCTTCGGGAGAACCCGCCGTGACCGAGCCCCTCTCCGAGCACAGCGCAGATGTGATCGTCGTCGGGGCCGGGCCAGCCGGTTCGACGACCGCGTACTACCTGGCCAAGGCCGGACTCGACGTCCTCCTTCTTGAGAAGACCGCGTTCCCCAGGGAAAAGGTGTGCGGCGACGGCCTCACCCCGCGGGCCACCAAGCAGCTCGTGTCGATGGGCATCGACATCTCCGAAGAGGCGGGCTGGCTGCGGAACAAGGGTCTGCGGATCATCGGCGGCGGCGTCCGGCTCCAGCTGGACTGGCCGGATCTCGCCTCCTACCCGGACTACGGACTCGTCCGCAAGCGCGACGACTTCGACGAGCAGCTCGCCCGACAGGCGCAGAAGGCGGGCGCGCGCCTGTACGAGCGCTGCAACGTGGGCGCCCCGATCATCGACGACCGCACGGGCCACATCACCGGCGTCAACGCCAAGCTCGGCGAGGAGAAGCGCGAAGTCACCTTCCACGCGCCCCTCGTCGTCGCCGCGGACGGCAACTCGACCCGCCTGTCCCTCGCGATGGGCCTGCACCGGCGCGAGGACCGCCCGATGGGCGTCGCGGTCCGCACGTACTTCACCTCGCCCCGCCACGACGACGACTACCTGGAGTCCTGGCTGGAGCTGTGGGACCGCCGCGGTGCCCAGGACCGGCTGCTGCCCGGCTACGGCTGGATCTTCGGCATGGGCGACGGCACGTCGAACGTCGGTCTCGGCATCCTCGACTCCTCCGCCGCCTTCAAGGAGCTCGACTGGCGCGAGGTCCTGAAGGCCTGGTGCGCCTCGATGCCGGAGGACTGGGGCTACACCCCGGACAACATGACGATGCCGATCCGCGGCGCCGCCCTGCCCATGGCCTTCAACCGCCAGCCGCACTACACCAAGGGCCTGCTCCTGGTCGGCGACGCGGGCGGCATGGTGAACCCGTTCAACGGCGAGGGCATCGCGTACGCCATGGAGTCCGGCCAGATCGCGGCCGACGTCATCGTGCAGGCACACGCCCGCGCGACCGACGCCCAGCGCGAACTCGCCCTCCACCGCTACCCGAAGGTCCTCAAGGACACCTACGGCGGCTACTACACGCTCGGCCGCGCCTTCGTGAAGCTCATCGGCAACCCGAAGGTCATGAAGATCGCGACGCAGCGCGGCCTGTCGCACCCGGTGCTCATGAAGTTCACGCTGAAGATGCTCGCCAACCTGACCGACCCGACGGGCGGCGACGCGATGGACCGCATCATCAACGGCCTGAGCAAGGTGGCGCCGAAGGCGTGAGCGGCCCGGACGCGCCCTGTCGGTGGGCTCTGCCGGCCGTCGCGTTCCGCGGCCGGCAGCGGGCGCTCACGGCGCTCCTGCGGCGCTCGGCCCGCGCCGCGTAGGCACGGCTTTTCCGGCGCTCCCGGAATCGTGCGCGCCGAACTGGCCGAGCGGGGCGGCACGGAGCACCCTGGTTGCATGATTTTCATCGCCGTGAAGTTCACCGCCCGGCCCGAGTACGCCGACTCCTGGCTGGAGCACACCGCCGATTTCACCCGTGCCACGCGCGCCGAGGAGGGCAACCTCTTCTTCGACTGGTCCCGCAGCGTCGAGGACCCGAACCAGTACGTCCTCCTGGAGGGCTTCCGGGACGGGGACGCGGGGGCCGCGCACGTGGGCTCCGACCACTTCAAGGCCGGCCTGGAGACGATGTCCGGTCTGATCGCCTCCGTACCGGAGATCATCAACACGGAGATCCCGGGCGGCAGTTGGGGCCCTATGGGTGAATTGTCACCGAAGAGCTGATTCGCGAGCTATACAGGATTTGCTGGTTATACGGCAAAGGGCCATCACTCCCGAGAGGGGGTGATGGCCCTTTGCCGTGAAATCTCAGAGAACGCGAACCGCACCGCTCGCCGGGTAGCCGGACAGGTCCTGGATGACGACGCCCTTGGAGGGGTTCGCGGCGTCCAGGTACTGGCCGTTACCGATGTACACACCCACGTGGTACGCCGAGCCCGCGGCTCCCCAGTAGAGGAGGTCGCCGACCTGCAGGCTGTCGAGGGAGACCGGGGTGCCGGCCGTCGACTGGTCCTGCGAGACGCGCGGCAGGCTGATGCCGGCCTGCGCGAACGCGGCCTGGGTCAGGCCGGAGCAGTCCCAGGAGTTGGGGCCGGTGCCGCCCATGACGTACGCGTCGCCGAGCTGCGCCTTCAGGAAGGCGATGACGGACGCGACGCTGCCGCTGGCGGGGGCCACGACGTCGGACTTCGCGGAGGAGGCGGTGGAGAGGGTCGTGCGCTCGGCGGAGCGCGACGCACGAGCTTCCTCGGCCTTGCGCTTCGCCTCGGCCTCGGCCTTCTTCTTGGCCTCCGCCTTCTTCTCGGCGAGGGCCTGGTCCGACTTGGCCTGCTTCGCGGCCTTTGCGACGGCCTGGTCCTGCTCGGCCTGCAGCGCATAGGAGTTCGCGGCCTGCTGGGTGGCGTCCGCCGACTGGGCGACCTGAGCGGAGAGGTCCGCCGTGATGGTCGGCATCTCGATGGTCTCGGTCACCGGCTCGGCGGCAAACGCCGGGCCGGACGCACCGGCCACTGCCAGGGTGCTGAGTACGCCACCGGCAACTCCGGCGCGCAGGGCGATTTTCGACGCGCTGCGACGGGGCTTCCGGTGGCTGGGTATGTGAGCGGTGTGGGACATGAGTACAACCGCTATCAGGGCCTCCATGGTTCCTTCAAGAAACGTGTGGTGCGCCACAGTTGTCGTGAGAACGTTTGAATCCCGGGCGCGGCGGCCTTTATTGACGCCGTAACGGGCAATACGGACAGGGCTGATCAAGCCTGTGATCATGGGCTTTCTGTAATACGCCCGAATTGCCCTCGGCCTACCACTCGTTGATACCGATGGCCAAGCCCGGTTTCCAAACGATAACGGTCGCCGTGACGCAGGTCACAATGGGGCCGCCTTCGCGGTCGGACGCTCCTCGTGAGCGCGTGCCCGCGTCCACTTACGTCCACACCTCTCCCTCTGATGTGTGAACGGCGTCCACTATCAGCCAGTTCTGTCCAGCACCAATTTGCCTGGGCGCGCCACCTCTTGATAGTGAGCCAGCGCTGTCACCTGGGGTAACGCGCCAAGATGTCACGTCTGGTGATCACTCAGGCGCTTCGCGTGTGAAGATCACCGCTCATCCGACTTCATGATCCTTCGTCAGGTGGTGGAGATCACAAAGCTGTTGGCGCACCCCGTGTCGCAGATCACAGACCGGCAGGCATAGGATGCGGGGCAGTTGGGCTTGTGACCTGCTTCACATGTGAGCGATCTTCGTGCGACCGGGGGTGGCTTCGCGGGGAGCGGGAGGCGGGCCCCACGTATCCGCCAGCAGTCAGCGCCGACTGAGAGGAGCGAGGAGCGGTGAACGCGTATGCGCCCATCCTCGTACTGGGAGCCCTCGGGGCAGGCTTTGCGATCTTCTCCGTGGTCATGGCCACGCTTATCGGTCCAAAGCGATACAACCGGGCCAAGCTCGAGGCCTACGAGTGCGGTATCGAGCCGACCCCCACGCCGGCCGGCGGCGGGCGCTTCCCCATCAAGTACTACCTGACGGCGATGCTCTTCATCGTCTTCGACATCGAGATCGTCTTCCTCTACCCCTGGGCCGTCACGTTCGACGCCCTGGGTGTTTTCGGGCTCGTGGAGATGCTGCTCTTCGTGCTCACCGTCTTCGTCGCGTACGCGTACGTATGGCGGCGCGGCGGCCTGGAATGGGACTGAGGGGCCTTAAGCCATGGGACTCGAAGAAAAGCTGCCGAGCGGCTTTCTGCTGACCACCGTCGAGCAGGCCGCGGGCTGGGTGCGCAAGTCATCCGTCTTCCCGGCCACGTTCGGCCTGGCGTGCTGCGCCATCGAGATGATGACGACGGGCGCCGGACGCTATGACCTGGCGCGCTTCGGCATGGAGGTCTTCCGCGGCTCGCCGCGGCAGGCGGACCTGATGATCGTGGCCGGGCGCGTGAGCCAGAAGATGGCGCCCGTCCTGCGGCAGGTCTACGACCAGATGCCGAACCCCAAATGGGTCATCTCGATGGGCGTGTGCGCCTCGTCGGGCGGGATGTTCAACAACTACGCGATCGTGCAGGGCGTCGACCACGTAGTCCCTGTGGACATCTACCTGCCCGGCTGTCCGCCGCGGCCGGAGATGCTGATGGACGCGATTCTCAAGCTCCATCAGAAGATCCAGTCCTCCAAGCTCGGCGTGAACGCCGAGGAGGCGGCCCGTGAGGCGGAGGAAGCGGCGCTCAAGGCGCTCCCGACGATCGAGATGAAGGGGCTGCTGCGGTGAGCGACGCGGACAGCAACGGGGTCAACCCCGAGAAGGACCTCAGCGCGGCCAACCTCCCGGGGCAGCGCGGCGACCAGGGCGAGGAGATCCGCGTCCAGCGCGGCATGTTCGGCGCCAACAACGGCGGCGACACCTCGGGGTACGGCGGCCTCGTCCGCTCCGTACGGCTGCCGGGCGCCGCCACGCGGCCGTACGGCGGCTGGTTCGACGAGGTGGCCGACGAGCTGGAGGGGGCCCTGGAGGAGCAGGGCCTCGTCCCCGAGAACGCCATCGACAAGACCGTCGTCGACCGCGACGAGCTCACGTTCCACATCGAACGCGAGTACCTGGTGCGCGTCGCCCAGACGCTGCGCGACGACCCGGCCCTGCGCTTCGAGCTCTGCACGGGCGTGAGCGGGGTGCACTACCCGGACGACAAGGGCCGCGAGCTGCACGCCGTCTACCACCTGCGCTCGATCACCCACAACCGGCTGATCCGTCTCGAAGTCAGCGCCCCCGACGCGGATCCGCACGTCCCCTCGCTGGTCGCCGTCTATCCGACGAACGACTGGCACGAGCGCGAGACGTACGACTTCTTCGGTCTGGTCTTCGACGGCCACCCGGCGCTGACGCGGATCATGATGCCGGACGACTGGCAGGGCTTCCCGCAGCGCAAGGACTACCCCCTCGGCGGCATCCCCGTCGAGTACAAGGGCGCCCAGATCCCGGCTCCGGACCAGCGGAGGTCGTACTCCTGATGTCTACTTCTTCTGCGGCATCGGCCGCTTCGGCGCGCGAGACGACCGAGGGGACCGTATATACGGTCACCGGCGGCGACTGGGACGAGGTCGTCCAGTCCGCGGCCAAGGCCGACGACGAGCGCATCATCGTCAACATGGGCCCGCAGCACCCGTCCACGCACGGCGTGCTCCGGCTGATCCTGGAGATCGACGGCGAGACGGTCACCGAGGCCCGCTGCGGCATCGGCTATCTGCACACGGGCATCGAGAAGAACCTCGAGTACCGCACGTGGACGCAGGGCACCACGTTCGTGACGCGCATGGACTATCTGACGCCGTTCTTCAACGAGACGGCGTACTGCCTCGCGGTCGAGAAACTCCTCGGCATCGAGAACGAGATCCCCGACCGCGCGTCGATCATCCGGGTGCTCCTGATGGAGCTGAACCGGATGTCCTCGCACCTGGTCGCCATCGCCACCGGCGGCATGGAGCTCGGCGCCACGACGATCATGATCTACGGCTTCCGTGATCGTGAACTCATTCTCGATATCTACGAGCTCATCACCGGCCTGCGCATGAACCACGCGTACATCCGGCCCGGCGGACTCGCCCAGGACCTGCCGCCCGGCGCGGTGGACCAGATCCGCGAGTTCGTGAAGAAGATGTCGAAGAACCTTCCCGAGTACGACAAGCTCGCCACCGGGAACCCCATCTTCAAGGCCCGTATGCAGGACGTCGGCTATCTCGACCTCACCGGTTGCATGGCCCTCGGCGCCACCGGACCGATCCTGCGCTCGGCGGGCCTCCCGCACGACCTGCGCAAGTCGCAGCCGTACTGCGGTTACGAGAACTACGACTTCGAGGTCCCGACCGCCGACACCTGCGACTCCTACGGACGCTTCCTGGTCCGCCTGGAGGAGATGCGGCAGTCGCTGCGGATCGTCGAGCAGTGCCTGGACCGGCTCGCCCCGGGCCCGGTCATGGTCGGCGACAAGAAGATCGCCTGGCCGGCGCAGCTCGCGCTCGGCCCGGACGGCCTCGGCAACTCGCTCGACCACATCAAGCAGATCATGGGCACCTCCATGGAGTCCCTGATCCACCACTTCAAGCTGGTGACGGAGGGCTTCCGGGTCCCCGCCGGGCAGGCGTACTCCGCCGTCGAATCCCCCAAGGGGGAGCTCGGGGTGCACGTCGTGTCCGACGGCGGCACCCGCCCCTACCGGGTCCACTACCGAGACCCCTCCTTCACCAACCTTCAGGCCATGGCGGCGATGTGCGAGGGCGGCCAGGTCGCCGACGTCATCGTCGCCGTCGCGTCCATCGACCCCGTGATGGGAGGCGTCGACCGGTGACCACCACTCCTTCCGAGCAGGGCCAGGGCGTCAGCCTGGGCATGCCCCAACTGCCCGCGCCCGACTACCCGGACGACGTCCGAGCCCGGCTCGAGACGGACGCGCGCGAGATCATCGCCCGCTACCCGGGATCGCGCTCCGCGCTCCTCCCGCTGCTGCACCTCGTGCAGTCGGAGGAGGGCCATGTCACGCGTACGGGCATGCAGTTCTGCGCCGACATGCTGGGCCTGACCACCGCCGAGGTCACCGCCGTCGCGACCTTCTACACGATGTACCGGCGCAAGCCGAGCGGTGACTACCAGGTCGGGGTCTGCACGAACACGCTGTGCGCAGTGATGGGCGGCGACGCCATCTTCGAGGCCCTCCAGGAGCACCTGGGCGTCGGCAACGGCGGGACGACCGAGGACGGCAAGGTCACCCTCGAGCACATCGAGTGCAACGCGGCCTGCGACTTCGCGCCCGTCGTGATGGTGAACTGGGAGTTCTTCGACAACCAGACGGTGGGCAGCGCGAAGCGCCTGGTCGACGACCTGCGCGCGGGCGCGCGGGTCGAACCCACCCGCGGTGCCCCCCTGTGCACGTACAAGGAGACCGCGCGGATCCTCGCCGGCTTCCCGGACGAACGGCCCGGCGCCGTCGAGGCGAGCGGCAGCGCGGGACCTGCCTCGCTGATCGGCCTGCGCCTCGCCAAGGGGGAGGCCGCCCCCGCGCGGGTGGTCCATCCGCGTGACGGAGGCCCCCATCGGGACGCCGACAACGAGGCACCGCACGACACGTCGCCCGCCGAGCACCTGAGTTCGCACGACGCGCCGCAGGACACGTCGTCCTCCGATCCGGCCCACCCGGCGGGACCTGTCGCCGAGGAGGGGGAGTGATGACCTTGGCAGCCGAGATCAACAACGACACCAGCCCCGAGAAGCTGCTCTCGCCGGTCCTTTCGGCGTTCTGGGACGAGGACAAGTCCTGGTCCCTCGACGTCTACCGGAGGCACGACGGCTACGAGGGTCTGCGCAAGGCGCTCGCCATGTCGCCGGACGACCTGATCGCCTATGTGAAGGACTCGGGCCTGCGAGGCCGCGGCGGCGCGGGCTTCCCCACCGGAATGAAGTGGCAGTTCATTCCGCAGGGCGACGGCAAACCGCACTATCTAGTTGTCAACGCCGACGAGTCGGAGCCCGGGACCTGCAAGGACATCCCGCTCCTCTTCGCGAACCCGCATTCCCTCATCGAGGGGATCGTGATCGCGTGCTACGCGATCCGCTCTTCGCATGCCTTCATCTATCTGCGGGGCGAGACCGTCCCCGTACTGCGACGGCTCCACGAGGCCGTGCGCGAGGCCTACGCGGCGGGCTACCTCGGCGAGAACGTCCTGGGCAGCGGGCTGAACCTCGAACTCACGGTGCACGCGGGCGCGGGCGCGTACATCTGTGGCGAGGAGACCGCACTGCTCGACTCGCTCGAAGGCCGCCGTGGCCAGCCGCGGCTCCGTCCCCCCTTCCCCGCGGTCGCGGGGCTCTACGCGTGCCCCACTGTTGTCAACAACGTCGAGTCCATCGCGTCGGTTCCCGCGATCCTGAATCGCGGCAAGGACTGGTTCAAGTCGATGGGCAGCGAGAAGTCCCCGGGCTTCACGCTGTACTCGCTCAGCGGGCACGTCACCAACCCCGGCCAGTACGAGGCGCCGCTCGGCATCACGCTGCGCCAGCTGCTCGACATGAGCGGCGGCATGCGCCCCGGTCACCGCCTCAAGTTCTGGACGCCCGGCGGCAGTTCGACCCCGATGTTCACCGACGAGCACCTCGATGTGCCCCTCGACTACGAGGGCGTCGGCGCCGCGGGATCGATGCTCGGCACGAAGGCGCTCCAGTGCTTCGACGAGACGACCTGCGTCGTGCGGGCGGTCACCCGCTGGACCGAGTTCTACGCCCACGAGTCCTGCGGCAAGTGCACACCGTGCCGTGAAGGGACGTACTGGCTCGTGCAGTTGCTGCGCGACATCGAGGCCGGCAAGGGCTTGATGACCGACCTCGACAAGCTGAACGACATCGCCGACAACATCAACGGCAAGTCGTTCTGCGCGCTCGGCGACGGCGCCGCGTCCCCGATCTTCTCCTCGCTCAAGTACTTCCGCGAGGAGTACGAGCAGCACATCACGGGCAAGGGCTGCCCCTTCGACCCCGCCAAGTCGACCGCTTGGGCGGACCAGCGCACGGAGGTGAACGCATGACGGTAACCACAGGCGCTCCCTCCGGGGGCGGTGAGGCGGCGGTGCCGCCGGAAGATCTCGTCTCGCTGACGATCGACGGCATCGGGATCAGCGTGCCCAAGGGCACGCTGGTGATCCGCGCCGCCGAACAGCTCGGCATCGAGATCCCCCGCTTCTGCGATCACCCCCTGCTCGACCCGGCCGGCGCCTGCCGCCAGTGCATCGTCGAGGTCGAGGGCCAGCGCAAGCCGATGGCGTCCTGCACCATCACCTGCACCGACGGCATGGTGGTCAAGAGCCAGCTCAGCTCGCCCGTCGCCGAGAAGGCGCAGCGGGGAGTGATGGAGCTGCTCCTCATCAACCACCCGCTGGACTGCCCGGTCTGCGACAAGGGCGGCGAGTGCCCGCTGCAGAACCAGGCCATGTCGCACGGCCAGTCCGACTCCCGTTTCGACGGGAAGAAGAGGACGTTCGAGAAGCCGGTCCCGATCTCGACCCAGGTCCTGCTCGACCGTGAGCGGTGTGTGCTCTGCGCACGCTGCACGCGGTTCAGCAACCAGATCGCCGGTGACCCGATGATCGAGCTGCTCGAGCGCGGCGCGCTCCAGCAGGTCGGCACCGGCGAGGGCGACCCCTTCGAGTCGTACTTCTCCGGGAACACGATCCAGATCTGTCCGGTCGGGGCGCTGACCTCGGCGGCGTACCGGTTCCGCTCCAGGCCCTTCGACCTCGTGTCCTCGCACAGCGTGTGCGAGCACTGCGCGGGCGGCTGTGCGACCCGCACGGACCACCGGCGCGGCAAGGTCATGCGGCGCCTCGCGTCGCCGGACCCCGAGGTCAACGAGGAGTGGGTCTGCGACAAGGGCCGCTTCGGGTTCCGTTACGCGCAGAAGCCCGACCGGCTGACCACGCCGCTCGTCCGTAACGCGGACGGTGTCCTCGAGCCCGCTTCCTGGCCCGAAGCCCTGGACGTCGCGGCCCGGGGTCTGCTGTCGGCCCGCGGCCGCGCCGGGGTCCTGACCGGTGGCCGGCTCACCGTCGAGGACGCGTACGCGTACAGCAAGTTCGCGCGCGTGGCGCTCGACACGAACGACATCGACTTCCGCGCGCGCGTGCACAGCAGCGAGGAGGCCGACTTCCTGGCGGCGCGGGTCGCCGGACGCGGGCGTGACCTCGACGGTGTCGGGGTCACGTACACGTCTCTGGAGAAGGCGCCCGCCGTCCTCCTCGTCGGGATCGAGGCCGAGGAGGAGGCGCCCGGCGTCTTCCTGAAGCTGCGCAAGGCGTGGCGCGGGCACGGCCAGCGGACGTTCGGGCTCGCCCCGTTCGCGACCAGGGGCCTGGAGAAGGCGGGCGGCACGCTGCTGCCGGCCGCTCCGGGCACGGAGACCGAGTGGCTGGACGCACTCGCCTCCGGCTCCGGCCTGGAGGACGGCGGCGCCGAGGCGTCCCAGGCGCTGCGTGCCGAGGGTGCCGTCATCGTCGTCGGCGAGCGGCTCGCGTCCGTGCCGGGCGCCCTGACCGCCGTCGTACGGGCCGCCACGGCGACCGGCGCCCAGCTGGTGTGGATTCCGCGCCGGGCCGGGGAGCGCGGCGCGATCGAGGCGGGCGCCCTGCCGTCGCTGCTTCCCGGGGGACGTCCGGCCACCGACCCGCGCGCGCGGGAAGAGGTGGCCGCCGCCTGGGGAGTGTCCGAACTCCCGCACCGCTACGGGCGCGACACGGGCCAGATCGTCGAGGCCGCCGCCGGCGGCGAGCTGCGGGCCCTGGTCGTCGCCGGTGTCGAGGTCGCGGACCTGCCCGACCCGGCACGCGCGCGTGAAGCACTGCACGAGGTGGCGTTCGTCGTCTCCCTGGAGCAGCGTCCCAGCGAGGTCACCGACCACGCGGACGTCGTGCTCCCGGTCGCCGCGGTCGCCGAGAAGGCGGGCACGTTCCTCAACTGGGAAGGCCGGGCACGCCTCTTCGAGGCCGCGCTCAAGCCCGACCACATGACGCGATCCCTGGCGCCCGCCGACGCGCGGGTGCTCCAGATGCTCGCGGACGCCATGGACGTACACCTGGGACTGCCGGACCTGCGGGCCGCGCGGGGGGAGCTCGACCGCCTCGGCGGGTGGAGCGGGCCCCGCGCGACGGACTCGCTGGAGACGGCCTCGCAGCTGCCGCGGCCCGCGTCCGGTGAGGCCGTCCTCGCGGGGCACCGGCTGCTGCTCGACCAGGGCCGTCTCCAGGAGGGGGACGACGCGCTCGCCGGCACGCGGCACGCGGCACGCGCGCGTGTGTCGGCCGCCACGGCTGCCGAGGCGGGCGTCAAGGACGGCGACGAGCTCGCCGTCACCGGACCGGCGGGGACGACCCGACTCCCGCTCCAGGTCACGGAGATGCCGGACCGCGTCGTGTGGCTTCCGCTGAACTCCACCGGCGGGGGCGTGGCCTCCGACACGGGGGCCGTGCCCGGCGCACTCGTCCGGATCGGTCCCGCGGGCATCGACGAGGCCAAGGAGGTGCAGTCATGATCCCGCTCGCTCTGGAAGACCTCTCGCTGTTCGGCCGCGATCCCTGGTGGCTGGTCGTGGTCAAGGCGGTCTTCTGCTTCGCCTTCCTGATGGTGACCGTGCTCTTCTCCATCGTGTGGGAGCGCAAGGTCGTCGCCTGGATGCAGCTGCGCATCGGCCCCAACCGGCACGGCCCCTGGGGCATGCTCCAGTCGCTCGCCGACGGCATCAAGCTGATGCTGAAGGAAGACGTCGTCGTCAAGCGCGCCGACAAGGTGGTCTACATCCTGGCCCCGGTCGTCGCCGCCATCCCGGCGTTCATGGCGATCGCCGTGATCCCCTTCGGGCCCTCCGGCAACGAGGTCTCGATCTTCGGCCACCGCACCACGATGCAGCTCACCGACCTGCCGATCGCGATGCTCTACATCCTCGCGGTCGCCTCGGTCGGCATCTACGGGATCGTGCTCGCGGGTTGGAGTTCCGGATCGACCTACCCCTTGCTGGGTGGTCTGCGGTCCTGCGCCCAGATGATCTCGTACGAGATCGCGATGGGCGCGGCCTTCGCGTCGGTGTTCCTCTACTCCGGGTCGATGTCCACCTCGGAGATCGTCGCCCAGCAGCACGACCGCTGGTACATCGTGCTCCTGCCGGTCTCGTTCCTCATCTACATCGTGACGATGGTCGGCGAGACGAACCGCGCCCCGTTCGACATGCCGGAGTCCGAGGGCGACCTCGTCGGCGGCTTCAACACCGAGTACTCGTCCATCAAGTTCGCGCTGTTCATGCTCGCCGAGTACGTGAACATGGTGACGGTCTCGGCCGTGTCGGTGACGCTCTTCCTGGGCGGCTGGCGGGCCCCGTGGCCGGTGTCCACCTTCTGGGAGGGCGCGAACCACGGCTGGTGGCCGATGCTCTGGTTCGTCATCAAGGTCCAGCTGCTGCTGTTCTTCTTCATCTGGCTGCGCGGCACGCTCCCGCGCGTGCGCTACGACCAGCTGATGAAGCTCGGCTGGAAGGTCCTCATCCCGGTCTCCGTGGTCTGGCTGATGCTCGTCGCCACCGTGCGGACCCTGCGGAACGAGAACTACTCCTTCTGGCCCATCGCCCTGTACGTGAGCGCAGGCGTTCTCACCCTGCTGCTGCTCTCGTTCCTCGTCGACATCTTCAGGGACCGCGGCGGCAAGGAACGCGAGGCGCGGGAGGCGGCCGAACGGGCCGCGGCCTTCGACCCGATGGCAGGCGGCTTCCCGGTCCCGCCGCTGCCCGGCCAGACTCCGCCGGCCGTGCCGCGCCGACGCCCGCGCGGGGAGCGGGAGTTGATTGTCAGTGGCGGACCGGATACTGCCAGTGACGGAACCGGTGAGGGTCCCAGTGACGGAAAGGAGGCGTCCCATGGCTGAGGAGTCGACGGAGGGCGGGCAGACCAAGCCCGGCTTCCAGAATCCCGTGGCCGGCTTCGGCGTGACCTTCAAGGCCATGTTCAAGAAGCGGCTGACGGAGCAGTACCCGGAGCAGCCCAAGACCACGGCCCCGCGCTTCCACGGCCGGCACCAGCTCAACCGTCATCCGGACGGCCTGGAGAAGTGCATCGGCTGCGAGTTGTGCGCCTGGGCCTGTCCCGCGGACGCCATCTATGTGGAGGGCGCGGACAACACCGACGAGGAGCGCTACTCGCCGGGCGAGCGCTACGGCCGCGTCTACCAGATCAACTACGCCCGCTGCATCCTGTGCGGCCTGTGCATCGAGGCGTGCCCCACGCGCGCGCTGACGATGACGAACGAGTTCGAGCTCGCCGACAGCAGCCGCGAGAACCTGATCTACACCAAGGAGCAGCTGCTCGCCGGGCTCGAGGAGGGCATGGTCGAATCGCCCCACTCGATCTTCCCCGGCACGGACGAGCAGGACTACTACCGGGGTCTGGTGACGGAGGCCGCGCCCGGCACGGTCCGTCAGGTCGCCGTCTCCAAGGGCGAGAAGCCCGAATCCGAGGGGGCGGAGGCATGAGCCAGCTCGCCGCCTACACGACCTCCACGGGCGAGGCCTTCCAGTTCTGGGTCCTCGGCACGGTCGCCGTCATCGGCGCCCTGTGCACGGTCCTGATGAAGAAGGCGGTGCACAGCGCGCTGTGCCTCGCCGGGACCATGATCATCCTGGCGGTCTTCTACCTGGCCAACGGCGCGTACTTCCTGGGCGTCGTCCAGATCATCGTCTACACCGGCGCGATCATGATGCTGTTCCTCTTCGTGGTCATGCTCGTCGGTGTCACCGCGGCGGACTCCTTGAAGGAGACCATCAAGGGGCAGCGCTGGCTGGCCCTGCTGTGCGGACTCGGCTTCGGGATCCTGCTCCTCGCGGGCATCGGGAACGCCTCGCTCCACCAGTTCAGCGGACTGGGCAAGGCGAACGCCGGGGGGAACGTGGAAGGGCTCGCCGCCCTCATCTTCACGAAGTACGTCTTCGCCTTCGAGATCACCGGCGCCCTGCTGATCACGGCCACCCTCGGAGCCATGGTGCTCACGCACCGAGAGCGCATCGAGCGGGCCAGGACGCAGCGGGAGATGGCCGAGCAGCGCGTGCGCGAGGGCAAGCACCTCCCGCCGCTGCCCGCCCCGGGTGTCTACGCCCGGCACAACGCGGTCGACATCGCGGGCCTGCTCCCCGACGGCACCCCGTCGGAGCTCACGGTCATGCAGACGCTGCGCGAGCGCGGTCAGATCCGCGATGTGTCGGACGAGGCGCTCGGTGATCTGAAGGCCCTGGAGCAGCGCTCGGCCGAGCGCCTTGAGCGGACCGAGGAGGCGTCGAAGTGAATCCGGTCAACTACCTGTATCTCGCCGCCCTGTTGTTCACGATCGGCGCCACCGGCGTGCTCATCAGGCGGAACGCGATCGTTCTGTTCATGTGCGTCGAGCTGATGCTCAACGCCTGCAACCTCGCGTTCGTCGCGTTCTCCCGGATGCACGGCAATCTCGACGGCCAGATCATCGCCTTCTTCACGATGGTCGTCGCCGCCGCGGAGGTCGTGGTCGGGCTCGCGATCATCGTGTCGCTGTTCCGTTCCCGCCACTCGGCCTCGGTCGACGACGCCAGCCTGATGAAGCTGTAAGGGGTCGCTGCACAGTGGAAAACCTGATTGCGCTGCTGGTAGCGGCGCCACTGCTCGGAGCGGCCGTACTGCTGTGCGGCGGACGGCGGCTGGACCGTGTGGGCCATCTGCTCGGCACGCTGCTCTCGGCCGCCTCCTTCGTCATCGGCGTCCTCCTTTTCGCCGACATGCTCGGCAAGAGCGCCGACGACCGCACCTTCACCCAGCACCTGTTCAGCTGGATCCCGGTCGAGGGCTTCCAGGCCGACGTCTCCTTCCAGCTGGACCAGCTGTCGATGACGTTCGTGCTCCTGATCTCCGGTGTGGGCACGCTGATCCACATCTACTCGATCGGGTACATGGAGCACGACGAGCGGCGCCGCCGCTTCTTCGGCTACCTGAACCTGTTCCTCGCGGCGATGCTGCTCCTGGTCCTCGCCGACAACTACCTGCTCCTGTACGTCGGCTGGGAGGGCGTGGGCCTCGCCTCGTACCTCCTGATCGGCTTCTGGCAGCACAAGCCCAGCGCGGCGACCGCGGCGAAGAAGGCCTTCCTGGTCAACCGCGTCGGCGACATGGGCCTGTCGATCGCCATCATGCTGATGTTCACGACGTTCGGGACGTTCGCCTTCGCGCCGGTCCTGAAGGCGGCGGAGGAGCACCAGGGCGGCGGCGCGACGCTGACGGGCATCGCCCTGATGCTGCTGCTCGCCGCGTGCGGCAAGTCCGCCCAGGTGCCGCTGCAGTCCTGGCTCGGTGACGCGATGGAGGGCCCGACCCCGGTCTCGGCCCTCATCCACGCCGCGACCATGGTGACCGCCGGTGTCTATCTGATCGTCCGCTCCGGCGCGGTGTTCAACGCGTCACCGGACGCACAGCTCGTCGTCGTCATCGTGGGTGCGGTCACGCTCCTGTTCGGTGCGATCGTCGGTTGCGCGAAGGACGACATCAAGAAGGCGCTGGCCGGCTCGACGATGTCGCAGATCGGGTACATGGTGCTGGCCGCGGGCCTCGGCCCCATCGGCTACGTCTTCGCGATCATGCACCTGGTGACGCACGGCTTCTTCAAGGCGGGCCTCTTCCTCGGCGCCGGTTCGGTCATGCACGGCATGAACGACGAGGTGGACATGAGGAAGTACGGCGCCCTCAGGAAGTACATGCCGGTCACGTTCGTCACGTTCGGGCTCGGCTATCTCGCGATCATCGGCTTCCCCGGTCTGTCCGGCTTCTTCTCCAAGGACAAGATCATCGAGGCGGCGTTCGCGAAGGGCGGCACGGAGGGCTGGATCCTCGGCTCGGTGGCCCTTCTCGGCGCGGCCATCACCGCGTACTACATGACGCGCGTGATGATCATGACCTTCTTCGGTGAGAAGCGCTGGCAGCCGGACGCGGAGGGCCACGAGCCGCACCCGCACGAGTCGCCGAAGTCCATGACGATCCCGATGATCGTGCTCGCGGTCGGATCCGTCTTCGCGGGTGGCTTCTTCAGCATCGGCGACCGCTTCCTGCACTGGCTGGAGCCGGTCACCGAGCACAGCCACGGGGACGCGCCGATCAGTGCCACGACCGTCACCGCCGCCACCATGGTGGTCCTGGTGATCGGCGCGGGCCTGGCCTACCTCCAGTACGCCCGGCGCCCGGTCCCGGTCGTCGCCCCGCGCGGCTCGCTGCTCACCCGGGCCGCCCGCCGTGACCTCCTCCAGGACGACTTCAACCACGTGGTCCTGGTCCGCGGCGGCGAGCACCTCACCCGCTCCCTGGTCTACGTCGACCACACCCTGGTCGACGGCGTGGTCAACGGGACGGCGGCCTCGGTCGGCGGGCTCTCCGGCCGGCTGCGCAAGCTCCAGAACGGCTACGCCCGCTCGTACGCCGTCTCGATGTTCGGCGGTGCGGCACTCATCGTCGCCGCGACCCTGCTGATGAGGGCGGTCTGATAGCAATGTCCTTTCCTCTGCTGACAGCGACGGCGGTGCTCCCCGCCGTGGGAGCCATCGCCACGGCTGCCGTACCGGCCGCGCGGCGCACGGCGGCGAAGTGGCTGGCGCTGCTCGTCTCGCTCGCCACGCTGGTGCTGGCCGCGGTCGTGCTCGTGCGCTTCGAGCCCGGCGGCGCCCGCTACCAGCTCACCGAATCCCACTCCTGGATCAAGGACTTCGGGGTGCGGTACGAGCTGGGCGTGGACGGCATCGCGGTGGCGCTCATCGCGCTCACCGCCCTCCTGATCCCGTTCGTGATCCTCGCGGGCTGGCACGACGCCGACCCGCAGGAAACGGGAAGTTCGAGGTGGCGCCCGACGCAGGGCTTCTTCGCCCTGATCCTCGGCGTCGAGGCGATGGTGATCATCTCCTTCGAGGCCACCGACGTCTTCCTCTTCTACATCTTCTTCGAAGCCATGCTCATCCCGATGTACTTCCT
This sequence comes from Streptomyces sp. NBC_01445, assembly GCF_035918235.1. Taxonomy (NCBI): domain Bacteria; kingdom Bacillati; phylum Actinomycetota; class Actinomycetes; order Kitasatosporales; family Streptomycetaceae; genus Streptomyces; species Streptomyces sp. NBC_01445. The sequence goes on along the minus strand of NZ_CP109485.1, from coordinate 4,786,324 downwards.
CATCGGCGGCTTCGGGGACCGTGCCCACGCGGGCAGCGACGAGAACGCGGCGGCCCAACGCTCGTACGCCGCCGTGAAGTTCCTGCTCTACAACCTCGTCGGCGGCCTCATCATGCTGGCGGCCGTGATCGGTCTCTACGTGGTGGCGGGGAACTTCTCGCTCCAGGAGATCGCCGCCGCGCGGGCCAACGGCTCGCTGCACATGGCGACCAGCACCGAGCGCTGGCTCTTCCTCGGCTTCTTCTTCGCCTTTGCGGTGAAGGCGCCGCTGTGGCCGCTGCACACCTGGCTGCCGAACGCGATGGGGGAGGCCACCGCCCCGGTCGCCGTCCTCATCACGGCGGTGGTCGACAAGGTCGGCACGTTCGCGATGCTCCGCTTCTGCCTCCAGCTCTTCCCGGAGGCCTCGAAGTGGGCGACGCCGGTCATCCTCGTGCTGGCCCTCATCAGCATCGTCTACGGGGCGCTGCTCGCGGTCGGCCAGCGGGACATCAAGCGCCTGGTGGCGTACGCGTCGATCTCGCACTTCGGGTTCATCGTCCTCGGCATCTTCGCGATGACGAGCCAGGGCCAGTCGGGCGCGACGCTCTATATGGTCAACCACGGGATCTCGACGGCCGCCCTGATGCTGGTGGCGGGCTTCCTGATCTCGCGCCGCGGCTCGCGCCTGATCGCGGACTACGGAGGCGTGCAGAAGGTCGCCCCGGTGCTCGCCGGCACGTTCCTGATCGGCGGCCTCGCGACCCTCTCGCTGCCGGGCCTCGCGCCCTTCGTGAGTGAGTTCCTGGTCCTGGTCGGCACGTTCTCGCGCTACCCGGTGATCGGAATCATCGCGACCTTCGGCATCGTGCTCGCCGCGCTCTACACGCTCGTCCTCTACCAGCGGACGATGACGGGCCCGGTGAAACCGGAGGTCTCGGCCCTGCCGGACCTGCGCGTGCGGGAACTCGCGGTGGTCGTTCCGCTGATCGCCGCGCTGATCTTCCTGGGCGTCTACCCGAAGCCGGTCACCGACCTGGTGAACCCGGCGGTCAAGCAGACCCTGTCCGACGTACACAAGAAGGACCCGAAGCCAGCGGTGGAGGCGGCCAAGTGAGCGCAGCAGCCGTCCACAGCCTGTGGACAACGGCGGCCGATCCCATTTCCAAGATCGACGCGCCAAAGATCGAATATGGTCAATTGTCGCCCACCCTGATCGTCATCGGTGCGGCGGTCCTCGGGGTCCTTGTCGAGGCGTTCGTGCCGCGCAAGTCCCGCTACTACGTCCAGGTGTTCCTCGCCGTCGTCGCCCTGGCCGCCGCGTTCGCCGCGGTGGTCGGGCTCGCGGCGGGCGGGTACGGCACCACGAAGGCGCACATCGCGGCCATGGGCGCGATCGCCGTCGACGGCCCGGCCCTGTTCCTCCAGGGCGTGATCCTGCTGACCGGCCTCGTCGCGATCTTCACGTTCGCCGAGCGCCGCTTGGACCCGGAGGCGCACGGCAACCGCGTCGACTCGTTCGCCGCGCAGGCCTCGTCCGTGCCCGGCAGCGACAGCGAGAAGGCCGCCGTGAAGGCCGGGTTCACCACCACCGAGGTGTTCCCGCTCGCGCTCTTCGCGATCGGCGGCATGCTGGTCTTCCCCGCGGCGAACGACCTCCTGACGCTGTTCATCGCCCTGGAAGTCTTCTCCCTGCCGCTCTACCTCCTGTGCGCCGTGGCCCGCCGCAAGCGGCTCGTGTCGCAGGAGGCCGCGGTCAAGTACTTCCTCCTCGGCGCCTTCGCCTCGGCGTTCACCCTGTTCGGCATCGCCCTCCTGTACGGGTACGCGGGCTCCGTGTCGTACGCGACGATCGCCGACGTCGTCGACGGATCGATCCAGAACATCGACCCGGCGCTCGCCGACACCATGGGGAACGACGCGCTGCTGCTCATCGGCGTCGCCATGGTCGTCATGGGCCTGCTGTTCAAGGTCGGCGCCGTGCCGTTCCACATGTGGACCCCGGACGTCTACCAGGGCGCGCCGACACCGGTCACCGGCTTCATGGCGGCCGCCACGAAGGTCGCCGCCTTCGGCGCCCTCCTGCGGCTCCTGTACGTCGTCCTGCCCGGCCTGCGCTGGGACTGGCGGCCGGTCATGTGGGCCATCGCGATCATCACGATGCTGGGCGGCGCGATCGTCGCGATCACCCAGACCGACATCAAGCGGCTCCTCGCGTACTCGTCGATCGCGCACGCCGGATTCATCCTCGCCGGTGTCATCGCCACCACGCCCGACGGCATCTCGTCCGTGCTCTTCTACCTGGGCGCGTACTCCTTCGTGACCGTCGGCGCGTTCGCCGTGGTGACGCTGGTTAGGGACGCGGGCGGCGAGGCCACGCACCTGTCGAAGTGGGCGGGGCTCGGACGCCGCTCGCCGCTGGTCGCGGCCGTCTTCGCGGTGTTCCTGCTCGCCTTCGCCGGTATCCCGCTGACCTCGGGCTTCGCCGGAAAGTTCGCGGTGTTCAAGGCGGCGGCGGAGGGCGGGGCCGGTGCGCTCGTCGTGGTCGGTGTGATCTCGTCGGCCATCGCGGCGTTCTTCTACATCCGGGTGATCGTGCTCATGTTCTTCAGCGAGCCGAAGGCGGACGGCCCGACGGTCGCAGTGCCCTCGCCACTGACGATGACCACGATCGCGGTGGGTGTGGCGGTCACGGTGGTGCTGGGCCTCGCGCCGCAGTACTTCCTGGACCTGGCGAACCAGGCGAGCGTGTTCGTGCGGTAACCGCGCCACGCACCGTCGTCACCGCCCGGTGTCCCCGCGAGGGATGCCGGGCGGAGGCGTTCCGGGACCCCGGTCGGGAGGTGACTTCACCCCCAGCCTGTGGCTGCGCCTTCCCGGGGGACGACCCCCGGACCCCCGGCCGGGAGGTGACTTCACCCCCAGCCTGTGGATAACTTTTCGGGCTGTCGGTGCGGAGCCCTATCGTGGCAGCAGTGGTCGAACCACAAAGTATGGACGTACGGGGGACAGGGCGATGAATGGGATCGGTGGCATGAGCGAGGTGACGGAGCCCGGCGTGGCGACGGCGATGCGCGGCGGCGCGCTGGAGACGCTGCACCGCGTCTTCGGATATGACGCGTTCCGCGGCGAGCAGGAAGCGATCATCGACCACGTCGTGGACGGCGGGGACGCCGTCGTCCTGATGCCGACCGGCGGCGGAAAGTCCCTGTGCTACCAGATCCCGGCCCTGGTCAGGCCCGGCACGGGCGTCGTGATCTCGCCCCTCATCGCCCTCATGCAGGACCAGGTGGACGCGCTGCGCGCGCTGGGCGTGCGCGCCGGGTTCATGAACTCGACGCAGGACTTCGACGAGCGTCGCACCGTCGAGGCCGAGTTCCTCGCGGGCGAGCTGGACGTCATCTATCTGGCGCCGGAGCGGCTGCGCCTCGACTCCACGCTCGACCTGCTCTCCCGCGGCAGGATCTCCGTCTTCGCGATCGACGAGGCGCACTGTGTGGCGCAGTGGGGGCACGACTTCCGCCCGGACTACCTGGCCCTGTCCGTCCTCGGCCGGCGCTGGCCGGACGTGCCGCGCATCGCGCTCACGGCGACGGCGACGCACGCCACGCACCAGGAGATCACCGAGCGCCTGGGCATGCCGGACGCGAAGCACTTCGTGGCGAGCTTCGACCGGCCCAACATCCAGTACCGGATCGTGCCGAAGGCGGACCCGAAGAAGCAGCTCCTCAGCTTCCTCAAGCAGGAGCACGAGGGCGACGCGGGCATCGTGTACTGCCTGTCGCGCAAGTCGGTGGAGGCGACGGCCGAGTTCCTCAGCCGCAACGGCATCGAGGCGGTCCCGTACCACGCGGGCCTGGACGCGGGGACCCGCGCGGCGCACCAGTCCCGGTTCCTGCGCGAGGAGGGCCTGGTCGTCTGCGCGACCATCGCGTTCGGCATGGGCATCGACAAGCCCGACGTCCGGTTCGTCGCGCATCTCGATCTCCCGAAGTCCGTCGAGGGCTACTACCAGGAGACGGGCCGCGCCGGGCGTGACGGGCTCGCGTCCACGGCCTGGATGGCGTACGGGCTGCAGGACGTCGTCCAGCAGCGGAAGCTGATCAACATGGGGGAGGGGGACGAGGCGTTCCGGCGCCGGGCGGGGTCCCACCTCGACGCGATGCTGGCGCTGTGCGAGACGGCGCAGTGCCGCAGGTCCCAGCTCCTCATGTACTTCGGCCAGGAGCCGCAGGCGGCAAGCTGCGGCAACTGCGACACGTGCCTCTCGCCGCCGGAGACCTGGGACGGCACCGTCGCCGCTCAGAAGATCCTCTCCACGGTGGTGCGTCTCGACCGGGAGCGCAGGCAGAAGTTCGGCGCGGGCCAGGTCATCGACATCCTGATGGGCCGGCGAACGGCCAAGGTCATCCAGTTCGACCACGACCAGCTCTCCGTCTTCGGCATCGGCGAGGACCTGAGCGAGGCCGAATGGCGGGGCGTGGCACGGCAGTTGCTCGCGCAGGGACTCATCGCGGTCGAGGGCGAGTACGGGACGCTGGTGCTCACCGAGGAGAGCGGGAGCGTCCTCGGGCGCCAGCGGGAGGTGCGGCTGCGCAAGGAGGCGCCGCGCCCCGCCACGTCCCGGTCGGCCTCGCGGGACCGCAAGGCGAAGTCGCCCGCGGCGGACCTGCCGGAGCAGCTGCTGCCCGTGTTCGAGGCGCTGCGCGCGTGGCGCGGCGCGCAGGCGAAGGAGAACGGGGTCCCGGCGTACGTCATCTTCCACGACGCGACGCTCAAGGAGATCGCCCTCCAACACCCGACGTCCATCGGCCAGTTGGGCACGATCGGCGGCGTCGGCGAGAAGAAGCTGGCGACGTGGGGCGAGGGTGTGCTCGGCGTCCTGGCGGGCCTGGACGGCGCCGGTTCCAGCGGCCCGGCAGCCCCGGCCGACTCCGCCGCCGGGGAGGCGCCGGAGCCGGATCCCGGCTGGCCCGAGGACGAGCAGGAGCCGGAGGACATCGACTGGTGACGGTGGTGACGGTGGTGACGGCGCCCTCAGGCCACTGACGGCGCCCCGCCGTCGGGCCCCTGACAGCGCCGCCTCAGGCCTCTCATGCCGTGGCGCCCGCCACGATCCGCCCCGTCACTTCGCCGAGGCCCACGCGTGTGTTGTCCGGGCCCTGGGCCCAGGCCGTCATCGTGACCACGTCACCGTTCTCGAGGAACGTTCGCTTGCCGTCGGGGAGTTCGATGGGGTCGCGGCCGTTCCAGGTGATTTCGATGAGGGAGCCGCGTGCGTTCTCCGAGGCGCCGCTGATGGTGCCGGAGCCGTACAGGTCGCCCGTGCGCAGGGAGGCGCCGGCCACCGTCATGTGCGCCAGCATCTGCGCCGCCGTCCAGTACAGGGAGGCGGAGGAGGTCTCGGAGATGACATGGCCGTTGAGGGTGACAGTGATGTGCAGGTCGTAGCCGCCGGGCTCGTCCGCGATGCCGTCGGGGGAGGGTGCCGTGTCGTCCAGGTACGGCAGCAGCGGGTATGTGCGCTCCGGGGGCGCCACACGCGCCTCGTCCAGCGCGTCCAGCGGGGTGATCCACGCCGAGACCGACGTGGCGAACGACTTGCCGAGGTGCGGGCCGAGCGGCACGGTCTCCCAGGACTGGATGTCGCGCGCCGACCAGTCGTTGAGGAGGCACAGCCCGAACACGTGGTCGCGGTACGCGGACAGCGGCACCGGCGTGCCCTGCGCGGACGGCGTCCCGACGACGAAGCCGAGCTCCGTCTCGATGTCGAGCCGTACCGACGGGCCGAAGACCGGGGCCGGGTCGGCCGGGGGCTTGCGCTGGCCCGAGGGGCGGACCACGTCCGTGCCCGAGACCACGACCGTCCCGGCGCGACCGTGGTAACCCACCGGCAGATGCTTCCAGTTGGGCTTCAGAGGCTCCTCGTCCGGGCGGAACATCCGGCCCAGGTTCCGGGCGTGGTTCTCCGAAGCGTAGAAGTCGACGTAGTCCGCGACCTCGAAGGGGAGGTGCAGGGTGACTTCGGCGAGCGGGTGCAGCAGGGGGCGCACGGTTTCGCGGTGGGCCGGGACCGTGACCCAGGCCGTGAGCGCGCGGCGCACGTCCGACCAGGCGGTGCGGCCCGCCGCCATGAGCGGGTTCAGGGTGGGACGGGCGAGCAGGGAGACGTAGGGCGAGCCGAGCGCGGCCGCCGCGGCGCCCGCGTCCAGCACGTACGAGCCGAGGCGCACGCCGACCCGGCGCGCTTCCACGGCCTCCCCCGGCAGGGAGAACACCCCGTACGGGAGGTTGTGCGGTCCGAAGGGGTCGCCTTCGGGGAGGTCGAGGGGGGTGAGCGGGGTCTGCTCGGACATGCGTACCTGCCTCGCTTTCCATATGGGTGGGCCACACGTTACGTGGCAGCGGCGCGTTGGGGCAGTGTCTAAAGAGTTCGCAATGTCCGGATAAGCCTTGCTGGAGTGGTCAATTCCGGCTTAGCGTCCTATCGGGGGACGCGGGCGGGGTGGGTCCGGGTCCGAAGGGGGACAGGACACGTGGGGGGACCCGTGGCCAGGAGCGCCAGCAGCGTGCCGTTCGAATGCGACCGGGACGTGCCGGGCCTGATCGTCAAGTTCGGTGACTATCCACTGCATCACGGAGGAGTGGGAGCAATCCGCAGCCTGGGCCGCCTCGGCGTGCCCATGTACGCGATCACGGAGGACCGTTACACGCCCGCGGCGTCCTCGCGCTATCTGCGCCGGGCCTTTCCCTGGCGGACCACCGGGGCCGAGGAACCGGAGCGGCTCGTCGAGGGCATGCTGCGCATCGCGCGCCGGATCGGCAGGCCCACGGTCCTGATCCCGACCGACGAAGAGGCGGCCGTCCTCATCGCCGAGCACCAGGAAGAACTGGCGGACCGGGGGAAGTTCCTGTTCCCCCGCGTCGAGCAGGACCTGCCGCGCCGCCTCGCCAGCAAGCAGGGGCTGCACGAACTGTGCGTGGAGCACGGTGTCGCGTCGCCGGCGGCCTCGTTCCCCGAGTCGTACGCCGACATCGAGGAGTTCGCCGCGTCGGTCCGCTTCCCGGTGGTCGCCAAGAACCGGGAGGCGTTCACCCGCCGCAAACAGCCCGCGGTGAACGGCACGACGAAGATCGCGACCCCCGAGGGCCTGCTCGAACTCGCCCGCGACTGGGGCGGGCAGCCCGGCGTGATCCTTCAGGAGTACCTGCCGAGGGAGCAGGCCGAGGACTGGATCGTGCACGCGTACTTCGACGCGGACTCTTCGCCACTGGCCCTCTTCACCGGCGTCAAGGTGCGCTCCTGGCCGCCGCACGCGGGCATGACGGCGAACGCGTACGTCGTCGACAATCCGGAACTCGCGGACCTCGCCGCGCGTTTCATCAAACAGATCGGCTTCACCGGCGTCATCGACCTCGACCTGCGCTTCGACCGGCGCGACGGCCAGTACAAGCTCCTCGACTTCAATCCGCGCATGGGCGCCCAGTTCCGGCTCTTCGAGAGCGAGTCCGGGATCGACGTCGTCCGTGCCCTGCACCTCGACCTGACCGGCCGCGCCGTCCCGGAGGGGGAACAGCGCGCGGGCCACCGGTACGTGGTGGAGAACATCGACCTGCCCGCTCTCATCGCCTACCGCCGCAGCGGCTACACGACCCCGCACGCCCCGGCCCGCGCCACGGGCACGGAGCTCGCCTGGCTCGCCACCGACGACCTGCGGCCCCTGTTCACGATGCTCGCCCGCTTCGTGGGCCCAGGAGCCCGCCACCTCCACCAGCTGTGGCGGACCAACCGCCGAGGCGGCGGCACGACCAGGACCAATTAGCGCACGACCACCACTGAGTACCAAGTGCCAAGTGTCAACGCGAAGTAGGAAGCAAATGTTCTTCCCTGGGGAGGGGACTTCGTGATTCATCCGGTAGCTGTCATCGGAGCGGGCCCGTACGGCCTGTCGACCGCCGCCCATCTGAGGGCACGCGGCATTCCGGTACGCGTCTTCGGCGACCCCATGGTGAGCTGGCGCTCGCACATGCCCGCGGGAATGCTCCTGAAGTCCGTGCCGTCCGCCTCGAACATCGATGCCCCGCAGCGCGGCCACGACCTAGTCGACTACTGCGACGCCGCGGGGATCCCGCGCCTCGTGACGGACGAGGACATCGTCCCGGTCGAGACGTTCGTCGCCTACGGGGACTGGTTCCAGCAGAAGCTCGTGCCCGACCTGGAGCGGGTCAGGGTCGTGTCGGTGGACCGGCGCGGACACGAGAACTTCGAGGTCAAGCTGGACTCCGGTGAGCAGTTCACGGCCCGCGCGGTCGTCGTCGCCACCGGCCTCTCGGGCCTCGACCACCTGCCGCACGAGCTCGCCGCGGCGGCGCCCGACGGCCCCGCCCCCACAGGCCCCGTCTCCCACAGCTCGCAGCACCACGACCTGTCCCGTTTCTCCGGCAGGGAACTCGTCGTCGTCGGCGCCGGGCAGTCCGCCCTGGAGGCCGCCGCGCTCGCCGCGGAGGCCGGGGCGAGCGTGCGGATCGTGGCGCGCGGCCAGGGCTCCGTACGATTCGGCGCGCCGCCGTGGGACCAGCCGAAGCTGCGCCCCGAGACGCCGTTCGGCCGGGCCTGGTCGCTGTACGCGCTGACGTATTACCCGCATCCGTACCGCCATCTCCCGCCACAGGCACGGCACTTCCTCGTCCGGCGGGTGCTCGGGCCGCTCGGGGCGTGGTGGCTGCGCGAGCGGTTCGAGGACAAGGTGCGGGTGCGCGAGGTGGAAGGAATCGTGGGGTCCGCCGCGGCGGACGGAGGCGCGGTCCTCACGGTGCGGGCCCCCGGCGGGCGCCGCGAGGAGCTGACCGCGGACCACGTCATCGCCGCGACCGGCTACCGCGTGGACCTCGCCGCGATGGACTTCCTCGGCGACGGTCTGCGGACCCGGATCGCCGCCAGCCGGGGTACCCCCAAGTTGGGGGCGGGCTATGTGTCCTCGGTGCCGGGGCTCTACTTCACGGGCATGCTGGGCGGGTCGTCGTTCGGGCCGGTGATGAGGTTCGTGTGCGGCACCGAGTTCGCGTCGCCGCGGCTGGTGAAGCATCTCGCGGCGGCACACGCGTGAGGCGCCCCGCGCTGGGGTGAACGGGCGGGACGACGGAGGGGGTGACCGGGCGCAGTGACCCGGCGGAGCGGTCCGTATTCTCTCGATCATGCCCGCTCCGTTTCGCTCCGCTCCGTTCGAACTCATCGCCACAGACCTGGACGGGACGCTGCTGCGCGGCGACGACACGGTCTCCGAACGGACGCGCGACGCGCTCGCGGCCGCGGCAGCCGCGGGGGCCCGGCACCTCGTGGTGACGGGGCGGCCCGCGCCGCGCGTGCGGCCGCTGCTCGGCGAGCTCGGCGGCACCGGCCTCGCGGTCTGCGCCCAGGGCGCCCAGCTGTACGACGCGGCGACGGACCGCATCGTGTGGTCCCTGACCCTCGACCGCGACCTCGCCGAGCAGGCCCTCGGCAAGATCGAGGCCGAGGTCGGCCAGGTCGACGCGGCGGTCGATCAGGACGGTACGGACGGTCTGACGCTCATCGAGCCGGGCTATGTGATGCCGCACCCCACGCTCCCCGCCGTGCGGATCGAGCGCCGCGAGGAGCTGTGGGCCGAGCCCATCAGCAAGGTGCTGCTCCGTCATCCCCGGCTGAGCGACGACGAGTTGGCGACGGTGGCCCGGGCGGTCGTCGGCGATCTGGCGACGGTCACCATGTCGGGCCCCGGCACCGTGGAGCTCCAGCCGTGGGGCGTCACCAAGGCGACGGGGCTCGCGCTGGCTGCCGAACGGCTCGGTCTGACGCCGCAGCGCACGATCGCCTTCGGCGACATGCCGAACGACCTGCCGATGTTCGCGTGGGCCGGCCACGGCGTCGCCATGGCCAACGCCCACGCCGAACTCAGGGCGGCGGCCGACGAGGTCACCCTGTCCCATGAGGAGGACGGGGTGGGGGTTGTCCTGGAGCGGGAGTTCGGGGGCTGGGCGTAGGCCGGCCGCCCCGTATCGGCCGGGGCCACCCTCACCTCCACCCACCCCACCTCACCCCGCCGTACGCGGAATCCGCTGCTCCCATGTCCGGTGGAAGACCACCTCGCCGCCGTCCCGGCACACCACCTCGTTGCTGGTGATGAAGTCCGTCGCGTCGCAGGCGATCTCGGAGCGGGTCTTGATCGTCACGTCCCATGCCAGCTCGGGCCGGTGCAGGCGGATCGACCAGTCGGAACGGGTGCGCGCGCTGAGTGGGTCGGCCTCCTGGATGACGTACGTCTCCACGGCGTCCTCGGTGAATTCGAGGCCGTCGGGGTAGACCCGGGTGCCGCCGTAGCGCGGGTCGACCTCGAGGCGCCATTCGCCCTTGGCGACGTCGCGGACGCAGAGGCGCTCGGGGCGCTGTTCGTCCAGGGTGGCCGGGTAGACGACACCCATGGGCTCGGACTGTTCGGGTGGCTCGAAGCCGATGTCGGCGCCGTTCTCGGCGTCGACCATCCTGACCGGCAGTTCGAGGGTGCTGCCCGCCGGGTCGAGGGTGAAGCCGGCCTCGGATCCGGGCTGCGGCCAGATCCACGGCCAGTAAGCGGACGACACCGCGAGGCGGATGCGGTGCCCGGCCGGGAAGGTGTGACCGATCCCGTTCAGCTCGAAGGAGACCTCGTCCGTGGTGCCGGGGGGCCAGGCGACGGCCTTGTCCCGGCCCTCGCGAGAGGAGAAGTTCAGGACGCCGCGTGTGACGAGCGTCGAGGAGCCGTCCGGCGCCACGTCGCACACCCGGACGGCGACCTGCCCGCGCGGTACCTCGCTGGTGATCCGCAGCGTCACCTGCGGCCGGCCGAGGACCTGCAGATCCGAGGGCACCTCGAACTCGAAGCACGCCGACTTCGCGTCCTCGTCCCGCTGGTCCGGCGGCAGGTCCGCGTCGTTGCCGAAGGGGAAGAAGCGGCCGGCGTCCAGGCCCGTCTGCTGGGGTGACTTCACGATCACGGGCGGGCCCTGAAGGGCGTACGCGAGAGGCGCGACGTTCGGGGACGGCCAGGACGGGTCGCCGACCCAGTGGCCGGGCAGCGTCGGGTAGACGGTGGCGGGCGGGTGCGAGTCGCTGATCCAGGAGCGGAGTTTGGGCTCCGCCATGACGCCGTTGTCGGCGCCCTTGAGGTGGTGGTCCCACCAGCGGAGGGTTTCCTGGAGGAAGCCGATCGCGGGGCCCGGCGGCAGGCCGCGGTCCGGGTACTGGTGCGACCAGGGGCCGATGATCCCGCGCACCTGCTGGTCGGGCAGGTTCTCGACGAGGCGCAGGACGGTGTCGCGGTACGGGTCGTGCCAGCCGCCCACCGCGAGGACGGCCGCGCGTACGGCGGTGTAGTCCTCGCAGACGCTGCCGTGCTGCCAGTAGGCGTCGCGCGTCTGGTGGCCGAGCCAGGTGTGGATGAACGGGTCGACCGCTTCGAGGCGCTCCAGCCACATGTCGCGCCAGCCCTCGCCGACGAACTGGGGGTCGGGCGGCCGCGACACGAAGGCGAGCATGGTCGCCGCCCACGCGTGCATGTCCACCGCGAGGACGGAACCTCCCATGTAGTGCACGTCGTTGTCATAGCGGTCGTCCGTCGAGCAGACCGTGACGACCGCCTTGAGCGGCTCGGGCGCGAGGGCCGCGATCTGGAGGGAGTTGAAGCCGCCCCAGGAGATGCCGAACATGCCGACCTTGCCGCTGCACCAGGGCTGTTCGGCCAGCCAGTTGACGACGGCGACCCCGTCCGCGAGCTCCGTCGTGTCGTACTCGTCGCCGGGCAGGCCCTCCGAGTTGCCGTGCCCGCGTACGTCGACACGTACGGAGGCGTAGCCGTGGCCCGCGTACCAGGGGTGGCGCTGCCAGTCGCGCGGCGCTGTCCAGTCGCTGAGGCGGTACGGGAGGTACTCGAGGATGGCGGGCACCGGCTCGTCGGTCACCGGACGCCAGATGCGGGCGAACAGTGTGGTGCCGTCCGGCAGGGGTACGCGAACGTCCTCGCGGGTCGTCTCGTAGGGGAAGGAGGTGCGGATGGTGATGGCCGGGGTTTCTGACATGGGAGTTACCTCAGTGAACGGGGTGCATGGTCCTGCGCAGCCACGGCGCGAGCGCGATCACGGCCAGGCCGATGACGACGGCGATGGCGCCGTTGACACCGAAGTACGCGGGATTGGAGACCTCGCCGTAGAGCTTCACGGTCTGTGCCTGGATGCCGTTGGCGAGGGCGAGCGACAGGAACCACAGGGACATGGTCTGGCTGGAGAAGGCCTTCGGAGCGAGCTTCGTCGTCGCCGACATGCCGGAGGTCTCCAGGAGGATGTCGCCGAGGCCGAGCAGCAGATACGAGCCGACGATCCACCAGGCGGCCATTTTGTACGTGTCCCCGCTGTGGCCCGAGGTGGGGATGACCATGAGCAGGAACGACAGACCGCCCAGGATCACACCGAACGCGATCTTGTTGGAGGCGTGCGGCTGGCGCGGTCCCATCCGGGCCCACAGGCCGGCCACCACGGGGGCGAGCGCGACCTCGAAGGCGCCGAGCGCGGACGCGTACCAGCTGGCGGGGAAGTGGAAGCCGAGGATCTCGGTCCTGGCGTTCGTCGAGGCCAGCAGGATCATCGTCGAGTACGCCTGGAACAGGATGAAGTTGAAGACCACGGAGGCCAGGAAGAGCACGACGTACGGCTTGAGCCTGCCGCGCTCCTCGGCGCTCACGCGAGGGCTGCGGAACATGACCGCGAAGTACACGACCGGCGCGATGACCGAGATGACCGTGAGGACGTCCACGAAGCGGTCCATCGTCAGCCAGCCGGCCCATACGAGGATCACGGCGAGTACGGCGACGACGACCGCGCCCGCGATCATCATCCGAACCGCGCGTCGCATCCCTTCGGGCGGCAGTGCGTACTCGGCGGCGTGTTTGCGCCCGGCCAGGTGACGTCGCCCGGCGACGTACTGGATGAGTCCGAACGTCATGCCGATCGCGGCGGCCGAGAAGCCCCAGTGCCAGCCCTTGTGGTCGCCGAGCCAGCCGGTGACCAACGGGCCCGCGAAGGCGCCGATGTTGATGCCCATGTAGTACAGCGCGAAGCCGGCGTCGCGGCGCTCGTCGTCGGTGCGGTAGAGCTTGCCGACCATGGTGGCGACATTGGGTTTGACCAGGCCGGTTCCCGCGCTGATCAGGCCGAGGCCGACCCAGGTCATGGCCGCCGTCGGCACCGCCATCGCGTAGTGGCCGCAGGCGATCAGGATGCCGCCGTACAGGACCGCGCGGTACGAGCCGAGGATCCGGTCGGCGAGCCAGCCGCCCCCCACCGAGACGAGGTAGACGAGCGTTCCGTACGCTGCCGATACGGAGGCCGCCGTCCCCGCGGACATGCCCAGGCCACCGTGTGCCACCGTGTCCGCGAAGTAGAGGACGAGGATGGCCTGCATGCCGAGGAACGAGAAACGCTCCCAGACCTCGAGACCCGACAGTGTGAGCAGGCCGCGAGGCTGGCCGAAGAACGCGTGGTCGTCGCCCGGCGGCGGCTGGTCGCTCAGCGGTTCGTTCGGCTCGGCCTCGGCCGTGGTGCGGGACAAAAGCGAGACTCCCGGTCTTCTCGGTCGTATGAGCTGATCAAGAACATACCGGGGGTGTTCGTGGGCCGCTCGGCCTGGTCTGTGCGGGCAGGCCCCCACTGTGATCGAAACGCGACCGGATACGCTGACTTGAGTGATGGCAGCGACACATCGACAAACCGTGTCATCGACCAAATGATCGACCGAGTTCGCCATGTGATCGTCAGCAGACAGGAGAACCTCTCGTGACCGTCGTCGGGACTTTCGGTCTTAGCGTGCGGGACCAGGCTCTCGAAGCCGATGTCCAGGCCGGATTGGCGGCTGTCGAGGAGGGTCTGCTCGAGGCGACGAAGAGCGGGGTCCCCTTCATCACGGAGGCCGCGCAGCATCTCGTCCGTGCGGGCGGCAAGCGCTTCAGGCCCCTCCTCGCGATGCTCGCCGCGCAGTTCGGCGATCCGTACGCGCCGGGTGTCGTGCCCGCCGCCGTCGTCGTCGAGCTCACGCATCTCGCGACGCTCTACCACGACGACGTGATGGACGAGGCCGACGTGCGCCGCGGCGTCGACAGCGCCAACACCCGCTGGGGCAACTCCGTCGCGGTCCTGACCGGCGACTTCCTCTTCTCGCGCGCCTCGCACATGCTGGCCGACCTCGGGCCCGAGGCCGTCCGCATCCAGGCGGAGGCCTTCGAACGCCTCGTCACCGGGCAGATCCTGGAGACGGCCGGACCGCGCGACGGCCGCGACCCGGTCGACCACTACCTCGACGTCCTGGGCGGCAAGACCGGCTCGCTGATCGCCGTGGCCGTGCGGTTCGGCGCGATGATGTCGGGCGCCGACGAGCGCATCGTGGATGTCCTCGCCCAGTACGGCGAGCGGCTCGGTGTCGCCTTCCAGCTCGCCGACGACGTCCTGGACATCGCCTCCGACTCGCACGAGTCCGGCAAGACCCCCGGCACCGACCTGCGCGAGGGCATCCCCACGCTGCCGGTCCTTCGGCTGCGCGAGCGCGCCGAGCAGCTCGGCCTGCCCGAGGACCGCGCCCTGTGCGAGCTCCTCGACTCCGACCTGACGGACGACGCGCGCCACGCCGAGGCGCTCGCGCGACTGCGCGTCCACCCCGCCCTGGAGCAGGCCCGCAAGGACACGGTGCGGTACGCGGAGGAGGCGCGGGCGGCCCTCGCGCCGCTGCCCGAGTGCGGCGCGAAGGCGGCTCTCCTGGAGCTGTGCGACGCGGTGGTGCACCGGGCGGGCTGATGCCCTTCCGCCTCACCGGGCCGCCGCGCGCGGGCCGGTGAGGTCAGTGGCCGTTGCTGCTCGACCCCGGGACCGTGGTCCTTGCGGGTTCCACTCGACCGGATCGTGGTGTGGCGCAGGTCACATTATTGGATTGAGTCCAAGATGAGATTCGTTCCGTACTCATGCCTGGAAGCCGGCGCAGGGGGTGCCGGCTCCGACAGGGGGAACAACGATCATGGGCACTCTCGGAACGATTTCGAAGCGGCGCAAGACCCTCGTGCTCGCCGGGGTGGCGGCCGCTGCCGCAGCCGGCGTGACGGCGGCCGTTCTGCCGGCCGTCGCGGACAACGGCGAGCGCGAGGGCTCCGGCCACGCGGCGCACGGCGTCCAGTCTCTCGACGCCCACGGCTCGCTCTCCGGCGGGCGGGGCGGCGCGCTCTTCGCGGCCGGTCTCAGGGGCGCGGCGGAGGTACCGGTCAAGGGCGGCCCCGCCGTGGGCGACAAGGACGGCGCGGCCCTCGAGTTCATCAAGGTCAAGGGCGACCGGGTGTCGGTCGCGGTCAAGTGGCGGGGCACCGCGAAGCCCACCATGCTCCACATCCACGAGGGCGCGAAGGGCACGAACGGCGGGGTGAAGGTCGACTTCACCGGCCTCCTCGGCAGGATCAGGAACCACCAGGTCACCGGCTCCGTCACCGTCAAGGACCGCGCCCTGCTCGGCCGCCTGACGAAGAACCCCGGCGGGTTCTACGCCAATCTGCACACCGCCGAGTTCCCGGGCGGCGCCGTCCGGGGTCGGCTCCACAAGGTCAGCACGGACTTCGCCTTCCGCGACGCGCTCTCGCACGTACAGGCCTCGGTCGTGCGCGGCCGGCAGATCTATCAGTGCCGGAAGGCGGACGACGGGTCAGGCGCGTACGCCTTCGCGCAGCGCGACGTGCGCGCCGTACTCGGCGGCAACATCGCCCACACCTTCACGGCGCCCAACTCCGGTACGCCGCAGTGGATCGCGCCCGACCGCAGCGCCGTCACCGGCAAGCTCATCAGCAAGACCCCGAACGGTGACGGGAACATCCCTGAGCTGGACCTCAGGGCCACGCAGACCGGCAAGCGGCACGGGCTGCTCTCCGGCACCGCCGAGATCCTGCGCCTGAACACGGTCGGCGGAGTCGCCCCGGCGGGCAGCTGCGACCCCGGCACGGTCGTCGGCGTGCCGTACCGGGCCGACTACGTGTTCGTACAGCGTTGACCGACCCGCGGAACCGGCGGCGTCTCCCCTACGGGATGGGGGAGGCGCCGCCCTCTCGTGTCATACCGCGGGAGTACGCGGAGTTGATCCTGGGGTCTGACGCTTCCGCCCGGCCGATTTGGTCAGATTGATAGCACCACTCCCGACCAGTTCGGGTGAGAATGGCGGCTTGGGGTGGACAGACGAGCAAGGACGGTAGGCCGCCGCCCAACACGGAGGTAGGGCAACAACATGGCACCGTACGAATCCGAAAGCGCCGGTCGTCGCAAGGCGACCCGCTATGTGGTCCCGGTCGCGGTGGTGGGGGTGGCCGCGGCGACGATCGGGCTCGTCCCCGCGCTGGCCGACTCCGGGAACCCCGATCTGCCGAAGCTCAGCGCGCAGCAACTCATCGAGAAGATCGCCAAGTCGGACGTGCAGCAGATGTCCGGCACGGTGAAGATCTCCACGGATCTCGGACTCCCGTCCCTGGGCGGTATGGCGGGCGGCTTCACCCCGGGCGCCGGCGGCTCCTCGGACGGTGTGGACGGCAAGGGGGGCTCCTCCGCCGACCCGCAGTCCAAGCTGATGGAGCTCGCCTCCGGCACGCACACGCTGCGCGTCGCGGCGGACGGCCCGGACCGGCACAAGCTGTCGGTCCTGGACAACGCGGCCGAGTACAGCGTGATCCACAACGGCGACGAGGTCTGGGCCTACGACAGTGCGTCGAACGAGGCGTACCACTCCAAGGGCGCCGCTGCCGCCGGTGACCGGGCCGAGAAGCACGGCAAGGGCGAGACGCCCAAGGGCGTCCCGGCCACGCCCAAGGAGCTCGCGGACGAGGTCCTGAAGGCGTCCGGCAAGACGACGTCGATCTCGGTGGAGGGAACCTCGCAGGTCGCGGGGCGTGATGCGTACAAGCTGCTCGTCAAGCCGAAGCAGGCCGGTTCGACGGTCGGCGGGATCACCATCTCGGTGGACGCGAAGACCGGTGTGCCGCTGAAGTTCACGCTGACGCCCGCGGGCGGCGGCAAGGCGGTCGTGGACGCGGGCTTCACCAAGGTGGACTTCGCCAAGCCGGCCGCTTCGACGTTCGACTTCACCCCGCCGAAGGGCACCAAGGTCACCGAGGGCGACGACCTCAAGGCGCAGGACAAGTCCCACGCGCCGAAGGACCTGCCCAAGGACCTCCCCAAGGGGATGCCCAAGGAGCTGAAGGACGCTCAGGGCGGCGGCATGAACGACATGAAGGTCATCGGTGAGGGCTGGACGTCCATCGCCGAGCTGAAGCTGCCCGGCGGGCAGGGTCTGCCGACGGGCGGCTCGGGCTCGGGCGACGTCCCGCCGGAGGCGCAGAAGTTCATGGATGCGCTCGGCGACCATGTGACGGGCAAGTTCGGCTCGGGCACGGTCTTCTCGACCCGCCTGGTCAACGCGCTGATCACGGACGACGGCAAGGTCTACGCGGGCGCGGTCACCAAGGACGCGCTCGTGAAGGCGGCGAACGCGGCGCAGTAGCCGTACGCGCCACGAGAGTTGGCAGTCAGGAGTGGAGGCGCCGGTGCCGGTGCCTCCACTCCCGCACTCCACCAGAACCGACGGGCACGACGGGAGCGAGATGGCGGCGAGCACTGCCGAGGAGTCCGTGATCGAGACGCGGGCCCTCACCAAGCGCTACGGCGGCGCCCAGCCGGCGGTCGACGGCCTCGACCTCACCGTCCCCGCCGGCAGCGTCTTCGGCTTCCTCGGGCCGAACGGCTCGGGCA
Source organism: Streptomyces sp. NBC_01445 (assembly GCF_035918235.1). NCBI lineage: Bacteria > Bacillati > Actinomycetota > Actinomycetes > Kitasatosporales > Streptomycetaceae > Streptomyces > Streptomyces sp. NBC_01445. Next base: position 4,768,519 of record NZ_CP109485.1, on the reverse strand, counting down.
AGACCACCACCATCCGCATGCTGATGGGCCTGATCGAGCCGACGTCCGGCGCGGCCAGCGTCCTAGGCCGCCCCATGCCCCGCGCGACCCGCGCGGTCCTCCCGCACGTCGGCGCGCTCATCGAGGGCCCCGCCCTGTACGGGTTCCTGTCCGGCCGGGACAACCTGATCCGGTACGACTCCGCCGACCCGGCCGCCGACCCCCGCACCCGGCGTGCCCGCGTCGCCACCGCTCTGGACCGGGTGGGCCTGACGGCAGCCGCGGGCAAGAAGGCGAAGGCGTACTCGCTCGGCATGAAGCAGCGCCTCGGGCTCGCCGCCGCGCTGCTCCAGCCCCGCAAGCTCCTCGTGCTCGACGAGCCGACGAACGGCCTCGACCCGCAGGGCATGCGCGAAATCCGTTCCCTGGTACGGGAGCTGGCGTCGGACGGCACGACCGTCTTCCTCTCCTCGCACCTCCTCGACGAGATCGAGCAGGTCTGCACGCACGCGGCCGTGATGGCGCGCGGCCGGCTCATCACGCAGGGCCCGGTCGCCGAGCTCGCGGCGGGGGCCCGCGGCCGGCTCGTGGTCACGACCCCCGACCCGGGCGACGCGGCGCGCGTCCTGAAGGAGCGGGGCATCGCGGACCTGACCGTGACGGACGACCAGGTGACGGGCGAGCCGCCCGGTCCCGGCACCGACCTCGCCGAGCTGAACGCCGCCCTGGTCACCGCGGGCGTCCGCGTCCGCGGCTTCGGACTCGAACGGGCTTCGCTGGAGGACGCGTTCGTGGCCCTGACGGGAGAGGGATTCGATGTCGCAGGCTGAGGCCACGGCCGCCACCACCGTCGCCGCCGCCGAGGACGCGGCGCCCGTGCGGAAGAGGATCTGGACGCTCGGCCTGTTCCGCAGCGAGCTGGTCACCACGTTCCGCCGCTGGCGGACGATCGCCCTGCTCGCGGTCCTGGCCGGGGTGCCGATCCTCGTCGGGATCGCCGTGAAGATCGAGACGAGCGGTGGTTCACCGGCCGCGGGCGGCGGCGGGGGAGGGCCCGCGTTCATCGCGCAGATCACCAACAACGGCCTGTTCCTGGTCTTCACCTCGCTCGCCGCGACGCTCCCGTTCTTCCTGCCGATGGCCGTCGGGGTGATCGCGGGCGACGCGATCGCCGGCGAGGCGAACGCGGGGACGCTGCGCTATCTGCTCGTCGCCCCCGCGGGCCGCACCCGCCTGCTCCTCACCAAGTACGCGACCACGATGACGTTCTGCCTGGTCGCGACGTTGGTCGTGGCGGCGACGGCGCTCGCCACGGGTGCCCTGCTCTTCCCGCTCGGCGACCTCGTTACGATCTCCGGTACCCGGATCGGCTTCGGCGAGGGTCTCGTACGGGCTCTGCTGATCGCCCTCGTCGTGGCCGCGTCACTCGTGGGGATCGCCGCGCTCGGACTGTTCGTCTCGACGCTCACGAACAGCGGGATCGCGGCGATGGCGACGACGGTGGGCCTGCTCATCACCGTCCAGATCCTCGACCAGATCCCCCAGCTGCACGCGATCCAGCCGTATCTGTTCTCGCACCACTGGCTGTCCTTCGCCGACCTGATGCGCGAGCCGGTCTACTGGGACGACCTGCTCAAGAACCTGGGCCTGCAGGGCCTGTACGCGGCCGTGTTCGGCTCGGCGGCGTGGGCGCGCTTCACGACGAAGGACGTCACGGCGTAGCCGACTGCCGCACTGCTACGCGTCGTACGGGAAACGGGCGATCTCCGGCTGCCGTTCGGGCGCGAAGAACGTCTTGGCGCGCAGCAGCGCCTCCTCGTCCTTGAGTACGTCGCCGGGCTTGCTGCCGTTGCCGAGCAGGACACCGCCGAAGCGCATGCCCATGTACGCGGCCGAGTTGCGCAGCGTGCCGACCAGCGGGTCCGCGACGACCTGCTCCTCGTGGGCGAGCGCCGTCACGCCCCACAGGGTGCGCCCTTGGAGCGTCGCCTTGAAGTCGATGCCGGGGGTGCGCAGCCAGCCCGACCAGTAGTCGAGGTAGCGCTTGGTGGGGGCCGAGACGGAGTACCAGTACAGCGGCGACGCGATGACGATGTCGGTGGCTTCCAGGGTCGCGTCCAGGAGCAGCGCCGTGTTGTCGCCGGCGGGCCGGGTGTGGTCGCTGTCGTGGCGAAGGTCCTCGAAGTCGGGGAGCGGGTGCGCGGCGAGGTCGATCCAGCGCTGCCCGACCTCGGGGGAGAGCTGCTCGGCGGCCTTGCGGGCCAGGATCTCGGTGTTGCCTTCGCCGCGGCTGCTGCCGAGCAGAAAGAGGAACGTGCGGGACATGGGGCACTCCGGGGTCGGTTGGTCGCGCCGATTACCTGCATGTGCAGTTTATGCATGCGCAAGTAATTTCGTCCAGGGGGCCCGCCCACGGCTCAGGGAGCGCTCGTGCCGACCGTCGCTCCGGCGGCTGCCGCTGCCTCCTCCTGCGCCCGGGTGTCGTACGCGGCGCGGGCCGCGGCGATCTCGCCCTGGTGGTGCTCGGTCCACGTCACCAGGGACCGGATCGTCTCGTGCAGCGTGCCGCCGAGCGGCGTCAGTTCGTACTCGACCCGGGGCGGCACCACCGGGTGCACCGTCCGCTTCACCAGGCCGTCCCGCTCCAACTGCCGCAGCGTGACCGTCAGCATCCGCTGGCTGATCCCGTCGATCTCGCGGCGCAGCTGCGTGAAGCGCAGCCGGCGGTGTTCGAGGAGCGCGATGACGAGCAGGGACCACTTGTCGGCGACCCGGTCGAGGATCTGGCGCACCTCGCAGTCCTCGCGGGTGTCCCACTGGAAGGGGTCCGCGTCGCCGTAGCCGGCGCCGGAGGCGGTGCTCGCGCAGTTACTCGGTGACTTCGAAGTGCCTTCTTCCATGCCCGTCGATGCTGCCGCAGGATCGAGGTGGTTACAAGAGGGAACCGACCCTCTGTCGCGTAACCACCCATCCCTGTATACGACTTGAGGAGCCGACTCGTCATGGGTACTCGCGCCTGGGCACTGCTGTTGGTCCTCTGCGGAACGATCTTTCTGGAGGGCGTCGACGTAGCCATGCTCGCCGTCGCGATCCCCTCGATCCGGTCCGATCTGGGGCTCGGCACCGGAACGGCCGCGTGGGTCATGAGCGCCTACGTCCTCGGCTACGCCGGATTCACCCTGCTCGGCGGCCGGGCGGCCGATCTGCTCGGGCGGCGCCGGATGTTCCTGTTCTGGCTGGCCGTCTTCCTGGCCTTCTCCGGGCTCGGCGGCTTCGCGACCGAGGGGTGGATGCTGATCGTCGCGCGCTTCGTCACCGGCGCCTCCGCCGCGTTCATGACGCCGGCCGCGCTGTCGCTCATCACCACCTCGTACGCCGAGGGGCCGCAGCGCAACAAGGCGCTCCTCGTCTTCGCGGGAACGGCCGCGGGCGGCTTCTCCCTCGGGCTCGTCGTCGGCGGGTTGCTGACCGAGCTCGGCTGGCGGTGGGTGTTCTTCGCGCCCGTGCTGCTCGCCGGGGCGATCCTGGCCGCCGCGGTGCGGCTGATTCCCGCGCAGGCCGCGCCCGGGCGGCGGCGCAGCGGCTTCGACATGGCCGGAGCGGCCGCGGCGGCGGGCGCCATGCTGCTGGTCGCCTATGGCGTCGTGCGGCTCGAACACGGGCTCACGGACTGGCCGCTGACGGCCGCCGCCGTCGCCCTGGGGCTCGCGCTCGGCGGCGTCTTCGTCGCCGTGGAGCGGCGCAGCGGGGCGCCCCTCGTGCGGCTCGGCATCTTCCGTACGGGGACGGTGGTCCGCGCCGGCCTGGGGGCACTGCTGTTCGTCGGCGCGTTCTTCGGGTTCCAGTTCGTGCTGACCCTGTACCTCCAGGAGCTGCGCGGCTGGTCGTCCCTGCAGACGGCGATCGCGCTCGTCGTGATGGGCTGCGACGCGGTCCTCGCGCCGACGCTCACCCCGCGCCTGGTCGGGCGCTTCGGCAACGCGCGCGTCGTCCTCGGCGGCTTCCTGCTGGCGATCCTCGCGTACGGGCTCTTCCTGCCGGTCGGCATGGACTGGACGTACGCCGCCATGTTCCCGACCCTGATCCTCGCCGGGACCGCGTTCGCGCTCGCCTACGGTCCGCTGACCATCGCGGCGACGGACGGGGTCGCGGAGGAGGAGCAGGGGCTCGCGGGCGGGCTGCTCCACACGTCGACGCAGTTCGGTTCGGCGCTCGGCATCTCGGCGGTGACAGCCGTGTACGGGCTCGCCTCGAAGGGGGCCGGCGCGGCCGACACGCTCTCCGCCTTCCGCGCGGCCCTCGTGGTGCCGGTGGTGATGGTGACGCTGGGCGCGCTCGTGTCGGCGCGCGGGATCAGGCGGCCGGCTCGCGCCGCGGATCCGTCTCAGGCTGCGTCTGCGGCTGAACCTGCGTCTGCGGAATCGACTCCGGTACCGACTCCGGTACCGACTCCGGAGCCGTCACCCGCGCCTCCTGCTCGGCAAGCGCGATCCGCCCCCGCCGGGCCGTCCGCAGGGCGTCCCACGTCAGGAGCGTGAGCGCCACCCAGACGAGAGCGAAGCCCGCCCAGCGTTCGGCGGGCATCGCCTCGTGGAAGTACAGGATGCCGAGCAGGAACTGGAAGACCGGCGCCAGGTACTGGAGCAGCCCCAGCGTCGACAGCGGTACGCGGATGGCGGCGGCGCCGAAGCAGACCAGGGGGATCGCGGTGACCAGGCCCGTCGCCGCGAGCAGCGTGGCGTGGCCCGCGCCGTTGCCGAACGTGGACTCGCCCTGCGAGCCGATCCACAGCAGATAGGCGAGCGCGGGCACGAACTGGATCGCGGTCTCGGCGGCGAGCGACTCCAGACCGCCGAGGTTCACCTTCTTCTTCACCAGGCCGTACGTGGCGAAGGAGAACGCGAGGCAGAGGGAGATCCAGGGCGGCTGCCCGTATCCGAAGGCGAGGACGAGGACCGCGGCGAGGCCGACGCCGACCGCCGCCCACTGCGCGGGCCGCAGCCGCTCGCCCAGGAGCAGGACGCCCATGGCGATGGTGACCAGCGGATTGATGAAGTAGCCGAGTGACGCCTCGACGACATGGCCCGCGTTCACGGCCCATATGTAGACGCCCCAGTTGACCGTGATGACGGCCGCGGCGACCGTGACGAGCGCCAGCCTGCGCGGGTTGCGCAGCAGCTCACCGGCCCAGGCCCAGCGGCGTACGAAGAGCAGGGCGATGCCGACCACGGCCAGCGACCACACCATGCGGTGGGCGAGGATCTCACCGGCGCCGGCGGGCTTGAGCAGGGGCCAGAACAGGGGCACCAGGCCCCACATCCCATAGGCCGCGATGCCGTTCAACAGTCCTGTGCGCTGTTCGCTCCTCGACTGCCCAGCCTCCACGGCCCCTCCTTCACCCACGCGGACGCCCCGTGGCGGCCACTCATGAAGGTAGCGCCGCGGGGCACCGGCTGTCATGTCCGTATCTCTATACGGTCATGACAGGACGTCCGTGCAGGTGGGAGACCGTCCGTTTCTCAGGCGAGCGCGGCCTTGATCGCGTCCGCGAGCGGGGTCGTGGGGCGGCCGGTCAGCCGGGACAGGTCGCCGCTGGTGGTGGCGAGCAGGCCCTGCTCGATGGCGGTGTCGACGCCCACGAGGATGTCGGCGAAGGGTGCGGGCAGTCCGGCGCCGAGCAGGATCTCGCGGTTCTGCTCGGGCGTGACGGAGTTGTACGCGATCGTGCGGCCCGTCTGCTTCGACAGCTCGGCGGCGTACTCGGCGAAGGACCAGGCGACGTCGCCGCTCAGTTCGTACGCCTGGTTCTCGTGGCCCTCGCCGGTGAGGACGGCGACCGCGGCGGCGGCGTAGTCGGCGCGGGAGGCGGAGGCGACGCGGCCCTCGCCCGCGGAGGCGGTGACGGCGCCGTGTTCCAGGACCGGGGCGAGGTTCTCGGTGTAGTTCTCGTGGTACCAGCCGTTGCGCAGGAACGTGTACGGCAGACCGGAGTCCAGGATCGCCTGCTCGGTCACCTTGTGCTCGGCCGCCAGGTCGAAGTCGGCCTCGGGCCCGCCGAGGACGCCGGTGTACGCGAGCAGCGCGACGCCTGCGCCCTTCGCGGCGTCGATCACGGCCTGATGCTGCGCCACGCGCTGCCCGACCTCGCTGCCGGAGATCAGCAGGACCCGGTCCCCGGCGGCGAAGGCGCCGGCCAGCGTCCCGGGCGCGCTGTAGTCGGCGATCCGCAGCTCGACGCCGCGGGCGGCGAGGCCGGCGGCCTTGTCCTTGTCGCGGACGACGGCGGCGACGCTCTCCGCCGGGACGCCGGCGGCAAGGAGGCCGTCGATGACGAGACGGCCGAGGCGTCCGGTGGCTCCGGTGACGACGATGCTCATGTCTGAAATCTCCCTTGGTGACTGGTTATGGCGCTGAGCTTACGCCGGGCGCTAACTATTGGAAAGTACCCACTTTGAAGTAAGGTACTGGCATGGCGGTAAGTAAGTGGGGCGCCGACGGCGAAGAGCTGTGCCCGTACCGGCTCGTGCTCGAACACGTCACCAGCCGCTGGGGCGTCCTCGTCCTGATCGCCCTTGAGGAGCGCTCGTACCGGTTCAGCGAGCTGCGCCGGGAGATCGGCCGCGTCAGCGAGAAGATGCTCACGCAGACGCTCCAGACCCTGGAGCGTGACGGAATGGTGCACCGCGACGCGAAGCCGGTCATCCCGCCACGCGTGGACTACTCGCTCACCGATCTCGGCCGCGAGGCGGCGGAACAGGTGAGAACGCTCGCGATGTGGACGGAACGCCGCATGGAAGCGGTGACGGAGGCCAGGGCGGCATACGACGAAACCCGCGCCCCATAAGGGGCGCGGGCTGTGTCGTCGGGCGGTCCGCCTAACCGACCACGGTCCAGGTGTCGCCCCCGGCGAGCAGCGCGCCGAGGTCGCCCTTGCCGTTCTGCTCGATCGCCTCGTCGAGCTGTTCGGACATCTGCACGTCGTAGACGGGCCGCTCGGCGGAGCGGAAGACGCCGATGGGCGTGTGGTGCAGGGTGTGCGGGTCGGCCAGCCGGGACAGGGCGAACGCCGTCGTGGGCGAGGCCGCGTGTGCGTCGTGGACGAGGATCTGCGACTGGTTGTCCTCGGTCACGTCGACGACCTCCAGGTCACCGGTCTGCGGGTCCCGCACGACGCCCTTGGCGAGGTCGGTGCCGAAGCGGATCGGCTGCCCGTGCTCCAGGCGGATCACCGCCTCCTCGGCCTGCTGCTTGTCCTTGAGGACTTCGAAGGCGCCGTCGTTGAAGATGTTGCAGTTCTGGTAGATCTCCACCAGGGCGGTGCCCGGGTGGGCGGCCGCCTGGCGCAGCACGTCGGTGAGGTGCTTGCGGTCGGAGTCGACGGTACGGGCCACGAACGACGCCTCCGCGCCGAGCGCGAGGGACACCGGGTTGAAGGGCGCGTCGAGAGAGCCCATCGGCGTCGACTTGGTGATCTTGCCGACCTCGGAGGTGGGCGAGTACTGGCCCTTGGTGAGGCCGTAGATCCGGTTGTTGAACAGGAGGATCTTCAGGTTCACGTTCCGGCGCAGGGCGTGGATGAGGTGGTTGCCGCCGATGGACAGGGCGTCGCCGTCACCGGTGACCACCCACACGGACAGGTCGCGGCGCGAGGACGCCAGGCCGGTCGCGATGGCCGGGGCGCGGCCGTGGATGGAGTGCATCCCGTAGGTGTTCATGTAGTACGGGAAGCGGGACGAGCAGCCGATGCCCGAGACGAAGACGATGTTCTCCTTCGCCAGACCGAGCTCGGGCATGAAGCCCTGGACGGCCGCGAGGATCGCGTAGTCGCCGCAGCCGGGGCACCAGCGCACTTCCTGGTCGGACTTGAAGTCCTTCATGGACTGCTCGGCCTCGGCCTTGGGCACCAGCGAGAGCGCCTCGATCGTGCCCGTGCCTTTCGTGCCGGTGTCAGCCATGGATGGCCTCCTTGAGAGCCGTGGCGAGCTGCTCAGCCTTGAACGGCATGCCGTTGACCTGGTTGTGCGAGTGGGCGTCCACCAGGTACTTCGCCCGGACGAGGGTGGCGAGCTGGCCGAGGTTCATCTCGGGGATCACCACCTTCTCGTAACGCTTCAGGACCTCGCCCAGATTCCGCGGGAACGGGTTCAGATGGCGCAGATGGGCCTGCGCGATGTGCTCGCCGGTGGTGCGCAGCCGGCGTACGGCGGCGGTGATGGGTCCGTAGGTCGAACCCCAACCGAGGACAAGGGTGTTGGCCTCGTCCGAGGCGTCGTCGACCTCCAGGTCCGGGACCTCGATGCCGTCGATCTTGGCCTGGCGGGTGCGGACCATGAGCTCGTGGTTGGCCGGGTCGTAGGAGATGTTGCCCGTGCCGTCCTGCTTCTCGATCCCGCCGATACGGTGCTCAAGACCCGGCGTGCCCGGGATCGCCCACGGACGGGCCAGCGTCTGCGGATCGCGCTTGTAGGGCCAGAACACCTCGGTGCCGTCGGCCTCGGTGTGATTCGGGCCGGAGGCGAACTGGGTGCGCAGGTCGGGGAGTTGGTCGATCTCGGGGATGCGCCACGGCTCCGAGCCGTTGGCCAGGTAGCCGTCGGAGAGGAGGAAGACCGGGGTGCGGTACGTGATCGCGATCCGGGCCGCCTCGATCGCCGCGTCGAAACAGTCGGCGGGCGTGCGCGGCGCGACCACCGGAACCGGCGCCTCACCGTTGCGCCCGTACATCGCCTGGAGCAGGTCCGCCTGCTCCGTCTTGGTGGGCAGCCCGGTGGAGGGGCCACCGCGCTGAATGTCCACCACCAGCAGCGGCAGTTCGAGGGAGACGGCCAGTCCGATCGTCTCCGACTTCAGGGCCACGCCGGGGCCGGAGGTGGTCGTGACGGCGAGGCTGCCGCCGAACGACGCGCCCAGCGCCGCGCCGATCCCGGCGATCTCGTCCTCCGCCTGGAACGTGCGCACGCCGAAGTTCTTGTGCTTCGACAGCTCGTGCAGGATGTCGGAGGCCGGAGTGATCGGGTACGAGCCCAGATACAGCGGCAGGTCCGCCTGCCGGGACGCCGCGATCAGCCCGTAGGACAGGGCCAGGTTCCCGGAGATGTTGCGGTAGGTGCCGGTCGGGAACGCGGACGAGGCGGGCGCGACCTCGTAGGAGACCGCGAAGTCCTCCGTCGTCTCACCGAAGTTCCAGCCCGCGTGGAAAGCGGCGATGTTCGCCGCGGCGATCTGCGGCTTCTTCGCGAACTTCGACTTGAGGAACCGCTCCGTGCCCTCGGTGGGCCGGTGGTACATCCACGACAGCAGACCCAGCGCGAACATGTTCTTCGAGCGGCCCGCGTCCTTGCGGGACAGCTCGAACTCCTTGAGCGCCTCGACCGTGAGCGTCGTCAGCGGCACCGGATGGACGTGATACCCGTCCAGCGAACCGTCCTCCAGCGGGGAGGTCTCGTAACCGACCTTCTGCATCGCCCGTTTGGTGAACTCGTCCGTGTTGACGATGATTTCCGCGCCGCGCGGCACATCCGCGATGTTCGCCTTCAGCGCGGCCGGGTTCATCGCCACCAACACGTTCGGCGCGTCGCCCGGCGTGAGGATGTCGTGGTCCGCGAAATGCAGCTGGAACGAAGAAACGCCCGGCAGTGTCCCTGCGGGCGCTCGGATCTCGGCGGGGAAGTTCGGCAGCGTGGACAGGTCGTTCCCGAACGACGCAGTCTCCGAGGTGAACCGGTCACCCGTCAGCTGCATCCCGTCGCCCGAGTCACCCGCAAACCGGATGATGACCCGGTCCAGACGCCGTACGTCCTTGCCGTTCGCGTGTCTGCGCTGCTCTCGGACCACTGCCCCATCGGCCTGCTCGGCCGGGCTACTGACCTGGCTGGTCACTGAACTGGACCTCCCTCGAGGCGGCTCTGCGGGAGTGGCCGGCCGACCGGCCTCTCCATGGCCCACCCTACGTCGGTAAGGGTCGCCTTCCCTGGGTGGTTCGCATGGTGGACGCGACAATGAGACACCCTGATGACCTTGTTTGTCATGATTTACCCACCCCCATGGCCCCCTGTTCGAAGACGCGCCCACTCATCCTTTGGTTCTAGGACCGAATCCGGGTCGACTTCGGGTCGACTCCGAGTCGACCCGGAAGCCGGCCCCGGAGCGCCCCGGAGTCCACCGGTCGATTCCCGCCATATCTGACAGGGTGTCAGGTCGTCACGAGTTCAGGTAGGTGAGCACCGCCAGAACACGCCGGTGATCCCCGTCACTCGGGGACAGCCCCAGCTTCAGGAAGATATTGCTGACGTGCTTCTCCACCGCGCCGTCGCTCACGACCAGTTGACGCGCGATCGCCGAGTTCGTCCGGCCCTCGGCCATCAGGCCCAGCACCTCGCGCTCACGCGGAGTCAGCCCCGCCAGCACGTCCTGCTTACGGCTGCGCCCCAGGAGCTGGGCCACCACCTCGGGGTCGAGCGCCGTACCGCCCTGCGCCACTCGCACCACCGCGTCCACGAACTCGCGCACCTCGGCCACCCGGTCCTTGAGCAGATAGCCAACGCCGTGGCTGGAACCGGCGAGCAACTCGGTCGCGTACTGCTCCTCCACGTACTGCGAAAGGACCAGCACCCCGAGCCCCGGGTGCTTCTTGCGCAGCAGGACCGCGGCGCGCACGCCCTCGTCGGTGTGCGTCGGCGGCATCCGCACGTCGGCGACCACCACGTCCGGCAGCGCGTCCTGCGCGGCCAGGTCGGTGATGGTCTTGACCAGCGCGTCCCCGTCGCCCACGCCCGCCACCACGTCGTGCCCGCGGTCGGTCAGCAACCGGGTCAGGCCCTCCCTGAGCAGCACTGAATCCTCGGCGATGACCACTCGCACTCTGTCCTCCACGTTTCTCGGCCCCCCACAGCCCGTCCCACCCGTTCAACAGTCATCAGCATCCCAGCATCCGGACGGTCCTGGGCAGTGGTGCCGGGATTCGCCGGGAAGAGGGAGGACACGCGTGTGCGGTGCGCCCCGGGGAAGGGTGCACCGCACACGCGGGAGCTGGTCGTCAGGCGCGCCGCCACGGCAGTTCGGCCGTGATCCGCGTAGGGCCCGCCGTCGGCGAGTCCACCAGGAGGATCCCGTCGACGGCGTCGAGCCGCTCGGCGAGCCCCGCGAGGCCGGAACCGGCGGAGGCGTCGGCGCCGCCCACGCCGTTGTCCATCACCTGGAGCATCAGCCGGTCCTCGACCCGCCACACGTCGACCGTGGCGCGGGTCGCCCGGCTGTGCTTGCTGACGTTCTGCAGGAGCTCGCTGACCGTGAAGTAGGCGATGCCCTCGATGGCCGGCGCGGGCCGTGCGGGCAGGTCGACCTCGATCTGTACCGGGACCGTGCAGCGCGAGGCCACGGAGGACAGGGCCGCGTCCAGGCCGCGGTCGGTCAGGATGGCCGGGTGGATGCCGCGGGCCAGGTCCCGCAGCTCCTGGAGTGCCGTCTTCACCTCGCCGTGCGCCTCGTCCACCATGCGCGCCGCCGCCCGCGGGTCCTCCGTCAGCTTCTCCTTGGCGAGACCCAGGTCCATCGCGAGGCTGACCAGACGGGCCTGTGCGCCGTCGTGCAGGTCGCGCTCGATGCGGCGCAGGTCGGCGGCGGCCGTGTCGACGACGACGCCGCGGTCCGACTCCAGCTCCACGACGCGCGTGGCGAGCCGTGAGGGGCCGAGCAGCCCGCTCACCAGCGCCCGGTCCACGGAGGCCAGCGCCCTGATGATCCACGGCGTCGCGAGCGTGATCAGCAGGCCGACCGCCGCGGTGACGGTGATCTCGAAGGGGTTGTCCAGGTACACGTTGTGCGCGCCGTCGCCGTACAACTGGATGCCGCCCTGGCCCGCGTACATGGGGAAGACCCACTGCCACAGCGGATACGTGAGCAGGGACCAGCCGACCGTCCAGAAGACCAGCGCGACGTTGAACGCGAAGACCGCCCACGGGAAGTGCACGACCGTGTACAGCAGGTTGCGCCAGGACTCGCCGCTCTTGAGGAGGGCGCCCATCCACGCCATCGGGCCGTGGGCGCGGGGCCGCAGCGGAGCCGGGGTGCCGACGTCGATGCCGAGCAGCGCGCGCGCCCTGGCCCGCTCCATCGCGGCGAACCCGCGCGCCCCGGCGAGGGCGCCGGCCAGCACGGGGATGCCGAGGAACGTGATCAGCAGGCCGGCGCCGAGCGACACCATCGTCACCGCGTACACGAACGTGATGATGCTGATCGGGAGGCTCAGGAGCAGATAGCCGAACTCGCGGAACGTACGGCCCTCGAACGGCGCGCGCAGCCCGGCCGGGAGAAGGTGACGCCGTTCCCCGGCCACCGCGTCGTCGCGGTAGCCATGTCCCTGTCCGTACTGCGTGGGCGTGATCATCGGTGGGGTCCGTCCGTTCTGCTCGTCCGCCTGGTACTTCCAGACTCCTCGCGGCGGCGCCTCGCGGCCATGGAGCCGGTCGGCGTCTTGGGCCGGGGGTTTTCCCTACCCCCGTGGTGCCGCTCAGGCAGGCGTGCGGTCGCGCCAGGGCAGCTCGGCGGTCACCGTCGTCGGGCCGCCCTCCGGCGAGTCCACGACGAACAGACCGTCCACCGCGCCGAGCCGGTCCGCGAGGCCCGACATGCCCGTGCCCTTGTCGAGGCTCGCGCCGCCGTGCCCGTCGTCCCCCACCTGGATCAGCAGCCGGTCCCCGGAGCGCCACACGTCGACCGAGGCCGACCGCGCCCTGCTGTGCTTGCTGACGTTCTGGAGCAGCTCGGACACCGTGAAGTACGCGATGCCCTCGATCGCCGCGGCGGGCCGCGTAGGCAGGTCGGCCGTGACCTTCACCGGGACCGTGCAGCGCGAGGCCACGGAGGACAGGGCCGCGTCCAGGCCGCGGTCGGTCAGGATGGCCGGGTGGATGCCGCGGGCCAGATCGCGCAGCTCCTGGAGTGCCAGCTTCACCTCGCCGTGTGCCTCGTCGACCATGGCGGCAGCGGCGTCCGGGTCCTCGAGCAGCTTCTCCTTCGCGAGGCCGAGGCCCATCGCGAGATTGACCAGGCGGGCCTGCGCGCCGTCGTGCAGGTCGCGCTCGATGCGGCGCAGGTCGGCGGCGGCCGTGTCGACGACGACGCCGCGGTCCGACTCCAGCTCGGCGATCCGCCGCTCCAGCTCGTCCGAGGGTGACAGGAGCGCCCGCGCCATCGCCCGGTCCGCGTTGGTCAGCCCCCGCACGATGAACGGAAGCACCGGCCACAGCACGAAGAGCCCGGTCAGTGTGATCGCGAACGTGAGCACGCCCCACGGCAGCCGTATGAACTCGTACAGCATCGCCCGCCAGCCCACCGGGTCCTTGAGGCCGGACCACAGCCGGCCGAAGAAGCCCTCGTCGCGCCTGCGCGGCAGCGGGCTCGGCTCCTCGATGCGCAGCCCGAGCAGCGCGCGGGCCCGCCCGCGCTCCGCCTTCCCGAGCTGACGCGCGCCGAGCAGACCGGCCGCGAGCACGGGCAGGCCGATCACCGTCACGGCCAGGCCGACGCCGATGGCCAGCATCGTCACGACATACGTGAAGCCGAGCACGGCGACCGGCAGATTGCTGAGGAGATACGCGATCTCCTTCCAGGTGTGCCGGCCGAAGGCGAAGCGCGGGGCCGGCGGGCGGTCCGCGTCCGGCTCTGTGGTGACGATGCGAGCGGTCATATGCGACAGCGTGCCCGGCGCGGCGCCGGGGCGCCATGAGGCGGGCTGCCGGACCCGACGGGGGATAACCCCACCTCAACCCTGGACGCCTGCTTACCGTCTCTTTAACAGGCCCTAGACTCCCGTGCGTACAGATCGTCGAACACCACGGAGCGAGGGGCGGACGTGCCGGAACCGACCATGATCGCCGCGGACTACTTCCAGACGTACTCCGTCGTCGGCGTGCTCGCCGTCGTGGGCGTCCTGTTCGTGGCCGTCGCCTTCGGCGCGGGACGGCTGCTGCGGCCGGTGGTGCCGACCCCCGAGAAACTCCTGACGTACGAGTGCGGCGTCGACCCCGTCGGCGACGGCTGGGCCCACACCCAGGTCCGCTACTACGTCTACGCATTCCTCTACGTGATCTTCGCCGTCGACTCGATCTTCCTCTTCCCGTGGGCGACCGTCTTCGCCGATCCGCAGTTCGGCGCGGCGACGCTCGTGGAGATGTTCATCTTCCTCGGCTTCCTCGCCGTGGGCCTGCTGTACGCATACAAGAAGGGCGTCCTCACATGGACGTGACCCCCTCGGAGCCCGTGCTCCTGCCGGATCCCGTCAGCCCGAAGAAGCTGGGCGTGCTGTCCCGCCTGGCCCCCGAGCCGATGAAGGTGGTCCTCAACTGGGGCCGCCGCTACTCGCTCTGGGTCTTCAACTTCGGCCTGGCCTGCTGCGCCATCGAGTTCATCGCGGCGTCCATGGCGCGGCACGACTTCATCCGCCTCGGCGTCATCCCCTTCGCGCCGGGCCCGCGCCAGGCCGACCTGATGGTCGTCTCCGGCACGGTCACGGACAAGATGGCCCCGGCCGTGAAGCGCCTGTACGAGCAGATGCCCGAGCCCAAGTACGTCATCTCGTTCGGCGCCTGCTCCAACTGCGGCGGCCCGTACTGGGACTCGTACTCGGTCACCAAGGGCGTCGACCAGATCATTCCGGTCGACGTGTACGTGCCCGGGTGCCCGCCCCGGCCGGAAGCGCTGCTCCAGGGGATTCTGAAGCTTCAGGAGAAGATCGCGCGCGAGTCGCTGGGCGAGCGGTACGCCTCGGCTGACACGGCGGCCGGGCGGCCTTCGGCGGCCGCGCTCAGCAGCGGTCTCGTGAAGCCGCCGGTCCCCACGCGCGACGAATCCGGGGAGGGTGAGCGGTGACCGGCTGGCTGCCCCGACCCGTCGAGGAGCTCTTCGGCCCGGACGCCACGGCCGAGGAGTCGTACGAGGTCCTCACCGTCGACGTTCCCGCGGACACTTGGATCGCCGCCCTCGAAACGGCCCGCACCACGCTGGGCTGCACCTACTTCGACTGGCTGAGCGCGGTCGACGAGCCCGGCACGGGCTTTTACGTCTGCGCGCACGTCGTCGCCCTGTCTCCCGTACGCCGCCTGCTCCTGCGCACCACCGTGCCGCACGACGCCCCCGTCCTGGCCACCGCGGTCGACGTGTACGCGGGCGCCGGCTGGCACGAGCGCGAGACGCACGAAATGTTCGGCGTCCGCTTCGAGGGCCACCCGCACCTGGTGCCGCTCCTCCTTCCCGACGGCTTCGAGGGCCACCCGCTGCGCAAGGACTTCGTGCTTGCGGCGCGCGTCGTGAAAGCGTGGCCGGGGGCCAAGGAGCCGGGTGAGCCCGCGGCGGGTGCGGGGCACGGTGGGCCGAAGCGGCGGCAGATGCTGCCGCCGGGTGTTCCGGATCCGAACGAGTGGGGTCCGCTGAAGGGCCAGCTTCCGCCCGCCCCGGCCCGTCCGGCCCGTGGCGCGGGCCGCGCGGCGGGCGACCGTCCGGTGCGGCGGACGCGCACGGCGGGGGAGGGGTCGGCCAGTCAGGCCGCCACGCCGGGCACGGATGCGGCGGCTGCCGCGCCGCCGAGGCGTTCGCGGAGTGCGTCGCAGGGGTCGGCTTCGCAGACGCCGGCAACTCCTGAGACACCTGCAACTCCTGGGGCCCCTGCGGCGCCTGAGACCCCTGCCGCGCCCAAGCCGGACGCCGCGGGCAAGCCCGGCGCCACCGGCGACGCGCCCTGGCACCACGCCCGCCCGGCCTTCGACGAGCCGAAACCGGCCGCGCCGGAGGAGCCCACGCCTGAGGCACCGGCCGCCCCGGAGGAGCCCACGCCTGAGGCACCGGCCGCCCCGGAGGAGCCCACGCCTGAGGCACCGGCCGCCCCGGAGGAGCCCACGCCTGAGGCACCGGCCACCCCGGAGACGGCACCGGAGGCACCGGCCACCCCCGAAACCCCGGATGCCGAAGAAACCCCCGACGCCACCCCCGACACCCCCGAAACCCCCTCAGGAGGAACGGAGTGAACGACGTGCTCGACGTCGCTCTGCGGCTCATCGTCGTCTTCGTCGCCTTCCTCGTCCTGCCCCTTGTCGTCGGCCAGACCGAGCACAAGGTGATGGCGCACATGCAGGGCCGCCTCGGCCCCATGTACGCGGGCGGCTTCCACGGGTGGGCCCAGCTCGTCGCCGACGGCGTGAAGTTCGCGCAGAAGGAAGACATCGTTCCCGCCGACGCGGACCGCCGCATCTTCCAGCTCGCGCCCGCTGTCGCCCTCCTGCCGTACCTCCTCGTCCTGCTGGCCATCCCCGTGGGCCCGAGCGAGGGCGCGGTCGGCCAGGTCGTCGACGCCGGCATCTTCTTCGTGCTCGCCGTCATGGGCGTCGGAGTGCTCGGCTCGCTCATGGCGGGCTGGGCATCGGCCAACAAGTTCTCCCTTTTGGGCGGCCTGCGCACCGCCGCTCAGCTCCTCGCCTACGAACTGCCGATGCTGCTCGCCGCCGCTTCGGTCGCGATGGCCGCCGGCACCGTCTCGCTGCCCGGCATCATCGAGGCGTTCGAGTGGTGGTGGGTGCCGTGGCAGATCGTCGGCGCCCTCGTCTTCTTCGTGGCGGGCCTCGCCGAACTCCAGCGCCCGCCCTTCGACATGCCGGTCGCCGACTCCGAGATCATCTTCGGCGCGTACACCGAGTACACGGGCCTGCGCTTCGCCCTGTTCCTGCTCGCCGAGTACGCCGGGATCGTCGTCCTGTGCGGCCTCACCACCGTCCTGTTCCTGGGCGGCTGGCACGGGCCGTGGGGCGCCGACGGCCTCGGCTGGGTCTGGACGCTGCTGAAGACGGCCGTCCTCGCGTTCGTCGTGATCTGGCTGCGCGTCACCTACCCCCGTCTCCGCGAGGACCAGCTTCAGAAGCTCTCCTGGACCCTCCTCGTCCCCCTCGCACTCGCGCAGATCGCGCTCACCGGAATCGTGAAGGTGGCGATCAACTAGTGGCTCCGATCCCAGGCGCAGGTCTCGCCAAGGGCCTCGCCGTCACCCTCCGCACGATGACGCGTAAGACCGTCACCGAGCAGTACCCGGACGTCCAGCCCGAACTGCCGCCCCGCACCCGTGGCGTCATCGGCCTGTTCGAGGAGAACTGCACGGTCTGCATGCTGTGCGCCCGCGAGTGTCCCGACTGGTGCATCTACATCGACTCCCACAAGGAGACGGTGCCGGCCGCCGTCGAGGGCGGCCGCGAGCGCAGCCGCAACGTCCTCGACCGCTTCGCCATCGACTTCGCCCTGTGCATGTACTGCGGTATCTGCATCGAGGTGTGTCCTTTCGACGCGCTGTTCTGGTCCCCGGAGTTCGAGTACGCGGAGACG
Source organism: Streptomyces sp. NBC_01445 (assembly GCF_035918235.1). NCBI lineage: Bacteria > Bacillati > Actinomycetota > Actinomycetes > Kitasatosporales > Streptomycetaceae > Streptomyces > Streptomyces sp. NBC_01445. The sequence goes on along the minus strand of NZ_CP109485.1, from coordinate 4,751,179 downwards.
GACATCCACGAACTCACCCACGAGCGCGACCGGCTGCGCGAGTGGATGTGGACGGTCCCGGCCCCGCCCGCGCTCGACCCGGCGGCCGAGGAACCCAAGGAACTCGCCGCCGCCCGCAAGGCCGCCGACAAGCTGGCCGCCGCTCAGGCCGCAGCCGCCCAGGCACCGGCCTCGGAAGCACCCGCCTCCGCCTCTGAGGAACCCGCCCCCGACGAACCCGCCCCCGGAGAGGAGGGACCCGCGTGAGCCTCATCGCAGCGGCCGCCACCGCGGCCACGCAGACCCACGGCTTCCTCTCGCCGACCGGCGTCGAGATCGCGTTCCTCCTCGTCGGCCTGGTCACCTTCGGCGCCGCGATCGTCACCGTCACCACCAAGCAGCTCGTGCACGCGGCCCTGTGGCTGGTCGTCGCCCTCGGCGGCCTCGCCGTCGAATACCTGCTGCTCACCGCCGAGTTCATCGCCTGGATGCAGGTCCTCATCTACGTCGGCTCCGTCGTCGTCCTCCTTCTGTTCGGGCTGATGCTCACGCGGGCGCCCATCGGCCGCTCCCCGGACGCCGACTCGGGCAACCGGTGGGCCGCGCTGACGGTCGCCGTCGCCGCGGCCGCCGCCCTCGTCTGGGTCGTCGTGGACGCCTTCCGCACCACGTGGGTCGACCTCGACGGCGCTCCCCAGGGCACCACCGCGGTGACCGGATCGATCCTCTTCCAGCACTGGGTGCTCCCCTTCGAGGCCCTCTCGGTCCTGCTCCTCGCGGCCCTCGTCGGCGCGATCGTCCTCTCCCGCAAGACCGCCAAGGCACAGGACATGAACTCCAAGGCCCGGGAGGGGAACCGCTGATGCACCTCGCCTATCCCGCCGTCCTTTCCTCCCTGCTCTTCTGCACGGGCCTGTACGGAGTGCTGGCCCGCCGCAACGCGATCCTGGTTCTGATGTCCGTCGAGCTGATGCTCAACGCCGTCAATCTCAACCTCGTCGCCTTCGACGTCTGGCTCAGCAAGGCGGCCCGCGACACCCTCCACTCCGGCCAGGCGCTGACCCTCTTCACCATCGCCATCGCCGCCGCAGAGATCGGCATCGGTCTGGCGATCGTGCTCGCCGTGTACCGCGGCCGCGGCACCTCCGACATCGACAAGCTCCGCGACACCGCCGAGTCCCCGGACGACGGCGGACCCGACGGCTCTGCACCGGACGGATCCGCAGCGGACGCCGGCGCCGGGGCCGCGACGGACGAGAAGGCCGAGGCCACCGCGTGACCACCACGACCCTCGCCGTACTCGTCCCCCTCCTCCCGTTCCTCGCCGCCGCGGCGGGACTGCTCCTGGGCCGCACCGCCCCCGGCTTCGTACGGCCCCTCGCCGTACTGCCGACCCTCGCGGCGCTCGCCCTCGCCGTCCTCGTCGCCGTGCGCCAGGGCGGCGGCCGGAGCATCGACTCGGCCACCGAACTCACCCCGACGGGCTCGGTTCCCATCGAGCTCGCCCTGCACATCGACGGTTTCGCCGCGCTCGTCGCCGTACTGGTCTGCGTCGTCGCGTCGTGCGTGCAGATCTACTCGACGGCCTACCTGCGCGACGACCCGCGCTACCCCTCGTACGCCGCGCTCGTCTCGCTCTTCACCTCCGCGATGCTCCTCGTCGTCTACTCGGGCGACCTGATGGTGCTGCTCGTCGGCTGGGAAGTCATGGGCATCTGCTCGTACTTCCTCGTCGGTCACTACTGGGAGACCCCGGAGGCGCGCGCCGCCTCCCTCAAGGCGTTCCTGGTCACCAAGCTCGGCGACGTCCCCTTCCTGATCGGCCTGTTCGCGCTCGCCGTGGACGCCGGGTCCTTCCGCATCACGACGGTGCTCGGTGCCGTCGCGAGCGGCGGCCTCGACCACCCCACGCTGATCGCCCTGCTGCTCCTCGCCGGTGTGGCGGGCAAGTCCGCGCAGTTCCCACTGCACACCTGGCTGCCCGACGCGATGGCCGGCCCCACGCCGGTCTCCGCGCTGATCCACGCCGCGACGATGGTCGCCGCCGGTGTCTACTTCGTCGCCAGGCTCCTCCCCGTCTTCGCCGCCTCCGGCGCCGCCCTGGTCGTCCTCGCCGTCATGGCCGCCGTCACGATGACCGGCTCGGCGCTCGCCGCCCTCGCGCAGGACGACATCAAGCGCGTCCTCGCGTACTCGACGATCGGTCAGCTCGGCTACATGACCGGCGCCCTCGCCGTCGGCGACCGCGGCGCCGCCGTCTTCCACCTCCTGTCGCACGGCGCCTTCAAGGCGCTGCTGTTCCTCGGGGCGGGCGTGGTCATCCACGCCGCCGGCACGAACTCGCTCGCCGCCATGTCCCGCATGAAGGACCTGCGCGACCGCGTCCCCGACGCCTACTGGACGATGACCGTGGCGCTCCTCGCGCTCGCCGCGATCCCGCCGTTCAGCGGCTTCTTCTCCAAGGAGGCCGTCCTCGGCTCCGCCGAGCACGCGGCCACCGGCCACGCCGAGGCGATCCCGTCCTCCGCGGGCTGGATCGTCCTCGTGTCCGGCCTCCTCACGGCCCTGCTCACCGCCGCGTACGCCACGCGCCTGTGGCTCCTGGCCTTCCGCGGCCACGGAGCCGAGGCCCCGGACCACGGCAGGCAGCCCGTCGCGATGAACGCCGTCCTGTGGGTCCTGGCGATCCCCTCGCTCGCCTTCGGCCTCACCGTGGGCGTCCTGCCCGACTGGTTCGACGGCCGCTCGCTGACCCCGACCCTCACCACGTCCGTCCTCGGCACGGGCGTCGCCCTCGTCGGCGGGATCGTCACCTACGCGGCCTGGCGCCACACCACGGCCCTCGCCGCCCGTGTCCCGCTCGGCGCCGTCGCCGCCCACCCCGACGCGGACGGCGGCCTCGTCGAGGCCGAGGCCATCGCCACCCACACGGCCGCGTACGGGGACATCGCCTACGCCCCCGACCCGGCGGACCCGGGCCGTCTCCTGCTCGGCCCGCTGCACCGCCACGCGGCCACCGGCTTCCACCTGGACGCCGTCTACGCGGTCCTGTTCGTCCGGCCCGTCCTGGCCGCGGCCTCACTGGTCCGCTTCCTCGACCGCGAGGTCGTCGAGACCTATGTCCGCGGCGCCGCCGCCGTACCCAACTGGCTGGGCCGGGCCGTCCGCCGCGCCCAGACCGGCAACGTGCAGACCTATCTCAGCGCCCTGCTCGCAGGGACCGTCGTCCTGGCGATCGCCGTCGTCCTCGTCGCCACCGCCGGAGCGTGAGCAGCCGTGATCGATATCAGCGAATCCGTGATGCAGTTCCTTCTCGCACTGATCGTCGCCGGCCCGCTCATCGGCGCCGCCGCCGCTCTTCTCCCGGCCCCGCCCGGGCTGAAGGGAAAGTCCCCGGACCAGGCCGTGCTCCGCCACGGCGTGACCGTGACCGGCGTGATCCTCATCGCCGCGATCGTCCTCGCGCTGGGCTTCGACCATGACCACCCGTCAAAGATGCAGGCCACGACCGACATCAGCTGGATCCCCGCACTCGACGTGCGCATCCACCTCGGCATCGACGGCATCTCGCTCCCCCTCCTGGTCCTGACCGCGCTGCTGACCTTCCTCTGCGCGCTGTACAGCTATTTCAAAATGCCGACAGGCCCGTCCCCCAAGGCATTTGTCGCGCTGATCCTCGTCCTCGAGTCCGGCACCCTCGCGACCTTCGCCGTGCTCGATCTGCTGCTGTTCTTCCTCGCCTTCGAGATGGTCCTCATCCCGATGTACTTCCTCATCGCCCGCTGGGGCGGTGAGCAACGGGCCAAGGCTGCCTGGAAGTTCATCCTCTTCACGCTCCTCGGCTCCGTCGTGATGCTGCTCGGCCTCCTCCTCATCGGACTCAAGTCCGGCACATTCGACATGGTGGCACTCGCCTCTGACAACGGCCGGGGCCTGAGCACGTCCGTGCAGGTCACCGCCGTTCTGGCGATCGGGATCGGGCTCGCGGTCAAGACGCCGATGTGGCCGCTGCACAGCTGGCTGCCGGACGCCCACACCGCCGCGCCCACCGTCGGCTCGGTCCTCCTCGCCGGCGTGCTGCTGAAGATGGGCACGTACGGATTCGTGCGGATCCTGCTGCCGATCACACCCGACGGCATGCGCACCTTCGCGCCGTACCTCGCCGCGTTCGCCGTCGTCGGGATCATCTACGGGTCCCTGGCCTGCCTGGCCCTCGCACGGCCCGGCGCCAAGGGCGACCTCAAGCGCCTCATCGCGTACTCGTCCGTCGGGCACATGGGCTTCGTCCTGCTAGGCATCTCGACGATGTCCCCGACCGGCGTCAACGGCGCGCTCTTCGCGAACATCGCCCACGGCCTCATCACCGGCCTGCTGTTCTTCCTCGTCGGCGCCCTCAAGGACCGCACGGGCAGCACGGACCTGGACACACTCGCCCAGCAGGGCGGCATGGCGCTCTACGGCAAGGCGCCCCGCCTCGGCGGCCTCCTCGCCTTCGCCGCCGTCGCGTCCCTCGGGCTGCCGGGCCTCGCCGGGTTCTGGGGCGAGATGCTCGCCCTGTTCGGAGCGTTCAAGCCGGCCGCCGGCCTGAGCCGCCCCGCGTTCCTCACGTTCATGGCGATCGCCGCGTTCGGCACCCTGCTCACCGCCGCGTACATGCTCGCCGTCGTCCGCCGCGTCTGCATGGGCCCGCACGAGGCCGAGGCGCCGAAGCTGGCCGACGTCCAGGGCTACGAGTTCGCCGCCTGGACCCCGCTCGTCGCCCTCACCGTCGTCGGCGGGCTCTGGCCCGCGGCCCTGATCGGCCTCACCGACCCGGCCGTGCAGAAGCTCCTCGCAGGAGGCATCCAGTGACCGCCGTCGCCGCGCCGTCCGTGGCGTCCCTCGTCCAGTCCGTCGACTGGCTCGCGATCGCGCCGCCCACCATCGCGGCGGTCGTCGGCCTCGTGGTGCTCGTCGCGGACCTGTTCCTCGGCGAGCGCAGGAAGGCGCTGCTCGGCTGGGTCTCCGTCGCGGGTCTGGCCGCCGCCGCGCTCGCGCTGCTGCCGCTCCTGGACGGCGACCGCTCGACCTTCTGCCTCAAGACGCTCAAGGGCGAGCAGGCCGCGTGCAGCTACACGGCCGACCACTTCACGCTCGTCATCCAGTTCCTCGTCCTGGCCGGCGCCCTGCTGACCGCGCTGCTGTCCATCACCGGCATCAAGGACGCGAAGAACACGCCAGCCAAGGCGCCGCTCCCCGAGGGGGAGTTCTGGTTCCTGCTCCTGTCCTCCGCCGCGGGCGCCGCCCTGCTGCCCGCCTCACGCGACCTGGCCACCCTCGTCGTCGCCCTGGAAGTGGCGTCCCTGCCGGCGTTCGCCCTCGTCGGCATCAAGCGTGACGACCGGCGCTCCTCCGAAGCTGCCCTGAAGTTCTTCCTGTCCTCGGTCACGGCGACCGCGGTCACCCTCCTGGGCGTGAGCTTCGTCTACGCGACGACGGGCACCCTGCACCTCACGAGGATCGCCACCGCCCTGACGCAGGTCGACGGGCAGTTCCACACCCTGGCTCAGGCGGGCGTCGCCCTCACCCTCGTCGGCTTCGCCTTCAAGACCGCCGCCGTCCCCTTCCACTTCTGGGTGCCCGACACCTACGTAGGAGCCCCTCTCCCGATCGCCGCCTACTTGTCGGTGATCGGCAAGGCGGTCGGCTTCTCCGGGATCATCCTCGTCACCGTCGTCGCCTTCCCGTCCTACGCCGATGTGTGGGGTCCGGCGCTCGCCGCGCTCGCCGCGCTCACCATGACCGTGGGCAACGTGGCGGCCCTGCGCCAGCAGGCCACGCGCGCGTACAGCGCGGTACGCCTGCTCGCCTGGTCCTCGGTGGGCCAGGCCGGCTACCTCCTCGTCCCGATCGCGGCGGCCGCCTACTCCAAGGACGCCGACAAGGCCATCGGCTCCACCGTCGCGTACGCCCTCATGTACGCCGCCGTGAACCTCGGCGCCTTCGCCGTGGCCGCACTCGTCGCCCGTACGAAGCCCCTGAACCGCATCAGCGACTACCGCGGCCTGTACCGGTCAAGGCCGCTGGCCGCCCTGGTCCTCGGCTTCTTCCTGCTCTGCCTCGCGGGCCTGCCGCCCGGCATCATCGGCCTCTTCGCGAAGGTCACCGTCTTCTCGGCGGCCGTCGACGCGGGCCTCGGCTGGCTCGCCGTCGTCATGGCCGTCAACGTCGTGATCGCGCTCTACTACTACCTTCAGTGGACGGCGACCCTGTTCCGCCCCGCCGAGGGCGAGCAGGCGCTACAGCGGATCCCGGCCCCGCTCACCGCGGCGATCGGGCTCACCGCCGTCATCGGGGTCGCCCTGTCGGGCGCACCTCAGATGGTGCTCCGTTTTGCCTCGACGGGCCTCTTCTAGGCACCCTCATAGCGACCCCCCAAACGTCGTACACCAGGGAGACACTGCCGTGCTGAGCGGGTTCAAGGACTTCATCCTTCGCGGGAACATCGTGACCATGGCGATCGGCCTCGCCGTCGGTTCCGCCTTCACCGCCGTCGTCACGGGCTTCAGCACGGCGTTCATCGCCCCGCTCATCGGCCTCGCGACGAGCTCGACCGGCGACTTCAGCAAGGCGCACTTCCAGGTCGAGGGCACGGACTTCCCGTACGGCAAGTTCGTCGCCGCGGCGATCGCCTTCGTGATCACGGCGGCGGTGCTCTACTTCCTCGTCGTCGTCCCGATGATGAAGTTCCAGGCCCGCCTCGACCGCGGCAAGCCGGTCGACATCAAGGCCGCCCTGCGCGACTGCCCGCGCTGTTTCAGCCAGATCCCCGCGATCGCCACCCGCTGCTCCCACTGCACCAGCGAGCTCAAGGCCGACCCCGAGGCCCTCGCGCTCGCCGGGCTCCCCGAACAGCGCTGACCCTGGCCGGCGGGCCACCCCCCACCCGTACGGCCTACACGCGCCCTCCTCGCCCTCCGCGCGCACAAGGGAACTCGTCCTCCTCGTCTGGCGTTGACCAGTACAGGAGGGTCCACTGGACCGTGGAAGCACCCAGCACCAGCAAGCAGAGGGTTCCCCTGCCGCACCACATGGAGGGCGTACCGTGCACCGCCGGCACAACGGGCTGAAGACCGCCGTACTCCTCGGGGGACTGTCCGCCCTCATCATCGTCATCGGCAGCTTCTTCGGTCGTACGGGGCTGATCGTGGGCCTCGGCATCGCCCTCGCGACGAACGCGTACGCGTACTGGAACAGCGACAAGCTGGCCCTGCGCGCGATGCGTGCGCGCCCCGTGAGCGAGTTCGAGGCCCCCGCGCTCTACCGCATGGTCCGCGAGCTGTCGACGCAGGCCCGCCAGCCGATGCCCCGGCTGTACATTTCGCCGACGGAAGCCCCCAACGCCTTCGCGACGGGGCGCAATCCCCGTAACGCCGCGGTGTGCTGCACCGAAGGCATCCTGCGGATCCTCGACGAGCGCGAGCTGCGCGGTGTCATCGGGCACGAGCTGAGCCATGTCTACAACCGCGACATCCTGATCTCGTCCGTCGCCGGCGCCCTCGCCTCGGTGATCATGTTCCTGGTCAACTTCGCCTGGCTGATCCCCATCGGCCGGTCGAGCGACGACGACGGTCCGGGCCTGCTCGGCATGTTGATGATCATGATCCTGGGCCCGCTCGCGGCCACGGTCATCCAGCTCGCCATCAGCCGCTCCAGGGAGTACGAGGCGGACGCGTCGGGCGCCCAGCTCACCGGCGACCCGCTGGCTCTGGCGAGCGCCCTGCGCAAACTCGACGCGGGCACCAAGCAGTTGCCGCTCCCCCCGGAGCCGCGGATCGAGACCGCAAGCCACATGATGATTGCGAACCCTTTCCGCCCCGGGCAGGGCATGTCCAAGATGTTCTCCACGCATCCGCCGATGGCGGAGCGCATCGCCCGGCTCGAGCAGATGGCAGGTCGTCACTCGTGAAGACAATCCTCAACATCATTTGGCTAGTGCTGAGCGGCTTCTGGCTGTTCCTCGGCTACCTGCTCGCGGGCCTGATCCTCTGCATCACGATCATTGGAATCCCGTTCGGCATCGCGGCGTTCAGGATCGGCGTGTACGCGCTGTGGCCGTTCGGCTATACGACGGTCGAGCGCCACGACGCGGGCGCCCCGTCCTGTATCGGGAACGTGCTGTGGCTGATCCTGGCCGGCTGGTGGCTCTGCCTCGCCCACATCGTGACGGGCATCGCGCAGTGCATCACGATCATCGGCATCCCCCTGGGCATCGCCAACTTCAAGCTGATCCCGGTCTCCCTGATGCCGCTCGGCCGCGAAATCGTCCGTACGGACCAGCCGTTCGCATCACGGTAGCCGGGAGCGCATGCCGGGGGTCCCTCACCGGACTTCGAGGGTGGAACCTGCGCTGACCGCGTGGGTTCTGCCGCCGCAACAACCTGGAGTGCCTTGTGGCCGGTGGGACTCCAGTCCCACCGGCCTCGCACCGGGAGCGGCGGCAGACCGTCACGTCAGGGCGATTGCGCCTGCTTCGGCGACAGTTGCGGTAACCCGCTGTCCTGACCCGCTGTTCCTACCGGTAGTTCACGAACTGCAGCGCGAAGTCGAAGTCGTGGCCCTTGACCAGCGCCTGCACGGCCTGGAGGTCGTCGCGGCTCTTCGAGCTGACCCGCAGCTCCTCGCCCTGGACCTGCGCCTTGACGCCCTTGGGGCCCTCGTCACGGATGAGCTTCGCGACCTTCTTGGCGTTGTCCTGCGAGATGCCCTCCTCGATGGAGGCGAAGATCTTGTACTCCTTGCCGGAGAGCTGCGGCTCTCCAGCGTCCAGCGCCTTCAGCGAGATCCCGCGCTTGACCAGCTTGGTCTGGAAGACGTCGAGGATCGCGTTGACGCGGTCCTCGGAGTTCGCCTCCATCAGGATCTTCTCGCCGGACCACGAGATCGAGGCGCCGACGTTCTTGAAGTCGTAGCGCTGCGAGATCTCCTTGGCGGCCTGGTTGAGGGCGTTGTCGACCTCCTGCCGCTCGACCTTCGAGACGATGTCGAAACTGGAGTCGGCCATGTCCTGTGGCTCCTTGTATCGGGTTGTGAAACGGCTTGCGTCTGGATGCGTCATCCACGGCCCTGGCTCCCTGGGCCGCATCCGCAAAGCCTAGCCATCACCCCGCCCCCGAGTACCGATCAATCGGGTGGCGAAGCACCCCCGTCCATCAGGTATCGTTTACGTCGTTGCCACGGAGCACCGCCCCACAGCGGAGATCCAAAGCAGCAAACCCATGGCGGTGTGCCCGAGCGGCCAAAGGGAGCAGACTGTAAATCTGCCGGCTCAGCCTTCCCAGGTTCGAATCCTGGCGCCGCCACACGACCGAGAGGGTCCGTGACCAGCAAATACGCTGGGAACGGGCCCTCTCGTCGTTTCCTCGGACGGCAGATCCGCTTTAGGCGTATTGCCCCACTGTGTCTCACCCTGTGTCGCGTGCTGACCAGTGCGTGTGGGGCACCTGTGGGGCGCCCCATGGGCTGCTACTAGTGCCGCATCAGGCAACGTTCGCCCTGTCGATGGCTACTCTGACGACGTGGCCGATGAGAAGGACAGTGGGAGCGGCTCGATCCGAGGCCCCTCGTGGGACCACCCGGTAGTGGCCACCGTCGCGCTGGAGCTGGGCGGCCTCGCTGTCTCCGGGTTGGTCGCTCTGGTGGGGTGGCCGTTCGGGTGGCTGCCCGACACTGGTTTCGTCCTCCTCGTGACGGGCCTGATCGCGATCGGGCCTGCGGCTGAGTTGTATCGCGGGGCGGGTCCGCCGCGTCGGCTTGCTGTTGTCGCCGCTCTCCTTGCGCTGGCAACGGTGAGACTGCTCGTGGCTGCAGCAGTGAACTGGGTCTTTCCTGCGCTGGCTGATCCGGGCGTCGGTATCCTCGTCGGCTACCTTGTTGCGTTGCCCATCGGCGTGGCTGTGTTGGCTTGGTTCCTCACCAGGGCGAACGTTGCCTGATGCGGCACTAGCCCTTCAACGCGGCCTCGATCCGAGCGTTGGCTGTGGCCTCCGCACCGTCCAGGCACTTCGCGTAGACGCGGAACAGGACGGCCACGCTGTGCCCCGCTCTCTGCGCGACCGCCTGTGGCTAGGCTCCGGAACTCAGCCATGTCGACACGGCGGCATGACGAAGGTCGTATTGGCGCTTGGCCAGCGTAGACACGTACTGCGCTGGAGAGAGCGCCCGCCGGCGAGCCTCGGCCCACACATCGCCGTAGCCGGTGTCCTGGATGATGCCGCCTCTCAGCGTGCGGAACAGACGGCCGTCGGGTGACACCCCGTACGCCGTGACGTGCCAGCGGAGCAGCGCGACCAGGTCCGGGGGGATGGGGACCACTCGGACCGCCTTGCGCGGCCGGTGCTTCAGTCCCCGCCTGTCGTGAGACTCGCCCGTGTCGGTCCACGCGGACCCAGAGCGGGGGCGCGTCTCGCGCAGCCGCAGCGTGCCCCATCCACGGCGTGGGAGGTCACAGTCTGCCAAGCGGAGCCCGATCGCCTCCGCCGGCCGTGCCGCCGCGAAGTACATGCATCCGAAGAAGGCGACCATGCGGCGCCCTCGGGCCCTGTGCACGCACGGCACTGAGCAGTGTCGCCGTTTGGCGCGGTCTCGGCACACAGGCGGGATCCACCTCGTCCGAGACCTGCTCGGGTGCCTTCCACCGGACCTGGGGTAGCGGATTGGCGGCGAGGCGATCGGCGTCGACCGCGTAGCCAAGGGCGTTGTGGAAGATGGCCCGCTTCCGGCGAATGGTGCTCGCAGCGGCCGTCGTACCGTCCAGCTTCTTGGTGAGCGCATCGAGTGCTGTCCGTACGCGCATCCGGTCGGACAGCGCCGATCTGGGGAGTGACTTCCGCTCGAACCAGTCGAGCACCTTGGCCACGTCGGCGGGGGGTTCCTCGCCGCGGCGGTTCATGTTGAAAGCCTAGCCGTACAAGGCTGCGCGCACTGTCCTGGCATCGGTCATGCTCTTGGTGTCTTTCACGAGCACAGGGGTGACGGTGGCCATCGCTTCTGCGAGCGTGCGGCGGGTCGACCCGGGGGAGTGGGGCCACTTCATCGCGATGTAGTCGAGGGCATGCTGATACCAGCTCACGTCGTTGCGGTCCCGAAGCTCCTTGACCGGTACGCCCGTTCCCTCATCGAACGGCTCGCCAGCGTGCACCGCGCGAAGAAGTTCGGCGCGGCGGCCTTCGGCCAGTGTCTTGGTCTGGAACGTCTGAGAGTGCGGAGTGTCGCCTGTCCTCCAACGCAGCTCTGCTGAGGCTTGCTTACGGTCTTTGTGCTGCCGGACAGCCCAGATGCGGACGTCGTACGTCGTGCCCATGCTTCTCCAAAATCAAAAGGGCCCGCCCCGGAGATCCGGGGCGGGCTCAAAGGGCGATGTCAGGCAGCGCGCTGCTCGCAGGCAGCCCACCAGGCATCGAGGTCGTCTCGGCTGACACGGAGGTGCCCGTTGGGCAGCCTCTGGAGGCGGGGGGCTTGGCCGCGGGCGCGCATGCGGTAGAAGGCGGACTGACAGAACCTCGACGCATGGCCTCTGACCTGCATGTATGGACGGGTCGGGATCTTTGACAGAACTGAACTAAAACCTGACAGAACCTCTTGGGAGGGGGTTGCAGGCCCGCGATCCGTGCCACGGCCCCGTCCCGCTTGGACGCCCATTTGACGATCGGAGCGAAGCTTCCGTCCTGCCCCAGTCGGGCCTCGGTGACCTTCTGGAAGGCGAGCACCCTGGCTCGGCCGCTCCGGCTTTCTGTGCGGCCTTCTCTGCGGCTGCTTTGGCGAGGCGGGCCAGGGTCTCGGCCTCGGCCCGCACGGGCCCGGACAGCTCGATGAGTGCCTTCTCGGCGTCGAGCAGGGGGCGCACCATGAGGTCGAACACGGCGCTCTTGCGGTTTCCGGGGTCCAGAGCCACGGCGGTGTAGATGTTCACTGGCTCGCGCCAGTGGCCGCGCACGCAGACCTTCACGCGCCCGCCGGCGGCGGTGGCGATGACCGCGAGGGCGAGGCATCCGGCGAGGTCGATGGGGGTCTGGGTTTCCTCGGCGACGCCTCGAACCATGTCCCCGAGCCAGGCGGGAGGGTGTCGACGGGGAAGGCGGGCAGGGGCGGGCGGGCCTTGAGCGGGACGGGTTCGTCCCACGCGGGTCCGGTGATCTGCTCGGGGGCGATGTGATCGAGCCCCTCCCACAGGTCGGGGCTCATGTCGTTGGGGATGCTCATACGGCCTTGCCTCCTTCCCTGGTGGTGGCGAGCTGCGGGCAGGTGTCGCGGTGTTCGTTGTGGGCGGCCACGAGGCGCAGTACGGCGGCGCGGCCGATGGCTTGGCGTTCACGGCCGCAGGAGCACCACGAGTGGGCTGACGGGGCCACGTGCCAGTCCGGGGGCGCCACGACGTGCAGAACGGACCGGGGCTGGTATCCGTCGTTCGTCTGCGGGTCAGGGCGAACAGCAATGGGGACGCCTTCGGCGACGCCCTCTCGGTCGCCCACGACCAGCCGCAGGTGCCGTCGCTCGGCGGCACGCGGGGAGCGGGGGTGAGGGCTCATGCTGCCCTCCCCGCATCGGCGTTGAGCCCGTTGCCGATCGCGCGGGCCGCATACGGCTCGGGGACCCCAACGGAGACAGCCGCGGCGATGACCTCTTGCCCGAGCGCGTCCAGGCCGCAGGGGCCGGGGCACTGGGCGTGCTGCTTGGCGAGGAACTGGGCCACCCCGAACGCCTGCGAGGCCGCGCCGGATTCGGGACGGGACCTCACCAGGGCCAGTCCGCGTTCGAGGCCGGTGCGGACGTACTTCTCTGTGTGGCGGCAGCCGGTGGCCACGGCCCCATCCCATGTCGCGCGCCTGGGGAGGGAAGAGACCACCTCCCCCCGGGCGGGGGCGGTGGTCTCTTCCCTCTCGACCAGGGCCAGGACGGCCAGCGGCAGGGGCGCCATGGTGCCGGTGCCGGTGCCGGTGCCGATGCCGAGCCAACGGGTGTAGGACATACGAGACTTGATGTCGACGCCGGGGCGTACGGCGTTCGCGGAGCGCATCGGCCCCAGGTGCCCACCGTGGACGCCCCATGGCAGGAAACGATCTCTCCCACGCGTACCGGTTGGTTCCAGCGCGCTGCCTCTTATGCAGCCTCGTAGTGGTGCGCCCGGCCGCCGTGCCACTTCACCCACGACGGATCCTCAAGCAGGTCCTCCCCGTCCGGCAGGCCCGCGCGGCGCAGGAACTCGATGACGTCCCCATCTGAGTAGGCGAGGCCGAGGATCTGTCCGCGCGCGGTTACCCGCCGGCCGCCCGTGCCGAGCGGCGGGTGCACGACTATCGGCGCCGTCGCCATGCGTCCATGGTCACCCGAATGGCCGGTGCGTGCATGCGGTACGGGTGTTGGCCTCGGAGGATTTCCGCGGAGCCCCGCCCGGTCTCCATCCCTTCCTTCCGGCCAGGCTTCTCTCAGTCCTGAATGCCTAGCTCGGTGTCAGGCCGGCAGTGGGGGCAGGCGCCGGTGCAGCTGCCGTTGACCTTCCTCCCGGAAAGGGCCGTTCTTGATCTCTTTGGGTGAGTGATTTGCCCGCCGGCTGCTAGTCACTGTCTGTATCCATATATACACAGACAGTGATCCTGTCGCCATGGCGATCACGCCCAGTCAGGGAAGGAAATCATGATCAAGACCGCCAGGACCCGCCGGGGAGTCATCGGGACAGCCGTAGCGGTGGCCCTCGTGTCCGCAGGAGTCCTCGGGGGTGTGGCCATCGCGGACGATTCACCCATCAAGGCCAAGCTACGCGCAGGCATCCGCTCAGATCAACGCGGACGGAACCCGCGCCCAGTCCAAGGGAATCAAGTCAGTCACCAAACCCGGTGTCGGCCTGTACTGCGTGACCTTCGACGACGCCACGAAGATCGACGTCAGTCGCAGCACCCCGGTCGTGACCCTGGTAGCTGCGGGCAGCTCGCCCTTTGCAGCTGCGCTGGTGCGCACCACCCCGTCCCCCGAGTGCTCGAACGCGGACGACACGGTGACCGTCTACATCGGCACCGCCAGCGGCAGTTACGTCGACGTGCCCTTCATGCTCCTCGTCCCCTGATCATCCCGTCCGAACAGCAGGGACCCGGGGACCGCCCGTCCCAGGGCAACCTGGCCGCTCCCCGGCAACCTCCGGGGCAACGCAGCCGACAAGAAGGAAGTACTCCCATGTCTCACAGCATCACCAGGCGCAGTCGCGCCATCGCCGTCACGGTCGCCGCCCTGGTGTCGGTTCCCGTCCTGGCCGGCACGGCGAACGCGGTACCGGCCGACATGTACGCCCCCTACGCCCGCGCGGCCGCGATGGTCCACGAGCCCGGCACGCTCCTGGCAGCCAAGAACATCTCCGAGGTAACGCACCCCAAGGTAGGGACGTACTGCCTCAAGGTGTCGGACCCGGACATCGACGACCTGCAGAATGCGGCGATCCTCGCCACAGCCAACAACGGCGGCGCCAGCGTCACCGTGCGGACTGCCGGATACGGTGTGACTGGCTGCCCCCGCGGCACCGACATCATCTCGGTAACCAGCGTCTACAGCGACAACCACCAGCCGGTTGACGTCACGTTCACCGTCGCCGTCCTCTAGTCACACCACTCGTGGGTCACTAACCGGTCTATCGGCTTAGCTCGATACTGAGTACCTGTGCGATCAGGCCGCATGTGCGAACTGGGCCTGACGCGGGGGCGTACCGCTCATCGTGGAAATTGACTGAGCGGCGCGGTCGCCGAGCCAGGGCTGGCGACCGCCGAAGTGGAAGCAGGTGCCCGGCCTCGCTGCCGGGCGCCTGACCTGCACGGTTGCGGTGCGTGCTCCGGTCGGGTGGCGTTGTGACGGCCCGATGGTGCGGCGCGGGCTGGCCCATGCGAAATCGGATTCGCTTCCCGTGTTCGCCCCATCCAGCTAGTTGGAACGAGGCCCTCACGTGCGTAGTCCCCTCATGTCGGCGGCTGTTGCCGCCGCGGCGATCGCTCTGTCCCCCCTCGGCCAGGCATCGGCCGCAGCCCCGGCCGACATCGGCCATGTCGTCTGCAATGGCGGCGCCCTCAGCGTGCAGTACAACCCCGGCATCACCTTCGCCAAGAAGACGTTGCAGCTGTCCGCCAATGGCGACATGGGCAACTGCACATCCAAATCCCACCCGAAGATCACCGGCGGCTCGATCCAATTCCAAGCCAGCCTTCCCGCCCAGTGCCCCGGCCCCATCGGGCCCGGCTACGCCAAGGCGACGATCTACTGGAACGACGGAACCCGCACGGTCATCGACCAGACGACGTTCCGCGGCGACACGCAGTCCTTCTCCCTGGAAGGCGGCTCCATCGCCACCGGCGCCTTCGCGGGAGGCACCGCACGTGGCAGCGGCCGCACCACCAGCAACCTGACCGAGCTCGGCGCCCGTTGCGTGGTCGGGGGCCTCACCGACTACGGCGCGACGATCGAGCAGTTCGCCGTCGGCGACATCTAGGCCAGCACCTCACAGATCGCCTTAGCCCGGCCCTCCGGATCAGCCATCGCCTCGACCGCATCCATAGCGCCGGACACGCCCTAGCGGGGCCAGCGTGGGGCAACGCGCTAGTCCCTCAGAAAAGGGCCAGGTCAGACCCACTCGCCTGTGGGGACTGCAAATCTGCCGGCTCAGCCTTCCCAGGTTCGAATCCTGGCGCCGCCACATAGTGGAGAACCCCCTCCGAACTGCGGAAACGCAGTTCGGAGGGGGTTCTTTGCATCCCCGGCGAGCAGAGCCTTCTAGGGCGCGATGGGGAGTTGGCGCTTGTGGTCGGTGAGGCGGTAGCGGTGGACGATCGTCTCGAAGGCCCGCCCGTCGACCGGCTTGCCCTCCAGGAAGTCGTCGATGTCGTCGTAGGTGACCCCGAGCGCGTCCTCGTCGGCCTTGCCCGGGTCGAGGGTCTCCAGGTCGGCCGTGGGGACCTTCCACACCAGCTCGGCGGGTGCGCCCAGCGAGTCCGCGACGGCGCGCACCCGGCGCTTGGTCAGGCCGGTCAGCGGGACCAGGTCGGCGGCGCCGTCGCCGAACTTCGTGAAGAAGCCGGAGACGGCCTCGGCGGCGTGGTCGGTGCCGACGACCAGGCCGTTGTGCGCGCCGGCCACCGCGTACTGGGCGACCATGCGCTGCCGGGCCTTGATGTTGCCGTGCACGAAGTCCTGGTGGCCCTCGTCGCGGAAGCTCACGTCGGCGGCCAGTGCGGCCTCGATCGCGGCGTCGCTGGCGGGCTTGATGTCCACGGTCAGTACGTGGTCGGCCCGGATGAAGGAGAGCGCGAGCTGGGCGTCGTGCTCGTCGGCCTGAATCCCGTAGGGCAGCCGCATCGCGTAGAACCGCGCTTCGTGTCCGGCGGCCCGGGCCCGCTCCACGGCGAGCTGGCACAGCCGGCCGGCGGTGGTGGAGTCGACACCGCCGCTGATGCCGAGCACGAGGGAGCGCAGGCCGGTGGAGGTCAGCCGCTCGGTGAGGAAGGCCACCCGCCGTTCGATCTCACGCTCGGCCTCGAAGGTCTCGGCGACCTGGAGCTCCCGGGCGATCTCCTGCTGCAGGTCGTTAGACGCCGACTCGCTCACGTCTGCTCCTTGCTCCGGTTCATGGGGTGCTGTCGCGCCCACCCTACTGGGGGTACCCGGGAGGCCAGGGGGCGCGGGATGCGCCGGGACGGGACGTGGACGGGACGTGGACGAGGCAGGCTGTGAGTCCGGCGCCGCCACATGGCGGGAAGCTCCCAGGGAAGCCCTCAGGGAAGCCTCAGGAAGCCCCGCGGACCGTGACATCGCCGTCCGGAGAGGGCTTCTTCGGATCCTCGGACGCCCCGTGGCGCAGACTGATCCCATGTCCGTACCGTCGGCGTCTCGCCGCAGAAACTGCCCCGAGTGCCGCCGCGACATCGCCGTCGTGGCCGGCCGCTTCGCCCGCCACGACCCGCCCGGGGCCCGCAGCGCGGGCGAACTCGTGTCCTGCCCCGGCTCCCGCAGGCCGGCGCAGCTCGGCGCCGCGCAGCCGTCCCTCGACGGCTACGTGGTCCCGACAGTGCCCGGCCAGCTCCCGCTCTTCTGAACCGCGCTCAGTTCCCCGCGACCGACTTGACCGCCACCATCACCGGCGCCGACCCGGAGATCAGCTCCAGCGTCAGCCCCGCGGTGGCGGGGGTGTCCACCAGCTCCGCGAGCACCGCCGCCACATCGTCCCGCGGCACCGGACCCCGCCCGGTGGACGCCTCCAGACGTACGAGTCCGGTGCCCGCGTCGTCCGTGAGCATCCCGGGACGCAGGATCGTCCAGTCCAGACCGGACCGGGCCCGTACGGACACGTCCGCCTCGCCCTTGGCCCGCAGATACGCGTCGAAGACCTCGTCACCCTGATGGGCCGGGTCCGCGCCCATCGACGACACCACGACGTACCGCCGGACCCCGGCCCGCTCCGCCGCGTCCGCGAACAGCACGGCCGCCCCGCGGTCCACCGTGTCTTTGCGCCCGGCCGTGCTGCCCGGCCCCGCGCCGGCCGCGAACACCGCCGCGTCCGCGCCCTCCAGAAGCCCGGCGACCTCCTCCACGGACGCCGATTCCAGGTCGCACACAAGGGGCTCGGCCCCGGCCTCCCGCAGGTCGTCCGCCTGCTCGGCGCGGCGGATGACGCCCGCGACCTCGTCTCCGCGTGCGGCGAGCAGACGCTCGAGCCGCAGCGCGATCTGACCATGACCACCAGCGATGACAATGCGCATGCTTCCGACCGTACGCCGGGCCGACCCCGTTCGCCGCGCAACCTTGCGGGCGCCTCGTGGGTCTCATCAGCGACCCGTGCCGCCGACGGCCGCCGGGTCTCTCATCGGACCTCTGCGGGAGACAGACATCAGCGCCATACGCACCACCACCCTCACCGCGGCCGCCTGCGCCGCCCTGCTGCTCGCGACCACCTCCGCCTGCGGCACCGTCGAGAACCTGACGGCCGGTCAGAAGATCGACAAGGCCGCCGACAAGCTCGGCGAACAGAAGTCGCTGTCCTTCGAGTTGGGCCTCGACGCGAAGCCGGACGCGCTCATGGAGCTGGCCGGCGGACAGGGCGACGAGGCCATGCCGCCGACGATCGCCAAGGCGTTCGCCGGTGCCCACGTCACCTTCTCCGTACGGTCGAAGAAGCCGCTGTCCGACTCAGGCGAGAAGGACTTCGTCGGGATGGGCGCGAAGGTGTCGGTCAAGGGCGGCACCCTGGCCGAGTACCGGTTCGCCGGAGACTTCGTCTACTTCCGCCTCGACATGCAGAAGTCGTCGGAGCTCATGGGCTTCCCCCTCCCCTCGTCGAAGGACCTCCCGAAGGGTGAGGAGGGGCTCGCGAAGGCCCTCGAAGGCGAGTGGGTCAAGGTGGACGTCTCGGACGTCCGGAAGAGCACGTCGGGCGAGAACTCCAAGCGTTCCGGCGGCGTGGACGAGAAGACTCAGCGGAAGGTCCTCAAGGCCCTGCGCGGCGTCATCGCCGACGACGTCACGCTCCGCAGCGCCGGCACCAAGGACGGCACGGAGCGCATCGTCGCCAAGGCGTCCTTCCGCGAGCTCCTGACGGACCTCTTCGACAAGCTCGGCCCCCTGAAGGACGAACTGCCGCCCGGCGCCGGATTTCCCACCGCCAAGGACCTCAAGGACGCCCCCGCCAAGAAGGTGGCCGTCGACTTCTCCATCACCAACGGCACGCTGTCGAAGATCTCCTTCGACCTCGCGACCCTCGCCGACGGCAAGAAGGGCGCCAAGGTCCCGCTGGTGCTCAAGTTCGGCAAGGCGGGCGACATCAGCGCACCGTCCGGCGCGACCGAGGTCCCGCTCGGCGAGCTCGCGGGCGGCAACCCGTTCATGATGGGCACCCCGATGGGCGGCTTCTGACAGTTGGTCAACGCCCCGGGGGAGGGCGGCAGATGGGCTTCACAGGAGTCAAGGGGGCCCGCGTGCGGGCGGGCCCTTTCACTCCTGCCCGCAGCCCCCGCCCTCCATCGGCATCCCCGCTCGCCCCTGCCGCGGCAGATCGAGCGCCGACGCCGAGTCGCAGTACTCCCGCACCGCACTGGTGCGCGCCACCACCCGCCCCCGGTGCACCACGATCCGGCTGTACGCGAGTGAGAGCGCACCCGCGAGCCGGTCGCCGCGCACGGCGACGAGCTCCGCGGGGAAGCCCGCCTCCACCCGCACCTCGGGCAGCCCGAGCGCTGCCCGCGCTGCCCCGCTGACGCAGTCGTACGCCTCCTCGGGGCGCAGCCCGTAGCGCGAGACCAGCAGGTGCGCGGCCTCCAACGGATCGCCGCGCCCCACCGGGTTCGCCATGTCGCGCAGCGCCCCGCTGCCCGCCGCGACCCGCACGCCGGCCGCACGCAGGAGCCGTACGGGAGCCGTGCCGCGACGGTCGACGCCCGCGCAGCCGCCCTGCGGCAGGCAGACCACCGTGACGCCCGCGGCGGCGAGTCGGTCGGCGGTGCGCGCGGCGACCTCGCGCGGCAGCCGCCCGAGCCCGCCGCACGGCCCGATCGTGACGCCGGGCCGCAGCCCTCCGGCCATCGTCGCGATCCGCCCGAGCCGTGCCGGATCACCGCCGTCCGTATGCAGATCCACCGCGCAGCCGTGCTCCGCCGCGACCTCGAGGACCGCCTCCACGTAGCCGGTCGGGTCGGGGTCGAGATCCGGGCACCCGCCCACCACGGACGCGCCCATCTTCACCGCGTCCCGCAGCATCGACAGGCCGTCGGCCCCCGCGAGGCCCGTCAGGAGCCGGGGCATCGCCACGGTCCGCAGATCGGCCAGGCCGCGCAGCGACCGCCACGCCTGGAGCACCGCCTCCATCGGGCCGAGGCCCTGCAGATCTCCGATCCGCACATGCGCGCGCTGCGCGGTGGCCCCGTGCCCGAGCTGGAGCAGCGCGGCCTCGGTGGCCCGCCGCTGCACGTCGGGCCCGTCGTACGACACCGGCCCCTCCGTCTCCTCGGACAGCGCCGTGTCGCCATGGGCGTGGGGTTCGGCGGGGGCAGGGAGCAGGAGGTAGCCGCCGAGGTCCACGCGCGCGGAGGGGGCGGTGAGGCTGCCGGCCGTGCCGACGGCCTCGATGCGCTCGTCGTCGAGCCGCACGTCCACGGTCCGGCCGTCGGTGAGCCGGGCACCGCACAGGAGGAGGGCGGTGCTCTCGGCGGCGGAGTCGTTGCCGGGGGAGCGGGGGTGCTGCGGCTGGCTGTCGGGCATCGCGCTCCTGGGGTTCGGGGGCGGCGGCCGCGTGGGCGGGGGCCGCCCCGGACCGGAGGCGGGCCGGAAGGGGCGCACAAGATCACGCAGCGCGGGTCGAGCCTAGAGCTGCGGCAGGCCCGCTTTGCGGAGGAGCGCAATAGCTTCGCGGAGGAGCGCAATAGTCGTACTGCTGTGGTGCGTGGTGCCGATGAGGCGGTCGTGGGCGGTTGTTGCGGCTCCGGAACGGCCGTGGTCCTGCCCCTGGGGGGCGGCCGCGAAACGGATTTGGGCGATCGGCGGGCGAGCGTGTAATGTCTTCATCGCTCGCCCCAATAGCTCAGTCGGTAGAGCGTCTCCATGGTAAGGAGAAGGTCTACGGTTCGATTCCGTATTGGGGCTCTGGTGTGAAGTTCCCTCACCTTCGGGTGAGGGGCATCGCATCAAAGCGGTGTAGCTCAGTCGGTAGAGCAAGCGGCTCATAATCGCTGTGTCACCGGTTCAAGTCCGGTCACCGCTACACACAGTAGCCGATTGTGGGGTCGGTCCTCCGGTCGGCTACTATTCATGCGTTCATCCGTCAACCGTCCGTCCAAGGAGCACTCACGTGGCTGCCACCGACGTCCGCCCGAAGATCACGCTGGCCTGCGTGGAGTGCAAGGAGCGGAACTACATCACCAAGAAGAACCGGCGTAACGACCCGGACCGTCTTGAGATGAAGAAGCACTGCCCGCGCTGCAACCAGCACACGGCGCACCGCGAAACGCGCTGACTCAGGCTCGTACATGAGGCCGTCCCCTTTCGAGGGGGCGGCCTCATGTCGTTATCGCGTGTGGGCGGCCGGCCGTAAGATCCGGCAACATCCGGCAACAGCGCAAATCCAGGAGGTGCCGAGTCCATGGCGCTCGACCAGTCCTTCGTGGGACGGTCCTACCCGCCCACCGACCCCTATGAGGTCGGCCGGGAGAAGATCCGTGAATTCGCGGAGGCGGTGCGGGACACCAATCCCGCCTACGTCGATCCGGAGGCGGCCAAGGCGCTCGGCCACCCCGATGTGATCGCTCCGCCGACCTTTGTGTTCGCCATCACGTTCAAGGCCGCGGGCCAGGTGATCGAGGACCCGCAGCTGGGCCTCGACTACAGCCGCGTCGTGCACGGTGACCAGAAGTTCGTGTACGCGCGCCCGGTGCGCGCCGGTGACCGGCTCACCGTGACCTCGACCATCGAGGCGATCAAGTCCCTGGCGGGCAACGACATCCTGGACATCCGCGGCGAGGTCCACGACGAGACCGGCGAGCACGTCGTGACCGCCCACACCAAGCTCGTGTCGCGCGCGGCCGAGGGGGCGTGACCATGACGACGACGATTCAGTACGCGGATGTGGAGATCGGCACGGAGCTGCCGGCCCAGACGTTCCCCGTGACCCGCGCCACGCTCGTGCAGTACGCGGGCGCCTCCGGTGACTTCAACCCGATCCACTGGAACGAGAAGTTCGCGGTCGAGGTCGGGCTCCCGGACGTCATCGCCCACGGCATGTTCACCATGGCCGAGGCGATCCGCGTCGTGACCGACTGGGTCGGCGACCCGGCCGCTGTCGTGGAGTACGGCGTGCGCTTCACCAGGCCCGTCATCGTCCCGAACGACGACAAGGGTGCGACGATCGAGGTCAGCGGCAAGGTCGCCGCCAAGCTCGACGACGGTCGCGTCCGCGTCGACCTCGTCGCGACGAGCGCGGGCCAGAAAGTGCTCGGCATGTCGCGGGCGGTTGTGCAGCTGGCGTAACGGCTGCTCCGTAGGAACCTGAGTAAGGGGCACCCTCCATTGCGGGGTGCCCCTTACTCGTAGGCAGGACTCGTACGCCTTCGCGGGAGTCGAGATGTGACGCTTGACATAGGTAGTGATTGACCACTAACTTAGCCGCATGGTCAGGATGAGCGCAGACGAGCGACGCGAGAGCGTCATCCGCGCGGCGATGAGCGAGTTCGCCAGGGGTGGTTACTACGGCACCTCTACTGAGGCGATCGCCAAGCGGGTGGGTGTCTCGCAGCCGTATCTGTTCCGGCTCTTCCCGGGGAAGAAGGCCATCTTCCTCGCGGCGGCGACCCGTTGTGTGCAGGACGCGACGCGGCTCTTCGCCGAGGCCTCCGAAGGTCTGGAGGGCGAGGAGGCCCTGCACGCCATGGCGAACGCGTACACCGACGTCATCGCCAAGGACCCCGAGCGGCTCATGATGCAGATGCAGGTGTACGTCGCGGTCGCCGCCGCGGAGGCTGCCGGTGACCGCGAGTTCGGCGAGGCGGTCCGCGCTGAGTGGATGAAGCTCTGGGAGGCGGCGCATCTGCCTCTGGGGGCGGACGTGGACACGACGACGACCTTCATGGCCTACGGAATGCTGATCAATGTTCTGGTCTCCATGGGCTTCCCCCCGGAGCACCGGATCTGGGAAGGGCTGTACCCCTCGGCTCGCGCCATGGGGAGCCTGGAGCACTAGCGGTAACTGCAGCACCAGCAGTAATCGGCAACTGAGCATGTGAACCAGGGGTGGGTGTCCGGGGAGGTCCTTGGCATCTTCCTACCCTTGAAAGTTAGTCATCAATAACTAACCAACGTTCTGGGGGAACGATGTCACAGCAGACAGCACGCCGCGGGGGAGCCGTCTGGGCCCTCGTCATCACCAGCGTCGCCGGGTTCATGGCGGCCCTCGACAACCTCGTCGTCACCACCGCTCTGCCCTCCATCCGCAAGGACCTCGGCGGCGCGCTCGACGACCTGGAGTGGACGGTCAGCGCCTACACGCTCACCTTCGCCGTGCTGCTGATGTTCGGCGCGGCCCTGGGGGACCGGTTCGGCCGCCGCCGGCTCTTCCTCGTCGGTCTCACCGTCTTCGCCGGCGCTTCCGCCGCCGCGGCCATGGCGCCCGGCATCGACTCGCTGATCGCCGCCCGCGCGGTCCAGGGCGTCGGCGCCGCGATCATGATGCCGCTGACGCTCACTCTGCTCACTGCGGCCGTCCCGGCGGCGAAGCGCGGGATGGCGTACGGGATCTGGGGCGCCGTCAACGGGCTCGCGGTCGCGAGCGGGCCGCTGATCGGCGGCAGCCTCACCGAACACGTCTCCTGGCACTGGATCTTCTGGCTGAACGTCCCGCTCGGCCTCGCCCTCCTCCCGCTCGCCCGGCTGCGCCTCAGCGAGTCGTACGGCACCGGCGCCCGGCTCGACCTGGTCGGCACAGTGCTCGCCAGCAGTGGCCTCTTCGGCATCGTGTACGCCCTGGTCCGCGCGCCCCGCGACGGCTGGACCAGCGGACTCGTCCTGCTGGGCCTGTCCGCCGGCGGCGCCCTGCTCGTCGCCTTCGCGCTGCACGGCACCCGCGCCAGGAACGCGATGCTGCCGATGCGCCTCTTCCGCTCCCGCGCCTTCGCCGGGATCAACGCGGCCAGCCTGCTGATGTTCCTCGGGATGTTCGGCTCGATCTTCCTGCTCAGCCAGTACATGCAGGGCGTCCTCGGCTACTCGCCCACCGAGGCGGGCCTGCGGATGCTGCCCTGGACCGGCATGCCGATGCTCGTCTCGCCGATCGCGGGGTACCTGTCCGACCGGATCGGCGGCCGCCTGGTCGTCGCCACCGGCCTCTTCCTTCAGGCCGCGGGCCTCGCCTACTACGCCTCCGTGGTCGCCGCCGACGCCTCGTACACCGCGCAGCTGCCCGCCCTGATCATCAGCGGCATCGGGATGTCCCTCTACTTCGCCCCCGCGTCCAACCTGGTCATGTCCAGCGTCAGCCCGCAGGAGCAGGGCATCGCGTCCGGCGCGAACAACGCGCTGCGCGAGGTGGGCGGAGCGCTCGGTATCGCCGTGATGTCGTCGATCTTCGCGGCGCAGGGCGGCTACGACTCCGCGCAGACCTTCGTGGACGGCATCCAGCCCGCGCTGTGGGTGGGCGCGGCCACGGTGGCCGTCGCCGGAGCCGCGGCCCTGTTCATCCCCTCCCGCCGGCGCGCGGCCGAGGGCCCCAGGAGCGAGCCCGAGCCCCGATCCGCCCCTGTCCTGGAGACCGCGTCGAACTGAGATCGGCCCCGCACCGAACCGGCACTCTTCGAAGGAGCCCGTCATGCCCACACTGCCCTGGACCGTCCCGAACACCCCGCCGGCCGGCGCCGAGGCCCACGTCATGGCTTCCCGCTTCGAGACCCGCACCCTGTGGGGAGCCCTCCGTTTCTTCGCGAAGACCCCCTCTGTCTGGCGCCAGGTGAGCAAGGCGCCCGGCGCGTACGGAGCCTCGGTGAAGGCGGCTCCCCTGCGGCGGACCTTCTGGACCCTGTCCGCCTGGGAGTCGCCGGACGCGCTGAAGCGCTTCGCGGGCTCGGCGCCCCACGGCCCGGCGGCTGGTGGTCTGCGCTCACAGATGAAGGACGCGAAGTTCGTGCGCTGGCAGACCACCACGGACGAGCTGCCGCTCGACTGGGCGGAGGCGCTGCGGCGCCTGACATGAGCCGTGAGGCGAGCTCGCCAGGTATCGAAGGAGAAGACTCGCCAGGTATTGAAGGAGACGAACGGCCCCGCCACGACCGGCGGGGCCGTTCTCGTACTCTTGAGCGCGTGCAGGAACTCCACGACGCCCCCCTCGCCCCCCTGACCACCTTCCGTCTCGGCGGCCCCGCGGCCCGGCTGCTGACGGCGACGACCGACGACGAGGTGATCGCCGCCGTCCGTGAGGCCGACGCGGCGGGCACCCCGCTGCTGATCGTCGGCGGTGGCAGCAACCTGGTCATCGGCGACAAGGGCTTCGCGGGCACCGCCCTGCGGATCGCCACGAAGGGCTTCTCGCTCGACGGTACGAACCTTGAGCTCGCGGCCGGCGAGGTGTGGACCGACGCGGTCGCCCGCACGGTCGAGGCCGGTCTCGCGGGCATCGAGTGCCTCGCCGGAATCCCGGGCTCCGCCGGCGCCACGCCGATCCAGAACGTGGGCGCGTACGGCCAGGAGGTCTCGTCGACGATCACCGAAGTGATCGCGTACGACCGGAAGGCCGACGAGACGGTCACCATTCCGAACGAGGAGTGCGCGTTCTCGTACCGGCACAGCCGTTTCAAGGCCGATCCCGACCGCTTCGTGGTGCTGCGGGTGCGGTTCGGGCTCGAGGACGCGGGCGGCATGAGCGCCCCCATCAAGTACCCCGAGACCGCCCGCACCCTCGGTGTCGAGGCGGGCGACCGGGTCCCCGCGGTCCTTGCCCGCGAGACTGTCCTGAAGCTGCGCGCGGGCAAGGGCATGGTGCTCGACCCCGAGGATCACGACACCTGGTCGGCCGGGTCGTTCTTCACCAACCCGATCCTCACCGAGCAGGAGTTCGCCGCCTTCCACGCGCGCGTGGCGGACCGTCTCGGCCCCGACACCGCCCCGCCCGCCTTCCCGGCCGGCGAGGCCCGCGTGAAGACCTCGGCGGCCTGGCTCATCGACAAGGCGGGCTTCACGAAGGGTTACGGCAGCGGGCCCGCGCGCATCTCCACCAAGCACACGCTCGCCCTCACCAACCGCGGCGAGGCGACCACCGACGACCTCCTCGCGCTCGCCCGCGAGGTCGTGGCCGGCGTCCACGACGCCTTCGGCGTGACGCTGGTCAACGAGCCGGTCACGGTGGGCGTGACTCTCTGACCCTCCTGACCACCTGACCTTCTGACCAGGCGACCCGCTAGTAGGCGACCCCCA
Source organism: Streptomyces sp. NBC_01445 (assembly GCF_035918235.1). Classification (NCBI taxonomy): domain Bacteria; kingdom Bacillati; phylum Actinomycetota; class Actinomycetes; order Kitasatosporales; family Streptomycetaceae; genus Streptomyces; species Streptomyces sp. NBC_01445. The sequence continues at coordinate 4,725,256 of NZ_CP109485.1, read as the reverse complement.
CGCCCTGCTTCACCGTCGCCGGGTCGTCGATCATCGCCAGCATCGCGTGGGCCACGTCGGCCCGCGAGATGCTCCGGCCGCTGCGCGGATTCCCGCCGACCACGGTCCGGTACGTGCCCGTGAGCGGCTTGTCCGTGAGCTTCGGCGGGCGCACGGAGGTCCAGTCCGTGGCGCTGGCCGCGAGCTCGCCCTCCATGGCCCGCAGATCGTCGTAGACGGGCTTGAGCAGCGAACTGATGGCGCCGATCATGGCGCGGTCGAGGAGCGGTGAGCGCTCCGGCTCGGGGCCGACCGGCGCCGCGCTGACGACGAGCAGACGCCGTACGCTCTCGGCCTCCACCGCCCCCAGCACCGACCGGGTCAGCTCGGCCGTGATGCCCGCGTCCGCGCGCCTGCGGGCGCCGAGCCCGGACAGGATCGCGTCCCGCCCGGCGACCGCGGGGCGCAGCACCTCGGGGTCCCGCACATCCGCCCGGAACACCTCCAGGTCCGCACCCGTCACCGTGAACCGCGCGGGGTCACGGACCACCGCGGTGACCTGATGTCCTGATGCCAGTGCCTGCCGGACGATTTCCTGGCCGATACCGCCGGTCGCGCCGAAGACAGTGATCCTCATGGCACACCCTCCTAGGGTGGGTAAGTGTTCACTCACCCCCTAGAGTGAGTGGATACGCACCTGCTCGTCAAGCTCGGTTGGAGTCCGCATGCATCAGAAGCCGGCCCGCGTCCGCATCGTCGACGCCGCCCATGAACTCATGCTGAGCATCGGCCTCGCCCGCGCCACCACCAAGGAGATCGCCAAAGCGGCGGACTGTTCGGAAGCAGCGCTCTACAAGTACTTCGCGAACAAGGAAGAGCTGTTCGTGACCGTTCTCAGCGAGCGGCTGCCCAAGCTCGGACCGCTCCTGACCGAGCTCACCAGGAAGCCGGGCGCGAAGAGCGTCGAGGAGAACCTCACGGAGATCGCCCGCGAGGCCGCCCTCTTCTACGAGCAGACGTTCCCGATGGCCGCCTCCCTGTACGCGGAACCCCAGCTCAAGCGCCGTCACGAGGAGGCGCTGCGCGAGATGGGCACGGGCCCCCACCGACCGATCCAGGGTCTGGACGCCTACCTCAGATCCGAGCAGGACGCGGGCCGCGTCAGCCGCGACGCCGACACCTACGCCGCCGCGTCACTCCTCCTCGGAGCCTGCGCCCAGCGCGCGTTCGCGTACGACATGGCCCCCGACCGCAAGCCTCCGCAGCCGTTGGACGAGTTCGCCGCGGGCCTCGCCCGCACCCTGCTCACAGGGATCGCATAGAGTCCCCATTCTTTCTGGGGAGGGCAAGATCATGCTGCGTGGAAGAGGGCGCCGGGCCGCCATACCGGTACTGGTGGCGGCGCTGACGGGAGTACTCGCCGCGGGGTGCGGCCGGGGACCGTCCGGCGGGGACGCGACCGACGCCAGGAAGCCCGAGCGGTTTGCGAGCTCCGGGCAGCTGCCCGAACACCTCGCGGCCGACGGTACGACGGTCGTCGTCGGGTCATCGAAGGCGGACACCGTCGTACGGCTCTACGAGGACCTGCGCTGCCCCGTCTGCCGTGACTTCGAGGAGGACGGCGGCGCCGGCGCGCTGCGGAAGATGACCCTTCACGGCGAGGTCAGGGCCGAGTACACCCTGGCGTCGTTCCTCGACGACCGGCTCGGCGGCAAGGGCTCGAAGAAGGCGGCCAACGCGCTGCGGGCCGCGCTGGAAAAGGGGAAGTTCGTCGAGTACCACGACCTCCTCTTCCAGGAGCAGCCCGAGGAGGCCGTCGACGGCTACACCGACGCGTTCCTGCTCCGCATGGCCTCGCGGGTGAAGGGCCTGCGCGGCGCCGAGTTCGACGCGGCGGTGAAGGGCATGAAGTACCACTCCTTCGTCACCGCCTCCGAGAAGGCCTACGAGGCCGACAAGGCGCCCGGCACCCCGGCCTTCGCGGTGAACGGCACCCTCATGAGCGAGGACCGGTGGAACCTGATGTTCGACCCCAAGTACGTTCCGCTGGCGGTCATGACGTCGACCCTGCCGGAGTGACAGACGCACCGGGCCTGCTCAGGGGGTGGCGGTCAGCCAGTCGTCGACCCCTGACAGCAGCTTCGCCTTGATGTCCGTCGGCGCCGCCGAACCGCGCACCGACTGCCGCGCCAGCTCGGCCAGTTCGGCGTCGTCGAAGTCGTGGTGACGGCGCGCGATCTCGTACTGGGCGGCCAGACGCGAGCCGAACAGGAGCGGGTCGTCGGCGCCGAGCGCCATCGGCACCCCTGCCTCGAACAAAGTGCGCAGGGGTACATCCTCCGGCTTCTCGTAGACGCCGAGCGCGACATTGGACGCCGGGCAGACCTCGCAGGTCACCTGCCGGTCCGCGAGACGCTTCAAGAGTCGGGAGTCTTCGGCGGCCCGCACTCCGTGCCCGATCCGCGTCGCCTCCAGGTCGTCCAGACAGTCGCGTACGGAGGCGGGCCCGGTCAGCTCGCCGCCGTGCGGCGCGGCCAGGAGCCCGCCCTCCCTGGCGATGGCGAACGCGCGGTCGAAGTCCCGCGCCATGCCCCGCCGTTCGTCGTTGGAGAGCCCGAAGCCGACGATGCCGCGGTCCGCGTACCGCACGGCGAGGCGGGCCAGAGTGCGCGCGTCCAGCGGATGCTTCATACGGTTCGCGGCCACCAGGACCCGCATGCCGAGACCCGTGTCGCGCGAGGCGGTCTCGACGGCGTCCAGGATGACTTCCAGGGCGGGGATCAGCCCTCCGAGCCGCGGCGCGTACGACGTCGGGTCGACCTGGATCTCCAGCCACCCCGACCCGTCCGCGAGATCCTCCAGCGCGGCCTCGCGCACCAGCCGCTGAATGTCCTCGGGCTCGCGCAGGCAGGACCGCGCGGCGTCGTACAGCCGCTGGAAGCGGAACCAGCCGCGCTCGTCGGTGGCACGCAGCTTCGGCGGCTCGGACCCGGTCAGGGCGTCCGGCAGCCTGACGCCGTACTTGTCGGCGAGTTCGAGCAGGGTCGTGGGCCGCATCGACCCGGTGAAGTGCAGATGAAGATGGGCCTTGGGCAGCTGCCTTACATCACGTGGTACACGCTCCATTCCAGGATCTTGCCGCACACACCCGCCGCGCGGGAAGCGGCTTTCTCCCTTCGTGGCCTTGTCCGAACGAAGATCCGACCGAAGAACCGACCGAAGAACCGGCCGAAGAACCGACCCAAGGTCCGGACGACGGTCCGGACGAAAAACGGGCCGCCCCCGGGAATCCCGGAGACGGCCCGCATCACGCGGAAGACGCGTCAGTCGCGCGCCTCGGCGAGCAGCTTCTGGATCCGCGAGACACCCTCGACCAGGTCCTCGTCGCCCAGGGCGTACGACAGACGCAGGTAGCCCGGCGTGCCGAAGGCCTCACCCGGGACGACCGCGACCTCGGCCTCCTCCAGGATCAGCGCGGCCAGCTCGACGGAGTCCTGCGGACGCTTGCCGCGGATCTCCTTGCCGAGCAGCTCCTTCACCGACGGGTACGCGTAGAAGGCGCCCTCGGGCTCGGGGCAGAACACGCCGTCGATCTCGTTCAGCATCCGCACGATGGTCTTGCGGCGGCGGTCGAAGGCCTCGCGCATCTTCGCGACGGCCGTCAGGTCACCGGACACGGCGGCGAGCGCGGCGATCTGCGCGACGTTCGACACGTTCGACGTGGCGTGCGACTGCAGGTTGGTCGCGGCCTTCACGACGTCCTTCGGGCCGATGATCCACCCGACGCGCCAGCCGGTCATGGCGTACGTCTTGGCGACGCCGTTGACGACGATGCACTTGTCGCGCAGCTCGGGCAGGAGCGCCGGCAGGGACGTGAACTTGGCGTCCCCGTAGACCAGGTGCTCGTAGATCTCGTCCGTGAGAACCCACAGGCCGTGCTCGACGGCCCAGCGGCCGATCGCCTCGGCGTCGGCCTCGCTGTAGACCGCGCCCGTCGGGTTCGACGGCGACACGAACAGGACGACCTTGGTGCGCTCGGTGCGCGCCGCCTCCAGCTGCTCCACGGAGACGCGGTACCCGGTCGTCTCGTCGGCCACGACCTCGACCGGGACACCACCGGCGAGACGGATCGACTCGGGATACGTCGTCCAGTACGGCGCCGGGACGATGACCTCGTCGCCCGGGTCGAGGATCGCGGCGAAGGCCTCGTAGATGGCCTGCTTGCCGCCGTTGGTCACCAGGACCTGCGAGGAGTCGACCTCGTAGCCGGAGTCGCGCAGCGTCTTCGCGGCGATCGCGGCCTTCAGCTCGGGCAGACCGCCGGCGGGCGTGTACCGGTGGTACTTCGGGTTCTTGCAGGCCTCGATGGCCGCTTCGACGATGTAGTCCGGGGTCGGGAAGTCGGGCTCGCCCGCGCCGAAACCGATGACCGGACGCCCGGCGGCCTTGAGGGCCTTGGCCTTGGCGTCGACGGCGAGGGTCGCGGACTCGGAGATCGCGCCGATACGGGCGGAGACCCGGCGCTCGGTGGGCGAAGAGGAAGGAGTAGCAGCAGCGCTCATAACCCCATCGTTCCAGACCGGAAACCCGGCCGGCACACGGGTTTCACGGACGATCAACGACTGGCCCGCTTCTTTCTGTTCGACGGAGGGCCGCGGAACACGTACACTCACTGCTCGTTGGCCTTCACCGGCCGCTCTCTTCCGGCACACAACGTGCAGTCGGAAGGATGCGGTACGTTGGGGCAGACAAAGGGTCGTAGCTCAATTGGTAGAGCACTGGTCTCCAAAACCAGCGGTTGGGGGTTCAAGTCCCTCCGGCCCTGCTACACACTCCTTCGCCAGGACGTGTGCGCATGTACGTACTGCAAATGCACCGCCGTGCGGCTCAACCGGGCGCGGCACGGCCACGACCCGGAATTCAGGTGAGGACGCGTGACGGACGCCGTGGGCTCCATCGACATGCCTGATGCCCAGGATGAGGCGCCGGAGTCCCAGAAGAAGCCCCGTAAGGGTGGCAAGCGCGGAAAGAAGGGCCCCTTCGGCCGTCTCGCGCTCTTCTACCGCCAGATCGTCGCGGAACTCCGCAAGGTTGTCTGGCCGACTCGGAACCAGCTCACCACCTACACCAGCGTGGTGATTGTGTTCGTCGTCATCATGATCGGTCTGGTGACCGTGATTGACTATGGCTTCAACCACGCCGTCAAGTACATCTTCGGCTGAGCCGAGAGCGAAGGGCGCCGTACCCGGCGCCCCTTTCGCGTGTTCCACCCCTATGTATCCAGGAAGAAGCAGCCACAGTGTCTGACCCGAACCTGAACGAGGCGATCGAGCCCGTCGAGTCCGCTGAGGACGAGCTCGACATTGTCGAGGCGGCGGACGCCGAGAACGCCGAGGACACGGTCCAGGCCGAGGCTGCCGAAGAGGCAGCCACTGAGGCTGACGCGCACGTCGAGGACGAGGTCGAAGCCGCCGAGGAGTCCCTCGAGCACGCCGCCGAGGACGACGCCGACGAGGAGTCCGCCGAGGACGCCCCCGAGGCCGAGGCCGACGAGGAGTCCGTCGAGGAAGCCGCCGAGGAGTCCGAGCCGGTCGACCCGATCGTCGCCCTGCGCGAGGAACTGCGCACGCTGCCCGGCGAGTGGTACGTCATCCACACGTACGCCGGTTACGAGAACCGCGTGAAGACCAACCTCGAGCAGCGCGCCGTCTCGCTGAACGTCGAGGACTTCATCTTCCAGGCCGAGGTGCCGCAGGAAGAGGTCGCGCAGATCAAGAACGGCGAGCGCAAGACCGTCCGTCAGAACAAGCTCCCCGGCTACGTGCTGGTGCGCATGGACCTGACGAACGAGTCCTGGGGCGTCGTCCGCAACACCCCCGGCGTCACCGGCTTCGTGGGCAACGCCTACGACCCGTATCCGCTGACCCTGGACGAGATCGTCAAGATGCTCGCCCCGGAGGCCGAGGAGAAGGCCGCCCGTGAGGCCGCCGAGGCCGAGGGCAGGCCGGCTCCGTCCCGCAAGGTCGAGGTCCAGGTCCTGGACTTCGAGGTCGGCGACTCGGTCACCGTCACCGACGGCCCGTTCGCGACGCTGCAGGCGACGATCAACGAGATCAACGCCGACTCGAAGAAGGTCAAGGGCCTCGTCGAGATCTTCGGCCGGGAGACCCCGGTCGAGCTCAGCTTCGACCAGATCCAGAAGAACTAGCCCCTTCCGGCACCTTCTGGAACAAGCACTTCCGAACAGGTCAGACGGGCTCTCACAGCCTGTCTGACCTGCTCGGTTTTTAGCCGCACACGGATACCCGTTATCGTTGTGCGGTATGCCTCCATCCGGATGACCGGGTGGTTGGCTGAAAACTCTCACTAGGACCCGGAGAGAGCAATGCCTCCCAAGAAGAAGAAGGTCACGGGGCTTATCAAGCTCCAGATCCAGGCCGGTGCCGCCAACCCGGCCCCGCCGGTTGGTCCCGCGCTGGGCCAGCACGGCGTCAACATCATGGAGTTCTGCAAGGCCTACAACGCCGCGACCGAGTCGCAGCGTGGCTGGGTCATCCCGGTGGAGATCACGGTCTACGAAGACCGCTCCTTCACCTTCATCACCAAGACGCCCCCGGCCGCCAAGATGATCCTCAAGGCCGCGGGCATCGAGAAGGGCTCCGGCGAGCCTCACAAGACCAAGGTCGCGAAGATCACCGACGCGCAGGTCCGCGAGATCGCCACCACCAAGATGGCCGACCTGAACGCCAACGACCTGGACGCCGCCGCGAAGATCATCGCCGGTACCGCGCGTTCCATGGGCGTCACGGTCGAGGGCTGAACCCCTCCACCCCGTAAGACCTCCAGTGGCAGGGCCAGCGCCGGCCCGGACCACGAACTCCATCCCTGAATCCAGGAGTAGAAGTGAAGCGCAGCAAGACTCTCCGCGCTGCGGACGCGAAGATCGACCGGGACAAGCTCTACGCCCCGCTCGAGGCCGTCCGTATCGCCAAGGAGACCTCCGCGACGAAGTTCGACGGCACCGTCGAGGTCGCCATGCGTCTGGGTGTCGACCCGCGCAAGGCCGACCAGATGGTCCGTGGCACCGTGAACCTCCCGCACGGCACCGGCAAGACCGCCCGGGTCCTGGTCTTCGCGACCGGTGACCGTGCTGCGGCCGCGGAAGCCGCTGGCGCCGACATCGTCGGCTCCGACGAGCTCATCGACGAGATCTCCAAGGGCAACCGCCTGAACGAGTTCGACGCCGTTGTCGCCACCCCGGACCTCATGGGCAAGGTCGGCCGCCTCGGCCGCGTGCTCGGCCCCCGTGGCCTCATGCCGAACCCGAAGACCGGCACGGTGACCCCGGACGTGGTCAAGGCCGTGAACGAGATCAAGGGCGGCAAGATCGAGTTCCGCGTCGACAAGCACTCGAACCTCCACTTCATCATCGGCAAGGTGTCCTTCGACGACACCCAGCTGGTGGAGAACTACGGCGCGGCCCTGGACGAGATCCTTCGTCTGAAGCCGTCCGCCGCCAAGGGTCGCTACATCAAGAAGGCCGCCATCGCCACCACGATGGGCCCCGGCGTTCCGCTCGACCCGAACCGCACCCGCAACCTCCTCGTCGAGGAGGACCCGGCTGCGGTCTGAGCCTGACAGCTCGGCCAAGTCGGCTCGGGCCCCGCACCTTTCGAGGTGCGGGGCCCGTTCCCGTTTTCCCGCTAACCCCTCCGGGCACCGGTGGGCTCCGCTAGCGTGCGGGGTCGACCTGGGGTTCGGCGGGGGGAGCGTATGAACGGCAGGACATGGGTGCGGCACGCGACGGTCTGCCTGGCGGTGGCCGGCCTGGTGTCCTGCGGCTCGCACGAGGCACCCAAGGGCGACGAGAGCGTCACCGGGGCGCTGCGGGCCGCCCGCTCAGAGGTCGCCGCCGCCGGGTCCGCCAGGATCGAGGCGACGAGCAGTACGGGCACCAGCCTGTCCTCGCGGAGCGTGGGCGTCCTGCGCTGGTCGGGCGGGCTGCGCGGCACCCTGAGGGTGACAGCGACCGGCGGCTCGATGGCGTCGACGACCCGGCTCATGGGCGGTTCCCCGTCCCAGTCCCGCTTCCTGCCGGACGCGTACTACACGCGCATGACCGACAAGTTCGCCGCGCTGTCGGACGGCAAGCACTGGATCCGATACCCGTACGACCCCGGGGCCGACCTCTCACCGGCGGCCTCCCTGAAACTGCTGCTGTCCTCGGGGAACGCGCGCGAGGTGGGCCGGGAGACCGTGCGCGGCGTCCGCGCCACGCACTACACGGGCACGGCCGACGGGCAGCGCGTCGACGTCTGGATCGACCGCGGACACCTACTGGTCAAGCGCGTCCAGCGGGCCCGTACGGACTCCGGAGCCTTCTCCGGGACCGTGCACTACGCCGACTACGGCGCCCGCGCCTCGGCCGAGCGCCCGCCGGCGCGGGACACGGTCGACTTCAAGGACGTCGTCGGTCGAAAGCCCACTGCATGACAGGGAAGAGGGCGACGGCCAAGGCGAGCGGACCGCGCGCGACCAGCGGTTGAGTGCCCCGGCGGGGGGCCGACAAGGGCGGATTTGCCTGAGGCGGACCCCGTCACGTAATCTCCTCAGGAAGCCAAAGACCGCTGGTCGTTGCCGTGCCCTCGCAAGAGGAACCGGTGACCGAAGGATCTGCTGAAAGCGGACGACCTGCGCAGGTGACTGTGGAAAGTTCCCGGACTCGTTCCGGTAGAGCTACGCCCCGTGCGCCTGCGCCGGGGCGTTTTGTTTTGTACAGCCCCTTCTGAGCGGTCCTCATCACCCGGAAGGAGGCCGACGCTCTATGCCGACGCCCGACAAGGCTGCCGCGGTAGCCGAGCTCACGGACAAGTTCCGCAGCTCGAACGCCGCCGTGCTGACCGAGTACCGGGGTCTCACCGTGGCCCAGCTCAAGCAGCTGCGCCGTTCTCTCGGTGAGAACTCCGAGTACGCCGTGGTGAAGAACACGCTGACCAAGATCGCGGCCAACGAGGCCGGGATCAACACGCTGGACGACCTGTTCACGGGTCCGACAGCGGTTGCCTTCGTCACCGGTGACCCGGTGGAGTCGGCGAAGGGTCTTCGTGACTTCGCCAAGGACAACCCCAACCTCATCATCAAGGGCGGTGTCCTTGACGGTAAGGCGCTGTCCGCCGATGAGATCAAGAAGCTCGCGGACCTCGAGTCCCGCGAGGTTCTGCTCGCCAAGCTGGCGGGCGCCATGAAGGGCAAGCAGACTCAGGCTGCTCAGGTCTTCCAGGCGCTCCCGTCGAAGTTCGTCCGCACTGCGGAGGCGCTTCGCGTCAAGCGCGACGAGCAGGGCGGTGCCGAGTAACTCGGCTCGCGCAATGATCGCTGCCCGCCAGGGCGACGGTCGCAGCGGGCCGAACGTACGCCCGCCTACATGTAACTCCGGCACCTGCCGAATTAGTGGAAGGACGCCATCATGGCGAAGCTGTCCCAGGACGACCTGCTCGCGCAGTTCGAAGAGATGACCCTCATCGAGCTCTCCGAGTTCGTGAAGGCCTTCGAGGAGAAGTTCGACGTCACCGCCGCCGCGGCCGTCGCCGTTGCCGGCCCCGCCGCCGGTGGCCCGGCCGCCGAGGCTGCCGAGGAGCAGGACGAGTTCGACGTCATCCTCACCGGCGCCGGCGAGAAGAAGATCCAGGTCATCAAGGTCGTGCGCGAGCTCACCTCCCTGGGCCTCAAGGAGGCCAAGGACCTCGTCGACGGCGCCCCGAAGCCCGTCCTCGAGAAGGTCGCGAAGGACGCCGCGGAGAAGGCTGCCGAGTCCCTCAAGGGCGCCGGCGCCTCCGTCGAGGTCAAGTGACCTCGGGAGTCTGCTGACTCCTTGCTGAGCGGCTCTCGCGTAGGGCTGTAACGCGAACGTACTGAAGGGCGATCACCCAACTGGGTGGTCGCCCTTCAGGCTTTTCGGACGGCCGCTCGGCGCTCCAGTTCGGCTGCCTTGCACTGACGGTCCCGACGAGTATGGTGATCTTCGTTGTGCCTGGAACCGGTGCCTGGAGCCGGTGCCTGCGGGTGCCTGCTGGTGAGTGCGGGGTCGGGGCAGCCCCGTTCGCACAGGACGGGGCCTTGACGAACCGCACGCAGCGCGCAATTCTCAGGACGCGTCGTCACAACGATCCGGATCCGAGGCATGGATCGACGACGAAGAGGGCAGTAAGGATGTGCGCGCCACGAGTGACGTGGTGACGTGTTGCAGCTGTTGAGAACAACGAGGGTCTGACGAGGGTCGTTGAGGACAACGAGGGTCTCAAAAAACCCGCACTGGACATCAGTGAGCCAAGTGGCTACACTGACCCTTTGCGCTGCCTGTTAGCTGCTCCCTGCCCGTCACCAGGGGCATGCCCTCGCTCCAGCACCTTGGACTGAAACCGTCCTGACCTGGCCCTCACGGGCCGATTCGGGAAGCTTCTGCCTCCGTGCCAGCTTGGGACCGGTACGCGCGTAGTGAGTCCGAGCCCTCGGAAGGACCCCCTCTTGGCCGCCTCGCGCACTGCCTCGACCGCGAATACGAACAACGGCGCCAGCACCGCCCCGCTGCGCATTTCCTTTGCAAAGATCAAGGAGCCCCTCGAGGTTCCGAACCTTCTTGCGCTGCAGACCGAAAGCTTCGACTGGCTGCTCGGCAACGACGCGTGGAAGGCTCGTGTCGAGGCGGCTCTGGACAGCGGACAGGACGTCCCCAGGAAGTCCGGTCTGGAGGAGATCTTCGAGGAGATCTCCCCGATCGAGGACTTCTCAGGGTCGATGTCCCTGACGTTCCGCGACCACCGTTTCGAGCCACCGAAGAACTCGATCGACGAGTGCAAGGAGCGCGACTTCACGTTCGGCGCCCCGCTCTTCGTCACCGCCGAGTTCACCAACAACGAGACCGGCGAGATCAAGTCCCAGACGGTCTTCATGGGCGACTTCCCGCTCATGACCAACAAGGGCACCTTCGTCATCAACGGCACCGAGCGTGTCGTTGTGTCGCAGCTCGTCCGCTCGCCGGGCGTCTACTTCGACTCCTCGATCGACAAGACGTCCGACAAGGACATCTTCTCGGCCAAGGTCATCCCGTCCCGGGGTGCCTGGCTCGAGATGGAGATCGACAAGCGCGACATGGTCGGTGTCCGCATCGACCGCAAGCGCAAGCAGTCCGTCACCGTTCTCCTCAAGGCTCTCGGTTGGACGACCGAGCAGATCCTCGAGGAGTTCGGCGAGTACGAGTCCATGCGCGCCACTCTGGAGAAGGACCACACCCAGGGCCAGGACGACGCGCTCCTCGACATCTACCGCAAGCTGCGTCCGGGCGAGCCGCCGACCCGTGAGGCCGCGCAGACGCTGCTCGAGAACCTCTACTTCAACCCGAAGCGCTACGACCTCGCGAAGGTCGGCCGCTACAAGGTGAACAAGAAGCTGGGCGGCGAAGCCCCGCTGGACGCCGGCGTCCTGACCGTCGAGGACATCATCTCGTCGATCAAGTACCTGGTGAAGCTGCACGCCGGTGAGACCGAGACCGTTGGCGACAGCGGTGTCTCGATTGTCGTCGAGACCGACGACATCGACCACTTCGGCAACCGTCGTCTGCGTAACGTCGGCGAGCTCATCCAGAACCAGGTCCGCACGGGTCTGGCTCGTATGGAGCGCGTCGTCCGCGAGCGCATGACGACTCAGGACGTCGAGGCGATCACGCCGCAGACACTGATCAACATCCGGCCGGTCGTCGCCTCCATCAAGGAGTTCTTCGGCACCAGCCAGCTGTCGCAGTTCATGGACCAGAACAACCCGCTGTCGGGTCTCACCCACAAGCGCCGTCTGTCGGCGCTTGGCCCGGGTGGTCTCTCCCGTGAGCGGGCCGGCTTCGAGGTCCGTGACGTGCACCCGTCCCACTACGGCCGTATGTGCCCGATTGAGACGCCTGAAGGCCCGAACATCGGTCTGATCGGTTCGCTGGCTTCCTACGGTCGCGTCAACGCGTTCGGCTTCGTCGAGACGCCGTACCGCAAGGTCGTCGAGGGTGTCGTCACCGACGACGTCGACTACCTGACCGCGGACGAGGAAGACCGCTTCGTGATCGCCCAGGCCAACGCCGGCCTCGGCGAGGACATGCGGTTCACCGAGAACCGCGTCCTGGTCCGCCGTCGTGGCGGCGAGATCGACTACATCCCGGGCGACGACGTCGACTACATGGACGTCTCGCCGCGCCAGATGGTGTCGGTCGCGACCGCGATGATCCCGTTCCTCGAGCACGACGACGCCAACCGTGCCCTCATGGGCGCGAACATGATGCGTCAGGCCGTGCCGCTGATCAAGTCCGAGGCGCCGCTCGTCGGCACGGGCATGGAGTACCGCTGCGCCACTGACGCGGGCGACGTGCTCAAGGCGGAGAAGGACGGTGTGGTCCAGGAGGTTTCCGCGGACTACATCACCACCGCCAACGACGACGGCACGTACACCACGTACCGCCTCGCGAAGTTCTCGCGCTCCAACCAGGGCACCTCCGTCAACCAGAAGGTTGTCGTGGACGAGGGCGCCCGCGTGATCGAGGGCCAGGTTCTGGCCGACGGTCCCGCGACCGAGAACGGCGAGATGGCGCTCGGCAAGAACCTGCTCGTGGCGTTCATGCCGTGGGAGGGTCACAACTACGAGGACGCGATCATCCTGTCGCAGCGCCTCGTGCAGGACGACGTCCTCTCCTCGATCCACATCGAGGAGCACGAGGTCGACGCCCGTGACACCAAGCTCGGCCCGGAGGAGATCACCCGGGACATCCCGAACGTCTCCGAAGAGGTCCTCGCCGACCTCGACGAGCGCGGCATCATCCGTATCGGTGCCGAGGTCGTCGCCGGCGACATCCTCGTCGGCAAGGTCACGCCCAAGGGTGAGACCGAGCTGACGCCGGAGGAGCGCCTGCTCCGCGCGATCTTCGGTGAGAAGGCGCGCGAGGTGCGCGACACCTCGCTGAAGGTGCCGCACGGTGAGATCGGCAAGGTCATCGGCGTCCGCGTCTTCGACCGTGAAGAGGGCGACGAGCTGCCGCCGGGCGTGAACCAGCTGGTTCGTGTCTACGTGGCGCAGAAGCGCAAGATCACGGACGGTGACAAGCTCGCCGGCCGCCACGGCAACAAGGGTGTTATCTCGAAGATCCTTCCGATCGAGGACATGCCGTTCCTCGAGGACGGAACTCCGGTCGACATCATCCTCAACCCGCTGGGTGTGCCGTCCCGAATGAACCCGGGACAGGTCCTGGAGATCCACCTCGGCTGGCTCGCCAGCCGCGGCTGGGACGTCTCCGGCCTCGGTGACGAGTGGGCCCAGCGCCTGCAGGCCATCGGCGCCGACCAGGTCGCCCCCGGTACCAACGTCGCGACCCCGGTCTTCGACGGTGCGCGTGAGGACGAGATCTCCGGTCTCTTCGAGGCCACGATCCCGAACCGCGACGGTGACCGTCTGGTCCAGCCGTCCGGCAAGGCCAACCTGTTCGACGGCCGCTCCGGTGAGCCGTTCCCGGACCCGATCTCGATCGGGTACATGTACATCCTCAAGCTGCACCACCTGGTCGACGACAAGCTCCACGCCCGTTCGACCGGTCCGTACTCCATGATCACCCAGCAGCCGCTGGGTGGTAAGGCTCAGTTCGGTGGCCAGCGATTCGGTGAGATGGAGGTGTGGGCGCTTGAGGCTTACGGTGCCGCTTACGCCCTCCAGGAGCTCCTGACGATCAAGTCCGACGACGTGACCGGCCGCGTGAAGGTCTACGAGGCCATCGTCAAGGGCGAGAACATTCCCGAGCCGGGCATTCCCGAGTCCTTCAAGGTGCTCATCAAGGAAATGCAGTCGCTCTGCCTCAACGTGGAGGTGCTGTCCTCGGACGGCATGTCCATCGAGATGCGCGACACCGACGAGGACGTCTTCCGCGCGGCGGAGGAGCTCGGTATCGACCTGTCCCGGCGCGAGCCGAGCAGCGTCGAAGAGGTCTGACGGGCCTGGCCGGGGGCTCCCACAAGGAGCCCCCGGCCATCCCCGGGACCGTTCAGACCATGATGAAGCGCCTTATTTCTCGCTAACGCGAGGGGCACAACCCCGAAAGAGGGATTGACGCACAGTGCTCGACGTCAACTTCTTCGACGAGCTGCGGATCGGCCTTGCCACCGCGGACGACATCAGGACCTGGTCGCACGGCGAGGTCAAGAAGCCTGAAACCATCAACTACCGCACCCTCAAGCCCGAGAAGGACGGACTCTTCTGCGAGAAGATCTTCGGTCCGACCCGGGACTGGGAGTGCTACTGCGGTAAGTACAAGCGCGTCCGCTTCAAGGGCATCATCTGCGAGCGCTGCGGCGTCGAGGTCACTCGCGCCAAGGTGCGTCGTGAGCGGATGGGCCACATTGAGCTGGCCGCCCCTGTCACGCACATCTGGTACTTCAAGGGCGTTCCGTCGCGCCTCGGCTACCTGCTTGATCTCGCCCCGAAGGACCTCGAGAAGGTCATCTACTTCGCGGCGTACATGATCACGTTCGTGGACGAGGAGCGCCGCACCCGCGACCTGCCCTCCCTCGAGGCGCACGTCCAGGTGGAGCGTCAGCACATCGAGAACCGTCGCGACTCCGACCTGGAGGCCCGCGCCAAGAAGCTCGAGACCGACCTGGCCGAGCTCGAGGCCGAGGGTGCCAAGGCCGACGTGCGCCGCAAGGTGCGCGAAGGTGCTGAGCGCGAGATGAAGCAGCTGCGCGACCGTGCGCAGCGCGAGATCGACCGCCTCGACGAGGTGTGGAACCGCTTCAAGAACCTCAAGGTCCAGGACCTCGAAGGTGACGAGCTGCTCTACCGCGAGCTGCGTGACCGCTTCGGCACGTACTTCGACGGCTCCATGGGTGCCGCTGCCCTGCAGAAGCGCCTGGAGTCCTTCGACCTCGAGGAGGAGGCCGAGCGCCTCCGCGAGATCATCCGTACCGGCAAGGGCCAGAAGAAGACCCGTGCGCTCAAGCGCCTCAAGGTCGTCTCCGCGTTCCTGCAGACCAGCAACAGCCCCAAGGGCATGGTGCTCGACTGCGTGCCGGTCATCCCGCCGGACCTGCGTCCGATGGTGCAGCTGGACGGTGGCCGCTTCGCGACCTCCGACCTGAACGACCTGTACCGCCGCGTGATCAACCGCAACAACCGCCTGAAGCGACTCCTTGACCTCGGCGCCCCCGAGATCATCGTGAACAACGAGAAGCGCATGCTTCAGGAGGCCGTCGACGCGCTCTTCGACAACGGCCGTCGTGGTCGCCCGGTCACGGGCCCCGGCAACCGTCCGCTGAAGTCGCTGTCCGACATGCTCAAGGGCAAGCAGGGTCGTTTCCGTCAGAACCTGCTCGGCAAGCGAGTCGACTACTCGGCGCGTTCCGTCATCGTCGTCGGCCCGCAGCTGAAGCTGCACCAGTGTGGTCTCCCGAAGGCCATGGCGCTGGAGCTCTTCAAGCCGTTCGTGATGAAGCGCCTGGTCGACCTGAACCACGCGCAGAACATCAAGAGCGCCAAGCGCATGGTCGAGCGCGGCCGCACGGTCGTGTACGACGTCCTGGAAGAGGTCATCGCCGAGCACCCGGTTCTGCTGAACCGTGCGCCGACGCTGCACCGCCTCGGCATCCAGGCCTTCGAGCCGCAGCTGGTCGAGGGCAAGGCCATCCAGATCCACCCGCTCGTCTGCACCGCGTTCAACGCGGACTTCGACGGTGACCAGATGGCCGTGCACCTGCCGCTCTCCGCGGAGGCGCAGGCCGAGGCCCGCATCCTGATGCTGTCCTCGAACAACATCCTCAAGCCGGCCGACGGCCGTCCGGTCACGATGCCGACCCAGGACATGGTCCTCGGTCTGTTCTTCCTGACCACCGACGGTGAGCTCCGTGACGTCAAGGGCGAGGGCCGTGCGTTCGGCTCCACGGCCGAGGCGACCATGGCGTTCGACGCCGGCGAGCTCGCGCTGCAGTCGGCCGTCGACATCCGCTTCCCGGTGGGCACCATCCCGCCGCGCGGCTGGACCCCGCCGGTTGCCGAGGAGGGTGAGGCGGAGTACCAGTCGGGCGACAGCTTCCGTCTGCGTACGACGCTGGGCCGTGCGCTCTTCAACGAGCTGCTGCCCGAGGACTACCCGTTCGTCGACTACTCGGTCGGCAAGAAGCAGCTCTCCGAGATCGTCAACGACCTCGCCGAGCGCTACCCCAAGGTCATCGTGGCGGCGACGCTCGACAACCTGAAGGCGGCCGGCTTCTACTGGGCGACCCGTTCCGGTGTCACCGTGGCCATCTCCGACGTCGTCGTGCCCGAGGCCAAGAAGGCCATCGTCAAGGGTTACGAGGAGCAGGACGAGAAGGTCCAGAAGCAGTACGAGCGCGGTCTGATCACCAAGGACGAGCGCACTCAGGAGCTCATCGCGATCTGGACCAAGGCGACCAACGAGGTTGCCGAGGCGATGAACGCGAACTTCCCGAAGACGAACCCCATCTTCATGATGGTTGACTCGGGTGCCCGAGGAAACATGATGCAGATGCGTCAGATCGCGGGTATGCGTGGTCTGGTGTCCAACGCCAAGAACGAGACGATTCCTCGTCCCATCAAGGCGTCCTTCCGTGAGGGCCTCACCGTTCTGGAGTACTTCATCTCCACGCACGGTGCCCGTAAGGGTCTGGCGGACACCGCCCTGCGTACCGCCGACTCGGGTTACCTGACCCGTCGTCTGGTGGACGTCTCGCAGGACGTCATCATCCGCGAAGAGGACTGCGGTACCGAGCGTGGCCTCAAGCTGAAGATCGCCGAGCGCGGAGCCGACGGCACGCTGCGCAAGACGGACGACGTCGAGACCTCGGTGTACGCCCGCATGCTGGCCGAGGACGTCGTCATCGACGGCAAGGTCATCGCGCCGGCCAACGTCGACCTCGGTGACGTCCTGATCGACGCGCTGGTCGCCAACGGCGTCGAGCAGGTCAAGACCCGCTCGGTCCTGACCTGTGAGTCCGCGGTCGGCACCTGTGCCTTCTGCTACGGACGCTCGCTGGCCACAGGCAAGCTGGTCGACATCGGTGAGGCGGTCGGCATCATCGCCGCCCAGTCCATCGGTGAGCCCGGTACCCAGCTGACGATGCGTACCTTCCACACCGGTGGTGTGGCCGGTGACGACATCACCCAGGGTCTGCCCCGTGTCGTCGAGCTCTTCGAGGCTCGTACGCCGAAGGGTGTCGCCCCGATCTCGGAGGCCAAGGGCCGCGTCCGGATCGAGGAGACCGAGAAGACCAAGAAGCTCGTCGTCACCCCGGACGACGGCAGCGACGAGACGGCGTTCCCGATCTCGAAGCGTGCCCGTCTCCTGGTCGGCGAGGGCGACGCGGTCGAGGTGGGCCAGAAGCTCACCGTCGGTGCCACGAACCCGCACGACGTGCTGCGGATCCTCGGTCAGCGTGCGGTCCAGGTCCACCTGGTCGGCGAAGTCCAGAAGGTCTACAACTCGCAGGGTGTGTCGATCCACGACAAGCACATCGAGATCATCATCCGGCAGATGCTGCGCCGTGTGACGATCATCGAGTCCGGCGACGCGGAGCTGCTGCCGGGCGAGCTCGTCGAGCGCTCGAAGTTCGAGACCGAGAACCGTCGTGTGGTCACCGAGGGCGGTCACCCCGCCTCCGGCCGTCCGCAGCTGATGGGTATCACCAAGGCCTCGCTGGCGACGGAATCCTGGCTGTCGGCCGCCTCCTTCCAGGAGACGACCCGAGTCCTGACGGATGCGGCGATCAACGCCAAGTCCGACAGCCTCATCGGCCTCAAGGAGAACGTCATCATCGGTAAGCTCATCCCGGCCGGTACGGGTCTGTCCCGCTACCGCAACATCCGGGTCGAGCCGACCGAAGAGGCCAAGGCCGCGATGTACTCGGCCGTCGGCTACGACGACATCGACTACTCGCCGTTCGGCACGGGCTCCGGCCAGGCCGTTCCGCTGGAGGACTACGACTACGGTCCGTACAACCAGTAAGGCGTATGTCTGCTGAAGGGCGCCCACTCCGCTTCTGCGGGGTGGGCGCCCTTCGGCGTTTGTCAGCGCCGGCTGTCGAGATGTGCCTGGAGACGGTGCTGCCTGGTGTGCACGTCGGGGTGCGCGGCGAGGAGCCGGGCGATCATTCCCGTCCTCTCCAGTGGAGGCCCCCGGCCGCGCTCTGCGACTGCTCTCTGCCGTGTTGCCTCATCAGGACGGCCATGAGCTGTGGAGCGAAGCCCAGTGCCGCGGCATGCTCATCGGCCCGCAACTCGGAGCGGCGCGAGACGGCGGCCGCCAGACAGGGCGTGACGAGGGGGAGGAACACGAGGCCGTAGGTGGCTGTCGCCCACGCGACCGCGCAGGGTCCGATCAGGCCGAGCAGCACGGCGGCGACGCCGACGGACAGACGGTCGGCGTACGAGGCCAGCCGGCGCACCCAGAGTTGATACGCGCTCCCGTCCACTCCGGCCCGTCCCCATATCGGCGCGCGGCGCAGCGCGGACGCCACCGCCCTCGGCAGCCTGGTCCTCCACGTCCCGCACGTATGCGTCCGGTGCGGCCAGCGAGCTCGTCGGGGTCGACAGGGGGTGCTGCCGCAGTCTGCGGAGGTGGGTTCCCGGGCCGGTTCGGGAACCCCGGCTTGCGGAGGTTCTCAGGACTCTCAGAAGCCCCGTACGCGTACGGCAGGGACAGCTCCGGAACACCGGCGCGAGCGTTTCCACGTACTCGCGGGGAACGGGCCCGGAGACCGGCCCGGGGGCGTCGCCTCGGCCTCCGAAGCGCTGGATCACGTCGCCCTGGACAGTGCCGCCGGTGACTCCGTACTGATGCTCGCCGGGGCCGCGCAGAGCGAGGAGGGCCTCGTACCCGTGGCTGCGATGGCCGTCACTTCGGTCCAGCCCCGCAGGAGCAGCCATACGACGCTGCGCGGGGTGTAGCGCAGAACGCGGCCGATGGCGAGCAACGCCGCCCGGTCCTCCCGTTCCAGCCGCGCCAGAAGCGGCACCCGGTCGTCCAGCGCCTCGTCGCCCGGTAAGTCAGACACCGCCATCGCCCCTGATCCCCGCGGGACCCGGCAAGATCCCTTGATGTGTCCGCGGGGGGCCGCACACTGTCCAGGAGGTGCTTCGGGCGGGGTGCGACAAGTCCGGCGTGTCGCGGTGGACTGCATTTGTTTTGACCGAACCCGATGAGGTAGGTACGCTCAGACCTTGTGCCTGGGGTGTGCCTGGGCTCCTGTGCGTGTCGTCAGCCGCTACGGGAGTCCGCGATGGGCCGCCGTAATCTGCGCCCTTCCCGCTTGGCGGCGGGAGTTCACAGTATTCGACACACCCGACCGCGTGGGTCGGGAAATGTTCCAGGTTAGCTTTACTATTCGGCACACAGAAACCGGAGAAGTAGTGCCTACGATCCAGCAGCTGGTCCGGAAGGGCCGGCAGGACAAGGTCGAGAAGAACAAGACGCCCGCACTCGAGGGTTCGCCCCAGCGTCGCGGCGTCTGCACGCGTGTGTTCACGACCACCCCGAAGAAGCCGAACTCGGCCCTCCGTAAGGTCGCGCGTGTGCGTCTGACCAGCGGCATCGAGGTCACGGCCTACATCCCGGGTGAGGGACACAACCTGCAGGAGCACTCCATCGTGCTCGTGCGTGGCGGCCGTGTGAAGGACCTGCCTGGTGTTCGTTACAAGATCATCCGCGGCTCGCTCGACACCCAGGGTGTCAAGAACCGCAAGCAGGCCCGCAGCCGCTACGGCGCCAAGAAGGAGAAGTAAGAATGCCTCGTAAGGGCCCCGCCCCGAAGCGCCCGGTCATCATTGACCCGGTCTACGGTTCTCCTCTGGTGACCTCCCTCATCAACAAGGTGCTGCTGAACGGCAAGCGCTCCACCGCCGAGCGCATCGTGTACGGCGCCATGGAGGGTCTGCGTGAGAAGTCGGGCAACGACCCGGTCATCACGCTGAAGCGCGCGCTGGAGAACATCAAGCCGACCCTCGAGGTCAAGTCCCGCCGTGTCGGTGGCGCCACCTACCAGGTGCCGATCGAGGTCAAGCCCGGTCGCGCCAACACGCTCGCGCTGCGCTGGCTCGTGGGTTACTCCCGCGCCCGCCGCGAGAAGACCATGACCGAGCGCCTCATGAACGAGCTGCTCGACGCCTCGAACGGTCTTGGCGCTGCCGTCAAGAAGCGTGAGGACACCCACAAGATGGCCGAGTCCAACAAGGCCTTCGCGCACTACCGCTGGTAGTCGCTACCCACATCGAGACCGAGAGAAGACTGAGCCGATATGGCTACCACTTCACTTGACCTGGCCAAGGTGCGCAACATCGGCATCATGGCTCACATCGACGCGGGCAAGACGACGACCACCGAGCGGATCCTGTTCTACACCGGTGTTTCGTACAAGATCGGTGAGGTCCACGACGGCGCCGCGACCATGGACTGGATGGAGCAGGAGCAGGAGCGTGGCATCACGATCACCTCTGCTGCCACCACCTGTCACTGGCCGCTGAACGATGTCGACCACACCATCAACATCATCGACACCCCGGGCCACGTGGACTTCACCGTCGAGGTGGAGCGTTCGCTCCGCGTCCTCGACGGTGCCGTGACGGTGTTCGACGGCGTTGCCGGTGTTGAGCCCCAGTCCGAGACTGTCTGGCGTCAGGCGGACCGCTACGGCGTGCCGCGTATCTGCTTCGTCAACAAGCTCGACCGTACGGGTGCCGAGTTCCACCGCTGCGTTGACATGATCGTCAACCGCCTCGGTGCGACCCCGCTCGTCATGCAGCTGCCCATCGGCGCCGAGATGGACTTCCAGGGTGTCGTCGACCTCGTCACGATGAAGGCGTTCGTCTGGTCCGCCGAGGCGGCCAAGGGCGAGGCGTACGACATCGTCGACATCCCGGCCACGCACACCGAGGCTGCCGAGGAATGGCGCGGCAAGCTGCTCGAGGCCGTCGCGGAGAACGACGAAGAGATGATGGAGCTGTACCTCGAGGGCACTGAGCCCTCGGTGGACCAGCTGTACGCGGCGATCCGTCGCATCACCATCGCCTCCGGCAAGGGCGGCGACACCACCGTCACCCCCGTGTTCTGCGGCACCGCGTTCAAGAACAAGGGCGTTCAGCCCCTGCTCGACGCCGTCGTGCGCTACCTGCCGTCGCCCCTGGACGTCGAGGCCATCGAGGGCCACGACGTCAAGGACGCGGAGACGGTCGTCAAGCGCAAGCCGTCCGACGAGGAGCCCCTCTCGGCGCTGGCGTTCAAGATCATGAGCGACCCGCACCTCGGCAAGCTCACCTTCGTCCGGGTTTACTCGGGCCGCCTGGAGTCCGGCACCGCCGTGCTGAACTCCGTCAAGGGCAAGAAGGAGCGCATCGGCAAGATCTACCGTATGCACGCGAACAAGCGTGAGGAGATCGAGTCGGTGGGCGCCGGTGACATCGTCGCCGTCATGGGTCTGAAGCAGACCACCACGGGTGAGACGCTCTGTGACGACAAGCAGCCGGTGATCCTGGAGTCCATGGACTTCCCGGCGCCGGTCATCCAGGTCGCCATCGAGCCGAAGTCCAAGGGCGACCAGGAGAAGCTGGGTGTCGCCATCCAGCGCCTCTCGGAGGAGGACCCCTCCTTCCAGGTTCACTCGGACGAGGAGACCGGCCAGACCATCATCGGTGGTATGGGCGAGCTTCACCTCGAGGTGCTCGTCGACCGCATGAAGCGCGAGTTCCGCGTCGAGGCGAACGTCGGCAAGCCGCAGGTCGCTTACCGCGAGACGATCCGCAAGGCCGTCGAGCGTCACGACTACACCCACAAGAAGCAGACCGGTGGTACCGGTCAGTTCGCCAAGGTGCAGATCGCGATCGAGCCGATCGACAGCGGCGACGCCACGTACGAGTTCGTCAACAAGGTCACCGGTGGCCGCATCCCCCGGGAGTACATCCCGTCGGTGGACGCGGGTGCGCAGGAGGCCATGCAGTTCGGCATCCTGGCCGGCTACGAGATGACTGGCGTCCGCGTCATCCTTCTCGACGGTGGCTACCACGAGGTCGACTCCTCCGAACTCGCCTTCAAGATCGCCGGTTCGCAGGCGTTCAAGGAGGCCGCGCGCAAGGCCAGCCCCGTGCTGCTCGAGCCGATGATGGCCGTCGAGGTCACCACGCCCGAGGACTACATGGGTGACGTCATCGGCGACATCAACTCCCGCCGTGGCCAGATCCAGGCCATGGAGGAGCGCAGCGGCGCCCGTGTCGTGAAGGGCCTCGTGCCCCTCTCGGAGATGTTCGGCTACGTCGGCGACCTCCGCAGCAAGACGTCGGGTCGCGCAAGCTACTCGATGCAGTTCGACTCCTACGCCGAGGTTCCGCGGAACGTCGCCGAGGAGATCATCGCGAAGGCCAAGGGCGAGTAACTCACCCGAGTTCACGCTTTAGGCTTGACACCGACCGCCGGGGTTCGTAACCCCGGACCCCGGCGGCGGGTTTCCCAGCAAAGATCACCTGGCGCCGATGAAGCAAGGCGTACAGAACCACTCCACAGGAGGACCCAGTGGCGAAGGCGAAGTTCGAGCGGACTAAGCCGCACGTCAACATCGGCACCATCGGTCACATTGACCACGGTAAGACGACCCTCACGGCCGCCATTACCAAGGTGCTGCATGACGCGTACCCGGACCTGAACGAGGCCTCGGCCTTCGACCAGATCGACAAGGCTCCTGAGGAGCGCCAGCGCGGTATCACGATCTCGATCGCGCACGTCGAGTACCAGACGGAGACGCGTCACTACGCGCACGTCGACTGCCCCGGTCACGCGGACTACATCAAGAACATGATCACGGGTGCCGCGCAGATGGACGGCGCCATCCTCGTGGTCGCCGCCACCGACGGCCCGATGCCGCAGACCAAGGAGCACGTGCTCCTGGCCCGCCAGGTCGGCGTTCCGTACATCGTTGTCGCCCTGAACAAGGCCGACATGGTGGACGACGAGGAGATCCTGGAGCTCGTCGAGCTCGAGGTCCGTGAGCTCCTCTCCGAGTACGAGTTCCCGGGCGACGACCTGCCGGTCGTCAAGGTCTCGGCGCTCAAGGCGCTCGAGGGCGACAAGGAGTGGGGTCAGTCGATCCTGAACCTCATGGCCGCCGTCGACGAGTCGATCCCGCAGCCCGAGCGTGACGTCGACAAGCCGTTCCTGATGCCGATCGAGGACGTCTTCACGATCACCGGTCGTGGCACCGTCGTCACCGGCCGCATCGAGCGTGGTGTCCTCAAGGTCAACGAGACCGTCGACATCGTCGGTATCAAGACCGAGAAGACCACCACCACGGTCACCGGCATCGAGATGTTCCGCAAGCTGCTCGACGAGGGCCAGGCCGGTGAGAACGTCGGTCTGCTCCTCCGTGGCATCAAGCGCGAGGACGTCGAGCGCGGCCAGGTCATCATCAAGCCCGGTTCGGTCACGCCGCACACCGAGTTCGAGGCCCAGGCCTACATCCTGTCGAAGGACGAGGGTGGCCGTCACACCCCCTTCTTCAACAACTACCGCCCGCAGTTCTACTTCCGCACGACGGACGTGACCGGCGTTGTGACCCTCCCCGAGGGCACCGAGATGGTCATGCCGGGCGACAACACTGAGATGAACGTTGCGCTCATCCAGCCCGTCGCCATGGAAGAGGGCCTGAAGTTCGCCATCCGTGAGGGTGGCCGGACCGTGGGCGCCGGCCAGGTCACCAAGATCGTCAAGTAATTTCCTTGACGGTTTGACCTGGTAGCTCCAGCGAGCACCAGAAGGGGCCCGTACGACTTCGGTCGTACGGGCCCTTTCGCATGCGATGCGCTGTCTCTTTTGCGCTGTTTCCCTTTTTTGGGGCTCAGATCTTGCGGGCGGTGCCGGTCCCGGTGCCGGTGGAGCTGTCCGGGCGCCACAGCCACGGCCGGGCGGCGGGGGAGAGGCCCGCGGCCGCGGGACCGTTCCGGGTGGCGCGCAGTGCGAGTCCGTCGAGGGTGACCAGGTCGCGCGCGGCCCGCTGGATCCGACCGCTCCGGCCCCGGCGCAGGAGCTGGAGCGTTCCGCTGGTGTCCCGGCCCAGGAGGTACGGGCCGTCGGCGGTCACGGGGCCGTAACCCGGAAAGTCGACCGGTGGCCCGGCCGTCGCCGTCAGCGCCGACGAGGCGGGGGCCCGGTAGAAGAGCCGGCCGCCCGCGGAGGCGACGGCGTCCGCGGGCACCGGCAGCCCGGCGAGTGGCGCGGGCCCCTCCGGAGTCCAGTGGTGGACGGTGTCGCGTCCCGGCGCGTACACATGGACGCCGCCGTCCTCGCCGACGACCGCGGTCAGACCGTCCTGCACGGGCCCGCCGCCGAGGCCGCGCCACGGAGACCAGCGCCCGTCGAGGCCGCGTACCCGTGTACTGATGCCCTGGTCCGCGTCCCGTACGAAGAGATGGACCTGCCCGTCGCGGGCGGTGACGGCGACGGGGACGCCGATGCGGCGGCCGCGCACGGGGTCGGCCTCCGGGTTGCCGAGACCGGTCCAGGCGCCGAACTCCCCGCCGGTGGCACGCTGTTCGAGGACCACGACCTCGCGCAGGTCGGAGCCGCCGCGCCCTTCCAGAGCCGCGAGCCGGAGGCCGAGGAGCAGCTGCCGTCCGTCGCGGAGCGTGGCGGAACCCAGGGCCGGTGCGAGCGGGCCGCCGCCGAGGTCCGTCGGCCGGCCGAAGACTCCTTGCGTCGTCTCGTGCCACCGGACGGCACGCATTCCGAGCACGCCGTAGCCGGACAGCTTGCCGTCCGGTTCCTGGGCCAGGGCGATCCGTGGGCCCGGGTAGCGGTAGTGCGTCGAGCGGACCCAGCCCTTGCGGTTGGTGAGGGGGCGGCCCCCGCCGACGTTGTAGTCGCCGCAGCCGGAGGGGTTGCCGCACTGCCAGTCGGGACCCGCGCCGTAGGGCATCAGGTGCGCAGCCTTGGCGTGCAGCACGGCCTCGGGGAGGTTCTCGGGCCAGTGGTGGTTGTAGTAGCCGCGGAAGGCGGTGGCCGCGAAGGGGGGTGGTCCACCCGCCGCGGTCTGCGACCAGCGGATCAGCGCGGCCCAGGTGAAGGCGGCCACGGCCGTGTGGTCGGCGTGGTCGGAGAAACCGGGCTGTTCGCTGTCACGTATCCGCGTACGCAGATCGCTGTCCTGGATGTCGGGGTCCGGGTCGAGCGTGTGCACGAGGGTGGGCCGGTAGCGCTCGAAGAGGCCCACGAGTACGTCGACGAGGCCGTCGTAGTCGTACATCTGTGCCCGGCGCAGGGGTGACCCGTCGACGACGACCGTGCGCAGCGGCAGACCGCTCTCCCGCCACAGCGCCGGTGCGCCCATGTGGCCCGCCGGTGTGTGCATCGCCAGATCGAGGAAGACCAGCTCGACGCGGCGGCCCCGGTGCTCCAGCGTGTTCACCTCGGCCCGGTGCCCGCCCGCGAGCGTGGTGACCTCGGTGCGCCAGCCGCTGAAGACGGGCAGGCCGAGCTGGGTCGCGTAGGACTGGCGGAGTCCCTGGTGACGGGCGGCGGCGTACGCGGACTTGTCGGCCGGGGGGTGCGGGCGGCCGGGGATCTTGTTGACGCCGTCGGCCTCGCCCGCCGTGACGTACACGCAGACCAGGGGGACGCCGGCGGCGAAGGCCTGGCTGGTGTCCGGGTTCATGAAGTACAGGTCGTCGTCGGGGTGCGCGAGGACCTGGAGCAGCAGAGCGTGCTCGCCCTCGGCGGCGGGGCGGCCGGAGGCGGGGGAGGGGGCGGTGGCACGGGCCGGGGGCGCGGTTGCGGCCGTGTGGCCGACGACGGCTGCCGCGGTGGCGGTGGCGACGGCGGCGGATCCGATGAGTATGGCGCGGCGCCCGGGCAGGCGTCGGGTGCCACCTATTCGACCGTCGCCGGCCTCACTCTGGGCACTCTTGTCTCCCATGCGCTGTCCTCCGTCCGCCGTACGCAGCGGTCGGAATGTGCGCTGCTTCTCGGTGCTTCAGCCGAGAAGAGGCTCGTCAGTGGGGTCAGGTTCCATGCACGGACATGTTCTGTTCACACGTTTTGGGGCTCTTGGGGAACTCTTGGTTTCCCGTTGCTACGAGGCCTTTGTCACGCGTCCTCAGCCGCCGACGGCCCACCGCGCGGCGGCGGTGACTCCGAGGTGCAGGGCGGGCGCGACCCACGCCCACCCCATGACGCGCCGGACGGACGGGAGCAGCCAGAGCACCACGGCCGACCCGGCAGCCGCGATCGTGGCGACGCAGGACAGGACGATCCCCCGGTACGCGTCGTCGTCCCAGACCCCGGCGGGCCGGATGGTGAGGGCCATCCAGCAGAAGTACGCGGCGATGAGGGTGAGCACGGCGAACGGCAGGGCGAGGACCACCCGGAGGCAGCCCCGGTCGTCGTCCGAGTCGGCGGGAGGGACGGGGTGGGCGGGAGCGGCGGGGCGGGCGGGGTCTGTCATCAGCGCAGTGGGTTCCTTGCCTCGTCCAGCACGGCGCTCAGCTCACGCAGTGCTTCATGAGCGACAGTCGCGTCCTCGTGCTCCAGATCCCGCGTTGCGCGGGCGTGCCGGGCGGTCAGGTCGGGGCGACGGGCGATCTCGATGTCCCGGGCCAGGCAAGCACCCAGCTCTGCACAGGGCTGAGGGACTGCCACTCGACGGCCTTGGCGAAGGCCTCGTCCTTGGTCCGCTGCATCTCCGGCATGCGCGCGGGGGCGACGGCGGCGAGGGCTGCGCGCAGGGCGTCGGGGGTCTGCTCGGGGCGGGGAACCAGCTCATGTCCGTACTCGGCCTGCGTGTTCATGGTGTCCTGTCCGGCTGGCTCGTTGCAGGCGAATCGCCGGTTCGGTCCGGCGCGCGGCACTCGCGGCACTTGCCCGGCTCGGGGCCGCGGAAGGCGCGGTCGCACTCGTCGCAGTTCCGGAGCGGATGACGGGCGGGAGGCGGGGACGCGGCCGGGGCCCGGAACGGGGGCGGCGGTGGCAGCAGCGCTGTCAGCCGGTGGGCAAGGAAGGCGGCCGGGTGGCGCAGGCCCTCGCCGGGCAGATCGCCTGGCAGATCGCTGGTCAGGGCGTGGCGTACGGCGGCGGGGCCGAGGTCGCGCTCTAGCCAGGCGGCGACGCCGGGTGCGAGGCGCTGCGCATCAAGGGCGGAGAGCGCGAGCCGGGGGTCGGCGCGGTGCAGGCCCGCGAGGAGGTCGGCGGCGGTCTGGAGGAGGAGCGGGGAGGCGTGGGCGGGGTGGGGGACGGTCAGGGGCCGGGGCGGTCGCTTGGCGCGAGGCTGCGGCGCCGGGCAGGTCGGTACGTCGTCGCCCGCCGATGGCTCCGAGGCGGGCTCCGGCGCGGCGGCCGGTGCGTGGGTGGCGCGGCCCGGCTGGTTGCAGGAGACCGTGCGCGTGACGATGCGGCCGTCGGGTACGCGGTGGCGCTCGCGCCGGAGGTAGCCGTGGGCCTCCAACTCCCGCAGGGCGGCGGCGATACGTGTCGCCCCTTCGGGGAAGCGGGCGGTGAGGGTCTTGATGTCCACGCGGGCGCCGGTCGGCAGGGACTGGATGTGGACGGCCAGCGCGATCGCGACGAGCGAGAGCTCGCGGTGCTGGGCCAGGTGGTTGCCGATCACCGTGAAGCGGGTGGCGTGGCGGGTGTTGGCGTGGGTGATGCCGAGGGGCGCGGGGCCCCGTTTCGGGCGGGCTTTCCCGGCAACGCGGGACTGGGCGCGCGGGGGCGCGCTAGGGTTCTGGGTACCCATCGGGAAGCTCGATTCTTCCTCGGTGGTCAGGCCCTCGATCGGGATTGCGAGTCCCGGCCGGGGGCCGTCGCATGTCTGCGGTTGTTTTGAATGCTGGGGTCTCGCGCTGAGCGTATGGCAGTCAACAGGGGCTTTGGCCAGCCGAGTTGGCGACATTCACCTGTGTGAGTGAGTGGTCCGGGCGGCTGCCGACGGCGGGGCAGGTGGGGCTTGGCTCGGTTCCTTTTCCTCGTCCGTTGTTCCTTTGGGGTTGTCGCATGGAGCACCGGAGCCCGCGTTCACGAGCTCCGGTCGTACGAGATCCAGTTCCGCCCACACCGTCTTACGTGGAACGGGTCCCTCCGCGACGCCCCAGCGATCGGCCAGCGCCTCGACGAGGAACAGGCCGCGCCCGGATTCGGCGCCGGGGGCGGGTGGTTGTCGCGTAAGGGGCGGGAGTCTGTCGCCCCTGGTGTCCGTCACCTCGATACGGAGTACGTGAATGTCGGCGCGGAGCACGACGAGAAAGTCGCGGCCGGGCAGGCGGGCGTGGGCGACGGCGTTCGCCGCGAGCTCGGCGACGACGTGCTCGGCCGCGTCCGTGACCCCGTACGGCAGGTCACGGCACCGCAGCCACTCGACGGCCAGTAGGCGCGCGAGGCGGGCGCCGCGCGGCGTGGGGGAGAGAAGGACCCTGAAGTGCCGCGCGGGGC
The DNA here is from genome assembly GCF_035918235.1 of Streptomyces sp. NBC_01445. Classification (NCBI taxonomy): domain Bacteria; kingdom Bacillati; phylum Actinomycetota; class Actinomycetes; order Kitasatosporales; family Streptomycetaceae; genus Streptomyces; species Streptomyces sp. NBC_01445. The sequence continues at coordinate 4,696,794 of NZ_CP109485.1, read as the reverse complement.
AGGAGAGTTGGGCGGATTCCAGATTCACGTCACTCAGCGTGGCCGCGCACGCATAGCGTGAAAAGTGACGACGCCGGTACGTACGGTGACTGTCCGGAGCTTGTCCAGTGGTGTCCGGGCTGTCCAGAGGGGTCGTACGGGTAGGGGTCGTCGATGCGCGGGGTGCGGCAGCGGTACGTCGGAGGTGGGCGCGGGTGAGCGTGGATCGAGTGCAGGTGGTAAGCAATGGGGCGGATGAACCCGGGTGGGAGGTGGATCCGGACGACGAGCAGGGCGCGGCCGTCGTGGCGATGGTGGGGCGGCAGCTGAAGCTGCAGCGGGAGGCCTCCGGGCTGCGGGCGGCCGAGTTCGGGGCGGCCATCGGGTACGGGGAGGACCTGGTCTACAAGGTCGAGGCGGGCCGCCGGATCCCGAGGTCGGAGTACCTGGACAGGGCGGACGAGGTGCTGGGGGCGGGCGGGCTCATCGCCGCGATGAAACCGGACGTGGCGGAGGTTCGGTATCCGAAGAAGGTGCGGGATCTGGCGGGCATGGAGGCGCGGGCCGTCGAGATCGGGGTCTACGTGGCGCACGGCCTGCATGGGCTGTTGCAGACGCCGGGGCACGCACGGGCGTTGTTCGAGGCTCGGCAGCCTGCGTATTCGCAGGATGAGGTGGAGCATGGCGTGGCGGCTCGCATGGCTCGGCAGTCGATCTTCGGGCGGCCATCCGCCCCTGCCCTGAGCTTCGTACAAGAGGAGTCGGCGCTCCGGCGCCCCATCGGAGGCACAATGGAGTGGCGCGGACAGCTCGAACACCTGCTGCAGGTCGGGCAGTTGCGCAATGTCACCTTTCAGGTGATGCCTACTCGCCGAGAGGCTCATCCCGGTATGGACGGGAAGATCGAGGTGCTGAAGTTCCAGGACGGTACGGCCGTGGGGCGCTCTGAAGGGGCGTTCGGAGGTCGCCCTGTGAGCGACTCGAAGCAGCTGCGGATCCTTGAACTGCGATTTGGCATCATCCGCGCTGAGGCTCTCTCGCCACGGGAGACCCTGGCCTTCATCGAGCAACTGCTGGGAGAGACATGATCCGCAAGGCTTCCGCACAGGGCGCCCCTGAGCTGGCTTGGTTCAAGAGCAGCTACAGCAGCGATGGCAACGAAGCCGACTGCGTCGAGGTCGCCACCAGCCCCGGCACGGTCCACGTCCGCGACTCCAAGAACGCCCACGCCGCCCGTTTCGCCGTAACGGCTGACGCCTGGGCCGAGTTCGTGACGTACGCGTCTGGGAGCTGAATCGTCGTCCCTGTCGGCTGGGGGATTCGACGTACCGCGAGGTGATCGTCACCATGGAGGGCAACGATCACTCAGCCATGCCCTGGCTGCTCCACCACTCCGGTGCCCCGGACCGTTCGAAAGAATCCGACCTTGACTGACGTGTCAGTACTTGCCGCAGGGGTCCACGGGCCGTCGCCCGTCGTCCTCGCCATCTTCTCGCTCGCCGGCCTCGTCTGCCTGTGGTGCGGGGTGAACTGGGCGTTCGACGTGCGGGGGATCACCACCCGACGGTCCGAGCGGATCCGGCAGAGGAACGCGGGGATCCTGGGGATGCCGGGAGCGCTGGACGCCGCGCCGACCACTGTCTTCGGGTCGGTGGGCTATCTCCGGTTCCTGGGTGCTCTCATGACGTTCGCGGGGCTGATCCTGCTCGTGGCGACGTACGCGCTCTGGCACCTGGGCTGAGCCGAGACCGGCACAGCTCCCTGGCTCCACTGGCCTATTGCCGTTCCATGGTGACGGATTGACCTTCCCTTGAACCGACTCCCCTAGGGTCATGAGTCGCACGCGCGAACGACGGGGGAACGGCAGCGCATGAGTGACGGCAACGGCGACGGCATGGTGCTGGACATCAAAACCGCGGACATCAAGGCCTCGGCGCCGGTGTTCCACGAGCAGGCCAAGAATCTGAGCAAGGCACTCACCACCCTCGTCACCACCCTGGACAACCTGGGCAAGCCCTGGGGCGATGACAAGCAGGGCAAGGAGTTCGGGGACGTCTACTCGCCGCAGCAGAAGAAGATCGAGAGCTCCACGGGGATCCTCGTCCTCGGCCTGACCAGCATCCACGAGGCGCTGGTCGACCTGTCCGACGGGCACGTGGACAACGACGACCTCATTGCCGGGATGTTCACCAAGGTGAAGCCCCCGAAGGACGGCGCCGACAGCGAGGGTTCCCGGTGAGCATCGAGGACGAGGCAAAGAAGATCCTCCTGCACCTGGGCCTGTGGTGGCCGGACGCCGACGCCGACTCCCTGCGCTCCGCGGCCACTGCCTGGCGGACCTTCGCCGACGCCGTCGACGACGTACGCGCACCGGCGCACAAGAGCGCGTCCTCCCTCATCCATCACAACAAGGGTGAGTCGATCGAGGCGTTCGAGAAGTTCTGGGGCCGCTACGCCAAGGGCCAGGACGCGGGCTGGCTGAGCGACCTGGCCGATTCGGCGCGGGGGATGGCGAAGGCGCTCGACAAGTTCGCGGACGCCATCGACGACGCGATCAACAAACTCTGGACCCAGATCGGCATCGACGCCGCCGTGATCGCGGGCGGCGTCGCACTGGCCTTCTTCACCGCGGGCCTGGCCTCAGGAGCGGCCGTCGCGGCGGCCGACGTCATCATCGAGCTCGGCGCCACCATGGGCGTTGCCGTCTCCGCGACGGTCGCCGAGATCGCGGCCGGCACCCTGATCGCGGCAGCGTTCGGTGGAGTCGAATCGGTAACCGTGGACGCGGCCATCGCCCAGCCGCTGAAGATGATCACCGGTCTGCAGAAGGGCTTCAGCCTCGACGAGGTGAACAAGGCAGCCACGGACGGCATGCTCTACGGCGGTGCGCTCGGCGCGGGCAGCGGCGTTCTGAAGGCGGGTATGGAGGGGGCGTTCTCCAGCACGACGCCCCTGATGCTGCGCCCGCCGTCGCTCCGCCCCGACCTGGTGGAGCTGGGCCCGGCCGCCCGTAAGGCGGAGCGCACACCGTGCGTGGGCGAGCCGATCGACGTGGCGACCGGCGCGATGCTGATGACGCAGACGGACCTGTCGCTGCCGGCGTCCCTCCCTCTCCTCTTCCAGCGCACCCACCTGTCGTCGTACCGCGGGGGAGTCTGCTTCGGCCCGACCTGGATATCCACACTCGACGAGTGCGTGCAGATCGACGGCGAGGGCGTCGTGTTCGCCGCGGCGGACGGCATGAGGCTCGTCTATCCGGTCCCGGAGCCGGGTGTGCCCGCCCTGCCGGTCAAGGGTGCGCGCTGGCCGCTGGAGTGGGACGGCAAGCCGGACGGCGTCATGACGATCACCGACCCGGGCACGGGAGTCACCCGCTCCTTCACCACCCCGTTCCCGTCCGGCTCGTTCGGCGTCTTCCACCTGCCGGTGGACGCGTGGAGCGACCGCAACGGCATGCGCATCGACGTGGAGCGCGACGACGACGGCATCCCCGTCGGCCTGCGCCACTCCGGCGGCTACTACGTCGCCGTGGACACGGACGGCCCACGCATCACGGCCCTGCGCCTCCTCGACCGGGCCCCCGACGCGTACACGGCCGACGTCTCCCGCGAGGGCGGCACGACCGTCATGCGCTACGGCTACAACGAAGCGGGCAACCTCACCGAGGTCATCAACTCCAGCGACCTGCCCCTGCGATTCACGTACGACTCGGACGGCCGCGTCACCAAGTGGACCGACCGCAACGGGACGTGGTTCTCGTACGAGTACGACGCACGCGGCCGGGTCGTCCGCACCGAGGGCATCGACGGTTTCCTCTCCGGGAGCCTGGCCTACGACGACGCCGCCCGCACCACCACGTACACCGACTCGCTCGGCCACCTCTCGACACACCGGTACAACGCTGAGGGCCTGGTCGAGGAGGAGACCGACCAGCTCGGCCACACCACACGCACCCAGTGGGACGAGCACGGCGACAAGCCGCTCACCGTCACTGACCCGCTGGGCCGCACCACGCGCTACGGCCATGACGACGCCGGACACCTCATCGCGGTCACGCTGCCCGACGGGTCTGTGGCCGGGGCGACGTACAACGCGCACGGCCAGCCTCTGGAGGTCGTCGAGCCGGGCGGGGCGACCTGGCGCCATACCTACGACGAACTCGGCAATCTGCTTGCCACGTCCGATCCGCTCGGAGCCGGGACCCGCATCGTCTACAACGCGTCCGGGCACCTGACCGCCGTCACGGACGCACTGGGACATACGCGAAGCGTCACGCCGAACGCGGCCGGACTGCCCATCACCGTGACGGACGAGCTCGGCCACGTCACGGTGGTTCGCCGCGACGCGTTCGGCAGGGTGGCAGAGGTCACCGACCCTCTGGGCCACACCACTCGCACGGGGTGGACGACGGAGGGGAAGCCCGAGTGGCGCGAACACCCCGACGGTACCCGCGAGACCTGGACCTGGGACGGCGAGGGCAACCTCCTCACCCACACCGACCAGGCAGGCCACATCACCCGCCACACCCCAACCCACTTCGACGTCCCCGCCACCCGGACAGACTCCGACGGCGCAACCTACGCCTTCGCCTACGACACCGAACTACGGCTGACGGGTGTCACCAACCCCCAGGGCCTGACCTGGTCTTACAGCTACGACGAGGCGGGGCGCCTGGTCGCGGAGACCGACTTCAACGGCCGCACCCTGACCTACGCGCACGACGCGGCGGGCGGCGTGACCTCGCGCACCAACGGCGCCGGCGAGACGCTGCGCTTCACGCGGGACACGCTCGGCCGGGTGACCGAGCAGCGCACCGACTCGGGCGAGGTGACGACGTACGAATACGACGCGGCGGGCGAACTGATCCGTGCGGCGAACGCGGACGCTGACGTCATCACCTCGTACGACGCTCTCGGCCGCACGCTGTCGGAGGCCGTCAACGGACGGGCGACCACCTACGCCTACGACGCCCTCGGCCGCCGCATTCGACGCTCGACCCCGTCCGGACTGACCTCGCACTGGACGTACGACCCGGCGGGACGGGCCACCGAACTCCGCTCCGACGCCGGGACGTTGACCTTCGCCTACGATGCGGCAGGGCGCGAGACGCACCGCCGCATCGGCGAGAAGGTGACACTCGCCCAGGCCTGGGACACTGCCGACCGCCTCACCATCCAGTCCCTGACGTCATCGCCCGGCGGCAGGGAGGCGGGCCGCCTCCTCCAGCACCGCGCCTATGCCTACCGTGCCGACGGGTACCTCACCGAGATCCGCGAACTCACGTCGGGCACCCGGAAGTTCGACCTCGACCCCACAGGCCGGGTCACGGGCGTACATGCCCATGGCTGGACCGAGACGTACGCCTATGACACGGCAGGCAACCTCACCCATGCCACGGCCCCGGCCCACGAGACGCCCGGAGACCGCGCCTTCGACGGCACCCTCATCCGCCGCGCCGGGCACACCACCTACGAACACGACGCCCAAGGCCGCCAGGTCCGCAAAACCCGCAAGCTCCTCAACGGCCGGCAGCAGACCTGGGCCTACACCTGGAACGCGGAGGACCGCCTGACCCAGGCGGTCACGCCGGACGGCGAGTGCTGGGGATATACGTACGACCCGCTCGGCCGCCGCATCTCCAAGTACCGCATGGCGGAGGACGGCTCGGTCACCGACCGCACGGACTTCACCTGGGACGATGCGCGCCTGGCCGAACAGACGGCACCCGACGGCCGGGTCACCGCCTGGGACTACGCCCCAGGCACGCACCGCCCCCTCACCCAGACCGACCGCAGTCCCCGGACAGCGCTCCCGAGCGGATCCTTCCTCATCAAACTGGCGGCTGAGACCACGTGCCACCCCACCACTCGCTTTCATGCGGTCATCACCGACGCCGTCGGCACGCCGAACGAACTGGTGTCCCCCGAAGGTGAGTTGACTTGGCAGCGTCGTACCACGCTCTGGAGCACCCCGCTCCCCGCCCCCAACGACTCCACATCCGTCGACTGCCCCCTGCGCTTCCCGGGGCAGTACGCGGACACGGAAACCGGTCTGAACTACAACTACTTCCGGTACTACGACGGTGAGACCGGCCGCTACTTCTCGCCCGACCCGCTGGGCCTGGGGGCCGGGCCCAATCCGTACTGGTACGGCCCTCACCCCCTCACCTGGATAGACCCCTACGGACTCGCGCTGTGCCGCACAGGCCCGAGGCTGGAGAACGGGAACACCAAGGAGGGCTGGCAGCACATCGACGAGCGCCATATCGCGGGAACCGCCGCCGGCGGCCACGGCGACCTCATGCCGCCGACGACCACCCGTCCCCAGGTGGAGCAGGCCGCGCAGACAATGATTGAAAAGGGCACTCGAGTGTCGGACCCGGCACGCCGGATACAAACCTTTGAGAAGAGGATGACCGTCAACGGAATGCGCGCCCGGTACCGGCTGGTGGTCGACTCGGATGATGGAAACCGCATCATCACGTTCTTCCCGGTAGGAAAGAGTCACACCTGATGATCACTGTGCAGTTCACCGTGCGGCCGGATCAGGGCGAACCCAGTGGGTTCGACCTGGGCGACATGTCTGTCACTGGGGACCTCGGAACGGCCGACTCGGCCGGCCACACCCCCGACCAAGGCATGATGATCTACCTTTCCGTGACCCAACTCCTGGACAGCCTCGGCGACTTCTTGCGCGGCGATGCCGGGACCCTCTCCTTTACCGGCGTCGACACTTCCTTCGGGCTGGTGTTCCGGCGTACCAGGAAGGGTCTGTCCGTCGCGTCGAAGGTCGGCGTCATCGCTCGCGCGTCCGCTCCCGAACTGGGTGAGGCGGTCCTGCGCGCTGCCGACCGACTCGCTCTCGCTCTCCCTGCGGAGGACTCGGCCGCGGCAGACCTCGGTGCCGCCCTGGCCTCGTTCCCCCGCCTGGCTGATGATGCTTGAGAGTTGTGACGATGGAAGACTCGGTGCCGTCACTGTCCACGGGCCGCGGCTCTCGACCTCACCTCAGGACGTACTGCGGCTGCGGATCGCGCCCTGCTTAGACCGCCCCCTCCCGACCCGCTCCGGACGGTGTGGCGGACGTCCCTGCGTGACTGCCTGAACACGTTCGGCGAGGCGACCATCGGGCGCATGCAGGACGGCGAAGCGGCCGCCCTGGAGGTTCTGCGGCCCTTGAGGGCCCGCGCCCCCGACCTGCCGGAAGACGCCCGTAGCGACGTGCTGCGCAACCAGCTGGGCCGGTTCCTGGAGGGCTGGGGTGACGCGGCTTCCCGCTGAGTCCCGCCGAGCGGGTCGGTCCTCGGCTGCGGTCCCCGCCCGGCCCCGGTTTGACCTTCGTCACCCCAGGGGTACTCTCTACGGCTCGATTGGCCAGGCGCAGCCGCTCTGTGGCAGACTATCGGGGTTGCTCGGTTGAGTGCCGATGCTGCACGCCTCCCGCCGGGAGGACCGGAAGCGAGTCCCACAGTACTCGTCGCCCCATCTGCCAGAAGGTCGAAAGATCCGCAGGCAGCGCTAGGGCGGACGTACGGGAATCTTCCGGGAAGTGCAGTGAGGTCGTTCAGCCAGGCGCCCGGTGGGTTTCTTCCCCCGGCTTCGCGGTCCCAGGGCTGCAGCTCCCGAGCAGGGAAATCCGTATGGATATTTCTGTCAGTGAGACTGCGACACGCCCGACCGCGTGGGTCGGAGGAGGACGGAATAGGACCTGCCAGGTTCCAGAGCGTTTCGAGAGACAGGACTACTAGTAGCCATGGCGGGACAGAAGATCCGCATCCGGCTTAAGGCCTACGACCACGAGGTCATCGACAGCTCGGCGAAGAAGATCGTCGAGACGGTGACCCGCACTGGTGCGTCGGTCGCAGGCCCGGTGCCGCTGCCCACTGAGAAGAACGTGTACTGCGTCATCAAGTCGCCGCACAAGTACAAGGACTCTCGCGAGCACTTCGAGATGCGCACGCACAAGCGCCTGATCGACATTCTCGACCCGACGCCCAAGACCGTTGACTCTCTGATGCGACTCGACCTTCCGGCCGGTGTCGACATCGAGATCAAGCTCTAGGGATCGGTGAGCTGAGAATGGCTAAGCAGATCAAGGGCATCCTGGGCGAGAAGCTCGGCATGACCCAGGTCTGGGACGACAACAACCGTGTCGTCCCGGTCACCGTGGTCAAGGCCGGTCCGAACGTCGTGACCCAGGTCCGTACGAACGACACTGACGGCTACGAGTCGGTCCAGATCGCCTTCGGCGAGATCGACCCGCGCAAGGTGAACAAGCCCCTCAAGGGCCACTTCGCCAAGGCCGATGTAACCCCGCGCCGCCACCTGGTGGAGCTCCGTACCCCCGGCGCCAGCGAGTACACGCTGGGCCAGGAGATCACTGCCGAGGTCTTCGAGGCCGGCGTCAAGGTTGACGTCACCGCGAAGAGCAAGGGCAAGGGCTTCGCCGGTGTCATGAAGCGCCACAACTTCAAGGGTGGCAAGGCGTCCCACGGTGCCCACCGTGTGCACCGCATGCCCGGTTCCATCGGTGGCTGTGCCACTCCCGGCCGTGTCTTCAAGGGCATGCGCATGGCGGGTCGCATGGGCAACGAGCGGGTCACCACCCAGAACCTGACCGTTCACGCCGTTGACGCGGAGAAGGGTCTGCTCCTCATCAAGGGCGCAGTTCCCGGTCCGAACGGTGGCCTCGTCCTGGTCCGCACCGCGGCCAAGGGGGTTTGAGGAACCGATGAGCACCATTGACATCCTTTCGCCTGCAGGCGACAAGGCCGGGACGGTCGAGCTCCCCGCGGAGATCTTCGACGTAGAGAAGATCAGCATCCCGCTTCTCCACCAGGTCGTCGTCGCCCAGCTGGCCGCTGCCCGTCAGGGCACGCACAAGACCAAGCGTCGCGGCGAGGTCCGCGGTGGTGGGCGCAAGCCTTACCGCCAGAAGGGCACCGGCCGCGCGCGCCAGGGTTCGACCCGTGCGCCGCAGTTCGCCGGCGGTGGCGTCGTCCACGGCCCGCAGCCGCGTGACTACTCGCAGCGGACCCCGAAGAAGATGAAGGCCGCGGCCCTGCGCCACGCCCTCACCGACCGGGCCCGCAACGCTCGCATCCACGTCGTCACCGGCGTGGTCGACGGCGGAGTCTCCACCAAGGCCGCCAAGTCGCTGCTCGCCAAGATCTCGGAGCGCAAGAACCTGCTCCTGGTGATCGACCGTGCCGACGAGGCCGCGCTGCTCTCCGCTCGCAACCTGCCCCAGGTCCACATCCTGGAGCCGGGCCAGCTGAACACGTACGACGTTCTCGTCTCGGACGATGTGGTCTTCACCCAGGCCGCCTTCGAGTCCTTCGTGTCCGGCCCGCAGGCCACTGACACCGAAGGGAGCGAAGCCTGATGGCTACGCGTCACCCGAGCATCGCCCCCAAGGCGGCCAAGGCCGCCAAGGCCGCGCGCATCGCCAAGGCGAAGCGCCACGAGGCCGAGGGCAAGAACACCGTTGAGACGCCGCTGAGCAAGAGCTTCACGGATCCCCGTGACGTCCTCCTCAAGCCGGTCGTCTCCGAGAAGAGCTACGCGCTCCTCGATGAGGGCAAGTACACCTTCATTGTTGACCCGCGTGCCAACAAGACCCAGATCAAGCAGGCCGTCCAGGCGGTCTTCTCGGTCAAGGTCACCGGAGTCAACACGATCAACCGTCAGGGCAAGCGCAAGCGGACCAAGACGGGCTTCGGCAAGCGTGCCGACAGCAAGCGCGCGATCGTGACCCTCGCTGAGGGCGACCGTATCGACATCTTCGGCCAGGCCTCCTAACGGAGCGCCTTGGTCCGAATATCGGACGAGGACTGAGAAATGGGAATCCGCAAGTACAAGCCGACGACGCCGGGCCGCCGTGGCTCCTCCGTCGCCGACTTCGTCGAGGTCACGCGGTCCACGCCGGAGAAGTCGCTGGTCCGCCCGCTGCACAGCAAGGGCGGCCGTAACAACGCCGGTCGTGTGACCGTTCGCCACCAGGGTGGCGGACACAAGCGCGCCTACCGAGTGATCGACTTCCGTCGTCACGACAAGGACGGCGTGCCGGCGAAGGTCGCGCACATCGAGTACGACCCCAACCGCACCGCGCGCATCGCGCTGCTGCACTACGCCGACGGCGAGAAGCGTTACATCGTCGCTCCGCGTGGCCTGTCGCAGGGCGACCGCATCGAGAACGGTCCTGGGGCCGACATCAAGCCGGGCAACAACCTGGCGCTCCGCAACATCCCGGTCGGTACCACGATCCACGCGATCGAGCTCCGTCCCGGTGGCGGTGCCAAGTTCGCCCGCTCCGCAGGTGCCTCCGTGCAGCTGCTGGCGAAGGAGGGCCAGATGGCCCACCTGCGCATGCCGTCCGGCGAGATTCGCCTGGTCGACGTTCGCTGCCGCGCCACCATCGGCGAGGTCGGCAACGCCGAGCAGTCGAACATCAACTGGGGCAAGGCCGGCCGCAAGCGCTGGCTCGGCGTTCGTCCGACCGTTCGCGGTGTGGCGATGAACCCGGTTGACCACCCGCACGGTGGTGGTGAGGGCAAGACCTCCGGTGGTCGCCACCCGGTCTCCCCGTGGGGTCAGAAGGAGGGTCGTACTCGTTCGCCGAAGAAGGCTTCGAACAAGTACATCGTCCGCCGCCGCAAGACGAACAAGAAGCGCTAGGAGCGGGTTTAGATGCCGCGCAGTCTCAAGAAGGGGCCCTTCGTCGACGACCACCTCGTAAAGAAGGTGGACGTACAGAACGAAGCCGGCACCAAGAACGTCATCAAGACCTGGTCCCGTCGCTCGATGATCATCCCCAGCATGCTGGGTCACACCATCGCGGTGCACAATGGCAAGATCCACATCCCGGTGTTCGTCACCGAGTCGATGGTCGGCCACAAGCTCGGCGAGTTCTCGCCGACGCGCACCTTCCGGGGTCACGTCAAGGACGACCGGAAGTCGAAGCGCCGCTAAGGCGGGGTGGAATCGACTATGACGAACACTGAAGGGACAACCATGGAAGCCAGGGCCCAGGCGCGGTACATCCGCGTCACGCCCATGAAGGCCCGCCGAGTGGTGGACCTCATCCGTGGCATGGATGCCACGGAGGCTCAGGCGGTCCTGCGTTTCGCCCCGCAGGCCGCGAGCGTGCCGGTTGGCAAGGTGCTGGACAGCGCCATTGCCAACGCTGCACACAACTACGACCACACCGACGCCAATTCGCTGGTCATCAGCGAGGCGTACGTGGATGAGGGCCCGACCCTGAAGCGGTTCCGTCCGCGTGCTCAGGGCCGTGCCTACCGGATCCGTAAGCGGACCAGCCACATCACCGTGGTCGTCAGCAGCAAGGAAGGAACCCGGTAATGGGCCAGAAGGTAAACCCGCACGGGTTCCGGCTCGGTATCACCACGGACTTCAAGTCCCGTTGGTACGCCGACAAGCTGTACAAGGACTACGTCAAGGAAGACGTAGCCATCCGTCGCATGATGACCTCCGGCATGGAGCGCGCCGGTATCTCGAAGGTTGAGATCGAGCGCACCCGTGACCGCGTGCGTGTGGACATCCACACCGCTCGTCCGGGCATCGTCATCGGCCGCCGTGGCGCCGAGGCCGACCGCATCCGCGGTGACCTCGAGAAGCTCACGGGCAAGCAGGTCCAGCTGAACATCCTCGAGGTCAAGAACCCCGAGACCGACGCTCAGCTGGTTGCTCAGGCCGTTGCAGAGCAGCTGTCCTCCCGCGTCTCCTTCCGTCGCGCCATGCGTAAGAGCATGCAGACGGCGATGAAGGCCGGCGCCAAGGGCATCAAGATCCAGTGTGGTGGCCGTCTCGGCGGCGCCGAGATGTCCCGCTCGGAGTTCTACCGCGAGGGCCGTGTGCCCCTGCACACGCTCCGCGCGAACGTCGACTACGGCTTCTTCGAGGCCAAGACGACCTTCGGCCGTATCGGTGTGAAGGTCTGGATCTACAAGGGCGACGTCAAGAACATCGCCGAGGTCCGCGCCGAGAACGCTGCGGCCCGTGCGGGTAACCGCCCGGCCCGTGGCGGCGGCAACGACCGTCCGGCCCGCGGCGGTGGCCGTGGTGGCGAGCGTGGCGGCCGCGGCCGCAAGCCGCAGCAGCAGTCGGCTCCGGCCGCCGAGGCCCCCAAGGCTGACGCGCCCGCCGCTGCCGCTCCGGCTGAGAGCACCGGAACGGAGGCCTGACCGAAATGCTGATCCCCCGTAGGGTCAAGCACCGCAAGCAGCACCACCCCAAGCGCCGCGGTCAGGCCAAGGGTGGTACGACGGTTGCGTTCGGCGAGTACGGCATTCAGGCCCTCACGCCGGCGTACGTGACCAACCGCCAGATCGAGGCGGCTCGTATCGCGATGACCCGCCACATCAAGCGTGGCGGCAAGGTCTGGATCAACATCTACCCGGACCGCCCGCTTACGAAGAAGCCCGCCGAGACCCGCATGGGTTCCGGTAAGGGTTCCCCCGAGTGGTGGGTCGCGAACGTTCACCCGGGTCGGGTGATGTTCGAGCTGTCCTACCCGAACGAGAAGATTGCGCGTGAGGCGCTTACCCGCGCTGCTCACAAGCTTCCGATGAAGTGCCGGATTGTTCGGCGCGAGGCAGGTGAGTCGTGATGTCGGCCGGTACCAAGGCGTCCGAGCTGCGCGAACTGGGCAACGAGGAGCTCCTCAACAAGCTCCGCGAGGCCAAGGAAGAGCTGTTCAACCTCCGTTTCCAGGCGGCGACCGGTCAGCTCGAGAACCACGGTCGGCTGAAGGCCGTCCGCAAGGACATCGCGCGGATCTACACCCTCATGCGTGAGCGCGAGCTGGGCATCGAGACGGTGGAGAACGCCTGATGAGCGAGAGCAACGTGACTGAAGAGACTGCCGCCCGCGGCTTCCGCAAGACCCGTGAGGGTCTGGTCGTCAGCGACAAGATGGACAAGACCGTCGTCGTCGCTGTCGAGGACCGCGTCAAGCACGCGCTGTACGGCAAGGTCATCCGCCGTACGAACAAGCTCAAGGCGCACGACGAGCAGAACGCTGCCGGCGTCGGCGACCGCGTCCTCATCATGGAGACGCGTCCGCTGTCGGCGACCAAGCGCTGGCGCATCGTCGAGATCCTCGAGAAGGCCAAGTAATTCTCTGAGGGGTATCCCTCAGAGTTCGTTCCGCCAGGCTCCCGGGGCAGTTCACTGAACTGCCCCGGGGGAACCGGCAGACAATCAGGAGATAGACGTGATCCAGCAGGAGTCGCGACTGCGCGTCGCCGACAACACGGGTGCGAAGGAAATTCTCACCATCCGTGTTCTCGGTGGCTCGGGTCGCCGCTACGCGGGCATCGGTGACGTCATCGTCGCCACCGTCAAGGACGCGATCCCCGGCGGCAATGTGAAGAAGGGTGACGTCGTCAAGGCGGTCATCGTTCGCACCGTCAAGGAGCGCCGCCGTCCGGACGGCTCGTACATCCGCTTCGACGAGAACGCCGCCGTCATTCTGAAGAACGACGGCGACCCTCGCGGCACCCGTATCTTCGGCCCGGTGGGCCGTGAGCTGCGCGAGAAGAAGTTCATGAAGATCATCTCGCTCGCGCCGGAGGTGCTGTAAGCATGAAGATCAAGAAGGGCGACCTGGTACAGGTCATCACCGGTAAGGACAAGGGCAAGCAGGGCAAGGTCATCGCGGCCTTCCCCCGCGAGGACCGCGTCCTGGTCGAGGGTGTCAACCGGGTCAAGAAGCACACCAAGGCCGGCCCCACCGCCAGCGGTTCGCAGGCCGGTGGCATCGTCACGACCGAGGCCCCTGTCCACGTGAGCAACGTTCAGCTCGTGGTGGAGAAGGACGGCAACAAGGTCGTCACGCGTGTCGGTTACCGCTTCGACGACGAGGGCAACAAGGTTCGCGTTGCCAAGCGGACGGGTGAGGACATCTGATGGCTACCACCACGACTCCGCGTCTCAAGACGAAGTACCGCGAGGAGATCGCGGGCAAGCTGCAGGAAGAGTTCTCGTACGAGAACGTCATGCAGACCCCGGGCCTCGTCAAGATTGTGGTCAACATGGGTGTCGGCGACGCCGCCCGTGACTCCAAGCTCATGGACGGTGCCGTCCGTGACCTGACCACGATCACCGGTCAGAAGCCGGCCATCACCAAGGCCCGCAAGTCCATCGCGCAGTTCAAGCTGCGTGAGGGTCAGCCGATCGGTGCCCACGTCACGCTCCGTGGCGACCGCATGTGGGAGTTCCTGGACCGCACCCTGTCGCTCGCGCTTCCGCGCATCCGCGACTTCCGTGGTCTGTCTCCCAAGCAGTTCGACGGCCGTGGCAACTACACCTTCGGTCTCACGGAGCAGGTCATGTTCCACGAGATCGACCAGGACAAGATCGACCGCGTCCGGGGTATGGACATCACCGTGGTCACCACGGCGACCAACGACGCTGAGGGCCGCGCGCTCCTTCGTCACCTCGGCTTCCCCTTCAAGGAGGCGTAACCGAGATGGCGAAGAAGGCTCTTATTGCCAAGGCTGCTCGTAAGCCGAAGTTCGGTGTGCGTGGCTACACCCGCTGCCAGCGCTGCGGCCGCCCGCACTCCGTGTACCGCAAGTTCGGCCTGTGCCGCGTGTGCCTTCGTGAGATGGCTCACCGTGGCGAGCTGCCGGGCGTGACCAAGAGCTCCTGGTAATCCCCTTCTGTCCTTAGGGACTTGGGAATTACCGGACGCTCTCGGTAAGTATTTGGACGGCGGGAGCCCCCCTTCACATGCCGTAGGCTTGTGGGGTTGGGCGCCCGCCGCCCATACCGACTTACTACGCCGTAGGTCCCCGCACCGCACCCGTCCCGCCTCTGTGTGGGGAGAGGGATGGCGCATACAGGAAACCCCGGCGAGAGAGGCCGAAGGCCAATTCATGACCATGACTGATCCGATCGCGGACATGCTGACTCGTCTGCGTAACGCGAACTCGGCGTACCACGACACCGTGGCAATGCCGCACAGCAAGATCAAGTCTCACATCGCGGAGATCCTCCAGCAGGAGGGCTTCATCACGGGCTGGAAGACCGAGGACGCCGAGGTTGGCAAGAACCTCGTCCTCGAGCTCAAGTTCGGCCCGAACCGTGAGCGCTCCATTGCGGGCATCAAGCGGATCTCCAAGCCCGGTCTCCGGGTTTACGCGAAGTCCACCAACCTGCCCAAGGTCCTCGGCGGCCTCGGCGTGGCGATCATCTCCACGTCGCACGGTCTCCTGACCGGCCAGCAGGCAGGCAAGAAGGGCGTAGGTGGGGAAGTCCTCGCCTACGTCTGGTAGTCGGGAACGGAGGAATAGCTAATGTCGCGTATTGGCAAGCTCCCCATCACGGTTCCCGCCGGCGTGGACGTCACCATCGACGGTCGTACGGTCTCGGTTAAGGGCCCCAAGGGTTCCCTCAGCCACACGATCGTCGCTCCGATCGTCATCACGAAGGACGAGGACGGCGTGCTGAACGTCGCCCGTCCCAATGATGAGCGTCAGAACAAGGCTCTGCACGGCCTGTCCCGCACGCTGGTGGCCAACATGATCACCGGCGTGACCCAGGGTTACGTGAAGAAGCTCGAGATCAGCGGTGTCGGTTACCGCGTCCTGGCGAAGGGCTCCAACCTGGAGTTCTCGCTCGGCTACAGCCACTCGATCGTGATCGAGGCGCCCGAGGGCATCTCCTTCAAGGTCGAGTCGCCGACCAAGTTCTCGGTCGAGGGCATCGACAAGCAGAAGGTCGGCGAGGTTGCGGCCAACATCCGCAAGCTGCGCAAGCCCGACCCGTACAAGGCCAAGGGCGTCAAGTACGAAGGCGAAGTCATCCGCCGCAAGGTCGGAAAGGCGGGTAAGTAAGCCATGGCATACGGTGTCAAGATTGCTAAGGGCGACGCTTACAAGCGTGCTGCCATCAAGCGCCGTCACATTCGTATCCGTAAGCATGTTTCGGGTACGGCCGAGCGTCCGCGCCTGGTCGTGACGCGTTCGAACCGCCACATCGTGGCCCAGGTCATCGACGACGTTAAGGGTCACACCCTCGCGTCGGCGTCGACCCTGGACACCTCGATCCGTG
Source organism: Streptomyces sp. NBC_01445 (assembly GCF_035918235.1). Classification (NCBI taxonomy): domain Bacteria; kingdom Bacillati; phylum Actinomycetota; class Actinomycetes; order Kitasatosporales; family Streptomycetaceae; genus Streptomyces; species Streptomyces sp. NBC_01445. Next base: position 4,680,740 of record NZ_CP109485.1, on the reverse strand, counting down.
GTGTCGAGGCCGACAAGTCCGCGCAGGCCGGCAAGGTCGGTGCCCTGGTCGCCGAGCGTGCCAAGGCCGCGGGCGTCGAGGCTGTCGTGTTCGACCGTGGTGGTAACCAGTACGCCGGGCGCATCGCCGCTCTGGCGGACGCCGCCCGCGAAGCCGGTCTGAAGTTCTGATCCGGTTCCGTAGCTAGCGGAAAACGAAGAGAGGTAATTCCAATGGCTGGACCCCAGCGCCGCGGAAGCGGTGCCGGTGGCGGCGAGCGGCGGGACCGGAAGGGTCGCGACGGTGGCGCTGCTGCCGCCGAGAAGACCGCATACGTTGAGCGCGTTGTCGCGATCAACCGTGTCGCCAAGGTTGTCAAGGGTGGCCGTCGCTTCAGCTTCACTGCGCTCGTCGTAGTGGGCGATGGCGATGGCACGGTAGGCGTCGGTTACGGCAAGGCCAAGGAGGTGCCGGCCGCCATCGCCAAGGGTGTTGAGGAGGCCAAGAAGCACTTCTTCAAGGTCCCCCGTATCCAGGGCACCATCCCGCACCCGATCACGGGCGAGAAGGCTGCGGGCGTCGTCCTGCTCAAGCCGGCTGCTCCCGGTACCGGCGTTATCGCCGGTGGCCCGGTGCGCGCCGTGCTCGAGTGCGCCGGCGTTCACGACATCCTGTCGAAGTCTCTCGGCTCGTCGAACGCGATCAACATCGTGCACGCGACCGTGGCGGCCCTCAAGGGCCTGCAGCGTCCCGAGGAGATCGCGGCTCGCCGTGGTCTGCCCCTCGAGGACGTCGCCCCCGCGGCTCTGCTTCGTGCACGTGCGGGAGCGGGTGCGTAATGGCTCGCCTCAAGATCACGCAGACGAAGTCGTACATCGGCAGCAAGCAGAACCACCGCGACACCCTGCGTTCGCTCGGGCTCAAGCGCCTGAACGACGTGGTCGTCAAGGAGGATCGTCCCGAGTTCCGCGGCATGGCTAACACCGTGCGGCACCTCGTGACGGTCGAGGAGGTCGACTGATCATGGCGGAGAACAACCCGCTCAAGATCCACAACCTCCGTCCCGCCCCGGGCGCCAAGACCGCGAAGACCCGTGTGGGTCGCGGTGAGGCGTCCAAGGGTAAGACGGCCGGTCGTGGTACCAAGGGCACGAAGGCCCGTTACCAGGTTCCGGAGCGCTTCGAGGGTGGCCAGATGCCCCTCCACATGCGTCTCCCGAAGCTCAAGGGCTTCAAGAACCCGTTCAAGACCGAGTTCCAGGTCGTGAACCTCGACAAGCTGAGCGCGCTGTACCCGGAAGGTGGCGAGGTCACCGTTGAGGGTCTCGTCGCCAAGGGTGCCGTTCGCAAGAACAGCCTCGTCAAGGTCCTCGGCCAGGGTGAGCTCACCGTGGCGCTGCAGGTGACGGTTGACGCCGTCTCCAACTCCGCCAAGGAGAAGATCACCGCCGCCGGCGGTACCGTCACCGAGCTCGTCTGACCTTTTCAGACGTCTCGATGACATGAGCGATTCCCAACCGGGGATGCCCCAAATATGGGGCATCCCCGGTTGGTCGTTCCAAGGGGGGCATGGTCGCCGGTATGGTGGCCTGCACTGTGCTGTATCCGTCTGGGGCTGACGCCCCGGGCCGGGCGGTGTGTCCTGAAGGCGACGAGTCTGATGGATCTTCACCCGGTGCTTGACTGTTACGCATTCCTTCATTCATCGAACCTCAAGACCGTCACCTCTGACGCACGTGCGCGGGGGTCGCAGGAGGCACCGTGCTCACCGCGTTCGCCCGGGCGTTCAAGACGCCCGACCTGCGCAAGAAGCTGCTCTTCACGCTCGGCATCATCGTGATCTACCGGATGGGTACGCATGTGCCGATCCCGGGAGTCAGCTACTCGAACGTCCAGACATGTATGGACGCGAACAAAGGCACGCAGGGGCTGTTCGGTCTCGTCAACATGTTCAGTGGTGGCGCGCTCCTGCAGATCACGATCTTCGCGCTCGGCATCATGCCGTACATCACCGCGAGCATCATCCTGCAGCTGCTCACTGTCGTGATCCCGCGGCTCGAGGCCCTGAAGAAGGAGGGTCAGGCGGGTACGGCGAAGATCACGCAGTACACCCGTTACCTGACCGTGGCGCTCGCCATCCTCCAGGGCACCGGCCTCGTCGCGACCGCTCGCAGCGGCGCCCTCTTCCAGGGCTGCCCCGTCGCGAACCAGATCGTCCCGGACCAGTCGATCTTCGTGACGATCACGATGGTCGTCACGATGACCGCCGGTACCGGCATTGTCATGTGGCTCGGTGAGCTCATCACCGACCGCGGCATCGGCAACGGCATGTCGATCCTGATGTTCATCTCGATCGCCGCCACCTTCCCGAGCGCCCTGTGGACCATCAAGACGACCGGTGACCTCGCCGGCGGCTGGATCGAGTTCGGCGCCGTGATCCTGGTGGGCCTCGTGATGGTCGGCCTGGTGGTGTTCGTCGAGCAGGCGCAGCGCCGCATTCCTGTCCAGTATGCGAAGCGCATGATCGGTCGCCGGTCTTACGGCGGTACGTCCACCTACATCCCGCTGAAGGTCAATCAGGCGGGTGTGATCCCTGTCATCTTCGCCTCGTCGCTGCTCTACATCCCGGCCCTCGTCGCGCAGTTCGCGGGAGGCAGTTCCGGGTGGAAGACCTGGATCAACGACCATCTGACCAAGGGAAATCACCCCTATTACATCGTTTCGTACTTCCTCCTGATCGTTTTCTTCGCGTTCTTCTACGTGGCGATCTCGTTCAACCCCGAGGAAGTCGCGGACAACATGAAGAAGTATGGTGGCTTCATCCCGGGCATCCGGGCTGGCCGGCCGACCGCTGAGTACCTGAGCTACGTACTCAACCGGATCACCTGGCCGGGTTCGCTGTATCTGGGTCTGATCGCTCTCGTACCAACGATGGCGTTGGTTGGCTTCGGGGCAAGCCAGAACTTCCCGTTCGGTGGGACAAGCATCCTCATCATCGTGGGTGTCGGTCTGGAGACGGTGAAGCAGATCGAGAGCCAGCTTCAGCAGCGCAATTACGAAGGGTTCCTCCGCTGATGCGTATCGTCCTCGTCGGGCCGCCCGGTGCGGGCAAGGGAACGCAGGCCGCGTTCCTTGCCAAGGACCTGTCGATTCCGCACATCTCCACGGGCGACCTCTTCCGTGCCAACATCAGCCAGGGCACGGAGCTGGGCAAGCAGGCGAAGGCGTTCATGGACGCCGGCAACCTGGTTCCCGACGAAGTCACCATTGGGATGGCCAAGGACCGCATGGAGCAGCCGGACGCCGTGAACGGCTTCCTGCTCGACGGCTTCCCTCGCAACGTCTCGCAGGCCGAGGCGCTCGACGTCGCCCTCAAGGCGGACGAAGTGAAGCTCGACGCGGTCCTGGACCTCGAGGTCCCCGAGGACGAGGTGGTCAAGCGCATCGCCGGCCGCCGCATCTGCCGCAAGGACTCCGCGCACGTCTTCCACGTGTCGTACAAGCAGCCGAAGCAGGAAGGCGTCTGTGACGTCTGCGGCGGCGAGCTGTACCAGCGCGAGGACGACAGCGAGGACACCGTTCGCAAGCGGCTCGAGGTCTACCACACGCAGACCGAGCCGATCATCGACTATTACCGGGCCCAGGGCCTGGTGCGGACGATCTCGGCGCTCGGCAAGGTCGACGAGGTGACCGCGCGGGCCATGGAGGCCCTCAAGCGCGACAAGTAGGTCGTTACGCTGCTCCGGCCGCGGTGCCCGTACAGGGCGCCGCGGCCGTAGTGTTGTCCAGGTAAGCCCGTAGGACGGAAGACGGAGAGCGCAGGCCCCCATGGTGCAGATCAAGACCCCCGAGCAGATCGCCAAGATGCGTGAGGCGGGGCTGGTCGTCGCCGCGATCCACGCGGCGACGCGTGAGGCCGCGGTGCCCGGTGCCACCACCCGGGACCTGGACGAGGTCGCGCGCAAGGTGCTCGACGAGCACGGGGCCAAGTCGAACTTCCTCGGCTACGGGGGATTCCCCGCGACCATCTGCACCTCGGTCAACGAGGTCGTCGTCCACGGCATCCCGGACGAGAAGACCGTCCTCAAGGACGGCGACATCATCTCCATCGACTGCGGCGCGATCATCGACGGCTGGCACGGCGACGCCGCGTACACCGCGTTCGTCGGGACCGGCCACGCTCCGGAGCTGGTCGAGCTCTCGCGGGTGACCGAGGAGTCGATGTGGGCCGGCATCGCCGCGATGAAGAACGGCAACCGGCTCGTCGACATCTCCCGCGCCATCGAGTCCTACATCCGCCGCCAGCCCAAGCCGGGCGGCGGCAAGTACGGCATCGTCGAGGACTACGGCGGCCACGGCATCGGCACCGAGATGCACATGGACCCGCACCTCCTGAACTACGTCGAGCGCCGCCGCGGCAAGGGTCCGAAGCTCGTCCCCGGCTTCTGCCTCGCGATCGAGCCGATGGTCTCCCTCGGCACCCCGCGCACCGAGGTCCTCGAGGACGACTGGACGGTCATCACCACGGATGGCACCTGGTCCTCGCACTGGGAGCACTCCATCGCGCTGACCGAACAGGGCCCGCTGGTCCTCACGGCGCCCGACGGCGGCAAGGCGAAGCTGGCCGAGCTCGGTGTTACTGCGGCACCCGACCCTCTGGCCTGACGACAGCCGCTACTGCGGACGGTGTTGCCGCTGCTCCGGATCCCCTTGCATGATGATCTTGAGTGTGGGGCAAACTTCCCCGATTCGTCTTTCCGGGGGCCCTGACGTAGACTGACTCGTCGGCTCTCGTGCACACGCATGCCTGCATGTACGTGCTGAGTCGATCAAGGTAGTCGATTCGAAGGGCGAAGCGTGGCCAAGAAGCAAGGTGCCATCGAGATCGAAGGCACTGTCGTCGAGTCTCTCCCGAACGCCATGTTCAAGGTGGAGCTCCAGAACGGCCACCAGGTCCTGGCTCACATCAGCGGCAAGATGCGTATGCACTACATCCGTATCCTCCCTGACGACCGGGTCGTGGTGGAGCTGTCTCCGTACGACCTGACGCGTGGCCGGATCGTCTACCGGTACAAGTAGATCTTGCCCGCACCCTGCCTCGCGCGGGGTGGTGGCACTGACCCGGAGAACCTCACCCAATGAAGGTCAAGCCGAGCGTCAAGAAGATCTGCGACAAGTGCAGGGTGATCCGCCGTCACGGCCGGGTCATGGTTATCTGCGACAACCCGCGCCACAAGCAGCGCCAGGGCTGACGCACTACTGCATTCGCAGAGTTTCGCGCGACGCAAGTAAGCACACATGCAGGACCCGTCCCTCTTCAGATCCATTGGTAATGGAGGGCGACACCCCCGGTCGGAGGCCGGGGACCCAGGATGTACCTCGTACGGCACCTGGGAACGGTTCTGCTGAAGACCTCCGAGTATCAACAGGAGCCTTGAATGGCACGCCTTGAAGGCGTTGACCTCCCGCGCGACAAGCGCGTAGAGGTTGCCCTCACCTACGTGTTCGGCATTGGCCGCACGCTGTCCCAGCAGACGCTGGACGCCACCGGTGTGGACCGCAACATCCGCGTTCGTGATCTGTCCGAAGAGGACCTGATCAAGATCCGCGAGTACGTGGACGCGAACATCCAGACCGAGGGTGACCTCCGTCGCGAGATCCAGGCCGACATCCGCCGCAAGGTCGAGATCGGCTGCTACCAGGGTCTTCGCCACCGTCGTGGCCTGCCCGTCCGCGGTCAGCGCACCAGCACGAACGCTCGTACCCGCAAGGGCCCGCGTCGCGCCATCGCCGGTAAGAAGAAGCCGGGCAAGAAGTAGTCCTCGCTCAGCGGTCTATCGACAGCTGTCGCTGCAGGACCGACCACCTCCCGTAGGAGTAATAGATGCCCCCCAAGGGTCGTCAGGGCGCTGCCAAGAAGGTGCGCCGCAAGGAAAAGAAGAACGTTGCCCACGGGCACGCTCACATCAAGAGCACGTTCAACAACACGATCGTGTCCATCACGGACCCGACCGGCAACGTGATCTCGTGGGCCTCCGCCGGCCACGTCGGCTTCAAGGGCTCGCGCAAGTCCACTCCGTTCGCCGCGCAGATGGCCGCCGAGTCGGCCGCGCGTCGCGCCCAGGAGCACGGCATGCGCAAGGTTGACGTCTTCGTCAAGGGTCCGGGCTCCGGCCGCGAGACCGCGATCCGCTCCCTCCAGGCCACGGGCCTCGAGGTCGGTTCGATCCAGGACGTCACGCCGACCCCGCACAACGGCTGCCGTCCGCCCAAGCGTCGCCGCGTCTGACCTGACGTACGACTGCTTGGTCTGAGGTTTTCGGGCGGTACGGCTCTTAGGGGCCGTATCGCCCGTACCCTTGTTACTGCATCAACACCGGGCCATCACCCGGTGGCATCAGGGCATCAAATAGTGGGTGCCCCTGACTGAAGGATTCCTTCATGCTTATTGCTCAGCGCCCGTCGCTGACCGAAGAGGTCGTCGACGAGTTCCGCTCTCGGTTCGTCATTGAGCCGCTGGAGCCGGGCTTCGGTTACACCCTCGGCAACTCGCTTCGCCGGACCCTCCTGTCGTCGATCCCCGGCGCTGCTGTCACCAGCATCCGTATCGACGGTGTCCTGCACGAGTTCACCACTGTGCCGGGCGTCAAGGAAGACGTCACCGACCTCATCCTGAACATCAAGCAGCTGGTCGTCTCCTCGGAGCACGACGAGCCGGTCGTGATGTACCTGCGCAAGCAGGGCCCGGGTCTGGTCACCGCCGCCGACATCGCGCCCCCGGCCGGTGTCGAGGTGCACAACCCCGACCTCGTCCTCGCCACGCTCAACGGCAAGGGCAAGCTGGAGATGGAGCTGACCGTCGAGCGCGGTCGCGGCTACGTCTCCGCCGTTCAGAACAAGCAGGTCGGTCAGGAGATCGGGCGCATCCCGGTCGACTCGATCTACTCGCCGGTCCTGAAGGTCACGTACAAGGTCGAGGCGACCCGTGTCGAGCAGCGCACCGACTTCGACAAGCTGATCGTCGACGTCGAGACGAAGCAGGCCATGCGTCCGCGTGACGCCATGGCGTCGGCCGGTAAGACCCTGGTCGAGCTGTTCGGTCTCGCCCGCGAGCTGAACATCGACGCCGAGGGCATCGACATGGGCCCGTCCCCCACGGACGCCGCCCTGGCCGCTGATCTGGCGCTGCCGATCGAGGAGCTCGAGCTCACCGTTCGGTCGTACAACTGCCTCAAGCGCGAGGGCATCCACTCCGTGGGTGAGCTCGTCGCCCGCTCCGAGGCGGACCTGCTCGACATCCGCAACTTCGGTGCGAAGTCGATCGACGAGGTCAAGGCGAAGCTGGCCGGCATGGGTCTTGCGCTCAAGGACTCGCCTCCCGGCTTCGACCCGACCGCCGCCGCCGACGCCTTCGGCGCCGACGACGACGCGGACGCGGGCTTCGTCGAGACCGAGCAGTACTAGGCGCTCCGCGAGGACGCCGGATTTCGGCTGCGGGTCAGCTTCGGCTGGTGCGCAGTTCCCCGCGCCCTTACGGGCGCGGGTCTCCGACGGGCATCCGCCCGCTCGGACACTGACCCTGGTACCTGATACGGCCGGGGCAGACATCTAGGAGAAACACCATGCCGCGTCCCGCCAAGGGTGCCCGTCTGGGCGGCAGTGCTGCGCACGAGAAGCTGCTTCTCGCGAACCTCGCGAAGTCGCTCTTCGAGCACGGCAAGATCACGACGACCGAGGCCAAGGCCCGTCGTCTGCGTCCGTACGCGGAGCGTCTGGTCACCAAGGCGAAGAAGGGCGACCTTCACAACCGCCGTCAGGTGCTCCAGGTCATCACCGACAAGAGCGTCATCCACACGCTCTTCACGGAGATCGCCCCGCGCTACGAGAACCGTCCGGGTGGTTACACCCGTATCACCAAGATCGGTAACCGCCGTGGCGACAACGCGCCCATGGCTGTCATCGAGCTGGTCGAGGCGCTGACGGTTGCGCAGCAGGCCACCGGTGAGGCCGAGGCCGCCACCAAGCGTGCCGCCAAGGACACCGAGGCTGCCGCTCCGGCCGCCGAGGTCGTCGAGGACGCCGCAGCGGTCGAGGCCGCTGAGGAGTCCAAGGACGCCTGAGGCTCTGCCTTGATGTGAGCGGGTCCGCCCTTCGGGGCGGGCCCGCTTTCGTATTGCCTTTGCCTGAGAGGATCTGTGTGTGAGTGACGAGGTAGAGCCCGGGTTCGTGCGGGTGCGGCTTGATCTGTCGTACGACGGCAAGGACTTCTCCGGGTGGGCGAAGCAGGCCAGTGGCCGGCGGACCGTGCAGGGTGAGATCGAAGACGCGCTGAAGACCGTGACCCGGTCCGCGCAGACGTACGAGCTGACCGTGGCCGGGCGGACCGACGCCGGGGTGCACGCGCGCGGGCAGGTCGCGCATGTCGATCTGCCGGAGGACGTCTGGGCCGAGCACCAGGACAAGCTCCTGCGCCGGCTCGCGGGACGGTTGCCGCACGATGTGCGGGTGTGGAAGGTGGCTCAGGCGCCGAGCGGGTTCAACGCGCGGTTCGCCGCCGTGTGGCGTCGGTACGTGTACCGGGTGACCGACAACCCGGGCGGTGTCGATCCGCTGTTGCGCAGTCATGTGCTGTGGCACGACTGGGAGTTGGATCTCGACGCGATGAACGCCGCCGCGGAGAAGCTGCTCGGGGAGCACGACTTCGCCGCGTACTGCAAGCGGCGCGAGGGCGCGACGACGATCCGTACGCTCCAGGAGCTGCGGTGGGAGCGGTCGCCCGACGGGATCCTCGAAGCGACCGTCCGGGCCGACGCGTTCTGCCACAACATGGTGCGCTCGCTGGTCGGCGCGATGCTGTTCGTCGGTGACGGGCACCGGACGCCGGACTGGCCCGCGAAGGTCCTGGCCGCCGGCGTACGGGACTCGGCGGTGCACGTGGTGCGGCCGCACGGCCTGACGCTGGAGGAAGTCGGTTACCCGGCCGACGAGTTGCTCGCGGCGCGCAGCAAGGAAGCCAGGAACAGGCGGACGCTGCCGGGGGCGCCCTTCTCGGAACCGGGGTGCTGCTGAGCCCCTACTGGGGCGCCTCGGCCGCAGCGGAGGCCTGCGCCTCGCCGCGCCGGGTGATCTGGCGGAACGTGAACTCGGCGAGGTCGTCACCGGTGGTGAAGACCGCGCGGTCCTTGGTGGTGACGTCCCGGCCGCCGCTGGTGAACCCGGCGGTCGTGAAGTACGCGTAGCGGCCGTACGAGTTGGTGGTCGAGCGGCAGATCGTCGTACGGCAGAACGCGGGGACGCCCGAGCCGGACAGAGAGGTCACGGTGCCCTTGGTGTACTGGTTCTTGGCCTTGGTGGCCTGGGCCTCCGTGTCGAAGACGGCGACGCCGACGGTGACCGCGACGCCGTCCTTCGCGTAGGTGGCGCGGATCAGGCGCGTGCAGTCGTTGCCCGTCAGGACGCCGCCGAGCGCGCCCTGGGTGGCCGAGGCGCAGCTCTTCGTGCTGGCGGTCGCGCCCTTCTTGTAGACGCGGTCGCTGACGGTCAGCTTGGTGCCGGGGAAGAGGGTGTCCGCGCCGAGCGGGGCCTTATCCTTCTTGGCGCTGGAGATGAAGTCCTTGGGGTCGAGCGGGGGCGGGGGCGTGGTCTCCGCGAACGTCGGGTCGGCCGGGGCCGTGTCGCTGGGGATGTCAGCGGTCGTCGGCAGCTGGTCGGCGGGCTTGTTCGAGGCCGAGTTCTTGCCGTTGGCGGAGACGATCGCGAACGCGACGGCCGAGCCGACGGCGACCGTGGCGAGCGCGCCACCGCCGATCATCAGCCAGCGGCGGCGCCGCGCGCGTGTCTCGGACGCTTCGGCGAGTGCCGCCCAGTCCGGTCCCTGTGAACCACCACTGTCCCCGGAACCCCACTGGGGTCCCCCCTGCCCAAAGCTCATGGGGCGCATCTTAGACCGACGCGCAGGGGGTGCTGCGGCGCGGTGGGGACGGGTGTGCGCAGGGTCTGGTCGATCTTGTGTGTGCTGTGTGTGCGCTTCCTGTGTGCCGGGGGTCACGCTCGTGCGGCGCTGCCTGCGGCGACGTGCGGTTAGTCTGGTAGACGGCAGGGCCGCCCAGTGCGGCGGATTCGGCGGTGCCGGTGTCCAGGTCCGCGTTTTGACCCGCACGGGGAAGCGCGGGTATCCTGCCTAATCGTTGTGTGTATTGGCTTGCTCGCTCTCGCGTGAGGGGCCATGCGCAGGTTCCCTGGAGCAGTTACCAGTGGGCGGCATACGGGCGCTGAACCCGGCACTGTCGTCCCCAGCTGCACGATCGCTTCAGTGATGCCACTTTCAGCACCCATCCACTGAAGAAGAAGAAGGCTGCTAAGTGCGTACGTACAGCCCCAAGCCCGGCGACATCACTCGCCAGTGGTACGTCATCGACGCCCAGGATGTCGTCCTGGGTCGTCTGGCGACCACTGCCGCGAACATCCTGCGGGGCAAGCACAAGCCGATCTACGCCCCCCACGTCGACGCTGGTGACTTCGTCATCATCATCAACGCGGACAAGGTGCACCTCTCCGGCAACAAGAAGACCCAGAAGATGGCGTACCGCCACTCCGGTTACCCGGGCGGTCTGCGTTCCGTTCGTTACGACGAGCTGCTGGACAAGAACCCGGAGAAGGCCGTCGAGAAGGCCATCAAGGGCATGATCCCCAAGAACACCCTGGGCCGTCAGGTTCTCTCGAAGCTGAAGGTCTACTCGGGCGACCAGCACCCCCACGCTGCCCAGCAGCCGGTGCCGTTCGAGATCACCCAGGTCGCGCAGTAGTTCCGGCCACACCCCCAAAGACAGAAAAGAATCTGAGGAGAATCGTGGCCGAGACCACCGTTGAGCAGCCGGTCGAAGAGACCGAGATTGTCGACGTCGAGCAGTACACCACCGAGTCCGAGGTCCCCGTCGAGGGTGAGTACACCTCGGAGTCGAACGCCGCGCGCTTCGGCGACCCGCAGCCGGCCGCCGGCCTGGGCCGTCGCAAGAACGCCATCGCGCGTGTCCGCATCGTGCCCGGCACCGGCAAGTGGAAGGTCAACGGGCGCACGCTCGAGGACTACTTCCCGAACAAGGTCCACCAGCAGGAAGTCAACGAGCCCTTCAAGGTGCTCGAGCTCGACAACCGCTACGACGTCATCGCCCGCATCTCGGGTGGCGGCGTCTCCGGTCAGGCCGGTGCGCTCCGTCTCGGTGTCGCCCGTGCGCTGAACGAGGCCGACGTCGACAACAACCGCGGCGCCCTCAAGAAGGCCGGTTACCTCAAGCGTGACGACCGTGCGGTCGAGCGCAAGAAGGCCGGTCTCAAGAAGGCCCGTAAGGCCCCGCAGTACAGCAAGCGCTAAATCGCTGCTGCTTGTTCGTTTCGTTCGCCCCGGCGGCACGCTGTGTGCCGCCGGGGCGTTCGTATATAGCGGCGCTGGGCGTTATAACGGCACAAGGTGCTCATAAGTTTGCATGCTCGGATGATTTCCGACGCTTCTTCGAGAATTGCGAAAGTTCGGAGGACACCAGTGGGACGACTGTTCGGCACGGACGGCGTACGAGGTGTCGCCAACGCGGATCTGACGGCCGAGCTCGCGCTCGGACTCTCCGTGGCGGCGGCACATGTGCTCGGCGAGGCGGGGACGTTCGAGGGGCACCGTCCGGTGGCCGTGGTCGGTCGTGACCCACGGGCCTCGGGCGAGTTCCTCGAGGCGGCGGTCGTCGCGGGTCTGGCGAGCGCGGGCGTCGACGTCCTGCGGGTCGGCGTGCTGCCCACCCCCGCGGTGGCGCATCTCACCGGCGCGCTGGGCGCCGACCTCGGCGTGATGCTGTCCGCCAGTCACAACGCGATGCCGGACAACGGCATCAAGTTCTTCGCGCGCGGCGGCCACAAGCTCGCCGACGAGCTGGAGGACCGGATCGAGCAGGTCTACGAGCAGCACCGCACCGGTGCGCCGTGGGACCGCCCGACCGGTTCCGGCGTCGGCCGTGTGAACTCGTACGACGCGGGCTTCGACCAGTACGTCGCCCACCTCATCGGTGTGCTGCCCAACCGCCTCGACGGCCTGCGGATCGTCCTGGACGAGGCGCACGGCGCGGCGGCCAAGGTCTCTCCCGAGGCGTTCACGCAGGCCGGTGCCCAGATCGTCACGATCGGCGCCGACCCGGACGGCCTGAACATCAACGACGGCTGCGGCTCCACCCACCTCGACCTGCTGAAGGCCGCCGTCATCAAGCACGGCGCCGACCTCGGCATCGCGCACGACGGTGACGCCGACCGCTGCCTGGCCGTCGACCACACGGGCGCCGAGATCGACGGGGACCAGATCCTCGCCGTGCTCGCCCTGTCGATGCGGGAGCACGGCGCCCTGCGCCAGGACACCGTTGTCGCGACCGTCATGTCGAACCTCGGCTTCAAGCTGGCCATGGAGCGCGAGGGCATCGAGTTCGTGGCGACCGCCGTCGGCGACCGGTACGTCCTGGAGTCGATGAAGGAGCACGACTACGCGCTCGGCGGCGAGCAGTCCGGGCACGTGATCATCCTCGACCACGCGACGACCGGCGACGGCACGCTCACGGGTCTGCTGCTCGCGGCCCGCGTCGCCCAGACCGGCCGCACCCTCCAGGACCTCGCCTCCGTCATGGAGCGCCTCCCGCAGGTCCTGGTCAATGTGCGCGACGTCGACAAGTCCCGCGTCACGACGTCCGCCGAGCTGGCCGCCGCCGTCACCGACGCCGAGCGCGAGCTGGGCGCGACGGGCCGGGTGCTGCTGCGCTCGTCCGGCACGGAGCCGCTGGTCCGCGTCATGGTCGAGGCCGCCGACATCGAGCAGGCCCGCTCGATCGCCGGGCGCCTCGCCGATGTCGTCAAGTCCACGCTCGGATAAGGCAGTTCGGAGGACCTAGGCAGGTCCGGCCGCAGGAGTGGCACGCTTGCGCTGCTTCGCCCAGAACCACTTCTGGGCGAGCAGGGTGAGCGTGCCGGCCAGGACGATGCCGCCGAGGTTCGCGAGGAGCTGCGCGGTGGAGCCCCACGTCTGGGCGTAGTCGCTGTACGCGAACGCCACCGCCGCGTTCGCCGCGGCCGGGACCGTCGTCACCGAGATGGCGACGCCGATCAGGGCGCCCGACTTCGCCGACGTGAGGGACAGCGTCCCGGCGATGCCCGCGAGGAACGCCACGACGAACGACATCCAGTCCGGCTTCCAGATGAACGACGTGTTCGGCCGGTCCGCCTCGACCATCGAGCGCGTGAACAGGCCGAACAGGTCAAGGAGCCAGCTGAACCCGGCCGTGAGCACCATCGCGGCGGCGAATCCCGCCAGCAGCGCCCACAGCGATCGCCACACCAGGCGCGGGGCGCGCTGCACCAGCGCCGTGGAGATCCCGGCGAGGGGCCCGAACTCGGGGCCGACGGCCATCGCGCCGACGATCAGGATCGCGTTGTCCAGCATCACACCGCAGGCCGCGAGCATCGTCGCGACGGCCAGGAACGCCACGTAGGTGACGTTGAGCGTCGACTCCTCGTGTGTCGCGTCCGTCAGTGCTTCCCACAGGACCGCGTCCGCGCCCTCTCCCGGCGCCTCGTCCTCCGCCCTGTCGGCCAGCCTCGACAGCGACAGGTCGATGTTCTCGACGGCGATCGAGCCCGTCGTGTCGATGTGGAGGCCGCGCAGCCCGCTGATCAGCTCGTCGCCGGCCTCCCGGGCGACGTCGCACATCACGACGTCACCCTCGGGGTCGCGGGCCGCGCCCGGCACCACCACGAGATGCGTGGTGCCGACGGTCCTCTCGATCAGGCGGGCCACCGCGTCGGTCTTGTCGGCCGGGGTGATCAGTCGCAGGTGCAGCATGCGCGCAGCGTAGCTCTCCGGTTTTCTACAGCTTCCGCAGGCTCAGCCGCTGCACCTTGTGGTCGGGGCCCTTGCGCACGACGAGCGTCGCGCGGCCTCGCGTGGGCGCCACATTCTCCAGCAGATTCGGCTTGTTGATGGTCCGCCAGGTCGTCCGCGCGTAGTCGAGCGCCTCCTCCTCGGAGACCTGCGTGTACTTGCGGAAGTACGAGGACGGGTTCTGGAACGCCGTCTGGCGGAGCTTCTTGAACCGGTTGAGGTACCAGCTCTCGATGTCTTCGGCGCGCGCGTCCACGTACACGCTGAAGTCGAAGTAGTCGGCGAGGCCGACGCGGGTGCGGCCGTCCTTGCCGGGCATGGCCGGCTGAAGGACGTTGAGGCCCTCGACGATGAGGATGTCGGGGCGGCGGACCGTGAGCTTCTGGCCGGGCACGATGTCGTAGATCAGGTGGGAGTAGACGGGCGCCGAGACCTCGTCCTTGCCCGCCTTGATGTCGGCGACGAAGCGGGTCAGGGCGCGTCGGTCGTACGACTCGGGGAAGCCCTTGCGCGACATCAGGCCGCGCCGCTCCAGCTCCTTCGTCGGCAGCAGGAAGCCGTCCGTGGTGACCAGCTCCACGCGCGGGTGCTCCGGCCAGCGGGACAGCAGCGCCTGGAGGAGGCGGGCGACGGTCGACTTGCCCACCGCCACCGAACCGGCGACCCCTATGACGAAGGGTGTGCCCGACTGGGACGCCTTCTCGACGGTCTCGCCGAGGAAGGTGTTGAGGGCGCCGCGCAGGGTGTCGGTGGCGCCGACGTAGAGGTTGAGGAGGCGCGAGAGCGGGAGGTAGATGTCCCGGACCTCGTCGAGGTCGATGACATCGCCGAGGCCGCGCAGTTTCTCCAGCTCATCGGCGGTGAGGGGAAGCGGCGTCTTGTTGCGCAGCGCGCTCCACTCGGTGCGGGTGAGGTCGACGTAGGGAGTCGCCTCCGGCTTGTGCCGGTGGGCGCTCCGGGGTGCCGTCGGGGGCACGGAGACCGAAGAGATCACAGTCCATTGTTACGGCTGTGTGGACGGGGTGGGGGGTGGGGTGCGTCACCTTGGGGGCCGTGAGGTGCCGCGGGTGGGGGTGCGGTGGGCTTTCTGTGCGTGATTGGTGCCGGAATTCGCGGGTTTCCGTGGTCGCAGGTCTGGACCGGGCGGGGGAACGGGGATACGTTCCCGGCACCCGGCGCAGAGCCGCGCCGTCCGGGTGGGAGGGAACCGTTATGGCCGTGCCCCGATTGCGTGACCTCGTCCGGCGCAGACCCGGGCTCATTGACGACGACTTCGCCGGTCAGGTGCGCAGCGAGCTCGCCCTCGACCTGCCCGACGAGGACCTGCGCGAGGATCTCGACGACTGTCTCGACCTCTACGAGATGGGCAGCAAGCCGCGCTGCGAGGAAGTGGAGTACCTGCGTCTGCTCGAAGACGCGCGGGACCGGATCGTCTGGGGCTGCTGACCGCGCGGCCTTAGGCTGCCGCCATGTGCGGAATCGTGGGATACGTCGGATCTCAGTCGGCGCTCGACGTCGTGCTCGCCGGGCTGAAGCGGCTCGAATACCGGGGTTACGACTCGGCCGGGGTCGCGGTGCTCGCCGACGGCGGCCTCGCCTCGGCGAGGAAGGCGGGCAAGCTCGCCAACCTGGAGAAGGAGCTCGTGGAGCGGCCGCTGCCGGCCGGGGCCACGGGCATCGGCCATACCCGCTGGGCCACCCATGGCGCCCCCACCGACGTGAACGCGCATCCCCACCTCGACAACGCCGGCCGCGTCGCCGTCGTCCACAACGGCATCATCGAGAACTTCGCCGAGCTGCGCGCCGAGCTCGCCGAGCGCGGGCACGTCCTGGAGTCCGAGACCGACACCGAGGTCGTCGCGCATCTGCTCGCCGAGGAGTTCTCCGTGTGCGCGGACCTCGCAGAGGCCATGCGGCTCGTCTGCCGGCGCCTCGAAGGGGCGTTCACGCTGGTCGCCGTGCATGCCGACGAGCCCGACGTCGTCGTGGGTGCCCGGCGCAACTCGCCGCTCGTCGTGGGCGTGGGGGAGGGCGAGGCGTTCCTCGCCTCCGACGTCGCCGCCTTCATCGCCCATACGCGCTCCGCGATCGAACTGGGCCAGGACCAGGTCGTCGAGCTGCGCCGGGACGGCGTACGGGACGGGGTGACCGTCACCGACTTCGACGGGCGGCCCGCCGAGGTGCGGTCGTACCACGTCGACTGGGACGCCTCCGCCGCCGAGAAGGGCGGCTACGACTACTTCATGCTCAAGGAGATCGCCGAGCAGCCGAAGGCGGTCGCCGACACGCTGCTCGGGCGCATCGGCGTCGACGGGGCGCTGACGCTCGATGAACTCCGTATCCCCGCGGCCGTGTTGAAGGGAGTCGACAAGGTCGTGATCGTGGCGTGCGGGACGGCGTTCCACGCCGGTCTCATCGCCAAGTACGCCATCGAGCACTGGACCCGGATCCCCTGCGAGGTGGAGCTCGCGAGTGAGTTCCGGTACCGGGACCCGATTCTGGGCGGGCGCTCGCTCGTCATCGCCATCTCCCAGTCCGGCGAGACCATGGACACGCTGATGGCGCTGCGGCACGCCCGCGCACAGGGTGCGACCGTCCTCGCCATCTGCAACACGAACGGTTCGACCATTCCCCGCGAGTCCGACGCCGTGCTCTACACGCACGCCGGGCCCGAGGTCGCCGTCGCCTCCACCAAGGCGTTCCTCACGCAACTCGTCGCCTGCTATCTCGTGGCCCTGTACCTCGGGCAGGTGCGCGGCACGAAGTGGGGGGACGAGATCCGTGCGGTGATCCGGGACCTGGCCGACATCTCCGGTGAGGTCGAGCGCGTTCTGGAGACCATGGAGCCCGTGCGGGCGCTGGCCCGGTCGCTCGCCGACAAGCGGACCGTGCTCTTCCTGGGGCGGCACGTGGGCTATCCCGTCGCCCTTGAAGGCGCCCTGAAGCTCAAGGAACTCGCCTATATGCACGCCGAGGGCTTCGCCGCCGGTGAACTCAAGCACGGGCCCATCGCGTTGATCGAGGAGGACCTGCCTGTGGTGGTCGTCGTGCCGTCGCCCAAGGGGCGGTCCGTCCTCCACGACAAGATCGTGTCCAACATCCAGGAGATCCGGGCCCGCGGGGCGCGCACCATCGTGATCGCCGAGGAGGGCGACGAGGCGGTCGTCCCCTACGCCGACCATCTCGTGTGGATCCCTGCCACCCCTACGCTCCTTCAGCCGCTGGTTGCGACGGTGCCGTTGCAGGTGTTTGCTTGCGAGCTGGCCACTGCGCGGGGGAACGAGGTCGATCAGCCTCGGAACCTTGCCAAGTCCGTGACGGTGGAGTGACGGGCTGGATTTGATCACTAGGGGCTGGCTTTGATTATTGGGGTCGGGATCGACGTTGCCGAGATCGAGCGGTTCGAGGCGTCGCTCGCGCGTACGCCCGGAATGGCCGAACGGCTCTTTGTCGACCGGGAGTTGCTGCTGTCCAGTGGGGAGCGGCGGGGTGTCGCCTCTCTTGCCGCGCGGTTCGCCGCCAAGGAGGCGCTGGCCAAGGCGCTGGGGGCGCCGGCCGGGTTGCGGTGGACCGATGCGGAGGTCTGTGTCGAGGCGAGTGGGCAGCCGCGGCTGCGGGTCACCGGGACCGTTGCCGCCGCTGCCGAGAAGCTTGGGGTGCGGTCTTGGCATGTGTCGCTCAGTCATGATGCGGGGATTGCGTCCGCTGTTGTGATCGCCGAGGGGTAGAGGCCCGGAGGCAGGGGCTGGAGGGCTTCGTTCCGGCTTCGGGTCCGGCCTCGGTTCTGGGGCCGGTTCCGGTTTGGGTGTGCGCTTCGCGCGCGGGGTTCTTCTTTGCGGGAGACTCGGTTTCATGCGTACTGCCTACAGCGTGGACACCGTACGGACCGCCGAGCGTGCCCTCATGGCGCGGCTTCCCGAAGGCGCCCTGATGCAGCGCGCCGCCGCCGGGCTCGCCGTCGTCTGCGCCGAGCTCCTCGGCAAGGTGTACGGGGCCCGGGTCGTGCTCCTCGTCGGGTCCGGGGACAACGGGGGTGACGCCCTCTACGCCGGTGCCCGGCTTGCCCGTCGTGGCGCCGGGGTTGCCGCCGTCCTGCTGGACTCCGAGCGGGTGCACCGTGCCGGGCTTGCCGCCTTCCTTTCCGCCGGGGGGCGCGTCGCCGACAGCTTTGAGCGGGTTCTTGCCGGGGCCGATCTCGTTGTCGACGGGATCGTGGGCATTGGGGGGCGGGGTGGGCTTCGTGCGGGTGCTCTTCCTGTTGTCCGTGCTGCCCTGGATTCTCGTGCCGTTGTCGTTTCTGTGGATCTGCCCAGCGGCGTCGACGCCGATACGGGGCAGGTCGACGGGGAGGCCGTCCGCGCCGATGTGACCGTCACCTTCGGTGCGTACAAGCCTGGGCTTCTTGTTGATCCCGGGCGGGAGTACGCCGGTGCCGTTCGTCTTGTCGACATTGGGCTTGAACCGGTTCCCGGCGAGGGGGATCTGGAGGCCCTTCAGCACGATGACGTGGCCCGGCTGTTGCCTGAGCCCACCGGTGAGAGCGACAAGTACCGGCGCGGTGTCGTGGGCATCGTCGCCGGGTCCGCCCGGTATCCCGGCGCCGCCGTGCTTGCCGTGGCCGGGGCCTTGCGGGGTGGGGCCGGGGCCGTTCGGTACGTCGGGCCTGCGGCCGGCGCCGTCGTCTCCCGGTTCCCGGAGACTCTGGTGTCCGAGGGCGCGCCCAGGAAGGCGGGGCGCGTGCAGGCGTGGGTGGCCGGGCCCGGCCTCGGTGATGACGCGTCCGGGCTCGCGGATGTCGTGGGGGCCGATGTGCCCGTTCTGATCGACGCCGATGGGCTGAGGCTCGCCGATCCTGAGGCCGTTCGGGGGCGGGGCGCGCCTACTTTGCTTACGCCTCATGCGGGGGAGGCCGCCGCGTTGTTGGGGGTTTCCCGGGAGGAGGTGGAGGCGGAACGGCTTGCCGCTGTGCGGGAGTTGGCCGGTCGGTTCTCCGCGACCGTTCTTCTGAAGGGGTCCACGACCCTGGTTGCCGGGGGTGGGGGTTCCGCCGGGGGCGGAGGGCGGTTGGTGCGGGTCAATTCCACTGGTACCGCGTGGCTGGCCACCGCCGGCAGCGGTGACGTTCTGTCCGGGCTCGCCGGGTCGCTGCTTGCCGCTGGGCTCGGGGCTCTCGATGCCGGGTCTGTGGGGGCCTATCTGCATGGGCTTGCCGCTCGGCGGGTGTCCGGTGGGGCGCCTGTTGTTGCTCAGGATGTGGCGGGTGGGATTGCTGGGGCCTGGGGGGATGTTCGGCGCGGCTTCTAGGGCGGGGGCTCGGGCTGGGTCGGGCTTGGCTCGGTGGGCTTGCGCTTCGCTCCGTGAGGGCGCTTCGCCGTCTTTGGGGCGGGGCCGCCCCGGGGGCCCCGCCCCGTCTGGGCCGTCGGGCGGGTGGCGGGCGGTCTTGGGTTCTTCGCTGTGAGGTGGCCGGCGGCCTGGTGATTTGAGTGGGTGTGGGGGGTTTGGGGAGTGGTGGTCACGTGGGGGTGTCAGAGGGCTCTGAGACACTGGGCGCACGATGACTGAGAGAGCACCTGCCGTGGGCCGTGCCCGGGCCGAGATCGATCTGGCCGCTCTGCGGGCCAATGTGCGGTCCCTGCGCGATCGTGCGCCCGGGGCCGAGTTCATGGCTGTGGTCAAGGCTGATGCCTACGGCCACGGCATGATTCCCTGCGCGCGCGCCGCGCGGGAGGCCGGTGCCACCTGGATCGGTACGGCCACGCCCGAGGAGGCCCTCGCGGTGCGTGCCGCGGGGATCGAGGGGCGCGTCATGTGCTGGCTGTGGACGCCCGGCGGGCCCTGGCGCGAGGGCATCGAGGCCGATCTCGACATGTCCGTGAGCGGTATGTGGGCTCTGGACGAGGTTGTTGCTGCGGCTCGGGTGGTGGGGCGTCCCGCTCGTATTCAGTTGAAGGCCGATACGGGGCTCGGACGTAATGGGTGTCTGCCTGGTGACTGGCCCGAGCTCGTGCGGTCTGCCGTTGCCGCGGAGCGCGAGGGGCTTGTTGCCGTTTCCGGGCTCTGGTCCCATTTCGCTTGTGCCGATGAGCCGGGGCATCCGTCGATCGCCGCTCAGTTGGATCGATTTCGCGAGATGGTCTCCTTCGCGGAGGGGGCCGGGGTTCGGCCCGAGGTCCGGCACATCGCGAATTCGCCGGGGACTCTGACTCTGCCCGAGACCCATTTCGATCTGGTGCGGCCCGGCATCGCCATGTACGGGATCTCGCCCAGCCCCGAGATCGGCACCCCCGAGGACTTCGGGCTGCGGCCCGTCATGACCCTGTCGGCCTCGCTCGCCCTGGTGAAGCACGCCCCGGGCGGGCTCGGCGTCAGTTACGGGCATCACTACGTCACCCCGGGCGAGACCACCCTGGGGCTTGTCCCCCTCGGGTACGGGGACGGGATTCCCCGGCATGCCTCGGGGACCGGGCCCGTACTCGTCGGGGGCAAGTTGCGGACCGTCGCCGGACGCGTCGCCATGGACCAGTTCGTCGTCGATCTCGGCGGCGACGAGCTGAGGGCCGGGGACGAGGCCGTGCTGTTCGGGCCCGGCGACCGGGGCGAGCCGACCGCCGAGGACTGGGCGCAGGCCGCCGGCACCATCGCGTACGAGATCGTCACCCGGATCGGGGCGCGTGTTCCGCGCGTCTATGTGGACGGAGGAGCGGCACGTGGGTGAGAGCAGCGCCGAGGCCGCGGCGGGTGTCGCGAGCTGGCGGGTCGCCGGGCTCGCCGGCGCCGCGATAGGCGTCGTCGCGGCCGGTGCCGCGGCCGGTGTCGCCGTCGAGCGGCTCACCGTCGGCCGCGGCATGCGCAGGAAGGCGCGGCTCGCGCTGGATGCCTCCGGCCCGTTCGGGTCCCTGCGCGGCACCCCCGGCAAGGCCTACGCCGGGGACGGCACCGAGCTCTATTACGAGGTCGAGGAAGTGGAGTCCGAGGGCGGTGCCGCACCTCGCAGACTCCGGCTTTTCGGTCGCAAGGCGCCCGCGCCGGTCACCGTGGTATTCAGTCACGGGTACTGCCTCAACCAGGACTCCTGGCATTTCCAGCGTGCCGCCCTGCGGGGCGTGGTGCGTTCCGTCTACTGGGATCAGCGCAGCCACGGGCGGTCGGGGCGCGGGGTCGAGCAGGCCGACGGCGGGCCCGACGTCACCATCGACCAGCTCGGGCGCGACCTGAAGGCCGTCATCGACGCAGCCGCCCCCGAAGGGCCGCTCGTCCTCGTCGGGCACTCCATGGGCGGCATGACCGTGATGGCGTTCGCCGACCAGTTTCCCGAGCTCGTGGCCGAGCGCGTCGTCGGCGTCGCTCTCGTCGGGACCTCCTCCGGCAGGCTCGGCGAGGTCAGCTACGGGCTGCCCGTGGTCGGCGTCAACGCCGTGCGGCGCGTGCTCCCCGGCGTCCTGAAGATTCTGGGCCAGCGCGCCGACCTGGTGGAGAAGGGGCGCCGCGCCACCGCCGACCTGTTCGCCGGCATCATCAAGCGCTACTCGTTCGCCTCCCGTGACGTCGATCCCGCCGTCGCCCGCTTCGCCGAGCGCATGATCGAGAGCACGCCGATCGACGTCGTCGCCGAGTTCTACCCCGCCTTTCAGGAGCACGAGAAGAGCGAGGCCATCGAGCGGTTCGCGCAGCTCCCCGTACTCGTCCTGGCCGGCGACCAGGATCTCGTCACCCCCAGTGAGCACAGCGAGGCCATCGCCGGGCTGCTGCCCGACGCCGAGCTGGTGCTCGTGCCCGACGCCGGGCACCTGGTGATGCTGGAGCACCCCGAGGCCGTCACCGACCGGCTGGCCGACCTCCTCGCGCGCACGGGAGCCGTTCCCGCAGGGGCTACCGTGGGAAGTTATGGAGACACCGCACAGCCCGGCAGCTGACGCCGCCACCGCCTCGATCACCGTCAACTCGCCCGTCCACATGGGGGACTTGGGCCGTCGCCTGGCCAAGCTGCTGCGCCCTGGCGACCTCGTGATGCTCACCGGCGAGCTGGGCGCGGGCAAGACCACGCTGACCCGCGGGCTCGGCGAGGGCCTCGGTGTGCGGGGCGCCGTGACCTCTCCGACCTTCGTCATCGCCCGCGTCCACCCGCCGCTCGGCGACGGGCCCGCCCTGGTGCACGTGGACGCGTACCGGCTCGGGGGCGGACTCGACGAGATGGAGGACCTCGACCTCGACGTCTCGCTGACCGACTCCGTGATCGTCGTCGAGTGGGGCGACGGCAAGGTGGAGGACCTCGCCGACGACCGGCTCCATGTCGTCATCCACCGCGCCACGGGCGACACCGACGACGAGGTGCGCTCGGTGACGTTGCGTGGCCTCGGGGCGCGCTGGGCCGGCGCGGGCCTGGAGGCTCTGGCCGCCTGACTCTCGTACCTTCACCCGAACGTTCCGACATGGCGTCGGCAAAATGTTGCGCGGCGCGCGCTCCGCGTGGTCACATGGATACCAGTCCTGGTTAGGTCTACCTAACTTTGCTGCCCCGGAGCCCAGGAGGCATCCATGTCGGCTTCAGAACGTGACGTGCCGCAGCAGCCCCGTGTGGCGCCGGGGCACGGGGACATGTCCGGGATCTCCGCCTCGGGGCTGTCCATGAGCGATCTGCTCGCGTCCTGCGCCGCCGCGTCCGCCATCTCCACTCCGCCCGTTGAGCAGGGGGAGGGCAGGGGGGAGGAAGCCGGTGATGAGCGGCGTGATGCCGCGTGAGCGTTTCTGTGGCGTGGGTCAGGTGACGGAGGGTCCTACTGGACCACGACGATCTTCTTGCCGATCGTCGCGAACTCCCACATCGCGTCGCCGTCCGCCCGCCTCTCGCGGATGCCGCCCGTCTTCTTGGCCGGGTCCGGTGCCGGCATCGAGCCGTCGACCGCGGCGCTGAAGCCGATCGTGATGCCGTCGACATTCGCGAACCGCACCACGTGCTCGATCGGTACGCCGTCGCTGCCGGTGATCGCAGCCGAACGCGACGTCACCAGGTACTTCCCGGCCGGCGGGTTCACGGTGCTCGGCGTCACCTTGAAGGTGCGCTGCGCCTTGCCGCCCTCCGCGATCAGCCACACCCGGTCGTCGCTCACGGAGTAGACGACCCGCTCACCGGTGCCGGACTGCTCGGGTACCTCCGTCCGGTCCTTCTTCTCCTCGGGGGAGTGGGACGCGGCCGTGGAAGGGGATTCCGCGGTCTCCGGCGGGGCCAGGCTGTCCGGCGCGCTGGCCGACGCCTGGTAGGTGAGGAAGCCGACCACGGCGAGCGCCGCCGCGGTGAGCCCGGCCACGAATCCCGAGCTGCTCCGTGCCACCTGTGTGCCCACCTCTCCTGCCCGTACGTCTTTGTGGTGACGGTAGCAGCAGGCGTGCGGCTCACCGGGGCGGCCGTGGGCGGGGCGCCGGAGCCGTAGGCTGTTTGTGTGCTGCTGCTCGCGCTGGATACCGCCACCCCCGCCGTCACCGTCGCCCTGCACGACGGCTCCTCCGTCGTCGCCGCATCGAGCCAGGTGGACGCCCGTCGGCACGGGGAACTGCTGCTGCCCGCCGTCGACCGGGTACTCGCCGAGGCCGGCGTCAGACTCGACGCCGTCACCGGCATCGTCGTCGGCGTGGGCCCCGGGCCCTACACCGGCCTCCGCGTCGGCCTGATGACCGCCGACACCTTCGGCCTCGCGCTCGGTGTGCCCGTCCACGGTCTGTGCACGCTGGACGCGCTCGCGTACGGCGCGGAGTTCGACGGGCCCTTCGTCGTCGCCACGGACGCGCGGCGCAAGGAGGTGTACTGGGCGCGCTACGAGGATCCGCGCACCCGGGTCACCGAGCCCGCCGTCGACCGCCCCGCCGACATCGCCGAGCAGGTCGCGGGCCTTCCCGCGGTCGGTGCCGGTGCCGTGCTGTACCCGGACACGTTCCCGGACGCGCGCGCCCCCGAGAACGTGTCGGCGGCCGCCCTCGCCTCGCTCGCCGCCGAGAAGCTCGCCGCCGGCGAGGAGCTCGACGCGCCGCGACCCCTGTATCTGCGCCGGCCCGACGCGCAGGTGCCCAAGAACTACAAGGTGGTCACCCCGAAGTGAGCGCGGCTCTGCGCGAGATGCGCTGGTGGGACATCGAATCCGTGCACGCGCTCGAGAAGGATCTCTTCCCGGACGACGCGTGGTCCCGCGGCATGTTCTGGTCCGAGCTCGCGCACGCGCGCGGCGCCGGGTCGACCCGCCGTTATGTCGTCGCCCACGACGGCGACCGTCTCGTCGGGTACGCGGGCCTCGCCGCGTCCGGCACGGACTACGAAGGCGGCTCCGGCGTGGGGGCCGACGTGCAGACCATCGCCGTCGCCCGTGACCAGTGGGGCACCGGGCTCGGCGCCCGGCTCCTCACCGTCCTGCTGCGCCACGCGACCGACTTCGAGTGCTCCGAGGTGACGCTCGAGGTGCGGGTCGACAACACCCGGGCGCAGAAGCTCTACCAGCGCTTCGGCTTCGAGCCCATCGGCTTCCGCCGCGGCTACTACCAGCCGGGCAACGTGGACGCGCTCGTGATGCGTCTGACCGACCCCTCGACCTCCGTGACACCCGTACAAGGAACCGAAAATGGCTGACGAACCGCTCGTCCTCGGCATCGAGACCTCCTGCGACGAGACCGGTGTCGGCATCGTCCGCGGCCACACGCTGCTCGCCGACGCGGTCGCCTCCAGCGTCGACGAGCACGCCCGCTTCGGCGGCGTCGTCCCCGAGGTCGCCTCGCGCGCGCACCTGGAAGCCATGGTGCCGACCATCGAGCGCGCCCTGAAGGACGCCGGGGTCGCCGCCTCCGACCTGGACGGGATCTCCGTCACCGCGGGCCCGGGGCTCGCGGGCGCGCTCCTCGTGGGCGTCTCGGCGGCCAAGGCGTTCGCGTACGCGCTCGGCAAGCCGCTCTACGGCGTGAACCACCTCGCCTCGCACATCTGCGTGGACCAGCTGGAGCACGGGCCGCTGCCCGAGCCCACGATGGCGCTGCTCGTCTCCGGCGGGCACTCGTCGCTGCTGCTCTCCTCCGACATCACGTCCGACGTGCGGCCCCTCGGCGCGACCATCGACGACGCGGCGGGCGAGGCCTTCGACAAGATCGCCCGGGTGCTGAACCTCGGCTTCCCCGGCGGTCCCGTCATCGACCGGTACGCGAAGGAGGGCGACCCGAACGCGATCACCTTCCCGCGCGGGCTCACCGGGCCGCGTGACCCCGCGTACGACTTCTCCTTCTCCGGCCTGAAGACGTCCGTCGCGCGCTGGATCGAGGCGAAGCGCGCCGCCGGTGAGGACGTTCCGGTCCGGGATGTGTCGGCGTCCTTCCAGGAGGCCGTCGTCGACGTGCTGACCCGCAAGGCCGTGCGCGCCTGCAAGGACGAGGGCGTCGACCACCTGATGATCGGCGGCGGTGTGGCCGCCAACTCGCGGCTGCGGGCCCTGGCCCAGGAGCGGTGCGAGGCCGCCGGGATCAGGCTGCGCGTGCCGCGGCCCAAGCTGTGCACGGACAACGGCGCGATGGTCGCGGCCCTCGGCGCCGAGATGGTGGCGCGCAACCGGTCCGCGTCCGCCTGGGACCTGTCGGCCGACTCGTCGCTGCCGGTGACGGAGACGCACGTGCCGGGGCACACGCACGACCACGACCATGTGCACGAGGTCGCGAAGGACAACCTGTACTCATGACCGTCGCGTTGATGTGGGAGGCCCGGGCGGCCGAGGGGCGGGGCGAGGAGCTGCTCGCCTGGGCGCGGGGGCAGGTCCTCGCGGCCGAGCCGCTGCGGCGCGAGTTCTTCCGTGCCCCGCAGGACCGGGTCCTCGTCATCACCTGGTGGGACGCGGCGTACGATGCCGAGCTGCCCGAACTGCCCGACCCTGAGGGCGAGTTGGTGACCCGGACGGTGCATCGGTGGCGGTTCGAGGCGGTCGCTCCCGCCTGAGGTGGCATCGTCCCGGGGCGTGAGAACCGTCTGAGATTCCCGAATAACGGCGCCTAACTGGTTTACCGTTGTAATAATTCCGACTTATGTTCGCCCTGTGAAGCGAATACAGCGCCGTCGTGGGCGTTTGGTGAAGACGGCCGGTGTCGTGGCCGGTTGCGTGCTCGTCCTCACCGGGGGCGGGGCCGCATGGGCGTACTGGCATCTGGACCACAACATCCGGGGCGTCGACATCGACAGCGCGCTCGGCGACGACCGGCCCCCGAAGCGGGCACCGGCCACGCCGGAGCCCTCGGCGACCGCGCCGCCCGCCGGGGCGCTGAACATCCTCGTCCTCGGCTCCGACTCGCGCAGCGGCCGCAAGAACTCCGCGCTCGGCGGCGGCCACAGCGAGGGCGCCCGCTCGGACACCGCGATGGTCGTCCATCTCGCCGCCGGCCGCTCGTCGGCGACCGTCGTCAGCATCCCCCGCGACACTCTCGTCGAGCGGCCCGCGTGCCCGGCCTCGTCCGGCGGCACCACGCAGGCCACGTACGGTGCCATGTTCAACAGCGCTTACTCCGTGGGCGGTCCCGTCTGTGCCGTGAAGACGGTGGAGAAGCTCACCGGCGTCCGCATGGACCACTATCTGGAGATCGACTTCTCCGGCTTCGCG
Source organism: Streptomyces sp. NBC_01445 (assembly GCF_035918235.1). Classification (NCBI taxonomy): domain Bacteria; kingdom Bacillati; phylum Actinomycetota; class Actinomycetes; order Kitasatosporales; family Streptomycetaceae; genus Streptomyces; species Streptomyces sp. NBC_01445. The sequence continues at coordinate 4,654,248 of NZ_CP109485.1, read as the reverse complement.
TCGGTCGTGGACGCGCTCGGCGGCGTGGATGTCACGACGACCGCGGACATCGATGACGATCTGAGCCACCTCCAGCTCGACGCGGGCTACCACCACCTCGACGGCAAGCAGGCCCTCGCCTTCGCCCGCACCCGGCACGGCGTCGGCGACGGCAGCGACCTCGGCCGCATCAAACTCCAGCAGCAGCTGGTCAAGGCGCTGGTGGAGAAGGTCTCGGAGAGCGATCTCCTGACGAACCCGGCCCGCCTCTACAAGGTCGCCGACGCCCTCACCGGAAGCCTCACCACGGACACCGGCCTCGACTCCCTCGGCGAACTCCAGGCCCTGGCGGGCAGCTTGAAGGGGCTGTCGGCCGATGAGGTGAAGACAGTGATGATGCCGGTGCTCCCGGCGCCGTCCGACCCCAACCGTGTCGTCGCAAACGAGCCGGAGGCCGGAAAGCTGTGGGCCTCGCTCCGGTGACGCGTCAGGCGTTGTACGTCAACAGGTAGCGCCAGAGCAGGAGTTGACGTACCCGGCTGCCGGGGAGGAGGTGGGTGGCCTCGGTGCGGATGTCGGTGAGTGTCATGTCGGGCCGGCGCACGGGTGCCCGGAGGAGTGGCCGCGGGGCGCCGCGCAGCCGGTCGGCCACGTGGACCGCGGCGCGGGCCGCCGCGTTCGCGGGGACGGCCACGAGGTCGCGGGGCGTCCTGCCCGCGTAGCAGCCGAGGACGAGCAGCGCGCCGCCGGGAGCGAGGGCGGCGCGCAGCCGCGTCACCGTCGCGAACGGCATGTGGTGCAGGCTCGCCAGGCAGGTGATGACGTCGTAGTGCCCCTCGGGCAGATCCGTCGCCGTCACGTCCGCCCGGCGGTAGCGCGGCCCGCCGCCCATGGCCTGCGCCTCGGCGATGACCTCGGCCGAGGTGTCGAGCGCGTCGACCTGGTAGCCACGGCCCGCCAGGCGCCGCGCGAAGCGGCCGGTGCCGCAGCCGATGTCGAGGGCGCGGCGGCCCTCCTTGCGGCCTTCGTTCGGCAGCTGGCGCAGGAGGAGCCGGTGGTAGTGGTCGTTGTGGTCGAAGGGCATGGGGCGTGATGGTGGCAGGGGGGCGGTAAGGCGCGGGTGAGGGGAGGGCTGGGGGGTTGCCGGGGAGGGGCCGGAAAACTTCCCGAAGAAATTTCCGCGAGCGTGTCGATCCGCCCTGATCCCGTTCGACGCGTAGACGAGAGCGGGGAGAAGCCCCGACCGCACCGAACGAGGAGTCCGCCATGCCGCGCTACATGACCTTGGTCCGTATCGACGAGAGCAAGGCCCCTGCCGAGGGCCCCAGCGAGGCTCTGATGCAGCGCATGGGCGAGCTGATCGAGGAGATGACCAAGGCCGGCGTGCTGCTCGACACCGGGGGCCTCCACCCGTCGTCCGAGGGCACCCGCGTGCACTACGAGAACGGCGAGATCACCGTCACCGACGGGCCCTTCACCGAGTCCAAGGAAGTCATCGGCGGCTACGCGATCATCCAGGCCAAGGACCGGGCCGAGATCCTGGAGTGGACCAAGCGCTTCCTGAAGGTGCACGAGGAGCACTGGACGGTCACCTCCGAGATCCGGGAGATCGCCGAGGGCTGAGGGCTGAGCCACGCCGGACAGGCCCTTGGCCGCCGTACGGCCGGGGGTGTCTGATGGTGGGCCGTGACAGCAGAACGTACTGCCGAAGCGGCCCACGCCATCGAGACCGTCTTCCGTCTGGAGGCGCCCCGCATCATCGCCGGCGTCACGCGCATCGTCCGGGACGTGGGCATAGCGGAGGAACTCGCGCAGGACGCGCTGGTCGCGGCCCTGGAGCAGTGGCCGGGCGAGGGGGTTCCCGACAACCCGGGCGCGTGGCTCATGGCCACCGCCAAGCACCGGGCGATCGACCTCGTGCGCCGCAAGGAGCGGTACGCGCGCAAGCTGGCGGAGGTCGGCCGTGACCTGGAGGCCGCGCCGCCCCACCTGGACGAGCCCGCGGACCCGGACGACATCGACGACGACCTGCTCCGCCTCGTCTTCACGGCCTGCCACCCGGTCCTGTCCGCCGAGGCCCGGGTCGCGCTCACGCTGCGCCTGCTCGGCGGCCTGACCACGGCCGAGATCGCCCGCGCGGTCCTGGCCCCCGAGGCGACGGTCGCCCAGCGCATCGTGCGTGCGAAACGCACCCTCGCCACGAAGAACGTCGCCTTCGAAGTGCCCTACGGCCCCGAGCGGGCGGCCCGCCTCGGCTCGGTCCTCGAGGTCATCTACCTCATCTTCAACGAGGGGTACGCGGCCACGGCGGGCGACGACTATCTGCGCCCCGGCCTGTGCGAGGACGCGCTGCGGCTCGCCCGGCTCCTGGCCGGTCTGATGCCGAAGGAGCCGGAAGTGCACGGCCTGGCCTCCCTGCTGGAGCTCCAGGCCTCGCGCTCGGCCGCCCGTACGGGCCCTTCGGGCGAGCCCGTCCTGCTCAGGGACCAGGACCGTACGCGCTGGAACCAGCTCCTGATCCGGCGCGGGTTCGCCGCGCTCGGCCGCGCGGACGCGGTGTCCACGGGCGGCGTCCCCGGCCCGTACGCCCTCCAGGCCGCGATCGCCGCCAGCCACGCGCACGCCCACACGTACGCGGAGACGAACTGGCAGGGGATCGCGACTCTGTACGGGCTGCTCGCCGCCAGGGCGCCGTCACCCGTCGTCGAGCTGAACCGGGCGGTGGCGGTGTCCATGGCCGAGGGCCCCGCGGCCGGCCTCGCCCTGGTGGACGCCCTGGCCGATGAACCGGCGCTGCGCGACTACCACTTGCTGCCGAGCGTGCGCGGGGACCTGCTTGAGCGGCTCGGGCGGTACGAGGAGGCACGGGCCGAGTTCGAGCGGGCCGCTTCGCTGACCCGTAACGAGCGGGAGCGGGGGCTGCTGCTGGCTCGGGCGGAGGGGTGTCGTTAGGGCGTCGCTCCGCGCCGGGTGGCGGCGGGTTCACCCGTGGCCGCCTGCGCGGGCGCCCCCAGCAGCATCGTCGGGGCGCCCGCGACGCGGGTCAGGAAGACCGTCAGCGCGTTCGGGCCGTGCCGCTTCGGCAGCGCCTTGCGGCGCAGCTCCTCCGGCTCCACCGCCGACCCCCGCTTCTTCACCGTCAGGATCCCGACCTCGCGCTCCCGCAGCAGCGCCTTCAACTTCTTTACGTTGAAAGGGAGTTGGTCCGTGATCTCGTACGCGGTGGCGTACGGCGTCGCGTGCAGCGTGTCGGACGTGACGTAGGCGATCGTCTCGTCGATCAGCCCGCCCGCCACCTCCTCGGCCACGTCGGCGACCAGGTGGGCGCGGATGACGGCGCCGTCGGGCTCGTACAAGTACCGTCCCACGGGCCGCACTTCGGGGTCGGGGAGGCCGCTGCCGATGAGTGCGCGCGGCCCGGGGAGCAGCGTCGCCCGCATGCGGCCCGGCTCGGTGCCGAACCAGAGCACGGCCTCCTTCACGTCCCCGCCGTCCGAGATCCACTCGGCGTCGGCCGCATCGGGGATCGCCTCGTGGGGGATGCCGGGCGCGATCTTCAGGGCCGCGTGCCGGGCCCCGAGCGCCGCGCCGACCGCCCAGGACAGGGGCGGGGAGTACGCCTCCGGGTCGAAGATCCGGCCGCCCCCCTTGCCGCCGCCCCGGCGCGCGGGGTCGACGAACACCGCGTCGTACGGCTCCGTGTCGACCTGGGTGACATCGGCCTCGCGGACCTCGATCAGCCCGTCGAGGCCCAGAGCCTGAGCGTTCGCCCGGGCGACTTCGCAGGTCAGGGGGTCGTGGTCGACGGCGAGTACGGAGATCCCGGCGTGGGCCAGGGCGATCGCGTCGCCGCCGATGCCGCAGCACAGATCGGCGACGGAGCGCACCCCGAGCGCCTTGAACTCCTGCGCGCGGTGGGTGGCGACGCTCGTGCGGGTCGCCTGCTCGACGCCGTTCGCCGTGAAGTACATGCGGCTCGCGTCCGCCTCGCCGAACTTGGCCGCGGCGCGCTGTCGCAGCCGGGCCTGGGCGATGGCCGCCGAGACGAGTTCCGCCGGGTGGTCGCGGCGCAGCCGGGTGGCGACGGCGAGCTCCTGGCCGGGGGTGATGTCCCGTACGTCGTCGAGGAGCGCCTGGCCCTCCGCGGAGAGCAGTGAGCTGAAGGAGGCGAGGTCGTTCACCAGGCCCATTGTGGGCCAGTCGGTGGACGGTGCGCGCCCGGCCGCGGTGTCGGGCCCTGATCAGCGCCGTGAGCTGTGAGGATTCGGCGCCATGCGACTTGTACGACAAAACGACAAAAGGGCCATGAAGGGGACGCTGGGCCGAGGGGTCCGGCACGGCCGTACGCGGGCCTGCATCGCTGTGCTCGCCGCCTGCGCGGTCGCCTCCGGGTGCGCCGCGCCCGTCGGCGCTGAGGCCGTCCGGCCGGCGCCCGGCCAGCAGCCCCTCCACGGGCCGCCCGGCGGCCGCGCCCTCGACTCCTACGCGGGCAAGCTGGGCGCCGCCCGGGTCGCGATGGCCAAGAAGTGGCGCCTCGCCGAGCCGCCGCTCCTCGCGCCGCCCCCGCCCGCCGACAAGCCGGTGATCAGGGCCCGCAAGGGCTTCGAGGTCCGCGGCCAGGAGGACCTGCCGCCCGTCTTCACGACCGTGCCCACCAAGGACAAGGTCGTGTTCCTCACCATCGACGACGGCTCCGAGAAGGACCCGGCGTTCCTGAAGATGATGAGCGACCTGAAGATCCCGTACACCGCCTTCCTCAGCAACTACCTGGTGGAGGACAACTACGACTACTTCAGGAAGATGCAGTCCCGCGGCGTCACCCTGAACAACCACACGCTGACGCACCCTTACCTGCCCGGGCTGTCCTACGCGGAGCAGAAGCGCGAGATCTGCGGCATGCAGAACATCATGGAGGAGGAGTACGGCAAGCGGTCCGTCCTCTTCCGCCCGCCCTACGGCAACTACAACCGGGACACGCTGCGCGCGGCCAAGTCCTGCGGGATCAAGTACGCGCCGATCTGGAACGAAGAGATGTTCGTCGACCACGTCGAGTGGCGCGAGGTGGACCAGGACCTCCACCCCGGCGACATCATCCTGAGCCACTTCCGCGGCCGCGGGGAGTGGAAGGGCACCATGCCCGACATGGTCCGCCGGCTCATGAAGTACGTCACCGACAAGGGGTACGCGGTGGCCCGGCTGGAGGACTACCTGTGAGGTCCGTGCGGGCGCGACGGGCCCCCGCGCGCACCTGGCCGCGGCGACTGCTGGCCGCCGCCCTGGCCGCCGGTGTCCTCGCACCCGCGCTGCTCACCGGGTGCGCCCCGTCCGTGGACCCGATCGAGCGGCTCAGCAGGAAAGCGGCCGAGAAGGTCCGCCACTCGCGCCACCCGGAACCGACGGCCACACCGGCCGTCGGTGTGGGGCGCGGGTCGTCCTGGGGCGCGCTCGGCGCCGGGGAGGCGGCTGGGGGGCCTGGTCACGCCGCGCCTCTCCACTCCCCTCAGGGCGGCGTCACTCCGGACGCCTATCGCCGCTGGGGGCTCTCCGCGCCGCTCGCCCCGGCGCCGAGACCTCCGGCACGCCACGCGGCCGGCCGGGGCTCGCACACACTCCCGCCCGTCGTGGACCGCGTCCGGACCAAGGACCGCGTCGTCTTCCTGACCTTCGACGACGGCGTGGACCGCGACCCGCACTTCGCTGACATGGTCCGGGACCTGAGGCTGCCCGTCAGCGTCTTCCTCACGGACGGCGTCGCGGGCCCCGGCCACGACCGCTTCGGCACGCTGCGGGCCCTCGGCGCGGGTGTGCAGAACCAGACCCTGAACCACCACTTTCTGCGCTCGCTCCCGTACGCCGAGCAGCACGCCGAGATCTGCGGCCAGCAGGACCGGCTGAAGAACCCGTTCGGCACCCGCCCCCGCCTCTTCCGCCCGCCCTTCGGCGAGTACGACCAGGACACCTTGCGCGCGGCCGCCACTTGCGGGGTCGACGCCGTCGTCCTGTGGCGCGCCTCGACGCGGGGCGAGGACCTGAGTGACGGGGACCGGCTGCGTCCCGGCGACATCGTCCGGGCCCGGCTCGCTGACCGTGCCGGGCCGCACGGCGCGACGCTCACCGGGACGACGGTGCGGCTGCTGCGCCGTATCCAGGCCCAGGGGTTCACGGTGGGGAGGCTCGAGAACTACCTGTGAGGGATGGGCCGGAGGGGCTGTGGCGGACGCGCCGGAGGGGCCGTGCGGAGGACTCGCCCTCACTGAATTGGCACTCCGCTTGACCGAGTGCTAATCGCAGTCATAGTCTCGGCCCTGGCACTCCCCACTGGAGAGTGCCAATAGCGACGGGCAGGTCCGGCACCCGCGACGACGGATCCACCTGGTCGCCACCTCAGACAGTTAACCCCGTGATCTCCGAAGGGGGAGGTCGGATCGTGACGACCACCAGCTCCAAGGTTGCCATCAAGCCGCTCGAGGACCGCATTGTGGTCCAGCCGCTCGACGCCGAGCAGACCACCGCCTCTGGCCTGGTCATCCCGGACACCGCGAAGGAGAAGCCCCAGGAGGGCGTCGTCCTCGCCGTTGGTCCGGGTCGCTTCGAGAACGGCGAGCGCCTGCCGCTCGACGTGCAGACCGGCGACATCGTGCTGTACAGCAAGTACGGCGGCACCGAGGTGAAGTACAACGGCGAGGAGTACCTCGTCCTCTCGGCTCGCGACGTGCTCGCGATCGTCGAGAAGTAATTCACCCACTGTTTTAGTTCTGCGCCCCTGGCACCCCGCTACTCAGCTGCGACTCTTCTCAGCATGCCGGGCGTCGGGGGCGCAGTTCGTTCGAGAGGACTAACAGCTCCATGGCGAAGATCCTGAAGTTCGACGAGGACGCCCGTCGCGCCCTCGAGCGCGGCGTCAACAAGCTTGCCGACACGGTCAAGGTGACGATCGGCCCCAAGGGCCGCAACGTCGTCATCGACAAGAAGTTCGGCGCTCCCACCATCACCAACGACGGTGTCACGATCGCCCGCGAGGTCGAGCTCGACGACCCGTACGAGAACCTCGGCGCCCAGCTGGTGAAGGAGGTGGCGACCAAGACCAACGACATCGCGGGTGACGGCACCACCACCGCCACCGTGCTCGCCCAGGCCCTGGTCAAGGAAGGCCTGCGCAACGTCGCCGCCGGCGCTTCCCCGGCCGCCCTGAAGAAGGGCATCGACGCCGCGGTCAAGGCCGTGTCCGAGGAGCTCCTCGCGACCGCCCGCCCGATCGAGGACAAGGCCGACATCGCCGCTGTCGCCGGTCTGTCCGCCCAGGACTCGCAGGTCGGCGAGCTCATCGCCGAGGCGATGGACAAGGTCGGCAAGGACGGTGTCATCACCGTCGAGGAGTCCAACACCTTCGGGCTCGAGCTGGACTTCACCGAGGGCATGGCCTTCGACAAGGGCTACCTGTCTCCGTACTTCGTGACGGACCAGGAGCGCATGGAGGCCGTGCTCGAGGACCCGTACATCCTGATCAACCAGGGCAAGATCTCCTCCATCCAGGACATGCTGCCGCTGCTCGAGAAGGTCATCCAGGCCGGTGGCTCCAAGCCGCTCCTGATCATCGCCGAGGACGTCGAGGGCGAGGCCCTGTCGACCCTGGTCGTGAACAAGATCCGCGGCACGTTCAACGCCGTCGCCGTCAAGGCGCCCGGCTTCGGTGACCGCCGCAAGGCGATGCTCGGCGACATGGCCACCCTCACCGGTGCCACCGTCATCGCCGAGGAGGTCGGCCTCAAGCTCGACCAGGCCGGTCTGGACGTGCTCGGCACCGCCCGCCGCGTGACCATCACCAAGGACGACACCACGATCGTCGACGGTGGCGGAGTCAAGGGTGACGTCGAGGGCCGCGTCAACCAGATCAAGGCCGAGATCGAGAACACGGACTCCGACTGGGACCGCGAGAAGCTCCAGGAGCGCCTCGCGAAGCTCGCCGGCGGCGTGTGCGTGATCAAGGTCGGCGCCGCCACCGAGGTGGAGCTCAAGGAGAAGAAGCACCGTCTGGAGGACGCCATCTCCGCGACCCGCGCCGCGGTCGAGGAGGGCATCGTCTCCGGTGGTGGCTCCGCTCTGGTGCACGCCGTCAAGATCCTCGAGGGCAACCTCGACAAGACCGGCGACGAGGCCACCGGTGTCGCGGTCGTGCGCCGTGCCGCCGTCGAGCCGCTGCGCTGGATCGCCGAGAACGCCGGCCTCGAGGGCTACGTCATCACCTCGAAGGTCGCCGAGCTCGACAAGGGCCAGGGCTTCAACGCCGCGACCGGCGAGTACGGCGACCTGGTCAAGGCCGGCGTCATCGACCCGGTCAAGGTCACCCGCTCCGCCCTGGAGAACGCCGCGTCCATCGCTTCGCTGCTGCTCACGACCGAGACCCTGGTCGTCGAGAAGCCGGCGGAGGAGGAGCCCGAGGCCGGCGGTCACGGCCACTCCCACTAGTGCACTGAGCATCTAGTGCGGCGCCGGTCGCACTGGCGCCTGTTCGTACGAGGCCCGGTTCCGCGCTTGTCGCGGGGCCGGGCCTCGGCGTTGCACCCCGCGACACGGCCGCCGGTCAGCCCTCGAGTTCGTCGAGCGCGCCGAGCTGGGCCATCAGCCCCAGCCGGTCCTCGTGCCACCAGCCCTCGACGATCTTCCCGTCCTCCTGGAACCGGAAGATGGTCGCGCCGGTCATCGTGACCTGCTTGCCCGTCGCCGGGATCCCCATGAAGTTGCCGTTGTGCTCGGCGCTGAAGGTCCACCGCGTGCACACCCGGTCGCCTTCGGTGATCTGGTCGTCGACGGTGAACTCGAAGTCGAACCCGCCGCGGTACATCTCGATCTCGCGCCGCGTCGCATCGAGACCGATGGTGTCCGTCACGTTGCCGGGATCGTGGCCGTGGTAGTCCTCCGCGAGCAGGCCGTCGAGCGGCGGCAGTTCACCCTCGGTGGCGACCGTCTCGAAGAACCGGCGCGCGTTGCCCGCGTACAACTGCTCGTCCCGCACCACGTCCAGATCGGTGAAGGTGGGCATCTCGTCGCAGAGGGCGACCATTTGCCGGAAGATCGTGTCGGTCTCGGGAAGCTTCGAGGTCCGCATCGCCTCCTCGTACGACGGGAACTCGACGATCTCGATGAAGTGGGTGTCGTCGGACCGGTCCTTGCCGATGACGCTGTGTGTCGCGGTCCGTTTCCCCTGGGTCTTCTCCGCCCATGTGTCCATGAGCTGGTCCATCTCGTCGAATCGGCTGGTCTTGCAGTCGATGACCTGCACAAACGTCATGACGCCGCCTCCGGCCCCCCTGAGCCCCCTGCGTAAGGTCCGGACAGCCCTATCTTCCCACCGCCGTGTAACGAGCCGGCGGGATCGGGTTCGGGGCCGAGGCCCTCCCTGCCCCGGCCCCGAACCCGCCGCGCCTTACTGCGGCCCGTACTTGCGACCCGTCTTCGCCGTGACCCCGCCGAGCAGCCCGCGCGGCGCCAGCTTCACGACGCCCATCAGCGTCTTGTACCGCGGATCCGGGATCGACAGCGACTTGCCGCGCGCCAGGTCGGAGAGCGCCGCCGCCACCAGCTTGTCGGCGTCGAGCCACATCCACTTGGGGATGTTGTCGGTGCCCATCGCGGCCCGCTCGTGGAACTCCGTACGGACGAAGCCCGGGCAGAGCGCCATCAGCCGCACACCGCTGCCGGCCAGGTCCCGTGCCGCGCCCTGCGTGAACTGCACGACCCACGCCTTCGACGCGCCGTACGTCCCGCGCGGCACGAACGCCGCCACCGACGCCACGTTCACCACGCCGCCCCTGCCGCGCTCACGCATCGGCGCCACCGCGGCGGACGTGAGCCGCAGGACCGCCTCGCAGTGCACCTTCAGCATCGTCAACTCGTCGGCGAGCGGGACCTCCAGGTACTGGCCCTTGTTGCCGAAGCCCGCGTTGTTGACCAGCAGGTCCACCGGACGCTTGCGGTCGGTCAGCCGTGCCTCGACCGCGCCGATGCCCTCGTCGGTGGCGAGGTCCGCCGTGAGCACCTCGGCCTCGATGCCGTGCCGGTCGTGGAGCTCGGTGGCCTGCTCCCGCAGCCGCTTGGTGTCACGCGCCACCAGGACGAGGTCGTGGCCGTCCGCGGCGAGCCGGCGCGCGAACGCGGCACCGATCCCCGAGGTGGATCCCGTAATCAGAGCGGTAGTCATGGGGCCAGGCTAGGGGGCCCCGGCCATGATCCGCCGGACACCCCCGGTGACCGCCGTGGGCATGACCACGCTCGGGAGCCCCCGCACGTGGTCTGGCGAGTGTCGCGGCCGGCGTGCGGCCAGGCCCCAACCGCCGTGCGGACCAAGTCCGTTACCGCCACGCGGCCAGGCCCGCTCTACCCCTGCGTCGCGTCGCCCCCCGCGCCCCCGTCTCCGTACTTGGCCACGTACATACGAGCCGTCTCGACGGCCTCGGGGTCGAGCGCGTCCGCTGCGACGAGCAGCCGCGGCAGCAGCTCCCGCTCGGTCGTGACGGCGCGGAACTGGAAGGCGACGGTCACCTCGTGGTCGGGCCGGTGCACGATCTCGATCGTGTCGCCCGCCCGGATCGCGCCCGGCTCGATCACCCGCAGATACGCGCCCGGGGCGGCCCGCGCGGTGAAACGCTTGACCCACCCCTTCTCGCCGAGGTGGCCCTGGAACGTGCGGCAGGGGATCCGGCCGGAGGCGACCTCGAGGACCAGGTCGGAGCCGACGCGCCAGCGCTCGCCGATCTTCGCGCCCGTCACGTCGACACCCTCGGTCGTGAGGTTCTCGCCGAACGAGCCGTTGCGCAGGTCGCGGCCGAGCGTCCCCTGCCACTCGTCGAGGTCCTCGCGAGCGAAGGCGTAGACCGCCTGGTCGTCGCCGCCGTGATGGCGCATGTCGCACACGGCGTCCCCTTCGAGACCGCTTGCGCCGACCCCCTTGGGCCCGGGCGCCGCCACCCGGACGGGGCCCGGCACCGCCTGCTTGTCGATTCCGGTCACCCCCTCGGCCTGGTCGGTGTGCTCGCTGGCCTCGGGGCGACCCACATTCAGAGACAGAAGCTTCATGACGGCACGCTAAGCGACGTGGCGCCAAAGCGTCGACGCAATATTTCCCGCTGCATCCAAGGCTCCCTTATGCTTGAGGAATGATCGAGGCCCGTCACCTCCGTGTCCTGCGCGCCGTTGCCGCCACCGGCTCCTTCTCGGCGGCCGCCCGCGAGCTCGGCTGCACCCAGCCCGCGGTCAGCCAGCAGATGAAGGCCCTCGAATCCTCGGCGGGCACCCCGCTCCTCATCCGCACCGGCCGCGAAATGCGCCTCACCCAGGCGGGTGAAGCCCTGGTGCGGCACGCGGCGGGCATCCTGGCCGGGCTGACCGCGGCGGAGGAAGAGGTCGCTGCCATCGCGGGCCTGCGCGCCGGCCGAGTCCGCCTCGTCTCCTTCCCGAGCGGCAGCTCCACGCTCGTCCCCACTGCGCTGGCCGCCCTGCGCGCCGCGCACCCCGGCACCCGCGTCTCCCTCGTGGAGGCGGAGCCGCCGCGCTCGGTCGAGATGCTGCGCGAGGGCGACTGCGACGTGGCTCTGGCCTTCAGATACGAGGGGCGGCGCGAAGCGTCTCAGGACGAGGGCGGTCGTGGGAGACGGGTGGGAGAAGGGGCGCAGGCGGCGGAGGACTGGGACGACCTCGTCGTACGTCCGCTGCTGGCCGACCGTCTCGTCGGCCTGGTCCCTGAGGGGCACCGTCTCGCCAAGTCCGACGCGGTCTCCATCGGCGAGCTGGCCGACGAGCCCTGGATCGCGGGCTGCCCGCGCTGTCGCCGGCAGCTGGTGGAGGTCTGTGAGGGTGCGGGATTCACGCCGCGCATCGACTTCGCGACCGACGACTATCCGGCGGTGATCGGCCTGGTCGGCGCGGGCCTCGGTGTGGCGGTCCTGCCGGAACTCGCCATCGAATCCGTACGCCCCAAGGGTGCACGCACAGTGACGGTGGAGCCGGCTGTGCAGCGCGAGATCGTCGCCCTCACACTGCCCGACCTGGCCCAGGTGCCGGCCGTGGCAGCCACGCTCGACCACCTGGCGCGGGCCGCGGCCCGCTGATCGGGCCCTGACGAACCCGTGATCGGGCCCTGACAAGCCCGCGGGCACGCCACTGCGTGCCCACCGTGAAGAAACGTTTCCGTCAGTTGTTCACCACGGGCGGGGCGCCGCCCGCCGACGCCGGTGCGGCGGCGACGAGCCGGTTGCGGGCGCGGCCCATGAGCTCCTCGCGCTCGTCCTCGGTCAGCCCGCCCCACACGCCGTACGGCTCGCGCACCTGGAGCGCATGAGCAGCGCACTCCGCGCGCACCGGACACCTCATGCAAACCTCTTTGGCCGAGTTCTCGCGCGCGCTGCGCGCCGCTCCCCGCTCCCCCTCCGGATGGAAGAAGAGCGAGCTGTCCACCCCGCGGCAAGCCGCGAGGAGCTGCCAGTCCCATAGATCTGCGTTCGGTCCGGGAAGGCGGGAGAAATCTGCCATTGCTGTGTCCCCTTGTAGCCGTTCTGACGCGGATACGGTGCCCAAGAACCGTACATCTACTGTCTAAGGAGATGAAAATATGACTCATTACGAATCTAGCCTCAGACACCACTGAAAGTGAAGAAAAACGGCTAAATGGGGCATGCCTTGTGGCGAAACCTTGTGGGTCGCTTGCGCCGACTGCTCTGTATCCGGTCCCTCACGTAGAGTGCCGAAGCAGACCGCCGAACCCGTAACTCTTTCGGGTGACCGTCGTTGAGAGTGCGGAGGCGGTTGAAAGAACAAGCGCTCGGGCATGTGTCCGAGAGCGTCGACCGCACAGGTGACGATTCGTACCAGCCTGGAGGCCCAAGGTGACGCGCATCAGCTGCGGAGGACGGTCATGACATCCGTCCTCGTCTGCGACGACTCCCCGCTTGCCCGAGAAGCGCTCCGCCGCGCGGTCGCGACCGTCCCCGGCGTGGAGCGCGTGACGACCGCGGCCAACGGCGAGGAAGTACTCCGCCGCTGGGGCGCCGACCGCTCGGACCTGATTCTGATGGACGTACGCATGCCCGGTCTGGGTGGCGTCGAGACGGTCCGGCGGCTGCTGTCCGCCGATCCCGGTGCGCGCATCATCATGCTCACCGTGGCCGAGGACCTGGACGGTGTCGCGCTCGCCGTCGCGGCCGGTGCCCGCGGCTATCTGCACAAGGACGCCTCGCGCGCCGAACTGCGTGCCACGGTCACGCAGGCGCTCGCCGACCCGACGTGGCGGCTCGCGCCGCGCAGACTGCGGTCGGCCGAGATGGGTGCGGCGCCGACGCTCACGGCGCGTGAGATCCAGGTGCTCGAGGGCATGAGCCACGGCCGGTCCAACGCGGAGATCGGGCGCGAGCTCTTCCTCTCCGAGGACACGGTCAAGACGCACGCACGCCGCCTCTTCAAGAAGCTCGGCGCCTCGGACCGCGCGCACGCCGTGGCGCTCGGATTCCGCTGGGGCCTTGTCCGCTAAGGCCCACGATGCGCCGCCGCGGGGGCACAGCGATCCCCGTCCGCCCCAGGGCGGACGGGGCTGCGGACGGCCGCCGGTCCTCGTTTCGCCGGACATGCCGCATCCTTGAGTTGTGGAGTTCCTCAGGGGCGAGTCGGTCGAGCGGAAGGGGAGGGCGCACGAGATGAGTTCCGGCGCACCTACTCATAACGCTTCAGTGCACAACTACGGACGCGGTGCCACGGACCGGACGCCGCCAAGGCACCATGGACCGATGCGCGACGACGAGGCAGCCGGCCCAGGAGCCATCGGTGCACTGGTCCACAGCGCCGTCGAGGGCGACGAGCAGGCCACGCACGACCTTCTCGCGCACGTCCACCCCCTCGCGATCCGCTACTGCCGCAGCCGTCTGACCCGACTGCCGGGTGACGCACGGCACTTCGTGGAGGATCTCGCGCAGGAAGTCTGTGTCGCGGTGCTCCTCGCGCTGCCGCGCTACAAGGACACCGGGCGCCCCTTCGAGGCGTTCGTCTTCGCCATCGCCGCGCACAAGGTCGCCGATCTGCAGCGCGCCGCCATGCGGCATCCCGGTTCCACCGCCGTGCCCTCCGACGAGATGCCGGAGCGGCCCGACGACTCGCTCGGACCGGAGGAGCGGGCCCTGCTCAGCAGCGATGCGGAGTGGGCGAAGAAGCTCCTCGCCAACCTTCCGGAGAACCAGCGCGAGCTGCTACTGCTCCGTATCGCCGTCGGCCTCACCGCCGAGGAGACGGGACAGATGCTCGGCATGTCGCCGGGTGCCGTCCGTGTCGCCCAGCACCGCGCACTCAGCCGACTGCGGGCGCTCGCCGAGCAGTGAGCCGAGACGGCGAGCCGAAGCGGCGAGCCGAAGCGGCGAGCCGAAGCGGCGAGCCGAAGCAGCGAGCCGAAACAGCGAGCCGAAGCAGCGAGCCGAAGCAGCGAGCCGAAACAGCGAGCCGAAACAGCGAGCCGAAACAGCGAGTGCGAGCAGAGCAGTGCTTCAAGCAGCGCCCCAAGCAGTGACCTGATGAGTGAGACGCGCCACGCGCGCGTGGTACTCCCCCTGTGCAGGGCGCGGGCTGCGCACGTGTGAACGTACAAATCTGCTTGGTGATCTTGATCGTGGAATGAGACACCTCCAGATCCCGTTAGCATGGACATCCGCACCGATCAAGGCCATTTGGGGAAGGTGTCATGACTGCAAACGTCGACGGAGTGCCCGAGAAATTCGCGACACTCGGGCTGACCTACGACGACGTGCTGCTGCTGCCGGGCGCGTCCGAGGTCCTCCCGAACGCGGTCGACACCTCGTCCCGCATCTCCCGCAACGTGCGCGTGAACATTCCGCTGCTGTCGGCGGCGATGGACAAGGTCACCGAGTCCCGCATGGCCATCGCCATGGCGCGGCAGGGTGGCGTCGGCGTGCTGCACCGCAACCTGTCGATCGAGGACCAGGTCAACCAGGTCGACCTCGTGAAGCGTTCCGAGTCCGGCATGGTGACCGACCCGATCACCGTGCACCCGGACGCGACGCTGGCCGAGGCCGACGCGCTCTGTGCGAAGTTCCGCATCAGCGGCGTCCCGGTGACCGACCCGGCGGGCAAGCTGCTCGGCATCGTCACCAACCGCGACATGGCGTTCGAGTCCGACCGCAGCCAGCAGGTGCGCGAGGTCATGACGCCGATGCCGCTCGTGACCGGCAAGGTCGGCATCTCCGGCGTCGACGCCATGGAGCTGCTGCGCCGCCACAAGATCGAGAAGCTTCCGCTGGTCGACGACGCGGGCGTCCTCAAGGGCCTCATCACGGTCAAGGACTTCGTGAAGGCCGAGCAGTACCCGAACGCCGCGAAGGACGCCGAGGGCCGCCTCCTCGTCGGTGCCGCGGTGGGCGCCAGCCCTGAGGCCCTGGAGCGCGCTCAGGCGCTGGCCGAGGCGGGCGCGGACTTCCTCATCGTCGACACGTCGCACGGACACAACAGCAACGCGCTGAACTGGATGGCGAAGATCAAGTCCAGCGTCGGCGTCGACGTCATCGGCGGCAACGTCGCGACGCGTGACGGCGCGCAGGCCCTGATCGACGCCGGTGTCGACGGCGTGAAGGTCGGTGTGGGCCCCGGCTCCATCTGCACCACGCGCGTGGTCGCCGGTATCGGTGTCCCGCAGGTCACCGCGATCTACGAGGCGGCTCTCGCCGCGCGTGCCGCCGGTGTCCCGGTCATCGGTGACGGCGGTCTGCAGTACTCCGGCGACATCGGCAAGGCGCTCGCCGCCGGTGCCGACACGGTGATGCTGGGCAGCCTTCTCGCGGGCTGTGAGGAGTCCCCGGGTGAGCTGATGTTCATCAACGGCAAGCAGTTCAAGTCGTACCGCGGCATGGGTTCCCTCGGGGCGATGCAGTCCCGTGGGCAGGGCCGGTCGTATTCCAAGGACCGCTACTTCCAGGCCGAGGTCGCCTCCGACGACAAGCTCGTGCCCGAGGGCATCGAGGGCCAGGTGCCCTACCGCGGCCCGCTGGCCAACGTGCTGCACCAGCTCGTCGGCGGCCTGCGCCAGACGATGGGCTATGTGGGTGCCGCCTCCATCGACGAGATGGAGACCAAGGGCCGGTTCGTCCGGATCACGTCCGCGGGCCTCAAGGAGAGCCACCCGCACGACATTCAGATGACGGTCGAAGCGCCGAACTACAGCCGCAGCAAGTAGTCGCCGACAGTCGAAGACAGGGTCAGGGGCGGTCCCGGGGTTCCCGGGGCCGCCCCTGGCGCGTATGTCGGGGATACTGGAAGGCGCTGAAACGCAGAGGGAAAGGCCACACACGTGACTGAGATCGAGATCGGGCGCGGCAAGCGCGGCCGCCGGGCGTACGCCTTCGACGACATCGCCGTCGTACCGAGCCGCCGTACGCGCGACCCGAAGGAGGTCTCGATCGCCTGGCAGATCGACGCCTACCGCTTTGAGCTGCCGTTCCTGGCCGCTCCCATGGACTCGGTCGTGTCGCCGGCCACCGCCATCCGGATCGGGGAGCTCGGTGGCCTCGGCGTGCTGAACCTCGAGGGCCTGTGGACCCGCTACGAGGACCCGCAGCCGCTCCTCGACGAGATCGGCGAGCTGGACACGGAGAGCGCCACACGCCGCCTCCAGGAGATCTACGAGGCTCCCATCAAGGAGGAGCTGATCGGGCAGCGCATCAAGGAGGTGCGCGACTCCGGTGTCGTCACCGCCGCCGCGCTGTCGCCGCAGCGCACCGCCCAGTTCTCCAAGGCGGTCGTGGACGCGGGCGTCGACATCTTCGTGATCCGGGGGACCACCGTGTCCGCCGAGCACGTTTCCGGTGCCGCCGAGCCGCTGAACCTGAAGCAGTTCATCTACGAGCTCGACGTGCCGGTCATCGTGGGCGGCTGCGCCACGTACACGGCCGCGCTGCACCTGATGCGCACCGGCGCGGCCGGTGTGCTCGTCGGCTTCGGTGGCGGCGCCGCGCACACCACGCGCAACGTGCTGGGCATCCAGGTGCCGATGGCGACCGCCGTGGCCGATGTGGCCGCCGCCCGCCGTGACTACATGGACGAGTCCGGCGGCCGGTACGTGCACGTGATCGCCGACGGTGGCGTGGGCTGGTCCGGCGACCTGCCGAAGGCCATCGCCTGCGGCGCCGACGCCGTGATGATGGGCTCCCCGCTGGCGCGCGCCACGGACGCGCCCGGCAAGGGCCACCACTGGGGCATGGAGGCCGTCCACGAGGACGTGCCGCGCGGCAAGAAGGTCGACCTCGGGACCGTCGGTACGACGGAGGAGGTCCTCACCGGGCCTTCGCACACCCCGGACGGTTCGATGAACTTCTTCGGCGCCCTCAAGCGCGCCATGGCGACGACCGGCTACAGCGAGCTCAAGGAGTTCCAGCGGGTCGAGGTCACGGTGGCGGACTCGCAGCACCGCCGCTGACGCAGTTTTACGGAGATGGGGCCCGCACCGGTTCGGTGCGGGCCCCATCTCCGTAGAGGGCCGCTACAGGTCTCCGTAGAGGGCCGGTACAGCTCTTCGTGGAGGGCCTCTACAGGCGGTGGGCCGCGCCTGTCGGGGTGGCGCCCCTGGTGTCCAGGAGGAGCTGGGCCTTCACGGACAGGCCCTGGAGGTCGTACGTGCGGTGCTGCTGAAGCAGGATCGTCAGGTCGGCGTCGGCGGCTGCCTCGTAGAGGGAGTCCGCGCGGGGGACGGGGTGGCCGAGGACGTTCCACGACGGGATGTGCGGGTCGTGGTAGCTGACCGCCGCGCCCAGTTGCATCAGCCGGGTGGCGATCTCATGGGCGGGGGTGCCCTCCAGGTCGGCGACGTCGGGCTTGTACGTGACGCCGAGGAGCAGGACGCGGGCGCCGCGGGCCGATTTGCCGTGTTCGTTGAGGAGGGTGGCGGCGCGCTGGATCACGTACTGCGGCATGTGGTGGTTGACCTGCTGGGCCAGTTCCACCATGCGCAGGGGGCGGACCGGGAGGGGCGGGCGTGAGAGGTCCTGGGGCACTCCGTGGCCGCCGACGCCGGGGCCGGGGCGGAACGCCTGGAAGCCGAAGGGCTTGGTCTCGGCGCAGCGGATGACGTCCCACAGGTCGACGCCCAGGTCGTGGCAGAGGACGGCCATCTCGTTGACCAGGGCGATGTTGACGTGGCGGTAGTTGGTCTCCAGGAGCTGGACGGTCTCGGCCTCGCGTGGGCCACGCGCGCGTACGACCTTGTCGGAGAGGCGGCCGTAGAAGGCGGCGGCGGACTCGGTGCAGGCGGGGGTGAGGCCGCCGATGACCTTGGGGGTCGTGGCGTACGCGTGCGTGCGGCTGCCGGGGTCGAGGCGGCCGGGGGAGTAGGCGAGGTGGAAGTCGCGGCCGGCGCGCAGCCCCGAGCCGTCCTCCAGGAGGGGGCGCAGGACGCCTTCGGTGGTGCCGGGGGCGACCGGGGTCTCGATGATCACCGTGGTGTGGGGGCGCAGGCGGGCGGCGAGGGCGCGCGTGGCGTCGGTGAGCTGCGCGAGGTCGAGGGAGCGGTCCGCGCCGAGTGGCGCGGGGGCGCAGATGACGGCGGTGCGGACGCGGCCGAGTTCGACGGGGTCGGCGGTCGGCCGGAAGCCCCCCGAGAGCATCCGGCGGATGTCGGCGGCGGTCAGGGTTCCCTCGGCGCCGTCGCCGGGGAGGCGGCCGGCCGCGAGGTCGGTGGCGCGTGCGGGGTCGTAGCCGATGGTCGCGATGCCGGTGGCGACGGCGGCCTGGGCGAGGGGCAGGCCGAGGTGACCGAGTCCGATGACGGCGAGATCTGCGGGCATGGAAGTGGGCCGTCCTTCCCAATAGCCGGAGCGGGAGGGGAGCGCAAGTCCTGTGGACAAGATGGACGAGCGCAATGTCAGACTAGGAGTAAATATGACCGTTATGCGGTATTGCGGGGCCGGGAATCCGGGAGTGTTGTCCACAGGCTGCGGGTGAGTGGTGGCTGAAGTCGTGCACGGCGGTCAGAATCGGTGAATGGGGAATGAGAGCGGGGGCGCACCGAACAGGTGACACCGGTGGGCCCGACTGGACCGACGCCGACTGACCGACAGCGGGAGGTAGCAGTGAGGACAGCGACACTGGGACCGGCGGAGCGTGCCGAGGCGCTCGCGGGAATGGCCGAGCGGGAGCTGGACATCCTGGTCGTGGGCGCGGGGGTGGTCGGCGCGGGAACCGCGCTCGACGCCGCGACCCGCGGTCTGTCCACCGGCCTGGTCGAGGCGCGGGACTGGGCCTCCGGCACATCGAGCCGGTCGAGCAAGCTGATCCACGGCGGGCTCCGGTATCTCGAGATGCTCGACTTCGCGCTCGTGCGCGAGGCGCTGAAGGAGCGCGGGCTGCTCCTTGAGCGGCTCGCCCCGCACCTCGTGAAGCCGGTCCCGTTCCTGTATCCCCTCCAGCACAAGGGCTGGGAGCGGCTGTACGCGGGCTCGGGCGTCGCCATGTACGACGCGATGTCGATGGCGCGCGGGCACGGGCGCGGACTGCCCATGCACCGCCATCTGAGCCGGCGTCACGCACTGCGGGTCGCGCCCGCGCTCAAGAAGGACGCGCTCGTGGGTGCGTTGCAGTACTACGACGCGCAGATGGACGACGCGCGGTACGTGGCGACGCTGGTGCGGACCGCCGCGATGTACGGGGCGAAGGTCGCCAACAGGGCGCGTGTGACGGGGTTTCTGCGCGAGGGCGAGCGCGTCGTCGGCGCCCGCGTCGAGGACGTGGAGGGCGGTGGGGAGTACGAGATCCGCGCCCGCCAGATCGTGAACGCGACGGGCGTGTGGACGGACGACACGCAGGCGATGGTGGGCGAGCGGGGCCAGTTCCACGTGCGCGCGTCCAAGGGCATTCACCTCGTCGTGCCCAAGGACCGGATCAACTCGACGACCGGGCTCATCCTGCGTACTGAGAAGAGCGTCCTGTTCGTGATCCCGTGGGGGCGCCACTGGATCGTGGGCACCACGGACACGGAATGGGACCTCGACAAGGCGCACCCCGCGGCCTCCAGCGCCGACATCGACTATCTGCTCGAGCATGTGAACTCGGTGCTCGCGGTGCCCCTCACGCGCGACGACGTCCAGGGGGTCTACGCGGGCCTGCGGCCCCTGCTCGCCGGTGAGTCCGACGCCACGAGCAAGCTCTCGCGCGAGCACACGGTGGCGCACCCCGTGCCGGGGCTCGTCGTCGTGGCGGGCGGCAAGTACACGACGTACCGGGTCATGGCCAAGGACGCCGTCGACGAGGCGGTGCACGGGCTCGACCAGCGCGTTGCCGACTGCGTCACCGAGGACGTTCCGCTGGTCGGCGCCGAGGGCTACCACGCGCTGTGGAACGCGCGGGCGAGGATCGCCGCGCGGACCGGGCTCCATGTGGTGCGGGTGGAGCATCTGCTCAACCGGTACGGGTCGTTGGCGGAGGAGCTGCTCGACCTGGTGGCTGCCGACCCCGGGCTCGGCGCGCCCCTCACCGGCGCCGACGACTATCTGCGGGCCGAGGTCGTCTACGCCGCCTCGCACGAGGGGGCGCGGCATCTCGACGATGTGCTGACGAGGCGCACGCGGATCTCGATCGAGACGTTCGACCGGGGGACGCGGTGTGCGCGTGAAGTGGCGGAGCTGATGGCTCCGGTGCTCGGCTGGGACAAGGACCAGATCGAGCGTGAGGTGGAGCATTACGAGAAGCGGGTGCAGGCTGAGCGGGAGTCTCAGCGTCAACCTGATGACCTCTCGGCCGATGCGGCGCGATTGGGGGCGCCGGATATTGTGCCGCTGTGATGGGGTGGGCCGGGGTTGCGCTGGGGGCTGTGCCCCCAGACCCCCCTTCGCCCTTCGGGCTCGTCCTCAAGCGCCGGACGGGCTGGGGGTTCGGGCTCGTCCTCAAGCGCCGGACGGGCTGGGGGTTCGGGCTCGTCCTCAAGCGCCGGACGGGCTGGGGGTTCGGGCTTGGCCTGTCCTCAGGCGCCGGGCGGGCTGAAACGGCGTGCTCGTCTTTAGGTGTCGGGTTCGCAGAACTCTGCCGTCAATAGGCGGCGTTCCAGTTGGGGGGTGTTCGTCACCGTGGCTGTGTCGGTGCGGAACGTGATGACTCTCGACGCCGTTTTCGTTGCCGCTGTGCGGACGTAACTGCCTTCGATTCGGCCGTTGTGGCCCCAGACCGTCAGTCCGCAGGGGAGTTTCGTCGGGTAGAGGCCCATGCCGTAGCGGCCTTGCGCGGTGCGGGTGTTGAGCATCGTGCCGAGTTGGCGTGGCGGGAGGAGGACGCCCTTCAGGAGGGCCGTGTAGAAGCGGTTCAGGTCCGTGAGGGTGGAGATCAGTTCGCCTGCGGCGCCGGCCACGCGTGGGTTCAGGATGGTTACGTCGCGGCCCTTCGCGTCGTACGCGCGGCCGTGCGGGGTGGGTAGGCCGGTGTGAGTGCCGGGGAACGACGTACCGGTGAGGTGGAGCGGTTCGATGATGCGGCGGCGGGCCTCGGTCGCGTACGAGTGGCCCGTGACCTGGCCGATGACCATGCCGAGCAGGACGTAGTTCGTGTTCGAGTACGACCAGTGGCCGCGGGGCTTCGGCGGGTCGGCCTCGGCCAGGCGTACGGCGGTTCCGGGGGATACCGGGATTTTGCCGTGCGTGCGCGCCGTGAAGTCGGGCAGGCCACTGGTGTGGGTGAGAAGCGAGTGGAGGGAGACGGCGTGGTCACGTAGGAGACCCGGGAGGTGATCGTCAACCGTGTCCGAGAGGCGCAGGCGGTGTTCGGCGGCGAGTTGCAGCACGACCGTTGCGATGAACGACTTCGTGATGCTCCCGGCCCGGAAGTGGTCGGTGCGGCGGATCGTGGGGCCGGTGCGTACGAAGCGTGTCGTCCTGCCCTCGCGGGCGAGCAGCGCCGCGGCGGGGGCCTTGCCCTCCGTGACCAGCAACGGAAGAGTGGCGTCCGTGGCCGGGGCCGCGAGTGTCGTGGAACTGCCCGGAAACATACAGAACAGGGCTGCTGCCAGGGGTATCGCCAGCAGTGTCCGAAGTACGGGCATGACGGTTCCTCCCTGTGTGCGGTCCATCTTGCGGGACGGCCGACCCTGGGCGTGGAGTGGTCCCCGGGTAAGGGACAATGAAGGCTCTGTCAGGGCGGGTTGCAGAGGGGACGCATGTCGGAGGCGGAGCAGGCGGGCACAGCTCGTCAGGACAAGAGTGCACGTCTCCTCGCCGGGCGCTACCGGCTGGGAGAAGTCCTCGGCCGCGGCGGCATGGGCACCGTGTGGCGGGCGAAGGACGAGACGCTCGGCCGGACGGTCGCCGTCAAGGAGCTGCGGTTCCCGTCGAGCATCGACGACGAGGAGAAGCGTCGCCTGATCACGCGTACGTTGCGTGAGGCGAAGGCGATCGCGCGGATCCGGAACAACAGCGCGGTGACGGTCTACGACGTGGTCGACGAGGACGACCGGCCGTGGATCGTGATGGAACTCGTCGAGGGCAAGTCCCTCGCGGAGCAGATCCGCGAGGACGGTCTGCTGGAGCCGCGGCGCGCCGCCGAGGTCGGTCTCGCGATCCTCGACGTGCTGCGCGCCGCGCACCGCGAGGGCATCCTGCACCGCGACGTGAAGCCGTCGAACGTGCTGATCGCCGAGGACGGGCGCGTCGTCCTCACGGACTTCGGCATCGCCCAGGTCGAGGGCGACCCCTCGATCACGTCCACCGGCATGCTCGTCGGCGCGCCCTCGTACATCTCGCCGGAGCGGGCACGCGGGCACAAGCCCGGTCCCGCAGCCGACCTTTGGTCGCTCGGCGGACTGCTGTACGCGTCGGTGGAGGGCGTTCCTCCGTACGACAAGGGGTCTGCCATCGCGACCCTGACTGCCGTCATGACCGAGCCGGTCGACCCGCCCAAGAACGCCGGGCCACTGGAGAAGGTCATCTACGGGCTGCTCGCCAAGGACCCGGAGCAGCGGCTCGACGACGCCGGGGCGCGGGCGCTCCTCAACGACGTCCTGCACGCCCCCGAGCCCAAGGACGAGGAGCCCGAGCCGGTCGACGCGACCAAGGTCGTGCCGCTGCCGCCCATTCCCGAGCAGACGTCCAGGGCGCCGAAGGCGTCGAAGACGCCCAAGGTGCGCTTCGGTAAGGGGAGTTCGGGGGCAGGGGCTGCTGCGGGCGCCAGTGCTGCCGCCACTTCTGGTTCCGCGGAGGCCGGATCCGGATCCGCTTCCGGTGTCGCCGTGGGCGATGGCGCGGGCAAGAGGGGCGAAGAGGCCGCCGAGAAGCTGCGCGGTGCGCTGCGGACGGTGCGGAAGGCCGCTGCTGCGGCCACCGCCGCGACGGCGGCCGCAGCGGCAGGCAAGGGTGGCGGAGAAGCGTCCGGCGCTACGGCGGAGGCCTCCGCGCATCCCGCGGTCGGGCAGGGCGGTTCGGGTATCCCGGCGCAGCCCGCCGGGCCGCCGCGTACGCCCGCGACCAGGGCCTCGCTCACGGACGTGGTTCCGCGGCGCACCCTCGTGATCGTGGCGGTGCTCGTCGCGCTCGCCGTGATCGGCACCGTCATCGGCATCGCGTTCAGCGGTGGCGACGACGGCAGTGCCGCCAAGGGCGGCGACAAGGCCGCGTCCGCGGGAGCGACCGGAGGCAGCGGCGGTAGCGGTAGCGGTAGCGGTAGCAAGGACAAGGGCAGCGGCTCCGGCAGCGGCGCGGCGCAGGACGGCGGCAAGGGCTCCGACAAGGGCAAGGGCTCCGGCTCGGACACCGGCAAGGACGGCGACGCCGGCCAGGGGGCGTCGCCCGAGAGCACCAGCGGCGGCGGCGGGGTCCCCGGCGCCGGCGGCGCCGCCTCGACGTACAAGCACGACCAGGGCTTCTCCATCGGGCTCCCGAAGGGCTGGAAGTACACCTCGACGAGCGCGGCGGGGGCCCGCTTCACGGGTCCCGACGGGCAGAAGCTGCTCGTCGGCTGGACGACGACGCCCAAGTCGAACCCGGTCCAGGACTGGCGCAACCAGGAGCAGTACATGCGCCGCGCCCAGTACGACCGGATACGCATCGCGGCCGTCGACTTCCGCGACTGGAACACGGCGGACTGGGAGTTCACTTACGTCGACGGGGGCACCAAGTACCGCTCCGTAGACCGCGGTTTCGTGGTCAACAGCGGTCTCGGCTACGGCCTGATGTACACGGCCAAGGCCGCTGACTGGGACGGTGCGCAGCGCAAGGCCGCCTGGGAGACGTTCACCAAGACGTTCGAGCCGAAGTCCTGAGCCTGACAGCGGTCCGGCACGTATCGTGAGTGCTTGCGGACCGTGCGCAGTCGCATCGGTACGCATCACTGCGCACAACAGGGCGCAAAGCGAACGGAATTGACCACCGGGCGGACAGGGGGACGCGTCGTGGAGGACTACGCGGGGCGAGTGCTCGCCGACCGCTACCGCCTGCCGCTGTCGCCCGCCGACGCGTACGAGTTCGCATCGACGCGGGCGTTCGACACCTACAGCGGCCAGGAGGTCCTGGTCAGACAGGTGCCGTTACCCGAGGTCGTCGAGGCCGAGGTGCTCGACGCCGAGGGGCTCCCGGACGGCTTCGTGCCGCGTGAGTCGCGTGGCCGGCGCGAGCGGGGGGACGCGGCGCGGACCACGCGCAGGCCGACGGATCCCGCGGTGCGCCGTGCCATCGAGGCCGCGCAGGCCGCCGCCCAGATCCCCGACCATCCGCGGCTCGACCAGGTCTTCGACGTGTTCGCCGAGGGCGGCTCGCTGTGGATCGTCAGTGAGGTCGTCTCCGCGCGGCCGCTCGCCGCGCTGCTCGCCGAGGAGCCGCTGTCCCCGTACCGGGCGGCCGAGGTCGCGTCCGACGTCCTCACCGCCCTGCGCGCGCTGCACGCCCACGGCTGGGTCCACCGGAACATCACCGCCCGCACGGTTCTCGTGTGCGACGACGGCCGGATCGTGCTCACCGGACTCGCGGCCGGCGCGGCGGAGGAGGCGTTGTGCGGCTATGACCCGACGCCGGCGCCGCCCGCGGCACCTTCGGAGCCGCAGGACCCGCAGTCTTCGGCTCCCGCGTCCCCCTACACGCCTCCCGCTCCCTTTGCCCCCGCGCCGTCCCGGCCCGCCGCCCTTGAGTCCGGGAGTGACCCGCGGGCCGCGCGCGCGGGGGCGATAGCCGCGTACCGGGCCGGTGCGCGGGCCGCCGCGCGCGGGGGTGTGGACACGGACGGGACGCCGGGGCCGCCGCAGCGCGGGCCGGGCGGGGAGTCCGGGGGCGAGTCCGGCGCCGGGACACACTGTGGCGACGCGCAGTCCGGCCGGATCGACGACCCCTACGGCGTACGCGGTTCCGCCGAGCGCCCCTGGCACGGGGCGATCCCGCGGCCCGGCATGGAGCAGGCCGAGCCCACCGCTCTTGAGGGGCCCGACTCCGCCCCGGAGAGCACGCGTTGGGACCAGCTCATCCCCGCGCAGCAGACGGCGTCGACGGCCGGTCGCGGGCCGGCCACCGCCCTCGCCGCCGACCGTGCGCGGCAGGCGCGGATGACCGTCGTCGGGCCCGTCACGGAGCGCTGGGCGCCCGAGCAGGCGGGGCCCGTCCACGAGAACTGGCAGCTGGCCGCCCCGATCGGCCCGGCCACCGACCTGTGGGCCCTCGGCGCCCTCCTCTTCCGGGCGGTCCAGGGGCATGCCCCGTACCCGGAGGAGAACACCGGTGAGCTGGTGCAGATGGTGTGCGCCGAGCCGCCCGCGTTCGCCGAGGAGTGCGGGCCGCTGCGGCCCGTCGTCGAGTCGCTGCTGCGTCAGGACCCCACGGAGCGGCTCGACTTCGAGGAGCTGCGGGGGTGGCTCAGGTCGCTGGTGCGGTCCGCGCCGGAGCCTGAGGCGGGCGCGAACGTCGTGGTCGCACCCCCGTTCGACGCCACGCGGCTGCCGGTCGTACGGCGCCGGGGCGAGCTCGTGCGCAGGCGCCGCTGGCGCTCCTCCGCCCAGGCCGGAGCTGGGCCCGGGCATGCGCGGCACAAGCGGGCCAAGGCGCAGCCGCAGCAGGCTGAGCGGCACACGAGGCCGGAGCTTCGCCCCCAGTCGGAGCGAGAGCGTCGCCCCCAGTCGGAGCGCGGTCCCAGCAAGCCCCGTTCGCTCGGCCGCACCCTGCTCGTTCTCGTACTGCTCGGCCTGGCCGCCGCGGTCGCGTATGCCGTGCTCTTCATGCCGAAGGCCGAGCCGAGCGGCGGCACGCCCGGCGATGGCGGCAAGGATCACGCGGGCGCCACCGGCGGGGGCCGGCCCGCGCCCGAGGGCGGCAGGTCCACGCCGACGCCGTCGGCGGGCGAATCCGCGGGCAAGAACGGCGGCAACAGCTCGTCGACCCCCTCCGCCACCGATCCGCAGACCGACTCGTCCGAGCCCGAGGTCGCGCAGGGCTTCACGCTGCGCAAGGACCCCGAAGGGTTCCGCGTCGCCGTCGCCAAGGGCTGGAACCGGCAGGGCAGGAACGGACAGGGTCAGGTCCTGTACACGCACGGCGACTTCGAGCTCGTCGTCGTCCCGGGCCGCGACAGCACCTCCGCGTACGGCAGCGACCCGATGACGTACCAGCGGGAGAAGGAGCGCGAGTTGCAGCCGTTCCGCGACTCGACGTGGGCGACGTCCTCCGGGATGCGCCGGATCGACGTGGGCGGTCGGGCCATGGCCGAGGGCCAGTTCACGTGGCAGAACTCGGCGGGTCGAGAGACGTACGTACGCAACCTCGCGATGATCGTGGGCGGCCGCTACCACGTGGTGCAACTGCGGGGCCCCGAAGCCGAACGCGACGAGGTGACGCGCCTGTACGAGCAGGCGTCGGCGACGTATCAGAGCACTGGTTGAGAACCCTGCCCGGTGCACGGGCTGAGACAACGCCCGGTGACGTACGGGCGCACGGAATACACCCAGTTGATGACCTGTCGGCCCCGTCCCGGCAGGCGACAAGCGTCACAGTGCGGTCTCCGTGCACCCCCGGCGGTTCCCTGGGCCTGGGCCGCTCCCTAATGTGGCTCTGTCAAGGCCATGAGCGGCCCTGGCACGACCAATGCGCCTGCGGGGGAACGTGAATCAGATGCAGGGCCTGCTCCTCGCGGGCCGCTATCGACTCGGTGACTCGATCGGGCGAGGCGGCATGGGCCGGGTGTGGCGGGCACACGACGAAGTGCTGCACCGGGCCGTGGCTGTCAAGGAACTGACGGCGGCCCAGTACGTGCAGGAGGCCGACCGCGCCGTGCTGCTCGCGCGGACGCAGACGGAGGCGCGGGCCGCCGCGCGCATCAACCACCCGGCGGTCGTCACCGTCCACGACGTGCTGGAGCACGACGACCGGCCGTGGATCGTGATGGAGCTCGTCGAGGGCCCCTCGCTCGCGGACGCCGTCAAGGAACATGGCCGGATCCAGCCGCGCGAGGCCGCCCGCATCGGCCTGTGGACACTGCGGGCGCTGCGCGCCGCGCACGCGGCCGGGGTGCTGCACCGCGACGTCAAGCCGGGCAACGTCCTGCTCGCCCGCGACGGACGGGTGCTGCTCACCGACTTCGGGATCGCGCAGGTCGAGGGCGACTCGACGATCACGCGGACCGGCGAGATCGTCGGCTCGGTCGACTATCTGGCGCCCGAGCGGGTCAGCGGCGCCGCGCCCGGACCCGCGTCCGACCTCTGGGCGCTCGGCGCCACGCTGTTCACGGCCGTGGAGGGCAAGTCCCCGTTCCGGCGCACGTCGCCGATCAGCACGATGCAGGCCGTCGTCGAGGAGGAGCCGGGCGAACTCACGTACGCGGACGCCCTCGCGCCCGTCATCCAGGCGCTGTTGCGCAAGGATCCGGCCGCGCGCCCGTCCGCCGACGAGGCCGAGACGATGCTCGCCGAGGCCGCCGAGGGGCGCCGTTCCGACGCGGCGCAGGCGTACGTACCCACACAGGTGCATGTCCCGGCACAGCCGACGCCCACGGAGCAGTCGACTGCGATAGGCGTGCGACAGCCGGTGACGCCCGCGGCCCGCGCCTCCGGTAGCCGCAAGTGGCCGCGTGTCGTCGCCGTGGCCCTGGCGGCGGCTCTCGTCGGCGGCGGTGGCGTGTTCGCCGCGAACCACTATCTGAACGACCGGACCTCGTCGAACTCGAACTCCGGCAAGGACGGGGCCCCGAGCACATCGGCGGGTTCGGGCAACGGCAAGCACAAGTCCGGGAGCATTCCGGACGACTGGGTCCGCGTCGACGACGTCGAGGGCTACAGCCTCATGCTGCCGAAGGACTGGAAGCGGCAGGCGGACGGCACCCAGGTCGACTACACGCCGGACGGCGGCGCGCACTTCGTGCGAATAGCGGTCGACAAGTCCCCCGACTGGCCCGACTCGTACCACCACCAGCTGGACCTGGAGCGGCAGGTAACGAAGCCGCCCGGGCTACCCGACTACCAGCAGGTCAATCTGCAGCCCAACACCTACCGCGACCGGCCGGGATCCCTGTGGGAGTTCACCTGGACCGCGGGCAACAAGGACACGACGTCGGGCCCGCGGCACGCGATCGAGCAGACGTACGTCGAGAACGACGGCACCGAGTACGCCATCTATCTGTCCGTGCCGGAGGCCGACTGGGACGAGGGGCGGCAGCAGTTCGACGCGATCCTGCGGGGCTGGGAGCCGTAGCCGCCCGTGGCCCGCGGGCGCCGGCCCTGCGGTTTCGTTGATCCCTTGACGGCCCGGAGCACGCCCCTCCGGCGCCCGTTCCGTGCGGCATGATGGAACGCATGGGGACCGAGGGGGAGGACAACGTCCGTGTGATCGCCGGGCGTTACCGGCTGGAGGCGCGCATCGGCCGGGGCGGAATGGGCGTCGTGTGGCGCGCCTCCGACCAGCTGCTCGGGCGGCGCGTCGCAGTCAAGGAACTCGTACTCGACGAGACGCTCTCCGCCGACGAGGCCCGCCGCCAGAAGGACCGCACCCTGCGCGAGGCCCGCGCGGTCGCCCAGCTGAGCCACCCGAACGTCATCGTCGTCCACGATGTCGTGGAGCACGGCGAACGCCCGTACATCGTCATGGAGTTGATCGAGGGCGGCTCGCTCGCCGACCGGCTCTCGCGGACCGGGCCCGTCGACGCGCGGGAGGCGGCCCGGATCGGGATCGCGCTCCTCGGCGCGCTGCGGGTCGCCCACGCGGCGGGGGTGCTGCACCGCGATCTGAAGCCGGCGAACGTGCTCGTCGAGGCGGGCAGCGAGCGCGTTGTGCTCACGGACTTCGGGATCGCGCAGGTCAGCGGCGCGACGACGCTCACCGAGACGGGTTCCTTCGTCGGCTCGCCCGAGTACACGGCGCCCGAGCGCATGTCGGGGGAGCGGACCGGCCCCGAGTCGGACCTGTGGTCGCTGGGCGCGATGCTGTGCGCGGCCTTGACGGGCGAGTCGCCGTTCCGGCGCGACTCGCTGGGCGGGATCATGCACGCCGTGGTCGTCGGCGAGATCCGCCCGCCCGCCGAGGCCGAGCCGCTGCTGCCCGTCGTACGGGGCCTCCTCGAGCGCGATCCGGAGCGCAGGCTCGGCCTGGACGAGGCCGACCGGCTCCTTCGCGCGTACGTCGCCACGGGTACGACGCCGCGGTCCATGGGCGGCTACACGCCCACCGCCAGGAACAGCCTCACGGCGCCCGCTCCCGCGCCCCCGCAGAAGCGTTCCGCTCGCGTGGTCCTCGCGGCCGCCGCGCTCGTCGCCGCGATGGCCGGGGCAGGCGTCTCCGCGGCCGCGCTGCTCGTGAACGGGGGCGATGGCGGCGGCACCCACCGCCCCACGGCGTCCGCGCCGGGCCCCACGGGCGACACGGCGTCCCCCTCGGACTCGGCGTCGGAGCCCCGTCCGACGGTCACCGTCACGGAGCAGCAGACCGGCACGCGGCCCGCGTCCCCCGCCGGTTACCGCACGGCCGTCGACCCGGAGGGGTTCTCCCTGGCCGTGCCGGACGACTTCAGCAGGAAGCCCGACGGATCCCGGATCTTCTACATGTCGCCGGGCGACACGTTCAGGATCGGCATCAAGGAGGCGGCCCCCGACCCGGGCGGGCCCGGCGCCGTGCAGCGCCGCTCCGACGCGAAGGGGCCCGCCAACAACCCGGGCTACCGCGACGGTTCGGTCACCGACACGACTCACGGCGGCCGGCCCGCCGCGCTCTGGCGGTTCACGTGGAACGGCTTCAGCACGGCGGAGGGCGCGAGGCACACGTACGACCTGTGCTGGGAGCAGGGCGGCCGGATGTACGACGTGTGGGTGTCGGCGCCGGTCGGCCGGGTAGCGGAGGCCAAGCGGTACTTCGACACGGCGGTCGCCACATTCGTGCCCTCCGGGGGCGGCTGAGGCATCGGGGCGGTCACAAGTGAGTGACCCGAGTGGATCCGGAGGCGTCCCGCACGGTAGGCATGGAGGCATGAGTAACAACGGGGGACCCGCCTACGGCCCGAACGATCCGACGAGCTTCGGACTCCAGCCGCCGCAGCCGCCGCACACGCCCCAGCAGGGGAACCCGTACGCCCAGCCTCCCACCGCGTATCCGCAGCCGCAGCCGCAGCCGCAGCCGCAGCCGCAGCCCCCGCACCAGCCGTCGCCCACCCAGGTCGTCCCGCCGCGGCAGAGCGCGGAGGCCGAGCCGGGCGCGGGGCGTCTCATCGGCGGGCGCTACCGGCTCCTGAGCAAGCTCGGGCACGGCGGCATGGGCACCGTGTGGCGGGCCAAGGACGAGACGGTGGACCGCGAGGTGGCGGTCAAGGAGCCGCGCGTCCCCGACCATCTGCCGGAGCGCGAGCGGACCACCGTCTTCGAGCGGATGCGGCGCGAGGCGCGCGCGGCGGCCCGGCTCGACCACCCGGCCGTGGTCAACGTCCACGATGTCGCCGTCGAGGACGGACAACCCTGGATCGTCATGGAGTTCGTGCAGGGGCGCACGCTCGGTGACGTGCTCCAGGAGGGCACGCTCAGCGCCCGCGAGGCGGCGCGGATCGGCCTCGAAGTGCTGGGCGCCCTTGAGGCCGCGCACGCCGCGGGTGTCCTGCACCGCGACGTGAAGCCCGACAACGTGATGCTCGGCCGCCACGACCGCGTGGTCCTCACCGACTTCGGCATCGCCCAGATCGAGGGCGAGACCAATCTGACGGACACCGGCGGCTTCGTCGGCTCGCCCGAGTTCATCGCCCCGGAGCGGGTCCTCGGCCAGCGCCCGGGCCCCGCGTCCGACCTGTGGTCCCTCGGCGTCGTCCTGTACGCGGCGACGGAGGGCGTCTCGCCGTTCCGCCGCAACAACACGCCGGCGACGCTCCAGTCCGTGATCAACGCGACCCCGGCGGCGCC
Organism: Streptomyces sp. NBC_01445; assembly: GCF_035918235.1. NCBI lineage: Bacteria > Bacillati > Actinomycetota > Actinomycetes > Kitasatosporales > Streptomycetaceae > Streptomyces > Streptomyces sp. NBC_01445. Next base: position 4,622,918 of record NZ_CP109485.1, on the reverse strand, counting down.
CGCCGCGGCCCAGGGCCCGCTCGCCGAGGCCATCAACGGCCTGCTCGCCAAGGACCCGGCCCGGCGCCCGAACGCGGCGCGCGTGCGCGACCTCCTGGAGCGCGCGGCCAACCCGCCGGTGCAGCCGCCCACCCAGGTCGTCCAGCTCGCGGGCCCCGGCGGCAAGGGCGTCAGCCTCAGCCGCAAGGCGTTGCTCGGCGTCGGCGCCGCGGTCGTCGCGGCGGCGGTGGTGGCGTACCTGGTGATCGCGAACCCGTTCGCGGGCCCGCTGCCGGACGGGTGGCAGGACCATCGGGAGAAGACGGTCGCGGCGACGTTCGCGGCGCCGCCGGAGTACGTCAGATTCGAGGCGGACAACAGCATCATCAAGACCGATCACTGGGTCTCCTACCGGGATCCGAGCTACGCGGTCTCCATCACCCTCTCGCTCAAGAAGAAGTCCGAGGACAGCGTGAACGGGATCGCGAGCTCCGCGTCCGCGCAGGCCTACAAGGACTCCGACGAGATCAACAAGGGTGACAACTCGAAGATGGCGGACAAGCCCGCTCCGCGCAGTCGGACCGCCAAGACCACGTACAACGACCGAGAGTCCGCCGAGAACACCATCACCTACACGGATGACAGCGATTCCGACGAGCTCAAGCCGCGCGAGGCGAAGGTCTTCTACTACAAGACCAAGTCGGGCGACATGTACCAGCTCTGGATCGACTACCCGGGCAAGGGCGACTTCACCGAGCGCGGGCGTGAGGTGGCGAAGGCGGCGATCGCCAATCTCGACATCGACAAAGTCTGATCGGCGAGTATCGGCGGACATCGGCGAACATCGACGAACTCCCGGCGAAGGCCCTGACAACGCCCTGATCAGCGCCTTTGTTGCCAGCGATCGCTGGCGGCGTGTGAGTGCTTGGTGAAACCTCGTTACCCGTGGGTACCCAAAACGTTGACGGGCCCTTACGCTCGCGCCATGACGGACTCGCAGGCCATCTCCAAGGACCGTACGGACAAGACCGGCACGAACCCGGTCGCCCCCGCCCCGCAGGGCGCGCGCACCGCGGCCGACGTGGTGACGCCCGAGCTGGTCGCCCAGCTCACCAAGGGTGTGGCCGGCTCGGGCCGCACCGCCAACCACACGCCGTTCACCGGCGAGAAGCTGGCGGACCTGCCCGAGTCCACGCCCGAGGACGTCACGGAGGCCTTCGAGCGCGCCCGCGCCGCGCAGGCCGTCTGGGCGAAGGTGCCCGCGCGGCAGCGCGCCGCCGTGCTGCTGCGCTTCCACGACCTGGTGCTCGCCCGCCAGGCTGAGGTCCTCGACCTGATCCAGCTGGAGACCGGCAAGGCGCGCCTGCACGCGCACGAAGAGGTCCAGGCCGTGGCCGTCGCGGCCCGCCACTACGGCCGCAAGGCCCCCGCCTACCTGAAGCCGAAGCGGCACACGGGCGCCGTCCCGACCCTCACCAAGGTCACCGAGTTGCGCCAGCCGCGCGGCGTCGTGGGCCAGATCGCCCCCTGGAACTACCCTCTCGAGCTGTCCGTCGGTGACGCGCTCCCGGCGTTCGTGTCCGGCAACGCGGTCGTCATGAAGCCCGACACGGAGACCTGCCTGACAGCGCTGTGGGCGCGTGACCTGCTCATCGAGGCGGGGCTGCCCGCCGAGGTCTTCCAGGTCGTCCTCGGCGAAGGCCCGGTCGTGGGGCCCGAGTTGGTCAAGCACGCCGACTACGTCTCGTTCACCGGCTCCACGCGCACGGGCCGCGAGGTCGCCCAGGGTGCCGCCGCGCGCCTCGTCGGCGTCTCGCTCGAACTCGGGGGCAAGAACGCGATGCTGGTCCTGGCGGACGCCGACATCGACAAGGCGGCGGCCGGCGCGGTCCGCGCCTGCTTCTCCTCCGCGGGCCAGCTCTGCATCTCCATCGAGCGGCTCTACGTCCACGAGTCGATCGCCGACGCGTTCGTCGAGCGGTTCGCCACGCGCACCAAGGCGATGCGCCTGGGCAAGTCCCTCGCGTACGGCGCGGACATGGGATCCCTGGTCGGCGAGCGGCAGTTGGAGACGGTGACGCGGCACGTCGACGAGGCCGTGGCCAAGGGGGCGAAGCTCGTGGCCGGTGGCGTCGCGCGCCCCGACATCGGCCCCTACTTCTTCGAGCCGACCATCCTCGACGCCGTCGAGGCCCCGATGGCCGTGTGCAACGAGGAGACCTTCGGCCCGGTCGTCTCCATCTACCGCTTCACGGACGAGGACGAGGCCATCGCGCTGGCCAACGGGACGCCGTACGGCCTGAATTCCTCGGTCTGGACGAAGGACGCCAGGCGCGGTCACGACGTCGCCTCCCGGCTGCGCACCGGCACCGTCAACATCAACGAGGGCTACGCGCCCGCGTACGGCAGTGTCCAGTCGCCGATGGGCGGCATGAAGGACTCGGGCCTCGGCCGCCGCCACGGCTCCGAGGGCATCCTCAAGTACACCGAGGCGCAGACCGTCGCGCACCAGCGGATCATGCCGATGGCGCCGTCGTTCGGGATGACCGACGAGAAGTACGCGGCGTTCATGAGCCGCAGCCTGAAGGCGATGAAGACCTTCCGTCTTCGTTAGAGCACCACCCGTTCTCAACGAGGAGAGCCAGTGTCACAGGAGAACTCTGTCCGGAGTGAAGCCGGGAGCGACGACGACGCCGCGTACGACTACGACGTCCTCGTCGTGGGCTCCGGCTTCGGCGGCTCCGTGTCCGCCCTGCGCCTGACCGAGAAGGGCTATCGCGTCGGCGTGCTCGAAGCGGGCCGCCGCTTCGAGCCCGGCACGCTGCCCAAGAACTCCTGGGACCTCAAGAACTACCTGTGGGCGCCCAAGTTCGGCATGTACGGCATCCAGCGCATCCACCTCCTCGGCAATGTGATGGTCCTCGCCGGGGCGGGCGTCGGCGGCGGCTCGCTGAACTACGCCAACACGCTCTACGTGCCGCCGAAGCCGTTCTTCGAGGACCCGCAGTGGAAGGACATCACCGACTGGCAGGCGGAGCTGAAGCCCTACTACGACCAGGCGCAGCGCATGCTGGGCGTGCGGCTCAACCCGACCATGACCCCGGCCGACGTCCACCTCAAGGCGGCGGCCGAGGACATGGGCATCGGCGACACGTTCCACATGGCGCCGGTGGGTGTTTTCTTCGGTGACGGCAAGGACGCCTGCGGCGAGGACGGGGCCGGTTCGGTGAAGGCCGCGCCCGGCACGCAGGTCGACGACCCGTACTTCGGGGGCGCGGGCCCGGCCCGCAAGGCGTGCACCGAGTGCGGCGAGTGCATGACGGGCTGCCGCCACGGCGCGAAGAACACCCTCAACGAGAACTACCTGTACCTCGCCGAGAAGGCGGGCGCGGTCGTGCACCCGATGACGACGGCCGTCTCCGTCACCGACGACTCGCAGGGTGGCTACGCGGTCCAGACGCTCCCGACGGACGACAAGAAGAAGGGCGCGGGCCGTACGTTCAAGGCCCGGCGCGTGATCGTCGCGGCCGGCACGTACGGCACCCAGACCCTGCTGCACCGCATGAAGGCGGGCGGCCAACTGCCGTACCTTTCCGCCAGGTTGGGCGAGCTGACGCGGACGAACTCCGAGGCGCTCGTCGGCGCCCAGACCAACAACCGCCGCTACAAGAAGCGTCACGGCAAGCCCAAGGTCGACTTCACGCAGGGCGTCGCGATCACGTCCTCGATCCACCCGGACGAGAACACGCACATCGAGCCGGTCCGCTACGGCAAGGGCTCGAACGCGATGGGCGGCATGACGATCCTCCAGGTCCCGTACGCGCAGGGTTCGTCCCGCGTGGCCGGGTGGCTCGCCAACGTGGCCAAGCACCCGACCCTGATGGCACGTTCGCTCTCCAACCACCGCTGGTCGGAGCGGACCATCATCGGCCTGGTCATGCAGTCACTCGACAACTCGCTGACGACCTATCTGAAGCCGGACGGCGTCGGCAAGGGCCTGCTCACGGCCGAGCAGGGCCATGGCGCGCCCAACCCCAAGCAGATCAAGGCCGCCGTGGACGCCGCGTCGACGATCGCCGCCGAGATCAACGGCTTCGCCGGCTCGAACATCGGCGAGCTGATGGGCACCCCGCTGACCGCGCACTTCCTGGGCGGCTGCCCGATAGGTGACTCCCCGGAGACGGGTGTCATCGACCCGTACCACCGCGTCTACGGGCACCCGGGCATCTCGGTCGTCGACGGCGCCGCGGTCACGGCGAACCTGGGCGTGAACCCGTCACTGACCATCACGGCCCAGGCCGAGCGCGCGATGTCGTACTGGCCCAACAAGGGCGAGGAGGATCCGCGTCCGGCGCAGGGCGTGGCGTACGCGCGGCTGTCGGCCGTGGCGCCGAAGAACCCGGCGGTCCCACAGGACGCGTTCGGCGCGCTGAAGCTGCCGTTCCTGGGGATGCCGGCGGTCCCGCCCAAGAAGAAGTAACCACGCGGCCCGGCAGCCCCGGGTACACGAACAGTCCCGGACACACGAAAGGACCTGCGCCCCCCTCCGAGCGCAGGTCCTTGCCGTGTGCGCAGCCCCTACGGGGTGTTACGCGGTGGCGCCGGCCTTGCGGCGGCGCACGGTGAACACGGCACCGGCACCGGCGACGACGGCGACGCCGCCGATCAGGCCGATGGTCGGGACCATGGAGGACGAACCGGTCTCAGCGAGGCTGCCGGTCACCTCCTGGGTGTTGTTGTCGTTCGGCTTCTCGGTCGGCATCGGAACCTTGCCGCCTTCCTGCGGCTTGGTCCCGTCGGTGTCCGTGCCCGGCTTCACGATCTGGATGAGGTAGCTGGCGGAGGCTTCGCCTTCGCAGTTCAGCTCGTCGTCGTTGTAGAAGCCGCCGCCGATGGTCAGGCCCTCACCGATGGGGGCGCCGGCCTTCACGTTCAGGCGGAGCTGATAGTTGACGGACTTGCCGGCCTTGATGCCCGACAGGTCGAGGAAGCCGAACGAGTAGCCGTCGCCGTCGTCGATGTCGACCCAGGTGCCGTCGACCTTCGCCTGGAGGCGGACCTCGCTCGCCTTGTACGGGTTCTCGGCGTTCTCGTCGTTCGGGCCGACGCCCGCGTAGAAGATGGCCTGGTCGAGGTCGGTCTTCGTCGGGTTCTTCACGTTGAGGGTGAAGCCGTGCCAGCCGCTGCCGGCCGCGATCTTGCCGGGCAGGCCGCTGATGGAGACGGACAGCTTGGACTGGTAGCCCTCGTTGTCCTCCTCGCAGATGCCGGTCGGATCGGTCGGCTCGTCGGACGGCGTCGCGGACGGCGACGGCGACGTGGAGTCGGACGGCGTACCCGACGGGGTGGAGGCGGGGGTCGTCGCGGGCGTGGAGGCCGGCGTCGACGGCGACTCGGGGGTGGACGGAGTGGTTTCGGGCGACGACGGCGTGGCCGGGGTCGACGGAGGCGTTTCGGCCGGCGTCGACGGCGTCTCGGTCGTGACGGTCGTCGTGTCGGGAGTTTCGTCCGCGAACGCGGCCGGCGCCGAAAGGAGCGCGATCGGGGCTATCGCAGCCGTCGCGGCCGCGGCGGCCAGGGCACGGCGAAGCTTCATGAAGACCTCGGAAAGTCCGGCGTACTGCTGCGGCGCAGTACGAGCTGGGAGGCCTCCGCGTTGTGGGGTCGCGGGTGTGGCCGTTGGTTCCGCACAAGTGACCGGCAACCCCGGGAAATGGTTGCCCTCGACCTCACACGATTCTTATGTGAGCTGGGTCACTCAGTGCCCCGTACAACCTTTACGGCGATCTCCGATCGTTACGCAAAGCGCTGGCAAAGGGGGCTGGTGGCGGGCTTGGATGGCGCCTCGGTACGGGCCGACGGGTGGCCCCGTGCCGCAGAGGGCGAAGGTGGGAATGTGAAGTCAGGTGTGAGACGTGCCGTGGCGGCCGCTGCCGTGGTCGCGGCCCTGGGTGTGACGACTGCGTGCGGGGGGTCCTCCGAGACCACCGACGACGCCAAGAAGCCGGCCGCTTCGGAGAAGACCACGGCACCCGCGAAGCCCGCCGAGGAGGGCGCGAAGGCGCTCACGGCGGCCGAGCTGGAGAAGGCCGTCGTCGGTACGGGCGACGTCAAGGGCTACAAGGTCGAGAAGGTGGGCAAGGACGACCTGCCGCCGACCGAGAGCGTCGCCGCGAAGCCGGCCTCGTGCCAGCCGCTCGCCGACATGTTCATGTTCTCGACGCAGCCGACGGCGAAGGACCGGGTCGTGCGCACGCTCATGGCGACGGACGAGCTCGACCCCAAGGTGACCTCGCTGGCGCTGCTCGCGTACGACGGTGCCGACGCCGCCAAGGTCATGAAGGACCTGCGCACGGCCTCGAAGAGCTGCACCGCGTACGAGCACGTCGACTACAAGTACAGCGGCGTCAAGGCGCGGCCCGCGCCCGACGCGGGTGACGAGGCGGTCTCGTACGACGTGAAGGGTGTCATCGACGGCGACAAGGTCCCGATGACCTTCACCGTGGTGCGCAGCGGCTCGACGGTCGTGGCCTTCTACACCATGAACATGCTGGACTCGAGCAAGACCGACGTGCCGCAGGTGATCGTCGACGCGCAGCTCGCGAAGCTGGAGAAGGCCGTCTGACCTCGGCTGTCCGGACCGGGCAAGTTCGGCTTGGCTCGGTGAGCACAGCGAAGGGCCCCGCGGACGCGTCCGCGGGGCCCTTGGCCTTCGGCACCGACGTCAGGGCGGCGTCGGTGCCGGGGAGCGGCGCCGGGGGGTTGCGCCGCTGGTGCGGGTCTGCCAGGGGTCGCCACGCCGGCGCGCGGTGGCGCACGGATGGGGCGGGCCTGCGGCAATTCACTTGTGAAGCCCGGGACTTGGGGCTCTGTGGGGTGTGGGGGGCTCCGCATCGTGCTCGCGGGTCTGTCGTGCGCGCAACCGTTTCGACCGACCGTTTCGACCACAGGGGCGAAGGGGTTCTGCTGGGAGGCCGACCGGCCCCGGGCGTCCCCGGGACCGGTCGTTCTCTTGGGTGACCGGGCTGCTGTCCCCTGCCGTCCGGTCACAAACGCTGGAGCGAGGTCCCACGACGTACGGCATGGATCCCTACGTCTCATCGCTCCAGCGGAGCCACGCGTGGATTGAGCGGGCCCGCCCCTGGCTGGCACGGACATCGGGACCAACGAAGGGTGCCGCGCACCGGTCACGCGCCGTACGGGTGAGAGCGGATCCGAACGTGGGTGCGTCGAGTAGGCCTCAGACCCGGCCCCGGCACAGCTCCAGGAGCGTCATCGCGAGGCCGGTGCCGGGCTTGCCGAGTGCGTCCCTGTAGTGGCCGAGAACCTCCAGCTCGCGCGCCAGGTTCACGCGGCGCCCGCCGGAGGTGATGCGCGCCTCCTGGATGACGGCCGAGACGGCCATCCGTTCCTGGATCAGGCCGATGATCCGGTCGTCGAGCGAGTCGATGCGCTCGCGGGCGCCGGTGATCACGTCGGCGGCCTCGGAGGTGTGGGCGCCGGTCTTTTCGCTGGGGGTCGCGGTGGTGGTCATCTTGGGGCTCCTCGTCGTATGGGGACGGGTGTCCTGGAGTGGCAAGGACCGGAGATGACAGAGCGCCCCGGGCCTTGTCGGCCCGGGGCGCCCGGTAAGTCGCTTGTCAGGTGATCAAGCAGCTCGACCTCGGCAGCCGGCGGGCCGGTTGCCATAGGTAAAGAGGAAGTCGATGCGGTGCTTGGTCACAAGACCAGTATGCCCCGGCGCGATGGCCCCGGCCACCGCGTCCGTGGGATGAGACGAAGAGTGTCCGTCCGGGCCCGTTAGAATCGACAAAACAGACCCCTGCTCGTGTTCCACCGCCGGAAGGCCGCCGCCGTGCCATCAGCGTCCCCCGCTGCCGCCCCTGACACCGTTCTGGTCGTCGACTTTGGTGCGCAGTATGCCCAGCTCATCGCCCGCCGCGTCCGCGAGGCCCGCGTCTACAGCGAGATCGTGCCGAGCACCATGCCGGTCGAGGAGATGCTCGCCAAGAACCCGAAGGCGATCATCCTCTCCGGCGGCCCCTCGTCCGTGTACGCGGAGGGCGCCCCGCGCCTGGACCGCGCCATCTTCGAGGCCGGCGTCCCCGTCTTCGGCATGTGCTACGGCTTCCAGCTGATGGCCACGACCCTCGGCGGCACCGTCGACGACAACGGCGCCCGTGAGTACGGCCGCACGCCGCTGACCGTCTCCCGCCCCGGCTCCACCCTCTTCGAGGGCACCCCGGCCGAGCAGTCCGTGTGGATGTCGCACGGCGACGCCTGCTCGGCCGCGCCCGAGGGCTTCACCGTCACCGCGTCCACGGACGTCGTGCCGGTCGCGGCCTTCGAGAACGACGCCAAGAAGCTGTACGGCGTGCAGTACCACCCCGAGGTCATGCACTCCACGTACGGCCAGCAGGTCCTCGAGCACTTCCTCTACCGGGGCGCCGGCATCGAGCCGACCTGGACCACGGGCAACGTGATCGAGGAGCAGGTCGCCGCGATCCGCGAGCAGGTCGGCACCAAGCGCGCGATCTGCGGCCTGTCCGGCGGCGTCGACTCCGCGGTGGCCGCGGCCCTCGTGCAGAAGGCCATCGGATCCCAGCTGACCTGTGTGTACGTCGACCACGGCCTGATGCGCAAGGGCGAGACCGAGCAGGTCGAGAAGGACTTCGTGGCCGCGACCGGCGCGAACCTGAAGGTCGTCGACGCGAGCCAGCGCTTCCTGGACGCACTCGCCGGGGTCTCCGACCCCGAGACCAAGCGGAAGATCATCGGCCGCGAGTTCATCCGCGTCTTCGAGCAGGCGCAGGCGGAGATCGTCGCCGAGGGCGCGGCCGACGGCGAGGACGTCGCGTTCCTGGTCCAGGGCACGCTCTACCCGGACGTCGTCGAGTCCGGCGGCGGCACCGGCACGGCGAACATCAAGTCCCACCACAACGTGGGCGGCCTCCCCGAGGACCTGGAGTTCGCGCTCGTCGAGCCGCTGCGCCAGCTCTTCAAGGACGAGGTGCGCATGGTCGGCGCCGAGCTCGGCCTGCCGGACGAGATCGTCCAGCGCCAGCCGTTCCCGGGCCCCGGCCTCGGTATCCGCATCGTCGGCGAGGTCACCAAGGACCGGCTCGACCTGCTGCGCGAGGCCGACGCCATCGCCCGTGAGGAGCTGACGGCGGCCGGTCTCGACCGTGACATCTGGCAGTGCCCGGTCGTCCTGCTCGCGGACGTCCGCAGCGTCGGCGTCCAGGGCGACGGCCGCACCTACGGCCACCCGATCGTCCTGCGCCCCGTCTCCTCCGAGGACGCCATGACGGCGGACTGGACGCGCATGCCGTACGACGTCCTGGCGAAGATCTCGACCCGCATCACGAACGAGGTCGCGGACGTCAACCGCGTCGTGCTCGACGTCACGAGCAAGCCGCCGGGCACCATCGAGTGGGAGTAGTCGCTCCCCGACACCGTGTGTGAAGGCGCCGCCCACTGCCGCATGGAGTGGGCGGCGCCTTCATGTCTGGGGGGCGGCTCAGGTGCGCTTCAGGGTGCGCACTGGCTCGCCGCCCGGCTTCCACACCTGTACGACCAGGTATTTCGCGTCCTCGATGAAGGTGCGGGTGACCTCGGTCAGCTCAGTGCGGAAGAGGTGGAAGTCGTCCGGGTCGGGGACCTGGACCGAGTCCGTGTACGAGGCGATGACCTCGGGGTCCTCGACCAGCAGCGCCCGTCCTGAGATCCGTACGTCCCCGCCGCCCATGCCGGTGCCGTCGCCCGGGTTGGCCTGGACGGCGAAGCGCGGGTCCCGGAGCAGATCGCGCGCCTTGAGCGAGCCCGGCATCATGCCGAGCCAGAACTCCCCGTGCAGGAACCGCACCTCCAGTCCGCTCGTGCGCGGCGAACCGTCCTTGCGGAGGGTCGCCAGGATGTGGTGCTGGAACCGACCGAAGCGTTCCTCGACCGTCTTGGCGAGGTCCGGTTCGGCCGTGGTGAAAGTGGCCCAGTTCGACGTCATACGCCGAGTCTGGCGCGGATACCCGACACCTGCTGTCCGGTATGCGTGGCGCCGCCCACGACGAGTTCGGCGCACTCTCTTCACCGCCCGCCTCTGTCCTCCTGCGCTCCTCGGAGGTAACTTCCGCTCCATGTCCACGCAGACGCCGCCGCCGGTCCCCACCGAACACCTCCAGTTCGCGATGCCCCCCATCCATGGCTCCCCGGCCGACGAGCGTCGGCATCGCATGGAGCGGCTCGCGGGCGCGCTGCGCATCTTCGGGCGTCTCGGCTACGAGGACGGGGTGTCGGGGCACATCACGGTGCGGGACCCGGAGTACGACGACTGCTACTGGGTGAATCCCTTCGGGATGCCGTTCAAGCACGTCACCGTGTCCGACCTGGTCCTCGCCAACGGGGACGGGCAGGTCGTCGAGGGCCGCCGCCATGTGAACCAGGCCGCGTTCACCGTCCATGCCCAGGTCCACCGGGCGCGGCCCGACGTGGTCGCCGTCGCGCACTGCCACTCGCTGTACGGGCGGGCGCTGTCCACGCTCGGCGATCTGCTCGACCCGATCACCCAGGAGGCGTGCGCCTTCTACGAGGACCACGCGCTGCTCGACGAGTACACCGGCGTGGCCGTGGACCCGGACGAGGGGCGGCGGATCGCGGCCGCGCTCGGCTCGTACAAGGCGCTCATCCTGCGCAACCACGGGCTGCTCACCGTGGGCGAGTCCGTCGACTCGGCCGCGTGGTGGTTCGTGTCGATGGAGCGCTCCTGCCAGGTGCAGCTCGCGGCGCGGGCCGCGGGCCGCCCGATTCTGATCGACCACCGCCAGGCCGTGGCGTCACGGGATCAGCTGGGCGGCGACCTGGTGGCGTGGATCAATCATCAGCCCCTGTGGCAGGAGATCAGCAGCGCGGAGCCGGATCTGCTGTCCTGAGCGGATGGCCGGTGTCGTCTCGAGTCGGGGCAGCGGTGTCTTGAGCCGGGGCCGTCGTCCTTGAGCCGTGGCTGTGGCCTCGGGGGTCAACACCGGCGTTCACTGTTCACCCGCTCTGACCGGACCTGGCGGCCCTGGACGGCCTGGCGTACGGCACAATTCCCAGTCATTACACGGAAGTTGACGCGAGGCCGTTCGGGTCGGGCGGGCTCCGGATGGGAAGGCGGGCGTACCGGGTGGCGGTCCAGGAGGCGCGAGAGGGAACGCACAGCGGGGGCTGCACCTGCGGCGACTGCCCGCACGGGGCGCGCGAAGGGCACCGCAGGGCCGTGGCCGCGTTCCTTGCGAAACGGGACGAACTGGCGGCCGGGCAGGGGCTGCCCGCTGCCGTCGCGCACTCGGCGGGCGCGTCCCGCCAGTGGGTCTCGGACGAGCTGACCCAGTCCGCGCGGGGCATGGCCGATCGCGGGCGCGCCGAGGGCGACGCGTGGCTCGCCGGGTTGTGGCCGCGCACGGTCGGCGTGGTGTGGGGCGGGTGCGCGCTGCTCCTGATCGTGCAGGCGCTCACGGCGATCGGCGCGGGCTGGACGCCGGCGCGCACGGCGGGACTGCTCGCGGCGGTCGTCGTGAGCGGCCTCCTGACCGGCGCGGCCTACGTCCACCGGGCGGCCGGCGGGGTGCTCGCCCCGGTCGTCGGCGAGGACAACCGCCTGTCCACCTCCCGAGCCGTCGCCGCCTGCTGGGTCCTCGTCGTGGTCTACGCGGTGCTCGTCCTGGCGGGCGAGCTGGCCGGCGCCTCCGGCCACCGCGAACGGGACGCGCTGATCTCCGGCCTTGAACTCGCCCGGGGCGCCGGGGTCGTGACCGTCCTCGCCGTCGTCTGCGGGGTCGCCGTCCTGGTGCGGCGGGTCGTGTGGATGCGCGTGCTGGGCCAGCGCCTGCAGAAGGTGCGCGCGGACCGGCCGCGCGCCGCCGACCTGCTCACGGACGACTCCGGACGCGGCACCTTCGCCGACATCCAGTACGTGCTGATCTCGGCCGTCGCGCTCGTCTTCGTAGCGGCGCGCCTCGCCCGCCGCCCCGGACAGCTGCCCGATCTGCCGTGGGGCCTCGCCCTGCTGGTCCTGGTCTCGGCGGCCACCTACCTCGCCGCCAAGTACGCGGAGGGCGGCCGGCCCGTGATCCTTTCGGTCGTGCGGTCCCGTGAGGCCGGGGACCTGGACGCGCCGATCCGCACCGGCGACGACATCGAGATCCGCGGGGCCGGCTTCGTGCCGCCGGGCGCGGCCACCGCGGACCGGCTCTCCCGGATGATCGTCCGCATCGGTCCCGTGCACGTCCATGTGCCTCTCGTCCCGGTTCAGGGCGGTTTCACCAACCCCACCGACTCGACCCTGACGGTCCCGGTCCCCGTGGACGTCGAGCCGGGGCGGGTCGACGTCCAGGTCGTCACCGCGGCGGGCGTGGAGACGAACCGGTGCGCGATCGACGTTTCGGACTGAGTGCCCGTGTCCGGCCTGCGGCAATAGCTGAACGTTACTGAACAGTCGCGCCCGCTCGTACGTAGGGTCTGGTGACGGGCAATTTTGCGGGCACTGATGCGGGTGGGAGAGGGCGGCGGACGGGCGATGACTCATGGCATGCGGACGGACATCCATACCAATTACCTCAACGGCAGGGGCAGCTGGCGGGACAACGCCCAACGATTTGCACTCCTTCCCTTGCGGATCTTCCTCGGCGTCACCTTCATCTACGCGGGGCTCGACAAGCTGACCGACAGCGCGTTCTTCCACGCCACCGGATCGGGGTCGATCGGCGAGCAGATGCGCGGAGTGCGGGACATCTCCGCCATCCCCGCCATGGTCGACCTGGCGCTCAAGAGCCCGACCGGCTTCGGTTACGCGATCGCCTTCGGCGAACTGGCCGTCGGCATCGGCACGTTGATCGGTCTGCTCGCCCGGCTCGCCGCCGTGGGCGGCATGCTGATCTCGCTCAGCCTGTGGCTGACGGTGAGCTGGGCCACCGAGCCGTACTACCTCGGCAATGATCTTGCCTATCTGATGGCTTGGCTGCCGCTGGTGCTTGCGGGGGCTTCGGTGTTTTCGGTGGATGCGATGCTTGCGGCTCGACGCCGGGCCCGGGGTGGGCTCGGCTGACGTGTTTCTTTGTGCGGCGGGGGCTTCGGGGGCCCGTGTCGCGTCCTTTGGCTGCTGGCCGGTTGTGGCTGGGCGCGCGGTTCCCTGCGCCCCTTGACGGGCGCCCGCGCGCCGTTTCCGGTCTTACGGGGAGCTGGAGTCCGTCGGGTGGGGTCTTTGGCGGCGACGGATCGCGTAGGTTGCTGTGCCCGCTGCTCCGGCCAGGACCAGGCCGACGGTGACCAGGGGGATCACCGCGAACCACTCCACCTCCCAGCCGCCCAGCGCGGCGCCCAGGTAGAGGACTCCGGCCGCGGTCAGAAACAGGCCCGCGATCAGCTTTCCCGGCTGGAAGTCATGACGTGGCACGGGCCACCTCCGCCTGTCCGACACCGACTTCGAGTCGCAGCTCGACCGTGCCGCCGTCCTTGCTGCCCACCGGCGGTGTGAGGGTCACCCTTTGCTCCTGTCTCGGACGGATGTCGACGTCCTGTGTCTTTTCGTCCGGCAGCCGGACGTCACCGACGCCCACCTCGGCCCGCAGCACGACCGTCGCGTCCTTCGGCACGATGACCTTGAGCTGCCCCGCCCCGACCTCCGCTCTCGTCGTCAGCGTCTTGCCCTTGCCGAGATCGATCCCGCTCAGATCGAGCGTGCCGACGCCCGTTCCCAGCTCGTATACCGGCTCCACCTGGGCGACCGAGGCTGGGGTCCAGTTGGTGCGCATCCAGTGGGTGGTGATGTTGGAGGGGAGCGCGGCCGACGCGGCGAGGAGGCCCGCCGTGATGACCGCGAGGACGATCGAGCCGGCGCCGGTCCGTCCGACGAAGGCGCTGAGCGCGATGCCCAGACCGAAGACGACGAGCGCGCTCGCGAGACCGGCCTGGAGGGCCGTGCCGAGCGGGTGGCCGTCCCAGGTCGCCGCCGTGCCCGCGCAGCCCGCGGCCAGCGCGAGCAGGAACGTCCAGCCGCCGATCCAGCGCGGCCCGCGCTGCTTGGGTGCCCCGCCTTCCGGGCCGCGGGAGGAGACGTCGGGGCCCCACGCCGTCCGGTGTCCGTGCGCCGTGGGCTCGTACCGGATGTCGACGCCGCTGTCGGGCCCCCAGAAGTACCCGGTCCCTCCGACGTGCGTGCCGTCCTTCACTATCGGGTCCCGCCACCAGGACGGCGCCCCGGTGACGGGCGGCGCCTGCGCCTCGGGCGGCGCGTCGGCCACGGTCTGCGCGGCCAGAGGGTCGGGGTCGGCCGCTCGGCGCTGCTGGGACCAGTACCCCGCGCCCGCGAGGAGCAGGGCGAGGACGGCGGCGAATGTGAGCACTCCGCCGTTGTTCAGCATGGAGAGGAAGAGCCCGCAGCCGACGAGCGCGAAGAGCACGGCCGTCAGCGCCGGGCCGTCCACGCGGCCGGAGAGGAGCTTGCGCGCCTCGTTCTCCTCCTCGTCGTCGTACGGGACGAAGAGCCAGGCGAAACCGTAGAAGATCAGGCCGAGCCCGCCCGTCGCGGCGAGCACGGCGAGGCCGATCCGGAAGATCACCGGATCCATGTCGCAGTGCCGGCCGAGTCCCGCGCACACTCCGCCCAGCGTCCCGTGCCGCCGGTCGCGCCGGAACTTGCTCGGCGGCGCGGGGACGCCGGGCTCCTGTCCCGGTGCGGGCGGCGCGGACGCACCGCCGGAGCCGCGCCCGGGCACCGCGTCCTGCGGCTGCCCGGCCTGCGCTCCCGTCGAGGCGTGCTGGTGATCTGTCATGCGTCCATCGTGACGGGCCGAGGCCCGCCGCGGCAGTCGGGACGACCCTGGACCAACCCTGATATCGCCCCTGACGGCGCTCGGGGCCGGGCCGGAGATCAGGGGAGTCTCCGGGCTGAACCCTGATGCCCGGGGTCCGCCCCACGTGTGACCATCAATGGCATGCCGGAAGCCGCAGCACCACCCATTGACGGACCGCGGCCGCCGCGCAAGCTCTACCGCTCCAGCGACGGACGCTGGCTCGGCGGAGTGGCGCGGGGGCTCGCCGGGCATCTCGGCCTGCCCGTGATCTGGGTGCGGCTCGTCTTCGTGGGCCTGTTCATGGCGGACGGCCTCGGCGCTCTCCTGTACGCGGCGTTCTGGTTCTTCGTCCCGCTCGGCGTCGGAGGCGTGGGCAGCGAGCGGACCCCTGCCTTCACCACGGAGACGGCTACGGACGGGCGGCGCAGACTCGTCGCCCGCAAGCCGGACAAGGGGCAGATCGTCGCCCTGCTGCTCATGGTCGTCGTGTCGATGGTGTTCGTCGGCAATGTGAATCTGGCGGGGAACGCGAAGGCGTATCTGTGGCCGACGCTCCTCGTCGGCGCGGGCGTGGCCCTCGTCTGGCGCCAGGCGGACAATGCGCGCCGGGCCCGCTGGATGGAGGTCGGCCGCCGCAAGCGGACGCTGAATCTGGCGCGGGCCGCGGCGGGTGTCGTACTCGTCGGGGCCGGTGTCACCGGGATCTTCGTGCTCCAGGGGTCGGCCGAGCACCTCGGCTCCATCCTTCAGGCCGCCCTCGCCGTCCTCGTCGGTATCGCCCTCCTCGCCGGCCCCTATCTCGTGCGCATGACGCAGGATCTGTCCGAGGAGCGCCTCATGCGGATCCGCGCGCAGGAGCGGGCGGAGGTCGCGGCCCATGTCCACGACTCGGTCCTGCACACCCTCACGCTGATCCAGCGGAACGCGGAGAGCGCGAGCGAGGTGCGGCGCCTGGCCCGCGCGCAGGAGCGAGACCTGCGGGCCTGGCTCTACAGACCGGAGGGGAACGGGAAGGACGAGGCGGAGGAGCCCGGCACGGTCGCGGAGGCGGTCAAGCGCAGCGCGGCCGAGGTCGAGGACAAGCACGGGGTGCCCCTCGAGGTGGTGGTGGTCGGCGACTGCCCGCTCGACGACGGTCTCTCGGCACAGATGCAGGCTGCGCGGGAAGCGATGGTGAATGCCGCCAAGTACGGTGGCGAGGGCGGTGCGGTCCAGGTCTACGCCGAGGTCGAGGAGGAGACGGTGTTCGTGTCCGTACGCGACCGGGGCCCCGGTTTCGACCTCGACTCGATTCCCGCGGACCGGATGGGCGTACGAGAATCGATCATCGGCCGGATGGAGCGCAACGGCGGCACGGCGCGGCTGCGCGCGGTGCCGGACGGCGGCACGGAGGTCGAACTGACCATGAAGAGGGCGGAGAAGACCCCATGAGTGACGAGCAGGTCAAGCCGGACGCGACCGCGGCGAACGAGGCGGAGCCGGTCGGCCGTCACGCGCGCGTGGTCCTTGTCGACGACCACCGGATGTTCCGCACCGGCGTCCAGGCGGAGATCGGCCGCACGGAGACGACGGGCGTCGAGGTGGTCGGCGAGGCCGCGGACGTGGACCAGGCGGTCACGGTCATCACGGCCACGCGCCCCGAGGTCGTCCTCCTCGACGTGCACCTTCCCGGTGGCGGCGGCGTCGAAGTCCTGCGCCGCTGCGCCCCGTTGATGGCAGCGGCCGACAACCCGGTCCGCTTCCTGGCCCTTTCCGTGTCGGACGCCGCGGAGGATGTCATCGGGGTCATCCGCGGTGGCGCCCGCGGGTACGTCACCAAGACGATCACCGGCACGGACCTGGTCGATTCGATCTTCCGCGTCCAGGACGGCGACGCGGTCTTCTCGCCGCGTCTGGCGGGCTTCGTCCTCGACGCGTTCGCGTCCACGGACGCCCCGCCGGTCGACGAGGACCTCGACCGCCTCACGCAGCGCGAGCGTGAGGTCCTGCGCCTCATCGCCCGCGGTTACGCGTACAAGGAGATCGCCAAGCAACTGTTCATCTCGGTCAAGACGGTCGAGTCCCATGTCTCGGCGGTCCTCAGAAAGCTTCAGCTGTCGAACCGCCATGAGCTGACGCGGTGGGCTACGGCGCGACGGCTGGTGTGACGGGCGGTGACGACGCGTCTTCCGCAGTCCGCGCTGAGCAGCGGCGCCATATTCCACCTGGTCGGTCTCGCGGCCGACGCGGCCGAATCGGGTGATCCGCTGGAGTGGCAGGTGCTGCGCTACCGGCGCATTCAGGGGGTGGAGTACACCCGCCCGTCATGGACCTGGCCGCTGCAGCCGGCCGCGGCGCAACTCGACTATCTGGCCCACACGTTCATCGAGGAGTTCTTCTCGACCTGCCCGCCGGCCGCCCGCACCCTGTGGAGCCGTGCGGCGGGAAAGAGGACTGTGCCCGAGTTCATGAACGACCTGGCGACGCTCCTGAGGATGGCGTGCCGCGAACCCGAGGCGACGTATGAGGAGATCCCGCTCGCCGGCTGGGAGCTGGCGGTGAGATTTCCGCGGCTGCTCGGCCTCGAGACCTGGCTCGACCCGGCTTTCCCGGACGAGGAGGACCCGATCCGCGCGGCGACAGAGAGCGAACACCCCTACTGCGCCGAGGTCTTGCCGGAGCTGATCGCCCAGGTGACACAGGCGCTCGCCCTCTGCCGGGACTCGGAGGCGTTCGCCGCGCAGTTGCGCGCGCACTGCGGCTCCGCGGCCCCCGAGGTGCTGGCCGAAGTGGCGGACCTCGCGTACGCCCACATGGCGCGTGAGCACCGGAACGGCACTCTCGTCACGCCACCCGCGTAGCCCCCGCGAATGGCATCTCGTCGATCGGGGCGATGCGGACCGGGGCGCTCGGGTTCGGGGCGTGGATCATTTTGCCGTTGCCGATGTAGAGCCCCACGTGGCTGATGCCCGAGTAGAAGAACACCAGGTCGCCCGGCTGCAGTTGGGAGCGTGGGATGCGAGGGCCCGCGTTGATCTGGGAGTACGTGGTGCGCGGCAGGGAGATGCCCGCCGAGCGGTACGCGGCCTGGGTGAGGCCGGAGCAGTCGAAGGCGTTCGGGCCCGTGGCGCCCCACACATACGGGCTGCCGAGGGCGCTGTAGGCGTAGGCGATGGCCGCCGCCGTGCGGGAGTCGGGGGCCTTGGGCAGGGCGCCGGACGGCACCTCGCGGGAGGAGTCCGAGCGGGAGGCGCGGCCGGCCGCGCCGCTGTCGCCGGCGCCTGCTCCGACGCCGGTGCGCTCGGCCGCCGGTAACTGGTCGAGCAGACGCTTCGCCTCGGCCAGCTTCCCGGTGACCGTCTTCTTCTGCTTCTTCAGCTCGCCCTGCCGCTTGCGCAGCTCGGCGAGCCGGCCGTCGGCCTCGGAGCGCAGCTGGTCGATCTGCCGGAGTTCGCGCTGCACGCGCCCGACCGCGGAGGCCTGCCGGGTGCCGAGCCGGTCGGCGAGCGCCGCGTTGTCGAGGTACCGGGCAGGGTCGGAGGACAGGACGAGCTGGACCGCCGGGTCGAGGGCGCCGGTGCGGTACTGCGCGGCGGCGGCCGAACCGAGCGCCTCGCGCTGGGTGTTGAGCCGGTCCGTCCTGCGGGCCGCCTCGTCCCGCAGGGAGCCGAGCTTCTTCTCGGCCTTGTCCGCCTTCTCCTTGGCGCCGTTGTACTTCTCGGTGGCCTTCTCGGCCTCCTGGTAGAGCTGGTCGACCTTCGCCTTCACCTGGCTCGGGGTGAGCCGGGGATCCGCGTGCGCCGCGCCGTCCAGGGCGGTGGCGGTCGCCGCGGAGGCGAGAGCCAGGGTCGCCGCGGTGCGGGCCGTGGGGCCGGTGAGCGAGCGCTGTCGGGGCTTGCGGTGCGCTGCCGACACGAGGGGCACGTCCTTCCGGTACGTACTGCTTACGCGTCCGGCGGCGGCCCGCACAGGGGAAGCGGGCCGCCGCCGGACCTTTCTCGGCGGTAGGTGCCCGACTGCCGCCCCTGAGCGGGGCGGGGGTGGGGAGCCGGTCACCTGAGGAAGGACGCTAAACCTGACCGTCACGGGTTGGTGACGGATTGTCCGCAACTGGTCCTTGTGCTCCGGGTGTGACCGTATGTGACCGGCGTGGGACCGGTGCGGGCCGGTTCATGGAGGCAGTGAGGCCCCGGCTAGGCTCGCCGGTCATGGACGTACTCATCCACCTCTTCGTCGGCCTGCACATCATCGGCATCGCCTCGCTCCTCGGTGGGTTCCTCACCCAGATGAAGGCGATGGGCAAGGGAACGGCCCGGTTCGTCCCGGCGATGCTGCACGGCGCGCTGACCATGCTGGTCACGGGTGTCGTCCTGGTGGGTCTGAACCAGGCGGACGACAACACCGTCAACAACATCAAGATCGGCGTGAAGCTCGCGCTGCTGATCGTGATCCTCGGCCTCGTGTACGTGAAGCGGGACGACGAGAAGGTGGACAAGGGGCTGTTCGGCCTCGTCGGCCTCCTGACCACCGCGAACATCTTCATCGCGGTCCTTTGGACCTGAGTCAGGCGGCTGTTCGGGACCTGAACGTCCCGAACAGGGTGGCGAGCCACGCGGCCACCGCGATCCACACCAGGACCTGCCCCGGCCCCTTGAGCCAGGGCACATCGGCGGCGGCGCTCACGGACAGTGCCGCCGCCGCTGTCATTCCCATCGGGAAGACCGTCGACCAGCGCCGCACGTCGTAACGCGGCCTGGGCCACCGCACCTCCGCCAGCGCCAGCACGACGTACCAGACCACATCGAGCGCGAGCAGCAGGAAGCTCATGGTGCGCAGGACGTCCGTGTCGTCACTGTTCCACAGGCCCGTCGCGACGAGCTTCGACGCGGCGAGTGCGGAGATGGCGAGCGCGCCGCCCGCGACCCAGTGGTCCCCGGCGCCGGAGGCCACCTCGCGCAGGTCGAAGTGGAGCAGCGCCAAGCAGTACAGGATGATCCCGCCCCAGAAGAGCACCATCCCGGTGAACGCGAGCCAGTGCGCGCCGACCGCGGGCGCGAGCGTCGCCGCCAGGACGACGAGCCCCTCCGTCGCGACACAGCCGAGGAACACGGCCCCCGGCATCCGCGGCTTCCAGTGCCGCACGACGTTGATCAGGAGCACCGGCCAGACGAGCGCGGCCAGGGCAAGGAGCGCCTCTGCCAGGGTCTGCCAGCCGAACATGGAGATCCGGGTGCCGAGGACGGCCGTCGCCGCGACCGCGGTGAGCGCGGGCGGGGTGTCCGCCTCGGACTCCCAGCGGTCGCGCTCCCGCACCAGCCGGTTCGCGAAGTCCGCCGCGAGGAGCAGCCAGAGGGCGGCGGCGAGCACCAGCATGATGCCGGACAGCACCGAGTAACCGGTCAGTCGCAGGCCGACCGAAATGATGCCGGTGGCCATGACGGCGGCGCCGGCGGCCGGAGGGAGCTGGGACCACGTGGGTCCGGGACGTGGGGTTGCGTTCGGGCCGCGCACCGCCCGAACGTAACCCCACGAAGGCGGTCAGGCCGGGCGCACCACGCTGTGGATCGGCATGTAGTAGATCGACTCGACGCGGACGTTCGCGCCCGGCTTCGGCGCGTGGATCATCTTGCCGTCGCCTATGTAGATGCCGACGTGGCTGATGTCGTCGTAGAAGAAAACCAGGTCACCGGGCTTGGCGTCGGCCGTGGTGACGGTCGTGCCGACCTTGACCTGGTCCCAGGTCGTGCGCGGCAGCGTGATGCCGGCCGCCTTCCACGCGGCCTGCGTAAGGCCCGAGCAGTCGTACGAGTCCGGGCCCGTGGCGCCCCACACGTACGGCTTGCCCATCTGGGACTCGGCGAAGTCGATGACCTTCGCGGCCTTGGTGGCGTAACCGCCGCTGGTGCTCCCGGAGCCCGTCCCCGAACCGGTGCCGGTGCCCGGGTTCTCCTTCTGGCGCGCCTCCTCGGCCGCCTTGCGCTTGGCCTCCGCCTCGGCCTGCTGACGCGCCAGCTCCTCCGCCTTCTTCCTGGCGGCCTCCTGCTTCTTCTTCTCGATCGCCGCGAGCCGCGCCTTCTCCTCGGCGGTCAGCTTCGACAGGAGTTCGCGGGCGTCACCGAGCTTCTGCTGGACGTCCCTCTTCGTGCTCTTGAGCGTGGCCTGCGAAGTGGTCAGCGTCTCCAGGCTCTTGGCCGCCTCCGTGCGCTTCTTCGTGGTGGCGGCCTGCTCGGTCTGGTAGTCGTCGACGGCCTTCTTCTGGCGGCTCGTGAGCCGGCTCATCAGCTGGTCCTGGTCGAAGTAGTCCTGCGCGTCGTCGGCGAGGAGCAGCGTCGCGGTGTCGGAGACGGCGCCCGTGCGGTACTGGGCCGCGGCGAAGGTGCCGAGCTCCTGGCGGGCCTTGTTGAGCTTCTCGGTGCGCTGCGCGACGTCGTCGAGCAGCTCGCCGACGCGCTTCTGCTGCTTGGTGGTGCGCTCCTTGGCCGCGTTGTACTTCTCCGTGGCCACGCCCGCCTGGTGGTAGAGGGTGTCGACCTTCTTCTGGACCTCTTCCAGGCTCGGCTTCGGCGGCGCCGAGGGGGCGGCGGTCGCGGTCTGCGAGAGCAGGGCAATGGAGGTGAGGGCCGCCGTGGTGATGCCGGCGACGGGGGCCGTGCGGGGGCCGGCTGTTCTGGTGCGCGGCTTGCGGTGCGACGCCAAGGGTCGCGTCTCCTTCCCATGACCGCCTACCGGGTTAGCTGTCGGGTTCGGGCGGAGATTCGGAAGGCTGCCCTACGGCCGTGCCCTGACGGGTCGTCGGCCGATTCACCCCAAAGGTCGTGGGTCCCCGGTTTCATGCCTCTCGGCGTACTGAACTCAGCGGGGGCGACCCGCTCGCGGCGCGGTTGCCGGCGGGGGGACGGGCGGCCCGCGGAGCACGCTAGCCAACTCGTGTGGCTGCTGTGAAGGTTGATGTTCGATATGCCCGATACATTTTCGTGACCTTCGGCAATCTTGTTCGTGACCTCCGGTAACCCTCGCTGAGGGTAATTACCGCACTACGAGAGGTGGCCGGGCGCGTGAAGTCGGGGGAAGTTTCCGGGACGGCCGTGGGTGTCAGTGGGGCGGCCTAGACTCGTAGAGCGATGAGCAGCCTCTTTGACGACAGCTTCCTGGCGGACCTCACGGCTTCGAAGGCCAGTGAGGAGCATGCCCCGCCGCCGCCCGAGGACGACACGGCTCCGGAGCATGTTCCGGACGACTTGTTCGACGGGAAGTTCGACGTGCCCCCGGCCAGAGACGAGTACTACCGGGACGGCGCCCCACGCCCGGCGCTCGACCCGGCGGCGCTCCTCGACGGGCTGAACGAGAACCAGAAGGCGGCCGTCGTCCACGGCGGCTCCCCGCTGCTCATCGTGGCGGGCGCGGGTTCCGGCAAGACCCGCGTGCTCACGCACCGCATCGCTTACCTCCTCGGCGAGCGCGGTGTGCACCCCGGCCAGATCCTCGCGATCACGTTCACGAACAAGGCCGCGGGCGAGATGAAGGAGCGCGTCGAGTCCCTCGTCGGCCCGCGGGCGAACGCGATGTGGGTGTCGACGTTCCACAGCGCCTGCGTCCGCATCCTGCGCCGCGAGTCGAAGAAGCTCGGCTTCACATCGTCGTTCTCGATCTACGACGCCGCCGACTCCAAGCGCCTCATGGCCCTGGTCTGCCGCGACCTCGACCTGGACCCCAAGAAGTTCCCGCCGAAGTCGTTCAGCGCCAAGATCTCGAACCTGAAGAACGAGCTGATCGACGAGGAGGACTTCGCGGCTCAGGCCGCCGACGGCTTCGAGAAGACCCTCGCCCAGGCCTATGCGATGTACCAGTCCCGCCTCCGCGAGGCGAACGCGCTGGACTTCGACGACCTGATCATGACGACGGTGCACCTCCTGCGCGCCTTCCCGGACGTCGCCGAGCACTACCGCCGCCGCTTCCGCCACGTCCTGGTCGACGAGTACCAGGACACGAACCACGCGCAGTACGCGCTGGTCAGGGAGCTGGTGGGGTCGGCCGACAGCGGCCGCGGGGAGGACGAGCCGCCCCGCGCGGACGACCTCCCGCCGGCCGAGCTGTGCGTCGTGGGTGACGCCGACCAGTCGATCTACGCGTTCCGCGGAGCCACCATCCGGAACATCCTCCAGTTCGAGGAGGACTACCCCGACGCGACAACGATCCTGCTGGAGCAGAACTACCGCTCGACGCAGACCATCCTCTCCGCGGCCAACGCGGTCATCGAGCGCAACGAATCCCGTCGCCCCAAGAACCTGTGGACGAACGCGGGCGCGGGCGCGCAGATCACCGGCTACGTCGCGGACACCGAGCACGACGAGGCGCAGTTCGTCGCCGACGAGATCGACCGGCTCACGGACGCGCGCGACGCGAAGGCCGGCGACGTCGCCATCTTCTACCGGACGAACGCGCAGTCCCGTGTCTTCGAAGAGATCTTCATCCGCGTCGGCCTGCCCTACAAGGTCGTCGGCGGAGTCCGCTTCTACGAGCGCAAGGAGGTCAGGGACGTCCTGGCCTATCTGCGGGTGCTCGCCAACCCCGAGGACTCCGTCCCCCTGCGCCGCATTCTCAATGTGCCGAAGCGCGGCATCGGCGACCGTGCCGAAGCGATGATCGACGCGCTTTCCCAGCGCGAGAAGATCTCCTTCCCGCAGGCGCTGCGCCGCGTCGACGAGGCGTACGGCATGGCGGCCCGCTCGACGAACGCGGTGAAGCGGTTCAACACGCTGATGGAGGACCTCCGCACGATCGTCGAGTCGGGCGCGGGCCCGGCCACGGTCCTGGAGGCCGTGCTCGAACGGACCGGCTATCTGGCCGAGTTGCAGTCGTCGACGGACCCGCAGGACGAGACGCGCATCGAGAACCTTCAGGAACTCGCGGCCGTGGCCCTGGAGTTCGAGCAGGAGAGCGCGACGGCGGACGGCGCGGCCGAGGGTGCGGGCGAGGCGAGCGTCGGTACGCTCTCCGAGTTCCTGGAGCGGGTCGCGCTCGTCGCCGACTCCGACCAGATCCCGGACGAGGAGGACGACGGCTCCGGCGTCATCACGCTGATGACGCTGCACACCGCCAAGGGCCTCGAGTTCCCGGTCGTCTTCCTGACCGGCATGGAGGACGGCGTCTTCCCGCACATGCGCTCCCTCGGCCAGGTCAAGGAGCTGGAGGAGGAGCGCCGCCTCGCCTACGTCGGCATCACGCGCGCGCGTGAGCGGCTGTATCTGACGCGCTCCACGCTGCGCAGCGCCTGGGGCCAGCCCTCGTACAACCCGCCGTCGCGCTTCCTGGAGGAGATCCCGGACACGCATCTGGAGTGGAAGCGGACCGGCGCCATGGCGCCCGCCAAGTCGGCGGGTCCGACGAGCGGTATCGCCGCGTCTCTCTCGTCGTCGCGCTCGCGCTCGACACCGGCGTTCGCCACGCGCCGGGCGACGGAGAAGCCGGTCGTCGCGCTGTCCGTGGGAGACCGGGTCACGCACGACCAGTTCGGCCTCGGCACGGTCGTCGGAGTCAAGGGCACAGGGGCGAACGCGGAGGCGACAGTCGACTTCGGCGAGCCCAAGCCGAAGCGCCTGCTGCTGCGGTACGCGCCGGTGGAGAAGCTGTAGCTCTGTAGGCCGGTGGCGAAGCTGTAGGGAGGCTGCCGCCGGGAGGCTCGGCCCTGCTACGTCGGGTCGAGCCCGTGGCTGCGGAGCCACGGCAGCGGGTCGACGGCCGAGCCGCCGCCGGGACGCACCTCGAAGTGCAGGTGCGGACCGGTGGAGTTGCCTGAGTTCCCGGAGTGCGCGATGAGGTCGCCGGCCTTGACCGGTCCGCTCATGACGGCGTGGCTGGAGAGGTGGCAGTACCAGGTCTCCGTGCCGTCCTTCGCCGTCAGGATCGTCATGTTCCCGTAGGCGCTGTTCCACTGCGTACGGACGGTGCCGTCGGTCGCGGCCATCACCGGCGTCCCGTACGAGACGGGGAAGTCGATGCCGGTGTGCACGGACATCCAGTTGATACCGGCCTGCCCGAAGTACGCGCTCAGCCCGCGCTGCTTGACCGGGAGGACGAACTTGGGACGCAGCCGCTCCTTGCGCGCCGCTTCCTCCGCCGCCTGCTTCCGCTCGGCCTGCTGCTTGGCCCTGAGGTCGATACGTTCCTGGGTGCGGCTCGCCCGGTCGGCGAAGTCGCCCGCGTCCGCGGAGAGGTCCGCGAGCTGCGTGTCGAGCTTGTTGTTGGCGACGGAGGGCTTCACGGCGGTCGCGTCCGGTGCCGAGGCCGCCGTCGTGTCCTTGCTGTCGTCGCCGCCGAGCCCGCCGACGGAGGCCGCGGCTACTCCCGCGACACCCATCACGCACACCGAGGGCACCGCGACGGTGAGCAGCGCGGAGCGCTTGGCGGGGGAGCGACGGCGGGAGCGGGCGCGCTGGGCCGGGGTGACCGGGGCGGGCCGCTCGTCGCGGGCGACGATTTCCTCGACGTCGTCGAGGCCCTCGCTGTAGCTGTCGTGGTGATCGTCGTTGTGGCTCGACTCGGGCTCGGAGGCGTCGGGTTGGCCGTAGTCGTGCCGTGCGTCGAGGTCGTTGTCGTCGCCTTCGGTGCCCGCGGAGTTCCACGCGGTGGCGTCGTACGCGCCGGTGTCGAAGGCCTGCGCTTCGAAGGTCTGTGTTGCGAAGGGCTGGGCCTCGAACGCCTGCGTCTCATAGGCCTGAGCCTCGAACGCCTGGGTCTCGAAGCCCTGCGCGTCGAAGGTTCCGGTCTCGTAAGTACCGGTCTCGAAGGCCGCCGGCGCCTGGAAGGTCTGCGTGGCGAACGCGTCCTGCGTGGTGAATCCCTGCGCCTGCGCCCCGAAGGCGTTCGCGTCCCACTGCCCGGTCTGGTCGGCCCACGCGCTGTTGTCCCACTGGCCGGAATGGTCCGGTCCGGACTGGGCCGGAATACCGCCGAGTTGCTCGTGAGCGGCGGTGCCCCAGACGGCGGTGGTGTCGTAGCTGCCGGTGCCGTACGCGGAGGCGTGCTGTTGCGCCGCGTACGGGTCGTGGTGCTGGGGGTCCTGCGTCGTCAGCGTCTGGTGCGCGCCGGTCGCCCACTGGCCGCTGTCGTACGAGCCGGTGTTCTGCGCGCCGGGAAGGTCCCCGAAGAGGGGATCGGCCGCGAAACCGCCGGTGGCGTAGCCGTCGTAACCGGTGTAGTCGCCGTAGTGCGCGCTCTGCTGGTCATACGGAGCGTAGGGCGCATAGTCGGCGTCCTGAGCCGGGGCCGGGGAGGTCTGAGTCCCCGACAGGTGACGGTCGTTCACCAACTTCTCTTTCGCCTCGACAACAGGGGCTGCCAGAGCAGTGCGGTGACTGTACCCGGCGGTACGCGGGCTCGACAATCTTCGGCAGGTTTCCCGTTCGCAGGAAACGGGCATTCGGCCGTCTTTCGGCGGACTGTGGGCAGAGCTTTGGCCCTGCGTTCGAGAATCGTTCGACGTTTGGCCAGTTCGGAGACCGTTCCGGGGGCACGGTCAGGCCACCGTCAGGCCGCCCACCTCGTCGGCGGAGCGCGCTCCTTCCGTCTCCTCGGCGTCGAGTGCCTGCCGGATACCGGCGGCTACCGCCGGGTGGACGGGGAGCGCGAGGTGTCCGACGCCGGTGACGCGGACGTTCTGCGCGATGAGGTCGGGGTGGTCGATGCAGGCCGTCTCCAGCGGAACCATGATCTGGTCGAGGTCGCTCCAGAAACTCACGAAGTGGGTGCGGCAGCCGGGGGCAGGCCGGGACAGCTCCTCGATGACGGTCGAGCCGGGGCGCATCTGCCGGACGATCGGGTGCGCGTTCATCAGCGGCGCGACCGTGGTCCCGCTGTGCGGGGTGCCGAGCGACACGAGGGTGCGTACGCGCAGATCGCCTCCCAGGCACTGCACGTAGTAGCGGGCGATGAGTCCGCCGAGGCTGTGCCCCACGACGTCCACGCGGTCGTGGCCCGTGCGCTCGCAGATCTCCTCGACATGGCGGGCGAGCAGCGCGGCGGCGGTGCGGATGTCGTAGGTCAGCGGCGAGTAGTTCAGCGACTCCACGTGGTGCCGGCCGTGCTGGGCGAGGGAACGGCGCAGCAGGAGGAAGACGGAGCGGTTGTCGATGAAGCCGTGCAGCAGGAGAACCGGCGGCTTGCTCTCGGTGACCGGCAGGCGGGCGCTGAGGCTGTCGGGGGTGCTGTGGGCGTTCTGGGCCTCATGCCCCGGTAGCGTGGCGCTCTCCGTCAGGTACGAGGCATCGTCGGCCCCCTCGTCCAGGCCCTCGGGGGCGGGGGTGTAGCCGAGCGCAGGGAGCTCCGGGGCGGCCCTGCGCTCCTGGATGATGCCGGAGGGGTACAGCAGGAGGTGCCCGGCGAGGATCGCGACCTCGAGAGCGGTCGCCTTCAACAACGAGACGGAGACCCCGGCCAGTCTGGCGGGGAACACCAGTCTGGTGGGGATCAGCTGACAGAGCGGGCGAAAAGGCAGGATGCTCGTGACCTTCATGGCCGACCTCCCGTCGGCACCCGGGAAAACGGCTCTGTCTCCCGTGTGCCCTCATGGGAAGCATGCGCCGAGGTGGCCGACGATGCGCGTCGTACGCGGGCTGTGACTGAATGGTGCCCGTGTGTGACCGTCGCGGTGCGCTACGAAAACTCCGTACGTACCGCGGCGCCGATGCGCCGTGCCGCCCGCCGCGCGGCCGGCGGCGGTGTGGCTGTCTCTTTGCGGCTCCCCTTGCGCCAGAGGCCCCCGTATGCGGCTTCTGAACCGCCTGCGGCGGCTGTGGCGCGCAGCGAACGTGTCCCAACGTGTGATTTCCCCCTCGCTCCGCACCGCGAAACGGCCGGTTGCGGGATGCTGTCGATAACGTTCGTTCACTTCCCGGGTACGCATCAGGTCAGGTATCGGGTAGAAGTCGCTTCATGGAGGCAGTGATGGGTGTGGCAGCCGGTCCGATCCGCGTGGTGGTCGCCAAGCCGGGGCTCGACGGTCACGATCGCGGGGCCAAGGTGATCGCGCGGGCGCTGCGTGATGCCGGTATGGAGGTCATCTACACCGGCCTGCACCAGACGCCGGAGCAGATCGTCGACACGGCGATCCAGGAGGACGCCGACGCGATCGGTCTCTCGATTCTTTCCGGGGCGCACAACACGCTCTTCGCGCGCGTCATCGAGCTCCTCGTGGAGCGCGACGCCGCGGACATCAAGGTGTTCGGCGGCGGGATCATCCCCGAGGCGGACATCGCTCCGCTCAAGGAGAAGGGCGTCGCGGAGATCTTCACCCCGGGCGCGACGACGGCGTCGATCGTGGACTGGGTCAACGCGAACGTTCGTCAGCCTGCCGGGGCTTGATTCCTCCGGTCTCTCCGGGTGAGGGCGCAGGGGTGCCGGTTCGGTGTGCGGTCTTGCTCCGCCCGAACCGGACAGTCCCCTTGCCCTGCCTCACCCCGTACCTATCGCGCTTGCGCCCCTCTCAACTCGTCGCGCATCGCCTGCCGCAGGCGCAACGTGCTGACCAGGCGCTGGAACGCTTCCGACCAGTAGCCGCCGGCTCCGGGGGCCGCGTCCTCCGGTTCGTCCGGGGTGGCGGTGAGGCCTTCGAGCCGGGACGCTTCGGCGGGGTCCAGGCAGCGTTCGGCCAGGCCCATGACGCCGCTGAAGCTCCAGGGGTAACTGCCCGCGTCCCGCGCGATGTTCAGCGCGTCGACCACTGCCCGCCCGAGCGCCTCGGCCCAGGGCTGGGCGCAGACCCCGAGCAGCTGGAACGCCTCGGACAGGCCGCGCGTCGCGATGAACCCCGCCACCCACTCGGCGCGTTCACCGTCGGGGAGTGCGCCGAGGAGCTTCGCCCGTTCGGACAGCGATACGGCGCCCGGGCCTCCGGCGTCCGGTGAGGCGGGTGCGCCGAGGAGCGCGCGCGACCATACGGCGTCCCGCTGGCGCACTGCGGCCCGGCACCAGGCGGCGTGCAGTTCGCGCTGCCAGTCGTCGGCCACCGGCAGCGTGACGATCTCTTCCGGCGTGCGCCCGCCGAACCGCGCGGTCCAGCAGCCGAGCGGCGCCGCCTCGACCAACTGGCCCAGCCACCACGAGCGTTCACCCCGGCCCGTCGGCGGTTTGGCGGCGACACCGTCCCGCTCCATGCCCGCGTCGCACTCGTGCGGCGCCTCGACGGTGATCGTCGCCGCGCCCTGGGTGCGGTCGACGGCGACGCAGGAGGCGGCGCGCGAGGCCATCCGGGCTGCCAGCGCCGAGCCGGGGAGTGCGGAGAGCAGCTCGGCGGCCGTGGCTCTGACGTTGCGGCTGCGGTCGGACAATGCCTGTTCCAGGAACGGCTCGTCCGCGTCGCCGAGCCCAGACCGCAGCGAGTCGAGGAACATCAGCCGGTCCTCGGCCCGCTCGGCGGCCCAGGTGGTTGCGAGCAGGTCCCGCGCCGCGTCCGGGCTGTGTGCGCGCACCCGGGCCAGGAGCGCGACCCGTTCGGCGAACAGGCCCTCCTCCCACAGGCGTTGCACGTCTGCCCCCTCCTCGGGCGCCGGGAGTGCAGTGCCGCCGCCGGGGGCGGCACGGAGCGCGAACTTCCAGTCCGGGTTCAGCCGGGCCAGCCACAGTGCGCGCGGGCCGGCGAACGTGAGGGCCAGCGGCCGCAGATCCGTGCGCCCGCGCGCCGCGTCGAGGAGTGCGGGGAGGAGATCCGGAGGGGCCGCGTACCCCTTTGCGTTGGCCCCGGCCAGCCACTGGGGCAGCAACTCCATGAGGTCGGGGGCCGTGCCGCGGCGGCCGCCTCCGGTGCCGGGGCGGTCGGTGAGCAGCATCGCAAGTCTGCGTCGCGCGGGGGCGGGGAGCGGGGGCCGCGGGTCGTCCGCCGCCCGTGCCGGAAGCGCGGCAGCGGGTGCGGGCCGCAGCCCGGCCCGCCGTCGTACGGTCTGTACGGCGGCGGCGTCGAGCAGCGCGGTGGGTGCGTCGGCGCCGGTCGAGTGTCCTGGCGGCGTCCGCCGGTCCGTTCCGAGCAGGGCGACGGTGACCAGCTCTTCCCATGGGTCACCCGTGGTGGTGCTGGTGGGCGTGGCGCCGGCGGCCGACGGTCCGTTCATGCCGCTCCTCTCCAGGGGATGGGTCCGCGTAGTCGCTTCCGTCGTTTCTGTCGTCCGGCTCGTCAGCACAGTGCCACCGCTTCTCCCGGGCCTTCGGGCCAGGCCGTGAGAGGGGTGAAGCCCCGGTGGCCGCACTCGCCGAAGACGGTGACGGGGGCTCCGCCGGACAGCGCCGCCAGCCGCCACAGCCCGGGGCTCGAAGCGGCCTGCGGCGTGATCGGGAGCGCCAGCCGCTCCGAGGCCGGTCGCGCCGGGTGGGGTCGCGCCAAGTCGTCGTCCGCATCAGCCAGTTGCCAGCCGCTACCGCTACCGCTCGCCTCATCCGGCGTGGGTATGACCCGACTCAGCGTCACCGGCCACGACTCCAGCCATGGGTCGCGGCCCAGCGCGTCCCCGTACCGAGCCGCCGCCTCCGCCACACCTGCCCCCTTGGGCCGCACGGGACTTGGGGCGGGCGCCGTGAACTGTTCGCCCAGGTCGGCGCGGAGCTGCCCGTCGCCCGCGTACGCGCAGAGCTCGGCGTCCAGTGCAAGGCCGACCGGCAGTGAGAGCGCCGGGGCGCGGCCCGCCGCCCCGTAGGAGAGGAGGAGCGCGGTGTGGCCGGCCTCCGTCCCGTACAGCCACGTCCGGCGTGTGGTGAGGCGGCTGTCGGCCTGGTCGTACTGCGCCAGGACCAGCCATCGGTCCCGGGTGGGCCGCCCTTCCGCCGATGACGGCAGTCCGACGCGGGAGCGGACCGTCGCCGAGAGTCCGGCGGGGAGCAGGTCGCGGCGCAGCCAGCCGCTGTCGAGGAGGTGCAGCAGCGCGCATTCCTCCAGGAGCCGCACCGGCCAGCCGGGGCCGGACGCGGGTATCGACCCCAACTCCCTTACCCGCGCGGCCAGTCCGGGTGCCTGTGCATCCACCATGCGGGCCGCGGTCTCCTCCCACATCCCGTAACCGGCCTGCTCGGCCGAGGCCAGGCCGCCGCGCAGCAGGTCCGCGAGCCGCTGCTCCAGCTCGCTCGCGCCCGCCGTGACCCGCTCGGCGCGCCGCTCGGCCCTGCGGCGCGCGGCCTCGGGATCAGCGGCGGCGCCCCCGGCCGCATCCGTCTCCCGCTTGGTCTGCGCCCGCTTCCTGCGCCCTTCGGCCCACTGCTCCGCCCAGTCCGGAAGTGTCTGCGCGTCCGGCACCGAGCCGTCCGCCCCCGCCCACAGGAGGAGGAGCCCGAGGGCGTGCTTGCACGGGAACTTACGGCTCGGACAACTGCACTTGTAGGCCGGGCCCGCCGCGTCCGCGACATCCACGACCGTCTGATACGGCTTGCTGCCACTGCCCTTGCAGAGCCCCCACACCATCCCTTCGCCCGAACTTCCCGCCTCCGACCAAGGTCCGGCGACGCCGAGTTTGCTTCCCGCCTTGCGTGACGGGGCGTCAGGCGCCAGTGCCAGCACCTGGTCCGCCGTCCAGCGCACCCCCTGCTGAGTCATGTTCTCGAAGGTAGGTCCCGCCACTGACAATCGGCCGTGGCGCGGGTGTTCGCACAGGTCAACGGCGTGCGACCGGTGATTGTCAGTGGCGTGGTGCACGGTGGAGTCACATCCCGGCCGAGTGCTCGGGATGTGCCGGACGTGCCGGCCGAGCCCGGCCGAAATCGAGGGGGATCGCCATGACCGTGTCCGTCGAACCGACCGAGAAGAGCGCCGCGTCCGCGGGGGACCGGGGCGCCGCGCAGGCGCTGCGGCCGCATGCCGAAGACGCCTTCGCCGCCGAACTCGCGGCGCTGGCCGCGCAGGACGACCGGCCGCGCCCGGAGCGCTGGCGCCTCTCGCCATGGGCCGTCGCCACGTATCTGCTCGGCGGGACGCTGCCCGACGGGACCGTCATCACGCCGAAGTATGTGGGGCCGCGCCGCATCGTCGAGGTCGCCGTCACCACGCTCGCCACCGACCGCGCCCTGTTGCTGCTCGGTGTGCCGGGCACCGCGAAGACCTGGGTCTCCGAGCATCTCGCGGCCGCCGTCAGCGGCGACTCGACGCTGCTCGTGCAGGGCACGGCGGGCACCCCCGAGGAGGCGATCCGCTACGGGTGGAACTACGCGCGACTTCTCGCGCACGGCCCGAGCCGGGACGCCCTCGTGCCCAGCCCCGTCATGCGCGCCATGTCCGAGGGCATGACGGCCCGGGTCGAGGAGCTGACCCGCATCCCGGCCGATGTGCAGGACACGCTGATCACGATCCTGTCGGAAAAGACGCTGCCGATACCGGAGTTGGGCCAGGAGGTGCAGGCCGTCAGGGGCTTCAACCTGATCGCCACGGCGAACGACCGGGACCGGGGGGTCAACGACCTGTCGAGCGCGCTGCGCCGCCGCTTCAACACCGTCGTGCTCCCGCTGCCGGAGAGCGCTGAGGCGGAGGTCGACATCGTCTCGCGCCGCGTCGACCAGATCGGCCGTTCCCTCGACCTGCCGGCCGCTCCGGACGGCACCGATGAGATCCGCCGCATCGTCACGGTCTTCCGGGAGCTGCGGAGCGGCGTCACCGAGGACGGGCGTACGAAGCTGAAGTCGCCGAGCGGCACGCTGTCCACGGCCGAGGCGATCTCGGTCGTGACGAGCGGGCTCGCGCTGGCCGCCCACTTCGGGGACGGGGTGCTGCGGCCGTCCGACGTCGCGGCGGGCATCCTCGGGGCCGTCGTCCGCGACCCGGCCGCGGACCGGGTGATCTGGCAGGAGTACCTGGAGGCCGTGGTCCGCGAGCGGGACGGCTGGAAGGACTTCTACCGCGCGTGCCGCGAGGTGAGCGTATGAGCGAGCGGGGGAGGGGGCAGGGACCGCTGCTGCTCGGGGTGCGTCACCACGGCCCCGGTTCGGCCAGGGCTGTCCGGGCCGCGCTCGACGCGGCGGGTCCGAGTGTGGTCCTGGTCGAGGGGCCGCCCGAGGCGGACGCCCTGGTGGCCCTCGCCGCCGACGAGGGCATGGTGCCGCCGGTCGCGCTGCTGGCGCATGTCGTGGACGAGCCGGGGCGCTCCGCGTTCTGGCCGCTGGCCGAGTTCTCCCCGGAGTGGGTCGCGATCCGGTGGGCCCTGGAGCGGGACGTTCCGGTCCGCTTCATCGACCTGCCGGCGGCGCACAGCCTGGCCCTGCGCGACCAGGGCGCGACGCCGGACGACCCCGAGGGGGACGGGGAGCAGGGCGCGGGCCAGGGCGAGGAGGATTCCAGGGAGGCGATGCGCGTCGATCCGCTCGCCGTACTCGCCGAGACCGCGGGGCACGACGACCCGGAGCGCTGGTGGGAGGACGTCATCGAGCACCGGGGCGCGTCGGGGGACGCGTTCGCGCCGTTCGAGGCGCTCGGTGAGGCGATGGGGGCGCTGCGGGAGGAGTACGGCGACGGCGGGCACGAGCGGGACCTCGTGCGGGAGGCCTATATGCGCCTTCAACTGCGCACCGCACAGAAGAAGTTCGGGGACGGTGTCGCGGTGGTGTGCGGCGCCTGGCACGTTCCCGCGCTGCGCACGAAGACCACGGTCGCCGCCGACCGGGCCGTCCTCAAGGGGCTGCCCAAGGCCAAGGTCGACATGACCTGGGTGCCCTGGACGCACCGCCGGCTCGCCCGGACCGGTGGATACGGAGCGGGTATCGACTCGCCCGGCTGGTACGGGCATCTGTTCAGCGCCCCGGACCGGCCCGTCGAACGCTGGATGACCAAGGTCGCCGGGCTGTTCAGGGACGAGGACAGGATCGTGTCGTCGGCGCACGTCATCGAGGCGGTGCGGCTCGCCGAGACGCTCGCCGCGATGCGGGGCCGTCCGCTGGCCGGGCTGACCGAGACGACCGACGCGGTCCGCGCCGTGATGTGCGAGGGGTCGGACGTACCGCTGTCGCTCGTCCACGACAGGCTCGTCGTCGGGGACGTACTCGGCGAGGTCCCGGACGCGGCGCCCGCCGTGCCGCTGCAACGCGACCTCACGCGGCTGCAGCGCTCCCTGCGGCTCAAACCGGAGGCACTGGAGCGGGAGTTGGAGCTCGACCTGCGCCGGGAGACCGACGCGGCGCGCAGCCGGCTCCTGCACCGGCTCCGCCTCCTCGACGTCGGCTGGGGCGAACCGGCACGGTCCATGCGCGCCTCCACGGGCACGTTCCGGGAGACCTGGCGGCTGCGCTGGGAGCCCGAGCTGTCCGTGCGCGTCGCCGAGGCGGGGGTCTGGGGGACGACCGTGCTCTCGGCGGCCACCGCCAGAGCCGAGGCGGACGCGATCGGCGCGCCGGCCCTCGCCGACGTCACCGCCCTCGCGGAGCGCTGCCTCCTCGCCGAACTGCCGGATGCGCTCCCGGTGGTGATGCGTGTGCTCGCCGACCGCGCCGCGATGGACGCGGACGTCGGCCATCTCGCCCAGGCCCTGCCCGCCCTCGTCCGCTCCCTGCGCTACGGCGATGTGCGAGGGACGGACACCCAGGCGCTGAGCGAGGTGGCGGCCGGTCTCGCCGAGCGCGTCTTCGTGGGCCTGCCGCCCGCGTGCGCGGGGCTCGACGGGGACGCCGCGGCCGAGATGCGCGGCCATGTGGACGCGGTGCACGCGGCGGTGGGGCTCCTGGAGGACGACGGGACGGCCGGACACAGAGGCCGCTGGCACTCCGTGCTGCGGGTCCTCGCCGTACGCGACAGTGTGGCCGGCGTGATCCGGGGGCGGTGCGCGCGGCTGCTCCTCGACGACGGACAGCTGGCCGAGGGCGAGGCCGCGCGGCTGATGGGGCTCGCCCTCTCGCCCGGCACCGGGCCCGCCGAGGCCGCCGCGTGGATCGAGGGGTTCGTGGGCGGCGGATCCGGCGGCGGGCTGCTCCTCGTACACGACGAGCGGCTGCTCGCACTCGTCGACGGCTGGCTGACGGGAGTTTCCGCTGACGCGTTCACGGACGTACTGCCGCTGCTGCGCCGCACGTTCTCCGCCTACGAATCCGGTGTGCGACGCACGCTGGGGGAGCTGGTGCGGCGCGGGCCCGCGGGGGCGGGACCCACGGCGGCCGTGGGGACGGCGCCGCCGGGGTTCGCGCCCGGCCTCGACCAGGTGCGCGCGGACGCGGTGCTGCCGGTGCTGCGGCTGCTGCTCGGGACGGACGACGCCGACACCGGATCTGACTCGGGAACCGGTTCCGGCCGGGGTGACAACGACCTTGTGGGGGTGGCCTGATGGCGGTCGACCAGGTGGACGAGCTCAGCGGGGGAGCCCGGGGCGAGCGGATGCGGCGCTGGCGGCTCGTGCTCGGCGGGGACGAGGCGGACGGCACCGGATGCGCGCTCGGCGGCCAGGACGCGGCGATGGACGGCGCCCTGACCGCGCTCTACGGGGGAGGTGACAAGGCCGAGCGGGGGCGTCACCGCTCGGCCGGCCTCGGGGCGTCCGCGCCGTCCGTGGCGCGCTGGCTCGGCGACATCCGGACGTACTTCCCTTCGTCCGTCGTCCAGGTCATGCAGCGAGACGCCATCGACCGCCTGGGCCTGTCCGCGCTCCTGCTCGAACCGGAGATGCTGGAAGCGGTCGACGCCGACGTGCACCTCGTCGGCACGCTGCTCTCCCTCAACAAGGCGATGCCGGAGACGACGAAGGAGACGGCTCGCGCCGTCGTGCGGAAGGTCGTCGAGGACCTGGAGAAGCGCCTCGTCACGCGGACCCGCGCGACGCTCACCGGCGCGCTCGACCGCAGCGCCCGTATCAACAGGCCCCGTCACCACGACATCGACTGGAACCGCACGATCGCGGCCAACCTCAAGAACTACCTGCCGGAGTACCGCACCGTCGTCCCCGAGCGGCTCATCGGATACGGCCGCGCGTCCCAGTCGGTGAAGAAGGAGGTCATCCTCTGCATCGACCAGTCGGGTTCGATGGCTGCCTCGGTCGTCTACGCCTCCGTGTTCGGCGCTGTGCTGGCCTCGATGCGGTCCATCAACACCAGACTCGTCGTGTTCGACACGGCCGTCGTCGACCTCACCGACCAGCTCGACGACCCGGTCGACGTCCTGTTCGGCACGCAGCTCGGCGGCGGCACCGACATCAACAGAGCGCTCGCGTACTGCCAGTCACAGATCACGCGCCCCGCGGAGACCGTCGTCGTCCTCATCAGCGACCTCTACGAAGGGGGAATCCGGAACGAGATGCTGAAGCGGGTCGCCGCGATGAAGTCGTCAGGAGTGCAGTTCGTCACGTTGCTCGCGCTGTCCGACGAAGGGGCACCCGCGTACGACAGGGAGCACGCGGCGGCGCTCGCGGCCTTGGGAGCACCGGCGTTCGCCTGCACGCCGGATCTTTTCCCGGAGGTGATGGCGGCGGCGATCGAGAAGCGGCCGCTGCCGATACCGGACTCGGGGAACCCGGCGAACAGGGCGTCGTAGGTGCGGGACGCCGTAAATCCGGACATGACTACCCATCGGTAACAGGGGGCTTGCGCAACCTCGGGCGTCCCGTGCAAGGATCGGCGCGGCTCTTCTCATCCCCGCGCCCACGCGTCCCGCGTCCCCGCGCCCCTCGTACGGGAGGGTTCCCCGCCTTGACTTCCCCGGTCGCTCTGCCTGTTGCCGCTCTGCGCGTCGTGCGCGCAGCGGCCGGGCGGCGTGCGCTGAACGTGGCGCTCCGGGTGATGTTCCTTGCGGGGGGCCTGATCGTGTTCGGCCTGCTGTGCGGAGGAAGGGCGCATGCGGCGGAGGGAGTTCTGCCGCCGACGGGGTCCGCGGGCGAGCAGGCGGTTCACGCAACCGCTCGGACGCCGGTTCACGCACCCGTCCCCGCGCAGGCGGCGCACCGCACGTCTCCCGCCAGCGGTTCCCGAGCAGTCGGGGCCGTGCGGGAGCAAGCCGTGGAGCCCGCCCGGAATCGCGTGGTCGAGCCCGTCCGGACCCATGTGACCGAGCCGGTCCGCACTCAGGTCGCCGCACCCGTCGTACGAGGAGTGCGCGACGTGCGGGGAACGGTCCAGGGAGCGGTGCGGGAAGAGGTCCGGGAAGTGGGGGAGTTCGCCGGAGGGCTCCTCGGCGGGCTCGCCGCCGAGGCTCCGCCGCAGTTCCTGCCGGGTCCGCCCTCGATGCCGGGACTGCCCGGCATTCCGGGGCAGATCGGCGCCCCCGGTGTCCCCGGTCAGCCCGGGAACGGCGCCCACACGGCACCGGCTCCGAGCGCCGGAGCCCATGCGGCCGCCGGGCACAGTGACCGCGCAAGGCCCCGCAAGCGAGAAGCAGCCGTGCCCGTGGGCGACGTGTTCGCCTCGGCAGGCGACAACGCCGTACCCGCGCGAACCCCGGCCACAAAGGCGGCCGGCAGCCCGACTCCCGCCCCCGCACCCGCGTTCCCGAGTGGCAGCGCGGTCGGTCAGTCGGCGGGGGACGGCAGCACGACGCGGCACTCCGATCTCGCCGCGGCAGCGTTCGGCAGCGGCGCGACGGCCCGGCTGCTGCCCGGAGCGACGGGGTCCTCCCACGCCGCCCCCACCCGCGACAGGCACCGAGACATCCCCGAATTCCCCGGCTAGGGCAGCCCGTTCCCCGCACGTGACCTGCCGCGCGGGGGCGGCACAGGTCTGCCCGCCGGCCGGACCACTCCGGCCGGACGCCGCCGGCCCACCGCTGGACCTCCAGCGCGGGACCGGACATGAGAATTCGAAGGATCTGACGCAAGCATGAACAAGAACATCCGCCGTTCCATCGTGATAGCCGCCGGCGTCTCCGGTGCGTGGGCGCTCGGCTCCGCCGCCGCCAGCGCCGACGAAATGCCCGCCCACTCCGTGGCGGTCCCGGACCTGGCCGGTGACGTGGTCGCCGACGTCCAGGGCACGGTCTCCCACGTCCAGGGCGCCGTCGACGACGTCACCCATGGCACCGTCGGCTCGGTCACCGGCAAGGTCCAGGACACCGTGGCGGGCGTGACCGGCCAGACCCGGACGACCGCGTCCGGCGCGGTCTCCAACGTCTCCGGAACCGTCTCCGGCACCGCCGCGAAGGCCGCGCCCCAGGCCGGTCCCGCCGTCGCCGGGGCCCAGGGCGCGGTCCGCCACACCGACGCCCGGGTCGAGGCCGCCGCCGCGCACGCCAAGCAGCAGGCCCGGACCTACGTCGAGGGCGTCACCGGCGTCGCCGACACCGCCCGCACCGCCGCGGCCCGCGCCGCACACGCCCGCACCGCCGGGGTCCCGAACGTGTCGGCCGACGCCGTCGCGCAGAACGCCGGCGCCCGGGCCGGAGCCGTACAGGACGGCGCCACGCAGGAGATCGACTACCTGTTCGGCCCCCTGTCCGCGTTCGCCCCCGACGTCGACCGCACGGTGACCGGCGCGCAGGGCCACGTCCAGGGCGCCACCACCCAGGTCCAGGGCATCGCCGCCCAGGCGTACGGAACCGCGGCGCAGGTCCCGGGCTACGCCCAGAACGTCCCGGCCACCGCCTCCGGCACCGTCGGCGGAGTGACCACGGCCGCCGGTCCCGTCGTCGACGAGACCTCCGCCGCGGTGCTTCCCCCCATCGCCGCGACCGCCGTGCACGGCGTGGTCCCGGTCGCCGGCCAGGCGGTCGGTGACGTCGGCACGCTCGCGGGCGGTGCGGTCGGCGACGTGACGCCGTTCGCCGGTGGCGTCGTCAGCCACGTCACGCCGTTCGCGGACGGGGTCGTGGGCCAGGTCCAGCCCTTCGCGCAGTCGGTCGTCGCGGACGACGTGCAGCCGTTCGCGGGCGGGGTCGTCGGCGCGGTCCAGCCCCTCGTGCAGGCCGTGTACGACCAGGTGCAGCCGGTCGTGCAGGGCGTCGGCGGCAGCGCGGACTACCTGGCGCAGGGCGTCGTGGGCGACGTGATGCCGTTCGCCGGCGGTGTGGTCGGCGACGTGACGCCGTTCGCGGGCGGGGTCGTCGGTGAGGTCTCGCCGTTCGCGCAGAACCTGACCGGCACGGTCGGCGCCGACGCGCAGCCGCTCGCCGGGAACGCGGTCCAGGGCGTCCAGGGCGTGGCCGCCTCGGTCGCCCCGAGCTACCTGACGAACGCCACGGACGCCGCCGCCAACGGCATCGGTATCTGAGGCGTCGCAGAGGCTCTCCGTCCGAAGTCCGTATCTGTAGCCCGTCCGGTCTGTAGTCCGTCCGGCGCAACCGCGGAACGCGTCGGCGGACCGAAGCGGACTGAATACGTCGTCTGCGGGCAGCCGGGGACCGGAGTGACAAGCCGGGCCCGGCCCGGCAGATGGCGGCGGGTGGTCCTCATTGGGGTGAGGATCACCCGCCCGGGCCCTTCCCAGCCCGGCGGCAGGGCTCTCCAGGTCCTCCCACCGGGTCTTTCAGGGGCTCTCAGGGGCCCCACCGGGCGCACCCCAGGCCGGTGGGGCCCTGCTCTGTGACTGTTATCACCGCTCAGGTGTGATCTGCGATTTAGGGACCCCGGGCGAGCGGCGATAACCTGCGAGACGGACATGCCGCGTACCGGACTCCGTCCTACGCCTCCCTTGTGACAGCGCAGTCACGTTGCCCTTCGCGGCACGCCCACGCAGACAGCTGACCACAAAGCAGCGAGATCGCAGCGAGATCACGGAAAAGGGACGGACGCGCGTGGACCTGTTCGAGTACCAGGCGAGGGACCTCTTCGCCAAGCACGGTGTACCGGTGCTGGCCGGTGAAGTCATCGACACGCCTGAGGCGGCGCGCGAGGCCACCGAGCGACTGGGCGGCAAGTCGGTCGTCAAGGCGCAGGTGAAGGTCGGCGGCCGTGGCAAGGCAGGCGGCGTCAAGCTCGCCGCCACCCCGGACGAGGCCGTCGCCCGCGCGACGGACATCCTCGGGATGGACATCAAGGGCCACACGGTCCACAAGGTGATGATCGCCGAGACCGCTCCGGAGATCCTCGAGGAGTACTACGTCTCGTACCTCCTCGACCGCACCAACCGCACCTTCCTCGCCATGGCGTCCGTCCAGGGCGGCGTGGAGATCGAGGTCGTCGCGGAGGAGAACCCCGACGCCCTCGCGAAGGTGCCGGTCGACGCCAACGAGGGCGTCTCCAAGGAGAAGGCCCAGGAGATCGTCGCCCAGGCGAAGTTCCCGGCCGAGGTCGCCGACCAGGTCGCCGACATCCTCGTCACCCTGTGGGACACCTTCATCAAGGAGGACGCCCTCCTCGTCGAGGTGAACCCGCTCGCCAAGGTCGCCTCCGGCAAGGTCATCGCCCTTGACGGCAAGGTCTCCCTCGACGAGAACGCCGACTTCCGCCAGCCCGAGCACGAGGCGCTCGAGGACAAGGACGCAGCCAACCCGCTCGAGGCTGCTGCCAAGGCCAAGAACCTCAACTACGTCAAGCTCGACGGCGAGGTCGGCATCATCGGTAACGGTGCCGGTCTGGTCATGTCGACCCTGGACGTCGTCGCGTACGCCGGTGAGAACCACGGCAACGTGAAGCCGGCCAACTTCCTCGACATCGGTGGCGGCGCGTCCGCCCAGGTGATGGCGAACGGCCTGGAGATCATCCTCGGCGACCCGGACGTCAAGTCCGTGTTCGTCAACGTCTTCGGCGGCATCACCGCCTGTGACGAGGTCGCCAACGGCATCGTGCAGGCCCTGGCGCTCCTCGCCGACAAGGGCGAAGAGGTCACCAAGCCGCTGGTCGTGCGACTCGACGGCAACAACGCGGAGCTGGGTCGCAAGATCCTCAGCGACGCCAACCACCCGCTCGTCCAGCGTGTGGACACCATGGATGGCGCGGCCGACAAGGCCGCCGAGCTCGCCGCGGCTGCGAAGTAAGGAAGAGGGACTCAGACCACCATGGCTATCTTCCTCACCAAGGACAGCAAGGTCATCGTCCAGGGCATGACCGGTGCCACGGGCATGAAGCACACCAAGCTCATGCTCGGTGACGGCACGAACATCGTCGGCGGCGTGAACCCGCGCAAGGCCGGCACCTCCGTCGACTTCGACGGCACCGAGGTCCCGGTCTTCGGCACGGTCAAGGAGGCCATGGAGAAGACGGGCGCCAACGTCTCCGTCCTCTTCGTGCCGCCGGCCTTCTCCAAGGCCGCCGTCGTCGAGGCGATCGACGGCGAGATCCCCCTCGCTGTCGTGATCACCGAGGGCATCGCCGTCCACGACTCCGCCGCCTTCTGGGCGTACGCGAAGTCGAAGGGCAACAAGACCCGCATCATCGGCCCGAACTGCCCCGGTCTCATCACCCCGGGCCAGTCGAACGCCGGCATCATCCCGGGCGACATCACGAAGCCGGGCCGCATCGGCCTGGTCTCGAAGTCCGGCACGCTGACGTACCAGATGATGTACGAGCTCCGTGACCTCGGCTTCTCGTCCGCCGTCGGCATCGGTGGCGACCCGGTCATCGGTACGACGCACATCGACGCCCTCGAGGCGTTCGAGGCCGACCCCGACACCGACCTGATCGTCATGATCGGCGAGATCGGCGGCGACGCCGAGGAGCGTGCGGCGGACTACATCGCCAAGCACGTCACCAAGCCGGTCGTCGGCTACGTCGCGGGCTTCACCGCCCCCGAGGGCAAGACGATGGGTCACGCGGGCGCGATCGTGTCCGGCTCTTCTGGCACCGCACAGGCCAAGAAGGAGGCCCTCGAGGCCGCCGGCGTGAAGGTCGGCAAGACGCCGACCGAGACGGCCAAGCTGGCGCGCGAGCTGCTCTCGTAGTTCCGCCACCTGCCTGACATCAGTGGGCCCGCACCCTTTCGGGGGTGCGGGCCCACTGTCGTCGCGTCTGCACGGGAACCCGGTACGGGAAGCCCGTCGGGGCTCAGTCGGCCGCGGGGGCGAGGCGGTGAGGGCTGCTCTGCGTCGACTTGTGCAGCTTGTCGCGCAGCTTCTTGTCCGCCTGCGTGAGCGG
The DNA here is from genome assembly GCF_035918235.1 of Streptomyces sp. NBC_01445. Taxonomy (NCBI): domain Bacteria; kingdom Bacillati; phylum Actinomycetota; class Actinomycetes; order Kitasatosporales; family Streptomycetaceae; genus Streptomyces; species Streptomyces sp. NBC_01445. Next base: position 4,581,199 of record NZ_CP109485.1, on the reverse strand, counting down.
TCCCGGCCCCGTCCGCGGCGGTACTCCGGTGATCATGGAGCCGGGGGCGGGGATCGGTTCGTAACGGGTCGGCGCGGTGCGCAGCGTGAGGGCCGTCGCGCCGACGATCAGGACGGTGAAGGCAATGGCCGAGCGGGTCCAGAAGCGGGTCCGGCGCTCGCCCTCCGTGCGGACCAGGGTCGACTTGGGCGCCTGGAGCTTCTCGGCGCCCGCGAGTTCGGTCAGGCGCCGGTGGAGCTGGTCGGGTACGGCGAGGGCGGGCAGCTGCTCGGCCACGGCCTCCCGCGCGTGGAGCAGCCGCTTCGCCGCAGCGGGCGTGGTGGCCTCCGTCTCGGCGGCGGTCTCGGGCAGATCGAGCCCGACCCCGTCGTAGAGCAGCAGGGTGCGGCGGTACGAGGACGGCAGGCTCAGGAGTACGTCGAGCAGCGCGCGGTGGGCGGCGTCGGCGGGCGGCGCCTCGGGGTGCCGGTGGCTCGGGCGGAGCCGGTGCCAGGGCGACATGGCGTACTCGTACGCGGCGGCCCTGACCCAGCCGACGGGGTCGCGGTCCACGGCGACCTCGGGCCAGCGCTGCCAGGCGAACTGGAAGGCGCGCTCCACGGACTCCCTGGCGAGGGTGCGGCGGCCGGTGAGGAGGTAGGTCTGGCGGACCAGACCCGGGGCCGCGTGGGTGTAGAGCCGGTCGAAGGCCTCGGTGGCGCCCTTCGGGGACTCCGTCGGGCTCGGGCTCCCGCCCGCTTCCGCTGTGGCCGCGGGTCGCCCCCACCGTCCGCCGCGCTCCTGGCCCCGGTCGAGCGGGGCGGAGTCCCGGCGTCCGACGGAGCGTCTGGTCCGGGCGGGGGCTGTCGTGGCGGTGGCTGCTGCCTTGGCGGTGACTGTTGCCTTGGCGGCCGGCGCTTGTCTCTCCGCCTCGATGTCCGCCAGGAACGTCGCGTACGCCTCCCCCTGGCGGCCCCTCGGGGTGGTCCGGCCGGATTCCCAGGAGCGGAACGTTTCCCGGGTGACGCCCACTTGCGCGGCGACCTGAGCCTGAGTCAGGGACTTCGACTCGCGGAGCTTGCGGCGCTCGTTGGGGGCTGGCAGCGGGGAGGCGGGGCTCTGCGTCATAGGGGACTCCACACACCCTTTCGCGTGAATAAGTGCATAAACGTATCTTGAGCGACACATCCGGTCTTCGCCTGTTACACGAATAAAGCGTGCGTCGTTGGGAGCATGGCCGCGTGACCCAAATGACCGACCGTGGCCTGTCGTTGCCGCTCCTGCTCTCCCGCGTGCGTGACCGCTCCCCGGGGCCCGCCGCCTGCCTGTTCGGCGGGGTCGTCGCGGCCGGCCTCGGGCTCGGCTCGTCCGCCGTGCTCGTCATGGTGCTGTGGATCAGCTCGCCCTACCCGGACAGCGGTCCCGGCGGGGCCCTGCACGCCGCCGCCGCGCTGTGGCTGCTCGCGCACGGCGCCGAGGTCGTCAGGACGGACACGCTCTCGGGGACCCCGGCGCCGATCGGCGTCGCGCCACTGCTCCTTCTGGTGATTCCGGTGTGGCTGCTGCACCGCGCGGCGCGTGACGCGGTGGAGGGCGCCGACGACGGGGACGCGCCGCAGACGGCCTGGCGGACCGCGTGGGGCGGGATCGTGATCGGCTATCTGCTGGTGGGCGGCGGCGCCGCGTTCTACGCGTCGGACGGTGAGCTGCGGCCGTCCTGGCCGAGCGTCACCGCGCATCTGACGGTCGTCGCCGTGGCCGCCGCGGGCGCCGGGATCTGGACGGCCCACGGCCGCCCGCGCATCCCGTTGCCCGCGCTCCGGCGCCATCGTCTCGACGCCGTCCAGGACGGCGAGCGCGAGGTGTTCGTACGCCGTCTGCTGCCGGTCGCCGCGCGGGCCGCGGCCGCCGGGGCGCTCGTGCTCGTGGCGGGCGGCGCGCTGGTCGTGGCGGCGTCGACGCTGTGGCACGCCGAGGCGGTGCGGCATTCGTTCGAGCAGCTCACGGACGTGTGGTCGGGACGGGCCGCGGTGCTCCTGCTGGCCGCCGCGCTGGTGCCGAACGCGGCGGTGTGGGGCGCCGCGTACGCGCTCGGTCCCGGCTTCGCGCTCGGCGGGGGGAGTGTGGCCGGGCCGCTCGGGGTGTCGTCGGGGCCGCTGCTGCCCGCCTTCCCGCTGCTCGCGGCGGTGCCGGAGCCGGGCCCCGGGTCGACGCTCAACTGGTCGGCGGGCGCGGTGCCGGTCGTGGCCGGGCTGACGGTGGCGTGGTTCGTGGCGGGGGCGGCGGCGCCCCGGCACGGGGAGCGGGACGAGGCGTGGTCGCGGGGGCGTACGGCGATGGCGGCGGGCGTCGCGGCGGTGCTGTGCGGGCTGGCCTTCGCGGGGCTCGCGGTGGCGGCCGGCGGTCCGATGGGCGTCGCGGGGCTCGCGGAGTTCGGACCCGTGGGGTGGCTGACCGGGCTCGCGGCGGCGGGATGGACGGCGCTGGTGGGGGTGCCGGTGACCGTGGGGCTGCGGGCGTGGCGGGTCAGGGTGCCGCGCGATGAGCGGGTCGGCGAAACGGGCGGGGAACGGGCCGGGGAATCGGCTGAGGAGCGGGCCGAGGAGCGGACCGAGGAATCCCTCGAGGAGCGGGCCCCGTCGTGGTGGCGGCGCCCCCGGATCCCGTCGCCGAGGAACTGGCTGCCGCGACGGCGCCGGGAGGGGGCGGCGCAGGCCGGGAGGACCCCGTCGGGCGACGCCGCGTTCGAGCCGTACGACTTCTTCCCCGCGGACCCGTTCTCCGCCGACCCCTTCTCCGTGGACCCCTTCCCCTTCCCGGACGGGCCCGTCCGGGCGGGCGACGCCTGGCCGGGCGAGGCCACGAGGGAAGCGCGCTGGGCAGCGCTCAAGGAGGCGTCCGACACGAGCAGGGACACGGAACCTGAGGCGGGCTCGAACAGGGGCCCGGGCGCGGCCCCCGAAGAGCCCCGCCCGCTGGACACTCCCTAGTCGCGCGTGCCGAGCAGTGTGCGCAGTTCCTTCGGGAGCTTGTCGTTGCACGCCTTCTGGGACGCGCTGGTCAGCGCGTCGTTCACGCACGTGTAGTAGTCGCTGTAGACCAGCTGGGCCGTGAACGTGGCGGCGACCAGGGCCAGGGCGAGGGAGCCGGTGACCAGGCCGCTGACGGCCGCCGTGGTCTGCGGTCTCGAACCGGCGGCGGGACCGGTGGGCGCCGGGGCGTCCGGGTTCGGCGTGCGGGGCTTGGCGCGCAGGGCGGTGATGCCCCAGTACAGGGCGAGCGCGCCGAGCAGCAGAGCCACGTAAGGCCAGCTGAACAGTGCGAAGAAGAAGCCCCACATGCCGGAGAGCAGTGCGTAGCGAGCGCGGCGCTGGGCCGGGTCCGTCGGGTCCCAGCGCATGCCGGAGCCGGGCCCCTGGGGGCCTTCGGGTCCGCCCTGACCGCCCGGACCGCCGCCCTGGCCGGGACGGTCGCCGAAGCGGCCGCCCTGGGCGCGGCCCGGCTGCCGGTCGCTCCACTGACCGCCCCACGGGTTCCGGTCCCCGCCCGACCCGTCGCCCTGGCCGTCCTGACCGCCCTCGGGGCGGCGCGGCTGCCACGGGCGGTCGGGCGAGCCCTCCGGCGGCGGCGCGAACGGGTTGTCGTCCTTGGACGGCTTGGACGGCTTGGAGGAATCGGAGGACTTGGGCGGTGTGTCCTGGGGCGGAGGAGGCGTGGGACGGCCTTCGCGCAACAGGGTCGAGCCGGCGGGCAGCAGCGGCAGGCGGAGGCTTCGGTCCGGCATCAGGTGTGCGTCTTCCCCTAGATCGATCGTGGCGCGGCTGCGGGCGAGCCCGTTCTCAAGTGAACGCCCCGCAAGCGGGCGGCGTTCCTTCGGTGGCGAATCCGCCACAGACGCTACCTTCCGGCCGCGCCCCCGTCCCGTGGGGGCCGCTCCATGTGCCGGTATCGTTGCTGACGGTCGACCGCTTCGTAGAGTTCCCCGTATCGGGAACCATGAAGCCTTTGTGCGACCCTACAAACGCACTCCCGAGAAAGGCCCTCGCTGTGGCCAAGCGGCTCGTCGTGCTGGTCTCCGGATCAGGCACGAATCTGCAGGCTCTGCTCGACGCCCTCGCGGCCGAGGGCGCGGAGGGTTACGGCGCCGAGATCGTGGCCGTCGGCGCCGACCGTGACTCCATCGCCGGGCTCGAGCGCGCCGAGCGCGCCGGGCTGCCCACCTTCGTCTGCCGGGTGAAGGACTTCGCCACCCGCGAGGAGTGGGACCGGGCGCTCGCCGAGGCCACGGCGGCGTACGAGCCGGACCTCGTGGTCTCGGCCGGGTTCATGAAGATCGTGGGCAAGGAGTTCCTCGCCCGGTTCGGCGGGCGGTTCGTGAACACGCACCCCGCCCTGCTCCCCAGTTTTCCCGGAGCCCATGGTGTGCGCGACGCGCTCGCGTACGGCGCCAAGGTCACCGGATGCACCGTCCACTTCGTCGACGACGGCGTCGACACCGGCCCGATCATCGCCCAGGGCGTGGTCGAGGTCCGGGACGAGGACGACGCGAGCGCTCTGCACGAGCGCATCAAGGAAGTCGAGCGCAGGCTGCTCGTCGATGTCGTGGGGCGTCTGGCCCGCAACGGCTATCGCATTGAGGGACGAAAGGTAGTTATCCAGTGACCGCCGAGAGCAACAAGCGGCCCATTCGCCGGGCGCTCGTCAGCGTCTACGACAAGACCGGTCTGGAAGACCTCGCGCGCGGGCTGCACGAGGCGGGCGTGGAGCTGGTGTCGACCGGCTCGACCGCTGCGAAGATCGCCGCCGCCGGAGTGCCCGTCACCAAGGTCGAGGAGCTCACGGGCTTCCCCGAGTGCCTCGACGGGCGCGTCAAGACGCTGCACCCGAAGATCCACGCGGGCATCCTCGCCGACCTGCGCCTGGAGGACCACCAGCGCCAGCTCGCCGAGCTCGGCGTGGAGCCCTTCCAGCTCGTCGTCGTGAACCTGTACCCCTTCAAGGAGACCGTCGCCTCGGGCGCCACTCCCGACGAGTGCGTCGAGCAGATCGACATCGGCGGCCCCTCGATGGTGCGCGCCGCCGCCAAGAACCACCCGTCGGTGGCCGTCGTCACCAGCCCCGCCCGGTACGCCGACGCCCTGTCGGCCGTTCGCGACGGCGGCTTCGACCTGACCGCCCGCAAGCGCCTCGCCGGCGAGGCCTTCCAGCACACGGCGGCGTACGACGTCGCGGTCGCGTCCTGGTTCGCCGACGGCTACGCGGCCGCCGACGAGAGCGGCCTCCCCGAGTTCCTCGGCGCGACGTACGGGCGCAAGAACGTCCTGCGCTACGGCGAGAACCCGCACCAGGCCGCCGCCCTCTACGTCGACGGCACCGGCGGTCTCGCGGAGGCCGAGCAGCTGCACGGCAAGGAGATGTCGTACAACAACTACACAGACACGGACGCCGCGCGCCGTGCCGCGTACGACCACGACGACCCGTGCGTCGCGATCATCAAGCACGCCAACCCGTGCGGCATCGCGGTCGCGTCGAGCGTCGCCGAGGCGCACCGCAAGGCGCACGCCTGTGACCCGATGTCCGCATTCGGCGGCGTCATCGCCGTCAACCGGCCGGTGACGAAGGAGATGGCCGAGCAGGTCGCGGACATCTTCACCGAGGTCATCGTCGCGCCCGAGTACGAGGACGGCGCGCTCGAGGCCCTCACCAAGAAGAAGAACATCCGCGTGCTGCGCGCCCACCAGGGCCCGTCGGCGCTCGTCGAGACGAAGCAGATCGACGGCGGCGCGCTCCTCCAGGTCACCGACCGCGTCCAGGCCGACGGAGACAACCCGGCGAGCTGGACCCTCGCGACGGGCGACGCGCTGTCCCCGGGCGAGCTCGACGAGCTGGCGTTCGCCTGGAAGGCGTGCCGCGCGGTGAAGAGCAACGCGATCCTGCTGGCCAAGGACGGCGCCTCGGTCGGCGTCGGCATGGGCCAGGTCAACCGCGTCGACTCCTGCAAGCTGGCCGTGGAGCGGGCCGGCGAGGAGCGGGCGCGCGGTTCGTTCGCCGCGTCGGACGCGTTCTTCCCGTTCCCGGACGGGCCGCAGATCCTGATCGACGCCGGTGTGAAGGCGATCGTCCAGCCCGGCGGTTCCATCCGTGACGAGCAGGTCGTCGAGGCTGCGAAGAAGGCGGGCGTGACGATGTACTTCACCGGCACGCGCCACTTCTTCCACTAGGTCTCAGCGAGCAGCACACGACCGCGGGCCGTGCCTTCCCCCGTGAAGGCACGGCCCGCGGTCGTGTGCCGTGACCTGTCGGCCCTGTCGGCCCTGTCGGCCCTGTCGCCCGTGGCTGTCAGGCTCACCTGTTTCCTCTGGGATCCGTAGTGATGTGTCGTGGGCCGGCGTCATGCCGTGTGTCCATTAGCGGTCTCGGTGTCGTATGTGGGTGCGTAGATCGAATGCGTGACCTTTTCTCATGGGTGTCGTTGATTGGATGACAGCACTGGGGGCGGGAAGGGAGGGGCGGGGGTGAGTCGGAGGCTTCCGCTCGGTGAGGGTGAGACGTCCCGTACCGCGTGTGCCCGTAGCCTGCTGCGTACCGGGGTGGATGAGAGAACTGGCGAGGTCCTCGCCGCAGCGGTGCTGGCGGAGCGGGTGGGATGGGCTGCCGGTCTGGTGTCCGTGATGGCCGCCGACCTGCTGGCCCGGCACTGGAATTGCGCCGATGTGGACGTGTTGGCCTCGGGTGAGGATGCCGGGGGCCGGGCGCTGCCGTCGAACGCGTGGATGGCGCTGCGCCGTCTGGGCTGGACCACCGCACCGGCCGGGGGTGTCAAGGCCAATGACCGGATCGTGCGGATGGCCCAGGAGCAGGCCGGGCGCGTGCTGCGGGCGGCGAAGTGGCGTGCCGACCTGACGGCCGGGGTCCTCACTACGTGGCCGGGTGCCCCGGACAGGCGGACTGCCGAGGAGTGGGCCGCGGTGCGCGGGGCGGTGCCGGGCGGGCAGTTCCTGCCGTCGAATGTGATCAAATCCCGTACTCGGCAGGTGACGGCGTTCGTCCGGATGACGGGCCGGATGCCGCTCGATGTGTTCGAGCTGGAGGCCACGCCCCGCATCGCACGCATGCTGCTGCTCTCGGCGTGCGACGGGCAGCAGGCCACCATCGAACGCACCGACGAGCCAGGCCGCGCACTGCTGCGCCTCCAGCTCCCCACCCGCCCCGATCCCGCCTCCTACAAGGACTGGACCTGGGTGGCCTGCCCGATCACGCTTCCCCCGACTGTCCCTGCTGGCGCGGTTGTCCACCTGCCCACCCTGCGCGTGAACGGCGGCCAAGTCCGTGCCGATCTCGCCTACACCCACGCCGTCCCCAGGACGCGGCGGACCGGGCACACCATCGCGCTGGGCGTGGACTGGGGCCTGAACACCCTGCTGTCCGTCGGTGCCGCGCGCCTGCACGACGACGGCCAGATCACCGCCCTCGGCTCCGGCGGACAGTTCCGGGCAGCCGGTATCCTCGCCAGACAGCACCGCCTGCGCCGTTTGTCCGAGCACCTGCACACCAAGGCCGACCACTACGAACGGCTCACCGCAGGAGACGAACAGCACGCCTTGACGGGCAGGCACCACATCCTGCGGGACGAGATCCGGCATGTCTGCGACCGGCGTGCCCACCTCAACGACGCTCTGGCGTGGGCTGCCGCCCGCTGGACGGTGGATCAGGCCATCACCGCCTCGGCCACGGTGATCTATGTCGAAGACCTGCGGTCGATGGAAGCCAAGGGTATGGGCCGTACCTTGAACACCCGCCTCTCCCAGCAGGTGCGCGGGCAGATCGTGGTCCGCATGCGCCACCTCGCCGCCGAAGTAGGTATCGCCGTCGTCACCGTCCCGGCGCGCAACACTTCCAAGCACTGCCCCCAGTGCCTCACCCCGCTGCGGCACCGCAAAGCCCCCGACCGGCCCACCACGCCCGGCTGGAAATGGGCCCTCTGCCCCTCCTGCCTGTGGCAGGGCGACCGCGACCACGGCGCGTGGCGACGTATCGCGGCACGCGGCCTCACCCACCAGACCAAGACCGTCACCGACCGCGCCAGGGGCGCGATGGTGATCCGCGCGGTGGTGGACAAGCTCGAAACCCGTGCAGTCATCACGCCGAGTGCCGACAAGACCAGCCGGAACGACCGGTCCAAGACCGGCCCCACCCGGCCTCGAGCCACACGTCCGACGCCCAGGCGACGCCGGACACCCTCCCCCACCAGACCCACAGGTCCGGCGGGCAAGCGTCCGGAGGGACACGCTCACACGGACCGGACCCGGCTGCCCCGCGCAGCCCACCGGCACCAGGGCGTGACAACGATCAGCACACCCACCAACCGGCACCAGCCACGAGGAGCGGCACTGGGCGCGGGCTTCCACCTGCACGCCCACGCCACCCCACCACGGTGGGCGATCCCGTTGCCAGACACCACGTCTGACATGGGATCGCTTAGCTGGTTAGAGACGCTCCGCAGGGCTGGAGGGACCAGATCGGGTCCCACGTCGCCCGGCCGGACTCGTAGGCCCTCGACGTCCACCGGATGCCGTCCTTGTTGTAGAACTTGGCGACGGTGCCGGGCGTCTGGTGGTTGATGAACGGGCCGTCCCCGGTCCAGTTGTGGACGTCCAGCGCTGACACTTGTAGAAGTCGAAGTTCGTGCCGTTGCCCGTCATGCACAGGTGGCCGTAGCCGCAGTTCAGCGTGGCCTTCGAGAACGTTCCGGTGGGGGAATGGAGACTTCCGTCCACCGAGTCGGTGGAGTGGAGTCACCGTCCCAGCGGCCGCCGCGCGCCGGTACCTCAGATCTGCGAGAGTCACCGGCCGCCGCGCGGGTGTACTCCTTGAGGTAGTGCTCCATCCGTGCCGCGAAGGCCCTGCGCTTCGCGGGCCCCGGTGCGACATGTTTACGCGCTCGGCGGAGGTGACGTATCCGGTGGCGATCAGGACCCAGCGGTTTCCCGGGAGTTCGGCCGGTTCCCGGAGCCGGCCGGAGACCACGCAGGTGTAGCGGCCGACCGCACGGACAGAAGGTGAGCCGCTCACCGGAACGAGCCTGAACTGGGCTTCCCTGCACGGTGGTTCGGTCTGTGGGGGCACGACGACGATGCTGTACAAAAGCCAGTCCTCTCCCAGCCGGACAACCCGACAGCCTAGGGGGACGGCGAAGGGCCGCGCTCCCCTTGTGACGGGAGAGCGCGGCCCTTACGGGTGACGGCGGGAAACCCCTGGTTCGCCGCGAGCGCGATCAGTAGCGCGGGCGGTTGAACCAGGTGGTCGCGGCGCTGTTCACCATGGAGCCGAGGATGATGCCGGCGATGGCGAGCGAGATGAGTCCGCCGAAGGTCGCCGAACCGCCGCCGCCGTTGACGAGGTTCACGAGGCCACCGATGATCATCAGCGACGCGTAGACGATCGTCGTGATGCGGATGCCGCTGCCGCCGTTCTTGAACTTCACGCCCAGGAAGATCGACAGGGCGCCGAGGGCCACCATGAGGGCGGCGAAGAGGAACCCGAGCCCGGCCAGCGTGTCCGTGGCGTCGCCCGAGCCGACGCCGTTGGACACGTCCTGGGCGGCGCCGACGGTGACGCCCAGGATGATGCCGATCAGGAGCTGGAAGCCGGCGAGGATGAAGAGGAGCACACGCGCGGTCTTCATCAGGCCGGGCATCTCGATCGGCATCTGGTTGCCGCCGGGGAAGCCGGGGTACGCGGGCTGGCCCTGCGGGTAGCCGTAGCCCTGCTGCGGCGGGACGCCCTGCGGTGCCTGCGGGTATCCGTAGCCGGGCTGGCCCTGGGGCGCCTGGGGTGCCTGCGGCGGGTAGCCCGGCTGCTGGCCGGGCTGACCCTGCGGCGGACCGTAGGGGTTGTTCGGGTCGCCGAAACTCATGGCTTTTTCCTCCGTTGCCTTAGTGCGGGGACAACGCGCGGCACCAAGTGGAGGAAAGGTCTACAGAGCGGTCGTCCCCCCGGTACTGCCCGCGGCACTGTTGCCGCTCATGGTTCTTTAGGTGCGGCTTATTTGTCCAGCCGCATTCCGTATGCGTTGTGGAAGTGCAACAACGGTGATCAAGCTGGGACGCCCGGATTGGAACCGGGGCGGTCCCATCCGCGAAGATGGGGGCATGACCGCCCAGATTCTCGATGGCAAGGCCACCGCAGCCACGATCAAGTCCGATCTGTCCGCCCGTGTGGCGGCCCTGAGGGAGAAGGGCGTCACGCCCGGCCTCGGCACCGTCCTGGTCGGTGAGGACCCGGGCAGCCAGAAGTACGTCGCGGGCAAGCATCGCGACTGCGCCCAGGTCGGCATCGCCTCCATCCAGCGCCACCTGCCGGCCACCGCCACGCAGGAGGAGATCGAGGCGGTCGTCCGCGAGCTCAACGAGGACCCCGCCTGCACCGGCTACATCGTCCAGCTCCCGCTGCCCAAGGGCATCGACGAGAACCGCATCCTGGAGCTGATGGACCCGGCCAAGGACGCGGACGGCCTGCACCCGATGAACCTCGGCCGCCTCGTCCTGAACGAGCCGGCGCCGCTGCCCTGCACCCCCTTCGGCATCATCACGCTGCTGCGCGAGCACGGTGTGGAGATCAACGGCGCGGAGGTCGTGGTCGTCGGCCGCGGCGTCACCATCGGCCGCCCGATGCCGCTGCTGCTCACCCGCAAGTCCGAGAACGCGACGGTCACCCAGTGCCACACCGGCACCCGTGACCTGGCCGCCCACCTCAAGCGCGCCGACATCGTCGTGGCCGCCGCGGGGGTCCCGCACCTGATCAAGCCCGAGGACATCAAGCCGGGCGCCGCCGTGCTCGACGTCGGCGTCTCGCGTGACGAGAACGGCAAGATCGTCGGCGATGTGCACCCGGGCGTCACCGAGGTCGCCGGGTGGATCTCCCCGAACCCGGGCGGCGTCGGCCCCATGACCCGTGCCCAGCTCCTCGTGAACGTTGTCGAGGCCGCCGAACGGAACGCGAACGGTGTCGGCTGACGCCGGCGCCGGCACCCCGGAAGGCGCCGAGGGTGTGGTGTCGGCCCCGGACGCCGAAGGGAAGCCGCGGCGTGCCTCGCGCCGGTTCCCGCTTTTCACCAGGGACACCGCGCGCCCCGAGGGCGGCGGTCGCGCGGCGCCGGGTGACGCCCCGGCCCCGGCGCGCCAGTGGCCGATCCTCGCGGTGATCTCGCTGGTGGGCGTCGGACTGCTGCTCACCGCGTTCGACGTGTTCCGCGTCGGGACGCTGCTGATCGGCGTCGCCCTGATCGGCGGTGCGGTACTGCGCTGGACGCTCCCGTCCGTGGGCATGCTCGCGGTGCGCTCCCGTTTCACCGACATGGTGACGTACGGGTTCCTGGGCGTCGTCATCGTGCTGCTCGCGCTGATGGTGGAGCCGAATCCCATCCTGGTCATCCCGTTCCTGAACGACACGCTGCACTTCACGATCAGCTGACGCCCGCAGCGCACGCACAAAGGCGGCGCCCGTCCTCTCCCCCGAGGGAGGACGGGCGCCGCCGTTCTTTGGGGCCGGAGTCCTTCCGAGGAGATCTCCCTGCCGTGGTCACCAGAGTCATGGACGCGTCAGGTGGGCTTCAAGGTTGAGTGGGCCGCTGTGGCACGGAAGTGACCATTCCGCCACGGTGTGCGAGGACGGCAACGATCGGTCTGCCGGGCGCTTCCCGTAATGCGTCATTCCTCCTGTGTCGAAGTGTGTTGATGTATCGACAAGTTCGCGGATTTACCGTCAGCTGCCTCAACAGCGGGGCTAACGTGGGCAATCGGGACGGTCCGGGGCGACCCAGGCGCTGAGCTGGGGCGTTCGGGGTTCCGCGAGGGGGTGGGGGACCCCGGTGGGACACTGGACCGCGGGCCTCCGGTCGTGCAACGGTGCACGCCGGCGGGTCGAACGCCATCGAATGCCCCCGTGCGCCCCCGCCCCCGGAACTGACATCCTGGCTTCGCGCATCCCACTGGGTAGCCAGAGTGGGCCGGTGAAGCCAACGCCGGCCGAGGGCAGCGCGAGGGGTGCGGTGCGGCGCGGGGGATCAGGGCACGTACGGGGGGAATAGGGGGAAGCAATGCCTCGTTGGAGGGCGCTACCGGATGAACTCGACCCGCAGGTCAGGGAGTTCGCAAGCCAGCTCCGCAGGCTCGTCGACCGCAGCGGTCTGAGCATCGCCGCGGTCGCGGACCGCACCGGGTACAGCAAGACGTCCTGGGAGCGGTATCTGAACGGCCGGCTGCTCGCGCCGAAGCGCGCGATCGTGACCCTGGCCGAGGTGACGGGCACCAATCCGGTCCATCTGACCACCATGTGGGAGCTCGCGGAGCGCGCCTGGAGCCGCTCCGAGATGCGTCACGACATGACGATGGAGGCGATACGGATCTCCCAGGCGCGCGCAGCGCTCGGGGAGTTCGGGCCGACGGCCACGAAGAACGGCAAGAACGGCAAGAACGGCAGCGGGGGCGCGGGCGGCGGCGGCAGGACGGCGGCCAGGCCGTCCGGCGGCGGCACGACCGGCGTCGCGGGGCCCGCGGGCGTCGCGCCGACCGTGCCGCCACAGGGGCAGGCTCCCCTGGCGGACTCGGTGCCGTACGGGAGTGAGAGGGAGCAGGGGTTCCGTCCGGGGGAGCGCGCCGGGGAAGGCGTTCCGTACGCGAGCGGGGCGGGGGCCTACGCGAACGCGGGGGCCTACGCGGGCGGCGGCGGTGGCGGACCGGCCGGGCAGCCGGGGACGGGCGGCGGTTCGCCGGACAGGCAGCGGCGCAAGCGCCGGCTGGCGATGTTCCTCGCGGGCGTCGTGGGCGCGCTCGTCGTCATCGCCGCGGCCGTGTACCTCACGGACGCGGGCAAGGGCGGCAAGGACGAGGACGCGAAGCCGGAGGCGACGCCGACCAGCAGCGCCCCCGAACTGCCCGCGGGAGTTGAGTGCAGCGGCAAGGACTGCACCGGCAAGGACCCCGAGGCGATGGGCTGCGGCGGCGAGTTCGCGCGGACCACGGACTCCGTGCTCGTCGGCCAGGCCAAGATCGAGGTCCGCTACAGCAAGACGTGCGGGGCCGCGTGGGCGCGTATCACGCAGGCGGCGCCGGGCGACGAGGTCCGGATCCAGCAGGCCGGCACCACCGGTGTGCAGAAGGGCACGGTCAACGCGGACTTCGACGCGTACACCCCGATGGTGGCCGTCACGAAGGCGAGCGAGGCGAAGGCCTGCGCGACGCTGAAGGCGGGCCGGCAGGGCTGCACGCAGTAGGGACGGGCGCAGCGCGGGACCGTGGCGGAGGTGCCGCGGAATTCATTGCGAGATGGGGGCATGCCTGCCCCGGACCGGGGCAGGCGGAGCAGTACCCCCACGGGAGTAGTCACCAAGTGGCACCCCCCACAGGCGGCCGTCTGCCCACCTCTCCCGAGCAGGCGGCCGCCTGCCGTTGCGTCACCTCTCGCTCCGCGTCACCTGTTCCGGTCGAGGGGAGCGGGTGTTCTGTGGGGCGGGCCACATGCACCCGGAGGTGCGGGGGGTCCGGGGCGCGATAGCCTGACGGGCGGATCTCTTGATGCCGAGAGATCGATCAAAAAAAGCCCTGCTGTCATACGGAGAACGCCATGACCCGCACTCCCGTGAACGTCACCGTCACCGGCGCAGCCGGCCAGATCGGCTACGCACTGCTCTTCCGCATCGCCTCCGGCCAGCTGCTCGGCGCGGACGTGCCGGTCAACCTGCGCCTCCTGGAGATCACCCCGGCGCTCAAGGCCGCCGAGGGCACCGCCATGGAGCTCGACGACTGCGCCTTCCCGCTGCTGCAGAACATCGAGATCTCGGACGACCCGAACGTCGCGTTCGACGGCGCCAACGTCGCCCTCCTCGTCGGCGCCCGCCCCCGCACCAAGGGCATGGAGCGCGGCGACCTGCTCTCCGCCAACGGCGGCATCTTCAAGCCGCAGGGCAAGGCGATCAACGACAACGCCGCGGACGACATCAAGGTCCTCGTCGTCGGCAACCCGGCCAACACGAACGCGCTCATCGCGCAGGCCGCCGCCCCGGACGTACCGGCCGAGCGCTTCACGGCCATGACGCGCCTGGACCACAACCGCGCGCTCACGCAGCTCGCGAAGAAGACCGGCACGACGGTCGCGGACATCAAGCGCCTCACCATCTGGGGCAACCACTCCGCCACCCAGTACCCGGACATCTTCCAGGCGTCCGTCGCGGGCAAGCCGGCCATCGAGGCCATCGGCGGCGACGAGCAGTGGCTGGCCGACGCCTTCATCCCGACCGTCGCCAAGCGCGGCGCCGCGATCATCGAGGCCCGTGGCGCGTCCTCGGCCGCCTCGGCCGCGAACGCCGCGATCGACCACGTCCACACGTGGGTGAACGGCACCGCCGAGGGCGACTGGACCTCCATGGGTATCCCGTCGGACGGCTCCTACGGCGTCCCGGAGGGTCTGATCTCCTCCTTCCCCGTCACCACCAAGGACGGCAAGTACGAGATCGTCCAGGGCCTGGACATCAACGAGTTCTCCCGCGCCCGCATCGACGCGTCGGTGAAGGAGCTCGAGGAGGAGCGCGCCGCGGTCCGCGAGCTCGGCCTCATCTGATCCACGCGTCCCGCAGGTACCTCTGGTCACCTGCACGCGGCTTCACCCGCGCCCCCGTCCGTCCGGTCGATCCGGACAGGCGGGGGCGCGGTGTTTGTGCGCGGCTTGTCTGTACAGGGCATGTTTGCATGGGGCATGTACCCCGAGTAGCGACGCCAGTGGCGACATTTCGGACTTACTCGCCATGTATGCCGTGACACGGACCACTTTCAGCCACGGGTTGTGCATGCTTTCCGATCCCAGGGGCAGGGGGTTCCGACGTCGCAGGCTCCCCGTGAAAAGGGAGTTCCGCGATGTTCAGGGGGACTGTTCGGGAACGGAAGGCAAAACGGGACGTGTCTGAAAACCAGAGCATTTTTGTGGACGGAGAGTGGCGCAGCGCCGCCTCCGGGGCCACGCGCGAGATTCTCGACCCGGCGGATGCCCAGCCGTTCGCACTGATCGCCGAGGGCGGCACGCAGGACGCGGACGCCGCGGTGGCCGCCGCGCGCCGCGCCTTCGACGAGGGAACCTGGCCGGCGACGCCCGTCGCCGAGCGCGCCGCGCTGCTGCGCCGCGTCGCCGATCTCCTCGTACGCGACCGGGAGAAGATCGGTCTGCTCGAGAGCCGCGACGCGGGCAAGACCGTCGAGGAGGGGCGCGTCGACGTCGACTGTGTCGCCGACGCCTTCCGGTACTTCGCCGATCTGGTCGTCGGAGAGGGCGGCGGGCGCGTCGTCGACGCCGGGTCCGACGAGATCCACAGCGTCGTCGTGCACGAGCCCGTCGGCGTCTGCTCCCTGATCACCCCGTGGAACTACCCGCTCCTCCAGGCCAGCTGGAAGGTCGCCCCGGCCCTCGCCGCCGGAAACACCTTCGTCATCAAGCCGAGTGAGATCACGCCGCTGACGACTGTGGTCCTCATCGAGCTCCTGGCGGAGGCCGGCCTTCCCGCGGGCGTCGCGAACATCGTGACCGGGCCGGGCCACACCGTGGGCGCCCGGCTCGCCGAGCACCCGGACGTCGACCTCGTCTCCTTCACCGGCGGCCTGATCAGCGGCACGAAGGTCGCGCAGGCCGCGGCCGCCGACGTGAAGAAGATCGCCCTCGAACTGGGCGGCAAGAACCCGAACGTCGTCTTCGCCGACTCCTGTGAGACCGAGGAAGGCTTCGACACCGCCGTCGACCAGGCACTGAACGCCGCCTTCATCCACAGCGGCCAGGTCTGCTCCGCCGGTGCCAGGCTCATCGTCGAGGAGTCCGTGCGCGAGCGCTTCGTCGCCGAACTCGCCCGCCGCGCCGAGAAGATCAGGCTCGGCCGCGGCACCGAGGACGGCGTCGAGTGCGGCCCCCTCGTCTCCGCGCAGCAGCGCAACAAGACCGAGTCGTACGTGGCGTCGGCCCTCGCCGAGGGCGCCGTCCTGCGCAGCGGCGGCAAGCGGCCCGAGCCCAGTGAAGTACGGCCCGCCGACGGGTACTTCTACGAGCCCACCGTCCTCGACCAGTGCCACCGCGAGATGCGCGTCGTCCGCGAGGAGGTCTTCGGACCCGTCCTGACGGTCGAGACGTTCCGCACCGAGGACGAGGCCGTCGCGCTCGCCAACGACACCGAGTACGGGCTCGCGGGCGCCGTCTGGACCGCCGACGCGGGGCGCGCGCGGCGTGTCGCCGGACGCCTTCGCCACGGCACGATCTGGATCAACGACTTCCACCCCTACCTCCCGCAGGCGGAGTGGGGCGGCTTCGGCAAGAGCGGGATCGGCCGCGAGCTTGGCCCGGCGGGGCTCGCCGAGTACCGCGAGACCAAGCACGTCTACCAGAACCTGGCGCCGAAGCCCGTGCGCTGGTTCGCGGGCTGACCACCCACCCCTCGCACCGGGCTGACCACCCGTTTCTTCCGCGCTGGGCCGACCAACCGCACTTCGCACCGCCCATTACGCGCAGAACCTTGGAGTTGACGTATGCCTGAGAAGTCCGTGAACACGTACGACTACGTCGTCGTCGGCGGTGGCACCGCCGGGTCCGTCATTGCGTCCCGGCTGACCCAGAACCCCGACGTCACCGTCGCCGTCATCGAGGGCGGCCCGAGCGACATCGACCGCGACGACGTCCTGACCCTGCGCCGCTGGCTCGGCCTCCTCGGCGGCGATCTCGACTACGGCTACACCACCACCGAGCAGCCGCGCGGGAACTCGCACATCCTGCACAGCCGCGCCAAGGTGCTCGGCGGCTGCTCGTCGCACAACACCCTCATCTCGTTCAAGCCGCTGCCCGGCGACTGGGACGAGTGGGCGGCGGCGGGAGCCGAGGGCTGGGACCACAAGGCGATGGACCCGTACTTCGGCAAGCTGCGCAACAACATCGTGGCGGTCGACGAGAAGGACCGGAACGCGATCGCCCGCGACTTCGTCGACGCCGCGCAGACCGCCACGGGCGTGCCGCGCGTGGACGGCTTCAACAAGGCGCCGTTCAAGGACGGCGTCGGCTTCTTCGACCTCGCGTACCACCCGGAGAACAACAAGCGCTCCAGCGCCTCGGTCGCCTATCTGCACCCGCACATGGAGGCCGGCGACCGGCCCAACCTGACGCTCCTGCTGGAGACGTGGGCGTACCGGCTGGAGATGGACGGCACGCGGGCGCGCGGTGTCCACGTACGGACGAAGGACGGTGAGGAGCTGCTCGTCGAGGCGCGGCACGAGGTCGTCGTGTGCGCCGGCGCGGTCGACACGCCCCGGCTGCTCATGCACTCCGGCATCGGGCCGAAGGCCGACCTGGAGAAGCTCGGGATTCCGGTCCTGCACGACCTGCCGGGCGTCGGCGAGAACCTGCTCGACCATCCCGAGTCCGTGATCGTGTGGGAGACGGACGGGCCGATCCCCGACAACTCCGCCATGGACAGCGACGCGGGCCTCTTCGTGCAGCGCGATCCGGAGGCGAGCGGGCCGGACCTGATGTTCCACTTCTACCAGATCCCGTTCACCGACAACCCGGAGCGCCTCGGCTACGTCAGGCCGGAGCACGGGGTCTCGATGACGCCGAACATCCCCAAGCCGCGCAGCCGCGGCCGCCTCTACCTGACCAGCGCGGACCCGGCCGAGAAGCCCGCCCTCGACTTCCGTTACTTCACGGACGAGGACGACTACGACGGCCGGACGCTGGTCGACGGAATCAGGATCGCGCGTGAGATCGCGAAGACCGAGCCGCTCGCCGGCTGGCTCAAGCGCGAGGTGTGCCCCGGGCCCGACGTCGTGGGCGACGAGGAGCTCGGCGAGTACGCGCGCAAGGTCGCGCACACCGTCTACCACCCCGCCGGGACCTGTCGCATGGGCGCCAGGAATGATGAACTCGCCGTTGTGGACCCGGAGTTGAGGATCCGGGGCCTGGAAGCGATCCGCATTGCCGACGCGTCCGTCTTCCCGACGATGCCGGCGGTGAACCCGATGATCGGGGTGCTCATGGTCGGGGAGAAGTGTGCCGAGCTGCTGGGTGGTGATGCGTGATGAGTACGAACACGATGCCGAACGCTGAGGCGACGGACGCGCAGGCGGGTTCGCCGGTGTTCTCCGTGAACAACCTGTGGAAGGTCTTCGGGCCGAAGGCCGACCGGGTGCCGGGTGACGCGGAGCTGGCCGGCCTGAGCGCCGCCGAGCTGCGCGCCCGCACCGGGTGCACCGCCGCCGTGCGCGACGTCAGCTTCGATGTGCGCAAGGGCGAGGTCTTCGTCGTCATGGGCCTCTCCGGCTCCGGCAAGTCCACCCTCGTACGCTGCCTGACCCGGCTCATCGAGCCGACCTCCGGCGGCATATCCATCGACGGCGAGGACGTCCTCGGCATGGACAAGGGGCGCCTGCGCGAACTGCGCCGGCACCGCGCCGCCATGGTCTTCCAGCACTTCGGGCTCCTTCCGCACCGCACCGTGCTCGACAACGTCGCGTACGGCCTGGAGATCCAGGGCGTGGGCCGCGCCGAGCGGCGCGCCAGGGCGGCGGAGGTCGTCGCGAAGGTCGGCCTCGACGGCCTTGAGCAGCGGCGGCCCGGGCAGCTGTCCGGCGGTCAGCAGCAGCGTGTCGGGCTCGCGCGCGCCCTCGCGGTCGATCCCGAAGTGCTGCTGTTCGACGAGCCGTTCAGCGCCCTCGACCCGCTGATCCGCCGCGACATGCAGGAGGAGGTCATCCGGCTCCACCGCGAGGAGGGCCGGACCATGGTCTTCATCACGCACGACCTCAACGAGGCGCTGCGGCTCGGCGACCGGATCGCGCTGATGCGCGACGGCCGGATCGTGCAGCTGGGCACGCCCGAGGAGATCGTGGGCTCGCCCGCGGACGACTACGTACGCGAGTTCGTGCGGGACGTGCCGCGCGAGCAGGTCATGACCGTGCGCCGCGCGATGCGGCCCGCCGACGCCGACGAGCAGGATCGCGGCCCCGCCATCGCGCCCGGCGCGACCGTGTCGGAGGCGATCGAGGCGGTCGCCAGGACCGGGTTCGCGGTGCGGGTCATGGACGAGGGGCGGTGCCTGGGGGTCGTGGACCATGCGCGGCTGCTGGGTGTGGTGGCGGGGACGGAGACGGGGGCCTCCGGAGACGGGGGTGTGGCCGGGTCCGACTCGGACGACGCCTCCGGTTCCGGTGCGCCCGTGGCTGACGGGTCCGGTTCCGGTGCGGCCGTGGCCGACGCGCCCGCGCCCGTCACGCCGCCGGGCGAGGAGGTCGCCTGATGGCCGCCGCCAGTACCGCCACCGCCCCCGCGGCGGACACCCCGCGCTTCGGCGCGCTTCTGCGCCACCGCGCCCTCGGCAAGCTCCTGCTGCTCGCCGTCGTCGCGGCCGTCCTCGTACCGATCGTGAACGCCAAGTGGGCGAGCGGCAGCTGGCCGCACGCGCTCACCGTCGACCTGACCGAACCACTGGGCAAGACCAGTGACTGGATCATCGACAACCGGGACAGCCACCCGCTGTTCCTCTACTTCTTCGGCCACATCAGCAACGCCGTCGTCCTGAGCGTGCGCGGCGCGTACCTGGTGCTCCTCGCGGCCGGCTGGGCCGGCGTCACCGCCGCGGCCGGGCTCATCGCCTGGCGCGTCGCGGGCCTGAAGCTCGCGGCGGCCGCCGTCGCCGCGCTCCTCGTGTGCGGCTCGTTCGGCATGTGGGTGCCGACCATGCAGACCCTCGCGCTGATGATCGTCGCGGTTCTCGCCTCGGTCGTGCTCGGCGTGGTCCTCGGACTCGCGGCCGGACTCTCCGACCGCACGTACCGTGCGCTGCGGCCCGTCCTCGACACGATGCAGGTCTTTCCCGCGTACGCGTATCTGCTGCCGGTCGTTCTCGTGTTCGGCATCGGCGTGCCCGCGGCCGTCCTCGCGACCGTCGTCTACGCCGCCCCGCCGATGGCCCGTCTGACGGCGCTCGGCCTGCGCGGCGCCGACGGCGGCGTGATGGAGGCCGTCGCCTCGCTCGGCGCGACCGCGCGGCAGCGGCTCCTGACGGCCCGGATCCCGCTCGCCCGTAAGCAACTCCTCCTCGGGCTCAACCAGACGATCATGATGGCGCTCTCGATGGCCGTCATCGCGTCGGTGATCGGCGCGGGTGGCCTCGGTGACCGCGTGTACCAGGCACTGGCCTCCGTGGACGTCGGCGCGGCCCTCGCGGCCGGCATCCCGATCGTGCTGCTCGCCGTGATCCTGGACCGCACGACGGCCGCGGCGGGAACGCGCCTCGGCGCCGAACCCGACGGCCGCCGCCTGCACGGCCCGTACGGCTGGGGCGTCGCCGCCGTTCTCACGGTGGTCGTCGCCCTCGTGGCCCGCCTCGCGGACCGGATCGACTGGCCCGACACCTGGACCGTGAACATCGCGGACCCGGTCAACAACGCCGTCGACTGGATGACCGACCACCTCTACTCCGGTGTCCCCTACATCGGCGGAACCGCCGACTGGGCCGGGCACTTCACCACCTGGGTTCTCGACCCGATCCGCGACGGTCTGCAGTGGCTGCCCTGGTGGTCGGTGCTCCTCATCGTCGCCGCGCTGGCCTGGCTGATCGGCACCTGGCGCACCGCCGCGACGGCCGTGCTCGCCATGGCCGCCATCGGCGTCCTCGGTGTGTGGAAGCCGTCCCTCGACACGCTGTCGCAGGTGCTCGCGGCCGTCGCCGTGACGCTCGTCGTCGGCTTCGCGGTCGGGATCGCGGCCGCGCGCAGCGAGCGACTCGAACGCGTGCTCAGGCCCGTGCTCGACGTCTTCCAGACGATGCCGCAGTTCGTGTATCTGATCCCGGTGGTCGCGCTGTTCGGCGTCGGCCGCGCCCCCGCGGTCGCCGCCGCCGTCGTCTACGCGCTGCCGGCCGTCGTCCGCATCACGACGCAGGGGCTGCGCCACGTCGACGCTGCCGCCATGGAGTCGGCCCGGTCGATGGGCGCGACGAGCGGGCAGCAACTGCGCCAGGTCCAGCTGCCGCTGGCCCGGCCCGCGCTGCTCCTGGCCGTGAACCAGGGTGTCGTCCTCGTCCTCGCCGTCGTGATCATCGGCGGTCTGGTGGGCGGTGGCGCGCTCGGCTACGACGTCGTGTTCGGCCTCGCACAGGGCGACCTGGCGACCGGCCTCGTCGGCGGCGCGGCGATCGTGTGTCTCGGCCTCATGCTCGACCGGGTCACCCAGCCGACCGAACGCCGCGCGAAGAAGGGAGCGTGATCGCGATGCGAACACTTCGATCTTTCCGCCCGGTGCGGGCACGCAGGATGACCATGGGGCTCGCGGCCGCGGGCACCCTGCTGGTGGCGACCGGTTGCGGCGCCGCCGACATGACCAAGCAGTCCTCCCCGTACGCCAACGCCCAGGGCGCCAAGACGGTGACCCTGTCGGTCCAGTCCTGGGTCGGCGCGCAGGCCAACATCGCGGTGGCCCAGTACCTGCTCGAGCACGAGCTCGGCTACCGCGTCGACACCGTCCAGGTCGACGAGGTCCCCGCGTGGGACGCGCTCAGCCAGGGCCGCGTCGACGCGATCATGGAGGACTGGGGCCACCCCGACCAGGAGCAGCGGTACGTCAAGGACAAGAAGACGATCGTGAACGGCGGCGACCTCGGCGTCACCGGACACATCGGCTGGTTCGTCCCCACGTACTTCGCCAAGCAGCACCCGGACGTCACCGACTGGAAGAACCTCAACAAGTACGCGTCCCAGCTGCGCACCGCCGAGAGCGGCGGCAAGGGCCAGCTCCTCGACGGCTCCCCGTCGTACGTCACCAACGACAAGGCGCTGGTCAACAACCTGAAGCTGAAGTACCAGGTCGTGTTCTCCGGTTCCGAGGCGGCTCAGATCACCCAGATCAAGCAGTTCGCCAAGGCCAAGAAGCCGTTCCTGACGTACTGGTACCAGCCGCAGTGGCTGTTCAAGAAGGTGCCGATGACGGAGGTGAAGCTGCCCGCGTACAAGGAGGGCTGTGACGCCGACCCGAAGAAGGTGGCCTGCGCCTATCCGAAGACGCCGCTGCAGAAGTACCTCAACGCGGACTTCTCGAAGAGCGGCGGCAAGGCGGCGGCCTTCCTGAAGAACTTCAAGTGGACGACCGAGGACCAGAACGAGGTCTCTCTGCTCATCGCCGATCAGAAGCTGTCGCCGGACGAGGCGGCGAAGAAGTGGATCGACGAGCACGAGTCGACTTGGCGGTCCTGGCTGCCGAAGTAGCCGTAGGGCTCCTTCCCGCGCGCGTGCCGGGTGCCTTTCCTGACGGGGGCACCCGGTACGTCTGTGTGCGGGCTTATGCGGGCTTATGCGGGCTTATGCGGGTGGAGGCGTGGGGGCACGTCACCACTGCGGTCCGCCGGGCACGATCCGGCGGCTCACCATGAGCCGGTTCCAGCTGTTGATGACGGTGATCACGCCGAGGAGATGGGCGAGCTCGGCCTCGCTGAAGTGCTTGGCCGCCGCCTCGTACGTCGCGTCCGGCACGAACCCGTCGGTGAGGACGGTGACGGCCTCGGTCAGCGCGAGCGCCGCCTGCTCGCGCTCGGTGAAGTGCTCGGGGGCCTCCGCCCAGGTATTGAGCAGCGCGATCCTTCCCCAAGCTGTCGACTTCGCTCGAGCAGGGGATACCCCCACCGCACTCTCGCCGTTCTTCTCGACGGCGAGGTCCACGTGCATGTCCAGGCAGAACGCGCACTCGTTGATCTGCGAGGCCCGAATCATCACCAGCTCGGCGAGAACCGGGTCGCCGAGCCCCTTCTTCGCGGCGGCGCCGAGCGCGATCATCGCGTCGCGCACACCCATGTCCAAGTGCGTCGTACGGGCTGTCACTTGAAGTCGCCCGCGGTGTAGTGCCCGGGCACCATCCGCGTCGACACGCCGAACCGGTTCCACGCGTTGATCACCGTGATCGCGGCGATCAGCTGCGTCAGCTCCTTCTCGTCGTACAGCTTCGCCGCCTTCTCGTACGTCTCGTCCGGCACGAACCCGTCGGTGAGCACGGTGATCGCCTCGGTCAGCTCGATCGCCGCGATCTCCCTGGGCGTGTAGAAGTGCTGCGACTCCTCCCACGCGGCCAGCTGGATGATCCGCTCGACGCTCTCGCCCGCGGCGAGCGCGTCCTTGGAGTGCATGTCGAGGCAGAACGCGCAGTGGTTGAGCTGCGAAGCGCGGATCTTGACCAGCTCCAGCGTCACCGGGTCGACGCCCTTACGGGCCTCCGCGTCGAGCCGGATCATGGCCTTGTAGACCTCCGGAGCGTGCTTGGCCCAGGCCAGCCGGGGCGCGTGCTCGTGGACGTACTCCTTGGCGGTCCGGCCGGCGTCGGTGGTCGGGCTGGTGCTGTCGGTGGAGTTCTCGTTCGTCGTCATGACATTGACCCTACGAGCGGAGTAGCCCACGGGTATGGTCCATTTCCATGGTGGAATCCTGGGCCACTTCGCCCTCCGGTCAAGCGCTCGGTATCGACCTGCACGTCGAGCCGACCGGCTCCGGCCTGCGCAAAGGCCTGACCGACGCGCTCCGTGACGCCGTACGCAGCGGCCGCCTCGCCCCCGGTGTCCGCCTCCCATCGTCCCGCACGCTCGCAGCCGATCTGGGCATCGCCCGCAACACGGTCGCCGACGCCTACGCCGACCTCGTCGCCGAGGGCTGGCTCACCGCGCGCCAGGGCTCGGGGACGCGCGTCGCGGAGCGGCCGGTGGAGGCGCCCCGGCCGGCCCCGACACGCGGCCGACGCGCTCCTGCCGGACTCCGCCACGACCTGCACCCCGGCACCCCCGACCTCTCCTCGTTCCCGCGCGCCGAATGGCTCAAGGCATCGCGCCGCTCCCTCAACGCCGCCCCGAACGACGCCCTCGGCTACGGCGATGCCCGCGGCCGCATCGAACTGCGCACCGCCCTCGCCGGCTACCTCGCCCGCGCCCGCGGCGTCCACGCCGACCCGGACCGCATCGTGATCTGCTCCGGCTTCGTCCACGGTCTGATGCTGCTCGGCGAGGTGCTGCACAACAGGGGCGTGCGCGATGTGGCCGTGGAGACATACGGGCTCGACATCCACTGGGACGTCCTGACGCGGTCAGGCCTGCGCACCCACCCCCTTCCCCTCGATCAACTCGGCACCTGCACCGATGAGTTGGCGACCGGCGAACCGGACGTGGGCGCCGCCCTCCTGACCCCCGCCCATCAGTTCCCGGTGGGCGGGGCACTGCACCCCGACCGCCGGACAGCCGTCGTCGACTGGGCCCGCCGCACCGGCGGACTGATCCTGGAGGACGACTACGACGGCGAGTTCCGCTACGACCGCCAGCCCGTCGGCGCCCTCCAGGGCCTCGACCCCGACCGCGTCGTCTACTTCGGCACGGCCAGCAAATCCCTCGCACCCGGCCTGCGCCTCGGCTGGCTGGTGCTGCCGCCCTCCGTCATCGGGGAGGTGATCGAGGCGAAGGGCGTCGCCGACTGGTCGTGCGGCGTCCTCGACCAGCTGACCCTCGCGGAGTTCATCGACTCGGGCGCCTACGACCGCCATGTCCGCGGCGCCCGCCTGCGCTACCGCCGCCGCCGCGATCAGCTCGTCGCCGCCCTCGCCGAACGCGCCCCCGACGTCCGCGCCACCGGAATCGCCGCCGGCCTGCACGCCGTCCTCCAACTCCCGCCCGGCACCGAACAGTCCGTGGTCCGCGCCGCCGCCTGGCAGCGCCTCGGAGTCGCCGGCCTCTCCAGCTTCCGCCACGAAGCGGCCCCCGCCGAACCACCCCTGGACGCCCTGGTGGTCGGCTACGGAACCCCACCGGACCACGCCTGGCCCAGCGCACTTGAGGCGTTGTGCCGGGTGCTGCCTTAGGGGGCGGGCATCGGGCGGTCGACGTCGCGGCTTGCGCGGCCCACGATCGGGCCGGGCGGCCATGGGCGGTCGGGGACGGGTCAGCTCAGGGTCGGGTCGGGCCAGAACGGGTTCGGGTGGGGTCGGGTCAGAACGGGTTCGGTTCGGGGCGGGCCGGAACGGGTTCGGGTGGGGTCGGGCCAGAACGGGTTCGGTTCGGGTCAGAACGGGTTCGGGTCAGACCCGGGCCGGTGCGGACGCGTCCCCCACCGGCGCCTCCCCGAAGCGCGCCAGAGCCAACGCCCCCGCCACGGCCACCACGAACCCGAGAACCGCCAGCCAGGCCAGCCCCTCGCGCGTGCGATCCCCGAGCCAGATCACCCCGACCAGCGCCGGTCCCACTGTCTCGCCCACGACCATCCCCGCGGTGGCCGTGGTCACCGACCCCTTCTGCAGCGCCGAGGTCAGCAGCAGAAACGCCGAGCCCCCACCGAGCAGCAGCGCATATGTCGCCGGATTGCTCAGCAACGCGCCGGGCGACACGTCGTCGATGAGCCGCACCGACACCTCCACCACCCCGAACCCGAACCCCGAACCGAGCCCCAGCGCGAGCGCCCGCCCCCGCCCCGGAAGCCGCCCGGCCACCGCCCCGATCAACAACACGCCCAGCGCTGTCCCCAGCATCGCGTACCTCAACGCGTCCGAACCGGCCTTGTCTCCCTCCGTCCCCGACGCCAGCCCCAACATCGCAAGCCCCGCCACCACTACTCCGACGGCGCCCCACTCGACACCACTCAACCGCACTTCCAGCAGCCGAGAGGCAACCACCGCCGTCACCGCCAGACTCGCGGCGAGCGCCGCGCCGACGGCATAGATCGGAATGGACCGCAGCGCCACGACCTGCAACACGAACCCGAGGAGGTCGAGTCCCAGCCCGGCGACATAACGCCACTGCCGCAGCGCCCGCAGCAACAATGCGGCGTCGACGCCGGATCCCGACCCCGGCTCCGAGGCCCGCGCCGCCATCGCCTGCAACACGGAAGCCGTACCGAAACAGACCGCAGCCCCGAGCGCGCAAACCATTCCAAGAAGCACAAAGCGACTGTAGAGGGTGCCTCGCACCAGCCGGCCCGTGGGCGGCCCACCCTTCGGGGGCGTCCCCGTGAACGGCCGGACCACGAGTCGGCCGTCCCTGTCGGAGGCGCACCACCGTCAGACCGACAGGACCGCCCGAAGCTGGTCGAGCCCCCAGTCCAGGTCTTCCTTACTGATCACCAGAGGGGGAGCGATCCGGATCGTGCTCCCATGCGTGTCCTTGACCAGGACGCCCTTGTCCATCAACTTCTCCGAGATCTCCCTCCCCGTCCCGTACGACGGATCGATGTCGACCCCTGCCCACAGCCCGCGGCCCCGCACCTGCGTCACCTTGCCCGTGCCCGCCAGCAGCCCGAGCTCCGCGTGCAGATGCTCGCCCAGCTCCGTCGCCCGCTGCTGGAACTCCCCGGTGCGCAGCATCGCGATGACCTCGAGCGCCACCGCGCAGGCCAGCGGATTCCCGCCGAACGTCGACCCGTGCTCACCCGGCTTGAACACCCCCAGCACCTCGCTGCTGGACACCACCGCCGACACCGGCACGACCCCACCGCCGAGCGCCTTGCCCAGCACGTACATGTCGGGCACCACGCCCTCGTGCTCACAGGCGAACGTCCGCCCGGTCCGCCCGAGCCCCGACTGGATCTCGTCGGCGATGAACAGCACGTTCCGCTCGCGGGTCAACTCCCTTACCGCTGGCAGGTATCCGGCCGGTGGTACGAGGACACCGGCCTCCCCCTGGATCGGTTCGAGCAGCACGGCGACGGTGTTCTCGGTGACAGCGCCGCGCAGTGCCGTCAGATCGCCGTAAGGCACGATCTCGAACCCTGGCGTGTAGGGACCGAAGTCCGCGCGCGCCTCCTGGTCCGTGGAGAAGCTGACGATGGTCGTGGTACGCCCGTGGAAGTTGTTGCCCGCCACGACGATCTTCGCCCTGCCGTCGAGCACCCCCTTGACCTGGTACCCCCACTTTCTCGCCGTCTTCACGGCGGTCTCCACTGCCTCGGCCCCTGTGTTCATCGGCAGCACCATGTCCATGCCGCACAGCTCCGCGAGCTGGGCGCAGAACTCGGCGAACCGGTCGTGGTAGAAGGCGCGGGACGTCAGCGTCACCCGATCCATCTGCGCCTTCGCGGCCTCGATGAGCCGCCGGTTCCCATGGCCGAAGTTGAGAGCCGAGTAGCCGGCGAGCATGTCGAGGTACCGGCGCCCCTCGACATCTGTCATCCACGCCCCCTCCGCCGTGGCGACCACGACGGGCAGCGGATGGTAGTTGTGCGCACTGTGCGCTTCGGAGGCGATGATGAAGGTTTCCGTTACGGCATTCGGAGGAGTCACAGCAGTCACGGGGTCTCCGTTCTTACGGCTCTTATGACGCGAAGACGTGGGCTTGTGGCCCCTTCCTATCGTCGCTCGCATCGTGGACCGGGACACCTCGCGTCCCGGCGCGCCCGGTAGGGTGGCCCGCAGGGCCGTGACTGGCGCGCTGGGATGGGACCGACCATCGGGGAGCGGCCTGTGAACTGTGTGCCGTGCGCCTGGGCCGACCCGTGAACCTCCCGCTCTCGACTTCGCTCGGGCAGTGGAGGCCCCATCCGTCCGGAGGTCCGTCATGTCAGAGCCCACCCTCTCCACCGAATCCGTAGCATTCCGCAGCGCTCTCGACGTGATCCGCGCCGTCGAGCCCCGCGTGGCCGACGCCATCGGCCAGGAGCTCGCCGACCAGCGCGAGATGCTCAAGCTGATCGCCAGCGAGAACTACGCCTCCCCGGCCACCCTCCTCGCGATGGGCAACTGGTTCAGCGACAAGTACGCCGAGGGCACCATCGCCCGCCGCTTCTATGCCGGCTGCCGCAACGTCGACACCGTCGAGGCCCTCGCCGCCGAACACGCCCGCGAGCTCTTCGGCGCCCGCCACGCCTATGTCCAGCCGCACTCCGGTATCGACGCCAACCTCGTCGCCTTCTGGGCCGTCCTCGCCCAGCGCGTCGAGGCCCCCGCCCTGGAGCTGGCCGGCGTCCGCAACGTGAACGACCTCTCCGACGCCGACTGGGCCGAGCTCCGTCAGGCCTTCGGCAACCAGCGCATGCTCGGCATGTCCCTGGACGCCGGCGGCCACCTCACCCACGGCTTCCGCCCCAACATCTCCGGCAAGATGTTCGACCAGCGCAGTTATGGCACCGACCCGCAGACCGGCCTCGTCGACTACGAAGCCCTGCGCGCCACCGCCCGCGACTTCAAGCCGCTGATCATCGTCGCCGGCTACTCCGCGTACCCCCGCCTCGTGAACTTCCGCATCATGCGCGAGATCGCCGACGAGGTCGGGGCGACCCTCATGGTCGACATGGCGCACTTCGCGGGCCTCGTCGCAGGCAAGGTCCTCACCGGCGACTTCGACCCGGTGCCGCATGCCCAGATCGTCACCACCACGACGCACAAGTCGCTGCGCGGCCCGCGCGGCGGCATGGTGCTCTGTGACGACTCGCTCGCCGGCCAGGTCGACCGCGGCTGCCCGATGGTCCTCGGAGGCCCGCTGCCCCACGTCATGGCCGCCAAGGCCGTGGCTCTTGCCGAGGCCCGCCGCCCCGAATTCCGCGACTACGCCCAGTCCGTCGTCGACAACGCCCGCGCCCTCGCAGAGGGCCTGACCCGCCGCGGCGCCACCCTCGTCACGGGCGGCACGGACAACCATCTCAACCTGATCGATGTCGCCACCTCCTACGGGGTCACCGGCCGCCAGGCCGAGAACGCGCTCCTCGACTCCGGCATCGTCACCAACCGCAACTCCATCCCCTCCGACCCCAACGGGGCCTGGTACACATCCGGCATCCGCATCGGCACCCCCGCTCTGACCACCCGGGGCCTGGGCACCGCGGAGATGGACGAGGTCGCCGGCCTCATCGACCGCGTGCTCACCGCCGCCGAACCGGGCACCACCAGCAAGGGCGCGCCCTCCAAGGCCCAGCACATCCTGGACGAGAAGGTCTCCGACGAGGTCTCCGCGCGAGCGTCCGACCTGCTGAGCGGCTTCCCGCTCTACCCGGAAGTCGACCTCACCTGATCGCTTGCCCCCTAGCTCCGTGATCTCCTGACCGGCCCGTCACCAGCCGCACCGACGGGCCGGTCAGTGCGTACTCGCGGCCGTGAGAGCTGAAGGGCGACTCTCAGGAGTCGATCAGCTGCTGCCGTGGTCCGGTGTCCGGCGGGGTCTCGCCCGTCCCGCGACGACGCGGCAGCCTGCCGGCCAGCGGCCGCATCACCAGAGCCAGCGCGGCACCCGCCGCCAGCCCCGGTATCGCCCACCACCAGTCCGTCCCCTCACCCGCCCGGGATGCTGAGGCCCGCGCGCCTGCGGACTGCCCGGCATCGCGGCTGTCGGCTGCCGGAGCCGGAGCTCCACCGAGCGCTTCCTTGGACCGGTCGGGCGACTGCCAGGGTGCCGGGAAGATCGGGCTCCCGCCCTTTTGGGACCGCTCGCCCATGACTCCGAGGTCCTTCAGCAGCGCGCGCAGCTCTGCCGGCTTCTGCGCCTTGTGCCAGTACCCGTTGTAGGAGTCCGGCACGTGCGTCGCTGTGTGTATCCAGACGTCCTTCGTGCCCGGCGAGTCCGGATAGACCCGGTCGACCCGCCACGGCAGCACGTCGTGCACCAGCCAGGTGACATTGAGCTGACGCCCCACGCCTATGCCCAAGCCGGGCGGCTCCTCCCGTCGGCCCTGGCCCGGCTCTCCCAGGAGGGTTTCCAGCGGCCCGTACCTCTTGTCACTGAAGTAGAGCGACGCGCTCTGGCCGCTCTCGGGCGACACCACCAGAACGCTCGTCGGTCCGCCGGCCGACGCCCCTGACGCGCTCAGCAGCAGCGCGGCGAGTGCCGCCGTCAGTGCCACCGCCAGCGCGGCCAGCCTTCGTACTGTTCGCATCCGTTCCCCCCAGCTGGTCCCGGCACGGCCCGCCCGTGCCGATTCACTTCTGGTACACCGCTCGACCCGACCGGGTTCCCAACTTTGGCGCGTGAGTTCTCGAGTGCGGGAGCCGCCGGCTCAGCCCGCGGACATCAGCGGACGGTGTCCAACTTCCGTACCGACCGTGCGATCTCCATCGCCCGCTGCTGGGAGTCGATTCCCTCCAGGCGGAGTGTCACCTGCTGCCGACGGGTCCACAGGAGCGTCGGGCCCGCGGTGCGTTCCGAGCGGGTCCACCGGTCGCCGTTGCCGTCGAGCATCCAGAAACTGAGCAGATGGGGCTGGGCGAACCACAGCCCCGTATCCGGGCCGAGGTCGACCCAGCGCGGCTGCATACGCACCGATTTCGTGTACCCGATGTCGAGCTGGGCCGGGTACTCGTCGAGTCGGATCGTGTGCCCGTCCTCGCGCCAGCACAGCGTGATCAAGAAACGCGACTTCGGTTCCCGCGTCACCGTGACGGCGTCCGGCATCCCCAGCTCGTCCGGCACCAGGGGTTCGAATCCGGCTTCTCGTCGGGCCTCACCGAGCGAGAGCGACGTACCGCACCCGGGGACATGAGCACCGGACGACGGCAGGGCCGAGGGGTCGTACCGGACCTCCACCCCGCCGAAGCCGAACCAGTCGGCGACTGCGGCCCGCACCGGAGGCGTGAGCACGAGCACGGTCAGCACCCCGCACATCCCCGCAGTGAGCATCCGCCACCGCTTCCGTACCCAGCGGCGCGCCCGCCGCACCCGGGCAGGGGCCGCCTCCGGCTCGGCCACCGGCGCCGGAACCGACTCGGCGAGTATCTGCGCCAGTACCCGCTCGGCCATCGACTCGCCGCCGGGGCCCAGACCGTCCAGGGACCTGCCCAGCGCCCGCAGCTCATCCGGCAGCCCACTGCCCGCGCGGGGCCCGCGCTCCTTGCCGGGGCCGTGGCTCCCGTCGTCCTCGTGGCGCGGCTCACTCATGCTCATCACCTCCCTCCCGCGGGTCCAGCTCGGCCGGAAGAATCCGCTTCAGCTTCCGCAGCGCGCGATTGAGCCTCGACTTCACTGTGCCGCGCGGCCAGCCGAGCGCCTCGGCCGTCTCCGCCTCGTCCATCTCCAGCAGATACCGGTACGTGACGACCAGCCGATGCTCCTCGCTCAGCTCCTCGAGCGCGGCTAGCAAAGCCGTCCGCCGCTCGTCGTGGACAGCTGCGACCGCCGGATCCGTGGTCTCGGGTATCAGCGGCTCGGCCTCTATCAACGTCGCTTCCCGCCCCACGACCGAACGCTGTCGCACCGCCGAGCGCACTGTGTTCCTCGTCTCATTGGCGACGATCGCGAGCAGCCAGGGCTTGAACGACGAGTCGTCCCGAAACTGTCCCAGGGCGCGGTAGGCCTTGAAAAATGCCTGCTGCACCACGTCCTCCGCGTCCGCGCCTGCCCCGAGGGCCCGGGCCGCCCGCAGCGCCAGCCCGGTGAAGGCGCGCACCAACACCGCGTACGCCTCCACATCTCCGGCGCGCACGCGAGCGATCACCGCACGCTCGTCGTCGACGACGCGGCCCCCCTCCAGGACCTCCCCCTGTGTCCTCACATCGTTGATACACCGCACCCCGCGCATCGGTTCCCACCCGTCGCACAGGTTTTCCGAACTCGCTGCGCAGGCACGTCCGAAGGGAGATCTCGGAGCCAGATCCCGGCGACACGCCGGGCGGGGTGGGCGACGGCTCTCCGTACACGGATCGGCACTTGCCGTACACCCGCCGCCCCACCTGTTTCCAACCAATGAGAGACACCTGAGACAATGAGGAGCATGGCCTCTGATCGTCCCCGCGTGCTCTCCGGAATCCAGCCCACCGCAGGCTCGTTCCACCTCGGCAACTACCTCGGCGCGGTCCGCCAGTGGGTGGCGCTGCAGGAGTCTCACGACGCGTTCTACATGGTTGTGGACCTGCACGCGATCACCGTGCCGCAGGACCCGAAGGAGCTCCGGGCCAACACCCGGCTCGCCGCGGCGCAGCTCCTCGCCGCCGGCCTGGACCCGGACCGCTGCACGCTGTTCGTCCAGAGCCACGTCCCCGAGCACGCGCAGCTCGGCTGGGTCATGAACTGTCTGACGGGCTTCGGCGAGGCCTCCCGCATGACGCAGTTCAAGGACAAGTCCGCCAAGCAGGGCGCCGACCGCGCGACCGTCGGCCTCTTCACGTACCCGATCCTCCAGGTCGCGGACATTCTGCTCTACCAGGCCGACCAGGTGCCCGTAGGCGAGGACCAGCGTCAGCACATCGAGCTGACGCGCGACCTCGCCGAGCGCTTCAACGGCCGCTTCGGCGAGACCTTCACGGTCCCGGCGCCGTACATCCTCAAGGAGACGGCGAAGATCTACGACCTCCAGGACCCGTCGATCAAGATGAGCAAGTCGGCGTCGACGCCGAAGGGGCTCGTCAACCTTCTCGACGAGCCGAAGGTCACCGCCAAGAAGGTCAAGAGCGCGGTCACCGACACCGACACCGTGATCCGGTTCGACCCGGAGAACAAGCCGGGCGTCAGCAACCTCCTCGCCATCTACTCCACCCTCACCGGCACAGGTATCCCGGAACTGGAGCAGAACTATGAGGGCAAGATGTACGGTGCGCTCAAGACGGACCTGGCAGAGGTCATGGTGGACTTCGTGACACCGTTCCGGACCCGTACCCAGGAGTACCTGGACGACCCGGAGACGCTCGACTCGATCCTGGCCAAGGGCGCGGAGAAGGCGCGTGCTGTCGCCGCCGAAACCCTCGCCCAGGCATACGACAAGGTCGGGCTGCTGCCCGCGAAGCACTGAGCCCCAGCCCCGGCTGAACGGCCTGACCGCCACCCGCCCACCGCACGACGACAGGAGTACGACGTGGGGACCGTAACGATCGGCGTTTCGATCGCGGTCCCGGAGCCACACGGCAGCCAGCTCCAGGAGCTGCGCGCGGGCTTCGGTGACCCCGCGGCGCACGGCATCCCCACGCACGTCACTCTGCTCCCGCCGACCGAGGTGGAGGACGGGTCGCTGCCTTCGATCGAGGCCCATCTCGAGGAGGTCGCCGCCGCGGGGCGGAACTTCGCGATGCGGCTCGCGGGGACGGGAACCTTCCGTCCGCTGTCTCCCGTTGTGTTCGTACAGGTGGCGGAGGGTGCCGAGGCCTGCGCATGGCTGCAGAGGCAGGTACGTGACGCGTCGGGTCCGGTCGCGCGTGAGCTGCAGTTTCCGTATCACCCGCACGTCACGGTGGCGCACGGCATCGCAGAGGAAGCGATGGACCGGGCGTACGAGGACCTCGCCGGATATGAGGCGGCCTGGCAGTGCACCGGATTCGCGCTGTACGAGCAGGGCGCCGACGGTATCTGGCGCAAGCTGCGCGAGTTCCCCTTCGGCGGCCCGGCCGTGCCCGCGCAGGGTCCCGACCGCTCGAAGCGGGGCCGACAGCCGGCCCGCTGACGCGACGCGAGTCGGTCGGCCGCTGTCCGACGCGGCTTACATCGGCAGGCGCCGGAACACCGGACGCGGGACATGCCTCAGCGCCGACATCACCATGCGCAGCGCCCCCGGCACCCACACGGTCTCCGACCGGCGCCTGAGCCCCGTCTCGATCGCCTGTGCCACCGCCTCCGGCGTGGTGGCCATCGGCGCCTCCGCCATGCCCGCCGTCATCTTTGACCGTACGAAGCCGGGGCGCACGACCATCACATGCACGCCGGTGCCGTGGAGCGCGTCGCCGAGGCCCTGCGCGAAGGCGTCCAGGCCGGCCTTGCTCGACCCGTAGATGAAGTTGGACCGGCGGGCCCGCTCGCCCGCGACCGACGAGAGCACCACCAGCGAGCCGTGGCCCTGGGACTGCAGGGCGCGGGCGCAGATGAGGCCCGCCGATACCGCGCCGGTGTAGTTGGTCTGCGCGACGCGCACCGCGGAGAGCGGCTCGTCCTCGTCGCGGGCCTGGTCGCCGAGGATCCCGAACGCCAGCAGCACCATGTCGATGTCGCCTTCGGCGAACACCTTGCCCAGCGTCACCTCGTGGGCCTCGGAATCGAGCGCGTCGAAGGCGACGGTACGGGCGTCGGCGCCCATGTCTCGGAGTTCGGCGGCCGCACGGTCGAGGGCGGGGGACGGGCGGCCGGCCAGCCACACCGTTCGGGTCCGCCGCGCCACGAGGCGTCGGGCGGTGGCGAGGGCGATCTCGGAGGTGCCGCCGAGGACGAGCAGGGACTGGGGGGTGCCGAAGGCGTCCTTCATGAGAACCGAACTCCAAATAGGCGGGACTGAAATAGGAGGGACCGAAATCGGTGGGGGCGGGATGGGAACCAGGACGGCCCGAGCGGTGTACCAAAAGTGAATCGGTGCGGAGGGGCCGTGCCGAGTAAGGGGGTACGACGTGCGCGCGATGTGGGGGAGCGATTGCCGGGATGTGCGAGGGCCCTGGCCGTGGCGCTCGTTCCCGATCCATTCAGAGTCCGAGGCGCCGGGACAGATCCGAACGGAACACGCCTCGCGGGTCCAACGTGGCTCGCAGGGCGCGGAATTCGTCGAGGCGGGGATACATCGTCGAGAGCAGTTCGGGCCTTAGCCGCGCGTCCTTGGCGAGGTAGACGCGTCCGTCCGCCGCGGCCACTTCCTCGTCGAGTTCGTCGAGGAACGCGCCGAGTCCAGGCAGCTTCGCAGGAATGTCGAGGGCCAGCGTCCAGCCGGGCATCGGAAAGGAAAGCCAGCCGGGATCCCCGTCGCCGAAGCGCTTGAGAACCGCCAGGAAGGAGGGGCACCGGCGCTCGGAGATGCGCTGCACGATGCGGCGAAGCGCTTCCTCCTGGCCGAATCCGACGACGAATTGGTACTGGACGAATCCACTGCGCCCATAGATGCGATTCCAGTGCGGTACGCCGTCGAGGGGGTGGAAGAACGAGGAGAGCTTCTGGATCTCGCCGACGCGTGACTTAGGGGCCTTGCGGTACCAGAGCTCGTTGAAGAGGCCGACGGTCCTCCGGCCCAGGAGCCCCTCGGGCACGAATCCGGGCGGTGCTGGGAGCTGTCCGGGGCGGAACGTCAGTGGCGCCCTGCGGGCCCGTGCGGGAACGGCATCCAGCGGGGCGTGATCACCGCGTGTGAGTACCGAGCGGCCCATCGAGGCACCGCGGGCCAGGAGGTCGATCCAGGCGACTGAGTAGCGGTAGAGGTGATCGGTCTCGGTGAGGCGGGCCATCAAGCCGTCGAGGTCAACGACACGTTCGGTGTCGACCAACATGAACGAGGTTTCGACAGGGAGGAGTTGGAGGGTGACGGTGAGGATGATCCCGGTCAGTCCCATGCCGCCGGTCGTGGCGTCGAAGAGCTCGCTGCCGCGCTCGACGATCCGCACCTCACCGTCGGCCGTGAGCAGTTCCAGGGCGAGGACGTGGCGGGAGAACGAGCCCGAGACGTGGTGGTTCTTGCCGTGGATATCGGCGCCGATCGCGCCGCCCACCGTGACGTAGCGGGTGCCGGGGGTCACGGGCACGAACCAGCCCAGGGGGAGGAGGACTTCCATCAGGCGGTGCAGGGAGACGCCCGCGTCGCACAGCACGGTCCCGCCGGACGCGTCGATCGCGTGAATGCGGTCCAGGCCGGTCATGTCCAGGACGCTGCCGCCGGCGTTCTGCGCCGCGTCTCCATAGGCCCGGCCCAGGCCGCGGGCGATGTTGCCCCGGTGACCCGACGTCCCGCACGCACGGACCACGGCTGCTGCTTCCGCGTAGGAACGGGGGCGCACGATGCGGGCGGCGGTGGGGGCTGTGCGGCCCCAGCCGGTCATGGGGACGGTGTCGAGGATGCCGCCGGAGGGACCGTCGTGGGCGGCGTCGGGGGAAGGCGAAGCGGTGGGGGGAGCGCTGGGTGCTGGGACGGCCGGCGAGACGGGCGCGGGTGCGGGCACAGGGGTGGGCGGCGCGGCAGGGGCGGCTGGGCCGGAGGGTGTGACACCGGGCGCGGCGGTGGGTGTGCGGGCAGAGGGGGGAGCGGGATCGGCGGCCATGAATGCGACGGTATCGCCCATAGATAGGGCCTTCGCCCCAAACGAACCAAGCTCTCACTGAAATGGGTGATTGGGCGGATGTCATCCAAAATTGTCTGAGTTATGGGGGTTTTGACCCGCAGAGTGAGCCAGGTGGACGACATGGACCGCCGATTGCTGTCGGCATTGCGCGACTGCGGCACGGACCGGCGCGTGGCAATGGCCGCGCGCGCACTGTCCTGCAGCGGGGAGCACGGGGCGCTCTGGCTCGGCGCGGGGCTGCTGGGGGCAGCGGTCGACCGGGAGCGGCGAGGGGCGTGGCTGCGCGGTACGGCGCTGACCGCCGCGGCGCACCTGGCCAGCATGGGGGTCAAGCGGGTCGTCCGGAGGCCGAGGCCGGGCGTGGAGATCGGTGTGGAACCGCTTGTGCGGACGGCGGGGCGGCATTCCTTCCCCAGCTCGCACGCGGCTTCGGCCGCCGCTGCGGCAGTGGCGTACGGGGCGTTGCGGCCGGTGGGGGCGCGGCTCGTCCCGCCGTTGGCGGCGGCGATGTGCGTATCGCGCATGGTCGTCGGGGTGCACTACCCGTCGGACGTGGCCGCGGGGGCTGCGCTAGGGGCGGTCGCCGCGCGGCTCGGGGCTCATTGGGTGGCCGGGGGTATCCGGCGATGACGGAACGGACTGAGCGAAGGGAAGAGGTGGGGGACGCGATGGACGCGGGGGGAGCGGAAGACGGGACGTCGTTGGCGCATGCGTCCGAACAGGCCCGGCACGGGGCGCCCACGGCGTTGTTGGACCGGCCGCGGGGGCAGTCGGTGCCGGGGCCGCGCGCGGCGACGACGCTCGGCTTGCCGGCCGGCTTGTTGAAGACGGCGAGGCCGCGGCAATGGGTGAAGAACGTGCTCGTTGTGGCCGCGCCGGCGTCGGCCGGTGAGCTGTTCTCGTGGCACGCGGCGGCACAACTGGGCATGGTCTTCCTGCTGTTCACGGCGGCTTCCTCCGCCGTGTATTTGATCAATGATGCGCGGGACGCCGAGGCGGACAGGGCGCACCCGGTCAAGCGGAACAGGCCCGTGGCCGCGGGGCGCGTTCCGGTGGCGGTGGCCTATGTGGTCGGGGGTGCGCTCGCGGTTCTCGCGCCGCTGGTGGCCGCGGCCCTGTGCACCCCTATGACGGCGGTGCTGCTGACCGCCTACGTCGGGATGCAACTGGCGTACTGCATCAGCCTCAAGCACGTTCTCGTCGTCGATCTTGTCGTGGTGACCACCGGGTTTCTGATGCGGGCCATGATCGGCGGGCTCGCGCTGGGGATTCCCCTGTCGCGATGGTTCCTGATCACGACGGGGTTCGGGGCGCTGTTCATGGTGTCGGCCAAGCGGTACTCCGAGGCCGTGCAGATGGCCGGGAAGGCGGGGGCGACGCGGGCGTTGCTGTCGGAGTACACGACCGGCTATCTGCGGTTCGTCTGGCAGCTCGCCGCAGGGGTGGCCGTTCTCGCCTACTGCCTCTGGGCCATGGAGGAAGGCGGGGGGGCGAGAACGAGTCTGCTGCCGTGGAGACAGCTGTCGATGATGGCCTTCATTCTCGCCGTCCTGCGCTACGCGGTCTTCGCCGACCGCGGCACGGCGGGTGAGCCGGAGGACGTCGTTCTGCGGGACAGAGCACTGGCCGTGATCGGCCTGGTGTGGGTGGCGATGTACGGGCTCGCGGTCGCCAACTGGTGAGTGTCGAGTGAGGGCGTGTCGAGCGAGGGCGTGCTGGGGGAAGGCCCGTCCCGGGGGCGCGGCACATGGGGGCGTGGGGGAGGAGCGGTCGTGGTGAGGTTCGGGGGTGGCCAGGGGTGAAGAGTCTTGGGCGCGAGCTGGTGGGGTTTGCGGTTGTGGGGAGCTGCGCGTACGTCGCCGACCTGGGGATCTTCGTGTGGTTGAGAGGGCCGGTGGGGTGGGATCCGATCGCCGCCAAGTCGCTCTCGTTCCTTGCTGGTTGCGCGGTCGCGTACGTGGGGAACGCGCTCGGTACCTATCGCCGGGCGGTGGTCGAGGTGTCACGGGTGCGGCAGTACGGGGTGTTCTTCGCGGTCAATGTTGCGGGGGCGATGGTGCAGTTGTTGTGTATCGCCGTGTCGCACTACGGGCTGGGGCTCACGTCGCAGCGCGCGGACATGGTGTCCGGGGCGGGGGTGGGCATGATGCTGGCCACGGCTTTGCGGTTCTGGGGTACTCGGACCCTTGTCTTCCGGGCGGCGATTCCGGCGAGACGTGCGAGAACGGTCAGGGAGGGCAGGCTCGGATCATGGACTGGCTGAAGAGACTCCCCGGCGTCGGGCCGATCGTCGTACGGCTTATGCGTACGCACGCGTGGTGCGCCTACGAGCGGCTCGACCAGGTGCACTGGACGCGGCTCGCGGCGGCGATGACGTTCATCAGCTTTCTGGCGCTGTT
This sequence comes from Streptomyces sp. NBC_01445, assembly GCF_035918235.1. Lineage (NCBI taxonomy): Bacteria > Bacillati > Actinomycetota > Actinomycetes > Kitasatosporales > Streptomycetaceae > Streptomyces > Streptomyces sp. NBC_01445. The sequence continues at coordinate 4,542,863 of NZ_CP109485.1, read as the reverse complement.
CCCGCTGCTGACCGTGGCCGCGGCGATTGCGGCCGGCACGCTCAGCGCGGAGCGGCAGAAGACGCTCCAGGACAAGATCGCGGAGCAGGTACCCGGCATCTCCGACCAGTTGGACCTGGGCTCGCTCGTCGCGAATGCGGGCACGGTGGGTCTGGTGGCGGGGGCGTTGCTGCTCTTCACCGGCATCGGGTGGGTCGGCTCGATAAGAGAGTGTCTGCGCGCCGTCTGGGAGCTGGAGGACCCGGACGAGAACCCGGTCATGCGCAAGGTCACGGACGCCGGGGTTCTGGTGGGGCTGGGTGGGGCCGGGCTCGCCTCGCTGGCGGCATCGATGCTCGCCTCGACCGCAGTGGGGTGGACGGCGGACCAGCTCGGCATCGCCCATGACGGATGGGGCGGCGCGCTGCTCAGGGCGGTGGCGTTCGCGATCGCTGTGCTCGCGGACTTCCTGCTGCTGCTCTATGTCCTGACGCTGCTGCCGGGTGTTCACCCGCATCGGCGGGAGCTGTTGACGGCGGCGCTGATCGGGGCGGCGGGGTTCGAGCTGCTGAAGCTGTTGCTCGGCAGCTATATGAAGGAGGTGGCGTCGAAGAGCATGTACGGGGCGTTCGGTACGCCGGTGGCCCTGATGCTGTGGATCAACTTCACGGCGAAGCTGCTGTTGTTCTGCGCGGCCTGGACGGCCACGCGGGGGCGGCCCGATGCGGAGGTACTGGACGAGGCCGAGCCGGGGGCGGAACCGCCGGGGGTGGCGCGGGCCGGCGCCGCCTGAGACAGACGGTGCCGGTGCACTTGAGGCGGACAGAGGTGGCGCCCCGGGCGGGGCCCGTCAGCGCCGGGGGAGGCGGCGTACCAGTTCGGGCAGGGGCCAGCGGCGGTTGACGAGGAAGGCGGCCGCGGCCAGGAGGAGGAGGGCGCCGCCCGTGATGGCCAGGGCAGTACCCACGCCGCTGGAGCCGTTCTGGACGGAGGCGTGGGCGGTCGACGCCTTGCCGGGTGCCGCAGCCCCCTTGTCACCCTTCGGGCTGGCGGGGGAGCCGTCGGAGCCGCCGGTGTCGGCGCTCTTGGGCGCGACGAGCTGTCCCACCGGGGTGACCTTGCCGTCGGCCTTGAAACCCCAGTCGAGGAGACGGGCCGTCTCCTGGTAGACGGCCTGGTTCTCGCCGGAGTCGGGGTTCATGACGGTGACGAGGAGGACCTTGCCGTTGCGTTCGGCGACTCCGGTGAAAGTGGCGCCGGCGTTGGTGGTGTTGCCGTTCTTGACACCGGCGATGCCCTTGTAGGGGTCGAGGCCCATGTCGCCGGTGATGAGCCGGTTGGTGTTCTGGATCTCGAAGGTGCTGGTGGTCTTGCCCTTCTTCTGTGACTCGGGGAACTTCGCTGTCGCCGTCGCGCAGTACTCGCGGAAGTCCGCCTTCTGCAGGCCCGAGCGGGCGAAGAGAGTGAGGTCGTAGGCGGAGGAGACCTGGCCGGGGAAGTCGTAGCCGTCGGGGCTGACCACGTGGGTGTCGAGGGCCTGGAGCTCGTCGGCGTGCGACTGCATGTCCTTGACGGTCTGCGGGACACCACCGTTGAGGGCGGACAGGACGTGGACCGCGTCGTTGCCGGAGCGGAGGAACACGCCCAGCCACAGGTCGTGGACGGTGTAGGTGAAGCCCTCCTTGACGCCGACCATGCTGGAGCCCTCGCCGATACCGGCCAGGTCGGAGGGGACGACCTTGTGCGTCTGCGACTTGGGGAACTTGGGGAGGACCGTGTCGGCGAAGAGCATCTTGAGGGTGCTGGCGGGGGGCAGGCGCCAGTGCGCGTTGTGCGAGGCGAGTACCTGGCCCGACTCGGCGTCCGTGACGATCCAGGAGCGTGCGCTCAGATCCTTGGGCAGAACGGGGGCGCCGTTCGCCAGATTCACCTGTGTGCCCGGCTTGCCCAGCTGTGCGCCGCCCACCGTCGACATCGAGGCCGGCGGCTTCGCCTTGCCCTTGGAAGTCCCCGGCTTGTCGTCTGCCAGTGCGGGTGATGCGCAGCAGACCGAGACGAGAGTGGCGGAGGCGGCGACCGTGGCGGCTACGGCGGACCAGCGCCCGGCACGCCGAGGACCGGAACGCTTCAGACCGGAACGCTCGAAAAGAGACTCGGTCTTGGCAGGGGCGGTCGTGAAATACGACTCATTCGAGGCAGGCACGGTCGTGAACGTACATGGCTGGGGCCGGTAAGTCTTCGCCGAGGTGTCCTGTGTCTCCTGCTCCCCACCCCGGCGGCGGTGCGGACGGAGGACTGGCGATACTGAGGGTATGAAGCTCAGCCGCCCCGTCTCCTGGTTCCTGCTCGCCTTCGGTGTCTGGAGCTGGGTCATCTGGGTCACTTTCGTCAAGAACCTGTGGAAGGACGGGAGCGGGCTTGCCTTCGACGACGCCGGCGACCCGACCGCGTACTTCTGGGTGCATCTGACGCTCGCCGTTGTCTCCTTTGTCTTGGGGACGGTGGTTGGGGTCATCGGGTTCCGCGGACTGCGTGCCCTGCGTCGGGCGTGACGTGAAGAGCACCGCAACGGACACCGCGATGAACGCAACGGGGGGAGCGGCGTCGTGATCGCCGTATTAGTGATCGCAGGACTTGCGTCGCTCGCGGTGTTCGCCGGTCTGCACTGGTACGCGTGGCGCCGCCTGGTGCGCGACACCACGGCTCGGGCTGGTCTCGCGCGGCGAGCGGGCACGGTCGTATTCGTGTTGGGGCCGTTGCTGATGTTCGCGGCGGTGGCGGGCGAGCGGGCCGGTGCGCCGTTCTGGTTGCAGCAGGTCCTGTCCTGGCCCGGGTTCCTGTGGATGGCCTTCTCCATCTATCTGGTGCTCGCGGTCCTCGTGGGTGAGGTGGCGCGCCCCCTGCTGCGGCGTTTCCTCGATCGCAGGTCCGCGCCGGGCGGCACGGAGGCGGGGCCCTTGCCGGAGCCCGTACTGGTTCCGACGCACGAGCCCGACGAGCCGTCCGCCGCGTCCTCCACTCCCACCCCCACCAGCGCCAACACCAGCGCCAGCACCAGCGCCAGTACCCCCAAGCCCGATACATCCCCGGTCGCGTCCGAGCCCTCGCGTCGGCTCTTTATCTCTCGCGTTGTCGGTGGTGCCGCCGTCGTCGCGGCCACCGGGATCGTCGGGAACGGTGCCTACGGGGTGCTGCGCGGGCCCAAGGTGAAGCGGGTCACGGTTCCGCTGGCCCGGCTGCCGCGTTCGGCGCACGGGTTCAGGATCGCGGTCGTCAGCGACATCCATCTGGGACCGGTTCTGGGGCGGGGGTTCGCCCAGAAGGTGGTCGACACGATCAACTCCACGCAGCCCGACCTCATCGCGGTCGTCGGAGACCTGGTCGACGGCAGTGTCGAGGACCTGGCGCCGGCCGTCGCGCCGCTCGCGGGACTGAGGGCCCGCCACGGCACGTACTTCGTGACGGGCAACCACGAGTACTTCTCGGGCGCTGAGCCGTGGGTCGAGCACGTCCGTGAGATCGGCCTGCGGCCCCTGGAGAACGCGCGTGTGGAGATGGGCGCGTTCGACCTGGCCGGTGTGAACGACGTGACCGGCGAGAACTACGGCGACGGGCCCGACTACGGCAAGGCGCTCGGCGACCGCGACCCCGGCCGAGCCGCCGTCCTCCTCGCCCACCAGCCCGTGATGATCCACGAGGCGGTGAAGCACGGCGTCGACCTCCAGTTGTCGGGTCACACCCACGGCGGCCAGCTCTGGCCGGGCAACTTCATCGCCGACGCGGCGAACCCGACGCTCGCGGGCCTGGAGCGGTACGGCGACACGCAGTTGTACGTGAGCCGGGGCGCCGGCGCCTGGGGCCCGCCGGTCCGGGTGGGCGCCCCCTCGGACATCACGCTCGTCGAGCTGGCGTCGAAGCAGGCGTGAGGTGGGGGCCGGGGAGATATCTCCCCGGCCCCCAAAAAAAGCCACCGTCCCGGAAAAGCCCGCCGCCCCCCAAAGGCCACCGTCCCGAAAGCCCGCCACCCCCCAAAAGACCCCGCCCCGAAACGGGCTCGAAACCCCCTTGCGCACAAGTTGCTCACAGGGTGCCTCAAGGTCTTCAAAAGCTCATCACCTCCCCTTCCCACGGCTCAAACTCCTGTGATTCAGTGATCCACGTCACTGGGGAGGGGCGCGATGCGGTCGATTCGCATGCGGGTATTTGCCACGTTCATGGTGCTTGCCGCCGCCGGAGCCGGCGCATGGCAGCTGCTTCCGGATCGGGATGAGCAGGGCAAGACGATCACGGTCGGGACGACCGATGCCGTGACGTCGCTCGATCCGGCCGGTGCGTACGACGCCGGATCATGGGCGCTGTACAGCAACGTGTTCCAGTCACTGCTGACGTTCGACGCGGGTGGCGCCGCGCCCGTGCCGGATGCCGCGAGGCACTGCGGGTTCGTCGGCCAAGGGCTGCTCACCTACCGTTGCGAGCTGCGTGACGGGCTGAAGTTCCCGAGTGGTCGCGCGGTCACGGCCAAGGACGTGAAGTTCTCCTTCGACCGGGTGAAGGCCATCAACTCGCCGGTGGGCCCCGCCACCCTGCTCGACACCCTCGGCAAGGTCGAGACGAGCGGGGCGCGGACGGTGACCTTCCAGCTGTCCTCGCCCGACGCGACGTTCCCGTTCAAGGTCGCCACGGGCGCCGGTTCCATCGTCGACAGCACCCAGTACCCGGCGCGCAGCCTGCGTACCCGTACCCGCGTCGACGGCACCGGCCCCTACAGCCTCAGCTCGTACACGACCGGCAAGCAGGCCAAACTCGTCCCCAACTCCCGCTACCAGGGCGCGGTCAAGAGCGTCGGGAAGCCCACCACCCTGCGCTACTTCAAGGACTCGGCCGCCCTCGAGTCCGCCTGGAAGGCCCGTTCGGTCGACGTCGCCGCTCGGCAGCTGCCGCCCGCGCTGCTCGCCTCGTACGCGCCGAGCGACAAGGGGGAGCGGCTCACCGAGGTCGAGAGCGCGGAGACCCGCAATCTCGTCCTCAATGTGCGGACGGGCCGCCCGTTGCACGACCGCCGGGTGCGACAGGCCCTCGCCACACTTCTCGACCGGGACCGGCTGGTCGCCTCGACGTACCAAGGCACCGTCGACTCCCTCTACTCCCTGATCCCGCGCGGCATCACCGGGCACACCACTGCGTTCTTCGACGCGTATCCGAAGCCGGACGCCGCCCGTGCGCGCAAGCTGCTCCAGGAGGCCGGGGTGAGCGCGCCGGTGCGCTTCGAGTTCGCGTACTCGCGCGGCGCCGCGTCCGCGTCCGAGGCGAAGGAGATCAAGCGGCAGCTGGAGGCGAGCGGGCTGTTCAAGGTGAGCCTGCGCTACTACGAGTGGACCGATTTCCAGACGCGGTACGCGAGCGGGAAGCTCGACGCGTACGCGGTCGGCTGGCTGCCGGACTTCCCCGATCCGGACACGTTCACCGCGCAGCTCGTGCGCACCGGGTCCGGCATGCACAACGGATACAGCAGCAAAGAGGTCGACGGCCTGATCCAGGCCAGTCAGCAGTACGAGGACCGCAGCCGCACCATGGGCGACTTCCGCAAGCTCCAGGAAGCGGTCGCACGCGATGTCCCGCTCATCCCTCTGTGGCAGCGCAAGGAGTACGTGCTCAGCACGGAGGACATCACCGGCGGGCAGTATCTGTCGGACGGGACCGGGGTGTTCCGGCTGTGGCAGCTCGGCTGGATCTGACCGGCTCCGACGAGGCCTCACTCACGGGACCCCCCTGAGCCCCAGCAGGAACCTCACTCACGGGATCCCCCTGAGCCCCAGCAGGAACCTCACTCACGGGACCCCCCTAAGCCCCAGCAGGAACCTCACTCACGGGAACCCCCTCAGCCACAGCCGAGCCCACAGGCCCCCCGCCCCCCGGCAGCACCACCGTCACCCGCACCCCCGCCCCCGGAGCCGTGCGCACCGACACCTCGCCGCCGTGCGCCGACACCACCCCCTGCACGATCGCCAGGCCCAGACCGCTGCCGGCACCCCCGCCCGCCCGGAAGAAGCGGTCGAAGATCCGTGCCGCGTCCTCCTCGTCAAGCCCGGGGCCCTCGTCGGCCACGCACAGCCGCACCGTCCCGTCCGCGCGTTCGAGCGAGACGCTGACGGGGGCGTCCTCCGGCGTGTGGGTACGTACGTTGGCAAGGAGGTTCCCGAGGATCTGGCGCAGGCCCGACTCGTCGCCGCGGACGAGCAGCGCGCCGTCCGCGGCGACGTGGACCGGGCGGTCCGGCTGCTGCACGCGCAGGTCGTCGGCGGCTTCGCGGACCAGCCGGCTCAGGTCGACGTTCCGCAGGCGCAGTTCGGGGCCCTGGTCGAGGCGGGCCAGGGTGAGGAGTTCATCGACGAGTCGGCTCATGCGGTCGGCCTCGGCGTGGACGCGGCCCAGGGCGCGGGTGCGTTCGGCCGGGTCGCGGAGCATCCCCTTGTCGTAGAGCTGGAGGTAGCCGCGGATCGCGGCGAGCGGCGTGCGCAGTTCGTGGGAGGCGTCGGCGACGAACCGCCGGAGCTGGGCGGAGCTGCGCTCGCGGGTCTCGAAGGCCGTTTCGACCTGGTGGAGCATGGAGTTGAGGGCGAGCCGCAGCTGTTCGACCTCCAGGGCGGTGTCGTGGTGAGGTGGCACGCGCCGTGCGAGGTCTCCGTCGGCGATGGCCGACGCGGTCTCGACCATGTCTTCGAGGGGCCGCATCCGGTGGCTGACGCCGATCATCGTGAGGACGGCGAGCAGCGCGAGCAGGCCCGTGCCGAGGGCGATGTCGAGCCTGAGCGCCTTGTGGATGCCGGTCTGGACGTTGGCCGTCGAGGTGGCGAGCAGCACAGTCGTGCCGTCGGCGAGTCGGGCGCCCACCGCGCGGTACGGGTCGCCGTGCACAGTGACGTCGCGCGGCTCGTCGGCGGTGGCGAGCGCTTTCGGATCGTCGACCGCGGAGGCGAGGTCGCGCTGGCGGGCGGTGGGGCGCAGGGTGCCTACGGTGATGGGCTCGCCGGCCCGGTCGATCGCCACGAACACGGTTTCGTTGCGCGGCAGTGAACTCGCCCCGGAGTCACCGGAGTTGGGGCCGGGGGAGAGTTTGTCGAGGGCGATGCCCAGTTCGCTGAGCGACTCGATCTGCTTGAGGGTGAGACCGGTGCGCTGGAGCGAGGTGCGGGACGAGGTCAGCTCGGCGTCGACGTTCGCGAGGAGATAGTGGCGCATGCCCATGAGGCTGACGGCGGTCGCGGCGACGATACCGAGGGCGAGCAGTGCCACGTTGACGAGGGTGAGCTTGGCGCGCAGGGAGTGGAACCGCCGGCTCCGACCGGGCACGTGCCCCCGCCCCCGCTTCACGCCCCACCCGCAAGCCCGTACCCGACCCCCCGCCGCGTAGTGATCAACGGCGGCCCCAGCGCTTCGAGTTTGCGCCGCAGGTAGCTGATGTAGGTCTCGACGACGGTCGACTCCGCGGTGTGCTCGTACTGCCATACGTGCCGCAGGAGTTGTTCCTTGGGCACGACGCGGCCGCCGTTGCGCACGAGGAAGCGCAGGAGCGCGTACTCGGTGGGCGTGAGCTGGACCGTGTGGCCCGAGCGGTGGACGGTGTAGGCCGTCTCGTCGAGTTCGAGGTCGCCGTAGCGCAGCGGCGGGCGTTCGGGCAGGACGTCGGCCGACCGGGTGCGGCGCAGGACGGCGCCGAGTCTGGCCACGACCTCGTCGATGTTGAACGGCTTGGTGATGTAGTCGTCGCCGAAACCGAGCGCGCCCACGATCTCGGCGGGCGCGTCGCGCGCGGTCAGGAAGACGAGGGCCAGATCGGGCCTGCGGGCGCGCAGTTCGCGCCCGAGCGCCCGGCCGTCACCGTCCGGAAGCATCACGTCGAGGAGTGCGGCGTCGGGCCGGGTACGTGTGGCCAGGGCGAGGCCCTCGCGGACGGTGCCCGCGGTCATGACCTCGAAGCGGTGGTAGCGCAGGGCTATCGCGAGGACGTCGGCGATGCTCGGCTCGTCCTCGACGATGAGCACGGTGGCTCCCGCGGGGTGCTCCGCGTTGCGCACGGGCCCGGCACCCACAGGCCCGGCGTCCGCGTGCCCAGCAGTCATAGGACCGGCGTCCGCGTGCCCAGCAGTCATAGGACCGGCGTCCGCGTGCCCAGCATTCACAGGCCCACCCTTCGCGTGCCCCGAGTCCGCAGGTCCACCCTTCGCGTGCCCCGAGTTCACATGCCCAGCGCTCATACCCCCAGCGTTCATAAGTCCAGTATCGGCGCGCCCGTCCCCGCTCGGCGCTGCCTGCCCCTTGGAGTTCCTTGAGAGTCATGGCCGCGTCGTGCCGCCGTGCGCCCGCGCCCACGGATGCTGAGGCCGAGGCAGGCCCGGGGGAACCCGCGGAGCCCGCGCCGGAGTTACGGCCGCGCTCCCGGTGACGGAAGACCGAAGGAGTGGCAAACGTGACGGCATTGGCACGGTGGTGCTACCGGCATCGCCTGGTGGTCCTGGTGCTGTGGGTGGGGGCGCTGTTCGGCCTGGGGGCCGCGGGCACCTCGGCGGGGACCGACTACTCGAACGTGTTCTCCCTCCCCGACACGGACTCCAAGCAGGCGTACGACCTGATGACGAAGGCGTTCCCGCAGAGTTCGGGCGACACGGACACCGTGGTGTGGCGGGCGTCCGGTGACGCGGGGTCGGTGACGGACACGGCCGTACGGTCGCGGATCGAGCCCGCGCTGAAGGAGATCGCCGGAATGCGGGGCGTCGGCCAGGTCGCGGGCCCCTACGAGAGGAACGGCGCCGCGCAGATCAGCCGCGACGGCCGCACCGCCTACGCGCAGATCACCTTCACCGACCAGGCGAACGAGGTCCCCAAGGACCTCGTCCAGAAAGTCGTCGACACGGCCCAGGGTGCCGAACGCGACGGACTCCAGGTCGAGTTGGGCGGCCAGGCCATCACCCGTATCCAGGAGCCGCCCACCGGCGTATCCGAGGTGGTCGGCATCGCGGCGGCGGCCGTCGTCCTCTTCCTGGCCTTCGGCTCGCTCTTCGCGATGCTGCTTCCGATCGTCGTCGCGATCATGGGCGTCGGCAGCGGAATGATGGCGACGATGCTGCTCAGCCATGTGACGAACGTGCCCGAAGTGGCCCCGTTGCTCGGCTCGTTGATCGGTCTCGGCGTCGGCATCGACTACGCGCTCTTCATCGTCACCCGGCACCGGCGCGGCATCCAGCTAGGGCTCGGACCGGAGGAGTCGGCGGTGCGCGCCCTCAACACGTCGGGGCGCGCGGTCCTGTTCGCGGGCGGCACCGTGTGCATCGCGCTCGCCGGGATGCTGGTCATGAACCTGCGCTTCCTGGACGGTGTCGTCATCGCCACGTCCCTCACGGTCGTGCTCAGCGTCCTGGCGGCGATCACCCTCCTGCCCGCGCTCCTCGGCCTGCTCGGCCCGCGCGTCCTCAGCCGCAAGCAGCGGCGGAAGCTCGCGGCGGCGGGTCCGGATCCCGCCGAGGCGAGCGGTCCCGCGGCGCGCTGGTCGGCGTATGTGCAAAAGCGCCCGCGCTCGATCGCGGCGATGGCGCTGGTCTTCATGGCGGTGCTCGCGCTGCCCGTACTGTCGCTGCGGCTCGGCGCCACGGACCAGGGCAACAACCAGGAGTCGACGACGACCCGGCAGGCGTACGACCTGCTCGCGGAGGGCTTCGGGCCCGGCTTCAACGGGCCGCTTCAGGTCGTCGTGCCGGGCGGCGCCGACACCACGGAGCTGGTCAGGACGATCCGTGCGACGGACGACGTCGCGCGGGCCGCCGCGGCCCCGCCCGCCGGGGGCATCACGGTCATCCAGGTCGTGCCGGAGACGTCCCCGCAGTCCGTCGGGACGGACCGGCTCATCGACCGGCTGCGGGACGATGTGATCCCGGAAGCCGGTGTCGAGGCGCACGTCGGCGGGGTGACGGCCGTCTTCAAGGACTTCGCGTCGGTGACCGGCGACCGGCTGCCCTACTTCGTGGGCGCCATCATCGGGCTCGGCTTCCTGCTGCTCCTGATCGCGTTCCGCTCGCTCGTCGTGCCGCTCACGGCCGCGCTGATGAACCTGATCGCGGCGGCCGCGTCGTTCGGCGTCCTGGTGGCGGTCTTCCAGTGGGGGTGGGGGACGGAGTTCCTCGGCATCGGGAAGGAGGGGCCGATCACCGCATTCCTGCCAGTGATCATGCTGTCGCTGCTGTTCGGTCTCTCGATGGACTACCAGGTGTTCCTGGTGAGCCGGATGCACGAGGAGTGGGTGCACACCGGGGACAACGCCCGGGCCGTGCGCGTCGGCCTCGCCGAGACGAGCCGGGTCATCAACTGCGCGGCCCTCATCATGATCTGCGTGTTCTCCGCGTTCGTCCTGAGCGGTGACATGGAGGGCGCTATGGCGGGCATCGGGCTGGCCGCCGCGGTCGCGCTCGACGCGTTCATCCTGCGTACGGCGCTGGTCCCGGCGGCGATGCATCTCCTCGGCCGCTCCAACTGGTGGCTGCCGGACTGGCTGGACCGCCGGCTCCCGCACCTGGCCGTGGAGGCAGCCGAACCGCCCGCCGCACCGCCGACCGAGCCCATCCAAAGCGCCGGCCTCGCCAAGACCACGGAGCCCGTGGAGAGCAGCAGCACCGGGGGAGCCACGGTCGTCCACGGATTCCTGCGCACCCCCGACGGCGACCCCTTGGCCGGCGCCTCCGTGACCCTCGTCTCCAGGGGCGGCCGCCAGCTCGACCGCGTCACGTCCCTCGCCGACGGCTCGTACATCGTGTCGGTGCCCGCGCCGGGGGCGTACGTCCTGGCGGTGACGGCGCACGGAGTGGCGCCGCGCGCTCGCCACATCACCGTCGGGGGCGGTCCGCTGGTGTACGACGTGGAGCTGACGGACGACGGTGCGGATCTGGTGAACTGACATCTGCGTCAGGGGCGTTGGCAGGGGTGTTCAGCGTGAAGTGCCGGACGCCGGGCACCCCCGCTGTGGCCAGGCAGGCCAGGCCCACGGCCACCGCCGCGATCCACAGCGGGGTCGCCTCGCCCCAGGCGTCGGCGGCGAGCGGGGCGAGGACGTAGCCGAGGGGCATCGCGGCCAGCGAGAGCAGCCAGTCGTACGAGGTGACGCGGGCGAGGACCGACGCGGGAACGGCCGTTTGCACCGCCGTCTCCCACAGGGGATTGAAGAAGCCGAGGCCGGCCAGGGCGACGCCGAACGCGGCGGCGACCGCCGGTGCGGGGGCGTGCAGGGCGAGCAGCCCCAGCGGCAGGACGTACGTGGTCAGGGCCAGGTTGCCCGTGAGGACCGGGCGGCGGGGGCGGGCCCGCCCGGACAGGAGTGATCCGAGGAGGAGGCCGACGGCGCCGGCCTGGGCGATCATGATCCAGGCGCCGTCGCCGCCCAGTTCTTTGACGGCGACGGCCGGTCCGAGGGTGGCGAACACGGCTGCCGCGCCGTTCCAGGTGGCGTGGGCGACGAGGCTCGTCCAGTACCAGCCGCGCGAGCGCACCTCGTGCCAGCCCTCGACGAGGTCGGACCGGAGAGAGCGGCGTTCCTCGGCGGGCGCCGTGGTGCGGCTGAGCCGCAGGGTGGCGAGCAGGGCGGCGCTGACGGCGAACGAGGCGGAGTCCAGCACGAACGCCCACCCGGGACCCGCGGTCAGGACAAGCAGCCCGGCGAGCGCCGGACCGCCCGCCAGGGTGCCGCTGCGGACCACGGCGAGGGTGGAGTTGGCGGCCTGCCGGTCCTTCTCGCCGACGATGCCGACGATCAGTGAGGCGAGCGTCGGCATGGCGAAGGCGGAGGCCGCGCCGCCGATCGCCTCGGCGACCGCGATCTGCCACAACTCCGGTTTCCCGGAGAGGAGTTCGATGCCCACGAAGAGTTGGCTGGCGCACCGTACGAGGTCGGTGGTCAGGGCCACGATGCGCGGGTTGAAGCGGTCGGCGATCACGCCGCCCAGAGGGAGGAGTACGAGCCGCGGCACCATCGCGCAGCCCAGGACCAGCGCGAGCGCCGAGGCCGAGCCGGTGGCGCGCAGCACGGCGAGGGCGAGGGCGGAGGGGATGACGGCGTCGCCGACCAGGGAGAGGAGGCGGCCGAGGAAGAAGCGGCGGAAGCGGGCGTTGCTCAACAGCGGGTGGCGGAGGCTGGGGCGCGGCATGCGGGCGAATGTATTTCGTCACCGAAGTATTCGTCAACGAAGTATCGGGCATCAAAATATCTGGCACCGAAGGATCTGGCCGTAAACTGCCCCCATGGAACGCGACTGGACCGATGGGCACCTGGCGCGCTGGCTGCCGGTCATGCCGGACCTCGACCCGGACGTCGAGGGCGCGATCACGCGTGCCGGTGAGCTCACCCGGCATCTGCGCAGGATCCGTGAACAGGCCCTGGTCGACGTGGAGCTGGAGCGGTTCGAGTACGACACGCTGCACAAGCTCGCGGGGCGTGGCGGACGCGCGGCGCCCTCGGAACTCGCCTCGGACCTGGGCCTCGCCCCGGCCTCTGTCACGGGCCGCCTCGACGGCCTCGAACGCCGCGGCCTCGTCGTCCGTACGCCGTCCAGGACCGACCGGCGCCGGGTCGACGTGGAGCTGACCGAAGCGGGCCACGCGATCTGGCGCAAGGCGATGGACCGGCTCGGGGGCGAGGAGCACCGGGTGCTCGGCGCGCTCGACGCGAAGGAGCGCAAGCAGCTCTCGGATCTGCTGCGGCGGGTGATGGTGGCCGCCGAATCGGGCCCCGGCGGCCGCCGACCCTGACGGGCACGCCCCCAGAGACGTGAGCCCTGACGCCGCACCCCGCTCACTGGGCCGGTGCCGGCCTTGACGCCGTACCTCGCTCACTGGGCCGGCGTCAGCCTCACGCCGTACCCCGCCACTGGGCCGCGCCAGCCCTGACGCCGCGCCCCGCCCAATGGCCGGTGTCAGCCCTGACATCGCACCCCGCCCACTGGCCCGGCGTCAGCCTCACGCCGCACCCCGCCACTGGCCCGGCGTCAGCCCTGACGCCGCCGACGTCCGCTCGGCTGCTCCCGCCCCCGACGCCGCAGCGCCAGCAGTCCGCCGCCCGCGAGCATCGCGACCGCCGCCGAGCCGCCGAACGCCCAGTCGTCCGTGTGAGACGTGGCCGACGCGGCGACGGGGGCGCCCGCAGCGCCCACCGAGCCCGCCGCCCCCGCACCCGGCTTGGCCGCCGCCGCGCCCTTGGGCTGCTCGCTCAGCGGCGTGACCAGCGTGCCGACCGGATCCGCCTTGCCCACCGCCGAGAACCCCCAGTCGAGCAGCGCCGCCGTCTCCTCGTACACCGCCTCGTACCCCGACTTGGGGTGCATCACGGTGACGAGCAGGGTGCGCCCGCCGCGGGTCGCCGCGCCGGTGAACGTGTTGCCGGCGTGCGAGGTGTAGCCGTTCTTGACGCCGATGAGCCCCTGGTACGCGGCCACCCCCTGCCCGGTGAGGAGGCGGTCCGTGTTCTGGATCTGGAACGTCTTCTTGCCCCCGGCCGGGAAGTCGGCCGTCTTCGTGGCGCAGTAGCCGCGGAAGTCCTCGTTCTTGAGCCCGGCGCGCGCGAACAGCGTCAGGTCGTACGCCGACGACACCTGCCCCTTGTGGTCGAAGCCGTCGGGGCTGACCACATGCGTGTCGTTCGCCTGGAGGTCCTTCGCGCGGGCCTGCATCTGGCGGACGGTCTCGCCCACCCCGCCGTTCATGCTGGCGAGCACGTGCACCGCGTCGTTCCCGGAGCGCAGGAAGACGCCCTGCCACAGCTGCTCGACGGTGTACGAGGTCCCGGCCTGGACGCCGACGAGGCTGCTGCCGTACGGGATCCCGGCGAGATCCGCGGCGGTCACCTTGTGGACCGAGGCCCGCCCGAACTTCGGCAGGACCGTGTCCGCGAACAGCATCTTGAGCGTCGACGCCGGGGGCAGCGCGCGGTGCGCGTCGTACGAGGCGAGGACGTCGCCGCTGTCGTGGTCGGCGACGAGCCACGCCTGCGCGGCGAGCTTCGGCAGCCGGGGCGTGCCGGACGCCACCTGGACGCCGGACCTGCCGAGCCGCTCCCCGCCGACGGCGGAGACCGCGGCCGCGGCGCGCGGCCCTGGCAGGGTGACGGAGGCCGCGGCGCTGAGACCGAGGGCGAGCGCGGCGCGACGGCTGACGTGGTGCGATGAAGAGGAGCCGGGCATCAGACGACCGTACAAGCAGCGCATGAACCAAAGGTAAGAGCCCCCCGCCGGCCCTCCCGTCAGCCCCGCAGCCCCCCGAAGATCAGCCCGTCCCGTTCCCCGTCCCGTTCCCCTTCTCCCGCGCCGCCGTAGACGCCTCCGTCATCCCCGGCAGGAAGTCCGTGAACAGCTCGTGCACCTCGAGGACGAGCGGCCGCAGCACCCGGAACCGGGCGAGGGCGACCCCGCGCGTAGTCAGGCGTGCCCCCCGTTCGGCGAGGCGCCGGCTGCGCTCCCGGTCCTCGGAGCTGTCGAAGACCCAGTACAGGACGAGCCCCATCTGGGAGAGCCACATCAACTCCGGCAGGATCGCGGCGAGTTCGGCCGGAACCTTCGCCTTCGAACCGGCGAGCACCTCGCGGTGCACGTCGATCGCCGTCTCGCGGGCGTGCTCCGATTCGGGCGAGAAGGGGCTGAGCGGGCTGGTCGGGTCCGCGGCGGTCTTGAAGAACTGGGCCGCGAACTCGTGGTACGGCTCCGCGATCTCCAGCCAGGCGCGCAGCACCCCGGCGATGCGCTTCTCCAGGTCGCTCTCCCGGTCGAGCACGGGCCGTACGGCCGCCCGGTGCTCCGCGGAGATCTGATCGTAGAACCCCTGGATGAGGTGTTCCTTGCCCGCGAAGTAGTAGTACGCGTTGCCGACGGAGACCCCCGCCTCCTTCGCGATGGCCCGCATCGTCGTCTTGTCGTAGCCGCGCTCCCGGAACATCCGCATCGCGGTCTCCAGGATCAGCGCCCGCGTCTGCTCACTCTTGGCGGGACTCTTCGCGGGGCTCTCGGCCGCTGCCGGGCTGGGGGTCTCTTTCTCTGCTGGCACGCTCAGAGCCTAATCGGGCACGGGGCAGCCGCTGTCGCAGGCCGCGGGGCCGTAGTACGTCCAGCCGTCGACGCGGTCGTACACCCAGCCGTCCCCCCTGCGGTAGGCGCTGCCCCCGGCCTTCCTGACCTGCTGGTCCCGGTGCGCCTGGCGGTACTTGGCGGCGGCGAGGACCGCGGCGCGCGCGAGGCGGGCGCCGGCCGGGGTGCTGAATTTGTGGGACAGCGGCCGGTACTCGGACAGCGCCCACAGGGTGACGACCCAGGCGGCGGGCCCGCGGTAGATCTGGCCGCTGTCGCCGACGAGCGTGATCTCCGAGAGCGTGGAGATGTGGTCGATCCCGGGGCAGCGGCGCCGGGCTTCTTCGGACCCGGCCGGCACCAGGTCGAGCGGGACGAGCTGCCGCTGCCGGGCGAGCCAGTTCCGCAGGAATGTGCAGAGCGGGCACTGGGCGTCGTAGAGGAGGACGAGCCGGCGGACCGGGGCCCCCGTGGTGCCCCGGTCCGCGACCCCGCTCATCGCCGTCACGCCCCGGCCACCGGCGGCGCGGCCCAGCCCTGCGGGGGAACGGGCGGCTGCTGCTCCCGCTCCATGACCCCCCGCCGCCGGATCTTGTTGAGCACCCACACGTTCCCCAGGTGCATGACCCCCAGCACCAGGAGCACCACGCCGAGCTTCGTCGACAGGGCCTCGAAGATGCCGCGGGTGTCGGCGATGTCGTCGTCCCCGCTCAGGTAGAGCGCCACGAAGCCGAGGTTGACGAGGTAGAAGCCGACCACCAGCAGATGGTTGACGGCATCCGCGAGCTTCTCGTTCCCGTGCAGCACGTCGGCGAGGAAGACCCTTCCGTTACGGCTCAGGGTGCGCGCCACCCAGACGGTCAGGCTGATGCTGACGACGAGGTAGACGACGTATGCGATGACTGTGAGGTCCATTTCCCCACCCCTCCTTGAACGCGTTCAAAAACGCTGTCGAGAAGGACTGTAGACCTGTTTTTGAACATGTTCAAGCGAGGGTCGGCCGACGGGGATCGACGAGCCCGGCCATCAACTCCGCGCCAGTTCAGGCCGCTTGAGATAGTCCGTGAGGCCGATGACGTTGCCCCACGGATCCGCGAACTCCACGACGTAACCGGTGGAGGTGGAGAACGGCGGGTCGACCGGCGGAATCCCGGCCTCCGTCAGCGCGCGGGCCGCCGCCTTCGCGTCGCGCACCTCCAGCCATACGCGCGGCCCAGGCCACGAAGGAGGCCGGCGGTCGAAGTCCTCCTCCGCGCGCAGCAGTACGCCGGGCGTCTCCTTGCCGGCTTCGAGGAGGGCGATCCCGGCCTCGTCGAGGCGGAACTTCACGTGGAAGCCGGCCCGCTCGTAGAAGGAGACCGCCTCGCCGAGATCGCCGACGGGGAACAGCACGTTGTCGAAGCCGAGCAGCTCAAGCTCAAGTGACATACCGTCAGATTAGCCATGCTTCAGGCGAACGGGACGGTACATCGTCAGTGGCGGATACGTGGCGCGCCGGTCACGGAGGTCATCAGGCAGTACAGGGACGTCGTCGCGGTGATGAAGAGGATGTTGTTCTTGGGGCCGCCGAACGCGACGTTCGAGACGGGCTCCGGGACGTTGATGCGGCCGATCCGCGTGCCGTCCGGGTCGTAGCAGTGCACACCGCCGTGCATGGCGGCGGCCCACAGCCGTCCGCCGTCGTCGAAGCGGATGTTGTCGAAGCGGCCGTCGTCGCCGCTGGTCTCCGCGAAGACCTTGCCGTCACTCAGGCTCTCGCCGTCGTCCTGGACGTCGAAGACGCGGATGCATCCGGCCCGGGTGTCGGAGACGTACAACTGGCGCTCGTCGGGCGAGAAGACGAGGCCGTTCGGCGCCCCGAAGCCGTCGGCGACCTGGCGCACCTCGCCGGTGGCGGGGTCGATCCGGTAGACGTTGTTGGCGCCGATCTCGGACTCGGCGCGGAAGCCCTCGTAGTCGCTGGTGATCCCGAAGTCCGGGTCGGAGAACCAGATCGAGCCGTCCGAGCGGACCACCGCGTCGTTCGGGCTGTTGAGCCGCTTGCCCTCGAAGCGGTCGGCGAGGACGGTGATCCGGCCGTCGGCCTCGGTGCGGGTGACGCGGCGGCCGCCCTGTTCGGCGCTGATGAGGCGCCCCTCGCGGTCGAGGGTGTTGCCGTTGGTGTGTCCGGCGGGGGTGCGGAAGAGGCTGACCGCGCCGGTCGCCTCGTCCCAGCGCAGCAGGCGGTCGTTGGGGATGTCGCTCCAGATGAGCTGGCGCCAGGCGGGCAGGTAGACCGGGCCTTCGGCCCAACGGCTGCCGGTGTGCAGGGTGGTGAGGCTGTCGTCCCCGAAAGCGCACCGTCCGGTACGGAAGCGCTCGTCCAGAATCTCGTACACGCTGAGCTGGTTCTGGCCAGACATGGTTATCCCCCAGGAACTATAGACCGAATGACATCCTGTCGTATGGGACTATGGCAGAACGGGATACGGTTACGCCATGGTCGGCGGAGCGGGAGTGGGTCACAGTGGCAGTGGATGAGATCGACCGGAAGCTGGTCGCGCTGCTCCAGCGGGACGCGACGACGGCGTACGCGGCGCTCGGCAAGGAGGTCGGCCTCTCGGCGGGCGCGGCCCACGAGCGGGTGCGCAAGCTGCGCGAGCGGGGCGTGATCCGGCGGACGACCGTCGACGTGGACCCGGCCGCGCTCGGGCAGGGGGTGCTCGCGTTCGTGATGGTCGAGTCGTCGTCGTGGATGGGCGAGTCGGCCGGGGAGTTCGCCGCGATCCCTGAGATCCAGGAGGCGCACGTGATCGCCGGCAGCGCGTCGGTCCTGGTGAAGGTGCGAACGGAGACGACGCAGCAACTCCAGGACGTGCTCCGGCGGTTGTACGCGATCGAGGGCGTCAGCGGCACGCAGGCGACGGTGGCCCTGGAGACGTTCTTCGAGCGGCCGGTTGTCACGTGACGCGCCGAGGGCCCCGCCCCCGGTGCGAAACCGGGAGCGGGGCCCTCAGGGCTGTACGAGATGTACGACCGGGAAGGTCAGTAGCGTCGCGTGATCAGCGCGCGCTTGACTTCCTGGATCGCCTTGGTGACCTCGATACCGCGCGGGCAGGCGTCCGTGCAGTTGAACGTCGTGCGGCAACGCCACACGCCGTCCTTGTCGTTGAGGATCTCCAGGCGCTGCTCGCCCGCCTCGTCACGCGAGTCGAAGATGAAGCGGTGCGCGTTGACGATCGCGGCCGGGCCGAAGTACTGGCCGTCGTTCCAGAACACCGGGCACGAGGACGTGCACGCGGCGCACAGGATGCACTTGGTCGTGTCGTCGAAGCGCTCGCGGTCCTCGGCGGACTGCAGACGCTCGCGCGTCGGCTCGTTGCCCGTCGTGACCAGGAACGGCATGACGTCCCGGTAGGCCTGGAAGAACGGGTCCATGTCGACCACGAGGTCCTTGAGGACCGTGAGGCCCTTGATGGCCTCGACCGTGATCGGCTTCTCCGGGCTGATGTCCTTGATCAGCGTCTTGCAGGCCAGGCGGTTGCGGCCGTTGATGCGCATGGCATCCGAGCCGCAGATGCCGTGCGCGCAGGAGCGCCGGAAGGTCAGCGAGCCGTCGAGCTCCCACTTGATCTTGTGGAGGGCGTCGAGGACACGCTCCTTCGGATCGATGTCGAGCTGGAAGTCCTCCCAGACCGCGTCCGCGGAGACCTCCGGGTTGAACCGGCGGATGCGGAAGGTGACCGTGATGAGGTGCGAGCCGTTGTCCGCCTCGAGAGCCTCGAGCTTGTCCATGGTCGGGGTAGCCATCAGTACTTACGCTCCATCGGCTGGTAGCGGGTCTGGACGACCGGCTTGTAGTCCAGACGGATGGACTCGGAGCCGTCGTCGCCGACCTCGCGGTACGCCATGGTGTGGCGCATGAAGTTGACGTCGTCGCGGTTCGGGAAGTCCTCGCGGTAGTGGCCGCCGCGGGACTCCTTGCGCGCCAGGGCGGAGGTCGCCATGACCTCGGCCAGGTCGAGCAGGTTGCCCAGCTCGATGGCCTCCAGGAGGTCGGTGTTGAACCGCTTGCCCTTGTCCTGGATCGAGACGTTCCGGTACCGCTCGCGCAGCTCGGCGATCTTCTCGACGGCCGTCTTGATCGTCTGCTCGGTGCGGAACACCATCACGTTGGCGTCCATGCACTCCTGGAGCTCGTTGCGGATCACCGCGACGCGCTCCGTGCCCGTGGAGTTGCGCAGGCGCTCGACCTGCTCGACGACCATCGAAGCCGGGTCCTCGGGCAGCTCGACGTAGTCGGCCTTCTCGGAGTACTCGGCGGCCGCGATGCCCGCACGACGCCCGAAGACGTTGATGTCGAGCAGCGAGTTGGTGCCCAGGCGGTTGGCGCCGTGCACGGACACGCAGGCGACCTCGCCGGCGGCGTACAGGCCGGGGACGACGGTGGTGTTGTCCGACAGGACCTCACCCTCGACGTTCGTCGGGATGCCGCCCATGGCGTAGTGCGCGGTCGGCTGGATCGGGATCGGGTCCGTGTAGGGCTCGATGCCGAGGTACGTGCGCGCGAACTCCGTGATGTCCGGGAGCTTGGCGTCGAGCTGCTCCGGCGGGAGGTGCGTGAGGTCGAGGTAGACGTGGTCGCCCTCGGGACCGCAGCCGCGGCCCTCACGGATCTCCGTGTAGATGGAGCGGGACACGACGTCACGGGACGCGAGGTCCTTCATGACGGGCGCGTACTTCTCCATGAAGCGCTCGCCGTCCTTGTTACGGAGGATGCCGCCCTCACCGCGGGCGCCCTCCGTGAGAAGGATGCCCATGCGCCAGATGCCGGTCGGGTGGAACTGGAAGAACTCCATGTCCTCCAGCGGCAGACCGCGTCGGTAGCAGGCCGCCTGGCCGTCACCGGTCAGGGTGTGCGCGTTCGACGTCACCTTGAAGAACTTGCCGGTGCCGCCCGAGGCGTAGATGACCGACTTGGCCTGGAAGATGTGGATCTCGCCGGTCGCCAGCTCGTACGCGACGACACCGGCGGAGTGCTTGACGCCGTCGATCTCGGTGATGAGCTGGTCCAGGACGTAGAACTCGTTGAAGAACTCCACGCCCTCCTTCACGCAGTTCTGATACAGCGTCTGAAGGATCATGTGGCCGGTGCGGTCCGCGGCGTAGCAGGACCGGCGGACCGGGGCCTCGCCGTGGTTGCGCGAGTGGCCGCCGAAGCGGCGCTGGTCGATGGTGCCGTCCGGGGTGCGGTTGAACGGCAGGCCCATCTTCTCCAGGTCGAGGACGGAGTCGATGGCCTCCTTCGCGAGGATCTCGGCGGCGTCCTGGTCGACCAGGTAGTCACCGCCCTTGATCGTGTCGAAGGTGTGCCACTCCCAGTTGTCCTCCTCCACGTTGGCGAGCGCGGCGGCCATGCCGCCCTGCGCCGCGCCCGTGTGGGAACGGGTGGGGTAGAGCTTCGTCAGGACCGCGGTGCGGCTGCGCTTCGTCGACTCGATGGCCGCGCGCATGCCCGCGCCGCCGGCGCCGACGATGACGGTGTCGTACTTGTGGATCTTCATGAGTGGTTGCCTCAGCCCCGTGCCTATCGGATGTTCGGGTCGAAGGTGAAGATCACCAGCGTGCCCAGCAGGATCGTGAACACCGTGGCGGTGTACAGGAGGCCCTTCAGCCACAGGCGCGTGTTCGGGCGCTCGGCGTAGTCGTTGATGACCGTGCGCAGGCCGTTCGCGCCGTGCAGCATCGCGAGCCACAGCATCAGGAGGTCCCAGCCCTGCCAGAACGGCGAGGCCCAGCGGCCCGCGACGAACGCGAAGCCGATCTTGCTCACGCCGCCGTCGAGGACGAGCTGGATGAGCAGGTGGCCGAGGACCAGGACGACGAGGACGACGCCGGACAGGCGCATGAAGAGCCATGCGGCCATCTCGAAGTTGCCGCGCGTCGAGCGCGGGGTCCTCGAGGTGCGCTTGCGGGGGGCCTCGATGAAGGGCGCCGGGTTGTCGACGTCATAGACGGCGACGCCCTCGACGGGTCCGACGCCGGGCGTCTTCGCAGGGGTGGTGTCAGCAGACATGTCTGGCGTCAGCTCCCGAAGAGTTCACGGACGGCGTGGCCGAGGACCGGGTACAGCGCGCCCACCATCAGCACGACCCAGATGCCGACGACGGTCCAGAGCATCTGCTTCTGGTAGCGCGGGCCCTTCGACCAGAAGTCGACGGCGATGACACGCAGGCCGTTGAGCGCGTGGAAGAGGATGGCGGCGACGAGGCCGTACTCGAGGAGAGCGACGATCGGCGTCTTGTAGGTGGAAACGACGTCGTCGTACGACTCGGGGGAGACGCGGACGAGAGCGGTGTCCAGGACGTGTACGAACAGGAAGAAGAAAATGAGGACACCGGTGACTCGATGAGCCACCCACGACCACATGCCTTCCCGGCCGCGGTACAGCGTTCCAGCCGGCACGGAAGAACCCTCCGGGAGCGGGGATTGGGGCCGCGCCGGCTTCTCTGTCGGTCGGGCCCGGCCGGGTACGGTCCACCGGCCGCTCGTCATCGTATCGACGAGTTGTCGGCTCGCTCGCCCGGGGGCCGCCGGTGTGATCAAACAGGCAATCAAACAGCCACGTACGGGCTATCGGACGCGCTGTCGGGGCGCCCGGAATCCGCTGGTTCCTGCGGGTCTATCGCTTCCTGGGGCTCTGTCCGGGCATCGAGCGACCGTACGAGCCGGGCGAGTCGTCCCCGGGCGAGTCGTCGCAGCTCGTCCCAGGACAGGACGCGCTCCTCCTCGGGATCGTTGCCAAGGCGTGACCGGATTCCGGCCAGGAGCTGGTCCAGGGCCTCGTCGGGCCCGTAGCCGTCGAGGCAGATGACGAACGCGTGACCGAAGCGGCTCTCGTACGCGCTGTGCGCGGCGCCGAGCGCGGTGTGCGCGACGGAGTACGAGCGGTGCGGGGTCAGGGGGAGCGACTCGCGGGACAGGGCCTCGTCGAGGTCGGCGGGCGCGAAGTCGTAGACCGCCTCGTCGGCGGCGGCGAGCAGGGCGTCGAGGTCCGGGTAAGGCCGGTGGGCGACGAGGCGACGGGCCCAGTGGAGTGATCCGCAGCAGGTCAGGAGCGCGCGCTCGGCCTCGGTCGCGGGCAGCGTGTTGAACCGCGTCAGGCCGTGCGGGGACGACTGCGGCGGCGACGCATGCCCTGGTGAGCACTGCACCGGTATGGCGGCATGCCCGGGGAGGCGGGAGAAACGGTGCGAAGGCAGCGTGCGCTCCTCGGCGAGACGTGGGACGTGACTGGGCTGACACTGGGACGAGACGTCAGTCAGGAGTGTCACGGGACATGTGGTGAGGGTGTGACGGATGTGCGTACACGCTAGCGATCCGGGCTTGGAGCTGTCTGGCGGATGCACCGATTTCACCCGGACGGGAGAGTTTGGGGGCGTGTGGTGGACGGGAGGTCGGGGGAGCGGGGCCTTACGGTCGCCTCCTAGGACGCGGAATTCGATCTCGAGGTTGCTGTCGAAACCGGAGGGCGGTCACTGATGGGCACGCGGAGTCGATCGACGGTCGGCGCGGGAGTCGTCACGGCGGGGACGGTCGCGCTGACCATGGTCCTCGTCGGCTGCGCCGGGGACGGGGGCGGCACAAGCGCCACCCGTGCCGGGCGCCCCTCCGACGGAAAGTCCGCGTCCCCCACCTCCGACTCGGCCCAGACCTCGGCGGAGCCCTCGCCCTCGAAGTCGTACGCCCTGTCGAAAACCCCGCAGACCATCCCCTCCGTGCGCGAGCACGCGGCGGCGCGCGGGCCCGGGTGGCGCCCCACCGGCGGCCGGGTCGTCATCGGGGACGCGAAGCTCTCCGACGAGGGCAAGCTCATCGCCGACGAGCTGAAGCTGAAGTACGCGGGCAAGGTCAAGGCCGGCGCCGGTGACGTGGAGCTGGCGCTCGGCGGGAGCGGCAACCCGGAGTCGTACACGATGACCGTGAAGGACGGCCGGGTGCGGATCGTGGGGCCGGGTGACGCGGGTGTCTTCTACGGCACGCGCACGCTCAAGCAGGAGGTGCACGGCGGGGGGACCGCGCCGGAGGGCGTGGTGAAGGATGCGCCGGCGAAGCCGCAGCGCGGATTCATGCTGGACATCGCGCGCAAGCCCTTCACGGTCGGATGGATCAAGGAACAGATCCGGGAGATCGGCGACCTGAAGTACAACCAGTTCGGTCTGCACTTCTCCGACGACCAGGCCTTCCGCATCCAGTCGGACTCGCACCCCGAGATCGTCTCGCCCGACCACCTCACCAAGGCGCAGGTCCGCGAGATCGTCTCGCTCGCCGCCGAGCGGCACATCACCGTGATCCCCGAGATCGACTCGCCCGGACACCTCGGCGCCGTGATCGCGGCGCACCCCGAGCTCCAGCTGCGGAACACGGCAGGTGTCGCGACGCGCGGCGCCGTCGACATCTCGAACCCCGAGTCGGCGAAGATCGTCGACGATCTGCTGCGTGAGTACGCTCCCCTCTTCCCGGGCGCGTTCTGGCACCTGGGCGGCGACGAGTACCAGGCCCTGACGGTGAAGAACCCCGAGGCGTCCTTCCCGCAGCTCGCGGCCGCCGCCCAGAAGAAGTACGGGGCGAACGCGACGGTCGAGGACCTCACGACGGGCTGGCTGAACGACCGGGTCGCCACGATGAAGCCGTTCGACCGCTCCCTCA
This sequence comes from Streptomyces sp. NBC_01445, assembly GCF_035918235.1. Taxonomy (NCBI): domain Bacteria; kingdom Bacillati; phylum Actinomycetota; class Actinomycetes; order Kitasatosporales; family Streptomycetaceae; genus Streptomyces; species Streptomyces sp. NBC_01445. The sequence goes on along the minus strand of NZ_CP109485.1, from coordinate 4,519,107 downwards.
AGGCGTGGAACGACGGGTTCTTCCGGGGCGGTGTCGTCAAGGCCGACAAGAGCCTGGAGGTCGCCTACTGGACGGGCAAGGAGATCGGGGCGCGCCCGCCGGAGGAGTACCTGGCCGAGGGCCGCAAGATGACCAACTACAACGACGAGTTCCTCTACTACGTCCTCGGTCAGCCCAACAACTTCGTGTACCCGACCGGGCAGCGGATCTACGAGAGCTGGACGCCGCTCGTCGTGCGCGGCACGACGCCGGTGCCCGCGAGGTACGACAGCCAGATCCTGGGCGGCACGTTCGCCGTGTGGTGCGACCTGGCGAACTCGCAGACGGAGGCGCAGGTCGCGCAGGGCATCCGCATGCCGCTGCGGGCCACGATCCAGAAGCTCTGGTATCCGGGCAAACCGCCGCTCACGTGGCCGCAGTTCGTGGCGCTCGCGAACCGGCTGGGATCCTGAGCGGCTAAGCAGTGGACAGCGCGGTGGCCTGAACCGTATGTTCCGCTGGCCGGTGATCGACGCGCTCTGGGGAGATGCGCGCGACCGGCTCACCGTGAACCCGTGGGGGGTCCGTCGTGTCCAAAAGTACTTTTCCTGTGCTCAAGTCGCCGGTCGGCGTCTCGAAGGCTGTCGTCGTCCTGCTGGGGGTGACGGCCGCGATCGACCTGTTCGCGCTGTGGGTGGGGTTCGAGCAGCGCAGTCTCGCGGCGGACTTCGTGGCCGGGCGCTTCTCGGCGGGCAGTGATGCGGACGCCGACCGCATCGACTCGCTGTACTCGGCGGCGGCCGTCGCACAGCTGTGTGCCATGGTGGCGACCGCGGTCGTCTTCATCGTGTGGTTCCGGCGGGTGCGCATCAACGCCGAGGTGTTCCGGCCCGACGGGCACAGCAGGTCGCGCGGCTGGGCCTCCTGGGGCTGGTTCGTGCCCGTCATGAACCTGTGGGCGCCGCGCCAGGTCGCCACCGACACCTGGGACGCCAGCGTTCCGGAGGCCGACCTGATCCCGCGGAAGTACTCGCGCAAGGTCATCAACAGCTGGTGGTCGCTGTGGCTGGTGAGCAATGTCATCGGCCGCCTCGCGGGCAGCCAGTACGACAAGGCCGAAAGCATCGGCGAGATCAAGACGGCCACCGAGATGCTGATGCTCTCCGACGCGCTCGACATCGCTGCCGCCGTCGCCGCCATCATGTTCGTCCGCGCCCTGACCCGCATGCAGGACGAGAAGGCTCTGCGCGGGCCCGCGATGGCGCCGTTCCCTGCCTGAATCGCCGGATCTGTGTTTTCGGTGGCGGAGCCACGTACGGCTGTGGTGTATTCGGCCCGAGCCGAGATCAGCCGCTTTCGAAGGCACCGGGGGGACACCGGCATGGGTTACTGGGGCTATTACGTCGTGGCCAGGAGTCAGCGGCCGCTCGCCGAGCTCGACGCGCTGGGCGGGGCGCGCGACGGGCTCACGCTCCTGGAGCGGCGGGCCGACGGCTGGCAGGTCTGGGAGTGCCCGGACGGCGGGGACCGGCGCCACGACGTCGGCAGCATGAACGCGCTGGCCACCGAGACCGGCGCGCCCGCCCTGTTCGGCTACGTCATGGACAGCGACTGCGTCGTCATCGAGGCGGCCGCGCCGGAGAGCGGCGCGTGGACCACGTGTCTGGCGCGCGATGCCATGGCCGGATATCTCTCCGCGGACGAACTGACCCTGGAGGACTACTTCCTGGAGCCCGCGGACGCCGCGCGGCGCGCGGTCGCGTGGGCGCAGGAGTGCGGCCGCACCGTCGAGCAGGGTCCGCTCGCCGACGTCCTGGGCCAGGACCCCGACCCGTTCGCCGAGCCGCTCTTCTTCCGCTTCCTGGACCGGCTCGGCGTCGCACCGCTGTGACGTTCCTGCGCCCCGGCACGCAGTAGAGCCCAGTAGAGACGAAATGCCGGGTCGGCAGGGAAAGGGCGTACTTCATGAGCCTGGTGGAGCTGATCGCGCAGGCCGACGAGCGGGGTCTCGCGGCCAGCGGTCTCGCCTGCCTCGACCGCTGTGTGCCGCTGCTGGGCGCCGAGGACGACGAGGCGCTGCGCCCGCTGTGGGCAAGCCTCGCCGAGGGCGGTCCGGAGTGGGGCGAGTGCCTGGCGAAGGCGCGGGCCGCGTTCCCGGCCGGGCCGGACGCCGACGCGGACGAGGCGTCCGGGCTCGCCCGGCGCATGCTGGCCGCCGTGCCGGACACCCCGTCGGCGCCCGCGCTGCGCGAGTGGGCCGACGCCTGCTCGGTCGGCGCGCTCCAGATCCACCGCATGCTGGACACGATGGAGGACGGCGCGGGCTCGGTACGGTCCCGGCGCGAGGGCCGCACGGACGGCATGTCCCCGCTGGTGGCGGCCGAGCTTCGGCGTCAGGTCAGGATCCTTGAGCTGCTCGCGGGCCGTGGCACGGGCGGCCTGCGCCAGGCGCTCGACGTGTCGACGGAGGGCCGGCGCATCCTGCGGGCCGTCGTGTCGCGGCGGGCGCGGGGCCGCGTCTGATGCACGGGATCTCCGGGCCCTCCCCGCGGGCGCGGGCGGCGCTCGCGCTACCGGTCGTGGCGGCACTCGTCGCGCTGGCCGCGCACCGGGGCATGCCGGACGATCCGACGGGCCGACTCCACGTCGTCCCAGGGGTGTTGAAGGATGTCGCGCTGCCCGACGGCAGCACGGCGGCGCTGGCCGGGTGCGGTGCGCCCGGGACTGCGAGGCCCGCGCCACGCGGCGAGGGCGAGCAGGCGCCCGCGCCCGCGCTCGTGCTCACCTCTTACGGGTACTCGCGTTCGGGCCCGGACTTCGACGGGCCGTATGCCTTCACGGTCAGCGCGGTCATCGACCCGGGGCGCGGCCGCTGACGCTGGCCGCGCCCCGTGGGCGGGCGGCGGATCACGGTCGACGTGTACGGGCCGCACGGTGAGGGCCGTATCGCGTCGGCTCGCGGGCTGACGGCGCAGGTGACGAAGGGGGCGAAGCGGCGGCCTGTCCCGCCGACTTCGGGCGGCTACCGCTTCACGGACATCGGGAACCTGGATCTGGAGATCGAGCTGCCCGAACGGGCGGTCTGCCCGGGACATACGCGGGCGGACATCGGCAGCTGCGCGCCCTCGCACACGAACCGGATCGAGGACTGTCCCGTCGTCTCGGTCACACTCACCGACGAGGCGGTCCGTGCGCAGCGCGCGCTGGTCGAGGGGGTCAAGAGCCCCAAGCGGTTCAGCGACCGGCTCGTGGCGGTGTCGTTCGAGGAGAACACCGCCGGAGTCTGAGCACACGGATCCGACGACACGGACCCGAACGGAACCGGGCCCGGCCGCCCCCTCCTGCGGTCGGGTCCAATTCCGTGGAAGGTAGTGAGTAGCCCATTCGGGCGTGGCGGCGCAAGTGCGGGCACAAAGCGGACGTGACCGTCGGGGGCCGAAACGGCTCTCGCCGCGCGGTTGCCCGAGAGTGTCGGGAGCCGCGCGGCGAGAGGTTCTACAGGACAGTCCTACGGCGCCAGCGTGGTGCCCAGGTGGTTGCCCGTCGCGGTGCCGAGCTGTGTCAGTCCGTAGTACTTGGACGTCGACAGGCCGAGCCCCGTGCTATTGCTCGGGACGTACAGGAGTGTGCCGTTGCCCGCGTCCTCGCCCGCGGCGCCGATCACCAGGTCCGCGCGGCCGAAGCCGGTCAGGTCGGTGAGGGAGACGGCGGAGCCCAGATTGTCGTTGGTCTCCGTCGAGCCGGGGACACCGGGCTCGTCCTGCGATACGGCGATGGCGCCGGTGCCGGTGAGGCCGGTCGACGAGCCCTTGAACAGCAGCGACGTACCCGCGTTGGAACGGTTGCTGGTGCGGGTGATGTCCTCGTTCGGGGCGCCGGCCAGGACGTCCGCGTAGCCGTCGGCGTTGTAGTCGCCGACCGCGACGGAGCTGCCGAGGGCGTCGCCGGACTCGGCCGCGCCCGGGACACCGCTGGTGGCCTGGTGGATCGTCTTGGCGCCCGTGGCGGTGAGGCCGCCGGGCGTCGTGGACGTGATCTTCGAGCCGTAGACCGCGGTGACCTGGCCGCCCGCGTAGGCGCCGGACTCGGCGGTGTAGGGCTGGCCGATGACGATGTCGTCGACGCTGTCGCCGTTGAGGTCGCCGGAGGCGATGGAGCGGCCGCCCTTGACCGAGAGCGTGCCGGCCTTGGTCAGGCCGTTCCTGCCGCCCTTGAACCAGACGACCCGGCCGACGGAGGTCGAGTCGCGGTAGTTGAGCGCGACGTCCGCGTAGCCGTCCTTGTTGAAGTCGCCGCTGGTGGCGTCCTCGTAGGAGAGGGCCGTGTCACCGCTGGTGATGTTGGAGCTGCTCTCCTGGCCCTCGGCGTAGCGCGCGGTCCAGGTGCCGCCGGTACCGGTGGAGGACGCGAAGACGTCCGCCTTGCCGTCGGCGTTGAAGTCGCCGACTGCCACGGCGGAGCCGTACTTGGCGCCGTTGGCGTAGAAGCCCTCGTCGAGGTTCATCTGCGCGCCGGTGGTGAAGGCGGGGCCGTACAGGATGGTGACGGCGCCGCGGTCGGCGTGCGAGGAGGTGTCGTTCTCGCCGGGCTGGCCGATCGCGAGGTCGGCGTAGCCGTCGCCGTTGATGTCGCCGGTGGCCACGGCGGCGCCCCACTGGTCACCGGTCTCACCGGTGCCGGGCACGCCCGGGCTGGACTGCGTGAGCGAGATCTTCTTGGCGCTGTCGGGGCCGCTCGCGCCGCCCGGCACGACGACGACGCGGCCGCCGCTGGAGGCGCTGGGCAGGCCGGTGACGAGGTCGCTGATGCCGTCGCGGTTCACGTCGGCGGTGGGGATGGCGGAGCTGCGGCCCGCGCCGGCGGCGAAGGAGCGGATCGTGCCGAGCCGGTCCTCGAGCTGCTTGCCCGGGCACTCGGTGGCGTACGCGTCCTGGTGGCCGGAGACGGTGCGCAGGGTCGCGGTCTGGCCGGTCTTGTAGACGCCGGTGTCAGCGGCGGCGACGAGGTTCACCGAGCCGTTCGGGTCGACGCCGTACTGGCCGAGCTTGTACGCGGCGATGCGTGCGGCGGACTCCATCGCGGCCCGTGAGGGCTTGGAGTCCACGAAGTTGCCGAGGATCGCGATGCCGGTCGAGTACGAGTTGAAGCCGTACGTGTGCGCGCCGAGGACGGGCTCGTCGATGCCGCCCTCGCGGCCCTCGAATATCTGTCCGCACTTGTCGACCAGGAAGTTGTAGCCGATGTCCTTCCAGCCGTTGCCGTCCGGCTCCGGCTTCACGTGGTACGCGTAGTCGGCACGGATCAGCTTGGCCGAGTCGGCGCAGCTGTAGTTGTTCGCGTCCACGGTGTGGTGGATGAACGCGGCCTGGACCTTGTCGATGTACTCCGGCGGGCTGTAGTTGACCGCGAGAGAGGTGTCCGGCTTCCACTCCGACCGCATGATGATCGGCGGCTGCTTCACCGTGGAGGGCGGGGCCGGGGGCTTGGTGGGCGTCGGCGACGGGCTGGGGCTCGCGCTCGCCGAGGCGGAGTCCGACGGGCTCGGGGAGCCGGCCGGAGCCGAGTCACTGGGCGACGCCGAAGGCGAGGGGCTCTCCGTGGCGGAGTCCGAGGGAGACGGCGAGGGGGACTCGTCGAGGTCGGTGGTGTACGCCGCGTTCTGCGGCCCACCGGAGGCGACGGATGCCTTCGCTTCCTTGGCCTCCTTCGAGGTGACGCCCGGGTCGACCATCGCCAGGGTGAGCCCCTTGGGCAGCGCGGTCGACGACCCGTCGGCGGCGACCACGCGGGCCTCGACGCCGTCCGAGGGCCCGACCCACCGGGACTCGGACATGCCCCGCACGCCGTTCTTGCTCTCGGCGGTGTCGGGGTCGGGCAGGTGCGAGTCCGTGTTCACGGACACCCAGTCGGTCCACTTCCCGGTCACGCTGCTGCGCGTGCGGACCTGGGCGGTGCCCTTGAGCTCGGCGCTCTGCTTGTCCCAGGTCACCCCGACCAGAGAGAACGGCTCCGTGCCGGTGCGCGGGAGTTCCCGCTTGGTGCTGCCGTCGGCCTTCAGTTCGGCGGAGCGCACCTTGACCGGCCGCGGAGTCGTCGCGGAGGGGCCGGAGCCGCCGGACGCCTCCGGGCTGGCGACGGCGTACGTCACCACGCCCGCGCCACCGAGGACGACGGCCCCCACCGTCACCCAGGCCCTGCGCTTGAGACTCAGCGGTTTGTACGCATGTGATCTGCGCGCACGCGGATTACGCGGGCTCAAATGCCCCACCCCTCGAATAAGTTCACAAATGCCTCACCCGTCACACGGGTAGCTGCTCTATCCAGCGATCGACCATCGGGAAACGTCACTGGTTGTGCTGGTGTGCTGCACGTCACCTGGAATCCACCTGGAAATCGCCCGATAATCACCCGTAAGTCACCGGGTCCGGTTCGTCACCGATACCGGCACCGGTGGCCGTCCCGAGCGCGGTGGGCCTGTAAGAGGCACCTGTCCCGCCGCCCACGGTCATCACGGTCCCGTCGCCCGCGTTCTCGCCCTCGGCGCCGATCGCGAGGCCTGCGACGCCGTCCCCGGTGAGACCGGCGACGGTGACGGCGGACCCGAACCGGTCGACGGACGGCCGCAGACGCGACCAGATCCGGATGTCCATCCGGGCGGAGGAGATCGTGATGCATCGCGCATCCGCGTCGTCGTCCGACCCGTCCACCGGCCAGGACCCCTTCGCGCCTGCGGCGATGTGGCAGATGTAGATCCGCTTCGACGGCACCGTCGCCGAGTTCATCTTCCGTATGCTCACCGAGCGCTCGCACCCCACTCGATCGCCAGGTACTACGACACCCACTGGTTCCAGAGTTACGAGGACGAGGAGTAGGCCGCAAAGTGAAGAGATTTCGTCTGGGATGTCTGACGGCTATATCGCCCCTGTGCGTCGTGTTGGCCGGTTGCGGCGCGGGGGCGGGTGGCTCGGACGCGGCCAGGCCCACCGCAACGAAGCAGGCTGACGCGAAGGTGCAGGAGAAGGCGAAGGGAGAGGCGAAAGCCTCCGCGCCCACCACCCCCGCCGACTTCCTCGACCTCGCCGACAAAGCCATGGCCGCCGAACCCGGCTGGACCTTCGCCGTGGAGGGCGAAGAGGTCCTCAAGCTCCAGGAGCAGGAGAGCGGCGCGTCCTACGAGGCCACTGTGTCGCGCACCGGGAAGCCGGAGGCCTTCCGTTCGCAGGGTGTCATCACCAGCAGCAAGGGTGTACAGAAGGCGGAGAAGGTGTTTGTCGTCGGCGGTACGACCTACGTCAAGGAGGGGACCGCCGCCTGGAAGAAGGGCGCCTCCACCGACCCCGCGATGGAGAACAAGGTCGAGGACTCGGTGGCCGCCATCGACGCGTACCGGGGTTATCTCAAGGCGGGCAACAAGGACGTCACCGTGGTGAAGAAGGGCGACACGGCCGAGCTTCAAATCAAGCTTCCGCCATCGGCGTTGAAGGACGTACAGGACCGCGCCTACGTGAAGACCGCCGTCCGCGAGCTCGACCCCATCCTCACCCAGCTCCAGGGCGCCGGCATCGCCACCAGCAAGTCCGAGATCACGCTCGCCTGGTTCAACGAGACGCTGACCCTGGACGCCAGGACCGGGCGGATCAAAGCCCATCGGTTCGGGTTCACCTTCCTCATTCCGCACGACGACGGGTACATCAACTACCGGCAGGACGTGAGCGAGGTGAATGGCGGGGTGTTCAAAGAGAGCATCAGCCTGCCCGCGGACGTGGGCTGACGGGCCTTCAGCCCGACCACCTGTACGAGGGGTGCGGCCACCGGTTCGGCCGCCAGGCGCGCACGGTAGCCGGGCAGGTGCGTGCGCAGCCAGGCATCCTCGCCCGGATGGGAACCGGTTCCCGCGTGCAGCAGCCTCAGGCTCGCGAAGGGCTCGGCGAACGGCGGGAGCACGAACCGGCTGCGGGCGAGGCTGTCCGCGTCGATCTGCCACAAGCCCATGCGCACGTACGACCTTTCGCGTGTCGGCGAAACAGTGAACACGACCCCCAGTCCGCTCCCAGACTTCGATGCATGCGCAGCTACCGCACCCTGTTCCGCACGCCGGAGTTCGCCCCGTTCCTGCTCTCCTTCGCCGCTTTCGCCGCCGCCCAGACGATCGGCGGCCTGGCCCTGGGCACGCTGGTCTTCAGGGCCACCGGCTCCCCGCTCCTGTCGGCGGTGAGCATGTTCGGGCCGCAATTGGCGCAGTTGCTGGGGGGCGCGTTCCTGCTCTCGGGCTCCGACCGCCTGCCCCCGCGCGCGGTCCTGTCCGGCCTCGCCCTCGCCTTCGCGGCCGGCACGGCGGTCCTCGCGCTGCCCGGGCTGCCGGTCTGGGCGGTGTTCGTCGTCGTACTCGGGCAGGGGTTGGTTGCGTCGCTGGGCGGGGGAGTGCGCGGGGGGCTGCTCAACGAGATCCTGCCGAAGGACGGCTATGTGCTTGGCCGTTCGATCTACAACATGCTCTGGGGCCTGACGCAGATGGCCGGTTTCGCGACGGGCGGTGTACTGCTTGCGCTCCTGTCCCCACGGACCTGTCTGCTCCTCGCGGCAGCGCTGTACGTGACGTCGGCCCTCGTCACCCGCTTGTGCCTCATGGCGCGGGCTCCGCGCTCCTCCGGCCGCCCGTCCGTCGCCGCGACCTGGCGCACCAACGCCCTCCTGTGGTCCTCGCGCCCCCGCCGCCTGGCGTACCTGGGCCTGTGGGTCCCCAATGGCCTGATCGTCGGCAGCGATTCGCTCTATGTCTCCTACGCTCCCGGAGCCGCCGGCACGCTGTACGCGGTCGGGGCGCTGGGCATGTTCGTGGGTGACATGGCGGTGGGCCGCCTGGTGCCGCCCGGGGTGCGCCCCCGTCTCGCGACCCCGCTGCGACTGCTCCTCGCGGCTCCCTACCTGTTCTTCGTCCTGCGGCCGGGAGTGGCGCTGTCGGCGGTGGCCGTCACCGTCGCCTCCGTCGGTTTCGCCGCGAGTCTGGTCCTGCAGGAACGTCTGTTGTCCCTCACCCCGGACGACCTCGCGGGCCAGGCCCTCGGCCTGCACGCCACCGGCATGGCCGCCCTCCAAGGCATCGGCGCCCTCCTCGCGGGCACGCTGGCCCAACTCACCTCCTCCGCCACGGCGATCACGCTGATGGCGGCCGGTTCGGTCACCGTGACGCTGGCTCTCGCGGCGCTGGGCAGGCGTGAGGAGCGACGGCCGACCGTCCCCGGGACACGCCCGGACGTCCTGCCGGAACCCGCCGTCACGGACTAGGGCGTTTCCTACAGGCGTCCTGATGCGAGGAGCGCGCCGCACGCGTAGCGATGTCCGAAAGCTCCGGCCGCTCGCGCGCTGAGGGTGGCGTGCTGTAGAACCGGCCCGGCTTCCCTGAGGAGAACCGGAGGAGTCGCTCGTGAATCGCTCACTCGGCTACGCCATGTGCTGGGTGGCACTCATGGGGGCGATCAAGGAAGACAGCAGATTTGCGCGAGGCGAGAGCAGGAGGCGAGAGGCGGGCATGGAACCGGATGAACTCGTTGATGCTGTAACGCGGTTGGTCGGCAAAGGCGCTCGGCGCTTCGAGTGCTGCGAGGAGGGGCACGGCTCGGGACACGTATGCCTCGCCCTCTCCGAAGAGCTCGGCCTCCTCGAACTGATCGACGGGATCAGCGGCCGGTACGGGGCGTCCCGCAACCTCGCCATGCGCGGCTTCGCCGATCCCACCGTGGACGCTACGACCGGGCTGCCCCTGCTCGCGCCCTTCGGCACCGACGTGATCGACATGCGAGCCTGGGCGCACGCCGACCAGTGGATCGGGGCCGGGACGGTCCGGGTGGGGGACGACATACGGCACGTCGTCCTCGTCGCCGAGCGGGACGTGCCCGTTGTGGAGGAGCTGTCCGACGACGCCACGTGGGTCGAGCGGGTCGTGGCCGTGACCGGGTGGGCGGGTGAGGCCCGTACGGTCGACTGGGATGCGTGGAGGCGCGGCTCGGCACCCGGCTGCCCACGGACTTCAAGCAGCTTGCCGAGATCTTCGGATACGGCGCCTTCGACGGCTTCCTCACCCTCTACGTGCCCGAGTCCGATGTCCCCGGCATGGACTTCGTGGAGAACGCGGAGCATCTGGCCGGGTTCGCGGCCCGCTCGGGTACGAGCCTGTGGAGGCCGTACGGCATCTACCCGGCCCCCGGCGGACTCCTGGAGTGGGCGTCGTCCGAGCAGGTGGACCAGTACTACTGGCTCACCGAAGGCGACGACCCCGACCGCTGGCCCGTCCTGGCGTCGGAGGACATCCCGGATTCCTGGACCCGTTTCGACGGCACGGCCGCCGAGTTCGTCTTCCGCATGCTCACTGAGCGCTCGCATCCGCACTCGGTCGCCCGCTATTACGACACGCACTGGTTCCAGAGTTACGAGGACGAGGAGTAGCTCCGAGGCGACGGCACGTCCGCAGTCCCGCAGGGCTCCGTCGGACACGCGTACCGCAAATCAGTGGCGAGCCAGGCCCCCCACCGACAACCATGCGACGTATGACTGACCAACCCGCACGATGGAGCCAGGCGAGCGTCTACCCCGACATGTGGGCCGACCCGGACGACGACCCCCGCAGCAGCGAAGGCGTCAGCGCGGAGGGCGAGCTGGAGACGCTCCGGACCTTCCTGACGGACTACCGCCTGACCCTGCGCATGAAGTGCGAGGGCCTGGACCCGGAGCAGCTCGCCCGGCGGTCGGTGCCGCCGTCGACGATGTCGCTGCTCGGCCTCCTCCGGCACCTCGCCGAGGCGGAGCGGGACTGGCTCAACTGGATAACCGACGGCGAACCGCTGCCGAAGCTGTACGGCGAGCCCGACGGGGACTTCAACGGCGCCGTCGCCGAGCAGGCCGTGATCGACGCCGCGTACGCCGATCTCGAACGCGAGCAGGCCGCGACCGACGCCGCGCTCGCGGGGCACGCGGATCTGGGCGAGCGTCTCGGGAAGGACGGGATCGCGGTCCGGGAGCTGCTGGTGCACCGGGTCGAGGAGTACGCCCGCCACTGCGGCCACGCCGACCTGCTGCGCGAGTGCATCGACGGGAGGGTGGGCCAGTAGGCCCGCCGCTCAGGGGCGCGGGCGGCCGGCCGCCTTCACCGCACCGAGGAACGCCGTCCACGCGCCGCCGGTGAACACGACGGCCGGACCGTGAGGGTTCTTGCTGTCCCGTACGGGGACGTGGGCGGCGCAGGCGTGGTCGTTGACTTCGAGGCACTGGCCACTGTCGCCGCCGCTGTACGTGGACTTGCGCCAGGCGTCGCTGACTTCGAGGCACTCGCCGCTGCTGCCACCGCTGTAGCTGGACTTGCGCCACATGGGCAGGGTCGATGCGTCGGTGACACGGATGTGATGCCGCTGCTGCTCACTGCTGCTGTGCGTCATGTGCGTAATCCTCCGCGACGGACCTGATCAGGGCCAGCGACTTACCGTGCGACAGCGCGTCGCCCATGGCGTGATCGTAGACCGCCTGGCATTCACGTACCACGGACGGGAGTTCAAGGACCCGGCCCGTCTTCAGGCCCTCGACGTACGCGACCGGAGGCAGGTCCTCGAACCACATCAAGGAGACGAACCCCTCCAGGAGGGCATGCAGGCCTACCGAGAGCGGTAGCACGTGCACGCGAATGCGGCGACGTTCGCCCAACTCGGCGATGTGACAGAGCTGCTCGCACATCACGGCCGGGCCGCCCACCGGGCGTCGTAGTACCGCCTCGTCGAGGAGATACCAGGCAACAGGCGAAGCGAAGTTGTCCAGGATGCGCGCCCGGTCCAGTCGTGTGACAACGAGCCTGTCACGTTCCTCATCCGTCTTCGGCGGGAAGCCGGACTGGAGGACTTCGCGGGCGTACGCCTCCGTCTGAAGGACTCCCGGGACAAGCTTCGGCGCATACTCCCTGATCACCGTCGCCTGACGCTCCAACTCCAATGCTTCCGCGAAGTGTTCGGCGACGCTGCCCTCTCCCTGCGTGGGCAGGAAGTTCTCGAATACCCCGCCCGTAGTCAGCACCTGGTCCAGGCGTCGCGCGTCCTCAAGTGACGGCCGGCGGCGCCCCGCCTCGATGTGGGCGATGTGCGTGCGCGACATGATGGCCCGCGCGCTCAACTCCTCCTGCGTGAACCCGGCGGCCTCCCGGCGCCGCCGCAGCTCATCCCCGTAACTCGTCCGGGAACCGGGATTGTCCTCGATCGCCATCCGCAACTCCCGTATGTGCGACTTGGGTTGTCACGCTCGGACCACTGGCGAGCCTAGCTGTGGCGACCTCACTCTGTGACCGAATTCCTACGCAGAGCGAGATCGAGAGGCAGTGTCGATGCAACACGGGGAAGGCGCGTTCGTCGCCCACACCGGTACGGACGTCTACGGGCCCGGCAAGGCGCTCGGCGTCGACGGGGAATCGCGGCGCGTGCGGTTCGTGTACTTCGTGGCGACGATCGCGGCGCGAGACCTGCGGCCGGCCTCGGAGAGTGAAGAGGTCTGGGTGCGGGCGTGGCTGCGGGAGCGTGCGCAGAGATACGGCGGGCAGTGGTGATTACGGCAAGTGACCGTTCGCATACGCAAGTTGCGGTACGGTGAGCGCGACAGCACGCCTCACATGAGGCGGCCCTCAACGCCGGTTCCAGCCAGCGAAGAGGGCCTTCATCACCAGTGGAAAGCGCCACCGGAAAATGCTCCGTCATGCTATCGCGCCTGCCCGTTTCTTCAGCCAGGTGCCGAACGAAATCCTCCGCCATCCGCGCCTCTCGTCGGACGCCGTACGGTTGCTGACCTGGCAGTTGTCGCTCCCTGGTGACGCCAAGGACCCGTTGTCGAAAACCGCCCGTCAGGCCGGGATCGGCAAGTGCGCCTTCAACCGCGCCAAGGGCGAACTGAAGCGCGAGGGCTATCTGCACGAGTGGCGCCAACAGGGCGTTCGTGGACTGTGGTCGACCGTGCAGCTCGTCTCGAATGTGCCGCTGAAGCCGGAGCAGGCGCTCGCCTTACGGGACGGGGCTCCGGCGGGCGGAAACCCGGCCGCCGGTGAGCCGACCGGCCGGGCCGTCGGCCGTCATCCAGAAAAACCCGTTCTTGAGAACACCCCCCACCATCCCGGGACGCCTCCGGAGGCGGAGGCGCCCGCGGCGCCCGCGGCTACGGAGGCCGGGCGCCAACTCATCGCCATGATCCTGGACTTGGAGCCGAGGCTCCGTGTGCCGCGCGGCATACTGCCGCAGCTGGCGGCACTGGCAAGCGCCTGGCTGGAGGCGGGGCACACACCTGGTGGCGTACGGGCACATGTGCGGCGCAGCTTGCCGGGCCCGAAGCAGCCGATCCATAAGCCGGGCGGCCTGCTGCGGTACATCCTGAGCGACGTACCACCGGCGCCCGTCGAGGAAGAGTCCCGCCGCCCCGGCCCCGTACAGCCACGTATCGCCCAACTGCGGGAATGCGAGGGCGTGCATACGCAGGCGCGCTTGTTCCGGCCCGAGGGCGACGAGGAGTTCTGCGGCGAGTGCATGCGGGGGCGAGTGCCTGACGGCTCGGCACGGTTGTAGGCCCGCTTCCTGTTGCCGGGATGCGGAAGCCGCTAGCTCCCCCGGACTGCCGTCCGACCTCGTTGTATCCCCGCTTCCGTCTCACGGAGGATGAGGCGGAGGGGGTGGGCCATGACGGTACGGGCGAGGGCTACGGCTCAGGGCGTGGGCGGGCGGCTGGACAAGGACGGTGCCCGTCGGCGGTCTCCGGGCCGGATCCGGTCCACGGGCGTGCTGCTGATCCTGCTGGCTCTGATGTCGGCGGTGCTCTGCTACATCGCGTTCTCATGGTGGCTGCCCTCCGACAGGGATCGCTACCGGGACTACGTGGCAGCCGAGCCGTGCCCCGCTCGTGCGACGGCGACGGACTGCCTGAGCACCTGGCATCTCACCGTGGTGAAGGCGGAGATCAAGAACGTCGGGAAGACTTCCCGCTACAAGGCGACGCTGAAGGACGGGGACTCCTGGCAGGGAGTCGTGGACTTCGGTGACCCGGGGCCGCTCCTGGAGCGCCTGAAGCCGGGCGACCGGGTCACCGCCACCGCTTGGCGCCGCGACATCGTCGTACTCAGCAAGGACGGCATCCGGCAGAACACCTCGGAGGCACCCCGTGACGAGATCCAGATGAACGCCGCCATGGGCATGCTCGCCGCGTTCTTCGCGGCTCAGGCGTTCGCGTTCGGCGCGGTACGCCTGGTCAGCCCGCGCGCCTACGCGCCCTTCACCTGGGACCCGTACGGCAGGCGGCTGTTCTTCACCGGCATCGCTGTCTGCTTCGGGGTGGGGCTCCCGGCGGTGTGGACCGGCATCCCGTGGTGGACCGTGCCCGCCGTCGGACTTCCCGCCGTGGCGTGCGCGGCGGTGCTGATGTACCCACGACCGGAGAGCGCGACCGCGGGCGGAGGGCAGGCGGCCGGGCCGGTTCCGCGCTGAAGACCGGGGAGCGCGTAAGGTCCGGGAAATGACTTCGCCCGGGTCCCGCATCGGCAGACACCAGATCCCCGGCCTCCTCCTGATCATGGTCCCCGAGTCCCGGGAGGGGATCGAGGCCGTGGCGGGGATGTCCGCGGAGCAGGCCGTCTCCGGGGATCTCGAATGGTTCGATCTCTACGACTTCCTGCGCGACGTGGTCTTCCGCGACCTGGTCCGGCCCGAGCTGCTCATGCCCGAGGCGGAGCGTGACACCGAACTGCTCGGCCGATGCGCCGAGTTCACCGAGAATCTGCTCCTGAACTCGACCCAGCCCGTGGCATCCGCCGTGTTCTACCAGCTGGTGGAGCCGCTGTACGCGAGTGAGGAACTCCTCGTCGCGGCCATCCCCCTGATGCAGCCGGAGATGCTGCGCGTCACGCTCGAGGACATGGCGGTGGACCGGCTTTCGGTTCCTGCGCGGGACCGGCTGGCCGGGTTTCTGCACTGACGCGCAACTGCCTCAAAGGTTGTGCGGGCTTGGGTAACTGTTCATGTGAGAAGCGACATGTGCGCGAAGCGTGATGCTTGCGTGGTGTCAGCCGCTGGGCCAGGCGGGGAGTCGCGCAGGCCGCTCCCCGAACTGGATGAGGGGCGGACGTCATGGGAGCTGGCCACAAGCCTGAGCCGAACGCGGCGGACATGCGGCGGCACGCCGCGGGGTTCGTCGCACACGCCACCGCGCGCAACCGGCTCCCGCTCGACTACACCGTCACCAGCCTCCGCGTCGCGGACTTCCTCGTCGACGGCCTGCGTAAAGGGACTGCGGACCGGGCGTCGGTCGCGGGGGCCCTGTTCGGCATCGGAGCGTATGTGGGGGAGGTGCTCGTGCGGCGGGCCGGCGCCGTATGGGTCGACTTCGACGCCGCCCAGCGCGCCTACTTCGGCCAGCCCGCCGGCGTCCGCATGCCCGACGGGCGCGTGTGGAACCCCCTCGGCAAAGTCGTCAACCGCTTCGAACTCGGCCGCGAGGAATCCCTCCAGACCTTCTACCTGACCCTCCACGGACGCGGCGGCGACCGGGGGAAGGGCAAGACCTGCGCCGCCCTGTGACATGTGCGCCCAGTGACATTTCTGTGGGCCGGGACGCTGATGACCGTGAGGGCATGGACGCATTGATCTGTGCCGCGTCAGGTCAGTACGCAGACGTACGAAGAGGACAACGGTTGGGCCAGGGTGGGGAGCCCCGTCGCACGCACGCGCGCGACGAGGAGCTGGGCATGGCCGTGGCGCGGGCGCAGGAGGGGGACGAGGCCGCCTTCGCGGTCGCGTACCGGCTCGTGCAGCCCGGCCTCCTCGGATATCTGCGCGGCCTCGTCGGCGACGAGGCCGAGGACGTGGCCTCCGACGCCTGGCTGGAGATAGCCCGCGACCTCGGACGTTTCCGCGGGGACGGCTCCGGGTTCCGCGGCTGGACCGCCACCATCGCCCGGCACCGCGCCCTCGACCTGCTGCGCCGCCAGAAGGTGCGCCCGCGCCCCTCCGGCCTCGAACAGGACATGCTCGAACTCCCCGGCACCCACAGCACGTCCGACCAGGCCCTCGAGACGATCTCCACCGCAGAGGCGCTCACGCTGATCGGCGACCTTCCGCGCGACCAGGCCGAAGCCGTGCTCCTGCGCGTCGTCGTCGGGCTCGACGGGCCGTCCGCCGCGCGCGTCCTCGGCAAGCGCCCGGGCGCCGTGCGGACCGCCGCGTACCGGGGCCTGAAGAAACTCGCGGACCGGCTCGGCGCGCGAGGTGTGACGGATGACGGCCCCACGACGCTGGGGGAGTCGAGATGACTGACAACCCACTCAGGCAGGACCATGGGTCGGCCGGCCCGGAAGGAGCCGGAGGCTTCGAGACTCTGCTCGCCGCCGCCGTACGCTCGGCGAAACAGCGGGACGGCGCCCAGGAACGGGCCGTCGCAGCGTTCCGCGAGGCCCGCGACCAGGGAGCTCATTCGGCCAGGACACGACGCCGCGACGACTGGCGTCCGCGCCCCCGGGGCCTCGCCCGCTGGTCACTGCGCACCACCGTGGGCACGCTGGTCGCGGGTGTCACGCTGGGCGGCGTCGCGATGGCCGGGATCGGCGCGGTCGGGGACGCCCCGGGCGACGACGCCGAACAGCGGCCGACGCCCAGGCGGAGCGCCGCCGGCTCCCCCGGGCGGCCCACGCACGAGCAGGTCGGGCCACCCGCCACGGTGCCCGCTCCGTCCCACGCGCCGGGCCTGTCCCCCGGCCACCCGGACCGGGCCGGTGACACCCTCGCCAAGTGCCACGCGTACGCATCCGTACGGGGCCGGGGCGAGGCGCTCGACTCGCCCGCCTGGCAGCGTTTCCTCGCGGAGGCGGGCGGAGAGGCGTCCGTGGACGCGTACTGCGCGACAGAGCGGGCCCGCCAGGAGACCGGCAGCAGCAATGGCGGCAACGGCAGCGACAAAGCGGCCGGCGGGAAAGCCGAAGGTCAGCAGAGCGGGCACCCGGGCCCGAAGCCGACCGGGGCGAAGAATCCCAAGAAGTAGCGGAACCCCAAGAAGCAGGGAAGTCCCAGCGCGTAAGGGTGCGGGGGCGGCACCTCCGAAGGGCACCGCCGGGACGGCCGAGGCCGCCACCCCCCACAGGAGAGGCCCCGGCCGTCGCGCGGTACGGGCCGCGCGGCGGCCCGTACTACCTTCAGCGCCGCGCGTGCGTTTTCTGTCACACCGCGTTGTGTCACGTGCTAGTTGCGGGTTGTACCAAACGTGGACGGGGAGCCGTATCAGGCCGTAGCGTGCTGGTTCGCGTCGGTGAGCGGCGCAGGGTTTAAGCGCAAGGGTGGCGCAGTGCTGGGGGACGACGCGGAGCTGACGGCCGCGGTGCATGCGGCGCAGGACGGGGACGAGACCGCGTTCCGGACTGTGTACCGCGCGGTGCATCCACGGCTG
Organism: Streptomyces sp. NBC_01445; assembly: GCF_035918235.1. NCBI lineage: Bacteria > Bacillati > Actinomycetota > Actinomycetes > Kitasatosporales > Streptomycetaceae > Streptomyces > Streptomyces sp. NBC_01445. The sequence continues at coordinate 4,501,689 of NZ_CP109485.1, read as the reverse complement.
CTCGGGTACGTACGGACACTCGTCGGTGAACCGGACGCGGAGGACGTCGCGTCCGAGGCCTGGCTGCAGATCGCCCGGGACCTCGACCGGTTCAGCGGAGACGCCGACCGCTTCCGCGGCTGGGCCGCACGCATAGCCCGTAACCGGGCCCTCGACCACATACGGATGCGGGGACGCCGCCCCGCCATAGGCGGGGACGAGACCGAACTCACCGGTCGGCCCGCGGTGTCCGACACCGCCGACGAGGCGATGGAACTCCTCGCCACCGGTGACACGCTGGCGCTCATCGCCCAGCTTCCGCAGGACCAGGCCGAGGCCGTCGTCCTGCGCGTCGTCGTCGGGCTCGACGCCAAGAGCGCTGCTCAGACGCTCGGTAAGCGTCCGGGTGCCGTCAGGACCGCGGCGCACCGCGGCCTCAAGCGCCTCGCCGAGCTGCTCGGTGCCGAGGGTTCGCATGTGCAGACAGCGCACGCCGGCCGGGACGGCACGCTCGACGCCGTACCGCCCCCGAGAGAGCCGCGCGGGCACGCGGTGACGTCCGCCGGTGTGACGCATTCGCGGACGCGGACGCAGAAGGACATGTGATGGCCGACGAGCACAACAAGTGGCTGGACCGGGACGCGGCCGAGCGTCTGCTGCGCGGTGAGCCCCTGGAAGCCGTCGACGCAGTCACCCGTGCCCGGGCAGCCCGTCTGGCCGAGACACTCGACGCACTTGCAGTGACACGCGTAGACGGAGGCGAACTGCGGGGCGAGGCGGCCGCGTTGGCGGCGTTCCGCAAGGCGCGCGAATCCGTGGCGGAGGAGCCGGGCGCGGCGCCCCCGAAGGCACGCCATGCCAGGCCCCGCGGGGCTCTCGCCCCGGTCTCCTCGCTCCACGGACCCGTGGGCCGGGAGAGCGACGCGAACGCAAATGCCGACGCCGAAGGGCACGCCGGTTCCGACGTCGGCAGTGTCCGCCTCGCGAGACCCGACGCGCGGCCCGTCCGCTGGGGCCGCCCGGTGCGGTTCGGGTTGGCCGCCGCGCTCGCCGGATGCATGATCGGCGGCGTCGCCGTCGCGGCCGGAACCGGAGTGCTCCCGTCGCCGTTCGGCGGACGGAACGAACCCGGGCCCGCCACCAGCGTCTCCGCTGCCGCGTCTCCCGAACAGCCCCTCGCCTCACCGTCGCCCGACATCTCGGAGACCGACGGCGGACGCTCGGGCAGCGCCGTGCCCGACGGCCACTCGCACGAGCCCGGCTCGGGCGCCCCGTCCCAGGACGACACGGCGGACCGGGCCGGCCCGGCGGCGACGCAGCCCGGCACCGGCCTGCGCGAATCGGACGCCGCGGACCGGGAGGCCTGGCGGCAGCGCCTGGTCGACGCCTGCCGCAAGTACCGCGACGGCGCCCTGAGCGACTCCCAGACGGAGCGCCTCAGGGCCGCGGCGAAGCGCATCACCACGAAGAAGCGGGACCGTGACCCCGACCGGTTCTGCGCCCGCATCCTCGAAGAGACCGACGACTCCGGCAGCGGCGACGACGGCAGCGGCAAGGACGGCGACGACAAGAACGGCGGCAAGAACGGCGACGAGGACAGCCAGAACGGCGAGGACTCCGGCGTCAGCGGCGCCGTGCCGACCGCCTCGTGGGTCCCGTCCGAGCCCGGCGGCGACGCCTCGGACACCGCGCCGACGACGCCGTCCACGACGGCCTCGGCCTCGTACAGCGCCACGCCCGCACAGTCCTGAGCCTGTTCTCAGCCGTCCCTGAGCTCGCTCGGGCCGGCCTGCTCAGACCTGCTCTGAACCGCCCTGACCTGCGCAGACAAAGAATTTCCGAGGCGGGTGTGACGTTTTTGGACGGCATGGCGCAGTAACAAGTGAGCCGACTGGTCATCGGCCGTGCACGAGCCGCGGGTTCCCCCCGTACCTTCGGCTCTGTGCCACTGGCGCGGGCGGGACACGTTCCCCCGGTCCCGCCCGCGCCCCACTCCACTTCTCAGCAGGTCACCAGTAGACGACGACCTTGTCGCCGTTGCGGACCTGCGCGAACAGCGACGCGATCTTCCCCTCGTCCCGTACGTTCACGCACCCGTGCGACGCCCCGTTGTAGCCGCGGGCCGCGAAGTCCGCGGAGTAGTGCACCGCTTGGCCGCCGCTGAAGAACATCGCGTACGGCATGGCCGTGTGGTAGATCGTCGAGACGTGGTGGCGGGATTTCCAGTACACGCTGAAGACGCCCTCGCGGGTGGGCGTGAACTGCGAGCCGAACCGTACGTCCGTCGTCATCAGGGCCTTGCCGTCGATCATCCACGTCAGCGTGCGGCTGGTCTTGCTGATGCAGACGACGCGGCCGGTCATGCAGCGCCGGTCCGGCTTCGCCGCGGGCTGCCCGCCGGACGCGTACAGCTCGTCGCGCGTCGGAGTGTGCGTCATCCTCACGAGCCGCGCCCAGGTCACCGTGTCCGTGTTCCCCGTGCGCGGCAGGCCCCGCTTGCCCTGGAAACCCTCGACCGCCTTGGTCGTCGCGGGGCCGTACTTTCCGTTCGGCCCTTCGAAGAGCCACGCGATCTGCCGCAGCCTGGCCTGGAGTTCGCGCACCTTGCCGCCGCTGGCGCCGCGCGCCATGAGGATCTTCGGCGGCGGTGTCGGTCTCACCGACGGAGTGCGGGAGGGGGTGGCGCCCGGCTTCTTCGCGCCCGGCTCCTTCGCGTCGTCGGAGGGGGCCGGTGATGCGGAGCCGTCCGCCCTCGGCGGCTGCTTGCCCCCCGTGTCGACGGCCTGTGTCCTGCAACCGCCGGCCAGGGCGATGACCCCGACGACGGCGAGTGATCCACGCATGACGGTCGCACGCATCCGGGCCCCCGCAGTCTCGCCACTAGTCCGATGTGCCAACAGAGATGTTTCCCGCGCGCGTCCGGTTGCGAACTCGGCGTAAGTGCCGCGCATTGTGGGATGGAGTAAAGGTGAAGGACGGGCTGTGAGCAAGGTCCCAGCCGGCGGCTCTCCATGGCGAGCAGGCGCGCCGCTACAGTCCGTCGCGAGGGGCGACCCAACTGGCAAGTAACACCCGAGCTGGAGGCACCACCATGGCGCGCGAGTCTGAGTCAGGACTGCCCATCGAGCCGGTCTACGGCCCTGATTCGCTGGCCGACTGGAACGCGGCCGAGAAGCTCGGCGAGCCCGGCAAGTACCCCTTCACACGGGGCGTCTACCCGTCGATGTACACCGGCCGCCCCTGGACGATGCGCCAGTACGCCGGCTTCGGCACCGCCGTCGAGTCCAACGCCCGCTACAAGCAGCTCATCGCCAACGGCACGATGGGCCTGTCCGTCGCCTTCGACCTGCCCACCCAGATGGGCCACGACTCGGACGCCCCGATCGCGTCCGGCGAGGTCGGCAAGGTCGGCGTGGCCATCGACTCGATCGACGACATGCGGATCCTGTTCGGCGGCATCCCGCTGGACAAGGTGTCCACGTCGATGACGATCAACGCCCCGGCGGCGCTGCTCCTGCTCATGTACCAGCTCGTCGGCGAGGAGCAGGGCGTCCCCGCGGACCAGTTGACCGGCACGATCCAGAACGACGTGCTGAAGGAATACATCGCGCGGGGCACGTACATCTTCCCGCCGAAGCCCTCCCTGCGGCTGATCGCCGACATCTTCAAGTACTGCAGGGCCGAGATCCCGAAGTGGAACACCATCTCGATCTCCGGCTACCACATGGCCGAGGCCGGTGCCTCGCCCGCGCAGGAGATCGCGTTCACGCTCGCGGACGGCATCGAGTACGTGCGCACGGCCGTCGCGGCCGGCATGGACGTCGACGACTTCGCGCCGCGCCTGTCCTTCTTCTTCGTGGCGCGCACGACGATCCTGGAGGAGGTCGCCAAGTTCCGCGCCGCCCGCCGGATCTGGGCCAAGGTCATGAAGGAGGAGTTCGGCGCGAAGAACCCCAAGTCGCTGATGCTCCGCTTCCACACGCAGACCGCGGGCGTGCAGCTCACCGCCCAGCAGCCCGAGGTCAACCTCGTCCGCGTCGCCGTCCAGGGCCTCGGCGCCGTGCTCGGCGGCACGCAGTCGCTGCACACGAACTCCTTCGACGAGGCCATCGCGCTGCCGACCGACAAGTCCGCGCGCCTCGCCCTGCGCACCCAGCAGGTCCTCGCCTACGAGACCGACGTGACCGCCACCGTCGACCCGTTCGCCGGCTCGTACGTCGTCGAGAAGATGACGGACGACGTGGAGGCCGCCGCGCTCGAACTCATGACGAAGGTCGAGGACCTCGGCGGCGCGGTCAACGCCATCGAGCACGGCTTCCAGAAGAACGAGATCGAGCGCTCCGCCTACCGCATCGCGCAGGAGACCGACTCCGGCGAGCGCGTCGTGGTCGGCGTCAACCGCTACCAGCTCGACGCCGAGGAGCCCTACGAGCCGCTGCGCGTCGACCCGGCGATCGAGGCCCAGCAGGCCGAGCGCCTCACGAAGCTGCGCGCCGAGCGCGACCAGGCGGCCGTCGACGCGGCACTCGCGGCGCTCAAGAAGGCGGCCGAGGGCGAGGACAACGTCCTGTACCCGATGAAGGACGCCCTGCGCGCCCGCGCCACCGTCGGCGAGGTCTGCAACGCGCTGCGCGACGTGTGGGGCACGTACATCCCGACCGACGCGTTCTGAGGCCCCGTATCACCCTCTGAGCAGGGAGTGTCGTATGGCCATATAGGCGTGCGACACTCCCTTTCATGCTCGGTGTCATCAATCTCCCGACCTATCTGGCCGGTCTAGTCCTCATCGTCCTGCTGCCAGGACCGAACTCCCTCTACGTGCTCTCCGTGGCCGCCCGCAAGGGCATACGCACCGGATACGCGGCCGCCGCCGGTGTCTTCACCGGGGACACGGTCCTGATGACACTGGCCGCGCTCGGCGCGGCCTCCGTGCTGCAGACGACGCCCCTGCTCTTCCTCGTCGTGAAGTACGCGGGAGCGGGCTACCTGACGTGGATGGCGATCGGCATGATCCGCTCGGCGCGGGCGCTGTGGAAGCAGCGCGGTGAGCCCGCCGTGGAGAGCGGAACCGAGCCGGTGACCGGGAGCGGTGACGAGCACCCGTACCGCCGCGCCCTGATCGTCAGCCTCTTCAACCCGAAGGCGATCCTGTTCCTGATCTCCTTCTTCGTTCAGTTCGTGGACCCCGGCTACGCCTACCCGGCGCTGTCCTTCGTGGTACTCGGCGGGCTGCTCCAGGTCCTGAGCTTCCTCTACCTCTCCACCCTGATCTTCAGCGGTACCCGCCTGGCCGACGCCTTCCGGCGCCGCAGGCGGCTCTCGGCGGGCGCGACCACGGCGGCGGGCATGCTGTTCCTGGGCTTCGCGGTCAAGCTGTCCCTCGCGGGGGCCTGAGGCCCCGGGCTGCTTTCGGCCTAGCCCCTGCGGGCGCGGCGCACGGCCCGGGTGATGACCGGGGGCGTCAGGTCCACGGCGATCCGGCGGGCGTGGCTGCGCTTGCGTACGGGAGCCGGATCCGGGGCGGAGGCCGCCTTCGGTTCCGCCAGGTGCTCCACATGGTGGCGGGAGCGCGGGAACGAGGGCGCCTTGACCGCCTTCGACTTCGTGCGGACCAGGCGGTGACCGGCCGCCTGCTGCACGCTGAGGGCGATGTCGTCGCGCTCCCTGAGCATGCCGAGGAGCTCGTCCTGGAGGGGCTCGGGGTCCTCCCATGTGGCGTACAGCTTCTGGGTGCTCAGGCAGAGCGGGCGCAGGCCGCGGTTGAGTACGGCCTCCCACGCGGCGACGGAGACGCCCGGCGTGTGCTCGGAGCGGAAGTCGTCCAGGACGACGATGCCGTCGGCGCCGAGCAGCTCGCGGGCGGCGCCGATGTCGCCGTACACATGCTCGTAGAGGTGCGAGGCGTCGATGTGGACAAAGCGGCAGGTGCCCGGGTCGACCTCGTCGGAGATCACGGAGCTGGGTGCCTGGACGACCTTCGGCAGCTCGTCGTGGAACGAGAGGTAGTTCTCCTCGAAGGCCTGCCGGGTCAGTGAGGCGTAGGACTTGGTGGATTCGGCCTGGTTCGCCTCGTCGGGGGCGTCGCCCTCGAACAGGTCGCACACGGTGAACTTCTCGGTGCCGTGCAGATGCTGTCCGAGGAGGACCGCGCTCTTGCCCATGTAGACGCCGAGTTCCAGCAGATCCCCGCGGACCTCCCGCCGCGCCTGCCGTTCGAGGAGCCAGGTGAACAGGAGTTGGTCGAGCGGGGGGAACCAGCCGGGGACGTCGTCGAGGTCGATCGGGCGCCGGGCGGTGGTGTGCACAGCAGTCATGGGACGCGAACCTATGAGCTCCTGATCGACAGGGTCAAGGCGCTCAGAGATCGCATCCGCCAATCGGGCAGCAAACTCCGCTGGGCATGAACCCTCAGTGAATCCTGGCGGGCGTGGGGTTCAGCTGTTTGCGCAGGAAAGGTGCAAGCGGCTTCTCCGCGACGCGGTTCAGGAGCCATGCGAGGGTGAGCATCGCGGCGACCGTGAGGGTGAACGTCACGGCGGACGGCAGCCCGAGACGCCGGTGCAGCATCTCGATCACCACCCAGCCCAGATGCTCGTGGACCAGGTAGAACGGGTACGTCAGCGCACCGGCGACCGTCAGCCATCCCCAGTTGATCCGGTTCAGCAGCCCGAGCGCTATCGCGCCCACCGCCACGAAGCCGAGGGTCACTATCAGGATGATCGAGCCCGACCCCCGGTACGAGAAGAAGTGAGGGTTCGGTGCATGCCACAGTGCGGCCACCGCGTAGTGCTGACCGATCAGCCAGCTCACGAGGACGATGCCCCACGCGGTCATGTCGCGGCGGTCGAGGTGGAGCAGATACAGGCCGACGCCGCCGATGAAGTACGGCGCGTACTCCGGCATCAGGATGACCTTGAGGGTCGGCTCGCCGGACGCCTGGGTGATCGCGGCGGCGAGCGTCCACACGGCGCAGAACAGCACGACGCGGCGCCGGTTCGCGCCCGGCAGGACGATGCACAGGGCGAACAGCGCGTAGAAGCGGACCTCGGCCCACAGGGTCCAGCAGACGCCGAGGACCCGGTCCACGCCGAGCGGCTGCTGGAGCATCGTCAGATTCAGGAGCGCGTCACTGGGCGAGACCGCCTTGTACGCGACCACGGGCAGCGCGAAGACCGCCGTCACCAGGATCACGGCCGCCCAGTAGGACGGCAGCAGTCGGGACGCGCGGGAGGCGAAGAACGAGCGCAGGGGCTTGCCCCAGCCGCTCATGCAGATCACGAAGCCGCTGATGACGAAGAAGATCTGCACCCCGAGGCAGCCGTAGGCGAACCACTGGTGCAGTGACGGGAACTGGACCTTCGGTGAGGTGCCCCAGGCCTGGGACACCTCACCGTCACGGCCGCCGTAGTGGTACGCGGCGACCATCAGGGCGGCTATGAGTCGCAGGCCGTCCAGGGCTCTCAGCCGCGGTGCGTGCGCGCGGGGGCGCGCGCTCCGCACCGTGGCGTCCGCTCCCGGAGAAAGCGTGGGGAGCGTCGTCTGTGAAGTACTCATCCGAGGGCAGCCCGCTTGAACGAGCGCGCGCGGCGGGCGACCCGGCGCACCGTCGCGTTGCGCGGAATGAACGCGAGCTGAGCCGGGACGGCGCCAGGCAGCGCGAGGGACGTGAGCCGGCGGCGCTTGAAGTAGCGCCACGTGTGGTCGTTCAAGTGCGTCGAGAGATACCGCTCGGCCGCGGCCCGCAGGTCCGGGTAGATCTTCGGCTGCATCGCGAAGCCGACCGCGCGCACCAGCTGGTTCAGCTCGGCGTTCGCCGTGCCGGACTCCTGCGCGGTCACGGCCGCCTGCTCCGACAGCTCCGGCAGCAGCGCGTCCACGATCGTGACCGGGACGCGGTTGCTGTTCTGGTACGGCGCGAGGCGGTCGAGGAGGGTGCCGGTGCCGATGCGGGCGACCGGGATGCCGTAGAACGCGGACGCGGTCAGCAGCGCCGTCGAGAAGCAGCCGACCACCAGGGCCGGGCGCATCCGCTGGTACAGGACCTCGGCGAGCACGGGCGTGTCGAGGACGGTGAGCTCGGCGCCGAGCTTCTCCGCCTCCGCCTCCAGGGTGCGCGACCAGGTGGCCGGCGCCGTCGGGTGGGGCTTGAAGACGATCCGCGTGTGGCCGAGGGCGACCGCGCCGCGCATCATCCGCACGTGCAGGTCCTCCTCCTCCTGCGCGGTGAGGATGTCGAGCGCGGACAGGTACTGCCCGAGCAGCACGGCCGGTTCGGGCCCGACGGGCGGCAACTCGCCGCTCACATCACCCAGTTCGGCCAGCACCTTCACGAAGACGTCCGTCGGCACGACCTCGGGTTCCACGCCGAACTCCGTGAGGAGCAGCGGCTTCAGGTCCGGTACGAGGTCCAGGTGCAGCAGCCGCCGCACGCGGGTGCCGACCAGCGGGTCGATCTTGTTGCGGGTCGGGCCGTAGCTCATCAGGCCGTCCGCGTACACGTCGACGGGGACGCCGGTGAAGATCTGCGCCACGGCCATCGCCGGGTTGACCTGGATCGACTCCACGGCCAGCTCGACGTCGTCGTCGCCCAGGTCCCAGGCGAGACGCAGATGGCGCTCCCACAGCGGTACGTCGTCGGGGCGCGGGGCCCAGCCGCCGGGGTGGAACGGCGCGATGGTCTCGTTCCACGACACGACGTCGTCGAAGCGGCCGCGCAGCCGCTCGAAGCCCGGCATCTCGTCGACGGCGGGCGTCGTCTCCGGGGTCGCCGCGTTGTTGGCGACGAGCAGGATGCGCCGGTCCGCGGGCGCGAAGCAGTCCGCGTCGAGGGCCGCGGCGAGCGTCGCGGTCCCGTACAGCGTGGAGGCGAAGAAGATCTGCGTGGTCACGCGGCAGCCACCCCCGCCGCGGCGGGGCGGCGCCGCAGCCGGCGCAGGCGCGTCGCCCGCTGCACGTCCATCGAGTCGAGCGCGTCGTCGAGTACGTCCTGCGGCATGCGCTTCAGCGCCGCGGAACTCAGTGTCTTCAATTTGCGCGCCACTGCCGGTTCGAACCTTTCGATGGATCCCAGGTGGTGGGAAATAATCGCGCAGTACGTACGGACGGCCTTCGGCAGAAGTTTTTCCGCGTCCTGGTCCTGCGCCGTTTCGGCCACCACCTGGTCGAACGCCTTGATGAAATCGAGCTGTCGCACATCGCCGATCTGCGTCAGCGACGAGGCGACACCGCGCCGGTAGAACACGCCGAGAAGTCCCACCGCGGCAAAGGATTTCGCCTCGCGGTGCAGCCGCCAGATCCACGGCCTGTCCTCGGCCGTGCGCAGGCCGTCGGTGAAGTGGAGGAGGCCGGCGTCGGCGAGCCGCCGGTGGTACATGCCGGCCCACGCGTACGCGTAGTCGACGGACGTCGAGCGGTCGGCGGGCAGGATCGCCTCGCGCGGATCCATGACGACACCGCGCCTGCCGGTCGGCACGCGGTGGACGGTGCGGGCCCGCGCGGTGCACTGGACATGGTCCGTACGGACGAAATCGCAGCCCAGGCCTTCGATGGAGGCGAGCAGTCGCTCGTAGTATCCAGGGGCGAGCCAGTCGTCCCCGTCCAGGAATGTCAGGTACTCACCGCGCGACGCGTCGAGTCCGGTGTTGCGCGCGGTGGCCAGGCCTCCGTTCTTTTCGTGTCTGACCAGGACGGCGCCGGGCAGCTCGCGCTCGGCGCGCGCGAGAATGTCCGGGGTCTCGTCCTTCGAACAGTCGTCGACGAGAATGAATTCGAAGTCGTCGCGCGCGTTGGCACGAAGACTTCTGAGGGTGTCGGGCGCGTATTGCTGCACGTTGTAGAACGGCACGATGACGGAGAGCTTGACCACGTGAAGGACGCTAGGCGGCGGCCCGGCATTCGTCTTGACCGATGGTGAGATGTCAGGTGAACGACGCGTGGCGGAATAGTGAACCCGCCTGCTTCCCGGGCACTTCCCGGCCGGATTCCCCATTCGTCGGTGCGCTGTTAACCGTTTGTTGCACTCCGGTTGGGCCGTCGATCGGAATCGCTTCCTAGCTTCTTCGGTGTGCCAGCAAGTACCTCTGAGACCCGACGGGTCGCCGTGCTCGCGGACTCCGACACCCGGTGGAAGTGGGGCGCGCTCACCGCGCGCCGCCTCACCACCGACGAGAGTCCGCTCAACGGATTCCTCCTGCGCGGCCGGGCCACCCCGACACCACGCCAGCTCGACGAGGTCGGCGTCCGCGCCGACAGCCTCGACGAAGTCACCGCCGTCGAATTCCTGCGCCGTATGGAGCAGGACGCCGACCGGTACGACGTCGTCGTCCTCGCCCTCGTCGGCGGCGCCGTCCAGGCCATGCTCCACGGCCTCACGCGGGCCTGGCAGGGCCGGGCCAAGCGGCCCGTCGTCGTCACCGGCTACGTGGGAGTCGTCTACGAGAAGCTCGCCGACGGGCTGCTCCTGCGGCACGGCGCCGACCTCGTCCTCGCCAACTCCCGCCATGACGCGGACCGTTTCCGCGCCGTGTACGAGGGTGTGGACGCGGATGCCTCCTCGGTGACCGAGTGCGCGCTGCCGTTCCTCGGCGGCACGCCCTACGAGGAGAAGCACGACCCGTACACGGTCGTCTTCGCCGCGCAGCCCTCCGTACCGGACACCCCCGCCGACCGCGCCTACCTGCTCAAGCGGCTCGTCGGACACGCCCGTCTGCACCCCGAGCGCGAGGTACTGCTCAAGCTGCGCAGCAAGCCGGGCGAGCACACCACGCACATCGAAGAGGCGCCCTACCAGAAGCTCGCCCAGCGGATCGACGGCGGACTGCCCGCCAACTGCCGCCTCGTCTACGGGCACATGGGCGAGGTACTCGACCGCACCGACCTCCTGGTCACCGTCAGCTCGACGGCCGCGCTCGAAGCCCTGCACCGGCGCATCCCCACGGCCCTGCTCACGGACCTCGGGGTGCGCGAGGCGCTCGGCAACCACCACTTCACCGGCTCCGGCTGCCTCGCCTCCTGGGACCAGCTCGACGCGGGCCACCTGCCGAAGGCCGACGAGGAGTGGGTGGCACGCCAGGGCGTCGCGGCCGACGGCACGTACGACACCGCCTTCGACACGGCCCGCGCCCGGGTCACCGGCCTGACCGGAGCCGACCGGCTCCCGCCCCTGGCCCCCTACTACAGCCTCACCACCGCCCCCGGCTACCTGCCGCGCATCCTCGCCCGCCACCACCTCGCCCCCGACGGGACGCCGCTGCCCGGCGCACCCGCCGCCGGCAAGGAGCCCGGCCCCGTCCGGCAGATCGTGCGCCGCGCCGCACGTGGCGCCTACCGGCACGGAGTGCAGCGCGTAGCGCCCGTCATCCGGCGGATGGGCGAGCTGTGAACGCCCGTACCCCTCAAGGAGACCTGATGACCAACCCGGAAGCGGGCACAGCGGCACCGGTCCGCCGCGTCCTCGCCGTGATCCCCGCCCGTGGCGGCTCCAAGGGAGTGCCCGCCAAGAACCTCGCCCCGGTCGGCGGCGTGCCCCTCGTGGCCCGCACCGTCCGCGAGTGCCGCGCCACCCGGCTCGTCACGGACGTCGTGGTCTCCACCGACGACGCCGCGATCGCCGCCGTGGCCCGCGAGGCGGGCGCCGAGGTCGTCCTGCGGCCCGCCGCCATCGCCGGCGACAAGTCGAGCTCCGAGGCGGCCGTGCTGCACGCCCTCGACGCCCACGAGGCCCTCCAGGGCGCAGCGGTCGACGTCGTGCTCCTCGTCCAGTGCACCAGCCCCTTCATCGTCCGCGAGGACATCGACGGCGTCGTCAACGCGATCGTCGAGAAGGGCGCCGACACGGCCCTGACCGTCGCCCCCTTCCACGGGTTCGTGTGGCGCGACGCCGATGACGAGCCGGCCGCGCCCGCGGTGGAGCGCGCCTCCGTCGAGGGCGGCACCGACACCCTCGTCGCCCCCGCCGCCACCAGCGGCGGCTACGGCGTCAACCACGACAAGTCCTTCCGCCAGATGCGCCAGGACCGCCCCCAGGACCTCCTGGAGACCGGCGCGGTCTACGCCATGGACGCGAGCGGCTTCCGCGAGGCCAAGCACCGCTTTTTCGGCCGCACGGAACTCGTCCGCACCGACCCCGCGCGGGTCCTGGAGATCGACGACCCGCACGACCTCTCCCGCGCCCGGGCCCTCGCGCCGCTCTTCGACGCGAACAGGCCCGGCTCCCTCCCGACCGCCGAAGACATCGACGCGGTCGTCCTCGACTTCGACGGCACCCAGACCGATGACAAGGTGCTGATCGACTCCGACGGACGGGAGTTCGTCACCGTGCACCGCGGTGACGGCCTCGGCATCGCGGCCCTGCGCAAGTCGGGCCTGCCGCTGCTGATCCTGTCCACGGAACAGAACCCGGTCGTCGCCGCCCGGGCCAGGAAGCTCCAGATCCCGGTCCTGCACGGCATCGACCGCAAGGACCTCGCACTGAAGCAGTGGTGCGAGGAACAGGGCATCGCGCCCGAGCGCGTGCTCTACGTCGGCAACGACGTCAACGACCTCCCGTGCTTCGGCCTTGTCGGCTGGCCCGTGGCGGTCGCGAGCGCCCACGACGTCGTACGAGGCGCCGCGCGCGCGGTCACCACTCTCCCCGGTGGTGACGGCGCGATCCGAGAGATCGCCACCTGGATCCTCGGCCCTTCTCTCGACTCCCTCAACAAGTAAGGAACTCCCCAGTCATGAGCACCAACTCCCGCCTGCGCACGTTCGGTTCGAAGACCGCCGGCCCCGGCCAGCCCGTGTACATCACCGGCGAGATCGGCATCAACCACAACGGCGACCTCGACAACGCCTTCAAGCTGATCGACGCGGCCGCCGAGGCCGGCTGTGACGCCGTCAAGTTCCAGAAGCGCACCCCCGAGATCTGCACCCCGCGTGACCAGTGGGACATCGAGCGCGACACCCCCTGGGGTCGCATGACGTACATCGACTACCGCCACCGCGTCGAGTTCGGCGAGGACGAGTACCGCCAGATCGACGAGCACTGCAAGAAGCGCGGCATCGACTGGTTCGCCTCCCCGTGGGACACCGAGGCCGTCGCCTTCCTGGAGAAGTTCGACATCCCGGCCCACAAGGTCGCCTCCGCGTCGCTCACCGACGACGAGCTGCTCCGCGCCCTGCGCGCCACCGGCCGCACGGTCATCCTCTCCACCGGCATGTCGACGCCGAAGCAGATCCGTCACGCGGTCGAGGTCCTCGGCTCGGACAACATCCTCATGTGCCACGCCACGTCGACCTACCCGGCGCAGGCGGAGGAGCTCAACCTCCGCGTCATCAACACCCTCCAGGCCGAGTACCCGAACGTCCCGATCGGCTACTCCGGCCACGAGACCGGCCTGCAGACCACGCTCGCCGCCGTCGCCCTCGGCGCCACCTTCGTCGAGCGTCACATCACCCTCGACCGCGCCATGTGGGGCTCCGACCAGGCCGCCTCCGTCGAGCCGCAGGGCCTCACCCGCCTCGTGCGCGACATCCGCACCATCGAGGCGTCCCTCGGTGACGGCGTCAAGAAGGTCTACGAGTCGGAGCTCGGCCCGATGAAGAAGCTCCGCCGCGTCGCGGGCGTCGTCGCCGAGTCGGAGATCGCCGTCGCCGCGGGCGAGCCGGTCGGCGTCTGACCGTCCGACGTCCGCCCGTGTGGGCCGGCGCCCAGCCGGGCGCCGGCCCACGGGCCCCAACCCCCCACAGGTCCCTCGGAGGGCCCATGTCGCCCATGTCAGCAGCACGCTCCGGACGCCGCTCCGGAACCCTGTGTTTCGTGGAGAGCCCCGTCCAGCTCCTCAACGTCCTGGAATGGGCGCATCGCGCCGAGAGCACCGACAAGACGGACCGGATCACCCTGGTCGTTCTGTCGCCCACGGACCCCATGACCCGCGGCCAGCTGCGCCGCATGGCCGAACTCGCCCGCGACGAGGGCCACATCGTCCGCTGGGAAGAGGCGCGCGGCGGCGCCACCGCGCCCTTCCACACCATCGGCGGACTCGCGGGCGCGCTGCGCAAGGCCGCCCGCATCGTCATCGGCGACCCGTTCTCCCGCTACGTGCAGCTCCTGCTGACGATCACCCGGGCCCCCGAACTCGTCGTCGTCGACGACGGCACCGCGACCATGGAGTTCGTCTCCCAGCTCGCCCGCGGTGAGCGCCTCGTGCGCTGGCACCGCCGCGGCGGCCGCCCCGGACCGCGCGACGTCGTCTTCGCGCCCGTGTCCGCCGCCGCCCGCCGCCGCCTCACCCCCGACGGCACCCGCCGCACCGTCGAGGTCTTCTCGGCCATGCCGATCGACTCCGTCCCCGACGGTGTCCGCGTCACCCGCAACGACTTCACCTGGACCCGCGCCCGCTTCGGCCCGCCCCGCATGACGAAGGGCGCCGACCTCGTCGGCACGTCCCTCGTCGAGACCGGCGTCGTCGACCCGGACCGCTACCTGGAGGCCGTCCGCGCCCTCGCCCGCGCTCACGGCGCGACGCGCTACTTCGCCCACCGCCGCGAGAGCTCGGACAAGCTGCACCGCCTCGCCACCGAGACCGGCCTCGAAGTGGTCCGTCCCGACCTCCCCCTGGAACTGATCGCCCGCCGCGGCCCCATCGGCCGTACGATCCTCAGCTTCCCCTCGACGGTCGTCCACACCCTGCCCCTGGCCCTCGTCGGCACCGAGGTCCGCGTCGCCGTCTGCGACATCGACCCCGCCTGGCTGACGGAGAACGCCTCACCGCGCGCCCAGGGCTTCCTCTCCGGCGTCACCGGCACCGCACGCGACGTACACCGCCTCGCCTCGGTCGCCCCGGCCGTCTGACCGCCGGGCCCCCGCGGGCCCGATCTTGGTCAGACCTTGGTGATCGCGTGGCAATCCGAAGGGCAACCCCACGGGGCGCCGGCAGGTCAAACCCACCGCACCCCCCACTCCGCACACAGCGCCCAGAGGAATCCGTGACGCACCCCCGACACCGCCTCTCCAAGAGACGCCGCTACGTCGCCATGTCCGCCGCAGGCGTGGCACTGGCCGCCACCGGAGCGATCGTCGCCCAGTCGGCGACAGCCACCACGCTGCCCGCGGCCAAGACGTACACCGGCCGCGCCTTCGACACCTGCACGGCCCCCTCCCTCTCCGCCATGAAGGCCTGGAAGACCGGCTTCTACGGCGCCGCCGCCGTCTACGTCGGCGGCAAGAACCGCGGCTGCGCCCAGCCCAACCTCACCGCGTCCTGGGTGAAGTCGGTCAGCGCCTCCGGCTGGAAGCTGATCCCGCTCTACGTGGGTGCCCAGCCGCCCTGCCAGTCCGGCGCGAACCCCGAGAAGATGACCGCGTCCACCGCCGCCTCGCTCGGCGCGAAGGACGGCGCCGACGCCGTCACCAAGGCCGCCGCCCTCGGCATGAAGGCCGGCTCCCCGCTCTACCTGGACATGGAGTCGTACGACACGACGAACACGTCCTGCAACAACGCGGTCCTCACCTACGTCCGCGCCTGGGACAAGGCCGTGCACACCAAGAGCTACCGGACCGGCTTCTACGGCTTCCGCAGCTCCAGCGCGAAGGCCGTCGCCACGACGACGAACCGCACGGACATGCCGGACATCCTCTGGTACGCGCTCTGGGACAAGGTCAACACGACCACGACGTACTGGCCCTTCGCCTCCACCCTGTGGACCGGCCACCGCCGCGCCCACCAGTACATGGTGAACAGCAAGGAGTCGCGCGGCGGTTACACGATCACGGTGGACCGGGACGCGTGGGACGCGCCGGTGGCGATCGTCGGCTGACCGCCGAGATCACGTGGGCGGGGGTGCGCCCGGGATCAGACGCTGCCCGGGCTGCTCGCCCTCGACCTGGCCGGTGTCAGGGAGTGCCGGGCCGTGCCCGCCTCCCGGGGTCGCCTCGGAGGCGGGCACGTCCGAGTTCATCGGGCCCGCGGAGGGCGAGGCGGCGTGTGACGGAGGGGCCGAAGACAACTCGCCGCGAAAGAGACGTCCTACCCACTTCGCGTGAAGCGCATGCGCACTCCGGCCGCATTTCTTACCCCAATTCGGTTGAACTTTTGTTGATCGTGGGGCGGCCGACCCCCGCCCCGGCCTACCCTTCAAAGGGTGAACCAACTGATGTCCCGAGAGTCCGAGGCCGGTCAGCCCGGGGAAGTGGTCCCCTCCGGAGCGCTCCCCGGCACGCTGTCCGAAGAGCTCCGTGCCGAACTGGTTGCCTTCCGCCGCGACTTGCACATGCACCCCGAGCTCGGCAACCAGGAGTTCCGCACCACGGCGGCGATCAGGGCCCGCCTGGAGAAGGCCGGGCTCACTCCACGCATTCTGGACATCGGCACGGGACTCGTCTGCGACATCGGCACGGCGGAGGGGGAGTGGCGGGGCGGGCCCCCCATGCTCGCCCTGCGCGCCGACATCGACGCGCTTCCCATCCCGGACACCAAGGCGAGCTGCGCCTACCGATCCACCGTGCCCGGCCGCGCTCACGCCTGCGGCCATGACGTGCACACGACGGTCGTGCTCGGCGCGGGCCTGGTCCTCGCCGAGCTGCACCGGCAGGGCCGGCTCCCGCACCCCGTACGCCTGATCTTCCAGCCCGCCGAGGAGGTGCTGCCCGGCGGCGCCCCCGACGCCATCGAGTCGGGCGTGCTCGAAGGCGTCGGGTCGATCATCGGCGTGCACTGCGACCCGAAGGTCGACGCGGGCCGGATCGGGCTGCGGCACGGCGCGATCACCTCGGCCTGCGACCGTCTCGAGGTCGCGCTCGACGGGCCCGGCGGGCACACCGCGCGCCCCCACCTCACCACCGACCTCGTGACCGCCGCCGCGAAGGTGGCCACCGAGGTCCCCGCGCTCGTCGCCCGCCGCATCGACGCCCGCTCGGGCCTCGCCGTGACCTGGGGACGTATCGAATCCGGCCACGCGTGCAACGTCATCCCGCAGCACGCCGAGCTGTCCGGCACCGTCCGCTGCCTCGACCTCGAAGCGTGGCGGCAGGCGCCCGACCTGGTGCACGGCGCGATCCAGGAGATCGCCGACCTCTACCGCGCCAAGTCGGAGATCAACTACATCCGCGGGGTGCCGCCCGTGGTCAACGACCCGGAGGTCACCGACCTCCTGACCGCCGCGATGACGCTGCGCCGCGGCGCCCACTCCGTCGAGGACACCCAGCAGAGCCTGGGCGGCGAGGACTTCTCCTGGTATCTGGAGCACGTCCCCGGCGCCATGGCCCGCCTCGGGGTGCGCACCCCCGGCGAGCGCGGCGGACGCGACCTGCACCAGGGCGACTTCGACGCCGACGAGTCGGCGATCACCGTAGGAGTGGAGCTGTTCACCGCGGCGGCGCTGATGGACGGGGCCGCACGGGAGCAGGGGGCGTAAATCGGTGCGGGGAAAGGGTCGGTGTGGGCGGCACGTAACCCACCCGACCCACCCCCGTAACGCCCCGTAGACCGGACCGCCGGGCGTCGTTCGCGTCAATCCGATAACGGCTGCGGAACGGCCCTTTATCTGACATCTACGCGCGTTACGATCCGTCCGAAAACCAGCGCCGGGAGCCCGGCGCTCAGGTCAGGTCGAAGGAGCCTCCCTTGCGCCGGGTAGCCAAAATCTCTGCTGCGTGCATAGCCACCGCGGCACTCGCTCTCACCGCCACCGCATGTGGCGGCACTTCCTCGGACAACGAGTCCTCGGGCTCCTCGTCGGACTCCGGCAAGAAGGGCGGGGTCAAGATCGGCCTCGCCTTCGACGTCGGCGGCCGCGGCGACCACTCCTTCAACGACTCCGCCGCGCGCGGTGCCGACAAGGCCAAGAAGGAGTTCGGCGGTGACCTCAAGGAGCTGACCGCCAAGACCTCCGACACCGAGGCCGACCGCGAGCAGCGCCTGTCCGACCTGGCCGACGCCGGCTACAACCCCATCATCGGGGTCGGCTACGCGTACGCCACCTCGATGACCAAGGTCTCCGCGAAGTACCCGAAGACCACCTTCGGCATCGTCGACTCCGTGGTGAACGCCAAGAACACCGACTCCATCGTCTTCACCGAGGAGCAGGGCTCCTACCTGGCCGGCGTCGCCGCCGCGCTGAAGACGAAGAAGGACCACGTCGGCTTCATCGGCGGTGTCGACGTCCCGCTGATCAAGAAGTTCGAGGCGGGCTACGTCCAGGGCGTCAAGGCCACCAACCCGAAGATCAAGGTCGACGTCCAGTACCTGAGCCACGGTTCGGACACCTCCGGCTTCGCCTCCCCGGACAAGGGCAAGGAAGCCGCCCAGGGCATGCTCGACAAGGGCGCCGACGTCGTCTACTCGGCGGCCGGCTCCTCCGGCAACGGTGCCATCGAGGCCGTCTCCGGCACGAAGGGCGCCTGGGCGATCGGCGTCGACTCGGACCAGTACAACATCCCGGGTCTGGCCAAGTACAAGTCCTCGATCCTGACTTCGGTCGTCAAGAACGTCGACATCGGCGTCTACGACCTGATCCAGTCGGTCAAGGACGGTTCGCCGAAGACCGGCACCAACACCTACGCCCTGAAGGACGGCGGCGTCTCGCTCGCCACCTCCGGCGGCTACATCGACGACATCCAGGCCAAGCTGGACGCCGCCAAGGAGCAGATCGCGAGCGGCAAGGTCAAGGTCAAGACCACCCCGTGACCTCAGGCCCCTGAGGGCCCGGCTCGGCGGGGGGAGTGGCGAAAGCTTCCCCTCGCCGGGCCATAACAATGTGTCAACTCTACGCGTGTAGCTATGGGTTGGCGTATTACCGTCGCCGACGCGCCCCCGCGCGGCTCCGCGCGACCGTTCACCCCTTCCGTACGTACGTCCTGTCCCCCGAGGAGAGTGCGCCATCAACGCGTCCAGCCCTCCCGCCGTCGAACTGCGCGGCATCACCAAGCGCTTTCCCGGCGTCGTCGCCAACCGCGACATCGACATCACCGTACGGCGGGGCACCGTCCACGCCCTGTGCGGTGAGAACGGCGCCGGCAAGTCGACCCTGATGAAGATCCTCTACGGCATGCAGAAGCCGGACGAGGGCACCATCGCGGTCGACGGCACCCAGGTCACCTTCGCCACGCCCGCCGACGCCATCGCGCGCGGCATCGGCATGGTCCACCAGCACTTCATGCTGGCCGACAACCTCACCGTCCTGGAGAACGTCGTCCTGGGCGCCGAGAAGCTGCACGGCATCGGCGGCAAGGCACGTACGAAGATCCGCGAGATATCGGAGGCGTACGGCCTCGGGGTGCGCCCCGACGTCCTCGTCGAGGAGCTCGGGGTCGCCGACCGGCAGCGCGTCGAGATCCTCAAGGTCCTCTACCGGGGCGCCCGGACGCTGATCCTCGACGAGCCCACCGCGGTCCTCGTGCCGCAGGAGGTCGACGCGCTCTTCGACAACCTGCGCGAGCTCAAGTCCGAGGGCCTCACGGTCATCTTCATCTCCCACAAGCTGGGCGAAGTGCTCTCCGTCGCGGACGAGATCACGGTCATCCGGCGCGGGACCACGGTCGGCACGGCCGACCCGAAGAACACGAGCACCAAGCAGCTCGCCGAGCTCATGGTCGGCAGCGAGCTGCCGTCGCCGGAGACCGAGGAGTCGACGGTCACCGACACCCCGATGCTCCACCTGGGCGGGGTGCGCCTCACGCAGACCGACCTGGACGGCGTCGAGCGCGTCATCCTCGACGACGTCAGCTTCACCATCCACCGCGGCGAAGTCCTCGGCATCGCGGGCGTGGAGGGCAACGGCCAGTCCGAACTCGTCGAGGCCATCATGGGCATGCGGGCCCCGGACCGCGGCACCGTCGCTCTGGACGGCGCCGACGTCACCCGGACCCCCACCCGCAAGCGCCGCGAAGCCGGTGTCGGTTACATCCCCGAGGACCGGCACCGTCACGGGCTGCTCCTCGAAGCGCCGCTGTGGGAGAACCGGGTCCTCGGCCATGTCACCGAGCGCCCCAACTCCAAGGGCGGGCTGCTCGACCTCAAGGCCGCCCGCGCCGACACCGAGCGCATCGTGCGCGACTACGACGTCCGCACCCCGGGCATCGAGGTCACCGCGGCCTCCCTGTCCGGCGGCAACCAGCAGAAGCTGATCGTCGGCCGCGAGATGAGCCACGCGCCCAAGCTGCTGATCGCCGCCCACCCCACCCGCGGTGTGGACGTCGGCGCACAGGCCCAGATCTGGGACCAGATCCGCCGCGCCCGCCGCGAGGGCCTCGCCGTGCTGCTCATCTCGGCCGACCTGGACGAGCTGATCGGCCTGTCCGACACCCTGCGGGTGATGTACCGCGGCCGCCTGGTCGCCGACGCCGACCCCGCCACCATCACCCCGGAGGAGCTGGGCTCCGCCATGACAGGTGCGGCCTCCGGCCACCTCGAGCACACGGAAGACGCCGAAGGCGGGGACGCCCGATGAAGACACTGATATCCCGGGGCAAGTCCCGGATCGACAAGGAGCGGCTGATCCTCGCGGTCGCCGCCCCGCTCCTGGCGATCATCGCCGCACTCGTCGTCACCGCCGTGATCATCGCGGCGACCGGCAAGGACCCCTTCGCCGCGTTCAGCGACATGGTGACCTACGGCTCCGCGAGCGACAGCCAGGTCTACATCCTCAACAAGGCGACGACGTACTACCTCGCGGGTGTCGCGGTGGCCATCGGCTTCCGCATGAACCTGTTCAACATCGGTGTCGACGGCCAGTACCGGCTCGCCGCGTTCGTCGCGGCCGTGCTCGGCGGGGCGCTCACGCTGCCCGGCTGGCTCTCCATCCCGCTGATCCTGCTCGCCGCCATGGCGACCGGTGCCCTGTGGGCCGCCATCGCGGGCATCCTCAAGGTGACCCGCGGTGTCAGCGAGGTCATCTCGACGATCATGCTCAACTCGATCGCGACCGCGATCATCGCCTACCTCCTCCAGCCCGAGCAGCTCGGCCAGCTCGACGAGGCGGGCACCCTGGTGTCCACCAAGCCGCTGCCCGAGTCCTCGAACTTCTTCATGATCGACGCGGGACCGGCCGGCCAGGTCTGGGGCTTCATCGTGATCGCCGTGCTCGTCGGCGTCGCGTACTGGTTCGTCCTCGGCCGCACCCGCTTCGGCTTCGACCTGCGCACGGTCGGCCAGTCCGAGTCGGCGGCCGCCGCGAGCGGCGTCAGCGTCAAGAAGATGGTCGCCACCAGCATGGTCATCTCGGGTGCCGTGGCCGGTCTGGTCGGCATGCCGACGCTGCTCAACGACAGCCACCAGTACGACAACAGCTTCCCGGTGGGCCTCGGCTTCACAGGCATCGCGATCGCGCTGCTCGGCCGCAACCACCCGGTCGGCATCGCGCTCGGCGCCCTGCTGTGGGGCTTCCTGGAGCGCACCACCAACCACCTGGAGTTCCAGGGCTACGACAAGGAGATCCTCGGCGTGATCCAGGGCGTCATCGTCCTGTGCGTCGTCATCGCCTACGAAGTCGTACGCCGCTACGGGCTCAAGCGCCAGCAGCAGCGGGTCGGCGCCGAACTCGCCGCGCAGGCCGCCGCCGTCCGCACCGACAAGCAGGAGGTGGCCGGATGACCGCCACGACGACCGACACCCCGCCGCCGGCGGCACCCGCGGTCAGCGGCGCCAAGAAGGCGCGCGGCCGGCTCTCCACGGGCCAGACCCTGATGATCGTCGTCGGTGCGCTGTTCCTGGTCTCCGCCGTCCGCGTCATCACGGGCGCCGACCAGCTCACCTCCGGCGGCCAGATCAGCGCCGCCCTCGGACTCGCCGTGCCCATCGGCCTCGCGGCTCTCGCGGGCCTGTGGTCGGAGCGGGCCGGCGTGGTCAACATCGGCCTCGAAGGCATGATGATCCTCGGCACGTTCGGCGCCGGCTGGCTCGGCTGGCAGACCAGCCCCTGGCTCGGCCTCGTCTGTGGCATCGGCTTCGGTGTCCTTGGCGGTCTCATCCACGCCGTCGCCACCATCACGTTCGGCGTCGACCACATCGTCTCCGGTGTCGCCGTCAACCTCCTCGCCCTGGGCGCCACCCAGTACCTCGCCAAACTGTTCTTCGCCGACGGCGAGCCCGCGGCCAAGGGCGGCAACCCCAAGCAGTCGCCGCCCGCCGAGTCGCTCGGCGACGTCACGATCCCGGGCCTGTCCAGCGCACTGCACTCCATCGAGCAGCACCACTGGTTCCTGGTCTCCGACCTCGCCGGCATCCTCGGCGGCCTGGTCACCAACGTCTCCGTGATCACGATCCTCGCCGTGCTGCTCTTCGTGGGCAGCTGGTGGGTGCTGTGGCGCACCTCGTTCGGCCTGCGCCTGCGCTCCTGCGGCGAGAACCCGGTCGCGGCCGAGTCCCTCGGCGTCAACGTGTACGCGCACAAGTACGCCGCCGTCGCCATCTCCGGCGGACTCGCGGGTCTCGGCGGCGCGTTCCTCGCGCTGGTCACCTCGCACAGCTACCTGGAGGGCCAGACCGGCGGGCGCGGCTACATCGGCCTCGCCGCCATGATCTTCGGCAACTGGCGGCCGGGCGGACTCGCCATGGGCGCGGGCCTGTTCGGCTTCTCCGACGCGCTCCAGCTGCGCAACGGCGGCGAGACCGTCCACGCGCTGCTGCTCCTGCTGGTCGTGCTGCTGGCTCTGCTTGCGGGCTGGAAGGCGTACCGCAAGGCCATGATCCAGGCCACGATCAGCGCGGTGATTGCCGTGGTTGTCCTGGTCTGGTACCTCCTGACGGATGAGGTGCCCGGCGACTTCGTCGGCGCCACCCCGTATGTCGTCACCCTCCTGGTGCTCTCCCTGTCCGCGCAGCGGCTGCGGATGCCCAAGGCCGACGGCATGCGCTACCGGAAGGGTCAGGGCAAGTGACGGAAGCCGACTGGGAAGCACTCAGGGAGGCGGCCCGCGAGGCCATGTCCCGCGCGTACGTGCCGTACTCGGCCTTCCCGGTCGGCGCCGCGGCCCGCGTGGACGACGGCCGCACCGTGTCGGGCTGCAACGTCGAGAACGCGTCGTACGGGCTCGGCCTGTGCGCCGAGTGCGGGCTCGTCTCGCAGCTCCAGCTCACCGGCGGCGGCCGCCTGACGCACTTCACGTGCGTGGACGGCAAGGGCGAGATCCTGATGCCGTGCGGCCGCTGCCGCCAGCTCCTCTACGAGTTCGGGGGCACCGAGCTGCTCCTGGAGACGACATCGGGGATCCGCCCGCTCGGCGAGATGCTCCCCGACGCGTTCGGACCCCAGCACCTCAACTGACCTACGGCCCCGCCCGGTTGGGCGGGGCCACTTTCAACGGGTCGCTCTATGCGCGTAGAGTCGGCCTGCTGCCACCTGCGGAAGGACAACGCCATGGACGTCATCTCCGTCATCCGGACCAAGCGGGACCGGGGCGAACTCAGCGACGAGCAGATCGACTGGGTCATCGACGCGTACACGCGCGGCGTCGTCGCGGACGAGCAGATGTCGGCGCTCGCCATGGCGATCCTCCTCAACGGCATGAACCGTACGGAGATCGCCCGCTGGACCGCCGCGATGATCGCCTCCGGCGAGCGCATGGACTTCTCGTCCCTGTCCCGCCCGACCGCCGACAAGCACTCCACCGGCGGCGTCGGCGACAAGATCACGCTGCCGCTCGCCCCGCTGGTCGCCGCGTGCGGCGCCGCCGTCCCGCAGCTCTCCGGCCGCGGCCTCGGCCACACCGGCGGCACTCTCGACAAGCTGGAGTCCATCCCCGGCTGGCGCGCCCTGCTCTCCAACGACGAGATGCTGAACGTCCTCGACACCGTCGGCTCCGTGATCTGTGCGGCCGGCGACGGGCTCGCCCCCGCAGACAAGAAGCTCTACGCGCTGCGCGACGTCACCGGCACCGTCGAGGCGATCCCGCTCATCGCCTCCTCGATCATGTCGAAGAAGATCGCCGAGGGCACGGGCTCGCTCGTCCTCGACGTCAAGGTCGGCACCGGCGCGTTCATGAAGACGATCGAGGACGCCCGCGAACTCGCCTCCACCATGGTCGAGTTGGGCACCGACAGCGGCGTGCGCACGGTCGCCCTGCTCACCGACATGTCGACGCCCCTCGGCCTCACCGCCGGCAACGCGCTCGAAGTCCGGGAGTCCGTAGAGGTACTGGCGGGCGGCGGCCCCTCCGACGTCGTCGAGCTCACCCTCGCCCTGGCCCGCGAGATGCTCGACGCGGCGGGCATCAAGGATGCCGACCCGGCGAAGGCCCTCGCCGACGGCTCCGCGATGGACGTCTGGCGCCGCATGATCGCCGCGCAGGGCGGTGACCCCGACGCGGCGCTGCCCACATCCCGTGAGCAGCACGTGGTGGTGGCCGGGAAGTCCGGCGTCATGACCCGCCTCGACGCGTACGGCATCGGCGTTGCCGCCTGGCGCCTCGGCGCGGGCCGCGCCCGCAAGGAGGACCCGGTCCAGGCCGCCGCCGGCATCGAACTCCACGCCAAGCCGGGCGACCCCGTCACCGCGGGCCAGCCCCTCCTGACCCTGCACACGGACACCCCGGAGCGCTTCGAGTACGCCCTTGAGTCCGTCGAGGGTTCCTACGACATCTCGGCCCCGGGCACGGCATTCGAGCCCACGCCGGTCGTGCGGGAACGCATCGGCTGACCTGAGGTTTCCCCGTACGGGTGAACGGGATCGGCAGACCTCTGCCGGTCCCGTTCGGTCACCCCAGCAACGCCGCGACCACCACCAGCGCAGGCACCGACGCCAGCGTCGACAGCAGGATCGACTCCCTCGCCAGTCTCTCCGCGACGTTGTAGCGCGAGGCGTACGTGAAGAGGTTCTGCGCCGCCGGGAGCGCCGACGTCACCACCACGTCCAGGAGTGACGCGCCCCGCAGGCCGAAGACGCCCGCCGCGAGCACCCACGCCACCGCGGGCTGGCCCACTGATTTCAGGGCCACCGACAGCAGTACCGGCACCCGGTCGGAACCTCGCCGGGCTGGCAGCGAGCTCCCGCACAGCGAGATCCCGTACGCGAGCAGCACCACCGGCACGGACATCTTGCCGATCAGATCGACGGGGTTGAAGACGGGGCCCGGCACCGTCCACCCCGTCGCCGCCACGATCACGCCCGCGAGCGCCCCGACCGCGATCGGGTTGCGCAGCGGCGTGACGAGCCGCTGCCACAGGGACCGCGTCTCCCCGGCCTCCGAGAGATCGAGGACCGTCATCGCTATCGGCGTCACCACGATCTGCTGGAAGAGCAGCACGGGCGCGACCAGCGAGGCGTCGCCGAGGACGTACACGGCGATGGGGATGCCGAGGTTGCCCGAATTGACGTAGCTGGAGCACAGGGCGCCGATCGTCGTCCGCCCCACGCCCCACCGGCGCGCGACGCCCACCGCGATGAACACCCCGGCGGCGGCCGCCGTGCTCAGCGCCGTCACCAGCAGCCGCGGCGACAGGATCACCGAGAGGTCGGCCTTCGCGAGCGTGGTGAACAGCAGCGCGGGCGTGGCGACATGGAAGGCGAGCTTGGTGAGGACCTCGCGGCCGTTGTCCCCGAGATAGCCGCGCTTGCCGATCAGGAAGCCGACGGCGATGACCACCGCGATGACGGCGAACCCGTTCAGCACCCCTGCCACGATGCCCCCTGCCGGCGTCGTGCGGACGGCTGAGCAGGTACGCGATCAAGGGGCATCCTCATACCCTCGGAGGCCACCCGACACAGGGTCAACGTGATGCGCGCGACACCAGGGCAACGTGGTGCACGGCATTCGGCGCGCGGCCGGACCGCCGATGAGTTCCCGCCGCCGCGCCGGTCTCCCTAGCGTGGCAGCTTTCCGACCTCCCGACCTGGCTCCCGCCGGCCCCCTGCGCCGCGGCGACGTGCCGCACCTGTGCGACCAGGTGCGCACGGCGTGCGCCCGCGCCCCCGCGCGCGACATCGTCTGCGACCTCGCGGCCGTCACCACGGCCGATCTCGCCACCGTGGACGCGCTCGCCCGGATGCAGCTCGCCGCCCGCAGAGCCGGGTCAGGACTGCGGCTGCGCGATCCGTCCCCGGCGCTGTGGGCCCTGCTTCAGCTGGTCGGCCTGCCCGGCCTAGGCGGTCTCGTCGTCGAGATGGAGCGGCAAGCCGAACAGCGGGAAATAGCGCGCTGTGTCCAGGAAGCAGTGGAGTCCGGTGATCCGGCCCTCTGAGACCTCAAGGACCTGGACGGCCCACGGCGAGAACCCGCCCTTGTCCGGGTCGGGCTTGTAGTGGGCGAACGCGGGCGAGCCGTTGGCCTCGACGGGCACCAGCCGGCTGTCGGCACATGAGGCGCCGATCGTCGTCATGAAGCCCGTGATGTCCGGCGTGCCGCGCAGCCACAGGTCGAACGGCGGCATCGTCATGATGGCGTCCTCGGCGAGCAGCGCCGTGAGCGCCTTCATGTCGTATCCCTCGAACGCGGCGACATAGCGCTCCAGGAGCGCCTGATGCTCCTCGTCCAGCTCGTCGTCCGCGCTCTTCTTCTCGGCCGGGACCTCGGCGAGCGTGGCGCGGGCCCGCTGGAGCGCGCTGTTCACCGACGCCACCGAGGTGTCGAGGAGCTCGGCGACCTCCTGCGCCTTCCAGGCCAGGACCTCGCGCAGGATGAGCACGGCCCGCTGCTTGGCCGGGAGCTGCTGCAGCGCCGCCACGAACGCGAGCCGCACCGACTCCCGCGCCACCGCCGCCTCCGCCGGGTCGTGCACGGTCGGCAGCACGCGCGCGTCCGGCATCGGCTCCAGCCACACATTGTCCGGCCGGGGTGTGAGAGCCGCCTGCGCGAGCGGCGCCGCCGCCGTCAGGTCCATCGGCCGGGCCCGCTTGTTGCCCGCGTTCAGCATGTCCAGGCAGACGTTCGTCGCGATGCGGTACAGCCAGGACCGCAGGCTGGAGCGGCCCTCGAATTTGTCGAAGCTGCGCCAGGCGCGGACCATCGTGTCCTGCACCGCGTCCTCGGCCTCGAAGGCCGAGCCCAGCATCCGGTAGCAGTACCCGGTCAGCTCGACCCGGTACTTCTCGAGACGGACGTCCACCTCGGTGGTCGTCCCTGCGATGTCACTCATGTACACACCCCGCCCTGCGGCTTCTGGCAAGTCCCGAAAGTCCATGCAAGTCCCAGCACTTCGGAAGCTACCGCAGGGCACTGACAACGGCCCCCGGACCGGCGAAATACGCCTGTCCGGGGGCCGTTCTCAGCATGATCCGAACGCGGTCAGTGCGCCGCCACGAGCGTCTGCCGCTGCTGCACCCGCGCCGCGTGCGAGCCCCACAGGGTCACCGACACGACGCCGAGCACCGCCACCAGGCCGAGGGCCACGGTCCCGGCCCAGCCACCCGCGTGGAAGGCCACCGCGCCGAGTGTGCCGCCCACGCTGGAGCCGATGTAGTACACGGACTGGTACAGCGCGGACGCCTGCGCCCGCCCGTGCGTCGCCGTGTGGCTGACCGAGGACGAGGCCACCGCGTGCCCCGCGAAGAAACCGGCCGTGATCAGGACGAGGCCGAGCAGCACCATGACGATCGCGTCGCCGAGCGAGAGCAGCAGCCCGGACGCCGTCGTGCCCACCGCCAGGTACAGCGCCCCGCGCCGCCCGAGCCGCGCGACGAGCTTGCCGGCCGCGGCCGAGGAGACCGTACCCACCAGGTACACCAGGAAGATCGAGCCGATGATGCCCTGCGGGAGCGAGAACGGCGCGGCCGTGAGCCGGTAGCCGATCACCGTGTAGACGGCGCCGAAGACCGTCATGAACAGGGCGCCGATCACGTACAGACGGCACAGGAGCGGGTTCGCGAGGTGGCCGCGCACCGTGCGGGCCAGGACCCGCGGCCGCAGCGAGCCCGGGGTGAAGTGCCGGGGCTGCGGCAGCAGCAGCCGGAACGCGACCGCGCACGCCACGGCGATCACGCCGATCGTGGCGACCGCCGCGCGCCAGCCCCACTCCTGCGCGACCCACCCGGTGATGACCCGGCCGCTCATCCCGCCGATGGAGTTGCCCGCCACGAACAGGCCGATCGCGGCGACCAGCGCCTTGGGCCGCACCTCCTCCGCGAGATACGCCATCGCGGAGGCCGGCAGACCGGCGAGCGCGGCGCCCTGGAGGGCCCGCAGCGCGATCAGCGCGCTGAGCGAGGGAGCGAAGGGGACGAGCAGGCCGACCGCGACCGCCACCGACAGGGACGCCGTCATCACGGTGCGCCGTCCGAACCGCTCCGACAGGGCGCTCAGCGGCAGTACACACAGAGCGAGCGCGCCCGTCGCGCCGGAGACCGTCCAGCTCGCGGCGCTCGCGCTGACGCCGAAGTCGGCGGAGACGAGGGGGAGCAGGGCCTGCGTGGAGTAGAGGAGGGCGAAGGTCGCGACCCCGGCCAGGAAAAGGGCGAAGCTCATCCGGCGGTAACCGGGTCCGCCCGGGTTCAGACGGGTGTCGGGGGCTTCGGGGGACGACGGCTTACGGGCGGCGACCGCGTGGGTGGCGGCCGCCCCGCTACTGGCAGGAGGCATATCTCGAAGGTAGGCCTCCGTGTTTCATGCGTCCAATGCATGAAAACGCCATAATCAATCCCATGGCGCATAAGCAGAGTTCAGAGACTCGTCTGTCACCGTCCAGTGACACAGAAGACATCGTGACGACGCTCGCGCCCCGCCTGTCGTACTTCGCCGCGGTCGCCCGCACCGAGCACGTCACGCGGGCCGCGCACGAGCTGGAGATCCCCCAGTCGACGCTGTCGCGCGCCCTGGTCCGCCTCGAACAGGACCTCGGCGTGGAGCTGTTCGCGCGGCACGGCCGCACCGTCTCGCTCACCCCGGCGGGCCGTACGTTCCTCACGTCCGTCGACAGGGCGCTCGCCGAGGTCGGCCGCGCCGCCGAGTCCGTACGGGCCGACGCCGACCCCGCGTCGGGCAAGGTCGCCTTCGGCTTCCTGCACACCATGGGCTCCGAGACCGTCCCCGGCCTGATCCGGGCCTTCCGCGCCGACCACCCCCGTATCCGCTTCAGCCTCGTCCAGAACTACGGCGAGGCGATGCTGGAGCGCCTGCGCGCCGGCGAGCTCGACCTCTGTCTCACCTCGCCCGTCCCCGACGAGCCGGGCCTCGTCGCGCGCCGCCTCGACGAGCAGCGCCTGCGCCTGGTCGTCCCCGACGACCACCGCCTCGCGGGCCGCAAGCGCGTCCGCCTCGCGGAGGCGGCCGACGAGCCGTTCGTGACCCTCGAACCCGGCTACGGGCTGCGGCGCATCGCCGACGGCCTGTGCGCGGAGTCGGGGTTCAAGCCGCGTGTCGCCTTCGAGGGGGAGGAGACGGAGACCCTGCGCGGCCTGGTCGCGGCGGGCCTCGGTGTGGCGCTCCTGCCGCCACCCGCAGTACCGCGCCCGGGGGTTGTGGAGCTGACCGTGACCGGGCAGCGGGCGGTGCGCGAGATCGGCGTGGCCTGGCTCGACGGCCATCCGGACACCCCGCCCGTCGCGGCGTTCAAGAAGTTCCTGCTCTCCCGGCGCGGCAAGCTGCTCTCCGAGTGGACGCGCGCGCAGGAGTAGTCACCGCGCGAGCGACCTGCCGAAGCCCGAGGCCAGCGGCATCCGCAGCCCCAGCGGCGGCGGCGCGGCCAGCGCGTCCTGCAGCGGCCGCGAGAACGCCCGGCCGAAGAGCGAGCCGAGCACGAAGTCGCGGGCCAGGGCGTGGACTTCGGTGCGGTGCTGGTGGAGCGCGTGGCCGTCGGAGTGCACCTCGAAGCGGCAGATGTCGCGGTTGGACTTCTTCGCGCGGGCGGCCAGGCGGAACGACAGCTCGGGATCCGTGCGCTCGTCGTTCGTGCCGTGCACGATCA
The DNA here is from genome assembly GCF_035918235.1 of Streptomyces sp. NBC_01445. NCBI lineage: Bacteria > Bacillati > Actinomycetota > Actinomycetes > Kitasatosporales > Streptomycetaceae > Streptomyces > Streptomyces sp. NBC_01445. The sequence goes on along the minus strand of NZ_CP109485.1, from coordinate 4,471,900 downwards.
GAACGCGGCGGCCCGCGAGCTGTTTCACCGGTTCAGGTGGCGCGGCGACGTCCTCCTCGGGCAGCCAAGGGGCAAGCGCGAGCACCGAGTTGACGGCGCTGTGCCCGCCCGCGTGCAGCGCCGCGCGGGCACCCATGTCGACCCCGACGAGGCAGATGGGGATGTCGCCGTAGCGCCGTACGGCTTCGTCCGCGGCCCAGTCGGCGTCGCGCGCGAGCTGTGCCTGCGCGCCGTTCCAGCCGCGGCCGCGGTAGTGCACGACATGCGCCGCAAGGCCGTCCCGCCGTCCCTCGCGCACGAGGGCGCGCCCCAGGGTCCGTACGGCCGCCGAGGCCAGCGGTGACGGCCTGCGCGCGGAGGTCTCCTCACCTGCGGGCAGCAGCAGAACCACACCGCTCACCGTCGCGGAAACGGGCCCCATCGCCTTCCCGAGCCGGGCCTCACGGACCGTCGTCGCTTGCTGTCCCATGACAGAACAGTGTCAGAAGGTCCGGTGTACGCCACCCGTCCGCAGGGTCACCGTTACGTATCGACAGGCGGACGTCACCGAGTATCTACGCGCGTAGGCGTTAGAGTGCGGAAATGACGAGCCAGACCAGCGGAAACTCGCAGATTCCGACCCCCGAGCAGATCGTTCGCGCCCCCAAGGTGCTGCTGCACGACCACCTCGACGGCGGCCTTCGCCCCGGCACCATCGTCGAACTCGCCCTGGAACAGGGCTACGAGAACCTCCCGGAGACCGATCCCGACAAGCTCGGTATCTGGTTCCGCGAGGCCGCCGACTCCGGCTCCCTCGAGCGCTATCTGGAGACCTTCGCCCACACCTGCGCCGTCATGCAGACCCGCGAGGCGCTGTTCCGGGTCGCCGCCGAGTGCGCCGAGGACCTCGCCGAGGACGGCGTCGTCTACGCCGAGATCCGCTACGCCCCCGAGCAGCACCTCGAACAGGGCCTCACCCTCGAAGAGGTAGTCGAGGCGGTCAACGAAGGCTTCCGGGAAGGCGAGCGCCGCGCCAGGGCCAACGGCCACCGCATCCGCGTGGGCGCCCTGCTCACCGCCATGCGGCACGCGGCCCGCGCCCTGGAGATCGCCGAACTCGCAAACGGCTACCGCGACACGGGCGTCGTCGGCTTCGACATCGCGGGCGCGGAGGCCGGCTTCCCTCCCACCCGCCACCTCGACGCCTTCGAGTACCTCAAGCGCGAGAACAACCACTTCACGATCCACGCGGGCGAGGCCTTCGGCCTGCCTTCCATCTGGCAGGCCCTCCAGTGGTGCGGCGCCGACCGCCTCGGCCACGGCGTGCGGATCATCGACGACATCAAGGTCGAGGACGACGGCACGGTCAAGCTCGGCCGCCTCGCCTCCTATGTACGCGACAAGCGCATCCCCCTGGAGATGTGTCCCAGCTCCAACCTCCAGACGGGCGCTGCCGACTCCTACGAGGCCCACCCCATCGGCCTGCTCCGCAAGCTGCACTTCCGCACCACGGTGAACACCGACAACCGCCTCATGTCCGGCACCAGCATGAGCCGCGAATTCGAGCACCTGGTCGACGCATTCGGCTACACGCTCGACGACATGCAGTGGTTCACTGTCAATGCGATGAAATCAGCATTCATTCCTTTCGATGAACGACTGGCCATGATCAATGACGTCATCAAGCCCGGATATGCCGAGTTGAAATCCGAATGGCTGTTCCGTCAGACCGCCTCGACCAGGGGTTCTGTCGCGCAGTAGCGCCTCTTTGTGCGAATCTGAAGCGGCCGGGAGCATTAGCTCCCGGCCGCTTCTCCGTGTATTTCGCCGGTTGCGACGCGCCCTGACGCATGTTTACGGTCGTGGACCGCTCAAGCCCCCGTTCACGAGGACTCATTTCACAATGAAGCAGTCTGCTGTCAAGACCCTCGGTGTCGCCGCCCTCGGTGCCGCCTTCGCTGCCGCGGGCGCCGGTGCCGCGTCCGCCGCCCCCGCCCTCCCGGATGCGGGCTCCGCCCTGGACACCGTGACCAGCACGCTCCCCGCCGAGCAGGTCGCGCAGGTACTGCCCGCCGGTGGCACCGAGTCCCTCACTGCCGGCAAGAACGCCGTCGCCGGTGGCCTGAAGGCCGCCACGCCCGCCGTCACGAAGGCCCTCCCCACCAACGGCAGCGACCCGGTCTCCGGTCTCCTCGGCGGCCTGCCCGTCAAGTCGCTGCCCGCCGGCGGCGCCCTGCCCGTCGGCTGACCCACCCGACACGGCGCACACACGGACACACAGGAGGGGCGCACCCGCGCGAGCGGGTGCGCCCCTCCTTGTCGTACGTCAGCCTGCCTTGTCGTACATCAGCCTGCGGGCCCCGTCGTCACCACGCCTGGCGGACCTTGCCCTCGCTCGGCAGCAGGATCCACAGCGCGATGTACAGCAGGAACTGGGGACCGGGAAGCAGACACGAGAGCACGAAGATCACGCGCATCGTGGTCGCGGAGGTGCCGAAGCGCCTTGCCAGCGCTGCGCACACTCCGCCGATCATCCGTCCGTTCGTGGGGCGGGCAAGGGCGGTCATGGTGGGCTCCTTCGCGAACCGTAGCGGTGAGGCGCCCCCTTGGCCGGGACTGGCCGGGACGTCTCCGATGGCTTCAAAGCTACGGTGACGAACCGGGCGAAGCGTCAGCTCACGGGGCGATGCCGACCCTGGAAATCGTCGGGGTCCGCCCCTGAGAGGGCTCCTCCCGGGGGAGGGCGGGGACCTCGGTCCTGCGGCGGAGCCTGCCCCTGAGAGTCGGCACCACGGCCGCGTGCGCGAGGGCCACGCCCAGCGTGTTCAGGAACAGTGAGTCGATGTCCACGACCTGCCCCGGTACCCCGGTCTGCAGCAGCTCGATGCCGAGCGAGAGCAGCGCTCCGGCGGCGACCGTACGCACCAGCGAACCCAGCGGCGAGACGACGAGCCGCCCTCCGGCGATCGGCAGCAGCACCCCCAGAGGCGCGAGCAGCACCAGCTCCTTGCCGATGCGCCGCACCGCCTCCGCCGGACCGAGCGCGAGATCCGCCCTGATCCCGGCGAACGGATGCAGGTTCGCGGCGCTGACCCACGGCACGTCCAGTGGTCGCAGCGTGATCCAGCAGACGAGAAGCAGATGCGCGGCAAGGAGGACTATCCCTGCCGTACGGAAGCGGATGGCGGCCTTGGAGCCGCCCGGGCGATGGCGCTGCACGTCCCCCAAGACGCGGACGGCGGGACGATCGGTTCCGCGTCGCCGGCGTCCGCCCGCGACAAGCGTGCCCGCCCCCGTCAGCCGACCGTCTCGGCGGGCGCCGGTACGAGCCCCGGCCGCGTCCGCATCTCCGGCGAGCAGGCGTACGCGCGCAGAGCGTCGTCACCAGGACCGCCGAGCACGACCTTGTCGTCCTTTGCCGCGGCCCCGCCGTTCGCATACGTACACACGATCTGGGCCAGCGCGTACGGCGAGAGGTCGTCCGGCGGGACGCTCAGCCGCAGCGCGTTGTCCGGGTCACCCTTGCCCGGCCCCGAGACGGTCATCCCGGGCCTGACGTCCGTGGTGTACCCCGCCTGCCGCTCGGCGCCGGCCGGCGACTGCTCCAGCTCGTCGAGCAGCGCCTGCGCGAGCCGCACCCGGTCCGAGGCGCCCCGCCCCTTCGGCAGGGTCACCGTCCGGTCGACGCTCACCAGCTGTGACGTACAGACCAGATACACCTGCACGGCGAACTCGCCGCCCGTGCGCGACTCCAGATCCGGGTCCGACAGCGTGCACGGCACCCGCGACGGCGCGGCCCCGAAGTCCGTCGGCACCTCCGTCGGCCTGATCCCGCACCCGGCGAGCAGCGCGGCGAGCACCGCCGCGCCCAGCACCGCGTAACGCCGTCTTGTCCTGCGTGCGGTCATCGCGCGCCGCCCTCCTCACCGGAACCGCCACCGTCGGCGCCCTCGTCATCGGGCGGCAGCGTCAGCGGTGACGCGTCGAGCGGCAGCCGGAACGTGAACACGGCGCCGCCCTCGGGGGAGTTGGCGGCCGTGATCTCGCCGCCGTGGATGTGCGCGTTCTCCAGGGCGATCGACAGCCCGAGCCCGCTGCCCTCCGAACGCGGCCGCGACGCGCTCGCCTTGTAGAACCGGTCGAAGACGTGCGGGAGCACGTCCTGCGGGATACCGGGCCCGTGGTCACGGACCTCGATCACCAGCTCCGAGTCCGCAAGCCGCACGGACACCCGCACCGGCGAGCCGCCGTGCTTGAGCGCGTTCCCGATCAGGTTCGCCATGATGACGTCGAGGCGGCGCGGGTCGATGCGGGCCATGATGCCGCGCTCCGCGTCCAGGTCCACCGCGTCGAGCCAGGCACGGGCGTCGATGCAGGCCGTGATCTGGTCGGCGATGTCGACCTGGTCGAGGACGAGCCGGGCGGTGCCCGCGTCGAAGCGGGTGACCTCCATGAGGTTCTCCACCAGGTCGTTCAGCCGGCGCGTCTCGCTCACCACGAGGCGTACGGCGGGCTCGATCATCGGGTCGACCGAACCGGTCTCCGCGTCGAGCTCCTCCTCGAGTACCTCCGTCACGGCGGTGATCGCCGTCAGTGGCGTACGCAGCTCGTGCGACATGTCGGCGACGAAGCGCCGCGACGCCTCCTCGCGCGCACTCATGTCGGCGACCTTCTTCTCCAGATTCTCCGCGGTCCTGTTGAACGTCCTGGAAAGATCGGCCAGTTCGTCCGTACCGGACACCCGCAGACGCGTGTCCAGCTTTCCTTCGCCGAGCCGCCGTGCCGCCCTCCCGAGCCGGTGCACCGGCTTGAGCACCGTCGTCGCCGCGGCCTGTGCGAGCAGCGCCGAACCGATCAGCGCAAGCGCCGTCGCGATCCCGAGCGACCAGGCAAGGGAGTTGAGATCCTTCGCCTCCGGCTCCAGGGACTTGAGCATGTAGCCCGTCGGCCCCCCGTCGATCACCCGCGCCCCACCGACCAGATACGGCGTGTCATTGCTGACGATCCGCTGCCAGTACAGGTGGTACGGATGCTTGTTGCCGTCCGTGAGGGGCTGCTCCCTGTTCACCGCGTCCCGCAGCGAACGCGGCACCTCGGCCAGCGTGATCGCGTCCAGGTCGGAGTTCCCGGCGATCCGCCGGCCGTCCTTGTCGTCGCTGATCAGCAGCACACTGAAGTGCTGGCTGCTGCTCGCCATCAGGTTCGCCGCATGCTGCAACTCGCCCTGCGTCGGATGCTCGGGCAGCGCCGCGGCCCGATTCTGCATCTCCTGCTGGAAGTCGCTGAGCGCCGCGTCCTGCGCCCGGGTCAGCACCGCCTCGCGGTTGAGCCAGTACGCGATCCCGGACGCCGACACCGCCGCGGTCAGCGCCACCAGGGCGAAGACGACGACGAGCCGCAGCCGCAGGCTCGTGAAGCGCAGGCCCGCGAGTATCGCCTTCTTCGCCGCGGCCCAGCCCCGCAGCCGGTCGTGCGCATCACTCACTGAGGAGTGTCCAGCCGGTAGCCGACCCCGCGCACCGTACGGATCAGCGTCGGTGACGACGGCACGTCCTCGACCTTCGCGCGCAGCCGCTGCACACACGCGTCGACGAGCCGCGAGTCACCGAGGTAGTCGTGCTCCCACACCAGACGCAGCAACTGCTGCCGCGACAGCGCCTGTCCCGGCCTGCGGCTCAGTTCGAGGAGCAACCGCAGCTCCGTGGGCGTCAGTTGGAGGTCCTCGCCGTTCTTCGTGACCGTCATCGCGGCCCGGTCGATGACGAGACTGCCGAACGACGCAGCGTCGTTGGCCTCCCGCTCGCCCCGCCGGAGCACCGCCCGGATCCGGGCGTCGAGCACCCGCCCCTGCACCGGCTTCACGACATAGTCGTCGGCGCCGGACTCCAGCCCGACCACCACGTCGATGTCGTCACTGCGCGCCGTGAGCAGGATGATCGGCAGCTGGTCCGTGCGCCGGATGCGCCGGCACACCTCGAACCCGTCGATGCCGGGCAGCATCACATCCAGCACGATCAGGTCCGGCCGCTGCTCGCGCAACAGCTTCAGACCGTCCTCGCCGGTGGCAGCGGTGGCAACCCGATGACCCTGGCGCGTAAGGGACAGCTCCAGGGCCGTACGGATGGCGTCGTCGTCCTCGATCAGCAACAGGGAAGGCACAGACGTCATTCTGTCCCATGGCACGGCTCAAGTTCGACCGTTGGAGCGCTCCCAAGCTCGTAATGAGGGGGCTTCGGGCCCCATCCACACACGACTCGCACACGCCCGGGCCCTGTGACAGGTCTGTGACAGTCGACGGACACCGTCATGAAGTGGCCCGGGCAAGCTTTTGGACATCGCAAGGACGCAAGTCCTTACGAGCCACGGGAAACCGAGACTCCACGACGGGGGGCGCGAGATGAACACGCTGCACAGCACCACCACTGGCGCAGTTGTCACACGTCTTCATGACGCTCTCGTGCGGAGTCCCGGTTCCGGGAAGCACGAGCTGTCCGGTGCCGTGAGCGGGCGGGGGTGCGCTCGCGGCACCGGGCGTCAGCACACCGCGTACATGACGGTGGTTGACGCGAACCAGGCGGTATCCGACGGGGGAGCCGCGTACGGGGAGGAATCGGGGGAGCGGAAGAAGTCCCTGTCGGAAGCCGAGTTCACGGCCTACGTCCAGGAACGCCGCGCCTCCCTGTACGCAACCGCCTACCACCTGACCGGTGACCGGTTCGAGGCCGAGGACCTGCTCCAGAGCGCCCTCTTCTCGACGTACCGCGCCTGGGACAGGATCAGCGACAAGGCGGCGGTCGGGGGCTACCTCCGCCGCACCATGACCAATCTGCACATCAGCGCGTGGCGCCGCCGCAAGCTGAACGAGTACCCGACCGAGGAACTGCCGGAGACGGCGGGCGACACGGACGCGATGCGTGGCACGGAGCTGCGCGCGGTTCTCTGGCAGGCCCTGGCCCGCCTCCCCGAACTGCAGCGCACGATGCTCGTCCTGCGCTACTACGAGGGTCGTACGGACCCCGAGATCGCGGACATCCTCGACATCAGTGTCGGCACGGTGAAGTCGAGCATCTGGCGCTCCCTGCGCCGGCTGCGCGAGGACGAGGCCCTCAGCTTCGGCCGTGACCTGGAGGAGTCCTTCGGCGAGCTGGTGGCCTGAAGGCTGGGGGCGGGCCGTCGCTCCGGGGGGACGCGACGGTTGTACGGGGGAGCGGTACCGGGGGGATCACGGGGGATCTTCACGGGGGAATGAAGCGGGACCGGAGGGCCGGGGGGTCTCTCCGGTCCCGCTTTCATGTGTACGGGCTCTGCGGGGCGCTCACGCCTGGGCGCGGGCCTTCACGCACCGGCCCGCGGCGGCCGCGGCCAGGCGGCCGAGGGCTTCTTCCTTGCCGCACGCGTGCGCGCCGAGCGCCGTCTGGCGGGCCACGATGCCGCGCTCCGCGCGCATCAGGCGCCAGCCGCGGCGCAGCAGGAACGGCACGGACTTGCGGCCCTCCCTGAGGTCCCGCAGCAGCCGGCGGCGGAACGTCGTGGACGGGCGGCCGCGCAGGCACAGCGCGTCGGCCAGCAGCCCGAGGTCCCGGCAGCGCTCCACGATGTCCGCGGCGAAAATGCCCTCCGCGATGAACAGGGGCGTGCGCTCGATGTCGAGCGTCTCCTCGCCCACCCGTGAGCTGGTCGCGATGTCGTAGACGGGAATGCGGGTGCGGCCCGTGCGGCACAGCTCCGCGATCGCGGCAACGGCCGTCTCCGTGTCCCAGGAGCGGGGCGAGTCCCAGTCGATGTCCGAGCTGCCCGGCACCTGCGGCAGCGTCGGGTCGTCGGCCTCCTTGTAGAAGTCGTCCAGGCACAGCACGGGAAGCCCGGAGCGGGACGCGAACGACGACTTGCCGGAGCCGGAAGGACCTGCCAACAGGACGACCCGGGCCGGTATCGGGGGATGAGAACTCACGAGACACCAGTGTGCTGCATCCTCCGCCCCCGGTGGACCCCGCGGGTCGGCCTTTGTGGCACAGCCGCGTCTCAACTACTCTGCGTACGCTCACGATTACTCGATCTGCGGCGGCGGGCCAACCGGCCGCCGGTACCGGAAACGGGCGGCACTTCATGGCACGACACTCAGCGAAGAAGTCCTCGGCGGCCCAGCGGGCGCTGCTGCGCGCGGGGCTCACCCTCACCGCCGCGGGGGCGGCGCTCGGCGGGGGTGCGGTGAGCGCCGGTGCGGCGGAGCCCGCCGCCGCGCCTCTCGCCTCGCCGGTCGGCGACCTCGACGCCGCGGCGGCCGGGGGAGCGGTGACGGGGGCGCTCGGGAGCGCTGCGAACGGGGGTCTCGCCCCGGTCAAGCACCTGAAGCTCAACCCGCTCTCCGGTACCGGGGTCGATCCGCTCGACAACGCGGTCGGCACCCAGGTCGCCGACTTCAAGCCCGTGACCACGGCCGTCGCGACCGGCCCTCTGGCCGAGGGCGGCGCCCTCGCCGACCTCCCGCTGGTGGGACCGGCCGCCTCTCTGCTGCCCGGCTAGGACGCCTTCGTCCGCAGGGGGACCTCGCGGATCAGCCAGGCCGCGGCGAACGTGACCGCGCACAGGGCGGCCGTGCCCAGGGCCACACCGTGCAGGCCGCCGGTCACTGCCGTGCGGACGGCGTCCTGCGCGGAGGCCGGGAGGTCCCGCAGGAGGGCGGGGGTGACGGAGCCGCCGGTGAGGTGCGCTCCGTCGGAGCCGAGGCGGTCGGTGAGCTCGGCGGACATGCGGCTCGCGTAGACGGAGCCGAGCACCGCGACGCCCAGTGAGCCGCCGACCGTGCGCAGCAGGGTCGTGGTGCCGCTGGCGGCGCCCATGTCGCGGGGCTCGGCGCTGTTCATCGTGATCAGCATCGACGGCTGCATCAGGCAGCCGACGCCGAGGCCGAGGACGAACGTCACGCCCGAGGCCAGGCCGGCCGGAGTGCCGACGCCGAGCGTCAACAGGGCCAGGGCGCCCGCCGTGGCGAGCGCGCCGCCGATGATCGGATACGCGCGGTAGCGGCCCCCGTTGCCGACCTGCCGACCGATCGCCAGCTGCGCCCCCATCATGCCCAGCATCAGCGGGAGCAGCAGCAGCCCGCTCGCCGTCGACGACATGTTCTGCACGAACTGCATGTACTGCGGCAGGTAGCCGACCGTCGCCATCATCGCGGCGCCGGTCACGAAACTCAGGATCTGCGCGAGCGTGAAGTTGCGGTCGGCGAAGAGGCGGGGCGGGATCACCGGCTCGGCGGCCCGCCGCTCCACGCGTACGAACGCGGCGAGCGCGCCCGCCGAGGCCAGCGCGAGGCCGATGATCTGCGGTGACGTCCAGTCGTACGTCGTACCGCCCCAGCTCGCGAGCAGCGTCAGGGACAGGATCGCCGCGGTCAGCAGGGCCGCTCCCGCGACGTCGATCCGCGCCTTGACGCGCGGGGCGTGCACGCGCACGCCGAGTCCGACGATCGCGAGCGCCGAAGCGCCGACCGGCACGTTGACGTAGAACACCCAGCGCCAGTCGAGCTGGTCGGTGAGGAAGCCGCCGAGGAGCGGGCCGCCGATCAGGGCCGCGGGCATCAGCACGCCGATCATGGACTGGGAGCGGCCGGCCTCCGCCGGGGTCAGGAGCGTGCCGATGAGGGAGAGGGCGCCCACGAAGAGGCCGCCCGCGCCGACCCCCTGCACTGCCCTGAAGGCGATCAACTGGCCCATGTCCTGGGCGAGTCCGCACAGGACGGAGCCGGTCAGGAAGACGCCGATGGAGGCGAGGTAGCTGCCCTTGCGTCCGTACAGGTCCCCGAACTTTCCCCAGATCGGGGTCGAGACCGCGGTGGTCAGCAGATAGGCCGTGAGGACCCATGAGAGGTGGTCGAGGCCGCCCAGGTCTCCGACGATCGTCGGCAGGGCGGTGCCGACGATGGTGCCGTCGAGGGTGGCGAGCACGATGCCCAGCAGCAGGCCGAGGATGACCAGGCGGGAGGGTGGCTCATTCGGCGGGGTCGTATCCGGCGGCGTCGTCGGGGTCTTCGGTGGGCTCTGTTGCGCGGCTTGTGCGGTTTCCTTCGTGCGCTGGTTCATCGGCTCCCCCTGGTTCCGTCCGGATGTAGGTGTCTCAAGCCGCGTACGGGCGTACCGACCTGGCGTCCCGCAGGGCGTGCGCCCACCACGCCAGCTGGTCGAGCATCGCCTTCGCCGCGGCCTCGACCGCCGGGTCCGCGTGCTCGCCCGAGGCGTCGAACTCGGCCCACGCGTTGTGGAAACTGACCGTGTTCCGGATCGTCATGGCGTTCAACTCGGGCATCACGACGCGCAGTTGCTCCACCGCGCGCAGGCCGCCCGACAGGCCGCCGTACGAGACGAACGCGATCGGCTTCGCGTGCCACTGCTCGTTGTGCCAGTCGACGGCGTTCTTCAGGGACGCCGGGAAGCTGTGGTTGTACTCCGGCGTGACGAAGACGAACGCGTCGGCCGCGGCCAGGCGCGGCGAGACGGCGGCGAGCAGCTCCTTGCTGTCCTGTGGCAGCTCCTGGCCGAAGGCCGGGAGGACGGTGGGCAGCGGCGTCTCGGCGAGGTCGACGACATCGGCGGTCATGCCACCGTGCTCGGCGAGCCGGCCGGCCAGCCACTTGGTGACGACCGGCGCGAAGCGGCCCTCTCGAGTGCTGCCGACCAGTACGGCGACGTGGAGCGGAGTGGACACGGTGAACCCCCTGGATGTGTACGGCGTATCGATGTGAGTACAACGTACACATCGATGTGTACGGCGTCTACTGGGGATACGCTGTACACGTCATCGTGGGAGAGTAGAGAGGGGTTGCACCGTGGCCGCGCAGAAGAAGGGTGACGAGGGCCTGGTGGAGCCCTCGCTGTGGGAGCGGCTCGAACGGCCCGCGCCCGCCCGCGCCACTCTGACCCTGGAGCGGATCGCCGCCGCCGCGGTCGAGATCGCCGACACTGAGGGTGCCGCGGCCGTCACCATGCGCCGCCTCGCCGCGGAGCTCGGCGTCGCGCCCATGGCCGCGTACCGGCACGTGTCCGGCAAGGACGACCTCTGGGCGCTCATGATCGACCGCGTCTCGGCCGAACTCTCCGTGACCCCGGAGGTGACCGGCTGGCGCGAGGTGCTGCGGTCCTTCGCCGTGCAGACACGGGAACTGATGCTGCGCCACCCCTGGATGGGGCAGGTGCCCGCGCCGCTCATCTCCCTCACCCCGGCCCGGATGGCCGTGGCCGAGCGGCAGCTGGAGGTGCTCGCGACGACCGGTCTTGACGCCGACTCGATGATGGCCGCGTTCCGCACCGTCAGCTCCTACGTCCATGGCGCGACCCAGTCCGAACTCGCCCTGCGCGAGTACAAGGAGCGGCACGGGTGGTCCAGCGGCGCCGAGACCCGGCAGGCGCTCGCCCCGCAGATGAACTACCTGATGGATACGGGCCGTTACCCGAACTATCAGCGTTACGGGCTCGGCGCCGCCCACAAGGACGACCCCACCTGGGAGTTCGACCTCGGCCTCGACTGCATCCTCGACGGGATCGCCGCGCGGCTCGGGGTCTGATCCGTGTGCGGATCCGTGCGCTGGGGGGGGCGGTGGGGCATGACGAAACCCCGCCCCTCCTGGACGGAGGAGGGACGGGGCTTCGGGTTCGGGTCGGGCCTCGGGTTCTGGCTCGGGCCTAGTACGAAGAGCCCGATGCGCCGAGCGAACCCGTCGGGTGCCACACCGTCTTCGTTTCCAGGAACGACGTGAGCCTGTCCGTGCCCGGGTCCGTCGTCCAGTCCGTGTCCACAGCCTGGGGACGGCGCACGCGCTTCAGGTTGTCCGCCGCCGCGATCTCCAGGTCACGGGCCAGGTCGGCGTCCGCGCCCGTAAGGTCGATCGCGTTCACGTCCTGGTGCGCGGCCAGCGTCGGAGCGATCTCCGACGTCCTGCCGGACAGCACGTTCACCACACCGCCCGGCACGTCGGACGTGGCGAGCACCTCGCCGAGCGACAGAGCCGGCAGCGGGGACGTCTCGCTCGCGATCACCACGGCCGTGTTGCCCGTCGCGATCACCGGGGCGATCACCGAGACCAGGCCCAGGAACGACGACTTCTGCGGGGCCAGCACGGCCACCACTCCGGTCGGCTCGGGCGTGGACAGGTTGAAGAACGGGCCCGCGACCGGGTTCGCCCCGCCCACGACCTGGCCGATCTTGTCCGTCCAGCCCGCGTACCAGACCCACCTGTCGACCGCCGCGTCCACGACCGCCGCCGCCTTCGACTTCGAAAGGCCCTCGGCATCCGCCACCTCCCGCACGAACTGGTCGCGGCGGCCCTCCAGCATCTCCGCCACGCGGTAGAGCACCTGTCCGCGGTTGTACGCCGTCGCGCCCGCCCAGCCGCCGAACGCCTTGCGCGCCGCCACTACCGCGTCACGCGCGTCCTTGCGGGACGACAGCGGGGCGTTGGCCAGCCATTTGTCCTTCGAGTCCGACACCTCGTACACCCGGCCGCTCTCGGAACGCGGGAACTTCCCGCCCACGTACAGCTTGTAGGTCTTCAGGACTGTGAGTCGCTCAACAGTGCTCATTTATCGCGTGCCCTCCGGGCTCGACGGGGCGAGGTATGCCTCCAGGCCGTGGCGGCCGCCCTCGCGGCCGTGCCCCGACTCCTTGTAGCCGCCGAACGGCGAGGTCGGGTCGAACTTGTTGAACGTGTTGGCCCAGACGACGCCCGCCCGGAGCTTGTTCGCGACCGAGAGGATGCGCGAGCCCTTCTCCGTCCAGATGCCGGCCGAGAGCCCGTACTGCGTGTTGTTCGCCTTCGCCACCGCCTCCTCCGGAGTGCGGAACGTGAGGACGGACAGCACCGGGCCGAAGATCTCGTCCCGCGCGATCGTGTGCGCCTGCGTGACGTTCGTGAACAGCGTGGGCGCGAACCAGTAGCCGCTGTCCGGGAGTTCGCACGGCGCCGACCAGCGCTCCGCGCCCTCGGCCTCGCCCGTGTCCGCGAGCGTCTTGATCCTCGCGAGCTGCTCCGCGGAGTTGATCGCGCCGATGTCGGTGTTCTTGTCCAGGGGGTCGCCCAGGCGGAGGGTGGTGAGGCGGCGCTTCAGCGCGTCCAGCACCTCGTCGGCCACCGACTCCTGGACCAGGAGGCGCGAGCCCGCGCAGCACACCTGGCCCTGGTTGAAGAAGATGCCCGTGACGATGCCCTCGACCGCCTGGTCGATGGGCGCGTCGTCGAAGACGATGTTCGCGCCCTTGCCACCCAGTTCGAGCGTGACCTTCTTGTCCGTGCCGGCCACCTGCCGGGCGATCGCCTTGCCGACTGCCGTCGAGCCGGTGAAGGCGACCTTGTTCACATCGGGGTGTGCCGTGAGGGCCGCGCCCGCGTCTCCGTAGCCCGGGAGGATGTTCACCACGCCCTTGGGCAGGCCCGCCTGGCGGCAGATGTCCGCGAAGAACAGGGCGGACAGGGGGGTCGTCTCGGCAGGCTTCAGGACGACCGTGTTGCCCGTCGCCAGCGCCGGGGCGATCTTCCACGCCAGCATCAGCAGCGGGAAGTTCCACGGGATGACCTGGCCCGCGACGCCCAGCGGCGCCGGGTTCGGGCCGAAGCCCGCGTGGCCGAGCTTGTCCGCCCAGCCCGCGTAGTAGAAGAAGTGCGCCGCCACCAGGGGGAGGTCCGCGTCGCGCGTCTCCTTGATCGGCTTGCCGTTGTCCAGCGTCTCCAGGACCGCGAGCTCGCGGCTGCGCTCCTGGATGATCCGCGCGATCCGGAACAGGTACTTCGCGCGCTCCGCGCCCGGCAGCGCCGACCACTTCTCGAACGCCTTGCGGGCGGCCTTCACCGCGCGGTCCACGTCCGCCTCGCCCGCCTGGGCGATCTCGGAGAGGACCTCCTCCGTCGACGGGCTCACCGTCTTGAAGACCTTGCCGTCGGCCGCCTCGGCGAACTCGCCGTCGATGAAAAGGCCGTAGCTGGGGGCGATGTCGACGACGGAGCGGGACTCCGGTGCGGGTGCGTACTCGAACGTCATGGGTCAGTCCACCGTCACGTAGTCGGGGCCGGAGTAGCGGCCGGTGCTCAGCTTCTGACGCTGCATCAACAGGTCGTTGAGCAGGCTCGAAGCGCCGAAGCGGAACCAGTGGTTGTCCAGCCAGTCGCTGCCGGCGGTCTCGTTGACCAGCACGAGGAACTTGAGCGCGTCCTTGGTCGTCCGGATGCCTCCGGCGGGCTTCACGCCTACCTGTACGCCCGTCTGGGCGCGGAAGTCACGTACCGCCTCCAGCATGAGCAGTGTGTTGGCCGGGGTGGCGTTCACCCCGACCTTGCCGGTCGACGTCTTGATGAAGTCCGCCCCGGCCATCATGCCCAGCCAGCTCGCTCGCCGGATGTTGTCGTACGTCGACAGCTCGCCCGTCTCGAAGATGACCTTCAGGCGTGCGGCGCCCGAGGCCTCCTTAACGGCGACGATCTCCTCGTACACCTTCAGGTAGTGGCCCGCGAGGTACGCTCCGCGGTCGATGACCATGTCGATCTCGTCCGCGCCGGCGGCGACCGCCTCGCGGACGTCCCCGAGCTTCACCTCCAGGGCGGCGCGGCCCGCCGGGAACGCGGTGGCCACGGAGGCGACCTTCACGTCACTCCCGGCCACGGCCTCCTTGGCCGTCGCCACCATGTCCGGATAGACACAGACGGCGGCTGTGCGGGGAGTCGTACGGTCGGTGGGGTCCGGATGCACGGCCTTCGCGCCGAGCGCGCGGACCTTGCCGGCTGTGTCGGCGCCTTCGAGGGTCGTCAGATCGATCATCGAGATCGCCAGGTCGATGGCGTACGCCTTGGCCGTGGTCTTGATCGACCGCGTGCCTAGAGACGCGGCACGAGCCTCCAGGCCGACCGTGTCGACCCCGGGCAGCCCGTGAAGGAAGCGACGCAGCGAACGGTCCGAAGCGACCGCGTCGGCGAATGCGGGTGCGGGTGCAGTGGGCATGGTCACGAGGGGAGCATATCTACGCGCGTAGCTGCTGTACAGGGGGAGGGGGGAGTGGTGGGTCTCTCCGGCGGGTTCCGGTGCCGCTGCGTGGGGGTGCTGTTTCGTCGGGTGCGGGCTGCTTCGTTGTCGGGTGCGGGTGCGGGTGCGGGTGCGGGTGCGGGCGCGGGTGCGGGTGTGGGCCCGGGTGTGGGGTGCTCGGCTTCGTTGTCGGGTGCGGGGTCGGTGTGGGCTCGTCAGGTGCGTTTTCGGGTGCGGGCTCGGTGTGGGCTCGTCAGGTGCGTTTTTGGGTGCGGGGCCGCGGGGGCATGTACGTGCTCGCTGTTCTACGGGTGCACGTCAGCTAGCTGATTGCCTGTACGTGGTGCTGGTGGCTGCGCGCGCACATGCCCCCACGTCCCCTCCCGTTTCGTCGGCGCCTGGCCGCCCGGTGGGACTTCGCTGTCTCCGGCCCTGTCTCGTACGCGGGTGAGCGCCGGTGGGGCTCACGGGTACGCAGGGGCTTCTGTGGTTGTTCTCAGGCTGTGATGAACGTCCTTGTCGGCTTCAGGCATCATCGGAGTATGAAGACCCCGGAATCCCAGCCCTCCGTCACGCGACCCGTGGCAGCGGAGCGGACCTACCGTTCTCCCGCCGGTATCGCAGGTGGCGTCCTGCTGCTCGTGATGGGGGCCTGGCTCGGTTTCGACGCCCTGGTCAATGGCGACGCACGCACCGCCTGGCTGGCCGTCGCGGGGCTGCTTTTCGTCGCGCCGCTCGTCGTCGCGTTCACGGTCCGGCCCGCGGTGTACGCGAATGAGGACCGGCTGCGCGTTCGTAATCCGTTCCGTGTGATCACCCTGCCCTGGGCGTCCGTCGCCGATGTGCGGGCCGGCTACTCCAGCGAGGTCTTCACCGAGAGCGGGGACAAGTACCAGCTCTGGGCCATCCCGGTCTCCATGCGCGCCCGTAAGAAGGCCAACCGGGCGGCGGGTGGGCGCAAGGGCAGCGGCCTGAAGGCGGAGGCCGATTCCGTGCCTCGCAGGGCCGCCGGCGATCAGTCCTTGGACGAGATCCGCGAGCTGGCCCGGGACGGCGCCGACAAGCCGTCCGCCCAGGGCGAGCCCTCGATCCGCTGGGCCTACGAGATTGTTGCCCCTGTGGTCGTGGGTGCGGTTCTCATGGCCGTGCTGGTCGCTATTGGCTGAGCTTTGGGCGTAGGCCGCTCAGGTACGGGAAAGGCCGGGGTCGTTTTTCGACCCCGGCCTTTCGCTTGCCCTTTTTCAGATTCCTGCCGCCGCTGACAGGTCTTGCTTGATTGCGTTCAGTACCCGCGTGCCCTCTGCTCGGGCGGAGGGGAGGTCTGAGCGGTTCGCCACTGGGATCACTGCTTCCAAGTAGCACTTCAGCTTGGGCTCTGTGCCGCTCGGGCGGACGATCACCCGGGCTCGGTACTCGCCGTCCAGCGTGTAGCGGAGGCCGTCTGTGGGCGGGAGCGTTGCTGTGCCGTGGGTGAGGTCCTCCGCCTTCACCACCGGGAGGCCCGCCAGTTCTGTCGGCGGTGTTTCGCGGAGCGCGGTCATCGCCTCCGCGATGATCGTGAGGTCCTCGACCCGTACGGAGAGCTGGTCCGTCGCGTGCAGGCCGTGGGCCACCGCCAGGTCGTCGAGTGCGTCCAGGAGGGTGCGGCCGTCTTCCTTGAGCGTCGAGGCCAGTTCAGTGACCAGCAGCGCCGCCGTGATGCCGTCCTTGTCCCGTACGCCCTCGGGGTCCACGCAGTAGCCGAGCGCCTCCTCGTAGCCGTAGCGCAGGCCGTCCACCCGGGCGATCCACTTGAAGCCCGTCAGGGTTTCCTCGTAGGGGAGGCCGGCCGCTTCGGCGATACGGCCGAGCAGGGAGGACGAGACGATCGACTCCGCGAATACGCCCCTTGCTCCTCGTGCCACCAGGTGGGCCGCCAGCAGCGCCCCTACCTCGTCGCCTCGCAGCATTCGCCAGTCTCCGTTGTCCTTTACGGCTACTGCGCAGCGGTCCGCGTCCGGGTCGTTCGCGATGATCAGGTCGGGGGCGGCTTCGCCGGCTGTCGCGAAAGCCAGGTCCATTGCGCCCGGTTCTTCCGGGTTCGGGAACGCCACCGTCGGGAAGTCCGGGTCCGGGTCCGCCTGCTCGGCCACGAGGGTCGGCTCGGGGAAGCCCGCTCGTGCGAACGCGGCGAGCAGGGTGTCCTTGCCGACGCCGTGCATCGCCGTGTAGACCGTGCGCGCCGTGCGCGGGGAATCCGGGGACAGGACCGTGTCCGTGCGGGCCAGGTAGGCCTCCAGGACGTCTTCGCCGAGCGTTTCCCAGCCGGAGTCCGGGCGGGGTACGTCGTGGAGGGTGCGAATCGCCGCGATCTCGGCCGCGATCTCGGCGTCCGCGGGCGGCACGATCTGGGAGCCGTCGCCCAGGTAGACCTTGTAGCCGTTGTCGCGGGGCGGGTTGTGGCTGGCCGTGACCTCCACGCCCGCGACCGCGCCCAGGTGCCGTATGGCGAAGGCCAGGACCGGGGTGGGCAGCGGGCGCGGCAGTACCGCGGCGCGCAGGCCGGCGCCCGTCATGACGGCCGCCGTGTCCCGCGCGAAGTCCGCCGACTTGTGGCGCGCGTCGTACCCGACGACGACCAGGCCGCCCGCCTCGCCCTTGCTCTTGAGGTACGCCGCGAGGCCCGCCGCCGCGCGGATGACCACGGAACGGTTCATCCGCATGGGGCCCGCGCCGAGCTCGCCGCGCAGGCCCGCGGTGCCGAACTGGAGCGTGCCGGCGAAGCGCTCGGCGAGCGCCGGGGTGTCGGCGCTCTCGATGAGCTTCGCCAGCTCCTCGCGGGTCTCCGGGTCGGGGTCCTCGGCCAGCCAGGCCTCGGCCCTGGCGAGCAGTTCGGTGTCCTGCAAGGTCACGGTTCGTCCAGCCTCTCGCGTGTCACTACGGGATCAGATGCGGTCCAGGACCTTGCCCAGGAGCTCGCCCATGCGGGTGGCGGAGTCGCGGCCGGCCTGGAGCACCTCTTCGTGGTTGAGGGGCTCGCCCGTCATGCCTGCCGCCAGGTTCGTGACGAGGGAGATGCCGAGCACCTCGGCGCCCGCCTCGCGGGCCGCGATGGCCTCGAGGACCGTCGACATGCCGACGAGGTCCGCGCCGATCGTGCGGGCCATGCGGATCTCGGCCGGCGTCTCGTAGTGCGGGCCGGGGAACTGCGCGTAGACGCCCTCTTCGAGGGAAGGGTCGATCTCCTTGCACAGGGTGCGCAGCCGCGGGGAGTACAGGTCCGTGAGGTCGACGAAGTTCGCGCCGACGATCGGCGACGTCGCCGTGAGGTTCAGGTGGTCGCTGATCAGGACCGGCTGACCGGGACGCATGCCCTCGCGCAGCCCGCCGCAGCCGTTGGTCAGCACGATGGTCTTGCAGCCCGCGGCGACGGCGGTACGGACGCCGTGCGCGACGGACGCGACACCGCGGCCCTCGTAGTAGTGCGTGCGGCCGAGGAAGACGAGGGCGCGCTTGTCACCGATCTTGTACGAGCGGATCTTTCCGCCGTGGCCCTCGACGGCCGGCGGCGGGAAGCCGGGCAGCTCGGTGACGGGGAACTCGGCCTCGGGGGTGCCGAGGGCGTCCACGGCCGGTGCCCAGCCGGAGCCCATCACGAGGGCGACGTCGTGGGTGTCGGCGCCCGTGAGCTCGCGCAGGCGCGAGGCGGCGGCGTCGGCGGCGACCCGGGGATCGAATCGGGTGGCGCCCTGGATGTTGTCCGGAGTAACAGATGCGTTCACGCGATCGAGGGTAGCCGGTTCGGTCCTACGCGCGTAGATGACAGACCTCACGGGATTGGGATCGTTGTCTTGTCGTTTCCGACGAAGCCCGCTCAGCAGGGGTGCTTGCGCAGTTCCATCACATAGTCGTGCGGGGCTCCGGCCGACTCCGCCGCGTCCGCCAGCTCGCCGAGATAGCGGGCCGAGGGGAAGCCGCCCTCGTACCCGTTGAGCACGTACACCCAGGCGGGTTCCTCACCCTCCAGGGTGTCCACGCGTACGCGCATGCGCCGGTAGATGTCGAGCCCCACGCCCTCCCAGCGGTCCATGGAGTCCTCGTCCATCGGCGCGATGTCGTACAGCGCGACGAAGACCTGCGAGCGGGGCGCCTCGACGAGGGTCGCGAGCGCGCCTTCCCAGCCCATGTGCTCGCCCCCGAACGTCAGCCGCCAGCCGCTGAGCCAGCCCGTCGCGCGCATCGGCGAGTGCGGTGCGCGGCGCGTCATCAGCCGCGCGTCGAGATTGCTTGCGTATGCGGCGTAGAGCGACATGTGGTCGAGGGTACGGCAGGTGCGGCCGGGGTCCCTCCCGTAACACAAGACCCCTCCGACGTGGGACGCGCACGGACGGAGGCCCCCGGGGCGAAAGCACTTGAAGCGTGCGGGACAATGGAGTACGTGACTCGGATCGTGATCATCGGTGGCGGACCTGGCGGATATGAGGCGGCCCTCGTGGCTGCCCAGCTCGGCGCGGAGGTGACCGTCGTCGACTGCGACGGCCTGGGCGGGGCGTCGGTGCTCACCGACTGCGTCCCGTCCAAGACCCTGATCGCGACGGCCGAGGTGATGACCACCTTCGACTCGTCGTACGAGGAGCTGGGGATCATCGTCGCCGACGACACCCCGCACATCGACAGCCCCGCGCGGGTCGTCGGCGTGGACCTCGGCAAGGTCAACCGGCGTGTGAAGCGCCTCGCGCTCGCCCAGTCCCACGACATCACCGCGTCCGTCACCCGGGCCGGTGCCCGCGTGATGCGCGGCCGCGGCCGCCTGGAAGGCCAGCAGGCCTCCGACGGCTCCCGCAAGGTCGTCGTGCGCACCGCCGACGGCACCGAGGAGACCCTCACCGCCGACGCCGTCCTGATCGCCACCGGCGGCCACCCGCGCGAGGTGCCCGACGCCCAGCCCGACGGCGAGCGCATCCTCAACTGGACCCAGGTCTACGACCTCGACGAGCTCCCCGAGGAGCTCATCGTGGTCGGTTCCGGTGTCACCGGCGCCGAGTTCGCCGGCGCCTACCAGGCCCTCGGCTCGCGCGTCACCCTCGTGTCCAGCCGCGACCGCGTCCTGCCCGGCGAGGACCCGGACGCCGCCGCCGTCCTCGAGGACGTCTTCCGCCGCCGCGGCATGAACGTCATGGCCCGCTCGCGCGCCCAGTCCGCCAAGCGCGTCGGCGACCGCGTCGAGGTCACCCTCTCCGACGGCCGCGTCATCTCCGGCACCCACTGCCTGATGGCCGTCGGTGCCATCCCGAACAGCAGCGGGATGGGCCTGGAGGAGGCCGGGGTCAAGCTCAAGGACTCCGGGCACATCTGGACCGACAAGGTCTCCAGGACCACCGCTCCCGGCGTGTACGCCGCCGGTGACGTGACCGGCGTCTTCGCGCTCGCCTCCGTGGCCGCCATGCAGGGCCGCATCGCCGTCTACCACTTCCTCGGCGACGCGGTGGCCCCGCTGAACCTCAAGACGGTCTCCTCGAACGTCTTCACCGACCCCGAGATCGCCACGGTCGGCTACACGCAGGCCGACGTCGACGCCGGGAAGATCGACGCCCGCGGGGTGAAGCTGCCGCTGCTGCGCAACCCGCGCGCCAAGATGCAGGGCATCCGCGACGGCTTCGTCAAGATCTTCTGCCGGCCCGGCACGGGCATCGTGGTGGGCGGTGTGGTCGTCGCCCCGCGGGCGAGCGAGCTGATCCATCCCATCTCGATCGCGGTCGACAACAACCTGACGGTCGAGCAGATCGCGAAGGCGTTCACCGTGTACCCGTCACTTTCGGGCTCGATCGCCGAAGTGGCGCGTCAGCTGCATACGCGGAAGACGGCCGACGAAGCCTGACGACCGCGCTTTCACCGGACACGATCAACTTCCCGCAGGTCACAGCCTGTTGCCACCCAAGCGGAGGGCATAGGCGCGGGAGATAGGCGTCTATACCACTTCCTGCCGTTCCGTGCGAACAACTTCTGTTATTCGGCGCAAACTGCTGAAAGCAGACGGTCGTTGGGGTTACTGTCAGTTTCGTGTTCGCTGCAGAACGTCGTCAATTGATCCTCGAAATGGTGCGGGCCAATGGAGCGGTATCGCTCCGGGAGCTCGCCCGTGTCGTCCAGACCTCCGAAGTGACCGTACGGCGGGACGTGCGCGCACTGGAGGCAGAAGGACTCCTCGACCGCCGGCATGGCGGTGCGGTATTGCCGGGCGGATTCACGCGGGAGTCCGGCTTTCCGCAGAAATCACATCTCGCGACCGCAGAGAAGACGGCCATCGCCGACCTCGCCGCGGGCCTCGTCGAAGAAGGCGAAGCCATTGTGGTGGGAGCGGGTACGACCACGCAGGAGCTGGCCCGCCGGCTCGCGCGCGTCCCCGGGCTGACCGTCGTCACCAACTCCCTTCTGGTGGCACAGGCGTTGGCCCATGCCAACAGGGTCGAGGTCGTCATGACGGGCGGCACTCTGCGCGGTTCCAACTACGCACTCGTGGGCAGCGGGGCCGAGCAGTCCCTCCAGGGACTCAGAGTCACCCGCGCCTTCCTCTCCGGCAGTGGTCTGACCGCCGAACGAGGCCTCTCCACGTCCAACATGCTGTCGGCCTCGGTCGACCGCGCGCTGGTGCAGGCCGCGGCCGAGGTCGTCGTCCTCGCCGACCACTCCAAGCTCGGCACCGACACGATGTTCCAGACGGTACCGACCGATGTGATCACGCGCCTCGTGACGGACGAACCGCCCGGCCACGACGACCGCGCCCTCACCGAACTCCAGGCACTCGCCGACCAGGGGGTGCAGATCGCGATCGCCGGAACCTCGGCGACCGGAACCGGGCCGGCGGGGGGAGACCCCGCCCCGACGCGGCAGGCGCGCCGGGACGTACCTCTGCCGGGCCAGCGCCGCACCCAGCTCCCGGGCGGTCCCCAGCTGCGCAGCGCTTCCGCCCTCGACCAGGCACCCCCTGAGCGCGCGGCAAGGGTGGCCGACCTCCGGCGGCGCTGAGCAGCGCTCCGTGCGGGGCTGAGCCGGTACGGCTGCGGGTCGTCGGGGCCGGTCGACGGTCGTGGGCCGCAGTCCTAGCCTGCTGTGATGCCTCGCAGCGTCAGCCGGAGCAGCCGGTCCGCCAGCTCCGGGTCGTCCGGGGTCTCCTCCGCCGCCAGCGCGATCGCGTTGGTCAGCTGAAGCAGATCGCCGATCGACACGTCTGCGCGTACGGCACCTGCCCGCTGCGCCCTGGACAGCAGGGCCTGGCCCGCCTCGCGCATCGGCGTACTGCACCGCGACAGGGCCGAACTGGCGTCGTGCGACGCCGACATGAGGGCACGTGAGAGCCCGCGGTACTCACCCGCATGAGTGATGATGTCGCGCAGCCATGCCACGAGCGCCGAGCATGGCTGCGGGTCCGCGAGCAGCGCCCGCGAGCGCGCCAGCAGATCATTCACCGCGTCCTCGAAGACCGCGCTCATCAGCGCGTGCCGGTTCGGGAAGTGCCGGTAGAGCGTCCCGATGCCGACGCCCGCGCGCCGCGCCACGTCCTCCAGGGACGCGCCCGTGCCGTGCTCCGCGAACGCCGTACGCGCCTCCGCGAGCAGTCGCTCGTAGTTCCGGCGTGCGTCGGCCCGCATGGGGCGTACGGAAGGGGCCGGGCGGGGCCGGTCCGTCTGGTCCGTGCCGGTCGTCATCGGTCCTCCCTGGTCGTGCGCGCGCTCTCCAGGATGCCTGATCCCGCGACGGCCGGACCACGGGCCGAAATGACGCGAACGCCCGGTGGACCGTCCTCCGGTCCGCCGGGCGTTCGCGTCAGGTGCCCTGACAGCAGATCAGGGTCAGTCCTTGATCTCGCAGATGGTGGCGCCGGAGGTGATGGAGGCGCCGATCTCGGCGCTGAGGCCCTTGATGGTGCCGGTGCGGTGGGCGTTGAGGGGTTGTTCCATTTTCATGGCTTCCAGGACGACGACGAGGTCGCCTTCCTTGACTTCCTGGCCTTCTTCGACGGCGACCTTGACGATGGTGCCCTGCATGGGGGAGGCGAGGGTGTCGCCGGAGGCGGCGGGGCCGGACTTCTTCGCGGCGCGTCGTTTGGGTTTGGCGCCGGCGGCGAGGCCGGTGCGGGCCAGTGACATGCCGAGGGAGGAGGGCAGGGAGACCTCGAGGCGTTTGCCGCCGACCTCGACGACGACGGTCTCGCGGCCGGTTTCCTCGTCGCTGTCCGTGTCGGGGGTGGCGGCGAAGGGCTTGATCTCGTTGACGAACTCGGTCTCGATCCAGCGGGTGTGGATGGTGAAGGGGTCGCTGGTGAAGGCCGGGTCGGTGACGACGGCGCGGTGGAAGGGGATGGCGGTGGCCATGCCTTCGACCTCGAACTCGGCCAGGGCGCGGGCGGCGCGCTGCAGGGCTTGTTCGCGGGTGGCGCCGGTGACGATGAGTTTGGCGAGGAGGGAGTCCCAGGCGGGGCCGATGACGCTGCCGGTCTCGACGCCGGCGTCGAGGCGGATGCCGGGGCCGGTGGGGGGTGCGAAGCGGGTGACGGTGCCGGGGGCGGGGAGGAAGCCGCGGCCGGGGTCTTCGCCGTTGATGCGGAACTCGAAGGAGTGGCCGCGCAGGGCGGGGTCGGTGTAGCCGAGTTCTTCGCCGTCGGCGATGCGGAACATCTCGCGTACGAGGTCGATGCCGGCGACTTCTTCGGTGACGGGGTGTTCGACCTGGAGGCGGGTGTTGACCTCGAGGAAGGAGATGGTGCCGTCCATGCCGACGAGGAATTCGACGGTGCCGGCGCCGACGTAGCCGGCTTCCTTGAGGATGGCCTTGGAGGCGGTGTAGAGCTGTTCGTTCTGCGCCTGGCTGAGGAAGGGGGCGGGGGCTTCTTCGACGAGTTTTTGGTGGCGGCGCTGCAGCGAGCAGTCACGGGTGGACACGACGACCACGTTGCCGTGCTGGTCGGCGAGGCACTGGGTTTCGACGTGGCGGGGCTTGTCGAGGTAGCGCTCGACGAAGCATTCGCCGCGGCCGAAGGCTGCGACGGCTTCGCGTACGGCGGAGTCGTAGAGCTCGGGGACCTCTTCGAGGGTGCGGGCGACCTTGAGGCCGCGGCCGCCGCCGCCGAAGGCTGCCTTGATGGCGATGGGCAGGCCGTGTTCCCGGGCGAACGCGACGACTTCGTCGGAGCCGGATACGGGGTCCGGGGTGCCGGCGACCAGGGGGGCGCCGGCGCGCTGGGCGATGTGCCGGGCGGCGACCTTGTCGCCGAGGTCGCGGATGGCCTGCGGGGGCGGGCCGATCCAGATCAGTCCGGCGTCCAGGACGGCCTGGGCGAACTCCGCGTTCTCCGACAGGAATCCGTAGCCGGGGTGGATGGCGTCCGCGCCGGAGTCCTTGGCGGCCTGCAGCACCTTCGCCATGTCGAGATAGCTGGTGGCCGGGGTGTCACCGCCCAACGCGAACGCCTCGTCCGCGGCCCGGACATGCGAAGCGTCCCGGTCCGGTTCCGCGTAAACGGCAACGCTCGCGATACCGGCATCCCGGCACGCCCGGGCCACGCGGACAGCGATTTCGCCACGGTTGGCGATGAGCACCTTGCGCACGATGGCTCCCTCCTTGAAACAAGCCGAGTTTAGGGACTGCCGACACGGGCTTTCGACCCGTCCCCATGAGTGAGCTTGCCCACACGGAGTGCTATTCGAGGCGCGCTCAAGTGGTGAAACCCCTTGTTGCGCCCGGGTACGCAGCCTTCCCTCTTCGAACCCTAGCCCGCCAGAGTGGGCTAGGTCTCTGTGAGACGGCGCTGCGGCACTCCAGGATTCTTTGTGGAGTCCCTACGAATGGCCCAATGATTCTTTGCCTTGGGCAGACCCCTTGTCCCGCGGTTTACCCGTTAGTAGCGTTCGCGTTGTCTCGGACGTACTAGGGGTAACAGCAGTCGAAAGTGGGTGGGGTTCCGGTGGCACGCAGACCGGTGGCATGGGTGGCCGCGATCGTGCTCTTCGCGGAGGCGATCGGCATCGCCCTGCTCAACTGGTTCCTGGGGCTGGTCGTCGACCGCCAGGACATGTCCCTGGCCGGGCTCGACCCCCGCGCCATGTCCGTCTCCGCCTGGATAGCGGGCGCGCTCTTCGGGCTCTATCTCGCGCTGTGCGCGGTCGTCCTCGTACGCATCGCCGTGCGCGACCGCGGGCCGGCCGGCTTCGGCCGCATCCTGCTGATCAGCGCGGCTGTCGTGCACGGGCTGCTCGGGGCGTTCAGCATCGGCCTGGTCGGCTGGCTCGCGTTCGTCTTCATGATGGTCGTGCTCGGGCTCATCGTGCTCACGCTGGTCGCTTATGACCGCAAGGAGCAGGGGGAGGGCGCGGGAGCGGGTGCGGGCGACGCCCCTGCGGGTCCGGCCGAGGGGGGCGGGGCGCCTCAGCCCGTCTGAACCGGGCGGGCGTGGGCGGTCAGTCCGCCCACAAGTCCGTGATGTTCACGCCCAGTTGGGCCAGCAGGCGGCGCAGCAGCGGCATCGACAGGCCGATCACGTTCCCGTGGTCGCCGTCGATGCCGTCGATGAACGGGGCCGAGCGGCCGTCCAGCGTGAACGCGCCCGCCACGTGGAGCGGCTCGCCCGAGGCCACGTACGCGGCGATCTCCGCGTCGCTCGGCTCGCCGAACCGGACCACCGTCGAGGCCACCGCCGACACGTAGCGGCCCGTCGCCGTGTCGTACACGCAGTGGCCCGTCTGCAGGGTGCCCGCGCGGCCCCGCATCGACTTCCAGCGCGCCGTGGCCTCCTCGGCGTCCGCGGGCTTGCCGAGCGCCTGGCCGTCGATGTCCAGGACCGAGTCGCAGCCGATCACCAGGGCGCCGTGCACCTCAGGCTTCGCCGCGACCACGGACGCCTTCGCCTCCGCGAGCGCCAGGGCCAGTTCGGCCGGGGTGGGGGCGGACACGGCGTCCTCGTCGACCCCGCTGACCAGGACCTCGGGGGCCAGGCCCGCCTGGCGCAACAGGGCCAGCCTGGCCGGGGACTGGGAGGCGAGGACGAGACGGCGGGTGCTCACGGGGGTGCTCACGTGGGGATCACTCATGCGGTCAGGGTTCCACATGTGGGCAGGTGGGCGTGCTCGGTCCGGGGCGACTACACGATTCCCAGAACCAGCATCGCAATCACCATCGCCACCGCGAGCACGAAGCCCGCCCGGCGGAGCATCGCCTGGGTTTCGCGCAGCTCCTCGGGGG
This sequence comes from Streptomyces sp. NBC_01445, assembly GCF_035918235.1. Classification (NCBI taxonomy): domain Bacteria; kingdom Bacillati; phylum Actinomycetota; class Actinomycetes; order Kitasatosporales; family Streptomycetaceae; genus Streptomyces; species Streptomyces sp. NBC_01445. Next base: position 4,445,705 of record NZ_CP109485.1, on the reverse strand, counting down.
GCTCGTTCTCGGGGTCTGACCACAGCATGGATTCGATACTGCTGCCCCGCTGCGGGGTGCGCCTGAGTACGCGTACTCAGGCGCACCCCCACCTACGGACTAGGCAGGCCAGTACGTGCGCGCCCAGCTCGTGGGGCCCGGGGACGGACGGCGCGCCTGCGCCACCCTTGCCGGGTCCGCCCATGCGTCGCGGGTGCCTGTCGCGCCGGGCGGGGCGGTGGTCGCTGCCGCGGCGCGGGCCTGGACCACCGCCAGTGCGGCGGCCAGCTCCTCGGGGGTGGGGTTGCCCCTGACGACCTTGATCATCATTGGTCGGGTCCTTTCGGGCGGCTCTTTGCGGCGGCTCGGTCCTGGGGCTAGAGCGGGATGTTGCCGTGCTTCTTGGGCGGGAGGGATTCGCGCTTGGTGCGGAGCTGGCGCAGGCCGCGGACGATGTGGGCGCGGGTGTCCGAGGGCATGATGACGGCGTCGATGTAGCCGCGTTCGGCCGCGGTGTAGGGGTTGAGGAGGGTGTCCTCGTATTCCTGGATCAGGCGGCTGCGGGTTGCTTCCTGCTCGGTCTCGGGGGCGGCCGCGATGGTGCGGCGGTGCAGGATGTTGACCGCTCCCTGGGCGCCCATGACCGCGATCTGGGAGGTGGGCCAGGCCAGGTTGAGGTCGGCGCCCAGGTGCTTGGAGCCCATGACGTCGTAGGCGCCGCCGAACGCCTTGCGGGTGATGACCGTGATCAGGGGGACGGTGGCTTCGGCGTAGGCGTAGATGAGTTTGGCGCCGCGGCGGATGATGCCGGTGTGTTCCTGGTCCACGCCCGGCAGGAAGCCGGGGACGTCGACGAAGGTCAGGACGGGGACGTTGAACGCGTCGCAGGTGCGCACGAAGCGGGCGGCTTTTTCGGAGGCGTCGATGTCGAGGCAGCCGGCGAACTGCATGGGCTGGTTGGCGACGATGCCGACGGGGCGGCCCTCGACGCGGCCGAATCCGGTGAGGATGTTCGGTGCGAACAGCGGCTGTGTCTCGAAGAACTCCGCGTCGTCCAGGACGTGCTCGATCACGGTGTGCATGTCGTAGGGCTGGTTCGCGCTGTCGGGGACGAGGGTGTCGAGTTCGTCGTCCTCCAGGGTGCGGGCCAGGTCCGCTTCCTCGGGGAAGGCGGGGGGCTCGGACAGGTTGTTCGAGGGGAGGTAGGACAGGAGGGTTTTGACGTATTCGATGGCGTCTTTTTCGTCGCCGGCCATGTGGTGCGCGACGCCGGAGTTGGTGTTGTGGGTGCGGGCTCCGCCGAGTTCTTCGAAGCCGACGTCTTCGCCGGTGACGGTCTTGATGACGTCGGGGCCGGTGATGAACATGTGGGAGGTCTGGTCGACCATGACGGTGAAGTCGGTGATGGCGGGGGAGTAGACGGCGCCGCCCGCGCAGGGGCCGACGACGAGGCTGATCTGGGGGATGACGCCGGAGGCGTGGGTGTTGCGGCGGAAGATCTCGCCGTACATGCCGAGTGCCATGACGCCTTCCTGGATGCGGGCGCCGCCGGAGTCGTTGATGCCGATGACGGGGCAGCCCGTTTTGAGGGCGAAGTCCATCACCTTGATGATTTTCTGGCCGTAGACCTCGCCGAGGGCTCCGCCGAAGACGGTGAAGTCCTGGGAGAAGACGGCTACCGGGCGGTTTTCGACGGTGCCGTAGCCGGTGACGACGCCGTCGCCGTAGGGCTTGTTGTCGTCCAGGCCGAAGGCGGTGGAGCGGTGGCGGGCGAATTCGTCGAGTTCTACGAACGAGCCTTCGTCCAGGAGCAGTTCGATGCGTTCACGGGCCGTCAGTTTGCCCTTCGCGTGCTGCTTCTCCACCGCGCGCGCGGAGCCGGCGTGCGTGGCCTCTTCGATCCGGCGCTGCAGGTCCGCGAGCTTTCCCGCGGTCGTGTGGATGTCGATGGCGCTGGACACGTTGGGCTCTTCCGGAACGGACATCGGGATGCGGCTCCCTGGCTGCTCAATGGGGACGTGAGGATGGGGCGGGGCGATGTGGCGCGGCGGTGAGGCGGGGGTTGGGGCCTGGCCCTGTAGCTACTGGCTCGTAGCGTAGTGGCGTGGATACCGTTCGGCAGTGCGGCGTTTACCACACCTAGGGTGGGTTGCATGACGCCCCGAAATGCTTCAGACGATCCCTCCGACGCGAACGACGGTCAGCAGTGGTCGGACCTGGACCGGCCGCCGTTGAACGCCGCCGCCCTGCGGCGCGCCCTCGTGCGTGGCGGGCTCTGGTCCTCCGTCGACGTTGTTCCCGCCACCGGGTCCACCAACTCCGATCTCGTTGCCCTCGCCCTGGCAGGCAAGGCCGAGGAAGGGGCTGTCCTCGTCGCCGAGTCGCAGAGCGCCGGGCGCGGGCGGCTCGACCGGCAGTGGACCGCTCCTGCGCGGTCCGGGCTCTTCTTCTCCGTCTTCCTGAAGCCCGGCGCCGATGTGCCCGTGGAGCGGTGGGGGTGGCTGCCGCTGCTCACCGGGGTGGCCGTCGCGACGGGGCTCGCGCGGGCCGCCGGGGTCGACACCGCCCTCAAGTGGCCCAACGACCTGCTGGTGAATGTCGGCGAAGAGGAGCGCAAGGCCGGGGGCATCCTCGCCGAGCGGGCCGGGGACGGTGTGGTCGTCGGGATCGGGCTCAACGTCTCGCTGCGCGCCGACGAGCTGCCTGTTCCGGGGGCCGGGTCGCTTGCCCTGGCCGGGGCCGTTTCCACTGACCGGGACCCGCTGCTGCGGGCCGTTCTCCGGTCGCTGGAGGAGCGGTTCGTCGAGTGGCGGGCCGCGGGTGGGGATCCTGCCGTGTCGCGGCTTCAGGAGACCTATGCGGCGGGGTGCGCGACGCTCGGGCGGAATGTGCGGGCCGAGCTTCCTGGGGGGCAGGAGCTTGTGGGGGAGGCGGTTGCCGTTGACGGGGACGGGCGGCTTGTCATCGCCTCTGAGGACGGGGTGCAGCAGCCTGTGGGGGCGGGGGACATCGTTCATCTGCGGGCGGGGGGCTGACGGGGCCCTTCCGGTGCGGGCTGCTGCGTTTCGGGTGCCGGCTCGGTGGGGGCTGCTCGGCTTCTTTGTCGGGTGCGGGCTCGCCAGGTGCGTTTTTGGGTGCGGGGCCGCGGGGGCATGTACGTGCTCGCTGTTCTATGGGCTTTCGTCAGCCAGCTGATTGCCTGTGCGTGGTGCTGGTGGCTGCGCGCGCACATGCCCCCACGTCCCCTCCCGTTTCGTACGCGACTGTCCGCCCGGTGGGACTTCGCTGTCTCCGGCCCTGTCTCGTACGCGGCCGTCCGCCCGGCGGGGCGTGTCCTTTCGGTTTGTACTTGGGTGGGGGGCGGGACTCGTGTGTGCTGGGGGAGTGAGCTGCGGCACACCTGCCGTAAAGTTGAGGCCGGTCGATACATGACCGTGGCAGATCGGAAGGGCAGCAGGCGTGACCGTCGACGACTCGGGCTCCGGCGCGGGCACCCCATCCGACATCGAGTCTGTCGAGGACGGTGCCGGCGGTGAGGATCCGCTTGCCCTCCGGCTCGAGGGGCTCATTCTTGGCGCGGAGCGGCGGTATACGCCGTTTCAGGCCGCCCGCAGCGCCGGTGTTTCCATGGAGCTCGCCTCCCGGTTCTGGCGGGCCATGGGTTTTGCCGACATCGGGCAGGCCAAGGCGCTGACCGAGGCCGATGTGCTCGCCCTGCGGCGGCTTGCCGGTCTTGTCGAGGCCGGGCTGCTCAGCGAGGCCATGGCCGTGCAGGTCGCCCGGTCCACGGGACAGACCACCGCCCGGCTTGCCGAGTGGCAGATCGATTCCTTTTTGGAGGGGCTCACCGAGCCTCCCGAGCCTGGGATGACCCGTACCGAAGTCACGTATCCCCTGATGGAACTGCTCCTGCCCGAGCTGGAGGAGTTTCTCGTCTATGTATGGCGGCGGCAGTTGGCCGCGGCCACGGGGCGTGTGGTGCAGGCCGCCGACGACGAGGAGATGGTGGACCGGCGGCTTGCCGTCGGGTTTGCCGACCTTGTCGGCTTTACGCGGCTCACTCGGCGCATGGAGGAAGAGGAGCTCGGGGAGCTCGTCGAGGCCTTCGAGACCACGGCCGCCGATCTTGTTGCCGCCAATGGCGGGCGGTTGATCAAGACCCTGGGCGATGAGGTGCTGTACGCCGCCGATGACTCGGGGATCGCGGCCGAGATCGCCCTGCGGCTCATCGAGACCATGGCCAATGACGAGACCATGCCCGAGGTGCGGGTGGGGATGGCCTTCGGGACCGTTACGACCCGGATGGGCGATGTCTTCGGGACGACCGTGAATCTGGCGAGTCGGCTCACCTCGATAGCTCCTCGGGATGCCGTGCTGGTCGACGGTGCGTTTGCGGAGGAATTGCAGCGTGCCGGTGAGGCGCCCGTCTCCGAGGCGGAGGCCGCCGCTCTTGCGGAGAAGGAGGGCGAGGACGCGCCGTCGTACCGCTTTGCTCTGCAGCCCATGTGGCAGCGGCCCGTGCGTGGGCTCGGTGTCATCGAGCCCTGGCTTCTGACGCGGCGGTCGCTCTAGGATTCTGCCGTTGTTAACTGTCGTTAACCGGGAGGGTCTGTGAGCGAGCGGTTCGGAGAGTTCGTCGAGGTGCGGCGGCACGGTTTTGTCGCCGAGCTCGTCCTCGATCGGCCCAAGGCCATGAACGCCGTGTCCAGTGCCATGGCGGTGAGCGTGGGGGAGGCCTGTGCCTCTCTGGCGGGTGATGGTGGTGCTCGGGTTGTTGTTCTTTCGTCGTCTGCCGCCCGCGCCTTTTGCGTGGGGGCCGACCTGAAGGAGCGGAACTCCTTTTCCGATGCTGAGCTGCTTCGCCAGCGGCCTTTGACCCGGGGCGCCTACGGGGGCGTTCTTGAGCTTCCTATGCCCGTCATCGCCGCTGTGCACGGATTCGCCCTCGGTGGCGGGTTCGAGCTTGCTCTTGCCTGCGATCTCATCGTGGCCGACGAGACCGCCGTCGTGGGGCTGCCCGAGGTGTCTGTGGGGGTGATTCCCGGTGGGGGCGGTACGCAGCTGCTGCCCCGGCGGGTGGGGGCTGCGAGAGCTGCTGAGCTGATCTTTTCCGCGCGGCGCGTCGAGGCCCGGGAGGCCCTGGAGATCGGGCTTGTCGATCAGGTCGTGGGGGTGGGTGACGATCGTGAGGCCGCCCTTGAGCTGGCGGGGCGCATTGCCGCCAATTCGCCTGTGGGGCTTCGCGCCGCCAAGCGCGCCCTGAGGGTGGGGTACGGGCTCGATCTGCGGGCCGGCCTCGAGGTCGAGGATGCCGCCTGGCGGTCCGTGGCCTTCTCCGGCGACCGGGCTGAAGGTGTTGCCGCCTTCAACGAGAAGCGGGCGCCCCAGTGGCCCGGTGAATGACTATTCCTGGCCTCGTATGGGTCCTGAATGTATCGACTTGGGCTTTTCTTTCCTAATCTTGGCCTATGGGAGAGGAAGTCCGGTTGCGGGCCGTGGTCGCGATGGCGCAGGGGATGGCCGCGGCGCAGTCTCCGCGTGAGTCCTGGCGGGCCGCCGCCCTCGGGGCCTGCCGCGCTCTGTCCGGCACCTTCGCGGCTCTGTCCGTGTGGGAGCGGGAGCGCGGGCGGCTGCGCGTCCTCGTGAACGTGGGGGAGCGCGCCGAGGGCGAGGTCGAGTTCCCCGAGGACGAGGCCTATCCCGTGCACCAGTTCCCCGAGATCACCGAGTTCCTGCACGAACAGTGGGTGGGCGGGGGTGCTCCGCGCGCCTGGGTCGAGACCGCCGCCGGGACCGTGGAGGGCGGCGGCTACTGCCATCAGCGTGTCGCCGCCCTGCGCCGGCGCGGGCGCGGGTGCTGCGTCGTCGCGCCGATCGTGCTCCACGGACGCGCCTGGGGCGAGTTGTACGTCGCCCGGCCCGTGGGCGCCGAGGTCTTCGGCGCCCACGATGCCGCCTTCGCCACCGTGCTCGCAGCTGTTGCCGCTGCGGGTATCGCCCAGACCGAGCGGCTCGAGGAGGCACGGCGGCTCGCCTTCACGGATGCCCTGACCGGGCTCGCGAATCGGCGTGCCGTTGATATGCGGCTCGACGAGGCCATTGAGCGGCACCGGGTCGGGGGGGATGTCGTTTCTCTTGTCGTGTGTGATCTGAACGGGCTCAAGCGCGTCAATGACTCGTTGGGGCATGCGGTCGGGGATCGGTTGCTGGAGCGGTTCGGGTCCGTTCTCTCGTTGTGCGGCGCGATGTTGCCGGGGACCCTGGCCGCGCGGCTCGGGGGTGACGAGTTCTGTCTGGTGGCCGTGGGGCCCGACGCCGATGACGTGGTGCGGGCGGGCGAGGAACTGTGCTTGCGCGCCTCCGAGTTGGAGTTGGGTGAAGGGGTTGCCTGTGGGATTGCTTCCACCGGCGATCCGATCGGTGAGGTGCTCAGTGCGCGGCGGCTCTTCCGGCTTGCCGATGCCGCCCAGTACCGGGCCAAGGCGCTGCGGGCCGTGAAGCCTGTGGTGGCCGGGCGGGACGGTCCCGACGATCCCGTCGTGCGCCTTGCCGACTCTCCTCCGCCCCCCGTCGGTGACAGTGAGCGGCGCCGGCTCCGGGGGCGGGACGCGGGGGCGTAAGGGGTCCATCCCGAACTCGGTCGTGACATTGAGCTCTTCACCTCGTACGCTCCTGAATATGGATATGCACACTGTGGTGGTGGGGACGTCCGGCGTCAGCGCGGCCGATGTAGTCGCCGTGGCGCGGGCGGATGCCCGGATCGAGCTCTCCGAAGAGGCGGTGGCCGCCCTCGCCTCGGCCCGCGCGATCGTGGACGCGCTGGCCGCGAAGCCCGAACCCGTTTACGGGGTTTCCACCGGGTTCGGCGCGCTCGCCACCCGGCACATCAGCCAGGACCTGCGGGCTCAGTTGCAGCGGAACATCGTCCGCTCGCACGCCGCGGGAATGGGCCCGCGCGTCGAGCGGGAAGTCGTACGGGCACTGATGTTCCTGCGCCTGAAGACCGTCTGCTCCGGACACACCGGTGTGCGGCCCGAGGTCGCGCAGACCATGGCCGACGTGCTCAACGCCGGGATCACGCCCGTCGTGCACGAGTACGGGTCCCTCGGGTGCTCCGGCGACCTCGCGCCGCTCAGCCACTGCGCTCTCACGTTGATGGGGGAGGGCGACGCCGAAGGGCCCGACGGTGTTCTTGCCCCTGCCGGCGAGCTGCTCGCCGCCCACGGCATCGCGCCCGTCGAGCTGCGCGAGAAGGAGGGCCTCGCCCTTCTGAACGGCACCGACGGCATGCTCGGCATGCTCGTCATGGCGCTCGCCGATCTCGAGAACCTGTACAAGTCCGCTGACATCACTGCCGCCTTGTCGCTCGAAGCGCTCCTCGGCACCGAGAAGGTCCTCGCCCCCGAGCTGCACGCCATCCGGCCGCACCCCGGGCAGGGCGCCAGCGCCGCCAACATGCTGGCCGTGCTGAAGGGTTCGGAGCTCACCGGGCACCACCAGGACGACGCGCCGCGCGTGCAGGACGCGTACTCCGTGCGCTGCGCCCCGCAGGTCGCCGGCGCCGGGCGGGACACCATGGCCCACGCGCGGCTCGTCGCCGAGCGCGAGCTGGCGTCCGCCGTGGACAACCCTGTCGTGCTGCCGGACGGGCGTGTGGAGTCCAACGGCAACTTCCATGGCGCGCCCGTCGCTTACGTGCTCGACTTCCTCGCCATCGCAGCCGCCGACCTCGGGTCCATCGCCGAGCGGCGCACCGACCGCCTGCTCGACAAGAACCGGTCCCACGGGCTGCCGCCGTTCCTCGCCGACGACGCGGGCGTCGACTCCGGCCTGATGATCGCCCAGTACACGCAGGCCGCCCTGGTCAGCGAGATGAAGCGGCTCGCCGTGCCCGCCTCCGCGGACTCCATCCCGTCCTCCGCCATGCAGGAGGACCACGTGTCCATGGGCTGGTCCGCCGCCCGCAAGCTGCGTACCGCGATCGACAACCTGACGCGGATCGTCGCCGTCGAGCTGTACGCGGCCACGCGCGGCATCGAGCTGCGGGAGGGCCTCACTCCCGCCCCCGCCTCGCGCGCCGTGATCGATGCCGTACGGGCCGCGGGAGTTCAGGGCCCCGGCCCCGACCGGTTCCTCGCGCCCGACCTCGCGGCCGCCGACGCCTTCGTGCGCGGCGGGCACCTCGTTGCCGCTGTGGAGCCCGTCACGGGGCCGCTGGCCTAGGAGTTACGGAATCACGAGCCGGGCCGCACCCTCGGGGTGCGGCCCGGCTCCGTTGTGCTCAGAAGGCGGCGGCGCGGCTCTTCCTGGCCGAGTACGTCAGGAAGCCGGCGCCGATCCCGAGGAACGTCGAGCCGCCGATCACGTACGGCGTCGTATCGACCGTTCCCGTGTCGGCCAGGCGCAGTTGGCCCTCGGCCTGTGTGTGTACCGCTGTCGCGGTCTGCTGCTGATCTGCCTCCGCTGTCTTCTCGGGCGTCGCGGTGGCGGACGGAACGAACCACAGAGCAGCCAGAAGTGTCCCGGCGGCAGTGGCGGTGAGCAGCGATCGTCGTGCGACGGACACGGAATCGATCCCCCTTGTGGAGCTGGCGAATTGGCCGTGTGAGGCGATGTTAGTGAAAGGTGCGGGTCACACGAAAGTCACGGGTGGGGTGAGGCATACGCTCCGTCGTATGAGCACCCCTGAGACATCACGATTTGTTCGGCTCCGCGTGGAATTGGTCCTGGAGATCGAGGACTCCGCCGCCATCACCGGGGCCGCGTTGCAGCGCATCGCCGAGGACGACGACATGGCGGCCGACGAGCGGACCCACGCGGAGACCGCCGTCAACGAGGACGAGGCGGAGGCACTCGCCTATCTGGTCGACCCGTTCGACCTGGTCGGCGAGGTGCCCGGGGCGGAGCTCGTGCAGGCCTCCTGGTCCAGCGAGCAGGTCGACTACGATCCCGATTCGCCCGACTGGGACCTCGACGTGGATGATGACGACTCCGGCGACGCTCTCGACGCGGACGACTAGGACGGGATGCGGGGCCGGGCAGGAGTACACGGACCCGGGAACCCCGGGTGGCAACCGCCGGCCGGGGTTTCCCCGTCCCACAGGGGGTACCAGCAGGGTTCTGTTACCACTGGTGCATGCCTGGTCACGGCAGTTCGGACGTGTCATCCCCCACATCGGGGACGGAATTGGAACGGGACGAACCGGTCATGGCGTTACATGGGCTCATGGGGATTCCCGCTCGGCGGGGATCGGGGGCCCGCAGGGCCTTCGGGGTTGTTGGGAAATCGGCGACGATGGAGATGCGTGTGATGACGGACAGTAAGCGGCGCAAGGGTCTGATGGCCGCGTCCGCCCTGGTCGGAGGAGTGCTGGTGCTCTCCGCGTGCAGCGGCGGTGGCAGCGAGGCCCGCGGTGCCGATGGCGGCGGCACGAAGTCACAGGCCGCCGTCGACGAAGCCGCTGCCAAGAAGACGTCGGAGGCGCTGATCAAGATCGCGCCGAAGAACGGCTCCGACAACGCCAGCATCAACAACGCCGCCGCCGTCACCGTGAGCAAGGGTTCGCTCACGAACGTGAAGATGACGACGGCCGAGGGCGCGGCGGTCCAGGGGCAGATATCCGCTGACAAGAAGAGCTGGAAGCCCGCGGGCCAGCTCCAGCGCGCCACTGTCTACAAGATCGCCGCCGAGGCCAAGGACTCCAGCGGCCGCGCGGCCCACGAGAACTCCACGTTCACGACGGTCTCGCAGGCCAACAGCTTCATCGGCAACTTCACGCCCGAGGACGGCTCCACCGTCGGCGTCGGCATGCCGGTCTCGATCAACTTCGACAAGGCGATCACGAACAAGGCCGATGTCCAGAAGGGCATCACCGTCTCCTCCAGCAGCGGCCAGGAGGTCGTCGGCCACTGGTTCGGCAACCAGCGCCTCGACCTGCGCCCCCAGGACTACTGGACCGGCGGCTCCACGGTCACGCTGAAGCTGAACCTCGACGGCGTCGAAGGCGCGAACGGCGTCTACGGCGTGCAGCAGAAGACGGTCACCTTCAAGATCGGCCGCAACCAGGTCTCGACCGTCGACGCGGCGACCAAGACCATGACGGTCACGCGGGACGGCAAGGTCGTCAAGACCATCCCGATCTCGGCCGGTTCGCCGGAGAACAAGACGTACCAGGGCCAGATGGTGATCTCCGAGAAGTTCAAGGAGACCCGCATGGACGGCTCGACGGTCGGCTTCAAGGACGACGACGGCAAGGGCGAGTACGACATCAAGGACGTGCCGCACGCGATGCGTCTGTCGAACTCCGGCACGTTCATCCACGGCAACTACTGGGGCGCCAAGTCGATCTTCGGCGGTGCCAACACGAGCCACGGCTGCGTCGGCCTGTCCGACGCCAAGGGCGCCAAGGACCCGAACACTCCGGGTGCCTGGTTCTACGACAACTCCATGGTCGGTGACGTCGTCGTCGTGAAGAACACGGGCGACAAGACCATCCAGCCCGACAACGGCCTCAACGGCTGGAACCTGGACTGGGCGCAGTGGACGGCCGGTTCGGCCGCCTGACGGTCCTCCGTCCGACAGTCCTCGCAGAAGGCCCGCACCCCGGCGACGGGGTGCGGGCCTTCGGGCTTTCCGCGAGTTCTCATCGGTCTCTTATCCCGGGCTTATCCGAACATCACGGTGTGTCCCTAGCTTCACGGCATGTTCTTCACCTACCTGAGGCGCGAACTGCGCCGCCGCAGAAAGGCGGCCCTCGTCGTCGCCTCCGGGCTCGCGCTCGGCATCGCGCTGGTCATCGTGGTCAACTCCGTGTCCTCCGGCATGAACCAGGCCCAGGACAAGGTCCTCCAGTCCCTGTACGGCCTCGGCACCGACATGACCGTCACCAAGGCCGCCGAGGCGCCCAAGAGCGGGGAGACCGGGCGGCCGCGATTCGAGTTCGGCGCCAAGGACGACGGCGAGGAGCAGAGCAGCGACCGCGTCATGGTGCAGGGCTTCCAGACCCTGGCCTCGTCGACGGTCACCAAGGTCGCCGGGCAGAAGGGCGTCGCCGACTCGGTGGGCGGCCTCAGCCTCCAGGTGATGAAGGTCAGCGGCGAGTTCAAGCGCGGCCAGTTCAAGCAGGACCAGAGCGGCGGCGCCACCCGCCAGGGCGGTCCGGGCGGCTCCGGCGGCGAGCCGCAGGGCCGGGTCGAGGGCGGCGGCGCCTCCTTCGACGTCAACTCCTACAGCGTGTACGGCACCGACGTGGCCAAGCAGGGCCTCGGCCCCCTCACCTCCTCCAAGGTCACCAAGGGCCGTACGTTCAAGACGTCCGAGACCGACGCCAAGGTCGCCGTGGCCGACACCTCGTACGCCAAGGAGAAGAAGCTCGCCCTCGGCGGCACCGTCAAGATCAAGGGCGTCAAGTACAAGCTCATCGGCATCGCGACGCCCGACAGCGGTGACGCGGCCGCCAATCTGTACGTGCCGCTGAAGCAGGCGCAGACCCTCGCCGGCGCCAAGGACAAGATCACCACGGTCTATGTGAAGGCGACCGACTCGCAGCAGATCTCCGCGGTCAAGGCCACCATCCAGAAGAACATCTCCGGTACGACGGTGACCACTTCGGCCGATCTCGCCGACACCGTCTCCGGCTCCCTCTCCACTGCCTCCGACCTCGCGGCGAACGTCGGCAAGTGGCTCTCCATCGCCGTGCTCGTCGCCGCGTTCCTGGTCGCGGGGCTGCTCACCTCGTCGGCGGTCTCCCGCCGCGTACGGGAGTTCGGCACGCTCAAGGCGCTCGGCTGGAAGTCCGGACGGGTCACCCGCCAGGTCGTCGGCGAGGCCGTCGTCAACGGGCTCGTCGGTGGCGTGCTCGGCATAGCCGTCGGCCTCGCGGGCGCCTACGCCGTCACCGCCATCAGCCCCACCCTCACCGCCGAACTCGGCTCAGGCGCGGGCGGCGGCGCCAGGGGCGGCGGCCTGGCCATGGGCGGCCCCGGCATGCGCCAGGCGGCTGGCAAGACCCTCGACATCGCCCTCAGCGCGCCCGTCAGCGCCACCACCATCACGCTCGCCGTCGGCCTCGCCGTCGCCGGAGGCCTGATCGCCGGCGCCTTCGGCGGCTGGCGCGCCTCCCGCCTTCGCCCGGCCGACGCCCTGCGCCGCGTCGAGTAGCCGCACCGCGCGGCCTCCCGAACACCTCTACGTACCGCAGGAGTTGCACCATGTATCAGCTGAGAGGCGTCACCAAGCAGTACCGGCGCGGCAAGGACACCGTCGACGCGCTCGCCGGGGTGGACCTGACCATCGGCGACGGCGACCGGCTCGTCATCCAGGGCCCCACCGGCGGCGGCAAGTCCACCCTCCTCCAGATGCTCGGCGGGCTCGACCGGCCGACCGCGGGCAGCATCGAACTCGACGGCGTCGACCTGGCGAAGCTCCCGGAGGCGCGGCTCACCAAGTTCCGCGCCGAGTCCATCGGGTTCGTCTTCCAGAGCTTCAACCTGATCCCGACGCTCAACGCCCAGGAGAACGTCGAGACGGCCCTCGTGCCGCTCGGCCTCAAGGCCGCCGACCGCCGCGAACGCGCCGCGCAGGCCCTGAACTCGGTCGGCCTCGGCGAACGGCTCGGCCATCTGCCCGGGGAGATGTCCGGCGGCCAGCAGCAGCGCGTCGCCATCGCCCGCGCCCTCGTCAAGAACCCCAAGGTGCTGCTCGCCGACGAGCCCACCGGCAACCTCGACGAGTCCATGCGCGACGAGATCATGGACGTGCTCGAGACCATGTGGAAGGAGCACGGGCTGACCTTCATCATGGTCACCCACGACTCGTCGATCGCCCGCAGGGCGCCCCGGCTCGCGACCATCCGCAAGGGCCGGATCACCATCACGGAAAACTCAAAAGCTGGCTGATTTCGATTGCTTCGGTGCACAACCGGTGACCCCCCTGCATCATCTCTTTGCAGGGGGGTCCGCTCGGGCCTCCCACCGGTGAACTACCGTCACCAGGGGGAAAGTTGCACAGACAGGCACGAATAACCTCGAAGAGACTGAGCGCCACGACTGTGGCCGCCGCAGCGGCCGTCGTCCTCACCGCGGGTCTGACCGCCCCGGCCGTGGCCGCCGCCCCCGCGGCGCAGTCCGGCGAGACGGCGAAGGCCTCGCCCGACCAGCACATCACGCTCATCACCGGCGACCGCGTCACCCTCGACGCGAAGGGGAAGCCGGTCGGCTACCAGCACGCCAAGGGCCGTGAGCACATCCCCGCGCAGACGCGCACCGTCGGCGGCCACACCCTCGTGGTGCCGGCCGACGCACAGCGGCTGGTCGCGAGCGGCAAGCTCGACCAGCGGCTCTTCGACGTCACCGAGCTCTCCAAGTCGGCCAACCGCAAGGCGCAGAAGCACGGCCTCAAGGTGATCGTCGGCTACAAGGGCACCGCGACCGCAGCCCGAGCCGACGTGCGCGACGCCGGTGACACGACAGTCCGCAGGACCCTCAAGTCGCTGAACGCGGACGCCGTCACCACACCCAAGCAGGACGCCACCCGCCTCTGGGACGCCGTCACGACCTCCCAGGGCTCCGCCGCCTCCGGCATCAGCCGCATCTGGCTCGACGGCGTGCGCAAGGCCAGCCTGGACAAGTCGGTCCCGCAGATCGGCGCCCCCAAGGCGTGGGCCGCCGGCTACGACGGCAAGGGCGTCAAGATCGCCGTCCTGGACACGGGCGTCGACGCGACCCACCCCGACCTCAAGGGCCAGGTCGTCGGCGAGAAGAACTTCTCCACCTCCGCCGACGCCGTGGACCGCTACGGCCACGGCACGCACGTCGCGTCCATCGCCGCCGGTACGGGCGCCAAGTCGGGCGGCAAGTTCAAGGGCGTAGCCCCTGGCGCCAAGCTGCTCAACGGCAAGGTCCTCAGCGACGACGGCTTCGGCGACGACTCCGGCATCCTCGCCGGCATGGAGTGGGCCGCCGACCAGGGTGCCGACGTCGTCAACCTCAGCCTCGGCGGCGGTGACACCCCCGAGGTGGACCCGCTCGAGGCCGAGGTCAACAAGCTGTCCGCCGAGAAGGGCATCCTGTTCGCCATCGCCGCGGGCAACGAGGGCGAGTTCGGCGACTCGACCGTCGGCTCCCCGGGCAGCGCGGACGCGGCCCTGACCGTCGGCGCGGTCGACGGCAACGACAAGCTGGCCGAGTTCTCCAGCCGCGGCCCGCGCATCGGCGACGGCGCCGTCAAGCCGGACGTCACCGCCCCCGGCGTCGACATCACGGCCGCCGCCGCCCCGGGCAGCGTCATCGACAGGGAAGTCGGCGAGAACCCCGCGGGCTACCTCACGATCTCCGGTACGTCGATGGCGACCCCGCACGTCGCGGGCGCCGCCGCGATCCTCAAGCAGGAGCACCCGGACTGGAAGTCCGCCCAGCTCAAGGGCGTCCTGACCGGCTCCACCAAGGGTGGCAAGTACACGCCCTTCGAGCAGGGTTCGGGCCGCATCCAGGTCGACAAGGCCATCGGGCAGACCGTGTTCGCCGAGCCCGTCTCGGTGAGCTTCGGTGTCGCTCAGTGGCCGCACACCGACGATGCCGCGATCACCAAGAAGGTGACGTACAGGAACACCGGTGACAAGGACGTCACCCTCGACCTGACGGCCACCGGCACCAACCCGAAGGGCCAGGCCGCCCCGGCCGGCTTCTTCAAGCTCGGTGCCGCCAAGGTGACCGTCCCCGCGGGCGGCACCGCCTCCGTGGACCTGACCGCGAACACGAAGCTCGGCGGCACGGTCGACGGCGCGTACTCCGCGTACGTCGTGGCGACGGGCGGCGGCCAGTCCGTGCGCACCGCGGCCGCCGTGCAGCGCGAGGTCGAGTCGTACGACGTGACGCTCAAGCACATCGGGCGCGACGGCAAGGACGCCCAGGGCTACGAGACGTCCCTGGCCGGCATCGGCACGGACGCGTTCTTCAGCGCCTACGACCCGGCCTCGGGCACCGTCAAGGTCCGTGTCCCCAAGGGCAGTTACATCCTCAACGAGTACCTGGTGGCCGACCCCGAGGACTTCTCCAAGGGCGCCGACTGGCTGGTGCAGCCGAAGCTGGACGTCACCCGGAACACGACGGTCACGCTCGACGCCCGTACCACCAAGCCCGTGTCCGTGACCGTCCCCGACGCCGCCGCCAAGGGCGTCCTCGCCGCGCCGGAGTTCACGGTCGACACCGCCGACTCCTCGTCCAGCTACGGCTGGCTCCTGGACTCGTACACCACCAACTTCCGCACCGCCGGCATCGGCCCGGAGCCGACCGGCATCAAGCTCCAGCAGCAGTGGACCGGCGTGTGGACGAAGGGCGCCGACACCGAGTACGACACCGTCTCCGGCGGCACCGTCAAGAAGCTCGCCACCGGCTACACCAAGCACTACACGGCGAGTGACCTGGCCACGGTGAAGGTCGGCCTCGGCGGAGCGGCCAAGGACAAGACCGGCTCCATCGGCGCGATCGGCATGCTGCCCGTCAGCTCCGGCGGCTGGTCCGCCGCCGTCGACCAGAAGCTCCCCGGCACCCGCACCCTGCACCTGTCCACCGGCGACAAGGTGAAGTGGGGCCTGGAGTTCTCGCAGAACGGCCCCGAGGACAGCGACGGCTTCCCGACCCAGGAGGCCTCCTACACGCTGGGCACGCCCCAGTCGTTCCAGGGTGGCAAGGCGTACGAGAAGACGTTCAACACCGGCGTCTTCGGCCCCCGCATCGGCGGTGACTACGGCGTCTACCGCGACGGCAACGAGATCTACGGCAACCTGCCGATGTACGCCGACGGCAAGACCCACGCCGGCTACTCGCAGTACCTCTCGGTGAAGACCACGCTCTACAAGGGCAGCACCAAGGTCGGCGAGAACGACGACCCGCTGGTCGGCGAGAAGCCCTTCAAGGTCACCTCCGGCGACGCCGAGTACAAGCTGTCGACGTCCATCAAGCGCAGCGTCAAGATCGCCGCGGCCTCCACCCGCGTCGACGCCAGCTGGACGTTCCGCTCGAAGAAGCCGGCCTCCTCCGACGAGGCGGCCAGGCTGCCGCTGTCCACGGCCCGCTTCAACGCGGCCGTCGGCCTCGACAGCACCGCCCCCGCCGACAAGACCCAGTCGGTCCCCGTCACCGTCCAGGGCGCGGCCGCGGGCAGCAACCTCAAGTCGCTGTCCGTGTACGTCTCCTACGACTACGGCCAGACGTGGAAGAAGCTGGACGTCAAGAACGGCAAGGTCACCGTGAAGAACCCGGCCAAGGGCAAGGCCGTCTCCTTCCACGCCAAGATCGCCGACAAGAAGGGCAACAAGTCGACGATCTCGGTCTACAACGCGTACTACGGCAAGTAGCCGCGACGCGTGGGCGTAGGCGCACTACGCCGGCCGGCGTAGTGACGGGCATGGCCCGTTACGCCCAGCGCTGACAGCCCGGGTGGCCCGTCCCGACCTCATGGCCGGGGCGGGCCACCCGTGTTGTGATGACTGCCATGACGACGCAGACAGTCGAGTACATCCGCTACCGGATCCCCGAGGACCGGTCCGCAGAGTTCCTCGCGGCCTACACGCGCGCCGCCGTCCGGCTCGCCGCCGCGCCCCAGTGTGTCGACTACGAACTGGCGCGCTGCGAAGAGGACTTCGAGCACTTCATCCTGCGCATCACCTGGACCTCGACCGAGGACCACATCGAGGGCTTCCGCAAGTCCGAGCTCTTCCAGGACTTCCTCGCAGAGATCAGGCCGTACGTCGGGAACATCGACGAGATGCGCCACTACAAGCCCACGTCGGTGCGCGGCACCGGCGCGTCCGTCCCGAGCCTGTACGACTGGGCCGGCGGCGCCGACGCCTTCGCGCGGCTCACCGACGTCTTCTACGCCAAGGTCCTCGAGGACGACCTCCTGGGCCCCCTGTTCGCGGACCTCCCGCCCGAGCACGCCGGGCACGTCGCCCTGTGGATCGGCGAGGTCTTCGGCGGCCCCGCCGCCTACTCCGAACAGCAGGGCGGCCACAGCCACATGGTCGCCAAGCACGTCGGCAAACACATCACGGAGCCGCAGCGCCGCCGCTGGGTCGATCTGATGCACGACGCGGCGGACGAGGCGGGCCTGCCGGCCGACGCCGAGTTCCGCTCCGCGTTCAGCGCCTACATCGAGTGGGGCACCCGGCTCGCCGTGTACTTCTCGGGCCCCGACGCGGCCCGGCCCGCCGAGCAGCCCGTACCGCTGTGGAACTGGGGGGCGGCGCCGCCCTACCAGCCGTAGAGCCGCTCAGTCCTTGGCCTGACCCTGACCCTGGCCCGCCCGTACCGCGTCCGTGCCCCAGCTCGCGAGGAGGCGCAGCGCCTCGGCCGACGGGGAGCCCGGTTCCGCGTGGTACATGACCAGGAACTGCTCCTCGTCGTCCGGAAGGTGCAGTGTCTCGTACATCAGCGCCAGGTCACCGACGAGCGGATGCCGCATCTGCTTCACGCCGTGGCTCTTCTCCCTGACGTCGTGCGTCGCCCACAGCCGCCTGAACTCCTCGCTCTTGACGGAGAGTTCACCGACCAGTGCCGACAGCTCCGGGTCGTCCGGGTGGCAGCCCGCGTACAGGCGCAGATAGCTGACCATGTCGGACGCCTTGGAGTCCCACTCCAGGAACAGGTCGCGGTAGGCGGGGTTGAGGAAGACGAGCCGCGCCCAGTTCCGCTCACGCGGCGGCAGCTCGCTCCAGTCACCGAAGAGCGCCGCCGCCATCCGGTTCCACGCGAGGATCTCCGAGCGCGGCCCGCCGATGTACGCCGGGACGCCGTCCAGCGTGTCCAGGAGCTGACTCAGCGCGACCCGCACCTGCTGCTGTCCGCGCGAGGCGCGCTTCTTCTTGTGCTGCTTCGGCTTGGCGAGATGCGTCAGATGCGCGTGCTCGGCGTCCGTGAGGCGCAGGGCGCGCGCGATCGCGTCGAGCACCTCTGCCGACACGTTCCGCCCGTTCCCCTGCTCCAGGCGCGTGTAGTACGCCACCGACACACCGGCCAGCTGCGCCAGCTCCTCGCGGCGCAGGCCCGGCACGCGCCGGTGCCGCCCGAAGTCCGGCAGCCCCACGTCCTGCGGCTTCAGCCGGGCCCGCCGGGTGCGCAGGAACTCGCTCAGCTCGGCACGCCGGTCCAGCGGCTCGCCGGCGGCCGGGGTGGCGCGGGTCCCGTCATCGTCCATGCCTCAAGTATCGCCGGGCAGTCACAGTCGTACGAAGGTGATCCTGACCCCGCCAGTAGTAGGACCAGTGGGCGTACGCAAAGCGGGGCGAGGCCCTGAGCTCGGAGGATGCCTCCGGCTGAGGCAGGCTTGACGCATGACCTCAGAGATCACCACCGTCAGCGCCTACGCCGCACCCTCCGCAAAGGCCCCGCTGGAGCGCACCACCATTCCGCGCCGCCCGGTGGGCGAGTTCGACGTCCTGATCGACATCAAGTTCGCAGGCATCTGCCACTCCGACATCCACCAGGCCCGCGACGGCTGGGGTGAGGGCATCTTCCCGATGGTCCCCGGCCACGAGATCGCCGGCATCGTCACCGAGGTGGGACCCGGCGTCACCAAGTTCGCCGTCGGCGACCGCGTCGGCGTCGGCTGCATGGTCGACTCCTGCCGCGAGTGCGACAACTGCAAGGCGGGCCTCGAGCAGTACTGCGCCAAGGGCAACGTCGGCACGTACAACGCCCTCGACAAGAACGGCGAGCCCACCTACGGCGGCTACTCCACCCACATCGTCGTCGACGAGAACTACACCGTCGGCATCCCCGAGGGCCTCGCCCTCGACGAGGCCGCGCCGCTGCTGTGCGCGGGCATCACCACGTACTCCCCGCTCAAGCACTGGAACGCGGGCCCCGGCAAGAAGGTCGCCGTCCTCGGCATGGGCGGCCTCGGTCACATGGGCGTCAAGATCGCGCACGCGCTCGGTGCCGAGGTGACCGTCCTGTCGCAGTCCCTGCGCAAGCAGGAGGACGGCCTCAAGCTGGGCGCCGACCACTACTACGCGACCAGCGACCCGAAGACCTTCGAGGAGCTGGCCGGCACCTTCGACATCATCCTGTCGACGGTCTCGGCCCCGCTCGACTTCGGCGCGTTCCTCTCGCTCCTGAAGACGGACGGCGCCCTGGTGAACGTGGGCGCCCCCGAGGAGCCCATCTCCATCAACCTGTTCTCCGTGATCGCGGGCCGCAAGTCCCTCGCGGGCTCCGGCATCGGCGGTATCCAGGAGACCCAGGAGATGCTCGACTTCTGCGCCGAGCACGGCCTGGGCGCCGAGATCGAGCTGATCGAGGCGAGCCGGATCAACGAGGCGTACGAGCGCGTGCTCGCGAGCGACGTGCGGTACCGGTTCGTGATCGACACGGCGACGATCTGATCCCTCGGGCGTTGCCCGGGGCTTTGTCCGGGGCATTACCCAGGGCATTACCTCAGGCGTAATCGACGGTCCGTCCGTCCCCCGGCAGGATCGAGTCATCGAACCGATCCTGCCGGGGAGGACCCCATGACCGCCTACGCCATCGCCGCCCTGCGCAACACCACCGTGCCGAACGAAGAGGTCTTCGACTACATGGAGCGCATCCAGTCGACCCTCGACCCGTTCGGCGGCCGCTTCCTCGTGCACGGCGCCCGGCTGGAGGACATCGAGGGCTCGTGGCCGGGGGGCATCGTCGTCATCTCGTTCCCGGACAAGGCCGCGGCCCACGGCTGGTACGACTCCGACGCCTACCAGGAGCTCATACCGCTGCGGACGCGGAACCTGGAAGGCGAGGTGATCTTCGTGGAGGGGGTTCCGGAGGACTACGACCCGTCGACCACGGCGGCGCGGATGCGGGCGGAGGCGGGACGGGGCCTATGACGTGGCCGCGTCGTTTTCTGCCACGGGCAGAACGATGTGCCGCACGGCGTGCGCCGCTCCTACGCTGAACCCGTGAGCAGCCACGCGTCGAACCAGGCCCGCGTCATCCCTCTGCGCCCGGCCCTGCGCCCGGTCCCGGCGGAGCCCGCCGGGGTGCCGCCCAAGGAGCCGCTCTGGCGCGACATCGTGGGTGATGTCCTGCGCCGCGAGCGCCTCGCCCAGGAACGCACGCTGAAGGACGTCGCCGACGCGGCCCGGATCTCCCTCCCGTACCTCTCCGAGATCGAGCGCGGCCTCAAGGAGGCGTCGTCCGAGGTCCTGGCGGCCGCGGCCCACGCCCTGGGCCTCGGTCTCGCCGACGTCCTGGCCCTCGGTCAGTCCGAACTGCTCCGCCTCGCGACGCCGCCCGCCGGCCACACCGTCCGCCGGGCCGCCCCGCGCCAGGGCGAGGTACGCCTCGCGGCCTGAGGACGCCGCCTCGGTGCGAGTAGTCCGAGGGTGGCGCCCTACTCCTGCAGCGCCCGCCGCGCGCCGACCTCGCTCGGATACTCGCGGACGGTGAGCGCGGCGACGCTCCAGCCCACACAGAACGCGGCGAACGCCGGCATGACGGGAGCGGCGATCACCACGAGGCCACGGCCGAGGACGGCCAGACCGGTGGAGCGCCCGGCGGAGGCCCGCCGCGCGGCACGGGTCCGGCCGGGACCGGGCGGGTCCAGCAGGTCCCTGTGATGCGCCCGCCGCTGCACGACCCAGCCCCACACGACAGCCACGCAGGCCGCGACGGCCTGCGCCACGTCCCACACGGTGCGCACGCCGGACGGCAGCACCTCACGGAACCCCGAGTAAAGGCTCAGGGAGACGAAACAGAAGAACGCCAGCACGACCAGCCACAGCACACCGGTCCCGGTACGCCGCATCCAGTACCGCACCCCACGCTCGTACCAGCTGGTCCCGAGGCCGGGCAGCACCGGAATCCGTCCATCGCCCGGCACGGGCGAGGCCCCCGCGGCGGGAACCTCAGAAGATGCTCTTGATGCCACCCCAGACATCCTTCCCAAGTCGCTTGAAGTCGTCCCCGGTCTGGGAGAGGACATGGCCGCTACCGTGCAGCACACCGCCCACCACGCCGTCCTTGTGGATGTCCTCGCTCCAGTGCTCGTGGAAGGCGTGGTCGATGACGCCGGTCGCGCCGATCACGACTGCGCCGCCGACCCCGGCCACCACGGCCACGGGGACGTCGAAGGGCGCGGCGGCCACCAGGCCGGCGGTGATGGCCGTACCGGCGACGAGACCGCCGACGTTGGCACCGCCGTCCACGGCCACCGAGTGCTGCCAGGACCAGCCCTTGTCGTGGTCGTCCGACGCCTCCAGCAGACCACACGTGCCCGCGGCGGCGACGTCCAGGACCGGGATCTCCTTGAGGAAGTCCGGGAGCTTCTCCACTCCCTCGCCGACGCGCAGCGCATCCGCGGCGTCGGCCAGCTTCACGTTCAGGGCGCGGTCGTAGGGCAGCGCGGTGCTGCCGTGATCGGCGCGGGCGATGTCCTGCTCCAGCGACTCGACGTCCGCGACGGCGTCGCGATAGGTGCCCTTGGCGGGGAGGTCGTCGGGCAGCCTGCGGCCCTGCTGCTGGAACGTCTTCCGTTCCTTGCGGAGAGCCTTCTTGGCGGCCTGCTCCTCGGACTTGGCGTCGTCGATCCTGGCCCGTGCCTCCTTGCCGCCGGCCCGCGCGTCCTCGGCGTCGTAGGCGTACAGGCCGCGCAGATAGTCGGCGAGGGTGACCTTGTCGCCGGGGGAGACCTTGGCGGTGGCCTGGGCGTACAGGCCGCGCAGTCGGTCGGCGGCGACGAGGCGCGCGTGCTGGGCGGTGTGCAGGACCTCTTTGCGCACGGTGTCGTACTCCGTGGCCGCGGAGATCGTCTTCTGGTCGTCGGGGCTCGGCGGATCGGCGGTGACGAACGCCTGCGGAACGCCCTTGTCGCCCATGGGAACGCCCTTGCCCGTGGCGACGTGCTCGGCGTTCTTCAGCGCGGTGTCACAGGCGGAGAGCGCGTCGACGAGCGTGCCGAGGATGTCCCCGGCGTCGTGCACGAGGCCCGCGAAGGCGCCCGCGGTCAGGGCGTCCTCGCTCCAGGCGGCACGGAAGCTCTCCGCCGCCTCGCCTTTCCAGCCCGCGTCGTCCACCAGCGTGTCCACGGCGCCGCCGAGCGGATGGACGACGCCTTCGAGCGCCTTCTTGGCGTTCCGGTACGTCTCGGCCATCGTGCGCAGCCCGCCGATGTCGCCGCCGACCCAGCTGTCGGTCATCAGCCCTCGCCCGCCATCAGGTCCTCGAACAGGCCGTGTACGTCGATGTCGTGCCTCCGTAGCGAGTCGCGGGCGGCGGTGACCTTGTCGCCGTGGTCGTCGAGCCGGTCGGCGAAGCCGGTGTGCAGGGCGACGATGAGGTCGGCGACCTCCTTGACGGCGTGATCGAGCCCGGCGTCGCCCCCGTCCACCAGAGGCGGGGCGACCTGGGGGTGCAGCTCCCGGTAGTGGCCGGCCTCGCGGTGGAAGGTGCCGGCCATGGAGGTGAGGTCGCTCATGACCACCTTGAGATCGGCCATCAGGACATCTCCCGGGCGTAGGCGGCCAGGTCGGCCTGCTGCCAGTTGTGGTGCCCCGGGGCCACCTCGGGGTCGAGGCGGACGCGGGCGCCGTGTTCGCGCATGCCCTCGGCCAGGGGGCCGATCGAGGCGGCGATCCACGGCTGGGCCGGGCCGAGCGCGGACACCAGCTTCTCCAGCGTGGTGAACGCGAGGGCCACGTTTCCGTCGGAGGGGTGCGCGAACAGCTCGTAGGCGATGAAGGGCACGCGGGCGGGGCGGCCGTCCGCGTCGGCGATGTCGGCGTAGCGGGGATGGGCCGGTACGTACACGGCCGTGTGATAGGCGGGAACATCGGGTTTCGGGCCCGCCGCGTCATCGCGTGCGAGCGTCCCCGCGTCGACGCGGCCCACGTAGTCGAGGAGCGGTGAACGCCCGTGCGCCGGACCGGTGTCGGCCCCTGCGGGAGGTTCCGCCTGGGCGTACTCGGTGTAGTCGGCGTAGTCGAGAAGCCGCGAACGTATCGGCACCTCCACCGCTGTCTCCCCTTCGCTGCGGACGCTTTCGTTCCGTCACACTAGCCAGCAAGGGAAAGGGCAAATCGAGCTATGTCGCCCGCCGTCGGGACCACATGCCGAACGCATACGGCGGCTTGGCCACGACCTGGCCACCCTTTGACCACCCGATGACCGGGACGGTGACGGAGGAGGGAGTTCGGGAGCGGGTCCCGTCATTTGACGATGACGCCAGGGACCAGAGTGGCCAGGCCCGAGATGAAACTGCCCACGCCGGCCAGCGTGACGATCGCCGCCTTGCCGTCCGAGAACAGACCGGAGCAGAACGCGCGCACCTGTCGTCGCAAGATCAGCATCTTGAGTTTCTGCCACCGGTGCTGGTGAATGTGGCAGCCCAGCAGTAGTCCCGAGGCGTTGTTGCGGCAGCCGTCCGCTCGTCCTCGCACAGGTGCGCCACACGTCACGGGGGCTTGGAAGAAGCACCATACGAGTACGGCCGCGGACAGCGTGATGATGACCGCCGGACCAGCGGCGGAGTTGATCCATGCTGCGATCAGAAGAGCGCCTGCCAGGACGCCCCACCACTGGTCCAGTCCGCCGAGACGCCCGCTCTTTGGCCCCGAAGTCGCCATGAGGGAAATCGTGGCAACGGAGCGGCGCTGTCATGCGGCCCAGGAGAACCTTGACCGAAAGTGATCACCTATCGGCTGACAGGTGTTGTCAGCCCTCAGCCCTCAGCCCTCGCCACGCCGATCGGGCAAGAGACGCCAGTGCCGGCGAGCCTGTGCTGCCCTGTGGCCCATCCGGGCAGCGACGGTTGGAGTGGCGCGGAATCGCTTGGAGCCCTCGCGCGTTGAGGAGGTGGGCGTGGGATGGCGGCGGTGTGCGAGCCGAGTACCCCGAGTGACCGAGCTGACAGATATTGGAGGGGCCGAAATGGCTGCGCAGACACAGAGGGCCGTGCTGGCGGGCGGATGCTTCTGGGGGATGGAGGACCTGATCCGCCGACTCCCGGGCGTGACGGCGACCCGGGTCGGATACACAGGCGGTGACGTGCCGAACGCGACGTACCGTAACCATGGCACTCACGCGGAGGCCATTGAGATCCTTTTCGACCCCGAGAGGACCGACTTCCGCGCGATCCTGGAGCTCTTCTTCCAGATCCATGACCCGAGCACCAAGAACCGCCAGGGCAACGACATCGGTCTCAGCTACCGCTCGGCGATCTACTACGTGGATGACGAGCAGAAGCGGATCGCCGAGGACACGATCGCGGATGTGGACGCCTCCGGACTGTGGCCGGGCAAAGTCGTCACCGAGGTAGAGCCGGGCGGCCCCTTCTGGGAGGCCGAGCCCGAGCATCAGGACTATCTGCAGCGTTACCCGGACGGCTACACGTGCCACTTCCCGCGCCCGGGATGGCGGCTGCCCGCCCGCGCGGAGGGCTGACCGCGAGGCGGCCCGGCGGAAGGCGGAGGCCGGCCGGCCGAGGCTCCGCAGCCGGGCCGTGCGTGCGCTTGCGGGGTTTGGGGGTGCCCCGCTGTGGATGAAGAGTGCCGACGGCGGGACACAGTCGGGGGGATGCTGGGCCGAGAGCAGAACCTCTGGTCGAGACGCCGCAGTTGAGCGTCGGGCCGCGCGGGGCGGTCAGTGGCGCAGCGTCGCCGGGCTCCCGCCGTTCGCCTCGTAGCCCGCGACCGCGAGCGCCCGGTACACCGCGTAGTCCGCCGCCGGGTCCGAGCCCGTCGTCCAGGGGAGCGCGCCCACGTGGCCGTCGACGTGGAGCAGCTGCTCCATCGCCTCGGCCCAGCGCTCGCAGCGGACCAGGAAGAACACCAGGAGGTGGCGGACGTGGGCGAGCATCGGGTCGTCCGGCCGGGCGGCCTGGACGGCGAAGAGCGCGCCGTGGATCGACTTGGTGACGACCTCGCTCTGGTAGAAGCTGCGCACCAGATTGACGTCGGGCAGGTGCTCGTAGAGAGCGAAGAGGGGGAGCGCGGCGAGGAGCGAGCCGCGCGGGGCGCGCGCGGCGGCGGCCTCGGCGAAGGAGAAGGCGAGCTCGCGCGAGCCGTGCCACTTCTCGCACCAGTACCGCAGGCCCGCCAGGTGGGCGCCCATGTGGCCGGGCGCCGTGTCGAGGATCTTGAGCCAGAGCTGCTCGAAGTCGTGCTGGGAGTACCCGAGGCCGCGGGCCACGGCGAGATGTGTGATGTGGGGGACCGGGTCGCCGGGGGCCAGGAGCGCCGCGTCCTCGCAGGCCGACCTTGCCTCTTCCAGGATGATCCGCCGCTCGTCGGCCTGCGCTTCACCGCCCGCGTTCCGCCAGGCCTGCTGGACGAGGAACTCCGCGAACACCTGTGCCCCGCCCGGGTCCTTAAGGTCCTGGGCACGCCACGCGTGGAGCCACCCGGCGCCGAGCCGCGGAGTCTGCGCGAGCTCCAGGGCGGCGGCGCCGGCGATCGCCTGCACGCGCTCCCAGCGCTGCTCGGTCTCCTTGCCCGTGCCGGCGAGGAGCTGCTTGGCGGCGGTGAAGTCCTGGTTGCGCTGGACCACCGACATCACGTTCAACAGGTCCTGGTCGGGGCCCGGGAGCCGCACGTCCAGGTCTTCCTGGCGCATGAAGCCGTACTCCGCGGGGTCCGCCGCGTCCGGCGAACCGGGTGCGACCTGGCGTATCCCGCCGCGCCTGCGCAGCAGGTACGGGCCAAGCACCGCCCCCAACATGACCACTGCCATCAGGACCCAGAGAATTCCCATGCGTACAAGCGAACCAGAAGGGTCGGACAATTGGCGAATGAGGCCCGGTAGGGCCGCCGCGCGGCCCGTGCGCGCACTACGCTCTGGCCGCATGAGCGACACGCACAACAGCCAGAACACCCACGGCGGTCACGGGTTCGAGACCGTGGCCATTCACGCGGGCAACACGGCCGACCCCCTGACGGGCGCCGTTGTCCCCCCGATCTACCAGGTCTCCACGTACAAGCAGGACGGCGTGGGCGGGCTGCGCGGTGGCTACGAGTACAGCCGCAGCGCCAACCCGACCAGGACCGCCCTGGAGGAGAATCTCGCCGCCCTCGAAGGCGGCCGCCGCGGCCTCGCGTTCGCCTCCGGGCTCGCCGCCGAGGACTGCCTTCTCCGTACGCTGCTCAGCCCCGGCGATCACGTGGTCATCCCGAACGACGCGTACGGCGGCACGTTCCGTCTGTTCGCGAAGGTCGTCTCGCGGTGGGGCGTGGAGTGGTCGGTCGCCGACACCAGCGACCCGGCCTCCGTGCGCGCGGCACTCACGCCGAAGACCAAGGTCATCTGGGTCGAGACGCCGTCCAACCCGCTGCTCGGGATCACTGACATCGCCGTCGTCGCGCAGGTCGCGCGGGAGGCGGGGGCGCGGCTCGTCGTCGACAACACCTTCGCGAGCCCGTACCTCCAGCAGCCGCTGGCGCTCGGCGCGGACGTCGTCGTGCACTCCCTGACGAAGTACATGGGCGGTCACTCGGACGTCGTCGGCGGTGCGCTGATCGTCGCCGACCCGGCGCTCGGCGAGGAGCTGGCGTACCACCAGAACGCGATGGGCGCCGTCGCCGGGCCGATGGACGCGTGGCTGGTGCTGCGCGGCATCAAGACGCTGCCCGTGCGCATGGACCGGCACAGTGAGAACGCGACGAGGGTCGCCGACATGCTGTCCCGGCACGCGCGCGTGACGCGTGTTCTGTACCCGGGCCTTCCGGAGCACCCCGGTCACGAGGTCGCCGCCAAGCAGATGAAGGCGTTCGGCGGCATGGTGTCGTTCCAGGTCGAGGGCGGCGAGGAGGCCGCCGTCGCGGTCTGCGACCGGGCGAAGCTGTTCACCCTGGGCGAGTCCCTGGGCGGTGTGGAGTCCCTGATCGAGCACCCGGGACGCATGACGCACGCCTCGGTCGCGGGCTCGGCGCTCGAAGTGCCCAGCGATCTCGTACGTCTCTCCGTGGGCATCGAGTCGGCCGACGACCTGCTCGCCGACCTCCAGCAGGCGCTCGGCTGATACCGCGGACGGCCTCCGCGAGGAGGCGCGCGGTCACCAGCCCGTGAGTGGTGGAGTCGTCCCGGACGGCGGCTCCACCCAGGGCCTGGTGAGCAGGGCCCATACGAAGAACGCGGTCATCGCCAGGCACAGCGCCAGCCACATCAGGCGGCGCAGCACCCTCCTGCGGCGCAGGATCCGTCCGCCCCGGCGTACCGCCTCGGTGTGGATCCCGGGCGGCAGCGCTCCCTGAGCGGCCTCCAGGATCGCGCGGACCTCGCGCTCCGTGCGGGCCTGTGCGTTCATGACGGCACCTCCTCCAGGGACGGCGCGTTCTCAAGGGCCGGGGCGGGCCCGCGCGGCGGGTGCAGGACGAGTGCCATGGCGCGCGCGTGGATCACGTGTACGCGCTCCATGGGGAGCCCGAGCAGCGCGGCCACCTGCTCCTCGCCGACCCCCTCGTAGAGGCGCAGCACCAGGATCAGCCGAGCCTGCGGGCCGAGGTGGCGCAGTACGCCGCCGTACCCGCGGTGCTGGTGCCAGGCCGCGCGGGCGAAGCGCAGGGCGAGCTCCTTGCGGGCGCGGTCGTAGGGGTCCTCGCCGCGCAGCCGGTCCCAGGAGGCGTACGTCTGCGCGAGCGCCGCGACGAGCAGCTTCCGCGCGCGCGGGTTGCCGTCGGCCGGCTCCGTGGTGAGCAGGGTCGCGGCATGGAGCAGCCGCCCTGCCGCGCCCGCGACGAACGCCTCGAACTCCCGGGCCCGGCGGGCGTCCTGGAACGCGCGCCGTTCTCGCACCGCACCTCCAGCCGGGCCGCTCGGCGGCCGGTCGCTGGGACGGGACGGGCCCCGGCCGCGTACGACAGGGGCCCGGTCTCATATGAGGGCAGGTGCGGGCCCGGGGTCAAGAGCCGGGAGCGGCTTCCCCGGACGGGGCGGGCCCGCCCGCCTGCCGCGCGGACAGCGCGGCGTTGAAGCGTGTGAGGAGCGCGCAGAACTGTTCGCGCTCCTGCGGGGTCCACTCCTGCGTCAACTCGGCCATCAGGGACTGCCTGGACGTGCGTACCTCGTCGAGCCGGGCGAGGCCGCGCGGCGACAGCTGGAGGACGACCGCGCGTCCGTCCTCCGGGTGGGACGTCCGCTTGACGAGGCCCGTGTCGACGAGCGGCGCGACCTGACGCGTCACCGTCGACGAGTCGATGCCCATGCTCGCGGCGAGCGCCTTGACGCCCATCGGGCCTTCCTTGTCCAGGCGGTTGAGCAGCAGATACGCGGCTCGGTCCATCGAGTTGCGCACCTGCCCGACCCCGCCGAGCCGGGTCTGTTCGGCACGGCGGGCGAAGACCGCCACCTCGTGCTGGAGCGTTTCGAGGAGGCCGGTGTCGCCGGCGGTCGTCATGTCCATCGTTTCCGGTGGTGTGGGCATGGCCGGGGGCTCACTTCATGCGGGGGTGGTGGGTTGGGGGACAGGGTACGCGGCCGGAAGGCGGGTCGTACCGACGCTGCGCAAACCAGTCTCGGACCGTGGTCACACCAGGAGCCGTACGGCGTGAGCTGCGAGACTTGCCGTCATGAGCTACAGCACGGCTGACTCCTTGCCGACGGTGACCCTGGACGATGTGCGCGGCGCACAGAAGATGCTCTCGGGGGTCGCGCGGATGACGGCGATGGAGGGCAGCCGGTACCTCTCCGGGCTGGTCGGGGCGCCGGTGCACCTCAAGTGCGAGAACCTCCAGCGGACCGGCTCCTTCAAGCTGCGCGGCGCGTACGTCAGGATCGCGGGCCTGCTTCCCGAGGAGCGCGCCGCGGGCGTGGTCGCCGCGAGTGCCGGAAACCATGCGCAGGGTGTAGCGCACGCGTCTTCTCTCCTCGGCGTACGCTCCACGGTCTTCATGCCGGTCGGCGCGCCCCTGCCGAAGGTCGCGGCGACCCGTGACTACGGCGCGGAGGTGCGGCTGCACGGGCAGGTCGTCGACGAGACGCTGGCGGCGGCGCAGGAGTACGCGCGCGAGACGGGCGCCGTGTTCATCCACCCCTTCGACCACCCGGACATCATCGCCGGACAGGGCACGGTCGGCCTCGAAATCCTGGAGCAGTGCCCCGAGGTCCGCACGATCGTCGTGGGCATCGGCGGCGGCGGGCTCGCCGCGGGCATCGCGGTGGCGGTCAAGGCGGTGCGCCCCGATGTGAAGGTGATCGGCGTGCAGGCGGCGGGCGCGGCGGCGTACCCGCCCTCACTGGAGGCCGGGTGGCCGGTGTCGATCCCCCATCCGGCGACGATGGCCGACGGCATCAGGGTGGGGCGGCCCGGTGACGTGCCGTTCCAGCTGGTCCAGGAGCTGGTCGACGAGGTCCGTACGGTCTCCGAGGACGAGCTGTCGAGCGCGCTGCTGCTCTGCCTGGAGCGGGCCAAGCTGGTCGTCGAACCGGCCGGGGCGAGTCCGGTCGCGGCGCTCCTGAGCGACCCGCACTCCTTCGAGGGTCCGGTCGTGGCGCTGCTGTCGGGCGGCAACGTCGACCCGCTCCTGATGCAGCGGATCCTGCGCCACGGCATGGCCGCCGCCGGCCGTTATCTGTCGCTGCGGCTGCGTCTGACGGACCGTCCCGGCGCCCTGGCCACGCTGCTCGGCGTGCTGTCGGTGGTCGACGCCAACGTCCTCGACGTGAGCCATGTACGGACCGATCCCCGGCTCGGGCTCACGGAGGCCGAGGTCGAGCTGCACCTGGAGACGAAGGGGCCGGTGCACTGCGCCGAGGTGGGCGCGGCGCTGCGGGACGCGGGTTACCTCGTCATCGACTGACCGGCGGAGCCGGGAGATTACGGAAAACCAGTTGATGAGACGCGATGTATCGCGATACTTTGTGGTGCACGTCACCAATCCGTCGGGCGCGCCCTGACGGACATACCTAAGCTTTTCCTGAGCAAGGCAACCAAACAGGTCACCCACAACCCATGGGGGAAGCCACATGCCAGGCGCCATCTACGCCGAAGGTCTGGTGAAGACCTTCGGTGACGTCAGGGCTCTGGACGGCGTCGATCTCGATGTCCCGGAGGGCACGGTCCTCGGCCTGCTCGGTCCGAACGGGGCGGGGAAGACCACTGCCGTGCGCTGTCTGACGACGCTGCTCACGCCGGACAGCGGCAAGGCCGTGGTCGCGGGCATCGACGTTCTCAAGCATCCGAACGAGGTGCGGCGCTCGATCGGACTCTCCGGCCAGTTCGCCGCGGTCGACGAGTATCTGACGGGTCGTGAAAACCTGCAAATGGTCGGCCAGTTGTATCAGATGAAGGCCAAGGAGGCGAAGGCGCGCGCGTCCGAGCTGCTCGAGCGGTTCAACCTCGCTGACGCCGCCGACCGGACCTCGAAGACGTACTCCGGAGGCATGCGCCGCCGACTCGACCTGGCCGCCGCACTCGTCGTCTCGCCGCCCGTGATGTTCATGGACGAGCCGACGACGGGACTCGACCCGCGCAACAGGCTGCAGCTGTGGGAGGTCATCCAGGAGCTGGTCGCCGGCGGCACGACACTGCTGCTCACCACCCAGTACCTCGAAGAGGCCGACCACCTGGCGCACGACATCTGCGTGATCGACCACGGCCGGGTCATCGCGCGCGGCACGTCCGACCAGCTCAAGGCCCAGACCGGCGGCGAGCGGGTCGAGCTCGTGGTCCACGAGCGGGAGCACATGACGCCCGCCGCCGAGGTCCTCGCCGGGTTCGGCAAGGGCGAGACCACCGTCGAGCAGCACACCCGCAAGCTCACCGTCCCCGTCTCCGGCGGCGCCAAGCTCCTCGCCGAGGTCATCAGGGAGTTGGACACCCGCGGCATCGAGATCGACGACATCGGTCTGCGCCGGCCCACGCTCGACGACGTGTTCATCTCCCTGACCGGCCACGTGGCCGAGGAGAAGGAGGACGAGAACGGCTCGGGGGCGGGCGCCGCCGTGCAGCCCAAGCGGAAGAAGGAGGCCGTCAAGTGAGCGCCGTCACCCAGACCCTCGCCCCCCGCCCCGCGGGCGGCCCCGTGCAGTCCGCCAGGGACTCCCTCGTCGTCGCCAAGCGCAATCTGATCCGGATGACGCGGATCCCCGAGGTCGTCATCTTCGGGCTGATCCAGCCGATCATGTTCGTGGTGCTGTTCAGCTACGTGTTCGGCGGCTCGATGAACATCGGGGGCACCACCGACCCCGCGGTCTACCGCGAGTTCCTGATGGCCGGCATCTTCGCCCAGACCGTCACGTTCGCCACGGCGGGCGCCGGCGCGGGCATCGCCGACGACATGCACAAGGGCCTCATCGACCGCTTCAGGTCGCTGCCGATGTCCCGTGGCGCCGTCCTCACCGGACGCACCCTCGCGGACCTCGTGCAGACGGCCCTGACCCTGCTCGTCCTCGCGATCGTCGCGCTCCTGGTGGGCTGGCGCATCCACGAGGGTCTCCCGAAGGCCCTCGGCGCCTTCGGCCTGCTGCTCCTCCTCGGATACGCGTTCACGTGGATCGGCGCCCTCATCGGCCTGTCCGTACGCACCCCCGAGGCGGCCACGTCGGGCGGGCTGGTCTGGCTCTTCCCGGTGACGTTCATCTCGAACGCGTTCGTGGACTCCAGCCAGATGACGCCCTGGCTGCGCCACATCGCCGACTGGAACCCGTTCAGCGCCACGGTGCAGGCCTGCCGCGAGCTGTTCGGCAACCCGGGCGTCTCCGACTCCCCCGCCTGGCCCATGCAGCACCCCGTGTGGGCCTCGCTGCTCTGGTCCGTCGTGATCATCGTCGCCTTCCGGACGCTCTCGGTCCGCAAGTACCGCAACGCGACGGCCTGACGGCCACGGCCCCGAGCGCGAACACGCGAAGGCCCCCGGCGCAGCACGCGCCGGGGGCCTTCGCCATACGGTCGGTTCAGCCGTTGTACGGCTTCTCAGCCGTTGTAGGGCTTCGCCGCGAGGATCTTCACCGAGGCGAGCTTGCCGTTCGGCAGCTCGTACTGGGCGTCCTCGCCGATCTTCTTGCCGTTCACACCGGAGCCCAGCGGGGACTGCGGCGAGTACGTCTCGATGTCGGCGCTCGCGTACTCACGCGAGGCGAGCAGGAACGTCATGGTGTCGTCCTCGTCGCCGTCGAAGGCGATCGTGACGACCATGCCGGGGGCGGCGACGCCGGCCGCGGAAGGCGCCTCGCCGACCTTGGCCTTCTCCAGGAGCTGGGTCAGCTGGCGGATGCGGAGCTCTTGCTTGCCCTGCTCCTCCTTGGCCGCGTGGTACCCGCCGTTCTCGCGCAGGTCGCCCTCCTCGCGTGCCGCCGCGATCTTCACGGTGATCTCGGCGCGCGCGGGACCAGACAGGTACTCCAGCTCGTCCTTGAGCTTGGTGTACGCCTCCTGCGTGAGCCAGGTGACGTCTTCGCTGGTCTGGGTCACAGGTGCTCCTCGTAGGTACTGGGAATACAAAGCATCGCCCTACCCAGAAGCATGTGCCTTCACGGGTGGGCGAAACCACGAGCCTAACAATTCAGGCGCCGAAGGGGGAGGACATATGCCATCAAGAATTCGTCACCGCAGGTCAGGCGTCGAAACCCGTACGGCTGCAGTACGGCCGAACGTACGGCCGCCGTGCGGTCACCCCGTGTGGCAGCCGAGCAGCTCCGCGCTGGTGCCGCGGGCCGTGGTGCGCAGCGTCACGACCTTGTCAATCCGGCTGTCGCGCTGGTCGAAGCGGAAGTCCGCGCGGCCCACCTCGGCGCCGTCGGCGGACTGCGACCGGATGGTGCAGTAACCCTTGGCGTCGCTGTCCTTGCGGACCTCGAGGTGCACCTTGACCGCCGCGTCGGAGGTCTTGAAGGTGATGACCTCGGCGCTGATCTTCGTACCGAAGACGTAGTGGTAGCCGAACCAGCCGATCAGGACGACGAGCAGGGCGCCGAGCGCGGCGCCGACGGTCTTCAGGGTGCGGTCCGCTCGTTCGTCGGCGGAGCGGGAGCGGCCGTAGCGGCCGTCCGGGAGCTGCTCACTCACCGCACTCATGATCGTTCCTCTCGCGCGGGGCGGGTCGAGGACCGGCCCCGGACAGACTGCCGGAATTTTCCGCCCCCCGGTTCCGTCACTATAGAAGCCGCCCAATGCGCTGTATGACCGAGGGCGCCTTATTCACCGAGTCATTCACTGAGGATCTTGCCTTGACTGAGCAGCTGCGACTGATGGCCGTTCACGCCCACCCCGACGACGAGTCGTCGAAGGGCGCGGCCACCATGGCCAAGTACGTGTCCGAGGGGGTGGCCGTCCTTGTCGTGACCTGCACGGGCGGGGAACGCGGCTCCATCCTCAACCCGAAGCTTCAGGGGGACACGTACATCGAGGAGAACATCCACGAGGTACGCAAGAAGGAGATGGACGAGGCGCGCGCGATCCTGGGCGTCGACCAGGAGTGGCTGGGCTTCGTCGACTCGGGCCTGCCCGAGGGTGACCCGCTGCCGCCGCTGCCCGAGGGCTGCTTCGCGCTCGAGGACGTCGACAAGGCGGCGGGGGAGCTGGTCAGGCAGATCCGCTCGTTCCGTCCGCAGGTCGTCACGACGTACGACGAGAACGGGGGCTACCCGCACCCCGACCACATCATGACCCACAAGATCTCGATGGTGGCTTTCGAGGGCGCGGCGGACACCGAGAAGTACCCGGAGTCCGAGTACGGCCCGGCCTACCAGCCGCAGAAGCTCTACTACAACCAGGGCTTCAACCGGCCGCGCACCGAGGCGCTGCACCAGGCGATGCTCGACCGCGGCCTGGAGTCGCCCTACGCGGAGTGGCTCAAGCGGTGGGACGAGTTCGAGCGGGTCGAGCGGACGCTGACCACGCACATCCCGTGCGCCGACTTCTATGAGATCCGCGACAAGGCGCTGATCGCGCACGCCACGCAGATCGACCCCGACGGCGGCTGGTTCCGGGTCCCGATGGAACTCCAGCGGGCGGTGTGGCCGACCGAGGAGTACGAGCTCGCGAAGTCTCTCGTCGATACCTCCCTCCCCGAGGACGACCTCTTTGCGGGCATCCGCGACAATGCCTGACATGAGCGCAAGCGCAAGCCTGGCAATGACGCATCTCGTCCCCCTCGCCAAGGAGGTCGACGAGAACAAGGTGACCCCGGGTGTCCTCGGTTTCATCGTCTTCGCGGTGATGGCCCTCGCCGTCTGGGGCCTGATGAAGTCGATGAACCGCCACATGGGCAAGGTCGACTTCAAGGAGAAGACGGACGCCGCCGCGGACCCCGCGCCCGGCTCCCCGGCCTCGCCCGCCAAGGGCTGACGCCCAGCTGAACGGAACGCGCTCGGCACGGCAGTGAGCCGCGCCGAGCGGTTTCGCGCTGCGCCGGTACGCTCACGCGCCCGCAGCACCCTCGTATCCGGCGCCTCGTCCCCGGCACCTCCCGCCACGCAGCGGGCTCGTGCTCACGGGCCCGAAGCGCCGCGCCGTGAGCGACCCCGCGCCGCGGCCTGAGCGCCCTTGTGCCGCGCAATGCCTCGCGCCCTGAGCGCCCGGCCATGCGGCGCCCCGGCCGCAGCGCCGTCGTGCACCCGGCACCTCGCGCCTGAGCGCCTCGCGCCACGCGGCGCCCGCAGCACCTTGCGCCCCCGCGTCACGCGGCGCCCCGGACACGCGGCGCTCACGCGCTCACGCGCTCACGCGCTCACGCGCTCACGCGCTCGCAGCGCCTCGCGCTGAGCGCCCCGCGTCAGGCACCCCCCTCGCACCGCCCCGCAGGGCCTCGCCCCCTCACCGCCCCGCCCCCACCTCCACGCCCATCACGTCGCGGGCGTGGCGCTTGGGGACCATGCCGAGGCGCCAGGCCTGCCAGCCTGCCTCCAGGTCCGCGCCGCGTTCCAGGAGGAGCTGGTAGGCCTCCACGTAGTCGTCGAGCTTGGCGTCCCGGCCGGCGTGGGTGGCGCGGGCGAGCTGGGACAGCTCTTCCTGCGCCACGGCCGTGCCGATCTCCGAGCCGCCCGGGGACGCGTACGGCAGCAGCGTGCAGCGCAGGAAGTGCGCCCAGTCCTCGCCGCGGCGGTCGCCGTAGGACGCGAACAGCGCCGCCGCCTCCTCGCACAGGGCCAGAGCCTGGGCCGCGCGCCCGTTGCCCGCGTCCACCACCGCCAGCTCCAGGCACGTCCACCCCTCGCCGTGCGCGACGCCGATGCGCTGGAAATCGGCGCGGGCGTCGACCAGGAGCTGGCGCGCGAAGCCGGAGTTGCGCAGCGAGCCCGTCTGCGCGGCCCGCTGGTCACGCGTGACCCGGGCCGAGTGGTGGCGGGCGCAGGCGAGCCCGTACACGTCGCGCATCCGAGAGAACATCGTGCGGGAGCGCTCCAGCTCGCGTACCGCCTGGTCGAGGTTGCCGCTCTCCTCCAGGGCCTGGCCCAGGTAGTAGAGCGTCCAGGCCTCGCCGCGCGCGTCCTCGTTGTCGCGGTGGCGCGAGGCGGCCTGGCGCAGTCCGTCGACGGCCGCCGACGCATCGCCGTCCACCAGGCGCACCCGCGCCAGCTGCGTGAGCGCCCATGCCTCGCCGCGGCTGTCGCGCGTACGGCTGTACAGGTCGAGGGCGGCGCGCAGCTCACGCTCCGCGCCCGGCACGTCGCCCATCCGCAGGCACAGCTGCCCCAGCTGGAAGTGCGCCCATGCCTCGCCGTGCACGGACTCGTTCTCGCGGTGCAGGGTCAGCGCCGAGGTCAGCAGATCGAGCGCCTCCTTTACGTGGGCCCGGTCTCGCTCCACCGCGGCGAGCGCGTGCAGCGTCCAGCCCCGGTCGCCCGCCGTCTCCTCCGTGATCTGGAGGTCGAGGGCCTCGCGGAGCTTCGCCGCCGCCTCCTTGAGCTGGCCCTGGTGGTGCAGCGTGATGCCCAGCGAACACAGGGCACGGGCCGCGCCCGCGTTGTGGTGCGCCTCGAAGTAGAGGTCCACCACGGACGCCAGCGTCGTACGCGCCTTGTCGAGCTCGCCGAGCTGGCGCGCCGCGATACCCGTGCGCCACTGGACCGAGCGCACGAGAAGCCCCTGGTCGACGGCCTGGGTGAGCTCGCTGATCTCGCCGAGTCGGTAGAGGTCGCCGCGCAGCAGGCAGTAGTCGCACAGCGCGCCGAGCAGATTGAGTACGGCCGCCTGGTCGACGCCCTCCGCGCCACGCAGCGTCGCCGTGATGAAGCTGGACTCGTCGTCGAGCCAGCGCAGCGCGGCGTCCAGCGAGGTGAAGCCGTGCGGGCCGACCTGGCCGGCGCGCGTCGACATCTTGCCGTCGACGAGCCGGATCACCGAGTCCGCGAGCTCCGCGTAGTTCTGGATGAGGCGTTCCTGCGCGGCCGTCCGCTCGGCCGGTTCCTCCTCGTCGAGGAGGCGGGCCTGCGCGAAGGAGCGGACGAGGTCGTGCAGCCGGTACCGGCTTCCCCGCACATGGTCGATCAGCCCGGCGCGTGACAGCGCCGTCAGATGGCGGGTGGCCTCCGACTCGTCCGTCGCGAGGAGCGCGGCCGCCGCGGCCGCACCGAGCGAGGCCCGTCCGGCCAGCGCGAGCCGACGCAGCAGCCGCCGGGCCGCCTCCGGCTGGTCGGTGTAGCGCAGCCACAGCACCCGCTCGACCGGCTCCACGGGCCCGTACGCACCCAGGTCGGACGCCAGTGCGCGCGTCGTACGCGGCCCGATCGCGGAGCCCGCGATGCGCAGCGCCAGCGGCAGGCCACCGCACAACTCCCTTACGGTGTCCGACGATTCGGAGTCGTAGGGCCCTGAGTCGTCCTCCGCGGACTCGCGCAGCAGTTCCTCCGAGCCCGCCGCGTCCAGCGCGTCCACCGGCACCTGGTGCACCCACGCCGGGACGTCCGCCGGCAGGTCGAGCGGCTTGCGCGCCGTCACCAGGACGAGGCTGTCGGACCGCTCGGGGATCAGCGTGCGCACCTGCTCCGCGTCGTTCGCGTCGTCCAGGACGATCGTGACCGGAAGCCCCGTCAGATGCTGGTGGTACAGCTCGCTGAGGCGCCGCACCTGCTGCTCCTGCGAGGAACGCTCCCGGAAGAGCAGCTGCTCGCGCGGCGCGCCGAGCCGGTTCAGCAGATGGAGCAGCGCGTCCCGGGTCGACAGCGGGGCCTCGGGCGCGTCACCCCGCAGGTCCACGACGCACGCGCCGCGGAACTGGTCGCGCAGCCCGTGCGCCGCCCGCACCGCGAGCGTCGTACGGCCCGAGCCGGGCGCGCCGTGCAGCACGACGACGGTGGGCCGGGTCTCGGTGCTCGCACGCGCCGCGTGCACCCACTGGGCGATGCGCTGCATCTGCGCCCTACGGCCCGCGAACGAGCCCTCCGGCTCCGGGAGTTGGCCGAACGACTGTTCCAGTACGTTGCGCCGCCTGGCCGCCGCGCTCTTGTCGGTACGGCGCAACTGCGGCGTCGGCTTCTTCGCGCCGGTCCCCGCGGTCGCGGCGAGGACGCGCTGCTGATCGAGGAACGGCCGGATCCCCCGCACGTCGAGCGCCGTCAGC
Organism: Streptomyces sp. NBC_01445; assembly: GCF_035918235.1. Classification (NCBI taxonomy): domain Bacteria; kingdom Bacillati; phylum Actinomycetota; class Actinomycetes; order Kitasatosporales; family Streptomycetaceae; genus Streptomyces; species Streptomyces sp. NBC_01445. The sequence goes on along the minus strand of NZ_CP109485.1, from coordinate 4,408,263 downwards.
CACTGCAGTCTCAGCTGTTCGGGCCCGCCCGGCTGGCTCCTCGCCCCGGCGCGGCGGCTCGCGGCGGGCACATGAGAGGCCGTCACCTTCGCGACGGTCGTGGCGGCGCCCAGCACAGCGACGGCCGCGCCCGCACCGACCGCGGTCCCCGCGTCCGTACCGAGCAGCAGGTCGGCCAGGCAGGCGCCCACCGCCGCAACGGCCGTGACCAGCAGGGGAGTCGATCCCCGCTCCTGGGTGAAGCGCTGCCCGAACGAAATCTGCCCGGCCTCGGCCTCGTCCAGGGCGTGTGTGAACTGCGTGTACTCCTCGGCGGCGGTCTCCGCCATGGCGTCGAGCGCACCGCGCGCACGGGACAGCAGTACCCCGCCGTCCGTGCGCCCGCCCGAACGCCGTACTTCCTCCTCCACGGCCCGGGCCAACAGCCCCTCGGCTTCCGCCCGATGGCTGTCTCGCATTTCAGGTCCCCCTCCGGCGGCAACGGTTCCGCGTCAAGTGTGCTGCGTATGGGGTCACGGCGCGAGAGGCCGGGGATCAAAGGGCCGATCGGCGACCGGCGTGCGCGAGGATGGGGCGCATGCCGAACCGACTGGCCCATGAGACGTCCCCCTACCTTCTCCAGCATGCCGACAACCCCGTCGACTGGTGGCCCTGGTCGGCCGACGCCTTCGAGGAGGCGCGGCGGCGCGGGGTCCCGGTGCTGCTCAGCGTCGGATACTCCAGCTGCCACTGGTGCCACGTCATGGCGCACGAGTCCTTCGAGGACGAGACGACCGCCGCCCTCATGAACGACCGCTTCGTCAACATCAAGGTCGACCGCGAGGAGCGCCCCGACGTCGACGCCGTCTACATGGAGGCCGTGCAGGCCGCCACCGGCCAGGGCGGCTGGCCCATGACCGTGTTCCTCACGCCCGAGGCCGAGCCGTTCTACTTCGGCACCTACTTCCCGCCCGAGCCGCGGCACGGGATGGCGTCCTTCCCGCAGATCCTGGGGGGCGTGGCGCAGGCGTGGGCCGAGCGCAAGGACGAGGTCGCCGAGGTCGCCGCGAAGATCGTGGGCGATCTGGCCGGGCGCGAGCTGTCGTACGGGGACACGCAGATCCCCGGCGAGGGCGAGCTCGCGCAGGCGCTGCTCGGCCTGACCCGCGAGTACGACGAGGCGAACGGCGGATTCGGCGGCGCCCCCAAGTTCCCGCCGTCGATGGTGATCGAGTTCCTGCTGCGCCACTACGCCCGCACCGGCGCCGAGGGCGCGCTCCAGATGGCCGGCGACACCTGCGAGCGGATGGCGCGCGGCGGGATCTACGACCAGCTGGGCGGCGGCTTCGCGCGTTACTCCGTCGACCGCGAATGGGTTGTGCCCCACTTCGAGAAGATGCTCTACGACAACGCGCTGCTGTGCCGCGCCTACGCGCATCTGTGGCGGGCCACCGGTTCGGAGACGGCCAGGCGCGTCGCGCTGGAGACCGCGGACTTCATGGTGCGGGAGCTGCGGACGAACGAGGGCGGGTTCGCGTCCGCGCTGGACGCGGACAGCGAGGACGCCGAGGGCCGCCACGTCGAGGGCGCGTTCTATGTGTGGACGCCCGGGCAGCTGCGCGAGGTGCTCGGCGACGCGGACGCCGAGCTGGCCGCCGAGTACTTCGGCGTGACGCAGCAGGGCACCTTCGAGGAGGGCGCCTCCGTCCTCCAACTCCCGCAACAGGACACCGAGTTCGATGCCGCGCGGGTCGAGGACGTCCGGCGCAGGCTGTTCGCCGCGCGCGCCGAGCGGCCGGCCCCCGGGCGGGACGACAAGGTCGTCGCCGCGTGGAACGGCCTGGCGATCGCCGCGCTCGCGGAGACCGGCGCGTACTTCGACCGGCCGGACCTGGTGCAGGCCGCACTCGCCGCCGCCGACCTGCTCGTACGGCTCCACATGGACGCGCGGGCGCGCATCGCCCGTACCAGCAAGGACGGCCGGGCCGGCGCGAACGCCGGGGTCCTCGAGGACTACGCGGATGTGGCCGAGGGCTTCCTCACGCTGGCGTCCGTGACGGGCGAAGGGGTCTGGCTGGAGTTCGCCGGGTTCCTCCTCGACCACGTCCTCGACCAGTTCACGGACGCGGAGTCCGGCGCCCTGTACGACACGGCGGCGGACGCGGAGCAGCTGATCCGCAGGCCGCAGGACCCGACCGACAACGCCACGCCCTCGGGCTGGAGCGCGGCGGCGGGCGCGCTGCTCTCGTACGCGGCTCAGACCGGTTCGGAGCCCCATCGCACCGCCGCCGAGCGGGCGTTGGGTGTGGTGCGGGCGCTCGGGCCGCGTGCCCCGCGTTTCATCGGGCACGGGCTCGCAGTCGCTGAGGCGCTGCTCGACGGCCCGAAGGAGGTCGCCGTCGTAGGCGAGGTCGGCGGCGAACTTCACCGCACGGCGCTGCTCGGCACGGCGCCGGGCGCGGTTGTCGCGGTGGGCGAAGTGGGCTCCGGCGAACTGCCGTTGCTGGCGGACCGGCCACTCGTCGACGGCCGCCCGGCCGCGTACGTGTGCCGCAACTTCACCTGCGACGCCCCCGTCACCGACGCCCAGGAGCTCGCGGTGAAGCTGCAGGACTGAAGCGAGCCGGACGCCGCCGGACGCCGCCGGGCGCTAGAGACCGTTCCTGAACGTCTCCAGCGTGCGGTCCATCAGGTCGCGCAGGTCTTCCTGGTGGCCGTGCTCGGCCCAGTACAGCGTGGTCTCCATGAGCGCGCCGACCAGCGCCATCGCGTAGACGCGGACCTCAAGCCCGTCCGCGTCGCGGCCGGTGCGCTCGCCGATCACCCGGCACAGCAGCTGCCCGGTGACGGACATGGACTCCATCATCCGGGAGCGCACCGCGGGCACCTCGACCTGGAGCCTGGTCCGCAGCCGTGACACCTCGGGATCGTCGTCGAACCCGAGGTACACGGCCTGCGCGATCACATGCTTCAGCGAGTCGACGATCGACTCGTCCGCGGGCCGCGCCCGCAGCTCGGCCTCCAGCGTCGCGTCGTACTCGTCCGTGATGACGATGTCTTCCTTGGTGGGGAAGTACCGGAACACCGTGGACGGCGACACCTCGGCGGCCTCTGCGATCTGCTCGACCGTCGTCGCGTCGTACCCCTGCTCGGTGATCAGGCGGTACGTCGCGTCCCTGATCGCCACGCGGGTCTTGAGCTTCTTGCGTTCGCGAAGGCCCATCCCGGGGCGGTCGGCGGCGGAGGTGGAGCGTGCGGAGGGGGCCATGGGCTCATTCTCGGGCATCACCGGGGACCGGGGCCACGCCCGTGGCCGGCGCGGTACGGGGGAGCAGGGCGGCCGCCAGCAGGGCGGTGACCAGCGACGCGACGCCCACGACGAGCAGCACCACGCTCATCCCGTGGACGTACGCGGTGTTCGCAGACGAGGCGAGGGCGTGGTCCCCGAGCTTCGTGGCCACGGCGTGGGCGGCCACCACGGAGTCCTTGGCCGTGTCCGCCGCCGGGCCGGTCAGGCCGCCGGTGTCGAGGCGGCTGCCGTACGCCCCGGCGAGGAGCGCGCCGAGCAGGGCGATGCCGAGCGCGCCGCCCACCTGCCGCACCGTCATCAGGAGGCCCGAGCCGCTGCCCGCCCGGTCCGCGGGCAGCGCCGACAGTGCGGCGCCCATCGCGGGGACGAGCGCGAAGGAGAAGCCGACCCCGGCGATGCTCAGCCACAGCGCGGTGAACCCGTAACCGGAGTCGGCCGTGGTGCGGCTGCCGAGGAACGCGGCGAAGGCCAGGACGGTGAGCGCCCCGCTGATCACCGCGGGCGGCCCGAACCTGGCGACCAGCGGCTGCGCGCACTTCGCGGCCACCAGCATCCCGGCCATCATCGGCAGCAGTCGTACGCCGGTGCCGAGCGCGTCGTTGCCGAGGACGGCCTGGAGGTACTGCGGCAGCACGAACATCAGGCCCGACAGGACGAACATGCCGAGGGTGGCCGCGAGCGTGTTGAGCAGGAAGCCGCGGCGGGCCAGCAGGGCGAGGTCGAGCAGCGGCCGCTCGCTGCGCCGCTCACGCAGGACGAGAGCGGTGACCAGGGCGACGGAGGCCGCGCACAGGACCAGCACCACCGGGTCGGTCCAGCCGTGGTGCGGCGCCTCGATGATCGCGTAGATCAGGGCACCGAGACCGGCCGCGGTGAGCGCCGTGGAGACGGCGTCGACCCGAGGTGAGGCGGGGTCGCGGGTTTCCGGCAGCAGGAACAGGCAGGCCGTGATGCCTATGGCGACCATCGGGATGTTGATCAGGAAGACCGAGCCCCACCAGAAGTGGTCGAGGAGCCAGCCGCCGAGGATCGGGCCGAGCGGCATGCCGACCGCCGAGGCCGCGGAGATGATCCCGACGGCCTTGGTGCGCTCGTCGGGGGCGAAGAGCGAGGGCAGCACGGACAGGGCCAGCGGCATGACGAGCGCGGCGCCGACGCCCATCAGCGCGCGGGCGCCGATCACCCAGCCGACGTCACTCGCGAGCGCCCCCACGAGCGAGCCCGCGAGGAAGACGCCGAGCCCGGCGATGAGCATCCGGCGCCGCCCGAACCGGTCGCCGAGCAGCCCGGCCGGAAGCATCAGGGCGGCGAAGACGACGACGTACGAGTCCGCCATCCACTGCTGCTGACCGGTGTCCGCGCCGAGGTCGGCAGCGATCGTCGGCAGCGCCACGTTGAGGATCGTCATGTCGAAGCCGAGCACGAGCATGCTCGCGACCAGGGCGCCGAGCGCCCACCACCGGCGCAGGTCGCGCTGCACGCTGTCCTGCGGTGAGTCCTGCTTGGTGACAGTAACCATGAAATGAGAGTAACCCTCAAAAGATGGCTACTGTCAATCTCTGTCCGGGTGCGAGGGATCGGGGCACAAAAAATGGCCGCGGCTGGGAAGCCGCGGCCAGGAGGGTGAAGGGCGAGGTCAGGCGTGCTGGTACGCCACCAGCGAGATGCCGACGTAGTGCACGACGAACGCCGCGAGCGTGAGCGAGTGGAAGACCTCGTGGAAGCCGAACCAGCGCGGTGACGGGTTCGGGCGCTTGATCCCGTAGATCACGCCGCCCGCGCTGTAGAGAAGCCCGCCGACGATCACGCAGACGAGCACGGCCGTACCGCCCGCGTGCAGGAAGTCGGGCAGGAAGAAGACGGCCGCCCAGCCCATCGCGATGTAGCAGGGGGTGTAGAGCCAGCGCGGGGCGCCGACCCAGAAGACGCGGAAGACGATGCCGGCCGCGGCGGCGGCCCAGATGCCCCACAGCAGCCACTGGCCCTTGGCCTCGGGGAGCAGCAGCATCGTGAGCGGCGTGTAGGTGCCCGCGATGATCAGGAAGATGTTCGCGTGGTCGAGGCGGCGCAGTACGCCGTCCGCGCGCGGGCCCCAGTTGCCCCGGTGGTAGAGCGCGCTCACGCCGAAGAGCAGGCAGGCTGTGAGGACGTAGATACCGCAGGCGATCCGGCCGCGGGTGGAGTCCGCGAGCGCGGTCAGCACCAGGCCGGAGATGACGACCGCGGGGAACATCCCTGCGTGCAGCCAGCCGCGCAGCCGGGGTTTCACCGGAACGGGCTCTGTCGCGGTCACTTCGGATGGCGTGGCGGCAGTCATGTGCCGCATCGTACCTACGGGGCCGTAAGTAACGAATACGAGTGACGATCAGTGACGCATACGAGTGGCGATCCTCACTTCGCTCAGCTGTGGGGCCCTCTGGACATATGGGCGCCCGCGTCGGATGATCATATGAGTGCGGTCGGCACCGGATGAGCGCCAGAGGGATCAACACGTGAAGCATCCGGGTCGCAGCCCCCAAGGGGCAACAACACAAAAACCCCTCATTTAGGAGCAATCGTGGCGCGCGACATCGCGGCTCCCGTTTCTTTGGGCAATGTCCCCACCAAGCACCAGGAACTGATCTCGTGGGTCAACGAGATCGCTGAACTGACGCAGCCGGACCGTGTGGTCTGGTGCGACGGGTCGGAGGCCGAGTACGAGCGCCTCGCAGAGGAACTGGTCGACAAGGGAACGTTCAAGAAGCTCGACCCGATCAAGCGCCCGAACTCGTACTACGCCGCCTCCGACCCGACCGACGTCGCGCGCGTCGAGGACCGGACGTTCATCTGCTCCGAGAAGGAGCAGGACGCGGGCCCCACCAACCACTGGAAAGCCCCCACGGAGATGCGTGAGATCTTCCAGGGCAGCGGGGGCAACGGCGGCATCTTCCGCGGCTCGATGAAGGGCCGGACGATGTACGTCGTCCCGTTCTGCATGGGCCCGCTCGGCTCGGAGCTCTCCGCGATCGGCGTCGAGATCACCGACTCCGCGTACGTCGCCGTTTCGATGCGCACCATGACGCGCATGGGCCGGCCCGTCCTCGAGGAGCTCGGCACCGACGGCTTCTTCGTGAAGGCCGTCCACACGCTGGGCGCGCCGCTGGAGGAGGGCCAGCAGGACGTGCCGTGGCCCTGCAACTCCACCAAGTACATCTCGCACTTCCCGGAGAGCCGCGAAATCTGGTCGTACGGCTCCGGCTACGGCGGCAACGCCCTGCTCGGCAAGAAGTGCTACGCCCTGCGCATCGCGTCCGTGATGGCCCGCGACGAGGGCTGGCTCGCCGAGCACATGCTCATCCTCAAGCTGACCCCGCCGCACGGTGAGTCGAAGTACGTCGCCGCCGCCTTCCCGAGCGCGTGCGGCAAGACCAACCTCGCCATGCTGGAGCCCACGATCTCCGGCTGGACCGTCGAGACCATCGGCGACGACATCGCCTGGATGCGGTTCGGCGAGGACGGCCGCCTCTACGCGATCAACCCCGAGGCCGGCTTCTTCGGCGTCGCGCCCGGCACCGGCGAGCACACCAACGCCAACGCCATGAAGACGCTGTGGGGCAACTCCGTCTTCACGAACGTCGCGCTCACGGATGACAACGACATCTGGTGGGAGGGCATGACGGAGGAGACTCCGGCGCACCTCACCGACTGGAAGGGCAACGACTGGACCCCCGAGTCCGGCGTCCCGGCCGCCCACCCGAACGCGCGCTTCACCACCCCCGCCTCGCAGTGCCCGATCATCGCGCCCGAGTGGGAGGACCCGAAGGGCGTGCCGATCTCGGCGATCCTCTTCGGCGGCCGCCGCGCCTCCGCGGTGCCGCTGGTGACCGAGTCCTTCGACTGGAACCACGGCGTGTTCCTCGGAGCGAACGTCGCCTCCGAGAAGACCGCCGCCGCCGAGGGCAAGGTCGGCGAGCTGCGCCGCGACCCCTTCGCGATGCTCCCGTTCTGCGGCTACAACATGGGCGACTACATGGCCCACTGGGTCGACGTGGCCAAGGACAAGGACCAGGCGAAGCTGCCGAAGATCTACTACGTGAACTGGTTCCGCAAGAACGACGCGGGCAAGTTCGTGTGGCCCGGCTTCGGCGAGAACAGCCGCGTCCTGAAGTGGATCGTCGAGCGTCTGGAGGGCAAGGCCGAGGGCGTCGAGTCGCCGATCGGCATCCTGCCGACGCGTGACTCCCTCGACACGGACGGCCTCGAACTGGCCGACTCCGACCTCGACTTCCTGCTGACGGTCGACAAGGAGGTGTGGCGCGACGAGGCCTCCCTGGTCCCCGAGCACCTCAACACCTTCGGTGACCACACGCCCAAGGAGCTGTGGGACGAGTACCGCGCGCTGGTCGCCCGGCTCGGCTGACCCGCTCCCGTAGGACAACGCGGCGGGCCCGACCGACTTCCGACCTGACCTGTGGCGTCATCACGGGCCCGTCGCACCCCGGCCCCCGAAGCCGACTCATCGGCTTCGGGGGCCGAACCCTTTCCCGTTACGGGAAGCGGCCGTCTCACGCAGGTGTGTCGTGCCCGGATGGTCCGGGCACGACACGCTTCAGAGGGATCCCGACGAGTTCAGGATCGCATCTGGCTCTTCGGAACAGGTCAGTTCAGCGGGGTGCCCTCGGGCAGTGGGCGCATGAACTTGGAGGCTCGGGTCGCTAGTGTCGCCGCCGGCGGCTCGATCTGGACCCAGCCTTCGTTCCAGATCCAGTTCTGACCGTTGGTGTCCCCGTGGGTCTGCCACACCTCGCCGCTCTGGGTGACGACCTTGATGTAGGCGTCGTTGCCTTGATCCTCAATGGCGATGGCGCAGGCACCGTCGGGGTAGTCGGCGTTGTCGGAGATGAGCTCCCAGTTGACCTCGTCGTCGGTGTCGTCCTCCGTGGCACCCCGCGGGTCCTGCTTCAAGGCGTAAGCATTGCCGTTGGGGAGAAGGACGGCGGAGAAGCCCTCGGTGTTCGAGGGGGCGTAGGAGTCGATGTCGGTGCACGGCCCGGTGTCGCCGGTGTTGCCCGTGTTCCCGGTGTTGCCGGTGTTGCCGGTGTTGCCGGTGTTGCCGGTGTTGCCGGTGTTGCCGGTGTTCCCGGTGTTCCCGGTGTTCCCGGTGTTCCCCGTGTTGCCCGTGTTCCCGGTGTTCCCTGTGTTCCCGGTGTCGCCGGTGTTCCCGGTGTTACCCGTGTCGCCGGTGTTGCCGGTGTTGCCGGTGTTGCCGGTGTCTCCGGTGTTGCCCGTGTTCCCTGTGTTCCCTGTGTTACCGGTGTCTCCCTTGGGGCCCTTGCACTTGTCCTTGTCCTTGTCGCCGTAGCCAAGAACACCGGGAGCGCCGTAGCGATCCTTCTTGTCCTTACACTTGTCGCCGCCCTGCGCTCCTGCCTGGGCCACTCCGGCCTTCTGCGACGTCGCGGCGAGCGCCGGGCTGGTGAAGCCGAGCACCACGACGGCCAGCGATGCCACCGCACCGCCGGCGATCCACCTGCCGCGCCGGGGAAGCGGGCCCAGCTTGGATTGGGTCCCGTTTTCAGGACTCATCTGTTTTACTCCTTGGGGAACCTGTGTGTTTTTTTCCGGAAGCTCTTTTGAGCCCCGTCGGGATCTTCGACAGTGAGCGCAATGCGGTTAAGCGGTACGCAAAGCGATCAATACAATGGCTCAGCATGAGTAACCCGTAAGAGATCCATTGGTGTGCAGTGCCTACGCCGGTCGGTGAAAGACTTGGATTATCGGTTTGGGCCGACGCCGTGCCTGAGGGCCGATCAGGCGAATGACGGGTTTCTTTGTCCGTGGCTGTGCCGTGCGGCCATGCGGCGGCTTTAAAACTGTTTCCGTGACAACCCTTACCAGCCCTGTTCAGAACGCAGAGACTCAGCCGGAGACCACGAGGCGGAAAAGACCCCTTGGGGCATCTGTCGGTCTATGGATGTGGCCGGCGCTGACCACGCTGGCGATCGCGTTCCTCCGGATCGACGGCCCTCAGCTGGGCACCGATGAGCTCGTCACCTCGGATGTGGGCCGTCGCAGCATGGGCCAGACTCTGGCGATGCTGCAGAACGTCGACGCGGTGCATGCCACGTACTACGTTCTGATGCACGGGTGGATGGCCGTCTTCGGCTACTCGGAGACAGCCATGCGCATGCCCTCGGCGCTGGCCATGAGCGGAACAGCGGCTCTGGTGGCATTGATCGGGCGCAGGCTCTTCGACCCGCGTGCCGGGATGTGCGGCGGGTTGCTCTTCGCCCTGATTCCCGTCGTGAGCCGGTTCGGTCAGGAGGCTCGCAGTTACGCCCTGGTGGTCCTGGCCGCGACCTTGGCGACGTTCCTGCTGCTCCGTGCCCTCGATGCGCCCAGGCGCTGGTGGCGTTGGGCGGGGTACGCCCTGTGTGTGGCGGTCGTCGGACTGCTGCACCTGATCGCGCTGACCGTTCTGGCGGGGCACTTCGCCGCGGTCGTCCACCGATCCCGGCAGGAGGGTGGCGTCCTGTGGCGCTTCTGCCTCGCGGCTCTGGCCGGTGTGGCCGGTGTGATCCCGGTGGTCGTGCTGGGCACGTCGCAGGCGTCCCGCCAGCTCTTCTGGGTTCCTGAGCCGGACCTGTGGGGCCTGGCCGATATCTGGCCCCAGGTGTTCGCCTCCGGCCTGTGTGCCGGAGTGGTGATGACGCTGGCGGCCATGGCACGTAATGAGCGCCGCGATGCCCTTCTGCTGTGCTTCACCGTGGCCCTGCTGCCTCCTTTCGTGTTGTGGGCGGCGTCCCACGGGGATGTCTCCTACTTCCGTTTTCAGTACGCCCTGTTCACGGTGCCGGCCTGGACGGTGCTGGCGGGGGCCGGCCTTGCCCGGGTGGCGCGGTCCTGGCTGACGGTTGCCGTGGTTCTGACCGCGGTCGGTCTGCTCGTGCTGCCCGACCAGCGCAGGATGAGAGGGGAATTCGAACACGATGTCCCGCACAATGCGGACTATAAGGCAGCCGCGCGGACCATCGAAAAGTATTACCGCTCCGGGGATGCGGCGGTCTATGTCAAGGGAGCTCCGTGGATGCTCGACCAGGGAGTTCGTTACTATCTTCGACCCGGCCTGAAGCCGCGGGAAGTGTTCGTCGCCAAACCGGCGGCCGAGAACAATGAACTGTTTCCGGTTTATTGTCCGGCGCCGGTCGCGTGCTTGAGCGGCGAGCGTCGAATCTGGGTGGTGGTACCGGGAAATGATCCGGATCCCTTGAATGCGGTCCCCGCGGATCAGGCCAGGGCGCTGCGTGCGCAGTACACCACCTCCGGGACGGTCCCCCTCAGTGGTCTGACCGTCGCACTGCTGGAGCGTAAGCGATAGAGCCCGACCCCGCGCTGTGCCGCCGCGGGAAAAGTTTCGCGCGCCCTCCCTGCGTCAACTCGGCGCGCCTGCCTGGCCAGTGTTGTGCAGTCAGATGCATATCCGTTTTGGTGATTTACCTCAAAGAGCAGGATGAAGCCTGTGAAATCAACGATCTGCTTGAACATGATCGTCAAGAACGAGGCCCATGTCATCCGCCGCTGCCTCGAATCCGTGCGCCCTTTGATCGACACCTGGGTCATCCTGGACACGGGCTCGACCGACGGCACCCAGGACGTCATCCGTGACGTCTTCAGCGATCTGCCCGGCACCCTGCACGAGAGTCCCTGGAAGGGATACGACGGGAGCCGCAGCGAGGCGATCGACCTGGCACGCTCCGAAGCCGACTATCTGCTGTTCATCGACGCCGACGACCTGATGGAGGTGGAGCCCGGCTTTCGCATGCCGGAGCTGACTCATGACGCCTACCATGTCGCACTGCACAGCGGGACACTCATCCACTGGCGCCAGGCTCTGGTCTCGACTCGGCTGCCCTGGCGCTATGTCGGCGTCCTGCACGAGTACATCGAGTGCGGAACGTCGTACAGCCTCGGGACGTTCAAGGGCGCCAACATCCTCTCGGTGGGGGGCGGCGCACGCCTGAAGGAGGAGGGCCAGCGGAAGAAGTACCTGCGGGACGCCAAGATCCTTCAGAAAGGCCTGATCAAGGAACCCGACAACTCCCGCTACGTCTTCTACCTCGCCCAGAGCTGGCGCGATGCCGGAGAGCCGAAGAAGTCACTCGCCGCCTACGACCGCCGGGCACGCATGGGCGGCTACGCCGAGGAAGTCTTCTGTGCTCACCTCTACGCCGCACGGCTCGCGGCAGAGATCGGCCGGCCGCCGGCTGAGGTGATCGACCGCTACCTCCGCGCGTACGAGAGCCGTCCCTCGCGCGGCGCCGAAGCCCTCGGTGGACTCGCACGCTATTGCCGCATGAACGGCGAGCGCTGGCCACTTGCGTACATGTTCGCCCGGCAAGCAGCGCAGATTCCGTACCCGAAAGACACTTTGTTCGTCGAGTTCGAGTGGTACGAGTGGCACTCACTCGACGAACTCGCCGTAGCCTCCTACTGGATCGGGGAATACGAGGAGTCGGCGAAATGCAGCCAACGCCTCCTAGAGAGTGGCAAGGTGCCCGCCGATCACCTCGACCGGGTGACCCGCAACCTCGAATCGTCACGAGAGAAGCTGGGTTCGAGGGAACTCGTCGACGCCTGACCCGATCCGGCGGCCGCCAGGTCGTCAGGTGCGGTACATGAATGGCACCCGGTCCGCGCGCCTCCCCGGCCCGCGGACCGGGGCCGTCAGAGGGCGCCGACCAGTCGAGCGGGTGCGGCGGGGGTGGTGGCAGCGGTGATCGCCGCCGTGTGCACGTCCATCTGTTCGGCCGCGAGGATCGCGGCCGCCGTGTCGGCGCGGGACGCGGCCACCACCAGTGCGCGGCCCGCGAGGGCATGGGCGCGGCGGTGGAGCGCGAGTGCGGGTGCGTCGGTTCGGCCGGTGTGCCGGGCGGGCGGTGTGCCGCGCAGTCGGGCGACCTGGTCGGCGATGCGGTCACCCACCTCGCCCAGGCCGAGCTCGTCGGTGACCGCGAGCAGGGCGGCCAGGTGCCCCGCGAGCTGGATGTCGAGCTCCTCCTCGCGGGAGCGGTGCGGGAAGTCGCCGGCGTCGGCCATGGCATGGACCGACTTGGTGCGGATCGGCTCGTACATGGGATGGCCTCCAGGCGGGTAGCTTGAAGACCATCCTAGCTTAGATTCAGTCTAAAGTTGAGTCTTGTCCCCCGAGTGGGGCAAGCGGCCCTCAGGGCTGGCTGTAGCCGTCCAGGAAGCGGCCGATGCGGGTCACGGCCTCCGTGAGCTGGCCGACCGTCGGCAGCGTGACCACCCGGAAGTGATCCGGCTCCGGCCAGTTGAACCCCGTACCGTGCACGACCATGATCTTCTCGGCGCGCAGCAGGTCGAGGACCATCTGCCGGTCGTCCTTGACCTTGAACACCTTCGGGTCGAGCCGCGGGAAGAGGTACAGCGCGCCCTTCGGCTTCACGCACGTCACGCCCGGGATCTGCGTCAGCAGCTCGTACGCGGTGTCCCGCTGCTCCTTCAGACGGCCGCCGGGGAGCACCAGGTCGTTGATCGTCTGGCGTCCGCTGAGCGCCGCGACGACGCCGTGCTGGCCCGGCATGTTCGCGCACAGGCGCATGTTCGCCAGGATCGTGAGGCCCTCGATGTACGAGTCGGCGTGCGCGCGCGGCCCGGAGATCGCCATCCAGCCCACGCGGTAGCCGGCCACCCGGTACGCCTTCGACATGCCGTTGAAGGTGAGGGTCAGCAGGTCCGGGGCGATGGCGGCGGTCGGCGTGTGCGTCGCGCCGTCGTAGAGGATCTTGTCGTAGATCTCGTCCGAGCAGACCAGGAGGTTGTGGCGGCGGGCGATGTCGGTGAGGCCGCGCAGCATGTCGTCGCTGTAGACGGCGCCCGTCGGGTTGTTCGGGTTGATGATCACGATCGCCTTGGTGCGGTCGGTGATCTTCCGCTCCACGTCGGCGAGATCGGGCATCCAGTCGGACTGCTCGTCGCAGCGGTAGTGCACGGCGGTGCCGCCGGAGAGGGAGACCGCGGCCGTCCACAGGGGGTAGTCCGGCGCCGGGACGAGGACCTCGTCCCCGTCGTCGAGGAGCCCCTGCATCGCCATCACGATCAGCTCGGAGACGCCGTTGCCGATGAAGACGTTCTCGACGTCCGTCTCCACGCCCAGGGTCTGGTAGTGCATCATCACCGCGCGGCGGGCCGCGAGCAGGCCCTTCGCGTCCCCGTAGCCGTGCGCGTCGCCGAGGTTGCGGAGCATGTCCTCGAGGATCTCGGGCGGGCACTCGAAGCCGAAGGCGGCCGGGTTGCCGGTGTTGAGCTTGAGGATGCGGTGGCCTGCTGTCTCCAGACGCATCGCCTCCTCGAGTACCGGGCCCCGGATCTCGTAACAGACATTGGCGAGCTTCGTCGACTGGATCACCTGCATGCCCGTGAGCTTACGGGCGGCCATCGCGGGGCGCTCCGTGTTTTCGGACACGTGGGGCGGCGCGGGCGGGCGTCGTCGCGGGTGGGCGCGGGGGCCCGCGCCCACCCAGACCGTCCGGGGCGGTTACGCCGTTCTGCGGACCGACCGCCCCGCGAGGACATCCGTGCGGCGCCCGTCCTCCATCACGAACTTCCCGTCGATCAGGACGTGCGGGATGCCCACGGGGAGCGTGCGCGGGGCCTCGAAGGTGGAGCCCGCCGCGACCGTCTCCGGGTCGAAGAGGACCAGGTCGGCGCGGTAGCCCTCGCGGACCAGGCCGCGGTCGGCCAGGCGCAGGCGGGCCGCGGGGCGGGACGTGAGGTGGGCGACCGTCTCCTCCAGCGACATGATGCCGAGCTCGCGCGCGTACCGTCCGAGGTAGTGCGGGAACGTGCCGTACGCGCGCGGGTGCGGCTTGAAGCCCTGGAGGATGCCGTCGCTGCCGCCCGTGTGCACCGGGTGCTGCATGATCGCCCGCACGTTCTCCTCGTGGCCGACGTGCTGGAGGATCGTCGAGCCCAGCTTGTCGTCGATGAGCAGCCGGCGCGCGGTCACCCACGGTGCCTCGCCGCGCATGTCGGCCGACTCCTGGACCGTCCTGCCGACGCAGGACGCGAGCCCCGGGTCGGACACACCGGAGATCTCGATCGCGTCCCACTCGATGGGTACACCGTGGCAGCCGTCCGCCCCGATGACCTCCATGTGGTGCCGGATCTTCTCCGCGGTCGCGTCGTCCTGGAGCCGCTTCATGATCTCGTCGGGGCCGCCCTCGCTGGCCCAGCTCGGCAGCATCGCGACGAGCGTCGTGCTGCCCGGCGTGTACGGGTACGTGTCGAGCGAGATGTCCGCGCCGTCGGCGAGCGCCGCGTCGAGCAGGGTGATCAGCTCGGGTGCCTTGCCCTTGTTCACGCCGAAGTTCATGGTGGCGTGCGCGAGATGGAGCGGGCAGCCCGCCTCCCGAGTGAGCTCCACCATCTCCCGGTACGCGTCGAGCGCCCCGGCGCCGTACGAGCGGTGGTGCGGGCAGTAGTAGCCGTCGTACGTGGCCACGACCCGGCACAGCTCGGTGAGTTCGGCGTCCTTCGCGTACATGCCGGGCGTGTAGGTGAGGCCGGACGACATGCCGACGGCGCCCTGCTCCATGCCCTCGGCGACGAGCTGCCGCATGCGGTCGAGCTCCTCGGGCGTCGCGTCCCGGTCGTCCCAGCCGACCGCGTACATCCGTACGGTGCCCTGGGGGATCAGGTATGCGGCGTTGACCGCGATGCCGCGGTCGAGGCGGTCCAGGTACTCGCCGACCGTGCGCCAGTCGAAGTCGATGTCGGAACCGTCACCGTTCCAGCCGGTGATCGCGCGGCGGACCTCCGCGAGCGTGCGGTCGTCCACAGGCGCGTACGAGAGGCCGTCCTGGCCGAGGACTTCGAGCGTGACGCCCTGCGCGGCCTTCGCGCTGTGGTCGGGGTCGCGCAGCAGCGCCAGGTCGCTGTGGGCGTGCATGTCGATGAAGCCGGGGGACAGGGCGAGGCCGTGCGCTTCCAGCGTCTTCTGGGCCGAGGGGCGGGGGCCGCCGTCGCCCTCCCGGTGGATCGTGGTGACGCGGCCGTCCTGGATACCGACGTCGGCCAGGTAGGAGGCACCTCCGGTGCCGTCGATGACGCGCGCGTCGCGGATGACCAGGTCCATGTGGGTGTGCCTCTCTTGGGTGCGGGTGTTCGGGTGCGGGTGCGTTGTGGCTGGTCGCGCAGTTCCCCGCGCCCCTTGAAGGCATGCGCTGCGCGCAGCCTTCCCCGATGAGATGCCGCACGAAGTGCGCATCTCAGGGGCGCGGGGAACTGCGCGACCAGCCCCCACCAGAGCCGCACCCGAACACCCGCGACCCCGATGGCCGGCGCCTAGAAGAACGTCCGGACGTAGTCCACGACCGTGCCGTCCGCCTCGACGAGAGGAATCAGCTGCCACTTGTCGAAGGACGTGCACGGGTGCGACAGGCCCATGCCGACCCAGTCGCCCACCGCCAGGTCCTCGCCCCCCTCCGTGCGCACCCAGCCGTGCTGGTCGGACAGCCCCGTCACCGTCACACCGGTGGCCTCGCGCACCTCGCCCGTACGGGCGTCCCGCACGACCTGCGCCTCGGGCAGGTCAAGGTCGTACGCCGCGTCGCGCTTGCCCGCGTTCGTGAACGCCTGCTCCGCCGTCGGGCGCGAGACGACCTGCGCCCACAGCCGGAACGCCGGGTGAAGGGCGCCCTCCTCGGGGACCCGGTTGAACGGCGTGAGGTGCTTGTAGTGGCCGTCGTCGTGCGACACGTACGCGCCCGAGCGCAGCAACTTCAGGACAGGAGCGGAGAGTTCGGGCAGTTCGGCGAACGCCTCGGCCACCGCGTCGAACCAGGCGCTGCCGCCCGCGCTGACCACGATCTCGTCCAGGTCCGCGAAGCGGTTCGCCTTGTCGAACTCGACGAGCAGCGCGGTCAGGCGGCGCAGCCAGGCGCCCACGGTCTCGGGCGACGCGTCCGGCACCTCGCCCTCGTAACCGGCGATCCCGACCAGGCGCAGCGTGTCCGCCGCGGCGACGGCGTTCGCGATGTCGAAGCACTCGGCCTCGGTCCGCACGCCCGTGCGCGCGCCCTCGCCCGCGCCCAGCTCCACGACCAGGTCGACCGGCCGCGTGGCCCCGGCCTCGGCGAGGGCGGCGTCCATCAGCTCGACGGCGCGCACCGAGTCGACGTAACAGATGAAGCGGAAGCCGGGGTCGCGGTCGAGTTCGCCCGCGAGCCAGCGCAGGGCCGCCGCGTCGACGAGCTCGTTCGCGAGGAAGATCCGCTGGATGCCGAAGGCGCGCGCGATCCGCACCTGGTGCGGGACGGCGAGGGTGATGCCCCACGCGCCGTGCTCGATCTGGCGCTGGAAGAGCTGCGGCGCCATCGACGTCTTGCCGTGCGGTGCGAAGGCCAGGCCGTGGCGAGTGGCGTATGTCTCCATGAGCGCGAGGTTGTGCTCCAGGCGCTCGGCGGAGAGGGCGAGGACCGGGGTCGTGAAGCCGCCGGTGAAGAGGTTGCGGCGCTCGGCCGCGAGCTCGCCGACGGTCAGGCCTTCCGCGTCCGGGGGCAGCCCCTTGAAGCGGTGGTCGACCCGCTCGAGATCCAGATCCCTGAGCCGGGCTACGGCGTTGACGGCGCTGTCGGCGGCCATGGAGCCTCCTCGTAAGAAGGCCGTTGCAAATAATGCAACGGTCATTGCGTATGTCGCTTACTGCTGTCTAACATCCGAGCCAACGCCGGGTCAACGGAGCTGTTGATCCCCTCCGGGCGCGAGCCCAGATCCCACGAGGAGCCCGAACCACCGTGACCGCCACCGGACCTGCCGCCCCCGCGCACCACGCACCCGTGGATGTCGTCACGCTCGGCGAGTCCATGGTCACCTTCGTGCCGTCCGTACCCGGGCGCCTCGCCGACGTACCGTCCTTCGACCGCGGCATCGGCGGAGCCGAGTCCAACGTGGCGTGCGTGCTCGCCGCCGCCGGACACACCGTCCGCTGGGTGAGCCGCGTCGGCGCCGACGGCTTCGGCGACCACCTGGTCGACACGATCGGCGCGTACGGCGTCGACACCTCCGCCGTACGCCGCGACACCGCCCGCCCCACCGGCATCTACTTCCGCACCGCGGGCGACCGCGCCACCGACGCCCACGAGGTCGCCTACTACCGCGCCGGATCCGCCGCCTCCGCGATGAGCAGCCAGAACATGGACCTGGCCGCGATCCGCTCCGGCCGCGTCCTGCACCTGTCCGGGATCACGCCCGCGCTCTCGCCGGGCTGCCTCGACCTCACCGCGGACCTCACCGCCCGCATCCCCGCCGGCCGGCCCCTCGTCTCCTTCGACGTCAACCACCGCCCCGGCCTGTGGCCCCGCCCCGACGACGCCCGCGTCCTGCTCGACCTGGCCCGCGGCGCCGACCTCGTCTTCGTCGGCGAGGACGAGGCCGAGGACGCCTGGGGCATCACCGGCGGCCCCGATGCCATCCGCGCCGCCCTCCCCGAACCCGCGACGCTCGTAGTCAAGCGCGGCGGCGACGGCGCGGTCGCCTACGACGAACACGGCGTACGCCACACCGAGCCCGCCCCCCGCGTGGACGTCGTCGCCGCAGTCGGCGCCGGCGACGCCTTCGCCGCCGGCTACCTCTCCGGCGCCCTGCGTGGCCTGCCCGTACCGGCCCGTCTGCGCCACGGCCACCTCATGGCCGCCGCCGCCCTCACCACCCCCGGCGACCTCGCCGCGCCCCCGAGCCGCGCCCACGCCGACCGTCTCGCCGACCTCGACGACGCCTCCTGGGGCACACTGCACCTCGGCCCCGGCTGGACCGCCGACGGGGCCGTGGAGGAGGTACGTACGCCATGAGCCAGACAGTCGACCGAGCGCTGAGCATCCTGCCGCTGCTCGCCGAGGGCCCCGCCGACCTGGGCCAGGTCGCCGACCGCCTCGGCGTCCACAAGTCCACGGCCCTGCGCCTGCTGCGCACCCTCCACGAACACGGCCTGGTCTACCGCCAGTCCGACCAGCGCTACCGCCTCGGCGCGCGCCTGTTCGCCCTCGCCCAGGAAGCTGTCGAGAACCTCGACGTCCGCGAGATCGCCCACCCCCACCTGACCGCGCTCAACGAGAAGTGCGGCCACACGGTCCACCTCGCCGTGTACGAGGAGAACGAGGTCCTCTACATCGACAAGGTGGAGAGCCGCTACCCCGTCCGCATGTACTCGCGCATCGGGAAGCCGGTGGCCATCACGGTCGCCGCCGTCGCCAAGCTCCTCCTCGCCGACCTCCCCGAAGCCGAGCGCCGCGCCATCGCCGAGAAGCTCGACTACCCCACGTACACGGCCCGTTCGACCCCGAACGCCGGCGCCTTCCTCAAGGAACTCGCCGTCGTCCGCGAACAGGGCTGGGCCACCGACCTCGGCGGCCACGAGGAGTCCATCAACTGCGTCGGAGCACCCATCCGGGGTGCGGACGGCCGAGTCGTCGCCGCCATGTCGGTCTCCGCACCGAACGTGGTCGTCACGGCCGAGGAACTCCTCACCCTGCTCCCGCTGGTCCGCCGCACGGCCGACGCGATCAGCCGGGAGTACTCCGGAGCCGTACCCGTCTCCAAAGAGGCCCCCACCAAGGCCGCCGGCAAAGAAGCCCCCACAAAGGAAGTCACTTCACGATGACCGAGAAGACCGCGCTCACCCCCGCCACGCACACGACCCCGCCCGCGAAGTTCTCGCACGGTGTCAAGAAGGGCAACATCCTTCAGGTCGCGGGCCAGGTCGGCTTCCTGCCGGCCGTGGAGGGCCAGGCCCCCACCCCCGCGGGCCCGACCCTGCGCGAGCAGACCCTCCAGACCTTCGCCAACGTCAAGGCGATCCTCGAAGAGGGCGGCGCCACCTGGGACGACGTCATGATGATGCGCGTCTACCTCACCGACGTCGACCACTTCGCCGAGATGAACGCGATCTACAACGCGTACTTCGAGGAGCAGGGCCTCAAGGCCCCGGCCTCCGCCCGCACCACCGTCTACGTCGGTCTCCCCAAGGGTCTCCTCATCGAGATCGACGCGCTCGCCGTCCTGAGCTGACGCCTCCGCAACACCCGTAACCCGTACGTCGTCACGGTGCGGCGTCCACCCCCCCGGGGCGCCGCACCGCGATCAACCCTGCCCTGATCCTGAAAGTTTCATGGAATTACGAGGTCCCCCCTCATGCCCCTCATACCGCTCGCCGCGACCGCCCCCGCCCCCGCGCCACCCCACACCGGTGGTCTCCTGACGATCATCGGTGGCACCGCGGGCCTGCTCACCTGCGCAGCGCTCGGCATCATCCTTCTGCTCTTCCTGATCATCAAGGTCAGGCTCCAGCCCTTCCTGGCCCTCCTGACGGTCTCCATAGCCGTCGGCCTCGCGGCCGGCCTCTCCGTCACCGAGCTGTTCGGCACCGTCCAGAAGTCCGACGCCGTCTCCCTCATCGAGTCCGGCATGGGCGGCACCCTCGGTCATGTGGCGATCATCATCGGACTCGGCACCATGCTCGGCGCGGTGCTCGAAGTCTCCGGCGGCGCCGAGGTGTTGGCGTCCCGCCTCCTGAACCTCTTCGGCGAGAAGCGCGCCCCCCTCGCCATGGGCCTCACCGGCCTCATCTTCGGTATCCCGGTCTTCTTCGACGTCGGCATCTTCGTCCTCGCGCCGATCGTCTACGCGGCCGCCAAGCGCGGCGGCAAGTCGATCGTCCTCTACGCCATGCCGCTGCTCGCCGGCCTGTCGATGACCCACGCGTTCCTGCCCCCGCACCCCGGCCCCGTCGCCGCCGCCGGACTGCTCCACGTGCAGCTCGGCTGGGTCATCCTCATGGGCATCATCTGCGGCATCCCCGCCGTGCTCGCCGCCTGGGCCTGGTCCGCGTGGATCGGCAAGCGCATCTTCGTGCCCGTCCCGCAGGACATGGTCGAGGCCGCCGACGAGGCGAAGGCCGCGCTCGTCGAGGAGCAGCGCAAGGCCGGCGTGAAGCCGACCGAGAAGCCGGTCCCGCTCGGCACCGTCCTGGCGATCATCGGCACCCCGCTCGTCCTGATCCTCCTGGCCACGTTCTCCTCGATCGCCCTCGACCCCTCCACGGTCCGCTCGGTCATCGAGTTCTTCGGCCACCCCTTCGTCGCCCTGACGATCGCCCTGCTCCTGGCCTACTACCTGCTGGGCATCCGCCGCGGCTGGTCCCGCAAGTCCCTGGAGACGGTGTCCACGGCTTCCCTGAAGCCGGTCGCCAACATCCTCCTGGTGGTCGGCGCGGGCGGCATCTTCGGCGCGGTCCTCAAGGGCAGCGGCGTCGCCCAGGCACTCTCCGACACGTTCAACGACGTGGGCCTGCCCGTCATCGTCCTCGCCTACCTGATCTCCCTGGTCCTGCGCGTCGCCCAGGGCTCGGCCACGGTCGCGATCGTCACGACGGCCGGCATCGTCCTGCCCCTCATCGAGGCGGGCCACTACTCCCAGCCCTTCACCGCCCTGGTCATCATGGCCATCTCGGCGGGCTCCATCTTCGCCTCGCACGTCAACGACGGCGGCTTCTGGATGGTCTCGAAGTACTTCGGCATCTCGGAACGCGACACGCTCAAGACGTGGACGGTCCTCGAATCGGTCCTGTCCGTCGCGGGATTCGCGGTGGCGGCGGTGATCAGCCTGTTCGTCTAGAACAGGGGCTGTGCGCTGACGGCTGAGGCGTCGGGCCCACGGAGCAACGCTCCGCGGGCCCGACGCCTCACTGCGTGAGGCTTGCGATCCCGGAACAGTCGTAACCCCCCGAGGGTTCAGGCGCGTACACCCAGTAGAGCGCCACGAACTGCACGCACAGCAGCAACAGGGCAAGAACCGCGCACACGGTGACGGGCCAGGCACGCGCACGCCGAAACCCGTGCGCCACCAGCACGGCCGCACTGCAGAGGGGCCCAGCCCAAGCCGTGACGTACATCCGCGTCGAAGGCCCCAGATACCGGCAGTGCTGGAACGTGTCCCCGTCGAAGGACACATGGGCGGCCAACAGCGCGGCCGACAGGACGGTCAGCAGGACAGCGCCGGCAAGAAGGCCATGGCGACGGCGGGACGTTGTGGTGAGGCTCATCGTTTCCATCACCACCAGCCAACTATCTATGTGTTCCACGCGCTTCGCTCGGCACTTTTGGCGCCGAACTCACCGGCACACGGGTGACGGCGCGCAGTGACGACGACGTTCCGCAGGGCTGAGGCTCCCGCCCCACAGGCTCGTCCGCCATACTTCGCTCCGTGGAGCAGAGCATAGACACTCAGAAGGTCACGCCCGTAGACGCCGCCGGTGCCGACCCGGCCTCCGTCCCCGGCCTCATGCCCCCGCGCCAGGCCTCGGAGGAGAACGGTCTCTCGCTGGGCAAGGCGGAGCCGACGGAACCGGCGGAACCGTCGGATGAGCCGGACACGGAGTCGGAGTCGGAGTCTGTCTCCGGGACCGAGGACGAGCCCGCCGCGGACCTGACCGACGCCCCGACCGATTCCCCCTCCGCTGACACGGCCGGCCCGGACTTCACGGCCTCCGACCGCCGCGGCTCGATCACCGCGGACGCGACGGGCGTACGCCTCCAACTCGATGACCAGGAGGCCGAGTTCCGCTGGGACGAGGTCGGCGCGGTCGAGGTGGGCACGTCCCGGCGCCGCCTCACCGTCACGGTCCACACCCCGGACAGCCGCTGGTACCCGAACGACGTGGAGGCCCCGAACAAGGCGCGCGCCCAGGAGTGGGCGGACGAGCTCGACAAGGTCCTGGACGCGTACTTCGAGGACTGATCGGCGCCAGTTCCCGCAAGCCCCCTTGTCCGCCGCCCCGCTTTACGCTTCCTTGACGGTATGGCGGACACCACAGGCACCACAGGAACGGGAACCGGCACCGCTCACCTCAACTCACGCCCCCGCAAGTCGAGTTGGAAGTACATCGGCCCCGGCATCGTCGTCGCCGCGACGGGCGTCGGCGCCGGCGACCTGGTCGCCACGCTGATCGCGGGCAGCAACTTCGGCTACACCCTGCTGTGGGCGGCGGTGATCGGCTGTCTGGTCAAGATCAGCCTGGCGGAGGCGGCGGGCCGCTGGCACCTGTCGACGGGCCGCACCCTGTTCGACGGCTGGGCGAGCCTGGGCCGCTGGACGACGTACTTCTTCGTCGTCTACGTCGTCGTCTGGGGCTTCGTGTACGGCGCGGCGGCGATGTCGTCGAGCGCGCTGCCGCTCCAGGCCCTGTTCCCGGACGTGTTCCCGGCCGACTGGTCGATCAAGCCGTGGGCGATCATCTGCGGCCTGATCGGCCTCGTCTTCGTCTGGTTCAACAAGTACGCGGTCTTCGAGAAGGTCATGACGGTCCTCGTGGGCGTCATGTTCGTCGTCACGGTCTACCTGGCGATCCGGGTGACCCCGCACCTCGGCGACGCGTTCGCGGGCCTGCTCCCCGTACTCCCCGACGAGAAGGACTCGATCCTCAACACACTCGGCCTGATCGGCGGCGTCGGCGGCACCATCACTCTGGCCGCGTACGGCTATTGGGTCAACGCGAAGGGCTGGACGAACGCGCGCTGGATGAAGGTCATGCGCCTGGACAACCGGGTCGCGTACATCACGACGGGCATCTTCGTCGTGGCGATGCTCTTCGTGGGCGCTGAACTTCTCCACGCCTCGCACACGTCGATCGCGTCGGGCGACAAGGGCCTGATCGACCTGACGGCGATCCTCCAGGCGCAGTACGGCACGGCAACGGCCAAGCTCTTCCTGATCGGCTTCTTCGCGACGTCCTTCACGTCTTTGATCGGGGTGTGGCACGGGGTGAGCCTGATGTTCGCGGACTTCGTGGAGCGCTACCGCCGGACGCGCGTCCGCGCGGACCGGGTGTCGGTGACGGGCGAGGACGTGGCAACGGGCCGACGAGAGAAGGGCTGGCCGTTCCGTGCCTACCTCCTCTGGCTCACGTTCCCCCCGATCGTCCTCCTCTTCCAGGGCCAGCCGTTCCGCCTGATCATCTTGTACGGGGTCCTGGGCGCGGCCTTCATGCCCTTCCTGTCCCTGACCTTGATCTGGCTCCTCAACTCATCCCGGACACCCAGGGAATGGCGCAACAGCTGGCTGAGCAACGGCATGCTGGCGGTGGCGGGCCTGCTGTTCATCGTCCTGTGCGCGCAACAGATCTGGGACCAGCCGTGGTCGGAGTTCTTCTGACGAGCGTTCGCTAGGCTCCCGCGTCATGCCGAACATACGTGCATCGCGGCGTGACGCCGACCGGTTGTGGGGGGTCTTCGGGGTTGCCCTCGGGGCCACGTTCGTCGTGTGGATGGTGTCCTGGCTCGTCACCGGGATCTCCGAGCAGGACGAGCGGTGCGCCCAGGGAATGGTCGGTCCGGGTGGCCGCTTCCGCCTGGAGGAGAGCAGCTTCCCGCCCAACGTGAGCTGCGTGTACGAGGACGGCACGACCCTCTCCAGCGCGGGCACACTCGTCTGGATCTTCTGGGCGGCGGTCGTGGTCCTGACCGTGTCGGGCCTGGGCGCGCTCGCCCTGGAACTCACCGGCGTCCGCGGAGCGAAGGCGGCGTCCCGCCTGAGCAGGCTGGCGATCACCGGGGCCGCCGCACTGGCCGCCGTCTACGCCCTCGCGTTCTTCACCACGGGCTCCCCGAAGAGCGACCCCCTCCAGACCTGCTCGGCCTTCACCACGGGCATCTACGAACGGGCACAGTCGGTCCACCGCACGCCCTTCCCCGCGCAGACGACGTGCGTCTACGCGGACGGCAAGACGTACGACCTGGTCCCGGGCTGGATGGGGACCCTGGAATGGACGCTGCTGGCGGCGACGGTCGTGTGTGCGGCGGGGGCGGTACGGGCGGGCCGCTCCGCGGATGCGGGCGCAGGCGCCACTGCGCGAGTGACGGAGCCGGATCAGAGCAGGTGATCCGCCTTGCCGGCCTTGATGTCCAGGATCATCGCGCGGAGCGCTTCGCGGGAGTCGGTGAGATACGTTTCTTCGCCCCCGGCGACGGTGATGTAGGCGTTGCCGTCGGGGTCGGTGCCTAGGCGGAAGCAGCTCGCTCCCTCGCCGCAGAAGGGGTCTTCCCATGTGATGTCGGGCATCGGACTGCTCCTCACAGGTTGCGGGCGATGGCGTGGATGAAGTCGCGTGAGAGCGCAGGCGCCAGGGCGATGCGCTCCATCCAGTCCAAGTGGGCACGGTACTTGGCCAACTGCGCCTCATCCCCTAGGAATTCCGGACCATGCGAGCTGTCCACCTGGACAGTGTCCAGTTGCGGTACGGGACCTTCGAGGTAGTTCACCGTCTGCCCGGCCCCGGGGAACGTGCCCGCGGTGAACGGAATGATCAGCAGTTGCACATTGGGTCGCTCGGAGACCATCAGGAGATGGTCGAGCTGTTCGCGGGCGACCTTGGCGCCGCCGAACTGCATGCGCAAGGCGGCCTCATGGACGATGCCCACATACTCAGAGGCGTCGTCGCCGTCGAGAACTCCCTGCCTCTCGACGCGATAGGCGAGTCGTAAGGCCACCTCTTGCTCGGGCAACGGAGGCAGCACTGCCCGGAAGAGCTCTATGGCGTGGGTGCTGGTCTGAAGCAGACCTGGGATGTGCGACGTGTGGGTGGTACGCATCCGGGCGGCGTACGACTCCAGCTCGGCGATGTTGAGGAGGTCGGCGGACAGGGCACCGCGATATCGCTCCCACCAACCACGACCGTTGGGTCGGGCCATTTCGGCCAGCGCATCGACGTAGGCCGTGTCCGAGCAGTCGCAGTTGCAGGCGAGAGTGCGCAGCCGGTCGGGATTGATCGTGCGGATGCCGGTCTCGATGTTGGAGATCTTCGCCCGGTCCAGGCCGAGCAGCCCGGCGGCCTGCTCTGCAGTGACCCCGGCGGCCAACCGCATCTTGCGCAGCTCGCTGCCCAGGCGCTTCTGACGCTCCGTGGGCGTGGTCCTCGGTGGCATGCCACTCCTTCCGCGATGGTCGCCAGCAGTCTGCCGCTCCAAGCCGCCAAGTGGCCCTGGTCGGGTCAATTTCTCACGCAAGGTGGCAATGTAACCATGCAGCGCTCTACAGTCAGTAACGCACAAGCTACACAGAGCAGTTGGCAGTGCATCGCGCGAGCCTGCCCGCACGCTTCCTCCCTGGAAGGGTCGGGTTCGCGTCAGGGAGACGAGCCACCGACTGTTGCCCACTCCACCCCACAAGGGAGTTCGCCATGCCGGTCACCCTCTCCGCCTGCCCCGCGCACGCGGACCGTACGGCCCCCACGCCCGAGAACCTCACGTACAGCCTCACCCTCCCCTCCACGCTCACGTCACCCGCGATGGCCCGCGCAGCGACCCGCACGCTGCTCGCGGCGCACGGACTGCGCGACATCCTGGACGCGGCGCTTCAGGCGATCGCCGAACTGACAGCCACGGCCTGCCAATTCACCGCCTCGCCCGAGATCTACGTATCGCTGCGCTATCGCGAGGACGCGCTGCGCCTGATCACGTACGACAGCCACCCGCGCCACGCGAACGCCCGGGTCGCCGCGGCCTGCGAGGCCCGGCGCCGGGCGGCGTTGCGCCTGCTGGCCTGCGTCACCCGCACTTGTGGGGGTGACTGGGGATTCGGCCCGGCACGTGAACCGGGCGGCGGTACGCGCATGTGGGCGACGCTCCCGCGTACTGGTACGGCGTCGGCGTACGGCGGGCCGGGTGTGGTCAGTCCGCGGTGAACATCTGGGCGGCGTGCCAGGAGAGGACGCCCTGCACGCCGTGGGTGGTGATGGTCAGGTCCATGCGCCCGTCCCACCGGCGCTCGCCTATGCGGCTTCCCTCAAGATGGTTCAGGCTGACGGTCTCGATCTTCTTGGTGGGCGTGCAGTACATGTCCCGGCGCAGAGCCTTCGCACCGACGGCGTGGACGGTGAATTTGCCCGAACCGGCGCAGGCGAAGGTCAGTGAATACGTCCGGCTCTCGAGCATCGCGGCCTTCTCGGGGGACTGGTCGAGATCGCGGATACGGATGGTGGCGTGGCCGCCCTTGCGCAGGCCGAGCTGGTGAGCGCCGGAGACTCCGTTGCCGTTGCGCTGGTTGAAGGTGGCGGTCCCGCCCTCACGCGCGACGGCGGCATGGGCGGCGGCGGCCCACAGTTTGAAGGCGGCCGGCGACGCGGCCCGAGCCTCCCGAGCGCCGCTCGGCCCAAGAACACCCCACAGCCCGGCCCCGACAGCAACGGCACCCAACACGACCCCGCCGACAACCTTTTTCACAATCAACCCCCACCCTCGCGCGCCTGCACGGCGCGCAGGCGTAACGCGATTCTGCCGGAACACCCGAATCCCCCGCCCGCCGCCCCACCAGGCGCTACGAGGTCACGTCAGCGAGTGAACTGCTGCGGCAGACTCCCGGATTCCCACAACGAATCGAGACGGCGCAGGAACGCGGGGAAGTCCGTGACCAGCTCTCTTCGTTCGTCATGCGACAGGTGGTGCAACGGATCGTCGAACTGCAGGCCGTCGACATCCGGACAATTAGCTCGATTGTCGTTTACTTCATATGTGTGAGTGACGACCCAATAGTCGTCTTCCTCAACAGTGACTGCGCTAAAATCTCTGCCGTTCAACGACAGGGCAAAGAATTCAGGTCTGCCGATTGCTTCGCAAATGCGCGATGGTAGTTTTGAGGTGAGGGAGTATTGGGCACGGAACCATCCATCCCTCATGCTTCCCTTTCCCCATAGAATAATTAGGAACTCTCCAGGAAGCGGCGTGATTAGCGGCTTGGCGATGGTGTCCCAGAGCGTATCCAGCGTGTTCATCGAGTTCGCATCTTTGATGCCGACCGTAGCGGTGGGGCGGACGTTTCCGCTCGTCGCTGCGAGGATGGCGGTGTTCGGGTCGAGGGCCTCCTCTGGGAGCCCCTGTGGTAATGAGACCGCAACTCGCAATCGTCGACTCCCGATCGATCTTGCCGTTCTGATCGATCCGATGCTTCCCTGTCATGACCTCCATCTTTCCCTGGCCTCCAGGCAGTCGATCAACGCGACGGCCGAAGTTCAGCGACTGCGGAGCCACCGGTCAACGGGCTCAGATTCGGGAGCGGGGCTCAGCGCCGGTTTCGTTCCGATGTTCTCAAATGAACTCTCGTTGATCAAAAGTACTGCGAATCATCGAAGGGGTTCGAGATGTTCCCCCAATGGAAGTTATATGAATGGCTGGAGGGGTTGAATTCGGCACGCAGGCCGACATCTTGCAGCGGGAACTGCGTTCGAAGCCATCCGTCCATGGCCAGAGCTGAAACCTCGGACCGGAAGCTTGCCATCGGAAATGTGAGAGCCGTAACCCTGATGACCAAGTCTCCCGGATGGATTCGGTTCAAAGCGTCAGCGTGCGCGGACAGTCCGAATGAAAGCCATGCGGAGTCACGCCAGTTAATATCTACCGGCGGGGTCAGCCATAGATTTCGGTCAATCTGCAGCCGATATGTGTCGGGGAGGGGATCGCTCAAATTTTCGGCCGTAAGATCTGCTGCAAGCCCTCCCATCGGACTGCGCAGGCGGTACTTGTACGTATGTTTCATGTCGTCAGTCCCCAAAGTTCAATAGATGGAAAATCCTCTTGTTGAATACATTCTCCGGACCCATTCCTGTTGGGGCGCGAATGTAGTCGAAGTCGTGAGGCAGTCCGTCTCCCCACAGCCTACTATGGGCATTCGCGAAATTCTCCGCAGCTTGTTCGTTGAGCTTGAAGAGGTCAATCTTCTTCAGGCCCGAGAAGTCGTGATCGCTGATCTTGAATGTCATTACCTCCACTTCTGCCCCCCGTGACCTGAGGCGTTCTGCGTATCTTTCTGCTTCTGCTCTTGTTTCCCACGAGTAGACTCCCTCTCCGTAGTGGCCTCGATTTTCTGCATCAGGCCAAGGCGTACCGTCTCTCTTGAGGCGCGCAGCGTTCTGAGGGTCCTGGACGGTGTGGAATTCGTGATAGTCCGGAGCCAGCCCTAGAGGGTCGGTCCAGGTGTGCGGATTGTCGATATAGGCGGCAGGGTTTGGTGCCGGTGTGAGGCCGAGAGGATCGGCGCTGAGGTATCGCGCCGTCTCCGGGTCGTAATGCCGGAAGTAGTTGTAATGCAGCCCCGTCTCCGGGTCGAAGTACTGGCCCGGGAAGCGCAGGGGCGTGTACGTCGTGCTGTCAGATGACCAGGCCGTCGTGCCCCACAACGTGCTTCGCGTGTGCCATGCGATCTCGCCCTGTTCGTCCACGAGTTCGCTCGGCGTGCCGACCAAGTCGGTGACGATCGCGAAGAAGCGGGAGTCGATTTCCGACTGGGGGGTGTCCGCGCCCGCCGCGCTGATGCGTTCGGTCTGGGCGATGGGGCGTAGGCCCTGGTGGTCCCACGTGAGCGTGACCGGGTGTGGCAGTTCCGGTGACGTCGTCGTCTGTTCGCAGAGCGTTGTGCCGTCCCAGGTGAAGTCCACCCGTTCGACGACCGTCTCGCCGTCGGCAGCCAGGCGGAGTTTCGCCGTGCGGCGGCCCAGCGGGTCGTATGTGTAGCGCCAGCGCGTGCCGTCGGGAGTGACGGTCGAGGTGAGGCGGTCCTCCGCGTCCCACTCGTAGCGCCACGTGTCCGGCTTGCGGGACAAGCGGGTCTTCTGGCGGAGCGTGACGCGGCCGAGCGCGTCGTGTTCGTAGCGGACCCCGCCGGCGCGGGTGATGCGCGTGCCCGTGTAGGTGCGTGGGCCTGTCGCTTCGTGACCGGGGTGATCGGCCGGCCACGAAGCCGCCGTCTGGTTGCCCGCCTCGTCGTAGGCGTACGACTCGGTCCAGTTCGCCGCGTGCACGGCCGTGACGCGACCCGCATCGTTCACGTCGAAGTGGCGGGAGCCGGCGAGCTGGTCGTCGATGCCGATCAGATTTCCGTCGGCCCGGTAGGTGTAGGTGCGGGACTGGATGCGGCGGTGGCCGTTGGTGTCGGAGGCTGTGACCGACTGGGTGGTGAGGTGGCCCAGATCGTCGAAGGCGTTTGCGACGGTGAGGGAATCGCCTATGTGGCGCGCGAGTTCGCGTCCCGCCTGGTCGTACGCGAAGTCGATGGTGCGGCCCGACATCGTCATCTGGCTGCGGTTGCCGACCGCGTCGTACGTCCATGAGCTCGTTGCGCCCGTGGGCGTCGTGCGGCCGGTGCGGCGACCCAGCTCGTCGTACGCGTACGTGAGTACGCGGCCGTTGACCGTCTCCGATCTGAGCCTGCCGTGACGGTCCCGGAGGAGCGTGAGCGTCGCGTCCGGGTCGGTGGCCTGTGCGAGCTGGTCCGTCAGGTCGTACGCGTATGTCGTGACCCGGCCGTCCGCATCCTTGCGCGTTGTCTGGCCCAGTTCGTTTCGCTCGAAGGTGATTCGCTGGCCGAGGGCATTTGTGCGGGAGGTGAGGCGGCCCGCCGTGTCATGGGTGTACGTGAGGACGCGGTCGTCGAAGTCCGTCTCCGATATGAGACGTCCGGCCGGGTCGTACGCGTAACTCCACGTCAGGCCCTGTGGGTTGGTGACCTGAGTGAGGCGGAGTTCGTGGTCGTGGGCGAATTCGTACCGCACGCCGTCGGGACCCGTCCGCGCCGTGAGCAGGTCGAAGTGTGTGTACTCGTACGACGAGAGCCCGCCCATGGCGTCCGTGTGCGTCGTGCAGTTGCCCTCGCCGTCGTAGGTCCACGATTCGCTCGTGCCGTCAGGAGCCGTCCGGCGGGAGAGCCTGCCCTCTGCCGTCCACTCCAGGTGGGTCGTCGCGCCGAGCGGGTCGGTGATGGAGACGGGTCTGCCGAAGGCGTCCCGTTCGTACCGTGTCACCGCACCCAGTGGGTCCGCGATCGAGACGGGGAGTCCGGCTCCGTCGCAGCGGACCGTCGTGAGGTGCCCGAGCGGGTCGGTGACCGCCGTGAGGCGGCCCGCTTCGTCGTAGCTGAAACGGGTCGTCTGCCCGGAAGAGCCGGTCACCGACGTGCGGTTGCCGCACTCGTCGTACGTCTGGCGGTGAACCGTACCGTCGGGACCGGTCACCTTGACCGGCAGCCCGTGATCGTCGTACTCGGCCTTGGTCTCGCGGCCGTCCGGCCTGACGGCCAGGATCAGGTTCCCCGCCTCGTCGTAGCGGAAGGACGTCATGTGGCCGAGCGGGTCCGTCTGCGACAGCAGGCGGTTGTACCGGTCGCGCTCATAGCGGGTGGTCGCGCCGAGCGGATCCGTCTCGGCGATCACCTGCCAGGCGTCGTTGATCAGGAACCGGCGTGTGTGGCCCTCGCCGGTCGTCGTGGTGGTCAGCCGCAGGCCCGTTTCCGGGTCCGGCCCGGCGTACGCGAGCCGCAGGCTCATATGGCCCTCGGATCCGCCCTCGGCCACGCATCGGTCCTGGTCGTCGTACTCGTACGTGTACGACCGGTCGTTCGTGTCCGTCCAGGAAGTGACCCGGCCTTCGTCGTCGTACGTGAAACGCATGGGCAGGCCGGAGGAGTTGGTGACCTCGGTCAGGTGGCCGTCGGCGGAGTAGCCGTAGCGGGTCAGTTCCTCGTCCGAGCCGTCCGTCCCGGCCCCCGCGAGGTGCAGGGACCTGACCCGGCCGCCCTCGGCCGTCACCTTCAGGTGGTATCCGCCGCTGTGGACGATCCCGAGGGGCGTTCCTTCGGCGTCGTACTCGAAGGTCAGCCAGTTGCCGTTGCGGTCGTCGATCTGTTCCAGGACGGCCAGATCGGTGCCGCGGTCGGCGAAGTGCCAGACACGTCCCGTCACCGGATCAGTGATCGTGTAGCCGTCGTCCACGCGGTCCAGCGGATGGCGCGGGCCGTGAGTGGGCAACGTGGGCAGGCCCGGTGCCGGGTGTGGGTAGGGGAGGAGCAGACCCTCGGCGGTGACGAGGACGACGCCCTCCGCGTCGATCTCCAGGCGCTGGTCGACCGTCGATGACCAGGAGGGGCCGAACCAGCGGCCCAGGTGGTAGCCGGACTCCACGCGCCGGGTGAAGACGAGCGGCAGGGTGCCCGGCAGCGCGACATCGGTCTGGGGCAGGAACATCTTCCCGGTCGCGAGATCGACGGGGTCGGTGCCCTTGTGCTCCACCGACTTCGGTTCGCGGGAATGCTCCGCGGGGTCCTCACCCAGCGTACGCCGTGCCGAACGCCGCGCCCCCGCCTCAGCGGCCTCCTTCATCCCGTGCTCGACCCCGGCCCGGAGCCCGCTCTTGGCGAGCCCGAGCCCCTTGCTGCCGAACATTTCCGGCAACATGCGGCCAAAGAACTCGGAAGGGTCTTTCTTGAGGCTCTGATACGCGTCCTTCGCCGCACGGTCGGGATGTGTGGCGGTGGACGCCAGACCGGCCAGGGTCAGGTTGATGTTCTGCTTGTACGCGGCCGGGTGCGTGATGTTGTACGGGTCCTCCGGGTTGAGGCCGCGGGCGAAATTGAGCAGGCCCGCGGTCCCCTTGAGCACGCCGCCCACGACGTGGGTGAGCTCCGTACCGGTGGATTGGACACCGTCCGTGACTTCGGACTTGAGGCGATCGAGCGGCGGAGGCTCGGCCGGTGCGTGGGCCAGGGCGGCCTTGATCGCGTGCGTCGCGGTCGCACCCGCCTCGTTGCGCTGGCGACGCGCCTCCCCGAGCTTCTCCCGCGCGTGCTTGACGTCGGCCGCGCCGGGGTCCTTGAACGGCTCAGGGCGCGGGCCGGGATCCTTGTCGGCCTTCAGCGCACTGTTGTAGGTGTCGACCCGCTTGTTGTACGCCTCCACCGCTTTGTCGGAGGCGCCCTTACCCTTCTTGTACAGGTCGATGGCATCCTGCGCCTGGCCCTGGGCCCACTTGACCGTGTCCGCGTAGCTGTCCAGGGCCTTGCCTGCCTTGTCGCAGGCGTCCGCCGCGTGCAGCCACTTGGAGGGGTGCATGGCGAACTTCTTGCGGAAGGCGTCGGCCGCCCTGCCCTTCCAATGAGAGGAGTCCAGGGTGCGCATCCCCCCACTGACCTTGTCGAAGGCCTTGTGGAAGTCCTTCAGATGGCTCGCACTCGCGCGGATGTCTCCGGGGTCGCCGTGGATGAGCTCGTTGGCCTGCTCGGTCTCGCCGAGCTGCTGTTCGTCGACCGCGGCGCCCAGATCGGAGGCGACGGAGTCGCCGAGATCCTCGACCTTGTCGGCGGCCCAGTCGGCGCCCACGTACTCGAGTCCGTCCCCGAGCTTGTGGGCACCCCACTCGACACCTTCACCGAGGGCCTTCTTGCCGTTGTCCCAGCCGTCTTCCAGGGCGCCCAGGCCCTTGTCGGCCCAGTCACCGATTCCCATCAGCCGGTGCTCCCGCCCTGCTTGGCCGCCGCTTCGGCGCGTTCCTCCGCGGAGGGCCCGAACTTGCTGTCGAGCCAGGCCTCGTACTCCTCAGGACTCATCCCGCTGGCCTGCTGAGGGCTCCACCCGGTCACGTTCGAGGTGGCCGCGTCGCGGGCGGCGTCCTTCCAGCCCTGCCTGATGATCGCGTCGGCCTCGTCGGAGGACTTCTTGCTGTAGTCGGGGTCGGCAAGCGCGTTGTGCTTGACCAGGTCGCCGTAGCTCATCTTCGAGACGTCTTCCTCGCCGGCGTACGGGTTGCCGATCACGGAGTTCACGCCGACCTTCAGCGCACCGTCGACGTATTGGTCCGTCTCGTGGAGCGTTCCGGCCGCGAGGCCGACGCCCTCGGCGAAGTTGTTGCCCTCGTTGACGAGGGTGCGCACACCCCACTCCCAGCGTTCGCAGAACGACTCGAAGGCCGAGGTGAGATCGCTGTGTCCCAGCTTCATGCCGGACAGCGAGATCCCGTCGAATCCGCGCCCGGCACCCGCGGTGCCGATCGCGCCGGTCTCCTTCAGCTCGGCCAGCACGAGCGTTATGCCCTCGGCGATCTTGCCAAGACCGCCGGCCTGGAGATCTTTCGCGTCCTCACTCATTGCCCGTTGCCCTCCCCGTACGCTCCCGCGTCCACCGCCACCGTGTCCGGTACGACCCCGCAGATGGGCGGCAGCAGCAGCTCATCGCCGGGGCTCGCGACGTCCACGGCCATTCCGCAGGGCACGCGGAGCGCCGGCGCCACAGCGTCCAGCAGCCGCGCGCCCAGGACCCGCTCGTACGCCCACTCCTGGTCGGCGGCACCCCTCGCAGCCGCGAACCGCGCCAAGGCCGCCTCGTCCGAGAAGGTGTAGAGCCAACGGACGCCGCCGAAGTCTCCGGCGAGAGGCAATCCGTCGTCGCTGAGTGGCAGCAGGACGGCTGTGCGCCGGAACTCGCCCAGGAGTGCGGTGAATTCGCGCCGAATGGCGGCGGCGGTCGTGGCCTGCGTAGCGGTGGCGGAATTCGTCGGCGGTTCAACCAATTCTGCGTAATCCTGAAGCCGTGATCTGGGTATACCCCCGGTCGGCCCGCCGCCCCCACCTTCAGTCATGACGGGCATCATCACATCCGTGTGTTGACGCATGCAATGTCGGGTCAATGTTCCGAAAGGCGCAGGGTCGTGCTGGGCACCCATCCGGCAGCACACCCCCGCCGCATCCCCGACACGCAGCAGCGCCGCCGGGGGAGCGGCGGCGCTGCGGATCGGAGGGGGGATTGTGGGCGCTCGGGCCGGGGTGGGGGTCGTCAGAGGCCGTGTACGTGCGGCCCCACCGACGAAGACCAGGCGTTGCCCGTCGACGCGTCCCAGTTCGTCGACCACGTCATCGCGCCCCGCAGGCCGGGGTACGTCTTCGAGGGCTTGAACGAGCCGCAGTTCGTGCCCTTCGTCAGGCAGTCCAGGGCCGCGTTGACCACGGACGGGGACACGTAGCCGCTGCCCGCCGCGCTGGTGGAGGCCGGGACTCCCAGGCCTACCTGGGACGGGGCCAGGCCACCCTCCAGCTGGATGCAGGCGAGCGCGGTCAGGAAGTCGACCGAGCCCTGGCTGTAGACCTTGCCGTCGCAGCCGAGCATCGAACCGCTGTTGTAGTACTGCATGTTGACGACCGTCAGGATGTCTTTCACGGCGAGTGCGGTCTTGAAGTACTCGGCCGACGTCGACTGCATGTCTATCGTCTGCGGGGCCATCGCCAGGACAAAGTCAGAACCCGCCTTTGACGCAAGGGACTTCAGAGCCTGCGACATGTACGTCGAATTCAGGCCGTTCTCGAGGTCGATGTCGACGCCGTCGAAGCCGTATTCCTGCATCAGTGAGTAGACCGAGTTCGCGAAGTTCGTCGCGGAATTCGAGTCGTTGATGGAGACGGTGCCGTTCTGGCCGCCGATCGAGATGACGACCGACTTGCCGGCGGCCTGCTTCGCCTTGATGTCCGCCTTGAACGCGTCCTCCGTGTAGCCGCCGAGGCCCGCCGAGTCGAGCGTGAAGTCGACTGCGCCGGGCGTCGTCGTCGCGTCGGCGAACGCCACCGCGATGATGTCGTAGTCGCCCGGTACGTCACTGATCTTCTGGACCGCCGCGCCGTTGTTGAAGTTCTGCCAGTAGCCGGTGACGGCGTGGGCCGGGGGTGCCGCGTCCGCCCCGGCGGGGTCCGCGGTGGCCGTCGCCGTGCCGGTGAGGGCCAGGGCCAGAGTGGTCAGTGCCGCCGCCAGGAATGAACGCTTCCATGCTGGTTTTGTCGTCGCGCGTGCCATTGCTGCCTCCGGTTCAGATGTGGGGGGAGGGGCAGTTGCCGGTTCTACAAACTGGTCCAGACCATTTGGGTTGTCAAGACCTCTGGAATTACTGGTTCCTGGCCGAGCCGAGTCGGCCGCCTGGGCAACCTCCCGGTGAACACCGGGAAGTTGGGTGTTGAGCGGGCAATGCGCGGATATGGTGCTGAGACAGGAGTGCACAGAGACCGGGGGGTGTACGAGCGTGCCGACCGCGATAGCCGTGACCAGCCCTGACCTGGTCCTCGCCGCGGCCGACCGGCATACGCCGTCCGCCGCCGTGCTCCACTCCGCCGAGGACGGGGGCGGCAGGGCGGAGCCGTACGACCTCGATCGCGCGATCGTCGAGATGCACACCCTGATCGAGCATCACGGCTATGTGATCGCCCTGTGTCCGGCTTCCGTGCCGGACCTGGTCGTTCACCGGCTGCACGCTGTGCGTTCCGTGCTGGAAAGTGACCGGATCGCCATCCTGCGGCCGGAGCTCCCGCCGCTCGGGCTCGCCGTACTCGCGCTCCAGCTGCGGCAGCTGACCATGTGCGACTTCAGCCCGGGGGTGCTCGCCTCCGCCGCGCGGCTCCTCGCCCACTACATCTACGCCGGTGCCGTGCTCGGCTCGGTCGCCCGCCTCGACCGCGTCCCCGTCAGCCTCACCTCGCACGCCAAGTCGTGGGTGCCGGGCGCCCAGTTCGCCGTACTCGCCACCCCGCAGCCCGAACTCGTACGGCTCACCGGACCCGAGCCGCCCCGGCTGAGCGGACCCGCCTTCGGCACCCGTATGTATTACGCCGCCGGGCAGCAGCCCACCGACTGGATCACCGGCACCCTCGCGCCCGCCTGGCAGGTGCAGGGCGCCGTCGAGACGCGGCTGCCCGCCGAGTCGGGGCGCTGGTGGGCCACCGGGAAGCCCGGAAACCCGGGAAAGCTCGCCGAGTTCGCGGCCGCCATCCCCGACATCTCCGTGCTCTACCAGCTCGTCTCGTCCGTCCGGCGCGAGGCGTGCCACTGGTGCGGCCTCGAACTCATCGGCGACCGCTGCGGCTTCTGCGCCGCGCCGCTCGCCGATCCGCCCGCCCCGGCCGCGAAGCCACCGGGCGGACGCGGCCGCGGCAGTGCCCTCGCACCCGCCACCGGCCTCGCCGCCACAACCGCCCTGGCCCCCGTCACCGGTCGGGCCCGCGCCGCCCTGCCACCCGCCGCCCGCCCTTGATCGCCAACGAGATCCACAACGCGCTCCCCATCGAGATCCCCGACGAGATCCCCACGAGGTAGTCCGGTCCATGAACTCACGTCAGCGTCGCGGCGTCATCCTGCTGGTCATCTCGGCCCTGTGCGCCGTCGGCGCCTTCGCCGGGGTGCTCTCGGTGATCCGTGACGTGAACTCGAAGGTGGGCCCGGAAGTCGCGGCGTACCGGCTGAAGGACGATGTCGCGCCGTACAAGGAGCTGACCGCTGACCGGTTCGAGAAGGTCGAGATGCCGGAGCGGTGGCTGTCGAAGACCGCCGTGACCAGTCTCAGTCAGATCCGCGGCAAGATCGCCGTCACGACGCTGAAGAAGGGGTCCCTGCTCCAGACCGACATGATCGTCGCCCGGCCCCAACTCAGGGACGGAAAGCAGGAGATCGCCATCATGATCGACGCCGAGACCGGGGTCGCCGGGAAGATCACGCCCGGGTCGAAGGTCAACATCTACGCCACCTTCAAGGCCGCCAACGAGAAGGCCAAGGACCAGTCCAAGGTCATCGTCGAGAACGCGGAGGTCATGGACGTCGGCAAGCTCACGCCCATCGACGAACAGGGCGGCGACAACGGCCGGCGCCGGCAGGGCGAGGCCGTGCCGATCACCTTCGCCCTCGACCCCGCCGACGCGCAGCGTGTCGCGTACGCGGAGTCGTTCGCGACCCACGTCCGGCTCGCCCTCGTCGCCGCCGGCAGCGACGCGGCCGTCCCGCCGGGCGACCGCTCGTACACCCTCGACGAGGACAAGTAGCCCAGCCAAGCCGGCCAATAGACCGACAGAGCCATCGAGACCATCGAGACCATCGAGACCACCGAGATCACCGAGATCACTGAGAGAGGAGGCGAGCCGCACCGTGAGCATCCGTATCCTCCCCGCGGTGGGAGACCTGGACGCCGCCCGGTCCCTGGTCACGCTGCTCGGGCAGCTGCCCGACGCCGAGCCCGCGCCGCCCGTCGCCGACTCCACCGCCCTCCTCGACACCCTCGCCCGGCTCGCCGCCGAGTCGCTCGACGAACTGCCCGAGGTCGTCCTCGTCCACGAGCGGATCGGCCCCGTGCCCGCTCTCGAACTGATCCGGGACCTCGTCCTGCGCTTCCCGGCCGTCGGCGTCGTCCTCGCCACCGCCGACACCAGCCCCGCCCTGCTCACCGCCGCGATGGACTCGGGCGCGCGCGGCATCGTCGGGTTCCCTCTCGGGTACGACGCGCTCGCCGAGCGCGTACAGGCCGCCGCGTCCTGGTCCAGCGGCATGCGCAGGCACCTCGGCACCGGCGGCGAGCTGGCGATCACGGCCGGTGCGTCCGGCGGCCGCGTCATCACCGTCACCGGCGCGAAGGGCGGCGTCGGCACCACCGTCACCGCCGTCCAACTCGCCCTGGCCGCACAGGCGTCGGGCCGCTCGGTCGCGCTCCTCGACCTCGACCTCCAGTCCGGTGACGTCGCCTCGTACCTCGACGTCCAGTTCCGCCGCTCCGTCGCCGACCTCGCCGCCATCCGCGACATCACCCCGCGCGTCCTCCAGGACGCCGTCTTCACCCACGAGACCGGCCTCGGCCTGCTGCTCGCGCCGTCCGACGGCGAACGCGGCGAGGAGGTCACCGACCGCGTGGCACGCCAGGTCGTCCAGGCGCTGCGCAGCCGCTACGACCTCGTGGTCATCGACTGCGGTACGCAGATGGGGTCCGCGAACGCGGCGGCCGTCGAACTCGCCGACCAGGCAGTCCTGTTGGTCACCCCCGACGTCGTCGCCGTACGCGCCGCGAAGCGCATGATCCGTATGTGGGACCGCCTCCAGATCCGCAAGGCCGAGGAGACCGTCACCGTCATCAACCGTCACGCGCGCGGATCCGAGATCACCGCGTCGCTCGTGGAGCGCGTGACGGGAACCCGGGTCGCGCGTGCCAGCGTGCCCGCCGGGTTCAAGGAGCTCCAGGGCGCGGTCGACGCGGGCCGTATGCAGGATCTCGACAGCCGTTCGACGGTGAAGCAGGCGCTGTGGGGGCTCGCGGGCGAGCTCGGCCTGGTCGACGCCGCCGCACAGGAACCGGGCCGCCGCGCCCGCCGCCGCGGCGGCGACAAGGGCGCGGTCACCCTGGAGTTCGCGGGCATGTTCCCGCTGCTGCTCGTGGTGATGGGGCTGCTGTGGCAGTGCGTCCTGTACGGGTACACGTACTCGCTCGCCGGGAACGCGGCGGACGAGGCGGCCAGGGCCGCGACCTCCGCGGAGGCCGGGAGTGGCGACACGGCGGGCGCGTGCCAGACCGCGGGCGAGAGGAATCTGCCCGGAGCGTGGCAGGGCGCCGCCATCACCTGCGGACCCGACGGGTCGGTGATGAAGGCGACCGTGCGGCTCGAGGTGCCGGTGTTCTTCCCCGGGATCGACGCCGGGTGGACCGTCAAGGGCGAGGCGGGCGCCGCGAGGGAGGACGACCAGGGGGTCATGCCGTGAGGCGCCGGCTCCCGGGCGCAAAGGGCCGTCTCCGGCGCGGGCACGGGCGGCGGGCTCGGGCGGGAACCGACGTCGCCCGGCACCCGCGGACGGGCATCGACGGCGCCCGGCGCCCGCGGACGGAAAACGGCCCCCGCCGCAACCTGCGCACCGACGACCGAGGCGTCTCCATCCTCGAGTTCGCCGGGTTCCTGCCCTTCCTCCTCCTCATCGGCATGGCCGCCATCCAGCTCGGCCTCGTCGGCTACAGCGCGAACCAGGCCGGTTCCGGTGCCAGGGCCGCCGCCCGCGTGCAGTCGCAGGGCGGCGACGGCACCGGCGCCGGGCAGGCCGCGATGAGCGGCTGGCTCGACGCGGACATCGACGCCGGAGGGGGAGGCGGCGACACGACCACCGCCACCGTCACCGTGCACGTCCCGGTCCTCGTCCCGTTCCTGGACGACCGGTGGGACGTACGGCGCACCGCCACCATGCCGAACGACCGTGACCCGGAAGGGGGTTGAGCCGGAACATGAGCCTGCGATCAAGGGTGACGGTCCGAGAGGAGCCCGGCCCTTCCCGCGACGACGGCCTCGTCGCCGTCTACCGCGCGAAGCTCCTGGAGGAGATCGACCTCGCCGAGATGTCGTCGCTCGCGGCGGCCGACCGGCGGATCCGTCTCGAACGCGTCCTCGGCCACATCATCAGCCGCGAGGGCCCGGTCCTCTCCTCCTCCGAACGCAGCCAGCTGGTCCGCCGCGTCGTCGACGAGGCGCTCGGCCTCGGCGTACTGGAACCTCTCCTCGCCGACGCGTCCATCACCGAGATCATGGTCAACGGCCCGGACGCGATCTTCGTGGAGCGCGCCGGACGCGTGGAGCAGCTCCCTCTGCGCTTCGCCTCGCAGGAACAGCTCATGCAGACCATCGAGCGCATCGTCTCCACGGTGAACCGGCGCGTCGACGAGTCGAACCCGATGGTCGACGCCCGCCTGCCCACCGGCGAGCGTGTCAACGTGATCATCCCGCCGCTGTCCCTCACCGGCGCCACCCTCACGATCCGCCGCTTCCCCCGCGCCTACACCCTGCCCGAGCTGATCGGCCTGGGCTCGCTCGACGAGCAGATGCTGATGCTGCTGTCCGCGTTCGTCCGCGCCCGCTTCAACGTCATCGTGAGCGGTGGTACGGGCTCCGGGAAGACCACCCTCCTCAACGCGCTCTCCGGCCTCATCCCGCCCCACGAGCGCATCATCACCATCGAGGACTCGGCGGAACTCCAGCTCCAGCAGGACCATGTGATCCGCCTCGAATCGCGGCCCCCGAACGTCGAGGGCAAGGGCCAGATCACCATCCGCGACCTCGTCCGCAACTCCCTGCGCATGCGCCCCGACCGCATCATCGTCGGCGAGGTCCGAGGCGGCGAGACCCTCGACATGCTCCAGGCCATGTCGACCGGCCACGACGGCTCGCTCGCCACCGTCCACGCGAACGCCGCCGAGGACGCCCTCATGCGCCTGCAGACCCTCGGGTCCATGTCCGAGGTGCAGATCCCGTTCGAGGCGCTCAAGGACCAGATCAACTCCGCCGTCGACGTCCTCGTCCAGCTCACCCGGCACGCCGACGGCTCGCGCAAGGTCACCGAGATCGCCCTGCTGGTCTCGCACGGCCGCGAACAGTTCAGGATCTCGACGGTCTCCCGCTTCGTGCCGCACCCGCTCGGCCACGACCACCGCGTGCGCGGCACCTTCGAGCATCTGCCGCTGCCGCGCCGCGTGGCCGAGCGCCTGTACGTCGCGAACGAGCCGATCCCACCGGCGTTCGGCGTGCTGGACGGCATCGACGGACGCAACACGAGGGAGGCCATCGGATGAGGACCGTGCGACCCGCCGTCGAGGGTGGCGGATCATGAGCGACCCCGCCCTCATCGCCCTCGGCGCCACCATCCTGACCTGCGCACTCGCCGTCGCCGGCCTCCACGCGTACGCGTCGGGGCGCGCCCAGCGCCAGGCCCTCGTCGACCGGCTCGACGGCTTGTCGGGCGCCGGCCCGCACGGCGGTGCCGGTCGCGTACGCCGCTTCGCCACCGTCGACCGCAGGCTGCGCCGCACCCGGCTCGGCCGCGCCATCCATCTGCGCCTGTCCGCGACGGGGCTCGACCTGACCGCGGGGGAGTTCTTCACGTACGTACTCGCCGTGGTCGTCGCCCTCTGGCTGATCGCGTCGGCCGCACTCGCGCCCTTCTTCGGGCCGATCGCCGGGCTCGTCGGCGTGTGGAGCGCGGTGATCTTCCTCAACTGGCAGCGGCAGAAACGCATCGAGGCGTTCATCAACCAACTCCCGGACGTGGCCCGCCTCCTGGCCAACGCCACCGCCGCCGGACTCGCCCTGCGCACGTCCCTCGCGATGGCCGCGGAGGAGCTGGAGGCGCCCGCGGGCGAGGAGCTGTCCATGGTCGCCGACCAGCTCGCGCTCGGCCGCACCATCGACGACACCCTCGGCGAGCTCGCGCGGCGCCTCCCGTCCCGCGAACTCGTCGTCCTGGTAACGACCCTCGTCCTCGCCAACAAGGCGGGTGGCTCGGTCGTGTCGTCCCTGCGGAACCTCACCCAGACCCTGGAGGACCGCAAGGAGACCCGGCGCGAGATCCGCACGATGCTCTCCGAGGTCAACGCGACCGCGTTCACCGTGCCGCTCCTCGGCCTCGGCTCGCTGCTCCTGATCAACTCGTCGAACGAGGGCGCGCTGGCCAGGGTTACCGGATCGCCGGTCGGCCAGGCGCTGATCCTCGTCTCGCTCGGCCTGTACGGGATCGGGTTCTTCGTGATCCGCCGGCTCGGGAAGATCGAGGTCTGACATGGGCGTCCGTCATCCGGCGCACAGCGAGCGAGGTAGGTAGGTCATGAGTACGGGTCTGATCGGGCTGCTGCTGGCCCTCGCGATGGGCCTCGGCGTCCTCGGGATCTTCCTGGGCATCCGCATGTACCGCGCCGAGGCCAAGCTCCCCGGCGATCTGGCCATCGCCCTCGAAGTCGGCGCCACGCGCGTGTCCGCCTCCGGGTCCGCGGTCGACCGCCTGGGCATGCGCTTCGCCCCCCTCGTCCTGCGGGCCATGGGCCCCCGGCGCGTCACCTCGAAGCGCCGCAAGATCGACATGGCGGGGAACCCGGGCGGCCTCACCATCGACCGCTACGCCGCGCGCCGCGCGGTCTACGGCATCTTCGGCGTCGTCCTCGGCCTGGTCTTCCTCACCAACGGCCAGACCCTGTTCGCCGCCCTCACCCTCGCGTTCGGCCTCCTCGCCGCGGACGGCCTGATCTGGCAGGCCACACGCGAGCGCAAAGAGGTCATCGACCGCACGCTCCCCGACTTCCTCGACGTACTCGCCGTCGTCGTCAGCGCGGGCCTCGGCTTCCGGCAGGCGCTCGACCGGGTCGCCGAGAAGTACGAGGGGCCGTGGGCCGACGAGTTGCGCATTACGCTCCGGCAAATGGACATGGGCGTCAGCCGGCGCCAGGCGTTCGACGAGCTGCGCCGGCGCAACGCGTCCGAACAGGTCGCCCAGTTCGTCTCCGCGCTCCAGCAGGGCGAGGAACTCGGCTCGCCCATCGCCGAGACACTCATCCAGATCGCCACGGACATGCGGCGCACCGACGCCCAGAACTCCCGCCGCCGGGCCGCGAAGACGATCCCGAAGGCCACGATGGTCACCCTCGTCTTCATGCTCCCGGCCACGATGATCCTCATCGCGACGGGCATGTTCCTCGGCTCCGGGTCCAACTTCGGTTCGATTCTGGGACGTTGAGAGCCGAGCGCCGAGGCCTCGCTTGTTTGAAGCAGCGATGGTGAACGGCTGCTGTGTGGCGCATCGACTGGCTACAGTGACCGGAGCGTTTAGTTGGCACTTGCGAATGGTGCACCGGTCTCCGGGGGGAGGTGACGACGTCGATGGACGGCCTGCCGATCGGGTGGACGAAGAGCACGATGCGGGGAGTCCGCGTATCGCTCACTGCCGGGATCGGGCTTCTCGCACTCAGCGCCTGCGCCGGTCCGATGGCGCCGCAGCAACACCAGGCGGAGAGCATGCCCATCCCGGGCAATGTGCCCAAGGGGCCGCGGTTCGCGACGGCGGGCGATCTCGTAACCGCGATGGAAAAGGCCGGCCTCGACTGCGAGACCGTACGCAGCCGGGACTACGACGGCAGCTCCACGGCGGACTGCGTCGCGACAGTCGACGGGGTGAAGGTCGAGAACGAGATCTCGGTCTTCGACCCCGACGTCGTGTCCGAGACGGAGATCGGTACGTCGATCGAGTCCCGGCGCACGGGCGCGTACGCGCAGACACTGGTCGCGGCCGGGAACTGGTACATCCGCGTCATGGACCCGCCGTCCGCCCCGGCGGTCGCGAATGCGCTGCACGCGGTGGTCCTGGACGCGAAGGCTAAGGGGGCGAAGACCCCCAAGTACCCACTCCAACGGATCCCTTCCACTCCCACCTACAAGAAGGTGGACGCCCTGGCGGACGACGTGGCCGCCTCCGTGGGCTGCTTCCAACGGGAGACGACGAGCACCGGAAGCATCAAGTGTGAGACCGGGAAGCCGGGTTCGGACTCCACCAACTGCGCCGTCCTGACCCTGCACCCCACCCACGCCCGCCGCGATGCCGCCCTGCGCGAGGCGATCAAGTACCGCGGTGTCCCCGCCGAGCTGGTCACCGCGGGCAACTGGACCGTCAACCTCTGCGACACCACCCTCGGCGCGAAGGTCGCCCGCGATCTGGGTGGGGTCGTGGTGGCGTACGACGGGCGGTGAGGGGCATGACAGGAAGCGACCAACTTCCGGTCAAGCGTGCGCCGTTAATGTGCGAAACACGGCACAGAGGGTTGCAGTTCCCGTACGTTGCGTATGGTGCCCGGGAGGTTCGGGGCGGCGAAGTCGTGCGGGAACGAAGGGGAAACCGTGCTGAAGGAACGCGTACTCGGGGTGTGGGTGAAGTGGACCGTGACGGTGGGGGACCG
Source organism: Streptomyces sp. NBC_01445 (assembly GCF_035918235.1). NCBI lineage: Bacteria > Bacillati > Actinomycetota > Actinomycetes > Kitasatosporales > Streptomycetaceae > Streptomyces > Streptomyces sp. NBC_01445. The sequence continues at coordinate 4,364,628 of NZ_CP109485.1, read as the reverse complement.
CGTCCGCGGGAGAGAACGGGATTCCGGGGCGGGGTTCGTGGAGTATGCGGGGCTGATGATTTTGATTGCCGGGATCTTTACGTTGATCGACCAGTTGGGACTGGACGGGTTGATCTCCGGTGCGATCGGAGACGCGGTCGACCGGGTAATCGGCGGCGGCTGACCATCGCGCGGCTCTCCGGTGATCGCGGTCAGACCCTTCCCATCTATATCTGGCTCACGGCGATCCTGCTCTTCGCCGCCTTCGCGTTCTTCGCATTCGCCCAGGCAGCCTCCGCGCGCAATGGCGCCCAATCGGCCGCGGATGCCGCTGCTTTGGCGGCTGCCCAGGACTCGAGGGACGAATTGATGACCGGATTGGGGAAGGCCATCGGCGCGGGGGACGACTGGCTGGACTGGCTCGCGGGTGACAAGTTCACCGGGGACGGGGCCAGGGGCGCGGCGGACAACCTGGCTGCCGGCAACGATGCCCGCGTCGTCGGATTCGGACCGTCCGAGGTGAACGGCTATCCGGGCTATTGGGCGAAAGTGCAGTCCAATGGCACGGTCGGCGATTCCGTCATTCCCGGCACGGAGTCGAAGCACGCGACGGCCGAGGCCACTGCTGTCATCGAACCGCGCTGCGACGTGGCTCCGTCCGCCGATCCGGCAAAGGTCGTGGAATTCGACTGCGACGGTGGCGATTCCTTCGATTTTGACCCGGATGACTTCGAGGCAGGCGATCTGCCCGATCCCTCCGTTCTCTTCTCCGTACACCTGGCCGACTGACACATCACGAGAGGGAAGTCGCGGCAATGAATCTTCGGCGCACCATGACGACCCGCCGGGCACTGGCTGCGGTGGCGATCACTTCAGGGCTGGTCCTTACGGTGGCCGGCTGCGGCGGCAGTGACGACAACGGTGGTCCCAAGGCCGAATCCTCGTCGTCCGCCCCCGCGGGGAAGGGGAGTGACGACAAGCAGGACGCGTCGCCGACCCCGTCCACGGACAAAGTCCTGGCGGAGAGCAAGGACGGCGACGTCTCTGTCGCGATCAATTCCGCGACACGCGACCAAGGCGGGTTTGTGACTGTCTCGGGAACCGTGCGCAACGACGGATCCAGGTCATGGCTCGGAGCCGATTGGCAGAGCGACGAACGCGAACTCGCGGCCAATGGAGGTTCGTTGTCCGGCGCGAGCCTCGTGGACGAGCAGGGCAAGAAGAAGTACCTCGTCCTGCGGGACACCAACGGCCGCTGCCTCTGCACGAAATTCAGCCGGCTCAGGTCCGGGGAGAGCGCCACGTGGTTCGCCCAGTTCCCCGCGCCTCCGGAAGGCACTACAAAGGTGAGCTTCCAAGTCGGCGCCATGCCCCCCGCCCCCGTAGAAATCTCCGAGGGCGAGTAACCCCATGCCCCTCACCCGTCGCCTCGCCGCCCTCACCACCGTCGCCCTGATCACCTTCAGCGGAAGCCTCAGCGGCAGCGCCTACGCCGATGATCCGGAGCCGTCAGGCGCTCCGCCGGGGAGTACCACCACCTCCCCGCCCCCGGACGTCGACGCCAACAGCCCCGGGCTGAAGCTCGCCGACGGCGCCACGCTCGCGCCGGCCAAGGTGCTCGACATCAAGTCCGTCGTCGAGGACCTGTCCGGCGACGAGCGGCGCGAGGACACCAACCAGGACGTGAAGTTCGCGCTTCAGGCGGAGGTGCTGTTCCAGAAGGACAGTTCCAAGCTGAATCCGGACGCCAAGTCCCGGATCCAGGCCATCGCAGACGAGATCAAGGCGCAGCACGCCACGAACGTCCGCGTCTTCGGTTTCACGGACGACCTCGGGTCGTACGCGCACGGGCTGACGCTCTCGAAGAAGCGCGCGGAGGCCGTGCACGACGAGCTGGCGGCAGCCCTCGGTTCACAGGATCAGGACGTCACGTTCGCGGTGCGGGGCTACAGCGAGGACTACCCGATCGCCGACAACAACAGCGAAGAGGGCCGCAAGAAGAACCGCCGCGTGGAGGTGACGTTCCCGAAGGGGGCGGCCACGGACTCGGCCGACTCGACCGGCACGGAACAGTGATCCCCCGGCGCCGCGCGCTCCGCTAGCCGAGCCGGACCGGCAGTGTGTCCACCCCGTACACGATCGACAGCTTGCGGAACTCCAGGTCGCGGGGCTCGACGGCGAGCTTCAACTCCGGGAAGCGGCGGACCAGTTGGGGGAAGGCCGCGCGGAGTTCCATCTTGCCGAGTTCGGCGCCGATGCAGCGGTGGATGCCGTAGCCGAACGCGAGGTGGGAGCCGGTGACCTGGCGGGACGGGTCGAAGCGGTCCATGTCCTCGCCGAGGCGCCCGTCGCGGTCCGCCGCGCTGAGGGAGACGAGGACTATGTCGCCGTCGGATATCGGGACTCCGCCGATCTCGACGTCCTCGCGCGCGAAGCGCGGGAACGCGGTCTGGACGACGGTCAGATGGCGCAGCAGCTCGTCGACGAAGGGCGCGGCGACGGCCTCCGGGTCCTCCGCGTCGCGCAGCGCGGCGAAGTGCTCGGGGTTCTGGAGCAGGATGAGCGTGCCGAGCGCCAGCATGCTCGCGGTGGTCTCCAGGCCGCCGGTGAGGACGCCGTCGGCGAGGCCCGTGAGCTCCTCGTCCGTGATGGAGTCGCCGTATTCGCGTACGAGCATGCCGAGGAGGCCGTCGCCGGGGTTGCGGCGCTGCTCGGCGACGATCCCGCGCAGGTAGTCGAGGGACTGCGACACGGCACTGAACGACGCGCCCGCGCCGCCGAACACGTCGAAGCGGGCCACGGAGAACTGCTGGAAGTCGTCCCGGTCCTCATAGGGGACGCCGAGCAGTTCGCAGATCACCAGCGCGGGCACCGGCATCGCGAAGTGCTCGACGAGGTCCACGGCGCCGTCGCCGCCCGCCGCCTTCGCGAGGTCGGCGAGGCGCTCCTCGACGATGGCGTGGATACGGGGCGTGAGCCGGGAGAGCCGGCGCATCGTGAACTCCGGCGTCAGCATCTTCCGCAGCCGGGTGTGGTCCGGCGGGTCGGTGAAGCCGAGCCCGCCCGGGTTCTGGTCGTCGGTGACGCCGGTGTTGCCGACCAGGTTCCGGAAGTCGTTGCTGAACGCGGACCCGTGGCCCAGTACGGCCTTCGCCTCGTCGTAGCCGGTGACCAGCCAGACCGTCATGCCGGGGATGGGCAGCCTGCTGACCGGCTCCCGGTCACGCAGCTCGCCGATCTCGGCCACCGGGTCGAGGCCGTCACGGCGCAGCGGAAGGAGCGCGGCGTCGGGCAGCTTCGAGAGGACGGACAGGTCGAGGCCGCCCTTCTTCCGGAGCCGGGCGAAGTAGAGGCGGGTGAGCCAGGCCGCTATCGAGGATCGTGCGGAACGGGCCGCTGTTGAGGATCGTGCGGAACGGGCCGCTATCGCCGAGCGTGCGGAACGAGCCGCTTCCGCTGGGCGTGCGGAACGAGCCGCTATCGCTGAACGGGCGGAACGAACGGAGCGAATGGAACGATCGGACATGTGCTCGCATTTCGGCGCGGGACGGACGGTGCCGTTACCTGTGTCGGGCAGCGGTGCCCGGAGCGGATCCGCCCAGGGTACGTGGAGAACCCCCGTAGGCCGAGGCAGGGGCGGGCGGTTACCGTCCCCCGCCCCACTACAGCGGATCGGTCTGGGAACCGTGCGGGAGTTCGGTGAGAGACAGGTGAGGAAGGGGAGACCGGAGCGATCACGCCCGCGACGTCCCTTGGTGGTCACCGGCCGCGCCGTCGATCAGTTCCCGCAGGATGTCGATGTGGCCCGCGTGCCGGGCCGTCTCCTCCAGCATGTGGATGAGCACCCACCGCATCGACACCTTCTTGCCGTCCCACGACGTGCCGGTCTCCTCGAGCCCGACCTCGGCGATCACGGCGTCGGACGCGGCCCGCGCCCGGCCGTAGAACGCGGCGATGCGCTCCGTGGACTCCTCGGGGCCCACCCGCAGGTCCTCGTCCGTCTCCGGGTCGAACCACAGCGGCTCCACCGGCCGCCCGAACGTCTCGCAGAACCAGCCGTACTCGACCGACGCCAGATGCTTGACCAGGCCGAGGAGGCTGTTCCCCGAAGGCGCCATCGGCCGCCGTACCTGCTCCTCGTCGAGGCCCTGCAGCTTCCAGAGCACGACGTCGCGGTGCCGGTCGAGCGCTGCCAGCAGACTTTCCTTCTCGCCCCCGGTGTAGGGCACGTGGATTCCCATGCCGGGGAACGTAGCAGCGCCCGCCGACAACGCCCCCTCCCGTGAAGGATGGACGGCCCGGGCGGCACAAAACCATGTGCCGTCGCGGCAACGCCGCTGCGAACATGGCCCCATGAGCACACCCCCCACCCCCGCCGGCCGCCCCTTCGACGAGCTCGTCGCGGAGGCGGCCGCCGCCCCCGTGGAGGGCTGGGACTTCTCCTGGTTCGAGGGCCGGGCCACCGAGGAGCGGCCCTCCTGGGGTTACGCGCGTGCCATGGGTGAGCGCATGGGCCGCGCGTCGGCCGGGCTCGACCTCCAGACCGGCGGCGGCGAGGTCCTCGCCTCCGCCCCGAAGCTGCCCCCGCTGATCGCCGCCACCGAGGGCTGGCCGCCCAACGTCGCCAAGGCCTCGGCGCTGCTCGCCCCGCGCGGCGTCGTGGTCGTCGCCTCGCCGGAAGAGGCGCCGCTGCCGTTCGCCGACGGCACGTTCGATCTGGTGACCAGCCGCCACCCCGTGAAGGCCCCGTTCGCCGAGATCGCCCGGGTGCTGATGCCCGGCGGTACGTACTTCGCGCAGCACGTCGGCCCGAGCAGCGTCTTCGAGGTCGTCGAGTACTTCCTCGGCCCGCAGCCGGAGGAGGTCAGGAACGGCCGCGACCCGGAGGGCGAGCGCGCCGAGGCCGAAGCGGCCGGACTCGAAGTCGTCGACCTGCGCGCCGAGCGCCTGCGCATCGAGTTCTTCGACATCGGTGCCGTCGTGCACTTCCTGCGCAAGGTGATCTGGATGGTTCCGGGCTTCACCGTCGAGGCGTACCGGCCGCTCCTCCTTGAGCTGCATGAACGGCTCGAGAAAGAAGGGCCGTTCGTCGCCCACAGCACCCGCCACCTCATCGAGGCCCGCAAGCCGATCGCCGGGTGATTCACGGCAATTGGCCCCCAAGCGGGAGGAGTTCGCGGGGCCTTTTCCGGAGGCCCACCCTCCAACCGATTCTGCATCGTTACCGACAAGGGCTCGCTACACGTGTCACCGTCACGTAGGTTCAGACCAAGGCAATTCGCGTGAGCAAAGCTGCGCGGCGGCACCGTGCAGTGGAGGGGGCTGCGCGGTGCCGCGTGCCTCCCCCTCCTCGTCCACGGCCACCGGGCCCTCGCGCGACACGCGGTACGTGACAAGCAGTACGTGACAAGCGGTACGCGACGGGTCGTCACCGCCCCAGGGTCGTCACCGCCCCAGCACCGTCACCCGCACCCCCCGCCGCACCCCCCACCGGGCCATAGCCCCCGCCTCCGACTCCAGGACGCGCCGGGCGCGCAACCGGGGGAGTCCGATCCGGCCCGGCCGCATCGTCCGCACGGCGAGCACCGTGCCACGCCGGTCCAAATACGCCACATCTATGACGAAGCGCATCCCCAGGGTGTGCACGCTCGACGACGACGTCAGCAGGAGCGCGCCGTTCACCCCGTCCCGGCCGAGCAGCCCGCGTCGCCGCGCCCGCCCCGACTCCGCGATTTCCAGCGGCAGTTCGGCCTCGAGTCCCGGCACGGTGAAGGTCGCCATGGGTGCGCAGCCAACCTCCGGTCGGCTCGGGCGTCAAGCGCGCGTTCGTCGCACGACTAACCCTTCAGGGGGACGCCGCGCGCGGGCCGCAAGCCGGGAAAACCGTTGCGAAACCCCGCCCGAAGCGGCCGGAAACATACCTCCAGCCGTCGTCGGGCGACTTCGGAGAGTAGTTGTGGCACGCCGATGCACCCACCATCACTTACGAAGGGTTATGGTGGAAACCCCCCCTCGGGCCGGTCCGTCTCCCCCCCACGGACCGGCCCGTTTTTTGTCTCCGGCCGGCCGCGCGCGTGCGCCCCCCGGGTCACGGCGCCGGGATTAGAGTCCGCGGCATGCCGAACGACCATCCGCACCAGGCGCCGCCCACCGCTCCCGGTCCGTACGGCGGCCCGGGTCAGCACGGCGCTCCCGTCCCCTACATCCCCGGCCCCTACAACGCGCCCGGGTCGTACGGGGAGAACCCGCAGTTCGCCCCCGCGCCGCCCCTGAGCATGCCGCCCTCGCTCCGTGCCGCCCGGACGACCACGTTTGTGATGGTCGGCCTCGCCCTCCTCGCCTCCGTCGCCGTAGGCGTGACGGAGGGGGCGCGGGGCGCCGGCGCCGCGTTCGGCGGGAACATCTTCGGCGTCGCGCTGCTGGTCCTCGCCTGCTTCTACGGGCGGGCGGGACGTGGGCTGCGCGTCACGTCGATCGTCATCGCGAGCGTGCAGATCCTGCTCGGCCTGAGCGCAACGCTGCGCGGCAACATCGGTGGGCCCATCGCGCTGATCGGGGCGGTCGTCATGGTCGTCCTGCTCAGCCGGGCGAGCACGGGCGCATGGTTCCGCAGGCCGCGTACCCCCGGCGCCTAGGGCCTCTCGTTCGGATCAGGCAGCCGGATCCAAACGAAAGACCCTAGGGAGTGTCCTGGTGCGAGGGCCGCGGCCCTCGCGCGGAACGGACGGAGCGGGAGGGGTCAGCTCCGCCCGGCCCAGATGTTCGTGCCCGGGGTCGACACCGCGAACGAGTCGATTTCGGACAGCTCTTCTTCGGTGAGCTTCGGGCCCGCCAGAGCCGCCACGTTCTCCTCCAGCTGCCGGACGCTGGAGGCGCCGATCAGGGCCGACGTCATCCGCTCGTCCCGCAGCACCCAGTTGAGCGCGAGCTGCGCGAGGGACTGGCCGCGGCGCTGGGCGATGTCGTTGAGCCCGTTCAGCCGGCGGATCACCTCGGAGTCGCCCGCGAGGCCCGGGTCGAGGGACTTGCCCTGCGTGGCGCGCGACCCCTCCGGGATGCCCTTCAGGTACTTGTCCGTGAGCAGGCCCTGCGCGAGCGGCACGAAGGAGATGCAGCCCATACCGGCCGTCTCCAGCGTGTCCAGCAGGCCGTCGTCCTCGGTCCAGCGGTTGATCATCGAGTACGAGGGCTGGTGGATGAGCGCCGGGACGCCCATCTCCTTCAGCAGGCGCGCCGCCTCGGCGGTCTGCTCGCTGTTGTACGAGGACACACCCACGTACAGCGCCTTGCCCTGCTGCACGGCGGACGCGAGCGCGCCCATCGTCTCCTCGAGCGGGGTGTCCGGGTCGAAGCGGTGCGAGTAGAAGATGTCGACGTAGTCGAGGCCCATCCGGGACAGGGACGCGTCGAGGGACGACAGCAGGTACTTGCGGCTGCCCCACTCCCCGTACGGACCCGGGTGCATGAGATAGCCCGCCTTGGTCGAAATGACCAGCTCGTCCCGGTACGGGGCGAAGTCCTGGGCGAACATCTTGCCGAAGTTCAGCTCGGCGGAGCCGGGGGGCGGCCCGTAGTTGTTCGCCAGGTCGAAGTGGGTGACACCGATGTCAAAAGCGCGGCGGAGGATCTCCCGCTGCGAGTCCAGTGTGCGGTCGTCACCGAAGTTGTGCCACAGGCCGAGCGAGATCGCGGGCAGCTTGAGACCGCTGCGGCCGGTGCGCCGGTACTCCATCGAGTCGTAGCGGTCCGCGGCGGCGCGGTACGAAGACATGTCGTTCATGGGTACGAAGCTACGTCAGAGCACCGACAGCCCACAGCACCGGAGCACAGACAGCCCCACAGTGAGGATGGCGCCCAGCAGCGGTAGGCTTCGCCCTCGGGGACTGCCGTCTGCACGGAGGGGCTGAAAGACAGTGAACCTGCGCGACCTGGTGTACGGACTTTACGCACGCCGGGTGGAAGGCCGTCTCGACCACGATCAGGTGCCCAAACACATCGGGGTCATCCTCGACGGGAACAGGCGCTGGGCGAAGGCCTCCGGTGGCACTGCGGCGCAGGGCCACCAGGCCGGTGCGTACAAGATCGAGGAGTTCCTCGGCTGGTGTGCCGAGACGGACGTCGAGGTCGTCACCCTCTGGATGCTGTCGACGGACAACTTCGACCGTCCCGAGGAGGAGCTGAGGCCGCTCCTCGGCATCATCGAGGAGACCGTCCGCAGCCTCGCCGTCGACGGCCGCTGGCGCGTCCACCACGTCGGCACCCTCGACCTTCTCCCGGCCCGCACCCAGACCGTCCTCAAGGAGGCCGAGCAGGCCACCGCGGACAACGCGGGGATACTCGTGAACGTCGCGGTCGGCTACGGCGGCCGCCAGGAGATCGCCGACGCGGTGCGCTCCCTGCTGCTCGACCACGCGGACAAGGGCACCAGCCTCGAGGAGATCGCCGAGAGCGTCGACATCGACCAGATCTCGAAGCACCTCTACACCAGCGGGCAGCCCGACCCGGACCTCGTCATCCGCACGAGCGGCGAGCAGCGCCTGTCCGGATTCATGCTGTGGCAGTCGGCCCACTCCGAGTACTACTTCTGCGAAGTTTTCTGGCCCGCCTTCCGCAAGGTGGACTTCCTGCGCGCCCTGCGCGACTACGCCGCCCGCCACCGGCGTTACGGCGGCTGACCCCGGGGACGTACGTCACCAGGAGTTAACGCGCGCGCCGTCATATGCCGTGGCATGGCCGCGCGTGTTCGAGGGAATAAGCCTTCCAGGTCGATGTCCGATTCACGGACGTCGAGTCTCAGCGGACGGCACGGGGCTGTCCGCCCGGGAGGCCCTTTGCGCCAGGACGACCACGCGGGGAGCACATGCTCCGCTGGAGAAGCTGGGGGCCGGTCCACGGCCCGTGCATCGCGGCCGTCGACCGGCGGGTACGACCCGCCCCGCCCGGCCCTGGATCCCTCTGTCGCTCCCCGACCTCATCCGAGGGGGTACGTCCTTCCGTGGTGACCAGCAACAAGCGCCAGCCTGACCGGCGCACTTATGTTCTCGACACCAGCGTCCTGCTGGCCGACCCGAACGCCCTGACCAGGTTCGACGAGCACGAAGTGGTGCTCCCGATCGTCGTGGTCACGGAACTGGAGGCCAAGCGGCACCATCCGGAGCTCGGATACTTCGCCCGGCAGGCCCTGCGCCTGCTCGACGACTTCCGTATCCGCCACGGACGCCTGGACGCCCCGATCCCCATCGGCGATCTGGGCGGGACCCTGCGCGTCGAGCTCAACCACTCGGATCCGGGCGTTCTCCCGGCGGGCTACCGCCTGGGGGACAACGACTCCCGCATCCTCGCCGTCGCCCGCAACCTCCAGGCCGAGGGGTACGACGTCACCGTCGTCTCCAAGGACCTGCCGCTGCGCATCAAGGCGTCGTCGGTCGGCCTGCTCGCCGAGGAGTACCGCGCCGAGCTCGCCATCACGGACTCCGGCTGGACCGGGATGTCCGAGCTGCGGCTCTCCGGCGAACAGGTGGACCTCCTCTTCGAGGAGGAGAGCCTGTACGTACCGGAGGCGGCGGAGCTGCCCGTCCACACCGGCCTCACCATCCAGTCCGAGCGCGGCAAGGCGCTCGGCAGGATCACGGCCGAGGGCAACGTCCGTCTGGTGCGCGGCGACCGTGAGGCGTTCGGTATCAAGGGACGCAGCGCCGAGCAGCGCATCGCGCTCGATCTGCTCCTCGACCCGGACATCGGGATCCTGTCGATGGGAGGCCGGGCCGGCACCGGCAAGTCGGCGCTCGCGCTGTGCGCGGGCCTGGAAGCGGTGCTCGAACGACGCCAGCACCAGAAGGTGATGGTCTTCCGTCCGCTGTACGCGGTGGGCGGCCAGGAGCTCGGCTATCTGCCCGGCACCGAGGCCGAGAAGATGGGCCCGTGGGCGCAGGCGGTCTTCGACACGCTCGGGTCGGTCGCCGGCAAGGCCGTCATCGAGGAGGTCACCGCGCGCGGCATGCTGGAGGTCCTGCCGCTCACCCACATCCGCGGCCGCTCCCTGCACGACGCGTTCGTGATCGTGGACGAGGCCCAATCCCTCGAACGGAACGTCCTTTTGACCGTTCTGTCGAGGATCGGGGCGAATTCGCGGGTTGTGCTCACGCATGACGTGGCACAGCGCGACAACCTCCGGGTCGGCCGGTACGACGGAGTGGTCGCCGTCGTCGAAAAGCTGAAGGGACACCCGCTGTTCGCGCACGTCACGCTTACGCGGTCGGAGCGTTCGCAGATCGCGGCCCTGGTCACCGAGATGCTGGAGGACGGTCCCCTGTGAGGAGAGAGCGAGCGAAGCGCCCCATCTTGTAGGGGTTACGCGGTAGTTGGCGCCGCCCGGCGAAGCGCAGGAGCTTAGCCGGGCGGCGTTGTGCCGTGCGCTTGTTTCCGCGAAACCGCTGGGGCAAACGAGGTGTGAGCTTTCCCACTTGGATGAGAATTGCCTTGAGGCAACCGCGTCCGGCAGAGTCTCAGTCCTGTCAGGCCCCGCATACGACACTTGTGCATCCACAGCATTACGAGCACCACGGACACCAGAACTTCACAGAGGCCGTCGTATGCCGCCCGTGCACCACGCGGCTCTCCCTTAGCGGGAGTTGCCCACCGGGCCCGTGTCTCCCGTGACCCCGCAGTTGGGAGGCCAGCGCCAGGGGCACGATTGCGTCCGCGAGGGTCACCTACAGCGGGCGATGCTGGAAGGAAACCGTGTGAGCCGGATTTCGGTCCGGGGATTCGCAGTGGCTTCGGCCACCGCGGTCACCACAGTCGGCGCAGTCGTGGGTGTTGCCTCGGGCAGCACCGCTCAGCCCTCCAACAACGAGGCTGAGGCCACGGCGAGCGACGCGACCCTCCTCGCCGACATACCCGCGGGCCAGCAGGCCCAGGTGCAGACCGCCACGCTGACGCAGCAGGCGGAGACGCAGGCCATCGCCGCGGACAACGCCGCTCAGAAGTCGGCGGAGGAAGCAGCCCGTAAGAAGGCCGCCGAGGACGCCGTCGCCAAGCAGCAGGCGGCCGCCGACGCCAAGGAGAAGGCGGAGAAGGAAGCCAAGGAGCGTGAGGAGGCCAAGAAGGTCGCCAGCCGCTCGGCCACCCGCGACGCCTCCAGCTTCGCCACGCAGGCCTCGTACTCGACGTCGCAGATCCAGGCGATGGCGCGTCAGATGGTCCCCTCCGGGCAGTTCCAGTGCTTCAGCAACATCGTGGACCACGAGTCCAGCTGGAACTACCGGGCGACCAACGCCTCCTCCGGCGCCTACGGTCTCTTCCAGGCGCTTCCCGCGTCCAAGTACTCCACCGCGGGCGCCGACTGGCAGACCAACCCGGCCACCCAGATCAAGTGGGGCCTCAACTACATGGACAGCCGCTACGGCAGCCCGTGTGAGGCCTGGAGCTTCTGGCAGGCCAACCACTGGTACTAGAAGCCGGTACAGCTTCATGACGGGCCCGTGGCCCGTCAACCTTCCTGAGCCCCTTGCCGTCCTACGGTGAGGGGCTCAGGGCATGTACGGTCGGAGCCGACGACTCCCGGGGGAGTGGTGAGAGAGCACGGGGGAAGAGGACGGATCATGTCGCGAGTTCCAGGATGGCTCGGCCGGCTCGGCAGTGAGCTCAGCCGGATGGGGGAGCGGTTGGACGAGCGCCGCGCCGAGGCCGAGCGCGACGACCGCGGGGACGACTCCGTTCCGGATGCCGCCACCGGGTCCGCCCCTCAACCCGCCCGTGATGCCGCGCATGCGGCCGCCGAAGTGCCCCAAGTGCCCTTCACCCGGCCGGAGAACGGCGGCGGCGACCACGTACCCCCGCCTCCCGCGTACGCGCCCGCGATAGCGGCCAGGCCCGACCCCGTCGCGGCCGTGCCGTGGGGGATGCGCGTCGCGGCCGAGGCCGGCTGGCGGCTGCTCGTCCTGGCGGGCACCCTCTGGGTCCTGATGAGGGTCATCAGCGCGGTGCAACTGGTGGTGTACGCGTTCGTCGCCGCGATGCTCATCACCGCGCTCCTCCAGCCGACCGTGGCCCGCCTGAGGAGGCACGGTGTGCCGCGGGGCCTGGCCACCGCACTCACCGCGATCCTCGGCTTCGTCATCATGGGACTTGTCGGCTGGTTCGTCGTCTGGCAGGTCCAGGAGAACATCGACAACCTCTCGGACCAGATCCAGGACGGCATCGACGAGCTGCGCAACTGGCTCCTCAACAGCCCGTTCCATGTGACCGAGAGCCAGATCAACGAGATCGCCAAGTCCCTGCGCGACGCGGTCGGCGCCAACACCGACCAGATCACGTCCGCGGGCCTCGAAGGCGTCACCGTCATCGTCGAGGCGCTCACCGGCATCCTGCTCACGATGTTCTCGACGCTGTTCCTGCTCTACGACGGCCGGCGCATCTGGGAGTGGACCACCAGGCTCGTCCCGGCGCAGGCCCGTCCCGGTATCGCCGGTGCGGGGCCACGGGCCTGGCGCACGCTCACCGCGTATGTGCGCGGCACGGTGATAGTCGCGCTCATCGACGCGATCTTCATCGGGCTCGGCATCTTCTTCCTCGGGGTCCCGATGGCGGTGCCGCTCGCCGTCTTCATCTTCCTGTTCGCGTTCATCCCGCTGGTGGGCGCGGTGATTTCGGGAGCGCTCGCGGTGGTGGTGGCCCTGGTGACCCAGGGCGTCTTCACGGCCGTCATGACGCTCGCGGTGGTACTGGCCGTGCAGCAGATCGAGGGCCACATCCTCCAGCCGTTCATCCTGGGCCGGGCCGTGCGGGTGCATCCGCTCGCGGTGGTGCTGTCTGTCGCGGCCGGGGGCCTGGTGAACGGGATCGGCGGTGCCGTGGTGGCGGTGCCGCTCGTGGCCGTGACGAACACGGTCGTCGGCTATCTGCGCTCGTACTCGCGTGAGGCGGCGCTGCGGCAGTCGCCGCCGCCGCACGGGGCGACCGCCGTCGACGTGGCACCGGTCGATCCGACGGCCGGGAAGACCTAGAAGCCGGGATACGCGAGAACGCCGGACACACGGGAACGCCGGATACGCGGGAACGCCGGATACGCGGGAACGCCGGGCGGGCTGAATTTCCTTCAGCCCGCCCGGCGTTCTCGTATGCGCTTACCGAGGTGATCCGTCCGTCAGGACAGGACGTCCTCGGAGTCCAGCGTGACGCCCACGGCCTGGATGACCGCGGCGATCTTGAACGCTTCCTGGATCGTCTCGCGGTCGACGCCGGCCTTGCGCAGCACCTGCTCGTGCGAGTCGAGGCACTGGCCGCAGCCGTTGATCGCGGAGACCGCGAGGGACCACAGCTCGAAGTCGACCTTCTCGACGCCCGGGTTGCCGATGACGTTCATCCGCAGGCCGGCGCGCAGCGTCCCGTACTCCGGGTCGGAGAGCAGGTGGCGCGTGCGGTAGAAGACGTTGTTCATCGCCATGACGGCGGCGGCCGACTTGGCGGCCGTGTACGCCTCCGGCGACAGGTTCGCCTTCGCCTCGGGCTCCAGCTCGCGCAGGACGCGCGGGGAGCGGGACGCGATCGCGCAGGCGAGCACGGTGCCCCACAGCTGCTGCTGCGGCAGGTCCGAGTTGCCGATGACCGAGCCGAGGTTCAGGCGCAGGTCCTTGGCGTAGTCCGGGACGGCGGACTTCAGTTCGTCGAGAGCCATGTCAGATCACTCGCCCGACAGGAGCGCGACCGGGTCGAGGGTGTTCTCGCCCTTGGTCCAGTTGCACGGGCACAGCTCGTCGGTCTGCAGGGCGTCGAGGACCCGCAGGACCTCCTTGGGGTTACGGCCCACGGAACCGGCGGTCACCATCGTGAACTGGATCTCGTTGTTCTGGTCGACGATGAAGACGGCGCGCTGCGCGAAGCCGTCCTCGCCCTCGATGCCGAGGTCGCGCATGAGCTCGTGCTTCGAGTCGGCGAGCATCGGGAAGGGCAGGTCGGTCAGGTCCGGGTGGTCCTTGCGCCAGGCGTGGTGCACGAACTCGGAGTCGCCGGAGAAGCCGAGGATCTGGGCGTCACGGTCGGCGAACTCGTCGTTCAGCTTGCCGAACGCGGCGATCTCGGTCGGGCACACGAAGGTGAAGTCCTTGGGCCACGCGAAGACGATCTTCCACTTGCCCTCGTAGGTCTTGTGGTCGATCTGCTCGAACTCCTTGCCCTTCTCCAGGGAGACACAGGCAGTCAGGTCGAACTGGGGGAACTTGTCACCGACAGTGAGCACGCACTACTCCTTGCAGCATGGAGGGGCCCTTTTTGAGGGCTTTCCAAAGGGGTTGGACTGGGCTCGATCGTGGCACAGGGTGCATTGATTATGGAAATAGCTAGACTCGGTCGTGTTGATCGGACCGAGCTATCAGTAGCCGTAAGTAAGGGGAGTGACCGTGGCCAGCACCAAGCGGCGACAGCCGAGCCTCGCGCAGCTGCGGGCCTTCGCCGCCGTCGCCGAGCATCTGCACTTCCGGGACGCCGCCGCCGCGATCGGCATGAGCCAGCCCGCGCTCTCCGGCGCCGTGTCCGCCTTGGAGGAGTCCCTCGGCGTGACCCTGCTCGAACGCACTACCCGCAAGGTACTGCTCTCGCCCGAGGGTGAGCGGCTCGCGGTGCGCGCGAAGGCCGTGCTCGACGAGGTGGGCGCGCTGATGGAGGAGGCCGAGGCGGTACGGGCGCCGTTCACGGGAGCGCTCCGCCTCGGCGTCATCCCCACCGTCGCGCCCTACCTCCTGCCGGCCGTCCTGCGCCTCGTCCACGAGAAGTACCCGGACCTGGACCTCCAGGTCCACGAGGAGCAGACGTCGTCCCTGCTCGAAGGGCTCGCGGCGGGGAGGCTCGATCTGCTGCTTCTCGCCGTGCCGCTCGGGATGCCCGGCGTCACCGAACTGCCCCTGTTCGACGAGGACTTCGTGCTCGTCACGCCGCTCGACCACTGGCTCGGGGGCCGCGAGGGCATCCCGCGCGAGGCCCTGCGCGAGCTGCGGCTGCTGCTGCTCGACGAGGGGCACTGCCTGCGTGACCAGGCGCTCGACATCTGCCGCGAGGCCGGCCGCGCGGACGCCCCGGTGACCACGACGGCGGCCGGCCTGTCCACGCTGGTCCAGCTGGTCGCGGGCGGGCTCGGCGTGACGCTGCTGCCGCGCACCGCGCTCGCCGTGGAGGCCAGCCGCAGCAGCCAGTTGCTCACCGGGTTCTTCGAGGACCCGGCGCCTACCCGCCGCATCGCCCTCGCCATGCGGACGGGCGCCGCGCGCGGTGCGGAGTACGAGGAGCTGGCCGCGGCCCTGCGCGAGGCGGTGCGGCCGCTGCCGGTACGGGTGCTGTGACCCCAGCTCTTGGGGGCAAGCCCCGTACCGGCAGGGTGTGTCACTCGGTGCGCAGGCCGTCCGGCCGCATCATGCGCCACAGTGGCGGCAGGCTGAGCAGTGTCACCACCGCGACGAGTCCGGCGCCGCCCGCCGTCAGGGGTGCGAACGCCCACCAGTCGGTCACCTGCTTGTCGATCATGCGGGTCATCACGTAGCCCAGGCCGAGCCCGCCCCCGATCGCCAGGCCGAGGCCGAGGGCGACCGGGATCGCCGTCTGCCACAGGACCGACCAGGCCATCGACCGGCGCCGCGTGCCGAACGCGGTCAGGGCCGCCAACAGCCGCTTGCGCTCCCGCAGTTGCTCCAGGGTGGAGACCAGCATGGACGCCGCGATCAGGGCCATGGTCGCGGCCGCGCCGATCTGCAGCCCCCTCGCGATGCTCGCGTACTGCTTGTCGCGGTTGACCGCCTTGATCGACATCACGTCGAGCATCGGATCGATATGGGCCGCGGTGTTGCGCACGTACTCCTCGGCGTCCGGCACCTTCGGGTCGATCTGCACCATGGCGGTGGTCGTGGCCCCGGTCAGCTGCGCGATGTCGATCGCGCCGGGGGTGGCGAGGACGCCGTCGACCTTGTCGCCGGTCGGGCTGGGCCGCGCCTGGACCGTGCGGGCGTCCGCGGGCAGCGTCCACAGGACCTGGCTCGACTTCTTGCCGTCGCCGGGCCCCACGTCGACGGGCTTGCCGGGGCGCGCCGACTGGTCGACCCAGTCGTTCATCTTCCGGTCGCCGGTGTGCGAGACGAACGTGTCGCCGTCGCGGCAGTCGCCGACGCGGGCCAGTTCGCGCAGGGTCGCGCAGGTGCCGATGCTGATCGTCGTCGTGGGCTGGATCTCGCCCTCCGGGACCGGGCCGGGGCGCGTGGCATATGTCGACACGGTGCCGATGACGCTCTTGACGCCCTTCGTGTCACGGAAGTCGTCGATCATCCGCTGCGCGAGCCTGCCGTCGCCGGCCTGGGAGATGACGGTCAGCTGGGCGCGGTGCGGGTCCTGGCCCGTGACCCGGTTGAAGTCGTCGTGCATCGACGCGAACATCATCTGCAGGGCGACCGCGCCGGCCACCGCGATGGTGATGCCGCTGACCGCGCGGGCCGCGGTGCCGCTGCTCAACTGGAGCCGCCGTGTGGCCAGTTGCCACGGCACCGGGCCGCCGCGCAGCCGGGCCACGACCGATTCGAGCAGCCAGGGAAGCAGCGTGCTCAGCCCGACCAGGGCCAGGGTCGCGCCGGTCGCGATGGCATACGCGTTGATGTCCTGGTCGGTACTGCTGACCCGGCCCATGGCCAGGAGGATCCCGATGCCCGCGACGGGCAGGAGCAGCCGCCACCACAGGCGACGCCTGCGCGGCACGCCGCCGCGCACGACACCGAGCGGCTCGATGGCCACCGAGCGCAGCGAGAAGACGGTGACGAGGACCGCCGAGAGCGGCACGGCCACGACGATCAGCGCGGCGAGCACCGGCACCGGCTGCAGGTCGGACGGGAACGCACTGACCCTGTCGAGGTCGACCACGCCGATCAGTTGCCGTATGGCGAGGAAGAACACGGCGCCGACGGCCAGGCCGAGCAGGGCCCCGAACAGCGACTCGCCCGCCGCGATCCGCCGCACCGCCCTGGCGTCCGCGCCGACCAGGCGCAGCGCGGCCAGGCGCCGGTCGCGTCGGTCGCCGCCGAACCGCACCGCCGTACCGATGAAGACGGCCACGGGCGTGAGCAGCACGACGCAGATCAGCACGACGAGCACCATCAGGAGCGCATTCAGCGGCTCCGACAGGTCGGAGCCGAACTTCGCCGCCCGGTAGCCGCCGTCGCGGGTCGTGAGGGTGTCGGATCCCGCGTAGTAGAAGAGCTCCTGCGGGGAGACCAGGCCGGCGTCGGCGATCGTTCCGGTGACGCGGTAGTCGTGGAAGCGCTCCTTGAGGAGCTTCGCGCCGGGGTCGTCGAGGAGGTCGCGCAGCGCGGGCGAGACCACCATCTCGTGGTCGCCGGGCAGCTTGCCGAGGCCGGGCGGCAGGACGGGCCTGCTGCCCTCGGCGCGTACGAACCTGCCCTCCAGCGAGCGGTCGCGGAACGTCGTGAACGTGTCCCGCATGAGCAGGGTCGTGTCGGACCGCTTGATCTTGCCCGCGAGGGTCATCCGGTCCGCGGCCTCGCGCGCGGAGGAGCGCTCGCTGCGGTGGTCGGTCAGATACGGCACCGACGCGGCGCCGAGCAGCAGCGCGACTCCGAGGCCCACGCCGACAGCGGTGAGGATCGTGCGGATCCAGCCCTCGCGCCCGCCGGCGGCCGCGAACCGCATGCCCATGCCCAGGTCGCGGACCCAGGCGCGCACGCCGGTGGGGGCGGAGTCCGACGCCGTGGCCGCAGGCGCGGGCTGCGGCTTGGTGCGCGTCGCGCTCATGCGATGCGCTCCATGTCGCGGGACCTGCCGTCACGGACGATGATCTCGCGGTCCGAGTAGGCGGCGACGCGGGCTTCGTGGGTGACGAGGACGACGGCGGCGTTGGTGGACCGGGCGGCATCGGTGAGCAGCTCCATGACGCGCTCGCCGTTGAGGGAGTCGAGGGCGCCGGTGGGCTCGTCGGCGAACAGGACGCGGGGGCTGGTGGCCAGGGCGCGGGCGACGGCGACGCGCTGGCCCTGGCCGCCGGAGACCTCGCCGGGGCGCTTGGCGGTGAGGTCGTCGACCTCCAGGCGCTCCATCCACGTACGGGCGGTGGCCTCGGCGGCCTTGCGCCTGGCGCCGTTGAGGCGCAGGGGCAGGGCGACGTTTTCCAGGCAGGTGAGTTCGGGGACGAGCTGGCCGAACTGGAAGACGAAGCCGAAGTCGCTGCGGCGCAGGGCGCTGCGTGCGGCGTCGGACATGGTGGCGAGGTTCTGTCCCGCGTAGGTGATGGTGCCTTCGTCGGGCGGGACGATGCCGGCGAGGCAGTGCAGGAGAGTCGACTTGCCGGAGCCGGAAGGGCCCATGACGGCGACGACCTCGCCGGGGTGGACGGAGAACTCGGCGCCGTCGAGCGCCTTGGTGGCGCCGTAGGTCTTGTGGAGACCGTCGGCGGTCAGGAGGGAGCCGGCGGGGGTCATGGCTTGCGCACCTCCGCGGCGAGCTTGTCCAGGCGTGCGGCGGTGAGTTCGAGCCACCGCAGGTCCGCTTCGAGGTGGAAGAGGGCGTGGTCGCAGATCAGCTGGTCGGCGAGGTCGCCCTTGCGCTTGCGGTCGGTGAGGATGCGCATCATGCGCAGGTGCTCCGCGCGCTGGGCGTCCAGGACCGTGACGGCGTCGCGCTCGGTGAGCAGCGCCAGGACGACCTTGGTGTAGAGGACGGACTGGAGGTAGGGCTCGGGCGCCTCGGGGGTGGCGAGCCAGCGCTGGACATCGGTGATGCCGGCGTCGGTGATGGCGTAGCGCTTGCGTTCCGGGCCGCCGCCGGCCTCGATCCCGTCGACCTCGACCAGGCCGTTCTTCAGGAGCCGGGACATGGTCGAGTAGACCTGTCCGTAGTGCAGCGGCTTGTCGTGCCCGAAGGTGGCGTCGAAAGTGCGCTTGAGGTCGTAGCCGTGTCGTGGCCCGGACTCGAGAAGTCCCAGAAGGGTGTGACCGATGGACATGGCCGTCACTATACACAGCGGGTATACGTAGTGTGTATAGCCGGTCGGGGGTGGGGTTCCAGGAGGACTTCGGGGTAAAGCGTGAACGGCCCGGGGCGCATGCTCCGGACCGTTCACTCCGCCTCGTCGCCCTGCGATCCCTTGGGCGGCCGCCCCCGCCGCGGCAGCGGTCCCGCCGAGCCGGGCAGCCGCCCGGCCTCCGCGAGAGCGCGCCGCAGCAGGAACTCGATCTGCGCGTTCGCCGAGCGCAGGTCGTCCCCGGCCCACCGCGCGAGCGCGTCGTACACGAGCGGGTCGAGCCGCAGCAGTACCTGCTTGCGCTGTGGCCGCGACCGGCGTGCGGGCCCCTCGGGGGGACCCTCGCGCTCCTCTTCCGAGGGGCTCACTGGTAGAGCGTTCCCGTGTTCAGGACCGGCTGGGCCGCGCGGTCGCCGCACAGGACCACGAGCAGATTGCTGACCATGGCCGCCTTGCGCTCCTCGTCGAGCGCCACGAAGTCCTGCTCCGTGATCCGGGCGAGCGCGTCCTCGACCATGCCGACCGCGCCGTCCACGATGAGCCGCCGCGCCGCGACCACGGCGCCCGCCTGCTGGCGCTGGAGCATGGCCGAGGCGATCTCGGGGGCGTACGCGAGGTGCGTGAACCGGGACTCGATGATCTGCACGCCCGCGGTCTCCACGCGCGCGTGGAGCTCGACGGCGAGCTTCTCGGTGATCTCCTCGGCGTTGCCGCGCAGCGAGAGGCCGGCCTCGTCGTGCGCGTCGTAGGGGTACTCGATGGCGATGTGCCGCACGGCGGCCTCGGTCTGCGTGGCGACGAACTCCAGGAAGTTGTCGACCTCGAAGGTGGCCTGCGCGGTGTCCTCGACGCGCCACACGACGACGGCGGCCAGCTCGATCGGGTTGCCGTAGGCGTCGTTGACCTTGAGGACGGCCGTCTCGTGGTTGCGTACGCGGGTCGAGATCTTGGTCCGGGACGTCAGCGGGTTCACCCAGCGCAGGCCGTCCTCGCGGATCGTGCCCCGGTAGCGGCCGAAGAGCTGGACGACGCGGGCCTCGCCCGGCGCCACCATGTTCAGCCCGCACATCGCGAAGAACGCGGCTATCGCGACCACGACGCCGAGGACGATCAGCCCCGCCTTCGCGCCCGCCGACGACAGCGAAGCGCCGGTCGCGATGAGGGCGACGCCCGCGAAGAGGCCGAGCAGGCCGAGCAGCAGGGCGAGCCCGCCGCCGATGCTGTGAGCGACGACCTCCTTGACGCGGGGCTTGGGCATCTCGGGTGCGTCGGCTGTGGTGTCCGTGGCTGTGGTGTCCGTCTCGGACATAAGGGTCCCCGTTCCTGTGAGCTGGCGGTTCTCGCGAACCAGGTCTAGCAAAGTGATATCACTTTACCGTGTGCGGCAACCATCTGCATCTCTCGGTCGTCGGTTCCCATGGGACAGGTGCTGATTGTCACGTCCGGAAATGCCCGGATCGGCATCCTTTTGCCCTTAGGTGCGGTGTTAGCTTCATGAGCTGATTCAGCACCGATGAGTGTGAAGTGCGCAGTGGGCGCGCGGACGTGTCAGCGACTAGAAGCGGAGTAACGGGAGCCATGGGTCGAGCGGACGAGAGACGAGCACGGCAGCGCGGCGGCGCGCGCCGGGCGGCGCGCGGGGGCTCGTCCACCCGGCGGACGGGTATACGCCGCTTCTTCACCTGGAAGAAGATCCTCGGCACACTCTTCGGCCTGTGCCTCCTCTGCATGGGCGCGTTCATCGTGCTGTACATGGTGATCGACGTCCCCGAGGGCAACCCGGACGCGATGCGGCAGAGCAACGTCTACAAGTACAGCGACGGCAAGACCATGGCCCGTGTCGGCCAGGTCAACCGCGAGATCGTCGATCTCTCCGAGGTGCCCACGGGTGTGCAGCACACCTT
This sequence comes from Streptomyces sp. NBC_01445, assembly GCF_035918235.1. Taxonomy (NCBI): domain Bacteria; kingdom Bacillati; phylum Actinomycetota; class Actinomycetes; order Kitasatosporales; family Streptomycetaceae; genus Streptomyces; species Streptomyces sp. NBC_01445. The sequence goes on along the minus strand of NZ_CP109485.1, from coordinate 4,343,739 downwards.
CGTCGCCGCTGAGAACAAGACGTTCTACAAGGACAAGGGCATCGACCTGAAGGGCACCGCCCGCGGCGTGATCAACACGGTCACCGGCAAGGGCAAGCAGGGTGGTTCGACGATCACCCAGCAGTACGTGAAGAACTACTACCTCACGCAGGACCAGACCGTCACGCGCAAGCTGAAGGAACTGGTCATCTCGCTGAAGGTGGACCGCAAGAAGTCCAAGGAAGACATCCTCGCGGGCTACATCAACACCAGCTTCTACGGCCGCAGTTCGTGGGGCATCCAGGCCGCCGCCCAGGCCTACTACAACGTCGACGCCAAGAAGCTGACCGTCGCGCAGGGCGCGTATCTCGCCGCGCTCCTCCAGGCTCCGAACCAGTACGACTGGGGCATCGCCTCGGACACCGGCAAGAAGCTGGCCGTGGAGCGCTGGAACTACGTCCTGGACAACATGGTCGACATGCACTGGCTCAGCGCGAGCGAGCGCGAGGGCATGACGTTCCCCAAGCCGAAGGCGCCGAAGGCCGCCGCCGGGCTCGAGGGCCAGGAGGGCTACCTCTACACCGCCGCCAAGGCCGAGGTGATGAAGGACCTGAACCTCACCGAGGCGCAGTTCGACGCGGGCGGCTACACGGTCACCCTCAACATCGACCGCAAGAAGCAGAAGCAGCTGGAGAAGTCGGTCAGGCAGCAGTTGACCGACAACCTGAACCCGAAGAGCAAGAAGGCCGACTCCCGGGTGCAGGCCGGTGCCGCCTCGGTCGACCCGAAGACCGGCAAGGTCCTCGCGCTGTACGGCGGTGAAGGGCTCAGCAAGCACTACGTCAACAACGCGACCCGCCCCGACTACCAGCCGGCCTCCACCTTCAAGCCGCTGATCCTCGCGGCCGCCCTGGAGAACAACGCCACGACGCAGACCGGGCAGTCGATCAAGGCGAGCACGATCTACGACGGCACCAACAGGCGGCCGGTCGTCAGCGACGGACAGAAGGTCGGCTTCGCCCCGCCGAACGAGGACGACCACAGCTACGGCCCGGTCACCGTGCAGACCGCCATGAACAAGTCCATCAACTCCGTCTTCGCGCAGATGGGCGTCGACGTCGGTATGGACCAGGTCATGGCGACGGCCAAGAAGCTCGGCATGGACGACGCCGACCTCAAGCCGTACCCGGCGCAGACCCTGGGCACCATGGGCGCGAGCCCGATGGAGATGGCCGGTGTCTACGCGACGCTCGACAACCACGGCAAGCAGGTCACTCCGCAGATCGTGAAGTCCGTTTCCAAGCAGGGCCAGGACGTCCCGCTGCCGGACGCGATCGGCAACCAGGTGATCAGCCGCGGCGCCGCGGACTCGGTCACCTCCGTCCTGACCGGCGTGGTCGACGACGGTACGGCGAAGACCTCGGTGCGTGACAACCCGGCCCGCGACGGCCAGAAGGTGGCGGGCAAGACCGGTACCTCCGACGACAACAAGTCGGCCTGGTTCACCGGCTACACGCCGGATCTGGTCACCTCGGTGGGCCTGTTCGGCGAGGGCGCGCTGAAGACCTCGGAGGCGGGCGCGCACGTCTCGATGAAGGGCGCCGGCGGTCTGCCCCGCGTCGACGGCGGCAGCTTCCCGGCGCGCATCTGGGCCCAGTACACCTTCAACTCGACCAGCCCCACGGCCGAGTTCGACCTCGACACGGACATGGGCGCGGCCGTCGAGGTGCCGTCCACCCCGCAGGACACCCCGAGTGCCCCCGAGTCCACCCCGGAGAACACCCCGAGCACCCCGGAGTCCACTCCGCCGACGACGCCGAGCACCCCGGAGTCGAGCCCGGAGACCACCCCGCCGACCGACGAGCCGTCAGGCGGCGTCACGCCCCCGACGGACCCCTCGTCGCCGACGATCGGAGTCCCGGAGAACCCGGACGACTCGGGCAGCAACAGACCACGCGGCCTCACCGGCTGACAGTGACGCACGCGAGTGGGCCCGGAACCGTACGGTTCCGGGCCCACTCGCGTATCCAGGTTCAGGCAGTGCCGTTCCCGTGCGCCAGCTCGAACCACACGACCTTGCCGGTGCTCAGCCGCGTCGCGCCCCAGCGCCGCGCGAGCCTGTTGACCAGGTACAGGCCGCGCCCGCCCTCGTCGGTGGCGCGGGCCTGGCGCAGCCGCGGCAGCTGTGGCACGTCGTCGCCGACCTCGCAGCGCAGCACGTCGGTCCGCAGCAGGCGCAGCGTGACGGGCCGGGACGCGTACCGCACGGCGTTCGTCACGACCTCGCTGACGAGGAGCTCCACCGAGTCCGTCAGCTCCTCCAGGCCCCACCGGGCGAGCGCGCTGCGCGCCAGGCGGCGGGCCCGGCCCGGCGCCGCGTCCTCGGGGTCGAGGAGCCAGTAGGCGACGTCGCTCGGCGCGATCCCGTCGAACCGGGCCGCGAGCAGCGCGATGTCGTCGTCCCGGTCGCCCGGGCCGAGCATGTCGAGGACCTCGTCGCACAGCGCCTCAAGGGGCGGCGGATGGTCGGGTCCGGTCAGCTGGGCCGTCGCGGCGAGCCGCTCCCGCAGCTGCTCTATCCCGGTCCACACGTCCCGCAGCCGCGACTCGACCAGACCGTCCGTGTAGAGGAGGAGCGTCGCGCCCGCCGGGGCGTCCAGCTCGACCGCCTCGAAGTCGACCCCGCCGACACCGATCGGCGCGCCCGGCGGGACGCGCAGCACCTCGGCGCGGCCGCCCAGATGCAGCAGGACCGGCGGCGGGTGGCCCGCGTTGGCGATGGTGATGCGGTGCGAGACCGGGTCGTAGACGGCGTACAGGCAGGTCGCCATGCGGTCGCTGCCGAGGCGCTGGGCCTGCTCGTCCAAGTGGTGCAGGACCTCCTGCGGCGGCAGGTCGAGACCGGCGAGGGTCTGCGCGGTCGTACGGAGCTGGCCCATGATCGCGGCGGACGTCATGGAGTGGCCCATGACGTCACCCACGACCAGGGCGACGCGGCTGCCGGGCAGCGGAATCGCGTCGTACCAGTCGCCGCCCACGCGCGCGGTCTCCGCGGCCGGCAGATACCGGGACGCGAGGCGCACGCCTGTCGGCCGCGGCAGCGTCTCGGGCAGCATCGTGCGCTGGAGCTCGTCGGCGATGTACGCCTCGCGGCCGTACAGGACGGCCTTGTCGATGCCGAGCGCGCTGTGCGTGGCGAGCTGCCCCGCGACCAGCAGGTCGTCGTTCTCGAAAGCGTGGCGCTCGGGGCGGCGCAGGAAGACGGCCGCACCGATGACCCGGCGGCGCCCGCGCAGCGGAGCGAGGATCGCCCGCTGCCCGGTGGGCAGGGCGAGGTCCGGGTCGTCGCCGAGCAGCTCCGGCAGCGCGGCCAGGGCGGCGGGCGAGTCCGCGAACACGGGCCGTACGCCCCGCAGTACCTCGGCCAGCGCGCCGCCGGTCCGCACCTCGCACAGCTCGGCGGTGACGGGGTCGCCCTGTGCGGTGCCGGCGGCCATCGTCAGGAGTCCGCCGCCGTCGGTGTCCGGATCCTCGGCGCCCTCCTCGATGAGGCGCAGCCGGTCCGTCCTGCGCAGCCGCAGCACGACGGGCCCGGAGGGCCGCTCGTCGCCGACCGGCAGCGGGTCCCGCAGATAGACCAGGATCACGTCGGAGAACGTGGGTACGGACGCGCGGCACAGGCCCATGACGATCTCGTCGAGGTCTATCCCGCGGGCGATCCGCCGGGTCGCGGCACCCACGAAGCGCAGCCGGTCCCCGTCCCGCCGCATCGGGACGGGTGTCCCCGGCGGGCGCGGCTGTCCGCTCCGCCGGTCGGGCACGGGCCTCGGCCGGTGGGGATCGTCCGGTCCGGCGTCCGACAGGGCGTGTTCGGGCGCGCTGTCGGCGTCCCCGGAAGCGGAACCGGGCTTGCGCCTCCCGGGCACGCCACCGCCACCGCTCTCACGACGTGGCGGCTGCTCGGGTACGGGTGAGGCTCCGGAGTGCTCGGGCGCGGCGCCGCGCGGTACGGAGGCGCCCGACGCGGGCCCTCGGCGCGCGGGATCGGCGTCGTCGGCGGATGCGGTCGCTCCGGGGCGCCCCTGTTGTGCGGGGAGCGCGTCGGAGGCGCGCCTCAGGGCCCCGCGGGGGTCCGCGGGGGCGGCGGGGCGGGCGGCCGGCCGGCGGCCCTCGTGGGAGGTGGGGTGCTCCGTCACGCGTTTCGAATCCGTCCGTCCTGGGCTGCGCGCCTAATGACGTGCCGCTTCACTTCCCGGCACGCCGGCAGTTGAAGAACAGCTGGTGTTCGGGTGGTACATCGGTGCTCGCCGGAGCGTACGCGTACGTGTGCTCGCCGGTGATCTCCAGTCCCGCGGCGCGTACGACCTGGCGCAGCTCGTCCCGCAGAAATCCCGATACCCGGATTGTGTGCCCCAGGAACGGAATCTCGGTGTCGTCCAGATCGGCCTCGACCATCGACAGGGCGAGCAGCCCGCCCGGCCGGAGCATCGAGCGCAGCAGCCGCAGCGCCGCAGGGATCTCGGTGCGCGGCAGCATCAGCAGCGTGAAGAAGCAGGTGACGGCGTCGAACTCGCCCAACTCGCCCTGTTCCTCGCCGGGTTCCGGTCTCAGTGACGCGAGGTCCAGCTGGTGGAACTCGGCCTCGGGGACGTTCTTGCGGGCGAGTTCCAGCATGCCGGCCGACAGGTCCACGCCGACCACGGAGTGCCCCGCGTCGGCCAGTTGACGGCTCGTCGGAACTCCCGTGCCGCAGCCGACCTCGAGCACGCGCGAGCCGGGTGCGAGTCCTGCGAGCAGCGCGTCCACCGCGGCCAACTGGCCTTCCTTGTGCGGGAAGGCGTCGTCGTAGCGGGCGCCGATCGCGTCGAAGGCCTCGGCCTGGCCCGTACGGTCCGGCGCCGGGGTCCGGCGGCCGCTCCCGTACGTCTCGTAACCCTCGCTGCCGTGACTCACGGTCCCGCCGCCCCTCGATGACCTCGTTGACATCGTGTCAGACCTGCTGCAAGCGCGAAGAGTTGTACCTGTGCGCACTTCCGGAGGACGATCCTACGTTTGAACCACGGGGGCGCATCAAGGGTCTCATGAGGACACATGCGCGGGCGTACGGTTCCAGTCACCCGGAAGCGCGGGAACCGGCCACGCAGGATCGGGCCGCCAGTGCTGCCAGCCGTCGGGGAACGGGTGCCCCCAGCCCTCGATCACCTCGACCGCGGCGCGCCCCGCTCTTTGTACGGATTCGGCCTGCGCCGCGCTCATCAGGCCCGCGATCTGCGCCTGCGCGAACTCGTCCTCGTCGTGCCAGCGCCAGGTGCGGTCCGCGTAGACCGACAGGTCGAGGAAGTGGTCCTCGGAGTCCACGCCGCCGGCCCACCGCACCCGCGGCTGCTCCAGGTTCACGTACCAGTTCCTGAACCGCCAGCCCGGCTCCCAGAACAGCCACACCGACCAGGGCTCGCCGGGCCGTGCCAGCTTCAGGACACCGGTGCCGAACCACCGGTCGCGCAGGACGGTGCGCGGCTTCGTGTACCGGGTGGCCAGGGGCTCCTCGTGCACCGGTGTGCCGTCGGCCAGGACCGGTCTCACACACTCGGTGCCGGGTGCCAGCCACACGGCGAGCAGCTCGGCGCTGTCCTCGACGACCGTGACAGGGCGGCAGATGTGGAAGCCGTCCCCGCCGTTCGTCCGGTACCGCCACAGAATCCGGCTGCCGGGCGCCCAGCGCCCAACGCTGCCGTCGGTCTCACCTGCCAGAATGCTCGTCCGGTCCGTCATGGACAGATATTAGGTGCCCCCGACACATGACGCCGCGGTGCGCGTCACGAATTCGGTCAGTCGCCGAACGCTGTTACGGACGCGTCATCCGCAGGACATCCAGCGCCTCGTCGAGCTGCTCGACCGTGAGGTCGCCGCGCTCCACGTAGCCGCCCTCCAGGACGACCTCGCGGATCGTCCTCCGCTCGGCCAGCGACTTCTTGGCCACCTTCGCGGCCTCCTCGTAGCCGATGTACTTGTTCAGCGGGGTCACCACGGACGGTGACGACTCGGCGTACTCGCGGGCGCGCTCGCGGTGCGCGGTGATGCCGTCCACGGTCCGGTCGGCGAGCAGGCGCGCGACGTTGGCGAGCAGCCTGATCGACTCCAGGACGTTCTTGGCGATGACCGGCAGCATGACGTTGAGCTCGAAGTTCCCCGCGGCGCCCGCGGCGGCGACCGTCGCGTCGTTCCCCGTGACCTGAGCGGCGACCATGAGCACCGCCTCGGGAATGACCGGATTCACCTTGCCCGGCATGATCGACGAGCCCGGCTGGAGGTCCGGCAGGCTGATCTCGGCCAGTCCGGTGCGGGGTCCCGACGCCATCCAGCGCAGATCGTTGGCGATCTTCGTCAGGCCGACGGCGATGGTCCGCAGCTGCCCGCTCGTCTCCACGACGCCGTCACGCGCGCCCTGCGCCTCGAAGTGGTTGCGCGCCTCGGTCAGCGGCAGGCCCGTGGTCCGCGCCACCTCCGCGATGACGGCGGCCGAGAACCCGGGCGGCGTGTTGATCCCCGTGCCCACCGCCGTTCCCCCGAGCGGCAGTTCGGCCAGGCGTGGCAGCGAGGCCTGAAGGCGTTCGACGCCGTACGCGACCTGCGCCGCGTACCCGCCGAACTCCTGCCCGAGGGTCACCGGCGTCGCGTCCATGAGGTGCGTACGCCCCGACTTCACGACGTCGGCGAACTCGTCCGCCTTGCGCTCCAGGGCCGCCCGCAGATGGCCGAGCGCCGGGATCAGGTCATGGGTGACGGCGGCGGTGGCCGCGATGTGGATCGACGACGGAAAGACGTCGTTCGAGGACTGGGACGCGTTCACATGGTCGTTCGGGTGGACGTCGCGGCCGAGGCGCTCCGTCGCGAGGGTCGCGAGGACCTCGTTGGTGTTCATGTTGGACGATGTGCCGGAGCCGGTCTGGAAGACGTCCACGGGGAACTGGTCGTCCCAGCGCCCGTCGGCGACCTCGCCGGCCGACTCCGCGATCGCCTGCGCGATGTCCTTGTCCACGACGCCGAGCTCGGCGTTCACATGGGCCGCGGCTGCCTTGATGCGGGCGAGCGCCTCGATGTGGGCACGCTCCAGGCGCTGGCCCGAGATGGGGAAGTTCTCCACGGCCCGCTGCGTCTGGGCCCGCCATTTGGCGTCCACGGGGACCCGTACCTCGCCCATGGAGTCGTGCTCGATCCGGTACCGGCCGCTGTCGCCGCCGCCGTCATTCATCGCCGTCGTCATCGTCATCCCTCCGTAAAACGTGAGCACTTGTCTTGTTCTGGCTATTCCCAAGCCTCTTACCCGCCAGTAAATACCTCGGGTAACACCCAAATCGGGGAGGCGTCATGAACGTCCTGCACCGCACCAGACCCAGCATCAGATGCGCCGTCGCCGTTGTCGCGGCGACGGCCGCCGCACTCGTCGGCCTGACCGCGCCGACCGCGTCCGCGGCACCCGCCGCCGCGGCCACCAGCCCGCTCCCGCCGGACCTGGAGAAGATCCGTGCGGCCGAGGCCGTCAAGCTCTACGGGGACCCGGCCGAACGGCCCCTCGCCGACCGCAGGACCGCCCTCATCTCGCTCGGGGACAGCGAGATCTCGGGGGAGGGCGTCGGCACCTACGAGGCCGGCACGAACGGGCCGGACAACTGGTGCCACCGCTCGCCCGACTCCGCCATCCACCGCACCGGGATCCCGGCCGACGAGACGTACAACGTCTCCTGCTCGGGCGCGTACACCGGAAACATCCGCATCGGCGGCAGCAAGCAGTACGCCGACGAGCTGGTGCAGAGCGACTCTCTCGCCGTCAAGGCGCGCAATACGAAGATCAAGATGATCGTGCTCGTCGCGGGCGCCAACGACGACCTCCAGTTCGGTCCCGTCATGACCGACTGCGTGACCCGCTACCTCACGCTCCAGGGCGCGTGCGAGCCCAAGTACGCGCCGGGCTGGCAGGCCAGGGTCGACGGGCTCGTGCCCAAGGTCGAGTCGACCGTCGCCGACCTGAAGACCGTGATGCGCGGCGCGGGCTACGCCGACAGCGACTACAAGCTCGTCGTCATGGGCTACCCCAGCCCCATCGGCCCCGACATCCACGACAACCCCGCCTTCCCCGGCAAGCTCCCCGGCGGCTGCCTCGGCTACGACTCCGACGCCGCCTGGGGCCGAAACGCCGCCGTGCCCGCCTTCGAACGCGGCATGCGCAAGGCCGCCCAGGAGTCCGGCGCCGTCTACCTCGACAACTCCCGCCTCTTCCAGGGCCACGAGGTCTGCATGGAGGACGCCTGGGCCCGCGGCCTCTACGTGGACATCTCCAACCCGTTCCCGCCCGACTCCAACTCCGTGCGCCAGTCCTTCCACCCGAACGTGCGCGGCCACGGCGCCTTCGCCTCCTGCCTCACCCAGCTCTACAACTCCGGCTACCAGGAAGCAGGTTGCGCCGATCCGGCCAGCACCGGCACCCCCAAGCTCTACAAGGGCGGCTGGGACGACGCCTACCGGCCACTGAAGAACGCGGGCACCGGCACGTGCGCCGACGCCAAGGGAGCGAGCAGCGCGAACAACACGGCCGTCATCGGCTGGGACTGCTCGGGAACCCGTAACCAGGGCTGGTGGTACGACACGGCCGGCAAGTCCCTGCACTCCGAACTCACCCAGGACCGCTGCGTGGACGTCCCCGACAGCGCCTACAGGGCGGGCACGGCCCTCGTCCTGTGGAACTGCCACGGCGGCACCAACCAGCAGTTCGTCCGCCAGGGCGACACCCTGCGCCCGGCCGCCTCGACGGGCCTGTGCCTGACCCTCGCCTCGGCGAAGGACAACGTACGGCTCCAGAACTGCGACGGCTCGGCGGGCCAGCGGTTCGCCTGACCTTCCGGGAGACAGCACAAGGGCCGCCCGTCGCCGTGAAGCCTGCGGGGCGGCCCTTCTGTCGTGCGTCAGGTGTTACGCGAGGCCGGGGCCGCGCACCGGGATGCTGGTGAACGTCGGGGCCGGGGCCGGGTCCTTGAAGAAGTCGTTGCCCTTGTCGTCCACGACGACGAACGCCGGGAAGTCCTCGACCTCGATCTTCCAGACCGCCTCCATGCCGAGCTCCTCGTACTCGACGACCTCGACCTTCTTGATGCAGTCCTGCGCGAGACGGGCGGCAGGGCCACCGATCGAGCCGAGGTAGAAGCCGCCGTGCGTGTCACACGCGTCGGTGACCTGCTGCGAGCGGTTGCCCTTGGCCAGCATGACCTTGGAGCCGCCCGCCGCCTGGAACTGCTCCACGTAGGAGTCCATGCGGCCGGCCGTCGTCGGGCCGAAGGAACCGGACGCGTAGCCCTCCGGGGTCTTCGCCGGGCCCGCGTAGTACACCGGGTGGTCCTTCAGGTACTGCGGCATCTCCTCGCCCGCGTCCAGGCGCTCCTTGATCTTGGCGTGCGCGATGTCGCGGGCCACGACCAGGGGGCCGGTCAGGGAGAGGCGGGTCTTGACCGGGTGCTTCGTCAGGGCGGCGAGGATGTCGTCCATCGGCTGGTTCAGGTCGATCTTCACGACGTCGCCCGACTCGTCGAGATGCTCGTCCGTGGTCTCCGGCAGGAAGCGCGCCGGGTCCGTCTCCAGCTGCTCCAGGAAGACGCCCTCGGCGGTGATCTTCGCGACGGCCTGGCGGTCGGCCGAGCAGGAGACGGCGATCGCGACCGGGCAGGACGCGCCGTGCCGCGGCAGGCGCACCACGCGCACGTCGTGGCAGAAGTACTTGCCGCCGAACTGCGCGCCGATGCCGATCTTCTGCGTCAGCTCGAAGACCTTCTCCTCCAGCTCCTTGTCACGGAAGCCGTGGCCGAGCTCGGAGCCCTCGGCGGGGATCTCGTCCAGGTAGTGCGCGGACGCGTACTTCGCGGTCTTCAGCGCGTACTCGGCGGACGTGCCGCCGACGACGATCGCCAGGTGGTACGGCGGGCAGGCCGCCGTGCCGAGCGAACGGATCTTCTCCTCCAGGAACTTCATCATCGAGCCCTCGTTGAGGACCGCCTTCGTCTCCTGGTAGAGGAAGGACTTGTTGGCCGAGCCGCCGCCCTTGGCCATGATCAGGAACTTGTAGGCGCCGCCGTCGGTCGCGTACAGCTCGATCTGCGCCGGCAGGTTCGAGCCGGTGTTCTTCTCGTCCCACATGTTCAGCGGGGCCATCTGCGAGTAGCGCAGGTTGAGGTTCTTGTACGCGTCGTAGATGCCGCGGGAGAGGGCCGCCTCGTCGCCGCCCTCCGTGAGGACGTTCTGTCCGCGCTTGCCCATGACGATCGCGGTGCCGGTGTCCTGGCACATCGGGAGCACGCCGGCCGCTGCGATGTTCGCGTTCTTCAGCAGGTCGAGCGCGACGAACTTGTCGTTGCCCGACGCCTCCGGGTCGTCGATGATGCGGCGCAGCTGCGCGAGGTGGGCCGGGCGCAGGTAGTGCTGGATGTCGTGGATCGCCTCTTCGGCGAGCTTGCGCAGCGCCTCCGGCTCGACCTTCAGGAACGTACGGCCGTCCGGCCCCTCGGCGGTGGAGACGCCCTCCGTGGTCACCAGTCGGTACGGGGTGGTGTCCTCGCCCTGGGGGAGCAGATCGGTGTACGCGAACTCAGGCATCTCGCCCATTCCTCTTTCGGCCGGTGGCAGCTGGCATCCATTGGCAGCGCCAACCAGCGTAGAACCTGACGGCACGGCCGAGCCTGTGAGGTAAGGCTCAGTTCGCGCTGCCGCCCCCTAGTCGCGATCTATCGCGTTTGGGTACGCTGGGCGGGTGGACCTTGAGAAGCGCTCCGAGCAGCCCGCCCCGCAGACCGATCTGCGTGCCTCCGATGCCGACCGCGACCGCACCGCGGAGATCCTGCGCGAGGCCCTCGCGGAGGGCCGGCTCACCGCGGAGGAGCACTCCGAGCGGATCGACGGGGTGTACCGCGCCAAGACCCACGCCGAGCTGGAGCCGCTCGTCAGGGACCTGCCCGGCCCCCACACGCAGCACCGGCCCACGGCCTCGTCGCCGGCCCCGAACCGCCCCGCCATGGGCGCGGTCCCCGCGGTCGCCGACGAGAACCTGGTCGCCGTCTTCAGCACCTCGGCCCGCAAGGGCCGCTGGCGCGTGGGCCGCAGGACGCACGCGTACGCCATCTTCGGCAACATCGAGATCGACCTCAGCGAGGCGATCTTCGAGTACCAGCAGGTCGTGATCAAGGCCGTCTCCGTCTTCGGGAACGTGGAGGTCCGCGTCCCGGAGAACATCTCGCTGCGCGGCAGCGGCGGCGGCGTCCTCGGCAACTTCGAGGTGCACACCCTCGACTCGGCCGACCCGGACGCGCCCGTCGTGTACGTCGACGGCATCGCGGTCCTCGGCAACATCGAGGCCAAGCCCAAGCGCGGCAAGCGCCTGCGCGATCTGCACGACCGCATGCGCAAACACCTCGACAGCTGACCCGCCTTTGGGACGGCGGACGCGCGATGGGCGTACGGCGGAAGCACGGCGGCCGGTGGCCGGGGAACTCCCGTCCTTCGGAACTCAGTGCATAGGCGCACACACAGCGGGTAGAGGTTGCTGCATCGTCGCTCGCTCGCGAAGCCGTCGTCAGGAGTAGACCGTGCTGCATCCGCCGCATCAGTCCCTGCAGGTCGCCGCCGTCCCCCCGCAGCGGGGGCCAGTGCGAGATCGGGACCAGGACGCCCCGTGGCACACGGAGGCCGTGTGCAGGCGCGACGAAGCCGGCCTTTTCTTCGCCCCGTCCAAGGAGCCGACCGCGGCCCGCCTGTCCCGCGAGGAGGCGGCCAAGCGCGTCTGCGCCCGCTGCCCCGTGATGGTCGAGTGCCGCGAGCACGCGCTCCTTCAGCCCGAGCCCTATGGGGTGTGGGGCGGCCTCACCGCCGCCGAGCGCCGCGTGGTCCTCGCCCGCAGGCGCCGGCGAGAGGTCGAGCTCCAGAAGGCGGCGAGCTCGGTCGACCAGATCCGCGCGGCCGGCTGACCACCCTCCCGATACGCGAATGGGGCGCCCCTCCGCACAAAGGGGCGCCCCGAACGCGTAGCGGAAAGAACCTGCTTCGCGTGACCTACTTGGCGCGGTCGAAGTCGATCGCGCTGTACGCGCGCAGCTTCGACAGCCGGTGCTGCGAGTCGATCTGACGGATCGTGCCCGACTTGGAGCGCATCACCAGCGAGGACGTCGTGGCGCTCTCGGCGCGGTAGCGCACACCGCGCAGCAGCTCGCCGTCCGTGATGCCGGTGGCGACGAAGAACACGTTCTCGCCGGAGACCAGGTCGTTCGTCGACAGGACCCGGTCCAGGTCGTGGCCCGCGTCGATCGCCCGCTGGCGCTCCGCGTCGTCCTTGGGCCACAGCTTGCCCTGGATGACACCGCCGAGGCACTTGATGGCGCACGCCGAGATGATGCCCTCGGGGGTGCCGCCGATGCCCAGAAGCAGGTCGATGCCGCTGTCCTCGCGCACCGCGAGCACGGAGCCCGCGACATCGCCGTCGGAGATCAGCTTGATCCGGGCGCCGGCCTCGCGGACCTCCGTGATGATGCCCTCGTGGCGCGGCCGGTCCAGGATGACGACCGTGACGTCCTCGGGAGCGGCGCGCTTGGCCTTGGCGATACGGCGGATGTTCACCGCCACCGGGGCGTTGATGTCCACGTAGTCGGCGGCCTCGGGGCCCGCGACCAGCTTGTCCATGTAGAAGACGGCGGACGGGTCGAACATGGTGCCGCGGTCGGCGGCGGCCAGGACCGCGATGGCGTTCGGCATGCCCTTGGCGCAGAGCGTGGTGCCGTCGATCGGGTCAACGGCGATGTCGACCTCGGCGCTCGTCCCGTCGCCGACGCGCTCCCCGTTGTAGAGCATCGGGGCTTCGTCCTTCTCACCCTCACCGATGACGACGACGCCGTTCATCGAGACGGTGGAGACGAGGGTCCGCATGGCGCGCACGGCCGCGCCGTCCGCCCCGTTCTTGTCGCCGCGGCCGACCCAGCGGCCGGCGGCCATGGCCGCGGCCTCGGTGACCCGGACGAGTTCCAGGGCGAGGTTCCGGTCGGGAGCCTCCGCGGGGACTTCGAGTTCGGACGGCAACTGGTGATGCTCGGTCATCGAGACGCACCTTTCTGATACGACGACGGCCGGATGAGGGTGATGTCCCGACTCTATCGTCAGGCCGACAAAATGAGCAGAGGGCCCCACGTTTGAGCAGACCGGGCCCACGTGCGGTGATCGCTCACGTACCTGCGACGATGGGGGCGTGGCAGGTACCAAAGGCAAGAAGACCGTGGGAAGTCTGGTCCTCTCGATGGGCGCGACTGTGCTCGCGGCGGCAGGCATCTACGTGTTCGTCCCGCACGACGACTCCGGCACCCCGCCGGTGAAGCGCGTGGACTACCGCGTGGAGCTGCTGACGGCGCGGCGTGCCGCGGCGTACCCGGTGGCGGCGCCCGAGGGGCTGGCGAAGTCCTGGAAGCCGACGTCGGTGCGGTTCCAGGGCTCGAACTTCGACGCCTGGCACCTCGGCTTCCACGACGCCGACGGCCAGTACGTGGGCGTCGAGCAGTCCACGGAGAAGGCGTCGGCCTTCATCGACCGGGCCAGCCAGGGCGCCACCGAGACCAGCGCGACGCAGCGCATCGGCGGCGAGACCTGGCGGCGCTACAAGGGCGGCCAGTACGACGCCCTGGTGCTCAAGGGCGACAAGTCGACGACCGTCGTGACCGGCACGGCGTCGTTCGCACAGCTGACGAAGATGGCCGAGGCGCTGCGGACGAAGTAGGTATTTCAGGGATCCCGGCGCGCGGGATTTCGGGGACTTCAGGGATTTCAGGCGCTTCGGCGCATGGGAAAGGCCCCCCGGCTGTTGCCGGGGGGCCTTTCTCGTCAAGCGTGCGGGAGCACTCGGAGGGAGCGCTCGGCGGGAGCACTCAGATCGTGGTGATGACCTGGTCGTGCTCCAGGCGCGGGGAGCGCGGGAACCAGGCGTCGTCGCCCGGCTTGCCGATGTTGATGACCATCAGCGGGGTGTGGTCGTCGTCCAGGAACTCCTTCTGGACACCGGCGAAGTCGAGACCGGTCATCGGGCCCGCGGCCAGGCCGGCGGCGCGGACGCCGATGATGAAGTACGCGGCCTGCAGGGTGGCGTTCAGGGCGGCGGCACCCTCACGGGCGGGGCGCTCCGCGAAGAAGACGTCCTTGGCCTGCGGGAAGTGGGGGAAGAGCGCCGGGAGCTCCTCGTGGAACTCGTTGTCCGCGGAGAGGATCGCGACCAGCGGGGCGGAGGCCGTCTTCGGACGGTTGCCCTCGGCCATGTGCTGCACGAGGCGCTCGCGGGCCTCGGGGGAGCGGACCAGGGTGATGCGCAGCGGCGACTGGTTGAACGCCGTCGGACCGAACTTGACCAGGTCGTAGATCGCCTGGACCTGCTCGTCGGTCACCGGCTCGTCGGTGAAGGTGTTCGCGGTGCGGGCCTCGCGGAACAGCAGGTCCTGGGCGGCGGGGTCAAGAACGAGAGACATGGATCAACCTTCTCGATACGTACGTGCTGGGGGTGCGGCCGGTCCGTCGCGACGCTGCGAACGGACCAGCCGATGCACACGACAGTACGTCAGCACCGTTTAACATTCAACCAAAACTGGAACCTCGTGACCCGCTTCACAAACCCCTGACGCCGCGTCTCGTCCCGCTCACCGTCCACAGGTCCCCGCCCCTCACTCCTCCTCGTCCGCGCCCCCGTCCGGCCCGGTCTCCGCCAGCGCCGCGTCCAGGCGCGCCCGCGCACCGTCCAGCCAGCGCCGGCACACCTTCGCCAGCTCCTCGCCCCGCTCCCACAGCGCGAGCGACTCCTCCAGCGACGTGCCGCCCGCCTCCAGCCGCCGGACGACCTCGATCAGCTCGTCCCGCGCCTGCTCGTAGCCGAGCCCGGCCTCGTCGGTCTTCGTGGTCATGCGCTCTCCTGGTTCCCGGTCTCGACCCGTACGGTGAATTCGCCCTCGGCGACCCGCGCCCGCAGCACCTCGTCCGCCGCCACGTCGTCCGCGGCGCGCACGACGTCCCCGTCCGCCTTCTGCAGCACCGCGTAACCCCGCTTGAGGGTCGCGGCGGGGGACAGGGCCACCACGCGCGCGTGCGTGTGCGACAGCTCCGACTCGGCGCGGTCGAGGAGGTGCCCGAGGGTGCGCCGGCCACGCTCGGCCAGCGCCGTCACCTGCTCCTCGCGCACCTCGATCATGCGGTGAGGGTCCTCCATGACCGGCCGGGCGAGGGCCTGTCCGAGCCCGCGCTCCTCCCGGTCCACGAACGACTCGACGCTGCGCCGCGCCCGGTCCCGCAGCCACTGCACCCGCTCGTACTCCTCGCCGACGTCCGGCACGACCTTCTTCGCCGCGTCGGTCGGTGTGGAGGCGCGCAGGTCAGCGACGTGGTCGAGGAGCGGGTTGTCCGGCTCGTGGCCGATCGCCGAGACGACCGGCGTACGGCAGGCGGCGACCGCCCGGACCAGCTGCTCGTCCGAGAACGGCAGGAGGTCCTCCACGCTGCCGCCGCCGCGCGCCACGATGATCACGTCGACGTCGTCGAGCGAGTCCAGCTCCTTGACCGCCTGCACGACCTGCGGCACGGCGTGCACGCCCTGGACCGGCACATTGCGCACCTCGAAGCGGACGGCGGGCCAGCGGTGCCGCGCGTTCTCCAGGACGTCCCGCTCGGCGGCCGACGCGCGCCCGCACACGAGCCCGATGAGCTGCGGCAGGAACGGCAGCGGCTTCTTGCGCTCCGGGGCGAAGAGCCCCTCGCCGGCCAGGGACTTCTTCAACTGCTCCAGCCTGGCGAGCAGTTCACCGACCCCCACCGGTCTGATCTCGGAGGCCCGCAGCGACAGCTGGCCGCGCGGCGCGTACCACTCCGGCTTCGCCTGGACGACGACGCGCGCGCCCTCCGTCACGACGTCCGCGACCGCGTCGAACACCTGCCGGTAGCAGGTGACGCCGACCGAGATGTCGTGCGACGGATCGCGCAGCGTCAGGAACACGACGCCGGCGCCGGGGCGCCGGGACAGCTGGGTGATCTGTCCCTCGACCCACACGGCACCGAGCCGGTCGATCCACCGCCCGATGAGCCGCGACACCTCCCCGACGGGCAGCGGGGCGTCCGCGGACGTATTCACAGCCATGCCGGTGAGCGTAGCCGCACCCACCGACAACGCTCCGTGACGCGAAGGACGTACTGAGGACGTGGTGAGGACGTACGGAGGGCGTACGGGGATGGGGCGGAGCCCGGCTGTACGGGCATGGGGCCGGCGCCCGTACACCCACCGCAGCCGGACGTCCCGTCAGACCACCCGCTCGCCCCGCCGCCCCCTCTGCGCCACCAGCACCACGAGCCCCACCGCCAGCCAGATCGCGCCCACCACCTGGGCCGTGCCCGACGCCTCCACGATCACAGCGACCGTGACGGCCGCGCCGAGCACCGGCACGATCAGATGCCGCCACCAGCTGAACGTCCCCGCGCCGCGCCGCACCACGAACCAGCCCACCACGCTCGCGTGCAGCAGCACGAACGCCGTGAGAGCGCCGATGTCGACCACCGAGACCAGATGGTCGAGGCCGTCGTCCCTGCGGGCCGCCCAGACCGCCGCCACCAGCGTCACCACCGCCGCGCACAGCAGCGCGACCCGCGGCACCCCGGAGTCCGTCCGCGACAGCGCCTTCGGCAGCCGCCGGTCGCGGGCCATCGCGAACAGCAGCCGCCCGGCCGCCGCCTGCCCGGCCAGTGCCGCGAACGCCGCGCCGATCGCCTTGCTGACCGCCACCAGGTCGTGCAGCCACCTGCCGACCGACACGTCGATCGCGTCGTAGAACGCGGCCCCCTGCTTGGCCGGGTCCGCGGCGAGCTCCGCCGACGACACCGGTTCGAGCAGCGCTACGAGATACGTCTGCGCGATGAACAGGACACCCGCGAGCGCCAGACAGAACAGCACCGCCCGCGCCACCTTCGCCGAGCCGCCCGTGACCTCCTCCGCGAACGACACGATCGCGTCGAAGCCCAGATACGACAGCACGGCCACGGACACCGCGCCGACGACCGCCGACAGTGCGAACGCGCCCTGCGAGCCGTCCCCTGTCAGCGGCGACAGCCAGCCGCGCTCCGCCCCGTCGCGTACGAGTACGACGATCGCCGACGCGAGGAACACGAGCAGCACGGCGATCTCCATCGCCAGGACCGCGAAGCCGGCCCGGGCCGCCGCCCGCACGCCCCACAGGTTCAGGAGCGTCGTGATGATCACGGCCAGCGCCGTCCACACCCAGCGCGACACCGACGGCACCAGCGCGTTCATCGCGATCCCGGAGAAGAGATAGGCGACCGCCGGGATGAGCAGGTAGTCGAGCATCGCCATCCACCCGGCGATGAACCCCGGCGCCTCACCGAGCCCCACGCGCGCGTAGGTGAAGACCGAGCCGGCCTGCGGGGCGACCCGCACCATCTGCGCGTAGCTGAACGCGGTGAACGCCATCGCGACGGTCGCGACGACATAGACCAGTGCGACAGCACCGTGCGACTTGGCGTCGAGGGTGCCGAAGACGCCTACGGGGGCCATCGGGGCGATGAACAGGAGCCCGTAGACGACGAGGTCCCGGAAGCCGAGGCTGCGCCGCAGCGTGTCCTCTCCCGCGGGCGGCTGTCCCTCTTCTCCGGCTGGTGGAGCGGTGTGGGCGGACATCGGGCCTCCGTTTTGTCGCGCACGTTGTCGCGCACGGGCTTCCAGTCTCGCCAAACGGTGGATCTTTGACCTGTTGGACGCGGCCTTACGATGGTGGGCATGACTGCTACGACTGGCCCCCGCCGCGTCCTGCTCGCCGCCCCCCGGGGCTACTGCGCCGGTGTGGACCGTGCCGTGATCGCCGTCGAGAAGGCCCTTGAGCAGTACGGGGCCCCGATCTATGTCCGCCACGAGATCGTCCACAACAAGTACGTCGTGCAGACCCTGGAGCGGAAGGGCGCCATCTTCGTCGAGCAGACCCAGGAGGTCCCCGAGGGCTCCATCGTGATGTTCTCGGCGCACGGCGTCGCGCCCGTCGTCCACGACGAGGCCGCGGCCGGCAAGCTCGCCACCATCGACGCGACCTGCCCGCTCGTCACCAAGGTCCACAAGGAAGCCGTCCGCTTCGCGAAGGAGGACTACGACATCCTCCTGATCGGCCACGAGGGACACGAAGAGGTCATCGGCACCTCGGGCGAGGCCCCCGACCACATCACGCTGGTCGACGGCCCCGAGGACGTGGCGAACGTGGAGGTGCGGGACGAGTCGAAGGTCGTCTGGCTCTCCCAGACCACGCTCTCCGTGGACGAGACCATGGAGACGGTCGACGCCCTCAAGGCCAAGTTCCCGAACCTGCTCTCGCCGCCCAGCGACGACATCTGTTACGCCACGCAGAACCGCCAGATCGCGGTGAAGAAGCTGGCGGAGGACGCCGAGCTCGTCATCGTCGTCGGCTCCAAGAACTCCTCGAACTCGATCCGCATGGTCGAGGTCGCCCTGGACGCCGGCGCGCCCGCCGCCCACCTGGTGGACTTCGCCGCCGAGATCGACGAGTCCTGGCTCGAGGGCGTCACCACGGTCGGCCTCACCTCCGGCGCCTCGGTCCCCGACGTGCTGGTGGACGGCGTACTGGAGTGGCTGGCCGAGCGAGGTTACGCCGACGTGGAGACCGTGAAGACCGCCGAGGAGTCCATCACCTTCTCGCTGCCGAAGGAACTCCGCCGTGACCTGCGCGCGGAGGCCGCCGCCCTCACGGGAGACGGCTCTTCCGAGAAGTGACGTTCAGCCACTCGTCGTAACGTGGTGTCCATGCAGATCTTCGGCGTGGACATCGGCGGATCAGGGATCAAGGGCGCACCCGTTGACCTGGACCGCGGAGACCTGGCACAGGAGCGGTTCAAGGTCCTCACCCCGCACCCGGCCACGCCCGACGGCGTGGCCGACGGGGTGAAACAGGTCGTGGAGCACTTCGGCACCCGGCCCGACCGGGTCGGCATCACCTTCCCCGGCGTCGTCACGGGCGGCGCCACGATCCGTACGGCCGCCAATGTCGACAAGTCGTGGATCGACGTCGACGCCCGCGCCCTCCTCGGCGAGCGGCTCGGCGGGCTCCCCGTGACGGTCCTGAACGACGCGGACGCGGCGGGCGTCGCCGAGATGCACTTCGGCGCGGGCCGCGGTCGCAAGGGCGTGGTCCTGCTCCTCACCTTCGGCACCGGCATCGGCAGCGCCCTGTTCCTCGACGGTCAGCTCGTCCCGAACACCGAGCTCGGCCATCTGGAGCTGCACGGCCACGACGCCGAGAAGCACGCCTCGACGAAGGCGAAGGAAGACCACGACCTGAGCTGGGAGCACTGGGCGCACCGCGTCCAGAAGTACCTGGCGCACGTCGAGATGCTGTTCTCGCCCGAACTCTTCATCATCGGCGGCGGCGTCAGCCGCAAGGCCGACAAATTCCTGCCCCTGATCAAGGGCATCAAGGCGGAGATCGTCCCGGCGCAGCTGCAGAACAATGCGGGGATCGTGGGAGCGGCCATGGCGGCGGCGCAGCAGAAGTAGAGGTGCCGGGGGCAGGGGCAGGGGCAGAGGTGATGGGCGCGGGACCTCTGGCCTCAGGCCGTTCGCCGCCGGGGGCGCGGGGCCGAGGTCACCTGTTGTGCCGGCGTGCCGGGGGAGCCGGCGCGGGCCTGGGCGAGGGCTCGGCGGCGGGCCGCGCGACGGGCCATGTGGCGGATGCCGCGCACGGTCACGACGAGCCCGGCGACGAGCGTGCCGCCGTAGAGCCAGCCCGCGTGCATCGCCAGGGCCGTCACCAGCCCCATCACCTGTCCGCCGAACCCGCCCGAGCCGTCGGCCACCGGCAGGATCCCGACGGCGAAGCCGATCGGCACGGCGACGGGCGCGGCCACCAGGTCGGCGCGCCGCACCCACATCGCGGTGAGCGCGCTCACCAGCAGGAACAGCACCCCGTACACGACGATCGAGCCGCCGAACAGCAGTGCGTCCAGGCAGGCGAGTGCGAACATCGCGGCCGTGCAGAACAGCCCGCTGCCCAGGCCGGTGAGGCGCGGATCGGGGAAGCGGCGCAGCGCGAGGACGAGCGGCGGCACGGGGCGCGGCGCCTTGCTGCCGCCCTTGCCCGAAGCCCGGTACACGGTTCCGGAACGGGACCCGGAGGGCCCGTTGCGTCCGTCGCTGCCGCCCTGCGCCTGCGGGGGGAGCGGGGGCGTGCGGCGGGTCCGGTTCTGCGGGGCGCGCGGCGGAGTGCGACTGGGTTGATCCACCACACCAACTTAGGTCGGGTTATGTGTGGAATCCGCTCCGGGACACGCGGTTTCGCCGACCTTGGCCAAGCGTTCGACAGGGCGCCGGGGGGTGGCGCGGCACGCCGTAGACTGGGGGTCCTCCATCCTCACGTACGGGAAGTCGCAACGTGTCGCTCACGATCGGAATCGTCGGCCTGCCGAATGTCGGCAAGTCGACCCTTTTCAACGCCCTGACCAAGAACGACGTGCTGGCGGCCAACTACCCGTTCGCCACGATCGAGCCGAACGTGGGCGTGGTCGGTGTCCCCGACCCCCGCCTCGCCAAGCTCGCCGAGGTCTTCAGCTCCCAGAAGATCCTCCCGGCGACGGTCGACTTCGTCGACATCGCGGGCATCGTGCGCGGCGCCTCCGAGGGTGAGGGCCTGGGCAACAAGTTCCTCGCGAACATCCGCGAGTCGGACGCGATCTGCCAGGTCATCCGCGCCTTCAAGGACGAGAACGTCGTGCACGTCGACGGCAAGGTCTCGCCCAAGGACGACATCGAGACGATCAACACCGAGCTGATCCTCGCGGACCTCCAGTCCGTCGAGAAGCAGGTCCCGCGCCTCCAGAAGGAGTCCCGCCTCCAGAAGGAGAAGGTCGCGGTGCTCGCCGCGGTCGAGGAGGCGCAGAAGATCCTCGAGTCCGGCACGACGCTCTTCGCCGCGGGCATCACCGCCGGCACGGAGAAGGGCCGCCTGCTCCACGAGCTGCACCTCCTCACCACCAAGCCCTTCCTCTACGTGTTCAACGTGGACGAGGACGAGCTGGTCGACGAGGACTTCAAGAACGAGCAGCGCGCCCTGGTCGCCCCCGCCGAGGCGATCTTCCTCAACGCCAAGATCGAGTCCGAGCTGATCGAGCTCGACGACGACGAGGCGCTCGAACTCCTCCAGTCGATGGGCCAGGAAGAGCCCGGCCTGGCCACGCTCGGCCGCGTCGGCTTCGACACCCTCGGCCTCCAGACGTACCTGACGGCAGGCCCGAAGGAAACGCGCGCCTGGACCATCAAGAAGGGCGCCACGGCCCCCGAGGCAGCCGGCGTGATCCACACCGACTTCCAGAAGGGCTTCATCAAGGCGGAGGTCATCTCCTTCGACGACCTGATGGAAACGGGCTCGGTCGCGGAGGCCCGCGCCAAGGGCAAGGCCCGCATGGAGGGCAAGGACTATGTGATGCAGGACGGCGACGTGGTGGAGTTCCGCTTCAACGTCTGATCCGCCTCACTCGCAGGTCATCCAGGGTCCGCCTCTTCGGGGGTGGGCCCTGGTTCGTTGTTCGGGCGGGCGTTGTCCGTGGGGCCGGCGGTGGCAGGATGCCGGGACGGGAGCGAGAAAGGGCTGGGATGGGGCGGCGGGAGCGGGGGGTTGTTGGTGGGGGCGTGTGGCTGGAGGGGGCCGCGCGGGGAGTTGTCGGGGATCATGCCCGGGCCGTTGAGGCCGTCAGGGGCGCTTTGCAGCCGATTCATGAGGCCGAGGCCGCACAGGCCTTGGGGGCTATTTCTGTTGCTCGGCTCAAGGACGTCACCGAGGGGCGGTTGAGGCTCGGGGAGGTGGAGAGGAGCGGGCTGTCCTCCGTTCTTCAGGTTCTTGAGGCCGGGACCTATCGGTTGCGGCAGATTCCCGGCGTGGGGGAACAGACCGCCAATCAGTTGGTCGCTGCCGCTCGGCAGATTTCCGATGCCGTCCGGGAGACCGTCGCCGTCCACATCGATGTGGACCGGCCCGAGCCGCGTACCACCGCACTCGTCACCGCCCTGCATGTTCTGGTGGAGGCGGGGCCCGAGGCACGGCGTGCCGTCGAGACCGCAGCGGCTCTTGCCGAGCGGCTCGGTCCGTTGCTGGCCGACGCTCGGCCGGCCGCCGGGCGGCTTCGGATGCTGCTGGTCGGGAAGGCCAAGCGGGCGCGGGCACTTGAGGCTGTTGCGGAGATCCGCGAGCTGACCGAGGAGGCGGTGCGCGCCGGGCACCCGGAGCTGCTCGCCCAGGCGTCGGTGGACCTGTTGCGCGGTTCCTCGGACGACGTGGCCGCCTGGGTCGACTTCGAGCTGCGGTCCGCCGAGTACTACAGCCTGCTTGCCGAGATCTCGGGGCACGCCCCCGACACGGCCGCCTCCGAAGGGTTCCTGCCCGACGAGGTCGCCGAACGGGTCCGCGGCCAGGCGCTCGACGACACGCGGCGCCGGGTGTCGCTGCGCGGCTACCAGGCCTTCGGCGCCCGGTTCGCCCTCGCCCAGCGCAAGGTGCTCCTCGGCGACGAGATGGGGCTCGGCAAGACCATCCAGGCCATCGCCGCCCTGGCGCATCTCGCCGCCGAGGGCAGGAGCCACTTCATGGTCGTCTGCCCGGCGAGCGTGCTGATCAACTGGACGCGCGAGATCGAGTCCCGCAGCAAGCTGCGCGTCCTGCCCCTGCACGGCCCCGACCGGCAGGACGCGTACGCCGACTGGAAGGGCCGCGGCGGTGTCGGTGTGACCACCTTCGACGCGCTGCGCCGCTTCCCCGTCCCAGGCGGCGGCGAGCTCGGCATGCTGGTCGTGGACGAGGCGCACTACGTGAAGAATCCGCAGACCCGCCGCTCCCGCACCGTCGCCGAGTGGGCCGAGCGCTGCGAACGCGTGCTCTTCATGAGCGGTACGCCGATGGAGAACCGCGTCGCCGAGTTCCGCAACCTCGTGCAGATCCTCCGGCCCGATCTGGCCGACGTCGTCGGCGACCGCGACGCAGTGGCCGGCTCGAAGGCCTTCCGCAAGGCCGTCGCCCCCGTCTATCTCCGCCGCAACCAGCAGGACGTACTGACCGAACTCCCGGCGCTCCAACACACCGACGAATGGGAGGAGTTGAGCGCGTCGGACGAGGAGGCCTATCGGGAGGCGGTCCGGGCCGGGAACTTCATGGCGATGCGCCGTGCGGCCTACGCGCGGCCCGAGTCGTCGGCGAAGCTGAACCGGCTGCGCGAGATCGTCGAGGACGCGGCGGAGAACGGGCTGAAGGTCGTGGTGTTCTCCACCTTCCGTGACGTTCTCACCGTGGTGAAGGACGCGCTCGACGGCGCTGCCCTGTTCGGCCCGATCTCGGGGAGCGTGCCGCCCGCGCGCAGGCAGCAGCTCGTCGACGAGTTCGCCGCCGTGTCCGGTCACGCGGTGCTCCTGGCGCAGATCGAGGCCGGGGGCGTGGGGCTCAACATGCAGGCCGCGACCGTCGTGATCATCTGCGAGCCCCAGGTCAAGCCGACCGTCGAGCACCAGGCCGTGGCGCGCGCCCATCGCATGGGGCAGGTGCGCTCGGTCCAGGTCCACCGGCTGCTCGCCACAGGGGGCGTGGACGAGCGCATGGTGAAGCTCCTTGAGAACAAGTCCCGGCTCTTCGACGCCTACGCGCGCCGTAGCGCGACGGCCGAGGCGACCCCCGACGCCGTGGACGTCTCCGATACGTCGCTGGCCCGCCGGATCGTGGAGGACGAGCAGGCTCGGCTCGCCATGGGCGCGTAAGGGCGAGGCACGGTTCCGGTTCGCCACACGGCCCCGGCCCACCCCACCACCCCCGCTCGTTATGGTCAGTCCTGTGACGCACCCAGTACCGGCCACTCCGACCGCAGCCGCGAACGCCCCCGCCCCCCTTGACCCCCTCGACCGGCGCATCGTTGCCGCCCTTCAGATCGATGGGCGGGCGTCGTGGCGGCGGATCGCGGCCGCGATCGGGGAGCCCGAGCGGAAGGTGGCGCGGCGGGGGCTGCGGTTGCTGGAGAGCGGGGACGTGGCCGTGCGGGGGCTCGTCGTGCGGGGCGAGACCGTGATTCTGCGGATGACGTGCCGGCCGGGATCGGTGCGGGACGCGGCCGTGGCGGCGGCCCGGCGCGCTGACTGCATCTTCTCGTACGCACTTGCCGGACCCGTCGACTGTGTGGCCGAACTTCAGTTTCCTCAGGGGCAGTTGGGGCCGCTGATGCTCGACGAGGTGCCCGCGCTGCCGGGTCTCGTCTCGCAGAGCGTGTCGCCGGTGCTGCGGTACTTCAGGACCGTGCACGAGTGGTCGCCGGGGATCCTCGGCGCCGGGGAGATCGAGGCCCTCGGCGGGCCGTCGGGCATCGTCGACGAGATCGGGCTCCCGGAGGTCGAGGTCGGGCCCGAGGAGCACGCGATCCTGGGGGCGCTCGCCGAGGACGGGCGGCGTACGCACGAGGACCTGGCCGCCGTCGCCGGGGTCTCCGTGGCGACCGCCCGCCGCCGCGTCGAGACGCTCACCCGCGACGGGCACGTGAGCATCCGGGCCGCCGTCGAGCCCGCGCTGCTCGGTCTCCCGGTCGAGGCGCTCCTGTGGATCAGGACCCGCCCCGACGAGGTCGAGAAGGTGGGGCGGCTGCTCGTGGAGTCGCCGCTCGTGCGGTACGCGGCCGTGGTCATGGGTGAGCATCAGCTCCTGGTCGACGTGACGCAGCCGTCGAAGGCCGCGCTGTACGAGTTCCTGACCGCCTCGCCCTGGGTGCGGCATGTGGAGGCCGTGCAGTCGCATCTGGTGGTCGACGCGTTCAAGCGCAGTGGCGTGGAGTTTCCGACGTCCAGTTGACGTCCATAGCGCGACCAAAATATTCACGGGTGAAGGAGTGGCGTCTTAAAAGTGCATTGAGTCTTAGGTATTGACTGAAACGGTCAGTGGCTTCAGTGTGGTGCACCACGCGCGCCGCTGCCCCGGACCTGTCCGGCCCAGCACGGCGACGTCCCCCGCGCCCGCTGCCCTAGGACTGCCATGCCCGCTTCCACCGGCCCCGCCGACTCCGCTCCCGTCCCGGACGAACTCTGCGCCCTCGACGCCGTCGACCTCGCGGCGCGTGTCCGTCGTGGTGAGCTGTCGGCCCGTGAGGTCGTCCGGGCCCACCTCGACCGCATCGAACGCCTCAACCCCGCCGTCAACGCGATCGTCACCCTCGACCCCGAGGGCGCTCTCGCCGCGGCCGCCGCCGCCGACGAGCGTCAGGCGCGCGGCGAGGAGCTCGGGCCGCTGCACGGCCTGCCCATCGCGTTCAAGGACACCCACCTCACCCGCGGCATGCGCACCACGCACGGCTCGCCCCTCTTCGCCGACCACGTCCCCGACGAGGACGAGCTGCTCGTGCGGCGCGTCCAGGACGCGGGCGCCATCCGCATCGGGAAGACCAACGTCCCTGAGTTCGCGGCCGGTTCGCACACGTTCAACCCCGTGTTCGGTGCGACCAGGAACCCGTACGACACGAAGCGGTCGGCGGGCGGCAGCAGCGGCGGGGCCGCGGCCGCGCTGGCCGCCGGGTTCCAGCCGCTGGCCGACGGCAGCGACATGGGCGGCTCCCTGCGCAACCCGGCGTCGTTCTGCAACGTCGTCGGCCTGCGCCCCACCCCCGGCCGCGTCCCCTCGCACCCGGCCGGCAACCTGTGGGAGACCCTCGCCGTCGCCGGGCCCATGGGGCGCACCGTCGCCGACACCGCGCTGCTGCTGTCCGTCATGGCGGGGCCCGACCCGCGCGTCCCGATCTCCCTGGAGGGGCCGGGCGCCGTCTTCCGCGCGCCGCTCGGGCGGGAC
Organism: Streptomyces sp. NBC_01445; assembly: GCF_035918235.1. Lineage (NCBI taxonomy): Bacteria > Bacillati > Actinomycetota > Actinomycetes > Kitasatosporales > Streptomycetaceae > Streptomyces > Streptomyces sp. NBC_01445. The sequence continues at coordinate 4,317,853 of NZ_CP109485.1, read as the reverse complement.
GCGGCCGGGCTGCGCGTGGCGTTCGCGCCCGACCTCGGCGGGCGGGTCGCCGTCGACCGCGACGTGCGCGACGTCTTCGAGCGGCAGGCCAAGGTCTTCGAGGACCTCGGCTGCGTCGTCACCGAGGACTGCCCCGACCTGGACGGCGCCGAGGACGTCTTCCGCACGCTGCGGGCCCAGGAGTTCAACCAGGGCCTCGGCGCGCTCCTCGACAGCGACCGAGCCTCCCTCAAGGACAGCCTCGTCTGGAACATCGAGGAGGGGCGGCGCCTGACCGGCGCCGACCTCGCCCGCGCCACCGCCGAGCACGCCCGCATCCACCTCGCGGCCGTCGGCTTCTTCGAGCGCTACGACGTCCTGGTCGCGCCCGTCAGCCAGGTCACCCCCTTCGACGTCGAGGCGGAGTACCCGACCGTCATCGACGGGCAGTCGCAGCACACCTATCTCGACTGGATGCGCTCGGCGTACTTCATCTCGGTCCTGGGCGCACCCGCCCTCTCCGTACCGGCCGGCTTCTCGGCTGCCGGGCTCCCCGTCGGCCTTCAGATCGTCGGCCCGCCCCGCGCCGAGCGGACCGTGCTCGAGGTCGGCGCCGCCTACGAGGCCGCCACCGGACACGGACGCCGCCGGCCCTCCCTCCCGTAGCCGTACCCTCCGCAGCCGTATGGAGCCCTGATGAGAAAACCGCACGTGATCTGGGCCTTCGTGCCCGTACTGGCTTTCCTCAGCACGCCGTTCCTGCCCTTCGTCAATGGCCCGTACCTCTGGTTCGGCATCCCGTCCGTCCTCGCCTGGTGTCTGCTGTGGACGGCCGGTACGACGGCCTCGCTCGCCCTCGTCGAGCACTTCGCGCACACCGACGACGAACGCGCCGACCGCGACGAGGCCGAGGAGGCCGCCGCATGAACACCACCATGGCCATCACTCTCATCGGCATGGTCTCCATCGCCGTCGTCGGCGTGAGCGGGCGCAGACCGCGCGGCGGGGAACTCGGCGAATGGACCGTGGGGAAACGCAAGTTCTCCACCTTCACCACCTGGTTCCTCCAGGCGGGCGAGGCCTTCACCACCTTCAGCTTCCTCGGCCTCGCGGGCATCGCCTTCGGCGGGGGTGTCGCCGCGGCCTTCGCCCTGTGCTACCTCGCGATCAACTTCGTCCTCCAGTACTTCACCGCGCCCCGCATGCGTGAACTCGGGCGCAGGGGCGGCTACTTGACGCAGGCGGACTTCTTCACCGACCGCTACCGCAGCCCCCTGCTCGGCAAGGTCGTCGCCGTCGTCGGAGCGGTCTTCCTGCTGCCGTACCTCCAGCTCCAGATCACCGGGCTCGGCATGATCGTCCAGCTCGCCACCGGCAGCCGCACCGGCGGCAACCTCAGCATGGTTCTGGCGACCGTCCTCACCGTCGGCTTCGTCCTGTGGTCCGGCATCCGCGGCATCGCCCGCGTCGCCTACCTCAAGGACGCGCTGATGATCATCGGGCTCGTGGTCCTGTTCATCGGCGTCACGGTCTCCGTGAAGGGGGGCATCGGCGGCCTCTTCGAGACCGTACGGGACAGCCACCCACAGCTCCTGACGCTCAATCAGGAAGGCTATGACGCCACCTTCTTCGTCACGGCCGTCATCATCTCCGGCATCGGCGGCGGACTCGGCACCATGGCCCATCTGTGGCCGCCGGTCCTGGCCGCCGGCAGCGGGCGTGCCCTGCGCAAGAACGCGGTCTGGCTGCCGCTCTACCAGATAGCCCTCGGTATCCCGGTGATCGTCGGCTTCGCCGGAATCCTGCTGGTGAAGCCGGGATCGCCCGCGAACTCCGTCGCCCTCACCCTCGCCGGCCAGACCCTGCCCGGCTGGCTCGTCGGCGTCGTCGCGGTCGCCGCGGCCTCGGCCGCCATGGTCCCCTCGGCGGCCATCGTCGTGGGCATCTCCAGCCTGCTGTCCCGCAATCTGCTGAGCGCGCGCAACGAACGTACGCAGCTGCGCACCAACCACCTCTGCGTGGTCGCGGCCGCCGCGCTCGCCCTGGTGCTCGGCCTGACCAGGCCCGGACTCCTGTCCGACCTGCTGCTGCTCACCTACGGAGGCCTCACCCAGCTCGCCCCGGCGATCGTCATGGGGCTGGCGAAGAAGGTGCGTCTGGATGCCGTGCCCGCACTGCTCGGCATCCTGACCGGCGTCGGCGTCCTGATCTGGCTCACCTTCGGGAGCGTGGACGTCGGCACGGTCGACACCGGGCTCATCGCGCTCGCCCCGAACCTGGTGGTGACGGCGGTCGCCCAACTCGTGGTGCGGTCCCGCTCCCTGGCCGCCGTACCGGCCGAGGCCAACTGACCGGCCGCCGGGTGTCGTTGCGCGGTGTGGGGCCGCGCACGGCGCCCGGCGGCCTGGGGCCCTGCCGGTCGGCGGCAGGGCCCTACCTCACCCGCAACTCCTTCACGGGTTCGGGCTTTTCGCCCTCCTCGGTGACCCGTACGAACCGCGCCGTCCGCCCCGGCGCGAAGGCCCGCCACGCCGCTCCGTCGACCGACGTCGTCACCGCGTACGCGCGCGTGCCCGTCACGTCGACGCCGGAGACCTTCCCCGTCCGGCCGAGGTCGACCGTGAGGGCGTCGTGAGCGGTCACCGGCTGCCAGGCGGTGACCGGGTTGCCGTCCACCGCCGCCTCCGCGTACAGGCCCGGCTCCTCGGACGTCGCCGTCGCGGTGCGGCAGCGGGCCAGGTCGGAGGTGGGTTCGAGGTCGGGGCGCCGGGTGCGCAGGACGAGCCCGCCGCGGTCGACCGTGGCGCGTCCGGTGGGTGTGACGACGGGGAACGGCTGGCCCGCGGTCAGCCTGACCGTCGTACGCTCCGGCCCGATCGCGATGTCGTACGTCCGTCCGCGCCAGGCCAGCCCGCGCAGCGTCACGCCCCTGCCGAGCTGCGGGGGCAGCGACGGGTCGAGGCGCAGGGCGTCCTCCTCGAGGCGCAGGCCGGTCAGGCCGTGCGTGAACACCTGGAGGAAGCCGCCCTTCCCGGTCAGGAAGTCCTGTGCGGGCGTGCCCGCAAGCGGGTCACTGGACCCCGCCTTCGTGCCGCGCGCCTCCGAGAACAGCCCGAACGGCTCTCGGAAGAACGGCTTCGAGGCGCGCCGCAGGAACGTGTACGTGGCACAGCCCGGCTCCCCGATCGACGCGGCGGCCACCGCGTGCACGGAGTCCGTCATCGCGGGCCCGTCCGGGTCGGTGTGCGCGACGTAGTAGTCGAGGGTCGCCGCCGCCGCGCCCTTCGGCATCGGCTTCCAGTCCAGCGGGTACAGCAGCAGGACCGCGTCGGCCTGCTTGATCGTCGAGCTGTTGTAGCCCTCGTACTGGAGGAAGATCTTGCGCTTCGGGTCGTACGGGATGCGGAGCCCGTCGGCGATGGTCGCCCACGCGGCCGGGGGCGCGGCACCCACGAGCCGGGCGGCGCGGGCGGCCGAGCGCAGGGCCGTGGCCGCGACGGCGTTCGTGTAGACCCCGTCGTCGACGCCGTTGCTGTACTCGTCGGGGCCCGCGACGTCCTTGATGGAGTACGAGCCGTCGGCGTTCTTCGTGACACGTGAAGTCCAGTACTCCGCAAGGCCCTTGAGGAGCGGCCAGCCGTGCGAGCGCAGCCAGGCGCGGTCGCCCGTCGCCAGGTAGTACTGCCAGGCGGCGAGCGCGATGTCGCCCTGGAGGTGGTTCTGGGTGACGCAGTGCGGCGGGTACCAGCTCTGGCACTCCGTCCACAGGGCGCCGCGGCTCGCGCTGGTCCACGGGTACATGAGGCCCTTGACAGACGTCTTGCGGGCGTTGTCGGCGGCCGCCTCGCGCGTGCGGTAGCGGTATTCGAGGACGGGGCGCGCCAGGTCGGGCCGGTCCGAGAGCAGCGCGGGGAACATCCACGTCTCGGCGTCCCAGAAGATCATGCCCGCGTAGGCGTCGCTGGTGAGCCCGGAGGGCGCGATGCTGTCGCGGCCGCCGGCGCGCACCGCCGTGAGGAGCCCGTACCGCGCGGCCCGCACCTGCTGCTGGATCTCGGGCCGGTCCGGCACCTCGATGTCCGACGTCCACAACTTCCGCCAGGCCGCGGTGTGTTCGCGGAACAGCTCGTCCCATCCGGCCGCGGCAGCCTGCTGGGAGGCCCCGACGGCCGAGCCGTGCGGGGTGCGAGAGGTGAGCGCCGTGTCCACGCCGACGTACTTGGTGACCGTGTACGTGCGGCCGGTGTCGACGGAGAACGTGGCGGACTGATGGTTCGTCAACGTGTCGGTGTGGCCCGCCGTGTGCGTGCGGCCGGGGGCGCGCAGGGTGGAGGCGACGACGCCGTCCTGGCGGGTGCCGTCCGTGCGGAAGCCCACCGCCATCGTGCGCTTGCCCGCGGGGCCGCCGCCGGTGGGCGCGATCCGGCGCGCGCCCCGCCCGTCGATCCGGTCGGTGACGGTCGCCTCGCCGCTCCAGTGCGGCGTGACGCGCAGCCGTACCGCTCCGATGTGCGCGTGGGAGCGGTCGGTCAGCACGTCGTACGTCAGATCGGTGCGCCGGCCGTCCTTGTGCGTCCAGGTCAGCGACGTACGGACGAATCCGCAGCGCAGGCTGAGGGTCTGCCGGTAGTGCGAGATCCGGCTCGTCGGGCCGTACGTCTCGTCGCCCACCGTCAGGTCGAGCGCCGTCCAGTTCGGCAGGGCGGCGACGGCCTCGCGGTGCGCCGTGTTCTCGGGGCCGCGCGCGTAGAGCCCGCTCGCGAACGCCCCGTCGTAGCGCGGCGTGTAGAGCGGCCAGCCGGTCTTGTCGCCGGGCTCGGCGTAGTCCGCGCCGGACGGCGGGACACGCACGCCGAGATATCCGTTGCCGGTGTACGCGTGATACGTGTTCGCGGGGTCGATGCGGGTGGTGGCCGGGGCCCAGGCGGGGTCGCCGGTGCAGGCTTCGGAGGCCTCGGAGGGGGAGCCCGTAGGCACGGGGGCAGGTGCGGCGGGTGCCGGGCCGGGGCCGGGCGTCGCCAGGGCCGCGCCCGGTGAGGCGCCGAGCACCGCGAGCGCGAGGAGGACGGTGAGGCGGGCGGGGGATCGGCGGGATCGGGTCACGCATCCGACGATGCGGGCGGTTGCGGACGGGAGTCGGGCAACCCGCGATGGAGGTCCCACGGATGGCGGGGGTGTCGCATGCCGCGCCCTGCCTCGACGGCCGGTCGACGGCCGGTCGATGGTTGCTCGACGCCAGGGCGTAAGGATTCCCTTACCCGGAGAAACTCCCTGCGTAAAGGCCTGCGGCCGCGCATGTCATCACTTCGAGTGATTCTTTGGCCTTCGCTTGCGGCACACAACCCAGGGTTGCGACGCTGTTGCTGTCTGTCAATCCGATGGGTCGCCACGGGTCTTAGGGAGTGCAGCCAGTGACATTCGGTGAGCAGCCGGCGTATCTGCGCGTCGCGGGTGATCTTCGCAAGAAGATCGTCAATGGATCGCTGCCACCGCACACCCGCCTCCCCTCACAGGCCAGGATCCGCGAGGAGTACGGCGTCTCGGACACCGTCGCCCTCGAAGCCCGCAAGGTGCTGATGGCCGAAGGACTCGTCGAGGGACGCTCGGGGTCGGGCACGTATGTGCGCGAGACGCCGGTCCCGCGCCGCGTCGCCCGCTCCGGATACCGGCCGATCAGCGGCTCCACCCCCTTCAAGCAGGAGCAGGCCGACGAGACGGCGCGCGGCACCTGGGAGTCCCGCAGCGAGCAGGCCGAGGCGAGCAGCGTCATCGCCGAGCGCCTCGGCGTCCGCGCCGGAGACCGCGTGATGTGCACGAAGTACGTCTACCGGGACGCGGGAGAGGTCATGATGCTCTCCACCTCCTGGGAGCCCCTGGCGGTCACTGGACGCACCCCCGTGATGCTCCCCGAGGAAGGCCCCCTCGGCGGCTGCGGCGTCGTCGAGCGCATGTCCGCCATCGACGTGATCGTGGACAACGTGACGGAGGAGGTCGGCGCCCGCCCCGGCCTCGCCGAGGAGCTCATGGCGCTCGGTGGAGTGCCCGGCCATGTCGTCCTCGTCATCCAGCGCACGTACTTCGCGTCGGGCAGGCCGGTCGAGACGGCGGACGTCGTCGTCCCCGCCGACCGGTACCGGATCGCATACCACCTGCCCGTGAAGTGACCGATACGCGAACGCCCTGTCCGCAGGGCGTGACCACGACTTAACGCGCGGCCGCCTCCCGTAACGCCGGGGCAATCACCGGCCGCCCCGCATTGTCATGCACGGCTCCTAACTTCCGTCCGTACCCGCAATCGGCCGGACGACAGGAACCCTCATGACGGACACGGTCACCCGTGACACGGAGGCAGCCGCGCCGCGGCGCAGCTACGCCAAGCTCGCCGCGGACGAGAGCCGCGAGGACTTCTCGCTGCGCTACGCGCCCCACTCCTACCGGCGCTGGTCACCGACCATGGTCGCGTCCACCGCGCTCGGCGGCATCGCCTATCTCGCCGACTTCGCGATCGGCGCCTCCATCGTCTTCACGTACGGCTTCACGAGCGGGCTCGCCTCGATCCTGTGCGCGGCGACGATCATCTTCCTGACCGGCATCCCCATCGCCCGCGCCTGCGCCAAGTACGGCCTGGACATGGACCTCATCACCCGGGGCGCGGGCTTCGGCTACTTCGGCTCGACGCTCACGTCCCTCATCTACGCCTCGTTCACCTTCATCTTCTTCGCGCTCGAAGGCTCGATCATGGCGCAGGCCATGCACGAGGTCGTCGGACTGCCGCTGCCCGTCGGCTACTTGCTGACCACGCTCATCGTCATCCCGATCGTCTTCCGCGGCATGGGTGCGCTCGCCAAGGTGCAGGCGTGGACGCAGCCGGTCTGGCTCATCGGCCTCGTCCTGCCCTTCGTGATCCTGGCCTTCCACTCGCCGGGCTCCTTCGGCGACTTCACCCGCTTCGGCGGCACGGAGGGCGCGGGCAGCGGGTTCTCCTGGCTCGGCTTCGGCCTCGGCACCGGCGTCGCGCTCTCCCTCATCGCGCAGATCGGTGAGCAGGCCGACTATCTGCGATTCATGCCGGCGAAGACCGAGCAGAACCGGAAGCGATGGAATCTGGCCGTTCTCGCGGCCGGACCCGGCTGGGTGATCATCGGCGCCGCGAAACAACTCGGCGGCGCGCTCCTCGCCTTCGTAGCCCTCGAAGCAGTCGGCAAGACCCACGCCCTGGAACCCATCGCGCCGCAGGTCGAGGCACTCAAGCCGTGGCTCGGCTCGGTCGCCCTGCCCGCCGCCGCGCTCTTCGTGGTCGTCTCCCAGATCAAGATCAACGTGACCAACGCCTACAGCGGCTCGCTGTCCTGGTCGAACTTCTTCTCCCGCATCACGCACCGGCACCCGGGCCGCGTCTGGTACATCTTCCTCAACCTCGCCATCGCGCTGACGCTGATGGAGATGAACATGTTCGCGGCCCTGAACAAGCTGCTCGGCTTCTACTCGAACGTGGGCATCGCCTGGATCGCGGCCGTCGCCGCCGACCTCGTCATCAACAAGCGGGTCGGCTGGAGCCCCAAGTACATCGAGTTCAAACGGGCCTATCTGTACGCCGTGAACCCGGCCGGCTTCGGCGCCATGGTGATCGCGTCGACCGTCTCGATCGTCGCGTTCTTCGGGGTGTTCGGTGCGTACGCGGAGGCCTTCTCGACGTTCATCGCGGCCGGACTCGCCCTGACGCTCTGCCCGTTGATCGCCTGGGCCACCAAGGGCAAGTACTACCTGGCCAGGCCCAACCCCGTGAACGGCCCCGACGTCGAGATCGCCGACATCACCGCGACCCACACGTGCAGTGTCTGCGAGACGGCGTACGAACTCCCCGACATCGCGGACTGCCCCGTCCGGTCGGGCCCGATCTGCTCGCTGTGCTGCTCGCTCGACGCGGAGTGCGGCGACGTCTGCCGCAAGGAGCCGCAAGCGGGGCCGGTGCTCATGCCGATGCCGGCGGTGCGTACGGGCTGACGCCCGGAGCGGGGAGGCCACGGAACGTCCAGGGGGCGCACTCTTCGGAGTGCGCCCCCTGCGGATTGGCTGGTTGCGTATCTCTTTGTGCCAATGCGTATCCGCTGCGTGAAGGTCAGGCGTACGCTCGGGCATATGCGGAGTGGGGTTTCCTCAGAAAGCGGGGCGCTGTGCGAGCCGGGGTCGGGGAGTGGAGGGGCGAGATGAACGAGGGCACGACCACGCTTGTGTGGCTCGTCATACGCCAGGACGACAACGGCAACCGCTATCGCGTCGGCAGGTACGCGACCAGGGCGGAAGCCCAGCAGATCGCCGACAGTCTCGATGACCGCGGCCACAAGCAGCTCTACTGGGTCGAGCGCCTCGGCCAGGCGCAGAACGGCACCGCGCGCTGACGTTCCCGTCCGCGGCCGTAGGCTCCGGCACATGACTGAACCGACCGTCGTCGTCGCGGCGGCCCTCCACGACAGCGGCCGCCTGCTCGCCGCACGACGCAGTGCGCCCCCCGAACTGGCGGGCCGCTGGGAACTCCCCGGCGGCAAGGTCGAACCCGGCGAGGATCCGGAGCAGGCGCTCGTACGGGAACTGCGCGAGGAGCTCGGGATCGGCGCCGAGCTCGTGGCACGCGTCCCGGGGGAGTGGCCCCTGAAGCCCGGATACGTGCTGCGGGTATGGACCGCGCGCCCGCTGTCCGGCCGGCCGCGCCCCCTGGAGGACCACGACGAACTGCGCTGGCTCGGGCCGGACGAGATCTGGTCCGTGGACTGGCTCGACCAGGACGTGCCGGCGGTGAAGGCGGTGCTCGCGGCGCGGCAGCCGTGATCCGTACGCCGGGGGACCTGTCCGCGGGGCCCGCCGCGCTGCGGGTCGTGTCACCCGTCGTGCCGCTGGTCGGGCGTTCCGCGTGCTCCGTTCGCGGAGTGTTCGCGTGGGACGGTAGCCCCTACGCCCGACCGGGTATATGCCGATTAACCCTATGAAATCGGACGTGGTCCGAAGGAGTGGACGGGGTTCTACTGCTGCCTGGGAAGTGATCGGCGTGATCGACACCGACGGGGAGTGCGCCGAGTGGGTCTTCCCCGAGGAGCCGGGCGCAGTCCGTTCCGCTCGTGCCGCGGTCCGCGGCCAGCTCGGCGTCTGGGATCTCGATTCGCTCGGCGATGTCACCGAACTGCTCGTCAGTGAGCTGGTGACCAACGCTCTCCGGCACGCTTCCGGCCCCATCGGCGTACGTCTCCTGCGGTCGGCGGAGCCCGCCGACACCCTGCGGGTGGAGGTCTCCGATCGTCTTCCGGATCCGCCGCTGGAGCGGGTCGCGGGACCGGACGAGGAGAGCGGACGGGGGCTCCAGCTGGTCGCGGGGTCCGCGCGGCGGTGGGGGACGCGGCCCGGTGACACGGGCAAGACGGTGTGGTTCGAACTGTCGCTGCCCGGCCGGCACTGACGGGCGGCCGGAAACAGCGGCTGGACCCGACGGCCGGAACCGATGGCGTCGCGCCGGTTAAGAGGAACCCTCCCTGGTTAGGAGACAGGGAGCATGCCGACCGGCGAAGAGGCCGGCCGGGAAAAGGCACGGAACAGTCGTGGATCTGGTTGCCGTCCTGTTATGCGGGGACGGGCCAAAAAGCGTCGGGACCGTGGTGTGATCGTGAACACCGTGTTGCGCGGCTCCGTAGTGCTGGATACTGCGGGCAGCCGCCCCGGTGACCGGTGCCGGACGCGGTGAGCTGGAGGGGACGGTTCGCGTGAGCGAGATACCAGCGAAGGCCACGTCGTCCGAGGACACCTCGGGCGGGACGGCCGCGCGCGATGCGGCAGGCCCGCCCCGGGCCGAGACATGGCAGATCAGTCCGCCCGGCTCGATGTACGACTACATCAAGGTCGCCTCCTTCTCCATCGGCCCCGACGGCCTGATCGACCAGTGGAGCCGGCGCGCGGCGCAGCTCTTCGGTGTCTGTGCACAGGAGGCCGTGGGCAAGGACCCCATCGAGGCCTTCGTCTCCACGGAACTGCGCGAGCGCGGCCACCGCAAGATGGCGGAGATCCTCGACGGCCGCGAGTGGACCGGCGTCGTTCCCTTCCGGATGCCGAGGGGCCGGGCGTCGGACCCGGGCGGCACCGAGTCCGAAGAGCGCGATCCGCACGTCCCTGATCAGCACGGCCCCGGCCGGCCCCCCGAGCCGTATACGGAGGGGATCGCCGAGGTCTATGTGATGCCGACCGAGACGGAGTCCGGCGAGCGCGCGGCCGTCTGCATCGTCGTCGATGTCCGCGCCCTGCGCCGTATCGAGACGGACCTCGCCGCGTCGCAGGCCATTTTCGGCCAATCTCCCTTCGGCTTCCTGCTGTTCGGCACCGACCTGAAGGTGCAGCGGACCAACCGGCCCTTCGCCGCGGTCTTCGGCGGCCGGGCCGACGACCACCGCGGCCGCACCGTCCACGACTATCTGCCCCGCGGCGAGGCCGACCGCGTGCAGGCCGCGCTGCGCCGCGTCCTGGAGACCGGGGATTCCGTCACCGACATGCAGCTCGTCGGGCCCGCGCCCGACTCCGCCGAGCGCCGCCACTGGTCGATCAACCTCTACCGCGTGCACAGCGGCAGCGGCCGGCCCATCGGCGTCGCCGGGCTCGCCACCGACGTCACCCGGCGCCACGCCGCCGCCCGCGAGGCGGCCCACGCCCGCCGCAACCTCGCCCTCCTCAACGAGGCGGGCGCCCGCATAGGCAACTCGCTCGACCTGGAGACCACCGCCCGCGAGCTCCTCGACGTCGTCGTCCCCGGCTTCTGCGACCTCGCGTCCGTCGACCTCTACCAGGGCCTTCTCGCGGGCGACGAGTCGGCGCTCAACAGCCGCAGCCTCGCCGACGGCAGCGCCGAGCTGCGCAGGGTCGCCGCCGCGAGCGCCGTCGCCGACGTGCCGTACCTCGAAGCGTCCGGCGGTGACGGGGTCGTCGAGGTCGGGGCCGTCCACCGCTACTCCTTCAACTCGCCCTGCGCGGACGCCCTGCGCACCGCCCGCCCCCAGTTCGTCCCCGCCGCGTCCGGCGACCTCGTCCAGTCCACGCTGGCCGTGCCGATGGTTGCCCACGACACCGTCGTCGGCCTCGCGCGCTTCGCCCGTACGAAGGGCAGCGAGCCCTTCAACGACCGCGACCGCGCCCTCGCCGTCGAACTCGCCGCCCGCGCCGCCGTCTGTATCGACAACGCCCGCCTCTACCGGCGTGAGCACGAGCGCGCCCTGATACTCCAGCGGTCGCTGCTCCCGCCGGACGACCCCGAGGCGTCCGGCCTCGACATCGCCTGCCGCTACCTGCCGGGCAACGCGGCCACCGAGGTCGGCGGCGACTGGTTCGACGTCATCGAGCTGCCGGGGCACAGAACCGCGCTCGTCGTCGGCGACGTCATGGGCCGCGGCCTGCGCGCCGCCGTCGCCATGGGCGAACTGCGCACCGCCGTACGGACCCTGGCCCTCCTCGACCTCGAACCCGCCGAGGTGCTCTCCGCGCTCGACGAGATCGCCCGTGGCCTCGGCGCGCCCGGGGGCCCGACGTCCCCCCTCGGCCCCCGCGGCGGCGTCCAGCAAGCCACTCGCGCCGCCCGCAGAACCGGTGACGCCGACCTCTCCGAGGTCTACCTCGCCACCTGCGTGTACGCGGTCTACGACGCCGTGACGCGGCGCTGCACCTTCGCCAACGCGGGCCATCTGCCGCCCGTCCTGGTCGAGCCCGGCGATGGCGCGCTCATGCTCGACGTACCCCCGGGGATGCCGCTCGGCGTCGGCGGGGAACCCTTCGAGGAGGTCGAGGTCGAGCTGCCCGAGGGCTCACTCCTCGCCCTCTACACCGACGGGCTCGTGGAGTCCCGCGACCATCCCCTCGACGAGGGCCTCTCCGCGTTCCGCAGCGCCCTGGACGATCCCTCGCCCGCGCTCGAAGACGTCTGCGACCACGTGCTGGCCACGCTCGACACGCGCCACGGCGAGGACGACATCGCGCTGCTCATGGCCCGCGTGCAGGGCCTGCCGGCCGACGCCGTCGGCGACTGGACGCTGCCGCGCGAGCCGCGCTCGGTGGGCCGCGCCCGCGAGTTCACCCGCGCCAAGCTCACCGAGTGGGACCTGGAGCCGCTCGTCGACACGACGGAACTCCTGGTCAGCGAGCTGGTCACCAATGCTCTGCGGTACGGCGAGGGCGACATCAGGCTGCGCCTCCTGCTCGACCGCACCCTCGTGTGCGAGGTGTGGGACGCGGGCCTCGTCCAGCCGCGCCGCCGCCGCGCACGGGACACGGACGAGGGCGGCCGCGGGCTTCAGCTCGTCGGCCTGCTCAGCGCGTCCTGGGGCTCGCGCAGGACGCCGCGCGGCAAGACCGTCTGGTTCGAACTCCCACTACCGGACGGCGACTCGGCGGCCGTGGACCCGACGGAGGCGCTGCTCAGCCTGTACTGACCGGGGCGCCGCCTTCCCGCCGCTACACGGACGTCTTGAGCGCCGCCAGGCGCGCCTCGATCTCGGCCGTGTCGCCCAGGCCGTCCAGCTGCTCGAACTGCGCGTCGAGCGACGAGTCGGCGAGCTCCTGCTTGCCCAGCGCCTTGGCCTCCTCGCGGCGCACCTTCTCCTCGAAGCGGCTCAGCTCGCTCGTCGGGTCGAGGACGTCGATGTTCCTGGCGGCGTCCATCATCTGGTTCTGGGCCTGCGCAGTCTTCGAGCGCGCCACCAACTGATCGCGCTTCGACTGGAGTTCGACCAGCTTCGTCTTCATCTGGTCGAGGCCGGATTTCAGCTTTCCGACGACCTCGCTCTGTGCGGCGATCGTCGGCTCGGAGTCCTTGGCCTCCTTCTCGGAGCTCAGCTGCCGCCCGAGCGCCACCTTGGCGAGGTTGTCGAACTTGTCGGCCTCCGCCGTGCTGCCCGCGGTCCGCAGCTCGTCGGCCTTCTTGCTCGCGGCGAGCGCCTTGCCGCCCCACTCGTCGGCCGCCTCGACGTCCTCCCTGTGGTCCTGCTCCATCATCCGCAGATTGCCGATGGTCGCCGCCACGGCCTGCTCGGCCTCGGCGATGTTGTTCGAGTAGTCGCGGATCAGCTGGTCGAGCATCTTCTCCGGGTCCTCGGCGCCGTCCAGAAGGGCGTTGATGTTCGCCTTCGCGAGCTGGGTGACGCGGCCGAGAACGGTCTGCTTGGTCATGAGAGTGCTCCTTGTACAAGGGAGTTACGTGGGAACTGGGTGAATGCCGCCGGGTCAGAACCGTCCGCCGCCGCCCCTCCGGCCACGGGTCCCGCCCCCGCCGAAACTCCCCGGACCGCCGCCACCGAACCCGCCCCCGAAGCCGCTGCCCCCGCCGAACCCCCCGCCGCCGCGCCCGCCGCCCAGGAGTTCGCCGAGGATGATCCCGCCGAGCACCGCGCCTCCCATGCCCCCGCCGCCGCGCCCGCCGCCCCCGCCGCCGTACGGATTCCCGAAGGACCGCACATCGTGCTCGGCGAGCTGCTGCGCCTGCCGGGCGAGCGCGTCGGCCCGCTGGGCACCGGCCAGGGCGGCCGCGGGATCCGCCTCCGCCGTCGTCCGTACGTACTCCAGGTGCCGCTGCGCCTCCGCCAGGCGCGTACGGGCCTCGCTGCCGACCGCCCCGCGGTGCGTGGTGATGAAGTCCGACGCGGCGCCGACGCTGCTGCGGGCCGTGAGTTCCGCCTGGTCGAGCAGGGAGCGCGCGCGGGCCGTGCCCGACTCGCGTTCGCGCGCCTCGTCGAGGGACGCGTCGAGCGCCGAGTCGGCCTCCTCCACGCGGCGCAACGCGTCGATCGGGTCGTAGGGGCCGGCGGCCATCTCCTTGCGCACGCCCGCGGTGACGGTCTGCACGCGCGCGATGCGCCCGCGCAGATCGGCCGTGGACGCGCCCTCGGTCGTCCCTTCGAGCAGTCCGTGGGCGTCCGCGAGGTCGGAGTCGGACTCGGTGAGCGCGGCCGGCAGCTTCTCGGCGGCCTCGGCCAGCTCATGGCCGAGCCGGTCGATCGCGTCCACAAAGGTGCCCGCCTGGTCGACGGCCGACTCGGCGGCCCGCAGGAACACCGCGGCCCTGCCGTTGTCGCCCGCGTCGACGCCACTGCGCGCCTGTTCGAGGTTCGTCGTGGCGAACAGCAGCCGGTCCTTGGCCTGCTCGATGTGGCCCGCCACGGGAAGCAGCGCGGACGGCGCGTAGCGGGCGCCGAGCGCAGTCAGCGTCTCCTCGGCCGTCGTGGTGCGGGTGGCCAGGTCGCGGGAGGCGAGCTCCGCGTGCGCGAGGGCCTCGGGGGCGGTGCGCTCCAGGGCCCGCAGCCGGTCGAAGTCCGCGGCCTCGGCGTCGAGCCTGCGCCCCGCCTCGGTGCAGCGGTTGATGATCTCGTCCAGCATCTGCCGCTTCGTCGCGTCGTCCTCGGGGTACGCGTCGTCGAGCTGCTGGCGCAGCCGGAAGGCCGCCGTCAGCTCCGACTGCGCATACGCCACCGCCTCGGTGAACGGCTTGACGGCCTCCTCGCCGAACTGCGCGGTGGCGAAGCCGAGTTCCTCCGTACTGGTGCGGATCGAGTCGTCGCTCTCCACCAGCATCCGCCTGGCCTGCTTGTCCAGCTCGGGCAGCGGCGTGACCTGCGGTCCCGTGCCCCTGCCGCCCCAGCCGCCGCCGGGGGTGGTGCGGGTACTCGTACGCCTCTTGCGTCGGGTGTACGCGAACGCCGCGACGGCGCCCGCGCCGCCGACCACGATGAGGGGCAGGGCGAGATCGGCCGCGCTGGGATCCGTGTCCGAGCCGCCGGGGTCGGCCGGGCCCGGGGTGATCGCCGGGGTGGGGACGGGGCTGCCCCCGAGGGTGGCGGAGATGCCGCCCGCCGCGCCGATCGCGGCGCCCGCCCAGTCGTTCCTGCGCAGCGCCGGTTCGATCGCGGTCTGCGCGACGTCCTTGAGCTGCGCGTCGGTGAGCTGGGAGTCCTGGTCGACGGAGTAGGCGTACTGCCGGTCGTGCGTGGCCACGGCGAGGAGTACGTCGTTGAGGCCGAGGCCGTTCTTGGAGGCCGTGTCGTCGGCCCAGTCCTGGGCGGAGCGGCCGGAGAAGTCGCGTACGTAGACCACGAAGAGCTGGGTGTTGCGCTTGCTGTCGAGCGAGTCGAGGGCCGAGGCGACATCGGACTTGCGGTCTCGGAGGGCGTCCACCTTGTCGGTGATCTGGCCGGCTCTCGACAGGGTGATGGGGTCGTCGGCGCGGGAGGCCGTGGCGGGCAGCAGCGCCCAGCAGAGCGCGAGCACGGCGGCCACGGCCGACCGCGCGGCTATCCGTACCGGACGGGGGCGACTCGGAGGCGGCGTCACAGTTGGGAGCGTATGACCGGATCTGGGGTACCGCGACCGGGATCGGCCCGCTCCGGTTGTGGCGAATCCGCATTGTTATCGCCGGCCCTTCCGGCAAAACCGCTGCTCAACGTAGGTTTCCGGCATGGAGAACGGACCCTGGGCCGCGGGCGGCGCGATCAGCGAGCCGGAGCTTGTGGTGTCCGGACCCGCCGGCTCCCCGGTCCGTCCCGATCCCCTCGACCGTCCCCAGCGGCGCAGGGGACGGCGCCCTCTCGGCGCACTGCTCGTCGGCGCGCTCGCCGCGTCCGCCGTCTGGGGCGCCGGCCTGTACGCGTTCGGCGCGCAGGGCCCCGACCTCAGGGGCTACCGCGTGAGTGACCGCCTCTGTTCCCTCCTCGCGATGCCCCACCTCGCCACGGTCTTCGACCGAGGATCCCGCTGGGAGTCCACGCGGAGCAGCAGCGAGGCGGTGGACACGGCGGACTGCTCGGGGGACCTCGAGCGCAAGGAGGGCACGGCGCGAGCCGCCACGCTCTCGGCGTCCGTGGTCCTGCACAAGCGGACCGACCCCGGCGCGGAGTTCGACGCGGCGCGCACGACGGCCGCCGAGCGGATCCCGGGCCGCGCCGAGGTGCGTACGGCGAAGGGCCTGGGCGACCGGGCGTACACGGTCGTCCATGGCCGGACGGCGACGGTCCACGTCCTGGACGGCGACGCGGAGTTCACCCTGAGCGTGAGCGCCGGACCGTCCGCAGGACGCGTCACGCCGGAGCGGCTGCGGCCGCTCGTGGCGGGGGACGCCGCCGCGCTGATGCGCCGGGTCGGCTCGCCCTAGCGCCTCAGGAGGACGACCTGCGTCGGATCTTGTTCCCCAGCCAGACCACCGGGTCGTATTTGCGGTCGACCGCACGCTCCTTCAAGGGGATCAGGGCGTTGTCCGTGATGTGGATGCCCTCCGGGCAGACCTCCGTGCAGCACTTCGTGATGTTGCAGTAGCCGAGGCCGTGGTCCTCCTGGGCCGTGCGCTTGCGGTCGAGGCCGGAGTCCGACGCCGCGTCGAGAGGGTGCATGTCCAGCTCCGCGACCCGCATCAGGAAGCGCGGGCCCGCGAACGCCGCCTTGTTCTCCTCGTGGTCGCGCACCGCGTGGCACGTGTCCTGGCACAGGAAGCACTCGATGCACTTGCGGAACTCCTGCGAGCGGTCCACGTCCTCCTGCTGCATGCGGTACTCGCCCGGGCCGACCCCGGCCGGCGGGACGAAGGCCGGGATCTCACGGGCCTTCGCGTAGTTGAAGCCGACGTCCGTGACGAGGTCGCGGACCACAGGGAAGGCGCGCAGTGGCGTCACCGTGATGACGTCCTCGCGGTCGAAGACCGACATGCGGGTCATGCACATCAGGCGGGGCCGGCCGTTGATCTCCGCCGAGCACGAACCGCACTTGCCCGCCTTGCAGTTCCAGCGGACCGCGAGGTCGGACGCCTGGGTCGCCTGGATCCTGTGGATGATGTCGAGGACGACCTCGCCGTCGTTCACCTCGACGGAGAAGTCCGTCAGGCCACCGCCCTCGGCGTCCCCGCGCCAGACCCTGAAACGCGCATCGTACGAACTCACTCGTACAGCTCCTCTTCGGCGAGGTACTTGACCAGCTCTTCCTTCTCGAAGAGGGCGAGCAGGTCCGGGCGGATGGGCTCGGTGGTGTCGCGCACGAGGTCGATCTGGCCGCGGACCGGATCCGTGGCAGCGAGGCCGCCGGTCGGATCGACGAGCCGGCACAGCAGGTTGGTGCGCCGCCAGTCGCGGTCCATCGTCGGGTGGTCCTCACGGGTGTGGCCGCCGCGCGACTCCGTGCGCTCCAGGGCGGCGCGCGCGATGCACTCGCTGACGAGCAGCATGTTGCGCAGGTCGAGCGCGAGGTGCCAGCCGGGGTTGAACTGACGGTGCCCCTCCACCCCGGCCCGTCGCGCCCGCAGCCGCAGCCCGGCGAGCCGGTCGAGCGCCTCGGCCATCTCCTCCTCGCGGCGGATGATGCCGACCAGATCGTTCATCGCCTGCTGGAGCTCCTGGTGGAGTGTGTACGGGTTCTCGGCGACGCCCCCGTCCGCGGGACCCTCCGCGGAGAACGGGCGCAGCGCCTCCGCCGCCGCCGTGTCGACCTGGACCGCGTCGATGGCGGGCCGCTCGTCGAGCCCGGCCGCGTACTCGGCCGCGTGCAGTCCGGCGCGGCGGCCGAAGACGAGGAGGTCGGAGAGCGAGTTGCCGCCCAGGCGGTTCGAGCCGTGCATGCCGCCGGCCACCTCGCCGGCCGCGAACAGGCCGGGCACGCCCCGTGCCGCTGCCGTGTCCGAGTCGACGGCGATGCCGCCCATCACGTAGTGGCAGGTCGGGCCGACCTCCATCGGCTCGGCCGTGATGTCGACGTCCGCCAGCTCCT
The DNA here is from genome assembly GCF_035918235.1 of Streptomyces sp. NBC_01445. Lineage (NCBI taxonomy): Bacteria > Bacillati > Actinomycetota > Actinomycetes > Kitasatosporales > Streptomycetaceae > Streptomyces > Streptomyces sp. NBC_01445. The sequence goes on along the minus strand of NZ_CP109485.1, from coordinate 4,300,117 downwards.
TGAACTGGTGGTACATCGACGGCAGCCGACGCCGGATGCGCTCGGCCGGCATGCGCGTGGAGACGTCGAGGAAGACGCCGCCGTGCGGGGAGCCCCGGCCCGCCTTCACCTCGGAGTTGATGGCGCGCGCCACCTCGTCGCGGGGGAGCAGCTCGGGCGGGCGCCGGTTGTGATCCGGGTCGTCGTACCAGCGGTCGCCCTCGTCCTCCGACTCGGCGTACTTCTCCTTGAAGACGTCGGGGACGTAGTCGAACATGAACCGCTTGCCCTCGGAGTTGCGCAGGACCCCGCCGTCGCCGCGCACCGACTCCGTGACGAGGATGCCCTTCACCGACGGCGGCCAGACCATGCCCGTCGGATGGAACTGCACGAACTCCATGTTCAGCAGCGGCGCCCCGGCGAGCAGCGCGAGTGCGTGGCCGTCGCCCGTGTACTCCCACGAGTTCGACGTCACCTTGAAGGACTTGCCGATGCCGCCCGTCGCCAGCACCACGCTCGGCGCCTCCAGGACGAAGAAGCGGCCGCTCTCGCGCTCGTAGCAGAACGCGCCGGAAACGCGCTCGCCCGCGGTGGAGCCGCTGTCGGACACATCCTTGAGTACGCGGGTGACCGTGCACTCCTGGAAGACCTTGAGGCGTGCCTCGTAGTCGCCGAACTCCTTGAAGTCCTCCTGCTGCAGCGCCACGATCTTCTGCTGGAGCGTGCGGATCAGCTCCAGGCCCGTGCGGTCACCGACGTGCGCGAGGCGCGGGTACTCGTGCCCGCCGAAGTTGCGCTGCGAGATCCGGCCGTCCGCCGTCCGGTCGAACAGGGCGCCCCAGGTCTCCAACTCCCAGACCCGGTCGGGTGCTTCGCGCGCGTGCAGCTCGGCCATCCGCCACTGGTTGAGGAACTTGCCGCCGCGCAGCGTGTCCCGGAAGTGGACCTGCCAGCTGTCGCCGGAGTTCACATTTCCCATGGCCGCGGCGATGCCGCCCTCGGCCATCACGGTGTGCGCCTTGCCGAAGAGGGACTTGCAGATCACGGCCGTACGCGCGCCGCGCTCGCGCGCCTCGATCGCCGCGCGCAGGCCCGCACCGCCCGCCCCCACCACGACAACGTCCCACTGCTGCCGCTCCACTTGAGACATCAGAAGTGCCACCCCATCTAGAAGAAGCGCGGATCGTCGAAGGCGCCGGACGACAGCAGGAACACGTAGAAGTCGGCGAGCGCGACGCTGATCAACGACGCCCAGGCGAGCAGCATGTGACGGTCATTCAGCTTTCCGACCCACTGCCACATCCGGTAACGCACCGGGTGCTTGGAGAAGTGCTTGAGCTTGCCGCCGACGATGTGCCGGCACGAGTGGCAGGACAGGGTGTACGCCCAGATCAGCGTGATGTTCAGCAGGAAGACGAGCGTGCCGAGACCCATGTGGCCCCACTCGTACTTCTCGTTGCGGAACGAGAGCACGGTGTCGTACGTCAGGATTCCCGCCACGAGGATCGCCGCGTAGAAGAAGTAGCGGTGGATGTTCTGCAGGATCAGCGGGAAGCGGGTCTCGCCCGTGTACTTCTTGTGCGGCTCGGCGACCGCGCAGGCGGGCGGTGACGCCCAGAACCCGCGGTAGTAGGCCTTCCGGTAGTAGTAGCAGGTCAGCCGGAAGCCGAGCGGGAAGATCAGGATGAGCAGCGCGGGGGACAGGCCCCACCAGCCGCCGAAAATCTCCCAGTTGGGGCCCGCGTGCATCGGCTTGCAGTTCTCCGCGATGCAGGGGGAGTAGAACGGCGAGACGTACGGCGCGTGGTAGTAGTCCGTGTTCGCGAAGGCCCGCCACGTCGAGTAGACGATGAAGGCGAGCAGTCCCGCGGCGGTACCTGCGGGCGCCAGCCACCAGCGGTCGGTGCGCAGGTGCCCGGACGCGATCGCGGCGCGCGTCCTGTCCCGGACGCCGTGCGCGTCCGCTTGGGGATGGGGTTCCGTGCCGGTGGCCAACGAAGCCTCCGCTCAGAGGGTCAGGGGGCGTGCCGGTCCCGGGCGCCGAGTCCTTCGTCGTCCGAGTCGGTCCAGAGCGTGCTGTCGTACGGGGTGTCGGGGATGGGCACGAGCTCGGGCCGGCGCGGTGGCGGGGCGCCGGCCGCGGCCGCCCGCAGCAGGGCGACGCTCTCGCGCAGATGGTCGGCGTCGGTGCGTACGCGCCGTACGTCGAGGCCGCCGTCGAGCTGCCGTTCAAGGCGCCCCACGGTCCGGCACAGCTCGTCGAGGCAGCGCTCGGCTGCCGCCAAGTCGTCGTTCAGGGACATGACTTGCCCTCGCTTCCGCTGGTGCGGCGGAGATGCTCATGCGCCTGCGAGTGTCGCGCGTCACATCACGCCTTGTGAAGGGATCTGCGCGGATTCCTGAAGCGCGCATGGGCGTGCGCCCCTGTTTTGCGCTCTCTGGGGTGGCGGGGTCCTGGTATGTCGGCAGCCGCGCTCCCTGAGGCGCGCGGGGAACTGCGCGACCGGCCGACGGCCACCTGCACCGCCCACGAGACAGCCCCAGCGCGCCCCAGGCGCCAAATTGGGCCGCACGAGTGGGGTTCCGGGCCCACATGGTCGTGTCGCCTGCGGCCTGCTGGACCCGTCCTCTTCAGTGGGGCCATAGATGTGATCAACTCCATATACGGCCAAACGTGATCAAACCCGGCCCGGTCCTGGTAAGCGGGCGGCCGGGCTAGCCCCGGAGGTTCCCGTGATGTCCCATGACGGCGCCACATCGCGCCTCGCCAGGCGTCCCGCGCGGCGTCCCGTCCTGCGCTCGGCCGCGTTCCTCGTGTCGGGGGCGCTCGCGGTGTCGGCCCTGGCCGGCTGCAGCTCGGGCGATGACGAAGAAGAGACCAGCAGTCAGGCCGCCGCCCAGGACATCGCGCCCGCGTCCCGCGGCGACGTCGCCGACGGCGGCACCCTGCGCTGGGCGGTCGATGCTCTGCCGGGGACCCTCAACTCCTACCAGGCGGACGCCGACGCGGGGACGACCCGTGTCGTCGGCGCCGTGCTGCCCTCCATGTTCCGGCTCGACCACCAGGGCAGGGCGGTGCGCGACCCGGACTTCCTGGAGAAGGCCGAGGTCATCGAGCGCGAGCCCAAGCAGGTCGTCCTGTACAAGATCAACCAGCAGGCGGTGTGGAGCGACGGCCGCGAGATCGGAGCCGCCGACTTCGCCGCCCAGTGGCGCGCCCTGTCCGGCAAGAACTCCGCGTACTGGACGGCCCACAACGCGGGCTACGACCGCATCGAGAAGATCGAGCGCGGCAAGAACAACCTGGAGGTGCGGGTCACCTTCGCGAAGCCGTACGCGGACTGGCGCTCACTGTTCTCGCCGCTGTACCCCAAGGACGTCATGGGGACCCCGGACGCCTTCAACGAGGGATCCCGGCGCGAGCTCAAGGTCACCGCGGGCCCCTTCGCGCTCAAGGAGGTCGACCGCGACGCCAAGGACGTCACGCTGGTGCGCAACCCGCACTGGTGGGGCCGCCAGGCCAAGCTCGACCAGATCGTCCTGCGGACCGTGCCCCGCGCGGAGCGCGCCGACGCACTCGTCGCGGGGAAGGTCGACCTCGCCGCCGTCGACCCGGAGGACGCGTCCCGCATCTCCCTCGCCGGCCGTGACAAGGGCAGCTCGGGCCCGCTCGCCCACGGCCCCGGCGCCGCGCTCACGCCCGGCGAGTCGATGCGGTCCTGGGCCGTCGCGCACGGCGGCGACGAGAAGGCGGCAGACAAGGAACTCGACGCCCGCGAGAAGACCCGTGCGGCCGTCGCGAAGTACGAGAGGGAACAGTCGCGCCTGGACGGTTACGTCCTGCGCAAGTCCCTCGAACCCGCCTTCACGCAGCTCGCGCTGAACGGCGCCGAGGGTCCGCTGGCCGACGAGCGCGTGCGCCGCGCCGTGGCCCGCGCCATCGACCGCAAGAAGCTCGCCGAGGTCGTCCTCAAGCCGCTCGGTCTGCCCGTGCACACGGTCGGCAGCCATCTCGCCCTCGCCGGGCAGCAGGCGTACGCCGACAGCAGTGGTGCCCTCGGCAGCCAGGACACCAACGAGGCCCGGGCGCTGCTCACGGACGCGGGCTGGGTGCCGGGCGGTCCCCTGAAGGACGAGGCCGGGAAGACCAAGCCGAAGACGGCGGGCAGTGAGTCCGACAGCGAGAAGGAGGGCGCCAAGGACAAGAAGGGCACGGAGGTCAAGAAGGGGGCCGCCTCCGAGGACTCCGACGACGGCACGTACATCGGCGGCGAGAGCGACCAGAAGCCGGGCGACCGGCAGACCCCCTTCTTCGCCCCCGAGCGCACCGCCGCCTACCAGCACGCCGCGCTCCTGCACCAGGCCGACGCGCAGAAGCTGCGCGAGGCCGACAAGGAGAAGAAGCACGCCGATCAGTACGCGAAGGAGGCCGCCCAGGGCGGCGCCCCGGGCGCGTACGCCCCGAAGGGGACGGCCGCACCCGCCGGTGCCCCCGCCGGACCGCTCGCCAAGGACGGCAAGCCGCTGATCCTGCGCTTCGTGCTCCCGTCGGGCCCCGGCTCGGACTCGCTGCGCGCGGTCGCCGACCGGATCTCGCAGATGCTGCAGAAGATCGGCATCCGCACCGAGACGTCGAAGGTCGCCGACGCCAGCTACTTCAAGGACCACATCGCGTCCGGGCAGTACGACCTGGCGCTCTACTCGTGGCCCGCCTCGGCCTTCCCGGCCACCGACGCCCGCCCGATCTACGCCAAGCCGGTACCCGCCGCGGACGGCTCGCTGACCGTCGAGCAGAACTACACCCGGGTCGGCACGGACCACATCGACCAGCTCTTCGACCAGGCGATCGGTGAGCTCGACGAGGGGGAGGAGCGCTCCCTGGTCAAGCAGGCCGACGCCCGTATCTGGGCCGCTGCAGGATCGATTCCTCTCTATCAGCGCCCGGAGCTGGTGGCCGCCCGTCGCACCGTCGTCAACGCGGGGGCCTTCGGCTTCCAGGAGCCGAATTACGAGGACATCGGCTTCCTGAAGCCGGGCGCGCGGCCGGGTGCCCGGCCGAACGTCTCCGGCTCGGCGAACCCGGCCGGGAAATCTTCCGAGAAGTCGTCCGAGGAGCCGTCCGCGAGTCCGTCCGAGAAGAAGTGACGCACATCGCACCCTGAGTGCGCCGAAGCGACCCTGAGCGCCCCTGGGGGAGAGTCCCGAAGATCGCTCAGCTCAGATCTCGCTCAAGTCCCTTGCCCGCCGGTCCCTCCGGCGGGCAAGGTTCGTATCACCGCTGACCTGCGCTTTCTCCGGGGCGTCCCCCACGCCTCTCCGCGACGTTCACTCACTGTGCATCCCTGACCCCAGAGCCCCAGAAGGCCTACCCGGCCGAAGCCACGTACGATGGGGTGAGGCCGTGGCGTGTCCAGCCCGGCAGGGCGCGCGTACGAAGAGACGTACGCGCAGCCGTCCACTCACTCCGGGAGTACGCCGCAATATGGCCACGCGCCACGACATCCGTAACGTCGCCATCGTCGCCCACGTCGACCACGGCAAGACCACGCTGGTCGACGCCATGCTCAAGCAGGCAGGCGCCTTCGCGGCGCACGCCGCCGAGTCGCTCGACGACCGCATGATGGACTCGAACGACCTGGAGCGTGAGAAGGGCATCACGATCCTGGCCAAGAACACGGCGGTCAAGTACCACCCGAAGGATGGCGGCGACGCCATCACGATCAACATCATCGACACCCCCGGCCACGCCGACTTCGGTGGTGAGGTCGAGCGCGGCCTGTCGATGGTCGACGCGGTCGTGCTGCTCGTCGACGCCTCCGAGGGCCCGCTGCCGCAGACCCGCTTCGTGCTGCGCAAGGCGCTCTCGGCCAAGATGCCGGTCATCCTGTGCATCAACAAGACGGACCGCCCCGACTCCCGGATCGCCGAGGTCGTCGACGAGACGTACGACCTGTTCCTGGACCTGGACGCGGACGAGGACCAGATCGAGTTCCCGATCGTCTACGCCTGCGCCCGTGACGGTGTGGCCTCGCTGACCAAGCCCGAGGACGGCACCGTCCCGCAGGACAGCGAGAACCTCGAGCCGTTCTTCAACACGATCCTGGCGCACGTCCCGGCCCCCGAGTTCGACGAGGACGCCCCCCTTCAGGCGCACGTCACGAACCTCGACGCGGACAACTTCCTCGGCCGTATCGCGCTCTGCCGCGTCGAGCAGGGCGAGCTGCGCAAGGGCCAGACCGTCACGTGGATCAAGCGCGACGGCACGATGTCCAACGTCCGCATCACCGAGCTCCTGATGACCGAGGCGCTCACCCGCAAGCCGGCCGAGATGGCGGGCCCGGGCGACATCTGCGCCATCGCCGGTATCCCGGACATCATGATCGGCGAGACCCTGGCCGACACCGAGAACCCGATCGCGCTGCCGCTCATCACGGTCGACGAGCCGGCCATCTCGATGACCATCGGTGCGAACACCTCGCCGCTGGTCGGCAAGGGCGGCAAGGGCCACAAGGTCACGGCCCGCCAGATCAAGGACCGCCTCGACCGCGAGCTGGTCGGTAACGTCTCGCTCCGTGTCCTCGACACCGAGCGCCCCGACGCCTGGGAGGTCCAGGGCCGTGGTGAGCTCGCGCTCGCCATCCTGGTCGAGCAGATGCGTCGCGAGGGCTTCGAGCTGACCGTCGGCAAGCCCGAGGTCGTCACCAAGCAGGTCAACGGCAAGACGCACGAGCCGATCGAGCGCATGACGATCGACTCCCCCGAGGAGCACCTCGGCGCCATCACGCAGCTCATGGCGACCCGCAAGGGCCGTATGGAGACCATGACGAACCACGGTTCGGGCTGGGTCCGCATGGAGTGGATCGTCCCGTCCCGCGGCCTCATCGGCTTCCGCACGGAGTTCCTCACGCAGACCCGCGGCACCGGCATCGCGCACTCCATCTTCGAGGGCCACGAGCCGTGGTTCGGCGATCTGCGCACCCGTCACAACGGCTCGCTCGTCGCGGACCGCTCGGGCACGGTGACGCCGTTCGCGATGGTCAACCTCCAGGAGCGCGGTGTCATCTTCACCGAGGCCGGCACCGAGGTCTACGAGGGCATGATCATCGGCGAGAACTCGCGCGCCGACGACATGGACGTGAACATCACCAAGGAGAAGAAGCTCACCAACATGCGTGCGGCTTCCGCGGACACCACGGAGAACGTGGTGCCCGCCCGCAAGCTCTCGCTCGAGCAGTCCCTGGAGTTCTGCCGCGACGACGAGTGCATCGAGGTGACCCCGGAGACGGTCCGTATCCGTAAGGTCGTCCTGGACCAGAAGCTGCGCGGCCGCGCGGCCTCGAAGGCCAAGAACGCCTGATCCCGGGACAGTCGGGCCCGGGTCCCCTTCGGGGGGCCCGGGCCTTTGTCGTCTGTCCTGCGCCGCGAGGTCCGCGCAGGAGTTTTTACAGGATCATCGCCCGCACCAGGTGGTACTTCACTACCCTCGTGGCATCCTGGACGCCGTCCCGCGCGATCCACGCGCGTTGATTCGCCCGCCGAGAGTCTTCCCACAGCCCTGCGCAACGGCTCGTGATGTGCAACTCGTTTTCCAGAGGCGACTGTCCGGAATCCGGACTCCATTGACCGATAGATGTGTAACGAGTCCGTTTCGCAGGGATCTATCTAGGATCAGTTTGTCCGGATTTTGGGCTAAGTACGCTTCAGGTGTGATCGAACCGAGACCAAAACACTGTGGTCGGTCCGATTCTGATGCCAGATAGTTGAGCGCGTAGAGCTCGGGTCAATGGGTCACGCACTGTGGGGAGTGCGGACTCTTCGAGCAGTGTGAGATGTCGTTCGCGTGTCGTCAGGGGTGTCGACCTGGTGAAGGGCATCTCTCCTCGTAATTAACGAGCGGTCTCAAGAGGAGGTAGCCCATGTTTGGTGCCACAAGCGCCTATTGGGTCACGAAGTCCCCGAGGGTGAGCGTGGTCGGATCCGGTTCCCTGTGTGCGGTTGACCCCGCAGGGAGCCGCACGGGCCGTTAGGTCCCGCTGCACTCCGGCGTGCCGCCGGTACTTGCCGTCGCCCCAACTCCGCCTCAGGCGTGGTGTGTTGGTGCATTCGGACGAGTCCGGGCGGTGCGTTAACTCTGCCAGGGATGTGCGGCGGTACTCCCTCTCCGAGCCAGATCCAGACACTGATCCGACACCTGCCGGCCGGCGTTGCCGACTGGCTGCTGAAACCTGTGAAACGGACGAATCATGACGAGTCCAGTTGAGGCCGGCGACGCCAAGGTCGCCGTCGTCTTGGACGACGATCCCGGCGCCACGAAACCGAACGGCGCGGAGGAACCCAAGAAGCTCGAGGGGCGCTCGCCCGGTCAGCTCATGTGGATGCGCTTCAAGCGCGACCGCACGGGCATGGTCTCCGCAGCCGTAGTGATCTTCTTCTTCCTGGTCGCGGCACTCGCGCCAGTGATCTCGAAGATCTACGGCAAGGACCCGTACACGCTGTACCCGGCCGAGCCGGACTTCCCGTACATCCTCAACGACTTCGCGATGCCCTCCGCTCCGTTCGGCGGCATGTCGGGGGACTTCTGGTTCGGTGTCGAGCCCAAAATCGGCCGGGACGTCTTCACTCAGCTCCTGTACGGCATGCGGACCTCGCTGTACGTGGCGGTGGTCATCACCATCCTGAGCGTCGTGACCGGCGTCATCATCGGCATGATCGGCGGCTACTTCGGCGGCAAGGTCGACTACTGGCTCGGCCGGGTCACCGACTTCTTCCTCGGGTTCCCGTCGCAGCTGTTCTTCATCGCCTTCATGCCGGTCGTCACGGCCCTGTTCGTGTCGCCGCGCGATGAGACGCCGACCTACCTGCGCGTTACCGCGATCATTCTCGTGACCTGGTTCCTCGGCTGGATGGGTCTGGCCCGACTGGTCCGAAGCTCCGTACTCTCCCTGCGCGAGCGGGAGTTCGTCGAGGCGGCCAAGGTCTCCGGCGCCTCCCCGGCACGGATCATCCGCAAGGAAGTCCTGCCGAACATCGTCACCCCGATCCTGGTGCAGACCACGTACATGCTGCCCAGCAACATCCTGAACATCGCGTTCCTGTCCTTCGTGGGCGTCGGCTTCGTCGAGCCCACTCCTGACTGGGGCCGCATGTTCCGGGCGGGCGCTGGATTCTACGAACAGGACCCGTACTACCTCCTGTTCCCGGGTGCTGCGCTCGTGATTTTCGTCCTGGCGTTCAACCTTCTTGGTGACTCCGTCCGGGATGCTTTCGACCCCAAGTCCGGACGCTGACGTCCATTGGTGGGGGGTGGCTGCTACCCCAGATCCGGGCAACCGGAGCCTTCCGGCAGCACACGTGGATAACAAGACAGGTAGGTGCATAAAGCATCATGAAGTCTCTCAACGCGCGCACCACACGCGCCATAGTCGTCGCCATCGCGGCTGGCTCCCTCGCCCTGACGGGATGCTCCGGCGGCAGCAAAGACAAGGCCAAGGACGAATCGAAGAACCAGAAAGACGCGTCGAGTCAGTCCAAGCCCGTCGCGTACGGTGACGCCGCCGCCTCCAACGGCCCGGCGGAGGCCATCCCCGGCGCGAAGAACGGTGGCAAGATCACCGTTTACGCGCAGTCCGACCTGACGCACATGGACCCGGGACAGACCTACGTCTCGGACGCCGGTCAGTTCGGCAACCTGATCACCCGTGGTCTGACGAACTTCCAGGAGGACGCCAAGGGCAACCTGACCGTCGTCGGTGACGTCGCCACCGACTCCGGCAAGTCGTCCGACGGCGGTAAGACCTGGACGTACACGCTCAAGGACGGCATCAAGGACGACCAGGGCAACGTCATCACGTCCAAGGACGTCCGCCACACCATCGAGCGTCAGTACTCGAAGGTCATCTTCGACGGCCCGACGTACGTCCAGACCTGGCTCTCCGGCGCCGACTACCGCAAGAAGCTGCCGGACGGTCCGTACAAGGGCAAGCACCTGCCGGACTCCGTCCTGTCGACCCCGGACGACAAGACCGTGGTCTTCCACTTCGACACGGCCCGCCCCGACCTGCCGCAGGCCCTCGCCATGGCCGGTTACGGCATCGTCCCCGAGAAGCGGGACACCAAGGAGAAGTACGACAAGGCGCCCGCCTCGCTCGGCCCGTACAAGCTCGCCGACTACAAGGCGGGCAAGTCCCTCACGCTGGTGAAGAACACCAACTGGGACCCGAAGACGGACTCGGTGCGCCACCAGTACGTCGACGGCTACAACTTCGAGCTGACGGTCGCCCAGGACAGCCAGACCAAGCGTCTGATCGCCGACCAGGGCGAGGCCAAGACGGCGATCCAGTTCACCGACACCGTCGACCCGGCCCAGCTCCAGGACGTCGTCACCGACCCGAAGGTCAACAAGCGCACGATCAAGGGCTACCAGCCCTACGTGTGGCAGATGAGCTACAACCTGGACCGGATGAAGGACAAGAAGGTCCGCGACGCCATCACCTACGCCATCCCGAGCCAGCGGATGGTCCAGGCGGACGGCGGCAAGTACGGCGGCGAGATCGCGGGTGGCCTGTTCGCCCCGACCCTGCCGAACTTCGACCCGAAGTTCGACCCGTTCGGCAAGCTCAAGAAGCCCAACGGTGACCTGGCGATGGCTCAGAAGCTGATCAAGGAAGCCGGTGTCAAGAAGGGCACCAAGCTCACCTACGCCTACTCGAACACCCCGCGCGGCCAGGCCCAGATGGTCATCATCAAGGACACCCTGTCCAAGCTCGGCTTCGACGTCCAGGCCAAGGAGATCGACCGGGCCAGCTTCTACGAGCAGATCGGCAAGCTGAAGAACCCGTTCGACCTCTACATGACCGGCTGGGGCCAGGACTGGCCGTCCGAGGGCACGGTCGTCACCCCGGTCTACGACGGTGACCAGGTCCAGGACGGTGGGTCGAACTACTCCCACATCAAGGACCCGCAGGTCGACGCCGGCATCAAGGAGGCCCTGAAGCTGGACCCGGCAGCGGCCAAGAGCAAGTGGGCCGAGCTGCACAAGCGCATCGTCGAGGAGGTCGACCCGGCTGCTCCGGTGTACTACTCCAAGTCGATCCAGCTCTTCGGTTCCGGCATCGGCGGTGCGAAGTACAGCACCGAGTCGAGCTACGTCGACATCAACGACCTGTTCGTGAAGTAGTAGCCGACCACGGCTGACCCGTGGGGGTGCGCGCCAGGCGGAGCGCACCCCCACGGCCTGCAGACTCCCTCATTGCCACCGCCTCCGAAGAGAGCAGCCGACCGCCATGCTTCAGTTTCTTTTCCGCCGGTTGACCGGTGCGGTCGTGATCATGATTCTGATCGCGGCGTTCACGTTCTTCCTGTTCTATACGGTTCCTCAGGACTTCGCCGAGCTCGCCTGCGGCAAGAACTGCTCGCCGCAGAACATCGCGGTCATCCGCGAGAACCTGGGCCTCGACAAGTCCATCGCCGCGCAGTTCTGGGAGTTCATGCGGGGCATCGTGATGGGGCGCGACTTCCCGGTCGGCCACTGCCCGGCTCCGTGCCTGGGCGTGTCCTTCAAGTCCAACGACTTCGTGTGGGACTCGATCGTCGACCGCTTCCCGCTGACCCTCTCGCTGACCATTGGCGGTCTGGTCGTCTTCCTCGTGGTGGGCCTCGGCACCGGTCTGCTGGCCGCGTGGAAGCGCGGCACCGTGCTCGACCGGTTCGTCTCCGGCGCCTCGATCGTGCTCAGCTCCTTCCAGATCTACCTGCTGGGCCCGATCGTCCTCGGCCTGTTCGTGTACAGCACCGGCTGGATGGACAACCCGAAGTACGTCCCGTTCTTCGACAGTCCCACCGAATGGTTCCTGGGCCTGCTCATCCCCTGGGTCGTGATGGCGACGATCTTCACCGCGCAGTACACGCGTATGGCGCGCTCCACGATGATCGAGCAGCTCCAGGAAGAGCACGTCCGCACGGCCAAGGCCAAGGGCATGGGCGGCAAGTACGTCTTCTTCCGCTACGCCTGGCGCGGATCGCTCATCCCCATCGTCACCATCCTCGGCATCGACCTCTCCGGCCTGCTCGCCGGCGCGGTGGTCACCGAGTACACCTTCGACCTTCCCGGCCTCGGCCGGCTTGCGGTGGAATCGTCCACCGACAAGGACCTCCCGCTGACCATGGGCGCGATGCTGGTAGGGGCCTTCTTCATCCTGATCCTGAACATCATCGTGGACATCGCATACGCATACATCGACCCGCGCGTGCGCCTCGCCTAGGAGAACGACCGTGACCACTGTGACCAAGACCGAGGACAGCCCGGCCCCGACCGGTTCGGAGGCTTTCCTCTCGGTCCGTGACCTCAGGGTGCAGTTCTCCACCGAGGACGGCATCGTCAAGGCGGTCGACGGGCTCTCCTTCGACCTGGAGCGGGGCAAGACGCTCGGCATCGTCGGCGAGTCCGGCTCGGGCAAGTCCGTCACCAACCTGACGGTCCTCGGGCTGCACAACAAGAAGTCCACCACCGTGGACGGCGAGATCATCCTGGACGGCCAGGAGCTCGTCACCGCGACCGAGAGAGAACTGGAGAAGGTCCGCGGCAACAAGGCCGCGATGATCTTCCAGGACCCGCTCACCGCGATGTCGCCGTACTACACGGTGGGCCGCCAGATCATGGAGCCCTTCATGAAGCACACCGGTGCTTCCAAGAAGGACGCCAGGATCCGCGCCATCGACATGCTCGAGAAGGTCGGCATCCCGCAGCCGAAGCAGCGCGTCGACGACTACCCGCACCAGTTCTCCGGCGGCATGCGCCAGCGCGCGATGATCGCCATGGCCCTGGTCTGCGACCCCGACCTGCTGATCGCCGACGAGCCGACCACCGCGCTCGACGTGACGGTGCAGGCGCAGATCCTGGACCTGCTCAAGGACCTCCAGCAGGAGTTCGGCTCCGCCATCGTCTTCATCACGCACGACCTCGGCGTCATCTCCAAGATGGCCGACGACCTGCTCGTGATGTACGCGGGCCGGGCCGTGGAGCGCGGTTCGGTGAGAGAAGTTCTGCGCACGCCGCAGCACCCGTACACCTGGGGTCTGCTCTCGTCGATGCCCCGCCTCGGCGGCGACATCAACGAGGCGCTCACACCGATCCCGGGCGCCCCGCCCTCCCTGCTCAACCCGCCGACGGGCTGCCGTTTCCATCCGCGGTGCGGCTTCCCCGACCAGGTGTCCGGCGGCCGTTGCACCACCGAGCGTCCGCTGCTCGCGGACGGCCGTGCCGCCGCCTGCCACCTCACCTCGGAGCAGCGGCAGACCATCTTCATCGACCGGATCAAGCCCCGGCTCGGCTAGGAAGTACACGACATGACTGACAACGTCACCCTTCCCAAGCAGCAGGGACCTGGCGAAACGCCCGCAGGGACCGGCGAGGCGCTGCTCCACGTCGAGGGCCTGACCAAGCACTTCCCGATCTACGGCGGCTTTCCCATCAAGCGCAGGGTCGGCGCCGTCCAGGCCGTCGACGGCGTGGACCTCAGCGTGCACGCGGGCGAGAGCGTCGGCCTCGTGGGCGAGTCCGGCTGTGGCAAGTCGACCACCGGCCGGCTGATCACGCGGCTGATGGAGCCCACCGGCGGCAGGATCACGTACCAGGGTCAGGACATCACCAAGGCGAGCCGTAAGCAGCTCGCGCCGGTGCGCTCCGAGATCCAGATGATCTTCCAGGACCCGTACTCGTCGCTGAACCCGCGGCAGACGGTCGGCACGATCATCAAGTCGCCGATGGAGGTCAACGGGATCGAGCCGCCCGGCGGCCGTGAGAAGCGCGCCCGTGAACTCCTGGAGACCGTGGGCCTCAACCCGGAGCACTACAACCGCTTCCCGCACGAGTTCTCCGGCGGTCAGCGCCAGCGCATCGGCGTCGCCCGCGCCCTCGCCCTGAACCCGAAGCTGATCATCGCGGACGAGCCGGTCTCCGCGCTCGACGTGTCGATCCAGGCGCAGGTCGTCAACCTGCTCAAGAAGGTCCAGGACGAGCTCGGGATCGCGTTCCTGTTCATCGCCCATGACCTGGCGATCGTGCGGCACTTCTCGCAGCGCGTCGCGGTCATGTACCTCGGCAAGATCGTCGAGATCGGCGACCGCGACTCGATCTACAACGGGCCGCGCCACCCCTACACGCACGCGCTGCTCTCGGCCGTGCCGGAGGTGGAGATCGAGGGTTCCGAGGACCGCGAGCGCATCCGTCTGCAGGGCGACGTCCCCTCGCCGATCTTCCCGCCGTCGGGCTGCCGCTTCCGCACCCGCTGCTGGAAGGCGCAGGACAAGTGCGCCACGGAGGAGCCCCCGCTCGTCCAGATCTCCGGCAACCGCGAGGGTCACCTGACGGCCTGCCACTTCCCGGAGGAGCCGACCACCGAGGACCGCGGCGAGGACATCGTTCTTGACCCGGCCCTTGCGGCCCTCGAGGACGCGTCCGGCCAGGACGCCTGACCGTCCGCGCTCCGGCCGACCACGGCCCGCCACCGGTGACACGCCGGTGACGGGCCGTCGGCGTATCCGGGCGGGTGGTCATGACGGTCCCGGTGTGGGCGATGATCCAGGAACGAGCGGGCGAGGGAGAGGGGCCACACATGCTGGACGACCTTGAGGCGCGGTGCGCGGAGGCGATGGCGGGGTACGGGTGCCCGTCCGTCTCGGTCGCGGTCGCCGTGCGGGGCGAGGTGATCCGCGCCGAGTCGTACGGGCTCGCCGACACCGGCGCGGGGATCCCCGCCACCGTCCGCACCCCGTACGCCCTCGCCTCCGTCACCAAGCCGGTCACGGCCGCGGCGGTCTGCGTCGCGGCCGACGAGGGGCTGCTCGACCTGGACGCGCCGGGACCCCTCGGCGCGACCCCGCGTCAGCTCCTGCGGCACCGGGGCGGGCTCGGCGCGCACTACGACTTCCACTACGGCGAGGAGGGCGAGCCGGCCATCGACGCGGAGCCGTACATACGGCTCCAGCGCGCGCCCGGCTCCGGCTTCGAGTACGCGAACCTCGGCTACCGGCTCCTCGGCCGGCTCCTGGAGGACGCCACCGGACAGGACCTCGCCACGTACGCCCGGGAGCGGGTCCTCGGGCCGCTCGGGCTCGACGGCTTCCGCATCGCCACGCACTGCCCGGGCGCCGCGACCCGCTACACCCCCGACGGGCGCCCCTATCCCCAGGGCCTGCGCACCAGCCATCCCGGCGCCACGCTCGGCTGGGCGACGGCACCTCAGCTCGCCCTCTTCGCCCAGTCGTGGCCGCGGCTCCTGAAGCCGGAGACGGCCGCCGCGGTCCTCGACGCCGTCCCGATCGGTGAGCACCTCGGGTACGGCCTCGGCTGGTGCGTCTCGCGCGGCGGGGGGCCGCTCCTGGTGAGCCACGGCGGAGGCATGGGCGGCGTGGCCGTGATGGCGGTGTCGGCGCCGGAACCGGGCCTGTCGGTGGCGGTCCTGACGAACACGACGGCGAAGGCGGCCCGTGACGCGGTCGTCGCCTACGTCCTGGGCGAGCTGGTGCCCGGGTTCAGGCCCGAACTGATCTCACCGGTGTTCTCCGTGCCCGCGCGCCCGCTGACCCTGCAGGAGGGGGAGTGGGCGGGCCACGCCTCGACGCCGGAGGGCGAGGTCCCGCTGCGGCTGCGGATCCTGCCGGGCGCCCGGGCCGAACTCGCCACCGGCGACGAGAGCGCCGCCGCCTCCGTCGACGCCACGGCCACCCTCGCCCTGCGCGGCTCCTTCCCCGTACAACTCCCCACCGCCGACGCGAGGGTCAGCGGTCCGGTGCTCGGTCTGGACCTGCGGCTGGAAGAGGGGCGGCTGACCGGGGTGGCCCGTGTTTACAAGGAGGGCGACCGGGAGGGGCTGATCGGCAACCTGCTGACCCACCCGTGCGAACTGGGGCTCGTACGGGCGGACTGAAAGTGCGTTATGTCTCTCCGAGGGTGATATTTGGGCCTAAGTGCCGTCAGGCGCGGACCCAGAAGCACTCCGAGGAGGCACTCCATGCGTGGAGCCACGCACGCCAAGTGGGCCGTATGCGCGGTGGCCGTCGCTCTCGCGGCGACGGCCTGTGGTGGTGGGGGCGGCAGCGGCGGCAGCGGTGGCGATGGCTCAGGGATCGTCCGTTCGTCCTGGGGTGACCCGCAGAACCCGCTGGAACCCGCGAACACGAACGAGGTGCAGGGCGGCAAGGTCCTGGACATGGTCTTCCGTGGCCTGAAGCGGTACAACCCGAAGACCGGCGCCGCCGAGGACATGCTCGCGGACAAGATCGAGACGACGGACTCGGTCAACTTCAAGATCACGGTCAAGGACGGCTGGACGTTCTCCAACGGCGAGAAGGTCACCGCGAAGTCCTTCGTGGACGCCTGGAACTACGGCGCGGACCTGAAGAACAACCAGAAGAACGCCTATTTCTTCGGCCAGATCGACGGCTACGACAAGGTCCACCCCGACTCCGGAACCCCGAGCGCCACCAGTCTGTCCGGGCTCAAGGTCACCGGTCCCCTCACCTTCTCGGTCAAGCTCAGCCAGAAGTTCTCGCTGTGGCCCGACACCCTCGGCTACGCGGCCTTCGCCCCGCTCCCCAAGGCCTTCTTCGACGACCACGACGCGTGGGTGAGCAAGCCGGTCGGCAACGGCCCGTACATGATCGACAGCTACACCAAGGGCTCCCAGATGTCCCTGCGCAAGTGGGACGACTACCCGGGCACCGACAAGGCGCAGAACGGCGGCGTGGATCTGAAGGTCTACACCGACAACAACACGGCGTACACCGACCTGACGGCCGGCAACCTCGACCTCGTCGACGACGTCCCGGCCTCGCAGCTCAAGAACGTCGAGGCCGACCTCAGCGGCCGGTACATCAACTCCCCCGCCGGCATCATCCAGACGCTCGCCTTCCCGTTCTACGACCCCGCGTGGAACAAGGCGGACAGCGACAAGGTGCGCAAGGGCCTGTCGATGGCGATCAACCGCAAGCAGATCACCGAGACGATCTTCCAGAAGACCCGGACCCCGGCCACGGACTGGACCTCGCCGGTCCTCGGCAAGGACGGCGGCTTCCAGGACGGGCTGTGCGGCGACGGGTGCGACTACAACCCCACCGAGGCCAAGAAGCTGGTCCAGGAGGGCGGCGGCATCCCCGGCGGCCAGGTGAAGATCGGCTACAACGCGGACACCGGCAGCCACAAGGAGTGGGTCGACGCCGTCTGCAACAGCATCAACAACGCCCTGGGGAACGACAAGGCCTGCGTCGGCCTGCCCACCGGCACTTTCGCCGACTTCCGCAACAAGATCACGCAGAAGAAGATGACGGGCCCGTTCCGCGCCGGCTGGCAGATGGACTACCCGCTCATCCAGAACTTCCTGCAGCCGCTGTACTACACCAACGCCTCGTCCAACGACGGCAAATGGTCCAACAAGGAGTTCGACAAGCTCGTCGACCAGGCCAACGCCGAGTCCGACCGCGCCAAGGCCGTCAAGATCTTCCAGCAGGCCGAAGGCGTTGTCAGGGACAACATGGCGGCCATCCCGCTCTGGTACCAGAACGGCAGTGCCGGCTACTCCGACAAGGTCTCCAACGTCGCCCTCAACCCGTTCAGCGTTCCGGTCTACAACGAGATCAAGGTCAAATGACGCCCGGGGAGCGGCAGCCCGGGGACTGACGGGCGGCCGCTCCCCCCGATTCCGGAGCCCCGTATGGGACGTTATGTGATCAGGCGTCTGCTGCAGATGATCCCGGTCTTCTTCGGCGCGACGCTGCTCATCTTCCTGATGGTCAACGTGATGGGCGACCCCATCGCGGGACTGTGCGGCGACAAGCAGTGCGATCCCGCCACGGCCGCTCAGCTCGAGAAGGAGTTCGGCCTCGACAAGCCCGTCTGGCAGCAATACCTGACGTACATGGGGAACGTCTTCACCGGCGACTTCGGCACCGCGTTCAACGGCCAGAAGGTCACCGAACTGATGGCGGCCGCCTTCCCCGTGACGATCCGCCTGACCGTCGTGGCGATCCTCTTCGAGATCGTCATCGGCATCACGCTCGGCGTCATCACAGGCCTGCGCCGCGGCCGTCCCATCGACACCACCGTGCTGCTGCTCACCCTGGTCGTCATCTCCGTCCCGACCTTCGTCACCGGCCTGCTCCTCCAGCTTCTGCTCGGCGTCGAGTGGGGGATCATCAAACCCGCGGTGTCCACCGAGGCGACGTTCTCCGAACTCATCGTCCCCGGCCTCGTGCTCGCCTCGGTCTCCCTCGCGTACGTCACCCGGCTCACCAGGACCTCGATCGCCGAGAACCGCCGCGCCGACTACGTCCGTACGGCCATCGCCAAGGGCCTCCCACGCCGCCGCGTCATCGTCCGGCACCTGCTGCGCAACTCGCTGATCCCGGTCGTCACCTTCATCGGCACCGACATCGGCGCCCTGATGGGCGGCGCCATCGTCACGGAGCGGATCTTCAACATCCACGGCGTCGGCTACCAGCTCTACCAGGGCATCCTCCGGCAGAACACCCAGACCGTCGTCGGCTTCGTGACCGTACTCGTCCTCGTCTTCCTGGCGGCCAACCTGATCGTCGACCTTCTGTACGCCGTACTCGACCCGAGGATCCGCTATGCCTGAACCCGAGCCGCCGGAGCCCTACTTGTCAGGCGGGGGCCGCGTCCCGGAGGACGGAGGGGCCATCGCCGCCACGGGCGCGGGCGGCGCCATGGACCTCGCCACGAGCGAGGGGACGACCTTGGAGCAGCAGCCATCAGCCGCCTCCGGCGGACGGGCTCCGGGCGGCCCCGAAGGCAAGCCGAGAAGCCTCTGGTCGGACGCCTGGCGCGATCTGCGCCGCAACCCGATCTTCATCATCTCGGGCCTGATCATCGTCTTCCTCGTGATCATTTCGATCTGGCCCTCGCTGATCGCCTCCGGCAACCCGCTCTCCTGCGACCTCGCCAAGGCCCAGGAGGGCTCCCAGCCCGGCCACCCCTTCGGCTTCAACGGCCAGGGCTGCGACGTCTACACGCGCACCGTGTACGGCGCCCGCACCTCGGTCACCGTCGGTGTCTGCGCCACCGTCGGCGTCGCCCTGCTGGGCAGCGTTCTCGGCGGGCTCGCCGGGTTCTTCGGCGGGGGGTGGGACGCGATCCTGTCCCGCATCACCGACGTCTTCTTCGCGATCCCGGTCGTCCTCGGCGGCCTGGTGCTCCTGTCCGTGGTCACCAGCTCCACCGTCTGGCCGGTCATCGGGTTCATGGTGCTGCTCGGCTGGCCGCAGCTCTCCCGCATCGCCCGCGGCTCCGTCATCACGGCGAAGCAGAACGACTACGTGCAGGCGGCGCGGGCGCTCGGCGCCTCCAACTCCCGGATGATGCTGCGGCACATCCTGCCCAACGCGATCGCGCCGGTCATCGTCGTCGCGACCATCGCGCTCGGCACGTACATCTCCCTCGAGGCCACGCTCTCGTACCTCGGCGTCGGCCTGAAGCCGCCCACCGTGAGCTGGGGCATCGACATCTCGTCGGCGTCGCAGTACATCCGCAACGCCCCGCACATGCTGCTCTGGCCCGCCGGCGCGCTCGCGATCACCGTGCTCGCGTTCATCATGCTCGGCGACGCGGTGCGCGACGCCCTCGACCCCAAGCTGAGGTAGGCGCCCATGCTGCTCGAAGTGCGCGATCTGCAGGTGGAGTTCCGTACGCGTGAAGGCGTCGCCAAGGCCGTCAACGGGGTCAACTACACCGTCGAGGCCGGTGAGACCCTCGCCGTGCTCGGCGAGTCCGGGTCCGGCAAGTCCGTGACCGCGCAGGCGATCATGGGCATCCTCGACATGCCGCCCGGGAAGATCACCGGCGGTGAGATCCTCTTCCAGGGCTCCGACCTCCTCAAGCTCAAGGAGGACGAGCGGCGCAAGGTCCGTGGCGCGAAGATGGCGATGATCTTCCAGGACGCGCTCAGCTCCCTCAACCCCGTCCTGTCCGTGGGCGCGCAGATCGGCGAGCTGTTCACCGTCCACCGGGGCATGTCCCGCAAGGACGCCAAGATCAAGGCCGTCGAGCTGATGGACCGGGTCAGGATCCCGGCGGCCAAGGAGCGGGTCGGCCAGTACCCGCACCAGTTCAGCGGCGGCATGCGCCAGCGCATCATGATCGCGATGGCGCTCGCGCTGGAACCGGACCTGATCATCGCCGACGAGCCCACCACCGCCCTCGACGTCACCGTGCAGGCCCAGGTCATGGAGCTGCTCGCCGAGCTCCAGCGCGAACTCAGCATGGGGCTCATCCTCATCACCCACGACCTGGGCGTGGTCGCCGACGTAGCCGACAAGATCGCCGTCATGTACGCGGGCCGCATCGTCGAGACGGCGCCCGTGCACGAGATCTACAAGGCGCCCGCCCACCCGTACACCAAGGGCCTGCTCGAATCGATCCCGCGCCTGGACCAGAAGGGCCAGGAGCTGTACGCGATCAAGGGCCTGCCGCCCAACCTGATGCACATCCCGCCCGGCTGCGCCTTCAACCCGCGCTGCCCGATGGCCCAGGACGTGTGCCGCGCGGACGTTCCCCCGCTCTTCGAGGTGAGCCCGACGCGCCGGAGCGCCTGCTACTTCTGGAAGGAGACGCTCGATGGCTGACCTGGCGAAAGAGGCGCACGCCGCCGCCCCCGTGCCGGCCCGTGAGCCGATCCTGGAGGTCAGCGGCCTGGTCAAGCACTATCCGCTCACCCAGGGGATCCTGTTCAAGAAGCAGGTCGGCGCGGTCAAGGCCGTCGACGGCGTCGACTTCGTGCTCGGCGAGGGCGAGACCCTCGGCATCGTCGGCGAGTCCGGCTGCGGCAAGTCGACCGTCGCCAGGATGCTGGTCAACCTGGAGCGGCCGACCGCCGGGCAGATCAAGTACAGGGGCGAGGACATCACCAAGCTGTCCGGGCGCGCCCTGAAGGCCGTACGCCGCAACATCCAGATGGTGTTCCAGGACCCGTACACGTCCCTCAACCCGCGCATGACGGTCGGCGACATCATCGGGGAGCCGTACGAGATCCATCCCGAGGTCGCTCCCAAGGGCGACCGGCGCCGCAAGGTGCAGGACCTCCTGGACGTGGTCGGGCTCAACCCGGAGTACATCAACCGGTACCCGCACCAGTTCTCCGGCGGCCAGCGCCAGCGCATCGGCATCGCGCGCGGCCTCGCCCTGCGCCCCGAGATCATCGTCGCCGACGAGCCGGTCTCCGCACTCGATGTCTCCGTGCAGGCGCAGGTCATCAACCTGCTCGACAGCCTCCAGAACGAGTTCGACCTCTCCTACGTCTTCATCGCCCACGACCTGTCGATCGTCCGCCACATCTCCGACCGGGTGGGCGTCATGTACCTCGGGCGGATCGTCGAGACCGGCACCGACGAGCAGATCTACGAACACCCCACGCACCCCTACACCCAGGCGCTCCTGTCCGCCGTGCCCGTCCCCGACCCGGAGGCGCGCGAGCACCGCGAGCGGATCATCCTCACCGGCGACGTGCCGTCCCCGGCCAACGTGCCCTCGGGCTGCCGCTTCCGCACCCGCTGCTGGAAGGCGCAGGAGCGGTGCGAACTGGAGGTTCCGGCGCTCGCGGTGCCCGCCGTGTTCCGCATCGGGGAGTCACCGGCGAAGCACGACTCGGCCTGCCACTTCGCCGAGGAGAAGCGCGTCGTCCCCAGCGAGTAGGCGTACGTGTCGTGACAAATGCACATCAACTTCGTTAACACACAGGCAACTTGACCGTCGCGGCACCGATATACGAACGCGTCAGGCTGAACAGCGTACGGCCGTGCGGGTGCCGTGGACCGGCCGGAGCGCGCCATGTCGCTCCGGCCGGTCGCCTTTCTAGACCAGTCCCAGCGAGCGCTTCAGGAAGTCCACCTGGAGCAGCAGCAGATTCTCCGCGACCTGCTCCTGCGGCGTCATGTGCGTCACGCCCGACAGCGGCAGCACCTCGTGCGGCCGGCCCGCGGCGAGGAGCGCCGACGAAAGGCGCAGACTGTGCGCCACCACGACGTTGTCGTCGGCCAGGCCGTGCACGATCATCAGCGGCCGGTGCTGCTCCGCCGCCTCGGCCAGACCGTCGTCGGTGACCAGCGAGTTCTTCGCGTACACCTGCGGCGCGGCCTTCGGGTCGCCCAGGTAGCGCTCCGTGTAGTGGGTGTCGTAGAGCCGCCAGTCCGTGACCGGGGCGCCCGCGATGCCCGCGTGGAAGACGTCGGGGCGGCGCAGGACCGCGAGCCCCGCCAGATAGCCGCCGTACGACCAGCCGCGGATCGCCACCCGGTTCAGGTCGAGCGGGAAGGCGTCGGCCAGCGCGTGCAGCGCCGTGATCTGGTCGTCGAGCGTGAGCGTGAGGTCGTCGCGGACCGCCTTCTCCCGGGCGGGGGAGTGGCCGGGGGTGCCGCGGCCGTCCGCGACGACCACCGCGAAGCCCTGGTCGGCGAACCACTGCGACGTCAGATGCGGATTGTGCGCGGCGAGCACCCGCTGCCCGTGCGGGCCGCCGTACGGGTCGAGCAGCACCGGCAGCGGCCCGTCGCCCTGCTCGTACGAGGACGGGAGCAGGACGGCGCACGGGATGCCGGCCGCCTCCGTGAGCGTCAGGCGGGGGCTCAGCGAGGGGCGCTCGGCGTGCGAGGCGACCGTCGCGATCTGCTTGCCGTCCCGCATCACCCGCACCCGCGTGCCCGGCTCGTCGGTGCGCGCCGACGCCAGGACGGTCACGCCGCCCGCGCGCACCGCGGAGTGCACGCCCGGCTCGTCCGAGACGCGCTCCACGCCCAGCTCGTTGACCCGGTACACATGCACCTCGCCGGTCTCCCGGACCGCCGCCGCCGAGCCGGCGGACGCCGAGATCAGCACGTCGCTCTCGCCCACGTCCAGGACCGCCCGCACATGCAACTGCGGCCCGGTCAGCGGCCGTTCACCGACCGCGAGGACTCGCGCCCCGCCCTCGTCCGCGATCCGCACGAGCTGCCCGCTCGGCGACCACGACGGCACGCCGGGGAACAGCTCCAGCCACTGCCCGTCCTCGTCCGCGTGCACCATCCGCGTCGAACCGTCGCCGACGTTCACCGCGAGATACAGCTCACTGAGCTGGTCACGGGCCTGTACGAGGATCAGCGGCGCCCCGTCGGCCGACCAGTGCACCCGCGCCAGATACGGGTACCTCGCCCGGTCCCACGACACCTCCGTGCGCGCCCCGTCCAGACCGATGACGAAGAGCCGCACCTCCGCGTTGGGCGTGCCCGCCGCCGGGTACGCGTTGCGGGCAGGCTTGCGGTCCGGGTGCGCCGGATCCGCGATCCACCAGCGCCGCACCGCCGCGTCGTCCGCCCGGGCCACCAGCAGCCGGTCCGATTCGGGCGACCACCAAAAGCCCCGCGAGCGCCCCATCTCCTCGGCCGCGATGAACTCCGCGAGCCCGTACGTGACGGTCGACGCCTCGTCCTCGCCCGGAGCGGCGAGGGCCCGGTCGCCCTCGCCGTCGGCGCCGACGACGCGCAGGGCGCCCCCGGACACGTACGCGACATGGCGGCCGTCCGGAGACGGGCGGGGGTCGATCAGCGGTCCGGGGACGCGGAGTTCGCGGGTCGTGCCCGCACGCAGTTCCGCCGTGAACAGCCGGCCGGACAGCGCGAACGCGGCCAGCTCCACGGCCGCGTCCGTCGCATAGGCGACGATGCCCGCGGCGCCCTCGCGGCTGCGCTCGCGCCGTGCGCGCTCCTCGTCCGACAGAGCCTCCTCGGCACCGCCCAGAAGGGCCCGGGGATCGGCGGCGATCCGCTCCTCGCCGGACGTCACATCGAGGACCCACAGGGCGTTCGCCCGATCGGTACCGGATCCGGACCGCAGGAAGGCGACGCGCTCGCCGTCGGGCGCCACCGTGAACGCCCGTGGTGCGCCGAGCGTGAAGCGCTGGGTGCGGGCGTGCTGGCGCGGAAAGGAGAGAGGCTCGGTGGTCATCCCCCGACCCTATGGGGCCGTGCCGCCGTGCGCCCCCCTTGCTGCCATGCACCGACTCATGCGGCGGGACGGATAGTTATGATCCATAGCGCTGCGTGGCTAAGGGACCGCCCGGTTCCCGCGTGGCGTACGGCAGTTGGACTCGGATCAAGGGAGGTGGACCGCTGTGGCACTCTCGATCTCGGCAGTGGTGCTGTTCGCGATCATCGTCTTCATTCTGATCAGGAAGTCGGGTCTGAAGGCCGGACACGCGATCGTCTGCGTCCTGCTCGGGTTCTACCTCGCCAGCTCCTCCATCGCCCCCACCATCAGCGAGCTCACGACGAACGTCGCGGGCATGATCGGCGGGATCAAGTTCTAGGGCCAGTCATGACGTCCTAGGCTGGGGCGCATGACGGAACTGCCCGACCGGCGTCTGCTCCTCGTGCACGCGCACCCCGACGACGAGTCGATCAACAATGGCGCCACCATGGCCAAGTACGCGGCCGACGGTGCCCACGTCACCCTGGTGACCTGCACCCTCGGCGAGGAGGGCGAGGTCATCCCGGACGTTCTCGCGCACCTCGCCCCGGACCGCGAGGACATCCTCGGCCCGCACCGCATCGGCGAGCTCACCGCCGCCATGAAGGAGCTCGGGGTCACCGACCACCGCTTCCTCGGCGGCCCCGGACGCTTCCGCGACTCCGGGATGATGGGCGCCGAGCAGAACGACCGGCCCGGCGCCTTCTGGGCCGCCGACCTGGACGAGGCCGCAGCCCATCTCGTCGAGGTGATCCGCGAGGTCCGCCCCCAGGTCCTGGTCACCTACGACCCGGACGGCGGCTACGGCCACCCCGACCACATCAAGGCCCATCGCGTCGCCATGCGCGCCGCCGAGCTCGCGGCCGAGCCCGCGTTCCGCCGCGACCTCGGCGACACCCACACCGTCGCGAAGATCTACTGGAACCGCGTGCCCCGTTCCGTGGTCGAGGAGCGCTTCCGCCGGCTGGCCGGTGTCCTCGGCTCGACCCCGTACGGGACCGCGGCCGAGATCGGCGACGTACCGGGCGTCGTCGACGACGAGCGGGTCACCGCCGAGATCGACGGCAGGGCCTTCGCCGCGGCCAAGACCGCCGCGATGCGCGCCCACGCCACCCAGGTCGAGATCGCACCCGGCGGCGAACCGGTCTTCGCCCTGTCGAACGGGCTCGCCCAGCCGGTCTTCGACGTGGAGTATTACGAGCTGGCGCGGGGCGAGGCGGGGGCGCCCTACGAGACGGACCTGTTCGCGGGAGTGGTGGCGTGATGAGTGGCGCAGGAAAGTCGGGCAACCCGGCCAAGTCCGGGCGGTCGGCGGCGTCGAGCGGCGCCGCGAAGCCCCCGGCCGGCCCGGCGGTCCAGCCGGTGGGGACCGGCCCCGACGCCGGGCGCATCGCCGTGCTGGCGGGACTCCTCGTGCTCGGCGCACTTGTCGGGGTGGCGGGGTCCCTGGTCCAAGGCGGCCTGTTTCCGGGCGGGTTGCTCCTCGCGCTGCTCGGCGCGGCCGGCGCGTTCCTCGGCGGGGCGCGGGCGACGGGCACCCGGGGCGGGGCCGTCGCGCCCGCCGTGGGCTGGGCCGTCACGGTCATCCTGCTCACGTCGACCAGGCCCGAGGGCGACTTCCTCTTCGGCGCGGGAACCGGCTCCTATCTGTTCCTTCTCGGCGGGATGGCCGTCGCTGTGATGTGCGCCACCCTGGGTTTGCCGCAGCAACCACCCCGACCCGACGCCCGACTTGGGAAGTGACGTACCACTTCGGCCCGTGCCCCGTACGGATTTCGTCGGCGGTCACCGGATGTGTTCCGGCCGCGGCCAGTATGGTGGTGCGCGCCGCCGAGCAGCCCGCGTGAGGTCGAGACGGGCGGCGGAGCCAACCGGGAGAACCTGCTTTGAGTCGTGAAACTGACAGTTCGTCCTCCGGGCCCCAGGGGCGCGGCGGTGCCGCGTACCCCTCGGGGACGCCTCCGTACGGCACCCCCGCCCAGGGCGCCGGGTCCGGCGACGGTGCGCCCGGCGATGCCGGGCAGCCCGCCGAGGGCCGGCCGGTCCCCGAGGAACGCAAGACGGAGACCACGCTGACGACGCGGATCCGGATCAACATCCCCGGATCGCGCCCCATCCCCCCCGTAGTGATGCGCACGCCCATGAGCGACGTGGACGCGGGACCCGCCACCCCGGACCCGGCCGCCGCGCCGGTCCCGGCACCCGAGACCCCGGCCCCTCCTGCTCCGCGGACGGCTCCTTCGGGTGACGGCCAGGGCGCACCGGCCGCGGAGGAGAAGACGAGCGACTGGTTCGCGCCGCGCAAGTCGGGCCCGCCTCAGCGGGGCGGCTCCGCCGATGCTCCCGCTCCGGGCAACTCCGGTACGGTGCCGGGCCAGGCGGGCGGCGCCGCCGCGCCGCACGGCCGCCCGCCGCAGTCCGGGAGCTCCGGCGACCCGCACCGCGGCGACCTGCCCTACTTCGCCGGGAACGCCGACGGCACCGGCCCCGGCGTCCCCCCGCGCGGCCCCGCGGGACCGACCACGGGACCCGTCGGCGGCAACAGCCCCATGGCGCGCCCCGGCGGCGACAACCCGATGGCGCGCCCCGGCGGCCCTCCCGGAGGTCCTATGGGCGGTCCTATGGGCGGCCCCCTCGGCGGCCCTCCCGGCGGTCAGCGGCCGCCGCAGATGAGCGACGACACCGCGATCCTGACGCCGCAGAAGCCCGCGCCCGAGCCGGGCCCGGGCGGCCATGTCTCCGGTGAGACGCTGACCAGTGGCATCCCGGTCGTCCGGCCGGGCCTCGGCGGACCGAACGCGCCGTTCGCGCCCGGCCCGCGTCCCGAAGGCCCGCTGCCGCACACCCCGCCGAAGCTCCCCGACCCCGTCGGCCAGAGCGCCCCGGCCGCGCCCCGCAAGAAGAAGGGCCGCAACAAGCTCGTCCTCGTGGGCGCGGGTGCCGTGGGCCTGGTCGGTGTCGCGTACGGCGCCGGACTGCTGATGAGCCACTCGGACGTGCCCAAGGGCACCACCGTGCTCGGCGTCGACATCGGCGGCGGCACGCGTGACGAGGCCGCGGCCAAGCTCGACACCGCCTTCGGCAAGCGCACCACCGACCCGCTCCAGCTGTCGGTCGACGGCAAGTCCGTGCCGCTCAGGCCGGACCAGGCGGGCCTGAGCCTGGACAGCACGGCGACGGTGGCGGCGGCCGCGGGCAGCGACTACAACCCGGTCTCCGTGATCGGCTCGCTGTTCGGCAACGAACGCGTCGTCGAGCCGGTCATGCCCGTGGACGAGGAGAAGCTCCGGGCCGCCCTCGAACGGGCCGCAGGCGACGCCTCCACGGGCGACGGCACGATCAGGTTCGTCCCGGGCAAGGCCATCGCCGTGTACGGAAAGACGGGCAAGGGCATCGACGTCGCCCGTTCCTCCTCGTCCGTCGAGGAGGCGTACCGCGCGCACGTGGAGACGGGCGCCGCGCGGGCCGTGCCGATGGCGACGACGACCCGCAAGCCCACCGTCTCGAACGCCGAGGTCGACCGGATGATGAAGGAGTTCGCGCAGCCCGCCATGTCCGCGAACGTCGTCATCAAGGCGGGCAACGCGCAGATCCCGTTCGGCCCCGCCAAGTCGCTGCCGCAGATCCTCGGCGTCAAGGCGGTCAACGGCAAGCTCGTCGACGTCTACAACCTGCCGGCCCTGAAGAAGCTGTACGGCAACACGTTCGACGGCATCCTCATCACGCGCGGCACCGGCAAGAAGACGCCGGTGAACCCGAACGACGTGGCTGCTGCAATGCGACAGGCCCTCAAGGGCAAGACGCCCGCCGAGCGCACCGGGACCATCGAGACCAACCCGGGCTAGCCGGCACGTACGTCACATACCGGGCGGGTCCCCTTCGTGGGGGCCCGCCCGCTGTGCTGCCGCCCGCGGACATGACATCTGTCATCCCGGACACCGGCCTGCCGACACTGCCGGGCACCCGCCCCCACCCGCCAGCATGGATGCCATGACAACGACAGCACAGGCCACCGCGGTGGTCGGCTTCGAGCAGGTGAGCAAGAGCTACGGGGACGTCAGGGCCGTGGACGGGCTCACCCTCGAACTGCACCCGGGCGAGACCGTCGCCCTCCTCGGCCCGAACGGCGCGGGCAAGTCCACCACCCTCGACCTCCTCCTCGGGCTGCGCCCGGCGGACACCGGTTCCGTCCGCGTCTTCGGCACCAGCCCCCGGGACGCGATAGTCCAGGGCCGCGTCGGCGCCATGCTGCAGAGCGGCGGCCTGATGGACGAGGTCACCGTGGCCGAGCTCGTGAAGCTCGCCTGCGCCCTGCACCCCAAGCCGTACAAGCCGGGCGAGGTGCTGTCCCGGGCGGGCATCACGCAGATCGCCGACCGCAAGGTCAACAAGCTCTCCGGAGGTCAGGAGCAGCGTGTCCGCTTCGCCCTCGCCACCGCCGGGGCCAACGACCTCATCGTGCTCGACGAGCCGACCACCGGCATGGACGTCTCCGCCCGCCAGGCGTTCTGGGCCACGATGCGCGAACAGGCCGACCAGGGCCGCACGGTCCTCTTCGCCACGCACTACCTGGAGGAGGCCGACGCGATCGCCGACCGCGTCCTCGTCCTGCACCGCGGCCGCCTCCTCGCCGACGGCACAGCCGCCGAGATCAAGGCCAAGGCCGGCGCCCGCAAGGTCGCCTTCGACCTGGAGGGCGACATCGACGAACCGGCCCTGCGCGCCCTGCCGTTCCTCACCACCCTCGACGTGTCGGGCCGCACCGTCCGCCTCCAGTCGAGCGACGCCGACGCCACCGTGCACGCCCTGTACGGACTCGGCGTCTACCCGCGCAACCTGGAGGTCGCGGGCCTCGGCCTGGAGCAGGCCTTCGTAGCCATCACCACGGCCGAGGAGGCCAGGACGTCATGAACAGCCTGATCAAGCTCGAGATCACCCGGGCGCTGCGCAACAAGAAGTTCCTGTTCTTCTCCGTCGTCTACCCGTCGGTCCTGTTCCTGCTCATCGCGGGCAGCTCCGACAGCTCGACCATGGTCGACGGCACCGGCCTGAACCTCGCCGCGTTCATGATGGTGTCGATGGCGTCCTTCGGCGCCCTGACCGCCGTCCTCATGGGCAACAGCGAGCGCATCGCCAAGGAGCGCGAGAGCGGCTGGGTGCGCCAGCTGCGCCTGACGACGCTCCCCGGGCGCGGCTACGTCCTCGCCAAGACCGCCAGCGCCGCCGTGGTCAGCCTGCCGTCCATCGTCGTCGTCTTCGTCGTCGCCGCGGTCACCAAGGGCGTACGTCTCGACGCCTGGCAGTGGCTCGCCCTCGTCGTCGCGATCTGGGCCGGCAGTCTCTGCTTCGCCGCGCTCGGCGTCGCCATCGGTTACCTCGCGACCGGTGACGCCGTCCGCCCCATCACGATGATCGTGTACTTCGGCCTGTCGATCCTGGGCGGCCTCTGGTTCCCCTCGACCGGCTTCCCGCAGTGGCTCAGCGACATCGCGTCCTGGCTGCCCACACACGCGTACGCTGCCCTCGGCCAGGCCATCGAGCTGGGCAACGCCCCGCACGCCAAGGACGTCACGCTGATCGTCGCGTACTTCCTGGTCTTCGCGGGCGGCGCGGCCTGGCTGTACCGGAAGGACACCCTGAAGGCGTGAACGCCAAGACGCCGGACGAGATCAGGCTCACCGGCATGGGGCAGTCGCCCCGCAACCGCCGTGAGGCCCTGCGCAAGCTGCTGTGGATCGGCATCTGGCTGGTCTTCATGGCGGATCCGATCGACGACCTCGTCAACGGCGGCCACACGGCCTGGGCCACCGCGCTCGGCTGGCTCGGCCTGGTCGCCTTCGTCGGCGTCTACCTGGCCCTCGTCTTCCGCCACACCGCCCGCGCCATGGGCCGGGGGCGGCTGGTCGCGATCCTCGGGGCGCTCGCCGCGGTCGCCGTCGTCATGTCCCTCACGCTCGGCGCCCCCTGGCTCGTCCTGTTCGTGTACGTCTCCGTGTCGTGCGGGGCGGTGCTGCCCATGCGGTACGCCCGCTGGTCGATCGTCGCGGTCACGGCCGCGATGGTCCTCCTCGGGATCCCGCTCGGCCGGGGCTGGGACCTCGGCCTCGTCGTGCCCGCCCTCCTCGGCGGCTTCGCGATGACGGGCGTACGGCAACTCGTGCGCACGACCGTCGAACTGCGCCGGGCGCGCGCCACCGTCGCCCAGCTCGCGGCCAACGAGGAGCGCCTGCGCCTCGCCCGCGACCTGCACGACCTCCTCGGCCACTCGCTCTCCCTGATCACGCTCAAGAGCGAGCTCGCCGGCCGTATGCTCCCCGACCACCCCGAGAAGGCGGGCAAGGAGGTCGCCGACATCGAGCAGGTCAGCCGCCAGGCACTCGTCGACGTACGGGAGGCCGTCACCGGCTACCGCCGCGCCCGCCTCGGCACCGAACTGGCCGGAGCGCGCGCCGCGTTGGCCGCCGCCGGCATCGAGGCCGACGTCCCCGTGGACTCGCCCGACGACCTGCCCGCCGAACAGGAGGCCGCCCTCGCCTGGACTCTGCGCGAGGCCGTCACCAACGCCGTACGGCACAGCGGCGCCCACCGCTGCACGGTCGGCATCGCCCTCCGCCAGACCCTCGGCGGTCCCGTCATGGAGCTGACCGTGGAGGACGACGGGGCCGGCGCCGCGGCGGGCGGCAGCCTTGTTCCGGGCAACGGCCTGACGGGCCTGCGCGAACGCGTCGAGGGCGTCGGCGGCACTCTGGATGCCGGGCCCGGGCGGGACCGCGGGTTCCTGCTGGTGGCCCGGGTGCCGGTGGGCTCCGTAGGATCCGGCGCATGAGCGCTCAGATCAAGGTCCTGCTCGCGGAGGACCAGTCGATGGTGCGGGAGGCCCTCGCGGCGCTCCTCGGCCTCGAACCCGACATCGAGGTCGTCGCCCAGGTGGCGCGCGGCGACGAGGTCCTTGAGGCGGCCCGCGCCCACGGCCCCGACGTGGCGCTCCTGGACATCGAGATGCCCGGCATGACCGGCATCGAGGCCGCCGCCCAGCTCAGCGAGCACCTGCCCGCCCTCAAGGTCGTCGTCCTCACCACGTTCGGCCGCCCCGGCTATCTCCGTACGGCGATGGAGTCCGGCGCCCACGCGTTCCTCGTCAAGGATGCCCCCGCGGCCCAGCTCGCCGACGCCGTACGCAAAGTGCTCGCCGGTGAGCGCGTCATCGACCCCACCCTCGCGGCCGCCGCGCTCGCCGAGGGCGCCAACCCGCTGACCGACCGCGAACGCGAGATCCTGCGCGCGGCGGCCGACGGCTCGACCAACGCCGAGCTGGCGGCGGCGCTGCACCTGTCCCAGGGCACGGTCCGCAACTACCTCTCGACGGCCATCCAGAAGCTCGCCGTGCGCAACAGGGCGGAGGCGGTACGGATCGCCCGCGAGAAGGGGTGGCTGTAGCCGGTCAGTTCAGCATCGCCCGGGCCGCCCGCGCCTGCGCGCGTACGGTCTCGGCGGCCGGGGCGTCCACGGCTCCCACCACCTCCGCGTACGCGTCCAGCTCCGCCGCCCCCGCGAGGAAGTCCCCGCTGCGGACGAGGAGCTGGGCCCGTTCGTAGCGCAGCCGGGCGGGGTGCGTGGGCAGCAGCAGCGACAGCTCGACCGCCCACATCGCCACGTCCGAACGCTCCGGCCGCGTCGCCGCCCACGCGCGGATGTTGCTCAGGATCCGCAGCACGACGTCCAGCGGATCGGCCGGTTGCAGCATCGACGCGCTCAGCGGAGCCCCCGTCGCGCCGGCCACGAGCAGCTCCGCGTCCGCCCCGGTCAGCACCTGGCCCCCGTCGAACGGATCGGCGAGCACCTGATCCTGCGCGGGTCCGAACCCGACCACGAAGTGCCCCGGCAGCGCCACCCCGTACACCGGCGCCCCGGCCCGCCGCGCGACCTCCATCCACACCACCGACAACAGGATCGGCAGCCCCCGCCTGCGGCGCACGACCTCGTGCAGGAGCGAGGACTCCAGCCGCTCGTAGTCGCCCGGCGTGCCACGGAAACCGCAGCGGGCCCCCAGCAGCTCGGCCAGCGCCGTCGCCCACGCCCGCGGTCCGCCGGGACGGAACGGCACCTGCCCGGCGAGGCGGTCGAGGTCCATCTGGACGGCGTCCATCCCGGCCTCGTCGAGCGAGCTGTCCGCCTCGGCAGCCACCAGCAGGCACAGCTGAGACAGATCGGGCCGCTCCGCCCGCGCCTCCTCGGCGAACCGCCGGCGCAGCTCCTCGGAGCGGGGGGAGATGTGGGGGGACATACCTGCCTCGCTCAGTGTCCGGCCGAATCCGGGTCCCGGTCCGGTTCCGGGGCACGGTAGTGGTGGTACGCGTGGTGCGCGGCGAAGCCGAGCCGCCCGTACAGCGCCCGGGCCCCCTCATTGTCCGTCTCCACCTGGAGCCAGGCCGCCGATGCGCCCTCCTCCAGCGCGCGGCGCGCGAGCGCCGTCATCACGGCCGACGCCAGGCCCTCCCGCCGCCGCGACGGAGCCACCTCGACCGCCGCGAAACCGGCCCACCGCCCGTCCACGACGCACCGCCCGATCGCGTCGGGCTCCCCGCCGTCTCCCGGCACGGTCGCGAACCACACCGAAGGCCCGGTGGTCAGCACTTTCAGGGCCACCTCGCTCGCGCCCTTGCGCTGATACCGGCCGAGCCACGACTCGCCCGGCTCCCGCGTCAGCCCGACCCGGTCGCCGAGGTCCACGCCGTCCGCGACCGGCGCGAGCCCGCCGACCCACATCTCCGCGCTCACCTCACGCACCCACCCCCGCGCCTCCAGCTCCGCGCACAGCAGCTCCTGCGTGCCCTCGGCGCCGGTCGCGGTCTGGATGTACGCGGGCAGCCCGCGCCGCTCGTACCAGGCACGGACGCGCGTGAGCGCCTCGTCGAGAGGGAGCCCCGGATCGCCCAGCGGCAGCACCGAATTGGCCCGCCGCGTGAACCCGCCGGCGGCCCGCAGCTCCCAGCCGCCGAGCCGCTCGCTCTCCACGGGCTGCCACGCGCGCGCGGCAGCCCGCGCCAGCTCCTCGTACGACGCGGCGGGCCCGCGGCGCCGGGCGGGCGCGGACGGCACGACCTTGCCCGCGACCAGGGACGATTCCGCAATACGGACCTGCTCTCCGCCCCGTTTTGTGATGAGCAGCACACCGTCGTTCCACGATGTGAGAACTCCGACCGTGTCGGTGAACTTCGCACCCGGCGAGCCGACCTCGGTCAGCCGTCGCACGGAGACACGTTTTCCCACGTCAGAGGCCGTCAAGCGAAGCTCGAGCCGTCCGCCCGCAGTGAATTCCACAGCTCGTTCCACCCCTCCTGTTCGGATCATGCCCAGGAACGGAGATACTAGGTGCGGGCATCGACGACGCCGCGCTCCCGCGCGCCACGCGGACGAGCCGCAGATCGGCCCGCCGCGCCCTACCGAGGAGGAACGACAGCGTGACCTACGTCATCGCGCAGCCTTGTGTCGACGTGAAGGACAAGGCGTGCATCGAGGAGTGCCCGGTCGACTGCATCTACGAGGGCTCCCGGTCCTTGTACATCCACCCGGACGAATGCGTCGACTGTGGAGCCTGTGAGCCGGTCTGCCCGGTCGAGGCGATCTTCTACGAGGACGACACTCCCGAAGAGTGGAAGGACTACTACAAGGCGAACGTCGAGTTCTTCGACGAGCTCGGTTCGCCCGGCGGCGCCAGCAAGCTCGGCCTGATCGAGCGCGACCACGCCTTCATCGCCGCGCTTCCGCCGCAGAACCAGTAAGCGGCCGCATATCGCACCGCCCCGGTCCCGTACGGCACACCCGCCGTACGGGACCGAGGCGTTTACCCAAGTACGCATGCACGTACGAGAGACACGTACGAAAGAAGTGAGTCAGGTGTCCGCAGTCTCCGACCGCCTTCCCACGTTCCCCTGGGACAAGCTCGAGCCGTACAAGAAGACGGCCGCCGCCCATGAGGGCGGGATCGTCGACCTCTCCGTCGGCACGCCGGTCGACCCGGTGCCCGAGCTGATCCAGAAAGCGCTGATCGCGGCCGCGGACTCGCCCGGCTATCCCACGGTGTGGGGCACGCCCCAGCTGCGGGACGCGCTCGTGGGCTGGAGCGAGCGGCGCCTCGGCGCGCGCGGGTTCACCCACCGCAACGTCCTGCTGATCGTCGGCTCCAAGGAGCTCGTGGCCTGGCTCCCGACGCAGCTGGGCCTCGGCCCCGGAGACAAGGTCGCCTACCCGCGCCTGGCCTACCCGACGTACGAGGTCGGCGCCCGCCTGGCCCGCGCGGACCACGTCTCGTACGACGACCCGACAGAGCTCGACCCGACGGGGATCAAGCTCCTGTGGCTCAACTCGCCCTCGAACCCGACCGGCCGCGTCCTGTCCAAGGACGAGCTGACCCGGATCGTCGCCTGGGCGCGCGAGCACGGCATCCTCGTCTTCTCCGACGAGTGCTACATCGAGCTCGGCTGGGAGGCGGACCCGGTCTCGGTCCTGCACCCGGACGTCTGCGGCGGCTCGTACGAGGGGATCGTGTCGGTCCACTCGCTCTCGAAGCGGTCGAACCTCGCGGGCTACCGGGCCGCCTTCCTGGCCGGTGACGCCGCTGTTCTCGGCGACCTGCTCGAGATCCGCAAGCACGGCGGCATGATGACGTCCGCCCCGACGCAGGCGGCCGTCGTCGCGGCCCTCGGCGACGACGAGCACGTGCAGGAGCAGCGCGGGCGCTACGCCGCCCGCCGCACGGCCCTGCGCGAGGCCCTGGTCAAGCACGGCTTCCGCATCGAGCACAGCGAGGCGAGCCTCTACCTGTGGGCGACGCGCGACGAGTCCTGCTGGGACACCGTGGCGCACCTGGCGGAGCTCGGGATCCTGGTCGCGCCCGGCGACTTCTACGGGCCCGCGGGCGACCGCTTCGTCCGCGTGGCGCTGACGGCGAGTGACGAGCGCGTGGCCGCGGCGGTCGAGCGCCTGAGCCAGGGCGCCTGAGCCGGGCGCCTGAGCCAGAGCTCACGGCACAGCGGAGGGGGCGGGGAGCCTGTCGTCACAGGCTCCCCGCCCCCTTTCACCGGGTGCCGGATGCTCAGCCGAGCGGCAGGCCCTGCGTCGGCAGCTTGCCCGTGGCGGGGAGCGCGCCGGTGGGCAGGCCGCTGCCGAGCGCATCGGTCGGGAGGCCGCCGTCGGTGGCCGTGCCCGCGGTCTGGCCGACCACGTCACCGGCGCTGCCCGCGACGTCACCGGCCGCCTTCTGGGCGGCGGGGGTGGCCGTCTTGGCGCTCCGGCCCACGGCCTTGCCGGCGGTCGGCACGGCCTTCTTCACGGCCTTGCCGGCCGTGTCGCCCGCGAGGCCGCTGACGTTCTGGGCGGCGCCGTCGACGGTGTTGCCGACGTTCGCGCCGTCGAGCGCGGTGAGGCTGCCCACGTTCGGGGTGGCCGGGAGGTCTACGGCGCTCGCGGATCCGGCCGCTCCGACCACGGGAGCCGCTCCCGCTGCGATCAGCAGCGCGGCACGGGCGATCCGGCGGGTCAGGGGGAGGGACATTGATGCTCCTTAGACGGGAGAGAACGGTGGTGTCCGGCGTCGGGTGCCCGGCGCTCGGACGCAGTGACTACCGCTCGAAGGTCGCGAAGGTTTCGCTCGCGCAACGTAAAGAGTTGGCAATGTGTCGCATTATCATCTGCGGCGAAAAACGGGCAAACGCCACGCGCTCCGCGAGGGCGTAAAACGCCTACGCCCCTTTGCCCGCAAGGGAATTCCGCATATGCCCACGGGTCCTGCGAAGAACCGCGAGGGGCGTCGTCCGCAGCTGACGTACATCGCCCGATCGAGCTATCAACCGCACTACTGCGCGGTGACGATCCGGACCTCTCCGAGGCCCTTCCCGGCCCCCGCCGCGGCCTGCGCCGCCGCCCCGCTCCACTTGCCGCCGGCGTCGCCCGCGATCCAGTCGCGGCCCGCGTAGGACACCCGCTCGATGCGCAGCGCCGAGGAGTTGGCCACCGCCCAGTGCGCCAGCTCCCAGCCGCGCTGCCGCTCCCCGCCCTCGGCCGAGTCCACCGTGGCGGGCACCGGGACGGTCACGTCGTGTCCGCCCGCGCCGGCCGCCGGCGATACCTCGCGCCCGAAGTCACGCACCAGCGCCTCCCGCACCTTCGCGGGATCGCCCGGCTTCCTGACCTCCGTGCCGCTCGGCCGCCCTTCGCAGGTCAGCGACGCACCCGCCCGGCCCGTCAGCGCCGCGGCGAGCAGCGTGGCGTCCGGCTCGTGCTTCGCGTAGGCCTGCGGATAGCCGCTGCGCTGCACCCGCTGCGCCGCGACCGTCAGAGGCAGCCGCGAATAGCCCGGAATCTTGTCCAGGTGCTCGTAGAACCGCCCCGCCGCGTACACCGGGTCCATGATCTGCGCCTGCGTGCCCCAGCCCTCCGACGGGCGCTGCTGGAACAGGCCCAGCGAATCGCGGTCGCCGTGGTGGATGTTCCGCAGGCCCGACTCCTGGAGCGCGGTCGCGAGCGCGATCGTGACCGCGCGCTCGGGCATGCCGCGCGAGGTGCCGACGGCCGAGATCGTCGCCGCGTTCACCGCCTGCTCGGAGGTGAACTCGTAGGACGCGCCGTCGCCGTTCCCCGAGACGACCGTGCAGCGCGGGGCCGGTCTGCCACCCGAGACGTACTGGACGATCAGATACGCGGCGACAGCGAGCAGCACCACGACGGCCGCCCCGATACGGAGGAGACGGCCGCGCCGGACGAGGGTGGGGGGCTCAGGCACGCGTCAAAGGTACTGGAGGCCACCGACAGGGCCCTCGGCCGCCGGGCATTAGGGTCGACACCATGGACCTCACCGCCCTTGACCTCACG
The DNA here is from genome assembly GCF_035918235.1 of Streptomyces sp. NBC_01445. Taxonomy (NCBI): domain Bacteria; kingdom Bacillati; phylum Actinomycetota; class Actinomycetes; order Kitasatosporales; family Streptomycetaceae; genus Streptomyces; species Streptomyces sp. NBC_01445. The sequence continues at coordinate 4,263,264 of NZ_CP109485.1, read as the reverse complement.
CGGGACGCCGCGCTGCTCACCGCCCAGCTGGTCGACTTCGCGTCGCCGAGCGGGCAGGAGAAGCCCCTCGCCGACGCCATCGAGACGGCCCTGCGCGCCCTGCCGCACCTCACGGTCGACCGGTACGGCAACAACATCGTCGCGCGGACGAACCTGGGGCGCGGCGAGCGGGTCATCCTCGCCGGGCACATCGACACGGTCCCGATCGCGGACAACGTCCCCTCGCGCCTCGACGAGGACGGCATCCTGTGGGGCTGCGGCACCAGCGACATGAAGTCGGGCGTCGCGGTCCAGCTGCGCATCGCGCAGACCGTCACCGAGCCCAACCGCGACCTCACGTTCGTCTTCTACGACAACGAAGAGGTCGCCGCCCACCTCAACGGTCTGGGACATGTGGCCGAGGCCCACCCCGACTGGCTGGAGGGTGACTTCGCGATCCTCCTGGAGGGCACCGACGGCGAGGTCGAGGGCGGCTGCCAGGGCACCCTGCGCGTCATCCTGACGACCAAGGGGGAGCGGGCGCACTCCGCGCGCGCTTGGATGGGGTCCAACGCCGTCCACAAGGCCGCCCCCATCCTGGAACGCCTCGCCGCGTACGAGCCCCGTAAGCCCGTGGTCGACGGCCTCCAGTTCCACGAGGGTCTCAACGCCGTGCGCATCGAGGGCGGCGTCGCCACGAACGTCATCCCCGACGCCTGCTCGGTCACCGTCAACTTCCGTTACGCACCCGACCGCAGCGCCGAGGAGGCCGAGGCCTTCGTCCGGGACTTCTTCGCCGGCTGCGACATCGACGACTACGTGGTCGACGACCACACCGGCGGCGCGCGCCCCGGCCTCGACCACCCTGCCGCCGCCGCGTTCATGGCGGCCGTCGGCGGCAAGGCCCGCCCCAAGTTCGGCTGGACGGACGTCTCCCGGTTCAGCGCGCTCGGCGTCCCCGCCGTGAACTACGGCCCCGGCGACCCGATCTTCGCCCACAAGAGGGACGAGCGCGTGGACACCCGCAGGATCCTCGCCGCCGAGGAGCGGCTGCGCTCCTGGCTCACGGCCTGACACTCCGGGGTCCCCCGCACGTAACCCGCGTAGACCTACCCTTGCTGCACGTACGCAGTGGAGGGAGCAGCGAATGAGCAACCCCGAGGGCAGGAAGCGTCCCAAGGAGCAGCGGCTCGGCCCGGTGATCCGTCGCCACGACCAGGTCCAGTCGAGCACCACCGATCAGCGCCTCCTCGACTCCGAAGGACCCTCCGAGTGGGTGCACACCGATCCCTGGCGGGTCCTGCGCATCCAGTCGGAGTTCATCGAAGGCTTCGGCACGCTCGCCGAACTCCCGCCCGCCATCAGCGTGTTCGGCTCGGCCCGCACACAGCAGGACTCGCCGGAGTACGCGGCCGGAGTCGCCATCGGCAGAGCGCTCGTCGAGGCAGGGTTCGCGGTCATCACGGGCGGCGGGCCCGGCGCGATGCAGGCCGCGAACCAGGGCGCCGTCGAGGCCAAGGGCATCTCCGTGGGCCTCGGCATCGAGCTGCCCTTCGAACAGGGCCTCAACCAGTACGTCGACCTCGGCCTGAACTTCCGCTACTTCTTCGTCCGCAAGACGATGTTCGTGAAGTACGCGCAGGGCTTCGTGGTCCTGCCGGGCGGCCTCGGCACCCTGGACGAGCTGTTCGAGGCGCTCACCCTCGTCCAGACCACGAAGGTCACGCGCTTCCCGATCGTCCTCTTCGGGACGCAGTACTGGAGCGGCCTCGTCGACTGGCTGAAGAACACCGTCATCGCCCAGGGCAAGGCCTCCGAGGCCGACCTGCTGCTGTTCCACGTCACGGACGACGTGGACGAGGCGATCGCCCTCGTGACCAAGGAAGTCGGCAAGTAGGCGCCTGAGAGCGGGCGCCTAGGCGAGCCCTCGGCGGGCGACCGCCGGGGGCCGGTGGCCGGCGATGGTGGCGACCATGTCGAGCACCTGCCTGGTCTCGGCCACCTCGTGGACCCGGTACACCTGCGCGCCCAGCCACGCCGACACCGCCGTCGTGGCCAGCGTCCCGATCACCCGCTCCTTGACCGGCCTGTCGAGCGTCTCGCCGACGAAGTCCTTGTTCGACAGGGACACCAGGACCGGCCAGCCCGTCTCCACCATCTCGCCCAGCCTGCGCGTCGCCTCCAGGCTGTGCCGGGTGTTCTTGCCGAAGTCGTGCCCCGGGTCGATGAGCACGGACTCGCGCGGCACCCCCAGCGCGACGGCCCGCTCGGCGAGCCCCACGGTCACGTCCAGGATGTCCGCCATCACGTCGTCGTACGCGACACGGTGCGGGCGCGTACGCGGTTCGGCGCCGCCCGCGTGCGTGCAGACCAGGCCCTTCCCGTAACGCGCCGCGACCTCCGCCAGCTTGGGGTCGACGCCGCCCCACGCGTCGTTCAGGACATCGGCGCCGGCCTCGCAGACTGCCTCGCCCACGTCGTGCCGCCAGGTGTCGACGCTGATGACGACGTCCGGGAAGCGGCGGCGCACCTCGGCCACGAAGCCGACCGTGCGGCGGGCCTCCTCCTGCGCGCTCACCTCGTCGCCGGGGCCCGCCTTGACCCCGCCGATGTCGATGATCGCGGCGCCCTCCGCCACGGCCTGTTCGACCCGGGTGAGAGCGGGCTCGTCGTGGAACGTCGAACCCTGGTCGTAGAACGAGTCAGGGGTCCGGTTCACGATCGCCATGATCACCGGCTCGTGTGCGCCGAACTCGCGCGGGCCAAGCCTGAGCATCCCCTGTGACTCTCCTTGTGGCTGCTGTGAAACCTGTCGACCGGTCGCCTGCGACCTTAACTGTCACACCCTCATGGCACGATCGGACCCTGACAGTTTCCGGACCGGGATCGGGACCGGATCCGGGCTTCGAGCCAGGGGACAGCGAAGATGGTCATGTTCTTGTTTCTGGTCGTCGCGCTCGTCGTGGTCGTCGGCGCGGTGACACTCGCCGTGCTCGGCGGCGGCGAGAGCGGGGCGCTCCCGGAGGCGCCGCCCGAGCAGTTCACCGACCCGCTGCCCCACGACCGGCCCGTCGGCCGCGCCGACGTGGAGGCCCTGCGCCTGCCCGTCGCGCTGCGCGGCTACCGCATGGCAGAGGTGGACGACGCCCTCGGGCGGCTCGGCGCCGAGCTGGCCGAGCGGGACCAGCGGATCTCCGACCTCGAGATCGCGCTGTCGGGCGCGCGGGCCCAGATGCGACCCCAGGGACCCGGTTTCGGCCGACACCCCGGAGAGGGCCACCAGTGAGCGACGAGAGCGCCGGCGGCGCCGTACCGGGCCCGGACGGGGCGCTGCGCTGCCCGTGGGGCCTGTCCACCGAGGACTACGTGAAGTATCACGACGAGGAGTGGGGCCGCCCCGTCCACGGCGACGACGCGCTGTTCGAGCGGGTCTCCCTGGAGGCGTTCCAGTCCGGCCTGTCCTGGATCACGATCCTGCGCCGCCGCGAGGGTTTCCGCGCCGCGTTCGCCGGATTCAAGATCTCCGACGTGGCCGCGTTCACGGACACCGACCGCGAGCGGCTCCTCGCCGACGAGGGCATCATCCGCAACCGCGCCAAGATCGACGCGACGCTGGCCAACGCGCGCGTGCTCGCAGACTGGCCCGAGGGCGAGCTCGACACCCTCATCTGGTCGCACGCCCCGGACCCGGCCGCCCGCCCGGCGCCGCGCGTCATCGGAGACGTACCCGCGATCACGGACGAGTCGACAGCCCTGTCCAAGGCGCTCAAGAAGCGCGGCCTGCGCTTCGTCGGCCCGACGACGGCGTACGCGCTCATGCAGGCCTGCGGCCTGGTCGACGACCATCTGGTGGACTGCATGGCCCGCAAGCGCTGAGGACGGACCTCACACACGCCACGGGCCACGCACGCGTCCTACCGGCCCAGGTACTTGGGCTTCTCCTTGGCGATGAACGCCTGGACCGCGATGGTGTGGTCCTCCGACGCGCCCGCCCTCGACTGGAGTTCGTCCTCCTTGTCGAGGGACTCGTCCAGGGTGTGACCCGCCGCGAAGGCGAGGGACTCCTTCAGCGCCGCGTACGCCAGCGTCGGACCCTCTGCCAGCGAACGCGCCAGCTTCCGCGCCTCCTCGGCCAGTTCGGCCGCGGGCACGACCCGGTTCGCGATCCCGAGCTCGTACGCCTCCTGCGCCTTCACCGAGCGCGGGAACAGCAGCAGGTCGGCGGCGCGCCCGGGGCCCACGACGCGCGGCAGCGTCCAGGACACCCCCGAGTCCGCGGTCAGGGCGACGCCCGCGAAGGACGTGTTGAAGGCAGCCGTGTCCGAGACGATCCGGTAGTCGGCGGCGAGCGCGAAGCCGAAACCGGCCCCCGCGGCAACACCGTTGACCGCGGCCACGACGGGCTTCGGCATCTGCGTCAGGGCCCGCAGGATCGGGTTGTAGTGCTCGCGCACGGTGTTCATGGTGCGGCCCGTGCCCGCCTCGCGGTCGGCCATCAGGGAGCCCACGTGCTCCTTCAGGTCCTGGCCCACACAGAACGCCCGGTCGCCCGCGGCGGTGAGCAGCACGGCCCGTACCGCACCGTCCGCCGCGGCCGCCTGCGCCGCGTCCCGGAAGGCGACCTTGGACTCGGTGTTCATCGCGTTCATCGCCTCGGGGCGGTTGAGCGTGATGGTCGCGAGCCCGTCGCTCACCTCGTAGAGAACGCTGTCGGCCATGGAACCCTCCAACTGGTGCCGCTCGGTCGTCGTCAGTGCTCAGCATGACGGAGATCACGGTGTGCGGCGGAGCCCGCGCATGTGACCTGTGTCAAAGAAAAAAGTCTCGGCGGAGTCGTGAAGGACGCGCAGTATCGCAGTCACAGCGCCGAATTGAGTGGTTTTGCTCAAGCGCGTTGTGCAAGCGATGCAGACCGAAGTTGGTCATCGGGTCCCGCGATGCGGGATAATGGCCAAGAAGCAATGTGTTCGATGCCGGTGACACCTGGGTTGTCGGCTGCGATGAGCTGGTTTCAGGAAGGGGAACGAGCATGGCGGCCATGAAGCCGCGGACGGGCGACGGCCCGCTCGAGGTGACCAAGGAGGGGCGGGGCATCGTCATGCGCGTTCCGCTCGAAGGCGGCGGTCGGCTTGTCGTCGAGCTGACTCCGGACGAGGCCGATGCACTCGGCGATGCCCTCAAGAAGGTCGTCGGCTAACGCGGAAGCGACCATACCTGTCGACTGCCCCGGTACCGCAAGCGGTGCCGGGGCAGTCGTGTATCCACAGGTCAGAGCATGTATAGAAGATCATTTACGGGGCTGGGGACGCGGCGTCAGCGCTTGACGGCGCAGAGCAGCCCGTCGCCGACCGGGAGCAGCGAAGGCACCAGATCCTGCGCCTCACGCACCGCCCGCAGCAGCTCCCGCATCCGCAGGACCTCCACCGGCTGGGGACCGGAATCGACCGTCCGGCCGTCGGCGAAGACGCCCTCGAAACAGACGAGCCCGCCGGGACGCAACAGGCGCAACGATTCAGCGAGGTAGTCGAGGCACTCGGTGCGGTCACCGTCGCAGAAGACGAGGTCGTAGCCGCTGTCAGCGAGCCGCGGCAGCACGTCGAGGGCCCGTCCGGGGATGAAACGCGCCCGATTGCTCGCGAATCCGGCGGCGCGGAACGCCTCCCGGGCGAACTGCTGTCGCTCCGGCTCCGGATCCACCGTGGTCAGGACGCCGTCGGGCCGCATGCCGTGCAGCAGATGGATTCCGGACACCCCGGTCCCCGTGCCGATCTCGGCCACCGCCTTGGCGCCCACGGTGGCAGCGAGCATCCGCAGCGCGGCGCCCGCGCCGGGGGACACCGGGCGGGTGCCGGCCTCACGGGCCCGGTCCCGGGCCCAGCGCAGCGCGTCGTCCTCGGCGACAAAGGCGTCGGCGAACGCCCAGCTCGTCTGCCGGTTGCCGGTAATGGCCCTCTCCTGTCCCCGTGGTTGCCTGCGCGTGACTGTATCCGTTGGTGGCGGGAACTCGCAGATGGGACCGGGCGTTTAAGAGGACAGGAGAGAACGGCGTGGGAAAGAGCGCGGGGGTGGCCGGTGGACCGACAGACCAAACAGCGCAGGCGAAGCGCCCGGCGCCCTCAGGCAAATCTCAGTAAAAACGCTTATCCGGAGCTAACGGGCGAGGTGGCTATGGTAGGGGCTCCACTGGACACCACCAGAGCTGACAGGGGAGGTGCGGCTGCGCCTGTGGATCGGGGAGGAGTGCTGCGGCGCTTTCTCAGGTCGGCGGGTGAGCCGAAATCCGTGACCAACACCGCTGACCGTTCCAACGCCGCCCGTCCCGCGCAGACCGCGACCTTCGCAGCTGATGCGGAATCGCAGGCGTGGACTCCCCCGACCTGGGAGGAGATCGTCAGCACGCACAGCGGCCGGGTCTACCGCCTCGCCTACCGTCTGACGGGTAACCAGCACGACGCCGAGGACCTCACACAGGAAGTCTTCGTCCGCGTCTTCCGCTCGCTGTCGACGTACACGCCCGGCACCTTCGAGGGCTGGCTGCACCGCATCACCACGAACCTCTTCCTCGACATGGTGCGCCGCAAGCAGCGCATCCGCTTCGACGCCCTCGGGGACGACGCGGCCGAGCGCCTGCCGAGCCGCGAGCCGTCGCCGCAGCAGGTCTTCCACGACACGCACTTCGACGCGGACGTCCAGCAGGCGCTGGACACCCTCGCGCCCGAATTCCGTGCGGCCGTCGTCCTGTGCGACATCGAGGGCCTCTCGTACGAGGAGATCGCCGCGACCCTGGGCGTCAAGCTCGGCACGGTCCGCAGCCGGATCCACCGCGGCCGCTCGCAGCTGCGCAAGGCCCTGCAGCACCGGTCGCCCGAGGCACGCGCCGAGCGTCGCTCGCTCGCGGCCACGGGCGTTCCCGCGCTTGGAGGAGGGGGCACGACCGCGTGAGTGGATCACGTCCGGACCCCGCCGAGCGGCAGCTCTCCGAGCAGCATCTCGGAGACCGGCTCGCCGCCCTTGTCGATGGCGAGCTGGGCCATGACGCCCGCGAGCGGGGACTCGCCCATCTGGCCACCTGTCCGAAGTGCAAGGCCGAGGCCGACGCACAGCGGCGACTGAAGAGTGTCTTCGCCGAGGCGGCACCGCCGCCTCCCACAGAGAGCTTCCTGGCCCGTCTCCAGGGGCTCCCCGGGGGAGGTGACGACTCACACGGCGGCGGCACCCCGTTCGGCGGGGAAGGACTCGGCGGCAGAGGCTTCGGGAACGGAGTCTTCGGAGTAGACCCCGACCCCTTCGGCTACGCCCCGACCGGCCGCCACAACGCACTGCTCGCCAGCGCCCCCGCCGTGGAGCGCGGCTTCCGCATCCATGAGGTCGGACGCGGTGACGCCGACCGCGCGGCCACCCGCGGGCGCCGCTTCGCGTTCGCCGCTGCCGGTGCCGTGTCGCTCGCCGCGATCGCGCTCGGCGGCGTCTCCACCGGCGTTCCCGCCGACACGGGCGGTGACGTCCGGGGCGGCGGTTCGGGCAGCAACGCGACGCCATTGCGCTCCCAGAGCGCCGGCGTCGCCACGGCGGCCGAATCACAGCGCCGCCGGAACATGTCGCCGATGCTCGGACAGCGGGCGGGCGGCGCGCTGAACGCACCGGTCGCCGCCACGGAGTCGGGCGCACCCCTGCTGTCCGGCATGGCCACGCAGCCGGGCGCGCAGAGCGCCGTCTACCCGCTCGCGGCCCCGCTCCTCAGCGGGACCACGACGCTGTCTCCCCTGATACGTCCCTCCACATCCGTCCCCGCATTCGAAAGCCCCGGGTCGAGCCCGGAGACCGGCCCCGGGGCCGGCCTCGCGGCGGCCCCCGCGGCGTCGACCTCCGGCACGCCCACAGCCTCCGCCCGCTGACCCTGCCCTCTGCTGACCCTGCCCTCTGCGCGCCGGTCCGCGAACCTGGTTGAATCCATGGTGAGCGGCCGCGCCCGCCGGGCGATCCCGGAGCGCGGCGCCGACAGGCGGTCCGACTGGGGCGATCGCCGTGTGGCTGCCCGCGGGTCGTTGCCGCGGGCCAGGTGTGGGGAGAGCGGCGGAAGATGGACGAGGGGAAGCCCACAAAGGCGAAGTGGTGGAGCCGCCCCCGGCCCAACGGGGGCGCTCCGCGCGATGACGGGGACTTCGAGCTGGCCCAGCCGGCGGCGATGCCTGCGGCGGGCTCGGGGGATGCTGGGGCCGAGGCCGAGTCCCCGTCGGGAGCCGGTACCGCAGACGCGCTCGTCGGGAGCGGTGAAGCTTCGGGTGGCGGGGCGTCGGTTGCGGGCACTCGTGCCGGTACTGAAGAGGGTTCCGGTCACCGTGGTGCCGTTGCCGATGTCCCGGCTGCCGAAGATCCCAGTGATCCCATTCCGGGTGCTGATGCGGTTGTGGCCGAGGGACCTGCTGGGGTGCCCGGTGAACCCGTAACGGCTGATCAGGGTGCCGTGCCGCAGGCGCGGCCGCGTCCTCTGCATGCACCGGATCCCTACGGCACGCCGCCTTACGGTGAGCCCGGTCCCTGGGCGCCCGCGCCGCCGGTGCAGCACCCGGCCGCCGCCACGCCCGCGCAGGGCACGGCCATGCCGTCCCCTGCCCACAGCACGCCCGTGCCGCCGGAGCACGGCACACCGCCGCCGTACGCGGGCGGACCGATACCCCACGCCGCCCCGTACGCCCCGCACCCTGCCGCAGCCGCTCAGCCCGGCCCGCACCCGGCGGATCGCGCACCGGTACCTGTCGAACAGCAGGCGCACCACGGGGCACCGCCGCTCGCGGGTGGCCCGGAGGGGCCTGGTACGGTCCCCGGCGGACCCGGGACCAACCCGCCCCCGCCCGGAGGGCCCTGGCAGCGGTACGACCCCTGGAGAACGCCCGCGCCCGTGGACGGGCGGCGGCGGGGGACCAAGCAGGGGCGGCGGCTGCTGGTCGTCTGGACCGCCGTGGTCGCGCTCGTCGCGGGCGGGATCGGTGGCCTCGTCGGCACGTATCTGGAGCGCGACGGCTCGTCCGCCGACGTGGAACTGCCGCAGACCGACGCCGAGTCCGCAAAGCGCGACCCCGACAGCATCGCCGGAATCGCGGCCCGCGCCCTGCCGGGCGTCGTCACGATCCACGTCAGCGGTTCCGACACCCAGGGCACCGGCACCGGTTTCGTCCTCGACGCCCAGGGCCACATCCTCACCAACAACCACGTCGTCGAGCCGGCCGGCAGCAGCGGTGACATATCGGTCACCTTCAGCGGAGGCGAGACCGCCAAGGCCGAGGTGATCGGCCACGACTCCGGCTACGACCTCGCCGTCGTCAAGGTCACCGGCGTGCGCGGGCTCAAGCCCCTCGCCCTCGGCAACTCGGAGAACGTCCAGGTCGGCGACCCCGTCGTGGCCATAGGTGCCCCCTTCGACCTGGCCAACACGGTGACCTCCGGGATCATCAGCGCCAAGGAGCGGCCCATCACGGCCGGCGGCGAGAAGGGCGACGGCAGCGACATCAGCTACGTCGACGCGCTGCAGACCGACGCACCCATAAACCCGGGCAACTCGGGCGGCCCGCTGGTCGATTCGCAGGGCCGTGTCATCGGCATCAACAGCGCCATCCGCTCCGCCGACAGCGGCTCGGACCTGGAGGGCGGCCAGTCCGGCTCGATCGGCCTCGGCTTCGCCATCCCCATCAACCAGGGCAAGCGCGTCGCCGAAGAGCTGATCAACACGGGCCGCGCGACCCACCCTGTGATCGGCGTCACGCTCGACATGGACTACTCGGGTGACGGAGCCCGTGTCGCCACGAAGGGCAACAACGGCGGCTCGCCGGTGAATCCGGGCGGCGCCGGCGCCAAGGCCGGGATCAAGGGCGGCGACGTCGTCACCGCGGTGGACGGGGCGCCTGTGCACTCCGCCCAGGAACTCATCGTCAAGATCCGTTCCCACCGGCCCGAGGACCGCCTGGCCCTGACGGTGGAACGGGACGGCAAGGGGCGCGAGGTGACCCTCGTCCTCGGCTCCGCGGACGGCAGCTGACGGGCGACTGACGGCGCTCGGCAGGCGCTCCGCCATGGCCCCGCCCCGACCTCCGCCATGGCCCCGCCCCGACCTCCGGCGGGGCCGAGCCGGGGCGAGGCCGAGGTCGATCCCGGGCCTCGTCGGGGCCATGTCGCGTCCCTGCCGGAGCGTCGGCCGCAAGCGCTTGTGCGACGGCTGAGCCCAGACGTAGCCCAGTGGCTACCGGACGGACAGCAACGCCGGGTACCGTGGACCCGGTCCGGAACCCGGAAGACCTGCCACGGAGACCTGCTGCGGGCCTGAGGACACGCTAGGAGCGCAAGGTGTTCAACGACATAGGCCCACTCGAGCTGCTGACGCTCGTCGTTCTTGCTGTGCTCGTCTTCGGCCCGGACAAGCTGCCGAAGGTCATTCAGGACGTGACGCGCACGATCCGTAAGATCCGCGAGTTCTCGGACAGCGCCAAGCGGGACATCCGTGAGGAACTGGGCCCGGAGTTCAAGGACTTCGAGTTCGAGGACCTCAACCCGAAGACGTTCCTCCGCAAGCAGCTGGACAACGACGAGCTCGGGCTGAAAGAGATCCGTAACGGCTTCGACCTGAAGAAGGAGATGGCCGAGGTCACGGAGGCCGTGCAGAGCGCGGACGAGTCCTCGTCCGGCTCCGCCGCCGCCGCGTCGTCCGGTTCGGCTCCGGCCAAGATCGACATGCAGAAGAAGCCGGAGAAGCCGGCGGCGGACGACCACCCGCCGTACGACGCCGACGCGACCTGACGCCTGCGCAACCTGACGGCGTCGCGACTCGCCGCCCAGCGCTCCGGCGACCCGCCCCGCGTACCTGCCGGAACCCGGGGTGCCCTGCCCGGGTGTGGCATCCTGCCTTGTTGTTGCGCGGATCGGTGGCGAGGACGCCCGAGGGGGGTGGGCCGCCGCGGTCCGACTGAGCGAGGAGGCGGCCGGGTACATGGAGACGACGAGTCGGGTAGGCGCGCAGGCGCCCGCGGCGGAAGGGGCCCCCGAGGTCCTGACGGCCCGGCGCACGGTCGACGGCTACCTGCTGGCGCCCTTCCCGTGGTACGGCCTCGACGAGGCGTTCACGGGATCGCGGTGGCTGATGCAGGTCGGCACCTCCGCGGAGGGCGCCGTTGAGCACGGTGCCATCGGGCACGGCGACGAGCCCACTGTGCGGAGCGAAGGACCGGCAGGAAGAGACGCCAAGGAGCGGTTCGCGGTCGTGGTGACCGTGGCGGCCAGCCCCGTGCGGCACAGCGCCGACGGTACGGGTGTCCTTGAGGCGACCTCGGTCTCCTCGGCGGCCTGGCTCGCGGGAGTCGGCCTGCTCAACGTCACGTGGCCGGGGCAGATGGACCACACCCTGCGCGACGACTGGCTGGACCAGCAGACCGAGACGGCGTGGACCCTCGCGGACGACCTCGAGAGCGCGGACTGGACGACGCTGTCCCTGCCGGTGGACGGCGTCCCGATGCCGTTCCACTACCGGGAGTCGGAGTTCGGCTGGGTCCTCGCGGGGTCGACGCAGGAGGGCGTGCACCTGGGGGCGTACGGGCGCGGCATGAGCGCGTACGGCCTCGGATTCTCGATGATCAAGGACATCGGCGCCTACGAGGCGTAAGGGCTCCGAGTACGCCGATGGGGCACGGTCGCGATGACCGTGCCCCATCGGCTCAAGCCCAGCGGGTCAGAACTTGTTGCGCGGGGTGATTCCCAGCGACATGCCCGACAGGCCGCGCGCGCGGCCGCCCAGCTTGCCGGCGATGGCACGCAGGGCCGAGCCCGCGGGGGAGTCGGGGTCGGTGAGGACCACCGGCTTGCCCTCGTCGCCGCCCTCGCGCAGCCGGACGTCGATCGGGATGGAGCCGAGCACCGGGACGTTCGCCCCGGTCGTCCGCGTGAGGCCCTCGGCGACGCGCTCGCCGCCGCCCGTGCCGAACACGTCGACCATCTCGCCGCAGTGCGGGCACGGCAGCCCCGCCATGTTCTCGACGACGCCGACGATCTTCTGGTGGGTCTGGACCGCGATGGAGCCGGCGCGCTCGGCGACCTCGGCCGCCGCCTGCTGGGGCGTCGTGACGACGAGGATCTCCGCGTTCGGGACGAGCTGCGCGACGGAGATCGCGATGTCGCCCGTGCCCGGCGGCAGGTCGAGGAGCAGGACGTCCAGGTCGCCCCAGAAGACGTCGGCGAGGAACTGCTGGAGCGCGCGGTGCAGCATCGGGCCGCGCCACACGACCGGCGCGTTGCCCGGCGTGAACATGCCGATCGAGATGACCTTCACGCCGTTCGCCGACGGCGGCATGATCATGTTCTCGACCTGGGTGGGACGGCCCTCGGCGCCCAGCATGCGCGGCACGCTGTGGCCGTAGATGTCGGCGTCCACGACGCCGACCTTCAGGCCGTCGGCGGCCATCGCCGCCGCGAGGTTCACCGTCACCGAGGACTTGCCGACGCCGCCCTTGCCGGACGCCACCGCGTACACACGGGTCAGCGAGCCGGGCTTGGCGAAGGGCACCTCACGCTCGGCCGTGCCGCCGCGCAGCGCGGCGGCGAGCTCCTTGCGCTGCTCGTCGCCCATCACGTCCAGCGTGACGTCGACGCGCGTGACGCCCTCGACGGCCGCGACCGCGTCGGTCACGTTCTTCGTGATGGTCTCGCGCATGGGACAGCCGGAGACGGTGAGGTACACGGTGACCGCGACCGCGCCATCCGCGCCGATCTCCACAGATTTGACCATCCCCAGCTCGGTGATGGGTCGCTGGATCTCGGGGTCGTTCACCGTCGCCAGTGCTTCGCGCACCGCGTCTTCCGTAGCCATACGCCGATAGTACGGCGCGGTAACCCTTGTCCGGAAAGCCCTGTCAGTGGTCGTCTACGTCACGTCGGTGACCCGCGTCGGAAGAAGAGCCCGCCGGGAAGGTGACGCGATGGTCCTCCAGCTCCTTGAGCAGGTCCTGGAGTTCGGAGCGGATCCAGTCGCGGGTGGCGACCTCGCCGAGGCCCATGCGCAGGGCGGCGACCTCGCGGCTGAGGTACTCGGTGTCGGCGATGGACCGCTCGTTCTGCTTGCGGTCCTGTTCGAGGTTGACCTTGTCGCGGTCGTCCTGCCGGTTCTGCGCGAGCAGGATGAGCGGAGCGGCGTACGAGGCCTGGAGCGAGAGCATCAGGGTCAGGAAGATGAACGGGTACTGGTCGAAGCGCAGATTGCCCGGCGCCGAGACGTTCCACACGACCCACGCGATGATGATCACCGTCATCCAGACGATGAACCGGCCCGTCCCCAGGAAGCGCGCGATCCGCTCCGAGAGGCGTCCGAAGGCCTCCGGGTCGTAGTCGGGCAGCAGCTTGCGGCGCGGGGGGCGCGGCAGGTCGAGCCGGAAGCGCGGCGCCCGCGCGGCCTCGGGACGGCCGTCCCGCTCGCGCTCAGCCGGCGCCATGGCTCACCTCCCCGTCGGCCAGGTGGAACTCCTGCTCACGCCAGTCCTCCGGCAGCATGTGGTCGAGGACGTCGTCCACAGTGACCGCGCCGAGCAGCGAACCGCTCTCGTCGACGACGGGCGCCGCCACCATGTCGTAGGTCGCGAAGAACCCGGCGACGACCGGGAGCGCGGCGGACGGCGCGAGGGCCTGGAGGGCCTCGTCGAGCATCGACGAGACCAGCGTGTACGGGGGATCGCGCAGCAGCCGCTGGAAGTGCACCGTGCCGAGGTACTTGCCGGTGGGCGTCTCGTCCGGCGGCCGGCAGACGTACACCTGCGCGGCGAGCGCGGGGGAGAGGTCGGGGTTGCGGACCCGGGCCAGCGCGTCGGCGACGGTCGCGTCGGGCCGCAGCACGATCGGCTCGGTCGTCATCAGACCGCCCGCCGTCCTTTCCTCGTACGCCATCAGGCGCCGCACGTCGGCCGCGTCAGAGGGCTGCATCAGCGCGAGCAGCCGCTCCTTGTCGTCCTCGGGCAGCTCGCGGAGCAGGTCGGCCGCGTCGTCCGGGTCCATCTCCTCCAGGACGTCGGCTGCGCGCTCCTCCTTGAGCTTGCCGAGGATCTCGATCTGGTCGTCCTCGGGCAGCTCCTCGAGGACGTCCGCGAGGCGCTCGTTCGTGAGGGCCGACGCGACCTCGGCACGGCGCTTGGGTGAGAGGTGGTGCAGGACGTTGGCGAGGTCGGCTGGGCGAAGCTGCTCGAACGTGGCGAGGAGGTTCTCGGCGCCCTGCCCGTGCTCCTCCAGCGAGAACCCGTCGACGGCCGACCACTCGACGGTGAGCGTCTCGCCCTTGGCGCGGCGGAACGCGCCGCCGCCCTTGCCCTTCCGTACGAAGACCCGGTCGATCTCCCAGTCCCTGCGCGCCGGCAACTGCTGGATGGAGACGTCGAGGACCGTCACCTCCTCACCGGACTCGACGAGCCGCACCCGCCGGTCGAGCATCTCGCCGAGGACGAGCCGCTCGGTGGGCCGCTGCTCGAAGCGCCGCACGTTCAGTACGCCGGTGGTGATGACCTGGCCGGACTCGATGCCGGTCACGCGGGTCATCGGCAGGAAGATGCGGCGCCGCGTGGAGAGCTCCACGACGAGCCCGAGCAGCCGGGGCGGGCGGCGGCCGACGCGCAGCATGGCGACGAGATCGCGGACGCGCCCCACCATGTCGCCGTTGGGGTCGAAGACGGCGATGCCGGAGAGATGCGAGACGAAGATCCGGGGGGCGCCTGCCGCCATGCGCCGCGCCTCCTTTGCATCCGCATTTGTCCTGAAGGTGTGTTTCAGGCTAGCCCGTCCCGGTCCCGTGCGCCTTTGCGCTGCGTCCGGACGGACTGGCTCCGTTCACCGCAGGTGACACGGGTACGCTGCCGTTCTGCCGCCGAGCAAGACGTCGTACGAGAGGTAGCGCGAGCCGTGACCGTACTTCCCCTGGCCCGCCGTTCCCATGGGATTTTTCTGGTGGGAGTGATGTGCCTCGGGCTCGCGGCGTGCAGCAGCGAGGATCCGGACGCGGGCACGAACGGCGTCGCCAAACTGACCGCCCCGAAGATCCAGAGCCGCACCGTCAAGGCCGCGCAGGGTGCCGGGGCCGTGCATCTGTCCGGCACGGTCGTCAGCAGCGGACACTCGTACAAGATCGACATGCGGCTCAAGGACGAGGGTGGCACGGGATCCGTCACGACGGCCGGCCGGACCTTCCAGCTGCTGCGGGTCAAGGAGCACCTGTTCCTCAAGGCCGACGCGGACTTCTGGACGCACCAGGGCAGCAAGGGTTCGGGCGGCACGGCGCAGGGGGACACGGCCGCCGCGGACAAGCTCGACGGCAAGTACGTCAAGGTCCCGCAGGGCGACCCGGCCTACAAACGCCTGAGCGGCTTCACCGTCAAGGGCGCGCTCCTGGACGGACTGCTCACCCTGCACGGCAAGGTGGAGAAGGGCGACCGGGGTTCGGCGGGCGGCGTACGCACGGTCGAACTCACCGGCGACAAGGGCGCAGGCGGCACGCTCGACGTCTCCCTTGAGGGCACCCCGTACCCGCTGCGCCTGGAGCGGGCGGGCGGCGCCGGCACGCTCCAACTCGCCGACTGGGGCAAGGACTTCACGCTCCGCGAGCCGGGCAAGGGCGAGATGGTGGACTACGGGGCCCAGCTCCCGACGTCCTGAGGCCCTCTTGAAACGGCCCTTACTTCCCGCGCCGCTTGCGGCGCAGCAGGAGGTGGGGGAGTGCCGCGGGGGCCTCGCGGCGGGTGGTTGCCGTGGTGGCGAGCGGTGCGGCGGCCAGCGCGTCGGACGACGGCGGGACCGTGGACCCCGTCGGCTCCAGGCGGAGCACCCGGCACTCGCGTGCCCAGCGCTCCGGCATCGCCTCGCCGTCCGGCGCGTTCAGGCGCTTGCCCTTCAGCTCGGCGACAGCCGCCTCCCAGCCCTCGGAGTGCGGGGCGAGCTCGACGACGCCGGCCGTCCAGCTCACGAGGCGCCCGCCCTTGTCCTTGCTGCGCACGGTGACGGTCGCCGCCCCGCCGTCGGTGAGGCCGGGCAGAGGCTGCTCGCCGGGCCCGTCGCCGACCAGGTTCGCCGCGCCCTCGTGCCATACGTGCCACAGGGCGCGCTCGGGGCCGGAGGCACCTCGTACCCAGATGAGGCCGGACTTCTTGGTGGCCTCCTCGACGAGGGCCTGGTCCATCAACAGGTCCGCCGCGGAGCGGCCCGTCGAGGGGTGGTGGTCGGGAGAGGGGCTGGCCTGATCCGTCATGGGCGTCAGCCTATCCGCGCGACTCAGAGCCACCCGTTCCGCTTCAGGATGCGGTGGATCGCGAAACAGGCGCCGACCGTGACACCGAGGACGAGCGGGTAGCCGAACCGCCAGTGGAGCTCCGGCATGTGCTCGAAGTTCATCCCGTAGACGCCACAGACCATCGTCGGTACGGCGATGATCGCTGCCCAGGACGTGATCTTGCGCATGTCCTCGTTCTGCGCGACGGACGCCTGCGCGAGGTTGGCCTGGAGGATGGAGTTGAGCAGTTCGTCGAAGCCGACGACCTGCTCCTGCACGCGCGCGAGGTGGTCGGCGACGTCACGGAAGTACTTCTGGATGTCCGGGTCGACGAGCCGCATCGGCCGCTCACTCAGCAGTTGCATGGGCCGCTGGAGCGGCGCCACCGCCCGCTTGAACTCCAGGACTTCGCGCTTGAGCTGGTAGATCCGCCCGGCGTCGGTGCCGCGCGGAGCGCCCTTGCCCGTCTGCGAGAAGACGTCCGTCTCGACCTCGTCGATGTCGTCCTGCATCGCGTCGGCGACGGCGAGATAGCCGTCGACGACGTGGTCCGCGATGGCGTGCAGGACGGCGGAGGGGCCCTTGGCGAGCAGCTCGGGGTCGTCCTGGAGCCGGTGCCGCAGCGCCCGCAGCGAGCCCTGGCCGCCGTGCCGGACGGTGATGAAGAAGTCCCGCCCGGTGAAGCACATCACCTCGCCGGTCTCCACGACCTCGCTGGTCGCGGTGAGTTCGGCGTGCTCGACGTAGTGGATGGTCTTGAAGACGGTGAACAGGGTGTCGTCGTAGCGCTCCAGCTTGGGACGCTGGTGGGCGTGGACGGCGTCCTCGACGGCGAGCGGGTGGAGCCCGAACTCGGCCGCGATACCGGCGAATTCGGACTCGGTCGGCTCGTGCAGCCCGATCCAGGCGAAGCCGCCCTCGCGGCGCGCCTTGCGGATCGCGCCGGCGGGCGTCAGGCAGTCGTTGTCGTGGAGGCGGGCGCCGTCGCGGTAGACGGCGCAGTCGACGACGGCCGTGGGCGTCGACGGGTCGCGGGTGGTGTCGTACGGGGCTGACGTGCTGCCGGTCTCGCGCGGCGCGGGGCGGACAGCGGCACGCAGGTCACGGATCATCGACATGGGCAGGCTCCTTCGCGGGCGGGAGCCGCCGGTGGCCATACGGGTCGGCGCTAACCGGAATGAGGACGTCCTGACTGCGGATCCTGTGTGCACGTCCACAAAGCGGGGAGCACCGCGACCGGCGCGGTGGCGGCTTCGCTACTGATTCAGATCAGGCGGAAACGAAGTGCTCTTCCGTGGTGCGCAGACAGACTGGAGCGTGCGCGGAAAGCCGGGAAAATGCGGCTCAGTGGCCGGAAGAGCGGGTGGTACTGCACGGTCGACTTCGGTCCATTGCAGCCCCACCTCCTCCAGCCGGTCCCCCGTGAGGGACGACGTCTCATCCCTCGCAGGGGACGCATATAGGTCAGGGGCTTGAAAGCAACGCTTGGCGTGCTGCCCCTACCAGCGGCCAAGACTATCAGCCGACTGAAGAAGCGAGCCCACCCTCTACCCATTGGATACGAGTTCTATGCTCGCGACATGGGAGATGTTCTTGCTCTGGTCGAGGCCCGACTCCGTACGGCTCTCGGTGAACCGGACGCGCGCGCCGCGGTCACGTTCCTCGGCACCGACCGCATCGAGGTGCTGCGCTTCACGGACGCGGCGGACACCGGCCTCGTGCGCTACGCCACGCTCGGTATGTCGGCCGCCCCCATGGCCGACCCGACGTCCGCGCTCGCCGACCCGCTCAAGGGCCCGCGCGCGGAGCTCGTGCTGTCGGTGCGCACCGGCCGCGCCGACACCGACAAGGTGCTGCGCCCGCTCGCCGTACTCGCCGCGTCGCCGCAGGTCGAGGGTGTCGTCGTGGCCGCGGGCGCCTCGCTCGACGTGGGTGAACCCCTGTGGCCCGGCGCCCCGTTCACGTCGGTGCTCGTCGCGGAGTCCGGGGGCCTCGTGGAGGACCTGGAACTGGACGATCCGCTGGATCCCGTACGGTTCCTGCCGCTGCTGCCGATGACGCAGAACGAGGCGGCGTGGAAGCGGGTGCATGGCGCTGCCGCCCTGGAGGAGAAGTGGCTGAACAGTGGAACGGACCTGCGGGATCCGCTGCGCAAGTCCGTGCCGCTCGACCAGTGACCAGCGCGCGAAGTTCGCACGGAGAGCGTGGGCGTACACACGCAATGAATTGGCCCAGCTAACTACTGCAGACTGCATCTAATTTTTCCGGGGAAGTGCTGTGACGTCCCGCCCCCGGAAGGGTGATCGTCCTTGACGCAGTGGGAGTCGGGGAGGACCGTTGGGCCTTATGAGGGGCGAACCCAGTTGCCCGAAGTGTGGTGGCCGGGTCAGGGCTCCCGGCCTCTTCTCCGACTCCTGGCAGTGCGACGTGCACGGGGCGGTGCATCCGCTGCAGCCCGTGATCCCGCCCAGCGTCGAGGCGCTCACCGTCGTGGCGCACCGCGCCCAGGTGCCGGTGTGGATGCCGTGGCCGCTGCCCGTCGGGTGGCTCTTCACCGGAGTGGTCAGCGCGGGCGACGACCGCACGGGCGGCAGGGCGACCGCGGTGGCGTGCTCGGGCCCCGGACCGCTCGGCGGCGTGGGGGAGATGCTGCTCGTCGCGGAGGAACTCGGCGTCGGCCTCGGCGCCCGGTACGCGGGCATCGACGGCCCCGACCCCGGCCCGTACATGACGGTCGAGAAGCCGCCCCAGGCCAAGGTCCTCGCCGCCGGACGCCCGACCCCGATGTGGCACGTCTCGGGCGCGCCCGACGACCGTGCGGTCTTCGCGGGCGAGGCGTGCGGGCTGTGGGTGTGGGCGATCGTGTGGCCCGAGCAGACCGGGCTCCTGATGTACGACGAGCTGGTCCTGACCGACCTGCGCGACGTGGGCGCCGAGGTCGACCTGGTGCCCTGCGGCGCGCTGTCGCCACGCATCCTCACGTAAGGGGTCATACCGGGAGGCGACGGTGACGGGAGCGCTCCGGATCCCCGTTATCCTTGAGCGTCCCCTTCCGTCCGTTCAGAGCCTGGAGTACGCGCGTGCGCATCGATCTGCACACCCACTCCACCGCCTCCGACGGCACGGACACCCCGGCCGAGCTGGTCCGCAACGCGGCCGCCGCCGGTCTGGACGTCGTCGCGCTCACCGACCACGACACGAGCCGCGGTCACGCGGAGGCCGTCGCCGCGCTGCCGGCCGGACTCACGCTCGTCACCGGCGCCGAACTCTCCTGCCGCCTCGACGGCGTAGGCCTGCACATGCTGGCCTACCTCTTCGACCCCGACGAGCCCGAGCTGCTGCGCGAGCGCGAGCTGGTACGGGACGACCGGGTGCCGCGCGCGCAGGGCATGGTCACCAAGCTCCAGGACCTCGGCGTGCCCGTGACCTGGGAACAGGTCGCCCGCATCGCCGGCGAAGGGTCCGTCGGCCGCCCGCACGTCGCGGAGGCCCTCGTCGAACTCGGCGTCGTCGGATCCGTCTCCGACGCCTTCACGCCCGACTGGCTCGCCGACGGCGGTCGCGCGTACGTGGGCAAGCACGAGCTCAACCCCTTCGATGCGATCCGCCTGGTCAAGGCCGCGGGCGGGGTCACCGTCTTCGCGCACCCGGCGGCCGTCAAGCGCGGGCAGGTCGTGCCCGAGTCGGCGATAGCGGACCTGGCCGCGGCCGGACTCGACGGCATCGAGACCGACCACATGGACCACGAACCGGCCACGCGGGCCCGCCTGCGCGGCCTCGCCGCCGATCTCGGCCTCCTGGCCACGGGCTCCTCCGACTACCACGGCAGCCGGAAGACGTGCGTACTCGGCGAGTTCACCACCGACCCCGAGGTGTACGGGGAGATCACGCGCCGGGCGACCGGGGCGTTTCCCGTGCCGGGGGCGGGCGGAACCACCGCGTAACCCGCGCCCTGCCGCGATCCGGCGGGCCGCTCCCCTCCATGCCCCGGTGCGGGCTCACGCACCGCACCCCCACGCACAACGCGTCCCGGCTGATCCCGCGGACCCCACTCGCAAGGCCACACCCGTGTTCGATGTCGCTGTTTTCGGATCCCTTTTTCTCACGCTGTTCGTGATTATGGACCCCCCTGGGATCACCCCGATCTTCCTCGCGCTCACCGCGGGCCGGCCCGCCAAGGTGCAGAAGCGGATGGCCTTCCAGGCCGTCTGTGTCGCCTTCGGCGTCATCGCGGTGTTCGGGCTCCTGGGTCACCAGATCCTCGACTACCTGCATGTCTCCGTCCCCGCGCTCATGATCGCGGGCGGCCTGCTGCTGCTCCTCATCGCGCTCGACCTGCTCACCGGCAAGACCGACGAACCGAAGCAGACCAAGGACGTGAACGTCGCGCTCGTGCCGCTCGGCATGCCGCTGCTCGCGGGCCCCGGCGCGATCGTGTCCGTCATCCTCGCCGTGCAGAAGGCGGACAGCGCCGCGACGCAGGTGTCGGTGTGGGCCGCGATCGTCGCCATCCACGTCGTCCTGTGGTTCGTGATGCGCTACTCGCTGCTGATCATCCGCGTCATCAAGGACGGCGGCGTGGTCCTGGTGACGCGCCTCGCGGGCATGATGCTCTCCGCGATCGCCGTGCAGCAGATCATCAACGGCGTGACCCAGGTGATCCAGGGCTCCTGACACCGAGCCCTCTGGCGCCGAGCCCCCGCCCCGCGCACGCAAAAGAGCCCCCGTACGGATCTCGTACGGGGGCTCTGAAGCGTCTTATTCGATTACGTACGGTGTATCAGGAGTCGTCGTCGCGTTACGAGGCCGGCGACTCGGCCGGGCGGATGTAGAGGCGCTGCCCTATGGCGGCCGCCTGCTGAACGATCCGGTTGACGGAGGCGGCGTCCACGACGGTGCTGTCCACGGCGGTTCCGTCGACATCGTCGAGTCGCATGATTTCGAAGCGCATACCCGCTTCTCCCTTCGTCTGGTCATCCTCCTGGAGGAGAACTACTGGTACGGGGCAACAGTCTTGCCCCGTCGAACGGCCAGGCGGTTGCCTGACCGTTAAGAGTGGATTGCGCGGCTTCAGTGCCGCGCCTTCTGAAGAGATCAACGAGTTGCCCCCAGCAAACATTCCCTACGCTAAGGAAATTTTTCGCGAGGCTAATTACCCGCGGGTAGTGGGACCGGTTGTGTTCGCAGCGTGACGGCCGGGACAATGGGCCGCATATGAACGACGACCTGACGGCCATCCGCGCGGAGCTCGACCGTACGAACGAGCTGCTCAAGCGCATGCTCGCCGAAGTGGCCAAGACCCCGTCCACCCACGCGATCTTCGTGGACGCCGGATACCTCTACGCCGCCGCCGGCCGCCTCGTCACCGGGACCGAGGACCGCAGGGCCTTCGACCTCGACGCCGAAGGCATCGTCGACGCCCTCATCGACAAGGCCCGCACGATCTTCGCGGACAGCCGGCTGCTGCGCGTCTACTGGTACGACGGCGCCCGGCGCCGCATCCACACGAACGAACAGCAGTCGATCGCCGAGCTGCCCGACGTCAAGGTCAGGCTCGGCAACCTCAACGCCCACAACCAGCAGAAGGGCGTCGACTCCCTGATCCGCACGGACCTCGAGTCGCTCGCCCGGCACCGCGCCATCAGCGACGCCGCGCTCATCGGCGGGGACGAGGACCTCGTCTCCGCGGTCGAGGCCGCACAGGGCTACGGCGCACGCGTCCACCTGTGGGGCATCGAGGCGCCCGAGGGCGCCAACCAGGCGGACCCGCTCCGGTGGGAGGTCGACAGTCAGCGCACGTTCGACCTGGCGTTCTTCAAGCCGTACGTGTCCCGGCGCACCGCCACGGCGACGTACGAGAACGCGGGCACGCCCCGCCCCTCGCGGGAGGACGTGCGCTTCGTCGGCGCGCAGATCGCCGCGAAGTGGCTCGCCGCGCGCGGCAGGGAGTCACTGGTGGAGCTGCTGCCGGGGCACCCGTATCTGCCCGGGCCCGTCGACCAGGAGCTGCTGGTCGAGGCGGAGGCGCTGCTGCAGTACTCGCTGCGGGGGCAGTCCGATCTGCGGCGCGCCCTGCGGGACGGCTTCTGGAGCCATCTCCAGGCGCAGTACTAGTACGGCGCCCTCCGGCTAGACCACGGGCGGGTGCAGATCCCAGAACTCCGCCAGGGCCGTCGCGGTCTCCTGGGGGCGGTCCGTGTTCGGGGAGTGCTCCGCGCCCGCGATGACGGTCCTGCGGGCCGAGAGGCGCGCGGCCATGGAGTCGAGGAGCTGCACCGGCCAGGTGTCGTCGCGCTCGCCCGACAGCACGTGCTTGGGCAGCCGGACGGCCGCCAGCTCGTCGACCAGGTCGGGTTCCGTGCACAGCTGGCGGCCGGTCGCGATGAGCTGCGCCGGACTGTTGAGCAGCCAGCGGTGCCGCAGGGCGGCGGCGTCGTCCGCGCCCGCTCCGGGGGCATCCGTCTCCTCCGGCGCGTCGAGCGCCTGTATCGCGTCCCAGACCTGCGCCATGTCGAGCACCGCGAGTGCGTCCCGCAGCAGCTTGACCCGCTCCTGCTGCGACGGCGAGATCTGGGCCGGGCCCGAGGACATGAGGGTGAGCGAGGCGAACGGCGTCGCGTCGATCAGCACGGCGGCCCGGGCGATCTGCCCGCCGAGCGAGTGCCCCACCAGATGCAGCGGCGTCCCGTCGTCCACGACGGCCGCCTGCGCGAGCACGTCGCGGGCCAACTCCCGTTGTACGTAAGGAGATTCGTCGTCGAGGGGCCCCGTCGACTCGTACTGCCCGCGCCCGTCCACGGCGATCGTGCGGTACCCGGCGGCGGCGAGTGGCACGTGCAGGGCGATGAAGTCCTCCTTGCTGCCGGTGAACCCGGGCAGCAGGAGGGCGGTGCCGGTGTGCCCGGCGTCCTGCGGACCGGCACTGATGGCGGCGAAGTCGCCGCGCTCGGTCCGAAGAACGTGGGCGACGGCGCCGGGCGGCGGGACGAAAACGGGAGGCCGACTCATGCGACGAGGCTAACCGCAGCGCCGCCGCGGGTCATTCGGGGACGGGCAGGGCTCTCCGCGACCTCCGTGACCGTGAACGCCAATGGCCCGGCCCCGCTTTCGCGGGTGCCGGGCCATTGGCTTGCTACGTGGTCCTGCTCAGCTCTCCGTCGGCTCCGCGGCCTTGCGGGTGCGGCGGCGGGGCTTGGCGGGCGCCTCCTCGGCGGACGCTTCGGCGGTGGCCTTGGGGGCCGCGGCCTTGCGCGTGCGCTTCGGCTTCGTCTCCGTGACCTCGGCAGCCGCGTCGGCGGTCGCCTTGGGGGCAGCGGCCTTGCGGGTGCGCTTCGGCTTGGTCTCCGCAGGAGCCTCGACCGACTCGACCGTGTCGGCGACAGCCTCCGCGGTCTTGCGGGTGCGGCGGCGCGGCTTGGTCTCGGCCTCCTCGGCGACGACCGCGTCGGCGGTGGCCTTCGGGGCGGCGGCCTTGCGGGTGCGCTTCGGCTTGGCCTCGGCGACCTCCGTCGCCTCGACGGTGTCCGCCACGGCCTCGGCCTTGGGCGCCGCCTTGCGGGTGCGCTTGGGCTTGGTCTCCGCAGGAGCCTCGACCGACTCGACGGCCTCGACCGTGTCGACGACGGCCTCCGCGGCCTTGCGGGTGCGGCGGCGCGGCCTCGGGACCGTCGCCTCGACGGTCTCGGCGGCCTCCTCGGAGGCGGTCGCCTTGGGGACGGCGGCCTTACGGGTGCGCTTCGGCTTGGTCTCCACGGCCTCGGGCGCCTCGACCGTGTCGGCGACAGCCTCGGCCGTCACGACGGCGGCGGTCTCGACGACGGCCTCCGGCGCGGCGCCCGAACGGGTGCGACGGCGACGACGCGGCGTACGCGGCTCCACCACCGTGGCGTCACCGGCCTCGGAGGCCGCGACCGCCTCGGCCGGAGCCGTCCTCGGCTCGTTCGCCGTCGGGGCGGCCACCGGCTCGCCGTTACGGATACGGCGACGTCGACGCGGCGTCGTACGCGCCGGACGCGGCTCGCGCTCGCGCTCCTCGACGGGAGCCGGAGCGGCCGTGCGGCCACCACGGCCACCGCGCCCGCCACGGCCACCGGTCTCGCCGAGGTCCTCGACCTCTTCGGCGGCAAGGCCGGCCCGGGTGCGCTCGGCGCGCGGCAGCACGCCCTTCGTGCCGGCCGGGATGTTCAGCTCCTCGTACAGGTGCGGAGACGACGAGTACGTCTCGACCGGGTCGGGGAACTTCAGGTCCAGCGCCTTGTTGATCAGCTGCCAGCGCGGGATGTCGTCCCAGTCGACCAGCGTGATCGCGATGCCCTTGGCGCCCGCGCGGCCCGTACGGCCGATGCGGTGCAGGTACGTCTTCTCGTCCTCGGGGGACTGGTAGTTGATGACGTGCGTCACACCCTCGACGTCGATGCCGCGAGCGGCGACGTCGGTGCAGACGAGCACGTCCACCTTGCCGTTGCGGAACGCCCGCAGGGCCTGCTCACGCGCGCCCTGGCCGAGGTCACCGTGGACGGCGCCGGACGCGAAGCCGCGCTTCTGCAGCTGGTCGGCGATGTCCGCGGCGGTCCGCTTCGTACGGCAGAAGATCATCGCGAGCCCGCGGCCGTCGGCCTGCAGGATGCGCGCGACCATCTCCGGCTTGTCCATGTTGTGCGCGCGGTAGACGTGCTGCGAGGTGTTCGCGACCGTCGCGCCCTCGCCGTCGGGCGACGTGGCGCGGATGTGCGTCGGCTGCGACATGTAGCGACGGGCCAGGCCGATGACGGCGCCGGGCATCGTCGCGGAGAACAGCATCGTCTGGCGCTTCGCCGGAAGCATGTTGATGATCTTCTCGACGTCGGGCAGGAAGCCCAGGTCGAGCATCTCGTCGGCCTCGTCGAGGACGAGGGACTTGATGTGCTTCAGGTTGAGCTTCTTCTGGCCCGCGAGGTCGAGGAGACGGCCCGGGGTGCCGACGACGACGTCGATGCCCTTCTTGAGGGCCTCGACCTGCGGCTCGTAGGCACGGCCGCCGTATATGGCGAGGACGCGCACATTGCGCACCTTGCCCGCGGTCAGCAGGTCGTTCGTGACCTGCTGGCACAGCTCACGGGTGGGGACGACGACGAGCGCCTGCGGGGCGTCGGTCAGCTGCTCGGGCTGCGCCCGGCCCGCCTCGACATCCGCGGGCACGGTGACGCGCTCGAGGAGCGGAAGCCCGAAGCCGAGCGTCTTGCCGGTGCCGGTCTTGGCCTGGCCGATGACGTCGGTGCCGGAGAGCGCTACGGGGAGCGTCATCTCCTGGATGGGGAAGGGGTTGATGATGCCGACGGCCTCGAGGGCTTCGGCGGTCTCGGGAAGGATCCCGAGCTCTCGGAACGTGGAAAGCTGCTGCGTAGTCAGGGTGTTGCCTCTTCTGTGAGACGCGGTGCGAGGCGAACGCGGGGGTCGTGACCGTGCCGATTGATCGCCGGTCGCCAGCGAGAGGCGGGCGGGCCGGGTGACGCGGGACCACTGCCGACGCTCGAGCGCTCGTGCCGCTGAGGGCCCCTCCTCATGCCGTACGTCGTGTGACGTACCGCCCGGAGGGCTGTCGGGTCGGAGCCGATCGGGCCACCGACCGGGCATCCTCATTCATGAAGCCCGTCGAAAATGCGTACAAACAGACACGTAAAAGTGTTGCTCGTACCCGGCGGGCTCTTTACCACCATACCCCGGAATCGCGCATGTGCGATGGCCGAATTGGTCACGTAGTCGTCGTCACAGTCATTGACCAGGGACTTCCGTGCGGCGGCCGGCGGGCTATTGTGCGCTTCATGGAGACGCCCGACACCGCCGCCGCAGCCGACGAACCCACCGGAATCGCCGCCCAGGACTGGGCGAAGGCATCCGTCGACCCCCATTACCGCGCAGCGGTCGTGGATCTGCTCGGCGCACTCGCGTACGGAGAGCTGGCCGCCTTCGAGCGGCTCGCCGAGGACGCGAAGCTGGCGCCGACGCTCGGCGACAAGGCCGAACTCGCGAAAATGGCGTCCGCAGAATTCCACCACTTCGAGCAGCTGCACGACCGGCTCTCGGCGATCGGCGTCGCGCCGACCGAGGCGATGGAGCCCTTCGTCGCCGCGCTCGACGGCTTCCACAAGCAGACCGCGCCGTCGGACTGGCTGGAAGGCCTGGTCAAGGCGTACGTCGGCGACTCGATCGCCAGTGACTTCTACCGCGAGGTCGCCGCGCGCCTCGACTCGGACACCCGCTCCCTCGTCCTCGCCGTCCTCGACGACACGGGGCACGCCAGCTTCGCCGTGGAGAAGGTGCGGGCCGCGATCGAGGCCGAGCCGCGCGTGGGCGGGCGGCTCGCGCTGTGGGCGCGACGCCTGATGGGTGAGGCGCTCTCGCAGTCGCAGCGGGTCGTCGCCGACCGGGACGCCCTGTCGACGATGCTCGTCGGCGGCGTGGCCGACGGTTTCGACCTCGCGGAGGTCGGCCGGATGTTCTCGCGGATCACCGAGGCGCACACCAAGCGGATGGCCGCGCTGGGGCTCGCGGCCTGAGGCCGCCTCACCGCCGGTCGGTCACGGCCTAGGCCGGCGCCGACCGGCGGACTGGGGCAGAGGGGCGGAGCAGCAGCGACAGGAGCGCCACGCCCACGACGACCGCTCCGACGAGGGTGGCAAGGGCGTGACCGGAGCCGAGCGCCGTGTGGGTCAGAAATGCCCCGAAGAGCGCACCCGCGATTCCCGTCGGCAGTACGAGCGCCCTGGGCGGGAGCCGGCGGGGCAGGCGGACAGTCGCGGCCCAGCCGAGGCCGAAGCCGAGCAGGGCGGAGCCGAGCGCTTCCAGAAGCATTGTGTGGGGTCCCTCCCGCATTGGCCGTGGTGCAAATCGGTCTTGACCGGTGTACCCCCAGGCCGCGGAATGCAATCCTCCCCGTATGGGTCCGCTGTGCTCGCGTTGTGAAGGCCGGCGCGTCGCGGACAGGCACGGGAAAGGCCCGGTGGCTGTTGCCACCGGGCCTTTCCCGTATGTCTTTCGTGCCGCCGTACGTGTGGTTACACCGGGCCGAAGCCCACCTTGCGCACCGCCGGCTCACCGATCTCCACGTACGCCAGGCGCTCGGCCGGCACCAGGACCTTGCGGCCGTGCTCGTCCACCAGAGTCAGCAGCTGCGCCTTGCCGGACAGTGCCTCGGACACCGCGCTCTCGACTTCCTCGGCGGTCTGGCCGCTCTCCAGAACGATCTCGCGGGGCGTGTGCTGCACGCCGATCTTGACCTCCACGGCCTTGT
This sequence comes from Streptomyces sp. NBC_01445, assembly GCF_035918235.1. NCBI lineage: Bacteria > Bacillati > Actinomycetota > Actinomycetes > Kitasatosporales > Streptomycetaceae > Streptomyces > Streptomyces sp. NBC_01445. The sequence continues at coordinate 4,235,740 of NZ_CP109485.1, read as the reverse complement.
CCCTCCGACGATCCGTGATGTGCGCGGACGACCGCGCCGTACCCACCACACATTAGCCCGGTGAGGGGACGTACCCGACGTCCACGCTGCACGCCAGGAGCGAACAAGACCGTCGACGCCGTGCGCCGTCCGCCGCGCCTCGTCAGTGGTGGTCGGTGCCGTGCAGCGGGAAGCCGGCGATGCCCCGCCAGGCCAGGGACGTCAGGAGCTGCACGGCCTTGTCGCGCGGCATCGTCGACTTGCTGGAGAGCCAGTAGCGCGCCACGACCTGCGATACGCCGCCCAGGCCGACGGCGAGCAGCATCGACTCGTCCTTGGACAGGCCGGTGTCCTCGGCGATGACGTCGCAGATCGCCTCCGCGCACTGCAGGCTGACGCGGTCCACGCGCTCGCGCACCGCGGGCTCGTTCGTCAGGTCCGACTCGAAGACCAGGCGGAACGCGCCGCCCTCGTCCTCCACGTAGGCGAAGTACGCGTCCATCGTGGCCGCGACCCGCTGCTTGTTGTCGGACGTGGAGGCCAGTGCCGTGCGCACGGCCAGCAGGAGCGCCTCGCAGTGCTGGTCGAGCAGGGCCAGGTAGAGGTCGAGCTTGCCGGGGAAGTGCTGGTAGAGCACCGGCTTGCTGACGCCCGCGCGCTCCGCGATGTCGTCCATGGCCGCGGCGTGGTAGCCCTGTGCGACGAATACCTCCTGGGCCGCGCCCAGGAGCTGGTTGCGTCGGGCACGGCGCGGCAGGCGCGTGCCCCGAGGGCGCGCTGCCTCTGTCTGCTCGATGGCTGTCACGCCGCCTCCCAAGATTGTCCGTGTGCGGTGTGCGCCGCTTCGCCATCGTACTTTTCGGTAACCGTGGTGTGCGCGGTGCGAACGCACAATTTCACGGACCGGACAGCTATGAAAACCGTCTGCATGCGGGCAAATACGGGCAGGTCACCGATAGTCGTCCTCGTCCAGCTCCACCACGCGGGCCTGTTCGGCACGGTCCGCCTCGTTCGCGGCGTCCGGGTCCGCGTCCGCCGGAGGGTCGTCCCGGTGCGGAGCGAGCTCCGTGAGCTGCTCGGCCGCGTCCGCCTCGGGGGCCTCGACGCCGAACTCCGCGTCATCCTCCTGAGCCTCGAATGTGTCGGGATCGGATGGGTCGACCGTCATGGCGGCTCCCTTCCCTCATGTGTCCTTGTGCGTCCTCATGTGGGCGGGTGCCCAGATCCGAGCGTAGGAGACACCAGAACGGGGCGCGATGCGATCTGTGACGGCGAACACACGATCCAGTGCGTGATCGTCTCGTAACATATCCCGCATGTCTTCGACCGAGTCGCCGCGCGTGCCCGCCGCTGTCGCGGCCGTGGGGCCCAAGCCGGCCACCGTCAGGGTCGCGGAGGGCGAGCGGCTCGGCTCGGTCGGCCTTCCGGGGCTCACGCTCACCATCCGCTCCCGCCCCGGCACCCGCGCAGGGCTGCCGCCCGCGCTGTACGTGCACGGCCTCGGCGGCTCCTCCCAGAACTGGTCGGCCCTCATGCCGCTCCTGGAGGACCTCGTCGACGGCGAGGCGCTCGACCTGCCCGGCTTCGGAGACTCACCGCCGCCGGACGACGGCGACTACTCGGTGACCGGGCACGCCCGCGCCGTCATCCGCCACCTCGACGCGGCGGGCCGCGGACCCGTCCACCTCGTCGGCAACTCCCTCGGCGGGGCGATCACGACCCGGGTCGCGGCCGTACGGCCCGACCTGGTGCGCACCCTCACGCTCGTTTCGCCCGCACTGCCCGAGATCCGCGTGCAGCGCACGGCGGTACCGACCGCACTGCTCGCCGTACCGGGCGTGGCCTCGCTCTTCACCCGTCTCACCAGGGACTGGACCGCCGAACAGCGGGTGAGCGGCGTCACAGCGCTCTGTTACGGGGATCCCGGCCGGGTCAATCCCGAGGGGTACCGGGCCGCCGTCGAGGAGATGGAGCGACGGCTTCAACTGCCTTATTTCTGGGACGCGATGGCCCGTTCGGCGCGTGGCGTTGTGAACGCGTACACCTTGGGCGGGCAGCATGGGCTCTGGCGTCAGGCCGAACGTGTCCTCGCGCCCACGCTCCTCGTCTACGGTGGACGCGACCAGCTCGTGTCCTACCGGATGGCGGGGCGGGCCGCGCGGACGTTCCGTTCCTCGCGGCTCCTGACTCTGCCGGACGCGGGGCACGTGGCGATGATGGAGTATCCGGAGACGGTCGCCACGGCGATGCGTGAACTCCTCGCGGATGCGGGGGAACTGACCGAAGGCGACAGGATGAGCGGGCGGGGAGCTGAGGCGGCGAGTGGGACGGCATAGCCGCCGGGGGCCGGCACCGGCACCGGCGCCCGCACCCTTGGACGACGCGGAGGCGGTCGCGGCAGGCCGCGGCCGTCGCCGACGCGGCGCCCCCGATGTCCCACGCCCCACCACGACGGGACCCCAGGCGCAGCAGGGCGCCCCGCGCGGGCAGGCCCAGCCGGGGCCGGCCCCGTACCGCGGCGCACCGCCGAACGCCGGGCCGCCGCGCGGGTTCTCCGAGGCGACGCCCGCGCACGGTTTTCCCCAGGCGACTCCGCCGCGCGGTTTCCCGCAGGCGACCCCGCCGCGCGGCTTCCAGCAGGCGGCTCCACCGCAGGGGCCCACGTCGCGTGGATTCTCAGAGGCGACCCCCGCACATGGCTTTCCGCAGGCGACCCCGCCGCACGGTTTCCCGGCGCAGGGGACTCCGGCTCAAGGGTCGCCCCGTGTGACGCCGTCCCATGGATTTCCGCAGGGCACGCCCGCGCACGGCGTTCCGCACGTGCGGGGTGGGCATCCTGAGCAGTTCGAGGGAGGTGCCCGGGGCGAGACCCGGATGGGCGTCGGGTACGCGGCCGCGCCGGTCGTGCCGGCGCCGCGCAGCAGGCCGCGGCAGGACTACGTAGACGCGTTCGCCCAGCCGCCGCGGCCCCCGCAGCCCCGGCACCCCTCCGACCCGTACGCCGACGTCACCGACTGGGACGCGAAGGGCGGCGAACCCGACGAGGCCGCCGCCGGGTCTGCCGAGGACGAGGAGCCGGGTGACAAACGGCGCAAGGGCCGTACGTACACCGGCATCGCGGCCGCCGCCGTGACCACGGTGCTCGCCGTCGTCGTCGCCGGACATGTCGCCCAGGGGCGCGACGGCAAGGCCGATGCCCAGGCGCAGCCCGCGGGCGGGCCCGACAAGCGGTCGACGAAGGGGTCGGCGTCGCGTTCGGACAACCGGGCCACCCCTGGGGGCAAGGCGCGGCCCGTCATCCCGCTGACGTACGACCAGAAGATGGGCAAGACGTATCCCCTGTCCGCCAAGCTCAAGGGTTCCGGGAAGTTCACGGCGGTGCCCGGATTCGACAAGGCGCCGGGCAAGGGGCAGAAGTTCCGGTACCGGATCGACGTCGAGAACGGGCTCGGGCTCGACGGCGGGCTTTTCGCGCAGGCCGTGCAGAAGACCCTGAACGACGACCGCAGTTGGGCCCATGACGGCGGCAGGACCTTCGAGCGGATCTCCTCCGGAAAGCCCGACTTCGTGATCACGCTCGCCAGCCCGGGGACCACCGGCGTCTGGTGCGAGAAATCCGGGCTCGACACGACCGAGGACAATGTGTCCTGCGATTCCGCCGCCACCGACCGCGTCATGATCAACGCCTATCGGTGGGCGCAGGGATCGACGACGTATGGGAACAAGATCCATCTGTACCGGCAGATGCTCATCAACCACGAGGTCGGGCACCGGCTCGGGTTCAACCACGTGACCTGCGCGAAGAACGGCGCGCTCGCGCCCGTCATGCAGCAGCAGACCAAGTTCCTGACCTTCGACGGAATCACCTGCAAGCCCAACCCCTGGGCCTTTCCCAAGAGTTGAGCCGCAGGGGCAGGGTCGCGTTGACATCAGGCGAAAGTTCGTTCATATTTCTCCGCATGTCGCACCGCCACGCACCCTCGCGCACCGCCATTGAGCTCACGCTCATCGGCGTGACCGGGCTGTGCGTCGCCGACGTGCACTGTTGCTGACGCCCGCCCCTGGCGTGCTGCGTCGCATTTAATATCCCCTTTCCGGTATCCACCCCTAGTTCTTCTCAGGGTTTCCGGTTTCGCGGTTTCCGGCTGTCGACGTGCCTCGGGCGAGTTCTGCGCATTTCCCTGCCTGCTCTCTGCTGCCCAGCGCAGCGCACATTCCCCAAGGGGTCGATTTCCGATGCGTCAACCGTCCGTCATAGCGCGCCGCGTGGCCGCCGCATCCGTCAGCGTGGTCCTCGCCGCGGGCGCCGCCGCCTGCGCGGGGCCCAAGGACAGCGACGCAGGGGGGAGCCCCGACGCCAAGCCGCACAAGGGCGGCACCCTCACCGTCCTCAACTCCAACCCGCAGTCCGACTTCGACCCGGCGCGGCTCTACACCTCCGGCGGCGGCAACGTCCCCTCGCTCGTCTTCCGCACGCTGACCACCCGCAACCGCGAGGACGGCGCAGCGGGCGCGAAGGTCGTACCCGACCTCGCCACCGACCTGGGCAAGCCCAGCAAGAACGCGACCGTGTGGACGTACACCCTGAAGAAGGGCGTCGCCTACGAGGACGGCTCGCCCATCACGTCCGCCGACATCAAGTACGGCATCGAGCGGTCGTTCGCCGCCGAACTCTCCGGCGGCGCACCGTACTTGAGGGACTGGCTGATCGGCGGCGCCGGCTACCAGGGCCCGTACAAGGACAAGAAGGGCCTCGACTCGATCGAGACCCCGGACGCGCGGACCATCGTCTTCCACCTGAACAAGCCCGAGGGCGAGTTCCCCTACCTGGCCACGCAGACGCAGTTCACGCCCGTGCCCCAGGCCAAGGACACCGGCACGAAGTATGAGGAGCACCCCGTCTCGTCCGGCCCGTACAAGGTCGTCAAGAACGAGAACGACGGCGAGCGGATCGTCCTGGAGCGCAACACGCACTGGTCCGCGACAACCGACGAGGAGCGCAAGGCCTACCCGGACCGGATCGACGTCCGCTCCGGTCTCGACTCCTCCGTCATCAACCAGCGACTCTCCGCAGGTCAGGGCGCCGACGCCGCCGCCGTCACCACCGACACCAACCTCGGCCCCGCCGAGCTCGCCAAGGTCAGCGGCGACAAGAAGCTCGCCGCCCGCGTCGGCACCGGCCACTTCGGCTACACGAACTACATCGCCTTCAATCCCAAGGTGAAGCCGTTCGACAACCCGAAGGTGCGCCAGGCCATCGCCACCGCCGTCGACCGCTCCTCGGTGATCAACGCGGCCGGCGGCTCCTCGCTCGCCGAGCCCGCGACGACGTACCTGCCGAACCAGAAGTCCTTCGGTTACACGGCGTACGACCACTTCCCGGCCGGTGCCTCGGGCAACGCGCAGAAGGCCAAGGAGCTGCTCAAGGACGCCGGTTACAAGAACGGCCTGACCGTCACCCTCACGCACTCCAACGACAAGGACTTCGAGACCAGCCCGGAGATCGCCACCGCCCTCCAGGACGCCCTGAAGAAGGCCGGCATCACCGTCAAGCTCCAGGGCCTGGAGGCGAACGACTACTCCGACACGATCCACAGCGCCAAGAAGGAGCCCGGTTTCTTCCTCGCGCACTGGGGTGCCGACTGGCCCTCCGGCGGCCCCTTCCTCGCCCCGATCTTCGACGGCCGGCAGATCGTCAAGGACGGCGCGAACTTCAACACCGGCTTCCTCGATGACAAGTCGGTCAATGACGAGATCGACTCGATCAACAAGTTGACCGATCTTGACGCTGCCGCCAAGCGCTGGGGTGCACTGGACAAGAAGATCGGGGAGCAGGCACTGACCGTGCCGCTGTTCCACCCCGTGTACAAGCGCCTGTACGGACCGGACGTCAAGAACATCGTCATCAGCGACTGGACCGGCGTGCTCGACATCTCGCAGGTCTCGGTGAAGTGACGCGATGACCGAGGCACTTGTGGCCTCGGAGACCGCAGGGGCGGGCGTCTTGACGGCGTCCGCCCCCGTCTCCGGAGCCCGTCAGTTCTGGCGGCGTCTGCGCACGCAGCGCGCCGCCCTCGTCGCGGCGGCCGTCGTCGCCCTGCTCGTCCTGATCGCGCTCGGGGCCCCGCTCCTCGCGCTCATCGAGGGCCAGGACCCGAACACGTACCACCCCCACCTCATCGATTCCGCGCGCGGCGGCGTGCCCGTCGGCGCGTTCGGCGGGGCCGGCGGCGAGCACTGGCTCGGCGTCGAACCGCAGACCGGACGCGACCTGTTCACGCGCCTCGTCTACGGGGCCCGGGTCTCCCTCGGCGTCGCACTCGCCGCCACCGTCGTGCAGGTGTTCATCGGCGTCACCGTCGGCATCGCGGCCGGACTCGGCAATCGCTGGGTCGACCAGATCCTCAGCCGCGCCACCGACGTCATCGTCGCGCTGCCCCTGATGATCCTCGCGCTCGCCCTCATGGCGATCGTGCCGAGCGGCTTCCCCCGGCCCGTCCTCGTCGCCCTGGTGATCGGGCTCGTGGCCTGGGGCGGCACCGCCAAGATCGTGCGCGCCCAGACCATCACCCTCAAGGAACGCGACTTCGTGGCCGCGGCCCGGCTCAGCGGCTGGCCGACATGGCAGATCGCCCGTCGCGAACTCCTCCCGTCGCTCGCCGCCCCCGTCATCACATACGCGTCCCTGCTCGTCCCGACGAACGTCACCGTCGAGGCGGCCCTCTCGTTCCTCGGCGTCGGCGTCAAACCGCCCACACCCTCCTGGGGACAGATGCTCACCGCCGCCGACGTCTGGTACCAGGCCGCACCGCAGTACCTACTGCTGCCCGCAGGCGCGCTCTTCGTGACCGTGCTCGCGCTCACCGTCCTCGGCGACGGCGTGCGCACCGCGCTCGACCCGCGCGCCGCGTCCCGCCTGCGCATCGGCACGGGCCGCAAGCGGGAGGCCGGCGCATGACCGGCTTCCTGCTGCGCAGAGTGATCGGCGCCGCCGTCACCCTGCTCGCCATCTCCGTGATCATCTACGTCGTCTTCTACGCGGCCCCCGGCAACGTCGCCCAGATCAGCTGCGGCCCCCGCTGCTCACCCGCCCAAGTGCAGCAGGTCGCCGACCAGTTGAGGCTCGACGACCCTCTGTACCTGCGCTACTGGCACTTCCTCCAGGGCATCTTCGTAGGACAGGACTTCTCCACCGGCACCGCCGTCCAGCACTGCGACGCCCCCTGCCTCGGCTTCTCGTACCAGACCGACCAGCAGGTCACGCAGCTGATCCTCACCAAGCTGCCCGCCACCGCCTCGCTCGCGCTCGGCGCCATGGTGCTGTGGCTGATCCTCGGCGTCGGCACCGGCGTGCTGTCCGCCTGGCGGCGCGGGCGCCCCACGGAGCGGATCCTCACCGGCATCACCCTCGCCGGCACGGCCACGCCCGTCTTCGTCATCGGCCTGCTGCTGATGATCGTTGTCTGCGGACAGCTCCAGTGGCTGCCCTTCCCGCAGTACGTGCCCTTCACCGACGACCCCGAGCAGTGGGCGTGGAACCTGCTCCTGCCCTGGCTGTCGCTCGCCCTCATCGAGGCCGCCAAATACGCGCGCCTCACCCGCGCCTCCATGCTGGAGACCCTCGCCGAGGACCACGTGCGCACCTTCCGCGCCTACGGGGTCGGCGAACGCTCCATCATCGGACGGCACGCCCTGCGCGGCGCCGTCGCCCCTGTCATCGCCCTGAACGCCAACGACTTCGGCTCCATGTTCGGTGGCGCCGTGCTCAGCGAGACCCTGTTCGGCATCCCCGGACTCGGCCGCGAACTCGTGCACGCCGTCAACGTCGTCGACCTGCCGGTCGTCGTCGGCATGGTCCTCGTCACCGGCTTCTTCGTCGTACTCGCCAATGCCGTCGCGGACGTCCTGTACGCGGTGGCCGACCGACGGGTGGTCCTGTCATGAGCCTCGTCGAAGTGGACGCCCTCACCGTCGAGTTCGGGGACCTGCGGGCCGTCGACACGCTTTCCTTCCGCCTGGAGGAGGGCGCGGCGCTCGGCGTCGTCGGCGAGTCCGGATCCGGCAAGAGCACCGTCGCCTCCGCGCTCCTCGGCCTCCACCGGGGGACCGGCGCGCGCGTCACCGGGTCCGTGCGCGTCGCCGGCACCGACGTACAGGAAGCTGACGACGAGACGCTGCGGCGGCTGCGGGGCGGGACGGCCGCGATGGTCTTCCAGGACCCGCTGTCCTCCCTCGACCCGTACTACGCCGTCGGCGACCAGATCGCCGAGGTGCACCGCGTGCACTCCAGGGCGTCCCGGCGCGCCGCACGCGCGCGTGCCGTGGAAGTGCTCGACCGGGTCGGCATCCCCGACGCCGCCCGCCGCGCGCGCTCACGCCCCCACGAGTTCAGCGGCGGCATGCGCCAGCGCGCCCTGATCGCCATGGCCCTGGCCTGCGAACCCGCCCTCCTCGTCGCCGACGAACCGACGACCGCCCTCGACGTCACCGTCCAGGCGCAGATCCTCGACCTGCTGCACGGACTGCGCCAGGAGACCGGCATGGGCCTCATCCTCGTCACCCACGACGTGGGCGTCGCCGCCGAGAGCGTCGACGACGTCCTCGTGATGCGGCACGGCCGCGCGGTCGAACGCGGAGCCGTCGCCGACGTACTCGGCGCGCCCTCCGCCGCGTACACGAAGGAACTGCTCGGGGCCGTGCCCCGCGTCGACGCGGCACGCCCGCAGCGCCCGGACACGACGGGCGACGTCCTGCTCGAAGCGGTCGACCTGCGACGGGAGTTCGGGCGCGGCAAGCGCGCCTTCGCCGCCGTCGACGGGGTCTCCCTGACCGTGCGCCGGGGCGAGACCGTCGGAATCGTGGGCGAGAGCGGCAGCGGCAAGACCACGCTCGGGCGAATGCTCGTCGGACTCCTCGAACCGACGTCCGGGCAGGTGCTCCTTTCAGGGGCGCGCGCCGACACGGGCGTGCAGATGGTGTTCCAGGACCCCGTCTCCTCCCTCAACCCCCGCCGCAGCGTGGGGGAGTCCGTCGCCGACCCGCTGCGGGCGCGCGGCGACAAGGAGGTGCGCGACCGGGTCGAGGAGCTCCTGGAACGTGTCGGGCTCGACCCGGCACACTACGGGCGCTATCCGCACGAGTTCAGTGGCGGCCAGCGCCAGCGCGTCGGGATCGCCCGCGCGCTCGCCGCCGAACCGCGCATCATCGTGTGCGACGAAGCCGTCTCCGCCCTCGACGTCACGACCCAGGCCCAGGTCACCGGCCTGCTGCGGGAACTCCAGGACGAGCTGGGACTCGCCCTCGTCTTCATCGCCCATGACCTCGCCGTCGTCCGCCAGGTCAGCGACCGGGTCGCGGTCATGCGCAAGGGGCGCGTCGTCGAGTACGGCGCCGTGGACGAGGTCTACGGCGCACCGCAGGACCCGTACACCCGGCAGCTGCTCGCCGCCGTGCCGGCGCTCGATCCGGCCGCCGCCGCGCGGCGGCGCACCGCTCGCAGGGAGCTGGCCGCAGCATGACACTCCGTGACCGAATGGGCGTGTAGCGCGACAGAACGCTACCCGCACGGGAAAGTTACGGCCGTTCACCCCTTTTGGTGGCGTGATGGACAACCGTCCATCACGCCACCGGCATGTCCGCATACGTTCGTCCCGCTGAGCCGCCGGACCAACGGCGGCTCCCCAGACGGGAGATCGGGGGTGTACTCGTGCGCATCGGACTGCTTACGGAGGGTGGCTATCCGTATGTGAGCGGTGACGCCAGACTCTGGTGCGACCGCCTCGTGCGCGGGCTCGAGCAGCACGAGTTCGATCTCTACGCGCTCAGCCGCAGCCAGGACCAGGAGGACCGCGGCTGGATCGAACTGCCGCCGCAGGTCAGCCGGGTGCGCACCGCTCCGGTGTGGACCGCCGACGACGACGGCATCGGCTACGGGCGCCGCACCAGGCGGCGCTTCGCCGACGCGTACGCGGAACTGGCGGCGTCCGTCTGCGCGGGTGCTTCCCCCGAGACCGCCGGCCTCGCGGGCGTGCCCGCCGACTCCTCCAGCGCCGAGGCGGACCGTTTCGGCAACGCGCTGTACAAGCTCGCCGAACTCGCCCGCGACGAAGGCGGACTCGTCGGCGCCCTGCGCTCCGAAACCGCCGTGCGCACGCTGGAGCGCGCCTGCCGCGCACCGGGCGCCCTGCGCGCGGTCCGCGCCACCCGCGTCCCCGACCTCCTCGCCGTCGCCGGACACATCGAACGCGCCCTGCGCCCGCTCTCCCTCGACTGGTACGGCGACGACGGCCTCGCCTCGGTCGACCTGTGCCACGCCACCTCCGGCGGCCCCGCCGCCCTGCCCGGACTCGTCGCCCACCACTTCTCCGGCGTCCCCCTCCTCGTCACGGAGTACGGCGTACAGCTGCGGGCCCACTACATCGCGGCCGGCGACGCCGAACTGAGCGCCCCCGTACGGGCGATGCTCGCCGCCTTCCACGGTCGCCTCGCAGCCGAGACCTACCGGCAGGCCGCGATCATCACCCCCGGCAACACGCACGCCCGGCGCTGGCAGGAGCGGTGCGGCGCCGACCGCGCGAAACTGCGCACCGTCCACCCCGGCATGGAGGCCTCCCGCTTCGCCGAGATCGGCGAGCGCGAGGAGCCGGGGGAGCCCGGCACCCTCGTCTGGGTCGGCCGCATCGAACCCTCCAAGGACCTGATCTCCCTCCTCCACGCCTTCGCGGAGATCCGCAAGGACGAGCCGAAGGCCCGCCTGCGCCTCGTCGGAGCGCCCGCCGAAGGGCCCGAGGCCGCCGCCTACCTCGCCCACTGCAAGGCCCTCGCCGCCCAGCTCTTCCCCGACGAGGCGGAGGGCGCCCACGCGATGGGCGACAACCCCGTCTCCTTCGAGGAGATCGGGGGGCCCGAGACACCCGACCTCGCGGACGCGTACGCCGCCGGGAGCGTCGTCGTCCTGTCGAGCATCGTCGAGGGGTTCCCGATCAGCCTCGTCGAGGCGATGTTCTGCGGACGCGCCACGGTCTCGACCGACGCGGGCGCCGTAGTCGAGGTCATCGGCGGCACCGGCCTGGTGGTTCCGCCGCGCAACCCGCGGGCGCTCGCCGAGGCGTGTGTATCGCTGCTGCGGGACCCGGGGCGCCGCGAGCGCCTCGGCGCGGCCGCGCGGGCACGGGCGCTCGAACTCTTCACCGTCGAGCAGAACATCACGGCATTTCACGGCATTTACCTGGAGATCGTTTCCCACTGCCCCGTGCGCCGCGAAGCCGTGGACGACGCGGGCGAACCCCTGCCCTTCGCCAACCCTCCGGAGGCCCATGTACCGGGCCGCTGGACCGCACCGACGAGCGAGTCGGGCGGGGGCTTCGGGACGTGGCTGGCGGGGCGGGCCGCCTCTGGGGGTGCGCCTAGCTGGGCGGAGGGGGAGGCCGTCGGCTCGGGCGGGGGCGTTGGTTCGGGTGAGGGCACCGGCTCGGGCGGAGCCGTTGGTTCGGGCGGTGGCGGGGAGCGGCCGACCGGTGAGCACGGGCAGTTGGCCGGGGCGATTCCCGGTGGGGAGGGGGACGCGTGAGCGGGCGGGAGTTGGGCGAGACGGTCGTGGGCGCGGGCTTGGACGCGCCGCAGGTGCCAGGTGGCGCGGACGCGTGGGGGACGGGGGCGCAGGAGGCGTTGGGGGAGGCTGGGCCTGGGGCCGGCGCTGAGTCGGGGCTGGCTCGGGGGCCTGAGGCGGGGTCGGGCGTTGGGGCGGGGTCGGGTGCTGAGCCGGTTGCGGGGCCGGATGGTGAGCCGGAATCGGAGCGGCGTGCGGGGCCGGAGCCGGATCCGGCCCCGGAGGCTGGGCCGGGGTTTCTGACCCGGGGGCTCGACTCCGCGCCTGCCGACGAAGCCTTGCTGAACGAACCCGCGGCTTGGCGCGCCGACGCCGCATCCGCATCCGCGCCAACGGGCAGCCCGCTCCCCGATACACCCCCGGCGCCGGCCTCCCCTCCTGCCGGCACTGTCCATCCCGGCAGCCTCCCCGAGGTCGATGGGGCCACGGCTGGCACTGTCCATCCCGGCAGCCTCCCCGAGGCCGATGAGGCCACGGCCGGCACCGCGCACTCCGGCAGCCTCCCCAAGGCCGACGAGGCCACCGGCGGCAGCCGACGCCGTACCGGCGTGGACCCCGTGAAAGCCCTGATGCACCGGCACCGCGAGCTCTGCGAACGTGCCGTCGACCCCCTGGAGATCGCGGCCGGTCTCGAAGCCCACGGCGTCACCGACCGGACCGCTGCCCGCTTCCGGCACCGCGACGTCTTCTCGCTCGCCGAAGAGATGTACGCGCGCATGCCCCGCGACAGCGACATCGAACCGGAAACCCAGCACGCCGCATCCGACACACCTCGCGGCCGGCGCCCCGTCTGGGCCGCCCTCGCGCTGCTGCCCGGCGCGCTGAGCGCCCTCACCCTCGTAGGACTCGACTTCACCGACGGACGGATGCGGCTCGCGGTCGGGGCCGGCGGCGTGCTCGCCGTCTCCGCCGCACTCCGCGCCGCCCTGTGCCGGGGCCCGCTGCGCGCCACCGCCCACACCGTGCCCGCCACCCGCGCCTGGACCTGTTGGCTCCTCGCCTATGCCCTCCTCGGCGACGGACTCCTGACCGCTGCTGTCGCGGGCGGCCCCGACGAGGCCTGGGCCCCTGCCACAGCCCCCCTCCTCGCCCTGGCCTTCGCCGTCGCGCCCGGCGCCTGGTGCGCCCAGCTCTTCGGCGCGGTCGCCCGGCGCAGGCTCGCCTCCAGCCGGGGCCTCGAAGAGTTCGCCGCCTCCGTGCGCCCCCTCCTCCTCGCCGTCTTTGCGCTCTTCCTGTGCGCGCTGTGCGCCCTCATCGGGGTGGCCGCCGCCGTACTCGGCCAGGACGCCGCATACGCCGGTGCCGGAACGCTCGGCGCGCTCCTGCTGCTCGCCCGCCTGCTCACGGCGTACGGCCGCACCCACGCCCCCGCCGTCGTCCTCGGCACGGCCGCCGCGGCCGAGGCGCTCGCCGTCTCCACCGTGTTCGCAGGACGCCTTCCCGGCTGCGGCTTCCTCGCCGTGCCCGTAGAGACGGCCGTCGACGCCTGGGGGCCCGGCACCGTACCCGCCCTGGCCTGTGGCGCCGCCGCGCTCACCCTCCTCGTCCACGCGGCCCGCACCCTCACCCGGGCCTCCGCCCACGCGCCCACGGACGCCACCCCGTGACCGCGCCCGACGCCGTACGACCACACGAAGCGGCCGGCCGGCCGCTCCCCTCCCGCGGGGCCGACACCGCGGGCCTTCCGAAGACCCACGGCAACACCCCTAAGGAGAACGCGAGATGACCACCCCTCCCCCCGGAGGCCCCGAACCATCCGGATATCCCGGGCGTCCAGGACTTCCCGGAGAACTCGGAGAGCTCGCCCGGGGAGCCGCCCGATGAGGGTGCTGCTGCTCGGAGCCAACGGATACCTCGGCCGCTTCGTCGCCGACCGCCTGCTCGCCGACCCCGCCGTGCAGCTCACCGCGCTCGGCCGGGGGGACGACGCGGACGTACGGTTCGACCTCGCCACCGGAAGCCCGGGCGCACTGACCCGCTTCCTCGACGCGGTCCACCCCGGAGTCGTCATCAACTGCGCGGGAGCCACCCGCGGGGGCGCCCGCGACCTCACCCGCCACAACACCGTCGCCGTCGCCACCGTCTGCGAGGCCCTGCGGCGCAGCGGCTGCGGCGCCCGCCTCGTCCAGATCGGCTGCGGAGCCGAGTACGGGCCCTCGCAGCCCGGCTCCTCCACCGCCGAGGACGCCGTGCCGCGGCCCGGCGGACCGTACGGCGTGAGCAAGCTCGCCGCGACGGAACTCGTCCTCGGCTCCGGTCTCGACGCCGTCGTCCTGCGCGTGTTCTCCCCGGCCGGGCCCGGCACCCCCGCCGGCTCGCCCCTCGGCCGTCTCGCCGAGGCCATGCGCCGCGCCATGCAGTCCGGCGACGGCGAACTCAAGCTCGGCGGACTCGGCGCGCAGCGCGACTTCATCGACGTGCGCGACGTGGCCCGCGCCGTCCACGCGGCCTCGCTCTCCGCCGCGCAGGGCGTCATCAACATCGGCTCGGGCCGCGCCGTCCGGCTGCGGGACGCGGCGTCCGTACTCGCCCGCGTCGCCGGCTTCGGCGGCGCGCTCCACGAGCTCGACTCACCCGGCGGCCCCGTCCGCCCGACGCTCGGCCACCCCCGCTCCGACCCCGACCACGTGGCACCCGCCGCGCACCCGTACCCGGACGGCTGCGGCAGCTGGCAGCAGGCCGACGTGCGCACTGCACGCGACCGGCTCGGCTGGCGCCCCCGCATCAACCTCGAGGAATCACTCGCCGACATCTGGATGGAAGCGGCATGCCGTATCTGACCCCTACCGCCGCCGGGACCGCGAGCACCGACATACGGCTCGGCTTCGGCATCCCCGGCTACGCACACCCCCTCATGGCGCCCGTCGAATGGGCCGAACTCACCCGTCCCGGCGCTCCCTTGCACTGGGTCGTCCTGAACGTCGCGGACGGCCCCGGGGCCCGCCCCGATCCGCACTGCCTCGAAGCCGCGGGCAGGCTGCGCAACCGCGACGTACGGGTCCTCGGGCACCTCGATCTCACCTACGGCGCCCGCTCGTTCGGCGAGGTCGTCTCCGACGCCCACCGCTATCTCGACTGGTACCGCGTCGACGGGTTCTCCCTCGACCGCTGCCCGACCGAGCGGGCCGCCGTCCCCGAGGTCCGCCGCATCGTCACCACGCTGCGCGCCCTGTGTGAGGACGCCCACATCGTCCTCGGGCACGGCACGCACCCGTATCCGGGCTACGCCGAGACCGCTGATCAGTTGGTGACCTTCTCCGGGCCGTGGAGCGACTACCGCTGGTCCCAGGTCGCCGAGTGGACGGCCGACTACCCGCCCGAGCGCTTCTGTCACTTCGTGCACGGCGTGCCCCGCGGGCACCTCGACGAGGCGCTGCGCATCGCCCGCTGGCAGGGCGCCGGGACGATCTACTTCACCGACCGCACGGACCGCGGCGGCACCGCCGACCCCTGGGAGGCCATGCCCGGGTACTGGGACGACATCGTCTCGCGGGTCGGAACGGGTGTCTCGGAATGAAGAGGGGCGTGGCAGTGTTGACGGAATCACCACTGTTCGGAAATGACGATCAACGGAGCCCCCGTGTCGCTGCCACCCCTGGTAGAGCCAGCTGCTGAGCTCACCGTAGACGAGGTCCGCAGGTACTCCCGCCACCTGATCATCCCCGATGTCGGGATGGACGGGCAGAAGCGGCTGAAGAACGCCAAGGTGCTCGCCGTGGGCGCCGGCGGCCTCGGTTCGCCGGCGCTCATGTACCTGGCCGCGGCCGGTGTGGGCACGCTCGGCATCGTCGAGTTCGACGAGGTCGACGAGTCGAACCTGCAGCGCCAGATCATCCACAGCCAGGCCGACATCGGCCGCTCCAAGGCCGAGTCCGCCAAGGACTCCGTCCTCGGCATCAACCCGTACGTGAACGTGATCCTCCACGAAGAGCGGCTCGAGGCCGAGAACGTGATGGACATCTTCAGCCAGTACGACCTGATCGTCGACGGCACGGACAACTTCGCGACCCGCTACCTGGTCAACGACGCGTGCGTGCTGCTGAACAAGCCGTACGTGTGGGGCTCGATCTACCGCTTCGACGGCCAGGCCTCGGTCTTCTGGTCCGAGCACGGCCCGTGCTACCGCTGCCTCTACCCGGAGCCCCCGCCCCCCGGCATGGTCCCCTCCTGCGCCGAGGGCGGCGTCCTGGGTGTGCTGTGCGCGTCCATCGGTTCCATCCAGGTCACCGAGGCGATCAAGGTCCTCGCGGGCGTCGGCGAGCCGCTCGTCGGTCGCCTGATGATCTACGACGCCCTGGAGATGCAGTACCGCCAGGTCAAGGTCCGCAAGGACCCCGACTGCGCGGTCTGCGGCCCGAACGCCACCGTCACCGAGCTCATCGACTACGAGGCCTTCTGCGGCGTCGTGTCCGAGGAGGCCCAGGAGGCGGCGGCCGGCTCGACGATCACTCCCAAGCAGCTCAAGGAGTGGATCGACGACGGCGAGAACATCGAGATCATCGACGTCCGCGAGCCGAACGAGTACGAGATCGTCTCGATCCCCGGCGCCCGGCTGATCCCGAAGAACGAGTTCCTCATGGGCACTGCCCTGGAGAGCCTCCCGCAGGACAAGAAGATCGTCTTGCATTGCAAGACGGGTGTCCGCAGTGCGGAAGTCCTCGCCGTTCTGAAGTCCGCGGGCTTCGCGGACGCCGTGCACGTCGGCGGCGGCGTGATCGGCTGGGTCAACCAGATCGAGCCCGAGAAGCCGGTCTACTAGACCGCCCGTCGGCCCGCGCGGTCGACGCCGCCGGTCAGGGGGCAGCTTTTCCGAACGGGTCCCGCACCTCGCGTGCGGGGCCCGTTCGGCATAGGGCGCCGCGTGGACGTCCGCCTCGTCCGCCTCAGGAGCAGACCTTCCCGTCGCGCGGTATTCGGCCCTCCAGGAGATAGCCGTTCACCGTCGAGTCGACACAGCCCGACCCGCTGCCGTACGCGCCGTGCCCCTCGCCCTTCCAGGTGAGCTCGACGCCGACGCCCTTGCCGAGCTCGTCCGCCATCCTGCGGGCGCCCTCGTACGGGGTCGCCGGGTCGCCCGTGTTCCCCACGACGAGGATCGGGGCGGCGCCCGGCGCGCTCACCTCGGGCGTCTCGTACTGGCCCGGCACCGGCCAGTCGTGGCACCAGCCCGCCGTGTCCCAGGCCATGAACTCCCCGAAGACGGGCGAGATCCCGCGGAACGACGCGAGGCGCTTGCGCGCCTGCTTCGGCGTCGGCCGTTCCTTGTCGTCGAGGCAGGAGATCGCCCGCTGCGAATGGCTCTGCGAGCTGTAATGCCCGGAGGGACTCCGCTCGTTGTACGCGTCGGCCAGCGCGAGCAGCGCCGTCCCGTCCCCCCGCTCGGCCGCCTCCAGGCCGCGCGTCAGCGCGGGCCAACTGTTCTTGCTGTACAGGGTGACGGTGATGCCGATCGTGGCGAGCGACTGGTTGAGCACGCGGCTGCCCGAGGCCGGCAGCGGCTTCGCGTCGATCCGCTTCAGCAGCGCGGCGATCTTCCGGGAGCCCTGATCCGGGTCCTGGCCGGTGGACTTGAGGTAGTTGTCGAGGGCCCGCTGGAAGCCCCTCGTCTGGTTCTCGGCGTGGCCCACGGTGTCCGCGGCCGGGTCGACCACGGCGTCCAGGACGAGCCGGCCCACCTTGCCGGGGAACAAGTGCGCGTACACGCCGCCCAGTTGGGTCCCGTACGAGACGCCCATGTAGTGCAGCTTGTCGTCGCCGAGCGCCTGGCGCGCCAGGTCCATGTCGCGGGCCGTCTCGTCCGTCGACACATGCCCGAGCAGCTTGCCGGCCCGTCGCGCGCAGCCCGCGCCGAAGTCGGCGGCGTCCTTGAAGTACGCCTGCTCCTCGGCGGGGGTGTCCGGCGTGAGGTCGACGGACTCGGCGGCCTGGATCGCCTTGTCGTCGCGGCAGCGCACCCCCTCACTCGCGCCGACGCCGCGCGGGTCGAAGCTCACCAGGTCGTAGCGCTCGCGCAGCTTCGCGTAGTCGGGTGCGAAGGCGGGCAGCATCGAGACCCCCGAGCCGCCCGGCCCGCCGAAGTTGAACAGGAGCGAACCGGAACGCCCGCTCCCGCTCGTGGACCTGGCGCGGATGAGCGCGACGCCGATGGTCTCCCCGTCCGGCTTCGCGTAGTCGAGAGGTGCCTTCAGCGTCGCGCACTGCCAGTCGGAGCCGGGTGCGGGGCCGGCGTCGGTGGCCTTGCAGCGGCCCCAGTCGAGCCGCTGCGAGGTGAGCGCGGCGGGCAGCCGGGGCAGCGTGCCGGGGACGGCCTTGCCCGAGCGTGGCGGTGACGATGGTGAGGGCGGCGACGAACGCGGTGGCTGTGTTTGCCCCTTCCCCTCGCCGTGCCCGGCCTTGTCTCCCGGCCCGCCGCAGCCCGCGGCGGCCCCCGCCACCAGCAGCCCCGCGGCCAGCAGCGCGAACGAACGAACATGACGCGACACAGGCACCTCCCCCTGGCGATCCCCCTCGCCTGCCCCCGGTCCGAAGACAGCCAGACCATCCTAGGCAGCGCCACTGACAATCACCTGCGGCAGAGCACCGCCGGCAACCGGGCGCGCAAGCCGAACACCCGTACCCCCGCGACTACTTGCAGACCGTGCCCGCCTTCGGCACCGTCCCGTTCAGCAGATAGCCGTCCACGGCACCCCGCACACACTTGTTCCCGCTGTCGTACGCGCCGTGCCCCTGGCCTTCGTACGTGACCTGCACCCCGACACCATCGCCGAGCGCGCCGACCATCTTCTTCGCACCCTCGTACGGGGTGGCGGGGTCGCCCGTGTTGCCGACGACGACGATCGGCGCCGAGCCGGCCGCGCTCACGTCGGGGTGGTCCGCGGCCCCGGCGACCGCCCAGTCCGTACAGCTGAGCATGCCCCATGCGAGAAAGTCGCCGAACAGGGGCGAGGCGGCCTGGAACTCGGGGAGCTTCGACCGGACGTAAGCCGGTGTGTAACGGGGCTTGTCGTCGGCGCAGTTGACGGCGACATTGGCGGCCTGGAGGTTGCTGTACTTGCCGTCCTCGTTGCGGCCGTTCATGGAGTCCGAAAGCAGCATGAGGATCTTGCCGTCACCTTCGTAGGCCTGGGCGAGGCCCTCGGTGAGGTACTCCCAGAAGTCCTTGGAGTACAGCGACTGCGCGATGCCGTTCGTCGCGGCGGTCTGCGTCAGCTCGCGCGGGAAGACTCCCGGGATCGGCTTGGAGTCCAGGTCCTTGAGCAGCTTCGCGATCTTGGCCTTGACCTCCGCGGGGGTGTCGCCGACCGGGCAGTCCTCGACCTTGGAGGTGCAGTCCTTCGCGTAGTTGTCGAGGGCGAGCTGGAAGCCCTTGGCCTGGCCGAGCGCGCTCTCCTGGGAGTTCTGGGTGGGGTCGACGACACCGTCGAAGACGGCACGGCCCACGTTCTCCGGGAACAAGTGGGCGTACACGCCGCCCAGTTCGGTGCCGTAGGAGATCCCGAAGTAGTGCAGTTTGTCGTCGCCGAGCACCTGCCGCATCAGGTCCATGTCGCGGGCAGCGTCGGTCGTGGCGACGTGCGGGATGACCTGCCCGGAGTTCTTCTCGCAGGCGTCGTTGAACTGGGTGACGTTGCTGACGAGCTTCTTCGTCTGGGCGGTGTTGTCGGGGATGGCGTCCTGCTGGAAGTACTTGTCGAGCTGCTCGTCGTTCTCGCACTTCACACCGTCGCTGCGGCCGACGCCGCGTGGGTCGAAACTCACCAGGTCGTAGCGGGTGCGCAGCTTCGTGTACTCGCTGCCGAACGCGGGCAGCGTGGTGACCCCGGAGCCGCCGGGGCCGCCGAAGTTGAAGATGAGTGATCCGATGCGCTTGTCCTTGGCGCCGGAGGACTTGGCGCGGATGAGCGCGAGGCCGATCGTGTCGCCCTCGGGCTTGTCCCAGTCGAGGGGCGTCTTCATGGTGGCGCACTGCCAGGTGGCGCCGCCGGGCAGCGGGGAGGGCGCGGGGCCGCCGCCCTCCGACTCCGAGGGCGCGGGGCAGTCCTTCCAGCTGAGGGACTGGGACCTCAGGTCCACGTCATTCGTGTCGCTGCCGCACGCCGCGAGGGCGGAGGCCAAGAGGACGGCGGTGGCGGCCATGGCTGCGGCACGCGGCCGGAACGGATTGGGCATGAACCCATCCTGCGGCGACGGCCCACGGGGCGCTCGGGGCGGGGGCCGTGCGGGTGAGCGTCGACGACGGCGACGGGGCGGGGGCGGGGCTCTACGGGGAGCCTGCTCGGGAAACGCCCCTACGGGGATCCCTCCCCGCAAACGCGTCCCTACAGGGAGCCCTTCCGGGAGAGGTGGTTGAAGAAGAGCCAGCCCGGCAGGACCGGCAGCCACAGCGTCATGAGGCGGTAGAGCAGCACGGCCGGGGCCGCGACCTCCTTGGGCAGGCCGACCGCGATGAGTCCGACCGTCAGGGTCGCCTCGACGGCGCCCACACCGCCCGGTGTCGGCGCGGCGGAGCCGAGCGCGTTGCCGGCGAGGAACACGACCGCGACGCTGGCCAGGCTGAGCGTCGTCGTCTCGTCCCCGAAGGCGCGGATCGACGCGTCCAGGCACATCACGAAGCAGGCCGTCAGGAGGAGCATGCCGCCGATGCCGGTGAGCAGCTTCTGCGGCCGCTGGAGCACGTCCAGCATGCGCGGTACGACGCCGGCGAACAGGGACCGTACGCGCGTGACGACGAACTTCCGCAGGAAGGGGATCGACGTCACCACGAGCACGAGGACCGCGACGGTCAGCAGACCCGCGATGACCGTCCGGGACGGCGACAGGGACGGGGTCTTCTCCGTGCCGGTCAGATAGCCGAAGGTCAGCAGCATCATGATGTGGGCGCCCAGACCGAAGAGCTGGGAGGCGCCGACGCTGGCCACCGCGAGCCCGGGGCGCACGCCCGAGCGTTGCAGGAAGCGGGTGTTGAGCGCGACACCGCCGACGGCGGCCGGCGCCACGATCTTCACGAACGAGCCGGCGACCTGCGCCGCGACGGTCCGCATGAAGGGGACGCGCTCCGGGACGAACCCGAGCAGGCTCATCGCGGCGGCGAAGTAGCTCAGCGCCGAGAACAGGACGGCGGCGGCGACCCAGCCCCACTGGGCCTCTCGGAACAGCGTGCCGAACTCGATGTGCGTCAGCTGCGACAGGAGGAAGTACGCGCCGATGGCGCCCGCGATGAAGCTCACGAGGGTGCGCGGTTTGACGCGCTCCAGGCGGGCCGGTTCGACGGGTGCCTGCGGCCGGATGCGGAGCACCTGGTGGCGGATCTGGGTGAGCAGATCCTCCTCGCGCGCCTCGTCCAGGGCTTCGTCGATGGCCTTCTTCTCGGCCTGCCGCTCGGCTTTCTCTGTCTGCCGTTCTGCCTTCGCGGAGGTCTTGGCCGACGGGGGTGCCGCGTGCTCGGCGACCGTCTCCGTAGGCGTTGATTTCGCGGCCGGAGAGGCCCCGGCAAGGGAGGCCGCAGCCTGGGTGGCCTCGTCCAGGCGGGCCTGCTTCGCCCTGCGCGAAGCCTCGAGCACGGCCTCGCGCTCGCGTTCGGAACGCTCCCTGCCGAGCCTGCGCAGCGTCGAGCGCGTATTACGGCTCAGGGCGATGGGCTGGAGCAGCGGCAGACAGTCGGCGATCGCGTCGGGGCCGAGCACGCCCACGGCGGACGCCACGGCCCGCTCGGCGCCCACGCGCAGGCCCAGCGTGGCCAGGAGCTGTGCGATGTCCATGCGCAGAATCAGGTCGCCGGACGCGATCTCGCCGCCGCGCAGATCCGTGAGGATGACCGTGCCGGAACGATCCACCAGAATCGCGTCGCCGGTGAGCCGCCGATGGGCGATACGCCGCGACTGGAGCGCCTGCACCTGGTGCCAGGTGTCGCGCAGCAGCTCGTCGGTGATCTCCTCGTCCGGCACCGAGTCCAGCGAACGGCCGCCCGTGTGCTCGTACACGAGCATCACCGCGTCGGGGCCGAGCTCGGACGTCGCGATCAGCTTCGGGGCGTTGGCCCCGGCCGCGATCGCCGCGTACGCGAGAAGTGCCTCCTGCTCCAGCGCCTGGCGCAGCGACTGGAGACTGCGTCCCGTGGTGATGCCCCGCAGCGTCAGCTGGCGCCACACGCGGTAGAAGAAGCCCTGGGCCTGCTGCTCACGGTCGACGATGGTGACGTCGAGCGGAGGGCCGTCCTCCAGGGTGACGAAGTAGCGCCGCCCTCTGTCGCCGTTCTCCGTGGTGCTCTCGTGGGCCTCTTCGCGGGCCGCGCTGACAGGGTGGAAGCCGACGTGCCGCAGGCCCGCGAGGAGCGTCTGACCGGTGGGACGCACGTTCGGCGAACCGACCGCGTAGAGCGTGCCGTAGGCGACCGTCCAGCCGATCAGGACCGTCAGGATGATCGAGAACGGTGTCGTGTAGCCGGTGACCAGCATCGCGAACGCGTCGAGCAGCAGCACCACCCACAGCACCACGCGCCAGCGTGGTCTGCGGGACATCCCCACCGCCGTCATATAGGCGATGACGGGCGCGAGATAGCCGTGCACCGGATCTGTCAGCGCGTGGATGTCGCCCGGCGACGGGCGGGTGAGCGCGTCCTGGATCGACGACGGGGCGCCCTGGGCGACCCACAGGTCCGTCGCCAGCGTCACCCCGTGCGCGAGGACGGCCGCGAGTACACCGTCGGCGATCCGCAGCCCGTCGCGTTTGATCAGCCGCTCGATCGCGAAGGCGACCGGTACGAGAAGGATCGCGATGCTCGACGCGAGCCCCGCGAACTTGATCATGAGGTCGGGAGCGGCGCCCGTGCCCTTGCTGATGTCCTGCTGGAGACCCGACGTCGTGCCGTGAGCGAACGCGGCGATCGACAGCAGTACGGCGATCGCGAGCACGCCCACCAGGAGCCGCATCAGGTCGGAGGGGCGGTGCACGCGCGCGGGGAGGAGGGGTTCGTCGCCGTCGACCCGCTCGGCGTGCGCGTCGGCGTCGATGCACTCCGGGTCGACCAGAGGGGCCTCGGTCCGCTCGGGCCCGGCCTCCGCGGCCTTCGCGGGCACGTCCGCCTGTGGCGCCGCGGCCCGGTGGCCACGGCGCTCGGTCACGGGGGAGTGGTCGGCCTCTTCGCCGTCCGGGCGCGCCGAAGCCCCAGAGGTGCCCTCCGCCTTATCGGGATGCACGCCCTGCTGCTCCGTCGTTTCTTCTTGATCTCGTATCACCGGTCACCGCCCGCACGATGGTGGCACGTCCCACTGACACAGGGGGGCATCAGGGTGCAATGCGGGGGAGCAAAGTATCCCGCAACCGCGGATTCGTGCTTCTTCATACGCCTCTCCACGCCCCGTGACCGGGCCGTCACAGTGTCGGTGGGGTGCGGCAGGATGGGTCGGATGAGCGAGGAGAGCGGTGCGGCGGGAGAGCTGCCGGAGTACGCGGAGCGGGTGCTCGAGGTCGCGGAGCTGATCCCGCCAGGGCGGGTCATGACCTACGGGGACGTCGCCGAATGGCTCGGTGAGGGCGGCCCCCGCCAGGTCGGCCGCGTGATGGCCCTCTACGGAGGAGCCGTTCCGTGGTGGCGCGTGGTGCGCTCCGACGGCGTGCTGCTGCCCGGCCACGAACTGGACGCCATGGCGCACTACCGCGCGGAGAGCACTCCCCTGCGCGAAGCCTCCCGTACGTCCGAGGGGCACGTCCCGCGCCTTGACATGAGGCGCGCGCGATGGGACGGCGAAGAACGCGCGGAATCTCACAACTGACAGCTTCCGCCATCGCGCCCCCGTTCGAACGGCCTGTGGCCCGTACGGGGGAAACGGGGCGAGAGGGGCACTTCGCCACCACCGCGTACGTTCGTGAATCGCGGCACACCTGTGCCGCACGGGACCCGGGGGACCCGGCGGAAGCCAGGCTTCCGCCACACTCGACGGCGTAGCGTCGACGGCGCACACCTCCCTCACCCCGCAGCCACCGCCCCGCTCGGACGGCCGGCCGCCTCCCAGTTCCCCCAGCACACCCACCAGGACCAGCGATCCACGTGAGCTCCTCTTCCTCCACCCGGAACCTGTCGCACCGCCAGGTACGACAGGGGATCCCCGGCGCGTACCGACTGGTGCGTACCCCGCCGGCCCAGGTGGACCCCCCTCGTCTGGACGCACGCCAGCGCGCGGTGGTTGACCACCCGCACGGCCCGCTGCTCGTCCTCGCGGGACCGGGCACGGGCAAGACGACCACGCTCGTCGAGGCCGTCGCCGCACGCATCGCCAAAGGCACCGACCCCGAGCACATCCTGGTCCTCACCTTCAGCCGCAAGGCAGCCGTCGAACTGCGCGACCGCATGGCCCTGCGCATAGGCGCCGCCCACGCACCACAGGCCACCACGTTCCACTCGTTCTGCTACGCCCTGGTCCGCGCCCACCAGGACGCCGGACTGTTCGAGGAACCCCTGCGCCTGCTGTCGGGACCCGAACAGGACGTCGCCGTACGCGAACTGCTCGCCGGCCAGATCGACCTGGAGCAGGCCGGCCTCGCCCACGTCCGCTGGCCCGACGAACTGCGGGCCTGCCTGACCACCCGCGGCTTCGCCGACGAGGTCCGCGCCGTCCTCGCGCGCAGCCGCGAACTGGGCCTCGGACCGGCCGCACTCGACGCCTTCGCCCGCCGCATCGGCCGCCCCGACTGGAAAGCCGCCGCCACTTTCCTCGCCGAATACCTCGACGTCCTCGACCTGCACGGCGTCCTCGACTACGCCGAACTCGTCCACCGCGCGGTCCTCCTCGCCCACCGCACCCCCGTCGCCGACGAACTCGCCACCCGCTACGACGCCGTGTTCGTCGACGAGTACCAGGACACCGACCCGGCCCAGGTCCGGCTGCTGCACGCCCTCGCCGGCCACGGCCGCACCCTGCTCGCCTTCGGAGACCCCGACCAGTCGATCTACACGTTCCGCGGCGCCGACGTGAACGGCATCCTCGAATTCCCCGACCAGTTCCCCCGCGCCGACAAAAGCCCCGCCCCCGTAGAGGTCCTCACGACGTCCCGCCGCTCCGGAGCACACCTCCTGGACGCCACCCGCCGCATCACCCGGCGCATGCCCCTGACCCGCCTGCCCGCCGACAAGGTCCGCGCCCACCGAGAGCTGACCCCCGCGCGGGACGGCGGCCGAGCCGAGGTCTACACGTACCCGACCTCCGGCACCGAACTCGACAACATCGCGGACATCCTGCGCCGCGGCCACCTCGAAGACGGCATCCCCTGGAGCGACATGGCCGTCCTCGTCCGCGCCGGCACCCGCTCCATCCCCGCGATCCGCCGCACCCTCACCGCAGCGGGCGTCCCCCTCGACATCGACGGCGACGACCTGCCGCTGCGCCACGAACCGGCCGTCACGCCCCTGCTGACCGCGCTCAGGGCCGTCGCCCTCGGCGTCGCGCAGGACAACCCCGAACCCGACGGCGACCAGGACCAGGAACCGCCCGTCTGGCTCGACACCGAGACCGCTCTCACCCTCCTCGCCTCACCCCTCGCCGGCATGGACGCCGCCGACCTGCGCCGCCTCGGCCGCGCCCTGCGCGAGGAGGAACGCACCGCCGGCAACCACGTACCGCCCCCCTCCGACGAACTCCTCGCCCGCGCCCTCGCCCAGCCCGAACGCCTCGCCGCCCACGACCCCGCCCACGCCCGCGGCGCCCAGCGCCTCGGCGCCCTGCTGCGCGCGGCCCGCGACACCCTCACCTCCGGAGGCACCGCCGAAGAAGCCCTCTGGCAGCTGTGGAACGGCACCTCATGGCCCCAGCGCCTGGAACGCGCGGCCCGCCGTGGCGGCGCCGCAGGACGCAACGCGGACCGCGACCTCGACGCCGTATGCGCCCTCTTCGCGACCGCGTCCCGCGCCGAGGAACGCACCGGAGGCCGCGGCGCCCTCAACTTCCTTGAAGAGGTCGAGGCCCAGGACATCGCCGCCGACACCCTCGCCGGACGCGCCGTACGCCCCGACGCCGTACGCCTCATGACCGCCCACCGCTCCAAGGGCCTCGAATGGCGCCTCGTCGTCGTCGCCGGCGTACAGGAAGGCCTGTGGCCCGACCTGCGCCGCCGCGGCTCCCTCCTCGAAGCCGACCGCATCGGACGCGACGGCCTCGCCGAGCCCCTCACCCCCGGAGCGCTCCTCTCCGAAGAACGCCGCCTGTTCTACGTAGCCACCACGCGCGCGCGTGAACGCCTCGTCGTCACCGCGGTCAAGGCGCCCGCCGACGACGGCGACCAGCCGTCCCGCTTCCTCACCGAACTCGGCGTCGACCCCCAGGACGTCACCGGCCGCCCCCGCCGCCCCCTGTCCGTCGCCGCGCTCGTCGCCGAACTGCGCGCCACCACCGTCGACCCCCGCGCCTCCGCCACGCTGCGCGACGCCGCCGCCCGCCGCCTCGCCCGCCTCGCCGCCCTCACCGACGACGACGGCCGCCCCCTCGTACCCTCCGCGCACCCCTACCGCTGGTGGGGCATGGACGACCCCACCGAGAGCAGGATCCCCCTGCGCGACCGCGACCAGCCCGTCGTGCTCTCCGGAAGCGCCCTCGACCAGCTCGCGAACACCTGCTCCCTGCAGTGGTTCCTCGGCCGAGAGGTCAAGGCAGACGCCCCCGCCACCGCCGCCCAGGGCTTCGGCAACGTCGTCCACGTCCTCGCCGACGAGGTCGCCTCCGGACGCACCCCCGCCGACCTCGCCGTCCTCATGGAACGCCTCGACTCCGTCTGGGACGCCCTCGCCTTCGACGCCCCCTGGAAGTCCGTCCAGGAGAAGGAGCACGCGCGCGTGGCGCTCGAACGCTTCCTCCGCTGGCACGTCGACTCCAGCACCGTGCGCACCCCCGTCGCCAGCGAACACGCCTTCGACGTCACCCTCGAAGCGGGCTCCTACGAAGTACGCATCCGCGGTTCCATGGACCGCGTCGAACGCGACACCGAAGGCCGCGCCTACGTAGTCGACTTCAAGACCGGCAAGCAGGCGCCCTCAGCCGCCGACGTCGCCCGCCACCCCCAGCTCGCCGTCTACCAGCTCGCCGTCCGCGAGGGCGCCGTCGACGAACCCTTCGACGGCGAACGCCCCGAACCCGGCGGCGCCGAACTCGTCCAGCTGCGCCAGGGCGCCGCCAAGAAGGACGGCGGTGACGCCCTCCCCAAGGTGCAGTCGCAGCAACCCTTGGGGGACGTCGCGGACGGAGGCGAGGGGGAGTGGGTCGGCGACCTCCTCGCGACCGCCGCCGGCAAGGTCCTCGACGAACGCTTCACCCCCACCACCGGACAGCACTGCACCCACTGCGCGTTCCGCGCCGCGTGCAGCGCCCGCCCCGAGGGCAAACACGTCGTCGAGTGACGTGCGCCTCCGCCGGAACGGTCCGGCGCTGTCAGTGGGCCCGGTTAGCCTCGATGAGGTGACCACACGCCTCACCGATCCCGAGCAGCTCAAGGAGCTCCTCGGGATCCCGTTCACCCCGGAGCAGACGGCCTGCATCACCGCGCCGCCCGCCCCGCAGGTGATCGTGGCCGGAGCCGGATCCGGCAAGACGACGGTCATGGCCGCCCGCGTCGTATGGCTCGTCGGCACCGGACAGGTCGCCCCGGAGCAGGTCCTCGGCCTCACCTTCACCAACAAGGCCGCCGGCGAACTCGCGGAGCGCGTCCGCAAGGCACTGATCAAGGCGGGCGTCACCGACCCCGACGCCATCGACCCGGACAACCCCCCGGGCGAGCCCGTGATCTCCACGTACCACGCCTTCGCCGGCCGTCTCCTCACCGACCACGGCCTGCGCATCGGCCTCGAACCCACCGCGCGCCTCCTCGCCGACGCCACCCGCTTCCAGCTCGCCGCCCGCGTCCTGCGCGAGGCCCCCGGCCCCTACCCGGCCCTCACCCGCTCCTTCGCCGACCTCGTCAGCGACCTCCTCACCCTCGACGGCGAGCTCGCCGAACACCTCGTCCACCCCGACGAACTCCGCGCCTACGACACCCGCCTGCTGCACGCACTCGAAGGCCGCAAACTCACCAACGCCGACCTGCGCAAGGTCCCCGAGGCCGCCGCCGCCCGCCTCGACCTCACCGGCCTCGTCACCCGGTACCGCGAAGCCAAGCGCGCCCGCGACCTCCTCGACTTCGGCGACCAGATCGCCCTCTCCGCCACCCTCGCCCGCACCCGCCCCGAGGTCGGCGCCATCCTCCGCGACGAGTTCCGCGTCGTCCTCCTCGACGAGTACCAGGACACCTCCGTCGCCCAGCGGATCCTCCTGGCCGGCCTCTTCGGAGCGGGCACCGGCCACCCCGTGACCGCCGTCGGCGACCCCTGCCAGGCGATCTACGGCTGGCGCGGCGCCTCCGTCGCCAACCTCGACGACTTCCCCGAACACTTCGCCCACGCCGACGGCCGCCCCGCCACCCGCCTCTCCCTCAGCGAGAACCGCCGCAGCGGCGGCCGCCTCCTCGACCTCGCCAACGGCCTCGCCCAGCCCTTGCGCGCACTCCACGCGGGCGTGGAAGCCCTGCGCCCGGCCCCAGGCGCCGAACGCGACGGCATCGTCCGCTGCGCCCTCCTGCGCACCCACGCCGAGGAGATCGACTGGCTCGGCGACTCCCTCGCCCACCTCGTACGCACCGGCACCGCCCCCGGCGAGATCGCCGTCCTGTGCCGCACCGCGACCGACTTCGCCGCCATCCAGGGCGCCCTCGTCGCACGCGACATCCCCGTGGAGGTCGTCGGCCTCTCCGGCCTCCTCCACCTCCCCGAGGTCGCCGACCTCGTCGCCGTCTGCGAAGTCCTCCAGGACCCCGGCGCCAACGCCTCGCTGGTCCGCCTCCTGACCGGCCCGCGCTGGCGCATCGGCCCCCGAGACCTCGCCCTCCTCGGCCGCCGCGCCCGCCTCCTCGTCGCCCACGCGCGCGGGGGCCCCGACGACGACCCCGACCGCCGTCTCGCCGAAGCCGTCGAGGGGGTCGACCCCTCCGAAGTGATATCGCTCGCCGACGCCCTCGACACATTCCTCGAGACGCCCCTCGACGAACCGGGCGACGACAAACTGCCCTTCTCACCGCAGGCCCGCGTACGCTTCGCGCGCCTCGCCACCGAGCTGCGCGACCTGCGCCGCTCACTCGCCGACCCGCTGATGGACGTACTCCACCGCGTCCTCGCCGTCACCGGCCTCGAAGTCGAACTCGCCGCCTCACCGCACGCCCTGGCCGCCCGCCGCCGCGAGACCCTGTCCAACTTCCTCGACATCGCCGCCTCGTTCGCCGCGAACGACAGCTCCGCGACCCTCCTCGCCTTCCTCGGCTTCCTGCGCACCGCCGCCCAGTACGAAAAGGGCCTCGACAACGCGCTGCCCGGCGGCGAGAACACCGTGAAGGTGCTCACCGCCCACAAGTCCAAGGGCCTGGAATGGGACGTCGTCGCCGTCCCCGGCCTCGTCACCGGGACGTTCCCCAGCGCCCAGGGCCGCGAGAAATGGACCGCCCAGAGCAAGGTCCTTCCGCACGAACTGCGCGGCGACGCCGCCACACTGCCCGACATCGAAGCGTGGGACTCCAAGGGCATGAAGGCCTTCCACGAAGAGATGAAGGAACACCAGCGCACCGAGGAACTCCGCCTCGGCTACGTCACCTACACCCGCCCCCGCACCCTCCTCCTCGGCTCCGGCCACTGGTGGGGCCCCGCCCAGAAGCGCCCCCGCGGCCCCTCCGACTTCCTCCAGGCGCTGTACGACCACTGCGCCGCCGGACACGGGGAGATCGAGGCCTGGGCCGACGAACCGGCAGAGGACGAGGAGAACCCCGCGCTCCAGGAGTCAGCTGCCGAACACGCGTGGCCGCTCCCGCTCGACGACGAGGCCATGGCGCGCCGCCGCGCGGCCGCGGCCACGGTCCTTGCCCACCTCGAAACCCCGGCCGACGACGACTCCCACGCGATGGCCCACCCGGCCACGTACACCGACCCGGACTGGCCGGCCCCGCCGGACGAAGAGGCGCTCTACGAAGACGAGCCCTTCTACGAAGACGAGCCTCTTAATGAAGAGGGCGATTTCTTCAGCTCGCCGGAGGACGGCCCCGGACCCGACTGGGACGAGTGGGACGAGTGGGACGCGTTGCCGCACGAGCGCCCCACGCTTCCGCACCCGACCGGCGCCCTCGCGCACGAGCAGCCCGCGGCCGACGCCCCGCACCACGACGCGCACCCTCACCCGGACGACGCCCGCCCCGCGCCCGGCGCCCCGCACGCGCCCGTGCACGGCGCCCCGCGCGCGCCCGCCGACGCGCACCCCCTGGGTGCCATCCCGCACCCCACCCAACCCCAGGACGCCCACCCCCGCCCCCACCCCGACCCGGCGCCCACAAAGACCGCGCCCCCGGAGCGCCCCCCGCTCACTGCGGAGGAGACCCGCACACTCGCCTCCTGGGACCGCGACCTCGACGCCCTCACCGGCGAACTCCTGCGCTCCCGCCAGGCCGTCCGCGACGTCCCCCTCCCCACCACCCTCACCGCCTCCCAGCTCCTGCGCCTGGCCGCCGATCCCGACGGCTTCGCCCAGGATCTGGCCCGCCCCATGCCCCGCCCGCCCCAGCCCGCCGCCCGCCGCGGCACCCGCTTCCACGCCTGGGTCGAATCCCGCTTCGAAGAGCTCCGCCTGCCCATGCTCGACCCCGAAGAGCTCCCCGGCAGCGAGGCCGACATCGCCGACGAACACGACCTCGAAACCCTCAAGGAAGCCTTCAACCGCACGCCCTACGCCCACCGCACCCCCCACCGCGTCGAGACGCCCTTCCAGCTCGCCATCGCCGGCCGCGTCATCCGCGGCCGCATCGACGCCGTCTACAAAGAAGGCGACGGCGACGACACCACGTACGAGATCGTCGACTGGAAGACCACCCGCGGCCGCACCGCCGACCCCCTCCAGCTCGCCGTCTACCGGCTCGCCTGGGCCGAGCAGCACGGCCTCCCGCCCGAGGCCGTCAAGGCGACGTTCGTCTACGTACGCGACGGCGAGACCGTCACCCCCCGCGACCTCCCCGGACGCGCCGAAATGGAACGCCTCCTCCTCGAAGACCCCACCCCCGGCCCCCACGACCGGACAGCACCCGAACCACCGCACGAGCACACTCCGGCAGACGGATAGGCTCGGGACCATGAGCAAGCCCGTTGACAACGCCGTCAGCGCCGTCCGTGCGTACATCGATACCCACCACGACGCGTTCCTCCAGGACCTCGCCGAGTGGCTCCGTATCCCGTCCGTGTCGGCCCAGCCCGACCACGCACCCGACGTACGCCGCAGCGCCGACTGGCTCGCCGCGAAACTCCGGGAGACCGGATTCCCGACCACCGAGGTCTGGGAGACACCCGGCGCGCCCGCCGTCTTCGCCGACTGGCCCTGCGACGACCCGCACGCCCCCACCGTCCTCGTCTACGGGCACCACGACGTCCAGCCCGCGGCCCGCGAGGACGGCTGGAACACAGACCCCTTCGAACCCGTCGTCATCGGAAACCGCCTCCACGCGCGCGGAGCAGCCGACGACAAGGGACAGGTGTTCTTTCACACACTCGGCGTCCGCGCCCACCTCGCCGCCACCGGCCGCACCACCCCCGCCGTCCACCTCAAGCTCCTCGTGGAGGGCGAAGAGGAATCCGGGTCCCCCCACTTCCGCGCCCTCGTCGAGCAGCACAGGGACCGCCTCACCGCAGACGCCGTGATCGTCTCCGACACCGGCATGTGGTCCGAGGACACCCCCACCGTCTGCACCGGAATGCGCGGCCTCGCCGACTGCGAGATCGAACTCCACGGCCCCGACCAGGACATCCACTCCGGATCCTTCGGCGGCGCCGTACCCAACCCCGCCACCGCCGCCGCCCGCCTCGTCGCGGCCCTCCACGACGGCCACGCGCGCGTGGCCGTCCCCGGCTTCTACGACGGCATCACCCCCCTCACCGACCGCGAACGGGAACTCTTCGCCGAGCTCCCCTTCGACGAAGCCCAATGGCTGAGCACCGCCAAGTCGCACGCCACCCACGGCGAAGCCGGCCACACCACCCTCGAACGGATCTGGGCCCGCCCCACCGCCGAGGTCAACGGCATCGGCGGCGGCTACCAAGGCCCCGGCGGCAAAACCATCGTCCCCTCCTCAGCCATGCTGAAGCTGTCCTTCCGCCTCGTCGCCGGACAGGACCCCGACCACGTCGAAAAGGCCATCACCGACTGGGTCGCCGGGCAGCTCCCCGCCGGAATCCGCCACACCGTCACCTTCGGCGCCGCCACCCGCCCCTGCCTCACCCCCCTCGACCACCCCGCACTCCAGTCCGTCGTCCGCGCCATGAACCTCGCCTTCGACCAGAAGATCCGCTTCACGCGCGAAGGAGGCTCCGGCCCCGCCGCCGACCTCCAGGACGTCCTCGACGCACCCGTCCTCTTCCTCGGCATCTCCGTCCCCTCCGACGGCTGGCACGCCCCCAACGAGAAAGTCGAACTCGACCTCCTCAAAAAGGGCGTCGAAACAGCCGCCCACCTGTGGGGCGACCTCGCGGAGAACTGGCGCGATGCACACTGAGCCACCCCGCCCGCCGCACCCCGCACCCGCCCAGCCGAACCGTCCCGCCGAAACACCCATTCCACCGGGGGAGTTGGAAGCACCCGTGACCACCTGGACCGACCGCACAGCCGACCGTCCGCTCTCACTCTCCGCGCCCAGCGGCATCGACCGCGCCGCCCACCACCGCCTCGACGAGGCCTGGCTCGCCGCAGCCTGGAGCCACCCCACCACCCGCGTCTTCGTGGTCTCCGGTGGACAGGTGCTGATCGACGAGACGCCGGACGGCGCCACCGAACTGGTCATGACCCCGTCCTTCGAAGCGCCCCTCACCGAAGCCCACCGCTACTTCCTGGGCACCGACGACGACGGCGTCAGCTACTTCGCCCTCCAGAAGGACACCCTCCCCGGCCGCATCGACCAGTCCGCGCGCGCCGCCGGCCTGCGCGAAGCCGGACTCCTCCTGTCCCCCCGGGACGCCGGCCTCATGGTGCACGCCGTCGCCCTCGAGAACTGGCAGCGACTGCACCGCTTCTGCTCCCGCTGCGGCGAACGCACCGTCATCGCCGCCGCGGGCCACATCCGCCGCTGCCAGGCCTGCGGGGCCGAGCACTACCCCCGCACCGACCCCGCAGTGATCATGCTCGTCACGGACGACGAGGACCGCGCACTCCTCGGCCGCCAGGTCCACTGGCCCGAAGGCCGCTTCTCCACCCTCGCCGGCTTCGTCGAGCCCGGAGAGTCCATCGAGCAGTCCGTGCGCCGCGAGGTCTTCGAAGAAGCCGGAGTCGTCGTCGGACCAGACGTCGAGTACGTCGCCAGCCAGCCCTGGCCGTTCCCCTCCAGCCTCATGCTCGGCTTCATGGCCCGCGCCACCTCGTCCGAGATCAACGTCGACGGCGAAGAGATCCACGAGGCCCGCTGGTTCTCCCGCGAAGACCTGCGCGCCGCGTTCGAGTCCGGAGAGGTCATGCCCCCCTACGGGATCTCGATCGCGGCCCGCCTCATCGAACTCTGGTACGGCAAGCCCCTCCCCAAGCCCGGCGACGCCGTATAAGCCCAGCCTGGATCAGATCTGATCCGATCCGACCTGACCCGGGACCCAACCGGTCAGGTCGGATCAGGCCGCACCAGGCAGGGCATCCGCTTGGATGGGCCGCATGACCGTTCACGACGTAGCTCGCGGCCTTCCCGACATCCCAACCCTGCGGGACCTGTGCCGCTCGATGGCGATGCTGGAAGCGGTACTGAACCCGGACGGCGAGCGGTACTACTCGTACAGCCGCACCTGGTCGGACACGGACCAGATCGCTTCGATGAGAAACGGCTCCGGAGACGAGCTCGACATCGTCTTCGCCCCCGCGGGCGCGTACATCCGGGCCTTCGACCACGAGTCGCCAATGAGCCCCTACGTCGACGATCTGCCCTGGCCAGGCGTGGTGGACTCGGTCCCCGCCCCGTTCCGCGCCTACGTCGACGAACCGGCCTTCACCGACGAAGACATGCCCAGGGTGACGGCATGCCTATGGCGCGAGACCGACGATGAACAGTGGCGCACGGGCGACATCGAATACCCCGACAACCACCCGGACCCCGACGGCTCCGGATGGATGTTCCGCCTGCTCACCGACGCAACCCCGGCCGCATTCCAAGCATTCGCCGAGGACTACTACGAGACCGCGGTCGACATCGACGTAGTACGCCACGTGTACGCCCACCGACCCTTGAACCGGGCCTTGACCCTCCGCTTGAACCCCGAGGCATCCATGACCACCGTCACCAAAGAGGCGACCAAGATCGGCTACCCCCTGGAGACGGACGCCGACCGGAACAGGCCAAAGGGAAAGTGACCACGAAATACAGAAGACCCCCGCCGAAGCAGGGGCCAGTCTGTACGGACGGAGCGATCAGGCGGCGTCGCCCAGCGCCTGCTTGACCTGGGCAAGGCTCGGGTTCGTCATGATGACCTCGACCCCACCATTGGCGGGAACGACCTGAACGGTCGGAACCGTCTGGTTTCCGCCGTTCGCCTTCTCGACGAACGCCGCAGAATCCGGGTCCTGCTCGATGTTGACCTCGTTGTACTCGATGCCCTCGCGGTCCATCTGGCCCTTCAGCCGACGGCAGTAGCCGCACCACGTCGTGCTGTACATCGTCACAGTCCCCGGCATGTCCTCATGCTCCTTCACGGCTCGGAATGCTTCTTCGCAATGAGTCGAACGTACGTGACCCGGCCACCATTCCCGCCCCCGCCCGAGCACCCACCACCGCCCACGCATGACGTCCACCACACCCGCAGACGTGACACGCGCCGCATTAATACGACTGCACCCGCCCCCTGTGGACAACGCGACGCACCCGCCCCCACCGACCTGGCAGCATGGCGGGGTGACAGCAGCAACGCACTCCACCCTCTTCCCGCAGGTTCCGGACACGGCCGACGCGGTGCTCGACGGGCTCGACCCCGAACAGCGCGCCGTCGCCACCGCCCTGCACGGACCGGTGTGCGTCCTCGCCGGCGCGGGCACAGGCAAGACCCGCGCCATCACCCACCGCATCGCCTACGGAGTCCGCTCGGGCATCCTCCAGCCCAACAGCATCCTCGCCGTCACCTTCACCAACCGCGCAGCAGGCGAAATGCGCGGCCGACTCCGCCACCTCGGCGCCGGCGGAGTCCAAGCCCGCACCTTCCACGCCGCCGCCCTGCGCCAGCTCCAGTTCTTCTGGCCCAAAGCAGTCGGCGGCGAACTCCCCCGCATCGTCGACCGCAAGATCCAGCTCGTCGCCGAC
The DNA here is from genome assembly GCF_035918235.1 of Streptomyces sp. NBC_01445. Taxonomy (NCBI): domain Bacteria; kingdom Bacillati; phylum Actinomycetota; class Actinomycetes; order Kitasatosporales; family Streptomycetaceae; genus Streptomyces; species Streptomyces sp. NBC_01445. The sequence continues at coordinate 4,200,795 of NZ_CP109485.1, read as the reverse complement.
GCGGCCGCCGCCTGCCGCATCCGCCTCGAGCGCGGCGAACTCCGCGACGTCACGGCCGAAATCGAATGGTCGAAAGTCACCCAGACCGTCCCCGCCGACTACGCCGCAGCAGCCGCCAAAGCCGGACGTCTCACCCCCCGCAACAACGCAGAGACCGCCCAGATCTACGCCACCTACGAAACGCTCAAGCGCGACCGCACCCTCATCGACTTCGAGGACGTCCTCCTGCTCACCGTCGGCATCCTCCAGGACCGCCACGACATCGCAGAACAGGTCCGCTCCCAGTACCAGCACTTCGTAGTCGACGAATACCAAGACGTCAGCCCCCTCCAGCAGCGACTCCTCGACCTCTGGCTCGGCGACCGCGACAACCTCTGCGTCGTCGGCGACGCCAGCCAGACCATCTACTCCTTCACCGGCGCCACCCCCGACCACCTGCTCAACTTCCGCACCCGTCACCCCGGCGCCACCGTCGTCAAACTCGTGCGCGACTACCGCTCCACCCCCCAGGTCGTCCACCTCGCCAACACCCTCCTCTCCCACGCCAAAGGCCGAGCCGCCGAACACCGCCTCGAACTCATCTCCCAACGGGACCGAGGACCAGAACCCGCCTACACCGACTACGCCGACGAACCCACCGAAGCCGAAGGCACCGCCCGCCGCATCCGCACCCTCATCGACAACGGCGTCTCCGCCGGCGAAATCGCCATCCTGTTCCGCACCAACGGACAGTCCGAGATCTACGAGCAAGCCCTCGCCGACGCAGGCATCCCCTACCAGCTACGCGGCGCAGAACGCTTCTTCGAGCGCGCGGAAGTACGCAAAGCAGGCCACGCCCTCCGAAGCGCCGCCCGCTTCGGAAACAACGACTCCCTCCTCGACGACGCCGTCGACCTGCCCTCCCAGGTCCGAGCCGTCCTCTCCGGCGAAGGCTGGACCAGCCAACCCCCGGACGGCTCCGGAGCCGTCCGCGAACGCTGGGAATCCCTCGCCGCCCTCGTACGCCTCGCCGAAGACTTCGCCCGCGCCAAACCCACCGCCACCCTCACCGACCTCGTCACCGAACTCGACGAACGCGCCGCCGCCCAACACGCACCCACCGTCGAAGGCATCACCCTCGCCTCCCTGCACGCCGCCAAGGGCCTCGAATGGGACGCCGTCTTCCTCGTCGGCCTCGCCGAAGGCATGATGCCGATCACCTACGCCAAGACCGACGAACAAATCGAGGAAGAACGCCGCCTCCTCTACGTCGGCGTCACCCGGGCCCGCCACCACCTCAGCCTGTCCTGGGCCCTCTCCCGCTCACCCGGCGGCCGCCCCAACCGCCGCCCCAGCCGCTTCCTCGACGGCATCCGGCCAGGCACCTCAGGAGCCGCGGCCCGCAACACCAGCACCGGACAAGGCGGCATCGAACACGGCACACCCTCGACGCCCCGCACCACCACCGGACCCGTCCGACGCCGCACCGCCCGAACCGTCGCCCGCTGCCACGTCTGCGGACGCACCCTCACCGACGCCGGCGAGATGAAACTCATGCGCTGCGAGGACTGCCCCTCCGACATGGACGAGGGCCTCTACGAGCGACTCCGCGACTGGCGCGCCGACCAGGCACAACAGCTCGGACAGCCCGCCTTCTGCGTCTTCACCGACAAGACCCTCATCGCCATCGCCGAAGCCATGCCCGAAGACGCGGCCCAACTCGCCCGCATCCCCGGCGTCGGCATGCGCAAGCTCAACCGGTTCGGCACCGACGTGCTCACCATCTGCGCAGGTGGGGCCCCGGATGAGGGCGTAGGAGGAGTCGACGAGGACGACTGATGCAAACTCGTCGAAAAAATAGTTTGCGCATGCCCCAGCAATCCCCATAGGTTCTTAAGCACGGGAACAGCGCCTCTTCTCCGAGGCCCTGGTTCCGTGCTGTACTAAAGCCGTCGGACCGGTTCACCCCGGTCCCAGAGACGCCGAGAGGAGGCGAATTCCAGTGATCAGCATCAACGCCAGCTTCATCAGCACCGCCAAAATGACCGATCGCTCGGTCGTCGCTTCCTGCCTGCTCGGTTTCTCGAACCTGGGCACCGGTGCGTCCGGCATTCCCGCCGCCCGTCCGGAGTCCTTCCTGTCTCTCGCCGACCTTCCCGTCCGCGAGAGCAATGAGCGACCGACCAAGGCACCGGAAGCAGTAGCAACGGCACAGGCCCAGGCCTATGCCTTTGCGGCGGCCGGTGCCGGATCCCGGAAGCAGACGACGCACCACCACACGATGTGGGCCTTCCGTGGGCTCGAACCCTGGAGTGATCCAGCCTGATCCTCGATCAGGCCGGCGCCTTCAGGGCCGCGGAACCCCACCCGGGATCCGCGGCCCTTCTGTTTTGCCCGCACGGGACAACAGAACGAAGGGGCCTCGGGAACAAGAAAAGACCCGGTACCACCGCCACCCGGCCCACAGGCCGGAACGACCAGACGAGGAAGACAACACCGTGCAACTCGAAGCGCACGCCCCGTCAGTACCGCCTTCAGACACTCTCCCCCCGCCCGGTCTCACGGAGGACCCCACCTTGAACCCCCTGACTGCGCTCACCGCGCTCGACGACGCCATCGAGAACCTCGGCGTACCCGTCCCCTGCCGTGCCTACGACCCCGAGGTCTTCTTCGCGGAGTCGCCGGCGGACGTCGAGTACGCCAAGTCCCTCTGCCGCACCTGCCCGCTCGTCGAGGCCTGCCTCGCCGGCGCCAAGGAGCGGCGCGAGCCCTGGGGCGTCTGGGGCGGCGAGCTGTTCATCCAGGGCGTCGTCGTAGCCCGGAAGCGGCCGCGTGGCCGCCCGCGCAAGAACCCGGTCGCGGCATGAACGCACGAGGAACGATCGACCGCCCCCTGACGCACGACCCCCAGAAGCAGGCCCCGATGAAGCCGTCCACCAGCGAGCCCACCGGCTCTGCGACCCCAGACTTCACCACCACCGACGCGAACGACTCGCGCCAGAACAGGACCCGAGAGATGCAACTCATCCCAGAAGCGCTGGCTCGTGCGCATATGCACGAGCGGCTGCGCTCCGCCGAGGCCGAACGCCGCGCACTGCGCCTGGCAACGGCCCGCCGGATGCAGCGCCGCGCCGAGCGCGCATCACTGCGCGCCCGCCGCGCGCTCGCCATGGCGGTCATGCAGTGACCCACCCCGCGGGGGCCGATCCACAACGGACCGGCCCCCGCGGTGCGTTGCCCCACAGCCTCGGAAGACGGAGCTATCGTCACCACGTGACGTCTCTTCCCGACGGCGACTCAGCGCAGCGACCCGAGCCCGAACCCGGCACCATCGTGTGCGCCCTCTGCGGCACCACCGCCCAGGGCGCCCCGCCGACCTGGACCTACTCAGTGGAGAACGGGACCGGCCGGCATTACTGCGACCGCTGCGCCCGGGAGAACCTGAGGGCTATTGAGGGGCGGCTGGATTCGGAGTGGTGGTGAGTTTCGGCGGAACATTCCTTGGGGGCCTCCCCCGCCCCCGCCCCCTCCCCACCCCGCCCCCGGTTTTTGATCACGCCTCAGCAGCCGAGACGCCCTCGCTTGTCCCCGCGCTCGCCGCTCCTTCCGCAGCTATGTCTTCGACCGCGCCGACGGCCGAGCCATCGACCGTGACGCCGGCCGAGCCCACGACCGCTCCGCCTGCCGCGTCGTCAACGGGCTCCTCGTCCCCCGCCAGGAATCCCGGTAGCCACCTCTCGAGTTCGTCCCGTAGCCGTACCGTCGCGCCGAGTTGGCACAGGACTCCGATGGTGCTGAGGGTCACGCGATGTATCAGGAGGTAGGAGGGCGGCAGGTTCAGTTGCTTGCCGAGCTGGTGGGCGGGGGAGCGCAGATCGGCGATGCGTGCGGCCTGGCTGCGCATCCAGCCGCGCGTGAAGGTGAACTCGTCGACCAGGGCCGGCTCGATGATCGGCAACAGGTACTCGAGCACCGCGTCGGGTTCGAGGTCGATCGTCTCCTTGACGAAGCCCTCTGTGCGCAGCAGTTCGTAGACCGCTTCCGCGTTGCCCGCCAGGGTCATGCGCAGTGAGGTGCCGATGGTTTCGGGGAGGCCGCCGGGGAGCCGGTCCACGGTGCCGAAGTCGAGGACTCCGAGTCGCCAGCCGTTCTTCTCGTCGGGCAGCAGCCTGAAGTTTCCAGGGTGCGGATCGGCGTGGAGGAGGCTGGTGCGGGACGGGCCCGAGAACAGGAAGCGGGCGAGAAGCTGTCCTGCCCGGTTCCGTTGTTCGTCGGTGCCGTCGGTGATCACCTCGGAGAGCGGTGTTCCGTCTATCCATTCGGTGATGAGGACCTGGTCGCTCTGGTGCACCACGTCGGGTACGTGCACATCCGGATCGTCGGCGAACTCTTCGGCGCAAGCCCGCTGGGCCTGTGCCTCCAGCCCGTAGTCGAGTTCCTCGGACACCCGGTCGCGCAGTTCTGTGATGAGCGGTTTGATGTCCATGCCGGGGATCAGGGGGCCGAGGAGGCGGGCGAAGCGGCCGAGTTGGTTCAGGTCGGAAAGCAGGGCCTCGCCGGCTCCCGGGTACTGCACCTTGACGGCGACCTCGCGGCCGTCGTGCCAGATGGCGCGGTGGACCTGCCCTATCGATGCTGCTGCCGCGGGCTTGTCCTCGAACTCCAGGAAATTCTCCCGCCATTCGTCGCCGAGCCGTTCCGCGAGGACGGCGTGGACCGTCCTGGTGGGCATTGGGGGCGCCGCTTCCTGGAGTTTGGTCAGCGCGGCGCGGTACGGGCCTGCGACCTCCTCGGGGAGGGCGGATTCGAAGACGGACATGGCCTGCCCGAACTTCATGGCTCCGCCTTTGAGCTCACCGAGAACCTTGAAGAGCTGGTCCGCCGTGCGCTGTTGCAGTTCCCGCCCGACGATCTCGGCCGACTTCCCGCCGATGCGTTTGCCGAGGCCCCAGGTCGCGCGCCCGGCGAAGCCGAGTGGCAGCGCGGCCAGTTTGGCAGTACGGGTTACCGCCTTCCGGGGAAGATCAGACATACGCCCCTCCAAGTCCCAGCCTGCCGTGCCGCCAGTGGCGGTTACCCGGCCATTGTGTCGTGCTGCTCTCCGCCCTCGGAGGCCTGCTCCCCCTTACTTCTCTCACCTGCTCCGCATGAGCAGTCCGGATGTGCCCATACCGGGCGGGCGTGCCAGTCGAGTCCCGGAGCCGATGCCTCCCAGCGGGCGCCGGTGCTGGACGGCAGTTCGCCGTCGAGGAAGGCCAGCGCGTGTGCTGCCGTGAGTCCGGCGACGGCCGTGGCGAGAGCCAGGTCGCATGCGGGTACCTGGAGTTGACGCCCGGAACGCCATTGAGCGAGCAGGCGGGGCCAGGTGGGGTCGCGGTCGGTGCGGTCCAGCGACAGGCAGCCGGCGCAGGCGGTGCCGCCGGGCAGTACCAGGGGGCCGACGACTCCGGTGGCCTCGACCACTCCGGCGTAGAGGTGGGGCGTGCCCGAGGCGATGAGTTCTTCGGCGGCCAGGGGGTCGGGGGTGTGGGGGGACAGGCCGTCCCGTGGGGCGATGATCACGAGGGAGAGGGCAGGTTCCTCGGCTGAGGGCGGGGCTTGGATCTCTGACGGGGATTGGGGCTGGGCTTGGGATCGAGGTGGGCCGGAGCGGCGGTCGGGGCGGGGTGGGCGGTCGGGTGCGGCCTTGCGTGCGGCTCGATACGCGGCCGTGTCTCGGCGTTCTCCGACGGATTCGACGGGGAGTCCGCCCGGGGCCACGTCCCACGGTTCGACGATGCCTCCGTCGCGCACATCGACGTGGCCGACGCCTGCGGCGGACAGGACGGACGCGATGACCGTGCCGACGCGGCCGGTTCCCCGGACCTGGACGCGCATGCTGCGGCGGGCCGCCAATTTTCTTGCCCCTGCGGCTGGTTCAGGGGAGAGGATCGTGAGGGCTGCCAGGTCGGGGCGGAGTCGGTCGAGGACTCCTTGGCGCCTGCGGAGCGCGTCGAAGGCCGGGCCTCCGCCGGTGGCGTCGTCGAGCAGTCCGGCCCTCGTCAGCCGGTGGAGCAGGGCGTCGACATGGCCGTCGGGCAGCCCCATCCGGCGGCCTTCGTCGCGCAGCAGGGCCACGCCGCGGGTTCCGTCGAGGAGGGTGAGGAAGGTGCCGGTCGCGGTGTCGACCGGGCCGAGTACGACGGCGTGGGCGGCTGCCACGCCGAACTGGACGGTATTGAGGTCGCGCCAGCCGCGTCGCAGCGCCGGTTTCAGGATCGGATGCATGGCTGTCGGCGGTGAAGTGCCCATCTGTTCCCCCGTGATGCTTGTGTTCTCGCTCTGGTGATCAAGTTGGCCAGTTGGCGATCAAGTTGATGACCTTGGCGAAGTCGGTGGCGTTGGTGACGTGACCGCGGGCCGGAATTCGGGTGGCTCGTCGGTCGATTGCCAGGATGCATGGCGGGGGGAATCCGTGTGAAAAGTTATCCACAGGGGGTGGGTGTTAGTCGTATAAATCGAGCGGGAGGGGTGCGGGGCCGCACCGAAGAGTCCCGGAGGCGGGACTTCCCCCATGTGCAGCGGGTAACGTCGGGGCGTGCCCGCCGACCCACTGCACCGTGCCACGAACACGCAGCGCAGCACGACCAGCCCGCCGCCGAGCGGCCCGAGGGCGAGCGCGGTAGAGGTCCGCAGAAGCGCCCGGCGACGCCGAACGGTCTCCGCGTATCGCGAGGGTGACCGGACCGTCGTCCTCATTCCGGCCCGTATGTCGGAGGCCGAGGAGAAGCGCTGGGTCAACGTCATGCTCGACAAGCTGGCCGCGCAGGAGAGCAAACGGGTCCTGGGGGACGCGGAGCTCGCCGAGCGGGCGGAGCGGCTGTCCGAGCAGTGCTTCGATGGCCGGGCCCGCCCCACGTCCGTGCGCTGGGTGACGAATCAGAACACGCGCTGGGGGTCGTGCACGCCGTCCGAGGGCAGCATCCGGCTGTCGCACCGGCTGCAGGGGATGCCGGAGTACGTGGTCGACTACGTACTCGTACACGAGTTGGCGCATCTGCTGGTGCCGGGGCACGGGCCGCGGTTCTGGCGTCTCCTTGAGGCGTATCCGCGCACGGAGCGGGCGCGGGGCTATCTCGAGGGTGTTGTCGCGGCCGACCGGCTGCCGCATCTGCCGGCCGCTCGCGAGGAGTGAGCACCCGGGAGTGACCGCCCACGAGTGGCCTCCCATGAGCGAACGCCTTGGAGTGACTGACGGAGCAGTCACCCTCTTATGGTCTTCCGGCGACCAGGTCTGACTGTCCGTCGTCCCTTCGCTGATTCCGCCCGCCGCGTTCCCGTTGTGTACCAGGGCTGTACCGGCTGCCGCCGCTGTCAGTGATTGCGGTTAGCCTGACGCGACGTATTCACCTTCGGGATGGGGGACGGTCGTTACGCATGGCCAGGGAATTCCAACGCGGCCACAAGGCCAAGATCAGTGACCTCACCGCGGGCACCGATCTGTACGTAGGCGTGCAGATCACGGGTCCCGGGCTGACCTTCGACATCAGCTGCTTCGGTCTTGACGCCGACGAACGGCTCTCGGACGACCGGTATTTCGTCTTCTTCAATCAGCCGAAATCGCCCGAGGAGTCGATTCAGCTTCTCGGTGCGCAGGCCGGCGACAGCGAGTCCTTCCGCGTCACCCTCGACCGGATCCCGGCGAACATCCAGAAGTTGTCGTTCACCGCGACGATCGACGGCGCCGGGCAGATGTCGCAGATCGCCCCCGGATACGTACGGATCGTCGCGGGTGGCGAGGAGGTCGCCCGCTATTCGTTCAACGGCACGGAGTTCTCGACCGAACGTGCCGTGATGCTGGGCGACTTCTACCTGAAGGACGTCTGGCGGTTCGCGGCCGTCGGGCAGGGGTTCGACGGCGGACTCGACGCGCTGCTGAAGAACTTCGGCGGTGAGGTCGCCGACGAGGAGCCCGCCGCCGCGCCGCCCCAGCAGCAGGCCGGTGCACCGTCGTTCGCGCCGCCCGGGCAGGCCACGGCGCCACCCGCCTTCGGCGCGCCCGCGCCCGCCCCGGCCCCGCAGCCCGCCCAGCAGGGCTACGCGCCGCCGCAGGCAGCCACGCCGCCGCCCGCGCCCGCCCCGGCCCCGCCGTCGGTGCACGCGGCGCCGACGATCGTCGCACCGCTGGCCACGCCGCCCGGCGCCATGCAGCCGCCGGCCGCGCCCACCCCGCACGCGCCGCCCATCGGACATGTGCCCGGTCAGACCGCGCCCCCGCCCCCGGGCTACGGGCAGCCGACCGCGCCTCCCGGCTACGGACAGCAGCCCCAGGCGCCGACCCCGCCTCCGGGCTACGGGCAGCCGACTCCGCCTCCCGGTTACGGGCAGCAGCCGCCCGGTCAGTTCCCCGGTCCGCAGGGTGCCCCGTCGCCGTACGGGGCACCTCAGGGTGTGCCGCAGGGCGGAGGCGCTGCCGGTGTGGCCGCCGCGCTTTCGGCGTTCCGCGAGGCGCCCACCGGTCAGCGGTGGACTCTGCAGAACAAGAAGCTGATCCGCGTCGACCTCGGCACCGGCGGCGACCAGCCGGTGCTCGCCCGTCAGGGCAGCATGGTGCTCTACCAGGGCAAGGTCGAGTTCGGCTACAAGGGCGCGGGCTTCGCCGGCCGGATCGTGGGCAACGCGACCGGCCAGGAGATGCAGCTGATGCGCTGCACCGGCCGCGGCCAGGTCTTCCTCGCGGAGGAGGCCACGCATCTGCACCCCATCGAGCTCCAGGGCGACGCGATCTGCGTATCCGCGGAGAACGTTCTGGCGTTCGACGAGAGCCTCCAGCACGAGGTGCGCAGGATCGAGGGGCACGGCATTCCCGGCGGCGCCCTGTTCGTCATGCAGTTCCAGGGCACGGGCACGGTCGTCGTCAAGACGCACGGCACGCCCGTCGTGCTGCCCGTGACGCCGACGACGTTCGCCGACTGCAACGCGGTCGTCGCCTGGTCGGCCGCCGCGCAGGCGATCGTGTCCAGCCAGGTGCGCATGCGCTACAACGCCTACCCGGGACACAGCGGGGAGAGCGTGAACCTCCAGTTCCGGGGTGCGCCAGGGAACTTCATCGTCGTCCAGCCGTTCGAGGTCTGAGGGAGCCCGTCATGAACCAGCCGCTCGCGGGTTACGCCCCGACCCCGGTAGCCGCCCGCATGGAGAACCACGGCGCCAACATGCTCAAGGTCGCCATGCAGACCGGCAACGACCTCCTCGCGCGCGTGGGCTCGATGGTCGCCTACGAAGGGTTCGTCCAGTACGAGCCCAACCCGCCCGCCGTCCGCCAGATCGCCCGCGACTGGATGACCGGCGAGGGCGCGCCCCTGATGAAGGCCACCGGAGACGGCATCCTCTACCTCGCCGACTACGGCGCCGAGATCGTCGTCATCAACCTCGGTGGCGACTCGATCTCGGTGAACGGCACGAACCTGCTCGCCTTCGACGCGCACCTCCAGTGGGGCGTCGAGCGCGTCAAGGGCCTCGCCAAGTTCGCCGGACAGGGCCTGTGGAACATCAAGATCTCCGGGCAGGGCTATGTCGCCCTCACGTCCCGGGGCACCCCCATCGTCGTCGACTGCGGCCGTGGCGAGGACGAGACGTACGTCGACCCGGACGCGTTGATCGCCTGGTCCCCGAACCTCAAGGTGAAGGGCAAGCGCAGCTTCAAGGCCGGCTCGCTCATCGGGCGCGGAAGCGGCGAGGCCTACCAGATGGGCTTCTCCGGGGAAGGCATTGTCGTCGTACAGCCCAGTGAGGACAGCACCGACCGCCTCCGAGTCCGGGGCTGAGGGGGAACGGAACACCATGCAGAGCCCGCTTTTCGCGCACTCCGAGCAGCAGACCCAGGAGCGCTACACCGTCCAGAACCCGCAGCTGCTGCGGGTCACCCTGGAAGGCCACGACGACATCCTCGCCCGCAAGGGCGCCATGGTCGCCTACCAGGGCCTTGTCGAGTTCGACGGCGAGATCCAGACCTCCGGTCAGCGGCGCGCCCGCGCCAACACAGGTGAGGGCCTCGACCTGATGCGCTGCCACGGGCAGGGCACCGTCTACCTCGCCAACCTCGCCCAGTTCATCCACGTGGTGGAGGTCGAGCAGGACGGTCTGACCGTGGACAGCAGCTACGTCCTCGCGCTCGACTCCTCGCTCAGCTACCAGGTCGTCGCCGTCGACAGCCAGTACGGCATCTCCGGCTCCGGCAAGTACCAGCTCAACATCACCGGGCGCGGCAAGGTCGCCCTGATGACGTCGGGGCAGCCGCTGATGCTCCAGGTCACCCCGGACCGGTACGTCAACGCCGACGCGGACGCGATCGTCGCCTGGTCCAACGGCCTGCGCGTGCAGATGCAGGCCCAGACGCACTCCTCCGGTGTGTGGCGGCGCCGCGGCAACACGGGGGAGGGCTGGGAGCTCAGCTTCATGGGCCAGGGCTACGCCCTCGTGCAGCCCAGCGAGCTGCTGCCCCCGCAGAACGCGGTGATCGGCCAGGGCCTCGGCGCCCAGTACGGCATGGGCCAGCAGGGTGCCCGCGGCCAGAACCAGGGCAACGTCTGGAGCTGACCCCAAGGGCGACCATGTGTCCTGAGTGACCATGTGCCATGTGACATGTGTAAGGGGCGGCCACCGTGGTGGCCGCCCCTTACACATGCCCGCTCACAGTCGGGCGCGCGTCGCTTCCACCAGGCGCACGACGGAGTCGTCCGCCACGCCCGCGACCTCGTCGTACGGGAACCAGCGCAGGTCGAGCGACTCGTCGCTGATGGCGGCCACCGCGTCGGCGGGAGCGACAGCCGCGTACTGCGTGTCGAGATGCCGCGTGCACGGCCCCGGGATCGGATGCCGGTCGAGCCGCACGGGGCCGCCCGGCAGGAGCGTCAAGCCGGGGATGCCGGACTCCTCGGTCGCCTCCCGCAGCGCGGCGTCCGCGAGCGTCAGGTCACCCGGCTCGCAGTGGCCGCCCATCTGCAGCCACATCTGGAGCTTCTTGTGCAGCGTGAGCAGCACCCGCCCGCGGGACGGGTCGATGACCAGCGCGCTCGCCGTCAGATGACCGTCCGTGCAGGCCTTCCACATGCCGTCCTCGGGATGGGCGGACAGGTGGTCCAGGTACGCCTGGCGCAGCTCGGGCTGGCCCTCGTAGGCCTTCAGTACGAGGACCGCGTCGTCGTGCAGCGTCACTTGCCCTCGTCGTCCTTGGAGCCGTCGGAGTCGTCGGAGTCGTTCTTGGAGCTGTCCGCGGGACCGTCGTCCTTGGAGTCGCCCTCCTTGGAGAGGTTCGGCTTGTCCAGGCCGCCGCTCGCCGCCTCGCCGAGCATCTTGTCGATCTCGGAGAAGTCCAGCTGCTCGCGGTGCACGAAGCCGTCCGGGTCGTCCAGGTCCGAGGCCGTCGGCAGCATGTCCGGGTGCGCCCACAGGCCGTCGCGCCCGTCCACACCGCGCGCGTCCGTCAGCGAGGCCCACAGTCGCGAGGCGTCGCGCAGGCGGCGCGGGCGCAGCTCCAGACCGATCAGCGTGGCGAACGTCTGCTCGGCGGGGCCACCGGTCGCCCGGCGGCGGCGCAGCGTCTCACGGAGCGCGTCGGCCGACGACAGGCGCGGCTTCGCGGCCGCGTGGACCACGGCGTCGACCCAGCCCTCGACGAGCGCGAGAGCGGTCTCCAGGCGGGCCAGGGCGGCCTTCTGCTCCGGAGTGTCCTCCGGCTGGAACATGCCCTGCTGAAGCGCCTCCTGCAGCTGCTCCGGGTTCTGCGGGTCGAGCTGGCCGACCGCGTCCTCCAGCTTCGCCGTGTCGACCTTGATGCCGCGCGCGTACCCCTCGACCGCGCCGAACAGGTGCGAGCGCAGCCACGGCACATGCGAGAAGAGCCGCTGGTGGGCGGCCTCGCGCAGCGCCAGATAGAGCCGCACCTCCTCCTTGGGGATGCCGAGGTCCTTGCCGAACGCCTCGATGTTCACCGGCAGGAGCGCCGCCTTGCCGGCGGGGCCGAGCGGCAGACCGATGTCGGTCGAACCGACGACCTCGCCCGCGAGGACGCCCACGGCCTGCCCGATCTGCGAGCCGAACATGGCGCCGCCCATGGAGCGCATCATCCCGATGAGCGGGCCCGCCATGGCCTGCATCTCCTCGGGAAGGACATCGCCCATGGCCAGGCCGACACGCTCGGCGACCGGGTCGACGAGTTCCTTCCATACCGGGAGGGTCGCCTCGACCCACTCGGCGCGGCTCCACGCCACCGCGGACCCGGCGCCCGACGGCAGCGACGTCGCGTCGTCGAGCCACAGGTCGGCCAGGCGCACGGCCTCCTCGACCTGCGAGCGCTCGGCGGGGCCGACACTCGCGTCCTTGGTGCCGTCGGCGGTGCCCTGGGAGACCGTCTGACGGGCGATGTCCTTGGCCATCTCCCAGTTCACCGGGCCGCCCTCGTACGAGAGCATCTGGCCGAGCTGCTGGAAGGCGGCCCCCAGGTCATTGGGGTTCAGGGAACCGAACATCGCGGCGAAGGGGTTGTCCCCGCCGCCCATGCCGGGCATTCCTCCGAAACCGAAGGGGTTGGCAGGTCCCTGACCGCCACCGCCCTGCTGATCCTTCTTCTTGCCCTCGTCGCCGTCGTCCGGCTCCTCCGGCGGAAGGCTGAATCCGAATGGGGTGTCACTCACGGGGTTCCTCGGCTGGTAAGGCCACCGGTTCTGTCCCGGCGGCGTTTGCCCGACTACACACCCAGCGTAGACACCGTGACGCGATCGGGCCTCGGTGCTCCGCCGACTCACGGCCTGCGGCAGGATGGATGCCTCCTGGTACGTACGCGTCGTACACGTACGTACTGAATACAACCGCTGGAGACGCCCGGTGAGTTCCCCAGATCCACAGGTTCGCGCAGCGCGAAACCCTTCGACCAGTTCCGGAGCGCGCGGCCCTGTCGTCGCGGTCACTGGTGCCGCCTCCGGCGTCGGCGCGCTCCTTACCGAGCGACTCGCCGCATCCGACGAGATCAAGCAGGTCCTGGCCATCGACGAGCGGCGCGGTGAGTGCGCGTCCGCGACCTGGCACATCCTGGACGTGCGCGACCCGGCGATCGCCGAGAAGCTGCGCGGCGCGGACGTCGTCGTGCACCTCGCGCTCGACCTCGACCTGGAGACCGACCCCGCCGCCCGTACGGCGTACAACGTGCGCGGCACCCAGACGGTGCTCACCGCCGCGGCCGCCGCCGGAGTCCACCGTGTCGTCCTGTGCACCTCGGCGATGGTCTACGGAGCGCTGGAGGACAACGAGCTGCCCCTGTCCGAGGACGCCGAACTGCGCGCGACCGCGGAGGCCACCGGCGTCGGCGACCTCCTGGAGGTCGAGCGGCTCGCCCGCCGCGCGCCGCGCGCCCACCCCGGACTCAACGTGACCGTGGTCCGCCCCGCCACCCTCGTCGGCGGCACCGACACCGCCCTGACCAGGTACTTCGAGTCGCCGCGGCTCCTCGTCGTGGCGGGATCCCGGCCCGCCTGGCAGTTCTGCCACGTCGAGGACCTGTGCAGCGCCCTGGAATACGCCGTCCTGGAGAAGGTCGAAGGGGAACTCGCCGTCGGCTGCGACGGCTGGCTGGAGCAGGAGGAGGTCGAGGAGCTCAGCGGGATCCGCCGCATGGAGCTGCCCTCCGCGGTCGCCCTGGGCGCCGCGGCCCGGCTTCACCGGATCGGGCTCACGCCGTCCCCCGCCGGCGACCTCGCGTACACGATGTACCCCTGGGTGGTCAGCGTGAGCCGGCTGCACGACGCCGGATGGCGCCCGCAGTGGACCAATGAGGAGGTCCTCGCCGAACTCCTCGAGGAGGTCTCGGGACGGCACACCGTCGCGGGCCGCCGCCTCGGACGCAAGGACGCGACCGCGGCCGGAGCGGCCGGAGCCACCGTCGCCCTGCTCGGCGCGGCCGCCGTCGTGCGCCGGGCCCGCAAGGCCAGGCGCAGGATCTGACAGCCCGCCCCGGCCGGCGCCCGGACCGGCTCGCCCTGTAGGAGGCTCCAACCCACTACGCGCGCGTGCCGGTGGAAAGCGCTATTCCGTGCCGGTGGCCGCGTACGGCACGATGACCTCATGGCACGCACCACGAACGACCACCCCGGAGAGCAGTCGGCGCACGACCCCATCCGGCTCATCGCGATCCGAGACACGCCCTTGTCCGTGGACGAGGTGTTCCGGGCCGTCGGGGAGGACGCGGCGGGCGGCACGGCGCTGTTCGTGGGGACGGTGCGCAATCACGACGGTGGCGCCGACGTCGACGCGCTCGGGTACTCGTGCCACCCCTCCGCCGAGGTCGAGATGCGGACCGTCGCCGAGAAGGTGGTCGCCCAGTTCCCGGTGCGCGCCCTCGCGGCCGTCCACCGAGTGGGCGATCTGGCGGTCGGCGACATCGCGGTCGTCGTCGCCGTGTCCTGCCCGCACCGCGGAGAGGCCTTCGAGGCCTGCCGCAAGCTGATCGACGACCTCAAGCACGAGGTGCCCATCTGGAAGCACCAGAAGTTCTCGGACGGCACCGAGGAGTGGGTCGGCGCCTGCTGACCCTCCCGGAGCCAGGCCACCATCATCGCCTTCGGCCACACGGGCGGTTCCGGTTGCGTAACCGCACCCCTGCGGCGAGCGTTGACCCAGCAGGTGGTTAATCTGCTGATCAGTCAGTTGTAGTGGCTCACGGGGTCGGAGGTCCGGCATGGCGGCGCTCTTGTGGCTGCTCATTCCGCTTTTCGCAGCGGTCGGCGCCGGTCTGTGGGGCAGCTGGGCCGCACGGAACCGCAGGACCGGTGACGTGTCGGAGCTCAACGGGTACGTCCGCTTCCGCGAGGCCATGGAGCGGTCGCACACCGGCACGGAGGCGGACCCCCTCGACCCCGAGGCGGACGCGCTGCCTCCGGTCGAGTCCCGGACGGACGCCCCAGCGGTGCACTGACAGACCGGTCCCGTACTGTCGTTCCATGCCACGCCGCACCGCGACGATGCTCGCCTCGACCCTGATGCTGATCGCGCTGCTCTGCGCGGGAGTGCTCATCAAAGTTCCGTACGCGGAGATGACCCCGGGACCGACGGTCAACACACTCGGGGACCACGACGGCGAGCCGGTGCTCCAGATCTCCGGCCGGAAGACGTACCCGACGACCGGTCACCTCAACATGACGACGGTCCGGGTCACGAGCGCCGACTACAACATGAACCTCGTCTCGGCGGTCTACGGCTGGCTCGCGCACGACAGCATCGTCGTGCCGCACGCCACGCTCTACCCCGACGGCAAGACCGAGCAGCAGTCCTCGCAGGAGAACGCCGAGGAGTTCAGCCAGTCCCAGGAGAGCGCCAAGGTCGCCGCCCTGGACGAGCTGAAGATCCCCGTGAAGTCCTGGGTGATCGTCCAGTCGGTCATCAAGGGCAGCCCCTCCGAGGGACGGCTGCACGCCGGTGACGTGATCAAGGCCGTCGACGGCACCAAGGTCGCGAAGCCGGCCGACGTCGCGAAGCTCGTCACCAAGCACAAGCCGGGCGAGGACGTCTCCTTCACGATCGTGCCCGTCAAGGACGCGGCCGCCGCCGAGAAGGAGGGCAAGCAGCCCACCCGCACGCAGAACGTCACGGTCACCACGGAGAAGGCCAAGGACGGCCGCGCGATCGTCGGCATCCAGGCCGGAACCGATCACACGTTCCCGTTCGCCATCGACATCAAGCTGGCCGACGTCGGCGGCCCCAGCGCCGGACTGATGTTCGCGCTCGGCATCGTCGACAAGCTGACGCCCGAGGACCTCACCGGCGGCAGGTTCGTGGCCGGCACGGGCACCATCGACGACGACGGCAAGGTCGGCCCGATCGGCGGCATCCAGATGAAGACCGTCGGCGCCCGCGGCAAGGGCGCGCGCTACTTCCTGACCCCCAAGGACAACTGCGCCGAGGCGGCCAAGGACGTTCCGGGCGGACTCACCCTCGTCAAGGTCAACACCATCGACGACGCGATGAACGCCCTCAAGGACATCCGCTCGGGCAACACCGCCGACCTGCCGAAGTGCACGGTCAAGGGGTGACACGAAGTTCATGAAGGGGGCGCCGCACACTGTGCGGCGCCCCCTCTCGTTGCGGTGCGGGTGCTACTCGGCGAACGTCGCCGCGAGTGCCTCGGCCAGGCCCGGGACCAGGTCCGAGCCGGTGAGGACCTCGTTGGGGGAGTCCTTCTCGCGCAGGCGCAGCGCCGACTCGCGCGCACCGTCACGCAGTACGGCGACTGTCATCCGGACCTCCTGACGGCCCGGGTGCTTCGCCACCCAGTCGGCGAGCTGCGCCTCACCGAGCCCCTCCGGAACGGACGCCTCCGCGGACGGCGGCAGCATCAGCCGCTCCACCGTCAGGGCGCAGCCGACGACCGCGTCGGGCCAGGCGATGGTGCCGAGGAACTCGTCGAGCGCCTTGTCGGCGGGCACCTCGTCCTGCTCGATCGGGGTGAAGGCCGCGGCCTCCTCCTCGCCGTCCAGGCCGAGCTGGGCCGCGAGGCCGGGTTCCTGGGCCCGCAGGCGGGCGGTGTCGACGAGGGCGAAGAGGCGGGCGGGCTGGTCCCAGCCGAGGCCGGAGGCGTACTCGTCGATCTCGAGTACGGCCCGGGTGAGGGGGCTGGCTGCCATGGGAGTGTTGGACATGGTCACAATCCTGCCTCGTTAGTACCCGGAACCGGGAACTGAGTAAAGCGTGAGTAAGTTGCATAGGTGATGGGTCCTCGATCACCTGGGCCTGACCGATCGATTTCGAACTTTTCGAGGTGCGCACCTTGGCTTTCCAGATGCCGGACCGCGGCGGAGGCCCGACGGGGCCACGGATGAGAGTGGGCCGACCGTCCCGGCGCGTCCGTTCCCTGCTCATGACGCTCGGCGTCCTTGCCGCACTGGGCATGGCGTTCGTCATGTTCGCAGGGTTCTGGACCGACTGGCTCTGGTACCGATCGGTCAACTACTCGTCCGTTTTCACGACCACCCTGTGGACGAAGATCGGGCTGTTCTTCGTCTTCGGACTGCTGATGGCGATCGCCGTCGGACTGAACGTCTGGCTCGCGCACCGACTGCGGCCCCCGCTGAGCGCCATGTCGATGGAGCAGCAGAGCCTCGACCGGTACCGCATGAGCATCGCGCCCTACAAGAAGTGGCTGCTGCTCGGCATCACGGCCCTGGTCGGCCTCATCGCGGGCGCCTCGGCCGCCACTCAGTGGCGCACGTGGCTGATGTGGGTGAACGGCGTGCCCTTCCACCAGAAGGACCCCCAGTTCCACCTCGACGTGGCGTTCTACGCGTTCGACCTGCCGTGGTACCGGTTCCTGCTCGGCTTCGGCTTCGCGGCGACGATCCTCTCCCTGATCGCGGCCGCGCTGACCCACTACCTGTACGGCGGGCTGCGGATCACCAGCCCGGGCGCGCGCGCCACCGCCGCGGCCACCGGTCATCTCTCCGTGCTGCTCGGCGTGTTCGTGACCCTCAAGGCGGTCGCGTACTGGCTCGACCGGTACGGGCTCGCGGTGAAGTCCAGCGACTTCAAGGCGACGGACAACTGGACGGGCCTGAGGTACGTCGACGCGAACGCGTATCTGCCGGCCAAGACCATCCTGTTCTGCATCGCCGCGATCTGTGCCGTGCTGTTCTTCGCGACGCTGTGGCGGCGTACCTGGCAGCTGCCAGTCATCGGCTTCGGCCTGATGGTGCTCTCCGCGATCCTGATCGGCGGCCTGTACCCGGCCATCGTCCAGAAGTTCCAGGTCCAGCCGAACGAGCAGTCCAAGGAAGCCCCGTACATCGAGAAGAACATCGAGGCGACCCGCAAGGCGTACGGGATCGCCGGGGTGTCCCCGGTGGACTACACCGGCAAGGGCACGGTCAAGGACTCCAAGCAGCAGCGCACGGACGCCGACTCGGCGGCCAGCTACCGGGTCAACGATCCGAACGTGGTCTCGCCGACGTTCCAGCAGCTGGAGCAGGAGCGGAAGTACTACCAGTTCCCGAAGACCCTCGACGTCGACCGCTACAAGGGCCAGGACACCGTCATCGGTCTGCGCGAGCTCAACCTCGCGGGCGTCGAGAAGCGGAACTGGATCAACGACCACTTCACCTACACGCACGGCTTCGGAGCGGTCGCGGCCAAGGGTACGCAGACCGACCCGGACTCCCCGGGCGCACCCCTGTTCACCGAGTCGGGTCTGCCCGCCGGCGGGACCCTGGGCTCGTACCAGCAGCGGATCTACTACGGCGAGAAGACCCGCCAGTACTCGATCGTCGGCGGGCCCCAGAAGGAGCTCGACTACGAGCAGGACGACGGCACCCAGAAGACCACGAGCTACAGCGGCGAGGGCGGCGTCAGCCTCTCCAACCCGATCAACCGCGCCGCGTACGCGGTCTCCTTCAGCGAGCCGCAGATCCTGTACTCGGGAGCCATCGGCGACGGCTCGAAGATCCTGTACAACCGCACGCCCAAGGAGCGCGTCGAGGCGGTCGCCCCCTGGCTGACCATCGACGGCGACGCGTACCCGGCGGTCGTCAAGGGCAAGATCCAGTGGGTCGTCGACGCGTACACGACGTCGAACGGATACCCGTACGCGTCCCGTACGACGCTCGGTGACACGACGGCCGACTCCCTCAACGAGGGCGACAACCAGCGCGCGGTGGTGGCCCAGCAGAACCAGGTCAACTACATCCGCAACTCGGTGAAGGCCACCGTCGACGCCTATGACGGCACGGTGAAGCTGTACACGTGGGACGACAAGGACCCGGTCCTCAAGACCTGGAAGAAGGCGTTCCCCGGCACGGTCGAGCCCAAGAGCGCGATCCCGCAGGAGCTCAAGGACCATCTGCGGTATCCGCAGGACATGTTCAAGGTGCAGCGCGAGCTGCTGTCCCTGTACCACGTCACGGACTCCGACCAGTTCTACAACGCGTCCGACGCGTGGCAGGTCCCGAACGACCCGACGAAGAAGGACAACAGCGCGGTCCCGCCGTACTACCTGTCCATGAAGATGCCGGGCCAGAACGACCAGCAGTTCTCGCTGACGACGACGTTCACCCCGAGCGGGCGCCCCAACCTGCGCGCGTTCATGGCGGTCGACGCCGATGCCACCAGCAAGGACTACGGCACGATAAGACTGCTGCGGGTCACCGAGGACAAGGTGTACGGCCCGGAACAGGTGCAGAACAAGCTCAACTCCCTGTCGTCCGTGGCGAACTTCGTCCGCGACATGAAGGGCGCCGACTCGACGGTCCTGTACGGCAATCTGCTGACGGTGCCACTCGACAAGGGCTTCCTCTACGTCGAACCGATCTACGCACAGGGCCGCAACGCGGAGTACCCGCTGCTGCGCAAGGTCGCGGTCTCCTACGGCGACAGAACCGGATTCGCCGACAACCTCGGGGACGCGCTGAACCAGGCGTTCGGCGTGGACGGCGCGCAGCCGGCCGAGCCGGAGAAGCCCGGTGGCGACACGACGAAGCCACCGGAGAACTCCACGGTCAAGGAAGCCCTTGCGGACGCGGAGAAGGCCTTCGAGGAGGGCCAGGCCGCCATGAAGAAGGGTGACCTGCACGCCTACGCCGACGCGCAGGACAAGCTGGAGGATGCCCTCAAGCGCGCCGACAAGGCGCAGTCCGCGGCCGACAAGGCAGCCGGCGACGGCAAGGGTGCCGACAAGTCCAGCGACAAGAGCGCTGATCAGAGCGCCGACAAGGACACCAGCAAGAACGGTGGGGGCTCGAGCAGCTGAGCGAAGACCCCCCTCGCGCCGTGGTACGGTTTGAACACAACGGCGCGGGGTGGAGCAGCTCGGTAGCTCGCTGGGCTCATAACCCAGAGGTCGCAGGTTCAAATCCTGTCCCCGCTACTGAAGACGAAGGCCCGGATCCTGATCTTTCAGGATCCGGGCCTTCGTCGTGTGCGCGGGAACCGTCCGTCCGTGCGAAGCGTGCCTCTCCCGGGGGTAGTTGAGGTTTTTGTGTTTCACTTATCTCTCTGTGGGCATGTCGACAAAACGCTGAAGTGACCTCACTGGCTGCGGTATACCAGGTGTACCCAGGTTGCAGGTGGTGCGACGATGGACGTTATGGGGGACAAGGCAACTCTGTTGGAGACAGGGCGGTTTGTGCAGCCGGCCGACCGGGAGGAACCCGGGGCGGCCGCCGAGGAAGCACGTCATCGGCCGGCCGCCGAGTCCGGCGACGTCGAGGCGATGAGCGTCCTCGGAGCCATGCTGCTGCGCCGCGGTGACCTCGACGGAGCCGAGCCCCAGCTGCGCGCTGCCACCGCCGCGGGCGACCGCGCCGCCGCCAACAACCTCGGTGTCCTGCTGCACCAGCGCGGATATGCGGACGAGGCCGCCGGCTGGTGGCGCATCGCCGCCGTCGCCGGATCCGCCCCCGCCGCGCACGCCCTCGGCCGCCACCACCGCGAGCGCGGCGACGAGCCCGCCGCCGAGTACTGGCTGCGGCAGTCCGCCGAACAGGGCCACGCCCTCGGCGCGTACGCGCTCGCCGACCTCCTCGAACACCGCAGCGACGTCGGTGCCGAGCGCTGGATGCGCGCCGCCGCCGAGCACGGCCACCGCGAGGCCGCCTATCGGCTGGCCCGCACCCTCGACCGGCGCGCCGCGCACGAGCGCCCCGAGGGAGCGCTCCGTGGTGCGCCCGCGCCCGCCGGCGACGAGAGCGGCGCCCCCGGCGGCGCGACCGCGACCGGCGCCCGCAGGAAGCTGCCCGCGGCCGCGGAGGCCGAGCAGTGGTACCGGCAGGCCGCCGCGCGCGGACACCGCCGGGCCGCCCTGCACCTCGGCGCGATCCTGGAGAAGCGGGGCGAGCTCAAGGAGGCCGGCCGCTGGTACCTGAACTCCGCGAAGGACGGCGAGCCCCGGGCCGCTTGCGCGCTCGGCTTCCTGCTCCGCGACGCCGGTGACGAGGAGAGCGCAGGGGTCTGGTGGCTGCGCGCCGCCCAGGAGGGCGATGGCAACGCTGCCAACGCGCTCGGCGCCCTGCATGCCCAGCGTGGCGAGACCCAGACCGCCGAGCGCTGGTACCGCGCGGCCATGGACGCGGGCGACATCAACGGCGCGTACAACCTCGGCCTGCTCTGCGCCGAGCAGGGCCGCACCGTGCAGGCCGACCAGTGGTACCGGCGTGCCGCGTACGCGGGCCACCGCGAGGCGGCGAACGCGCTGGCCGTGCTGCTCCTCCAGGGCGGCGACGCGGCGGGCGCCGAGCCGTGGTTCTCCAAGGCCGCCGAGGCGGGCAGCGTGGACGCCGCGTTCAACCTCGGCATCCTGTACGCCGGCCGGGACGACGAGGTCGCCGCCCTCCAGTGGTACGAGCGGGCCGCGGCGGGCGGCCACACCGAGGCCGCGCTCCAGGCCGGGATCGCCCGGCTGCGGGACGGCGACGAGCGGGACGCCGAGCGGCATCTGCGGTGCGCCGCCGGCGGGGGCAGCGCCGAGGGCGCGTACCGCCTGGCCACGGTCCTCGACGCGCGTCAGCCCCCGGTCGGGCCGCCCGCGCTCGGCGAGTGCGTCAGTGAGCGCGCCGAGTGCGAGGAGTGGTACGAGCGGGCCGCCGAGCAGGGGCACCGGCGCGCGCAGGTGCGGGTCGGCATGCTGGCCGCGGCGCGGGGCGACATCGTCTGCGCGGCGCGCTGGTACCGCGAGGCCGCGGAGGCGGGCTCGCGCAACGGCGCGTTCAACCTCGGGCTGCTGCTCGCCCGCGAGGGGAGCGAGCCGGAGGCCGCGCTGTGGTGGACGCGCGCCGCCGACGCCGGGCACGGGCGCGCGGCGCTGCGGCTCGCGCTGCTGTGCGCGCGCCGCGGCGACCTCGTCGAGGGGCAGCGGTGGGCGCACCGGGCCGTGGAGCTCGGTCCGGCCGAGGTGTCCGAGCGGGCCGGGCGGCTGCGGGACGCGCTGCGGTCGGAGCTGTCCGCGTAACGGAGCCATAGGGGGGTGTGGCGGGGCCTGGACCGGTCCCCGCCACACCTCCCGCCAGACCCCCATTTCGCCCCGCAGGCCAGGCGCCGGAAGGGATTTGCGCTGGTCGGGGGCGTTCGCGTACAGTCGTGTTTACCGACGCGGGGTGGAGCAGCTCGGTAGCTCGCTGGGCTCATAACCCAGAGGTCGCAGGTTCAAATCCTGTCCCCGCTACTGAAGGCCTGAGGCCCGGAACCATTGGTTCCGGGCCTCGGCTCTGTTTCCCGGCCGGATCGGCCCGGTGTCACGGCTTGTGGCCCACCGCCTCCCCGTACAGCGCCCGGTCCACGACCTTGTCCTCCGGCAGCGGATCCCCCTTGGAGACGCCCGCCGCGCGGTACGAGGCCTGGAGCCGGTCCGTCGTGCCCGCCCTGATCTCCCAGTCCATCCGCAGTGACGGCGTCGACTCCAGCACCGCCTTGTCGGTCTTCAGGAGGCCGGCGAGGCCGGTGACGAACGCCGGGTCCTTCTTGTAGTCGCCCGAGAAGTACGTGTTCACCGTGCGGATGTACGCGCGCAGGAACGCGACCCCGGCGTCCGGGTCCTCCTTGAGGAGCTTCGGGCCGAACAGGAGACCGCCCAGGGGTTCGCCGAGCGGCTGGCCGCCCAGGAACGCGAACCGCTTGTCGCCGTCGACCTTGCGCCACACCGGGTCGAGCAGCCAGGCCGAGTCGACCCCGCCGTTCTGGAGCGCGGTCAGCACGTCGGCCGAGCCGAGCTGCTGGAACTGGATCTTGTCGAGCCCGCCGCCGTGCTTCTTCAGCGCCTTGTCCATGGGGTACGAGATGACCGAGCCCTTGCCGATCATCGTGCCGAGCCTGCGCCCCGCCATCGGGACGTGGTCCGGGCTCTGCCCCTTCTTCAGGCGCACCCACATACCGCTCTTGGACTTCGGGTCGGGGGAGAAGTTCCCGGCGACCCACTTGATGTCGAAGCCGCCGCTGATGCCGTTCATCACCGCGGCCTCGGGCGCCGCCCACTGCGCGTCGATGTCCCCCTTGGCCAGCAGTGGGAGCGCGTCCGGGGTCGGCAGGACCTTCAGGGTGACGTCGAGGCCCTCCTTCTTGAACTCGCCCTTCTGCACGGCCAGTTCGAGCGGGGCCACGTACTCGGCGCTCAGGGTGCCGGTCGCGATGGTGAGCTTGCGGGTCTTGGCGAGCTTCACCGGGGCCGGGGCGCCCTTGTCGCAGCGGGCGGGTGCGCGGTCGGAGGCCAGGTCCGACGGATCGGTCCAGCCGTTCTTCTCGCAGCCCGCCACCGCCTTGACCGTGCGGGGCTTCGCGGCCGTGTCCGACGGGGAGGTGCTGCCGCCGCAGCCGGCCGAGGTGAACAGGACGCCGGTCGCGAGCAGGGTCGTACAGACGAGTCTGGTGCGCATGGATTCTCCGTACGGGAAGGGACGGTGGAGGTCAGGACTGGCCGCGGCCGCGGTCGCGCGGCGCCCACGGAGTGAGCAGCCGGCCCGCGATGCGCACCAGTTCGGAGAAGACGACGCCGAGCACGGCGACGCAGACGATGCCGACGAACATCACGTCGTTCTGGAAGAGGGCGCGGGCGTCGAAGATCAGGTGGCCGAGGCCGTTCGTGGCCGCGATCTGCTCGGAGGCGACGATCACGAGGACCGCGACGCCCGCGGCGATGCGGGCGCCGACCAGGACCGCGGGCAACGACGCCGGAAGCAGGACGTGCCGGAACATCTGCCACGGAGAGGCGCCGAAGACCTGCCCGGCGTCCCGGTGGCCGGAGGGGACGGCGAGCACCGCCGCCATCGTGGAGATCCAGACGAAGAAGAAGACGGTCGTGGCGACCAGCGCGATCTGCGGGCCCTCGCCGAGGCCGAACATGTTCAGGAAGATCGGCAGCAGGGCCAGCTTCGGGACGACGTAGAGCGCGTCCAGCATCGGTTCGAGGGCGGCGCGGACGACGGAGAGAGAGCCCATGAGGAGGCCGAGGGCGTATCCGGTGACGGTGCCGATCGCGTATCCGGCGAGTACGCGCTTGAGGGTGGCCCACACGTCCGGCCACAGGTCGCCGTCCGCGGCACGGTGCCAGCCGTCGACGAGGATCGTGGACGGCGCCGGGTAGACGCGGTCGTCGATCCACGCCTGGGTGGCGGCGAGCTGCCACAGCAGGACCAGGACGAGGGGGACGGCGACGGCGAGCGAGAGTTCGAGGGTGCGGCGCCTGCGGTGGGTGCGGGCGGGGTGCAGCTCCTGCGGGCCGGGCCGTCTGACCAGGAGCGTCGTGTCTTCCTTCGGGGCGGTCGTCGTCATGCCGGGACCACCTCGTCGCGGCGTACCTCGCCCCGCAGCAGATCCCACAACTCGCCCTTCAGCGCGGTGAATTCGGGCGTCGAGCGGATGTCGCCGGTGCGCGGCCGGGCGAACGGCGGGCGGCGCTCGGCGATGATGCGGCCCGGCCGCGCCGACATCACGAGGACGCGGTCGCCGAGCACGATCGCCTCTTCCAGGCTGTGGGTGATGAAGAGGGTGGTGGTGCGGGTGGTCTGGGTGAGGTCGAGGAGCTCGTCCTGGAGGATCGTGCGCAGCTGGGCATCGAGGGCCGCGAACGGCTCGTCCATGAGGAGGATCTCGGGCTCCACGGCGAGCGCGCGGGCGATGGCGACGCGCTGGCGCATGCCGCCGGACAGCGCGGCCGGATAGGCGTCGGCGAAGTCGGCGAGGCCCATCCGGGTGAGCCAGTCGGTGGCGCGGGCGTCGGCCTCGCGGCGGGGGACCTTCTGGATGTCGAGGCCGAAGCGGACGTTGGCCAGGACCGTCTTCCAGTCGTAGATCCCGTAGTCCTGGAAGATCATCGCGGCCGGGCGGTCGCTGTCCGTGCGGATGGCCACCTCGCCCGCGGTGGGGCGCAGCAGGCCGGCGGCGATGCGCAGGAGAGTGGACTTCCCGCAGCCGGAGGGACCGACCACGCAGGTGAACTCGCCGGGGGCGATGGTGAGGTCGAGGGGGCCGAGGGCCGCCACCGTGCGGTGGCCTCGGCCGAAGGACCGGGTGAGTGTGCGGGCCTGGAGTTTGGGGTGCGGCTCTCCCACGGTTTTCCTCCCGGGTGCGGTGGAGGTGGGCGTCGCCGACGATATGACGGGTCGTCAGATTGTGGAAGGGGGCGGGTTGTTGAGATACGGACCAAAGGGGCGCGCCAGGGGCTCGGTGAAGAGGCGTACGCGAAGAGGGCCCGCACCGTCCGGTGCGGGCCCTCTTCGGGAAGGGTGGTGTGCGCTACGCCGCCGCGCAGTTCGGACAGACGCCCCGGTACGTCACCTCGACGTCCGAGACCGTGAAGCCGAAGCGCTCGGAGTCGGGGAGGTCGGTGAGCGGGTTGCCGCTCGGGTGGACGTCCCGGATCGCGCCGCACCGGGCGCAGACCAGGTGCTGGTGCGGGCGGTGCGCGTTCGGGTCGTAGCGCTTGGCGCGTTTGTCCGTGGCGACCTCGATGACCTCACCGAGGGAGACCATCTCGCCGAGCGTGTTGTAGACGGTCGCCCGGGAGATCTCGGGGAGTTTGGCGACGGCGAGCGAATGCACCTCGTCGGCGGTCAGGTGGACATGGTCGCCGTCGAGGACCTCGGCCACGACGCGCCGCTGCGCGGTCATACGCCAGCCGCGTCCGCGCAGTCGTTCCAACAGGTCACTCATGAGGGCCAGCCTAACAGGCGGAGGGACCAGGTCCCGAACGGGTGTGACTTTGGAAGCCCACTTGACTTAGACAATGTCCATTGTAGGATCGAAACTGGCTTTGGCCAAGGGACAGGACTTGCAGCAGATGAGGGCGCGGCAACAGCCGCTCCAGTGGAGCCGGTGCTTGCACCGGGGCAGGAGGCGCACGTGACGTCGCAGGGACCGCTCACCACGGAGGCCGGCGCGCCGGTCGCCGACAACCAGAACAGTGAGACCGCGGGCGTCGGCGGGCCTGTGCTGGTCCAGGACCAGGCGCTGCTCGAGAAGCTCGCGCACTTCAACCGCGAGCGCATCCCGGAGCGCATCGTGCACGCCCGCGGCGCCGGTGCGTACGGCACGTTCACGCTGACCCGGGACGTCTCGCAGTGGACGCGCGCGAAGTTCCTCTCCGAGGTCGGCAAGCAGACCGAGACGTTCCTGCGGTTCTCCACCGTCGCGGGCAGCCTCGGCTCCGCGGACGCCGTGCGTGACCCCCGCGGCTTCGCGCTGAAGTTCTACACCGAGGAGGGGAACTACGACCTCGTCGGCAACAACACCCCGGTGTTCTTCATCAAGGACGCCATCAAGTTCCCCGACTTCATCCACACGCAGAAGCGCGACCCGTACACGGGCTCGCAGGAGGCCGACAACGTGTGGGACTTCTGGGGCCTGAGCCCCGAGTCGACGCACCAGGTCACCTGGCTCTTCGGCGACCGCGGCATCCCGGCGACGCTGCGCCACATGAACGGGTACGGCTCGCACACGTACCAGTGGAACAACGAGGCCGGCGAGGTCTTCTGGGTCAAGTACCACTTCAAGACCGACCAGGGGATCAAGAACCTCACGGCCGACGAGGCCGCGAAGCTCGCCGGTGAGGACCCGGACTCGCACCAGCGCGACCTGCGCGAGGCCATCGAGCGCGGCGAGTTCCCGTCCTGGACCGTGCAGGTGCAGATCATGCCGGCGGCCGACGCGGCGACCTACCGCTTCAACCCGTTCGACCTCACCAAGGTGTGGCCGCACGAGGACTACCCGGCGATCGAGATCGGCAAGCTGGAGCTCAACCGCAACCCGGAGAACATCTTCGCCGAGGTCGAGCAGAGCATCTTCTCGCCGGCGCACTTCGTGCCGGGCATCGGCCCGTCGCCCGACAAGATGCTCCAGGGCCGCCTCTTCGCGTACGGGGACGCGCACCGCTACCGCGTCGGTATCAACGCCGACCACCTGCCGGTGAACCGCCCGCACGCCACCGAGGCGCGCACCAACTCCCGTGACGGCTTCCTGTACGACGGCCGCCACCAGGGCGCGAAGAACTACGAGCCGAACTCCTTCGGCGGCCCGTTCCAGACGGACCGGCCGCTGTGGGTGTCGACACCCGTCACCGGCGGCACCGGCAACCACGAGGCCCCTTCGCACGCCGAGGACAACGACTTCGTGCAGGCGGGCAACCTCTACCGCCTGATGTCCGAGGACGAGAAGGCCCGTCTGGTCGAGAACCTCGCGGGCAACATCGCGGGCGTCTCCCGCGACGACATCGCCGAGCGCGCGATCGGCAACTTCCGCCAGGCGGACGGTGACTTCGGCAAGCGCCTCGAGGCCGCGGTCCAGGCCCTTCGCGGCTGACCGGGACGCTTGACGCAGGCAGAGGGCCGGCTCCCATCGGGGGCCGGCCCTCTTGTTCGCGTACAGCGGTGCCGTACGCGGATCAGCTCACCAGCGTCGTCGACGCGCGGCGGGCCGGGGCCCAGCAGCGGATGATGTCGCGGACCGACACGATGCCGACCGGCTCCTGGTCGTCGAGCACGATGAGATGCCGGAAGCCGCCGTGCGACATGGCCTCGGCGGCCTCCTGGAGCGTCCATGCCGGGGCGGCGAAGACGACGTCGGTCGTGGTGTGGGTACCGGCGATCTCGTGGTCCGGGTTCTGGCCGAGGCCGAGTGAGTTGAGGATGTCGCGCTCGGTCAGAATGCCGATCCCGCAGGTGTCGGGGTCGAGGACGACCGCCGCGCCGACGCGGCGATCGGACATCAGGCGGGCCGACCTGCGCAGCGTGTGGGCGGGGCCGATGGTGAGGACCATCGTGCTCATGGCGTCGCGGACGAGCATGGGCGTGAGCCACCTCCTTGGTGAATCCGCGACCTCCGGGATGCCGAAGGATTGCCTCCGGTCCCGACCTGGAGAACGGATTCACAAGTTCACAAGTGGGGGGACTCTCAGAGTCGCAGCCGTTCGGGCCGTCAACAAGGGGGCGCGGAAGGTTCGTTGCGCCGCTACGGAGCTTCCGCGCGCCGTAGCGGCGCGACGCTCACGTCTGCAGGTAGCTCAGCAGCTCGCCGTGGAGCAGGCCGTTCGACGCCGCCGCGTTGCCGCTGTGCGGGCCGTGGCGCCCGTCGAGGCCGGTGAAGACGCCGCCCGCCTCCGTCACGATGATCGCGTTCGCCGCCATGTCCCACAGGGAGAGCTCGGGCTCCGCCGCCATGTCGACAGCGCCCTCGGCGACCATCATGTACGGCCAGAAGTCGCCGTATCCGCGCGTGCGCCACACCGCGCGCGTGAGGTCGAGGAAGCCGTCGAGCCGGCCCTGCTCCTCCCAGCCGCTCAGCGAGGAGTACGCGAAGGAGGCGTCCGCGAGGCGCCCGACCTTGGAGACATGCAGGCGCGAGGCCGACGTCAGGCTGCGGCCCGTGTAGGCGCCCGCGCCCTTCGCCGCCCACCAGCGGCGGCCGAGAGCCGGTGCGGAGACGACGCCGACCACCGGCTGGTAGCCGCCCTCGCCCGCCTCCATCAGCGAGATGAGCGTCGCCCAGACCGGCACGCCGCGTACGTAGTTCTTCGTGCCGTCGATCGGGTCGATGACCCAGCGGCGCGGGCCCGTCCCCTCGATCCCGTACTCCTCGCCGAGGATCGCGTCCCGCGGCCGTGCCCGCTTCAGCTGGCCGCGGATGAGTTCCTCCGCGGCCTTGTCGGCCTCGCTCACCGGCGTCATGTCCGGCTTGGTCTCGACCTTCAGGTCGAGGGCCTTGAACCGGTCCATGGTCGCGGCGTCGGCGGCGTCCGCGAGGACGTGGGCGAGACGCAGATCATCGTGATAGTCGGGCATGGATGAACAGTATCGATCGAGGTCGGTCCGGGGCCACAGGGCGCCGGGCCCGGCGGTCCGCGAGGGCTATTGACAGGGCACGCGGGCGCGTCAACCCTGGCGATTGAGCCGCTACGGCGTGGGGGAGGCGACGATGCCCACAGCGCGGGAGTCCTTGCTGGACGCGGCCGGTACGGCGCTGGCCGGGCGCCCCTGGCCTCTGGTGCGGATGATCGACGTGGCGGCCGTCGCCGGGGTGTCCCGGCAGACCCTCTACAACGAGTTCGGCAGCAAGGACGGGCTCGCGCGCGCCCTGGTCCGACGCGAGGCCGACGCCTATCTGGCGGGCGTCGACCGGGCCCTGAAGGAGGCCGGGATCGAGGCCGTCGCCGAGTGGACCGTCACCGCGGCGGGCTCCAGCGCGCTCGTACGGGCCGTGCTCACCGGCTGCTGGGGCGAGCGACTGCCGGCCCCGGCGCTCGCCGGGGTGCCCTCGTCGTCCACCGTGCCCGCGCAGCGCCGGGCCGACGGGCCGCTCCCCGGTCCCGGCGACCTGGTGAAGCTGGTCCGCGAGCGGGCCGCGGCCGCGCTCCGTTCGACGGGGCGGCCGCGGGTGGAGGCGGACCAGCTGGCCCGCGACTGCGAACTGGCCGTCCGGCTCGCCCTGTCCTGTCTGCTCGCCCCGCCGGGCGACGGTGGGGTGGGGCGCCTCCTGAGGGAGGCGCTGCCGCACCGGCGCCGGGACGCCACCGCCTGAAGTGACGTACCCGGTGAGCTACTTGAGCCAGCCGATCTTCGTGTAGTCGCTGCTGGCGAGGCCTTCGGCGCCGTAGTTCGCGAGGCCGGAGCGGACCGCGACGATCTGCGGCCGCTGGTACAGCTCGATGGAGTGGCCGAGCTTCCACAGCTCCTTGTCGGCCTCGTTGTAGAGCTTGTTCGCCTCGGTGGTGTCCGTGGTCCGCTGGGCCTCCTTCAGCAGACCGTCGATCTTCGGGGAGCCGATGGAGCCGTAGTTCTGGAAGAGGTTCTTGCCCTGCGGCTGGACGAAGGTCGGGACGACGACGCTCTTGAAGACGGCGTCGACGTTGCGGAAGCTCGTCAGGTCGAAGTTGCCGGTGTTCACGAACTTCGTGAAGTAGTCGTTGGCCGGGACCTTCTTCAGCGTGACCTTGATGCCGACGGCCGCCAGCTGCTGCTGCACCAGCTCCGCCTGGTCGACCTGGGCCGACGAACTGCCCGCGCTCAGCGTGTACTCGAGCGTGAGGTCCTTGCCGCCCTTGGTGCGCGTCTTGCCCTCACCGGCCGACTTCCAGCCGGCCTCGTCGAGCAGCTTGTTCGCCCTCTCGGGGTCGTACGTGCCGTACTCGCCCGAGTTGTTCTGGTAGCCCTCCTGGTTGGGCATGAACAAGTGGTTGTCGAGCGGCTTCAGCTCGAAGGAGAGGTCCTTGCTGAAGGCTGCGTTGATGCCCTTGCGGTCGATCGCGTTGCCGAGCGCCTGGCGCACGCGGACGTCCTTCAGCGGGCCGTGCGCGCCGTTGAGCGCGATGTGCACCTCGTCCCAGCGCGCGCCGCGCCGGATGTCCGTGCCGGCCGACTTCACCAGGCGCTTGTAGTCCTCGGGCAGCAGCGCGGTGGCGGCGTCGATCTCCTTGTTGAGATACGCCTCGGTGGTCGCGGTGAAGTCGACGATCCGATAGACGACGGAGTCCAGCTTGGGCTTGGGACCCCACCAGGCCGGGTCCGGCACGATGGTGATCGTCTGGGCTGTCCTGTCGATGTTCTTGATCTTGAAGGCGTTCGCGGTGACCGGGAGCTTCTGCGTCCAGCCCTTGTTGAACTTCTCCGGGGTGTCGATGTACGCCGCCGGGTACACAGGGTCGAAGAGGTTCTGCCACTCGGCGTACGGCTTGTCGAAGGTGATCCGGACGCCGTGCGCGTCCTTGCCCTGCTCGACCTTGGATATCTGCTCGTAGCCGTCGGTGACGGCCGCCTCGTAGTCCTTGTCCGTGTTGTTGAGGGCCTTCCACTGAGCGGCGAAGTCCTTCCAGCTCAGCGGCTTTCCGTCGGACCACTTGGCCTTCGGGTTCAGCTCGTACTCCACGACCTGCGGGTCGGTGGAGACGACCTTCGCCGAGACCAGGAAGTTCGGGTTGACGTGCTGGGCGCCCTTGGCGTCGTTGTCGAACAGGTCGGGCAGCAGCGCCGCGTCCACCTCCGTGGCGTCCCCTTGGAAGCCGTCGGGGGTGTTCCAGTTGAAGTTCGCGGGCCACGTCGACAGGCCCATCTTCAGCGCCCCGCCCTGCCGGAGATCGCTCACCGGATGCGCGTTGATGTCCTGACCGTCCACCGCCGGCGCGGCCTCTTTCCGTACCGGCTTGTCGTCGTCGGACGACCCGCAGCCCGCCAGCACCAGAGTGGCCGACAGGGCTGCGGCGACGGCGGTGAGGGTGGATCTGCGCATGGGTCTTCCTCCGGTCCGGGCTGCGGCGGCGGAGCGGCCGCATGTCAGCCGAGACCGTAGACCCGCGGGAGTTGACGGCGGAAGAGTGCGGCGACCTTGACATGCGCTCTTCACAAAGCAGCAACAACCCGCGATCATGCTGGAGTTGAAAACTGATGACCCCTCATCGATGACAGCCGATGAGGGGATCCGGGCACGGTCCCCGGTCGTCATCAGGTGTGTTTCAGCGAGAGTTCGGCGCAATCCGCAGTGAGGGCAGGAACGGTGTCGGCATATCTGGCCAAGCGGCTCGGCTACTACGTGGTCCTGCTGCTCGTCGCCGTCTGCCTCTCCTACCTGATCGCCTCGCTCGCGCTCGACCCGCGCGCCTACTACGAGGGCCGCCAGCCGCCCCTGTCGCCCTCGGCGGTCGACCACCACCTCACCGCGATGGGCGTCAACGACCACAAGCCGCTCGCCGAACGATTCCTGGCCTGGGCCGGGCACGCCGTGCGCGGCGATCTCGGGCAGACCATCGACGGGTCGTCCGTCGCCGCCGAGTTCGGCCGGCGGATCGGGGTGAGCCTGCGCCTGCTGCTGCTCGGCACGATCGCCGGCACGGTGGTCGGGGTGATCGCCGGGGCGTGGACGGCGGTGCGCCAGTACCGGCTGTCCGACCGGGCGCTGACCCTCGCGTCGTTCGCGCTGCTCTCGACCCCGGTCTTCCTGCTGGCCGTACTGCTCAAGATCGGCGCCATCTGGTTCAACCAGCAAACCGGGACCGAGCTCATCCAGTTCACGGGCGAGAAGAGCCCGGGTGTCGACAACGGCTTCTGGGCCGTCCTGAAGGACCGCTCGGTGCACCTGCTGCTGCCGACGATCTCCATCGCCCTCGGCGCCGTCGCCGGGTACAGCCGCTACCAGCGCTCCGCCATGCTCGACGTGCTCGGCGCCGACTATCTGCGCACGGCCCAGGCGAAGGGGCTGACCCGGCGCACGGTGCTGCTGCGGCACGGACTGCGTACGGCCCTCATCCCCATGTCCACGTTCTTCAGCTACGGCTTCCTCGCTCTGTTCACGGGCGCCACCTTCACCGAGACGATCTTCGGCTGGCACGGCATGGGCGAGTGGTTCGTCTCCTCCATCGGCAAGAACGACGTCAACTCCGTCGTCGCCGTCAATGTGTTCGCTGCCGTGGTCGTGCTGCTGTCCGGCTTCCTCGCCGACGCCCTGCACGCCGCACTCGACCCGCGCGTCCGGCGCGCCTGACGCCCGAGGACGTCCCCTGCCATGACCACCACCGCCAGCGCCGTGCTCGACCCGGTGCTCCCGGCCGTACCCCCCCGGGGCCGGGCCGGCGTCGTCGCACGCCGCTTCCTGAGCCACCGCGGCGCCCTCGCCGGGGCGACGGTCCTGCTGCTGCTCGTCGCCCTCGCCGTGCTCGGCCCGTACCTCGCCGAGTGGACGTACAGCAAGGTCGACTACACGGCGCTGCGCGAGGGCCCGTCGGCCGACCACTGGTGGGGCACCAACCGCATCGGTCAGGACGTCTTCGCGCAGACCGTGCGCGGGCTCCAGAAGTCCCTGGTGATCGGGGTTCTGGTGGCCCTGTTCTCGACCGGGCTCGCGGCGCTGGTCGGCGCGTGCGCCGGGTACTTCGGCGGCTGGGCGGACCGGGCGCTCATGTTCGTCGTCGACCTGCTCCTCGTCTTCCCCTCGTTCCTCATCATCGCGATCGTCTCGCCGCGGCTGCGGGGTGGCGGCTGGTTCGCGTTCGTGGGACTGCTGGCCGTCTTCGGCTGGATGATCACCGCGCGGGTGGTGCGCTCGATGACCGTGTCCCTCAAGGAACGCGAATTCGTGCGCGCCGCCCGCTACATGGGCGTCGGACCCTTCCGGATCATCTGGCGGCACGTCCTGCCCAACGTGGCGTCCTTCCTGATCATCGACGCCACGATCGCGGTCGGCGGCGCGGTGATGAGCGAGACGGCGCTGTCGTACTTCGGGTTCGGCGTGCAGGCGCCCGACGTCTCGTTGGGGACCCTGATCGCCTCGTCGACGGGCGCGGCCATCACCTACCCCTGGATGTTCTTCTTCCCCGCCGGGCTCCTCATCGTCTTCGTGCTCGCGGTGAACCTGGTGGGGGACGGGCTGCGCGACGCGTTCGATCCGACGAGCGCGGCCGCCACGAGGAAGGGTGTGCGCCGTGCTGCTTGAGGTGTCCGGGCTCCAGGTCGACTTCGACGGGAAGCCCGCAGTACGCGGCGTGGACCTGGCGCTGGAGCGGGGAGAGGTCCTCGGCCTGGTGGGCGAGTCGGGGTCGGGCAAGTCCGCGACCGCGCTGGCCCTCCTCGGCCTGCTGCCCGCCGGCGCCGCCGTCCGCGGATCGGTGCGGCTCGACGGGCAGGAGCTGGTCGGCGCGTCCGACCGGGATCTCTCACGGGTGCGCGGCAGCCGGATCGGGATGGTGTTCCAGGACCCCCTGTCGGCCTTCACGCCCGTGTACCGGATCGGGGACCAGATAGCCGAGGCCGTGCGGGCCCACCAGAAAGTGTCCGGACGAGCGGCGCGGGCACGCGCCGTTGAGCTGCTCGACCTCGTAGGGATCCCGGAACCGGCCGCGCGCGCCGACGCCTTCCCGCACGAGTTCTCCGGGGGCATGCGCCAGCGGGCCATGATCGCGATGGCCATGGCCAACGACCCCGACGTCATCGTGGCCGACGAGCCGACGACGGCGCTCGACGTGACGATCCAGGCCCAGGTGCTCGACGTACTGCGGACGGCTCAGCGGGAGACGGGTGCGGCCGTCGTGCTGGTCAGCCATGACCTGGGGGTCATCGCGGGGATGGCCGACCGGGTGACGGTGATGTACGCCGGCCGTGTGGTCGAGAGCGGGCCCGTGGACGACGTGTTCCGGGAGGCCCGGATGCCCTACACGCTGGGGCTGATGGGGGCGGTGCCGCGGCTCGACGGGGCGGCGGACGTGCTGGTACCCGTGCCGGGGGCTCCGCCGGGGGGCGGAGAGTTGGGCGGGAGGTGCGCGTTCGCGCCCAGGTGCCCCTTGGCGGTGGAGGCGTGTCTGAGCGAGGTGCCTCCGTTGCGGGCCGTTGCGGGTGCGGCGGCGCCTCACCTTGCCGCCTGTGTGCGCGCCGATGAGGTTCGTGGACTCGCCCCGCAGGACGTCTTCCCCGTGCCCGGGATCCCCGAACGCGGTGAACGCCCCCCGGCGGAGCCCGTGTTGAAGGTGCGTGGGCTTGCCAGGACGTTTCCCGTGTTCAAGGGGAGCGCCTTCAGGCGGCGGGTCGGGAGCGTCTACGCCGTCGACGGGGTGGACCTCGACATCCGCGGCGGAGAGACCCTCGCGCTCGTCGGCGAGTCCGGGTCGGGGAAGTCCACCACCCTCTTCGAACTCCTCGAACTGGCACGGCCCGAGGCCGGGGACGTCGAGCTGTTCGGGCAGTCCGTGGGCGGGCTCGGGAAGGCGGGGCGGGCGGCGTTGCGGCGGCGCGTGCAGATCGTGTTCCAGGACCCGATGGCCTCCCTGGATCCCCGGATGCCGGTCGGCGACATCATCACCGAGCCGCTGCGCGCCCAGGGCGCGGACCGGGCGGCGATCGCGCGCCGGATCCCCGTACTCCTGGAACAGGTCGGCCTCGACCCCGCCGACGCTGAGCGCTTTCCGCACGAGTTCTCCGGCGGCCAGCGGCAGCGCGTCGGGATCGCGCGGGCTCTGTCCGTCGAGCCGGAGCTGCTCGTCCTGGACGAACCCGTCTCCGCTCTCGACGTCTCCGTACAGGCGGGCGTCCTCAACCTGCTCCAGCGGCTCAAGGCGGAACTCGGCCTCGCCTATCTCTTCGTCTCGCACGACCTGTCCGTCGTGCGGCACATCGCGGACCGTGTGAGCGTCGTGTACCTGGGGCGGACCGTCGAGTCCGGGCCCGTGGCCGACGTCTTCGAGGGGCCTCTGCACCCCTACACCCAGGCACTGTTGTCCGCGGTGCCGCTGCCCGACCCCGAGCGGGAGCGGGTACGGCAGCGGGACCGGATCCTGCTCGCCGGGGATCCGCCGAGCCCGACGCGGCGCTACGAAGGATGCCGTTTCCGGGCGCGCTGCCCCGTCTACGCGGACCTGCCCGGGGCCGACAGGGAACGCTGCGAGCGCGAGGTGCCCGCGAGCCCGGTGGCCGGGAAGCAGAGCGCTGCCTGCCACTTCCCGCGCGTACGGGACGTCGTGTGAGCGTGGCGGCTCAGTGCGCCGAGCCCGACAGCTGAAGCCCGATCACACCGACGATCACGAACGAGATCGAGACGAGCTTGAGGGTGGAGACCAGGTCGTCGAGGAAGACCATGCCGTAGATCGCGGTGCCCGCCGCGCCGATGCCCGTCCACACCGCGTACGCGGGACCCACGTCGAGCTTGCGCAGCGCGAGCGTGAGGAGGCCGAAGCTGCCGAGGGCGAAGCACGAGAACGCGATCGTCGGCCAGAGCCGGGTGAAGCCGTGCGAGAGCTTCAGGCAGACCGCGAAGCCGGTCTCGAGAATCCCCGCCACGATGACCAGCAGCCACGCCATGTGCTTGCCTCCAGCATCTTCGACTTCCGTGACCGCTTCGTACGCTTTCGATCTTGCGTCCGGCTTGGTGCGAGTATGCACTTACCGTCGCGGGGCGGTCGCAAACAACGCTGAGGTCAGTCGCCCTCGCGTCGCTCCCTCGTGGCGAGCAGCCGCCGCAGTGAGTACAGACGCGCGGGATCGGCATGTCCCTGAGCGACCCACTCGTCGAGCGCGCAGTCCGGCTCGTCGTGGCTGCACGCGCGCGGACAGTTCTCCGTGCCCGGCTCCAGGTCGGGGAAGGCGTGGATGACGCGGGACGGGTCGACATAGTGCAGACCGAAGGAGCGCACGCCCGGGGTGTCGATCACCCAGCCGCTGTCGTCGGGCAGCGGCAGCGCGAGCGCGGACGTCGTGGTGTGCCGGCCGCGGCCCGTGACCGCGTTGACATGGCCCGTCGTACGCCGGCTGCCCTTCGGCACCAACGCGTTCACCAGCGTCGTCTTGCCGACGCCGGAGTGGCCGACGAACACGGTGATCTTGCCGTCGAGCTGCTCGCGCACCCGGGCGACCGCCGCCCCGCTCTCCAGCTCGTCCCGGCTGGTGACGACGTAGGGGACGCCCAACGCCCCGTACATCTCCAGGAGCTTGTCCGGCGGGTCGAGGTCCGACTTGGTAAGCACGAGGAGCGGGTCGAGGCCGCTGTCGTACGCGGCGACGAGGCAGCGGTCGATCATGCGGGGGCGCGGCTCGGGGTCCGCGAGAGCGGTGACTATGGCGAGCTGGTCCGCGTTGGCGACGACCACGCGCTCGTACGGGTCGTCGTCGTCGGCCGTGCGGCGCAGGACGGAGGTGCGCTCCCCGATGCGGACGATGCGGGCGAGGGTGTCCTTCTTGCCGGACAGATCCCCGACGACGGAGACCTGGTCGCCGACCACGGCCGCCTTGCGGCCCAGCTCGCGGGCCTTCATCGCGGTGACGGGGATGTCGTCGATGAGGACGGTGAGGCGGCCCCGGTCCACGGTCAGGACCATGCCGTCAGCGGCGTCCTCGTGCTTCGGGCGGATGTTCGTGCGCGGGCGGTTGCCCTTGCGGTTGGGGCGGACGCGGATGTCGTCCTCGTCGGGGTTCTTGCCGTAGCGGCGCATGATCTCGATCCGCCCGTCAGTTCCCCAGCATCCCGGCCCACAGGTCGGGGAAGTCGGGCAGGGTCTTGGCGGTCGTCCCCACGTTCTCGATCTCCACGCCCGGCACGGCGAGGCCGATGATCGCGCCCGCGGTGGCCATGCGGTGGTCGTCGTACGTGTGGAAGATCCCGCCGTGCAGGCGGCGCGGCCGGATGTGCAGGCCGTCGGCGGTCTCGGTGACGTCGCCGCCGAGCTCGTTGATCTCCTTGGTGAGCGCGGCCAGGCGGTCCGTCTCGTGCAGGCGCAGGTGCGCCACGCCCCGGAGCGTGGAGGGGGAGTCGGCGAGGGCCGCGACGGCCGCGATGCCGGGCGTCAGCTCGCCGACCTCGCTCAGGTCCACGTCGATGCCGTGGATCGCGCCGGATCCGGTGAACTCGAGGCCCTGCCCGGTCAGTTCGCAGGAGCCGCCCATCAGGGTGAAGATCTCGCGCAGCCGGTCGCCGGGCTGCGTCGTGCGCTCCGGCCAGTCGGGGACGGTGACCTTGCCGCCGGTGACGAGGGCCGCGGCCAGGAACGGCTGGGCGTTCGACAGGTCGGGCTCCACCGTCAGGTCGCGGCCGAGCAGGGCGCCCGAGGTGACGCGCCAGACGTTCGGCTCGCCGCCGGACTCCGGGGTGTCGACCTGGGCGCCGACCGTGCGCAGCATGTCGACGGTCATCCGGATGTGCGGCATCGAGGGCAGCGGGCCGCCGACGTGACGCACCTCGACCCCCTGGTTGAAGCGCGGCGCGGACAGCAGGAGGGCGCTGACGAACTGTGACGAGGAGGACGCGTCGATCTCGACCCGGCCGCCGTCGAGGGCACCGGTGCCGTGCACGGTCATCGGGAGCGAGCCGCGGCTGTCGTCGTCGATCCGGGCGCCGAGCACGCGCAGCGCGTCGATCACGCCGTTCAGCGGCCGCTCGTACGAACGGGGGTCGCCGTCGAAGCGCACCGATCCGTCGGCGAGCGCCGCGACCGGGGGCAGGAAGCGCATCACCGTACCGGCGTTGCCCACGTCGACCGTGGCCGGGCCGCGCAGCCCCGAAGGGATGACGCGCCAGGCCTCGCCGGAACCGTCCGGGCCCACGCCCTCCTCGATGCCGACGCCCATGGCGCGCAGGGCGGCCGCCATCAGGAGCGTGTCGCGCGAGCGCAGCGGGCGGCGCAGCCAGCCGGGCTCGGCGGCGAGCGCGGCCAGGACGAGCGCGCGGTTGGTGACCGACTTCGACCCCGGCACATGGACCGTCGCGAAGACGGGGCCGCTCGCGTGGGGGGCGGGCCAGAGAGAGGTGTGCACGGGGATTTCGGTCATGCCTTTACTTTAGTGGGCTCAGGCGATCGGGCCGGATCACGAGCCCCCACCGGGGTCAGAGTCCCAGCAGCCAGCGGCCCCCGCCGAGCAGCGAGCACAGCGAGACGGCGTGGAAGAAGAACAGCCACATTCCCGCCGGCACGTGCGTGAGCCGCGACAGCTGGTCCGCGTCGGAGTCCCCGGCCCCGCCCCGCCTGCGCTTGCTCTGCAGCTCGAACGCGGGCCGCACGCCGCCCAGGAGCAGGAACCACACGACGACGTATGCGAACGCGGCCTGCACCTGCGGTCCCGCCAGCCAGGACACGAGCACGAAGAGGCCGCCGGTCAGGATCACGGTCAGCGCGCCGTACGCGTTCCTGATCATCACGAGCAGCGCCAGGAGCAGGGCCGTGGCCAGCCACAGGAGGGCCGTGATGTGCCCGGCGGCGAGCAGCGCCGCGCCGCCGAGTCCGAGGAGCGGGGGAGCGGTGTAGCCGGCGGCCGCGGTCAGGATCATGCCCAGGCCCGACGGCTTGCCACGGCTGACCGTGAGGCCGCTGGTGTCCGAGTGCAGCCTGATGCCGTCGAGACGGCGCCCGCTGAACAGGGCCACGATGCCGTGCCCGCCCTCGTGGGCGATGGTGATCGCGTTGCGGGAGAGCCGCCATATGTTGTGCGGGACGATCACGGCGAGCGCGACCGCCGCTGTGGCGAACACCACCCACTGATCGGGGTCGGACTGGCTGCCGAAGACCCGGTCCCACAGGTCGGCGGCGCCACTACTCGCGGTGACGTACATGGCTGGAGCGGCTCCCTCTGGCGGGCCAGTATCTGGCACTGTGGCACGTATGTGCGGACGGTATGCATCGAGTCGTAGGCCCGAGGATCTCGCAGGAATCTTTGAGGTCGAGAAGTGGGAGCCCGAGGAGACCCTCGCGCCCGACTTCAACGTGGCCCCGACCAAGGAGGTCTACGCGGTCCTCGACCGCCCTGTGAAGGACGCTGCCGACCGGAATCCGGTTCGCCAGCTGCGCACTCTCAAGTGGGGCCTCGTGCCGTCGTGGTCGAAGACCCCCGAGGGCGGCGCCCGGATGATCAACGCCCGCGCCGAGACGGTGTACGAGAAGCCCTCGTACCGCCGCGCCTTCTCGAGCCGCCGCTGCATCCTGCCCGCCGACGGCTACTACGAGTGGGTCACCGGCGTCGGCGAGCGCGACCTGGAGGTCGAGGGCAAGAAGAAGCGGCCGCGCAAGCAGCCCTACTTCGTCACGCCCGCCGACGGCTCCGTCTTCGCGATGGCGGGCCTGTACGAGTTCTGGCGCGACGGCACCCTGCCCGACGAGCACCCGCTCGCCTGGTGGGTGACCTGCACGGTCATCACCACCGAGGCGGAGACCGCGCCGCTCGCCGTCGCCCCCGACGAGGGGCCCCGCTCGCTCTCCGACATCCACCCCCGCATGCCGCTCATGCTCACGCCGGACCGCTGGGACGCCTGGCTCGACCCGGCGCACACCGACGTCGACGACCTGAAGTCGTTGCTCGCGCCGCCGCCGGAGGGCCTGATGCGGGCCTACCCCGTCTCGACCTCGGTCAGCAACGTGCGCAACAACGGGCCGGAGCTGCTCAAGGAGCTGGAAGGGCCCGAGGAGGGCACACTCTTCTGACGTGACCAAGAACGTGACCAAGAACACGACCACGAGAGCCGCCGGGCCCGCCGCGAAGACCGAGAACGTCGAGACCGGCGCAGGTGAGGCCCGCATCACCTGGCACCCGGCCCCCGGGAAGAAGGCCCGCCTCGTCCTGGCCCTCAGCCATGGCGCCGGCGGCGGCATCGAGGCGCGTGACCTGAAGGCCGTCGCCGCCGAGCTGCCCGCACACGGAGTGACCGTCGCCCTCGTCGAGCAGCCGTGGCGGGTGGCCGGCAAGAAGGTGGCGCCCGCGCCGAAGACTCTGGACGTCGGCTGGCGCGGGGTGTGGCCCGCCCTGGAGAAGCCGGGGCTCCCGGTCGTCTCGGGCGGGCGCAGCGCGGGCGCGCGCGTGGCGTGCCGGACGGCGCGAGAACTCGGCGCGGCCGCCGTCCTCGCCCTGAGCTTCCCGCTCCACCCGCCGGGCCGCCCCGAGAAGTCCCGCGCCGACGAACTCCTCGGCGCCGGGGTCCCCACCCTCGTCGTCCAGGGCGGCAACGACCCCTTCGGGAAGCCCGCGGAATTCCCCGGATCCACCGCGTACGAGCTCGTCGAAATCCCTTACGGGGACCACGGGTTCGCGGTGCCGAAGCGGGCGGACATCGGCCAGGACGAGGCCGTGGCACTCATAGTGGACGCCGTCGTGAAGTGGGCCGGATCACTCGCGTGACGCCCGGGAATGTTGCGGCCCGGGCGTCTGTTGTCCGGAACAGACGGTGCGAGAGTGCTGTCGAAGACGTGCGAGAAGTCACGCGTTGTCACGAGTGCTTACGAGAGGAAGTCCGCCGCATGGGTTCGATCATCTGCCCGAGCCGCAGCAGCGCCGCTGACCTGGAGTGGAGCGTGCTGCACGCGGCGAAGACCGCCCCCATTCGGACGGCGGGCGGACCCGATCACCAGGCCGCTTCGACCGAGGGTCGTCTATTCTCCGATTCGAGTGGGGTCTCCTTCGGCCCCGCCACGTCGTTGGAGGAGGTGGGTCCGGTCACTGGCACCGACGCAGGGACCGAACACGGCCAGGCGGAAGAGCCCGAGGAGACCGCCGCGGAGCGCAGCCTGCGCTTCGAGCGCGACGCGCTCACGTTCCTCGACCAGATGTACTCGGCTGCGCTGCGCATGACGCGCAACCCGGCCGATGCCGAGGACCTGGTGCAGGAGACCTACGCGAAGGCGTACGCGTCGTTCCACCAGTTCCGCGAGGGCACGAACCTCAAGGCGTGGCTGTACCGCATCCTCACGAACACCTTCATCAACTCGTACCGCAAGAAGCAGCGCGAGCCCCAGCGCAGTGCCGCCGAGGAGATCGAGGACTGGCAGCTGGCGCGTGCCGAGTCGCACATGTCGACCGGCCTGCGTTCCGCCGAGTCGCAGGCGCTCGACCACCTGCCCGACTCGGACGTGAAGTCGGCGCTCCAGGCGATCCCCGAGGAGTTCCGCATCGCGGTCTATCTCGCCGACGTAGAGGGCTTTGCGTACAAGGAGATCGCGGACATCATGGGGACACCCATCGGGACGGTGATGTCCCGGCTCCACCGGGGCCGTCGCCAGCTGCGCGGCATGCTCGAGGACTACGCCCGCGACCGCGGACTGGTCCCGGCCGGTGCCGGGGAGTCGAACGAAGCGAAAGGCTCGGGCTCATGAGCTGCGGCGAGCACCACGAGACGGACTGCAGTGAAGTCCTCGACCATCTCTACGAGTTCCTCGATCACGAGATGCCGGACAGCGACTGCACGAAGTTCGAGACGCACTTCGAGGAGTGCTCTCCGTGCCTCGAGAAGTACGGCCTCGAGCAGGCCGTGAAGAAGCTGGTCAAGCGGTGCTGCGGCCAGGACGACGTACCGAGCGACCTGCGGTCGAAGGTCATGGGCCGCATCGACCTGATCCGGTCGGGGCAGGCCGTGCCCGACCAGGACGTGACGGCGTCGGCTCCCAAGCTGCGGGAAGCCTGAGACTGCGGCCCCGGGGCCGAGCGGTGATGAGCGGGACGTGACGGCGATATGTCACGTCCCGCCGCCGTTCCCCGCCATTCCCGGCCGGGTTCCCCGCCCCTCGTTCTCCACCCCCGTCACCCGAATGTGCTAATCCGCCGTCGGGTGGCCCGGGGAATCCTCGCGATGCCGCCCGCGCGCCCTCTCCACCGCTCTATTCTCCGGAACCTGAAGCGGGATCACGGGGAGGGGGGTCGGTATGCGCACGGTTCCGCCAGTGGCCCTCGGCTATGTCCTGTGCGCGGCCGGCGGCGCCCTCGCGTGCCTGGCCCCCGCCGCGGGCCCGGCCACACCCTGGCCCGCCGTCGGACTCCTCGCCGTCCTCTACACGGGATGCGAACACGCGGGCCAGTGCCGTGTGATCGGGCGGCGCGTACCCAAGGGCATGGGCACCTTCTTCCCGGTCCTGCTCGCCGGAGCGTTCCTCCTGCCGCCCGCGGCTGCCGCACTCGTCGCCGTGCCCGGAGCGCTCGTCGCCAGGACCGACCGGCGCCCGGCCGGCCTGCGCCGCGTCTGGCGCGCCGCCCAGCTCGCCCTCGCCACCTGGGCCGCCGCCCGCGTCCACGGAGCGCTCGGCGGCACCGCGGCGGTGTCCGCGCCCCACTTCCCGTACGCGCTCGTGCCCGCCGGAGCGGCGGTCCTCGTCTTCTGCGCCGTCCTCGCCCTGCTCGACGGCGGCATCCTCGCCACCGCCGAACGCGTCCCGCTGCGCGCCGCCTGGCGCGGCCTCTTCCCGAGCGCCCTCGGACCCGTCGCCGTGCACGGCCTCGCGGGCCTCATGATGGCCGTCCTGTGGCGCAGCCCGTACGGCCCGTTCGCCGCGCTGCTCGTGCTGCTGCCGATGTACATCTCCTGCTGGGTGTTCGCCCAGTACCACCGCGAGCGCGCCGCCCACCAGGAGACGATCCGGGCCCTCGTACAGGCCGTCGACATCAAGGACGGATACACGCGGGGCCACAGCGAGCGGGTCGGCCAGGCGTCCATGATGATCGCCCGCGAACTCGGCATGGCGGACGAGCGCGCCGAGGTCCTGCGGTTCGCCGGGATCCTGCACGACGTCGGCAAACTCGGCGTCCCCACCCGCCTGTTGCGCAAGGACGGCCCGCTGACCCCCGAGGAGCGGCGCATCATCGAACTGCACCCCGAGTACGGGCACGAGATGGTGCGCGGCATCGGGTTCCTGGGGGAGGCGCGGGCGGCGATCCTGCATCACCACGAGCGGATGGACGGCAGCGGGTACCCCTACGGGCTCACGGGGGCGCAGATCCCGGAGTTCGCGCGGGTGGTGGCGGTGGCGGACGCGTTCGACGCGATGACGTCCACCCGGTCCTACTCGAGGGCGCGGCCCGTCGACGTCGCCCTCGCCGAGCTGTCCCGGTGCGCGGGCGCGCAGTTCGACCCGCTGATGGTCGGGGCGCTGGTGCGGGCGCTCGGGCGGCACGGATGGAACCCCGCCGTGACCGCGGACGAGGCCGCCGGGCAGATGCCCGGGCCCCGCGTCACGCGGCGGGCGGCCCCGCGGTGACGTGGACGCGGTCCCCGGGTCCGGGGAGCGGCCGGGCGCGCACCACGATCGCGGCCGTCCAGGGCCTCGCCGTCGTGCTCAGTGCCGTCTCCCTGGGCGCCACCCTCTGGAAGGGGCTGGAGGAGCCCGGGACGGCGCTCGCCTTCGGCGTGCTCATCGCCGTCGGTGAACTCGCGCGCTGGGGGGCACCCGGAAGGGACCGGGAGCCGGCCCCACTTGGGGTCGCCGGCGCGCTCGCGTACGCACTCCTCGGGGAGACGGCGGGGCAGGCGACGCATCACGGAGCGCTCCA
This sequence comes from Streptomyces sp. NBC_01445, assembly GCF_035918235.1. Lineage (NCBI taxonomy): Bacteria > Bacillati > Actinomycetota > Actinomycetes > Kitasatosporales > Streptomycetaceae > Streptomyces > Streptomyces sp. NBC_01445. The sequence continues at coordinate 4,157,125 of NZ_CP109485.1, read as the reverse complement.
GGTCGTCGCCGTCTGCGTCGCTGCCGCGCTCGTCGGCTCCGTGCCGCATCTCGCGGTCGGGCGCGGGCCGTCCGCCGACCACATGGCGCGGCGCGTCCTCACCGTCGCCTTCGCCGCCGTCTGCTTCCAACCCCTGTACAACGAGGGCAGGTTCGGCGCCTGGCTCGGCGACGGCGCGCCCTACGCGCTGCTGCTCGTCGGGCTGCTCGTCCTGACCGCGCTGTGCGACGCCGTCCTCGCTGCGGCCATGGCGCACGCCCGTACCGGCTGGCCGTTCGGGCCGCTGCTCAGGGACGAGCTGCGGGCCATGAGCGGCATCGGCTCCGCGGTGTGCGCCACCGGTGCCGTCATCGCCCTCGCCGTGGCCGTCGCCGGACTGTGGGCACTGCCCGTCTTCTGCCTGCCCCTCCTCCTGACCCAGCTCGCCTTCCGTCGGTACGCCGCCGTGCGGACCACGTACCGGCAGACGATCGCCTCGCTGGCCCGCGCCACCGAGATCGCCGGCTACACGCCCCAGGGCCACGCCCTGCGCGTCGCGGCGCTCAGCCGCGCCGTGGGCCGTGAGCTGGGTCTCTCCGAGCCCGACCTCACAGTCCTGGAGTACGCGGCCCTCATGCACGACATCGGGCAGCTGTCCCTCGTCGACCCCGTGGCCGACGGCGCCACCGCCGCCCTGCCCGCCCAGGAGCAGCGCCGGATCGCGCTGCTGGGCGGGGCCGTCGTGCGCCAGACGGGCGTGGACGCCGAGGTCGCCGTCGTCGTCGAGCGCCAGGCCGACCCCTACCGTGAGCAGCCCCTCACCGCGCGCATCGTCCGCACCGCCAACGCATACGACGAGATGGCCCGGGGAGAAGGTCCCCAGGGCCCCCTCACCGCCCTGGAGCGACTGCGTCTGGCCACGGGGCGCGACTACCAGCCCGATGTGGTGGAATCCCTGGCCAGGGTCGTGTCGAGGGGCGGGGTGACCCTGCCCCCGGCTGGGTAACCCATGGGTAATGAGCGGCTGTCCGGCCGCACGTGGTTGGATGCGAAGAAGAGGATGTCCGGGGGCTCAGGCCCCGGCCGTGCTCCTTGGGGGAAGGCCTCCCGAGGGCACCGTCCCCCGGACCGACAGGCGGGAATGCAGGCGGGAATCGTGAGGATCTTCGGCAAGGGACGGCACCGGCCCTCCGCCTCATGGCGGCAGGCCACCGATCGGGCGTTCACGCTCATCGGCGACGGCCGGTACGAGGACGCCGGGGCCCTGCTCACCCGGGCCGCCGACCTCGAGCCGTGGCTGTCCGAGTCCTGGTTCAACCTCGCGCTGCTGCACAAGTTCCGGCACGACTGGGAGCAGGCGCGGGCCGCGGGCCTGCGCGCGGTCGCCCTCCTGGACCGCGAGAGCGGCGCCCCCGACTGGTGGAACGTGGGCATCGCGGCCACCGCCCTGCAGGACTGGCCGCTCGCACGGCGGGCCTGGCAGGCGTACGGACTGAAGGTGCCGGGCGGCGCGACCGCCGCCGGTGAGCCGACCGGCATGGACCTGGGCAGCGCCGCCGTGCGGCTGTCGCCGGAGGGCGAGGCCGAGGTGGTGTGGGGGCGCAGGCTCGACCCCGCCCGCATGGAGGTCCTGTCCATCCCGCTGCCGTCCTCCGGGCGGCGCTGGGGCGAGGTCGTGCTGCACGACGGTGTGCCCCACGGGGAGCGGACGACGGCCGCCGGGCACTCGTACCCCGTCTTCGACGAGATCGAGCTGTGGGCTCCCTCGCCCGTCCCCACCTGGGTCGTTCTCCTGGAGGCGGCGACCGAGGCCGACCGGGACGCCCTGGAGCAGCTCGCCTCCGACGCCGGTTTCGCCGCCGAGGACTGGTCGTCCTCCGTGCGGCTGCTGTGCCGGATGTGCTCCGAGTCGCGGATGCCGTCCGACGAGGGCGACGGCGAGCACCTGGACCCGCACGACCACAGCGAGCCCGGACATCCGGGGCCGCTCGGCCACCGCACGGACGGCCAGCTGTGGGTGCCCGAGCGCGAGTGCGGTGTCGCGGCGCCCGCGGCGCTGGTGCGGGGGCTGCTCGACGGCTGGGTCGCGGACAGCCCGGACTCCAGGGACTGGCGGGACCTTGAAGAGGTCTGCTGACCGGTCCCCGTAGGCTGTACCCCGGAAAATTTGTCGTAGCAGGTACCGGAAGGCGTACGTCGGACATGGCGCAGCAGGACACCGAGCACGAGCACGCCGGAGTGCTCCCCGTGGACGACGAGGGCTTCGTCCTCGACACCGAGGACAACGCCGCCCGCGAGGAGGCCGCCGTCGCGCGCGGCACGTCGCGGCCGATCACCGTCGTCGGGAACCCCGTCCTGCACAAGGAGTGCAAGGACGTCACCGAGTTCGGCGACGAGCTCGCGCAGCTGGTCGACGACATGTTCGCCAGCCAGCGCACCGCGGAGGGCGTGGGCCTCGCCGCCAACCAGATCGGCGTCGACCTGAAGGTCTTCGTCTACGACTGCCCGGACGACGACGGGGCGCGTCACACCGGCGTGGTCTGCAACCCGGTGCTCCAGGAGCTGCCCGCGGACCAGCGCCGCCTCGACGACTCGAACGAGGGCTGCCTGTCCGTGCCGACGGCGTACGCGCCGCTCGCGCGTCCCGACTACGCGGTGGTGACCGGGCAGGACGAGAAGGGCAACCCGATCAAGGTCCGCGGCACGGGCTACTTCGCGCGCTGCCTCCAGCACGAGACGGACCACCTGTACGGGTACCTGTACATCGACCGCCTCTCCAAGCGCGAGCGCAAGGACGCCATGAAGCAGATGGCCGAGGGCACCCCGCGCTACGAGGTCGTCTCCAACGACTGAGTGGGAAGGGCCTGTTGGGCCCTGAGCGCACCCGAGTGACATCCGAGCGGCGTCCGGCCAGGTTCCCAACTGGCCGGGCGCCGCTCGCGTGTTCGGGGCCCGGACCACCCTTGCGGTCAGGTGTGCGAACCGGATCGGCCCCAGATGATCCAGAATCAGTCACCTATGGGGACTTTTCCGGCGCATGGGGGGAGTGAGGGGAGCAAATCCGTTCCCAGAACGGTCAGTTGTAGTGCTGAATAGAAAGTGCGGGGATACGCAACGGCGCGCGCCCGGCACAGCGGAGGGGCGCACGCCATCGGGCGGCTGAGAGGGGTTGTTCGTGCCTGCTTTCTCACACAGCACTTCACGGACTCGGGTGCAGACACAGACGCAGACAGCGGTCCCACCGGCGCTGGCGCTACCGGTGATCGAGGAGGCGTTTCCTCGCAATCTGCATCCGTATTGGCCAAAGCTTCAGGAGAAGACGCGGTCCTGGCTGCTCCAAAAGCGGCTCATGTCGCCGGACAAGGTGGAGAAATATGCCGATGGCCTTTGCTACACCGACCTCATGGCGGGCTACTACATAGGAGCCCCCGACGACCTCCTCTCCGCGATTTGCGACTACAGCGCGTGGTTCTTCGTCTGGGACGACCGCCACGACCGCGACGTGATCCACGGCAGGGCCGGCGCCTGGCGACGCCTCGCGGTCCAGCTCCACGCGGCACTTGAGGCACCTCAGCTCCATCTGCACCACAAGGACCCTCTGGTTGCGGCGTTCGCCGACAGTGTGCTCCGGCTGAACGGCTCCCTCACCCGTTCATGGAACGCCCGGTTCGCCCGCCACTTCCACGTGGTGATCGACGCCTACGACCAGGAATTCCAGAACCGGACCTCGGGAACGGTGCCTTCGGTCGAGGAGTACATCGAACTCCGAAGGAATACCTTCGCACACTGGATATGGCTCGATCTCCTCGAGCCGACCGCGCAGTACGAGCTCCCGGAATGGGTACTCGAAAGCCCCGCATACCGGCGTGCCGCGCTCGCGTGCCAGGATTTTGCCGCGTGGTACAACGACCTGTGCTCACTGCCCAAGGAACTCGCGGGCGATGAACTCCACAACCTCGGGATAAGCCTCATCCAGCATGAGGGGATTTCCCTCGAAGAGGCCGTGGAAGAAGTCCGCCGAAGGGTTCGCGGATGCATTTTTGAATTCCTGGTCGCGGAGCCCGAAGTTCTGCGTATGGCGAACGAATCGGCCGACGGGACTTTAGCGGGCGAGAGCCTCGCCCAAGCACTCAGGTCGTGCGTCTCCAATATGCGGAACTGGTTCAGTTCCGTGTACTGGTTCCACCACGAGTCGGGCCGCTATCAGGTGGACAGCTGGGACGACCGCGCCACTCCTCCGTACATCAGCGACCAGGCAGGTGACGAATGACCGTCGAATCGGCAGAATCCTCCGTTCCGGCCGTGGCGGAGCCCGGTGAGCGACGCACACCGCCGTACGCCGGCGGCGGCGCGCCCCTCCTCGGGCACGCCTGGAACCTCGTGCGCGACCCCCTCGCCTTCGTGGCCTCACTGCGCGGCCACGGCGACCTGGTCCGCCTCCGGCTCGGCCCGAAGACGGCGTACGCGGTCTGCGATCCCGACCTCGTGGCCGCGCTCCTCAAGAGCCCCGACTACATGGTCGGCGGGCCCCTCTGGGACACCCTCGGAGTGCTCCTCGGCAAGGGCGTGGCGACCAGCAACGGGCCCATGCACCGGCGCCAGCGGCGCACCATCCAGCCCGCGTTCCGCACCGACCGCATCGCCGACTACGCGACCGTGATGGAGGAGGAGGCGCGCGCCATGGCGGCGCGCTGGAAGCCCGGCGAGACGGTCGACATCGGCGCCGAGGTGTTCCGCACGGCGGTGCGCATCGTCGCCCGCTCCGTCCTGCACGTCGACTCGGTCGACGAGCGCGCCGACCGGCTCAGCTCCTCGCTGCACACGGTCTTCAGCGGCCTGTACCGGCGCATGGTCCTGTCCGTCGGACCCTTCTACCGGCTGCCACTTCCGGCCAATCGCCGATTCGAGCGGGCCTTGGCCGATTTGCATCGGCTGGTGGACGAGATCATTGCCGAGCGGCGCGCGTCCGGCGTCAATCCGGGTGACCTGCTCGCGGCATTGCTCGGCGCCGAGGACGAGAATGGCGAAACGGTCGGCGAGCAGGAGGTGCACGACCAAGTCGTCTCCCTCGTCGTGGCCGGCGCGGAGAATGTCGCGTCGACCCTCACGTGGACGTTCCAGCTCCTTGCGGAACACCCCGAGCAGGAAAGCCGGTTGCACGAGGAGGTTGAATCCGTGACGGCCGGCCGCCCCGTCGCATTCGCCGACCTCAAGGGCCTAATCCATACGCGCAATGTCATCACGGAGGCGATGCGCATACGGCCGGCCGTATGGATATTGACGCGGCAGGCCGCCGTCGATACCGAGCTCGGCGGCTATCACATTCCGGCCGGTGCGGACATCGTCTACAGCCCGTATGCGATGCAGCGCGATCCGCGGTCCTTCCCGGACCATCTGGAGTTCGACCCCGACCGCTGGCTGCCGGAACGCGCCGCGGAAAGCCGGCAGAGCGCGATGATGCCGTTCAGCGTCGGCAACCGGAAGTGCCCCGGCGATCACTTCAGCATGGCCGAACTGGCCATCATCCTGGCCACGGTGACGCCCCGCTGGCGACTGGTTCCGGCCGCGGAGACGGACAGCACGGCCCGCATCGGGATCACGCTCCAGCCCAAGCGGGCGCTGCTGCGGGTGGAGGAGCGCGGGTAGCGGTCCAGCGCCGGGTGCGCGGGGGCCGGTCGGCCGGCTTCCCGCGCACTCAGGCCGCGGACCGCACGCGGAACGTACGCCGGAAGGCGTTGGGCGTCGTGCCCAGCGCCTTCATGAACTGATGCCGCATCGCCGCCGCATTGCCGAACCCGGCCCGCCCGGCGATCGACTCCACCGTCTCGTCCGTCTGCTCCAGCAACTCCTGTGCCAGCAGCACCCGTTGGCGAAGCAGCCACCGGTACGGCGTCGTCCCCGTCTCCTGCTGGAAGCGGCGCGCGAAGGTGCGCGGCGACATGAGGGCGCGCGCCGCGAGCTCCTCGACCGTCAGCGTCTCGTCCAGATGGGCCTCCATCCACGCCAGTACGCCCCCCACGGTGTCGCAGGGAGTGACGGGCAGCGGCCGCTTCACGTACTGGGCCTGCCCGCCGTCGCGGTGGGGCGGGACCACCATGCGGCGGGCGATGGCGTTGGCGACCTCGGAGCCGTGCTCCGTGCGGACGATGTGCAGACAGGCGTCGATGCCGGCGGCGGTGCCCGCCGAGGTGATGACCGGCCCCTCGTCGACGTACAGGACGTCGGGGTCGACGCGGGTGCGCGGGTGGCGCACCGCCAGTTCGTCCGCGTACCGCCAGTGCACCGCGGACCGCCGTCCGTCGAGGAGCCCGGCCGCGCCGAGCACGAAGACGCCCGAGCAGACGCTGAGGACGCGCGCGCCCCGGTCGACCGCGCGGCGCAGTGCGTCGAGCAGCTCGGGCGGGTAGCCGTCGCGCAGGGTGCCCGCCGCGGGGACGGCGATGAGGTCGGCCTCCTCCAGCCGCTCCAGGCCGAACGGGGTGGAGATCGTCATGCCCGGCACATGGGTGGCCAGCTCCGGCCCTTCGACGGACACCGCCGCGAAGTCGTACACGGGGAGCCCGGCCTCGCTGCGGTCGAGGCCGAACACCTCGCAGATGACGCCGAGTTCGAAGGGGTGCACACCGTCGAGCAGCACTGCGGCAACGTTCTTCAGCATGCCGTCCAGTGTGCCGCACGGTTGGCAGTAATTCGAGGGTCAGTGACAGTCCTGCCACTGCCGGATGAGTCCGCGACGGACGAGAGTGGAGGACATGAACACAGCGATGAACTTCCTCACCGTCCTCTTCGTCTTCCTCCTCCTGGCCGCCCCGTCCCTGTACGGGGCCGCCCACGACCGCCGGATCGACCGGCAGATCCGGGAGGCCCGGCAGGCAGCCCGGCGGGACGCCGAACGCCCGTCCCGCCGGGCCGAGTTCACGACCGTCGCCTAGAGATCGCGGCCGAGAGATCCCGGCCCGGAGGCCCTCCGGCCTAGAAGTCCTCGTCGAACCCGACCGAGCCCTCGACGGCGACCTGGTAGGCCGACGGCCGGCGCTCGAAGAAGTTCGTCAGTTCCTGGACGCCCTGGAGCTCCATGAAGGAGAAGGGGTTCTCCGAGCCGTAGACCGGCGCGAAGCCGAGGCGCTGGAGACGCTGGTCGGCGACGCACTCCAGGTACTGGCGCATCGAGTCGGTGTTCATCCCGGGCAGGCCCTCACCGCACAGGTCGCGGGCGAACTGGAGCTCGGCCTCGACCGCCTCGCGCAGCATCGCGGTGACCTGCTCCTGGAGCCGGTCGTCGAACAGGTCCGGCTCCTCCTTGCGGACGGTGTCGACGACCTCGAACGCGAACGACATGTGCATCGTCTCGTCGCGGAACACCCAGTTCGTGCCGGTCGCGAGGCCGTGCAGCAGGCCGCGGCTGCGGAACCAGTACACGTAGGCGAACGCCCCGTAGAAGAACAGGCCCTCGATGCACGCCGCGAAGCAGATCAGGTTGAGGAGGAAGCGGCGGCGGTCCGCCTTCGTCTCCAGGCGGTCCAGCTTCTCGACCGAGTCCATCCACTTGAAGCAGAACTCTGCCTTCTCACGGATGGAGGGGATCTCCTCGACCGCGTCGAACGCGGCCGCGCGGTCCTCCGGGTCGGGGAGGTACGTGTCCAGGAGGGTCAGGTAGAACTGGACGTGCACGGCCTCCTCGAACAGCTGGCGCGACAGATACAGGCGCGCCTCGGGGGAGTTGATGTGCTTGTACAGCGTCAGGACCAGGTTGTTCGAGACGATCGAGTCACCCGTCGCGAAGAACGCGACCAGGCGGCCGATCATGTGCTGCTCGCCCGGCGAGAGCTTCGCGAGGTCGGCGACGTCCGAGTGGAGGTCGACCTCCTCGACGGTCCAGGTGTTCTTGATCGCGTCCCGGTAGCGCTCGTAGAAGTCCGGGTAGCGCATGGGACGCAGGGTCAGTTCGAAGCCCGGGTCGAGCAGGTTCTTCTCGGAGTTGGCGGTGGTCATTACTGGCAGGCCTCGCAGGACTCGGGGTTTTCGAGGGAGCAGGCGACGGCCTCGGGGTCGGCGGCCTGCTGGGCGGGGATGGGGGCGGCGGACGCCGCGCGGGCGATCCGCGTCGCCGGGCGCGAGCGCAGGTAGTACGTCGTCTTGAGACCCGACTTCCAGGCGTACGCGTACATCGACGAGAGCTTGCCGATGGTGGGCGTCTCCAGGAACAGGTTCAGGGACTGCGCCTGGTCGAGGAACGGCGTACGGGCCGCCGCCATGTCGATCAGACCGCGCTGCGGGATCTCCCACGCCGTGCGGTACAGCTCGCGCACCTCGGCCGGGATCCAGCCGAAGCCCTGCACGGAGCCGCTGGACTCGCGCAGCGCCTCGCGGGTCTGCGCGTCCCACACGCCGAGCCGCTTGAGCTCCTGGACCAGGTAGGAGTTGACCTGGAGGAACTCGCCGGAGAGCGTCTCGCGCTTGAACAGGTTGGAGACCTGCGGCTCGATGCACTCGTAGACACCCGCGATGGACGCGATCGTGGCGGTGGGCGCGATGGCGAGGAGCAGGGAGTTGCGCATCCCGGTGGCGGCGATGCGCTCGCGCAGCGCGGCCCAGCGCTCCGGCCAGGTCAGCTCGACGCCGTAGTGGTCCGGGTGCAGCACGCCGCGCGCGGTGCGGGTCTTCTCCCACGCGGGGAGCGGACCGTTGCGTTCGGCGAGGTCGGCGGACGCCTCGTACGCGGCGAGCATGATGCGCTCGGCGATCCGCGTGGACAGGGCCTTCGCCTCGGGGGAGTCGAAGGGCAGCTTCAGCTGGAAGAAGACGTCCTGGAGGCCCATCGCGCCGAGGCCCACCGGTCGCCACTTGGCGTTGGAGCGGCCGGCCTGCTCGCTCGGGTAGAAGTTGATGTCGACGACGCGGTCGAGGAACGTGACGGCCGTGCGCACGGTCGCGTCCAGGCGCTCCCAGTCGATAGCGCCGTCGCGCACGAAGGCGCCGAGGTTGACCGATCCCAGGTTGCAGACCGCGGTCTCGCCGTCGTCCGTGACCTCGAGGATCTCGGTGCACAGGTTCGAGGAGTGAACGACGTTGCCGCGCTCCGCCGTCTGGTTGGCGGTGCGGTTGGCGGCGTCCTTGAAGGTCAGCCAGCCGTTTCCGGTCTGCGCCAGGGTGCGCATCATGCGGCCGTACAGCTCGCGGGCCGGCATCGTCTTCTGCGCGAGCCCGGCGGCCTCCGCCGCGCGGTACGCGGTGTCGAACTCCTCGCCCCACAGGTCGACGAGGTCGGGCACGTCGGACGGCGAGAAGAGCGACCACGTGCCGTCGTCGGCGACGCGGCGCATGAACTCGTCCGGGATCCAGTGCGCGAGGTTGAGGTTGTGGGTGCGCCGGGCGTCCTCGCCCGTGTTGTCCCGCAGCTCCAGGAACTCCTCGATGTCGGAGTGCCAGGTCTCCAGGTAGACGGCCGCGGCGCCCTTGCGCCGGCCGCCCTGGTTCACGGCCGCGACGGAGGCGTCGAGAGTCTTCAGGAACGGCACGATGCCGTTGGAGTGCCCGTTCGTGCCGCGGATCAGCGAACCGCGCGAGCGGATGCGCGAGTACGAGAGGCCGATGCCGCCCGCGTGCTTCGACAGGCGCGCCACCTGGTGGTAGCGGTCGTAGATGGAGTCCAGCTCGTCGAGGGGCGAGTCGAGGAGGTAGCAGGACGACATCTGCGGGTGGCGGGTGCCGGAGTTGAAGAGCGTCGGCGACGACGGCAGGTAGTCGAGGCGGCTCATCAGGCGGTACAGGGAGGCGACTTCGTCGAGGGCGCGGACCGAGTCGTCCTCGGCGAGGCCGCACGCGACGCGCAGCATGAAGTGCTGCGGGGTCTCGACGACCTGCCGGGTGATCGGGTGGCGCAGCAGGTAACGGCTGTGCAGGGTGCGCAGTCCGAAGTAGCCGAAGCGGTCGTCGGCGCCCTCGGCGGCGGAGGCGGTGACGAGCGCGTCGAGGCGTTCGGCGTGCAGCTGCACGAAATCGGCCGTGCGGTCGGCGATCAGGCCCTCGCGGTGGCCCACCGCGACGGATTCGGAGAACGAGGTGACGCCCTGCGACGCGGCCTCCTCGGCGATGCTGATCGTCAGGAGCCTGGCGGCGAGCCGCGAGTACTCCGGGTCCTCGGAGATGAGGCCCGCGGCGGCCTCGGTGGCGAGAGAGCGCAGCTCGGCGGTGATGCCGGAGTCCGCCACGGCGGACCTGCCGCGCAGCGCGGCGGCGGCGACCTTGCCCGGGTCGGTGTCCGTCAGGTCGGCGGTCAGTTCGGTCAGGGTGCGCAGCAGCGCGGTTCCCGGGGCGTCGTGCTGTTCGGGGTTCCCTGCCAGCTCTGAGGCCGGTTCGGCGGGCGCGATGGTCACGTGGAGCTCTCCCTCGCTCGGCTCTGGGCCTGACGGGGAGGAGGGCACGGGGGCATGGCGGAGCCCGCGTCACCGGCCCACTCCACGAGACCCGGACGTTGTCATCCCGGGCCGGACGGCTCGGGCAGGCTGTCGACAGGTCCTCGGACTTCACGTATGCGTGCATACGTACACCGTTGCGGGACAGTTCCGGACTTGCACCGGATTCCCCTGCGGGGACAGCGAGCACGAGCATACATCTTGTGTCGGGCTCGGATGGCAGCCCCACATCTTGTGTCGGCTAGCGTTGCGTCCGAACTGGTGGCCTAGCAGGGGGAGGCGCGGTGCGAGGGCGGGGAACGGCCTGTGCCGCCGTACTGCTGGTGCTGCTCGCCGGATGCGGCGACGGCGGGGACGGCGGGTCCGGGGCGCGCGGCGACGGTGGGAGCAAGCGGCCTTCGGCGTCCGGTGTCGACGGCACGGCGGACCCCGCGAAGGTCTTCACGGACGCCGAGTTGGGCGCCGCCCTCCTTCCGGTCGAGGCCGTCGGCAAGGGCGCGAAGGCGTTCGAGGTCTCCCTGGGACTCTTCGATCAGGGTTCCGGGGGAGGCGACTGGAGCACCTGCGCGGCCGGCCGGGACGCGCGCGGGGAACTGTGGCGCATGCGGGGCGCCAGCGCCGAGCGGACGTTCCGCCCGGACCCCGCGGCGGTGGGCGAGGACGACCCCTTCGTCTACGAGCGCCTGGTCTCGATGCCGGCCGGGCGGGCCGGGCGCTATCTCGAACTGCGCCGCGAGCTCCACGAGGCGTGTGGCCGCGTCACGGTCGACACCGACGCCGCGCCCGTCGAGGAGCACCACGAGGTCCGGCCGCTGCCGGACCTGGGCGACGAGGCGGTCCTGGAGACGACGCGGACCACGGGCGGCGACGAGTACGACGGGAGTGCGCACTACGAGGTCGAACTGCGGGTCGGCGGCGTCCTCGTGATCGTGGGGGCGGGCACGGACAGGGCCCTGACGCTGTCCTCGGCCGCCGAGGCGGCGCAGCGGGTGGGGACGGACCTCTACGGAGCCTCGTGAACCCCGAGTACGGCAACGGGCCACCGGTGGGATCCGGCGGCCCGTTGCCGTACTCGGGGGGAAGTCGGGTCAGTGCCCGCCCGTTCCCGCCGTCGCCTCAGGCAGCTTCTTCAGGACGCCCGGGTCGCCGGCGTCCGCCGTGTAGTCCGCCGCGGACGTCTCGTCGACGCCCTCAGGGGCCTTCAGCGCCTTCAGGACGAAGGTGAGGACCACCGTGACCACCACGTTCATGACGAACGCCGTGAGGCCGATGTAGCCGATCTCGCCGATGCCCGGGATCTCCTTGGCGCTGCCGCCGAAGTGCTTCTGCGTCGGCGACGCGACCCCGTACGCGGCGAGCGTGCCGTAGACCATGCCGACCGCCCAGCCGGCGAGCAGCGCCCAGCGGTGGAACCAGCGGGTGAACAGGCCGCCGACGAGGGCCGGCATGGTCTGGAGGATCCAGATGCCGCCCAGGAGCTGGAAGTTGATCGCGACGGTCTTGTCCATGGTCAGGACAAAGGCGAGCGCGCCCACCTTCACCAGGAGCGAGACCAGCTTGGAGACCTTGGTCTCCTGCTCGGGGGTGGCGTCGGGCTTGATGAAGTCCTTGTAGATGTTGCGCGTGAACAGGTTCGCCGCGGCGATGGACATGATCGCGGCTGGCACCAGCGCGCCGATGCCGATGGCCGCGAACGCGACGCCCGTGAACCAGTCGGGGAACATGTTCTCGAACAGCTGCGGGATCGCCAGCTGCCCGTTCTGCACCTTGATCCCGGCCGCGATCGCCATGAAGCCGAGCAGCGCGAGCAGACCCAGCATCAGGGAGTACAGCGGCAGGATGGTGGTGTTGCGGCGGATCACGTTGCGGCTGCGCGAGGACAGCGTCGCCGTGATCGAGTGCGGGTACATGAAGAGCGCCAGCGCCGAGCCGAGGGCCAGCGTCGCGTACGTCCACTGCCCGGCCGGCGCCGGGGCGAGCGATCCGACCGGCTTGCCCGTCGCCGGGTTGGGCGTCGCGAACTTCTCGTTCGCCGCGTGGAAGATGGCGTCGAAGCCGCCCAGCTTGATCGGGATGTAGATGATCGCGACGGCGATGACGAGGTAGATCAGGCCGTCCTTGACGAACGCGATCAGCGCGGGCGCCCGCAGACCCGACGAGTACGTGTACGCGGCGAGCACCGCGAACGCGATGAGCAGCGGCAGGTCCTTGATGAACCAGTTGGTCGACTCGTCGCCGCCGACGCCCATCACGTCCAGGACGGCCTGGATGCCGACCAGTTGGAGCGCGATGTACGGCATCGTGGCGAGGATGCCTGTGATGGCGACGGCCAGGGACAGGCCCTTGGAGCCGAAGCGGCCGCGCACGAAGTCGGAGGTCGTCACATAGCCGTGCTTGTGCGACACCGACCACAGGCGCGGCAGGAAGGTGAAGATCAGCGGGTAGACGAGGATCGTGTAGGGCACGGCGAAGAAGCCGGAGGCGCCGGCCGCGTAGATCGCCGCCGGGACGGCCACGAAGGTGTACGCCGTGTAGAGGTCGCCGCCGAGCAGGAACCAGGTGACCCAGGTGCCGAACGACCGTCCGCCCAGGCCCCATTCGTCGAGGCTCTGCTCGTTGTCGGACCTGCGCCAGCGCGCGGCCAGGAAGCCCATGACCGTGACGGCGATGAAGAAGAAGATGAAGACGCCGAGCGCGACGCCGTTGACTCCGCCGTTCATGCCTGCCCACCCGTCTTCCGGGCGCGCTGGTCACGCTGCCACAGCTTGTACGCGATCATCGTCAGCGCCGTGGAGATGAGGACCCACAGCATCTGGTACCAGTAGAAGAACGGAATACCGATGAAGGCCGGGTCGACCTTCGCGTAGGAGCTGACCCAGAGCATCGCCACGAACGGTGCGACGAGGCACAGGGCAATGACCACTCGCACCGGCGTGACCACCGGCCGTTTCACTTCAGGCACATCCGACATACGGCGGTCCGTCCCCTCGCTGATCCCGCTTATCCCATGCTTAACGTGGCGGAAATCTAGGCGACGATCTCGTCGTATGGAACCCCCGTCCGGATAACGGACAAACAGTGGCCGACATGCCGTTCATGTGCCGACTTCTCGGTCGGCACAAGCGGATTCGCGTGCGACGCCCGTCAGTCCGTCGGGCGCTTGAGGCGGGCCACGAACTTGTAGCGGTCGCCCCGGTACACCGAGCGCACCCACTCGACGGGCTGCCCCGTGCCGTCCACGGAGTGCCGCGACAGCATCAGCATGGGCAGGCCCACGTCCGTGCCGAGCAGGCCCGCCTCGCGCGGGGTCGCCAGGGACGTCTCGATGGTCTCCTCGGCCTCGGCCAGGCGTACGCCGTAGACCTCGGCGAGCGCCGTGTACAGGGACGTGTACTTGACCAGGGAGCGGCGCAGCGCGGGGAAGCGCTTGGCCGACAGATGCGTCGTCTCGATGGCCATCGGCTCGCCGCTCGCGAGGCGGAGCCGCTCGATGCGCAGGACACGCCCGCCCGCCGTGATGTCGAGGAGCCCGGCGAGGGTGTCGTCGGCGGTCACATAGCCGATGTCCAGGAGCTGCGAGGTGGGTTCCAGGCCCTGGGCGCGCATGTCCTCGGTGTACGAGGTCAGTTGCAGCGCCTGCGAGACCTTGGGCTTGGCGACGAACGTGCCCTTGCCCTGGATGCGCTCGAGCCGGCCCTCGACGACCAGTTCCTGAAGGGCCTGGCGCACGGTCGTGCGGGAGGTGTCGAACTCGGCGGCGAGGGTGCGCTCGGGCGGGACCGGCGTGCCCGGGGGCAGCGTCTCGGTCATGTCCAGCAAGTGCCGCTTCAGGCGGTAGTACTTGGGCACACGCGCGGTGCGGCCCGCTGCGGGTGCCTCCGCCGTCGTGGCGCCGCCCGCATCGGTTCCGCTGCTGCCCGCATGGGTGCCCATGGTCCGCCTTCCCGGCTCCTGTGGTGCTGCCGTCACCGGCTCCTCCGTCTGTCGCGGCTCACATCGTGGCACGGCCCTCCCTGGGGGAGTCTCGCTCCCTCAGGTGTCGGTCCGATAACGGACGTGACAGCCCTTCTTATACACCCTTGACACCCCTAAAGGTCTAGGCCAAGCTCCGGGTACTGGTCTACACCATTAAAGACCAGGTCCCAGTCCCACGTGCAGTACCACGTCGAGTTTGTTGTGTTCGTCGTATCCGTCGTTGTGGGCGGGGGGTTGCTGGCATCCCTGAGGAGGGTGACGTGAAGCGCAGGCTCATTGCGGCTATCGGTGTCGCGGGCATGTTGGTTTCGATCGCGGCTTGTGGCAGTGGTGATGACGGCAGCACGGACAAGAAGGCCGGCGCCGACGGCTACAAGGGCCAGACGCTGACCGTGTGGGCCATGGACGGCTCCACGCCGGACACCTGGCAGAAGGACGTCACGGCGGCCTTCGAGAAGAAGACCGGCGCGAAGCTGAAGATCGAGATCCAGCAGTGGAACGGCATCCAGCAGAAGCTGACCACCGCCCTGTCCGAGGAGAACCCGCCGGACGTCTTCGAGGTCGGCAACACGCAGACCCCCGCCTACGCCAAGACCGGCGGCCTCGCCGACCTCTCCGACCTCAAGTCGTCCCTCGGCGCCGACTGGGCCGAGTCGATGAACAAGTCCGCGGTCTCGGACGGCAAGCAGTACGCCGCCCCGTGGTTCGTCGTGAACCGCGTCGTCATCTACAACAAGAAGATCTGGGCCGACGCCGGCATCAAGGACCTCCCCAAGACGCGCGACGAGTTCTACAAGGACCTCGAGACCATCGGCAAGAAGACGGACGCCGAGCCGATCTACCTGCCCGGCCAGAACTGGTACCACTTCGTCGGCCTGACCATCGGTGAGGGCGCCGAGCTCGTCAAGAAGGACGGCGACAAGTACGTCTCCAACCTGGCCGACCCCAAGGTGGGCGCCGCCATGGAGACGTACAAGAAGTTCCAGGCGCTGTCCAAGGCCCCCAAGGACAAGGACGAGGCCACCCCGCAGCAGGCCGAGGTCTTCGCCAAGGGCAAGACCGGCTCCTTCATCGGCATGGGCTGGGAGTCCGCCCTCGCCATCAAGGCCAACCCGAAGATCGAGAAGGAGATCGGCTACTTCACCGTTCCGGGTGCCACGGCCGACAAGCCCGAGGGCG
Organism: Streptomyces sp. NBC_01445; assembly: GCF_035918235.1. Classification (NCBI taxonomy): domain Bacteria; kingdom Bacillati; phylum Actinomycetota; class Actinomycetes; order Kitasatosporales; family Streptomycetaceae; genus Streptomyces; species Streptomyces sp. NBC_01445. Next base: position 4,141,577 of record NZ_CP109485.1, on the reverse strand, counting down.
TCTTCCTCGGTGGCTCCAACCTCGCCGTTGCCGCGGGCAGCAAGAAGCAGGACCTCGCCAAGGAGTTCCTGAAGATCGCGCTCTCCGACCAGTTCGAGGGCCAGCTCGCCAAGGAAGGCGGCGTGATCCCCAACAAGGAGGCGCTGCAGTCCAACCTCAAGGGCAACGCGGCCGCCGAGGCCGCCGCTCCCGCCGCCGCTGGCGGCGGCACCACCCCGCTGATCCCGGAGTGGGCCCCGGTCGAGAACGCGCCCAACCCGGTCAAGACCTACATGACCGCGGTGCTGAAGGGTAAGTCCCCGGCCGCCGCCGCCAAGCAGGTCGAGGCCGAGTTCAACAAGCGCCTCTCGCAGAAGCAGTAAGACAGCAACAGGCCCCGCCGGGGGCGGAGAGTCACACACGCTCTCCGCCCCCGGCGGGGTCTAGGCCCTGTCGTCGGATTCCCGCCTGCCCTTCGGGCGGACGGCGGGAATCCGACGACAGCACCTATGCGTCCCGGCAGGCCCAGAAAAGAGATGGCGAGCATGACCGTGCAGACCGAACGGCCGCCCTCCGGTCCGGCGGAGGTCCTGAAAGCGGACGGCGGGGAATCCGGCGGACCGAGAAAGCAGGCCCGCGCACGGGCCGGGGCGTTCGTGCCCTATCTGCTGCTGCTCCCCGCGGTCGCGGCCACTGTGCTGCTCCTCGGCTGGCCGCTGCTCAAGGACGGGCTCCTGTCGTTCCAGAACCTCAACATGGGGCAGCTGATCCAGCATGTCACCGAGTGGAACGGCTTCGACAACTACCAAGAGGTCCTGACCAGTTCGGACTTCTGGCGGGTGACCGGACGCTCCATCGTCTTCACCCTCGTCAACGCCGTCCTGATCATGGTGATCGGCACTCTCGTCGGCCTGCTCCTCGCCCGGCTCGGCAGGCGCATGCGCGTCCTGCTCCTCGTCGGGCTCGTGCTCGCCTGGGCGATGCCCGTCGTCGCCGCGACCACCGTCTACCAGTGGCTGTTCGCTGAGCGCTTCGGCGTCGTCAACTGGGTCCTCGACAAGCTCGGCTGGCACTCCATGGCCGACTACAGCTGGACCGGCAGCCAGATGTCGACGTTCTTCGTCGTCACCGTGCTGATCGTCTGGATGTCGATCCCGTTCGTCGCGATCAACCTCTACGCCGCGACGACCACCATCCCCAAGGAGCTCTACGAAGCCGCGTCCCTCGACGGCGCCGGCCCCTGGAAGAGCTTCCTCTCGGTCACGCTGCCCTATCTGCGGCCCTTCCTCTACGCGACGACGTTCCTCGAGATCATCTGGGTCTTCAAGGCGTTCGTCCAGGTCTTCACGATCAACGGCGGCGGCCCCGACCGGCTCACCGAGATCCTGCCCGTGTACGCGTACATCGAGGGCGTCGGCAACCAGCACTTCGGCATGGGCGCGGCGATCGCCGTCCTGACGATCCTGATCCTGCTCATGCTGACCGCCTACTACCTCCGGATCGTGCTCAAGCAAGAGGAGGACGAGCAGTGAAGCGCTCCGCTTCGTCGACGTTCCGCCGCGCCTGGCCCAATGTGACGGCCGTGATCCTGTTCATCGGCTTCGTCTTCCCGGTCTACTGGATGTTCGCCACGTCGCTCAAGCCGACCGGCGACATCATCAGCGAGAACCCCGTCTGGTTCCCGACCGACGTCACGTTCGAGCACTTCAGGACGGCGTTCGGCGCCGACAACTTCTGGACGCTGGTGCGCAACTCGGTCACCGTGACCGTGCTCGCCGTCGTCTTCTCGCTGGTCATCGGCCTGGCCGCGTCGTTCGCCCTCGCGCGGATGCGGTTCAAGGGCCGCCGTGGCTTCATCATCGGGTTCATGCTGGCCCAGATGGCGCCCTGGGAAGTCATGGTCATCGCGATCTACATGATCGTGCGCGACGCGTCGATGCTGAACAGCCTCGTCCCGCTGACCCTCTTCTACATGGTGATGATCCTGCCCTTCACCCTGCTCACGCTGCGCGGCTTCGTCGCCGCCGTGCCCAGGGAGCTGGAGGAGTCCGCGATGGTCGACGGCTGCACCCGCATGCAGGCCTTCCGCAGGGTGATCCTGCCGCTGCTCGCGCCCGGCCTGATGTCGACGTCGATGTTCGGCTTCATCACCGCCTGGAACGAGTTCCCGATGGTCCTCGTCCTCAACAAGTCGCCCGAGGCGCAGACGCTGCCGCTGTGGCTCTCCAGTTTCCAGACCGCGTTCGGCGACGACTGGGGTGCGACCATGGCCGCGTCCTCGCTGTTCGCGATCCCGATCCTGATCCTCTTCGTCTTCCTGCAGCGCAGGGCCGTCAGCGGCCTCACCGACGGCGCCGTGAAGGGATAACACCGCCAGATGACGACACTCACCGCACGCGGCACCGACACCCTCACCCGTGACGCGCTCACCGTCCTCCAGCCCGGCTTCACCGGCACCAGCGCCCCCGACTGGCTGCTGCGCCGGCTCGGCGAAGGCCTCGCCTCCGTCGGCCTGTTCGGCCGCAACATCGCCTCGCCCGAGCAACTCGCCGCCTTGACGGACCAGTTGCGTGCCGAGCGTGACGACGTCCTGGTCGCCATCGACGAGGAGGGCGGGGACGTGACCCGCCTGGAGGTGCGCTCCGGCTCCTCGTTCCCCGGAAACCACGCTCTCGGCGCCGTCGACGACGTGGAGCTCACCCGGTCCGTCGCCGCCGAGCTCGGCCGCCGCCTCGCCGCCTGCGGCGTCAACCTCAACTGGGCCCCGTCCGCGGACGTCAACTCCAACCCGGCCAACCCGGTCATCGGCGTACGGTCCTTCGGCGCCGACACCGGCCTCGTCTCCCGCCACACCGCCGCCTACGTCACCGGGCTCCAGTCCGCGGGCGTCGCCGCCTGCACCAAGCACTTCCCGGGCCACGGCGACACCGCCGTCGACTCGCACCACGACATGCCCCGCATCGACGTGGGCCTCGACGTGCTGTACGAGCGTGAACTCGCCCCGTTCCGCGCGGCGATCGCGGCCGGCACGCGCGCGGTGATGAGCGCCCACATCCTGGTCCCCGCCCTGGACCCGGACCGCCCCGCCACCCTCTCGCGCCGCATCCTGACCGGCCTGCTCCGCGAGGAGCTGGGTTACGAGGGGCTGATCGTCACCGACGGCATGGAGATGCAGGCCATCTCCGCCACGTACGGCATCGAGCGCGGCAGCGTCCTCGCCATCGCGGCCGGCGCCGACGCCATCTGCGTCGGCGGCGGGCTCGCCGACGACGACACGGTGCTGCGGCTGCGGGACGCGCTGGTCGCCGCGGTGCACGCGGGCGATCTGCCCGAGGAGCGGCTCGCCGACGCCGCGGCGCGGGTGCGCTCGCTCGCCCGGTGGGCCTCGGTGCCGGGCGCGGCCGAGCACTCGGGGGGCGCGCCCGACACCGGGATCGGACTGGTCGCGGCGCGGCGGGCGGTGACCGTGACGCGCGGTGAGCACGCGGCCCCGGTCACCGAGGCGCCGTACGTCGCCGCCTTCACGCCCGTCGCCAATATCGCCGTAGGCGACGAGACGCCGTGGGGCGTGGCCGCCGAACTGGAGCGGCTGCTGCCCGGCACGGAGACCGGCAGCTTCTCCGGCACCGACGCGGGCGCCGCCGCCCTGGCCGCGGCGGGGGACCGGCGCATCGTCGCCGTGGTCCGCGACGCCCACCGCCACGCGTGGATGGCCCAGTCGCTGGACACGCTCCTCGCGGCCCGCCCCGACACGGTCGTGGTCGAGATGGGCGTACCGCAGGCGCCGCCGCAGGGCGCCCTGCATGTGGCGACCCACGGCGCGGCCCGGGTGTGCGGTCTGGCTGCCGCCGAGGTGATCGTCGCCGGGTGAGCCGAGCGCCCTTCAGGGGGCGCGGGGGCGCGCCGACGAACAGGAAGGTGCCGGTCATCCCTCACCAGGGGTGACCGGCACCTTCATGTCGTCCCGAACTCGCTTACAGCCCCTGCCAATCGGGCTTGTTCACGTACGTGTGCCGGAAGTAGTCGGCAAGCTTCAACTTCGACGCCGCACCCTCGTCGACGACAACCGTCGCGTGCGGGTGCAGCTGAAGCGCCGACGCCGGCACCACAGAGGCCACCGGCCCTTCGACGGTCGCCGCCACGGCATCCGCCTTGCCCTCACCCGTGGCGAGCAGCACCAGATGCCGCGCCTCCAGGATCGTGCCGATGCCCTGCGTGATGACATGGCGCGGCACCTGGCTGAGGTCGCCGTCGAAGAAGCGCGCGTTGTCCGCGATGGTCTGCTGCGTCAGCGTCTTGATCCGCGTGCGGGAGGCGATCGACGAGCACGGCTCGTTGAAGCCGATGTGTCCGTCGGTGCCGATGCCGAGCAGCTGGAGATCCACACCGCCGGCCGCCGCGAGCGCCTTGTCGTACGCCTCGCAGGCCGCCTGCACGTCATCGGCGCTGCCGTCCGGGCCCATGAAGGAGCCCTCGCTCAGACCGAGCGGCGCGACGACCTCGCGCAGCACGGTCGCCCGGTAGGACTCGGGGTGTCCGGTCGGCAGACCCACGTACTCGTCGAGCTGGGCGATACGGGCCTTGGAGGCGTCGACCTCGCCGCCGCGGACCTTGGCCGCCAGCGCCTCGTAGATGGGCAGCGGGGTCGAGCCGGTGGCCACGCCGAGCAGGGCGTCGGGCTTGCGCCGCAGCAGCTGGGCCATCGCCTCGGCGATGAGCTCGCCGCCTGCCTTGGTGTCCGGGACGATCACAACTTCCACGCTGGGCCTGCCGATCTGGTCGAGGGTGCGATGTCGCGCATGTGGTATAGACCAATCTAGCAGAGGCGGTCCGGCCGGTCACGGGGCGTACTACGCCGTCCGACCATGCTCGGCGCTCCCCGCTCCGACGGCACCTCGAAGCTGCCCCTTCGGCCGGGCGCGCGCCCGCCTCAGCCGCCAGAGTGGAAGGAAGCGCGCAAGGAGGAGCCCGGCCGCCGGCCGTGCCCAGCCCGCCGCACTCGCGACCGCCCCTCCGGAGGAGTCCGCATGACCGCCACCCCGTCGGCCCCGAAGAGCGAGCAGCCGGGCCGGATCATGGCCCGCGAGATGGCCGAGCAGCCCGAGGTGCTGCGCCGCCTCCTGGACACCGGCGCGCCCCGCATCCACGAGGTCGCCCGGCGCGTCGCGGCACAGTCGCCCCGCTTCGTCCTGCTCACCGCCCGCGGCACCTCCGACAACGCCGCCCTGTACGCGAAGTACCTCCTGGAGATCCGGCTCGGGATGCCCTGCGGCCTGGCCTCCATGTCCACCACGACGGCATACGGCGCCCGGCCCGACCTGCGCGACGTGCTCGCCGTCACCGTCAGTCAGTCGGGCGGTTCGCCCGATCTGGTGGCCTCCACGAAGGCGGCCCGCGCGGCCGGCGCGATCACCCTCGCGGTGACGAACAACCCGGACTCGCCGCTCGCCGCCGTCTCCGAGCACCACATCGACATCATGGCGGGACCCGAGAAGGCGCTCCCGGCCACGAAGACGTACACCGCGTCCCTGCTCGCGCTCTACCTCTTCGTCGAGGGCCTGCGCGGCGGCGACGGCTCGCCCGCCGAGGTGCTGCCCGGCCTCGCCCAGCAGCTCCTGGCTCGCCAGGACGAGGTACGCGCCCTCGCCTCCCGCTACCGCTTCGCGGACCGCATGGTGATCACCTCGCGCGGCTACGGCTACCCGACGGCCAAGGAGGCCGCCCTGAAACTCATGGAGACCAGCTACATCCCGGCCCTGTCCTACTCGGGCGCCGACCTGCTGCACGGCCCGCTCGCCATGGTCGACAACATCTCGCCGGTCATCGCCGTCGTCACGGACGGCAAGGGCGGCCTCATGCTCCAGCCCGTCCTCGACCGGCTGCGCGGCCGAGGCGCCGACCTTGTCGTCATCGGCCCCGAGGCCCAGGTGGACCAGGCGTCGGCCGGCTTCGTCCTGCCGACCCAGGGTGTCGCGGAGGAGGTACAGCCGGTCCTGGAGATCATCCCGCTCCAGTTCCTCGCGTACGAGGTCACCATCGCCCGCGGCCAGGACCCGGACGCTCCCCGCGCCCTGGCGAAGGTGACGGAGACGCACTGACCCCGCCGCTTTCTCCGGAGCCCGCTATAGAATTCGCGACCGGCGGCAGGCGAGCATCGCCGCTTTCGACGCCCGAATCCGGGCCGGTATCGCGGAACGGGAGCCTCCACCCGACACGGACGCGGCGGCTCTGGCAGGCTGGGTGGAAGCGACAACAACAAACATCGTCCAACGCATAGACATGACAGAATGGTCTAGTCCACAATGCGATGGTAAAAGCCTCCGCCCTCCCCGCACAGGAGGACGGACCGAGGAGCCGGCGCTCTCTGCCCTGACTGCGGCGGGTCCTCACATGGCCGGACGGGACCGCACACCCGACGGCTGTTGCAACTCCGGGCTGCGGTGCCGGGAGGGCTGAGGGTCCCTCCCAGGCGCCGCGGCCCGCGGGTGTCTTCGGGGCCTCTCGTTTGGATCAGGCCTGATCCAAACGAAAGACGCTGGGGCCGGACGCGCCAGGTACCCTCGGCTCCGTGCCCTCCATGAACGACCTCGTACGCCAGCACACAGCCCTCGGCGACACCGACCTCGAGTGGCTGCACCTGCTGGTCTCCGAGTGGCAGCTGCTCTCCGACCTCTCCTTCGCCGATCTCGTGCTGTGGGTCCCCACGCTCGACGGCACCCGCTACGTCTCCGTGGCGCAGATGCGGCCCAACACCGGTCCCACCTCGTACCAGGACGACATGGTCGGCCATCTCGTCCCGCGCGGCCGCCGCCCGCTCCTGGACGCCGCCCTCGACGAGGGCCGCATCGTCCGCGAGGGCGACCCCGAGTGGCGCGAGGAGGTCCCGGTACGGGTCGAGTCCATCCCCGTACGCAGGGAAGGTCGCGTCCTGGGCGTGATCGCCCGCAACACGAACCTGCTCACGGTCCGCACCCCGTCGCGTCTCGAACTGACCTACCTCCAGTCGGCCTCCGACCTCGCCCAGATGATCGCGGCCGGGTCCTTCCCGTTCCCGGACCAGCAGGTCGACATGGACGCATCCCCCCGCGTCGGCGACGGCCTCATCCGCCTCGACGCGGACGGCGTCGTCCAGTACGCGTCGCCGAACGCGCTCTCCGCGTACCACCGGCTCGGGTTCTCCGCCGACCTGGTCGGGCACCACCTCGGCCGCACGACGGCCGAGCTCGCCCCGTCGCGCGGCCCCGTGGACGAGGCGCTCGCCAAGGTGGCCAGCGGCTGGGCGCCACGCGAGTTCGAGATCGAGGGGGAGGAGGGGTCGATCCAGCTCCGGGCGATCCCCCTCAAGCCCAAGGGCACCCGCATCGGTTCGCTCGTCCTGCTGCGCGACGTCACCGAACTGCGCCGCCGCGAGCGGGAGTTGATCACCAAGGACGCGACCATCCGGGAGATCCACCACCGGGTGAAGAACAACCTCCAGACCGTCGCGGCGCTGCTGCGTCTGCAGGCCCGCCGCATCGACTCCGACAGTGGCCGCGAGGCCCTCGAGGAGGCGGTGCGCCGCGTCGGCTCCATCGCCATCGTCCACGAGACGCTCTCCCAGAACCTGGACGAGCGCGTGGAGTTCGACGAGATCGCCGACCGGGTGCTCGCCATGGTCGCGGAGATCTCGCCGGGCGTGGTCACGGGCCGGCGCACCGGCCGCTTCGGCATCCTGGACGCCGAGGTCGCCACCCCGCTGTCGATGGTCCTCACCGAAGTTCTGCAGAACGCCCTGGAACACGGCTTCCGGCAGGGCGACACCGGCACCGTCGAGGTCTCCGCGGTGCGCGGCGGCACCACCAAGGACGCCCGCCTGCTGATCACCGTCACCGACGACGGCGTCGGCCTGCCCGAGGGCTTCGACCCGAAGCGCGCCGGCAACCTGGGCCTGCAGATCGTACGCACCCTGGTCGAGGGCGAGTTGAGCGGATCGTTCGACATGGTCCCGGCGCCCGGCCGCGGCACCCGGGTCGTCCTCGACATCCCGGTGGCCGCCGACAAGTAGCCGGCCCGGCGCCGACGGGCGCCGCGCCGACACGTCGGCACAGACGCAAACCCCAGATCGACACGACCGCAAACGCCAGTGAGCCCCGGACCGTTGGGTCCGGGGCTCACTGTTCGTGTTGCCCGGGTCTACATCCCGGGCTGAGCCTGGGTGGAGCATCGGGGGTACTGCGCGCTGCGGCTCGGGGGCGGGAGTTGCGTACTCGCTGTACGCGCCGCCGGCCTCAGGCTCGTGGGGGGCGTGGGCGTCAGGCGCTGGCCTGGCGAGCACGGTTGCGGGCGGCGCGACGCTTCATTGCGCGGCGCTCGTCCTCGCTGAGGCCACCCCAGACGCCGGAGTCCTGGCCGGACTCGAGCGCCCACTGCAGGCACTGCTCCATGACGGGGCAACGGCGGCAGACGGCCTTGGCTTCCTCGATCTGCAGCAGCGCAGGACCGGTGTTGCCGATGGGGAAGAAGAGCTCGGGGTCTTCCTCGCGGCAAACGGCGTTGTGACGCCAGTCCATGGCTGCTACCTCTCCTTGGTATTACGTGCAGGTTGCTTGTGAATGTGAACGCTTTCACGAATCCCCCGACAACGGAAGGGACTTTCGTCACATCTGCGACGATGTCCTGTGGTGTTGAGGAGGGGGTTCGGGCTCTCTGTGGGGGCCGATGTTGCGGGCCGTCCCGAGCGCCATGTAGAGATTCGCAAACCTCGGCGGCGGATACAACCCCTTCAGGAAAGTTTTTTTTGATTCCTCGGTGTCGGCTAGGTCACAGCCGTACTTCCATGGGGTGGATCCTGGCCCAAACGTTCGAGATAAAGGACTTTGGGCTCTTCCACTCACACAATCACACGCAGTGCACGGCGTACGCCTGTGAACGTCACGCTCGTTCGCAGCCCCAGGTGGTCACCGTCCATCTGGAGGGGCAGGGGGACCTTCGATTGCAAGGTGAAGTCGGTCAGGTCGTGCAGGGTGACGGCGTTCTTCCCGCGGGGTCCCCGGTCGGGTGTCGAGGTGAGCAGCTGGGTGCCGTAACGGGCCACCGAAGGGGTGGACAATTTCTTGAGTCCGAGCACGTCAAGGCCGGTGTCGAAGGATGCCCGAGGGGACGCGTAGAGCGGCTTGTTCCCCAGATATGACCATGGGGAGGTATTGCAGACTATGGACAGGACCAGATCGGTGACGGGGTTCTCACCCGGCCGGTCCAGTGTGATAGCGCCGTGCCGGCGGTCGTGTTCCCCGAGGAACTGGCGTACGACCTGACGCAAATAGAGCGCGTGTGTCGATCGCTTGCCGCGCTCGCGCTGCTGTTCGACCCGGCCGATGACGCCTCCGTCGAACCCGAGACCGGCACAGAACGTGAACCACCGGGACGGGGCGGCCTCGTCCTCCGTGCCCGGCGTGCCGCCCGCGAGACCCAGGCCCACCGTTCGCTCCCGGCCCTCGCGCAGAGCGTCGAGCAGGGCGCCCGTCGCCTCCACCGCGTCGTTCGGCAGACCGAGGGCGCGGGCGAAGACATTGGTGGAGCCGCCGGGGACGACGGCGAGGCGGGGAAGACGGTCCGGATTCGGGCCGTGGTGCAGCAGGCCGTTCACGACCTCGTTGACCGTGCCGTCGCCGCCGAGGGCCACGACGAGCTCGACGTCCTTGCTCTCCGCGGCCTGCCGGCCGAGGTCCCTGGCGTGCCCGCGGTACTCCGTGGTGATCGCCTCGAGCTTCATCTCGCTCGCCAGCGCGTGGATCAGTACGTCACGCGTGCGCGCACTGGTGGTGGTTGCCGCCGGATTGACCACAAGAAGTGCACGCATGCGAAGCAGCGTACCTACCGGGTGGTACTCGGCCCAGACCGAGGTAGGAGTCGGGTAAGAGAACGGGGCCGTCGCGGGCCCCACCCGGGGCGGCCGGGAGGTGTCGGCCGAGGGCTACCCTGCTTGGGTGACCTCAGAGCAGAACCCCAGCCCCGACGACGCCGCGACCACCGACGACGGCCCGCGCCCCGGGCGGCTGACCGCGGCCGCCGCGCTGGCCGGGCTCGAGGGTGCCGCCCTGCTCGTCGGCGGCGTCTACATGCTCGTCATGGGCCTCGCGGGTCACCCCGACGACCCCGAGCAGGCCGTGACCGGCGGTGTCACGCTCGTCGTCCTCGCGCTGCTGCCGCTGATCGCGGCGCGCGGTCTCCTGAAGCGGCGCAGCTGGAGCCGGGGGCCCGCGATCATCACGCAGATCATGGCGCTGCCGGTCGCCTACACGCTGCTCCAGGCCGACAGCGTGATGATCCCCGGCGGGATCGCGCTCGCCGTCGTCGCGGTGACGGCCCTGGTGCTCCTGGTGAACCCGGCCACCACCCGGGCGCTCGGCATCACGACGCCGGGCGCCCCGGGCGCCGTACAGAAGCAGAACCGGAAGTAGCCGGCCCGCACGCCCTGGGTCTCACTCCTCGACGAGGAGCTTCTCCCGAAGCTGGGCCAGGGTGCGGGCCAGCAGGCGGGAGACGTGCATCTGGGAGATGCCGACCTCCTGCGCGATCTGCGACTGCGTCATGTTCCCGAAGAAGCGAAGGAGCAGGATCCGCTTCTCGCGCGGCGGCAGGTCCTCCAGCAGCGGCTTGAGGGACTCGCGGTACTCGACGCCCTCGAGCGCCTCGTCCTCGGATCCCAGCGTGTCCGCCACGGCGGGCGACTCGTCGTCCGTGTCGGGGACGTCCAGGGACAGCGTGGAGTACGCGTTGGCCGACTCCAGGCCCTCCAGGACCTCCTCCTCCGAGATCGCCAGCTTCTCGGCGAGCTCGTGGACCGTGGGGGAGCGGCCGTGCAGCTGGGACAGCTCGGCCGTCGCCGTCGTCAGCGCGAGACGCAGCTCCTGAAGACGCCGCGGGACGCGCACCGCCCAGCCCTTGTCGCGGAAGTGCCGCTTGATCTCACCGACGACCGTCGGCGTCGCGTACGTGGAGAACTCCACGCCGCGCTCCGGGTCGAAGCGGTCCACCGACTTGATCAGACCGATCGTGGCGACCTGGGTCAGGTCGTCGAGCGGCTCGCCGCGATTGCGGAAGCGGCGGGCCAAGTGCTCGACGAGCGGCAGATGCATGCGGACCAGCTGATTGCGCAGGTCCGCGTACTCCGGGCTGCCGTCCTTCAGGGTGCGCAGCTCGATGAACATCAGCCGTGCGCCGCTGCGGTCCCGTGGATCGTGCGTGCGCTGCTGGTCACCGTGTCGCTCGTGCTCGCTCATCCATCCCGCCCGTCGCGCGTCCGGTCCTGCGGAGATCTTCTCTCCGCCGGCCGGCTCTGCCTGCTCCGACGCATCGGCCACCGCCGGCGGACCCGGCCGTTCGAGGTCCGCGGGGTCCTCCGGGTGCGGCCGGGCCTGCTGTTCGGGGATGCCGTCGGCAAGCCGCCGCATCCCCTCCCCGCCGTCGGCCGGGAGGTCCTGTGTGCCGTGCTTCTCGTCCCGCACCGGCCCGTCCCCGTTCGTCACGCCGGCCCGGGACCCGCGCCGCGCTGTTTGTAGAGACTGATCGAGACGGTGTTGTCGTCGGCGACCGTGGAGTCCACCTTGCCCGCGAGGGCCGACAGCACAGTCCAGGCGAAGGTGTCGCGCTCCGGGGCTCGGCCGTCGGTGGTGGGCGCCGAGACCGTCACCTCCAGCGAGTCGTCGACGAGGCGGAAGACGCAGCTGAGCACCGAGCCGGGCACGGCCTGCTGGAGCAGGATCGCGCACGCCTCGTCTACCGCGATGCGGAGGTCCTCGATCTCGTCGAGGGTGAAGTCCAAACGCGCCGCGAGGCCGGCCGTGGCCGTCCGCAGCACCGACAGGTAGGCACCCGCAGCCGGCAGCCGGACTTCTACGAAGTCCTGATTCCCGGGCTCGCCTGCGATCTGGGACACCCTCACCTCCATGGTGGTACAAGCACTTTCGGGCTCCGGAGGGTACGTCCCCCGGGTGACGCGCTATGTGTTCAGCGGTGACGCTACCGCGCGCCCAAGTCTCCTGTCCCGGGGACCCCCGGCCCGTTGGTGTCACTCATAGTAAGCCTATGAGTACGGACAGTGGCTAGAGGGTGTGCGGACTCAATTGGAAAGAGCGGGCGCCGGGTTGACGTACCCAGGCCTCGCACGGTCGAACCGCAAACCGGTGCGGTCCTCAGACGAGCAGGCTGTCCACGAAGCACCAGCGCCAGCTCTCGCCGGGCTCGAACGTCCGCATCACCGCGTGTCCCGACTCCCCGAAGTGCTGCGTCGCGTGCTTCAGGGGCGAGGAGTCGCAGCAGCCCACATGTCCGCATTCCAGGCAGAGCCGCAGCTGCACCGGGTGGGTGCCGGCCGCGTGGCACTCCAGGCAGGTGTCACTCAGGGCCGCGGGCTCGGGGTGGGGCAGCGCGTCGACATGCGGGCACTCGTTCATGATGGCCAGGTTACGGCGGGCGGCGGCATGGCGGACGGCGGAGGGACGGGCTGATGGATGTATTGCCCCTGGTGGCACTGATCGCGGCGAGCGCGGCGGTCGCGGGGGCCGCGCGCAGGACCCCGGTACCCGCGCCGCTGCTGCTCGTCGCGGTCGGACTCGTGGCGTCGTACCTGCCCGGGGTGCCGCACTACACCCTCGACCCGCACATCGTGCTGCCGCTGATCCTGCCGCCACTGCTGCACACCGCGGCCCTGGAGAGCTCGTACCTCGACCTGCGGGCCAACGTCAGGCCGGTCGCGCTGCTCTCCGTCGGGTACGTGCTGTTCGCGACCGTCGCCGTCGGCTGGCTCGCGTACGAGCTGATCCCCGATCTGCCGCTGACGGCCGCGCTCGTACTCGGCGCGGTGATCGCCCCGCCGGACGCGGTCGCCGCGACGGCCATCGCGCGCAAGGTGGGGCTGCCCGCGCGGATCACGACGATCCTCCAGGGCGAGTCCCTGGTGAACGACGCGACCGCGATCACCGCCTACAAGGTCGCGCTGGCCGCCGCGGTCGGGGAGGGCGCGAGCTGGGCGGGCGGGATCAGGGAGTTCCTGGTGGCATCGGTCGGCGGCGTCGGCGTCGGGCTCGTCCTGATGGTGCCGCTGCACTGGCTGCGGACGCACCTGAAGGAGGCGATCCTCCAGAACACGCTCTCCCTCCTCATCCCGTTCGTCGCCTACGCGGCCGCCGAGCAGGTCGGCGCCTCCGGAGTGCTCGCCGTGGTCACGGTCGCCCTCTACCTGGGGCACCACGCCTGGCAGGTCGACTTCGAGACGCGCCTCCAGGAGGCCGCCGTGTGGAAGGTGGTCGCCTTCATCCTGGAGTCGGCGGTCTTCGCGCTCATCGGACTCCAGCTGCCCTTCGTCCTCAAGGACCTCGGCGAGTACAGCGTCGGGGAGGCCCTCGGGTACGCCGTCGCGGTCTTCGTCCTCGTCGTGGTGATGCGGTTCGTGTGGTCGTATCCGGCCACCTATCTGCCCTGGTGGCTGTCGGCGCGGATCAGGGAGCGGGAACGGGACACCGACTGGCGGCGGCCGCTCGTGGTGAGCTGGGCCGGGATGCGCGGCGTCGTGTCGCTCGCGATCGCCTTCTCGATCCCCCTGTTCGTCGACGACGGGAGCCGTTTCCCCGCTCGCAACCTGGTCCTGTTCCTCACGTTCACGACCGTCATCGGCACCCTCGTCGTGCAGGGGCTCTCGCTGCCCTGGCTGATCAAGATCCTCAAGCTGCCGGGTCGCGATACGCAGGCCGAGACGCTCGCCGAGGCGCAGGCGCAGAACGCCGCCTCACAGGCCGCCGAGGAGCGTGTGAACGAGCTGATGGAGGACGAGCGCAACTGTCTGCCCGAGCCGCTCGAGGACCGGCTGCGGACCGTCCTGGAGCGCCGCCGCAACTCCGTGTGGGAACGCCTCGGCCACGCCAACCCGGTGACGGGGGAGTCCGCCGACGACACGTATCGCCGGCTCACGCGGGAGGCCATCGCGGCCGAGCGCGAGGTCTTCGTACGGATGCGGGACGAGCGGCGGATCGACGACGAGATGATGCGCACGCTGCTGCGCAAGCTCGACCTGGAGGAGGCGGCTGCCTACCGGGAGGTCGACGACTGACCGGCCGCTACGGGGAGGGCGTTCCCGTCACGACGGCCATGAGCCGCGTGCCCGGCGCGAACGCGCCCTCCTCGGTGAGGGCGAGCAGCCCATGCAGCAGCTTGGCCACATAGAGGCGCTCTATGGGCACGCCGTGGCGCTGCTCGAAGTCCTCGGCGAAGGCGAGGAGGGCGGGGGTGGTGCGGCCGTAGCCGCCGCAGTGGAAGCGCTCGTCCAGGGACCAGGCGCCCCGCGGGCCGCCGAACGCCGCCTCCTGGAGGGTGCGTATCTCGTCACCGAGGAAGCCGCCCTTCAGGACGGGTATGCCGAGTGCGCGCTGCCCCTCGCCGAGCCCGGCGGCCAGTCCGGCGAGCGTGCCGCCGGTGCCGCAGGCGACGCCCACCGCGTCGGCGGCCCCGCGCAACTCCTGCCCGAGCTCCGCGCAGCCGCGCACGGCCTCGGTGTTGCTGCCGCCCTCGGGGACGACGTAGGGCGCCTTCCCGTCACCGTCGGGCGGTGCCACCTCGCGCAAGATGCGCGCGAGCGTGGCCGGATCCCGCTTCTCCCGGTACGTCGTCCGGTCGACGAAGTGCAGACGCATGCCGTCGTCCGCGCAGCGCGCGAGAGAGGCGTTCAGGGGCTGTCCGGCGAGCTCCTGACCCCGGACGACGCCGATGGTCCGCAGGCCCAGGAGACGGCCCGCGGCGGCCGTGGCGCGCAGGTGGTTGGAGTACGCGCCGCCGAACGTGAGCAGCGTGCCGTGGCCCGCTGCGGCCGCCGCTTCGAGGTTCGGGGCCAGCTTGCGCCACTTGTTGCCGGGCAGGTCGGGGTGGATGAGGTCGTCGCGTTTGAGCAGGAGCCGCACCCCGTGACGGTGGAACCGGTCGTCGGCGACCGGCTCCACCGGCGAGGGCAGCCGGGGGTGCAGAGGCGGGCGCGGGCGGGAGTGCGAGGTCACCTGCTCATTGTGCAAGCGGGTCGCCGCGGGCCGCGTGCCGGAGGGCGGCTACTTGAGCCGGTCGCGGATGCGCCCCCGCATCGAGGCCATCGTGAAACCGCGCGGGTCGACCTTGCCCGGCTGCCACTCCAGGTGGCCGATCACCGACCTCTCCGTCCAGCCGTGATGGCGGCACACCGCGGCCGCCGCCCTCTCGATGGCCTCCAGCTGCGCGGCGGGCCACGGGTCCTCGCCGTCGCCGAGGTTCTCGCACTCGAAACCGTAGAAGTGGCGGTTGCCGTCCGTGTTCGCCTCGTTGTCGTGGGGCAGGGCCTTCTCGGCGATGACCGCCCGCAGCACGTCGTCGTCGCCGAGACCTGCGTGGTTGGCCCGTCCGTAGCCGACGAGGTGGACGCGGCCGTCCTTCGTGATGACGCCGTGGCACAGCGGCCCCGGCAGGTCCGCGTGCCCCTTTTGGCAGAGGTCGACGGTCTGCTTGCTGCCCTTCGTCACGGTGTGGTGGATCATCACGCCGTTCACCGGGCCCCAGGGTCCCTTGTGGTTGCGGTTGTGGTGTCTCCAGTCGCCGACCTCGACGACCGTCAGGCCTTCACGCTTGAGGGCGTCCAGGAAACTGCTCGCGGACATGGGTGTGGCCACGGCCGCCTCCTTCGCGGGGTGCGACGGAAGCGGGGCGCGTCCGTCTCGTACGCCGCTTGTACCCGAACAGGCCCACCCGGACTACTTGTTCGCATCGCGTGCGAGCCGTTCCGGACATCGTGAGGCGTTCCGGACAGCCAGGCCTACGGGCCGACCGGGTGTGAGGCGGAGCGGCCTCAGGCCCGCAGGAAGCCGTCCCCGTGCTCCGCGATGTGGTTCTCCAGGGCTCCGAGCGCGGACTGGGTCGCCTCGGGGGTGCCCGTGCCCTTCCGCTCCGCGTAGTACGCGGCGCCCAGCTTCTTCAGGAGGTCGCCGCCCGCCCGCTGCGCCTGCACCTCGTCCAGCTTCTGCTTGCCCTGCGTGAGCCCGCGCTGCGCCTGCTCCTTGGCGCGGTCCAGGAAGCCTGTCATTGCTGTCTCCCGTCATCGGTGCCTCGGTGTACCGGTTGAACGTCCTCCGGGATCTTGAAGTTCCTCCGTCGGGAAGTTCCCTACCCGGAAAAACGGGCATGGTGCCCTGTCCACTCTCGCCCAACCCCGCTCGTTTGTGTAATGGCGCGGCCACAGTGGGTGCTGGAAGTCTTGTCGCCGCAGGTCAGTTCTTGATCGGGAGGCAAAGCCCATGTCGGTAGGCGAAGAAGTCCGCACGGAGCAGGCCGGGCCCCAGCAGAGTCTCGGCACATCCGCCGCGCGGAATCTGGCCACCACCACCAAGTCCGCTCCACAGATGCAGGAGATCAGCTCCCGGTGGCTGCTGCGGATGCTGCCCTGGGTGAATGTGCAGGGCGGCACGTACCGGGTGAACCGGCGGCTCAGCTACTCGGTCGGCGACGGACGCGTGACGTTCGTGAAGACCGGAGACCAGGTGCGGGTCATCCCCGCGGAGCTCGGCGAACTGCCGGTGCTGAGGGACTACGGCGACCAGGAAGTGCTCGAGGAGCTCGCGGTGCGGTGCCGCCAGCGGGAGTACGTGCCGGGCGAGCTGCTCGCCTCGTTCGGCAGCTCCGCCGACGAGGTGTTCCTGCTCGCGCACGGCAAGGTCGAGAAGGTCGGCACGGGTCCCTACGGGGACGACGCGGTCCTGGGGGTGCTGGCCGACGGTGCGTACTTCGGCGAGCAGGCGCTGCTCGACCCGGACGCCATCTGGGAGTACACGGCGCGCGCCGTGACCGCGTGCACCGTGCTCACGCTGCCGCGCCAGGACCTGGAGCAGGTCGCGGAGCGCTCCG
The DNA here is from genome assembly GCF_035918235.1 of Streptomyces sp. NBC_01445. NCBI lineage: Bacteria > Bacillati > Actinomycetota > Actinomycetes > Kitasatosporales > Streptomycetaceae > Streptomyces > Streptomyces sp. NBC_01445. Next base: position 4,124,708 of record NZ_CP109485.1, on the reverse strand, counting down.
AGAGCCTCGCCGACCACCTGGGAGCGCTGCGGACCATCCCGGCGCAGCGCGCGAACAAGTTCGGCGAGAAGCAGATCGACCTCTCCGCCGGCCACGTCGGCGAGGCGGTGCTCCCGGGCACGTACGTCGACTACGACGCGGCGCCGCGCGAGTACGAGCTGAGCGTCGCCCAGACCGTCCTGCGCATCCACTCGCGCGTGGCGGACCTCTACAACCAGCCGATGAACCAGACGGAGCATCAGCTCCGGCTCACCGTCGAGGCGTTGAAGGAGCGCCAGGAGCACGAACTCATCAACAACCGGGAGTTCGGTCTGCTCAACAACTGCGAGTACGAGCAGCGGCTCCAGCCGCACGACGGCGTGCCCAGCCCGGACGACATGGACGAGCTGCTCAGCCGCCGCCGGGGATCGAAGCTGTTCCTCGCCCACCCGCGCGCCATCGCCGCGTTCGGGCGCGAGTGCAACAGGCGGGGGCTCGTCCCGGAGTCCATCGACGTGGGCGGCAACCGCATTCCGACCTGGCGTGGGGTGCCGATCTTCCCGAGCAACAAGATCCCCGTGTCCGACGCGCGCACGACGTCGATCATCTGCATGCGTACCGGCGAGGAGGAGCAGGGAGTCATCGGCCTCCAGCAGGCGGGCATCCCGGACGAGATCGAGCCGAGCCTGTCGGTGCGGTTCATGGGCATCAGCGAGCAGGCGATCATCTCGTACCTGGTGACGACGTACTACTCGGCGGCGGTGCTCGTGCCGGACGCGCTCGGCGTCCTGGAGAACGTCGAGATCGGCAGGTGGCGTTGAAGCTCATGGCGCAGACGAAGCAGCCCATAGTGCGGCAGCAGCAAGGGGGACCGGGCGAAGAGGTGGCTGCTGACGGCCAGGAGGCGGCGGTGATCCTGGCGCAGGCCAGGGCGCAGGTCGACCCGGAGCTGCGCGGGGCCGTGGAGACCCTGCCCACGTCGCTGCGCCGCATCGCGCGCTACCACTTCGGGTGGGAGCACGCGGACGGCACCGCGGCCACGGAGCACGCGGGCAAGGCCATCAGGCCGGCGCTCGTCCTCGCCGCGGTACGGGCGCTCGGGGGCGCCCCGGAGGTCGCCGTGCGGGCGGCCGCGGCCGTGGAACTCGTCCACAACTTCACGCTCCTGCACGACGACGTCATGGACCGGGACACCACGCGCAGGCACCGCCCGACGGCGTGGACCGTCTTCGGGGACGCCGACGCGATCCTGGCGGGCGACGCGCTCCAGGCGCTCGCGCAGCGGCTGCTCGCCGAGGACCCGCACCCGGCGGCCCGGCCGGCGGCGGCCCGCATCGCGGCCTGTGTGATGGAGCTGTGCGAGGGCCAGGTCGCCGATGTCGCCCTGGAGAGGCGCGAACCGGACGAGGTCACGCTGGACGAGTGCCTCGTCATGGCGGAGGCGAAGACGGGCGCTCTGCTCGGTTGCGCCTGCGCGGTCGGGGGGCTGTACGCGGGGGCCGGAGAGGAGGAGGTCGCGGCCCTCGACGGGTTCGGCAGACAGGCCGGGCTCGCGTTCCAGCTGATCGACGACGTCATAGGGATCTGGGGGGATCCGGCCCGTACGGGCAAGGCGGCGGGCGCCGATCTCGCGGTGCGCAAGAAGTCGCTGCCGGTGGTGGCGGCGCTGGCCTCGGGAACGCCGGAAGCCGGTGAACTGGCCGCGCTCTACGGGGTGGTGGGGCCGGACGACGGTCCGCCGAAGGAGGGGGAACTGGAGGCCATGGCGCTGGTCGTCGAGCGCGCCGGGGGGCGCGACTGGGCGCAGCTGCACGCGGCGGACCGGATGTCCCGGGCGGTGCACCAGCTGTCCCGGGCCGTCCCGGCGCCGGAGGCCGCGGACGGACTGCTGTCGCTGGCCGAGTTCGTGACGCGGCGCAGCCACTAGGGGAAGCCGGCAACAGGGGAGGGGAGTTGCCATGCGTTGCGGGCCCCGCGCTCCGGCAGGAGCGCGGGGCCCGCACGCGTGTACGGAACGGATCGCCTAGGCTGCAGCGGGCCGGCGCGTGGCGGCCGACCGGCGCAGGGACACGGCCCGTTGAGGCGGGCCGCGATGTGAGGGGGCGGGGCCATGGGCGTGGCGATCCGGAGGGCCACGGAGGGCGATCGGGCGGACCTTGTGCGGCTGCTCGACGAGGCGTTCATGGACGATCCGGTGAGCGGCTGGGTCTTTCCCGGCCTTGCGCACCGGCGCCGCAGGCACGCCGGACTCATGGCGGCCTTCATCGACATCTCGCTGAGCGAGGGATATGTCGACATCACCGAGGACGGTGCCGCGGCCGCGCTCTGGCTCTCGGTACCGGCCCGGCCGGACGGCTCGGCCGAGGACGAGGACGACGACGGTCCCGCGCAACTGCGCGCCGCCGTGGACCCGGACAACGAACGGGTCGAGGACATCGGCCGGTTGACCGCAGGGGCCCACCCGAGCGACCGCGCGCACGAGTACCTGTGGATGATCGCCGTCGACCCGGCGCGGCAGGGCCAGGGCCTCGGCACCGCGCTGACGCAGCCCGTCCTCGACCGCTGCGACCGCGAGGGCACGGCGGCGTATCTGGAGGCGAGCAGCGACCGCAGCCGTGTGCTGTACGAGCGGCTCGGCTTCACGTGCACCGGCAGCGGGATCGCGCTGCCGGACGGGCCGACGATGTGGCCCATGTGGCGTGATCCGCAGGGGATTTGAGCGCCTGGCTCAAGGGCTGGCCATCAAGGGTGCGGGCGGCTACTCCTGCGGCACGATCGTGCGGACGATCCGGTCCATGAGGCCTTCGGGGACGCTCACGCCGGGCACGGCGCCGTCCAGCATCCCCGGCATCGTCAGGTGTTCCAGGATGAGCCCAAGCGCGGCGAGATAGAGCACGGTCACCGTCTCCGCGCCGCCGGGGAGTCCGGACTCGGTGTGGAACGAGATGCCGAAGTCGAGGTCGCCGCGGAGCGATTTCATCAGGGACGCGCGCAGTTCGGGCCGGCGTCCCGCCTCCAGGCGCATCTCCATCATGGCCAGATAGGCGGTGCGGTCACGCTGGGCGCGGCCGAGCAGATCGTGCATGAACGCCGCGACCAGCTCGCGGTCCCGCGGCCGCTCGAGGAGTTCCGCGACCACCGCCGGATCCGGGGCCAGCCGCTCGTGCAGCCATGAGTCGATCTGGTGCAGCAGGTCGTCCCGACTGGTGAAGTAGTTCGACGAGGTGCCCGTGGGGACGCCCGCCGCCGCGTCCACCGCGCGGAAGGTCAGGCCGCGCGCGCCCTCGGCCGCGAGTACCTCCACCGCGGCGTTCACCAGGGCCACCCTGCGCTCCGCGTTCCGTGCCATCTGCGCGCTCCTCTTGACCGTAGATCCGGAAACCTCTTGCAACCACTACAGATGAAGCACTATAACTGCAGTTGTTCGAGCGGGCCAGGAGGTCGAAACGGCGCAACGGCTCGCCCGGACACCCCTGTCATCTGCGGAAAGAGACCCACTTGCGAAAGCTCACGTACTTCGTCGCCGTGTCGATCGACGGTTTCATCGGCGATCCCGACGGAGACGCGAACGCCTTCATGCCCTTCGTGAACGAGGAGTTCCTCGAGTTCCTCACGACCGAGTACCCCGAGACCATCTCGGCGCAGGGCCGGCGGATGCTCGGCCTGGAGCACCTGGCCAACAAGCGGTTCGACACCGTCATCCAGGGCCGGGCCAGCTACCAGATCGGCCTCGACGCCGGCCTGACCAGCCCGTACGGGCACCTGCGCGAGTACGTCGCGGCGCGCTCGATCGAGAAGTCCCCCGACCCGAACGTGGAGATCGTCGCCGAGGACGTCGTCGGCAAGGTCCGCGAACTGAAGGCGGAGGACAGCGAGTTCGGCATCTGGCTGTGCGGCGGCGCGACGCTCGCCGGCGTCCTCGCCGACGAGGTGGACGAGCTGGTGATCAAGACGTACCCGCTGGTGTTCGGCTCGGGCATGCCGATGTTCGGCTCCGGCTTCGCGATCGGCGAGTTCGCGCTGGAAGAGAACCGGACGTTCGGCAACGGCGTGATCGTGCGGACGTACAGCAGGAAGAGGCCGGGGATCCCCGGCTAGAATTTTTTTCCGGGCGGTGTCGAGAACGCTGCTGCCGCTCCGACGTCTCCAGTGAAGCCGCCCGCGCCCGGCGGACGGCTTGGCCGAAGGAGCGCACAGCCATGAAGTACCTGATGATGGTGACAGGCACCCAGCTCGACTACGAGGCCATGGCGGGCAAGGCGTCCGAGGGCAATCCGGCCTGGGGCGAGAAGGACATCCAGACGATGTTCGCCCACATGCAGAAGATCAACGACGACCTCGCCGAGACCGGCGAGATGCTCGCCGGTGAAGGTCTGGCGGAGCCCGCGAAGGCCCGGTTCGTCACGCCGGACGCGCAGGGGCGGCCCGTCATCACCGACGGCCCCTATGGGGAGACGAAGGAGCTGCTCGCCGGTTTCTGGATCCTCGAGTGCGAGAACCTCGACCGCGTCACCGAGATCGCCAAGCGCGTGGCCGAGTGCCCCGCACCCGCGGGTGCACCCGTCCGCCCCGTCGTGATCCGCGCCATCATGGGCAGCGGCGGCGACCTTTGACGACCGCGGCGACCGAGGACCTGCTGCGCCGCCACGCGCCGCAGGTCCTCGGCGCGCTGGTCCGCCGCTACGGACACTTCGACGCCGCGGAGGACGCCGTGCAGGAGGCGTTGCTCGCCGCCGCACGGCAGTGGCCCGAATCCGGCGTGCCCGACAACCCGCGCGGCTGGCTCATCAGGGTCGCGTCACGCCGTCTCGTCGACACCCTGCGCAGCGACGACGCGCGGCGCAGACGCGAGGAGGCGGATGCCGCGCTCACCCCGCGTGACGCGTTCACGGCCCCGCCGCCCGGCGAGAGCCGCGCCCCCTCCGAGGACGACACCCTCACCCTGCTCTACCTGTGCTGCCACCCGGAGCTGACCCCGGCCGCCCAGGTCGCCCTCACCCTGCGCGCCGTGGGCGGCCTGACGACGGCCGAGATCGCCCGCGCCCATCTCGTCCCCGAGCCGACGATGGCGCAGCGCATCAGCCGCGCCAAGCAGCGCGTACGGGGCGTGCGCTTCCGCCTGCCCGAGGACTGGCGCGAGCGGCTGCCCGCCGTGCTCCAGATCCTCTACCTGATCTTCAACGAGGGGTATACGGCCACGTCGGGGCCCCAGTTGCAGCGCGCCGACCTGGCCCGCGAGGCGATCCGGCTGACCCGGGCCGTGCGGGCGCTGCTGCCCGACGACAGCGAGGTCACCGGGCTGCTCGCCCTCATGCTGCTTACCGACGCGCGCCGCGCGGCCCGTACCGACGCGGCGGGCGAACTGGTCCGCCTCGACGAACAGGACCGCACTCTGTGGGACCGCGCGGAGATCGACGAAGGCGTCGCCCTGGTCTCCCTCGCCCTCCTGCACGGACCGGTCGGCCCCTATCAACTCCAGGCCGCCATCGCCGCGTTGCACGACGAGGCGGCGCGCGCCGAGGACACCGACTGGCCGCAGATCCTCGCCCTGTACGACCTGCTCGTGCGGATCGTGCCCGAGGGGGAGGCGATGGCCGCGCTCGGCCGGGCGGTCGCCGTCGCCATGGTGCACGGCCCCGAGGCGGGCCTGACGGAGACGGACAAGCTGGCGGACGCCCTCGGCGGGCACCACCGGCTCGCCGCCGTGCGGGGTCACCTCCTGGAGCTGGCCGGGGACCGCGACGCGGCGCGGGCGGCCTACCAGGAGGCGGCGAGCGGCACGCTCAGCCGCCCGGAGCAGCGCTACCTCCGGCTGCGGGCGGCCCGGCTCGGGTGAGGCCCCGGCCGATACGCGATACCCGCCGCAGCCGTCGGCTCGTAGGTTGGTGTGCATGACCGAACTCCTGCACATCACCGAGCGCTCCCTGTGGGACGCGGCCCGCGCGTCCGGCGCCTACGAGATGTCCACGCGCGGCAGGACCCTCGCCGAGGAGGGCTTCATCCACTGCTCGCTGGCGCACCAGCTCCAGAAGGTCGCCGACTTCCTGTACGGCGCGTACGACGGGGCCGACGAGCTGGTGGTGCTGGTCATCGACAGCGCGCGGGTGCCCGCGCCCGTCAGGTTCGAGGCGCCGGAGCCCGGCGCGGACGAATTCCCGCACATCTACGGGCCGTTGCCGGTCGACGCCGTCACCGAGGTGCGCGACTGGGACGGCGGGCGGGTCCGCTAAAGTCCCCTCGGTCTGCCCGTCAGCCGGACGGGTGTTCGGATCTGGGGGTGGCTCGCCCCCGGGCGGGGACGGGCCGGCGTGAGCCGGCCGAGGGGGTTCGGTGCGCGCACGGCGAGGGGGCGGTCCCGTAGGGGTCGCGGCGGCGATGACGGTGGTCCTGCTGGCGGGGTGTGACGGTTCACCGTCCGGTGTCCGGCGGACCGCGGACGGCGTTCCGATCGTCCGCGAGGCGAAGGACCGGCCCGAACTGCCCCTGCACCGCTACGAATTCACCGCCGAGGACGACGGGGCCTTCGGCACGCTCAAGCGCGCCCAGAAGCTCCTCGCTCAGCGGTGCATGCGCGACTTCGGCTTCGCCGACTTCCCGCGCGACCCGAAGAACCCGAATCCCGGCGGATTGGCCATGGTGGCCGTGTCCCAGGATCTCGATGGGCAGCTCGACCTGGAGAAGGCGCGGCGCTGGGGGTACGGCTGGGACCCGCAACGGGACGTACGGATCGAGCCCGAGGGCCGCCGTATGACGGTCGAGGAGTCCCACGTCTACTGGGGGCACCGCACGGGCGGGAAGCCGACGGTCCTCGGCAAGCGCGTCCCCGAGGAGGGCTGCCTCGGCCGCGCGGACAAGCGCCTCTACCGCGGTGTGCGGGACCTGCGCCGCACGTGGGGGTACGTCCCGCAGCGGGAGATCGTCCTGGAGAAGGCGGCCGTGAAGGACCGGCGGATGCGGCGCGTGCTCAAGGTCTGGTCGCAGTGCGTCGTGGACAAGGGGTTCAAGCGGTACGGCACCCCCGATGACGCCTTCCGCGACAAGGCGTGGAAGCGCGACAGCGGCGGCAACACGGCGCGTACGCGGCGTGAGCGGGGCACGGCCGTCGCCGATGTCGAGTGCAAGCGCGGGCACAACACCGCCGGGGTGTGGTGGTCCGTGCTGTCCGAGCGGCAGCGGGCGGACCTTGGGCGTCACAGGTCCGCGTACGAGGCGGCGCGCCGGGACCAGGAGACGGTGCGGGACAACGTGCGAGCGGTGCTCGCCGACAGATAACGGAACTGCAGTTCCCTTAAGGTCCTCCACTCTGCTACGTTTGGCGCGCCTTAACGGGAACGCAGAGCCATTTAAGGAGTGCCTCATGTCGGCGCCCACGCAGACCGCCCCCGCACCTGCCGTCGCACCACCCCCGCGCATGACGGCCCGCCAGAAGCTCGTCCTCACCCTCCTCCTCGGCGCCCAGTTCATGATCGCCGTGGACTTCTCGATCCTGAACGTCGCGCTGCCCGTCGTCGGCGAGGGGCTCGGCTTCTCGCTCTCCCATCTCCAGTGGATCGCCACGGCGTTCGCGCTCGCCGCCGCCGGGTTCACGCTCCTCTTCGGCCGCGTCGCCGACCTGGTGGGCCGCAAGCGGCTGTTCCTCGCCGGTATGGCGGTCCTCGGCGCCTCCTCCCTCCTGGGCGGCCTCGCCACCTCACCCGAAGTCCTGCTCACGGCAAGGGTGTTGCAGGGGCTTGCGACCGCTGCCGTCACCCCGGCCGGTCTCGCCCTCCTGACCACCGCCTTCAAGGAGGGGCCGCTGCGTGAACGCGCCCTCGGCCTCAACGGAGCCCTGATGTCCGCCGGTTTCACCGCGGGCGCCATCCTCGGCGGCCTTCTCACCGACCTGCTCTCCTGGCGCTGGGCGTTCTTCGTCAACGTCCCCGTCGCGGCGCTCGTCCTCGTCCTCGCCCCGTCCGTCATCACCGACTCGCGCCCGGACCGGCGCCCGCGCCTCGACGTACCCGGCGCCGCGGCCGTCACCGGCGGGCTCCTGCTCCTCGTCTACGGGCTCACGCAGGCCGGCGAGACCGGCTGGGGCGCCCCCGCGACCCTGGCCGCGCTGCTCGCGGGCGCCGCGCTCCTCGTCGCCTTCGTGTTCGTCGAGAAGGGGGCCGCCGCGCCCCTCGTCCCGCTCCACATCCTCAGGCGGCGCACCGTGATCTGGGGCAACGCGGCAGGGCTCATCGCCTTCGTCACCGAGACGTCCCTCGTCTTCCTGCTCACGCTCTACCTCCAGGAAGTCCTCGGCTACTCGCCGCTCGCCACGGGCCTCGCCTTCGGGGTCCTCGGGCTCGGCACCGTGATCGGCGGCACGCTCGGCGGCCGAGCCGTCGGACGCCTCGGCAACCGGACCACGATCGTCGTCGGCGGCGCCGTCCAGGCCGCCGCCACGCTCGCCCTGGTGGCGCTCGGCACGTCGGGGGCCTGGATCTGGCTGCTCCTCGCGGCCACGTTCGTCGGGGGCGTCGGCAACATGCTGGTGATCGTCGGCTTCATGGTGACGGCCACGTCCGGACTGCCCGACGAGGAGCAGGGCCTCGCCACCGGCCTCGCGACCATGACCCAGCAGGTCGGCATCACCCTGGGCATCCCGGTGATGAGCGCGATCGCCACGGCCCGCGTGGGCGGGGCGACCGGCCCGCACGCGGTCCTGTCCGGAGTCTCCACGGCCGTACTCGTCAACTCCCTGCTGGTGGCGGCGGGTTCGGCACTGGCCGCGCTGTTCCTCTCGCCCCGGCGCGGACAGAACAGGGCGGACGCCTGACCCCTTGGCCCTGCATGATGGGGCCATGTCCGATCGCACCGAGAACACAACCGCAGCATCGGCCCTCCCGGTGGCCGTCGACCAGGGCGCGCTCCTCGCCCTCGCCGACGGCCACCATGCGCGCGTGGTACGCCCGTTGGGCAGCGGCGAGCACGGCGGTCACCTCGTCAAGACGTACGCCATCGAGGCGCCGGGGCGCGCGGTGACGGAGCGGGACGTCGCCGCGGTCATGCCGCTCGTCGACGCCCATCTGGCGCTCGGCGCCGTCCGGGGCTCGCTCGGCCTCGCCGTCGTCCTGCTGCACGCCGGGGGAGACGGGGACTACGTCCTCGTCCACACCTGGATCGAGGGCCACATGTCCGACCTCGCGGTCTTCACCGGACCCGTGGGCCACCCGGAACTGCTGCGGCCCGGGCGCACCGGCCTCGCCCCCTGCGTCTGGGAGGCGGCCGTGCTCGCCCACGAGCGCACCGCGTTCACCCGCCACGTCCTCGACGGCGAAGGGCCTCTCATGGACCGCCTCGCCGCCTGGTCCGCGGACGTCACGAAGGAGGACGCCCGGTGACCGACGCACGTGTGAGCGTGCGGCCCGCCCGCCCCGGCGACCTGCCCGAAGTGGCCCGACTCGCCGCGGAGCACGCCGCGTTCGAGAAGGCGGACCCGCCGGCGCCCGGCCTCGCCGACCGCCTGCACACACTCCTGTTCTCCACCGCCACGCCCCGCCTGCGCTGCCTGGTCGCCGAACTCGCCGACGGCACACTCGTCGGCTACGCGACCTGCGAGCCCGCGATCTCCACCTGGGACGGGTGCGAGTACCTCCACATGGACTGCCTGTACCTGCGCCCCGGCCACCGCGGACTCGGTCTCGGACCGCTCCTGATGGACGCCGTGGCCGCCGAGGCCCGCGCCCTGGGGATCGCCGAGATCCAGTGGCAGACACCCGTCTGGAACGACGGCGCGATCCGCTTCTACCGGCGCCTGGGCGCCCGAGAGAAGGACAAGCTCCGCTTCAGCCGGCCGTCCTCGTCAGACCTCGTCGGCCAGTAGCCCCCGCAGTGAGTCCGCCATCGCCGCCACGAACGCGTCGCGCGTCCTCGCGTCGACCAGGTCCAGGGACAGATACGGATTGAGGTCCTCCAGCTCGACCAGGAGCAGCTCGCCCTCCGGGGTTCGGCAGGCGTCCACGCGCTGGATGCCGTGGCCGACGGTGTTCCAGTCGACAAACTTCTGCGCGAACTCCCGGTCCGCGTCCGTGGGTTCGTACCGTTCGAGGACCCACCGCTCGTCCGGCCGGGGCGCGTACAGGGCGTACTGGAGGGCGCGGTCGACGAAGTAGAACGACACCTCGTACCGGAAGCGGATCCGCGGCTGGACGAGGATGCCGTCGAACTCCAGGCCGGGCAGCGCCTCGCGGCCGACGAACTCGAGGCCGATGGAGTCGGCGCCGAGCAGCGGCTTGACCACGTACTCGTCCGCCTCGGGCAAGAGATGCAGATCGGCGGCGCGGGCGACGGTCGGGATGACGGGATACCCGGCGGCGGTCAGATCGAGCAGATACCCCTTGCCCGCCATGTCGGCCTTCCCGGACAGCGCGTTGTAGACCCGAACCCCGCGCGCGAGGGCCCGCTCGCGGAACGCGTCGTACGCCTCCTGGTAGTGCAGCACGGGCCCGCTGTTGCGCACGACGACCGCGTCGAAGCCGTCCATCAGCGCGGCGGCGTCCAGCGGATGGCACAGCGCCACGTCGAACTCCTCGCGCAGCCGAGCCGAGAGGGCGATGTCCTCGTCGCAGTACCGGCGGCCACGGGCCGGGTACGCGAGATCGGTGACGTAGAGGATGCGGGCGCGCGAGTGGTCCATCCGGGCGACGCTACCCGAGCGCCCCGAAAACGCCGACAGCACCCGGCTCCGCGCGGACGCCGGGTGCTGTCGGACAGGTGACGGGAAGGCGTCAGGCCTTCTTCGTCTCCCAGAAGATCTTGTCGATCTGGGCGATGTAGTCCAGAGCCTTCTGGCCCGTCGCCGGGTCACTCGACGCCTTGGCGGCCGAGAGGGCCTTCAGGGTGTCGTTGACCAGCTGGCTCAGCTCCGGGTACTTCTCGAAGTGCGGGGGCTTGAAGTAGTCGCTCCACAGCACCGACACGTGGTGCTTGGCGAGCTCGGCGCGCTGCTCCTTGATGATGATGGCGCGCGTCTGGAACTGGGGGTCGTCGTTGGCGGCCATCTTGTCCTGGACGGCCTTGACCGACTCCGCCTCGATGCGGGCCTGGGCCGGGTCGTACACGCCGCAGGGCAGGTCGCAGTGCGCGCTGGCCTTCACCTTGGGGGCAAACAGGCGGGAAAGCATGTAGCTGTCCTTCCTCGTGATCGTCTTCTCAGGTGGGACATTACTCCGTGGCAGAGGGGTTTTCTCGGGTGCCCCCATGGGCTTAGGACAAAAGTCCAGGGCGAGACTGGGACTGGTGGAGGATGGGACCGGACGACCGGCGGGCGGAACCGGGGAGGATGTCTGATGCCTGAGACGGCGGAGGAGACGCGGGAGGCCAGGGTGCCGTTCCAAATCATCGAGGTGGACGGGCCGTCCATGGTGCCCACGCTGTATCCCGGCGACTGGATGCTCGTGCACCACGGCGCGCGGGTACGGCCGGGGGACGTGGTCATCCTGCGGCACCCCTTCCAGCAGGATCTGCTCGTGGTGAAGCGGATCTCCGAGCGGCGGGAAGGGGGTTGGTGGGTGCTCGGCGACAACCCCGACGCCGGCGGCGACAGCGAGGTGTACGGGGCGGTGCCCGACGACCTCGTGCTCGCCAAGGTGCGCGGGCGCCTGCGCCGCCGCAAGCCGTGGGCGGAGGGCGAGCGTCAGCGGTCCGTCGCGGCCGTGGCCGCTTGGGCGTTCTCGGCGCTGCGGCCCGTGCTGTCCGACCGGTCCGCCTCGGCGCGCTTGCGGGCGCGGTAGGCGGCAACGTTCGCGCGGGTCGCACATCGGTCCGAGCAGTAGCGCCGGGAGCGGTTCGTCGACGTGTCCAGGTAGGCGTTGCGGCACGGCGACGCCTCGCACAGGCCGAGACGGTCCACGCCGTACTCCGTGAGGTGGAAGGCGAGGCCCATCGCGGCGATCGCCGCGTATCCCGCTGTCGCGTTCGACGGGTGGTCCGCGAGGTGCATGTGCCACAACGGGCGGTCGTCGTCGTCCCGGTGGTCGTGTCCGGAGATCTGCGGGCTCACCGGGAACTCCAGGAGGAGCGAGTTCAGCAGGTCCACCGCGAGTGTCTCGTCGCCGCCGTCCGCAGCCTCGAAGACCGAGCGCAGGCGCGCCCGTACGCCGCGGAAGCGGGTCAGGTCGGCGTCCGTGGCGCGCCGGGCCGCCGACTGGTTGGCGCCGAACAGGTCGCGCACCGCCTCGACCGTGGTCAGGGAGTCCTTGCCACGACCCGGCTCCTCGCTGTTGACCAGACGTACGGCGTAGTCCGAGTAATAGGCCAGTTCCACTTGTAGTCCTTACCGGGGCGGTCTATCTTCGTCGATGACAGGAGTAATGGTTGCTCTTGCTTCGAGGGTATTACGTACGGGAGGGTTCTCGATGACGGGATCTACGGAAACCGCCGGAGTCACCGCCGACTGGCGCGCCTGGCAGGACAGCTGGGACCGGCAGCAGGAGTGGTACATGCCCGACCGCGAGGAGCGGCTGAGGGTCATGCTCGACATGGTGGAGGCCTTCGCCGGGCCCACGCCGCGCGTGCTCGACCTCGCGTGCGGTACGGGAAGTATTACGGACCGGCTCCTGAAGAGGTTCCCCGGAGCCACCAGTGTCGGCGTCGACCTCGACCCCGCGCTGCTCGCCATCGCCGAGGGCACCTTCGCGGACGACGACCGCGTCACCTTCGTGACCGCCGACCTCAAGGACCCGCACTGGGCCACGCGGCTGCCGCACACCTCGTACGACGCCGTCCTGACCGCCACCGCCCTGCACTGGCTGCACAACGAACCGCTCGCCACCCTCTACGGACAGATCGCCGGCCTCGTCCGCGACGGCGGCGTCTTCATGAACGCCGACCACATGATCGACGACACCACGCCCCGGATCAACGCCGCCGAACGCGCCCACCGCCACGCGCAGATGGACCGCGCCAAGGCCTCCGGCGCCCTCGACTGGGCCGAGTGGTGGGCCCTCGCCGCCAAGGACCCGGTACTCGCCGGACCCACCGCCGAGCGCTTCGAGATCTACGGGGAGCACGCCGACGGCGAGACCCCGTCGGCCGACTGGCACGCCCGCACCCTGCGCGCCGCCGGGTTCGGCGAGGCCCGCCCCGTCTGGCGCTCGCCCTCCGACGCGCTGGTGCTCGCGGTCAAGTAGCCCTGCGCATACGCGCATACGCGCATATGCGCATACAGGAGGGGGCGGTGCGGACATGGTGTCCGTACCGCCCCCTCCTGCTGCGTACGCGGAGCTAAAGCACCTTCGACAGGAAGGACTGCGTGCGCTCGTGCTGCGGGTTCGTCAGGACGTCGCGCGGGTGGCCCGACTCGACGACCACGCCGCCGTCCATGAAGACGAGGCTGTCGCCGACCTCGCGCGCGAAGCCCATCTCGTGCGTCACGACGATCATCGTCATGCCGGACTCGGCGAGGTCACGCATCACGTCGAGGACGTCGCCGACGAGCTCGGGGTCGAGGGCCGAGGTCGGCTCGTCGAAGAGCATCAGCTTCGGGTCCATGGCGAGGGCCCGGGCGATGGCGACGCGCTGCTGCTGGCCGCCGGACAGCTGCGAGGGGTAGTTCCCCGCCTTGTCGGCGAGGCCCACGCGCTCCAGGAGCTCGCCGGCCCGCTGCCGCGCCTGGGACCGGGACTGGCGCTTGACCTGGACCGGCGCCTCCATGACGTTCTCGAGAGCCGTCAGGTGCGGGAAGAGGTTGAAGCGCTGGAACACCATGCCGATGTCCCGGCGCTTGAGCGCGACCTCGCTGTCCTTCAGCTCGTAGAGCTTGTCGCCCTTCTGCCGGTAGCCGACCAGCTCGCCGTCGACGTAGAGCCGGCCGGCGTTGATCTTCTCCAGGTGGTTGATGCACCGCAGGAACGTCGACTTGCCGGAGCCGGAGGGGCCGATGAGGCAGAAGACCTCGCCCTCCTTGACCTCCAGGTCGATGCCCTTGAGGACCTCGACGTTGCCGAAGGACTTGTGGACGCCCTCGGACTTCACCATGGCGTTGGTGGTCATCACGCGGCTCCCTTCGGCCGGCCGAGCGACAGCAGGTTGGCCCGGATCTTCTGGAACGGCGTCGGAGGAAGCGAGCGGCTGGAGCCGCGCGCGTAGTAACGCTCCAGGTAGTACTGGCCGACGCTCAGGACCGACGTCATCACCAGGTACCAGGCCGCCGCCAGGAAGAACATCTCCACGGGTGCGCCGGAGTTCTGGCCGATGTCCTGGGCGTAGCGGAAGAGTTCGTAGAACTGCACCGCCGACACCAGTGAGGTCGTCTTCAGCATGTTGATGACCTCGTTGCCCGTGGGCGGCACGATCACCCGCATCGCCTGCGGGATCACGATCCGGCGCAGGGTCTTCGAGTGGCTCATGCCGAGGGCGTGCGAGGCCTCCGTCTGGCCCTCGTCGACCGAGAGCAGACCGGCGCGGCAGATCTCGGCCATGTACGCGGCCTCGTTCAGGCCGAGTCCGAGCAGCGCCGTCAGGAACGGCGTCATGAACGAGGACCAGTAGTCCTTGTAGATCGGGCCGAGGTTGATGTACTCGAAGACCAGGCCCAGGTTGAACCAGACGAACAGCTGGACCAGGACCGGCGTACCGCGGAAGAACCAGATGTAGAACCAGGCGATCGACGACGTCACCGGGTTGCGCGACAGGCGCATCACGGCGAGCAGGACGCCGCCCGCCACGCCGATGATCATGGAGATCGCGGTCAGCAGCAGGGTCTGGCCGACACCCTTGAGGATGCGGTTGTCGAAGAAGTAGTCGGGGATCGCGCCCCAGTTGATCTTGCCCTGGGCGAACGCGTAGACGATCGCGACGAGGACGGCGATCGCGATGACCGCGGCCACATAGCGGCCGTAGTGACGGACCGGGATGGCCTTGATGGCCTCGGGTCCCGCCTTGGGCGTCGGGACGTCCTCGGGCCCGTCCGTCTTGTCTATGTCAACAGACACGGGTGTTGCCTTTCGAACGGCTGGGTGACGAGAGGGACGCGGTCACTTGCCGCCGTTGACGGTGGCTTCCTTGACGGAGCCCGCCTCGACGCCCCACTTCGCGATGATCTTCTCGTACTCGCCGTTCTTGATGACGGCGTCGAGCGCCGCCTTAAGGGCGTCCCGCAGCTGGGTGTTGCCCTTGGCGACCGCGATGCCGTACGGGGCGGCCTCGACCTGCTCGCCGACGAGCTCGAAGTCCTTGCCGCCGCCCGCGGTCTTCACCGCGTACGCGGCGACCGGGAAGTCGGAGGAGCCGGCGTCCGCGCCGCCCGAGCGCAGCCGGGTCTGGGCCTGCTGGTCGTCGTCGAAGGACTCGATGGCGAGCTTCTTGCCGGCCGGGCACTTCTTCGCCTGCGCCTTGGCCAGGTCGTGCGAGACCGTGCCGCGCTGGACGACGATCTTCTTGCCGCACAGGTCGTCCCAGGTCTTGATGCCCTGGGTCTTGCCCTTCGGCGTGTAGATCGAGACGCCCGCGTCGAAGTAGTCCACGAAGTCGACGCCCTCGCCGACCTTCTTGCCGGTGTCGGAGTCGACACCGTTCTGCCGGTCCTTGGTGTCCGTCATCGCCGACATCGCGATGTCGTAGCGCTTGGAGCGCAGACCGGTGATCAGGGTGTCGAACGTGCCGTTCTGGAACTCGAACTTCACGCCGAGCTGCTTGCCCATGGCGGCCGCGAGGTCGGGGTCGATGCCCGCCGTGTTGCCGGACTTGTCCTTGAACTCGACCGGCGCGTACGCGATGTCCGAACCGACCGCGATGACGCCCTTGTCGCGGATCTCCTTGGGGAGCTTGTCCGCGAGCGGGGCGCTCTTGGTGGAGTCGGCGGGCCCGCTCTTGTCCTTGGTCTGGTCACCGCAGCCGGACAGCAGCAGAGTGCCTGCGACCGCGATCGCGCCGACCACGGCAATCCGGGACTTCGCGGACTTCGCTGCGGTCGAACGACGGGTGGTGCTTGCGGTCATTTCTGGTTCCTCCGGCAGGGTGAGGGAGTAGCCGATGCTGAGATCCGGCACACACCTTCGAGTGTCGCGACCTCGTGTGATTACGGCATCTTGCCATTCGGACCGGGCCATTCAGGGCCCTTGTTATGTCAAAATCGGATAACGGGTTACCCCCGCACCGCTCCCGGAACCCGACAGGCCGGTACATCGCGCCAACGGGTGAGCGAACATCTGCGGCGACACCGCTGTCCGGCCGGAAGATCTGCGGCCACGCGGGTCGCGTCTCACCATGTGAGCGACGCTCCGTCGGCTTTGAGGCCGGCTTGAGGTCCGGCACCTAATATCCGGATCCACGGCTATGAGTCATGTCACCGCGCTGTGATCGATCACAAATGGACTCGTCCGGGGCGGCGTCCGTCAGGTAAGAAGGTTCTTTACACCCCTCATCCGGGGCTCAGGGCGCGCGTGCGGCGCGCCCATCGCGTACTGACCCGTACGAGTGCAAGACACCCGACATGTGGGTCATACGTGGTGCCCGCCCGTTCCTCAACCAGGAGCGGACCCACCCTCAACTGATGATTAAGACTTAAGGGGTCATACAAGTGGCAGCGGAGATCGTCAATCCTCGCAGCGACGCCGGTTCCGGCCAGGCCAGTGCAGGCCCGGCGCATACCGGCAACGAAAGCACCGAAGAGCCCTTCGATCCGGCCTTCGCGCTGCACCGCGGCGGCAAAATGGCCGTGCAGGCCACCGTGCCGGTGCGCAACAAGGACGACCTGTCCCTGGCGTACACGCCGGGTGTCGCGAAGGTGTGCTCCGCGATCGCGGAGAATCCCGAGCTCGTCCACGACTACACGTGGAAGTCGTCCGTCGTGGCCGTCGTCACCGACGGCACCGCGGTGCTCGGCCTCGGGGACATCGGTCCCGAGGCGTCCCTCCCGGTGATGGAGGGCAAAGCGATCCTGTTCAAGCAGTTCGGCGGCGTCGACGCGGTGCCGATCGCGCTCGGCACGACCGACACGGACGAGATCATCGAGACCGTCGTCCGGCTCGCTCCCTCGTTCGGCGGTGTGAACCTCGAGGACATCTCGGCGCCGCGCTGCTTCGAGATCGAGCGCAGGCTGCAGGAGCGGCTCGACATCCCGGTCTTCCACGACGACCAGCACGGCACCGCCGTGGTCACGCTGGCGGCGCTGAAGAACGCGGCCAAGCTCAGCGGGCGCACGCTCGGCGAGCTGCGCGCCGTGATCTCGGGCGCCGGCGCGGCCGGTGTCGCCATCGCCAAGTTCCTCCTCGAGGCGGGGCTCGGCGACGTGGCGGTCGCGGACCGCAAGGGCATCGTCAGCCGGGACCGCGAGGACCTCACGGACGTCAAGCGCGAGCTGGCCGAGCTCACCAACAAGGCCAACATCACGGGTTCGCTCGAGACGGCGCTCGCCGGCGCGGACGTCTTCATCGGCGTCTCCGGCGGTACGGTCCCGGAGCCCGCGGTCGCCTCGATGGCGCCCGGCGCCTTCGTCTTCGCGATGGCCAACCCGAACCCCGAGGTTCACCCGGACGTGGCGCACAAGTACGCGGCGGTCGTCGCGACGGGGCGCTCCGACTACCCGAACCAGATCAACAACGTCCTCGCCTTCCCCGGCATCTTCGCCGGCGCCCTTCAGGTGCGGGCGTCGCGGATCACCGAGGGCATGAAGATCGCGGCGGCCGACGCGCTCGCCGACGTGGTCGGTGACGACCTGGACGCCGGGTACGTCATCCCCTCGCCGTTCGACGAGCGGGTCGCTCCCGCCGTGACCGCGGCCGTCGCCGCCGCCGCGCGCGCCGAGGGCGTCGCCCGACGCTGAGCACGCCGCAGGCCCCGACCGCGCCCCGTACGCCACGGATCGACTCCGTGGGGCACGGGGCGCGGCGCGTGTCACAGCCCTACGGTGTTCCGCGCGGCTCCGCGCGGACCTAGGGTCAAGGTCATGTTCGCTGCCTACGCCGCCCGAATCGACCGTGACCAGCCGCTGAACGGCCTTGAGTTGGGGGATCGCCCGGCCCCCGAGGCCCGCCCCGGCTGGACGACCGTGAACGTCAAGGCCGCCTCCCTCAACCACCACGACCTGTGGTCCCTGCGCGGGGTCGGACTCGGTGAGGACAAGCTCCCGATGATCCTCGGCTGCGACGCCGCCGGGATCGACCAGGACGGCAACGAGGTCGTCCTGCACTCCGTCATCGGCCAGGCCGGTTACGGGGTCGGGCCCCGGGAGGGCCGGTCCATCCTCACCGAGAAGTACCAGGGCACCTTCGCCGAGCAGGTGACCGTGCCCGAGTGGAACGTACTGCCCAAGCCGAAGGAGCTCAGCTTCGAGGAGGCGGCCTGCCTGCCGACCGCGTGGCTGACGGCGTACCGGATGCTGTTCACCAACGCCGGTGTGCGGCCCGGTGACTCCGTGCTCGTGCAGGGCGCCGGCGGCGGGGTCGCCACGGCCGCGATCGTCCTCGGCAAGGCCGCCGGTCTCAAGGTCTTCGCGACCAGCCGCGACGAGGCCAAGCGCAAGCGCGCCCTGGAGCTCGGCGCCGTCGAGGCCGTGGAGTCGGGTGCGCGGCTGCCGCAGCGGGTGGACGCCGTCATCGAGACGGTCGGCGCGGCCACCTGGTCGCACTCGATCAAGTCGCTCAAGCCCGGTGGCACGGTCGTCATCTCGGGCGCCACGAGCGGGGACCGCCCCTCGCACGCCGAGCTGACCCGCGTCTTCTTCCTGGAGCTGAAGATCGTCGGCTCCACGATGGGCTCGAAGGACGAGCTGGAGGACCTGCTGTCGTTCTGCGCGGCCACCGGTGTGCGTCCCGTGATCGACGAGACCCTCCCGCTGGACCGCGCCCGCGAGGGCTTCGAGCGGCTGGAGGCCGGCGGCCAGTTCGGCAAGATCGTGCTGACGGTCTGACCTCGCCTGACCTCGGCGGGCCTGTGAGGGTCGAGGGGCGGCGCCCCTTGACCCTCCCCGCGGTGGGCCTCACCGCGGGTCAGCCCTTGGGTGCCTGCAGGGAAGCCCCGATGTGCGCCGCCGCCTCCGACAACCGGTTCCTGGCCTCGCGGAGTTGATCCTCCGTCACCCCGTGGTCCCTGGCCGCGTCGCGGATGTCGTCGCGGAAGCGGTCGAGGAGGCGGTCCAGATCGCGGGCCGGGTCACCGGTCGAGTCCTCGTGGGTCCACGACGGCAGATACTCCGCGGGGATGTCCCCATGAGTGACCCGCACCTCGGGCCCGGCGCTCTCCGAACGGGCCGCGCCGCCCGTCTCCTTGCCGAAGTACTTGCCGAAGTCGCCGAACTCCTTGGCCAGTTCGGTCAGGCCCTCCCGGACCCCCGTGGGCCAGTCGCCCTGCGCGAAGTGGTCCTGGACCTGGTCCTGCACCCGCTGCGCCAGACGCTGGACCTGCTCCTGCGCCTGCTCGCGCGCCTGCTCCTGCGCCTCCTTGGCCTGCCGGCGCGCCCGCTGGGCCTCCTCGCGGGCCCGGCGGCTCTCGTCCTTCGCGCGCCTTGCCTGCTCCTTCCACTCCTGCCGGGCGCGGCGCAGCTCCTCCTTGGCCGCGCGCCACGCCTCCTTGTCCCCGAAGTCCTGGAAGTCGCCGAACGGGTTCTGCCGCTCGCTCTTGCCCGTGGTCGTACCCGACCCGTTCCTCGCCTTTGAGGCGGCCGCCCGCATCTCGCGGCGCAGATCGCCCGCCGCCCCCCGCACGTCGTCCCGGATCTCGGCGGCGAGCTCCGCCACGGACTCGCGGATCTCCAGCTCCAGGTCGGCCAGCTCACCGCTGCGGTCGGCCAGCTCGGCGCGGCCCGCGTCGGTGATCGAGTAGACCTTTCTGCCGCCCTCCGTGGTGTGCGTGACCAGGCCTTCGGCCTCCAGCTTCGCCAGGCGCGGGTACACCGTGCCGGCCGAGGGCGCGTACAGGCCCTGGAAGCGTTCCTCCAGGAGCCTGATCACCTCGTACCCGTGGCGCGGGGCCTCGTCGAGCAGCTTCAGGAGGTACAGGCGCAGGCGGCCGTGGGCGAAGACGGGGGGCATGTCAGAGCACCTTCTTGTCGGCCGGGCCGCCGGCGGCGGCGTCAGTGGCGGGGGAGTCCTCGGCGGGGGGCTGTGTGTAGTCCTCCGCCGGAGGCCGCCGCAGGAGCGCGATCGATCCGGAGACCGTCGTCGCCTTGAGCTTTCCGCGGCCCGTGCCGAGCCTGCCCGTGATGCTCTTGGCGCCCCAGTGGCCGCCGACCCGCAGATCCTCGAAGGCGTTGGACACGGCTCCGCTCGCCGTGTTCGCCTCGACCTCCGCGTCCGCGGGGTGCGGGAGGCGGATCGCGATCTCGCCCGAGACGCTCGTCAGGTTCACATCCGTCGCCCGGTCGGCCGGGTCGAGGTCCACGATCATCGAACCGCTCACCGATTCGGCCCGCACGGAGGGGCCCGCGCCCTCGACGACGGTCAGGTCACCGGACACGGAGTTGAAGCGCAGGTCGCCCGTGACCGCCTGGGCCTCGAGATTCCCGGAGACGGTGTCCGTGCGCACGTCGCCCGCGACGCCGACCAGTGTCGTGTCACCGGTGACGCCCCTGACCTCCGTGCGCCCCTGTATCCCGGAGACGACCGCGCTGGCGCCGACGACGCCGACCTCGACTTCGGTGCCCGCCGGTACCGCCAGGGATACGACCGCGCTGCGGCGCCAGCCCTTGCGGTCGAGCCACTTGAGGAAGCCCTTCCAGGGGAGGTCGTCGTACGCGACGGTCAGCACGCCGTCCACCAGGGTCACCTGGAGCGGCGGGCCCTCGATCCCGGACACCTCGAGGCGGGCGGAACCTTCGTCGGTGCCCACGACGTTCACTGTTCCGTTGACGATGCGTACGTGGAGCGTCGTCACGGGCTCGTCGAAGGCGAGCTTGTGGGGCTCTGCCACGGACCACTCGGGCATGGTGCGACCTCCTCAGCGGGACGGTTCGGGAGCGAACGCGTTGTATCGCACCCTCGTGAGACACGATATATCGCGGATACGGAAAGTCAAGACAGTCGCGACTGGATTCCGTCGTGCCGATCATCCCGCACAGGGGCATTCAGGGGCTGAACCTCGCAAACTGACCTAGCGTTGGGTCCATGCCGTCCGACGCCACCGCCGACTCCGCCGGCACCCCCGCCCCGCAGGCCAGGGCCGCGGGAGCGCTGCTGCTCTGCCGCGCCGACCCCGCCACCGTCGGCCCCGCCGCCCAGCTCCTGCGCGAACGCATGCTCCTCGCCCAGGCAGGACCCGAGTGGAGCGTCCTGATCCCCGAGGGCAAGCCCTGGCTGCACGGCGGCGAACCGGTCGACAGCGTCCTCGCGGGCTGGGCCGCGGCCCTCGCCGTCAGCGCCCCCTGGCCGGTGCTCGCCCTGTGGTGGGACGCCGAACACGGCGGCTGCACCCTCGCCTCCGGGTTCCGCCGCCCCGTCGGCTATGTATGGCTGGCGAACGGCACGCCCGTCGGCGAGGACGAGGCCATGCGTACGTTCGCCGCGCGCCTCGGCCTCGACCCCGTCCTGGACATGCAGTCACTTCAGGCCCTCACCCGGCCCGACAGCGCGGCGGACGCCCGCGCCCGCCTGCTCGGCCTGCTGGCGGTCCTCACGCGCGCGGGGCTGACGCTCCCGCCGGGCATGAACCCCGGCGAACCCGCCGACCGGCTGCGCGCGGTCGCGCGCGTGCAGCCCGGCGCCGAGTACATCGTGTGGTCGGGCTGGCGGGACGCCGTACGCGCGGAACTCGACGTCGTCGAGCGCAGCGCCATGGGGCCCTGGCTGCGCGGCCCCAAGGCGCGCACAGCGGCGGCGGGCCAGCTCGCCGTGGGCATCCCGCTCACCGTCTGGGGCCTGCGCCGACGAGGCATCGGCTGGGCGGTCGCGGGCGCCCTCCTCGTCGTGCACGGCGCGCTCGGCCTCGCCTACGACCGGCTGCGCGCCTGGGACTGAGACCTGCCCGGGACCGACTACTCCTCGTCGTCCTCGTCGTCGAGACGCGCCAGCCACGTAGCCAGCCGCTCGACCGGCACCTCGAAGTCCGGGTTCAGATCGACGAACGTGCGCAGCTGCTCGGCAAGCCACTCGAAGGTGACCTCCTCCTCGCCGCGCCGCTTCTCCAGTTCCTCGATGCCGCGGTCGGTGAAGTACATGGGCCAGTCGCTCCTGTGGTGATACGGACGTGGGGCCCGGGACGATGTCCCGGGCCCCACAATCGTACGTACGAGGTCAGGCTGCTCAGGCCTCGAAGACCTCGCGCACCAGCTGCTCCTGCTCCGCCTGGTGGCGCTTCGCCGAGCCGACCGCCGGGGACGAGCCGTGCGGCCGCGAGATGCGGCGCAGGCGCTCACCGTGCGGGACGTCGGCGCCGACCGCCAGGTCCAGGTGGTCGATCAGGTTGAGGGCGATGAAGGGCCACGCGCCCTGGTTCGCCGGCTCCTCCTGCGCCCAGAGGTACTTCTCCGCGTTCGGGTACTTGGAGATCTCCGCCTGGAGCTCGGCACCCGGCAGCGGGTACAGGCGCTCGATGCGGATGATCGCCGTGTCCGTCACGCCGCGCTTCTGACGCTCGGCCTCGAGGTCGTAGTAGACCTTGCCCGCGCAGAAGACGACCTTGCGGACCGCGGCCGGGTCCACCGAGCTGTCGCCGATGACGGGACGGAAGCCGCCCTCCGTGAACTCCTCCGCCTTCGACGCGGCGGCCTTGAGGCGCAGCATCGACTTCGGGGTGAAGACCACCAGCGGCTTGTGGTGCGGGTTGTGCACCTGCCACCGCAGGAGGTGGAAGTAGTTCGACGGGAGCGTCGGCATGGCGACCGTCATGTTGTTCTGCGCGCACAGCTGGAGGAAGCGCTCCGGGCGGGCGGACGAGTGGTCCGGGCCCTGGCCCTCGTAGCCGTGCGGCAGGAGCAGCGTGACGCCGGAGGTCTGGCCCCACTTCTGCTCGGCGGCCGAGATGTACTCGTCCACCACCGTCTGCGCGCCGTTGACGAAGTCGCCGAACTGCGCCTCCCACATCACGAGCGACTCGGGACGGGCCAGCGAGTAGCCGTACTCGAAGCCCATGACCGCGTACTCGGAGAGCAGGGAGTCGTAGACGTTGTAACGCGCCTGGTCGTCCGAGAGGTACAGGAGCGGGGTGAAGTCCTCGCCCGTCTCACGGTCGATCAGGACCGCGTGCCGCTGGCCGAACGTGCCGCGGCGCGAGTCCTGGCCCGAGAGGCGCACCGGGGTGCCCTCGAGGAGCAGGGAGCCGATGGCGAGCGTCTCGCCCATGCCCCAGTCGATCGTGCCGTCCTCGATCATCGCCGCGCGGCGCTGCAGCTGCGGCAGCAGACGCGGGTGGACGGTGACGCGGTCGGGGATGTTGACCTGCGACTCGGCGATCCGCTTCACGGTCTCCTGGGAGATCGCGGTGCTGACGGCGACCGGGAACTCGGCCTGCGGGTCGGCCGAGGGGGCCGCCACCGGGTGCGCCGTGGCCTCGCGGACCTCGGCGAAGACCTTCTCCAGCTGGCCCTGGAAGTCCTGCAGCGCCTGCTCGGCCTCTTCCAGCGTGATGTCGCCACGGCCGATGAGGGACTCGGTGTAGAGCTTGCGCACCGAGCGCTTCTTGTCGATCAGGTCGTACATCAGCGGCTGCGTGAACGCCGGGTTGTCCGACTCGTTGTGACCGCGGCGGCGGTAGCAGATCAGGTCGATGACGACGTCCTTGTTGAACGCCTGGCGGAACTCGAAGGCCAGTCGGGCAACGCGGACGACGGCCTCGGGGTCGTCGCCGTTCACGTGGAAGATCGGCGCCTCGATCATGCGGGCCACGTCCGTGGCGTACATGGAGGAGCGCGACGACTCCGGGGCGGCGGTGAAGCCGACCTGGTTGTTGATGACGATGTGGACCGTGCCGCCCGTGCGGTAGCCGCGCAGCTGCGACATGTTGAGCGTCTCGGCGACCACACCCTGGCCCGCGAAGGCCGCGTCACCGTGCAGGGCGACCGGCAGGACCGTGAAGTCCGTGCCGCCCTTGTTGATGATGTCCTGCTTGGCGCGGACGATGCCCTCGATGACCGGGTCGACCGTCTCCAGGTGGGACGGGTTGGCCGCGAGCGAGACCTTGATCTGCTCGCCGTCCAGGCCGGTGAAGGTGCCCTCGGCGCCCAGGTGGTACTTCACGTCGCCGGAGCCGTGCATCGACTTCGGGTCGAGGTTGCCCTCGAACTCGCGGAAGATCTGCGCGTACGACTTGCCGACGATGTTCGCCAGGACGTTCAGGCGGCCTCGGTGGGCCATGCCGATGACGACCTCGTCCAGGCGCGACTCGGCGGCGGAGTCGATGACCGCGTCGAGCAGCGGGATGACGGACTCGCCGCCCTCCAGGGAGAAGCGCTTCTGGCCGACGTACTTCGTCTGCAGGAACGTCTCGAACGCCTCGGCCGCGTTCAGCCGGCGCAGGATGCGCAGCTGCTCCTCGCGCTCCGGCTTGGTGTGCGGGCGCTCGACGCGGTCCTGGAGCCACTTGCGCTGCTTCGGGTCCTGGATGTGCATGTACTCGATGCCGGTGGTGCGGCAGTACGAGTCACGCAGGACGCCGAGGATGTCGCGCAGCTTCATCATCGTCTTGCCGGCGAAGCCGCCGACCGCGAACTCGCGCTCCAGGTCCCACAGGGTGAGGCCGTGCTCGGCGATGTCCAGGTCGGGGTGCTTGCGCTGGCGGTACTCCAGCGGGTCGGTGTCGGCCATGACGTGGCCGCGGACCCGGAAGGAGTGGATCAGCTCGAAGACGCGGGCGGCCTTCGTGACGTCGTCGTCGTGCGAGGCGTCGATGTCCTTGAACCAGCGGACCGGCTCGTAGGGGATGCGCAGCGCCTTGAAGATCTCGTCGTAGAACTCGCCCTCACCGAGGAGGAAGTTCGCCACGACGCGCAGGAACTCGCCGGAGGCGGCGCCCTGGATGACCCGGTGGTCGTAGGTCGACGTGAGCGTCATGACCTTCGAGATGCCGAGCTTGTTCAGGGTGTCCTGGGACGTGCCCTGGAACTCCGCCGGGTAGTCCATCGAGCCGACGCCCATGATGACCGACTGTCCGGGCATCAGGCGCGGCACGGAGTGGACGGTGCCGAGGCCGCCGGGGTTGGTCAGCGAGACCGTGACACCGGTGAAGTCGTCCATGCCGAGCTTGCCGTCGCGGGCGCGGCGGACGATGTCCTCGTAGGCCTGCCAGAACTCGAAGAAGTTCAGCGTCTCGGCCTTCTTGATGCCCGCGACGACCAGCTGACGGTCGCCGTTGGGCTTCACCAGGTCGATGGCGAGGCCGAAGTTGATGTGCTCCGGCTTGACCAGCGTCGGCTTGCCGTCCTTCTCCGCGAAGGAGTAGTTCATCGACGGCATGGCCTTGATGGCCTGCACCATCGCGTAGCCGATGAGGTGGGTGAAGGAGATCTTCCCGCCCCGGGCGCGCTTCAGGTGGTTGTTGATGACGATGCGGTTGTCGAACAGCAGCTTCACCGGGACCGCGCGCACGGACGTCGCCGTGGGGACCTCGATGGAGGCGTTCATGTTCTTCGCGACGGCGGCGCTCGGGCCGCGCAGCGTCACGAACTCGGGGCCGCCGGCGGCCTCGGTCGCGGGCGGCGCCTTGGCGGGAGCCGGAGCCTTCACTGCGGCGGCGGCCGGCTTCGCGGGCGCCGCGGCGGCGGGCTTGGCCACCGGGGCGGCCGGAGCCGGAGCCGGAGCTGCGGCCGGAGCCGGGGCTGCCGGTGCGGCGGGCGCCGCGGCAGTGCCCGCAGCCCCCGCGGCTGCGGTACCGGCGGTGCCGGCGGGACCGGAACCCTGTGCGGGGGCTCCGGTCGTCGGCTGGGCCGGGGCACCCGGCTTGTAGTCGGCGAAGAAGTCCCACCAGGCTCGGTCAACCGAATTCGGGTCCTGGAGGTACTGCTGATAGATCTCGTCGACGAGCCACTCATTGGGACCGAAAGCGGCGGCAGGGCTCTTGCCCTGCCCCTCTTGGTCGGTCGAGGTGCTCGAGTTACTGGGGGACTGTGGCGACACGGCGGTAACCGCCCTCTTCCGCTTCTCACAAGGTGATGGACAGCGGGAATAAAGGCTACGCCTCCAACACCGGGACTTGCAGACCGGGCCGGTCATCCGTCGCGTAAGTCACACCGGAAGCCGTGTTTCGGCGCTGGAAATGGCGGGAAACAAGCGGGGTTCCGGTTCACCTTGGGTACGTCGTTGTACGAGTGCGGCCCATCGGCCCGCACCCCGTGGCGAATGGCACGGCGATCTTGTGCTTCCGGTTCGAACCCTACGTCAACTTTGAACGCGGGGCAGGCCCGGAAGAGTGACCTGGATCCGGCAGCCGCGAGCCGATTCGGCCACGCCGATCCGGCCGCCGTGCAGGTCCACGGCCCACCGGGCGATGGCGAGGCCGAGACCGGTGCCGCCGTCGCTGCCGGGGCCGTGCGCGGCGCCCTTCACATGGCCGCCCCGGTTGAAGCGCTCGAAGACGCGGTGCCACTCGGAGCGGGGGATGCCGGGGCCCTCGTCGAGGACCTCCAGATCGAGCGACTCCGGGTAGAGACCGCGCCGCGCGAGCACGGTCACGCGGCCGTGCGGAGGGCTGTGTTTCACGGCGTTGTCGATGAGGTTGGCCACGACCTGGTGGATCCGCTCGGGGTCCGCGTGCGCGGTCAGCTCGGGCGGGGACACGTCCAGGTGCAGATGCACGTCCGTACGCGTATGGGTGCCGGAGCCCGAGGCGATGCCGGCGCGCTGCGAGGCGACCATGTTGGCCTCCTTCAGGACGCCCGACAGATACGGCCACACCTCGAAGCGGCGGGCCTTGAGCGGGACCACGCCGTTGTCGAGCCGGGAGAGGTCGAGCAGCGTCTCGACCAGCCGGCCCAGACGCTCCGTCTGCTTCAGCGCCGTGCGCATGGTCTCGGGGTCGGCGGCCGAGACCCCGTCCACGACGTTCTCCAGGACGGCGCGCAGGCCCGCGATCGGGGTGCGTAGCTCGTGCGAGACGTTCGCCACGAGCTCCTTGCGCTGTTGGTCCTGGGCCTCCAGGTCATCCGCCATGCGGTTGATCGTCGCGGCCAGGTCGCCGAGCTCGTCGCGCCGGTCCGCGCCACGGACCCGGCGCGTGTAGTCGCCGTGCGAGATGGCGCGGGCGACCGTGTTCATCTCGTCGAGCGGCGCGGTCAGCGAGTGCGCCACGAACTGGGTGATGAGGAGCGTCGCGATGACCGAGAAGACCGTGATGAAACGGAGCTCGGTCTGGGTGCGGACGGCGACCATCAGCAGTCCGGTCGTGATGAACACCGAGACCACGACCAGCGTGCCGAGCTTGGTCTTGATGGAGAACGGCCGCAGGCCGGCCTGCACCCAGTGGCCCGCCAGGGGCCGGGCGGCCGGGGGAGTGCCGGGCGCCAGGCCCGGCGACCCCGGCTCGTACCCGTCCGCGTCCCGTACGTCGGATGCGCCGCCGCTGCCGGTCATGGCGTCGGCGTCTCCAGCGCGTAGCCCACACCGTGCACGGTGCGGATCCGCTCGGCGCCGATCTTCCGGCGCAGCGCCTTGATGTGGCTGTCGACGGTCCGGGTGCCCGACGCGTCCGCCCAGTCCCACACCTCGGCGAGCAGCTGCTCGCGCGAGAGGACGGCGCGGGGCGTGTTGGCCAGGCAGACCAGGAGGTCGAACTCCGTGGGCGTCAGGTGGACGTCCTCGGAGCGCACCCGCACACGGCGCTGTGCGTGGTCGATCTCCAGCTCGCCGAGCCGCAGGATGCCGCTCCTGGGCGTGGCCGCCGCGAGCGCCGCGCGCTCGACCCTCCGCAGCAGGACGTGCACGCGCGCCGCGAGCTCCCGCATCGAGAAGGGCTTCGTCATGTAGTCGTCGGCACCCACGCCGAGCCCGACGAGCATGTCCGTCTCGTCGTCGCGCGCCGTGAGCATCATCACCGGCACCGGCCGCTGCGCCTGCACACGGCGGCAGACCTCGAGCCCGTCGAAGCCGGGCAGCATGATGTCGAGGATCAGCAGGTCCGGCTGCCACGCCTCGGCCGTGTCGACCGCCGCCGGACCGTCCTGTGCCGTTTGCACCAGGAATCCCTCGGCGCGCAGCCGTGCGGCGATGGCGTCGACGATCGTGGGGTCGTCCTCGACGACCAGGACCCGTCGCTGGGCACCCGGCGTAGCCGTGGTGCCGTTGTGGGAGGTGTGTGTCTGCTCCATCGCCCCGCCCCTGAATGCGCACATCCGTGTGCGCTTGACGCTTGAATGATCTGGGTTTCGGCAGTCAGCGTACGGGGAGTTACCGCGAGTCGGCTACGCAGGCCTGACCCCGAGATGTACGACGTCCGGAACGCCCCGGACAACCGGGATCTCTTCGGTGCGGACCGACCGGAATCCGGCATTCCGCAAGGTTCCTTCAAAATTTGCGGAGGGCTGTGCGGACCACACGGCGAGCACGCCACCAGGGGCGAGCCGCTCCCGGCAGGCCGCGAGACCTACCGGTGAGTAGAGGTTGTCATTACCCTCCGTCACCGTCCAGTCGGGTCCGTTGTCGATATCGAGGCACAGCGCGTCGTACGTCTCGGTCGATTCCTGGACGTACGAGACAAGGTCCGCCTCCACAATCTCCGTGCGCGGATCGGCGAGCGCGGACCGTGACAGTTCGGACAGCGGGCCCTCGCGATGCCAGTCGACGATCGCCGGCTCGCGCTCCACGACCGCGATGCGGCCCCAGCGGGAATTCGCAGCCGCGTGTGTGAGGGAGAATCCGACGCCGAGCCCGCCGATAAGAATTCTTGGCGCCGGGCGGTCGTCGAGAGCGTCGAGCGCCGCGTCGACCAGGAGGCGCTCGGAGCGCCCGTCGGATGTGTCCATCAGGAAGCATCCGTTGGCGATGATCTGGAGCAGCGCGCCGTGGCGCCGCAGTACGACCTCTCCGAAGGGCCCTTCGCGCCGGTCGAGGACGACGGGGGCGGTGTGGTCGGTGTCGTACGGGGCGGGGTACGAGGTGGACATGGCGTCCATCCTGCCGTAACCGGTGCGACGCCCGGCTGTCCCTGGAAAGGGAGTTGACGGCTCTCCTGTGCGGGTCCTGTGGATCGTGCCGCACGTGGCGCCGGTCATAGACAGCGCGGGTGCGAGGGGCGAAGGGTTGGGGCGGGCCGGACGGGAAAGGATGCCGCAGGTGGAGCGTGGCGTGACGGTCGAGGCTGGCGGGGCGGATGTTTCTTCGGAGACGCTGCCTGAGGCTTCGCCACCCCTGCCGCGGCACCTGCTCGACGCCATCCCGGCTCAGGCGCCGGGCAATGGCACAGCGCTTGACGCGACCGTCGGGCGCACGGCGCCCGAGAGCGCCGCCCCTCGTCGCCGGCTGCGCCCCTGGCGGCTGTTGCCCACGCCCACGGGGACCCCGTTCACCTTCGTCTACGCCGCCGTCCTCATCGGCACGTCCCTCTTCGCGCTGTTCGCCGACCCCGGCGTCGTCGCGTCCGCGCTGCGGGGTTCCAGTACCGACGTGGCGCACCTCGCGCACACGCCCGTGTTCGTGCTGGTCGCGAGCGCCCTGTGGATCGCCGGCGGGATCACATCCCCGTTCGCGGTCTGCTTCCTCATCGTCCTCACGGCGCTGGAGCGCAGGATCGGCGGCCTGCGCACCGCCGGTGTCTTCGTCCTCGGCCACACCGTGGCGACGCTCGCCACCGAGGTGCCGGTCGGGCTCTCCGTGATGGCCGGGCATCTGCCCGAGAGCTCCCTGCACCGCCTCGACTACGGCATCAGCTTCGGCGTGGCCGCGAGCATCGGCGCGCTCGCCGGTCTCCTCACGCCCTGGCTGCGCTGGACCGTGCTCGCCGTCTCCGGCGGAATGCTGGTCGAGGACCTCATCGCCTTCACCGACCCGATGGCGAACTGGGGCCATCTCATGGCCCTCGCCATTGGCATCGGGACCTGGCCGCTGGTGCGCCGGTGGCGGCGCGCGCCGGAATCCTCCGCGACCTGACGCAGTCCCCCCGGCCGGCCCATGGTCGTACACGTCACACACCCCCTCTGAGCTGCGGATTTCCCCTGCCCATCGGCTGATCGCCGAGAGCGAACAGCGCCAGGGGAACATTCACGGGCTCACGTGCATTGAGTCTCCATAGCTCAACTTGACTGCTTAAGGGGAGATCATGGCATCGACGTCCACACCGCTCACCCTGCCCGTGCTGCCGCTCGACGACGAGGTCGTGCTGCCCGGAATGGTGGTGCCCCTGGACCTCAACGACAACGACGTACGCGCCGCGGTGGAGGCCGCCCAGGCAGCGGCCCGTTCCAGCGGATCTGTGGGCGGCAGCAAGCCGAAGGTGCTTCTTGTTCCCCGGATCGACGGCACATACGCGAACACCGGCGTGCTCGGGACCGTCGAGCAGGTGGGCCGGCTCGCCGACGGCGACCCCGGCGCCCTGATCCGCGGTCGCAGCCGTGTGCGGATCGGCGCGGGCACGACCGGCCCCGGCGCCGCCCTGTGGGTGGAGGGCCTCGCGGTCGAGGAGACCGTGCCGGAGCCGCTGCCCGGCTCCGTGACCGAGCTGGTCACCGAATACAAGGCGCTCGCCACGAACTGGCTGAAGAAGCGCGGCGCCTGGCAGGTCGTGGACCGCGTCCAGCAGATCGACGACGTCTCCGCGCTCGCCGACAACTCCGGCTACTCGCCCTTCCTGAGCACCCCGCAGAAGGTGGAGCTCCTGGAGACGGCCGACCCGGTCGCCCGGCTCAAGCTGGCCACCGAGCAGCTGCGCGAGCACCTCGCCGAGCAGGACGTGGCCGAGTCCATCGCCAAGGACGTCCAGGAAGGCGTCGACAAGCAGCAGCGAGAGTTCCTGCTGCGGCGCCAGCTGGACGCCGTGCGCAAGGAGCTGCGCGAGCTGAACGGTGAGTCGGAGGGCGAGGAGTCCGACGACTACCGCACGCGGGTCGAGGCCGCCGACCTTCCGGAGAAGGTCCGCGAGGCCGCGCTCAAGGAGGTCGAGAAGCTGGAGCGGTCCAGCGATCAGTCCCCCGAGGGCTCGTGGATCCGCACCTGGCTCGACACGGTCCTCGAACTGCCGTGGAACGAGCGCACCGAGGACGAGTACGACATCCAGGGCGCCCAGAGCGTCCTCGACGCCGAGCACTCGGGCCTGGAGGACGTGAAGGAGCGCATCACCGAGTACCTGGCCGTGCGCAAGCGGCGTTCCGAGCGCGGGCTCGGCGTCGTCGGCGGGCGCAGGGGCGGCGCGGTGCTCGCGCTCGTCGGCCCGCCCGGCGTCGGCAAGACCTCGCTCGGCGAGTCCGTGGCGCACGCCATGGGCCGCAAGTTCGTCCGCGTCGCCCTCGGCGGCGTACGGGACGAGGCGGAGATCCGCGGACACCGGCGTACGTACGTGGGCGCCCTGCCGGGCCGTATCGTGCGGGCGATCAAGGAGGCCGGGTCGATGAACCCGGTCGTGCTGCTCGACGAGATCGACAAGGTGGGGTCCGACTTCCGGGGCGACCCGGCGGCCGCCCTGCTCGAAGTCCTCGACCCGGCGCAGAACCACACGTTCCGCGACCACTACCTGGAGGTCGAACTCGACCTCAGCGACGTCGTGTTCCTCGCGACGGCGAACGTCCTGGAGGCCATCCCGGAGGCCCTGCTCGACCGTATGGAGCTGGTCAGGCTCGACGGGTACACCGAGGACGAGAAGGTCGTCATCGCCCGCGATCACCTGCTCCCGCGCCAGCTGGAGCGGGCCGGTCTGGACAAGGGCGAGGTCACCCTCGACGAGAGCGCGCTGCGCAAGCTCGCCGGGGAGTACACGCGGGAAGCCGGCGTACGCAACCTGGAGCGGTCCGTCGCACGCCTGCTGCGCAAGGTCGCGGCCCAGCACGAACTGGGCGAGCGCGAGCTGCCGTTCACCGTCGAGGACACCGACCTGCGGAGCCTCATCGGGCGTCCGCACCACGTGCCCGAGGCGGCGCAGGACCCGGCCGAGCGCCGTACGGCGGTGCCGGGCGTGGCCACCGGACTCGCGGTCACCGGAGCGGGCGGCGACGTCCTCTACGTGGAGGCGTCCCTCGCCGACCCGGAGACGGGCGCGGCCGGCCTGACCCTGACCGGTCAGCTCGGTGACGTGATGAAGGAGTCCGCGCAGATCGCGCTCTCCTTCCTGCGCTCGCACGGCGCCGAACTGGAGCTGCCCGTCGCCGACCTGAAGGACCGGGGCGTGCACATCCACTTCCCGGCGGGCGCGGTGCCGAAGGACGGCCCGAGCGCGGGAGTCACCATGACGACCGCTCTCGCGTCGCTGCTCAGCGGGCGCCAGGTCCGTACGGATGTGGCGATGACCGGTGAGGTGTCGCTGACCGGCCGTGTGCTGCCGATCGGTGGCGTCAAGCAGAAGCTGCTCGCCGCGCACCGGGCCGGGATCACGACGGTCGTCATCCCGAAGCGGAACGAGGCGGACCTGGACGACGTCCCCGCCGAGGTCCTGGAGAAGCTGGACGTGCACCCGGTGACGGACGTGCGCCAGGTGCTCGAACTGGCGCTGGCCCCGGCCGCCGTGGAGGTTCCGGTCGCGGCGTGACGCCTGTGTCCTTCAGTGGGCTCCGCCCACTGGGGCCGGATGACGAAGGCCCGGGTCCCCTTGGGGGCCCGGGCCTTCCCTGTGCGGCAGCCGCTAGCCGTTGGCCAGCGCCTGCAGTCGGTCGTAGGCGCCGTTGAACTTGCTGTGGTCGCCGACCGTCGGGCCGGACGACGTGTACTGCCACATCGTGTAGAAGCCCCAGCCGGCCGGGAGCGCGCCCGGGTCGGTGTTGTAGCGGGCGATCCAGAGCGGGTTGGTCGCCCCGAAGGCGCTGGAGTTGCCGGTGCACTCGGTCCACCAGCTCGTCGCCGTGTAGATCACGGCGTCGCGGCCGGTGCGGGCCTTGTACTGGTTCACGAAGTCACGGATCCAGCTGACCATCCCGGCCGCGGTCTTGCCGTAGCAGGCCGCGCCGTACGGGTTCCACTCGATGTCGAGCGCGCCCGGCAGGGTCCTGCCGTCCCGGGACCAGCCGCCCCCGTGGTCCACGAAGTAGTTGGCCTGGGCGGCGCCGGTCGTCGTGTCCGGGGTCGCGAAGTGGTACGCGCCGCGGATCATGCCGACGTCGTAGGAGCCGTTGTACTGCTGGGCGAAGTAGGGGTTCGTGTAGTACGTGCCCTCCGTGGCCTTGACGTAGGCCCACTTCACGCCGCTGTTCCAGAGGGTCGCCCAGGCCACGTTGCCGTTGTGGCTGCTGGTGTCCACGCCCTCGGTCTGGGCCGCCTTGTTGTCGGCGGGCAGACCGCCTCGGCCGTCGTGCTCGGCGACGCCCATGCCCATCGTGGCGGAGCCACGGGCGGGGACGTCGGCTGCCTGCGCCGCGGTGGGCAGGGTGAACAGCAGCGAGAGCGCCGCGAGGATGACTCCGGCCGCCGGGATGCGCCTCAGGCGCGGGCGGCGGACGGTTCCGGATCTGTGCACGGGCATTGCGTGCCTCCGAAGGCCTCGTTGAGCTTCTGTGAGCTCGGTGGGGGGGACCTTTCGACATGTCACTGGTGTGGACATGTCACTAATGAAGCTACGCACGTAGACCGCCGGGAGGGAAGGGGGCCCGGATGCTGCCGTTGGTCTACTCCTGCGAAATACTGGCGGAGCTGCGGCAATGGCCGCGAATGGCGGAAACTTTCAGGAACGGGAAACCCTGGCATGGGTGCTGACGTGCACGAGGACGGGAACGGCGCGCGGCCGGGCGCCGAATTCGACGCGACGGAGAGTGGTGTGGACCACGAATTCTTGTCCCTGGAGCGGGAGTTGACGGTCTTCCTCAGGCGGGCCCGCGCCTCCTCCGGCGAGATGGCGCGCGCCGTCCACCCGGACCTCGAACCCGCCGCCTACGGCCTCCTCGCACGCCTGGAGGAGTGCGGCCGGCAGCGGGCCACCGAACTCGCCGCGTACATCGGCGTCGGCAAGGCCACCATGAGCCGGCAGCTGCGCGCCCTGGAGGACCTCGGGCTCGTCGCGCGCGAGCCCGACCCCGCCGACGGCCGCGCCTGGCTCATCCACCTCACCGACGAGGGCCGCGCCAACTTCCGCCAGGTGCGCGACGCCCGCCGGGCCACGTACGTACGCCAGCTCGCGGGCTGGGACCGCACCGAGGTGGCGGAACTGGCCCGGCTGCTGCACCAGTTGAACGCCGGGGCCGAGAGCTAGGGCCCTACAGCTCCACGTACACCGCCGTCGCGTCGTCATGGGTCTTGCTGCGCCGCAGGAAGACCCGGTCCTGCTCGTCCGCGTCCTCCAGGGCCCGTACGCGCGCGACCGCCGCGTGAGCGCCCTCCTTGCGTACGAGCGCGAACAGGTCTGCCCAGTCGCCCTCGTGGAACTTCTCCACCCAGCGCGTGACTCCGTCGGTCAGTGCCACGAGCGTGCGCGCCTGCGCGCGGGGGAGTTCGCCGGTGACCGCGCGGGTGGCGGCCGAGGGGTCGGCGGCGGCCGTGAAGAAGCCGCCCTCCTTGTTGCGCACCGTCGCGTCGGCCACCTCGTCCGAGACGAGGGAGGAGCGCGGCACGCGGTCGAGCCGGTCGTCCACGAGCGCCGTGACCGAGCCGGACGCGTCCTCGACCAGCAACACCGAGTCGGACAGCACCAGATACTCGACCCGCTCCGCGTCCCACCGCGCCAGGACCACGGTTGCCTGAGGCGTACGCGGGTGAGAAAGGTCACAGGTACGCCGATGGGTGTCGGCGGTGCGGCGGATTGCCTCGGCGAGGACGGCGGTCAACGTCATATCCCTGAGTGAAACGGACAGTTCACCCAATGCGCCGCCGAGCCGGGCCGTGAACCAGGGGACGGAATGCAGGCAGCCGGTCTCGCCCCTGGGCGGCGTGACCCCGTCCAGGACCACCAGTACTCCACCCTGTCCGGAGGCGGGAACGGCCGCAGAGGCGTAGTCCTCGTTGGGTCGGTCGGGGCTTCTGGGCTCCGTCGCGAGTTCGATGCGCATCCGGCCAGTCTGCACGAGCCCTTCACAAGAGGCCCGTTGAGTCGCGAGTTGAGCCGCATCGGCAGGTCAGGCGCCTGGTTTCGCCCGGAATGATCGACTCCGCCGGAGAGTGGCGGGGCATCTTGCCAAAGCCTGTGAGAGACGTCCAACCGGCGCCCCGTTCGGGCTCCGTGCCCATGCCACCGGGACTTGCTCGCCAACTCCCGCTCGATGTTCACTCCTTCGGGTGGCTGGCTAGGTGATGCGCGACCACTGCTCACCGGCACTGGAATGGTCTGGAGCCATTCCAGGGGGCGCGCGCGTTGACAGATCGTCACCCGGGCCCATGGGTAGACGAGTCAGGAATGCGAGCACCGGTGCGGAAGATGCGGCCTCGACGCAAGGGCAAGCAAGCGGCCTCCGAAGCGGACGAGGGGCGCACGACGGTTCCCGCAGGACCCGCCGCGCAGGCCCCGGCGGGCACCCCCGCGGACCCCGGAGGACGACGTACCGCGCGGGTGCGCAACCGGCTCATCATCGCCGTGGCGGTAGTCGCCGCGGCGATCGCCGGTGCCGCCGCACCCGCTCTCATGACCGCGTCCGGGCAGATCGGCGACTCCCAGGAGCTGGTCGACCTCGCGGCGCGGACCCAGCAGACCGTCACGCTCTCCCACTCCCTGGCCGACGAGCGCGACGAGGTCACCGCCTTCATCGCCGCCGGGCGGCCCAAGGGGGAGGGGCTCTCCGAGAGCCGCAGCGCCCGCGTCGACCGGCAGCTCGAAGAGCTCCGCACCGACGCACCGGCCCCGCTGCAACGCGACCTCGCCGGCATCGCGGCCGTCCGCCGGGCCGCGCTCACCGGCAAGGGCAGCGCTCTTGAGGCGCACAAGGCGTACTCCGACGCGATCAACGAGCTGCACCGCACCGCCGAGCAGCTCGCAGAGAGCACCCCGCCCCGCGCGGGTTCCGGAGCACACGCCTTCGCCGACCTCGACCGGGCCGTCGAACAGGCCTCCGCCGCCCGCGGACTCCTGCTCGCCGCGCTCGCCGTGCCGCGCTCCAGCCAGACGTCCACGGTCATCGACCCGGTCACCGGACTGCCGAAGACCGTCGTCTCCCAGGACTCGGCCGACGGCAAGCAGCGCGACGCCCTGAGCGCCGCCGCCCAGCAGGCCCAGGTACGCGAACAGGCCGCGCTCGCCGACTTCGAGGACGCCGCCCCGGCCGCGTCCGTCGCCTCCTACGGCGCGACGGTCACGGGGCCCGACGTCACCAAGGCCGACAAGTACCTGGCCGCCCTCACGGACGAGCCCACGCTGTCCGCCGACGACCTCGCCGGCAACCCCAAGAACATCGACGCCGCGCTGTCCGCCCGTATCGACCTGATGCGCGGCGCCGAGTCGTCCCTCTACGACCGGCGCACCAAGGACCTCGCCCTGCTGCGCGACGACGATGTCGACGCGCTCGAGGTCCGCATCGCGCTGGCCGGTCTGTGCCTGCTCGTCGCCGTCGGCGTCTCGATGGCCATGGCCCGCACACTGACCAGGCCGCTCGCGGTGCTCCGCCTCGGCTCGGCCCGCCTCGCGGGGGACCCGGCGAGCGAGGAGCCGGTCAAGTTCACCGGCCGCAACGACGAGTTCGCCCAGGTCGTACGGTCCGTCAACGCCCTGCACGCGCACACACTCGGCCTCCACGAGCGCCTCACCACGCTGGAGGCCGACCGCAAGCACCTGATCGGCCAGCGCGCGACCATGGCCGACGAGCGCGAGAAGCTGCGCGCCGAACTCGCCGCGGCCGCGGCCCACCTGGACCGGGTCCGGCACAGCATCCACGGCACGTTCGTGAACCTCGCCCTGCGCACCCTCGGCCTCGTGGAGCGCCAGCTCGGCGTCATCGAGAACCTGGAGGAGCGCGAGCAGGACCCCGAGCGCCTCGCGACCCTCTTCAAGCTCGACCACTTCGCCACGGTCATGCGGCGGCACAGCGAGAACCTCCTCGTACTCGCCGGCGCCGAGCACGGCCACGGAAACCCGGGGGCCGTCCCGCTGGTCGACGTCGTGCGCGCCGCGGTCAGCGAGATCGAGCGCTACGAGCGGGTCCGGATCTCCGCGCTCCCGCCGCACGCGCACCTCGCCGGCTTCGCCGCCGACGACCTCAGCCACCTTGTCGCCGAAGTCCTGGAGAACGCCACGTCGTTCTCGCCGCCCGACGCCTCCGTCGAGGTGTCCGGCTGGCTCCTGGAGAGCGGCGAGGTCATGCTCTCCGTCCAGGACGAGGGCATCGGCATGACCGACGAGCGGATGAAGGAGCTCAACGCCCGCCTCGCCGCCTTCGCGGACGACGAGATGTTCGACCCCGAGGACGGCGACGGACTCGGCCTCGGCCTGTACGTCGTGGCCCGGCTCGCCGCGCGCCACGGCGTGCGGGTGCAGCTGCGCGAGCAGAAGCAGGGCGGGATCGCCGTCGTCGTCGTGCTGCCCAGGACGCTCCTCGCGGCGGCCCCCGCGGCAGCCGTGCCGCCGCGGGTCCCGGTGGCGGGCGCCGCGCCCGCCGTGCACCTGCCCGGATCCGAGGCCGAGGCCAACTCCAATGTCCTGAGCGGCCGTTCCAAGGACGGCCACGACCCGCTGATCGCCGCGGCGGAGCACGCCGTACGGGAAGCGGGGACAGCCGCCGAAGCGCCCGCACCGGTGGCGGAACCCGAACCGGAGCTCACGAAGCCCGCGGTCCCGGCCGAGTCACCCGCCGAGACGACCATGACGCTGACGGCGCCGATCTCGGCCGTCGACCCGGAACCCGTACCGGCCGTCGACCCGGAACCCGTACCGGCGGCAGCCCCCGAGCCCGCGCCGCAGACCCTGCACCTCGACGACGAGCCCGCGCACGAGCGGGTCGCCGACGAGACCGGCGCCGGGCAGACCAGCGGCACCCCGGGCCTGCCCACCCGGCCCAAGGCCGACACGCCTCCCGCTCCCGAGGCGGCGGACGAGCCCGTGATCCCCGCGGCCCGCACCCCCCAGTGGGAGCGCGTCACGGAC
This sequence comes from Streptomyces sp. NBC_01445, assembly GCF_035918235.1. Taxonomy (NCBI): domain Bacteria; kingdom Bacillati; phylum Actinomycetota; class Actinomycetes; order Kitasatosporales; family Streptomycetaceae; genus Streptomyces; species Streptomyces sp. NBC_01445. Next base: position 4,086,713 of record NZ_CP109485.1, on the reverse strand, counting down.
AAGGGCCTGCCCAAGAGGACCCCCAAGATCTCGGCCCCCGCGCCCGCCGCGGCGCCGCGCACCGGATCCGTCGACGCGGACGCCCTGCGCCGCAGGCTCGGCGGATTCCACCAGGGGGCCAACAAGGGACGGCGGGACGTCGAGGCCGAGATCGGCGGGACGGAACAGACCGCAGAACCCAAGGGGGACACAGTCGAGGAGGCAAGCAGTTGACTGCGCCCAGTCGCACGCCGAGTGCGTCCACCCCCGGATTCGGACTCAGCACCGAAGCCCGCAACCTGCACTGGCTGCTGACCAATCTGGTGGAGGAGGTGCCAGGGCTCCTCTCGGTCGCGGTCGTCTCCTCCGACGGGCTGCTCCTGCTCTCCTCCGACCCCGGCAGGAACAATGAGCGCCCTGCCGACCACAGCGGCGGACCCAAGGGATCAAGCGCCGACCTGGCCACGATCGTGTCCGGCGTCGGCAGCCTCACCATCGGCGCCGCCAAGCTGATGGACGGCGGCAGCGTCAAGCAGACCATGGTCGCGATGGAGGAAGGCAGCCTCTTCGTCATGTCCATCAGCGACGGCTCACTGCTCGGCGTGCACGCCACCCCGGACTGCGACATGAGCGTCGTCGCCTACCACATGGCGCTCTTCGTCGGCCGTGCCGGGCACGTCCTCACGCCCGAACTCCGCAGTGAACTGCGCCAGTCGATGGAGAACGCCAAGTGAGCAGCAGCAGTAGCGTCACCAATCTCAGTACCGGCGGCCCGAAACTTCCCACCCGGGGCGGCGACCGCAAGCCGGCCCGGGTGCGCCCCTACTCGCTCACCGGCGGCCGCACCCGCTTCGGCCATGTGCTGCTCGTCGAGACGTTCGTCGCCGCGCTCGAAGCGCCCGAGGAACGCCTCGAGATAGGCCAGGGCACGCTCTCGACGCGGATCATGCCGGAGATGCGGGCGATCGTGGAGCTGTGCCGCCGCATGCGCACGGTCGCCGAGATCGCCGCGCTCCTGACGATGCCCCTCGGCGTGGTCCGCGTACTGCTCAGCGACCTCGCCGACCAGGGAAAGATCCGCGTTTACGGAACCGGCCACGGCCCGGGCCAGCCGGACCGCGCACTGCTTGAAAGGGTGCTGAGTGGACTCCGTCGTCTCTGAAGGCGTCACCGAGGGCGTCACGCCCGCCTTCGTACCTGCCCAGCCGTCGTCCGGCCGTGAAGGCATCGCCTTCGAGCCCCAGGAAGAGCTCCAGGCCTGGCAGACGGACCGCACCCGCGCCCCGATCGCCACGAAGATAGTGGTGGCCGGCGGCTTCGGCGTCGGCAAGACCACCCTCGTCACCGCCGTCTCGGAGATCCAGCCCCTCCAGACCGAGGCGCTGATGACCCAGGCGAGCGAGGAGACCGACGACCTCACCGCCACCCCGGACAAGACCACGACCACGGTCGCCATGGACTTCGGGCGGATCACGCTCGACGACGACCTGGTGCTCTACCTCTTCGGCACACCGGGGCAGCAGCGCTTCTGGTTCATGTGGGACGACCTGGTGCGCGGCGCGATCGGCGCGGTCGTGCTCGCCGACACCCGGCGGCTGTCCGACTGCTTCCCGGCCCTCGACTACTTCGAGAGCTGCGGGCTCCCGTACATCGTCGCCGTCAACCACTTCGACGGCTCCGACGAGTTCGCCGCCGCCGACGTGCGCGAGGCTTTGACGGTGCCGCCGCACATCCCTGTCCTCATCATGGACGCGCGGCAGCGCATCTCGGTCGTCGAGACCCTCCTGGCCCTCGTCGGCCACGCGCTCGACGCCACCCCCGAATAGCCACCACCCCTCAGCAGTAGAAGAGGCACCCGCATGCGGAAGATACTCGTCGTCGGAGCCGGACAGTCCGGTCTCCAGCTCGCCCTCGGCCTCCAGTCGAACGGGTACGAGGTCACCCTGATGTCCAACCGCACCGCGGACGAGATCCGGTCCGGCCGGGTCATGTCCACGCAGTGCATGTTCGACACGGCGCTCCAGCACGAGCGCGACCTCCAGGTGAACTTCTGGGAGTCCCAGGCCCCGAAGATCGAGGGCCTCGGCGTCTCCGTCGCCGCCCCCGGCTCCTTCGACCCGGGTCCCTCGCAGCGCGCCATCGACTGGGTGGGCAAGCTCGACGGCTACGCGCAGTCCGTCGACCAGCGCGTGAAGATGGCCGGCTGGATGGAGACGTTCGCGCAGCGCGGCGGCCAGCTCGTCATCCACGGCGCCGCGGTCTCCGACCTCGACTACTTCGCCCGCACCTACGACCTGGTGCTCGTCTCCGCCGGCAAGGGCGAGCTGGTCTCGATGTTCGGCCGCGACGCCTCGCGCTCCCCGTACACCGAGCCGCAGCGCGCGCTTGCCGTCGCGTACGTGCACGGCATGGGCCCCCGCCCCGAGCACCCGGAATTCGACGCGGTGCGCTGCAACCTGGTGCCCGGCGTCGGCGAGCTGTTCGTCATGCCGACCCTCACCACCTCGGGCCGCGCGGACATCCTGTTCTGGGAGGGCATCCCCGGCGGTCCGCTGGACGCCTTCAAGGGCGTCAAGGACCCCTCGGAGCACCTGGCCCTCACCCTGGAGCTGATGGAGAAGTTCACGCCCTGGGAGTACGCGCGCGCCACGAAGGTCGAGCTGACCGACGCCAACGCGACCCTCGCCGGCCGTTACGCGCCGACCGTCCGCAACCCGATCGGGCGGCTGCCCGGCGGCGGCGCGGTCCTCGGTGTCGCCGATGTCGTCGTCGCCAACGACCCGATCACGGGCCAGGGTTCGAACTCGGCGTCCAAGTGCGCCGCCTCGTACCTCGACTCGATCACCGAGCAGGGCGACAAGCCGTTCGACGAGGAGTGGATGCAGTCCACCTTCGACCGCTACTGGGACACCGCGCAGCACGTCGTGAAGTGGACCAACGCGATGCTGGGCGTCCCGCCGGAGCACGTCCTCAACCTGATCGGCGCCGCCGGCCAGCTCCAGCCGGTCGCCGACCGCTTCGCGAACGGCTTCAACAACCCGGCCGACTTCGAGAACTTCTTCTATGAGCCCGAGAAGACGAACGCCTATCTGACTTCGGTGACGGGGGCCTGATAGGTCTGTGACCAGTAACGATGTCATCGTTATTGGTCATTACTGGCCGTCGTGGGCCGTTGCTTCACGGCCCACGGACGGCCCAGGCGTCAGTTAGTTGGAGTCGAGCCTGTTACGGCGATCTGGAGAGGCTGCTCAAGTTGCAAGCCCGCCGCAAGCCGATCCATCCAACGGCCCGTCACACGAAGCCATCATCCGGGACCATGAGCCCATGGATCAGGGTGTGGCAGCGGTGATGGCTGGACTTGCGGAGACCGTTGGGGCCTTATCTGGTGCCGTCGCCGGGCTGCGCGGTGGGCGACCTGGTGCTCTTAAGGCAGTGGGAGCCGCTCGCGCTCAGGTACAGGACAAGCGCGGACGCATTGAGGAAGGGCCGGGAGGAGCTGGCACCACCAGCAGCTTGCTGCTGCGGATCGCGCGGTTACGGACCTTCAGATAGCCGTCTTTGATATCCGGCTCTGGGGCCGCGCGAGCGAACGCGGATATGTCCCCCTAGAGATGAGTAGGCGGGACAGGATAGACCGCTTCGGGGGGAGGCAGTGTCCGCCGTCGCCGGCCTCTGGCGCGGACAGCATCGGGTGACGGAGAGCCCTGACCCTCCATAATCCGCACTTGCCGAGGGGCAGCAGCGGCCGGCGTCCCGGGACGCCTACCATCGGGCGAGCGCCTCAGCGGACGGCCGCGCGTACTTCGCGAGCGACCGGACCGACGTGTGGCCGGAGAATGTCACGAGCATCGGCGTGCTCGCGCCGTCCTCCGCTACATGGATCAGTTCGAGTGCCGCAGCTGATGGAGCGTCACCTTCTTCCCGATTGCCGCCATCGTGAGCTCCTCGAACAGCTCGGCAGCCCGTTGGCACGACAGGCGCGCCTGCGTACTGGCCCACTACGCCGATTCGCGATCAGGCACGCCCAGGATGCTCCGCCACCGGCATCCGCGCGCCTGATCGGCGACAGCACGCACACGCCGGGGACAGCGTGCACAGGACGGAGACAGCGCGCAGACTGGAAGGAGTTTGCGTGCCTCAACGTCCGTCGTGAAGCGTGACATCAATGTGTCGCCGTCATTGTCAAATCGAGCGTCGCGCAACGGTCACGCTGGATCAACGCCACGGTTGCGGCGGACCTCCCACACTGCTGGAGGTAACCCTGCCCCCAGCGTCTGAAGAGGAGATGTCATGGCGAAGAGCATCCGGAAACGAATCCTGCACATCGTCGGCGGGTCTTGCGCTGCTGCGCTGCTCACTGGGGCGGTGGGCGTGACGAGCGCCGAGGCGGCGCCTCAGACAACGAAGGCTACGGCGGAATCGTCGAGCGCGGCACCAGACCTGGTTTGCACACGAGGTTCTGTCATTGTTAGCACTGCGCAAGGTCCCCGCCGTGTGTGCAAGGCGGCGACAGCGCAAAGGGTCGTCGTAGTCCAGCGGGTAGTGCAGCAGTCGCAACGGTCGCAGCTCCCGCAGCTGTCGCAGCTCCCGCAGCTCCCGCAGCAGCCGCAGCAGCCGCAGCAGCCGCAGCAGCCGCAGCAGCCGCAGCAGCCGCAGCAGCCGCAGCAGCCGCAGCAGCCGCAGCAGCCGCAGCAGCCGGCGCCTGCCCCGGTGCCTGCCCCGGTGCCTGCCCCGGTGCCTGCCCCGGTGCCTGCCCCGGTGCCTGCCCCGGTGCCTGCCCCGGTGCCTGCCCCGGTGCCTGCCCCGGTGCCTGCCCCGGTGCCTGCCCCGGCGCCTGCCCCGGCGCCTGCCCCGGCGCCTGCCCCGGCGCCTGCGCCTGTGCAGCCGCAGGCCGAGGCACCGGTTGCCGAGGCACCGGTTGCCGAGGCACCGGCCGCCGAGGCACCGGCCGCCGAGGCACCGGCCGCCGAGGCACCGGCCGCCGAGGCACCGGTTGCCGAGGCACCGGCCGCCGAGGCACCGGCCGCCGAGGCACCGGCCGCCGAGGCACCGGCCGCCGAGGCACCGGCCGAGTAACCGGCAATGGATGGACACCGGTGAGCTTGCCGGTGTTCACCCTGGAGGTGGTTGTGGCCCAGAGAGGTTCCGGTTTGCCTTCGCCCCACCCTCCGCGGGTGGGGCGTCGTGCTGCTCACCCGAACGCCCGCTCTGGCGCGTCCGAGTAGGCGGTCCGCTGGAGCCTGGCAATGGCCGGCATCCCGCATCCGCACGTCGCCACAGCGCGGGGTGTCCGCTGCTCATAGGCCCGCGGTTGTGAGTCTTTGCTTCTTGATCAGACCTTGATGCGGTGCTGCGTCCGTGCTCTCCGAACCGGGCGCAGCGCCACGTTCACCTGTCGGCTGCGTTAGCGGATTGCCTTGTTGGCGGGTCTATGGATTGTGCTGACCAAGCCAGTGGCTGAGCCGTCGCATGGACTGCCATTCGGGACAGCGCGCCGCTGAGGCGGCGCGCGCCCGCGCCGTGCGCGGGCCTTGATGACGTAGGGAAAGTTCTACCGCGCCAGGCACTAGCGGCGCCCGATCTGCGTTCACCCCAAGAGCGAATCAGACCCGGACACAGTGTCCGGGTCTAACCGCGTTTTGGCGCTCATGCTGGTTCTGACCCGGTAGCGGCCAAGGCCAGCTACCCGCCCTATGACCGGCTCTGTACCGTGAGATGGGCCCCTACGACCGAGAGGCATAACGCAATGCGTGGTCTCGGAGATCACCTCAGCATCGGCGAACGGATCGCGTTCTATCGGAAGCGTCGCGGCTACACGCAAGAGGTGTTGGCTGGCCTGGTCGGCAGGAGCACCGACTGGCTCGCGAAGATCGAGACGGGCCGACGGAAGCCGCCGCGTATCGACATGCTCACCGAGCTGTCGGGCATCCTGCGCGTGTCTCTCGGTGACCTGCTCGGTCAGACCGTGCTCGTTGAAGACGACAAGCAGCAGGACGACGTGCCAGCGGTGCGTGATGCACTCATGAGCCCACGGCGACTCTCGCGACTGCTTTTCGGATCGGAGGCAGAGACTCAGCTCCCAACTCCCGCGCCGGTAGCGGTGCGAGTCGAACACGCCTGGAACGACTATCAGGGCGGGCGTCTAGGCAGCGTTATCGCGGCTCTCCCCGGGCTCCTCCAGACTGCTCAGGAGCTTGAGGACCGAGCAGCGCGGCGAGGCGACGACCGCGCTGATTGCTGGGCAGTCTCCGCCCGAACCCACCACCTCGCGGCAACGACGCTCGCGAAGATCGGGGAGTCGGACATCTCATGGCTCGCCGCCGAGCGTGCCATGAGGGCCGCTGACGAGTCGGAGAATCCTCTCGTCCTCGCCTCGGCTGCTCGTTCCGGAACGCACGCTCTACTGGCCAGTGGACGCTACGACGATGCTCTGGAGTTGGGCAACACCACAGCTCGCTGGCTGTCGGCGCGGGTAGACGAGAGTGACCCCGAGGCACTGAGCCTGCTGGGCATGATCTACCTGCGCGCCGCGGTTGCTGCGGCACGACACCAAGATCGCCCCACCTCGTCAGACCTCTTGAACCGAGCCGAGCGGCTGGCGGACGACCTCGGTTCGGATGAGAACTACTGGCAGACGGGCTTCGGCCCGACGAACGTGCTGCTTCACCGCCTCTCCATTGAGCTCGACCTCGACAACGTGTCGTACGTGGTGGAGCACGGGCGAATCAACGTCGATCACATGCCGCAGGAGCGCAGCGTCTCGCATCGGATCGACTACGCCCGAGCCCTCTCGATGGCCGGCCAGGGGGATGAGGCGTTCGGTGAGCTGCGCACCGCTGAGCGCACTTCGCCGCAACTCGTACGGAACAATCCCAGGGTCCGCGAGACGCTGCGCGACCTGGTCAAGCAGTCTCCCGTGACGGGCGGCTCGCGTTCGTCCGAGGTGTTCGTCATGGCTCAACGATGCAGGGCGGTGCAGTGAGTTCACAGAATCGTGGAGTGCTCGGGGTCGTGGGTTCCGGGGCCGGGGGAGTGGAGTCGCTCCGCGTGGGTCTGGTGGAACCTGCGATGAGGCTGGGATGGCAGGTTGCGGTAACGCTTACGCCGACTGCTGGCCGTTGGCTTCGAGCGAATGGCGAAGCCGAGCGGCTGGAGCAGGCGACTGGCCTACCGGTGCGCGACGAACCGCGGTTTCCCGGCGAAGCGCGGCCCCATCCTCAAGTCGATTGCTACGTGGTCGCACCGGCGTCTGCGAACACGGTGGCGAAGTTGGCGACAGGCTTGATGGACAACCAGGCGCTCACGCAGGTGGGCGAGGCCATCGGGACGTTGGACCTGCCCGTGGTTGTCTTCCCTCGCGTCAACGCGGCCCACGCCCGTCATCCCGCGTGGGGCGGGTACGTCGAGGCCCTGCGGGCTGGCGGAGTGCATTTGGTCGGCGGGCCCGAGGTGTGGCCCTTGTACGAGCCGCGTGACGCCCCATCTGGGCGTGCGCTTCCCTGGGCTGCCGTCTTGGAAGCGGTACACGCTGCAACGGGATGATGGGGCGTCAAGCGCCCTGACCTGCAAAGAAAGAGGACCCGGACACTCTGTCCGGGTCCTCTGCGGTTCGCGACCACATGCTCATAGGCATGTCAGGGATCAATGAGCGAAGCGGCATCGCGGGAGGACTCACTTCCGCTGAACTTGCCTTAATCAGGGCGAGTTTGACCGAGGCGCACGCAACAGCCGAAGCGCTGCTGAGGCGCACGGACAGCCTCATTGTCCGTGCGGAGTCTCGCTGCCGACGATCTCCTCAAGACGGTCCAGGCGTTCCCCTAGAAGGCGGAGGGCGTCATGGATCGAACTGAGCTCAGTGGAGAGCGCGGTGAACGCAGGGCTGCTCCCGGGTTCCGTACCCAGGGGCACCGAAGGGTCGCGGACGAAAGTCCCGCGCCCTTGCTGAGTGAGAACCAGTCCCTCGTCCCGGAGCTGGCTGTACGCGCTCTGCACGGTCATGAGCTGCACGCCAAGCTGCTTGGCGAGCTGGCGAGCCGCCGGCAGGCGGGAGCCTGCTTCGCGCTCGCCGCCTGCGATCTCACTGCGGTACGTCGCTGCGATGTCTTTGGCGGTCGGCTTCGGTGCGTCAGGGCTCGAATCCATACCCCCGAGCGTAACCGGACCTAGGTCAATCTCGGATTCTTCGGCGGGACCGCTTGGCGTCCAGATTGACATGGGTCAATCTGAATCTGCGACCAACAAACCCCGCAAGGGGAGCGAATGGGTCGTGCTCTACATGCCTGACCTGCAACAACGCGTCGTGCCGGAGTCACCTCCGGACGGCGCGCGCCAACTTCAGAGCGTGATCCACCACAGATACGACAGCCGTGACGACTCCGGCTGAGGTGAGTGGAGACCAGTCGGCCACCTCCCGTCAGGGACACGTGCCGACTCAAAAGACCGGATCTGCCCAAGGGCAACCACGCCGCGCGAAGAGACCGAGATGCGATTCCTCGGGAGAGCGGGACTGAGGCACAGATCCATATCGCGTACGACGGGCCGTCACCTCCCGCAAAAGGTGGCCAGCGCGGCTCAGGGCCGCGCATCAACTACCGCCCAGCTTCAGCGCTTCGAGCAAAGGACGTGCCATCGCCGGACTGTCCTAACCATTCCAACGGCGCGCGGCCCCGGTGCAGGAACACCGGGGCCGCTTTCGAGCCGTACCACCTGCTAGGGAGAACACGACTCATGAAGAACATCGCTGCACTTCAGGCCGTCGTTACGGCCGACGGGTTCGACCGCGAGCCGACAGTCGCGGAGCTGGACGCTATCGAGACTGAGATGCCCGTCATCCTGGCTCGCGTCGAGCTGCTGGACGCGCAGATCGTCACCCTGGACCGCACCCCGACCGAGCTGTACGAGCGGCGCATCCGCCGGTCCCGTCGTCGGGTCCTGGCCGCGCGCCGTGAGCTGGCCAACCAGGCCGTGACGGGCGGTGCCGCGTGATCCGCATCGTCAGCACACTCCGCCTCGCACACCTTGAGTCCGCCGCCAGGACGGCCCGCGCGTGCGCACGGCAGACCACCGCCGACGCGAATGAGGCGTTCGGCCGGCATGTCCGCGAGCTGTACGCCGCAACCGACCGTGCGGAGCGGGCTGAGGCGACCACGTCCGAGGTCGGGGCGATTCTCTCCCGCGCCATGAAGGAGCTGAGCGCTGCCCAGCAGGAGCTTCTGCTGAAGGACATCGAGCTTCGGCGCCTGCGCGAGGAGGTGGCGGCATGACCACCCAGTCCCGTAAGCCGCTGACCAAGGTTCAGATCGTCGTGCTGAGCGCGGCGTTCGTGCCGATGCTCGCCACCGGCGCGTTCGGCGGCATCGGCACCTACAGCAACATCAGCCGCGCCTACGGCAAGGGCACCGCACTCGGTGCCGTCGCCGCGGGTGAGGGCGCCACGGCCGTCCTCGCGCTCGTACTGCTCGGGCTGACCATGCTGGGCCAGTCCTCCCCGCGCGTCATCCGGCTCGGCCTGTGGGCCCTGCCGGCCGCCGCGTCCGCGATGGCCGCGATGGCCGCCGACGACCCGGGCACCACCGTCATCTACGCCATCACCCCGATGGGCATGTGCGTCTCGGCCGAGGGCATGGCGTTCCTGGCCCGCCGCATCGCGGTGCACACCGACGGCCGGGACGCGGAGGGCGAGCGCCGGGCGGTCGAGGTCGTTCAGCGGCTGGCCTATCACCGGGCCCGCGCCGCGAACCACCCCAGCGAGTGGATCCGCAAGTGGTCGGATCGGGCGTCGTGGCGCCTGGCCCGCAAGGTGGGATCGTGCGATGCGGTCCTGGGATCGAGGCTGCTCGATGTGCAGCGGCAGCGCGTCACGATCGGTGCGGATGCCGCGCTCGGGGCCATGTTCCGCCTCACCCAGGACACCACCCCGCCCCTGGCCGTAAACCAGGAGGAATCTACCGAGACCGTGAGGATTCGGTCTACGGCTGACCTGCCGGAATCGACTCCTGCGCCGATCACGGCGAACCCGATCGTTCTGCCGTCTCCGGTCGCAGTTGGCTTCCTGAAGTCGACCCTTTCGACCAAGCCAGTTCGGGCGATCGAGTCGGCCCCGGTCCGGCCGATCGAGAAGCGCACGGTGCCCGCGGAATCGACCCGACCTCGCCGGGCCACCGGTCGCGTTCCGGAGGCGGCCCGATCGGCCCGCCCCAAGCGGACCGCCGATCAGCTGCTCGATGAGGCCCGCGCCGTGACGGCCGATTGGCCAGACGCGAAGCTGACCGCCGAGGGAATCCGCCTCGCGGTGCACACCTCTCCGAAGAACGCCCGGACCTTGCGCGACACGCTGCGCGCTGAACGCGGTCTCAAGGCCGCGTGATGTCGGCGGCGTTCGGCAAGTGCTACGACCCGAACGGCGCTCGCTACGGCATCCCCACTTACCCGTGGCGCTTCGCCCCGGAGGGGATGGCCACGCGCCGGCAGTTGAGGGCGCAGGGCCTGCGGCCGGGCGGTCAGCCGATAGCGGCCCAGCTCATGCGCCGCTCCCGCCACCGCAAGGCAGGCGTGAGCGTGGCGTTCCTGTACCGGCTCGACCTCGCCCAACCGGTGCGGCCGATGACCTCGCGCAAGTGGGGTGCGCTCGCTCTGGCGATGCTCGCGCGCCGCACCTGCCCCGCCTGCCGACTCGACGCCGGATACGTGATCCCGACCTCGCTCGGCATGTGCGTGACCTGCGCCTACCCCAACGAACAGCGCGCCGCCTGAACCTCGCATGGGGCCCGGCCGCCCACCTCCTACAGCGACGGCCGGGCCCTCATTCCTCCGAGAGAAGGACACCTCAGTGAAGCACCCTGACGACGACCGCGAACTGTTCAACCGACTCGAAGCAGAGATGGCGACCGGTGCCGGCGGTGAGGTCGTCGACCTCGACAAGGCCCGCGCCGCCCGCACCGACTCGACAGCCCAGTCGACTTCTCCCGCCCTAGACCCGTCGGCCGATTCCCCGGGCACCGGGTCGGATCGGGTGATGGCCGATGGTCCGGCGCCGTCCGGGCCGGGTCTGATGGATCGGATCAAGGCGACCAAGCGGCACCCGGTGATTCCGGGTTGGCTCCGGTCGGCGGCCGACTTCCGCTCGGCTGCGGGTTGGGTGGCCGGCCACTACGCCCACGCCTGCGCCTTCCATGCGATCCGCACCCCGCTGTACGCGGGCAAGCTCGCGGTGCGCTCGCCGATCGGAGCCGCGAAGTTCGTCGGTGGCACATTGCGCTGGCTCACCGATGCCGAGGGCGCCCCGGTGCGGTCTGCGGCCATCGAGCGGGAGGACGTCGGCGAGTACCTGGCCCTGTCGCGCCAGAGGGCCGGACGGGTGCGGCTGCGGCTCATCACCGCCGCCGTGGCCGCCTTCCTGGGGCTCGGTTTCGCCCTGTTCCTGCTGGTCATGGCCCCGGACTGGCTGTGGGCGTTCGGCGCCGGCATCGTGCTCGCCCTCGGGGCCGCGGGCGCCCCCAAGGACCGTCCGGTCGTGACGCGGGCGGTGGTTGCTCCGCAGGTGGAGCGGCTGACCTCGCAGATCGTGGTGCGCGCGTTCACCACCCTGGGCATCGCCGAAATCAACAAGGCCGCCAGCAAGGGCAAGGACGGGATCGAGTTCAAGAACCCCATCCAGCGCGACGGCAAGGGCTGGCGCGCCGACATGGACCTGCCCTACGGCGTGACCGTCTCCGACATCCTCGACCGGCGCGAGCGTCTGGCGTCCGGCCTGCGCAAGCCGCTGGGCTGTGTGTGGCCGGAGCCGGTGCCGGGCGAGCACCCCGGGCGCCTGATGCTGTGGGTCGGCGATATGGACATGGCCAAGGCCCCCAAGCCGGTGTGGCCGCTGGCCAAGTCCGGTACGGCGTCGCTGTTCAAGCCCGTCCCGTACGGCACCGATCCGCGAGGGCGGGCGGTCGGCTTCGACCTGATGTACGCGAACTTCCTGGTCGGCGCCATGCCGGGCCGTGGCAAGACGTTCGCCCTGCGGATCCTGCTACTGGCTGCGGCCATGGACCCGACCTGTGAGCTGCACACCTTCGAGTTCAAGGGCACCGGCGACTTCTCCGCCTTCCGGACCATCTCCCACTCCTACGGCTCCGGCCCCGGCGACGACGCCACCGTCGAAGCCTGCGTCGACTCGCTCGAGTACGTCTACGAGGAGCTGGACCGCCGGGCGCGGGTCATCAACGGCCTGCCCAAGGACCTGTGCCCGGAGAACAAGGTCACCCCGCAGCTCGCGGCGAAGAAGTCGCTCGGTCTGCATCCGCTGGTGATGACGATCGACGAGTGCCAGGAAGTGTTCACCCACGACCAGCACGGCAAGCGGGCAGCTGAGCTGGCCACGGCCATCATCAAGCGGGGCCGCGCCCTGGGCGTCATCCTGCTGCTCGGCACGCAGCGCCCGGATGCCGACAGCCTGCCCAAGGCCATCAGCGCCAACGTCGGCATCCGGTTCTGCCTTCAGGTCATGGGCCAGCCCGAGAACGACATGGTGCTGGGGACGTCGATGTACAAGAACGGCATCCGCGCGACCACGTTCACCGCGGATGACCTGGGCATCGGCTACCTGGTCGGCGCCGGGCCCAACCCGCAGATCGTGCGCTCCTACTACGTCGACAACGCCACCGCCGACCGGCTGTGCGAGCGCGCCCACGCCGCCCGCGCCGCCGCCGGCACCCTGCCCGACCTCACCGCCCCCACGACCGAGAAGACGCCGGACACCCTGCTCACGGACGTCCTCGCGGTCATCCCCGCCAGTGAGGCGAAGGTGTGGAACGAGACGGTCATCGACCGCCTCGCCGAGCTGCGGCCCGAACGCTACGGCGACTGGGCCCACATGAGCAGCGAGGACAAGACCTCGCACCTGACCGCCGCCCTCAAGCCCTACGGCATCGCCACCGGGCAGGTCGGCAAGCGGGTCGAGGGCAAGTTCACCAACAAGCGCGGCATCGAGCGCGCCGACATCTCCACCGCGATCGCGGAGCGTAACCGAAAGCGGGACGCGAGCTGAGCATCCGGGGCCGCTATCGATAGCACCTGAACCCGCTATCGATAGCGGCCCCGATAGCGCCCCACACTGCATCTGATCAGGCCACTAGTACATAGCGGCCCACCTGCGCAAACCCCTGAAACCGGCCCCGGGAGCCCCCTCATGCCCCTGTCCGTGATCGCTATCGCCTGCCTACTCGCTGTCACACTCGGTTACGTCGCGGTGTGTGCGGCGTCCCCGCTGGCCACCTGCCGCAAGTGCGACGGGCTCGGCTACCAGGTCAAGTTCAACCGCCGCGGCAAGCCCAAGCGCGCCCGCGACTGCCGCCGCTGCGACGGCTACGGCAAGCGCATCCGCATAGGCCGCCGCCTGCACAACCGGGCCCGCGCCATCCACCGCGCCGGCACCCGCTGACACCGCCCCGCACGACCTCAACTCGACTTCGGGAGAAGCCTGATGGCTATCAGCGATAAGGACCCCTACAACGCCCGCGAGACCGCCCGCATCATCCTGCTCGGGGTCCGCGCGGTACGGCGCGAGGCCCGCGGCAAGTCCATCCGCGGCATCGAGAAGCAGGCCGCCCGCATCCGCGAAGAGGCGCAGGCCCGCGAGGACGCCAGGGCCGCCGCCCGCCGCAAGGCGAGGGGGAAGCGGTGACCCTCACCATCCCCATCGTGTTCCTGCTCGGCCTCGCCCTCGCCGCCCTGCTGCGTTTCCGCGCGGTGGGCTGGGGCGCGGCCACCATCGCCGTCCTGTTCGGCCTCTACCTCGCCGACACCGGCGCCCGCACCACCATCAACGACCTGACCACCGCCGTCGTCAACGCCATCCCCAGCGACGGAAACTGAAGGAGCTTGAGGTGAACGAACAGATCATCGCCCGCCACTGGCTCGCCGCCGCGGCCCCCAAAGCCGTCCCCGCGCTCGCCACTTCTACCGTCCTGATCCTGGCGAGGATCTGGAACGCCAACGGAGCCGAACACTCCACCGGCAACGCCGTGTTGATGGCCGCCCTGTCCCTAGCCGCCGGTGCAGCGGGCGCGTTCGCTGCCATGGGCCCCGGCGGGGACCGCGTCATCACCGGGACCGCGTTCGCCGCCTCCGGCGCCCTCGCTCTCACCGGGGTCGCCGGATACTCCGACGGCCTCTCCCTCCCCATCCTGCTGTGAGTGCTGGCCACCGTGGCTGCCTACGGGCTCGCCGCCCGCAACTGGCGCACCGAGCGTCGCGACACGGTCGCTCACGAGCGGCACACGACGGTGCGGCGCGAGGACCACGCCCACATCGAGCGCGTGGAAGCACTCAAGGCAGGGGCTCAGATCGAGTCCGCCCGCGCCGGCGCCGCCTACGCCGAACAGCTCGCCACAGCCCTCATCACCCGCGCCGCGCTGCCCGGCTTCAACCCGCAGGCCCTCACCGATGCGGGCCTGCCCCAACTCCCCGCCACCGACCGGGACGCAGCATGACCCGCCGCGCTCACGCCGTCATGGTCGCGATGGCCGTGGGCGCCGTGGCGCTGCTCGCCGGATGCTCCCTGCCCGATGGCCCGTCCGGCGTCGTCGTCGCCAGGGCCGAGCGGACACCACCGGCGAGCAAGAACCGCCCGTACTTCCTCACCGTGCGCACCGCCAACGGCGACCGCAAGGACTTCCAGGTCTACATCGGCGACTACGACCAGTGCTCCATCGGCGAGCGCTACCCCGCCTGCAAGCAGTAGCTACGCCAAGGGCGGCCCCCGCATCTCGCCAAAGAACGGGGCCGCCCTTGCCGGCCAGCACCCACGAAGGAACTGGAGACCCCAGCATGACCCAACCCACCGACAGGAGGCGAGCCGCCGGCTCGCCTCCTCGCATCATCGGCCTGTGCGCCGGCTACGGCGGCCTGGAGGCCGCGGTGCGCGCCCACATCGGCGGCCAGGTGGTCGCGTTCGCGGAGAACGACCCCTACGCCGCCACCGTCTACACCGCCCGGCACCCGGGCGTTCCGAACATCGGGGACATCACGACCGCCGACTGGGAGCAGGTCCGAGACCTGTACCGGCCCGAGGTGATCAGTGCCGGTTTCCCCTGCCGCAACACCTCGAACGCTGGACGAAGGGACGGGATCAATGGCCAGTGGTCGCGAGTCTGGAAAAACGTCGCTGAGGCTGTGGGCGTCATTCGACCGCGCCTCGTGTTCCTGGAAAACGTGGCGGCGCTCCGCTCGCGGGGGCTGGACGTCGTCGCCCAAGACCTGGCCGCGATCGGGTATGACGCGCGGTGGACATGTCTACGAGCTGGTGACCCCGAAGTCGGCGTCCCGCACGAGCGCGACCGCTGGTTCGCTCTCGCCTATCCCGCTGATGCCCACCCCGACCACGGCGGATGGCACCGGCGGTCCGGGGACCTCGCCGAAGCGCCGCGGTGGGATGAACCTGCGTACGGCGGTGACGAAGCTGCCGCCCGCCGGTTGAGGCTGCTGCCCACCCCGAAGGCGTCCGACGGGCCTCATGGAGGCCCAAACCAGCGGGATACTCAGGGCCGCTACTACCTGCCCGGCCAGGCGGTTCGTCTGGACGCGCGGTGGGTGTCCACTGACGGCACCGACTATGGGCCCGCCACAGGGCGATGGGAGCACGTCACCGGCCGCCCGGCGCCGTGTCCGACCGAGCCCGGAGCCCGCGGGAACCGGCGGCTGTCGCCGGGGTTCGCGGAATGGATGATGGGCCTGCCCGCCGGGTGGGTCACGGCCGTGCTGGACATCCCTCGCAGGGAACAGCTCCGCATCATCGGAAACGGCGTCGTGCCCCAGCAGCGTCGTCACGCCTACGGCCGGCTCTTGGGCGCCTCTGCGGCCAGGGCGCAGGCCGCGTTGGAGGTGGCGGCATGAGCGAGCACCTGCGCACCGCGCTCAATCTGGCCGCCTCCGGGGTCCCCGTGCTGCCGCTGCGAGCGGGGAAGGTCCCGTTCGGTAACTGCCGCCGCTGCGCGGACGCCGCGTGCGGCGGCCGGCCGAACATGAAGAACCCCGGGTCCTGCGCCTGCCCCGGACCCTGCCACGCATGGGCCGCCGCGACCACCGACCCCGAAGTCATCAATTCCGGCTCCTGGCACCGCGCATGGCTGCGCGCAAGCGCGGTCGCCTACCACCCGGGCGGGGCGGGGCTGACGGTCGTGGACCTGGACCGGGCCGACGCCATGGCGTGGGCCCGCGACAACCTGCCCACCACGCAGACCGTGCCCACCACCCGGGGCGAACACTGGCTCTACCTCGGTCGGATGCAGTCAGCCAACGGCGTGCGGCCGGGCGTGGACATCAAGTCCACGATGGCCTACGCCCGCTGGCTCGGGTTCGGCACCGGCACGATGACTGACCTGCCGGATACCGTGCGCGCGCTCGCCTCGAGTAAGCCCGCCCCGCCCCGGCCCGCGCTGCCGGCCGTCACCGTGCCCGCGCCAGCCGGGGGCGGGGAGTGCCGTCACCGCACGCCCGCGTTCCTGGAGCGCGGCATCGCGATGGCTGAGCAGCGCATCACCGAGGTCACCAGCGGCGTGCACAACGCCGTGTACCGCACGTTCCTGGCCGTGCTCTCCACCCACGGCGGGTGCGGCTGCCTCACCGACACCCACGTTGGCCGACTGTTCGCCGCCGCGCAGGCCAAGGGAGAGAGCGCCCGGCACTGCACCGAAGCATGGGCCAATGCCCGCACCACGTTGGGAGTGTGACCGTGGCAGACGACGACAAGACCCCGGCCCGCGAGGTCATCACCGACTACGCACAAGAGCACTTCCGGTACTTCCGCACCCCCGACGGCACCGTCTACGCGCAGAAGAACGGCCACCCCGTGGCCCGCCCGATCCGCTCCCAGGGCACCACGGGCAGCCACCGCCAGGAACTCATGGTCGGTCTGTTCCGCGACGGACGCGGCGTCTTCAACGGCAGCGCCATCAAAGAGGCGCTGGACCTGATCGAAGCACTCGCACTGAGCGAGGACGTCCAGCCCGTGTACATCCGGGTCGCCCCGGGCTTTGACGGTGCGACGTGGCTGGACCTGGGACGCGACGACGGG
The DNA here is from genome assembly GCF_035918235.1 of Streptomyces sp. NBC_01445. NCBI lineage: Bacteria > Bacillati > Actinomycetota > Actinomycetes > Kitasatosporales > Streptomycetaceae > Streptomyces > Streptomyces sp. NBC_01445. The sequence goes on along the minus strand of NZ_CP109485.1, from coordinate 4,069,675 downwards.
CAGTCCGTGCGCATCCACCCCACCGGATGGGAGATCACCGTTCCCGACCCGCGTGAGGTGTGCTGGCGTCGCACGCAGCTCACCGGGGAACTGCCCCTGCCGGCCAAGGACACCGACGGCAAGGGCATCGACCTGCTGATGCGGCTGTGCAACTTCGCCACCGCAGACACCGAATCCCTCGCTCTCACCTGGCTGATCGGCTGTCTCGGTCCGTCCGTCCCAGTCCCGGCACCGTTCCTGACCGGGCCGCAGGGCGCGGGCAAGTCCACCGGCGGGCGGATGCTGATCCGGATCGTGGAGGGCATGACCGGGGACCTGCGCCGGGCCCCGAAGGATGAAGAGAACCTGATCGCGGCCGTGGCGGCCGGGTGGGTAACCGCCCTGGACAACCTGTCCCACATGTCGCCGGATCTGTCCGACGCGATGTGCTGCATCGTGACCGGCGCCGAGAGCGTCAAGCGCGCGCTGTTCACCGACGGAGACGTGTTCCGCGTCGGCTACCGCCGTCCCCTGCTCCTCACCGGCATCGACGTCGGCGTCATCCGGCCCGACCTCGCGGAGCGGCTCCTGCCGCTGCGTCTGGAGCGGCCCAAGGTCCGGCGCACTGAAGCGGAGCTGTGGGTGGACTACGAGGAGGTGCTGCCCCTCGTACTCGGCTCGCTCCTGGACCTCACGGTCAAGGTCCGCGCGGTGAAAGTGGAGACGCCGACGGATCTGCGGATGGCGGACTTCGCGCACCTGTGCGCACAGTTCGACGCCGCGACCGGCCTCGGGGCGCTGCCCGCGTACCGGGCGAGCCTGGACGACCTGAACGACGACGTGATCGAGGGCGACCTGCTCGCGCAAACCGTCCTGCGGCACGCCGACACAATTTCCCCGGGCGCGGCCCAGCGGATGACGTCCACGGAGTGGCTGCACCTCCTCAGCGGCCTCTACAACGACGACGGGCTGCGTCCCCTCCCGAAGGGGTGGCCGACCACGGGCAAGGTGCTCTCCGACCGCCTCAAGCGCCTCCAGCCGACCCTGGCCGCCCGAGGCGTCCTCATCGACTCGGGCCGCACGAGCACGGGCCGCTACCTCGAAATGACCCGCCCGACCGCACCGACCCCGCAGGAGCACAAGCGCATGTTCTGACTCGCGACCCGCGTGCCTGGACAAGCAAGAGGAGCACCACCGGCCAGGCGTGCTCCTCTTGCTGTTCGGCGCACCGCGCCGCCCCAATGACGCGCCGCGCAGCGGCTCCTTCTTCACGTTCGAAGGCGCCACCGGACCACTACAGACACTCCCTCTTCTTTGTCCTAAGAGGGAAGACGCTGCGTCATGTACGTCACGCCGCACGAAAGACGGCCCCTGACCTGCGACGAAGACCATGACGCAGACACCCGGCTCTGCGTCATCGTGCGTCATCTGCGTCACGCCATGACGCGAACCATGCCGCACCCATGACGCAACCCCACACCACCGCGTCAAGCAAAACCACAGGTCAGAAGCCCGAATGTCGCTGATGACGCGATGACGCAGAAGTCCGCACCTCGGACAGACGCGGACGCCCGAACCCAACATCAGTGTGACTCGACATCCGAGGACCCCATGAGCCGAACCCGTTCCGCTCGACCCGACCCCCGCGCGACCCTCCGCAGCGGTCTGCCCGACCGGTACCTCACCCCAGAAGACATCGCGGAGATCTTCGAGGTGCCTAAGGAAACCGTCTACCAGTGGCGCAAGAAGCGCACCGGGCCGCCCGGCTTCCGCATTGGCAAGCACGTCCGATATGACCCTGCCGACGTCTACGCCTATATCGCCGCACGCAAAAACCAGGACGCCTCCGCAGCCTGACACCAAGCCCCACAGCACACGACTCCGCAGGGAGGGCCACCCGGTGGCCCTCCCTTCTCCTTTCCGAGAAGGGACCGCTGCCACATGGCCGGCCACATCCAAGACCGCTGGTACAAAACAGAGACCTCGCCCGAAGGAAAGGCTGTTCGCGTCAAGACCGAGCGTTATGGCACTGGGCTCCGCTACCGCGCACGGTTCGTCGGACCCGACGGTACCGAGAAGTCCAAGAGCTTCCGCGATGGACAAAAGCGCCTTGCCGAGAAGTGGCTGAACAAAATTGAGACCGACATGGGTAGCGGTCAGTACGTCGACCCGAGCACGGCCAAAAAGACCTTCCAGCAGTACACAGAGAAGTGGCTCAGCACGCTCGGGGCGGACCCGAACACCATCGAGTCGATGAAGTCTCAACTTGGCCTGCACGCTTTCCCGTACATCGGGTCTCGACCGCTTGGGTCATTCAAGCCGGAGCACATCCGTGAGTGGGTGGCGGTGCTCGAAGCGAAGGTGCCGGGCTCGTACGGCCGCATCATCTACGCGAACGTACGCGCCGCCTTGAGCGCGGCCGTCGATGACGGCTACCTCAGCCGTAACCCCGTCTCGGCTCGCTCGGTGAAGCCGCCGAAGCTTGACCCGAAACGCGTCGTGCCGTGGTCGGCGGAGCGCGTGTTCGCGGTGCAGGACGCGTTGCCCGATCGGTACCGGGCGATGGTCGACCTGGGCGCGGGGTGTGGCATGCGGCAGGGGGAGATCCTCGGTATTGCCGTGGATGCTGTCGACTTCGAGTCAGACACGCTTCACGTGGTCCAACAGCTGAAGCTCAGCCGGAGCAAGCCCGTATTCGCCCTTCCCAAGGGTGGCAAGACGCGGGATATCCCTCTGCCCGAACCCGTCGCGGAAGCGCTCAAGGCCCACTTGAAGCGTTTCCCGCCAGTTGAGATCACCCTGCCTTGGAAGACGGTTGACGGGCCGAAGGTGACGCACAGGATCATCTTCACAGCGCCCGGGGGAAATCACGTGTGGCGCACCTCCCTGAATGACTACGCCTGGAAACCCGCTCTCGTCGCGGCCGGACTCCTTCCCGCCCCGGAGACGAAGGACGATGCGTATTCGGCGGCGCGCGAGCACGGCATGCACGCGCTGAGGCACTTCTACGCATCCGCGCTCCTCGACAGCGGAGAGAACATCAAGGCCGTGAGTGAGTACCTTGGGCACAGCAATGCGGCCCTCACGCTGAGGATCTACGCCCACCTCATGCCAAGCAGCCAGGCGCGGACGCGGACTGCCATCGCGACCGTCTACGACAGGGGCCAACGATCGCTGTGACGGCCCACAGGCGGCCCACGGCCCGTCATGGGTCCGCCTGTTGGGGAGAAACTGCTGGTAGAACGCACTTGGGGCCACGGTGTGGTTTCTCTGAGCCCGAGAAGACGAACGCCTACCTGGCCTCCGTCTCCGGCTGATCCCGCGGCGGGGCGCGCACCGGTCAGCCGGTGGGCGCCCCCGCGGCGCCGTACCCGGTGTCGTCGCCGCCCGTCGCGCCCCCGGGCAGCTTCGGCGGGGTGTAGCCCTTCATCGACGCGTCTCCCTGATCGGGGCGGACGGCGCCGAGCAGCGGGTTGGCCGCGATCGGCGACACCTTGACCTTCGCGCCCGGCCGCGGCGCCTGCACCACCATCCCGTCGCCCAGGTACATCGCCACGTGCGTGGCCTCGCGGAAGTACACGACGAGATCACCGGGCCGCAGCTTGTTCAGCGGGACGCGCGGCAGTTTCGCCCACTGCTCCTGCGATGTGCGGGGAATGACCTCGCCCGCGTGCTCCCACGCCTGCGACGTGAGCCCCGAGCAGTCGAACGACGCGGGCCCTTCCGCGCCCCACACGTACGGCTTCCCGATCTGCTTCACCGCGTACGCGACTGCCGCGTCCCCGGCCCGTGACGGCGCCTGCTGTGAACTGAGCGCGCCCGACGCCATGAACGTCTTCTGGGCCTTCGCCATCCCCGCGTCCTCCAGGCGGGTCAGCTCGGCGAGCCGGCCCGGGCCGAGTGAGGCGAGCAGCCTCTCGACGTCCTTGAGGCGGGCCTGGACAGCGTCCCGGTCCTTCTTTTGCCGCTCCGACAGCCGAGTCTGCTCGGCGAGCGCCTTGCGTGCCTGCGTCGCCAGGCTGTCGGCGCGCTTCTCGCCGCCGACGAGCCGGTCCACGGTCGCCATGCGCTCCTGGGCCACGCGCCGGATCACATGGCCCTGGTCGAGGGCGTGCTGCGGGTCGCGGGCGAGGAGCAGGCGCAGGTAGGGGGAGAGGTTGCTGCTGCCCTGGTACTGCTCGCGGGCGAGGCGTCCTGCCGCGCCACGGCTTTCGTGGAGCGAAGTGCGGGCCGTGGCCAGCTTGCGGGCCAGGTCGCCGGCCGTCTTCCGGCGCTTCTTGAGCTTCTCGGCGGTCGCGTTGTACTTCTCGGTGGCCTTCTCGGCTTCCTGGTACAGGCGCTGAAGATCCGTCAGAAGCGTGGCGACGGCGTTGCGGTTGGCCGCGGGGAGGGGCTGGGGGTCCGGTGTGGGTGCGGCGGACGCGGGCCCCGGCGCCGCGAGCGTCGAGGCCACCGCCGCCGCACAGGCCCACCGCAGAAGGCTTCCTGACACGTCATCACCTCCGGTGCGGGGCGGTCCGTCCGTCCCGCACCGTGAGCATCAACACGTCCGCCCGCCCGCGCGCCTCCTGCTGGGCGGTTCGGCCCAAGGACCTCACCCGGCCGGGGGACTCCACGAAGGTGATCTACGATGTCGGCTGCTACGGACGCGGCTTGGACCAGGGCCACCGGAGCCCGCTGTCGTCGCGCCCCGAAGGGTCGTACTCGTACTTCCAGCGGTGAGTGAACCGGATCTTGCCGGGGGTCATCGGCACCCGGCGGTAGATGAGCACCGTGCCCGGGGAACCGTCGGGGCCCGGCACCGGGATGCGGTACACCTTCGGCGGATGCCCCGTCGGTCCCAGCAGCACGGGCAGCACCCGCCCGTCCATCGGCCCGCCGACGAACGGCGTCTCTTCGCTCTTCACGGCACCAGTGTCACAGCAGGTGTGCCGCGTCACTCACCACGGGCAGCACCAGGCGGGCCAGCCGGCCCACGGGCCCGTCCGCCGTCTCCAGGGCCAGCGCGTGCCGTACCGCCTCGGCGGTCTGCGGGTCGCGGCCCGCCGTCGCCGTGAGGACGGCCATGAACTGGTCGACGAGCCCGTCGCGCAGCTCGTCCAGCGGCGGCTTCTTGTCCTCGTCGAGCCAGATCAGCGAGGCCGCCTCCACGGCCGTGATCCACATGCGTACGGTCATCCGCAACCGGGGACCCGGGTCCGCCACGGCGAGATGGCTCAGAATGTGCTCGGCCGCCGCCCTGCGCACGCCGTCCACGATCGACGTCGTCCGCGACGTCTCCACCACGCTGCCGCCCTGGAGCAGCGCGGCGAACCCCATGTCGTGCTGGTCCACGAACCCGAGGTAGCGGTCGAGGGCCCGCGTGAGCCGGCCGCTCAGCGGTCCTTCCTGCGGCTCCGCGAAGCACTTCTCCAGCTCGTCGGCCGCGGAGCGCAGCGCGGCCTCGTACAACTGCTGCTTGCCGCCGGGGAAGTACCGGTAGACGAGCGGCCGCGAGACACCGGCCGCCTCCGCCACGTCGTCGAGGGACACCTCCTCGGGTGCCCGGTGCGCGAAGAGGGACAGCGCGGCGACGAGGAGCTGGCTGCGACGCTCCTCGACGCTGAGCCGTCGGTACGCGCGGGTGCCGGGTGCCGAGGTCATGTCCCGCAGCGTAACCGGCTTTTCGTGCGAGGGTCCTGTACGGAGGCGCTCCGCCGGGTCCCGGGCGCAGTCCTGGGCGAGCAGCCCGGACGACTTCCACAGCCTGCGTCCGGTGCCCCGCATGACGCCGGTGTCGTCCAGGCTGTGTCGATGTGCGGCTCTGCCGCGTGGCGGTCAGGCGAGCAGTCCGGACGACTTCCACAGCCTGCGTCCGACGCCCCGCATGACCCCGATGTCGTCCAGGAAGTCCGTCAGGCGCTTGGCGCCGGTCTGCATGATCTCGCGCCGGTGGCCGCTGGCCTTGACCTGCGCCAGCGCCTCCTTCGGGTCGAGCCCCGCCCGCTCGTAGGCGGCCGGGTTGTGGAACGCCGTGTAGATCACGCGGGCGGCCTCGCCGCACACGATCCGGGTGTACGCCCCCTCCGCCGGGCCGCACTTCACCATCTGGCGGCGCAGCTCCTCACGGGCGTAGCGCACGTGCCGCGCCTCCTCGATGACGTGGATGCGGGTGATGCCGCGCACCAGCGGCTGGACGCGCTCGTCCGGGAACGTCATCCGCTGCATCCAGTCGATGATCTCCTCGCCGAGCAGCGTCGCCGCGAAGGATCCCGGAGTCGTGGAGATCGTCTTGAGCACGCGCCCCAGGTTGTGATGGATACGCGGCATGGGGAAGCTCTCGCCGACGCTCCGCTTGATCATGCGGGCGAACATCATGGAGTGCCGGCACTCGTCGGCGATCTCCGTGAGGGCGTAGCGCACATGGCTGCTGGTCAGCGACTTGTCGTAGATGTGCCGTACGAGGAGCTGCATCAGGATGATCTCGAACCACACGCCCATGGACGCCATGGAGGCCGCCTCGTACTTGGAGAGCTCGATGCGCTGCTCCTGCGGCATCCGCTTCCACATGGGGGTGTCGTAGAGCGAGCAGAGCTCCGGGGGCCAGTACCACATGCCCTCGACGTCGGGGGAATCCCAGTCCAGCTCCTTGTCCGGGTCGAAGGAGTGCTTGGCGGAGGAGTCGAGCAGGCGCTCGGCCACCTGCTCGCGGTCCTTGAGCAGCCCGAGCGCGTCGCGCAGACCCTCGAACGCGTCGGCTTCCGTCACGGTCGTCATGGCTGTCTCCACCTCGTCGTACGGGAAACGGGTGCCGCGGCACAGGAGTTACCAGCGGTCACGTCTTATGAGACTGCCTGTCAGCAAGGCCGTCAATCCCTTGCGCGTCACTTGTTGACCCCGTGTCCACAAGCGTGTGAGCCTGCCTGTATGTCGACGCATGAGCTGTACACCAGGGCGCCCGAGGAGCTCAACTGGCAAGTACCTGCGGCCGGTTCGGCAAGATTCAGCTGGGAGTACGACGAGGGCAGGGACCGCCTCCTCGCGCTCTACCAGAAGGGCAAGGACAAGCAGTGGGACGGTGCCAAGCGCATCGACTGGGGCCTCGAGGTCGATCCCCACAACCCGCTCGGCACCCCCGACGAGGCGCTGACCCTCTACGGCACCCGGCACTGGGCGAAGATGACGGACCGGGACAAGGGCGAGCTGCGCAAGCACTACGCGTCCTGGCAGTTCAGCCAGTTCCTGCACGGTGAGCAGGGCGCGATGGTGTGCGCCGCCCGCATCGTCGAGTCCGTCCCCGACATGGACGCCAAGTTCTACTCGGCGACCCAGACCATGGACGAGGCCCGGCACGCGGAGATCTTCGGCCGCTTCCTGCACGAGAAGGTCGGGATGCTCTACCCGATCAACGACAACCTCCAGTCGCTCCTCGGCGACACCCTGCGCGACTCCCGCTGGGACATGCCCTACCTCGGCATGCAGGTCCTCATCGAGGGTCTGGCGCTCGCCGCGTTCGGCATGATCCGCGACACCACGGACAAGCCGCTGCCCCAGCAGATCCTCGCGTACGTCATGCAGGACGAGGCCCGCCATGTGGCCTTCGGGCGGATGGCCCTGCGCGACTACTACAAGCAGCTCAGCGATGCCGAACTGCGCGAGCGCGAGGAGTTCGTCATCGAGGGCTGCTACCTGATGCGCGACCGGCTGCGCGGCGTCGAGGTCCTGGAGAACTTCGGCATCTCCAAGGCGGAGGCCGACGAGTACAGCGAGCAGTCCGAGTTCCTGGCCCTCTTCCGCCAGCTGCTCTTCTCCCGGATCGTGCCCTGCGTCAAGGACATCGGCCTGTGGGGCAAGCGCCTCCAGCAGGCGTACGTCGACATGGGCGTCTTCGAGATGGGCAACTCGAACCTCGACCAGCTGATGGCCCAGGACGAGGAGATCGCCGAGAAGCTCGACGCAGAACGCTTCGCGGCGGAGGAACTGGAGCGCGTCGCGGAGGTCGAGTCGACGATCGGGGAAGGCGCGCAGCAGCCCTAGGGCTCGCCTGAGCGGGACCCGGCGAGTCCGGCCCATCCGGGGTGTCCGGGGCGTGGGGGTGTGTCACCCGCATGGAGTATTTTGCTGACGTGTCCACGCCTCAGCCACCCCAGCCCGGCCCGTACGGCCAGCAGCCCCCGGCCGCGCCCTACGGCCAGCCCGGCCCCTACGGTCCGCCGCAGCAGCCCGGCCCGCACGGCCAGCCGGGCCAGCCCGGTCCGTACGCCCAGCCGGGCCAGCCCGGTCCGTACGCCCAGCCGGGCCAGCCCGGTCCGTACGCCCAGCCGGGCCAGCCCGGTCCGTACGCCCAGCAGCCCTACCCGGGCGGTGCCCCCTACCCCGGATGGGGCGGTGCCCCGATGGGCCCGCCGCCCAAGAAGCGGCGGGTCGGGATGATTCTCGGCATCGTCGGCGGCGCGGTCGGCGTCGTCGTCATCGGCATCGTCGCGGTCGCCATGCTCGGCTCGGAGGTCGACAAGAGCTTCCCGGCGGCCGAGTACAAGCTGACCATCCCGAAGACCGTCCTCGACGGGAGGTACACCCTCACCGAGGACCTGTCCGGCACCCAGGGCAAGGAGATCGAGGACGAGGCGGACGGCGCCTGGGACGCACGCGACACCAAGGCGGCCGTCGGCCAGTACGCCGCGACCGACCCCGCCAAGAAGAACGCGGGTGTGGTGATCTCCGGCATGTACGGCCGGTTCAAGAACACCGACCTGGCCCGCAAGAACATGATGCAGGGCGCCGCCAAGAGCGACGGCGCCGAAGTCGCCGTGCCCGCCAAGGACTTCAAGCCGGCCGGCTCCGACGTCACCATCACCTGCCAGGTGCTCACCAAGGCGCAGGCGACCATCCCGATGTGCGCCTGGGCCGACGGGAACACCGGCGCCACCGTCGCCGAGATCACCCCCGAGATCGCCCTTCAGACCCCCTCCGAGGTGGACCTCGACGCGGCGGCCGCGACCGCGGCGAAGATCCGCTCGGAGATCAGGAAGCCGATCGGCTGACGGACTCGGCTCCGACGTCGGCTCCGGCTCGGGGCCGGCGTCGCCCGCCGGGAACGACGTACGCAGATTGAACGCGTACGGCGTCGGGCCGTGCGTCCGCAGATGGACCAGGCGTTCCTCCGCTTCCTCGACGGTGGGCCGGTGCCCGGCCGGCACCCACCACAGGGCGGTCACCGCCTCGTCGAGACGCTCGAAGAACTCCCGGCGGCGGGCGAGGAGTTCACGGTGCTGCCCCTGGTACTCCCCCAAGGTCTTAAGGACCAGGGGGGACCCCCATCGCGGTCAGCGCATTCGTGTCCCGCCACACCGACATGTTCACCAGCAGCCACGCGTCGTCGAAGATCCGGAAGCTCGTCGCGTCCCCGGTGTCGTCCTTCAGGCGCCACACGAACCCGTCCGACGCGTCGGCGACGGCGTTCACCGGATCGAGTCCCTCCGCGAAGTCCCTCAGCTGCTCCGAGTCGAGCGGGGCGGTGAGGCGGCCGATGTTCACCTGGGCGAGTTCGTGGCGAGTCCCGTTCTCCGTCGTGTGCGCAGTCCCGTAGTCAGTCATGGACTGCACGATAGGCAGCGGACGCGTCGCCGCAGAGGGCCATTTCACCTGTTGGTATCCGGGGCCAATCGCTCAATTGCCCTTACCGGTCGGACGACTTGAGTACGGCCTCCATCACGTTCCGCGCGATCGGCGCCGCACTGCCGCCGCCGCTGATGTCCGTACGGTTCGCCGACGCGTCCTCGACGACCACCGCGACGGCGACCTCCGGGCCGCCCGGCTCCGGGGACCGCGCCCAGGAGATGAACCACGCGTACGGGGTGCCCTTGTTGCCCACGCCGTGCTGCGCCGTGCCGGTCTTGCCGCCCACCATCACATCGGGGATCTGCGCGTTCGTGCCCGTGCCGTCCTCCACGGCGTCCAGCATCATTTCCTGGAGCTGCGTCGCCGTGGCCGGGTTCATCGCCTGCCGGTACGTCTTCGCACCGGTCTGCGCGAGGGTGTTCCCCTTCTTGTCCGTCGTCCTGTCCACCAGATGAGGCGCCATCAGGACCCCGCCGTTGACGACGGCGGCCGACACCATGGCCATCTGCAGCGGTGTCGCCGTCGTGTTGAACTGGCCGATGGACGAGAGCGCCAGCTGCGAACGGTCCATGTCCGTGTCGAAGTTGCTCCGCGAGACGCTCGACGGGATCCTCACCCCCGCGTCGTCGAAGCCGAACCGCCTTGCCGCCGACACCATCCCCTTCAGCCCGACCTGCACACCGAGCTTCGCCATCACCGTGTTGCAGGAGACCCGGATCGCGTCCGCGAGCGACGCGTCCTCGCAGCCGCGTGCCTCGTTCCGCAGCACGGTCGACGTGTCCGGCAGGACCCAGGGGCTCGGCGTCTCCGTCGGCTCGTCCAGATCCGTCACGACGCCCGCGTCGAGGGCCGCCGCCGCGGTGACGATCTTGAAGGTCGAGCCCGGCGGATACGTCTGCCGGATCGCCCGGTTGAGCATCGGCTGACTCGGCGCGCGGTTCAGGCGCGTCCACGCCGACATCGTCGCCGAATCCGTCCCGGCGATCTTCCCCGGATCGTACGAGGGGCTGCTCACCAGGGCGAGGATCGCCCCGGTCGCCGGATTGAGCGCCGCGACCGCGCCCCGGCGCCCGGCCAGTCCGGAGTACGCCGCTCGCTGGGCCGCCCCGTCGATCGTGGTCGCCACCTTGCCGCCCGGCTGCTGCGAGCGCGTCATATCGTTCCACAGGGGGAGCGGGGCGAGCATCGGGTCCGTGCCGGAGAGGATGTCGTCCTCGGCGTTCTCCAGCAGCGAGGTGCCGTACATCTGGGACGCGTACCCGGTCACCGGCGCGAACAACGGGCCGTGCTTGTACGTCCGTTCGTAGCGGAGCTGCTGGCCGGAATCCTTGGACCCGGTGACCGCCTTGCCGTCGACGAGGATGTTGCCGCGCGCCTGGTTGTAGCGCGTGATCGTGTTGCGGCGGTTGGCCGGGTTGTCGTCGAGGGAGTCCGCCTCGAAGATCTGCACGCGGGCCGCGTTGACCAGCAGAGCGACGAGCAGCACCAGGCAGAAGACCGCGGCCCGGCGGATGTAACGGGTCACCGCTGCGCCTCCAGCGCCTCGTCGGACAGGAGTTGGCCCCGCGCGGAGTCACTGATCCGTACGAGCAGCGCCACGATGATCCAGTTGGTGACGACGGACGAACCGCCCTGCGCGAGGAACGGCATCGCCATGCCGGTCAGCGGGATCAGGCCCATCACCCCGCCCGCGATCACGAACACCTGGAGCGCGACGATCGACGCGATACCGATCGCCAGGAGCCGGCCGAACGGGTCGCGCAGCGCGAGCCCCGCCCGGTAGCCGCGCTCCACGAGCAGCGCGTACAGCAGGAAGATCGCCGTCAGGCCGACAAGCCCCAGCTCCTCGCCCGCGGTCGCCAGGATGAAGTCCGACTTCGCGGCGAACCCGATGAGGATCGAGTGCCCCGCCCCGAGCCCCTCGCCGAGCATGCCGCCCGCCGCGAACGCGAACAGGGACTGGGCGAGCTGGCCGGGCCCCTGGCCCGCGTCGATCGAGGCGAACGGGTGCAGCCAGTCCTGGACGCGGCTGTTCACATGCGGTTCGAGCGCGCCGACGAAGACCGCGCCGCCCGCCGCGAGGAGCAGCCCGATCGCGATCCAGCTGCCGCGGCCCGTCGCCACGTACAGCATCACGATGAAGAGGCCGAAGAACAGCAGCGAGGTTCCGAGGTCACGCTCCAGGACCAGGACGCCCACGCTGATCAGCCAGAAGACCAGGATCGGCGCGAAGACCCGCATGGTGGGGAACTGGAAGCGCCAGATCTTCTTGCCCGTGTACGAGAGCGCGTTGCGGTTCGCCGCGAGATAGCTGGCGAAGAAGATCGCGAGCAGCACCTTGGCGAACTCGCCCGGCTGGATGGAGAATCCGCTGATCCTGAGCCAGATACGGGCGCCGTTCACCGCCGGGAAGAGGATCGGCAGGACCATCAGGAACAGCGCGGCGACGGCCGACAGATAGGCGTACCGCTGGAGCACCCGGTGGTCGCGCACGAGGACCACGACCGCGATGAACAGGGCCACGCCCAGCGTGGACCAGATGAGCTGGATCGGCGCCGCCTGGTCGTCGGGTGTCTCCAGGTCGAGCCGGTAGATCAGGACCAGGCCGAGGCCGTTGAGCAGCACGCCGATAGGGAGCAGGAGCGGGTCCGCGTACGGGGCGCGCAGGCGGATCGCGCCGTGCGCCACGAGCGCGAGCACGCCGAGCCCGGCGCCGTAACCGGCGGCGCCGGGCGGTACGGAGCCGTTCTTGGCGAGTCCTACGTCGCAGTAGCCGTAGACGCTGAGCAGGACGGCCAGAACGATCAGGACGAGTTCGGTGCCACGGCGCCGGGGGAGGCGGACAGCGGGGACCGCGGGAGGGCTGACGCCGCCTCTCGTGCCTGCCGGGCCCATGGGTCCCGTTGATCCCGTCGGTCCGGTCATGGCGGGAACGTAACAAGCTATAGCCGGGAAATCCCGCTATGTCTCTTTAATCTGACTGGGTGTGTGTCCGGCTGGGGTTCGGGGTGAGGGCTTCGGGAGGGATTGGTACGGGGTTCTGTGTGGGGGTGACACGTCAGGGCTGCTGGTCGTCCAACGTCAGCGTTGCCATCGCTCCGCCGTCCTCCGCGTTCGCGAATCTGAGCGAAGCGTCCAGCACTTCCGCCTGGCCCAGCGCGATCGTCAGGCCGAGGCCGTGGCCCTTCGCGCCGCCCTCCGTCCTGAACCGCTGCGGACCGCCCTCCACCAGGTAGTCCGGGTAGCCCTCCCCGTGATCCCGCACCGTGATCACCGGGCCGTCCACCGTGACGACCACCGGCGGGCGCCCGTGCCTGTGCGCGTTCGCCACGAGGTTGCCGAGCACCCGCTCCAGGCGCCGGCGGTCCGTCAGTACGCAGACGTCCCGCACCACGACCACCTCCGTCTCCGTGCCGGACCCCCGCACCACCCGCTCGGCGAGCGGGCCGAGCCAGTTGTCGTCCAGGTCCACGCGCTCGCTGCGCGCGTCCAGGCGCGAGATCTCCAGCAGGTCCTCGGTGAGGGTCCGCAGCGCGGCGACCCGGTCCCGTACGAGCTCGGTCGGGCGGCCCGGCGGGAGGAGTTCGGCCGCCGCGTGCAGGCCCGTCAGTGGTGTCCGCAGTTCGTGTGCCACGTCCGCCGTGAACCGTTGCTCGCTGAGCAGCTTGCGCTGCAACGACGACGCCATGCTGTCCAGCGCACCGGCCACGGCTGCCACCTCGTCCTGGTGCCTGGCCGGATTTCCCGTCCTCGGATCGCCCACCCGCGCGTCCAGGTCCCCGCCGCTGATCCTCCGGGCCACTCTCGCCGTCGCGTGCAGGCGCCGCGTCACGCGCGTCACCGCGAACGCCCCCACCAGCAGCGTCGCGCCGATCGCCAGCACGGACGAGCCGACGATCGCCTTGTCCAGGCCGTCGATCGTGCGGGCGCCCTGCGCGTAGTCGACCTCCACGGCCAGGACGCGGTTCCTGTCGAGGGGTCCTGCCGCCCACATCGTGGGCTGCTTCGCGTGACTGCTCACCATGGTGCCGCGCTCACCGTCCGTGGCGAGCCGGCGCAGCGAGTCGGGCAGGTCCGGGGGGTCGACCCCTGCGAGCGGGCCCAGCCTCGCGCCGGCCTCGTACGCCTTGGTGGCCTCGTCCAGCCGGTCCAGCGCGTGGTCGCGGGCCTGGCCGACGGTCTGGTTGCTGACCGATACGTGGACCAGGGCGCCCAGGAGCGCGGCGAGTGCGCAGCACATCACCGTGATGAAGACCGCGGCCTTCCAGGTGAGGGTGGCTGTCCAGGCGGGGAGCCGGGGTCTGGGCCCGGGGCGGCTCGGGTCGGCCTGTGGTGCGGGGGTCATGGGCGGCTCGTGGCGGGTGTCGCCGGGGGCGGGGTTGCTTTTGGCCGGTGTTCTCGCGCCTTGCGTGTGTGGGTGGGTGCGGGGCCGGTCGGGTGTGTCCGTCCTCGCTCGGACGGTTCGGCGTTGGATTTCGTACGCGTCAGTGGTGTGTGCCGGCTCTGCGCGGACATACCGGCCCGGCCGCTCCCGTTCGCTCGTGGGTGCGGGTGGGTTGTGGCGCCGGCCGTGCCCCGGCGTGTGTGCGTGGGGCGGCTTCGGCTCGTGTGTCCGGTCATCGGGCGGCGGCCGATGGGGTTGTCGTCGGGGTCTTCGGCGGGGCGGTGGTGGGGGAGGCGGGTTCGGGCTTGGGGGTGGGGGTCGGGGTTGTGGTCGGGGCCGTCGGGGGGCCCGTGCGGAGGATTTCGTCTCGGGTGGGGAGCATCGCGTGCTGGTGCGGGTCCCAGGACCACGCCGTGCGGTACTCGTAGCCCGGCAGGTCCGCCACCGCCCGCAGGATCACGTCGCGGCCCGCGATCTCCACGCTCACGACCGCGTCTGACGTTCCCATGACCTGCGTCAGCTTGTGGTCCTCGAACTTGTAGCAGCGCACGGCGAGTTGGCGTTTCGGCAGGCGGATCCCGAGGACCAGTTCGTCCTTGCCGTCACCCGTCAGGTCCCGGTAGTACGCCTTCAGGACCGGGCACTTGGCGCTGTCTTTCGTGCCGCAGTCGTCCAGCCCTACGACCTTGTCCGGTGACGGGGACGGGGACGGGCTCGGTGATGCCGAGGCGGCCGCCTCCTGTGCGCGGACCACGTCGACCGGGTTCACACGGTGGATGTCGTCACCCTTGGCGGTGATGCCGTTCACCACTTCGGTCTTGCCCGAGCCGTAGTCGTCGGCCGCGGCGGACGCCGGCGGCAGTGTGGGCCAGAGCCGGGCGGGTCCCATCGCCGTGGACGTCGGACCCGCGCTGCGCAGCTCGCCCGCGTCGCCGCACCCCGCGAGCAGCAGTACCGACGCCGTTACGGCGGTCGCTGCGGTACAGGTGCGCCTTGAATTCACTGCACTCCTGCCTGTCCGCGTGCCGGTCGGTCACTCCACTGACACCTTATTGGTGAGGAAGTCCTTTTTATTGACCCGCGGGACCGTGCGCACCTCGAACCCTCAGCCGTCGGTGCGCCCGCGCCGGTACATCGAGAAGGCGAGTCCCCCCGCGCCCGCCGCCGCCATGCCGCCGCCCGCCGCCAGGAACAGCGGGTTCGAGTCGGGTGTGCCGTGCCCCGGTTCGCTCGCCGGGGCGGGAGCCGCCGCGCGGTCGGGCTGGGCGTGCGCGAACGCGGCCGTCGGGACCAGGAGCGCGCCGCCGAGAACGGCGGCGACGAAGGTGCCGCGGGCCAGCAGGCATGCTCGACGGGTGGTGCTCACGGAACGTCTCCTCTGCTCTACTCCCGGTGCGGTGCGCTCCACCAGGTGGCGTAAACGCTGACCTCATCACCGTAAAGACCCCTCATCACGGCAATTCGGCAGCTGTGTAACAGCGGGCCGAAACTCTGCGGGCGGTGGTGTCACCGAGGGGCGGGACGGCATATTGCCCTGCGGCTCCGAGGCTGTTCCCATGGTCGTGGGGTGATGGTGCATGAGCGGTCTGCGCGTCATACCGACCTGGCGGCACGGTCGGGAGCGGCTCTATGTCTGTGGCGACGACGGCAGGAATGTCGCCTGGTACGACCGTGAGGCCGGCCGTGTCAATCTGATCAGCGAGGCCCGCCGGGACGCCGTGCTCGACGCCCTCGGGCCCTTCCTGACCGGCCAGGTCACCGTGGGTCCGCCCCCCGTGCCCACCCCCGTCGAACTTGCCAGGCTCGCCCTCCACCCGGACGACGACCTCGCGCCGAACCGGCCCGGCGAGGCCCTCCAGATCGCCGTCGACCGGGATCCGGGGCCGCCACGGCGGCTGCGCGGTGACCCGCGGCGCCGGGCCCTGGAGGCCGAGCAGTGCGTCGGCGGAGCGCTCGACGCGTTCGAGCGGGCGGGCTGGCGCGCGCTGCACTCCGTGCCGCTGCCCGGCGGCGCCCGCATCCACCACCTCCTCATCGGGCCCGGCGGCCTCTACGCGCTGCACACGCTTCCGGCCCGCAAACAGCGCGTCCGGGTCGCCGACCCGATGGTCATGACCGGCCGCTCGGAGCCGCACCCGCTGCTGCGCCGCGTCCGTGCGGACGCCTCGCGCGCGTCCTTCGCCCTGACCGCCGAGGTCCGCCCGGTCCTGGCCGTCGCGGGCGCCGCGACGGTAGAGGTGGCGGCACCCCCACGGGACGTACGCATCGTCCTCGACACCGAACTCCAGTCACTGGCGCGCACGGGCGGCGTCCTGAAACCGGCCGACGTCGAGGCCCTGCACGCCATGGCCCGCGACCGCCATACGTGGCTGCGGGTCTGAGGCCCTCGAAGGGCTGGGGGTGCTGAGGTCGGGGCCGCCAGAGGGCAGGGTGTCTCTCTACTGGGCTTGTCGGCGGCGCACCATCTCGGTGATCCAGACCGGGGCGAACGGGGACGTGCAGCCCGGTGACGTCGGGTAGTCCTTGAGTACCTGCAGGCGCTCGCCGATGTCGATTGCCCGGGTGCGGAGGTCGGCGTGTTCGATCCCGATCTGGGCCAGGCAGTGGTTCATCGCCCACTGCAGGCGGTCCGGGGCGTCCTTCATCTCCGCCTCGATGACGTCGAGGAGCCCTGAGAGGTCGAGCCCCTCCGGCTTTTTCGCCACGCGTTCCGTGGTCAGCGCCCAGCCGGCGCTCGCGACCACTGGATCCGGGTCGGCCGACCAGGCCAGACGCAGCTCTTCGGCGTGCGGGTTCTTCTTCACCACGTAGTTCACGAGCCAGTCGTGCACCTTGGGCGTGCGCGCCCCGCGCACCATGGCGTCCAGCTCGTCCCGCCGGAACGCCTTCGGGCGGCAGATGAGGAGGGCGAGGAGTCTTGCCGCGGTGTCGTCGGTTTCCCAGAGCCCGCTCGCGAGTTCCTGCTGCGTTTTCAGCCGCTTTGCGAGTGCGCGCAGCTTGCTGAGGTTCACGCCGTGATCGTCGCCGTGCTTCTCGTTCACGGCGCGTGCCTTCGGGTCCTCGAGTTCGGCCAGCTCGGCCATCACCTCGGCGACCGTCGTCCCGGTCAGCGTCTTCTCGGCCACCTCAGCCCTCCCGTCCGTACGTGAGATTTCACCGTACGGCGAAGGACTGACATCTCATCCGTCGGACCGCACGCGCACGAAGCGGACGGTCTCGTGGCGTCCGGCCGCTCGGCGCAGCTCGATGAGGAGGGGGGCTGTGAGCATCCGCACCGGACCGTGTTCCGGGTGGTCCGTCGGGTGCTCCAGGCGACCTTGCACCAATGTGCCGATCTGCCGTGACTGCGTCGGGGTCAGGCGGGGCGACGTCTTCACGGTTCGATCATCGGGGAGTTGTACGAGAAGTGCCTGCGGTCTGTCCAACGGGCCGAAAACTCCGAGGAGTTCCCCGTCCGTCGTATCCGCATGCCTGATCTTTCTCCATGCCTGGGTTCCTCCTGCCCGATAGGTCGAGCGCAGTCCTTTCGCCACAATTCCTTCGACTCCGGCAGCTCTTATGTCGCGAAACCAGATGTGCGCGGTTTCCTCGTCGAGCGTTGCCAGTACTCGTTGCAGGGGCGGGCCGACGTCTTGGAGCGCTGCGCCGAGCAGTTCCCAGCGCTCCCTCAGGGGCAGGGCCCTGACATCGCGGCCCGGGACGGCGAGGATGTCGAACGCCACGTAGGACACCGGGATGCCCGATCGCGCGCGGTCGGCGTGGGACCGGAGGAGATCGGTGAAGCTCAGGCGCCCGTCGCGGTAGGCGCACAATTCGCCGTCCAGTACGGTGCCGGCGGGCAGATGCTCTCCGAGATATGCGGCAATTTCGGGAAACTCCGGGGCCAGGTCCCTTTGTGAGCGTGACTGCAGGAAGACCCGGCCGCCCTCGAGGATGAAGGCCAGGGCGCGGAATCCGTCGAGTTTGAGCGAGTACTGGAGGCTCTCCGGCGTGCCTGTTTGTTCCGGGATTTCGTCCACAGCCTGGGGACGCATGACGTCGACCGGCGGGCGCAGGGCTACGGTCGGCTCGTTTTCATCCATTCCGTCAGGGTCTGCCCGGCCGGCCCCGCGGGTGAGGTGAGGCTCGCCCCTCGCGTCGGACTGGCACCGGGACAGCCCCGGCGCGCCGCTCACGGCACACGCCCCGCGCGGTTCAGGTTGATCAAGGGGCCGAGCAGGTCCCCGTACGTCTCGAGGCGCGGCGCGATGTCGTCGGCCAGGAACGTCAGTTCCCGCGCGTCCGTGCAGGCCTCGACCTCCTCCCACGTCACCGGCGCCGACACGGTCGGCTCCGGGCGGGCGCGCAGCGTGTACGGGGTCGCCGTCGTCTTCGCGGCAGCGTTCTGGCTGAAGTCGACGAAGACCTTGCCGGGGCGCAGGCTGCGGGTCATGCGGTGGACGACCAGCTCCGGATGCTCGGCCTCCGCCTCCACCGCGAGGGTTTTCGCGTAGGCGCTCACCCGATCGGACGGCGTCGGTTCCAGCGGCACGAGCATGTGCAGCCCCTTGGAACCGGAGGTCTTCACGTACGAGTGAAGCCCGTCCGCGCGCAGCCGCTCCTGAAGCCAGAGCGCGACCGCGCAGCACTCCACCACGTCCGCCGGCTCCCCGGGATCCAGGTCCAGGATCAGCCGGTCGGCCTGTCCGGGCGCGTCCGCCTGCCACTGCGGCGTATGGAACTCCGTCACCAGATTGGCCGCCCACATGAGTGACGCCAGATCCTGTACGAGGACCTGGCGGGACGGGGCGCTCCTGGAATGCGGCACGTCCGCCGTCCGCACCCACGCCGGCGTGCCCGGCGGCACGTTCTTGGTGAAGAACCGCTGGCCCTCGGGCCCGTCCGGGTAACGCAGAAAGGACACGGGCCGGTCGTACAGATGCGCGAGCAGGGCCCCGGCGACCGTCGCGTAGTAGTGCAGCAGCTCGCCCTTGGTGAACCCGGTCGCCGGGTACAGCACCTTGTCGAGGTTGCTGAGCGCGAGCCGCCGCCCCTCCACCTCTGTGATGGGCGTCATACGATGAGAATCCCACGGAAATCGTGACGAGCTATCCCAAAGGGCTGCGGTGGTGGCTTCGGTTTCGGCTGCGGCGACGGCGGGGTGGCCGACGGGCCCGGCTTCGGCAGCGCGCAGAGCAGGGCCACGCGGCAGGGCATTACGCAGGGCACACGGCAGAGCACTACGCAGAGAGGGACACCGTGCGATCCATTTGGAACGGCGCCATCTCCTTCGGCCTGGTCAGCATCCCGATCAAGCTGGTCAACGCCACCGAGAGCCACTCGATCTCCTTCCGGCAGATCCATCTGGAGGACGGCGGCCGCATCCGCTACCGCAAGTTCTGCGAGCTGGAGGAGAAGGAGGTCGCGTCGGCGGAGATCGGCAAGGGGTACGAGGCCGCGGACGGCGCGATCATCCCCATCACGGAGGAGGACCTGGCCTCCCTGCCGATCCCGACCGCGCGGACCATCGAGATCGTGGCCTTCGTTCCCGGCGACCGGATCGACCCCCTCCAGATGGACGCCGCCTACTACCTCTCCGCGAACGGCGTCCCCGCGGCGAAGCCGTACACCCTGCTGCGCGAGGCGCTCAAGCGGAACAAGAAGGTCGCCATCGCCAAGTTCGCCCTGCGCGGGCGGGAGCGGCTCGGCATGCTGCGCGTCGTCGACGACGTGATCGCGATGCACGGTCTGCTGTGGCCCGACGAGGTGCGCGCCCCGGAGGAGGCGGCGCCCGAGACCGAGGTGACCGTGCGCGAGGCCGAACTCGACCTGGCGGACGCGTTGATGGACACCCTCGGCGAGGTCGACATGGAGTCGCTGCACGACGACTACCGTTCCGCGGTCGAGGAGATGATCGAGGCGAAGGCGTCCGGCGAGGGCGTGGTGCAGGCGCCCGCGGCCCCCGAGGGCGGCGGCAAGGTCATCGACCTGATGGCGGCCCTGAAGAGCAGCGTCAAGGCGGCCAAGGAGGCCCGCGGTGACGCGGCGGCACCGGAGCGGGAGGCGAAGGTGAGCCCGGTGACCCCGCTGAAGTCCCGTACGGCACCGAAGGAGGTCGGCGGGAAGAAGTCGACTTCGACCAAGCCGAAGCCTGCGGCGTCCGGGAGCGGTACGGCGAGGAAGACCACGGCCAAGAAGTCGGCCGCCTCGTCGAGGACGACGGCCGGGGAGAAGGCGAGCACTTCGCGGGCGAGCACGTCCAAGGCGAGTACGGCCAAGGCCGGCACGTCCAAGGCGAGTGGTTCGAAGGCGAGCGCCTCGAAGGCCACGGCGAAGAAGGCGACCGCAAAGAAGGCACCTGCGAAGAAGGCGGCGTCACGCAGGCGGGCGTCTTAGGCGAGCCAGGGGAGCCGAACAGGTGGGGTGGGCGGGTTCGCGTGGTGGCGGCCCGGCGGCGGCCGTACGTTCGAGGACGCCGGCGCCGGGCCACCGCTGCGCGTGTTGCTTACCGGGCCACGAACTGCGTCAGGATCGCCTGCACCTCGTAGATGTCGACGCCCTTGCTGAACGTCTTCTGGACAGGTGCCGCGGTGCCGGAGATCCAGATCTTGAGCTCGCCGTCGAGGTCGAAGTGACCGGCGGTCTCGACGGCGAAGTGCGTGATGCTCCGGTAGGGGATGGAGTGGTACTCCACCTTCTTGCCGGTGATCCCCTGCTTGTCGACGAAGATCAGACGCCGGTCGGTGAAGAGGATGGTGTCGCGGATGAGCAGGTACGCGGCCTGCACCTGCTCGCCCTGGCCGAACAGCTTGGCGTACTCCTGCTGCGCGCCGACGGGGTCGACGGTGTGAGCGTTTCCGAACAGTGCCATGAGGCCCCCCCAGATGATGAACTCCTGCGTAGACACAGGATCTTCACACTGTAGGCGAGGGCTTGGCCAGGGGGTGGGCGACCTCTTCTGGGTTGTGCGCGGTGACGAGGAATCCGACGCTCTTCATTCGTACCCCACCGTCCCTGCCCGCGCCCCCGTCGCCGACGTGCTCGTACGCGTTCAGGGTTCTCGTGAGGGTGTGATGCGCCAACTCCCGTATGTCGCTGCCGACTTGTTCGGTCAGATGCCGCCCGGGGCCGGAGCCGAGCAGGAACGCGGCGGCGTCACCGGCGTCCCGTCCCCACAGCCCGTACGCCTCCACGGACCCCACCTCGATGCCCGCGAACCCGGCGTCGGACAGCACACCGCGCGCGGCGTCGGGGTCGGCCAGGGAGAACATCCCCGGGCCGCGCGAAGCCTCCTGCCCGCCCGGCGCCCCGAAGTCGCCGACGGGCAGGATGCCGCGCAGCTCGGCGACTGCCCGGAGCCAGTCGTTGCGCTCGGGCTCGGCGGCGCAGACGAACGCCAGCCTCCCGCCCGGCCGGAGGGCGCGCCGGATGTTGGCGAAGGCGGCGACGGGGTCGGCGAAGAACATGACCCCGAACCGGCTGATGGCGACGTCGAAGGCCCCGGCGGGGAAGGGGTGGATCTGGGCGTCCCCCCGCTCGAACCCGGCCCCGGCCGCTCCTTCTTGCCGAGCGGTCTCCTCGGCCCGGGCGAGCATGGGCCCGGACAGATCGACCCCCAGCGCCCGCCCGTCCGGGCCCGCGTGCCGGGCGGCGAGGCGGGTGGTGGATCCGGCGCCGCAGCCGATGTCGAGGACGCGCTCGCCGGGGCGGACTGCGGCGGCGTCGAGGAGGGGCTCGTTGAACCCTTCGTTCACGGCGTCCCAGCGGTCCTGATTACGGGCCCAGTGCTCACCCTCGTACCCGTTCCAGGCCTGGGACTGATCGACGTTCGCGATGTGCGGCATGACGGAATCCCCTCGTGGCGGCGCGCCGGCTGATGGGCGGCGTAGAATGGGCGTCCGCCCAAACCCAGTATGGGCATGCGCCCATACTGATGGCAAGGGCATTGGGCGGGCATGGCTCTGGCAGCCGACCCCGATGGCCGGACGTGACGACCGGACCCGATGGCGCACCCGACGAGAAGAGGCAGGCAGCATGTCCCCGCGCGGAGTGGCGATCCCCGACGTAAGAGAGCGGCTTTTCGACGCGGCGGAGCGGATCCTGGCGCGGGAGGGCCCGTCGGGCCTGACGAGCAGGGCGATCACGACCGAGGCCGACTGCGCGAAGGGCCTGCTGCACAAGCACTTCGCG
Source organism: Streptomyces sp. NBC_01445 (assembly GCF_035918235.1). Classification (NCBI taxonomy): domain Bacteria; kingdom Bacillati; phylum Actinomycetota; class Actinomycetes; order Kitasatosporales; family Streptomycetaceae; genus Streptomyces; species Streptomyces sp. NBC_01445. Next base: position 4,047,543 of record NZ_CP109485.1, on the reverse strand, counting down.
GGCCTGGACGAACTCGTCGCGGAACTGGTCCTGGCCCGCTTCGCCCACACAGCGCGCCTGGCGGAGGACCTTCCTGCCCGCGCGGGCGAGTCCACGGTCGCGGCCAACCTGAAGACGATCGGATACGCGCTCCTGACGTCCCTGAACCCCACGACGGCGGGCCTGGCGGTCTCGAACCCGGCGGCGTCGCTCCGTATCCGCGAGGCCCTGGAGGCGGGCGCCCCGGGCTTCGACGCGATCCAGCAGTCGATCGCTGCGTACTTGGACGCGGAAGTGGACCGGGGCCGTCTCTCCCCGGCCACGGACACGACGGCGACGGCGCTGGCGCTGGTCGGGACGGTCCACCACCTGTTGATGACGACATGGGGAGACGCGGCACGGGACCCGGGGGAGCAGACGGAGAGACTGGTGACGATGCTGCTCGGCCCGACGACCGGAGGATCAATCAGCCATGGAGAACGTTGACGACGTCATCCGGAGCAACGCCCCCGGATCATTTCCGTACAGCGTGCTGCGCGAACGGCACCCGGCGCTCATCCAGCGGGTGCGGGACGCGTTCCCGTACGACCCGGAGCGGCAGCGGGCGCTGGACGCGCTCCTGAGCGAGAGCACGGATCCGGCCGGCGTGATGGAACCGCTGCCGGCCGACGCCCGGGACCGCGACCAGTGGGAGGAGTGGGGGAGCGGCGAGCACGGGGGCGGGTCGTGGTTCGACGCGCCGTTCCTGTGGGCGGAGAGCTACTTCTACCGCAGGCTCCTGGACGCGGTCGGCTACTTCGATTCCGCCGGACCGTGGCAGGGCATCGACCCCTTCCGCCCCTTCAAACAGGCGGAGCTACGGAGCCCGGAGGCGCAGGCGGAACTGACGGCTCTGGACCGCCTGGCGCAGGAACCGCCGGAAACCCAAGGCCGGGCGCTGCTCCACGGCTCCCTGTGGGGCAACAGGGCAGACCTCGGCTTCCGACTGACAGCGACCGCCCCCGACGTAACCACCCCCACCACTCCCCTCTTGGTGGACGACTCGGAGCGCCTCTGGTCGCTCCTGCCGCCCGGGGCCGGGAACACGGTCCACGTGGTGGCGGACAACGCGGGCCGCGAACTGGTCCCGGACCTCCTCCTCATCGACCACTTCCTCCGTCACGGACACGCGGAGCAAGCGGTCCTCCACGTAAAGCCACACCCGTACTACGTCTCCGACGCGACCCCCACGGACGTAATCGACGCCCTGCGCCACCTGAAACGAGCCGCGGGCGAGGCAGGTGAAACGGGCGAACGCCTATGGCAAGCGACATCAACGGGCCGACTCCAGCTCCTCGCCCACCCGTTCTCCTGCGCCCCACTGCCGTACGCCGCAATGCCGGGCGACCTGAGGAAGTGCTTCGAGAAAGCCACACTGACGATCCTGAAGGGCGACCTGAACTACCGCCGCCTGGTAGGCGACCGACTCCGACCCGCCACAACCCCGTTCCCCACGTGCACCTCCTACTTCCCGACCCCCGTAGCAGCCCTGCGCACCCTCAAATCAGACGTAATCGTGGGCCTGGACAAACAAACGGAGGACGCGCTGAACGACTCGGAACCCGAATCCTGGCGAACAAAGGGAACGCATGCTGTGATCCAGGTACGGGGCGAGGCTCGGTGAAGTGATGAAGCAGGGAATCCCTTTCCGGGAATGCTCGGCTCATGGCGCCGCAGGATCTCGTCGACTCGCTCCGTGTTCGGGGCGTACCGGGACGGGGTCCTGGGCCTCGTCGTAGACGAAGCACTCCCCGTCAGCGACCCATGCGCCGGCAGTCCCGTATCCGTCGATCCGAACCGTCACGCTGTGCGACTCCGCTGTCGTTGATGTCGGACGTAGATGCCGGCGCGTCACAACGGCCAACCTCCGCCGAACAGGGTTCGGCGAAAGCGACCTCTTCGACGGGCGCCGAACCGGGTGCGCTCTCCCTTGCCGCGGGCCGGAGCTGGACGGCTCCATCAGGGACGATCAACCGCTTCCAGCGACGGTCGCCGGAGCGGCCGGGTGTCAGGTCTGTGGCCCGTCAGCGGAGAGGACCTCGAAGTGTTCGCCAAGACCAAGCCACCGCATACGGCCTACGGCGAAGCCCTCAGCCTTTAGATACCGAGGGCTCACGGCGTACGCGTGCGAAGCGCTGCTGGAGAGGATGAATGAGTGATCGGGAGGTGCGACACGGGTCCCCGGCGGAAGGCTCATCCAATGCGCATGTACGTTAAGTAGCCATTGCATTGCAATGGGTAATGCAGCTCTGCACTGCAGACGCACGGAGGGCAAGATTCCATGCTCATGCTCCAGAAGGTCGTGATCGCCGCTGCAACGGTCGGCGGTCTGGTCGCTCTCGGCTCGGGAAGCGCCTATGCCGCCGACTACAGCGACTCCGGCCACGGAGGAACTCGGCCATTCGTCGCCGTCGGTCTGTCGGGCGACGTCACCCCGCAAGCGCAGCAACGGGCAGAAAAGAAGCGAGAGGCGCAGGAGAAGAAGGCGTCGAAGGGTGTGAACCGGACGGTCGCGTGGCAGGCGAACGCGCAGACGAGGGGCATCCTCCGCAGTGTCGGCCTGCTGGACGGTCTCTTTGAAGTACCGCGCCAGCCGGCCGGGACCACCGGCGGGAAGAACCAGAACAACCAGGTGAACAGCACCTCCGGTGGCATCAACCAGAACAACCAGGCAATTAGCGCCTCTGGTGGAGTGAATCAGAACAACCAGGCAATTAGCCCCTCCGGTGGCGTGAACCAGAACAACCAGGCGAATGGCACTTCTGGTGGCGTGAATCAGAACAACCAGGCAAATGGCTCCTCTGGTGGCGTGAATCAGAACAACCAGGTAAACGGGACCTCTGGTGGCGTGAACCAGAACAACCAGGCAAACGGCACTTCCGGTGGCGTGAACCAGAACAACCAGGCAAACGGCACTTCCGGTGGCGTGAACCAGAACAACCAGGCAAACGGCACTTCTGGTGGCGTGAACCAGAACAACCAGGCGAATCGCACCTCTGGTGGCGTCAACCAGAACAACCAGGCGAATCGCACCTCTGGTGGCGTCAACCAGAACAACCAGGTAAACGGGCCCACGATCGCGTTCATCGCGCAGTTGAAGCTGAAGCAGGCGCAGACTGTGTCGGGCAACTGAAGACGCCGACCCTGCCGATCGGCTTTGACAATGCGAACCCGTCACGGTCTCGTGGCGGGTTCCGTCGGTTTCGGGGTGGGATCTGGCGAATGGGCCTCGGCCCTGTCCCCCGGGGGGCACGTGGCATCGAGCGTAAGTATGGCGCTGACGTGAGGCGACGCGGTGAGGCTGAACCATGAGAGCCGGCTGCAGCAGATGCTCGTCGGCGAAGGCCACCAGCCCGGTCACGCCAGCGTCACGCGACGGTGATGCCTGGCGCCCCACGATGACTGGGACAGGTAAGCGCAACCCCGCTTTCACATGTAAGGAAGCCACCATGGTGACAAGCATCCGGCGTCGCATCCCTCGCCTGATAAGCGCGTCCGGCCTGGCCGCGACGCTTGCTCTCGGGGCAGGCGCGGCGACCGCCACAGCGGCACATCAGGAGGCACCAAAGGCAAAGGCCGCGCCGACAGCGTGCACCGAGCAAACCCCCTGCACCGGCGGTAATCAGAACAACCAGGCCACCGGCAATGCGGGCGGTAATCAGAACAACCAGGCGTCCGGCAATGCGGGTGGGAACCAGAACAACCAGGCCACCGGTAACGCGGGTGGGAACCAGAACAACCAGGCCACCGGTAACGCGGGCGGGAACCAGAACAACCAGGCCACCGGTAACGCGGGTGGGAACCAGAACAACCAGGCCACCGGTAACGCGGGTGGGAACCAGAACAACCAGGCCACCGGTAACGCGGGTGGGAACCAGAACAACCAGGCCACCGGTAACGCGGGTGGGAACCAGAACAACCAGGCCACCGGTAACGCGGGTGGGAACCAGAACAACCAGGCCACCGGTAACGCGGGTGGGAACCAGAACAACCAGGCCACCGGTAACGCGGGTGGGAACCAGAACAACCAGGCCACCGGTAACGCGGGTGGGAACCAGAACAACCAGGCCACCGGTAACGCGGGTGGGAACCAGAACAACCAGGCCACCGGTAACGCGGGTGGGAACCAGAACAACCAGGCGACCGGTATCCGCGGTGGCTTCAACCAGAACAACCAGGCCACCGGAAACCGTCGCGGCTTCAACCAGAACAACCAGGCGACCGGTCTCCGCGGTGGCTTCAACCAGAACAACCAGGCCACCGGAAACCGTCGCGGCTTCAACCAGAACAACCAGGCGACCGGTCTCCGCGGTGGCTTCAACCAGAACAACCAGGCGACCGGTCTCCGCGGTGGCTTCAACCAGAACAACCAGGCCACGGGTCTCCGCGGTGGCTTCAACCAGAACAACCAGGCGACCGGTCTCCGCGGTGGCTTCAACCAGAACAACCAGGCCACCGGTAACGCGGGTGGGAACCAGAACAACCAGGCCACCGGTAACGCGGGTGGGAACCAGAACAACCAGGCCACCGGCAATGCGGGTGGGAACCAGAACAACCAGGCCACCGGTAACGCGGGTGGGAACCAGAACAACCAGGCCACCGGTAACGCGGGTGGGAACCAGAACAACCAGGCCACCGGTAACGCGGGCGGGAACCAGAACAACCAGGCCACCGGTAACGCGGGCGTCAACCAGAACAACCAGGCCTCGTAGTAGTGGTCTCTGCACCGAACCGCTTCGGCAAAGCGAACTCGCCACCCAGGAGAGTGGCGAGTTCGCGGATATCCTCGCGGCCCCTACTGTCCCCCTCCAGGGGGTTGCCGAAGTCCGGCGACGAGCCGGCGCAGCCGCTGTGTGGGGCGGAGCCCCAACTCGTTGCGGAGGCGCCACGCGTAGCGTTCGAAGTGGTCCAGCGCCTCAGCCAGGTTGCCCTCCGCCAGGTGGGCGCGGATCAACGAGACCTGGCTGCTCTCCCGCAGTGGATCTGCCTGCACGGCTGTGTGAGCGGCCGTCACCGCTCCGGCGAACTGCTCGGCATCAATGAATTCTCCGGCCAGTTTCTCGAGGGCATGGAGTCGGAGCTGGCGCCATTTCTCCGCCTCCAGCAAGACCCACTCGTCGTACCACCCGGGCAGCAGATCGGCGGAGAGCTGGTCGACGGTCGCCGCATTGAGGCCGAGGTCCTCGGCCGGAACGCAGGGATCGAGTATGCGTTGGGCGAGCGACCGGGCGTGGTGCAGGTCGACGGTGACCTCTCGCTCGAGGCGCACCTCGGTGGGAGAGATGTCCAGCGCTTTCCGGCCCAAGCCGTGCAGTCGTGTCAGCGCCGCCCGAAGGTTCGTGTGCGCCTTCTGCTCGGACACCTCGGGCCAAAGGCTTCCGGCGATCAAGGACCGGGGGACAGAGACGCGGTAATGGTAATTGAGCGCGACGAATGCCAAGAGTCGCTTCGAGCCTACCGGGACTGCTACCGAGACATCGTTGACCACTAGGTCGAAACCGCCAAGGAGAGCTATGTGTACGGATGGCTGGCTGTTTACGGACATGGAAAAGGCAGCGACATCATCAGGGCTCATTGCTGTGTGATCGCTCGGGATCCGTCGCCCCGGGCGCCCGCAGACTGGCGGCGCCGTCATTCCCCAAGGATCCGCGATCTCCACACCTCCCAACAAATCCATGCTGCTCCGGCCGCCGAGGATTGTCTAATCGTCCAAAGTGGCCTATGGAGATCCCTCTGGGTGCGGGCCGCTGACCCCTTACGGGCACCGCAAGCATGCACGGACTGATTCTGACGAGGTGGAACCACGAGGTGGAACCGGTGAAGGCTGCGCGACACGACCGTGCCGTCACTGAATGACTTCCCTTGCCGCGAGCTGGTGGTCCGCAGAGCGAAGCGGCCCTTGTCGAGAAGTACGGGGTATCGCGTGGCACGGGTTCGCCGTGCCGTGCGTGAGCTGGAGACCGCCGGCCACGTCGAGGCGCGACGCGGGGGGTCACGTCCGCTGGAGTGGTGTATTGACGGCCACTCGGTGATCTCGATTTGAGGCTATGCGGTGAGTTCGGTGGGCAAGGCGGTGTCGTCGGTTTCTGACTCGATCGGGTGGAGGCGGGTTTTGGCGAGGAGGTCGAGTCCCATGTAGCGGCGGGCCTCGGTCCACTCGTCGTTCTGCTCGGCGAGCACCGCGCCGACGAGCCGGATCACTGCGGTGCGGTCGGGGAAGATCCCGACCACGTCGGTGCGACGGCGGATCTCTTTGTTCAACCTCTCCTGCGGATTGTTCGACCAGACCTGCCGCCAGATCTCCCGCGGGAACGCGGTGAACGCCAGCAGATCGTGCTGGGCGGTGTCCAAGTGGGCTGCTGCCTCGGGGAACTTGGCCTCCAGCGCGTCCAGAACGTGCCGCATCTGGGCCTGGACCGCGTCGCTGTCGGGCTGTTCGAAGACGGTCCGCAGCAAGGTGGCCACCCAGGGCTGGGCCGATTTCGGAACCTGGCTGAGCAGGTTGCGGGCGTAGTGGGTGCGGCACCTTTGCCACGAAGCTCCGGGCAGAACTGCACCGATCGCGTCGACGAGGCCGGCATGGGCGTCGGAGATGACCAGTTGGACGCCGGACAGGCCGCGGGCGATCAGTGAGCGCAGGAAGGCGAGCCAGCCGGCGCCGTCCTCGCTGGAGGCGACGTCGATGCCGAGGATCTCGCGGTGTCCGTCGGCGTTCACGCCGACCGCGATCAGTGCGTGGATGTTGATGATGCGGCCTCCCTCGCGGACCTTCTGGGTCAGTGCGTCGACCCAGACGAACGTGTAGGGGCCTTGGTCCAGGGGCCGGTTGCGGAAGGCTGCGACCTGCTCGTCCAGGTGTTTGGCCATCGCGCTGACCTGGGACTTCGACAGTTGGGTGACGCCGAGGGAGGCGGCGAGCTTCTCGACCCGGCGCGTACTCACGCCGAGCAGGTAGGCGGTAGCGACCACCGAGATGAGAGCCTGTTCGGCCCGGCGGCGTCGCTCGAGGAGCCAGTGCGGGAAGTAACTGCCCTGGCGCAGCTTGGGAACGGCCAGTTCGACGGTGCCGGCCCTCGTGTCCCACTCGCGTGGGCGGTAGCCGTTGCGGTGGTTGACGCGGTCGTCGCTGACCTGCCCGTATTCGGCGTTGCACAGGGCATCAGCCTCCGCGGACATGAGGGCGTCGGCGAACGTCTTGACCATCGCGCGCAGCAGATCCGGACTCGCCGTGGCGAGGTTGTCTTCCGCGAGGGCGTGCAGGGGCAGACTGTCAGGTGCGGTCATCGTGCTGATCTCCTTCGAGGCTTCGACACTTCGAAGATCAGCCGGTGGCCGTTCATCTATGCGGGCACCATCCCGATGCCGGAGCAAACCCCCGGATCAGGTCGAACCCGTACACCACTTCCCTGGACGCAACCACGCGGGGTGGGCCGGTTCGTCAGCTCTCCTTCCTGAACTCCCGATTGCCTCGGAGGCATTGGACAATGCAGCTGGCCAAGTAGGCACATGGCCTTGCTGAGTCAGTGTTGGCTGACAGCCTGCCGCGGCGGTGGGGTGGGCCCACTCTCAGTGGGTCTGCTCCCAGGCGCTGAACCTGGCGCCGACGTTGGGCGAGGACGCCGAACTGTTGGCGGCCGCAGCCATTGGGCACGACATCGGGTATGCCCGCGCCGCCGTGGACACCGGACAGCACATGATCGAGGGGGGCGGTACTTGAGCGCCGTCGTTGGGGCTGACCCGCGGCTGTGCAGCCTCGTGGCCTTCCACACGTCCTCCTGATGGGAGGCATCCGAACTCGGGTTGGACCATGCGCTCAACGAGTTCGGGCCCGCCGAACCCGAGTTGGCGGACACGATCGCGCGATCCCCTCTTGCGACCTGACCAGTAGTCCGGCCGGGGATCTGGCGGACCCTGTCGAGCAACTTTCCGAAGTGCTGGAGCGGTACGGTCCCGAGCGCGTCGTTTTCCGGGCGGGACCAGCGGCCCGAACTCGTGGCCAGGGTGGCCGAGATGCGGCGGCGGCGTGCCAAGGCGGTGGTGGCGAAGCTCAACTGATCAGAAGTCCCGCCGCTACTCCACCACCCTCGGCGCATTACGCCAGGTCCGCGCCGACTACCGCGCCGCCCAGCAACGAGCCGCCCTCGGGCTGCCGGACCCGGACGACGGCCCGGAGGCGACCACGCTCACCCTCGCCCACTGGACCTACGCCGGCCACGGCCACACACCCGGCGAATCCTGGCTCGCCGCCAACATCGCCCGAGAGATCCAACTCAACCGCGAAACCGCCCGCGAAGCCGTACAAGACCAGCTCGCCTCGGAAGGAGCACACCAGTGAAGGACGAGCTCATGACCGTAGCCGAGATCCTGGTCGAGCTTCGGAAAGTGTCCCGGCGCACCGTCTACCGCTGGCGTGAACTGGGGCAGGCGCCCAAGGCCTTCAAGCTCCCGAACGGTGAACTTCGAGTCTGGCGGAGTGACCTCAAGGCGTGGCTTCGTGATCTGGAGGAGGCCGCGTGAAGTCCCTCGATGTCGAGATCTGGGGCGTCCGTAAGAGGGCTACGAAGCGGCCTTCTTATGACGTGCGTTGGTCCGTCGCTGGCAACGTCTTTCGGAGTCGTTCCGTACAAAAGCGCTGGCTGATCACTATCGGGCCAAGCTTCTGCGTGCTGCGCGCGAGGGCGAAGAGTTCGACAGCGAGACGGTCTTCCTGGGGCGGTGGCCGAGAAGCCGACTGCGCTGACTTGGTACGCCTTCGCGCTGAGGTACCCGGCGATGAAGTGGCCGCACGCTGCCCCGAACACTCGGGACGGGATCAATGAATCTCTGACATCGGTGACGCTGGCGATGCTGGATGACCGTCCGGGGCGGCCGGCTGATGATGCGCTGAGGAAGGCCTGCGCAACTGGGCATTTGTCCTTCCTGGCCCACAAGATCGTGAAGTTCCGACCGAAGTCGCGAACACCCTGCACTGGGTTGCCAAATCATCCCGAACTCTGGCCTACCTCGCCGATCCGGTGAATGCCCGTGCAGTTCTGGATTCGTTCAAGGTCCGCCTCGACGGCAAGGCTGCCGCCCCAGAGACGGTGCGTCGAGAGAGGCGCACGTTCGTCAACGCGATGCATTACGCAGTGGACTTGGGGGAGTTCAGGGAAAACCCCTTGTCGGCGGTGCGCTGGCAGAAACCCAAGGTGTCCAGTGAGGTGGATCCCCGTGTGGTCGCCAATCCGCAACAGGCGCGCGCTCTGCTCCACGCAGTGTTATGTGGGCGGCTACAGCCGGGCTCGCGGGCGGCGCCTGGTCGGACTCTTCGCCTGTATGTACTTCGCCGGCCTGCGCCCGGCCGAAGCCGTCGGGCTCGCGGAACCTGATCTCACCCTGCCTGAGCAAGGTTGGGGCACCGTCGTCCTGCACCGCACCCGGCCGAGAGTCGGCAAACAGTGGACCGACTCCGGCGAGAGCCACGACGACCGAGGACTCAAGAATCGTCCCGCGGAGGACGTCCGGCGGGTCCCGATCCCGCCCCAGTTGGTGACGGCGCTGCACGAGCACATCGACGCCTTCGGCACGGCCGCGGACGGGCGCCTGTTCTACAGCGAGGGCGGGGGAGTGGTCGCCTCCTCGACGTACCGGCGTGCCTGGCAGGAAGCCAGAACCATGGCGTTGCCGCCGGCTGTCGTGGCCTCGCCTCTCGCTCGTCGTCCCTACGACCTGCGGCACTCGGCTCTCTCGACCTGGCTGAACGCCGGGGTCGATCCGACTGAGGTCGCTGAGCGGGCGGGCAACAGTGTTGAGGTCCTCCTCAGCCGGTATGCCAAGTGCTTGGACGGCAGGCAGGAAGTCGCCAATCGGCGCATTGAAGATCTGCTTCGGGAGTACGAGTGAGGCCGATAGCTGTGGTGTCTCATACTCCAACCGTGGACATGTCCGATGACGGCCAGAGCCTGGATCCTCAGTGGCTCGACGTGAGCAACAACGTCTGTGGCGTTGTACAAGGCTGCCGAGACGCCGCGCCCGTTGCTGCCGCCTTCGTCCGCGCCGGTTGGTCGTCGCGCTCGTCGTCCTGGCACGGCTACGAGGTGGAGACCAGCTGGGGGCAAGTCGAGCTGGACCCCATCGAGGAGGGAGAGGTCCTGCTCAACGGAGTCATCGACCCTCAGCGCCTCGACGACCTCGCCGGCCTCCTCAGCCGCTTCGGCCTGCGGTTCACCCTGGAACTGTGTGACGACACAGGCGCCTTGGTACGAGACGTACGAGCCTGAGCCCCAACGCGAGCGTGGCCCCTGGATCCGTCCGGGGGCCTTCGTCGTTCCTGGGAGTTCCTCGAATTTTCGGGGCTGACCTGGGGCGATGCCACCAAGATCCTGTCCACGAATAGTCCACAGACGCCGACATAGGGCCGCTCAGCGCGGCATGCGGCTGCACACGTCCGTAGACACACGAAGACCCCGTCCTCAGCGAAAGCGCTGATGGCGGGGTCTTTGGGCACCTCATACAAGGTGCCCCCGGCAGGATTCGAACCTGCGCACACGGCTCCGGAGGCCGTTGCTCTATCCCCTGAGCTACGGGGGCGTGTTCGCCGCGGCTGGCGTGGCGACGGGTAGAACCCTACCAGCTCCGTCGGGGTCCCCATGAACAGTTATTTCGCTGTTGAGATGGCGTCCCGGGAGGGCTGTGTACGGGGCCACGGGAGGGTGGTAGTCCCCTGTACGGGGCGGAAGTGGGGAAAACCCGGACGCGGTGGCGCTTGCGGACCTACTCTCGAGTTGTGCCAGGCGCGTCCGGCCGAGTGCTTGTTGTGGACGACAACAAGGTGATTCGGCAGCTGATCAGGGTCAATCTCGAGCTGGAGGGCTTCGAGGTCGTGACCGCGGCCGATGGTGCCGAATGTCTGGATGTGGTGCATCAGGTTCGGCCTGATGTGATCACTCTGGACGTCGTGATGCCCCGACTCGACGGACTGCGGACCGCCGCGCGGCTGCGCTCCGACGCCCATACGCGCGGCGTCCCCATCGTGATCGTCAGCGCCTGTACCCACCACGAGGTCGACACCGGACTCGACGTCGGGGTCGACGCGTTCCTCGCCAAGCCCTTCGAGCCCACTGAACTCGTCCGGGTCGTAAGGAAGTTGAGCGAGCGGGCGCGCGAGGGCGGTTGTGGTGCGGAGGAGACCGAGCGCGCGGGGCGTACAGGGGGATAGCCGGTACGGGGGAGCCGAGCGTGTCCGCATGTCGGACCATCCCGTAAACCGGGTCGCTTACCCACCCCCTTCCTCCCATACGCTTGTCCCGTGACCCCCGTCGAGCTCTCCCGTACCGTCCAGCGCGCCGTGCGCCGCGCGGTCGACGACGGTGAGCTGAGCGTGGCCGTGCCGGCACGTGTCGTTGTCGAGCGGCCGCGGCCCGGTGGATGCGGGGACTACTCCACGAACGTCGCTCTGCAGCTCGCCGGGCCCGCCGGGCGCCCGCCCCGGCACGTCGCCGAGCTCCTTTCGCGGCGTCTCGCCCAGAGCCCCGGCATCGCCGGCGTCGAGGTCACCGGCCCTGGATTCCTCAATCTCACCCTCGCCGGCGACGACCCCGGCGCCCTCGCCCGCCAGATTCTCGCCCGGGGTGACGGATATGGGTGCGGTGATGTTCTCGCAGGTCAGCGGTTCGAGATTCGTGTTCCTTACGAGGTCAGGGCCGAGGTCGTCGCCGATTCGCTTCGGCGGATTCTCGCCACGCAGGGTGCCGAGGCTCGTGTCGTCCAGGGTGAGACGCCCGATCCTGAGGAGGGGGGCGCGCACGTCGTGAATCTGCGGCCCGTTCCCGCTCCCTGCGACCCCGCCGTCCTCGGCCGTGACGCGTCCCGCTGGGCCCTGCTCCTGCCCGCCGCGCACGACCAGCCCCGTATCGGCGACGAGCATCTCGCCCAGCGCGAGAGCAACCCCCTCTTCCGCGTCCGGTACGCCCACGCCCGCACCCGCGCCCTCACCCGCAACGCCGCCGCCCTCGGCTTCACCGCCGAACCCGGCGACGTACGCGACAACGACAAGGCGACCGGCTCGGGGGACGCCATCCCCGCCCGGGCGAACGCCGCGGCCCCCCTCCACACCGCCCTGTCCGCCCACCCCCAAACCCTCACCCTCGCCGCCAGCCACCACGCCCCCGACCGGCTTGCCCGGCACCTCGTCGTGGTGGCCGACGCGTTTCTCGGGTTTCAGCACACCGTGCTCCCGCAGGGGGAGGAGAAACCCTCGGCCGCCCACCGTGCCCGGCTCGCGCTTGCCGAAGCCGCCGGGGCGGTGCTGGCCGGCGGCCTGTCCCTGCTCGGTATCGACGCACCCGAACATCTCTGAGAGAGCGCAGAAGACAGTCATGAGCCGTTCCGCACACCCCGCCGGGCCCCGCCACGCAGATGTCCTGACCGAGGGGCACTACGCCGCTCCGCCCGCCGATCTCAACGTCCTCGACCCGAAGGTGTGGTCGCGGACCGTCACCCGTGAGGGCGACGGCGCGGTCCGCGTCGGCGGTATCGAAGTGGCCCGGCTCGCCGAGGAGTTCGGCACCCCCGCCTACTTCCTCGACGAGGACGACTTCCGGGCCCGCTGCCGCGCCTGGCGCGATGCCTTCGGCCCCGACGCCGACGTCTTCTACGCCGGCAAGGCCTTCCTCTCCCGCGCCGTGGTGCGCTGGCTGGACGAGGAAGGGCTCAATCTGGACGTCTGTTCCGGTGGCGAGCTCGCCACCGCCCTGTCCGCCGGGATGCCCCCGGCCCGTATCGCCTTCCACGGCAACAACAAGTCCGAGGCAGAGATCGAGCGGGCCGTCGAGGTCGGCGTCGGGCGGATCGTGCTCGACTCGTTCCAGGAGATCGTGCGGGTGTCGCACATCGCCGAGCGGCTCGGCAAGCGCCAGCCCGTGCAGATCCGCGTGACGGTCGGTGTCGAGGCCCACACGCACGAGTTCATCGCCACCGCGCACGAGGACCAGAAGTTCGGGATCGCGCTCGCCGGTGGGCAGGCCGCCGAGGCCGTACGGCGTGCGCTCAAGCTCGACGGTCTCGAGCTCATCGGCATCCACAGCCACATCGGTTCGCAGATCTTCGACATGGCGGGCTTCGAGGTCGCCGCGCGGCGCGTCGTGTCGCTGCTGGCCGAGGTGCGCGACGAGCACGGTGTCGAGCTGCCCGAGATCGACCTCGGCGGCGGTCTCGGCATCGCGTACACCTCCGATGACGACCCGAGCGAGCCGCACGAGATCGCCAAGGCGCTCGGCGAGATCGTGACGCGCGAGTGCGAAGCGGCCGGTCTGCGCACGCCGCGCATCTCCGTCGAGCCGGGCCGCGCCATCGTCGGCCCGACCGCCTTCACGCTCTACGAGGTCGGCACCATCAAGCCGCTCGAAACCCTCCGTACGTACGTGTCCGTGGACGGCGGCATGTCGGACAACATCCGCACCGCCCTCTACGACGCCGAGTACACGGTCGCCCTCGTCTCGCGGCGCTCCGACGCCGAGCCGATGCTCGTCCGCGTGGTGGGCAAGCACTGTGAGAGTGGCGACATCGTGGTCAAGGACGCCTTCCTGCCCGCCGACCTCGCGCCCGGTGACCTGCTCGCGGTGCCGGCCACCGGCGCGTACTGCCGGTCCATGGCCAGCAACTACAACCACGCACTTCGCCCGCCCGTCGTCGCCGTGCGCGACGGTGAGGCGCGGGTGATCGTCCGGCGTGAGACGGAGGAAGATCTCCTGCGTCTCGACGTCGGATAAATGAAATACACGTCTCAGGATTCGGACCGGGGGCAGAAACCCCGGTCCGGTGGGTGAGACTGGTCCACTGAAGCAGTATCAAGCAGGCTGAGCTCTCTGAGCTGGGTTCAATGAAAGGCGTAGGTCGATGATGCGTACGCGTCCGCTGAAGGTGGCGCTCCTTGGCTGTGGGGTAGTCGGCTCAGAGGTGGCGCGCATCATGACGACGCACGCCGACGACCTCGCGGCCCGGATCGGCGCCCCCGTGGAACTGGCCGGGGTCGCCGTCCGGCGCCCGTCGAAGGTGCGCGAGGGCATCGACCCCTCGCTCGTGACGACGGACGCGACCGCGCTGGTCAAACGGGGCGACATCGACGTCGTCGTCGAGGTCATCGGAGGCATCGAGCCTGCCCGCGGCCTCATCATGACGGCGTTCGAGCACGGCGCCTCCGTCGTCTCCGCCAACAAGGCGCTCATCGCCCAGGACGGCGCCGCGCTGCACGCCGCCGCCGAGGAGCAGGGCAAGGACCTCTACTACGAGGCCGCCGTCGCCGGTGCGATCCCGCTGATCAGGCCGCTGCGCGAGTCCCTCGCCGGCGACAAGATCAACCGCGTGATGGGCATCGTCAACGGCACCACGAACTTCATCCTCGACAAGATGGACTCGACGGGCGCCGGCTACCAGGAGGCCCTCGACGAGGCCACCGCGCTCGGTTATGCGGAGGCCGACCCGACCGCCGACGTCGAGGGCTTCGACGCCGCCGCCAAGGCCGCCATCCTCGCGGGGATCTCCTTCCACACCCGCGTCCGTCTCGACGACGTGTACCGCGAGGGCATGACCGAGGTGACCGCAGCCGACTTCGCTTCCGCGAAGGAGATGGGCTGCACCATCAAGCTGCTCGCGATCTGTGAGCGGGCGGCGCACGGCGGGTCCGTCACCGCGCGCGTGCACCCCGCGATGATCCCGCTCGACCACCCCCTCGCCTCCGTGCGCGGCGCGTACAACGCCGTGTTCGTCGAGGCCGAGGCCGCCGGCCAGCTCATGTTCTACGGGCCCGGAGCCGGCGGCGCGCCCACCGCGTCGGCCGTGCTCGGCGACCTCGTGGCCGTGTGCCGCAACAAGCTCGGCGAGGCCACCGGACCCGGTGACTCCGCCTACACCCAGCTGCCCGTCTCGCCCATGGGCGAGGTCGTGACGCGCTACCACATCAGCCTCGACGTGGCCGACAAGCCGGGCGTTCTCGCCCAGGTCGCGACGGTCTTCGCCGAGCACGGCGTATCCATTGACACGGTGCGCCAATCGGGCAAGGACGGCGAGGCCTCCCTCGTCGTGGTCACCCACCGTGCGGCGGACGCGGCCCTCACCGGGACCGTCGACGCGCTGCGCAAGCTCGACACCGTGCGTGGTGTCGCCAGCATCATGCGTGTTGAAGGGGAGTAACGAGCAATGACCCACCAGTGGCGCGGAATCATCGAGGAGTACCGCGACCGGCTTCCGGTGTCCGACACCACGCCGGTCGTCACGCTGCGCGAGGGCGGCACGCCGCTCGTGCCCGCCCAGGTGCTCTCCGAGCGCACGGGCTGCGAGGTCCACCTCAAGGTCGAGGGCGCCAACCCGACCGGGTCCTTCAAGGACCGCGGCATGACGATGGCGATCACGAAGGCCAAGGAGGAGGGCGCGCAGGCCGTCATCTGCGCCTCCACCGGCAACACGTCCGCCTCGGCCGCGGCCTACGCCGTGCGCGCCGGCATGGTCTGCGCCGTGCTCGTCCCGCAGGGCAAGATCGCGCTCGGCAAGATGGGCCAGGCGCTGGTCTACGGCTCGAAGATCCTCCAGGTCGACGGCAACTTCGACGACTGCCTGAACCTGGCCCGCGCCCTCTCCGAGAACTACCCGGTGGCGCTGGTCAATTCGGTCAACCCGTTCCGTATCGAGGGCCAGAAGACCGCCTCGTTCGAGATCGTCGACGCCCTCGGCGACGCGCCCGACATCCACGTCCTTCCCGTCGGCAACGCCGGCAACATCACGGCCTACTGGAAGGGCTACAAGGAGTACGCGGCGGACGGCATCGCCACGCACACCCCGCGCATGTGGGGCTTCCAGGCGTCCGGTTCCGCGCCCATCGTGCGCGGCGAGATCGTCAAGGACCCGTCGACGATCGCCACCGCGATTCGCATCGGCAACCCCGCGTCCTGGGACTTCGCGCTGGCCGCCCGTGACGAGTCCGGCGGCTTCATCGACGAAGTGACGGACCGTGAAATCCTGCGCGCCTACAAGCTGTTGGCGTCCCAGGAGGGTGTCTTCGTGGAGCCCGCGTCGGCCGCCTCCGTCGCCGGTCTGCTCAAGGCCGCCGAGCAGGGCAAGGTCGACAAGGGGCAGAAGATCGTCTGCACCGTCACGGGCAACGGACTCAAGGACCCCGACTGGGCCGTCGCGGGCGCCCCGCAGCCCGTCACCGTCCCGGTCGACGCGGCCACCGCGGCCGAGCGCCTCGGCCTGGCGTAACCGGACAGGGCCGGTCAACTCCGCACAGGGGGTGCACAGGAGGCTTGCGACACGCATCGTGCGCCTCCTGTGCGCCCTATGTCGCCACAGAACCTTCCTTCGATAGGCTGTACCGAACCCACCCCGCCGCACAGGCATATGCCGCGGTGCCGCAGGCGTTGTCGTAGCCCTCGCGGCCTTCGGGTTCTCACACGGGCAGCAATCATCGGATCTCTACCGCAGTCACCTTGTTCATCACGCAAGAACCGCAGCTCAAGGAGTGTCATCGAGCGATGGCCGGTCCCGCCTTCCGCGCCGCCGCCGTCAGGGTGCGCGTCCCCGCCTCCAGCGCCAACCTCGGCCCGGGCTTCGATGCCTTCGGCCTGTCGCTGGGTCTCTACGACGACGTGGTCGTCCGGGTCGCCGACTCCGGCCTGAACATCGACATCGCAGGTGAGGGCTCCGACACCCTCCCGCGCGACGAGTCCCATCTGCTCGTACGTTCCCTGCGCACCGCCTTCGACCTGCTCGGCGGACAGCCGCGCGGCCTCGAGGTCGTCTGCGCCAACCGGATCCCGCACGGCCGCGGCCTCGGCTCCTCGTCGGCCGCCATCTGCGCCGGCATCGTCGCCGCGCGCGCCGTGACGATAGGCGGCGACGCCCGGCTCGACGACGCGGCCCTTCTTGAGCTCGCGACCGAGATCGAGGGGCACCCGGACAACGTCGCGGCCTGCCTGCTCGGCGGCTTCACGCTCTCCTGGATGGACGGCGGTGCGGCCCGGGCGATCAGGATGGACCCCGCTGGTTCCATCGTTCCGGTGGTTTTCGTACCGGGAAAGCCGGTACTCACCGAGACCGCACGCGGTCTCCTGCCGCGCAGCGTCCCCCATGTGGACGCCGCGGTGAACGCGGGCCGAGCGGCCCTGCTCGTAGAGGCCCTCACGAGGCGCCCCGAGCTGCTGCTGCCCGCCACCGAGGACCGGCTCCACCAGGAGTACCGGGCTCCCGCGATGCCGGAGAGCCTCGCACTTGTGGAGCGGCTGCGGGCCGACGGCGTACCCGCGGTGATCTCAGGGGCGGGCCCCACGGTCCTCGCCCTTGTGGAGAAGGAAGCGGCCGACAAGGTCGCCCGGCTGGCCGGTGAGGGATGGGCGGCGAACCGCCTCGACCTCGATGTCGACGGAGCGAGCGTGCTGCCGCTTGCCCACTGACACACGGTTGCCGGAATTCGAGAGGGGGAATATTTGTTGGATCCGGTAGTGTTAACCTCAAGTCTGCACCCGACCCCACCATGGCGAGGTGCTGTGTGTCCCCCTCCGGGACAACCATTCTTCCAGGAGCCCCGCAAATTGCTCTGTGCCGTGCACTGAGCTGTTTCGAGCATGCTCCGGAACCGGTGTGATCGAGCCGGGTGACACAGACATTCCAGTGAAACCCGCGGCTTCGGGACTCGCCGTCACCAATGAATTCTTCCGCCGCGTTGGCGGACCACCGCCCCGGCACGGTCCATACGGACAGGACCACCGCCGGACAGCACAACCGGTCGCCGAGCCAGACAGGCCGACGTCCGCTCCAGGGAAGGACCCTTCGTGAGCGACACCACCGATCTGATGGGCGTGAACGCCGACAGCTCCGCTGCCGCGCCCTCCGCCGCTGCGGATGCCTCTGCTGCGCCTGCCGCCGGTGCTTCGGGCTCCCGTCGGCGCCGCGGTACCGGCCTCGACGGCATGGTGCTGGCCGAGCTCCAGCAGGTCGCATCGGGCCTCGGCATCAGGGGCACCGCGCGTATGCGCAAGAGCCAGTTGATCGAGGTCATCAAGGAGGCGCAGGCCGGGGGAGGCGCTCCCGCGAAGAGCGCCGACACCAACGAGACCAAGCCGAAGCGCCGCGCCACCTCCAAGGCGCGCACCGGTGACGAGGCCGTGGCGAACGGCACCGAGGCCCCGGCGAAGGCCACCAAGGCCGAGGACGCCAAGGCCGCGAAGGCCGCCGCTCAGCAGCAGATCGACATCCCCGGTCAGCCTGCGAGCGACGACAAGGGCGGCGAGCGTCGTCGCCGCCGTGCCACCTCGGAGGCCGGCAGCCCCGAGACCGTCACCGCCGAGGCGAAGACCGAGACCCGCACCGACACCCAGGGCGAGGCCAAGGGCGACGCCGGTGACGGTGGCGCCGAGGGCCGGCGCGAGCGTCGTGACCGTCGTGACCGCGGTGACCGCGGTGACCGTGGCGGCGACCGCGGTGAGCGCGGCGGCCGTGACCGCGGCGACCGCCGTGGCAAGGGCGACGAGCAGGGCAAGGAGCAGGGCGGAAACCGTCAGCCGCAGGGCGGCGGACGCCAGGACCGTCAGCGGGACAACGGTCCGCAGGACGACTTCGACGACGAGGGTGGCCGCCGCGGCCGCCGTGGCCGCTACCGCGACCGACGTGGTCGTCGTGGCCGCGACGAGGCCGGCTTCGGCAACGAGGTGCAGGTCTCCGAGGACGACGTCCTGATCCCCGTCGCGGGCATCCTGGACATCCTCGACAACTACGCGTTCATCCGGACCTCGGGCTACCTGCCCGGCCCGAACGACGTGTACGTGTCCCTCGCCCAGGTCCGCAAGAACGGCCTGCGCAAGGGTGACCACGTCACCGGCGCGGTCCGCCAGCCCAAGGACGGCGAGCGCCGCGAGAAGTTCAACGCGCTGGTCCGTCTCGACTCGGCCAACGGCATGGCGGCCGAATCCGGGCGCGGGCGGCCGGAGTTCAACAAGCTGACGCCGCTCTACCCGCAGGACCGGCTCCGTCTGGAGACCGACCCGGGCATCCTGACCACCCGCATCATCGACCTCGTGTCGCCGATCGGTAAGGGCCAGCGAGGCCTGATCGTGGCCCCGCCGAAGACCGGCAAGACCATGATCCTGCAGGCGGTCGCCAACGCGATCACCGTCAACAGCCCCGAGTGCCACCTGATGGTCGTCCTGGTCGACGAGCGTCCGGAAGAGGTCACCGACATGCAGCGGTCGGTGAAGGGCGAGGTCATCTCCTCGACCTTCGACCGCCCGGCCGAGGACCACACCACGGTCGCCGAGCTCGCCATCGAGCGCGCCAAGCGTCTCGTGGAGCTCGGTCACGACGTGGTCGTCCTGCTCGACTCCATCACGCGTCTGGGCCGTGCCTACAACCTGGCGGCGCCGGCCTCCGGCCGCATCCTGTCCGGTGGTGTCGACTCGACCGCGCTCTACCCGCCGAAGCGCTTCTTCGGTGCGGCGCGCAACATCGAGGACGGCGGCTCGCTGACCATTCTCGCCACCGCGCTGGTCGACACCGGCTCGCGCATGGACGAGGTGATCTTCGAGGAGTTCAAGGGCACCGGCAACATGGAGCTCAAGCTCGACCGCAAGCTCTCCGACAAGCGCATCTTCCCGGCGGTGGACGTCGACGCGTCCTCCACCCGTAAGGAAGAGATCCTGCTCAACGCGGAAGAGCTGGCGATCGTCTGGAAGCTGCGCCGGGTGCTGCACGCGCTCGACTCGCAGCAGGCCATCGAGCTGCTTCTCGACAAGATGAAGCAGACGAAGTCGAACGCCGAGTTCCTGATGCAGATCGCGAAGACGACGCCGACGCCGGGCAACGGCAACGACTAAGGCTTCGCTCTGCGGTAGCACCGCTCAAGGGCCGCCCCCGTCACATCCGTGACGGGGGCGGCCCTTTGTGCTGTTCGGGGAGGGTTGTACGATCACGCTCTTCATCCAACGTTCAACTCATCGCTCCCTGGGGGGACTTGCGTGGACATATCTGTATCCGGCTCCGGCCGGCACCGTCGAAGACTCGGCAAGGTGCTGCCGGCCGCCGCGGCCGGGCTCGCGCTGATCGGCGGAGGCGCGTTCGCCGTCACCTCTTATGCGGGGGAGTCCGACACCGGCCGGGTCGTGCAGCCGCCGCCCGGCGCGAAGACCGCGGAGCCTGCGGCGTCCTCCCCGTCGCCGAGCGGAGACAAGAAGGTCACGCCCCGCATCATCGGCGGCACCACGAGCGCCGCCTCCTGGATGGTGCAGCTCGTCTACAACGACCCCGCCGGCGGCTCGTACTTCGTCTGCGGCGGCACCCTGGTCGCGCCCAACAAGGTGCTCACCGCCGCGCACTGCCTGCACGACGAGAACGGCAACCGGCAGGACTGGGGCAAGTACGGCGAAGTCGCCGTGGGCACCAGCAAGAGCGTCACCGTCGCCGGCAACGGCGCCACGTACATCGACGTCACCCGCAGCTGGGTGCGCGACGGCTACGACCCCGACGCCATCACGAACGACGTCGCCCTGCTCACCCTCGCCAAGCCGGTCGCCCAGACCACGCTGGAGCTGGCCGGAGAGGGTGACAGCGCGCTGTACGCCGCCGGCACGAACGCCACCGTGTACGGCTGGGGCCTCACCAGCTCGAACGAGGACACCGCCGACATCGCGTCCCAGCTGCAGAAGGTCACCCTGCCGCTGAACTCCGACGACGCCTGCACCCAGAACCTCGACCCGTACTTCCAGGCCGGGAAGATGATCTGCGCCGGACAGCTCGGCACCGGCGACGACAGCACCGGCAAGACCACGTGCCCGGGTGACTCCGGCGGCCCGCTCGTCGTGGGCGACAAGGTGGTCGGCATCGTGTCCTGGGGCATCAGCCAGGGCAAGCAGGTCTGCAACGTCTCCGGCACGTACGAGGCGTTCACCAAGGTCTCCACGTACCAGTCCAAGGTCCGTCCGCGCATCGACGACACCGACATCAGCCGCAACGGCAAGGCCGACCTCTTCGTCCGCGCCGCGTCCGGCGGCAAGGGGTACGTCAAGGAGTCCACGGGCAGCGGGTTCGCCACGCGCAAGACGCTGACCGGGTCCTGGAGCGCGTACAACCTGGTCCTCCAGGCCGACATGAACCGCGACGGGTACCAGGACTTCATCATCCGCCGCCGGTCCGACGGGGCCGTCTACTGGCGCCACCGGTCCGCGTCCAGCTCGACGTACACGGACACGAAGATCGCGAGCGACTGGGCGACGCGGAAGTTCATCGTGGCGCCCGGTGACGTCACCGGCGACCGGTTCCCCGACCTGCTTTCGGCGACCTCCGGCGGCACGCTCTACCTGTACCCCGGCAAGGGCGACGGGACGTACGGCACCCGCACCACCGTCGGCAGCGGCTACCAGGTCTTCAACTCCCTGCGCGGCAAGGGCGACTTCACGGGTGACGGCAGGAGCGACCTGATCGCCCGCGGCAGCGGCGGCAAGCTGTACCTCCTCAAGGGCACCGGCAAGGCGTCCGCGCCCTTCGAGACCGGTGTGCAGGTGCGCACCTGGGACGGGTACAACGCGTTCGCGGCGCCGGGTGACGTGACCGGCGACGGCAAGGCCGACTACGTGGCCCGCACGCCCGGCGGCACGCTCTATCTGTACCCGGGCACGGGGACCGCCTCCTCGGAGATCTTTGCCACACGCATCAAGATCGGGACCGGCTACACGCAGTACAACGTCTTCGGATAAACCCGCAGGTGAGAGCCGGACGATCGGCTTTCGTCAGCACGCGCTGTGCCCGTCGCGACCGTCGCGGCGGGCACAGCGCGTTGTGCAACCCTTCTTCCCGGTTTCCACGTCCGGTGAGGGCACGGACGAAGAGACGTCCGATCGAGCCTGACCCTGCAAACAGGGGGTAACCGAACAAACGAGCAGTTGAGGACTGAGGAGCACATGCCTGACGAGAGCAGCCCCGCGACCACCGATCCGAGCCGCCCCACCCGTGGCGGCGGAGGTGGCGGCCGACGGCGCAAGCCGCGCGCCAAGCGCAGCAAGGCCCTCGTCATCGCGGCCTGCACCGCGGCGGGACTCGTCGTCGTGGCGGGCGCGGGCGCCGGCTTCCTGTACTTCAAGCTCAACGGGAACATCAAGGGCGTCGACATCAACGCCGCGCTCGGCACCGACCGTCCCACGAACGTCGACAACGGCTCGATGGACATCCTCGTCCTCGGCTCGGACTCGCGCTCCGGCGCGAACGCCAAGTACGGCGAGGACGGCGGCGGCGCCCGCTCCGACACCGCGATGGTCGTCCACGTGTACAAGGGCCACAAGAAGGCCAGCGTGGTCTCCATACCGCGCGACACCCTCGTGACACGGCCGACCTGCACCGACAGCGCCGGGAACACGGTCGCGGGCGGCAGCCAGCAGATGTTCAACACGGCGTACGAGGTCGGCGGCCCGGCCTGCGCCGTCAAGACGGTCGAGAAGATGTCCGGGATCCGCATGGACCACTACGTCGAGGTCGACTTCTCGGGCTTCAAGAAGCTCATCAACACCCTCGGCGGCGTCGACATCACCACCCAGCAGGCCATCAACGACGACAAGAGCCATCTGCACCTGGCGGCCGGCACGCACACCCTCACCGGCGAGCAGGCGCTCGGCCTCGTCCGTACCCGGCACGCCGTCGGCGACGGCAGCGACCTGGGCCGAATACAGCTCCAGCAGGCCTTCATGAAGGCGCTGATCAACCAGATCAAGGACGTCGGCGTCTTCACCAGCCCCAAGAAGCTCTACGACCTCGCGGACACCGCCACCAGCGCCGTCACCACCGACTCCGAGCTCAACTCGGTCAAGGAACTGGCGGGCTTCGCGGGCGGCCTCAAGGGCATCGGCGCCGGCGACATGAAGATGGTGACGCTCCCCGTCCAGTACGACCCCGCCGATCCGAACCGCGTACTCCCGCTGGAGAAGGCGGGCGCGAGGGTATGGGCGGCGCTCAAGGCGGACCAGCCCGTTCCGGCCTCCGCGATCAAGAACTCCGCCGGTGACAAGGGCTCCGCGGGCTCCGTCGTCACCAGCCACTAGCCGGTCACCGGCCGTCATCGGCCGCCGGTCACCACGTGCCGGTGACCCTTCGGGAATAGTTCCGCCCCGACCCCGGTTTTGGGGGATACGGCCAGTCCTGGCAGACTGGTACGTCGGCCCCGGTTCACGCCCCCGCAATCCGCGGAAGCGACCCGGAGCCCTCCGAGATCATAGGAGACACCTTGAAGCGCGACATCCACCCCGAGTACGTCGAGACGCAGGTCAGCTGCACCTGTGGCGCGTCGTTCACCACCCGTAGCACCATCTCGTCCGGCACTGTCCGTGCCGAGGTCTGCTCCGAGTGCCACCCGTTCTACACGGGCAAGCAGAAGATCCTCGACACCGGTGGCCGCGTGGCCCGCTTCGAGGCCCGCTTCGGCAAGGCTGCTGCCGCCAACAAGTAGCGAGCCACTTGCGCCGGTCCACGGCCGCCCTTCGGGGCGGGCCGGGACCGGCGTGCTTGTTTTTGGTTGGCCGGGGACCCGGGGGTCTTCCCTGGCCGGCCGGTGGCCGTTCCCTTTCGCTGTACCTCACTTCAGGAGCCGGAGATGTTCGAGGCCGTCGAGGACCTCATCGGTGAGCACGCCGATCTCGAGAAGAAGCTCGCGGACCCCTCGGTCCACGCCGACCAGGCGAACGCGCGCAAGCTCAACAAGCGCTACGCCGAGCTGACCCCGATCGTCGCCACCTACCGCTCCTGGAAGCAGACCGGTGACGACATCGAGACCGCGCGCGAACTCGCCGCGGACGACCCGGACTTCGCCGCCGAGGTCAAGGACCTCGAGAAGCAGCGCGCGGAGATCACCGAGAAGCTGCGGCTCCTGCTGGTCCCCCGGGACCCCAACGACGACAAGGACGTCATCCTCGAGGTCAAGGCGGGCGCGGGCGGCGACGAGTCGGCCCTCTTCGCCGGCGACCTGCTGCGCATGTACCTGCGGTACGCGGAGCGCGTCGGCTGGAAGACCGAGATCATCGACGCCACCGAGTCCGAACTGGGCGGCTACAAGGACGTCCAGGTCGCCGTGAAGACCAAGGGCGGCAACGGCGCGACCGAGCCCGGCCAGGGCGTCTGGGCCCGCCTGAAGTACGAGGGCGGCGTGCACCGCGTGCAGCGTGTGCCGTCGACCGAGTCGCAGGGCCGCATCCACACCTCCGCGGCCGGCGTCCTCGTGACGCCCGAGGCCGAGGACGTCGACGTCGAGATCCACGCGAACGACCTCCGCATCGACGTCTACCGCTCGTCGGGCCCCGGCGGCCAGTCCGTCAACACGACGGACTCCGCGGTGCGCATCACGCACCTGCCCACCGGAGTGGTCGCCTCCTGCCAGAACGAGAAGAGCCAGCTCCAGAACAAGGAGCAGGCGATGCGTATCCTGCGCTCCAGGCTTCTCGCGGCAGCAGTGGAGAAGGCCGAGGCCGAGGCCGCGGACGCGCGCCGCAGCCAGGTCCGTACCGTCGACCGCTCCGAGAAGATCCGTACATACAACTTCCCGGAGAACCGCATCTCGGACCACCGCGTCGGTTTCAAGGCGTACAACTTGGACCAGGTGCTCGACGGTGAGCTCGACCCGGTGATCCAGGCCTGCGTCGACGCCGACTCGGCCGCCAAGCTCGCCGCCGCCTAAGCCACGCCCAAAAGACCAGCTCAGCCCCGGAGGACCAGCGTGCAGCAACATCTTGGGGGGCGACCCCCAAACCCCCGCAGCGTGCTGCTCGCGGAAGTCGCCCAGGCCACCCAGCGCCTCGCCGACGCGGGCGTGCCCTCGCCGCGCAACGACGCGGAGGAGCTCGCCGCCTTCGTGCACGGCGTGAAGCGGGGCGAGCTGCATCTCGTCAAGGACGCGGACTTCGACGCCCGTTACTGGGAGGTCACCGCGCGCCGCGAGGCCCGCGAGCCGCTCCAGCACATCACCGGGCGCGCCTACTTCCGCTACCTCGAACTCCAGGTGGGGCCGGGCGTGTTCGTGCCGCGGCCCGAGACGGAGTCCGTGGTCGGCTGGGCCATAGACGCCGTACGGGCCATGGATGTCGTCGAGCCGCTCATCGTCGACCTGTGCACGGGCTCGGGCGCCATCGCGCTCGCCCTCGCGCAGGAGGTCCCGCGCTCCCGTGTGCACGCCGTGGAGCTGTCCGAGGACGCCCTGCGCTGGACGCGCAAGAACGTCGAGGGATCCAGGGTCGACCTGCGCCAGGGAGACGCCCTGGAGGCCTTCCCGGAGCTCGACGGCCAGGTCGACCTGGTGGTCTCCAACCCGCCGTACATCCCGCTCACCGAGTGGGAGTACGTCGCCCCCGAGGCCCGCGACCACGACCCCGAACTCGCTCTGTTCTCAGGCGAGGACGGGCTCCACCTGATCCGCGGCATCGAGCGCACCGCGCACCGTCTGCTGCGGCCCGGAGGCGTCGTCGTCGTCGAGCACGCCGACACCCAGGGCGGCCAGGTCCCGTGGATCTTCACCGAGGAACGGGGCTGGGCCGACGCCGCCGACCATCCCGACCTGAACAACCGCCCGCGCTTCGCGACCGCCCGCAAGGCGATGCCGTGACGCGACAGAATCAGCGCAGCACCAGCAGTCCCGGCAGCATCAGCAGTACCGGCAGCACCAGCACTTCCCGCATCTCCCGCATCTCTCGCATGGACTACGTGTACTTCGTGTACGAGGAGGCCCGCTAAATGGCTCGGCGATACGACACCAACGACGCGTCGGACCGTACGACCGGTCTGCGTGAAGCCGCGTCCGCCGTCCGCCGCGGTGAGCTGGTCGTGCTGCCCACCGACACCGTGTACGGCATCGGCGCCGACGCCTTCACCTCCGAGGCGGTCGCCGACCTCCTGGACGCCAAGGGGCGCGGCCGCAACATGCCGACCCCGGTCCTCATCGGCTCCCCGAACACGCTGCACGGCCTCGTCACGGACTTCTCCGAGATGGCCTGGGAACTCGTCGACGCGTTCTGGCCGGGCGCCCTCACGCTCGTCGCCAAGCACCAGCCGTCCCTGGC
Organism: Streptomyces sp. NBC_01445; assembly: GCF_035918235.1. Classification (NCBI taxonomy): domain Bacteria; kingdom Bacillati; phylum Actinomycetota; class Actinomycetes; order Kitasatosporales; family Streptomycetaceae; genus Streptomyces; species Streptomyces sp. NBC_01445. Next base: position 4,021,477 of record NZ_CP109485.1, on the reverse strand, counting down.
GTGGGACCTCGGCGACACCCGTGGCACCGTCGCCGTGCGCATGCCCCTGCACCCGGTCGCGATCGAGCTGCTCACCGAGGTCGGCCCCATGGCCGTGTCCTCCGCGAACCTCACCGGGCACCCCGCCCCCGAGGACTGCGACGCCGCGCAGGACATGCTCGGCGACTCCGTCTCCGTCTACCTCGACGGCGGCCCCACGCCCGGCATCGTCCCGTCCTCGATCGTCGACGTGACCGGGAAGGTTCCGGTGCTCCTGCGCGCGGGTGCCCTGACCGCGGACGAGCTGCGCAAGGTCGTACCCGACCTCGAGGTGGCGAATTGACAGCCCCTGAGACGGGGCGTGGCATAGGCAACGGGGACTCCTTCCGCATCCTCCATGTCAGCACCGGCAACGTGTGCCGCTCGCCGATCACCGAGCGGCTGACCCGGCATGCCCTGGTGGACCGGCTCGGCGACCCCCTCGTACGCGGTCTGATCGTCGAGAGCGCGGGCACCTGGGGCCACGAGGGCGCGCCCATGGAGGCCAACGCCGAGACGGTCCTCGCGGACTTCGGGGCGGACGCCTCCGGCTTCGTGGGCCGCGAGCTCCTCGACGACCACGTGATCCGCGCGGACCTGGTCCTCACGGCCACCCGCGACCACCGCGCCCAGGTCATCTCCATGGGCCACAGCGCGGGCCTGCGCACCTTCACGCTGAAGGAGTTCACCCGCCTCGTCCAGGCGATCGATCCGGCCACGCTGCCCGATCCGCTGGACGGCGGCGTGGTGGAGCGCGCACGCGCCCTGGTGCGCGCCGCGGCGGCTCTACGCGGGTGGCTTCTCGCCCCGAACGCCGAGGCCGACGAGGTCTACGACCCGTACGGCGCACCCCTGCCCTTCTTCCGCTCGGTCGGCGAGGAGATCAGCGAAGCGCTGGAGCCCGTGGTGACGGCGCTGACGGGTGTTCCGGCGTGCAAATGAACTCGGTGACAGCGACTGCCGGAGTACCCGCTCGTACCTGAGTTCCGGGCGGCGCGGGCATTGCGGGCCTACATTGGATTTGAGGTCACCCCCGCGAGGCCCGGAGCCCAAGATGCCGGTCACCACTGAACAAGCCCCCGCCGGTGCGACGTACGCGCACGCCGGCTTCGACGTGCTGCGTCTGCAGGACCCGGAGATCGCCGAGATCATGCTCGGCGAGGCGGCCCGGCAGGCCACGTCGCTCCAGCTGATCGCCGCCGAGAACTTCACGTCGCCGGCCGTTCTCGCGGCCCTCGGCTCCCCGCTCGCCAACAAGTACGCCGAGGGCTACCCCGGCGCCCGTCACCACGGCGGCTGCGAGCTCGTCGACATGGCGGAGCGCATCGCCGTCGACCGGGCCAGAGCGCTCTTCGGGGCCGAGCACGCCAATGTGCAGCCCCACTCCGGCTCCTCCGCGGTCCTCGCCGCGTACGCCGCCCTGCTGCGCCCCGGCGACACCGTCCTCGCGATGGGGCTCTCGTACGGCGGCCACCTCACCCACGGGTCGCCCGCGAACTTCTCGGGCCGCTGGTTCGACTTCGTGCCCTACGGCGTCGACCCCGAGTCCGGCCTCATCGACCACGACCAGGTCCGCGCGCTGGCCCGCGCCCACCGTCCCAAGGCGATCGTCTGCGGCTCCATCGCCTATCCGCGGCACATCGACTACGCGGCCTTCCGCGACATCGCCGACGACGTGGGCGCCTACCTCATCGCCGACGCCGCGCACCCCATCGGCCTGGTCGCCGGGGGAGCGGCGCCGAACCCGGTGCCGTACGCCGATGTCGTCTGCGCCACCACGCACAAGGTCCTGCGCGGCCCCCGCGGCGGCATGGTCCTGTGCGGGGCCGAGCTCGCCGCGCGGATCGACCGGGCCGTCTTCCCCTTCACGCAGGGCGGCGCCCAGATGCACACGATCGCCGCCAAGGCCGTCGCGTTCGGCGAGGCGGAGACCCCGGCCTTCGCCGCGTACGCCCGTCAGGTCGTCGCCAACGCGAGGGTTCTCGCGGCCGCGCTGGACGCCGAGGGCCTCGCGATCACCACCGGCGGCACGGACACCCATCTGCTGACCGCCGACCCCACCTCGCTGGGCGTCGACGGCCCGACCGCCCGGGGCCGGCTCGCCTCGGCCGGCATGGTCCTCGACACCTGCGCGCTGCCCTTCGGGGACGGGCGCGGCCTGCGCCTCGGCACCGCCGCCGTCACCACCCAGGGCATGGGCGAACCGGAGATGGCGCGCATCGCGGTGCTCTTCTCGGGGGTGCTGCGAGATGAGGTCGATCCGCGTACAGCGCGCGCGGAAGTGCGCGATCTCACCGGAAGATTTCCGCCGTATCCGGCCTAGACAGGGGTAGGCGGGCCGGGGTGGTCCGTCACTCGTGCAACCATCATCGCTACCCGGCAGTCCTTCACCACATGCGCGCGAAGCTAGGGTGTGGGGCTGAGATGGCCAGCGATATCTGTGGGGAAGCCCGTGCGTGAATACCTGCTGACGCTCTGCATCACGGCCGCGGTGACATACCTGCTGACCGGCCCGGTGCGGAAGTTCGCGATCGTGGCCGGCGCCATGCCGGAGATCCGCGCCCGCGACGTACACCGGGAGCCCACGCCCCGGCTCGGCGGGATCGCCATGTTCTTCGGTCTGTGCGCGGGTCTCCTCGTCGCGGACCACCTGACGAACCTCAGTCCCGTCTTCGAGATGTCGAACGAGCCACGGGCGCTGCTCTCCGGAGCCGCCCTGATCTGGCTGATCGGCGTCCTGGACGACAAGTTCGAGATCGACGCCCTGATCAAGCTGGGCGGCCAGATGATCGCCGCCGGCGTCATGGTCATGCAGGGTCTTACGATCCTGTGGCTGCCGATCCCGGGTGTGGGCACGGTCTCGCTGACGCAGTGGCAGGGCACGCTCCTCACGGTCGCCCTGGTCGTGATCAGCATCAACGCGGTCAACTTCGTGGACGGCCTCGACGGCCTCGCGTCCGGCATGGTGTGCATCGCCGCGTCGGCGTTCTTCCTGTACTCGTACCGCCTCTGGTACGGCTACGGCATCGAGGCGGCCGCCCCCGCGACACTGTTCGCGGCGATCCTGATCGGCATGTGTTTGGGCTTCCTGCCGCACAACATGCACCCCGCCAGGATCTTCATGGGCGACTCCGGATCGATGCTGATCGGTCTCGTCCTGTCCGCCGGCGCCATCTCCATCACCGGCCAGGTCGACCCGAGCCTGATGAAGCTGAACTTCGGCGGCACCCGTGACGCCACCCACGCGATGATCCCGGTCTTCATCCCGCTGCTGATGCCGCTGACGATCATCGCGATCCCGTTCGCGGACCTCGTCCTCGCGATCGTGCGCCGCACCTGGAAGGGCCAGTCGCCGTTCGCGGCCGACCGCGGTCACCTGCACCACCGGCTCCTGGAGATCGGCCACTCCCACAGCCGCGCGGTCCTGATCATGTACTTCTGGTCGGCGCTGTTCGCCTTCGGAGCGGTCGCCTACTCCGTCCACTCGACGTCCATGTGGATCGTCCTGGCGATCGTCGCGCTCAGCTTCGTCGGTCTCGTACTGCTTCTGCTGCCGCGCTTCACGCCGCGCGCCCCGCGCTGGGCGGAGGCCTTCGTGCCGCCGCGCTACCGGCGCAGGCGGGCCGCGCGGGCGTCGGCCGAGGTGCCTGAGACGTCGCCGTCGTACGCGGCTCAGGAAGAGGCACGGGCGGCCGGCGAGGCACCCGAGGGCGAGGGCTCGCGCACGCCGATGCCCGCAGGAGTCAACGGGGCAACGGCCATTGGCCCCCGTTCGCGCTTCCTGGATCGTCGCAAGGCGCACTCGTCGCGCTGACGCGAGACGCGAAAACGCCTCATTACCAGACAAGTTGGCCGTGTTTTTGCACAGACGCGCGGATTACCTCTCACGTGTGACAGTGAGCACACCGCAGAGGTAAAGACCTCATCAAATAGTTTGTGATACCGTTCACGAGACCCGGGGATAGAGCCGAAGGACCGTAGTGCGACGGCCCATTGGCCCGAAGTTCCCTCTCGGCCCCGGTCTACGCTCGTCCATGACGACACCCTGCCCCCACCCAGTAAAGGGAGCTGCCGCCATGCCCTCCAACGACGCACGGATCCTCCTTCAGGCCGTTGTGCCCACAGCCATTGCCGGCGCGCTTGCCGCCGTGATCAGTGGTGTGGTCGCCGGCGGCAAGGGGGCTCTCGGTGCAGTCATCGGCACGGTGGTCGTGATCGTCTTCATGGGCCTCGGGCAGGTCGTCCTCCAGCGGACGGCAAAATCGCTTCCGCAGCTCTTCCAGGCGATGGGGCTGATGCTCTACGTCGCCCAGTTGCTGCTGCTTCTGATCTTCGTCGCCGTCTTCAAGGACACGACGCTGTTCAACCCCAAGGCCTTCGCCGCTTCACTCGTCGCCGCCACCGTCGTATGGATGGCCGCGCAGGCGCGTGCGCACATGAAGGCCAAGATTTTCTATATCGATCCCGACTCGGCCAAAGACTCCGAGAAGAGCGACAAGCCCGAGAATTCAGGGTCGTCCTCATGAGGGGTAGGGGCGGGATAAGTGCGGGTTCGCGTTACTGCTATCGTCCGGTGCCAACTGCGGCACTGCGGGCGCGGGCATCTGAGCTGACGCCTGCTCGACTGCGAGGCTCACTGCCTGCCTGCCGCCCCCACATCCGAAACACCAGACCGGTGCCGATCCGCGGCTGCGCGCCGCAACGACACAACGAGGTTGCCGTACCTATGCGTCACGCCGAAGGAGCCCGTGGTGAGTGCTGACCAGACTGAGCTCGCCTTTGACTGGAGCTGTCGGATCCTGTCCGACAACGGCTGCGGCTTTCCGGCTCCCGGTCTGCACTCGTTCCTGTTCCAGCCGATCTTCACCGTCGGCGGGTTCGAGTTCAACAAGGTGATGCTGCTTGCCCTGTTGACGACGCTGGTCATCATGAGCCTCTTCTACGCCGCCTTCGGCCGCGCCAAGGTGGTTCCGGGGAAGCTCCAGATGATCGGTGAGGCGGGGTACGACTTCGTACGCCGCAACATCGTCTACGAGACCCTCGGCAAGAAGGAGGGCGAGAAGTACGTCCCCGTCATGGTCTCGATGTTCTTCTTCATCTGGATCATGAACGTGTGGTCCGTGATTCCGCTGGCCCAGTTCCCGGTGTCGTCGGTCATCGCGTACCCGATCGTGCTCGCCGTCATCGTCTACCTGATCTGGGTGCCGCTGACCTTCAAGCGCCACGGCTTCGTGGGCGGCTGGAAGAACATCACGGGCTACGACAACTCGCTCGGCCCGATCAAGTGGCTCGTCTCGTTCATCGAGTTCTTCTCGAACCTGCTCGTCCGGCCGTTCACGCACGCGGTGCGACTGTTCGCGAACATGTTCGCCGGTCACCTGATGCTGGTGATGTTCACCGTCGCCTCCTGGTACCTGCTGAACAGCTACATGATCCCGGCCGCGGGCGTCTCGTTCGTCATGACCGTCGTCATGATCCTCTTCGAGCTTTTCGTGCAGGCCGTCCAGGCGTACGTCTTCGTGCTCCTCGCCTGCACGTACATCCAGGGCGCGCTCGCCGAGCACCACTGAGCCAGTCCCGACCCGTCATATTTCAGTCGTCCGGTGGCCAACCCCCACCGGTTCGTTAAAGAGAAGGAAGTAACGGCATGTCCGCGACCATCGAACTCGCCGCTGGCGTCACCGGCTCCCTCGGTTCCATCGGCTACGGTCTCGCTGCCATCGGCCCCGGCATCGGCGTCGGCATCGTCTTCGGTAACGGCACCCAGGCCCTGGCCCGCCAGCCCGAGGCCGCCGGTCTGATCCGCGCCAACCAGATCCTCGGCTTCGCCTTCTGTGAGGCGCTCGCCCTCATCGGCATCGTTATGCCGTTCGTGTTCGGTAAGTAATCACTTCTTACTGACACTTTCGACGAAAGGCACTGATGTGATCGCCAACCTGGTTGCACTCGCGGCCGAGGAGGAGCAGAACCCGCTCATCCCGCCGGGTCCCGAGCTGCTCATTGGCACGCTTGCCTTCGCCATCGTCTTCTTCTTCTTCGCCAAGAAGCTCCTCCCGCGTATCAACAAGGTGCTGGAGGAGCGCCGCGAGCTGATCGAAGGCGGTATCGAGAAGGCTGAGTCGGCCCAGACCGAGGCCCAGAGCGTGCTCGAGCAGTACAAGGCTCAGCTGGCCGAGGCTCGTCACGAGGCCGCGCGTCTGCGCCAGGAGGCGCAGGAGCAGGGCGCCACGCTCATCGCCGAGATGCGCGCGGAAGGCCAGCGGCAGCGTGAGGAAATCATCGCCGCCGGCCACTCGCAGATCGAGGCCGACCGCAAGGCCGCTGCTCAGGCGCTGCGCCAGGACGTGGGCCAGCTGGCCACCACGCTGGCCGGCAAGCTGGTCGGCGAGTCCCTCGAGGACCACGCCCGGCAGTCGCGCACGATCGACCGCTTCCTCGACGACCTCGAGGAGAAGGCCGAGGCTGTTCGATGACTGCCCACGGAGCGAGCCGCGAGGCACTCGCCTCCGCACGTGAGCGTCTCGACGCGCTGACCGACAGCACCTCGGTCGACGCCCGACAGCTTGCCGGAGAGCTGGCCGCGGTCACCGCGCTGCTCGACCGCGAGGTGTCGCTGCGTCGGGTCCTGACCGACCCGGCGCAGTCCGGCGAGGCCAAGGCCGAGCTCGCGGAGCGTCTGCTCAGCGGCCAGGTCAGCGGCACGACCGCCGACCTGGTGGCCGGGCTGGTCCGCTCCCGCTGGTCCGCGTCGCGCGACCTGGTCGACTCCGTCGAGGAGCTGGCCGGCATCGCCGAGCTGACCGCGGCGCAGCAGGCCGGCGAGCTGGACGACGTGGAGGACGAGCTGTTCCGGTTCGGCCGGATCGTCGCCTCGAACACCGAGCTGCGCGCCGCGCTCACCGACCGTAACGCCACGGGCACGGCCAAGAGCGAGCTGCTGCGCAGCCTGCTCGGCGGTCGCGCCAAGGCCTCCACCGAGCGTCTCGTCGAGCGCCTTGTGACCCAGCCGCGTGGACGTAGCCTGGAGACGGGACTCGAGTCCCTGTCCAAGCTCGCCGCGGAGCGCCGGGACCGCATGGTCGCCGTCGTCACCACGGCGGTGCCGCTGAGTGACGCGCATAAGCAGCGCCTGGGCGCCGCCCTGGCGAAGCTTTACGGGCGTCAGATGCACCTGAACCTCGACGTGGACCCCGAGGTCCTCGGCGGGATCACCGTGCAGGTGGGCGACGAGCTCATCAACGGAAGCATCGCGGACCGCATTGAGGACGCCAGCCGCCGTATGGCCGGCTAGCGGACTCGCACAACGTAGTAGTACCTACGGCCCTAGTTGGGCCGTGCAGAGGATTCCTGGGGGCTGACCCCAGACCCCCCAAGAAAACTTTCGGGCCCAACAAGGAGAGCAGGGAACCCAGATGGCGGAGCTCACGATCCGGCCGGAGGAGATCCGGGACGCGCTGGAGAACTTTGTCCAGGCGTACAAGCCGGACGCGGCCTCGCGCGAGGAGGTCGGTACGGTCACCCTTGCCGGCGACGGCATCGCGAAGGTCGAGGGCCTGCCCTCGGCCATGGCCAACGAACTGCTGAAGTTCGAGGACGGCACCCTCGGCCTCGCCCTCAACCTCGAGGAGCGCGAGATCGGTGCCATCGTGCTCGGTGAGTTCACCGGTATCGAGGAGGGCCAGCCGGTGCAGCGCACCGGTGAGGTGCTCTCCGTCGCCGTCGGCGAGGGCTACCTGGGTCGCGTCGTCGACCCGCTCGGCAACCCGATCGACGGCCTCGGCGAGATCGAGACCAGCGCGCGTCGTGCCCTTGAGCTGCAGGCCCCCACGGTCATGCAGCGCAAGTCGGTGCACGAGCCGATGGAGACCGGCTACAAGGCCGTCGACGCGATGACCCCGATCGGCCGCGGTCAGCGTCAGCTGATCATCGGCGACCGCCAGACGGGCAAGACCGCCCTGGCTGTCGACACGATCATCAACCAGCGCGACAACTGGCGCACCGGCGACCCGAAGAAGCAGGTCCGCTGCATCTACGTCGCCATCGGCCAGAAGGGCTCGACCATCGCCTCCGTGCGTGGCGCCCTGGAAGAGGCCGGCGCGCTGGAGTACACGACCATCGTCGCCGCCCCGGCGTCCGACCCGGCCGGCTTCAAGTACCTGGCGCCGTACACCGGTTCGGCCATCGGCCAGCAGTGGATGTACGAGGGCAAGCACGTCCTCATCATCTTCGACGACCTCTCGAAGCAGGCCGACGCCTACCGCGCCGTGTCCCTGCTGCTCCGCCGCCCGCCGGGGCGCGAGGCCTACCCGGGTGACGTCTTCTACCTGCACTCCCGCCTCCTCGAGCGCTGCGCGAAGCTCTCGGACGAGATGGGTTCCGGCTCGATGACCGGTCTGCCGATCGTCGAGACCAAGGCGAACGACGTGTCGGCGTTCATCCCGACCAACGTCATCTCCATCACCGACGGCCAGTGCTTCCTGGAGTCGGACCTGTTCAACGCCGGTCAGCGCCCCGCGCTGAACGTCGGTATCTCCGTCTCCCGAGTCGGTGGTTCCGCGCAGCACAAGGCGATGAAGCAGGTCTCCGGCCGCCTCCGCGTGGACCTCGCCCAGTTCCGTGAGCTGGAGGCGTTCGCCGCCTTCGGTTCCGACCTGGACGCCGCGTCGAAGGCCCAGCTGGAGCGCGGTCAGCGCATGGTCGAGCTGCTCAAGCAGCCCCAGTACCAGCCGATGGCGACCGAGGACCAGGTTGTCTCCGTCTGGGCCGGCACCACCGGCAAGATGGACGACGTCCCGGTCGTGGACATCCGGCGCTTCGAGCGCGAGCTGCTCGACTACCTGCACCGCAAGGAGCAGGGCCTGATGACCTCCATCAAGGAGGGCGGAAAGATGTCGGACGACACCCTGACCGCCGCCGCCGACGCCATCGCGGACTTCAAGAAGCAGTTCGAGACCTCGGACGGGAAGCTTCTCGGCGAGGACGCTCCGGCCGCCGCCGGTAAGTGACGACGGAAGGGACCTGACTCATGGGAGCCCAGCTCCGGGTCTACAAGCGTCGCATCAAATCCGTCACCGCGACCAAGAAGATCACCAAGGCGATGGAGATGATCGCTGCCTCGCGCGTCGTCAAGGCGCAGCGCAAGGTGACGGCCTCCACGCCGTACGCGACCGAGCTCACCCGCGCGGTCACGGCTGTCGGCACCGGTTCGAACACGAACCACCCGCTGACGACGGAGCCGGAGACGGCGACGCGCTCCGCGGTGCTGCTCCTCACGAGCGACCGCGGACTGGCCGGCGCCTTCAACTCGAACGCCATCAAGGCCGCGGAGAAGCTGACCGCGCGTCTCGAGGCCGAGGGCAAGGAGGTCGAGATCTACATCGTCGGCCGCCGTGGTGTCGCCCACTACAACTTCCGTGAGCGCAAGATCGCGGAGCAGTGGACGGGCTTCACCGACGAGCCCACGTACGCGGACGCCAAGAAGGTCGCGGGCCCGCTGATCGAGGCGATCGAGAAGGACTCGGCGGAGGGCGGCGTGGATGAACTCCACATCGTCTACACGGAGTTCATCTCGATGATGACGCAGTCGGCCATTGACGGCCGTCTGCTTCCGCTCAGCCTCGAAGAGGTGGCGGAGGAGTCGAAGTCCAAGGGCGAGATCCTTCCGCTGTACGACTTCGAACCGTCGGCGGAGGACGTCCTCGACGCCCTGCTGCCGCGCTACGTCGAGAGCCGTATCTACAACGCGCTGCTCCAGTCGGCTGCTTCCAAGCACGCCGCCACGCGCCGCGCGATGAAGTCGGCGACCGACAACGCGGGAGACTTGATCAACTCGCTCTCCCGACTTGCCAACGCGGCCCGCCAGGCCGAAATCACCCAGGAAATCAGCGAGATCGTCGGCGGCACTGCAGCCCTGTCCGACGCGACCGCGGGGAGTGACAAGTAATGACGACCACTGTTGAGACGGCCGTTGCCACGGGCCGCGTCGCCCGGGTCATCGGCCCGGTCGTCGACGTGGAGTTCCCCGTCGACGCGATGCCGGAGATCTACAACGCCCTGCACGTCGAGGTCGACGACCCGGCCACCGAGGGTGCGAGGAAGACGCTGACCCTCGAGGTCGCCCAGCACCTGGGTGACGGCGTGGTCCGTACGGTCTCGATGCAGCCCACCGACGGCCTGGTCCGCCAGGCCTCCGTGACGGACACCGGCGCCGGCATCTCGGTGCCCGTCGGTGATCTGACCAAGGGCCGGGTGTTCAACACCCTCGGTGACGTGCTGAACGACGACGCGTCCTCGGTCGCCGACGCCCCGCGCTGGACGATCCACCGCAAGGCCCCGGCGTTCGACCAGCTCGAGTCCAAGACCGAGATGTTCGAGACCGGCCTGAAGGTCGTCGACCTTCTCACCCCGTACGTCAAGGGTGGAAAGATCGGTCTGTTCGGTGGTGCCGGTGTCGGCAAGACCGTTCTGATCCAGGAAATGATCGTCCGTGTGGCCAAGCTGCACGACGGTGTCTCCGTCTTCGCCGGTGTCGGCGAGCGCACCCGTGAGGGCAACGACCTCATGGTCGAGATGGAGGAAGCCGGCGTTCTGGACAAGACCGCGCTGGTCTTCGGCCAGATGGACGAGCCGCCGGGCACGCGTCTTCGCGTCGCCCTGGCCGGTCTGACCATGGCGGAGTACTTCCGCGATGTGCAGAAGCAGGACGTGCTGTTCTTCATCGACAACATCTTCCGCTTCACGCAGGCCGGTTCCGAGGTCTCGACCCTGCTCGGCCGCATGCCCTCCGCGGTGGGTTACCAGCCGACCCTCGCCGACGAGATGGGTCTCCTCCAGGAGCGCATCACGTCGACCCGTGGTCACTCGATCACCTCGATGCAGGCGATCTACGTCCCCGCGGACGACCTGACCGACCCGGCCCCGGCCACCACGTTCGCCCACCTCGACGCGACGACGGTTCTCTCCCGTCCGATCTCCGAGAAGGGCATCTACCCGGCCGTGGACCCGCTGGACTCCACGTCCCGCATCCTGGACCCGCGCTACATCGCGCAGGACCACTACGACGCCGCGATGCGCGTCAAGACGATCCTGCAGAAGTACAAGGATCTCCAGGACATCATCGCGATCCTCGGTATCGACGAGCTGGGCGAGGAGGACAAGCTCGTTGTCCACCGTGCCCGTCGCGTCGAGCGCTTCCTGTCGCAGAACACCCACGCCGCCAAGCAGTTCACCGGCGTGGACGGTTCGGACGTGTCGCTCGAGGAGTCGATCACCGCGTTCAACGCGATCTGCGACGGCGAGTACGACCACTTCCCCGAGCAGGCGTTCTTCATGTGCGGTGGCATCGAGGACCTGAAGGCCAACGCCAAGGAGCTCGGCGTCTCCTGATTCTGGCTTCTTCGGAAGCACAGACTCGTGGGAGAGGGGCGGGGGATACCCGCAGGGTGTGTCCCGCCCTTCTCCGTACGCCGACTAGACTTTGACCCAACACCCGGCAGCAACGGCCGGGTGGTGACCCGAGGAGCCCACCTTGGCTGCTGAGCTGCATGTCGAGCTCGTCGCCGCGGACCGCAGTGTCTGGTCCGGCGAGGCCACCCTGGTCGTCGCGCGCACCGCGTCCGGCGACATCGGCGTCATGCCCGGTCACCAGCCGCTTCTCGGTGTGCTGGAGTCGGGCCCGGTGATGATCCGCACGAGCGACGGCGGGACGGTTGTCGCCGCTGTGCACGGCGGTTTCGTCTCGTTCGCCGACAACAAGCTGTCCCTGCTCGCCGAGATCGCCGAGCTGTCGGACGAGATCGATGTCCAGCGTGCGGAGCGGGCGCTCGAGCGTGCTCAGGCGGATGCGGACGCATCCGCCGAGCGTCGCGCGGACGTCCGACTGCGTGCGGTGGCGACGCGCTGAACCCAGCGCGCGGAGTGACATGACTCAGCCGCGGCCAGGACCGGAGAACCTCTCCGGACCGGGTCGCGGCTGAGGCGATCCTTGGTCAATTTTGCAGTTCCGTTATCGGATCCGCTGTCGGGCCCGTTATCAGATGAGGCGAGGAGGTCGGTACGAATGGTCCTCGTTCTCGTGCTGTGCGTGGTCGCGGTCGTCGTATTCGTATTGCTGGGGTTGTTCGTCTTCGGCCTGAGGCGCCGGCTGATCCAGCGCTCCGGGGGCACCTTCGACTGCTCCCTGCGGTGGGACGTGCCCGAAGGGGGCGACGCCTCCGGCAAGGGCTGGGGCTACGGCGTGGCCCGCTACAACGGCGACCGGATCGAGTGGTTCCGGGTCTTCTCCTACGCGGTCAGGCCGCGCCGCACCCTGGAGCGCTCGGCGATCGAGGTGACGGGCCGGCGCGCGCCGGAGGGCGAGGAGGAGCTGGCCCTGCTCTCGGACGCGATCGTCCTCGCGTGCTCGCACCGCGGCTCGCGTCTCGAGCTGGCGATGAGCGAGGACGCACTGACCGGCTTCCTGGCATGGCTGGAGGCGGCGCCGCCAGGCCAGAGGGTGAACGTCGCTTAGCGGCGTTCAGGGCTTACGGCGTTCATATGGCCTGAGCTTTCGCTTTGCATGGAGAAGCCGGGTGAACAGGGGGCGGCCCCGTTCACCCGGCTTCCGTCTTGTGCGGCCGGTGCTACTTCAGGCCGCTGTCGATCGCGGTCACCAGCTCGCCGCCTGCGGTGTCACCACTGAACTCCCAGAAGAAGGCGCCGCCCAGGTTCTGGCTCTTGGCCCAGGCCATCTTGGAGTTGATGGTGGCGGGGGTGTCGTAGGACCACCAGTCGGAGCCGCAGTACGCGTACGCCGTACCGGCCACCGTTCCGTTCGCGGGGCACTTCGTCTTGAGGACCTTGTAGTCCTCGATGCCCTGTTCGTACGTGCCGGCGGCGGGGCCCGTCGCGGTGCCGCCCGGTTCCTTCTGTGTGACGCCGGTCCAGCCGCGGCCGTAAAAGCCGATGCCGAGCAGGAGCTTGCTCGACGGGACGCCCTGGGCCTTCAGCTTGGCAATGGCGTCAGCGGAGTTGAAGCCCTGCTGCGGGATGCCGGGGTACGAGGTGAGCGGGGAGTGCGGGGCCGTCGGGCCCTGGGCGTTGAACGCGCCGAAGAAGTCGTAGGTCATGACGTTGTACCAGTCGAAGGACTGGGACGCGCCCGCGTAGTCGTTCTTCTCGATCTTGCCGCCGGTGGAGGCGTCGGCCGTGATGGCGGCGGTGACCAGGTTGCCGGCTCCGAACTTGGTGCGCAGCGCGGACGCCAGCTTCTTCAGGGCGTCCTGGCCCGAGGTGTCGCAGGACAGGCCGCAGGCGTTGGGGTACTCCCAGTCGATGTCGATGCCGTCGAAGACGTCGGCCCAGCGCGGGTCCTCGACCAGCTTGTAGCAGGAGTCGGCGAACGCTGCCGGGTTCTGCGCCGCCTGCGGGAAGCCGCCGGACCAGGTCCAGCCGCCGAACGACCAGAGGATCTTCAGGTTCGGGTGCTTGGCCTTGAGCTGGCGCAGCTGGTTGATGGCGCCGCGCAGTGGCTGGTCCCAGGTGTCGGCGACGCCGGAGACGGAGTTGGCCGCGGTGTACGCCATGTCTGTGTCGGCGTAGGAGTCACCCATCGTGCACTGGCCGTTCTGCACGTTGCCGAAGGCGTAGTTGATGTGGGTGATCTTCGCGGCGGAGCCGGAGGTCTCCAGGTTCTTGGGGTAGTAGGCGCGCCCGTAGACGCCCCAGTCGGTGAAGTACCCCAGCTTGACCTTGCCGCCGGGGCCCGGGTCGGTGCCACCGCCGGTCGTGTGCACCCTGACCGAGCCGGAGGCGGGTCCGCTCTGGTCGGCGGTGTCGCGGGCCTGGACGGTGTACGAGTAGTCGGTGCCCGCGGTGAGCCCGCTGTCGGAGTACGAAGTCCCGGTCACCGTCGCGACCTTGGTGCCGTCGCGCAGGACGTCGTAGTTCTTGATGCCCTTGTCGTCGGTGGCCGCGGTCCAGTCGAGCTTGACCGAGGTGTTCGTGACGGAGGAGGCGGTTGGGGTGCCGGGCGCGGAGGGGGCCGCGTCGCCGGGGACGTCACCGCCGTCGCAGGAGGCGCCGTTGAGTTTGCAGCCGGAGGGGGCGCCGGGGCCCGAGCCGTTGAACCCGAAGGAGACCGAGGCGCCGGGGGCGAGCGACCCGTTCCAGGAGAGGTTCTTGGCGGTCCAGTGGTCGGCGGAGTTGGTGACGGTGGCGTCCCAGGCGGAGGTCACCTTGGTGCCGGCGGGGAAGTCCCACTCGACGGTCCATGAACTGAGGGCCGTCGTGCCGGTGTTCTTGACGGTCCACTTGCCTTCGAAGCCGGTGCCCCAGTCCTGGGTCTTGGCGTAGGTCGCGGTGGCGGTGCTCGCGGCGGCGGCCGCGTGGGAGGGAGTGGCGAGGCCGACGAGGGCGGCGGCCGGGAGCAGCAGGGTGGTGAGTCCTGCCACGGCTCTCTGTCTGAGTCTCAAGCGCAAGGGGTGCTCCTCGGGTGGTATCCGGGGGACATGACGGGGGTGGAACCCTGCGCCGCCCGTGAGCATCGCCGTGCTGGTCATGTGCATGGCTGCGCTCACCGCAGTGCCGTGAGAATAGAAAGGTCTGGACCAACGGTCAAGGTCTAAACCAATTACAGGAATCGGCCCCTCACAGCCCCAACTCCTGCGCCAGGACGGCCGCTTGTACCCTGCTGCGCAGCTCCAGCTTCCCGAGCAGCCTGCTGACGTGCGTCTTCACCGTCGCTTCCGCCATCTCCAGACGTACCGCGATCTCCGCGTTCGACAAGCCGTCACCGAGGCAGGAAAGCACCTCCCGCTCCCGGCGCGTGAGGGTGTCGAGCCCCGCGGGCGCGGGCCCCGGCTCCGGCCGTACGGGCTTCGCCGCGAACTCCGCGATGAGCTTGCGGGTCACCGCCGGAGCGATCAGACCCTCACCGCGCGCGACCGTGCGGACACCCTCGATCAGGTCCTTCGCCTCGGTGTTCTTCAGCAGGAACCCTCCGGCGCCCGCGCGCAGCGCCCCGAAGACGTACTCGTCGAGGTCGAACGTCGTCAGGACGAGCACGTCCGCGAGTCCCTCGGAGACCACCTGACGAGTCGCCGAGACACCGTCGAGGCGCGGCATCTGGATGTCCATGAGGACGAGATCCGGCCGAAGTGCGCGCGCCATCGCCACCGCCTGCTCGCCGTCCGCCGCCTCCCCGACGACCTCGATGCCGGGGGCGCTGCCCAGGATCAGGACGAGCCCCGCCCGCACGGCGGACTGGTCCTCGGCGACAAGTACCCGGATCACTCGGGTCACTGGGACACTCCTTCGTCAGCCGGGTCGACGGGCAGCTCGGCCCTGACCTGCCAGATCTTGCTGCCGGGCCCGCTCTCGGGACCGGCCTCGAACGTGCCGCGCAGCAGCGCGGTGCGCTCGCGCATCCCGATGAGCCCGGCGCCCGAACCGGGAGCGCGCGGGCCGTCCACCTCCCCGTACGGGCTGGTCACCCGCACCGTCAGCGCTCCGTCGGTGCGGTGGACGGCCACGGTGACCGGGCCGTGCGACGCGTGCTTCAGCGCGTTCGTGAGGGATTCCTGCACGATGCGGTACGCGGCGAGCTCGATCGGCGCGGGCAGGCCGCCGACGCCGTCGCCGACGGCGAGCGTGACGTCGAGCCCGTTGGTGCGGGACTGCTCGATGAGAGCTCCGAGGCCGTCCAGCGTGGGCGCGGCGACGGGCTCGCCCTGGGAGTCACCGCTGTCGTCCCGCAGGATGCCGATGAGGCGGCGCATCTCGGCGAGGCCCTCCACGCTGTTCTCGCGGATGACGGTGAGCGCTTGCTGTGTGGTCCTCGGCTCGTCGAGCGAGAGCGCGGCCGTGGAGTGGATGGCGATCGCGGACAGATGGTTGGCGACCATGTCGTGCAGCTCGCGGGCCATCCGGGCCCGCTCGGCGACGACCGCCTGGGTGCGGTCCATCTCGGCGAGCAGCGCCGTCTGTTCGGCGCGCAGCCGCGCGGACTCGGCGGCCTCCCGGTGGCTGCGTACGAGGACACCGGTGGCCGCGGGCGCGAACGACACGAGGCCGCTGACGACCCCGATCAGGAGCGCCTCCGGTTTGCGGAACCAGGCCAGGAACCCCAGGGTCACCGCGATGGTGATCAGCGCCGTCGTCACCGGGATCCGGCGAGCGGCAGCCGGGGTGCCGTACAGGACGGCCGCGTAGACGAGGTCCGTGAACATCAGCGTCGTCGCGAGGCTGCCCGGCGTGAACTGGTCCGCGATCAGGACGAACGTGCCGAGGACGAGGGCGGTCTGGGGCGCGGTCCTGCGCAGCAGTTCCAGGCCCGCCATCGCGCAGAGCGGCACAAGGAGCCAGCCGCCGCCGAGGACCCGCCAGCCCTGACTGTTGGTCAGGCCGAGCGCCCACAGCAGGAGACCGCCGAGCAGTCCGACCACCGCGATACGGACGTCGTCGCGGTGCGGGCGGGCCAGGGGCAGGGGCATGCCCCCCATTCAATACGGCCGGACGGGGCGGCGCCTGCACCTGACGGGCGGGCCCGGGCGGCCGACGTACATCGAAGGATGCAGCCCCGTTTCGTCACCGGTGACGACGATCGCCGGGTGTGGCGGCCCGAGGCTGGAAGGAGTCCACGAACCCCTCCCGAGGAGCCCGCCGTGATCGTCACGCTGATCGTCGCCTGCGAGATCGGCTTCTGGGTGCTGCTCGCCGCGGGACTCGCCCTGCGCTACGTGGCGAAGATGCCGCGCACGAGTGTCGGCGTCCTGCTGTGCGAGCCGCTCCTGGAGGTCGTCCTGTTCATCGTCACCGCGATGGACCTCAAGAACGGTGCCGAACCGGACTGGAAACACGGTCTCGCCGCCGTCTACATCGGTTTCTCCGTGGGGCTCGGCCACTCCACCGTCAAGTGGGTGGACGCCCGGGTCGCCCACCGGTTCGCCGGGGGACCGCCCCCGGTGAAGCCGCCGAGGTACGGGGTCGCGCGCGCCGCCCACGAGTGGCGGACGGCCGCGCGCTGGATCCTCGCCTGCGCCGTCGCGCTCGCACTGCTCCAGGGCGCGATCTGGTACGTGGGCGCCGACGGGAACATCGGTTCGCTGCGGATGTGGCAGCAGAAGATGCTCTTCGTGATCGGTATCAATCTCGTGATCGCGCTGAGCTACACGCTGTTCCCGAAGAAGGCGCCCGCCGTGGAGCGTTAGGGCCTCAGCGCTCGCCGCCCGGGACCCACAGCACGTCCCCGACCGCCTTGTTCGCCGTGCGCGCCAGGATGAACAGGAGGTCGGAGAGGCGGTTCAGATACGTCGCCGTCAGCGGGTTCATCGACTCGCCGTGCACGTCGAGCGCCGCCCACGTGGAGCGCTCGGCCCTGCGGACCACGGTGCACGCCTGGTGCAGCAGCGCCGCACCCGGCGTGCCCCCGGGCAGGATGAAGGACCGGAGCTTCTCCAGCTGCTCGTTGAAGCGGTCGCAGTCCGCCTCCAGCTTGTCGACGTAGAACTGCTCGACGCGCAACGGCGGGTACTTCGGGTCCTCGACCACCGGCGTCGACAGGTCGGCGCCCACGTCGAACAGGTCGTTCTGGACCCGTACGAGGACCTTCACGACCTCCTCGTCGAGCCCGCCGAGCGCGACCGCCGTGCCGATGACGGCATTGGCCTCGTTGGCGTCGGCGTAGGCGGAGATCCGCAGATCGGTCTTGGCGGTCCGGCTCATGTCGCCGAGGGCGGTCGTGCCCTGGTCGCCGGTCCTGGTGTAGATACGCGTCAGATTGACCATGGGGTCAGCGTAGTTACGCGGCAGCCCTGCGGAAGCCACGTGTGCCGACCGTCACGGCGAGCGCCGCCAGGGCGAGGGCGACCAGGACCCCGTACAGCATGTGCGCCGTCGCGTAGTGGCCGACGTACGCGTCGCGCATCGCGTCGACCGGATAGCGGATCGGCATGAAGTGCGACAGGACGTCGAGCCAGCCGGGCGCGAGCGCCATCGGCAGCATCAGCCCGGACAGGAGCATCGCCGGCATCGACACGGCGTTGACGATCGGGCCGAACTCCTGCGGCCGGTCGACCTTCATGGCCACCGTGTACGACATGGAGCCGAGGGCCACGGTCAGGAGCGCGACGAACGCGAACCCGATGAGCACGCCGGCCAGCGGCGCCCGCAGCCCCATCACCAGTGCGGCGAGGACGAGGAGGACCGCCTGGAGGACGAACAGCGCGGCGTCGCGCAGCACCCTTCCGAGCAGCAGCGCGAGACGGCTGACCGGGGTGACGCGCATGCGCTCCACCACGCCGTGGTTCTTCTCGATGATGATCGCGAAACCGGAGAACAGGCCGCCGAAAAGCGCGAGTTGGAGCAGCAGCCCGGGCACGAGCACCTGCCAGGAGCTGCCGGCCGAGCCCAGCGGCACATCGGTGAGCAGCGGCCCGAAGAACAGCAGGTACAGCAGCGGCATCAGGGCGCCGAAGAGCATCTGGAACTTGGAGTTGAGGGTCTGGCGGGCATAGCGCCCGAAGATCAGCGCGGTGTCGGAGAGTAGGGGCTTCATGCCGGTCACACCGCCACGGGGGTCGTCGGTGCGGTCGCCGGGCCGCGCCCGGTGATCGCGAGGAAGGTGTCCTGGAGCGTCGCGTCGAGCGAGCCGCCGTACGCCAGCTTGAGTGCGCCCGGAGTGCCCTCCGCGGCCACAACTCCCTTGTCCACGACGGCGATCCGGTCCGCGAGCGCGTCGGCCTCGTCGAGGTAGTGCGTGGTGAGGAAGACGGTCGTGCCGTGCTCGTCGCGCAGTCTCCGTACGACGTCCCACAGGTCGGCGCGGCCGGCCGGGTCGAGTCCGGTCGTCGGCTCGTCGAGGAAGAGCACCTTCGGGCGATGCACGATCCCCATCGCGATGTCGAGGCGGCGCCGCTGTCCGCCGGAGAGCGCGGCGGTCCTGCGGTCGAGGAGCTCCGTGAGACCGAGGTCCTCGGCCAGCTCGCCGGCGCGCGCCACCGCCCGCGCCTTGGGCAGCCGGTACAGCCGCCCCTGGGTGACCAGTTCCTCCCGTACGGAGATGTTCGGGTCGACGCCGCCGGACTGGGCGACGTAACCGACCGCGCGGCGCACGCCTGCCGGATCGGTCGCGAGATCGCAGCCCGCGACGGTGGCGGCGCCCCCGGTGGGCGGCAGGAGCGTCGTGAGCATGCGCAGGGTCGTCGTCTTGCCCGCGCCGTTCGGGCCGAGGAGGCCGAGGATCTCGCCGGGCCGCACGGTCAGGTCGATGCCGCGCACCGCCTCGACGGGGCCGCGTGGGGTGGTGAAGGTCCGGGCCAGGCCGGACGTGCTGATGACTGCCATGCGTCCAGAAAAACAGAGTCACTGAA
This sequence comes from Streptomyces sp. NBC_01445, assembly GCF_035918235.1. NCBI lineage: Bacteria > Bacillati > Actinomycetota > Actinomycetes > Kitasatosporales > Streptomycetaceae > Streptomyces > Streptomyces sp. NBC_01445. The sequence continues at coordinate 4,002,113 of NZ_CP109485.1, read as the reverse complement.
ATTTTGCAATGTCCCCAAAATTCAAGTGAGCGCAACGAAAGCTAGACTGACCCCATGGCAGAGGGACTGCGTGAGCGCAAGAAACGGCTGGCCAGGCAGCACATCTCCGATGTGGCTACGGGCCTCTTCCTGGAGCGCGGCTTCGACGAGGTGACGATCGCCGAGGTCGCCGAAGCGGCCGACGTCTCCGTCAACACCGTCTACAACTACTTCCAGGCCAAGGAAGACCTGTTCCTCGACCGCGCCAAGGGCGGCGTGGCCCGGCTCTCCCGCTTCGTGCGCGCCCGCGACCGGGGCGAGTCCGCGGCCGAGGCTGTCCTGCGCGAGCTGCGCCGCGAAGTCGTCGCCGTGTCGCCCGAGGTCGGCCTGATCGAGGGCTACGACCGCTTCATGAAGGTCATCGAGGGGGCGGCCGGCCTGCGGGCCCGGCTCTGGTACATGCAGCAGGAGTCGCTCACGCTGCTGGAGGCGACCCTGCGCGAGGAGACCGGGGCGGACGACGACGACCCGCTGCCCGCCCTCATGGCCGGACAGATCAACTGGATCCACACGACGCTGCTCTCCCGCATCGCCGCCGAGATGATCAAGGCAAGACCGGCAGGGGAGGTGTCCCGCGAAGCGCTCGGCCTGCTCGACGAGATGGAGGGTCTCCTGGGCGAGCCGGTGCTCAACTACGCCGCACGCGACGCCTGATGGCCCGTCCGGTGTGATGTCCGTCATTCGAGACGTGACGCGCATTACTTCGCGGCCCCACGACCCCTCACGAACGCTAATGTCCGCCGGAGAGATACGTGAACAGCGGTTAGCGGTCAGTTGCAAGTGGTACGCGGTCAGCGGGTAAGGGGAGTCGCACAGTGGCAGGGAAGCTCGCCGTCATCGGAGCCGGACTCATGGGGTCCGGAATCGCCCAGGTCTCGGCGCAGGCGGGCTGGGACGTCGTCCTGCGCGACGTCACCGACGCCGCCCTGGCCCGTGGCACCGACGGCATCAAGGCCTCGTACGACAAGTTCGTGAGCAAGGGCAAGCTGTCCGCGCAGGACGCCGAGGCCGCGCTCGCCCGCATCACCACGACCACCGATCTGGACGCGGTCGCCGACGCCGACATCGTCGTCGAGGCCGTCTTCGAGAAGCTCGAGGTCAAGCACGAGATCTTCCGCGCGCTCGACAAGATCGTCCGCGAGGACGCCGTGCTCGCCTCGAACACCTCCGCCATCCCGATCACCAAGATCGCGGCGGTCACGGAGCACCCGGAGCGCGTCGTCGGCGCCCACTTCTTCTCGCCGGTCCCGATGATGCAGCTGTGCGAGCTGGTCCGCGGCTACAAGACGAGCGACGAAACGCTCGCCACCACGCGGGAGTTCGCCGAGTCGGTCGGCAAGACCTGCATCGTCGTCAACCGCGACGTCGCCGGCTTCGTGACCACGCGGCTCATCTCGGCCCTCGTCGTCGAGGCCGCCAAGCTGTACGAGTCGGGCGTCGCCACCGCCGAGGACATCGACATCGCCTGCAAGCTCGGCTTCGGCCACGCGATGGGGCCGCTCGCCACCGCCGACCTCACGGGCGTCGACATCCTGCTGCACGCCACCAGCAACATCTACACCGAGTCCCAGGACGAGAAGTTCGCCCCGCCCGAGCTGATGCGCCGGATGGTTGACGCCGGTGACATCGGGCGCAAGAGCGGGCAGGGGTTCTATAAGCACTGATCTCTCGTCACCCCTTGGGTAACCCCACGGGGTGAATTCGGTATCGGTTCGCTTACAGACGGCAACTTCTGCGCCCCCGTGCCAGTCAGTTGCAGTGACATACCCAGATCGCCGTACGACACAGAGACCACTGGAATCACGGCACACAAGCACTCTCGGGGAGCGCATATGTACATCAGGGGCGACCACGCCGGGCTGGTCGTCGGGGGCCGCCTCGACGTCCGCAGCGCGGCGGACGCCCGTACGGTCCTGCACACGGCCCTCGACGACGGCGTCGGCGACCTGCTGCTCGATCTGTCAGAGCTGGACTCGTGGGACGCGACGGGTCTCGGCGTCATCATGGGCGCCCACCGGCGGGCCGGACGCTGTGGCCGCAGACTGGTGTTGCGGGGCGTGCCGCCCCAGATGCAGCGCCTCCTGGTGGCGACGCGGCTGCACCGGATCCTCGCCATCGAGGGCGGCATCGGGGTCGAATCGCTGCCCAGGGTGTGAATCGGGCGTTCCGGTATGCAGCACCCACAATCCTCACGAGACTGTGACGTCTCGGACGGCACGGTACCCCGGCTGTTCGGAGATACTGACCCAGGTCTAGGGTTCGGTCGCCCGCGGATTGACGGACCCTCTCGCGGGCACCGGACCAGAAGCGACAGCGCAGTGTGCACAGGCCGGGAGGGGCACCGGCACACCACGCTTTTGGGGGGCTTTGACCATGGACCCGATGAACCGGGGACCGGAAGACTTCGGGCACGATCCGTACGGCGGGGATCCCTACGACCGCGCGAACCGTGGCCACCACGACGACGAGAGCGACACCCAGGCGAGCCGCCCGCGCCCGCCCAGGGATCCCCTCACTCCTGACTTCGGCCAGCCCTCACAAGGGCTCGCCCGCACCGTGCAGCTCGTGTCCGGCGACTTCCTGCTCACCGTCAATCCCGTCGACGGCAGCGAGATCGAGCCGTGCCCGCCGGGGGAGCGGCCGGGACGGCCCGTCAAGTACGCACCGGCGGAACGCGCCGACATGGCCCGCGCCGCACGTCCGCCGCTGCCGGCCGGACCCCCGCTGCCCCGACTGCCGCTCCTCGAGCGTCAGGAGGAGCGTGAGCGCCTCGTCCGGCTCCTCGCGCGCGGGCGCTCCGTGCGGCTCACCGGACCCTCGGGCTCCGGGCGCACCGCGCTCCTCGACACCGTCGCCGAGGACTGCGCGGACGTTGCGCCCGACGGCGTCGTCCGGCTCTCCGGACACCGCCGCTCGTCGAACGACCTGCTGTACGACCTCTTCGCGGTCGTGTACAACGCGCCGCTGCACCGGCCCGACCGGGCCCTGCTCCTCGAACTCGTCCACGACATCGGCGCCGTCGTCGTCCTCGACGACCTCGAGTTCGGCGGCGCCGCGCTCGACGAGCTCCTCGAAGCGACGCCCGAGTGCGCCTTCCTGGTCGCGGCCACGCCCGAGGTCGCGGCGCCGTCCGCCGACTCGCACCTCGAAGAGGTCTTCCTCGGCGGCCTCGGCCGCGGTGGCGGGCTCGAACTCCTGGAGCGGTCCGTGGGCCGCGTCCTCACGGACGAGGAGGCGAACTGGGCCGGCGACCTCTGGTTCGAGTCGGAGGGGCTCCCGCTGCGCTTCGTGCAGGCCGGCGCGCTCCTGCGCCAGCGCGACCAGCTGCGCGCCGACCCGAACGTCTTCGACGAGTTCGGCTACTTCGGAGGCCCCGGCGCCCCGCCCGTAGACGCGCCCTTCGACGCCGAGGACGGCCACGACGTGCCGCTGCCCTCGCTCGCCGACGGCGCCGCGCCCGCGGCCCTGCTTGCGTCCCGGCTCAGCGAATCGGCCCGCGCCACCCTGCGGTTCGCGGTCGCGCTCGGCGGCGAGATACCGCACCAGGCCCACCTGCCCGCCCTCGTGGGCGACACCCACGCCGACGCGGCCCTCGCCGAACTCGTCGGCTGCGCCCTCGTGACACCGGTCGGCGGCCGCTACCGCCTGGCCTCCGGCGTGTACGACCAGCTGGCGACCGCGGGATACGCCGACGACACCGGTGGCCACGCGCACACCGCCGCGCAGCACTACGCGTGGTGGGCCGGGCATCCCTCGGTCGGGCCCGAGCGGGTCGCGGCCGAGGCCGACGCCCTGCTCGCCGCACTGACCGTACTGGTCCCCGGCACGACGCCGGCCGGGCCGGACGAGGAGGGCAGCGTCGCGGTGCTGCTCGCCCGTACCGCCGCGCCCGCGTTCGCCGCCGGGCTCAGCTGGACGGTCTGGGAGCGGTGCCTGCGGTCCGGACAGGAGGCCGCGCGGCTCTCCGGCGACGTGGCGGAAGAGGCCTATTTCCACCACGAGTTGGGCATCCTCGCGCTGCTCGGCGGGCAGCTCGACCGAGCCCGCGCCGAGCTGGAGGCCTCCATCGCCCTGCGCGGCGCGCTGGCCGACAAGCGGGGCACCATCGCGGGCCGCCGCGCCCTCGCCCTGGTCGCGGACCGCTCCGGCGGCGCGCTCCCCGGCGGGCGTACGGCGGCGGGCGAAGAGGTCCCCGCCGCGCGCTACGAGGAGTCGGCGTCGCCCCCCGGCGGGGTGCCGGCCGCGTTCGCGCTGCCCGCGCCGCCCCCGGAACCCGACACGCTGGTCTCCCGGCAGGCCGGGCCCGGCCCCGGCGGCAAGCCCGGCGGGGCCCGTCTTGCCGTCATCACCGGCACGCGGCGCAACCTCGTGGCCGCGGGCGCCGGAGCGCTCCTCGCGGCCGTCCTCGGCACCGTCGTGACGCTCGGCGCCACGTCGAACAACGAGACCCCGTCCGACAGCGTCAATGTGAACCCGTCGGCCTCGCAGGGCGAGGACGGCGGCGGCATCGGCGCCGACCAGGCGGACCAGGGCGGCGACGACGCGGGCTCCACGCAGCGGCCCGCCGACCCGGGCAAGGACGGCATCCCGAACACGTCGGACGACCCGACGCCCAGCACCGGGCCGTCGACCGGCGAGAGCGGCAAGCCGTCGGACAAGCCGAGCGACAAGCCCTCCGACAAGCCGTCGGACAAGCCGACCACGTCGAAGCCGCCGTCCTCCAAGCCGCCCACGTCGAAGCCCCCGACGTCGAAGCCTCCGACGTCCAAGCCCCCGACGAGCTCTCCGCCCCCGTCGTCCACCCCGCCGACCACCCCGCCGTCGTCCCCTGACACGTCGGACTCGGCGAGCGGTCCGGCGCCGAGCGGCAGTTCCGCGATGAGCAGCCCGGCGGACAGCGCGCCGGGTACGCCCGGCGGGCCGGACGCCTCGTCGACGATCTGACGGCCGTACGTAGGCAGCACACGACTGAGGGCCGGGTTCCTGTGAACCCGGCCCTCGGTCATGCCCGACAGGTCAGAACAGGCGGAGCTTGTCGTCCTCGATGCCGCGCAGCGCGTCGTAGTCCAGGACCGTGCAGCCGATGCCGCGGTCCGTGGCCAGGACGCGGGCCTGCGGCTTGATCTCCTGGGCGGCGAAGACGCCGCGCACCGGGGCGAGGTGCGGGTCGCGGTTCAACAGCTCGAGATAGCGCGTGAGTTGCTCCACGCCGTCGATCTCGCCGCGCCGCTTGATCTCGATGGCCACGGTCGCGCCGTCACCGTCCCGGCACAGGATGTCGACGGGCCCGATCGCCGTCGGGTACTCGCGGCGGATGAGCGTGTAGCCCTCGCCGAGCGTGTCGATCCTGTCGGCGAGGAGCTCCTGGAGGTGCGCTTCCACGCCGTCCTTGATGAGACCCGGGTCCACACCCAGTTCGTGCGAGGAGTCGTGGAGGACTTCCTCCATCGTGATGATGAGTTTCTCGCCCGCTTTGTTGATGACGGTCCAGATGCCGCTGTCGTCGCCCGTGCCCTCCTTCAGGGTGCAGGGCGGGGACATCCAGTTGAGAGGTTTGTAGGCCCTGTCGTCCGCGTGGATCGAGACGCTGCCGTCCGCCTTCACGAGGATCAGGCGGGGAGCCGACGGGAGATGGGCTGTGAGCCTGCCCGCGTAGTCCACGGAGCAACGGGCGATGACGAGACGCATGGTCGGCAACGCTACTCGACGACCGGTGGTCCACGCGATTCGCCCTGGAACTACCGGGTTCGTTATTGGCCGGTTGTGAACCGACTGTGCCTGCGATCCCCTGTTGCGGGCCCCGGACGTTGCTTAACGTATAAGCGGGAGGTCGCGACGCCTGTACGCAGCGTGTTCGTGGTCGTACGTCGTCGCGCGCTCCTTACCTGCCCGTCAGCCCCCGCTCCCCGCGGGGGTGCGAGAGGAGAACCCATGTCGCTCGACGTCTCACCGGCACTGTTGGAACAGGCCGAGCGAGGCGAGGTCGACGAAGCTGACTTCGTCGACTGCGTCCGGACCTCCCTGCCTTACGCATGGGAGATGATCAGCTCCCTGGTGGCCCAGCTGAAGGTCGACGGCGGAGATTTCGCCGACAACCAGACGCCTCCGCCGGACGAGCAGGCACGTGGGCAGCTGCTGCGTGCGCTCGCGAGTGACGCGATTCGTGGCGCGCTGCAGCGGCACTTCGGTGTACGGCTGGCCTTCCAGAACTGTCACCGCGTGGCGGTGTTCCCACAGGACCCGTCGGTGGACGGCACGCTGGCCCGCTTCACCTCGGCCCGCAACCAGCTGTTGAACCAGTCCCCGGAATTCAGGGACTGCTGACGGCCGGTTGACGGCGGAATCGGATGGTCTGCCGCTCCGTACGCGGGAGGTGCACAAGTACGGAGCGGTGGACTACGGGCCGCACGGCCGTTACGCGACTCAGCGGAGCCGGGGGAGTACCTCGGCGCCCAGCCTGCGCACGTTCTCCTCGGTGGCCGCGAGATCTCCGGAGCCCTCGACGAGCAGCGCGAAGCGCGTGATGCCCGTGCGCTCCGAGGTCGCCGCGAGCCGGTCGGCGCACTGCCCGGGAGTCCCCACCGGGTGCAGCCCGCACAGCAGTTCCGTGTACGCGGCCGGGTCCCGCATGGACCGCGTGCGGCCGTCCACCGTCACATGGGCGTCGAGCCCCTGCTTCAGCCAGCCGGGCATCGCCTTGAGGAGCGTCTCCCGAGCCTGCGCCGTCCGGTCGCCGATCTGGGCCACTCCGGCCGAGACGTGCGCCGCGGCGTGGATCTCCTCCGGGCTGCGGCCGAAGGCCCGCGCGTGCGAGCGCCACAGGGAGACCATCTCGGCCTTCTCCTCGTCCCCGGAGTGCATGCCGAGCAGCATCGGAAGGCCGCGCTCGGCCGCGAGCCGCACGCTGTTCGGCGAGGTGCAGGCGACCACCACCTCGGGGCCGTCGGGGGAGTCGAGCGCCTCGTCGGGGCGCGGGACCACGGCGACCTCGCGGAAGGCGAACCGTTCCCCCTGGGCCTCGACGCGGGGCTCGCGCAGCCAGCGCAGCAGCAGGTCCAGGGACTCCGGGAACCCTTCCTCGTACGCCTCGATGCCCGAGCCGAAGACCTCCAGGTCCACCCAGGGGCCGCCGCGGCCGACGCCGAGCGAGAAGCGGCCGCCGGACGTCAGGTGCAGCAGGGCCGCCTGCTCTCCGAGGGCGACCGGGTGGGCGGTCGGCAGCACGCTGACCGCAGTGCCGACGCGGATGCGCCGGGTGCGGCCGAGCAGTAACGCCGCGAGCGTCACCGCGGACGGACAGGTGCCGTACGGCACGAAGTGGTGCTCCGCCAGCCAGACCGAGTCGAGCCCGGCCTCCTCGGCCGTCTCGGCGGACCGCACCGCCCGGTGCAGCGCCTCCCCCTGCCCCTGGCCGGGGAACTGGGCCGCCAGTACAAAAGTTCCTACGCGCATCGCACTCCTGCCTTTCTTGGCGCCGACGCGGCACTCCCCCAAGGGCATTAACGGCTGACAAGTGCCAAGGGCACGGCTTGCCAGGGAGATTGGCAGATTTTCCGGAGAACTCATGAGGTTGACGTTGTGCGGGTACCCGAGAGGCGTCCGCGTACGCTGGACGTGTCCCCAGTCCCTGTGCAGGCACCTGTACAAGTCCTAGAGGAGAGCCGGTGTCCCCGCGCCGAAACCAGTCGTCGCCCCGTCGCGGCGGCCGACCGTCCAGCCAGGCACCGGACGAGGAGCAGGGCAGCCGCTACGGCGGATTCGAGCGTACGGAGAGCTGGCAGGGCGAGGAGTGGAGCGTACGCCAGGTCGCGGGCGCGAGCGCCGCAGGCAAGACGTACCGGTGCCCCGGCTGCGACCAGGAGATCCCCTCCGGGGTCGCGCACGTGGTGGCCTGGCCCGCGTACTCGGGCGTGGACGAGCGCCGGCACTGGCACAAGGCCTGCTGGAACGCGAAGGACCGCCGCACCACACGGGTGCAGCGGTCCAGGAACGCGCCTCGTTACTAGGCACTGACGGCGCCCTACACGTCGCGCCGCTCCAGCAGTACGAACGCGCCGACCACGGCCGCGGCCGTGACGCCGACGAGCAGCCACACCTGGGACCCGCCCGTGCTCCCGCCGTCCGCACCGAAGATCTTGGCGAGGGCGTTGATGGCGTTGTACTCCTGCATCTTCTCGCCGAGCGTCCGCGTGCTGCGCGAGATCATCAGGAAGACCGGCAGGATCGACGGCAGCAGCACGATGCCGAGCATCGCGGTGATCGCGCCCGCCGAGTGCCGCAGCATGGAGCCGACGGCGAGGCCGAGGACCCCGAGCAGGGACACGTAGAGCCCGCCCTTGAGGACCGTGCCGCCCCAGCTCAGGTCGCCCGCCTCGGGGCCGCTGTGCATCGACGACGTGAGCAGGCCCACCAGGAGGATGGAGCCCGCGGAGACCACGAACGAGACCGCGAAGAACACCAGGATCTTGGCGGCGAAGACGCGGTAGCGCTGCGGCGACGCGGTGAACGTCGTGCGGATCATGCCGGTGCCGTACTCCGACGAGGTCACGAGAACGCCCAGCGTGATCAGGCAGATCTGGCCGAGCAGCAGCCCGATGAAGGCCGGGAACGTGAACGGCAGGTCCTGGTAGTTGAGGTCCTCGGTCTGCGCGGAGACGAACAGGCCGCCGCCGAGGACCAGGAACAGGAAGATGCCGAGCGTCCAGATCGTGGAGCGCACGGACTTGATCTTCGTCCACTCCGAGGCGAGCGCGTGCCCCAGGTGCGTGCGGGTGACCGGGATGGGCGAGGTGTACGAAGTGCCGGGCGCGCCCTGCCAGTTGGGCGTGCTCTGCTGGGCGTAGGCCTGCGGAGCCGGCTGCGGGGGCGGCGTCGTCATCGGGGGTCCTCGGGCTTGTTCAGGTCGGCGGGGACAGGGGCTGCGGGGGCCGGGGCCGCGGGCGCGGCAGGCGGCTGCTGCGGCGGCGCGGCGTACGGGTTCGGCCCGCCGGGCGCGGCCTGCGGCGGGGCGAACGGCTGACCGCCCTGCTGGGGCGGCGGCGGCGCGTACCAGTCCGGCTGGCCCTGGCCGGGCGCGGGGAACTGCTGCTGCGGCATCGCGCCCGGCGGGAGCTGCTGCTGAAGACCGGCACGCTGGTCGACGGTCGAGCGGTAGTCGACGGCGCCCTGCGTCATCCGCATGTACGCCTCCTCCAGCGAGGCCTGGTGCGGCGAGAGCTCCCACAGGCGTACGTCGGCGCCGTGCGCCAGGTCGCTGATGCGGGGAAGCGGCAGGCCCATGACGCGCAGCGCGCCGTCCTGCTCGGGCAGCACCTGGCCGCCGGCCTCGGTCAGCGCCGCCGTCAGCTTCTCGCGCTGCTGCGGCTCCGTCTCGGGCGTGCGCACCCGCGCGAAGTCGGCCGAGTTGTGCGAGATGAAGTCCCGCACGCTCATGTCGGCGAGGAGCTGGCCGCGGCCGATGACGATCAGGTGCTCGGCGGTCAGTGCCATCTCGCTCATCAGGTGCGAGGAGACGAAGACCGTACGGCCCTCGGCGGCGAGCGACTTCATCAGGTTCCTGACCCAGAGGATGCCCTCCGGGTCGAGGCCGTTGACCGGCTCGTCGAAGAGGAGCACCTGCGGGTCGCCGAGCAGCGCGGCCGCGATGCCGAGGCGCTGGCCCATGCCGAGCGAGAAGCCCTTGGAGCGCTTCTTCGCCACGTCCTGGAGGCCGACGACGCCGAGCACCTCGTCCACGCGGCGGGCCGGGATGCCGGACAGCTGCGCGAGGCAGAGCAGGTGATTACGGGCGTGCCGGCCGCCGTGCACCGCCTTGGCGTCGAGCAGTGCGCCGACCTGGCGCGGGGCGTTGGGGAGCTTGCGGTACGGGTAGCCGCCGATCGTCACCTGGCCCGTCGTCGGCTGGTCGAGACCCAGGATCATGCGCATGGTCGTCGACTTGCCGGACCCGTTCGGACCCAGGAAGCCGGTCACGGTGCCCGGCCGGACCTGGAAGGAAAGGTTGTACACGGCTGTCTTGGCGCCGTAGCGCTTCGTCAGGCCGACTGCCTCGATCATTCTCCGCACCCATCGAAAGGTTCAGGACATCGGGGCACGCGCCCCCGTAAGGGTTAGGAGGATATCGGGGCGCTGACGGTTCCGGCCAAGACAAGGCAAAGCCCCTGGGCCTGCCCGCGGCCCCTACGCGTCCCGCTTCTTGAGGAGCACATATCCGAAGATCAGGGCCAGGACCACCCAGATCACCATGATGCCGAGGCCGCCCCACGGCCCGTACGGGGTGTCGTCGTCGATCGGCGTCACCACCTGCATGATCTTGCTGCCGGCCTGGTCGGGCAGGTACCGGCCGATCTTCTTCGTCGCCGAGACGTTGCCCAGGATGTTGGAGATCAGGAAGAAGAACGGCATCAGGATGCCGAGCGACAGCATCGGGCTGCGCAGCATCGACGCGACACCCATCGAGAACATGGCGATGAGGGTCATGTAGAGGCCGCCGCCGATGACCGCGCGCAGGACGCCCGGGTCGCCGATCTGCGCCCGGTACTCGCCGAGGACGGCCTGCCCGAGGAAGAACGCGATGAAGCTCGTGGCGAGGCCCACGACGAACGCCAGGACGGTGGCCACGGCGACCTTGCTGAACAGGAACGTGCCGCGCTGGGGGACCGCGGCGAGCGAGGTGCGGATCATCCCGGTGCTGTACTCGTTCGAGACGACGAGGACGCCGAAGACGATCATCGCGAGCTGTCCGAGACTCATCCCGGCGAAGCTGATGAACGTGGGGTCGAAGGACAGCCGCTCCTTCAGGCCCATGTTCTTGAACTCGTTCCTCGACAGGATCGAGATCAGCACGCCGAGCGCGATCGTCAGGACGGCCGCGAGGCCGAGCGTCCACACCGTCGAAGCGACGGACCTGATCTTGGTCCACTCGGACCGGAGAACCTGAGTCGTGGCCATCGGTCAGGCTCCCTTGTTCTTCGTACGGTCCCAGCCCTCGCCCCAGCCCTGCTGCTGTGTCGGCGGTGGCAGCTGGGCGGGCGGCGGCACCCCGAGCTCGTCCGTGTGCGCGTGGTACTCCACCGACTCCGCGGTGAGCTGCATGAACGCCTCCTCGAGCGAGGCCTGCTGAGGGCTCAGCTCATGCAGGGCGAGATGGTGGGCGGCCGCGAGGTCGCCCAGCTGCTCGGGGCTGACGCCGTCCACCTCGAGCGTGCCGTTGCCTGCCTCCACGACGGTGATCCCTGCCTCGTGCAGCACATCGAGGAGCCGCTCCTGCTGCGGCGAGCGCAGCCGCACGTACGAGCGGGAGTTCTGCTGGATGAAGTCGGACATCGAGGTGTCGGCGAGGAGGTGGCCCTGGCCGATGACGACGAGGTGATCCGCGGTCAGCGCCATCTCGCTCATCAGGTGCGAGGAGACGAAGACCGTACGGCCCTGGCCGGCGAGCGACTTCATCAGATTGCGGATCCAGTGGATGCCCTCGGGGTCGAGCCCGTTGACGGGCTCGTCGAACATCAGGATCCGCGGGTCGCCGAGGAGCGCGCCCGCGATGCCGAGGCGCTGGCCCATACCCAGCGAGAAGCCCTTCGCCTTCTTCCTGGCGACGGGCGTCAGACCCACCGTGTCGAGGACCTCGACGACACGGGTGCGCGGGATGCCGTTGCTCTGCGCCAGGCACAGCAGGTGGTTGTAGGCGCTGCGGCCGCCGTGCATGGCCTTGGCGTCGAGGAGCGCGCCGATGTACCGCAGCGGGTCCTTCAACTGCGCGTAGTGCTTCCCGTCGATGCGTACGTCGCCTGCTGAGGGGTTGTCGAGACCGAGCATCATCCGCATCGTCGTGGACTTGCCGGCACCGTTGGGGCCGAGGAAGCCCGTGACGATGCCCGGTCTGACGGTGAACGTGAGGTTGTTGACGGCCAGCTTCTCGCCGTAATGCTTGGTCAGCCCCTCGAGCTCGATCATGCGGCAACGCTAGAACGGGACAAAGCCCCCTGCCACTGGAGCGGCAAGGGGCTTCGGTGTCCGACTTCGGTGGTTCAGCGGGTCTGCTGGGCGGGAACCCCACGCGAGATCGGCTCGTCCTCCGCGGGCGCGCCCGCGGCGGCGACGGCCGCACCGGTGAGCGTCGCCAGCATCTCGCGCACGTTGGTGAGCTGCGCGTTGATGGAGTCGCGGCGGTTCGTCAGCGCGGCGAGCTCGCGCTCCGATTCCGAGCGGATCCGGTCGGCCTTGGCGTTGGCGTCGGCCACGATGTCCTCGGCCTGGCGCTGCGCGGTCTCCACCGTCTGGCGGGCGCGGCGCTCGGCGTCGGTGCGCAGCTTCTCGGCCTCCAGGCGGAGCTGCTCCGCGCGGTGCTCGATCTCCGCGAGACGCTTCTCGGCCTTCGCCTGACGCGAGGCCAGGTCGCGCTCGGACTGCTCGCGGCGCTTCGCCAGGTTCGTCTCGAAGTCCGCGGCGGCCTGGGCGGCCTTGGCGCGGGTCTCCTCGAAGAGGGCGTCCGCCTCCTCACGCTTCGACTGAGCGTCCTTCTGGGCCTCGGCGCGCAGCGTGCCCGCTTCGCTCTTGGCCTTCTCGACAATCCGGACGCCTTCGTCCTCGGCCTTGGACTTGCGCTCCGCAGCGAACGATTCTGCGTCGTTGCGCACCTGCTGGGCCGCCGACTCGGCGAGCTCGCGGTGCTGCTCGGCGGCGCGCCGGGCCTCCTCGCGCAGGTCCTTCGCCTCCTCCTCGGCGAGGCGGAGGATCTTCTCGACGCGCGCGCCGAGGCCGGCGTACGACGGCTCGGCGTCGTTCACCTGCGCCTGGGCGTTCTGCGTCTCGAGGTGGAGCTCCTCGATGCGCTTTTCCAGAGCAGTGATACGAGCGAGAGCGCTGTCACGGTCGGAGACGAGCTTGGAAATGCGTTCGTCCACCTGAGCGCGGTCGTACCCACGCCGCACAAGCTCGAAGCCGTAGGGGGAAGTGTCGCTCATGGGGTTCCTGTCGAATGAGACCGGTGAGGTGATAGGGGGAATCCTAGGGGTCAAAGCGGCGTGTCATCGAGCAGATGCCCGTTTGATCTGGAGAATGACACCCCTTTTGAGTGGCTAACCGCAGGATGGCTTGCCAGCGGCAGCGCCGAAGGTCCTTACCAAGCACGCCCGTTGCCGTCCTGGCTACCCTTCCGACCCCTTGCCACCCGATCGGGTAGCGCCCGCTGCGGCTCCCGCCTTGACAGCGCCCTCCTTGGTCCCGCCGCCGGCGGACGGGGCCTCGAAGGACTCCAACGCCTCCAGGACGTCCTGGACGCGGGAGATCTCGGCGTTGATGTCCTCGCGGCGGCGGACCAGGACCTCCAGCTCGCGCTTGCCCTCGTCGACCGTGCGCTCCGCCTCCGCCTGCGCCTCGGACAGGACACGCTCGGCCTCGCGGGTCAGCTCGGTCTTCTTCGCCCCGGCCTCCTTGAGCAGACCCTCGGCCTTCTTCACGGCGGCGATCCGGACCTTGCTCGCCTCCGAACCCGCCTCCGCAACCATCTCCTTGGCCTTCGCCTGCGCCTCGGCGAGCTGCTCCTCGGCGGCCTTCACCAGCGCGTCGCACCGCTCGCCGGCCGTCTTCATGGCCTCGGCGGACTCGCGCCGCGCCCGGTCGTGCAGTTCGTCGATCTCGCCGGTGATGCGCTCGCGCAGCTCCTCGGCGCGCTCCCTGATCGCCGTCGCGTCGCGGCGCGCGCCGACGAGCAACTCGTCCGCGTCCGTACGGGACTTCTCCACCAGGGAGTTGCCCTCGACGGTCGCCTCGGAGACCAGCCGGTCGGCCTCCTTGCGTGCCGCGCCGACCATCATGTCGGCCTGCGACTCGGCGTCCGTGGTCGCCTTCAGCGCGGACTGCTGCGCCTCGGACGTCAGCTTCTCGGCCTCCGCGCTCGCCTCCGTGATGAGCTTGTCGACCTGCTCGGCGGCCTCCGAGCGGCGCTTGTTGGCGTCCTTGCGGGTCTCGTCGAGGGTCCGCTCGGCCTCGGCGCGGGCCGCGGAGGTGAGCCGCTCGGCCTCCTCCGCCGCCTCCGCCTTGACGCGCTCCGCCTCGCTGCGGATCCGCTCGGCGTGCTGCTGCGCGGACCCGACGGTCTCGGCCGCCTCGGCGCGCAGCCGCTCGGCGTCCCCGGCCGCGTCCGCGATGAGCTTCTCGGCCTTGGCGACCGACTCGGCGCGCACCCGCTCGGCCTCGGTCGTGGCGCCGCCGACGAGCTGCTCGGCACGCGCGACGGACTCCGAACGGACGCGCTCCGCCTCGGTGTTGGTCTCGTTCGTGAGGCGCTCGGCCGCGGCCGTCGACTCGGCGCGGACGCGCTCCGCCTCGGTGTTCGTCTCGTTCGTGAGGCGCTCGGCCTCGCTCGTGGCCTCCGTGATGAGGGTGTCCGCCTGCGTCGCGGCGTCCGAACGGATCCGGTTGGCGTCCTCGCGGGCATCGGCCCGGGTGCGCGAGGCGTCCTGCTCGGCCGACGTGAGCCGCTCGGAGACCTCCGTACGGACCTGCTGGGCGTGCTCCGACGCCTCGGACCGCATCCGCTCCGACTCGGCGATCGCCTCCGAAACCGTGCGCTCCGCAAGGGACTTTGCGGCCTCCGACTCGGCGGCGGCCTCGCCGCGCATGCGGTTGGCGTCGTCGGTGGCGCGCTCACGCTCCGCGTACGCGTCGGCGCGGACCCGGTCGGCCTCCTCCTGCGCCTCGCGCTTGGTGCGCTCGGACGCGTGCTCCGCGGCGCTGCGCAGGCCCGCGATCTCCTCCTGCGCCTGCTCCTGGAGCCCGGACACGGAGTCGCGCACCTGCTGCGCGGTCTGCTCGGCGGCGCCGACCATCTCGGTGGAGCGCCGGTCGGCCTCCTCCACGAGACGTACGGCCTCTGCCTGCGCCTCCTCGACACGGGCGCGGGCGACCGCGAGGAGTTCCTCGCTCTGCTCGCGGGCCCGCTCGCGCTCCTGGTCGGCCTCCTGGCGGGCGGAACCGAGGGTCTCCTCGGCCTCGCGGCGCCGCCTGGCGGCCTCCTCCTGGGCGGCGGTGAGCGCCTCGGCGGCCTCCGTGGCGACCCGCTCGGCCGCTGCCGCGGCCTCCGCGCGCACCCGGTCCGCGCTCTCCTGAGCCTCCGACTTGAGCCGCTCGGCCTCGGCCGCGGCCTCGGACCGCAGCCGTACGGCGACGTTCTCCGCCTCCGCGCGGGTCCCGGACGCGTCCGCCGCGGCCTCCGTGCGCAGCCGGTCGGCCTCCGTCTCGGCCTGCGCCTGGAGCGTACGGATCCGCTCTGCGGCCTCGGCGCGCAGCCGCTCCGTCTCGTCCGCGGTCTCGCGGCGGATGCGCTCCGACTCGGCCCGCGCGTCGGTGAGCGCGGTCTCGGACGCCGTCAGGCGCTGCTCGGCCTCGGTGTGCAGCCGGGTCAGCTCGTCGGCGGCCTCCGACTGACGGGCAGCGACGGCGCGCTCGGTGTCCTCGCGCAGCTCCTGCGCGGCCCGCTCGGCCTCCGTCTTGGTGGCCTCGGCCTGCTCGGCGGCCTCCTCGCGGTGCCGCTCGGCCTCGGCGCGGGTGCGCTCCAGGGTCTCCTCGGCCTGCTTGCGCAGGTTCGTGGCGCGCTCGATGGCCTCGGTGCGGACCCGCTCACTCTCGGTCTGCGCACCGGCCCGCAGCTCGTCCGCGTCCGCCTTCGCCTTGGCGAGCAGCTCCTCGGCGGTCCTGGCCGCCTCCTCGATCTGCTGGACGGCCTCGCGCCGCGCCTCGCTGCGGATGCGCTCGCCCTCGTCGACCGCCTCGGCCCGCAGCTGCTCGGCCTCGCCGCGCAGCCGTCGCGCCTCCTCCTGGAGCTCGACGGTCTTGGCGCGGTAGTCCTTGGTGTCGTCCTTCGCGGCGCCCTTGAGCTGCTCCGCGATGTCGTGCGCCTCGCCACGCAGCCGGTCCGCCTCGGCCTCGGCCTCGCTGCGCAGCCGCTCGGCCTCCTCGGAGGCGGCCTTCGTGGTGGCCTTGGCGTCCTCGGACGCCTTGTTGAGCACCTCTTCGGCCGTACGGGCGGCCTTGGCGAGCTGGGAGGCGGTCTCCTCGGCCGTGACGTTGCGTGCCTTCTCGCCGGCCTCGGCGAGGATCTTCTCGGCCTGCTCCTTGGCGTCGGTGACGACCTGCTCGGCCTCCGACTTGGTGGACTCGGCCTCCTTGGTGGCCTCCGAGACGAGCCGGGCGACCTGCTCCTTGGCGGTGCGCGTGCGCTGCTCGTTCGCCGACTCGGCGTTCGCGAGCTGCTTGGCCGCGGAGTCCTTCGCCTCGGTGAGGACCTTCTCCGCCGACGCCCGCGCCTCGCGCAGCGCCGTGTCGGCCTCGGACAGGCGCTGCTCGGCGGCACGGCTCAGCTCGGCGGACTGGCGGCGGGCCGTGTCCGACTCGGTGGCCGTGGACGAGCGCAGCTGCTCGGCGTGGTCGGTGGCTTCCTGCGCCTGAGTCGACGCGGCGTTCAGGAGGCGCTCGGCGTCGGTACGGGCGCGGCGCAGCAGTGCCTCGGCCTCGGCGCGGGCCGTCTCGGCGTCCGACGTCAGGCGCTGGCGGGCCTCGGTGGCGACCCGCTCGGCCTCGGCGCGGGCGGCGGCGAGCGCCTGGTCGGCCTCGGCGCGGGACTCGTCGACGAGCCGGCGGGCCTGCTGCTCGCTGCGGGCGCGCAGCTGCTCGGCCCACGCCACGTTCTCGTTGACGTGTGCCTCGACGGTCTGGCGGCGCTCGGCCAGCTCCTGGTCGAGCTGCTGGCGGCGCGAGACGGCCTCGGCGTGCAGCTCGGACTGGAGCCGGGACTGCTGCTCGGCGTGCTCCTGGAGGATGCGCTGCGTCTGGGCGCGGGCGTCGCGCAGCTCGCGCTCGGCGTCGGCGCGCAGCTGGTCGGCCTGGATCTGCGCGTTACGCAGCAGCTGCTCGGCCTGGTACCCGATGTCCCCGCCGTCGTAGGCAGGACGGGACGCGAGGTTGCGGCGCGCCTCGTGCAGCTTGGCGCGCAACACCTCGACCTGGTAGCCCAGGTCCTCGGCGTGCTGGACCGCCTTCTCCCGCTCGGTCTTCAGCCGGTCCATCTCGGCTTCGAACCGCGAGAGATGGTCGGTCTCAGCCGGCCGCCGGCTGTCCTGGCTCTCGTAGCCCCGCACTGCGCGGTCCCATCCTTCCCCAAGCTCTCAACTGCGTTCAAGCAGGGGAGACCCCACTCCTGGTCGCAAGTCTCTCCGAACGAGCACCGTCCATACGCCGAACGGGGCCCCCGGGGAATGGTGTCAGATCAACGGCGGAGCATGGGCTGCTGCCCCGTCGCTCGCCCCCCGAAACCCGGACCCCGGCCCGCGGCCGTCCGTGTGACGGACGGCCGCCCCCAACCCTACCGGCCCAGATATACGGAGGTCAGTGCTCAGGTGACTCAACCGGTGCGGAAGTGACGAGTTCGGTCAGGACACCGTGGCAGTCCTTGGGGTGCAGGAAGGTGATGCGCGACCCCATCGAACCGATGCGCGGCTCGTCGTACAGGACGCGTACGCCCTTGCCCCTGATGTCCGCGGAGTCGGCGTCGACGTCCGCCGTGCCGAAGGCGATGTGGTGGACGCCCTCGCCGTTCTTGGCCAGCCACTTCCCGACCGCGGAGTCCTCCCGGGTGGGCTCGAGGAGCTGCAGGTAGGAGGCCCCGCCGTCGCTCGTCTCATTGATCTTGAGCATGGCCTCGCGCACACCCTGCTCCTCGTTCACCTCGGAGTGGAACACTTCGAAGCCATAGGTAGCGCGGTAGAACTCAACGGTCTTGTCGAGGTCGAAACAGGCGATTCCGATGTGGTCGATTCGCGTCAGCATGCTGTAAGTGCAGCGCGGTCGGAGGTGGTTACGCAACGTGCGCGCGATCACACCGTTCGGCCGGTGACGTGGGAGGTACTGCTCAGTACATTCGAGTAAACCCTCGTTCACTCCTCATCTCCAAGGGGCCGTGCCTCATGTCTGGAACGACCGGTACCACCTCAGTGATCGTCGCGGGCGCCCGTACGCCCATGGGCCGGCTGCTCGGCTCGCTGAAGTCCTTCTCCGGAGCCGACCTCGGAGGGGTCGCCATCAAGGCGGCGCTCGACCGGGCCGGGATCGGCGGAGATCAGGTGCAGTACGTGATCATGGGCCAGGTGCTCCAGGCGGGGGCAGGGCAGATCCCCGCGCGCCAGGCGGCCGTCAAGGCCGGCATCCCCATGAACGTGCCGGCGCTGACCATCAACAAGGTGTGTCTCTCGGGCCTCGACGCCATCGCGCTCGCCGACCAGCTGATCCGCGCCGGCGAGTTCGACATCGTCGTCGCGGGCGGCCAGGAGTCCATGACGAACGCGCCGCACCTGCTCCCCAAGTCCCGCGAGGGCTACAAGTACGGCGCCGTCGAGATGCTCGACGCGATGGCGTACGACGGCCTGACCGACTCCTTCGAGAACATCCCGATGGGTGAGTCGACGGAGAAGCACAACACCCGCCTCGGGATCCTGCGCCCCGAGCAGGACGAGATCGCCGCCCAGTCGCACCAGCGCGCCGCCGCCGCCCAGAAGAACGGCCTCTTCGAGGCGGAGATCACCCCCGTCGAGATCCCGCAGCGCAAGGGTGACCCGGTCCTGTTCAGCAAGGACGAGGGCATCCGCGCCGAGACGACCGCCGAGTCGCTCGGCAAGCTGCGGCCCGCGTTCACCAAGGACGGCACGATCACGGCCGGCACGTCCTCGCAGATCTCCGACGGCGCCGCCGCGGTCGTCGTCATGAGCAAGACGAAGGCACAGGAGCTCGGCCTGGAGTGGATCGCCGAGATCGGCGCCCACGGGAACGTGGCGGGGCCCGACAACTCGCTCCAGTCGCAGCCGTCGAACGCCATCCGGCACGCCCTCAAGAAGGAGGGCCTGGGCGTCGAGGACGTCGACCTCATCGAGATCAACGAGGCCTTCGCGGCCGTCGCGGTGCAGTCAATGAAGGACCTCGGCGTGTCCTCGGAAAAGGTGAACGTCAACGGCGGGGCGATTGCGCTGGGTCACCCGATCGGGATGTCCGGCGCCCGTGTCGTCCTGCACCTCGCGCTCGAGCTGAAGCGGCGCGGCGGCGGCATCGGCGCGGCCGCGCTGTGCGGCGGCGGCGGCCAGGGCGACGCACTGATCGTGCGGGTACCCAAGGCGTAACCCTTCCGCCGGTACGGATGCCGGTGCGGGTATCTGTACGTGTGCCGGGACGTACGTCGGTACGTATGTCGGACGAAACCGAGTGAACGGAGCTGTGATGCAGGACGTCTCCACCCTGGTGGCCCAGGCCAGGGAAGGCCGGCCCAGGGCCGTGGCCCGGCTGATCTCCCTGGTGGAGGGGGCGTCCCCGCAGCTGCGCGAGGTGATGGCGGCGCTGGCCCCGCTCGCGGGGCACGCGTACGTCGTCGGGCTCACCGGGTCGCCGGGCGTCGGCAAGTCCACGTCCACGTCCGCCCTGGTCAGCGCGTACCGGCGGGCCGGGAAGCGGGTCGGTGTGCTCGCCGTCGACCCGTCGTCGCCGTTCAGCGGCGGCGCCCTGCTCGGTGACCGCGTCCGCATGTCGGAGCACGCGTCCGACCCCGGCGTGTACATCCGTTCCATGGCCACGCGCGGGCACCTGGGTGGCCTCGCGTGGGCCGCGCCCCAGGCGATCCGGGTGCTCGACGCGGCCGGTTGCGACGTCGTCCTCGTGGAGACGGTCGGCGTCGGCCAGTCCGAGGTCGAGATCGCCTCGCAGGCCGACACGTCCGTGGTCCTGCTCGCCCCCGGCATGGGCGACGGGATCCAGGCGGCCAAGGCCGGAATCCTGGAGATCGGCGACGTCTACGTCGTCAACAAGGCCGACCGCGATGGCGCGGACGCGACGGCCCGCGAGCTCAACCACATGCTGGGCCTCGGCGAGTCCCGGGGCGCCGGTGACTGGCGCCCGCCCATCGTCAAGACCGTCGCCGCCCGCGGCGAGGGCATCGACGAGGTCGTCGAGGCGCTCGAGAAGCACCGGGCGTGGATGGAGGAGCGCGGTGTCCTCCAGGAGCGCCGCCTCGCCCGCGCCTCCCGCGAGGTCGAGACGATCGCCGTCACGGCCCTGCGCGAGCGCATCGCGGACCTCCACGGCGACCGGCGCCTCAGCTCGCTGGCCGAGCGCATCGTGGCGGGTGAGCTCGACCCGTACCGGGCGGCGGACTCCCTGGTGGAGGGCCTGACGGAGGCCTGAGCGGACGGTGGGGGCGGGGCTGCGCCGCGGTGTCATCCGTGGCCAACTCCCCCTCCCCGCTGCTACGTTGGACGCATGTTCCTTCTCTGTGCGTAGGGCACGACCCGGCCGCGGCCACCGTCGAACGGTGATGTCGCGGTCCTCGGCGTCCGTGTGCCCTTCGTTCTGAGGAACTCCCACCCATGTCGTCGTACGCAGCGCTTCTGCGCGTTCCCCATGCCCGCCGCACCTTCGGCGCCGCCCTGCTCGGGCGGCTCTCCTACGGGACCGTGTCCCTGTCCCTGATGCTCGCGGTGAAGTCCGCCACCGGCTCGTACGCCGTCGCGGGCACGGCCATGGCGCTCTTCGGCGCCGCGAGCGTCTTCCTCTCACCCCTGAGAGCGCTCCTCATCGACCGGTACGGGCCGCGGCGCGCGCTCCCGCCGATGACGGGGGCGTACGCGGTCCTGCTGGGCGTGCTCGCCGCACTGACCTGGCGGCCGGGGGCCTCCGGCCTGCTGCTCGGAGCGGCCGCCCTCGCCGCGGGCGCGTGCACCCCGCCCCTCGGCCCGACCATGCGGACGGTGTGGAGCGAACTCGTCGGCAGGCGCGAGGGGTTGCTGCAGCGCGCGTACAGCCTCGACGGGGTGGCCGAGGAGCTGCTGCTCGTGTCCGGTCCGCTCATCGTGGGCGTGGTCGTGCAGTTCGCCCCCGCGGCGTTCGGCGTCGCCATCAGCGCGGTTCTGGTGGCCGTGGGGACCGCCGCGTTCGTGGCGTCCCCGGCCGTACGGGGCATCGCCGGCCGGGACGCGGTCCGGCGCGGGCGGTCCGGCGGGATCTCGCCGGTGCGCGGCCTCGCGCAGCCGGTGGTCGTCGCGGTGGGGGTCGGTCTTGCCCTCGGCGCCCTCGACCTGCTCGTCCTCGCCTTCGCCGACGCCCGGCAGCACGCCGACGCCGTGGCCTGGGTGATGGCCGCGCTCTCGGCGGGCAGCGCGGTCGGCGGCCTCGCGAACGGCGCCATCTCCTGGTCCGCTCCCGCCCGCGTCCGGCTGCCGTTCCTGGCCGCGGGGCTGGCCGCCGCGCTGGGGGCGGCGGCGCTCGCTCCGGGCCTGGTGACGCTCGGCGCGGCGGCCGTCGTTGCGGGCCTCTTCGTCGCGCCCGCCCTGACGACCGCGTACCTCGTGGCGGACGAGACGGCCGGCCCGGCGTTCCGCACGCAGGCCGGGGCCTGGGTCAACACGGCGGTGAACGCCGGTATCTCGGCCGGCACGGCGGGCGCGGGCCTCCTGGTGGCCCGCCTCCCGCTCGCGGCCTGCTTCGCAGTGGCCGCGGCGGCGCCGGTCGCGGCGGCGGTGTGGGGCGTACGGGGTGTGAGGCGCGCCGCCCGTACAACGCCGGAAGCCGCGCCCGGGGACGGTGTCCCGGACGCGGCTCAGGAGACGGGCTCGGCGGCGCGCTGAACTGACGTGCGCCGAGCCGGGTTTGTCGGCGACGGACCTCAGTCTCGGAAGCCGCGCCCGGGGACGGTGTCCCGGACGCGGCTCAGGAGACGGGCTCGGCCTTGCGCTGAACCGGCGTACGCCGAGCCGTGTTTGTCGGCGCGGACCTCAGTCGTCGTCGCCGTGGTGGCCGTGGTCGTCGTCGGAGTCGTGACCCCGGCCGTGGTTGCCGTG
This sequence comes from Streptomyces sp. NBC_01445, assembly GCF_035918235.1. Classification (NCBI taxonomy): domain Bacteria; kingdom Bacillati; phylum Actinomycetota; class Actinomycetes; order Kitasatosporales; family Streptomycetaceae; genus Streptomyces; species Streptomyces sp. NBC_01445. The sequence continues at coordinate 3,980,202 of NZ_CP109485.1, read as the reverse complement.
GTCGTCACCGGCGTCGTGGGTGGCGGTGTTGTCGTGGCCGTGGTCGTCACCGGCGTCGTGCGTGGCGGTGTTGTCGCGGCCGTGGTCGTCGCCCGCGTCGTGCGTCGCGTCGTCGCGGCCGTCGTGGTCCCCGTCGTCGTGGGACGAGCGGTCCGGGGTCACCGCGCCGGACCGGAGGTCGACGCGCCAGTCGGCGTCGGTGCCGTTCGCCGCCGTGGTCTCGGCCTCCCAGGCGTGGGCCGTGCCGTCGTCGTCGAGGTCGATCTCGGTGACCGTACCCTTCACGGCGGCGGCCCGTGCCGCGTCCTGCGCCGTGGTCTTCGCGTCCTTCAGGACGGCGGTGACGCGGGCCGTGTCGTCGTGGCGTGAGGTGTGCGAGCCGGCGACCTTGCCCGAGGCGGGGTCGACGAGGACCTCGTGCCACGTCGTGCCGTTCAGGACCTCGACCTCCCAGACCACCCGGTCGTTCTCGTCGTCCAGCTCGGCGGAGACCGCCGTGCCGGGCACCGACTTGAGGGCGGCGGCGATGGCGTCCGAAGCCGTCACCTTCGCGGTCTTCAGCTCGGTCACGTGCTCCGCGCGGTCGTCGTCGTGCCCGGCCGACCCCGTCGACCCCGTACCCCGCGACGCGGTCGACGTGCCCGCCGCCGTGCTGTCGTCGCCGCCCGAGACCGCGACGGCGGTCGCGGTGCCGCCGCCGATCAGGGCCACGGCGGCGATGGTGGCGATCACGATGTTGCGCTTCATGAGGGATCCTCCCCGAGACGATTCCCGGCCCACCGGACATCCGGTGCGCTTCGACGAGGACCACAGTGGCCGACCGAGGCTGAAGCCCCGCTGAAGGACCCTGAAGACTTCTTCAGGTTCCGTTTGCGACCCTTGCCCCCATGCGCCTGCTCATCGTGGAAGACGAAAAGCGTCTGGCCCTCTCCCTCGCCCGGGGCCTGACCGCCGAGGGGTTCGCCGTCGACGTCGTCCACGACGGCCTCGAAGGGCTCCACCGGGCGGGCGAGGGCGCGTACGACCTGGTCGTTCTCGACATCATGCTGCCGGGCATGAACGGCTACCGAGTCTGCGCCGCCCTGCGCGCCGCAGGCCACGACGTGCCGATCCTCATGCTCACCGCCAAGGACGGCGAGTACGACGAGGCGGAGGGGCTCGACACCGGCGCCGACGACTACCTCACCAAGCCGTTCTCGTACGTCGTGCTCGTCGCGCGCGTGAAGGCGCTCCTGCGGCGGCGCGGCTCCGGCGGCGGCTCGTCCGTCCACACCCTCGGCCCCTTGCGGGTCGACACCGGTGCGCGTCGCGTCCTGCACGGCGAGACCGAAGTGCCGCTCACGACAAAGGAGTTCGCGGTCCTGGAGCAGCTGGTGGTGCGGCCCGGCGAGGTCGTTTCGAAGGCGGAGATCCTGGAGCACGTCTGGGACTTCGCGTACGAGGGCGACCCGAACATCGTCGAGGTGTACGTCAGCACCCTGCGCAAGAAGCTGGGCGCGGGGCTGATCAGGACGGTGCGCGGCGCGGGCTACCGCCTGGAGGCGCCGCGATGAGGCGGCGGCTGTTCGGTTCCGTACGGGCCAGAGCCACGCTCGGCGCGACCCTCGTCGTCGCCGTGGCGCTCCTCGCCGCCGGTGCCTCCGTGCTGCTCGCACTGCGGTCCAACCTCACCGACCAGGCGTCGAGCGAGGCGGAGTCCTCCGCCCGCAAGGTCGCCGTGTCGATCGCGACGGGCACCGCGCCCAACGGCCTCGACCTCCCGGACGGCGACGACACCCCGGTCCAGGTCGTCGACAGCGAGGGCCGGCTCCTGGCGGCCAGTGAGGACCTGGAGCGGATCAGCGGGACCGGCTCGCCCGCCGTCAAGCCGGTGACCCCGCCGGTCGACGACGACGGTGGCGATGACGACGACGGCGGCTCCGACCGCCATGGGGGCAAGGGCGGGGAGGACGACTCGTACGCGTACGGGGAGATCGCCGACGACGCCGAGCGGAGCGAGGGCTCGGCCACCGTCGACGGGGAGACCCGGGACTACCGGTTCGCCTCCCTGGAGGTGAAGAAGACCCGGCAGGGCGACCTCACCGTGTACGCGGGTGCCTCGCTGTCCGCCGAACAGAGCGCCGTCGGCACCGCGCTGACCGTCATGCTGATCGGCTTTCCGGTGCTGCTCGGTGTCGTCGCCGCGGTCACCTGGCTGGTGACCCGCAGGGCGCTGCGCCCCGTCGAGGGCATCCGGAGGGAGATGTCCGCGATCACGGCGTCGCAGGACCTGGCGCGCCGGGTGCCGGAGCCGGGCACGCACGACGAGGTGGCGCGCCTCGCGCGGACGACGAATGAGACGCTCGCCGCGCTGGAGACGTCCGTGGAGCGCCAGCGCCGGTTCGTCGCCGATGCCTCGCACGAGCTGCGCAGCCCCGTCGCGTCGCTGCGCACCCAGCTCGAAGTGGGTGCCGCCCACCCCGAACTGCTCGACGTGGACGGGGCGGTGGCCGACACGGTGCGGCTCCAGGAACTCGCCGCGGGGCTTCTGCTGCTCGCCCGGCTCGACGCGGGGGAGCGGCCGGGGGAGGCGCGGGTCGATCTGGCCGCGCTGGCCGGCGAGGAGCTGTCGCAGCGCCCGGCGGGCCGCGTCGCGGTTCGCACGCGCCTCGAACCCGTCGAAGTCGCGGGCTCGCGCAGCCAGCTGGCGCGGGTGGTCGGGAACCTCCTTGACAACGCGCAGCGTCACGCGCGGTCCCGCGTGGACATCGCCGTACGGGCCGAGGGGCCGTGGGCGGTCGTCGAGGTCGGCGACGACGGCGGGGGCGTGCCGGAGGCGGAGCGGGAGCGCATCTTCGAGAGGTTTGTGCGCCTGGACGACGCGCGGGCCCGGGACGACGGCGGGGCGGGTCTGGGACTCGCCATCGCCAGGGACGTCGCCGTGCGGCACGGCGGCGCCCTGACGGTCAGCTCGTCGCCCGCGGGCGGAGCGCTCTTCGAACTCAGACTGCCGGTGGCGCCGGGGGTCTGAAGCCGGCGAACGGGGAAGGTCGGCGTTCCCCGTTCGCAATGGTCACGGTTTGCCGCGCTGCGAACGCAGGTGTTCGGCGATCGGGGTCAGGGCCTTGTGGAGGGCGTCGAGCTCCTCGGAGGGGATCAGGTCCACGAAGTGCCGTCGCACGGACGCCACATGGTGAGGGGCGACCTTCTTCATGGTCGCCATGCCGTCCTCGGTCAGGACGGTGTAGAGGCCGCGGCGGTCGGACTCGCAGTTCTCGCGGCGGACGAGTCCGGCGTTCTCCATGCGGGTGATCTGGTGGGAGAGCCGGCTCTTGGACTGCAGGGTGGCGGTCGCGAGATCGCTCATGCGCATCCGGTGGTCGTCCGTCTCGGAGAGATGCACGAGGATGTCGTAGTCGTTCATCGTCAGGCCGAACGGCTGGAGGTCCTTCTCGAGCTGGTAAGTCAGCATTCTGTTGACCTCTACGTGCGTGCGCCAGGCGCACTGTTCCTCGTCGGTCAGCCAGCGTGTGGCAGTCTCGGTCTCCATGTATTGATTCTACCTAAGAAGTTGAAATGCGAACGAAAGTGGGGAGTGTGACGCCTCCCACCCCCTCGTGACACAAAGGGGTCACGCGTTCGACGTCACACTCCGCAGATTACCGCTCACAGTCCGAAGCGACGCTGGAGGTCGCCGAGCTGTCCGGGAAGACGCGGTACCCCCGGCTGCTGTCCGGGTGCTCCGTGACCGCCCGGCACGCCCGCCTGCTGCGGCACCGCGCCCGTCGCCTGTTCGGCCATCAACGTCTCTGTGGACTGCAGCAATACCGTTCCGGCGCCCACGAACTCGAACTGGTGCTCCTCCCCGGAGACGCCTCCGACGCCCGTCATCGCACGTAGACCGCCGATCACGCCCGTCAGATAGGAGTGGTCGTAGTGGTGGCAAGGTGACGGGCAGTCAGCCCAGCCGACCAGCGCCTGTGGATCAACGCGGATGGGCGGCTCCATGAAGACCACCGGGCCGCTCGAGGCCGCCACGAATTTGCCCGTGCCAATGAGTGTCAGAAAGCCGGGAACGATCGACTGCTTCAGCGCGAGAGTTGGCTGAAAAGCGAGCAGGTTGCCCGAGCGGATCGTCAGGTTCCCGTTCTCCAGGTCGTACGAGTTCACGTCGAAGGCCCGGTCGGCGAGCAGCATCTTGCCCGAACCCTCCGCCACGACCCAGTCGCTCGCGTGCAGCGGGGAATGGAAGGACGTCCGCACGAGGCGGTCCAGGCGGCCGTGCCCGATCCCGTTGAAGTCGATGCGCCCGTAGTAGGCGATCATCTTGCCCTTCTGCAGGAACCAGCTGCTGCCCTTGAGCTCCACACAGAACGTGTACGCGTTCACGTTGTCGTCGGCCGGCAGGGTGGCCGGGTCGAAGATCACCGGGCTGCTCACAGCTTCTCCTCCGAGGCCTGGACGTACACCGCGCCGCTGCCGCTGAGCTCCAGCTGGAACGCCTCGCCGGAGCCGCGCCCCACCATGTCGCGCCAGCCGAGGGCCGTGGACAGCTTGTTCCGTACGTCGCCGTGGTGCGCGACGTACGCCTGCGGGTCGACATGGACGGGGCGGCCCGGGGTGATCGGCAGCTCGATGACGCCGCCGTGCGCCATGACGGCGACCGCGCCGTGTCCCTTGAGGGTCGTGGTGAACAGGCCCTGTCCGGTGACCTGGCCGCGCACCATCCCCATGACGCCGCCCTGCGAGCCCATGAACATCGTGCCCTGCCGAAGACTCCCGTCGAAGGCGAGCAGCCGGTCCGCCTCCACATAGAGGGTGTCTCCGGAGAGGGCTATCACCTGGACGTGATGGCCGCCGTGCCCGAAGAGGACGGTGCCGCTGCCGTCGACGGTCATCAGCGGCGTCGCCTCGTTCGCCACGCGGCGCCCGAGCATCGACATCACCCCGCCCTGGCCGCCCTGGATGCTGGGCGTGAAGGTCACGTCCCCCTTGTAGGCGAGCATCGCGCCGCGCTGGCTGTAGATCCGCCGGCCGGGGACGACCGTCGCCTCGACCATCTTCGAGTTGATCTCACGGAAGGGCATCTCACACATCCCCCGCGATCGTGTTGCGCTCACTGGGCTGTACGTAGACCAGGCCGTCGCCCTCGAAGCGGATCTGGAAGGCCTCGCCGCCGCCCTCTCCCATGAACGTGCGGAACGTGACGCCCGACTGGAAGGACTGCCGCACATTCCCCTGATGTGCGACATATGCGCCCGGGTCGACGGTGAGGGGGTGGTCCCGGCTGACGCGGAGCACGACGGCGGGGCCCTCGCTCATGATCGCCGCCTGGCCGTGGCCCTCGACGGTCGTCGTGAACAGGCCGTTGCCCTGGGAGGCGCCGCGCACGCCGGTGAAGGACGTGCCGGTGCGCAGTCCCGCGTCCGTGCAGAGCAGATTGCTCGACTCGACGAAGAGCGTGTCGCCCCGCAGGTTCACGACGCTGATCTCGCTGGCCCGGTCTGCGAACCAGCACGTGCCCTGCCCCTTCACCTCCATCACGGTCATCTCCTCGCCGGTCAGGCGGCGGGTCACCATCCCGCGGATGCCCTCGCCGCCGCCCGTCATCTTCTTGAACGCCATCCGGCCGTCGTACGCGACCATCGAGCCGGTCTTCGCCTTGACGCTGTCGCCCGTCATGTCGACGGCGAGCACTCTGCTGCCTTGAAGTCGGAACGTAGCCACGATGTGACGGTAATGGGCGAGATGCCCCCCGGGACAGGGGTCCCGGCCCTGAACGAACCCTGAGCGAACCCCGGGACATCCCCGATGCCACAATGGACAGCGCTTGTGCTTGCGTTCACAAGATCGAACGCCCCGCCCCCTCACCGCTTCTGCCGAAGGTGCCCCGTGGACATCAAGACCGCCTCCGCACTCCGCCGACTCCGCCTGGTCTCCGCCCCCGAGGCGGTCTCCTTCCTGCTGCTCCTCGTCTGCTCGGTGCTGAAGCGGACCACGGAGTTCGACGCCGTCCCGGTGATGGGCATGGTGCACGGCGTCCTGTTCATCCTCTACGTGCTCTTCTGGCTCGACGCGTGGAACCGTACGAAGTGGGGCTTCAAGACCGGCGCCCTCTACTTCGTCCTCTCCGTCCTGCCGACCGGCGGCTTCTTCGCCGAGCGCAAGCTGAAGCGTGAGGCGGAGGCCGCGGTCATCGCGTCCCGCGCCCGCCAGGAGAAGGCCGTGAACGCATGATCGTCGCCTTCTCGGTCTCCCCGCTCGGCGTCGGCGAGGACGTCGGCGAGTACGTGGCCGACGCCGTCCGCGTCGTGCGCGAATCCGGGCTCCCGAACCGCACCGACGCCATGTTCACCTCCATCGAGGGCGAGTGGGACGAGGTGATGGACGTCGTGAAGCGCGCCGTCGCCGCCGTCGAGGCGCGGGCCCCGCGCGTATCGCTCGTCCTCAAGGCGGACATCCGCCCCGGTGTGACGGACGGCATGACGTCGAAGGTCGCGACGGTGGAGCGGCACCTCGCGGGGGAGTGACACCCCGGGAGTGACACCCCCGCGAACCGTCTTCCGTGGAGAGCCCCGGCCCGGGCGGGCCGGGGCTTTCGCGTGGGCCGGGACCGAAGGGCGAGACGGGGCTGACCAGCATATGACCGGCCGGTAAGGTCTTGGGCGTGCCGAAGCCGCTCAGCCTTGCCTTCGATCCCATCGCCCGCGCAGACGAACTCTGGAAGCAGCGCTGGGGATCAGTGCCGTCCATGGGTGCGATCACCTCGATCATGCGCGCGCACCAGATCCTCCTGGCCGAGGTCGACGCGGTCGTGAAGCCGTACGGACTGACCTTCGCGCGCTATGAGGCGCTGGTGCTGCTCACCTTCTCCAAGGCCGGCGAGCTGCCGATGTCGAAGATCGGTGAGCGGCTCATGGTGCACCCGACCTCGGTGACGAACACCGTCGACCGCCTCGTGCGGTCCGGGCTCGTCGACAAGCGGCCCAACCCGAACGACGGCCGCGGAACGCTCGCCTCCATCACGGCCAAGGGCCGCGAGGTCTGCGACGCCGCCACCCGCGACCTGATGGCGATGGACTTCGGGCTCGGGGCGTACGACGCCGAGGAGTGCGGCGAGATCTTCGCGATGCTGCGGCCGCTGCGGGTCGCCGCGCACGACTTCGACGAGGGCTGACCCGCGCGAAGATCGCGCAAAACGGGCCGTTACGCTCGTATCCATGAAACGAAGCGTGCTGACCCGGTACCGGGTGATGGCCTTTGTCACGGGCGTCCTGCTGGTCCTGCTGTGCCTCGGCATGATCGCCAAGTACGTGCTCGGCATCGACGGCGCGGCGGACGTCACGCGCGTCGTCGCCATCGCGCACGGCTGGCTGTACGTGGTCTACCTGGTCTTCGCCTTCGACCTGGGCTCCAAGGCGAAGTGGCCGGTCGGCAAGCAGCTGTGGGTCCTGATCGCCGGCACGATCCCCACCGCCGCGTTCTTCGTCGAGCGGAAGATCTCCCGCGAGCTGGACTCCAAGGTCGCCGACGGCGCCCCCGCCGTCGCCAAGGCCTGACGAACCGCGCCACTGAACCGCCCGCACGATGTGCGGGCGGTTTGCCATCGACATTTACTAGGACGTCCTAGTAAATTTGAAAGCATGGGAAGCATGGACGCTGACGCCATCGAAGAGGGCCGCCGCCGCTGGCAGGCCCGGTACGACTCCGCCCGCAAGCGGGACGCCGACTTCTCGACGCTCTCGGGAGATCCGGTCGACCCGGTCTACGGGCCACGTCCCGGGGACACCTATGACGGCTTCGAGCGGATCGGATGGCCCGGCGAGTACCCGTTCACGCGCGGCCTGTACCCGACCGGGTACCGGGGCCGTACGTGGACGATCCGCCAGTTCGCCGGGTTCGGGAACGCCGAGCAGACCAATGAGCGCTACAAGATGATCCTCGCCGCCGGCGGGGGAGGGCTGAGCGTCGCCTTCGACATGCCGACGCTCATGGGGCGCGACTCCGACGACCCGCGCTCGCTCGGTGAGGTCGGGCACTGCGGCGTCGCCATCGACTCCGCCGCCGACATGGAGGTCCTGTTCCAGGACATCCCGCTCGGGGACGTCACGACGTCCATGACGATCTCGGGCCCCGCCGTGCCCGTCTTCTGCATGTACCTCGTGGCCGCCGAGCGGCAGGGCGTCGACCCTGCCGTCCTCAACGGCACGCTCCAGACCGACATCTTCAAGGAGTACATCGCGCAGAAGGAGTGGCTCTTCCAGCCCGAGCCGCATCTGCGCCTGATCGGCGACCTCATGGAGCACTGCGCGGCGGGCATCCCCGCGTACAAGCCGCTCTCGGTCTCCGGGTACCACATCCGCGAGGCCGGCTCCACGGCCGCGCAGGAGCTGGCCTACACGCTCGCCGACGGCTTCGGCTATGTGGAGCTCGGCCTGTCGCGCGGGCTCGACGTGGACGTCTTCGCGCCCGGCCTCTCCTTCTTCTTCGACGCGCACCTCGACTTCTTCGAGGAGATCGCCAAGTTCCGCGCCGCGCGCCGCATCTGGGCCCGCTGGCTGCGGGACGTGTACGGGGCGAAGACCGACAAGGCGCAGTGGCTGCGCTTCCACACGCAGACCGCCGGGGTCTCCCTGACCGCGCAGCAGCCGTACAACAACGTCGTGCGGACCGCCGTCGAGGCGCTCGCGGCCGTGCTCGGCGGCACCAACTCGCTGCACACGAACGCCCTCGACGAGACCCTGGCGCTCCCCTCCGAGCAGGCCGCCGAGATCGCGCTGCGCACGCAGCAGGTCCTCATGGAGGAGACCGGCGTCGCCAACGTCGCTGACCCGCTGGGTGGTTCGTGGTTCGTGGAGCAGCTCACGGACCGCATCGAGGCCGACGCGGAGAAGATCTTCGAGCAGATCAAGGAGCGCGGCCTGCGCGCCCACCCGGACGGGCAGCACCCCATCGGGCCCATGACCTCGGGCATCCTGCGCGGCATCGAGGACGGCTGGTTCACCGGCGAGATCGCCGAGTCCGCGTTCCAGTACCAGAAGGCGCTGGAGAAGGGCGACAAGCGGGTCGTCGGCGTCAACGCGCACCACGGGTCCGTCACCGGCGACCTGGAGATCCTGCGCGTCAGCCACGAGGTCGAGCGCGAGCAGGTGCGCGAGCTCGGGGTCCGCAAGGCGGCCAGGGACGACGCCCGCGTGCGCTCCGCCCTCGACGACATGCTGAAGGCCGCCCGCAACGGCGGCAACATGATCCCGCCGATGCTCGACGCCGTACGCGCCGAGGCCACCCTGGGCGAGATCTGCGGGGTCCTGCGCGACGAGTGGGGCGTGTACACCGAACCCGCCGGGTTCTGACGGGAGTTCGCGCCGGTGGCACCTGGGGACTGACAGGTGTCACCCGGTGCGGCCGGGGTAGGCGCGGGCACGTCGATCGTCGCCTGCCCCTGGAGTTCCCGTGCGTCTGTCCGGACTCAACCGCACCACCACCACCGTCGGATGCGCCGCCCTGGCGCTGCTCGGCGGGATGGTCCTCGGCGGGTCCGGGGCGGTGAGCGCGAGCCCGCCGGCCGAGCCGAAGGTGCAGAACACCTTCGACCCGCTCGGCCCCGACGTGCGCGCCGCGAAGCTGCCCTCCGGACGTACGGCCCACTACACCGACTCGGGCCCGCGCGACGGTGTCCCGGTCCTCTACATAGGCGGCACCGGGACCAGCGCGCGGGCCGTCCACATGACCGACTTCTTCCGCACCACGCGAGCGGACCTGGGCCTGCGGCTGATCTCCGTCGAGCGCAACGGCTTCGGCGACACCGCGTACGACCCCGCCCTCGGCAAGGCCGACTTCGCGCGGGACGCCCTCGACGTCCTCGACCGCCTCGGCGTCGAGAAGTTCAGGATCGTCGGGATCTCCGGAGGCGGCCCCTACGCCGCCGAACTCGCCGCCCGCGCGCCCGGCCGCGTCTCCGCCCTGCACCTGGCCGCCGTCCTGCCGCCGTACGGCGAGAAGCCCGCGTACTGCTCGATGTCCGACGACGCGCTCGCCGCGGCCCTGAAGGACTCCATCACCGACCCCCGCAAGTGGTGGGCGTTCCCCGACGACAGCCCCGTCAAGTCCATCCCGGGCTTCGCGGACACGGCGTACGAGGACGGCGCCCGCACCTACAACCAGCGCGGCCAGCAGGCCGATCCGGCGCCGCAGGTCCACGAGCAGAGGCTGTACTGCGAGCGGCCGGGCCCCGACCTGTCGAAGCTGACGGCGCCCGTGTACCTGTACGGCGGCGACAAGGACACCACGGTCCCGCCGGCCACGCTCGCGACCTGGCGCCGGCAGTTCTCCCCGGACCGCGTCACGGTCCGCACGTACGCCGACTCCGCGCACGACGTGCAGTACCGCCACTGGGACCAGATCCTCGTGGACCTCGCCGGACACGGGGACCGCACGGTCGTCTGCCGGGGCTCACACACCCACGTCCTGCCCGCGGACGAGGCGGCCCGTCTGGTCGCCAGGAAGCGTGCCACGCTGGGCAGTTGCGCCTGGCAGAAGTGACGGAACCCGGGCGGCCTACGCCTGTACGGAGGCGAGTCCGCCCAGGAGCAGCATCGTGAACCGGTCGACCCACTCCTCGTCCACCGGCTCCGCGCTCACCAGCGTGCGGTGCACCACGGCTCCCGCGACCACGTCGAAGATGAGGTCGGCGGTGCGGGCGGCGGCGGCCGGGTCGGCCTCGAGGGGGAGTTCGCCGCGCGCGTGGGCGCGGGCGCGGCCCTCCAGGACCAGGCGCTTCTGCCGGTCCACGATCGAGGTGCGGATGCGCTCGCGCAGCGGTTCGTCACGCGTCGACTCGGCGACCACCGCCATCAGCGCCGTCTTGGTCTCCGGGCGGTTCAGGAGCGCCGCGAACTGGAGGACCACACCCCCGATGTCCGCGGCGAGACTGCCGTTGTCCGGGAGTTCGAGCTCGTCGAAGAGGACCGCGACCGCGTCCACGACGAGCTCGTTCTTGCTCGCCCAACGCCGGTAGAGCGTCGTCTTGGCGACGCCCGCTCGCGTCGCCACGTCCCCCATCGTGAGTTTGGACCAGCCGAGGTCCACCAGCGCCGCACGGGTCGCCTCGAGGATCGCCGCGTCGGCGGTGGCACTTCGCGGGCGGCCCGTTCTCGGGAGGGGCGGGGGAATGCGGCTCTGCATGAAAAGGACCATACCGGCCGGTAGGGATAGCGCCGTGAGGCAGACCACAGCGAAGATCACCGGGACCCCCTCCCCACGCGGCCCCCGCGAGAGTTACGCTACGACCCGTAGCGAAAGCTCAGTGAGCCTTGCGACAACCACGAGGCACCGGGTGGGGACCCGGCGCCGAACAGGCCCCTTCGGGCCGCAGAACGGCCCCTCTTGGGGCCGTGGACCAGGTCCGCGACCGCCTCCTCGGCGGCGCCCGCAGTCCGGCGGGAGGCCGCGACGGGCGGTCCCGGCCCACAACGCACCGCGGAAGGGGGAGGATGTACTCATGCAGCCACGGAACATGTCCATGAGCGGAGTCGTCGACCTCGCCGCGGTGAAGGCGGCCCAGGAGGCCAAGGCGAAGGCGGAGCAGGCGCGTGCCGAGTCCGCGCGGCAGGGCGGCGGCGGGGCCGTCTCCCCGTCGAGCCTCGTCATCGACGTCGATGAGGCCGGCTTCGAGCGCGACGTCCTCCAGCGCTCGGCCGAGGTGCCCGTCGTCATCGACTTCTGGGCCGAGTGGTGCGAGCCGTGCAAGCAGCTGAGCCCGCTGCTCGAAGGCCTCGCGGCCGAGTACAACGGCCGGTTCGTGCTCGCCAAGATCGATGTCGACGCCAATCAGATGCTGATGCAGCAGTTCGGGGTCCAGGGGATCCCGGCGGTCTTCGCGGTGGTGGCCGGACAGGCCCTGCCGCTCTTCCAGGGAGCCGCGCCGGTCGAGCAGATCCGCGGGACGCTCGACCAGTTGATCCAGGTCGCCGAGGAGCGCTTCGGCCTGACCGGCATCACGGTCGACGCCGATGCGGAGGGATCTGCACCGGTCGTGGAGACTCCGGCCGGTCCCTACGACGCTCTGCTCGAAGCCGCCGTCCAGGCTCTTGACGCCGGCGACCTCGCCGGAGCCGTCCAGGCGTACAAGAACGTGCTGAGCGACGACCCCGGCAACACCGAGGCCAAGCTGGGCCTGGGGCAGGCCGAGTTGCTCCTGCGGGTGCAGGATCTCGATCCGCAGACGGTCCGTCAGGACGCCGCGGACCGGCCCTCCGACGTGGCGGCGCAGATCGCGGCGGCCGACCTCGACCTGGTCGGAGGCCACGTCGCGGACGCGTTCGGCCGACTTGTCGACACGGTGAAGGTCACGGCGGGCGAGGACCGGGACGCCGCGCGCGTGCGGCTGCTCGAACTCTTCGAGGTCGTCGGCTCCGACGATCCGCGTGTGACTACGGGCCGTGCGGCTCTGGCCCGGGTTCTCTTCTGAGCCGTTTCTGACCAGTTCCTAAACGCCGGGCGATGTGGTGCCCAGGTGAAAGTTCTGTCGCCACGGGTACACAGCGGTCGCGCTTTACCAAAACTTGGTAAAGGCGGCCGCTGTTACTTGGAGTAAGTCAGGGGCAATCTTCTGTCCGGTTACGCCCCTTCTTTCTCTGCTTTGGTAACTTGCTTGACACCACCCTGCGTTGTCGGGTGACACCATCGGGTCGCCGTTCGGTTATCCGTCCGTTACTAGCGAGTAACGAACCCCCTTGTGCGCCAGCCGAGAATGCACCACGATCGGCGACGCTCGGTCCTCATCCCGCAGTCCGACAGCCAATCGGGTCGCGGGGTTTCAGGGTCCCCACCGAGCAGGCCGGTAGCAGTGCCGCCGGCCTTGGGCAGGGGGGTCTCTGCTTACCGGCAGGGCCTGTCCAGCAGGTTGCGCGTGACTGTCAGGTGCGACCAGTGGTTGTCGCTCGGGGGTGATCGCCGGTGATTCGGGTGCCATTGCGCGCCCCCGATACGGGCGCTCTCCTTCCCGAGGACGTAGCACTTCTCCCATCCCTGCCCGGCTGAGCACCTCAAGGGGTGCAGTCAGGGCCGGAGATGTACGTCCGAGAAGGAGGAAAGTCATGGAGTCCGTGGCTCGTGGCGGAACCAGATGGAAGCGGTTCGCCGTAGTCATGGTGCCGAGCGTCGCGGCTACTGCCGCGATAGGCGTCGCCCTCTCGCAGGGTGCGCTTGCGGCATCGTTCAGTGTTTCGGGTCAGTCGTTCAAGGTGACGGCCGACTCGCTCGACGGTACGGGATTCGTCCAGTACGGGGCGCTCGACACCGGTAAGTCGGGTGCACACCCGGTTGCCGTCGTCGGCCTCAACGAGGCGAAGATCACCAACCTGTGCCAGTCGGTCGTCGTGCCGGTGCCGGTCTTCGGTGACGTGTCGATGAAGCTCAGCGCGGGCGGTGCGGGCGGCCCCCGCGTCGAGGCGAAGAAGCTCTACATCGACGCCGACGACCTGTCGACCAACGCCACGTTCAAGAACATCGACATCGGCGTCGGTATCGACTCGACCACCAAGGGCCCGGGTCCGTCCAAGGGCGACAAGTACGTCCCGGACTCGTTCTCGCAGCAGGCCGACTCGGTGCACTTCGAAGATGTCAAGCAGCGCGCGTGGGCGACCACGGCCGGCACCTTCAAGCTCTCCGGCCTGCACATGCAGGTGCAGAAGGGCGCACACGAGTGCTACTAGGCCCCAGGGTCTAGTTCACTCACAGCGCTGAACGGCCGGGCGCGGGGGCGAACGGGAAGCTCCGGAACGTCCCCGTGCCCGTATCCGACACGCACCATCACCACAGAACAACGCCATTCCCGAGGAGCTGTACGACATGAGCGCCGAAGCGCAAGCAGGGCTGGGCGACAGGCTCGGCCAGACGCGCCGATCGTTCCGAGGGTGGCGCGGTCAGCGCCCATTCTGGGGTGGTCTGCTGACGCTGCTGGGCGGCATTCCGATCATGTACTTCCCGTACGCGAACCTCACGCTCGGCTCGATGACCATCCGGATGTCGACAACTGCCGGCGCCGGTTCGCTGATCATCGGCGTCCTGCTTGTGGTGCTCGGCCTGACGCTCTGGTTCCAGCCGATGTCCCGCATCTTCGCGGGCGTCGCTGCGATCCTGCTCGCCCTGGTCTCCTTGGTGGTCTCCAACTTCGGTGGCTTTGTCATCGGCTTCCTGCTGGCGCTGCTCGGCGGCGCTCTCGGCATCTCCTGGGGGCCCGCACGGGCCGCGAAGCAGGAGGCGGGCGGCGGGAAGTCCGTGGACGACGCGGATGCCCTGAAGGGCGAGACTGCGGCCTTCGACGCCTTCGGCGGTGCGTCGGACGATCTGTCAGGAACGAGCCCGAACGGTAACGACGGGACGAACGGGAGGCACCGTGCCGGCTGACGAGGTGCGCCACGAGAACTCTGCGGCAGAGTTCCGTGAGAGAACCGGGCCGCGGCATGCAGCCCCCAGAAAGCCGCTGTTCACCAGGCTGCACATGCCCGCGGGCAAAGCCATTGCCATTGCGGCGATGCCGACGGCCGTGCTCATGGGCATGGGGCTGACCCCCACGCTCGCGCAGGCCAAGGACAACCCCACCAAGTTCTCGGCGGACGACTACAAGGCGTGCGCCGACGCGATCAAGGCCTCCGAGGACGGCAAGGACGCGACCGACGGCAAGGGGGACGAGTCCGCCTCGCCCACCCCGACGCCGTCGCCCTCGGCGTCCGCGAGCAAGGACGCTTCGGACGGCAAGGAGGACTCGGGCGACAAGGCCGAGCCCACCCCGTCGCCCTCCGCGTCCAAGTCCACGGACACGCCCTCGGGTGACAGCACGGCCGGCAGCAAGACGGCCACGCCGACCCCGACGCCCTCCGAGACCAAGAACCCGCTCGACCCGCTGGGTGTCGGCGACGCGCTCAAGGACCTGCTGACGCCGGATCAGAAGGAGTCGGCGACCCCGACCCCCTCGGCCTCGGCGTCCAAGTCCACGGATGTGGGCGGCACCGTCAAGGACACCGTCGACAAGGTCACCGAGCCCGTCAAGGACACGGCGGACAAGGCCGGGGACGCGGTCAAGGACACGGTGGACAAGGCCGGAAAGGCCGTCGACGACACCGCGGACAAGGCCACCAAGGTGGTCCCCACACCGTCGTCGGGCGAGACCGGCGTGCCGGACAACTGCCCGGTCGCCACGGACGCCGAGGGGGACAACGAGCAGACCCCCGCTCAGGTCCCGAACGACTCGTGGCATCTTGAGGCGAGTTCGCTGACCCTCAAGGGCGCGGACTACCAGGGTGTCGTGAACGTGCGCACGCCCAACGGCACGGTCAAGAAGGTCCTGAAGTACGTCATCTCGAACGGCACCGACATCGGCGACCTGCACCAGACGGTCGACGGCCCGGACGGCAAGACGTACCACGTCCAGGCCGGCAAGGGCACCACGTCCACCATCCGTGGCGGGACGACCACCATGTACACGGAGTCGATCTCGGGGAACCTCCTGGGGCTCATCCCGATCACGTTCGACGCCGAGCACCCGCCGCCGCTGAACATCCCCCTGATCTACTTCACGAACGTGAAGGTCAAGCAGGCCGGTCAGTTCGGCGGCGACCTGCACGTGCCGGGTCTCCACCAGTACCTCACCGGCTGAGCCGGCCGAGCCTGCCGACCCGCGCACCCACGGACCAGTCCGGGAGCCGCACACCACTGAGGGCGCCACCTGATTCAGGTGGCGCCCTCAGTGTGTCGTACGGGGCTGATGAGCCTGGCGAGGCGTCAGTCGCGCTCTCCGCCGCCCAGGTGGTGCACCCGGACCATGTTGGTGGTGCCGGGGACGCCGGGGGGCGAACCGGCCGTGATGATGACGGTGTCGCCGTCGTTGAAGCGGTTCAGCTTCACCATCTCGGCGTCGACCAGGTCGACCATCGCGTCGGTGTTGTCGACGTACGGCACGATGTGCGACTCGACGCCCCAGCTCAGCGTCAGCTGGTTGCGGGTGCCCTCGTCCGTGGTGAAGGCCAGGATCGGCTGGGCCGCACGGTAGCGGGACAGGCGGCGGGCCGTGTCGCCGGACTGGGTGAAGGCCACGAGGCCCTTGGCGCCCAGGAAGTCGGCGATCTCGCAGGCGGCGCGGGCGACCGAACCGCCCTGCGTGCGCGGCTTCTTGCCGGGCACGAGCGGCTGCAGGCCCTTGGACAGGAGCTCCCCCTCGGCCGCGACGACGATCTTCGACATCGTCTTCACGGTCTCGATCGGGTAGGCGCCCACGGAGGACTCGGCGGACAGCATGACCGCGTCCGCGCCGTCCAGGATCGCGTTGGCGACATCGGACGCCTCGGCGCGCGTGGGGCGGGAGTTGGTGATCATCGACTCCATCATCTGGGTCGCGACGATCACCGGCTTGGCGTTACGGCGGCACATCTCCACGAGGCGCTTCTGCACCATCGGGACCTTCTCGAGCGGGTACTCGACGGCGAGGTCGCCGCGGGCCACCATCACGGCGTCGAACGCCGCGACGACGCCCTCCATGTTGTCGACCGCCTGCGGCTTCTCCACCTTGGCGATGACGGGGACCCGGCGGCCCTCCTCGTCCATCACCTTGTGGACGTCCTGGACGTCGTCGGCATCGCGCACGAAGGACAGGGCGACCATGTCGCAGCCCATCCGCAGGGCGAAGCGCAGGTCGTCGACGTCCTTCTCGGACAGCGCGGGCACGTTCACGGCCGCGCCCGGCAGGTTGATGCCCTTGTGGTCGGAGATGACACCGCCCTCGACGACGATCGACTTCACGCGCGGCCCGTCGACCTCGATGACGCGGAGCTCGACGTTGCCGTCGTTGATGAGGATCTGGTCGCCCTTGGAGACATCGCCGGGCAGACCCTTGTAGGTCGTGCCGCAGATCGACTTGTCGCCCGGGACATCGTCGGTGGTGATGGTGAACTCGTCACCGCGCACCAGCTCGACGGGGCCTTCGGCGAAGGTCTCGAGACGGATCTTGGGGCCCTGGAGGTCCGCGAGGACGCCGACGGCGCGGCCGGTGCTCTCCGCGGCGGCCCGGACACGGTCGTACCGCCCCTGGTGCTCGGCGTGCGTGCCATGGCTGAAGTTGAAGCGGGCCACATTCATGCCGGCTTCGATCAGCGCAACGAGCTGCTCTTCGGAGTCGACGGCGGGGCCCAGCGTGCAGACGATTTTGGAACGGCGCATGGGGGCGATCCTATCGGTTTGTTTCGCTACGGAATATTCCGTCTGGTGGAATCTACAAATGGGCGGTGGTGCGCTCAGTCGTTGCGGGACGCGGAGTCGCGCACGAGGGCGTAGGTCTGCTGCGCGATCTCCAGTTCCTCGTCGGTCGGGACGACTGCGACAGCCACCCGCGCGTACTCCGGCGAGATCAGCCGCGGTTCGTCGGAACGTACGGAATTGAGCTCGCCGTCGACCGCGAGACCCAGCTCCTCCAGGCCCGCCACGGCAGCTTCGCGCACCGGCGCCGCGTTCTCGCCGACCCCCGCCGTGAACACCACCGCATCCACCCGGCCGAGCACCGCGTAGTACGCGCCTATGTACTTCTTCAGACGGTGGACGTAGATGTCGAAGGCGAGCCGCGCCTCCTCGTCGCCCTCGTCGATACGGCGGCGGATCTCCCGCATGTCGTTGTCGCCGCAGAGACCGACCAGGCCGCTCTTCTTGTTGAGCAGTACGTCGATCTCGTCGGTGGACATGTTGCCCACCCGCATCAAATGGAAGATGACGGCCGGGTCCACATCGCCCGAACGCGTCCCCATCACCAGGCCCTCCAAGGGTGTCAGGCCCATGGAGGTGTCCACGCACAGGCCGCCGCGCACCGCCGACGCCGAGGCGCCGTTGCCCAGGTGCAGGACGATGACGTTGACCTCCTCGGCGGCCTTGCCCAGGAGCTCGGCCGCCTTGCGGGACACGTACGCGTGCGAGGTGCCGTGGAAGCCGTAGCGGCGGATGCGGTGTTCGTCGGCGGTCTTCACGTCGATCGCGTAGCGCGCCGCCGACTCCGGCATGGTCGTGTGGAACGCCGTGTCGAAGACGGCGACCTGCGGCAGGTCGGGGCGCAGCGCCATCGCGGTGCGGATGCCCGTGAGGTTGGCCGGGTTGTGCAGCGGCGCGACCGGGATCAGCCGCTCGATCTCCGCGAGGACCGCGTCGTCGATGACGGTCGGCTCGGTGAAGAACATGCCGCCGTGCACCACCCGGTGGCCGATCGCGGCGAGTTCGGGGGAGTCCAGGCCCATCCCGTCACGGGCCAGCTCCGCGGCGACCGCCTTCAGGGCCGCGTCGTGGTCGGCGATCGGGCCGTTCACCTCGCGCGCCGCGCCGCCGTCCCCGGTCAGCGGCGTGTGCTTGAGGCGGGACGTCTCCTCGCCGATGCGCTCGACAAGGCCCGCGGCGAGCCGGGCGCCGCTCTCCATGTCGAGCAGCTGGTACTTCAGCGACGAGGAACCGGAGTTGAGGACGAGAACTCGGCCGGCCAGAGGGGCCGAGCGAAGCTCGTCAGGCAGGGCGGTGGTGGGCGACGGGTGGGAGGTCACAGGTGCTTACCTCTTCGTTGGGGTCAGGAGGCCGGCGTCTGGGCCTGGATCGCCGTGATGGCGACCGTGTTGACGATGTCCTGCACGAGCGCGCCGCGCGACAGGTCGTTGACCGGCTTGCGCAGGCCCTGCAGGACCGGACCGACGGCGATGGCGCCTGCCGAACGCTGCACGGCCTTGTACGTGTTGTTGCCGGTGTTCAGGTCGGGGAAGATCAGCACGCTGGCCTGGCCCGCGACCTCCGACCCGGGCAGCTTGGTCGCCGCCACCGACGGCTCGACGGCCGCGTCGTACTGGATGGGGCCCTCGATCTTCAGATCGGTGCGCCGCTCGCGCACCAGCTCCGTGGCCCGGCGCACCTTGTCGACGTCCGCGCCCGAACCCGACGTGCCCGTCGAGTACGACAGCATCGCGATCCGCGGGTCCACGCCGAACTGCTCGGCGGTGGCGGCCGCCTGGACGGCGATGTCGGCGAGCTGCTGCGCGTCCGGGTCCGGGTTCACCGCGCAGTCGCCGTACACGAGGACCTTGTCGGCGAGGCACATGAAGAAGACGGACGACACGATGTCGGCGTCCGGCTTCGTCTTGATGATCTCGAAGGCGGGGCGGATCGTCGCGGCCGTCGAGTGCACGGAACCCGACACCATGCCGTCCGCCAGGCCGCCCTGCACCATCAGCGTCCCGAAGTAGTTGACGTCCGCCACCACGTCGTACGCGAGCTCGACGGTGACGCCCTTGTGGGCGCGCAGCTGCGCGTACTCGGCGGCGAACCGGTCCCGCAGTTCGGACGTGTCCGGGTCGATGAGCTGTGTGTCGACCAGGTCGACGCCCAGGTCGGCGGCCTTCTTGCGGATCTGCTCCACGGGGCCGAGCAGCGTCAGGTCGCACACCCTGCGGCGGAGCAGGACGTCCGCCGCGCGCAGGACGCGCTCCTCGGTGCCCTCGGGCAGCACGACGCGGCGCTTGTCGGCGCGGGCCCGCTCCAGGAGCTTGTGCTCGAACATCATCGGCGTGACGCGGTCGCTGCTCGGCGCCGAGACGCGCTCCAGCAGGCCGGCGGTGTCGACCCACCGCTCGAAGAGGCCGAGCGCCGTCTCCGCCTTGCGGGGCGTCGCCGCGTTCAACTTGCCCTCCATGGAGAACAGTTCACCCGCGGTGGGGAAGGAGCCGCCCTGCACCGCCACCACCGGCGTGCCGGGCGCGAGGCGGTCGGAGAGCGTCAGGATCTCCTCGCCCGGCCGCTCGTCGAGGGTCAGCAGGACGCCCGCTATCGGCGGGGTGCCGGCGCTGTGCGCGGCGAGCGAACCCACCACGAGGTCGGCGCGGTCCCCGGGCGTCACGACGAGACAGCCCGGCGTCAGTGCCTTGATGAACGTCGGCAGCATCGCGCCGCCGAACACGAAGTCGAGCGCGTCGCGCGCGAGGCCCGCGTCGTCGCCGAGCAGCACCTCGCCGCCGAGCGCCTGCGCGATCTGCGAGACCGTCGGCGCGGACAGAGCGGGCTCGTCCGGCAGTACGTAGGTGGGCACCGGGAGATGGGCCTCGAGGCGGTCGCGTATCTCCTCGCGGTCCTGCGCCGCCACCCGGTTCACGATCATCGCGAGCACGTCGCAGCCGAGGACCTCGTACGCGCGGTACGCGTTGCGGGTCTCGGCGTGCACGGACTCCGGGGTCTGCTTGCGGCCGCCCACCACCGGGATGACGGACGCCCCGAACTCGTTGGCGAGGCGGGCGTTGACGGCCAGTTCGTCGGGGAGCTGTGTGTCGGCGAAGTCCGTGCCGAGGACCAGGACGACCTCGTAGTCGCGGGCGACCTGGTGGAAGCGGTCCACGAGGCGCGAGACCAGTTCGTCGGTGCCCTGCTCGGCCTGCACGGCCGACGCCTCGTGGTAGTCGAGGCCGTAGACCGTCGCCGGGTCCTGGGAGAGGCGGTAGCGCGCCCGCAGCAGATCGAAGAGCCGGTCGGGACCGTCGTGGACGAGCGGGCGGAAGACGCCCACCCGGTCGACCTGCCGGGTCAGGAGCTCCATGACTCCCAGCTCCACGACCTGCCGGCCGTCACCCCGGTCGATCCCGGTCACGTACACGCTGCGCGTCACGCGTGCTCTCCCTCTCGCTGGACGGGCAGCAGAGAAGGGGCCTCTGCCGCAGTGATTCGGCCGCTGAACCGGCCCCTGATGAAAGTCGTAGCCGTGCCCCCTTGACAATACCTCCGGGGGTAGCTAGGTCGCCCGCCGGACAAAGGCCCTGGTCCGGGGGCCGAAAGGCCCTGGAACGCAAGCCGCACGGGCCTCCGCGCCCGGCGCTGACCGCCATCGCCCTCACGGCCGTGAAACAATCGGAACGGCTCACAAGTCTCAACAGCGAGCAGGAGACACGCACGATGCGTATCGGAGTTCTCACCGCCGGCGGCGACTGTCCTGGCCTGAACGCAGTGATCCGGTCGGTCGTGCACCGCGCCGTGACGCACCACGGCGACGAGGTGATCGGCTTCGAGGACGGTTACGCGGGACTGCTCGACGGCCGCTACCGCACGCTCGACCTGAACGCCGTGAGCGGCATCCTCGCCCGCGGCGGCACCATCCTCGGCTCCTCCCGGCTCGAGCGCGACCGCTTCCGCGCCGCCTGCGAGAACGCCAAGGAACTCGCCACCGAGATCGGCTTCGACGTCCTCATCCCCATCGGTGGCGAGGGCACGCTGACCGCGGCCCGCATGCTCGCCGACGCGGGCCTGCCCGTCGTCGGCGTCCCGAAGACCATCGACAACGACATCTCCGCCACGGACCGCACCTTCGGCTTCGACACCGCCGTCGGCGTCGCCACGGAGGCCATGGACCGGCTGAAGACCACCGCCGAGTCCCACCAGCGCGTCATGGTCGTCGAGGTGATGGGCCGGCACGCCGGCTGGATCGCCCTGGAGTCCGGCATGGCGGGCGGCGCGCACGGCATCTGCCTGCCCGAGCGGCCCTTCGACCCGGCCGACCTGGTCAAGATGGTCGAGGAACGCTTCGCGCGCGGCAAGAAGTTCGCCGTCATCTGCGTGGCCGAGGGCGCGCACCCCGCCGAGGGCACGATGGACTACCAGACCGGCGCGATCGACCGGTTCGGCCACGAGCGCTTCCAGGGCATCGGCACGGCCCTCGCGTTCGAGCTGGAGCGGCGCCTCGGCAAGGAGGCGAAGCCGGTCATTCTCGGCCATGTCCAGCGCGGCGGCACCCCGACCGCGTACGACAGGGTCCTCGCCACGCGCTTCGGCTGGCACGCGGTCGAGGCCGCGCACCGGGGCGTCTCCGGCCGCATGACGGCGCTGCGCGGCACGGAGATCGAGATGGTCCCGCTCGCCGAGGCCGTCGCCGAACTGAAGACGGTGCCGAAGGACCGCATGGACGAGGCGGAATCCGTGTTCTAGGGGGAACGGCTTGTCCTACGACGTGTGCATCCTCGACCAGAACTCGTCGAGGATCCCGTCGAGGAACTCCCGCCCGGCCTCGCCCGACTCGCGTCCCGAACCGCCGCCCCAGCTGAGCGTCGCGGCCATCAGCGCCTGGTACTCGAGCTGCATCTCCTGGAGCACTTCCTCCAGTTGACCCTTGTGCACGGGGACCAGCTTGGCGATCGGGCGTGTGTAGGCCTGCCAGCGCGTGGTCACCGCGCTGCGCAGGAGATCCGCCAGCTGGTCATTGCGGCCGGTGACGGTCGCGAAGTCGGGCGGCGTCAGACCGAGCACCTCGGCGAGGGTGGCCGACTGGCGCTCGTTGCCGTGCCACTCGCCGGTCTCCTCCATCCGCAGATACGAGTGGATCTCCACCCCCACCGTGCGCGCCACGTCCTCCGGCGCCATGCCGCGGGCCATCCGGTGCTCGCGCAGCGTCCGCGCCGCGCCGATGAGATCTCCCGGCGAACACCACAGGGCGCCCGCGAGAGCGGTGATTTCCACCGCCGTCGGCGAGGCGAGACCGCGCTCCCAGGCGATGATCGTGTCGGGCGTGACCTGATGCTGGCCGTACGAGGCACGCATGCCGTAAGCGACATGCCCGGGCGCCATGCCCAGGGCCTCGCGGAGGCGTCGGGCGGCGGGAGCGTTGAACGGCGGGGCGGAGTCGCTTGGGTGCACGGGCACACGGTAGGGGCGGGTGAGGCCGGGGGCTACGGTCTGTTCGCACTGCGTTACTTGTCGTAGGAAGCTACGGGGACGGGACTCCCGGTAACCAGATCCGTATACTCCTTGTATGCAACCCTGGGGGCAGTCGTGACGTCGGGACGGGACAAGGCCTACGCGTTTCTCAAGGAGAACGTGCTCGCCGACCCGGACAGGCAAGGGGAGTTCCTCTCCGAGCAGGAGCTCGCCGACCGTATCGGCGTCTCCCGCACCCCGATCCGCGAGGCGCTCCTGCTGCTCGCCGCCGAGGACCTCGTGCGGCTGGTCCCCAAGCGCGGGGCGCAGGTCGTGCCGCTGTCGGGGCGGGAGATCACCGAGCTGATGGAGCTGCGCGGCATCGTCGAGCGGTACTCGGCGGAGCGGGTCATCGCCGAGGGCAAGGCCCCGGTGTCCGAGCTGACCGCACTGCTCGGACGCCAGCGCACGCTCAGCGGGGCCGAGCACGCCAAGGAGTTCATCGCGGTGGACCACCTCTTCCACGCGACGATCGTGGCGGCCGCGGGCAACGCCCTGCTCGACCGCCACTACGACGGGCTCCGCAGCCGCCAGATCCGGGCCGGAGTGGTGGCGCTGTTCAACCAGCACGGCCGGCAGGAGTCCGTCCTCCACGAGCACGGGGCGATCCTCGACGCGATCGCCGCAGGCGACCGGCAGGCCGCGTGCACCGCGATCGACAGCCACCTGGAGTCGACGCTCAAGGTGCTGCTCGCGGGTTAGGGCGTGCCGGTGGCCCGCCCGCCCGTTACAGGCTCCTGCGGTTGGCCAGTACCGGGATGGAGCGGCGGACCGAGGTGACCTCGTCGAGGTCCAGGTCCGCGATGAGCAGCCCCGGGCCCTCTTCGAGGTGCTTCCGTACGGTTCCGTCGGGGCCGACGACGGCGCTGTGGCCGATGCCGGTGGGGGCGTTCGACGCGGCGGGGACGCCGGACGCCGCCGGGTCCGCCTGGTCCACGGCGGCGAGCCAGAGCGTGGCGTCGAGCGCGCGGGCGCGGATCAGCAGCTCCCACTGCTCACGCTTGCCGGGACCCGCGCCCCACGAGGCGGGCAGGACGGAAACGACCGCGCCCGCGTCGGCTTGGGCCCTGAACAGCTCGGGGAAGCGGACGTCGTAGCAGGTCGCGAGCCCGAAGCGGGTGCCGTCGACCTCGAAGGTGACGACCTCGGACCCGGGCGCCACCGTGTCGGACTCGGCGAAGCCGAAGGCGTCGTAGAGGTGGATCTTGTCGTAGGCCGCCTCGACGCCGGGGCCGGTGGCGAGCAGGGTGTTGGCCACCTTTCCGTCCGGGGCGGGGGTGAACATGCCCGCGACCACGACGAGTCCGGCCTCCTTGGCGATCTGGCGGACCGCCGTGGCCCAGGGGCCGTCGAGCGGTTCGGCCAGCGGCGCCAGCGGGGTCCCGAAGCAGGCCATCGCGGCTTCCGGGAAGACGACTACGCGGGCGCCCGCGTCCGCCGCGAGACGGGCCTGTTCGCGCAGGAGCGCGAGGTTCTCCTCGGGGCGGGGGCCGGTGGTGATCTGGCTCAGCGCGATACGCATGAGACGTTCCTCCTCGGGTGGGGGTTCGGGAATGCGTGGTCTGGGGTTCAGGACGCCGTGGACGCGGCGGGGGAGCGGGCCGGCTCGCCGCTCAGCAGCTCCTCGTCGCTCCGGTCGCCGTCGCGGCCGAGGCACAGTCCGGCGATGGTGACGATCGCGGTGCCCGCGACGTAGAGGGCCAGCGGGATCCACGAGTCGTACGCGTCGAGCAGCGCCGTGAACAGCAGGGGCGCGACGGCGCCGCCGATGACACCGGCCAGCGTGTACGCGAGCGAGGAGCCGGTGTAGCGCAGCCGCGGGGAGAACTGTTCGGCGATGAAGGCCGCCTGCGGCCCGTACATCGCGGAGTGGAAGACCAGGGCCACCACGACGCCGAGGGCGAGCAGCGGCCAGCTCCCGCCGCCGATCATCGGGAAGAACAGGAACGGCCACACGCCGGCGGCCGCGGCCGAGACCCCGTACAGGACGCGGCGGTTGACGCGGTCGGACAGGGCGCCGGCCAGCGGGATCAGGAAGACCTGGAGGGAGGAGCCGATGAGGACGGCGGCCAGGGCGGAGCCGCGGGACATGCCGAGTTCGCCGGTCGCGTAGGTCAGGACGAAGACGGTGAACAGCGCGTACAGGACGTCCGGGGCCACGCGGCTGAGGATCGCGGCCGCCAGGGCGCGCGGGTGCGTCGTGAAGACCTCGCGGATCGGGGCCTCGGGGCGCTTCTGCTCGGCCTCCATCGCCTTGAAGACCGGGGTTTCCTCGAGCTTCGCGCGGATCCACAGGCCGAAGAGGACGAGCACACCGGAGAGCAGGAACGCCACGCGCCAGCCCCAGGACGTGAACTGAGTCTCCGTCAGGAGGCCGCCGAGGGCCGCGAGTACGCCGTTGGCGAGGAGGTTGCCGACCGGCGGGCCGATCTGTGCGGCCGAGGCGTAGAAGCCGCGCCGGCGCGGATCGCCGAACTCGCTGGACAGCAGCACCGCGCCGCCCCACTCACCGCCGACGCCGACGCCCTGGGCGAAGCGGAGTATCACGAGGGTGATCGGCGCGGCCACGCCGATCGTGGCGTAGGACGGAAGCAGGCCGATCGCGAGGGTCGCGGCCCCGATCAGGACGAGTGTCGCGATCAGGACCTTCTTGCGGCCGAGCTTGTCGCCGAGGCGGCCGAAGACGAAACCGCCGAGCGGGCGCGACACGTAGCCGACGGCGTACGTCGAGAACGCGAGGAGGGTGCCGGTGGCGGGGTCCTTCGAGGGGAAGAAGACATCGCCGAAGACCAGCGCCGCCGCCACGGAGTAGATGGCGAAGTCGTACCACTCCAGTGCGGTGCCGGTCAGGCTGGCGAAGAAGGCGCGGCGGACCGCGGACCCGCCGATCGGGGTCTTTTCCGTGCTCGTGCTGGTGTGGTTCACGACGTCCGTCCCTGAGGTTCCTTGGGTGAGGTTAGCTGTCGACCTTCCGGCATACTTCTTGTATACAGGTCGTATGCGCAAGCCTTCCGCGCAAAGTTAACCTCCCTGATATCGCGAACGATGTGGAGAAACCCCATGGCGCTGCTGACCTTCGAACTGCCCGACGGCACCACCCGCGAGGTCGATGTCGTGCAGGTGCTCAACGCCGGGTACGCCGGACGCAGCCAGGACGACGTGGCCGCCCACGTGGCGGAACTCGCCGAGCTGGGGGTGCCGGCACCCTCCGTGACCCCCGCGCTCTACCCCGTCTCCCCCTACCTCGCCCAGCACACCGAGCAGGTCCGCGTCCAGCACGGCCGCACCTCGGGCGAGGCCGAGTGGGCGCTGGTCGTCGACCGGGACGGCGACCTGCTCCTGACGGCCGCCTGCGACCACACCGACCGCGAGCTGGAGGTGCACGGCGTGGCATGGAGCAAGAACGCGAGCCCCGACGTCCTCGCCCGCCGCGCCTGGCGCCTCGCCGACGTGCAGGAGCGCCTCGACGACCTGACCCTGCGCGCCTGGGTGACCCACGACGGCCAGGAGACCCTCATCCAGGACGGCACCCTGGCCGAGCTGCTCACGCCCGCCTACTGGGCGGACGTCCTCCGGGAGCGCGGCGACCTGGTGCCCGGCACGGTCCTGATCTCGGGCACCATCCCGATGGCCGAGGGCGTCGACCAGTTCGCCCCCCACTGGCGCGTGGAACTGACCGACCCGGCCACGGGCAATGCGATCGACCTGGCGTACGACGTGGTGAGGATGCCGGTCCCGATCGGCTGAGCGGGCGGCCGGTTCGCCGGTTGATCAATGCTGTGCGCGAGGGTGCGGCCGTTCAGCCCTTGACCGCACCCCCCAGCGCGAACCCCCCGCCGAAGCGCCGGGCCACCAGGACGTACAGCAGGATCACCGGCGTCGAGTAGATGATCGAGAAGGCTGCGAGCTGGCCGTAGACCACTGTGCCCCGGTTGCCGAAGAAGTCGTTGATGCTGACCGAGGCCGGCATTTGTTCGGGGGTGAGCAGGAGCATGAAGGGGACGAAGAAGTTGCCCCACATCATGACGAACGAGAAGACCGTGACCACCGCTACTCCCGGGCCCATCAGGGGCAGCACTATGCGGATCAGGGACTGGAACGAGGACGCTCCGTCGGTCCAGGCAGCTTCCTCCAGTTCCTTCGGGACGCCGTCCATGAAGTTCTTCATCAGCCAGATGGCGAACGGGAGTTGGGACGCCGCGAAGAAGAAGATCGTGCCCTGCATGGTGTCGATCAGGTTGACCTGCACGAAGAGCGCGTAGACCGGGACCATGATCGCCGTGATGGGCAGGCACGTCGCGAACAGGACCGTCGCCAGGAACGGGTTGTTGAAGCGGGAGCGGTAGCGGGACAGCGGGTACGCCGCGAGCGCCGCGCTCGCCACCGTCAGCAGGGTCGCGCCGCCGCACAGCAGAAGGCTGTTGAGGAGCGGCGTGAACGTGATGTCAGGGGTGAGGACCGCGTCGAAGTTGTCCAGGGTGACCCCGTCCGGGATCTTCACCTGGAGGTTCGCGTGCGGGTCGAGCGCGGAGAGGACCACCCACGCCAGCGGCAGGACGAACGCCGCGGCGACGACCAGGAGTCCGGCGTCGGCCGCGAGGCGGTGGCGGACGGTGCGGGGTGAGGACACTCAGGCCTCCGAGCGCAGCAGGCGCATATAGACCAGCGAGAACAGCGAGCCGACGACCAGGAGGAGCAGGGCGACCGCCGTGCCGTAGCCGATCATGCTCTTCTGGAAGGCCTGCTCGTACATGAACAGGGGCAGGGTCTGGCTGCGGTTTCCGGGGCCGCCCCGCGTCATCACCCAGATCAGGCCGAACACGGACAGCGTCTGCAGGGTGTTCAGCATGAGGTTCGTGCCGATGGAGCGGCGGATCATCGGCAGCGTGATGTGCCACATGCGGCGCCAGCCGCCCGCGCCGTCCATCTCCGCGGCCTCGGTGATCTCCTTGGGTATCTCGCCGAGCGCCGCCGAGTAGACCAGCATGGAGAACGCCGTCCCGCGCCACACGTTCGCGAAGGACACCGCCAGGATCGGCAGCGTGAACAGCCAGTTCTGGGTGGGGAGATGGAGCCAGTCCAGGATTGCGTTCAGCGTGCCCTCGCGGCGGAAGAACGCGTAGAGGAGGAAGCCGGCGACGACCTCCGGCAGGACCCACGCGCAGACCACGACCGCGCCCGTCACCGTGCGGACCGTCTTCGACGCGCGCTGCATGAGCGCGGCCAGGGCGAGCCCCAGCGTGTTCTGGCCGATGAGCGAGGACAGGACCGTGAAGACGAGCGTGAGCCAGACCGCGTTCAGGAACGCGTCGTCCCTGAACGCGGCCGTGAAGTTGTCGAAGCCCACGAAGGAGGAGTGGGCCTGGCCCGTCAGCTGCAGGTCCGTGAAGGCGATGTACGCGCAGTACGCGATCGGGCCGGCCAGGAAGAGCAGCAGCAGGACCAGGGAAGGGGCCAGGGGCAGGGCGCGTGTCAGGGGGCGCCGTACACCGCCCCGCCCCGGCTTCACCTGGTGATCACCCCGTGAAGGGGGCAGGGGCAGGGGCTGTGTCACGGGGCGGCGGACACCGCTCGGCCCCACCTTCACTTGGTGATCACCTTGCCGTCCGTCGCCGTCTTCAGCTGCTCGTCATACGTGCTCGCCGCCTTCTCGACCGAGCTGTCGCCCGTCGTGACCGACTCCATCGCCTCCTGGATCGCCGTGGAGACCTTCGGGTACGCGGGGTATGCGGGCCGGTAGTGGGTCGAGGCCACCAGGTCCGTGAAGAACTTGATGCCGGGCTGCGCCTTCACGTACGCCGGGTCGGCCGCGACGTCCTTGCGGACCGCGATGCCCGAGTTGGCGATGTACCACTTCTGGGCGTTGGCCTTGGTCTGCATCGTCTTGATGAACTCGAAGGCCAGGTCGGGGTTGGACGCCTTCGACGGGATCGACCAGGTCCAGCCGCCCGACATGCTGACCTTGCCCGGCGCCTGGCCGTTCTGCGTCGGCATGTGCGCGAGGCCCAGCTTCTGCGACCACTCGGGCCACTCGTGGCCGCTGCCCTTCAGCCAGTCCTGCGGGAGCCAGGAGCCGTCGAGGTTGATCGCCAGCTTGCTCTTGGGTAGCAGCTCGCCGCGGACCCGGGTGCCGATGTTCGGGTCGAGGGCGTCGGAGACGTCGGGGCCGAGTTTCTCGCCGTAGACCGTCTTCACGAAGTTCAGCGCGTCCTTGAACGGCTTGCCCGCGGTGATCCACTTGTTGGACGACCTGTCGTACAGCGGGTCCGTGGTGCCCGGCCCGGTGCCCGTCCCGTACAGGAGCATCTCGAAGCCCTGCATCGCCGACTGCTCGCCGCCGGGCTTGCCCGTGTAGACGTTGAGCGGGGTGACGGAGGGGACCTTCTTCTTGATCGTGCGGGCCGTGTCGAGGACCTCGTCCCAACTCTTCGGCTGCCAGGGCGTCTTGATGCCGGCCTTCGCGAAGATGCCCTTGTCGTACCAGAGTCCGCGGGTGTCCGTGCCGTCCGGGACGCCGTACGTCTTGCCGTCCTGGGCCTTGGCCGCGTTCTTCGCCGTGTCGATGAACTGGTTCCAGTCGGGCCACTTGGCGAGATAGGAGTCGAGGGGCTTGAGATAGCCGCTGGTGATGTCCGAGTTGATGAGGAACGTGTCCTCGTAGACCAGGTCGGGTGCCGTCTTCGGGGAGCGCAGCATCTGCTGGAGCTTGGTGTAGTACTCGGAGTCCGGCGCCTTGATCGGCACCAGCTTCACCTTCTTGCCCGGATGATCCTTCTCGAACTGCGTCTTCATCGACGCCAGGTACTTGTCCATGACACGTATCTGATTGTCGGTCGACTGCTTGAAGGAGATCCTGACGGTGTCCGGGTCGTCCCCGGAGCCGCTGCTACAGGCCGTCAGGCCGGTCGCGGCGATGAGCAGAGTGGCGCTGAGGAGCACTGGAGCGGTGGGGCGCACGGGCACGACCTCCTACGGGCCGCCGCCGGCCGGCTTGCCGAGCGGGGCTGCCCGGTGAACGTACGGGCGGGATCGGACCAAGGTCAATCCCCGTGCAGGAGTGGGCGGTTGACCAATGGTCTAGACCGTCGTGAGCCAGCGGTAGTGCAGCTCAGGTCGGCCCACCTGGCCGTACTGGGGGCTGCGCGCGGCGCGGCCCGACTCGACGAGATGCTCCAGGTAGCGGCGGGCCGTGATGCGTGAGATGCCCACGGACTCGGCGGCCGCCGCGGCGGTCAGACCCTCGGGAGCGGCGCGCAGCGTTCGCGTGACGCGCTCCAGGGTCGGTGCGCTCAGCCCCTTGGGCAGGGCGGCCGGACTCGGTGCGCGCAGCGTGGCCAGGGCGCGGTCGACCTCGTCCTGGCCGCCCGCCTCGCCAGCCGCCGCCCGGAACTCCGCGTAGCGCACGAGGCGGTCGCGCAGCGTCGGGAACGTGAAGGGCTTCAGTACGTACTGCACCACGCCGAGCGAGACCCCTTCGCGGACCACCGTGAGATCGCGGGCCGAGGTCACCGCGATCACGTCCGTGTGATGGCCGGCCGCCCGCAGCGAGCGCGCCAGCTGGAGACCGTGGCCGTCGGGAAGGTGCAGGTCGAGAAGGAGCAGGTCGACCTGGGTGCGCTCAAGCGCCCGGTGGGCCTCGGCGGCCGTGTGCGCCTTGCCGATCGCGGTGAAGCCGGGGACCCGGTTCACGTACAGGACGTGAGCGTCGGCGGCGACCGGGTCGTCCTCGACGATCAGTACTCGGATGGTGCCGCTGGTGGGGTCGGGATCTGTCACGCGGTGCCTCCCGTGGGCGTGGTCGCGCTCGTGCGCTGGAGGGGCAGGACGACAGTGAACTGTGCGCCGCCCGTGGGGGACTCGGCCAGGGTCAGGGTGCCGGAGTTACGGGCGACGGACTGCTGGACGAGCGCGAGACCGAGGCCGCGCCCGCCGGGACCGGCCGGCTTGGTGGTCCAGCCCCGCTCGAAGACCGCGTCCGCGTGGCCGTCGGCGACACCCGGGCCCGTGTCCGTGACCCGCAGCAGCAGGGTGTCGTCCTGCGCGCGGGCCGTGACCGTCACCTTCGCGTGCGGGGAGCCCTGGGCGGCGTCGACCGCGTTGTCCAGCAGGTTGCCGAGAATCGTCACCAGGTCGCGGGCCGGCAGGCTGGGCGGCACCAGGCCGTCGTCGATGCGGCTGTCCCCGGAGATCTCCAGCTCCACGCCGTGCTCGTTGGCCTGCGCCGTCTTGCCGAGCAGGAGTGCGGCGAGCACCGGCTCGCTCACGGCGGCGACGACCTGGTCGGTGAGGGTCTGCGCCAGCTCCAGTTCCGCCGTC
This sequence comes from Streptomyces sp. NBC_01445, assembly GCF_035918235.1. NCBI lineage: Bacteria > Bacillati > Actinomycetota > Actinomycetes > Kitasatosporales > Streptomycetaceae > Streptomyces > Streptomyces sp. NBC_01445. The sequence goes on along the minus strand of NZ_CP109485.1, from coordinate 3,949,164 downwards.
GCGAAGTCGACCGCCTCGCCGGCCCGGTCCAGCTCGATCAGCGAGACGACGGTGTGGAGCCGGTTCGCGGCCTCGTGGGCCTGCGAGCGCAGCGCCTGTGTGAAGCCCCGCTCGGAGTCCAGCTCGCCCATGACCGCCTGGAGTTCGGTGTGGTCGCGCAGGGTCACCACGGTGCCGCGCCGGTCGCCGCTGGAGACGGGGGAGGTGTTGACGACGACCACGCGGTCGGTGGTCAGGTGCACCTCGTCGACGCGGGGCTCCGCCGCGAGGAGCGCGCCCGTGAGCGGGGTGGGCAGGCCCAGCTCCGCGACATTGCGCCCGACCGTCTCGTCGCCGACGCCGAGCAGCTCGCGCGCCCCGTCGTTGATGAGCGCGATCCTGCGCTGTCCGTCGAGCATCACCAGACCCTCGCGCACCGCGTGCAGGGCCGCCTGGTGATAGGCGTGCATGCGGCTCAGCTCGGTCGCGTTCATGCCGTGGGTGTGCCGCCGCAGCCGGGCGTTGATGACGTACGTGCCGATGCCGCCGAGGACGAGAGCGCCGGCCGCGACGCCGGCCACCGCCATCACCTGGCCGCGCGCCTGCGCGCTGATCTCCTCGACCGTGATGCCGGCGCTGACCAGGCCGACGATCCGCTGCCCCGACATGATCGGGGTCACCACGCGCACCGACGGGCCGAGCGTGCCCGTGTACGTCTCCGAGAAGGTCCCGCCCCGCAGGGCGGGCCCGATGTGGCCGAGGAAGCGCTCGCCGATGCGCCGCTCGTCGGGGTGCGTCCAGCGGATGCCGTGCGGATCCATGATCGTGACGAAGTCCACGCCGGTGTGGCGCTGGACGTCGCTCGCGTACGGCTGGAGCGTGCGGGTCGGGTCGCCGTCCCCCGTGATCGCCCCGCGGACGGAGGGCGCGTCCGCGACCGCGCGGGCCGCCGCCGTCGCCTGGCGTGTGGCGGCCTGCTCGGCCTGGTTGCCATCGCTGATGTACGTGAACAGCGCGCACCCCGCGACCACGACGAAGACCAGGACGACCTGCATCGCGAAGAGCTGGCCGGCCAGGCTGCGGGCGCGTGGCAGGAGGGGGAGGCGCATGGGCCCAGTCTGCCTCTCGGTACAGGCGGATACGTTCAAGCGTGAACTACTTGAACGTATAAGCGCGAACTAAATGAACGGAAGGGTGACGGCCCTCACAAGGCGGGAGATAGTCACCGTGATTCGCCAGACGTGAGCCGCACGCATGGCGCGTACGTGCAGGTTCCCCGTACGCAGTACGCCGTACGTCAGACACAGCCGTCAGGAGGCACCCGTGGCCGAGACCCAGGTGGCAGCCGCCACCAAGAGAGACCGCACCCACTATCTGTACATCGCCGTCATCGGTGCCGTCCTTCTCGGCATCGCGGTCGGCTTCATCTGGCCGGACTTCGCCAAGGAGCTCAAGCCGGTCGGCACCGGCTTCGTGAACCTGATCAAGATGATGATCTCGCCGATCATCTTCTGCACGATCGTGCTCGGCGTCGGTTCCGTGCGCAAGGCCGCCAAGATCGGCAAGGTCGGCGGCCTCGCCCTCGGCTACTTCCTGGTGATGTCCGTGGTCGCGCTCGCCATCGGCCTGGTCGTCGGAAACATCCTGCACCCGGGCGACGGCATGCACCTCACGCAGGCCGTGAAGGACGTCGGCCACACCGCGGCCAAGGACGCCGCCGAGGGCCCGGTCGACTTCGTCCTCGGGATCATCCCGACGACCCTCGTGTCGGCGTTCACCGAGGGCGAGGTGCTCCAGACGCTGCTGGTCGCGCTGCTCGTCGGCTTCGGGCTCCAGGCCATGGGGCGCGCCGGTGAGCCGGTCCTCAAGGGTGTCGAGCACATCCAGAAGCTGGTCTTCCGCGTCCTCGGCATGATCATGTGGGCCGCGCCCGTCGGCGCGTTCGGCGCGATGGCGGCCGTCATCGGCGAGACCGGCGTGGACGCCCTGAAGGCGCTGGCCACGATCATGCTCGGCTTCTACGTGACCTGCATCCTGTTCGTCGTCGTGGTCCTCGGGACCCTGCTGCGTCTGGCCACCGGCTACAACCTGTTCGCGCTCCTGAAGTACCTGGGCCGTGAGTTCCTGCTGATCCTGTCCACCTCGTCCTCCGAGTCCGCGCTGCCGCGGCTCATCGCGAAGATGGAGCACCTGGGCGTCAGCCGTCCCGTCGTCGGCATCACCGTGCCGACCGGGTACTCGTTCAACCTCGACGGCACGATGATCTACCTGACCATGGCCTCGCTGTTCATCGCGGACGCCATGGACCAGCCCCTCGCCATCGGCCAGCAGATCGGCCTGCTGCTGTTCATGATGGTCGCGTCGAAGGGCGCCGCGGGCGTCTCGGGCTCCGGTATCGCGGTGCTCGCCAGCGGACTCCAGTCGCACAAGCCCGCGCTCGTCGACGGCGTCGGCCTGATCATCGGCATCGACCGCTTCATGAGCGAGGCCCGCGCCCTGACCAACTTCGCGGGCAACGCGGTGGCGACGCTCCTCATCGGTACGTGGACGGGTGAGGTCGACAAGGACCGCGTCGCGCGCGTGCTCGCCGGTGACCTGCCCTTCGACGAGCGCACGCTCGTGGACAACGGGAGCGGTGACGCTGCCGCTGTTCCTGGTCAGCGAGGTGAGGGCGACAAGGAGCTGGCGAAGGCCTGAGCGCTCCGCCGGGTTCGCTTGGAATCTGCGGGTCGGTGGGGGCTGGTCGCGCAGTTCCCCGCGCCCCTGACGGGGCGCCCTAGGTGAGTCCTGCCACCAGTTCGGTGGCGCGTGAGGCGGGTACGCCCGCTGCGGTCAGTACGGTGACCGCGGCGGAGCGGCCCGCCTCTTCTGCTGGGATCAGCCCGTCGTTGACCGCTTCGAGCAGTCCGAACAGCACCTGCTCATGGACGTACGCGAGAGCCGTCGCCGGCAGGGGAGAGGCGAACTCGCCCGTTTTCAGGCCCTGTTGGAGCAGCTCGGCGCAGCTGTCGCGGACCGGGGTCAGCCGGGCGCGGATGCCCTCGACGGTGACGGCGCGCTGCGCGAGGGCGACCAGCAGGCGGTAGCGGTCGGCGACCTCCCACACGGCGAGCAGTGAGCGGGCCACGGCCTCGGCCGGGTCGGTCACCCCGGCGCGCCCCTCGGACTGCGCGGCCTCGACCGCGACGACGGCGTCGTCGACGAGCGCGGCGACGAGCGCCTCGCGGCTGGGGAAGTGCCCGTAGACCGTGCGCCTGACGACGCCCGCGGCCCTGGCGATCTGGTCCATGGACGCATCCGGGTCGCGCAGCAGCTCGGCGAGGGCGACGTCGAGGATGCGGCGGCGGTTGGTGTCGGCTCGTCCTGAAGTCACGCGCCCATTCTGCACCCCGGTCCCGACCCCGTTCACGTGTGGTTTTGCACAGTGCTGTGCAATGACGTAAATTGCACAGCGTTGTGTAATTGCACAGTGCTGTGCAATGTCCGTGGACACATGGACTCGTGGACTGCGGGGGCCGAGGGCCCCGGAGGGTGGCAGGGGAATGCGCCTCGTCATGAAGGAACCGGTCGAGGGGATGGACCGGCCGTACGCCCGCCGCTGGTGGGCCCTGCTCGTGCTCTGCCTGAGCTTGCTGATCATCGTGATGGCGAACACCGCGCTCACCGTCGCGGCGCCCGACATGACCAAGGACCTCGGCCTGACCAGCGCCGACCTCCAGTGGGTCATCGACGGCTACACCGTCCCGTACGCGGCCCTGATGCTGCTGCTCGGGGCGATCGGCGACAAGTACAGCCGGCGCGGGGCGCTCATCCTCGGCCTCGTCGTCTTCGGCGGCGGCGCCGTCGCGGGCTCGCTCGTCGACAGCTCCACCGGGGTCATCGCGGCCCGCGCGGTGATGGGCGTCGGCGCGGCCATGATCATGCCCGCCACGCTGTCGCTGCTCGCGGCCACCTTCCCGCGCGCCGAGCGCGCCAAGGCCATCGTGCTGTGGACGGCCACCGCGGGACTCGCCATCGCCGCCGGACCCCTGGTCGCCGGCGCGCTCCTGCGCAACCACGGCTGGTCGTCCACGTTCCTGATCAACGTGCCCGTGGCCGCCGTCGCCCTCGTCGGCGCCCTCGTCCTCGTACCGCCGTCCAAGGCGGCGCACCAGCACCGCATCGACTACGTCGGCGGACTGCTCTCCGTCGTCTGGGTCGGCGCCCTCGTCTACATGATCATCGAGGGGCCGCACTTCGGCTGGGGAGCCAAGGCGATCGGCGCCGCGGTCGTCGCGGGCCTGGCCCTGGTGGCCTTCGTCCTGTGGGAGCTGCGCCACCCGCGCCCGGTCCTGGACGTCCGCCGCTTCACGGACCGCCGCTTCTCCGGCTCGAACCTCGCGGTCGCCCTCTTCTTCCTCGCGGTCTTCGGTGCCTTCTACTACCTGACCCAGCACCTCCAGTTCGTCCTCGGCTACGACGCGCTGGCCACCGGCGTCCGCATGCTGCCGCTCGCCGGAGCGGTCTTCGTGGGCTCGGCGCTCACGGGGTACCTCACCCCGCGCATCGGCATGAAGATCACGGTGACGGCCGGCATGGTCGGCGGCACCGCCGCTCTCGCGCTCCTCACGCGCATCGACGCCTCGTCGGCGTACGGGGACTTCGTGCTGCCCCTGGTCATCCTCGGCCTCGCGATCGGCCTCGCCCTCTCGCCGTGCACCGACGCGATCATGGGCTCGTTCCCCGAGTCGGAGCTGGGCGTAGGCGGCGCGGTCAACGACACGTCGCTCGAACTCGGCGGCTCGCTCGGCATCGCGATCCTGGGCTCGGTCCTGGCCGGCTCGTACTCGTCGCAGCTGGCGGACAACACGGCCGGTTCGAAGCTGCCCGCCGACGCGCTGGGCACCGCGCAGGACTCGGTCGGCGCGGGCTACGCGGTGGCGCAGGGCATCGGGGACCAGGCCCACAAGATCGCCGAGAAGGCGGCGGGCGCGACCAGCCCCGAGCAGGCGGCCCAGCTCAAGGCGCAGGCCGAGCAGCTCGCGGGCGGCGCGCGGCAGATGGCCGACGCGGTGGGCTCCGCGTTCTCGGACGCGGTGGCCCACACGAGCGTCGTCGGCGCGGTGATCCTCGGCGTCGGGACGGTGCTGGTGGCGGTACTGCTGCCGCGGCACGGGGAGCGGACGGCGGGGGCGGACGCTGCCGCTGACGTTGCCGGTGAGCCTGACGTTGCCGGTGAGCCCGACGTTGCTGGTGAGTCTGGCGTTGCAGCTGAGACTGACGCGGCAGTCAAGGCTGACGTGGCAGCCGAGACGTCCGCCGTAGAGCCGGGCGCCGCCGAGAAGGAGCCGGCCGCGCGGGGCAACGCGTAATCGCTGGCCTTTCCGTCGGGGTCAACGTTTACCGTCGAAGACATGCGCATCGGAGAGCTGGCTGAGCGGGCGGGGACGACCACGCGGACGCTGAGGTACTACGAGTCGCGCGGGCTGCTGCCCGCGCGGCGCGGCGGCAACGGCTACCGCACGTACGACGAGGCGGACCTGCGGGCCCTGCGGCAGATCAGGACGCTCCAGGACTTCGGGTTCGAGCTGGAGGAGACCCGGCCGTTCGTGGAGTGCTTGCGGGCCGGGCATCCGGAAGGCGACTCGTGCCCCGCCTCGCTCGCGGTGTACCGCCGCAAGCTCGGCGAACTCGATGCGCTGATCGGCGAGTTGACCGCCGTTCGGGAGAAGGTCGGCGCGCAGCTGGAGCGCGCCGAGGACGCCATGGACGCGCTGGCGGGCGAGCACCCGTCGCCGCGCTGCGAACTGGGAGGGTGAAGTGAGTACGGATCTGAGGGACGTCACGGACGCGGACTTCGACACGGAGGTGCTGGGAGCCGGGCGGCCGGTCCTGGTGGAGTTCACCGCCGAGTGGTGCGGGCCGTGCCGGCAGCTCGCGCCGGTGCTGCGCTCCATCGCGGACGAGGAGCGGGAGCGGCTCGACGTCGTGGTGATCGACGTGGATCACAACCCGGGGACCGCGGTGCGTTACGGGGTGCTGTCGATGCCGACGCTCATGGTCTTCAAGGACGGCGAGCCGGTGTGGACGCGGGTCGGGGCACGCCCGAAGCGGCGACTGCTGGAGGAACTGGCGGAGGTCGTCTGACCACGCCGGTCCGACGGAGGCCGTTGACCGGGCCGAATAGCGGCGGTGAAATCCCCGGGGTGCAATTGGACCCTGCCAGGGGGTATATTCGGTGTTTCTGTGTGCCCACAGAAAAGGCCCCTCACAAGGGGCCGAATAAACACACCGTACCTGGCAGGGAGCCGCTTTGTCAACCCGTGAAGCGCGTGAAATCGCTGAATTGCAGAAAGAGCAGGAATTCATCGACCGGCTTTACGCGCGTGTCGATGTGCTGCGCGGCGACGCCGCAGAGTCGGTCTCGGACGCCCTGACACCGGTCGGCACCGGGCAGCAGGCGCGGCTCGAAAGGGATCTCCTCGTTGTCGAGCGTTCCGGCCTGCTCGCCGCGCTGAACGCGGTCGACGGTTCGCTGTGCTTCGGCCGGATCGATCTCACCGAAAAGGCGGGCGGCACCGCGCATCACATCGGGCGCATCGGAATTCGCGAGGACGACAGCGAGCACACCCCGATTCTGATCGACTGGCGCGCGCCGGTCGCCCGCCCCTTCTATCTCGCCACCGGGCACACGCCCATGGGCATCAGGCGGCGGCGCCACCTCACCACCGAGGGCCGCACCGTCACCGAACTGCACGACGAGATCCTCGACCTCGGTGACGAGGAGCGCACCGGGTTCGAGGACCCGACCGGCGACGCCGTGCTGCTCGCCGCCCTGAACTCGGCCCGCACCGGCCGCATGGGCGACATCGTGCAGACCATCCAGGCCGAGCAGGACCGGATCATCCGCCACTCGCACCGCGGCGTGCTCGTGGTGGAGGGCGGCCCCGGCACGGGCAAGACCGCGGTGGCGCTGCACCGCGCGGCGTTCCTCCTGTACGAGCAGCGGGAGCTCCTCGCCAAGCGGGCCGTCCTCATCGTCGGCCCGAACCCCGCCTTCCTCGGCTACATCGGCGAGGTCCTGCCCGCGCTCGGCGAGACCGGCGTGCTGCTCGCCTCGCTCGGCGAGCTGTTCCCCGGCGTGCACGCCACCGCCGAGGACACCCCGCACGCCGCCGCCGTCAAGGGCGCCGAGGCCATGGTGGACGCCCTCGCGCTCGCCGTCCGCGACCGGCAGCAGCTTCCCGAGCCCGGCGCCCCGTTGATCGTCCGGCACGACGACGGTGACCTCATCCTCGACTGGGAGATCGCCTACGAAGCCCGGCAGGCCGCCCGCGACACGCTCCTGCCGCACAACCTCGCCCGCCCCCACTTCGCCTTCCGGATCATCGACGCGCTCACCGCCCAGCTCGCGGAGCGCATCGGCGCCGACCCGTACGGCGGCCCCAACTTCCTCGGCCCCGACGACCTCGCCCAGATCGGCAAGGGGGTCGCCGCCAGCGCCGAAGTGCACGCTGCCATCGAGGAGTTGTGGCCCCGGCTCACCCCGCAGGACCTGGTCGCGGACTTCCTGGCCGAGCCCGTGCACCTGGCCGGCGAGGACGCGAAGGCGATCCGGCGGGACGTGACGGGGCCGGCGGACTGGACCCCCGCCGACGTTCCGCTTCTCGACGAGGCCGCCGAGCTGATCGGCGTCGACGACAGCGCCGAACGCGCCCTGGCCGAGGCGGCTCGCCAGGAGCGGATCGCCTACGCGCAGGGCGTCCTCGAACTCTCGCGTGGCTCCGAGACATACGAGTTCGAGGACGAGGAGGACTCCGAGGTCCTCGCCGCGCACGACATCGTCGATGCCGAGCGGGTCGCCGACTGGTACGAGGAGGAGGACCACCGCAGCGCTGCCGAGCGCGCGGCCGCCGACCGGACCTGGGCGTTCGGGCACATCATCGTCGACGAGGCGCAGGAACTGTCGCCGATGGCGTGGCGGCTGCTGATGCGCCGCTCGCCGACGCGGTCGATGACGCTGGTCGGTGACCCCGCGCAGACCGCCGAGGAGGCCGGCGTCGGATCGTGGGAGAAGATCCTCGCGCCGTACGTCGCGGACCGCTGGGAGCACACCCGGCTCGGCGTCAACTACCGCACGCCGTCCGAGATCATGGACGTGGCGGCGGCCGTGCTGCGCGCCGAGCACCCCGGCTTCGAGCCGCCGTCCTCGGTCCGCTCGACGGGCGTGCGCCCCTGGGCGCGCGCGGCCGGCGACGTCGTGAAGGCCGTGGCCGAGGAGGCCGTCGCCGCCACTCCCGAGGAGGGGCGGCTCGCGGTGATCGCCCCCCGCCGGCTGCACGCGGCGCTCGCCGCCGTGCTGCCGGACGTGGTGGCGGGCGGCGAGCCCGACCTCACCAAGCACCTGGTGCTGCTCGACCCCCGCCAGGCCAAGGGGCTCGAGTTCGACCGGGTGCTGGTCGTGGAGCCGGGCGAGTACGGGGTCAGTGATCTCTACGTCGCGCTGACCCGGGCCACCCAGACGCTCGGCGTCGTGCACGGCGGGGAGCTGCCCGAGTCGCTGCGCGGCGTGCTGAGGCATGTCCCGGGGTCCCCGGACAGGCCCTGATCACGCGGGCCTGAGCCACACCGTCGCGAGCGGCGGGAGCGTGAGCCGGACACTGGCCGGACGCCCATGGGCACCCTGGGCGTCCGGCTTGACCGGGTCCGGGTTGCCGACGTCACCACCGCCGTAGCGGGCCCCGTCGGTGTTGAGGACCTCGTGCCAGGCCGGTACGTCGTCGGGGGCGCCGAGCCGGTACTCGTGGCGCACCACCGGCGAGAAGTTGGACACCGACATGAGCGGGCTGCCGTCGGCGGCGCGGCGCAGGAACGCGAAGACGTTGTCCTGCGCCGCGTCACCGACGATCCACTCGAAGCCCGCCGGGTCCATGTCGCGCTGCCAGAGCGCCGGTTCGTGCCGGTAGACGGCGTTCAGGTCGCGGGTGAGGTCGCGGACACCGCGGTGGTCGGGCTCCGCCGGGTACGACGGGTCGAGCAGCCACCAGTCCGGGCCGTGCGCCTCCGACCACTCCGCGCCCTGCGCGAACTCCTGCCCCATGAAGAGGAGTTGCTTGCCCGGGTGGGACCACATGAAGCCCAGGTAGGCGCGGTGGGTCGCCCGCTGCTGCCACCAGTCGCCGGGCATCTTGGAGACCAGCGCCTTTTTGCCGTGGACCACCTCGTCGTGCGAGATCGGCAGGACGTAGTTCTCGCTGTACGCGTAGACCATCGAGAACGTCATCTCGTCGTGGTGGTAGCTGCGGTGGACCGGGTCGTGGGACACGTAGCCGAGCGAGTCGTGCATCCAGCCCATGTTCCACTTCAGGCCGAAGCCGAGACCCCCGAAGCCGCCCGGTCCGATGTGGTGGGTCGCCCGGGTCACGCCGTCCCACGCGGTCGACTCCTCGGCGATCGTGACGACGCCGGGGACCCTGCGGTACAGCGTCGCGTTCATCTCCTGGAGGAACTCGACCGCGTCCAGGTTCTCCCGTCCGCCGTACTGGTTCGGGGTCCACCGGCCGTGCTCGCGCGAGTAGTCGAGGTAGAGCATGGAGGCGACGGCGTCGACGCGCAGGCCGTCGATGTGGAACTCCTCGCACCAGTACACGGCGTTGGCGACCAGGAAGTTGCGGACCTCCTTGCGGCCGTAGTCGAACTCGAGGGTGCCCCAGTCGGGGTGGGCGGCGCGCAGCGGGTCCTCGTGCTCGTACAGGGTGCGGCCGTCGAACTCGGCGAGCGCCCAGTCGTCGCGCGGGAAGTGGGCCGGCACCCAGTCCATGAGGACGCCGATGCCGGCCTGGTGCAGCGCGTCGACCAGATGCCGGAAGTCGTCGGGTGTGCCCATGCGGGCCGTCGGGGCGTAGAAGCCGGTGACCTGGTAGCCCCACGACCCGCCGAAGGGGTGCTCGGCCACGGGCATCAGCTCTACGTGCGTGAACCCCAGGTCGGCAACGTACGCAGGGAGTTGATCGGCCAGCTGGCGGTACGTGAGGCCGGGCCGCCAGGACGCGAGGTGGATCTCGTAGACCGAGAACGGGGCCTCGTGCACGGGCGGAGTGCCGCGGCGGGCCATCCACTCGTCGTCGTGCCAGGTGTGGTGCGACGCGTCGATGATCGAGGAGTTGGCGGGCGGGACCTCCGTGCGGCGGGCCAGCGGGTCCGCGCGCATCGTCTTCGAGCCGTCCGGGCGGGTGATCTCGAACTTGTACAGCTCACCCTCGCCGAGGGCCGGGATGAAGAGCTCCCAGATCCCCGTGGAGCCGAGCGAGCGCATCGGGAAGCCCGTGCCGTTCCAGTAGTTGAAGTCGCCCACGACGCGCACCCCTTGGGCGTTGGGCGCCCAGACGGTGAAGCGGGTGCCGGTGATGCCCTGGTGCGTCATGGGGTGCGCGCCCAGCGCCTGCCACAGCTGCTCGTGCCGGCCCTCGCCGATCAGGTGCAGGTCGAACTCGCAGAGCGCGGGCAGCAGCCCGTACGGGTCCGGGGTCTCGTGCTCGACTGCGCCCTCGTAGGTGACCAGGAGGCGGTAGTCGGCCGGGGGTGCGGGCAGGTCGGCGAGGCCCGAGAAGAAGCCGTCGCCGTCGTCGTGCAGCACGACCCGGAGGCCGTCCGCGACGACCGTGACCGCGCGGGCGTACGGGCGTAGCGCCCGGAAAGCCGTCCCGGAGGGCGTGGTGTGCGCGCCAAGGGTGGAGTGCGGGTCGTGGTGGGTGCCGGCGAGGAGGCGGTCACGGTCGGCGGCGGAGGTGGGGGAAGGGGCGGCGGTGACGGGTGTGGGCGGTGTGGAGCGGGAGGGGTCGTGCGTCACGGGGTGGCCTCCTGGCTCGGGGTCGACATGGGGTGCTGCGGTGCCGCGTCCGCGTCTCCGGTGCGGGGGCGCGGCATGCCGGAGGCCTCCGTGGCGAGGCGGTCGATCGCCGACAGCGGGATCGACAGCCAGTCCGGGCGGTGATGAGCCTCGTAGACGGCTTCGTAGACCGCCTTGTCCGTCTCGTAGGCGCGCAGCAGGACCGGGTCCGTCCGCGGATCGTCGCCTGCGGCCTGCGCGTAGCCCGCGCAGTAGGCGTCCCGGCACCCGCGCGCCCAGTCCGGCGACCAGGGCCGGCTGGTGCGGGCCGCGTAGTCGAAGGAGCGCAGCATGCCGGCCACGTCGCGGGCGGGCGGGTGCGGCAGCCGGCGTTCGGGCAGGGGGCGGGACGGCTCGCCCTCGAAGTCGATGACCGACCAGGCCCCGGCGGGCGAGCGCAGGCACTGGCCCAGGTGCAGGTCGCCGTGCACGCGCTGGGCGGTGCGGGGGGTCGTGTCGGCCGCGAGGGCGTCGAAGGCGGTGTGCAGCGCGGGCGCGTAGGGATGGAGAGCGGGCACGGCCTGGACCGCCTTGTCCAGGCGGCCCTTCATCGACTGGGCCAGCTGCACCGTGTGGGCGCGGCCCAGGGTGACCGTCGGCAGGGCGTGCGCCAGGGCGAGGTGGATCTCCGCTGTCGCGCGGCCCAGTTCGCGGGCCTCGTGACGGAAGTCCTGTCCCTTGGACAGCTCGCCGAGCGCGAGGTCCCAGCCGTCCGTCGCGCCCGTGAGGTAGGGCTGGAGCAGGCCCAGCGAGAGCGGATCGTCGTCCGTCGTCTCGAACCACGCCACCGGGGCGAGCGCGCGACCACAGCCCTCGTCGGCCAGCGCGCGCTGGAGTTCCAGGTCCGGATTGAGGCCCGGCGTCACACGGCGGAACACCTTGAGGATGAACGTATCTCCGTAAATGATCGACGAGTTGGACTGCTCCGCGTCGAGGGGGCGTGGGGCGAGGTCCGGTGGGATCGGGGTCGCGCCGTCGTGCGCGAAGCGGAGTCCGCCCAGGCGGCCCGGGTGGCGCAGCCGCTCCAGGAGGAGGTCCGTCAGGCGGGGATCGAGCAGGGCCTCGTAGACCGTGCGTCCCGCGAGGGGGCCCTGTGTGACATGGCCGATGAGAGCCGGCGCCAGGTACGGGGGCAGTGACTCCCTTACGCCCAGCAGGAGTTGGTACGTGTCCTGAGTGGGCTCGATGCGCAGAAGGGCGTGGATCAGGCCCGGCTGGCGTGCCGTGACCGGCAGCAGGTCCGTCGCGGCGAGCAGGGTGAGGGCGGGTGCTGTTCTGCCCGCGAACCAGCGTTGCCGGGGCAGCCACGCGCGCAGGAGCGGGTCGAGCGAGGCGAGCAGTTCGGGTCGCGCGGTCGAGCCGGTTCGGGTGACGGCATCCGGCATGGCGTCACGTCCTTTCCCCGGGGCGGGCCGCGACTGGGAGCGGGGCGGCGTCCCGGAAATGCGGCAGAGGCAGAACGAGCGGGACGTGTCGGGGTGTGTGGTGATGGGTGCCCAGGGAGGGGCGGCGGAAACCGGCCCTCCCCGGGCGGCATTCAGGCGTCCTTGCGCAGCCGGAACCAGTAGAAGCCGTGACCTGCGAGGGTGAGGAGATAGGGCAGTTCACCGATGGCCGGAAAGCGCACCCCGCCGATGAGCTCGACCGGGTGCCGGCCGCTGAAGGCCTGGAGGTCGAGTTCGGTGGGCTGGGCGAAGCGCGAGAAGTTGTGCACGCACAGGACGAGGTCGTCCTTGTATTCGCGCAGGAACGCGATCACGGCCGGGTTGGACGAGGGGAGTTCGGTGTACGAGCCGAGGCCGAAGGCCTCGTTCTGCTTGCGGATCTCGATCATGCGCCGGGTCCAGTGCAGCAGCGAGGACGGGGACGACATGGATGCCTCGACGTTGGTGACCTGGTAGCCGTAGACCGGGTCCATGATCGTGGGGAGCGAGAGGCGGCCGGGGTCGCAGGACGAGAAGCCGGCGTTGCGGTCGGGGGTCCACTGCATCGGCGTGCGCACCGCGTCGCGGTCGCCGAGCCAGATGTTGTCGCCCATGCCGATCTCGTCGCCGTAGTAGAGGATCGGCGAGCCCGGCAGGGAGAGCAGCAGGGCGGTGAAGAGTTCGATCTGGTTGCGGTCGTTGTCGAGGAGGGGTGCGAGGCGGCGGCGGATGCCGATGTTGGCGCGCATCCGCGGGTCCTTGGCGTACTCCGCGTACATGTAGTCGCGTTCTTCGTCGGTGACCATTTCGAGCGTGAGCTCGTCGTGGTTGCGCAGGAAGATGCCCCACTGGCAACTCGACGGAATGGCAGGGGTTTTGGCGAGAATTTCCGAGACCGGGTAGCGCGACTCCCTGCGCACGGCCATGAAGATCCGTGGCATGACGGGGAAGTGGAACGCCATGTGGCACTCGTCGCCGCCGGAGGCGTAGTCGCCGAAGTAGTCGACCACGTCCTCGGGCCACTGGTTGGCCTCGGCGAGCAGGACCGTGTCCGGGTAGTGCGCGTCGATCTCCTTGCGGACCCGCTTGAGGAGCTCGTGCGTGGCCGGCAGGTTCTCGCAGTTGGTCCCCTCCTCCGCGTAGAGGTAGGGGACCGCGTCGAGCCGGAAACCGTCGATGCCGAGATCCAGCCAGAAGCGCAGGGCCGAGACGATCTCCTCCTGCACGCGCGGGTTCTCGTAGTTGAGATCCGGCTGGTGCGAGAAGAAGCGGTGCCAGTAGTACTGCTTGCGCACCGGGTCGAAGGTCCAGTTCGACGCCTCGGTGTCGACGAAGATGATCCGCGCGTCCTCGTAACTCTTGTCGTCGTCGGCCCAGACGTAGTAGTCGCCGTACGGCCCGTCGGGGTCCTTGCGGGACTCCTGGAACCACTCGTGCTGGTCGCTCGTGTGGTTCATGACGAAGTCGATGATCACGCGCATCCCGCGCTGGTGCGCGGCGTCGACGAACTCCACGAAGTCGGCCAGGTCACCGAACTCGGGCAGGACCGCCGTGTAGTCCGAGACGTCGTAACCGCCGTCCCTCAGTGGTGACTTGAAGAACGGTGGCAGCCACAGGCAGTCCACGCCGAGCCACTGGAGATAGTCCAGTTTCGCGGTGATGCCCTTGAGGTCGCCGACTCCGTCGCCGTTGCTGTCCTGGAAGGAGCGGACGAGGACCTCGTAGAAGACGGCACGTTTGAACCAGTCTGGATCCCGGTCCTTGGCGGGGGTGTCCTCGAAGGTGTCCGGGACGGGTTCATTGACGGTCATGGTGTGGGTGACCCTCCGATCAACGGTGAGGACGGTCGCAGGACGGTGAGGATGTGCGCGGGCGTACGGCCCGGCTCGAGGCGCACATAGTTGGCCCTGCCCCAGTGGTAGGTCTCACCGGTGAGCTCGTCGCGCATCGGTGCGGACTCGTGCCAGCCGAGTCCCAGTTGCGGCATGTCCAACGACACCGTCGCCTCCTGGGTGTGGTGAGGGTCGAGGTTGGCGACCACCAGAACCGTGTTCGAGCCGTGCGTGCCTGCGACCGACTTGGAGTACGCGATCACCGTGTCCTTGTCGGTGTGGTGGAAGTGCACGTCACGCAGCCGGCGCAGGGCGGGGCTGCGGCGCCTGATGTCGTTGAGCCGGGTGATGAGGGGCGCGATCGAACGCCCCTCGTGCTCGGCCGACTCCCAGTCGCGTGGCCGCAGTTCGTACTTCTCCGAATGCAGATACTCCTCGCTACCGGGGCGTAGCGGGGCGTTTTCGCACAGTTCGTAGCCGCTGTAGACGCCCCACGTGGGGGAGAGCGTGGCGGCCAGGACCGCGCGCACCTCGAACGCGGGGCGCCCGCCGTTCTGGAGGTAGGCGTGCAGGATGTCCGGGGTGTTCACGAAGAAGTTGGGGCGCATGTACGCGGCCGTGTCCTTCGCCAACTCCGTGGCGTACTCGGTGAGTTCCTGCTTCGTGTTGCGCCAGGTGAAGTAGGTGTACGACTGCTGGAAGCCGGCCTGCGCGAGGGTGCGCATCATCGCGGGGCGCGTGAACGCCTCGGCCAGGAAGATCACGTCTGGGTCGGTGCGGTTGATCCCCTTGATGACCCGCTCCCAGAAGACGACGGGCTTGGTGTGCGGGTTGTCGACGCGGAAGATGCGCACGCCGTGGTCCATCCAGAAGCGCAGGACGCGGGTCGTCTCCGCGATCAGTCCCGGCAGGTCCTTGTCGAAGGCGATCGGGTAGATGTCCTGGTACTTCTTCGGCGGGTTCTCGGCGTACGCGATCGTGCCGTCCGGCCGGTGGTGGAACCACTCGGGGTACTTGTCCACCCATGGGTGGTCGGGCGAGCACTGGAGCGCGAAGTCCAGCGCGATCTCCAGGCCCAGGTCCGCGGCCCGGCTCACGAACGCGTCGAAGTCGTCGAGCGTGCCGAGATCCGGGTGGATCGCGTCGTGACCGCCCTCCGGAGAGCCGATCGCCCAGGGGACACCCACGTCGTGCGGCCCCGGGGAGAGCGAGTTGTCGGGGCCCTTGCGGTACGTGGTGCCGATGGGGTGGATCGGTGGCAGATAGAGGACGTCGAAGCCCATCGCCGCGATGGCCGGAAGGCGCTTCGCGGCCGTGTGGAAGGTGCCGGAGACCGGCGGTTCCCCCTCGCGCACGATCGCGCCCTCCGAGCGCGGGAAGAACTCGTACCACGCCCCGTACAGCGCCCGCTCGCGCTCCACGCGGAGCGGCAGCGGGTCGGAGACGGTCACCAGCTCGCGCAGCGGGTGGCGGGCCAGGACCTCGTCGACCTGCGGGGTGAGCGCGGCGGCCAGACGGGCCGCGGCGGGGCGTGCGGTGTCGCGGAGCGCGGCGGCGGCGCGCAGCACCGTCTCGCGCTGCCCCTTGCGCTGCGGCACGCCCTCGGCGGCACGCTCGTACAGCAACGCCCCTTCCTCCAGGACGAGTTCGGTGTCGATGCCCGCCGGGACCTTGATCTGCGCGTGGCGGCGCCAGGTGGTGACCGGGTCGCCCCACGCCTCGACGAAGTAGGTCCAGCGGCCCTCCGACGTGGGCGTGACCTGCGCGCCCCAGCGGTCGGTGCCGGGGGCCAGCTCGCGCATCGGGGTCCACGGGCCCGTGCGGCCGCGCGGCGAGCGCAGCACCACGTTCGCGGCGACCGCGTCGTGGCCCTCGCGGAAGACCGTCGCGCTGACCTGGAAGGACTCACCCGCCACCGCCTTGGCGGGCCTGCGGCCGTGGTCCACGAGGGGCTGGACGTCCAGGACGGGGATCCGTCCGAGCGTGGTGGCGGAGGCAGCCGGTGGGCGCCGCCGGCCCGGTGGTTTCTGCGATTTCGCGCTTCTGGCCGACTGCTTCGCCGGGTCCGTGTGCGGCTTCGGCGAGGGACTCTGTGCGGGCATGACCGCTCCTGACCGCGGGGGTTCGGCTTGCGGAAACGGGGGTGATGAAGAGGGTCGCGCAGTGTGTACCGGGGGAGCCTTCCACGGTCGCAGGGCGGGCAATCCGGTGCTTTGTTAACTACTCGCGCGTAAGCACACAGACAAGTCCGGTCCCGCCGCGAACGACGGGACCGGACCATGAACTCACCTTTCGTCTACGGGTGGTTGACCTGGAGCAGCTTGTTCGGCGAGCCGGGCAGCGGGTCCGTGATCCGGCCCGTCGCCGCGCGCCCCGTCAGCGCCCGGCTCACCTCGGCCGGGGTGGCCGAGGCGTGGTCGGCCAGGTACAGCGCGGCGGCGCCCGCCACGTGCGGCGACGCCATCGACGTACCGGAGAAGGTCGCCTTCCCCTTGTCGCTCGCGTACCCCGCGGAGGTGATGTCGACGCCGGGGGCGAACAGGTCGAGCCGGCTGCCCCAGTTCGAGAAGCCGGCGCGCCGGTCCGTGCGGTCGGTCGCGCCGACCGTGATGGCCTCCTTCACGCGGGCCGGCGAGTACAGGCTCGCCGGGAGGCCGTCGTTGCCGGCCGCGACCGTGTACGTGACACCGGAGGCGATGGAGCCCCGCACCGCCGCGTCCAGCTGGGCGTTGGCGGCGCCGCCGAGGCTCAGGTTGGCGACGGCCGGTTTGCGCGCGTTCTTCGTCACCCAGTCGATGCCCGCGATGACCTGGGCGGTCGTCCCGGAGCCCGCGTCGTCGAGCACGCGGACCGCGACCACGTCGGCCTTCTTCGCGACGCCGTAGCCCGTGCCGGCGACGGTTGCGGCCACATGCGTGCCGTGGCCGTTGCCGTCCTGGGCGGTGGCGTCGCCGTCGACGAAGTCCCAGCCGTAGTGCGCCCGGCCGCCGAAGTCCCGGTGCGAGATCCGGATGCCGGTGTCGATGACGTACGCCGTCACGCCCGAGCCCGCCGACTCGGGCCACGTGTAGGACTTGTCGAGCGGCAGATCGCCCTGGTCGATGCGGTCCAGCCCCCAGGACGGCGGGTTCTTCCGGGTGTGGTCGAGCGAGACCCGTGAGTCCTGGACGACCGCGGCGACCGACGGATCGGCCGCGAGCCTTCTGGCCTGCGTCTCGCCCGCGCGCACCGCATACCCGTTCAGCGCCGTGCTGTAGGTGTGGCGTATTTTCGCCCCGTACTTCTCGGCGAGACCCTTGCCCGTGTCGGACGGTGCCTTCGTTCCCCCCTTGAGCGTCACGATGTAGCTGCCCGTGACGGAGCCGGGCTCACCGGCGCCGAGTATGCGCCCCAGCGGGGGCGCGGCATGCGCGGGCAGCGTGACGGCCGAGAGCACCGCCGCCGTGGTCACGGCCGTGAGCGCGCCCGCCCGGCGCAGACGCGTTCTGCGCGTCAGTGTCATGTCGTGAGTTCCCCTCCCTCGACTCGGCGCGCGAGGACCGGAGTTGCACGGCCGCCGGTCCTGACGGCCGGGATCCGTGCACACCGCTTGGCAGCCTCTCGTGCGCTGTCAGGCCCTACAAGACCGCATGAGGGGGCGGAATCGGCCATATCGCCCGTGGGCGACCGGCGGCGGATACGCCGAAGGGTGCGGCGAAGACCGGACTTCCTCCGGCCGGTACGCGGGCGGCGGCGCGGCGCGGCGCGGCCCGGAGCGGCGCGACGTACCGCGTCATCCTCATGGCGTACGACCGGCGCACCGGCCGGTTCCTCGGCAAGGACCCCCGCGGTGCGGCGAGATGCCCGTCAAACAGGTGCCGACGCGACCCCGTGCGCCGTGGTAGCCGGAGCCCGGTGGCCGTACCGTCGGAGGTGACAGCCGGGGGCCGCGCGACGGAGCGCGTCCTCCTCGCACGTGTGCGCGTATGCCCGCCGCGTCCCCCTACAGAGGTGAGAACGTGAAGGCCATCCGTCGATTCACCGTCCGTCCCGTCCTGCCCGAGCCCCTCGCCCCCCTCCACGAGCTGGCCCGCAACCTGCGCTGGTCCTGGCACGCCGGGACGCGCGACCTCTTCCAGGCCGTGGACCCCGGGCGCTGGGCCGCGTCCGACGGGGACCCGGTGAGACTGCTCGGCGCCGTGCCGCACGCGCGGCTCGCCGAACTCGCGGCCGACGAGGGATTCCTGCGCCTGCTCGGCGAGGCCGCAGACGACCTCAGGTCCTATGTGGAGGGCGACCGCTGGTACCAGACGCAGATGCGGAGCGGCGGTCTGCCCGCCGCCATCGGATACTTCTCGCCCGAGTTCGGCATCACCGCCGCCCTGCCGCAGTACTCGGGCGGCCTCGGCATCCTCGCCGGCGACCACCTCAAGGCGGCCAGCGACCTCGGGGTGCCGCTGATCGGCGTAGGACTCCTCTACCGGCACGGCTACTTCCGGCAGTCCCTGTCCAGGGACGGCTGGCAGCAGGAGCACTATCCCGTCCTCGACCCGCACGAACTGCCGCTGACCCCGCTCCGCGAACCCGACGGCACCGACTGCCGTGTCGCGCTCGCCCTGCCCGGCGGCGGTCGGCTGCTCGCCCGCGTCTGGCAGGCGCAGGTCGGCCGCGTGCCGCTCCTGCTGCTCGACTCGGACGTCGAGGAGAACGGCCCCGGCGAACGCAACGTCACCGACCGGCTCTACGGCGGCGGCAGCGAGCACCGGCTCCTCCAGGAGATGCTGCTCGGCATCGGCGGGGTGCGGGCCGTGCGCGCGTACTGCCGCCTCACCGGCCATCCCGAGCCCGAGGTGTTCCACACGAACGAGGGGCACGCCGGCTTCCTCGGGGTCGAGCGGATCCACGAGCTCGCCGGACTCGGGGTGGACTTCGACGCCGCCATCGAAGCCGTACGCGCAGGGACCGTCTTCACCACGCACACCCCCGTCCCCGCGGGCATCGACCGCTTCGACCGGGAACTCGTCGCCCGCCACTTCGGCCCCGGCGCCGAACTCCCCGGCATCGACGCCGCACGCATCCTCGGCCTCGGCATGGAGACGTACGCGGGAGGCAACCCGAACGTCTTCAACATGGCCGTGATGGGCCTGCGCCTCGCCCAGCGTGCCAACGGCGTCTCCACCCTGCACGGCAGGGTCAGCCGCGAGATGTTCTCGGGCCTGTGGCCTGGCTTCGACCCGGAGGAGGTCCCCATCACCTCCGTCACGAACGGCGTGCACGCCCCGACCTGGGTGGCTCCCGAGGTCCTGCGGCTCGGCGCCCGCCACATCGGCGAGCAGCGCACCCTGGACGCGCTCGCTGCCGGAGGATCCGACCGCTGGGACGCCGTCGCCGACATCGCCGACCGGGACATCTGGGAGCTGCGCCGCGAGCTGCGCGGTCGCCTGGTGGACGAGGTCCGCGAACGCCTCGCCGCGTCCTGGCGGCAGCGCGGCGCGGGCGCGGCGGAACTGGGCTGGATCGACGGGGTGCTCGACCCCGACATCCTCACCATCGGCTTCGCCCGCCGCGTCCCCTCCTACAAGCGGCTCACCCTGATGCTGCGCGACCCGGACCGCCTGATGCGCCTCCTCCTCGACCCGGACCGACCCGTCCAGATCGTCGTGGCGGGCAAGGCACACCCGGCGGACGACGGCGGCAAGCGCCTAGTGCAGGAGCTGGTGCGCTTCACCGACGACCCGCGCGTGCGCCATCGCATCGTGTTCCTGCCGGACTACGGCATGGCCATGGCGCAGAAGCTCTACCCGGGCTGCGACATCTGGCTCAACAACCCGCTGCGCCCCCTGGAGGCCTGCGGGACGTCCGGTATGAAGGCCGCCCTGAACGGCTGTCTCAACCTCTCCGTCCTTGACGGCTGGTGGGACGAGTGGTTCTCGCCCGACTTCGGCTGGGCGATCCCCACCGCGGACGGCACGGCGACCGACGAGCAGCGGCGCGACGACCTGGAGGCCGCGGCCCTCTACGACCTCGTCGAGCGCAGGGTCGCCCCCCGCTTCTACGAGCGCGGACCCGAAGGGCTGCCCGACCGCTGGATCGAGATGGTCCGCCGCACCCTCACCCACCTGGGCCCGAAGGTCCTCGCCGGGCGCATGGTCCGCGAGTACGTCGAGAAGCTGTACGCCCCAGCGGCCCGCTCGGGCCGCGCCCTCACCCCCGACGCGGCGCGCGAGCTCGCCCGGTGGAAGTCCCGGGTCCGCGCGTCCTGGCCCCGGGTTGCCGTCGACCATGTGGAGGCGTCCATGGCCACGGCCGAGCTCGGCGCGACGCTGGTGCTGCGCGTGCGTGTGGCGCTCGACGAACTCGGCCCCGAGGACGTCGAGGTCCAGGCGGTGGCCGGCCGCGTCGGCTCCGACGACCGCATCACCGACGCGACGACGGTGGCCCTCAAGCCGGCCGGCGGCCCGGACCTGGACGGCCGCTGGGCGTACGAGGGCCCGCTGTCCCTCGACCGTACGGGCCCCTACGGCTACACGGTCCGCATCCTGCCCGCCCACCGGCTGCTCGCCTCGCCGGCGGAGACGGGACTGGTGAGCGTCCCCTCGGAGACGGCCGCGGAGGCGGCGGGGGTGCTCTTGCGCTGAGGGCGCTGAGGGCGCTGAGGGCGCCGAGGATGTGCTGAGGACGGCCGGATGGTCGGCGGCGTCGCGGGTCTCGGCGAAGATGGACCCATGACCGAGATCCAGACGCCCCGCCTCCTGCTCCGCCGCTGGTCCGACGACGACCTCGTGCCCCTCTCCGAGATCCAGGCGGACCCGGACGTCATGCGCCGGGTCGGTGACGGCGGCCCGCGCGACCTGGAGCGGACGGCCGAGGACATCGAGCGCTGGGAGGAGGAGTGGGACGAGGAGGGCTTCGGCCCGTTCGCCGTCGAGCTCCTCGCCTCCGGCGAGCTGGCCGGTGTCGTCGGCCTCTCGGTGTCCGAGCTCCAGCCCGGCATCGAGATCAACTGGTGGCTCGGCCACCAGTTCTGGGGCCAGGGCTACGCCTCCGAGGCCGCCCAGGCCACCCTGGAGTTCGCCCTCCAGGACCGCGGCGTCGACCGGGTCGTCGCCCTGATCCGCCCCGGCGACACGGGCTCGGAGAACGTCGCCCGCAAGCTGGGCATGACGGAGGGACGCGAGTTCGCGCACCCGAAGCACGGCTTCGCGCTCCAGGTGCACGAAATCGACCTCACGGAGTACGAGGCCTGACGCGCGAAGGGGCGGCACCCCGCAGTGCCGCCCCCCGACTCGCCTGCGTCCTACGTCACTTGACGTTGACCGCGGCCCACGCCCGGTCGACCGCCTTGTACTCCGCCGAGTCGGCGCCGTACAGGTCGGACGCCGCGCTCAGCGTGCCCTTGCGCGCGTTGGCGTAGTCCGTGTTCGTCGTGAAGTACGACGTCAGGGCCTTGAACCAGATCTTCTCGGCCTTGTCGCGGCCGATGCCCGCGGCCGGCTGGCCGTCCGCGGTCGGGGAGTCGTACGAGACCCCGTTGATCTCCTTCTTCCCGCTGCCCTCCGACAGCAGGTAGAAGAAGTGGTTGGCGATGCCCGACGAGTAGTGGACGTCGACGTTGCCCGCGCCGGCCTTCCAGTTGTCGAGGGACGCGCCGTCCTTGCTCGGCTTGTCCATGTAGCGCAGCGGGGAGCCGTCGCCGTTGATGTCGATCTTCTCGCCGATGAGGTAGTCGCCGACGTCCTTGGGGTTGTTCGCGTGGAACTCGACCGCGGTGCCGAAGATGTCGGACGTGGCCTCGTTCAGACCGCCGGACTCACCGCTGTAGATGAGGCCCGCGGTCGCCGCCGTGACGCCGTGCGACATCTCGTGGCCCGCCACGTCGATCGACGTCAGGGGCTTCTTGTCGCCCTCGCCGTCGCCGTACGTCATGCAGAAGCAGCTGTCGTCCCAGAACGCGTTGACGTACGCGTTGCCGTAGTGGACCCGCGAGTACGCGCCCTTGCCGTCGCCGTTGATGCCGCTGCGGCCCTGGACGTCCTTGTAGTAGTCCCACGTCACCTGGGCGCCGTAGGCGGCGTCGACCGCGGCCGTGGCCGCGTCGTTGGTGGTGCCGTCGCCCCACTTGTCGTCCGCGTCGGTGAACAGCGTGCCCTTGCCGGACGACCCGTGCTTGAGGTCGTACGTGCTGTGGCCGCCGCGCTCCGCGTCCGTGAGGGCGTACGAGGAGCCGGACTTGGTGGAGCCGACCGTCACGCTGCCGCTGTACTGGCTCTCGCCGGCGCCGGTGTGGATCGCGTCCCACTCGAAGATCTTCTTGCCGGTCGCGGCGTCCGTGACGACGTGCAGCTTGCGCGGCGTGCCGTCCTTCTGCGTGCCGGTGACGACCTTCTCGTAGGCGAGGCGCGGGGTGCCCGACGCCGCCCAGACCACCTTGCGGGCGCCCTCGGGGGCGGCCTTGAGGGAGGCGGAGGCCGTCGACACGGCGATTCTCTTCGAGGTCGCGCGGGTGACGCCCTCGGACTTGCCGGCCTTGGACTCGTGGACGACCAGGTCGCCGCCGAGGACCGGGAGTCCGTCGTAGGTGCGCTCGTAGCGGGTGTGCGTCGTGCCGTCGCGGTCCTTGACCACGTCGCGGACGACGAGCTTCTCCTTGGAGTCGAGGTTCAACTCCTTGGCCGTCTCGGCCTTCTTCGCGTTGGCGTCCTGGAGGAGGCCGGCGCGGGCGGCGCCCGAGAGCTTCATCGGCGCGGCGCCCGGCGTCGCGTCGGCCACGGGCTGCGCGGACGCGCCGGTGGTCATACCGGCGGTCAGCAGGGCTCCGGCGGCAACGGCGGTGGCGATGGCCAGAGTCGAACGCTTCTTGGTGAAGCGCGATATGTGGGGGGTCACGCAAGCTCCTTGTGTGTGGGGTAAGAGAGCTGTGTGGTGCTGAACTGGGTGGTGCTTAGCTGTGTGTTGCGTGTGGTGCGTGGGGGAAGCGTGCCAGTTGAGGCTTGTACATGTCAGGAGGTGATCGCAGGTTGGCCGGAAATCGTCCGTTGAGCGATGTCTCTTGTACGTATTGCGAACGGAA
Source organism: Streptomyces sp. NBC_01445 (assembly GCF_035918235.1). Lineage (NCBI taxonomy): Bacteria > Bacillati > Actinomycetota > Actinomycetes > Kitasatosporales > Streptomycetaceae > Streptomyces > Streptomyces sp. NBC_01445. The sequence continues at coordinate 3,926,013 of NZ_CP109485.1, read as the reverse complement.
CATGAACGGGCGCGCCGTCCCGGGGAGTTCACTCACCCGGGGCGACGCGCCCAGACCGTGCGGGCCGAACAGCTCGCGATCGGCCTTGGGTTACCTCTGTGTGCGGTTTACGGGAAGGTGAGCTTCCAGCTGTTGATGTAGCCGGTGTCCTGCGCGGCCACGTCCTGGACCTTCAGCTTCCAGGTGCCGTTGGCCACCTCGGAGGACGCGTTGACCGTGTAGGTCGCGTTGACGTTGTCCGCCGAGTCGCTGCCGCTGGAGTTCTTCAGGCGGTACGTGGATCCGTCCGGGGCCACCAGGTCGACGACCAGGTCACCGCGCCAGGTGTGCACGATGTCCACGGCGACCGAGAGGTTGCTCGGCGCGTTGCCCGTACGGCCGGTCACGGCGATCGACGAGGTGACCGCGGCGCCGGCGTCCGGTATCGCGACGTCGGCCGTGTTCTCGAACGACGTACCACCGCCGCCGCCACCGGAGCGCGAGCCGACGGCTATGCCGGCCCAGGCGTCCTGCACGGCCTTGTACTCGGTGCTGGTGGTGCCGTAGAGCTCACCGGCGACCGCGAGCGTGCCGGTGCGCGCGGCCGCGTAGTTCGTGGTCGAGGTGAACTTCGTGGTGAGCGCCTTGAACCAGATCAGCTCGGCCTTGGCGCGGCCTATGCCGGTGACCGGAAGACCGTCCGCTGTCGGCGAGTTGTAGCTGACGCCGTTGATGACCTTGGCGCCGCTGCCCTCGCTGAGCAGGTAGAAGAAGTGGTTGGCGGGACCCGACGAGTAGTGCACGTCGAGGTTGCCGAGCCCGGAGTACCAGTTGTCCGGGGACGTGCCGTCCCTGCTGGGCTTGTCCTGGTAGCGCAGCGGGGTGCCGTCGCCGTTGATGTCGATCTTCTCGCCGATGAGGTAGTCACCGACGTCCTTGGTGTTGTTGGCGTAGAACTCGACCGCGGTGCCGAAGATGTCGGACGTGGCCTCGTTCAGACCGCCGGACTCACCGCTGTAGTTGAGACCGGCCGTCGCGGCGGTGACGCCGTGGGTCATCTCGTGGCCCGCCACGTCGATCGCGGTGAGGGGCTTGAGGTTGCCCTCGCCGTCGCCGTACGTCATGCAGAAGCAGCTGTCGTCCCAGAACGCGTTGACGTACGCGTTGCCGTAGTGCACCCGCGAGTACGCGGCGACGCCGTCGCCGTTGATGCCGGTGCGGCCCTGCACGTTCTTGTAGTAGTCCCAGGTCTCCGCCGCGCCGTAGTGCGCGTCCGCGGCCGCGGTCTCGGTGTTCGAGGCGCTGCCGTTGCCCCACACGTCGTCCGCGCCCGAGTAGAGCGTCCCGGTCCCGGACGAGCCGTGGTTCAGGTTGTACGTCTTGTGCCCGCCGCGCCCGGTGTCGTTGAGCGTGTACGTCGATCCGGACTGGGCCGTGCCGAGCGTCACGGTGCCGCTGTACTGCGTGTTGCCCGTGCCGTTCTCGATGCCCTGCCACTCGTACAGCTTCTTGCCGGTCGCCGCGTCCGTGACGACGTGCAGCTGGTTCGGGGTGCCGTCGTCCTGGAGACCGCCGACCACGGTCTCGTACGCGAGGGTCGGCTTGCCCTGCGCCATCCACACGACCTTGCGCGGCGCGCGGTCCGCCTCGGTCTTCTTCGATCCGTCGGCCGCCGCGGCCTTGACCGCCTGCCGCTCCGCCGTGGCCGGCTTGACCGCCGCGGTGGTGGCCACGCCCTTGAGGGCCGACTTCGCGGCGCGCGTCACGCCCTCGGTCTTCCCCGACTTGGCCGCGTCGACGACCAGGTCACCGCCGAGGACGGGCAGCCCGTCGTAGGTGCGCTCGTAGCGGGTGTGCGTCGTGCCGTCACGGTCCTGGAGGACGTCGCGTACGACGAGCTTCTCCTTGGCGCCGAGGCCGAGGTCCTTGGCGGTGTCCGCCTTGGTGGAGTTGGCTTCGCGCAGCAGCTCCGCGCGCTTGGCGGGGGAGAGCTTCACGGGGAGGGCGCCGGGGTCGGCGCCCTTCGCGACGGCCTTTGCGGCCGCCGCGGCCGGCTGGACGTCCGCCGAGGCCGCGGCGCCCGCCTGGACGGCGCCGGCGAGCAGGGCGGTGGCTGCCGCGAGCGCGCCGTAGGCGGTCGCTCGCTTGCGGGAGGCGGATCTGTGGGAGGTGTCGGACGTTCTCAAGGCTGACTCCTTCTGCGGGCCGCGGATCGCACGGCCAGGGAAGACCGGACGGCGAATGACCGTCCGGGCAGAACAAGGCAGAACAAGGCAGAACAGGGCGAAACTCAGCACAACTGGGCACATCTGGGCACAACAGGTCGTGCTGCAGTTCACGAACGGGCCGCGCCAGTTCGGCTGTGGGACAGCTGTGCGAGGCCGAGGGAAGAGTGGCAGCAGAGAGCGTTGTCTGTCAGGAGCGCGTCATTAGGTTGGCCGGAAATGGTTCGTTGCCCGGATGTTCACGTTCGATATACGGAGCGGTTGCCCGGGCGCGGAGGGGTCGCGTCCGGTCCGAGGCTCAGCCGACCACGCTCTCCCGCCAGGCACGATGCAGATCCGCGAACGCTCCTGTACCGCAGATCAGTTGGTCCGGTGTGCCGTCCTCGGCGATCCGCCCGTGTTCCATGACCAGAACGCGGTCGGCGATCTCCACCGTCGACAGCCGGTGCGCGATGACGACCGCGGTACGGCCGCGCAGCACCGTGTGCATCGCGCGCTGCACCGCCCGCTCGCCGGGGATGTCAAGGGAGCTCGTCGCCTCGTCGAGGATCAGGACCGCCGGGTCGGCGAGCAGCGCGCGTGCGAATGCCACCAACTGCCGCTGCCCGGCCGAAATTCGACCCCCGCGTTTGCGCACATCCGTGTCGTAGCCGTCCGGGAGCGCCGTGATGAAGTCGTGTGCGCCGATCGCCTTCGCCGCGCGCTCGATCTCCTCGCGGCCGGCCTCGGGCCGCCCGATCGCGATGTTCTCGGCGACCGTGCCGGAGAACAGGAACGCCTCCTGCGTCACCATCACGACACCCCGCCGCAGCTCGGCCGTGCCGAGGTCGCGCAGGTCGACGCCGTCGAGCAGGACCCGGCCCGCCGAGGGGTCGTAGAAGCGGGCCAGGAGCTTGGCGAGCGTCGACTTCCCGGCGCCCGTCGAGCCGACGACGGCGACCGTCTGTCCCGCGGGCAGCGTGAGATCGAAGCGGGGGAGCACCTCGCCGCCGGTGCGGTAGCCGAACGAGACCTGGTCGAAGACGACCTCGCGGCCCGGGCGGTCGCCGGCGAGCTCGGGCAGCCCGCGCGGCGACGACGGCTCCGGCACGGTCGGCGTCTGGTGCAGCAGACCGGCGATCTTGCGGAGTGAAGCGGCCGCGGACTCATAGGAGTTGAGGAACATCGCGAGCCGGTCGATGGGGTCGTACAGGCGGCGGATGAACAGCACGGCGGCCGCCAGGACGCCCAGTTCGAGCGTGCCGTCGGCGACGCGGTAGGCGCCCCACAGGACCATTCCGGCCACCGCGGTGTTCGCGAGGAGGCGGGAGCCGATCACGTAGCGCGCCATTTCGAGCAGCGCGTCACCGTTGACCCGCTCGTGGCGGTGGTTCAGCCCGGCGAAGTCCGCGTCGTTGGCGCGCTCCCGGCGGAAGGCGCGCACCGGCCTGATCCCGTTCATCGTCTCGGCGAATTTCACGATGACGCGCGCGATCGCGGAGGACCGCTCCGCGTACACCCGGGCCGCGCGCCGCCGGTACTGCTGGATCAGTACGGCGAGCGGCAGGAACGACAGGGCGGCCACGGTGCCGATGCCGACGTCGAGCCAGAGCAGCATGGCCGTGATGTACACGGACGCCAGGATGATGTTGATGAGTTCCTGGAGCCCTTCGGAGAGCAGCTCGCGCAGGGACTCGACATCCGTCGTCGCCCGGGAGATGAGCCGCCCGGATGTGTAGCGGTCGTGGAAGTCGACGCTGAGGGCCTGCGCGTGCCGGAAGATGCGGCCGCGCAGGTCGAGCAGCACGTTCTGGTTCACCCGCGCCGACACCTGCACGAACGCGAACTGGAAGAGGCTGGAGCAGCACGCCGCCAGGAGATAGCCGACCGCCACCGCGATCAGCGGGCCGTGGTCGCTCGCGCGGAAGGCGGGCACCGCGCTGTCGATGGCGTACGCGACGAGGAGCGGCCCCGCCTGCACGGCGGCCTGCTGGACCAGCAGACACAGCACGGCCAGCCACACCGTGCGCCGGCTCGGCGCGAGCAGGGAGCGCAGGAGCGCGCCGGTCGCGCCCTTGGGGGTGGGCAGGTCGTCCTGGTCGAACGGGTCCCCGGGGGAGGGGAGCCGCAGTTCCTCGCCGTCCTCGGCGGCCGGATCCTGCGGCGTACGGTCCGGCTTGGTCGTCGTGGTCATCGCGTGCCCTTCCCCTCTGGCCCGTCCTCGTCGCTCTCCGGGTCGTCGTCGATCTCCCGGTCCTCTTCGGTCTCCGGGTCCGCTCCCGACATGAGGTGCCGGTACTCGGCGTTCGCGCGCAGCAGCTCCTGGTGCGTGCCCACGGCGGTGATCCGGCCGTCCGACAGGAGCGCGACGCGGTCGGCGAGCAGCACCGTCGACGGCCGGTGCGCGACGACGAGCGCCGTGCTCGCGGCGAGCACTTCCCGCAGGGCCGCCTCCACCAGCGCCTCCGTGTGCACGTCGAGCGCGGACAGCGGGTCGTCGAGCACGAGGAAGCGCGGGCTCCCCACGACCGCGCGGGCGAGCGCGAGCCGCTGCCGCTGCCCGCCGGAGAGGCTGAGCCCCTGCTCGCCGACCTGCGTACCGGCGCCGTCCGGCAGCGACTTCACGAATCCGGCCTGCGCGACGCCGAGCGCCCGGTCGAGCTTCGAGACGTCCGCTTCGCCCGCGCCCATCAGCACGTTCTCCGCGACGGACGCCGAGAACAGGGTGGGTTCCTCGAAGGCCACCGAGACGAGGGTGCGCAGCTCCTCGCGCTCCATCGACGCGATGTCCCGCCCGTCGAGCGTGATCCGCCCGCCGGTGAGCTCGTGCAGGCGGGGCACCAGCGCGGTCAGGGTCGTCTTGCCGCTGCCGGTCGCCCCGACGAGCGCCATGGTCTCCCCGGACCGCACCTGCAGATCGATGCGCTCCAGGACGGGCTCGGACCCGTCGGGGGCGTCCGGATAGCGGAAGCGGACCCCCTCGAACCGCAGCCCGCCCGCACCGCCCGCCCCGTCCTCGACGGGGCCGCCCGCAGCCGGCACGTCTTCGCTCTCCTCCGGCTCGTCCATCACCTCGAAGAACCGCCGGGTCGCCGTCGCCGCCTCCTGGCTCATGGCGAGCAGGAACCCGATCGAGTCGATCGGCCAGCGCAGGGCGAGCGCCGTCGACAGGAAGGCCACGAGCGTCCCCGCGGACAGCTTCCCGTCCGCGACCTGCACGGAGCCGAGCACCAGTGCCGCCCCGAGCGCCACCTCCGGCAGCAGCGTGATCACCCCGAGGATCCCCGCGAGCAGCCGCGCCTTGGCCAGCTCGGTCCCGCGCAGCGTGCGCGACAGATCACGGAAGGCCCGCGCCTGGCTGCGATGCCGGCCGAACCCCTTGATGATCCGGATCCCGAGCACGGACTCCTCGACCACGGTGGTCAGATCACCGACCTGGTCCTGGGCGCGGCGCGCGGCCGACGCGTACTTCGACTCGAAGCGGTAGCAGAGCACCATCAGCGGCAGCGCGGGCGCGAGCAGGACGAGTCCGAGCCCCCAGTCCTGAGCGACGAGCAGCACGAACCCGGCGGAGATCGTCACGCCGTTGACGATCAGGAACGTCAGCGGAAAGGCCAGGAACATCCGTACGACCATGAGGTCGGTCGTCCCCCGGGACAGCAGCTGCCCCGAGGCCCACCGGTCGTGGAACGCGACGGGCAGCCGCTGCAGATGCCGGTAGAGATCCGCCCGCATGGCCGCCTCGACGCTCGCCAGCGGCCGCGCCACCAGCCACCGTCTCAGCCCGAAGAGCAGCGCCTCGGCGACCCCGAGCGCCAGCAGCATGCCCGCGCCCAGCCACACCCCGCCCGGGTCGTGGTCCGTGACCGGCCCGTCCACGATCCACTTCAGGACGATGGGGAAGACGAGTGACAGACAGGAGGCGACCACGGCGACCACCGCGGCCCCGCCCCAGCGCGCCCGCACCGGCTGTACGTACGGCCACAGGCGCAGCAGCGTGCGCACAGCGGACTGCTCCGCCGCCGGGGCGAGTTGGTCGGGGTCCGTGGCCGGTGCATGTGTAGTGGGCATCAGGAGTGAGACTACGGATCGGCACTGACAACGCCCACCGGGTTTCCGGCGATCCCGCCCTCGCGCCACGGCTCGCCCGGCAGAGGTCGTAGCGCCGTATCAACCGATCGGCTGATGCCCTTTCGAGCGCGATGGGCGATGCCCGCGAGCGCCCCGCTCCGGGATTCTCGGAGCATGACGACGACACACAGCGCAGCACGGGGCGACAGGCCCCTGATCGAGGTCGCCGGGCTCCGCAAGGTCTACGCCGGGCGGGCCGTCGTCGACGACCTCTCGTTCACCGTCGGGGAGGGCGAGATCTTCGGCATCCTCGGCCCGAACGGCGCAGGCAAGACGACCGCGGTCGAGTGCATCGAGGGGCTGCGCGTCCCCGACGCCGGCCGCGTCCGCGTCGCGGGCCTCGACCCCGTCGCCGACCACGACCGCGTCACCGAAATCCTGGGCGCCCAGCTCCAGGAGAGCGAACTCCAGGCGAAGCTCACCGTCCGCGAGGCGCTCGAACTGTACGCGGCGTTCTACCCGAACCCGGCCGACTGGCGGCCCCTGGCCGAGCGCCTGCGCCTCACGGACAAGCTCGGCACCCGGTTCGCGAAGCTCAGCGGCGGCCAGAAACAGCGCCTGTTCATCGCGCTCGCGCTGATCGGGAACCCCCGGGTCGTCGTCCTCGACGAGCTGACCACCGGCCTCGACCCGCGCGCCCGCCGCGACACCTGGCAGCTCATCGAGGACGTCCGCGACAGCGGCGTCACCGTGCTGCTCGTCACGCACTTCATGGAGGAGGCACAGCGCCTCTGCGACCGGATCGCCGTGATCGACAAGGGCCGGATCGCCGCGCTCGACACCCCGGCGGGCCTCATCAGCCGGGCCGCGGCGTCCACCGTCATGTCGTTCACCCCGTCCGCGCCCCTCGACGACGAGGCGCTGCGGGGCCTGCCCGCGCTCGTGTCCGTGGAGCACCGGGACGGCCGCGTCACCCTGAACGGCACCGACGAGACAGTCAACGCCGTCATCACGCTGCTCGCCCGCCACCACATCACGGCCCACCAACTCCGCGTGTCCGACGCCACGTTGGACGACGCGTTCCTGGATCTGACGGGAGCCACCCAGTCATGAGCACCACCACCGCCACCCTTGTCCGTGGCCGCGGCGCCAACTCCGCCGTCCTCAGGAGCGAGGTCCGCCTCTTCCTGCGCGAACCCGGCAGCCTCTTCGGGGTCATGGTCTTCCCGCCGGCCCTGCTCGTGATCCTCGGCTCCATCCCCGCGTTCCGGGAGGCCGACTCGGGCCCGGCCGGTCTGCGCCTCATCGATGCCTACGTCCCCATCACCGTGCTGCTCCCGATGATCGTCGCGGGTCTGCAGGCGATGGCGCCGGTCATCGCCGGCTACCGGGAGCGCGGCATCCTGCGCCGCATGTCGACCACGCCGGTGCAGCCGCCCGCGCTGCTCGGCGCGCAGATGACCATCCACGGCGTCGCCGCGCTCACCTCGTCGCTGCTCTCGCTCGCCATCGGGCGGCTCGCGTTCGACGTGAAGCTGCCGCAGCAGGCCTTCGGGTATCTGCTCGCCCTGCTGCTGTCCGTCGTCGTCGCTCTGTCGCTCGGCGCGCTGGTCTCCGCCCGCGCCCGCACCGCGAAGGTCGCGAGCGCCATCGGCTCCACCGTGTTCTTCCCGAGCATGTTCTGCGCCGGGGTGTGGCTGCCGGTGCAGTCGATGCCGACGGCTCTGGCGAACGTCGTCGAGCTCACGCCGTTCGGCGCCGCGGCCCAGGCCATGAACCAGGCCGCGGCCGGTGACTGGCCGTCCTGGTCCCACCTGGCCGTGCTCGCCGCGTGGGCCGTGGTCCTGACCGCTGCGTCCGCGCGCTGGTTCCGCTGGGAGTGAGCGTGTGCGGAATCCGGCCCGTGCAGACTGGAGCCATGGAGATGCAAGGCACAGGTGCGATGGACACCACCATCCGGCAGCGGTGGGCTGCTTTCCACCGCTACGGCCCCTACGCCCTGCTGGCCTTCAGCATCCCCCTGGTCCTTGCGACGTCGGACATCGCCGGCATGGGCCGGGAGCGGTTCCAGTGGTATCTCGCCGGCGGCCTCGTCGCGGCGGCCCTGCTCCTGGAGAGCGTGTGGGGCAGGCGGGCGCTGCGCCACCCCGGCCCCTCCGCGACGGGCGCCGGCTACTACACGGTGCGCTGGGCCATCGCCTTCGTCCTGGCCTGGCTCAACCCGTTCTTCGTGTTCTACGCCGTCATCGGCTACTTCAGCGCCGACCGGCTGCTGCCGCGCCGGTTCGTGCGCACCGGGCTGTTCGCCACGGCCGTCGTCATGGCCGGCTCCGAGGCCGGCGGGTTCCCGCCGAAGGGCCCGCTCACCTGGGCCGTCTTCGGTGCGCTGCTCGCCGTGAACATGGGTCTGGTCTCCGTCATGATGCACATCAACGTCAAGGAGGAGGAGCGCAACCGCGTCCAGGCCGAGACCATCGCCGAACTGGAGCGCACGAACAAGGCCCTCCAGGACGCCATGGGCGAGAACGCCGCCCTGCACACCCAACTCCTCGTCCAGGCAAGGGAAGCGGGCGTCGCCGACGAGCGCCGCCGGCTCGCCGCCGAGATCCACGACACCATCGCGCAGGGTCTGACCGGGATCATCGCCCAGCTCCAGGTCGTCGCGGGCACCGCCGACCCGGAACAGGCCCGCCAGCACCTCGACCGCGCCGCCGACCTCGCCCGGCACAGCCTCGGCGAGGCCCGCCGCTCCGTGCACAACCTCTCCCCGGCGGCCCTGGAGAACGCCTCCCTGTCCGAGGCGCTGAAGAAGACCGTCACCGAGTGGTCCCGGCGCACCGGCGTACGCGCCGAGTTCACCGTCACCGGCACCACGGAGCAGCTGCACGACGAGATCGAGGCGACGCTCCTGCGCATCGCCGAGGAGGCCCTGTCGAACGCGGCCCGGCACGCCCACGCCGGACGGCTCGGCGTCACGCTCTCCTACATGGCGGGCGAGGTCACCCTCGACGTACGCGACGACGGCCGCGGCTTCGACCCCCTGGAGCTGCCCGCCCGCACCGGCACCGGCGGCTTCGGCCTCGACGGGATGCGGGCCCGCGCCGAACGCATCGCGGGCGCACTGACGGTGGAGTCCGAGCCGGGCGGCGGCACGGCCGTCTCGGCTCGCGTACCGTTGGTGCGCCATGACCAGTGACTCCGTCATCTCTCTGCTGATCGTCGACGACCACCCCGTCGTACGGGACGGCCTGCGCGGCATGTTCGAGTCGGCCGACGACTTCACGGTCCTCGGCGAGGCGTCGAACGGCGTCGAGGCCGTGGGACTCGCCGCCCGCCTCGACCCGGATGTCGTCCTCATGGACCTGCGCATGCCCGGCGGGAACGGCGTGGACGCCATCAAGGAACTCACCCGCCGGGGCGCCCGCTCCCGCGTCCTCGTCCTCACCACGTACGACACGGACTCGGACACGCTGCCAGCGATCGAGGCGGGCGCTACCGGCTACCTCCTCAAGGACGCCCCGCGCGAGGAGCTGTTCACGGCCGTACGCGCCGCCGCCGACGGCCGCACCGTGCTGTCCCCGGCGGTCGCCTCCCGCCTGGTCACCGCGGTGCGCACCCCGGCCGCCCCGGCCGACGAACCCCTCTCGGCCCGCGAGCGCGAGGTCCTCGCCCTGGTCGCCAAGGGGACGTCGAACAAGGAGATCGCCCGCGTCCTGTTCATCAGCGAGGCGACCGTGAAGACCCACCTCACCCACGTCTACGGCAAGTTGGGCGTGAAGGACCGCGCGGCGGCGGTTGCCGTGGCGTACGACCGGAAGATCCTCGGCTAGGGGTGTCCGGCGGATCGTGACCTGTCCGACCCCGATCCGCCGGACACCCCCTGGCGGCTCTACACCTCCCCGTTGTCCGAGGGGTGCACCCGCAGCAGCAGCACCGTCCGCCCCGGCACGGTGATCACCGCCCCCGCCGGGTGCGTCACCGCCGGCGCGTCCTCCTGCTCCTCCAGCGACGTGTCCACCACGACCTCGTACGTACGTGCCCACGGCTCGCCGGGCAGGACATAGCTCTCCGGGCCGTCCCCGGCGTGCAGGACCGCGAGGAAACTGTCGTCCGTCACCGGTGCGCCCAGCGCGTCGCGACCCGGGATGTCGCGCCCGGAGAGGTACATCCCGAGCGTCGCCGCCGGCGCGTACCAGTCCCGCTCCGTCATCTCCGTGCCGCGGGCCGTGAACCACGCGAGGTCCCGCAGCCCGTCCGCCGAGTGCGCGCGCCCGGAGAAGAACGCGCGCCGCCGCAGCACCGGATGCGCGTGCCGCAGCGCGATGAGCCGCGAGGTGAGGTCGAACAGGGCCCGCCAGCCAGGCTCTTCGAGGAGCGACCAGTCCACCCAGCTGATCTCGTTGTCCTGGCAGTAAGCGTTGTTGTTGCCGCGCTGCGTGCGCCCCAGCTCGTCACCGGCGACGAGCATCGGCACCCCGGTGGACAGCAGCAGCGTCGTCAGCAGATTCCTCAACTGCCGCCTGCGCAGGGCGAGTACGTCCTCGTTTGATGTCTCACCCTCCGCGCCGCAGTTCCAGGCACGGTTGTCATCGGTGCCGTCGCGATTGCCCTCGCCGTTGGCCTCGTTGTGCTTGCGGCCGTACGACACCAGGTCGCGCAACGTGAACCCGTCGTGGGCGGTGACGAAGTTGACCGACGCGTACGGGCGCCGCCCGCCCCACGCGTACAGGTCGCTCGACCCGGACAGCCGGTAGCCCAGGTCACGCACATCGGGCAGGGCGCCGCGCCAGAAGTCCCGTACGGCATTGCGGTAGCGGTCGTTCCACTCCGTCCACAGGGGCGGGAAGGCGCCGACCTGGTAGCCGCCCGAGCCCACGTCCCACGGCTCCGCGATCAGCTTCACCCGCCGCAGGACCGGGTCCTGCGCGATCACCGCGAGGAACGGCGACAGCATGTCCACGTCGTGCATCGAGCGGGCGAGCGCCGCCGCCAGGTCGAAGCGGAAGCCGTCCACACCCATCTCCGTCACCCAGTAGCGCAGGGAGTCGGTGAGCAGGCGCAGCACGTGCGGCTGCACGACGTGCAGGGTGTTGCCGCAGCCCGTGTAGTCCGCGTACCGGCGCGCGTCGTCCTGGAGGCGGTAGTAGCCGCGGTTGTCGATGCCCTTCAGGGACAGCGTCGGGCCGAGCTCGCCGGCCTCCGCCGTGTGGTTGTAGACCACGTCGAGGATGACCTCGATACCGGCCTCGTGCAGCGCCCGCACCATCCGCCTGAACTCGCCGACCTGCTGCCCGCCCGTCCCGGACGCCGCGTACGCCGCGTGCGGGGCGAAGTAGCCGATCGAGTTGTAGCCCCAGTAGTTGCGCAGCCCCCGTCGCAGCAGGTGGTCCTCGTGGGCGAACTGGTGCACGGGAAGCAGCTCGACCGCCGTCACCCCCAGCTTCACCAGGTGCTCCACCGCCGCGGGATGCGCCAGCCCCGCGTACGTCCCCCGCAGCTCCTCCGGGATCCCCGGATGCAGCTCGGTGAACCCCTTCACATGCAGCTCGTAGATCACCGAGTCCGCCCACGGCGTCTTCGGACGGCGGTCGTCCGCCCACTCGTCGTCGGGCGCGTCGTCGTGGACGACCACCCCCTTGGGGACGTACGGCGCCGAGTCCCGGTCGTCGCGCACGGTGTCGGCCACATGCTGCTCGGGCCAGTCGCGCACATGGCCGTAGACCTCCGGCGGCAGCCCGAAGTCGCCGTCCACGGCGCGCGCGTACGGGTCGAGGAGCAGCTTCGCCGGGTTCCAGCGGGCGCCGGTCCACGGGTCCCAGCGGCCGTGCACCCGGAACCCGTACCGCTGTCCCGGCAGCACGTCCGGTACGAAGCCGTGCCAGATCTCGTGCGTCAGCTCGGTCAGCGGGGCGCGCCGCTCGCGGCCCGCCTCGTCGAAGAGACAGAGGTCGACCGACTCCGCACCGCCCGCCCAGAGCGCGAAGTTGGTGCCCGCCGTGCCGTCGGGCCCGACCCGGAAGCGCGCGCCCAGCGGGGTGGGGGCGCCCGGCCAGACCGGTTCGACGGGCGGCGGTCGCTCTCTCGTGCGGCGGCCCTTCCTTCCGGGTGCGGAGCGCGCCTGCGGAAGCCCCGCGGGCCGTTCCACCAGGGCATCCTGTGGTGCCTCCTGCTCGGGTGCGCTCGCCACCTGTCATGCCTCCCGCGGCTCGGTCGGGCCGGCGCCACCGGCAGGGGAAGGGCGTGCGGCGTCCCGGCCGCGGCTCCCCGTCGCGTCGTCCTCCCCAGTGTTCTGCCCAGAGCTTGGGTCGCACTCACGTTTCCCCGGCGGGGTGACGGTCGTTGATCGGGTGTGAGAACAACTGTGAGAAACGCAGGGGCCACGCTGGCCGCCGTACTGACCTGGGCGGTGGTGCTGACCGGAGTCACCGGATGCACCGCCGCGGAAGATCTGCTCGGCAAGTCGCGCTCCCCCGAAGATGCGATCGAGGTCGTCCCGGCCAACGGGACCAAGAACGTACCGGCCGACCGGACGATCGAGGTGAAGGTGCCGGACGGGCGCCTGCAAACGGTCAAGGTCGTGAAGCTCCAGGACGGAGAGGAGGTCCCGGTCCAGGGCCGGATCGACGAACACGGCGCGCGATGGCGGCCGACGGGCGAACGGCGGCTCTCCCTCGCCGCCAAGTACACCGTGGACGTGGTCGCGCGCGACAAGGACGGTCACCGCACCGCCCGCCACACCACCTTCACGACGTCCGTCCCCGCCAAGCGGTTCGTCGGCTACGTCACGCCGGAGGACCGGTCCACCGTCGGCACCGGCATGATCGTTTCGCTCGAGTTCAACAGGGCCATCCAGAACCGGGCCGCCGTCGAACGCGCCATCCACGTCACGACGAAGCCCGCCGTGGAGGTCGCCCCGCACTGGTTCGGCAAGTCCCGCCTCGACTTCCGGCCGCGCGACTACTGGAAGCCGGGCACGGAGGTCACCGTCGACCTGGGGCTGCGCGACGTGCAGTCGGCCCCCGGTGTGTACGGCGTGCAGCACAAGAAGATGGCCTTCACCATCGGTCGCAGCCAGGTCAGCCTGGTGGACGCGGACGATGACACCATGGAGGTGCGCCGCGAAGGCGAACCCGCCGAGACCATCCCCATCACCGCCGGGGCGACCAAAACTCCCACATACAACGGGAAGATGGTCATCAGCGAGATGCTCGAGATGACCCGGATGGACAGCCGCACTGTCGGGTTCGGCGGTGAGTACAACGTCCCCGACGTGCCGCACGCCATCCGGCTCACGTCGTCCGGAACGTTCCTGCACGGCAACTACTGGACATCGGACGCCTTCGGTAACCGCAACATCAGCCACGGCTGCATCGGGCTGGCCGATGAGAGGGGCGGCAGCTCGGATTCGCCCGCGGGGTGGTTCTTCGACCACAGCCTCGTCGGCGACGTCATCGAGGTGGTCAACAGCAAGGACAAGGTGGTCGCCCCCGACAACGGCCTCAGTGGCTGGAACATGACCTGGAAGAACTGGAAGGCGGGTACGGCCGCACACTGAGCCCCGCGCGCGGCCGGTCGGCCAGGCCCTTGCCCCGCCCCACGCCCTGCCCCACACCTCACCCCACGCCCCGCCTCACGCTCCGTCAAAGCCGGACCAGTTGGGACTGAACGGTGACATAGCTGGGGATCCATAACTGCAGGTCGTGTGGTTATCTGTCGCAGTGCGCGCTAGGACGCGCTGGGGTGGGGGCCTGACCGGCCTTGCGCGAGGGGAGACAAGATCGTGAACGGGCGACGACCGATATCGGGGGCTCTGCTGGGGGCCGCTCTGCTGCTGGCCACGGCTTGCGGCGGAGGGAACGGCGGCTCCGGTTCGGGGAGTGACGGCAAGGGCGGCGACTCGGGCAAGGCGGACACCAACAAGCCGTCCCAGGCCGTCGTCGCCATCGCCCCGAAGGACGGCGCGGACGGCGTGGCCACCAGCGGAGACCTCCGGATCACCGCCGACAAGGGCAAGTTGACCGAGGTGAAGGTCGCCGACACCAAGGGCAACCCGGTCGAGGGCAAGATCGTGGACGGCGGCGCCAGTTGGACGCCCGCGCATCACCTGGCCGCCTCCACCAAGTACAAGGTCCACGCGGTCGCCAAGGACTCCGAGGGCCGCGCGTCCGCGAAGGACGTGTCGTTCACGACGCTGGTCCCGAAGAACACGTTCGTCGGCCAGTTCACGCCGGAGGACGGCTCGAAGGTCGGCGTCGGCATGCCGTTCTCGGTCCACTTCACGCGGGGCATCACGCACCCGGAGGACGTGGAGAAGGCCATCGAGATCAAGACGGAGCCGTCCGTGCCCGTCGAGGGCCACTGGTTCGGCAACGACCGCCTCGACTTCCGCCCCGAGAAGTACTGGGCCGCGGGCACCGAAGTGACCGTCAAGCTCAACCTCGACGGCGTCGAGGGTCGGCCGGGCGTCTACGGCAAGCAGGCCAAGACCGTGAAGTTCACGGTCGGCCGCAGCCAGGTCTCCACGGTCGACGCCAAGACGCACATGATGACCGTGAAGCGCGACGGCAAGACCATCAAGAAGGTCCCGGTCACCACGGGCAAGCCGGGCTACTCCACGTGGAACGGCCAGATGGTCATCAGCGAGAAGCTCACGGTGACCCGTATGAACGGCGAAACGGTGGGCTACGGCGGCGAGTACGACATCAAGGACGTGCCGCACGCCATGCGACTGACGACGTCCGGGACGTTCATCCACGGCAACTACTGGGGCGGCGGCGCCTTCGGCAACTACAACGCCAGCCACGGCTGTGTGGGCCTGCGCGACGTGCGCGGCGGCTACGACAGCAAGGTGCCGGCGGCCTGGTTCTTCAACAGCTCGATGATCGGTGACGTCGTCGAGGTGAAGAACTCGCAGGACCGGACGGTGGCCCCGGACAACGGCTTCAACGGCTGGAACATGTCCTGGGACAAGTGGAAGGCCTGACGCCGTTGCGTCCCTGACTGCTTTTGTCTCTACGTGAAGAGGCCCGGCGCACTGTGACCAAGTGCACCGGGCCTCTCCCGTTAACGCGCACTAACCTGCTGTCCATGACTGCCTACCTCGAAGTCGCCGAAGGCGTCGGCACGATCCGGCTCGACCGGCCGCCGATGAACGCTCTGGACATCGCCACCCAGGACCGCATCAAGGAGCTCGCCGAGGAGGCCTCGCGCCGCGACGACGTACGCGCCGTGGTCGTCCGTGGCAGCGACAAGGCGTTCGCCGCCGGTGCGGACATCAAAGAGATGCAGGCCATGGACCACGCGGCCATGATCGTGCGCTCCCGCGCCCTGCAGGACTCGTTCACGGCCGTCGCGCGCATCCCCAAGCCGGTCGTCGCCGCGGTCACCGGCTACGCGCTCGGCGGCGGCTGCGAACTCGCGCTGTGCGCCGACTTCCGCATCGCCGCGGACAACGCGAAGCTCGGCCAGCCCGAGATCCTGCTCGGTCTGATCCCCGGCGCGGGCGGCACGCAGCGCCTCGCGCGCCTGGTCGGCCCCTCCAAGGCGAAGGACCTCATCTTCACCGGCCGCCATGTGAAGGCCGAAGAGGCCCTCGCCATCGGCCTGGTGGACCGCGTCGTGCCCGCCGCCGAGGTCTACGAGCAGGCGCACGCCTGGGCCGCGAAGCTGGCGCAGGGGCCGGCGCTCGCGCTGCGCGCCGCGAAGGAGTCCATCGACGTGGGCCTGGAGACGGACATCGACACCGGTCTCGCGGTCGAGCGGAACTGGTTCGCGGGCCTGTTCGCCACCGAGGACCGCGAGCGCGGGATGCGGAGCTTCGTCGAAGAGGGCCCGGGCAAGGCCAAGTTCCTCTAGGCGGTCCGGTTCGCCGGTTCGCCGGCGCGCGGGACCCCGCGCAGACACCCGTGTCAACTTCCCCTGATCCACTTGTAGTTGACGGGACGTCTCACCGCTGTCCCTCGTTGGGGCGGTTTATCGCAGCCTTAAGAGAACCTTAAGGGCGTTCGGGCCGCCGAGGTCGTCGATCGGACCGAATCGCGCGATCGTCGCAGCTCAGCAGGTATGCGGCAAGGGTTTATCTGCCAGCGTCATATGCCAAACCAGCCCCCCGGAATGGAAGGTTCCGGGGGGCTTATTCGGCAGGAACGGCCCCGGAACCCGTTCTGGGCAGCCATGATGGGGGGATGGCGGGGCTGGAGGGTATCGAACAGCCGCGGAGGCACGGGAGTGCGACCGCGGCGCGCTGGTCGCCTGCGGTCGAGGACGAACGGGCTCTGAAGGCACTGGAGTTGTTCGGGAATCCGGCCGAGGCGGAGGTGCCGCTGCCGTCGCGGCCCGAGTCGGCGGCGACCGCGCGCAGGCTCGCCCAGGTGGTCGTCCTGAGGCACTGGGGACTCTCCCCGAAGATGACCGAGGACGTCGTGCTGCTCGTCTCCGAGCTCGTCGGCAACGCGGTGCGGCACACGGGGGCCAGGATCTTCGGGTTACGGATGGTCCGCAGGCGCGGCTGGATCAGGGTCGAGGTGCGTGATCCCTCGCGCGGGCTCCCCTGTCTCATGCCCGTCCACGAGCTCGACATCAGCGGGCGCGGACTCTGTCTGGTCGACAAGCTCTCCGACCGCTGGGGCGTGGATCTGCTGCCGCGCGGCAAGACCACCTGGTTCGAGATGCGGGTCGCCGACCGCTGAGTGCCGGTGCCGGGGCGGCGGGGATGTCGGGGGCGTCGGGGGGTACACGAAAGCCCCCGTTTTCGCCTTGTGGGGCGCCGCGGGGGCTTTCGTGGAGCGCCGTGGATGGTTGGGGTGTGATCCACGGCCGCTGTCGACGACCGAGCCCGGGTCAATGGGGGTCGTGTTCCCGACTATGGCAGACCTCGGCCCATGAGGCCAAATGAATCCTCGGTGACCTGGGCCACGAGCCTGGCAAATGAAGATTTATTAACGACGCCATCCAGTATTCATTAAGACCCTCGGGTCGATAAGTCCCGCTTGTCCCTTATTGACCTTAAATGGGGCGGTGACCTCGACCGACCGCCGCGCAGCCCTCCGCTTCGGCGCCGGACTCACCGCCGCCGCCCTCACCACCGGCTGCTCCACCACCGCCCGCGACGCGGTGGCCGCCGGGCACTCCGCCAGCCCGTCCCACCCCGCCCGCGCCGCGCCGGCGGCCCCGGCCCCCCGCCGCTTCCCGGGGCAGCCCGCCCAGATCGACCACGGCCCCCGCGACCGCCCCCGCGTCGCCCTCACCTTCCACGGCCAGGGCGACCCGGCCATCGCGTACGCGCTCCTCAAGGAGGCCGAGCGGGCCCACGCCAGGGTGACCGTCCTGGCCGTCGGCAGCTGGCTCGACGAGCACCCCGCCGTGGCCCGGCGCATCCTCGACGGCGGCCACGACCTGGGCAACCACACGCTGAACCACCGCGACATCAACACGATGTCCGAGGCCGAGGCACGCGCGGAGATCACCGGCTGCGCCGACCGCATCCGCCGCCTCACCGGCTCCATCGGCACCTGGTTCCGGCCCTCGCGCACCCAGCGGGCGACCCCGCTCGTCGAGAGCCTGGCCCGCACGGCCGGCTACCCGCACGTCCTGTCGTACGACGTCGACTCCCTCGACTACACCTCGCCGGGCGCCGCCGAGGTGACCCGGAAGGTCACCTCGGAGATCCGCGAAGGCTCGGTCGTGAGCCTGCACTTCGGTTACCGGGACACGGTCGTTGCGCTCCCCGCCCTCCTGGAAGACCTCGACCGCCGCGGCCTGGCCGCGGTGACCACCACGGAGCTGCTGAAATGACACCCCGCCGCACCCGCACCACCGCCGTACTGATCGCCGCCGCCACGGTCCTCGCGGCCCTCGCGGGCTGCGGCATCGAAGCCAAGAAGCACCGGGCCACCGAGGCGCTCGGTACGCACGGCGTCACGGCCGTCAAGCCGAAGCCGGTCGCGCAGGGCCTGCCCGGCATGCCGCCCGTCCTCGACCCCAAGGACATCTACGCCGCCGACCGCCCCGACAAGCTGTCGCCGGTCGTCAAGGACTTCCCGTCCCGGATCTACGTGCCCAACACCGAGTCCGACACCGTCTCTGTCATCGATCCCAGGACGTACAAGGTCATCGAGACGATCAACGTCGGCAGGCAGCCGCAGCACGTCGTGCCGTCCTGGGACATGAAGACTCTCTGGGTCAACAACGACAAGGGCAACACGCTCACGCCCATCGACCCGAAGACCGGCAGGGTCGGCAAGACGGTGGACGTGCACGACCCGTACAACCTCTACTTCACGCCCGACGGCAAGTACTCCATCGTGATGGCCTCGCTCGACCGGGAGCTGGTCTTCCGTGACGCGCACACCATGAAGGCGCTCAAGACCGTGCCCGTCAGCTGCTACGGCGTCAACCACGCCGACTTCTCCGCCGACGGCCGCTACTTCATCGTCTCCTGCGAGTTCAGCGGCGAACTCCTCAAGGTCGACACCGCGAAGATGAAGGTCGTCCGCCAGGAGCGGCTGCCCTTCAAGGGCGCGATGCCGCAGGACGTCAAGATCTCCCCGGACGGCAAGACGTTCTACATCGCCGACATGGTGGCCAACGGCATGTGGGTCCTGGACGGCAAGAAGTTCACCACCCCCAAGCTCCTGCCCACCGGCAAGGGTGCCCACGGGCTCTACGTCAGCCGCGACTCCCGCGAGATGTACATCTCCAACCGCGGCGAGGGCACCATCTCCGTCTTCGACTTCGCGAAGAACAAGCTGACCAAGAAGTGGACGCTGCCCGACGGCGGCAGCCCCGACATGGGCGGCGTCTCCTCCGACGGCAAGATCCTGTGGCTTTCCGGCCGTTACGACTCCGAGGTGTACACCATCGACACGCGTACGGGGAAGCAGATCGCCCGCATCACCGTCGGTGACGGCCCGCACGGCCTGGCCGTGTACCCGCAGCCCGGCCGGTACTCCCTCGGCCACACCGGCATCTTCCGCTAGCGCCGGCAGGGCGCGATGAACAGCGCCTCCGCGCCGACGGGACGGTAACCCGCCGCCTGGAACGCCCGCACACTGCGGGCGTTCCCGGGTGACTGCTGGGACCACAGCGGCCCACCGTCCGGGACCAGATGCCGGGCGGCCACCGCGAGAAGCCGGCCGAGGCCCCGGTGGCGCGCCTCCTCGTCGACCTCGATCGCCGTCTCCCAGCGGCCCGCGACGCCGCGCCCCAGGACGAGCACCCCGCCGTCCGCCGCCCACATCCGCACGTCGTCGCGGCGCAGCCGCGCCCGCACCACCCGCGGATGGTCCGGGTCCGCGATCTCCTTCAGGGCCACCGGCGGCTCGCCCGGCAGCGCCGGGGCCACGGTGAGCAGGTCCGTCGTGTCATGACGGCGCCCCGTCCGCTCCATGAGCGCGCCGAGGAACCGCGGATTCATCGTCGCCGCCAGCGGATCGCAGTCCAGCCCGCGCAGCGTCTCGTGCACCCACTGCGGGTCCTCGTCCGTGAACACCACCGAGTGGGCGGTGAAGGACAGCACCCCCGCGTCCCGGTGATCCGCCTGCGGCACCACCGTCGTGCCCCCGTCCGGCGGGGGGAAGACCCCTCGCGCCGCGGCATCCAGAATGTCCCGCACAGTGCCCGGCATGACGTTCCCCCTCGGCTCTCTTGAGTCTCCACCCACTGGAAGGCCCAGACTTCTCCACATGATCGACGACGGCCCGCGGCTGCTCACCATCGGGCAGCTGTCCCGGCGCACCGGCCTGTCGGTGCGCACCATCCGCTACTGGTCCGACGTGGGCGCCCTGCCGCCCGTAGGACGCAGTCAGGGCGGCTACCGCCTGTACGGCGCGCGGTCCCTCGCCCGGCTCGAACTCATCCGCACTCTAAGGGAGTTGGGCCTCGGCCTGGACGACGTACGACGGGTGGTGGACGGGGAGACGGACATCGCGTCCGTGGCCGCCGCGCACGTGGCGGCGCTGGACGCGCAGATCCGCTCGCTGCGGCTGAACCGGGCCGTCCTGTCGACCGTCGCGAAAAGGAACTCGAGCGCAGAGGAGATGGCCCTGATGAACAAGCTGGCACGGCTGAGCGCCGCCGAGCGCAAGCACATCATCGACGACTTCATGGAGCAGACCTTCGGCGGCCTGGACGCCGCCGACCCGGACATCCGCACCCGGATGCGGGTCATGGTCCCCGAGCTGCCCGACGACCCGACGACCGAGCAGGTCGATGCGTGGGTCGAGCTGGCCGAGCTGATGCAGGACCCGGACTTCCGGGCGCACATGCGCCGCATGATCGAGTTCAACGCCGCCGACCGCGGGCCCGATGTGCCGCCCGGCAGCTCGCTGTGGTTCATGAGCCGCCTGGTGCAGCTCGCCGGGGAGGCGCGCGAGCGCGGCGTCGCTCCCGAGTCGCCCGAGGCGGAGGAGGTGCTGCGAGGGCTGCTCGGGAACGCCGACCCGGCCGCCGTACTGGAGCGCATGGAGGCCGCGGCCAACGACGACGTGGCACGGTTCCGTGACCTGGTGTCCCTGGTGCGGGGCCTGGAGACGCTGCCCCGGCACAACGAGGAGTTCGCGTGGGTGGTCGCCGCACTGCGCGCTCGTACAGCCGGTTAATCTGACCCCCGTCAGTGTTACAGCAAGAAGGGGTGGACCCGGTGGCGGACATCGAGGAAGCACGCAAGGCGTTCCAGCGGTTCGACGCGGACGGCGACGGCTTCATCACGGCGGTCGAGTACAAGAGCGCGATGGCTCAGATGGGCGACTTCAACGTCACCGAGTCGGTCGCCGAGGCGCTCATCGCCCGGCAGGACGCCAACGGGGACAAGGTCCTCTCGTTCGACGAGTTCTGGGCGAACCTGAACAAGGCCTGAGCGCTGAGACCTCAGTCACGTCCGCGAGTCCCGGTGCCCGAGGTGCCGGGACTCGCGGACGCTTCGCTGCTCACGCTCCTCGGGCTCGGCCCCGAGGAGGACGCCGTCTACCGGCTTCTGGTGGACCGGCCCGACAGCGACCCGGCCGCCCTGACCGGCCCGGGGGCCGTGCCGGACGACATCGTCCGCGCCCTCGGCCTCCTCGTGGAACGCGGCCTCGCCAGCGCCGAACACCGCGACGGCACCGTCCGCTACCGCGCCGCCCCACCCGTCCTCGCGCTCGGACCGCTCCTCGAATCCCGCCGTGCCGCGCTGCACCGGGTCGAGTCGCTCGTCGGCGACCTGGCGGAACGGCACCGCTCCGCCCAGTCGTACGTGCCGGTGGAGGTGCTCTCCGGTACGGTCGCGATCCGGCGCAGGCTCCTCGCCATGCAGCGCCAGGCGCGCCACGAGGTGTGCTCCTTCGTGCCGGCGATGCCGGTACCCCAGGTGCTCACCTTCCAGGACAACCTCGAAGAGGCCGAGCGGGAGGCGATGGACCGCGGCGTCACCCTGCGCGCCGTCGTGGAGCGGGGCTGCCTCGAACAGCCGGACACCGCGCGCACCCTGGCCGACGTCGTCGCACACGGCCAGCAGATCTCCGTCGTCGAGGACCTGCCGATCAAGATGGTCCTCGTGGATCGCAGGGCCGCCCTGTTGCCGCTCGACCCCGAGCGCGACGAGGTCGAACCCGTCGCCCTCGTCGTGCACCGCAGCGGCCTGCTCACCGGCCTGCAGTCGCTCTTCGAGCAGCACTTCGCCAAGGGCAGGCGGCTGGGCGCGCACGGCGCCGAGGGGCCGGGCGACGGCGGCGGACGTGAACTCGACGCCATCGACCGGCAGATCGTCGGGCTGCTGCACACCGGCCTCACCGACGCGGCCATCGCCCGTCAGCTCGGCATGGGCCACCGCACCGTGCAGCGGCGGCTGCACGCCCTCATGGGCGAGGTCGGCGCCGTGACCCGCTTCCAGCTCGGCTGGCACGCGGCCCGCGCGGGCTGGCTGGACGAGGAAGACGCCAACTCCGGTCCACCGCAAGCCTTCTGAGGCGTATTTGCGCCACGGCACGTTCACGCCAGCGCCATCCCCTGTTCGTGGCCCCCGCCGTACCGAAGCATCGACCCCGTCAACCGTGTGGAGCGCACGCGCCCCGCATGCAGGTGTGTGATGGGGAGGGCTCTGTGAGACGAACGAGAATCCGGCGGATGCTGGCGACCGGTGTGGTCGTCGCCGCCACGGGATCGGCGCTGCTGGCCGCGCCGGCGTGGGCGGACGACGACACCACCGCGCCCCCGGCCACCACGGCGGCGGACCCGGTGCCGGTCGCCCCCGCGATGACGCAGGGCCTGGACGACGAGGTGCGCGGGGGCACGCCCGCCGAGGCCGCCCGCGCCCATCTGAAGGCCCACAAGGGCACGTACAAGATTCCGGTCTCCGACCTGAAGACGCTCGGGACCACCACGTCCGGCAAGCAGTCCTCCGTCCGCTTCCGCCAGCAGCACGACGGCGTACCGGTGTTCGGCGCCGAGTACGCGGTGCAGACCGAGGCGGCCGACGGCGGCCGGCGCGTCAGCTCCGCGACCGGCACCCTCTACACCCACCTCACGGTCTCCACCACGCCGACGGTGTCGCAGGCGGCCGCCGAGCGGCGGATGTTCACGCTCGACCGTGACCTGTCGCGCGTCGAGGGCGCGAAGACCGCCCAGCACGGCCTGACGGTCCTGCCCGACGCCGCCGGCGGCAAGCTGGCCTGGCACTTCACCGTCACGGGTGCCCGGTCCGACGGCAGCCCCGTGCGCCAGGAGGTGTACGTCGACGCGCGCGTGGGCGGCATCGCGCTCTCGTACAACAACATCGACGCCGCCGACGCGTCGCCCGCGGAGGGGACGGGCGTACGCGTCGACGGCAGCGAGGCGAAGCTGAACACCAACAAGGAGGCCGACGGTTCGTACACGCTGGTCGACTCGACGCGTGCCATGTACGCGCGGACCGGCGGGCAGATCCGCACCTACGACGCGCAGCGCAAGAGCTACACGGACGTCGCGGGCGGCCCCGTCACCGACGACGTGCCGCTGGTGAAGTCCGGCAGCGACCGCTTCGACGGTGCCAGCACGTCGTCGGGCGCGGTCGACGCCCACCTCAACGCCGCCAAGGTCTACGAGTTCTACAAGGACGAGATCGGGCGCGACGGCATCGACGGCAAGGGCGGCAGCATCTACTCCGTCGTCAACGTCGCCAGCAACGGCAAGGACTACGCCAACGCGTTCTGGGACGGCGACAAGATGGTCTACGGCCACATGAACGGCGTGCCGCTGTCCGTGGGCCTCGACGTCGTCGGCCACGAGATGACGCACGGCGTCACCGAACACTCCGCGGGGCTCGTCTACCTCAACCAGTCGGGCGCCCTCAACGAGGCGATATCCGACTACTTCGGCAACGCCATGGAGACCGCCGACAAGGGCGTCGCGATGAGCGACCCGACGTCCGGTCTCATCGGCGAGTACCTCTGCAACGGCACCAAGCCGCTCGAGGAGTGCGCCCTGCGCGACCTCAACGACGGCCGCAACGCACAGAAGGACTACGAGCCCATCACGCTGGACATCGACAACGGGGGAGTGCACTACAACTCCACCATCGTCGGCGGCGCCCTGTGGGACATCCGCAAGAACCTCGACCCGAAGCTCGCGGACCGCATCGTCTACCGCTCCGCGCAGAACTACCTCACGCCGCTGTCCGGCTTCACCGACATGCGCAACGCGGTCACCCTCGCCGCCAAGTCCCTGAAGGTCTCCAAGGCCGACCTCGCCACCATCGCCAAGGCCTTCGACGCCCACGGCATCGAGCGGGGCTGGGAGCAGAAGGGCGGCACCCACGACGCCACCACGCTCGCCGGCAACGTGCTGCCCGCGTACGAGGTCTACGGCGGAGCAGTCGACGAGCAGGCCGCGCAGATCGACGGCGACGTCTACGCCATCGGTCACGGCGACGCCGTCGCCTGGGGCGCGGGGTCGGCCGGCTTCGGCATCACCGTCGGCCGCTTCGACAAGAAGCACCAGCACGAACTCACCCAGAGAGACGCCTACTTGCTCGACCCGTCCCTCGACGGCGGCCGGATCGTCTTCACCCGGATCACCGCCGACGGTATCGGCGTCTACGGCGCGGGCGACAAGGGCCAGGGCCCGATCAGGAAGATCGTCGACACCCCGGACGCCGACGAGACCGAGCCGGTCACCGGCCACGGAGCGCTCGCCTACATCCGCACCACCGCCGACGGCGAGCAGGACGTCATGCTGCGCAAGGCCGACGGCGCCACCGTCAACGTGACGCCCGAGGCCGGCACCAAGGCCGCGCACCTCGCCATGAAGCACGGCACGATCGCCTGGGCCGGAGGTGACGGCACCTGGGTGTACGTCTACGACATCGCCGAGGGCACCACGCAGAGCAAGCGGATCGCCAGCCCTCTGTTCAGCTACGTCTCGGACCTCCAGATCACCTCCGACCGTGTCTTCTGGCGTGAGACGGGCGGCTTCCTGATCCCCGGCACCAAGTTCATGTCGGCGCCGCTCGGCGACCTGTCGAAGGCGGCGAAGCTGAGCAAGCCGTCGAGCGCGTACATCGCCCAGTTCTCGGTCACCGACGACTACTTCGCGTACGCGTCCTACGACGCCTGGGGCGCGATCGGTTCCTGGACCGGACCGATGAAGGCGCAGGTCGCCAGGACCGCGGACATCGTCGCGGGGACCGGTGTCTACACCCGCGTCTCGTGCTCCTCCGGCGCCCAGCTGGCCCCGTCCCTCGGTGACGGCCAGCGGATCGCGTGGCTGGACACGAGCGCCGCGGCGACCGACGTCGTGACCAGGAAGACGTTCGCGGGCACCTGCGAGTAGCCCGGCCCGACCGTCCTCGAGGGGCGCCCATCGGAAGTCCCGGTGGGCGCCCCCTCCTTTCCTACCGGGCCGCCACCGCCCGGTTCACCGCCGCCAGGACCGCCTGGACCGACGCCACCAGCGGCGAGGGGTCACGGCCCGCGCCCCACGCCGTCACGCCGTCGACCCGGCACTGCGCGTACGCCGTCGCCTCCTCGCCGTGCGCGTCCTCGGTGAAGTCGACGATGTCGACGCCGACCCCGGCCGCGGCGAGCGCGTCCACGAACGCGGAGAGTGTTCCGCCGCCCCGCCCCTCGAAGTCGCCCGTGCGGTCGCCCACTTGGAGGGTGCACACGAACCGGTGCGCCTGTCCGTCGCCGTCCGTGGACCATGCCGTCAGGGACACGTGCCCGGCGCCGCGCCCCGGCTCCAGGTACGTCGAGCGGAACAGTTCGTACAGGTCCTTCGGGGTCGCCTCGTGCCCGCTGTCGTCCGTGGCCTCCTGGACCACACGCGCGTACTCGGGCCGCATCCGCGCCGGCAGGTCGACGTCGTGGTGCGTGGCGAGCAGATACGCCATCCCGCCCTTGCCCGACTGCGAGTTGACGCGGATGACGGCCTCGTAGCTGCGGCCCACGTCGGCCGGGTCGATGGGCAGGTACGGCACGTCCCAGCGGGCCTCGTGAGCCGGGACCCCGGCCGCGGCGGCCGACGCCGCGTGATGCGCGAGGCCCTTGCTGATCGCGTCCTGGTGCGTCCCGGAGAACGCCGTGTAGACGAGGTCGCCGCCGTAGGGGTGGCGGGGGTGCACGGGCAGCCGGTTGCAGTGCTCGACCACCTCCCGTACGGCGTCGATGTCGGAGAAGTCGACCATCGGGTCGACGCCCTGTGCGTACAGGTTCATGGCCAGGGTGACCAGGTCGACGTTGCCCGTGCGCTCGCCGTTGCCGAAGAGGCAGCCCTCGACGCGCTGGGCGCCCGCGAGGACCGCGAGCTCCGCGCAGGCGACGCCCGTGCCGCGGTCGTTGTGCGGATGCACGGACAGGATCACCGAGTCACGGCGGGACAGGTTCTTGTGCATGTACTCGATCTGGTCGGCGTACACGTTCGGTGTCGCGATCTCGACCGTCGCCGGGAGATTGTGCGTGACCGGCCGGTCGGGGCTCGCGTCCCACAGCTCGGTCAGGCCGTCGCAGATCTCCAGGACGAAGTCCGGCTCGGTGACGTTGAAGGTCTCCGGTGCGAACTGGAAGCGGATGTGCGCGCCGGGCCGGGCGTCCGCGAGGCGCGCCATGTGCGCCGCGGCGTCCCGCACGGTCTCCCGCACCTGCGCGCGGTCGCGGCCGAGCACGACGTCGCGCCAGACGCGGGAGGTCGGGATGTACAGATGGACGACCGCGCGCGGCAGGCCCTCGATCGACGCGAAGGTGCGCTCGATCAGATCGCGCCGCGCGGGCGTGAAGACGACGGGCGTGACGTCGTCGGGGACGGCCCCCGACGACACCAGGTGGCGTACGAAGTCGAAGTCGGTGCGGCTCGCCGACGGGTAGCCGACCTCGATCTCCTTGAACCCGGTGCGCACGAGCAGGTCGAAGAAGCGGCGCTTGCGGCCGGTGTCCATCGGTTCGGCGAGCGCCTGGTTGCCGTCGCGCAGGTCGACGGGGACCCACAGGGGCGCCCGCTCGATCCGGGCCCCCGGCCAGCTCCGCTCCCGCACGGGGACGTCGACGCGGTCGTGGTGCGGGCGGTAGCGGTGGTACGGCATGGGGCCCGGCTGCTGCGGGTTCCAGTCGTAGGCGGTGGTCATGGGTGACGTGTCCTTCGGCTCGGTCGGACGACGACCGGCAGCACGGCATCCCGCGGCGGGGTGCCGGTCGCGTCAGGCCCCGCCGCGGCAGCCGAGAAGAAGGAGACCGCAGAAGATCACGAGCAGTAGGCTAGTCACAGCTCAGGTCCTCAGACAAGTGGTGTGCGGAAGGGAAGGTCGCGTCGGCCGGGGGACAAAGTCTCCGCGTTCACGCGCTGGTCGGGACGACAAGACGAGCAGCCGTGTTCAACAGAGGTGTTCGACAGCGGTGTTCAACAGTGGTGTTCAAGAAGAGAAGGTGATTCCCGTGGCGCTCGGCGCGCTCCGTCCCAGCCCTCTGGTCGAACAGGCCGCCGAGCGGCTGCGCGAGCAGATCGCGTCGGGGCACTGGCCGGTCGGCACCAAGCTGCCCGGCGAGACGACCCTCGCCAAGGAACTCGGCGTCGGCCGCTCCACCGTCCGCGAGGCGCTGCGCGCCCTCGCCGGCGCCGGACTCGTCCGGGCCCGGCAGGGAGCCGGTGTCTTCGTCACCGCCGACCGGCCCGTCGACGACTGGCCCGCGCGGCTGCGCGCAGCGGCCGTCGCCGACGTCTACGAGGTCCGCGTCCTGATGGAGGTCCAGGCCGCACGCCTCGCCGCACGCCGCCGCACCCCCGAGGACGTCACGGCGATGCGCGCCGCCCTCGACGCGCGCAGAGCGACGGCGGAGGAGGGCGGCGCCGCGTTCGTGGACGCCGACATCGCGCTCCACGCGGCGGTCGTGGCCGCCGCCCACAACCCCGTACTCACCGACCTCTTCGCCGAGTTCGCGCCCGCGCTGCGCCAGGGCCTCATCGACCTGCTCGACCTCGTCGACGTCCGTGCCGCCGAGGCCGGCCACGGCGACGCGGCGCACACCGCGCTCGTGGACGCCGTCGCGTCGGGCGACGAGGACGCCGCGGAACGCGAGGCGCGGGAGGAACTGGCCGTGATGCGGGGGAAGCTGGCGCGCACGGACTAGGGGGTGTGCGAGCAGGGCGTGTGCGAACCCGTTCGTAGGGCACTCGCGCATAGCCTGGCAGCCGACCAGGAGGTACGTGACCACGCGCGTACCGCCCGCTCCTCCGGAAGGGCTCGACATGAAGATCGGCATCATCGGCGCCGGCAACATCGGCGGCAATCTCACCCGCCGATTCACCGCGGCCGGCCACGACGTGTCCGTGGCCAACTCGCGCGGCCCCGAGACCCTGCGCGACCTCGCCGAGGAGACCGGTGCCACGCCGGTGACCGTCGCCGAGGCCGCTCGCGGTGCCGACGTCGTCGTGGTGACCGTGCCCATGAAGGCCGTCCCCGGCCTGCCCGACGACCTCCTCGACGACGCGCCGGAAGGCGTCACCGTCATCGACACCGGCAACTACTACCCGCAGCAGCGTGACGGCCGCATCGCCGCCATCGAGGAGGGCATGCCCGAGAGCCGCTGGACCGAGCTCCAGATCGGCCACCCCGTCGTCAAGGTCTTCAACGGCACCTACGCCCATGAACTTCTCGACAAGCCGCGCCCCAAGGGCGACCCCGAGCGCATCGCCCTGCCCGTCGCCGGCGACGACGAGGCGGCCAAGACGGTCGTACGCGGCCTGCTCGACGGGATCGGCTTCGACTCCGTGGACACGGGCAGCCTCGACGAGTCCTGGCGCCAGCAGCCCGGCACCCCCGTCTACGGCCTCGCGGCGGACACGAACACGGTCCGCAAGGCCCTGGCCGAGGCGTCCCCGGAACGCACGGCGGAGTGGCGCGCCTGAGTCACCGGGTGCGGGGGCGCGTCACGGGGTGGCCCAGTCCCGCAGCGCGCTCTTGCTGGTGAAATTCGCGACGTCCTTGTCGAGCGGCCGGTCCGTGTACTGATGAAACTTCCAGGCCGCCTTGATACGCGGCTTGCCGGCCGTCGTGTAGTCGGCGATCCAGAGCCCGTCACCGGCGTAGGAGGTCGTATCCACGTTCAGCCAGAAGTCGCGGTTCGTGTAGAGCACCACCCGGTGATGGGGGCGCAGGCGCTTCACCTCGCGGATGAAGCGGTCCTTCTCCGAGTTGCTCGCGCGGGTGCCGTCCCCGGTCGTCTCCCAGTCCACGGCCAGCACGTCGCCCGCCTTTTCGGGGGCCTTGCTGACGAAGTACTCGGCCTGCGCCGTGAGGTTGCCCGGCCACAGGAAGTGGTAGAAGCCGACGACGCAGCCGCCGTCGCGGGCCAGCTTCGTCTGGGCGGTGAGCCGTGGATTCACGTACGAGCGCCCCTCCGTGGCTTTGATGAAGACGAAGGACAGGCCTTCCGTGTCGAACGTGGACTGGTACGAGCTGACGTCGATGCCACGCAGCATGCTGGCCTCCTGGTCGGTGGGGCGACGAGGTCGAGAATCCATCGTCCCCGATCCGATCCCGTGGGGGTACCTCTTTCCGCACGTTGATCCGCCTGTGCAGGTGGCGCTGTCAGGACGTTTCGGTGGCCGCAGTCTTGGAACACGCTTTACATGGGTCCCTGCAACTGCCGGAGCCATGTCACTGTCTGACAGTGAGTTGGGCCCGTTGGGGGGCATGGGGTGAATCGGAGAGTGGAGCAGGTCGTGGGACGGCGCAAGGACGGAATAAGGATCGCGCTCGTGACGGTCGCGGTGCTGGTGGGCGCGAGCGCCTGCGGCGGCGGCAGTGGCGACAAGGCGTCGGGCGGGAACGACGGGAAGGCGGCGGCGAGGCCGAGCGAGAGCGCCAAGCCCTCACCGGCGAAGCCCAAGGGTCCGCCGATGCTCCTGGAGACGATCACCCCGCTGAGCGACGCCAAGGTCGGTGTGGCGATGCCGATTTCGGTGGTCTTCACCAACCCCGTGGCCGCCAAGGCGCGCGCCTCCGTCGAGAAGCACATGAAGGTCAGCACGTCGCAGCCGGTGGCCGGCGCCTGGCACTGGTTCGGCGACAAGCGCGCCGACTGGCGCCCCAAGACGTACTGGCCCTCCGGTACGAAGGTGAAGGTCGACGCCGACATGAAGGGCGTCAGCAACGGCAACGGCCGCTACGGCGTGCACGGTTACACGCACTCCTTCACGGTCGGCGACGACGTCCGGGCCGACGTCTCCGTCACCGGTCACACCATGAAGGTCACCAAGAACGGCCAGGCCGTGCGGACGCTGTCGATCAACGCGGGCAGCGCCGAGTACCCCACCTGGAACGGCACGATGGCCGTCATCGACAAGCAGGAGAAGGTCCACATGACCTCCTGCAGCGTCGGCATCAGCTGCGACAAGGGCAGCGCCAACTACTACGACCTGACGCTGCCCTGGGACGTCCACCTCACCCAGTCCGGCACGTACGTCCACTACTCGACCGGTGACCCGAACCCGGGCAGCGGCTCGGCCCGTGGTTCGCACGGCTGCGTCCACCTGTCGCTGTCCGACGCCAAGTGGTTCTACGGCCAGGTCAAGCAGGGCGACCCCGTCACGATCACGGGCTCGCCGCGCGCCAAGGCTCCGGCCGACAACGGCTACGCGGCGTTCAACCTGAGCTGGGACCAGTGGCTCGCGGGAAGCGGGGCGGGGGAGGGCACGACGGCGACCCTGTGAGTGCCGCCGCCCTCAGCCCTGCTGATCGTCAGCACTCGATGATGTTGACGGCGAGGCCGCCCCGCGCCGTCTCCTTGTACTTGACGGACATGTCGGCGCCGGTCTCCTTCATGGTCTTGATGACCTTGTCGAGGGAGACCTTGTGGCTGCCGTCGCCGCGCATGGCCATGCGGGCCGCGGTGACGGCCTTCACGGCGGCCATGCCGTTGCGCTCGATGCAGGGGATCTGGACGAGGCCGCCGACGGGGTCGCAGGTCAGGCCGAGGTTGTGCTCCATGCCGATCTCGGCGGCGTTCTCGACCTGCTCGGGGGTGCCGCCGAGGACCTCGGCGAGGGCGCCCGCGGCCATGGAGCAGGCGGAGCCGACCTCGCCCTGGCAGCCGACCTCGGCGCCGGAGATGGAGGCGTTCTCCTTGAAGAGCATGCCGATGGCGCCCGCGGAGAGCATGAAGCGGACGACGCCCTCCTCGTCCGCGCCGGGCACGAAGTTGATGTAGTAGTGCAGGACCGCGGGGATGATGCCCGCGGCGCCGTTGGTGGGCGCGGTGACGACGCGGCCGCCCGCGGCGTTCTCCTCGTTGACGGCCATCGCGTAGAGGGTGATCCACTCCATGGCGCGGGCCATCGGGTCGCCCTCGGCGCGCAGTTGGCGGGCCGAGTTCGCGGCGCGGCGGCGGACCTTGAGGCCGCCGGGCAGGATGCCCTCGCGGGACATGCCGCGCGAGACGCAGGCCTGCATGACGCGCCAGATGTCGAGGAGTCCGGAGCGGATCTCGTCCTCGGTGCGCCAGGCCTTCTCGTTCTCCAGCATCAGCGCGGAGATGGACAGGCCGGTCTCCTCGGCGAGGCGGAGCAGCTCGTCGCCGGTGCGGAAGGGGTACTTGAGGACCGTGTCGTCGGGCACGATCGGGTTCTCGCCGGCCACGGCATCTTCGTCGACGACGAAGCCGCCGCCCACCGAGTAGTACGTCTTCTCCAGGACGAGGGCGCCCTCGTGGTCGTAGGCGAAGATCGTCATGCCGTTGGCGTGGTACGGGAGTGCCTTGCGGCGGTGCAGGACCAGGTCGTCGTCGAAGCTGAACGGGATCTCGTGGACGCCGAGCAGGCTGAGCTTCCCGGAAGCCTTGATCGCCTCGACGCGGTCGTCGGCCTTCTCCACGTCGACGGTGCGGGGGGAGTCGCCCTCCAGGCCGAGCAGGACCGCCTTGGGGGTGCCGTGGCCGTGTCCGGTGGCGCCGAGGGAGCCGTAGAGCTCGGCGCGTATCGCGGCGGTGTGGGCGAGCAGACCCTCGTTCTTCAGGCGGCGCGCGAACATGCGGGCCGCCCGCATCGGGCCGACCGTGTGGGAGCTGGACGGGCCGATGCCGATCGAGAACAGGTCGAAGACCGAGATGGCCACGGGGAACTCCTAGGTGGGTTTCGGCGGACGCCGTTGTCCGCCGGGGTGGTGCGCAAGGCGATACGGAGGGCGGTGCACGGTTCGGGGCACCGCTCTCACTGTCCAGTGTGCGCGGTGCCCCGAACTTTCAGACGTACAAATGCGTACGAAACTACTTCAGGCCGGGGTACAGGGGGAACTTGTCGGCGAGAGCGGTGACGCGGGCCTTGAGGGAAACCGCGTCGTACTCCGGCTTGAGGGCCTCGGCGATGATGTCGGCGACCTCGGTGAAGTCCTCGGCCTGGAAGCCACGGGTGGCCAGGGCCGGGGTGCCGATCCGCAGGCCCGAGGTGACCATCGGGGGACGCGGGTCGTTCGGGACGGCGTTCCGGTTGACCGTGATGCCGACCTCGTGGAGCCGGTCCTCGGCCTGCTGGCCGTCCAGCTCGGACTCGCGCAGGTCGACCAGGACCAGGTGCACGTCGGTGCCGCCGGACAGCACGTTCACGCCGGTGGCGCGGGCGTCGTCCGAGGTCAGACGGGCGGCAAGGATCTGGGCGCCCTCGATGGTGCGCTGCTGGCGCTCCTTGAAGTCCTCGCTCGCGGCGACCTTGAAGGAGACGGCCTTGGCGGCGATCACGTGCTCCAGGGGGCCGCCCTGGAAGCCGGGGAAGACGGACGAGTTCAGCTTCTTCGCGAAGTCCTTCTTCGCGAGGATGATCCCGCCGCGCGGCCCGCCGAGCGTCTTGTGCGTGGTGGAGGTGACCACGTCCGCGTACTCGACCGGGTTGGGGTGCAGCCCGGCCGCAACGAGTCCGGCGAAGTGGGCCATGTCGACCCACAGGTAGGCGCCGGTCTCGTCCGCGATGCGGCGGAACGCGGCGAAGTCGAGCTGGCGCGGGTAGGCGGACCAGCCCGCGATGATCACCTTGGGGCGGTGCTCCTTGGCGAGGCGCTCGACCTCGGCCATGTCCACGAGACCGGCCTCGTCGACGTGGTAGGCGACCACGTCGAACTGCTTGCCGGAGAAGTTCAGGCGCATGCCGTGGGTGAGGTGGCCGCCGTGGGCGAGGTCCAGGCCGAGGATCGTGTCGCCGGGCTTGGCGAGCGCGAAGAGGGCGGCCTGGTTGGCGGAGGCGCCGGAGTGCGGCTGGACGTTGGCGTACTCGGCACCGAAGAGGTCCTTGACCCGGTCGATGGCGATCTGCTCGGTGACGTCGACGTGCTCGCAGCCGCCGTAGTAGCGCCGGCCGGGGTAGCCCTCGGCGTACTTGTTGGTCAGGACCGAGCCCTGGGCCTCCATGACGGCGACCGGAGCGAAGTTCTCCGACGCGATCATCTCGAGGGTGGACTGCTGGCGGAGCAGCTCGGCGTCGAGCGCGGCGGCGACGTCCGGGTCGAGCTCGTGCAGCGGGGTGTTCATGAGCGACATGGTCGTGGTGTCCCTAGTTGCCGGAGCCGGAGAACGCGTCGTACTCGTCCGCGGAGAGCAGGTCCTTCGGCTCTTCCGATGTGCGGACCTTGAACAGCCAGCCGCCCTCGAACGGGGCGGAGTTCACCAGCGACGGGTCGTCCACGACGTCCTGGTTCGCCTCGACGACCTCGCCGGTGACCGGGGAGTACAGGTCGCTGACGGACTTGGTCGACTCGAGCTCGCCGCAGGTCTCGCCCGCGGTCACCGTGTCACCGACCTCGGGGAGCTGGGCGTAGACGACATCGCCGAGCGCGTTGGCCGCGAACTCGGTGATGCCGACCGTCGAGACGCCGTCCTCGGCGCCCGACAGCCACTCGTGCTCCTTGCTGTAGCGCAGCTGCTGGGGGTTGCTCATGATCTGAATTCTCCTGTACGCGGGTGGGTGCTGCGGAACGAGAGGGGTGTGCGCTGGGTTACTTCCGGCGGCCCCCGTGAGGACTGGTCGGGCTACTTCTGGCGCTTGTAGAACGGCAGCGCCACGACCTCGTACGGCTCGTGGGCGCCGCGGATGTCCACGCCCACGCCCTCGGTGCCGGGGGCGGCGTGCGCCGCGTCCACGTAGGCGATGGCGATCGGCTTGCCGAGCGTGGGGGAGGGGGCGCCGGAGGTGACCTCGCCGATCACCTTTCCGTCGGCGACCACGGACATCCCGGCGCGCGGCACCCGGCGGCCCTCGGCGATCAGGCCGACGAGCCTGCGCGGCGGCGCGGTCTCGGCGCGCTCGGCGGCGGCCTCGAGCGCCTCGCGGCCCACGAAGCGGCCCTCGTTGCCCGTCTTCTCGAACTTCACGACGCGGCCGAGACCGGCGTCGAAGGGGGTCAGCGCCGTCGTCAGCTCGTGCCCGTACAGCGGCATGCCGGCCTCCAGGCGCAGCGTGTCGCGGCAGGAGAGGCCGGCGGGGACGAGCCCGACCGGCGCGCCCGCGTCGGTCAGCGCCTGCCACAGCTTCTCGGCGTGCTCCGGGGCGACGAACAGCTCGAAGCCGTCCTCGCCGGTGTAGCCGGTGCGGGCGATGAGGGCCGGCACACCGGCGACGGTGCCGGGCAGGCCCGCGTAGTACTTGAGGCCGTCCAGGTCGGCGTCCGTGAGGGACTTCAGGATGCCGGGGGACTCGGGGCCCTGGACGGCGATCAGCGCGTAGGCGTCGCGGTCGTCGCGGACCTCGGCGTCGAAGCCGGCGGCGCGCTCGGTGATCGCGTCGAGGACGATCTGCGCGTTGCCGGCGTTGGCGACGACCATGTAGTGAGGAAGACCGGCCTCCTGCTCGCCCAGGCGGTAGACGATCAGGTCGTCGACGATCCCGCCGTCCTCCTGGCAGATCATGGTGTAGCGGGCGCGGCCGGGGCCGATCGTGGACATGTTGCCGACGAGGGCGTAGTCGAGGAGATCGACGGCCTGCGGCCCGGTGACGGTGATCTCGCCCATGTGCGAGAGGTCGAAGAGGCCCGCCTTGGTGCGGACCGCGATGTGCTCGTCGCGCTCGCTGCCGTACCGCAGCGGCATGTCCCAGCCCGCGAAGTCGGTCATCGTCGCGCCCAGCGAGCGGTGCAGGGCGTCGAGGGCGGTCTTACGGGGGACGTTGTTCATGAGTGGTGCTCCAGGATCCCAGGCATGACAGACGAGGGCGATGGTCTTCCTCCCCATCTGTCATCGGAACCTGAGAGGTTCGCCGGCGCCACACGTACAGAGGTGGTCGCGGCTTGCACCTTGGGTGGAGCGGCCGAGGGCCGCCCGCTTTTCAGATATGCCTCGCCCGCGCGGTACGGGGCCTGAGAGATTCAAGGGAGGAACTTGCTCCTTCGGCGCCCCCGGGGACGCGTAGGCGTCCGGGGAGCTCTCCCGCGCGGATTCAAGCGGCCGGTATGCAGTTGGTCGTGCTCTTGGCGCGCACATCATTGCATGCCGACCGTACGGGGAAACCACTTGTAGGGCATTACCGTCTCTTTACACTTGGCGGGCAAGGGTGGCGTGACCGGAACGGGGAGGACGATCACGGTGCACAAGGCAGCGGCGGGTGCGTACGCGGCGGCAGGGGTCGGGCAGCGCGCTGTGCCCCGCCCCGGGGCGGTGACAGGGCGCGGTCCGGTCGTCAGGGATCTGCGCGGCAGAGGCGGCCGCACACCGAGGCGCCTCGGCTTCGCGCGGGGTGACCTGATCGTGGTCTCGGGGCTCCCGGGCAGTGGCAAGTCCACGCTGATGCGCCGCGTGGTCGGTGCCGGGGGAGCCGTGCGCATCGACTCGCAGGACACGCGTGACCGCTGGGCGGCCCGGTTGCCGCGGCTGCTCCCGTACGCCGTGTACCGCCCGCTCGTGCGGCTCGCGCACTTCGCCGGGCTGCGGCGCGCCCTGCGCTCGGGAGGCAGCGTCGTCCTGCACGACTGCGGTACGCAACGCTGGGTGCGGCGCTGGCTGGCCAAGGAGGCCGGGCGGCGCGGCGCGGACCTGCATCTGATGCTGCTCGACGTCGACGCGGGCACGGCGCTCGCGGGCCAGCGGGACCGCGGCCGCGGGGTCTCGCGCTACGCGTTCGCCCGGCACCGCCGCGCGGTCGCGGGCCTGGTGGAGTCCGCCGAGCGCGGTGACCTGCCGTGGGGCTGCGCGTCCGCGGTGCTGCTCGACCGGGACGCGACGGATGTGCTGAACGGGATCAGGTTCGAGGGGAGTTGACCGGCTGCGACCCTCTGTGCACATGCGGACGCGGAGGGTGTTCTGTCGCCCGCACGCGCTAGGGTTCGGCCGCAGACAGAGCGGTTCCAGAGCGGGTGGTAGGCACATGGACATTCCGGCGCAGGCTCACGCACATCCGTACGGCGGGTGGCCGGCCAACGAGCTTGAGGAGGTGCTCGCCGCCTCCCTCGGGGTCGACTCGGCGGGCGGCCGCATCGTCGAGGTCCTCGGGCGCAGCCAGGTGTGGATACCGCTGCCCCAGGGCGGCGGCCCCGGCAGCCCGAACCTCGACCTGCCGACGGTGGAGATCGAGGGCCAGGCCTATGTGCCCGTCTTCAGCTCCGAGGAGCAGTTCCTCGCGGTCGTCGGCGACCGGATGGGCTGCACGGTCGCGCCGGCCGTCGAGTTCGCGCGCGGGCTGCCGCCGCAGGTCGGCATTGCGGTGAATCCGGACGGCGCCGTCGGCGTCCCGCTGCCCCCGCCCGCCGTCGCCGAACTGTGCAAGTCCGACCGTACGCCGCTGGACGGGCCCGCCACGGGCGGCCGGGTCAGCCTCTACGAGCCCGACTGGCAGGACGACCCGGTCGACTTCCTGGCCGCCGTGCGCGAGGAGTTCGAGGCGTCCGGCGTCGTCATGACCGCCCGCCGCTGCCTCGCCAGCGTCGAGGGCGGCGACCCCCTCCTCTTCGTCGGCGTCGAGCTGTCGCAGTGGGAGGGCCCCGCGCGCAACCTGCCCATGGACGCCCTGGGCCGCGCCCTCGGCCGGGCTCCCGCGCCCTGGCCGGTGAACCTCGTCCTGCTCGACATCACCCAGGACCCGGTCGGTGACTGGATGCGCGCCACGCTGCGGCCGTTCTACACGCAGGGTCACTGAAAGCCCGGCGCCGGTCCCCGTTCGGGAAACACGGGAAACTGGTCGACCGCGCGTACGTCAAGTCGGTGCCAGGATCGCCGCTTAAGCTGGTTTCATGACCTGTCTGGGCGGTCCCGCCGCGGGGAGCGGGTCGAAATCGTCGGGTACGTCACGAAGGGGCGGTTACGGGTGAGTGCGTCGGGCACGGCCGCGGCCGGTCAGGTCGAGCACATGCTGCGCCAGGTGACGCCGGGGCGTTACGACGCCTACGAGGCGCTGCTCAACGCGCTCGCGGACCCGGGCGCCGGTCAGGTGTGGATGCTGCTCTGGCACGGCCAGGCCGGTTCCCCCGACGCGCAGTACGGGAACATGGAGGTCGAGGGCTTCTCGTACGCCCCCTGTGTCACCTCCGCCCAGGAGCTGTCCGCCTCCGGCTGGAGCCGTGCGTACGAGGTCGTCGGCGGGGTCGACGCGGCCCGCACGCTCTACCCCGACCACTACGGCCTCTGGCTCAACCCGCACGCGCCCGGCGGCGGTGTCGGCATCCCGTGGCTCGACCTGCGCCGCATCGCGGGCGGCCTCGACCGCCAGCCCGCCGGGCCGCTGCGCCTGAGCGACCCCGCCATCGAGATCCCGCAGTTCTACGCCCTGCTCACGCAGAACGCGCACCGCACCACCGCGATCCGCTCGCTGCGCCGCGCCTGGGTCCAGCCGACGCTCGGCGCGCCCTATCTGGCGATCGGCCTCGATGTGTACGACACGTCGCCGGTGTCCGTGGACGCGGTGCGCGCGATGATGCAGCAGTCGGTCGTCGCCGTGCCCGACGGACTGCCCGTCTCCACGGTCGCGATGTCCGACGAGCACGACCCCGTCGCCCTGTGGCTGCGCGCCAACGCCCGCCCGTTCTACGACCGTGAGGCGCACGCGGCCCCGGCCGCCCCCGCCCCCGTCGCGGGGTACGGGTACCCGCCGCCGCACGGGGCGTACTGAACCGTTCGACGCCCGTCCCGTTCCAACTGGCGCCGCATGCCGCCGGTTTCGACCGACCCCGTACTGGCACTTACAGGACAAAGGCCCATTCCGCCCTGTTTGGCGGGGGGTTGACGCACCACTCGGGGCATTCTCGCCACATCGGTCACGGTGTCGCATTCCGGACCCTGTGGGGCCCTGCCGGGCGGGAGTGAATTGTCCGCTCAGGTGACTTCGACGTCCGCATACTGCACCAGTTCCGCCTCATCACGGTTGCGCAACCTTTCTCGGTGAGGGCTGGCGGCTGATCACAGGCGCATTGAAGACTCCCTGCAGACACGGGGTTTCGACTCTGTGTACGAGCTGAACGGTCAACTACGGGGCCATGTCCCCGGACTGTCCAGCGTGTGAAACAGGATCAAGCCGCTACAGCGGCGGGCGTGGGCCGGCCACAGTCGGCCGAGAGGGGTCAACCACACCGTGACCGCACCGATCGAGACCACTGGGGCCCAGGCCGAGGTGCAGCCCGAGGCTGTGCTCGCCGGCACCAAGGGGCAGCAGATCGAGGGGCGTTCCCTCGGGCGTATCGCCTGGAACCGCTTCAAGAGGGACAAGGTCGCCGTCGCCGGCGGCGTCATCGTCATCCTGCTCATCCTCATCGCCGCCTGCGCGCGCCCCCTGCAGCACCTCTTCGGCCTCGACCCGAACACGTTCCACCAGGACCTCATCGACCCCACCTCCTCGCTCCCCAAGGGCGGACTGGGCGGTATGAGCGGTGACCATCCCCTCGGTGTGGAACCGAAGTTCGGCCGTGACATCCTCGCGCGCATCCTCGAAGGCTCGTGGGTCTCGCTCGTCGTCGCCTTCGGCGCGACCGTCCTGTCGAACGTGATCGGGGCGGTCCTCGGTGTCGTCGCCGGGTACTACGGCGGCCGGGTCGACTCGATCATCAGCCGCTTGATGGACACGTTCCTGGCGTTCCCGCTGCTGCTCTTCGCGATCTCGATCTCCGCGACCCTGCAGGGTGGCGCGTTCGGCCTGAACGGGCTTCCGCTGCACATCTGCGTACTGATCTTCGTGATCGGATTCTTCAACTGGCCGTATCTGGGCCGGATCGTGCGCGGCCAGACGCTGGCGCTGCGCGAGCGGGAATTCGTGGACGCGTCCCGCGGGATGGGGGCACGCGGCCCGTACATCCTGTTCCGGGAACTGATGCCCAACCTGGTCGGCCCGATCATCGTCTACTCGACGCTGCTGATCCCGACGAACATCATCTTCGAGGCGTCGCTCAGCTTCCTCGGCGTGGGCATCCAGCCGCCGCAGGCTTCCTGGGGCGGCATGCTCAAGGACGCCGTCGACTACTTCCAGGTCGATCCGCAATACATGATCGTTCCGGGTCTCGCCATCTTCGTCACCGTGCTCGCGTTCAACCTGCTCGGTGACGGTCTCCGCGACGCCCTCGACCCGCGCAGCCGCTGACTCAGGCCGCACCGAGAGCTCCACAAGTTTCCGACAATGGAGGGGATTCCGACCATCATGCGAAGGTCATCTATCGCCGCGGTCGCGGCCATCGGCAGCGTGAGCCTGCTGCTCGCCGGCTGCAGCAAGGCCGACGACGGCTCGGGCGACAACAACAAGTCGGCCGGTGCGAACGCCGCCACGAAGGATTTCGTCAACGCCTCGACGAAGAAGGGCGGCACGGTCACCTACGCGATGTCGGACGTCCCCGACTCGTTCGACCCGGGTAACACGTACTACGCCTACATGTACAACTTCAGCCGGCTGTACGCCCGCCCGCTGATGACGTTCAAGCCCGACGCGGGGGAGAAGGGCAACACGCTCGTCCCCGACCTCGCCTCGGCGCCCGGCAAGCAGTCGGACGGCGGCAAGACCTGGACGTACACGATCCGCAAGGGTCTGAAGTACCAGGACGGCTCGCCGATCACGTCGAAGGACGTCAAGTACGCCGTCGAGCGCTCGAACTTCGCGCGTGACGTGCTCTCCCTCGGCCCGAACTACTTCCAGCAGTTCCTCGCGGGCGGTGACAAGTACAAGGGCCCCTACAAGGACAAGAGCGACAAGGGCCTGAAGTCCATCGAGACGCCGGACGACACCACGATCGTCTTCCATCTCAACCAGGCCTTCCAGGAGTTCGACTACCTGGTCGCCACCCCGCAGACCGCGCCGGTGCCGAAGGCCAAGGACGACGGCATCGACTACGTCAAGCACATCGTGTCCTCGGGCTCGTACCAGTTCCAGAGCTACCAGGAGGGCAAGCAGGCCGTCCTGGTCCGCAACAAGAACTTCGACCCGAAGTCCGACCCGCTGCGCAAGCAGTACCCGGAGAAGATCGTCGTCGACCTGAAGGTCAACCAGCAGACGATCGACAAGGACCTGCAGTCCGGCGACACCCTGATCGACCTGCAGGGCAAGGGTGTCGACACCCAGACGCAGGCGCAGCTGGTCAACGACAAGTCGAAGATGGCGAACACGGACAACGCCTTCGGCGGCCGTCTCGTCTACGCGGCGATCAACACCAAGCTGAAGCCGTTCACGAACGTCGAGTGCCGCAAGGCCGTCGAGTACGCCATCGACAAGGTCTCGGTGCAGACCGCACAGGGCGGTCCCATCCGCGGTGACGTCGCCACGACGGTGCTGCCCCCGGACATCACGGGCTACGCCAAGGAAGACGTCTACGCCACCAGCGGCAACAAGGGCGACGTGGCCAAGGCCAAGGACGCGCTGAAGGCCTGCGGCGAGAAGAAGATCAACACCACGATCACCGCGCGCAGCGACCGTGACGAAGAGGTCTCCGGCGCCCAGGCGCTGATCGAGTCGCTGAAGAAGGTCGGCATCAACGCCAGCCTGAAGCAGTTCCCGTCGGGCAAGTACTTCACCGACTACGCGGGCGTCCCGAAGTTCAACCAGAAGAACAACGTCGGCATCATGATGATGCAGTGGGGTGCCGACTGGCCTTCCGGCTACGGCTTCCTGCAGCAGATCCTGAACAGCAAGGCGGTCGGTGCCTCCGGCAACACCGCCCTGTCGGAGCTCGACGACAAGAAGGTCGACTCGATGCTCGCCGAGGCCATCGGGGCACCCGACGAGGCCACGCGCAACAAGCTGTACGCGCAGATCGACAAGCAGGCCATGGAGGACGCGGCGCTCGTCCCGCTGACCTACTTCAAGGTCCTGCTGTACCGCTCCCCGTACGCCACCAACCTGGTGTCCACGGCCGCCTTCAGCGGGCAGTACGACTACCTCAACATCGGCACCACGAAGAAGTAGCAGCCCCGGAAGGCAGGTGAAGGCATTGGTGCCCGCGGGCCGCACGGTCCGCGGGCACCAGCGCCGGTCCCCGTGATCTCGTACATCATCCGCCGGCTGATCGCGGCAGTGATCCTGTTGCTGGTCGTCACCGCGGTCACGTTTGGCATCTTTTTCCTGCTGCCGAGAATGGCCGGCCAGACCGCCGACCAGCTCGCGCAGCAGTACATCGGCAAGAGTCCCTCGGCCGCGGACATCGCGGCGGTCAAGCACAACCTCGGCCTGGACGAGCCCGTTTACCTCCAGTACTGGCACTTCATCAAGGGGATCTTCGCGGGGTCCACCTATGACCTCGGCCCCACCACGGTCCACTGCAACGCGCCGTGCTTCGGCTACTCCTTCAAGAACCACGTCGCGGTGTGGCCCGAGCTGACCGACCGGCTGCCCATCACCTTGTCCCTGGCCGCCGGTGCCGCGGTCATCTGGCTGCTGTCCGGTGTCACGGTGGGTGTGATCTCGGCGCTCAAGCCCGGATCGTTCTTCGACCGCGCGTTCATGGGTGTCGCCCTCGCCGGTGTCTCGCTGCCGATCTTCTTCACGGGCCAGCTGGCGCTCCTGGTCTTCACCTACCAGATCCCGATCTTCGGGCGTACCTACGTACCGCTCACGGAGAACCCGGCACAGTGGGCCAACACCCTCTTCCCTGCCTGGTGTTCACTCGCTCTGCTGTACTCCGCGATCTACGCCCGGCTGACCCGCTCGGGCATGCTGGAGACGATGAACGAGGACTACATCCGCACCGCGCGTGCCAAGGGTCTGCGCGAGCGCACCGTGGTGGGCCGGCACGGCCTGCGTGCCGCACTGACCCCGATCATCACCGTGTTCGGTATGGACGTCGGTCTGCTGCTCGGCGGCGCCGTGATCACCGAGAACGTGTTCTCCCTGCACGGCATCGGTGAGTACGCCGTCCAGGGCATCACCGACAACGACCTGCCCAAGGTCCTCGGCGTGACGCTGCTCGCCGCGTTCTTCGTCGTGTTCTGCAATCTCCTGGTGGACCTTCTCTACGCCGCCGCCGACCCGCGGGTGAGGCTCTCGTGACCGAACTGTCCAAAACCGGTGCCGCCGTGGGCGAGCCGGTGGCCGCGGGCCCGGCCAAGCCCCCGACCGCCTTCCTCGAAGTGCGCGACCTCAAGGTGCACTTCCCGACCGACGACGGCCTGGTCAAGTCCGTCGACGGGCTCAGCTTCAAGCTGGAGAAGGGCCAGACCCTGTCCATCGTGGGCGAGTCCGGGTCCGGCAAGTCCGTGACCTCGCTGGCGATCATGGGCCTGCACCGGCTCGGCGCGCGCGGCAAGAACGTGAAGATGTCCGGCGAGATCTGGCTCGACGGCAAGGAGCTGATCGAGGCCGCCCCGGACGACGTGCGCCGGCTCCGCGGCCGCGAGATGGCGATGATCTTCCAGGATCCGCTGTCCGCGATGCACCCGTACTACACGGTCGGCAACCAGATCGTAGAGGCGTACCGCGTCCACAACGACGTGAACAAGAAGACCGCGCGCAAGCGGGCCGTCGAACTGCTCGACCGCGTGGGCATCCCCGAGCCGGCCAAGCGCGTCGACAGCTACCCGCACGAGTTCTCCGGCGGTATGCGCCAGCGCGCGATGATCGCGATGTCGCTGGCGAACAACCCGCAGCTGCTCATCGCGGACGAGCCGACCACCGCCCTCGACGTCACCGTCCAGGCGCAGATCCTCGACCTGATCAGGGATCTGCAGAAGGAGTTCGAGTCCGCGGTCGTCCTCATCACCCACGACCTGGGTGTCGTCGCCGAGATCGCCGACCAGGTCCTGGTCATGTACGGCGGTCGCTGCGTCGAGCGCGGTCCCGTCGACAAGATCTTCGCCGAGCCGCAGCACCCGTACACCTGGGGCCTGCTCGGATCGATGCCGCGCATCGACCGTGAGCAGACCGAGCGGCTCATCCCCGTCAAGGGCCAGCCGCCGTCCCTGATCAATGTCCCCTCGGGCTGCGCCTTCCACCCGCGCTGCCCGTACGCGGACCTGCCCAAGGGCGGCATCACCCGCACCCAGCGGCCCGAGCTGCACGAGGTCGGCAGCGACCACTTCTCCGCCTGCCACCTCAGCACGGAGGACCGCACGCGGATCTGGACCGAAGAGATTGCGCCGAAGCTGTGAGTGAGCCCGTGAGCGAGACGAAGAAGGAAGACGCAGGGGACGCAGCGGCGGCCACCAAGGCGGCCACGGTTCCCGCGCAGGCGGCGTCCCCCGAGGACCGCGAGGTGCTGCTCAAGGTCGAGAGCCTGGTCAAGCACTTCCCGATCAAGAAGGGGCTCCTCCAGCGGCAGGTCGCCGCGGTGAAGGCCGTCGACGGGATCGACTTCGAGGTCCGCAAGGGCGAGACCCTGGGCGTCGTCGGCGAGTCCGGCTGCGGCAAGTCGACCATGGGCCGGGTCATCACGAAGCTGATCGAACCCACCGGCGGCAAGATCGAGTTCGAGGGCCAGGACATCACGCGCCTCGGCACGCGGGGCATGCGCCCGCTGCGCCGCGACATCCAGATGATCTTCCAGGACCCGTACGGCTCCCTGAACCCCCGGCACACCATCGGCTCGATCGTCTCGGCGCCGTTCCGGCTCCAGGGCGTGGAGCCCGAGGGCGGGGTGAAGAAGGAGGTCCAGCGCCTCCTGGAGCTGGTGGGCCTCAGCCCGGAGCACTTCAACCGCTACCCGCACGAGTTCTCCGGCGGCCAGCGCCAGCGCATCGGCATCGCCCGCGCGCTCGCGCTCAAGCCGAAGCTGGTCGTGGCGGACGAGCCGGTCTCCGCGCTCGACGTGTCGATCCAGGCGCAGGTCGTCAACCTCATGGACGACCTGCAGTCCGAGCTGGGCCTGACGTACGTGATCATCGCGCACGACCTCTCCGTCGTCCGCCATGTCTCGGACCGCATCGCGGTGATGTACCTCGGCAAGATCGTCGAACTCGCCGACCGCACCTCGCTGTACGAGGCGCCGATGCACCCGTACACCAAGGCCCTGATGTCGGCGGTGCCCGTCCCGGACCCCAAGCGCCGGGGCGCCAAGAGCGAGCGGATCCTGCTCAAGGGCGACGTGCCCTCGCCGATCTCGCCGCCGAGCGGCTGCCGCTTCCACACGCGGTGCTGGAAGGCGACGGAGATCTGCAAGACGGCCGAACCGCCGCTGATCCAGCTCGCCCCCGGGCGCCAAGTGGCCTGCCACCACCCGGAGAACGCCGAGGACCAGGCCCCGGACGACACCAAGCTGCTCGCGGTCGCCAGGGAGGCGATCGAGGTGGTGACGCTGGCGCGGACCGAGGCGGATGACGCCGACGACGTGTCCGAGGTGTCGGCCAAGGCGGCGGCTGAGAAGCCGGCCGAGAAGCCGGCCGCGGATTCGGTTGAGGAGCCGGCCGAGGAGTCTGCCGATACTCCCGAGGCGGCTTCCGACGCCGGTGACGACAGTGACGTCCAGCCGTCGGACGACGCGGGTGACGCGGACGGGACGGATGACGTCCAGGAGTCGTCCG
Organism: Streptomyces sp. NBC_01445; assembly: GCF_035918235.1. Lineage (NCBI taxonomy): Bacteria > Bacillati > Actinomycetota > Actinomycetes > Kitasatosporales > Streptomycetaceae > Streptomyces > Streptomyces sp. NBC_01445. Next base: position 3,881,435 of record NZ_CP109485.1, on the reverse strand, counting down.
GCAGTTAGCGGGGATTTGACCGAGCAGGTCATGTACACGCCCTGACGGGAGAGTGCAGAGTCTGCGTGTCCGTTACATCGGAACACGCGCGAAGGGACGACTCATGGCACTCTCCCGTTCGGCACGTCTGGCGGCGGTCGCGACAGCGGCCGCCTCGTTCTGTCTGATCGCCGCGGCCCCGGCCCCCACCCCCGGCTCGGACGGCATCGGCGACCCGTACTTCCCGCAGCTCGGCAACGGCGGCTTCGACGCCACCCACTACGACCTGAACGTGGCCTACGACCCCGCGACCGACCGCCTCGACGGCGTCACCACCGTCACCGCGCGCGCCACCCAGAACCTCTCCTCCTTCGACCTGGACCTCCAGAAGCTGACCGTCACCTCGGTCGAAGTGAACGGCAGACGCGCCCACTTCACGCGCTCCGGCGACGAGATACGCGTCACCCCGCGCGACGCGATCCGCGACCACCGCACCTTCTCCGTCACGGTCACCTACGGCGGCGTCCCGGAGGCGCTCAACGGCCCCATCGTCTTCGGCTCCGACTACGGCTGGATGAAGACCGACGACGGCGTCTTCGTCGCCTGCGAACCCAACGCCGCCTCCACCTGGTTCCCCTCCAGCGACCACCCCTCCGACAAGGCGACGTACGACATCCGCATCAAGGCGCCCAAGGGCCTGACGGGTGTCTCCAACGGCCGGCTCGTCGACACGTACGACGTCCGGGGCGGGCAGACCGTGCACCACTGGCGCGAGTCCCGGCCGATGGCGACCTACCTCGCGACCGCCTCCATAGGGAAGTTCGACGTCAAGACCGGCAGGACCCCTTCGGGCATTCCGATCTACGTAGCCATCGACCCGGTCCTGAAGAACAGCAACAACGTCGATGTGTACGGCGTCACGGCCGAGGTCACCGACTACTGGTCGCAGGTGTTCGGCCCCTACCCGTTCGAGGAGACCGGCGCCGTCGTCGACGACATGCCGGAGGCGGGCTTCTCACTGGAGACCCAGTCCAAGCCGAGCTACTCCGCAGTCCGCTCCGAGGGCACGATCGTGCACGAGCTGGCCCACCAGTGGTTCGGAGACTCCGTCTCGGTGCGCCAGTGGAAGGACATCTGGCTCAACGAGGGCTTCGCGAGCTACGGGCCCTGGCTGTGGAACGAGCACAAGGGGCGTACCACCGCCCACGACTCCTTCCTCGCCGCCTACAACTCCGTCCCCGCCACCTCGTCCTTCTGGCAGAGCGTCATCGCCGACCCGCAGCGCGACACCATGTTCAACAGCGCCGTCTACAACCGCGGCGCGATGACACTCCAGGTCCTTCGCGAGCGCATCGGCGACAAGGACTTCTTCAAGCTCCTTCGCACCTGGACCTCCACACACCGCTATGGCAACGCGCAGACCGCCGACTTCATCCGCCTCGCCGAGAAGGTCTCCGGGCAGGACCTCGACGGGCTCTTCCAGACGTGGCTCTACACGAAGGGCAAGCCCGCGCTGTAGGCCACGCGTCACACCTGGCTCGGGGGCACCCGGCAGTGCGTAACAATGTCGGGTGCTTCTGGAACTCTTCACCCCCTCCGTCCAGCATTGGCTGGACCTCATCGGGATCTTCGTCTTCGCGATCTCCGGCGCTCTCCTCGCGGTCCGCAAGAACTTCGATGTCTTCGGCATCGCCGTTCTCGCCGAGGTCACCGCGCTGGGCGGGGGGCTGTTCCGCGACGTGATCATCGGCGCCGTCCCGCCGGCCGCGTTCACCGACCTCGGTTACTTCCTGACCCCGCTGGTCGCCGCGGGCCTCGTGTTCTTCCTGCACCCCGAGGTGGAGCGCACCCAGGTCGCGGTGAACATCTTCGACGCGGCCGGCCTCGGCCTGTTCTGCGTCACCGGCACGGTCAAGGCGTACGACTACGGGCTCGGGCTCACGGCCTCCGTGGCGCTCGGCCTCACGACCGCCGTGGGCGGCGGTGTGCTGCGCGACATCATCGCCAACGAGGTCCCGTCCCTGGTCCGCTGGGACCGTGACCTCTACGCGGTACCGGCGATCGTCGGGTCGACGATCATCGTCCTGTGCATCCGCTTCGACGTGCTGTCCGCGTTCAGCAGCGGCGCCGCGGTCATCACGGCGTTCGTGCTGCGGCTGCTCGCGATGCGCTATCACTGGCGGGCGCCGCGGGCCTGGCACCGCAGGTCGTCGGCGACGGAGGTGCCGGAGGAGACGCCCTGACCTGGGCTGTTATGTACTTCGAAGCAAAAGCTACCGCTTAGTAGTTTCCTGTTGTACCGTACCTGCATGGCACAGGTATCGTCCGCCGCGCAGGCGGTCATCGGCGACAGCGAGTTCGACCGCGACACCGCGGTCACCCGGCGCGAGCCCGGTGTGTACGACATCGACCTCTCGGCCGGCTGGACGATCATCAGTGCCGTCAACGGCGGCTACCTGCTCGCCGTGCTCGGCCGCGCCCTCGGCGACGCGCTGCCGCACAGCGACCCGTTCACCATCTCCGCGCACTACCTGACCGCGTCCAGGCCCGGCCCCGCCGTGATCAGGACCGACGTCGTACGCACCGGCCGCACCCTCTCCACCGGCCAGGCCTCCCTCTTCCAGTACGACGACGAGGGCGCCGAGGTCGAGCGGATCCGCGTTCTCGCCTCCTACGGTGACCTCGACGCGCTCCCGGACGACGTCCGTACCACCGCGAAGCCCCCGCACTTCCCGCCGGTCGAGCAGTGCTTCGGCGCGCAGGACGGCCCCACGCCGATCAAGGGCAGCTCCGCCATCACCGAGCGGCTCGCCCTCAAGCTCGACCCGGCCACGCTCGGCTGGGCGATCGGTTCGCCCTCCGGCAAGGGCGAGATGCGGGCCTGGTTCGGCCTCGCGGACGGGCGTGACGCGGACCCGCTCTCCCTGCTCCTCGCGGTGGACGCGCTGCCGCCGACCGCGTTCGAGATGGGCCTGACCGGCTGGGTCCCGACGGTCGAACTGACCGTCCACGTCCGCTGCCGCCCCGCCCCCGGCCCTCTGCGCGTCTCCATCACCACCCGCAATCTCGCGGGCGGTTTCCTGGAGGAGGACGCCGAGGTCTGGGACAGCGAGGACCGCCTGGTGGCCCAGTCCCGGCAGCTCGCGCGCGCGAAGCTGAGCTGAACGGGGCGGCGGGTCCGGGTGGCCGAGCCCGGAGCCGTAGCGGCGTGGACCGGGTCGAGGTGCGCCCGTTGCCGTAGCGAGGCCGGCGTCCGGTCGAGGTCGGGCCCGGCGCCGTCGAGGCCACTGCGCGTGTGCGGCGCACCCACCTCGACCTGTTCCTGCGGCTGTGCGGCAACGCGCTGACCGCGCCGCCCGACGACGACGGCCGCAGCGAGTGGATCACCGTGCACCTCGGCTACGGGGAGGTGCGCGAGGCCCGCTCGCTCCACTCCTTCGCCGACCACGTGCAGGTCGTCGAGCCGCCCGAGATCCGTGCGGAACTCGCCCGCTGCGGCGCCGCGATCACCGCCGTGTACGGTCCGCCCACAGGAACTCCTTGACGGCGCCGGTCAGTTCGGCCGGCGCGTCTTCCTGTACGAGATGCCCCGCGCCCTCGATCAGCCGCAGTTCGGCACCGGGGATCAGCTTCGCCAGCTCGTGCCCGCGCGCGACCGGGATCCAGGTGTCCTCCGTGCCCCAGCAGATCAGCACAGGAAGGTCCAACTCCCCGTACCGGCCCTGGATCTCGTCGGTGAAGCGCTGGTCGTTCTGCTCGATCTGACGGTAGAACGCGGGCTGCCCCTCCGGAGTGCACCAGGGGGCGACCAGTCGGTCGAGGGTGGCCGGGTGCAGGCCCTGGTGGCTCGCCGACCTGATGTACTCGCGCACGAGCGCCTCGTGCAGCGCCGGCGGGAGCTGGGCGAACACGTCGGCGTGCGCGCCGAGATGGCGGTACGTGGGGGAGCCCCATGGAGCGAGCGCCACCGGGTCGACCAGTGCGAGCCGCTCGTAGCGCGCGCCGTGCAGCAGCCGGGCGCGCAGGGCGACGCAGCCGCCGAAGTCATGGGCGACGACGGCGGGTTCGGCGCCGGGCCGGTCCAGGCCCCAGTGCCCGAGCAGCTCGGTCAGGACGCGGGCGTGGGCGGCGAGGGTGACGTCCTGCCCGTCGTGCTTCGCCGAGGCGCCGTACCCGGGCAGATCCCATACGTAGACGCGATGCCGCGTGGCGAGCGCGCGGGCCGGGCCGCGCCAGACGTACGAGGAGAAGGGCGTGCCGTGGACGAGGACGACCGGCGGCGCGTCCGCCGGGCCGAGCGCGGCCCAGGCGACGTCGCCGGACGAACTGGCACAGGAGCGGTCGAGATTCCAGTCGGCGGTCATGCTCTTCAGGCTAGGGCGTGTCCCGGCCGGGGCGGGGGACTTGGGCGCCGGTGGGTGGTGGGCCGTGGCCGGCGGCGTTCAGTCCAGCCAGTGCGCCCTGCCGAGGTTGACGAGGCGCAACTGCCGTGTGGCGACGTCGATCGCCGCGTCCATGCGCTCCGGCGGGGTCTCCAGGAAGACGGACGCGGTCATCACCATGTGCTCGACGTAGTGCCACGCCAGCATCCGCAGGTCGTCCTGGCTCCAGCCGGCGGACACCGGGTCCGCGGCAAGACCCTCGGCCACCTCCTCGGCGAACCGCGCGAGCTGCCCGCCGATGGCGTCCCGCACGCGCTGGACGCCGCCGTGCCGCTCACGCGCGATGAAGCGCACGTGGGAGGGGTGCGTGCGGACCAGACGGGCGATCAACTCGACGGTCCGACCCAGGCGTTCCTCGTTGCTGCCCGTCGTGGTCAGCATCGTGGTGATCGTCTCGTGCAGGCTGCCGAGCGCCTCCTCGACGAGCGCGACGCCGAGCTCGGCCGTCGAGTCGAAGTGCCGGTAGAACGCGGTCGGCGCGACCCCGACGGCCCGGGTGACCTCGCGCAGCCCCAGGCTCGACAGGCTCTGGTCCTCGAGCAGCTCCAACGCCGCGTCGAGCAGCGCCTGTCGGGTCTTCTGCTTCTGGGCCTGCCGGATGCCGAGAGTGTGACTCATGCCATGCAGTTAACACTTGTTCTCTGTAATTCGGAAGCCGTGTGCGCGCTAGACTCAGGAGTCAGTGAACGGTTGTAATCCCAACCGCCACCGACCCGACCATGAGAGGCACTCATGCTGTTCCTCGTAGCCGCCCTGCTTCTGCTGGGCGTCGCGCTGGGCTCCGTGGCCCACGCGCCTCTTCCCGTCACCCTCGTCGCCGCCGCCGTCATCGGCATCTGGCTGGTTGTCTTCGCCGTGCGCGAGCGGACCGCCCGACGACGCCACCAGCACTGATCCATCAGCCTGATCACGCCTGATCACGCCTGAACCAAGAGGGGGTACCACCATGAACATCACCGCTGACACCACTACCGGCACCAGCGCCCACACCGACGCCGTGGCCGGGACGGCCCCTGCGGAGCAGCCCCGCACCGGTGCGCGCGACGCCGACGGAATGGCCGTCGCCTCGTTCGTCCTCGGGCTGCTCGGACTGCTCGTCCTCAACCTCTTCCTCGGCCCGATCGCCATCGTGCTCGCCGGCCTCGCCCTCATGCGCGGCACCGCCCGCCGTGGCCGTGCGCTGCTCGGACTCGGGCTCGGAATCGCCGACCTGGCGGTCCTCGCGGCGTTCGTCGCGACCGACCACACGCTGTCCTGGAGCCTCACGGGCTGACCCCTTTGACGCCCTGCGTGGGACGGGACCCCACGCGGCGCGGAGCACGGGGACAGGGGCTCGTAGAATCGAGCCCACCATGGCTTACCTCGACCACGCCGCGACCACTCCGATGCTCCCGGAGGCCGTCGAGGTGATGACCGCCCAGCTCGCCCTCACCGGCAACGCGTCCTCGCTGCACGCAGCAGGCCGGCGCGCCCGACGCACCGTCGAGGAGTCCCGCGAGACCCTCGCCGAATCCCTCGGCGCCCGCCCCAGTGAGGTCGTCTTCACCTCGGGCGGCACCGAGGCCGACAACCTCGCGGTGAAGGGCCTGTACTGGTCCCGCCGCGACGCGGACCCCGCCCGCACCCGCGTCCTCGCCAGCCCCGTCGAACACCACGCCGTCCTCGACGCCGTGCACTGGCTCGGCGAACACGAGGGCGCCACCGTCGAATACCTGCCCGTCGACGCGTACGGGCGCGTGCACCCGGACGCCCTGCGCGAGGCGATCGCCCGCAACCCCGACGACGTGGCCCTCGCCACCGTCATGTGGGCGAACAACGAGATCGGCACGATCCAGCCCGTACGTGAACTCGCCGACGTGGCCGCCGAGTTCGGCGTCCCGCTGCACGCCGACGCCGTCCAGGCCTTCGGTCAGATCCCCGTCGACTTCGCCGCGTCCGGCCTCGCCGCGATGACCGTCTCCGGCCACAAGATCGGCGGCCCGTACGGCATCGGGGCGCTCCTCCTGGGCCGCGAGTACACCCCCGTACCCGTGCTCCACGGCGGCGGTCAGGAGCGGCATGTGCGCTCCGGGACGCTCGACGTGCCGGCCGTCGCCGCCTTCGCCGTCGCCGGACGGCTCGCCGCCGAACAGCGTGAGTGGTTCGCCCGCGAGATCGGCGGACTGCGCGACGGCCTGGTCGACGCCGTGCGCGCGGCCGTCCCCGAGGCGATCCTCGGCGGCGACCCGGCCCCCGGCGGCCGGCTGCCCGCCAACGCCCACTTCACCTTCCCCGGGTGCGAGGGCGACTCCCTGCTGCTGCTCCTGGACGCGCAGGGCATCGAGTGCTCCACCGGCTCCGCGTGCACGGCCGGTGTGGCGCAGCCAAGCCACGTACTGCTGGCCACCGGCACGGACCCGGACCTGGCCCGCGGCACCCTGCGCTTCTCCCTCGGCCACACGTCGACGGAGGCGGACGTGGCAGCGGTGGCGGACGCGATCGGACCGGCGGTGGAGCGGGCCAGGACGGCCGGGCTGAGCTGACGGCCGGGCTCGGCCGACGGCCGGGCCGAGCCAGGACGCCTTACGCCTTGGCCGTGCGCCCCTCTTCATGGGCGCGCTTCACCAGGCCCATGTACCGGTCCCAGTCCCAGTGCGGGCCCGGATCGGTGTGGTCCGTGCCCGGCACCTCGACGTGCCCGATGATGTGCCGCCGGTCGACGGGTATCCCGTAGCGCCTGCATATCCCGGCGGTGAGCCGCGCGGAGGACGCGTACATGGCGTCCGTGAAGTCGGCCGGGCGGTCCACGAACCCCTCGTGCTCGATCCCCACACTGCGCTCGTTGAATTCCTTGTTCCCCGCGTGGAACGCCACGTCCAGCTCGCGGATCATCTGCGCTATGTGGCCGTCCTTGCGCACCACGTAGTGCGCGGCCGCCCCGTGCCACGGGTCCTTGAAGACCTTCAGCGTCCCCTGGTAGCTGCCCTGTGTGACATGGATGATCACGCGGTCGATCGTGTAGTCGGCGGGGCGGTCCGCCCGCCGCCAGTTCGCCGCCGCAGCGGCCACCCACTCCGCGCCCCTGAAGTCGACCTCGCCGGCCTTGCGCGGCTTGTCGACGCCGGGCATCTGCCACCACATGTGCGCCAGGTCGCTGCGGGCGAGCAGGCCCACGCCGACGGCTGTCGCCGCGCCTCCGATCAGCAGCGTCCGCCGGCTGACCCCCCGGTCACCGTCGCGCTTCGCGCGGCCCCCGGACTTTTGCCGCGACTTCCCCTGTGCTCCCACGACCCGCCCCCGTTCACGTCGTACGAGATCCACAACGGATACTCGCGGGATTCGGTTCCCGCGGCCCCGTACCCTGTTAGAGCTATGACTTCGCAGACCCCGCAGAGCACCCGCCCCCTTCGCGTCCTCGCCGCCATGTCGGGCGGCGTGGACTCCGCCGTCGCCGCCGCCCGCGCGGCGGAAGCGGGCCACGACGTGACGGGCGTCCACCTCGCCCTCTCGGCGAACCCGCAGTCGTTCCGCACCGGAGCCCGCGGCTGTTGCACCGTGGAGGACTCCCGTGACGCCCGCAGGGCCGCCGACGTCATCGGCATCCCCTTCTACGTCTGGGACCTCGCCGAGCGCTTCCGCGAGGACGTCGTCGACGACTTCGTCGCCGAGTACGAGGCCGGGCGCACCCCGAACCCGTGCCTGCGCTGCAACGAGAAGATCAAGTTCGCCGCGCTCCTCGACAAGGCGCTCGCCCTGGGCTTCGACGCGGTCGCCACGGGCCACTACGCGAAGGTGGTCGAGCACGCGGACGGCACCCGCGAGCTGCACCGCGCCTCCGACATGGCCAAGGACCAGTCGTACGTCCTCGGAGTCCTCGACGACCGCCAGCTCGCGCACGCCCTGTTCCCCCTCGGCGACACGGTCACGACGAAGGGCGAGATCCGCGCGGAGGCCGAGCGGCGCGGCCTCGCGGTCGCCAAGAAGCCCGACTCGCACGACATCTGTTTCATCGCGGACGGCGACACCCAGGGCTTCCTCGCGTCGCGCCTGGGCAAGGCCGAGGGCGACATCGTCGACGAGGCGGGCAGCAAGGTCGGCACGCACGAGGGCGCGTACGGCTTCACGATCGGCCAGCGCAAGGGCCTGCGCATCGGCACCCCGGCCCCCGACGGCAAGCCGCGCTACGTCCTGGACATCTCGCCGGTGAACAACACGGTGACGGTCGGCCCCGTCGGCTCCCTCGATGTCACCGCCCTCACCGCCATCAAGCCCCGCTGGTGCGGCACGGCTCCCTCGGGACCGGGCACGTACACCGCGCAGCTGCGCGCCCACGGCGACGAGACGCCGGTGACGGCGGAGCTGGTCGACGGCACTCTGACCGTCACCTTCGACGAGCCCGTACGCGGCGTCGCCCCCGGCCAGGCCATCGTGCTCTACGACGGCACGCGCGTGGTCGGCTCGGCGACGATCGCGACGACCACGCGCGCGAAGACGGCTGCCTAGCCGCTTACGGGGCGCGCGGGCCTACGCCGAGAAGAAGTCGGTGAGCAGCGGACCGAGCGCGTCCGGATCCACCGCGTGGGTCTGGCCGTCGAGCGTGCGGTACGTCCCGTCGGGCACCGCCCCTGCCACCGTCCGCGCCGCCTCGCGCATCCACGAGGGGCTCGCGCCGCCCGCGACGGCGAGCACCGGCACGGTGATCGAGGCCAGCCGCTCCCGCGGCACCAGACCGTCACCCATCGCGGCATTGTCATAGGCCAGGGTCGGCGCGACCGCCTCCATGTCCGGCCACCAGGGCGAGCGCCGGGCGCCCGCGATCATCTCGGCGGGCGCGCCGGTGAGCGACATGAACAGCTCCACCGCGTCCCCGTTGCGGCCCTCGGCGAGGAGCCCGGACAGCTGCCGCGTGTACTCCGCGCGCTCCTTGCCGCCCCCTTCGTCGACCGCGAACGGGGGTTCGTACACGGCGACCCGGGTCACCGGCAGCCCACTCGCCGCCGCCTCCAGGGCCAGCGCCGCGCCCGACGACATGCCGTAGAGCGCCGCGCTGCCGCCCACCGCGTCGATGAGCGCGGCGATGTCCTCCACCTCGCGGGCGACGGCGTACGGGGCCGTGTCACCGCTCGCGCCACGGCCCCTGCGGTCGTACGGGACGGCGCCGAGTCCGCCGCTCAGCCGGGCCGCCAGCGGCTCCATCGACGAGCCCGCCGACAGGGCGCCGCTCACCAGGATGACCGCCGGGCCCGCGCCGGTGCGCTCGTACGCGATGGCCGTGCCGTCGGGAGAGTTCGTCTTCTTGTCCATGTCTGTGAGGACTCCCTCGTCCGGCGGAACTCATCACGCGGTCAGACGGTTTCCACCTCGTAGAAGCACAGGTGGTCCTTGATCTCCGCCACGTCCGGCTTCGGGTCGGGGTATGCCCACACCAGGTCGGGGGCGTCCGGCAGGGACCAGTAGGACGCCGTTCCCTTGAAGGGGCAGTACGTCTGTGTGTCGGACGGGGTCAGCAGGTCCGTGCGGACGTCCGCCGGCGGGATGTAGTAACGCACGGGACAGCCCGTCTCGCGCAGCAGCAGCGGGCGGGCGCTCTGCGCGAGCACCACCCCGCCGTGGACCACGCGTACGGAACCGGTGCCCTGCTCGATCGTGATCGTGTGTCCATCAGCCATACCTGGGACAGCACCGGCGAGGCCGCCGTTCTTCCCCCGTACGGTAGGAGACATGAACATCTGCGTCTTCCTCTCCGCCGCCGACCTCGCCGACCGCTACACCCGACCCGCCCGTGAGTTCGCCGAACTGCTCGGCAAGGGCGGTCACACGCTCGTGTGGGGAGGTTCGGAGAGCGGTCTCATGAAGGTCGTCGCGGACGGTGTGCAGGAGGCCGGAGGGCGCCTCGTGGGCGTCTCCGTGGACTTCCTCGCCGACCTGGCGCGGGCGAACGCCGACGAGATGGTCATCGCCCGCGACCTCGCCGAACGCAAGGCGCTGCTCCTGGAGAAGGCCGACGCCGTCGTGATCATGGTGGGCGGCGCGGGCACGCTCGACGAGGCCACCGAGATCCTGGAGCTGAAGAAGCACGGCAAGCACAACAAGCCGGTCGTCCTGCTGAACTCGGCGGGCTTCTACGACGGCCTCAAGCAGCAGTTCCGCCGCATGGACGACGAGGGGTTCCTGCCGCTGCCGCTCACCGAACTCGTCTTCTTCGCCGAGGAGCCCGTCGGCGCGCTGGCCTACCTGGAGGAATCACTCGGCACGCTCTAATGCGAGCATGGCCCGTATGGCAACACATGTGATCACCGGGGCCGGATCAGGAATCGGCGCGGCCGTGGCGCGCCGTCTGCACGCACGCGGGGACCAACTCGTCCTCCACGCGCGCGACGCGGCCCGCGCGAAGGAACTCGCGGCCCAGTTCCCCGGCGCGGCCACCCTCGTCGGCGACCTCGCCGACCCGGACAAGCTCTCCTGGGCGTTCTCGCACCAGTCGCTGCCGGACCGGGTGGACTCGCTGCTGCACATCGCGGGTGTCGTCGACCTCGGCCCGGTCGGCGAGCTCACCCCCAAGTCGTGGCGCCACCAGCTGAACGTGAACCTGGTCGCCCCCGCCGAACTGACCCGCCATTTCCTGCCCCAGCTCCGCGTCGCCCACGGCCACGTGATCTTCGTCAACTCGGGCGCGGGCCTCAGCGCGCACGCCGACTGGTCCGCGTACGCCGCCTCCAAGCACGGCCTGAAGGCGCTCGCCGACTCCCTGCGCCAGGAGGAGCACGGCAACGGCGTGCGGGTCACGTCGGTCTACCCGGGCCGCACGGCCAGCGCGATGCAGGTCAAGGTGCATCAGCAGGAGGGCAAGCCGTACGACGCCGCCCGCTGGATCGACCCCGAGTCGGTCGCCACGACGATCGTCATGGCGCTCGACCTGCCGCGCGACGCCGAGGTCAACGACCTCACGGTGCGCCCGGGCCGCTAGCGCCTTCCGGGCCTTGGTCCACCTGCGCCTGAGCCGGCCCCGGCCCTGTTACGTACGCTTCGCGGGTGAGCGAAAACAGCAAGTTCAGGCCGGGGCCGGCCACCGGTGTCGGATCGATGCCCGGTGGCGACGCGCGCGAGGCGGCCAAGACGGTCACCGGCAGTGTCGAGGAGTTCCCGTATCTGGCGGAACTGCCGGCGCGCGGACCCGGCGCCGACATGATCGGCCGGACCGCCGGACTGCTCGTCGAGCTGTACGCGCGCGTGGAGCCCAGCGGCTGGCGGCTCGGGGACCGGCCGGGCCGCGACACCCGGCGGGCCCGGTCCTGGATGGGCGAGGACCTGGACGCCCTCGAGGAGTTCACGCAGGGCTACCAGGGGCCGTTGAAGGTGCAGGCGGTCGGCCCCTGGACGCTCGCCGGCGCCCTGGAACTGCGTAACGGCGAGGTCGCCCTGTCCGACGAGGGCGCCTGCCGGGACCTCGCCGGCTCGCTCGCCGAGGGCCTGCGCCTCCACCTCGACGACGTGCGCCGCCGCGTCCCCGGGGCGGAGATCGTCCTCCAGCTCGACGAGCCGTCCCTCATCGCCGTACTGCGCGGCCAGGTCAGGACCGCCAGCGGATACCGCACCCACCGCGCCGTCGACCGCCAGCTCGTGGAGAGCACGCTCCGCGAGGTCGTCTCGGTCCACGACGGACCCGTCGTCGTGCACTCCTGCGCCCCCGACGTCCCGTTCGCCCTGCTGCGGCGTGCGGGCGCCGACGCGATCTCCTTCGACTTCTCGCTGCTCACCGAACGTGACGACGACGCGATCGGTGAGGCCGTCGAGGCCGGTACGCGGCTCTTCGCCGGTGTCGTGCCGGGCACGGACAGCCCATTGTCAGACCCTGCCGGTAGCGTCATGGGAGTCAGGACGCTGTGGCGCAGGCTGGGGCTGAATCCCGGCTCCCTCGCGGAGTCGGTCACGGTCACACCGTCGTGCGGTCTCGCGGGGGCCTCTCCCGCGTACGCGCGCGCCGCGCTCGCCCACTGCGTCCGGGCGGCGAGATCACTCGCGGACAACCCAGAGTGACGGCTCGGGATCCGCACAGGAACAAACGGGAGGACGAGACGGTGGCCGGCGATCAGCAGCACGCACAGCCCGCAGAGGTGCCCACGACGGCACGGGAGCAGCACGCGCAGCTCGCCGAGCAGATCGAGGAGCACCGCTTCAGGTACTACGTGAAGGACCAGCCGGTCGTCAGCGACGGCGAGTTCGACAAACTCCTGCGCTCCCTGGAGGCGCTGGAGGAGCAGTACCCCGAGCTGCGCACCCCCGACTCGCCGACCCAGAAGGTCGCGGGCTCGTACGCGCCGGTGTCCACGTCGTTCACGGCCGTCGAGCACCGCGAACGCATGCTCTCCCTCGACAACGCCTTCGACGACGCCGAGTTGGCCGCCTGGGCGGACCGCATCGCTCGGGACGTCGGCACGTCCGACTACCACTTCCTGTGCGAACTCAAGATCGACGGCCTCGCGGTCAACCTCACGTACGAGGACGGCAAGCTCACCCGAGCCGCCACCCGCGGCGACGGCCGCACCGGCGAGGACATCACGCCCAACGTGCGCACGATCGCCGAGATCCCCCACCGCCTCAAGGGCGACCGCGTCCCGGCGCTCGTGGAGATCCGCGGCGAAGTCTTCTTCCCCATGGAGGGGTTCGAGGAGCTCAACGCGCGCCTGGTCGAGGCCGGGGACAAGCCCTTCGCCAACCCGCGCAACGCGGCGGCGGGTTCGCTCCGCCAGAAGGACCCCCGCGTCACCGCGACGCGCCCGCTCCACATGGTCGTGCACGGCATCGGCGCCCGCGAGGGCTTCGACATCGACCGCCTCTCCCAGGCCTACGAGCTGCTGCACGAATGGGGCCTGCCCACCGCCCGGCACAACAGGGTGGTCGACAGCATCGAGGACGTACGGGAGTTCATCGCCCACTACGGGGAGAACCGCCACTCCATCGTCGAGCACGAGATCGACGGCGCCGTCGTCAAGCTCGACGAGATCCCCCTCCAGGGGCGCCTCGGCTCCACCTCGCGCGCGCCGCGCTGGGCCATCGCCTGGAAGTACCCGCCGGAGGAGGTCAACACCAAGCTGGTCAACATCCGCGTGGGTGTGGGCCGCACCGGCCGCGTCACGCCGTACGCGCAGGTCGAACCGGTCACCGTGGCCGGCTCGGAGGTCGAGTTCGCGACCCTGCACAACCAGGACGTCGTCAAGAAGAAGGGCGTCCTCATCGGCGACACCGTCGTCCTGCGGAAGGCGGGCGACGTCATCCCCGAGATCCTCGGCCCGGTCGCCGACCTGCGCGACGGCAGCGAGCGGGAGTTCGTGATGCCCGCCGAGTGCCCTGAGTGCGGCACGCCTCTGCGGGCCATGAAGGAGGGCGACATCGACCTCCGCTGCCCGAACGCCCGTTCCTGCCCGGCCCAGTTGCGCGAGCGCCTCTTCTACCTCGCGGGCCGCAAGTCCCTCGACATCGAGAACTTCGGTTACGTGGCGGCCGCCGCCCTCACCAAGCCCCTGGAGCCGTCCGAGCCGGCGCTCTCCGACGAGGGCGACCTGTTCGACCTCACCATCGAGCAGCTGCTGCCGATCAGGGCGTACGTCCTCGACCAGGACAGCGGACTGCCGAAGCGGGACCCGAAGACCGGCGAGGAGAAGATCGCCACGGTCTTCGCCAACCAGCAGGGCGAGCCCCGCAAGAACGCCCTGTCCATGCTGGAGAACATCGCGGCGGCCAAGGAGCGGCCCCTCGCCCGCATCATCACCGGCCTGTCGGTGCGCCATGTGGGCCCCGTCGCCGCCGAGGCGCTGGCCCGCGAGTTCCGCTCCATCGACCGCATCGAGCAGGCCACCGAGGAGGAGCTCGCCGCCACCGACGGCGTCGGGCCGATCATCGCCGCCTCGCTCAAGCAGTGGTTCGCGGAGGACTGGCACCGCGAGATCCTGCGCAAGTGGCGGGCCGCCGGGGTCCGGATGGAGGAGGAGGGCGCCGGCGAGGACCAGGGCCCCCGCCCGCTCGAAGGCCTCACGGTCGTCGTCACCGGCACACTCGAGCACCACACCCGAGATGGCGCGAAAGAGGCCCTGCAGAGTAGAGGGGCCAAGGTGACGGGCTCCGTTTCCAAGAAGACCTCCTTCGTCGTAGTGGGGGACAACCCGGGCTCCAAGTACGACAAGGCGATGCAGCTGAAGGTTCCGGTTCTGAACGAGGACGGGTTCGCTGTCCTGCTCGAACAGGGGCCGGAGGCGGCGGCGGGTGCTGCGCTTCCGACCGAGGAGTAGCGGTTGAAGGCCACCCGTTCAGCGCATACCAGATGCATACGGGTGGCTGGGGCGCATTCGGGCAACCGTGGTCGACCGGTGCCCCTGGAAGCCTTCTGCGGCCTACTGTTGAGGGGTGCGCCTGCCGTGCCCGGCTGCGGATGGGGCATCCCGTGCCCACGACGGGCACGGGGCAGAGAACGAGGACGCGGTACCGCTGACGGAAGTCGTCCGCATCGGATCGCGTGGCGTGGGCACCGCCGGCTGTGAGAGGGACGGGAATGGAACCGACCGAGAGCGCCGCTCCGGACTCACGGCTGCGCACGCGCTGGCGCGTGTGGCGAGGCACCGCCAGCCCGGCGGCGCGCAGCGTGCCGCGACCGGACGAGACGGACCAGTCCGGTGAGACGGACAACGACACCGGCGAGACGGACCAGGGCGACGGGCGCCCCAGGCGCGGTGGGTGGCGCGCGGCCCTCGGGGACCGCGGCGCGGGGCGTACGCGCCGTCGCGTGGGCTCCGGTGCCCGGGGCGAGAGCGGACGAAGTGGATCCGCCGGCGCATCGGCCGGATCCGGGGCGCTTGCACCCGGCTGGCCCGCGTCCGGTTCGAACGGCGGAGCCGGGATCGGCGCCTACGGCGTCCTCGGATCCGGTGCAGCGGTGTCCGGTTGGCCCGCCCCGGGTTCGAACGGCGGGGCTGGCATCGGTGCCATCGGCGGGACCGGCTCCGGAGCGGCGGTGAGCGGCGGGACCGGCTGGACCGGGGCCGCCGCTGACGGTGGTTCCGGGTGGACGGGCGCCGACGCGGGCTTCGCGGGCGGCTGGCCGAACCGCGGGTACGGGACCCTCGGCGGGGCGTTCGGCGGAGCCTTCGGTGAGGAAGGGGACGGCCGGGAGCGCTCCTGGCTCGGCGCGCTGCCCATGCTGCCCCTCGCGATCGTCGCCCTCGCCGCCGCCGTGCTCGGCACCGGCTTCTACCGCGCTTTCACCGGCAGCCACGCGCTCTTCCCGTCCGGCGCCGCCGGCTGGTCCCTCGCCGTACTGACCGGCATCATCGTCGGCCACCTCGTCGCGCTGGGCCGCGACCGCTGGTGGGGCGGCACCGGCTCGGGCGCGGCCTTAACGCTCGCGGTCCTGCTGCTCTACGGCTGGGTGCCCGCCGGCATGGTCAGCCTCACCGTCGTCGTCCTCGTCGGCATCGCCCGCCGGCACCGCTGGCGCCAGGGCATCCTGCACGGCGCGGTCGACATCATCGGCATCGGCGCGGGCGCCCTCGTGCTCGCCGTGTTCGGTCAGGTACCGTCTGTGGAGTCCCCCTGGAAGCCGGAGACCTGGACGGTTCTCAACGCCCCCGAGGTGGCGCTCGTCGCGACCGCCTACCTCGCGGTCACCCGCAGCCTGCTCTGGTACGTCCACGCGCCGCGTGCCTCCGGGCTGCCCACCGTCGCCCGCACCGCCCTTCTCCGGCAGGGTCTCGTCGGCGTCGCGCTGCTCGGCATCGCCCCGCTGATCTGCGTGGTCGCCATCGCGCTGCCCGTGCTGCTGCCGCTGTTCGCCGTCCCGCTCATCGCGCTCGACTCGACGCTGTGGATCGCCCGGGCCCGCGCCGAGGAGCAGCTGCGCGACCCGCTCACCGGGCTGCCCAACCGTCAGTGGCTGCTGGAGCGGACGTGGACCGCGCTCGACGACGCCGAGCGGATCGGCGCGCGCAGCGCCCTCCTGCTCATCGACCTGGACCGCTTCCGGTCGGTCAACGACACCCTCGGTCACCTCGCGGGGGACCGGCTCCTGCTCCAGATAGCCGACCGGCTCCGGATGGCCCTGCCCCGAGGGGCGGAGGCCGCACGCCTCGGCGGCGACGAGTTCGCCGTACTCCTGCCCGTGGTCGACTCCACGACATCCGCCACCCGAGTGGCGCGCACCCTGGTCGCCGCCCTCGGCTCCCCGCTCGACCTGGACGGGCTCACGCTGGTCCTGGAGGCCAGCGCCGGACTCGCCGTCTTCCCCGACCACGCACTCGACGCCGAAGGGCTGCTGCGCCGCGCCGACGTCGCCATGTACCAGGCGAAGCGTGACCGTACGGGCGTCGAGGTCTACGAGTCGAAGCGGGATTCCAACACCCCCGACCGCCTCGGCCTGCTCGGCGATCTGCGCCGCGCGCTCGACGCCGGCGACGTGGAGGTGCACTACCAGCCGAAGGTCCGCTTCGACGGACAGGTCGCCGGCCTCGAGGCGCTGGTGCGCTGGGTGCACCCCGAGCGGGGCAAGGTCCCGCCGGACGAGTTCATCGCCATCGCCGAGTCGTCCGGACTCATGCCCCATCTGACCGAGTACGTCCTGGAGACGGCGCTCGCGCAGGTCGCCCGGTGGCGGGCGCAGGGCCTGCGCGTGCCGGTCGCGGTGAACGTGTCGCCGAGGGACGTGCACACCCCGGGATTCGCCGGCGCGGTCGCCGCGCGGCTCGCCCGGCACGGCGTCCCCCCGGGCGCCCTGCAGCTGGAGATAACCGAGCACGTGTTGCTGGAGGACCCCCAGCGCGCCGCCGACACCCTCGCCGGGCTCACCGGGCACGGCGTGAAGATGTCCCTCGACGACTTCGGCACCGGCTACTCCTCCCTCGTCCACCTGCGTCGCCTCCCGGTCAGCGAGCTGAAGATCGACCGCTCGTTCGTGGCCCGCCTCGCCGTGGACAACGAGGACGCGGAGATCGTCCGCTGCACCGTCGACCTGGCGCACTCGCTCGGACTGCTCGTCGTCGCCGAGGGCGTCGAGGACGACGAGACCTGGGAGCGCCTGCGCGACCTCGGGTGCGACGCCGTCCAGGGCTGGCTCGTCGCCGCCGCGATGCCGCCGGACGAGACGACGGCGTGGCTGCGGGCGCGCGGCTCCCGCGGATGGCAGCGGCCCTCCGTCCTCGCCGCCGAGGCCGAGGACCAGTCATCGGGACAGACGGTCAACTGAGCCGTACAGGGGTGACAGGGGCCGTCGCGGACCTCCGAACGGGAAACCGTTTAACAGGCACAGCACCGCGCCCCATAGGATTGGGGCCAGTCGTCCCATTCCCGTCTGTCGTGCGACGCCCGGCACGCACGCTCGCCGCGTTGCCGAAGGGTCCACGTGGCTCCGCCACGAGGACGCTCCGGCGCCTTGCGATCGCACGCACCAGACGACGCACGACCCGCCCTCCGGGCGGACGACGGGAATGGGACGACTGGCCCCGGCCCACACCACACTCACTCACCCCAGAGGATCGCTGCATGCCTGGCATCACGCGCGAGGAGGTCGCACACCTCGCACGGCTGGCGCGTCTGGAGCTGAAGGACGAAGAGCTCGACCACTTCGCCGGACAGCTCGACGACATCATCGGCGCGGTCGCCCGCGTCTCGGAGGTCGCCGACCAAGACGTACCGCCGACCTCCCACCCGCTCCCGCTGACGAACGTCATGCGGGCGGACGAGGTTCGTCCGTCGCTCACCCCCGAGCAGGCGCTCTCCGGCGCCCCGGCCCAGGAGCAGCAGCGTTTCAAGGTGCCGCAGATCCTGGGGGAGGACTAATCACCATGACGGACAGCAACATCATCAAGCTCACCGCCGCCGAGATCGCCTCGAAGATCGCCGCCGGCGAGCTCACGGCCGTCGAGGTCACCGAGGCCCACCTGGCCCGGATCGAGGCCGTCGACGAGAAGGTGCACGCCTTCCTGCACGTCGACCGTGAGGGCGCTCTCGCGCAGGCCCGCGCCGTCGACGCCAAGCGCGCCGCGGGCGAGAAGCTCGGCCCGCTGGCCGGCGTACCGCTCGCGCTGAAGGACATCTTCACCACCGAGGGCATCCCGACCACGGTCGGTTCGAAGATCCTCGAAGGCTGGATCCCGCCGTACGACGCCACCCTGACGCGCAAGCTCAAGGAGGCCGACGTCGTCATCCTCGGCAAGACCAACATGGACGAGTTCGCCATGGGGTCCTCCACCGAGAACAGCGCGTACGGCCCGACCGGCAACCCGTGGGACCTCACCCGCATCCCCGGCGGCTCCGGCGGCGGCTCCTCCGCGGCCCTCGCCGCCTACGAGGCCCCGCTCGCCATCGGCACGGACACCGGCGGTTCGATCCGCCAGCCCGCGGCCGTCACCGGCACCGTCGGCGTCAAGCCGACCTACGGCGGCGTCTCGCGCTACGGCATGGTGGCGTTCTCCAGCTCCCTCGACCAGGGCGGCCCCTGCGCCCGTACGGTCCTGGACGCGGCGCTCCTGCACGAGGTCATCGCCGGCCACGACCCGCTCGACTCGACGTCCATCGACGCGCCGGTCCCGCCGGTCGTCGAGGCCGCTCGCAACGGCTCGGTCCGGGGCATGCGCGTCGGCGTCGTCAAGCAGTTCTCCGGCGAGGGCTACCAGGCCGGCGTCGTCCAGCGCTTCAACGAGTCGGTCGAGCTGCTCACGTCGCTCGGCGCCGAGATCGTCGAGCTGGACTGCCCGACCTTCGACCTGGCCCTGTCGGCGTACTACCTGATCGCGCCGTCCGAGTGCTCGTCCAACCTGGCCCGCTTCGACGCCATGCGCTACGGCCTGCGGGTCGGCGACGACGGCACGAAGTCGGCCGAGGACGTCACTGCCCTCACCCGTGAGGCCGGCTTCGGCGACGAGGTCAAGCGCCGCGTCATCCTCGGCACGTACGCGCTCAGCTCCGGCTACTACGACGCGTATTACGGCAGCGCCCAGAAGGTCCGCACCCTGATCACTCAGGAGTTCGAGCGGGCCTTCGAGCAGGTCGACGTGATCGTCTCGCCGACGACGCCGACCACCGCCTTCCCGATCGGCGAGCGCGCCGACGACCCGATGGCGATGTACCTGGCCGACGTGTGCACGATCCCGACCAACATGGCGGGCAACGCAGCCATGTCGCTGCCCTGCGGCCTCGCGCCGGAGGACGGCCTTCCGGTCGGGCTGCAGATCATCGCCCCCGCCATGAAGGACGACCGGCTGTACAAGGTCGGCGCCGCCGTCGAGGCCGCCTTCGTGGAAAAGTGGGGCCACCCGCTTCTCGAGGAGGCTCCGTCGCTGTGAGTGCCATGGCAAAGAAGGCCAAGAACTTCAAGAAGTCCAAGACCGGCGCATACGTGTCGATTGCGAGCACTGCTTTCGGCGCGATCAGTGTCGCGAAGCAGGCAAAGATGGCTCGTAACGACCACGACACCCTGCGGCTGATCGACGCCGCGGTGTCCGCCGCCGCCATCGTTACCGGCCTGGCGATCCTCTACCGGGAGCTGAAGCGCCTGGGCGACGACGACGTCCTGCTGGGCTGAGAGGGAAAGTCTCACCGTGACCGTCACTGAACTGATGCCGTACGACGCGGCACTCGCGACGTACGACCCCGTCATGGGCCTCGAGGTCCATGTCGAGCTGGGTACGAAGACGAAGATGTTCTGCGGGTGCTCCACCGAGCTGGGCGCCGAGCCCAACTCGCAGACCTGCCCCACCTGTCTCGGCCTGCCCGGCTCGCTCCCGGTCGTCAACGCGATCGGCGTCGAGTCGGCCATCAAGATCGGCCTCGCGCTCAACTGCGAGATCGCCGACTGGTGCCGCTTCGCCCGGAAGAACTACTTCTATCCGGACATGCCGAAGAACTTCCAGACCTCCCAGTACGACGAGCCCATCGCCTTCAACGGCTACCTCGACGTACAGCTGGAGGACGGCGAGATCTTCCGCGTGGAGATCGAGCGCGCCCACATGGAGGAGGACACCGGCAAGTCGCTGCACGTCGGTGGCGCGACGGGCCGTATCCACGGCGCCTCGCACTCCCTGCTCGACTACAACCGCGCCGGCATCCCCCTCATCGAGATCGTCACCAAGCCGATCGAGGGCGCCGGGGAGCGGGCGCCGGAGGTGGCGAAGGCGTACGTCGCCGAGCTGCGCGAGGTCATCAAGGCGCTCGACGTCTCCGAGGCCCGGATGGACAAGGGCCAGATGCGCTGCGACGTGAACCTGTCGCTGCGCACCAGCCCCGAGGCGACCTTCGGCACCCGCTCGGAGACGAAGAACGTCAACTCGCTGCGTTCCGTCGAGCGCGCCGCCCGTTACGAGATCCAGCGGCACGCCGCTGTCCTGTCGTCCGGCGGCACGATCGTGCAGGAGACCCGTCACTTCCACGAGGAGGACGGCTCCACCACGTCGGGCCGCATCAAGGACAACGCCGAGGACTACCGCTACTTCCCCGAGCCGGACCTGGTGCCGGTGGCGCCCGCCCGCGCCTGGGTGGAGGAGCTGCGCTCGGAGCTGCCCGAGATGCCTCGCGTGCGCCGCAACCGGCTGCGCGAGGAGTGGGGCGTCTCCGAGCACGACATGCAGTCGATCCTCAACGCGGGCGCGGTCGACCCGATCGTCGCCACGATCGAGGCCGGCGCCGACTCCGTCTCGGCCCGCAAGTGGTGGATGGGTGAACTCGCCCGTAACGCCAACGAGTCGGGCACGGCGCTCGACGAGCTGCCCATCACCCCGGCCCAGGTGGCCCGGGTGGCGGCGCTCGTCTCCGCCGGTGACCTCAATGACAAGCTGGCGCGCCAGGTCATCGAGGGTGTCCTCGCGGGCGAGGGCGACCCGGACACGGTCGTCGAGAAGCGCGGCCTGAAGGTCGTCTCGGACGAGGGTGCGCTCGGCGCGGCCGTCGACGAGGCCATCGCGGGCAACGCCGGGATCGCCGACAAGATCCGTGGTGGCAAGGTCGCCGCCGTCGGCGCGCTCGTGGGTGCCGTCATGAAGGCGACCCGGGGTCAGGCCGACGCGGCGCGCGTCAAGGAACTGATCCTGGAGAAGCTGGGCGTCTCCGAGGGCTGAGGCGGTTCTTGCGGGGGTCCGCCCCCGCGTCCCTCTGACCTCAAACGCCGGCCGGGCTGAGATGCCCGGCCGGCGTTTGCCATGGGGGGTACGAATACTTGGAGCCGCACGTTGAGCACCGTCCCCGCCGAACTCCTCTCCGTCACCCTCCTCCTGCTCATCCTCGGCTTCGCCGTGGTGCGTCCCCGGCAGCTGCCGGAGGCCGTCGTCGCCGTGCCCGCGGCGGCGATCGTCGTGGCGGTCGGCGCCGTGTCGCCCGCGCACGCGTGGGCCGAGACACGGGAGCTGCTGCCGGTCGTCGGATTCCTCGCCGCCGTCCTGGTCCTGGCACAGCTGTGCGCCGACGAGGGCCTTTTCAAGGCCGCGGGCGACGCGATCGCGCGGGCCTGCAAGGGCAGTCCACGCCGCATGCTCGGCGGGGTCTTCGCCGCGGCCGCCGTGATCACGGCTGTACTGAGCCTCGACGCCACCGTCGTGCTGCTCACACCGGTCGTCCTCGCCACGGCCCGCCGGATCGGCGCGAGGCCGCGCCCGCACGTCTACGCGAGCGCCCACCTCGCCAACTCCGCCTCGCTGCTCCTTCCGGTCTCGAACCTCACCAACCTGCTCGCCTTCACCGCGAGCGGACTCACCTTCGCCCGGTTCGCAGGGCTCATGGCCCTGCCGTGGCTGGGCGCGATCGCCGTCGAGTACGCGGTGTTCCGTCGGTACTTCGCCGACGATCTGGCGGCGCCCGCCCATGAGCCGGACGCGGAGGAGCCGCCGGGCGTCCCGGTGTTCACCCTCACCGTCCTCGCCCTGACGCTCGTGGGTTTCGTCGTCACCTCGTTCGCCGGGATCGACCCGCTGTGGGCGGCGGTCGTCGGCACGGCCGTCCTCGCGGCGCGGGCGCTCGGGCAGCGGCGCACGACCCCGCTCGCGCTGGTGAAGTCGGCGCACCCGTACTTCTGCCTCTTCGTCCTCGCGCTCGGGATCGTGGTCAAGGCGGTCGTCGACAACGGGCTGGGGGACGGCATCGACCGGCTGCTGCCCGAGGGCTCGTCGCTGCTCGCACTGCTCGCCGTCGCCGGCGTCGCGGCCCTGCTCGCCAACCTGATCAACAACCTTCCGGCCGTTCTCGCGCTGCTCCCCGTGGCGGGGCCCGCGGGTCCGGGACCGGTCCTCGCCGTCCTCATCGGTGTCAATCTCGGCCCCAACCTCACGTATGTGGGCTCGCTCGCCACGCTCCTGTGGCGCCGCATCGTCCACGCCCACGACGTGCATCCCAGGCTCGGTGACTTCACACGGCTGGGCGTGCTCACGGTCCCGGCGACCCTGGTCGTCTCAACGGTCGCGCTCTGGGCGGGACTTCAGTTCCTGGGCTGAACGGCAGCGCGCCCTTGTGAGTAAGGCCACGAAAGCGACAAAAGATCACTTCTTGCTGTAAGAGTGGCTTGCCATTGCTCATGTGTTCTTTGCGGGCCGTTCCCGGTGAAGATCCACAAACCCTGGGAGCCCGTCCGTGGCAGCTCTCGCACGATGGTGTGCACGGCACCGCCTCGTAGTCGTCCTGCTGTGGCTCCTCGCCCTCGGCGCCACGAGCGCCGCGGCGGCCGTCGCGGGCTCCTCGTACTCGAACGACTACGAGGCACCGGGCACCGAGTCGGGGCGCGCCACCCAGCTCCTCGACGACGGTTTCCCCGGCCTCGGCGGCGACAGCGACACCGTCGTCTGGCACACGGACGGCAGCATGGTCCGCGCCGCCGACGTGAAAGAGCGCATGACCCGCACGCTCGACAGGATCGAGCGCCTGCCCGGCATCGCCGCTGTCACCGGCCCGTACGAGCAGCAGGGCACGAGTCAGATAAGCGCCGACGGACGCACCGCCTACGCCATGGTCACCTTCGACCGGCAGTCCGGCGACATCGCCAAGGCGGACGCCCAGCGCCTCGTCGACACGGCCAAGGCCGCCGAGAAGAACGCCCCCGACGGACTGCGGGTCGAACTCGGCGGCAGCGCCGTCGCCCTGACCGAGTCCGCCCAGGGACATGCCGCCGAGATCGTCGGCGTCGTGGTCGCCGCCGTCGTCCTCCTGCTTGCCTTCGGCTCCCTCGCGGCCAGCGCCCTGCCCATCGCCACGGCCCTGGTCAGCGTGGGCACCGCCGCCTCCGGCATCGTGCTCCTCGGCCATGTGATGACCGTCGCCGACTTCGCCCCGATGCTCGGCATGCTCGTCGGCCTCGGCGTCGGCATCGACTACGCCCTGTTCATCGTGACCCGGCACCGGCGCGGCCTGAAACAGGGCCTGCCCGTGAACGAGGCCGCGGAGCGGGCCGTCGCCACCACCGGGCGAGCGGTCGTCTTCGCCGGCGCCACCGTCTGCATCGCGCTCCTCGGCATGCTGATCCTGCGCCTCAGCTTCCTCAACGGCGTCGCGATCGCCGCGTCCCTGACCGTGCTCCTCACCGTCGCCGCGTCCGTCACGCTCCTGCCCGCGCTCCTGTCGTTCATCGGCATGCGCGCGCTCAGCAGGCGCCAGCGGCGCAGACTCGCCGAACACGGGCCCGAGCCGGAGCGGCCGGCCGGGTTCGCCGCCCGCTGGGCCGCCTTCGTGGAGCGCCACCCCCGGCTCCTCGGCGGCCTCGCACTCGGCGTGATCGCGGTGCTCTCGGTGCCTACGTTCTTCCTGCACCTGGGCACGTCCGACCAGGGCAACAACGCGTCGTCGTCCACGACCAGGCAGGCCTACGACCTCCTGGCCGACGGATTCGGGCCGGGCGTGAACGGGCCGCTGACCCTTGTCACACCCATAGACGGCGCCGGCGACCAGGTCGCCCTGAGCCGTCTGGAGTCCCTGATCGACTCGGCCGAGGGCGTCTCCTCGGTGACCCCGGCGACGTACAACGGCAGCGGCACCGCCGCCTTCCTGACCGTCGTGCCGAAGTCCGCACCGCAGTCCCAGAGGACCAGCGAGCTCGTCGACCGACTGCGCAGTGACGTCATCCCCGCGGCCGAGAAGGGCACGTCCCTCGATGTGCAGCTCGGCGGAGTCACCGCCAGCTACGACGACTTCGCCGACGTCATCGTCGGCAAACTGCCGCTGTTCGTGGGCGTCGTCATCGGACTCGGCTGCGTCCTGCTGCTCCTGGCCTTCCGTTCCATCGGCATCCCTCTCAAGGCCGCCGCGATGAACGTCGCGGCCGTCGCCTCCGCCTTCGGCGTCGTCGTCGCCATCTTCCAGTGGGGCTGGGGCAGCGAGATGCTCGGCCTCGGCAGAGCGGGCCCGATCGAGCCCTTCCTCCCCGTGATCATGGTGTCGGTCCTGTTCGGACTCTCCATGGACTACCAGGTGTTCCTGGTCAGCCGCATGTACGAGGAGTGGCTGGAGACCCGCGACAACCGGCGGGCCGTCCGCGTCGGGCTCGCCGAGACCAGCCGTGTCATCAACTCCGCGGCCGTGATCATGATTTCGGTCTTCCTGGCCTTCGTCCTCAGCGGCGACCGCGTCATCGCGATGTTCGGCATCGCACTGGCCGCCGCCGTCGCCCTCGACGCGTTCGTCCTGCGCACGCTCCTCGTGCCCGCCCTCATGCACATGCTCGGCGGCGCCAACTGGTGGCTGCCGCAGTGGCTCGACCGCCGGCTGCCCCGCATCAGCATCGAGCCGCCCGAGTGCGGCGAGGCGCATGCGAGTATGCCTGGACAGCGCCCGACCGAGGACGGCGCGCTGCTGGACGTACTGGTGAAGGCCGAAGCCGAGGAGCGCAAACGCGATGTACACGATCTCCCTGGGTGACGACGGCGCGGAGCTGCGGCCACTTGAGACGTGGCACGCCGAGCAGTTCCTCGCCCATCTGGAGCGCGGGCGCGAGTTCATAGGGCAGCACATCGGGTTCGGCTCGAACGTCAAGGACGTCGACTCCGCCCGGGACCTGCTCAAGTCCTATGCCGACAAGCGCGCCGCCGACAGCGGGAGCCTGCACGGGCTCTGGCTGGACGGGACGCTCGTCGGCGGCCTGCTCTTCCGGATCTTCGACGCGGAGGGCGGCAACTGCGAGATCGGCTGCTGGCTCGAGCCCGCCGCCGCCGGACGTGGCCTCGTCACGCGCGGCGCGCGCGTCCTCATCGACTGGGCGGTCCTCGAACGCGGCATCCACCGCGTGGAGTGGGTCGCCTCCTCCGCGAACGAGCCCAGCCTGAACGTGGCGCGGCGGCTCGGCATGCGGCGCGACGGGGTGCTGCGCGAGGCGGGCTCGCACAAGGGCGTCAAGCAGGATCTTGAGGTGTGGTCGGCGCTCGCGCCGGAGTGGCGCGCGCGTTAGCCCGTCTGTCCAGGTGGGCCCTGGCTCGCCGGTTGTGAGGCGGGTGACTCGGGGGCGGCGGAATCCGCGCTCGACGGCGGGGCCGACGACGCTCCGGGGGCCTCGGACGACGGTGGCTGCGAAGACTCGGATGGCTGGGACGACTCGGAGGACCGAGAGGTCTCGGACGACGGGGTTGTCGAGGAGGTCGAGGTGCCCGAGGAGGAGACTCCGGGTGGGGTGTGCGCCGTCGTCTTCTGGTCGCTGCCGCCCGTGCTGCCCGCGGTTCGGGTGAACCAGCCCTTGGTCTCCGGGTCGTACATCACGAAACCGTTCACCGGCTGCGGCGCCGGCGAAACGACCACCACGTCCGACGACTTGTACCCGGACCAGGCCTTGCCCTGACGCTTCACCGAGCCCCGCAGAGGCACCGGCGCGAGCAGCGGATTCCCGCACGAGCACCGCACGCGCGGCTCGCCGCGGTCGTTCACGAGCACGGCCGTGCCGGACTGGAGCACGGACTGGAACTTCGTCGGAGCGCCGCTGCGGAAGCCGTGATTCGTGACCCGGGTGTCGAGGCGGAGCTGAACCGGCGTCAGCGACCGCAGATACGCGGGGACACTCGACGGATCGATGCTGAGTACCGAGGCGAACGCCTTGTTCCTGTCCGGCTCCGCGCCCAGCGCGCGGATCTGCTTCTCCACGTCGCAGCTGGAGACGTTGCGGGTGCCGCCGTACAGGCCGGCAGCGGAGCCCTCGACGCCCCGGACCACGTTCGCCTTCTCCGAAGAGCTCTCCCCGGACGCGCTCGGCAGCGCGGTGGGCGTCGTCGCGGTGGCGCCCTTGTGGGTGCTCGACTCGGTGTACGGGTCGGGGCCGGACGAGTCGGCGCTCTGGAGGAAGAGTTCGTCACCGGACGCGGTTCCGCCGCTGCCACCGTCGCCGCCTGAGCTGGTGAGGACGACGGTGAGGACCACAGCGGCGACGATCAGGGCGCCGAGCCCCGCGAGCTTCTTGGGCGTGAACCGCCACCAGGGACGGCCGGGGTGCGGGCCGTGCGGCGGCGGGGTGTCGCCCGGGGGCGGCGGGCCGCCGGGGCCGCCGCCCGTGCTGCCAGAGCCAGAGCCAGAGCCAGAACCGGCGCCGGAGCCGGCGCCCGTGCCTTCGCCGGACGGCGGTTCCGAGGGGTGCTCGGGCGGCGGGGGTACGGGCGCCGCGGGCTGGGTCGGGCCCGAGAGCGGGCCGGATGGGGGGCCGGTGGGGCGGCCGGGCTCCGTCGGTCGGTCACTCACTGGCGCTTCTTCTCACCGTAGGAGGCATGGGGCGGGCTGGGGGAGGGCCCGCCTCTCGGTCCGGCGGCCCGGTCCCCTTTGTCCTGTCACCTCCACATTGTGTGCTCCGTACTCGTACGGCTCGCAAGCCGAACCCGTACGGTCCGCGAGGCGACGCGGTCGGCCCTCCCGAGGGGCGGACCGCCGGACGCCTGCCTAGCGTGGCCCCGTGAGTGAACAGGCATCCGACGGCCGGTCCGGCACCAGGCGCAGCGCGAAACACGGCTGGGCCGCGGCCCTCGTGGCCGTGGTCGCCGGGCTCGTGGCCATGGTGGTCACGGCCGCCCTCGGCCTGTGGGCGGCGGGCGCGACCGGCCTTCCCGGCAGCGCCTTTCCGCGAGTGGTCGCCGCCGTCGTGGTGATGGCGGCCGGCGGCTCCGTCGACCTGGCCGGAAACGCCGGAGAACTCGCCCAGACGCACGCCGACATCTCGGTCCTGCCCCTCTCCGTGACCCTCGCCGGAGCGCTGGTGATCGCCGCGGGCTTCCTGCGGCCCCTGCGCCGCCGGGCCATCGCGAGCAGTGGCGAACTCCTCGGCTGGGCCGGGCGGGTGGCCGTGCCATGGGTGGTGGCGCTCATCGTCCTCTCGCTCCTGGCCAGGCAGGACTTCGCCATCCCCGTCACGGACCCGACCGGCGGCATCATCGAGGGCGCCCTGGACGGCGCACCCACGGTCGGATTCCGGACGAACATGGCGCTCACCCTGCTCTTCGGCCTGCTGTGGCTCGGGGGCGTCATGATCCTCGCCGTCCTCGTGTCGCGCGGCGCCCCGCTCCCCGCCCGCCTCGTCCGCTTCCAGGAGTCGGTGCGCCCTGCCGCGTACGCGATGGTCGCGCTGCTGCTCGTTTACGTGGCCCTGGGCGTCGTCATCGGGCTGGTGGTCGCCGCGACCCGTGGCCACGCGGCCGAGACGTTCGCCGTCATCCTCCTCGGTCTGCCCAACCTCGTCTGGTTCGCCTACACCATCGGCCTCGGCGCGTCCTGGGACGGCAAGGTCGACGGCCCGTTCGGCCTGCCCGTGCCGCACATCCTCGACGTCGTACTCCGTACGCCCGACATCTCCACCGTCGACGTCAGCACGCTCGCCGAACAGGACGGCCGGATCTGGTGGTCGGTCGCGGTGGCCGCGATCCTGACGCTGGCGGCCGCGTTCGCCATGGCGCTGCGGTCACCCGCCCGGATGCGGGCCTGGCAGCACGCCCTCCACATGGCGGTGGCCCTCGTCCTGACCGTGCTCGCCATCTGCCTCCTCGCCCGCATCTCCGCGCACTACGGCCTGTCGCTTCTCGGCATCGGCGACATCGGCGGCGGGCTCGGCGGCGAGGTGGCGCTGCGCCCGAACCTGTGGACCGCGCTCGGCCTCGCGGTTCTGTGGGGTCTGGTCACCGGGTTCCTCGGCGGCCTCCTCGCGTCCCGGCTCCACCGGCGCGGGGAGGTGGAGACGGCGCAGCCGGACCGGAGTTGAGCCGAGCGGCTAGCGCACGAGGCCCGTGAAGACCGGCAACGCCCACCGCGGCGGGGCGGGCGGGGGTTCGGCCGTGGGGGACCACGCGCTGACGCGGCGGTCCACCTGCGTCGGAGGGTGGTTGTCCCGGACGCCGCCGCGCGCCGCCGCGCGCAGGGCCGCCACGAACTGGAGGCACGAGTCGTAGCGGTCGTCCGGGCTCTTGGCCAGCGCCTTGGCCAGTACGTCGTCCATCGCCGCGGGGAGTCCGGGGCGCAGCCCGGTCAGGGGCGGGGGCGGGTCGAACTGGTGGGCCCACAGCAGCGCCATGTCGTCGTCGCGCTGGAACGGCGGCAGACCGGTCAGGGTCTCCTGGACGACGCAGGCGAGGCTGTAGACGTCGCACCTGCCGTCGACCGGGCGGCCGGAGATCTGCTCGGGCGCCACATAGTCGAGCGTGCCGACGAACTGGCCCACGGACGTGAACCCGGTCAGCGAGAGCGACTTCTTCGTCAGGCCGAAGTCGGTGAGGTAGACGTGCTCGGGGTGGTCGCTGTCCGTTCCCGCCGCGACCAGGATGTTGCCGGGCTTCACGTCCCGGTGCACCAGGTCGTGGTCATGGGCGGCGTCGAGCGCGGACGCGACCTGCGAGGCGATCCGTACCGCCGTCCCCACGGGCAGCGGCCCCTCGCGGTCGATGAGCGCGCGCAGGTCCTGGCCCGCCACGAAGCGCATGGCGATATAGAGGATGCCCTCGGTCTCGCCGGCCTCGAAGACCGGCACGATGTGCGGATGGTCGATCGCGGCGGCGACGCGCGACTCGTGCGTGAACCGTTGGCGGAAGGTGTCGTTACGGGCGAGTTCGGGGGCGAGCAGCTTGAGCGCGACCGTGCGGTCGAGGCGTAGATCCAAGGCCCGATAGACGACCGCCATGCCGCCCCGGCCGATCTCGCTCTCCACGCGGTATCCGGCGATCTGCCGCCCGAGCAGATCGGACGGCCGGCCGACGGGCAGCTGCGGATCGTCCGCCATCACAGCTCACCCGGCGCGCGGGCACTGCGCTCGCGTTCGGCGGGGTCGTGGCCGTTCCTCTCTTCCGGGTCCACGATCCGGGTCGGTTCGGCGGCGTTCGGGGGCGTGGTGCGGGTGGGGGTCCGGCTCGGGGCCGGGGGTGCTTCGGCGGCCTTCTCGTGCGGGCCGGAGTCGGTCGTGCTGCCGTCCGGGCCGGTGCCGGCGACGTCCTCGGGCGGCCCCGAGCCGGCGACCTCTGCCTGGTCCACGACGCGCGTGGGTTCCGGGTCCGCGGCCCGCGCGGGCGCCGGTGTCGCCCCGCTCGGCCGCCCCGGTCCCGCCCCCGCCGCGTACGTGCTCAACTGCGTACCGTCGCAGTACACCCAGCGCTCGTGCTCGGCGTCGTACAGCCACACCGCCTCGCCGTCGACGACCATTCCGACCCGCAGCCCCTGCGTCCGGCGCTGGAATGTCTCCCCGTCGATGCGTTCCTCGGCCAGTTCCTGTGCGGCGCGTCGGTACTGGCCCGCCGCCTCCTCGACGCGCGCCATCAGCGGCCGCGGATCCGCCGTGCGGGTCATGGGCTTCCCGGCCTCCGGCGGGTCGCGCGGCACGGCGACGAGCAGGCGCGCGTCGACCCACGCCGACCAGCCGTTGGCACACACGATCCGGCCCCAGTCCGCGCGCCGGTCGACCAGTTCGACCGGGAGCAGCGGGTCGAGCGGCTGTGTGGGCCGGGAGACATCCGGCTCCTCCCAGGCGGGCATCCCGTCCGGGGGCACGACATGGGTGGGGCGGAACTCCGGTGTCGCCATGGGCGCCTCTCCGCTGTCTGTCCGCTACTTCCGCATGATCGCGGGCTCGTGCCGGCGCAGCAGCCGTGCGACGGCGATTCCGAAGACGACCGAGAGCACGACCAGCATCCCCATGTTGAGCAGCCACACCCCGGTGGAGTGCTCGAACAGGGGGTCGCTGGTCAGCTTTCCCGGCACGATCCGGGACAGACCGACCGTGCCCGCCATCGCGCCCATCGCCCAGCGCGACGGGACCAGCCACGACAACTGCTCGATGCCGGGCACCCCGTGCAGCTTGAGCAGCGCACCGCAGAACACGACCTGGATGATCGCGATGAGCACCAGGAGCGGCATGGTGACCTCCTCCTTGCGCACCAGGGCGGACACGAGCAGCCCGAGCATCATCGCCGTGAACGACAGGAGCGCCACGGTCAGCGTGATCTCCACCAGCGGAGGCATCAACACCCCCTTGCCGCCTGGCGCGTTGAGGTCGACACCGACGAGCCCGACGAGCGTCAGCACGATGGCCTGCAGCACCGTGATCGTGCCGAGGACGACGACCTTGGACATCAGATACGCGGATCTGGACAGCCCGACGGCACGTTCCCGCTGGTAGATCACCCGCTCCTTCACCAGCTCGCGCACGGCGTTGGCGGCGCCCGTGAGCACACCGCCCACGCACAGGAGGAGCAGCGCGTTCATCGCAGACTCCTGGGTGAGGCGGCTGCCGGCCAGCGCACGCACCATCGCACCCATGACGAACGGCAGCGCGATCATGATGGCGAGGAAGGTCCGGTCGGCGCTCAGCGCGGCCGCGTACCGGCGTACGAGCGTCCGCAGCTGCGCGCCCCAGCTCCGCGTCCTCGGCGGCGGGGTCACCTCCGCCGACGGAGCGTCCGGCAGCCGGGGCTGCGCCGTTGAGTTCACGATGTACTGACGGTGGAACAGGGACGTGCTGTACTCCTCCGCCCAGCCGCGGTCGCGGTCGTTCTCGAAAGCCTCGAACGCCTCCGGCCACTCCTCGAAACCGAAGAACCCGAGCGCGTCCCCCGGCGGCCCGTAGAACGCGATCTTCCCTCCGGGGGCGAGGACCAGCAGCCGGTCGCACACCTCCAGGCTGAGGACGCTGTGGGTGACGACGATGACGGTCCGCCCGTCGTCGGCGAGGCCGCGCAGCATGTTCATCACCGAGCGGTCCATGCCCGGGTCCAGCCCGGACGTCGGCTCGTCGAGGAAGAGCAGCGACGGCTTCGTGAGCAGTTCGAGGGCGACGCTCACGCGCTTGCGCTGACCGCCGGAGAGGCTGTGGATGGGCTGCGCCGCCCGCTGTTCGAGGCCCAGTTCACGGACTACCTCGTCGACGCGGTCGCGCCGCTCGGACCGTTCGGTGTCCTGCGGGAAGCGGAGTTCGGCCGCGTAACCGAGGGCCCGGTGCACGGTCAGCTGGGAGTGCAGGATGTCGTCCTGCGGTACGAGCCCGATGCGCTGGCGCAGCTCGGCGTAGTCGCGGTACAGGTCGCGGCCGTCGTAGAGGACCGTGCCCTGGTCGGCGGGGCGCAGCCCGGTCAGCGCGTTGAGCAGTGTGGACTTGCCCGCGCCGCTCGGGCCCACGACGGCGAGCAGGCACTTCTCGCCGACCGGGAACGAGACGTGATCCAGCAGCGTCTTGCGGCCCCGGTCCACGGTGACCGCAAGGCCCTGGACGTCGAGCGAGACCTCGCCGGTGTCGACGAACTCCTGCAGCGTGTCGCCGACCAGGCAGAACGCGGAGTGGCCGATGCCCACGATGTCCCCGGGCGAGACCCGGGCGCGGGAGACCTGCGCGCCGTTGAGGTAGGTGCCGTTGTGCGAGCCGAGGTCCACGATCTCGTACGTGCCGTCGGGCTGGGCCCGCAGCTCCGCGTGGCGTCGGGAGACGATCAGGTCGTCCACGACGAGGTCGTTGTCGGCGTTGCGGCCGATGCGCACGGTGCGGGTGGGCAGCGGCCGCACGGTCGTCGGCTGCCGGAACGTGCCGGTCGCGCCCGGCATGGAGACGGACGAGGGCCGTTCGGCGGCGCGGGGCGCCGCTGCCACCGAATCAAGTACGTGGTCCGGGATGCGGTCCGGTACTCGATCCGCCAAGTGTTCCGCTACGGGCTCGGGCGGCGGCGGTGGCTCATGCCCGACCAGCACGGCGCGCGGTCCGTCCGCGGGGTGACCGAACCGGATGACCGTGCCGGGTCCCACCCCCGACTCGTGGATGCGCCTGCCCCCGGTGTACGTCCCGTTCGTACTGTCCTCGTCCTCCAGAGACCAGTGGTCGGCGACGGGTCGCAGGACCGCGTGGTGCCACGAGACGCGGACGTCGTCGATGACGATGTCGCTCAGGGGGTCGCGGCCGACGTGGTAGTCCCGGCTCGGGCTCATCACCGTGGGTCCGGCTTCGGTTTCGAACACAAGCTCGGGCGCGGTCGGCGAGACTGGCCGCTCTGACATGTTCGGATTCTATCGATATGCGCTGGTATGCGCCTGATCGGACGAGTGCCCCCGCCGCACACAGGCCCGGCACAGGCCGGTCTCAGCCCGGACTCAGCTCGTTAAGAGAGCTCTCAGACTCCGTCCGTACGGTGCGGGGCATGGTTACGAAGACTGATGACGAGACGGCCGAGACCGCTGAGGCCACCACCGCCGAGGCCACTGAGGCTGCTTCCGAGACCCCTGAGGTCATTGAGGCCACCAAGGAGACTGAAGCCACCGATGCCGTCGAGGCGGCCGAGGGCACGGACGGGGACGCAGACGCGGATCTCGACGACGAGCCGTTCGCGCCCGCCGCGCCCGTGGAGGACTCCTCCGGTGCGGGACAGGGCGCCGGCGCCGTCGTCTCCGCCGCACTCGGCGTCGTCGCGCTCAGCGGCAGCTGGGTCGCGACCGTCGCCTCGGCCCGCGAGTCCCTGATCGGCCAGCTCCAGACCTCGCAGGGTGCGAGCGTCGCCAAGCAGGTCTCCGAGGTCTACGGCGACTCGTGGCACGCCACCGCCCTGGTCGGCGGAATCTTCGCCCTTCTCGCGCTGATCGTCGGCGCGGTCGTCCTGGCCAGGCCCGCGTTCGGCGCCCCGGGCAAGCCGCAGGCCGTGTGGATCAAGTCGGTCGCCTGGGCGGGCGTCTCCCTCGGCATCCTCGGCCTCCTTCTCGCCGTGGCGAAGTACACCGACATCCTGATGGCGCTCCCCTCGGCCTCTTCCTGAGTCGTTCCTCGGGGGTACCTCAGGGCGACTCAGGCCGGTCTGAGGATCTCTGAGGACCTCTGAGTTACGTCTAAGGCACCCCGTACCCGGAACATGCGGCACTCTCCCGATGTGGCGGACCCCCCTGGGAGACGAGTGTTGAGGCATCGCAGAAAGCGAAGCCGAAACCCACTCGCCACCAGGGAGCACCAGATGTACGAGTACGAGATCCACCAGATCCGCGCCGCCGAACTGGTCCGCCAGGCCGAGCACAACCGCCTGGTCCGCGAGGCCCGCGAAGCCCGGCGCAACCGGCGCGCGGAGCGCCGCGCCGCCTCTTCCGGCCAGGACACGGAGGGGCGGGTGAACAGTCCGCGCTCACGCCGCTCCCGTTTCGCACGCGCGGCCTGACGATGACGGCAGAGCAGGGGGAGGGCCACACGGGTGTGGTCCTCCCTTTCCACTTCACCTCCACCTTCAACGCGGCCGACAGGCATATCGAGGTCGTTGACCCGCGCCCGACTCTGCCCTCGGCGATAACGGGTGCCGCTGCGTCGGACCCCTGTGCGATGCTCCCCCCTGTGGAGACCAGGTGCGTCAGCCCGGTGTTCGTCGGCCGCGCCGGCGAACTGGGCGTACTCAACAAGGCGTTCGCCCGTGCCACCACGGGGGAGCCGCAGGCCATGCTGCTCGGCGGGGAGGCGGGGGTCGGCAAGACCCGTCTCGTCGAGGAGTTCGCGCTCGCCGCACGCCGCGAGGGCGCCGTCGTCGCGCTCGGCGGCTGCGTCGAAATCGGTGCGGATGGGCTTCCGTTCGCCCCCTTCTCTACCGCTCTGCGGGCCCTGCGCCGGCTGCTGCCCGAGGAGTTCGTCGCTGCGGCCGCCGGACAGGAGACCGAACTCGCGCGGCTCCTGCCCGAACTCTCCCCGGCGCCGACCGGACGCGACGGACGCCACGACGAGCAGAGCATGGCCCGGCTCTTCGAGCTGACGGCCCGTCTCCTGGAGCGCGTCGCCGCCGACCGCACCGTCCTCGTCATCCTGGAGGACCTCCACTGGGCCGACGCTTCCACCCGCCACCTCCTCTCCTATCTCTTCCGTACGCTGCGCAGCGGCCGCCTAGTCATCGTGGCCACCTACCGCGCCGACGACATCCACCGCCGTCACCCCCTGCGCCCGCTCCTCGCCGAACTCGACCGCCTGCGCACCGTCACCCGCCTCGAACTCGACCGCTTCAGTCGCGACGAGGTGTCCCGCCAGATCGCCGGGATCTTCGCGGCCGAGCCCGAACAGGCCCAGGTCGACGACATCTTCGAGCGCTCCGACGGCAACGCGTTCTTCGTCGAGGAACTGGCCGTCGCCACCAGCGGGGGCAGCTGCACCGGCCTGTCCGAGACGCTGCGCGACGTGCTCCTCGTCCGCGTCGAGAGCCTTCCCGACGACGCCCAGCGCGTGGCCAGGATCGTCGCCGAGGGCGGCTCCACCGTCGAGTACGCGCTGCTCGCCGCCGTCGCCCGGCTCGGCGAGGACGAACTGATCGAGGCTCTGCGCGCCGCCGTCGGCGCCAACATCCTGCTCGCCACCCCCGACGGGGACGGCTACCGCTTCCGCCACTCCCTGGTCCGCGAGGCCGTCGGCGACGACCTGCTGCCCGGCGAACGCTCCCGCCTCAGCCGCCGCTACGCCGAGGCGCTCGAGGCCGACCCCTCGCTCGTCCGCGCCGACGAACGCGTCACGCGCCTCGCGAGCTACTGGTACCACGCCCACGACCCGGCCAAGGCACTGCCCGCCGTCCTCGACGCGTCCGTCGAGGCTCGCCGCCGGCACGCCTACTCCGAGCAACTGCGGCTCCTGGAACGGGCGATGAACCTCTGGGACGAGGCCCCCGAGGACATCCGCGCCGCACTGCGCCCCGTCGACTACACCGAGGTCTATCCGCCCTGCGGCTGCGACCCCGCCACTACGCCCCTGCGCTATCTCGACCTGATGGCCGAGGCCGCCGTCGCGGGCCGCCTGTGCGGCGAACGCGATCGCGCCCTGAAAATCATCAAACGCGCCCTGCGCCTCATCGACGACGCCGACGACGAGAAGGACCCCCTGCGCGCCGCCTGGTTCTGGATCCAGCGCTCTCGTCTCGTCTCGTCCCTCGGCCGCGGCGACGGCTGGGCCGAGATCGCCACCGCCCAGGAACTCGTACGCGGACTGCCGCCGTCCGAGGTGCACGCCGAGGTCCTCACCAACGTCGCCTCCTGGGGCATGCTCCACAACCCCGGCGAGGAGACCCTGGCCGCCGCCGAACGGGCCGTCGAATACGCCCGCATGGTCAAGGCCGAGGACATCGAGCTGAACGCCAGACTCACTCTCGGCGGCCTCCTCGTCGACGCGGGCGAGATCGACCGCGGCTTCGCCGAGATGTACGCCGTCCGCGACCGGGTCGTCGAGATCGGCCTCGTCCCGCAGGTCGGCCGCGTCCACATCAATCTCGCCTCCGTCCTGGAGGGCGCGGGCCGCTCCCTCGAGTCCGTGACCGTTGCCGAGTCAGGCATGGACCTGTGCCGCCGGTACGGGCTCCTCGACACGGAGGGCTGGGTCCTGACCAACATGGCCGAGTCCCTCACCTCCCTGGGCCGCTGGACCGAGGCCGAAGTCGCCGTCGACACGGCACTGCGGTCCTCCGCTCTGAGCGCCAAGCCACGCGGCACGGCGGCCACCCGCCTCGCGGCCGTCGCTCTCGCCCGCGGCGACCACGCCGAGGCGGCCGCCCAGCTCGCCACCGCCCGCGCCCACTACGGCACTCACGACACGATGCCCCAGTACACCCTGCCCCTGTCCGCCCTCGCCGTGGGCATCGCGGCGGCCGCCGGCGGCACCCAGGGGCTCCTCGACGCCCGCGCCGAACTCGCCCGCGTCGTCGCCGAGGGCGTCCCGCCGAGCAACCAGCGCTACGCCTGGACCCTCCTCGTCTCGGCCGCCGTCGCCGAGGCCGACGCGCGGGGCCTGCCGGCCGCGGAGCCCGGACGCGCCGCAGCCGTCGACCGCATCCGCACGGCCGCCAAGCGCCTGGCCACCCCCATGCCCGTGTGGCTCGCCCACGAACAGTGGCTCCGCGCCGAACTCCTGCGCGCCGAAGGCCGCGACACCCCTGACGACTGGTCCCATCCCCTCACCACCTTCGAGTCGCTCGACCGCCCCTACGACCTCGCCCGCGTCCGCTTCCGCGCCGCGGAGTCCCTCCTCGCGGCCGCCGCCACGTTCGACGACGAGCGGGAGCGGGCCACGGAACTGCTGCGGCTCGCCGGAGCCGTCGCCGACCACCTCGGGGCGCGCCCGCTCACGGAATCGGTCGCCCTGCTCGCGCAGCGTGCCCGCCTCACCCTGAACCCCGCCGCACCACGCCCCCAGATGCCCGCCGATCCCGCCGAGGAACTCGGCCTGACCAGCCGCGAACGCGACGTCCTGCGCCTCGTCGCCGCCGGACGCAGCAACCGCCAGATCGCCGAGGAGCTCTTCATCTCCCCGAAGACGGCGAGCGTTCATGTCTCCAACATCCTGGCCAAGCTCGGCGTGGCCGGCCGCGGTGAGGCAGCCGCCGTGGCCCACCGCCTGAGGCTGTTCGCGCCGACGGGCTGATCACGCAGGGTGAAAATTCGCGCTGTCGTACGCTGGAATGAGGTTTCGGCCACCCGGAGGCGCCGTGTTCAACATGTTCGAGGAGCTGTTCTCGCCCGGCCGCAAGCACACCGACGAGGAACGCAAGCGGCTGGAGCTGACCCGCGTCGACCTCAACGACGGCGACCCGGGCCGCGGCCCCATAGACCTCACCTCCGGCAAGGTGCTGGTCCGCGTCCCCAACCAGACCCCACCGGACCCGACGGAGGGACCGGAGACAGCGGCGACGGAGCCGCCCGAGTCGGCCCCCGGGGCGAGCGCGACCCCAACGACCGACCCCGGCCGCGACCCGGGTCACGACTCCGCGCACGACCCCGACCCCACCGCCCCCTCCGACGACGAGACCTGAGCGCTACCGCTCCCGCCCTGCCAAGGACCGGCCCCCTCAGGACACCTCCAGCTCCAGAATCCGGTCGTCGCCCTTGCGTGGCGTGCCTCTCGAGTCCGTGTTGCTCGTCATCAGCCACAGCTTGTTCCCGCCCGCGGCGACCACCGTCCGCAGCCTCCCGTACTTGCCCTGCTCGGTCGCGTCGTCGATGAGGAAGGACTGTGGCTCGGCCGCCACCCGCGCCCCCTTCAGAGGGATCCGCCACAGCCGCTCGCCTCTCAGGCCCGCCATCCAGACCGAGCCCTCCGCGTAGGCGATGCCGCTCGGAGAAGCCTCGGACGTGTGCCACACGGCCACCGGATCGTGGAACCCGGATTTGCCGCTCTTGCCCTCCACATCGGGCCAGCCGTAGTTGTCACCCGGCACGATCAGGTTGAGCTCGTCCCACGTGTCCTGGCCGAACTCCGACGCCCACAGCCGCTTGTCCTTGTCCCAGGCGAGCCCCTGCACGTTGCGGTGACCGTACGTATAGACCACGGAGTCACCGAAGGGGTTTCCTGGCGCCGGTTTGCCGTCCGGGGTCATCCGGAGGATCTTGCCGCCCGGGGACTTCTTGTCCTGGGCGTACTTCTTCACATAAGTCTCGCCCGTGCCCACGTAGAGCAGCTTGTCCGGGCCGAACGCAATGCGCCCGCCGTTGTGGTTCGAGCCCTTCGGGATGCCCGTGAACACCGTCTCGGGCGCGCCCAGTTGATCGCCGGGCGGCTTCTTCGCGTCGTACCTCATCCGCACGATGCGGTTGTCGGACTTCGCGGTGAAGTACGCGTAGAGCCAGTGGTCGGAGGCGAACGACGGGGAGAGGGCCAGGCCGAGCAGTCCGCCCTCGCCGCCGGGGACCACTCCGGGCACGGTGCCGACCTCGGTCTTCTTGCCGGTCTGCGTATCGACCCGCGTGATCGTCGCCTCGTCCCGAGAGGACACCAGCAGGCCACCGCCGCCCGGCAGCGGGGCCAGACCCCAGGGGGAATTCAGGCCCTCGGCGACCGTGCGCACCACCTTCACCGAGCCCTCCGCCGGAGCGTTGCCGCCCCCCGCGCCCCCGGAAGCGGACGTGCCCGGTTCGGACGAGCCGGGGGAGGCGCTGTGCCGGGTGTCCGACGAGCCGTCGTCGCCCGAGGAACACCCCGCCGTGAAAAGGATCGAGGCGCAGGCCAACACGGCCAACACGGGCTGCACACCTGGACGTCGCACGATCGGATCCCCTCGACGCTGCGGACTGGGCTGCTGTTCTGCGCTGCGGTTCTACTGTTCATACACCGCAGCCACCCCGCAGGTTCCCGATCAACCCCGACGCGTTCGGACCAACCCGCTCCCGCCCGCCGCTCGCACAGCCCCCAAAAAAAGCACCCCGAGCCTCAGTCCCAAGACCCCCGAGCCCGCGGCAGCTCCCTGATCTCCGCCAAGTCACGGTCAGTGAGCCGCAGCTCCGCAGCCTCCGCGTTCTGCGCCGCCCAGCGCTCCCGCTTGGCACCCGGCACCGGCACCACGTGCCGCCCGCGCCCCAGCACCCACGCCAGCGCCACCTGCGCCGGAGTCACCGCTTCCCCGTGCCGCGCGGCGATCCGGCGCAGGCCCGCCACGATCGGCTGGTTGGCCGCCATCATCTCCGCGGTGAACCGGGGATGCCGGGCCCGCAGGTCGTCCGGCTCGAAGCCCTGCCCGGGCGTCAGCGTGCCCGTGAGGAAGCCGTTGCCCAGAGGCATCGCGGCGAGGAACCCCACGCCCCGTGTCTCGCACCACGGCAGCAGTGTCTCCAGGGCGTCCGGCGACCACACCGAGAGCTCGGCCTCCACCGCGCTGACCGGGAACACCTGCTGCACCCGCTCCAGCTGCCGGATCGTTCCCGCATGCAGCCCGGCCCTGCCCCGCCGCGTCGCCCGCGCCCCCACCGCGCACAGCCCGAGCGCCCGCACCTTTCCCGCGCCCACGAGCTCCGCCATGGCGCCCCACGTCTCCTCGACGGGCACCTCGGGGTCGGCGCGGTGCAACTGGTACAGATCGATCGTGTCCGTCTGGAGCCGCCGCAGCGACGCGTCGCAGGCCCGCTTCACATACCCGGGCCGGCCGTTGGCGACGATGTGCTGCTCACCGACGAGCAGCCCGCACTTGGTCGACACGAAGGCGTCGCCGCGGCGCTCCTTCAGGACCCGTCCGAGCAGCAACTCGTTCGTGAACGGCCCGTACATGTCCGCCGTGTCCAGCAGGGTCGACCCCCGGTCCAGCGCGGCATGCACGGTGCGTACGGACTCGTCCCCCCGCTGCCGCGAGCCGGTATAGGCCCAGCTCATCGGCATGCACCCGAGCCCGATCGCGCCCACCTCGAGCGCTGCCGCCCCGATCGTCCTGCGCTCCACCTGGAAGTAGCCTCCCCCTGCGTGTTCGAGAGGCACCCAAACTAACCTCTGGGACCCGGCCCGCCGCGCACAGCCCACCTCCCATTAGCCTCCTGACCATGAGTGCTGAGGTATCCGCCGACGTATGGCTCCCGTTCCGTGAGGACGAGGTCCCCGGGCTTCCCGAGGGGCTCGACTATCGCTTCTGGGACGGCGGCCCCGACTTCCCCGCCGACCCGGCCGACTGCGCCTTCTACGTGGTCCCTTACATGAAGGGCGCGGACGTCGGCGTACGGCCCATGGCCGAGATGACGTCCGTACGGGCCGTGCAGACGCTCTCCGCCGGCATCGACCACGTACAGGGAGGCCTCAAGTCGCTCCCGTCGGGCGTGCGGCTGTGCAACGCGCGCGGTGTGCACGAGGCGAGCACCGCCGAGCTCACCCTCGCCCTGATCCTGGCGTCCCTGAGGGGCATCCCCGGCTTCGTGCGGGGACAGGAGAGCGAGGAGTGGCGGTCCGGCTTCTATCCGGCGCTCGCCGACAAGGTCGTACTGATCATCGGGTACGGGTCGATCGGCTCCGCCATCGAGGACCGGCTCGCTCCCTTCGAGTGCGCGCGGGTCGTGCGCGTCGCACGCTCTGCCCGCACGACCGCGCGCGGCCCCGTGCACCCGCTCACCGAACTGCCCGCCCTGCTCCCCGACGCGGACGTGGTGATCCTTTCGACGCCGCTCAACGAGGCGACGCGGGGTCTCGCCGACGCCGGCTTCCTGGCACGACTCAAGGACGGTGCCCTGCTCGTGAACGTCGCGCGCGGGGCCGTCGTCGACACCGAGGCGCTCCTGGCCGAACTGGAGAGCGGCCGGATCACCGCAGCCCTCGACGTCACCGATCCCGAACCCCTGCCCCAGGGGCACCCGTTGTGGCACGCTCCGGGAGTACTCGTCAGCCCGCACGTCGGCGGCTCCACATCCGCCTTCTGGCCGCGGGCCAAGCGCCTGCTCGCCGCACAGCTGACCCGGTTCGCGGCGGGAGAACCGCTCGAGAACGTCGTCCTGACGACGGACTGAGGGCGGGCTCCGGAGAGGCCCATCCGCCGCCTCCCGGCCCGACTCCACACGCCCGTGCACACGCTCCGCGCCCGGTCGGATGCGCCCCGTGCGCGCATCGCCGCTGGTCGTCACGGAGAGTAGAGGGGCCCTGTCCCTGAGTGACGAGTCTGGTGTATCGTCCCGACTGGGGTAGCGCCGTGGAGAGTTCGGCGCCGGGCACGGACGACCGGGACTGCGAGGGGGGCGACGGGCGATGCACGGCCTATGGGCGAACGATCCGACGCGGCGGGGCCGCCGGCGACGACCCGCGCGCGCACCGGTCCGCACAAGCCGGCCCAGCTGCCACGGCAGCCGCAGGGGCGGACGCCACAGGAACGGCGGACGCCGGAGGCCTCAGCGAGCAGAGCACGGACACCGGGACACGGGGGCGGCACGGACCGGAGTGTCCCCGTGAGCGCCCCCGGAGCCGTGATCGCAGGCCGCCGCCTTTTCCAGGGCGGAGGGGCCAGCCTCGGCTCACAGCTCGTGCTCGCGCTCCTGTGCGCCGGGTACGCCACGGGGTCCGTGCTCGGCTGGGGATCCGAGCGGCTCGCCCTGTTCATGGGTGACTTCGGACTCAGCGCCGCCGCCGCGGTCGCCGCCGTGTCGAACTTCGCGTACGCGCGCAGCCGGCGCAGCCGCTTTCGACCGGCCTGGATCCTGTTCGCGGTCTCCTCCGCCATGGCGTCCCTGGGAAACGGGGTGTGGGGCTGGTACGAGGTCGTCCTC
Source organism: Streptomyces sp. NBC_01445 (assembly GCF_035918235.1). Taxonomy (NCBI): domain Bacteria; kingdom Bacillati; phylum Actinomycetota; class Actinomycetes; order Kitasatosporales; family Streptomycetaceae; genus Streptomyces; species Streptomyces sp. NBC_01445. The sequence goes on along the minus strand of NZ_CP109485.1, from coordinate 3,839,667 downwards.
CAGCGCCCGGTGCCGACCCCGAGCCTCGCCGACCTCTTCTTCCTGTGCTTCGCACCGCCCGCCGTCGTAGGACTGCTCGTCCTCGCCAAGCGGCCCTTCACCAAGGCCGGTTGGGTCTGTCTCGCGCTCGACTCCTGGCTCATCGCCGGCTCGCTGATCACGCTGTCCTGGAGCCTCGCCCTCGCGCACACCGCGCGGTTCGAGGGGCAGAGCGTCACCCGTACCGCGCTCTCCCTCGCGTACCCGCTCCTCGACATCGTGCTGGTCAGCATGGTGCTCGCGCTGCACTTCCGCCGTTCGCCCGGCAACCGCTCGGCGGTGAACACCGCGATCGGCGCACTCGCCCTGACCGTGATGTGCGACGCCTTGTTCACCTCGCCCCTGCTGCACGCGAGCTACCACTCGGGGGAGATCCTCGACGCCGGCTGGTTCGCCGGGTCGCTGCTGCTCGCGTACGCGCCCTGGGTGGGGCCGCGGCGCGGGGAGCACGACGGAGGGCCCGCGTTCGCGCGGTACCCGGTCACCCGCCCCATCTCCGGATCGCTCGCGGCGCTCACGCCCTATCTGGCCGCCGCCGTCTGCACGTTGGGGATTCTCTACAACGTCCTGAACGGCCACAGTGTGGACCGCGTGGTCCTCTTCACGGCATGCACCGTCGTCCTGGCCCTCGTCGTGCGCCAGGGCATCATGCTCCTCGACAACATCACCCTCACCCAGGAGCTGGCGCAGAAGGAGAACCACTTCCGCTCCCTGGTGCAGGGCTCCAGCGACGTCATCATGATCGCCGCTCCGAACGGCATCCTCAGATACGTCAGCCCGGCCGCCGCCGGGGTCTACGGGCGCGACGCCGAGGAACTCGTCGGGTCCGAGCTCGCCTCGATCATCCATCCCGAGGACCTCGGGCGCGTGGTCCACGAACTGCGCCGCTTCCTCGCGGCGAGCCAGATCGAGGAGCCCACGACCCGTATCGAGTGCCGCTTCCACTCCGGCGCCGGAGCCTGGCTGAACGTGGAGTCGACGGTGAACCGCCACCACGGCGGCCTCATCCTCAACAGCCGGGACGTCACCGAACGGGTGCGTCTGCAGGCGCAGTTGCAGCACAACGCCGAGCACGACCCGCTCACCGACCTGCCCAACCGCGCCCTGTTCACCAAGCGGGTCGGCCGCGCGCTGGGAGGCCGCCGCGCCACCGACCGCGGCACGGCCGTCCTCTTCATCGACCTCGACGGCTTCAAACAGGTCAACGACACGATCGGCCACCAGGCGGGCGACGAACTCCTCGTCCAGGCCGCCCGGCGGCTGGCCGAATCCGTGCGCTCGGGAGACACCGCCGCCCGCCTGGGAGGCGACGAGTTCGCGGCGCTGATCGTCGGCGACGGAAGCCGCGACGACACAGCACGTGAGCAGCACATCTACGAGCTCGCGGACCGTCTCAGGGTCACCCTCTCGCAGCCGTACACCATCGACGGCAACGATGTCCGGGTGGCCGCCTCCATCGGTGTCGCCTTCGCCGAACCCGACGTTTCCGCAGGCGAGTTGCTCCGCAACGCGGACCTGGCGATGTACCGGGCGAAGGCCGCAGGAAAGGGCCGGGTGGAGCTGTACGCGCCCCAGATGCAGGCCGATGTCGTGCGCAAGGCGGAGCTCGCCACGCGGCTGCGCACCGCCCTGCACGAGGGCGAGTTCGCCCTGCTGCACCAGCCGGTGGTCTCCCTCGACACGGGCCGGATCGCGTCGGTCGCCGCGCAGGCCCGCTGGCGCTCGACCCAGGGCATCCTGTTCACGCCCGCCGAGTTCCTGCGCACAGCCGAGGAGGGCGAGCGCACCGCCGAGCTCGGCCGCTGGATGCTGGAGGAGGCCGTCGAGCAGGCCGCCGAGCGCGGGCGCCGAGGCCATGCCGTACCCGTGGCCGTCCGGATCAGCGCCCGCAGGCTCCTCGACCGGTCGCTGCCTCTCGGCTCCATCGAGGCGCTCCTGACCCGGCACGGGCTGCCCTCGGGCGCGCTGGTCATCGAGCTGGCCGACAGCGACCCCAGGGTGCCCCTGGACGAGCTGGAACGCCGTCTCACCGCGCTGCGCCGACTCGGTATCCGGATCGCCCTCGACGGCTTCGGCAGCGGATACGCGGCCATCACGGCGCTGCGCAGGCTCCCTGTCGATGTGCTGAAACTCGACCGCAGCCTCGTGGAAGGGGTGGTGGAGTCCGCCCGTCTGCACAAGATCACCAGTGGTCTGCTGCGCATCGCAGGCGATCTCGGCCTGAGTTCCGTGGCCGACGGCGTCGACCTGCCCGAGCAGGTCGTCGCACTGCGCGCCATGGGATGCACACATGGACAGGGGATGGCCTTCTCCGGGCCGCTCGACGAGTACCGGCTGCGCCGCGCGCTGGCCTCGGGGAACTACCCGGTGCCGAGCGGTCCGGCCGAGCCGGTGTTCGCGGGCGCACCGTTGCCGTCCGCCCGGACGACCCTGCTCCGCTCACATAATGAGACCCCCATCCCACCTACTTGACACGCATAGTGCGCCGGAGAGAGGGTCAATGCCATGCGCACCCGAATTCTCGTACTTGGAAAGCGCGTCGGCTGAAGCTGGGGCCCACCGGTCCGAACACCGGATCCCAGCAACCGCACCGGCGCGCTCCCCTCGCTTGCCTCACGGCACGAGGGGTTTTTTGTTGCACAAGCGCGTGTAGTCCAGTAACCGAACACCGCACAAACCTCGCAAAAACCCTCAGCATCGAGAAGAGAATGCCGATGACCGAGCAGGCCACCGGGGCCCACCATCCGCAGCCGCGGCCCCGAGGACAGCAGTCCGCCCCCGTCGAGCACGTCACGGGTGCGAAGTCCCTCATCCGTTCGCTCGAGGAGGTCGGGGTCGACACCGTATTCGGCATTCCCGGCGGCACGATCCTTCCCGCGTACGACCCGATGATGGACTCGACCCGGGTGCGGCACGTTCTCGTGAGGCACGAGCAGGGCGCGGGGCACGCGGCCACCGGCTACGCGCAGGCCACCGGCAAGGTCGGCGTCTGCATGGCGACGAGCGGTCCGGGTGCGACGAACCTGGTGACGCCGATCGCGGACGCCATGATGGACTCCGTCCCGCTGGTCGCGATCACCGGTCAGGTCGTGACCAAGGCCATCGGCACGGATGCCTTCCAGGAGGCGGACATCGTCGGCATCACGATGCCGATCACGAAGCACAGCTTCCTGGTCACCAGGGCCGAGGACATCCCGAAGGCGATCGCCGAGGCATTCCACATCGCCTCGACCGGCCGTCCCGGCCCGGTCCTCGTGGACATCCCGAAGGACGTGCTGCAGGCGCAGACGACGTTCTCCTGGCCGCCGCAGCAGGACCTGCCCGGCTACCGCCCGGTGACCAAGCCGCACGCCAAGCAGATCCGCGAGGCCGCGAAGCTGATCACCGCCGCGAAGCGGCCGGTCCTCTACGTCGGCGGCGGTGTGCTCAAGGCGCACGCCACGGCCGAGCTGAAGGTCCTCGCCGAGCTCACCGGAGCGCCCGTCACCACCACCCTGATGGCGCTCGGCGCATTCCCCGACAGCCACCCGCTGCACGTGGGAATGCCGGGCATGCACGGTGCGGTCACCGCCGTCACCGCGCTGCAGAAGGCCGACCTGATCGTCGCCCTCGGAGCCCGCTTCGACGACCGCGTCACCGGCAAACTGGACAGCTTCGCCCCGTTCGCGAAGATCGTCCACGCCGACATCGACCCGGCCGAGATCGGCAAGAACCGCGTCGCCGACGTGCCGATCGTCGGTGACGCCCGCGAGGTCATCGCCGACCTGGTCCAGGCCGTGCAGAAGGAGCACAGCGAGGGCCACAAGGGTGACTACAGCGCCTGGTGGAAGGACCTCAGCCGCTGGCGCGACACCTACCCGCTGGGCTACGACCAGCCCGAGGACGGCTCGCTCTCACCGCAGAACGTCATCGAGCGGATCGGCCAGCTCGCGCCCGAGGGCACGATCTTCGCCGCGGGCGTCGGCCAGCACCAGATGTGGGCCGCGCACTTCATCCAGTACGAGAAGCCCGCCACTTGGCTCAACTCCGGCGGCGCCGGAACGATGGGCTATTCGGTGCCCGCCGCGATGGGCGCGAAGGCCGGCATGCCGGACCGGGCCGTCTGGGCGATCGACGGCGACGGCTGCTTCCAGATGACCAATCAGGAACTGACCACCTGCGCGCTCAACAACATCCCGATCAAGGTCGCCATCATCAACAACGGCGCCCTCGGCATGGTCCGCCAGTGGCAGACGCTGTTCTACAACCAGCGCTACTCCAACACCGTGCTCCACAGCGGCCCCGACGACGTCAAGGACAACAAGGGCACCCGCGTCCCCGACTTCGTCAAGCTGTCGGAGGCCATGGGCTGTTACGCCATCCGGTGTGAGCGCCCCGAGGACCTGGACAAGGTCATCGCAGAGGCCAACTCCATCAACGACCGCCCCGTCGTCGTGGACTTCATCGTCCACGAGGACGCCATGGTGTGGCCGATGGTCGCCGCAGGCACCTCCAACGACGAAGTCATGGCCGCCCGCGGGGTCCGCCCCGACTTCGGCGACAACGAAGACGACTGAGACCGAGAGCGAAAGAGAGACCAAGAGCCATGTCCAAGCACACGCTCTCCGTCCTGGTCGAGAACAAGCCAGGTGTCCTCGCCCGGATCACCGCACTGTTCTCCCGCCGCGGGTTCAACATCGACTCCCTGGCGGTCGGCGTCACCGAGCACCCCGACATCTCCCGCATCACCATCGTGGTGAATGTCGAGGACCTGCCGCTCGAACAGGTCACGAAGCAGCTCAACAAGCTGGTCAACGTCCTGAAGATCGTCGAACTGGAGCAGGGCCACGCCGTCCAGCGTGAGCTCGTCCTCGCCAAGGTCCGCGCCGACAACGAGACGCGCTCGCAGATCGTCGAGATCGTCCAGCTGTTCCGCGCCAAGACCGTGGACGTCTCCCCGGAGGCCGTCACCATCGAGGCCACCGGCTCCAGCGACAAGCTGGAAGCCATGCTCAAGATGCTGGAACCCTTCGGCATCAAGGAGCTCGTCCAGTCGGGCACCATCGCGGTCGGCCGCGGCTCGCGCTCCATCACCGACCGGAGCCTGCGGGCGCTCGACCGCACGGCCTGAGCCCCCAGGCGCTTTCGAGCACCCTCTCGTATACCGAGACCCGAGAACTTCCCTCCGCAATCCCGCCGTACGGTGGGACGCAACACCTGCACACCAAGGAGAAAATCCAGTGGCCGAGCTGTTCTACGACGACGATGCCGACCTGTCCATCATCCAGGGCCGCAAGGTCGCGGTGATCGGTTACGGCAGCCAGGGCCACGCCCACGCGCTGTCGCTCCGTGACTCCGGTGTCGACGTCCGCGTCGGTCTGCACGAGGGCTCCAAGTCCAAGGCCAAGGCCGAGGAGCAGGGCCTGCGCGTCGTGACGCCGTCCGAGGCCGCCGCCGAGGCCGACGTCATCATGATCCTGGTCCCGGACCCGATCCAGGCCCAGGTCTACGAGGAGTCCATCAAGGACAACCTGAAGGACGGCGACGCGCTGTTCTTCGGCCACGGCCTCAACATCCGCTACGGCTTCATCAAGCCCCCGGCCAACGTGGACGTGGCGATGGTCGCGCCCAAGGGCCCGGGTCACCTGGTGCGCCGTCAGTACGAAGAGGGCCGCGGCGTTCCGTGCATCGCGGCCGTCGAGCAGGACGCCACGGGCAACGGCTTCGAGCTGGCCCTCTCCTACGCGAAGGGCATCGGCGGCACCCGCGCCGGCGTCATCAAGACGACCTTCACCGAGGAGACCGAGACCGACCTGTTCGGTGAGCAGGCCGTTCTCTGCGGTGGCACCGCCGCGCTGGTCAAGGCGGGCTTCGAGACGCTGACCGAGGCCGGCTACCAGCCGGAGATCGCGTACTTCGAGTGCCTCCACGAGCTGAAGCTCATCGTCGACCTCATGTACGAGGGCGGCCTGGAGAAGATGCGCTGGTCGATCTCCGAGACCGCCGAGTGGGGCGACTACGTCACCGGCCCGCGCATCATCACGGACGCCACCAAGGCCGAGATGAAGAAGGTCCTCGCCGAGATCCAGGACGGCACGTTCGCCAAGAACTGGATGGACGAGTACCACTCGGGCCTGAAGAAGTACAACGAGTACAAGACCCAGGACGAGAACCACCTCCTGGAGACCACCGGCAAGGAGCTCCGCAAGCTCATGAGCTGGGTGGACAACGACGAGGCGTAAGCCTTGCGACGAGGGGGCCGGGGCAATCGCCCCGGCCCCCTCGTCGAGGTGGACGGCCCGTGTCAACTTGGTTGTCCACCGTGTCCAGCCACGGACGGGTGATCCTTCCGTGGAGGCGCAAGACCACCTCCGAAGCGCCACTAGACTGCAGAACACATTCGCGTCGGGCCCACAGCGTCGTGCGTCTACCACGCGGCACAGCGACATCGAAGAAGTGCATTCATGCCCCGGCGTCTGCGAACGACGCGGGAACGCACCCGCACTTCCCCGGCGCCGCTGACACCCCTCCACCGCCTGCGGCCGTCGGGACGGCCGTCCGCAATGGGACTTGTGAGGACTCACGTGAGCACTGCTGCAACCGGCAAACCTGTCGTACTCATCGCGGAAGAGCTGTCTCCCGCGACCGTCGACGCTCTTGGCCCTGACTTCGAGATCCGCCAGTGCAACGGCGGAGACCGGGCCGAGCTGCTCCCGGCCATCGCCGATGTCGACGCGATCCTGATCCGCTCGGCCACCAAGGTCGACGCCGAGGCGATCGCCGCCGCGAAGAAGCTGAAGGTCGTCGCACGAGCCGGCGTCGGCCTCGACAACGTCGACGTCTCCGCCGCCACCAAGGCCGGCGTGATGGTCGTCAACGCCCCGACCTCCAACATCGTGACCGCCGCCGAGCTCGCCTGCGGCCTGCTCATCGCCACCGCGCGCAACATCCCGCAGGGCAGCCAGGCACTCAAGGCCGGCGAGTGGAAGCGCTCCAAGTACACGGGCGTCGAGCTGGCCGAGAAGACCCTCGGCGTCGTCGGCCTCGGCCGCATCGGCGCGCTCGTCGCGCAGCGCATGTCGGCCTTCGGCATGAAGGTCGTCGCGTACGACCCGTACGTGCAGCCCGCGCGCGCCGCCCAGATGGGCGTCAAGGTCCTCACCCTCGACGAGCTGCTCGAGGTCTCCGACTTCATCACCGTGCACCTCCCCAAGACCCCCGAGACGGTCGGCCTCATCGGCGACGACGCGCTGCGCAAGGTCAAGCCGACCGTCCGCATCGTCAACGCCGCGCGCGGCGGGATCGTCGACGAGGCGGCGCTGTACTCGGCGCTCAAGGAGGGCCGCGTCGCCGGCGCCGGCCTCGACGTGTACGCGAAGGAGCCCTGCACGGACTCCCCGCTGTTCGAGTTCGACCAGGTCGTGGCCACCCCGCACCTCGGTGCCTCCACGGACGAGGCGCAGGAGAAGGCCGGTATCGCCGTCGCCCGCTCCGTGCGGCTCGCGCTCGCCGGTGAGCTCGTCCCGGACGCGGTGAACGTCCAGGGCGGCGTCATCGCCGAGGACGTCAAGCCGGGCCTGCCGCTCGCCGAGAAGCTCGGCCGGATCTTCACCGCGCTCGCGGGCGAGGTCGCGGCCCGCCTCGACGTCGAGGTCTACGGCGAGATCACGCAGCACGACGTGAAGGTGCTCGAACTCTCCGCTCTGAAGGGCGTGTTCGAGGACGTCGTCGACGAGACGGTGTCGTACGTGAACGCTCCGCTGTTCGCACAGGAGCGCGGCGTCGAGGTCCGCCTCACCACGAGCTCCGAGTCCCCGGACCACCGCAACGTCGTCACCGTGCGCGGCACGCTGACCGGCGGCGAGGAGATCTCGGTCTCCGGCACGCTGGCCGGTCCCAAGCACCTCCAGAAGATCGTCGCCGTCGGCGAGTACGACGTGGACCTCGCCCTGGCCGACCACATGGTCGTCCTGCGCTACGAGGACCGTCCCGGTGTCGTCGGCACCGTGGGCCGCGTGCTAGGCGAGGCGGGCATCAACATCGCCGGTATGCAGGTCGCCCGTGCGGACCTGGGCGGCGAGGCGCTGGCCGTCCTGACCGTCGACGACACGGTTCCCGCCGGGGTGCTCAGCGAGCTGGGTGACGAGATCGGCGCGACGTCCGCGCGCTCCGTGAACCTGACCGACTAGTTCTTGGTACGTGGTGGGGCCCGAGTCACCCGTGTGGGGGCTCGGGCCCTTCTTTTTTCTCCCCCGACCCGCGCCTTCCCGAATGTCCTCGAACGCCGGACGGGCTGAATCTCAGCCCGTCCGGCGTTTCTTTCGTCGAGGACATCGGGGTCAGGCCGTTGCCTCCGCCGGCTCCGGCTCCCGCTGGTCTTCCTGCTGCGGCGCAGCCACCCCGCGAAGGCCGCGCAGGGCCAGTACCGCCGCCCCCAGCAGGACCACCCCGCCCGCCACCGCGGCGATGTGCATGCCGCTCGTGAACGCCTCCCGGGCCGACGCGAGGAGCGCGTCGCCCGCCCGGTCCGGCAGGTGCTGCGCCACCGCGAGCGCTCCGCCCAGTGTCTCCTTCGCCTCGGCCGGCGCGTCGCCGATCTCGTGGCGGTAGACCGCCGTACCGATCGAGCCCAGGACGGCCATGCCGAGGGCGCCGCCGAACTCCTGGCCCGTCTCGAGGAGGGACGACGCCGCGCCCGCCTTCTCCGCCGGGGCCGCGCCGAGCGCCAGGTCCGTGAGCTGGGAGCCCACGATCACCGCGCCGGAGGCGAGTACACCCGCGCCGGCCAGGGCGGTCCACAGGGAGTCCGTGCCGGTCAGCGTCAGGAGGCCGTAGCCGCAGGCGCTGGTCAGGAAGCCGACGGTGACGACGGACCCGCGGTGCACGCCCCGCTGCACGAGGACCGTCGCGAGGGGGGCGGCGAAGCCGATGAAGACGGTCGGCGCGAGCGCCCACAGCGCCGCTTCGAGCGCGCTCTTGCCGAGGACCGCCTGGAGGTACTGCGTGGTGAAGTACGCCGAACCCATCATCGCGAAGGCCGAGATGAGGTTGAGGGTGACGGCGGGGCCGAAGCCGCGGCCCCGGAAGAGGGCCGGCGAGATCATCGGTGACTCGACGGTGCGCTGGCGGCGTACGAACAGGGCGGCGAAGACGAGGCCCACCACGATCGAGGCGACGTAGAGCGGCTCGAAGCCCTCGGAGGGGATCTCCTTGATGCCGTAGACGAGGGGGAGCACCGCGGCCATCGACAGCGGGACGCTCAGGAAGTCGAAGCGGCCCGGCTCCGGGTCCTTGAACTCGGGGAGCAGGACCGGGGCGAGCAGCAGGAGCAGGGCCATCGCCGGCAGGTTGACGAGGAAGACCGAGCCCCACCAGAAGTGTTCGACGAGGATGCCGCTCATCACCGAGCCGAGCGCGATGCCGCCGGTCATGACGCCGGACCAGATACCGATGGCCGTCGCGCGCTGCTTGTCGTCGCGGAACATGTTGCGGACCAGCGCCATCGTCGTGGGCATCAGGGTCGCGCCGCCGATGCCGAGGAGCGCGCGGGCCGCGATGAGCATCTCCGCGCTGTTCGCGTAGGCCGCGCAGACGGAGGCGGCGCCGAAGGCGGTGGCGCCGATCATCAGGAGCTTGCGGCGGCCGATGCGGTCGCCGAGGGAACCCATCGTCATCAGCAGGCCGGCGAGCACGAACGCGTAGATGTCGAAGATCCACAGCTGCTGGGTGCCGGTCGGCTCGAGGTCCGCGCTGATGGAGGGGATCGCGAAGTAGAGGACAGAGACGTCCATCGAGACGAGGAGCAGCGGAAGCATCAGGACCGCGAGTGCCGTCCATTCACGGCGCCCCGCACGGGAGTTGGTGCTCGGTGAGTTCGTCATGAGGAGGACTGTACGGACGTCTTAAACGCTTGTCTAGTACGCATGTATAGAACGACTGTATGGGACGGCTGTATGAATCAGGGGTACGGTGGCGCCATGGGACATCGCGAGGATCTGCTCGAAGGCGCCAAGCGCTGCCTTCTGGAGAAGGGGTTCGTGCGCACGACGGCGCGCGACATCGTCAAGGAGTCGGGGACCAACCTGGCCTCGATCGGCTACCACTACGGCTCGAAGGACGCGCTGCTCGCGCAGGCGTACGTGGCGCTGGCCGAAGGGGCCTCGGACGACTGGAGCGCGGTGGGCGAACTGCCGGGTGCGCCCGGCTCGTTGGAGCGGTTCCGGGCCGTGATGGCCGGGATCACCGACAGCCTCGGAAAGCCCGGGGCGATCTGGCACCTGAGCATCGAGCTCGTGACGATGGGCGACAAGATGCCGGTCGTGCACGAGCAGCTGGCGCAGGCTCAGCACGAGGCTGGGCGCGGATTCATCGGCATGGTCATGGGGGAGGAGCCGCCGGTCGACGATCCGAGCGTGCACACACTCGGGAAGCTCTTCTCGGTACTGGTCCTCGGGCTCGTCGCCCAGCACACCTTCGACGCGGACTACTCGCCCAGTGCCGACGAACTCACCGAGGGCTTGCGGCTGTTGCTGGACGCGATGCGCGCGTCACAGGCGTGACGCCTTCAGTCCCATGTGCAACAGCAGCCGGTCCTCGCCGTCGTCCAGGTCGAGGCCGGTGAGCTGCTCCACGCGGGACAGGCGGTAGTAGAGGGTCTGGCGGTGGATGCCCAGCTCCGCCGCCGTGCGGCCGGCCTGGCCCGCACAGTCGAGGAACACCTCGGTAGTGCGGGCCAGTTGGCGGTTCGCGGGCAGCAGGAGCGGGGCCAGGACCGGGTCGTGCGCCGTGTCCGGGGGCAGTGCGGTGAGCAGTCGGTAGGGGCCGATCGCCGCCCAGTGCGCGTCCGGGCCGAGACGCGGCTCGGCGAGTGCCGCGCGCGCCGCGGCCGTGGCCTCCTGCCAGGCGGCGCCCAGGTCGCCCAGCTCACGCCGCGCGCCCGCGAACCCCGCCGCGACGACCGCCGTACCGGCGCGCTCCCGCAGCTTCGCCGCCGCCGCCAAGGCCGGCCCGAGCGCGTCCGCCGACCGCAGCCGCACCAGGAGGGCCAGGGCCTGCCCGGCCGCACCCCAGGGCACCGTGCACAGGGCGTCGGCCGCGGGGATCGTACGGAAAGAAGGCGCGTCGTCCGGGTCCGCCGACGGCCACGGCGCGACGCACACCACCGCGTGCAGCCCGTCCGCGCGCGACCCGAGCGCCGTGCGCAGGGCCGCCACCGCCATGTCCCGCTGCCAGCCGCGCTCGGCTGTGAGGACCTCGCGGAACTCGCGGGTCAGGTCGGCGCCCGCCTGCGCCTCGTCCGCGAGCAGCGCGCCGATGCGGCCCGCCACCTCCATCGCGGCGGTCAGCTGCTGCTCGGTCGGCCCCGGATCGTCGTCGATCAGCCACACGTAGCCGAGGACGACACCCCGATGGCGTACGGGAAGGCAGATGCGGCCCCGGTAGACCCCGGCCTCCGGGGTCGGCGGGATGCGGACGGGGCCGGTGGCGCGGGCGATGCCGAAGCCCTCGAACCAGGTGCGCACCGCCGCGGTGGAGCGGCGGGTCAGGATCGAGCGGGTGCGTACGGGGTCCAGCGTCGATTCGTCGAATTCGCTGTCGCTGTCTTGCGCGCCGAACGCGATCAGCCCGAAATCCCGGTTCTCCAGCGTCGCGGGGGCGCTGAGCAGCGCGGAGATCTCGTCGACCAGTTCCTGGTAGTCGCCCTTCACCCCGCCATTCTCGCGCACCCCACCGCACTCTTCAGACAAATGTCTGAGGTGGTGGCCACAGATGCGTGACAGCTGTCGATGGCACACGCTCGGAGGGATCCTTAGATTTCACGGTGGTTCTCCGTGCCGTACCGGTCTGTTGCGATTCAGTTCGTTTACGCCGATACGGCCACTCGTTCGTACTCTCCCCGTGGAGGTGGCCCGTGCTGGGTCCCGTGATTCTCGCCGCGTCACGCAGCGACAAGATGCGCCGTTTCATCTCGGCAGCCCCCGGCACGAAGCAGGTCGTCGACCGGTTCATCGCCGGTGAGAGCGTCGACGACGTCGTGCCGATCGTCGTGGACGCCTGTGGCAAGGGCCTCGAGGTCACCCTCGACGTGGTCGGCGAGGACATCACGACCCCCGAGCAGGCCGCCGCCGCGCGCGACGCCTACCTCGAGCTGATCGCGCACCTCAAGGACCTGGGCCTCGGCACCAAGGCCGAGATGTCCGTCAAGCTGTCGATGTTCGGCCAGGCGCTGGACGGCGGCCACGAGCTGGCCCTCGCCAACGTCCGCCCGGTGGTCGAGGCCGCCGCCGCGATCGGCACCACGGTCACCCTGGACGCCGAGGACCACACCACCCTCGACTCGATGTTCGCCATCCACGAGGAGCTGCGGAAGGACTTCCCGCAGACCGGATGCGTCATCCAGGCCTACCTCTTCCGCACCGAGGACGACGCCACCCGCCTCGCTGCCGCCGGCAGCCGCGTACGCATCGTGAAGGGCGCCTACAAGGAGCCCGCCTCTGTCGCGTACCAGGACAAGGCCGAGATCGACAAGGCGTACGTCCGCATCCTGAAGATTCTGATGGAGGGCGACGGGTACCCGATGATCGGGTCCCACGACCCGCGCCTCATCTCCATCAGCCAGGAGCTCGCCCGCCGCGCCGGGCGCAAGCTGGACGAGTACGAGTTCCAGATGCTGTACGGGATCCGCAGCGACGAGCACGTCCGTCTCGCCGCCGAGGGCCACCGGATGCGCGTCTACACCGCGTACGGCACCGACTGGTACGGCTACTTCATGCGCCGCCTCGCGGAGAAGCCCGCCAACCTGCTCTTCTTCGCCCGCTCCATCCTCACCAAGGGCTGAGCCCCACCCCTCTCAAAGGAGTTCAGAGACTCATGGACGCTGTAACCCAGGTCCCCGCTCCCGTCAACGAGCCGGTGCACGGCTACGCCCCCGGCTCCCCGGAGCGGGCGCGCCTCGAGGTCAAGCTCAAGGAGCTGGCCGAGAACCCGATCGAGCTGTCGATGACCATCGGCGGAGTCAAGCGCCTCGGTGGCGGCGACGAGTTCACCGTCGTCCAGCCGCACAACCACCAGGCCGTCATCGGTACGGGCCGCGGTGCCACGCAGGCGGACGCGCAGGACGCGATCGACGCCGCGCTCGCCGCCGCCCCGGCCTGGCGCGCGATGTCCTTCGACGACCGCGCCGCGATCATCCTGCGCGCCGCCGAGCTGCTCTCCACGACGTGGCGCGAGACGCTCGCCGCCTCCACGATGCTCGGCCAGTCGAAGACCGCGCAGCAGGCCGAGATCGACACGCCCTGTGAGCTCGTCGACTTCTGGCGCTTCAACGTGCACTACGCCCGCAACATCCTCGCCGAGCAGCCCCCGGCGAACTCCACCGGCGTGTGGAACCGCATGGACCACCGCCCGCTCGAGGGCTTCGTCTACGCGATCACGCCGTTCAACTTCACCGCCATCGCCGGCAACCTCCCCACCGCTCCCGCCCTCATGGGCAACGTGGTGGTCTGGAAGCCGTCCCCGACGCAGACCCACGCCGCCGTGCTGCTCATGCAGCTCCTGGAGGAGGCCGGTCTGCCCAAGGGCGTCATCAACCTCGTCACCGGTGACGGCATCGCGGTCTCCGAGGTCGCCCTGAACCACCGCGACCTGGCCGGCATCCACTTCACCGGCTCGACCAAGACCTTCCAGCACCTGTGGAAGACGGTCGGCACGAACATCGACAAGTACCGCACCTACCCGCGGCTCGTCGGTGAGACCGGTGGCAAGGACTTCGTCGTCGCCCACCCGAGCGCCGACCGCGCCGTCCTCAAGACGGCCCTGACCCGCGGTTCCTTCGAGTACCAGGGCCAGAAGTGCTCCGCGTCCTCGCGCGCCTACGTTCCGGCCTCCATCTGGAACGACGGCTTCAAGGAGGAGTTCGCGGCCGAGGTCGACGGCATCAAGATGGGTGACGTCACCGACCTGACGAACTTCATCGGTGCCGTCATCGACGAGCGCTCCTTCGCCAAGAACAAGGCGGCCATCGACCGCGCCAAGTCGGACCCGACCTGCACGGTCATCGCCGGCGGCGAGTACGACGACTCGGTCGGCTACTTCGTCCGCCCGACCGTCATCGTGTGCAGCGACCCGGCGAACGAGGTCTTCACGACCGAGTACTTCGGCCCGATCCTCGCGGTGCACGTCTACGACGACGCCAAGTACGACGAGATGCTGGACCAGATGGAGTCCGCCTCGGACTACGCCCTGACGGGTGCGGTCATCTCGAACGACCGCGCCGCCGCCGCGCACACGATGGACAAGCTCCGCTACGCCGCGGGCAACTTCTACATCAACGACAAGTCGACCGGCGCCGTCGTCGGCCAGCAGCCCTTCGGCGGCGGCCGCGCCTCCGGCACCAACGACAAGGCCGGCGCCCCGCAGAACCTGCAGCGCTGGACCCTGACCCGCGCCATCAAGGAGACGCTGGTACCGCCGACCGAGTACGGCTACCCGCACATGGGCTGACCCCCACCCGGCGTTTCGACGCCCCTCTGAACCCCGCCTCCGACCAGGGCCCCACCCCGGTCGGAGGCGGTGTCGTGTCCGGGGTCAGATCAGTGCGTCCACGGCGATGCGGGTGATGTCGGCGGCGATCCGGTCCTCGCCCGGGGTGTCCGCGTCGAGCCGGGTCGTGTACACGGAGATGACCAGGGGAGCCCCGCCGCCCGGCGGCCAGGCCACGGCCACGTCGTTGACTCCGCCGTAGGCAGGGGACCCGGTCTTGTCCCCGACCCGCCAGCCCGGGGGGAGCCCCGCGCGGATCCGCTTGTCGCCGGTGGTGTTCTCCACCAGCCACCGTGTCAACTGGCCGCGGTCGAGCGGGTGGAGGGCGTCACCGAGGACCAGCGCGCGCAGGTCCGCGGTCATGGCGGCGGGCGTCGTGGTGTCCCGCCGGTCGCCGGGGATGTTCGTGTTGAGGTCGGTCTCCCACCGGTCGAGCCGGGTCACGGAGTCGCCGAGCGAGCGGGCGAACGCGGTGACGCCGGCGGGGCCGCCGATCCGGCGCATCAGCAGATTGGCCGCGGTGTTGTCGCTGTACGTGATGGCGGCGTCGCACAACTCCCGTACCGTCATGCCGGTTTCGAGGTGCATTTCGGTGCGGGGCGAGGCGGCCACGAGGTCGTCGCGTCCGTAGCGGATCAGTACGTCGAGCAGTCCGGGCTCCTGCTCGCGCGCCCTGTGCAGGATCGCCGAGGCGGCAAGCACCTTGAACGTCGAGGCGATCGCGAAGCGTTCGTGCGCGCGGTGGGCGACGACGGCGCCGGTGCCGGTGTGCAGGGCGTGCACCCCGATGCGGCCGGGGTAGCCCGCCTCCAGCTCGCGCAGCCGGCGCCGGGCGTCACCGCCGGTGTCGGGGGAGGGCGCCGCGCTCGCGGTGCCGGGCACGGAGAGAAGGACGGGCGCCAGGGCGGCGGCGCCGAGGAGGGTCCTGCGGGAGGGAGGTAAATTCATGATCTCGAAGGTACGTGAACGGGGTCGGGAACGCGGCGAGGATCGCCCGGTCCGAAGGCCCGCGCCCCTCTGTGACGGCCCTCGTCAGCTCCAGCCCGCCACGATGAGCGAGAGACCGGCCGCGAAGCCGACGCACAGCAGGCCCAGGTAGAGCCCGTAGAGCCTGCGGAGCCGGTGCACCAGGAAACCGAAGGCGCCGAACGCAAGGCCCACCGTGAGTGTGCGGGCGCCGCGCGCGCGTGCCGACTCGGTCAGCCAGTGCGTGACGGGGACGTCCGCGCGGCCCGCCTCCTTCGCGTAGACCTTGAACGGGATGCCGTTCCAGGGCTGATGGCGTACCGCCGACGCGCCCTCGGCGGACAGTTCGTGACGGACCTCCGCCCGCATCCGGTCCGTCGTCAGGGGGGCGGGCAACGAGACGCCCGCGGACGCCAGTTGGAGCGCGAGCAGGCCGCCGGCGAGGCTGCCCGCGAGCGCCGTGACGGACAGCTTCAGGGCCCGGCGCGGCACCGCCACGCACGCCACCGCGAGGAACAGCTCCGGCATCAGCGGCCAGCTCAGCGCCTCCGCGCACGCCCAGGCGAAGGCCAGGAGCAGCCCGAGCCGCGCGCTGATCACGCGGGCCAGGACCTTGCGGACGCGGGAGTCCCGCAGCGGCTCCGCGACCGTACGGTCGTGCAGCGCCGCGACCGCCTTTCGGGCCTCCTCCGGTGTCGCCGTGTACGGGAGCGGTTCGCCGATCCGCACCCGGACCAGGGACGGGCGCAGCCTGCCGTGCTTGGGCAGGAGCCGGTCCGTGCCCGCGATACCGACCGGCACCACCGGCACGCGCGCGTGCTCCGCCAGGACCAGCGCGCCTCGGTGGAACGACCCCAGCTCACCCGCACGCGCGCGCGTGCCCTCGGGGAAGAGGACGACGGCGTGGCCCGCGCGCAGCGTGTCCGCCATACCGAGCAGGTCGTCCATGCCCCCGCCCGAGCGCCGCACCGGGAACCCGGCGGCGAGGCGGCTGCAGATCCGGCTGCGCCAGGGCGAGGCGAACCAGTAGTCGGCCGCCGCACCGATCGCCGGTGCGTGCGACGCGTCGAGCGCGGCGAGCAGCGCGGCGGTGTCGGCGTGCGAACTGTGGTTGGCGACCACGACACAGCCGCCGCGCGGGAGCCGGCCCCTGCGCTCCACACCGCCGGTGAGCGTGAGGACGAGCCACCACAGGGCGTGGCGCAGCCGGGCGGCCGCACGGGCCGGGGGCACACGGGCCGGAGCGGTCACGGTCGTCGTCACAGGGTCACCACCATCACGAGGAGCAGGGCCACGAGGAGCGAGTCGATACGGTCGAGGAGCCCGCCGAAGCCCGGAAGCCAGCTGCCCGCGTCCTTCACGCCCGCTTCGCGCTTCACCATCGACTCGACGAGATCGCCGAGGACGCAGCCGGCCAGGACGGCGGCCCACAGGACCGGCGTGAAGGCGCCGACTGCCGTGAGTGCGGCGGCAGTTGCGGCAGCGGCGCCCACCACGCCCGCCCATGTCTTGTTCGGGGACAGCGGCGAGAGGCGGCGCGAGAGCGGCCCCCGCCGGCCGAGCGCGGTACCGCCGCACCACGCGCCCACGTCACCGAACGCCACCGCGACCCCGACCGCGAGCGCCGTGTCGCCGAGCAGCACCAGGCTGCTCAGCGACACCGGGATCCACAGGAGACCGAAGAGCGTGCGGGAGGCGCGCGTGAAGCCCTGTTCGGCGTCGCCCGCGCAGACCGCCGCGAGCACGGCGAGTACGAGAAGTGCCCCGGTCGTACGGGGATCGGGCCCCGCAAGTGCCGCGCCAGGCACGGCAATTGCGGCGGCCACCAGTACGGCCCGCTCGGCGCGGGGCAGGCCCGCCATCCGCGCGTACTCGCCCACCGCGACCGCACCGAGCCCGGCCGCGAGCACGAACGCGCCCGCGCGGCCCACGAAGAAGGCACCGATGAACAGTGGCGCGGACAGCGCCCAGGTCCGCCAGCGCCTGCGCAGCTCGGCCCGCATCCGTACCCGGGACGGCAGCGAGGCGACGGCGACACCACCGGCCCCGAGGACCCCGGCCACGACCGGCACGGCCCGCCCGGCGACCTCACCGGCGACGAACACGGCGCTCATCGGGTGCCCCGAAGCTGCGTACCGCGGTCCGCGGGGGACTGTGGGCGGGTGTGGGTGATGGAACCGGACACTTCGCCGGGATCGAGGCCTCGATCGGGCTTCGGAGGGCGGGAGTTGAGCGTGGGGGCGCGGGAGGGGGAGGGGGACGGGCGGCGACGGGTGGCCGGGGCCGTGGGCTCCGCCACCGGGAGCTCAGCCTTCTCGGGCGCCGCGGCAGTCTCCGTAGCCGCAGCCTGCTCAGCCCGGCCGAGCGCCCGCCACACCCACACCGCCCGCACCACTGCCGTCACCGCGGACCCCGCCGCGACGACCGCGAGCACCGGTACCGCCCAGCCCGAGGCCGCGGCCACGACCGCGAGGAGGCAGCGCTCCGTCTTGCCGACCGGGCCGCCATTGCGCCGGGGAGCGCCCGCCGCCGCGCCCGCCAGGGAGACCCACGAAGGGAGCGTCGCCGCGAAGGCCGCCGCGGCCACCAGCCACAGCGGGGCCAGCGGCAGGAAACCCGCGACGACGAGCAGATCGGCCACGCGGTCCCCCAGCTCGTTGAGGAGAGCGCCGCGACGCGTCGTGCGGCCTGTGTCGCGGGCGAGCGCGCCGTCCAGGTTCGCGAAGGCGAGCCGCGCCGCGAGCAGCACCGCCACGGGCAGCGCGGCCAGCGGCGCCGGCAGCCAGGCGAGCGCCGCCGCCGCGCCCGCGGCGCACAGCACACCGGCCGCCGTCAGGGTGTCGGGCGAGACCTGCCGGGCGGCCAGCGCGCGGCGCAGGCCGGAGAGCCGGTCCGCGTACCAGGGCTTGAGAGCGTAGAGGCCGTTCATGAGGACGACTGTGCCGTCGCGGACGCGGCGTGAAATCGGCACGCGTACTCAAATGGCGCGTGAGTACGGTGTCACGGTGACCACGCTGAGCACCGCACACACCGCCGACCTCAACCGCGCCGAACTCCGGTCCGTGCGCGCCCTGTTGGACGACGCCTTCGACGGCGGCTTCAGCGACGACGACTGGGACCACACCGTCGGCGGCGTGCACGCCCTCGTGCGCGACAGCGCCGGCGACCTCGTCGCGCACGGCTCCGTGGTGCAGCGCCGGGTCGCGCACGCGGGCCGCTCGCTGCGCACCGGCTACGTCGAGGGCGTCGCCGTCCGCGCCGATGCGCGCAGGAGCGGCCTGGGCGGGCAGATCATGGCGGCCCTGGAGCGGGTGATCGACGCGGCCTACGACCTGGGCGCGCTGTCGGCGTCGCCCGACGGGGCCGGTCTCTACCGGGCGCGGGGCTGGAAACAGTGGCAGGGCGATTTCGCCGCGTACGGTCCCGACGGGCCGGTGCGGCTGCCGGACGACGAGAGCGCGCCGTACCTGCGTCGCGCCACCGCCGCCCTCGACCCGGCCCACGCGCTCCTCTTCGACTGGCGGGGCGGCGACATTCTCTGACCAGGGGGGAGCGCCGGCCGGCCCCGCGCGCAGCGACCCGTCTCCGTGACTCCCGTCTCAGATAGTAGGAAGTCCGAGTAATTGTGGAGACAGAAGCAGGCTCCTCGCTTAGCTTTGTAAGAGCCGAACGTCTCGCTCGATCCAGCGAATGGCGGTCGTGAGCTGAGCAGAAGGCAGGCAACCCCTGCCGCTCCAGGCTCCCCGCCTCTTCCGGCGCCTCGAAATCCCCCGTGATCTCAAGGAGTCGATCTCTCATGGCCACAGCGACGCCCGTCCGCCGCCGAGTCCGTCACGCATCGCCGTCCGATTCAGACCGCAAGAACGCCGCCGCCGCCCTGCAGCGAGCCCTCGACCGCAGGGACAACGGCGGCGAGACGGGGCACGAGTCCTGCTAGGGCCCAGCGCCCCTAAGGCTGTGCGCCCCGCTTGATCTCGAAGTAGTCGATGCGCTTGCCGCTCTCGGCCAGCGCGGAGACCTTCAGCCTCGGGGTCACGCCCGCCCCGCCGGTCTCCGCCTCCACCGCGAGGAACGAGAAGCCGGTGTACCGCACCCGCGACCACTCCACGGTGTCCGGGTC
This sequence comes from Streptomyces sp. NBC_01445, assembly GCF_035918235.1. Taxonomy (NCBI): domain Bacteria; kingdom Bacillati; phylum Actinomycetota; class Actinomycetes; order Kitasatosporales; family Streptomycetaceae; genus Streptomyces; species Streptomyces sp. NBC_01445. Next base: position 3,820,022 of record NZ_CP109485.1, on the reverse strand, counting down.
CGGCAGGCGTGACTTCGTCCAGTGGAACGTCACGATCGACTCGCGGTCCTGGACATGGCCCTCGTAGCTGTCCTTGACCCCGAGGCCGAACCCGTAGAGGTCCTTGCCGGCGCCGCCCGCGGTGACGTACACGATGCCGTCGCGCGTCGGATCGGTCGACGCGCCGACCGGCACCGGCTTGCCCACCTCTCCGTCCTTGATGGCGTCCGTGCGCTCGTACACGTGGTTGTGCCCGTTGATCACCAGGTCCACCTGGTGCTCGGCGAACAGCGGCAGCCACGCGGCGCGCACCCCGCCGTCGGAGGCATGCGTCGACGTCGAGTACGCGCAGTGGTGGAAGAAGACCACCACGAAGTCGATGTCCTTGCGCCCGCGCAGCTCACCGAGCCGCTTGGCCAGCCACGCGGTCTGCTTACCGTCCGTGTAGCCCTTGTTCGCGGGGATCTCGTACGAGACGTCGTTCGCGTCGAGCGCGACGACGCCCACGTTCCCGTACACGAAGGAGTAGACGCCCGGCGCGTTCCGCGGGTCCGGGCCGTTGCCCGGCAGGGTCCAGCGGGCCGACTGGCCGCCGTACCCGTTGGGGGAGTACCAGGCCTCCATGTCGTGGTTGCCGGTCGTCACCATCCACGGCACCGACTTCGCGACCGACTCCGTCTGCGCGAGGAACTGGTCCCACACGCGCGCGTCGTACGTGTCCGACTCCTTGCCGTGCCCGGTGCTGTCGGCGTAGCAGATGTCGCCCGCGTGCAGATGGAACGAGGGGTTCTGGCCCAGGATCAGCTGGTCGTTGGCGAGCGCGTCATAGCTGACGCCCTGGTCGCCGAAGGCCGTGAAGACGAACTTCTCCGCCTCCGCCGGAGCCGTGCGGAAGGAACCGATCGTCGCGATGCGCTCCGCGGACGCCGGATCGAAACCGTCGTGGCCCACTCCGTAGTAGTACGTCGTCCCGGGGGTGAGGCCGTCCAGGGCAGCGTGCAGATAGTGCTGCTCGACCGCCGGGAGCTTCTTCGACAGGCTCGGGGTGTGCAGCGCGCGCACCTCCGCCTCGATCTTCCGGCTGAGGTCCCATGGCTTGAGGCCCACCCGTACGAACGGCTTGCGTACCGCGAACGGCACCTGCCAGGAGATCCGCATCTGCGTCTTCGGGTCGGCGCCGAAGGCGAGATGGCGGGCGAAGGGTGCGACGAGGGAGCCGTCGACCTGCACGGCCGCCGAGCGGACGGGAGCGGCGGGCGAGGCGGCGGCGGAAGGCGTCGCGCACGCCGAGGAGGCCGAGCCGCCCAGGAGGGTCAGGCCGCCCAGGCTCGCCGCGGTCCCGGTCAGCGCGCGCCGCCTGCTGAACCGGGCCCGGAGGTACTCGTGCTGCTCCGGCATGCTCAGACGGCGGGCCAGCTGCTCGGGAATGCCCACGTTCGGTGTGTCCATGGGAAGAAAACTTCCCAGTGACAACCAACGAGGGCCACACCTGCGGGTGAACAGAAATCGACCCCGCGGCAGCCCGTACGGCGGAGCGCCCGGCGGACCGCACGGCCCATGTCCGAATGGCGGACATCGAGTGTCATCCCATGGGACGCCGACGTAGGGTGCCCGTATGTCGGCTAGCTCTCGCATCCTCAATCTCGCAGTGATCCCCGGTGACGGCATCGGCCAGGAGGTCGTGGCCCAGGGGCTCAAGGTCCTCGGCGCAGTCCTCCCGCAGGATGTGAAGCTGGAGACCAAGGAATACGACTTCGGCGCCAGGCGCTACCACGCGACCGGTGAGACCCTCACCGACGCCGATGTCGCGGCGCTCAAGCAGCACGACGCCATCCTGCTCGGCGCGATCGGTGACCCCTCGGTCCCGTCCGGCGTCCTCGAGCGCGGCTTCCTGCTCAAGCTCCGCTTCCTCTTCGACCACCACGTCAACCTCCGCCCGAGCAAGCTGCTCCCGGGTGTGGCGACGCCCCTCAAGGGCCAGCCGGAGATCGACTTCATCGTGGTCCGCGAGGGCACCGAGGGCCCGTACACGGGCAACGGTGGCTCGATCCGCACCGGCACCCCGCACGAGGTCGCCACCGAGGTCTCCGTCAACACGGCGTTCGGTGTCGAGCGCGTGGTCCGTGACGCGTTCGCCCGCGCCCAGGCCCGCCCCCGCAAGAAGCTCACGCTGGTCCACAAGAACAACGTGCTGTCCTTCGCGGGCCACCTCTGGACGAACATCTTCAACAAGGTGGCCGCGGAGTTCCCCGAGGTCACCACCGACTACCTGCACGTGGACGCGGCGACGATCTTCCTCGTCACCGACCCCGAGCGCTTCGACGTGATCGTCACCGACAACCTCTTCGGCGACATCATCACCGACCTCGCCGCCGCCGTCTCCGGCGGTATCGGCGTCGCGGCCTCCGGGAACATCAACCCGTCCCGCGAGTTCCCGTCGATGTTCGAGCCGGTCCACGGCTCGGCCCCCGACATCGCCGGCCAGGCCAAGGCCGACCCCACGGCCACGGTCCTGTCCGTGGCGCTCCTGCTGCGTCACCTCGGTTACGAGGCGGAGGCCGCTCGCATCGAGGACGCCGTCTCCGCCGACCTGGCCGAGCGCGGCACCAGCGTGCGGTCGACCGACGAGATCGGCGACGCGCTCGCCGGACGAGTAGCCGGCTGACCCGCCGCTGTTAATGCACTTAAGCAGCCGCCGGGTCGCATCCGCACCCGGCGGCTTCACCTTTGCGGTCCCCGGGTGCCACCATCAACCCCAGGACCGCACCTCACGCAGGACCCGTACGGGCTGTTTTCGTCCATCGGACCCCACGAGCGATAATCGGACGTGGGGCCGCGGTGAACGCAGAAGCTCGGACGACCGAGTAGTTGGGAAGTTCGTGCTTCCAGCTGCGAGCGTGAAGCGGTCCGTCACACACAACCGGTGAAGGACACGCAACCATGACGACGCCCACGATCGAGCTCAAGCCCTCCTCGACCCCGCTGTCCGGCGCGGAGCGCGAGGCGATCCTGGCCAACCCGGGATTCGGCCGCCACTTCACCGACCACATGGTGACGATCCGGTGGACCGAGGGCCGCGGCTGGCACGACGGGCAGCTCGTGCCCTACGGACCGCTCTCCCTCGACCCGGCGACGAACGTCCTGCACTACGCGCAGGAGATCTTCGAGGGCCTCAAGGCCTACCGCCAGCCCGACGGCACCGTCGCCACCTTCCGCCCCGAGATGAACGCCAAGCGCTTCCAGGCATCGGCGCGCCGCCTCGCCATGCCCGAGCTGCCGGTCGAGACGTTCATCGAGGCGTGCGACGCGCTGGTCACGCAGGACATCGCGTGGGTCCCGGCGCACGGCGGCGAGGAGTCCCTCTACCTGCGCCCCTTCATGATCGCGACCGAGGTCGGCCTGGGCGTGAAGCCCGCCAACGAGTATCTCTTCATCGTGATCGCCTCGCCCGCGGGCGCCTACTTCGCCGGTGGCGTCAAGCCGGTGTCGATCTGGTTGTCCGAGGACCGCGTGCGCGCCGTCCCCGGCGGCATGGGCGACGCCAAGACCGGCGGCAACTACGCGGCGTCCCTCCTCGCCCAGGCCGAGGCCGCAGCCGAGGGCTGCGACCAGGTCGCCTACCTCGATGCCGTCGAGCACAAGTGGGTCGAGGAACTGGGCGGCATGAACCTGTACTTCGTGTACGGAGACAAGATCGTCACCCCCGAGCTGACCGGCTCACTCCTCGCGGGCGTCACCCGTGACTCGCTCCTGTCGGTCGCCCGCGACCTGGGTTACGAGTCCGTCGAGGGCCGCGTCTCCATCGACCAGTGGCAGGCCGACTCCGAGAACGGCACGCTCACCGAGGTCTTCGCCTGCGGCACCGCGGCGGTCATCACGCCTGTCGGCACCGTCAAGCGCGCCGGCGCGCAGTGGACCCAGTCGGGCGGCGAGCCCGGCGAGGTCACGCGGAAGCTGCGCGAGGCGCTGCTCGACGTCCAGCGCGGCACGAGCGTGGACAAGCACGGCTGGATGCACCAGCTCGGCTAGAGCCGCTCGCGCTCAGCCTTCACCGCTCGTGACCAGGGCCGCCTCGGACTTCTTGTCCGCGGCGGCCCTGACGCGTACTGACCGCACCTCGCGTGCCGTCAGCGCCAGGTAGGCCGCCCCGCCGACCAGGCCCGACAGCAGGAAGCTGCAGTCCACGCCGCCCGTCAGGGAGAGCAGCGGGCCCTCGTACGACGGCAGGGACACCGCGAGCAGGCCGACGAACGCGCCCAGGGCCCAGGAGACGGTGGCGCGCGGGTTCCAGCCGTTGCGGTACCAGTAGACGCCGCCGCGCGAGCGCCGGTTGAAGACCTGGAGCGCGTCCGCGTCGTAGACGCCTCGGCAGCGGACGAAGCCGATCAGGGTGATCACGGCCCAGGGGGTGCCGATCGCGGTGAGGAGCAGGACGAACGACGTCATGGCGTCCTGCGCCGCCCACGCGAAGTGGCCGACGAAGACGCAGACCGTGGCGACGGCCGCGACCGTGTAGGTCGCCGCCGTGCGGGAGGCGCGGGGCAGGATCGCGTCCAGGTCGAGGCCCATGGAGTAGAGCATCAGGCCCGCGTTGCCGACCGAGCCCGCGGAGGCGGCGAGGAGCAGCGGGATCAGGTACCAGGTGGGCGAGGCGGAGACGAGCGAGCCCGCGTAGTCGAGGGCGGCGCGTGCCGCGTACGCGGTGAACGTGCCGAACAGCTGGGGCGTCAGCAAGCCGACGATCAGGCCGAGCCAGGTGGCGCGCAGGACGCTGCGCTGTGAGTGGCGGGCCGGGGACACGTAGCGCGTGTAGTCGCCGAGGAGCGTGATGAAGGCGATGGGGCCCGACAGGCCGGCGGCGACGAGGGCGAGCAGCCAGGTCGGCCAGAACGAGCCGAGGAGGTAGCCGCCCGCGTCCGGCAGCGGCGCCGTGGTGAAGTGCGGGGCGTACGCGACCACGCCGAGCGCCAGGAGCGCGGTCATGCCCACGGCCAGGACGCGGGACAGGCGCAGCAGGACGCGGTAGCCGTAGACCGCGCCGATCACGGTGGCGGCGGCCAGGAGCGCGTAGACGATGCCGTAGGTGAGGCCCGACTCGGGCACGCCGAACAGGCGGTGCAGGACGCCCGTCATCGCGTCGCCGCCGATCCACACGGTCAGCGCGGTGTAACCGAGCGACAGGAGCAGGCCGACGACCGAGCCGACGAGCCGCCCGCGGACGCCGAACTGGGCGCCCGACGACGTCGACAGGTTCGTGCCGGTGCGCAGGGAGACCAGGGCGAGCGGGGCGGTGAGTGCGGTGCCGAGGAGCGTGCCCGCGACTACTGAGGTGACCGAGGCCCACCAGCCGAGTCCGAACGACACGGGCAGCCAGCCGAAGACGATCACCCCGAGGCAGAGGTTCGAGCCGAGGAGGATCGAGACGATGTCCCGGGGACCGCTCGTGCGTTCCTCGTCGGGGATGGTGTCTACACCGCGCTGTTCAATCGCCATGGGGGGACCCCTGATCTTTGCGTCGTTGCATCGGTCACGTCGGGTGCTTTAGAGCAGCGTTCAATGTGACCCATCGCAAGCTGAAACGTCAATGTTTCCGAGTTGTGAATCGTATGGTTAGAGTGAAGTTCTAAACCTGTACGGGAGGTGTGGTGGCGTGCGTCTGACCCCCACGGAACGTGATCGGCTGCTGCTGTTCGGGGCCGCCGAGCTGGCCAGGGCCCGGAAGAACCGGGGCCTGCGGCTCAATGTCCCCGAGGCGACGGCCCTGATCGCGGACACGGTGTGCGAGGCGGCCAGGGACGGCCGGCGGCTCGCCGAGGCCATCGAGGCGGCGCGCTGCGTCCTCGGCCCCGACGATGTGCTCCCCGGCGTCTCCGACGTCGTGACGGAGGTGCACGTCGAGGCCGTCTTCGACGACGGATCGCGGCTCGCCGTGGTCAGCGACCCGATCGGCTCGTCGCTGGGCGACGAGGCGCCGGGCGCGCTGCTCCCGGGCCCCGAGCACAGCGACCCGCCGGCCACGGTGACGCTCACGGCGACCAACACGTCGAGCGTCCCCGTCTCCGTCACCTCCCACTTCCACTTCTTCGAGGCCAACCCGCGGCTCGACTTCGACCGCGCGGCCGCGTACGGCATGCGGCTCGCCGTCCCCGCCGGCTCCTCGGTGCGGTTCGGGCCGGGGGAGAGCGCCGAGGTGGGCCTCGTGCCCATCGGCGGCGCGCGCGTCGCGATCGGCTTCGCCGGGCTCGTCGACGGCCCGCTGGACGCGCCGGGCGCCAAGGAGGAGGCCCTGCGCAGGGCAGCCGCCTGCGGATATCTCGGAGTGAAGGGAACGGGCGCATGAGCAGGCCCACCAAGCACAGCGACCACTGCGCGCCGGGCAGCCGGCACATCGACCCCCACGCGTACGCCGCCACACACGGCCCACGCGCCGGTGACCGCGTCCGCCTCGGCGACTCGGGCCTGACCGTCCGCGTCGAGTCCGACGCGCAGGTGTACGGCGACGAGTTCCTCGCCGGCTTCGGCAAGACCGCCCGCGACGGACTCCACCTCAAGGCCGCGGCCGTCCGCGAGACCTGCGACGTCGTGATCAGCAACGTCCTCGTGATCGACGCCGTGCAGGGGATCAGGAAGGTCTCCATCGGCATCCGCGAGGGCCGGATCCACGCCATCGGGCGCGCCGGTAACCCCGACACCCTCGACGGGGTCGACGTCGTCGTCGGCACCGGCACGTCTATCGTGTCGGGCGAGGGCCTCATCGCCACCGCGGGCGCCGTCGACACCCACGTACACCTGCTGTCGCCGCGCATCATGGAGGCCTCGCTCGCCTCCGGTGTGACCACGATCATCGGCCAGGAGTTCGGGCCCGTGTGGGGCGTCGGCGTCAACTCGCCCTGGGCGCTGCGGCACGCGTTCAACGCGTTCGACGCCTGGCCCGTCAACATCGGCTTCCTCGGCCGGGGTTCGTCCTCGCACGACGCCCCGCTGATCGAGGCGCTGGCCGAGGGCGGCGCGTCCGGCTTCAAGGTGCACGAGGACATGGGCGCCCACACCCGCGCCCTCGACACCGCGCTGCGCGTCGCCGAGGAGCACGACGTCCAGGTCGCCCTGCACAGCGACGGCCTGAACGAGTGCCTGTCCGTCGAGGACACCCTCAGGGTCCTCGAAGGCCGCACCATCCACGCCTTCCACATCGAGGGCTGCGGTGGCGGACACGTACCGAACGTCCTGAAGATGGCGGGCGTCCCGAACGTCATCGGGTCGTCCACCAACCCCACGCTGCCCTTCGGCCGCGACGCCGTCGCCGAGCACTACGGCATGATCGTCTCGGTCCACGACCTGAAGACCGACCTGCCGGGCGACGCCGCCATGGCCCGCGACCGGATCCGCGCCGGGACGATGGGCGCCGAGGACGTCCTGCACGACCTGGGCGCCATCGGCATCACGTCGTCCGACGCGCAGGGCATGGGCCGCGCCGGTGAGACCGTGCGCAGGACCTTCGCCATGGCCGGGAAGATGAAGGCCGAACTCGGGCCCCTTCTTTCCCGGAACGGGGAGACCGGCGACGGCGAGCACGACGACAACGCGCGCGTCCTGCGCTACATGGCGAAGCTGACCATCAACCCCGCCATCGCGCACGGCCTCTCCCACGAGGTCGGCTCCATCGAGGCCGGCAAGCTCGCCGACATCGTGCTGTGGCGCCCCGAGTTCTTCGGCGCGAAGCCGCAGCTCGTCCTCAAGTCCGGCTTCCCCGCGTACGGCGTCGTCGGCGACCCGAACGCGGCCACCGACACCTGCGAACCCCTCGTCCTGGGGCCGCAGTTCGGGGCGCACGGCGCGACCGCGGCGGACATCTCCGTCGCCTTCGTCGCCCAGGCCGCCCTCGACCAGGGCAACGACAAGATGCCCACCCGCCGCCGGCGCGTCGCCGTCCGCGGCACCCGCGGCATCGGCCCCGCCGACCTGCGGCTCAACTCGCGCACCGGCTCCATCGACGTCGACCAGGCCACCGGGCTCGTCACGCTAGACGGCGACCCGGTCCGCTCCGAACCGGCCGACTCCGTCTCCCTGAACCGTCTCTACTTCCTGTGAGGACCCGCTCATGAGCAGCTTCCACATGCCCCCCGAGTGGGCCCCGCACGAGCGCACCTGGATGGCCTGGCCGAGCCCCAACCCGACGTTCACCAACGACGAGGAGCTGGCCGAGGCGCGCGAGGCCTGGGCGTCCGTGGCCCGTGCCGTACGCCGCTTCGAGCCGGTGACCGTGATCGCCGCCCCCGGCCAGAGCGACTCGGCCCGCGCGCTCCTCGGCGACGACATCGAGCTCGTCGAGCGCGACCTCGACGACGCGTGGATGCGCGACATCGGCCCCACGTTCGTGGTCGGCGACGGCCGACTGGCCGCCGTGGACTGGACGTTCAACGGCTGGGGCGCCCAGGACTGGGCCGTCTGGGAGCACGACGCGAAGATAGCCCGCCACATCGCGGACCTCGCGGGCGTCCCTGTCCACTCCTCCTTCCTCGTCAACGAGGGCGGCGGCATCCACGTCGACGGCGAGGGCACCGTGCTCCTCACCGAGACCGTGCAGCTCGACCCCGACCGCAACCCGGGTCGCACCAAGGCCGAGGTCGAGCAGGAGATCCACGCCCGGATCGGCACCACCAAGGCCATCTGGCTGCCGCGCGGCCTCACCGGCGACTACGGCGTCTACGGCACCCGCGGTCACGTCGACATCGTCGCCGCGTTCGCCGCGCCCGGCGTCGTCCTGGTCCACTCGCAGCAGGACCCCGCCCACCCCGACCACGAGCTGAGCAAGCAGCTCATCGCGCAGCTCAAGGGCGAGACGGACGCCAAGGGCCGGCCCCTGGAGGTCGTCGAGGTCCCCGCGCCGACCGTCCTCAAGGACGACGAGGGCTGGGTCGACTACTCGTACATCAACCACTACCTGTGCAACGACGGCGTCGTCCTGTGCTCCTTCGACGACCCGAACGACGAGGTCGCGGCCGGGATCTTCCGCCGTCTTTTCCCGGGCAGGACCGTCCAGCTCGTGGACGCCCGTACGATCTTCGCCGGGGGCGGTGGCATCCACTGCATCACCCAGCAGCAACCCGAGATCACGCCCGCACACTGAAAGACCCGCAGGAGTCCCCGTGGCAGCCCAGGCCCGCCGGAAGAACGCCCCTCCGCGCGAAGAGGTCCTCGCCGCAGCCATGGAGATGATCGCCGAGCGCGGCCTGGAGAAGCTCACCATGGCCGCGCTCGGCCGCGAGGTCGGCATGAGCAGCGGCCACCTCCTCTACTACTTCGGTTCGAAGGACGAGCTGCTCCTGCGGACCCTGGAGTGGAGCGAGGGCCGCCTGGGCGCGGAGCGGGCGCGGCTCCTGTCCGGCGGCGGCACGGTCCGCGAGCGTCTCGACGCGTACGTCGACCTGTATGTCCCCGACGCGCAGGGCGACCCGCACTGGACGCTCTGGCTGGAGGTCTGGAACCGCTCGCAGAACGCCGAGGCCGACGGCGACGCGCGCGAGCGGCAGGCCGCGATCGAGCTGGCCTGGCACCGCGACCTCGTCGCGCTGCTCGCCGAGGGCACCTCGCGCGGCGAGCTCCCGCCGCTCGACCCCGACCGTTTCGCGTCCCGGCTGCGGGCGCTGCTCGACGGCTTCTCCATCCATGTCGCGATCGGCCTGCGCGGCACGGACCGGGCCCAAATCCTGTCCCATGTACGGGAGTTCCTGGACGAGGCACTGGTCAAGAACCACGCGTAGCCCTTCGCGCGCGCCGCATCCGCTGACGTTCCATGAACACTATGAACACAAGTACGCGTGATCGTTGCGCGGTACACCCTTGTCACGGAGCAAAGCATTCCGGCACCGTGGCCGCCCATGGGACGAGAGCAATGGAAGAAGATCCTGGTCGGGTCGGCCGGGAACATGGTCGAGTGGTTCGACTGGTTCGTGTACGCGAGCTTCGCCACGTACTTCGCGGGAGCCTTCTTCCCCGACGGGAACCCCACGGCACAGCTGATGAACACGGCCGGCATCTTCGCCGTCGGCTTCTTCATGCGGCCCGTGGGCGGCTGGCTGCTGGGCAGGGTGGGTGACCGCAAGGGCCGTAAAGCGGCGCTCACCCTGACCGTCACGCTGATGTCGGCGTCCGCCGTCCTCATCGCGATCGCGCCCACCTACGCGGTCGCCGGGTACGGCGGCGCCGTCGTCCTGCTCATCGCCCGCCTCCTGCAGGGCCTCTCGGTCGGCGGCGAGTACGCGGCCAGCGCCACCTACCTCACCGAGGCGTCCGACCCGAGCCGGCGCGGCTTCGCGTCCAGCTTCCAGTACGTCTCCATGACCGCGGGTCAGATCGTGGGCCTCGGCCTCCAGATCGTCCTCCAGCGCACCCTGTCCGACGGCGCCCTGCACAGCTGGGGCTGGCGCATCCCGTTCATCATCGGCGCGCTGGGCGCCGCGATCATCTTCTATCTGCGGCGCAACATGCTGGAGACCGACGTCTACGAGGAGTCCGCCGACGACGCGGGCGCCGACAGCAAGGGCACCCTCACGGCGCTGTGGGCGCACAAGCGCGAGGCGTTCCTCGTGATGGCCCTGACGATGGGCGGCACCGTCGCGTACTACACGTACACGACGTACCTCACCAAGTACCTCTCCAACTCCGCCGGGCTGAGCAAGCAGACCGCGACGCTCGTCTCGTTCTGCGCGCTGATCGTCTTCGCCTGCATCCAGCCGCTCGCCGGCAAGCTGTCCGACCGGATCGGCCGCCGCCCGCTCCTGATCACCTTCGCGGTCGGCTCCACCTTCCTGACCGTGCCGATCATGACGATGCTCAAGCACGCGGGCTCCTTCTGGCCGGCCCTCGGCCTCGCCCTGCTCGCCCTCGTCGTCGTCACCGGCTACACGTCGATCAACGCGTGCGTGAAGGCCGAGCTGTTCCCGACCGGCATCCGCGCCCTCGGCGTCGCCCTCCCGTACGCCATCGCCAACGCGCTCTTCGGCGGCACCGCGGAGTACGTGGCCCTGTGGTTCAAGGACGCGGGCCTGGAGTCGGGCTTCTACTGGTACGTCGCCGGGTGCGCCGCCGTGTCGCTGATCGTCTACCTGACGATGCGCGAGACGAGGGACATCGACCTCAACCGGGTCGAGGTCGCCGTGCCCGAGGCCGAGAAGCGCGCGGCCGAAGCGGTCTGAGCCCACATCGTGAGACCACGGTCCGGGCCACGCCCGGGCTGTGGCACACTGCCGATGTGCTCTCGTTCGCCATGATTATTGGCAGCAGGCGCGCCGGTCCGCAGTGACCGCCACGTACGACCACGTACGGGCGGACATCGTCGTCTCGACCCGCGCGCAGACCTCTCGCACCCGCGAGGGGTTTTTTCGTTTCCTGGACCACCACACGCCAGGACCGGAGCGCGAGGGATCATAGGGGGACGGTGGAGCCGGTCATTCCGGTAGACCGAGATCCGACACAGGAGCCAGATCAGCATGACGGACGCAACCGACGACCATTTCCCCGCTTCCCGCGTCGACGACGACTTCCACGTCTTCGACACCACGCTGCGCGACGGCGCGCAGCGTGAGGGCATCAATCTGACCGTCGCGGACAAGCTGACCATCGCCCGGCACCTGGACGACTTCGGCGTGGGTTTCATCGAGGGCGGCTGGCCCGGCGCCAACCCCCGCGACACCGAGTTCTTCGCCCGCGCCCGGCAGGAGATCGACTTCAAGCACGCGGAGCTCGTCGCGTTCGGCGCCACCCGCCGCGCCGGCGCCAAGGCGTCCGAGGACCCGCAGGTCAAGGCGCTCGTCGAGTCCGGCGCCCCGGTCGTGACCCTGGTCGCCAAGTCGCACGACCGCCATGTCGAACTGGCCCTGCGCACCACGCTCGAGGAGAACCTGGAGATGGTCCGCGACACCGTCTCCCACCTGCGCGAGCAGGGCCGCCGCGTCTTCGTCGACTGCGAGCACTTCTTCGACGGCTACCGCGCCAACCCCACGTACGCCAAGGCCGTCGTCACCGCCGCGCACGAGGCGGGCGCCGACGTGGTCGTCCTGTGCGACACCAACGGCGGCATGCTGCCCGCGCAGGTCCAGGCGATCACCGCCACGGTCCTCGCCGACACGGGGGCCCGCCTCGGCATCCACGCCCAGGACGACACCGGCTGCGCCGTCGCCAACACCCTCGCCGCCGTCGACGCGGGCGCGACCCACGTGCAGTGCACGGCCAACGGCTACGGCGAGCGCGTCGGAAACTCCAACCTCTTCCCGGTCGTCGCCGCCCTGGAGCTCAAGTACGGCAAGAAGGTCCTCCCCGAGGGCGCCCTGCGCGAGATGACCCGCATCTCCCACGCCATCGCCGAGGTCGTCAACCTCACGCCCTCCACGCATCAGCCGTACGTGGGAGTTTCGGCGTTCGCCCACAAGGCGGGTCTGCACGCCTCGGCGATCAAGGTCGACCCGGACCTCTACCAGCACATCGACCCGGACCTCGTCGGCAACCGCATCCGCATGCTGGTCTCCGACATGGCGGGCCGCGCGTCCATCGAGCTCAAGGGCAAGGAGCTCGGCGTCGACATCTCCGACGACCGCGAGCTCGTCGGCCGCGTCGTCGAGCGCGTCAAGGAGCGCGAGCTCAAGGGCTACACGTACGAGGCGGCCGACGCCTCCTTCGAACTCCTCCTGCGCGAGGAGGCCGAGGGCCGCGCCCGGCGCTACTTCCGCGTCGAGTCGTGGCGGGCCATCGTCGAGGACCGCCCCGACGGCAGCCACGCCAACGAGGCGACCGTGAAACTGTGGGCCAAGGGCGAGCGCATCGTCGCCACGGCCGAGGGCAACGGCCCGGTCAACGCCCTCGACCGCGCCCTTCGCGTCGGCCTGGAGCGGATCTACCCGCAGCTCGCCAAGCTGGAGCTCGTCGACTACAAGGTCCGCATCCTGGAGGGCAAGCACGGCACGTCCTCCACGACCCGCGTGCTGATCTCCACCAGCGACGGCGCGGGCGAGTGGTCCACCGTCGGCGTCGCCGAGAACGTCATCGCCGCGTCGTGGGGCGCTCTCGAGGACGCCTACACGTACGGGCTTCTGCGGGCCGGGGTCGAGCCGGTCGAGTAGGCGGCACATGCGCAGACGCCGGAGGGGCCGCGGACCGGCCCCTCCGGCTTTCTGTCGCTCTGCTGCCAGGCGGAACGTCTGCTACCAGGTGAACGTCGCCGACGTCTTCGCGGGCAGCGAGTAAGTGGCGTGCTGCCCGCCCCAGTTGACGGTCACCGTCTTCGCGGACGTGCCGCCGTTGTACGCGATGAGCGCCTTCGAGCCGTCCGGGTTGCGCCAGGCGACGTTCGGCACGGCCGAGCTGCCGGTCGACGCGATGCGCTGGGCGCCGGGCCGGACGAACTTCGTCAGATGGCCCATCGTGTAGTACTCGACGGTGTAGTCGACCTGTCCGCTGCGCCCGTCACCGTTGTGCACGGTCACGAGCCCCGTGCAGGTGCCGCAGCCGCCGTTGTGCGGGCCCATGTTCTGGTCCACGGCGAGCGACCACTTGGTCACCGACTTCGCCCAGTTGCGGGTGTAGTCGACGATGTTGAGCATGTCCTCGCGCTGCTGGTCGGCGATCCACGTGCCGCCTGAGTGCTCGGTCCCGAAGGCGTCGAGCTGGGGGTAGCGGTCATGGATGCTGCTCTGCTTGGCGACGTCGCCGCCGTAGCCGTGCCACGCGATGCCGCCGAAGTTCGGGTGTGAGCGCACCGCCGCGTCGTCCACGGTCTGCGCCGCGTACCCGTCGTACGTGTCCCAGTTCCAGTCGTGCGCGAGGACCTTGGTGTTCAGGCCGGCCGCGGCAAGCTTCGGCAGCAGCTCGCTCTTGGTGAAGTAGGCGAGCCCCGAGGCGTTCCAGCTCATCGAGGGGTAACCACCGCAGCACGTCGGCTCGTTCTGTGCGCTGACGTAGTCGACCGGGACGCCCTGGTCCCGGTACGCCTGGAGGTACTTCACGAAGTACGAGGCGTAGGTGCCGTAGTCCTCCGCTTTCAGCCAGCCGCCGTTGAGCTGTCCGCTGTCCTTCATCCAGGCCGGCGCGGTCCACGGGGAGGCCATCACGGTGACGTTCGGGTTGAGCTGACGGGCCTGCTTCGTGAGGGGCAGGACGTCCGCGAGGTCGTGGGCGACGGAGAACTCGGAGAGGTCGGGATCGGTCTGTCCGGCGGGCACGTCGTCGAACGTGTAGCCGAAACGGGCCAGGTCGGAGCCGCCCATCGGGTTGCGCAGGAACGACAGGCCGATGCCGTCGGTGGGGGAGAAGAGCTTGCGCATCGTGGCGTCGCGCGTGGCCGGTGACAGGGCTCCGCTGCTGTTCATCAGCCAGGCCGCGGTGTCCGTGAACGAGGCGCCGCCGCCGGTGAAGGTCTGGTAGCGGGTGTTGTCGTCGACGGTGATGTTCTCGCCACCGCCGCCGGTGCCCGCCTGGAAGGAGAACGGAGCCTGCTGTTCGAGGCCGCGGACGACATGGCGTCCGCCGGCGTCGTCCGTGGTCGTGAGCCAGGCCGTGACCGGCTCGCCCGCGGCCTGCGCGGGGGAGGCCACGAGCCCGGTCAGGCCCGCGGTCGTGAGCAGCCCTGCGGCGAGCAGACGGGCCGCCCGGCGCGGACCCGAACGGACTCTTCTGGGGGTTCTCATGGTGCGCCGCCCTTCGTGGGGGTGAGGAGATGGGGCGTGCGAGGCGTGAGTAAATGACGGCTGCGAACGGGAGTCAAGGGGGCGCGCGTTCAGAAACTGAATGCTCAACTGCCCAGTAACGCGGCGGGAATTGGCTGTGCACCGGTTCTGACGTGAAGTCTTGACGGGTTCACGGGGCGCCAGTTAACTCACGGCGTGAGCTAAGTCTTGAGCTTCACCAGGGACTCCCGTCACCCCCAGAGGTTGCGGCGCGTACCCGAACCGGCCGAAGGGAAGTCCATGCGAAGAACCGCCCTGCTCGTCTCCGCAGCCCTGCTCACGGGGCTGCTCCCGGTCGCCTCGGCGGGCGCGGCGACCGGCGCCGAGGAACCGCCGCCGGTGCCCGTCGACCGCTTCGAGGGCGAGGTCCCCTTCGCGTCCCAGCCCGCGGAGGGCATCTTCACGTGGGGCGGCGACAGCGACGACCCGCCCAAGCTGGAACTCGCGGCGCGGGGCGACGCCCCCGAAGGCGACAAGGTCCTCTCCGGGACGTACGACATCAGCGGCTACGGCGGCTTCACTCACGACTTCGCCGCGAACGAGCCGGGCCACGACTGGTCCGCGCACAAGGGCATCCGCTTCTGGTGGGACGGGAAGAACAGCGGCAAGCGGGTCAACTTCGAGATCAAGGACGGCGGTTCGAACGGCGAGGCGTCCGAGCTGTGGACGACCTCCTTCACCGACGAGTGGACCGGCTGGCACCAGGTCGAGATCCCCTTCACCGACTTCACGTACCGCACCGACTACCAGCCCGTCGGCGGCATCGACCAGAACCTCGGCCTCACCGAGATGTGGGGCTACGCGCTCACGCTGCCGACCGGCACGCCCGGCACCTTCGCCATGGACGGCGTCGAGCTGTACGGCAAGGCCGACCCCGCCCTGACCACGAAGGTCCTGACGGGTGCCGCCGTCTACCCGGTGAAGGAGGGCGGCACGGCCGCCGTGCCGATCTCGGTCGCCACCACCGGCTCCGCCCCGCTCGCCGAGCCGGTCACCGTCGCGTACGAGAGCGCGGGCGGCAGCGCCGGCGCGGGCACGGACTACACGCCGGTCAAGGGTGAGTTCACCTTTCCGGCAGGCACCGCTTCGGGCGCCGCGCACACCGTGTCCGTACCGACCCTCAAGGACAAGGCGGCCGAGTCCGCCGAGACGATCCCCCTGAAGCTGACGGTCACCGGCGCGAAGGCGCCCGCCGAGACCCCGCAGGTGGTGATCGACGCCCACGGGCTGCCCTACCTCGACACCAAGCTCCCGGTGAAGCGGCGCGTCGCCGACCTGCTCTCCCGGATGTCCCTGGAGGAGAAGGCCGGCCAGATGACGCAGGCCGAGCGCAACGCGGTCGGCACGGGTGGCGACATCGCCGCGTACGACCTCGGCTCGCTGCTCTCCGGCGGCGGCTCGACACCGACGCCGAACACCGCCGCGGCCTGGGCGAAGATGATCGACGGATTCCAGCTCCGGGCGCAGGCGACGCGGTTCCAGATCCCGCTGATCTACGGCGTGGACGCGGTGCACGGCCACAACAACCTCGTCGGCGCCACGGTCCTGCCGCACAACATCGGCATCGGCGCGACCCGCGACCCGGGGACGGCCGAGAAGGCGGGCGCGGTCACGGCCGCCGAGGTCCGCGCCACCGGCATCCCCTGGGACTTCGCGCCCTGCCTGTGCGTCTCCCGTGACGAACGCTGGGGCAGGTCGTACGAGTCCTTCGGCGAGGACCCCGCTCTCGTGAAGCAGATGGAGACCGTCGTCCAGGGGCTCCAAGGGGCACGCAGCGGCAAGGATCTCGACCGGGACGACAAGGTCCTCGCCACCGCCAAGCACTTCGTGGGCGACGGCGGCACGGAGTACGGCTCGTCGACCACCGGCTCGTACACCATCGACCAGGGCGTCACGAAGGTCACGCGGCAGGAGCTGGAGGCGGTGCACCTCGCGCCGTTCCAGGCGGCCGTGGACCGCGGGGTCGGCACGGTCATGCCCTCGTACTCGTCGCTCGACATCATCGGCGACGACGAGGGCCCGGTGAAGATGCACGCCGACGCCGCCATGATCAACGGAGTCCTGAAGGACCGCATGGGCTTCGACGGCTTCGTCATCAGCGACTGGCAGGCCATCGACCAGCTCCCCGGCGACTACGCGTCCGACGTCCGTACGTCGGTCAACGCCGGCCTCGACATGATCATGGTCCCGTCCGCGTACAAGGACTTCCGCACGACCCTGATCGACGAGGTGAAGGCGGGCCGGATCAGCGAGCCGCGGATCGACGACGCCGTCTCGCGCATCCTGACCCAGAAGTTCAAGCTGGGCCTCTTCGAGAAGCCGTATGCCGACACGAGCGGGGCCGCCGCCATCGGCTCCGCCGGACACCGCGCCGTCGCCCGCACCGCCGCCGCCGAGTCCCAGGTCCTCCTGAAGAACGCGGGCGGCGTGCTCCCCCTCAAGAAGAGCCAGAAGGTGTACGTCGCCGGGTCCAACGCCGACGACATCGGCAACCAGACCGGCGGCTGGACCGTCACCTGGCAGGGCTCGTCCGGAAAGATCACCGACGGGACGACCGTCCTGGAGGGCATGAAGAAGGCCGCACCCGGCGCCACCATCAGCTACTCCAAGGACGCCTCCGCGCCCACGGCCGGCTATGACGTGGGCGTCGTCGTGGTCGGCGAGACCCCGTACGCGGAAGGCATCGGCGACGTCGGCAACGGCAACGACCTGGGGCTCACGGCCGCCGACCAGGCAGCCGTGGACAAGGTGTGCGGCGCCATGAAGTGCGCCGTGCTCATCGTCTCCGGGCGCCCGCAGCTCATCGGCGACCGGCTGGGCGACATCGACGCGCTCGTCGCGTCCTGGCTGCCCGGCACGGAGGGCGACGGCGTCGCGGACGTCCTGTACGGGGCCAAGCCGTTCACCGGGCAGCTGCCTGTGACCTGGCCGAAGTCGGAGGCCCAGCTGCCGATCAACGTCGGGGACACGGCGTACGACCCGCAGTTCCCCTTCGGCTGGGGCCTGACGACGCTGCGCACCCCGCCGGGCGGCGGCACGCTCACCCTCAAGGCCCTCGCCCTGGCGGCCGCCGCGGCGCAGAAGGCCGGGTCGGCCGAGGCGGGCCGGGCGGTCGTGGGCAGGGCGCGGCTGCTCGTCCAGCAGAAGGTGGGACAGGACATCACGCCGGCGGTGGCCAAGCCGTTCGCCGACGCCGACCACCTGCTCCTGTCCGGGCGCTACGCGGACGCGGTCGCGAAGCTGACCGAGGCGTACCGCGCCGCGTGAGACGGCGCGAGGAGGGGCTCACCACCGAGTGCGGTGGGCCCCTCCTTGCGGTACACACGGCATCCGGGCCCCTCCTGGGTTAGCGTCGAGGTATGAGGCCCACCCGTCGGGCATCGCGCCTGATATCCGTCCTGTCCGGTTCACTCCTCGCCCTGGGTGCCATGACGGCGGTGACACCGGGGGCCCAGGCGGCTGCCTCCGACGTCTCGACCGTGGCCGACGCCCTCAAGAAGAGCCCTGTGTACGTCGACCCGGCCGCCTCCGCGCAGCTGTCCGCCGGGGACGCCGACGCCCTCACCAAGAAGATCAAGGACGCGGACAAGCCCGTCATGGTGGCGGTGCTGCCCGCGAACTTCCCCACCCAGGACCTCTTCACCGACCTGCGCACCAAGACCGGCATCACCGGCGTCTACGCGGTCCGCCTCGGCCAGAAGTTCGACGCCAGGGCCGACAGCCGGGTCATGTCCCAGGACGCGGTCAAGAATCTGACGACCAGCGTCCAGGGCGAGAACGTCACCACGCAGCTCAACGACTTCGTCGACACGGCCGTCCGCAACGCGAGCGGCTCCGCGCCCTCCGCGTGGGGTGCGGGCGGCGGCGGTGACAGCGGCGCACCGGTCGGGGCCCTGATCGGCATCGGCGCGGTCGTCGTCGCGGGCGGCGCCGCCGCGTACGCCGTGTCCCGCAGGCGGCGCAAGCAGCGCGAGGACGAGCAGCGGGCTGCCCTGGAGCAGCTCCGCGTGGTCGTCGACGAGGACATCACGGCGTTCGGCGAGGAGCTGGACCGGCTCGACTTCCACCCCGCCGAGCCAGGCGCCGACGACGCGATGCGCGCCGACTACGAGCGGGCGCTCGACTCGTACGAGAAGGCGAAACAGTTCATGGCCGCCGCCCAGCGCCCCGAGGAGGTGCGCGGGGTGACCCAGTCGCTGGACGACGGGCGGTTCTCGCTGGCCATGCTGGCGGCGCGACGTGAGGGCAGGCCGCTGCCCGAGCGCCGGGTGCCCTGCTTCTTCGACCCGCGGCACGGGCCGTCCGTGACGGACGCGCGGTGGGCGCCCCCGTCCGGCGCCGAGCGCGAGGTCCCGGTCTGCGCGGCCGACGCGACCCGGCTCAAGGACGGCGTCGACCCCATGGTCCGCACGGTCGACACGGGTTACGGCGAGCGCCGCCCCTACTACGACGCGGGCCCGGCCTACGGCCCCTGGGCGGGCGGCTACTTCGGCGGCGGCATCCTGCCCGGGCTCCTCCTCGGCACGGTGCTCGGCTCGATGATGGCGAGCCCCGCGTACGCGGCCGACTACGGCTCCGGATACGGCGACTTCGGCGCGGGAGCCGGATATGACGGCGGGGACTACTCGGGGGCGGACTTCGACTCGAACGACTTCGGGGACTTCGGAGGCGGCGGGGACTTCGGCGGCGGAGGCGACTTCGGGGGAGGCGGGGACTTCGGCGGCGGCTTCTGAGCGCTGTGCCGGTCCAAAAAGGGGAGGCGCGAAGGCCGGTGCCCCGGCTAGCCTGACCGCACTCTTACGAACCGCTTCCCCAGAATTACGCCGCGGACGGGAAGCAAGCCGGCACGTACACACCGTGCGCGGTCCCGGAGGGGCGGCAGCGAGATTCCGCCTGCCCCCTTCCGAAGGAGTTCCACCCCATGCGTACCGAAGCCACCCCGCGTATCGGCCTCGGCCTGCCCGTCGACGACCCCGCCGTCCTGCTCGACTGGGCCCGCCGCGCCGACGCGACCCCCTTCTGCACGCTCGGCCTCCTCGACCGGCTCGTCTACGACAACCCCGAGCCCCTGATCACCCTCGCCACTCTCGCCGGAGCCACCTCCCGCATCCGGCTCCAGACCGAGGTCCTGCTCGCCCCGCACCACGGCACCGCCCTGCTCGCCAAGCAGACCGCGACCCTCGACCGGATGTCCGGCGGCCGCTTCACGCTCGGCATCGGCGTCGGCGGACGCGAGGACGACTGCCGTGCCGCGGGCATCGACATCCGCCACCGCGGCCGCCGCCTCGACCAGCAGATGGAGACCCTGCGGCGCACCTGGGCGGGCCACCCTTACGACGACGCCGGGGGCGTCGGCCCGATCGGCCCGGCCCCCGTCACCCCCGGCGGCCCCGAGGTCCTCTTCGGGGGCTTCGCACCGGCGGCCCTCGCCCGCGTGGCCCGCTTCGGCGACGGCTTCCTCGGCGCCGCGCTGCCCCCGCAGTGGATGGACCCGATGTTCCGCGATGTGGAGCGGCTCTGGGACGAGCACGGCCGCCCCGGCCGCCCGCGCCTGGTCGCCCAGGTCAATGTGGCGCTCGGCCCGGACGACCTGATCGCCCGTGCCCGCGACGCCATCACCGCGTACTACGGCTTCGACCCGCGCGCCGCGGGATCGGCCGAGCGCATGCTCGCCGCTCCCGCGCAGATCCGCGAGGCCGTCTCCGGCTTCGCGGACATCGGCGCGGACGAGGTGATGCTCTACTGCTGGGGCACCGACCCCCACCAGGTCGACCGCCTGGCCGACGTGGTGTTCTGACGCCACCTGCCTGCCTCACCGGTGCTCGCGCTGCGCCTCCTCGTACTCCCGCGCGGTCGGCTTCGGCACCTGCGCGCCCTCTCCGTGGAGGCCGCGCGAGAGGCGCACCCGGAGCCGCTCGGCCCGGGGTATGCGCCGCCGCACGCCGTTCACGTCGGTCTCCGGCCCGCTCTCCAGGGCCGGGGGCTGTTCGTGGGCGGTCAGTATGTGCAGCCGGTCCTGGGCGAGCGGCTCGTGGATCTCCACGTACTCGCCGTGCGGGAGGCGTTTGATGCGGCCCGACTCCCTTCCGTGCAGCACCAGTTCACGGTCGCGGCGCTGCAGTCCCAGGCAGATCCGCCGGGTGATCACGAAGGTGATCACCGGGCCTACGAGGAGGGCGACGCGCACGAACCAGGTGACCGCGTTCAGCGACACATGGAAGCGGGTGGCCCAGAGATCGTTGCCCCCGCCCACCAGGGCCACCAGGAAGAACGTCAGCCAGGCCACCCCGAGCCCTGTGCGCACCGGCCGGTTGCGCGGCCGGTCCAGGAGATGGTGCTCGCGCCGGTCGCCCGTGACCCATGCCTCCAGATACGGATACACACCGATCACGACGAGCACCGCGGGGAAGACGACCAGCGGGACGAGCACGCCCAGGGCCAGCGTGTGCCCCCACAGCGTGATCTCCCACCCCGGCATCACCCGCAGCAGCCCCTCCGCGAACCCCAGATACCAGTCGGGCTGCGCCCCCGTGGACACCTGGTCGACCCGGTAAGGCCCGTAGTTCCAGACGGGGTTGATGGACGCGACGGCCGCGAGGAACGCGACGACGCCGAACACCAGGAAGAAGAAGCCGCCGGCCTTGGCGAGGTACACGGGGAAGAACGGTGCCCCCACGACGTTCCGCTCGGTCTTTCCCGGACCCGGGAACTGCGTGTGCTTGTGGTAGACGACCAGGATCAGATGGGTCACCACGAGCGCCGCCATGATGCCGGGGAACAGCAGCACGTGCACCGAGTAGAACCGCCCCACGATGTCGTGTCCCGGGAACTCACCGCCGAACAGGAACATCGACAGATACGTCCCCACGACGGGCACCGACAGGATCGCCCCGTCGAGGAAGCGCATGCCCGTACCGGAGAGCAGGTCGTCCGGCAGCGAGTACCCCAGCAGGCCCTCGAACAGGCCGAGCAGGAGCAGCGTCCAGCCGAACACCCAGTTCAGCTCGCGCGGTTTGCGGAACGAGCCCGTGAAGAAGTGCCGCATCATGTGCAGGAGCATCGCGGCGACGAAGATCAGCGCCGCCCAGTGGTGGATCTGCCGGATCAGCAGTCCGCCCCGCACGTCGAAGCTGATGTCGAGCGTGGAGGCGTACGCCTCGGACATCCGGATCCCGCTGAGGGGGACGTAACTGCCGTGGTACTCCACCTCGTTCATCGACGGGTGGAAGAACAGGGTGAGATAGACCCCGGTCAGGACCAGGATCACGAACGTGTAGAGGCAGACCTCGCCGAGCAGGAACGACCAGTGGTCCGGGAAGACCTTGCGCAGGTACTTCCTGGACAGGGTGTGCAGGCCGAGCCGGCCGTCCGCCCAGTCCGCGAGCCGCTCACCGGCCGGTGCCGGCCCTCTCTCCCGCGCCGTCCCCGTGCTGCCTTCCGCGGTCCTCTCGGACATCAGGCTCGCTCCTCCCCTGGGCGCTCACCACATGGGTGCTCGCCACTTGGACGGAAAGGACGGGCCGGAATGTGACATCACAGAGGAGCTTTGTGGCCCGCATCACATTCGCGTAGGCCCGGTCAGCCCAGGAGCTTCGTCTGCCGGCGCGTGAAGATCTCCTCCGGGGCGCCGTGGCACGACCACGGGACACGGGTCGCGTGCCCGTCGAGAAGCCGGAAGGGATGCGTGGCCTCGCCGGTCGGATCGGTGTAACAGGACGCGTGTGCAAAGGTGTTGAGGTCCGCGACGTCCTGGCGCAGCGCGAAGAAACAGGAAGTCACGGAATCCCGCCCCCCGTCGTGCCGGGTGCCGCAGGCGGGGCGGACTTCCTTCGCTTCGGGCCATGTCGAGCCCCGGTCGGGCCCCTGTACGACGAGAGCCCGCCCTTCGTCCGCGGGGGACGGGAAGGACGGGCGTGCTCGTGGTGCGGGGAGCCGTGAGGGGTCCGGCTCGCGGCGGCAGCGTCAGGCGGCGTTCTTGATCGCCGAGATGTCGAAGGTCAGCTTGATCTTGTCCGAGACGAGGACACCACCGGTCTCCAGGGCCGCGTTCCAGGTCAGGCCCCACTCGGAGCGCAGGATCTGGCCCTTGCCCTCGAAGCCGACGCGCTCGTTGCCGAACGGGTCCGTCGCCGAGCCGTTGAACTCGAGGTCGATCGTGATCGGCTTGGTGGTGCCGAGGATCGTCAGGTCGCCCGTCATCCGGTAGTCGTCGCCGCCCAGGGACTCGGCGGAGGTGGAGCGGAACGTCATCGTCGGGAACTCGTCCGTCTTGAAGAAGTCGGAGCTCTTCAGGTGGGTGTCACGGTCGGCGGAGCCGGTGTCGATGCTGCTCATCGTGACGTCGATCGACGCGGTCGACTTCGCCGGGTCCGCGCCGTCCAGGTGCAGGGTGCCCGACGACTGGGTGAAAGAGCCCTTGACGTTGGTGACCATGGCGTGACGGGCCACGAAACCGATCGTGGTGTGCGCCGGGTCGATGGCGTAGTCGCCGGTCAGCGCGGCGAGGTCGGGGCCGGCGGTGCCGGTGGCTGCGGGGGTGGCGTCGTCGTTCTTGCGGCCGAAGAGACCCATGACTGCTCCTTGGGGACGGGGCGTGGCGGGGGAGTGCGTTGAATGTTTAATGTTCAACGAGACTGACTGTAGCGCCGTTCTGTTCAACTTTCAACATCAATCGACTCGTGTCTTCTCGATTACACCGTGTCATCACTCGACGCGCTCTGGCGGACGCGCGTAGAACTCGGGCACTATCTCCTTGCTCCACCTGCACAGCCGTCTCACAGCCAGCACGGTCACCAGCAGGAAGGACCTCCTCCCCATGAGAATCCGCTCGGTCGTGAGCGCCCTCGCGCTCGTACTCGGCGCCCTCTTCGCCCCCGGCTTCGGTGTGTTCAGCTCCGCCACCGACGCCCAGGCCGCCACCAAGATCAGCCACGCCACCGCGACCTCGATGTTCAGCCAGGTCGGCATCACCTGGTCGTCCTCCGGCGGCTGCTCCAACCGGAACAACTCCACCTGTACGTCCTTCGACCAGCTCAACCTCGCCACCGCCCAGGGCGCCCAGACCCTCAAGCGCGCCACCGGCTGCGCCCTGAACATCACCGGCGGCACCGAGACCGGCCACGCGAGCGGCACCTACTCGCACTGGA
Source organism: Streptomyces sp. NBC_01445 (assembly GCF_035918235.1). Taxonomy (NCBI): domain Bacteria; kingdom Bacillati; phylum Actinomycetota; class Actinomycetes; order Kitasatosporales; family Streptomycetaceae; genus Streptomyces; species Streptomyces sp. NBC_01445. The sequence goes on along the minus strand of NZ_CP109485.1, from coordinate 3,796,180 downwards.
ACGGCTACAAGCTCGACTACGGCAAGAACACCTGCGTCACGAACTACATCAAGAACACGTTCACGTACATCGGCCTGCGCGGCGACGGAGCCCCGCAGTACCAGTCGGGCTCCGGCAACATCTACGCCGACGAGGGCAACCACTGGGACGTCCTCTACTACAACTGCGGCGGCTGCTGATCCAACCGGCGCCCTCAGGCGCTGACTTGGACTTCCGGGCGGTGGTTGTTGGACTGCCGCCGCCCGGAAGTGCCGAGTCCGTTGACCGGCCGCGCCCGCGCCGATACCCAGTCCCCTATGTCACGAAGATCTCGCGCCGCCTGCGCAGTCGCCGTCGCCGCCGCATCGTCCGCCGTGTTCGCCCTCACGGGCCCCGTACTGCCGGCCGCCGCCGACCCCGCGCCCGCCGTGGCGCAGGCGGTCATCGGATCCGCGCAGCTGTCCGTCGCCGTCGCAGACGACTTCCCGCGCGTCCTGACGTACACCGACCGCGCCTCCGGGGCCGAGCTCCTCGGCAGCACGAGCCCGGTGGACAAGGTCACCCTGAACGGCAAGGCGTACGCGGTCGCCGTGCAGGGCGCCCCGGTCCTCACCGGGTCCAAGGCCTCGTACACGCTGACCTTCCCGGACCTCGCCGGCGTCGAGATCGACGCCTCGCTGAGCGTCAGCGGGCGCGCGACGACCTTCAAGGTGACCGCGGTGCGGGACACCGCGGCGTTCCGGGTCGGCACGATCGACATCCCCGGGCACGACCTCGTCTCCGTGGGCAGTTCGGACGGTGGCGCCGAGACCGCGTTCACGACGCTGGACAACGACTCGACGCGGACCGCCGACGTCTTCGGCAAGGTCGCGGCGGACACCGCTGCCGACGCCTCGCCCGTCGGCGCCTCGTACGCCATCGTCAACACCGGCTCCCTCGCCGCCGCCGTCGAGTCCAACTCCACGTACGACAAGCCGAGCGGCAACACCGGCGGGGACCACGCCCGCTTCTGGCACCAGGCGCGCAAGTCGGCCGACGGCTCCACGCGCGTCGGCGTCTGGTCGGGCCAGTGGACCTACCGCGGCGAAGGGGCCCCGGCGCCGGACAAGGACCTGCCGTGGGCCAAGGTCGTCGTCACGCCCGACGCGAACGGGGACGGCAAGGTCGACTGGCAGGACGGCGCGGTCGCCTTCCACTCGATCGGCGTGAAGGCGAAGGGCAGCGACGGCACCCCCGACCGGGTCATCACGCACATCCCCTTCAACTTCGCCAGCCAGGCCACGCACCCCTTCCTGCGCACGCTCGACGACGTCAAGCGGATCTCGCTCGCGACCGACAACCTCGGCCAGTTCGCCCTGCTCAAGGGCTACGCCTCCGAGGGCCACGACTCCGCGCACCCCGACTACGGCGGCAACATCAACAAGCGCGCCGGCGGCCTCGACGACCTCAACAAGCTGCTCAAGGGCGGCAAGAAGTTCGGCACCAGCTTCGGCGTGCACGTGAACGCCACCGAGGCGTACCCCGTCGCCAAGCACTTCACCGGCGACCTCGTCGACCCCAAGGCCCCGGGCTGGAACTGGCTCGACCAGAGCTACTACATCGACCAGCGCCGCGACATCAACAGCGGAGACCTCGCCGCCCGGTTCAAGCAACTGCGCGAGGAGACCGACCCGAACCTCACGACGATCTACCTCGACGTGTACTACACGCACGGCTGGATCGCCGAGAAGACCGCCGAGGCCGTCCGCGCCCAGGGCTGGAACCTGGCCTCCGAGTGGGCCGACAAGTTCGAGCGCCAGTCGCTGTGGTCGCACTGGGCCAACGACCTCGACTACGGGCCCAAGACCGACAAGGGCCTCAACTCGAAGATCATCCGCTTCATCCGCAACGGCGAGAAGGACGTCTGGAACAGCGACCCGGTCCTCGGTCAGAGCGCCATCGACGAGTTCGAGGGCTGGACCGGCGAGAACGACTGGAACGCCTTCTACGACAACGTCTGGCAGCGCGACCTGCCCGCCAAGTTCCTCCAGCATCAGCAGATCACCCGCTGGAACGGCAACGACATCACCTTCGCCGGCGGGCTGCGCGGCACGGTCGAGGACGGCCGGCGCACCTTCTACGACCACGGCAGGAAGGTCCTCGACGGGAGGGCCTACCTGCTCCCGTGGGACGGCGGCAAGAAGCTGTACCACTACAGCAAGGACGGCGGCACGACGAGCTGGGCCGTGCCCGGAGCGTCGTACGTGGTCTACAAGCTCACCGACAACGGCCGTGTGAAGACCGGCACCGTGCGGGCCTCCGGCGGCAAGGTCACGCTGAAGGCCGACGCGAAGCAGCCGTACGTGCTCTACCCGGCGGACAAGGCGCCGCACGCGGTCGATCCGGCCTGGGGTGAGGGCACGCACGTCAAGGACCCCGGTTTCAACGACGCCCGCCTCGCCGCCTGGGACAAGGACGGCACGGTCGGGCGCGACACCGACGACCACGGGCGCAACAGCGCCGCGCTGGGCGGCGCCGGCACCGCCGCGATCGAGCAGCGCGTGAGCGGCCTCGACGCGGGCAAGCGCTACACCGCCTCCGCCTGGGTCGAGGTCGAACCCGGCAAGTCCCGCCGAACGACACTCGCCGCGGGCGGCAAGTCCGTCGCCGTCGAGCGCTCCACGCTGCAGAACGGCGTCTCGTCGAACGACTGGGGCGGCACCTACATGCAGCGAGTGAAGGTCAACTTCACGGCGCCCGCGAACGGCCGCACCACGCTGCGGATCGAGGCCGCCAAGGGCTCGTCCGCGAAGGTCCGTATCGACGACGTACGCCTGGTGAGCAACGCACCGTCGACGAAGCCCGGCACGGTCGTGCACGAGGACTTCGAGGACGTCGACCAGGGCTGGGGCCCCTTCGACAAGGGTGATGCCGGCGGCGTCACGGACCCGCGCACGCACATCGCGCAGAAGAACGCCCCGTACACCCAGGCCGGCTGGAACGGGAAGCTCGTCGACGACGTCATCGGCGGCGGCGAGTCCCTGAAGTCCCACGAGGAGAACACCGGCGTCGTCTACCGCACCTCCCCGGCCGACGTGCCGATGGCGGACGGGCACGCCTACAAGGTCGCCTTCGACTACCAGTCCAGCCACGCGGGCGCCTACCAGTGGGTGAGCGGCTACGACCGGATCGCCGCCGACGGCACCCCCGACCAGGTCGAGACCGCGAGCACCCCGATCGGGCAGCAGCGGACCACGGGCCACTACGAGGGCACCGTCACGGCGGGCTGCGGCGACGCCTGGACCGGTCTGCGCAAGCTCGAAGGGGCCCCGGACGGCGCCGACTTCGTGCTCGACGACTTCACCGTCACCGACCTCGGTCCGGCCGAGGAGAAGGCGGCCTGCGGCACCCTCGCCCTGAAATCGGACGAGACGCTGGAGCCCGGCCAGAAGAACAAGGTCGAGGCCACCTTCACCAACTACGAGGCGAGCGAGGTCAAGGGCGCGTCCCTCTCGCTCGACCTGCCCGAGGGCTGGCAGTCCGAGCCCGCGGGCCCGGTCTCCCTCGACCCGGTCGCGCCCGGTGCCAAGGCGACGGCCACCTGGCAGGTCACTCCGCCCGTCGACGCCAAGTACCAGCCGTACCAGCTGAGTTCGAAGGCGACGTACACCGTCGGGGACAGCGCGCGGACGCTGACCGCGGGCGCCACCGTGCGCACGCTCCCGCCGCCGCCCACCGCGGACACGTACGCCAGTGACCTGGACTGGACGGCCATGGAGAACGGCTGGGGCCCCGCCGAGAAGGACCTGGAGAACGGCGAGACCGGCGCCGGCGACGGCAAGCCGCTGACCGTCAACGGCACCGTCTACGCCAAGGGCCTCGGCACCGCGTCCCCGGGGAAGATCCGCTACTACCTGGGCGGCCGCTGCACCTCGTTCACCGCCGAGGTGGGCCAGGACGACTCGCAGGGGACACGCGGCAGCGTGCAGTTCTCCGTCGAGGCCGACGGCGCCCAGAAGGTCCAGTCGCCGGTCCTCAAGGCCGCCGACGACGCCTGGTCCCTGACCGCCGACGTGACCGGCGCCAAGTACGTCGACCTGATCACGGGCGACGGCGGCGACGGCCCGGGCAACGACCACGCCGACTGGGGCGACGCCCGCTTCCACTGCGGTAGTTGATCCCACCGCGCTCCGGGGCCCCGCTCCCAGCGGCGGGGCCCCTTCCGCGCACACCGTAGACAGCGCTTTCTACGACTGATTAGGTGCAACCCCATGACACCCACGCGCCGCACGTTCCTCATCGCGTCAACTCTCCTGGCGGGGGCGGCACTTGCCCCGCCCGCCCATGCCGCCGGCGCTTCCGACGCCGCCGACGACGAGTTCGACACCCTGCGCAAGCGATGGCTGGAGATCTCCCTCGGCACGGGCTACGACGCCACCGCCGAGCCCTACGCCTCGCGCCTGAAGGAACTCGGAGAACTCGCCCGCGGCTTCAGAGCGACGATGGCCCCGACCGCCACCTCCCTCTGGCCGGGCTACCCCTTCGACCCGCCCGCCGGCATCACCCAGGGCTACAACCGCCTGTGGACGATGACCCAGGCGTACGCCCAGGAAGGCACGGGGTCGACCGGCGACGCGGGCCTGCTCGCCGACATCGTCAAGGGCCTCGACCACCTCGCCGCGACCGTCTACAACGCGACCACCACGCGATACGGGAACTGGTGGGAGTGGCAGATCGGCAGTCCCCGCCTCCTGATGGACATCGTCGCCGTCCTCTACGACCACCTCACGCAGGACCGGCGCGACGCCGCCTTCGCCGCCGTCGACCACTTCATCCCCGACGCGGTCCTGCGCGACTACTCGGGCACCTCCACCGGTGCCAACCGCGTCGACCTGTGCCGCTCGGTCGCCCTGCGCGGCGTCCTGGGCAGGAACGCCGACAAGACGGCCCTGGCCCGCGACGCCCTCTCGCCCGTCTTCCCCTACGTCACCAAGGGGGACGGCCTCTACGCCGACGGATCGTTCATCCAGCACACGTACATCGCCTACTCGGGCACCTACGGACAGGTCATGCTCGACGGGCTCGGCCGGCTCTTCACGCTGCTCGCCGGGTCCACGTGGGCCGTCACCGACCCGAACCGGCAGATCATCCTCGACAGCGTCGAGCACGCCTACGCCCCGCTCCTGTTCGACGGCCTGATGATGGACAGCGTCAACGGCCGTGCCATCAGCCGCGGTTACCTCAACAGCGACGACCTCAAGGTCATGCGCAGTGACCACTTCCACGGCCAGGGCCTGATCGCCGCCATGGCGCAGCTCGCCGCCGGAGCGAGCGCGGCCGAACGCGAGCGCTGGCACGGGCGGATCAAGGGCTGGATCGAGCGGGACACGGTCACGCCCCTGCTGACCGCCAGGCAGTTCGGGGTCGCCGACCTGTCCCGGCTGCACGCCGTCGCGGACTCCGCCGTCGCGGCCGCGCCCGAGCCCGTCGGTCACCAGTTGTTCGCCGCCATGGACCGCGCGGTGCACAAGCGCCCCGCCTTCGCCGCGAACATCTCCATGTCCTCGGACCGGATCGCGTACTACGAGTGCGGCAACGGCGAGAACCCGCGCGGCTGGCACACGGGCGCCGGCATGCTCGCCTGGTGGGCCTCCGGGAAGCGCAGCGGCCGGTCCGATCAGTACACGGACTGGTTCTGGCCGACCGTCGACTTCTACCGGCTGCCCGGCACGACCGTCTCCACCAAGCGCCTCGCCGACAAGGCAGGCGGCGAGTGGGGCGCGACCCGGCCCGACGTGAAGTGGGTCGGCGGCGCCACTGACGGCGAGTTCGCCGCCGTCGGACAGCACGTCAAGGGCCTCGGCTCGACGCTCCAGGCCCGCAAGTCGTGGTTCTGCCTCGCCGACACCGTGGTGTGCCTGGGCGCCGGGATCACGGCGGCCGACGGTGTCCCCGTGGAGACCGTCGTCGACAACCGCAACCTCGGCGAGGGCGGCACCCAGGCCTTCACCGTCGACGGCGGCGCCCGCGCCCGCTGGGCCCACCTGGAGGGTCACGGCGGCTGGGTCTTCCCCGGCGGCGTCCCGCTGCGGCATCTGCGCGAGGACCGCACGGGTGCCTGGTCCGACATCAACACCACCAGCTCCACCGAGCGCCGCACCCGCCGCTGGCAGACGCTCTGGCTCGACCACGGCACGGACCCCACCGATGCCGCGTACGCCTATCTGCTGATGCCGGGCGCCTCGAAGGGCGACCTTGCGCGGCGCGCGGGCGACCGCCACTGGCTGTCGGTCCTCGCCAACACGGCAGCGGCCCAGGCGATCACCGTGCCCTCCCTCGGCGTGAGCGCGGCGAACTTCTGGGCGGCGGGAAGCGCGGGCGAGCTCACGGTGTCGGCCCCCGCGAGCGTTCTCTTGCGCAGGAAGGGGCGCACCGCGACGCTGACCATCAGCGAACCGCCGCGCACAGGGGAGCCCGTGGACATCACCTGGGACCGGCCCGTACGCCGCGTCGTCAGCCACGACCCCTCGGTCGAAGTGGTCGCCACGGGCCGTAGGCTGCGGCTGCGTGTCACTCCGGGGGCGGCATGTGTGAGCCATCGGTGTGAGGTGGCTCTCAGCTGAGCCATTTGTGTGACCCCTACAAGACAGCAGGGCCCTGAGCAGTCACTTCGCCTGCATGGCGATGGCGTTCTGTTCGGGGGTACCAGGAAAACGGGCCGGAGACTGTACGGAGTCGACGGCCCGTTTTGCTTGGTCGCCTTCGTAAGGTCGCTACATGACCGTTTTGGACGACACCGCCTCAGCCGGTTCCCCCGGGGATGAGCCCACCGACGCGCGTGGACGCGTGGCCGAGTTGCACGCGATTCGTGAGCAGGCGTTGCGCGGGCCCAGTGACAAGGCGACCGAGGCCCAGCACGCGAAGGGCAAGCTGACCGCGCGTGAGCGGATCGAGCTGCTGCTCGACGCGGGATCGTTCAACGAGGTCGAGCAGCTGCGCCGGCACCGGGCGACGGGTTTTGGCCTGGAGGCCAAGAAGCCCTACACCGATGGTGTCATCACCGGCTGGGGCACGGTCGAGGGCCGCACGGTCTTCGTCTACGCGCACGACTTCCGTATCTTCGGCGGCGCACTGGGCGAGGCCCACGCCACCAAGATCCACAAGATCATGGACATGGCCATCGCGGCCGGTGCCCCGCTGGTCTCCCTCAACGACGGCGCGGGTGCCCGTATCCAGGAGGGTGTCTCCGCTCTCGCCGGTTACGGCGGCATCTTCCAGCGCAACACCAAGGCGTCCGGGGTCATCCCGCAGATCAGCGTGATGCTCGGCCCGTGCGCGGGCGGCGCGGCCTACAGTCCGGCCCTGACCGACTTCGTGTTCATGGTCCGTGAGACCTCGCAGATGTTCATCACCGGACCGGACGTCGTCAAGGCGGTCACCGGCGAGGAGATCACCCAGAACGGCCTGGGCGGTGCGGACGTGCACGCCGAGACCTCGGGCGTGTGCCACTTCGCGTACGACGACGAGGAGACCTGCATCGCCGAGGTCCGCTACCTCGTCTCGATGCTCCCCTCCAACAACCGCGAGAACCCGCCGACCGTGGCCTCCGAGGACCCCGCCGAGCGCCGCTCGGAAGTCCTGCTGGACCTGGTCCCGGCGGACGGCAACCGCCCGTACGACATGGCCAAGGTCATCGAGGAGCTCGTCGACGACGGCGACTACCTCGAGATCCACGAGCGCTGGGCCCGCAACATCATCTGCGCGCTGGCCCGCCTGGACGGCCAGGTCGTCGGCATCGTCGCCAACCAGCCCTCGTCCCTCGCGGGCGTCCTGGACATCGAGGCCAGTGAAAAAGCTGCCCGCTTCGTCCAGATGTGCGACGCTTTCAACATCCCGATCGTGACTCTGCTCGACGTTCCCGGGTTCCTGCCCGGTGTCGACCAGGAGCACGGCGGGATCATCCGGCACGGCGCCAAGCTCCTGTACGCGTACTGCAACGCCACCGTGCCCCGGATCTCCCTCATCCTGCGCAAGGCGTACGGAGGTGCCTACATCGTCATGGACTCGCAGTCGATCGGTGCCGACCTCACCTACGCCTGGCCCACCAACGAGATCGCCGTGATGGGCGCCGAGGGCGCCGCCAACGTCATCTTCCGCCGTCAGATCGCCGAGGCCGAGGACCCCGAGGCCATGCGCACCCGCATGGTCAAGGAGTACAAGGCCGAGCTCATGCACCCGTACTACGCGGCCGAGCGGGGCCTGGTCGACGACGTCATCGACCCCGCCGAGACCCGCGAGGTGCTCATCCGCTCCCTCGCGATGCTCCGCACGAAGCACGCCGACCTGCCTTCGCGCAAGCACGGCAACCCCCCGCAGTAACCCCACAAGGAGATCACTGCACATGTCTGCACACGACATCCGCGTTGAGAAGGGCCACGCCGAGCCCGAGGAGGTCGCGGCCCTGACCGCGATCCTGCTGGCCCGCGCCGCCGCCGCATCGACCGACAGCCCCGCCCTGCGCGGCCGCGACAAGGCCGGCTGGCGCCGCCTGGAGCGCCAGCACGGCTTCCGCGCCCCGCACAGCTGGCAGGGCTAGGCCGACGGGCATACGGCCCGTCCGCCTCTCAGGACGGGCCCACAGCGCGAAAAGCCCCCGGTGACCCAAAGGGTCCCGGGGGCATTTCCATGCCTGGAGGCGCCGGAGGCTACCGGAGGCGGGCCATCAGCGCGTGCTCCACGAGCGTGATGAGCGCCGACTTCGCGTCCGCACGGTGCCGGGCGTCGGTCGTGATGATCGGGGTGTCCGGTCCGATCTGCAGCGCCTCACGGACCTCGTCCGGCTGGTACGGCTGGCTACCGTCGAAGCCGTTGAGGGCGACGACGAAGGGCAGCCCGGAGTTCTCGAAGTAGTCGACGGCCGGGAAGCAGTCGGCGAGGCGGCGGGTGTCGACGAGGACGATCGCGCCGATCGCGCCGCGGACGAGGTCGTCCCACATGAACCAGAAGCGGTCCTGACCGGGTGTACCGAAGAGGTACAGGATCAGGTCCTGGTCGAGCGTGATGCGGCCGAAGTCCATTGCCACCGTGGTGGTGGTCTTGTCCCCGGTGTGGGTGAGGTCGTCGATGCCCGCGGACGCGGACGTCATGACGGCCTCGGTGCGCAGAGGGTTGATCTCCGAGACGGCGCCCACGAAGGTCGTCTTGCCGACGCCGAAGCCGCCCGCCACCACGATCTTCGCGGACGTGGTGGAGCGGGAAGGCCCTCCGCTAGAGCTTGCGAAGTCCACTGAGCACCCTTTCGAGCAAAGTCACGTCTGGCTGGCCGCCGGCGTTCTCTTCGCCGCCGGGCTGATGAATGGCGACCAGGCCCGCCTCCGCCAAGTCGGCGACGAGAATCCTGGCCACGCCGAGAGGGATGCTGAGCAGGGCCGAGACTTCGGCCACTGACTTGATCTCTCGGCAGAGGGTGCAGATCCGCTGGTGCTCGGGCAACTGGCCCTGCAACTGGTGCGGCTGCGCGGTGGTGTGCACCAGCGCCTCGATGGCGAGCTGGTAGCGCGGCCTGGTGCGGCCACCCGTCATGGCGTAGGGACGCACCAGGGGATTGTTGGCGGCCGGTGCGGGGCTGTCGGGGCGCCGCTGCGGCTGCACGGGCTGGATGCGCGGTGCCGACGGCTGGTCGTACGGCCCCGGCTGCCGCGGCTGCGGCGGGTGCGGGGGCGCGTACGGCTGTCGCCGGTGGCTCGGCGCGGAGGGGAAGTTGTACCGGTTCGGCGCGTCACCCTGCCCCTGACCCTGGCCAGGCCCGTAGGACCAGTTCGCCGATGAACCGCTCGGGGGTGTTGCAGAACCAGCCACGCTTTCCTCCTCCAACTGTGCCGGGCACCATCACCGTGGAGCCGCGTCCCGAAACCTTACGGCTACGGAACGCGAAATCGCACCGTCTGTCTGTCAGTTGAGAAGGCTCCCCTGAAGCTCGGCCCGCAGGTCGGGAGTGAGAACCGTCCCCGCGCGGTCGACAAGAAGTGCCATCTCGTACCCGACGAGGCCAATGTCCGCCTCCGGGTGTGCGAGGACGGCGAGGGAAGAACCGTCGGAGATGGACATAAGGAAGAGGAATCCTCGCTCCATCTCCACAACTGTCTGGTTCACGCTGCCGCCCTCGAAGATGCGGGACGCGCCCGCGGTCAGCGAGGTAAGTCCCGACGCGACGGCCGCCAGCTGGTCGGCACGGTCACGGGGGAACCCTTCGGACATCGCCAGAAGGAGTCCGTCGGCGGAGACCACCACCGTGTGGGACACCCCAGGGGTGTTGTCCACGAAGTTGGTGATCAACCAGTTCAGGTTCTGTGCCGCCTGGCTCATCGGGCTCACACTAACGCTCCTGGTTGTAGGTGCTGTCAGGACCACTGTGCTGATTCGTGGCCTGGCCGTTCGTGTCACTTCCTGCTTCGCGTCCCCGCTGCACGCCACGGCGCAGGTTGCTCAGCCTGCCCCTGACGTCCTCAGGCGCGCGGGAGACCTGGGGGCCGCCCTGCGGGGTCGATTCCGCCGTGCCCTCGACCAGGTTGGCCTTGGGCACCCGGCGCGGCAGACCGGAGGAGGTGACTCCGCCCGCCTTGGGCTTCCGGAGCTGCTCCGCACGGACCCAGCGCTCGTCGTTGGACGAACGCCAGTCGTCGGGGCCGCTGCCGTCGCCGCTGCCGTTGTCCTGGGTGGTGTTGTCGCCACGGTCGGGCGCCGGCGTCGCCGCCGGGGCCTGGCGCTGCTGCCCGCCCGAACCGCGCATCGGAAGACCGGAGTCGGTGAGCGAACGCGCGGCGGACGGGGTGGGCCCGGCCGGCGCCGCGGGACTGTGCGGGTCGAAGCCTACGCGCTCCTGCTGACCGGCGTCAGCGCGCTGCGCAGATTCCGCTTGAGCGTTGTGCTCGGACCGGTAGGACTCCTGATAGCCGTCCTGCGCCTGCCAGCCGCCCTGCTGCGAGCCGCGCAGCGGCGATTCACCGAAGGCCGAGTACGTCTCCCGGACGGGTTCCGTATAAGCGTCCTGGGACGCGTAGCCGTCCTGCGGCGCGAAGAACGAGTCGTTGTAGGAGCCGTTCTGCGGCTGCTCGTCGTACGTCTGCTGGCCCTGCGCGTAGACGGACGAGGGGTCCTCGTACGTCTGCTGCGGCTGCTCGTCGTACGCGGGCTGCGCGGGAGCATAAGTGGTCTGCTGCTGCTCGTACGGGTCCTGCCCTTGCGCCGCTGTGATCTCGTCGCGGAACAGGGGGCGGTCGTCACCGGTGTGCGCCTGGGCCTCCAGGGCCGCGCGGCGCTCCTCGCGCATCAGCGAGCGGCCGACCGGGTCCAGGTCGTGCAGGTCGTCGGGGACCTCGCCGTAGCGGCTGTCGTCGAAGCCGAGCTCCGCGGCGGTGCGCAGCGGGGTCGGCTCGTACGCCGACTGCGACGGGATCATCGACGAGACGGTGAACTCGGACTCGGGGAGGTGCTCGCCGCTGCCACCGTGGGTGATGACGTCGGGCAGCATGACGAGCGACGTCGTGCCGGCCTGCTCGCCCGAGGGGCGCAGCTGGACGCGGATGCCGTGCCGGTCGGACAGGCGGCCGACCACGAACAGGCCCATGCGCTGCGAGATCGCGGCGTCCACCGTCGGCGGGTTGGCCAGCTTGTGGTTGATGTCCGCGAAGTCCTCGGCGGTGAGGCCGATGCCCTTGTCGTGGATCTCGACCATGACGCGGCCGTCGGGGAGACGGGTCGCGGTGACGCGGACCTTGGTCTGTGGCGAGGAGAACGTGGTGGCGTTCTCCAGGAGCTCGGCGAGCAGGTGCACGAGGTCGGTCACCGAACGGCCGTGGATCTCGGCCTCCGGCACACCCGACAGCTCGATGCGCTCGTACTGCTCCACCTCGGAGGAGGCGGCGCGCAGGACGTCGACCAGCGGGACCGGCTGGTCCCAGCGGCGGCCCGGCTCCTCGCCGGCGAGGACCAGGAGGTTCTCGCCGTTGCGGCGCATACGGGTCGCGAGGTGGTCCAGGCGGAAGAGGTTCTCCAGCTGGTCCGGCTCGGCCTCGTTGTTCTCCAGGTCCGTGATGAGGGTCAGCTGGCCCTCGATCAGGGACTGGTTGCGGCGCGACAGGTTGGTGAAGATCGCGTTGATGTTGCCGCGGAGCAGGGCCTGCTCCGCGGCGAGGCGGACGGCCTCGCGGTGCACCTGGTCGAAGGCGCGGGCGACCTCGCCGATCTCGTCCGTGGAGTTGATCGGGATGGGCTGCACACGGGTGTCGACACGGCCCGGGTCGGTGCGCGAGAGCTGGTCGACGAGCATCGGCAGGCGCTGCTCGGCGACGTCGAAGGCGGCGGTGCGCAGTCGGCGCATCGAGCGGCTCATCTGGCGCGCCATCATCCCGGCCAGCGCGAACGCGGCGAGCAGGGCGACCAGGACGACCGCACCGGTGACGAACGTGGACTGCTTGGCGTCGTCGGCGATGCCGGCGGCCTCGTTCACCGCCTTGTCGGCGAGGTCGGACTCGATGGTGCGGTACGCGTTGAACTTGGCGGTGTTGACCGCCCACCAGCTCTCCTTGGTGACGCCCTTCTGCGCGATGGCGAGGCGGGCGCTCGGCTGCGTGGTGGGCAGCGTCGAGATGTAGGCCACCATCTCAGTGGGGTCGCTCGGCGGCGCGACGAACGGCTGGCCCTTCGCCTTCGCTTCGGCGGCGGCCTGCTTGGCCTGCTTCTCGCCGTCGATCGCCAGCTGCTTCTTGGCGGCGTCGAGCTTGTCGACGTCGGCCTGCGTGCCGCCGCCCTTGTACTCCTCGACGGCGATGCCCTCGAGGTACGCGTAGGAGGAGAGCGCGATCTTCTGCTTGCCGAAGGTCTCGGCGGTCGGGCCCGGCTTGACCAGCAGGTGCATGCCGATGGACCGCTCCAGCGAGAGCGCGGCCTTGGAGAGCGAGATCGCGTAGACCGTGCGGCCGTAGCTCGTGATGTTTCCGGTGCCGAGGCCGAGCTCGTTGGCGAACTCCATCAGCGGGTGCTGGATCCCGACGTAGTGCTCTTCGGTCTGCACGGCGGGGAGCTTGCTCGTGTACGCGTCGGCCCGCAGCTTCTCCAGGCCGGGCTCGACCTGCCGGAACTGCGTGAGGCGGCGCTCCAGGCCTTCCTTGGCCGGCATGTTCTTCGCGGCGGCGTCGAAGGCGTCGGCGGCCTCGTTCGTCGTCTCGCGGGCCTTGACGACCGCCGGGTCGTTCTTCTTGCCCAGCAGGAGAGGAGCCGCGGAGATGTCGCGCTCCTCGATCAGGCTGTTGGCGTACGTCAGGGACGCCTGCACCAGACGCGCGGTGTTCTCCGCGTCCTCGGCCTCGTTCCAGGTGTCGATCGAGCCCTTGACCTGGAAGCCACCCATGATCAGACCCACGAGTACGGGTATGAGCAGGATCGCGTTCAGCTTGGTGGGCACGCGCCAGTTGCGCGGCGACATCCGGCCGCCGGACGGCGCCGGGGGCTCCTCGGCCCGTGGCACATGCGCGGCCGGCGCCGCTGCACGCGGCGGCGGGGTGAAGTTGCCCCGCGCCGACGACGGCTCGGGACTGTTCTTGCTTCGCCTCACTCGACCAACAACCTCTCGGCGTCGGCACCTACGCTGTGCCGCTGTCTCCAGGCCCTTACCTACTGGGCAGTTCAGCGCATTCCAGCACGTCAGGCGGTTCTCTTCCAAACACTGGGAACCGGAACCTCCGAGTGACCCATGCCCCAGATAAAACGGTCATAAAGAGCGAGCCCCGCCAAAAGGCGGGGCTCTTGTGCGCGCAGTGGAACCGGGTGTGCGCGACCTGTGTCGGCGGCACCTGAATTCTCTGTCGAAACGTTATGAACACGGAGGCCGACCGTGTCAAAGGACACAGCGGCCTCCGGGCGCACTACGACAACTGCCGTATGGATCTAGCTACTTGGTGGCCGGATTTTCGGCGGCAGAACTACTTCAGGCGGGCCATCAGCGCGTGCTCGACCAGCGTGATCAGGCCACTCTTTGCATCCGCACGGTGTCGGGCGTCCGTGGTGATGATCGGGGTGTCCGGTCCGATCTGCAGCGCCTCGCGCACCTCGTCGGGCGTGTAGGGCTGGTGACCCTCGAAGCCGTTGAGGGCGACGACGAAGGGCAGCCCGGAGTTCTCGAAGTAGTCGACGGCCGGGAAGCAGTCGGCGAGGCGGCGGGTGTCGACGAGGACGATCGCGCCGATCGCGCCGCGGACGAGGTCGTCCCACATGAACCAGAAGCGGTCCTGACCGGGTGTACCGAAGAGGTACAGGATCAGGTCCTGGTCGAGCGTGATGCGGCCGAAGTCCATTGCCACCGTGGTGGTGGTCTTGTCCCCGGTGTGGGTGAGGTCGTCGATGCCCGCGGACGCGGACGTCATGACGGCCTCGGTGCGCAGAGGGTTGATCTCCGAGACGGCGCCCACGAACGTGGTCTTGCCGACGCCGAAGCCACCTGCCACCACGATCTTCGCGGACGTGGTGGAACGGCCGCCTCCGCCGTTAGAGCTTGCGAAGTCCACTGAGCACCCTTTCGAGCAGTGTCACGTCGGGCTGGCCGCCGGCGTTCTCGTCGCCGCCGGGCTGGTGGATGGCCACCATTCCCGCTTCCGCCAGGTCCGCGACGAGGATCCGGGCCACACCGAGAGGCATCGACAGCAGGGCCGACACCTCCGCCACCGACTTGACCTCGCGGCACAGGTGGCAGATGCGCTGGTGCTCGGGGAGCAGCCCTATCAGCTGGGCCGGGTCGGCGGTCGTGCTGACGAGCGCCTCGATGGCGAGCTGGTAGCGCGGCCGTGTCCGGCCACCGGTCATCGCATAAGGACGCACCAGCGGCTGGTCGCCCTCAGGACCGTACGAGGCGTGCGGAGATACGCCGTACGGGTCGTGAGAGGCGGTGGGCGGGGTCATGGATCCTCCGGGCGGGACAGCAGGTGGTCTGCGTGCCGTCTGACGGGGCCGGTGGGGGACGGTGACGGCCTGACGGTGCGGTCGTACGTGCGTGTGGGGGAGGGCGTGACTAGTGCAGCAGGCTGCCCTGCAGTTCGGCGCGCAGATCGGGGGTGAGCACGGAACCCGCACGGTCCACGAGCAGCGCCATCTCGTAGCCGACGAGGCCGATGTCGCACTCGGGGTGCGCGAGCACCGCGAGCGACGAGCCGTCCGAGACCGACATGAGGAAGAGGAAGCCACGCTCCATCTCCACCACGGTCTGGGCCACCGTGCCGCCCTCGAAGATCCGGGACGCGCCCGCGGTCAGCGAGGTGAGGCCCGAAGCGACGGCCGCCAGCTGGTCGGCACGGTCACGCGGGAACCCCTCCGACATGGCGAGCAGCAGGCCGTCCGCGGACACGACGACGGTGTGGGAGACCCCCGGCGTGTTGTCCACGAAGTTGGTGATCAACCAGTTCAGGTTCTGTGCCGCCTGGCTCATCTGGGTCAACTAACGCTCCTGCTGGTGAGTGGGGCTGGGGAAGCTGCCGGTCTGGCCCGTACCGGCCTGGCGACCCTGCTGGATGCCCCGACGGAGATTGGTCAGCCGGCCGCGAACGTCATCAGGCGAACGCGAGACCTGCGGACCGGTTTGGTGCTGTTGCTGCTGAGCCGTACCCGCGACGAGGTTCGCACGCGGGACGCGACGCGGAAGCCCGGAGACGGTGACTCCGCCGGCCGAGGGCTGGCGGACCCGCTCGGCCTGGCGGCCGAGCTCGTCGTTGGGCGACTGGCGCCAGTTGGCGGGCGCCTGAGCCTGCTGGGGCGCCGCGGGTGCGGCGGCCGCCGGGCGGGCGGGCGCGGGGGAGGCGGCGGGCGGCTGGGGCTGCTGCTGCGGCGAGCGCTGCGGCAGGCCGCCCGGCCGGCCGTTGTTCTGCTGAGGCGCGGGCGCCTGCGGCCGGTCCTGCTGCTGCGGGGCCTGCTGGCCGTGGAACCAGTTGGTCTCAAGGGTGTCGAAGAGCGGCGTGCGGCCGTCGCCGGGTCCGGCGGGCGGCAGGTCGTCCTGCCGGCCGGGGGCCTGCGGCTGCGCCGGGAAGCCCTGGTCCTGACCGCCCTGGACGGGCGGGCGCGGCATCGAGAAGTCCGCCGCGTCCCGGGAGCCGAGCTGCGGCAGGTCACGCGCGGGACCGCCGGGGCGGCCCTGCGGCTGACCCTGGCCCTGTCCCTGCTGCGGCTGCCCGAAGCCGTCGCCGCCGGGGAACTGGCCGTCCTGGCGCGGACGCCCGCCGTTGTTCTGACCGGGGGCCGCGAACTGGCCGGTGGTGGACGGGTCCTGAGCGCCGGGGCGCTGACCGTCACCGAAGCCGGGCGCCGCGAACTGGCCGGTCTGGTGGTTCGGGTTCTGCGGCTGACCCTGCGGCTGGAGGTGGTTCGGGTTCTGCGACTGGCCCTGGTGGCCGCCGAAGACGTCGTTACGGACGAACGCCCCCGTGTCCTGACCCTGACCGTGGTCGTGCGGGGCGGGCGCGCCGGGACGGGGTCCGTCGAAGTCGGGCCGGGGGAACTCGGCCGTCGAGCCGGGGCCCTGACGGTCGTCCACCCGCGGGAACTGCGACGTGGAGTCCGGCTCCTCGTGCCCGCGCGGCGCGTCGAGCGAGGCGCGCGGCACCGGCGGCTGCGCGTCGTCGTTGCCCCAACTCGGCACGCGCGGCTGGGGGTTGCCCCCGGGCAGCTCGGCACGGGGACCGCCACGCGGCGGCAGGACCGGCCTGCGGCCCTGCTCGGGCGCCTGGTTCGTACGCTGCTGGGGCGGCACGGGACCGTTCTGGCCCGGGCCGCCCTGACCCTGGCCGGGACCGCTCTGCAGGCCCTGCGCGCCGAACACGCCGGCCGGAGCCGGACGACCCTGCTGGGGGGGCTGCTGGGACTGCGGAGACTGAGGCGCCTGCGGGCCACCGGCCTGCGGCCCGTTGCCGTCACGGCTGGGCAGCGCCGCGCGCGGACCGGAGCCCGCGACCTGCGGACGCGCCGCGCCGGGACCGGCACCGAGCCGGCCCGCACCGCCGGGACCGCCCTGCGGACCCGCACCCGCGCCGACCCCACGCCGTGCGGCGGCCACACCGGCGGCGGCCTGCGCGGCGGCGGGGCCACCGGAGGCGGCGCCGGGACCGGGCTTGCCGGGAGCCTTCTTGCCGCCCTGGGCGACGTCGACGGGCAGCATGACGAGCGCCGTCGTACCACCGGAGTCGGACGGGCGGAGCTGGATACGGATGCCGTGACGCTGCGACAGACGGCCGACCACGAACAGACCCATGCGGCGCGAGACCGACACGTCCACGGTGGGCGGCGACGCGAGCCGCTCGTTGATCGCGGCGAGGTCCTCGGGGGAGAGGCCGATACCGGTGTCGTGGATCTCGATGAGCACACGGCCGTCGGGCAGCGCGTGACCGGTGACCTTGACCTTGGTCTGCGGCGAGGAGAACGAGGTCGCGTTCTCGAGCAGCTCGGCGAGCAGGTGCACGAGGTCGTTGACGACGCGTCCGGCGACCTCGGTCGTGGGGACCGAGGCCAGCTCGATGCGCTCGTACTGCTCCACCTCGGAGGCGGCGGCGCGCAGGACGTCGACCAGCGGGACCGGGCGGGTCCAGCGGCGGCCGGGCTCCTCACCGGCGAGAACGAGGAGGTTCTCACCGTTACGGCGCATGCGGGTCGCGAGGTGGTCGAGCTTGAACAGCGAGGACAGCTGGTCGGGGTCGGCCTCGCGCGACTCCAGCTCGGAGATGAGCGAGAGCTGGCGCTGGATCAGACCCTGCGAACGGCGCGAGAGATTGGTGAACATCGCGTTGACGTTGCCTCGCAGGAGGGCCTGCTCGGCGGCCAGACGGACCGCCTCGCGGTGCACGTCGTCGAAGGCCGAGGCCACCTGGCCGATCTCGTCGCGCGAGTGCACACCGACGGACTCGACGGAGGTGTCGACGTCCTGCGGGTCCGACTCGGACAGCTGCTTGACCAGCTCGGGCAGGCGGTCCTGGGCGACCTTGGTCGCGGTGTCCTGGAGCTGGCGCAGCGAGCGGATCATGGAGCGGGCCACGACGAACGCACCGACGAGCGAGACGCCGAGGACGAGTAGGATCAGCGCACCGTTGATGATGGCCGTGCGCTCGGACTCGTTGCGCAGCTCGCGGGCCTGCTGCTCCATCTGGTTGAGCAGCGTCAGCTCGATCTTGGACATTTCCTGCAGACGCTGGCTGTCCGCGTCGACCCAGTCCTTGTAGGACCGCTTGTCCTGGTTCTTGATGCCGCCCTCCCTGTCGAGGGCGCGGCGGGCGTACTGGTCGGCGGCCTTGATCGTCGCGTTGCCCGAGTCGATGGGCTTCATCAGCTCGGTGGCGGCGACGTTTCCGTAGACGGAGCTGAAGCCCTTGAGGTCGGACTCCTGGTTCTCCAGCGCGGACTCGCCGTAGCGGCGGTCGGTCTCGGAGAGCTTGCCGAAGTCACGGTCGTTCGGGGGCAGGGCGGCCGCGATGACGGCGCGCTGCACGGACGCGTACTCCTTGGCGGAGGAGAACGACGCCAGGGCGCGCGTGCGCTTGATCATCTCGGGGTTGCTGGTCGCCTGCGCCATGTCGGTGGACAGCGACAGGAGCTGCTCGACGAGGCGGCTGTATGCGTCGATCGTCTGGGACGAGGTGCTGCGGTCCTTGAACGCGTCCTGCCGGATGCCCTTGAGGTTGTTGAGCTGGCCGGCGATCTGCGTGACGTGGTCCTGCACACCGTCGAGACCGCTGTTGCTGGCCCCGTCGGTGATCTCGTACGTGCCTTCCATGAAGGCCTTGCGCGCGCGGTCGGTCTTCTCGCGCGCTCCCTTGACGGTGTAGTCCTCGGTCGCCTTGCCGCCGTTGGCCAGCGGGCCCGCCGACTGGTCGCGCTCCTCCTGGAGCGCGGACGCGAGCTCGGTGGCCTGCTTGGTCATGTCGGTCAGCAGCTTCATGTTGTCGAGCTGCTGGATGTCGCTCATCGACTCGCCGATACGCAGCGCGCCGAGGGAGGTCGCGGCGACCACGGGGAGGGCGAGCAGCGACACCAGGCGGGTGGAGATACGCCAGTTGCGCAGCGCTATTCGCGAGCCGGGGCCGCTCGGGCTCTTCGGCTTCGCGGCGGCCTTGGGCGCGGCCGAGGAGGCAGTACTGCCCTCGACGGAGGCGGTCCGGCCCGGGTTCTGGGCGTGCTGGGGTGAGGAACTGCCTGTCATCGGGCCAGTCCCGCCGCGCGGCTCCGGCTCCGCCGCAGCGCTGCCATCCCTGTTCTTACGTCCCTGCACTAGCGTCGCAACCTCTGGACCAGGCGTCCCCCGCGTGCGCGGACGGGACGGTGTCGGCGTAGTTCGGGGGCGAGCGGACACGCCCCCTTCGGTCGTCGGTGACCGGCGCTGCTCCCCCTTCCCGCCGCGACTCGGCGCTGCGTTGCGCCCCGTGCGCGCCGGCTCGATCTCGCGGCGGTCCCGCGAATTCCAGCACAGTGCAGGATCTCCAACAAGGGCCGAGCGCCAGTGCGGGGACACTGTGACGCCGCGTGAGGGGTGTGTCACGAGATGTAGAAAGTGATCTCGTCGATAACGGACTTTTACTGACGTTCCACCTACACCCCGGGGGTGTCCCAGTCGCCATGATCGGGAGCGGAATGGTTGCTTCAGTGGCGGAATGCCCGTTTCGATACGGCGCACTTCGGGTCCGAATTGAGGCTTTCGTCCACCCTCTGGTGAGCAAACTCACATGAGGAACATCGCCTCTCCCTCGCTTTCGACGGGAATCAGATGTTTAGCCTGACGCTTTACAGGGATGGCGAATCCGACAACCGGCGCCCTGGGGGCGCCCGCACCGACAAGGTCACGAGCGACACATGAAGACTGTGAAGTCCGCGATGTTCCGCAACATCGCCAACCCGCGGCGTACGACGCTGATGCACCTCAACGACGCCGACGAGCTGCAGACGGCACCGGAACTCCCGGAGTACTCCGTCGAGCTCCCCGCGCAGACGGCCAACCCGCGCCGCGCCATCCTGATGGAAGCCCCGGTCGCGGCCTTCGCCGCGGAGTAATACGCATGATGTGACCTCGCCGTTCAATGCCTCGAGTGTTCAGTTTGAGTCTGAATGGCTTGAATGGGGATGGTCTGCTTTTGAAAAGTGCGCGGCATGGAAAGCTCTTGTGGTGAACTCTCCGTACCAGTATGATCATCTTCGCCAATTGGCAAGCACGGTCGCTAGGGTGAAGGGGTCTTTTATGCGCATTTCGCAGAAGATTGTGTCGTTGGCGGTTTCAGTGCCCGCCGTTGCGGTTGCGGTATTGGGGATGGCGCCCCAGGCGCAGGCCGACGCAGGGCAGTCCTGCCTGGACTCGGAGTCGAACTGTGGGGTGTTTTACTACAACAGTGGCCGGGAGGGGTCATTCACTGCCTTCAGAGGTAGCAGCGTGTCCAACCTCTCCGGGTACACCTTCCTGACTTCTGGTGCGGGTAAGGGAGTGGCAGTCAAGAACAACGCTGCCTCGTTCTATAATGCGAGCGACCAGATAGCCACTGTTTTCTACAGCAGCGGCTATGGTGGGGCTTGCGACACGTTCGCGAAGTTCGCCGCGACCGACCGTCTCCACTACACGTACAACGAGAACGCTTCCCTGGGTTTCGGGAAGAGCGGGGTCAACTGCTACAAGTTCAGCTGATGGGCCTTTAGTGATGCGGGCCTAAGAGCCTCACGCCGCGCAGTCGTCGGCGTGAGGCTCTTTCCGGTTCACGGCCCGGCCCTGTCCGTACTCAACGAGGAGAAGGTTTCTACATGAGACGCCGTCTGGTGGTCCCGGTCCTTGCGCTGTTGCTGCCGCTTGGCTGCTCAACCGATCGAGACGCGAAAGGCACCTCGAGTCATAGCGGCGACCGCAGTCCGGAGCCGGGAGTAAGTGCGTCGGCGCAAAAAAAGAAGGCCTCTTATACGTACAGGCTACCCATTGCGGCGTACAGCTACAGCGATTCTGAATACGCTGAGATCGAGGCGGCAGAGCAAGTTCTCACCAAGAAATGCATGAGTGCCTTCGGTCTCTCCTATCGGCCCGCTGAAGATTCCACCCCTATTTCTTCCGATCGTCGGTATGGACTGTCAGACATGGGCGAAGCGATGCGTTACGGATACCGGCTTCCGCCTCAGTCGTCAATGGAGAGCAATCCACATCTGACCGCGGACGAACGCCTTGTCCTTTACGGGGGGAGGGGCGTGAAAAAGCAGACAGGTAAACTCGAATATCGAGGCGAGACAGTACCCGAAGAAGGCTGCCTGGCTAAATCTGTTCATGAGCTGAGCGAGAAGTACGACTACCCGGCTGGAGTCGATGCGGCCAGCCGGATAGCAAGTCAGAGCTATCAGGAATCGCTGCAGTCCGCGCGGGTGAAGGTTGCATTCCGGGAATGGTCTGGCTGCATGAAGAAGAGGGGATTCAGCTATGCATCGCCCATAAAGGCCATGGGATCTCCGTCTTTCAGTAGTGGACAAGTGACGGGCGTCGAGAAAAGGACCGCCGAGGCCGACGTAGCGTGCAAGCAGCAGACCAACCTCCTCGAGTCTTGGTTCGGTGTGGAGTCGGGCATTCAGAAGGGGTTGATAAAAGAGGAATTCAAGAAACTGCAGAAGCTGGGCAGGCTGCACGAGGAAAAGGTAAAGGCCGCCAGGGGGATAACTGCCGGCTCATGAGCCACCGGTGGCTTCGGCTGGTCCGAGGCGCAGGGGCTCACCCGTGCGACTCGGCGTCCGGGCCGCGGCCTCCTGCGGAGGGTGGGGTATCGCGGCTCTTCGACCGCAGGAGCCGTTAGCCTGGGGCGTCAGACTCCAGCCAGCGGAAGTAGAGGGGCGCAAGGCACCCGTGCGCATCGCCAGATTCTCCATCGACGGCAATGTCGCCTTCGGCGCGGTCGAGGGCGACAAGCCCGACGAGCTTGTCCTCGACATCATCAAGGGCATCCCGTTCGCGGACTTCGAACTCTCCGGCACGAAGGTCCCGCTGAGCAAGGTCAGGCTTCTGCCGCCGGTGCTCCCGAACAAGGTCGTCGCCTTCGGCCGCAACTACGCGGAACACGCGAAGGAACTGGGCAACGAGGTCCCGGACGCCCCCTTCGCGTTCTTCAAGCCGTCCACCTCGGTGATCGGCCCCGGCGACCAGATCGCGTACCCCTCCTTCTCGCAGGAACTGCACTACGAGGCCGAGCTCGCCGTCGTCATCGGCCGCATGTGCCGCGAGGTCCCGCGCGAGCGCGTCAAGGACGTCATCCTCGGCTACACCTGCGCGAACGACGTCACCGCGCGTGACGTCCAGAAGCGCGAGAAGCAGTGGGCCAGGGCCAAGGGCTTCGACACCTCCTGCCCGCTCGGCCCCTGGGTGGAGACGGACCTCGACCCCAGCGACCTGACGATCCAGTGCACGGTCAACGGACAGCAGCGCCAGCTCGGCCGCACGTCCCAGATGATCCACTCGATCGAGGACCTGATCGTCAACATCTCCGAGGCCATGACGCTGCTCCCCGGCGACGTGATCCTCACGGGCACCCCGGAAGGGGTCGGCCCGCTCAACGTCGGCGACGAGGTCGCCGTCACCATCGAAGGCATCGGCACTCTCACCAACAAGGTGATCAAGCGTGGCTAACGCGAACGTCCGCGTACGTTTCTGTCCCTCTCCCACCGGCAACCCCCATGTGGGCCTGGTGCGCACGGCCCTGTTCAACTGGGCCTACGCCCGGCACAACCAGGGCGTCCTGGTCTTCCGCATCGAGGACACCGACGCGGCCCGCGACTCCGAGGAGTCGTACGAGCAGCTCCTCGACTCGATGCGCTGGCTGGGCTTCGACTGGGACGAGGGCCCCGAGGTCGGCGGCCCCCACGCGCCGTACCGCCAGTCGCAGCGCATGGACATCTACCAGGACGTCGCCGAGAAACTCCTGGCCGCCGGCCACGCCTACCGCTGCTACTGCTCCACCGAGGAGCTCGACGCCCGCCGCGACGCCGCCCGCGCCGCCGGCAAGCCCTCCGGTTACGACGGCCACTGCCGCGACCTGAGCGCCGAGCAGATCGCCGCGTACGAGGCCGAGGACCGCCGGCCCATCGTCCGCTTCCGCATGCCCGACGAGGCGATCACGTTCGAGGACCTGGTCCGCGGCGAGATCACCTACCAGCCGGAGAACGTCCCGGACTTCGGCATCGTCCGCGCGAACGGCGCCCCGCTGTACACGCTGGTCAACCCGGTCGACGACGCCCTGATGGAGATCACCCACGTCCTGCGCGGCGAGGACCTGCTCTCCTCCACGCCCCGCCAGATCGCCCTCTACAAGGCGCTCACCGAGCTCGGTATCGCGAAGCTCACCCCCGCCTTCGGCCACCTCCCGTACGTCATGGGCGAGGGCAACAAGAAGCTCTCGAAGCGCGACCCGCAGGCCTCGCTCAACCTCTACCGCGAGCGCGGCTTCCTGCCCGAGGGACTGCTCAACTACCTGTCCCTGCTCGGCTGGTCCTTCTCGGCCGACCAGGACGTCTTCTCCATCGAGGACATGGTCGCGAAGTTCGACCTCGCGGACGTCAACTCGAACCCGGCCCGCTTCGACCTCAAGAAGGCCGAGTCGATCAACGGCGACCACATCCGCATGCTGGACGTGAAGGCGTTCGCGGCGGCCTGCGAGCCGTGGCTGCGCGCCCCGTTCGCCAACTGGGCGCCCGAGGACTTCGACCAGGCGGCCTGGGAGGCCATCGCCCCCCACGCGCAGACCCGCGTGACGGTCCTGTCCGACATCACGGCCAACGTCGACTTCCTGTTCCTCAAGGAGCCGGTGGAGGACGAGGCGTCCTGGACCAAGGCCATGAAGGGCGACCCGGCCGGCCTCCTGACCACGGCCCGCGCGAAGCTCGAGGCCGCCGACTGGACGTCGGCCGACGCCCTCAAGGAGGCCGTCCTGGCCGCCGGCGAGGAGCACGGCCTCAAGCTCGGCAAGGCGCAGGCCCCGGTCCGCGTCGCCGTCACCGGCCGCACGGTCGGCCTGCCCCTCTTCGAGTCCCTGGAGATCCTGGGCAAGGACAAGACCCTGACCCGCATCGACGCAGCCCTGGCCAAGCTCACGGCCTAAGCTCGGTCACATGCCGATCCGCGCGGTCCTGTGGGACGTAGACGACACGATCTTCGACTACGCGAACGCGGACCGCGCGGGAATGCGGGAACACCTTCGGGCCGAGGGCCTGGCCGACGGATTCACCTCCGTCGGCCAGGCCCTCGCCCGTTGGCGCACCCTCACCCAGGAGCACTGGGCGCGCTTCGAGTCGGGCGAGACCGACTGGGAGGGCCAGCGCCGCGATCGTGTACGGGCCTTCGTGGGGCGCGGCGACGCCGACGGCACCATGGACGATGCCGAGGCCGACGCCTGGTTCGGGCGCTACATCGTCCACTACGAGGCCGCCTGGGCGCTGTTCCCCGACACGGTCCCTGTGCTCGACCTCCTCGCGGACCGCTACCGGCACGCGGTCCTGTCCAACTCCTCGCTCCACAACCAGGACCGCAAGCTGCGCGTCCTCGGCGTCAGGGACCGCTTCGAGGCCGTCGTCTGCGCCGCCGAACTCGGCGTGGCCAAACCGCAGGCCGCCGCCTTCCACGCCGCCTGCGAGGCCCTGGAACTGCCCCCGCACGAGGTCGCGTACGTCGGCGACCAGCCCGACACCGACGCCCGCGGCGCCGAGGAGGCAGGGCTCACCGGCATCTGGCTGGACCGCGCGCGGACCGGCGGCCGTCCCGAACTCACGCGCATCACGGCGCTCGACCAGCTCCCCGCCCTGCTGGCCCCGGATACCCGTTTTGGAGCGCCGTCCACCTTCGGGTAATGTTCTTCCTGCGCCAAGGGAAACGGGCCGAAAGGCCGGATCCGGAAGCGTAAATCAAACAGAACCCTCGCAAGGGGTTGCTTTTTGATGGCCTATGGTGTAATTGGCAGCACGACGGTTTCTGGTTCCGTTAGTCTAGGTTCGAGTCCTGGTAGGCCAGCTCGCAGAGCTTATCTGCATCGCGGATTCCAGATCCGCAAAGCCCCCGTTGTGTAGCGGCCTAGCACGCCGCCCTCTCAAGGCGGTAGCGCCGGTTCGAATCCGGTCGGGGGTACAGATCCTTCCCAGGGGGACAGTCCGGGTCGCACCCGCTGTTTTTCATGCAGGATCGCTAGGGCCCCCGTTGTGTAGCGGCCTAGCACGCCGCCCTCTCAAGGCGGTAGCGCCGGTTCGAATCCGGTCGGGGGTACTGATCGGGCCATCCAGGCCTGGATCGCATTGGGCTATGGTGTAATTGGCAACACGACGGTTTCTGGTTCCGTTGTTCTAGGTTCGAGTCCTGGTAGCCCAGCTGGATCGCGCGACAGCGCAAGATCCTTGCCCCCGTTGTGTAGCGGCCTAGCACGCCGCCCTCTCAAGGCGGTAGCGCCGGTTCGAATCCGGTCGGGGGTACAAGACAGCAAGAGGCCCTCCCCAGCAGGGGAGGGTCTCTTCGCGTTGTCCGGAGCGCGTGAGCGCAAAGGGTCTCACCAAGTCTCAACTCGGGCCGGTCGCTGCGGCGTTGAAGCGGCCGGCCCGAGGGGGAGCGGTGTGGTGGGGGAGGGTCAGCCGGTGCGGCGCAGGGCCTCGGAGAGGCGGCCCGCCGCGTCGATGACGGCCTGTGCGTGCATCCGGCCCGGGTGGCGCGTCAGGCGCTCGATCGGTCCGGAGACCGAGACCGCCGCGACGACGCGGTTCGAGGGACCGCGCACCGGCGCGGAGACGGACGCGACGCCCGGCTCCCGCTCGCCGATCGACTGGGCCCAGCCACGGCGCCGTACGCCCGACAGGGCCGTCGCCGTGAAGCGGGCGCCCTGGAGGCCGCGGTGGAGGCGCTCGGGCTCCTCCCAAGCCATCAGGATCTGCGCAGACGAGCCCGCCTTCATCGTGAGTGTGGAGCCCACGGGGACGGTGTCCCTGAGGCCCGACAGGCGCTCGGCGGCCGCGACACAGATACGCATGTCGCCCTGCCGGCGATAGAGCTGCGC
Organism: Streptomyces sp. NBC_01445; assembly: GCF_035918235.1. Taxonomy (NCBI): domain Bacteria; kingdom Bacillati; phylum Actinomycetota; class Actinomycetes; order Kitasatosporales; family Streptomycetaceae; genus Streptomyces; species Streptomyces sp. NBC_01445. Next base: position 3,770,165 of record NZ_CP109485.1, on the reverse strand, counting down.
GCTCTCGCCCGTCACGTCGCGTAGGTGGGTGAGCACCGGGCCCGCCGTCGCGAGCAGGCGGTCCTCGCCCGCCGCCGCGGCCAGCTCGGCCATGCGCGGGCCGAGGATGAAACGGCCCTGCATGTCACGCGCCACCATGCGGTGGTGTTCCAGTGCCACGGCGAGACGGTGAGCCGTGGGTCTTGCCAGTCCGGTCGCCGCGACCAGCCCCGCGAGGGTGGCCGGACCGGACTCCAGGGCGCTGAGAACAAGGGCCGCCTTGTCCAGAACGCCGACGCCGCTAGAGTTGTCCATGCGTCGATACTCGCGTCTCACTCTGTGAAACGCAAGTTCAATTTCCCGTGAAACTTGACACCCTGTACTTACAGCGGCCCGCAGACCAACGGGCCGGGACGTTCACGTCCGGTACGAGGGGTACGGACGTCGGCGACCACGATCTCTAGTTGGGCCGGCTCACGATGCCGGCCGGAGGGAAAGCGATGGGTAGGACACTCGCGGAGAAGGTCTGGGACGACCACGTCGTCCGGCGCGCCGAGGGCGAGCCCGACCTCCTCTTCATCGATCTGCACCTGCTGCACGAGGTGACCAGCCCGCAGGCCTTCGACGGCCTGCGCCAGACCGGTCGCCAGGTGCGGCGCCTCGACCTCACCATCGCCACCGAGGATCACAACACCCCGACCCTCGACATCGACAAGCCGATCGCGGACCCGGTCTCGCGCGCCCAGCTGGAGACGCTGCGCAAGAACTGTGCCGACTTCGGTGTGCGCCTGCACTCGCTGGGTGACGTCGAGCAGGGTGTCGTGCACGTCGTCGGCCCCCAGCTGGGCCTGACCCAGCCGGGCACCACGGTCGTCTGCGGCGACTCCCACACGTCCACGCACGGCGCGTTCGGCGCGCTGGCCTTCGGTATCGGCACCTCCCAGGTCGAGCACGTCCTGGCGACCCAGACGCTGCCGCTGGCCCGTCCCCGCACGATGGCCATCACGGTCGACGGCGAACTGCCCGAGGGCGTCACGGCCAAGGACCTGATCCTCGCGATCATCGCGAAGATCGGTACGGGCGGCGGCCAGGGCTACATCCTGGAGTACCGCGGCTCCGCCATCGAGAAGCTCTCGATGGAAGCCCGCATGACCATCTGCAACATGTCGATCGAGGCCGGTGCCCGCGCGGGCATGATCGCCCCCGACGAGATCACCTTCGCCTACCTCGAGGGCCGTGCGCACGCCCCCAAGGGCGAGGACTGGGACGCAGCGGTTGCGTACTGGAAGACGCTGAAGTCGGACGACGACGCGGAATTCGACGCCGAGGTCGTCATCGACGCCGCCGCGCTGTCGCCGTTCGTCACCTGGGGCACCAACCCCGGCCAGGGCTCGCCCCTGTCGGCGCACGTCCCCGACCCTGCTTCGTACGAGGACGCTTCGGAGCGCCACGCCGCCGAAAAGGCCCTGGAATACATGGGGTTGACCGCTGGGCAGCCGCTGCGCGACATCAAGGTCGACACCGTCTTCGTAGGTTCGTGCACCAACGGCCGCATCGAGGACCTGCGCGCCGTCGCCGAGATCGTCGGGGGTCGCCAGGTCGCCGACGGCGTACGGATGCTGGTCGTTCCCGGCTCCGCGCGGGTGGGTCTGCAGGCCGTCTCCGAGGGCCTGGACAAGGTCTTCAAGGAGGCCGGCGCCGAATGGCGGCACGCGGGCTGCTCGATGTGTCTGGGCATGAACCCCGACCAACTCGCCCCCGGCGAGCGCTCCGCGTCCACCTCGAACCGCAACTTCGAGGGCCGGCAGGGCAAGGGCGGCCGTACCCACCTGGTCTCGCCCCAGGTCGCCGCCGCCACCGCCGTGCTCGGCCACCTGGCCTCTCCGGCCGACCTGTCCGACACTGACGCCCGTACGCCCGCTGGAGTCTGATCAGCCATGGAAGCATTCACCACGCACACCGGCCGGGCCGTCCCGCTGCGCCGCAGCAACGTCGACACCGACCAGATCATCCCCGCCCACTGGCTCAAGAAGGTCACCAGGGACGGTTTTGAGGACGGGCTCTTCGAGGCCTGGCGCAAGGACCCCGAGTTCGTGCTGAACAAGGCCGAACGCGAGGGCGCCACGGTCCTGGTGGCAGGTCCCGACTTCGGCACCGGATCCTCCCGCGAGCACGCGGTGTGGGCGCTGCAGAACTACGGCTTCAAGGCCGTCATCTCCTCGCGCTTCGCCGACATCTTCCGCGGCAACTCGCTCAAGAACGGCCTGCTCACGGTGGTGCTCGACCAGAAGGTCGTGGACGCGCTGCAGGTTCTCGTGGAGAACGACCCCCAGGCCGAGATCACGGTCGACCTGGAGGCGCGTGAAGTACGGGCCGAGGGCGTCACCGCCGCCTTCGAACTCGACGAGAACGCGCGCTGGCGGCTGCTGAACGGCCTGGACGACATCAGCATCACGCTCCAGAACGAGGGCGACATCGCGGACTACGAGTCCAAGCGTCCGTCGTTCAAGCCGCAGACCGTGCAGATCTGAACTCTGCAAGGCTGATTCCGGCCATCGCAACAAGCATCTGTACCCCCAATCGTGGACGGTTGGGGGTACAGCTGTGTCCGGCCTCCGACCGCTCGCCAAGTGCCGTTGCGGAGGTCTCAACTCCCCGCGTTTTCAAGGGTGTTCGAGAGGTACGCGAGCCTCGCGACGCTCGTGCGCGCACGCCCCGCGAAGGGGCCCAGGAGCCCCGCCAGGGACGGCAGTTACCCCCTGCGGAGGCGACAACTCGCCCCAGATGGCACAATCTGTGCATGGAACACGACGGCCAACTCCAGCTCTATGCGGCGGTCGCGGACCAACTCAAGGAAGCGCACTCCAGGGTGCGCGCACTGCAAGTCCCGGAGGGCGTACGGATGGCGCTGACCCGGAAGCTGCTGGTCATTACGGCCGCGGCCAAGCACGATCTCGCCGGTGCGGCAAGGCGACTGGACCGATTCATGGTGGACCTCGACGAGGGTCGATTCCCACAAGAGGGCCACTGAAGAACTTCGAGACAGCCCGAGTCCGTTGCGGCACAAGGGTGATTAGCCCGTTTCGTGTTTGATTTGCGGTATATATCTGCCTAACGTGCGAAAAAGCCGGACCGGATACGTTCCGGCAATGTCTCCGAAGGGGAAGACGTGAACAAGGCGCAGCTCGTAGAAGCGATTGCCGACAAGGTCGGCGGCCGTCAGCAGGCCGCGGACGCCGTCGACGCGGTCCTGGACGCCATCGTCCGTGCCGTCGTCAGCGGGGACCGGGTCTCGGTCACCGGCTTCGGCTCGTTCGAGAAGGTCGACCGCCCGGCTCGCTACGCCCGTAACCCGCAGACGGGTGAGCGCGTACGGGTCAAGAAGACCTCCGTTCCGCGTTTCCGTGCCGGTCAGGGCTTCAAGGACCTCGTCGCGGGCTCGAAGAAGCTCCCGAAGAACGACGTGGCCGTGAAGAAGGCGCCCAAGGGCAGCCTGACCGGCGGTGCTTCGGCGACGGTCAAGAAGGCCGCGGCCAAGAAGGCCACGACCGCCAAGAAGGCGGCGGCCAAGAAGACCACCGCCAAGAAGGCCACGGCCAAGAAGGCGACGGCGAAGAAGACCACGGCGACGGCGAAGAAGACCACCGCCAAGAAGGCCACCGCCACGGCGAAGAAGGCCACCGCCAAGAAGGCCGCCCCGGCGAAGACCGCCGCGAAGAAGGCCACCGCGAAGAAGACGGCGCCCGCCAAGAAGGCCACGGCCAAGAAGGCGCCCGCCAAGAAGTCCACTGCGCGCAAGACGACCGCCAAGAAGACCACCGCCCGCAAGAAGTAAGGGCGACGGCCTCAAGGGCCCCTCACGCGCCGGGCCGGGCTCCCCTCGGGGAGCCCGGCCCGCGGTGTTTCACGAAAGCCCGGTTCATGCGGAAGCCCAGTTCAGAAGGGGCTCAGAGCGTCTGCAGCGTCACCAGAGTGATGCGCCGCGCCTCGCCCTCACCCTCGACCTCGATGCGGACCCGCTGCCCGGGGCGCAGCAGCCGGAGGCCGCCCGCGTCGAACGCCGGGGCGTCGAAGGACACGGGGGTGCCGTCGTCGAGCAGCACGCTGCCGGAGCGGGTGTCGGAGTCGTATGTGTACGCGGTGGCCTGCATGCAGGCAGCGTACTCAGTCCGGGATCAGCAGCCCGGCGGCCGCCCCCGCCGTGCGCGGGCCGACGCCGAGCGACAGTGCCGCCCGCAGGTCCTCGCCGGTGTCCACGTCCTGGCGAACGGAGTCGACGCCCGTCAGCGGGAGTTCCATTGCTCCCGACGCGGCATGACGGGCTCGGGACGCGGTGCCGAATGCGGGGCGCAATTCATTGCCGGGACCCGCACTGAGAAGAGTCGTCCCGATTCCCGCCGTATCGGGGAGAAATGCGCGGGGAAATAGCGCGGCCTCTGCAAGAACCCGGGACAATTCCGCCGACCGCAGAGCCGGCAGATCGGCGTTGAGCGCCGCGACGGCCGCATCCGGGCGCCGGGCCCGCGCCGCCGCCGCACCGTGCGCCAGGGCGGCGTTCAGGCCCGCTCCAGGGGTATCGGGGACGATCAGGGCACCCAGGGCGGCCAGCTCCCTCCCGGCGAGCTCGTCGTCCGTGACTACCACCACATCCCGCACCCCGGCCGAGGCGGTCGCGGCGGCCACGGTGTCCTGCGCGAACGCCAGCGCGAGTCCGGGACGCACCCCGTCCCCCGCCGTGGGCGCCAGCCTGCTCTTGGCCCGCACCAGGGGTTTCAGCGGGATCACCAGGGTCCACTGCACGTGAGGTCCGTCCCTTCGGGTCGCGCTCATTGTGGCCCGGCGCGTGAGGTGGGCATAAACGCGCGGGCGTACGGTGTTCTCGACAGACCGGCGGCCTGGGGCGACACTTGTGCGGCTGACCAGGTCCGAGAGGGCCTTCAAGGGTCCATAGAGGAAGGTGTCCGAGTGTCCCGCCGCAGAATCGGCTTCTGGTACCGCCTGGCGGCGGTCATCGCTAAACCGCCGCTCGTGGTTCTGATCAAGCGGGACTGGCGCGGAATGGAGAACATTCCGGCCGACGGCGGCTTTATCACCGCGGTGAACCACAATTCGCATCTGGACCCGTTCGCGTACGCGCACTTCCAGTACAACACCGGACGCGTTCCGCGATTCCTGGCCAAGCACGGCCTCTTCAAGAAGGGGTTCATCGGCGCCATCATGCGCGGCACCGGACAGATCCCCGTATACCGCGAGACCACGAATGCGCTCAGCGCGTTCCGTGCCGCCATCGACGCCGTCGAGCGCGGGGAGTGCGTCGCCTTCTACCCCGAGGGCACCCTCACCCGTGATCCGGACCTGTGGCCCATGGCCGCGAAGACGGGCGTCGCGCGCGTGGCACTGCAGACCAAGTGCCCCGTGATTCCCGTCGCCCAGTGGGGCGCCAACCTCGTGCTCGCGCCGTACGCGAAGAAGCCCGACCTGCTGCCGCGCAAGACGCACCACGTCCTCGCCGGACCGCCCGTCGACCTGGAGCGCTTCTACGACAAGGAGATGACCCCGGAACTCCTCAAGGAGGCCACCGAGGTCATCATGACGGCGATCACCGGACTGCTCGGTGAACTGCGCGGCGAGCAGCCCCCGCAGCGGCGTTACGACCCCCGTGAGGCGCGCATCGCGCAGCGCCGCAAGGCCGCCGGGACCAACACCCTTACGGAACAGGCCGGTTCGCCCGCCATCGAGCACGGAAGTCCTGAGGAGAGCAAGTGACCCCACCCGTCAAGGCGGCCGTCTTCGGAACCGGCTCCTGGGGTACGGCCTTCGCCATGGTGCTCGCCGACGCGGGGTGCGACGTCACCCTGTGGGCGCGCAGGCCCGAACTGGCCGAAGCGGTCAACTCCACGCGTACGAACCCCGATTACCTCCCCGGCATCGAACTCCCCGGCAACATCAGGGCGACCACCGACGCCGCCGAGGCCGCGGACGGCGCCGAGTTCACGGTGCTCGCCGTGCCCTCGCAGACGCTGCGCGCCAACCTCGCCGAGTGGACACCGCTGCTCGCGCCCGGCACGGTCCTCGTCTCCCTCATGAAGGGCGTCGAACTCGGCTCCGCCATGCGGATGAGCGAGGTCATCGAGGACGTCACCAAGGTCGGCGAGGACCGCATCGCCATCGTCACCGGCCCCAACCTCGCCCGCGAGATCGCCGCCAGGATGCCCGCCGCCGCCGTCGTCGCCTGCAGCGACGAATCGGTTGCGCAACGCCTCCAGACCGCCTGCCACACGCCGTACTTCCGGCCGTACACGAACACCGACGTGATCGGCTGCGAGCTCGGCGGTGCGGTGAAGAACGTCATCGGGCTCGCGGTCGGCATCGCCGACGGCATGGGCCTCGGCGACAACGCGAAGGGCTCGCTCATCACGCGCGGCCTCGCCGAGACCACCCGGCTCGGCCTCGCCATGGGCGCCGACCCGCTCACCTTCTCCGGGCTCGCGGGCCTCGGCGACCTCGTCGCCACCTGCTCGTCGCCCCTGTCGCGCAACCACACCTTCGGCACCAACCTGGGCAAGGGAATGACCCTCCAGGAGACCATCGAGGTCACCAAGCAGACCGCCGAGGGCGTCAAGTCCTGCGAGTCGGTGCTCGACCTGGCGCGCCGGCACGGCGTCGACATGCCGATCACCGAAACCGTCGTCGGCATCGTGCACGAGGGGAAGTCCCCGGTCGTCGCCCTGAAGGAGATGATGTCGCGCAGCGCCAAGCCCGAACGGCGCTGACGCGGGCCTCGCCGGACGCTGACTCCGCTGCTACCAGCAGGTACGCTCAACGCGATATGAGCAGCGAGAACCTTCCCCAGAGCAGCCGCCCGTCGGGCCAGAAGCCCCGTGTGGCCGTCGTCTTCGGCGGTCGCAGCTCCGAGCACGGCGTTTCCGTCGTCACCGCAGGCGCCGTACTGCGGGCCATCGACCGCACCAAGTACGACGTGCTGCCGATCGGCATCACGCGAGAGGGGCGTTGGGCGCTGACCGCCGACGATCCCGAGCGGATGGCCATCGCCGACCGCAAGGTGCCGGACGTCGCCGAGCTCGCCGAGTCCGCCGAGGGCGGGGTCGTGCTGCCCGTCGACCCGTCGAGCCGTGAGGTCGTCTACACGGAGCCCGGCTCCGTGCCCAAGGCCCTCGGCGACGTCGACGTCGTGTTCCCCGTCCTGCACGGCCCGTACGGCGAGGACGGCACCATCCAGGGCCTGCTCGACCTGTCCGGGACGCCGTACGTCGGCTGTGGCGTCCTGTCCTCGGCCGTCGGCCAGGACAAGGACTACATGAAGCGCGTGTTCACCTCGTTCGGGCTGAAGGTCGGCCCCTACCTGGTGATCCGGCCGCGCGAGTGGGAGCAGGACCGCGAAGGCGCGCGGCGCCGCGTCGCGGACTTCGTCGGCGAGCAGGGCTGGCCGCTGTTCATCAAGCCCGCGCGCGCGGGTTCGTCGATCGGCATCACCAAGGTCGACTCCTTCGAGGGCCTCGACGAGGCGATCGAGGAGGCCCGCAGCCACGACCCGAAGATCATCGTGGAGGCGGCGCTCGTCGGCCGCGAGATCGAGTGCGGAGTCCTGGAGTTCGAGGACGGGCCGCGCGCGAGCGTGCCGGCCGAGATCCCGCCGGTCCAGGCCCACGACTTCTACGACTTCGAGGCCAAGTACATCGACTCGGCGTCCGGCATCGTGCCCGCGCCGCTCACCGACGAGCAGACGGCCGAGGTGCAGCGGCTCGCGGTCGAGGCGTTCGACGCGGCGTCCTGCGAGGGCCTCGTGCGCGCCGACTTCTTCCTCACCGAGGACGGCGAGTTCGTGATCAACGAGATCAACACGCTGCCCGGCTTCACCCCGATCTCCATGTACCCGCGCATGTGGCAGGAGAGCGGCGTGAGCTACCCGGAGCTGGTGGACCGCCTCATCCAGGCGGCACTGAACCGCTCTACGGGACTGCGCTAGCCCCGTAGCGAAGCACGCGCGTCAGTCGGCGATCCCTTCGGGGATCGCCTTCTTGACGGGATCGGCGAAGTCGACCAGGGGCGAGGCCCCCTCGGCGGCCAGCTCCTTGGGCAGGGTGACCTCCACGTAGGCGACCCGCAGCGTCGTCGTGAGCACCTGTGTGCCGTCGTCGCGCTTCTCGTACGCCCAGCCCACGCCGTTCACCTTCACCGGCAGGGCCTGGGGGTCGTCCATCAGCGCGGGCCGTTCGACACCGCAGCGCAGTATGATCGCCGGATCTCCCCACCCCGCGGTCAGCTCGGACCGCGGAGAGGGGTCGTTCCTTCCGTGCCCGTCCACCGTGTCCGGAAGCCTTTTGTGCAGGTTGCGGCACAGGCCGGTGACCTTGGCGTCAGGGGTGGGAACCGCTGCGTGCGCCGAGTCGTCTGCTGAGGAGCAGCCCGAGACGGCGAGCAGCAGGGCCAGGGCGGGGAGCCCGGTGGCAAGACGGGGCCGGTGACGGAAGAAGTTCACCGGCCAAGGTTAGACGGGGGCTACAAGTGCACGACCGGGCAGGTCAGGGTGCGGGTGATGCCGTCCACTTGCTGGACCTTGGCGACCACCATGCGGCCCAGCTCATCGACTGTGTCGGCCTGCGCGCGCACGATGACGTCGTAGGGACCTGTCACGTCCTCGGCCTGGATCACCCCCGGGATCTTGCCGATCAGCTCGGCTACGGTCGACGCCTTGCCGACTTCGGTCTGAATCAGGATGTACGCCTGTACCACGGAACCTCCAGGGCGGCCACGAGGATCATGTGGGGAGAAGGGACGCCACGGTATCGCGTCGCCGCTCGCCGCGGGGAGACCCGCGGTGGCTGTGGCGTACACACTGCGACTTACGGACGGCGGGCACCGGTCAACGGGACGGTCCCGCCCACGACAATGACCGTACCGATGACAGAGACGGCTCGCGACCGCAAGCGGACCGGGGCAGAAGGGGCAGTACGCGCATGAAGGGCACCGTCGGCGAGCTGGGCGAGTTCGGGCTCATCCGAGAGCTCACCTCCCGGCTCACCACCACCCCGGCCGTACGACTCGGCCCGGGCGACGACGCGGCCGTGGTGGCCGCGCCGGACCGCAGGGTCGTCGTGAGCACGGACATCCTCCTCGAAGGGCGGCACTTCCGCCGCGACTGGTCCACGGCCTACGACGTCGGGCGCAAGGCCGCCGCGCAGAACCTCGCGGACATCGCCGCCATGGGCGCCGTCCCGACCGCGCTCCTGCTCGGCCTCGTGGTCCCCGCCGAACTCCCCGCCAGCTGGCCGAACGAGCTGATGGACGGCCTGCGCGACGAGTGCCAGGTCGCGGGCGCCGCCGTCGTCGGAGGCGATGTCGTTCGCGGTGACACCATCACCGTCGCGATCACCGCGCTCGGCGACATGCGCAACCACGAGCCGGTCACGCGCGCCGGCGCACAACCCGGCGACGTCGTCGCGGTGACCGGCTGGCTCGGCTGGTCCGCGGCCGGGCACGCGGTCCTCTCGCGCGGCTTCCGCTCGCCCCGCGCCTTCGTCGAGGCCCACCGCAGGCCCGAACCGCCGTACCACGCGGGCCCCGCGGCCGCCGGGCTCGGCGCCACCGCCATGTGCGACGTCAGCGACGGCCTCATCGCCGACCTGGGGCACATCGCGGAGGCCAGCAAGGTCCGTATCGACATCAAGTCCGGCAAGGTCGACGTGCCTTCGCAGATGAACGACATCGGGCAGGCCGTCGGTGTCGACCCCATCCAGTGGGTGCTCACCGGGGGAGAGGACCACGCGATCGTGGCCACCTTCCCGCCGGACGTGAAGCTGCCCGCCCGCTGGAAGGTGATCGGCGAGGTCCTCAACCCGTCGGCGCTGCCCCAGGTGACGGTCGACGGCGCGCCCTGGACGAACAAGGGCGGCTGGGACCACTTCGGGGACATCGAGTCCTGACGGGCTCACCGGCCGCGCACGACGGCGGCCGGTGCGTCCAGCAGGGCCGGGTAGTCCTTCAGGTCGAGCGCGGTCGCGGCCTTCTCCGTCAGGCGCTTGAAGAACCCGGCCATCAGGCGGGAGCCGAGCAGCCGGTACATACGGTCGCGGCTGCGGATCTTCCGCTCGGTGGGCGGGGCGAAGAAGGGGCCCGCGTTGCCCGAGATCTTCTGGCAGCCCTTCGCGAAGTCCCCGATCTGCGCCTCGTAGGCGGCGAACGCGGTGCGGTGATCGCCGCCGGCCAGGGCCAGTTCACCGGCCAGGACGTACGCGCCGACGATCGCGACGCCGGTGCCCATGCCGCCCATCGTGGCGCCGTACCCGGCGTCGCCGAGCAGGACCACGCGGCCCTTGGTGAGCCGGTCGACGTGGATCTGCGCGATGGCGTCGAAGTACAGGTCGTCCGCGTCCTCCAGCGCCTTGAGGACCCGCGGCGCCTCCCAGCCCATCCCCGCGAACCGCTCCGCGAGGATCCGCTTCTGCTGGTCCACGTCCCTGCGGTCGTGGTCGAGGGGCTCGGAGCGGAACACCAGGAGCGCGCCCGCGCGGTCCGGGTCACCGTCGTAGTTGCTGACACAGACCGCCCGGCCCGGGTCGCTGTACAGCCGGCCGGTACGGTCGAGGCCCAGGTGGTTGGGGATGCCGAAGCCGGCCACGTAGTGGTCGAGGAAGCGCAGGTACCGCGACTCGTCGCCGAACACGAGGCGGCGGGTGGGGGAGTGCAGTCCGTCGGCCGCCACGACGAGGTCGAAGCGGCGGGGCGCCGCGCGCTCGAAGGTGACGTCGACCCCGTTGTCGTCCTGGGTCAGCGTGGCGATCGAGTCACCGAAGACGTACTCCACAGAGTCCTTGCTGTGCTCGTGCAAGATGCGGGAGAGGTCGCCGCGGAAGATCTCCACGTCGCCGCTCATCAGTTCCGCCGGCAGATCGAGGCGCGGGGTGCCGTCGGCGTCGACGACCGTCTGGCGGCCCATGTGGGTCTGGTGCGCGTGGATGTCGTCGTGAATGCCGAGCGCGGTCAGGACGGTGCGGTGCACCCAGCCGCGGAAGTCGACCGCGAATCCGCCCTCGCGCAGGGCGGGGGCCTTCTCGACGACGGTGACGCGGGCTCCGTGCAGGGACAGGGCGAGGGCGACGGCGGGACCGGCGACGCTGGCGCCGGAGACCAGGACGTCGAGGTGGGACAGTCGGGTCGATGCGTACGCGGTGTGTGTGGTCTTCATGTCCCCGAGCGTCGCGGGCGCCCCTGACCGCCCGCTTACGGTCGGCTGACCGCCGCTGACCGCATCGCCCGGCCCTCTTCGAACGCCTTCTCGTACGTCTCCGTAGTGAGGGCCGCACGGACCCGCGCCTCTACGGGGGTGACGTCCGGGTCCCCGGCGAGCGTGCGGCCGCGCAGGCCCGCACCGGCCCCGAGCAGCACCGCGGCCTCGCGCGGATCCTGCGCCACGGAGGCCAACGCCTCGGCCGCATCGGCGAGTTCGAGTGCACGCGTGGGACCGTCGCAGAGCGCGAGGCCCTGCTCGAACCAGTCGCGGGCCTCGTCGGGCCGGGACGCGGCGAGGGCGGCGCGGCCCAGACCGATGAGGGTCCGCACGGTCTCGCCGACGCTGAACCAGTTCGCGGCGCACAGTTCGAGAGCCGCCTCGTAGTGCACGCGCGCGTGCTCCGTCTCCCCGCTGATCCGCGCCACATCGCCGAGCCCGCGCCGCGCGCTCGCCACCTTGTCGGGGACGGCCGCCGTACGCGCCATCGCGGCGGAGCGCGTGAAGTGGTCGGCGGCGTCCCGGAGTTGGCCCTGATGGAGCAGGACGTATGCGCGCCGGTGGAGCAGATCGGCGGTCTCCTCAGGGGCTTCGAGCGCGGCCACGTGCGCGAGACCCTCGTCGAGGAGCGCCAGGGCCCGCTCCCGGTCGCCGCGCCAGTCCGCGAACATGCCCAACGGATCAAGGCAGTTGGCCATGCCCCACCGGTCCCCGGTCGCCCGGAAGCCGTCGAGTGCCCGCTCGAAATGCTCCTCCGACGTGACGGGGCGCCCCGCGAACCACTCCTGGAAGCCCAGGCCGACATCGAGCAGCGCGAGCCCCCAGGGCGCCTCACCGACCTGCCGGCGCACCCGCTCCTGCACGGCGTGCTGCGGCCCGTACGTCACCGACCACAGGACCACCACGAACGGCCGCCGCAGCGCGTGGTCCCGGGATGCGAGCACGGCCTCCGCGCGCGCCAGGCGCTCCGTTTCACGCGGGTCGTTGCCCTCGCCCGTGACCGTGTTGATCACGCACAGGACGTACTCCTCGGCAAGGTCCTCCGGCGGCTCGTCCCCGAGCGCCGCGAGCAGTTCGCGCGCCAGCGGCACATGCGCGCCGTGCAGCCCGCGCAGCCGCCAGAACCAGGACAGGTCCGCCATCAGCCGCAGCGCCGCATGCGGGTCCGCGCGCACGAGATGGCGCAGGGCCGCCGACAGGTTGTCCTGCTCGGCCCCGAGCGCGGCCAGCCGCGGCAGCTGACCGCCGCCGCGCAGATACGGCTCCGCCTGCGCCGCCAGTCCCTGGAAGTACGCTGCGTGCGCGTCCCGCAGCCGCGACAACTCCCCCTCGTCGGCCAGGTGCTCCGCGCAGAACGCGCGGATGGTCTGAAGCATCCGGTAGCGCCCGCCGGCCGCCTCCAGGAAGGACTTCTCCGTGAGCGAGGCCAGCAGGTCCTCCGGGTACGGCACCCCGCACACGGCCTCGACCGCGGCGAGCGTGGCGCCCCCGGACGACCCTCCGGCGAACACGGCCATCCGCCGTGCGAGATCCCGCTCCTCCCCGTCGAGCAGCTCCCAGCTCCACTCGACGACCGCGCGCAGCGTGCGATGCCGGGGCGCCTTGGTCCGGTCGCCGCGGGACAGCAGCCGGAAGCGGTCACCGAGGCGGGCCGCGAGTTCGTCGACGGTGAGCGTCCGCAGCCTGGCCGCGGCGAGTTCGATCGCCAGCGGCAGTCCGTCGAGGGCCTCGCAGATCCCGTGAACGGCCTCCACGCGCGCGTGCAGGTCGGCATCGGGCCGTACAGCGGCCGCCCGGTCCATGAAAAGGCGCGCGGCGGGACCGGCCGCGAGCGGCGGCACCGGGCACAGTGCCTCACCGGTGATGCCGAGCGCCTCCCGGCTCGTGGCGAGGATCCGCAGCCCGGGGCACGCGCCGAGCAGCACGACCGCCGTGCGGGCCGCGTCGTCGACGAGATGCTCGCAGTTGTCGAGCACGAGCAGCACGTCGCGCCCCTCCAGCGCGTCGATCAGCCGCGCGACCGGATCCCCCTGAGGCCCCCGGAACCCCTCACGCACCCCGAGCGCCGCGAGCAGCGCGTACGGCATCTGCTCCCCGTCAGCGAGGGGCGCCAACTCGGCCCAGCACACGTCGGCTCTGTCCCGCGCGGCCTCGGCCGCGAGCCTGGTCTTGCCCGCCCCGCCCGGACCCGTCAGCGTCACGAGCCGGGACCCCGCGAGCAGCGAGTCGATCCGGGAGAGTTCTTCCGTCCGCCCGACGAATCGGGTCAGCTGCGCGGGAACGCCCCGCCCGCGCGCGGGTTCCCGCCCCCGAAGAAGTTCCAGATGCAGCGCCGAGAGCTCCGCCGACGGATCGGCGCCCAGCTCGTCGGCGAGGACGCGGCGCACCTCCTCGTACACGGCGAGCGCCTCTGCCGGCCGCCCGTCCGCGTGGAGGGAGCGCATCAACTGACCGTAGAGGCGCTCGCTGAGGGGGTGTGCGGCGATCAGTTCCCGCAGCTCAGGGACGAGACCGCCACCCGAGCCGAGCGCGAGTTCCGCCTCGATACGGGTCTGGGCGGCGGTGAACCTGATCTCGTCGAGACGGCTGCCGAAGGCGGCGGGGAGATCGGCGAGCGCGGGTCCGCGCCAGAGCCCGAGCGCCTCCCCGAGGAGTGCGGACGCCAGGGAAGGGTCCCCGGACGAGAGCGACCGCTCGCCCTCGGCGGCCAGCCGCTCGAAGCGGTGCACGTCCACGTCGTCCGGGCCGACGGCCAGCCGGTAGCCCGCCGGGGTCGCCTCGATATCGAGGGAGAGCCGCTTGCGCAGCCGTGAGACCTGGGACTGGAGCGCGTTCGCGGCGCCGGCCGGGGGCTCGTCCCCGTACAGACCGTCGATCAGGCGCTCGGCGGAAACGGTCCGGCCCGCCTCCAGGAGCAGCAGCGTCAGCAGTGCGCGCGGACGCGGACCGCCGGGGTCCAGCGGGGTGCCGTCGGGGGCGCGTACGTCGAGGGGGCCGAGGATGCCGAAGCGCATTGGGCAGATTGTGGCAGCCGGGACTCTTCCCGACATGAAGAGCCGGACTCTTCACGGCATAAAGAGCCGGGACTCTTCACGGCATAAAAAAGGACCGGTCCCCGAGGGGACCGGTCCTTCAAGCAACCAGCTAGGTGGCCGCGCTACGCGTTACGTCAGCGCGAGACCTTGCCGGCCTTGATGCACGAGGTGCAGACGTTGAGCCGCTTCGGCGTCCGCCCGACCACTGCACGCACACGCTGGATGTTCGGGTTCCAGCGACGGGACGTACGGCGGTGCGAGTGCGAAATGTTGTTGCCGAAGCTCGGCCCCTTGCCGCAGACGTCGCAGTTGGCAGCCACGGGTCACTCCAAGACTTCAGATGCACTTACGGTTGATCCCGGCATGCCGGGATCGGATCGGAGGATCTGAGTGGCGGTGCCAGGGGAAGGCCCGATGGATATCGGGCAACCGGAGCAGCATACAACGGCTGCTTCGGTAGAACGAAACTACCATGGCTGACCCGGTTGCCGTCCCGGGCCCTCTTCCGGAGGAACCCCCTCCGGGGTCTACGCTGCGATGCCAGTTCGGCTGCTCTAGGAGGCGCAGGTGCCGCAGGTGCTCGACGTCCACGCGGTGCGCGCCTGGTGCGCACTGGCCCTGGAGGCGCTCGGGCGGGACCGCGAGGAGATCGACGCGATCAACGTCTATCCCGTCGCGGACGGGGACACAGGCACCAATCTGTACCTGACCGTCGAGTCCGCCGTACAGGCCGTGGAAGCCGTCTTCACGGGTCTCGAACCCGCACCGCCCGCGCTTCCCGAAGTCGTCCACGCGATGGCCCACGGAGCCCTGATCGGGGCCCGCGGAAACTCCGGAACGATCCTCGCTCAGCTTCTCCGCGGCATGGCCCAGGTGCTCGCGGGCGACATCGACGGTGAGGCGGATCACTGCGAAAGGGCCGACGGGCACGGCCTGCGCCGCGCACTGCGCCGGGCCGCCGAGTCCGCCCGGGAGGCGGTCGCGCACCCCGTGGAGGGCACGGTCCTGACGGTGGCCGCCGCTGCTGCGGACGCCGCCGACATCTCCGGCGGGCCGGGCGGCGACTGCCGTGACGTGGCCCGTGCCGCGTACGACGGTGCCCGCGCGGCGCTCGACGCGACGCCGGGGCAGCTGGCGGTCCTGGGGCGCGCGGGTGTCGTGGACGCGGGCGGGCGCGGGCTCGTGGCCGTTCTCGGTGCGCTGACCGAGGCGCTGTCGGGCGATCCGGTGGCACCTCCGCGTGCCCGTGGCGTGCACCACGCGCGCGTGGCCGCCGACCAGCCGCTGGAGTGTGCGGACGGCGAAGGGCCCGCCTTCGAGGTCATCTACCTCCTGGAGGCCGACGACCAGGCCGTGGCGCGGCTGCGGACCCGGCTCGACGGCCTCGGCGACTCCCTCGTCGTCGTCGGCGGCGACGGACTGTGGAACGTCCATGTGCACGTCGACGACGCGGGCGCCGCCGTCGAGGCGGGCGTCGAGGCCGGCCGGCCGTACCGCATCCGCATCACGCACTTCGCCGTGGGCGACGCCCATATGACGCACCCCACCACCGGCTCCGCGCCCGCCGGGGAACCCGCCCAGCGCGCGATCGTCGCCGTGGTCCCGGGAGACGGGCTCGCCGGCCTGTACTGCGAGGCGGGCGCCACCGTGGTACCCGAGCGGCCCGGCGAGGCGCCCGGCAGCGGGGAACTGGTCGAGGCGATCCGGCGGGCGCACGCGCGCGAAGTGGTGCTCCTGCCGAACGACGCCGAGCTGCGCCACACCGCCGCCGCCGCGGCCGAGCAGGCCCGCACCGAAGGCGTGCGGGTCGCCCTGATCCCCACCCGGTCCGCGATCCAGGGCATCGCCGCGCTCGCCGTCCACGAGAAGGAGCGGCGCTTCGACGAGGACGTCGTCGCGATGACGTCGGCGGCCGGCGCGACCCGCTACGCCGAACTGGCCGTCGCCGAGCGGCAGTCGTGGACGATGGCCGGCATCTGCCAGGCCGGGGACTTCCTCGGCCTCATCGACGGGGACGTCGCCGTGATCGGCGAAGACGTCACGCGGACGGCGCGTACGACCCTCGACCGGATGCTGGCCGCGGGCGGCGAGATGGTCACCCTCGTCCTCGGCGACGACGTGCCGGACGAGGTCGCCGAGCGGCTCGAACGGCATGTACGCGAGACGTACCTGGCCGTCGACACCGTGGTCTACCGGGGCGGGCGGAACTCCGCGCTCATGCTCATCGGTGTCGAGTGAGAGCGTCTCCTTGTCGATGAGTCCGAGAATCAGTGGCGTGGCGTGCAGTGACTCGGCCGTTGCGTAGACGCGATGGCTCACCACTCGTCCGCTGATGCGGATGCATGACGGACAAGCCCTGCCCGGTGCCCGAAAGGCGCGCCGCGACTCCCGTGCTTTGCCGACGTTCGGAGCCGCGGTTCATGGGTTCGCGAGCCACCGATGTCAGAGCCATGGTGTGAAATGAATTCCGTGCCCGCGCTCGAAGAACCGCTGAAGAAAGCGCTCGGTCCCGCCACCGCCAAGGTGATGGCCGAGCACCTAGGCCTGCACACGGTCGGTGACCTGCTCCACCACTATCCGCGCAGATACGCGGAGCGCGGCGAGCTCACCCGCCTCGCCGACCTGCCCCTCGACGAGCACGTCACCGTGGTCGCCCAGGTGGCGAGCGCCCGCATCCTGAGGTTCAACGGTGGCGCGGGCCAGCGCCTCGAAGTGACCATCACGGACGGCAGCGGCCAGCTCCAGCTGGTCTTCTTCGGCCGCGGCATCCACAAGCCGCACAAGGACCTCCTGCCCGGCACGCGCGCGATGTTCGCGGGCAAGGCCTCCGTCTTCAACCGCAAGATGCAGCTCGCGCACCCGGCGTACGAGCTGCTGCGGGCCGACGCCCTGGACGCGGGCGAGGCCGACGAGGCGATCGGCTCCTGGGCCGGCGCCCTCCTCCCGATCTACCCGGCCACCGCCAAGCTGGAGTCCTGGAAGATCGCCAAGGCCGTCGACATGGTGCTGCCCAGCGCCCAGGAGGCCCTCGACCCCCTGCCGGACTCCCTGCGCGAGGGCCGCGGTCTCGTCCCGCTGCCCGAGGCCCTCCTGAAGGTCCACCGGCCCCACACGAAGGCGGACATCGCCGACGCCCGCGCCCGCCTCAAGTGGGACGAGGCGTTCGTCCTCCAAGTCGCCCTCGCCAGGCGGCGGTTCGCCGACGCGCAGCTGCCAGCCGTGGCCCGCGTCCCCCGCCCGGACGGCCTGCTCACGGCGTTCGACGCGAAGCTCCCCTTCACCCTCACCGACGGCCAGCAGAAGGTCTCCAAGGAAATCTTCGACGGCCTCGCCACCGAACACCCGATGCACCGCCTGCTCCAGGGAGAGGTCGGTTCCGGGAAGACCATGGTCGCCCTGCGCGCCATGCTCGCCGTCGTCGACGCGGGCGGGCAGGCCGCGATGCTCGCGCCGACCGAGGTCCTCGCCCAGCAGCACGACCGCTCCATCACCGAGATGATGGGCGAGCTCGCCGAGGGCGGGATGCTCGGGGGCGCCGAGCACTCCACCAAGGTGGTTCTGCTCACCGGTTCCATGGGCGTCGCGGCCCGCCGTCAGGCCCTTCTCGACCTCGTCACGGGCGACGCGGGCATCGTCATCGGGACGCACGCCCTGATCGAGGACAAGGTCCAGTTCCACGACCTGGGTCTGGTCGTCGTCGACGAGCAGCACCGCTTCGGCGTCGAGCAGCGCGACGCCCTGCGCGGCAAGGGCAAGCAGCCCCCGCACCTGCTGGTCATGACGGCCACCCCCATTCCCCGTACGGTCGCGATGACGGTCTTCGGTGACCTGGAGACGTCCGTCCTCGACCAGCTGCCCGCGGGGCGCTCGCCGATCGCCACCCATGTCGTGCCCGCCGCCGACAAGCCGCACTTCCTCGCGCGCGCCTGGGAGCGCGTACGCGAGGAGGTGGAGAACGGGCATCAGGCGTACGTCGTCTGCCCGCGCATCGGCGACGAGGAGGAGCAGGGCGGGAAGAAGGGCAAGGGGGCCAAGAAGGAGTCCGCCGAGGACGCGGCCGAGAAGCGGCCTCCGCTCGCCGTTCTGGACGTGGCCGAGGAGCTGGCCCACGGCGCCCTGCGCGGGCTGAAGGTGGAGGTTCTGCACGGCAGGATGCAGCCCGACGACAAGGACGCAGTGATGCGCCGCTTCGCCGCGGGCGAGACGGATGTCCTGGTCGCGACCACCGTCATCGAGGTCGGGGTGAACGTGCCGAACGCCACAGCCATGGTGATCATGGACGCCGACCGCTTCGGCGTCTCCCAGCTCCATCAGCTGCGCGGCCGCGTCGGCCGTGGCTCGGCGGCGGGCCTGTGCCTCCTCGTCAGCGAGATGCCGGAGGCCAGCCCGGCCCGCGCCCGCCTCGGCGCCGTGGCCGCCACGCTCGACGGGTTCGAGCTCTCCCGTATCGACCTGGAGCAGCGCCGCGAGGGCGACGTCCTCGGCCAGGCCCAGTCCGGGGTGCGCTCGTCCCTGCGCATGCTCGCCGTCATCGAGGACGAGGAGATCATCGCCGAGGCCCGCCAGGAGGCCACGGAAGTCGTCGCCGCCGACCCGGATCTGGAACACCTGCCGGGCCTGCGCACGGCCCTGGACGCGCTCCTGGACGAGGAGCGCGAGCAGTACCTCGACAAGGGCTGACAAACTGGAGGTCCCCGCACGTCCCCTCGACCCCTTCTCCACTAGGACTCAGATGACCCGCGTGATCGCCGGCCGGGCCGGCGGACGTCGCCTGTCCGTCCCGCCGGGCAACGGCACCCGCCCCACGTCCGACCGGGCGCGCGAAGCCCTCTTCTCCACCTGGCAGTCGCTGCTCGGCGGCGACCCCCTGGACGGCGAGCGCGTGCTCGACCTGTACGGCGGCTCGGGCGCCGTGGGCCTGGAGGCGTTGTCACGCGGCGCGGGACACGCGCTCCTGGTGGAGGCCGACGCCCGCGCGGTCCGCACGATCCGCGAGAACGTGAAGTCCCTCGGCCTCCCCGGCGCCGAGGTCAGAGCGGGCAAAGCGGAACAGATCGTTCACGGTCCGGCCCCCGCCACCCCGTACGACCTGGTCTTTCTCGACCCTCCCTATGTCGTCCCGGACGACGATCTTCGGGAGATTCTGCTCACACTCGCCTCGGGGGGCTGGCTCGCGGACGAAGCGCTCGTCACCGTGGAGCGAAGCACCAGGGGCGGTGTTTTCCCGTGGCCGGACGGATTTGAGGCACTGAGGTCCCGTCGCTACGGCGAGGGAACGTTTTGGTACGGTCGCGCCGCCCTGAAGAGCACCGTCACGTGCGAGGACGCACCGTGACCGGACCGGAGAGCGAGGGACTCACGTTGCGCCGCGCCGTCTGTCCGGGGTCGTTCGACCCCATCACCAATGGCCACCTCGACATCATCGGCCGAGCTTCCAAGCTCTACGACGTCGTGCACGTCGCGGTGATGATCAACCAGTCGAAGAAGGGCCTCTTCGAGATCGAGGAGCGGATCGAGCTGATCCGCGAGGTCACCGCCGAGTTCGGCAACGTCGAGGTCGAGTCCTTCCACGGACTGCTCGTCGACTTCTGCAAGCAGCGCGACATCCCGGCCATCGTGAAGGGCCTGCGCGCCGTCAGCGACTTCGACTACGAGTTGCAGATGGCCCAGATGAACAACGGCCTCACGGGCGTGGAGACCCTCTTCGTCCCCACCAACCCGACGTACAGCTTCCTGTCCTCGTCCCTGGTCAAGGAGGTCGCGGCCTGGGGCGGCGACGTTTCCCACCTGGTGCCGCCGGTGGTCTTCGAGGCCCTCACCCAGCGCCTCCCCAAGAAGTGACATCGGGGCGCCAGTTGGCCGTACAGTCGCCTTGTCCGTCTCCAACACCCCTGTAGAGAGTGGCGAGCACACGGTGGACGTGCAGAAGAAGCTCGACGAGATCGTCGCCGCGGTCGGCAATGCCCGGTCCATGCCCATGTCGGCCTCGTGCGTGGTCAACCGCGCCGACCTGCTCGCGATGCTCGAAGAGGTGCGCCAGGCACTGCCCGGCTCCCTCGCGCAGGCCGAGGAGCTGATCGGCGGGCGCGAGCAGATGGTCGAGCAGGCCCGTCAGGAGGCCGACCGGATCATCGAGGCGGCGCACGCCGAGCGCGGTTCGCTGATCTCCGACACCGAGGTCGCCCGCCGCTCCCAGGACGAAGGGGAGCGGATCCTCACCGAGGCCCGCAAGGAGGCCGAGGAGATCCGCGCGGAGGCCGACGACTACGTCGACTCCAAGCTCGCCAACTTCGAGGTCGTCCTCACCAAGACCCTCGGCTCCGTGGGCCGCGGCCGCGAGAAGCTCCTCGGCACCGGCCCCGGCGTCGACGCCCAGGGCTACGAGGACGAGGACGCCCCCGAGCGCAGCCACGACCCCGAGACCCTGCGCCGCGACGCCGACTCGTACGTGGACGTGAAGCTCGGTGCCTTCGAGGCGGTGCTCGCCAAGACCCTCGAGGCGGTCGGCCGTGGCCGGCACACGCTCCAGGGCCGGGTCGCCAGCGACGAGCTGGGCACCCTCGGCGCGGACGGCACGGGCGGCCAGCATACGAGCGACGCCGACTACCTCGCCGGACTCGCGGAGATCGGCAACGCCCCCGCGGAGCCGGACCGGGAGATCCCCCAGGCCCCGCAGATCCAGACCCCGCAGATCCCGGCCCAGCAGCCGGTGTACGCAACGCAGCAGCATGACCCGCAGCAGGACCTGTACGGGTACCAGCAGCACCAGCAGCAGCCGTATGGCCAGCAGGATCCGTACGCGGTGTACCAGCAGGACCCGTACGCGTACCAGCAGCAGGATCCGTACGCCTATCAGCAGCACCAGCAGCAGGGCTACGACCAGGGTCAGGCCGGCTACGCGCAGCCGCAGGTGGCGCACGAGCCGACGGCGCTCGACGAGACCAGCCTCTTCGACACGAGCATGATCAGCACGGAGCAGCTGAGGCAGTACGAACAGGGGCGCTGACTGACGGATTGGGCCGAGAGCGAAAGGTCCAGTATCCTGGTTCTTCGGTCGCGCGTACGTCCGCGATCACAGCTGCCCGGGTTCATTCGGGACAGCGATCCCCTTGAGCAGCTTGAACAACTTGAGCATCGAAGACCGAAGGCAGGACCAGCCCTGAGTACGCACCTCGACCACCGCAACCCTCTCGTGTTCGATACGCACGAGCTGGGACGGCGTCCTGGTGCGCAGCAGCGACTGACCCGCACGGTCGACGCCCCCAAGGACTTCGGTATCGAAGGGGTCGTCGGAGTGCCGGAAGGCGCGCCGATGGAGCTCGAGGTCCGTCTCGAGTCGGTCATGGAAGGGGTGCTTGTCACAGGCACCGCCCGTGCATCGGCTCAGGGGGAGTGCGTAAGGTGTCTGGAGCCGCTCGGCCTTGAGGTCGACGCGGATTTCCAGGAGATGTTCTCGTACCCTGACGCCGACGACCGGGGCCGCACCGCGGAACCGGCCGACGACGCCGAGGAAGACGAGGACAGGCTCTTTCTCGAGGACGGCATGTTCGACCTCGAGCCTGTGCTGCGTGATGCGGTGGTGCTCGCACTGCCGATGCAGCCGGTGTGCCAGGACGACTGCCCGGGTCTGTGCTCCCAGTGTGGAGCTCGGCTCGCAGACGATCCGGACCACCACCACGACGCCGTCGACATCCGTTGGGCGGCACTGCAGGGACTCGCCGGGACCATCCAGGACGGCGAGAAGGACGAGATGAGCGGCGCCGAACCTGGCGTCGACGAGAAGCAGGAGAAGTAGCCGTGGCTGTTCCGAAGCGGAAGATGTCGCGCAGCAACACGCGCCACCGCCGGTCGCAGTGGAAGGCTGCGGTCCCCACCCTGGTTTCGTGTGAGCGTTGCCAGGAGCCCAAGCTGCAGCACATCGCGTGCCCCGCTTGCGGCACTTACAACAAGCGCCAGGTCCTCGAGGTCTGAGCGGCTGGTGAGAGGCGCAATGTCTGAGTCGAACAAGACGGACAATGCCTCGTCCCACACGCTTCTGGAAGGGCGGCTCGGGTACAAGCTCGAGTCCGCCCTTCTGGTGCGTGCACTGACCCACCGCTCGTACGCGTACGAGAACGGCGGTCTGCCGACGAACGAGCGGCTCGAGTTCCTCGGGGACTCCGTGCTCGGCCTCGTCGTCACGGACACGCTGTACACCACCCACCCCGACCTGCCCGAAGGCCAGCTGGCCAAGTTGCGGGCCGCGGTGGTCAATTCGCGTGCACTTGCGGAGGTCAGCCGTGGGCTCGACCTGGGTTCCTTCATCCGGCTCGGCCGGGGTGAAGAGGGCACGGGCGGCCGGGACAAGGCGTCCATCCTCGCCGACACGCTCGAAGCGGTGATCGGCGCCGTCTATCTCGACCAGGGGCTGGACGCGGCGGGCGAACTCGTCCACCGTCTCTTCGACCCCCTGATCGAGAAGTCCTCGAATCTGGGTGCGGGCCTGGACTGGAAGACCAGTCTCCAGGAGCTCACCGCGACCGAGGGGCTCGGCGTTCCCGAGTACCTGGTCTCGGAGACCGGCCCCGACCACGAGAAGACCTTTACTGCTGCCGCCCGCGTCGGAGGCGTCTCGTACGGCACCGGCACCGGCCGCAGCAAGAAGGAAGCGGAGCAGCAGGCCGCTGAATCGGCATGGCGCGCGATCCGCGCGGCTGCCGACGAGCGCGCCGAGGCGGCGAAGACGGCTGACGCCGTCGAGGCCACCGTGGCAGCCGAGGGGAACGCCGACTCCTCCTCGGCGTCGGCCTGACGCCCGCATCCGAACTGTCCGGTGCCGACCGTCCTGAGGGGCGGTCGGCACCGTTCGTTTCGTATCTGAGCCCTCACAAGGAGACACCGTGCCCGAGCTGCCCGAGGTCGAGGTCGTACGGCGCGGACTCGAGCGCTGGGTCGCCCACCGCACCGTCGCCGACGCCGAGGTCCTGCACCCGCGCGCCGTGCGCCGCCACATCGGGGGCGGCGAGGACTTCGCGAACCGGCTGAAGGACCAGCGCATCGGGGTACCCGAGCGGCGCGGTAAGTATCTGTGGCTGCCGCTGGAGCCGACGGGCGGCGCCGTCCTCGCGCACCTCGGGATGAGCGGACAGCTCCTGGTGCAGCCGGCCGAGGCGCCGGACGAGAAGCATCTGCGCATCCGCGTCCGCTTCGCCGACGAACTGGGTACGGAGCTGCGCTTCATCGACCAGCGCACCTTCGGCGGCCTCTCGCTGCACGAGACCGGCCCCGACGGGCTGCCGGACGTCATCGCGCACATCGCGCGCGACCCGCTGGACCCGAAGTTCGACGACGCCGCGTTCCACGAGGCGCTGCGCAGGCGCCGTACGACCATCAAGCGGGCCCTGCTCGATCAGTCGCTGATCAGCGGCGTCGGCAACATCTACGCGGACGAGGCGCTGTGGCGCGCAAAGCTCCACTACGAGCGGCCGACCACCGGATTCACGCGCCCGCGCACCGCCGAACTCCTCGGCCACGTACGGGACGTGATGAACGCGGCCCTCGCCGTCGGCGGCACCAGCTTCGACAGCCTCTACGTGAATGTGAACGGCGAGTCCGGCTACTTCGACCGCTCGCTCGACGCCTACGGGCGCGAGGGTGAGCCCTGCCGGCGCTGCGGCACGATCATTCGCCGACGCCCCTGGATGAACCGCTCCAGCTACTTCTGCCCGCGCTGTCAGCGGCCGCCGCGCGCCCCGTCCGCGTCGTAACGGGCGCGCGACGCGAGCACGTCGTCCATCCGGCCCTCGACGAACTGGATGAGGGCCAGGAGCCGTTCGGAGACCTCGCGCCCGAGCGGTGTCAGCTCGTAGTCCACGCGCGGCGGGTTGGTCGGCTGCGCCTCGCGGTGCACCAGGCCGTCGCGCTCCAGCGCGTGCAGGGTCTGCGACAGCATTTTCTCGCTCACGCCGTCCACGCGGCGCCGCAGTTCGTTGAAGCGGAAGCTGCCCTCGTGCAGCGCCCCGAGCGTGAGCGCTCCCCAGCGGCCCGTCACGTGCTCGAGGGTGCCGCGGGACGGGCACTGACGGGAGAACACGTCGTACGCGAGGTCGCTGCCGCTCGATTCCATGCGGCAAGCGTACTCCGGCGCAGCGCGAGCCTCTGGGGTGCGCTAACCATCGGTTAGCGCGGGGGCCTGGGGCCGGCCGGTGCGGTCAGAAGCCGAAGTCCTGCGTCCACCACGGGCCGCCCGACCCGAAGTGCACGCCGACACCCAGCGTCTTGTAGTCGCAGTTGAGGATGTTCGCGCGGTGGCCGGGGCTGTTCATCCAGGAGTCCATCACGGACTGGGCGTTGGCCTGGCCCCGGGCTATGTTCTCGCCGCCCAGGTCCGTTATGCCGGCCTCCTTCGCGCGGTCCCAGGGCGTCGCGCCATCCGGATCCGTGTGGTCGAAGAAGCCCCGCGCCGCCATGTCCTCGCTGAAGTTCCCGGCGAGGGCGGCGAGGCCGCCGTCCGCGGTCACCGGCCTGCAGCCGGCCTTGGCCCGCTCCGTGTTGACCAGCGCGAGCACCTGGGCCTCGGCCGACGCCTCGCCGGACGGGGCCTTCAGGCTCGGCGCCGCAGCCGGGGGCTTCGGCTTCGTGGTGGCGGTCTTGGACGGGGTCGCGGTCTTCGGCGAGGTCGCCGCACCGCCGGAACCGGAATGCGAAGCGGAACTGGAGGACTTGCTCGACGAAGCCGTCTTTGACGGGTTCGAAGACGGCTTCGACGAAGACTGCGAAGGTGAAGCGGAAGGAGAGTCCGAGCGCTCGGCGCTGCGGCTCGCGGAGGACGGGGCGCGGTCGGCGCTGCCGTCCGTACCGCCCTGCGTCTCGAGCCCCGAAGGGGAGTCGGCGGCGCGCACCTTGTCGGCGCCGTTGCCGCCGCCCAGCGAGTAGTTGTCCATGCCGGGGACCACCCCGGAGGCCACCGCGACGGCGCCCATCGCCACGGCGGCGGAGACTCCGAGGAGCCCCGTCCGCACCGGCCTGGCGACGCGCTTCCTGTGGCGGTGCGAGCCGCCCGGGCTCCCGGAGGGCGCGTACGCGGCTTCGGGCTCGCCCGGGTAGACGTCGTCGAACCCCCAGCCCAGGTCGCCGTTCGCCGTGGCGTGCGGGCTTGCGTTGTACGGGGAGGTGAATCCGTCGGGTGTGTACGTCTCCGCGTGCGCGCCGTACGCGCCGTTGTACCCGGCCTTGTACGTACCGCCGTGCCCGGCATACGAACCGGCCGTGCTGTCCGTGGCGCGACCCGTGGCGGCGCGGCCGGCGTCGGTGCGTCGGTGGCGTCCCATCTTGTGGCCTTCCTCGTCCTCGCTGTGGGTAATGCGACTCACCCGTTCGAGTGAGTCGCATTGGTCCGGGACGGTACCGCAAGGCGGAAGGGGGCGAAGTGCTCCGAGTGCAATTGGCCGGTTAGCGTGCCCCTTATGAACGAAGACGTACGCATCACCGCCTGGGTGCGCGGACGCGTCCAGCGTGTGGGTTTTCGCTGGTTCACCCGGGCGAAGGCTCTTGAGATCGGCGGCCTGAGTGGCTTTGCTCTCAATTTGGACGACGGCCGGGTCCAGGTCGTCGCGGAGGGCTCACGCGCGAGCTGTCAGGGCCTTCTCGACTGGCTCCGCGACGGCGACACACCCGGGAGGGTCGACGGAGTCACCGAGATCTGGGACGCCCCGCGCGGCGGATACGCCGACTTCGCCATTCGCTGAGAAGGACGCGCAGGCCAGGGCCTCAACAGGTGTTGATGGCATGCTCAGGGCAACTGCGTGGGGCATGAATGACCTGGTGGTTGCCAATAAGCGCTCGTCGTGGCAGGCTCGCGAAGTAAGGATGATCTCCGCGCCCCCAGGGGCCCGAAGTGAGGCCGCGCCGAAGTTTTCACGGTGCCGCGCCCCCGGGCTCACCCGTCGATACGGGGTGTGATCGTGTTGACCGTCAAACTTTTTGGTGAGACTCTGGAAGCCCCGCGCACCTTAGCTGTTTGGCATGTATGAACGGCAGCAAGACAACGAGTGCCAGGCACCGCGGGTGCGATTCCCTCACGACCCACACCGCTTCGGTCGGTCACTCATTGTGGAGGACCATCCATCATGGCAAAGGCGCTTCTCGGTTACGTCGGCGGTTCCGACCCGCGACTCCTCGCCGAGATGCGACGGCTCCAGCAGCGCGTCCAGGACCTTGAGTCCGAACTCGTTCGGATCCAGTCCGAGAACGACGCGCTCGCGGCTGCCGCTTCTCACGACTCGCTCCTCGAGAGCATCGACGTACCCCAGGCGGAGCCTGCGCTCACCTGACCACATCCCGCACACGACACCAGTGGTCAGGCAGCCCTTTCGTCAAGCCGCTTGATCAGATTGCTCAGATCTACAAGGGACGCTTTTCGCGTCCCTTCTTTCTGACTTTCCGCTCCCCGTGAGCCGCCCCGTGTCGCGCCCCCTCGAATGCCCCGCCGATGCTCCGCGCGTCGACGTCTTTCTTTAACGTCTGATGTGCCCTGCACTTTCCTGGGCGAAACCGCGGGTTCATGGAGTGAGACACGCGCGGCGGGTAGAGTCCGGCGGCGTGCACCTCAAGGCCCTGACCCTGCGCGGGTTCAAATCGTTCGCCTCGGCCACCACACTGCGGTTCGAGCCGGGCATCACCTGCGTCGTCGGCCCCAATGGCTCGGGCAAGTCCAATGTCGTGGACGCCCTCAGCTGGGTCATGGGCGAGCAGGGTGCGAAGTCGCTGCGCGGCGGCAAGATGGAGGACGTCATCTTCGCCGGCACGACCGGGCGCCCGCCGCTCGGCCGCGCCGAGGTGTCGCTGACCATCGACAACTCCGACGGCGCGCTGCCCATCGAGTACGCCGAGGTCACCATTACGCGGATCATGTTCCGCAACGGCGGCAGCGAATACCAGATCAACGGCGACACGTGCAGGCTGCTCGATATCCAGGAGTTGCTATCCGACTCCGGTATCGGGCGCGAGATGCATGTCATCGTCGGGCAGGGCCAGCTCGACTCCGTGCTCCACGCCGACCCGATGGGGCGCAGGGCGTTCATCGAGGAGGCCGCCGGTGTCCTCAAGCACCGCAAGCGCAAGGAGAAGGCGCTGCGGAAACTGGACGCGATGAAGGCCAACCTCGCGCGCGTGCAGGACCTTAACGACGAGTTGCGGCGACAGTTGAAGCCGCTCGGGCGCCAGGCCGCCGTCGCGCGCCGCGCCGCCGTCATCCAGGCCGACCTCCGCGACGCGCGGCTGCGCCTCCTCGCCGACGACCTCGTACGGATGCGGGGTGCGCTGCGCGCCGAGGTCGAGGACGAGGCGGCGCTCAAGGAACGCAAGGACGCCGCCGAGGCCGAGCTGAAGAAGGCACTCCAGCGTGAGGCGCTCCTGGAGGCCGAGGTCAGGCAGCTCACGCCGCGGCTCCAGCGCGCCCAGCAGACCTGGTACGAGCTGTCGCAACTGGCCGAGCGGGTGCGCGGCACCGTCTCGCTGGCCGACGCGCGGGTCAAGAGCGCGACGTCAGCCCCCGCGGAGGAGCGGCGCGGGCGTGACCCCGAGGACATGGAGCGCGAGGCCGCCCGGATCCGCGAGCAGGAGGCCGAACTGGAGGCCGCGCTCGAAGCGGCCGAGCGCGCTCTCGACGACACGGTGGCCCACCGGGCCGACCTGGAACGGGAGTTGGCGGCCGAGGAGCGTCGGCTCAAGGACGCAGCCCGGGCCATCGCCGACCGGCGCGAGGGGCTTGCGCGGCTGAACGGGCAGGTCAACGCCGCCCGTTCGCGGGCCGCCGCGGCGCAGGCCGAGATCGACCGGCTGGCCGCCGCGCGGGACGAGGCGCGGGAGCGGGCCGTCGCGGCGCAGGAGGAGTACGAGCAGCTCAAGGCCGAGGTGGACGGCCTCGACGCCGGGGACGCGGAGCTCGGGGACCGGCACGACGCGGCCAGGGCCGCCCTCGCCGACGCGGAGTCCGCGCTGACGGCGGCCAGGGAAGCCCTGACGTCCGCGGAACGCAAACGGGCCGCTGTCTCCGCCAGGCATGACGCCCTCGCGCTCGGACTGCGCCGCAAGGACGGCACCGGCGCGTTGCTCGGGGCCCGCGACCGACTGGCCGGAGTCCTCGGCCCCGCGGCCGAACTGCTCTCCGTCACCCCAGGCTTCGAGGTCCCGGTCGCCGCGGCGTTCGGCGCCGCGGCCGACGCCATCGCCGTGACGACCCCCGCCTCCGCCGCGGAAGCGATCCGCCTCCTGCGCAAACAGGACGCGGGGCGCGCGGCGCTGCTGCTGGCCGGGGACGATTCCGCTTGGGCCGGGGGTGGGGGCGCGTCGTCGGCCGGGGGGTCGGCCGGTGGTGGGTCTGCGGACGGTGGGCCTGTGGCTGGTGGTGACGGTGGCGTTTCCGTGGCGGCGGCCGGCGGCATGTCCGCCTCGGCCGGAGGTTCCCCTGGTGGCGGGGCCGCGGGTGGTGGTGACGGCACTGGTGACGTACACCGTGGTGGCTCCCATCCGGAGAGTGCCGCGTCGGCGACCGGGGCGGGCGATGTCGGCGAGGGGCTCGGTGGCTTGGGACGTGCGTACCCGGGACGGGCCGCGCGGGGTGGGGACGGGCCGCCGCCCGTGGCCGATTTCGTGCGCGGGCCCTCCGAGTTGATGCCTGCCGTGCGGCGGCTGCTGCGGGGGATCGTGGTCGTCGGGACGCTCGAGGATGCCGAGGATCTTGTCTACGCGCGGCCCGAGCTGACCGCAGTCACCGCTGAAGGGGACCTGCTCGGGGCGCACTTCGCGCAGGGCGGTTCCGCCGGTGCGCCCAGTCTTCTCGAGGTGCAGGCCTCCGTCGACGAGGCCGCGGGCGAGCTGGCCGAGCTCGGGGTGCGGTGCGAGGAGCTGGCCGAGGCGCAGCGCGCCGCGGTCGCCCGGCGCGCTGACGCCGCCGCTCTGGTGGAGGAGCTGGGGGAGCGGCGCCGGGCCGCCGACCGCGAGAAGTCGTCCGTGGCGCAGCAGCTCGGCCGTCTGTCCGGACAGGCGCGAGGCGCGGCCGGGGAGGCCGAGCGCAGCGCCGCCGCGGCCGCCAAGGCGCAGGACGCGCTGGAGAAGGCCGTAATGGACGCCGAGGAGCTGGCGGAACGGCTCGCCGTCGCCGAGGAGATGCCGGCCGACGAGGAGCCGGACACCGCGGTACGCGACCGGCTTGCCGCCGACGGGGCCAACGCCCGCCAGACCGAGATGGAGGCCCGGCTCCAGGCGCGTACGCACGAGGAGCGCGTGAAGGGCCTTGCCGGACGCGCCGATTCGCTGGACCGGGCGGCCCGCGCGGAGCGCGAGGCACGCGCGCGTGCGGAGCGGCAGCGCTCCAGGCTGCGCCACGAAGCGGCCGTGGCCGAGGCGGTGGCCTCCGGCGCCCGGCAGTTGCTCGCCCACGTCGAGGTATCCGTGGGACGGGCCGAGCAGGAGCGGGCGTCCGCCGAGAGCGCCAAGGGCGAGCGGGAGCGGGAGCTCGTCGCCGAGCGGGCCCGCGGCCGGGACCTGAAGGCGGAGCTCGACAAGCTGACGGACTCGGTGCACCGGGGCGAGGTGCTCGGCGCCGAGAAGCGGCTGCGGATCGAGCAGCTGGAGGCCAAGGCACTGGAGGAACTCGGCGTCGAACCGGCGGGACTCGTAGCGGAGTACGGGCCGCAGCAGCCCGTACCGCCCTCGCTTCCGGCCGAGGGCGAGGAGCTGCCCGACGACCCCGAGCACCCGCGCAATCAGCCGCGGCCGTTCGTGCGCGGGGAGCAGGAGAAGCGGCTCAAGTCAGCCGAACGGGCGTATCAGCAGCTGGGAAAAGTGAATCCGCTGGCTCTGGAAGAGTTTGCCGCGCTGGAGGAGCGCCACAAGTTCCTCAGCGAGCAGCTCGAGGACCTGAAGAAGACGAGGAGCGATCTCCTTCAGGTGGTGAAGGAGGTCGACGAGCGCGTCGAGCAGGTCTTCACCGAGGCGTACCGGGACACGGCCCGAGAGTTCGAGGGTGTCTTCAGCCGGCTCTTCCCCGGCGGCGACGGACGGCTGATCCTGACCGATCCCGACAACATGCTCACCACGGGCGTCGACGTGGAGGCCCGCCCTCCGGGCAAGAAGGTCAAGCGGCTCTCGCTGCTCTCCGGCGGCGAGCGCTCCCTGACCGCCGTGGCGCTGCTCGTCTCGATCTTCAAGGCGCGGCCCAGCCCCTTCTATGTGATGGACGAGGTCGAGGCCGCACTCGACGACACCAACCTCCAGCGCCTCATCCGCATCATGCAGGAGCTCCAGGAGGCCTCCCAGCTCATCGTGATCACGCACCAGAAGCGCACGATGGAGGTCGCCGACGCGCTCTACGGGGTGTCGATGCAGGGCGACGGGGTGTCGAAGGTGATCAGTCAGCGGCTGCGCTGACCGCACGCCGGGCCGCCCGGACATCGGTCACCGGCCCGCCCGTACCTCGTTCACCGGTACGGCATCAGCCGCGGCGTCGGCCGCGAGATCAGCCACAAGATCACTCACAAGCGATCGTTCAAGAGTTGAATGATGCCTGTGACCAGGGCGTCTCAAAATTACAGTTACCCCCCTCTTGACTTCGAAACTTGAAGGCATAGTCTCTGCAACGTTGCTTTTACCTTCAGGTGGTGGGCGGCGTGAAGTTGTGCGCCACTGGAAGGGCTCTCACCCCCACCCCCGGCACCGTTGCCGGTGGCCCGAGGAGTAAACCGTGACCAGCACAGCGAAGCCGCCAAGCGCCCGAGAGGCTCACCCCGACCATCTCGGTCACGTCATCTTCATCACGGCGGCGGCCGCGATGGGCGGCTTTCTCTTCGGCTACGACAGTTCCGTGATCAACGGAGCCGTCGAGGCCATCCGCGACCGGTACGACATCGGCTCCGGAACGCTCG
Organism: Streptomyces sp. NBC_01445; assembly: GCF_035918235.1. Taxonomy (NCBI): domain Bacteria; kingdom Bacillati; phylum Actinomycetota; class Actinomycetes; order Kitasatosporales; family Streptomycetaceae; genus Streptomyces; species Streptomyces sp. NBC_01445. The sequence continues at coordinate 3,738,999 of NZ_CP109485.1, read as the reverse complement.
CCCAGGTCATCGCCATCGCCCTGATCGGCTGTGCGATCGGCGCGGCCACCGCCGGCCGGATCGCGGACCGCATCGGCCGTATCCGCTGCATGCAGATCGCGGCCGTCCTCTTCACGATCAGCGCCGTCGGCTCCGCACTGCCCTTCGCCCTCTGGGACCTGGCCTTCTGGCGGATCGTCGGCGGCTTCGGCATCGGCATGGCCTCCGTCATCGGCCCGGCCTACATCGCCGAGGTCTCGCCGCCCGCGTACCGCGGCCGCCTCGGCTCCTTCCAGCAGGCCGCGATCGTCGTCGGCATCGCCATCTCGCAGCTCGTCAACTACGGCATCCTGCAGGCCGCCGGCGGCGACCAGCGCGGTGAAGTCCTGGGCCTCGAGGCCTGGCAGGTCATGCTCGGCGTGATGGTCATCCCCGCCGTCCTCTACGGCATGCTGTCCTTCGCGATCCCCGAGTCGCCGCGCTTCCTCATCTCGGTCGGCCGCGAGGCCAAGGCCAAGGAGATCCTCGCCGAGGTCGAGGGCACGAAGATCGACCTGGACGTCCGCGTCGCCGAGATCGAGCACGCGATGAAGAGCGAGCACAAGTCCACGTTCAAGGACCTGCTCTCCGGCAAGGGCAACGGCGGCCTCTACTTCAAGCCGATCGTCTGGATCGGTATCGGCCTCTCGGTCTTCCAGCAGTTCGTCGGCATCAACGTCGCGTTCTACTACTCCTCGACGCTGTGGCAGTCGGTCGGCGTGAACCCGACGGACTCGTTCTTCTACTCGTTCACCACGTCGATCATCAACATCATCGGCACCGTGATCGCGATGCTCCTGGTGGACCGCGTCGGCCGTAAGCCGCTGGCCCTGGTCGGTTCCGTCGGCATGGTCATCGGTCTCGCACTGGAGGCCTGGGCGTTCTCGTACGACCTGGTGGACGGCAAGCTGCCGGCCACGCAGGGCTGGGTCGCCCTGATCGCCGCCCACTTCTTCGTCCTGTTCTTCGCCCTGTCCTGGGGTGTCGTCGTCTGGGTCTTCCTCGGCGAGATGTTCCCGAACAAGATCCGCGCCGCGGCGCTCGGCGTGGCCGCGTCCGCGCAGTGGATCGCCAACTGGGCCATCACCGCGAGCTTCCCGTCGCTGGCCGACTGGAACCTCTCCGGGACGTACATCATTTACACAATCTTCGCCGCGCTCTCGATCCCCTTCGTACTCAAGTTCGTGAAGGAGACCAAGGGCAAGGCGTTGGAGGAGATGGGTTAAGTCCCCGCTGCCATCTCCTCACCCTCGTCACTGCCCCGGCTCAGACCGCACGGTCTTCGAGCCGGGGCAGTACGTTTTCGCAGAACAGATGCAGGCTGCGCCAGCCCTCGTCGACCGGCATACCGCCCGACAACGGGTGCAGCACATAGCTGTCGAGGGCCTGCTCCACGCACTCGTCGGGCGTGAGGATCCGGTAGACGCCCTCGGCGCGCAGCTCGTCGACTGTCGTAGCGCCGGACTTCACCGCCGACTTGATGTCGCCGGACTGCCAGGACGCGTACGTCCGTGCCTCGTGCAGGAAGTGCTCGCCGTGCTCGGCCCAGACGCGGTCGGGGTCCTCGGCGACGTGCAGCAGCGGGGTGACCGCCGCGGGCATCATGGTCCAGCCCTCGGTGCCGTGCTCGACGAGCTGTTCCTTGTAGTACGCCTCGAGTTCGGGCAGATGCGCGCTCGGGAAGAACGGCAGGCCGAGGCGGGCCGCCCGCCGCGCCGCCGCCCGCGAGGAACCGCCGACCAGGAGCAGCGGGTGGGGCTGGGTGAACGGGCGCGGAGTGACGCGGACCGTGCGGCCGCGGAAGTCGAACTCCTCGCCCGTCCACGCCTTGAGCAGGGTGTCGAGAAGCTCGTCCTGGAGCTTGCCCCGCCGCTTCCACTCGACGTCGAACTGGCCGTACTCCTCGGGCCGGTAGCCGATTCCGGCGACGGTGACGAGCCGGCCGCCGCTGAGCAGATCGAGTACGGCGATGTCCTCCGCGAGGCGCAGCGGATCGTGCAGCGGGCCGATGATCGCGGAGACCGTGACGGCGATGCGCCGGGTCGCGCCGAAGACGGCGCCCGCGAAGGTGAAGGGGGACGGCAGCCAGTTGTTGGCGACGCCGTGGTGCTCCTCGGTCTGGACGGTGGAGATGCCGCGGTCGTCGGCGTACGCCGCCATCTCGACGGCCGCCCGGTAGCGGGCGCTCAGCGATTCGGGCGTCGCCGCAGGGTCCACGAGGTTGAAGCGCACGACCGTGACGGGCATGAGAAGTCCCCCTTCACAGGGCGGAGTTGGGCCGCTGGTGAAGGGGGACGGTAGCTGACGGGGCGTCAGACAGCCAGAGTCTCGCGCTCCTCTTCGGCGGAGATCTCGGAGGTGGCGGCGACGGCGGGCTTCGGCAGGACCACGTACAGCAGGCCGGAGATCACGATCGTGGCGACCCAGCCGAGGCCGTACTCGCCGATCGGGTTGTTGGCGGCGAGGGGGCCGGTGAACCAGTCGGACGTGGTGAACATCAGGCCCCCGAGCAGGCCGATCGCCCAGGAGGCGACGGCTGCCGGGCTGAAGCCGCCCGTGTACCAGTAGGCGCTGGTGCGCGTGGTGTCGACGAGGGCCTCGGCGTCGTACTCCTTGCGCCGCAGCATGTCGGCGCCGAAGACGCCGACCCAGGCCGAGAACGCCACCGCGAGCAGCGAGAGGAAGGCGATGAACGAGCCCATGAAGCTGGTTGCGACGAGCATCAGGATGCCGCCGAAGATCAGCGAGATCAGCGCGTTGATCGAGACGGCCCAGTGGCGCGGGACCTTGAAGCCGAGGGTCTGGGCGGTGAAGCCCGCCGAGTACATCGACATCGAGTTGATCAGCAGCATGCCGACCAGGGCGATCAGGAGGTACGGGACAGCGATCCACAGCGGCAGGATCTCGCCGAGGAAGGAGACCGGGTCGGCGGCCGAGGCCAGGTCGGGCGTGGAGACCGCCATGACGGCGCCCATCAGGACCATCGGCAGGACGACGATGCCGGCGCCGCCGACCGAGTTGCGCACGATCGCGACCGACGAGGCCGTGCGCGGCAGGTAGCGCGTGAAGTCAGGCGACGAGGGGATCCAGCTGACGCCGCCCGCGGCGATCAGGCCGATACCGGCGACCATCAGCGACATCTTGCCCGCGGGCTGGTCGAAGACGCGGGTCCAGTCGGTGTTGGCGATCAGGTAGGCCAGCACGAGGACCGAGAAGAGACCGAAGAGGTACGTCGCGTACTTGTTGCACTTCTGCACGGCGTTGATCCCGAGGCCGGAGATCACGAACGTCGTGACGACGAAGAGCAGCAGCGTGACGATCACCAGGACGTTGTTGCTCTTCACGCCGAAGAGGATGTCCAGGACGGTGAGCACGGCGTAGGCGCCGGTCACCGCGTTGATCGTCTCCCAGCCCCAGCGGGCGACCCAGATGAGCGAGCCCGGCAGCAGGTTGCCGCGCTGGCCGAAGACCGCGCGCGACAGGGCCATGCCCGGGGCGCCGCCGCGCTTGCCGGCGATGCCGATCAGGCCGACGAGGCCGTACGAGACAATGGGGGCGGCGATCGCGACGACGAGTGCCTGCCAGAAGTTGAGCTTGTACGAGACGACCAGACTCGCGCCCATCGTGAGCAGCAGCACACTGATGTTGGCGGCGACCCAGGTGGGGAACAGCTCACGGGTCCTGGCGGTGCGCTCGGACTCGGGGACGGGCTCGATGCCGCGGGTCTCGAGTGCGCCTTCGGATTCGGCGGTCTTGCTCATGCGGTGGGGTTCCGTGCCTCTCGCTCGGCTCCGTGGGTGTTGGTGGGGGAGCCGGTGGGGGGTGTGGGGAGGGGACGCTGTGGACTCTACGCGCGTTGCATCATCCTCTTCCATCGTACTTTAGTCCGAGTAATCCACTCAAGTGGCTTATGTTCTTTGGAGGAAGCCACAAGGAGGGTGCCCCCGGTGCCCATGGCTGATACTGGACGGGTTATGGAAATCGTCATCCTTGCTGTAGTCATCGCCGTGGTCGTGATCGGCGCACTCGGCGGGCTCGTGGTCGGCAGCCGCAGGAGGAAGCAGCTGCCCCCGCCGCCCCCCTCCGTGCCCGACATCACCGCCCCTCCGGCCGAGCCGCACGTCGGCGAAGAGGCCGAGACGCCGCGCGACGGACCTCGCCGCACGATCGAGGAGGTCGACCTCCCGCTCGTCGAGCCGGAGCCGTCCGCGCCCATCGCGGTGGAGGAGCCCCCGGCTCCGGCCGCGCCCGAGATCGAGGTTCCGGAGCCGACCGCGGGGCGTCTCGTGCGTCTGCGCTCCCGGCTCTCCCGCTCGCAGAACGCGCTCGGCAAGGGGCTGCTCACGCTCCTCTCGCGCGAGCACCTGGACGAGGACACCTGGGAGGAGATCGAGGACACCCTGCTCACCGCCGACGTCGGTGTGCAGCCCACGCAGGAGCTCGTCGACCGGCTGCGCGAGCGCGTCAAGGTGCTCGGCACCCGCACGCCCGACGAGCTGCGCGCGCTGCTGCGCGAGGAGCTGGTCCAGCTCCTCGTCCCGGAGTTCGACCGCTCGGTCAAGACCGACTCGAACCTCGACACCCCGGGCATCGTGATGGTCGTCGGGGTCAACGGCACCGGCAAGACCACCACCACCGGCAAGCTCGCCCGCGTCCTGGTGGCCGACGGCAGGAACGTGGTGCTCGGTGCTGCCGACACCTTCCGCGCCGCCGCCGCCGACCAGCTCCAGACCTGGGGCGAGCGGGTCGGTGCCCGCACCGTGCGCGGCCCCGAGGGCGGCGACCCCGCGTCCATCGCGTTCGACGCCGTCAAGGAGGGCATCGAGGAGGGCGCCGACGTCGTCCTCATCGACACCGCGGGCCGCCTGCACACCAAGACCGGCCTCATGGACGAGCTCGGCAAGGTCAAGCGCGTCGTCGAGAAGCACGCCCCGCTCGACGAGATCCTGCTCGTCCTCGACGCGACGACCGGGCAGAACGGCCTGGTCCAGGCCCGCGTCTTCGCCGAGGTGGTGGACATCACCGGCATCGTGCTCACCAAGCTCGACGGCACGGCCAAGGGCGGCATCGTCATCGCCGTGCAGCGCGAGCTGGGCGTGCCGGTGAAGCTGATCGGCCTGGGCGAGGGCCCCGACGACCTGGCTCCCTTCGAGCCGGAGGCGTTCGTGGACGCGCTGATCGGCGAGTAGCCGTACGACGTCTCTTCGCACATGGAAGCGCCCGCTCCTTGAGGAGCGGGCGCTTCCATGTGTGTGGGCCGCCGCTGGGGCCTGTCGTCACATTCCCGCCTGCCCGGCGGCGTCCGGCAGGTGCTCCCCCATGGTCTCGGCTTCACTCGAGCAGGGGGATCCCCATGCGGTGTTGCCGAAAAGCCCTGGCAGCTCCTTCGCCAAGCTCTCGGCTTCGCTCGGGCAGGGCAGACCCTGATCGAGGACTCTCCGGCGCCTTGCGATCGCACGCACCAGACGCCGCCGGGCTCGCCCTCAGTGCGGGCGACGGGAATCTGACGGCCGGCCCTAGGACGCCGGGGAGCGATGGGCCACGTACGCCAGGGTGCCGAGGACGAGGCGGGCCTGCGGGGGCTGGGTCGCCGAGTCGAGTCCGGGGGCGCGCAGCCACCGGACCGGGCCGAGGCCGCCGCGGTCGGAGGGCGGGGCGGTGATGTGGGTGCCGGGGCCGAGCGCGTGCAGGTCGAGGGCCGCGTCGTCCCAGCCCATCCGGTAGAGCAGCGAGCCGAGTTCGGCGGCGGAGCCCGGTGCGACGAAGAAGTGGGCGCGTCCCTCGGGCGTCGCCGTCACGGGGCCGAGCGGCAGGCCCATCCGCTCCAGGCGGGCGAGTGCGCGACGGCCGGCCGCCTCGGGTACGTCGATGATGTCGAACGCGCGGCCGACGGGCAGCATCACCGCGGCACCGGGGAACTGCTCCCAGGTCTCGGTCACTTCGTCGAGCGTGGCCCCCGCCGGGACGATCGGCGCGTGGTCGATGGGGTGGGCGCCGGGTTGGATGCAGTTCGCCTTGCCGCACGAGCAGGCGCCGCCCGAGGCGCGTGCCCCCGGCACCGCGTCCCAGCCCCAGAGCCCGGTGAACTCGGCCACCGAGGTGCAGTCCGACGCGCGGCCTGAAGTGCGGCCGCGGCGCCGGGCACCGGACCGGATGTCGAGAATCCCGCGGCTGCCGCCGATCGTGAAGCCCATGCCCCCTCCAACGGGTCCTGCGCACCGGTGGTTACGAGACGGAATCGGATCGTGACCCTCTGCTTCCGTGGGGCCGTGAACCGCCGGCTCGGGGCGGCGTTCGGTAGCTTCGGGGGTGGTGCGCCCGGTGTCGCACGCCCTGGCGTACACCGCTCCGCCCACTTTCGGCCGTCCTATGTCAAGTGAATCGTGTGCCGCGCTCCCCTAGTTCATTCGAAGGGGTGGCGAATGGTGGCGTTTCCGGGTTCGCCATGGCCGGAGGGGTGATCGTAGGATTACTTTCAGTACACAAGCCCCTGGGATGCGAGCACTCTTGGGTATGCCGGAGGCAAGTCGGTTTCCTGTTCGAGGAGTGACAACCACCGGACGGGCGGCCGCAGTTGACGGCATGCTGGTAGGGCTTGACGCACATCGCACCCCGCAGCAGCGGGGTGGCGAAGAGGTGGCTTCAGGGATGGGGGCGTTCCAGTGGGCGGCAGCGACGGAAGCGTGACGAACGCTGAGAAGCGCCCCAATGAGCTGCTGAGCTCGTGGTTCCTGCGCAGCGGCTGGTCGAAGGGCGAGCTGGCGCGCCAAGTGAACCGCCGGGCGCGGCAGTTGGGCGCCAATCACATCTCCACGGACACCTCGCGCGTGCGTCGCTGGCTCGACGGCGAGAACCCGCGCGAGCCGATCCCGCGGATCCTGTCCGAGCTGTTCTCCGAGCGCTTCGGCTGCGTCGTCGCGGTCGAGGACCTCGGCCTGCGCGCCGCGCACCAGTCGCCCTCCGTGTCCGGCGTCGACCTGCCATGGACGGGTCCGCAGACGGTGGCGCTGATCGGTGAGTTCTCCCGCAGCGACCTGATGCTGGCGCGCCGCGGATTCCTCGGCAGCGCCCTCGCGCTCTCCGCGGGCCCCGCGCTCATCGAGCCCATGCAGCGCTGGCTCGTGCCCACGCCCGGGACGCCGGCGGTGGAGCCCGACCCGGCGGCCCTGCGCCGCGGGAACCGGCTCTCGAAGCCGGAGCTGGACCTCCTGGAGTCGACGACGGTCATGTTCCGGCAGTGGGACGCGCAGTGCGGCGGCGGGCTGCGCCGCAAGGCCGTCGTCGGCCAGCTGCACGAGGTGACCGACCTGCTCCAGGAGCCCCAGCCGGCGGCCACGACGAAGCGTCTCTTCAAAGTCGCGGCCGAGCTGGCCGAGCTGGCGGGCTGGATGAGCTACGACGTGGGCCTCCAGCCCACCGCCCAGAAGTACTTCGTCCTCGCCCTGCACGCGGCCAAGGAGGCCGGCGACAAGCCGCTCGGCTCGTACGTCCTGTCCAGCATGAGCCGGCAGATGATCCACCTCGGCCGGCCCGACGACGCGCTGGAACTCGTCCATCTCGCGCAGTACGGCAGCCGCGACTGCGCCAGTCCGCGCACGCAGGCCATGCTGTATGCGATGGAGGCCCGCGCGTACGCGAATATCGGGCAGCCCGGCAAGTGCAAGCGGGCCGTCCGGATGGCCGAGGAGACCTTCCACGACGCCGACGACTGGGACGACCCGGACCCCGACTGGATCCGCTTCTTCTCCGAGGCCGAGCTGCACGGGGAGAACTCCCACTCGTACCGCGACCTCGCCTATGTGGCGGGCCGCAGCCCCACGTACGCCTCCATGTCCGAGCCCGTCATGCGGCGCGCCGTCGAGCTCTTCGAGAAGGACTCCGAGCACCAGCGGTCGTACGCGCTGAACCTCATCGGGATGGCCACGGTGCATCTGCTCCAGCGCGAGCCCGAGCAGTCCACGGTGCTCGCCGAGCAGGCCATGATCATCGCCAAGAAGGTGCGCTCCGAGCGGGTCAACACCCGTATCCGCAAGACCGTGGACACCGCGGTCCGTGAGTTCGGGGACGTCGCCGAGGTCGCGCACCTCACCGACCAGCTCGCGATCCATCTTCCGGAGACCGTCGAAGCGGTCTGAACCCTTGTCCCCGGCCGCGGCCGGCCCTCCCGGACTGCCCGACTCGGCTCCCCCATTGCCAGGTCAACCGGATGGCCGCCGCGGCCGGTCTTTGTTGGTTGCGTCACGATAACGATCGCCTCACCCCGTATCAGGCAGTTCATTGACGCGTAACACGCACGACCTCTTCGTCACTGCGGCGAAACATCGAGGGGCGTCCACGGAAACGGCGCTGCACCATTCTCTTGGCGCATAACCGGCCCGCCCCTCTTGACCGCACAGGCTTCGCCCGCACGGGGCCGTACCAACGACGAGGAGACGCCGATGCCCCCAGGCATCACGCTTGCCGCAGACACGCCCACGCTGTCTGCCGCCAATACAGGGTTCATGCTGATCTGTTCCGCCCTGGTGATGATCATGACGCCGGGACTCGCCTTCTTCTACGGAGGCATGGTCCGCGTCAAGTCCACCCTGAACATGCTGATGATGAGCTTCATCAGCCTCGGGATCGTCACGATCCTGTGGGTCCTCTACGGCTTCTCCGCCGCCTTCGGCACCGACCACGGCAGCCTGATCGGCTGGTCCTCGGACTACGTCGGGCTCAGCGGCATCGGCCTGACGCAGCTGTGGGACGGCTACACCATCCCGATCTACGTCTTCGCCGTGTTCCAGCTGATGTTCGCGATCATCACGCCCGCCCTGATAAGTGGCGCGCTCGCCGACCGCGTGAAGTTCAGCGCCTGGGCGCTGTTCATCACCCTGTGGGCGACGCTCGTGTACTTCCCCGTCGCGCACTGGGTCTGGGGCACCGGTGGCTGGGCGTTCGACCTCGGGGTCATCGACTTCGCCGGCGGCACCGCGGTCCACATCAACGCGGGTGCGGCCGCTCTCGGTGTGATCCTCGTGATCGGCAAGCGCGTCGGCTTCAAGAAGGACCCGATGCGGCCCCACTCGCTGCCGCTGGTGATGCTCGGCGCCGGTCTGCTGTGGTTCGGCTGGTTCGGGTTCAACGCGGGCTCGTGGCTCGGCAACGACGACGGTGTCGGCGCGCTGATGTTCGTCAACACGCAGGTCGCCACCGCCGCTGCCATGCTCGCCTGGCTGATCTACGAGAAGATCCGGCACGGCGCGTGCACCACCCTCGGCGCCGCCTCCGGCGCCGTCGCGGGCCTCGTCGCGATCACCCCGTCCGGCGGCTCCTGCTCGCCGCTCGGTGCGATCGCCATCGGTGTCATCGCGGGTGTCCTGTGCGCCATGGCCGTCGGTCTCAAGTACAGGTTCGGCTACGACGACTCGCTCGACGTCGTCGGCGTCCACCTCGTCGGCGGAGTCATCGGTTCGCTCCTCATCGGCTTCTTCGCCACCGGCGGCGGCCAGTCCGACGCGCAGGGCCTGTTCTACGGCGGCGGCCTGACCCAGCTGTGGAAGCAGCTCGCGGGCGTCGGCGCGGTCCTCGCGTACTCGCTCGTCGTCTCCGCGATCCTCGCCTTCCTGATCGACAAGACGATCGGCATGCGGGTCAGCGAGGACGACGAGGTCTCCGGCATCGACCAGGTCGAGCACGCCGAGACCGCGTACGACTTCAGCGGCGCGGGCGGCGGCACGGTTCTCCGCTCGGCCGCGCCGAGCCCGGGCCCCGGACCCGTCGACGAGTCGGCAGCGAAGATCAAGAAGGTGGACGCATGAAGCTCATCACGGCGGTCGTCAAGCCACACCGGCTCGACGAGATCAAGGAAGCCCTCCAGGCCTTCGGCATCCAGGGCCTGACCGTCACCGAGGCCAGCGGATACGGCCGCCAGCGCGGCCACACCGAGGTCTACCGCGGCGCCGAGTACACCGTCGACCTCGTACCGAAGATCCGCATAGAGGTCCTCGTGGAGGACGACGACGCCGAACAGCTCATCGATGTCGTGGTGAAGGCCGCCAGGACCGGCAAGATCGGGGACGGCAAGGTCTGGGCCGTCCCGGTGGAGACCGCCGTCAGGGTCCGCACCGGTGAGCGCGGGCCGGACGCGCTGTAAACGCAACAGAGGAGTCGCTGGGTGACGAGTGTGGATGCGCAGACCGGAAAAGCGGACGACAACGATTCAGCACCCAGCGGCTATGCGGCGGCCCGGCTGCGCCTCCTCCAGGACGAGGCGCAGTCCGGGCCGCCGCGCCGTTCGGCCCTCGCCGGGCTGACCGACGACTGGCTCGCCGAGCTGTTCACCGCCGGGGCGCGCGAGCTGACAGGGGTGTCACTCGTCGCCGTCGGCGGCTACGGGCGCGGGGAGCTCTCCCCGCGCAGCGACCTCGACCTGCTGCTCCTGCACGACGGCAGCGCCGGCCCCGGCGCCATCGCCTCCCTCGCGGACCGCGTCTGGTACCCCGTATGGGACCTGGGGCTCGCCCTCGACCACTCCGTCCGTACTCCGGCGGAGGCGCGTAAGACGGCGGGCGAGGACCTCAAGGTGCAGCTCGGACTCCTCGACGCCCGGCACATCGCCGGCGACCTCGGCCTGACGGCGGGCATGCGCACCGCCGTCCTCGCCGACTGGCGCAACCAGGCGCCCAAACGCCTGCCCGAACTGCGCGACCTGTGCGACGAACGGGCCGAACGCCAGGGCGAGTTGCAGTACCTGCTCGAACCCGACCTCAAGGAGGCCAGGGGCGGCCTCAGGGACGCCACCGCGCTGCGCGCCGTCGCCGCGTCATGGCTCGCCGACGCCCCAAGGGAGGGCCTCGCCGACGCGCGGCGCAGACTCCTCGACGTACGGGACGCCCTGCACCTGGCCACCGGCCGCGCCACCGACCGCCTCGCCCTCCAGGAACAGGACCAGGTCGCCGCCGGACTCGGCCTCCTCGACGCCGACACCTTGCTCCGCCAGGTCTACGAGGCCGCGCGCACCGTGTCGTACGCCAGTGACGTCACCTGGCGCGAGGTGGGGCGCGTGCTCAGGTCGCGGGCCGTGCGGCCGCGGCTGCGCGCCATGCTGGGCGGCGGGAGCAAGCCCGCCACCGAGCGGTCGCCGCTCGCCGAGGGCGTCGTCGAGCAGGAGGGCGAGGCGGTCCTCGCCCGCGCGGCCAGGCCCGAGCGGGACCCCGTGCTGCCGCTGCGCGCCGCCGCGGCCGCCGCCCAGGCCGGCCTGCCGCTGTCCCTGCACGCCGTCCGCAGGATGGCCGCCGCCGCGCGCCCGCTGCCCACGCCGTGGCCCGCCGAGGCCCGCGAGCAGCTCGTGACGCTGCTCGGCGCGGGCCGGCCGACCGTCGAGGTCTGGGAGGCGCTGGAGGCCGAGGGCCTGATCACGCGGCTGCTGCCCGACTGGGAGCGGGTGCGGTGCAGGCCCCAGCGCAACGCCGTGCACACCTGGACGGTCGACCGGCACCTCGTCGAGACCGCCGTGCGCGCCGCCGAACTCACGCGCCGCGTCGGCCGCCCCGACCTGCTGCTCGTCGCCGCGCTCCTGCACGACATCGGCAAGGGCTGGCCCGGCGACCACTCCGTGGCCGGCGAGATCATCGCGAAGGACGTGGCCGCGCGCATCGGCTTCGACCGCGCGGACGTCGCCGTCGTCGCCACCCTCGTACGCCACCATCTGCTGCTCATCGAGTCGGCGACGCGGCGCGATCTGGACGACCCGGCGACGGTGCGGGCCGTCGCGGACGCGGTCGGGTCCGTGGGGACGCTCGAACTGCTGCATGCCCTGACGGAGGCGGATGCGCTCGCCACCGGGCCCGCGGCCTGGTCCGCGTGGCGCGGGTCGCTCGTCACCGACCTGGTCAAGCGGGTCGCCGCCGTCCTCGCGGGGGAGGACCCCGACGACGGCGACGGCCCCGCCGCGGCCGAGCCGACCGCCGAACAGGAGCGGCTGGCCGTCGAGGCCTTCCGCACGGGCGGCCCGGTGCTGTCCCTGCGCGCGCAGACCGAGGCCCCCGCCGACCGGGACGCGGAGGGCACCGAGGCCGCGCCCGCCGATCCGGAGCCCCTCGGCGTCGAACTGCTGATCGCCGTCCCCGACCAGCCCGGTGTGCTGCCCGCCGTCGCCGGGGTGCTCGCCATGCACCGGCTCGCGGTCCGCACGGCGGAGCTGCGCGCCCTCGACCTGCCCGCCCAGATGCCGGGCTCGGTCCTGCTCCTCGACTGGCGGGTCGCCGCCGAGTACGGGTCCCTGCCCCAGGCCGCACGGCTGCGCGCGGATCTCGTACGGGCCCTCGACGGCTCCCTGGACATCGCCGCCCGGCTCGCCGAGCGGGACGCCGCCTATCCGCGACGGCGCGGCACCGTCGCGCCGCCGCCCCGGGTGACGGTCGCCCCCGCCGCCTCGCGGCACGCGACGGTGATCGAGGTGCGGGCACAGGACGCACCGGGCCTGCTGCACCGCATCGGCCGGGCGCTCGAGACGGCGGACGTACGGGTGCGTTCCGCGCATGTGTCGACCCTCGGGGCGAACGCGGTCGACGCGTTCTATGTCACGGGCGCCGAGGGAACGCCGCTCCCCGCGGCGGACGCGGCCGCTGTGGCGGGCGCGCTGGAAGGGGCGCTGCGGGGGTAGCGGGGCCTGCGGGGAGACCGGCTTTTTGTGGCGCCGGTCTCTCCGGGGCGCTTCGTACGGCCTCGGGAGCGCTTCGTACGAATGGGGTGGAGACCCCACTGGACACCTCCGGATACCCTGGAGGACGACCTGTCCGCCCGCCCTTCAACCCGAGGATTCGCGACCGCCGTGTTCGACACTCTTTCCGACCGCCTCGCAGCGACATTCAAGAACCTCCGCGGCAAGGGGCGCCTCAGCGAGGCGGACATCGACGCCACGGCGCGCGAGATCCGTATCGCCCTGCTCGAAGCGGACGTGGCCCTGCCCGTCGTCCGCGCCTTCATCAAGCAGGTCAAGGAGCGTGCGGCCGGCGCGGAGGTCTCCCAGGCGCTGAACCCCGCCCAGCAGGTCATCAAGATCGTCAACGAGGAGCTCATCGGCATCCTCGGCGGCGAGACCCGGCGCCTGCGGTTCGCCAAGAACCCGCCCACGGTGATCATGCTCGCGGGTCTCCAGGGTGCCGGTAAGACGACCCTCGCCGGAAAGCTCGGCCACTGGCTGAAGGGGCAGGGCCACGCGCCGCTGCTCGTCGCCTGTGACCTCCAGCGCCCCAACGCCGTGAACCAGCTGTCCGTCGTCGCCGAGCGCGCCGGCGTCGGCATCTACGCCCCCGAGCCGGGCAACGGCGTGGGCGACCCGGTTCAGGTCGCCAAGGACTCCGTCGAGTTCGCCCGGCAGAAGCAGTACGACGTCGTCATCGTCGACACCGCCGGCCGCCTGGGTATCGACCAGGAGCTGATGCAGCAGGCCGCGGACATCCGCGACGCCGTCTCGCCCGACGAGGTCCTCTTCGTCGTCGACGCCATGATCGGTCAGGACGCGGTCAACACCGCCGAGGCCTTCCGTGACGGCGTCGGCTTCGACGGCGTGGTGCTCTCCAAGCTCGACGGTGACGCCCGTGGTGGTGCCGCCCTGTCGATCGCGCACGTCACCGGCCGCCAGGTCATGTTCGCCTCGAACGGCGAGAAGCTGGACGACTTCGACGCGTTCCACCCGGACCGCATGGCGTCCCGCATCCTCGGCATGGGCGACATGCTCACGCTGATCGAGAAGGCCGAGCAGACCTTCTCGCAGCAGGAGGCCGAGAAGATGGCCTCCAAGCTGGCCTCCAAGAAGGGCCAGGACTTCACGCTCGACGACTTCCTGGCCCAGATGGAGCAGGTCAGGAAGATGGGCTCCATCTCCAAGCTGCTCGGGATGCTGCCCGGCATGGCGCAGATGAAGGACCAGATCAACAACCTCGACGAGCGCGACGTCGACCGCACGGCCGCCATCATCAAGTCGATGACCCCGGCCGAGCGCGCGGACGCCACGATCATCAACGGCTCGCGCCGTGCCCGTATCGCCCGTGGTTCGGGCGTCGAGGTCAGCGCGGTGAAGAACCTCGTCGAGCGGTTCTTCGAGGCCCGCAAGATGATGTCCCGCATGGCCCAGGGCGGCGGCATGCCGGGGATGCCCGGGATGCCGGGCATGGGCGGCGGCCCCGGCCGGCAGAAGAAGAAGCAGAAGCAGGCCAAGGGCAAGCAGCGCTCCGGCAACCCGATGAAGCGCAAGCAGCAGGAAGAGGAAGAGGCCGCGCGCCGCGAGGCCGCCGGCCAGAGCGGGAACGCGTTCGGCCTGCCCGCCGGGGAGCAGGACAAGAACTTCGAACTGCCCGACGAGTTCAAGAAGTTCATGGGCTGACCGGCCACTTCGTAGACATGCGTAAGGGGCGCCCGCCATTGCGGGCGCCCCTTACGCATGGGCGGGTCAGGCCGCCCGCGCCGCCGTCCGACTGACCTCCGTGCCGTTCGCGAGCCCCGCCGGATCGAGGCCGAGCGCCGCCGCGGCCGTCGCGCCCACGTCCGCCAGGCTGCCCGCGTCCGGCAGCAGCTCGACACCTGCCGCACCCGGGCGGTGGACGAGCACCGGCACGAACTCCCGGGTGTGGAAAGCGTGGCCGATCGTCGGGTCGTTGCCGTGGTCGCCGGTCACGATCAGCCGGTCGCCGTCCGCGTCGAGCAGGGAGACGAGCGCCGCGAGCCCCGCGTCGACCTGCTCCAGGACGTGCCCGTAACGCTCCACGTCCTGCTGGTGCCCGGCCAGATCGCTCTCCTGCACATTGGCCACGACCAGTGCGTCGCCCCCCGCACGGACGGCTTCCAGCGTGTGCGCGAGCACGTCCGCGGTCGGCACCGCCGGGCGCCGCACCGCGTCGTCGCAGGCCAGGATGTCCGCGGCCTTCCCGACGAGCGTGACGGGAATCCCGGCCCGCGCCGCCAGGTCCGGGAGTTGCCGCGTGTGGTCGAGGCCCGCGCCGAGATGCCGCACCTCAAGGCCACCGTTGCGGTAGAAGCCGCTCGCCGGGGTGTCCAGGCCGACCGTTCCGCCGTCCCCTTCGCGTACGAAATCGGGCAGCGGTCCGCTCGCGTGGCCGCCCACCGCGATCACCCGCGCGACGGGCGCCACCGCGCGCACCGTACGCGCGACGGAGAGGATCCCGTCGAAGCCCAGATCGTCGAGGCGGGCCGAGGCGTTCCAGTTGATACCCGGGTCGGCCTCCAGGTTGTCGTGCACGAGAACAACCCCGTCGACCACCAACAGGGGTCTGTCGCCGAGGAGTTCGACCCGGTGTCCCGCGGCCTCCAGGGCCGCCGTCACCTCGTCGAGGTGGTCGCCGAGCCGGGCCACCGTCACCCGGCTGAAGTCGGCGCCCATCATCGTCTGGTGACCCGCGTACGTGTCCGCGCCGGGGTAGCCGAGCCCGGCCCGGCCCGCCGCGACCGGCAGCTGGGCGCGCCGCGCGAGGTCCGGGTGCGGATGGACCAGGCCGAGCCCGAGCGCACCGAGCGCGGGCAGCCGCAGCGGGCGACCGAACGCCTCGCGGCACCGGTCGAGCACATGCCCGCAGGTGTCCGCCGCCAGGTCGCCGGGGCGCAGGGCCCCCGCGTCCGGCATGGCGCCGACACCGAATCCGTCGACGACGACGATGACGGTCTTGCTCATCACAGGGCCCTTCCTTGCGCGTCGTACAGGCCGGTCAGGCGCGGCGAACCGGACGACAGGCCCGCCACCACCGCGACCGTCGACCGGGTCACGAAGATCTGCGTACGGAACGCGAGCAGCGCCGTGTCGCCCGCCGTGGGCGCGCGGCCGGGGTCGGGCGCGTCGAGCAGCCGGTAGTAGTCGATGTTCTCCGCGGGCGCGTCCTGCACCGCAAGGCGTCGGCCCGTGCGGGGCAGCAGCGCGGACCCGATGTGCGCGCGGGGGTAGAAACCGCCGCCGAACACGGCGGGCCGGCCGTCGGCGAGGGTGTGGGCGACCTCGGTGACGTAGACGTACGCCGGCCGCTCGGGCTGGCCGGCGTCGCGGGCATGCAGGGGCGTGGTGCCGGTGAGTGAGTGGCCCGGCTCGCCGTGGGTCGCGCCGTGCTCGGCGAGGAGCGGGAGGGTGGCCATGGAGGTGGCGCTCGGGGCGCTCAGCTTGAGGCCTTCGTGCCCGCGTGAGGTGAGCAACTCCCTTGCCTTGAAGGCCAGTTCGAAGTTGTCGGTGAGGCGTGGCGTGCCCGTCGCCGGGTCGCACAGCACGCACGGGAACGCGGTGACGCCCGCGATCCGCACCCCGGGCAACTCCTCGGCGGCCGCCGCGAAGTCGTCGAGCGTGCCGAGCGGAACGCCGCCCTCCTGCCCGGGATAGACCGCACCCTCCGCTCCTTCGAGGCGTACGAGGACGTCCTGGACGAAGCCCTGCGCGCGCGCCGCGTCCGAGACCGCGCGGGCGTTGTCGATGTCGAGGACGGTCACGGTCTCCGGGCGCCAGGCCAGCATCTCGGGGAGCGAGCGGCGCGGGATCTGCACGAGGTGGCCGAGGTTTCCGGCCTGCGCGCCCGCCGCGTGCAGGGTGCGGGCCTCCTGCGCGTCGATGGCCGCGTACTTCGGGATGTGCCGGGCGATCGCCCTGATCAGCTCGGGGTTGCGGCCGAGCTGCTTCACGACGAACCAGAGGGTGAGCCCGAGCCGGTCCGCCTCGGCGGCGAGCAGCGCGGCGTTCGACTCGATCGCGTCGAGATCCATGACGTACGTGTCGGGCGGGATCGCGCCCCGCCGGTGGAGGTCGGCCGCGGCGTCGACGAGCTCGGGGTTGCGGGTGAGCAGGCTGTCGAGGAACACGGTCAGTCGTCCTTTGCGTGGTTCTGCACTGCGTTGTGGTTCTGTACTGCGTCGAGTCCGTGGCTCTGTGCCGCGTCGAGTTCGTGGCTGTGCACCGCGTCCAGGGAGCGGCGCAGGATGTCGATCACGAGGTCGGCGCCCGCCCGCATCGGATTGATCCGCACCGTCCAGTCCGCGAGTCCGGGGGAGTCGTCGAGGGACGAGCTGGACATGCGGTAGAAGAGCGGCGCGATCTCATAACGGGAGTTGGAGCCGACGGGATAGGGCGCGGCGCCGAACCGGGCGGCGACAGCGGGGAGTTGGCGCGCCACGGGCCGGTCCAGGCGTACCAGCAGGCACCGGTCCTGCGCGTTCGCGAGCCGCACCTCGGCGACCCCGGGCACCTCACCGGCGGCGAGCCGCTCCGCGACCTGGGCGCCCACCCGCGACTGCACCGCCCACATCACCGGCACGTGCGTCAGGGCGCGCAGCACGTCCAGCGCCTGATGACCCTGGACCTGACCGCCGCCCGAGTAGTTGTCCGCGCGGACCCGCTCGACAAGGTCACGCGCCCCGACGACGATGCCCACGCCCTCGGGCCCGTGCAGTTTGAACAGCGAGAAACAGGAGGCGTCCGCGCCGAGTTCGACGCCCGACGCGGGCACACGCAGCACGGCGTAGTTGTCGTCGACGATGGTGCGCACTCCGGCCGCCCGGCAGGCGGCGAGCACCTCGCCCGGGTCGTACGAGTCGCCGAGCCGCTGCCGGGTGTGCTGGACGTACGCCCACCGGAAGCGCCCCGACGCGAGGGCCTCGCGCAGCGCGCCCAGGTCGTTGAAGTCGACCTCTTCGGTGCGTACGCCGATGCCGCGCAGCGTGACCTCGGTGGTCCGGTACACCGGCGCCCGGTGGATCAGCAGCGGGTCACCCGCGCTCACCGCGGCGTTCAGCGCGGCACGGATCGCTCCGGTGCCCGCGCCCTGGACGAACGCGGCGTCCTCGGCCCCGAAGAAGCCGGCGAGCACCGCCTCGGCCTTGGCGGTCGTGCGGGGCCGGCCGAGCCCCGGCACGACGCCCGCGTCGGCGCTGAACAGCTCCTCGCCGGCGAAGTGCGCGGCGGTGCACTCGATCAGCCGGAACTGCCGGGCCATCGCCTCGTCGACCGGGATCGTGGCGAGCGGAAAGGTCTCGGGGAGCGCGGGTGCGGCCGAGTGTGTGGGCGTCATCGTCAGATCTCCTCCACGCTCGCGCCGGTCAGGAAGCGCAGCGGATTGCGGCGCGTCATCAGGTCCATCAGGCCGTCGTCCACGCCCGCGGCACGGGCGCGGGGCAGGAACGACCGGAACAGATGCCCGTAACCCTGACCGCCCTCGCGCTCCAGATAGCCGTGGCGCGAGATGTCGCAGCTGAGCAGGACACGGTCGGCGTAGCCGGCCTCCAGGAGGGCGAGCAGCAGCCGCAGCCGGATGTCGTCGCTCTGGTAGCTCTCCTTGCCGACCGTGTCGAACGCGACGTACGCGCCGCTCGCGGCCAGCTCCTTGTGCACGGCCGGATCGTCGAGGAGGTCCTGGTGGCCGACCGAGATCCGGTGCGGGGCGAGGCCCTCGCCGGTGAGCAGCTCCAGCTGGGCGAGCCCGCCGCGGCCGAGCTGCGCGTGCGTGGCGACCGACAGGCCGGTGGCGACGGCGGCCCGCGCCGCCGCCCGCAGCGCACGCGACTCCGGCTCGCTGGGCACGTCACCGTGGCTGCCGACCTCGCCGAGCACGCCCGGCCGGATGCCGCTTGCGCCGAGACCGCCGTCGATCTCGCGGACCAGCGTGTCGGCCAGATGCCCGACCTCCGCGCCGGCCAGCTCGGGCGTGTGGAACGGCTCGTAGTACCAGCCGGTGGCCGCGACGACGGCGACCTGCGCGTCCCGGGAGATCCGGGCCAGGGCGCGCGGGTCGCGCCCCATGCCGCGGCAGGTCAGCTCGATCACCAGGGCGAGGCCGAACTCCTCGCGCAGGGCGGCCAGTTCGGCCGTGACGGCCGGCCCGTGTGCCTCGGCGTCGAGGACCGCGCTGCCGTCGCCGCGCCGGTCGAGGTCGAGCACCAGATGCTCGTGGGCCAGGGCCGGGCCACGTACGGCGGCCGCGGGGAGCGGGTCGGTGACGGTGTGGATGAGGGGCGGGGTGTGCATGGTGTGGGGGGTTTCCTTCCTGGCGTACGTACCCGGCCTCAGCTCTTGATCGGGGTGAACAGGTCGAGCCAGTACAGGAGGTTGAGCAGGATGCCGCCGACGATCACCGCGGCGGGAGCGGCCGCCATCCGTACGACCGGCCGGCCCATCGCCTCGTTCAGCAGATAGAGCCCGCCGACGACGAGGATGCCGAGACCGGCGCCCATGGCGTTGGCGGCCATCAGGGAACCGAAGAGGATCGCCAGCTGGAGCGTGTCGGTGATGGCGCTGCGCAGGTGCTCCGACGAGTCGCGCACGCTCGGCAGCTTGCCGAGGAACTTGCCGATGTAGGAGAGGGCGAGCACCTCGACGGCGAAGACGGCCGCGCCGACGATGGCCGCGAGGAACGGGTTCGGCAGCAGATAGCCGATGGGGTAGACGAGCGTGAAACCCGCGATGCCGTACGCCCCCGAGGCGAGCGCGGTCGTCGCGATCAGCGGGATGAAGCCGAACACCCGGTAGAAGTCCACCTGGGCGGCCTCGCTGTAGTGCCCCTTCGCGATCAGGAAGCTGGTGGCCTCACCACCGCCGAATATGTGCATCTGTGCGAGCACGCAGACACCCGCGCCGAGCACCATGAACAGCGGCAGGAACTTGCGCAGTCTCGCCGCGCTGGAGCTGAACAGCGACGCCATCGGGTCGTCCGCGAGGACCACTTCCTCGACGCCGCCGCCCTCGGCCCGCTCGGCCTTGCGCGCCCGGACGTCCTTGGCGATGGCGAGGCCGATGAGCATCAGGACACCGACTGCCATGGCGAGCGCGCCCGCGAACATGTTCGGCCAGATCTTCATGGTCATCACGACCAGGGCCAGTTCGAGGACGCCCGCGACGCCGCCCCACTTGCGCCCGAACTGCTTGGTGATCGCCAGCACCGGGAACAGCGTGAACAGGAACAGGATCGGCGTCGACATCTGCTGCATCGCCGTCAGGAAGTCGACCGGCAGGTCGTGGGCCACGTTGTTCGCGCCGTTCAGACCGAACACGACGACGGCGCCCCAAGCGCCGCCCAGGATCGGCGCGATCCACTTCTTCGGCGCGAGCAGCCCGAGGATGTCCGTGGGCAGGAACAGCAGCCACGGGTTGAGCACCCCGGTGGACAGGGCCATCGGCGCGCCGAGCCCGAAGATGAACCCGGCGGAGAGCCCGAAGGAGACCGCGGTGGTGGCGCTGCGGGTCGACCGGCCCTGGATGAAGTCCAGCATGAACGGGCGTACACCGTCGTTGAAGACGGCCAGTGCCATGTGCGAGATGAACGCGGTCAGCGCGCAGAGCGCGATCACGGTCAACTGCTGCGCCAGAGAGAAGTCGAGGTTCGCGCCGGCGGCGAGTGTGGTGTTCACGGGGCTCACGGGATCTCCTTCGTGCCCGGGGCGGAGGTGCCTGGTGTGGTCAGGCGCGCGCGGCGATGGCGCGGGCGATCAGCGGAGCGATGACGTCGATCTGGTCCATGGAGAAGCCGAAGACCTTCTTGCCCTGGTCGAGCAGGGAGTCGACCTCGTCCTCGGTCGGTACGGAACGCCCGAAGGTGTGGCAGGCGGGCTGTCCCATGAGCCCGACGAGGACGCCGAGCGAGGCGCCGGCGCCGGTGTGACAGGTGCCGAGGTAGAAGTCGGCCTGGCCCACGCGGAGCTTCATCGCGGCGTCCATGTCGCTGGAGACGACGATGTCGACGCCGTCGAGGGCGAGCGCCTTGACGGTCCCGGCGACCTCGACCTTGCCTACGCCGCCGGTGAGGATCTTTGTCATGGAGTGGTCCTTGGGGGTTGGGAGTCGGGTGATGGATGTCCCGCCAGCACCGCAAGATGCATGGCCAGGAAGTTGACTTCGGAGTCGGGCAGGGTGGCGCCGAGCTGTTCGCGGGCGCGGGCGGCGACCTCGCGGGCGCCGGCCACGGCCCGGGGGTGGCCGGCCAGTTCCGCGGCCACCTGCTCGTCGGTGAGGAACTGCTCGATCGGCTCCCCGTCGACGAGCCGGGTCAGCGCCATCATCAGGTGGCTGGTGAGCATGCCGGCGGTCTGCTCGGTGACCTCGTTCCCGCGTTCCGCGAGGGCGGTGAGCTCGGCGGTCACGAAGTCGGCGACCTCGGGCCTGACCTGGCCGCCTTCGCGGAACAGCTGGATGCGGAGGGCGAGTTGGTCGTCCATGGGGTCTCCTTCCTGGCTCCATTGGCAATTCGACAATAATCAGGATTCTGGATATTCAGGTCGGGAGGGGGTGGCCGAATCCCTTATGCGCCACCCCCGCCGGTTCAGTACGACGGCACGCGCTCGCCCCGCAACACCTCGGCCTGCAGTGACGTCACGGTCGACAGGTCGACCGCGTTCCGTACGGCGGAGAGTGCCTTCGCGCCCTCGGTCCTGCCGATGATCGCCGCGCTGGAGTTGCGCAGGGACAGATCGCGGGTGACCTCGTCGCCCAGCGGCAACACCTCCCCGCCCATCCCTATCCGGCCCTGCACCTCGTCGAGATTCCAGACGGTCGCGTCGGCCAGGTTCTGCGCGAACAGATCCCGCAGCTGCATGTACGAGGACTCGACCCACTCGATATCGGTGCGCCTGGCGAACGCGCGCTCGGCGAGCATCCGCTGGTCCTCGGAGGTGTGGTCCACGGCGACCCGCAGGCCGGGCGCGTCGAGCGAGGCGCCCTCGCGCAGCAGCAGCCCGTGCGCTCCGACGTACGTGGCCGGGCCCAGATCGGCGACCAGCTCCACCGGATGCTCCTCGATCAGCCGGTCGGCGGCGAACCGCGAGAGAATCACGAGGTCGACCTTGCCTTCGAGCAGGGCGGTGGTCCGGGCGCCCGCGCCACGCATGAACGTGATCGCGAAGGGGGTGCCCGCCTCCTCGAAGGCCGCACGCAGGCCGGTGGCCAGGCCCTCGTAGCGGCGCGAGTAGGGGAGGGGCATCGCGGCCAGCAGGGTGCCGAGGCCGGAGAGGCGCCACAGTATGGAGCGCTCGGAGCGGACCAGGAAGGTGCCGAGGTGGCCGCGCGCGGCGGTCTCGATGGCGCCGGACTCCTCCAGGAGCCGCAGGGCGGCCTGGACCGTGCCGTTTCCGCATCCCAGTTCCTCGGCGAAGTCGCGGATCCGGGGCAGCCGTGTGTCGGGCTCGTGGTTGAGCAGCAGGACCGCGAGCTGGCGGGCCGCGAGGCCGTTGCGCGTAAGGAAGCGCTCGTCGAAACCGTTCACAGATCGGACAGTAACCAGGATTCTGGATACTGGCAAGGGTCCCGGATGTGTGCGGTCATGGGCGGGAGGCGTGACGGCAGGAGGAGAGCAGGCGTGGCCAACCCCGTACCCCCGCGCGACCGCACCGACCAGCCGTGGCGCTCCGAGGGGGCCCCGCCTCCACAGCCCGCGAAGCCGCCCAGGAAGAAGATGCCGGGCGGCTGGGGCGGCCTCATTCTCACTGCCCTGATCGTCTACGTCATCGCCAACCTCGTGCTGTCGTTCTTCAACAAGGGCGACGAGCCGACGATCTCGTACACCGAGTTCAGCAAGCAGGTCGCCGACAACAACGTCACCAAGATCTACTCCAAGGGCGACGCGATCCAGGGCCAGCTCAAGAAGGAGCAGCCCACGCCCGGCGGCAGTGACAGCTCGAGCAAGAACTACACCAAGTTCAAGACTCAGCGGCCGTCCTTCGCGGACGACGACCTCTGGGCGAATCTGGAGAAGCACGACGTCACCGTGACGGCCTCACCGGTCGTCCAGGAGCGCAGCTTCCTCGCCAACCTCCTCATCTCGCTCGCCCCGATGTTCCTGCTCGTCGCGCTGTGGATCTTCATCTCGCGGCGGATGCGGCAGGGCATGGGCGGCGGCATGGCAGGAGGCATGCTCGGGCGCAAGCAGCCGCCCAAGCCGGTCGAGCTCGAGCCCGGCACGGAGCGCACCACGTTCGCGGACGTCGCCGGCATCGACGAGGTCCAGGGTGAGCTCAGTGACGTCGTCGACTTCCTCAAGAACCCTGACGCCTACCGCGAGATGGGCGCGAAGATGCCCCGCGGCGTCCTCCTGTCGGGCCCGCCGGGAACCGGCAAGACGCTCCTGGCCCGGGCCGTCGCGGGCGAGGCCGGTGTCCCGTTCTTCTCCGCGTCCGCCTCCGAGTTCATCGAGATGATCGTCGGAGTCGGCGCCTCGCGCGTACGCGAACTCTTCGCCGAGGCCCGCAAGGTGGCGCCCTCGATCATCTTCATCGACGAGATCGACACCATCGGCCGGGCCCGCGGCGGCGGCTCCGCCATGGGTGGCCACGACGAACGCGAGCAGACTCTCAATCAGATCCTCACCGAGATGGACGGCTTCTCGGGATCCGAGGGCGTCATCGTCATCGCGGCCACCAACCGCGCGGACGTCCTCGACCCGGCCCTCACCCGCCCCGGCCGCTTCGACCGCGTCGTGACGGTCAGCCCGCCCGACCGCGGCGGCCGCGAGGCGATCCTCAAGATCCACACCCGGCAGATCCCGCTCGCCCCGGACGTGGACCTGCTGCAGGTCGCCCGCACGACCCCGGGCATGACCGGCGCCGACCTCGCCAACCTCACCAACGAGGCTGCCCTCCTCGCCGTCAAACGCCAGCAGAAAGCCGTCACGCAGACCGACCTCTCCCAGGCGCTGGAAAAGGTCCAGCTCGGCGCCGAACGGCCCCTCGTCATGCCGGCCGAGGAGCGCCGCCGCACCGCCTACCACGAGAGCGGCCACGCCCTGCTCGGCATGCTCCAGCCCGGCGCCGACCCCGTCCGCAAGATCACCATCGTGCCGCGCGGCCGCGCGCTCGGCGTCACCCTCTCCACGCCCGACGCCGACAGGTACGCCTACACGGAGGAGTACCTGCGGGGCCGCATCATCGGCGCGCTCGGCGGCATGGCGGCCGAACACGTCGTATACGGGGTGGTCACCACCGGCGCCGAGAACGACCTCGAACAGGTCACGAACATCGCGCGCGGCATGGTCGCCCGCTGGGGCATGAGCGACCGCATCGGCCGCCTCTCCGCCCTGCCGAGCGACGCCCAGCAGGCGTACGGGCTCTCCGCCGCGCCGCACACCCTCGACACCATCGACCACGAGATGCGCCGCATCGTCGACGAGTGCTACGAGGAGGCCTGCACCAAACTCCGCGACCACCGCGGCCAGTTGGACGCCCTGGCCGCGGCGCTCCTCGCGAACGAGACCCTCGACGAGGCGGAGGCCTACCGCGTCGCCGGCGTCATCCGCCTCACCAAGGACGAGGAGGCGCAGGGGACTCAGGGGATTCAGGGGACCCAGGACACGGACGGCCAGGAGACGGCGACGGACCAGTAAGGCCCGTCACGGGGTGCGCGCGATCACGTAGCGGAACACGTTCGGCATCCACACCGTCCCGTCCCGCCGCTGATGCGGATGCAGCGCCTCCGTCATCTCCTTCTCGACCTGGGACCGGTCCGTCGCGCCGATCGCCGCGTCGAACAGCCCTGTCGACAGCAACCCGCGCACGGCGCTGTCCACGTCCGCGTAGCCGAACGGACAGGCGACCCGGCCGGAGCCGTCCGGCCTGAGCCCCGCCCGGTGTATGACCTCCTCCAGGTCGTCGCGGAGCGCGGGCCGCCAACTGCCCGTACTGCGCAGCGGATCGGCGAGCTTCGTCGCGACCCGCAGGACCGACGACGTCGCGCACCGCTCCGGCGGACCCCAGCCGGCCAGCACCACGGGAGTGCCCCGCTCGGCGAACGGCGACGCCGACTCCAGGAGCGCGCCGAGCCCCTCGGAGTCACCTGCCGTGCAGCCGATCGGCTGGAACGCGGTGATCAGGTTGTACGGCGGATCGTCCGGCTGTGCCGCGTCCTCGGGGCCCCCTTCGGTCAGTCGCGTGTCGCCACGCGCGCGCGTGCCCCGCGTCTCGCCCTGGAGACGCTCTCTGGCCAGTGCGAGCCGCTCCGGCGCGGCCGCCTCGACGCCCGTGACCGCCGCGCCTCGCGACGCCGCCATCAAAAGGGCGAGCCCCGAGCCGCAGCCGAGGCCGAGAAGCCGGGTGCCGGCGCTATCGCCGACCTCCAGTCGTTCGTAGACCGCTTCGTAGAGCGGGACCAGCATCCGTTCCTGTATCTCCGCCCAGTCACGCGCGCGTGCGCACAGGTCCACGCGGGGCACGCGCCCCGCGTGGGGGAGGTGCCGCTGCACGAGCGTAGGTGTCATCGAAAGCGCCCCAATCCGCCGAGAGTTACTGCTGTGGCGTGTTCCTGCGGTTCATCCCGCCCCGTACATGTGCGCTCGCAGTTCCCCCGTATGCCAGAGAACTCCGCATCCGTCGTCACGTCTAGGGGGTGTTCCCAAGGGCCTTCGGTCGCCGCGCGCGTTCCCGCGGTGCGCGGCCGTACGGGGGAAATTGCATTGCCATGCGGGCGTCATCGCGCCGTAGCATGCGCGCCATGGCCAAGACACCCGTTCTCACGCCTCAGGCCGAGGACTTCCCGCGCTGGTACCAGGACATCGTCAACAAGGCCGAACTGGCCGACAACGGTCCAGTGCGCGGCACGATGGTCATCCGACCGTACGGCTACGGCCTGTGGGAGCGGATGCAGCAGGACATGGACGCCCGCATCAAGGAGACGGGCACCCAGAACGCGTACTTCCCGCTCCTGATCCCGCAGTCGTACCTCCACAAGGAGGCCGAGCACGTCGAGGGGTTCGCGCCCGAACTCGCCGTGGTCACGCACGGCGGCGGCAAGGAGCTGGAAGAGCCCGCCGTCGTCCGCCCCACCTCCGAGATGATCATCAACGAGTACTTCGCGAAGTGGGTGCAGAGCTACCGCGACCTGCCCCTCCTCATCAATCAGTGGGCGAACGTCGTCCGCTGGGAACTGCGGCCCCGCCTCTTCCTGCGGACCACGGAGTTCCTCTGGCAGGAGGGCCACACCGCGCACGCCACGTACGAGGAGGCCCGCGACTTCGCGGCCCGCATCCACCGGCACGTGTACGCGGACTTCATGCAGGACGTCCTCGCGATGGACGTCGTCCTCGGCCGCAAGACCGCCAAGGAGCGCTTCGCCGGCGCCATCAACACCCTCACGCTCGAAGGCATGATGGGCGACGGCAAGGCCCTCCAGCTGGGCACCAGCCACGAACTCGGCCAGAACTTCGCCAGGGCCTTCCACACCCAGTACCTGTCCAAGGAGGGCAAGCAGGAGCTGGTCTGGCAGACCTCCTGGGGCTCGACCACCCGCATGATCGGCGCCCTCGTGATGATGCACGGCGACGACAACGGTCTGCGGATCCCGCCCCGGCTCGCCCCCACCCAGGTCGTGGTGCTCGCCATCAAGGGGGACGAAGCCGTTCTGGCCAAGGTCCACGAGATCGGCGACGCCCTCGAGGCGGCGGGCATCCGCGTCCATGTCGACGACCGCACGGACACCCCGTTCGGCCGCCGAGCCGTCGACTGGGAACTCAAGGGAGTGCCCGTGCGCGTCGAGATCGGCCCGCGCGACCTCGAGAACGGCACGGCGATGCTGGCCAGGCGCATCCCCGGCGGCAAGGAGCCGGTCGCCGTCGAGGCGCTCGCCGCACTGCTGCCCACCGTCCTCGAGGAGGACCAGGCGCTGCTCCTCAAGCAGGCCCGCGAGCGCCGTGAGTCCCGTACGACCGATGTGACGACGGTCGACGAAGCCGTCGAGGCCGCCACATCGGGCGGCTGGGCCCGCATCCCGTGGGCCACCCTCGGCGAGGCGGGCGAGGCCGAACTGGCCGAGCACTCCGTCTCCGTACGGTGTCTGGTCACCGAGGACGGGGCGGTGCCGGACGCGGACGACGCGGCGGGTAACGTCGCCGTCGTGGCGCGCGCGTACTGAGCCACCGCACCTGCGAAGCGAGCGGCGCGAGAAGGCCGAAAGGCCCCTTGCGCATCAGAGGGACACAGTCGCCCCGGCGTGCGGACATCGTCTACGCGCCGGGGCGTACGTACGCCTACGCACCACCTTGGTGTGAGCTGTGAGGCTTCTCCGCAGATCAGCGCACCCGCCCTCGTCCGGACGCATGAGCGGCAACTGACTGGTACGTGCAAATTATTTGGGATGCCCCGGAATAGGAACACAGAGGCATCCCGGCTCGTTGTCACGACGTGAGCACGACACCACCTGTTCTCGCCGCAGAGCTGGCACAGGCGTGGGCCGACATTCAGCGGCACCACCCCGAGCTGCCAGATCTAGCCGCGCCCGAATCCCTGATCGGGGAGTCGTCGTCCGCCTGCGGACACGAGCTCTCCTTCGAGCGACTCCTCCATGAGGCAGTCCATGGCATCGCCGCCGCCCGAGGAGTACGCGACACCTCCCGCGCCGGCCGGTACCACAACCGCAGATTCCTCGCCATCGCCGAAGAGCTGGGCCTCGACCACCCCGAGGAGCCGCACCCCAGCAGCGGCTTCTCGCTGGTGACGCTCAACCCCGAGGCGAAGCAGCGTTACCGGCCGACGATCGAGCGGCTCAAGAACGCCCTCAAGGCGCACACCGTGGCCACGGCCGCGGACACCAAGCGCAGCTTCCGCGGCCCGGCCGCGCGGCACGGCTCCTCCGGGGGCGGCGTCCGCGTCAAGGCGGTCTGCGACTGCGGGCGCAATGTGCGCGTGGTGCCCTCGGTCCTCGCCCAGGCCCCGATCGTCTGCGGCGGCTGCGGCAAGCCGTTCCGCATCCCGGAGGCCGTCGGCGCGGGCGTCGGGTGATCTCCAGCTGATCTTCGGTGAGGGTGTGCGACCTGCTGCGGGGCGCCCAGACCGGATTCGGCCGCCCCGCCGGCGTATGGCACAATGGCTAGCTGTACTCGACAGCCGCACAGGAACCCTCTCGCCTCCGGCTGACGCGTCCATCGGGCACTCCGAGTACCGCAACCCCACGTGGCATCCCGTTGTGCCCAACCACGTCAAGACCAGGAGACACCACTCCAGTGGCAGTCAAGATCAAGCTGAAGCGTCTGGGCAAGATCCGTTCGCCTCACTACCGCATCGTCGTCGCCGACTCCCGTACCCGCCGTGACGGCCGGGCCATCGAGGAGATCGGCCTGTACCACCCGGTACAGAACCCCTCGCGCATCGAGGTCAACTCGGAGCGTGCCCAGTACTGGCTGTCCGTCGGCGCCCAGCCGACCGAGCCGGTCATGGCCATCCTGAAGCTCACCGGTGACTGGCAGAAGCACAAGGGCCTCCCGGCCCCCGCGCCGCTGCTCGTCGCGGAGCCCAAGGACAAGCGCGCCGCGTTCGAGGCCTTCACCAAGGGTCTCGAGGGCGACGACGCCAAGGGTGAGGCCATCACCCCGAAGGCCAAGAAGGCTGACAAGAAGGCGGACGAGGCCCCGGCCGAGTCCACCGAGTCCACCGAGGCCTGAGCATGCTCGAGGAGGCTCTTGAGCACCTCGTGAAGGGCATCGTCGACAACCCCGACGATGTGCAGGTCGCCTCGCGCAACCTGCGCCGTGGGCGCGTACTCGAGGTCCGGGTTCACCCCGATGACCTCGGCAAGGTGATCGGCCGTAACGGCCGCACCGCGCGTGCCCTGCGTACCGTCGTGGGCGCCATCGGCGGCCGCGGTGTCCGCGTCGACCTCGTCGACGTGGACCAGGTTCGCTGAGCCGGACCAACGGTTCGGCGACAAATGAAGCACCGGCTCGGGCCGGGGAGGGCCTCAGGGCCGTCCCCGGCCCGTGGCCGTATGACAGGAGAGTTGTTCACGTGCAGCTGGTAGTCGCGCGCATCGGCCGCGCCCACGGCATCAAGGGCGAGGTCACCGTCGAGGTACGCACCGACGAGCCCGAGCTGCGGCTCGGCCCCGGTGCCGTGCTCGCCACCGCCCCCGCCTCCGCGGGGCCGCTGACGATCGAGACCGGCCGCGTGCACAGCGGCCGCCTCCTGCTGCGCTTCGAGGGCGTACGCGACCGTACGGCCGCCGAGGCCCTGCGCAACACGCTCCTGATCGCCGAGGTCGACCCGGAGGAGCTGCCGGAGGACGAGGACGAGTTCTACGACCACCAGCTGATGGACCTGGACGTGGTCACCACGGACGGCGTCGAGGTCGGCCGGATCACCGAGATCTCGCACCTGCCCTCGCAGGACCTGTTCATCGTGGAGCGCCCCGACGGCAGCGAGGTGATGATCCCCTTCGTCGAGGAGATCGTCACCGAGATCGACCTCGAGGAGCAGCGGGCGATCATCGACCCGCCGCCCGGACTCATCGACGACCGTGCCGAGATCGCCTCCAGCCGCGACGCCGACGAGGGCTCTGACGAGGACTCCGGCAAGGGCTCCGAGGCGGGCGGCGCCTGATGCGGCTCGACGTCGTCACGATCTTCCCCGAGTACCTCGACCCGCTGAACGTCTCCCTCGTCGGCAAGGCCCGCGCGCGCGGGCAGCTCGACGTACGAGTGCACGACCTCAGGGAGTGGACGTACGACCGGCACAACACGGTCGACGACACCCCCTACGGCGGCGGCCCCGGCATGGTCATGAAGACCGGCCCCTGGGGCGACGCCCTCGACGACGTGCTCGCCGAAGGCTACGAGACCGGGTCTCACGGCCCCGCCCTCGTCGTCCCCACGCCCAGCGGACGCCCCTTCACCCAGGAGCTCGCCGTCGAGCTCTCCGAGCGCCCGTGGCTGGTCTTCACGCCCGCGCGCTACGAGGGCATCGACCGCCGCGTCATCGACGAGTACGCGACCCGGATGCCGGTCTACGAGGTCTCCATCGGCGACTACGTGCTCGCCGGCGGAGAGGCCGCCGTACTCGTCGTCACGGAGGCCGTCGCGCGACTGCTGCCCGGAGTCCTCGGCAACGCCGAGTCCCACCGGGACGACTCCTTCGCGCCCGGCGCCATGGCCAACCTCCTCGAAGGGCCCGTTTACACCAAGCCCCCCGAGTGGCGCGGACAGGGCATCCCTGACGTGCTGCTCAGCGGCCACCACGGCAAGATCGCGCGCTGGCGCAGGGACGAGGCGCTGCGGCGCACCACCCGCAACAGGCCCGATCTCGTGGAGCGTTGCGACCCCTCGGTCTTCGACAAGAAGGACCGCGAGATGCTCTCCATCCTGGGGTGGCGGCCGGGCCCGGACGGCCGATTTGGGCGAGACCCCGAAGCCGTGGAAGAATAGGCCGCTGCTGTACGTCCAGCGTGCGCCCCTGCCACAGGGGGAACGACGCCCGCCCGACGCGATCAGCTACCGAATCCTCATTTCGAACACTCCCGCCGATGACCTGTGGCATCGGTGAAGAAAGCAGACGATCATGTCTCACCTGCTCGACTCCGTCGACAGCGCGTCGCTGCGCAGCGACATCCCGGCCTTCCGCCCGGGTGACACCGTCAACGTCCACGTCCGCGTCATCGAGGGCAACCGCTCCCGTGTGCAGCAGTTCAAGGGCGTAGTCATCCGCCGCCAGGGCGCCGGTGTCCGCGAGACCTTCACGGTCCGCAAGGTCTCCTTCTCCGTCGGCGTCGAGCGCACGTTCCCGGTGCACACCCCGATCGTCGAGAAGATCGAGCTCGTCACCCGCGGTGACGTGCGTCGCGCGAAGCTCTACTACCTGCGCGACCTGCGCGGCAAGGCCGCGAAGATCAAGGAGAAGCGCGACAACTGAGCTCGCGCACGGGGTCACAGCCGGGCCGGATAGCATCTGGCCTCGATGGACACCGAAGCACAGACAACGGAACGCGATCGCGCCTCCCAACCCTCCGTACACGAGGGCGAGGAGGAGCGGTCGCGTTTCGCGTTTGTGCCGTGGGCCGCGTCCTGGCTCCCCGGCGGCCGCCTGACCCTGTCGGCGCTGCTCTGCCTTGTTCTGCTGCTCGTGCTGAGCATCTTCGTGATGCAGCCCTTCCAGATCCCCAGCGGTTCCATGGAGCCCGCATTGAGAGTCGGGGACCGCGTGCTCGTAAACAAGTTGGCGTACCGTTTCGGTGCTGAGCCGCAGCGGGGCGACGTCGTGGTCTTCGACGGGACCGGGTACTTCGGTGACGCCGACTACATCAAGCGAGTCGTGGGCGTGGGGGGAGACCATGTGGTCTGCTGCGACAGCAAGGGGAGGATCGGGGTGAACGGCGAACCGGTGGACGAGAGTTCGTTCCTGTACCCCGGGAACACCCCCTCGAAGGTCCCCTTCGACCTCGTCGTGCCCGACGGCACCCTCTTCCTGCTCGGTGATCACCGGGCCGACTCCCGGGACTCACGCGACTACCTGGGCGCGCCCGGCGGCGGCATGGTCCCCGTGGGCGAAGTGATCGGCAGAGCCCAGTGGATCGCCTGGCCGACGGGCCACTGGGGCTCCCTGTCCCGTAACGACGTCTACGCGCGCGTGCCCGGACCCGGCGGTGCCCATGGGTAACCGCGGACGCTCCCACTCGCGCAGGGGCGGCGGCGACACCCGCCTGCCCACCGGGACGCGCCGCGCCGGCACCCCGCCACTGCCGGGCCGTGCCGAGCGGCGCAGGCTGGCGCGCAAGGTCAAGCGACGCCGACAGCGCTCCGCGCTCAAGGAGATCCCGCTCCTCATAGGCGTGGCGCTGCTCATAGCGCTCGTCCTGAAGACGTTCCTCGTCCAGGCCTTCGTGATCCCGTCGGGCTCCATGGAGCAGACGATCAGGATCGGCGACCGGGTCCTGGTCGACAAGCTCACCCCGTGGTTCGGCGCGAAGCCGCACCGCGGCGACGTCGTCGTCTTCAAGGACCCCGGCAAGTGGCTGGAACAGGAACAGGGCGCGAAGAAGGACGCCCCCGTCGGCGTCAAACAGGTGAAAGAAGGCCTCACCTGGATCGGCCTTCTGCCCTCCGACGACGAGCGCGACCTCATCAAGAGGGTCATCGCGGTCGGCGGTGACACCGTCAAGTGCTGCGACAAGCAGGGCCGCGTGACGGTCAACGGGACGCCCCTGAACGAGCCGTACATCCACCCCGGAGACGTGCCGTCGAAGTTCGAATTCGAGGTCAAGGTGCCCAAGGGGCGCCTGTTCGTGATGGGTGACCACCGCTCCAACTCGGCCGACTCGCGCTTCCACCGCACCGAGCCGTTCAGCGGCACCGTCTCGGAGAAGTCGGTCGTCGGCCGCGCCCGCGTCATCGCCTGGCCGGTCGGTCACTGGACCACGCTCCCGGAGCCGGACACCTACGCGACGGTGGCCGCCGCGCAGAGCAGATCGGCCGCGGCCCGGCAACCGTCGCATAGGGTGGCCTCCGAGGATCTGAACGGAATGATCCCTCTCCCGAGCCCTGCGGAACTCCCGCTCGTTATGGGAGTGGTGGGCCTGCATCGCGTATGGGACGACAGGCAGCGGCACGGAGTGAGGAGTGGATGTGGGGGACTTGGCGGTCGGCGCACGGTCAGGGCAAGGGCCCGACGAGCAGCCCGGGCGATCCGACGACGGAGCGGCATCGGCCGCTACGGGCGCCGTGAACCTCGACAATGGCGCCGCGAACGGCGACGGGCACGGTGGTGGACGGGGCGACGGCCCTGGTGACGGCCACGGTGACGGCGGCAGGGCGGGAGGCCGGGCGAAGAAGCCCCGCTCCTTCTGGAAGGAGCTTCCGCTCCTGATCGTCATCGCGCTGGTCCTGGCGCTGGTGATCAAGACGTTCCTGGTGCAGGCGTTCTCGATTCCGTCGGCGTCGATGGAGAACACCCTGCAGATCGGCGACCGCGTGCTCGTCGACAAGCTGACGCCGTGGTTCGGCTCCGAGCCCGGGCGCGGCGAGGTCATCGTCTTCCACGACCCGGACGGCTGGCTGAGGGACGAGCCGACGGCCGAGCCGAATCCGGTGCAGCGCCTCCTCGGCTGGATCGGCCTGATGCCGTCCACCAACGAGAAGGACCTCATCAAGCGCGTCATCGGCGTCGGCGGTGACACGATCGAGTGCAACGGGACGGGCCCGCTCGAGGTCAACGGCAAGGCGCTGAACGAGCCGTACGTCTATCCGGGGAACACCCCGTGCAGCGACGACAATGTGGGCGGCAAGTTCAAGGTCACCGTACCCATTGGCAAAGTTTGGGTCATGGGTGACCACCGCCAGGACTCCATGGACTCCCGGTACCACCAGCAGGACAGCAACCAGGGCTTCGTGCCCGTGGACAACGTCGTGGGCCGCGCGATCGTGGTCGCCTGGCCGCCCACCCGCTGGACGACCCTGCCGGTGCCGGACACGTTCGACCAGCCGGGCCTCAGCGCGGCGATGGGAGCGGCTCCGGGCGCGCTCGGGCTCGCGGGCGCCGCACCACTCGTGCTGTGGCGCAGGCGTCGGCTTACCCAGGGGAACACCAGGGTTTCTGAGGCGAAGACCGCCGGGTAGGGTGCCGTCCCAGATCGCCGATCTTCCACGGCGAGTCTCCGAGGCGGGGAGCAACTGGGATGAGCAGGACACGTCGTACGGACGAGGGCCATGGCCGGCTCGGCAGCACGCTGTCGGGGTTGGCCGTGGCCCTCGGCTGTGTGCTGTTCCTGGGCGGGTTCGTGTGGGGCGCCATCGTGTACCAGCCGTACACCGTGCCCACCGAGTCGATGACGCCGACGATCGGCGCGGGCGACCGGGTCCTCGCGCAGCGGATCGACGGCAGTGAGGTCAAGCGCGGCGACGTCGTCGTCTTCACGGAGTCGGCGTGGGGCGACATGCCCATGGTCAAGCGCGTCGTCGGCATCGGCGGCGACAAGATCGCCTGCTGCGAGGCCGGCAAGCTGACCGTCAACGGCAAGGAGATTGCTGAACCGTATCTCCCCAAGGGACAGGGCCCCTCGGCCACGGGCATCCCCACCACCACGGTCCCTGAGGGCCGCCTCTTCCTGCTCGGCGACGAGCGCAGCGGCTCTCTCGACTCCAGCGTCCACATCGGCGACTCCAGCCACGGAACGGTGCCGCGCAGCGCCGTCGCCGCCCGGGTCGACGCCGTGGCCTGGCCGATGGACGGCATGCTCGCGCGACCCACCGGCTTCGAGACGCTGCCGGGCGGACTCTCCCAGCCGGGTCCCCTGAAGCTGGTCCTGGCCGCCGTGGTCGCGGGCGCCGTGCTGGTGCTCGGCGGTGCCGCGTACGGGCCGATCGCCAAGCGCGCGAGCAAGGGCCGCGGCCGGTCGCGCGCGTCGGCGGGGGAGCGGGCCCTTGCGGGCTGAGCCTCCCGGGGCCGGCCGGGAGCTGCGGAAGGTCGCACGGGTCGTACTGCTCGATCCCGACGACCGCATTCTGCTGCTGCACGGGCACGAGCCGGGGGACACCGCCGACGACTGGTGGTTCACCCCGGGCGGCGGCCTGGAGGGCGACGAGACCCGTGAGCAGGCCGCGCTGCGCGAGCTCGCGGAGGAGACCGGCATCACGGACGTCGAGCTCGGCCCGGTCCTGTGGCGCCGCACCTGCTCCTTCCCGTTCGACGGGCGGCGCTGGGACCAGGACGAGTGGTACTTCCTGGCCCGGACGACGGCCGCGGTGGCCGGGGCGGAGATCGCCGGGGCGGGCCTGACCGAGCTGGAACGGCGCAGCGTCGCCGGAGCACGTTGGTGGACGTGCCGGGAACTGACCGAGGCACATGAGACGGTGTATCCGACCAGGCTCGCCGGGCTGCTGGAACGGCTGCTCGACGAGGGTCCCCCGAGTCGTCCCGAAGTCCTCGACACGGAAATCGTCTAGAGGCGTACGGGGCTGACGCACAATAGGGGGACGCACGGCTGAAGGGGAACATGCCATGAGCGCCGAGGACCTCGAGAAGTACGAGACCGAGATGGAGCTGAAGCTCTACCGGGAGTACCGCGACGTCGTCGGTCTGTTCAAATACGTGATCGAGACCGAACGGCGCTTCTATCTCACCAACGACTACGAGATGCAGGTGCACTCGGTCCAGGGTGAGGTTTTCTTCGAGGTATCCATGGCGGATGCCTGGGTGTGGGACATGTACAGGCCCGCACGGTTCGTGAAGCAGGTCCGGGTGCTCACGTTCAAGGACGTGAACATCGAGGAGCTGAACAAGACCGATCTGGAGCTGCCGGGCGGGTGAGCCGGGGCTTCTGAGCGGGTGAGCCGGGGCTCTCGGGCGGGCGATCCGAGGCTCTCGGGTGGGTGACTTCGCTGGATTGGGCGGCCGGGTTATCCACAACGCGTGAGTAGTTCACCAAGATCCACTTCTTCGGCGTCCATGCCTCAGCGTGGGCGTCGGAGGTGGTGCCGACATGAACGCGTCCAAGGCACGCAGCGCACTCGGAAAGTACGGCGAGGAGCTGGCCGCACGGCGGCTGGCGGAGTCCGGAATGACGGTCATCGAGCGCAACTGGCGCGCGGGGCGGACCGGTGAGATCGACATCGTCGCCCGGGAGGGCGACGCGCTCGTCGTCTGCGAGGTGAAAACCCGCAGGGCGGGCGGCCCCGCCGGGTCCTTCGAGCATCCGATGGCCGGGGTCACCCCCGTCAAGGCCCAGCGGCTGCGCGACCTGGCGGAGCGCTGGGTTCAGGAACACGGGGGAGCGCCACCCGGCGGCGTACGCATCGATCTGGTCGGGGTCCTCCTGCCGGAGCGCGGCGCCCCCGTCGTCGAGCACGCGCGGGGTGTGGCCTGATGGGATTCGCGCGCACATGCTCCGTGGCTCTCGTCGGGGTCGAGGGGGTGGTCGTCGAGGTCCAGGCCGACCTG
The DNA here is from genome assembly GCF_035918235.1 of Streptomyces sp. NBC_01445. Classification (NCBI taxonomy): domain Bacteria; kingdom Bacillati; phylum Actinomycetota; class Actinomycetes; order Kitasatosporales; family Streptomycetaceae; genus Streptomyces; species Streptomyces sp. NBC_01445. The sequence goes on along the minus strand of NZ_CP109485.1, from coordinate 3,703,350 downwards.
GAGCCCGGGGTCGCCGCGTTCACGCTGGTCGGACTGCCCGACAAGAGCCTGTCGGAGAGCCGCGACCGGGTCAGGGCGGCAGTCGTCAACTCCGGCGGGGAGTGGCCGCAGAAGAAACTCACGGTGGGGCTCAGCCCGGCGTCCGTGCCGAAGAGCGGCAGCGGATTTGACTTGGCCATCGCCAGCGCCGTGCTGGGAGCGGCCGAGCGAATCGATCCGAGGGTCCTCTCCGAGGTCGTGATGATCGGCGAGCTGGGACTCGACGGCCGCGTACGGCCCGTTCGCGGGGTGCTCCCGGCCGTCCTCGCGGCGGCCGACGCGGGCTACGAACAGGTCGTGGTCCCGGAGTGCTCGGCCGGCGAGGCCGCGCTAGTCCCGGGCGTCTCCGTCCTCGGCGTACGGAGCCTGCGGCAGCTCATCGCGGTCCTGACGGACGAGCCGGTCCCGGACGAGCCGCCTGACGAGACCGGACGCCCCGACCCGATGCTCGCGGGCCTGAGCATCCCGGGCCAGGGCCTCGGCGTGGGTCTCGCCGGGATGCCGCACGACGCCCACATCCTCGATCTGGCCGATGTCGTCGGCCAGCGCGCCGCACGCACGGCGATCGAGGTCGCCGCCGCCGGGGCCCACCACGTCCTCCTCCAGGGACCGCCAGGTGCCGGAAAGACCATGCTCGCCGAGCGGCTGCCGCTGGTCATGCCGCCGCTCACCCGCGAGGAAGCCCTCGAAGTGACGGCCATCCACTCGGTGGCGGGCATGCTGCCGCCGGGCAAACCGATGGTCGACTCCGCCCCTTACTGCGCGCCACACCACTCGGCGACGATGCAGTCTCTCGTCGGCGGCGGACAGGGGATGCCGCGGCCGGGCGCCGCGTCGTTGTCCCACAGAGGGGTGCTCTTTCTTGACGAGGCGCCGGAATTCAGCGGCCAGGCACTCGACGCGCTGCGCCAGCCGCTGGAGTCGGGCCACGTGGTCATCGCCCGCAGTGCCGGGGTGGTGCGCCTGCCCGCCCGCTTCCTGATGGCCCTGGCCGCCAATCCGTGCCCGTGTGGCAACCACTCGCTCGTGGGTGGCGGCTGCGAGTGCCCGCCGGCTGCGGTCCGCCGCTATCAGGCGCGCCTTTCCGGGCCGCTGCTCGACCGGGTCGACCTCAGAGTGGACGTGGAGCCCGTCACGCGTGCGGAGCTGACCGGGAGCGGCGCACAGGGCGAGACCACCGCCGTCGTCCGCGAGCGGGTGCGGGCTGCCCGCGAGAGGGGCGCGGCACGGCTCGCGGACACGCCCTGGCGGACGAACAGCGAGGTGCCCGGGCACGCGCTGCGCACTCGGTGGCCCGCCGCGCCGGGGGCCATGGACGATGTCGAGACCGATCTGGAGCGCGGCTTCCTGACCGCCCGGGGCGTCGATCGTGTGCTGCGGGTGGCGTGGACTGTCGCGGACCTCTGCGGCCGGGACCGGCCACGCGCACAGGACGTGGCGCTCGCCCTTCAGCTGCGCACCGGGATCTCGCGCGGCGTGGCCATGGCCCTCGGGGGGTCGGCATGAGCGGAGCGGCGGTCTCCGACGGGATCCGGCTCGCGAGGGCCGCCCTCACCAGGATCGTCGAGCCCGGCGACGAGACGGCGGGGCGGTGGCTGAGGGAGTTCGGGGCGGTGGAGGTCGCGCGGCGCATCGTCGAGGACGGGGAGCGGCTGCCCGGGGTGAGCGAGGGCCGCTGGGCGGGGCTGAGGGCCAGAGCGGCCGACGTGCTGCCCGAGCGTGACCTGGAACTGGCGGCGGGCGCGGGCGCGCGGATCGTGTGTCCCGGGGACGCGGAGTGGCCGGCCCAGCTGGACGATCTCGGCGACGCGCGGCCCGTCGCCCTATGGGTGCGGGGGCGGCCGTCCCTGCGGATATGGGCGCTGCGGTCCGTCGGCGTAGTGGGGGCGCGGGCCTGCACGGACTACGGGGCACGGGTGGCGGCGAGCCTCGGTGCGGGGCTCGCGGAGCGCGGCAGCGTCGTTGTGTCGGGCGGGGCGTACGGGGTGGACGCGGCCGCCCATCGCGGGACCCTCGGTGCGAGCGGTGCCACCGTGGCGGTCCTGGCCTGCGGGGTCGACCGGCCCTATCCGCGCGGCCATGTCCAGTTGATCGAGCGGATCGCGGAACAGGGGCTCGTCATCGCGGAGTTGCCGCCGGGTGATCATCCGACGCGGAGCAGATTCATCCTCCGTAACCGCGTGATCGCCGCGCTCACCCGGGGGACCGTCGTCGTGGAGGCCGCCTACCGCAGCGGTGCTCTTGGTACGGCGCGGTGGGCGCAGCGCCTCGGCCGTCACACGATGGGGGTTCCTGGGCCGGTCACGAGTACGTGCTCCGAAGGGGTGCACGAACTGCTGCGAGGGGAAGCGGTTCTCGTCACCGACGCGGCGGAAGTCATGGAGCTGGTCGGGGACATGGGGGACCTCGCCCCGGCGCGCCGCGGACCCGTACTGCCGCACGACCTGCTCGCGCCGGGTGCCGCGGCGGTCCTGGCGGCGCTGCCCGCCGGCGGAACCGTCGGGGCGGGGGACATCGCCCGGGCCGCGGGCACCGGAGTCGACGACGCGATCGGGAGGTTGTACGAACTGCGCTCACTGGGGTTCGTCGAACGACACAGCGATGGCTGGCAGTTGACACGCCAGGCGATCCGGCCTGTCTTGCCGGAAGGAGATGATCGGTGACGGAGGGTGTTGCGCCGTCCGGATGACGGCCGAACCCCTTGGCGTTACGGGGCGTTGGCGTTTCGGCCCGGTCACGTACAGCGACGGATGTGACCCCGCAAGTCGCCCAACGGAACGTATCTGCGCACGTGCGATCCAATAGCCTTCGCACACTGCGACACTCCAGTCACGCTACGCTCACCAGGATTCCGGCTCGTTCGGTTCAATCCCGAATCAGCCCGGCAACGAAGAGCAACCACGATCAGATGGGCAACCGAGCATCAGACAGGCAACTTCGGATCTTTACCCTCAGTCCGGCGCCAGGCGCACAAATCCCCAGTTCACGGCAGAACGGCACAAGGCGACGAATGCCCCAGCACACCTCCGGGCCTGACCGGGCTGCGGTTCCCCCCGCTGCCCGTGGCAGCGTGCGGCCTCCTGCTCCCTCGTCGCTCGAGGAGCTGTGGAGGTCGTACAAGACGACGGGCGACGGGCGATTGCGCGAGCAGCTCATCCTGCACTACTCGCCGCTGGTCAAGTACGTCGCGGGCCGCGTCAGCGTCGGGCTGCCGCCCAATGTCGAACAGGCCGACTTCGTGTCCTCGGGGGTCTTCGGACTGATCGACGCGATCGAGAAATTCGACATCGAGCGCGAGATCAAGTTCGAGACGTACGCGATCACCCGGATCCGCGGCGCCATGATCGACGAACTCCGGGCGCTCGACTGGATTCCACGCTCCGTGCGGCAGAAGGCGCGCAACGTCGAGCGGGCCTACGCCACGCTCGAGGCGCAGCTGCGGCGGACCCCGTCGGAGAGCGAGGTGGCCGCAGAGCTCGGCATCAGGGTCGAGGAACTGCACGCGGTCTTCAGCCAGTTGTCCCTCGCGAACGTGGTGGCTCTGGAAGAGCTGCTGCACGCCGGTGGCGAGAGCGGCGACCGGCTCAGCCTGATGGACACGCTCGAGGACCACGCCGCCGACAACCCGGTCGAAGTCGCCGAGGACCGGGAGCTGCGGCGGTATCTGGCGCGAGCGATCAACACGCTGCCGGAGCGCGAGAAGACCGTCGTGACGCTCTACTACTACGAGGGCCTCACCCTCGCGGAGATCGGCAATGTGCTCGGCGTGACCGAGAGCCGCGTCAGTCAGATCCACACCAAGTCCGTCCTCCAGCTTCGCGCGAAGCTGGCCGGCTTCCGGCGCTGACGATGCGGAATCGTCCCTGCCGGGCCGTGCGTGGGGCAGGACGACTCCCGCTGCGCGCCTCCCGTCCGTAAAGTGGTGACGTGCCAAGGATTCGAGCGGCCTCAGTGGCCGAGCACCGGTCGATGCAGCGCGGCGCCCTTCTGGACGCGGCGCGTTCCCTGTTGTCCGAGGGCGGGACGGAGGCGCTGACCTTCCCCGCGCTCGCCGAGCGCACCGGGCTCGCCCGGTCCTCCGTGTACGAGTACTTCCGGTCGCGGGCCGCGGTCGTCGAAGAGCTCTGCGAGGTCGACTTCCCCGTCTGGGCGGCGGAGGTCTCCACGGCGATGGAGCGCGCCGGGACCCCCGAGGGCAAGGTCGAGGCGTATGTGCGGGAGCAGCTCTCGCTGGTGGGCGACCGCCGGCACCGCGCCGTCGTGGCCATCTCGGCGAGCGAACTCGACTCAGGGGCGCGCGAGAAGATCCGCGCCGCCCACGGCGGGCTGGTCGCGATGATCGTCGAGGCGCTCGCCGACATGGGCCACGCGGAACCGCGCCTCGCGGCGATGCTCCTTCAGGGGGTGGTGGACGCGGCGGTCCGGCGCATCGAACTGGGCGCGGCGGAAGACCCCTCGGCCATCACCGAAGCGGCCGTGAGCATGGCCCTCCGGGGCGTCAGCGGCTGATCCAGGGCGCGAGCCCTAGGGGCTTTCGTTTGGATCATGCAGGGCTCGCGGGGTCTGGTGCCGCACCTCGCGGCGTTGTCGTCAGTTGCCGACTCCCCCAAGCTCTCGGCTGCGTTCGAGGAGGGGGGACCTCCATCGCGTCGACTCCCTCCTCCCTCCGCCTTGCGATGCATGCTCCACCTGCTCTCGGCTTCGCTCGAGCAGGGGACCCCCATGACCCCGCTCCCTGATCCGGCCTGATCCAAACGAAGGGCCCTAGGGGTCGGCGGGATCAAGCGCAAACGGGACCGGCCCCGGCGCGGCACCCATCGCCGTACCGGCGTTGGCCATCGCCCCGCCCGGCAGCAGAGGCGAGAAGGTCCTCGGTGCGCCGGCCAGCACGGCACCTGCACGAACGGCCGACCGGACCGGCAGAAGCGGGACCGGAAGAAGCGGGACCGGCGACGGCGGGTCGGCCCAGGGCGCGCCGCCCATCCCCGCCCCCGCGCCACCCGCCCCCGGCACCGGCAGGAGTCGCGACGAACCCTGGCGCAACAGCCGGGACAGTGGGTCGAGGTAGGTGTCACCCCGTAGCAAGCCCCAGTGCAGGCAGGACGTCGGGCCGCAGTGGTTGGTCGCGGGTTCCAGCACGCCCAGTACCTCGCCCGGTGCTACCCGGGCGCCCTCCTTCACCGATGGCGTCACCGGTTCATACGTAGTCCGTAGGGGTGGATCGCCCGTGCCTGACAGTTCCACCGCCACCACCCCTCTGCCCGCCACGCGGCCCGCGAACGACACCCGGCCCCGCGCCACCGCTCTGACCGAGGCGCCGACCGGCGCGGCCAGGTCCACGCCGCGGTGGCCCGCCCCGTACTCCGTCGCCGGCGGGGCCCAGCCCCGTACGATCGGGGGCCGCGTACCCACCGGCCAGGCGGCGCCCACGGCCGGTACCGGCGGGGGCGGCACGAGACCCGCCAGCGCCGCGGTCATCGTCAGCATCAGTCGCATGCACTGAACGGTCCCGTCCCGACGCGATCCGCGGGGATCATGGACCCGAACTGTGGACTACCGACCGGTTGTGGACAGCGGCGTCACCCGGCGCCTCGCGGGTCCCGTACACTTCTGATGGCGATCGGGGTCACCCGATCGACTTCGCACGCCCCAACACCAGGTCATTCGTGACGGTGTCCGCGCTCCTCGGTCCCTCGTGGCACAGCGCGCGGGGCGTCAGGCGCGACAGCAATCCTGCGGTCGCGGCAACCGAGAACCCAAGGAGTACGGCCATGGCCGTCGTCACGATGCGGGAGCTGCTGGAAAGCGGCGTCCACTTCGGTCACCAGACCCGTCGCTGGAACCCGAAGATGAAGCGCTTCATCTTCACCGAGCGCAACGGCATCTACATCATCGACCTGCTCCAGTCGCTGTCGTACATCGACCGCGCCTACGAGTTCGTCAAGGAGACCGTCGCCCACGGCGGCACGGTCATGTTCGTCGGTACGAAGAAGCAGGCGCAGGAGGCGATCGCCGAGCAGGCGACCCGCGTCGGCATGCCCTACGTCAACCAGCGCTGGCTGGGCGGCATGCTCACCAACTTCTCGACCGTCTACAAGCGTCTGCAGCGCCTCAAGGAGCTCGAGCAGATCGACTTCGAGGATGTGGCCGCGTCCGGCCTCACCAAGAAGGAGCTGCTCGTCCTCTCCCGCGAGAAGGCCAAGCTGGAGAAGACCCTCGGCGGTATCCGCGAGATGTCCAAGGTGCCCAGCGCCGTCTGGATCGTGGACACCAAGAAGGAGCACATCGCGGTCGGTGAGGCCCGGAAGCTCAACATCCCGGTCGTCGCCATCCTCGACACCAACTGCGACCCCGACGAGGTCGACTACAAGATCCCGGGCAACGACGACGCGATCCGCTCCGTCACCCTGCTCACCCGCGTGATCGCCGACGCCGTCGCCGAGGGCCTCATCGCCCGCTCCGGTGCCGCCACTGGCGACCAGAAGCCGGGCGAGAAGGCCGCGGGCGAGCCGCTCGCCGAGTGGGAGCGCGACCTGCTCGAGGGCGAGAAGAAGGCCGACGAGAAGCCGGCCGCCGAGGCTGAGGTCCAGACCTCCGCCGAGACGGAGAAGGTCGCCGACGCCGAGGCCGAGGTCGTCACCGAGGTCGTCACCGAGGTCGTCACCGAGGTTGTCGCCGAGGCTCCGGCCGCGGACGCCGAGCAGGCCTGAACCTCACCGGTTCGGTAGTTGACGGCGGGGGCCGAGTCGGCCCCCGCCGTTCACCCGTAGATCTTTCAGACTTCGAGAGAGAATTTCAGATCATGGCGAACTACACCGCCGCTGACGTCAAGAAGCTCCGTGAGCTCACGGGCGCCGGCATGATGGACTGCAAGAAGGCGCTCGACGAGGCCGACGGCAGCGTCGACAAGGCCGTCGAGGCCCTGCGCATCAAGGGCCAGAAGGGCGTCGCCAAGCGCGAGGGCCGCTCCGCCGAGAACGGCGCTGTCGTCTCCCTCATCGCCGACGACAACACCTCCGGTGTCATCCTCGAGCTGAAGTGCGAGACGGACTTCGTCGCCAAGGGTGAGAAGTTCCAGGCCGTCGCGAACTCCCTCGCCGCCCACGCCGCCAAGACGAACCCGGCCGACATCGCGGCGCTCCTCGCGTCCGAGATCGAGCCCGGCAAGACCGTCCAGGCGTACGTCGACGAGGCCAACGCCAACCTCGGCGAGAAGATCGTCCTCGACCGCTTCGCGCAGTTCTCCGGCGCCTACGTCACCGCGTACATGCACCGCACCATGCCCGACCTGCCCCCGCAGATCGGTGTTCTGGTCGAGCTGGACAAGGCCGACGCCGACCTCGCCAAGGGCATCGCGCAGCACATCGCCGCCTTCGCGCCGAAGTACCTCTCCCGTGAGGACGTCCCGGCCGAGGTCGTCGAGTCCGAGCGTCGCGTCGCCGAGGAGACCACGCGCGCCGAGGGCAAGCCCGAGGCCGCTCTCCCGAAGATCGTCGAGGGTCGCGTCAACGGCTTCTTCAAGGAGGCCACCCTCCTCGGCCAGCCGTACGCGCTGGACAACAAGAAGTCCGTGCAGAAGGTCCTGGACGAGGCCGGTGTCACCCTGAAGCGCTTCTCGCGCATCAAGGTCGGCATCTGAGTCCGTACCGCGACAGCCGGAAGACACCGCTAGGGTCGACGAGATCCCAGTAGGGTCGACAGCAGTCTCCCGCGTACGCCGCCACGCGCGCGTCCGCGCCGGGCGACCGCAGATGTGACGAGGAGGCCATTGCCGAGTATGGGATGCGAACAACACCCCACCGGCAGTGGCCTTCTTTGTATGTGTGCCAAGTAAAGAGGCGAGATCACCATGACCACCACCAAGGCCGACAAGGGCGACAAGAGCGACGACGGCAAAGGCGCGGGGCGCTTTTTGCTGAAGCTGTCCGGCGAGGCGTTCGCCGGTGGCGGGGGTCTGGGCGTCGACCCCGACGTGGTGCACAAGATCGCCCGTGAGATCGCGGCCGTCGTGCGCGACGGCGCGCAGATCGCCGTCGTCATCGGCGGCGGCAACTTCTTCCGCGGCGCCGAGCTCCAGCAGCGCGGCATGGACCGGGCCCGCTCCGACTACATGGGCATGCTCGGCACCGTCATGAACTGCCTCGCGCTCCAGGACTTCCTGGAGAAGGAGGGCATCGACAGCCGCGTGCAGACCGCCATCACCATGGGGCAGGTCGCCGAGCCGTACATCCCGCTGCGCGCCGTGCGCCACCTGGAGAAGGGCCGCGTCGTCATCTTCGGCGCCGGTATGGGCATGCCGTACTTCTCCACCGACACGACCGCCGCCCAGCGCGCCCTGGAGATCGACGCCGAGGCGCTGCTCATGGGCAAGAACGGGGTGGACGGGGTCTACGACTCCGACCCGAAGACCAACCCCGAGGCCGTGAAGTTCGACGCGCTCAGCTACGGCGAGGTCATCACCCGCGACCTCAAGGTCGCCGACATGACCGCGATCACCCTGTGCCGCGACAACAAGCTGCCCATCCTCGTCTTCGAACTGCTCGCCGAGGGCAATATCGCGCGAGCGGTCAAGGGTGAGAAGATCGGCACGCTCGTGGGCGACCACGGAACGCGGGCCTGACACGACCCCCCGCCAGGGGATGGACAATGTCCTGCCGGTCGGACACCGTGCAGGAAAGACACACGACGCAGCCGGCCGCCCTGGGCGCATGCCGGGCCTCACTCAAGACACGCAGGAGCAAGTGGTGATCGAAGAGACCCTCCTCGAGGCCGAGGAGAAGATGGAGAAGGCCGTCGTGGTCGCCAAGGAGGACTTCGCCGCGATCCGCACCGGCCGTGCGCACCCGGCGATGTTCAACAAGATCGTGGCGGACTACTACGGCGCGCTGACCCCGATCAACCAGCTGGCCTCGTTCTCCGTGCCCGAGCCGCGGATGGCCGTGGTGACCCCGTTCGACAAGAGCGCGCTGCGCAACATCGAGCAGGCGATCCGCGACTCGGACCTCGGCGTCAACCCGAGCAACGACGGCAACATCATTCGTGTGACGTTCCCGGAGCTGACCCAGGACCGCCGCAAGGAGTACATCAAGGTCGCCAAGACCAAGGCCGAGGACTCCAAGATCTCGATCCGCTCCATCCGCCGCAAGGCCAAGGAGACGATCGACAAGCTCGTCAAGGACGGCGAGGTCGGCGAGGACGAGGGCCGCCGCGCCGAGAAGGAGCTCGACGACACCACCGCGAAGTACGTCGCCCAGGTGGACGAGCTGCTCAAGCACAAGGAAGCCGAGCTGCTCGAGGTCTGAGGAATTCCGTGAACGACTCTTCCTGGGGAGCGCCGACCGGAGCCGGCTACTGGGGGCCGCCCGACCAGGGGCCCTCCCAGGGGGCTTCCCCGGCAGGTCCCGCGTACGAACAGCATGCGGTTGAGGAGACTCGGCCCATGCCCATCGTGCCCGAAATGCCCGAGGTACCCGCCGGTGGTCGTGACCAGGACGACGATCGGGGGGCTGCTCGGCCGAGCGGTCCCCTGTTCCGCGACGAGTCGCAGGGTGGGAGCGGGCACGAGGACCCTCGCGAGGGGCAGCACGAACCGCAGCATCAGACACAGCACGAACCGCAGCAGACACAGGATCAGACACACCGCCCGACGCAGCACCAGACGCCGTATGTGACGCCGCACGAGGCGCAGCACGAGAGCCGGCAGGAGCCCATGCCAAGCGCCGCACAGCCCGCCCCCGCACCGCCGAAGAAGAGCGCGGGCCGTGACCTCGGGGCCGCCATAGGAGTCGGGGTGGGGCTCGGCGCGGTGATCGTCGCGTCGCTCTTCATCGTCAAGGCCGTGTTCGTCGGCGTGGTAGCGGTGGCCGTCGTCGTCGGCCTCTGGGAGCTCACCTCGCGGCTCGAGGAGCGCAAGGGCATCAAGGCGCCGCTCGTGCCGCTCGCGATCGGCGGCGCGGCGATGGTCGTCGCCGGATACGTCCGCGGCACCGAGGGCGCCTGGGTGGCGATGGCGCTCACCGCGCTCGCGGTCCTGGTCTGGCGCATGACGGAGCCCCCCGAGGGCTACCTCAGGGACGTCACGGCGGGTGTCTTCGCAGCGTTCTACGTGCCGTTCCTCGCGACCTTCGTGGCGCTCATGCTCACCGCGGACGACGGGCCGCAGCGCGTTCTGACGTTCCTGCTGCTGACGGTCGTCAGCGACACCGGCGCGTACGCGATCGGCTGGCGCTTCGGCAAGCACAAGCTCGCCCCGCGCATCAGCCCCGGCAAGACCCGCGAGGGGCTGGTCGGCGCGGTGACGTTCGCGATGGCCGCCGGCGCGCTGTGCATGCAGTTCCTGATCGACGGCGGTGCCTGGTGGCAGGGTCTGCTGCTCGGGCTCGCGGTCGCGGCCAGCGCCACGCTCGGCGACCTCGGCGAGTCGATGATCAAGCGCGACCTGGGGATCAAGGACATGGGCACGCTCCTCCCCGGGCACGGCGGGATCATGGACCGCCTCGACTCGCTGCTCCCGACGGCGCCGGTGGTCTGGCTGCTCCTGGTGATCTTCGTCGGAGCCGGCTGACCGGCCCGATCATCCCGCCTGACCTGCGCGGATTCAGGTGACGGGCTCGTTGTCCACAGGGCGGCGGGCCCGTTGTCGTATGCCTGCGACGCTGGAAGGGTTATGCCTAAGACGGTGTCTCACGTGGCGCTTTGGTGATGCGGCATGATGCCGCCCGAACGTGATCACTGGTCAGGCTCGGCTGCGATTGGTCAGGCCCGGGTCACCGGTGCCTGCAATTCCGTCACCCGGCCGTCAGCGTTCTCGGGACGCTCCAGGTTGACCTCGCGGGGGTATCCGTTCGGCCGGTAGCCGTTGGCATCGGCCCAGCGGGCCAGGGTCTGGGCGGTGGGGAGGACGGTGTCCATCGAACCGCGGCTGGTCAATCGCGTCCGGCCTCCTCGTCTCGGGCCCGGCGGCGGAGCTCCACGCGCGCCGCGGGGCTGAGGGGATACGCCGCCAAGCGCACAGAGAGGCGGTACAAGCGACGCCGCAGGGCGGTGCGGCCGGGCTGCCTGGCCAGTCGCTCGTAGGTCGCGGTCCACTCCCGCTGTGTATTCACGGCGTCGTTGGGGATGGTGTGGTCCATACCGTGAATTAGATCGCGTGTTCGAATTAGTCTGCAAGCGGACTCGCCCCTTGTCCCATCTCGAACGATCTGATCCCGGCCCGGACCTGTGTCCTGGGGCGACCGGCTGAACTGCCGCCGATCCTGGGCGGCGGTCCTGGCGGAGCCGGGCTGGGACATGCCCCGGAGGTTCCGGACCAGTCGGCTCAGTCTGCGTCCGCCAGTACGGAACGCAGTGCTTGCGTGATCGCCGCGTCATCCGCGCCCAGCGTCCGGGCTTCATCCCGGAATCGCCGGGCCAGGGGCGCGAGTTCCTCAGGAGAAGGGTGCTTGGCCGAAGGGGGCAGGGGCGCCACCCGGGTCCCCGCACCACGCCGGGCGCGGATCAGGCCCGCGCCCTCCAGCTCTCGGTAGGCCCGGGCGACCGTGCCGGCAGCCAGCCCCAGATCGGACGCCAGCTGCCGGATGGTCGGCAGCCGTTCGCCCTCCGGCAGTCGCCCTGAGGAGATCAGGGTCGCGAGCTGGGCACGGATCTGCTCGTAAGGCGGGACGGGACTGGCGGTGTCCACCCGCACGGCCGGGCCGGTCACCGCTGGGCCGCCCTCGGCGAGACGACGGTGAACAGGCACCAGATCGCGGTGCTCAGGGAGACCAGGCAGATGGGGACGAGGGTCCAGGCGGCCACGCTGCCGAGCATGCCGTCGCAGCTCAGCCCGCGCAGCGACCCGGCGGCACTCCACGCGGTGCCGGCCAGGGGAGCGGCGACCAGAAGGCCCCACGCTGCGGTGATGGCCGACGCCCGGTCGCGGCGCTCCTGATCATCGCCGGGGCGGCGGGTGATGTGCCGCAGGGCATGACCGCAGGCGCCGGTGCCGAGGGCCAGGGAGGCGAGGGCCGGACCGGCGTAGAAGGACCCGGGCCAGGGGCCATGGGATTCGGTCACGCCAGAGCAGGCCATCGTGAGCACACGTCCCGCCCGGCCCATGTCGTCGGGGGAGCCGATCGCGGTCGCGGTGACGAGGAGCGCGATGAGCAGGGCCGCCTCGATGAGCAGTACCACCGTCAGCTGGGGCGGAACGTAGTCGCGGATCCGGCGTGGGGCGAGCCCGGCAGTGCGGACGGCGCCTTGAGGGCGGGCAGTGATGTATTCGCCGAGCAGGACACCGGCCGCGGCGCAGAGGCCGAACACGGGTATGGCGATCAGGGCTCCAGTCCCGAGCCCGCCGGAGTTGTCGATCAGATAGAGGGAGAGGAGGGCGCCGGCGGTCAGGCCGCCGAAGCGTGCGTAGCGGTCGGCGCGGGCGCGGGACGGAGGCGGAACGGTGTCGAGCATGAGGGGACCCCCGATGTGTGCACTTGTGTCAAGTCATAGATACAAACCGTAGGTAGCAAGATGGCCCACCCGGGATCTTGTGTCAAATGCTCAGTACAAGAAGTCGGGTAGTGGGGCGATCTGTCCCGGACGCGGCGGACGTGGGCCGAGCGATGAGCCGGAACAGGCTCCCGGCGATCACTCGCATCGCCCCGGGCTGCCGGCGGGCTCAACCGTCGCCCACGACAGACGGGTGACCCGTGACATCAGTTGCCGATCAGCGTGCCCACCTGCATGGATCCTTCCGCAGGAGGGGCGGGCCGGGCCGTCTGCGGGCCGTCGGAGGAGGGCCCGCGACGACCCATGACGGCCAGTGACGACTACCGCTCATCTCTGTGAGCCCAGGTCACACAAATGGATCTGCGACACTGGAAGGGTTATGCCTAAGCCCGGAGAACTCACTTTCGTCGCCCCGCGCGGAGCCAAGAAGCCGCCGCGGCACCTCGCCGACCTCTCGCCCGCCGAGCGGAAGGAGGCCGTTGCCGCGATCGGTGAGAAGCCGTTCCGCGCCAAGCAGCTGTCGCAGCACTACTTCTCGCGGTTCGCGCACGACCCCGCGGAGTGGACCGACATCCCCGCCGGTTCGCGCGGCAAGCTGCAGGAGGCGCTGCTTCCGGAGCTGATGACGGTCGTCCGGCATCTGTCGACGGACCAGGACACCACCCGCAAGACCCTGTGGCGGCTCTTCGACGGCACGCTCGTCGAGTCCGTCCTGATGCGCTACCCGGACCGGGTCACCATGTGCATCAGCTCGCAGGCGGGCTGCGGAATGAACTGCCCGTTCTGCGCCACGGGACAGGCCGGCCTCGACCGGAACCTGTCGACGGGCGAGATCGTGCACCAGATCGTCGACGGCATGCGCGCGCTGCGCGACGGCGAGATCCCGGGCGGCCCGGCCCGCCTGAGCAACATCGTCTTTATGGGCATGGGCGAGCCCCTGGCCAACTACAAGCGGGTCGTCGGCGCCATCCGCGCGCTCACCGACCCCGAGCCCGACGGCGTCGGCCTCTCGCAGCGCGGGATCACCGTCTCGACCGTCGGTCTGGTCCCCGCCATGCACCGGCTCGCCGACGAGGGCCTCAAGTGCCGTCTCGCCGTCTCGCTGCACGCCCCCGACGACGAACTGCGCGACACCCTCGTCCCGGTCAACACGCGCTGGAAGGTCCGCGAGGTCCTCGACGCGGCGTGGGAGTACTCCGAGAAGTCGGGCCGCCGCATCTCCATCGAGTACGCGCTCATCCGCGACATCAACGACCAGGCCTGGCGCGGTGACCGGCTCGGCCGTCTGCTCAAGGGCAAGCGGGTCCACGTCAACCTGATCCCGCTGAACCCGACGCCGGGCTCGAAGTGGACGGCCTCGCGCCCCGAGGACGAGAAGGCCTTCGTCGAGGCCATCGCGGCCCACGGCGTGCCGGTCACCGTCCGCGACACCCGTGGCCAGGAGATCGACGGGGCGTGCGGCCAGCTCGCCGCCACCGAGCGGTAACCTGACTGGCGTACGTACATCTTCATATTCCGACAGGGGAGCGCCACAGCGCTGAGAGTGCGGCATCGGCCGCAGACCCTCTGAACCTTGCCCAGGTCATTCTGGGTAGGAAGTTCGGTCGCCACTCAAGCTGTTGCGCCCTGCCCGGGAATCGTCCGCGATCCCGGGCGGGGCCGCGTCTCTTCCTGGTCACCCAGGAGGGAACTTAAGTGAGCACCACCATCAAGGCCACGGCCGTCGCCATGGCGGCCGGTCTCGGACTCGTCGCGCTCTCCGCGTGCGGGGGATCCGGGTCCGGCCAGGACTCTGCGGAGTCCAAGACCGTCACCCTCGTCAGCCATGACTCGTGGGCCGTCTCCAAGAGCGTGCTCAAGGACTTCGAGAAGCGCTCCGGCTACAAGGTCACCGTCCTGAAGGACGGTGACGCGGGAGAGGCCGTGAACAAGGCCATCCTGTCCAAGGACAATCCGCAGGGCGACGTCCTCTTCGGCGTCGACAACACGCTCCTGTCGCGAGCCCTCGACAACGGTCTCTTCCAGCCGTACGAGGCCCAGGGCCTGGACCAGGTCCGCCCCGAGTACCAGCTCGACGGGGACAAGCACCGCGTCACCCCGATCGACACCGGCGACATCTGCGTCAACTACGACAAGAAGTACTTCGCCGATCACAAGCTGACGCCGCCCGCTTCGTTCGACGACCTCGCCAAGCCCGCGTACAAGAACCTGCTGGTCACGGAGAACGTGTCGACGTCGTCGCCCGGTCTCGGCTTCCTGCTCGGCAGCGCCGCGCAGTACGGCGACGAAGGCTGGCAGAGCTACTGGAAGAAGCTCAAGGCCAATGGCGTGAAGGTCGTCGACGGCTGGGAGCAGGCGTACAACGAGGAGTTCTCGGGCTCGGCCGGTGGCAGGAAGGCGGGCGGCGACCGGCCGCTCGTCGTGTCGTACGCGTCGTCGCCGCCGGCCGAGGCGATCTACTCGGACCCGCAGCCGAAGACCGCCCCGACCGGGGTCGCGACCGGCACCTGCTTCCGCCAGACCGAGTTCGCGGGCCTGCTGAGCAACGCGAAGAACGAGAAGGGCGGCAAGGCGCTCCTCGACTTCCTGATCGCGAAGGAGTTCCAGCAGGACATGCCGCTGAACATGTTCGTGGACCCGGTGACGAAGGACGCGGCCCTGCCCGCCGACTACGCGAAGTACGACATCAAGGTCGACGCACCGAAGACGATGGCGCCGAAGAAGATCGCCGACAACCGTGACGCCTGGGTCAAGTCGTGGACCTCGCTCGTACTGAAGTGACGCCGCCCGCAGGGCCTCCGGTCAAGCAACCGGTCAAGCAACCGGTCAAGCAACCGGTCAAGCAACCGGTCAAGCCCCCGGTGAAGCCCTCGGCGAAGACCGTTAAGGGGCGCGGGAGCGCGGCGCGGCTCGGCCTGATGGCCGTGCCCGTCGCGTTCTTCGCGCTGTTCTTCGCCTATCCGGTCGCGGCGATCGTCTCCCGCGGCCTGAAGGCGGGCGGGCACTGGCAGTTGGGGCGGATCGCCGATGTGCTGGGGCAGCCCGACATCCGGCATGTCCTGTGGTTCACGACCTGGCAGGCGCTCGCGTCGACGGCGCTCACGCTGCTGATCGCCCTCCCCGGCGCGTACGTCTTCGCGCGCTTCGAGTTCAGGGGCAAGCAGGTCCTGAAGGCCGCCGTCACCGTGCCGTTCGTGCTACCGACCGTCGTCGTCGGCACGGCGTTCCTGGCGCTGGTGGGCCGCGGCGGGCTGCTCGACAGCCTGTGGGGCGTACGCCTCGACACCACCGTGTGGGCGATCCTGCTCGCCCATGTCTTCTTCAACTACGCCGTAGTCGTCCGCACCGTCGGCGGACTGTGGTCACAGCTCGACCCGCGGCAGGAGGAGGCCGCCCGGATGCTGGGCGCCTCCCGCTGGACGGCCTGGCGGACGGTGACGCTGCCCGCGCTCGGACCGGCCGTCGCGGCCGCCGCACTGATGGTCTTCCTCTTCACGTTCACGTCGTTCGGCGTGGTCCAGATCCTCGGCGGGCCGACCTTCTCCACCCTCGAAGTGGAGATCTACCGGCAGACCGCGCAGATCTTCGACCTCTCCACGGCGGCCGTCCTCACGATCGTGCAGTTCGCCGCCGTCGGGATCATCCTCGCCGTGCACGCCTGGAGCGTGCGCCGCCGGGAGAGCGCGCTGCGCCTCGTCGACGCGGCGCACACCGCCCGGCGCCCGCGCGGCGCGGGCCAGTGGGCGCTGCTCGCCGGAGTGGTCGCCACGGTCGCGGTGCTGATCCTGCTGCCGCTCGGCGTGCTCATCCAGCGCTCGTTCGACGGTCCCGACGGCTTCGGGTTCGCCTACTACAAGGCACTGACCTCGTCAGACAGCGGCGTGTTCCTGGTGCCTCCGATCGAGGCCGTCGGTAACTCCCTCACGTACGCGCTCGCCGCGACCGCCATCGCCGTCGTGATCGGCGGACTCGCCGCCGCGGCCCTGACCCTCCCCCACTCTCGGCTCCGCTCGAGCGGGGGGACCCCCATGGCCGGCCGTCTCGTACGGGGCTTCGACGCGCTCCTCATGCTGCCGCTCGGCGTCTCCGCCGTCACCGTCGGCTTCGGATTCCTGATCACCCTGGACAAGCCGCCCCTCGACCTGCGCGGCGCGTGGATCCTGGTGCCGCTGGCCCAGGCCCTCGTCGGGGTGCCCTTCGTCGTGCGCACGATGCTGCCGGTCCTGCGCGCGGTCGACGGGCGGCTGCGCGAGGCCGCCGCCGTCCTCGGCGCCTCGCCGCTGCGGGCCTGGCGCGAGGTCGATCTGCCGATGGTGCGCAGGGCGCTGCTGATCGCGGCCGGGTTCACGTTCGCCGTGTCGCTCGGCGAGTTCGGGGCGACCGTGTTCATCGCCCGCCCGGACAACCCCACTCTGCCGGTGGCCGTGGCGCGGCTCCTCGGGCGCGCCGGTGACCTCAACTACGGCCAGGCGATGGCCCTTTCGACGATTCTCATGGTGGTGTGCGCGGTGTCGCTGCTGCTGCTCGAACGCATCCGCACGGACCGTACGACGGGGGAGTTCTGATGGCCCTGCTCACTCTGGACGACGCGACCGTGCGGTTCGGCCCGTTCAAAACGGCGCATGCGGCGCTCGACCGGGTCGGTCTGGAGGTCGCGGAGCACGAGATCGTGTGCGTGCTCGGCCCCAGCGGCAGCGGCAAGTCGACGCTGCTGCGGGTCGTGGCCGGGCTCCAGGGGCTCGACGGGGGCCGCGTGTTCCTCGACGGCCGCGACCAGGCGGGTGTGCCCGCGCACCGGAGGGGCGTCGGCCTCATGTTCCAGGACCACCAGCTGTTCCCGCAGCGCGACGTGGGCGGCAACGTCGCCTTCGGGCTGCGGATGCACGGTGCCTCCCGCTCCGAACAGCAGGACCGTGTACGGGAGCTGCTGGAGCTTGTCGGGCTGCCCGGAGCCTGGCGGCGCGCCGTCGCCTCGCTGTCCGGCGGCGAGCAGCAGCGCGTCGCTCTCGCCCGAGCGCTCGCTCCCCGCCCTCGTCTGCTCATGCTCGACGAGCCGCTCGGTCAGCTCGACCGCTCGCTGCGGGAGCGCCTGGTCGTCGAACTCAGGGAACTCTTCGGCGAGTTGGGCACGACCGTGCTCGCCGTGACGCACGACCAGGGCGAGGCCTTCGCGCTCGCCGACCGCGTCGTGGTGATGCGCGACGGACGGATCGCCCAGTCCGGTACGCCACTTGAGGTGTGGCAGCACCCTGCCGACGAGTTCGTGGCGCGCTTCCTCGGCTTCGACAACGTGGTCGAGGCCACGGTCGCCGGCGAGGCCGCGGACACGCCGTGGGGCAAGGTCCCCGTCCCCGCGGGCTCCCCGCAGGGCCCGGGCCGGATTCTGGTCCGGCCCGCGGGTGTACGCCTTGTGCCCGCCGCCGAGGCCCAGTTGACGTGCACGGTCACCGCGCGCACCTTCCGCGGCACGCATGTCGCCATACACCTTCAGGCCGGGGAAGCGCCCCGCCTCGAAGCGGCCTGCGCGCTGCGGGACGCGCCGGAGCCGGGGGGCGAGGTCGGGGTGGCGTTCGACGCGGGCGAAATCGTGGTGCTGGACGGCGCGTCCGCCGCATAGGGTCCGCCGTATGACGGAGACCGCGGCACCCGGACAGCTCGCCCATGACCGCTACTGCGACGAAGTCGTGGAGCAGACCGCTCTGTTGGTGGGGCATCTCGCCGGTGCCGACCTCACGGCCACCGTGCCGACCTGCCCCGACTGGACCCTGCGCGACCTCGTCGTGCACCTCGGCGGCGCGCACCGCTGGGTCGGGACGATCGTGCGGACCGGGGCCACCGAGGAGGTTCCCGACGAGAAGGTGCCGGGCTTCGACGGGCCCGGGAGCGACGACCCGGCCGCGCTCGCGGCCTGGCTCATGGAAGGCGCCGAGCTGACCGCGCGGGCGTTGCGCGCCGCGGGCCCCGACACGCGCCTGTGGACCTGGTCCTGGGATCGCACCACCGCTTTCTGGGCCCGCCGCATGACGCACGAGACGGTGATCCACCGGGCGGACGCGGCGCTCACGGCGCAGGCCGCGTACGAGGTGGCGCCCGAGCTCGCCGCCGACGCGATCGACGAGTGGCTGCAGATCGTCGCCTACGCCCAGCGGTCCGACCTGTCCGACAGCGCGGCGCAGCTGCGCGGCGGCGGGCGCAGCCTGCACCTCCACGCCACCGGCACACCGCCGGAGCTGAACGCCGAATGGCTGGTCGAGCTGGGCGAGGACGGCTTCACGTGGCGCCGCGGCCACGAGAAGGCGACCGTCGCTCTGCGGGGGCCGCTGACCGACGTACTGCTCGCGTTCTACCGGCGCGCGCCCCTCGACGGCGGACGCGTGGAGGTGCTCGGGGAGCGGGAGCTGCTGGACTTCTGGCTGGAGTGGGCGACGTTCGGGTAGCCGAGGCCTGGCTCCGGCAAGCTCATCAAAGAGTTCAGCCCGGCAAAAGCCGCGCTCAGCCCAGCTTCGCGAGCGCGTCCGCCGCTTCCTCCACCGTGTCCACCAGCGCGATCCGTGCGTCCATCGACCGTTCCCGGGCCAGGGCCGTGAGCAGCGGCCAGGCCGGCAGGCGCTCCGTCCAGTGGGCGCGGCCGACGAGGACCATGGGGGTGGGCTCGCCCCGGGACTCGTAGTAGTTCGGCGTCGCGTTGTCGAATATCTCCTGGACGGTGCCGGCCGCGCCCGGCAGGAAGACCACGCCCGCGTTCGAGCGGGCCAGGAGGCCGTCCTCGCGAGTGGCGTTCGCGAAGTACTTCGCGATGTGCCCGGCGAAGGCGTTCGGCGGCTCGTGGCCGTAGAACCAGGTCGGGATGCCGACCGAGTCGCCGCCGTCGGGCCAGCGCGAGCGCACCGTGAAGGCGGCCGACGCCCATGCCGTGACCGACGGGGTGAACGAGGGTGCGGCGGACAGGAGTTGGAGCGCCCCGGTCAGCATTGCGTCGTCGAACCGTGCCGCGTACGCGCCCAGGTTCGCCGCCTCCATCGCGCCCGGACCGCCGCCCGTGGCGACGGTGACCCCGGACCTGGCGAGCGTCCTGCCGAGCCGCGCCGCGCCCGCGTACCCGTCCGTGCCGCGCGCCATCGCGTGACCGCCCATGACCCCCACCACCCTCGCGCCGGCGAGGAGTTCGTCGAGGGCGTCGGACACGGAGTCGTCGTGCACGGCCCGCAGCATCGACGCGAAGATGTCGTGGTCGGCCTTGGTCTGCTGGAACCACTCGTACGCGCGGGCGTCCGGCGTCGACTCGTAGCCACCCTCCGCGAGACCCTCGAACAGCTCGGCGGGGGAGTACAGATGGCCCCGGTACGGGTCGAAGGGGAGGCCGGGGACCGGCGGGAAGACCAGGGCGCCGGTGGCGCGGATCCGGGCCGCGGCGTCGGGGCCCATCGGACAGCCGAGGAAGACGGCGCCCTCGGCGTCCAGAGCGAGCAGCTCGTCCGTACGCTCCGTCAGGTCGACGGCCTGCACGCGGCGTCCGGCGAGCGAGCCGTGCGCGGCCACGACCTCGTCGAACTCGTCGAGCGTCTCGATCTCACGGCCGGCGTCCGTGTGGGGGATCGCGGGCCTGCGCGGGGCGGGTTCAGGGGTCTGCACCCGCCCATGCTAGGCCGCGGTACCTCCGACCATCAGCCCTGGACGGCCGCCGGGTCCATCCACATGATCTCCCAGGTGTGGCCGTCCGGGTCGTCGAAGGCGCGGCCGTACATGAAGCCGTGGTCCTGCTTCTCGCCGGTCTCGGTGCCGCCCGCGGCGATCGCCTTGTCGACGAGCTCGTCGACCTTCTCGCGGCTCTCGGCGCTCAGACACAGCAGCACCTCGGTGCTCTTGGTCGAGTCGACGATCGTCTTCTTCGTGAAGCCGGCGTACTTCTCCTTGGTGAGCAGCATGACCACGATGTGCTCGCTGACCACCACGGAGGCGCAGGTCTCGTCGGAGAACTGCGGGTTGATCGAGTACCCGAGTTCGGTGAAGAACTTCTTCGACGCGTCGAGGTCGTTCACGGCGAGGTTCGGGAAGATCATCTGCTGGTACATGGCGGGTCCGTCTCTTTCGTTCGCTGGTGTCGGCGCGGCGTCGCTGTGCCGTACGCAGAGTTAGACGGGCAGCCCGCCCGTAACTCATCGCCCGCCGCCCACTTTCCTTCGATCACTTTCGGGGGCCCGCCAGAGGTGGTGCGGGCCCCGCTCAGCTGGCGAGCGGGAGCGCCGCCAGTTCCGCGACCACCCATGTCAGCGGCCCGAACACGGAGAGCAGTGCCGCCGCGCGCAGCCCGGCCGCACCCCGCAGGAGACTCGCGGGGGCGCCGAGCCGGAGCAGGGCGGCCGTGGTGTCGGAGCGGGCGTGCTTGGCCTCGATCGCGGCCGTGAGGAGCGTGGCGACCGTACAGCCCATGACGAGGACGGCGCCGAGCGCGGACAGCGGACCGAGGTCGGGCTGACGTCCCGACCAGAGAGTGAGTCCCGCGTACGCGCCGGAGGCCACGGCGCAGACCACGCCCAGGGGGCGGCCGATACGGCGGGCCTCCTCCTGGAGCACCCGGCCCGCCAGGAGCCGCGCCGCTCCGGGCCGCACCGCCTGGAGAGCCCGGCCGCACTGGTACGTGAGCCCGGGACCCGCGAGCGCGAGGCCGAGGGCCGTCAGCATCCAGCCGGCCAGCACCCCCGCCGGGCTGCCGCCCAGACCGCCCGGCATGGGGAACCCCGCGGTGCCGGGCGCGCGGGAGGCATACGTCTCCACTGCGAGGCCCCCGGCCAGCAGGGCCACGCCCCAGGGCAGACCGGTCGGCGCGGGCACCGGGGCGGCGGGATCGCGCGGATCCGGCTGCGGCTCGCCGGCCTTGACGGCGCGCGGCCGCAGCACGACGGCGGAGGCGGCGGACGCGGCGAGCGGGACCAGGGCGAGCAGGGTCAGCGTGGCGGCCAGGGGCAGGGGCCGGTCGGCGGCGAGGAGGCCGCGGGCGGAGCCGTCGAAGGGCAGCCCGGAGAGGTCGCCGCGCAGGTGCAGGAAGAACAGCAGCGCCAGCATCGAGCCGAGCGTGCAGGCGACCGCGGTGGAGATCGCCGAGATGAGGGTGAGGCGCGCAGGCCCCAGACCGACCGCGGACAGGCCGGGACGCGGCCGGGTACCCGGGTCGGTGCGGGCGACGGCGACGGCGAGGTGGACGGTCGCGGCGATCGGCACCAGGCACCAGGCGAGGCGCAGTACGGATCCGGTGGAGGCGTCGGGGTGGCCCATCGCGTAGCCGAGCGTGCACAGCAGGAGGAAACCGGTGCCGGCGGAGGCGGCCGCCACCAGGAGCCTGCGGAGCTGGACGACGGGCCGGCCCCCGCGGGCTAGACGGAGAGCGAGCACGCGGCCCGGCCTTCCGCGTCGGTGCCGCCGGGTACCCCGGGCAGATGGACCGTGTTCACGCGGCGCCCGTCGAGGAGCGACATCGAACGGTCGGCCAGGGCGGCCACCTCGGTGTCGTGCGTGGCGAGGACGACCGTGATGCCGTGCGAGCGGGACGCGGCCATCAGGGTGCGCAGGACGTGGGCGCGGTCGGCGCGGTGCAGCGGCGCCGTGGGCTCGTCGGCGAAGAGCACGGAGGGCGCGGTGACCAGGGCGCGGGCGATGGCTACGCGCTGGCGCTCCGACTGGAGCAGGGCGTGCGGGCGCTTGCGGGCGCACATGCCGATGTCGAGTCGCTCCAGCCACTCCAGGGCGGAGGCCTTGGCGGCGCGGCGGCTGCCGCCGCGCATCATCAGGGCGAGCGCCGTGTTCTCCCAGGCGTTCAGCTCGGGCACGAGGTGCGGCTCGGGGTCGATCCAGGCGAAGCGGTCGCGGCGCAGCCGTTCCCTGACGAGCGGGCCCATGGTGTGCACGGGGGTGCTGTTGAACCAGACCTCGCCCTGCTGGGGCAGGAGCTGGCCGGAGAGGCACTGCAGGAGCGTCGTCTTGCCGCTGCCGCGCGGTCCTGTGACGGCGAGGATCTCGCTCTCGCGGACACCGAGCGAAACGCCGGTGAGCGCGGGCGAGCCGTTGTGGGAGAAGTGCAGGGCGCGTGCCCAGAGCACGTCGTTGTCCGGCGGGGCCACCATGGCGAACACCTCGTTCAGAGACTGCAGATCAGAAATGCCGTAAGACGAGCCGTCCCCCTTACGGGGGAACGAAGGCAGGGCCGATCGGTCACTGGGCACGCTAGGTATTCGCCGGCGCGGGTCGGGAAATGACGCGGCCCGGCCGCCCCCATCTCACTCGGATGGGCGCAGCCGGGCCGGGAGCCGTCAGGCTCAGATCTTGCTCCAGGCCTCCGTGAGGACCTGGCGGATGATGCCCTCGATCTCGTCGAACGTGGACTGGTCCGAGATCAGCGGCGGCGACAGCTGGATGACCGGGTCACCACGGTCGTCGGCGCGGCAGTACAGGCCGTACTCGTAGAGCTTCTTGGACACGAAGCCGTAGAGCACGCGCTCCGACTCCTCGTCCGTGAAGGACTCCTTGGTGTCCTTGTCCTTGACGAGCTCGATGCCGTAGAAGAAGCCGTTGCCGCGGACGTCGCCGACGATCGGCAGGTCGTGCAGCTTCTGCAGCGTCTTGAGGAAGTTGGCCTCGTTGTCGAGCACGTGCTGGTTGAGACCCTCGCGCTCGAACAGGTCGAGGTTGGCGAGCGCCACGGCCGAGGAGACCGGGTGGCCGCCGAAGGTGTAGCCGTGCAGGAAGGTGTTGTCACCCTTGTAGAACGGCGCCGCGATCCGGTCGGAGACGATGGTCGCACCGATCGGGGAGTAGCCCGAGGTCATGCCCTTGGCGCAGGTGATGATGTCCGGGATGTAGCCGAACTTGTCACAGGCGAACATCGTGCCGAGGCGGCCGAAGGCGCAGATGACCTCGTCCGACACGAGCAGCACGTCGTACTGGTCGCAGATCTCGCGCACGCGCTGGAAGTAGCCGGGCGGCGGCGGGAAGCAGCCACCGGCGTTCTGCACGGGCTCGAGGAAGACCGCGGCGACGGTCTCGGGGCCCTCGAAGAGGATCTCCTGCTCGATCTGGTCGGCGGCCCAGCGGCCGAAGGCCTCGGGGTCGTCGCCGTGGATCGGGGCGCGGTAGATGTTGGTGTTCGGCACCTTGTGCGCGCCGGGGACCAGCGGCTCGAAGGGGGCCTTCAGGGCCGGCAGGCCGGTGATCGACAGGGCGCCCTGCGGGGTGCCGTGGTAGGCGACCGCGCGGGAGATGACCTTGTACTTGGTGTGGTTGCCGTTGAGCTTGTGGTACTGCTTCGCAAGCTTCCAGGCGGTCTCGACGGCCTCGCCACCACCGGTGGAGAAGAAGACCTTGTTGAGGTCACCCGGGGCGTAGTGGGCGAGGCGCTCGGCCAGCTCCACAGCCTTCGGGTGGGCGTACGACCACACGGGGAAGAAGGCCAGCTCGGTCGCCTGCTTGGCGGCGACCTCGGCGAGCTCCCTGCGTCCGTGGCCGGCCTGCACCACGAACAGGCCGGAGAGCCCGTCGAGGTACTTCTTGCCCTGGTCGTCGTAGATGTAGGTGCCCTCGCCACGCACGATGGTGGGAACGGGCGCGTTCTCGTACGACGACATGCGGGTGAAGTGCATCCACAGGTGGTCGTACGCGGTTCGGCTGAGGTCCTTGCTCACGGCTATCGGGTTCCCCACATATAGGTCTGCTTCTTGAGCTTGAGGTAGACGAAGCTCTCGGTGGAGCGCACGCCGGGAAGGGTCCGGATGCGTTTGTTGATGACGTCCAGGAGCTGGTCGTCGTCCTCACACACGACCTCCGCGAGGAGGTCGAACGAGCCCGCGGTCATGACCACGTACTCGACTTCCGGCATGGCCGTCAGCGCTTCGGCGACGGGATCGAGGTCACCCTCCGCGTTGATGCCGACCATCGCCTGGCGTCGGAAGCCCACGGTGAGTGGGTCCGTGACGGCGACGATCTGCATCACGCCCTGGTCGAGCAGCTTCTGGACGCGCTGTCGCACGGCCGCTTCGGAGAGGCCGACGGCCTTGCCGATAGCTGCGTACGGCCTACGGCCGTCTTCCTGGAGCTGTTCGATGATGGCGAGGGAAACGGCGTCGAGCGGCGGGGTGCCGGTGCCGTTCCTCGATCCTTTTGGGTCTGCGCTGCGACTGGCCACGTGCCCCACCATGCACGAGGAGTCGACAGTTCCGCAAGCCCGGATCGATGAAATTCGTTGTTTGAGGGCTCGAAGTTCACGGATTTCGCAGATCTGGCGCCCAGGGGGGTGTTGAAAGCGTCGGACTACGGATTAGGGTGGTATCTCATCCAATGGACATCCGACCAGGAGGGCCGCCTCAGTGACCAGCGAGCTGCGTCGTCTGCGCAATTACATCGACGGTGAGTTCCGGGACGCCGCCGACGGACGGACCACCGAGGTGGTCAACCCGGCCAACGGTGAGGCGTACGCGACCGCCCCGCTGTCCGGCGACGCCGATGTGGACGCCGCCATGGCCGCCGCCGCGGCCGCGTTCCCGGCCTGGCGCGACCTCACGCCCAGCGAGCGCCAGAAGGCCCTCCTCAAGATCGCGGACGCGTTCGAGGAGCGGGCCGAGGAGCTCATCGCCGCCGAGGTCGAGAACACCGGCAAGCCGACCGGCCTGACCCGGTCCGAGGAAATCCCGCCCATGGTCGACCAGATCCGCTTCTTCGCGGGTGCGGCGCGCATGCTCGAGGGCCGCTCGGCCGGCGAGTACATGGAGGGCCTGACCTCGATCATCCGCCGCGAGCCCATCGGCGTCTGCGCCCAGGTCGCGCCGTGGAACTACCCGATGATGATGGCCGTTTGGAAGTTCGCCCCGGCGCTCGCCGCGGGCAACACGGTCGTCCTGAAGCCGTCGGACACCACCCCGGCGTCCACGGTCCTGATCGCCGAGATCATCGGCTCCATCGTCCCCAAGGGCGTCTTCAACGTCATCTGCGGTGACCGCGAGACCGGCCGCGCGATGGTCGAGCACAAGACCCCGGCGATGGCCTCCATCACCGGCTCCGTGCGCGCCGGCATCTCGGTCGCCGAGTCCGCCGCCAAGGACGTCAAGCGCGTCCACCTGGAGCTCGGCGGCAAGGCGCCGGTCGTCGTCTTCGAGGACACCGACATCGCCAAGGCCGTCGAGGACATCTCGGTGGCGGGCTTCTTCAACGCGGGCCAGGACTGCACCGCGGCCACCCGCGTCCTCGTCCACGAGTCCATCCACGACGAGTTCGTCCAGGCCCTCGCCAAGGCGGCGGCCGACACGAAGACGGGCCAGCCGGACGACGAGGACGTGCTCTACGGGCCCCTCAACAACCCGAACCAGCTCGCCCAGGTCACCGGCTTCATCGAGCGCCTCCCGGCGCACGCCAAGGTCGAGGCCGGCGGCCACCGCGTCGGCGACAAGGGCTACTTCTACGCCCCGACCGTCGTCTCGGGCGTCAAGCAGGACGACGAGATCATCCAGAACGAGGTCTTCGGACCGGTCATCACCGTCCAGTCCTTCGCGGACGAGGCGCAGGCCGTCGAGTGGGCGAACGGCGTGGAGTACGCGCTGGCCTCCTCCGTCTGGACGAAGGACCACGCGCGCGCGATGCGCATGTCCAAGATCCTCGACTTCGGCTGTGTGTGGATCAACACCCACATCCCGCTGGTCGCCGAGATGCCCCACGGCGGCTTCAAGAAGTCCGGCTACGGCAAGGACCTGTCGGCGTACGGCTTCGACGACTACACGCGCATCAAGCACGTCATGACGTCGATCGAGGGCTGATCAGCGGCACCGATCCGCTCTGTCCGCCCCCGCGTGGCTCCGGCCGCGCGGGGGCGGTGGCATGTCCGGGGAGCGCTGCCGCACGGCGGGCGCCGGGTGATCGACAGTGTGTCGGCTCTCACCCCGTCGGCTTGACGCAGCGTCCATTGTCCGGGCCCGCTGGGCGCGTGCATCCTGCACAGGTGCGAGCGACCCCGAGGAACCCCAAGCCGTCCCTGTCCCGCCGGTCCCTGATGCGCGCCCTGGGCGGTGGCGCCGCGGCCGCCGCGGTCGGCGCGCTCGCCTCGGGGTGCGGTGTGCCCGCCGCCTACGTCGCGCCGGGGGACCGCGCCGCGACCGACCGGTCCGGCAGCGACAAGCGGCTCGTCTTCGCCAACTGGCCGCTCTACATCGACGTGGACGACGACGATCCGTCGAAGCGGCCCACGCTCGACGCCTTCCAGAAGCAGACCGGGATCGACGTCAAGTACACCGAAGAGATCAACGACAACGACGAGTTCTTCGGCAAGATCAGCCCGTCCCTGATGAACCACCAGAAGACCGGCCGGGACCTCATCGTCATCAGCGACTGGATGTGCGCCAAGTTCGTGACGCTCGGCTGGGTCCAGGAGATGGACCGCGCCCGTCAGCCGCACGTCACCAAGTACCTCGACCCGCTGCTGCGTTCACCGCACTTCGACCCCGGCCGCAAGTACACCGTGCCGTGGCAGTCCGGCATCACCGGCATCGCGTACAACAAGCGCAGGGTCGGGCGCGAGATCAAGCACGTGTCCGATCTGTGGGCGGCCGACCTCAAGGGCAAGGTCACGCTGTTGTCCGGGCTCGACGAGTCGTTCGCGCTGCTCATGCAGGGCAACGGCGCCGACATCACCCGGTGGACCCCGGACGACTTCCACCGCGTGTGCGACCAGGTCGAGAAGCTCGTCAAGAGCCACCACATCCGCCGCTTCACCGGCAACGACTACATCAAGGACCTCTCCAGCGGCGACGTCCTCGCCTGCCAGGCCTACAGCGGTGACGTCATCCAGCTCCAGGCCGACGACCCGGACATCGAGTTCGTCGTGCCGGAGGAGGGCGGCGAGCTGTGGGCCGAGTCGCTGATGATCCCCAACCTCGCCGACCACAAGCGCAACGCCGAGCGCCTCATCGACTTCTACTACCGGCCGGAGGTCGCCGCCGAGCTGGCCACCTGGGTCAACTACGTGAGCCCCGTGCCGGCCGCCCGCGAGATCCTCGCCGACTCCAAGGACAAGGACACCGCGGCCCTCGCCGAGGACCCGCTGATCTTCCCCGACGACACGATGCGCGCGCGGCTCGCCATCGCGCGCGACATCACGTCGAAGGAACGCCCGGAATTCGCCAAGCGGTGGAACGCGATCGCGGGGCTGTGAGGGGGCCGGCCGGTTCCGGCGCGGTCAGTTCCACAGCGGCGTGGTCACGACCCGGTGGAACGCGTCCGGGTGGCCCTGCGGATAGGTGAGCGTGATGCGCGAGTAGTGCCGGCGGTCCTGGTGCTTGGTCCAGGACTGCGGCCGGTCGAGGCGCACCGTGACGCGGTACGAGCGGAACTTGCCCGCCGCGCAGTACGGCTTGCAGTCGTTGACCAGGCTCGTGCCCGTGGCCACCGCCGTGGACGGGCCCCAATGCGACCACTTGAGCGAGGTGAGGAGGCTGTTGCCGTCCCCGCACGCGAGCATGAAGTCGGTGGGCCGCACCTGTGGCTTCCAGGTGCAGTCGACGAGCACGGTGTCGGCGTGCTTCTGCTGCGGCTTCGGCGCCGCGGCGGAGGCGGAGGCCGGAACCATGGCTGCTGCGAGGGACGCGGCTGCACAGAGTGTGAGCGTCGTCTTCAGTGTTTTGCTCCGCAAAGTACCCTCCCGGCCGGTCGGGGGGCCCTGGGCCCCGTAGTGCTCGTTCCGACGCTAAAGGGGTCCCGTGAGATGCGCCACTCGAACGGGCTAGCACCGCACGGACGGAGTACTGGCGGGCCCGTCAGCCCTTGACCGCCGCCATGATGATGCGCTCGGCGACGGGGTTCATCGCGTCGCCCTTGGCGTCCGTCGCGCCGACGGAGTAGACCACGGTCCGTGACAGATCGCGGGTCGCTGCGACCCCGGTCACGTACCCGTAGCGGGATCCGGACTTGCCCCAGTACACCGAGCCGCCGGCCTCGAGGCGCTGGAGGCCCGCGCTCATGGTCGCCCCCGGCACGTCCGACGGCACCGTGAACATCTCCTTGAGCTGGGGCCCGGGCACGAGGCGGCCGCCGAAGAGCGCCCGCAGCAGCCGCTCCAGGTCCGCCGTCGTGGAGATCATGTCGCCGGCCGCCCAGCGGTCGGACTGGTTCCACTCGGTCACGTCGACGAACCGGCCGCCGTCCAGCTGGTAGCCGCGGTTGTGCGGGCCGTGGATCACGGGGTCGGCGCCGGGGAACGACGTGGCGCGCATCCCGGCGGGACGCAGGACGCGCCGGGTGGCCTCGTCCGCGTACGTGTGGCCCGTGACCTTCTCGATCAGCATGCCGAGAACCGTGTAGTTGATGTTGAGGTACTCCTGTTGCCCGCCCGGGTCGAACGACGGCCCCTTCGCGAGTGCCGACGCCACGACGGCCTGCGGGGTGAGGGTGTCGAAGCGGTGCGCGTAGGCGTCCTCGAAGTCGTCGCCGAAGCCGTCACCGGCCTGGATGCCGCTGGTGTGGTTCAGCAACTGGCGTACGGATATGGGCCGGAAGCCCTTCCCCTTGAAGAGGTCCGGCAGATAGTGCTGCACCGGCGCGTCCAGATTCACGCGGCGCTCGGCGGCGAGCTGGAGCACGACCGCCGCCGTGACGACCTTCGTCGTCGAGCCCGCGCGGAACCGGCCGCCGTCGAGCGCGGCACGGCCCGAGGCCAGGTCACGCACGCCGGAGCTGCCGCGCCACGCGCCGTCCGTGCCGCCGACGCGCACGAGCGCGGCAGTGGCGTCCGCGTCCGGCAGCCCGGAGATCGCCTCGCGCAGCGCGGCTCCGTCCGGGCGGTCCGCCGTGGCCGACGCCCGGGCGGGTGCGTCCGCCAGGGCCGGTACGGCGAGCGGGCCCGCGGCGAGGCCGAGGACGAGGGCGGAGGCAAGGACGGTACGGCGGGTGCGTGCGGGCATGCGGCGCTCCGGGTGAGGTGAGGCGGTCCTGCGGACACGACCATCCTGCGGGAGCCCGGAGAGCCCCGGATCGTCGGTGAGGAGGGCGCCTTCCCTGGAGCCGGCCAGGGTCAACTGGCCCCGGATCAGGGGAAGTTGTCGGGGTTCACCCCTAAGGGGCGGCGGGTCGGGCGGTCAGTTGCCGCGCAGCCCGCACAGCACGTCGATGCGGTTCGTCGTGATCGAGTCGACGCCGAGGCCGAGGAGGCGGCGCATCGCCGACTTCGTGTCCGGGGTCCACGCGGAGACCAGCAGGCCCTGGCGGTGCACATGGGCCGCCAGCTCCCGACTGACCAGCGGGAAACGATAGTTGAGCCAGGCCGGCCTGACCGCTTCGAGCACCCCGGGCCGCGGCGGGGCCAGCGTCGTCCACGTCAGCGCGATCTCGGCGGCCGGGTCCGCGCGCCGCACCGCCAGCATCGTCTCCGCGCCCGCGCAGTAGTAGGCACGCTCGTCGGCGCCGCAGTCCCGGACGACCCCGATGACCGTACGGACCACGCGCGCGTCCGCGCCCGGCAGGTCCACCATCACCCGCCGCTCGGCCAGTACCTCCATGGCCTGTTCGAGGGTGGGCACGCCGCCCGCGGTGAGGCCGCGCACCTCGTCGTACGAGAGCGCGGAGAGCGGGCGGTCGTGGTCCCACAGCCGCTTGAGAGTGGAGTCGTGCAGCAGCACGGGCACGCCGTCGCGCGTCAGACGGACGTCGATCTCGACCGCGTCCGCCCCTTGCTCCAGCGCGGAGCGCAGGGAGGCGAGGGTGTTCTCACGGACGCGGTAGGGGTCGCCCCGGTGGGCCACGGCAGTCACGGTACGCATGGCCCCATTGTGGTCAGCCGGTCAGGCCCCGGCGAGCCACGTGTCCGTGTACGTGTCGATCTCCGCGGCGATACGGGCCTTACCCGGCTCGTCGAGGAACGACGCGTCCACCGCGTTCCTGGCGAGCGCGGCCACGCCCCGCTCGTCGAGGTCGAGGAGGCGGGCGGCGACGGCGTACTCGTTGTTGAGGTCCGTGCCGAACATCGGCGGGTCGTCGGAGTTGACGGTGACGACGACCCCGGCGTCGACGAACTGCTTGATGGGGTGATCCTCGAGGGTCTTCACGGCGCGCGTCGCGATGTTCGACGTCGGGCAGACCTCGAGCGGGATGCGGTGCTCGGCGAGGTGGGCGAGGAGCTTCGGGTCCTGGACGGACGTCGTGCCGTGCCCGATGCGTTCGGCGCCGAGGTGGACCAGGGCGTCCCAGACCGTTCCGGGGCCCGTGGTCTCGCCGGCGTGCGGCACGGAGTGCAGGCCCGCGGCGATCGCCCGGTCGAAGTACGGCTTGAACTGGGGCCGCGGCACGCCGATTTCGGGCCCGCCGAGCCCGAAGGAGACGAGGCCCTCCGGACGGATCGTGTCGGTGGTCGCGAGCCGCACGGTCTCCGCGGCGGACTCGAGCCCCGCCTCGCCGGGGATGTCGAAGCACCAGCGCAGGATGGTGCCGAACTCGGCCTCGGCCGCCTTGCGGGCGTCCTCGATCGCCTCCATGAAGCCGTACTCGTCGATGCCGCGGCGGACGGAGGAGTACGGGGTGATGGTCAGCTCGGCGTAACGCACGTTCTGCCGGGCCATGTCCCGCGCGACCTCGAACGTGAGGAGGCGGACGTCCTCCGGCGTGCGCACGAGGTCGACGACCGAGAGGTATACGTCGATGAAGTGCGCGAAGTCCGTGAACGTGAAGTAGTCGGCCAGCGCCTCGGGGTCCGTCGGGACCTTGGAGTCCGCGTGGCGGGCCGCGAGCGTGGAGACGATCCGGGGGGACGCCGAGCCGACATGGTGCACATGCAGCTCTGCCTTTGGCAGTCCGGCGATAAAGGCATGCAGATCGGTCACGGATTCCTCCCCAGGAACTTGGATGATCGGCTGATCGGGTGGGTCGCAGTCATCGTAGGCGTGCCACGGCCGCGACCTGGCGGCGGCCGTAGCATGTCGGGACGTCCGGGTGGGAGAAGAAGGGGGACGAGCGAGCGATGTCCGAGGACACAGAGGGCAGAGAGGGCGCCGAGAGCGCCGAGAGCATTGAGGGCGGCCACGGTTCGGCGGCTGCGCCGGAGCGGGGGTCGGGGGATCAGCCTGGGGGCAGGGTGTCCCTGGGGAAGCGGGAACCGGACCCGTGGGCGGCTCCGGCGGAGACGGGCCCGCGGGACGCCGTGCCGCGGGACGCGGCACAGGGGGAGGCCGGGCCGGTTGCTCCGGCGCCGGTGCGCCCGTTCGCGCCGCCGTCCCACGCCGAAACCCAGGTGGACCCCTTCGCCGCGCCCTCCGCACCCGCCTCGCCCAGCGAGCCGTACAACCCGTTCGCCCCGCCCTCCCCGGGCGCCGCGACGGCCCCCGGCCGCTGGTCACAACAGCCTCAACAGCCACACCAAGCGCAACACCCGCATCCGCACCCGCACGCCCAGCCGCCGGGTGCCCCCTACGGCATGCCCCCCGGCTATCCGGCGGCGCAGGCCGGGGCCCCCTGGGCACCGGGGGCCAACCCGTTCGCGCCGCCCGGTGAGCCCGTGCCCCCGCCGCCCGTCTCGCCCGACGGGCCGGGGCAGATGCAGTACGGCTACCCGGCCGCCCCGTACGGCTACAACTACGGCTACGGCCGGCACGCGGCGACCGGCCCGGCCTCGATGGCCCACGGCGTTCCCGGCTACGGCTGGCCCGGGATGCAGCCGCAACCCGCCAACGGCATGGGCGTCGCCGCTCTGACGCTCGGGATCATCTCGGCCGCCGCCTTCATCCTGTGGCCGATCGCGATCATCGTCGGCATCCTCGCCATCATCTTCGGCGCGATCGGCCGCGCGAAGGCGAGCCGGGGCGAGGCCACCAACCGTGGCCAGGCCCTGGCCGGACTGATCTGCGGCATCGGCGGTCTGGTGCTCGCGCTGGTCATGATGTTCTTCGTCATCGCATCCAGCGACTCGTCGAGCGGCAGCGACAGCAGCGACGACAGCGGCTACTCCGCCGCCCTGTAGGACACCGCCAACGGGGGCCGGGCCGTCAGGCCCGGTCCGCCAGCCGCTCACGCGCCGCCATCAGCGCGAACCCCAGCAGATTGGGGCCACGCCACCGTCTCGGATCGGCGGCCGCCTCCGCGTCGGCCGCGAGGCCGATGCCCCACACGCGGTCGAGCGGGCTGGCCTCGACCAGGACGCTCCCCCAGCCTTCGGCCGGGGGGACCCCCATCTCGCTTCGCTCGCCCGTTCCGAGCAGGAACTCCCGCAGATCCGCGTGCGCCGCGAACTTGTGCACGCTGCCCTCGACGACGATCCCGAACCGCTCGCGCGCCCAGACGTCCTCGTCGAAGCCGCGCACGAGGCGCCCCGCTTTCTTGGCCTGCGAGGGATGCGCCGCCCCGACGGCTCTGCGCTCGGCCTCGGCATCACCGAACAGCCGGGCCTTCGCGGCCATCATCCAGTGCTCGGCCGTCGCGTACTCGACCCCGTCCACCGTGAACGGCGCGACCCACCACTGACTGAGGCAGCTCGCCCCGACCGTGCCGTCGGCCCGCGGTGTGTGCCCCCAGAAGTGCAGGTACTTGACCCGTACACCCGCTTCCACCGCCCTGACCAGCGAGTCCCGATCGCGGATGGGCGCGTTCCCCTCAAGCTTGTCGATCTTCCCCATGCACGCGAGTCTGGCACGCACCACGGACACTCCGTCCTGGGTTTTTCAGGGGGACTCGACACCTGGTCGACAGATTCCGTCGCGTAACCAAAAGGCAACAACGGAATCACTTGTTGCGGTACATCGCCTCTGTCAGGATCGGCACTCAAATCGAGCTGGAGCTACGCCGGCCCCGCAGGACGGGGCTCCGGCGGAGGAGAGCGATAATGCACAACCCTGGCAACAGCACCCGCTTCCAGGCCCAGGACCGGTTCGCCGAAGGCGCCCAGTACATCGCGGGCCGCCTCACCAAGGGCACATCCGGTCGCACCCACGCAGTCGTCGACCCGGCCACGGGCCAGGACGTCTACACGTACGAGCTGGCCGGCACCGAAGACGTCGACGCCGCCGTGACCGCGGCCCGCGAGGCCTTCCCCGGCTGGGCCGGCGCCACGCCGGGCGAGCGTTCCGACGCGATGCACCGCTTCGCGGGCGTCCTGGCCGAGCGCGCCGAGGACCTCGCCCAGGCCGAGTCCCTGCAGTGCGGCAAGCCCCTCAAGCTGAGCCGCGAGTTCGACGTCCCCGGGACCGTCGACAACACCGCGTTCTTCGCGGGCGCCGCCCGGCACCTCCAGGGCCAGTCCGCCGGCGAGTACAGCGGCGACCACACCTCGTACGTGCGGCGCGAGCCCATCGGTGTCGTCGGGTCCATCGCTCCCTGGAACTACCCGCTCCAGATGGCCGCCTGGAAGGTCCTTCCGGCGATCGCCGCGGGCAACACCATCGTGCTCAAGCCCGCCGAGCTGACCCCGCTCACCTCCCTCCTGTTCGCGCAGGCCGCGACCGAGGCGGGCATCCCCGACGGTGTCGTCAACATCGTCACGGGCGCGGGCAGGGACGCCGGCGAGCACCTCGTCGGGCACCCCGACGTCGCCATGACCTCCTTCACCGGGTCGACGGGCGTCGGCAAGCGCGTCGCCGAGATCGCCACCTCCACCGTGAAGCGGCTGCATCTGGAGCTCGGCGGCAAGGCGCCGTTCGTCGTCTTCGACGACGCCGACCTGGAGGCCGCCGTGCACGGCGCGGTCGCGGGCGCCCTGATCAACACGGGCCAGGACTGCACCGCCGCCACGCGCGCGTACGTGCAGCGCCCCCTCTACGACGCCTTCGTGCAGGGCGTGGCGGACCTCATGGAGAGCGTCCGGGTCGGCGACCCGTTCGCGCCGGACACCGATCTCGGCCCGCTGATCTCGCACGCCCAGCGCGACCGCGTCGCAGGATTCGTCGACCGGGCCCGCTCCTACGCGCGCGTGGTCGCCGGCGGCGTCATCCCCCGGGGCGACCTCGAGCAGGGCGCGTACTACCGGCCGACCCTCGTCGCGGACGCCGCCCAGGACAGCGAGATCGTCCAGGCCGAGATCTTCGGCCCGGTGCTCGTGGTCCTGCCCTTCGACAGCGACGACGAGGGCATCCGCCTCGCCAACGACACCCCCTACGGCCTGGCCGCGTCGGCCTGGACCAGGGACGTGTTCCGTGCCAACCGCGCCACCCGCGACATCAAGGCGGGCTGTGTCTGGGTCAACGACCACATCCCGATCCTCAGCGAGATGCCGCACGGCGGTTACAAGGCGTCCGGCTTCGGCAAGGACATGTCTGCCTACTCCTTCGAGGAGTACACGCAGATCAAGCACGTCATGTTCGACAACACCGCGGTCGCCCGCAAGGCCTGGCACCGCACGATCTTCGGGGACTGATAGTCAGCCGGCCGGCCGCCCGCGAGGGCGGCCATCTCTCCCGAAAGGGCA
Source organism: Streptomyces sp. NBC_01445 (assembly GCF_035918235.1). Classification (NCBI taxonomy): domain Bacteria; kingdom Bacillati; phylum Actinomycetota; class Actinomycetes; order Kitasatosporales; family Streptomycetaceae; genus Streptomyces; species Streptomyces sp. NBC_01445. The sequence goes on along the minus strand of NZ_CP109485.1, from coordinate 3,668,420 downwards.
CCCACGCGCATGGAGCAGTACGAGCCCGAAAGCCTGTCCTCGGCACAACTCGCCGCAATGCGGCGCAGTTTCCGCAACGGCAGGGCAGCCATGACCCGCCGCTCGCTGCTGCGCGCCTCCGCGGGCGGCGCGCTAGCCGTCGGCGGGATCGGGTCGCTGAGCGCCTGCGGCATTCCCGCGGCGAGCAAGGGCCAGGGCGGCGTCTCGTCGGAGGACCACTCGGCCAAGGAGCAGGTCGTCAACTTCTCCAACTGGACGGAGTACATCGACCTCAGCGACGACGAGAAGCACCGGCCCTCCCTGGACGCGTTCACCAAGCGCACCGGGATCAGGGTCAAGTACACCGAGGACATCAACGACAACGTCGAGTTCTTCGGCAAGATCAAGCCGCAGCTCGCGGCGGGCCAGGACACCGGCCGGGACATCATCGTCCTCACCGACTGGCTGGCCTCGCGGCTGATCCGCTTCGGCTGGGTGCAGAAGCTCGACCCGGCCAACCTGCCCCATGCGTACGCGAATCTGTCCGCCCAGTTCCGCAGCCCCGACTGGGACCCGGGCCGTGCCTACTCGTACCCGTGGCAGGGCATCGCCACGGTCATCGCGTACAACGCCAAGGCCACGAACGGCAGGGAGGTCACCTCCGTCTCGCAGCTGCTCGACGACCCCAAGCTCAAGGGCAGGGTCGGCCTGCTCTCCGAGATGCGCGACAGCGTCGGCATGACCCTGCTCGACATGGGCAAGGACCCGGGCACCTTCACGTCCGACGACTTCGACGCGGCGATAGCCCGGATGCAGAAGGGTGTCGACAGCAAGCAGGTCCGCCGCTTCACCGGCAACGACTACATCGCCGACCTGAGCAAGGGGGACCTCGCGGCCTGTCTCGCCTGGGCGGGCGACATCGTCCAGCTCCAGGCGGACAACCCGGACGTCAAGTTCCATATCCCCGACGCCGGTTACATCTCGTCGACGGACAACATGCTGATCCCCAACAGGGCCCGTCACAAGACGAACGCCGAGAAGCTCATGGACTACTACTACGAGCTGCCGGTCGCCGCCGAACTCGCCGCCTGGATCAACTACGTGACGCCCGTCGACGGAGTGAAGCCCGAACTGGCCAAGATCGACAAGAGCATCGCGAACGACCCGCTGATCGTTCCCGACAAGACCATGGGTGCCAAGGCGCACGGTTTCCGCTCTCTCACCTCCAAGGAAGAGAAGGCGTTCGAAGAGAAGTTCGCCCAGCTCACCGGCGCGTGAGACCCGCAGCACCGAGCCCCCTGCCCCTCGACTCCTTGGACTGCACCATGACGACAGAAAACGGCGGCGACGTCCGCCTTGCCGGGATCAGCAAGACCTACGGCTCCTTCACCGCCGTCCAGCCGCTGGACCTGACCGTGCCGCAGGGCTCCTTCTTCGCCCTCCTCGGCGCCTCGGGCTGCGGCAAGACCACGACCCTGCGGATGATCGCCGGGCTCGAGGAGCCCAGCTCCGGCACGGTCCTGCTCGGCGACCAGGACGTCACCGCGCTGCCCCCCTACAAGCGCCCGGTGAACACCGTCTTCCAGTCGTACGCGCTCTTCCCGCACCTCGACATCTTCGAGAACGTCGCCTTCGGCCTGCGCCGCCGCGGCATCAAGTCCGTGAAGAAGCAGGTCGGGGAGATGCTCGACCTGGTCCAGCTCGGCGAGCAGGCCCGCAAGAAGCCGCACCAGCTCTCCGGCGGCCAGCAGCAGCGCGTCGCCGTGGCGCGCGCCCTGATCAACCACCCCAAGGTGCTGCTCCTCGACGAGCCGCTCGGCGCCCTCGACCTCAAGCTGCGCCGCCAGATGCAGCTCGAACTCAAGCGCATCCAGACCGAGGTGGGCATCACGTTCATCCACGTCACGCACGACCAGGAGGAGGCCATGACCATGGCCGACACGGTCGCCGTGATGAACGCGGGCCGCGTCGAACAGCTGGGCGCTCCGGCGGACCTGTACGAGAACCCGGGGTCCACGTTCGTCGCCAACTTCCTCGGCACGTCCAACTTCATCGAGGCCGAGGTCGCCGGCCGCAGCGGCGAGGACCTCACCCTGAAGGCCGGCGACGGCAAGCTCGTCCTGCCCGCCGCCCGCTGTACGGCCGCCACCACCACCGGCGGGAAGGTCCTCGTCGGTGTGCGCCCCGAGAAGATCTCCCTCACCCACGCCGATGACGCGGGCTCCATACCCGACGGCCGCAACCGCATCACCGGCCGCGTCGCCGACAGCAGCTTCATCGGCGTCTCCACGCAGTACGTCGTCGACAGCCCGCTCTGCGACGCCTTCGAGGTCTACGCCCAGAACATCGAACGCGACACCCGGCTCACCCCCGGCGCCGAGGTCGTCCTGCACTGGAACCCCGCGCACACGTTCGGCCTCGACGCCGCCCAGGACATCGAGGCGGGCGCCGCGAAGGTCGAGGAGGACGCCGCCGCATGACGACCGTCACCGACACTCCCGCGGCGCCGGCCGGCAAGACCGCGCGCCCGCCGCGCAAGCGCGGCCGCCTCGTCCCGTACTGGCTGCTGCTGCCCGGCTTGCTGTGGCTGGTCGTCTTCTTCGCCCTGCCGATGGTCTACCAGGCGTCCACGTCGATCCAGACGGGTTCCCTGGAGGACGGCTTCAAGGTCACCTGGCACTTCGCGACCTACTGGGACGCGCTCGCCGACTACTGGCCGCAGTTCCTGCGCTCGGTGCTCTACGCGGGCGCCGCCACGATCCTGTGCCTGGCGCTCGGCTACCCGCTGGCCTACCTCATCGCCTTCCGCGCGGGACGCTGGCGCAACGTCGTCCTCATCCTCGTCATCGCGCCGTTCTTCACCAGCTTCCTGATCCGCACGCTGGCCTGGAAGACGATCCTTTCCGACAGCGGCCCGGTCGTCAGCACGCTGAACGCCCTGCACATCCTGGACGTCACGAGCTGGATCGGCATGACGGACGGCGACCGCGTCCTCGCGACCCCGCTCGCCGTGATCTGCGGACTCACGTACAACTTCCTGCCGTTCATGATCCTGCCGCTCTACACCTCGCTGGAGCGCATCGACGGCCGGCTGCACGAGGCGGCGGGCGACCTGTACGCCTCGCCCGCCACCACCTTCCGCAAGGTGACGTTCCCGCTCTCCATGCCGGGTGTCGTCTCCGGCACGCTGCTCACCTTCATCCCCGCCGCCGGTGACTACGTCAACGCGGACCTGCTCGGCTCCACCGACACCCGCATGGTCGGCAACGTCATCCAGACGCAGTTCCTGCGCATCCTGGACTACCCGACGGCGGCGGCGCTCTCCTTCATCCTGATGGCCGCGATCCTGATCATGGTCACCGTCTATATCCGCCGGTCCGGAACGGAGGACTTGGTCTGATGCCCTTCGTACGCTGGCTGCGCCGCAATCTCGTCGTCATCGCGGGTCTGGTCACCCTCGGCTATCTGCTCCTGCCCAACGTCATCGTGACGGTGTTCTCCTTCAACAAGCCGAAGGGGCGCTTCAATTACGAGTGGCAGCAGTTCTCCCTCGACGCGTGGACGAACCCGTGCGGCGTCGCCGACATGTGCGGCTCGCTGTCCCTGAGCCTCCAGATCGCCCTGTGGGCGACGATCGGCGCCACCGTCCTCGGCACGATGATCGCCTTCGCCCTGGTGCGCTACCGCTTCCGGGCCCGCGGCGCCGTGAACTCGCTGATCTTCCTGCCGATGGCGATGCCCGAGGTCGTCATGGCCGCCTCGCTGCTCACGCTCTTCCTCAACATGGGCGCGCAGCTCGGCTTCTGGACGATCCTCATCGCCCACATCATGTTCTGCCTCAGCTTCGTCGTGACGGCCGTCAAGGCGCGCGTCATGTCGATGGACCCGCGCCTCGAACAGGCCGCCCAGGACCTCTACGCCGGTCCCGTCCAGACCTTCGTACGGGTCACCCTGCCGATCGCCGCGCCGGGCATCGCCGCGGGCGCGCTGCTCGCCTTCGCGCTCTCCTTCGACGACTTCATCATCACCAACTTCAACGCGGGCTCGACCGTGACCTTTCCCATGTTCGTCTGGGGATCGGCGCAGCGCGGTACGCCCGTTCAGATCAATGTCATCGGTACGGCGATGTTCATCGTCGCCGTGCTGCTGGTCCTTGCCGCAATGCTGATCGGCAAGCGAAAGAACAAGGCAGTTTGAGGGAGTTGAAATCATGGCCGCACGTGCCATGAACCGTGGTACCGACTGGATCAAGTCACTGGCGGACGCCAAGCCGCTGTCCTACTGGCTGGACGACCCCGGCAAGCCGCAGGCCCAGCCGGCGCTGACCGGCGACGAACGCTGCGACCTGCTCGTCGTCGGCGGCGGCTACAGCGGCCTGTGGACCGCGCTCCTCGCCAAGGAGCGCGACCCCGGGCGCGACGTGGTCCTGCTCGAAGGGCAGGAGGTGGGCTGGGCGGCTTCCGGCCGCAACGGAGGATTCTGCGCCGCCTCCCTGACACACGGCGTCGCGAACGGGCTGGCCCGCTGGCCCGGCGAGATCGCGAAGCTGGAGGAGCTCGGCAACCGCAACCTCGACGCGATCGAGGAGGCGGTCGCCCGCTACTCCATCGACTGCGACTTCGAGCGCACCGGCGAACTGGACGTGGCCACCGAGCCGCATCAGGTCACCGAACTCCAGGAATTCCACCAGGAGTTGACCGAGACGGGCCTCGCGGACGGCACCGAGCTGCTCGACGCCGACGCGACCCGCGAACAGGTCGACTCGCCGACCTTCCTCGGCGCCCTGTACGACCGGCGCGGTGTCGCGATGCTGCACCCCGCCAAGCTCGCCTGGGGCCTCAAGCAGGCCTGCCTCGACCTCGGCGTGCGCTTCTACGAGCACACCCCGGCGCTCGAACTCTCCTCGTCCGGCGCCGGGACCGCGGTCCGCACCCCCTACGGGCGCGTCTTCGCCCAGCACGTCGCGCTCGGCACGAACGTCTTCCCGTCCCTGGTCAAGCGCGTGCGCTCGTACACCGTCCCGGTCTACGACTACGCGCTGATGACCGAGCCCCTGACCGACGACCAGCTGGCCTCCATCGGCTGGAAGAACCGCCAGGGCCTCGGCGACTCGGCCAACCAGTTCCACTACTTCCGGCTCTCCGCGGACAACCGGATCCTGTGGGGCGGCTACGACGCGATCTATCCCTACGGCGGCCGGGTGCGCGCCGAGTACGACCACAGGCCCGAGACGTACGCGAAGCTCGCCGGCCAGTTCTTCGCCTGCTTCCCGCAGCTGGAGGGGGTGCGCTTCAGCCACGCGTGGGGCGGCGCCATCGATACCTGCTCACGCTTCTCGGCGTTCTTCGGCACGGCCCACAAGGGCCGCGTCGCGTACGCCGCCGGGTACACCGGCCTCGGCGTGGGCGCGACCCGCTTCGGCGCGGACGTGATGCTCGACCTGCTCTCCGGTGAGCGAACGGAGCGTACGGAGCTGGAGATGGTCCGCACGAAGCCGCTGCCCTTCCCGCCCGAGCCGTTCGCCTACACCGGGATCGCGCTCACCAAGTGGTCCCTGGCGCGCGCCGACGACAACGGCGGCCGGCGCAACCTGTGGCTGAAGGCCATGGACAAGGCGGGCCTCGGCTTCGACAGCTGACAAGTCCCGAACCACCGGTCCGGATCGGCAAGTCCGGAACAACTCGTGGGCAGAACCCGCGTAATGCTCGCGGCCCGGCCTCCTCTCCCTGGTGACACGCACAGCTTTCGGCAACTGCGTACCAGGAAGAGGAGGTCCCGCCATGACTGGCTCGGGGGCGAAGTCGGCGGTCGAGTGGCTGGCGTCCGTGGCACCTGATCCGGACGCCTGCCGCTGGGAATGGGAGCGCAACCCCCTCGGGGTCGCGCTCCTTCCCGCGGGCAGGCTCTGGGACGTACTGATACTGCCCGGCGAGCTGGGGTATCCGACGCTCGACGTGCTCACCCGTGTCATCGACCGGCCGGGCCCCGTGCTCGCCGACTTCGGTGACGCCCGCATGGGCTTCTTCGTACCTTCCGGCACGGCCACCCGCTGGCTCGGCACGGGGGTGCGCGGCGCGGGCCGTGGCACCTGGATCGTCGTGCCGCATCCCCTTCCCGGCCGTGCCGCCGGCGGAGTCCGCTGGCTGATCCCGCCCGACGGCTCGGGCACCCTCACCGACCCGACCGTCCTGGAACTGGCGATGCACGAGGCAGCCGCGCAGCTCGCCCGGGACGACATCCACGAGTAGCCCGATGGGCCGGCCGGGTCAGCCGCGGGGCGCCCGGCCCGCCCACACCGCGCACATGACGTACAGCAGGACCACCGAGAGGCACCAGCCGCCGACGACGTCCAGCGGCCAGTGGTAGCCGCGCCGCATCAGACCGAGGCCGACGGCCGCGTTCAGGACCGTGTAGCCGATGACGAGTTCGCGGCGCGCGTAGGCGCCACGCACGTACGGCAGCAGGAGGAGCAGGCAGGCGCCGTACGCGACCGCCGCCGTCGTCGCGTGGCCCGACGGGTAGAAGCCGGTGCCGGGGCCCATCACGGCCGGGCCCGTCCGGGCGACGGTCTCCTTGACCGGGACGACCAGGAGCGGGACGGCGGCCATCGTCAGCGCGGCGATGACGGGGGGCTTCCACCAGCGGGGCACGCCGTCGCGACGGGCGCGCCAGGCGGCGTAGCCGAGGACGGCGGTGAGGACCGGGAGCGCGACGGCGATGTTGCCGAGGTCGGCGAGGAGTTCGGCGGCCCGGTTCGGCAGGCGGCTGGATCCGATCGCGTCACCGAGGCGTTCGTCCGCGCGGCGCAGCGCACCGCCGACGGCGATCTGCCAGGTGAGGAAGAGGAAGAGCAGGGCGCTCAGAACGGCGGCCCAGCGGAAAATGGTCGGCCGCCCCGGAACAGGGGGGGTAGTTCCGAGGCGGCCGATCTGATCGGTTTGCCGCACGCCCCGGGGGGTTTGGGGCGGGCGGCCATCCGATCGGTGAGGAGTTCCGGAGCCGGAAGCTCCGGGTGTGTGCGCGAGGGCACGACCAGGGCGGGGCTGGGGAGGCTCCGTCCCGGTTTCGCCCACAGTCCCCTGTGGGCGGGGTGTTTCTCTCATCTGCAGAAACCGTACGGCAGGGCGTGGGTGTCCGACAGCGGGAACAGCAACCCGTCATCGGCCCCGCACACGTTCTTCACACGCCCTGCCCCTTGCCTGAAGTCGCCGGAGCGGCTCAGACGCCCGCGAACGCGGTCTCGATGATGTCCAGGCCCTCGTTGAGCAGGTCGTCACCGATGACGAGCGGGGGAAGGAAGCGCAGCACGTTGCCGTAGGTGCCACAGGTGAGGACCAGCAGACCCTCGGCGTGGCAGGCCTTGGCGAGCGCGGCGGCGGCGGCCGGGTGCGGCTCCTTGGTGGCCTTGTCCTTGACGAGCTCGATGGCGATCATCGCGCCGCGGCCACGGATGTCGCCGATGATGTCGAACTTCTCGGCCATGGTGGCGAGGCGGGCCTTCATGATGGCCTCGATGTTCTTCGCCTTGGCGTTGAGGTCGAGCTCCTTCATGGTCTCGATGGCGCCGAGCGCACCGGCGCAGGCCACCGGGTTGCCGCCGTAGGTGCCGCCGAGGCCGCCCGCGTGCGCGGCGTCCATGATCTCGGCGCGGCCCGTCACGGCGGCGAGCGGCAGACCGCCCGCGATGCCCTTGGCGGTCGTGATCAGGTCGGGGACGATGCCCTCGTCCTCGCACGCGAACCACTGGCCGGTGCGGCAGAAGCCGGACTGGATCTCGTCCGCGACGAAGACGATGCCGTTGTCCGCGGCGAACTGGCGGATCGCGGGCAGGAAGCCCTTCGCCGGCTCGATGAAGCCGCCCTCGCCGAGGACCGGCTCGATGATGATCGCGGCGACGTTGTCGGCGCCGATCTGCTTGGTGATCTGGTCGATCGCCTGGGCGGAGGCCTCGGCGCCCGCGTTCTCCGCGCCGGTCAGCCAGCGGTAGCCGTAGGCCACCGGCACGCGGTAGACCTCGGGCGCGAACGGGCCGAAGCCGTTCTTGTACGGCATGTTCTTGCTGGTCAGCGCCATCGTCAGGTTCGTACGGCCGTGGTAGCCGTGGTCGAAGACGACGACGGCCTGGCGCTTGGTGTACGCACGGGCGATCTTGACGGCGTTCTCGACGGCCTCGGCGCCCGAGTTGAACAGCGCGGACTTCTTGGCGTGGTCACCCGGCGTCAGCTCGGCCAGCGCCTCGGCGACGGCGACGTAGCCCTCGTACGGCGTGACCATGAAACAGGTGTGGGTGAAGTCCTGCAGCTGGGCGGAGGCGCGGCGCACGACGGCCTCGGCGGAGGCGCCGACCGAGGTCACGGCGATGCCGGAACCGAAGTCGATCAGGCGGTTGCCGTCGACGTCCTCGATGATGCCGCCGCCCGCGCGGGCGGTGAAGACCGGCAGCGTGGAGCCCACGCCGGCCGCGACCACGGCGGTACGTCGGGCCTGCAGCTCCTGCGACTTCGGACCGGGGATGGCGGTGACGACGCGGCGCTCCTGCGGGACTGCGCTCATGCGGGGCTCCTGGGGGTGTTTCGGGTGCTTTCTTCGCAGGTTAGGGGCGAGGGGCGGGGTGGGGCATGCTCCATCCGGGCGCGGTTCGCGGTTTGCGTTGTCCGTCGTGGACATACGGCCGCTCCACGGGGATCGCCGCAGGTCCGGGCGCGTAACCGGTGAACTCCCCATGCGGGGGCACTAGATTGACCCGCGGACACGCAGACCGGCAGGTCAGGGGGCAGGGGCAATGGACACCGACGGCACGCAGGGCGCTGGCGGCACGCACGACGCTCGCGGCACACACGCCACACCGGTGCCGCGCCCTGCGGGGCCACCGAATCCTCCGGCGGTGTCGGCCGACCGGGGAGCGCGCAGCGGTTCGCCCGCGCGCCCCGGCACCCCGCCGCCCCGCCCCACGCACGCCCCCGGCGCCGCCGGAGCGTCCGCCGGGGCCGCCGGGGCCGCCTTCCTCGGGTGGCTGCGGGCCCCGCGGCCCGCCGCCGAGCCGGGCATCTGGCGGTTCGCGCACCGGCCGAGGCCCGCGCAGGAGCCCGAGGTCGTCCCGGCCCGGCAGCTGCTCGGCGGAGCGGTGATCGCCTTCCTGGTGGGGTGGCTCGTCTGGTCCCTGCTCTGGAACGGCTACCTCGGCGGCTGGTGGCTGCTCCCGCTGTACGCGATGGTCCCCGACTCCTGGGCCCAGCCGCACTCCGTCGGCTCGGTCGTCGTGGTCTACCTGTACTACGCCGTGTTCGCCGTCGGCATCATGATCGCCGTCGGCCGGCTCGGCCGTTGGGGTGAGGTCTGGCGCCGCTACGGGCTGCCGGCTTGGCGCAAGGCCGTACCCGTGGCCCAGGAGCGCCCGCCCGCGCCCGAGGAGGACCCCGCGCGCTGGCCCCAGCTGCGGGCCGCGGGCGCCGCCGACGCCGCCGACCGGCTCGCCGCCGACGCCCGCGCCGGGCTGATGTGCGACGTCGACCAGGCCCGGATCGCCCGCGCCTGGCAGGGCGTGCGCCGAGGCAGCCACCCCCTCGCCTCGTTCAGCGCGGCCGTCGTGAAGGACGGCGCCGGCGCCTGCCTGCACCCCTCCGGCGCGCGCGACCTCCCTGCCCGCGCCGCCCGCCATGACCTCGCCACCGCCCAGGTCAGGATCGGCACGAGCGCCGACGACGTCCGCAACCCCTACGCCTACCGCGGCGCGGGCCTCGCCTTCGGGCCCGATCTGCTCGGCACCTCGCTGCTCGCCGTCGGCCCCGCGGGCGCCGGCAAGACCGGCAGCGTCGTCTGGCCGATCGCCGAGTCCCTGTGCCTGGGCGCGTTGGCCGGCCGCGCCGTCGTCGTGGTCGTCGGCCCCGCCGGGGCAGGCCTCGGCGCCGCCGACAGCTATGACGTCGTCATCCGCATCGGTCACCCGGAGTCCGTCCACGACCTGGACCTGTACGGCGGCACGAGCGACCCCGACGAGGCCGCGGCGATGCTCGCCGAGGCGCTCGTCGGGGACCTCGCCGACCCGCACCCCGGCGGCGACAGCCGGCGCTCCACCACCGTCATCGCCCAGCTCATCGGGCCGTACCACGCCGTCCACGGCCGCTTCCCCTCCGTGCCCGAGCTGCGCCGCCTCCTGGACGGCGCCCCGGAGCCGCTCGCCGCGCTGCGTCAGGCGCTCACCGACTCGGGCCACGAGGCGATGCTCCGCGAACTCGACGCGCGCGAGCGGCAGTTGGGGCACCCTGGGGACGTGGGCGCGGTGCTCGCCGACCGGGTGGCCCTCCTCGACCGGCCCGCCTTCGCCTCGTTCTTCGACACGACGGGCCGGGGCAGGCCGTTCTCGCTGCGCGCCCTCGACCGCCCCGTACGCGTCCGCATCGACCTGCCCGAACGCGGGCACGCCGACGCGTCGCGGATCCTCGCGCGTCTCGTGCTCGCCCAGTTCGTCGCCGGCGCGTCCGTCCGCGACGACCGCTCGCTCTTCGCCTGCCTGATCCTGGACGACGCGACCGGCGCCGTGACCCCGCAGGCCGTGCGCGGCATCCAGCGGCTGCGCTCCGCGAACGCGGGCGCCGTCCTGACCCTGCGCACCCTCGACGACGTGCCGCGGCCCCTGCGCGGACCGCTCCTCGGGGCCGTCGGCTGCCGCATGGCCCTGTCCGGCCTCACCCCGTGGGACGGCCAGGACTTCGCCGAGGTGTGGGGCAAGGAGTGGACCGAGACACGGGACGTCACCGACCGGCAGATCATCGCGGAGACCCCGCTCGGCAAGACCGTCCACATGCTGCGCCGCGTCATCACCGGCAACGCGCCCACCGCACGGGCCGTCACCGTGCGCCAGGTCGAGCGCGAGCGCTGGTCCGCCTCCGAACTGGCGCACGCCGTGCCGCCCGGCCACGCCGTCCTGTCCCTGACGACGGTGCGGGGCGAGCACGCGCCCCCGCTCCTGGTGGACCTGCGCGACTGAGGCGGCCCGGTGTGCGGGGAGGCCGCAGACGTACGTACGGTGAGGCAGAATCGACACCGGTCGTTCATACGTACCGGCCAAAAGATCCACAGGATCCACCCCGCACCCGAGCACCACCTGTCGCACACCTGAAGGCCTCATGCCGCCCACGCTCGCCTCCCTCGTCCATCACTCCGCGCTCAAGCTGACCGTGCGCGCCGGGGAGGAACGGCTGGACACCGCCGTGCGCTGGGCCCACGTCAGTGAGCTCGCCGACCCCGTGCCGTACATGGAGGGCGGCGAGCTTCTCCTGTTCACCGCGCTGAAGCTGGACGCGGAGGACCCGGAGGCGATGCGCCGCTATGTGAAGCGGCTCGCGGGTGCCGGAGTCGTCGGGCTCGGCTTCGCCGTCGGCGTCAACTACGACGCCGTCCCGCAGGCCCTCGTCGACGCGGCGCGCGAGGAGGAGTTCCCGCTCCTCGAAGTGCCGCGCCGCACCCCCTTCATCGCCATCAGCAAGGCCGTCTCCGCCGCCATCGCCGCCGACCAGTACCGCGCCGTCACCGCCGGGTTCGCCGCCCAGCGCGAGCTGACCAAGCAGGCGCTGAGCGGTGGGCCCGAGGGGCTGCTCGGCGCGCTCGCCGGTCAGGTCGACGGCTGGGCCGCGCTGTACGACGCCTCGGGCGCCGTGGTCGCGGCCGCGCCGGAGTGGGCCGGGCGCCGGGCGGCCCGGCTGGTCGGCGACGTCGAGCGGCTGCGCGAGCGGCCCGCCCCGGCCAGCGCGGTCGTCGGCGGCAGCGAACAGCACGGCGGCGGGGACGAGGACCGCGTCGAGCTGCACTCGCTCGGCACCGGACGCAGGCCCCGCGCCGCCCTCGCCGTGGGCACCGCCGCGGCCCTCGGCACCGCCGAGCGTTACGCGCTGCACTCCGCCATCGCCCTGCTCACCCTCACCACCGAGCGCTCCCGCTCGCTGCACGCGGCCGAGCAGCGCATCGGCGCGGCGGTCCTGCGGATGCTGCTCGCGGGGGAGCCCGAGCACGCCAGGACCGTCGCCGGTGACCTGTACGGAGGGCTGCTCGACGCGCCCTTCCGGATGATCGTCGCCGAGGTCGCGTCCGCGTCGGCGGGCCGCGCGCACGCCGACGGGCACGCGCGCGTGGCCCTCGACAAGCCGGAGCGGCCCGCGCCGGGCACGGGTGCGGCGGCCGTCGCCGCCTCCGGGGACCCGCTCACCGGGCTCGCCGACGTCGTGGAGGCCGCCGCGGCCCGCTCCGGGGAGGCCGTCCTCGTGGTGCCCGACGGGGACCGGCTCGTGCTGCTCGCCGCCGACGGCGGCGCGGCGACGGGCGCCTGCACCCAGTACGCCGAGGCCCTGGAGACCGCCCGCCTGACGCAGCGCGAGCAGGGCGGCGCGGGCGAGGACGACGAACTCGTGGTGGGTCTGTCCGCACCGGCCGGGCCGATCGCCGCCGCGACCGCCTACAAGCAGGCCGAACAGGCCCTCTCCGTCGCCCGGCGGCGCGGGCGCTCTCTCGTCGAGCACGAGGAGGTCGCGGCGGGCTCCGTCGTGCCGCTGCTCGCCGACGACGCCGTACGCGCCTTCGCGGACGGTCTCCTGCGGGCCCTGAAGGACCACGACGCGACCGGCCGCGGAGACCTCGTGGCGTCGCTGCGCGCCTGGCTCTCGCGGCACGGCCAGTGGGACGCGGCCGCCGCCGACCTCGGCGTGCACCGCCACACCCTGCGCTACCGGATGCGGCGCGTCGAGGAGATCCTCGGCCGCTCGCTCGACGATCCGGACGTGCGCATGGAGCTGTGGCTGGCCCTCAAGGCGACGAGCGCGGGCGGCGAATAGGCCCACCGGGCCGCTCTTCCGGACAGAACCCGCGCCCGCCTCTGCCAAAGCGGCGCGCCGCACTCGCGGACTCCGACACGTCGGACAAACACGGCTCCGCCCCCGCCCGCCTACCGTTGGTCCGGAAAGACCCCAGTACACACCCACTGCGGAAGGGCCGGGACCGACTATGACCGCCACTCACGCCTTCTGGCTCGCGGGCCGCGAGGCCACCGGTGACGCCACCTTCGACGTCACCAACTCCTACGACGGTCGGCTGGTCGGCAAGGTCAGCGTGCCCACGGACGCGCAGGTCGAGGAGGCCGTCGCCGCCGCGTACGCCGTCCGCGACGAGTTCGCCGCCACCCCCGCCCACGTACGGGCCAAGGCCCTCAACCACGTGGCCGACCGGCTGACCGAGCGCACCGAGGAGATCGCCCAGCTGATCTCCGCCGAGAACGGCAAGCCCATCAAGTGGGCGCGCGGCGAGGTCGGCCGTGCCGTCTCCGTCTTCCGCTTCTCCGCCGAGGAGGCCCGCCGCTTCAACGGCGGCGAGGCCCAGCGCCTCGACACCGACGCGGGCGGCACCGGCCGGCTCGCCCTGACCCGCCGCATTCCGCACGGCGTGGTCCTCGGCATCGCGCCGTTCAACTTCCCGCTGAACCTCAGCGCCCACAAGGTCGCACCGGCCATCGCCGTCGGCGCCCCGATCATCCTGAAGCCGGCCCCGGCCACGCCGATCTCCTCGCTGATCCTCGGCGAGCTGCTCGCCGAGACCGACCTCCCGGCCGGCTCATGGTCCGTCCTCACGGTCCCGAACGACCGCATGCCCGCCCTGGTCCAGGACGAGCGCCTGCCGGTCATCTCCTTCACCGGCTCGGGCCCCGTCGGCTACGCGATCATGGACAGCGTGCCGCGCAAGCACTGCACGCTGGAGCTCGGCGGCAACGGCGCGGCCGTCGTCCTCGGTGACTGGGCCTCCGACGAGGACCTGGACTGGGCGGCGACCCGTATCGCCACCTTCTCCAACTATCAGGGCGGCCAGTCCTGCATCTCCGTGCAGCGCGTCATCGCCGACGCCTCCCTGTACGAGCGGCTCCTGCCGAAGATCGTCGCGGCCGTCGAGGCGCAGGTCACCGGTGACCCCGCGGACGACGCCACCGACGTCGGCCCGCTGGTCAGCGAGGACGCCGCCAAGCGCGTGGAATCCTGGGTCGACGAGGCCGTCGCCGCGGGCGCCTCGCTGCTCGCGGGCGGCAAGCGCGAGGGCGCCACGTACGCCCCGACCGTCCTCGCCGACGTGCCGGCCGACGTGACGATCTCCTGCGAGGAGGTCTTCGGACCGGTCCTCACGGTCAAGAAGGTCGACGGCGAGGCCGAGGCCTTCGCCGCGGTCAACGACTCCAAGTACGGCCTCCAGGCGGGCGTGTTCACGCACGACCTGCAGACCGCCTTCCGCGCCCACCGCGCCCTCGAGGTCGGCGGCGTGGTCGTCGGCGACGTCCCGTCCTACCGCGCGGACCAGATGCCGTACGGCGGCGCCAAGCAGTCCGGCGTGGGCCGCGAGGGCGTGCGCTACGCGATGGACGATTACACGTACGAGCGCGTCCTCGTCCTGACGGGCCTCGCCCTCTAGGACCGGCAAGACCCCGGCGTACGCCTGATCCGTACGCCGGCCATGGACGGCCGGAGCCCACTGTGCGGGGGCTCCGGCCGTCCGCGTTCCCGGGCCCACCATTTGACGGCAGGCCCGGCGGACCCTTGTCCCCCGAATGCCGGTACGGGTGACCCGATCGGTGCGCGAGGGGTGGTCGGGTTGCCGGTTTTCGGGTACATACGACCGAGTAGCACCCGTCGGTAGCCGATGCCGAACGGCCCCTACTCGCGTCGAGGTGAGCCCCCATGGCGGCCCCAACTTCCCAGCAGCCATCCGTATCGGAACGCGAGGCCCGGCAGGTCGCCGAGGCCGCGCGCGAACAGGGCTGGCGCAAGCCGAGCTTCGCCAAGGAGCTCTTCCTCGGGCGCTTCAGGCTGGACCTGATCCACCCGCATCCCCAGCCGGCGGGCGAGGACGTCCGGCGCGGCGAGGAGTTCCTCGCCAAGTTGCGCGACTTCTGCGAGACACGCATCGACCCGGCCCGCATCGAGCGCGAGGCGCAGATCCCCGACGAGGTGATCAACGGGCTCAAGGAGCTCGGCGCCCTCGGCATGAAGATCGACACCAAGTACGGCGGCCTCGGCCTCACGCAGGTCTACTACAACAAGGCCCTGGCCCTGGTCGGCACCGTGAGCCCCGCGATCGGAGCCCTCCTGTCGGCCCACCAGTCCATCGGTGTGCCGCAGCCGTTGAAGATCTTCGGGACGCAGGAGCAGAAGGACGCCTTCCTGCCGCGCTGCGCCAGCACCGACATCACCGCGTTCCTGCTGACCGAACCCGACGTCGGCTCGGACCCGGCGCGCCTCGCCACGACCGCGGTGCCCGACGGGGACTCGTACATCCTCGACGGCGTGAAGTTGTGGACGACGAACGGCGTCGTCGCCGATCTGCTCGTCGTCATGGCGCGGGTGCCGAAGGCGGAGGGGCGCAAGGGCGGCATCACGGCCTTCGTCGTGGAGGCCGACTCCGAAGGGATCACGGTCGAGAACCGCAACGCCTTCATGGGCCTGCGCGGCCTGGAGAACGGCGTGACCCGTTTCCACCGGGTCAGGGTCCCGGCCGCGAACCGCATCGGCCCCGAGGGCGCCGGCCTCAAGATCGCCCTCACCACCCTCAACACGGGCCGGCTCTCGCTGCCCGCGATGTGCGTGGGCGCGGGCAAGTGGTGCCTGAAGATCGCCCGCGAGTGGTCGGGCGCCCGCGAGCAGTGGGGCAAGCCGGTCGCGTTCCACGAGGCGGTCGGCCAGAAGATCTCGTTCATCGCGGCGACGACCTTCGCGCTCGAAGCCGTCGTCGACCTGTCCTCGCAGATGGCCGACGAGGACCGCAACGACATCCGCATCGAGGCCGCCCTCGCCAAGCTCTTCGGCTCCGAGATGGGCTGTCTGATGGCGGACGAGCTGGTCCAGATCCGCGGCGGCCGCGGCTTCGAGACCGCCGAGTCCCTCGCCGCGCGCGGCGAACGCGCCGTCCCCGCCGAGCAGCTCCTGCGCGATCTGCGCATCAACCGCATCTTCGAGGGCTCGACGGAGATCATGCACCTCCTCATCGCCCGCGAGGCCGTGGACGCGCACCTGTCCGTCGCCGGTGACCTGATCGACCCCGACAAGTCCCTGTCCGACAAGGCGAAGGCGGGCGCGAAGGCCGGCGGCTTCTACGCGCGCTGGCTGCCGAAGCTCGTCGCCGGACCCGGCCAGCTCCCCAACTCCTACAGCGAGTTCCACCCCGCGGGCCACGCCGACCTCTCCGGCCATCTGCGCTTCGCGGAGCGCTCGGCGCGCAAGCTGGCCCGCTCCACCTTCTACGCCATGTCCCGCTGGCAGGGAAAGATGGAGACCAAGCAGGGCTTCCTCGGCCGGATCGTCGACATCGGCGCCGAACTCTTCGCGATGAGCGCGGCCTGCGTACGGGCCGAGCACCTGCGCGGCGCCGGCGAACACGGCCGCGAGGCCTACCAGCTCGCCGACGTGTTCTGCAGCCAGTCCCGCGTCCGCGTCGACGAACTCTTCGGGCGCCTGTGGCACAACACCGACGAACTGGACCGCAAGGTCACCAAGGGCGTCCTCGGCGGTTCCTACACCTGGCTGGAGGAGGGCGTCATCGACCCCAGCGGCGACGGCGCGTGGATCGCGGACGCGACCCCCGGCCCCTCGAAGCGGGAGAACGTCCGCCGCCCCATCCGCTGAACCGCGCCCCGGGGCCCGCGGGTATCTTGCTCACCGCAAGTCCCACAGGCCCCGGGGGAGATGGCAGTCATGCGCGACGAGCGCAAGTACCGCAACGACCTGGAACGACGGTTCCGCGACAACGCGCTGAAGATGCGCACCCGCGGCTTCTGGCTGCTCGTCCTCGCCGCGCTGCTGTGGCTGTACGTCCTGGCCCGGCTCCTGCTGCCGCCGGGTTTCCTCCTCGCGTCCGGCGACGAACACGGCGCCGGCTGCGACGACGGGCTCCTCTTCGAGGAGATCCGCAGGAGCTACGACGACGGCATCTCCAACACCTGCGTCCTGGAGCCCTGGCCGATGATCTTCGCCGTCCTCGCGCTCTCGCTCCCCATCGGGATGGCCGGCGCGATCCTCTACGTGCGCGGAGTCCTCAGCGCCAACCTCAGTCACTACGTCCGGTCCATGACCGGGCAGTGAACGGGCCCGCCTCCTTGCCTCAAAGGGCAACGAGGCGGACATTGGGTACAGGGGGGAGGCTCCTGTGCCGGGTACCGGGTTCGACCACATCACTTCCAGGATCATGCGCGCAGGCGAAGGCAGGATCCTGCACAAGCTCCAGCGCATCGCCGACCAGGTCAACTCGGTCGAGGAAGACTTCCTGGCGCTCACCGACGCCGAGCTCCAGGCCCTCACCGCCGAGTTCCGGCAGCGCCTCACCGACGGTGAGAGCCTGGACGACCTCATGCCCGAGGCCTTCGCCGCGATCCGCGAGGCCGCGCGCCGCACGCTCGGCATGCGCCACTTCGACGTACAGCTGATGGGCGGCGCCGCGCTCCACCTCGGCAACATCGCCGAGATGCAGACCGGCGAGGGCAAGACCCTGGCCGCGACCCTGCCCGTCTACCTCAACGCGCTGGCCGGCAAAGGCGTCCACCTCGTCACCGTCAACGACTACCTCGCCGAGCGCGACGCCGCCTGGATGGGCCGGGCCTACCGGTTCATGGGCCTCACCGTCGGCGTCGTCAGGACCGACATGGACCCGGCCGACCGGCGCGTCGCCTACGCCTGCGACATCACGTACGGCACCAACACCGAGTTCGGCTTCGACTACCTGCGCGACAACATGGCGTGGTCGAAGGACGAACTGGTGCAGCGCGGCCACCACTTCGCGATCGTCGACGAGGCGGACTCGATCCTCATCGACGAGGCCCGCACACCGCTGATCATCTCCGGCCCGGCCGACCAGCCCACCCACTGGTACGGCGTCTTCGCGGGACTGGTCCGGAACATGAAGGGCGTCCCGGTCCAGGACGAGCACTTCACCACCCAGGCCGACAAGGACCGGCTCGCCGAGCTGCGGGCCACGTACGACTACGAGTACGACCTGAAGAAGCAGACCGTGGCGATCCTGGACCGTGGGGTCTCCTACCTGGAGGACCAGCTCGGCATCGAGAACTTCTACGAGGCGGCCCACACCCCGCTCATCGGGCACCTGAACAACGCGCTCAAGGCCAAGGAGCACTTCAGGAACGACAAGGACTACGTCGTCATCGACGGCGAGGTCCTCATCGTCGACGAGCACACCGGCCGCATCCTCGCGGGCCGCCGCTACAACGAGGGCCTGCACCAGGCCATCGAGGCCAAGGAAGGGGTGGACATCAAGGACGAGAACCAGACGCTCGCCACGATCACCCTGCAGAACTTCTTCCGCCTCTACACCAAGCTCGGCGGCATGACCGGCACCGCCATGACCGAGGCCGCCGAGTTCCACCAGATCTACAAGCTGCACGTCGTGCCCATCCCCACCAACCGGCCGATGATCCGCCGTGACGACGCCGACCTGATCTACCGCACCGCGAGCGCCAAGTTCGACGCGATCGTCGAGGACATCGCCGAGAAGCACGCCGCCGGGCAGCCCGTCCTCGTAGGCACCACGTCCGTGGAGAAGTCCGAGCTCCTGTCCGAACAGCTCCGCAGGCGCGGCATCCGGCACGAGGTCCTCAACGCCAAGAACCACCGCCGCGAGGCTCAGATCGTCGCCCAGGCGGGCCGCAAGGGCGCCGTCACCGTCGCCACGAACATGGCGGGCCGCGGCACCGACATCATGCTCGGCGGCAACCCCGAGGCGATGACCGCCGCCGCACTGGAAGAACGCGGCCCCGCCGAGGACGACGACCCCGACCGGCGCCACGCCGTCGAGGAGCGCGTCACCGCGTCCGCCGCCGCCGAGCACGACGAGGTGAAGGAGCTCGGCGGGCTCTACGTCCTCGGCACCGAACGGCACGAGTCCCGGCGCATCGACAACCAGCTGCGCGGCCGCTCGGGACGCCAGGGCGACCCCGGGGCGTCCCGCTTCTACCTGTCCCTGGAGGACGACCTGATGCGCCTGTTCCGCGCCCAGGCCGTCGACCGGGTCATGGCCATGGCGAACCTCCCCGAGTCCGTGCCCATCGAGAACAAGATGGTCACCCGCGCCATCGCCTCCGCCCAGTCCCAGGTCGAGCAGCAGCACTTCGAGACCCGCAAGGAAGTCCTCAAGTTCGACGAGGTACTCAACCGGCAGCGCACCCTCATCTACCGCGAACGCCGCCGTGTCCTGGAGGGCGAGGACATGCGCGCCCAGGTCCTCCGCTTCATGGACGACACCGTCGGGGCGTACATCACCAATGAAACCGCCGAGGGCTACCCGGAGGAGTGGGACCTCGACGTGCTCTGGGCCGCCTTCCACGAGCTCTACCCGTGCGGCATCACCGCCGACGAGCTCGACGAGGCGGCCGGCGGGCGCGCCGAGCTGACCGCCGGCCTCCTCGTCGACGCCGTCACCGAGGACATCCACGCCCGCTACGAGGAGCGCGAGAGCGAGCTCGGCGCCGATGCCCTGCGCGACCTGGAACGCCTCGTCGTCCTCGCCGTCCTCGACCGCAAATGGCGCGAACACCTCTACGAGATGGACTACCTCCGCGACGGCATCGGCCTGCGTTACACCCTGGGCCGCGAGCCGATCTTCGAGTACGAACGCGAGGGGTTCGACCTGTTCACGGCCATGATGGACGCCATCAAGGAGGAGTCGGTCGGCTACGTCTTCAACCTCGACACCACTGCCGACGCGCCGGCCTCCGACGCCCTCGACGCGGCCCGGCGCCCCGACCGTCTCCACTTCAGCGCGCCCACCCTGGACACCGCCGGGGGCAGAAAGGAAAGCGACTTCGATACCGCCCACGACGAGGACGCACCGCGCGACGCGGAGCCGCCCGGGTCCTCCCCGCGACCGTCCGCCTGAGCGAAGGGCCGCCGCCGGCGCAGGTGATGACGAACCGCCGGGGGACGCGCTGTCCGAGGCGCCCGGAGGCCACGCCACAATGGGGGGTATGAGCGACAGCGCATCCCCCCTCGCGGACCCGCACCTCGTCTACGACCCCGCCGGGACGGACGGCCCGCGGGACGTCGTCATCCTCGGCTCC
Source organism: Streptomyces sp. NBC_01445 (assembly GCF_035918235.1). NCBI lineage: Bacteria > Bacillati > Actinomycetota > Actinomycetes > Kitasatosporales > Streptomycetaceae > Streptomyces > Streptomyces sp. NBC_01445. Next base: position 3,648,355 of record NZ_CP109485.1, on the reverse strand, counting down.
ACGGGCTCGATCGGCACCCAGGCCATCGACCTTGTGCTGCGCAACCCCGACCGCTTCACGGTCACGGCGCTGTCCGCCGCGGGCGGCCGGGTCGGCCTGCTCGCCGAACAGGCCAGGCAGCTGCGCGTACGGACCGTCGCGGTCGCGCGCGAGGACGTCGTGCCCGCCCTGCGCGAGGCCCTGAGCGCGCAGTACGCCGACGGCGAGCCGCTCCCCGAGATCCTTGCCGGACCCGACGCGGCCACCCAGCTCGCCGCCTCCCCCTGCCACACGGTGCTCAACGGCATCACCGGATCCATCGGCCTCGCCCCGACGCTCGCTGCCTTGGAGGCCGGGCGCACCCTCGCCCTCGCCAACAAGGAGTCGCTCATCGTCGGCGGCCCCCTCGTCAAGGCGCTCGCGAAGCCGGGCCAGATCATCCCGGTCGACTCCGAGCACGCGGCGCTCTTCCAGGCCCTCGCGGCCGGCAAGCGCGCGGACGTCCGCAAGCTCGTCGTCACCGCGTCCGGCGGGCCCTTCCGGGGACGGACGAAGGCGGACCTCGCACACGTCACACCCGAGGACGCACTCGCGCACCCGACCTGGGCGATGGGCCCGGTCATCACCGTCAACTCCGCGACTCTGGTCAACAAGGGCCTGGAGGTGATCGAGGCGCACCTCCTCTACGACATTCCGTTCGAGCGGATCGAGGTCGTCGTACACCCGCAGTCCTACGTGCACTCCATGGTCGAGTTCACGGACGGCTCCACCCTCGCCCAGGCCACGCCGCCCGACATGCGCGGACCCATCGCCATCGGCCTGGGCTGGCCCGAGCGGATCCCCGACGCGGCGCCCGCGTTCGACTGGACGAAGGCGTCGAGCTGGGAGTTCTTCCCCCTCGACACCGAGGCCTTCCCCTCGGTCGGGCTCGCCCGGCACGTGGGCAAGCTCGCGGGGACGGCCCCGGCAGTGTTCAATGCCGCAAACGAGGAGTGCGTGGACGCGTTCCTGAACGGCGCGCTGCCGTTCAACGGCATCATGGACACCGTTACGAAGGTCGTCGAGGAACACGGCGCGCCTTCGGCAGCGGCGGCGGGAACTTCCCTGACCGTCGCGGACGTCCTCGAAGCGGAGACCTGGGCACGCGCCCGGACCCGTGAACTGACGGCACAGGCGACATCGACCGCGGAGGCTCGTGCATGACGACCCTGATGATGATCCTCGGCATAGTCGTCTTCGCGATCGGACTGCTCGTCTCGATCGCCTGGCACGAGCTGGGGCATCTCTCGACCGCGAAGCTCTTCAAGATCCGCGTGCCGCAGTACATGGTCGGCTTCGGCCCGACCGTCTGGTCGCGCAAGAAGGGCGACACGGAGTACGGCGTCAAGGCGATCCCGCTGGGCGGCTACATCCGCATGATCGGCATGTTCCCGCCCGGCCCGGACGGGAAGATCCAGTCCCGCTCCACCTCCCCGTTCCGCAGCATGGTCGAGGACGCCCGGGCGGCGGCCTTCGAGGAGCTCCAGCCCGGCGACGAGACGCGCCTCTTCTACACGCGCAAGCCGTGGAAGAGGGTCATCGTGATGTTCGCGGGGCCCTTCATGAACCTGATCCTCGCGGTCGGCCTGTTCTTCACCGTCCTGATGGGCTTCGGCATCACGCAGCAGACCACCACGGTCAGCTCGGTCCAGCAGTGCGTGGTCAAGCAGAGTGAGAACCGCGACACGTGCAAGAAGTCCGACCCCGCCTCCCCGGCCGCCGCGGCCGGACTGCGGGCCAAGGACAAGATCGTCTCGTTCGACGGCGTGAAGACCGACAAGTGGAACACCCTCTCCGACGAGATCCGCGCCAACCCCGGCAGGACGGTCGACATCGTCGTCCAGCGCGAGGGCCAGGAGAAGGTCCTGCATGCCAAGATCGCCACCAACCAGGTGGCGAAGAAGGACGGCAGCGGCCAGATCGTCCAGGGCGAGTACATCAACGCCGGATTCCTCGGCTTCAGCGCCTCGACCGGTGTCGTGCGCCAGGACTTCGGCGACTCCGTGACCTGGATGGGAGACCGGGTCGGCGACGCCGTGAACTCGCTCGCCGCCCTGCCCGGCAAGATCCCGGCCCTGTGGGACGCCGCCTTCGGGGACGGCCCGCGTGAGCCGGACTCGCCGATGGGTGTGGTCGGCGCGGCCCGCGTCGGCGGGGAGATCTTCAACCTGGACATCCCGGCGACCCAGCAGCTCGGTATGGCCCTGATGCTCGTCGCGGGGTTCAACCTGTCGCTGTTCCTCTTCAACATGCTGCCGCTGCTGCCCCTGGACGGCGGGCACATCGCCGGCGCCCTGTGGGAGTCGCTGCGACGGAATGTGGCGAAGGTCTTCAAGCGGCCCGATCCCGGCCCGTTCGATGTGGCGAAGCTGATGCCGGTCGCTTACGTCGTGGCCGGAATCTTCGTCTGCTTCACCGTCCTCGTCCTGATCGCGGACGTCGTCAACCCGGTCAAAATCTCGTAGTTACCCATAGTTCATGGCGGCCAGGCATGCTCTGTGCCTGGCCGCCTACCTTTGGGTGGACTTCCGGACGTGATGTGCTCGGCGCCGGGCCGGTGCCGTAATCTCGAAGCCTGGAGCCCGCTCACCACGGGACCCCGATCCGTGTCTTCTTCTCGGGTCTCGATTCCACACCTTGGGGTTGCACAGCAGATGACTGCGATTTCTCTCGGCATGCCGTCCGTTCCGACCAAGCTCGCCGAGCGCCGCAGGAGCCGGCAGATCCAGGTCGGCACCGTGGCGGTCGGCGGAGACGCACCGGTGTCGGTGCAGTCCATGACGACGACCCGTACGTCCGACATCGGCGCCACGCTGCAGCAGATCGCCGAGCTCACCGCGTCCGGCTGCCAGATCGTGCGGGTGGCGTGCCCCACGCAGGACGACGCCGACGCGCTCGCGACGATCGCGAGGAAGTCGCAGATCCCCGTCATCGCGGACATCCACTTCCAGCCGAAGTACGTCTTCGCCGCCATCGAGGCGGGCTGCGCCGCGGTCCGGGTGAACCCGGGCAACATCAAGCAGTTCGACGACAAGGTCAAGGAGATCGCGCAGGCGGCCAAGGACCACGGCACCCCGATCCGCATCGGCGTGAACGCGGGCTCGCTCGACGCCCGGCTCCTGAAGAAGTACGGCAAGGCCACCCCCGAGGCGCTCGTCGAGTCCGCACTGTGGGAGGCGTCCCTCTTCGAGGAGCACGGCTTCCGCGACATCAAGATCTCGGTCAAGCACAACGACCCGGTCGTGATGGTGAACGCCTACCGCCAGCTCGCCGCCCAGTGCGACTACCCGCTGCACCTCGGCGTCACCGAGGCGGGCCCGGCCTTCCAGGGCACCATCAAGTCCGCCGTCGCGTTCGGCGCGCTGCTCTCCGAGGGCATCGGCGACACCATCCGCGTCTCCCTCTCGGCCCCGCCGGTCGAGGAGATCAAGGTGGGCAACCAGATCCTGGAGTCGCTCAACCTCAAGCCGCGCCGCCTGGAGATCGTCTCCTGCCCGTCCTGCGGCCGCGCCCAGGTCGACGTCTACAAGCTCGCCGAAGAGGTCACCGCGGGCCTCGACGGCATGGAGGTCCCGCTGCGCGTCGCCGTCATGGGCTGCGTGGTGAACGGACCGGGCGAGGCCCGCGAGGCCGACCTCGGCGTCGCCTCCGGCAACGGCAAGGGCCAGATCTTCGTGAAGGGCGAGGTCATCAAGACCGTCCCCGAGTCGAAGATCGTCGAGACTCTGATCGAAGAGGCGCTGAAGATCGCCGAGCAGATGGAACAGGACGGCGTCGCCTCCGGCGAGCCCACGGTTGCTGTCGCCGGCTGACCCATGTCATGACGTTGAGGCCCGTCGCCCCTTCGGGGACGACGGGCCTCGTCGTTGTGCGGGTGCGGCGCCGTCGTGGCCGGTCGCGCTCCGCGGCGGAGCCGCTGACAGACACGGCCCCGCGCCCCTTCGGCACACGGCTGTGCCGCTGCCTCATCGATGAGATGCCCTGGCGAAGCCAGGCATCTCAGGGGCGCGGGGAACTGCGCGAGGACGGACCACGGCCCGCACCCGCACGACAACGGCGACCCGGCAGACGAGAAGGCGCAGGGCCGCCGCAGGCAGGCCCCCCAAACAGCCGCTGCCGCAGAGGCAGAGGCGCCGCACAATTCCGGCAGGTAAGGTGCGGAGATCAGCAGACCGTTTGGTGAGGCCCCCGCACGTGTTGACTCAGACCACCACCCGGGTCCTCGAACCGAGTGACCTCGACGCCGCGCTCGCCGTGCTCGACCGCGAGCCGGTTGCCAATGCCTTCGTCGCGTCCCGCGTCCAGGTCGCGGGCCTCGACCCGTGGCGTCTGGGCGGCGAGATGTGGGGCTGGTACGAGGACGGGATGCTCGAATCCCTCTGCTACGCGGGCGCGAACCTGGTCCCGATCTGCGCCACCCCGAGGGCCGTGCGGGGGTTCGCCGACCGGGCCCGCCGGGCCGGGCGCCGCTGCTCCTCCATCGTCGGCCCCGCCGAGCCCACCGCCCAGCTGTGGCGGCTGCTCGAACCGAACTGGGGCCCGGCCAGGGACGTACGCGCCCAGCAGCCCCTCATGGTCGCGGACCGGCTCCCCGACGACATCGCCCCGGATCCGTACGTCCGCCGCGTCCGCAAGGACGAGATGGAGACGATCATGCCGGCGTGCGTGGCGATGTTCACGGAGGAGGTCGGTGTCTCGCCGCTGGCCGGCGACGGGGGCCTGCTGTACCAGGCGCGGGTGGCCGAGCTGGTCGGAAGCGGGCGTTCGTTCGCCCGGCTCGACGAGCAGGGCAAGGTGATCTTCAAGGCCGAGATCGGCGCCGCGACGACGCGGGCCTGCCAGATCCAGGGCGTGTGGATCGCCCCCGAACACCGCGGCCGCGGCCTCGCCGCCCCCGGCATGGCGGCGGTCCTGCGCTATGCGCTCGCGGATTTCGCGCCGCTGGTCAGCCTGTACGTGAACGACTTCAACACCCCGGCGCGGGCCGCGTACCGCCGGGTCGGATTCGAGGAAGTCGGCGCCTTCATGAGCGTCCTGTTCTGAGGCGCTCGCGCGCTCCCCGTGGCACGTGTCTCACATATTTGGCGGCGTTTGACATTAGCGCCCCTTATGGAAGATAAAGAAGCTCCTTTGGTTCAAGCTTCACCCAGTGTGACCAGCTTCCGTGCGCACCGGTGTGGACGCTGATGAGTTTCTACGCGAATGAGTGCCGCCATGCCCGACCGTGCCAGTGACCCCTCTCAGGCCTGGGAGGAGTGGCGCGCCGAGCGGCACCGCTCCGTCACCGGCCCCACCGGGAACCTTGCTCTCGTCGAGACCCGCTGGCTGCCCGCGGGCGAGCGCCCCGACCTCACGGCGGCCCGCGCCGGACAGCGCGACGGTGTGACCGTCACGACCGTCGAGCGCACCGACCTGGCGACCGGCGAGCCCGAGTACGCGCTGCGCTTCTGGGACGCCGAGTCCCCCGCGATCCGGGACTTCGAGCGCACCGACGCCTTCCCGTTCGACCCGGCCTGGGTCCTGGACGCCACGTACACCCCCGTCGAGGACGCCCGCCGCGTCGCCTTCGAGCACATCCGGGACAACGGCGGCACCCGTGATCTCGCCGTCCCCGGCGACATCGCGCTCACCGTCGACGGCACCGACTACACGCTCAGCGCCTTCGACGACGACGGCACGCTGCTGCTCGTCTTCGGCGACCCGACCAACGGGACGGCCACCTACGGCGCGGGCCGGTTCCTCTTCGTCGAGCACACGGGAGAGGGGCGGGTGCGGCTCGACTTCAACCGCGCGTTCGTCCCGCCGTGCGGCTTCTCCGATCAGTACAACTGTCCGATGCCGCCGCGGCAGAACCGCTTCCATCTCCCCGTGGAAGCGGGCGAGAAGCTCCCCGTCTTCCGCGACGGCTTCGCCGACCAGCACTGATCTCTCGCGCGCCCCCTCCCGCGCCCGCACGAAGGCAGCCCCATGAACCTCCCCAAGAAGCCCCTGTCCGCCGGTGTGCTCACCGTCGCCCTCGCCGTGACCCTCGCCGCGTGCGGTGGCTCCGGCGACAACAGCAGCAGCGGCAGTGGCGCGTACGACAAGAACGCCACGGTCAACATCGGCTCCCTGTACGAGCCGCAGAACCTGGACAACACCGGGGGCGGCGGCCAGGGCGTCACCGAGGCGCTCAACGGCAATGTCTACGAGGGCCTGTTCAAGCTCACCGACGACGGCAAGGTCGAGAACCTCCTCGCCAAGGACTACAAGGTCTCCGGCGACGGGCTCACCTACACCTTCACCCTGCGCGACGGCGTGAAGTTCCACAGTGGCAAGGCGCTGACCAGCAAGGACGTCAAGTACAGCCTGGAGAAGGTGATCGCGCCGGACTCGCAGTCCGCGCGCAAGAGCAATCTCGAGGTCATCAAGTCGGTCGACACCCCCGACGCGAAGAGCGTGAAGGTCACGCTGAAGCAGAAGTCGATCTCCTTCGTCTACAACCTGTCCTACGTCTGGATCATCAACGACCAGGCGAAGAACCTGAAGACGACCGAGGACGGCACGGGCCCGTACAAGCTGGGGAAGTGGACGCGCGGCTCGGCGCTCAGCCTCGACCGGTTCCCCGGCTACTGGGGCACCGCCGCCACGAACAAGCAGGTCGTCCTCCACTACTACAAGGACGCGACCGCGCTGAACAACGCGCTCATGACGAACGCCGTCGACGTCGTCACCAGCGAGCAGTCGCCCGACGCCCTCGACCAGTTCAAGTCCAACCAGAGCTACAAGGTCAACGACGGCAACTCGACGACCAAGCTCCTCCTCGCCTTCAACGACAAGGCCAAGCCCTTCACTGACGTCAGGGTCCGCAAGGCCGTCTCGTCCGCGATCGACGACAAGAAGCTCCTCGAGTCCGTCTGGGGCGGCTACGGCAAGGAGATCGGGTCGATGGTGCCGCCCACCGACCCCTGGTACGAGGACCTGACCAAGGTCAACGCGTACGACCCGACCGAGGCCAGGAAGTTGCTGAAGGAAGCCGGTTACGCGAAGGGCTTCAGCTTCACGCTGGACACCCCGAACTACGACCCGCACCCGACGGCCGCCACCTTCATCAAGTCGCAGCTCGCCAAGGTCGGCATCACCGTCAAGATCAACACGATCACGCCCGACGAGTGGTACACGAAGGTCTACAAGAACCACGACTTCTCGGCCACGCTCCAGGAGCACGTGAACGACCGCGACCTCGTCTGGTACGGCAACCCCGACTTCTACTGGGGCTACGACAACAAGCAGGTCACCAAGTGGGTCGAGGACGCCGAGAAGGCATCGTCGACGGGTGCGCAGACCGACCTCCTCAAGAAGGTCAACCGCAAGACCGCCGAGGACGCCGCCAGCGACTGGCTGTACCTGTACCCGCAGATCGTCGTGGCGAGCAGCAAGCTGTCCGGCTACCCGGTCAACGGCCTGAACTCGCAGTTCTTCGCGTACGACATAAAGAAGGGCTGATGACCGGCTATCTCCTGCGCCGCCTCGCCTTCCTGGTCGTCTCCCTCGTCCTCGCGAGCGTCGTGCTGTTCGTACTTCTGAGGATGCTGCCCGGCGACCCGGCGAACGCGCTCACCTCCGTGGGCGCCTCGCCGGAGCAGATCGCGGCGGCGCGGCACTCCATAGGCTCCGACAAGCCGCTGCCCGAGCAGTTCACCCACTGGGCAGGGCAGCTCGCGACCGGCGACCTCGGCACGTCCTTCGTCAGCTCGCTGCCCGTCGGACCCGAGGTCACCCAGCGCCTGAGCGTCACCGTGCCGCTGACCCTGTCCGCGTTCGTGCTCGCCGTACTGATCGCGGTCCCGGCCGGCTTCGTCGCCGCGTACAAGCGCCGGACCTGGTACGGCGCCCTGCTCAGCGGAGTGTCCCAACTGGGCATCGCCGTCCCGGTGTTCTGGCTCGGGATGATCCTCATCGCCGTGTTCGCGCTGAACGCGGGCTGGCTGCCGTCCGGCGGCTTCCCGCAGGACGGCTGGTCCGACCCCGCACAGGCGATCCGCTCCCTCGTACTGCCCGTCGTCACCATCGCCCTGGTCATGTCGGCGTCCCTGATCCGCTACGTCAGATCGGCGACGCTCGACGTCCTCGACAGCGACTACCTGCGCACCTCGCGCGCCCTCGGCTCCTCCTTCGGACAGGCCATGTGGCGGCACGGACTGCGCAACGCCTCCGTGCCGGTCATCTCGATCCTCGGCATCGAACTCGCGTCGACCCTGCTCGGCGCCGTCGTCGTCGAGTCCGTGTACGCGCTGCCGGGGCTCGGCTCCCTGCTCGCCACCGGCATCGCCCAGCACGACTACCCCGTCATCCAGGGCGTCCTGTTCGTCTCCACCCTCGCGGTGCTGCTCATCGGCTTCGCCGCCGACCTCGTGCAGCGGATCGTCGACCCACGGCTGCGCCACCGGCTCTCGGGAGGCGCCCGATGAAGCGTTCCGCGACCCTGTGGACGGGGGGCGTCCTCGCCGGACTCATCGCCCTCGTCGCGCTCGTCTCCCTGTTCTGGCTGCCGTACGACCCCTCGGACACCTCCGGCGGACGGCTCGCCGGACCCGGCGACGGACACCTGATAGGCACCGACAAACTCGGCCGCGACCTGCTGACGCAGCTCATGGCCGGATCCAGGATCGCGATCGCGGCCGGGCTCGGCTCCGTCGTGATCGCCGCCGTCGTCGGCATCACGCTCGGCCTCATGGCCGCGTTCGCGCAGGGCTGGTTCGACGACACCGTCTCGGCCCTGCTCGACATCCTCATCGCGTTCCCCACGCTGCTGCTCGCCATGCTGATCGTCTCCGCCCGCTCGGCGACCCTCACCTCGGCCGTCCTCGCGATCGGAATCGCGCAGAGCGCGATCGTGGCGCGGCTGACCCGCATCCTCGTCAAACGCGTCCTTGCACAGGACTACATCACCGCGTCCCGCACCTCCGGCACCTCCTGGCCGCGGATCGTCGGCGCGCACGTGCTGCCCAACATCTGGCCGACGCTCGTGGTCAACCTGGCGCTCCAGTTCGGCCTCGCCGTCCTCGCCGAGGCGAGCCTGTCCTACCTCGGCCTCGGCGCCCCGCCGCCCAACGCCTCGTGGGGACGCATGCTCCAGGAGGCCCAGGCGACGTTCACGACCGCGCCGGCGGGGGCGCTCGCGCCCGGCATCCTCCTCGTCCTGCTCGTCATCGGCGTCAACCTCGTCGCCGACGGCCTGCGCGACACCTTCGACCCGGCCCGGCGCAGGAGGACGGCGGCATGAGCCTGCTCGACGTACGCGACCTCACCATCCGCACGAGCGACGGCCGCGAGCTCGTCTCCGGCCTCGGCTTCTCCGTCGACCGGGGCGAACGGCTCGGCCTCATCGGCGAGTCCGGGTCCGGCAAGTCACTCACCACCCTCGCCGTGCTCGGCCTGCTCCCCGACGGGATGACCGCCACGGGCAGCGTCGAACTCGACGGCACCCAGATCGTCGGGGCGAGCGAGAAGCGGCTCGTGGACGTCCGCGGCAGCTCCGCCGCGATCGTCTTCCAGGAGCCGCTGACCGCGCTCGACCCGCTGATGCGCGTGGGCGGACAGCTCGCCGAACCGCTGCGCCGCCGCCGCGGCCTCAAGGGCGACGCGCTCCGCAAGGCCGTCGCCGAAGCCCTCGAACAGGTCAGGCTGCCCGAACCCGGGCGCATCGCCCGCGCGTTCCCGCACGAGATCTCCGGCGGCCAGCGCCAGCGCGTGGCCCTCGCCATGGCGCTCGCCTGCGAGCCCGACCTGCTCATCGCCGACGAGCCGACCACCGCGCTCGACGTCACCGTGCAGTCCGAGATGCTCGTACTCCTCGACACCCTCGTCGGCGAGCGAGGGATGGCCGTCCTCTTCGTCAGCCACGACCTGGCCGTCGTCTCACGCGTCACCGACCGCGTCCTCGTGATGAAGGACGGGCGCGCCGTCGAGGACGGGACGGTACGCGACCTGGTGCGCGCGCCCCGGCAGGCGTACACGAAGGCGCTCGTCGACAGCGCGCGGAAGCTCGAATCCGCCCTGGACCTGGGAGAGCCCCGATGACCGCCGTACTCGAACTCGACTCGGTCGGACACACCTACCGGGGGGCCGCGGCGCCCGTCGTCGAGGACGTCTCCCTCACCGTCGACGCGGGCCACAGCCTCGCGCTCGTCGGCGAGTCCGGGGCCGGCAAGACGACCCTGCTCCGGCTGCTCCTCGGCCTCGCCCGCCCCAGCACCGGAACCGTCCGCTTCGACGGGGACCCGCTGCGGCTCGGCGACCGCGCGCAGATGCGGCGCTTCCGCCGCTCCGTGCAGTGCGTCTTCCAGGACCCGTACGCCTCCCTCGACCCGCGCCAGCGCGTCAGCCGCATCGTCGCGGAGCCGCTGCGCTCGCTCGGCGTGGCCACCGGCGCCGCCGCGCACGCGAAGGTCGCCGAGGCCCTCGAACAGGTCGGGCTCCCGGCGGACGCGGCGTCGCGCTACCCGCACGAGTTCTCCGGCGGGCAGCGCCAGCGCATCGCCATCGCCAGGGCCACCGTGTGCGACCCGCGCGTCCTGCTCGCCGACGAACCCGTCAGCGCGCTCGACGTCACCACCCGCGTCAAGGTCGTCGACCTGCTCGGCGAGCTGAAGCAGGAGCGGGGCCTGACCATCGTCATGGTCTCCCACGACCTGTCCGTGGTGGCCGCCCTGTGCGAGCGGACCGCCGTACTCGAACGCGGACGCGTCGTCGAGCAGGGCCAGACCCGTGACGTGCTCGGATCGCCCGAACACCCCTACACGCGGCGGCTGCTCGACAGCGTTCCCCGGTTGCCTGTTTGATCAGCTGAGCGCCGCCGGACGGCCCTGTAGTCTCCCCGTCATGACCCAGGACGACGTCGTCACCATCGGGCCTCTCGACCTCGCGGAACACGTGGACGAGGCACTGGCCGTGCAGGCGTACGCCTTCGGCCTGAGCGACGACGAGATCGCCGTGCGCCGCCAGATCGTGCTGCGGCACCTCGTCTACCCCGGAGCGCGCGCCCTCGGCGCCCACACCGAGGGCGGCCGACTCGTCGGCTTCGTCTACGGCATGCCGAACGACCGCGCCCACTGGTGGTCCACCGTGGTGGAGCCCTATCTGCGCACGCGCGCGCTGGACCGGTGGCTCGACGACTCCTTCGTGATCACCGAGCTGCACGTCCACCCCCGCTACCAGAACCGCGGGATCGGCCGGTCCCTCATCACGACCATCACGGACAGCGCCGACGAGCCCAAGTCGATCCTCTCGGCCATCGACTTCGACAGCCCGGCCCGCGGCCTGTACCACTCCCTCGGCTACGAGGACCTCGCCCGGCAGGTGCTCTTCCCCAGCGCTCCCCGGCCCTACGCGGTCATGGGTGCACCGCTTCCGCTGCGTCGCTGAAGGCAGCCGATTTCCGGGCGCGGGACGGACCCGGCTAACCTCCTGCACATCCCTATCTTTCGCAGCAGGAGTCAAAATCATGGCCCAGGTCCAGCGCATGTCCCGGTTGATGGTCAAGACACTGCGTGACGACCCGGCCGACGCCGAGACGCTCAACCACAAACTGCTCGTCCGGGCCGGGTACGTGCGCCGCACGGCCGCCGGCATCTGGTCCTGGCTGCCGCTGGGCAAGAAGGTCCTCGAGAACGTCGCCCGCGTGGTCCGTGAGGAGATGGACGACATGGGCGGCCAGGAGGTCCTGCTCCCGGCCCTGCTGCCCAAGGAGCCCTACGAGGCGACGGGCCGCTGGGAGGAGTACGGCCCCGAGCTGTTCCGCCTCAAGGACCGCAAGGGCGCGGAGTACCTCCTCGGCCCGACCCACGAGGAGATCTTCACGCAGCTGGTCAAGGACCAGTGCTCGTCCTACAAGGACCTGCCCGTGATCCTCTACCAGATCCAGGCGAAGTACCGCGACGAGGCCCGCCCGCGCGCCGGCATCCTGCGCGGCCGCGAGTTCCTCATGAAGGACTCGTACTCCTTCGACACCACCGACGAGGGCCTGGCCGAGTCGTACGCCCTGCACCGCGAGGCGTACATCAAGATCTTCGAGCGCCTCGGCCTGGACCACCGCATCGTCTCCGCCGTGTCCGGCGCGATGGGCGGTTCGGCCTCCGAGGAGTTCCTCGCCCCGGCCCCGGCCGGCGAGGACACCTTCGTCGACTGCCCGGCCTGCGACTACGCCGCCAACACCGAGGCCGTCACCTTCGCCGCCCCGGCCCCCGCGAGCGCCGAGCACCCGGCCGTCGAGGAGCTCGACACCCCCGACACCCCGACCATCGAGACCCTCGCCGCCCACCTCGGCGTCCAGGCCTCGGCCACCCTGAAGAACCTCCTGGTCAAGGTCGACGGCGAGATCGTCGCCGTGGGCGTGCCCGGCGACCGCGAGGTGGACCTCGGCAAGCTCGGAGAGCACCTCTCCCCGGCCGTCGTCGAGCTCGTCACGGCCGAGGACTTCGAGGGCCGCGACGACCTCGTACGCGGTTACGTCGGCCCGCAGGGCCTGGAGAAGGTCCGCTACATCGCCGACCCGCGCATCGCCGCCGGCACGGCCTGGATCACCGGCGCCAACAAGCCGGGCAAGCACGCGAAGAACGTCGTCGCGGGCCGCGACTTCGAGGTCGACGACTACCTCGACGTCGTCGTGGTGGAGGCGGGCGACCCCTGCCCCAAGTGCGGCACCGGCCTGCGCCTCGACCGCGCCATCGAGATCGGCCACATCTTCCAGCTCGGCCGCAAGTACGCCGACGCCTTCCAGCTCGACGTCCTCGGCAACCAGGGCAAGCCGGTCCGCGTGACCATGGGCTCGTACGGCATCGGCGTCTCCCGCGCCGTGGCCGCCCTCGCCGAGCAGACCGCGGACGACAAGGGCCTGTGCTGGCCCAAGGAGATCGCGCCGGCCGACGTCCACGTGGTCGCCGCCGGCAAGGCCCTCCAGACGGAGCTGGCGCTCGACGTCTCCCAGAAGCTGGGCGCCGCCGGCGTCCGCGTCCTGGTCGACGACCGCGCCGGTGTCTCGCCGGGCGTGAAGTTCACCGACGCCGAGCTCATCGGCGTCCCGCAGATCCTCGTCGCCGGCCGCCGCTCGGCCGAGGGCATCGTGGAACTGAAGGACCGCAAGACGGGCGAGCGCGAGGAAGTAACGGTCGAGGAGGCCATCGCCCGCCTCACGGCCTGATCCGCAAGCACTGAGGGCCGGGACGTTCTGTCCCGGCCCTCAGTCGTCCCCCGAAGGGGCGCGGGGAACTGTGCGACCAGCTACCGACGGCCCGCACGCGACCACCGTCAGAGCCAGCCCGCGAACTCCAGCAACAACTCCGCATCCCGCCCGCGCCCCACGCGCAGTGCCCGTACACCGGACTCCACCGCCCGGAACAGCGTCCACCCGCGCAGCCGCTCCTGGTCCACATCGAGGGACTCCGCGAGCCGCTTCACGCGCCGCCGCGTCGTCGCCGCACCGGACGGCGACGCGATGAGGTCCTCCACCCGGTCCCTGACGAGCCGCGCGAGGTCGAAGGCGCACTCGCCGACCACCGGGTCGGGACCGACCGCGAGCCACGGCGTCCGCTCCCCGGCCAGCACCTTGCTCTGCCGGAACGTCCCGTGCAGCAGCCGTAGTTCAGGCGGCGCCTCGAGCAGTTCGTCCCGCGCCGTGAGTGCCGCGTCCACCAGGGGCACGACATCCGGCTCCGCGGCGGCGGTGGCGCGCATCGCCTCGGCCTGACGGCCCGTCCGGTCGGCGACCGTCTCGCAGGAACGCCACGACGGCGGTTCCACCCACAGCCTGCGCAGCGTGCCGGCCGCCTCGAGGAGCGCCTTCGCCTCGGGCAGCGAGCGCACCGACACCTCGGGGTGCAGCCTTTCCAGGAGCAGGTCACCGCCGTCGCCGAGGAGTTGCACCGCCCCGAGCCCGTTCCAGTGCGTGAGAGCCGCGTGCTCGGCCTCCGGGCGGAAGCGCTCCGGCGCCAGTTTGAGGACGGCGGGCGTTCCGTCGGCCCGCCGCACCAGGACGACGAGACTGCTGCGCCCACCCGGCACATGCACCCGCTCGACCGTCAGCTCGAGCCGTTCCACGGCCTCCTGAAGAATCTCCGGCACCCTCGCCAGCCACGCGGACGCCCCGTCGTCCCGCACCTCGCCGAGCGCGTTGACCAGCCGCTTCGGCGGTTCGAAAGACATGTGCGAGTAACTCCCTTCCCCGTGACCGTCCCCGTGACGGCGGACGGTACGTGTGACCGTGGCGGCTACGCCTGCGGTGTCGCGGACGCCTGGGGCGCCGCGGCCCGCTCGGCGAGACCAGGGAAGGCTACGCTGCCGCCCCGCCACCGCACCGCGCGCACCGCCGCCTCCCGCAGCGCGTCCGCCGCGCCCCTGCGCCGCGTGCCCTCGGAGGCCCGCACCAGGTCCGAGTAGACGCCGGCGACGCGGTCCTCGATGTCCGCCGCGAGCCGCGCCGCCGCCGCCGAGTCCGGCACGGGGAAGGGCAGCGCGTAGGCGCCTGCCGAGGGCTCGGGCTCGCCGCCCAGGTCGCGGACCGTGCGCCGCAGGTCGTCACGGCGCGCCCGGTGGGAGTCGTACGCGGTGCGCGCCTCGGGCCTGCGGCTCTCGCTGATCCGGCCGCCGACGACGCCGTACCCGTAAACAGCCGCGTGCTCGGCGGCCAGTGCCGCCTGGACCGCGGAGAGAAGCTGCTTGTCGCCCTTGTCGGCCATGTCAGTCCTTCGTCAGCAGATACGCGTGTCCGGCGCCCGCGGCGGCCACCGAGGCGAGCAGGCGCGCCAGTTCGGCGGGGGCGTCGACCAGGGCGGCCGCACGGCGGTCGGCGAGTTCCCGCTCGGCCGTCGCCAGCGCCCGCACGGTGTCCTTCTCGGAGGCCGCAGAGGCGGACGGCGACGGCGACGGGGAGGCCGAGGCCGGTGCGGCCGGGCGCGCCGCCGCACCGAAGCTCTTCGCGTGCCGGGCCACCTCGTCGCGCAACGGGCCGAGCCGTGCGGCCAGGGCCGGATGGGCCGCGAGCGCGGCCTCGTAACGGTCGATCAGGTCGCCGCTGTCGCGGGCCGCGCGCGCCTTGATCCGCTGCGCGGCGGACACGCTGCGCGCGCCCCTGGCACTGTCCGAAGCGGGGTCCTCGCCGTCGGAACAGCCCGTCAGGAGCGCGGCCCCGCCCACCGAGGCCAGCAGGCTCCTTCTACGCGGCCCCGCGGGGGCCCCATTGGTCAACGGCACGGCAGACGTCCTCGGCAGGAAGGATGGCAGGAAGGATTCAGCAGGAGCGGCGGGCGGCAGGCCCGGTGATCACCGTACCTTCGGCCCACGTCGGGTGGACGGCAACACCCCCCTGGACCGGATACCCTTTGACCTGACACACGACGAGACCACAACAGCACACGCGGCCGAGGAGTCACCCGGATGAGCACCACCCAGAGCGAGAGGCTGCGGTCACTACTGGAACCGCTCGTGAGCTCTCAGGGCCTCGATCTCGAAGAGATCGAAGTGGCATCGGTCGGACGTAAGCGAGTGCTGCGAGTCGTCGTCGACTCCGATTCCGGAGCCGATCTGGACCAGGTCGCCGATGTGAGCCGCGCGCTCTCGGCGAAGCTCGACGAGACGGACGCCATGGGCGAGGGCGAGTACGACCTCGAGGTGGGCACCCCCGGCGCCGAGCGGTCGCTGACCGAACACCGGCACTACGTGCGCGCGGTCGACCGCCTGGTGAAGTTCCAGCTGGCCGACGGCGCCGACACCGAGCTCGTCGCGCGGATCCTGAAGGTCGACGACGAGGGCCTGGATCTCGAGGTGCCCGGCGTGAAGGGGCGCAAGCCCACCGCCCGCAGGCTCACCTTCGACGACATCGCCAAGGCGCGCGTCCAGGTCGAGTTCAACCGTAAGAACAAGAACGAAGAGAATGCAGAGGAGGCGTAGCCGTGGACATCGACATGAGTGCCCTGCGGGGTCTGGTGCGAGAGAAGGAGATCTCCTTCTCCCTGCTGGTCGAAGCGATCGAGTCGGCCCTCCTCATCGCCTACCACCGCACCGAGGGAAGCCGTCGCCACGCGCGCGTGCGCCTCGACCGTGAGAGCGGACATGTGACGGTGTGGGCGAAGGAGGACCCGGCGGACCTCGAAGAGGGCCAGGAGGCCCGGGAGTTCGACGACACCCCGTCCGACTTCGGCCGCATCGCCGCGACGACCGCGAAGCAGGTCATCCTGCAGCGGCTGCGCGACGCCGAGGACGACGCGACGCTCGGCGAGTACGCCGGCCGCGAGGGCGACATCGTGACGGGCGTGGTCCAGCAGGGCCGCGACCCGAAGAACGTGCTCGTCGACATCGGCAAGCTCGAGGCCATCCTGCCGGTGCAGGAGCAGGTCCCGGGCGAGGACTACCAGCACGGCCTGCGCCTTCGCTCGTACGTGGTGCGCGTCGCGAAGGGTGTGCGCGGTCCTTCCGTGACCCTGTCGCGCACGCACCCGAACCTGGTGAAGAAGCTGTTCGCACTCGAGGTCCCCGAGATCGCGGACGGCTCCGTCGAGATCTGCGCCATCGCGCGCGAGGCCGGGCACCGCACGAAGATCGCGGTCCGCTCGACCCGCTCCGGCCTGAACGCCAAGGGCGCCTGCATCGGCCCGATGGGCGGCCGTGTGCGCAATGTCATGGCCGAGCTCAACGGCGAGAAGATCGACATCGTCGACTGGTCCGACGACCCTGCGGACATGGTGGCCAACGCCCTGTCCCCGGCGCGCGTGTCCAAGGTCGAGGTCGTGGACATGGCCGCCCGCTCCGCGCGGGTGATCGTGCCGGACTACCAGCTGTCGCTCGCCATCGGCAAGGAGGGCCAGAACGCCCGCCTCGCCGCACGGCTCACCGGCTGGCGGATCGACATCCGTCCGGACACCGAGCAGCAGCCGGCGGAGTAGCCACCACAAAGATCACGACAACAACCGTTCGATTTTTGCCCCAAAGGGGTGAGGTCGGTACGGGGAGGTAGACTTAAGCGTGTCTGGCCGGACGCATGCCCGTGCATGCCCAGAGCGCACGTGTGTGGGGTGCCGGGAGCGAACGGCCAAGAGCGATCTGCTGCGCATCGTGGTGATCGAGGGTGAATGTGTCCCCGATCATCGCGGTACGCTGCCCGGCCGGGGTGCGTATGTGCATCCCGCCCTGGTCTGTCTCGACCTGGCGGTCCGCCGCCGGGCGTTCCAGCGGGCGTTCAAAGCCCCTGGACCGTTCGATACGGAGGCCCTGCGCCACCGCGTCGAGCAGGTAACACCGTAGAACGTGCCGTACGGGACCCCGTGCGGTCCTGGTACCCCCGCGAGTTGGAAGTAGGTCGAGATTGCGATGAGCACTCGATGAGCACGCGATGAGTACGCCCATGAAGTAGCGACGGTCCGGCGTAACCCGGACCTAAAAGGAGCGAAGTGGCTAAGGTCCGGGTATACGAACTCGCCAAGGAGTTCGGGGTGGAGAGCAAGGTCGTCATGGCCAAGCTCCAAGAACTCGGTGAATTTGTCCGTTCGGCGTCCTCGACGATCGAGGCGCCTGTAGTACGCAAGCTGACTGACGCCCTCCAGCAGGGCAGTGGCGGCGGCAAGCCCGCCGCCCGCAAGGCCGCGCCCGCGAAGCCCTCGCCGGCCCGTCCGACCCCGTCTCCGGCACAGGCCGCAAAGCCTGCTGCTCCGCGCCCGCCGGCTGCGCCTTCTCCTCGGCCGTCCGCCGCGGAGAAGCCCGCTGCCGCCGCCCCGGTGACCCCGGCCGCCGGTCAGCGTCCGACGCCCGGCCCGAAGCCGGCTCCGCGTCCCGCGGCTCCGGCCCCGGCCGCGCCCGAGTTCACGGCGCCGCCCGCGGCTCCGGCCGCTCCCGCTGCCCAGGCCCCCGCGGCCTCCCCGGCAGCCGGCCCGCGTCCGGGTGCCCGTCCCGGTGCCCCCAAGCCCGGTGGCGCCCGTCCGGCCGGTCCCGGCCAGGGTGCTCAGGGTCAGGGCCGTGGCGAGCGCGGCGACCGTGGCGACCGTCAGGGTGCTCCGCGCCCCGGCGGTCAGGGTCAGGGTCAGGGCCAGCGTCCCGGCGGTCGTCCCGCCGGCCCGCGTCCCGGTAACAACCCGTTCACCTCTGGTGGCTCCACCGGCATGGCGCGCCCCCAGGCGCCCCGTCCCGGCGGTGCCCCGCGTCCCGGCGGCGGCCAGGGTGGCCCCGGCGGCCCGCGTCCGCAGGGTGGCCCCGGTGGCGCCCCGCGTCCGCAGGGTGGTCAGGGCGGCGCCCGTCCGACTCCGGGCGGCATGCCCCGTCCGCAGGCCGGCGCTCCGCGTCCCGGTGGTGCCCCCGGTGGTAACCGTCCGAACCCGGGCATGATGCCGCAGCGTCCCGCTGCCGGCAGCCCGCGTCCCGGTGGTGGCCCCGGCGGTGGCCGTGGTCCCGGCGGCGGCGGTCGCCCGGGTGGCGGCGGCGGTCGTCCCGGTGGCGGCGGCGGCTTCGCCGGTCGTCCGGCCGGTCCCGGTGGCGGCGGTGGCGGTTTCGCCGGTCGTCCCGGTGGCGGCGGTGGCGGTTTCGCCGGTCGTCCCGGTGGCGGTGGCGGCTTCGCCGGTCGTCCCGGTGGCGGTCGTCCCGGTGGTCCCGGTGCCCGTGGTGGCACGCAGGGTGCGTTCGGCCGTCCCGGCGGGCCCGCCCGTCGTGGCCGTAAGTCGAAGCGGCAGAGGCGCCAGGAGTACGAGGCCATGCAGGCCCCGTCGGTCGGCGGCGTCATGCTGCCTCGCGGCAACGGACAGTCCGTCCGTCTGTCGCGCGGTGCCTCCCTCACCGACTTCGCGGAGAAGATCAACGCCAACCCGGCGTCGCTCGTCGCCGTGATGATGAACCTCGGCGAGATGGTCACTGCCACGCAGTCCGTCTCCGACGAGACGCTGAAGCTCCTCGCGGATGAGATGAACTACATCCTCGAGATCGTCAGCCCCGAGGAGGAGGACCGCGAGCTGCTCGAGTCCTTCGACATCGAGTTCGGCGAGGACGAGGGTGGCGAGGAGTTCCTCGTCGCGCGTCCGCCGGTCGTGACCGTCATGGGTCACGTCGACCACGGTAAGACCCGACTGCTCGACACCATCCGCAAGACGAACGTCGTCGCGGGCGAGGCCGGCGGTATCACGCAGCACATCGGTGCGTACCAGGTCTCCACCGAGGTCAACGAGGAAGAGCGTCGGATCACCTTCATCGACACCCCGGGTCACGAGGCGTTCACCGCCATGCGTGCCCGTGGTGCGAAGTCGACCGACATCGCGATCCTCGTGGTCGCGGCCAACGACGGCGTCATGCCTCAGACGATCGAGGCGCTCAACCACGCGAAGGCGGCCGGCGTGCCGATCGTCGTCGCGGTCAACAAGATCGACGTCGAGGGTGCCGACCCGACCAAGGTGCGCGGTCAGCTCACCGAGTTCGGTCTGGTGGCCGAGGAGTACGGCGGCGACACGATGTTCGTCGACATCTCCGCCAAGCAGGGTCTGAACATCGACTCCCTGCTCGAGGCCGTGGTCCTGACCGCGGACGCCTCGCTCGACCTGCGGGCCAACCCGGAGCAGGACGCGCAGGGTATTGCGATCGAGTCCCACCTCGACCGTGGTCGCGGTGCCGTCTCGACCGTCCTCGTCCAGCGCGGCACGCTGCGCATCGGTGACACGATGGTCGTCGGCGACGCGTACGGCCGTGTCCGCGCGATGCTCGACGACAACGGCAACAACGTCGAGGAAGCGGGTCCCTCGACCCCCGTCCTCGTTCTCGGTCTCACCAACGTCCCGGGTGCCGGCGACAACTTCCTGGTGGTCGACGAGGACCGTACGGCCCGTCAGATCGCCGAGAAGCGTGCCGCTCGCGAGCGCAACGCCAACTTCGCGCGGCGTGGCGTCCGGTTCTCCCTGGAGAACCTGGACGAGGCCCTCAAGGCCGGTCTGGTGCAGGAACTCAACCTCATCATCAAGGGCGACGCGTCCGGTTCGGTGGAGGCTCTCGAGTCCTCGCTGCTCCAGCTCGACGTCGGCGAAGAGGTCGACATCCGCGTCCTGCACCGCGGCGTGGGTGCCGTCACCGAGTCGGACATCGACCTGGCGACCGGCTCCGACGCGATCGTCATCGGCTTCAACGTCCGCGCTGCGGGCCGCGCGGCCCAGATGGCGGACCGCGAGGGCGTCGACGTCCGCTACTACTCGGTGATCTACCAGGCCATCGAGGAGATCGAGGCGGCCCTCAAGGGCATGCTCAAGCCGGAGTACGAAGAGGTCGAGCTCGGCACGGCGGAGATCCGCGAGATCTTCCGCTCGTCCAAGCTGGGCAACATCGCCGGTGTGCTCGTCCGGTCCGGCGAGGTCAAGCGCAACACCAAGGCGCGCCTGCTGCGCGATGGCAAGGTCATCGCGGAGAACCTCAACATCTCCGGTCTGCGTCGCTTCAAGGACGACGTCACTGAGATCCGCGAAGGCTTCGAGGGCGGTATCAACCTCGGAAACTTCAACGACATCAAGATCGACGACGTCATCGCGACGTACGAGATGCGCGAGAAGCCGCGCGCCTGATCCGCGCACGGTGAAGGTCGGGGCCGGTCGGCGGGACGAAATCCCGTCGATCGGCCCCGGCCGTTGCGTGTACGGTTCTGGTGTCCCTGCCAAGTGGTTGGCGGGGCCACGAACCCGAACCGGCGGGACATCCGGACACACATGTATGTGGGGACTCTGTCCTTTGATCTGCTCCTCGGCGACGTTCACTCGCTGAAGGAGAAACGCTCCGTGATCCGCCCGATAGTTGCCGAACTCCAGCGCAAGTACGCGGTGAGTGCGGCGGAGACCGGGAACCAGGAACTTCACCGCAGGGCCGAGATCGGCCTGGCGATGGTCTCCGGGGACACGGGGCACCTCACGGACGTACTGGACCGGTGCGAGCGTCTGATCGCCGCCCGTCCCGAGGTGGAGCTGCTCTCCGTTCGACGCAGGCTCCACGGCGACGAAGACTGACTTTAAGAGCAAGGCGAAGAAGGAGACGGCGCAGTGGCCGACAACGCGCGGGCGAAAAGGCTGGCGGACCTCATCCGAGAGGTGGTGGCCAAGAAGCTCCAGCGCGGGATCAAGGACCCGCGGCTCGGTACGCACGTGACCATCACCGACACCCGGGTGACGGGTGACCTGCGGGAGGCGACCGTCTTCTACACGGTCTACGGCGACGACGAGGAGCGTGCCGCTGCCGCGGCCGGCCTCGAGAGCGCCAAGGGCGTACTCCGTTCGGCGGTGGGCCAGGCGGCCGGTGTGAAGTTCACGCCGACCCTGGCCTTCGTGGCGGACGCCCTGCCGGACAACGCCAAGGCCATCGATGACCTCCTCGACAAGGCCAGGATCTCGGACGCGAAGGTCCGGGAGGCGTCCGCCGGTGCCGAGTTCGCCGGGGGTGCGGACCCGTACCGCAAGCCCGAGGACGAGGACGAGGACGGCGCGGACGAGGACGGCGAAGCCTCGGAATGACGCAGAAGAACACCCCGACGCCCGACGGTCTTGTCATTGTCGACAAGCCGTCGGGCTTCACTTCGCACGACGTGGTGGCCAAGATGCGCGGGATCGCGAAGACCCGCCGCGTCGGCCACGCGGGCACGCTCGACCCCATGGCGACCGGTGTCCTGGTCCTCGGCGTGGAGCGGGCGACCAAGCTGCTCGGCCATCTCGCGCTGACCGAGAAGGAGTACCTGGGCACGATCCGGCTCGGCCAGAACACGCTGAC
This sequence comes from Streptomyces sp. NBC_01445, assembly GCF_035918235.1. NCBI lineage: Bacteria > Bacillati > Actinomycetota > Actinomycetes > Kitasatosporales > Streptomycetaceae > Streptomyces > Streptomyces sp. NBC_01445. The sequence goes on along the minus strand of NZ_CP109485.1, from coordinate 3,626,596 downwards.
CGACGACGCCGAGGGCGACCTCACGTCGTCCACCGACGCGTCCGGCGTGGCCCGCGACGCGATCGACGCCGGGGTCGCCAAGCTGACCGGCGCCATCATGCAGGTCCCGTCCAAGGTCAGCGCCATCAAGATCAACGGCGTGCGTTCCTACAAGCGGGCCCGCGAGGGCGAGGAGTTCGAGATCCCGGCGCGGCCGGTCACCGTCTCGTCCTTCACCGTCTACGACATCAGGGACGCGGTCGCCGAGGACGGCACCCCGGTCCTCGACCTGGTCGTCTCGGTGGTCTGCTCGTCAGGGACGTACATCCGGGCCCTCGCCAGGGACCTGGGTGCCGACCTCGGCGTCGGCGGTCACCTCACGGCGCTGCGGCGCACGCGGGTCGGCCCCTACAAGCTGGACTCCGCGCGCACCCTCGACCAGCTCCAGGAGGAGCTGACCGTGATGCCCGTCGCGGACGCCGCGACCGCCGCGTTCCCCCGCTGGGACGTGGACGCCAAGCGCGCCAAGCTGTTGCTCAACGGGGTCCGTTTGGAGGTGCCGGGCGAGTACGCGGGCGCCGGGCCCGTCGCCGTGTTCGACCCCGAGGGCGTGTTCCTCGCGCTCGTGGAGGAGTCGAAGGGCAAGGCGAAGAGCCTCGCCGTCTTCGGCTGATCTCTTCGCCGGCCCCCGCCGTGGAGCGGCGCGCGCAGTCAGCCGCGTGCCGCTCCACGATCCCCCTCTCCAAGGGTCTATCCATCACCCCCGATCTGTTCACCCCTTCGGGCGGGCGCTCGGAGTGAACCGAGGGAGTGGAAGGGGGCGCGTTCGCTCCGGCGCCTGTTCCGCTGATCACCGCGCGCCTACCGTCGGTCCTACGGGGCGTGGCGGGAGGTTCGACGATGGCGGGACTGGGCCCCCGGGCCGGAGACGGGGACGCGACGGGTCCCGGGACCGGTCCGCCCCTCGTCCATGTCTTCGACCTGGCCGGACGCCCGCGCGGCGTCGGCTTCGTCGCCGACGACCACGGGACCGTCGTCACGAGCCATGAAGTCGTGGACGGACTCGGCCGCGTCGTGCTGCGCGCGCCCGGCGGGATCACCTGTGTCGTGGGCGCCGCCGATGTCGTCCCACTGCCCGAGTCGGCCCTCGCGCTCATCCGTACCGACGCGACGGAGGGCCTCGGTATGCGCCCGCTGCCGGTGGCCGTCCGGGGCCCGGCCGGGGCCGGGGCGTATGTGCGGATCGCCGCCGGGGGCTGGCGCGAGGCGCGCGTCCTCGGCCATGTCGACGTCACGTACACCGCGACCGACGGCTTCCATATCGTCCCCGGGGCCATGGAGCTGGCCATCGGCACGGATGGCCGCGACGCGCTGCGGCTCGGGGGAGGGGCCGCCGGGGGACCCGTCGTCGACGCCGCTTCAGGCTCCGTCCTCGCCGTTCTCGGCACGGCGCTCGAGGCCGGACACCGCGCCGCCGGGTACGCCGTGCCGCTGCCGGAGGCCGCTGCCGCCGCCCCGGACGGGCCGCTCGCCGCACTCCTCGCGCGGAACGCGGCCACCGTGCCCGTGTACGGGGACGAACTCAACCTGGCGGGCTCACTCCAGCTGACGGCCACCTCGGTCGGGTCCGACGGGCCGGCCGCGGTCCTCGATCCGGGTCCGGTCGAACGCCCCGAAGTGGCAAGGGAGTTCGCCGAGTTCGAGGTGTCCGACGCGACCGTTCTCGCCCTCGTGGGAGCGCCGGGCAGCGGCCGTACCACGGAGCTCGCCGCGTATGCCGCGCGACGCGGACGTGGCGCCCACCCCGCCCCCACCCTCTGGCTGCGCGGCGCGGATCTGCACGGCGACGACCGGAGCGTGGCGGACGCCGCGCGGCGGGCGCTGGTCAGGGCCGGGCGCATCGTCGCGGCGTCACTGCCCGGGGCCGTCCCCGGACAGACCCGGGAGCCCGGGGGCCCGGAGCCCGGCGACGCCGGCGTCGGTGACGTGTCGCCGGAGCGGATCGCGGCGCCCGCACGCGCCGCCGGCCGGCCCCTCGTGCTGCTGCTCGACGGGCCCGAGGAGATGCCGCCCGTACTGGCGCACCGGCTGGCGGAGTGGACCGGGGGCACGGCGCGCTGGCTGCGGGAGACCGGCGTGCGGCTCGTCGTGGCGTGCCGGGGGGAGTACTGGGAGCGCGCGGGCGAGCTGTTCCCGGCCCGTGTGCTGTACGGGCGGACGGGGCGGCTGCCCGCCTGTGTCCCGCTGGGGGAGCTGACCGGGGATCAGGCCCGCGTGGCGTGGGAGCGGTACGGGCTGCCCGAGGACGCGCTCGCCGGCCGCGACGCACGGCATCCGCTCGCGCTGCGGCTCCTCGCCGAAGTACGGGCTGCGCTGCCCGGGCCCGTGCCGGGCAGCGCCGACCGGGACGCCGTCTTCGCCGCGTATCTCGACCTCATGTGCCTGCGCGTGGCGGTGCGCCTCGCCGCGGTGAACGGGCTGCGCGGCACGGCCGTGCGCAGGCTCGCCGCCCGGGTGTCCGGGCAGGTCCACGAGGCGGCGCGGCGCTGCCTTGGGCCGGGCCAGGGGGAGTTGGACCGCGAGGCGTTCGAGGAGGTGTTCCCCTGGGGCGCGCTGCCGGGGCGGCGCGGCGGCGGCGTCACGGCGTGGGCCCCGGCCGTCCTCACCGAAGGCGTACTCGTCCCCGCGGGGCGCGGCTACCGGTTCGCGCACGAGGAGGTCGCCGACTGGATCCAGGGCATGCACCTGGACCTGGACGAGGCGCTGCGGGCGCTCGTGTATCGCGACCGGGACGCCGGCCGGGCCGCGCCCACGGTGCCCGTTCCCCGGCACCGCGCGGGCTCCGTCGTCCAGGCCCTCCTCCTCGTCGAGCGGCAGCAGGGGCCGGCCCAACTCGGCGGGTATCTGGCCGAGTTGGTGCTCAGGGCCCTCACGCCCGGCGACGCCGACGCCTCCTGGTGGGCGGCCCACCTCGTCGAGGAGGCGCTCCTGCGCGTGCCCGACGCCACTCCCTATCTCGGGGTGCTCGAACCGCTCGCCGACCGCGGTCGCCTCGACCCCTCGTTCTGGCGCCGGATCCCTGTCACGGACGCCGACCGCCTCGGCCTCCTGCGCCGTCTCGTCGTGCACGATCCGCCGCCCGGGAGCCACGCCCGCCACCTGGACACCGTCGCCGACCTGCTCGCCGCCGACCCGGCCGGTGTCCAGGTCCACCTCACCCGCTGGTTCGACGACGCGCGGCCGCTGCCCGCCCTGCCCGACGCGACCGTCGCCACCGCAGCTCAGGCACTCCTGCACACGCACCGGCACCGAGCCGTCGACGACCTCACCGAGGCCCTCGCCGACTGTGCGCACCCGCACGGCGACGAACTCCTCGCCGTGCTCGCCCACGAGGAGCCGTCCGCGCTGTGCCGCGCCGTCGACCGCTGGGCCCACGACGAGCGCCCCGCCCGCCACGCGTCCGCCGTCGCCCACGCCCTGCGGGTCGCCCCGCACGTCGCCACCGACGCCGACCGCAGCCTGCTGCGCTATGCCGCGCTCGCCCTGCTCGCCCGCACCGCCGACGGCGCCCCGCACGGCACCGCCCTCGCCCTCCTCGTACGCGACCCGCAGACCCGCGGCACCTATCTGGCACGCGCCCTGGAGCGGTTTGCGGACGGCGAACCGCAGCTGCCCGTGAGCGCGCTCGCCGCCGCCCTCGCCACGCACCCCGAGCCCGTCCTCCGCGCCTTCCGGGACCGCGCGCGGGAGCCGGGCGGCGCGGCCGACGTGCTGGAGACCCTCGCCGCCGTGACCGCGCCCGCACTCGCGCGGCGGGCGGCCGCCCTCGTCGAGGACCTCTCGGCGGACCGGCCCGACGCCGCTGCGGACATCGCCGCGTACGTCGACCGGTGCCTGGAGCACGGGCCGGCCGGGCGAGCTGTCCTCTTCCCCCTCGTCACGAGGCTGCTCCGCACCTGTCCGGGCCCCGGGCGGGCCGCGCTCGCGCCCGTCCTCGCCGCACCCGGCACCGGCGCCTCACGCGCCCTGCGCGGCGAGCTCCTCGACGTACTGCTCGCCCACGAGGACGACCCGGACGTGCTCGACGCCGTCCTGCGGACCGCCGTCCGCAGCGCCGGGGGAGCGGGGGCGACCCGCACCCGCGACCTGGTGCGGCGCACCGGACAGCGGCTCGTCCGCACCCCGGAGGGAGCCGCACGCTTCGACCGCGGGCTCGTCGAGGCCGCCGACTCGGTGCCTGGGTTCGCCGCCCTTCTCGTCCGGTGGCTGGAGGGGGCGCCGCGCGAGTGGGCCGCCCTCGTCGGGCCGAGCGCCCGCCGCGTGATCGAGGGCCTGGGGCCCTTCGTTTCGGTCACGCCCGATCAGGGAGCGGGGTCCGGTGCCGTGCATCGCAAGGCGGAGGAGGGAGCCGACGCGATGACGGTCCCCCTTGCTCGAGCGCAGCCCGGAGCTTGGGGGAGCAGGCGACCGCCGGCGGCGCCACGAGGTGCGGCACCGGACCCCGCGACCCCGGCGTGATCCAGGCGAGAGGCCCCTGGCCGGGGTGCGCGTGCCCGCCTGACCTGCCCATGCCGGTCCGGCGCCTCCCGATGCGGGGCGTGGGCGCTCGGCATGGCACTCTTAGACCTGCGTATTCGGCAAAGAGACGTAACAGTCGTACACAGGTTCGCGAGGAGCAATCACCGTGCAGCGCTGGCGTGGCTTGGAGGACATCCCCCAGGACTGGGGGCGCAGCGTCGTCACCATCGGCTCCTACGACGGAGTGCACCGCGGCCATCAGTTGATCATCGGCCGGGCCGTCGAACGGGCCCGTGAGCTCGGTGTGCCCGCCGTCGTGGTCACCTTCGACCCGCACCCCAGCGAGGTCGTGCGCCCCGGCAGCCACCCTCCGCTGCTCGCCCCGCACCACCGCCGGGCGGAGCTGATGGCCGAGCTCGGCGTCGACGCCCTGCTGATCCTTCCGTTCACCACCGAGTTCTCGAAGCTGTCGCCGGCCGAGTTCGTCGCGAAGGTCCTGGTCGACAAGCTGCACGCGCGCCTCGTCGTCGAGGGGCCGAACTTCCGCTTCGGCCACCGCGCCGCGGGCAATGTCGCGTTCCTCGCCGAGCAGGGGACGACGTACGACTTCGAGGTCGAGGTCGTCGATCTCTACGTGAGCGGCTCGGCGGGCGGCGGCGAGCCCTTCTCGTCCACGCTGACCCGGCGGCTCGTCGCCGAGGGTGACATGGAGGGCGCGCGCGAGATCCTCGGCCGCCCGCACCGCGTCGAGGGCGTGGTCGTGCGCGGCGCCCAGCGCGGCCGCGAGCTGGGCTTCCCGACCGCCAACGTCGAGACGCTCCCGCACACCGCGATCCCGGCGGACGGCGTCTACGCGGGCTGGCTGCACGTGGGGGACGAGGCGATGCCCGCCGCGATCTCCGTGGGCACCAACCCGCAGTTCGACGGCACCGAGCGCACCGTCGAGGCCTACGCCATCGACCGCGTGGACCTCGACCTGTACGGGCTGCACGTCGCCGTCGACTTCCTCGCCTATGTGCGCGGCATGGCGAAGTTCGACTCGATCGAGTCGCTCCTTGTCGCCATCGCGGACGACGTGAAGCGGTCGCGGGAATTGGTCGAGGCGTACGAGGGGGAGTAGGCGGGATCGGAAGAGGCCCGGGGGCGCTGCCCCCGGAACCCTGGTCCTCAAGCGCCGGACGGGCTGGATTTGGGCCGGCCGGCCTTTGCCGACGCCCAGTGGCAGGCCACCTGGGTCGTGCTCGCGCCCGACAGCACCGGCAGGTCCTCCCCGCGGCAGCGGTTCGCCACGCCCGACCGTTCCGCCTCGCCCGACGCCAGGATCTGGCAGCGGGCGTGGAAGCGGCAGCCGGACGGGATGCGCGACGGGTCCGGCGGCTCGCCCGTCAGGACGACCGGATCACCCGGCGCTTCCGGCAGAACCGACAACAGGGCCTGTGTGTAAGGGTGTTGAGGCGCCGTCAGGACCTCCTCCACCGTTCCCGTCTCCACGATCCGGCCCAGATACATCACCGCCACCCGGTCCGCGATGTTCCAGGCGAGACCCAGGTCGTGCGTCACCACGAGGGCGGACAGGCCCAGTTCGTCGCGCAGCCTGAGCAGCAGCGCGAGGATCTCGCCGCGCACCGACGCGTCGAGGGACGCCACGGGCTCGTCCGCGACGATCAGTTCGGGGTCGAGGACGAGCGCGCCCGCGATCACGACACGCTGCCGCTGGCCGCCCGACAGCTCGTGCGGGTAGCGCAGGAAGAAGCGCTCCGGGGGGCGGAGTCCGGCTCGCGACAGGGCGTTCGCCACCGCCTCGCGCTCGTCGCCCGCGTACCCGTGGATGCGCAGGCCCTCGGCCACCGCGTCGTACACCGTGTGCCGCGGGTTCAGCGAACCGCTGGGGTCCTGGAGGACCAGCTGCACGCGCTTGCGGTACGCCTTGAGGGCGCGTGAGGAGTAGTCGAGGGGCTTCCCGTCGAACGTGACCCGGCCGGACGTCGGCGGTACCAGGCCGAGCAGGGAGCGGGCGAGCGTCGTCTTGCCGCAGCCCGACTCGCCCACCAGCGCCACGATCTCGCCGGGCGCGATGTCGAGGTCGACGCCGTCCACGGCCCGCGCGGGGTCCGCGCCACGGCGGCCGGGGAAGGTGACGTGCAGCGCGCCGGCCGTGAGCAGGGGGGACGTACTGGTCATGCTGTGGTGCTCCTTGCCTCGGCGCCGGCGGCGTCGTCCGGATCGGTGGCGCCGCCCACGTGCACACAGGCCGCCAGCCGGGCCGTGCCCGCGTCCCGCAGTTCCTGGTCCTCACTGATGCAGCTGTCGAGCGCCACCGGGCAGCGCGGGTGGAACGTGCAGCCCGTGGGCAGCGCCGACGGGTCGGGCGGGTCGCCTGGCAGACCGCGCGGCGCGAACCGGGACGCGATGTCGCCGATCCGCGGGAACGCCGCCGACAGGGCCTTCCCGTAGGGGTGTTGCGCGTTCTCGTAGACCTCGGAGGCGGGGCCCTCCTCGACGACGCGGCCCGCGTACATCACCGCGAGGCGGTCGCAGGTGTCCGAGAGGACGGCGAGGTCGTGGCTGATCATGATGAGGCCGAGGTCCTGGTCGGAGACGAGCTGCTCGATCAGACGGAGGATCTGCGCCTGGATCATCACGTCGAGGGCCGTCGTCGGCTCGTCCGCGATGATCAGGCCCGGGTCGCAGGCGAGCGCCATCGCGATCATCACGCGCTGGCGCTGGCCGCCGGACAGCTCGTGCGGATACGCGTCCGCGCGGGCGGCGGGCAGACCGACGTGCTCCAGGAGCTCCGCGACCTTCTTCTTCGCGCCCGCCGGCGTCGCCTTCTTGTGCAGCAGGATCGGCTCGGCGATCTGGTCGCCGATGCGGTGCACGGCGTTGAGCGAGTGCATCGCGCCCTGGAACACGATCGAGGCACCGGCCCAGCGCACGGCCCTGACCTGGCCCCACTTCATCGTGAGGACGTCCTCGCCGTTCAGCAGGATCTCGCCGGAGACCTTCGTGCCGGCCGGCAGGAGACGCAGCAGCGCGAGCGCGAGCGTCGACTTGCCGCAGCCGGACTCGCCGGCGATGCCGAGCTTCTGGCCCGCGTCGACACTGAGGTTCACACCACGGACGGCCCGCGCCCCGCCCGCGTACGTCACTTCGAGGTTTCTGACGTCGAGAAGGCTCACCTGGCCACCCCCAGCTTCGGATTGAGGACGGCTTCGATGGCACGGCCGCACAGCGTGAACGCGAGCGCGACCAGCGCGATGGCGAGTCCGGGCGGCGCGAGATACCACCAGTCGCCCGCGCTGACCGCGCCCGCCTCGCGCGCGTCCTGGAGCATGCCGCCCCACGATGTGATCGTCGGGTCGCCGAGGCCGAGGAAGGCGAGCGTGGCCTCGGTGAGGATGGCGCTGGAGATCACGAGCGTGGTCTGCGCGAGGACGAGCGGCATCACGTTCGGCAGGACGTGGCGGAGCATGATGTGCCCGTGCCCGCCGCCGAGCGCGCGGGCCCGTTCGATGTACGGCCGCGACTCCACGGCGAGCGTCTGGGCGCGGACCAGGCGGGCCGTCGTCGGCCACGTCGTCACGCCGATCGCCAGGATGACCGTCCAGATGGAGCGGGACATCACGGTGGCGAGCGCGATCGCGAGGACCAGCGTCGGCATCACCAGGAACCAGTCGGTGACCCGCATCAGGACCGTCGAGTACCAGCCACGGAAGTGGCCCGCGACGATGCCGACGACCGTGCCGATCGCCACGCACAGGAACGCGGCCAGCAGGCCCACGGTGAGGGACACGCGTGCACCCCACACCAGCAGGGCGAGCACGCTGCGGCCGAACTGGTCGGTGCCGAGCGGGAATTCGCCGCTGGGAGCTTCGAGCGCGCCGCCGGGAGCGTCGGTGACGCTCTGCGAGTCCGCGCCGACGAGCAGGGGCGCGCAGATCGCGATGAGGGCGATCAGGATCAGACCTGCGAGGCCCCACAGCCCGCTCCGGTGGGTGCGGTACTCGCGCCAGAAGCGGGCGGCGGAGCGGCGCTTGCGGGCCCGCGCGAGGGCCCGCGCGCTCTTCTCGGCCGGCGGCGGGAGCTGCGCGGTGTCGAGGTCGTTCGTGTCGGCAGTCATCGGCCCACCCGGGGATCGAGCAGCGGATACAGCACGTCGGCGAGGGTGTTCGCCAGGATCACCGCGGTGGCGAAGACGAAGAACAGCCCTTGGACGAGCGGCAGGTCGGGCACGCTGAGTGCCGAGTAGAAGAGGCCGCCGAGGCCGGGCCAGGAGAAGACCGTCTCGACGAGGATCTGCCCGGCCACGACGTGCCCGAGGTTCACGAACATCAGCGTGAACGTGGGCAGCATCGCGTTCGGGACGGCGTGCTTGCGGCGTACGACGTCGTCGCGCAGGCCCTTCGCGCGCGCTGTCGTCAGATAGTCGCTGCCCATCTCGTCGAGCAGCGAGGAGCGCATCACGAGGAGCGTCTGCGCGTAGCCGACCGCCACCAGCGTGACCACCGGCAGGACCAGATGGTGCGCGACGTCCAGGACGTACGCGAACCCGCTCTCGCCGCCCGACTCCAGACCGCCCGTCGGGAACAGACCCGGGATCGGGCCCAGCCCCACAGAGAAGATGATGATGAGCAGCAGACCGAGCCAGAACGACGGGATCGAGTAGAGCGTGAGCGCGAACGCGGTGTTGAAGCGGTCGCTGCGCGATCCGTTGCGCCAGGCGGTGCGCGTGCCCAGCCAGATGCCGAGCGCGGTGTAGAGGACGTACGCCGTGCCGGTCAGGAGCAGCGTCGCCGGGAGCGCCTCGGTGATCTTGTCGATGACCGGGGTGTGGAACTGGTACGACGTGCCGAAGTCGCCGGTCAGCGCGTCACCGATGTAGTTGGTGAACTGCTGCCACATCGGCAGGTCGAGGCCGAACTGGTGGCGGAGCGATTCGAGCTGCTGCGCCGAGACGCGGCGGCCGCCGGTCATCTGCTTCACCGGATCGCTGGGGATCAGGCGGAACAGGAAGAAGCTGGTGACCAGGACCGCGAAGAGCGACACGATCGCCCCCGCGATCTTGCCCGCCACGTACTGGAGATAGGCCTTGGTGTTGCGCGCCCGTGGACCGCGGGCCGCCGACGGCCCGGCTTGCGCCGGGCCGTCGGTGTCCGCACTCTGCACGAGCGCCGGAGTGCTCTCTGCTGTCATGTGGAACTCTCGTTACTCGTGCGGTACTTGCGACGCCTGCGGACGGACGTGACGCGTTCTCTCCTGACCGGGTGCTGCTACTCGCGGTCGTCCGCCGAGGTGCGGCGGCGCTTCGCGAAGAACAGTCCGCCGCCGCCGAGGATGACGACGGCCGCGACGATACCGATGATCACGCCGGTTCCGCTGGAACTGCTCTTACTGCCCGAGTCGATCGTGGCGCCGGCGGGAACGGCCGACCACCAGCTCCAGTACCCGTCCTGGCCGTAGATGTTGCCGGCCGCGGTGGGCATGGTCTGGATCGACTTGATCTGGTCGGTGCGGTACGCCTCGACGGCGTTGGGGTACGCGATGACGTTCATGTACCCGGAGTCGTACAGCCAGGACTCCATCTGCTTGACGATGTCTGCGCGCTTGGCCGGGTCGTACTCGGCGAGCTGCTTCTTGTACAGGTCGTCGTACGTCTTGTCGCAGATGAAGTTGTCCGTCTGGGCGCTCTCCTTGGCCTTGACGGGCAGCGCGGCGCAGGTGTGGATGCCGAGGACGAAGTCCGGGTCGGGGTTGACCGACCAGCCGTCGAACGCGAGGTCGTACTCACCTGCGTACCAGGGCACCGAGACGTCGTCGAGGCAGTCGACCTTCAGGCCGATGCCGAGCTTGCCCCACCACTCCTTGAGGTACTTGCCGATCGCCTTGTCGTTCGGGTCCGTGGCGTGGCACAGGATGCGGAAGTTGAGCGGCTTGCCGTCCTTGCCGACGCGCTCGCTGCCCTTCATCTTGTAACCGGCCTCGTCGAGCAGCTTGCCCGCCTTGTCGGGGTCGTACCCGAGGGCCTGGCTGGCCGGCGGCTTCCAGAAGTAGTCGCCGAAGCGCGGCGGGATGTAGCCCTCGCCCTCGACGGCGTGGCCCTGGAAGACCCTGTCGACGATCGTCTTGCGGTCGATCGACAGGAACAGCGCCTGGCGCACCTTCTGGTCGAGAAGGGCCTTGTTGCCGTTGCCGAACTTCTTGCGGTCCTTGGTCTGCGCGCCCGGGTTCGTGGCGAGCGCGAAGAAGCGGCGACCTGGGCCCTCGTTGACCTTGATGTTCTGCTCGCCCTTGAGCGATGCCGCCTGAGCGGGCGTCAGGGCGGGGGAGCCGGCCACGAAGGAGACCTCGCCCTTGCGCAGGGCTGCGACCGCGGCGTCCTGGTCCTTGTACGTCTTGAAGACGACCTCGTCGAACTTGGGCGCGCCGCGCCAGAAGTCCTTGTTGGCCTTCAGTTTCACGTACTGGTCGACCTTGTAGTCGGTCAGCACGAACGGGCCGTTGCCGACGACCGGGAAGGTCTTGTCGTTGTTGAACTTCGAGAAGTCCTTGACGTTCTTCCAGATGTGCTCCGGCACGATCGGGACGTCGAGCGCGGCCATCGTGGCCTGCGGCTTCTTCAGCTCGATGACCAGCTGGGTGGCGCTGGGAGCGGTGACCTTCTCGAAGTTGGAGACGAAGCTGCCGTTCGCCGTCGCGGCGCCCTCGTCCGTCATCATCTTGTTGAAGGTGAAGGCGGCGTCGGCGGCGGTGGCCTGCTTGCCGTCGGACCACTTCGAGTCGGACCTGATGGTGTAGGTCCAGGTGAGCTTGTCCGCAGACGGCTTCCAGTCGGTGGCGAAGCCCGGGACGGCGTGGTTGTCCTTGGGGTCGTAGTTGACCAGGTACTCGTACATCATCCGGTGGATGCTCGTACTGACCAGTCGCTGGGCGAGGAACGGGCTCAGCGAGTCGACGCTCTGGGCGAGGGCGACGGTGAGGACCTTCTTGCCGCCGTCGGCCGCCTTGGCCTCTTGGGGTGCGGGGTTGAGCGGCGTGGCGAGGCCGGCCGTCAGGGTGAACGCCGCGGCGCCGGCGGCCAGGAGGACCCGCAGGGTCCGGCGGGGCGCGCGCCGTGGGGAACGGGAGAAGAGCGGAGCGTGTGCTCTCTTGGGCTGATCTTTTGTGTCCATGGGTCGGTGACCTCGCGTCGTTGCTCACGCAGGAGTGGCAGGTTGATCATGGGACGCCAGCTGGTTGATGTGTGTGTCTATCAGCGGCAGTCTGCGCACGTCAACGACACATGAACCCCATGTGGCCTGCGGAAATAACGAGTTGACCCGCATTTCACGCACATTGGTCGAGACCTCTGACGCTTTGCAGGCCAGGGCGTGATGCCCGTTGCGCTCAACAATAGGTGCCTGGTGGGTATTTGAGGGAGTTTCGGCAGGCAAGGGAATGGCCCGCACCGTGGTGTCGGTGCGGGCCATTCGTGTGCCCAGGGGGCCGGAATATCAGCGTTGTTACTGCTGAGGCGGCTGGGGCTGTGCGGTGTACGGGGGGAGGGGCTGGCCGGGCTGACCGGGGGCGGCCTGGCCGGGGCCGGGCGGCTGGCCGGGTGCGGGCTGGCCCGGCGCGGGGGGCTGCTGCTGCCACATCTGAGGGGGGCCGGGCTGGCTCGGCTGACCCGGCTGCTGGGGCTGGCCGGGGGCGCCGGCCTGGGCCTGGCCAGGCTGCTGCGGATACGACTGGCCGGGGTACGGCTGGCCCGGGAACTGCTGCCCCGGAGCGGGCTGTTGCCCCGGCGCGGGCGGCTGGGGCGTGCCCGGTTGCCCCGGGTACGGCTGGCCCGGGTAAGGCTGCTGCGCGGGGTACGGCTGCTGCTGGTGACCCGGCACCGGAGGAGCCATGGTGGGCGGCGGGTTGCCGTCCGACGTCCACAGGCCCTGCTGCTGCTGGGCCCGCGGGAAGTCTTCCGCGACCATCGCCGAGAGGTTGAAGTACGCCTCGCGCACCTTGGGTCGCATCATGTCGAGGTCGACCTCGGCGCCGGCCGCCAGGTGCTCGTCGAACGGCACCACGACGACGCCGCGGCACCGCGTCTCGAAGTGCGACACGATGTCGTCCACCTTGATCATCTTTCCGGTCTCGCGGACCCCGGAGATGACCGTGATGGAACGCGACACCAGATCCGCGTACCCGTGCGCCGACAGCCAGTCGAGCGTCGTACTGGCGCTGCTCGCGCCGTCGACGGACGGCGTCGAGATGATGATCAACTGGTCGGCGAGGTCGAGGACGCCGCGCATCGCGGAGTACAGCAGACCGGTGCCGGAGTCGGTCAGGATGATCGGGTACTGCTTGCCGAGCACGTCGATCGCGCTGCGGTAGTCCGTGTCGTTGAACGTCGTCGAGACAGCCGGGTCCACGTCGTTCGCGATGATCTCCAGGCCGGACGGCGCCTGCGAGGTGAACCGGCGGATGTCCATGTACGAGTTGAGGTGCGGGATCGCCTGCACCAGGTCGCGGATGGTGGCACCGGTCTCACGGCGCACACGGCGGCCGAGCGTGCCGGCGTCCGGGTTGGCGTCGATGGCGAGGATCTTGTCCTGGCGTTCCGTGGCGAGCGTCGAACCGAGCGCGGTCGTCGTGGTCGTCTTGCCCACGCCGCCCTTGAGGCTGATGACGGCGATCCGGTAGCAGGACAGGACCGGCGTGCGGATCAGGTCCAGCTTCCGCTGCCGCTCGGCCTCCTCCTTCTTGCCGCCGAGCTTGAAGCGCGAGTTGGCGCCGCCGGGGCGGGTGCTCTTCGCCTTCTGCCTCTTGTTGCTGAGCAGCCGGTCGGCCGACAGCTCCACGGCCGCCGTGTAGCCGAGCGGCGCACCGCCGACGTTCGTGGGCGTGCGCTGGTCGTGCTGAATGGGCTGCGGCCAGGCGCCACCGGCACGCGGGTCGGCGGGGGGCACCTGCCCCGGGAACGGCTGGCCGGGCTGGCCCTGGAACTGCTGATCGGGCTGCGGCTGGCCGGGGTGGCCGGGGTGGCCGGGCTGGCCCTCGGGGTGCGGGGCCGGGGCCTGCGGCGCGGGCGGCTGCGGATGCGGCTGCTGTCCGACGGGGGGCTGGGGGCCGGGCTGCTGCGTGTGCGGTGCCGGTGGCTGCTGGGGGTGCTGCTGCGCCGGGAGGTGCGGGGCGGGCGGGGCCGGGGTGTTGGGCGCGGCCGGGTGTCCCTGAGCCGGGGCTCCGGGCTGCGGCTGCGGGAACCCGTAGCCCGCGCCGGGCTGGGGCTGCTGCGGGAACCCGTAACCGCCTTGCGGGGCGGGCTGGTTGGGCGTGCCGGGCTGGGGCTGCTGCGGGAACCCGTAACCGCCCTGAGGGGCAGGCTGGTTCGGTGCGCCTGCTGCGGGCGGCGTCTGCTGCGGGAACCCGTAGCCCTGCTGCTGCGGTGCCGGAGGTGCGGGCTGCTGCGGGTCGCCGGGGGCCGCTTGCTGCGGGAAGCCGTAACCACCCTGCGGCGCGGGCGGGGTGTTCTGCGCGGGCCAGGCCGGCGGGGCGGGCGCGCCCTGGGCCGGAACCGGGGCGCCGGGCTGCGGCTGCTGCTGCGCGGGCCACTGCGGGGCCGACGTGGGGGCGGCGGGCTGGAACGCCGGGGGGAGCGGCGGAATACCCTCCTGCGGCACGGGCGGCGGGGCCCAGGCGGCGGGGGCGTTCTGCGCATCGGCAGGTGCGTCGGAGCCGGCGCTGGTGCCGGTGTCCGCACTCGCGTCGGCCGGTGCTGCCGTAGGAGCGGCTCCGGCGGTTTCGGAGCCGGTGTCGCCCGAGTCGTTCGAACCGGTCGGTCCCTCCGCCTCGGACGCGTCGTCAGAAGCCGCCTCGGAGTCGGTGTCATCGGTCGAGGCCTGAGCGGCGTCGGTGTGGGCGTTGGCGTCGGTGTCCCCGTCGTCCCCGGAGGGCCCGGCAGCGGCGACCACGGCGAAGTCACCGGACTCACCGGAGTCGGCGTTCTCGCCGTCAGCACCCGCCTGCGCGTCGGCGGACGCGGCGTCCCCGCCCTGCTCCTCGGTCGTCGGCCCGGATGTCGGCTCGGCCTTCTGCTCGCCCTGTGCGGCCAGCTCGGCGAACTCCCGCTTCAGCGCGGCCGCGGAGAACCGCATCGTCGCGCCGCTCTCCAGATCCCCGTTCCCGGAACCCGCGTCCGGCTCGGCGGCCGAAGCGGCGGGCGTGTACGGCGTGTAGGGCGCGGGCGGCGCCTGGGGTGCCACCGGTGCGGGCGTGGGCGTGGGCGTGGGCGTGGGCACCGGGGCCGGAGGCACCGGCGGCGGAGGCGTGGCGGGGGTGGCCGAGGGGGTCTCGCCCGTGCCCGACGACGCGTTCTGCGTGTACCAGGCCGGTGGGGCGTAGTCGATGGTGAACTCGCCCGTCGTCTCAGTGGCGGACTCCGCGTCGGAGTGATCATCGACGGGTGTGTCCCAGCCCCCGCGGATCTCGTCCCGATCGCTGTTCACAATGCCTCCTGGTGTGGTCGAGCACCCTCGTGCCGTGGTGGGGGGCGACCGTTCCTGTCGTCCGATCCGCCGCGCTCTTCCCCTGGGACGCGTACGAGCCGTTCGTGGGTTCACGCGCGCGTCCTTGTCCCAGCCTAATCACCAAAACCACGTGCACGGCAGGCCCGTCCGTCCCCCCGGCGCCGTCCGATGGGTCACACCCGGCCAACAAGTGATGCCCAAGCGATACGGAAGTGACGAACACCCCCCCATCCGTCACGCGCAAACTGCCCGAATAAGCCGCAAAGGGGAACGAGTTCGATCGCCGGAACGCTCCGCGGCAGGCTTCGGACCGGCCTCAGTCCATTCGGCGTGCGTTACCCAACAATCCGGTCTCGGCGTCCGTCGCCCGGGTCATCACGTACTGCCGGTCGCGGTCGGTGCACCACAGAGTGACCCCGTCCGCGAGCGTCGGCAGGGACTCCCACTCGCCGCGGGGCAGTCCGATGACACGGCCGATCTCCGCAGCCTCGTCCGGCGAAACGCGCTGGACCCCGACGAGCCGCGCCTGACGCATCAACCGGGGCGCCACCGGGCTCAGATAGGGCAGCAGCGTCAGCACGGACTGCCACGGCGCGGACGCCACGCGCCCGCGCGGCGGACGCATACCGCAGTCCCGCACCACGAGCACCGGGCCACCGGCGGACGCGCCCTGCGGCGGCACCCGCCCGACGTCGTGCACCGTCATCCCGGACTGGCCGCCACCGACCGCCTGCACCAACTGCGCCCAGGCCTGCGCCCGCCCGGTCTCCACCGCGACCCGCGCGCCGGTCGCCGCGGCCCGCAGCGCGAGCACCTGGGCCGTCCAGAGGCCACCGATGAGCACCATGTCGTACGGCGTCGGCCGGTTCACCCCGAGCACGGCGGGCTGGCCGTCGGCATCGACGCCGACGACGACACCGTCGTCCCCGATGGGCAGCGCGAGGGTGTCCAACTGTTCGACGGGGAGCGTGTGGCGCTGGTGGCGCGGCCCGAAGAGCCCGAACCCGGTACGGGAGCGGTCACCGGCGGCCGGCGCGGGAGCTCCGCCCGGACTGCCGTTCGCGTTCCCGTTCGCGTTCCCATTGCCGTTCCAGGAATTTCCGTCCCAGGATCCTGCCCCGGCCGGGGGAGATGACGTCATGGCCATCAGCGCGCACCTCCGAGGGGCAACGTGGCGAGAACTCCGGGCAGTTGTTCGCGGTCGAGCCGGACGAGACCCGTCTTGGCCTGCCGGGCCGCGGTCTCCAGGGACCGCCGGGCCGTGGTCAGCTCGCTCTCGCTGCGTCCCGTGATCCGCATGTGGCCGCAGAGCTGGATGTCCCGCTGGTCACCGCGGGACAGCGTCAGGCTGAACGTCGTGGCCAGCGCGGGCACCGTGGTCAAGAGTGCGACCAACTGGTGCAGAGCGGGCCCGGATCCGCCGAGCTGGGGCCAGCGCCGCACCCAGTACGTGGTGTGCCTGCGGTTGTCGCAGCGCCAGCTGCGGCTGGACTCCTCGGTCCTGCGCTGCGGCAGCTCGCTCCGCCCGGCCTGCGCCGTCACCATCGGGTTGGCGCACGCCGACGTGGCGACGGCGGCCGTGAGCTCCTCCTCCGTCAGCACGCTGGCGCGGAAGCCCGCGCCGGTCAGCCGGCTCGCCAGATGCTGGGCCGCGCGGGCCACGCACTTCTGCGCTCCCACGGTGCCGCCGCCGCGCGCGGCCACGGCCTCCGGGCACAGCTCCGGGTCGAGCTTCACGGCGATCCACGTGATGCGGACGGCGGGGGAGCCGGTCTGGGCCTGCAGCGGCGCGTAGTTGCTCACTGCCACGGACTGCTGCGGCAGGTGCAGCGCGGGCGCGGGCTGCGTGTGCAGCACGATCTGCGCCGATTCGAGCAGGATCCCGTCGACATCGAGGGCGTCCCGCACGATCCCTATCGGCAGCGGCCGCCGGGAGCGCTCCGCCCGCAGGGCGGTGGCGTCCGACTCGACCTGGAGCACGGCGGTCAGGAAGCCGCCGTCGCCGACCATGCCGATGGGCCGCTGGTCGCGGTCGTCACCGCGGCTGTAGCTGTACGTCCGCAGCGAGGGGTCGCACTCGACGGCGGGGGCGAGGCCCGGCTCCGTGCCGGGCGGGACCGGCGTGCTCGCCGCACGGCGCCTGCGCCCGCGCAGGGCAAGGACGGTACCGAGCCATTCGGGCAGCGACCGCCCCCGGCGGCGTACGAGAGCGAACAGGACGAGGATCACGGCGACGACGCCCGCGGGTACCAGCGCCAGCTTGTCGACGACCGCGGCGCCGACGACCAGCGCGGCGGCGACCTCGATCATCACCATCTGCTGGAGCCGGAACGAACCGGCTCGTCCGGAACGCGACTTCAGATGAAGCGAGACCGGACCGGCGGGCGCCGCCGGAGAGCCGGCCCCACCGCCGGACCGAGCCGCCGGCGCACCGTCCCCAGGTCCCGGTCGACCACCCGACCGCGACCGGGATTGCGACCGCGACCGGGTCCGCGTTGCGGAAGCCATCACTCCAAATCCCCCGAACTCTCCCGAAAATCCCTGCTGCACAGGGCCTTTGAAGGCCCCAGCACCCTACCCGTCCCACACGCACAACCACGCAACAGGCATAGTAGGGGCCGGGTCTGACAACGGAGGGCGGGGGACGCAGGTACCCCCGAGTGCTGCACGGGGAGAAGCGGACACAGATGGCATCACGGCGGGACGAACTCAACGCCTACACCTTCGCGAAGCGTCGTACGCTCGCGTCCTTCCTCCAGCCCTCACCCTCCGGTTCGGAGGAAGGGGCACCGAAGCCGCTGCGTGCGGTGCTGCCGGGCGTCATCGTCGGCGTCGTCGTCCTCGCGGTCTTCGGGGCGTGGGGGATGTTCAAGCCGACAGCGCCGCCCGAGTGGGATGAAACGGCGAAGAACGTGATCGTCGCGGACAAGTCGACGACGCGATACGTGGTCCTGAAGACGCACGGCAAGGTCCAGTTGCACCCCGTCCTCAACATGGCGTCGGCCAAGCTCCTCGTGGCCCCGAGCGACAACCCGATCGTGACGGTGTCGGAGAAGGTGCTCGACAGCGGCAAGATCCCGCACGGCGCCACGATCGGCATCCCGTACGCCCCCGACCGCCTGCCGCCGGACTCGGAGGCCGAGTCCGCCAAGCGCTGGGCCGTCTGCGAGCGCCCGGGCGACGGCGGCCGCGCCATCCAGAAGGCGGCGTTCGTCCTCGCGAAGCGGGACGAGCCGAAGACCGAGGGCCGCGAGTCGAAGCTGCACGGCGGCGACCTGATGTACGTCGTCGGCCCGGACAAGGCCAAGACCGAGTACGTCGTCGACGCGAGCGGAACCGCCTACCGCATCGCCGCCCAGGGGGACGACAGCGAACAACTCCTGCGCGCCCTCGGCATCAACCAGGCGAACCAGGAACCGGAGCGCGTCTCCAGGAACTGGCTGGACACGCTCCACCAGGGCACGGCGATCTCCTTCCCGACGCTGCCGGGCAAGGCCGGTGACCCCGCCAACCTGAACAGCACGCTGCTGGACGACTCGGCGAACAAGGTCGGCATGGTCCTCAAGACGCCGGACCAGTTCTACGTCGTTCTGCCCGGCAGGGTCGCCCCGATCACCGACTTCACGGCCCACCTGCTCCTCGGCAGCCCCTCCCTGGTGTCCATGGGGCAGCGTGGCGAGGCACTCAAGGTGAGCCCTGGTGCCGTCACCGCCGGCCGGCCCTTCGGACCCGCCAACTGGCCGAAGTACGAGCCGAAGACGGTCAACGACGCCACCACCACGGCCGGCAGCCGCAACACCGTCTGCAACGTGCTGAACAAGGTCGACACCGACACCGGCCGCACCACCCTGAGCACATGGGCGGGCACCACCTTCCCCGCGCCCCTTCCCACCGGCTCCTCCAGCGCCTACGTCACCGCCGGATCGGGCCAGCTCTACCGCCAGTTCCAGGGCACCGAAACCGCCGCGGGCCCCGTCTTCCTGGTCACCGACACGGGCCTGCGGTACGCGATGCAGTCGAACAGCGACAGTGGTGCGGACGACGCGGGCATCGGCACCACTGCGAAGGAGCGCAAGGACCAGCAACAGCAGGCCAAGCAGGCGGTGACCAGGCTCGGATACGACAAGGTCGACCCGGCGCCGATCCCGTACGCCTGGTCGCAGTTCCTGCCGACCGGCCCGCGCCTGTCGACGACAGCGGCCCGCCAGCCGCAGGGCTCCTAGGGCCGGGGGACACGATGGCGTACGCATCCGGGGAATCCGCAGCCACGTGGACGCGACGGGCGGCGATGGCCGCCGCGCTGACCGTGACGGTGACGACCACCGCACTCCTGCCCGCGGGGCCCGCGGCCGCCGACGGTGAGCAGTGCACCTTCGGCCCGAAGAACCCGAAGTACGAGGGCCGTCCCTGGTCGCTCCAGCGCGTCCTGCTCGACGACCTGTGGAGCGAGACCAAGGGCAAGGGCGTCAAGGTCGCCGTCATCGACACGGGCGTCGACGTCAAGAACCCGCAACTCACCCATGCCGTGGACACGTCCAAGGGCGAGAACCTGCTGCCCAAGAACCTCAAGGACGACAACGGCGGCAAGATCGAACGCGGCAAGGAGAACGGCACCACCGACACCGTCGGTCACGGCACGCGCGTCGCCGGCATAATCGCGGCGCGTCCGGCGAAGGGCACCGGCTTCGTGGGCCTGGCCCCCGAGGCCACGATCATCCCGATCCAGCAGAACGACGCGGAGGGCCACGGCACGGCCGAGAGCCTCGCGCTGGCGATCCTGCACGCGAAGGCCGCGGGCGCCCAGGTCATCAACATCTCCCAGGACACGGCGAACGCGGTCAAGCCCGCTCCGGAGCTGCAGGATGCGGTCAACACGGCCCTCGACGCGAAGATCGTGGTCGTCGCTTCGGCCGGCAACGACGGCCTGGACGGGAAGGTGAAGGAGACCTACCCGGCCTCGTTCCCCGGCGTCCTGGCGGTCGCGTCCTCGGACCGCAACAACGAACGCGCCGCGTTCTCCCAGCAGGGCGATTTCGTGGGCGTGGCAGCGCCGGGCGTGGACATGGTCTCCACGGTTCCCGGCGGTGGCCACTGCTCGGACAACGGAACCAGCTTCTCCGCCCCGTACGTGGCCGGAGTGGCGGCCCTCGTCAAGGCGAAGCACCCCGACTGGACGGCGGCCGAGGTCGTCGCCCAGATCGAACAGACCGCGGAACGCTCGACCGTGGGTCACGACCGCCTCGTCGGCTGGGGTGTCGTCGACCCCGTCCGCGCGGTCACGGAGGATCCGGATCACCCGATCGAGTCCCCGTCCCCCGACGAGGGGGTCACCCGGGCGGAGGCTCCTACGGCGGCGAAACTCCACTTCGGCGAAACAGCGGAACAGCGCGACACCCGCCTGGCCACGTACACGGTCGTCGGCACGGCGGTGCTGGTGGCGGGCCTGGGCGGGGCGGCGGTCGCGGTACGGGACGCGCGGCGGCGACGGGGCCGGAGGACGGCGAGCGGGGCGTGAGCGCGATGATCGCGCTCAGCTTCGGCATCGCCGCCGTGCTGGTGGCGGCCGCCTGCGTCAAGGCGGACCGCGTACGCGGCTGGCGCCACAGCCTCAACCCGTCCGCGCCCGACCTCCCCGACGCCGCGTTCGTCACGGGCCGCGTGATCTTCCTCGTCCTGGCCGGCGTCATGGTGTTCGAAGGGTTCAGCCTGCTGAGGGTCTCCGCCGACTCGGGCTGGAGCGACGACGAACTGACCAGCGCGGTACGTCAGGCCACGGACGACCTGGACGGCTGGATGTACCGAGACGACGGACTCACCACCGACTCCGCCTACTTCGACGACTACGCGTCCCTGCTCGAGGACAAGGTGATCCAGTACGGCGGCGGGGGAGCACCCCAGGCAGGCGTGGACGCCGGCCCGGCCGGCACGAACACGGACACCGACGCGTACTTCACGGTGCAGGCGGACGGCGCGGACGCGGCCTTCTGCACACACATCGAACGCACCCGGCGCGCGAAGGACGACTACACGCCGCCGGGTATCAACGGCGACGAGGGAACGGTCACCGAGCGGGCGTACCGCCTGACGGTGACGACGAACAACGGCGAGTGCTGAGCGTCAAAGCTTGCCCCACACGCAAAGCACCCCTTCGCCGGTGCATACCTGATCCGGGCAAGGGGTGCTTTGCTTTCTCTCAGGCGGCTGTCCACGCCTGAGCGGGAATTCGTTCCACAACGTCGCACAGATAGTTCAACCGGTCCTCGATGTCTTGCGGAGTCATGGTGCCGGTGTACCACGTGAACAGTTCGTCGTCGCGCACTCGAAGCGGGTTCTTCTCGGCACGCTGATCCGAAAGGAAGAAGGCCCTCACGTCATCAGTCAGGATGTTCCGGATAAAAGCTTCGTCATCCGCGGCAACTCGGAACTTCTTATCGAATTCCGGTTCACCGAGCAGTGTCCTGGGCCTTCGGCCCATCACCCTGTCCAGCTTGCTCGGTCGCCCCATTTGCATGAACGGCCCTGGGCCGGGCGCCGAGACGAGGAACACCGACTCGTACGTGAGCTTCCTGCTCCCGGACTGGGTGGTGGGCGACATGGGATCCGTGTAGCGGTACTCGAAGCATTTGAAGGAGTGGCCGCGGAACTCCCCTGTGATGTAGTGCCACGCGGTCAGGCCCGAGCCCTTGCCCGGCATCGGGCCCACGCCGCAGTACTCGGTGGCCCGTCCGGGCGAGCGCCGCTCATAGGTCCAGCCACGCGCGGCGGCGACCCCTTCGAGGTCGGCCCAGCCTTTCCGGATCCGGTCGTGCTCTCGGCTGTTGCGGACGAACGCCCTGATGACGAGTGTGAACATTCCCGCAATGAATGCGAAGAAGACGATCTTCGCCAGGATCTGAAGCAGCTGTTCCACGGGGCGAGATTATCGTCGACGCCATGTGCTCCTGTGGACCGAGGTTGGCCTCGTGACGGCAGCCTGAGATTGCGCGAGTGGAGATTCTTTGCTGGTGACGCGAAGAGTCTGCGGAGCTTTCCGATTTGCCCCAATTTCAGAAATGTGCGCCAAGTAGGTATCTCCTGTGCGCCATTTGCTGGGCGCGCCGAAGGGGCGGTCTGCCCTTCCGGCCTTCTGTGACCTGCCTCTCCGACCACCGGAACGGATCTCCCCATGATTAAGTCCCGTCTCTCCGCCGCAACGTGGGCCCTGTCGGCCGTAGCCGCCGGTGCGCTGCTCGTCGGCTGCTCGGGGTCGGTGAGCGTGGGGAAGTCCGACCCGAAGATTTCCAAGAGCAAGCTCGCCGACACGGTCGCCGAAAAGCTCGCCGCCACCACGGGCCAGCCGAAGCCGGACGTCACCTGCCCCGAGGACCTCGTCGGGAAGGTCGGCAACACCGGCCGCTGCACGCTCACGGCGAGTGACGGCACCACGCTGGGCGTGACGGTCAAGGTTTCCTCGGTCGACGGCGACAACGTCAACTTCGACATCAAGGCCGACGAGACTCCTTCCCCGGCTGCGAGCTGACCTTTCGACTTCACCGCGTCTCTCGCGAGGCGGAATAGGAGAGTGAGAGCCGCTGCCAGGTGCTCGGGAGGGCCTGGCGCGGCCGATCGTCCTCACGTCTGGCCGGGTTCTTAGATGGACGCCCTCCCGCACCGAGGTGCCGAATCGTCGAGGTCCGGTCACACCTGAGCCCCCCGTCTGCTGCGTCCTTTCACGGGCGGAGAGATGGGAAGTTGCCCCCGCAAGCCCGGTACGAGCTCGCGGCGACGAGCCACAAGAGGACCTGCTGAGAGCACTCACCCCTCGGCGCAGGACCCCGAACCGGCCGCCGCCGTCGCGTACTCCTTGACGAACCGGTGCATGTCCGCCGGATCCGCGTCGTCCGAGACGCGTGCCGTCACCCAGAACGAGCTGTCCGCACCGGCTGACTTCGAGCACTCCACGCGACCGACGGCCCCGGTCTTCGAGTAGATGAACCGGCCGTTGTCCGCGCTGGGGTCGTTCGGATTGACGCCGATCGCGGACGTGGCGACATCACGGGCCGAGGTGTCGGCGCCCCGCTTCTCCACACTGGTGGAGAACACGACCTTCCCGTCGACCTCAAGGCGACAGCGCTTCACGCCGACCGCCGCCGTGGGCTCGACCGCGATCTTCTTCCCCGGCGGCAGCAGCGGCTCCAGGGAACCGGCTGACACCTTGATGCCGCACAGTTCCTTCGGCGTCGCGTACTCCCGCTCGGGTGCGGACGACGAACAGCCGGCCACCGAAGCGACGAGCGACGCCGCACCGAGTGCCGCCGCCAAGACCGAACGTGCTCTCTCCCGCGGGAGTCCTTGCATGACGTCTTCCATCGCCTTCGGTGATCGTGCCGGTGGGTCACGCAGAATCAGGTCGCGCAGAATCAGGTCACGCAGCATCAGTCCGGAATCTCGGTGTCGAGGTCCTTGGCCATTGCGTGGATGTCGGTGTTGGCGTCGTTGAAGCCCGTCGCGGTGCCTTCGCTGACCCAGGTGTCGATCTGGTCCGAGTAGCCCGCGTGGTGCGCCTTGGCGGCCTCGGTGGCCGCCGCGTAGTTGACGTTCGTGGTGGTGTCCTTGATCGTCTCCCACCGCGTCGCGATGTCATGACCGGCTTCCGAGCGGTACTGGCCCGAGTCGTCCTTGAAGAACGCCTCCATCACCACCGATGTCACGGTGCCCGCGGCGCCGCCCGCGGCCGCGCCGACCACGGGGGAGGCGATGAAGCTCGTACCGATGCCGACACCCGTACCGACGATGCCCGAGATGACGTTCTTCTTCTGGCTGACGGCGTAGTCGAAGTCGCCGTCCTTCTCGTTCGCCGGGCCGAGCACCGCTTCCTGCCGGCCCTGGGCGAGCAGACCGCTGAACTCCCCGGACTTGCGCGACAGGCTGGTGATCGTGTCCTTCGCGTCGTGCGGGTAGCGCTGGTCCTCGGGGAGGTCGGGGTTCAGGTGGTAGTCCATCAGGTTGGCGGTGTAAGCCTTCTCGCCGACGCTCAGCGCGCTGTACCCCTCCGGGTTCTGGCTTGCCGTGACCAGGAAGCGGGACACGGCGCTGTGATCGAGTTTCGCGTCCGCGCCGTCGTTCGGGTACAGCAGGTTCCATCCGGACTTGTCGCCGTTGCCGACCGTGGGGCCGTCGGCCATCGCCCGGTGGATGTCGGGCAGGTACTCGGACCCGATCTGCCCGATGCTGTCCGACATGTAGTCGTGGTCCTTGAGGCGGTTCGGGTCCTCGGAGATGGAGTTGACGAGGTCTCGCATCAGCCCGGCCTGATCGGCGGTGTGCGCCGGAGTGTCCGCCGTCGGCAGCTCGCCCGCCGGATGCCCGGTCGTTCCGGCCTCCAGCGCCAGGGCGAGGTTGTTGCGCCCGGTGTTGAGGTCGTCGCCGTGCATGTCGGACTCCTGCGGCCACTCCCGGTCCTCGAAGAGGTACTTGAAATTGCTGGCCGCCGCCTTGTCGCCGTCCTTCGGCGTGTACTCCTCGTTGAAGAACGAGGTGGCCGCGTCAGGGCTGTTGGACAGGCCCTTCAGGTAGCCCGTGAGCGGGTCGGAACCGCTGTCCTCGCCGATCCGGTTGAGCCAGGGGTCCATGCCCATGTGCTGCCACGCCAGGTTGCGGTGCTCGCCGTCGCCGGTGAGCTTGCGCTCGGTGGCCATGAGTTTGGTGCCGTAGTCCTCCATGAACCGGTCGTCGTAGTCGCCGGTCCGCATGAGGTTGCTCATGACCTGGAAACCCATCGGCCCGCCACGATCGCCGTAGAGCGGCTTGTCGCCCAAGTCGATCATCTTGGACTTCCACTCGTACATCGCGGTCGAGTCGCTCTGCGTCGCGTGGGCCAGCGACATGCCGAGGTTGCGCTGGAGGTCGTCGAACTGGTCGAGCCGCTCGTGCCCCAGCTCGTAGTTGCCGCGGGCCGGGTCGTTGATTCCCGTCCAGAACTCGAGGATCTTCTGCGGACCGACCTTCGTGGCGAACCGCTCGGAGAACAGCTCGTCGTTCGCGTACTTCTTGAACCCGGCGTTGAGCCGGTCGAACTCCTCGACCGACAGGTCCTTCGGATCCTTCTGCGCCAGCTTCGCCAGCTCGTCGGCTTCCTTGACGGCGGCGGCCGCGGAGTCGCGGTCCGAGTAGCTCGCGTCGGAGAAGCCCATGGACGTCTGGTTGACCAGCAGCTTCAGGACCTTGGTGGCCGTGTTGTCGCTCTCGCTCGCCCCGTCGACGATCTTCTGGATCTCGTTGCGGACCCCGGTGACGTCGCCGTCGGTCGGCTTGGGGTCCTTGGCGTCGTCCTTGGCGCGGACGGTGAAGCCGCCGTTGCCCGACGCCGTGACGCTGATGTCCTTCGTGCCCGCGTTCTGTATCGCCGTCGCGAGATTGCCGTGGTACGTCCTGAGTTCACCCGCGGTGTCCCGGAGAATGTCGTAGATCGACTTCGCCTGGGTGTGCGCGTCGTCGAATTCACCGACCGTCTTGCCGATGAATTCCTTGGAGACCGTGGCATTCGCGCCGGCCCAGACGGCCTTGCCCGCGGACGCCTTCATGCCCGTACGGGCTTCCTTCGCGAGCGCGTCGAGATTCTTGACCATCGTCGACCAGTCCTCGACGGCATCGTCGAGGAGCTTGAAGTTGGCGTGGAGGAGCGCCTCGAAATGCATCAGTCGTCCTTCTTCTTCGGCTCGCCGTACACCGGGTTCTTCTTGCCGGGGTCACCGACGCGCTCGTCGAAGCCGGCGTCGAGCATGTCGATGCTGCTCATCTGACGCTGGATGAAGTCCTCGTCGGCGCCGTGCAGCTTCTTCGTGCGGTGCATGTGGTTGGCGATCTGCGCGGTGGCGTCCATGAGTGAGCGGAGCTGCTCCTCCCACCGGTTCGACACCTCCTGCAGGCCCCCGCCCAGCGCGAACCCCTGCGCGGACAGGTCCGACGCAGCCGAGTCGCTGGAGGGAACGGCCACCCGGGCCTTGTCCCACATCTGGCCGTACAGCTTGTGGGCATCCGAACCGACCTTCTCGAGGTCGCCGTGCCCGACCGCGAGGTCGCCGTACTGGGACGGCGGCGGCCCGCCGCCCTCGTCGTCCGGCACGCGGTTCAGCTGCATCTGCGTCGACTGACGCCCCGCCGCCTCGGTCTTCAGCTGCTCCCACTCGTCCCACGCCATGAGTGAGCTCCTTCCCCCGCGTGCGCGCGCCGGATACTGCCGCTGGACGGCAGACTTCCGGTCAAGTTAGCAACTCGGATGCGAAGAGTGGCCACTCGGACCGATGCTCGAGATGCTGCGCAAGTGAAGGTCTTGTGGACGAAGCGAGTTGTAGCCGTGTGTCCGTAATGGAGGGCCTTGTGGGTTCGGCCCCCATCCGCTTCAGTTCGCTCGCTTCCGGATCTTGGACAATTCCGTGATCGCGATTTCGACGACGTACACGCCACCGAGAGTTGTGGGGATTTTTACTCGTCGCCATCTCCGGCTGTGCAACGCCCCTGTAGGAAGTCCGACCCGCACATTGATCCGTTGGAACGGAGCTGTTGCCATCCGAGCCGGCGGGTGCCGGGGAACGGGGGAAGAGGTCACAGCACGCCTTGGGACGAATGGGAGCAGCTGAAGTCCGACGCTGCCGCCCGCCAGAGCGAGAAGATGCAGCTCAATCAGCTGGCCCCGGAACCCGGCGGCGGTGGCTCGACGGGCGGCGCCGACCTGGTGGTCAACCAGGACGAACTCGGCGCCGTGGAGCATGAGGCCTTCATCCTCCACGACCACCTCCACGCGCAGGCCGACATCGTGGGAGCCGGCGCCGACAAGCGCGGTTCGGGATCCACGATGCAGGCCGCGACGGCCTTCAACGTCAGCAACTTCGAGATGGGCTCGGCCTCGAGACGACCGTCAGTGTCTGGACGACCCAGGTCAATCCGCGAATTCAACCGCATCAACCATCTCCCCGCCAGCTGGGGCGACTAATTCCGCAGGCTGGGCACGCACCAGATCTCCTGGATGCCGCATCAGATGACGAAGCCTCACGGTTATCAGGTGCTCGGCGGCCTGATGCGGTACTGAAACTACGACCCGTCCTTCATCAACCCCATCGCCGAACACCTCACGCAACTCCACAAGGAAGACCCGGACAAACTCACCCACGTCGGCCACGGGCAGGGTGACGGCTACGGATTCAATTCGTCGGGAAAGCTCGGCTCCGGCGAGGACCCGCTGAACAGCGTCCTCGAAGCCCTCGGCCACAGCCCGGAGGCCTCGGAGAAGTTCTTCACCGACCCTCCCACCGCGTACAACGAGGACGGGACGGTGAAGCAGGACGGAAAGCTGGGCTTCAAGTCCTACCTGGACGTCTTCTCCGACAAGGACTTCCTGTGGAACGCGGACTCGAACGACGCGCACCTCTACGGCAACGAGGACGCGCTGCGGGCCGCGCGCAACGTCGGCCCCGAAGCACTCGGCCACGCCCTAGAATCCGCCACGACGGGACGGCCGTACGACAGTGACGACATGGGCGACGCGGTGCGGCACACACCGGAGCGCGCCGGACTCGTGCACGACATCGTCGACAAGTTCGGCAGCGACCCCGAACTGCTCAAGCACAACGGCGACTCGGGCGAGAGCGGCCCGCTGTACGCCATGAAGGACAGCCTCGGCGACATCACCTCCGAGTACATGGGCGACTTCCAGCAGGCCATGTACGAGGAGAACGCCGGCAGCGACATGTTCCCGACGTTCGGCTCGGCCGCGGGCCTCGACCCCGGGCACACCCAGAAGTTCCTCAGCGAAGTGGGCCAGGACCCGCATGCGTACGCGGCCATCACCGCCGCGCAGCAGGCGTACACGGCGGACGTGGTGAACGGTGTCGTCAACGACCCCACCACGTCGACGACGTCGATGGGCGGCCGCGTGCGCGACGCGGTGGCGCCGGGAGCGGCCATCGCGGGCATCATGAGCGACTCGCGCGCGGACGCCATTTACCAGTACCACGCGGCGTCCGACGCGGATTTCAACGAGGCCGCGGCCGACAAGGCGAAGTAGGTGAGCCGCATCCTGGGCATGGGCGTCGACAAGGCGGCCGAGCACGTTCCGATCCTGGGCGCGCCCATCGGATGGGCGTCGGAGGACATCCAGGAGAGCGTCATGAAGAGCATCGAGCAGGACACGACGACGGACGCGGAGCACAAGGCCGGCGGCGAGTACGCGCACGGCCGCTCGGAGGCGATCCGCTCGGCCCAGGACGCCGTCGACAACGCCGTACGCCACAACCCGAACATTGACATGCAGACGGCGGACGACCTGCAGCGCGCCGCACGCACCGCAGCCGGCATCAGCCATTCGGACGGAGAACAGTGGAACTCGGAAAGCCATCACTGAGGCCGGCCCGCGGCGTGCGGCTCCTGCCTCTGGCCGCCGTCACTGCCGCGATGGTGGCGGCAGCAGCGGGATGCGGCGACTCGGCCGAGCGTGAGTACGCCGTGCCGTCCTCGCTGTGCGGCACTCACATCAAGGCGGCAGCGCTTACGCCGTTGCTGCCGCCCGGTATGCAGGTGTCGGTCAAACGGGACGACCCCGTCCCCGACGCCATCACGACCTGCGAGGTCGCGGTGGACAAGAAGGTCGTGCTGTCTGTCGAACGCGAGCGACGCGAACCGGGCGCGGCAGCACGCGACATCGCCGTGGACCAACTCTCCGCCCACGCCCCCAAGTCCGCGGCGGCCCGCACGATCGCGTACACGGACTCGGCCGCCGTATCCATCACCCGGTGCGCTGCCCAGGATGTGGCCGAGGAGGACATCTCCACGGTCATCAGGGTCTTCGAACCGGGACACAAGGACGAATCGGCGCTGAAGGACTTGATCACGGAATGCACGGCGGCGTTGAAGAAGTCTTCGCCTTGCGAAGCGAAATCAGGCTGAATTGTTGAACGCCGCATCCCCCGCCTTCCCCGCTGTCACGACGGTGAAGATTTCATGGAGGAATGTTCGCCTGACGGAGGGTGCGTCGCGCCTCCGTGCGGGCAGGGCCTGCGCGCGAGCGTCAGACCTCCGGCCGGGCGTCGAGCGTGCGTCGGCGAGATGAGAAGATTGCACCCGAAAGCGCGATACGGAACAGCGCTTCGTAACTGACTTAACACATAGGTCAGTTGGTTCGGTTGTACAGGGTGACTACAGTGGTAAAGGCGCGATGAGGGACGCTCGCGCCACCGCGCTCCGGGCGCGGACTGAAGGACCGACGGGGAACGGGGAAGGGGGCACGTCATGCTTCCTGCGGACATGGCGATGGGCGGGGTCTCGGCTGCGGCCGCTGCGGACCTGAAGGTCGGCGCGGGAGTGCTCAAGACGTTCAAGCAGCGCGTCGACACGCTGTTGAGCGAGTTCGAGGGCTCGGACGGAGCGCCGTCCAAGGTCGGTGGCCAGCGGATCGCGCCGACCTCCCTGCGTGGCGCGGGTACGAAGTTCCCGGAAGCCGACGGTCTCTACGAGCAGTACAACATCGTTCACGAACGACTCACCTCGCTGTCGAAGACGCTCAGTCTCCAGATCGAGGCGATGGGCATCGCCGCGCACGGCGCGGAGGTCGGCTACGGCAACCTCGAGGACGAACAGCGACGCCGGTTCTGGGCCATCCAGTCGAAGATCGAGCATGACCAGCAGACTGCGGAGCGCGAGAAGGCGGGCGCGCCTGAGCAGCCGCGGAACGACAAGAAGCAGTCGAAGAAGGGATTCGGGCTGTGACTGGGAAGGACGACTGGGACAAGCTGTCCGGCCAGGAACAGAGCAACGTCCAGGTCGGCGTCACCGACATGACCAATCGGATCTCCGAGGTCATGCACGACGCGTTCGGTTTCAGCAGGGTTCGTGCACCCGGTCAGAAGTCGAACTTCGAGGACCACGACCTCAACGACATGATCGACATCGTTGAGAACACGAACCCGTCGGACCTCGAGGGTGCCGGTGAGGCCCTGTGGAAGGCACAGAAGGCCATCTCGGACGCGGCGACCGAACTCCGCGGTCACTTGACCGCGGCCGAGGACGACTGGAAGGGCGAGGCGGGCAAGGCCTTCCAGATCTGGGGCAAGGGACTCGCCGGACACGCGGACGCTCTCGCCGAGTACGCGAAGGCCGCAGGCGTTCAGATCACGTCCGCCGGCACGGGCCTGGCATCCGTTCGCAGCGCCATGCCGCCCCGTGACAGCCGTCTCGTGCGGAAGTCGGTCGGCGACATCCCGGTGGTTGCGCGGGTAGAGACCAACCACGAGTACACCGCGGCTACTAAGGTTGAGGGCCATCGCCAAGAGGCCATCAACCAGATGAACCGGCTGTCGTCGTACTACGTCGTCTCCGAGGAGTCGCTCAAGGGCCTGGAACCTCCCACGTTCGAGGCGATGCCTAATGTGGGGGTGCCGAAGCCGTCAGGGCGCGGCTCCGCGCCGACCGACTGGTCCGGAAACGAGACGGCCGGCACGACGCAGCGGCAGGAGGCAGTGACCGAAGGTGTGGTCGCGCACGAGCGCACGATCGCCCCGCGCACGGATGTCACCACGACGCCCGTCAAGGAAGTCCACGGCGATGTCACCCTCCCCGACCGACCTGTCGGCACGGAGATCAACAGCGTCGACACACTTCCTCAGCAGACGCCGACCCCCGTGACCAGCACCACCAGCCCGACGACGCCGACAACGGGCCCGCAAGGAGTTCCGCTTCCTTCGTACGCCCAGGGGGTGCCAAACCCCCTGGGTAAGGGCCCTGTGGGACGGGCGCTCGGTACGACCGGCATGCCGAGGAATCCGGCGACCGCACAGGGACGTCCTGGAACCACAGGACCGGCTACGGCTCGGGGCCTGGGACAAGGCGGCACGAACCCGATGGGGCGCCCGAACGCGACTGGCCAGCCGGGTGTCAAGGGTGGTACGCCGGGCGGCCGTCCGACCTCCGGCGTCACTGGAGGCACGCCCAGACAGGCAGGCACGTCGGCTGGCCGCCAAGGTCTGGGACCACGGGGCGCGGGCCGGAGTAGTGGCGGCGTCATAGGGGGCAGGCCCACCTCGACTGGTGCGTCCGCAAAGTCTGGCCCCAAGGTGCCGAGGGGCACCGTCATCGGGGGCGAGGGAGCCGCCGGTTCACGGACTTCGAGCGGCGGGATCAGCCAGCGAGGCGTCATGGGGGCGCCGAGTACGACCAACGGCGCTGCCAGGAACCAGACGCCGCGCGGTTCCATGGGTAACTCC
This sequence comes from Streptomyces sp. NBC_01445, assembly GCF_035918235.1. NCBI lineage: Bacteria > Bacillati > Actinomycetota > Actinomycetes > Kitasatosporales > Streptomycetaceae > Streptomyces > Streptomyces sp. NBC_01445. Next base: position 3,595,371 of record NZ_CP109485.1, on the reverse strand, counting down.
GATGGCGTGACGGGTGCTCCCGCAGGTCGCAACTCCGCCGCCCGCGCGGGCAGGAACGGCTTCACCGCCGGCGGCTCCGGCCTCGTACGAGGTCCCGAGGGCCGTGGGAGTGCCGACCGGGAAGAGGGCGAAGGCGCACAACGGCCTGACTGCCGGGCCGAGGACGAGTAGACCCATCTCCCCAAGAAGCCGCAGCGCGATGTGCCGCCGGTGATCGACTAAGCACGAGCGAGGACAGACGAAGCATGAAGTCAGGGATCAGCCGACGCAGCTGGACTGTGCCCTTCCTGGGGCGGGTCGGCAGACGCGCGTCAGTGGTGGGCGCAGCGGTTGGCGCTCTTGCCGTCATGTCCACCGGGCTGGCCCCGAGCGCTGTCGCCGACGACGTGCACGCCAAGCAGTGGTACTTGGACGACATGCTGGCTGAGCGGTTGTGGAAGGTGAGCACGGGCAAGGGCATCAAGGTCGCGGTTATCGACTCAGGAGTCAATCCTGCGACGCCTTCCCTGAAGGGTAAGGTTCTGACGGACGATGTTCCCGCAGCCGCATCGTATGGAGCGACACGTGACTACGGCGGTCACGGCACATCCATGGCGGAGCTGATCGCCGGGTCCGGGGCCGGAGGCGGGCTCCAGGGGCTCGCCCCGGGAGCCCGGATCATTCCGGTGCGGACGGTGCTCACCACGTTGACGGACAAGGCCGAGCGCAAGAAGACCGCCTCAATTCCCCGGGCGATCAGGGCTGCTGCAGACTCAGACGCACAGATCATCAGCATGTCCTTCGGCGCCGAGTACTCAGATGCCGAAGAGACAAGCGCGATCAAGTACGCGGCCAAAAGGGGCAAGCTCATGTTTGCCGCGGCTGGGAACTCCGGCGACAAGGACAACTTCATCGGTTTCCCGGCCGCACTCCCCGAAGTGGTTGGGGTCGGTGCCTCCGATGCGACTGGAACGGTAGGCAAGTTCTCCCAGTCCGGTGACTACATCGATCTGGCGTCGCCGGGTGTGAACGTCCCCACCTGGTGCGACGCGACCTTCAAGCAGTACTGCCAAGGCAAGGGAACAAGTCAGGCCACCGCCATCGCCTCGGCCTCGGCCGCCCTCATCTGGTCGGCGCACCCCAAGTGGACGGCCAGCCAGGTCCTCCGGGTAATGATCGATACTGCCGGTCGTGACTGGCCCAAGAACCAGCCGAGCAAGTATCTCGGCTATGGACTGATCAGGCCCGCCCAGAACTTGATCGCCGGCAAGGGGAACCCGGGCGCCCCTGATGTCGATCCGATCACCAACGAAAAGACGTCAGTTGCCGGTTCCGCTACCGGCGCTACCCCCTCCGCTTCCGTACCAGCCTCGTCACAGCCCCCGAAATCCACTTCAGGCGGCGAGACCTCGGCGGCAGGATCGACTGCGAAGTCTTCTTCGGACGGCAACGACCAGTTGTGGATCGTCCTCGGAGTCGCGGCTGCGGTGGTGGTGATCGGGGGCGGGGTGTTCGCGGTGGTGCGGGCCAAGCGCTCTGGCTGAGCGCGGTTTCGTGACATTTGTCGAGTGGGGCAGATCCATTCCCTGCGAGGCAACATCCGGAAAAGTTCCAGCAGTAATCAGGAGAGGAAGGCCGAACATGGCAGACGGACAGCGGCTCTCAGACGATGAGATGGTGCGGCTCGAGCGCAAGATCGCCGAAAAGTTCGAAAACATCAAGTCCACGGTGCACCGCCTTCAGGGGACGATCGACAGCCTGGAAGGCAACTGGAAGGGCATCGGCGCGAACGCCTTCAACACGAAGCAGCACGAGATCAACACGTCGATGAAGAACATCGGCAACATCCTCGTGAAGTTCATCGACGCGATGACGGGTACTCGGAAGATCAAGGACGACTCCGAGGACAAGGTGCGCCAGGAAGTCAACAAGATCAACGTTTACGACGGCGCCCCGAAGTCCACGCTCAGCGGCTACTAAACGCCAGGGTTGTCGCGCGTCAGTAGTTAACGAAACCACGGGAGATGGAGAAGTAGATCATGGGTCTGAACCACGACGAGATGGTCGTCAAGTACGGCGCTCTCGACACCGCGGCCACCGAAATCGGAAACATGGCCAAGCAGCTCGAGGCCGACCTGCAGGAGATCAAGACCCTGGTGGCGGGCACGGTCGCGTACTGGGAGGGCGAAGCCCAGAGCAAGTACGGCGAAGAGCAGCAGAAGTGGGACAAGGAAGCCCACGACATCCACCAGGCCCTCCAGGGCATCGGTCACGTGGTGCACCTGGCCGGCGGTGACTACATGGGTGGCGACAAGAAGGCTGCCAGCTTCTTCCTGTAGAGCGAAAAGTACGGATGCGGGGTGGGCGCGCGCGGGAGGCGCCCACCCCGTCATCGTGGTCCGACGGGTGGAACAGGGTGCGTGGGTCCACGGCTACATAAGGCATCGGTTCGCGCTCGTCGTTGAAGGGAAAGCAGTTCATGTCATTCGGGCCGGCGCCCTCTCCGTTCACGCAGTCTCTGCGTGCGGCAAAGGATCGCAAGAAGCAGCGCGTGAAGCGTTGGCTGTCCATCTGCGGCGTTCTCATCGTCGTGACCGGCGTTGGCTCATGGTTCATATGGGGTGGAATCCCAGCGAAAAATGACGGCAAGTCGAGCAACGCGCCCAGTTCTGCCCGGCAAGCCCCGGATGAGGTGAGCGAGGCTGATGGGAAGACCCCGGTCAACCCAGAAGCCCGCATGGCAGTCGAGTACAACGACAAGAAGTTGAAGCCGGGCGAGAGCTCCTACCTGCCGGGCAGTTGGGCTACGGCCAAGACTTATGCCATGGCACAGGGAAGCACACTCACGGGGTACCGATTCAGGCAATGGGACCCTGTCTGGAGCACCAGGTTGAGCGGTGCCATCTGCTCGACGACCAGGCATGTGACAGTCGATGGCCGAACTGCCGTCGTTGCTCAGTCTGGTCGCGGGGGCAAGGTAAACGCCAAGTCCGCATGTAACACGCTCGTGGTATTCAACGTGAACACCGGCAAGAAGATGTGGGAAGTGACGCTGCCCCACTCCGACGATGCGTACGCGACCAATATGAATGTGACGCTGACGCGAGGCGTCGCCGTGACGGCATGGGGATCGGGTTCGGCAGCGTACGACCTGCGTCAGGGCAAGAAGCTCTGGGAGACTCCAGGCAGGGAAGCCTGCAACGACAGCGGTTTCGCGGGAGGACGTGACTTGCTGGCGCTGCAGACCTGTGGAAGCGCTGGCGACGACACCTCATATCGAGTCCAGAAGATTGACCGGCGTACAGGAAAGCCCGAGTGGACGTACCAGGTGGCGCGGGGTGTCGGGGCAACCTACTTGGTGTCGTCGAATCCACCGGTAATCGCTGTCGCTGCAGGCGCGGACGCAGTGACGGACCTCATCGTTCTTGACGCGCACGGCAAGCACAGATCGACGATGGCGCTGGGAGTTGACCGCTACGTCACGGACTGTGGCGGCTCGCTTTTCGGGACTGTAGAGTCCTGCGACGCGGTGATCGTGGGGAGCCGTCAAGTATTCGTGGGAAGAAAGGCATCCATCGACGCTCTCTTCACCGACAGTCCCGCGAACTCGATTACAGCTTTTGATCTGCACTCGGGGAAGCCTGTTCGTAAGTTTAAGTCTAAGGCCCGCCGTGCCACGTATCCCGTCCAGATGAGCGGTGACAGGCTCCTGGCATTCAGAGCAAGTGACGACAATCGAGCGCCGTCGGCGGTCGTGAGTATCGACCCGAAGACGGGCACGGAACGTCCCTTTCTCCTGTTCGAGATGCCTTCCGCGATGGTGGCGCTCGGAGAGCCGGAGTCGCTAGACATGACCGTCAGCCACGGGCGGGTTTTCTTCGCATTCAAGGAGATTCACGCGCCTGGGAAGGCCGACGGTCTCATTCCAGGCGTTGTCGGTTACGAAAGCGCTGGCTAGGAGCGGGGTACTTAGCTGTCATCTCCCTACGCTGGGGTGTAGGGAGATGCGGGAGATCAAGCGCGCAGGGCGAGCAGAGGACCGGGCAAAGCGGACCCCGTAGCCCGGAGTCCTCGGCCCAGCCTTAGTCGTAGGCCTCTTCTACCCCGCGTCCGACCCCGCCACATCCTCCAAATCAAACTCCCCATCCCGAGCCCCCAGCACGAACGCCGTCCACTCCGCCTCCGTGTACCGCAGCACCGTTTCCGGATCCACCGAAGACCGCATCGCCACCGCGCCGGCCGGCAGGTACGCGATCTCTACGCGCTCCTCGTGGTCCTCGGTGCCGGGGGCGCTGTGCCATTCGGCGCCGGAGATGTCGAGCGCGTAGAGCTCGTTCTTCTCCCGCTCCTTGCGCGCCTTGACGTCCTCGTCCTGTTCCAGGGAGACCTGCGCGTCCTGTGCCTCGGCCATGTGGGGCGGCCCCTTCTCGACGTACGAACAAGCTGTCCACTCAGCGTACTTGGAAGTCCGCTGCGGCACGCGGCCGTCAGAAGACCGGCATGGCCACGGCGTCCCCCGCATTCAGCAGGAAGACCCGATTCCCGGTGGCCGTCATGCGCCATGTGCCGCCGCGAGTGGGCCGGTATGTCCAAGCGGCGTGCCCCGTGCTCCTGTCGAAGACGGTGACGCCCTTGGCGTCGCCGCCGTCCGCCAGCCACAGTGAACTGCCCTGGAAGACGGGCGCGGCGAGAGGCGCGGCATCGCCCTCCGGCACTGCCAGCCAGGAGTCGTCGTAGTCACCGGTGGCGGTGTCATAGCGCATGAGGCGCGGCTGCGGTGTGCCCCAGTCCTGTGCTGTCATCGCCAGGAGGTCTGCGCCGTCCAGGACCGGAGGTCCGAACGTGCCGATCGTCCGCCATATCTCCGCCCCGTCCACAAGGCCGCATGCACGCAGGGAGGCCCCGCCCAGGTACACGATCCCTGAGTCGACGAAGGGGCGTAGCGCTTGTCCGTCGCTGGTCTGGTCGGTCCGGTGCCAGGCCTCCTTGCCCGTGCCGGACCGCAGGGCCGTCACGCTGCCGTCCTGGCTCGCGACCACCAAGTGCCCCTCTGCAGAAACCGCTTGGGCTGTGGTGCCGACCGGCGCCGCGTACGCAAGCGCCTTGGTCCAGCGCGCCTTGTGTCCGTCCGCCGTGGCCACGGCCCGGATCGTGTCATCGGCGGTGCCGACGTACACCGTGGCCGCGTCGGCGGCGAGTACGCAGGTCGCTCCCGCCGATGTGCTCCACAGCCGTTCGCTCGTGGATGCATCGTGGATGTGTACGTTGCCCTTGCTGTCGGCGGCCGCGAACCGGCCGTTGGCCATCGCCACGTACCGGGCCGTCGCATCGATGTCGGGGAGGACCCACTTCTCCTTGCCGTCCGTCACCTTCCGTGCGGTCAGGCCCCCGCCCTTGGCCGCGAAGATGACGACATCGCGCAGGACGATCGGTGGCGGCGAGTCCTCTGCGGCGACCGCCAGCGGTCCCCACAGGGGCTTCGGCGCCTTGTCGCTGGAGGATCCGCCCTCGATCGGGGAGGCGAGGAGCTCGGCGGGCGGCGGTGTGGCACCGGCCTCGGGAAGATCCTCCTCGCCGCGTAGCCACCACGCAGTCGCGCCGCCGCCCGCGAGCAGAACGGCTCCGCCTGTGGCGAGGGACGCGAGGAAACGGCGGCGGGAAGGGCCGCGCTGTGCGGGGACTCCGACGACGGTTGTGTACTGCTTCGTCTGTGCCTCGTGTTCCTTGATCTCCTCACCGAGAGCCCCGTGCCTCCATACGCGCTGCGCACCCCGGGGTGGGGCGAAGGCCGCGGCGATCTGCTCGGGCGACGGCCGCAGGACCGGGTCCTTGGACAGACAGGGACGGATGAGGGGCTGGAGGAGGCCGGGTACCGCTGTGAGATCCGGCTCGCCGTGCACCACCGCGTACTGCAGGGAGGCGACATGAGGGCCGTCGTACGCCCTGCGGCCCGAGGCCGCGTAAGCGAGCACAGCCCCCAGCGAGAAGACGTCGGCCGCGGGGCTGACGCGCTGTCCGGTGACCTGCTCGGGGGCGCCGTATCCGGGCGTCGCAGGCACCTGGCCGGTCGTGGTCAGGGTCAGCCCGTGCTCGGGGCGGGCGATCCCGAAGTCGATGACACGCGGGCCGGTCGAGGTGAGGACGATGTTGGCGGGCTTGAGGTCGCGGTGGATCAGCCCGGCCGCGTGGATGTCCCGCAGCGTGCCGGCAAGTGAATGAGCCAGTGCGCGCAGGGCCGGCTCTTCGAGCGGGCCGTGCTGGGTGACGGCCTGCTCCAGGGTGGGGCCCGACAGGAACTCCGAAGCGATCCAAGGGCGTCCGCCGTCAAGTTCCGCGGCCAGGACCCTGGCGACGCCCCCGCTCTCCACGGACCGCGCGGTCTGGGCCTCGCGCAGGAAACGCTGCGCCAGATTCGGGTCATGGGCGAGTTCAGGATGCAGGACCTTGACGGCGGTCACGGCACCGACGGAATCCTGGCCGACGTACACCTTGCCCATCCCGCCTTCGCCGAGCACTCCGAGGAGACGGTAGGGACCGAGCCGGAGCGGGTCGCCGAAGCCGAGCGGGGTCATGAACTGCGCCATCCTTCTTCTGTGGTCTTCGCCGTGGGCCGTCGCGGGCTGAGCTTTTGCTATTCCAGCGGCAGGGCGACGAGGGAGCGGTCCGCAACAGCGAAGAGCCGTGCCTTCGCGCGCTGGGCGGTGAGGGAGGTTGCCTCCGCGCGCACGGTCCACGCCGGGGTGCGGCTGCTGGCATCCACTGCGCAGATTCCCGAACCGGAATGCTTGTAGACGTACTTCTTGCCCACGACCGGGGCGACATCGAGGCTGCCCGCAGAGGCGTTCGAGTCCTTCTCCCGCCACAGCAGCTTTCCGGTGGCCGCGTCGACGGCGACGAGCGAACGTGTTGCGTCGGCTTCGACGGCGTACACCACACCGTCCTGTACGACCGGGGTGCCGAACGCCGCGCCGCCGCGGTACGTCCACAGGGTTCGGCCGTTGGTGAGGAGCTGTGCACGAAGTACCTCCCCACCCCAGAAGACTCGCTTGTCGTCCGTGGCCAACTCACTGCTTCCGCCGTGGAATTCGGACTTGTCGGCCCGGCGCGTCCACGCGGTCGCGCCTGTCACGGTGTCGTACACCGTGACAGCGGGACCAGACCCCGCGAAGCTGCTCACGACGAGATGGTCGCCCACGGCGCGGGCGCCGCTGAAGCGCTGTTCCGACACAGGGGGGTGCGCGAGCGTCTCGTCCCAGAGGGCCTTGCCGGTCGCGAGATCGATGGCGATCAGGCTCCACGACTTGGGGTTCGAGGTTGCCTGACTGCCCTTGTCCGGGTCTGTCTTGACTCCGGCGACGGCGAAGGCCCGACCGTCGCCCACGGCGAGGAGTTGCTCGTTCCTCAGCCCTCCTGCCCAGCGGCTGAGGAGGATGGCGGAGCCCTGGGTGGAGCCGTCGCGCGGGTTGACCGCCGAGGCGGCGAATCCGTACGGGTGTGAATCGACAGGTGCGAGGGTGTACAGCCGCTCGCCGTCCGTGGCGGTGCGCCAAGGGCCCGATCTGTCGGTGGTGTTCCAGGCGTCGTCGCCTGTGTCGGCGCGGAAGCCGCGCACTCCCACCGCGCTGTCCACCACGATGGTGTCACCCACCACCATGGGCGGGGTGTGCCGCGGTGCGGTGGGTGCCTGGAAGGCCGTACGCCAGAGGGCGGCGGGGGCTGCTCTGTCAGGGCCGGAACGGGCCCATGCCCAGGCGCCCGCGCCGGCGGCGGACAGGGCCAGCAGCGAACCTCCGCCGATGAGCAGCTTCCGGCGCGAGGGGTGGACGGAACGCGCGGAGTGGACTGTGGTGTCGTACGCGTGCCCTGAGGAAGCAGGAGCGGGCAGCCGGTGGGTAGTGGTTCGCCAGACCTCCGTCGCCCGGCGGCCGATCTCGAGGAGCAGCGGGTCCGGGAGATGGGAGGCGAACTCGCCCTGGGGCCTGGCAAGTTGTTCCCGCAGTTCGGCGGTGGACGGACGCCGGTCCGGCTCCTTGCTCAAGCACATGGCGAGTACCGACGCCAAGGCCGGCGGCACTCCCGCCAGATCCGCCTGCGCGTATCGCACCCGGTACAGCAGGTCCGCCGCCTGACCCGAACCGAAGGGCGCACGGCCTGTGGCCGCGAACACCAGCACGCCCGCGAGGGCGAAGACATCGCCCGAGGCCGTGTGTTCGACACCGGTGGCCTGCTCGGGAGACATGAAGGCCGGTGTGCCCGCTGCCGTGCCGGTTCTGGTGAGCCGGTCGTCGCCGATGGCGCGAGCGATACCGAAGTCGATGAGTCGTGGACCGTCGGCGGTGACCATGATGTTGGACGGCTTGAGATCGCGGTGCACGACATCTGAACTGTGCAGCTGGGCCAGTGCCTCGCACAAGGCTGCACCCAGCGCGCGTACCGCTGCCTGTGGCAGCGGACCGCTCGTGGCGACGGCCTCGCCCAGCGGCGGTCCGAGCACGTACTCCGTGGCGAGCCACGGGGTGGCGGCCATGGCGTCCGCGTCGAAGACCTGGGCGCCGTACCGTCCCCCGATCACCCGCGCCGCATCGATCTCGAGCCGGAAGCGCGTTCGGGACTCCGGATCGGCAGCGATCCGGGCGTGCATGGTCTTGAGCGCGGCGGTACGGCCCGACGCCGTACGGGCGAGATAGACGGTGCCCATGCCGCCGCTGCCGAGGCGCGCGACGAGGCGGTACGCGCCGATCGCGGCGGGGTCGTCGTGCGTGAGAGGGGAGAGCATCGGGGGCCGGTCACCTCGGAGCGAGTGGGGGATCCGCGGCGAGCACCGAGGCCGACTGGCGGGCCAGCGCGGCGATGATGCGGGCAGGGAGGGGGAGAGTCGCGGTGGTGTCGAGGACGGTGGCCTGCGATGCCACAGCCGTGGGCGTCAACCGGTGCATCAACTCGGCGGCCTGCGGACGTCGTGCCGGGTCACGCGAGAGGCAGGCGGCGATGGCGGCACGCAGGGAAGCGGGCAGCTCGTCGCGCTCCGGGGCGGTGTGTCCCGTTGCCGCAAAGGCGAGCACCGCGCCGAGCGCATGGACGTCACCGAGCGGCCGGGGGCGTCCGCCCGCGGCCTGCTCGGGCGCGACGCAACCGGCCGTCAGCCACGGGATGCCGCCGCGCGCCTCGCCGTCGGGTCCGGCGGCGCGGACCGCGCCGAAACTGCCGACACGTGGCCCTTCGGTCGAGAGGAACACCGCTGACGGGGACAGCCCGGCGTGCACCACACCCTTCGCGTGTGCTGCCGCCAGGCCTGCCGCCAACGACGAACCCAAGGCCAGGACGGTGCGCTCCGGGAGAGGACCTCCGTGAGCGGCCAGCGCCTCGGGCAGGGTGAGCAGAGGGACGTATGGCGTTGCGTACCAAGGGAGTTCCGCGGTCGTGTCGGCCTCGATGACGGGGAGGAACCCCGGCACCGAAAGACTTGCGGCGGTCGCCGCCTCCACCGCCCACCTCCCGCGATCCGAATCGGGAAGGGGCACGCAGACGAGGACGGTGCGCTCGCCGTCGCCCGACCGTGCGAGGAACCGGCTTTCCGCCACGGGCAGTTGACCGAGGGTCGCCTGAAAGGGGGCGATGACCCGGTACGGCCCTACGGTCGCCGGAGCTTGGCTCACACGTGCTCCTCGCCCATCCACCCCGTCTGGACCAACGGCTTCCCCCGCTTGCGCGAGACGAAGACGCCACGGCCCGCCGGCATCGGCCGCGGCCGCACGCCGCCGACAAGCTCGCCCTCGCCCGGGTCGCCGGCCAGGACGAGGCCCTGGGCGCCGAGCTCCTTCATGCGCTGGATGAACGGCTCGTACGCGGCCCGGCCGCCGCCCGCCGAGGAGCGGGCGATGATGAAGCGGACGCCGACGTCCCGCGCGAACGGGAGCAGTTCGGTCAGGCCCGAGAGCGGGTTGCCGCTCGACGTGGACACCAGGTCGTAGTCGTCGATGATCACGAAGACGTTCGGACCGCGCCACCAGCTGCGGTCCCGCAGCTGCTGCGCCGTCACCTCCGCCGTCGGCGTACGCCGCTGCATCAGGTCGGCGAGCGCGTCCATGTGGTGCCCCATCGAGTTCGACATGGGGATGTACTCCGCCAGGTGCGAGGGCGGGGTCACGTCCAGCAGGCCGCGGCGGTTGTCGACCACGAAGAGCTTGCACGAGTCGCCGTCGTAGCGCTCGGTGAGGCGCTTGATGAGCAGGCGCAGCAGGTTCGACTTGCCGGACTCGCTCTCTCCGAAGATGAGGAAGAACGGGTCCTGTTCGAAGTCGAGGAACACCGGCTCCAGGTTGTCCTCGTCGAGCGCGAAGGACACACCGCGGTCCGGGAACAGGTTCCCCGGGGGCAGCCGGTCCGCCGCGAACTCGCGTGGAAGCAGCCGCACTTCGGGGGCGCCGGGCGCCGTCCAGTGCCGGGTCACCTCGGCGGTCAGCGCCGTCGTGGCCTCGGCCAGGTCCGTGTCCGACGAGAGGCCGTCGATCCGCGGGACCGCCGCCATGAAGTGCTGCTTCTGCGGAGACTGGCCGCGGCCGGGCACGCCCGTCGGCACGTTCGCCGCGACCTTACGGTCGAACTCGGAGTCCATCGTGTCGCCGAGCCGCAGCTCTAGGCGGTTCATGAGGTGGTCCTTCATGTTCGCCCTGACCTCCATGGACCGCGAGGCCGTCAGCACCAGGTGGATGCCGTAGCCCAGGCCGCGGGCCGCGATGTCGAGCACCGCCGGCTCCAGACCCTCGTAGTCCGTACGGAAGTTGCCCCAGCCGTCGATGACGAGGAAGACGTCCCCCCACGGCTGGTCGGTGACCGAGATGTCGCCGCGCGCCCTGCGTGCGCGGAAGTCGCCGATCGAGGCGATGCCGGAGGAGCGGAAGTACTCCTCGCGGCGCATCATCACGCCGTAGACCTCGGAGACCGTCCGCCGTACCTTCTCGGGGTCGAGGCGGGAGGCCACGCCGCCGACGTGCGGCAGCCCGGCGACGGCCGACAGACCGCCACCACCGAAGTCGAGCCCGTAGAACTGCACTTCGTACGGGGTGTGCGTCAGGGCGAACGAGGCGATGAGTGAACGCAGCAGCGTCGACTTGCCGGACTGCGGGCCGCCCAGGATCTGCATATGGCCGGCCGCACCCGAGAAGTCGCACCACAGCGGGTCGCGCCGCTGCTCGTACGGCTTGTCGACGAGGCCTGCCGGGACGATGAGCCGTCCCGCGCCCTCGTAGCCGGGCTGTGTGAGGCCGCGGCCCTGCACGGCGGCGAGGCCGGGAAGGAGACTGTCGAGCGACGGCGGGCTGTCCAGGGGCGGCAGCCACACCTGGTGGGCCGCCGGACCCTGCGCCTCGAGCCGGCGCACGATCACGTCGAGCACGGTGTCCGAGAGCGCGTCGTCGGTCGTGGTCGTGGTCTCGGGGCGCTGCTGGGGCACGGCCACGTACTGCACCGGCACCTCGGCCGCCGTGAACAGCACCGGCCGCCGGTCCATCGGAAGGGGCCCGCCCGCCACCGCCGTCTGAGCGGAACCGGAGCGGTAGGTCCCGGACACGTACGCCGCCTTGAAGCGGACCATCTCGTCCGTGCCGAACTTCAGGAAGCCGGAACCCGGCACGTTCGGCAGCTCGTACGCGTCGGGCACGCCGAGCGCCGCGCGGGACTCGGCGGCGGAGAAGGTCCGCAGACCGATCCGGTACGAGAGGTAGGTCTCCAGGCCGCGCAGCCGGCCCTCTTCGAGGCGCTGCGAGGCGAGGAGCAGATGCACGCCCAGCGAACGGCCGATGCGGCCGATCTGCACGAACATCTCGATGAAGTCGGGCTTGGCCGTCAACAGCTCGCTGAACTCGTCGATCACGAGGACGAGGGACGGGATCGGCTGGAGCGGGGCGCCGGCCGCGCGCGCCTTCTCGTAGTCGTGGATGTTCGCGTAGTTGCCCGCGTCGCGGAGCATCTCCTGGCGGCGGTTGAGCTCACCGCGGATGGAGTCGCCCATGCGGTCGACGAGCGTCAGGTCGTCCGCGAGGTTGGTGATGACCGCCGCGACGTGCGGCATCTGGGCCATGCCCGCGAACGTCGCACCGCCCTTGAAGTCGGCGAGTACGAAGTTCAGCGTCTCGGAGGAGTGCGTGACCGCGAGGCCGAGGACGAGGGTGCGCAGGAGCTCCGATTTTCCGGAACCCGTCGCACCGACACACAGGCCGTGCGGGCCCATGCCCTCCTGGGCCGCTTCCTTGAGGTCGAGCATGACGGGCCGGCCGTCCTCGCCGACGCCGATCGGCACGCGCAGCCGCTCCGCCTGCGAGCGCGGGCGCCAAGTGCGCTTGGTGTCCACGGACGCGGCGTCGCCGAGGCTCAGCAGATCCGTGAAGTCCAGGTTCGCCAGCAGCGGTTCGTCGTCGTCGCCGCCCGAGGCCATGCGCAGCGGCGCCAACTGGCGCGCCAGCGCGTCCGCCGCCTCGTAGGAGAGCAGGTCGGGCGTGCCCTCGTAGACCACGCCGTGCGCCGACTCCAGCGTCAGGGTGCGGGGCTGCACGACGATCGAGAGGTCGCCGCGGCCGGTCGTCAGGTCGCCCGGCACGACCTCGACGACGGACACACCCTGCAGTCCTTCGGGGCTGGCCAGCATCGACATCGGCGGCAGGGACACGCCGTCGAGCACGACGACGAGGTGCGGCTGCTCGGGGACGGGCGCCCCACCGGGGTGGAAGCGCGGACGGCCCTGGAGGCGCGTGGTCAGCATCGCCTCCAGCTCCATCGGGTCGGTGGTGATCAGACGGCGGCTGCCGGCGCCGTCCGTCTGGCCCGGGGCCTGGCTGTGGGGCAGCCACTTGGCCCACTCCCACTGCGGCGCGGACTCCCGGCCCGTCGCCACGGCGATCACCAGGTCCTCGGGGGAGTGCAGCGACGCGAGCGAGGCGACCACGGCGCGGGCCGTGCCGCGCACCGTCTGCCGCTCACCGCTGACCGTCACGTGGTAGAAGGCCCGCAGCGAGACCGCCATCGGCAGGTCCTCGAGCGTGCCGTGCGCGGCGAGGAAGCGCTGCATGGCGCCCGCCGTCAGCGGCTCCAACTCGTCCACGGGCGCGGTCTGCGGGGGCACCAGCGGAGTGGCGAGCCCCTGCGGGCCGAGGCCGACGCGTACCTGCCCGAAGTCCTCGTCGCCCGTGCGCCGTTCCCAGACGCGGCTGCCCTCGGCGACGAGCGCCCACAGCTGCTCGGGCGAGGGGTGCAGGTAGTACTGCGCGTCGCGCTGCTTCCTCGCGGTCTTCGTGGCGTCGCGCCGGGTTTGCGACAGATAACGCAGATAGTCGCGGCGCATGTCCGCCATCTGGCCCTGCGAGCCGCGGCGGTAGCGCACCAGCATCGCGATGCCCATGGCCAGGGTCGACGCGATCATCACCATGCCCATGATCTTCATGAACGGCCCACCCTGGCCGTTGAAGAAGAAGACAACGGATCCGCCCATGCCGAGCATCGGCAGGAGCTGCATCATCGCGCCCTCCTGCTGCCCGCGCGGCAGCTCGGGCGGAGGCTGCAGGACCACCTCTTCCGTGGGCACTTCGGACGGCAGCGCCCGAGGCGGGCGCTTCACGACGATGTGACTCACTTCGCACCAATTCCCTTGCCGGACCGAGGTGTTCCGTCCGCCGCCCCGTGTCAGGCGGACGTCGATCGTGATTTGCGATCCTACTGACGGTCACTGACAACGGTGGGCGGTAGGGTGCCGGAGGTGCAGTCGAGCACCGTGGATCGCCCGGAGAATCAGGGCATTTCACGCCGTCGGGAGCGAGCGGGACCGCCAACGCCGGTCCTGGCAGCCCCGTTGACGGGCAGCGGGGACGCGCGCGAGCGGCGTACACAACACCTCCACATCCGGCTGCATCACCGGACACACCAACCGAGGGGGAACAGCAGGTGAGCATGACGGCTTCCGCTTCCGCGACGGCCGGCGCGACCGGCGGAGCGGGCACCGGAGCCCCTTCGGGGGCCGGCACGGGCCTCGGCTTCTGCCGCGTCACCATCGTCGCGCCCGACAGCCGGATCGACGTGGCACTGCCCGACGACGTCCCGGTCGCCGACCTCAATCCGGAGATCCTGCGGCTCTCCCAGCAGAGCCCCGCCGAGGGCGCACCGGTCGGCTATCACCTCGTACGCCGCGACGGCACCGTCCTCGACAGCGCCCGGTCCTTCGCCGCGCAGCGCATCCTCGACGGCGAGCTGCTCACCCTGCGCCCGTTCTCCGAGTCACTGCCGCCGGCCGTCTTCGACGACGTCTCCGAAGCGGTCGCCTCGGCCGTCACCCGCGACCGCACCCTGTGGAACGGCGACCTGACCCGCGGCGCCGGACTCATCGGCGGCGGCGTCCTGCCCGCCCTCCTGGCCTTCGTCACGTGGACGGCCGAGCCGCACCACAACATGCACAGCCTCCAGGGCATCCTCGCCGCGGTGGCCGGCCTCCTCCTCGTCGTCCTCGCGGGCGTGCGGGCCCGGGTCTACGACGACCGCGGCTCGGCCATCGCTCTCGGACTCGGCGCCCTGCCGAACGTGGCGGTGGCAGGCTCGGGCCTGCTGCCCCTCGCCGACCACCAGGGAATCGGCCGCCTCCAGTTCCTGCTGGCCTGCACAGCCGTACTGATCGCCTCCGTGGTCCTCACCCTGGTCTCGCCGGGCGGCGACGGTCCCTTCGTGGCCTTCGTCTTCGCGTCGGCCATCGGTCTGCTCGCGACCTTCATCGCCATCCTCACGGACCTGACAGCCGTGGAGACCGCCGGCCTGTGCGCGCCCGTCTCCGTAGGGGCCCTCGCCTTCCTGCCGGGCCTCTCCATGCGCTTCGCCCGCCTCCCCATCGGCTTCGAACCGCCGAGCATGGCCCGCGGCGAGTACGGCAGCGACCCCGCGAACCAGGAGCCCGTCGAGGCCGACCGCATCGCGGCCCAGGCCCGCCGCGGCCACGAGCTGCTCGTCGGCCTGGTCGGCGGCTGCGCCCTGGTGTCAGTAGGCGCCGCGGCCGTCCTCGGCTTCTCGAACGGCGTCTGGGGTCAGCTCCTGGCCTTCGCCACCGGCGTCGCGATGCTGATGCGCGCCCAGCTCTTCCGCTACACCGCACAGGTCGCCTCCCTCCTCGCCGCAGGCCTCGCCGCCCTCGTCCTGCTGGGCCTCGGCCTCTCCCTCCACCCGCCGGTGGACTACCTGACCGACTTCTTCATGAAGAACGACCCCACGGCCCTCAACATCCGCACGGTCTGGCTCGTCGCGGTGATCGCGGCGGCCACGGCGCTGATCACATCGATCGGCCTGATCACGCCCCGCCGCGGAGTCAGCCCCTTCTGGGGACGCTTCATGGAGATCGCGGAGACGTTCGTCCTGCTCACGCTGGTCCCGCTGACGCTCGCTGTCTTCGACGTGTACACGAAGGCCCGCTCTATGACCGGCTGACCGGACCGCATCAAGGCGCCGTGGGCCGCATCGGGCCCACGGTCGGGTGCACACGGAGTGGCTGGTACGCTGTGTGACGGCCGTTTGTGTACGCGCCCTCAGGTCTCCGGTTCTCCGGAATCTGAAGACTGCGCCCAGCGGACCTCGCCTCCCGAGTATCGGAAGCTCCCCTGAGATGTGGACCAGGGGCACTCGGTGGCCACGAAAAGACTACGAGGAGTACGCGTGTCGCTCGACGCCGCTACGAAGAAGCAGATCATCACCGAGTTCGGCCAGAAGGAGGGCGACACCGGCTCCCCCGAGGTCCAGGTCGCCATGCTGTCCCGCCGGATCTCGGACCTGACCGAGCACCTCAAGACGCACAAGCACGACCACCACTCCCGTCGTGGTCTGCTGATCCTGGTCGGCCAGCGTCGCCGCCTTCTGCAGTACCTGGCCAAGAAGGACATTCAGCGCTTCCGCGCCCTGGTCGAGCGCCTCGGCATCCGCCGCGGTGCGGCCGGCGCCCGCTAAGACGCCGTGAAGGGAGCGGTTCCCACCGACAGGGGGCCGCTCCCTTTGCTGTACGTGCGAAGTGTCACAGACGCTTTGTAGTCTGGGACACACGAACAAAAGCACCACCGCACGCATCACCGCATGCATGCACCGCATCGATGCACCGCCCCCAGTGGCACCGCATCGCTGCGCACGCATCACCGCACGAGGAGAAGCGCACCCTCGCCGCCGCCGGTCCTCGGTAGTGGCCCCCGGGAGACGGATCCCGTCCACCCCGGGTGCTTCGATCGAAGACCGGCCCGCACACAAGGCGCGCTTCTCCGGCCCCGTCCCTCCGCCACACGGGCGGAACGGGACAAAAGACGAAAAGTAACGGAGAAAACGCTAGTGGAGAACGAGACCCACTACGCCGAGGCCGTCATTGACAACGGCACCTTCGGCACCCGCACCATCCGCTTCGAGACGGGCCGTCTGGCCCGTCAGGCCGCCGGCTCCGCCGTGGCGTACCTGGACGACGACACCATGGTGCTGTCGGCCACGAGCGCTTCGAAGAAGCCCAAGGACCAGCTCGACTTCTTCCCCCTCACGGTGGATGTCGAGGAGCGGATGTACTCGGCCGGCAAGATCCCCGGCTCCTTCTTCCGCCGTGAGGGCCGTCCCTCCGAGGACGCGGTCCTGACCTGCCGCCTCATCGACCGCCCGCTGCGTCCGTCCTTCAAGAAGGGCCTTCGCAACGAGATCCAGGTCGTCGAGACGGTCATGGCGCTCAACCCCGACCACCTGTACGACGTGGTCGCCATCAACGCCGCCTCCTGCTCCACGCAGCTGGCCGGCCTGCCCTTCTCCGGCCCGGTCGGCGGCACCCGTGTCGCGCTGATCAAGGGCCAGTGGGTCGCGTTCCCGACGCACACCGAGCTCGAGGACGCCGTCTTCGACATGGTCGTCGCCGGTCGCGTCCTCGAGGACGGCGACGTCGCGATCATGATGGTCGAGGCCGAGGCCACCGAGAAGACCATCGAGCTCGTCAAGGGCGGCGCCCAGGCGCCGACCGAAGAGGTCGTCGCCGCCGGTCTCGAGGCCGCGAAGCCGTTCATCAAGGTCCTCTGCAAGGCCCAGTCGGAGCTGGCCGCCAAGGCCGCCAAGCCGACCGGCGAGTTCCCGATCTTCCTCGACTTCGAGGACGACGTGCTCGAGGCCCTCACGGCCGCCGTCAAGACCGAGCTCGCCCAGGCGCTCACCATCGCCGGCAAGCAGGACCGCGAGGCCGAGCTCGACCGCGTCAAGGGTCTGGCCGCCGAGAAGCTGCTCCCGAAGTTCGAGGGCCGCGAGAAGGAGATCTCGGCGGCGTACCGCGCGCTGACGAAGTCCCTGGTCCGCGAGCGCGTCATCAAGGACAAGGTCCGCATCGACGGCCGTGGCGTCACGGACATCCGTACGCTCGCCGCCGAGGTCGAGGCCATCCCGCGCGTGCACGGCTCGGCGCTGTTCGAGCGTGGCGAGACCCAGATCCTGGGCGTCACCACCCTCAACATGCTCCGTATGGAGCAGCAGCTGGACACCCTTTCCCCGGTGACCCGCAAGCGCTACATGCACAACTACAACTTCCCGCCCTACTCGGTCGGCGAGACGGGCCGCGTAGGCGCCCCGAAGCGCCGCGAGATCGGCCACGGTGCGCTCGCCGAGCGCGCCATCGTGCCGGTCCTGCCGACGCGCGAGGAGTTCCCGTACGCGATCCGTCAGGTCTCCGAGGCCCTCGGTTCCAACGGCTCGACGTCCATGGGCTCGGTCTGCGCCTCCACCATGTCGCTGCTGAACGCCGGTGTGCCGCTGAAGGCCCCCGTCGCCGGTATCGCCATGGGCCTGATCTCCCAGGAGATCAAGGGCGAGACGCACTACGTCGCCCTCACCGACATCCTCGGTGCGGAGGACGCCTTCGGTGACATGGACTTCAAGGTCGCCGGCACCAAGGACTTCGTCACCGCTCTCCAGCTCGACACCAAGCTGGACGGCATCCCGGCCTCCGTCCTGGCCGCGGCCCTCAAGCAGGCCCGCGACGCCCGCCTCCACATCCTCGACGTGATGATGGAAGCGATCGACACGCCGGACGAGATGTCCCCGAACGCCCCGCGGATCATCACGGTCAAGATCCCCGTGGACAAGATCGGTGAGGTCATCGGCCCGAAGGGCAAGATGATCAACCAGATCCAGGAGGACACCGGCGCCGACATCACGATCGAGGACGACGGCACCATCTACATCGGTGCCCAGCAGGGCTCGCAGGCCGAGGCCGCGCGCGCCACGATCAACTCGATCGCCAACCCGACCATGCCGGAGGTCGGCGAGCGTTACCTGGGCACCGTCGTGAAGACGACGACCTTCGGTGCGTTCGTGTCCCTGCTCCCGGGCAAGGACGGCCTGCTGCACATCTCGCAGATCCGCAAGCTGGCCGGCGGCAAGCGCGTGGAGAACGTCGAGGACGTTCTCGGCGTGGGCGCCAAGGTCCAGGTCGAGATCGCCGAGATCGACTCCCGCGGCAAGCTCTCCCTCATCCCCGTCGTCGAGGGCGAAGAGGGCGACGAGACGAAGGACGACACCGACAAGTGACGTCCCGTAGCTCCAAGGCGACGGCCCGCACCTCCTCGGAGGCGCGGGCCGTCGCCCGTACCCAAACCCTGATCAAGGGCGAGAACGGCATCGGTACGGTCCGCAGGACCACCCTCCCCGGCGGCCTGCGCATCGTCACCGAGACGCTGCCCTCCGTACGCTCCGCGACCTTCGGTATCTGGGCGAACGTCGGCTCCCGCGACGAGACGCCCACGCTGAACGGCGCGACGCATTACCTCGAGCACCTCCTCTTCAAGGGCACCTCCCGCCGGAGCGCCCTCGACATCTCCTCCACGATCGACGCGGTCGGCGGCGAGATGAACGCCTTCACGGCGAAGGAGTACACGTGCTACTACGCGCGCGTGCTCGACACCGACCTCCCCCTCGCGATCGACGTCGTCTGCGACATGCTGACCGGCTCCCTCATCGAGGAAGCCGACGTCGACGCCGAGCGCGGTGTGATCCTCGAAGAGATCGCGATGACGGAGGACGACCCGGGCGACTGTGTGCACGACCTGTTCGCGCACACGATGCTCGGCGACACCCCGCTGGGCCGCCCGGTCCTCGGCACGGTCGACACGATCAACGCACTGAACCGCGGCCAGATCGCCCGCTTCTACAAGAAGCACTACGACCCGACGCACCTCGTCGTCGCCGCCGCGGGCAACGTCGACCACAACAAGGTCGTACGCCAGGTGCGCGCCGCCTTCGAGAAGGCCGGAGCCCTCACCCGCACCGACGCCGTCCCCATGGCCCCGCGCGACGGCCGCAAGCCCGTGCGCGCGGCCGGCCGCATGGAGCTCCTCGGCCGCAAGACCGAGCAGGCCCACGTCATCCTCGGCATGCCGGGCCTCGCCCGCACCGACGAGCGCCGCTGGGCCATGGGCGTCCTCAACACCGCCCTGGGCGGCGGCATGTCGTCCCGCCTCTTCCAGGAGGTCAGGGAGAAGCGCGGCCTCGCCTACAGCGTGTACTCGTACACGTCGGGCTTCGCGGACTGCGGCCTCTTCGGGGTCTACGCGGGCTGCCGGCCCAGCCAGGTCCACGACGTGCTCAAGATCTGCCGCGACGAGCTCACCCACGTCGCGGAGCACGGCCTGTCCGACGACGAGATCGGCCGCGCCATCGGCCAGCTCTCCGGCTCCACGGTCCTCGGCCTCGAGGACACCGGCGCCCTCATGAACCGCATCGGCAAGAGCGAGCTCTGCTGGGGCGAGCAGATGTCCGTCAGCGACATGCTGGAGGAGATCGCCTCGGTCACCCCCGACGAGGTGCGCGCGGTGGCCCGCGACATCTTGGGGCAGCGCCCCTCGCTGTCGGTCATCGGCCCGCTCAAGGACAAGCAGGCGGCGCGCCTGCACGAAGCGGTGGCGTAGCCCACCCGTTCGCAACTCGCGTAAGGAACGAAGAAGATGAGCAAGCTGCGCGTGGCGGTCCTCGGCGCCGGGGGCCGCATCGGCTCCGAGGCCGTACGGGCCGTCGAGGCCGCCGACGACATGGAACTGGTCGCGGCCCTCGGCCGGGGCGACAAGCTGGAGACCCTCACGGAGTCCGGCGCCCAGGTCGCGGTCGAACTGACCACGCCCGACTCGGTGATGGACAACCTCGACTTCTGCGTACGCCACGGCATCCACGCCGTCGTCGGCACCACCGGCTGGACCGACGACCGCCTCGCCAAGCTCACCACCTGGCTCGCGGACTCCCCGCGGACAGGCGTGCTCATCGCCCCGAACTTCTCCATCGGGGCCGTCCTCACTATGAAGTTCGCCGAGGCCGCGGCGCCGTACTTCGAGTCCGTCGAGGTCATCGAGCTGCACCACCCGAAGAAGGTGGACGCGCCCAGCGGCACGGCCGCCCGTACGGCGCAGCTCATCGCGGCGGCCCGTGAGAAGGCCGGCAGCGCCCCGCAGCCGGACGCCACGGCCACCGCTCTCGACGGCGCCCGCGGCGCGGACGTCGACGGCGTCCCGGTCCACTCCGTGCGCATGCGAGGCCTCCTCGCCCACCAGGAGGTACTCCTGGGCGGCGAGGGCGAGACGCTGACCATCCGCCACGACTCGCTGCACCACAGCAGCTTCATGCCGGGCATCCTGCTCGGCGCCCGCCGCGTCGTGACCACTCCCGGCCTCACCTTCGGCCTGGAACACTTCCTCGACCTGAACGTCTGACGGACCTCATGCGCGCAAAGCTCACCTACCTGGTCACCGCCCTCGTCCTGGTCTTCTACTTCGTCCTGGTCGGCAGCCGTGGCCTGCTCCTCATCGAGCAGGGCACCCTGCTCACCGTCACGTTCGGCGTGGCCGTGCTGATCCTGCCGGTGATCGGCCTGTGGTTCCTCTGGGCCAACACCCAGTTCGTCCGCAAGGCGAACCGCCTCGCCGATCTCCTGGAGGCCGAGGGCGGCCTGCCCGTGGACGAGCTGCGCCGCGACCAGTACGGCCGCATCGACCGCGACTCCGCCGACGAGGTCTTCGCCCGGCGCAAGGCGGAGACCGAGGACACCCCGGGGGACTGGCGCTGCTGGTTCCGCCTCGCCGTGGCCTATCGCGACGCACGGGACACCCCGCGCGCCCGCAAGGCGATGCAGCGCGCCATCGCCCTCCAGGAGGGCAGGACGGTCAGCGTCTGAGGACGTGTGCGTCCCGAGTACATGTGAAGGGCCGCGCCGGTGTTCCGGCGCGGCCCTTCACGTATGCCTCGTTCAGGCGTGCTGCGGCCGGTACTCCTCGGCCCACACCTCGATCGTGTCCGACGCCCGGTCGAAGGCCTCGGTCCGCGCGAGGAAGTCCGCGCCGTGACTGGTGACCAGGGCCGAACTCTCATCGGCCTTGTCCCGCCGTACGAGGAGCAGCGCCTGCCCCTGCACCGTGCGGGGGAGTCCGAGCCAGCGGACCGGCTGCTGGACCGTACGGACCGTCACGACCTGGGCCCACGGGACCGTCTGGGTCTGGAAGAAGGCCACCCGGCGCAGGCCGTGTGCGCTCACCCACGTTCCCATCCGCAGCAGCCGCAGTGCCGCCCCGATGATGAGCAGTGCGATGAGACCGCACACCGCGCCCCCGCCGAGACCACCCGTGAAGGCGATGATCACCGCGGCGAACATGACGTACGAGGCGAGCAGCAGGAGCAGTGCGGCGAATCCCACGCGCCACGGCCCCGGCCGGTAGGGACGCCGCCATTGGTCGCGATCGTCGAAAGGCAGCGCGACGTCGTCGGCCACCTCGTCAAAAGCGCGGTCGGCCGTCAGGAAGGGCAGGGGCACGACTGGTCCTCACTCAATCCACGCTGTATTCGGGCTGTGCCCGGTGAGGCTACCTAGGCGTGCGCCTGCCTTCCACCCCTGGGGGGCCGGACGGGGGCAGGCCGGTCAGCGACCGTCGGACGCTTCGGACTGCTGCGTGTGCGCCGGTGCCTGACCGGACGACAGGGCGGGCATCCCCAGGAGCAGGGCGCCCACGAGCCCGGCGACGACGGTGAGGCCGACGAGCGAGCGACCGGCGATCTGGCCGGCCGACGCGCGTTCGCGCGGGGGCGGAGTGACGTTACTGCGGAACTTGTCGGCTTCGGCGATGAAGGCGAACGGAACGGGCTCGCGCCGACGGAACATGGGTGCTGCTTCTCCTCGTCAAGATCGAAACGTTCGGATCATGGAACGGCTCCGGCCATCGAATGAGGTCAGAGCGCCGAGAGCGGCGAACGAACCGCCCCGTTACCCATACAGACGTACGGATGCCCCAAAAGGTGCCCTGTTTCGCCGAATTAACAGAAGTTCGGCGATGTTCGGATCGGAATGTCGCGAGGCGCGACCGAATGCCCCGTTGTCAGAGCCTGCCCGTAGAGTGGGCGCCGCCCGAGCGAAGTGATGGAAGGACCCCTCGAACCGTGACCGAAACCCCTGCTGACGACCTCAAGCCGACCTTCCGCGGCGACGTGACGGTCGAGCTGGTCAAGCACACCGCGAGCGACACCGACGTGCTGTTCGCCGCCCGCGTCTCCACCGCGGGAGAGCAGTCCCTCGACGAGCTGACCAAGGACCCGGAGCGCTCCAAGGGCCTGATCAACTTCCTGATGCGGGACCGTCACGGCAGCCCCTTCGAGCACAACTCGATGACGTTCTTCATCAACGCCCCGATCTTCGTGTTCCGCGAGTTCATGCGACACCGCGCGGGCTGGTCGTACAACGAGGAGTCGGGCCGCTACAGGGAGCTCCAGCCGGTCTTCTACGTCCCGGAGGCCTCCCGCAAGCTGGTGCAGCAGGGCCGCCCCGGCAAGTACCAGTTCGTCGAGGGCACGCAGGGCCAGCAGGAGCTCACCGGCCGCGTGATGGAGGACTCGTACCGCCAGGCGTACGAGGCGTACCAAGAGATGCTCGCCGCGGGCGTCGCCCGCGAGGTGGCCCGTTCGGTCCTCCCGGTCGGCCTTTTCTCCTCGATGTACGCGACGTGCAACGCACGCTCCCTGATGCACTTCCTCGGCCTGCGCACCCAGCACGAGCTGGCCAAGGTCCCGTCCTTCCCGCAGCGGGAGATCGAGATGGTCGGCGAGAAGATGGAGGCGGAGTGGGCCAAGCTCATGCCGCTCACCTACGCCGCATTCAACGGGAACGGCCGGGTCGCACCGTAGCCAGGGAAACGTTGATTCGGTACAGATGTACGGTTCAGCCGTGCGAAGTGTCCGTATTGCGGCATTTCGGAAAGTTCATCTAGCCTGATCAAACGGACCCGGCACTGCTTGAACCCCCGAGCAGGCAGTGCCGGGATCCACCCCCGCCACGCCCCCTGGCATCCCCCGAGGGGGGACCGCGCGCTGAGCAGCGAGTAGCGTATTACCCATGGCTCCGACCTCCACTCCGCAGACCCCCTTCGGGCGGGTCCTCACCGCTATGGTCACGCCGTTCGCGGCGGACGGCGCACTTGACCTCGACGGCGCGCAGCGACTCGCCGCCCACCTGGTGGACGCAGGCAACGACGGACTCGTCGTCAACGGCACCACCGGCGAGTCCCCGACCACCAGCGACGCGGAGAAATCGGATCTCGTACGAGCCGTGCGACAGGCGGTCGGCGACCGTGCCCATGTCATCGCCGGCGTCGGTACGAACGACACCCGCCACAGCATCGAGCTCGCGCGCGCCGCCGAAAAGGCCGGAGCGCACGGCCTGCTCACGGTGACGCCGTACTACAACAAGCCCCCGCAGGAAGGCCTCCTGCGACACTTCACCGCGATCGCCGACGCCACCGAGCTGCCGGTGATGCTGTACGACATCCCGGGCCGCAGCGGCGTACCCATCAACACCGAGACGATCGTCCGCCTCGCGGAGCACCCGCGCATCGTCGCCAACAAGGACGCCAAGGGCGACCTCGGCCGCGCCAGCTGGGCCATCGCCCGCTCCGGCCTCGCCTGGTACTCCGGCGACGACATGCTCAATCTGCCGCTGCTCTCCGTGGGCGCGGTCGGCTTCGTCTCCGTCGTCGGCCATGTCGTCACCCCCGACCTGCGCGCCATGCTCGACGCGTTCGTCAGCGGCGACGTGCAGAAGGCCACCGAGATCCACCAGAAGCTGCTCCCGGTCTTCACGGGCATGTTCCGCACGCAGGGCGTCATCACGACCAAGGCGGCACTCGCCCTCCAGGGCCAGCCCGCCGGTCCGCTGCGCCTGCCCCTCGTGGAGCTGACGCCCGACGAGACCGCCCAGCTCAAGATCGATCTCGCCGCGGGCGGGGTACAGCTCTAAACACAGACTTCACAACTGAATACGCACGACCGCAGGGCACAGCTCCTGCACCCACACAAGACAACTGCTACTGCACGAACGTCACGCGCGCCACGTGCCTAACAGGTACGTGGCGCGCGTGGTGAGGAGAGTCTTTTGAGTCATCCGCATCCTGAACTCGGCGCCCCGCCGAAGCTCCCGAAGGGCGGCCTGCGCGTCACCCCGCTCGGCGGCCTCGGTGAGATCGGCCGCAACATGACGGTCTTCGAGTACGACGGCCGCCTGCTCATCGTCGACTGCGGCGTGCTCTTCCCCGAGGAGGAGCAGCCCGGCATCGACCTGATCCTGCCGGACTTCACGTCCATCAGGGACCGCCTCGACGACATCGACGGCATCGTGCTCACGCACGGCCACGAGGACCACATCGGCGGCGTCCCGTACCTCCTGCGCGAGAAGCCGGACATCCCGCTGATCGGCTCCAAGCTGACGCTCGCCCTCATCGAGGCGAAGCTCCAGGAGCACCGCATCCGCCCGTACACGCTCGAGGTCGCCGAGGGCGACCGCGAACGCCTGGGCCCCTTCGACTGCCAGTTCGTGGCGGTCAACCACTCCATCCCGGACGCGCTCGCGGTCGCCATCCGCACGCCTGCCGGCATGGTCGTCCACACTGGCGACTTCAAGATGGACCAGCTCCCGCTGGACCGCCGCCTCACCGACCTCCCCACGTTCGCCAAGCTCGGCGAGGAAGGCATCGACCTTCTCCTCACCGACTCGACGAACGCGGAGGTCCCGGGCTTCGTCCCGCCCGAGCGCGACATCTCGAACGTGATCCGCGGCGTCTTCGCCGGCGCTCAGAAGCGCATCATCGTCGCGTCCTTCGCCAGCCACGTGCACCGCATCCAGCAGATCCTGGACGCCGCTCACGAGTACGGCCGCCGGGTCGCCTTCGTCGGCCGCTCGATGGTGCGCAACATGGGCATCGCCCGTGACCTCGGCTACCTGAAGGTCCCGCCGGGCCTGGTCGTGGACGTCAAGACGCTCGACGACCTCCCGGACAACGAGATCGTCCTCGTCTGCACCGGCTCGCAGGGCGAACCGATGGCCGCGCTGTCCCGCATGGCCAACCGCGACCACCAGATCCGGATCGTCTCCGGGGACACGGTGATCCTGGCGTCGTCCCTGATCCCGGGCAACGAGAACGCGGTGTACCGCGTCATCAACGGCCTGACCCGCTGGGGCGCGAACGTCGTCCACAAGGGCAATGCCAAGGTCCACGTCTCGGGCCACGCCTCGGCCGGCGAGCTGCTGTACTTCTACAACATCTGCAAGCCGAAGAACCTGATGCCGGTCCACGGCGAATGGCGCCACCTGCGCGCCAACGCTGAGCTCGGCGCCCTCACCGGCGTTCCGCACGACCGCATCGTGATCGCCGAGGACGGCGTCGTCGTCGACCTCGTCGAGGGCAAGGCAAGGATCGTCGGCAAGGTCCAGGCCGGTTACGTCTACGTGGACGGCCTCTCGGTCGGTGACGTCGGCGAACCCGCGCTCAAGGACCGCAAGATCCTTGGCGACGAGGGCATCATCTCGGTCTTCGTGGTGGTGGACTCCAGCACCGGCAAGATCACCAGCGGTCCGACCATCCAGGCACGTGGTTCCGGCATCGACGACTCGGCGTTCAGCGCCGTCATGCCGCGGATCCAGGAAGTCCTGGACAAGTCGGCCCAGGACGGTGTCGTCGAACCCCACCAGCTGCAGCAACTCATCCGCCGCACGCTGGGAAAGTGGGTCTCCGACACCTACCGCCGGCGCCCGATGATCCTCCCGGTCGTCGTGGAGGTCTGAAGCACCTGAGGAGCGGGGCGCCTCGATTTGCATCGAGGCGCCCCGCTCCACTAGGTTTACGGCTCCGCCCAAGGGGAACCCGGCGCACTTACGTGCCCGATCAAACCTCCCCGAGTGGGCCGGAAATTCCGACTCAGAATCTCTGATAAAGTCGGAACCGCCGGAAAGGGAAACGCGAAAGCCGAAAGGCCGGAGCAGAAACCTGAAAGGCACCGAGGAAATCGGACACGAAAGAGTCTGATAGAGTCGGAAACGCAAGACCGAAGGGAAACTGCCCGGAGGAAAGCCTGAGAGAGTCTCTCGGGTGAGTACAAAGGAAGCGTCCGTTCCTTGAGAACTCAACAGCGTGCCAAAAGTCAACGCCAGATTGACAACCCCGGCCCACCTTTGGTGGGTTGGAGGTTCCTTTGAAAAAGTCCTCACTCCCACACCGGGGTGAGGCGCACTAGCGAGGACGCAGTGAATCGTGGGGATTATTCCTCCCGACGGTTCCGCTCTCGTGGTGTAGTCCCGATTACGGGAAAACATTCACGGAGAGTTTGATCCTGGCTCAGGACGAACGCTGGCGGCGTGCTTAACACATGCAAGTCGAACGATGAAGCCCTTCGGGGTGGATTAGTGGCGAACGGGTGAGTAACACGTGGGCAATCTGCCCTGCACTCTGGGACAAGCCCTGGAAACGGGGTCTAATACCGGATAACACCCCCTCTCGCATGGGAGGGGGTTGAAAGCTCCGGCGGTGCAGGATGAGCCCGCGGCCTATCAGCTTGTTGGTGAGGTAGAAGCTCACCAAGGCGACGACGGGTAGCCGGCCTGAGAGGGCGACCGGCCACACTGGGACTGAGACACGGCCCAGACTCCTACGGGAGGCAGCAGTGGGGAATATTGCACAATGGGCGAAAGCCTGATGCAGCGACGCCGCGTGAGGGATGACGGCCTTCGGGTTGTAAACCTCTTTCAGCAGGGAAGAAGCGAAAGTGACGGTACCTGCAGAAGAAGCGCCGGCTAACTACGTGCCAGCAGCCGCGGTAATACGTAGGGCGCAAGCGTTGTCCGGAATTATTGGGCGTAAAGAGCTCGTAGGCGGCTTGTCACGTCGGTTGTGAAAGCCCGGGGCTTAACCCCGGGTCTGCAGTCGATACGGGCAGGCTAGAGTGTGGTAGGGGAGATCGGAATTCCTGGTGTAGCGGTGAAATGCGCAGATATCAGGAGGAACACCGGTGGCGAAGGCGGATCTCTGGGCCATTACTGACGCTGAGGAGCGAAAGCGTGGGGAGCGAACAGGATTAGATACCCTGGTAGTCCACGCCGTAAACGGTGGGAACTAGGTGTTGGCGACATTCCACGTCGTCGGTGCCGCAGCTAACGCATTAAGTTCCCCGCCTGGGGAGTACGGCCGCAAGGCTAAAACTCAAAGGAATTGACGGGGGCCCGCACAAGCAGCGGAGCATGTGGCTTAATTCGACGCAACGCGAAGAACCTTACCAAGGCTTGACATATACCGGAAAGCATCAGAGATGGTGCCCCCCTTGTGGTCGGTATACAGGTGGTGCATGGCTGTCGTCAGCTCGTGTCGTGAGATGTTGGGTTAAGTCCCGCAACGAGCGCAACCCTTGTTCTGTGTTGCCAGCATGCCCTTCGGGGTGATGGGGACTCACAGGAGACTGCCGGGGTCAACTCGGAGGAAGGTGGGGACGACGTCAAGTCATCATGCCCCTTATGTCTTGGGCTGCACACGTGCTACAATGGCAGGTACAATGAGCTGCGATGCCGCGAGGCGGAGCGAATCTCAAAAAGCCTGTCTCAGTTCGGATTGGGGTCTGCAACTCGACCCCATGAAGTCGGAGTTGCTAGTAATCGCAGATCAGCATTGCTGCGGTGAATACGTTCCCGGGCCTTGTACACACCGCCCGTCACGTCACGAAAGTCGGTAACACCCGAAGCCGGTGGCCCAACCCCCTTGTGGGGAGGGAGCTGTCGAAGGTGGGACTGGCGATTGGGACGAAGTCGTAACAAGGTAGCCGTACCGGAAGGTGCGGCTGGATCACCTCCTTTCTAAGGAGCACTTTGGCTGCCGGGTTCTGCCTGGTGGTCCAAGAGCCATTTCGCCGGCAAACGTCCGGCGGTGGTTGCTCAAGGGTGGAACGTTGACTATTCGACCGGGTTCACGGGTCGGAGGCTGTGAGTACTGCTCTTCGGAGCGTGGAAAGCATGATCTCCGGGCGGGACCGGGTCGGGCACGCTGTTGGGTGTCTGAAGGTACGGGCTGTGAAGCCTGTCCTTCGATGCCGACCCCGGTAAAAATCTGCTTCGGTGGGTTGTGACGGGTGGTTGGTCGTTGTTTGAGAACTGCACAGTGGACGCGAGCATCTGTGGCCAAGTTTTTAAGGGCGCACGGTGGATGCCTTGGCACCAGGAACCGATGAAGGACGTGGGAGGCCACGATAGTCCCCGGGGAGCCGTCAACCAGGCTTTGATCCGGGGGTTTCCGAATGGGGAAACCCGGCAGTCGTCATGGGCTGTCACCCGCTGCTGAACACATAGGCAGTGTGGAGGGAACGCGGGGAAGTGAAACATCTCAGTACCCGCAGGAAGAGAAAACAACCGTGATTCCGGGAGTAGTGGCGAGCGAAACTGGATGAGGCCAAACCATATGCGTGTGATACCCGGCAGGGGTTGCGCATGTGGGGTTGTGGGATCTCTCTTCACAGTCTGCCGGCTGTGAGACGAGTCAGAAACCGTTGATGTAGGCGAAGGACATGCGAAAGGTCCGGCGTAGAGGGTAAGACCCCCGTAGTCGAAACATCAGCGGCTCGTTTGAGAGACACCCAAGTAGCACGGGGCCCGAGAAATCCCGTGTGAATCTGGCGGGACCACCCGCTAAGCCTAAATATTCCCTGGTGACCGATAGCGGATAGTACCGTGAGGGAATGGTGAAAAGTACCGCGGGAGCGGAGTGAAATAGTACCTGAAACCGTGTGCCTACAAGCCGTGGGAGCGTCGCTGTATGTGCTTGCACATGCAGTCGTGACTGCGTGCCTTTTGAAGAATGAGCCTGCGAGTTTGCGGTGCGTTGCGAGGTTAACCCGTGTGGGGAAGCCGTAGCGAAAGCGAGTCCGAATAGGGCGATTCAGTAGCGCGCTCAAGACCCGAAGCGGAGTGATCTAGCCATGGGCAGGTTGAAGCGGAGGTAAGACTTCGTGGAGGACCGAACCCACCAGGGTTGAAAACCTGGGGGATGACCTGTGGTTAGGGGTGAAAGGCCAATCAAACTCCGTGATAGCTGGTTCTCCCCGAAATGCATTTAGGTGCAGCGTCGTGTGTTTCTTGCCGGAGGTAGAGCACTGGATAGGCGATGGGCCCTACCGGGTTACTGACCTTAGCCAAACTCCGAATGCCGGTAAGTGAGAGCACGGCAGTGAGACTGTGGGGGATAAGCTCCATGGTCGAGAGGGAAACAGCCCAGAGCATCGACTAAGGCCCCTAAGCGTACGCTAAGTGGGAAAGGATGTGGAGTCGCACAGACAACCAGGAGGTTGGCTTAGAAGCAGCCACCCTTGAAAGAGTGCGTAATAGCTCACTGGTCTAGTGATTCCGCGCCGACAATGTAGCGGGGCTCAAGCGTACCGCCGAAGTCGTGTCATTGCGATATATACCCCCAACGGGGATCGTGATGGGTAGGGGAGCGTCGTGTGCCGGGTGAAGCAGCCGCGGAAGCGAGTTGTGGACGGTTCACGAGTGAGAATGCAGGCATGAGTAGCGATACACACGTGAGAAACGTGTGCGCCGATTGACTAAGGGTTCCTGGGTCAAGCTGATCTGCCCAGGGTAAGTCGGGACCTAAGGCGAGGCCGACAGGCGTAGTCGATGGATAACCGGTTGATATTCCGGTACCCGCTGTGAAGCGTCAAACATTGAATCAGGCGATGCTAAGTCCGTGAAGCCGTTCCGGACCCTTCGGGGAAAGGAAAGTGGTGGAGCCGACGGACCAGACTTGTAGTAGGTGAGTGATGGGGTGACGCAGGAAGGTAGTCCAGCCCGGGCGGTGGTTGTCCCGGGGTAAGGGTGTAGGCCGTGTGATAGGTAAATCCGTCACACATTAAGGCTGAGACCTGATGCCGAGCCGATTGTGGTGAAGTGGATGATCCTATGCTGTCGAGAAAAGCCTCTAGCGAGTTTCATGGCGGCCCGTACCCTAAACCGACTCAGGTGGTCAGGTAGAGAATACCGAGGCGTTCGGGTGAACTATGGTTAAGGAACTCGGCAAAATGCCCCCGTAACTTCGGGAGAAGGGGGGCCATCACTGGTGAGGAGACTTGCTCTCCGAGCTGGGGGTGGCCGCAGAGACCAGCGAGAAGCGACTGTTTACTAAAAACACAGGTCCGTGCGAAGCCGTAAGGCGATGTATACGGACTGACGCCTGCCCGGTGCTGGAACGTTAAGGGGACCGGTTAGTGCACTTTCGGGTGTGCGAAGCTGAGAACTTAAGCGCCAGTAAACGGCGGTGGTAACTATAACCATCCTAAGGTAGCGAAATTCCTTGTCGGGTAAGTTCCGACCTGCACGAATGGCGTAACGACTTCTCGACTGTCTCAACCATAGGCCCGGTGAAATTGCACTACGAGTAAAGATGCTCGTTTCGCGCAGCAGGACGGAAAGACCCCGGGACCTTTACTACAGTTTGATATTGGTGTTCGGTTCGGCTTGTGTAGGATAGGTGGGAGACTTTGAAGCGGCCACGCCAGTGGTTGTGGAGTCGTCGTTGAAATACCACTCTGGTCGTGCTGGATGTCTAACCTGGGTCCGTGATCCGGATCAGGGACAGTGTCTGATGGGTAGTTTAACTGGGGCGGTTGCCTCCTAAAGAGTAACGGAGGCGCCCAAAGGTTCCCTCAGCCTGGTTGGTAATCAGGTGTTGAGTGTAAGTGCACAAGGGAGCTTGACTGTGAGACCGACGGGTCGAGCAGGGACGAAAGTCGGGACTAGTGATCCGGCGGTGGCTTGTGGAAGCGCCGTCGCTCAACGGATAAAAGGTACCCCGGGGATAACAGGCTGATCTTCCCCAAGAGTCCATATCGACGGGATGGTTTGGCACCTCGATGTCGGCTCGTCGCATCCTGGGGCTGGAGTCGGTCCCAAGGGTTGGGCTGTTCGCCCATTAAAGCGGTACGCGAGCTGGGTTTAGAACGTCGTGAGACAGTTCGGTCCCTATCCGCTGTGCGCGTAGGAATATTGAGAAGGGCTGTCCCTAGTACGAGAGGACCGGGACGGACGAACCTCTGGTGTGCCAGTTGTCCTGCCAAGGGCATGGCTGGTTGGCTACGTTCGGAAAGGATAACCGCTGAAAGCATCTAAGCGGGAAGCCTGCTTCGAGATGAGTATTCCCACCCCCTTGAGGGGTTAAGGCTCCCAGTAGACGACTGGGTTGATAGGCCAGATCTGGAAGCCCGGTAACGGGTGGAGGTGACTGGTACTAATAGGCCGAGGGCTTGTCCTCAGTTGCTCGCGTCCACTGTGTTGGTTCTGAAACCACGAACAACCCCACGTTTGTCACAGAGCGTGGTGCGGTTGACAGTTTCATAGTGTTTCGGTGGTCATAGCGTGAGGGAAACGCCCGGTTACATTCCGAACCCGGAAGCTAAGCCTCACAGCGCCGATGGTACTGCAGGGGGGACCCTGTGGGAGAGTAGGACGCCGCCGAACTCCTTTTATAGAGCTGGTCCCTGAACTTCGGTTCAGGGACCAGCTCTTTTTTGTTTTGCGTCACTTGGCGTTCACGTTGCGCAGCCAACATCCCGTGTCATGGGGACAGTTGCAATGCTGAGGGCCGCCGGTATCGGAACCGGTGACGAGGTCATCGTGCCCGCCTACGGAAACGTCGAGGTCGCGGAGGCGGTCGAACTGGCCGGAGCCAGGCCCGTGTTCGCGGACATAGACCCGGACACTTACTGCCTCGCCCCCGCTTCGGTCGAGGCCGGCGTCAGCGCACACACCGCTGCGATCATCGCCGTACACCGCTTCGGGCAGCCGGCCGATGTGGCGCGGCTTCGCGAGATCGGTGGGCGGCGCGGGCTGCTCGTCCTGGAGCAGGGCGAGTCGGAGCAGCCGCACGACGGGCTCGCCGAGCGGCGGGCGCACGCCGGCTATCTGAACGCGCGGCTCAGCGGCGTACAGACACCCGCCGGGAGCGAGCGGCACACCTATCAGCAGTACGTCGTCCGGGTGCCCGGCAACGGGCGGCCCGACCGTGACGCGTTCGCGCATGCCGTGCGCGCCAGGGGAATTGAGTGTCGCGTGCCGGTGAAGACACCCGTGCACCGGTTGCCGCGGTTCCGGCGTGACGTCGCGCTGCCGGAGACCGAGCGGGCCGCCGACGAGACTCTGGCGCTGCCCGTCAGTGCCACGCTGTCGCGGCGCGAGCTGCAGAAGGTCGTCTCCGCGTGCAATGCGCTCGGCGGGCTGCTGCAGCCTGCTTTCTGACGCGCTGGCGGGGCGGTTCGAACCGAGCTGAAGTTCGGGTATGCTTAATTCCGTTGCTGCGGGGGAAAGCCCGGGAAAGCAACAGGCCCCTATAGCTCAGTCGGTAGAGCGTCTCCATGGTAAGGAGAAGGTCAGCGGTTCGATTCCGCTTGGGGGCTCAGACACAAAGGCCTCCGCCCTTTCGGGCGGGGGCCTTTTGCGTTGGGGCTCTCAGTCCTTCTGGAGTTCCGGGACGCGCATCGTCAGGATGGCCATGTCGTCCGAAGGGGCGTCAGACGCGAAGCGCTCGACGGCGCGCATGATGCGGGCCGCCACCGCGCCGGCCGTCAGGCCCGTACAGGTCGTCAGGACGTCCGCCAGGCCGTCGTCGCCGAGCATGCGGGTGCCTTCGCGGCGCTCGGTGATGCCGTCCGTGACGCAGAGGAGGACGTCGCCCGGGTCGAGCGTCATCGTCTGCTCGTAGAGCTCCAGGTCCTCCATGACTCCGAGGAGCGGCTGCGGCTCCGCGTACGGCTCGACCGTGCCGTCCTGGCGCAGGCGCAGGGGGAGCGGGTGGCCGGCGCAAACCATCTTCAGGACCGCCGAGCCGTCCTCCTGCGGCCACAACTCGCCGTAGAGGAGCGTGAGGAAGCGGCTGCGGGCGCCCTCGTCGAGGATCGCGGCGTTCAGACGCTCCAGGACGGCGGGGCCGCCGAAGCCCTCGCGGGCCAGGAGGCGCAGGGCGTGACGGGCCAGGCCGGTCACTGCCGCGGCCTCGGGTCCCGTACCGCAGACGTCGCCGATGGCGAAGCCGTAGGCGCCGTCGCGGATCGGGAACAGGTCGTAGAAGTCGCCGCCCACCTCGTTGCCCTCGCCGGCTGCGCGGTAGATGACCTCTACCTCGACGCCCGGGATGTGCGGGAGCTCCGGTGGGAGCAGGCTTCGCTGGAGGGACTGGCTGATGGCCATGCGCTCCGAGTAGAGGCGCGCGTTGTCCAGGGCGAGCGCGGCACGGCGGCTCAAGTCCTCGGCCAGTTCCAGGATTTCCTGGCGGAAGTGTTCGTCGGACGGCTTGCCGAGCGTGAGCATGCCGATGACGCGGTTGCGGGCGACCAGGGGGAGAACGACCGTCTCGCCGCCGACCGCGGAGGCCGTCGCGAGGGTCGTGCCGATGCCCGAGCTGACGCTCGTCGGTGCGCCGAGGCCGAGGCTGCGCTTGGACGTCCGTAGAGCCGCCTGGTGGGCCGCCTCGGCGGGCGCCGCCCAGACGCGGGCTCCGGGGGTGGGGACCGGGTCGGGCGGGGCGATCTTGGAGAGGAGTGCCTTGAGGCCGTCGATGCGCTCCTCGTCCTCGTGCAGGACGTACGAGAGGTACGGCTCCGAGGACTGGTCGGCGATCGTGTAGACGGCGCACCAGGTGGCGAGCGTCGGGACCGTCATCTGGGCCATCAGGGCCAGGGTCTGGTCGCGGTCGAGGGTGCCGGCGAGGAGGTCGGAGGCCTCGACGAGGAAGCTGAGGGAGCCGCGGCGGAGCTTTTCGAGCTCGCCGAGGCGGGCCGACTCGACGGCCAGTGCGATGCGGTCGGCAGCGAACTGGAGGCGCAGGGCCTCCTCGTTCGAGTACCGGTCGGGTGCCTCGGCTGCGACGCCGAGGGAGCCGGTGAGGCGGCCCTCGACCTTGAGCGGGACCGTGACGACCGAGCGCATGCCCGTGCCGTTGAGGAGCGGGACGGCGCCGGGGACGACCGTGAGGTCCTCGTGGACGGCCGGCATGCGGGCCGAGCCGTAGCGGCCGGGGCCCACCTCCACGGGGACGCGGGCGAAGCGCTGGCGGGCCGAGGGCAGGCCTGTGGAGGCGCGGACCTCCAGTTCGGTCTCGTCGTCCGTCGCGAGCAGTAGGAAGGCGGAGTCGCCGTCGAGCATGTCGCGGGCGCGTTCGACCGTGCGCTGGAGCAGGCCGTCCAGGTCGTCGGGGGCGGGTGAGCCGATGAAGACCTGGAACGGGTCGGACGCGTTGCCCTCGGACAGAGTGCCGCTCTCCGAGGTGGTCTGGCCGCGCAGCGGGGTCTGGAGGACGGCGCGCTCGTGGTCGCGTACGAGGAGGCAGACCGTGGAGGGATCGCCTTCGGCGTCGCGGACGCGGAGGTGGGACGCGTAGACGGGCGTCACGCGGCCGTTGGCGCCGCGGATGCCGTAACTGCCCTCCCAGCGCGAGAACTGCAGCGCGTCGGCGATTCCCGTGCTCGTGCCGGGGGTGTGCGGCCAGGCCGCGAAGTCGGTGAGGGGTTTGCCGACGACCTGTTCGGCGACATATCCGAACAGGTGCTCCGCGTCCTCGCTCCAGGCGGCGACGGCTCCCGTGCGGTCGACCTGGACGACTGCGACCCGGACTCTGCCGTCGGCCAGCGGGAGGAGGTCGGTGGGGAGCGCGGGGCCCGCGGTGCGGGTGCCTACCGAACGCTGGGGAAGGGCGAGTTGGAACCAGACGAGTTTGTGCGTCGGCGTGTAGTCGACGCCCCAGCGGGTGGCGAGGGCGGCGCAGAGCTGGAGGCCGCGGCCGCCCTCGCGGTCGGGGCTGCCCATGTTGATCGCGGACTGCTGGAGCGGGATCTCGCGCTCCGGGTAGCGGTCGGCGACCTCGATGCGTACGCCCTCGTCGGTGCGCAGGCACAGGACCTCCGCGGAGGTGCCGGCGTGCACCACGGCGTTCGTCACGAGCTCGCTGGTCAGGACGACCGCGTCGTCGATGATGTCGGGGAAGCCCCACCCCTGGAGGGTGTCGCGCACAAAGGCGCGGGCGGTCGCGACGGACCGCCCGACGGGGTCGAAGGTGGCAGCCGCGCGCGCGGTGATCACAGAACTCCCTGTATCAGTCGTACGAGTCTCGACGCCCATGTCTCCCGAACTCATGGCGCGGCCGCCCCCTCCGATGCCCGTCGTCCTCGTGCCACCGCCCTGGCCGGGCGGACCGGGGTGGGTGGACAGCCGCATGCAAGGTTACTTACCTTCGCCGTCCATGCGGATGCCGGTCGCGTGTGTTTCCGCCCGGAGGGTGTGCGGACGGTGTGCGAAGCTGCCGAACTGTTATGGCCTGGTTCTGCCATGGTGAAACACTGGGCAGGCTTCCGAAGAGAACCCGAGCAATCCGAGCAGTACGGCCGACCCTTGCGGGAGGGACACAGTGGAGTCTGGCGCAGCGTCGCGAGGCACGAATACGCGCGCAAAGGGCGGACAGTCCCTGGCGAAACAGCGTAAACCGCGCAATGGGACCACAGCGGTGGACACCGCTGCCCTGAACAGACTGCTCGCCGGGCTTGTGGCGATGCGGGACGGCAACTTCCGCAAGCGGCTCACGGTGTCGGGCGACGGCCTCATGACCGAGATCGCGGCGGTCTTCAATGAGGTGGCGGACCGGAATCTGCACCTCACCGGCGAGCTGTCGCGGGTGCGGCGGATGGTCGGGCGTGAGGGAAAGCTCACCGAGCGGCTCGAGACGGGCGCCTGTGAGGGCTCGTGGGCCGCGGCGATCAACGCCTCGAACGCCCTGGTCGACGACCTCGTACGCCCGGTCTCCGAGGTCGGACGGGTGCTCACGGCGGTCGCGGAGGGCGATCTGTCGCCGCGCATGGAGCTGCGGTCGCAGGTGCCGGACGGCAATGGCCATCCGCTGCGGGGCGAGTTCCTCAAGGTCGGGCGCACCGTCAACAACCTGGTGGACCAGTTGTCGACGTTCACCGACGAGGTCACGCGGGTGGCCAGTGAGGTGGGCACGGAGGGCAAGCTGGGCGGTCAGGCCCGGGTGCGCGGTATGTCCGGTTCGTGGAAGGACCTCACGGATTCGGTCAACACCATGGCGTACCGGCTGACGGCTCAGGTGCGTGACATTGCTCTCGTGACGACCGCGGTGGCGAAGGGTGATCTGTCCCGGAAGGTCACGGTTCACGTCGCGGGCGAGATGCTCGAGCTGAAGAACACCGTCAACACGATGGTGGACCAGCTGTCGTCCTTCTCGTCCGAAGTGACCCGGGTGGCCCGCGAGGTGGGCACGGAGGGCGAGCTCGGCGGCCAGGCGCAGGTGCCGGGTGTGGCGGGTGTGTGGAAGGACCTCACCGATTCCGTAAATCTTATGGCCGGCAACCTGACGGCCCAGGTGCGTGGGATCGCGCAGGTCACGACGGCGGTCGCCAACGGTGATCTGTCGCAGAAGGTGACGGTGTCGGCGCGCGGCGAGGTCGCCCAACTCGCCGAGACGATCAACCAGATGACCGAGACGCTGCGCACGTTCGCCGACGAGGTCACGCGCGTGGCCAACGAGGTCGGTGCGGAAGGGCAGCTCGGCGGCCAGGCGAACGTGCCGGGTGCGGCGGGTACGTGGAAGGACCTCACCGATTCGGTGAACACGGTCTTCCGGAATCTGACCACTCAGGTGCGCGACATCGCGACCGTCACGACGGCGGTGGCGAACGGTGATCTCTCGCAGAAGGTGACCGTCGATGTCGCCGGCGAGATGCTCGAACTGAAGAACACCGTCAACACGATGGTCGATCAGCTCTCCGCGTTCGGCTCGGAAGTCACGCGCGTGGCGCGGGAGATCGGTGTCGAGGGTGAGCTCGGCGGCCAGGCGCACGTCCAGGGCGCGGCCGGTACGTGGAAGGACCTGACGGACTCCGTCAACACCGCCTTCCGCAACCTGACGGGCCAGGTCCGCAACATCGCGCAGGTGACGACGGCGGTGGCCAACGGCGACCTGTCGCAGAAGGTCACCGTCGACGTGTCCGGCGAGATGCTCCAGCTGAAGAACACCGTGAACACGATGGTGGACCAGCTGTCCTCGTTCGCCGACCAGGTGACGCGCATGGCGCGCGACGTGGGCACCGAGGGCCGGCTTGGCGGTCAGGCGCGCGTGGACGGCGTGTCCGGTACCTGGAAGGAACTCACCGACTCCGTCAACTTCATGGCAGGGAACCTGACTTCGCAGGTGCGCCAGATCGCGCAGGTGACCACGGCGGTGGCGCGGGGTGACCTGTCGCAGAAGATCGACGTGGACGCGCGCGGCGAGATCCTCGAACTCAAGAACACCATCAACACGATGGTCGACCAGCTCTCCGCGTTCGCCGACCAGGTGACCCGGGTGGCCCGTGAGGTGGGTACGGAGGGCCGGCTCGGCGGTCAGGCGCAGGTGCCCGGCGTCGCCGGTGTGTGGCGCGACCTGACCGACTCCGTGAACGGCATGGCCGGCAACCTCACCGCGCAGGTGCGCAACATCGCGCAGGTCGCCACGGCGGTGGCGCGCGGTGACCTGTCGCAGAAGATCGACGTGGACGCGCGCGGCGAGATCCTGGAGCTGAAGAACACCCTCAACACGATGGTGGATCAGCTCTCGAACTTCGCCGAGCAGGTCACGCGGGTCTCCCGCGAGGTGGGTACGGAGGGCATCCTCGGCGGGCAGGCCGAGGTCCAGGGTGTCTCCGGCACCTGGAAGGACCTCACGCAGTCCGTGAACGGCATGGCCAACAACCTGACCCTTCAGGTGCGCAACATCGCCGAGGTCACCACGGCCGTCGCGCGGGGCGACCTGTCCAAGAAGATCACCGTCGACGCGAAGGGCGAGATCCTCGAACTCGTCACGACCGTCAACACGATGGTGGACCAGCTGTCGTCGTTCGCCGAGCAGGTGACCCGCGTGGCCCGCGAGGTGGGTACGGAGGGCCAGCTGGGCGGCCAGGCGCGCGTGCGGGGCGTCACGGGCATCTGGAAGGACCTCAGCGACAACGTCAACCTGATGGCCAACAACCTGACCAGCCAGGTGCGC
Source organism: Streptomyces sp. NBC_01445 (assembly GCF_035918235.1). Lineage (NCBI taxonomy): Bacteria > Bacillati > Actinomycetota > Actinomycetes > Kitasatosporales > Streptomycetaceae > Streptomyces > Streptomyces sp. NBC_01445. Next base: position 3,557,017 of record NZ_CP109485.1, on the reverse strand, counting down.
AACATCTCGCAGGTCGCGACGGCCGTCGCCAACGGCGACCTCACCAAGAAGGTCACGGTCGAGGCGCGCGGTGAGGTCGCGCAGCTCGCCGACACGGTCAACACCATGGTGACGACGCTGAGTTCGTTCGCCGACCAGGTGACCCGGGTGGCCCGCGAGGTGGGCACCGACGGCATCCTCGGCGGACAGGCCCGCGTACCCGGAGTCTCCGGTACGTGGAAGGACCTCACCGAGTCCGTGAACGGCATGGCGTCGAACCTGACCGGACAGGTGCGCAACATCGCGATGGTCACGACCGCCATCGCCAAGGGCGACCTGACCAAGAAGATCGACATCGACGCCCGCGGCGAGATCCTCGAACTCAAGACGACCATCAACACGATGGTCGACCAGCTGTCGTCGTTCGCCGAGCAGGTGACCAGGGTCGCCCGTGAGGTGGGTACGGAGGGCCAGCTCGGCGGCCAGGCGCGCGTGCGCGACGTCGACGGCACCTGGCGCGACCTGACCGAGTCCGTGAACGAGATGGCCGGGAACCTGACCCGTCAGGTGCGCGCCATCGCGGCCGTCGCCACGGCGGTGACCCGCGGCGACCTGAACCTCAAGATCGACGTCGACGCGGCGGGCGAGATCCAGGTCCTCCAGGACAACATCAACAAGATGATCTCCAACCTGCGCGACACCACGATCGCCAACGAGGAGCAGGACTGGCTGAAGGGCAACCTGGCGCGCATCTCCGGCCTCATGCAGGGCCGCCGCGACCTCGAGGACGTGGCCTCGCTGATCATGAGCGAGCTGACGCCGGTCGTCTCCGCCCAGCACGGCGCGTTCTTCCTGGCGCTGCCGACGGACGAGGCCGAGGCCGGTGGCGCGCCCGAGGACGCGTACGAGCTGCGCATGCTCGGCAGTTACGGCTACTCGATGGGGTCCATGCCGACGTCCTTCCGGCCCGGCGAGACGCTGATCGGGACCGCGGCCCAGGAGAGGCGCGCGATCCTCGTGGAGAACGTGCCGCAGGGCTATCTGAAGATCGCTTCCGGGCTCGGGGAGGCGCCGCCCGCACATGTCATCGTGCTGCCGGTGCTCTTCGAGGGGACGGTCCTCGGTGTGATCGAACTGGCGACGTTCCAGCCGTTCACGCAGATCCAGAAGGACTTCCTGAACCAGATCGCCGAGATGATCGCGACGAGCGTGAACACCATTTCCGTTAACACGAAGACGGAGGTGCTGCTCAAGCAGTCGCAGGAGCTCACCGAGCAACTGCGCGAGCGTTCCGCCGAGCTGGAGAACCGGCAGAAGGCGCTCCAGGCGTCCAACGCGGAGCTGGAGGAGAAGGCCGAGCTGCTCGCCCAGCAGAACCGCGACATCGAGGTCAAGAACACCGAGATCGAAGAGGCCAGGCAGGTCCTGGAGGAGCGCGCCGAGCAGCTCGCGGTCTCCATGCGGTACAAGTCCGAGTTCCTGGCGAACATGTCGCACGAGCTGCGTACGCCGCTCAACTCCCTGCTGATTCTGGCCAAGTTGCTCGCCGACAACGCGGACTCGAACCTGACCCCGAAGCAGGTCGAGTTCGCCGAGACGATCCATGGCGCCGGTTCCGACCTGCTCCAGCTGATCAACGACATCCTCGACCTGTCGAAGGTCGAGGCGGGCAAGATGGACGTGTCGCCGACCCGCATCGCTCTGGTGCAACTCGTCGACTACGTGGAGGCCACTTTCCGCCCGCTGACCGCCGAGAAGGGCCTCGACTTCTCCGTACGGGTCTCTCCCGAACTGCCCGCGACTCTTCACACGGACGAACAGCGCCTGCTCCAGGTGCTGCGCAACCTGCTGTCCAACGCGGTCAAGTTCACCGACTCCGGAGCCGTCGAACTGGTCATCAGGCCGGCGGGCGCGGACGTGCCCAACGCCATCCGTGAGCAGCTCCTCGAGGCGGGCTCCCTGCGGGAGGCGGACGGCGACCTGATCGCCTTCTCCGTGACCGACACCGGCATCGGCATCGCGGCCAGCAAGATGCGGGTGATCTTCGAGGCGTTCAAGCAGGCCGACGGGACGACGAGCCGCAAGTACGGCGGTACGGGCCTCGGCCTGTCCATCAGCCGTGAGATCGCGCGGCTCCTCGGCGGTGAGATCCACGCGCAGAGCGAGCCGGGCCGTGGTTCCACGTTCACCCTGTACATGCCGCTGCACGCGAGCGAACTGCCGCCGCAGGGCTACCCGCAGCTCGCTCCGTCCATCGAGCCGGGCATGTACGCCGTGCCGATGGAGGGTGCCATGCCGACCGAGGCGTCGATGCCGCCGGAGGTCAGGTCGTACCAGGACACCCAGCACGGTCCCGCCGCGCTCTTCAGGCGGCGCCGCAAGCAGGTGGCCGCGCCCGAACAGCGGCCGGCACTGCCGGGACAGCCCGGGCAGCAGGCGCCGGTGGCGCCCGCGCAGGACCGTGCCCAGGAGCAGTGGGCGGGGACCGGACAGGAAGGGGCGCCGCAGGAGCGACGCACGTTCCTCTTCGGTGGCGAGAAAGTGCTCATCGTCGACGACGACATCCGTAACGTCTTCGCGCTCACCAGCGTCCTGGAGCAGCACGGTCTGTCCGTGTTGTACGCCGAGAACGGCCGGGAGGGGATCGAGGTCCTCGAACAGCACGACGACGTGACGGTCGTCCTGATGGACATCATGATGCCGGAGATGGACGGCTACGCGACGACGACGGCGATCCGCAGGATGCCGCAGTTCGCCGGGCTGCCGATCATCGCGCTCACGGCGAAGGCGATGAAGGGCGACAGGGAGAAGGCCATCGAGTCCGGGGCCTCCGACTACGTCACGAAGCCGGTCGATCCGGATCATCTGCTTACGGTGATGGAGCAGTGGATGCGCGGGGAGTGACCGGGTAAGTGTGCGTTACTGAGCAGTTGTTGACTGAGTGTGGCCGAAGCCGTGTAGAAGTGCGGTATTCGGGGAACCTTCTGGTCTCCCACTGCGTTTGTGCTACGTGCACAGTGACATCGCGGTGACAGGGTGTGGCGACAGGCGGGGTGCGGCTACCATGACCGGCACAAGGACGGGCGACGCAAGGGAGTCGCCCTCTGGGGCGGCTTCCGGAGCCGTCCCAAGTCCTGCGGACAGGGGCGGCCCCATGCCGGGGCGAGGAGGGCGGGCCATGGTGCAGAAGGCCAAGATCCTCCTGGTCGATGACCGGCCGGAGAATCTGCTGGCGCTGGAGGCCATCCTCTCCGCGCTCGATCAGACACTGGTGCGGGCATCGTCCGGGGAGGAAGCACTCAAAGCGCTACTCACGGACGATTTCGCGGTCATTCTGCTGGATGTTCAGATGCCGGGAATGGACGGTTTCGAAACCGCGGCGCACATCAAGCGCCGTGAGCGGACACGCGACATCCCGATCATCTTCCTCACGGCCATCAACCACGGCCCGCACCACACGTTCCGTGGGTACGCGGCCGGTGCGGTGGACTACATCTCGAAGCCGTTCGACCCGTGGGTCCTGCGCGCGAAGGTCTCGGTCTTCGTCGAGCTGTACATGAAGAACTGCCAACTGCGGGAGCAGGCAGCCCTGCTGCGGCTCCAGCTCGAGGGCGGGGGGAAGTCCGACGTCGGCGACCCCAAGGAGCCGGCCGGGCTGCTGGCCGAACTCTCCGCGCGGCTCGCGGCCGTTGAGGAGCAGGCCGAGGCGCTCTCGAAGCAGCTCGACGACGAGTCGGCGGACGCCGCCGCGGTCGCCACGGCAGCGCATCTCGAGCGCAAACTCACCGGACTGCGCCGCGCTCTTGACGCCCTGGAGCCCGGCACGGGAAGCGGCGCACCGTCACTTCCCTCGCAGAACTGAGCAGCAGCCCACCTTTTGAGGAAGCGTCACCTCCGGGCACACCGATCCGCGACACGGACGGGTGAAGCAGTAGGCACACGTGTCCGTGGTGGTCTCCACCGGTAACCTCACACCCATGGCCTCACGTCCCGCAGCCAAGAAGTCGCCCGCAAAGAGGGCGGCCGCGCCGACCAAGGCCCCGGCGAAGAAGGCCCCTGCCAAGAAGGCGGCCGCGAAGAAGCCCGCGGCCAAGAAGGCGCCCCCGAGGAAAGCCGCGGCGAAGAAGCCCGCGCCCAAGCCGGCGCCCAGCCCCACCGGGGGCGTGTACCGGCTCGCACGCGCGCTCTGGCTCGGCGTCGCGCACAGCGTGGGCGCGATGTTCCGCGGCATAGGACGTGGCGCCAAGGGGCTCGACCCGGCACACCGCAAGGACGGCCTCGCACTCCTGCTCCTCGGCCTGGCGCTGATCGTCGCGGCAGGCACCTGGTCCAATCTGCGCGGACCCGTCGGCGACCTCGTCGAAATGCTCGTCACGGGCGCGTTCGGCCGCCTCGACCTGCTCGTACCGCTGCTGCTCGGCGGCATCGCCGTACGCCTCATCCGGCACCCCGAGAAGCCCGAGGCCAACGGGCGCATCGTGATCGGCCTGTCCGCGCTCGTCATCGGCGTGCTCGGCCAGGTCCACATCGCCTGCGGCTCGCCCGCCCGCACCGACGGCATGCAGGCCATAAGGGACGCCGGAGGGCTCATCGGCTGGGGCGCCTCCACCCCGCTGAGCTTCACCATGGGACAGGTGCTCGCGGTACCGCTCCTCGTCCTGCTCACCGTCTTCGGACTGCTCGTGGTCACCGCGACGCCCGTGAACGCGATCCCGCAGCGGCTGCGGCTGCTCGGCGTGAAGCTCGGCGTCGTCCATCCGGACCCCGAGGACTACCCTCTCGGCGCCGACGGTGCGGCGGACGACGACGAGCGCTACGACGACCAGTGGCGCGAGTCCCTGCCCGCGCGCTCCAGGCGACGCCCGGCGGACCCGGAGGCGTACGACCCCGACCAGGCGGAGCAGGAGGCGCTCTCCAAGCGGCGCAGGCCCCGGCGCACGCCTGTGCAGCCCGTCGTGACCCGGCCCATGGACGCGGTCGACGTGGCCGCGGCGGCCGCTGCCGCGCTCGACGGGGCCGTGCTGCACGGCATGCCGCCGTCGCCGCTCGTCGCCGATCTGACGCAGGGGGTCGGTACGGAGCGGGAAAGTGCTCCGGAGCGCACGGCGCCGGTACCGACCGCGCGGGCGAAGACCCCGGTGAAGGAGACCAAGGAGGCGGACCCGGAACCCGCAGCCGCGGCGGCCAAGGCCGGCGTGCCCGACCTGACGAAGTCGGCCCCCGACGCCCCGCGCGACCTCCCGCCGCGCGCCGAGCAGCTCCAGCTGTCCGGCGACATCACCTACTCGCTGCCCTCGCTCGACCTCCTGGAGCGCGGCGGCCCCGGCAAGTCGCGCAGCGCGGCCAACGACGCCGTCGTCGACTCGCTGTCGAACGTCTTCTCCGAGTTCAAGGTCGACGCCGCCGTCACCGGCTTCACGCGCGGGCCGACAGTCACCCGCTACGAGATCGAGCTCGGCCCCGCCGTGAAGGTCGAGAAGATCACGGCGCTGGCGAAGAACATCGCCTACGCCGTCGCGTCCCCGGACGTCCGGATCATCTCGCCCATCCCCGGCAAGTCAGCCGTCGGCATCGAGATCCCGAACACCGACCGCGAGATGGTCAACGTGGGCGACGTGCTGCGCCTCGCCGACGCGGCCGAGGACGACCACCCGATGCTCGTCGCGCTCGGCAAGGACGTCGAGGGCGGCTACGTCATGGCCAACATGGCGAAGATGCCGCACATCCTCGTCGCCGGCGCCACCGGCTCCGGAAAGTCCTCCTGCATCAACTGCCTGATCACCTCGATCATGTGCCGGGCGACCCCCGAGGACGTGCGCATGGTCCTCGTCGACCCCAAGCGCGTCGAGCTCACCGCGTACGAGGGCATCCCGCACCTGATCACGCCGATCATCACCAACCCCAAGCGGGCCGCCGAGGCGCTGCAGTGGGTCGTGCGCGAGATGGACCTGCGCTACGACGACCTCGCGGCGTTCGGATACCGGCACATCGACGACTTCAACCAGGCGATCCGCGACGGCAAGCTCAAGACGCCGGAGGGCAGCGAGCGCGAGCTGAAGACGTACCCGTATCTGCTGGTCATCGTCGACGAGCTCGCGGACCTGATGATGGTCGCGCCGCGGGACGTCGAGGACTCGATCGTGCGCATCACGCAGCTCGCGCGCGCGGCCGGCATCCACCTGGTGCTCGCCACCCAGCGGCCGTCGGTCGACGTCGTCACCGGCCTCATCAAGGCCAACGTCCCCTCCCGGCTCGCCTTCGCCACCTCCTCGCTCGCCGACAGCCGCGTCATCCTCGACCAGCCCGGCGCCGAGAAGCTGATCGGCAAGGGTGACGGGCTCTTCCTCCCGATGGGCGCGAACAAGCCCACTCGTATGCAGGGCGCGTTCGTCACCGAGGACGAGATCCACGCCGTCGTCCAGCACTGCAAGGACCAGATGGCGCCCGTCTTCCGGGAGGACGTCACCGTCGGGACCAAGCAGAAGAAGGAGATCGACGAGGACATCGGCGACGACCTCGATCTGCTGTGCCAGGCCGCTGAGCTGGTCGTTTCCACGCAATTCGGGTCCACGTCGATGCTCCAGCGCAAGCTGCGCGTCGGCTTCGCGAAGGCCGGGCGGCTCATGGACCTCATGGAGTCGCGGAACATCGTGGGCCCGAGTGAGGGTTCGAAGGCACGTGACGTTCTTGTGAAGCCTGACGAACTGGATGGAGTGCTCGCCGTGATCCGCGGGGAGGCTCAACCCTGAGGCGCGCGTCGCAGGGACAGCGCGCGCCCCCGCAGAAGGAACGGACGGCTCACACTCGCGATCGACGCTCACTCGTAAGGGAGCGTGAGGCAACCGTTTCCCCTCCTCGTACGTCAAGTTGGGGGAGGGGCCAGGTACGTGTCCCAGCATCGGGGTGACCGGCCGTTGTGTCCGGCCATTCCGATGGCGTACAAAGTCTGACCGCCCGGTTGCCCCACCCTTTCGTACCCCCCCTAGACTGAACCTCCAGCAGGTGGTTACACGCTCGAAAGGCGCCCTCGTGTCCATCGGCAACTCCCCTGAAGACGACCGTCCTTCGGATGACCTTCACGCGACGCCCCCGCCGGCCGTCGAGCAGGCGCCCACGCCCGCGGACGACCGTCCCTCGATCGGACGTGTCCTCCGTCAGGGGCGCGTCGACGCCGGGATGACCGTCGACGAAGTCAGTACGTCCACCCGGGTGCGTGTCCCGATCGTGCACGCGATCGAGGAGGACGACTTCTCCCGGTGCGGCGGCGACGTCTACGCCCGCGGTCACATCCGGACCATCGCACGCGCCGTGGGCATCGATCCCGAGCCGCTTCTCGCCCAGTTCGCCGACGAGCACGGCGGGCGGCCCGCGCCGACTGCGGCCGCTCCGCTGTTCGAGGCCGAGCGGATCAGGTCCGAGCCGCGCCGGCCGAACTGGACGGCGGCCATGGTCGCCGCGATCGTCGCGGTGATCGGCTTCGTCGGGTTCACCGCGTTCGGCGGCAGCGACGACGGTGCCAAGCAGCAGGCGGCCGACGGTGCGACACCGGCCACCGGCAAGCCCAAGCCCACGCAGACCCCCAAGGCCAACAAGCCCACCGACCCCAAGCCCGACCCGACCGACAGCGCGATCGCGGCCGCACCGCGCGACAAGGTCACCGTCAAGATCAACGCGGCGGACGGGCGCAGCTGGATCTCCGCGAAGGACCACAACGGACGGATCATGTTCGACGGCCTGCTCGAGCAGGGTGAGTCGAAGACCTTCCAGGACAACCAGAAGGTCGACCTCGTCCTCGGCGACGCGGGCGCCATCCAGCTGTACGTGAACGGCAAGCAGGTGGACAACGAGTTCGAGCCCGGACAGGTCGAGCGCCTTACCTACACCAAGGGTGATCCCGAGGTCGGATGAGCGGGAGGTTGCCCGGTGATGATCTCCGGGTAACCCTCGCGGGCGGGGCTGTCGGTGGGACGAAGTAGTCTTGAGCCCATGCCCGAACGCCGTACCGTCGCCCTTGTCACTCTTGGCTGCGCCCGTAACGAGGTGGACTCGGAGGAGCTCGCAGGCCGCTTGGAGGCGGACGGCTGGGAGCTCGTCGAGGACGCCGAGGCCGCAGACGTCGCTGTCGTCAACACCTGTGGCTTCGTCGAAGCCGCCAAGAAGGACTCCGTCGACGCCCTTCTCGAAGCCAATGACCTCAAGGGCCATGGCAGAACCCAGGCCGTCGTGGCCGTCGGCTGCATGGCCGAGCGGTACGGCAAGGACCTGGCGGAAGCCCTCCCCGAGGCCGACGGCGTGCTCGGCTTCGACGACTACGCCGACATCTCCGACCGGCTCCAGACCATCCTCAACGGCGGCATCCACGCCTCCCACACCCCGCGCGACCGGCGCAAGCTGCTGCCGATCAGCCCTGCCGAGCGGCAGGACGCGGGCGCCGAGGTGGCGCTTCCCGGACACGCCCCCGTGGACCTGCCCGACGGTCTCGCGCCCGCGTCCGGCCCCCGTGCCCCGCTGCGCCGCCGCCTCGGGACGAACCCCGTCGCCTCGGTGAAGCTGGCGTCCGGCTGCGACCGCCGCTGCTCGTTCTGCGCCATCCCGTCCTTCCGCGGCTCCTTCATCTCGCGCCGGCCCAGCGACGTCCTCGGTGAGACGCGCTGGCTCGCCGAACAGGGCGTCAAGGAGGTCATGCTCGTCTCCGAGAACAACACCTCGTACGGCAAGGACCTCGGCGACATCCGACTCCTGGAGACGCTGCTGCCCGAGCTGGCCGCCGTCGAAGGGATCGAGCGGGTGCGCGTCAGCTACCTCCAGCCCGCCGAGATGCGCCCCGGCCTCATCGACGTCCTCACGGGCACCGACAAGGTCGTCCCGTACTTCGATCTCTCGTTCCAGCACTCGGCACCCGCCGTGCTGCGCTCCATGCGGCGCTTCGGGGACACCGACCGGTTCCTCGACCTGCTCTCCACGATCCGGGACAAGGCGCCGCAGGCCGGTGTCCGGTCGAACTTCATCGTGGGCTTCCCCGGCGAGAGCGAGGCCGACCTGGCCGAGCTGGAGCGCTTCCTCACCGGCGCCCGCCTCGACGCGATCGGCGTCTTCGGCTACTCCGACGAGGAGGGCACCGAAGCTGCGACGTACGAGCACAAGCTCGATGAGGACGTCGTCGCCGAGCGCCTCGCGCGCGTGTCGCGGCTCGCCGAGGAGCTGGTCTCGCAGCGCGCGGACGAGCGCGTCGGCGAATCGGTCCACGTGCTCGTCGAGTCCATCGACGACGAGGACGGCGCTGTCGGGCGCGGAGAGCACCAGGCGCCCGAGACGGACGGACAGGTGCTGCTCACGAGCAGCGAGGGCCTGAGCGTGGGTCGTATCGTCGAGGCAAAGGTGATCGGCACCCAGGGCGTGGACCTGGTCGCCGAGCCGCTCGGGTGTTCTGAGGAGGCGGGCAGATGACCGGAGTCCCGGCGTCCGCTACGGGCGGTTCCGGTAGGCCGGCGCCCGGCGGGAAACTGGGCGCTGCGGCCGTCAACCAGGCCAGCCTCTGGAACATCGCGAACATCCTGACCATGGTCCGGCTCCTCCTCGTGCCGGGTTTCGTCGTGCTCTTGCTCACGGACGGCGGCTACGACCCCGTCTGGCGCGCCTGGGCCTGGGCGGCCTTCGCCGTCGCCATGATCACGGATGTCTTCGACGGGCATCTGGCGCGCACGTACAACCTGGTCACGGACTTCGGGAAGATCGCCGACCCCATCGCCGACAAGGCGATCATGGGGGCAGCCCTCATCTGTCTCTCCAGCCTCGGCGACCTCCCCTGGTGGGTGACGGGAGTGATCCTCGGGCGTGAGCTCGGGATCACCCTGCTGCGCTTCTGGGTCATCCGGTACGGGGTGATCCCGGCCAGCCGCGGCGGCAAGATGAAGACCCTCGCGCAGGGCACGGCGGTCGGGATGTACGTCCTGGCGCTGACCGGACCGCTGGCCACCTTCCGGTTCTGGGTGATGGCGGTGGCGGTCGCGCTGACCGTGCTCACCGGCCTCGACTACGTGAAGCAGGCCGTGGTGCTGCGGCGGCAGGGCATGGCGGCCGAGCGTGCCGCCCGCGACGAACGTGAGGCGGCGGCGGAGCAGTGACGTCCGGAGCGGTCGGCGGTGGAGGGGCGGACGGCCTCGCCACCGCCGCCGTGGTGCTCCGGCTGCTCACCGAGCGCGGCGAGACCCTCGCGGTCGCCGAGTCGCTCACCGGCGGCCTCGTGGCGGCCGACATCACCTCGGTGCCGGGCGCCTCGCGCGTCTTCCGCGGGTCCGTGACCTCGTATGCGACCGAGCTGAAACGGGACGTCCTCGGCGTCGACGGCACTCTCCTGGCCGAGCGAGGGGCAGTGGATCCCGAGGTCGCCCTGCAGATGGCGACCGGGGTGCGCAGGGTCCTCGGCGCCGACTGGGGAATCGCGACCACAGGCGTGGCCGGGCCCGACGAGCAGGACGGGCAGCCGGTGGGGACGGTGTTCGTGGCCGTCGCCGGTCCGGGGGACTCCATGGCCTTCGAGGCGGGATCCGGAGGGGCTGACGCGGGAGCCGGCGCCGGGGTTGAGGGGTCCGGGGGTCAGGCCGGCAGTTTCGCTCGTAGCCGGAAAGTGGCCGCGTTGCGGTTGAACGGCGACCGTTCGGAAATCCGTATGAAGAGTGTACGGAGTGTGCTTGAGCTGCTGCTTGAGCGGCTCTTGAGCGAACGCGCAGAGAATGAGCGGGCACAGGATACGGAACAGAACGGGGGGTTTTGATGTTTACAGCCCTGAGTGAACACGACATCGCTCCCCGCACGGCCGCGGCGCAAGGCGGTACGGTGGGGCGTGAAGGATGCGGCTACGCGGTCCGAGGAGGGAGCCACCGATGATTCTGCTCCGTCGCCTGCTGGGTGACGTGCTGCGTCGGCAGCGCCAGCGCCAGGGCCGTACTCTGCGCGAAGTCTCCTCGTCCGCCCGAGTCTCGCTCGGCTATCTCTCCGAGGTGGAGCGGGGGCAGAAGGAGGCATCCTCCGAGCTGCTGTCCGCTATTTGCGACGCGCTTGACGTACGGATGTCCGAGCTCATGCGCGAGGTGAGCGACGAGCTCGCTCTCGCCGAGCTGGCCGAGTCGGCAGCGGCTACTGATCCGGTGCCCGCACCGGTTCGCCCGCGGCTCAATTCTGTCTCCGTGGCCGGTGTTCCACCGGAACGGGTGACCATCAAGGCGCCTGCGGAAGCGGTGGACGTCGTCGCTGCGTGAGTTCGCGCGGCGTGACGCCTCGTGCAGGTGTCACTCATAAGTGTGTGAAAGCCCCGGCCGGGAGATCGGCCGGGGCTTTTGCATGCCGAGGGGGCTGGGTGGTGGGAGCGCGGTGTCAGGAGAGGGGGCTGAGTGGCGGGATCGGGGTGTCAGGAGGGGCGGGCCAGGGTGCTTGGAGCGGTGGGCCAGGGGTGCCGGGGCGGGCTCGACATGCCCGTATCAGGGCATTCGTGCCATGGTGAAGGGGATTTCGACGTGGGCGGGAGCGCCTTCGGTGTGCGGGAACGCCTCCGTAGCGCCCTGCCGCCGGGTGGCGCCGGCGTTCGGGTTCGATCCGATCCGGCATCGGGCAGGAGGTGGCGGCCGTGGCGTGGCGGACCGTGCGCGGAATACCGGCCGGGGTGTGGCGGAACGCGCGCTGGATACCGGCCGTGGCCTTCGGGGCGCTGTGGTGGTGGGGCGTGCTGCGGCTGGCCTTCTCGCCGGACGCGGGAGCGTTCGAGGGAGCCGTGGCGGCCGGCGGGTGGGGGCTGAGCCTGCTGCCGGTGCACTGTGTGCCCAAGGCCCGGGCCGCGAGGGCGGTGGGGGCCGTGAGGCGGGGCAGGACCTCTGTGGGGGCGGGGCAGTCTTCTGGGGCGGCTGTGGGGGCGACGGGGGCTGATGGAGCGGCTATGAGGGCGAGGCGGTTCGCTGGGGCCGGCCTGCTTACCAGGGCATGGCGACGCCGCCGTTCGGGCGGAGGATCTGGCCCGTCGTGAACGATGACGCGTCCGACGCCAGGTGCAGGACGGCGTGGGCGATGTCGTCCGCCTCGCCTACGCGGCCCAGCGGGGACATCCGGACCATCAGAGCCTCGGTGTGCGACTGCTCCGACGCGTCGTGGCGGCCGGTCATGGGCGTACGGATCCAGCCGGGCGCGACCGCGTTGACGCGGATGCCCTGCGGGCCGACCTCGGTCGCCAGTGTCTTCGTCAGCTGGACGACCGCGGCCTTCGAGGCGCCGTAGCAGAGCAGTCCGGGGCCGCCGGTGTCCACGGCGCCCGACGCCATCGTGACGATGCTGCCGCGAGTGCCCGTCGCGATCATGGCGCGGGCGGCCTCCTGGCAGGCGTACAGCACCCCCTTGAAATTGATGCCGAGGACGCGGTCGAGGTCCTCGTCGCGGGTCTCCAGGACGGGGCTGCTGTGCATGATCCCGGCGATCGCGGCCATGACGTCGAGACGGCCCGTCGCGTCGACGGCCGCGGCCACCGCCTCGGCGAGCTGGGTGCGGTCCGCGACGTCGAGGGCGTGGGTGCGGGCCGTGCCGCCCCTGGCCTTGATCAGCGTCTCCGTCTCGTGCAGGCCCTGCGCGTCGCGGTCGGCGCAGTGCACGGTGGCTCCGGCGTCGGCCAGGAGCAGGGCGGAAGCGCGTCCGATGCCGCTCGCGGCGCCGGTGACGAATGCGGTGCGTCCGGTGAGGTCGTACGCGGTGACGGGCATGAGGGGACCGTACGAGCACTTCTGACGGGTCGTCAATTAGCTTGTACGGGCTATCTGGTGTGGTTGCGGAGCAGGGCTTCGCTATCTGGCGTGCGCGGGCTGCTTGGCGTACGGGCGTGGGGCCGGGCCGTGTTGGCAGGAGGGGCACCAGTAGGTGGGGCGGTCACGGGAGCCGTCGCCCTGGTCGGCCACGCGGATCGGGGTGCGGCAGCGCAGGCAGGGGCGAGGCGCCCGGCCGTAGACGTAGAGCCGCTGGCCGGGGCGGCCGCTGCCGGTGGTGACGCGTGCGGGGCGGTCGCGATTGGCTTCGAGGAGCTTCTTGGCCAGCTCGGGGAGTCGAGCGGCGGTGCCGTCGGGGAGGTCGCCGACGGGCAGCCATGGGGTGACCTGAAGGAGGAAGCACAGCTCGGACTTGTAGACGTTGCCGATGCCCGCGAGATTGCGCTGGTCGAGGAGTGCCTCGCCGAGGGGGCGAGCCGGGTCGCTGAGGAGGTTGCGCAGGGCCGTTTCGGCATCCCAGTCCGGGCCGAGCAGGTCGGGGCCGAGGTGGCCGACCACCTTGATCTCGTCGGCCGTGCGCATGAGTTCGAGGACGGGGAGGCGGTAGCCCACGGCGGTGCGGGTGGCGTTGCCGAGGATGGCGCGGATCTGGTGGCCGGGGCCACCGGTCCAGCGCTCTCCCGGTGCATACACCTTCCAGGAGCCGTCCATCCGGAGGTGTGAGTGCAGGGTGAGGCCGCCCTCGATGCGGGTGAGGAGGTGCTTGCCACGCGGGGTGACGTCGAGGACCGTGCGGCCGGTCAGGTCGGCCGTGGCGAAGCGGGGGACGCGCAGGTCGGAGCGGATGAGCACCTGGCCCGCGAGGGCGGTGTGCAGACGCCGCGCGGTCTGCAGGACGGTGTCTCCTTCGGGCATGGGTCAAGGGTGGCACGGGTGGCAGCGGTGGGGTGGTCGGCGTGGGGCGGCGGTGGGCGGCATGGGGGGAGCGGTGGGCCGGTGAGGGTTTGGGGTGACGTCGGAGGGGGCGGGTGGGCGTGTTCCGTGCGGGGTCGGGTCTATGCGCGCAGGCGTAGGCCTCGCGGGGTTGCGTGGAAGCCGGCTGTTTCCAGGAGGGGCGAGAACGGAGAGGTCAGAGCGGCGGAGCCGTTGATCCGCTCCACGGTGATCGTGCCGAGGGAGCCCGCTCTGGCGGCGTCGGCCAGTGCCTCCGCGGCGGCGGGCAGCCGGGAGTCCTCGGCGACCTCGGCCGCGGAGAGCGCGCCGGCGTCGCCTTCGGACGCCGGCCAGGCCAGCAGGGTCTTGCCGCCGCGCTCCATGTAGAGGGTCAGCTCGCCGTCGACGAGCACGACCAGGGAGCCCGCCTTGCGGCCCGGCTTGTGTCCGGCGCCGGTGGGGGAGTCGGGCCAGGTCAGGGCAGCGCCATAGGCGTTCGCCGGGTCTGCGGCGGCGAGAACGACGGCTCTGGACGCGGCTCTTCGGCGGCGCGGGGTGCGATCGGGGCCGGGGCCTGGGCCTGGGCGGCCGGGTGCGGGCCAGGCGTTGTGTTCCGCGAAGTCCGGGGGAAAATCCGGGACGGCGTCCGGGGAGAAGCCGGGGGGAAAGTCCGGGGGGAAGTCCGGGATGGTGTGCGGCCCGCTGGCGGTGGACCACGACGGGTCCCAGGTAGCCGACGGGTCGGTCGTGGGGGGCATGGGCGCGCCGGGCGGACCGGCGTAGGGGTCGGGCGGGGCATCCCCGCGATCGCGTGCGTTCGCGGCCGCGCGCAGGCGGTCCACCGCCCCGTCCATCGCGAACTGCGCGGCGCCGAGGCCCTCGACGACGTACCCCCGCCGGGCCTGGCCGCTCTCCTCGAAGGCGGACAGGATGCGGTACACCGCGGAGAAACCGCCCTCCACGCCCTCCGCGGCGACGGCGCCCCGGGTCACCACACCGTGCCGGTCGAGGAGCGTGCGGGCCAGGGCGTGGGCGCGCACTGTCGGGTCGGGGTCGACTGTGGGCAGCAGTGACCAGCGGCCAGCGACGGTCGGCGGGCCCGAGCGGGAGGCGGTCCGCGCGGCGGCGGTGAGGCCCCCGTAGCGCCCGCGCGGGATCGCGCGGCGGGCGCGGTGAGCCGTGGATCCCGCGGTGCGGCCCGACCCGAGGAGGGAGCGCATCGGGGCCAGCGTGTCGTTCGTGAGCCGCCCGGACCAGGCCAGGTCCCAGAGTGCGTCCGCCAGTTGAGGATCGGTGGCGTCGGGGTGCGTTGTCGCGCGGACCTGGTCGGCGATCTGGCGGAAGAACAGGCCGTAGCCACCGGAGAGCGTGTCCAGGACGGACTGGTGGAGGGCGGTGAGCTCCAGGGGGTGCGGCGCGGGGAGCAGCAGGGGTGCCGTGTCGGCCAGGTACAGGGAGACCCAGCCGTCCTTGCCGGGCAGGGAGCCCGCGCCCGCCCACACGACCTCGCCCGACGCCGTGAGTTCGTCGAGCATCGCGGGCGTGTAGCCCGAGACCCGGGACGGCAGGACGAGCTTCTCCAGGGCGGACGCCGGTACGGACGCGCCCTGCAACTGCTCGACCGCGCGCACCAGACCGTCGACACCGCGCAGCCCTTGCCCGCCCAAGTGCTGCCACTGGGGCAGGAACTGGGCGAGGGCGGCGGGCGGGACCGGCTCCAGCTCGTGCCGCAGGGCCGCGAGCGAACGCCTGCGCAGACGCCGGAGCACCGTCGCGTCGCACCACTCCTGGCCGATGCCGGCCGGATGGAACTCGCCTTGCACCACCCGCCCGTTCGCCGCCAGGCGTTGCAGCGCGCCGTCCGTGACCGCCGCGCCGAGGCCGAAGCGGGTGGCGGCCGCGGCCGAGGTGAACGGGCCGTGCGTGCGCGCGTACCGGGCGAGAAGGTCGCCCAGGGGATCCTTGACGGGCTCCGTGAAGGCCTCGGGTACGCCCACGGGCAGCGCGGTGCCGAGCGCGTCCCGCAGCCGGCCCGCGTCCTCGATCGCCGCCCAGTGGTCGGCTCCCGCGATACGGACTCGGATGGCGCGGCGGGCGGACGCCAGCTCCGTGGCCCACCCCGGCTCGGCGCCCCGATCCGCCAACTCGGCGTCCGTGAGCGGCCCGAGGACGCGCAACAGGTCCGCGACGCCCTCGACGTCCCTGATGCGGCGGTCGTCGGTGAGCCACCCGAGCTCCTGTTCCAGCTCGGCGAGCACGTCCGCGTCGAGGAGCTCGCGCAGCTCGGCCTGCCCGAGCAGTTCGGCGAGCAGCCGCGAGTCCAGCGAGAGGGCGGCGGCGCGCCGCTCGGCGAGCGGGGAGTCGCCCTCGTACAGGAACTGGGCGACGTAGCCGAACAGGAGGGAACGGGCGAACGGGGAGGCCTCCGGGGTGGTGACCTCGACGAGGCGGACCTTGCGGGACTCGATGTCACCCATCAACTCCGCGAGGCCGGGCACGTCGAAGACGTCCTGGAGGCACTCCCGTACGGCTTCGAGGACGATCGGGAACGAGCCGAACTCGCTGGCCACCTGGAGGAGTTGGGAGGCGCGCTGGCGCTGCTGCCACAGGGGGGTGCGCTTGCCGGGGTTGCGGCGGGGCAACAGCAGGGCGCGGGCCGCGCACTCGCGGAAGCGGGCCGCGAACAGGGCCGAGCCGCCGACCTGGTCGGTGACGATCTGGCTGACGTCGCCCTTGTCGAAGGCAACGTCGGCGGCCCCGAGGGGCGCCTGGTCGGCGTCGTACTCCGAACCGGCCTTCGAGGGCTCCTGGTCCAGGAGGTCGAGGCTCATGAGGTCGGCGTCGGGAAGGCGCAGCACGATGCCGTCGTCGGCGTGCATGACCTGGGCGTCCATGCCGTACTTCTCGCCGAGCCTGGCGCCGAGAGCGAGCGCCCAGGGGGCGTGCACCTGCGCGCCGAAGGGGGAGTGCACGACGACCCGCCAGTCGCCCAGCTCGTCACGGAACCGCTCGACCACGATGGTCCGGTCGTCCGGGATGTGGCCGCAGGCCTCGCGCTGCTCGGACAGATAGGCCAGCACATTGTCGGCGGCCCACGCGTCGAGGCCCGCCGCGAGCAGCCGGAGCCGCGCGTCCTCCGTGGACAGGGAGCCGACCTCGCGCAGGAACGCGCCCACCGCGCGCCCCAGTTCGAGCGGGCGGCCGAGCTGGTCGCCCTTCCAGAACGGCAGCCTGCCCGGGACGCCGGGCGCGGGGGAGACCAGCACGCGGTCGCGCGTGATGTCCTCGATGCGCCAGGAACTCGTACCGAGGGTGAACACGTCGCCCACCCGGGACTCGTAGACCATCTCCTCGTCGAGCTCACCTACCCGCCCGCCGCCCTTCTTGGGGTCGGATCCGGCGAGGAACACCCCGAAGAGGCCGCGGTCCGGAATCGTGCCCCCGGAGGTGACGGCCAGGCGCTGGGCACCGGGGCGTCCGGTGACCGTGCCGGCGATGCGGTCCCACACCACGCGTGGACGCAGCTCGGCGAACGCGTCGGAGGGATAGCGGCCCGCCAGCATGTCGAGAACGCCGGTGAACGCGGACTCCGGAAGCGATGCGAAGGGGGCCGCACGGCGGACGAGCGCGAGCAGGTCGTCCACCTGCCACGTGTCGAGCGCTGTGATCGCGACCAGCTGCTGCGCCAGCACGTCCAGGGGGTTGGCGGGGATACGAAGGGACTCGATGGAGCCCGTGCGCATCCGCTCGGTGACCACCGCCGCCTGGACGAGGTCGCCCCGGTACTTCGGGAAGACCACGCCCGTGGAGACCGCGCCCACCTGGTGTCCCGCGCGGCCCACGCGCTGGAGGCCGGAGGCCACGGAGGGCGGGGACTCCACCTGGACGACGAGGTCCACCGCGCCCATGTCGATACCCAGCTCGAGGCTGGACGTGGCCACCACGGCGGGCAGCCGGCCCGCCTTGAGGTCCTCCTCGACGAGGGCGCGCTGCTCCTTGGAGACCGATCCGTGGTGGGCGCGGGCGATGACCGCCGGCGCTCCGTTCGCCGCGCCCGAGCCGCCCATCAGCTCGGCCGGTGCATGGTCCTCGGGGAGGGCCTCGCCCGTCGCCCGCTCGTACGCGATCTCGTTCAGCCGGTTGCACAAGCGCTCGGCCAGGCGGCGGGAGTTGGCGAAGACGATCGTCGAGCGGTGCGACTGGACCAGGTCGGCGATGCGCTCTTCGACATGCGGCCAGATCGACGGCCGCTCCGCGCCCTGGTCGGAGTCGGCGACGGGCGAGCCGCCGAGCTCGCCCAGATCCTCCACGGGGACGACCACCGAGAGGTCGAACTCCTTGCCCGAGCGCGGCTGGACGATCTCCACCTTGCGCTGGGGCGACAGATAGCGCGCCACCTCGTCGACAGGGCGGACCGTCGCGGACAGTCCGATCCGGCGGGCGGGCCGGGGCAGCAGCTCGTCGAGGCGCTCCAGGGACAGCGCGAGATGGGCGCCGCGCTTGGTGCCCGCGACCGCGTGCACCTCGTCGAGAATCACCGTCTCGATGCCCGTGAGCGCGTCACGCGCGGCGGACGTGAGCATCAGGAACAGCGACTCCGGCGTCGTGATCAGAATGTCCGGGGGCCGGGTCGACAGGGCGCGGCGCTCGGCCGGGGGAGTGTCCCCGGAGCGGATGCCGACCTTCACCTCGGGCTCGGGCAGCCCGAGGCGCACCGACTCCTGCCGGATACCGGTGAGCGGGCTGCGCAGATTCCGCTCCACGTCGACCGCGAGGGCTTTGAGCGGCGAGACGTACAGGACGCGACAGCGCTTCTTCGGGTCGGCCGGCGGTGGCGTCGACGCCAGCTGGTCCAGGGCGGCCAGGAACGCGGCCAGCGTCTTGCCGGAACCCGTCGGCGCGACGACCAGCACGTCCGAGCCCTCGCCGATGGCCTGCCACGCCCCGGCCTGTGCGGACGTGGGCGCGGAGAACGCCCCCGTGAACCAATTGCGGGTCGCGGGGGAGAAACCGTCGAGCGGGCTGCGTGCGGACCTGACCATGCACCCATCGTGCACCTCCCCACTGACAATGGCCCGGACCTGCGCAAACGCTCCGCATCCTGACCTCGGCGGCGGGGCGGCGCGGCCCGGTCGTGGCGCAGAATGGAACACATGGCAGGTTCGGGAACGAAGGAATGGGCCAGGCACTGGCGCTACGAACAGCTGCCGGGCCTCGACCTGCTGCGGGCGCGCTACGTCCGTCACACCTTCCCCCGTCACAGCCACGACGGGTACGTCTTCGGTGCGGTCAACAGCGGGGTCGAGGACGTGGGCCTGCCGACGGGCACGGTGCACGCGGGCCCCGGCACCGTCGTCATGATCAACCCCGAGGTGGCGCACACGGCGAGGGCGGGGGAGCCCGAAGGGTGGGCCTACCACACGCTCTACCCGTCGGCCGATGTCATAGCCGAGATCGCGGGCGAGACCATGGCGGTCCGAGGGACCGCGGCGTTCGCCCAGCCGATCGTGAATGACCCGCAGGCGGCTCACCTCATCAGTGAGGTGCACCGCGCCGCCGAGGAGGGCAACGCGCTCGCCGCCGACAGTCTGCTGCGCATCGTGGTCGCGCGGCTGCTGCGCGATCACGGGCAGCCCATGACTGCGCGCCCCATGCGGTCCGCCGGCGCCTCGATCGCGGCACGCGCGCGTGCCGTGCTCGTCGAGCGGATGGCCGAGCCGCCGTCCCTGGAGACCCTCGCCACCGAACTCGGCACCAGCCCGTTCGCTCTGCTGCGCGCCTTCAGGGACGCGTACGGCATGCCGCCGCACACCTGGCTCACCGACGCGCGCGTGCGGGCCGCCCGCCGCCTCCTGGACGGCGGCACGGCACCGGCCGACGCGGCCGTGGAAGTCGGCTTCACGGACCAGCCGCACCTGAACCGGCACTTCACGCGGATCGTCGGCGTACCGCCCGGCGCCTACCAGCGGGAGCGCAAGAACGTACAAGACCCGGCCGCGCGCTCCCTCGTACCGTCGGAGGCGTGGCAGAACAGACAACATCCGCAGCGATATGCACCGGATCAGGACGCGCCGGATCAGCACGGGAGCCGGGCGAGCCTGGGCAAGTAGGGACTCCCGGGGAGGGCAGGCCCGGAGCAGGTGGGCCTGGGGGCGGTGGGCCTGGGGGCGGAGGGCCTGAGAAGGCCGATTCCGCCGTCGTCCGGGACGCGCTCGGCGTCGGCGTCGCCGTCGGACTCTCCGGATTCGCCTTCGGCGTGACCTCGGCCGGCAGCGGCCTCAGCGTGCTCCAGACCTGCGCGCTCAGCCTGCTCGTGTTCACCGGGGCCTCGCAGTTCGCCCTCGTGGGCGCGATCGCGGCCGGCGGCAACCCGCTCACCGCCGCCGCGGGCGCCTTCTTCCTCGGCGTGCGCAACTCCTTCTACGGGCTGCGTCTTTCCCAGCTGCTCGCCCTCCCGCGCGTGCTGCGCCCCTTCGCCGCGCACTGGGTCATCGACGAGACCACGGCCGTCTCGCTCGCCCAGCCCACGCGCCGCAGCGCCCGTATCGGCTTCACCGTCACGGGACTCACCCTGTACGTGCTGTGGAACCTCACGACCCTGCTCGGGGCGCTCGGCGCGGAGGCCATCGGCGACACCGACGCGTGGGGGCTCGACGCGGCCGGACCAGCGGTCTTCCTGGCGCTGCTCGCGCCGATGCTGCGGACCTCAACGGAACGGGCCGTGGCCGGTATCGCCGTCATCCTCGGCCTCGGGCTGCTGCCCGTCCTGCCGGCCGGTGTGCCGGTCCTGGTGGCCGCACTCGCCGCGCCGGCCGTGCTCTACGTAGAGGGGCGCCGGGTGGCACGGAGAGAGACCGAGGAGAGCCCGGACCAGAACTCACGAGCGACCTTGCAGAAGACCGACGGCGGACAAGGAGAGGACCGATGAACATCTGGATCGCGGTCGCGGTGACCGCAGTCGGCTGTTACGCCGTCAAGCTCATCGGCCTCCTCGTGCCCGCCGGTGTCCTGGAACGGCCCCTGGTCCGACGACTGGCGGCGCTGCTCCCCGTGGCCCTGCTGGCCGCGCTCACGGCCCAGCAGACCTTCGCCGAAGGCACCACGCTCGTCCTCGACGCGAAGGCGGCCGGGCTGGCCGCGGCGGCGGTCGCGCTGATCCTGCGCGCGCCGTTCCTGGTCGTCGTCGCGGCGGCCGTCGTGGTGACGGCCGGACTGCGCGCCGTCACGGGCTGAGCCCCCCCCACGCGCGCGTGGACCCCTTGCGCGCCTGCCACCCACACTCAGTGCGCCACCGGCACCTGCGGCACCGACCCCGCCGCGGGTTCCGGTAGGCCGAGTCGCCGGGCCGTTGTCTCCGGGCGGCAGAAGAGCGCCGCCAGCACCCCCGCCGTCACCAGCAGCCCGGCGGTGAGGAGCCAGCCCTCTTCGTAACCGGCCGACACCGACCTCGCGCGGTCCACCATGCCGCCGAGCACGAGGGGCGACAGGATGCCGCCCAGCGCGTAGACGAAAGTCAAGGTGCCCAGGACGACGCCGCGTTGGGCCGGAGGAGCGATGCGGGCACAGGCCGTGGATGCCACCGTCAGCATCACCATGGCGAGCGCCATGGGGCCGAGCATCATGGGCACCTTGACCGCCAGGGAGTCCGTCGTGCCGTACACGGCGGTGGCGCAGCCCGCGACGGTGACGAGGAGACCCGCACCAGCCCCTGGGGGCAGGCGCCGGGGTGTGCCCTTGCGGGCGGACCGCTGGGCGATCAGGCCGTGGCCGAGGATGACCGCCCCGCTGGCGAGGGCGCCCAGGCCGACCATCGTGCCCGCCTGGTGCAGGTCCCAGCCGACGACGCTCTCCAGGTA
This sequence comes from Streptomyces sp. NBC_01445, assembly GCF_035918235.1. Classification (NCBI taxonomy): domain Bacteria; kingdom Bacillati; phylum Actinomycetota; class Actinomycetes; order Kitasatosporales; family Streptomycetaceae; genus Streptomyces; species Streptomyces sp. NBC_01445. The sequence continues at coordinate 3,535,509 of NZ_CP109485.1, read as the reverse complement.
GTCCGGTGCCCACGTCAGCATGGTGCTCATCGACCAGTAGGCGGCGAACGAGCCGAACGCGGCGGTCAGGAACGTGCCGGAGAGCAGGATGGCGCGCAACGGCACTGTGTCTGTCGTGGGCGTCCGCTCTGCGGCCTCGGAGTGCTTCTTCGTGGTGACCGACGGGGCCAGTGGCCCGTCGGTGCCCCACAGCCGCCAGCAGACGGCCCACAGAAGTCCCGCCAGACCGACGACACCGAACGACCAGCGCCAGCCCCAGTGCGTGATCACCCAGGTGAGCACTGGCGACGCGACGGCCACGCCCGCCGCTGCGCCGACCAGGAGGACCGCGGTGGGTAGGGCCCGCTCACGCTGCGGGAACCAGCCGTGGACGTGGTGCATGGCGACCGGAGAGGCGGGCCCCTCCGCCGCACCGAGGAGCACGCGCGTGGCCAGCAGTGTGCCGAACCCAGCCGCTCCCCACAGCATCGGCAGTTGCGCCACCGACCACAACAGCGCGAGCACCAACAGCAGGGTCGTCGTCCGCACGCGCCGCGTCAGGGCCGAGACCCCGAGCGCGGCAAGCGAGAACAGCGCGAAGAACGCCGACTGCGCCGTGCCGAACTCCTGCCGCGTGATGCCGAAGTCCGCCCGGATCTCGGGGCCCGCGAGCCCGAGCACGGCCTTGTCCGCGAAGTTCACGAGCATGAAGGCGAGCAGCAGCCACGTGGTGCGCCACGCCCGGCTCATCAGCAGCAGCCGTCTTCGTCGTCGACCACACCGACGCTGATCGCCCCTTCGGCCCGCTTGCGTCCTGCCGGGGAGCGCGTCAACTCCGTCTGTACGTCCGTGCCGGCGGCCACGGCCGCCGACTCTGCCGCGGCCCAGTGGAAGACACCGCGGGCCATGGTCGACGTCTCCTGGAGGGCACGCTGTGCGAACACGTCGGCACGCACGCGTGCCACCTCCTGATCGGCGGGCGCCGCCAGAGCCGCCGTCTCGGCCAGATGCGAGGCGAGGCGCAGCTCCCCGGCGGCGAGCAGCTCGGAGGCGCGCAGCGCCAGCGCGGACGCCCCGCCCGCGGCCCGTGCGAACTCGGCCGCGACGTCCGCCTCCGGGGCGGGCTTGAGGTGCGCAGGATTCTGGTCGTACCAGCCGCCCCACAGGCGCCACAGGTTGCGCACGACGAACTCGGGCTCGTCGTAGGCCGGGTGGAGGTACGGCTTCGCCAGCAGGTCCTCCGGGGCCTTGACCCCGTGGATCACCGCGTCGAGGCGGTGGCCCGCGTTCATCAGCTCCCTGGTCTGCTCGCACAGCGACTCCAGGAGGCGCGCGGTGTCGTCGAGAGCCTGGTGCACGCGGTCGGAGCCGACGACGGGAACGCCGTGCCCAGGCAGCAGGAGCTCGGCGCCGAGCTCCTGCATCGCGCGCAGGGCGTGCGCCCAGTCCTCCGGATAGCGCTGCACTTTCTGGGGGTTGCCCGCGTTCGGCGCGTTCCAGATGAACAGGTCGCCCGTGCACAGCGTCCTGAGTTCGGGGATCCATACGTACGTGTGATCGTCGGTCTCCCCGCGCGCGTGCACGAGCTCGAACGTCAGCTCCCCGCGCCGCACGGTGAGACGGTCCCTGTAGACGACGTCCGGATAGCGGTATGTGGTGGGCCACTCCAGGGAGGGCACTCCGAACTGCCTGCGATTGATCCAGGAGTTGTAATCCGCCGTCTTGATGTAGCGGTCGAACCGCGCGGGGACGGCCTCGTGGGCGATCACCTCGGGGCGCGGTCCGCCGCTCTCGTCGGCCTCCTGGTCGAAGGGAGCCACTCCGAAGACATGGTCCACGTGGCCGTGCGTGTACACCACGGAGCGCACCGGTCCCGCGCCGAACCCGGCGACCGCCTCGTGCAGTTGGCCCGCCGTACGGAAGTCGCCCGAGTCGATGAGGACCACGCCGTCGCCCGTGTCGAAGGCCGCCACGTTGGCGAACGCCGGGAAGAAGCCCACGCGGTCACGCAGGCGCACCAGTTCACTCCCGGAGTACGTGCCCGTCAGATGAGGCAGCAGCGTCTCGGTGCCCTGCCAGACCCGGTCGATGTAGTCGGCGTACGCGGCGTGCTGGGTGCCCCGCTCTTTGTGTTCGGTCATGTCCTCGGCTCCTTGTGTGCAGTGCGGTCGATCGCCACCGGCCACGAGTTTCGGCCCCAGATGTGAGATCGGACACCGCCTCGCGTCACATGTCCCACCCGTGGGTAATGTGACGCGTCACAAACGCAGTGCCCGGTCCACGTCCATGGGGGAATGGAGGAACAGTGGCCCTGTCGCCCGAAGCCCGCTCCCTGGCCGCGCGCTGCGAACCGAGGGTCAACGAACTCGCCCGCCGCATGGCTCGCGAGTCGTTCGAGGAACTGCCCGGATACGCCGAACTCCCCGATGACGTGAAGGACTTGGAAGTCGCCGCGACCGCCCGGCACGGCGTACGGCTCTTCCTGCGCAGTGTCAGCGAGCCGGACCTGGTCCAGCCCGGCAGCCTCCGGCTGTTCCGCGAGCGCGCCGCTCAGCGGGCCGAGGAGGGCATGCCGCTGCACCTCCTCCTGCGCACCCACGCACACGGCGCCTACGTCCTGTGGCGGGCCCTGCGTGACGCTGCGGGCCCCGGTGAGGAAGGCGCGCTGGTCGAACTCGTCGACGTACTGCTGCAGTCGCACCCGGGGATCGTGGGGGCCGTGGCGGAGACGTATCTCGACGAGCGGTCCGCCCTGGAGGCCGAGCAGCGGGCCCAGGTCCGCTCCCTGGTGCGCGGCCTGCTCGACGGGATGGTCCCGCCCGGGCACGTCCTCCTGGACCAGCTCCGCCTCGAAGGGCCCGCGCTCGTACTGGCCCTCGGCCTCGACGCGGATCCCGCCGAGGGGCGGGTCGCCGTGCGGCGCAGGCTGCGTCGGGTGCAGACCGCCCTGGACCACGCCTTCGGAGTGGAAGTGTTCGCGCTCCTGGAGGCCGACGGCGGGCGGGTCATCGTGCCCAAGGACTGCCCGGCCCCCGACGATCTGGTTGGCCGCCTCGCCAAGGCCGGCGGGTTCGAGGTCCGGGTGGCCGCCGTGCAGGCGGCCGGCCCCGAGGAGGTGACCGCGGCGGCCCGCACCGCGACCGAGATCCTGCGCATCACGCGCGCGTGCGGCATCCCGGCCGGACTGCACCGACTGGACGACGTGCTCTTGGAGTATCACCTGTCCCGTCCCAGCGAGACGAGCCATCGGATAGCGGCCCTCCTGGACCCGGTGGCCGACCGGCCCGAACTCCTGGAGACCCTGCGGACCCATCTCGCCCACCGGCAGGACCGCAGGGCGACAGCTGCCGCGCTCGGCCTGCATCCCAACACGGTCGACAACCGGCTCGCCCGCATCGGCGAGCAGACGGGCATCGACCTGTCGGCTCCGCGCGGGACGGCACTCGCCATCGCCGCGCTTCTGCTGAGGGACGCGGCCGACACCTCCTGAGGTGCCGCCCACGAAGGCGTCAGGCGATGGGCCGCCCGTACGACCGCAGCGTGCGCAGCGCCTCGACCGTCACCATCGGGCGCGCCTCCAGCGCGACCGCCGGAGCCCACTGGCGCCAGCGGATCGGCCACCCGCCGTCGTCCTGCTGCTCGCCCGCGAGGAAGTCCAGCGAGCGTGCCATCTCCTCGTCCGTGAACCACGCGCGCGCCAGCGACTCCGGAGTCTTCGCGTAGTCGTGCGGAAGGTGGTGCTCACCCGGCGCGTACCCGGGCGCTACGGGGTACTCCTCCGGCCGCTCGGGATCGAGCAGCGCAAGCCGCTGCTCGCGCACGAGCCGGCCGAGCCGGTCGGCGGCCGCCTCCGCGCGCGGGCGATCGGGCGCGCCGTCCAGGAAGGCCACGGCCGCCTCGACCTCGTAGGGATGGGACTTCTTGAGGGACTCGACCGCGGCCCAGCAGAAGTCGGTCGCCCGGAACAGCCACGCGTGCCACACCTGGTTGCGGTGCAGCAGGCCGACCACGGGGCCCGTGGCGAGCAGCTCGCTCGGCGGGTCGTCCACCACGGGCATGAAGGGCGCGCACGGGTAGCCGCGCTGGCTGGGATGGATCGCCGGGAGAGCACCCTCGCGGGTCGACATGGACGTCAGGTAGCGGCACACCCGCTCCACCCGCTGGCCGCTGCAGCGTCCGATCGAGTCGAGGACCCGCAGCGCGTGCCCGGTGTGCAGCGGCTGGCTCACCGGGCCGCGGAGATCGGGTTCGAGGGCGTGACCGTAACCCTCGTCCTCGTTGCGGTAGGCGGCGAGGGCGGTCTCGACGGCGTCTGCGCCCGCCCGGCCCGCACCGAGGAAGTGGTAGGCGAAGCGGCGCTGTTCCAGCACGCGCGCGGTCAGCCAGATGAAGTGCTCGGCACGGGAGAGCGGGGAGGGCGCCGAGGTGGTCTGAGGGAGTGGGGATGCTCCGTTTTCGGCCATGCACCGACCGTAGGACGGAAAGCGTTCTCGGTGAGCCTTCCGTGCCGGGCTGCACTCTCAGGGGCGGGATACTGGTGGCATGCGGTTGACGGTCTTCTGGCAGCGGATGGCGGATCACTTCGGTCCTGGCTACGCCGAAACATTCGCGCGTGATCATGTGATGACGGAACTCGGTGGGCGCACCGTGCACGAAGCGCTCGACGCCGGCTGGGAGGCGAAGGACGTGTGGCGTGCGGTGTGCGCCACGATGAATGTTCCGTCGGAGAACCGCTGACCTGCTCGAACGAGCGGGGGCGGTGCCCGGCTGTCAGCGGCGTGGGCGAGACTGGCTCCGTGGCACCCACAGACGAGACCTTGCAGGCGACAGCCGACGCCTCCCCGCCCGGCCCGACGCCCCCCGGGGGCGGGGCCGCGAGCGCGCGTGCGCGGATGCCGGGCTGGCTGCCGCGGGCCATGGTGCTCGCCCTGTCCCTCATCGCCTGTTTCCAGCTGGGCAGTTGGGCGTTCCACCAACTCACCGGGCTGTTGATCAACGTATTGATCGCCTTCTTCCTGGCGCTCGCCGTGGAGCCGGCGGTCAGTTGGATGGCCGGGCGCGGCATGCGCCGGGGCTTGGCCACCGGGATCGTCTTCCTGGGCGTCACGATCGCCGGCCTGGGTTTCATGGTTCTGCTCGGCTCGATGCTCGCGGGCCAGATCGTCAGCATGGTCGAGGACTTTCCCGCCTACCTCGACTCGGTGATCAACTGGATCAACCAGACGTTCCACACGGACCTGAGCAGGGTCGCGGTCCAGGACAGCCTGCTGCACTCCGACTGGCTCCAGAAATACGTGCAGAACAGCGCGAGCGGCGTCCTCGACGTGTCGGGGCAGGTCCTAGGAGGCCTGTTCCGGCTGCTGACCATACTGCTGTTCTCGTTCTACTTCGCCGCCGACGGCCCCCGGCTCCGTCGCGCGCTGTGCTCGGTGCTGCCACCCGCCAAGCAGGCCGAGGTGCTGCGCGCCTGGGAGATCGCGGTCGACAAGACCGGCGGCTATCTCTACTCGCGCGGTCTGATGGCACTGATCTCCGGGATCGCGCACTACATCCTGCTCGAGGCCCTGGGTGTGCCCTACGCGCCCGTGCTCGCCGTCTGGGTCGGTCTCGTGTCCCAGTTCATCCCGACCATCGGCACGTATCTGGCGGGCGCCCTGCCGATGCTGATCGCCTTCACGGTCGACCCCTGGTACGCGCTGTGGGTGCTGATCTTCGTGGTCGTCTACCAGCAGTTCGAGAACTATGTGCTCCAGCCCAAGCTGACCGCGAAGACCGTGGACATCCACCCGGCGGTCGCCTTCGGCTCCGTCATCGCGGGCACGGCGCTCCTCGGTGCGGTCGGCGCGCTGATCGCCATCCCCGCGGTGGCGACGCTGCAGGCCTTCCTCGGGGCGTACGTGAAGCGCTATGCCGTCACGGACGACCCGCGGGTGCACGGCCATCGGACCAGATCCGGTTCATCCCCCTTCGCGCGCATGCGGGCCGCCCTGCGTAATCCGGACGATCCGAGGGGCGGAGCGGCGACCGGGCCGGAACGGGACGCGGACGATACCCGGGACGGCTCTGAGTAGGCGTCGTCCTAGGTGGGCCTCCTAGGTCTCAGTAGGTGATCGCCGCCCAGATCCCGGCGGCGGCGACGGCTGCCACGTAGCAGGCGACCGCACCGCGCATCACGCCGTTCCTGGTCCTCTCGCTCCATGCCGTACGGGACATCAGCCAGGCCAGCGCGGGCAGGACGAGCACGGCGTGCAGGCTGACGCCGTGCAGCGGCTTGAGGGGCGCGGTCGAGTGGTAGGCCGCCTCCTGGTGGCCGGTCTTCGTGAGGATCACCCCGCGCGCGATCATCGCGGCGCCGGACGCCAGCGCGACGAGCAGAATCGCGAAGCCGGACCACAGCGCGAGCGGCATCCCTGTGGGCCCCGACGGCCGGCGCCGGAACGAGGCGACCGCGAACACGGAGAGCAGCACGACCAGGATCCCGCCGCCCACCGCGAGGGACATGGACACGGCGGTGTCGAAGCCGGACTCCATGTTGAGATGCGACGGCACCCGCCGCCATGCCTGGAGGGTGATCCCGCCGACCTCCAGGACGCAGTCGGCGGCGAACACGACGAGCAGTACGTTCCTGGCGCGGTCGCCGATCCGCAGATACGACGTCACCCAGGTGAGCGCGATCAGCGTCAGGCCGAAGGAGACGCCGAACGTGACCGGCTTGCGCCACGAGACAGGGCCGTCCCAGGGCCCTCTGTCGACCGCGAAGACCAGCAGGTGGGCGAGGCCGGAGAGGGTGAGTGCGGCGCCGGTGGCGCAGCAGAGGCGCTCGGAGGGGCGGGCGGCGCGCCACAGGTCCCGTACCGCGCCGGTCAGGGCGGGGCCTGTCGGGCCCGGCAGGGGAGTGGCTGTAGTGGGCGAGGACATCAGACGCGCACCTCCTTGGGACGGCCGAACCGCAGTACGGACACGGCGCCGGCCACGACCGTGCCGGCGAGGGCGAGGAGCTCGGCCAGAGTGGAGACGATCAGCGGGGAGTCGCCGGAGGAGAGGCGGTCTCCGGTGTTGGGGGTGACGACTGCGCCGACGCCGATGAACAGGCCGACGGCCAGGGCGAGCCCGGCGGTCCGGCGGTTCGGCCGCCAGGCCAGCAGCGCGGCGGCCACCACCGGGATGACGAGGCCGGGCGGCACGGCGGGGTAGTCCGCGCCGGCCACGATCTGGCCGACGATCGACAGGGCGAGCAGCGCCAGGGCGGCGAGCGTGACGACGACGGTGGGGCGCCGGCCCGGGCGGTGGTCTCGCGGGCGCTCCGGTCGCTGGTCCTGCGGGGTCCCCGGGCGGTGGTTCTGCGCGTTCTCCATGGCGCAAGCCTCGCGAACGGGGGACGCGCCGTCGTCCCCCGGCCGAAGACACCGCCTGTACGCCGGGGGGAGTATCCCCGGCGGAGGAGTGGCCGGTGGCCCGCCGGTGACGGCCTGGCTTCAGGCCGGGCTGCTGGTCGAGACCGGGCTCTCAGGAGGAGCCGTAGGTCACCACCACGCCGTGGTAGAAGTTCCCCTCGTCGGCCCCGCCCGACCCGATGTACCCAACGCCCCAGACCTGTTGGGTGTCCGGTACCCGCTCGATTTCGTGAAGCAGCAGTCGCTGCTGACGGTCGGCCTCTGTGACCTTGCCTGTTTTGCCCGGCAGGTAGGAGGCCGCCCAATGCCAGCCAGACGTTGTCCGGCCCGGATGCCTCCAGGACGGTCAGCCCGAGGGTGGCGAGCTTCGGCAGGTCGGCGGCGGCGTCGTAGTTCCGCCACTTCTTTCCGCCGTAGTGGAGGAAGAACGTCGAGTACCCGGAGGCCTTCTCGATTGCGGTGCTGACATGGATCCTGTCGCGGCCGATCGCCCAGTCCTCGATGGCGGAGGCGGCGGCGACATCCCTGGTCTCGGCGTCGCCGGACTCGCTGACGTACGCGCTGCGCCAGCTGTCCCCCTCCGGCAGACCGGCGGAGGGCGAGGCCGGCGTGGGTGAAGCACGCGTGCGCGAGGCCTTCCCGGAGTCGCTCGCATCCGGCCCGCACCCGGCCGGAGAGAGGATGAGTACGGCGGACAGCACCGCGGTTCTGCAGCGCAGGGCAAGGGCATCTGCGGACCCTCCAGGCCTCGGGAGCCCCGGAGCCGCCTCGGGAGCGCCAGAGTCTACGGGCTTCCGCATCGCAGGGTGCGTGGTGCGCGTGGTGCGCTTGACAGCAAAATCGAACATCCATTCTTATGGAGTGTCTGGCGGCTCTCTCCCCAGTGTTTCCGGGGATTTCGGTGGGAGCGGCAGGGCTGTGAGCCTCGAGTTATCCACAGGCGGACGGGCGCCGAGGCCGATTGTCAGTGGCAGGCGCTAGCGTCATTGACGTGAAGCGATCGACTCAAGCAAATCGGGTGGAACCCATGGCAGGTACTGACCGCGAGAAGGCGCTCGACGCCGCGCTCGCACAGATTGAACGGCAATTCGGCAAGGGCGCAGTGATGCGCATGGGCGAGCGGCCGAATGAGCCCATCGAGGTCATCCCCACCGGGTCGACCGCGCTCGACGTGGCCCTCGGTGTCGGCGGTCTGCCGCGCGGCCGTGTGGTGGAGGTGTACGGGCCGGAGTCCTCCGGTAAGACGACCCTGACGCTGCACGCCGTGGCCAACGCGCAGCGGGCCGGCGGCGCCGTGGCGTTCGTGGACGCCGAGCACGCGCTCGACCCGGAGTACGCGAAGAAGCTCGGCGTCGACATCGACAACCTCATCCTGTCCCAGCCGGACAATGGCGAGCAGGCGCTCGAGATCGTCGACATGCTGGTCCGCTCCGGCGCGCTCGACCTGATCGTCATCGACTCCGTCGCCGCCCTGGTGCCGCGCGCGGAGATCGAGGGCGAGATGGGCGACTCGCACGTGGGTCTGCAGGCCCGCCTGATGAGCCAGGCGCTCCGGAAGATCACCAGCGCGCTCAACCAGTCGAAGACCACCGCGATCTTCATCAACCAGCTGCGCGAGAAGATCGGCGTGATGTTCGGCTCCCCGGAGACGACGACCGGTGGCCGTGCGCTCAAGTTCTACGCCTCGGTGCGACTCGACATCCGCCGTATCGAGACGCTGAAGGACGGCACCGACGCAGTCGGTAACCGCACGCGCGTCAAGGTCGTCAAGAACAAGGTCGCGCCGCCCTTCAAGCAGGCCGAGTTCGACATCCTCTACGGCCAGGGCATCAGCCGCGAGGGCGGCCTGATCGACATGGGCGTGGAGAACGGCTTCGTGCGCAAGGCCGGCGCCTGGTACACGTACGAGGGCGACCAGCTCGGTCAGGGCAAGGAGAACGCGCGCAACTTCCTGAAGGACAACCCCGACCTGGCCAACGAGATCGAGAAGAAGATCAAGGAGAAGCTGGGCGTCGGTGTGAAGCCGGAGGCGCCCACGGCCGAGCCCGGTGCCGACGCGGCGGGTGCCACCCCCGCCGAGGACGCGGCCAAGACGGTGCCCGCGCCCGCGGCCAAGGCCACCAAGTCCAAGGCCGCGGCGGCCAAGAGCTAGTCCGTGACGCGACGAACCGACTGGGCCGATCACGCCTACTCCGCCTCCCCGGCGGACCTGGGCGACGGGGGCCCGGGTGACCTGGACGGGCACGGGGCGCCGCGTGACGGCGACGGACCGCGTGACGGCGACAGTCCACGGGGCGGTGGCGGTACTCGTGACGGCGGACGCAGCCGTGGCCGTCGGCGCGGCAGCTTCGGCGAAGCGGCCGGAGGACGACAGGGCAGCGGCTCCCCAACCTCGTCGAGGGCCGAGAAGGGGGAGCCGCCTGCCGACCCGGCGGAGCGGGCGCGCGGCATCTGCCTGCGCCTGCTCACCGGACAACCGCGTACGCGCAAGCAACTCGCCGACGCGCTGGCGAAGCGGGACATCCCCGGTGAGGTGGCGGAGGAAGTGCTGTCCCGCTTCGAGGAGGTCGGCCTGATCAACGACGGCGCCTTCGCGGACGCCTGGGTGGAGTCGCGGCACCACGGCCGGGGGCTGGCCCGGCGGGCGCTCGCCCGGGAGCTGCGCACCAAGGGGGTGGACTCCGCGGTGATCGACGAGGCCGTCGGGCAGCTCGACTCCGAGCAGGAGGAGGAGACCGCCCGCGAGCTCGTGGCCCGCAAGCTCCGCTCCACACGCGGCCTCGACCGCGACAAGCGCCTGCGCCGCCTCGCGGGCATGCTCGCCCGCAAGGGATACCCGGAGGGCGTGGCGCTCAGGGTGGTCCGCCAGGCGCTGGAGGAAGAGGGCGAGGAGACCGAGGACCTCGGGCTGGGGGACTTCTAGCCCCCGGGTGAGGACTCTGAGCTTCCCTCGGTAAGGGGCTGAGCTCTGCCGGGTGAGGAGCTGGTGAGCTCCGCCTGGTGAGGGGGAGGGCGGCGTCGGTACGGGGGTCCGACGCCGCCCTCGCCCTCACCCAGGTGGGGTTAACCCCCGGGTCATGACGCCTGGTCACCGCAGTGCACAGGGGTGTGTGCACAGGCGACTGTGTACGCATGACACCGGAACCCGGCTCAGCCGCTCCCACCGGCGGCCAGGAGCTGAGCGATCTCAGCGCTCTGAAGGCGCTGGCTCAGCCCCGCCGCCAGCAGATCCTCCAGCACCTCACCCTCCACGGCCCCGCGACCTCGGCGATGCTCGCCCGCGACCTCGGGCTCAACACCGGCGCCACCAGCTACCACCTGCGTGAGCTGGCCCGCTACGGATTCACCGAGGAGAGCTCGCCCCAGGACCAGAGTGTGGGCGGGCGCGAGCGCTGGTGGGGAGCCGTCCCGGGCGACCGCCGTTTCCCACCCCGCAGCCGCCAGAACCCCGAAACCCGGCTCGTCATGGACGAGTTGAACCACCTCTCGTACGCCGCCGACCTCGAACTCTTCGAGCGGCTCCAGCGGCAGGGGCAGAACCTGGGGGAGTGGGCCGACGCCTTCCCGTACTCACGCGGCGCGATCCGACTCACGCTGCCCGAACTCCGCGCGTTCTTCGAGGAGTTCATCGCGCTCCTCAACCGCTACAAGCGCCCCGACAGCGAGACTCCGGACGGCGCACGCACCGTCCTGACCCGCCTGCTCGCCTTCCCCGCGCCGGCCCACCCCGACGACGCCGACGACGCCCGCCCCAACGACGCCCAGGCCCCGGCGCGCCGGGCTCCGGCCGACGGGAATCAGACCCCGGCCGAGGGAATCCAGGCCCTCGACAACACCGCAGAGACGGACACGCCATGATGCTGCGCTACGCACTGCACACCGTCCGGGACCGCAAAGGGGGGTTCCTCGGTGCCTTCCTCGCCCTCATGTGCGCGGCCGCCCTCATCACGGCCTGCGGCACCCTTCTGGAGACCGGCCTGCGCGGCACCATCCGCACCGAGCGGTACGCGGCCGCCCCCGTCGTCGTCTCCGCCGACCAGAACGTCCACAAGACCACGGTCAAGCACAAGAAGGGCAAGACCAAGGTCAAGCACAAGGCCAAACCGATCGCCGAGCGGGCCTGGCTGCCTCAGGACACCGCGCGACGGCTCCGCGACCTCCCGGGCGTCGAGCGGATCGTCCCCGAACTCACCTTCATGGCCCAGCCCTTGTCGCCAGGAGCCGCCGACCCCGACCGGCCCGCGTACGGGCATGCCTGGGACTCCGCCGCGCTGACCCCCTACGCGCTGACAGCCGGCACCGCACCCACCAAGCCCCAGGACCTCGTCGTGGACCGGGACCTGGCCGACCGCACCCACCTCGCGCCCGGAGACAGCCTCACCGTCCAGTCCACCCAGGCACCGCGCACCTACCGCGTCACCGGAATCGCCGCGCCCGCCGGGCACGCGTCAGTGACCCACCAGACCTCGCTGTTCTTCACCACCTCAGAGGCCCGGCGCCTCGCCGACCACCCCGGCCGGGTCACCGCCCTCGGCGTCATCCCCGCCCCCGGCCAGAAGCCGGCAGAGCTGGCGCGTGCCGTCGCGAAGGCTCTCGACGGCACGACCGCCCAGGTCACCACCGGCGACGCCCGAGGCCCCGTCGAGTTCCTCGACGCCGCGGGGGCTCGCATCAAGCTCATCAGCATGGGTGGCGCGATGGGCGGCACCTCCCTCCTCGTCGCCGTCCTGGTGGTCGTCGGCACCTTCGCGCTCTCCGTCCAGCAACGCCACCGCGAACTCGCCCTGTTGCGCGCCATCGCCGCCACGCCCGGGCAGATCCGCAAGCTCCTCGGACGTGAGGCGCTCATCGTCGGCGCCGCCGCGGGCGTCCTCGGCTCCCTCGCCGGGCTTCCGCTCGGAGGGTGGCTGTACCACCGCTTCGTCGAACTCGGAGCGGTGCCGCCGACCCTCGAACGGACCGTCAGCGTCTTCCCCCTGTTCGCGGCCGTCGGCGCCACGCTGCTCGGCGCCTGGGCCGCCGCCCAGATCTCAGCCCGCCGCATCGCCCGTATCCGCCCCGCCGAAGCGCTCGCGGAGGCCAGGGTCGAGCGTTCTCGGCCCACCTGGGGCCGCATCGCAGCCGGAATCGCGCTTCTCGCGGGCGGCGCCGTCCTCGTTGCCGTACTCAGCGTGCTGCGCACCGAACCCGCGTCAACTCCCGTGACGTTCCTCTCCGTTGTCGTCCTCGCCTCCTCCGTCGCGCTGCTCGGCCCGCTCCTGGTGAAGGGCGCCGCGGCCCTCCTCGCCGGACCTCTGGGCCTTGCGGGGCCCGGCGGCAAACTGGCCACCGCCAACCTCCGCGGCAACGCGGCCCGGATGGCCGCCGTCGTCACCCCGCTCGCCCTCCTCATCGGTTTGACCTGCACCGTCCTCTTCACCCAGCCGACCCTGGGCAACGCGGCCCGCGCACAGGCACGCGAAGGCATCCGGGCGGACTGGATCGTCGCGGCGCAGGGTCCCGGTGTGCCCGCCGAGGCCGCACGCGAGATCCGCAGAACCAAGGGCACCGTCGCGACCGAGGTCGTCCGCACCACCGTGCGCGTAGGACTTGCCAAGTACCCGGCTCAGGGGGTCACCCGCGAAGGCCTCACACGCACGTGGGACCCGGACGTCACCGCGGGATCGCTGAAGGATTTCCGGCAGGACGGCGTCGCCGTCAGCGAACTCGCCGCCGACCAGCTCCACTTGAAGCCTGGCAGCAGGCTGAAGCTGACGCTCGGGGACGGCACACCGGCCACCCTCACCGTGACGGCCGTCTACGCGAAGGGTCTCGGCTTCGGCGATCTGACTCTGGCCCATGATCTGGTGGCCCGGCACGTCGACAATCCCCTCGCCTCCTCCGTACTCGTCAGGACCAGCCGTACACAGAGACAACTCGTGGGCACCGTGCGAGAGTTCCCGGGTCTGCGCGTCCTCGCCCCCGCGGCGGCCGTCGACCTCCAGGCGGAACGCCAGCAGGGCAACGCCGAGGTCAACCTCCTCGCCATGGGCCTGATCCTCGCGTTCACCGCGATCGCCGTCGTGAACACCCTCGCGATGTCGGTCTCCGAACGCATCCGGGAGTTCGCGATGCTCCGTCTCGCCGGCGCCACCCGCCGTCAGGTCTTGAGGATGCTACGCACCGAGGCCCTCGCCGTGCTGTTCATCGGCACGACTCTGGGCAGCGGTATCGCTCTGGCCGTCCTGACGGCGTTCAGCGTCGGCATGACCGGCAGCGCCGCCCCCGCCGTCACACCCCTCGTCTACATGGCCGTGATCGCCGCCGCAGGACTCCTCGCGCTCACCGCGACCTCGCTGCCAGGCCGCGCCGCACTGAGGCCCCGTCCGGTCGAGGTGGCAACAGCCAAGGAGTAAGGGGCAGTACGCAATGGTGGGCGCCCCTTACCTCGGGGGCGCCCACCATCACGTACACCTACCACCTCACGCGACCGTCACTCGGCCACCGGCAGCCCCGCCGCCTTCCACGCCTGGAAGCCGCCCACCAGATCGGTGGCCCGGTGCAGCCCCAGCTGCCGCAGGGAGACGGCGGCGAGGCTCGACGCGTATCCCTCGTTGCACACGACCACGACGCGCAGATCGTGGCTCGTCGCCTCGACTGCGCGATGGCTGCCCTGGGGGTCGAGCCGCCACTCCAGTTCGTTGCGCTCCACCACGAGCGCCCCGGGGATCAGCCCGTCCCGCTCCCGCAGCGCCGCGTACCGGATGTCGACGAGGAGCGCGTCGCCCGCCGTGGCGGCCGCGTGCGCCTCACCGGCCTCGACCCGGTCCAGACCGAGGCGCACCCGATCGAGCAACTCGTCGATTCCCTGAGGCCGTTCACTTCGCGAGCCGCTCAAGCCACCCGCGCCACCCACGCCGCCACTCACCCCATTTGTCATGTCACTCACCCTGCCTCCTCCGCTCACTGCCAGTCCTCCGGCCGCTCCACCGTCTCGAGCCGCAGCACCGCGCCCGCGCGGCTGTAGCGGCGGATCTGGGGGAGTGGCGGGTAGTAGGCGTGCACGGAGATCGCGTGCTCGCTGGTGGACTCGTTGAGGACCTCGTGCACATGGTGCTGTCCGAAGGACCTGCCCTTGCCCGCGGCCAGCGTCCGTTCGCGGTCCACGTCTTCGGACAGCTCAAGCGTCTTCCAGCCGTCGGCGGGCAGCCGGGCCGCGAGTGAGTTCTCCTTGAGTTCGCCCGACGCCGTGAGGAAGGCGCCGACGGATTCGGCGTGGTCGTGCCAGCCGGTGCCCGTGCCGGGCGGCCAGCCGATGAGCCATGCCTCGCTGCCGCCGGGCCCTTCGAGCCGCACCCACGTGCGGCCCTCGGGGTCCAGGGGGAGCGAGGCGATGAGTTCGTGGTCCTCGGCGGTACGGCGTACGAAGTCGAGGAGGTCACGCTGCGTGGGCGCGGCGGTCGCCAGGGAAGGGGAGGGTGAGGCAGACACAGATACCGTCCTGAAGGTTCGCGGAGAGTGCGCGAGAAGCCCCGGAAGAACCGGTGAACCCGGGAAAAGGGGGATCGCGCAGAGGGAAGAGGCGAATCAGCAGGACGGGCGACACACGCAGCCCACATAGCGGACGAGGTCCATATGGACCCTCCGCCACAGGCGCACATCGGTGTCGGTCACGCTCCGGAGTACACCATGGCGGAGGGGGTCGGTCAACTCGTTCCGGCGGCGCTCCCGGCCTTCGCGCCGTTCTCCACGGGCCCCCCGAGCGCGGCTTGCGCGGCCGCGTACAGCTGAGCGGGATGCACCCCGCTCAGGGCCGTGACCAGGTGGCCGTCCGGGCGTACAAGCAGCACGGAGTGCGCCGGGGCGCCCGGGTAACTCTCCGCAACGAGCAGCTCCGCCTCGTGCGGCAGCGCCGTGACGGCGGCCGCGAGCCGTGGCATGACCCCGGCCGAGACCCAGTGCCGCCGCTCCCACACGCCAGTGCCGGGCGCGATCAGAACGACGAGCAGGCGCCCGAGGCCGAGCCGGTCCCGCAGCCGGGCGAAGGACCCGTCGGGCGCCGTGACCCGCACGTCCCGGATGGGCGCGCCCGGAGCCGTACCCACGTCGACCGCGGCTTCCGGGGGCTCCGGCGCGAGAGGCGACTCGGCATACGCCCCCAGAGCGCCCAGCGCCCCGTGCCCCAGATGACCGTCCGTGAGCAGCGCGTCATGGCCGCGCGCTGATCCGGCGACGTACGAGCGCAGCCCATTGCCGCCCCGCAGTATCGGCAGCGCTTGGTCGGCGGCGCGCAGCCGGCCCGCGACGACGGCTCGGCGCTCGGCCTGATAGCTGTCGAGCAGCGCCTCGTGCGGGCCGTCGTGCCAGGCGAGGGCCAGCTTCCAGGCGAGGTTGTCCGCGTCCCGCAGGCCCTCGTCGAGGCCCTGGGTGCCGAGCGCGCCGAGCAGGTGCGCCGCGTCACCGGCGAGGAAAACCCGGCCGACCCGCCACCGCCGGGCCAGGCGGTGGTGAACCGTGTGCACCCCCGTGTCCAGCAGCTCGTACGGCGGTGTCGAGCCACCGCACCAGCCGGCCAGCGTCTCCCGGATGCGGGTCACCAGGATGTCGGGCGTGACCAGCTCGCTGCGGGGCGGCAGCAGCCAGTCGAGGCGCCAGACGCCGTCGGCGAGGGGGCGGCCGACGACCTCCCCGCCGGACGGGCCCGACGTCCGCCAGGGAAGGCTCCGATGGAGCAACGCCTCGCCGGGCCACGGAAGTTCCGTGCGCAGCGCGGCGACGGCGTGTCGCTCGACGGCCGTGCGGCCGGGGAAGCGGATGTCGAGCAGCTTGCGGACCGTGGAGCGCGGTCCGTCGCAGCCCACCAGGAAGCTCCCGCGCCACCAGGTGCCCTTCGGCCCGCGCGTGTGCGCGGTCAGTGCGCCGCTCTCCTGCTCGATCGAGTCGAGGCGGCTGTTCACGGCGATCCTGATGAGCCGCTCGCCGTCGGCGGCCTCCCGCAGTGAGCCGGTCAGCTCGTGCTGGGCCAGATGCAGGGGCGAGGGCATCTGTTCACCGAAGGCGAGCTCCCGCATCACCTGTTTGCGCCGCAGGGAACGCCAGCCGGCCCAGCGCGTGCCCGTCTTGTCGAACGACGTCCGGGCGAGCCGCTCCATGAGGGCGGCGGTGTCCTCGCGGAGGATCACGGTCCGTGCGGGCCGTTGTTCGTCCTTGCCCGGGCCCTCGTCGAGCACTACGGAGGGCACGCCCTGGCGGGCGAGAGCGAGGGAGAGCGTGAGCCCGACGGGGCCGGCGCCGACGACGATCACCGGGTCCACGGCGCGGCTCCTCCTGCCCCGGGGAGTGCTGTGGGAGGCGTACAAGAAAGGGCAGTTGGAGCGGGGTGCGCGATCACAGAACGTATGCAACCCATTGCCGGTGCTTGCGTCAAGTGACGGAGGCAGCGGCGATCATGCCACTGCCTCCGTTTGCTCACATCTCGTCAGTTCTTCTGCAGGGCGGTTCAGTCGGTCCCGTTGACGACGGAGGGGTCGGTGGCGGTCGCCACCGCGATACCGGTCCTCGCACGCCGGCCGCGCCGCTCGATCCAGGTGGCGAGCGCGGCCAGGGCCAGACACAGCGCCACATAGATCGCACCGACGACGATGACCACCGCGGTGATCGGGTTCTCGCCGTTGACGATGATGTTGCTGGCCATCGTGCGCGCCGCGAACAGCAGCTCGCTGTACGTGATGATGTAGCCGAGCGAGGTGTCCTTGAGGGTCACCACGAGCTGGCTGATCATCGTCGGCAGCATGGAGCGCACGGCCTGCGGCAGCAGCAGCATCGTCATGACCTGCGACTTGCGCAGCCCCAGTGCGTACGCGGCTTCCACCTGTCCGCGCGGCACGGCGTTGACGCCCGCCCGTATCACCTCGGCCTGCACGCAGCCGTTGTAGACGGTCAGACCGATGACGAGCGCCCAGAAGGCGGTGTTGTCGCCGACGACACCGAGGCTGGTCTTGTAGGTCAGGAACAGGAACCAAAGGGCGTAGATCGTGATCAGCAGCGGGATCGCGCGGAACAGTTCGATGAAGCCCGTGGCGGCCCAGCGGACCGTCTTGTGCTCGGACAGGCGAGCGACGGCCAGGAGCAGGCCGAGCACCAGGGAGAGCACGCCGGCGACGGCGAACACCTTCAGCGTGGTGAGCACGCCGTCGCGGATGCTGGCCCGCACGCCGGCGTTGTTGAAGATGTTCCAGACCTCGGGCTCCAACTGCCCCTTGACGTTCATCCGGTAGAGGGTGAACGCGATCAGGCCGAGCACGGCCAGGGAGCCGACGACCGTGTAGATGCGGTTGCGCACCCGGGCCTTGGGGCCCGGTGCGTCGTACAGGACGCTCGAACTCATCGTGCGACCCCCATGCGCCGCTCGAGCAGCCGGAAGAGACCGCTGATGGTGAAGGTGATGACCAGGTAGCCGAGAGCCACCCAGAGGAAGATCCAGGCGATGGCGAAGCCCTGGTCGCTGAGCAGCTTCTGCACGCCGAACAGCTCGGTGACGCTGAACGCGCCCGCGATCGCCGAGTTCTTCGTCAGCGCGATGAAGATCGAGCTGAGCGGCGGCAGGACGGTCCGGGTGGCCTGCGGAAGGATGATCAGACGCAGCGTCTGGAAGAAGGTCATCCCGATGGACCGGGCGGCCTCGGCCTGTCCCAGCGGCACCGTGCTGATGCCGGACCGGACGGCCTCGCACACGAACGCCGAGGTGTAGAAGCTCAGCGCCATGAGGGCCTTGGCCCACGGGCTGAGGCCCGGCATGAAGATGACCGGAACGACGAACCACGCCACAAGGAAGAGCAGGGTCAGCGGGGTGTTCCTGAAGAGCGTGACCCAGGCGGTGCCGAAGAAGCGCAGCGGGGGTACGGGTGAGACACGGAACCCGGCGATGATGACACCCAGGACCATCGCGAGGAGCCCGCTGGCCAGGGTCAGCAGGACGGTGCCTATGAACCCCTCGCGGAATTCCGCGAGATGGTCGAGCAATACGTTCACGGGGATGTCCTCGTGGGCGGCGGCGGACAGGCAGCGCGGGCCGTGCCACGGGCGCACTGTGCGGTTGCGCCCGTGGCGGGCCGTTCACTGCCGGGGGGTCGTACGGTGCGGGCCGGGGCCCGCACCGTCAGCGCGTCAGTAGCGCTCGAGCGCCGGCGGCGCGGTGTACGCGGACTTGGACAGGCCGAGCGTCGCGTCGTACGCCTTCTTGTAGTCGCCGTTCTTCTCGTGGGCCTCGATGGCCTTCGAGACCGCCTCGCGCAGCGCCTTGTCGTCCTTGTTCATACCGACGCCGTACGGCTCCTCGGTGAACGGCTTGCCGACGACCTTCAGCTTGCCGGGGCGCTGTGCGGCGTAGCCCTTGAGGATCGCGTCGTCGGTGGTGACGGCGTCGACCTCGTTGTTGAGCAGCTGCTGCACGCACTCGGAGTACTTGGAGAGCTCGACGGTCTTGGCACCGTACTTGGGCTTCTTGATCTCCTGGAGCGGGGTCGAGCCCTTGATGGAGCAGACCGTCTTGCCCTTGACGGAGTCCGGGCCAGTGATGCCCTTCTCGTCGCCGCGGACGAGGAGGTCGGCGCCGGCCATGAAGTACGGGCCGGCGAAACCGACCTGCTTCTTGCGCTCGTCGTTGATCGTGTAGGTGCCTACGTAGAGGTCGACCTCGCCCTTGGAGATGGTCGTCTCACGGACGTTCGAGTCGATCGTCTTGAACTCGATCTGCGACGGCTTGAAGCCGAGGTCGGCGGCGACCATCTTGGCGATCTCGATGTCGAAGCCCGAGCGCTTGCCGTCGGTGTCCTGGAAGCCCAGGTACGGCTGGTCGTTCTTGGCGCCGATGACGAGCTTGCCGGCCTTCTGCGCCCGCTTCAGCGTCGCGGAGTCCAGCTTCACGCCCGAGGCGACCGTGTACGTGGGCAGCTTCGGCTGGTCCTTGCCGCCGGCGCCGCCGGCGGGCTTGTCACCGGCGTTGCCGGAGTCGCCGCCACACGCGGTGGCGGTGAGGGCGAGCACGGCGACAGTGGCCGCCGCCGCGGCGGACTTGCGGAGCTTCATGGTGAACATCCTTCGTGTCGGCAGATTTCGGCCGTGAAAAGTCAGACGCCCGTGCGTCAGCGTCAGTGGTGCAGGATCTTCGACAGGAAGTCCTTGGCCCGGTCGCTGCGCGGGTTGCTGAAGAACTGGTCGGGTGTGGCCTCTTCGACGATCCGTCCGTCCGCCATGAAGACCACGCGGTTGGCCGCCGAGCGCGCGAAGCCCATCTCGTGGGTGACGACGATCATCGTCATGCCGTCACGGGCGAGCTGCTGCATGACCTCCAGGACCTCGTTGATCATCTCCGGGTCGAGGGCCGACGTCGGCTCGTCGAAGAGCATGATCTTGGGGTCCATCGCCAACGCCCGTGCGATCGCGACGCGTTGCTGCTGCCCGCCGGAGAGCTGTGCGGGGTACTTGTCCGCCTGCGTGCCCACGCCCACCCGGTCGAGCAGGGTGCGCGCCTTGGCCTCGGCCGCCTTCTTGTCCGTCCTGCGGACCTTGATCTGCCCCAGCATCACGTTCTCGAGCACGGTCTTGTGCGCGAAGAGGTTGAAGGACTGGAAGACCATGCCCACGTCCGCGCGGAGGCGGGCCAGCTCCTTGCCCTCCTGGGGCAGCGGCTTGCCGTCGATCGTGATGTCACCCGTGTCGACGGTCTCCAGGCGGTTGATCGTGCGGCACAGCGTCGACTTGCCGGAGCCCGAGGGTCCGATGACGACGACGACCTCACCACGCGCGATGGTCAGGTCGATGTCCTGGAGCACGTGCAGCGCGCCGAAGTGCTTGTTGACTTGGTTCAGCACGACCAGCTCGTCGGCCGCGGGAATGGCGTCCTTGGTCACCGATACATCGGTCATCGGGGTCTTGCTCCATCCTCCTCGGTTGGGAGGACAGTAGTAATGCCGTACGACCAGCGTCATTACATCTGAGGGGAACTTGAGCATAACGATCCGGCTTCAACCGGCCACGATCCGTGAAGAGGGTGGCCCCGCGCGTACCGGCTGGATAACGGAAGGCGCCCGTAACCGGAACGCTCTTGACGGCGTCCTTATGTATCGGAGTGGATGCCATGGTGTGCCGCACGCGCGTGCACGGATAACGCCTGCCGGCGTGCCGGGGCCGAACGACCGATGAACCGAAGGGGGCCGTGATGAGACTGCTTCTCGTCGAGGACGACGACCATGTCGCCGCTGCTCTGTCGGCGGTCCTCGCCCGGCACGGCTTCGAAGTGGCGCATGCCCGCAGCGGCGAGGAAGCCCTCCGGGCGCTCGTCCCCGAGGCGGACGCCTTCGGAGTCGTACTCCTCGATCTCGGCCTGCCCGACCAGGACGGCTACGAGGTGTGCGGCAAGATCCGCAAGCGCACGTCGACACCCGTGATCATGGTGACCGCGCGCGCGGACGTACGCTCCCGCATCCACGGCCTCAACCTCGGTGCCGACGACTACGTGGTCAAGCCGTACGACACCGGGGAGCTGCTCGCCCGGATCCACGCGGTCAGCCGGCGCAGTGTGCCGGACGAGTCCTCCGCGCCGGCCGAGGACGGACTGCGGCTCGGGTCCGTGCACATCGAACTGCCCACCCGCCAGGTCAGCGTGGACGGTTCGGTTGTCCAACTGACCCGCAAGGAGTTCGACCTCCTGGCGCTTCTCGCGCAGCGCCCCGGGGTGGTGTTCCGCCGGGAACAGATCATCAGCGAGGTCTGGCGCACCAGTTGGGAGGGGACGGGCCGCACGCTGGAGGTGCATGTCGCGTCCCTGCGCTCCAAGCTGCGCATGCCCGCCCTCATCGAGACCGTGCGCGGCGTCGGGTACCGGCTCGTCGCGCCGGCCGCCTAGAGGCCGCGGGTGCGCGCTCGCCTCCTCCCGCTGCTCATCGTCCTGATGGCGGGCGTGCTGCTCGCGCTCGGCTTCCCGCTCGCCGCGAGCGTGGCGGCCGCCCAGCAGCAGAAGGTCGTCGTCGACCGCATCGACGACACGGCACGCTTTGCCGCGCTGGCCCAGTTCGTCACCAAGCGCTCGACGGGCTCCCGCGTACGTGTCACGGACGAGCGCCAGCAGACCCTGCAGAACGAACTCACGCGCTACTACGAGGTGTACGGGATCCGCGCGGGCGTCTTCTACCGCAACAGTGACCCCATGGGGCGCGCCCCGGACGACTGGCAGCTGCCCCGCGACGGAGCCGTGCGCGAGGCCTTCGACGAGGCCCTGTTCTCGCGCGGCAGCCACGACCCGCAGCAGGTGTGGCCCTGGAGGCGCGGCCGGCTCGTCGTCGCGTCACCGGTCATCAGCGACGGCGATGTCGTCGCGGTCGTCGTCACCGACTCACCCACCGGCAAGATGCGCTCCAAGACTCTTCAGGGGTGGCTGCTCATCGCGGCGGGCGAGGTGGCGGCGATGCTTCTGGCCGTAGGCGCGGCCCTGCGGCTGACGGGCTGGGTCCTGCGGCCCGTGCGCGTCCTCGACGCGACCACCCACGACATCGCCACCGGCCGCCTGAAGTCGCGCGTCGCCTCGGCCGGCGGACCGCCGGAACTCCAGCGTCTGGCCCGGTCGTTCAACGAGATGGCCGACAACGTCGAGGACGTCCTGGAGCAGCAGCGCGCCTTCGTCGCCGACGCCTCGCACCAACTGCGCAATCCGCTCGCCGCCCTGCTCCTGCGCATCGAACTCCTGGCCTTCGAAATGCCCGAGGGGAACGAGGAGATCGCCTCCGTGCGCACGGAGGGCAAGCGGCTCGCCTCGGTCCTCGACGACCTGCTCGACCTGGCCCTCGCCGAGCACACCGAGGCGGATCTGCGGCTCACGGACATCGGCGAGCTGGTGACCGAACGCGTGGGCGCCTGGCGGCCGGTCGCCGACGAAAAGGGGGTGCGGCTGACCGGGGACTGCCCCGCGGTCACCGGGTGGGCGGACCCCGTGACGCTGTCGAGCGCCCTGGACGCGGTGATCGACAACGCCCTGAAGTTCACCCCCTCCGGCGAGGAGGTACGGGTCTGCGTCGCCCGTAACGGAGAGTCCACCGAGATCGTGGTCGCGGACCGGGGGCCGGGCCTGCGCGAGGACGAACTCGCGCGGATCGGCGACCGGTTCTGGCGCAGCACCGGCCATCAGAACGTCAAGGGATCGGGCCTCGGCCTGTCCATCTCGCGGGCGCTGCTCGCGGCGGGCGGCGGCTCCATCACGTACGCCCCTCACGAGCCCCACGGGCTGTGCGTGACGGTGGCGGTGCCCCGGACCCACCGGGAAGGCTGAGGCGGCGGGCCAGGGGCCCTACGGCTTCACCGAGCGGTAGTAGCGGCGGGCGCCCTCGTGCAGCGCCAGCGGATCCGTGTAGAGCGCCGTCCGCAGGTCCACGAGCTGCGCCGCGTGCACCTGTGTGCCGATGTGGTCGCGGCTGTCTATCACCGTGCGCGTCAGCGCCTCCGTCAGGCGGGGGTCGGCACGGTCCGTGGTCACCAGCAGATTAGCCACGGCCAGCGTGGGCACCGAGACACCCTGCTGCGCGTCCGGATAGGCGTCGGCGGGCATCACGGCGGCCCGGTAGTAACGGGACGCGCCGCCCTGCTTGTGCAGCGCGTCGACGAGGTTGCCGAGCTCGACGAGACGGATGGGGTAGTTCTCGGACAGCTTGCGCACATGGTTCGTCGGCAGGCCGCCCGACCAGAAGAAGGCGTCGATGTCGCCGTCCTTGAGCGCCTGGGGCATGCCGTCGATCCCTGTGGGGACGGGCTTCATGTCCCTCTCCAGGTCGAGCCCGGCTGCCTTGGCCACGCGCTCCGCGATGAGCCGGACCCCGGAGCCCTTGCCGCCCACGGCGACCTTGCGGCCGCGCAGATCCTGGACCGACCTGATCGACGACGAGCGGGGCACGACCAGCTGCACGTAGTCGTCGTACAGGCGGGCACAGCCGCGCAGCCGGTCCCCTCCGGCGCCGCCCTGAAGCTTGTACTTCTCCACGGCGTCGGCGGCCGCGATCGTGAAATCGGCCTTCCCCGTGGCGACCCGTTCGACGTTCTCCTGGGACCCCTCGCTGTTCGTCAGGCGCACATCGAGGTCCGGCAGGTCGTGGCCGAGCGCGGTCTTGAGGAGGTTGCCGTAGGTCTCGTACACCCCGGTCCGCTGGCCCGTACTGAACGTCACGCTGCCCCCCGGTGCCCTGTCGTCCAGCGGCAGCAGCCACCACAGGAGCAGCCCGAGGACGACGAGGGCGGCGGCCGAGCCCTCCAGGGCTCGGCGCCTGCTGACACGGGGGAGGGCCTTGTGCATGCGGGCGATCCTGCCATTTCACTCACCGTGAGGACCAGGGCCGAGGTCAGGGAACACCGGGGCACGCGCGCGTGGTGACCCCGTACCCTGGTGTGCGAGATGAGCGCGAAGACCTACGAGGTGCGCACCTACGGGTGCCAGATGAATGTCCACGACTCCGAGCGGCTCTCCGGCCTCCTTGAGGACGCCGGATACGTCCGTGCGCCCGAGGGCGCCGACGGTGATGCCGATGTCGTCGTCTTCAACACGTGCGCCGTCCGCGAGAACGCGGACAACAGGCTGTACGGCAATCTCGGTCGCCTGGCGCCGATGAAGACGAAGCGGCCCGGCATGCAGATCGCCGTCGGCGGCTGCCTCGCGCAGAAGGACCGCGACACCATCGTGCAGCGGGCCCCGTGGGTGGATGTCGTCTTCGGCACGCACAACATCGGCAAGCTGCCGGTCCTCCTGGAGCGTGCCCGCGTCCAGGAGGAGGCGCAGGTCGAGATCGCCGAGTCCCTGGAGGCGTTCCCCTCGACGCTGCCCACGCGCCGCGAGAGCGCCTACGCGGCCTGGGTCTCCATCTCCGTAGGCTGCAACAACACCTGCACCTTCTGCATCGTGCCCGCCCTGCGCGGCAAGGAGAAGGACCGCAGGACGGGCGACATCCTCGCCGAGATCGAGGCGCTCGTCGGCGAGGGCGTCAGCGAGATCACGCTGCTCGGCCAGAACGTGAACGCGTACGGCTCGGACATCGGCGACCGCGAGGCCTTCAGCAAGCTTCTGCGCGCCTGCGGGAAGATCGAGGGCCTGGAGCGGGTGCGCTTCACCTCCCCGCACCCGCGCGACTTCACGGACGACGTGATCGCGGCCATGGCCGAGACGCCGAACGTGATGCCGCAGCTGCACATGCCGATGCAGTCCGGCTCGGACACCGTCCTGAAGTCGATGCGCCGGTCCTACCGGCAGGAACGCTACCTCGGGATCATCGAGAAGGTGCGCGCCGCGATCCCGCACGCCGCCATCTCCACGGACATCATCGTGGGCTTCCCCGGCGAGACCGAGGAGGACTTCGAGCAGACCATGCACGCGGTCCGCGAGGCCCGCTTCGCGAATGCCTTCACCTTCCAGTACTCCAAGCGCCCCGGGACCCCGGCGGCGACCATGGAGGGCCAGATCCCCAAGGAGGTCGTCCAGGAGCGCTACATGCGCCTGGTCGAGCTCCAGGAGGAGATCTCCTGGGACGAGAACAAGAAGCAGGTCGGCCGCACCCTGGAGCTGATGGTCGCCGAGGGCGAGGGCCGCAAGGACGGCGCCACGCACCGCCTGTCCGGCCGCGCCCCCGACAACCGCCTGGTGCACTTCACCAAGCCGGACGCCGAGGTGCGACCCGGTGACGTCGTCACTGTCGAGATCACGTACGCGGCCCCGCACCACCTGCTCGCCGAGGGCGACGTCCTCGACGTGCGCCGCACGCGCGCGGGTGACGCCTGGGAGAAGCGGAACGCGGAGCCCCAGCAGAAACAGGGCGTCATGCTGGGCCTGCCCTCGGTGGGCGTCCCGGCCCCGCTGCCGGCGGCCACGGGCGGCTGCGCCGTCAACTGACGGCACCACTCCCTGCGGGCCACGTGCCGCGCAGTAGGCTGCCGATCATGCTTGTCGCCGCCGCCGTCTGTCCCTGCCCGCCCCTGCTCGTACCCGAGGTCGCCGTGGGTGCGGCCCCCGAGCTGGAGGCCGCGCGCGCGGCCTGCGACGAGGCCGTCCGCGCGGTCCTGGCCGCCCGGCCCGACCTGATCGTGGTCGTCGGCGAAGGGCCCGCGACCCGTACGCACAAGCAGGGCGCCATGGGCGGTTTCCAGCCGTTCGGTGTCGACCGCGAGGTCCGCCTGGGCGCGGCTCCCGACTCCGAGGCACCGGCGCACCGGCTGCCCCTATCCCTCACGGTGGGCGCCTGGCTGCTCGACCGCGCCGGGTGGACCGGCCCTGTGGAGGGCTACGAGGTCGAGAGCGACAGGTCCTGGCCCGCCAACGGCGAGGACGGCGTGCACCTCGCGGCACGGGCCGACCGCGTGGGATTCCTGGTCATGGGCGACGGGACGGCCTGCCGCAGCGTCAAGGCCCCCGGGTATCTGGACGACCGTGCCGAAGGGGTCGACGCGTCGATCGCTCAGGCCCTGGGCAACGGCGATCGCGACGGATTCTTCGCGAACCTCGACGCGGACCTCGCCCGCGAACTCAAGATCTCCTGCCGCTCCCCGTGGCAGATCCTCACGGCGGCCTCCGTCGAGGACGAGGACCAGGACGAGTGCCAGAACTGGAGCGTCCTTTACGAGGACGCTCCCTACGGAGTCGGCTACTTCGTCGCCAGCTGGTCGTAGACGAGCGCGCACGCACTTGTAGCAGAGCGCTCACAGACGAAAGGTGACGGCCGCGGAACCGCAAGGGTCCGCGGCCGTCACCTTGTGCGGGTACCGCGTCTCAGGAGGCGGGAGGAGGTGGCGGGGTGGCCCCGCCACCCGAGCTACCGCCCTTGTCCTGGCCCGGACCCCCGAAGCGGTCCATAGCGTCCTTGGCCTTGCTCGTGCCTGTCTGGATCTGGTCGCTGTACTTGCCCTGGGTCTTCTGGTCGGCCGTCTTCCCGGCCTTGTCCAGACCCTGGTCGATCTTGTCCCCGTGCTGCTGCGCGAGGTCCGAGGCCTTGTCCTTGCTGAGCTTGGCTTTCAGCGTGTCCATGATTCCCATGGGTTCACCTTCACTGGCGGGGGACTACTTGCGGGCGCTGTCACCGGCCTCGTTGTCGGCGGCCTGCTCCGCGGACTGCTGCTTCGGGATCTCCACGGGCTCCGCCGTGGCGGGCTCGGGGGTATCGGCAGCCTCTGTGGACGCCTCCGGCGCCGCAGCGTCGGCGGCTGCGGAGGTGTCGGCAGCCTCGGAAGTCCCGGGGGAGGAGCCCTCGGCCTCGGGCTCGGCCGTCAGAGTGGCGGCCTGCGCCTCACTGGTTGACGCCTCCTCCGTGTCCTTCGACTTCCGGCGGAACCTGGCGAAAACACCCATTTCAACTCCATACGTTACTCGTGCGGGCGAAATCCCGCGTCGCCCGGTGCGTCCGATTGCATCGCCCGGGCCTGAGGTACTCGAAACCGGCGGTCGGAACCTCGCAACAGGGAACGACCCCGGACCTGTGGCGTCACGTAGCTCGTTCGGGAAGAGGTCCCGAGGTTTGCGAGACTGGGGCGGTGAGTAGTGCAGCTCCCGCTCCGCGGGTCATCGCCGTCGTCGGACCCACTGCGGCCGGAAAGTCCGATCTGGGCGTTTTTCTCGCCAGAGAGCTGGGCGGCGAGGTCGTCAACGCCGACTCCATGCAGCTCTACCGGGGGATGGACATCGGCACCGCCAAACTGACGCCCGAGGAACGTGACGGGGTTCCGCACCACCTCCTGGACATCTGGGACGTCACCGAGGCGGCCAGCGTCGCGGAATACCAGAAGCTCGCCCGCGCCGAGATCGACCGGCTGCTCGCCGCAGGACGCTGGCCCGTCCTGGTCGGCGGCTCCGGCCTCTACGTCCGCGGAGCGGTGGACCACCTGGAGTTCCCGGGCACCGACCCCGAGGTGCGCGCACGCCTGGAGGAGGAGCTCACCCTGCGCGGCTCCGGCGCCCTGCACGCCCGCCTCGCCGTCTCCGACCCCGGGGCCGCCAAGGCGATCCTGCCGAGCAACGGCCGGCGCATCGTCCGGGCCCTCGAAGTCATCGAGATCACAGGCAAGCCCTTCACGGCCAACCTGCCCGGACACGAGTCCGTCTACGACACCGTCCAGATCGGCGTGGACGTGGCGCGCCCCGAACTCGACGAGCGCATCGCGACCCGCGTCGACCGCATGTGGGACGCCGGCCTCGTGGACGAGGTGCGCACCCTGGAGGCGCGCGGCCTGCGGGAAGGGCGTACGGCGTCGCGCGCGCTCGGCTACCAGCAGGTGCTCGCCGCGCTGGCCGGGGAGTGCACCGAGGACGAGGCGCGCGCCGAGACCGTCCGCGCCACCAAGCGCTTCGCGCGCCGTCAGGACTCGTGGTTCCGGCGCGATCCGCGCGTCCACTGGCTCAGCGGCGAGGCGGCCGAACGCGGGGAACTCCCGGCCCGGGCAATGACGTTGATCGAACGACCGGTTACAGCCTGATCACGTGATGGCATCGGGACGCTCCGGCCGTCATCGCGGCCCCTGGGAGCGTGCCATCATCGACCATCGATCGACCAGTGGAGTCCGAAGTGGGAGGGCGCGTGGCGATGGAGGCCGGCCCTCGTGACACCGCACCCGGCGGGGAACAGCTGAGCCCTGACGGACCGGACGCGACCCCGGACGGTGTGATCGCCGACGGCCCCACGGCCGAGGAGCTCGCATCGCAGACCGGAGGCGCCGAGGTCGAGGTGGAGCTGCGCCCGCAGCGGCGCCTGCGCCTGTGGCAGCTCGCGCCCATTGTGATCCTCTCCGCGATCGGCTCCCTGATGTTCGCCTTCCCGCTCTTCTTCGAGTTCGGGGACGGCGGGGCCGTCGTGGCGATGTTGGGGCTGCTGATCAGTTCCTGCGCCGCGGGCTGGGGAATGATGGCCGCGCGCCGCGTCGGCTACACCTGGCCCGGCTTCCCGGCCCGGGGATCGGGCCGGCGCCCGGACTGGCGGGTCGTCGGCGCGTACGCAGTCGTGGTTGCCGCAGTCGCCGTCCTCGCCGTGTGGCGCGTCGCCCGCCTGCGCTAGTGCCTTTCGTTCCGATCAGGCTGGGCCGGTCCGCGTAATGGGACGTCCCGATGGGTTGTCGTCGCCACCCCGTACGATCGAGGAATGAGCACGCGGATCGCCTTCCTCAAGGGGCACGGGACCGAGAACGACTTCGTGATCGTCCCCGACCCGGAGAACGCCCTGGAGCTGCCCCCGGCGGCCGTCGCAGCCCTGTGCGACCGACGAGCCGGAATCGGCGGTGACGGCCTGCTGCACGTGGTGCGCTCCGCAGCCCACCCCGACGCGCGGCACCTGGCGTCCGAGGCCGAGTGGTTCATGGACTACCGCAATGGCGACGGCTCGGTCGCCGAGATGTGCGGCAACGGCGTGCGTGTGTTCGCCCACTACCTTCAGCGCGCCGGCCATGTCGGCGAGGGCGACCTCGCGGTGGCCACGCGCGGAGGCGTGAAGAGCGTGCACATCGACAAGGAGGGCGACATCACGGTCGGCATGGGCAAGGCCCTCCTCCCCGAAGGGGATGTCACCGTCAGCGTCGCCGACCACAGCTGGCCCGCGCGCAACGTGAACATGGGCAACCCCCACGCCGTCGCCTTCGTGGACGACCTCGCCCAGGCCGGCAACCTCTTCTCCGCCCCGCCCTTCACCCCGGCCACGGCCTACCCGGACGGGGTGAACGTCGAGTTCGTCGTCGACCGCGGCCCCCGTCACGTAGCCATGAGGGTCCACGAGCGCGGTGTGGGCGAGACCCGCTCGTGCGGCACGGGCGCGTGCGCCGTGGCCGTCGCGGCGGCCCGCAGGGACGGCCTGGACCCGGCGGTCACCGGATCGCCGGTGACGTACGCAGTGGATCTGCCCGGCGGACAGCTGGTGATCACGGAGCGGGCCGACGGGGAGATCGAGATGACAGGACCCGCGGTGATCGTCGCCGAGGGGGAGATCGACACGGACTGGCTGGCGGGTCTCGAAACCGTAAACCCCTGAACGTTCGCTCGAATGGGTGATCCGTTTCACGCTGGGCGAGAGGGGGACTGCTCCACGTGATGGGCTCGGTAGCATCAAGCACCGGCCCGGGCGGGAACCCCGCAGACCGCCGCCGGTCGACGCAGCCGGAGGTGCTCATGAGTGCGGAGGCGACCAATCCCGCGACGCCGGGCCCGGTCACACCGGGCGCGCACCGCCGGCGCGGCCGTCCCCGGATCGACCTGCGCCGCATCGGCTGGGCCGCGCTCCTCGGCCCCGCCGCGGGCAACCGGCTGCCCGACGCGATCGGACACGTGGTCGAGGCCCACCGCGCCCACCACCCGGAAGCCCCCCTTGAGCCGCTGCGCCGGGCGTACGTCCTCGCCGAGTCCTCCCACCGGGGACAGATGCGCAAGAGCGGCGAGCCCTACATCACACACCCCCTCGCCGTGACGCTGATCCTCGCCGAGCTGGGCGCCGAGACCACGACGCTGACCGCGTCCCTCCTCCACGACACCGTCGAGGACACCGAGGTGACGCTCGATCAAGTGCGTACGGAATTCGGCGAAGAGGTCGCCTATCTCGTCGACGGTGTGACCAAGCTCGAAAAGGTCGACTACGGAGCGGCCGCCGAACCCGAGACCTTCCGCAAGATGCTCGTCGCCACCGGCAACGACGTGCGGGTCATGTCGATCAAACTCGCCGACCGGCTGCACAACATGCGCACCCTCGGCGTGATGCGCCCCGAGAAACAGGCGCGCATCGCCAAGGTCACCCGGGACGTGCTCATCCCGCTCGCAGAACGCCTCGGCGTCCAGGCGCTCAAGACCGAGCTCGAGGACCTCGTCTTCGCGATCCTGCACCCCGACGAGTACACGGTGACGCGCGAGCTCATCGCGGCCAACGACGCGCGGCACACCGACCCCCTCGCGGAGATCGCCGAGGACGCCCGCGCCGTCCTGAAGGACGCCGGTATCACGGCCGAAGTGTTGATCAGGCCACGGCACTTCGTCTCCGTGCACCGGTCGAGACGCAAGCGCGGAACGCTGCGCGGTGCGGACTTCGGGCGCCTGCTGGTGCTCGTCGGCGAGGACGCCGACTGCTACGGGGTGCTCGGCGAGCTGCACACGTGCTTCACGCCGGTCGTCTCGGAGTTCAAGGACTTCATCGCTGTACCGAAGTTCAACCTGTACCAGTCGCTGCACACAGCCGTGTCGCGCGGTGACGGGGAGGTCGCCGAAGTCCTCATCCGTACCCATCAGATGCACAAGGTCGCCGAGGCCGGCGTCGTCGCCCTCGGCAATCCCTACGCTCCTCCTTCGGAGGAGCAGGCCGACAGTGACGGGGAGCGCGCCGACCCGACCAGGCCCGGCTGGCTCTCCCGCCTCCTCGACTGGCAGGAGGCCGCCCCGGACGCGGACACCTTCTGGTCGACGCTGCGCGAAGACCTCGCCCAGGACCGCGAGATCACCGTCTTCCGGCCCGACGGCGGCACGCTCGGCCTGCCCGCGGGCGCCAGCTGCGTCGACGCCGCGTACGCCCAGTACGGCGAGGACGCCCACGCCTGCATCGGAGCCCGCGTCAACGGCCGGCTGGCGACGCTCAGCACGGTCCTGAGCGACGGGGACACCGTTCAGCTCCTCATGGGCCAGGACCCCGCTTCCGAGCCCTCCAGGGACTGGCTCGACCATGCCCGTACGCCCGCCGCGCGCATCGCCATCCGGCGCTGGCTCACGACCCACCCGGCCACACCCCAGCCCGAGCCCGAGGACCGGCGCACCCCGGAGCCGGCCCCCAGGACGCCTCAGGGCGCCCCTGCGGGCCGTCCCGCCGAGGCGAACGCCGTCGTGGACCAGCCGGGTGCCACGGTCCGCCTCGCGGGCTGCTGCACGCCCGTGCCGCCCGACGCGGTGACCGCCTTCGCCGTACGCGGCGGTGTCGTGACGGTGCACCGCGCGGAGTGTCACGGCGTGGAGCGCATGAAGAGCGCGGGGCGCGCCGAGGTCGGCGTGCACTGGGGCGACACCACGGAGTGCCGGGTCTCCCTGATCGCCGAGTCCTTCAGCCGGCCGCATCTGCTGGCCGATCTCACCGAAGCCATCGCCTTGGAGAGCGTCGCCGTCATCTCCGCGACCGTGGAACCGCCGACCCAGGGCCGTGTGCGCCACACCTACACGCTTCAACTCCCCGACGCGACAACGCTCCCCGCGCTGATGCGCGCCATGCGCAACATCGCAGGGGTGTACGACGTCAGCCGCGCGCAGCACTCCGCCCAGACCAGCTCGTAGGGTCTCGTTCGGGTGGGTGTGGCGCGTCCCGCCCGGGTCCGGACGCGGGCGCTGGTAGCCGTAGTTCATGCTGCTCACCCCCCGCACCATCCGCATGGGCGCCGCGCTCGTCGCCGCGGCCGCCTCCACCGCACTTCTCGCCGCGAGCGCCCCGCCGCCGGCCGTCCCGCTGGGCATCGGAGACCGGCTCTTCCCGCACTTGGGCAACCCCGGTTACGACGTGGAGTCGTACGACATCGCGTTCACGTACCACGGCGACAACAAGAAGCCGCTCGATGCCGTCACCAAGCTCGAGGCCACGGCGACCGCCCGCCTCGAGCAGGTGAATCTCGACTTCTCGCACGGAACCGTCCGCTCCGTGGAGGTCAACGGCAGTCCCGCGCGGTTCGACACCAGCGACGAAGACCTGGTCGTCACGCCCGAGAGGGCCGTCCCGGAGGGTGCCCCGCTGGAGATCACGGTGCGGCACACCAGCAACCCGGTGCCCGGCAAGGAGGAGGGGGGCTGGGTGCAGACCAAGGACGGTCTCGCCATGGCCAATCAGGCCGACGCCGGGCACCGTGTGTTCCCGAGCAACGACCACCCTTCGGACAAGGCCCTGTTCACGCTCCGGGTCACCGCCCCCAAGGCGCTCACGGTCGTGGCCAACGGGGTGCCCTTCCTGAAGATGCGCCATGGCGCGGACACCAGCTGGTCGTACCGCACCCTCCACCCCATGGCCACCGAGCTGGCGCAGGTCTCGATCGGTAACTCCGCGGTGCTGCATCGGGAGGGGCCGCACGGGCTTCCCGTCCGCGATGTGGTCCCCGCCAAGTACCGGAAGGTCCTCGAACCGTGGCTCAAGAAGACACCCGCCCAGCTCGCCTGGATGGAAGGGAAGGTCGGCCGCTACCCCTTCGAGAACTACGGCCTCCTGATCGCCCAGGCCCGGACCGGCTTCGAGCTCGAGACCCAGACGCTCTCCCTCTTCGAGAAGGAGATCTTCACGGAGCCCGCGTACCCCGCCTGGTACATCGACTCGATCATGGTCCACGAGATGGCGCACCAGTGGTTCGGTGACAGCGTCAGCCCCCGCACCTGGTCCGACCTGTGGCTGAACGAGGGACATGCCAGCTGGTACGAGGCCCTCTACGCCCAGGAGAAGGGCCACCAGTCCATGGCCAAGCGCATGCGTGCGGCCTACCGCGCCTCGGACGGCTGGCGCGCCGCGGGCGGTCCGCCGGCCTCCCTCAAGGCCCCGAAGCCGGGCCAGAAGATCAGCATCTTCCGGCCGGTGGTCTACGACGGCAGCGCCCTCGTCCTCTACGCACTCCGCCAGGAGATCGGCACCCCGGCCTTCGAGCGCCTGGAGCGCGACTGGGTGCGCACGCACCGTGACGGCACGGCGAGCACGGCGGACTTCATCAGCCTCGCTTCGCAGACCTCGGGCCGCGACCTCCAGGGCTTCCTCCGGGCCTGGCTCTACGGGAAGAAGACGCCGCCGATGCCGGGGCACCCGGACTGGAAGTCGACGCCGGTGGCGAAGGCGAAGCCGGCCAAGGGGTAGGCCATCGACCGGCGGCGCACAGCCCAGGCAGGACAGGCTTCGGGCCC
The DNA here is from genome assembly GCF_035918235.1 of Streptomyces sp. NBC_01445. Taxonomy (NCBI): domain Bacteria; kingdom Bacillati; phylum Actinomycetota; class Actinomycetes; order Kitasatosporales; family Streptomycetaceae; genus Streptomyces; species Streptomyces sp. NBC_01445. Next base: position 3,502,269 of record NZ_CP109485.1, on the reverse strand, counting down.
GGCGCCGGCGGGCAATAAGTCGGGTGACGAGACGGGCCGTACCGTGCGACCATCTTCCAGGTCGGCGGCACGGCCGCCCCGGGAATCTACGGACGCCCCGGGACGTTGTGTCAGTCGATGGACCACGCTGTCATGCGCGGACCGTCACCAGTTCGTATCACCTCGACGTAAGGATCCAATGACCTCCTCTTCTTCCCCTTCCCAGGACGCGCAGAGCTTCGCGCAGAACAACCCCGAAGGTCTTCGGGCCGATGCCCTGATGGAAGAGGACGTCGCCTGGAGCCACGAGATCGACGAAGAGCGGGACGGCGACCAGTTCGACCGCTCCGAGCGTGCGGCCCTGCGCCGCGTCGCTGGTCTCTCCACCGAGCTCGAGGACGTCACCGAAGTCGAGTACCGGCAGCTCCGCCTGGAGCGGGTCGTGCTCGTCGGCGTGTGGACCTCGGGAACGGTGAACGACGCGGAGAACTCCCTCGCGGAGCTGGCCGCCCTCGCCGAGACCGCCGGCGCCCTGGTGCTCGACGGCGTCATCCAGCGCCGGGACAAGCCCGACGCGGCGACGTACATCGGCTCGGGCAAGGCACTGGAACTGCGCGACATCGTCCTCGAGACCGGAGCCGACACCGTCGTGTGTGACGGTGAGCTGAGCCCCGGCCAGCTCATCCACCTCGAAGACGTCGTCAAGGTCAAGGTGGTCGACAGGACCGCCCTGATCCTCGACATCTTCGCCCAGCACGCCAAGTCCCGAGAGGGCAAGGCGCAGGTCGCCCTCGCGCAGATGCAGTACATGCTGCCGCGACTGCGCGGCTGGGGTCAGTCGCTCTCCCGGCAGATGGGTGGCGGTGGCTCCTCCGGCTCCGGCGGCGGCATGGCCACCCGTGGTCCCGGTGAGACCAAGATCGAGACGGACCGGCGACGGATCCGCGAGAAGATGGCGAAGATGCGCCGGGAGATCGCGGAGATGAAGACCGGCCGCGAGATCAAGCGCCAGGAGCGCAAGCGCAACAAGGTGCCTTCGGTGGCCATCGCCGGGTACACCAACGCGGGCAAGTCGTCCCTGCTCAACCGTCTGACGGGCGCCGGTGTCCTGGTGGAGAACGCCCTGTTCGCCACCCTCGACCCGACCGTCCGCAGGGCGGAGACGCCCAGCGGCCGGCTGTACACGCTGGCCGACACGGTCGGCTTTGTGCGGCACCTGCCGCACCACCTCGTCGAGGCGTTCCGCTCCACGATGGAGGAGGTCGGTGAATCCGACCTGATCCTGCACGTGGTGGACGGATCGCACCCGGCGCCGGAGGAGCAGCTGGCCGCCGTACGCGAGGTCATCCGCGACGTGGGCGCCACGAAGGTGCCCGAGATCGTGGTGATCAACAAGGCGGACGCGGCCGACCCGCTCGTCCTCCAGCGGCTGCTGCGCGTCGAGAAGCGCGCGATCGCGGTGTCGGCCCGCACCGGGCTCGGCATGGACAAGCTGCTCGCGATCATCGACGACGAGCTGCCGCGTCCCGAGGTCGAGATCGAGGCGCTCGTGCCGTACACGCATGGCCAGCTGGTCGCGCGTGCGCACGCCGACGGCGAGGTGATCTCCGAGGAGCACACCCCGGACGGCACCCTGCTCAAGGCGCGGGTGCACGAGGAACTCGCCGCAGAGTTCGCGCCGTACCTTCCGGCGGCGGCCGCGAGCTGACGCTCCGGCAGCAGCCGGGCCTCCTGTGCCGACGGCGAGGGCCCGCCCCCAACTTCCTGGGGGCGGGCCCTCGTTCGTTCGGTGAAGCCGGCGGTTACTGGCTGCCGTACTTCTCGCTCATCGTGTCGAAGACCTGCTGGGCGCCCTTGCCCAGCTGCGGTCCGGCCAGCCAGGTGTTCTCGGCCGGGCCGATCGACGTGTTCGACACCAGCTGCGTCTTCCCGTCGACCATCCGGAACCAGCCGCCACCGGACGAACCGCCGGTCATGGTGCAGCCGATGCGGTACATCGTCGGCATGTCGGGGCTGAGGGAGAGACGGCCCGGGCGGTCGATGCACTTGTGCATCAGCTGGCCGTCGAACGGCGGCGCGGCCGGGTAGCCCCAGGCGCCCATGCTGCTGACCGACTGGACCGCCGGCTCGGAGAAGTCGACGGGCAGCGCGTTGCCGACGGTCTCCTCAAGAGACTTGGAACCCTGCTCCGGCTTCACGTGCAGTACCGCGTAGTCGTACGGAGCGCCCGCACCGCCCGACTCGGCGCCCGTGTCGATCCACTCGTTGGAGGTGGAGGCCCAGTCGGCCCAGAAGGTGCCGTACGGGGCGATCTCCTGCGGGGCCGCGTTCTGCAGCTGCGCCTCGGACTTGCCCAGGTCGTTGTAGGCCGGGACGAAGGCGATGTTGCGGTACCAGCCGCCCGCCGAGCCCGCGTGCACGCAGTGACCCGCGGTCCAGACGAGGTTGGACTTGCCCGGGTTGCGCGGGTCCTTCACGACGGTGCCGGAGCAGACCATCGAACCCTCGGGCGAGTCGAAGAAGACCTTGCCGACCGGGGCGGCGTTGTCGTGGTACGGGGTCTTCTCGGGCACGGCCTTGACGGGCTGCGGCTCAGGGTCCGTGGCACCCTGGTCGGCCGAGGCGTCCTTCGCGGCGATCGTCTTGTCCGGGTCCTTGGCGGACTTCATCCGCTCGGGCTTCCAGTGGTCCTTGATGACCGGGTTGACGAAGTCCTTGGCCTCGCGCAGCCAGTCGTCCTTGTCCCAGTTCTTCCAGGCGCCGTTCTGCCACTTGTCCGGGTCGATGCCGTGCTTCTTGAGCTGGTCGGCGATGCCCCCGGGCAGCTGGCCGTTGGATCCGTCGTCGGCGCCCTGTGAAGCGGAGGCGGCCGACTTGTCACTCGTCTTGTCGTCGCTCGGGCCGCAGGCCGTGGCGGTGAGCGCCAGGGCCGCGGCGAGCCCCGTAGCGGCGAGGACGGTACGCCGGCCCCGGCTCCGCGTGGATGACGGACGTGTGGAACGCATGGTGCAGTTACCCCCGTTGAATGTGTCATGAGCTTGTCAGGTCCGGATTGGGCTCCGTGCGGAGATCTCGGACGCAGCACCCCACTATGCCTGTGGAGTTGGGGACGAACGGCGGCGGGGTGGTGAAGGTTTCGTCACCCCGCCGCCGCCCATTGCCTGCCGGTTGGCGGTGCCTGCCTGTGGGCTGCCTACGGGCGGCGCCTGCCTACCGGCCGGCGTACTTCTTGCTGACCGCGTCGTAAATTCCCTTGGCCTCCTTGCCGAGGCGCGGGCCCGCGAGCCAGCCGGCCGTCACCGGGCCGATCGACGTGTTCGACACCAGCGACGGCTTGCCGCTGGAGCCTTGCGCGATCCAGCCGCCACCGGACGAACCGCCGGTCATGGTGCATCCGATGCGGTACATCGTCGGCTCGGCCTTCGCCAGCGAGAGCCGGCCCGGCTTGTCGGCGCACTGGTACAGCGTCTGGCCGTCGTACGGCGGCGCTGCCGGGTAGCCCTTCGCCGTCATGGTCGCGATCTTGGGCACCGCGGGCGCGTTGAAGTCGACCGGTACGGCCGTACCGACCGCCTCCTCAAGGGACTTGCCCTCGCTGCCCTTCTCCGGCGTGACCTGGATGACCGCGAAGTCGTACGGCGCGCCCTGCCCGCCCGTCGGGCCGCCCTGCTCGATCCACTGGTCGGACGTCTGCGCCCACGCGCCCCACCAGACGCCGTACGGAGCGACCTCTTCCTTGGTGGCGGTCTTGAGCTGCTCGTCCGACAGGCCCGCGTTGTTGTACGAGGGCACGAAGGCGATGTTGCGGTACCAGCCGCCGTTCTTGCCGGCGTGCACGCAGTGGCCCGCGGTCCACACCATGTTCGACTTACCCGGGTGCGCGGGGTCCGTGACGACCGTCGCCGAACAGACCATCGACCCCTCGGGGCCGTCGAAGAAGAGCTTTCCGGCGTACGGTGCGCTCTCGTGGTACGGCGTGCCGACGGCCGCGGCCTTCACCGGCTGCGGCGTCGGGTCCGTCACGCCCTGGTCGCCCGAGATGTCGTTGTCGTCGACCTCGTTGTCCGGGTTCTTGTCGGCGTCACGCATCCGGTCCGGGTCCCACAGACCGTCGATGATGGGGTTGACGTAGTCCTGCGCCTCGCGCAGCCACTTGTCCTTGTCCCAGTTCTTCCACTCGCCGTTCTTCCACTTGTCCAGATCAATACCGTGCTCCTTGAGCCGGTCCTTGATGTCGTCCGGGATCTGGATCTTGTCGCTGCCGCCCTGCGTCGCGGTCGCGGTCGGCTTCGAGTCCGCGTTGTCGTCGCCAGGACCGCACGCGGTGGCGGTGAGCGCGAGCGCCGCACCGATGGCGAGAGCGGCCGCCACGGGGGAGGTTCTGCGGCGCACGCTCCTCCCGCGCTGAACGGTCAAGAGCGGACGTATGGGTCGCATGTCGTGAATCCCCCTGGGCTTCGAGAACTGTGCAGTGCCGGCCGCCGGCGGTCGTGAACCGGTCACGCCACGCTCGGCACTTGATGTGCCTCGCCCCGCGACCGAACCCTCCGCCCTCCGTCGAACGGCAACCCACCCTATGCGCGCGCTGCGGGTGACTATCCACGGAACGGCAACGGTTCCGTCACGGCAGGGATCTTCCGCGGGCCAAGGATTTTCCGCCGACCCGTGATCCCGCGCAGTCACCGTCGTTGGTACGTACGGGGGATTCGGTGCCGTCGCTCGGTCCTTGGGGTTCGGCCCCGGACACACGTACGTCAACTGATCCCCCCACACCGAGAATTCGACCGGATCCAGCGGGATCCAGGGGGAGGACCAGCAGTCGTGGCCGTCACCGAGCCTGCGCCCGCGGCGGTGCCCGCGGGGTATGAGGGAGGCGCCGCCCGTGAGGGCGCTGCCCAAGAGGGGATCCTGCGGCGGCAGTCCGCGCGGGAGTCGGCGGCCCGCACCTATGCGCGCGCCCTGCCGATCGTGCCCGTGCGGGCGCGCGGCCTGACCATCGAGGGCGCCGACGGTCGCCGGTACCTCGACTGCCTCTCCGGCGCGGGCACGCTGGCCCTCGGCCACAACCACCCCGTCGTCCTCGAAGCGATCAGACGCGTACTCGACTCCGGCGCCCCCCTGCACGTGCTCGATCTGGCCACCCCCGTGAAGGACGCCTTCACGACGGAACTCTTCCGCACGCTGCCCGCCGGGCTCGCCGAACGGGCACGGATCCAGTTCTGCGGACCGGCCGGCACCGACGCGGTGGAGGCCGCCCTGAAACTCGTCCGCACGGCCACCGGCCGCAGCGGAATGCTCGCCTTCACCGGCGCCTACCACGGGATGACCGCGGGGGCGCTCGAAGCGTCCGGCGGGGCGCAGGACGTCAGGGTCGCGCGGCTGCCCTATCCGCAGGACTACCGCTGTCCCTTCGGCGTCGGCGGCGAGCGCGGCGCCGAACTCTCCGCGCGCTGGACCGAATCCCTCATCGATGACCCCAAGTCGGGGGTGCCGCACCCCGCCGGCATGATCCTCGAACCCGTCCAGGGGGAAGGCGGAGTGATTCCCGCGCCCGACTCCTGGATGCGCCGGATGCGCGAACTCACCTCGGCACGCTCCATCCCGCTGATCGCCGACGAGGTCCAGACCGGAGTGGGCAGGACCGGCACCTTCTGGGCCGTCGAACACAGCGGAGTCGTGCCCGACGTCATGGTCCTGTCCAAGGCGATCGGCGGCAGCCTTCCCCTGGCCGTCGTCGTCTACCGGGACGACCTCGACGTCTGGCAACCCGGGGCCCACGCCGGCACGTTCCGCGGGAACCAGCTCGCCATGGCCGCCGGCGCCGCGACCCTCGCCTATGTCCGGGAGAACCGTCTCGCCGAACGCGCCGCCCTCCTGGGCGCCCGCATGGTGGGTCAGCTCCAGGGTCTCGCCGCCGAACACCCCTGCATCGGGGACGTACGGGGCCGCGGTCTGATGATCGGCGTCGAACTGGTCGACGTGGGCGCCGCCCAGGACCCGAACCGGCCCGCCGGACCCGACGCGAGCCCGCATCTTCCCGCGCCCGAACTCGCCGCGTCCGTGCAGCACGAATGCCTCCGTCGTGGACTCATCGTCGAGCTCGGCGGCCGCCACTCCAGCGTCGTACGCCTCCTGCCGCCCCTCACGATTACCGACGAACAGGCTGCCGCGGTCGTCGAGCGCCTCGCAGACGCCCTGGCCGAAGCGGCCCGCACCCATCGGGGATAGCCCTGCCAGGACGGGCGCGTTCCGAGGCCCCACACCCACCGGGCCAGGACCGCCACGACACCGACGACCACGACACGGACCACCACGGACAGCCGCGGAACACCGGACAGTCCGGACAACCGCATCACGGAGTCAACTACCCCACAAGGAAGCCCCGTTGAACGCCACTCCCGCACCCGAAGACCGACACCGCCCCCAGGCGAGCGGAGCCTGCGACACGCAGGCCCAACTAGCCCCGGAATGCGGGACGACGGTCCCCCGGCAGAAGGACGGCAGCCAGGAGGCCGAGCATCTGCACGGCTCCACCGCCGACCTGCTGGAGCATCCCGACCCCGGCACCGCGGCCCAGGCCGCGGCCGTCGAGAACCTGCTCCGCTGCTGGGTGCGGGAGAACGATCTGGCCGAACCCCCGCACGGCACTCTGCGTATCCCTCTGCCCGCAAGTGGCACCGCCCTCCTCATCCCTGTCCACCACTGGTCCGTGACCGGCTGGCACCGGTTCGGCATGCCCCATCTCCAGGACGGCCCGCTCGACGCCCCGCGCGTCGACGCCGTCACAGTCGCCGCCCTCCTGAGCCGCGAGGCATCGGGGCCGGGAAGCGCGGCCGCGGTGCGGGGCGGAGTCCCGGCGAGGGACGCCGACGGAAGCGGCGCCGATGTCGCCGCACGGGTGGGGGTCGTCCCAGGGCCGGCGCATACGCCGGACACCACGTCCGGCACGCACGCCGGGCCCGAGCCGGTGACCGGCCCGGCGCCGACCGCCTCGTCGCCGACCCCGAGCGTTCCCCCGCGCACGCAGGTCGTCCCGGAGGGCGTCGCTGCTGCCTCCGCCTCTATGGCCCCTCACCCGGAGGCGCAGTCACCCCATCCCGAGCCCTCTCGCCCGACCACCCTCCACCACTCCCACCCCAGCCTCTCCGGCGACGGAGCCGACCTGGTGGGGCGCGTGGCCGACTCGGTTCGCCGCACCGCCGACTTCATCGCTCACCGTCGCAGCAACCCCCGCGACACGACCGACCTCTTCCTGGCCGCCGAACAGTCCCTCCTCCTCGGCCACCCTCTGCATCCGACCCCGAAGAGTCGCGAGGGCCTGTCCGAGGCCGAATCCCGGCTCTACTCGCCCGAGTTGCAGGGGTCCTTCCCCGTGCACTGGATGGCGGTGAACCGCTCGGTGCTCGCGATGGACTCGGCCTGGACCCAGCGAGGCCGCCCACTCCCCGCGGACCAGCTCGCCCTCCAACTGGCCGGGACGGAACTGCCCCTGCCCGACGGCCACGCCGCGCTGCCGCTGCACCCCTGGCAGGTACGCGAGCTCAAGCACCGCCCCCAGACTGCGGCCCTTCTGGACGCCGGCCTTCTGCGTGACCTCGGTCCGCATGGCGCCCCCTGGTACCCCACCTCCTCCGTCCGTACCCTCTACCAGCCCGACGCGTCGGCCATGCTGAAGCTCTCGATCGGCCTGCGCATCACCAATTCCCGTCGGGAGAACCTCCGTAAGGAACTCCACCGCGGCGTCGAGGTTCACCGACTGCTGCGCACCGGCCTCTTCGAGCAGTGGCAGGCCGCTCACCCGGGATTCGACATCGTTCGCGACCCGGCCTGGCTCGCTGTCAACGGCCCGGACGGCGAACCGGTGCCCGGCCTGGACGTGATGATCCGGAACAACCCGTTCGCACCCGGAGATGACGCAGCCTGCATTGCCGGCCTCGTGTCACCCAGGCCCCCGGCTCTGGCCCATGGGCAACGGGACCGCCAGCTCATGCGCTCCCGTCTCGCCGAGACCATCACCCGCCTCGCCGGCCGTACCGGACGCCCCCGCGGTGCCGTCGCCGCCGAGTGGTTCCTGCGCTACCTGGAACACGTCGTGCGCCCCGTCCTCTGGCTGGACAGCACCGCCGGCGTAGCCCTGGAGGCCCATCAGCAGAACACACTGCTGCTGCTCGACCCCGAGGGCTGGCCCGTCGGCGGCCGCTACCGCGACAACCAGGGCTACTACTTCCGCGAGTCCCGGCGCACCGAGCTGGACGGCCGGCTGCCAGGCATCGGCAGCCACAGCGACACCTTCGTCTCCGACGACGTCACCGACGAAAGGTTCGCCTACTACCTCGGGATCAACAACATCTTCGGTCTCATCGGCGCCTTCGGCTCCCAACAGCTTGCGGACGAACGGCTGTTGCTCGCTGCCTTCCGCGGGTTCCTCTCCGATGTCGCATCAGGCCCGGACAAGCTCCGCACCCCTCTGCCCAGATACCTCCTCGACTCCCCGGCCCTGCGCTGCAAGGCCAACCTCCTCACCCGCCTGCACGGACTCGACGAACTCGTGGGCCCCGTCGACACCCAGTCCGTCTACGTCACCATCGCCAACCCCCTTCATTCCTGAGGAACATGCCCCACCCCATCCCCTGAGAGGAACGTCGCCGTGTCATCCACCGACGCGCGCACCGACGCCGGAGTCACGCCCGCCACCGCCCCTGCTGATGCCGTCACCGACGAGATCACGGGCACGGGCCCCGGCGCCGACGAGCTCACTGGCTCCGATCCCGGTGGCGGCACGGATGTTGCCGACACCCTGGACCTGCGCCTGCCCGACGAACTCATCGACCTGATCGCCGGGCAGGATGGACCCGGCGGACAGGTCAACGGCAGCGCGGGCGAGGGGACCGATGCGGGTTCCGGCGACTACGGGCACACAGGTGACGGAACGCGAGCGCACGTACCGGGCGGCACCTCGACGGCCCTGGCGGACGACGACCTGCTCGACAACGTCGGAGCGTGGCGACCGGTCACCACACGTTCCGGCGTCTTCCAGCTGGTTCCCGTCCGTATCGAACGCGACCTGGCGCTGATCAGTCGCTGGATGAACGATCCAGCCGTTGCTGCCTTCTGGGAACTTGAAGGCCCGGAGAGCGTCACGGAGACCCATCTCCGCCCCCAGCTGGACGGCGACGGGCGCAGCGTCCCCTGCCTCGGCGTACTGGACGGCACTCCGATGAGCTATTGGGAGATCTACCGCGCCGACCTCGACCCGCTGGCGCGCCACTACCCCGCCCGCCCGCACGACACAGGTGTTCACCTCCTTATCGGTGGTGTCGCCGACCGCGGCCGAGGACTCGGCACAGGCCTGCTCAAGGCCGTCGCCGACCTCGTACTCGACCATCGCCCGCGCTGCGCACGTGTCGTCGCGGAGCCGGACCTTCGCAACACCCCCTCCGTATCAGCGTTCTTGAGTGCTGGCTTCCGCTTCTCCGCCGAGGTGGACCTCCCCGACAAGCGAGCCGCACTCATGATCCGAGACCGGGCCCTGCGCGCTCTGCTGTGAACCCGTCACTCTTAGTACACCGCTCACCCCGATCCGGTTCCCTCCCGAGGAGTCCCCGTGCCGAATCCGTCCGAGCCCCAGCCGTCCGCAGCGTCCTCCGCTCTGTACGACCCAGCGGAGCTGACCTCCGAGAACTGGGAGGGCGCCGCAGCCCGGCTGCTGGCGAAGATGATCGGGGAGTTCGCGTACGAGGAGATCATCGAACCGAAACGGGAGCCGGAGCCGGAGCCGGAGCGGGGACATGGGCCGGGGCAGGGGACAGGGCTGTTGCGGACAGACCTGTACACCCTTCCCGTCGACGGAACCCACGTGCCCCCGGGCAGCGCGTTCCGGTTCAGGGCCCGCCGGGGCGCGTACGGCAGCTGGCTCGTAGATCCGGGCAGCATCCAGTGGATCGCCGGCCGCCCAAAGAAGACCGCCGGCCGCCCCGCGCACACGGACATGGACGGGGACGCCACCGAGCCCGAGCTGTCACTCACCACAGCGAACCCACCGGAACGCTTCACCGACCCCCTCGCCTTCCTCCTCCGCGCCAAGCACGTCCTCGGCCTCGACGGCGCCACGCTCGGGCATCTCATCCGCGAGCTCACCGTCACCCTTGCTGCCGACGCCCGTCTCGCCGACACCGCGCTCGACGCGGCCCAGCTCGCCGATCTCGGATACGCCGAACTGGAAGGCCACCAGACGGGCCACCCCTGGCTCGTCCTCAACAAGGGCCGCCTGGGGTTCTCAGCCTCCGACACGGCCCGCTGGGCCCCCGAGGCCCGTATCCCCGGGACACTTCCGTGGATCGCCGTCCACACGAGGATCGCCGCCTACAGAGGCGTCGCGGACCTGGCGACAGCAGATCGGCTGTACGACCGCGAGCTCTCCCCGGCGGCGCGGGACTCCTTCGCCGAAGCCCTCCGGGAGCGCGGCCTGGACCCGCAGGCCTACCTGTACCTACCAGTACATCCGTGGCAGTGGAACAACATCGTGCTGCCGCTCTTCACCGGCCCCGTCGCGACGGACGCCATCGTGCCGCTCCCCACCGACGGCGACGTGCGCCTACCCCAGCAGTCCATCCGTACGTTCCTCAACATCTCGCGCCCCGACCGCCACACGGTGAAGCTTCCGCTGTCCGTGCTCAACACCCTTGTGTGGCGCGGCCTGCCCACAGAGCGCACGCTCGCGGCACCGTCGGTCACGGCGTGGATGCACTCCCTCCGCGAAACGGACCCCTTCTTGAAGGACGATTGCGGGGTCATCCTCCTGGGAGAGGTGGCTTCGGTCGCCGTCGAGCACCCCGTATACGACGGCCTCGAAGAAGTCCCGTATCAGTACAAGGAGTTGCTGGGCGCCATCTGGCGCGAACCGGTCTCCCGGTATCTCGCCCCCGGCGAGCGGGCCCGCACCCTGGCCTCTCTGCTCCACGTAGACCCGCACGGCCGGGCATTCACCGGGGAGCTCGTCGCCCGATCCGGGCTGACCCCCGAGGTGTGGCTGCGCCGGCTCTTCGCGGCCCTGCTGCCCCCGCTTCTGCACTTCCTCTACCGCTACGGCACCGTGTTCTCCCCGCACGGGGAGAACGCCATCGTCGTCTTCGACGACCACGACGTGCCGGTGCGGCTCGCGGTGAAGGACTTCGTCGACGACGTGAACGTGAGCGCCGAGCCGCTGCCCGAACACGACCGCATGCCGCACGACGTACGCGAGATCTTGCTCACCGAGCCGCCCGCCTTCCTGACCCAGTTCATCCACTCAGGGCTCTTCGTCGGCGTCTTCCGGTATCTGGCGCCCCTGTGCGAGAAGGAACTGGGGGTCACGGAAGAGAAGTTCTGGTCCCTGGTGCGCACAGAGATCGTGCGGCATCAGGCGCGCTTCCCCGAGCTCAAGGAGCGGTACGAGATGTTCGACCTCCTCACTCCCCGTATCGAGCGGCTCTGCCTCAATCGCAACCGACTGCACCTGGACGGTTACCGCGACCGGTCGCAGCGCCCCCACGCGGCCGTGCACGGCACGGTGCCCAATCCGCTGCACCAGCCGTGATCGCGGGATTGTCAGTGGTGCCCCGTAGGGTGGTCGAGCTATGACGAAGCCCTCCCTCCCCGAGCTCCTGCACGCCGCCGTCGCCGCCGTCGGCGGTACGGAACGACCTGGCCAGGTGACCATGGCCGAGACCGTCGCCGAGGCGATCGACGGCGGTTCCCACCTGCTCGCCCAGGCAGGCACGGGTACCGGTAAGTCCCTCGGCTACCTGGTTCCTGCCCTGGCGCACGGGGAGCGGGTCGTGGTCGCGACGGCCACGCTGGCCCTCCAGCGCCAGCTCGTAGAGCGGGACCTGCCGCGCACGGTCGACGCGCTGCACCCCCTGCTGCGCCGGCGCCCCCAGTTCGCCATGCTCAAGGGCCGGTCGAACTACCTGTGCCTGCACCGTCTCCACGAAGGAGCGCCGCAGGACGAGGAGGAAGGGCTCTTCGACCAGTTCGAGGCGGCCGCTCCGACCAGCAAGCTCGGCCAGGACCTGCTGCGGATGCGGGACTGGGCCGACGAGACGGAGACGGGCGACCGGGACGATCTGACCCCCGGAGTCTCCGACCGGGCCTGGTCCCAGGTGTCGGTCTCCTCCAGGGAGTGCCTGGGCGCCACCAAGTGCGCGTACGGGCAGGAGTGCTTCGCCGAGGCGGCCCGCGAGCGGGCCAAGCTCGCCGATGTGATCGTCACGAATCACGCGCTCCTGGCGATCGACGCCATCGAAGGGGCACCGGTCCTGCCGTCCCACGAGGTGTTGATCGTGGACGAGGCGCACGAGCTCGTCTCCCGGGTCACGGGTGTGGCGACCGGCGAGCTCACCCCGGGGCAGGTGAACCGCGCGGTGCGCCGTTCCGCCAAGCTCGTCAACGAGAAGGCGGCCGATCAGCTCCAGACCGCCGCCGAGGGCTTCGAGCGGCTCATGGAGCTGGCGCTGCCCGGCCGTCTGGAGGAGATCCCGGAGGACCTCGGCTACGCGCTGATGGCGCTGCGGGACGCCTCCCGGACCGTCATCTCGGCCATGGGCACCACACGCGACAAGTCCGTCCAGGACGAGGACGCGGTACGCAAGCAGGCACTGGCCTCCGTGGAGAGCATCCACGACGTGGCCGAGCGCATCACGAACGGCTCCGAATACGACGTCGTCTGGTACGAGCGACACGACCGCTTCGGCGCGTCCCTCAGAGTGGCCCCCATGTCGGTGTCCGGCCTGCTGCGGGAGAAGCTCTTCGCGGAGCGGTCCGTGGTGCTGACCTCGGCGACACTCAAGCTGGGCGGCGATTTCAACGGGGTGGGTGCCTCTCTGGGCCTGGCCCCCGAGGGCCAGGAGGGCGAGGGCCTCCCGCAGTGGCGGGGCGTCGACGTCGGATCGCCGTTCGAGTACCGCAAGCAGGGCATTCTCTATGTCGCCAAGCATCTGGCACGCCCTGCGCGTGAGGGCACCCGCAGCGACATGATGGACGAGCTGGCCGAGCTGATGCAGGCCGCCGGTGGCCGGACGCTGGGGCTCTTCTCGTCGATGCGCGCCGCACAGGCCGCGGCGGAGGAGCTGCGGACCCGGCTTCCCGAGTACCCGATCCTCCTCCAGGGCGAGGAGACGCTCGGCGAGCTGATCAAGGGGTTCTCGGCCGACCCGAAGACGTGTCTGTTCGGCACGCTCTCCCTCTGGCAGGGCGTGGACGTGCCGGGCGCCAGCTGCCAGCTCGTCGTCATGGACAAGATCCCGTTCCCGCGGCCGGACGACCCGCTGATGAGCGCCCGGCAGAAGGCCGTCGAGGATGCCGGAGGCAATGGCTTCATGGCCGTTGCGGCGACGCATGCGGCCCTGCTGATGGCCCAGGGCGCGGGCCGCCTCGTACGGGCGACGGGGGATCGCGGCGTGGTGGCGGTCCTGGACCCGCGGCTGGCGACGGCCCGGTACGGCAGCTATCTGCGGGCCTCGATGCCGGACTTCTGGTACACGACGGACCGGAACCAGGTGCGGCGCTCGCTGGCCGCGATCGACGCGAAGGCGACCGCCGAAGCCGAAGAGAGCGCGTAGCCGCGCGGACCGCGCCATCGCGTGGGCGGCAGGCCCGGACACCCGGGGCTCCGCCCACGCGGCAGGCCCTCGGATCCGGTAGGCCAATGACGCTCGGCAGGCCCAGGACACATCGGACTTAGGACACAGCAGACTCAGCACACAGCAGGGCCCCGGAACCGGCGCAGTTGGTTCCGGGGCCCGGTCAGGGGCGCGGGGTCACACCCGCCGCAGAACGGCCACCACCTTGCCGAGAATGGTCGCCTCGTCACCGGGGATCGGCTGGTACGCGGAGTTGTGCGGCAGCAGCCACACATGGCCGTCCTCGCGCTTGAAGCGCTTGACGGTGGCCTCGCCCTCGAGCATCGCGGCGACGATGTCGCCGTTCTCCGCGACCGGCTGGCGGCGGACCGTGACCCAGTCGCCGTCGCAGATCGCGGCCTCGATCATCGAGTCGCCGACGACCTTCAGGACGAACAGCTCACCGTCTCCGACCAGCTGCCGGGGGAGGGGGAACACGTCCTCGACGGACTCTTCGGCGAGGATCGGGCCACCGGCGGCGATGCGGCCGACGAGCGGGACGTACGACGCGGCCGGCTTGCCCGCGGTGTCCGTGGGCTGCGCGCTCGGCTGGTCGGACCCGCGGACCTCGTAGGCGCGGGGGCGGTGCGGGTCCCGGCGCAGGAAGCCCTTGCGCTCGAGGGCCATCAGCTGGTGCGCGACCGACGACGTGCTCGACAGGCCCACCGCCTGACCGATCTCCCGCATCGACGGCGGGTAACCACGCCGCTGCACGGAGTCCCTGATCACCTCGATGACGCGGCGCTGCCTGTCCGTGAGCCCCGAGCTGTCCGCGCGGATTCCGGGAGGTCGGCCCGGCAAGGAGCGCGCGGGCTTCGGCCCCTCCGCGCTCATGGATGCGTCATTCATGGCATGCACCGGCTCGAGTCGGCCCTGGGAACGGTCCTGGGCAGTGATGGTGGCGCTGTCTGCGGTGGTGGTCACGTCGGTCGGCCCCTCTCGAGATGTTCTCCCTAGCTAGCCAACGGTAGTTGCTTTCGAAAGGTTGCGCCAAACACACGTTCGAGTGAAAAATCGCAGATTGCTTGTCGTGATCATGTGCCTGGGTGTATGCCTTGCGCTTTGCCGGAGTGGCAATTCGGTCCATTGCGGTACGCTTCACCGCCGAGGCCGAGACCCGCTCCGTGGGGCTCCCAGTGTGCCATCCGGTGGTCCGTCAACCCGGAACCGGCCCCCTCTCCGTGCGCCGCCGCCCGCGATCTGCGCGCATCCGTCATGAGCGCGCTCCCGCCCCGGTGTTCGTGAGGTGAAAGCGACACGCGTGGGGGCGAATTAGCGACCAAACCCCAGATCTAGTGGTTCGATGGCATCAGTAGCCCAGAAGTTGTGGTCCCCGGTCCAACGAGGCCTCGGTCATCGCCTATGCTTGGGGCTGCTTCGAGGGGCCTGAAGGGCCTCGCGAGGCCATTGAGTCGTGCTGTGAAGGAGGGTTGGAGTTCCATGCACTGCCCCTTCTGCAGGCACCCCGACAGCCGTGTCGTCGACAGTCGCACCACCGACGACGGCACGTCGATCCGCCGGCGCCGCCAGTGCCCCGACTGCTCCCGTCGTTTCACGACCGTGGAGACGTGCTCGCTCATGGTGGTCAAGCGGAGCGGGGTGACCGAACCCTTCAGTCGTACGAAGGTGATCAACGGCGTCCGCAAGGCGTGCCAGGGCCGCCCCGTCACCGAGGACGCCCTCGCCCAGCTCGGCCAGCGGGTCGAGGAGGCGGTGCGTGCCACCGGCAGTGCGGAGCTGACCACTCATGACGTGGGCCTGGCCATACTCGGCCCGCTTCAGGAACTCGACCTCGTCGCCTATCTGCGCTTCGCGTCCGTGTACCGGGCGTTCAATTCGCTGGAGGACTTCGACTCGGCCATCGCGGAGCTGAGGGAACAGCTGCCCGGTGCGAGCCGCGGGGACGCGGGCGGAGAGCGCGAACCATGTGGCTGCGGGCCCGGAGGGACTGTCGAAGTCCCCGTGCCCGCCACCGCTGCCGACTGACCGGCCCAGGGGTCGGTCGGCGGCCATCCAGACCTGTTGCGGGCGGCAAGAGCGGCGTCCGCAATACAAGACACACACCGTGCCACGGGAAGATCGAGGCACTTCGGGGCGTTTTAGCCCGGTATAGGGAGGCGGCATGACAGAGACGACGAGTGGCCCGGCACGAGGTTCCCGCGCCAAGGGAGCCAAGGCCAACAAGGGGCTGCGTATCGAGCGCATCCACACGACTCCCGGCGTGCATCCGTACGACGAGGTGGAGTGGGAGCGCCGTGACGTCGTCATGACCAATTGGCGCGACGGCTCGATCAACTTCGAGCAGCGTGGCGTCGAGTTCCCCGGCTTCTGGTCGGTGAACGCGGTCAACATCGTCACCAGCAAGTACTTCCGCGGCGCGGTCGGCACCCCGCAGCGCGAGGTGAGCCTCAGGCAGCTCATCGACCGGATCGTGAAGACGTACCGGAAGGCCGGAGAGGACCACAACTACTTCTCCTCGCCCGCCGACGCCGAGATCTTCGAGCACGAGCTGGCGTACGCCCTCTTGCACCAGATCTTCAGCTTCAACTCCCCGGTGTGGTTCAACGTCGGTACGCCGCAGCCCCAGCAGGTCTCCGCCTGCTTCATCCTTGCCGTCGACGACTCCATGGAGTCGATCCTCGACTGGTACAAGGAAGAGGGCATGATCTTCAAGGGCGGCTCCGGCGCCGGCCTGAACCTCTCGCGGATCCGTTCCTCCAAGGAGCTGCTGTCCTCGGGCGGCAATGCCTCCGGTCCCGTCTCCTTCATGCGCGGTGCCGACGCCTCCGCAGGAACGATCAAGTCGGGTGGCGCCACGCGCCGCGCGGCCAAGATGGTCATCCTCGACGTCGACCACCCCGACATCGAGAACTTCATCGAGACCAAGGTGAAGGAAGAGGAGAAGATCCGCGCGCTGCGTGACGCGGGCTTCGACATGGACCTGGGCGGAGACGACATCACGTCCGTCCAGTACCAGAACGCCAACAACTCGGTCCGCGTGAACGACGAGTTCATGAAGGCCGTGGAGACCGGCGGCAAGTTCGGTCTGCGCGCCCGGATGACCGGTGACGTCATCGAGGAGGTCGACGCCAAGTCGCTCTTCCGCAAGATGGCCGAGGCCGCGTGGGCGTGTGCCGACCCCGGTATCCAGTACGACGACACCATCAACCAGTGGCACACCTGCCCGGAGTCCGGCCGGATCAACGGCTCGAACCCGTGCAGCGAGTACATGCACCTGGACAACACGTCCTGCAACCTCGCGTCGCTGAACCTGATGAAGTTCCTGAAGGACGACAGCAAGGGTCACCAGTCCTTCGACGTCGAGCGCTTCTCCAAGGTCGTCGAGCTGGTCATCACCGCGATGGACATCTCGATCTGCTTCGCGGACTTCCCGACGCAGAAGATCGGCGAGAACACCCGCGCCTTCCGCCAGCTGGGCATCGGCTACGCCAACCTCGGCGCCCTGCTGATGGCCACGGGTCACGCGTACGACTCCGAGGGCGGCCGCGCCCTGGCCGGTTCCATCACGTCGCTGATGACCGGTACCTCGTACAAGCGTTCCGCCGAGCTCGCCGCGGTCGTCGGCCCTTACGACGGCTACGCCCGTAACGCCGCGCCGCACCAGCGGGTCATGAAGCAGCACGCTGACGCGAACACCAAGGCCGTCCGTATCGACGACCTGGACACGCCGATCTGGGCCGCCGCCACGGAGGCCTGGCAGGACGTCGTCCGCCTCGGCGAGAAGAACGGTTTCCGCAACTCGCAGGCCTCGGTCATCGCCCCGACCGGCACCATCGGTCTCGCGATGTCCTGCGACACCACCGGCCTTGAGCCCGACCTCGCCCTGGTCAAGTTCAAGAAGCTCGTCGGCGGCGGCTCGATGCAGATCGTCAACGGCACCGTCCCGCAGGCCCTGCGCCGCCTGGGTTACCAGGAGGAGCAGATCGAGGCGATCGTCGCCCACATCGCCGACAACGGCAATGTGATCGACGCCCCCGGCCTGAAGACCGAGCACTACGAGGTCTTCGACTGCGCGATGGGCGAGCGCTCCATCTCCGCGATGGGCCACGTCCGCATGATGGCCGCCATCCAGCCCTGGATCTCCGGCGCGCTGTCCAAGACGGTCAACCTGCCCGAGACCGCCTCGGTCGAGGACGTCGAAGAGGTCTACTTCGAGGCGTGGAAGATGGGCGTCAAGGCGCTCGCCATCTACCGCGACAACTGCAAGGTCGGCCAGCCCCTCTCCGCCAAGACCAAGGAGAAGGAGAAGGAGGCGGTCACCGCCAAGGCCGAGGAGACCATCCGTACCGCGGTCGAGAAGGTCGTCGAGTACCGTCCGGTCCGCAAGCGTCTGCCCAAGGGCCGCCCGGGGATCACCACCTCCTTCACCGTCGGTGGCGCCGAGGGCTACATGACCGCCAACTCCTACCCGGACGACGGTCTCGGCGAGGTCTTCCTGAAGATGTCGAAGCAGGGCTCCACCCTCGCCGGCATGATGGACGCTTTCTCGATCGCCGTCTCCGTCGGTCTGCAGTACGGCGTCCCGCTGGAGACGTACGTCTCGAAGTTCACGAACATGCGCTTCGAGCCGGCCGGCATGACGGACGACCCGGACGTGCGGATGGCGCAGTCGATCGTCGACTACATCTTCCGCCGCCTGGCGCTCGACTTCCTGCCCTTCGAGACGCGCTCCGCGCTCGGCATCCACTCGGCCGAGGAGCGTCAGCGTCACCTGGAGACGGGCTCGTACGAGCAGTCCATCGACGATGTCGACGTCGAGGGGCTGGCTCAGTCCGCCCCGCGGCAGACCGAGTCCCTGAAGGCCGTCGTCGAGGCCCCCAAGGCCGAGGCCGTCGCCGCGGCGCCCGCTCCGCAGCAGGCGCACACCAGCGCCGAGCTCGTGGAGATGCAGCTGGGCATCCAGGCGGACGCCCCGCTGTGCTTCTCCTGCGGCACGAAGATGCAGCGCGCCGGCTCCTGCTACATCTGCGAGGGCTGCGGCTCGACCAGCGGTTGCAGCTGATCCGCTGACGCAGTGAGGTGAGGGGCGGCGGGCCACCAGGCCCGCCGCCCCTCACCCGTTCCGCGTTCCCGGAGCGCTCAGTGCGCGCCGCCCATCGCGGCGGCGAACGATGTCGGGTCGCTGTCGTAGCCCTGGAGCACCTCGCGGAAGGCCCACTCTCCGGAGTCGTCCCTCGCGAATTCGGCGATCACGGCCGCCGTGGAATCGGCCACTTCGGAGAAGTCGTTCTGTGCGAGGCCGGTGTACCCCTCGCGGATACGGACCGCTGTGTTCGCCACCGCTCCGAACACCGTTGCCCGCTCTCCCTGCTGTATGGCGATACCGACGACCACGCGCGCGTAGGAGGGCGACAGGCGCTCCAGTTCCAGTGTCATGACTTCGTCGAATCCGAAGCCCTGGCCCGTCGTGCTGTCCCTGTTGAGGGTGATGGTCCCGTCGGGGGAGCGGCTGTCGAAGTGCACGACGTAGGCCGGAGCTCCGCCCGGATCGTCGGATGTGTAGGTCGCCGCGATGATGTCGAGATCATGGGGCGGCTGGCCGATCGGGCTCGGGTCCCATTTCAGCGCGACCTCGACCTTCTTGAGCCCTTTCTTGAAGCTGCTCACCGAACTCCCCCTTCTCGGCTGCTGGTTACGGCTGTTCGTCACTGACTGCTCATGACTGCTACGGACACGCTACGTCCTACGATTGTGGCCATGAACTGGAACGGGGAAGACCTTGATCTCGACGCCTACTTGGCGCGAATCGGCTTCACGGGAGACGTCAAACCGGACCTGGACACGCTGCGCGCGCTGCACCGGGCGCATATCGCGGCGATCCCGTTCGAGAACCTGGAGATCATGCTCGGGCGGCCGGTGGACCTGAGCCTCTCCGCCTTGCAGGCGAAGCTTGTGCGGCAGCGCCGCGGCGGCTACTGCTACGAGCAGAACCTGCTCTTCGCGGCCGTTCTGGAGCGAATCGGCTACCCCGTGAAGGGACTTGGGGCCCGCGTCCGGGCGGGCGCCACGGCGCTTCGCGCGGTCACTCACATGCTGACCCGCGTCACCGTGGGGGACGGCCAGGAGTGGCTGTGCGACGTGGGCTTCGGCGCCCAGGGCCTGCGCGAGCCGATCCCCCTGAGGGACGGGATCGAGGTGCGTCAGGGACCGTGGACCTTCGGCCTCGTGCCGGAGGGCGCCGGCGTTCTGGTCCTGTGCGGCTTGCGTCCCGGCGGCTGGGAGGAGATATACGCCTTCACCCTGGAGGAGCGTTATCCCGTCGACTACGTGGTGATGAACCACTACACGTCGACGCATCCGCGGTCCGCCTTCACTCATCGCCCCGTCGTCCAGCGTGCCGCCGTCGACAGTCAGCGCTCCCTCATCGACATGCGGATGTCGGTCGAGCTGCCGGACGGGACCCGGGACGAACAGGACGTGCAGGACGGCGAGTTGATGGACCTTCTCGCCCGTGAGTTCGGGATCGAACTGAGTGACGAGGACGCGGCACGACTGACCAGGATGCGCGACGCCGGAGCGTGACCTAACCCACGTCGTGGGCCGTACGATGGCGCGGTGCTGGTCAAGTGGATTCGCTGCACCGTGACCGATCGACGCGGGTTCGAGCGGGGGCAGCGAAAGTGGGCGGGGCTTCTGGGGGAGCCGGGATTCCGGGGACAGGGCGGGGGCTGGAGCAGAAATCGGCCGGGGGTGGCTCATGTCCTCGGCTTCTGGGAGAGCCGTGCCTTCTACGACTCCTTCATGGCGCGCTCGCACGACCGGCTCGCGGCCGCCCAGTCGGGCACGTACAAAGACATCCAAGTGAAGCTCTTCGACCACCGGTTCGACGTGAAGACGGGCTTCGAGCCGCGCTTCACGGATGCGGACACGGTGCGCCTCGCGCACTGCCGGGTGCACGCGGACCGCGAGGAACACTTCGCGCTCATGCAGGAGAAGGTCTGGAACCCCGCGATGGCCGGCTCCCCGGGGATGGTGCGCGGACTGTTCGGTGAGGCGCCGGGCAACGAGTTCCTGATCCTGTCGATGTGGCACTCCGTGGCCGAGCACGGCAAGTACCAGGCCGAACGCGTGGAGCGGCTCTCGACCCGCGCCCAGACGGAGACCGACATCGCCGGGATCACGGGCGACATCGTCCAGCTCGAACCCTCCTGGACGGTCTGATCCGGATCGGCCACAGGAGCGACCACGGTGTGACATACGCCGGATGGAGCCCGTACGGGTGCTCGAACCGGGCCCTCCCGATCTAGGGTTTCCGCATGGCACGACCGCGGCGCATTGTCCTTGTCAGGCACGGCGAGTCGGAGGGCAACGCCGACGACACCGTCTACGAACGCGAGCCCGACCACGCCCTGGCCCTCACCGAGACCGGGCACCGGCAGGCGGACGAGACAGGGAAGTACCTGCGGGAGCTGTTCGGCCGTGAGCAGGTGAGCGTGTACGTGTCGCCCTACCGCCGCACGCACCAGACGTTCCGCGCCTTCCGGCTCGACCCCGAACTCGTACGGGTGCGCGAGGAGCCGCGGCTGCGGGAGCAGGACTGGGGAAACTGGCAGGACCGGGACGACGTACGCCTCCAGAAGGCGTACCGCGACGCGTACGGCCATTTCTTCTACCGCTTCGCCCAGGGCGAGTCCGGGGCTGACGTGTACGACCGTGTGGGTGCTTTTCTGGAGAGTCTGTACCGGAGCTTCGAGGCGCACGACCACCCCTCGAACGTCCTCCTCGTCACCCATGGGCTCACCATGCGGCTGTTCTGCATGCGCTGGTTCCACTGGACCGTCGCCGACTTCGAATGTCTGTCGAATCCCAGGAACGGTGAGACGCGGGCACTCGTTCTCGGGAAGGACGGCAAATACACCTTGGACCGGCCGTTCGAACGATGGCGTGACCCGGAGCCTTACGGAGTCACCGGTTAGAGTGGCAGGGCGATGACCGCTGACTCCTCTCCTCATGTGCGGCTTGACCGCGCCCTGTCCAGCCTGCGCGGCCTGGCGGTGGGGGATGCGCTGGGCTCCCAGTTCTTCGTGCCCGCCAACCATCCGCTGCTCAAGCGCCGCGAGCTGCCCGACGGCATCTGGCAGTGGACCGACGACACCGAAATGGCGTGCTCCGTAGTGGCGGTCCTGGCCGCCGAGAACCGGATCGAGCAGGACGCGCTCGCCCGGTCCTTCGCGGAGCACCACGACTTCGACCGCGGCTACGGCCCTGCGGTGAACCGGCTGCTCCGGCAGATCCGCGAGGGCGGCGACTGGCGTTCCCTGTCCTCCGCGCTCTTCAAGGGCCAGGGCTCCTGGGGCAACGGCGCGGCGATGCGGATCGCGCCGCTCGGGGCCTGGTACGCGGACGATCCGGAGCAGGCCACCCATCAGGCCGAGATCTCCGCCTATCCGACGCATCAGCACCGGGAGGCCGTGGTCGGGGCCATGGCCGTGGCCGCGGCTGCCGCGATCGTGGCCGATCCGGCAGGACCGCCGACGCCGCAGGCGCTCCTCGACGGAGTGATCGCGCTTGTGCCGCGCAGTGCGGTGGGCGCGGGGCTCCGGCGGGCCAGGGACATGCTCGACTACGGCGACCCGGGGACGGTGGCCGCGGTCCTCGGCTGCGGCCGACGCACCACGGCGCACGACACCGTGCCGTTCGCCCTGTGGTCGGCGGCGCGCGGGCTCGGCGACTTCGAGCGCGCGTTCTGGGAGACGGCCCAGGTGGGCGGCGACATGGATACGACGTGCGCGATCGTGGGCGGAGTGGTCGCTTCAGGCTTGGGTGGCGCTCCGGCGGACCTGTGGCTGCAGCGGACCGAGCCCCTGCCGGAGTGGGCGCCCGGACTGCCGGTCTGACCTGTGGATTCCTCACGCCTCACTCGGCGTGACGGATAGACCGTGGGGCTAGGGCTCAGGTGAACGCATCGGCTTGGGTGTGATGGATACCGGGCCGGCTTCGTCGAGTCGGACGGCCCGGCATCCACCTCCCCGGTGGACGGCTTCCCCCAGTCAGCCGCCCGCCGGCCCGGCCGCACCCGCGGTACCCGCGAGCGCTTCCAGGTCGCTCTTGCGCACCCGGATCACCACAGTGGCGACGATCAGGGCGAGCAGCGCCATCGCCGCGGCCGGAATGAACGCGGTCGAGATGCCCTCGGCCAGGACCTGGTGACCCCAGGGAGCCGGGAGCTGATGGGTCTTGGCGAACTCCGCCTTCTGCTCGGGCGTGGCCTGCGCCATGAAGGAGGGGATCTGGTCCTTGGCCTCGTTCCTGCTGGCCGTACCGAAGACGGTCGTCAGAATGGAGAGGCCGAGCGAACCTCCCACCTGCTGCATCGCGTTGAGCAGCCCGGACGCCGCGCCCGCCTCGTGCTGGGCGACTCCGGAGACGGCGGTCAGGGTGAGCGTCACGAAGTTGAGCCCCATCCCGATGCCGAACAGCAGCATCGGGCCGAGCACCCCACCCACGTACGAGCTGTCGGGGGAGACGAACGTCTGCCAGCCGAGGCCGAGCAGGACGAAGGTCGCGCCGGTCATCATGAAGGGCTTGGGGCCGAGGACCGGAAGCAGCCGCTGCGACAGGCCCGCACCGACGATGATCGCGGCCGTCACGGGCAGGAAGGCGAGGCCCGCCTCGATCGGCGTGTAGTTGAGGACATTCTGTGCGAACAGGACGATGAAGAAGAACATGCCGAACATCGCCGCGGCCAGGCTCAGCATGATCACGTACGTGCCGGAGCGGTTGCGGTCGGCGAACATCCGCAGCGGAGTGATGGGTTCCTTCGCCCGGCTCTCGATGAACACGAAGGCGAGCAGCAGCACCACGGCGGCGACGAACGAGCCCACGCTGATGCTGTCCCGCCAGCCCTCCTCCGACGCCCGGATGAAGCCGTACACGAGCGAGGCCATGCCCGCCGTGGAGGTGAGCGCGCCCGCGATGTCGAAGCGTCCCGGGTGGCGTTCGGACTCGTTGATGTACATCGGCGCCAGCACCGCGATGAGGATGCCGATGGGTACGTTCACGAACAGCACCCAGCGCCAGTCGAGCCACTCCGTGAGCATGCCGCCGGCGAGGAGACCGACGGCGCCGCCGCCCGCGGAGACGGCCGCGAAGACGCCGAACGCGCGGTTCCGCTCCGGGCCTTCGGGGAACGTCGTGGTGATGAGGGCGAGCGAGGTGGGCGACGCGATCGCGCCACCGACGCCCTGCAGGGCCCGGGCCGCCAGCAACTGCCAGGGTTCCTGGGCGAGTCCGCCGAGCAGGGAGGCGAGCGTGAAGAGCAGGATGCCGGACATGAAGACCCGGCGGCGACCGAGGATGTCTCCCGCGCGACCACCGAGAAGCAGCAGCCCACCGAAGGTGAGCGTGTACGCGCTGACGACCCAAGTGAGATCTGTCGTGGAGAACTTGAGCGCGCCCTGAATGTGCGGGAGCGCGATGTTCACAATCGTCGCGTCGAGTACCACCATGAGTTGGCAGGCCGCGATGACGGCGAGGGCTATGCCGGGGCGCCCGGCCCGTCGTGCCTGCCCCGGCTTCCCTGGCTTGTTCGGCTTCTGATCTTGAGTTAACTGAGAGGTTGACACTATGGATCCCCCACAAGTGCGTTAGTGAACGCAACCGTTCACTGTCGCCTCGAACGGTAGTGACTCCCCATCAGTGAACGCAACCGTTCACTGAAGAAGCTGCCGAGAACACCCGGTTCCCCAACGGAGAGAAGACGATGGATACTTCGCGCTGGACGGCCGCCCCCGCTCGGACGGCCACCCTGCGCCGGCGTGGCCCCGTGCTGGAGCGGGCCATCCTGGAAGCCGCGCTGGAGCAGCTCAGTACGGTCGGCTGGAACGCCCTCACGATGGAAGGCGTCGCCGCCGGAGCGCAGACGGGCAAGGCCGCCGTCTACCGCCGCTGGCCGTCCAAGGAGGAGCTCGTCGCGGACGCCCTCCAGGCGGCGCTGCCCAGGCTCGACGGAGCGCCGGACCGCGGCAGCGTCCGGGAGGACCTGATCGAGCTCTGCGGCCTGATGCGTGAGGCGATGTACTCGCGCCCCGGATTCGCTCTGCGTTCGGTTCTTCACGAATGCGACTCGGCGACGGCGCAGCGCTTCCATGAGGTGATCTTCGAGGGCGTCGTCCAGCCGAGCGTCGAGCTGATCAAAGAGGTCGTGAACCGCGGGATCGAGCGGGGAGAGGTTCGCCCCGGCGCCGCTGACGCGTACGTCTGCGATGTCATTCCTGCGATGATGATGTACCGCTCCAAGGTGTGCGCGAGCGAATGGGAAGAGCGTGATCTCACGGAGATGATCGATCAGGTGATGGTTCCGCTGCTGCGGCCGCGGGGGGCGTGACGCGAGGCGGCGCCGACCGTGGATCTGAGTCGGCGCCGGGGTGTGTGGTGGCATCGTGCCGCGTGGACGGAGAAGGGGCCGGTCGTACCGGGGTGTCGCTGAGTGGTCAAGGCGGCGTAGGCTATCTGGCGCCATGCCGTACGAACCACCCACTCACAGCGTCGAGCGCTCACTGCGCGCCACCACCGGAGCCAAGATCGTCGCCGGTGTGGACGAGGTCGGTCGCGGTGCGTGGGCGGGACCGGTCACTGTGTGCGCCGCCGTCACCGGGCTGCGCCGACCGCCCGAAGGTCTCACCGACTCCAAGCTGATCAGCCCGAAGCGGCGCGAAGTGCTCGCCGAGACGCTGGAGAGCTGGGTGACGGCACATGCTCTCGGGCACGCCTCCCACGAGGAGATCGACGAGCTGGGGATGACGGCCGCTCTGCGGCTCGCCGCGGTGCGCGCCCTCGAGGCCCTTCCGGTCCGTCCGGACGCGGTCATCCTCGACGGCAAGCACAACTACCTCGGCGCTCCCTGGCAGGTCCGCACGGTGATCAAGGGGGACCGGTCCTGTGTGGCCGTCGCCGCGGCATCGGTGATCGCCAAGGTTCGGCGCGACAAAATGATGGCCGAACTGGGCATCGAACATGCAGACTTCGGTTTTGCGGCCAACGCCGGTTATCCGTCGCCGGTCCACAAAGCCGCGCTGGAGGTGCGGGGGCCCACCCCGTACCACCGGCTCACGTGGGCGTATCTTGATGCGCTGCCCCAGTGGCGGCACCTCAAGAAGGCCCGCATCTGGGCGGACGGAAACGTTCCGGAGATCGAAGGACAACTCGGCTTCGACTTCTGATCTTCCGTTCGCACTCATGTGCCACCCGCCGGGGCCACCCGCACCGGCGTTTGATAGATAAGTTCATGCCTCTCCTTCCCGAGGAGCCTCAGATTCACGAGAGTGCCCAGGGTCCCCGCGCCACTTCGGCCCCCAGCAGCCGCAACGCGCCGACCCCCCGCCCTGTACCCGGCCCGCGTCCCGCGGCGCCGCCGCGACCCGGACGCCCGGGTCCCGCACGGCCGATGCCGCCCGCGCAGCGCACGTCGCGCGAGTCGCTGTCCGCCGCCAAGCCGGGGCCTTCGGCTCCGGCCGCCCCCGCCCCCGCCGCCGTGCCGACCGCGCAGCCGCAGATCCAGCTGATCCCGGCTTCGGTCGAGGGGGCCCTGGATGCCGCGGAGGAAGCCGTCGACCTGCTCCTCGACTCGGGCCGTGCGCCCGGCGAGGTGCTGGTGATCACCACCGGCGACCCGCACCCGTGGGCCACGCACGAGCTGTCCTTCGGCGACACCGCCTACTGGGCGCAGCACGACGCGGGTGACGACGTCTTCTACGCCGACGCCGGTGCCGCTGGGCGTGCCACCAAGCGGCCTGTGGTCGTCGTCGCGCTGAACGGCGGCGCCGATGAGGCGGCCGCCGCGGCAATGCCTCTCGCCCTCGGCCGGGCGGGCGCCCTGCTGATCGTGTGCGGCGACCCGCAGCGGATCAACTCCCTGCTGGGCGCCGGAGTCTGACACGCCGCACGCCGGCTGCCCGGACCGCTCGACGGTTCCGCGGGCGGCCGGCGGCGTCGTGTGACTGCGGCCCGCGTCGCGACGGGCTCGTTCCAGTGGCAGCTCTCAGCGGGCGGCCGCGCGGCGCAGTACCTCCGACGCGGCTCCTCCTGCGCGCGGCAGTGGCGGCTCGACGCCGCCCTCGAACACTTCGGGCGTCGACCCAAGGCTCGGCCGCCGGCCGCCACGTCCCTCGCCGAGTACCTGCCAGCCGTCCCGCGTCATGGTGATGTACGCCCCGCAGCGCAGCCCATGAAGTGTGCAGGCATCCCGCAGCCCCCACATCCACGCACCGTCCTCCTCCGTCCAATGCGCGTCGCCCTCGCGGCAGTAGAGCAGTACAGCTGTACGCACCGGTGTACGGCGTCGGAGGTCGTGCGGGATGACCCGGCGCAGGTGCGTGAGCAGCGCGTTGCGGAACACCCAGCCGTCCGCCGCGCTCGCGCGCCGCGTGAACGACGCGCTGGCACTGAGCCGCTCCTCCGTGTCAAGAACGGCCACGACGGCCGTCTCAGGCTTGGGGCGGTGCCGGGCGTGCAGGCCGCTGACGACCTCGCGCGGATTGCGCAGCAAGGGGATCCCCGCCGCGGCCCATTCCGCGGGTTCGAGCACCCTGGCGAGTTGATTGGCGGAGTCGGCGGACATGTCGGCACGCGTCGATGACGTCGACAATGATGTCGCCGAGGACGGAGCGAATCCGAAGGTCACGGTCCTCCCTTCGGCTACGCGCCCACACTGCGGGCGGGGTCGGACTGCGGGAGCGCACCGCGGCACAGCCCTACCGGACCACGATCGAGCCGCGCGGGAGCGATTCCAATTCTTCCCTTCGCACTGGCTTGCGGCAACGAGCAATCGGGGCCAGGGGCCGGTATCTGGGGAAGCGTCGGCTATATCCCTGCCCACCGCCGTCACCCGTGACGCCAGGATCACGTTTTTTACGGCTTCGACCAGACGCCAGGATCGCGTCGTCACCGCCACGACCAGCGGTAACACCCCCTGACCTCCGCGACCCGGGCGCGCCGAGAATTGGATCAAGAGGGGTTCGGATCAAGAGGAGCTCGGCACCTGGCGGGACACCCTCCAGGCAGCCGGATGGAAGGGCCGGGCGGTGATCATCGCGGCGGGGGATTGGGTCGTTGTCAGTGGTGTGGGGTTGCATGGGGGCATGAGTAACCAGGAGCTGCGTGCCGAAGCCGACGCCATCCTCGCTGAGCTGGTCGGCGATCCAGGGGGTTCGGCGCGCCTTCGGGAGGATCAGTGGCAGGCGGTGGCAGCCCTGGTCGAGGAGCGTCGGCGTGCCCTTGTGGTGCAGCGCACCGGCTGGGGCAAGTCGGCGGTGTACTTCGTGGCCACGGCCCTGCTGCGGCGGCGTGGCTCCGGTCCCACGGTGATCATCTCGCCGTTGCTGGCGCTGATGCGTAACCAGGTCGAGTCGGCGGCGCGGGCCGGTATCCAGGCGCGCACGATCAACTCGGCCAACCCGGAGGAGTGGGACACGATCTATGAGGAGGTCGAGCGTGGCGAGACCGACGTTCTCCTCGTGAGTCCGGAGCGCCTCAATTCGGTTGATTTCCGTGATCAGGTCCTGCCCAAGCTCGCGGCCACGACCGGTCTGCTCGTGGTCGACGAGGCGCACTGCATCTCCGACTGGGGCCATGACTTCCGGCCGGACTACCGCCGGCTGCGGGCGATGCTGGCCGAGCTTCCCGCCGGTGTTCCGGTGCTGGCCACCACCGCTACGGCGAACGCGCGGGTCACGGCGGATGTCGCCGATCAGCTGGGTACGGGAGCCGGCGAGGCATTGGTACTCCGCGGCCCGTTGGATCGGGAGAGTCTGCGCCTGGGCGTGGTCCAGTTGCCGGATGCCGCACACCGCCTGGGCTGGCTTGCCGAACACCTGAATGAGCTTCAGGGCTCCGGCATCATCTACACGCTGACGGTGGCCGCGGCCGAGGAGGCCACCGCCTTCCTGCGCCAGCGCGGTTTCAACGTGGCGTCGTACACGGGCAAGACGGAGAACGCCGACCGGCTCCAGGCCGAGATCGATCTCCAGGAGAACCGCGTGAAGGCGCTGGTCGCCACCTCCGCGCTGGGGATGGGCTTCGACAAGCCGGACCTGGGATTCGTGATCCATCTCGGCTCGCCGTCCTCGCCGATCGCCTACTACCAGCAGGTGGGGCGTGCGGGCCGCGGTGTGGCCCACGCCGATGTGCTGCTGCTGCCGGGCAAGGAGGACGAGGCCATCTGGCGCTACTTCGCCGATACGGCCTTCCCGCCCGAGGCGCAGGTCCGCCAGACGCTCTCGGCGCTCGCGGGTGCGGGACGGCCGCTGTCCGTGCCCGCCCTGGAGGCGGCGGTGGATCTTCGGCGCAGTCGCCTCGAGTCGATGTTGAAGGTGCTGGACGTCGACGGCGCGGTCAAGCGAGTGAAGGGCGGCTGGACGGCCACGGGAGCCGACTGGGTGTACGACTCCGAGCGCTACGCGTGGGTGGCCAAGCAGCGGGCGACCGAGCAGCAGGCCATGCGTGATTACGCGAGCACGTCCCAGTGCCGGATGGAGTTCCTGCGCCAGC
The DNA here is from genome assembly GCF_035918235.1 of Streptomyces sp. NBC_01445. Taxonomy (NCBI): domain Bacteria; kingdom Bacillati; phylum Actinomycetota; class Actinomycetes; order Kitasatosporales; family Streptomycetaceae; genus Streptomyces; species Streptomyces sp. NBC_01445. Next base: position 3,473,125 of record NZ_CP109485.1, on the reverse strand, counting down.
AACTGGACGACGAGGGTGCGGCTCCGTGTGGCCGTTGCGACAACTGTGCGGGGGCCTGGGCCGATTCCTCGGTTTCGGCGGAGATGCTGACGGGGGCGGCCAGGGAACTGGACCGCCCGGGGGTGGAGATCGAGCCGCGCCGCATGTGGCCGACGGGGATGCCCGCGCTGGGCATTGACCTCAAGGGGCGCATCCCGGCCAAGGAACAGTGCTCCACCGGGCGCGCCCTGGGGCGGCTCTCGGACATCGGCTGGGGCAACCGGCTGCGCCCGCTGCTGGCCGAGAACGCGCCCGACGGGCCCGTCCCCGACGACGCCCTGAAGGCCGCGGTAGCCGTCATCGCCGACTGGGCGCGCTCGCCCGGGGGGTGGGCGCCGAGTGTTCCGGACGCCTCTGCCCGGCCGGTGGGAGTCGTCGCCGTGCCGTCCCTGACCCGGCCGCAACTGGTCGGTTCCCTCGCCCAGGGAATCGCGACCGTCGGCCGCCTCCCCTTCCTGGGCACGCTCGCGTATTCGGGGCCGGGGGACGTACACGCGGCACGCCGCAGCAACTCCGCCCAGCGGCTCAGGACACTGTCCAACACTTTCACTGTTCCTGACGATCTGGCTGCGGCCCTGGCCGGCGCTCCGGGTCCCGTCCTGCTCGTGGACGACTACACGGACTCCGGCTGGACCCTCGCCGTCGCCGCGCGGCTGCTCCGGCAGGCGGGGAGCGAGCAGGTTCTGCCGTTGGTGCTGGCTGCGGCGGGCTGAGCATTGGGTGCTCAGGGCTGAGGCACTGAGCTGAGTCACTGACCGGAGTCGTAGAGGGGGACGTGCGAGCCCGGAGTATGGGCGAGCGCGTCCCTTTCCGTTGCTGTTTCTGCTTCTGCTTCTGGCGGCGTGTGCGGCTTGAGGCCCGTGCCGTTGACGGGTTCTGCGACTTTCAGGTTCACCGCCGCAGACACGCAGATCGACGAGACCGCTGCCGTTATCACTCGCGAGGACATCGTGATCCATGCGCTGCTGCGCACAATCTGGAAGGTGCAGACGGACGTCGAGAACTGGCCGTCGTGGCAGCCCGACGTCACCACGGTAAAGAAGGGCACGTCGGGCATACTGCGGCCGGGCTCGGTGTTCCGCTGGGGGGACCCAGGGGCTGGGCGTCAACTCCGCCGTCAAGCAGGTCGTGCCCGGCAAGCGGCCGGCCTGGGGAGGCCTCGCGTCCTGGACCGGCGCACCGGTCGACGCCGACACCGCCAACCGGCAGGCCGCCCTCGACGCCTCGCTCCACACCTGGGTCAACAACCTCAAGCACGGGAGCGAGAGCCACGCCTGATCGCGGTTCGCGCGCTTCTTGCCAGAAGTCCCTTTCCGCATACGGCTGCTGAGCTGACGTCAGCAAGCGAACGACATGGCTGGGACAAGCATGGCCTGATGGGTCGGCTTCGCGCGAGTGGCCCTGCCGGCTTGTGGACAACTCCTGTCGTGTCCCTGATCCGGGTTATCCACAGGTAAAAACGGAACCTTGAGATTCGCGGCATGGTCGTCACATGACGAATCACAGCGAAGCAGCCGGTGCACCCGGCACGGAACAGGTCACCCTGCGCAACCCGTCCGAACTGGCCGAAGCGCTCCCGTACTTGCTCGGGTTCAAGCCCGAGGACAGCATCGTGCTTGTCGCCCTGCACCGCGGACGCTTCGGCGGGCGCGTGCGACTCGGCATCCCCGAGCGCCCGGGCGACTGGCCGTCCGTCGCGGACGAGATGGCCAAGTGCCTGATCAGTGGATGCGAGAGGAAGGACGGAACGCCGGACGGCATCGTCGCGTTCCTGTGCCGAGATCCGAAGACCGTCGAGACCGGTCGGCAGATCATGGAGCGCCTGCACCCACTGGCGCAGATGCTGCGCTTGGCTTGCGGCCGCCTCGACGTGCCCGTGGTCGAGACCCTCTGTATCGCCGACAATCACTTCTGGTCGTACAGCTGCCCGGTCGCGGAGTGCTGCCCGCCCGACGGCACACCGCTGGCCGCGTCCGGTACGTCCGTCACGGCGGCCGCGATGACCTACGCGGGCATCCAAGTGCGGCGCCCGCTAAGGGAGATGAGGGCCAGGCTCATGCCGTGGCAGACGGCGGCCGTGCCGGAGCAGGAGCGTGCGCTGGATGCCGCGGCCATGGCTCTGGTCCCCAGGATTCTCGCCGGAGTCCCGCGCGTCGAGGTCGCGGACGAGACGCTCGATCTCGCACGGCGGGTCTGGAGCCGTTTCGGGCACCTGCCGACCGGCGGCGACACGCTCGAAGCCGATCTCAAAGACGACGAGCAGCTCGCGCATGACGAAGCGGCGAGGCTGATCCTCGGCCTCCAGGACCGGCTGACCCGGGATCACGCCGCCGAGTGGATGGAGGGCGACGAGGCACCGCGTGCTCTGCGTCTGTGGCGAGCCCTGGCCCGCCGCTGCGTGGGTCCGTACGGCGAACACGCGGCGGCGCCGCTGACGCTCGCCGGCTGGGTCGCGTGGTCTCTGGGCGACCGAGTGGAGGCAGGCGAGGCATTGGACATGGCTCTGGCGGCGGATCCCCGGTACGTCTTCGCCCGGCTCCTCATGGAGGCGTGCAGCGCGGACCTGGATCCGGAGCCGGTGCGGCGAAGCCTGCGCAAGACCCGGGACGAGCGGAACGTGACGCCGTCCGGGGCGGATTCCGAGGAGGACTCTGATGGAGCCGGGGCAGGAGCAGCGGTAGGCGCGAGGCCCGTTGCCGGCGTCAATGCCGAAGGCGCCGCCGGCCGTAAGGGCGCAGGATCCTCTGGGCGGCCAAGTGCCGAGGACTCGCGGGAACCGGCCGAGGATCGAGTGACGCGGGCCCTGGAAGCGGCCCTGCGCCGGCGCGGATCGCGACGTGCAGGCGCGGGTAAGGGGCCCGCCCAGGCTGGGGCGCATGCGCCGAGGCGACCGCAGGGACGTCGCCGAGTGGGGCGGCAGGGGACGAGGCGGGACGGATGAGTACCAGCTCGTGGCGCAGGTTCCGCATGCCCGCCTTTGTAGCAGCGCGGGCACCGGCCGGCGTGGGGGATTTGGGGAGGGGCACGGGGCGTCGGCTGCTCGGCTTCCTTTGCCAAGGGCGTGACTTGGGGTGGGGCAGGCCCGTTCACCTCTGTGGCACGGCCCGTGATCGGGCTGCGCCGCTGTCTCCCCGCCGACCCTTCGGAGCGCCATCGGCGCCTCGCGCGCGCCCAGCGCGGAAGGAGCCACCCCATGCCGCCCCCCGCGTCGTCGACCGTGTCCGCCGTATCGACTTGCGCCGTGCCGGTGCTGCTCGCCCTGGAGAAAGACGCCCCACCAGGTGCCGTCGGACCGCCCCGCGAGACCGGTACCGCTGGTTGTCCGGGGACGAGGCGGCGGTGATGCCTTCAGCTGCACGCGCGCCGGAGCCCGAAGACTCGTTCAAGGCGTCCTTCGAGAGTCCCTCGGAGGCCACGTTCGTCGACCGCCTCGGCGGAGGTGCGGACCGGGCCTCTGGAATGCCCGCATGGATGCCGCCCGCTCCACCGGCTGGGGTATCGACCGCGCCCGCTGGGGTGTCGTCCGCGGCCTCAGGACTGGGAGCGCCATCCGGCACCGCGGGGCCGTCAACCGCCATCGAGGGAGCGCCATCCGCTCATGCAGTGACATCTGCAATCTCCCCAGCGATCTCGTCCGCTCACCGCAAGGACCCGGCTCCACCTGCTACCCGCAACGCTCCGCCCCCAAATGCGCACGCCGGTCGCGCGAACACCCCAGCTCCCCGGCGCTCCGCGGAGCTGCCGCCGGCGCACACGGCGCTGATCTGCGTGGCCCTGCCCTCGCTCGCGATTTCTTCGCAGCAAGGGCAGTTGACGGGCGATGGCCTGGAGGGGTTCTACCGTGCCGGGCGCCGTTTGTTGTCGCGCTGCCTGCTCCGCGTGGCGGGGCGCGAGCCGGTCGCGGTTCAGGCCCGTATGGTCGCCGCCGACCGGGCCCGGTTCGTGGCGACGCTGAGGCCTGTCGTGGACGGCGGCCCCGACCCGGACATCATGGTCGAGCGGATGCGGCATGCCGACGGCACGGAGCGGATTACGCTGCGCAGCTCGGCCACACGCCCGCTGCGACTCCCGGTCGAGGTCGCGCTCGGTACGGATCTGGCCGAGCTGGGCGCGGTGGCGGCCGGACGGCCAGGGCGTGCACTGTCCGCCACCGTCCACGACTCCGGCATGCGATGGTCGTCGCCCGCGGGCCACGCCGTCGTCACCGCCGACCCGCCGCCCCGGGATGCGCTCGCCTCCGCCGGCCTGCTGCGCTGGGAGTTCGACCTGCTTCCGGGTGGCACGTGGAGTGTCGAACTACGGGTACGGTCCGACGGCGGTGGGACGGGCCGGCCGGTCGGGCATGGCACCGCACGTCCGCTCGCCGGGGCGGAAGCCGCAGGGGACGACGCACGCGTGGGGCCGCTGCTGAGAACCTGCGCCGAGGACCTGCACGCATTGCTGCTGCGCGACCCTGCGCACCCCTCGGACCTCTACCTCGCCGCAGGCGCGCCCTGGCGCTGTGGTCTGGCTCCGGCCGAGGCGTTGGCGGCCGCGCGGATGGCGCTGCCTTTGGGAACCCGGTTGGCCGCGGGCACGCTCAGGGCCCTCGCGCGGACCCAACTCCCGGGTGCAGGAAGGGAGGCGGGGATGATCCCCGGCCCGCTGAGAGACGCAGGCCCGCATCTGCCGCCCGGCTGTACTGGAACCGAAGCGACGCTCCTGTTTCCGGCGCTCCTCGCGGAGGCGAGACGCTGGGGCCTTCCCGAGCAGGAGGTCGCCGAGCTGCTGCCCACCGCGGAGCGCTGCCTGCACTGGCTGCGGGCAGCCATTGGCGAAGGGACGTACCTGGCGGACCCCGGCCCCGGAGGACCGTTGCGCTGCGAGACCCAGGCCCACGCTCACCGGGCCGCCCTGCTCGGCGCGGATCTCCTCGACGCCCATGGCCGACCCGGCGCCGTAGAACTGCGTCAGTGGGCCGAAGTGCTGCGGGCACGGTTCAGGGAGGACTTCTGGGCTGAGGACCGCGGAGGCGGCAGGCCCGCCGCCGCCCGCACGCCGGACGGACGCCTCCTGCCCCACCTCGGCAGCGCCGCGGCCCACCTCCTCGACACAGGGCTGCTCGGCGGCGGTGTGATGGCGCCGGGACTCCTCGACAAGGTGCAGACCGAACAGCTCGCACGGCTCCTGGGCGGTCCGGCACTCGACTCAGGGTGGGGGCTGCGCAGTCTGGGCGTACGGGAGGCGTCGTACAACCCGTTCGGGCACCGTGGCGGTGCCGTGCGGGTGCAGGAGACGGCGCTGGCCGTGGGCGGCCTGGCCGATACGGGCTACGAGAAGGAGTCGAGTTCGTTGCTGCGGGGCATCCTGTCGGCGGCCGAGGCATTCGGGTTCCGGCTGCCCGAGATGTACGCGGGGGAGCAGCGTTGCGAAGGGGGCGCGCCGCTTCCGCATCCGGCCGCCTGCAGACCCGCGGCCACCGCCGCGGCGGCAGGGGTGCAGATCCTCGCGGCCCTCGCCGGGATCCGGCCGGACGCGCCCGCCGGGACGGTGACGCTGAGACCGATGCGCAGCGCACCCCTGGGGGAGATCGGACTGGCCGGGTTGCGGGTCGCGGGCGCACCATTCTCGGTGCGGGTCAGCAGACTCGGTCTCGCCATGGTCGAGGAGGCGGCCGACGGGCTGCAGTTGGGGGTGTGACCGGGGCGGACGTGAGTTCGGGAGATCGGCGGGGTCCCACCTCGGAGACTTCGAAGAAGGCCTTGATCGACGATCGCGAAGGGAGTGTTTATCGTCAGGAAGACGACTATGATCGCGGCATGTCGCCCTACGACCCGTCGGCCTTCCCGCCCTTCGCAGTCACCGTCGACCTGGTCGTGCTGACCGTGCGTCGTCACGCGCTCTGTGCGCTCGCGGTACGGCGAGGCGAACCGCCGTTCCAGGGGCGTTGGGCACTCCCCGGCGGCTTCGTACGGGACGACGAGGACCTGTCGTCCGCCGCGGCGCGCGAACTGATCGAGGAGACCGGGCTCTGCGCCCATGATCCCGCAGACCCGGACCAGGTAAATGGCGCGCACCTGGAGCAGCTGGCCACCTACGGCGACCCCAAGCGCGACCCTCGTATGCGCGTGGTCAGCGTCGCTCATCTGGCCCTGGCGCCGGATCTGCCCGCACCGCGTGCGGGTGGCGACGCGCACAGCGCGCGATGGGCACCCGTAGAGGCACTGCTGAACCAGAGCGGGTACGGGCGCGAGGGTGAGCAGGCGGCGCCCCTGGCCTTCGATCATGCGCAGATCCTCGCGGACGGCGTGGAGCGCGCCCGCTCGAAGATCGAGTACTCGTCGCTCGCTACGGCCTTCTGCCCGCCCGAGTTCACGGTCGGCGAGCTGCGGCGCGTGTACGAGGCGGTGTGGGCCGTCGCGCTCGATCCGCGAAACTTCCACCGCAAGGTGACAGGCACCCCGGGCTTCCTCGTGCCCACCGGCGGGACCACCACCCGCCAGGGCGGCAGGCCGGCCCAGCTCTTCCGCGCCGGGGGCGCGACACTGCTCAACCCGCCGATGCTGCGTCCCGAGGTGTGACCCGGAGCTGACCGAGCCTGACCTCCGGGCTCTGCCCGCCCACGCCGCGCAGGGACACCCGAAGGGCGCATCCTGCCCGAAAAGGCGGAAATATCGCGTTATCTTGCTGCGGTACCCACGGGGTTCGTCCGTCCCCGCTCGGCGGACGGGTCCCGGCCGCCGAGCGGTCGCACATCCTGCGAGAGAAGCGATGATCCAGGCCTTCGGACTGACCAGCAACCCCCGCCAGGAGCTCCCGCCCGCTGTCGACGACGTGTCCTTCGAGGCGCCGACGGGTCGCGTCACGGCGCTGTTCGGTGCGCGCACGTCCGGCAAGACGACGGCGGTTCGGCTGATGCTCGAACTCCAACAAGGCCGCGGAATCACGCATTTCAGAGGCCGCCCCCTGCATCGCATCCCCCATCCATCCCGCGAGGTGGGCGTGTTGCTCGGCGAGGTCCAGGGGCATCCGTCCCGAACCGTGCGCGGACAACTGCGTATGTTGTGCGCGGCCGCAGGGGTGCCGGTGCAGCGTGCCGACGAGGTCCTCGAAGTCGTCGGCATCGTCAGCCTGCGTGAGCAGCGACTCGGCACGCTCTCGCGAGGCATGGACAGGCGCCTCGGCCTCGCCTGCGCGCTTCTCGCGGACCCCCACACCCTCGTCCTCGACGGACCCGCCGACGGGCTCTCGGTGCGTGAGGGCAAGTGGCTGCACGGCATCCTGCGGGCCCACGCGTCGCTCGGCGGCACCGTGCTCTTCTCCACCGACGACGCCAAGGAAGCGGCGCGGACCGCTGACCGCGTGGTCACCATGGAGGCAGGGCGCGTCATCGCGGACCAGGGAGTCGCGGACTTCTCCCGTACGCGGTTGCGCCCCCGCGTCGCCGTGCGCAGCCCGCATGCCGCCCGGCTCGGTGTCCTGCTGGCCAAGGAGGCGCGCGCGAAGCAGCGATCCGTCGAGGTCGTGAACGAGGACGGCAACCGCCTCTCCGTATACGGCAGTAACTGCGCGGACGTCGGCGAAACCGCGTTCCGCCACAGCATCCTGGTCCACCAACTCGCGGACGAGGTCGGGGATGCGGGGCCGGCGGTGAGCGTTCCGGCACGGGCGCACACTGAAGCAGTCCGCGACGCGGAGCTGACCGCGCCTCAGACGACCGTCGCGGAGGCATCGCTCGCCGAGACGCCACCTCCGGCCACAGAGCCGTCGGAACCCGACGCGGACCTTGTCGGCGCCTCCTCCCCGGCCGAGGCGCCGCAGCGTGACGACCCGGGCCCTCAGGGGCCCGGAACTTCCTCACGCCCAGCCCCCGCCCCTCCCCCCTCCCCCCTGTCCCCCCTCCCACCCCCCATCACGATCCACCCCGCACCCAGCCCGCTCCGTCCGCTGCGTTACGAGGTTCGCCGGGCGACCGGCATCGCCACCGGTTACCTCACGGCGGCCGCCGTTCTCGCCGCCTCCGCGATCGTCGCCGTACTGCTCGCCCGGACCGGTCACACGCCGCAGTCCCGTCTCCTGGCGGCCTGGCCGCAGGAACTGCCGCTTCCGCCGGCCGCCCTCGGTGCGGGGCTGCTCGGGGCCTTCGCGTTCGGTGATGAATTCCGTCACCCCGCGCTGGCCGCCGACCGCGGCACCGTCCCCCGTCGCCTGGGACTTCTCTGCGCGAAACTCGTCGTCGCAGCGGCCATCGCCGCCTCGCTGGCCTTCCTCGTCGTCGTGTCCGACGCGGTGCTGCTTCACCTTGTATACGGAGAAGAGCTCACCAAGGTTCCCGTCGACTGGCTTTCGTCGAGCGCGAGTTGGCTCGCGCTCGTCATGGGCTGCGCCTGGGCCGGGGTGCTGGCCGCCGGTGTCTTCCGGTCCACTGCGGCCGGACTGGCCGCCGTACTCGCCGTTCCGATCCTCGTCGTGCCCCTCGTACAGGAGGCCTTGGCGGGTCCATCTGTGCGAACGGCGGCGGGACTTCCGTCGAGGCTTCGTGATCTGGCACTTGTGCACTGGCCGTTCGGGGCGGAGCGCTTTCTGGCCGCTGGACTGCGGATGATCGCTCAACCTGTGGGCGGCGCGCTGATGTTGTCGCTGACCGCTCTGCTCTGCGCTTATCTGCTCACAGTGCTGCGTCCCAGGGCTCGATGACGACCGTCCGGCGCCTTCCGGTCCGGCCACGCGCACAACTCCGCGATGATCGCCTATTTCCGTCCGATAAGGCGTCAATTGCGACGAGGTAAGCGATCACCCTTTCGTGTGCTTTTCACCAAAGACCTCAAGGGACTTGGGAGCGGCGCCGACAACAGATCCGTGAGTACCCTTGCGCACACCATGATGACCGCCGCCCGCTCCGCCGACTCCGGCCTGAGCGGCCCGGGCGAACTCGACCGTTACCCCTATGGGGAGGCCAATGGTGCCGACCGTGTCGGCGCCCCTGTTTGGGATGTCGCGGATCAGGACCTCGGCCGGATGGGGCGGCGTGCCGCCGGCAGCCGCGGCCGCGGCCTGCACGGCCAGCTCGTCCAGCAGCTGGGTCAGATGATCGTTTCCGGGGACCTTGGCGCGGACCGCCCGCTCGTCCCCGAGGAGATCGGCCAGCGATTCGAGGTGTCCCGCACCGTCGTCCGCGAGTCGCTCCGCGTCCTCGAGGCCAAGGGCCTGGTCAGCGCCCGTCCCAATGTCGGCACCCGCGTCCGCCCCGTCAGTGACTGGAACCTGCTCGACCCGGACATCATCGAATGGCGCGCCTTCGGCCCGCAGCGCGATGACCAGCGCCGGGAGCTGAACGAGTTGCGCTGGACGATCGAGCCCCTCGCCGCCCGGCTCGCGGCCGGACACGGCCGTGAGGACGTCCAGCAGCGGCTCACCGACATGGTCGAGATCATGGGGCACGCCCTGGGTCAGGGCGACCCGATCACCTTCGCCCGCGCCGACGCCGAGTTCCACTCCCTGCTCATCCAGCTCGCGGGCAACCGGATGCTGGAGCACCTGTCCGGCATCGTCTCCGCGGCCCTCCAGGTCTCCGGGGGGCCCGTCACGGGCTGCGACCGTCCGAACGAGGTGGCCGTCGCCCACCACAGCCGGATCGCCGACGCCCTCGCCGCGGGTGACGGCACGGGCGCGGAGGCCGCCATGCGGCAGCTGCTCACCGTCCACCCCGATGTCGAACGTGTGGTCCCCGCGCCCCGCGAGCACTGACGCCTTCCACGGCGATTCGGTGATCGGCGCCTCGGTGCAGGCCCCCGGTGTCCGATGCACCGCACGGTCCGGGTGCGCCCACCATCTGTTCCTCATGTGTCGCCGGATCGCGCCTGATCCCCCCGGACCTGGCGCGATCCGGCGACATATGCGTGGACCATGAGTTCCGCCGGTTCGAGCTGGGTACTCAAAGAGTGGCCATGTTTGACCGTATCCATTAGTTTTTGACCGCTTACGGGGTGTGACTCGGGCCACGCAGATTGGGCGTAACGCTCCTCGGAACAGCGCGATGACCTAAGAGGCGACAGTCGAGGAGGGAATACAGCAGCCGCGTATGGCGCTGTCCATCTCCCCGGCCCCCGCCCACGCCGTCGGCCCATCCCCAAGTCGGCGGTCGTCGGCTCCGGTCCTCACAGGACGGGGCCGGAAGCCGTTTTCCAACGTTCCGAGAGGTTGTTCGTGTCGGCCAGCACATCCCGTACGCTCCCGCCGGAGATCGCCGAGTCCGTCTCTGTCATGGCGCTCATTGAGCGGGGAAAGGCTGATGGCCAGATCGCCGGCGACGACGTGCGCCGTGCCTTCGAGGCCGACCAGATTCCGGCCACTCAGTGGAAGAACGTTCTGCGCAGCCTCAACCAGATCCTCGAGGAAGAGGGTGTGACGCTGATGGTCAGTGCCGCGGAGCCGAAGCGCCCCCGCAAGAGCGTCGCAGCTAAGAGCCCGGTCAAGCGCACCGCCACCAAGACCGTCGCTGCCAAGACGGTCACGGCGAAGAAGGTCGCTGCCACGGCCACCCCCGAGTCCCCGGCCGTGGAGGCCGAGGCTGAGGACGCCGAACCCAAGAAGGTCGCAGCCAAGAAGACGACGGCCAAGAAGGCCGCCGCCAAGAAGACCGTCGCCAAGAAGGCGGCGACGAAGAAGACGTCCGGCAAGAAGGACGACGAGGCCGACGACGAGGCCGAGGAGACCCCCGGCACGGCCAAGGCCGAAGGCGAGCCCGGCGAGGAGGGCGCGCAGGGCTTCGTCCTGTCCGACGAGGACGAGGACGACGCGCCCGCGCAGCAGGTCGCCGCGGCCGGCGCCACCGCCGACCCCGTCAAGGACTACCTGAAGCAGATCGGTAAGGTCCCGCTGCTCAACGCCGAGCAGGAGGTCGAGCTCGCCAAGCGCATCGAGGCCGGCCTGTTCGCCGAGGACAAGCTCGCCAACGCCGACAAGCTCGCGCCGAAGCTCAAGCGCGAGCTGGAGATCATCGCCGAGGACGGCCGCCGCGCCAAGAACCACCTCCTGGAGGCCAACCTCCGTCTGGTGGTCTCCCTGGCCAAGCGTTACACCGGCCGCGGCATGCTCTTCCTGGACCTGATCCAGGAGGGCAACCTCGGTCTGATCCGCGCGGTCGAGAAGTTCGACTACACCAAGGGCTACAAGTTCTCCACGTACGCGACGTGGTGGATCCGCCAGGCGATCACCCGCGCGATGGCCGACCAGGCCCGCACCATCCGTATCCCGGTGCACATGGTCGAGGTCATCAACAAGCTCGCGCGCGTGCAGCGTCAGATGCTCCAGGACCTGGGCCGCGAGCCCACCCCGGAAGAGCTGGCCAAGGAACTCGACATGACCCCGGAGAAGGTCATCGAGGTCCAGAAATACGGCCGCGAGCCGATCTCCCTCCACACCCCCCTGGGTGAGGACGGCGACAGCGAGTTCGGTGACCTCATCGAGGACTCCGAGGCAGTCGTGCCGGCCGACGCGGTCAGCTTCACGCTCCTCCAGGAGCAGCTGCACTCCGTCCTCGACACCCTGTCGGAGCGCGAGGCGGGCGTCGTCTCGATGCGTTTCGGTCTCACCGACGGTCAGCCGAAGACCCTCGACGAGATCGGCAAGGTCTACGGCGTCACGCGTGAGCGGATCCGTCAGATCGAGTCCAAGACGATGTCGAAGCTGCGTCACCCGTCGCGCTCGCAGGTGCTGCGCGACTACCTGGACTAGAAGCGCGACCGCCCGGACCGGATCCGGTCGGTAGGTCCGTCATCGAAGGGCCCGGCCCCCTGTGGGGGCCGGGCCCTTCGATGTGCTCGTGTGCATGACGCACGAAGTTCACTCACGCTGGGTGGGTCGATACAACCCAGAGTGAGGACACAGAATGCGTCGCCCCTTCGCCCGAACGCTGTTCCGGGCACCTGCCCTGCTGGCGGCGGCGGCCTTGCTGCCCCTGGCCTCCCCCGCCCCGTCAGCGGCGGACAGTGTCGTCATCGGGGGCCGGCCGGTCCGGGTGGCCGACAGTCCGTGGGTGGTGGCGCTCTCCAGTCGTGACCGGTTCGGGGGTACGCGATCCGGGCAGTTCTGCGGGGGCGTCGTGGTCGGGCGGTCGACAGTCATGACCGCCGCCCACTGCCTTGGCCCAGAGGTCCTCGGCGCCACGCGGCGCGCCGTGGCTGACTTCAAGGTCATCGCGGGGCGTGATGACCTGCGGACCCGGTCGGGCGTGGAGATCCGGGTGCGCCGCACCTGGGTCAACCCCGACTACAACCCCGAGACCAACTCCGGGGATGTGGCGATCGTCACACTGGACGCGCCACTACCCGACAGGTACGTGATCCCGATGGCGGGAGCAGGGGACTCTGTGTACGCGGCCGGGACCGGCGCCGCTGTCTACGGCTGGGGCGACACCACCGGGGCCGGTGACTACGCGACCATGCTGCGGGCGTCGGATGTGCAGGTGTTCGGTGGTTCCGTGTGCAAGGAGGCCTATCCGGGCGGCCCTGAGGGAGCGTTCCTCGCTCGCACGATGCTGTGTGCGGGGGCGCCGCAGGGCGGGCGGGATGCCTGCCAGGGGGACAGCGGTGGCCCTCTCGTGGCGCGCGGGCGCCTGATCGGGCTCGTGTCGTGGGGGAACGGCTGTGGGCGCCGTGGAAGCCCCGGCGTCTACACCCGGGTGTCGGAGGTAAGGCGCGTCATGCCGAAGCCTGTCTGAGGCGCTCAGGGCGCCTCACGGGCATATGTGGGCCTGATGCGAGGACGGGCGGCCACCCCTGTGGTGCAGGGATGGCCGCCCGATCACCGGCCTGGGCCGGAGCTGGCTCGTCGTTGTGCGAGGTGTCAGCGTTCCTCGGTTTCGGCGCTTACCGGAGCGGCGGTCAAGCGCTCCGTCTCGTCCTGTATCTCAGCGGCGATCTTCTTGAGTTCCGGCTCGAACTTGCGGCCATGGTGGGCGCAGAAGAGCAGTTCACCACCGCTGATGAGGACGACACGAAGGTACGCCTGGGCGCCGCAACGGTCACAGCGGTCAGCGGCCGTCAGTGGGCTCGCGGGGGTCAGAACAGTAGTCACGTCGCCTCTTCTCTAGCTCGACGAGCTGTCGTACCAGGGTCAACATCCAACCAGGCCGAAAACGTTCCCGCTCGTGGCTTTTCCTCGAAAAATCTTTCCGAGGGGCTGTCTGCTGCCGGTTGGCGGCGAATGGGCCGTATTGCGTCTCTTACGTGTCTTACGGGTTCGCGCGTTCCGTCAGGGTCGGTCCTCGCCGACTGGCTTGTCGGTTGTTCATGAGGACGTGCCCGGAGCCTAAATGGTTCATGCGCCAAAGGGAACGTGATGTGTGCTTCACCCCATCGAGGGATCGAACATGCATACGATGCTGGACTAGTCTGGGCAGAGGCGAGGGTTGCGTTACATCGGCTCTACCAGGCCTCGGTACCCTCTGAGCGGCGACCGAAGCCGACCCCTTACCCAAAAGGGTTCCAACTGAAATTCAGCGAGGAGCGAACTGCGTGACCGCCGAAACGTCCGTGCCGTCCACAGCGCTGCTGACCGGAGCAGGCGGCATCGTGGACAAGGACAGTTCCAACTACACCGCGCGGCACCTGCTCGTCCTTGAGGGGCTCGAGGCCGTACGCAAGCGCCCTGGCATGTACATCGGGTCGACGGACAGCCGTGGCCTGATGCACTGCCTCTGGGAAATCATCGACAACTCCGTCGATGAGGCCCTCGGAGGCTATTGCGACCACATCGAGGTCATCCTCCACGACGACGCATCCGTAGAGGTGCGGGACAACGGCCGCGGCATCCCCGTGGACGTCGAGCCGAAGACCGGGCTCTCCGGGGTCGAGGTCGTCATGACCAAGCTGCACGCGGGCGGCAAGTTCGGCGGAGGCTCCTACGCGGCCTCCGGCGGCCTGCACGGCGTGGGCGCCTCCGTGGTGAACGCGCTCTCCGCGCGGCTCGACGTCGAGGTCGACCGAGGCGGGAACACGCACGCCATCAGCTTCCGCCGCGGTGTCCCCGGCGCCTTCGCCAAGCCGGGACCCGACGCGACCTTCGACTCGGCCGCGCGGCTCAGCAAGGTCAAGCGGATCCCGAAGAACCGCACCGGCACGCGCGTGCGCTACTGGGCCGACCGCCAGATCTTCCTCAAGGACGCCAAGCTCTCCCTGGAGAACCTGCACCAGCGCGCCCGCCAGACCGCGTTCCTCGTGCCGGGCCTGACCATCGTCGTGCGCGACGAGTACGGGCTCGGTGACGGCGGCAGCAAGGGCGAGGAATCCTTCCGCTTCGACGGCGGTATCAGCGAATTCTGCGAGTACCTCGCCGCCGACAAGCCGGTCTGCGATGTCCTCCGCTTCTCCGGACAGGGCACCTTCAAGGAGACCGTCCCGGTCCTCGACGACCACGGTCAGATGACGCCGACCGAGGTCACCCGCGAGCTCGCTGTGGACATCGCGATGCGCTGGGGCACCGGCTACGACACGACACTCAGGTCGTTCGTCAACATCATCGCCACCCCCAAGGGCGGCACCCACGTGAGTGGCTTCGAGCGCTCGCTCACCAAGACGATGAACGAGGTGCTGCGCTCCCAGAAACTACTGCGCGTCGCCGAGGACGACGTCGTCAAGGACGACGCCCTCGAGGGCCTCACGGCCGTCGTCACGGTGCGTCTCGCCGAGCCGCAGTTCGAGGGCCAGACCAAGGAGGTGCTCGGCACCTCGGCGGCCAACAGGATCGTCGCGAACGTCGTGGCCAAGGAGCTCAAAGCGTTCCTGACCTCCACCAAGCGCGACGCGAAGGCCCAGGCCCGCGCCGTCATGGAGAAGGCCGTCGCCGCGGCCCGTACGCGGATCGCGGCCCGCCAGCACAAGGACGCGCAGCGCAGGAAGACGGCCCTCGAGTCGTCGTCGCTGCCGGCCAAGCTGGCGGACTGCCGCAGCGACGACGTGGAGCGCAGCGAGCTCTTCATCGTCGAGGGGGACTCCGCGCTCGGCACCGCCAAGCTGGCCCGGAACTCCGAGTTCCAGGCGCTGCTGCCGATCCGCGGCAAGATCCTCAACGTTCAGAAGTCGTCCGTGTCGGACATGCTGAAGAACGCCGAGTGCGGCGCGATCATCCAGGTCATAGGAGCCGGGTCCGGGCGGACCTTCGACATCGACGCCGCGCGCTACGGGAAGATCATCCTGCTCGTCGACGCCGACGTCGACGGCGCGCACATCCGCACCCTGCTCCTGACCCTCTTCCAGCGCTACATGCGGCCGATGATCGAGGCGGGCCGCGTGTTCGCCGCGGTGCCGCCGCTGCACCGCATCGAGCTCGTCCAGCCGAAGAAGGGCCAGGACAAGTACGTCTACACGTACTCGGACCGCGAGCTGCGCGAGACGCTCCTCGAGTACCAGCGCAAGGGCGTGCGCTACAAGGACTCGATCCAGCGTTACAAGGGCCTCGGAGAGATGGACGCCGACCAGCTGGCCGAGACCACGATGGACCCGCGTCACCGCACGCTGCGCCGTATCAACATCGGCGAGCTGGACGCCGCGGAGCAGGTCTTCGATCTGCTCATGGGCACGGACGTGGCGCCGCGCAAGGAGTTCATCAGCAGCTCGGCCGCGACGCTCGACCGCTCGCGCATCGACGCCTAGGGGCGACCCGGACGCCGGCTCCACCCGTGGGTGGAGCCGGCTGATCCACCCACGATCCACCCCAGCTCCGATACCGTGAGCTGGCCTTCTCCGTAACTTCGAAGACGTTGCTCGACGCCGCTGCTCGGCGTCGTCCGGCGAAGTTCTCGAAATCCTCGAAGTCACGGAAAGTCGGAGGCCACCATGTCCGGGCTCACCAATGTGCTGGTGATCATCGCAGTCGTCGTGCTGGTGGTCGTCCGTCAGTTCAAGGCGCAGCAGATCACCATGGACAAGCGCTGGTGGGTCGTGCCCGCCGTGCTCGTCTTCATGGCGCTGCGCAAGCCGGACCTCCTCGACTCCCACCACCAGGCCCTCTCGGCCTCGCTCATAGGCCTTGAGCTGCTCGTCGGTCTCGCCCTCGGCGCCGGCTGGGCCTGGACCACCCGGATCTGGACCGCGCAGGACGGCACCGTGTGGAGCAAGAGCACCAAGGCCAGCGGCGCCGTCTGGGTCGTCGGAATCGCCGTACGGGCCGGTCTCTACGCCGCCGGCGCGGCCTTCGGTATCAAGCAGGGCAGCGCCGCGCTCATGCTCGCCCTGGCCGCCACACTGCTCGTTCGCTCCGGAGTCCTCATCTGGCGTGCGCAGTCCCTGCGGCCTGCACCCCAGGGGGCCGGGGCGTACGGTGACGGCGTGCCCGTGCCGTCGTGGAAGGACCGCGTGTGACGTCCGGAGCCTGGACCAGCTGGCCCTCGCGGGAGGCGCTCTCCCGCGAAGGGCTCACGCGGGCGCGGCGGGTCCTTGCTCGCGTCGTGAGAGCGGTCGCGCTCACCGCTCTCGTGTGGACCGCGGCAGCGGAGCGTGGCGTGCACGGCTGGACCGTTGCCCTGGCGCCGGTCGCGCTCATCGCCTGCGGCGCCGCGGCCTGGGGGTTCTTCCGGACCACGCTGGAACACCTGCTGTGGCCCTCCGTGGGTCTGCTCGCCGTCCTGCTGGGCGCGGCATTCGCGGCGGAGCAGGCGGGGTTCAGAGGGCCGGCGCTCGTCCTCTGGTGCGGCTGCGCCGTCACCGCTCTTGAGCGGCTGCCCCTGGTCGCGGCCATTCCTCTCACCGCCGGCGCGCTCACCGGGTTCGCTGTCCTGAACAACGACGCATGGTTCACCACAGCGGTCACCACCATCGGGCTCTGCCTTGCGGGATACGTCCTGCGCCTCGACGCGGAGGCCAGAGGAAGTGCGCAGCGGCTGCTCCGCCAGGAACGGGCCGCGCGCGCCGCGGAGGCGGAATCCGCGGCCCTGGCCGAGCGGGCCCGGATCGCGCGGGAGATCCACGACGTGCTGGCGCACAGCCTCTCCGCCCAGCTCGTCCACCTCGAGGCGGCACGTTTGCTCATCGAGCGGGGCGCGGATCTCGACCAGATCCACGAGCGCGTCGTCGCCGCCCGTGGCATGGCACGCGACGGGCTCACCGAGACACGTCAGGCACTCTCGGCGCTGCGCGGAGAGATGACCCCGCTGGAGGACTTCCTGCGCGAACTCGTCGCCACGGACGGCGCGACGGTCTCGGTGGAGGGGGTGCGGCGGCCGTTGTCCGTCGAGGCGTCACAGACAGTACGCAGGGTCGCCCAAGAGGCCCTGACGAACGTACGCAAGCACGCGCCCGGCGCGAAGGCCCAGGTGAGACTGGAGTACGGCACCGCCGAAGTGACCCTTGAGGTAAGGGATTCGGGTTCGGCCACGTCGGCGGGGGAGCTCACTGGCAGTGGCTCCGGCTACGGTCTGTTGGGGATGAGGGAGCGTGCGGAGCTGCTCGGCGGCACGCTCGTGGCAGGGCCGTGCGAGGAGGGTTTCGCAGTGAAGCTGAAGGTACCCGCATGAACGGGACGGACCCGGGGGCGAACGGGACGGATGGCCGGGCGGACTCGGCAGGTTCGCAAAGGGGCGGTGCGGACGCGGAAAGTTCGCAGACAGGCGCGGCGGACGCGGCAGGTTCGCAAGGGGGCGGTGCGGCGCGTAGGGACGCCAGAGTGGTGGTCGCCGATGATCAGACGGTCGTGCGCGAAGGCATCGTGATGCTGCTCGGGCTACTGCCCGGCATCGAGGTCGTCGGAGCGGCCGGCGACGGCGACGAGGCCGTCGCGCTGGTTGCCCAACTCGCCCCGGACGTCGTCCTCATGGACCTGCGTATGCCGCGCTGTGACGGGGTGGAGGCGACGCGGCGCATCCGATCGAAGTACCCCGGAACCCAGGTCGTCATCCTGACCACCTACGCGGACGACGAGTCGCTGTTCCCCGCGCTCAAGGCCGGAGCCCGCGGCTATCTGACCAAGGACGCGGGCGGCGACGAGATCGTGCGGGCCGTCGAGGACGTGCTCTCCGGTGACGCGGGCCTTTCCCCGAAGATCCAGCGTCGACTTCTGGAGCGTCTTTCGGAGCCGGCGCCGGCCCCCGCGCCCGTGGCGCCGCCCGACGGAATCACCGCGCGAGAGGCCGAAGTTCTGGGGCTCATCGCCGAGGGGCTCACCAATCAGGAGATCGCCCGCGCCCTGCATGTCTCCACCGCGACGGTGAAGACACACATCAACAACCTCTTCGCCAAAACCGGCCTCAAGGACCGGGCTCAGGCAGTGCGGTATGCCTATCGGCACGGCCTTGTTCAGCCACCGGGGTCGGCCATCACCTAATGGGGTGAAGGGAGATGTGAGAAGAGTCCGGGATCTTCCCGTTCTGCCCATCCTTGGGCTCGCGGCCTAAGTGGCCCGCGGACAAGGAGAGTTCGGTGGAGAAGCACGACGGGCGCGAGGCGGCGCAGACCCGGCCCGGTGATCGCGGTGTTCTCGGCGATCCCTGGTACGACGCGCTGGCCTCCGGGTGGGGCGAGTTGGACGGCACGGGGGCACCGGCCCCGGCCGTACCTCCGCAGGCCGCCCCCCCGGAGCGGAGCGCGGCGGCGATCTATCTGGAGGTGCAGCGCAGCGCGGCCTTCCAGGAAGTACGCAGCCGCTACCGGAGGTTCGTCATTCCGGCCGCCGCGACCTTCTTCGCCTGGTACCTCGCGTACATCCTGGCGGCGACGACGGCCCCCGGTCTGATGGGCAGGCCCGTCGCGGGAGCGGTGAATGTGGCGATGCTGGCGGGCCTCGGGCAGTTCCTCAGCACCTTCCTTCTGACGTGGCTGTACTCGCGCCACGCGCGGTTGCGAAGGGACCGCGCGGCGCTCGAACTGCGCTGGGACACCCAGGAGATGACCCGAGTGATCGAGGGTGGCCAGCGGTGACCGGGAACCATCAGACGCTGGCGCTGCTGCTGTTCAGCGTGTTCGTCGCCGTCACGCTGGCGATCACCACATGGGTGAGCCGCAACAGGCACGGATCGGCGGAGGAGTTCTACGCGGGCGGCCGGCTGTTCTCGCCCATGGAGAACGGTTTCGCCATCGCGGGCGACTACATGTCGGCCGCCTCCTTCCTCGGGATCTCTGGCCTGATCGCGCTCTTCGGCTACGACGGCCTGCTCTACTCGGTCGGGTTCCTCGTGGCCTGGCTCGTCGTGCTGCTGCTGGTTGCCGAACTCGTGCGCAACTGCGGGCGGTTCACCCTCGCCGACGTCATCGCCGCCCGGATGCGAGAGCGTCCCGTGCGGATCGCGGCGGGAACTTCTTCGGTGACGGTGTCCGTTCTCTATCTGGTGGCGCAGATGGTGGGTGCGGGCAGCCTGGTCGCGCTGCTGCTCGGCAGCACCGGCGGAGCCGTACAGGCGTGGACCGTCGTCGGCGTCGGCGGGCTCATGGTCATCTATGTGTCGCTGGGAGGGATGCGGGCCACCACCTGGATCCAGATCGTCAAGGCGGTCCTGCTCATGGGCGGGGCGATCGTCCTGACCGTGCTCGTCCTGGTCCGTTTCCACGGGGACTTCGACCAGCTGCTGCGTACGGCGGCGCAGCGCAGCGGGCACGGAGCCGCGTTCCTCGCGCCCGGACTGAAGTACGGCGGCGACTGGACCGCGAGGCTCGACTTCATCAGCCTGGGCCTTGCGCTCGTGCTCGGCACGGCCGGACTGCCGCACATCCTGTCGCGCTTCTACACCGTTCCGACGGCACGGGCCGCGCGCCGCTCGGTCATCTGGTCCATCGGACTCATCGGCAGCTTCTACCTGATGACCATCGTGCTCGGCTTCGGTGCGGCGGCGATCGTGGGATCCGACGCCGTGCGGGGTTCGAACGCGGCGGGGAACACGGCGGTTCCGCTGCTCGCGCTCGACCTGGGCGGCGGCCCGGACTCCACAGGTGGAACGGTTCTGTTCGCCGTCGTCGCGGCCGTCGCCTTCGCGACGATCCTCGCCGTCGTCGCCGGGATCACGCTCGCCTCCTCGGCCTCCGTGGCCCACGATCTGTACGCGTCCCTGCGCCGCCCCCACGCCAAGCCGCGCAGCGAGGTCGCCGTGGCCCGCGTCGCCGCCGCCGGCATCGGCGTGGTCGCGATCGCCCTGGGACTGCTCGCCCGCGACCTCAATGTGGCGTTCCTCGTGGGCCTCGCCTTCGCCGTGGCCGCCTCCGCGAACCTTCCCGTGCTGCTCTACTCCCTGTTCTGGCGGAACTTCACCACGCGCGGCGCCGTGTGGTCCGTCTACGGAGGGCTCGTGCCCGCCCTCGTCCTGGTGGTCCTGTCACCGGTCGTGTCCGGCAGCGAGACCTCGCTGTTCCCCGGTGTGGACTTCCAGTACTTCCCGCTGGAGAACCCCGGCCTCGTCTCCATTCCCCTCGGTTTCCTGGCGGGCTGGCTCGGCACGGTCACCTCACATGAGCCACCGGACGAGGCCAAGCACGCGGAGACGGAGGTGCGTGCGCTGACCGGGGCGGGAGCCGTCTGAGGACCGCGCCCCACAGGTGTGGCCGCCCCCGCGCGGCTGCCCCAGAGTGCTCAGGTCAGGCCATCGCCGGCCGCCTCAGGGCGCCACCCACACATAGCGATGCTCAGGACGCCCGGTGTCCCCGTACTTGAGCGAGAGGTGAAGCCGGCCCGACTGTTCCATGTGGCGCAGATACCGCTGCGCCGTGGAGCGGCTCAGGCCGGTCTCCGCCGCCACCTCGTGGGCGGACAGCGGATGGTCGGCGCGGTGCAGCACATCGCAGATCAGATCCGTGGTCGGCTCCGACTGACCGCTCGGCAGGCCGGGCGACGCGGGCATGGGCAGCGCCCGTAGCGCACCGAAAATCCGGTCGACCTGCTCCTGGCCCGCCGCGCCGCGGCCGCTGACCCGGTCCACGGTGCGGCGCAGCGCCGCGTACGAGTCGAGCCGCGAACGCAGCGCGGCGAACGTGAACGGCTTCACCAGGTAGTGCAGGGCTCCCTGGCGCATCGCCGCCTGCACCGTCAGGACGTCGCTCGCCGCGGTGATCATGATGACGTCGGTGTTGTGGCCGTTCTCCCGCATCCGGTGGGCGAGTTCGAGGCCCGTCATGTCGGGCAAGTAGTGGTCGAGCAGCACGAGGTCGATGCGCTGGCGCTCCACGGCGGCCAGTGCCTGCGCGGCGTTGTGGGCGCGGGCGACCACCCGGAAGCCGGGAACCTTTCCCACGTACTTCGCGTTGATCTCGGCGACACGGAAGTCGTCGTCCACGACCAGGACGTCAATCATCGGGCCTCTCTCCCTCAAGCCCAGGCGAGCTGTTAAGCCCGTGTTTCGGCTCAGCTGTTGTAGCGCGAGCAAAACGAGCACAACAGTCTCTTGCAAGCAGAAGTCCGCCTTGCGCCCAGAAGACTGATGCGGTGTCCCAGGTCACATCTACCTTCCGGCCATGAGCACAGACACCGGCCCCGCCATCGAACTGCGGGGCGCGAGCAAAACCTTCAGGACGCCTTCGGGCGGCCTGCACACCGCGGTCAGGGAGCTCGATCTGACCGTCGGACGCGGCGAGTTCGTGGCCGTCGTCGGCCCCACGGGCTGCGGCAAGTCGACCACCCTCACCCTCGTCAGCGGCCTGGAGGAACCCACCGACGGCGAGGTCCTGGTGGCCGGCGAACCCGTCGAGGGAGTCGGCGACAAGGTCGGATTCGTGTTCCAGCAGGACGCGACGTT
Organism: Streptomyces sp. NBC_01445; assembly: GCF_035918235.1. Lineage (NCBI taxonomy): Bacteria > Bacillati > Actinomycetota > Actinomycetes > Kitasatosporales > Streptomycetaceae > Streptomyces > Streptomyces sp. NBC_01445. The sequence continues at coordinate 3,451,398 of NZ_CP109485.1, read as the reverse complement.
CCCCTGGCGAACGGTGCTGTCCAACGTCATGGCCGGTCCGCGCTTCCGCGGCGTACCGAAGGCCGAGGCGAAGGCCAAGGCCCGTGAGTGGCTGGCCCGCGTCGGCCTCGCCTCCTTCGAGGACCGCTACCCGCACCAGCTCTCCGGAGGCCAGCGCAAGCGGGTCGCCCTCGCCGCCACGTTCGTCAACGACCCCGAGATCCTGCTCATGGACGAGCCGTTCTCGGCGCTCGACGTGCAGACCAGGGCCCTGATGTCGGACGAGCTCCTGGAGCTGTGGGAGGGGACGGGCGCCTCGGTCGTCTTCGTCACCCACGACCTGGAGGAGTCCATCGCGCTGGCCGACAAGGTCGTCGTCATGACCGCGGGACCGGCCACCGTGAAGCAGGTCTTCGACATCGCCCTGCCGCGCCCCCGGAAGGTCGAATCGGTGCGCCTGCTGCCCGAGTTCATCGAGATCTACCGCGAGATCTGGGAGTCCCTGGGCGAAGAGGTCCGCATCACGCGCGAGAGAGGTGCCGCCGATGTCGCCTGATGCCGTCACCACCGTGCCCGCCACCGAAACCGCCAAGCCGGGACGCGCCGTCACCAAGGCCCGTGCCGCCCGCCGGCGCAAGGTACTGATCGGCGGCGCCCGGGTCCTGCTCCTCGTCGCCGTGCTCGGCCTCTGGGAGGTGCTCTCGCGCGCCGCGATCATCGACCCGTTCAACTTCTCGATGCCGTCGAAGATCTGGGACCAGATCTGGACGTGGACCACCCATGGCACGGCGCTAGGCTCGCTGGGCGAACAGGTCTGGTTCACGCTCTACGAAGCGCTCGTCGGCTGGATCATCGGTGTGATCGCCGGTGTCGTCTTCGGAATCGCGCTCGGGCGCATCACCTTCCTCGCCGACATCCTCGGCCCGTACATCAAGGTCCTCAACTCGATCCCGAGGATCGTGCTCGCCCCGATCTTCGTGATCTGGTTCGGCCTCGGCCCGGCCTCGAAGGTGGCCTCCGCCGTGGTCCTGGTGTTCTTCCCGGTGTTCTTCAACGCCTTCCAGGGAGCCCGTGAGGTCGACCGGAACCTGGTCGCCAACGCCCGCATCCTCGGCGCCAGCGACCGCCGCGTGACGCTTCAGGTCGTCATCCCGTCCGCCACGTCATGGATCTTCACCAGCCTCCATGTGAGCTTCGGCTTCGCGCTGATCGGCGCCATCGTCGGCGAGTACATCGGCGCGACCAAGGGCGTCGGCCTGCTCGTCGCACAGTCGCAGGGCACGTTCAACGCGGCCGGTGTGTACGCGGCGATGGTCATCCTCGCCGTCGTGGCCCTGCTGGCCGAGGGGCTGCTCACCTTTGCCGAGCGCCGCATCTTCCGCTGGAAGCCGGCGGATTCGGACAGCTGACCACCGCCGCTCGGCGCGAGTCACGAGCGCTTCCCCGTACCGCTCTCTCCCCACTCCCCACCCTCTCCGCCCTCCTCAGTCTCTTCACAAGGACGTGAACCACCATGCGTAACACCGCGCGGCTCTGTGCCCTCGCAGCGACCGGCCTGCTCGCCCTCTCCTCGCTCACGGCGTGCGCCAACGACGCCGCCAGTACGAGCACCGGCTCCGGCAAGAAGGCGGACGGCAAGGGAGAGCACGTCAAGATCATGGTCGGTGGCCTGGACAAGGTCATCTACATGCCGGCGATGCTCACGGACCGGCTCGGCTACTTCCAGGACGAGGGTTTGAATGTCCAACTTCTGAGTGAGCCCGCGGGTGTCCAGGCCGAGACGGCGCTCGTCTCCGGCCAGGTCCAGGGGGCCGTCGGCTTCTACGACCACACCCTCGACCTACAGGTGAAGGGCAAGGCCGTCGAGTCCGTGGTGCAGTTCTCACGCGCCCCCGGAGAGGTGGAGATCGTCTCCAACAAGGCGTCCGGGGCCATCTCCTCGCCCAAGGACTTCAAGGGCAAGAAGCTCGGCATCACGGGCCTCGGCTCCTCGACGGACTTCCTCACGAAATATCTGGCGGTCAAGAACGGCGTCCAGCCGAGCCAGTTCTCGCCGGTGGCCGTCGGCGCGGGCCCGACGTTCGTCTCCGCGCTCCAGAAGGGCGCCATCGACGGCGGCATGACGACGGACCCCACCGTCGCCACGATCCTGGACAAGAAGCTCGGCAAGGTCCTCGTCGACATGCGGACCCCGGAGGGCTCCCAGGAGGCGCTCGGCGGCCCGTACCCGTCGTCGAGCCTCTACATGCAGACCGACTGGGTCAACAGCCACAAGCCGACGGTCCAGAAGCTCGCCAACGCGTTCGTGAAGACGCTCAAGTGGATGTCCACGCACAGTGCCGACGAGATCGCGGCCAAGATGCCGGCCGACTACTCACAGGGCGACAAGAAGCTGTACGCCGAGGCGATCAAGGCCACGCTGCCGATGTTCACGACGGACGGGGTGATGCCCGAGAACGGCCCCGAGACTGTTGAGAGTGTGCTCAAGGCGTTCAACCCGAACATCAAGAACGCCAAGGTCGACCTGAGCAAGACCTACACCACCGAGTTCGTGGACAAGGCCGCCGGCTGACCACGTCAACTCGAAGTATGTGCCTCAGGTGCGGGTCGCCCAGACATAACGGTGTTCCGGGCGACCCGCATCGCCGTACTTGAGGGTCAGGCCGGCCCTGCCGGTGCGTTCCAGGAGCTTCAGGTAGCGCTGGGCCGTCTGCCGGCTCAGACCCGTACGGTCCGCGACCTCCTGCGCCGAGAGCGGGCCCTCCGCGTCCACCAGCGCCCTGCGGACGAGCTCCGCCGTGCTGAGGGAGTGCCCCTTCGGGAGGTCCGGCTCGGTGTCGGCCGAGAGGGCCCCGAAGATCCGGTCGACCTGCGCCTGTTCGGCCTCGCCGCCGCCGTCCAGGGTGCGGCGCAGCCCCGCGTACGCCTCCAGCTTGGCGCGCAGACCCGCGAACGCGAACGGCTTGACCAGATACTGCAGCGCCCCGAGTCGCATGGCGGCCTGCACGGTGGAGACGTCTCGCGCCGCCGTCACCATGATCACGTCGGTCTGGTGGCCGCGGCGCCGGATCTCCTGAACGGTCGCCAGACCCGTCTCGTCCGGCAGGTAGTGGTCCATGAGGATCAGGTCGATCTGCGGCCGGGCCTCCACCTCGCGCAGGGCCTCGGCCGAGCTGTGCGCCTCGGCCACCACGCGGAAGCCCGCCACCTTCTGCACGTAGGCCGCGTTCACGCGCGCGACGCGGATGTCGTCGTCCACGACCAGCACTTCGATCATCGCGGGTCCTCCTTCGTGGGGGTGGCCATGGCATCGGCGGCGGTGCCGGCCGTGGTGGTCGCGGGTGCTTCGCCGGCCTCCTGCGCGAGGCCCGGATCCGTGAGCGCCTCGGGCAGGACGACGGTGAACTCGGCGCCCCCGCCGTCCGGTTCGCCGACGTGGACGCTGCCGCCCTGCCGTTCCGCGAGCCGGCGCACTAGGGGCAGGCCGATGCCGCGCTTCCCGTGGGAGGGCAGCTTCTTGGTCGACCACCCCTCTGTGAAGATCAGCTCCCGTCGGGCGGCGGGGATGCCGGGTCCGGTGTCGCGTACCCGCAACTCCACTGTGTGGTCGTCGGTCGCCCGTACATCGACCTCCACGCGCGCGTGGGGGGTGCCCGCGACCGCGTCCACCGCGTTGTCGACCAGATTCCCGACGATCGTGACGAGTCCCCGCGGGTCGATCAATTGATCGGGGAGGAGTGTCCTGTCGGAGATCCACAGCGCGACTCCTCGCTCCGCGGCCACCGTCGCCTTGCCGACCAGGAGCGCCGCAAGCAGCGGGTCGTGCACCTTCTCGGTCACCTGCTCCGCGGTCGCCCTGTGATCGCCGACCACCTCGCCGACAAACTCGACGGCGTCGTCGAACATCTCCAGTTCGAGCAGGCCGAGCAGCGTGTGCATGCGGTTGGCGTGCTCGTGGTCCTGGGCACGCAGGGCGTCGATCAGGCCGCGCGTCGAGTCGAGTTCGCGGCCCAGCTGCTCCAGCTCGGTGCGGTCCCGGAGGGTGGCGACGGCGCCGCCGTCGTCCGTGGGCATGCGGTTGGCGATCAGGACGCGCTGTCCGCGGACGGTCACGAGATCCGTGCCCGTGGCCCGGCCCGCCAGCACATCGGTCGTACGACCCGGGCCCAGGGCGTCGTCGAGCGACTGCCCGAGCACCTCGTCGCCGATGCCCAGGAGCCGGTGCGCCTCGTCGTTGAGCAGCCGGATCCGGCCGCTCCGGTCCAGCGCGACGACGCCTTCGCGAATGCCGTGCAACATGGCCTCGCGCTCCGACAGCAGCCCCGAAATATCGGAGAACGCCAGGTCACGGGTCTGCCGCTGAACCCGGCGCGAGATCAGGTAGGCGGCCAGCGCGCCCACCGCGAGGGCGCCGCCCGCATACGCGAACAGACCCGGAATGGCGTGGATGAGCCGCGCCCTGACGCTGTCGTACTCGATGCCCACGGAGACGGCCCCGACGATGTCGCCCTGAGCGTCCCGCAGGGGAACCTTTCCGCGCGCGGAGCGGCCCAGGGTGCCGCTGTCGATCTCCATGACCTCGTGGCCCGCGAGCGCCTCGCTCGGGTCCGTGGAGACGATCCTGCCGACCTCTCCCGGATCCGTGTGGGACCAGCGGACGCCTTCCTTGTTCATGATCACTACGTACTCGGCGCCACTGGCCCGGCGGATCCGCTCGGCCTCCCGCTGGACGGGACCGTCGACCGTGGGACGTGAATGACGCAGGTCCTCGGCGATGCTCGGCTGGGCCGCGGTGGTCTGCGCGATGGCGAGCGCGCGGCGCATCGCCTGGTCGTCGAGCTGGTCGCTCAGCGGCGCGAGGAAGAGCCCCGTCGCGAGCACGGCCACCCCGGCGGCGATCGCCACCTGCATCAGCAGCACCTGCGCGAAGACGCGCCGCGGCAGGCCGAAGCGCAGCCGGCGAGTGGGGGGAGTGGGGCTCATATGAAGAACGGTAAGGGGGCGCGCGGGCTACTCCGTAGCGGATGTGGCGGGTATCTCGCATCTCGCGACCTGGGATGCGCCTCGCACGGGGTGGTGGGGTGCCGCGAGCGGCTGAGGGGGCGGGGCCGCCGGGTCAGCCGCTCGCGCTGAGGGGGCCTGTGACGACGGGCGCGGCCTCGTCCACCGCGAGTACGTCCATGCGCGCCGGAGTGCCCAGTGCGGCACCGCAGCTTTCGGGGCGGGGCGGCTGCGAAGCGCTCTGTGCAACGGTGACGTGCCAGCGGCGGCCGTCCGTGTGGGCGACGGTCACTTCCCAGAGCGGAGCCACGGGTCCCTGCGCCACGCCCTTCGTGTGGACGACACTCAGCACTCCTGCGTCATCGATTCCCGCAGACGTGCGCACGGCGAGCTCGGCGGCCTGCCCGGGCCGCTCCCACGCGGAGTTCCCGCGGCACCCGTCGGTGGCGATCCGGCCGGCCCGTACCGCGTCGAGGGTGCCCCTGACGTGCCAGGCGTCGGCACGGCCGTACGCGTACCCGTAGGGCAGGACGAGGAGCGTGGGGGAGAAGCGGTGGCCGCCGAGGTGGGTGACCTCCCAGACGCCGTCCTGTCCGGACGCGGCGAGGTCGGCGGCCAGAGGCCGGCCCAGGAGGGCGCAGCAGCGGTCGCGCTTGCCATTGGTGCAGACGAGGGCGAGCGGCGCGCCCTCGTGCGGCGCGCCGAAGCCGCGGTGATCACCCGCTCCGAGGGCTACGAAGTCGAGGGCGAGCAACGACTGCGGGGACTCGGTCATGGTGCCGCGCAGCCAGGTGTTCCCCGGAATGGTGTGGGCCACATACACATGGCGCCGGGTGGCGGCATGGAAGTCGGCGTGCCGGCCCGGGCGCCGGATGAGGGCGACGCGTACGCCGGTCCCCTCCGCGGCCGCCTCCAGGGCCCTGCCGAGCGCCGGGTCCAGATGGCTGGACGTCAGCGCCTTCACACCCCAGGGGCCCGGCTGCTCGATCAGCAGCCAGGTACTCGCGGTGGCGGCGGTCCCCGCGAGAGGCTCGTTCAGGTCCTGCGAGGCGGTCGTACACGTACTCACGTAGGGGAGCCTAACCTCACTTGGCCGGCAGTGGGGCGTCGGGCACGGGCAACGGCTGAGGCGGGCGCCGTCCCACGTACTGGCCGCTCGGCCGCATCCGCAGCGGGCGCTCGCCGTACTCCTCCAGGGCGTGCGCGATCCAGCCCGCCGTCCGGGCCACCGCGAATACGGTCTCGCCGGCCTCGGCGGGCATGCCGCACGAGACGGTGAAGACCGCGAGGGCGAGGTCCACATTGGCGTGGAGGTCGGTGTGGCGGGCGGTCGTCGTCACGATGTCACGGGCTGCGGCGAGTGCCGAGTGGGCCTGCGGGATCTCTTCGAGGAGGGCGAACAGGGCCTGAGCGCGCGGGTCCTCACCCCGGTACAGGCGGTGGCCGAGACCCGGTACGCGGCGCCCGGCCCGCAGTTCGTCCGCCACCACGGGGGCCGCGCTGCCGCGGTCGAGGACTTCGAGGAGCATGCGGTGCGCGAGTCCGCTGGCGGCGCCGTGGAGCGGCCCCTCCAGGACGCCGAGGCCCGCGGACACCGCCGCGTACGCGTGCGCGCGCGCCGACGCGGCGACCCGGACGGCGAGCGTCGACGCGGCGAGGTCGTGGTCGACAAGGAGCCCAAGCGCCGTGTCCAGTGCATGCAGTGACGGATCGTCGGGTTCGCGTCCGGAGAGGCGACCCCACAGGCGCTGTGCGAGCGGCCCGCCGTCGCGGTGCGTGTGCCGTACGGGCGGCAGGGCGGTCACCAGTGTCGGGATGAGGGTGCGGGCCGTGCCGAGTACGGCCTCTTCGGAGAGGTCGAAGCGCAGCGGATCGGCGACGGCGGCGGCCACCGCGGCGACCCGCAGACGGTCGACGGGACTGCTGTGTTCCGGCAGGGCCCCCACAGCGCGCCGGGCCGCTGCGAGCGACTGCCGGGGAGCGGTGAACCGGACCCCCGGCCGCAGCACCCCCGTCCACAGCCACTCGGCGACCTCTTCGTAGCTGTGATGCGCCGCGAGCTCGGTCGCGTCGACCCCGCGGAAGTAGTAGCGGTCCTCGTCGATCAACGTGATGCGGGTGCGCACCGAGAGCTCGCTAGGGGCCGAACCGGCCGTGGGTTCCCGCCTGTTGCGCTGCGCGAGCGCCTCCACCTCGGCCGCGTCGAACGTGCTGCCGCGCGAGCCCGGCGCCGCCCGGCGGCTGCTGAGCTGACCGCGGCTCACGTACGCGTACACGGTCTCGGGCTTCACGCCCAGCAGTTCGGCCGTCTCCTTGGTGCTGAGCCGCCGGGCTTCCCGCGCGGGTGCGGGTTCGTGATCCGTCATACGCGCCACCGTATATCCGCATCGCTTGCATTGATTCAATCAATATTGACAGACATTAAGTCAAGCATGGACAGTCGAATCAAGTCCAGGGAGGAAACATGCCGATCAACGGGACCACGGCCGCCCCTGTCGACGTACCGCGGGGACTCGCGGGCGTCGTCGTCACCGACACCGAATTGGGTGACGTCAGAGGGCGTGAGGGCTTTTACCACTACCGCCAGTACTCGGCCGTCGAGCTCGCGCAGACCCGCAGCTTCGAGGACGTATGGCACCTGATGATCCACGGCGAGCTGCCTGACGCCGCGCGTTCCGCGGCCTTCGCCACGCGCACCGCCACCCTGCGCAGGCTGCCCGACGACGTGCGGGCCGCGCTGCCTGTGATCGCCCGCGCCGGAGCGCTCTCCGGCCCGCTCGCCGGGCTGCGCAGCGCTCTTTCGCTCTTCGGTGCCTCGCAGGGCTTCCGCCCCGTGTACGACATCGACGAAGGGCGGAGGCGCGACGACACGCTGGCCGCCGCGGCGGTCGTGCCGACGCTGCTCACGGCGCTGCACCGGCTCGGCGACGGGCTCGAACCGGTCGAGCCGCGCGACGACCTGTCGTACGCGGCCAACTACCTCTACATGCTGACGGGTTCGGAGCCGGAGCCCGCTCACGCCCGTGCCATCGAGCAGTACCTGATCTCCACCATTGATCACGGCTTCAATGCGTCAACGTTCACGGCGAGGGTCATCACGTCGACCGGTGCCGATGTCGCAGCCTGTCTCGTCGGCGCCGTGGGGGCGCTCTCCGGGCCGCTGCACGGCGGTGCCCCGAGCCGCGCGCTCGACACGCTCGACGCGATCGGCACACCGGACCGGATCGACGGGTGGATCCGCGAGCGGGTCCTCGCGGGTGACCGGATCATGGGCTTCGGTCACCCCGTCTACCGCACGGAGGACCCTCGCTCGCGGATGCTGCGGGGTATCGCCGAGGGGTTCGGCGGGCCGATGGTGGAGTTCGCCGTCGAGGTCGAGCGCCATGTGGAGTCGATCCTCGCGGAGCTGAAGCCGGGGCGGGAACTTCACACGAACGTGGAGTTCTACGCGGGCGTGGTCATGGAGCTGTGCGGGTTGCCGCGCACGATGTTCACCCCCACGTTCGCCGCTGCGCGGGTGGTGGGGTGGAGCGCCAACATCCTTGAGCAGGCACGGGACTCAAAGATCATCCGCCCGGCGGCGCGGTATGTGGGACCGGCGGCTCCGGTGCCGGTGCCAGTCGTGTCCTGAACGCGCCGGAGCCCGGCCCTTCGTGGGGGCCGGGCTCCGGGAAGCGGCGGGCTAGGCGTCCGGGATATCGGCCTTCGCGCGCACGAGCGTTTCGCGGCTGACGATCACGATGCGCTCGTAGTCGGCGCGCGCCGCATCAGGCGGAAGCTCCTTGTCGAGCTCCGCGGTGGCCTCTGTCCCGATGACGGCGAAGTTCCCGTCGCTCAGCTCGAACAGGTCAGGGCAGGTCGCCCCTGACGCACTGCCACGTTCGCGCGGAGGCACACCGATGCGGCGCACGATCTTCAAGGGGTACCGGTCCTTAGGGAAGGCATAGCTCTGGCACGTTCCGGGTCAGGCTAGTGCGCCACCTGCGGCCTGTGGGGCGCATGCGAACGGAAGTTGAGGAATTTTGGGGCAGATGGGCGTGCGAGATCACCGGTGTGGGTGAAGGGGCTCGTTGACAGCCAGCTGGGGCTCAGAATGTCGGAGGTTCCCCGACGACCCACCACTCGTCCGTGTCCGCCTCTTCCAACTCTTCGTAGAGCCTGTCTGCCAGGCGTCCGAGCCGGGCTTCGTCGGACGAGTGCTTGAGGGCGATTCGGTGGTTGCGGGTGGCTTCCCAGTACTCGCGAAAGACCGGGCTCTGGAAGAAGTCGCGGAGGTGGCCGTACACCTGCTCCTGGTCGACGAGGCCTGACTGCTCCAGGTGGAAGAGGTTGACGTACCAGGCATTCGCATAGAAGTACTGGCGCAACTTCTCGAGCGGAACATCCGCGCCGTACGTGTTGATCACGACCGCGAGGGACGGGTCGTCGATGGCCTTGACCAGTAGTGCCCAGTGCATGCGTTGCTGATGGGCACGTGCGCGGCGGCGCTCGGCCACCTCGTCCCGCTCCAGCTGCTCGGTACGCAGGCGCGCCTCCTCGCGGCGCCGCTGCTGCTTCGCGAAGGCCGACGTGGCCCCGCCGAGAGCGAACCCCGCCAGCGCGGCGGCACTCAACGCCCATATCCCATTACTCTGTGTGGCCATGTCAACCCCCGGTTCAGGCGACCGTCCGCCGGTCGTCGGGTGCGGGGCGACGGGAAAGGACCGGCGAGCGGTGGGCGGCGCGCTTGCCGCCCCCCAGGGTGCCGAGCGGCGCTGGTCGGCGGGGAGGCGGAGAGGAGGCACACGGAGGGAAGCAGGGGTCGCTCGTCCGGGCGCCATGCCTGTCGTGTGCCCAGCCCGCGACGCTAACAATCGTTCACTTCGCGGTGTTTCTACGCGCTCGTATCCTGGGGCGGCATTCATTCGTCGTAAGAACGCCGGTATGCGCGTCGGTATGAGACCGGCGTGCGCGTCGGTATGAGAGAGGTCGCGCGTTGAGTCAGTCGAGGCGGGAGCTTCCGCAGCAGATCCCGGTCGTCGTGCTTGCCGGGTTCCTGGGCTCCGGCAAGACCACCCTGCTGAACCATCTGCTGCACCACGGCGGCGGCACGCGGATCGGCGCGATCGTCAATGACTTCGGCTCCATCGAGATCGACGCCATGGCCGTCGCCGGGCAACTCGGCGACTCCACCGTCTCCCTCGGCAACGGGTGCCTGTGCTGCGCCGTCGACGCGAGCGAGCTCGACGAGTACCTGGACCGGCTCACCCGGCCGTCGGCCCGCAACGGCATCGATGGCATCGATGTGATCGTGATCGAGGCGAGCGGGCTCGCCGAGCCGCAGGAGCTCGTGCGCATGGTGCTCGCCAGCGAGAATCCGCGGATCGTGTACGGCGGTCTGGTCGAGGTCGTCGACGCCGTCGAGTTCGACGCGACACGGGAACGCCACCCCGAGCTCGACCGGCATCTGGCCATCGCCGACCTCGTGGTGGCCAACAAGGCCGACCGGATCCCGGAGACAGAGCACCGGCGCGTCCTGGAGCGCGTGCGCGGGCTGGCCGGAGGCGCGGCAGTCGTTCCCGCGACGTACGCGCGCGTGGACCCCGAGTTCCTCTTCGACTGCCGGCCGACGGGGGAGCGGATCGGACAGCTGTCGTTCGACGACCTGCACCGACATCACGAAGACGGTCCCGACAGCGACAGCGACAGCGACAGCGACAGCGCAGGCGGAGGCCGAGACGGGCACGGCGAGCACGACGTGCACGACGGACATCTGCACTCCGCCTACGACAGCGTCTCCGTCGAGTCCGAAGTGCCGCTCGATCCACGCCGGTTGATGACGTTCCTCGACAGCAGGCCCGAAGGTCTCTACCGCATCAAGGGGTACGTCGACTTCGGTGCGGCCGACGCGCGCAACAAGTACACCGTGCACGCCGTCGGGCGGTTCCTGCGGTTCTCGCCGGAGCCCTGGACTCCAGGGGAGCCGCGCCTCAGCCGGCTCGTCCTCATCGGCGCCGGGATCGACGCCCCGCGGCTGAGCAAGGAACTGACCGCCTGCGCCCAGGACGCCCCGCACACCTATGCCGACGAGCACAGCATGTGGGGCGTCCTGAGATACGTACAGGAGCCGAGCGACGCGGAAAGCGACGCGGGCTAGACCGGTCCCGCCACCACCGAGACCGTCTTCGCGAGGGAGACGCCCGAGCCGTCGCGGCGCGGGTCGACCTCGGGCAGCTCGGCCGGGGTACCGTTCTTCTGCGCCGCGCGGGCCGGTGTCGGGCCCGCCCAGCCCAGGCTCAGGCAGTCCTCGCCCTTCAGGAAGCGCTGACAGCGCACGCCGCCCGTGGCGCGCCCCTTGCGCGGGTACTGGTCGAACGGGGTGAGCTTCGCGGTCGTCTGGACGGAGTCGTCGAGCGTGCCGCGCGACCCGGCCACCGTGAAGACGATCGCGTCGACAGCCGGATCGACGGCGGTGAACGAGATCACCTTGGCGCCGTCGGTCAGCTTGATGCCCGCCATGCCGCCCGCGGCCCGGCCCTGCGGACGTACCTGCGACGCCTGGTAGCGGAGCAGCTGTGCGTCGTCCGTGATGAAGACGAGGTCCTCCTCGCCGGTGCGCAGCTCAACGGCGCCGACGATGCGGTCACCGTCCTTCAGGCCGATGACCTCCAACTCGTCCTTGTTAGCCGGGTAGTCGGGCACGACGCGCTTGACCACGCCCTGCTCGGTACCGATCGCCAAGCCGGGGGACGACTCGTCGAGGGTGGTCAGACAGACCACCTTCTCGTCCGCCTCCAGCGACGACAGGAACTCCGTGACGGGAGCGCCTCCGGAGAGGTTCGGTGCCGAGGCCGTCTCCGGGAGCTGCGGCAGGTCGATGACGTTGAGCCGCAGCAGGCGCCCCGTGGACGTGATCGCCCCGATCTCGCCGCGTGCCGTCGCCGGCACCGCGGAGACGATCACGTCGTGCTTGGTGCGCCTGGCGTCCTCGTCGTCCCCGAACGGTTCGGCGTTCGCCGTGCGCGCGAGGAGGCCCGTGGACGACAGGAGTACGCGGCACGGGTCGTCGGCGACCTGGAGGGGCACAGCGGCGACCGCCGTGCCCGCCGACTCCAGGAGGACGGTGCGGCGCTCGGTGCCGAACTTCTTTGCCACCGCCGCCAGTTCGGCCGAGACGAGCTTGCGAAGCTCGGCGTCGGAGTCGAGGATCCCGGTCAGCTCGTCGATCTCGCCGTTGAGCCGGTCGCGCTCCGTCTCCAGCTCGATGCGGTCGAACCTGGTGAGGCGGCGCAGCGGCGTGTCCAGGATGTACTGCGTCTGGATCTCGCTCAGCGAGAAGCGCTCCATCAGGCGCTCCTTCGCCTGTGCGGAGTTGTCGCTGGAGCGGATGAGGCGGATGACCTCGTCGATGTCCACCAGCGCGACGAGGAGGCCTTCGACCAGGTGCAGCCGGTCCCGCTTCTTCGTACGGCGGAACTCGCTGCGGCGGCGCACGACCTCGAAGCGGTGGTCGAGATAGACCTCCAGGAGCTCCTTGAGGCCGAGGGTCAGGGGCTGGCCGTCGACCAGCGCCACATTGTTGATACCGAAGGACTCCTCCATCGGCGTCAGCTTGTAGAGCTGCTCGAGGACGGCCTCCGGCACGAAGCCGTTCTTGATCTCGATGACCAGCCGCAGGCCGTGCTGGCGGTCGGTGAGGTCCTTGACGTCCGCGATGCCCTGGAGCTTCTTCGAGCCGACCAGGTCCTTGATCTTCGCGATGACCTTCTCGGGGCCCACCGCGAAGGGCAGTTCGGTGACGACGAGGCCCTTGCGGCGCGCCGTCACGTCCTCCACGGAGACCGTGGCGCGGATCTTGAAGGTGCCGCGGCCCGACTCGTAGGCGTCCTTGATGCCGGACAGGCCGACGATCCGGCCGCCCGTCGGCAGGTCGGGGCCCGGGACGAACTTCATGAGCGTCTCGAGGTCGGCGCCCGGGTGCCTGATCAGGTGGCGCGCGGCGGCGATGACCTCGCCGAGATTGTGCGGCGGCATGTTCGTCGCCATACCGACGGCGATGCCGGACGCGCCGTTGACCAGGAGGTTCGGGTAGGCGGCCGGCAGGACGGCGGGCTCCCGCTCCTGGCCGTCGTAGTTCGGCCCGAAGTCGACCGTGTTCTCGTCGATCGACTCCGTCATCAGCGACGTCGCCGGGGCCATCCGGCATTCGGTGTACCGCATGGCGGCCGGCGGGTCGTCGTTCCCCAGGGAGCCGAAGTTCCCGTGGCCGTCGACCAGGGGGAGGCGCATCGAGAACGGCTGGGCGAGCCGCACCAGGGCGTCGTAGATCGACGCGTCTCCGTGCGGGTGCAACTTACCCATGACCTCGCCGACGACGCGGGCGCACTTCACGTAGCCGCGGTCGGGGCGCAGGCCCATCTCGTTCATCTGGTAAACGATGCGCCGGTGCACGGGCTTCATGCCGTCACGGGCGTCCGGCAGGGCCCGGGAGTAGATCACCGAGTACGCGTACTCGAGGAAGGAGCCCTGCATTTCGTCGACAACGTCAATGTCGAGGATCCGCTCCTCGAAGTCGTCGGGAGGCGGGGTCTTCGTGCTGCGGCGGGCCATCGCTGCTGCGGCTCCTTCACAGATGCTGCCGGGGCATGTACGAGAATCTGACGCGCACCATTGTGGACCGCCCCACTGACAACGCCGACCGCGACCCGTCCGTAGGGCGTTCGGTGCTCGCTCTCGGCGTACCCAGTGCGGGAACTTCGCCAGGCGTCAGAACGCTTGCATACAGTGGCAGAACTGGCAGCACATCTGCAGTTTCCGCGATAGTTCAGCGATCGAAGGGACGTACATGCCCATGGGTCACACGGCCACCGCCGAGGCCGGCTCCGGCGGCCTGACAGCGACCGAGCACCGCCTCGCCAACGGCCTGCGCGTGGTGCTCTCCGAGGACCACCTGACCCCGGTCGCAGCCGTCTGCCTCTGGTACGACGTCGGCTCGCGCCACGAGGTCAAGGGCCGCACGGGCCTGGCTCATCTCTTCGAGCACCTGATGTTCCAGGGCTCGAAGCAGGTCCACGGGAACGGGCACTTCGAGCTGGTGCAGGGCGCCGGCGGCTCGCTGAACGGGACGACGAGTTTCGAGCGCACCAACTACTTCGAGACCATGCCGACCCACCAGCTGGAGCTCGCGCTCTGGCTGGAGGCCGACCGGATGGGCTCCCTCCTCGCCGCGCTCGACGAGGAGTCGATGGAGAACCAGCGCGACGTCGTCAAGAACGAGCGCCGTCAGCGCTACGACAACGTTCCGTACGGGACCGCGTTCGAGAAGTTGACCGCCCTCGTCTACCCGGAGGGCCACCCGTACCACCACACGCCCATCGGCTCCATGGCCGACCTGGACGCGGCCACCCTGGAGGACGCGCGGAACTTCTTCCGTACGTACTACGCGCCGAACAACGTCGTGCTTTCGGTCGTCGGAGACATCGACCCCGAGCAGACGCTGGTCTGGGTCGAGAAGTACTTCGGCTCCATCCCGCGCCACGACGGCAAGCAGCCCCCGCGCGACGGCGCCCTGCCCGACCTGATCGGTGAGGGCGTGCGCGAGGTCATCGAGGAGGAGGTCCCGGCCCGCGCGCTGATGGCCGCCTACCGGCTGCCGCAGGACGGTACGCGCGCGTGCGACGCGGCCGACCTGGCCCTGACGGTCCTCGGCGGCGGCGAGTCGTCCCGGATCTACAACCGTCTCGTACGGCGCGACCAGACCGCCGTCGCCGCCGGGTTCGGTCTCCTGCGGCTCGCGGGCGCGCCCTCCGTGGGCTGGCTGGACGTGAAGACGTCCGCCGACGTCGAGGTCCCGGTCATCGAGGAGGCCGTCGACGAGGAGCTCGCGCGGTTCGCAGCCGACGGGCCCACCCCGGAGGAAATGGAGCGCGCCCAGGCCCAGTTGGAGCGCGAGTGGCTCGACCGGCTCGGCACGGTCTCGGGCCGCGCCGACGAACTGTGCAGGTTCGCCGTCCTGTTCGGCGACCCGCAGCTCGCCCTGACCGCCGTCCAGCGCGTCCTCGACGTCACCGCCGAGGAGGTCCAGGAGGTGGCCAAGGCCCACCTGCGTCCCGACAACCGCGCGGTGCTCGTCTACGAGCCCACGGCCCCCGAAGAGGCCGACGCGACCGCCGAAGCGTCCAGCACGGACGAGGCCGCGGACGAGACCGTCGGCGAGACCGCAGACGCCATCGAGACCGCAGACAAGGAGGCCGGCAAGTGACCGAGCTCGCGACCATGGACTTCCACCCGCAGCCCCAGGCCGGCACGGCCAGGCCGTGGGCCTTCCCCGCGCCCGAGCGCGGCACCCTCGACAACGGCCTGACGGTGCTGCGCTGCCACCGCCCGGGCCAGCAGGTCGTCGCGGTCGAGATCAACCTCGAAGCGCCCCTGGAGGCCGAGCCCGCCGGGCTCGACGGCGTCGCCACCATCATGGCGAGGGCCTTCTCCGAAGGCACCGACAAGCTCGCCGCCGAGGAGTTCGCCGCCGAGCTGGAGCGCTGCGGCGCGACGTTCGACGCGCACGCCGACCACCCCGGCGTACGGGTCTCCCTGGAGGTGCCCGTCTCCCGCCTGCCGAAGGCGCTCGGCCTGCTCGCCGACGCCCTCAGGGCGCCCGCGTTCGCGGACAGCGAGATCGAACGCCTCGTGCGCAACCGCCTCGACGAGATCCCGCACGAGACGGCGAACCCGGGCCGCCGCGCCGCCAAGGAGCTCTCGAAGCAGCTCTTCCCGGCCACCGCGCGCATGTCCCGCCCGCGCCAGGGCACCGAGGAGACCGTCGCGGCCGTCGACGCGGAGGCCGTACGTGCCTTCTACGACCGGCACGTGCGCCCCGCCACGGCCACCGCGGTCGTCGTGGGCGACCTCGCGGGCCTCGACCTCGACGCGTTGCTCGCGGACACACTGGGCGCCTGGACGGGGAACACGGCCGAGCCGCGCCCCGTACCGCCCGTGACGGCCGACGACACCGGCCGTGTCGTCATCGTCGACCGGCCGGGCGCGGTGCAGACGCAGATCCTGATCGGCCGCGTCGGCGCCGACAAGCACGACCGGGTGTGGCCGGCGCAGGTGCTCGGCACGTACTGCCTGGGCGGCACCCTCACCTCCCGCCTGGACCGTGTCCTGCGCGAGGAGAAGGGATACACCTACGGCGTGCGGGCGTTCGGCCAGGTGCTGCGCTCGGCGCCGGACGGGACGGGCGTCGCGATGCTCGCCATCAGCGGCTCCGTGGACACGCCGAACACGGGTCCGGCGCTCGACGACCTCTGGAAGGTGCTGCGCACGCTCGCGGCGGAGGGCCTCACCGACGCCGAACGGGACGTGGCTGTACAGAATTTGGTGGGCGTCGCCCCGCTCAAGTTCGAGACCGCCGCGGCCGTCGCGGGGACGCTCGCCGACCAGGTCGAGCAGCACCTGCCGGACGACTTCCAGGCGGAGGTGTACCGGCGGCTCGCCGCGACGGGCACCGTGGAGGCCACCGCGGCCGTCGTGAGCGCCTTCCCGATGGACCGTCTGGTGACGGTGCTCGTCGGTGACGCCGCGCAGATCGAGGAGCCCGTCAGGGCGCTCGGCATCGGAGAGGTGACCGTCGTCACGGGCTGACCGTGACCGGTGTGCAACGAGGGGCCCCGGTGGGTGAGATGACCACCGGGGCCCCTGTTTGTCTGAATTGAACCAGTGGTTGCCTGTCTGCCCTGTGGCATGCGCTACAAAAGCCCGGTTCCGTTTGTTGATTGAAAGTTGCCCCGCTTAGCGTCGGTCCGGCTGTCCGCCAGAAGCACGCCGCGCCCGTGGCACCGGACAGTCATCGCCGAGTCCCCCAAGGCGCGAGCCGGGGGAGCCGGGGACCCACCGTCCCTGGGGTGAATCGGACGCCCTTCCCTGAAGGGGGTCCGTAGGAGACCTTCCTGCTCCGAACCCGTCAGCTAACCCGGTAGGCGAGAAGGAAGGAAAGGATCAGCCACCCCATGGCGTTCACCCGTGCGACCGGGAAGCACCGTCGCCCGAGCCGTCTCACGCGCACCACCGCGCAGGTCGCCGGCGTCGCCGCGCTCACCACGACCGGTGTCATCGGAGGCCTCGCCGCCCCCGCCTTCGCCGCCGACGACGCGGCTGTGGAGCAGACCGGCCTGACCAAGGCCATCGCCATCGGTGACTCCCTCGCGGAGCAGATCGACGCGCAGGCCGCCGCCCAGCAGCAGGCCGCCGACGAGGCCGCCGCGAAGAAGAAGGCCGAGGCCGAAGCCGAGAAGAAGGCCGAGGAGGACCGGCGCAAGGCAGCCGCCAAGGCCAAGGCCGAGCGCGAGGCCAAGGAGCGCGCCGCCCGTGCGGCCGAGCGCAAGCGCCTGAACGCCTTCGTCATTCCGGTCACCGGCTCGTACGTGTCCACCGCGTACAAAGCGAGCAGCGGCCTGTGGTCCTCCGGCAGCCACACCGGCATCGACTTCCACGCCGCCAGCGGCACCTCGGTCCACGCGGTGGGCGCGGGCACGGTCGTGGAGGCCGGCTGGGGCGGCGCCTACGGCAACAACATCGTCATCAAGATGAACGACGGTACGTACACGCAGTACGGCCACCTGTCGTCCATCGGTGTCTCCGTCGGCCGGACGGTCACCCCGGGGCAGCAGATAGGCCTCTCCGGAGCGACCGGCAACGTCACGGGCCCGCACCTCCACTTCGAGGCGCGCACGAGCCCCGAGTACGGCTCGGACATCGACCCCGTCGCGTACCTGCGCTCCCACGGCGTGAACGTCTGACCTTCGCCGCGCACCTCGCGAAGACGCACCGAATGCCCCGGCTCACCGAGCCGGGGCATTCGTCGTTCCCGGACCCGCTTGTTCCCGGCCCGCTTCTTCCTGACGCCGGTGTCCAAAAAATATCCATGGATTACGGCCTGCCGTCGGAAATTCGCGCCCGCTGGAATAGAGTCGCTGGACAGGCGAGCTGAACAGACGTCAATCGCGCTGTACGGGCGACTATCGACCGCGTTTCGCGGGGATTAAGGCGGAGGTCGGGGCATGCGCATTCCGGCGCACTCGGTATGCACGGCGATCCGCGACGACATCGTCTCCGGTGTCTACGAGCGCGGCGGCAGACTCACCGAGGAGGTGCTCGCCCGCCGCTACGGCGTCTCGCGCGTCCCCGTGCGCGAGGCATTGCGCACGCTGGAGGCCGAGGGCTTCGTCGTCACCCGCAGGCACGCGGGTGCGTGCGTCGCCGAACCCTCCGCGCAGGAGGCGGCGGATCAGCTGGAGATCCGCATGCTCCTCGAACCGCTCGCAGCGGCCCGCGCCGCGCAGCGCCGCACCGAGGCGCACCTGAAGGTCCTGCGGGGCCTGGTAAGGCTCGGCCAAGAGCGCTCCAGGCGAGGTCAGAGCGAGGATCTGCGCTCGCTGGGCAGTTGGTTCCACGAGACGCTGGCGCAGGCGTCCGGCAGCCCGGGGCTGATCACGATGCTCACCCAGCTCCGCCACAAGATCGCGTGGATGTACACCGTCGAGCAGCCCGCGCGGCCCGCCGACTCCTGGGCCGAGCACGGGGCGATCGTCGACGCCGTGGCGCGCGGTGACGTGGAGCGCGCGCGGGCGCTCACGGCGCAGCACACGGAGCGCGCCGCGGCCGCTCACCGCATGCGCGCCCCCCGTGCGGGTGGCCGTGTGAGGACTTCGCAACATCCCGTCAACACAGTGGGGCTTCAGCATTAACAGAGGCGCCGTATACAAAGAGGGCGGCTCATTTCCAGGGGCTCTGTTTCCGCTGCCCCGGAATTCTGAGAACAGAGCCGCAGAAAGCAAAAGGGTCTGCTCGGAAAATCCGAACAGACCCTTTATGCGGCGCGATCTTCTGTGAGCAGGAGACGGCGCCCAAGAATCGGGAGACCCGGTACAGGGGCCCGTACTAGACGGTCTCGGGAAGCTCCTCGAGCCCCTCGGCGACCAGCTTGGCCAGACGGTCGAGCGCGATGTCCGCACCCTCGACGTCGGAGGCCAGGACGATCTCCTCGCCGCCGCCGGCACCCAGGCCGAGCACCGCGAGCATGGAGGCGGCGTTGACGGGGCTGCCGTCGGCCTTGGCGATCGTCACGGGGACGCCGGCCGCCGTGGCCGCGCGGACGAAGATGGAGGCGGGGCGGGCGTGAAGGCCCTCGGCCCAGCCGACGTTGACGCGGCGCTCAGCCATGTGATGCTGCCCTTCAGGATTCTCACAGTTGTCTAGACCAGTCTGCCACATCGGTGGACGTGCCCGATGTGAGCCCTGCGTACCGCCCGCACACGCCCGTCGGCCCTCACAGAGTGCCTTCGGCCCGCTCGCGCCGCGACCCGTACGACTGTCACCGCTGCGCCGTACGCTGGCCCCATGCAGACCCCGTCGGACCGGCACGCATACCCCGCCCACTGGGAAGCAGACGTGGTGCTGCGCGACGGCGGCACCGCGCGCATCAGGCCCATCACCATCGACGACGCCGAGCGGCTCACGAGCTACTACGAGCAGGTCTCCGACGAGTCGAAGTACTACCGCTTCTTCGCGCCGTACCCGCGTCTGTCCGCCAAGGACGTCCGCCGGTTCACCCATCACGACTACGTGGACCGGGTGGGTCTCGCGGCCACTGTGGGCGGCGAGTTCATCGCGACTGTCCGCTACGACCGCATCAACGCCCAGGGAATGCCCGCCTCCGCCCCCGCCGACGAGGCCGAGGTCGCCTTCCTCGTGCAGGACGCCCACCAGGGCCGGGGCGTCGCGTCCGCGCTCCTGGAGCACATCGCCGCCGTCGCCCGTGAGCGCGGCATCCGCCGCTTCGCCGCCGAGGTGCTGCCCGCCAACACCAAGATGATCAAGGTGTTCACGGACGCCGGGTACACCCAGAAGCGCCACTTCGAGGACGGCGTCGTCCGCCTGGAGTTCGACCTCGAACCCACCGAGGCCTCGCTCGCCGTGCAGCGCGCCCGCGAGCAGCGCGCCGAGGCCCGCTCGGTGCACCGGCTCCTCGCCCCCGGCTCCGTCGCCGTCATCGGCGTGGGCCGCACGCCCGGCGGAGTCGGCCGTAGCGTCCTCGACAACCTCCGCGACGCCGGGTTCACCGGCCGCCTCCACGCCGTGAACAAGGCGTTCCCCGACGACCTGAGCGACCTCGACGGCGTCCCCGCCCACCGCTCCGTCCACGACATCGACGCCGCCGCGGCCGTCGACCTGGCCGTCGTCGCGGTTCCCGCGGAGCAGGTCCCCGACGTCGTCGCCGAATGCGGCGAGCGTGGCGTGCAGGGGATCGTCGTGGTCTCCGCCGGATACGCCGAGTCCGGCAGCGAGGGCCGCGCCCGCCAGCGCGAACTGGTGCGCCAGGCCCGCTCGTACGGCATGCGCCTCATCGGGCCGAACGCCTTCGGCGTCATCAACACCTCGCCCGAGGTGCGGCTCAACGCGTCGCTCGCGCCCGAGATGCCGCGCGCGGGCCGCATGGGCCTGTTCGCCCAGTCCGGAGCCATCGGTATCGCGCTGCTCGCCCGCCTCCAGCGGCGCGGCGGCGGCGTGACCGGAGTGACAGGTGTGTCGACGTTCGTCTCCGCCGGCAACCGCGCGGACGTGTCCGGGAACGACGTACTCCAGTACTGGTACGACGACCCCGACACGGACGTCGCCCTGATGTACCTCGAATCCATCGGCAACCCGCGCAAGTTCACCCGCCTCGCCCGCCGCACGGCCGCCGCGAAGCCCCTCGTCGTGGTGCAGGGCGCCCGGCACAGTGGCATCGCGCCCCTCGGCCACGCAGTCCGCGCCACGCGCCTGCCGTACGCCACCGTCTCCGCCCTGCTGCGCCAGGCGGGTGTCATCCGCGTGGAGACCATCACCGAACTCGTCGACACCGGCCTGCTGCTGGCCCGCCAGCCCCTCCCGCCGGGCCCCCGCGTGGCGATCCTCGGGAACTCGGAGTCGCTCGGCCTCCTCACGTACGACGTCTGCCTCGCCGAGGGCCTGCGGCCGAAGCCGCCGCGGGACCTGACGACCGCGGCGTCCGCCGAGGACTTCCACGCGGCGCTCACGGAGGCGCTCGCGGACGACAAGTGCGACGCGGTCGTCGTCACGGCCATGCCCGCGGTGGGGGAGTCGATCGCCGAGGACACGGCGCTCGCCGAGGCGCTCAGCTCGGCCGCCGCAGGGACCCCCACCAAGCCGGTCCTGGTCGTGCACGTCGAGCTCGGCGGCCTCGCCGAGGCGCTCTCCGCGGCCACCAGCACCGGCCCGCGCGCGCTCGCCAAGACCCCGGGTGGCCCCCCGGCCGGACGCCCGCCCACGGACGAGCCCGCCCCCACGCCCGCGCTCATCCCCGCCTACCCCGCGGCCGAGCGCGCCGTCCACGCCCTCGCCGAAGCCGTCAAGTACGCCCAGTGGCGGCGCGACGCCGCGGAGCCCGGCAAGGTCCCCGAGTACGACGGGATCGACGAGACGGGCGCCGCCGAGCTCATCACCGCGCTCCTCGCGAAGGACGACGACCCGCGCGGCGCCGAGCTCGCCCCCGAGGACGCCCGCGCCCTCCTCGCCCGCTACGGGATCGACGTACGGCAGACCCTGCCCGCCCCCGGACCCGACGAGGCGGCCGCCGCCGCGCGCACCCTCGGCTACCCCGTCGCCCTCAAGACGACCGCCCCGCACCTGCGCCACCGCGCCGACCTCGGAGGAGTACGCCTCGACCTGGCGAACGAGGAGGAGCTGCGCCGCGCCTACGAAGAACTGTCCGAAACGCTCGGCAAGCCCGAGGAGCTGCGGCCCGTCGTCCAGGCCATGGCACCCCGGGGCGTCGACACCGTCGTCCGCGCGGTCATCGATCCGGCCGCAGGCGCGGTGCTCTCCTTCGGGCTCGCCGGTGCCGCCTCCGAGCTGCTCGGCGACACCGCGCACCGGCTGATTCCGGTCACCGACCGGGACGCCCAGTCGATCGTCAGGGGCATCAAGACCGCGCCCCTGCTCTTCGGCTGGCGCGGCTCCGCGCCCGTCGACACGGCCGCGCTCGAAGAGGCGCTGCAACGGGTCTCGCGGCTCGTGGACGACCACCCCGAGGTCGTCGCCGTCTCCCTGGAGCCCGTCGTCGTCGCCCAGAGAGGCCTGTCGGTCCTCGGCGCCTCGATACGGCTCGCCCCGCCGCCCGCCCGCGACGACCTCGGCCCGCGCACCCTGCCCGCGTACTGAGCAGACCGGTGAGACGAGCCCCACATACGGGTGTTTTCCGTACCCGTCCACAGGCGCACCGCGAGCCCCCCGCCGGGCTTTAGGATGGGTCCCATGGCCAAGACCAGTACGACGACCCAAGGGCTTCGAGCGGCGATCGAGCGCAGCGGCTACTACCCGGCCCTCGTGGCCGAGGCGGTGGAGGCCGCGGTCGGCGGCGAACCCATCGGGTCGTATCTGGTCCACCAGGAGACCACCTTCGACTCGAACGAGGTCCGCAGGCACGTCACCGTGCTCGTCCTCACCGGCACCCGCTTCATCGTCAGCCACACCGACGAGCAGGCCGCCGACAACACGTCGCCGACGCCGTACGCCACGACGTCCACCGAGTCCGTGAAGCTCGGCCGGATCTCGTCGGTCGTGCTCAGCCGCGTCGTCGCCAACCCGGAGAAGTACGTTCCGGGCACCCTGCCCCGCGAGGTCGTGCTGACCATTGGCTGGGGCGCCGTCGCCCGCATCGACCTGGAGCCCGCGGCCTGCGGCGACCCCAACTGCGAGGCGGACCACGGGTACACGGGCAGCTCGACGGCCGACGACCTGAGCCTGCGCGTCAGCGAGACCGGGGACGGTCCCGACACCGTCCGTCAGACCCTCGCCTTCGCCCAGTCCCTGTCCGAGGCCACCGCGGCGACCGCGCGCTGATGGCCATGCCCAGCTGGGACGACGTGGAGCCGCTCGCCGTCCGGTCCGCCCCCGTGCCCGAGTACGGCGCCGGCTCCCTCGCCGACCTGCTGCCCACCCTCGGCTCCCACGTGGGGGTCCCCGACTGCGCTCCGGCGATACCCGAGCTCGCGCCCGCCGACCGCGCGTGCGTGTTCCTGATCGACGGGCTCGGCTGGCAGCAGCTCCAGGCCCATCCCGACGAGGCGCCGTTCCTGACCTCGCTCCTCGCGTCCTCGCGCGGCGGCACCGGCCGCCCGATCACCGCGGGCTACCCGGCGACCACCGCGACCTCGCTCGCCTCCGTCGGCACGGGCCTGCCGCCCGGCGCGCACGGCCTGCCCGGCTACACGGTCCGTAACCCGGACACCGGCGAGCTGATGAACCAGCTCCGCTGGATCCCCTGGACCCAGCCGCACGTCTGGCAGCCGTACCCGACGATCTTCCAGCGCGCCCACGAGGCCGGGGTGCACACCGCGCAGGTCTCCGCCCCCGCGTTCGAGTCGACCCCTCTCACGAAGATCGCCCTCAGCGGCGGCACCTTCCGCGGGCGTCTCTCCGGCGAGGACCGCATGGACCTGGCCGCGGAGCAACTGGCGGCGGGCGACCGGTCGTTGGTGTACACGTACTACAGCGAGGTCGACGGCAAGGGTCACCGCTTCGGCGTCGACTCCGACCCGTGGCGCGGCCAGCTCATGTACGTCGACCGCCTCGCCCAGCGCCTCGCCGAGCAGCTCCCGCCGCGCAGCGCCCTCTACATCACGGCCGACCACGGCATGATCGACATCCCGTTCGACGAGCAGTCCCGCATCGACTTCGACGAGGACTGGGAGCTGCGCGCAGGCGTCGCCCTCCTCGGCGGCGAGGGCCGCGCCCGCCACGTCTACGCGGTGCCGGGCGCCGAGTCCGATGTCCTGACCGTGTGGCGCGAGGTGCTCGGCGAGCAGTTCTGGATCGCGAGCCGGGACGAGGCGATCGAGGCGGGCTGGTTCGGCCCGCACATCGACGAGCGGGTCTACGCGCGCCTGGGCGACGTCATCGCGGCCGCCCACGACGACGTGGTGATCATCGCCTCGGAGCGGGAGCCCAAGGAGTCGGCCATGGTCGGCAACCACGGCTCGATGACCCCCGCCGAGCAGCTCGTACCGCTGCTCGAAGTACGCTCCTGATCGTCCCCCACCACCGCGGAAAGGCCCTCAACTCCCCATGCCCGAGCTTGTGTTCTTCTCCGGAACGATGGACTGCGGAAAGAGCACCCTGGCTCTCCAGATAGAGCACAACCGCTCGGCACGCGGCCTCAAGGGCATGATCCTCACGCGCGACGACCGGGCCGGCGAGGGGAAACTCTCCTCGCGCCTCGGCCTCGTCACCGACGCCGTCGAGGTGGCCGACGACCTCGACGTGTACGCGTACGTCGTCGACCAGCTGTCCCAGGGCGGCCGCGTGGACTACGTCATCGCGGACGAGGCGCAGTTCCTCGCGCCCGACCAGATCGACCAGCTCGCCCGCGTCGTCGACGACCTCGGCCTCGACGTCTACGCCTTCGGCATCACGACCGACTTCCGGTCCAAGCTGTTCCCCGGCTCCCAGCGCCTGGTCGAACTCGCCGACCGCGTCGAGGTCCTCCAGGTCGAGGCCCTGTGCTGGTGCGGTGCCCGCGCCACGCACAACGCCCGCACGGTGGGCGGCCGGATGGTCGTCGAGGGCGCCCAGGTCGTCGTCGGCGACGTAGACCGGAGCGACGACGAGGTCGGCTACGAGGTCCTCTGCCGACGCCACCACCGCAAGCAACTGACAAGCGCCACTGCGCACGCGGCGGCCCTGTCACCCGAAGTCCTGCCGGTCGCCTCGGCCTGAGCTGTCTCAGGCGTCCGTCAGGAGGCCCCCTGGCCCTCCTCGCGCGGCGCTGACCGTACGAGGGTGAACACCGCGCCCTCCGGGTCCGCGACCGTCGCCAGGCGGCCCTGGGAGCCGTCGCGTGCGGGCTTCAGGACGTGGCCGCCGAGCTCCTCGACCAGGGACACCGACTCGTCGACGTCCGCCACCTCGAAGTACGTCATCCAGTGCGCGCCCCGGTCGCGGGGGAGCGCCTGGCCCACGCCGTGCACCGATGCCACCGGGGTGCCGTTGAGGTGCAGCGTCAGATAGTCGAAGTCGGCGGAGACGACGGCCTCTTCCTCGTAGCCGAAGGTCGCCTCGTAGAACTTGGCGACGCTCGCCGTCTCCTGGGTCACCAGTTCGTTCCACGCCGGTGCCCCCGGCACCCCGGTGAGCGCCATCCCCAGATGCTCCGCCGCCTGCCAGATGCCGAACACGGCGCCCGCCGGGTCCGACGCGATGGCCATCCGGCCCGCCTCCCCGGCGTCGAGCGGGCCGACGCCGACGGTGCCGCCGCAGTGGCGGATGCTTTCGGCCGTGGCGTCCACGTCGTCCGAGGCGAGGTACGGGGTCCAGGCGACGGGCAGGTGGCGGTCGGGCGGCATCTGCCCGATCCCGGCCACCTCATGGCCGTCGAGCAGGGCCCGCACGTAGGGGCCGAGCTGCTGCGGTCCCGGCCGGAACTCCCAGCCGAACAACGCCGCGTAGAACTCCTGGGTCGCCGCCATGCCGTGCACCATGAGACTCACCCAGCACGGGGTGCCCGGCGCGCGCCTGGCTGCTGCCTCGGTCATCGTCACTCTCTCCTCGGAACAAAATCACGTGTCGCAACGCGCCCGAGCTGATGGTGGCACTCCGTGCCGCGCGACGCCCATCGGCCGCGCCGCCCCGGCCGGATCCTCGCACGAGGATGCCGGTGAGATGTCCGCATCCATTGCCGCGCCACGGCCTCGCGATGTCCGGTCGGTCAACGCTCGGTAGTCGATCGTGCACGCTAGCCGACCGACGGCGCTCGGGCCAGAGCATGAGCAAGGATGGCCCCCATGAATGCCATCATCTCCGCAATCGAACTCGCGAGCGAGTCGACCGGCGTGGCCCCGCCGGTCATCCTCGACATCCGCTGGCAGCTGAGCGTTGCCAAGGCGGCGGGCGCCCCGGCCTTCGACGGACGGGCCGCATACGAGGCCGGGCACATCCCCGGCGCGGTCTACGTCGACCTCGACGCCGACCTCGCGGGACCGGCCGGAGCGGCAGGTCGGCACCCCCTCCCGGATGTGGCGTCCTTCGGCGCCGTGATGCGGCGGGCCGGCGTGTCGGCCGACCGGGACGTGGTCGTGTACGACGGCGGGCAGGGCTGGGCCGCCGCGCGCACCTGGTGGATGCTGCGCTGGACGGGTCACCCGTCCGTGCGAGTTCTCGACGGCGGCCTCGGTGCGTGGGAAGGGCCGCTGGAGACCGCGGTGCCGTCGCCCGTGCCGGGCACGTTCGAGCCCGCGCCGGGCGCAGTGGCGCTCCTGGACGCCGACGGCGCGGCCGCGCTTGCGCGTTCGGGGATCCTGCTCGACGCCCGCGCCGCCGAGCGCTACCGGGGCGACGTGGAGCCGATCGACCGCGTCGGCGGTCACATCCCGGGCGCGGTGTCCGCGCCGACGTCGGAGAACGTGGCGCAGGACGGCCGGTTCCTGCCCGCAGACGCGCTCGCCTCCCGCTTCAAGTCCCTTGGCGCGTCCGGGGATTCGGGCGAGGTCGGCGTGTACTGCGGCTCCGGCGTCTCGGGCGCCCACGAGGTGCTCGCCCTCGCGGTGGCGGGCATCGACGCGGCGCTGTACGTCGGTTCGTGGTCCGAGTGGTCCTCGGACGAGTCACGCCCCGTGGCGACCGGCCCCGATCCGCAGTAGGGCTTCGGCAGGTGAGTACGCGAGAGGCCCGCGCCGATGGGCGCGGGCCTCTTCTGCGTACCGCTTGCGGCTAGTCCTGCTTCTTGCGGCGCGTGCCGAAGACGATCTCGTCCCAGCTCGGGACGGCCGCGCGCCGTCCGGGACGGACCCCGTCGGCCTCGGCCTGGCGGTCGGTGGTGCCGGTGAGACGGTCTCGGTGTCCCGCGACGCTGCGCGGCATGAGGACGTCCGCGTAGGCGGAACCCGCTCCCGCGGACGCGGCGGGCGCCGGGGGCTCCTCCGCCTCGGCGGGCTCCGGCTCGTCCGTGACGGGATCGGGTGCGGGCACAGTGGGGCGCTCGGGCACCACGATGTCGCCGCGGTAGCTGGGTACGGCTTCCAGAAGGCTGGTCAGCGAGTCACGCTCGGCGGCGGAGACGGCCGCCGGGCTCTCCTCGGTGATCTCCGGTGCGGGGGCCGGCAGCGAGGGGCGCTCCAACTGCCGGTCGAGGGCCCGGTCGAGCGGGCGGTCGCGGGGCAGCCTCGCGATGCGCGGCACGAACGGAAAGCTGGGTTCCGGCGCGGCGATGTCGTCGGTCTCGCCGATGAGCGAGCGCGCCTCGTCGTCGACGGCCTGGACGAGCCGCCGGGGCGGGTCGTACGTCCAGCTCGCCGAGTGCGGCTCACCCGCGACCAGGTAGACGAGCAGGACCTCCCAGGTGCCGTCGTCGCGGCGCCACGAGTCCCACTGGACGGTCTCCTTGTCGGCGCCGCGCAGCAGCAGACGCTCCTGCACCGCCTCGCCGAGCTGGGGGCCCGCGTTCTCGCCGGGACGGCGTACGGGGGTCTTCCTGGCGCGCTCGGCCATGAAGGCGCGCTCCGCGAGGACAGGGCCCTCGAAGCGGCGGACGCGGTCGACGGGGATGCCGGCGAGCTGGGCCACCTCCTCGGCGGAGGCACCGGCACGTATACGCGCCTGAATGTCGCGGGGGCGGAGATGGCTCTCCACCTCGATCTCGATCTGGCCGAGGCGCGGACGGTCGCCGCGCACGGCGGCCCGGAGGCGCTCGTCGATCGGAAGCGTGTACTCCGTGCTGTCCGCAGCCTTCAGCACCAGCCGTGTGCCGTCGTTAGAGACGGCCACGACACGCAGTTCGGGCATGGGGACCTCCCGGGTGGTGCCTGCCGACGTCACGTGCGTCGCTGCTTCCGCTAGTCGAGTGTGGCCTGCCCGGGTGCAGCCTGCCACAACCTTGCCGAGTTGCCCGGCGTGTCGGGCATGGGCCCTGCATCGCCGTTATGGCACGGTTACCTGTTCGCAACGCTAAGTGACCGAGCTCGTCACCCTGTGCAACGAACCCCCTCCCGGCGGTCCTGGAAGGCCCCGGGCACCCTGACGGGAGACCGGACCCAGGGCTCGCAACGGTACTCCATTCGGGCCACTCGGGTGGACCGGCACGCCATCGAAGTTCTCATGGGGGACGGGAGTTGAGTACGGGGCGTCCCTCGTTCGGGGTTCATGGACGTGGCGTGCTTCACGAAATCCCCAGAAACGGAACTAATCCCTTCGTCCATCCGTCCCTTTCTCGTGAAGTAAGTCGAGAAAGGCAGGCAAGGGTCGGAGATGGGCGAGAAGCCGGAAACCTCCCAGGATGCACAAGAAAAGCCCAAGGGGAAGCGGCTCGACCTGAGTGTGCCGCAGGTGGCGGGCAGCGCCGTGGCCGCCGTGGTGGCCGCCAAGCTGGCCGCCGGGCTCGGTGTGTACGGGACGATCGTGGGCGCGGGCGTGGTGAGCGCGCTGGCCACTTGCGGTGGCTCCCTCTTCCAGCACTTCTTCCGGCGCACGGGCGAGCAGATACGTGACGTCGCGGGCCAGGCGATACCGAAGGGCCGGCAGACCCCGGTGACGGACGACGGGCGTCCGGTACCGGAGACCTTCCGGTCCGACACGGTCCCCGCCTCCGTGACGCCGCCCGCGGCCACGGCGGCGATGCGGACGGACGTGCTGCCGAGGACCACGTCGTGGGGGATGGGCGGCGCGTCGGCACAGGGCGCCGACGCGACGACTGTCCTCCCGGCGCTGGACGCCGAGCGGACACAGCTCCTCACGGCGGATGCCGGCGATCCGGATCGGACACAGCTTCTGACGGCCGGTGGTGCCGCCGCGGAGAAGACCCAGTTGCTGAGGGTCGGGGCCGGAGCCGGTCCCGGTGTCGTGGACGACGCCACGCGCGTGCTGCGTGCCGCACCGGCGGACGGGGGAGGGGTCGGGGCCGTCAGGCCGGAACTGCCGCCTCCGCCGGGTGACTTGGGCGACGAGTACACCGAAGGGACCACGCATCGCGCGCGTGTGCGGAGCTGGAAGCGGCCCCTCGTCGCCGCTGCCGTGGTCTTCGGAGTGACGATGGCCGGCATCACGACGTACGAACTCGCCTCGGGGCAGAGTTTCAGCGGTGACGGGCAGCGGACCACGCTCCGCGAGGCCTTCACCGGCGGAGGCGGCCACCCGTCCCGCAACGACCACACCCCCGTGCCGAGCACCTCGCAGGAGCCGTCGGACAGCAGCAGCTCCGGGACGCAGAGCGGGACGCCGCAGAACGGGGACGGGAGGCAGACGGGCGACACCGTGCAGCCCACGCCCACGCCCAGCGCGAGCGAGGACTCCCACACCGGTCACGACAACGGCTCGGGCAGCGGTTCGGGGACCGGCGGGGACAAGTCCACGCCGACGCCTGCCCCGACGCCCACTCCGAGCGCCTCGGAGAGCAGCGACGGAGCTGACGTGCCGCAGCAGCAGGACGAGACGCCCGAGGGGTGAGCGCGGTCAGTCGCCGATGACCCGGCGCAGATAGTCGTTGGCGAACAGGCGGTCAGGGTCGAGACGGTCGCGCAGCTCCGTGAACTCGCCGAAGCGCGGATAGACCGTCGAGAAGTAGCCCGCGTCGCGCGTGTGCACCTTGCCCCAGTGCGGCCGGCCCTCGTGCGCGGCGAAGATGCGCTCGGCCGCCGTGAAGTAGGCCTGGTACGGGGTGCCCTTGTACATGTGGACGGCGATGTACGCGCTCTCCCGGCCGGACGCCGTGGAGAGCGTGATGTCGTCCGCGGGGGCCGTGCGGACCTCGACCGGGAAGCTGATGCGCAGGTTCGAGCGCTCGATCATGGTCTTCAGCTCGCGCAGAGTCTCGACGAGGGCCGCCCGCGGAACGGCGTACTCCATCTCCACGAAGCGGACGCGGCGCGGGGACGTGAAGACCTTGTAAGGGATGTCCGTGTAGGTGCGGGCGGAGAGCGCGCGGCTGGAGATCTTGGCGATCGACGGGATCGTCGAGGGGACCGCGCGGCCGAGTGAATTGACCGCCTGGAAGAGGCCGTTCGACAGGAGCTCGTCCTCGAGGAAGCTGCTGAACCTGCTGACAGGGGCTTCCGGGCCGGCGCTGCGGTTGTTGCGCTTGGTGTTGCAGTTGCCCGTGTGCGGGAACCAGTAGAACTCGAAGTGCTCGTTCTCCGCGTACAGCGCGTCGAAGTCGCTCGCGACCCTGTCGAAGGTCATCGGCTCCTCGCGGGCGGTGAGCAGGAAGATCGGCTCCACGGCGAACGTGATCGCCGTGATGATGCCGAGGGCGCCGAGTCCGATCCGTGCGGCCGCGAAGACCGCGCGTTCTTCTGCGGTCCCCTTCTCCGAGCAGGTGAGGACCGTGCCGTCGGCGGTGACCAGTTCGAGGCCCTTGATCTGCGCGGATATGGACGCCGATTCGCGGCCCGTGCCGTGCGTGCCCGTGCTGGTGGCGCCCGAGACGGTCTGCTCCATGATGTCGCCCATGTTCGTGAGCGACAGGCCCTCGCGGGCCAGGGCGAGGTTGAGCCTCTTGAGCGGGGTGCCGGCCTCCACCGTGACGGTGCCGGCGTCGCGGTCAATGTTGCGGATTCCGGTCAACAGTTGAGGGCGTATCAACACACCGTCGGTGGCCGCCGCCGCGGTGAACGAGTGCCCCGTACCGACGGCCTTCACCTTGAGGCCGTCATCGGCCGCCGCGCGGACGGCCGCCGACAGCTCCTCCACCGACGCGGGCGTCACCTCGCGGACCGGCCGCGCGGTGACGTTCCCCGCCCAGTTACGCCACGGTTCGTTCCGTGTCCTGGCCTGCCGGGCGTTCGTCGTGTCGCTGCCCGAGTTCCCCGTGCTCATTGGTTCCTCCCCGCTGCGGCACCGGCTGCTTCAGCCGGCGGTACCCCAGGAACCCGACCGCCACCGCGACGGCGCCGGCCACGGCCGGAACCCCGTACCCGGCCTTCGCACCGGCGGCGTCGATCACCCAGCCGGCCGCGGAGGAGCCGAGCGCGACACCGACCGCCAGTCCGGTGCTCACCCAGGTCATGCCCTCGGTCAGTTTCGCGCGTGGTACGTGCTGCTCGACGAGGGCCATCGTCGTGATCATCGTCGGTGCGATGGACAGGCCCGCGACAAAGAGCGCCACGGCCAGAAACGGAAGGTTCCCGACCAGTAGGAGGGGGATCATACTCACGGCCGTCGTGCAGACACCGACCAGCCACCTGCGCGCGGGCGCCCCCTTGAAGTGCAGCAGCCCGAAGACCGCCCCGGCGGCGCAGGAACCCGCCGCATACACCGCGAGCACGAGACTGGCCGCCGCCTTGTGGCCCTCGTCCTCGGCGAACGCGACGGTCACCACGTCCACCGCACCGAAGATCGTGCCCGTCGCGACGAACGTGGTCACCAGGACCTGAAGACCGCGCGACCTCAGGGCGGACCCCCCGGAGTGCTGTCCGCGCGGATGCGGCACCGGCTCGGTCGCGCGCTGCGCGGTCAGCCAGAAGACGCCGGCAGCGAGGAAGCAGCCCGCGAGCAGGGGCCCCGCCTCCGGGAACCATGCCGTCGACAGACCGATCGAGATGATCGGCCCGAAGATGAAGCACACCTCGTCGATGACGGATTCGAAGGAGTACGCGGTGTGCAGCTGAGGGGTGTCCCTGTAAAGGGCCGCCCAGCGCGCCCGGACCATCGAGCCGACGCTCGGCACACAGCCGATCAGGGCGCTGAAGACGAACAGTGTCCAGTCCGGCGCCTCGAACTTCGCGCACAGCAGCAGACCGGCGACCGCGACCAGCGAGACCAGGGCCGCGGGCCGCAGCACACGGCGTTGTCCGTGCCGGTCGACGAGGCGTGAGATCTGCGGGCCGATGGCCGCCGCCGAGAGTGCCACGGTGGCGGACAGGGCACCCGCGAGCCCGTATCGGCCGGTCAGCTGGGAGACCATCGTGACGATCCCGATGCCCATCATCGACAGGGGCATCCGGCCCAGGAACCCGGCGACCGAGAAGCTCTTGGTGCCGGGCAGGGCGAATATGGCGCGGTAGGGGCTGGGCAAGTCGACTCCGGTAAGGCGCGTAGGTGGCCAAGACAGCTTACGGGCCCCGGGGCTTGCGGGCATGCCCGTTTTCCGCCCGTCAGTGACGGATGGCAGGATCAAAGGCATGTCCGATGCGCTCGATCCCACGCCCTTCGACGGCTACGACGCCCTGCTGCTGCTCTCGTTCGGAGGCCCCGAAGGCCCGGACGACGTGGTCCCGTTCCTGGAGAACGTGACGCGCGGCCGGGGAATCCCCAAGGAGCGGCTCAAAGAGGTGGGGCAGCACTACTTCCTGTTCGGCGGGGTCAGCCCCATCAACGAGCAGAACCGCGCCCTGCTGGACGCGCTCCGCAAGGACTTCGCGGACCACGGCCTCGACCTGCCCGTCCACTGGGGCAACCGGAACTGGGCGCCGTACCTGACGGACACCCTCCGCGAGATGGTCACCGACGGCCACGAGCGCATCCTCGTCCTCGCGACCAGCGCGTACGCGTCGTACTCGGGCTGCCGTCAGTACCGCGAGAACCTCGCGGACTCGCTCGCCGCCCTCGAAGCGGAGGGGCTCGAGGTGCCGCGCGTCGACAAGCTGCGGCACTACTTCAACCACCCCGGCTTCGTGCGCCCCATGATCGACGGTGTCCTGAAGTCGCTCGCCGATCTCCCCGACGACGTACGGGACGGCGCCCACATCGCGTTCACGACGCACTCCATCCCGACCGCGGCAGCCGACGTCTCCGGGCCCGTCGGTGACCACGGCGACGGCGGTGCCTACGTGAAGGAGCACCTGGACGTCGCGCGCGTGATCGCCGACGCGGTCCGCGAGGAGACCGGCATCGACCACCCATGGCAGCTCGTCTACCAGTCGCGTTCCGGCGCACCGCACATCCCGTGGCTGGAGCCCGACATCTGCGACCACATCGAGGAGCGGCACAGCGCCGGTGTGCCGGCCGTCGTGATGGCGCCCATCGGCTTCGTCTCCGACCACATGGAAGTCCTCTACGACCTCGACACCGAGGCCACGGCCAAGGCCGCCGAGCTCGGCCTCCCGGTGCGCCGCTCCGCCACGGTCGGCGCGGACCCCCGCTTCGCCGCCGCCGTCCGCGACCTCGTCCTCGAACGGTCCGCCGCAGAGAGCGGCCGGGCCGTCACGCCCTGCGCCCTGGGCGCGCTCGGCGCGAGCCACAATCTCTGCCCGGTGGGCTGCTGCCCCTCCCGTGCCCCCAAGCCCGCGGCCGCGGGCGCCGACAGCCCGTACGCGTAAGGATCCCGACGTGACAGACCTGAAGGCCGAACTCCTCGAGGTCGCCCTGGAGGCCGCCGCCCGCGCCGGGACCTTCCTACGCGACGGACGCCCCGCCGACCTCGGCGTCGCCGCCACCAAGACCAGCGCCGTGGACGTCGTCACGGAGATGGACATCGCCTCCGAGAAGCTGATCACGGGCTTCCTCGCGGAGCGCCGGCCGGACGACGGCGTCCTGGGCGAGGAGGGCGCGAGCACCGAGGGCAGCAGCGGGATCACCTGGGTGATCGACCCCATCGACGGAACGGTCAACTACCTGTACGGGCGCCCCGAATGGTCGGTCTCCATCGCCGCGCGCCAGGGCGACGAGACCCTCGTCGGGGTCGTCGCCGCGCCCCTGCGCGGAGAGACCTACCGCGCGGTCCTCGGCCAGGGCGCGTACGTGAACGACCGCCCGGCACACGCGCGCGTGGCGCCCCCCTTCGAGCAGGCGCTGGTCGGCACGGGATTCGGCTACCTCGCCGCCCGCCGGGCCCACCAGGCCGACGTCGTACGGGAGTTGGTGCCTCACGTGCGCGACATCCGGCGTGGCGGTTCGGCCGCCATCGACCTCTGCGACGTCGCCGTCGGACGCCTCGACGCGTACTACGAGCGCGGCTTGAACCCCTGGGACCTCGCGGCCGGCGACCTCATCGCGCGGGAGGCGGGCGCGCTCACCGGTGGCCGTCCGGGCGAAGTGCCGTCCGGCGAGCTGACGATCGCGGCGCCGCCCGGACTCTTCGAGCAGCTCCAGAACCGCCTTGAGGAGCTCGGGGCCTGGCACGACTGAAGGGCGTCCCCAGCCTGCTGAGCACAGAGAAGGGCCCCGGCGCCTGCCTGGATCGACCAGGCGCCGGGGCCCTTCCGTGCTGCGTCAGACGCGCGAGACGCCGAGCTCCACGCCGTGTTCGGCGGCGAGCCGGTGCAGGTCGTCCAGCTCGTCCTGCTCGATCTCGACGAGGAATTCGTCGCCCGTCTCGCGAGCCCGGCTCAGATCGGACTCGGTCGCCTTGATGCGCTGCAGAAGTCCTGCGGTGAATGCGTCCATGGTTGCGCCCCCTCGTCCTGGGTCGTGGGTCGGTGGCACGGGGGTGTGCCCTCGGAAGGGGCGATCACGACTCAAACCGCCCTGCGGAAAGCGGGTCGTGGCACGCCACATACAAAGCGTGATCGCGGGTGTAAATCCGTCCTCCCCGCGCTCACTTCCACAGAAACCTCGACCGGCGAGAAAATCCGCATTCCCTGTGCGCCCCACCGCCTTACAGCCGGTTTATGGCCGAAAGGGGCAGGATGGAGGCCACACTCCACGACCCCGACCTGCTCACAGGTGCTCAAAACCTGCCCGCAGGTCACACAGGAAGGACAGCGACGTGCGCGTACTCGTCGTCGAGGACGAGCAGCTGCTCGCCGATGCGGTGGCCACCGGACTGCGCCGGGAGGCCATGGCCGTCGACGTCGTGTACGACGGCGCGGCCGCCCTCGAGCGCATCGGCGTGAACGACTACGACGTGGTCGTCCTCGACCGGGACCTCCCGCTCGTGCACGGCGACGACGTCTGCCGCAAGATCGTCGAACTCGGCATGCCGACCCGCGTCCTGATGCTGACCGCCTCCGGCGACGTCAGCGACCGCGTCGAGGGCCTCGAGATCGGTGCCGACGACTACCTGCCCAAGCCGTTCGCGTTCAGCGAGCTGACGGCCCGAGTGCGGGCGCTCGGACGCCGTACGAGCGTGCCGCTGCCGCCCGTCCTCGAGCGCGCGGGCATCAAGCTCGACCCGAACCGGCGCGAGGTCCTGCGCGACGGCAAGGAGATCCAGCTCGCGCCCAAGGAGTTCGCCGTCCTCGAGGTGCTGCTGCGCAGCGAGGGCGCCGTCGTCTCGGCCGAGCAGCTCCTGGAGAAGGCCTGGGACGAGAACACGGACCCCTTCACGAACGTCGTACGGGTCACCGTCATGACCCTGCGCCGCAAGCTCGGAGAGCCGGCCGTCATCGTGACCGTGCCCGGCTCCGGATACCGGATCTGATCCCCTGTGGCCTCCTCACCCGCGCCACCGGCCGCGCCTCCGAAACCCACGTGGGACCCCAGAAAAGCCGAGCCGCCCTACCCGTGGCTGCGCCCCACCATCCGCATACGCCTCACCCTGCTGTACGGCGGCATGTTCCTGATCGCCGGCATCCTGCTGCTGTCGATCATCTATCTGCTCGCCGCACAGGCCCTGAACGTCGGCAGTGACCTGCCGTTCACGGTCACGGGCGGCACGGTGAGCAGCGGGACCTGCCGCAACTTCACAGGTCTCCCCGACCACCCCACGACCAGCCAGCTCAACTCCGCGCTGAACGAGTGCGTCAACGAGATGCGTCAGCACGCGCTCGACAATCTCCTCAGCCGCTCGCTCCTCGCCCTGCTCGGCCTCGCCGTGATCGCGTTCGCCTTCGGGTACGCGATGGCGGGCCGCGTCCTGTCCCCGCTGGGCCGCATCACGCGCACCGCGCGCCGGGTGGCCGGCACGGACCTGTCGCGGCGCATCGAGCTGGACGGCCCGGACGACGAGCTGAAAGAGCTGTCCGACACCTTCGACGACATGCTCGACCGCCTGGAGAGAGCCTTCACCGCGCAGCAGCGGTTCGTCGGCAACGCGTCGCACGAGCTGCGCACGCCGCTCGCGATCAACCGCACACTGCTCGAGGTCCACCTCTCCGACCCCGGAGCGCCGGTGGAGCTCCAGCAGCTCGGCAAGACGCTCCTGGCGACGAACGAGCGCAGCGAGCAGCTCGTCGAGGGCCTGCTCCTGCTCGCCCGCAGCGACAACCAGATCGTGGAGCGCAAGCCGGTCGACCTCGCCGAGGTCGCCTCGCAGGCCATCGACCAGACCCGCTCGGAGGCCGACGCGAAGGGCGTCGAGATCCGCGGCGAGCGCAAGGAGGCCGTCGTCCAGGGCAATGGCGTGCTCCTGGAGCGCATCGCCCTGAACCTCGTCCAGAACGCCGTCCGGTACAACGTCCCGGAGGGCGGCTGGGTCGAGGTCACCACCGAGGCCCAGCACGGCCAGGCGGTCCTCGTGGTGTCCAACACGGGGCCCGTGGTGCCCGCGTACGAGATCGACAACCTCTTCGAGCCGTTCCGGCGGCTGCGCACCGAGCGCACCGGGAGCGACAAGGGAGTGGGGCTCGGTCTGTCGATCGCCCGCTCGGTGGCGCGCGCTCATGGGGGCCGTATCATCGCGGAGCCGCGTGAAGGGGGTGGGCTCGTCATGCGGGTCACCCTGCCGATCTGAGGCCTCCGAGACGCGTGTCACCCGCCGATTCGAGCCTTCCGAGATGCGGGTCGGCGACCGATCTGAGATGCTTCCGCCGACGTGCCGGGCGAGTTCGCTTTTAGCGGAATTTTCGGGACCTGATCCCGGAGAGGCCGTGTGTGATCGATCACAAGGGCGAATTTCCGGCCATCTACTCTCCGTGATCGTCAAAGCCCCCGGAAAGCCGGGAAAATCCGGGTTTTCAGGGGTCCGGATCACGGGAAGTACACGGGGTGGCGCCCGTGAGGTGCCACCTTCGGACCGTGTACGGTCCCGATCGCCATCCAACCCGATCACTCATGAGGGATCCGGTTGGGTGTCGATTGAGTAAC
The DNA here is from genome assembly GCF_035918235.1 of Streptomyces sp. NBC_01445. Classification (NCBI taxonomy): domain Bacteria; kingdom Bacillati; phylum Actinomycetota; class Actinomycetes; order Kitasatosporales; family Streptomycetaceae; genus Streptomyces; species Streptomyces sp. NBC_01445. Next base: position 3,414,492 of record NZ_CP109485.1, on the reverse strand, counting down.
AGACCTTGATGTGAGGCAAAATCTCCGCCTCAGGTCGGGCACAAAGTCCGGCCTCCCGCGCGTTGTGCGCTGGAGACACCGCATACACCCAGAGGGGGAGAGCGACACATGGCAACGGATTACGACACCCCACGCAAGACCGACGATGACGTCAACGAGGACAGCATCGAGGAGCTCAAGGCTCGGCGGAACGACAAGTCGACCTCGTCGGTCGACGTCGACGAGTTCGAGGCCGCCGAAGGCCTGGAGCTCCCCGGCGCCGACCTCTCGAACGAGGAGCTGGCCGTCCGGGTCCTGCCCAAGCAGCAGGACGAGTTCACCTGCATGAGCTGCTTCCTGGTGCACCACAGGAGCCAGCTGGCCAGGGAGAAGAACGGCCAGCCGATCTGCCGCGACTGCGACTGAGGCAGGGTCGGCCGTGACTGGCTCGACCCCGCCCTGGAAGCGCCGCTCCCGGAAGGACCGGGAAGCGGACGGTGGCCCGTCCGACGACGGCGTGCGTGACGACGAGCGAGGCTCTTCCCCCACTGGAGCAGCCTCGCTCGAGGACGCGGACGACCGAGAGGTGACGGGCGACCTCGCGGCGGCGGGATTCAGCGACCTGCCCGCCGTGCCCACCGCGGGTGACCAAGCGTCGATCGGCGACCGTGCACAGGTCGCCAGGCGCCGTGTGGCCGCCGTCAGGGACGGCGTCCGCAAGAGCGGCACCGCCGCCAAAGCAGGACTCGGCTACCTCGCCGACCGGATCATCGAGAACGCGCCGCGTGTACCGGTGCGCGATCTGGCGACCCTGCGCAGACAGTTCCCCGGCCTGAGCGCCGAACAGCTCGCGGACAAACTCGTCGCGGGCGCGGCCAACGCCACCTCCACCGTGGGTGCGGGGATCGGCGCCGCCGCGATGATGCCCGTACCGCCCGCGATGCCCGCGGAGCTTGCGGCCGAGATCACCGGCGTCGCCGCCATCGAGATGAAGCTCGTCGCCGAGCTGCACGAGGTCTACGGCGTGCGCCCGCCCGGCGCCCTCAAGGACCGCAGCGCCGCCTATCTGGCCTCGTGGACCGAGGAACGCGGCATCGAGGTCACGAAGCCCGCGACGATCAACGCGGCGCTCGGCGGCCGGATGAAGCGCGAGCTGCGCCAGCAGATCATGAAGCGCATGGTGCGCAACCTGCCGAACCTGATGCCGTTCATGGTCGGCGCCGCGGTCGGGGCGGTCATGAACCGCCGCGACACCAAGAAGCTCGCGGGGCGGATCCGCAAGGACCTGCGCAAGATCCAGGTCCCCTGGGACGCCCTGCCGGAGCTGCCGCCCCTGGAGCGCCCCAGCGACCCGCACCCGCTGATCCCGGGTGACGCTTCCGAGCCCAAGGAGCTCGGAAGCTGACCGGCGCTACTTGCCGAGCGCCTTGGCCAGCCCCTTCGGGTCCCGCGTCGACAGGTACAGGTACGGGGTCGGGTCCTGCGGGTCGGTGACGTCCACGCGCAGGGCCGTCGGCACATAGCTGCGCAGCAGCATGAAGGCACGCGGGTCGGCCTTGTGCATGCGCCAGGCGCGCGCGCCCTCGGCGTCCAGGATCTCCGCGTCACCCAGCGCCGACAGCGGGATCTTCGCGTCCCCGGCGACCAGCGAGCCCGCCACGACACGGATGCGCACGGAGCCGTACGAACTCGTCACCACCGCCGCCGCGGCCGTCCCGCCGACAAGCCCTCCGAGCAGCGGCAGCGTGCCGAACGGCAGCAGGACCAGGGCGCAGGCGACGCCGAGCAGGAGTGAGACGAGCCACCACGAGCGGGGGGCGGTGAGGCGTTCTTCGAACGGTGCGGTGGAGAGCTCCATGCAGCCAAGCTTGGCACGGTGCGCTTTCTCCCAGGACGCGCGGGTAAGGTCTGCGCCTGTGAGTGGTACTTCTGCAGCTCTGACGCCCCCCGCCGACGCCATAGCGCCCGTGCGGCACCCCGATGCCCCCGCACCCGGCGACCTCCTCGGCGCGCACTACGGACACTGTTTCGGCTGCGGCGACGAACAGCCGCACGGGCTGCACCTGGCGGCGCGCGCGCAGGACGGCGTCCGCGTCACCGCCGAGTTCACGGTGCGCCCCGCCCACCAGGGCGCGCCCGGCCTCGCGCACGGCGGCGTCCTGGCCACCGCCCTCGACGAGACGCTCGGCTCGCTGAACTGGCTGCTGCGTGTCATCGCGGTGACCGGCCGGCTCGAGACGGACTTCGTGCGACCCGTGCCCGTGGACACCGTGCTGTACCTGGACGCCGAGGTCACCGCCGTCGCCGGCCGCAAGATCTACTCGACCGCCACCGGCCGGATCGGCGGCCCCGACGGGCCTGTCGCGGTCCGCGCCGAGGCCCTCTTCATCGAGGTGAAGGTCGACCACTTCATCGACAACGGACGCCCGGAGGAGATCCAGGCGGCCATGAGCGACCCGGACCAGGTCCGGCGTACCCGTGCCTTCGAGGTGAACCCGTGACCCGAGCCCCTCTCGACGTGCTGATCAGGCGCGTCGACCCCGACGTACCGCTGCCGTCGTACGAGCACTCCGGTGACGCGGGCGCGGATCTGCGGACCACCGAGGCGTGCGAGCTCGCGCCGGGCGAGCGGGCCGTACTCCCCACGGGGGTGTCGATCGCGCTGCCCGAGGGGTACGCCGCCTTCGTGCACCCGAGATCCGGCCTCGCCGCTCGCTGCGGTGTCGCCCTGGTGAATGCCCCAGGGACGGTGGATGCCGGGTACCGTGGAGAGATCAAGGTGATCGTGGTGAATCTCGACCCGCGCGACAGCGTGCGGTTCGAGCGCTTCGACCGGATTGCCCAACTGGTCGTCCAGCAGGTCGAGAAGGTGCGCTTCCAGGAGGTGGCGGAGCTTCCCGACTCGGCGCGGGCCGAGGGGGGCTTCGGGTCCACCGGTGGTCATGCCGCCGTGGGGCCGGGCCCGGGTGGGCATCAGGGTGGGAATCGATACGCATCGGTCGTATCCGACCGGGAAGGACAGTGACGTGTTCGGACGTCGCAAGAAGAACGGCGCCGCCGATGACGCGGCGGGCGAGGCCGAGCAGGTCGTCGACGGCGTAGCCGGCGACAGCGACGCGGACGAGGGCGAGCCGCAGCGCGTGCGGCTCGAGCCCGAGCCGCGTCCCGACGGCCCCTGGGACGCCTCCGAGGTCCGTGAGCCCGGCGAGGGCCGCGTGGACCTGGGCGGACTCTTCGTACCCGGAGTCGAGGGCATGGAGCTGCGGGTCGAGGTCGCGGGCGATGCGATCGTCGCGGCCACCGTCGTCCTCCAGGACAGCGCCGTGCAGCTCCAGGGCTTCGCCGCCCCCAAGAAGGAGGGCATCTGGGGCGAGGTCCGTGAGGAGATCGCCTCGGGCATCACTCAGCAGGGTGGCGTGATCGACGAGGTCGAGGGTCCGCTCGGCTGGGAGCTGCGGGCCCAGGTGCCGGTGCAGCTGCCGGACGGCACGGGCGGCTTCCAGGTCGTCCGGTTCATCGGCGTCGACGGTCCCCGCTGGTTCCTGCGCGGAGTGATCTCCGGGCAGGGCGCGGTGCAGCCGCAGGCCGCCGGGCTCCTCGAGCAGATCTTCCGGGACACCGTCGTGGTCCGTGGTGAGGGCCCGATGGCCCCGCGCGACCCGATCGTCCTGAAGCTGCCGGACGACGCGCAGATGGTCGCCGAGGGCGTGCAGCAGGAGCCGCAGGAAGGCTCCCGGTTCGCGGGCGGCATGGGGCAGCTGGCGCGCGGCCCCGAGATCACCGAGGTGCGCTGAGCCGCACCTGTACGGCCATCGATGGGCCGCGCACTCCATGGGAGTGTGCGGCCCATCGGCGTTGCGCGGCTGGGCAGTTGAAGGTTGTCCAGACCATTGCGAGGTCTTCGCGCAACCCCCTGATGTGCCGCGCACACGGGGGGAGACCGGTTCGTGGACGTACGGCGGGTGCCTGCCGTGGCGCGGGGGAGCGGGCACCATCGGCTGGTTCTGTGTGCCGCCGGGCTCACGGCCATGGTGCTCGCTGCCCTCACCGAGAGCAGCAGCGCGTCGCGGTCGCGGTGGCCACGGCGAACGCGCCGCGTGTCCTGCCGGCCGACGAGCCGACCGGAGAGCTCTACACGGCGAGCGGGGAGGACGTGTTCACGGCCCTGCGCCGTGCCGACGAGGAGCTGGGGGCGACCGTTCTCGTCGTCACCCACGACCCGCTCGTGTCCGGCCAGGTGCGCCGCACGGTCCGCATCCGCGACGGCCGCACGTCGACGGAGACGCTGCGCGAACGCGGGGGAGAGGGCGAGGAGTTCACGGTTCTGGACCGGGCGGGCCGGCTCCGGCTGCCGCGCGACTACGTGGAGCGGTACGGGCTCCGCGGTCGGGTTCGGCTCACGGGTGAGGCGGGCCACGTGGGCGTATGGCCGGATCGCGACGACCTGGCCGGCAGCTGAACTGCGGCTCTTTCTTCACCTCTTGACGGAGGGCTGGTACGTACCTAAGGTCTCCGGCCAACACCCGTGTTCATAAAGGTACTTCACGTTCACATAGAAGAACGGATGGCCCCCCACATGCCGAACACACCGGCCCCCGCCCGCCACCGGCGCAGACGACGCACAGCCCTCCTCGCCACCCTCGCGACGACCACCACCGCGCTCGTCGCCACCCTCCTCGCCTGGCCCGGCGCCGACCGCGCCGACGCCGCGCCCGTCACCTTCGCACACCCCGGCGTCACCGTCTCCAAGGGCCAGCTGGACTTCGCCCGCGACAAGGTCAACGCAGGCGCCCAGCCCTGGAAGGGCGCGTACGACCAGATGCTGGCGAGCAAGTACGCCTCCCTCACGCGCACCGCCAAGCCCCGCGCCACCGTCGAGTGCGGCTCGTACTCCAACCCCAACTACGGCTGCACCGACGAGCGCGAGGACGCGATAGCCGCGTACACCGACGCGCTGGCCTGGTACATCACGCGCGACGACCGCTACGCGAAGAAGGCCATCGAGCTGATGGACGCCTGGTCGGCCACCATCAAGGAGCACACCAACAGCAACGCGCCCCTCCAGACCGGCTGGGCCGGCTCCTCCTGGCCCAAGGCCGCCGAGATCATCAAGTACACGTACACCGGCGGCTGGGCGAACGAGGGCCGTTTCAGGACGATGCTGCGCGACGTCTACCTCCCCAAGGTGATCAACGGCTCGAACTCCAACGGCAACTGGGAGCTGTCGATGATGGAGGCTGCCGTCGGCATCTCCGTCTTCCTGGAGGACAAGACGTCGTACGACAAGGCCATGGCCAAGTTCCGAACGCGCACGGCCGCCTACGTCTACCTCGCCTCCGACGGCGACCTGCCGAAGACCGTGCCGAGCCAGAACCTCGACACCAAGGCCAAGATCGTCAGCTACTGGCAGGGGCAGTCCACCTTCGTCACCGGCCTCACTCAGGAGACCTGCCGCGACTTCGTGCACACCGGATACGGCATCTCGGCCATCTCCCACATCGCCGAGACCAGCCGCATCCAGGGCCAGGACCTGTACGGCACCGACGTCGGGCAGCGCCTGCAGCAGGCCCTCGGCTTCCAGGCCAAGTACGAGCTGGGTGAGGCGCCGCCGAGCTGGCTGTGCGGCGGGTCCGTCACGCGCGGGCTCGGACCGGTCACCGAGGTCGGCTACAACGCGATGCACACCCGCCTCGGCAACGCCATGACGAACACCCAGAAGCTCACCGAGCAGAACCGCCCGGCGGGCTCCAACAACCTGTTCGTCGCCTGGGAGACCCTGACCCACGCCGAGAACCCCAACTGATCCCGGCCATTGCCCGGCCGGGCGCCGCGTGACCATACTGGCGCCCGGCCGGGGAACGCACGGGGGAGCGCACATGAGCGAGAGCACGGAAGCGGGGACCGCCGTCCTCGACCAGGACGGCGCCGTCCCCATGGTCGTCGTCGAGGACCTGCACCGCTCCTACGGCACCGGGGCCGCGGCCGTGCACGCCCTGCGCGGCGTGTCCTTCGAGGTGCCGCGCGGTGAACTCGTCGCCCTCAAGGGCCGCTCGGGATCCGGCAAGACGACCCTCCTCAACCTTGTCGGAGGGCTCGACGAACCCGACGGCGGCCGTATCACCGTCGACGGCCAGGACCTCTCCGGGCTCGGCGAGAACGGGCTCCTGGAACTGCGCAGGGACCGCATCGGCTTCATCTTCCAGTCCTTCGGCCTGATCCCGATCCTGTCCGCCGCCGAGAACGTCGGGGTGCCGATGCGGCTGCGCAAGGCCGACCCCCGCGAACGCGAGGAGCGCGTCGAGCTGCTCCTCGCCCTCGTCGGCCTCGCCGACCACGCCAGGCAGCGCCCCGGCGAACTCTCCGGCGGCCAGCAGCAGCGCGTCGCCATCGCCCGCGCGCTGGCCAACCGGCCCGCCCTCCTCATCGCCGACGAACCCACGGGCCAGCTCGACGCCGAGACCGGGCTCGCCGTCATGGAGCTGCTGCGCGCCGTCGTCCGCAGCGAACACGTCACCGCGCTCGTCGCCACCCACGACGCGACGCTGCTCGACCTCGCCGACCGGGTGCTCGAACTGCGCGACGGCGAGATCACGGAGATCACCGCAGCGGAGGGGCGCTGACCGAAACGCCGCCGGTGCGGTGCGGCCCGCATCAGAGTTGCGTCAAAGACGCACGTCCGCGGCTCCCTCGCCCCATTTGCCGCAATTGGTGGCCGTAGGGTCGACGCTGCGTACAACACGTGCAGCGGGAAGACAATGGGGCCATGGGACGCGGCAAGCTTCGGATCTACCTCGGTGCGGCACCGGGCGTCGGCAAGACCTACGCGATGCTCTCCGAGGGCCACCGACGTATCGAGCGGGGCACGGACTGCGCCGTGGGCTTCGTCGAGCACCACGGCAGGCCCCGTACGGAGGTGATGCTCCACGGCCTCGAACAGATCTCCCGCAAGGAGCTCACCTACCGCGGCGCCGTCTTCACCGAGATGGACGTCGACGCCGTACTGGCCCGGCACCCCGACGTCGCCCTGGTGGACGAACTCGCCCACACGAACGTGCCCGGTTCGCGCAACGGCAAGCGCTGGCAGGACGTCGAGGAACTCCTCGCGGCCGGCATCGATGTCGTGTCCACCGTCAACATCCAGCACCTGGAGTCACTCGGCGACGTCGTCGAGTCGATCACCGGCGTGCGCCAGCGCGAGACCGTCCCCGACGAGGTCGTGCGCCGCGCCGACCAGATCGAACTGGTCGACATGTCGCCGCAGGCGCTGCGGCGCCGCATGGCGCACGGCAACATCTACAAGCCCGACCGGATCGACGCCTCCCTCTCCAACTACTTCCGCCCCGGCAACCTCACCGCCCTGCGCGAACTGGCCCTCCTGTGGGTGGCCGACCGCGTCGACGAATACCTCCAGCAGTACCGCGGCGAACACAACATCCGCTCCACCTGGCAGGCCCGCGAGCGCATCGTCGTCGGCCTGACCGGCGGACCCGAGGGCCGCACGCTGGTCAGGCGCGCGGCGCGGATGGCCGCCAAGGGCTCGGGCAGCGAGATCCTCGCCGTCTACATCGCCCGCAGCGACGGCCTCACCGCCGCCTCCCCCAAGGAACTCACGCTCCAGCGCACCCTCGTCGAGGACCTGGGCGGCACCTTCCACCACGTCATAGGGGACGACATACCGGCCGCGCTCCTCGAGTTCGCGCGCGGTGTCAACGCGACCCAGATCGTCCTCGGCTCCTCGCGCCGCAAGACATGGCAGTACATCTTCGGACCCGGCGTCGGCATGACCGTCGCCCGCGAGTCGGGCCCCGACCTCGACGTGCACATCGTCACGCACGAGGAAGTGGCCAAGGGCCGAGGCCTGCCCGTCGCACGCGGCGCCCGGCTCGGCCGGTCCCGGATCATCTGGGGCTGGCTCGTCGGCGTCGGCGGGCCCGCCCTGCTGGCCCTCGCGCTCACCCATGTCGCCACCGATCTCGGCCTCGCCAACGACATGCTCCTGTTCCTGTCCGTGACAGTGGCCGCCGCGCTCGTCGGCGGTCTCCTGCCGGCCCTGGCCTCGGCCGCCGTCGGCTCGCTCCTCCTGAACTACTACTTCACGCCGCCCCTGCACCTGTTCACCGTCGCCGACCCCAAGAACATCGTCGCCATCGTGATCTTCGTAGGCGTCGCGGTGTCGGTCGCCTCCGTCGTCGACCTGGCGGCACGGCGCACCCACCAGGCCGCCAGGCTGCGGGCCGAGTCCGAGATCCTCTCCTTCCTCGCCGGCAGTGTCCTGCGGGGCGAGGACAGCCTCGACGCACTGCTCGACCGGGTCCGCGAGACCTTCGCCATGGACTCCGTGGCCCTCCTCGAACGCGCCGGCGACGTGGAGCCGTGGACCTGCGCCGCCAGCGTCGGCCCGCACCCTCAGGAACGGCCCGAGGACGCGGACGTCGACATGCCGGTCGGCGACCACATGGCGCTCGCCCTGTCCGGCCGCGTGCTGCCCGCCGAGGACCGCCGCGTCCTCGCGGCCTTCGCGGCCCAGGCCGCCGTCGTCCTCGACCGCCAGCGCCTCCAGTCCGAGGCGGACCAGGCCCGCACCCTCGCCGAGGGCAACCGCATCCGCACCGCCCTGCTCGCCGCCGTCAGCCACGACCTGCGGACCCCGCTCGCCGGCATCAAGGCCTCCGTCTCCTCACTGCGCTCCGACGACGTCGCCTGGTCCGAGGAGGACCAGGCGGAACTCCTCGCCGGCATCGAGGAGGGCGCCGACCGCCTCGACCACCTCGTCGGCAACCTCCTCGACATGTCCCGCCTCCAGACCGGCACCGTCACACCGCTGATGCGCGAGATCGATCTCGATGAGGTGGTTCCGATGGCGCTGGTGGGCGTCCCCGACGGCAGCGTCGACCTCGACATTCCGGAGAGCCTGCCCATGGTCACCGTGGACAAGGGACTCCTGGAGCGCGCCGTCGCCAATATCGTCGAGAACGCCGTCAAGTACAGCCCCGAGGACGAGACGGTCCTCGTCGCCGCCAGCACGCTCGGCGACCGCGTGGAGGTCCGCGTCGTGGACCGCGGGCCGGGCGTCCCCGACACCGCGAAGGACCGCATCTTCGCCCCGTTCCAGCGCTACGGTGACGCACCGCGCGGCGCCGGAGTGGGCCTCGGCCTCGCCGTCGCGCGCGGCTTCGTCGAGGCGATGAACGGCACGCTCACGGCGGAGGACACCCCCGGCGGGGGCCTGACCATGGTCCTCACGCTCACCGCCGCGGCCGGCCACCCGCCGGCCGGCCCCACCAGCTCAGCCATTGCTCAGAGAGGCAGGTACGCATGACCCGGGTGCTCGTGGTCGACGACGAGCCGCAGATCGTGCGCGCCCTCGTCATCAACCTGAAGGCGCGCAAGTACGAGGTGGAGGCCGCGGCCGACGGCGCGGGCGCGCTCCAGCTCGCCGCCGCGTTCCACCCCGACGTGGTCGTGCTCGACCTGGGCCTGCCCGACATGGACGGCGTCGAGGTGATCAGGGGCCTGCGCGGCTGGACCCGCGTACCGATCCTGGTGCTGTCCGCGCGGCACTCCTCCGACGAGAAGGTCGAGGCGCTCGACGCGGGCGCCGACGACTACGTCACCAAGCCGTTCGGCATGGACGAGCTCCTGGCCCGGCTGCGCGCCGCGGTCCGCCGGGCCGAGCCCACCGGCGGCGGCGAGGACGAGGGCATCGTCGAGACCGACGACTTCACCGTCGACCTGGCCGCGAAGAAGGTCAACCGCGACGGCCGCGACGTGCGCCTGACCCCCACCGAGTGGCACCTCCTGGAGGTCCTGGTCCGCAACACGGGCCGCCTCGTCAGCCAGAAGCAGCTCCTCCAGGAGGTCTGGGGCCCCTCCTACGGCACCGAGACGAACTATCTGCGCGTCTACATGGCCCAGCTCCGCCGCAAACTGGAGTCGGACCCCTCCCACCCGCGGCACTTCATCACCGAGCCCGGCATGGGGTATCGCTTCGAGCGCTGACCCGCTCATCCGTTGTCCCCGGCCCCCGGTACGCTTGATTTATGAGTGCTGTCCCTCGTTCCGATACGCCGTCCGAGAAGCCGGCAGGCCGCTTCCGGCGCATGCTCGACCGGCTGTCCTCCTCCCAGGAGGACCTGGAGTCGGAGGAGCTGCGCGAGGACTCGCAGACCACGGGCTGTACCCGCATCGGGGACTGCCAGGACCGGCAGATAGTCACCGTTACTGGTACCTTGCGCACGGTCACCCTCCGACCACGCGCCGGAGTCCCGGCTCTGGAGGCGGAGCTGTTCGACGGCTCCGCGGCTCTGGACGTCGTATGGCTCGGCCGCCGGTCCATCGTCGGCATCGAACCGGGCCGCAAGCTGATCGCTTCCGGACGGGTCTCGATGAGCCGGGGCCGTAGGGTGCTCTTCAACCCGAAGTACGAACTCAGACCGCTCGGACGGGAGTAGCCGGTGACGTCCCTCGACAAGCCGACCGCGGATCAGGACGCCGACTCGAAGGCGGTGACCGAGGCCGCCCTCTTCGAGGCCTTCGGCGGCGTGCGGGGCATGGTGGAGACGGTCGTTCCCGGCCTCCTCTTCGTGACCATCTTCACGATCAACAAGGACCTGCACATGTCGGCCATCGCGGCCCTCGCGGTGTCCCTGGTCCTGGTCGTGGTCCGCCTGGTCATGAAGGGCACCGTCAAGCACGCCTTCAGCGGCGTCTTCGGCGTGGCCTTCGGCGTCGTCTTCGCGATGATGACGGGCAACGCCAAGGACTTCTACCTGCCCGGCATGCTCTACACGCTGGGCCTGGCCGTCGCCTACATCGTGACCACGCTGTGCGGGGTGCCGCTGATCGGCCTGATCCTCGGGCCGGTCTTCAAGGAGAACCTCTCCTGGCGCACGCGCAACCCCGGCCGCAAGAAGGCCTACGCGAAGGCCAGTTGGGCCTGGGGCCTGATCCTGCTCGCCAAGTGCGCGATCCTCTTTCCGATGTACTGGTGGGCCGACACCACGAAGTTCGGCTGGGTCCTGATCGCCCTGAAGATCCCCCCGTTCCTGCTCGCCGTCTGGCTGACCTGGGTTTTCCTGGCGAAGGCGCCCGCGCCCATCGACGTGTTCGCGGAGATGGAGGCGCAGGAGAAGGCCGAGAAGGAAGCGGAGGCTGCCCGCAAGGAGGCGGGGGCTGCGCGGCATCGCCGGGAGGCTTGAGGTTCGTTGGCGTCTGCGGGCCGGTGGGGGCTGGTCGCGCAGTTCCCCGCGCCCCTAAAGCAAGAGGGGCCCCGGAGTTTCGACTCCGGGGCCCCTCTTCGTACCTACGGAAGAACCCTCAGCCCGCGACGTCCTCGCGGCGGACCGACAGCAGGTCCTCGAGCTGTTCCTCGCGGGCCTGGGCCGCCACGAACAGCAGCTCGTCGCCCGCCTCCAGGGAGTCGTCCGGGGACGGGGCCAGGACGCGGGTGCCGCGGATGATCGTCACCAGGGACGTGTCCTCGGGCCACTGGACGTCGCCCACGCGCGTGCCGGCGAGGGCCGACTCGGGCGGCAGCGTCAGCTCCACCAGGTTCGCGTCGCCGTGGCTGAAGCGCAGCAGGCGGACCAGATCGCCCACGCTCACCGCCTCCTCGACGAGCGCGGACATCAGGCGCGGCGTGGAGACCGCGACATCGACGCCCCACGACTCGTTGAAGAGCCACTCGTTCTTCGGGTTGTTCACACGGGCGACGACCCGCGGGACCCCGTACTCGGTCTTCGCGAGCAGCGAGACGACGAGGTTGACCTTGTCGTCGCCGGTGGCCGCGATGACCACGTTGCAGCGCTGGAGCGCCGCCTCGTCCAGGGACGTGATCTCGCAGGCGTCGGCGAGCAGCCACTCCGCCTGCGGGACGCGCTCGACCGAGATGGCCGTCGGCGCCTTGTCGATGAGAAGGACCTCGTGCCCGTTCTCCAGGAGCTCACCGGCGATGGAACGGCCCACCGCGCCCGCTCCGGCAATGGCGACCCTCATCAGTGACCGCCCTCCTCTTCAGGACCCTCGGCGAACGCCGCTTCGACCTTCTCGACGTCGTCGGTGCGCATCATCACGTGCACCAGGTCGCCCTCCTGCAGCACCGTCTGCGACGTGGGCAGGATCGCCTCGCCGAGCCGGGTGACGAACGCGACCCGGACGCCGGTCTCCTCCTGGAGCCGGCTGATCTTGTGTCCCACCCATGCCACCGAGGCGTGCACCTCGGCGAGCTGGACGCCCCCGGTGGGGTCGCGCCACAGCGGCTCGGCGCCCGACGGCAGGAGCCTGCGCAGCATCTGGTCCGCGGTCCACCGCACGGTCGCGACGGTCGGGATGCCCAGGCGCTGGTAGACCTCGGCGCGACGCGGGTCGTAGATACGGGCCGCGACGTTCTCGATGCCGAACATCTCGCGGGCCACGCGGGCGGCGATGATGTTCGAGTTGTCACCGCTGGAGACCGCGGCGAACGCGCCGGCCTCCTCGATCCCCGCCTCGCGCAGGGTGTCCTGGTCGAAGCCGACCCCGGTGACGCGGCGGCCGCCGAAGCCGGAACCCAGGCGGCGGAAGGCCGTGGGGTCCTGGTCGATGACCGCGACCGTGTGCCCCTGTTGCTCAAGGGTCTGGGCCAGGGCGGAACCCACCCGGCCGCACCCCATGATGACGATGTGCACCGGCCGCTACCCCGCACTCCTGGTCGCCCCGATGACCTGCGAAAACATCTCGCTCACTCTTCTCTCTCAGTCTGCCGGGCAACTAGAGGCAATCGCGTGCCGCGTTGCCAGGAGACGAGCTTAAGCCGCATGGCCCCCGTTGCCAGCATCCGCGTAGGCGGAAGCTTGATCAGCTTCGCCGCGCGCTGCCCCTGCCCGCAATCCGGGCCGCGTCCCGCCTGAACGCCCACTTCATCTCCGGCTCCATGGCGAAGCGAAACAGACGCTGCACGGGCGGGGTGCACAGGCTGGTGATGAGGCCGGCTGCTGCCGGCGTGACGGTGATCTCGCCGAGCGGGGTGTGCAGCCACTGAAGGTCGTACCTGTCCCCGAAGCGGGAGCCCTTGGCGACGAAGCCGTGCAGCAGGTAGCCGTACAGGGCGCCTGCGCCGAGGGCGGTGAACCACATCCTGCGGCGCGGGACCCAGGCGAAGAAGCACGCGAGGAGCACGACGGAGCAGCCGAACATCGCGAGCGTCATGACGGCGCCCGACCGGGCGGGGGCGCCGAGTTCCTGCGCGCTGTCGCGCCGGTAGAACCAGGCGGCGTTCATGCGCGGGGCCGCCCAGTACGCGAACAGCAGCGCGGCCGCGAAGACGGGGACGGCAAGGATCCGCGCCTCGCGACGCCGTACGAGCTGGAAGTGCTCCGGCTTGAGGACGAGGCCGAGCACGAAGAAGGGGAGGAACTGCAGGACGCGCTGGAGGTCGAGGTCGTCGCCGATGTCGGGGGAGACGGAGGCGAGTACGGCGATGGCCGGCGCGAGCGGCACCGGCCGGCGGACGATCTCCGAGGTGTGACCGGCCGTTGCGCGGGGAGGCGGCTGCGGGACATCGCCCGCACCGGAACCACCCCTCCTCTTCCGCGTAAACCGGGGCCACAGCGGCGTTACGGGCGTCACAGTGCCCACCTAGACTGGGGTCCTCCTTGGCCCGGTGAGCCGAAGCGGATGTGGAAGAGGACGACGACGGTGGTGACGCGCGTACGCGACTTCGGTGACCGGCCCGCCTTCGACGACCCGCCCGCCGAGGTCATCGCGGAGGCGGCCGGCGCTTTCGGCCTGCTCGCGTCCTCGGCCCGGCTGCACATCGTGTGGGCCCTCGCGCAGGGTGAGAGTGATGTCACAGGCCTCGCCGAACGCGTCGGCGGAGCGCTGCCGGCAGTGAGCCAGCACCTCACCAAACTGAAGCTCGCCGGGCTCGTCCGGTCCCGGCGCGAGGGGCGCCGCCAGGTCTACTTCGTGGACGACCCGGACATCGTCGCCGTGGTGCGGCTGCTGATCGGCCGCCTCGCCGAACGGGCCGACCGGACTCCGGCCCGCCGGCTCCGCGGGGCCGGGGCCTAGGCCGTGCGATGACGGAGCGGGGCGGGCAGGCCAGACGCAGGCCCTGGCTCTGGGGCGCGGTGCTGCTCGTTCTGGTTGTGGCTTGGGCGTGCGGGCGGTCGGGGGACACGGGGGCTGACGGGACCGGTGGGGCCAAGGCGACCACGGGAACTACTGGGAAGCCGGATGCGTCAGCCCACCCCCCGCGAACGCCCACTCCGAGCCACGCCCCGAAGCCCGGCCCCAGCAGCCCCGCCACCCCCTCAGTCCCCTCAGGCAAGTACGACCCGGCGACATACGCCCCGCAGGTCCGCTCCCGCGCCGCCGAGGCCGGCGTGAGCCCGCAACTCCTCATGGCGATCCTCTACAACGAGTCGTACAAGCCGCACGACCCGGCCCTGGAGCGCGCCTGGCAGCGCTACAAGCCGGGCGCCGCCTTCGGGATCGCCAATATGCACCGCGCCGCGTTCGACGAGACCAAGCGGGGCCGGGCCTTCGCGGGGCGCCGGTGGGAGGAGCTGCCCGACGACCGGGACCTCGCCGTGCGCGCGGCTGCCTGGTATCTCCACGACCTGGCGCGGCAACTGCCCGCGCATCCCTCGGGCCCGTACGACAGGGAAGAGCTGCTTGCCCTCGGCTACAACACGGGCGCGGGCAACATGCAGGCCTTCGCGCGCGGTGCGAAGCCCGGGAGCCAGGCCGCCGACTATCTGGCCCGGCTGCGTTCGAACTGGGACAAGGCGGGGCGATCCGCCTCCCGGACGGGCGGCAACTGAGGCCGTAAGCCCTCGCCAGGACTGCCCGGTCAGGCGCCCGGTGTGAGGTTCCGGTGCACTTGAGGGGTGGTGGGTGGGCGGCTCCCCGTTCGAACGCTTACGATCCTCTGCGTGTCCAAACTGACCGACGTGCCCAAACGGATCTTGATCGGGCGCGCTCTGCGCAGCGACCGGCTCGGAGAAACGCTCCTGCCGAAGCGCATCGCCCTCCCCGTTTTCGCCTCCGACCCGCTGTCCTCCGTGGCCTATGCGCCGGGAGAGGTGCTGCTGGTCCTGTCCATCGCGGGCGTGTCGGCGTACCACTTCAGCCCCTGGATCGCGGTCGCGGTCGTGGTGCTGATGTTCACCGTGGTCGCCTCCTACCGCCAGAACGTCCACGCGTACCCGAGCGGCGGCGGCGACTACGAGGTCGCGACCACGAACCTCGGCCCCAAGGCCGGCCTCACCGTCGCGAGCGCCCTCCTCGTCGACTACGTCCTCACCGTCGCCGTGTCGATCGCCTCCGGCATCGAGAACCTCGGCTCGGCGATCCCGTTCGTCGTCGAGCACAAGGTCCTGTGCGCGGTCCTGGTCATCGTCCTGCTCACGCTGATGAACCTGCGCGGCGTGAAGGAGTCCGGGAAGCTCTTCGCCATCCCGACCTACGTCTTCGTGGCCGGCGTCTTCATCATGATCGCGTGGGGTGCGTTCCGCGGGCTCGTCCTCGACGACACCATGAAGGCGCCCACCGCCGACTTCCACATCAAGGCCGAGCACCAGGGCCTCGCGGGCTTCGCCCTCGTCTTCCTGCTGCTGCGCGCGTTCTCCTCCGGCTGTGCCGCGCTCACCGGCGTCGAGGCGATCAGCAACGGCGTACCGGCGTTCCGCAAGCCGAAGTCGAAGAACGCGGCGACCACGCTCGCGGCGATGGGCCTGCTGGCCGTCACCATGTTCTGCGGCATCATCGCCCTGGCCATGTCGACCAAGGTCCGCATGGCCGAGAACCCGGCGACCGACCTGATCCACAACGGCGTCGCGGTCGGCGGGAGCTACGTCCAGAACCCGGTGATCTCCCAGGTCGCCGAGGCCGTCTTCGGCAAGGGCAGCTTCCTCTTCATCATCCTCGCCGCGGCCACCGCGCTGGTCCTCTTCCTCGCGGCCAACACCGCGTACAACGGCTTCCCGCTCCTCGGCTCGATCCTCGCCCAGGACCGCTACCTGCCGCGCCAGCTGCACACCCGTGGCGACCGCCTCGCGTTCTCGAACGGCATCGTGCTCCTCGCGGGCGCGGCGGCGCTCCTCGTCGTGATCTACGGCGCCGACTCGACGCGCCTCATCCAGCTGTACATCGTCGGCGTGTTCGTCTCGTTCACGCTGAGCCAGACCGGCATGGTCCGGCACTGGAACCGCCACCTGCGCACCGAGAAGGACCCGGCCAAGCGCCGCCACATGGTCCGCTCGCGGGCCATCAACACCTTCGGCGCGTTCTTCACCGGCCTCGTGCTCGTCGTGGTCCTCGTCACGAAGTTCACGCACGGCGCCTGGGTCGCCCTCCTCGGCATGTGCATCTTCTACGCGACGATGACCGCGATCCGTAAGCACTACGACCGCGTGGCCGAGGAGATCCAGGCCCCCGAGACGCCGACCGACGACAGCGTCCGGCCGTCCCGCGTCCACTCGATCGTCCTCGTCTCCAAGATCCACCGGCCGACGCTGCGCGCCCTCGCCTACGCCAAGCTCATGCGCAGCGACACCCTCGAGGCGCTCAGCGTGAACGTCGACCCGGCCGAGACGAAGGCCCTGCGCGAGGAGTGGGAGCGGCGCGGCATCGACGTACCGCTCAAGGTCCTCGACTCGCCCTACCGCGAGATCACGCGCCCGATCATCGAGTACGTGAAGAGCCTGCGCCGCGACTCCCCGCGCGACGCGGTCAGCGTGATCATCCCCGAGTACGTGGTCGGCCACTGGTACGAGCACCTGCTCCACAACCAGTCCGCCCTGCGCCTCAAGGGCCGCCTCCTGTTCACCCCCGGCATCATGGTCACCTCCGTGCCCTACCAGCTGGAGTCCTCCGAGGTCGCCAAGAAGCGGGCTCGCAGGCGCTCGGAGTGGAACGCGCCGGGTGCGGTGCGCCGCGGCCCCGTCGAGAAGCGCCCCAAGGAGCCCTCGAACAAGGGCTGACCCCCTCGGCTGTCGTGTGGCGAGCGGCCGGACAACACCCACGTAGACTGGTGGGCTGTTGTCCGGCCGTTCGCCGTGTCCCTTGCTTTCTTACGTTGTGGAGTCCCCCGCCATGCAGGCAGAACCGAAGAAGTCGCTGGTCGGGGAGGAGTACGAGGTCGAGATCGGCCCCGTCGCCCACGGAGGCCACTGCATCGCCCGCACGGACGAGGGCCAGGTCCTGTTCGTCCGGCACGCGCTGCCCGGCGAGAAGGTCGTGGCCCGCGTCACGGACGGCGAGGAAGGCGCCCGCTTCCTGCGCGCCGACGCGGTCACCGTCATCGAGGCGTCCAAGGACCGCGTCGAGGCGCCCTGCCCGTACGCCGGCCCCGGCCGCTGCGGCGGCTGCGACTGGCAGCACGCCAAGCCGGGCGCGCAGCGCCGCCTCAAGGGCGAGGTCATCGCCGAGCAGCTCCAGCGCCTCGCGGGCCTCACGCCCGAGGAGGCCGGCTGGGACGGCACGGTCATGCCGGCCGAGGGCGACAAGCTCCCGGCGGGCGAGGTCCCGCAGTGGCGCACGCGCGTGCAGTACGCGGTCGACCCCGACACCGGGAAGGCGGGCCTGCGCCGCCACCGCTCGCACGAGGTCGAGCCGATCGAACACTGCATGATCGCGGCGCCGGGCGTCTCCGAGCTCGGCATCGAGAAGCGCGACTGGACGGGCATGGAGTCCATCGAGGCGATCGCGGCGACGGGCTCACAGGACCGCCAGGTCATCCTGACCCCGCGCCCCGGCGCGCGCCTGCCCCTGGTCGAACTCGACAAGCCGGTCTCCGTGCTGCGCGTCGACGAGAAGGACGGCGGCATCCACCGCGTCCACGGCCGCGGGTTCGTACGCGAGCGCGCCGACGGCCGCACGCACCGCGTCGGCAGCGGCGGCTTCTGGCAGGTGCATCCGCAGGCGGCGGACACGCTGGTCAAGGCGGTCATGCAGGGCCTGCTGCCCCGCAAGGGCGAGATGGCGCTCGACCTGTACTGCGGCGTCGGCCTCTTCGCCGGCGCGATCGCGGACCGCATCGGCGACGAGGGCGCGGTGCTCGGCATCGAGTCGGGCAAGCGCGCGGTCGAGGACGCCCGCCACAACCTGGCCGCGTTCGACCGCGTCCGCATCGAACAGGGCAAGGTCGAAACGGTCCTCCCGCGCACGGGCATCACCGAGGTAGACCTGATCGTCCTGGACCCGCCCCGCGCGGGCGCGGGCAAGAAGACGGTGGAGCACCTGGCGTCGCTCGGCGCCCGCCGGATTGCCTATGTGGCGTGTGACCCGGCGGCGTTGGCGCGGGACCTGGCGTACTTCCGGGATGGCGGGTACAAGGTGCGGATGCTTCGGGCGTTCGATCTGTTCCCGATGACGCATCACGTGGAGTGCGTGGCGGTGCTTGAGCCGGTGAAGAAGGACGCCTGATCTGCGGTTTCGTGTGTGCGCATTGCGTGCGGTGTGGGCGTTACGGGCGATATCTTGACGCTGAAATGACGCTCGTGACGCTCGTTCTGATGGGGTGTCAGGCGTGTTGCTGGGCTCGTCAAGCCACGGAATCGGCGTGGTCGCAGAGGTCCGGCCGGGGAAAGGGTTCCGTTGGGCGGTCGGGAGATAGCCGCCGCGGCATCATGGCGGGGTGGATCACAACCTCAGCGGGCTGAGCACCCGGGAGTTCGAGCACGTGTCGTAGGCCCTGGCCCAGGAGATCCTCGGGCCGGGCGTCTCCGCCTTCGGGGACGGCAAGGACGGCGGGCGTGAGGCAACGTTCCTGGGGCGGGTGCCCTATCCGAGCGAGCTTGAGGCATGGGACGGCCACGAGGTTGTGCGGGCCAAATTTCGGCAGCGCGCGGATCAACAGCCCCAGGATGAGGTCTCCTGGCTGAAGGGGCAGGTCAAAGAGGAATTCGGGCTGACACTGAGCGGCCTGAGGCAAGACCGCATCCTCAACGAAGCAGCCGAAAGCGCCTTCCCGCTCCGGCTGATGCGGCTGTTCGGCATCACGGAGAAGACCGCCATGCGCTACGTCACCGCCGCCCACCCCGAACGAACCGCCAAGCTGCCCCGGTGAGGCGCGTCCGCGCCTGTCGATGAGCGACGATCGCCAGTTCACCGCCCCCTGGATTCAAGATCGGATGCACTGTCACGAGGTGCTCAAGATCGGATGCACTGTCACGAGGTGCTGACTGTTGCCTCCGACATCGACGTGCTGGCCCGCTTGGGCCGCACGCTCGCCGACCCGATCCACTGCCGGATCCTGCTTGCCCTCCGCGAGGGGTCGGCCTGTCCCGCGGAACCGCCGACGCGCTCGGCGTCTCCCGGACCCGACTCCGACCCGCCGGGGGCCTCGCGCTTCAGTATGCGAAGCGTCGTCGACTCGGCCGCGCATCCCCCGCCGCGCATCCCGGATGTACAGGGAGGGGCGCTCCGGTCTCCCCTTGTGGTGCGCCGCACCCAAATGGTCACCATTCCCATTTGGAGCAGCGCGCCAATTTGGTGCGCCGCTCCAAATGTGCCACGATGGTGGCATGGCAACGAGAACTCGCCGGCCTCAGCGGCGTAACCAAGTGCTCTCCCGGGATCAGATCATCGACACCGCGATCGAGCTGCTCGACGCGGGGGGCGAGGGCGCGCTGACCAGTCGCGCGCTGACCGAGCGCCTGGCCACCGGGTCCGGGGCGATCTACTACCACGTGGGGTCCCGGGACGAGTTGCTGGACACAGTGACGGAGACGGTCGTCACTGCCGCTTTGGCGGCGAGGCCCACCGGGGCGGCGGCCACGCCCGGGGACGAGATCCGCGTCGTCGCGCTGGCGCTGTTCGATGCGATCGCCGAGCACCCGTGGCTCGCTACGCGGCTGATCCTGCAGGTCGTGCGGAATCCGGTCGGCCCGGTGACGGTGGGGATCTTCGAGAGGATCGGCCGGCAGGTGGAGGCCCTGGGTGTGCCGCAGGGTTCCTGGTTCGACGCTGCCTCGACGCTTGTGCACTACATCCTCGGGGCTGTCAGTCAGAACGCGCACATCGACGGTGGCTCCTCGGCCGTCGTGCCGGACCGCGCCGAGTTCCTGGACGCGTCGGTGACGGCGTGGCAGGAGCTCGATCCCGAGGACTACCCGTTCATGCACGCCATCGTCGGCCAGCTCGGCGAGCACGATGATCGCGAGCAGTTCCTCACCGGCATCGCCATCGTCCTGGACGGCCTGACCCGTCTGGGCTGACGGCGTCCTTGCGGGTCGGGTTTCTTCGCGCGTGTGTTTCAGAAAGGAATCTCTCATGCATGACGTAGTAATCGTGGGCGCCGGCCCGGTGGGCCTGTTCCTGGCCGGCGAGCTCGCTCTGGGTGGCTGTTCTGTCCTGGTCCTTGAGCGCGATGAGGACGTCACCTCGCCGTGGAAGGCGCTGCCGCTGGGGCTGCGGGGCCTGAACACCGGGTCGGCCGAGACGTTCTACCGCCGCGGACTGCTCGAAGCGTTAATCAGCGCTTCGGGTGCCGACGAGAAGAGGGTCGGCGCGGCCCCCGACGCGGTCGAGGCACCCGCCCCCCGTGACGTGAGTCATTTCGCGGGCATGGGACTGAACGCGGCCGACATCGATGTCTCCGCGCTCCCGTTCAGGCTTCCCAGCCCGGCGATGGAGGGGTTCATGACGAGCCTCGAGGCGGTCGGCTTGGTCCTGGCCGAGCGCGCCACCTCGCTCGGCGTCCAGATCGTGCGGGGCGCTGCGGTCACCGCGGTGACGCAGGACGCCGAGTGCGTCCTCGCGACGGCGGGCGGCAAGGAGTACCGGGCACGCTGGCTTGTGGGGTGCGACGGCGGGCGCAGCGCGGTGCGTGCTCTCACGGGCTTCGACTTCGTGGGTACCGAACCGCTGTTCACCGGCTATGTCGCGCAGGTCGAGTTCGCCGACCCCGACCCGGCGAAGCTGCCGTTCGGGTTCAACCTGACGGCGAACGGCATGTACCTGCGCACGCCCTTCGAGGGGCATCTGGGCATGATGGACTTCGACGGCGGCACGTTCGACCGTTCCCAGCCGCTCACCCGCGAGCATCTTCAGGGAGTGCTGCGCCGCATCACTGGTACCGACGTCACGCTCACCGGTGTGCTTCGGGCGTCGACCTTCACGGACCGTGCGATGCAGGTGACGACATACCGCAAGGGACGCGTGCTCCTGGCGGGCGACGCCGCGCACATCCACTCCCCGCTGGGCGGCCAGGGCCTCAACCTCGGCATCGGTGACGCCGTGAACCTCGGCTGGAAGCTCGCGGCGACCGTACACGGCACCGCGCCCGCGGGCCTGCTCGACACCTACACCAGCGAGCGTCACCCCGTCGGTGCCTCGGTGCTCGACTGGTCACGTGCTCAGGTGGCGACCATGAAGCCGGGCCCCAACGCCCCTGCGCTGCGGCAGCTGGTTCACGACCTGATGAGCACCGCCTCGGGAACCACGCACGTGTACCGGCAGACGACGGGACTGTTCCACCGCTACGACCTGAGCAGCGAGCAGCCGCTCGTCGGCCGCACCGCCCCCGACTTCCGTTTCGGCGACGGCACCCGCCTCGGGGACCTTCTGTGCCAGGGCCGGGGCGTCGTGCTCGACTTCAGCGGCGACCACGCGCTGCGCAGCGCGGCCCAGAGCTGGGAGGGCCAACTCCATTACGCGGGCGGCCCAGTACGCGAGGACCTCGGATTCGGCGCACTGCTGATCCGCCCCGACGGCGTCGTCGCTTGGGCCGAGGGCCACGCCCCCGACCCCGAGGCTTTCCGGCACACCGCCACCCGCTGGTTCGGCACCCCCACCCCCTGACCGCACACCGCCCGGCCCGTTCTCCGCACCCCCGACGGTCCCGACTTCGCCACGGGACTCTGCCTCGGCCAGGCGGGCGGCGATTCGCGGACGCAGATCAGCTTTCACGTCCCGGCAGGCGCCGGCCTACCGCACCGCGAGCAGCTCGCCGATCTCCTCCAGTGGCAGCCCCAGTCGTCGGCCGCGCCGATGAACGACTGCCGCTCGACCGCGTCCTCGCCGTACACCCGGTAGCCGGCCGAAGTCCGGTCGGCGGGTGAGAGCCCGGCGCCCTCGTGGAAGCGCAGGGTCGTCGCCAGTACGCCGGAGTGCTCGGCGAGCTGGGAGATCCGCATCGTGATCACACCTCCGACCGCAGACATTCGACCCAGGTCGAAGGTCAAGCCGGACCCGCGCGCTCGCCGACGCCGGGACGGCACTCACGATCCGGTGCGGCTGCCACCGCGTCCCGGGATCTACGAACCCGCTCCTCGGCTATCCGAACGCGGTAGTCGTAGAGGTGGGTGGTGTCTGTGCCACGACGTCATGTCCCCAGCGGCCGCACAGAGGTGCGCACGCAGCATGTCTGCGGCGTGTCGCTCTACAACGGCGAAGGCCTTGCCTGTGTTGCCGTCGAGCTCACGAGTCGCACCCCCGGCGAATCCGCCCTTGCGGGTGGGGTCAGAACTGACTCCAACACCGGTCGCGAAGAGATCCTGAACTGCGGTTTGGTGCGTGCGCATTGCGCGAGGCGCGGGTGCCGTCGTTCTTGATCGGTGCCGGTGGGCTGGCTCTTCGTCACCGACGCACCACGAAAGCCGCCCATTGCGTGCGAAAATCCCACCGGTCGATCATCATCGCGCAGAGGGCGCCGCCGCCTGCCGCACCCGAGGGAGGGGAGCCTCGTATGGCCCTGCTGTCGTCGAGCACGAAGTGGCCCACTCTTCCCGACTACTCCCACGACTGGGCGCTGGTGGACGTGGAGACCTCCGGGCTGAGGCCCGGCCGGGACCGTGTCCTCTCGCTCGCGATCCTCACGCTGGACGCACACGGAAACCAGACAGGGGAGTTCTCCACCCTCCTCGACCCGGGCTGCGATCCCGGCCCCGTGCACATCCACGGCCTCACCCCCGACCGTCTCGCCGGCGCTCCCACCTTCCAGGAGATCGCACCGCGGGTGGGGGCACTGCTCAGCAGCCGGGTCCTGGTCGCCCACAACGCGCAGTTCGACTACGACTTCCTGGCCCATGAGTTCGCCCACGTCCGGTCCTGGGTGCCGGTGAGCAGACGCCTGTGCACACTGGCTCTCAACCGCCTGGTCGGGCCCGCGACGTCCGATCTCAAACTGGGCACTCTTGCCGCGCACTACGGGGTGCGCCAGGAGAAGGCTCACGACGCGCAGGACGACGTACGGGTGCTCTCCGGCATCCTGCGCGGCTCGCTGGGCGCGGCCGAGCAACTGGGCCTGTCCCTGCCGCTCCTGGAGTGCCCACCTCGCCAGGACTACAGGCCGTATGTCCCCAAGGCGCCCTGCGCGTACCGCAATCCGGGCCGCCTGGAGTCGGGCGGGGCGCTGGTGCAGGGGATGAAGGTCGCCATCACCGGGGACACCCAGGTCTCCCGTGAGGAACTGGTCGCCCGCTCGGTGGCGGCCGGGCTGAACATGATGACCTCGGTCAGCGGCCAGACCAGCGTCGTTGTCACCAACGACCCCGGCGCCGCGTCCGGGAAGCTGCGTCGCGCCGCGGACGAGGGTGTGCCGCTCGTGGACGAGCCGACCTATCTGCGGCTGCTGGAGAGTGTGCGGCCCGGCCAGGCCAAGGGCACCGCCCGGCAGCGTCGCGCAGCCGAAACGCCCGTGAGTGCGACGACCGCACAACCCGAACCCGTACCGAGCGTCCCGGCACAGCGCACGGCCACGCCCACCGCCGGTGCGGACTGGTCACTCACCGGACGCAGGGTCCTGGTTCTGGGCGGCACTCACGACGAGGCCGCCGAAGCACGTGGTCGTGCTGTCGCCCTTGGCGCCTCCGCGGCGGTCAACCTCTCGGCCGGCGTGACCGACGTCGTCGTGCTTCCCGGCGGCGAAACGGACCGGCGCATGACGCGCATCGCCGCCCTCGGCCTTCGCGTGCACGACGCGGACTGGCTCCTCGCGCCCACGCCTGCGCCGCCACAGAACTCGGCCTTGAACCAGCCGGACGCGGTGGAGGTACTGGTCCGAGGTGCCGTCATCGATCTGTCCGACACCGCAATGCCCTGGACGGTGGCCGCCTCCTGGCGTCAGCAGACCGCCTGCGATGTGGACGTAGTCGCCTTCGCGGTCGACGCGCAGGAACAGGTCCCGGGCGACGAGGACTTCGTCTTCTACGGCGCCCTTGAGCACCCGGACGGGACCGTGCGGCTCGCCACGGACGGCCCGACGGAACAGGCCGTCACCGCCGACCTGGAACGCCTACTCCTGGAGATCCACCGGGTCGTCATCGCCGCCGCGATCGACGGTGCCGCGACCTTCTCCGACGTCGGAGCCATCGAGTTCACCGCCACCTGCGGGATCGGCGCGGCCCCGGCCGCCCGGGCCACCCTCGACGCCGCCACCACCGAGCGCACCATGATCCTCGCCGAGCTCTACCGCAGAGGCGACGGATGGCGGCTGCGTGCCGTCGGACAGGGCTATGACCATGGCCTGGCCGACCTCGCTCGCGGCTACGGCGTCGACGTCGCCGAATGACCGACGGACTCCCAGTTGGCCAGCTGCTGCTACCGGCAGGTCGTGACGCTCGTTTGACGCTCTGGGCGCCCGAGGGGCCTTCCAGTAGTGCCGTAAACTGCCACTGACCTGCGAGTATGTCAGTGCACT
This sequence comes from Streptomyces sp. NBC_01445, assembly GCF_035918235.1. Taxonomy (NCBI): domain Bacteria; kingdom Bacillati; phylum Actinomycetota; class Actinomycetes; order Kitasatosporales; family Streptomycetaceae; genus Streptomyces; species Streptomyces sp. NBC_01445. The sequence goes on along the minus strand of NZ_CP109485.1, from coordinate 3,389,888 downwards.
CCCGTGGTGATGTCTTTCCGATGACGCATCACGTGGAGTGCGTGGCGATTCTTGAGCCGGTGAAGAAGGACGCCTGGCCTGAGGTTTCACAAGTGCGAGGCGGCCCCGCGAGGCGCATCGTCGCGGGGCCGTCGGCTTGCTCGTTCAGGCGCTCAGCTGTCCGCCCTTGACTGCTGAGACGAAGGAGGACCAGCCGGCGGCCGGGAACACGAGCACCGGCCCGTGCGAAACCTTGCTGTCCCGTACCGGGACGATGACCGTGAAGTCGTCAGAGACCTCGACGCAGGCGCCACCGTCCTGGTTGCTGTAGCTGCTCTTCCGCCAAGAAGCGTCGCTCAGGTCGATGGTTCGCACGTTGCTTCCTCCAACATCCGCAGAATGAACTTGCGCGATTCCGCCGGGGTGAGCGCCAGGTCGCGCACCGCATCGTACGTCTTCTGCAAACGCACAACAGGTGCAGATTCCTCGATGAGTTCGCCCCGGTATCCGTTCTCGGTATACGCGACGGTCCTGCCCTCGGGAAGGAGTAGATACCACATGTCTGCGCTCATGAGACCGTGCAGCCCTGCACCGTGCAGAAGCACGTGGACCGTCACATGGGGGCGGTCCGCAGCTTCCATCAGGTACTCCAACTGCCCACGCCACTGCGCCACTTCCCGCAACGGCGTCCTCAGCACCGCCTCCGACAGGATCGTCCGGAACGGCGGCGCGTCCTCTCCCTCCAGCAACTCCCGCCGCCCCATCCGGGCTTCGACCTGCTGCTCCAGCTCCTTCCCCCGGAGCCCGCCCGCCGCCAACACCTCGCGCGCATACCCCGGCGTCTGCAGCAACCCCGGCAGCACGCTCACCGCGAAGTGCCACAGACTCACCGCCTCGGCCTCCAGCGCCATGTACCGCCGGTACCGCTCGCGGAACTGCGTATGGTCCCCGGCGGCGAGCTCCCACAGCGCCAGTAACAGTCCCGGCGTCCCGTAGTGCTGGTCCAGGGCCTGGACGACCTCGGGGCTGCCGAGCGTCTCGCCCTTCTCCATCTTGCCGAACAGGGAGTAGTCCCAGCCCAGCCGCTCGCCGAGCTGCCGCAGACTCGTCCCGCTCCCGGCCCGCAGGGTCCGCAGCTCCTCGGCGAACCTCTGACGCGGCTCCTGGCTGCGGCCGGTGATGACCCGTCGCTGCGGCATACGGCCGACTCCCCTCCGAGCGCCGGCTCGTGGTCGGTGTGGAAGGTGTGGAACCAGCGCCGTACGGCGGGGAAGCACCGCACGTCCACGGCGTGATCGGTCACATCCGGGCGCATCCTCGTAACACCCGGACTACGCAGCGTAATTCACGCAGCTTGCCGGGGTCATGGAATCAGTCGGACCGACGAACCCGACAGAACGACCGGCGAAGGACGAGGACACATATGCCCCCCACACAGCGGCCCCCGCACCACTCGATCACCCCCGCCACCGGCCACACCGCCATCGTCACGGGCCCTTCGAAACCCCGCACGCCCAAGGTCCAGGAAGCGCTCGATGCCCGCGACGCCCTGGCCGGTGCTCTCAGCCGGGCCGGAGTCCAGCTCCCCGCCATGGACGTCCGCACACCGTGGGTGGGCGACGGAGAGGGTGAGAGCCGCTACGCGCTCGTCCACCTAGGGGTCTGCTCGGCGCCCGTGGCGCTGCAGCTGGCGGCTGTGATCGCCAAGGCGGTCGGTTCGTGACGCCGGAGCCGGTCCCGTTCCTGGAGGTGGGAGACGCCGTCCACGACACCGTGCGCGACCGGTTCGGGCGGGTCATGGGCCATGAAGGGCCGTATCTCCAGATCCGTCCGCTGGCCGGTGGCCGCGAATGGGACGCCCAGACCGGCGACCTCCGGCTCCTGACCCAGGACGAGTTGCTGCGCGCCCTGGTGGCCGAGGCGAACGCCCGCAGCAGGCACGGCATCTGACGGTGCGACAGTCCTCCGAGCGTGGAGTCCCGCCGACGCCCTCCTCGTGCTCCCCGCGCTGCCCCAGGACGACGAGGACCCTCTCGGCGGCCCGGCGGGCTTCCTGATCTGCCCGCGCGCGGAAACCGGGGGCATGCCCCCACCCGCGGGAGTCTTCTTCGTGCTGCCTGGGGGCATTTCCTTGCTGTCGGCGGCTCGTGCGGGCGAGCGATTCCTGACGCCGTTCTTGAGAGTGCGGTGACCGTTGATGTGCGGGGGCTGGCACGCCCTGCATTCCCCGTCGAGAAAACCGCCCCCGCGCGCACAGCCGGAAACGCTGGGATCCTGTGGGTGGGCGGGCCCATGACTCGGCCCCTGGAAGGCAGCGGTGGTGAGCGCTGTGGCGGAGATCCACGAGGATGCTGCTGGAGCGGCCGGGCAGAGTGTTCCGGGCGTTGATCCTCTGGGGGACTCGTTTCTCCGCACGCGGATCACCTTGCCGACGCGACCCGCTGTCTACCTGCGGCGGCAGCGGCTCGACCGGCACCTCGACAAGGCTCTTCGGACCCGGCTGACCCTGATCAACGGAGCGGCGGGCGCGGGCAAGACCCTGCTGGCCGCCGACTGGGCCGCCGGCCTGCCACAGCCGGTCGCCTGGCTCACCGCTGAGAACGAGGACCGGCAGCCCGGTGTGTTCTGGGCGTACGTGCTGGAGGCTCTGCGCGCGTGCGGTGCGCCGGTCTCCGGCGCGGTCGGGGTGCCGATGGAGGCGGCCCGCGTGGACCGCAAGCTGCTGGCGGCGCTCGCCGCCGATCTGGACGCACGCGACCAGCCGGTGACCGTCGTGATCGACGAGTTCGACCGCGTGACCACCCCCGAGGTCGCGGAGCAGCTGGAATTCGTCCTGCACCACGCCGGGCAGGGCATGCGCCTGGTCCTCGTCACCCGCACCGAACCCCTGCTGCCGTTGCACCGTTACCGGGCAGCCGGCGAGCTGACAGAGCTGCGCGGCGCCGAGCTGGCCTTCACTCCTGAGGAGGCCGTCCCGCTGCTGGAACTGCACGGCCTGCGCCTGCCGGTCGACGCCGCGCGCGGCCTGGTGGACCGCACCCGGGGCTGGGCCGCCGGCCTGTGCCTGTGCGCCCTGGCCGCGCGGGAGAGCGCGGCCCCGGAGCTCTATCTGAAGGAGTTCGAGGCGGACCGGAGCACGGTCGCGGACTTCCTGCTGGCCGAGGTGCTCAAGCGGCAGCCGGAGGAGACACAGGATCTCCTGCTGCGCGTCAGCGTCCTCCAGCGTTTCAGTCCTGATCTGGCGAACGCGCTGACCGGGCGGACCGACGCCGAGCCCCTGCTCGTCGAGCTGCACCGCGCGAACGCGTTCGTCGAGGACCTCGGGCACTCGTGGTACCGGCTCCACCCGTTGTTCGGGGAGATACTCCGGGCCCACCTGCGGGTCCGCCTGCCGGGCCTTGAGCCCGAACTCCACCGACGGGCCGCGCTGTGGCTGCGCCGATCCGGATCCCTCCCGGAGACACTCGCTCACGGCGCCGCTTCGGGCGACTGGGGTTTCACCGCCGGCGCCCTCGTCGACGACCTGGCGATCGGGCAGCTCTTCACCGGTCTGCGCTCGGCCGACCTCGACCAGTTGTTCTCCGGGATGGACCCCGAGGCCACCGGCCCCGCGCCGGAGCTCGTCCGGGCGGCCCGTGACCTGTCCCGGTGCGACGTCGAGCGCGGTCTCTCCCATCTGCGCCGCGCCGAGGAGCGGCTTGCCGCCGACCCGCACGCCGGGGCGGCCGCGCAGCTGAGCTGTGCGCTGCTGGAGACGCTGGCCGCCCGGCTGACCGGTTCTCCCGAGCAGGCCGAGGAGGCCGCTGAGGCGGCCGCCCGGCTCCGGCGGGAGGTCCCGGAGCATCTCCTGGACAGGCATCCCGAACTCCATGCCCTCCTCATGACCCATCTCGGCTCCACCCGCCTGTGGGCCGGGCGCTTCGAGGACGCGCGTGCCGCCCTGACCACAGTGGCGGGCACCCAGGGCGAGGCGTCCACCGTGCTGCCCCGTGAGGAGTCGCTGGGGCACCTGGCACTGATCGACTACCTGAACGGCTGGATCGGCAGGGCGGAGCGCAAGGCGCTCGCGGGTGCCTCCGAGGCGGAGAGGTTCCGTCTGCCCGAGCCGGACGTCTCCGGTGCCGGCACGGGCATCGGGTTGCTGGTGCTGGCCGCCGTGGCCGTGGACCGCGACGAGCTGAGCCGGGCGCAGACCCTTCTCGACGAGACGGCCCAACTCCCCTCCGCGACGCACGATCCGGTGATCGCCGCGGTCCGGGCCATCACCAAGGCGCGTCTCCTGCTGGTCCAGGGCCACGCTCGGGCCGCCGTCGAGGCGGCGGACCCAGGCATCCGCGTCCTTGTGGCCTCGCCCTGGGCGGCGGGCCAGGAGGTGCTGGTCGCCTCGGCCGCGCACATGGCCGAAGGACGGCTTCGGACGGCCGCCGAGGTGCTCCAGGACGTCTCCGGCGACCAGCCGGCCTGCGCTGTGGAAGCCGCGCGGATGCTGCTCGCCGCAGGTCGCCCGGAAGAGGCCGTCGGTCTGCTCGACAGCATCGACACCGGGGGCCGGACCGGGCCGGCGGTGACCGTTCGGGCAGCGCTGGTCAGGGCACAGGCCGCGCTGGGGGCGGGAGACGACGCCACAGCACACAGGCTCGTCGCGCAGGCACTCCTCAGCGCCCGGCGCGAGCGGCTTCGCAGACCCTTCCTCGATGCGCGGCCGTGGATCCGCCCCCTCCTGTCCGCCGCGCCGCTCCAGGAGCTGGCCGCGGACTGGCTGGCGCCCGCTCCGTCGCGTCCTGGTGAACCGGCCCCGGTCGACGCCCGGCCCGCTGCGCTCGTCGCGGAGGAGCTGAGCGGACGCGAGCGGGACGTGCTGGAGCGGCTGGCCCGGATGATGTCGACCGAGGAGATCGCCGCCGACCTCTACGTGTCGGTGAACACGGTGAAGACCCATCTCAAGAGCGTCTACCGGAAGCTGGCGGTGAACCGGCGCAACGAAGCGGTGCGCCGCGCGCGCGAACTCGGACTGGTGTGAAGCCGCGCGCGAACTCGGACCGGTGTGAACGGGATTCGGCGGCCGGGACCGAACACGCCGGCTCTGCCGCGAGCTCAGTCCCTCTCCCCGTGGCGGGTGAGGCGCGGTGCGCGTACCTAGGCTGCGACGGGAAGGGCGATGCGAGGGGAAGCGTGAGCGGGGCCGGGGTGACCGGACCGACGCTCTGAGCCGAGCCCGAGGAGGCACCAACGCTGAGCCGGTGCCCCGGCGTCTCATGGGCGTCACCGCCTTGGTCGACCTGGCGCTCGGTCTGCTGATCATCACCTTCGAGATCGTCCTGAAGCACTGAGCCGTCGTCGTGCGCCGGAGAAGGCCGGTCACCTGTACCGGGTGAGGCCGGGCCGGGCGCAGAGGCGGACGCTCGCAGGTAAGGACGTCGCCCATCGCCCCACGCTGCTCGCGGGAGAAAAGCCCATGCGTTACGAGATCCGCGTCGAGGGACACATGTCGGAAACGCTGACCAAGGCCTTCCCTGAGCTGGGCCACGTGATGATGGCCGGCCAGACGGTCCTGTTCGGCCCCGTCGTGGACGATGCGCACCTGTACGGGCTGCTGGCCCGGCTCCAGTCGCTGGGACTGCGGGTGCTGGAGATGCGGCAGTTGCCGGAGGGCATGGCCGACTGATCAGGGGGCGCTCCGCCCTGATCCGCCCGGAGCGGCAGGCCGCTCCCAGCACCTCGACGTCCCGCTCGTTCCGGTCGGCACAGGAGTGGGCGAACCCGGTGAGCGCGCGGTCGAATCGGTTGCTGACGCCCAGGTACGCGGCGATGGCGATGGGGTCGCCGGAGCGGGCGTGGGCCCGTGCCAGGGAGGCCCTCGACGGGCTCTGGGCGAAGGTCGTCGCCGACTGCGCGACGACCGTCCTCCCGCACAGCCGGCCGAAGAGGGTGAGCAGGCCCGGATCCATGCTCTCCGGCCGCGCGATGACCTTCCAGTCGCGCACCTGGCGCACGTAGAAGTCCCGGTCCTGCCCGTCGCCGCCTCCGCCGGGTCGGGTCCGGATCGGCCGGGGCGAGTCCGGATCGGCCGGCATCCGTCCGGGCGGCCGTGTGATCGCTCATCTCGTCGCTCTTCGTTCCCGTCCGCCGCACGTCCAGTCGCAGGGCGTGCGAACGCCTCCGGTTCCATCTCATCGCCCTGGCGTGGCGCCGCCGGATCACCCGCCGCGGGTGACCCGGCGGGCTGCGGCGCGCGGGACGCTGAGGCGGTCAGGTCCCCGCGTATCGCCGGTCCCTTCGGCGGTCCGGGAACGACCCGCTCGATCGTGCGAGGAGGAGCCATGACCATGCCGCGTGGTCCGGCGCCGCAGACCGGACCGGAACCCCCCGCCGGCGGGGCGGCCCCCCGGCCGGCCGACGATCCCGCCGACGCACTGGCGCGACTGGGCCGCTCATGGACCTGGATCCTGGGCTCGGCGGTCGTCACGCTGGTGCCCGGCGTCCTGATCCTGGTCTGGCCGAAGGAGACACTGCACGTCCTGGCAATTCTCATCGGCCTGTACCTGCTGGCCATGGGGGTGTTCCGGTTCGTGGCCGTCTTCGCGCGGGAGGAGCTCGGCGAACGGCTGTCGGGGCTGCTCCTGGCCGTGCTGTTCCTCCTGGCCGGGGTGCTGTGCCTGAGGAACCCGCTGCAGACCATCACCGCGCTCTCCCTGATCGTCGGCATCGTCTGGCTCGTGTCCGGCGTTCTCACCCTCTACACCGCCATCGCCGCCAAGGACCTGCCGTACCGCGGCGTGCTCCTGGGCGTCGCGGTGCTCGGCATCGTCGCGGGGATCGTCGTACTGGCCCTGCCTGCCGAGTCGGCACAGGCCCTGACCCGGCTGCTCGGCCTGTGGCTCGTCCTGCTCGCTCTGGCCGAGGCGGCGGTCGCCTTCGCCTGGCGGTCCGCGCTTCGCAAGGCGGGCGTCACGGGCTCGCCCGGCCAGGCCCCGACGGCCTGACACCCCACCCACCGAGCTCACCCCCGTCGGGTGAGGCCAACCGGCCGCCGTCGGCCCAGGCTGAAGACGGCAGGCAAAGGCGGCTGGGCGAGCGCCCGGGACGGAGAAGAGACATGAACGCGCAGATGTACCTGGCGTACGACTATCCCCTGCTGAGCGTCTTCTGGAGCATGCTCTGGTTCTTCCTGTGGATCATGTGGTTCGTCCTGTTGTTCCGCATCATCGGCGACATCTTCCGTGACGACGACATGGGCGGCTGGGCGAAAGCCGGCTGGCTGGCGTTCACCATCCTCCTGCCCTTCCTGGGCGTCTTCGTCTACATGATCGCCCGCGGCAAGAACATGGGCCGCCGGGAGATCGCGCAGGCCCGTGAGCAGCAGAAGGCCTTCGACAGCTACATCAAGAAGACCGCGGGCGGTACGGACCGGCCCAGCAGCGTCGACGAGCTGGCCAGGCTGTCCGAGATCCGCGCCCGCGGCGACATCACGGACGAGGAGTTCAACAAGGCGAAGCAACTGGTGCTGGCCGGCCACGGTCCGGCCGAAGGCCCGGGTACCGACACCGCCTCCGGCTCCTCCGGCTCCGGACGCTGAGCGCGTGCCGGACGAACACGAAACGAGGCACCACCATGACCGCGACACACTCGCAGCAGGCCGACACGACGAAGCAGGCGTGGGCAGGCGGCCTGACGATCTTCGCCGGCGTCATGCTCATGCTCGTCGGTGTGCTCGGCATCTGCCGGGGCATCATGGGGATCGCCAAGGACGACATCTTCGTCACCACACGCAACTACATCTTCCAGTTCGACCTGACCGGCTGGGGCTGGGTCCACCTCGTCCTGGGCGTACTCGCGGTGATCGTCAGCTTCGGGCTGCTCCAGACCGCGACGTGGGCACGTGTCGGCGGCGTGGCCATCGCCGGGCTCGTCATCATCGCCAACTTCCTCTCCCTGCCGTACTACCCGGTCTGGTCGGTCGTGCTGATCGCGATCTCGGGCTTCATCATCTGGGCGCTGTGCGTGGTCCGGAAGGACGAGTCCGACTGGTTCTAGGGCGCACCTCACGGCGTGTACGTGACGCAGAGGGAAACCTGCAGGCGCGAGGATGACCCGCTCGTCCGGGTCCGTCGCCCCTGGCGGCCTCGCCCCCGACGCGGCCGCCCAGTACGTCAAGCAGCTCGCCGCCGACGAGCGCTCCGTCCGCGACGTCTGCTGGCGGAGCTGGAGATGAGCCGCTTGTGCGGCTTGAATAGTCTTATTGACTCGCACGCACTGTGTGATCAGGCTGTTCTGGGCTGCATGTGCGGAGTGGGGCGAGGCTGTGGGCGTACTGGTGGTGCAGCATGTGCGCGAGGAGGGGCCCTACGCGATCGGTGAGGCACTGGTGGCGGCCGGGCTGCGGCTGCGGGTGTGCCGGGTGTGGGCGGGGAATCCGCTGCCGGAGAGCCTGGCCGGGGTCGAGGCGCTGGTGGTGATGGGCGGGCCCCTGGCCGCTCACAGCGATGCCGGGTTCCCCGCGCGTCGTGCCGAACTGGCTCTGCTGCGCGAGGCGTTGGCCGCCGAGGTGCCGGTGCTCGCGGTGGGTCTGGGGGCCCGGCTTCTCGCCGTTGCGGCGGGCGGCGCGGCCCGTACGGGTTCCGGCTCGCAGCTGGGGTGGGGTGAGGTACGCACCGGCCCGGCGGCCGACCGGGATCCGCTGTTCGCGGGTGCGCCCGAGCGGCTGCGCGTGCCGCACCGGCACGGCGACACCATGGAACTTCCCGACGGCGCGGCGCTGTTGGCCTCCTGCGAGCGGGATCCGGTGCAGGCGTTCCGGGTGGGCGTGGGGGCTGCAGTTTCACCTGGAAGTGGACGAGGCCCCCGTGGACGCCTTCGTGACGGCATTCCCGGAAGAGGCCGCCACCGCTCCCGGCATCCGCGATGCCGCGTCGGGTCAACCGGCCGAGCCGGCCCCGTACCGGGACCTGGTGTTCGGGCGGTTCGCGGCGCTGGTGGCCGCGCGCGCCGCGCACACCGCCACCCGTACGTTCTTCACGCCCAGGGCCGATGCCTGGGAGGCGCGCTTCGCCGCCGACGGGCCGAGGTACGCGGCGGCGGTCGCCCGCATGGGACTTCTCCCCGGTCAGACGGCCCTGGACCTGGGCTGCGGCAGCGGACGCGCCCTGCCTGCACTGCGTGCCGGGGTGGGGGACAAAGGGAAGGTGTTCGGGGTGGACGTCACCTCGGCCATGCTCACGGCAGCCGCCCGGGAGGGGCGCGCCGGTCCGGCCTGCCTGCTGGTCGCCGACTGCCACCGCCTGCCGTTGCCGCCGGGCGCGACCCACGGCATCTTCAGTGCCGGGCTGCTCGACCATCTCCCCGCCCCACCCGTAGCCCTGCGGGAATGGGCCCGCGTCACCGCCTCCGGCGGCACGCTTCTCCTCTTCCACCCCTCCGGCCGCGCCGAACGCGCAGCCCGCCACGGCCGCCCCCTGAGCCCCGACGACCCGCTGGGCGAGCCGAATCTGAGGCCCATGCTGGACGGCAACGGCTGGCAACTCGTCTGCTACGAGGACAAGTCCGAGTACTTCCTGGCTCGTGCCGTCCGCGTCGCCGACGAGGCGCACAACTGAGCGGAACACCCGACCGGAGGGGATTCATGCACACCGAACTCGACCGCGCCGCACGCCTGTTGGACGCCCAGGCCAAAGCCGCCGAACTCTTCGCCGAGATCGAGGCGAGGAAGCTGGTCGCGCCGGGGGAGGGGGAGCGGGCGGTCAGCGACCGGATCCGCGACCTCGCGAACGAACTGTTCGGGCCCACGCGCCACTGGCACAAGCGCATCGTGCGCTCCGGCCCGAACACCCTCCACCCGTACAAGGAGAATCCCCCGGACCGGATCATCGGCCACGACGACATCGCCTTCGCCGACTTCGGGCCGATCCTCGAGGAGTGGGAAGCCGACTTCGGCCGCACCTTCGTCCTCGGTGACGACCCCGACAAGCTCCGGCTGCGCGACGACCTGCCCGAGGTCTTCGCCGCCGGACGCCGCGCCTTCGAGGCCGACCCGGACATCACCGGCGCCGCGCTCCACGCCGAGGTCGCCCGACTGGCCGCCACACGCGGCTGGGAACTGGGCGGCTGGCACGCCGGTCACCCGGTGGGCGAGTTCCCGCACGAGAAGATCGACGGCGCCGACATCGAGTCGTACATCGCACCCGGGAACGCCACCCGGCTCCGGCGCCCCGACCGGGCCGGACGCGACTGCCACTGGATCCTGGAGATCCATCTGATCGACCGCGAGCGCGGCTTCGGCGGCTTCCACGAGGAGCTTCTCGACCTGGGATGACCGTATGCAGGCCGTTGTGTACGCCGTTCAGGCGCTGTCACTCGTGCGACGACCTCCTCCTGTCGACATCTCTTAGCGGTACCCGTGTTCACCGTCCGACGGACGGATCCGTGCATGGGCCGGGCTCCTGCCGGACATCGGCGTGCCCCGCACACCACTTGGAGACACGATGTCCATGCGTCACCGCCGACCGCACACGGCCCTGATCGGCGCCGCCCTGTGTCTGGTCACCACCCTCACCGGATGCTCGGACTCGGGCGACGGGTCCTCCTCCAGCAGCACCCCGCCCGCGTCCGCTTCCGTTTCGGTGTCCTCCGCCCCGTCCGCCTCCGCAAGTGTCTCCGCCCCTGCCCCGGCGTCCCCCTCGCCATCCGAGAGCGGAAAGGGCGAAGTGAAGGTCACCATCAAGGACTTCGCCTTCCACCCGGCCACGTTCGAGGTCAGCCCCGGCACGAAGATCACCGTCACCAACGAGGACTCGGCCACGCACACGCTGACCGCCGACGACAAGTCCTTCGACACCGGCGACCTCGCGCAGGGGAAGTCGGCGACCATCACCGCGCCGTCCAAGCCGGGCTCGTACTCCTACGTCTGCACCATCCACCCGAACATGAAGGGCACTCTCACCGTCCGCTGACGTCGGCGCACCCCGCACGCCCTCGTCACCGGGAGGCCCCCGCCATGTCCCATGAACCGACCGACCCCCCGTCCCCCCGCCCCGCGCGGCGGCCATGGCGCGCGGCGGCCCGCATCCTCGCCGCCGCCGGGCTCGCCGTCAACGCGTACGTGCACGCGGACCTCGCCTCCCGCTACGACCCCGTCAGCGCCACGATCAGCCAGGGCTCCCTCTTCAGGATCGAGACCGCCCTCGCCGCGCTCGCCGCCGTGCTCGTCCTGTTCTGGCGCCGGTCTCTCGGTGACGTCTTCGCCTGGCTCACCGCGGCCGGCGGGCTCGCGGCCCTGCTCGTCTACCGCTACGTCGACGTCGGCGCATTCGGACCGCTGCCCGACATGTACGAACCCGTCTGGTACGCGGAGAAGGACCTCGTGGTGATCTCCCAGGTCCTGACCGTCGTGGCGATGACCGTGCTCCTGGTCGGCCGGGGTCGCGAACGGCTCCTGACCCGGCGGTCGGCTTCCGGACACTGAGTGATATCTGTTCCGGCGAGTGCAGAAATCGAGGGCGGGAGGCTGAAGTTTTTTTCGGGCGGCAGGGCTGGGAAATTGGAGTTCTGCGGGATTTCGGGGTGGCATGCTACTGTTGGATTTAGTTGCAGTTGTGGTTCCCAAAACTTCGAGTGCCTCCGCCGGATATTCATTTCCGGCGGGAGCGCTTCTGTGTTTCCGGTGTCTTTCCGGGCGGGGCGATGATCGCGGCGACAGGAGTCCGCACAGTGTGGGCTCCGGGCACTGCCCCGAAGGAGATATGACATGGCTACTGGCACCGTGAAGTGGTTCAACGCGGAAAAGGGTTTCGGCTTCATCGAGCAGGACGGTGGCGGCCCCGACGTCTTCGCCCACTACTCGAACATCGCCGCCCAGGGCTTCCGTGAGCTGCAGGAAGGCCAGAAGGTGAGCTTCGACATCGGTCAGGGCCAGAAGGGCCCGACGGCCGAGAACATCGTTCCCGCCTGACGTCGTCGCTGACGCGTAGACCGTAGCTGGGGCCCGCACCTTGGGGTGCGGGCCCCAGCTCGTTGCTTTTCCGGGTGCCGTTCATCTTTTTGGCATCCAATGATTCGGCTCGTTCCTGCGATTCCCTGTGCTGTTCAAATGTCGCGGGAATTCCTTGATGCGTGCCGTGCATTTTCGTGCCGCGTCCAGGAAGGTTTTGCCGATCATGAAACGTATGTATGGGGCAGGTCGAGAGAGTCGAGCCGGGCGAACGGGCCGGAGTGTGGTTTCCGGGGAGTTCGCGTTGCCGAAGACCGTTCGGCCGGGCCTCCCCGCCGTCGCCTCCTTCGGGGAGCTCGCTCTGCCGGACGAGCTCCTGCGGATGCTCACCAGCCTCGGCATGAACGAGCCGTTCCCCATCCAGGCGGCGACCCTGCCCAACTCCCTCGCCGGGCGTGACGTGCTCGGCCGCGGCCGAACCGGGTCCGGCAAGACCCTCGCGTTCGGGCTCGCACTCCTCGCCCGTACCGCCGGGCGACGCGCCGAGCCCCGCAGTCCGCTCGCCCTGGTCCTCGTCCCCACCCGTGAACTCGCCCAGCAGGTCACCGAGGCACTCACCCCGTACGCGCGGTCGCTGAAGCTGCGGACGGCCACCGTCGTGGGCGGCATGTCCATCGGACGTCAGGCCGGAGCGCTGCGAGGGGGCGTCGAGATCGTCGTCGCCACCCCGGGGCGGCTCAAGGACCTCATCGACCGAGGCGACTGCCGGCTCGACGAGGTGGCGGTCACCGTGCTCGACGAGGCCGACCAGATGGCCGACATGGGCTTCATGCCCCAGGTCACGGCCCTGCTCGACCAGGTACGCCGGGAGGGGCAGCGCATGCTGTTCTCCGCCACGCTCGACCGCAACGTCGACCTCCTCGTGCGCCGCTACCTGCACGACCCCGTGGTCCACTCCGTCGACCCGTCGGCCGGCGCGGTGACGACGATGGAACATCACGTCCTGCACGTGCACCCCGTCGACAAGCACGCGGCCACCACCGAGATCGCCGCCCGCGACGGCCGGGTCATCATGTTCCTCGACACCAAGCACGCGGTGGACCGGCTGACCCGGGACCTGCTCGCCGTCGGTGTGCGCGCCGCCGCCCTGCACGGCGGCAAGTCCCAGCCGCAGCGCACCCGCACCCTGGCCCAGTTCAAGAGCGGCCACGTCACCGTCCTGGTCGCGACCAACGTCGCCGCCCGCGGGATCCACGTCGACAGCCTCGACCTCGTCGTCAACGTCGACCCGCCCGCCGACCACAAGGACTACCTGCACCGCGGCGGCCGTACCGCCCGTGCCGGTGAGTCCGGCAGCGTCGTCACCCTGGTCATGCCCAACCAGCGCCGCGACATGAGCCGGCTGATGCGCGACGCCGGGATCACCCCGCAGATCGCCCAAGTCCGCTCGGGCGAAGCCGAGTTGAGCCGTATCACCGGGGCGCGGGCGCCGTCCGGTGTGCCGGTCGTCATCACCGCGCCGGTGGCGGAGCGCCCTCGGCGCAGCGGGTCGAGCACCCGTGGCCGCCGCAGCCGTTCCGCCGAGGCCCGGCGCGCCGCCGGTCCCTGGCGCGCCGCCGACCAGCCGCGCACGGGGCAGGGCTCGGGAGCCTTCCGGCAGTCCGCGTCCCCGGTCGCCACGGCGTCCTGACCTGTTACGCCACGGCCCCTTGTCCCATTTCGTCATCCCGTAGGAGGCACTTTGACACTGGTCGAGACACATCCGCGCGAGACGGCCCGCCCCCCTTCGGGGGCCGCGTCCCTGAGGCCGTCGGGACCTCGCGTCTGGGCCGACATGACCGTCGAGGTCGCCCTGTCCGTCCTCGACAGCTCCCGTGCCGGCCGGCTTCTCCTCTGCGACGAGGACGGCCGCTGCACCGTCACGGTCAGCCGCGCCGAGCTGAGCGCCGTGCGTGACAGCGCCGGCTACACCGATCGCATCCAGCTGCGGGACATCGTCCGCACCTCCGGTCCGTCCCTCTCCCTGTGAGGCCCCCATGCGCTGTGTCATCGCCAGATTCCCCTTCGAGCTGTTCAGCAGTGATGTGCTGGAGGCGATGAAGGGCGTCAAACCCGAACCCGTCACCGGCGACTCCGTGCTCATCGGGCGGCGCCGCTACCCCGTCAAGCAGGTCGGGGCCGTCATCACCCGGCAGGACCGGCGCGACTTCACCTCCGGTGAGGTCGTCAGGGCGCTGACCGCGCTCGGCTTCGCCTGTACCGAGGTCTCCGCGGGCGGCTCCGACGCGGCTGAACTCACCCCGCTCCAGGCCGCTTCGGCTCTGATGGGTCTGCCCGCCCCCGCGTAGACACGCCACCGCCGGCCACCGCGGCCGGGCGGCCGAGGGCCCCGACCTGAGAACCGGTCGGGGCCCTCGGCGTGCGCGCCGCATCGGTGGCCGGCGCGGTCTTGGGGACGCATGGTGTTCAATTTGCCCGGGGCGCGGCCGCCGCGACGGCGCCGGGGCCCCTCCATGCGCCCCTCGACGAGGTGAAATGACAGCAGAAGGACCGCTCGGCCGTCTCGACGACGACGACTATCCCGCGTTCACGATGGGAAGGGCCGCCGAGATGATCGGCACCACGCCCGCGTTCCTGCGGGCCATCGGCGAAGCGCGCCTGATCACTCCGCTGCGGTCGGCCGGCGGACACCGCCGCTACTCCCGCTATCAGCTGCGTATCGCGGCACGTGCCCGCGAGCTCGTCGACGGGGGCACCCCCGTCGAGGCCGCCTGCCGCATCATCATCCTCGAGGACCAGCTCGAGGAGGCCCTGCGCATCAACGCGGAGTTCCGCCGCGCGGCGGCCGGACCGGACGCCGGGGCCGAGGGCCGATAGGCCCCACCTGAAGACCCCGCCCCTCAGGCAACTCCCTGCCATGCAGCTTCCTGGCGTGGCCGGATGCGGACAGTGGGGGTGGCGCGGTGATTATCTCTAGGCACGCAGTCGGAACGGCCGCAACGGACCGGACCGACGCAGGTCAACGCATCGAACGTACGCCGCACCGTACTCGCGAATGGAGACCTCCCATGTCCCGTGCCACCACCCGCTGTACCGTCCTCGCCGCCGCCGTTCTCGGCGGGATCCTGTGGGCCGTGCCCGCGCAGGCCCTCCCCTCGGGGGCGGCCGGTGACGCGCCGAAGGCCACCCCCTCCTCCGCGGACGACTTCGTGTGGCCGACCCCGCCGGCCAGGCCCCTCGACTTCGTGTGGCCGACCCTGCCGCAGCACCTCCCCGGCCTGCCCGGCATACCCGCCTCGCCCGACGACTTCGTCTGGCCCGTCACCCCTCAGCGGTGAGCCCGATGCGGACGACGACGCCCCGTCAGATCCACTCCCTGCGCGTGGCCTGCACGCCGGCCTCGAAGCGGCTCGACGCACCGAGGCGCTCCATCAGCTCGGCCATGATGCGGCGCTCGGTGCGCACCCCGATACCGAGCGCACGGGCCACGGCCTCGTCGGTGAGACCCGTCGCGAGGAGCTGGAGGAGCTTGCGCTCCTGCGGGGTCAGCCCGCCGGGCAGGGCGTCCCCGGGCCGGTCGAGGGGGCAGGCGTGCTCCCAGTACGCCTCGAACAGGGCCCGCATCGCGAGGACCACCGGCTGGCTGCTGAACAGCAGCGCGGACGGCTGGGCCTGACCCGGCAGACCGGCCACGATCGCCGCGGTGTTGTCGACGATGAGCAGCCGCATCGGCAGCGTGGGCGAGGTCCGGATCTCGCTGTGCCGCTCCGCCATCCACTGCGCGTGCGCCTTGGTGACCCGGTCGTTGGCGACGCTGTCGAGGTAGATCGACCGGAAGCGCACCCCCCGCGCGAGCGCCCGCTCGTTGAGGGGCCGGCCGGCCTCGATCGACTCCTGGGTCAGCGCGTTGACCGGATGGAACGCGAGGGACTCGCGCACGCAGGACTCGGCGAGCGCCTCCAGACGGATACGGATGTCGTCGACGTTGTCGAGGTGTTCCGTGCCGTCCAGGGTGTTCGACCAGCCGGACGCCGTGTACTCGGCGGCGAGCGCCGCCAGCGCGGCGCGGTTCTGCTCGATGCGCTGCTGGCGCCAGGCCAGTTCGTTCTGCTCCCGCTGGAGGAGGACCTTCAGGCCGAGCGACGGGTTCACCGCCCGCAGCCGGCCCGGGGAATCCGTAGAAGGTGCGAGGAGGGAGAGCTCGGACAGCCTGTCCAGGGCCGCCTCCACCGCCTCCGGTGTGCAGTCGAGCAAAGCGGCGAGGCGCTTCGGATCGTGTTCCTTGTGGAACAGAATCGCGCGGTAGACGCCGAGAGTCTGCTGATCCAGTGACGAGACTTCGTCCACGTGGTGTTTCCCCCTTGAACCACGGTTGAACGTTTATTCAGCGCCAGGTCAAGGCGCCTGAACTCCACTTCATCAGGGCGCGCCGCATTCCCGGCGACGCGCACGTTTCAAGCTGTCCACAGATTCCGCACGTTACCTGCTCATCGTATTCCGCGAACAGGGAGTCCTCGTGTCCCACGCAGCGTCCTACGCACCCCCGCCGCTCGACGGCTGCGTCGTCCTCGTCGTCGACGCCACCACCGGCACCGGACGGGTCGTCACCGCACGGCTCTGCGCCGCCGGGGCCGCCGTCGCCGTCGTCGGCGCGGGCCATCGGGGACGCGGGGACGACGCGGCCACCAACGCCGCCTTCCTGTGCAAGGAGCTGGCCGACATCGGTCTCGTGGCGCTGCCCTACCAGGTGGACGCCGAGGACACGGAGGCGGTGCTCGCGCTGCCGGCGCAGATAGCCGCCGACATCGGTCCGCTCACGTCCGCCGTCGTGATCGTCCCGGCCGAGGACGCTCCGTACGGCCTCGCGGACACGTTCCGCGCGGTGTCGGCCGCCGTCGTGGCGGGCCTGCCCGCCCACGCCGTGCACATCGAGATCGACCAGGAGGCCCGGGCCGAGGAGCTGGCCAGGTCGGTGGTCCACCGGCTGCTCGGCACCACCGGTTCCGATGCCGATGCCAGTTTCGAGTCCGAGTCCAGTACATCGATACGGGGGTAGAGAGATGTCCGTACGCGTGGTCGTAGCCGGTGATCACCAGCTGGTTCTCGAAGCGTTCGCCGAGACGCTCAACGGCACGAACGGCCTGGACGTCGTGGGGCTCGCCACGACCTACGAGGCCGTGCTGCCCGCCGTCGAGCGGCACCGGCCGACCGTGCTGCTGCTCGGGGAGCCCACCATGGGCGGCAAGGCGCTGCGGGCCGCGACCGATGTGCGCTCCCGGCATCCCAAGTGCGGGGTCGCCCTCATGGTCGGCGCGGCCACCCCGGCGGTGGTCGACCGCGCCGTCGCCGCCGGCGCTCTCGGCATCGTCCCCAAGAACGCGCGCCTCCCGCAGCTGATCACGACCCTCATGGGTGTCGCGGGCGGCTGTCTCACCGTCGACCCGGCACTGATGCGGCCGCCCACCGCAGGTGAATCGGCGCTCAGCGTAAGGGAGATGGACGTGCTGCGCCTCACGGCCGGCGGCGCCACGGTGAAGGAGATCGCGGGCGAGCTGTATCTCGCCGCGGGCACCGTGCGGAACCTCACCTCGGCGGCCATCAAGAAGCTCGGCGGCCGCAACCGGTTCGACGCGGCGCGCATCGCGAGTGAGCACGGATGGCTGTGAGACCGGGGCGGCCCGGGGCCTCACGCGCGCCGGCCCCGGCACGGGGTGTGCCGGGGCGGGGCGTCCTGGTGCGCGGCGTACGGGCGCTGCTCACGCGCGTACGGGCGCTGCTACTTCTCCAGGCAGAACTCGTTGATCGGGTAGCCGACATGGCGGTCGGCCGTGGGCAGGTGGCCCAGGATGGTGTCGCCCGGCTTGAGTTCGGTGCTGTTGAGGACCGAGGCACCGGGGCCGAGGACGCGGACGTGCCAGTCGTCCTGGAGGATCAGGTTGACCGTCTGGCCGTTGGGCGCGACCGCGTCGATGGAGATCAGCGGACGCGTCTCGATCTTCACCCGGCCGACGCTGACCGGCCGCGTACGGCCCTTCACGTCGACCGCCAACACCGAGCTGCCGGCGTGCAGTTCGCTCAGGTAGTGGGTGCGCCCGTGCTGCGCCACGGTGTACGAGTGGAGCGCGCCGGCGTTGACCCGGAACGGCCGCGTCGGCATGTACGGCAGCGGGTGGGTCTCGCTGACGCACAGCACCATGCCCTTGGAGTGCGAACCGACGAGGATGCCCTCGTCCTTGCGGAAGTGGGTCGTCGTGTCGACACAGGCACGCTCTCCCATCCCGATGTGCGTGGCGCCGGTGACCGTCAGTTCGACCAGCGGGATCTCCCCGCCGCGCGAGGTCGCCGCGGTGCGCAGGGCGGTGGCGTCGCCCACGGTGCGGCCGCGCATCAGGACGCCGTCCGACCCCAGTTCGAGCACGCCGTAGACGATCTCGGCCTCCTCGTTATTGGCCGCGGTCGTGACGATGGAGCCCGGGGCGCCGGTGGCCGCCGCGATGACGATCTCCAGCGGGATCTTCGTCGGGTCGCGGAAGTCGAGGACGCTCCACGCCTCCAGACGCGCCGCCAGGCAGGCGTCCTCCAGGGTGTCGGCGTCGACGATCTCGACGTAGCGGCCGAACTCGACGTCGGGGTGCGCCGCGACGAGCGGGGCCCGCTCGTCCTTGCCGCCGGGCACGATCACCAGGTCGGCCTCGCCGAGGTCGGCGGGGACCGAGGCGGCTCCGTCCTCGAACAGGAGGATCTTGCGGACGGTCGGGGGCAGGCCGGTGAAGGCGGCCGGGTCGGCGGCGACGACGCCGTCGATCCGCTGGTGGACGGCCTCTTCGAGGATGGCGGCGGTGGCGGTGCCGGCGTCGCGGATGTCAAGCCAGCACAGTTTGGCGTCCGTCATGATGCGGACCTCCTGTCAGATCGTGGGAGAGCGGGGCGGTGGTCGGTGCGTCGAGGTGGTCCGGGGTGAGCCGGGCGTCGCTGTCCGTGTCGGCGGACGCGGTGAAGGGGCCCGGCCCGAAGTGCTGTTCGGGGAAGTGGTGGACGAGCCGGGCGACCTTGGCGGCGAGCCTCCGCGGGTCGGCGGCCTGGAAGATGTTGCGGCCCATCGCCACGCCGCCCGCGCCGCCGGCCAGGGCGTCCCGCACGTACGCGAGAACGTCCTCCTCGTCGGCGAGGGCGGGGCCGCCCGCGACGAGCACCGGCACCGGGCACGCCGCCGTCAGGTCGAGCATCTCCGCGGTGGAGCCGAGGAAGACGGTCTTGACCAGATCGGCGCCCAGGTCGGCGGCGATCGTCACGGCGTGCGCGACGAGCTCCGGGTCCCGGGGGTCGGTGATCCGCGGGCCGCGCGGGTACACCATGGCGAGCAGCGGCAGGTTCCAGCGGTCGCAGGCGTCGGCGATCCGGCCGAGGTCGCCGATCTGCTGCCGCTCGTCGTCGGAGCCGAGGTTGACGTGGACGCTGACCGCGTCCGCGCCCAGGCGCAGGGCCTCCTCGACGCCGGCGACGACGTACTTGGCGTTGGGGTCGAGCGCCTGGCTGGTGCTCGCGTTGAGGTGGATGATCAGGGACATCGCGGCGAACCGCTCCGGACTGATGTGCCGCACACTGCCCTTGTGCACGACGACGGCGTCCGAACCGCCGGCCGCGAGGCGGCCCGCGAGATGGTCGAGTGACATGCCCTTGGACACCACGGGACCGTCACTGATCGAATGGTCGAGAGGGGTGATCATCAGGCCGGCCGTGCTGTGGCGGTAGAGCCGCCGCAGCCGCAGCGACCGGGCGAAGTGGCCGAATGCGGTCATGAGACGCCCTTTCTGGTTCGCGGGATGGCGTGATCGGGCGGGGCGCCCGTGCCGCGTACGCGGACGGGGCCGTCCCGCGCGGTGGCTCCGCGCGGGGAGCTGGTGGCGGGCGCCGGCGCGGCAGCGGAGGCTTTCGGACCGGAGCGTTCGGGTGTGGACGACACCCGGCGCAGATACGCGCGGTCCGGCTTGCCCGACGGGGTCAGCGGCAGCTGCGGCCAGACGGAGATCCGGACCGGGGTGTGCTCCGGAGTCAGCGTCGCGGCCACGTATCCGCGCAGGTCGCACGAGGTGCGGGCGGCGCCCGAGTGCAGTTCGACGGCGGCGTGCACCTGCTCCACGTAGTCGTCGTCGCGCACACCGAACACCGTGGCCTGGCGTACCTGCGGATGCTGGAGGAGCGCGCCCTCGATCGCCGTGGGGTCCAGCTTCAGACCGCCGTGCTTGATCACGTCGCCGACGCGTCCGTCGAGCCGCAGATAGCCGTACCGGTCCCAGTGCCCGAGGTCACCGGTGCGCAGCCAGCCGTCCCTGAGGGTGGCGCCGGTCAGCTCGTCGTCGTCCAGGTAACCGGCCGTCACCGTAGGGGAGTTGACCCACAGCTCGCCCGTGACGCCCCGTTCGACCTGCGGTCCGCCGCCGGGTGTCCTGATCTCCAGGCGCACCCACGGGAAGGGCCTGCCGACCGAGCCGAGCAGTTCCGGCTCCCGGTGGTCGAGCGGGTTGAGGCTGCTGATCCCGCCGGCCTCCGTGGTGCCGTACACCTGGATGAGGACGTCCCCGAAGAGGCGGACGGCCCGCTCCACGCGGCCCGGGGCCGCCGGGGTGCCGCTGTAGGTGATGCGGCGCAGCGAGGACAGATCGGTCGCGTCGATGCCCGGATGGTCGAGCAGCCGGTAGAGGTGCGGGACCGCCAAGTACACGTCGGTGACGTGCTGTTGGGCGAAGGAGCGCAGTACGTCGTCGGGGTCGAAGCCGTCGTGGAGCACCACCGTGCCGCCGCCCGACAGGACGGCGTCGGCCATCGGCGCCGTTGTGTGGCTGATCGGTGTGACGGACAGGAGCGTCGCGGGTCCCCGGGGATCGAGGCCATGGGCGAGGCGGTCGACGAGCTCCTCACGGGTGCCGAACTGCTGCGCGACCATCTTGGGCCGGCCCGTGCTGCCGCTGGTGAAGTCGACGACGGCGAGCGCGTCGGGCCGCGGCGGCGGCAGCCGACCCGGATCGAGGGCCCGGGCGGGAGCCCCGCGAGGGATCGGCAGCACGGTGAGCCCCGGCAGCCGGTGCGCGAGCCAGCGCCCGCGCTCGGCGCTCTCCTCGTCCACCAGCAGAAGCAACGCGCCCAGATCCCGCAGGAGCTGGGTCTGCGTGCCGAGCGAGAACGTCTCCGTGTCGGTCCTCGGGTTCATCGACCGTACGTAGACGGAGGTGGCCCCCAGGAGGTGCACGGCGTACCGGGCGCTGAGCATCAGCGGATGGTTCGGCCCGGTCAGGACGGCCACGGTGTCGCCCCGGCCGACCCCCCGGTCGTACAGCAGGGCCGTGGTGCCGTGGACGGAGTCGCTCAGCTCACCGGCGGCGACGGTGCCGTCCGGCCGGTGCAGGACCGCGCGGGACGGATCCCGTTCCAGCGCGTCGAGAATGCGGCGGACGTACGGGCTTGATCGTGCGGTCATGTTCCCCCCTTTCTCCAGCAATTCGGTGTGCGGAATAGGCAGTTCAAGAGATCTTCATTTGCGCCATCATTCCCATGGCGCTGTGGTCGATCATGTGGCAGTGATAGGGATAGACGCCCTTGTGCGTGTCGAAGGTGAGCTGGAGTCTGGCCGTCTGCCCCGGAAAGAGCAGCACGGTGTCCTTGAGGCCGGCCTCCGCCGGATAGACCGGCTGCCCGTCGCGTTCGAGAATGCGGAACTGCACCAGATGCGTATGGAAGTTGTGCGGAATCGTGGTGCTGGTGTTCGTGACCGTCCAGACCTCGGTGTCGCCCCATTTGATGTTCGTGTCGATGCGGCCGGCGTCGAAGGTCTTTCCGTTGATGTAGGCCTTGTCGCCGGTGCCGGGCTCGTCCATCCGCAGCTCGAAGCTGCGCTCGACGGTCGGCTTCGGCAGGGCGGGCAGGGTGGTGAGGACGTCGGGCACGCGGCTGGTGTCGGGTGTCTTCTCGCCGACGTCGAACCGCATGATCTGGCCGACGAGTTCGGTCGGTCCCGGGCCCAGCATGTTCTGGAGCGTGAGCTGGGTGCCGGGCGCGTACTTGGAGAAGTCGACGACGAAGTCGGCGCGCTCACCGGGGGACAGGACGAGGACCGGGGTGGCGGCGGGTGCCGGGAGCAGGCCGCCGTCCGAGCCGATCTGGGTGACCTGGCTGCCGTCGTTCAGGCAGAGGATGAAGATGCGCAGGTTGCATGAATTCAGCATCCGGAAGCGGTACTTGCGCGCCTCGACCTTCATGTACGGCCACGGGGCGCCGTTGACCAGGATGGTCGTCCGGTTCTCCGCGTCGTCCATCGTGTAGACCATCTGGCCGGCCGCGTCGAACTGCGCGTCACGCAGGATCAGCGGTACCTCGTACCGGCCGGACGGCAGGCCGAGCGCGTCCTCCGCCTTGTCGCCGAGCAGATAGAGACCGGAAAGGCCTCGGTAGACGTGCTCGGACTCCATGTGGTGGGCGTGGTCGTGCGTCCACAGCGTGGCGCCGACCTGGTCGTTGGCGTACACGTACGTCCTGGAGCGGCCCGGCGCGATCGTGTCCATCATGCCGCCGTCGTGCTCCACGGGGTTGCTGCCGCCGTGCAGATGGACGGAGGTCGGCATGTCCAGGGCGTTGATCTGTCGGACCACCGCGGTGCGCCCCTTGCGGGCCCGGATGGTGGGGCCGGGGAACGTGCCGTTGTAGGTGAGGACGTCCGTGCGGGTGCCGGGCAGGATCTCGTGGCTGGTGCGGCTCATGGTGACCGCGTAGTAGTCGGCGGTGCTCGTTCTCCGGTACGGGGCGAGGACCTTGGGCACGGGGAGCGGGGCCGCGAACGGCGTGACGGCCGGGGCGCCGGCCGCCGTTGCCGCGTTCGCGGATCCGCCCGACGTCAGTGTCTGGAAGAGCCCTCCCGCGGCGCCCACCGCGCCGACGGCACCGGTGGTGAGACCGAGGCGTATTGCATGACGACGTGTAAGCACGGCGGGGATTCCTTAACTGAGGTCGCTCGGCCGAACTTGCCCGGCCGGATGGTGAATTCGTCTTCCGAGCATGCGGACAGGGGCGCGGAATTCCGAGAGTTCGACGCGTCGCGGTGACGGGTGTCATGGCCGCCGATGGTGTACGTCACCGATTTCACGGGAGACAGGGGGAGCGCTTCGCGTTCGGCGTGACAGTGATTTCCGGAGTACGCCCTCAACGGCCGCCTCGACAGCACGCGGCCCTGGGCAAGTCGCCTCAAGGGAACCGGAGATCAGTATGCAGACCGAGAAGCCGGCGGAATCACCGCCGCGCACCGCGCCCGCGTTCCGCGCCGACGTCCGGGTCCTCTTCGACGGGGAGTCGGCGACCCTCGCGGGCCCGGCCACCTCGCTCACCCTGCGACCGGTGCGCGGCGGCATCCGCACCGCGCTCGGCCGGCTCGCCGAAGGGCCGCGCCCCATGAGCGAGTTGCTGGACGGGCTGCGGGCCGCCGAGGCCGTCCAGGTGGAACGGCTCCTCGACCGCGCGGGCCATCTGGTCGCGCGCAGTGTCCTCACTCGGGGCGGACCCGCCGACCGCAGGGAGCTCCTGCGCGTCGAGCCCACCGCGCCTGACGCCGAGCACCGGATCGCCGTGGTGGCGCCGGGCACGACCGTGCGCCTCTCCCGGTTCGCGTTCTGCCGTACCCGCGAGGGCGTACTGGTCCTGGAGTCGCCGCTCGTGAAGTTCCGCGCGGTGCTCGTGGACCGCGCGGCCCGCGAGCTGGTCGCCGCCCTGGGCGAACCCGTGGCGGCCGGCGCGCTCGGCACCGGACTGAGCGAGGACGACGCCCTCGACGCGCTCGCCCACCTCGTGGGCGCCGGCTTCGTCGAACCCGCCGACCAGGAAGGCGCGTTCGCCTCCGACACGGAGCCGACACTGCGGCAGTGGGACTTTCACGACCTGCTGTTCCACTCCCGCATCCGCTCCGGGCGCTACGACGACGTGTTCGGCGCCGTCTACCCGTACCGCGGCGAGATCGACCCCCAGCCCGCCGTGAAGCCGGCCCCGGACGGACCGGCCGTGGATCTGTACCGGCCCACGCGCGAGGAGATCGCCGGGCGCGACCCCTCCCTCACCACCGCCCTGGAGACGCGCCGCTCCATCCGCTCCTACGGAGAAGGGGAGTTGACGGCCGAGCAGCTGGGCGAGTTCCTCTACCGGGTCGCCCGCGTGCGCGCCCACTACACCCCCGAGGACGGCAGCGGACGCGACGAGGTCGTCTCCCGTCCCTATCCCAGCGGCGGCCAGGGCTACGAACTCGAGCTGTACGTGACCGTGCGGCGCTGCGCGGGGCTCGACGCCGGCATCTACTACTACGACCCCGTGGCGCACCGCCTCGTCCTCGTCAACGACGCGGAGACGGACCGGGAGTCCCTCTTCCATGTGGCGTCACGCGCCACTGGGATGGAGGCGCGCCCTGACGTGCTCATCACCGTCACGGCGCGCTTCCAGCGCATGGCGTGGAAGTACCGCGCCATCGCCTACGCGACGACGCTGCGGCACACCGGTGTGCTCTACCAGACCATGTACCTGGTGGCGACGGCCCTCGGTCTCGCCCCGTGCGGCCTGGGCAACGGCGACGCCGACATGTCGGCCCGTGTCCTCGGCCTCGACTATCTGAAGGAGTCGTCCGTCGGCGACTTCCTGCTGGGCAGCCGCAGCCCCGACGACTCCGTGGCCGGCGATCCCGAGGCGGGCTGGGCCATGCTCAACAGCCCGGAATGGTCGCTGCCGGTCAATTCCCCCGTGATAAATGTCAGCGAGGGGGCGCAAAGGCTGGCCACCGAATGACCGGCCGAGCATTATTAATTGCGCAGCCACCGGTTGCGGAAAGAAAAAAGACCCCCCGGAAATCTCCGGGAAGGTCGTTCCGGGGAATCCCCGGGAACTCGTGAACTCGCGAAAGGAATTCACCACATGAGCATCAACGACATCAAGAACGGCGACGACGCGGAGAAGGCGTTCGACAGCTTCGACGTCGACGAGCTGGAGACCCTTGAGGTCGCGCAGGGCGTGGCCCTTCCCGAGATGGGCGCCTCCAGCGGTTCGATCGGCACCTCGTCGTCCTCGTCCAGCACCTGCTCCGCCTGCTGACTTCCCCTCACTCACCGCTCGTCCACCCCGCGAAGCCACTTCGCGGAACACCGGAAGGAATTCACCACATGAGCATCAACGACATCAAGAACGGCGACGACGCGGAGAAGGCGTTCGACAGCTTCGACGTCGACGAGCTGGAGACCCTTGAGGTCGCGCAGGGTGTCGCGCTCCCCGAGATGGGCGCTTCCAGCGGTTCGATCGGCACCTCGTCGTCCTCGTCCAGCACCTGCTCCGCCTGCTGATCCACCGTTCCAAAGGATGCGCCCATCCAGCCGGGAGCTGGATGGGTACATCCTTGTGTGGGGACCTTTCGCGGGGCCTTTCGCGGGAACTTCGAGGTGCCGCCGCTTCCGCCTCAGCCGCGCACGGCGACGTGGAACGACGAGGCCCACAGCACCAGCGCCGCGCCGAGGCCGACCACCACACGCACGGTCTCCATGGTCGTGCCGGCCGCCGCCACCACCAGGCCGGCCACCGCGACCGCCGTCAGGAAGACGGCCGTCCACTTGTACTGCCACTGGTCGAAGAGGCGGGCGAGCGGGAAGAAGTGCAGGCCCACGACCAGGCAGATACCGGGCGGGATCAGCTCGGGGTGGCCGCTCGCGTTCGACGCGGCGATGACCACGAAGATCGCCACCAGCTCGGCCATGTTCACCATGCCGACCCCGCGGTTCCACTTCTCCGGGAGCCGCACCATGCGCGAGGCCGGTCCGGCCCCGCCGCGGAAGGCCAGGACCACCGCCACGACGGTCACCGCGGCGGCGAGCACGCCGACCGTCACCGAAACCCCCACGGCACTTATGCCGGAGCCGCCCGCAAAAGCCCACACCAGGGCAAAAACCGCGAGGACGATGGCCCCGCGGCGGCGCAGATTCTGCGTGAGTGCAAGGCACTCCGTGTCCGTAGTCATGGCCGGAGGGTACAGCGATCTTGGCGCCTGACTGGCAGTTTTCGGCCAACCCGTCCGTGACCCGGCGGGCGCCGGTGTCACGAAAGCGGTGACGTATGTAAGCGGCCGCCCCGCATTCCCTTTCCGGGCACAAGTCGGCGCCACAGAATTCCAGTCAAAACATTCCGCAAGATCTGTTGAAGATTTCCTGGAAGGTGCGAAAAACATGGGGGTTGAAGCGCCGGAGCGCACTGCCGTGAAGCCGGACTCCGCCGGCCTGACGGGAGTGCGGCTCCACACACGGATGCCGATGACACCGACGTGGCTCGCCAGGCACGTCGTGCCGGTCGCCCGCGCCCTGAGCGAACGGGGCGCCCCAGCCGTCCAGTTGAGGCGCGGCTGGCTGCACGGCCCGCACGTCGACGTCCTCGCCCTCGCGGTGCCGGGCGGCCCCGACTGGACCGAGGTCGCCGATCTCCTCGACGCGGGTCCGCTCGACCCGCCGCGCGCCCTGACCGAGGAGGCGTACCTGGAGCAGGCCCGCGAGTTCGGCCGGCTCGAAGCGGTCCAGCCGCCCTACCTCCCGCTGCACGAGCACGGCGCCGTCTCACGGGTGGGCCCCGCCGACACGGCGTCACGCGAGCCGCGCCTCGACCAGTTCCGCACCGTCGTGCTCGGCGCCCTGAACAAGCCCCTGCTGCGCATGATCGACGGCATCGCGGCGGAGCCCGCCACCGCCACCGTCCGGCTCGCCGAGGCGTTCGCCGCCCTCGTCGACACGCACTTCCTCGGCCCCGCCTACGGGGTGTTCTCGCCCCGCTCCCACGTCGAGGCGTTCCTCGCCTGGGCCGCGCCCACCAAGGACGTCAGGCCCGTCTTCCAGGAGCGGCTCGCCAAGGACGCGCCCCGGCTGCGTACCGTCGTCGAACAGCGCCTGTCCGGCGAGGTGTCGGCCGGCGCCGCCGAGTGGCGGACCGCGTTCGCGTACAGCTCCGGCGCCCTGGAGAGCGCCGTCGCCGCCGGAACGCTCACCCTCGACCTGCTCGACTCCGTCACCGACGGCGTGGACCGCAGCGAGATGGGACCGCCCGGAGCGACCCGCGTCGTGCCGCAGGGCGACCAGCCGGACAGCGACTTCCACCGCGCCGTCGGCGACTCCGGAGTGGTCGCCGACCCCTCCCGCTGGTTCGCCGCCTTCCGCCTCCTGACGAACCTCTTCTACGAGCAGCTGCCGCTCCTGACCGTCTCGCCGATGCAGCGCTACTACATGTGCTTCGCCATCGCCGAGACCGTCGACGACGTCCTCGGCGTGTCCTGGCAGGACCGGCTGAACGACCGCCGAGACCGCATGGCCGCCACCGCGGCCGACCCGACGGGAGCCCCGCGATGACAGGCCCGACCACACCCGAATCCCTCTGGTTCCTGCGGGTCAACCCGCTGCGCCGCGCCCGCCTCGCCGACCCCGCCCAGCGTCGTGCTCTCGCCGAACTCGCCGCTGCTGAAGAGGAGTTGAGGCAGGCCGCCGACGCGTGCTCCGGCGAGCTGTACCACCGCATCGGCGCCGCCGCCGACGACGCAGAGCGCCGCGACCTCATCGCCCTGCGCCGCTCCATCCACAACGGCCGCGCCCCCAAGAAGCCGCCCACCCCCACGCCGGCCGTCACCCAATGGCTCGCCGCGCGCGACACCAGGGAGCGGCTGCGCGACGCCTTCGTCGAGGGCTACCCGGAGGCCGCCGACCGCGAACGGGCCGGCCTGGCCGCCCTGTTGGGCGACGACGACCTGCTGCGCTCACTCGCCCTCGTGGCGCCCGAGGTCCACCAGGAGGCCGAGCGCTACCGCGCCGCCGTCCTCGGCCCCGGCAAGGTCTCCGCCCGCACCCGCAAGTCCGAGCGCGGCCTCATCCAGTACGTCACGCGGGCCATGGTCCGCACGAGCCCGCTGTCCCGGTTCACCGCCGTCGGCATCGCGGAACCCGACCCGGACGGGGTCGACCCCGGCGACGTCCCCTTCGAGGGCGCCACCGCCTTCCCCGGGCTCGACCGCGTCATGCTCGGCTACGTGCTCGGCGGGCTCCCCGCGGCCGACACCGCCGACCTCACGGACCTTTGGGTGGGCATCCCGCCCACCTCCGCGCCCGACCCCGAGTCCGGCAAGCTGTTCTTCCTGCGGCTCACCGACGCGGGCATGCGCCGGCTCGCCGTACCCCTGGACGGGCCCGTCGGCGACCTGCTCGACGCGGTGTCCATGGGGCCGCGGCTCTTCCCCGCCGTCGTCGCCCACGTCGCCGAACGCGCCGGCATCCCCGCCGAGGCCGCCGACAAGCGCGTACGGCAGGCCGTGGGCCAGGGCCTCCTGTGCACCTTCCACGAGGCCGAGGACGGCTCCGCCGACTACGACGACCTCCTCACCCCCGACGACCCGCGCGCCACCACCCTCGCCGCCGGGATCCGCGCGGGACTGCCTCGCCTCGCCGAGGCTCCCGCGCCCGAACGGGGCGGTGTGCTCGCCGAGTTGCGCGGCGACCTGGGCAAGCTGAGCCACCTCGCCGGTCGGCCCGCCCAGATCACCGTCGAGGAGGACTACGTCATGCCGCCGCTGAAGGTGGCGACCCGGCAGTGGCACAAGCCGCTCGCCGACCTCGGCCCGGCCGTCGAGCTCCTGTCCGTCTTCGACTGGCTGCACGACGTACGCGTCCTGATGACGGCCGCGTTCGTCGAGCGGTTCGGAGCCGGGGCCAACATCCCGCTCGCCGCGAACGCCGCGTTCGTCGTCGGCGAGGTGTCCCGGCGCGCCGCCGCCATGGACGCCGTCTACGGGCCGCACGGCACCGGCGACCCGTCCGCACTCGCCGGCATCGGCCCCGCCGACGGCTCCCTGGAGCGCATGTACCTGCTGCGCCGCGAGCTGACCGAGGCCGTCCACGCGCGCCTGTCCAAGACCGTCGACGCCGGCGACGACACCCTCGTCCTCACCCCCGACGACGTGACGGGCCTGACCGCGTCCCTGCCCGACCGCTTCCGCCAGGACCCCCTCATCTACGGCGTCCTCCTCCAGGAGGGCGACGGCAGGCTCGTCCTCAACGACGGACTGCCGGGCCACGGCATGCTCTACGCCCGCTTCCTCGACGCCGACCGCCGCATGGGCGGCCAGGCCCTGCCCCGCCTCGCCGAGCACCTCCAGCGGGAGTACGGCTTCGACGGCGCCCGCGTCACCGAGGACCTCGGCCTGCACCGCCTCAACGTCAACGCGCACGCGCCGATCCTGCCCGGCGGCCTCACCCCCGAGGACTGGTTCACGCTGCGCCTCGCGCACGACCCGGACACCGACACGCTGCGCGTCGAGGACGCCGACGGCGCGCCCCTGCGCGTACTCCCGCTCGGCACGGGCCACCCCGGCCTGTTCCCGCCGCCCCTGTCCGTCGCCTCGGGCCTCGCCATCAGCGGCCGCCTCTTCAACAGCCTGCCCAACAGCTGGCACGCGGCGACGCCGTGGGACCGCGCCACCACCCGGACCGCGCCCCGCATGGCCGTCGGCGACGTCCTCATCGGCCGCCGCCGCTGGTACGGCGGCGACGAACTCACCACCGCGGTCGCCGCGGGACCCGACGAGCACGACCGGCTCCTCGCGCTCAACGCGTGGCGCGCCCGCCACGGTGTCGCCGAGGAGGTCGTCATCAAGAACGCGCCCGAGGACGAGGGACCCCTCTCGGTGGGTGCCCCCGACGTGCAGTCCAAGCGGCTCCAGCAGAAGCCGCAGTACGTCGACCTGACCAGCGCCCTGAGCGCCCGCGTCCTGCCGCGCATGCTCGACCGGCGCGGCGCCGACGGCTGCTACCTGGAGGAGGCGCTGCCGGCCGTCGTCGACGGCACGCACGCCACCGAGTGGGTCGTCGAGGTCGGCCGCGAGGCCGGCGGCCGTTTCACCTACCGAGGGGGACAGGCATGACGAACGCCAGGCTCAAGGCCCGCCCCGACCTGCACTTCGCGCCCGTGCCCGGCGGCGTCTACCTCAGCGGCACCCGCGGCCAGGTCGTCCTGCGCGGCTCCGACGTCCTGCACGCCGTGGCCGAGGGCTGCGTCCCCCTCCTGGAGAGCGGCGCGACCGAGGACGAACTCGTCGCCGAACTCGGCACCGAGCGCTCCCGCCCCGCCGTCCGCCACCTCGTCGGCAAGCTGCGCGACGCGGGACTCCTGCTCGACCCCGACGCCCTCACCGCCCCCGAGCCGTCCCCCGAGGAGCGCGCGCCGCACGCCGAGTCCGTCGCCCGCCTGGAGGCCCGGCTCGACGATCCGTACGCCGCGTTCGCCCGCCTGCGCGCCGCCCGCGTACTCGTCACGGGCCCGCCACAGGCGACCGGTCCGGCGGCGCGCGGGCTGCGGCGGGCGGGGGTGGGGGAGGTGACGGTCATGGAGGTGCCCGGTTCGTACGACAACGGGTACGAAGGCGCTGACGCGGTACTGGAGATCCGTACCGCAGCCGATGGTGGGCCGCTTGAACTCTCGGCCGTGAAGCACCACTTGACCGTCTTCCTCGGCGACACGGTTCATGTCGTGGGTCCCGTTCTCGCGGGTGGTCCCGAGGGCGCCGCGACCCGCGCCGCGTTCCGTGCGCGGGCCCTGTCCTGGACGGACGAGGGCGACGGGCCCGTGCCGCGCCCGGTCGCCGACGCCGTGGCCGGGGCCCTCGCGGGGCAGCTGCTCATCGACACGCTGACAGGGACGGCGGACGCGGGCGAGGCCCACGTCGTGTACGGGGCGGACCTGGTCTCCGACCGGGTGACCGTCGGGGGAGCCCGCATGGCGGCCGCGACCGGCCGGCCGGGCTCCCTCCTCACCGACGCCCCCTCGACGCCGATGCCCGAACCGGAGGACGCGCGCGAGCCGGCCGTGGCCCTCGCCGGTCGCTGGACCGGCCTGTTCTCCTACACCGCTGACGAGGACCTGCCGCAGATGCCGCTCGCGCTGCGCGCCGTCGAACAGCGCGGGGAACGGGCGGGCACGGTCGTCGCCTGGGGACCGCACCAGGAGGCCGCGACCGTCGCCGCCGCGCTGCTCGCCCTGCGGGACCGCACCCCGGGGACGGCCGCAGGCCTGACCGAGGAGCACTGGCTGCTCGACGGCGCGTTGCGGCTGCTGGCCCCGCGCGCGGTCGAGCTTGCCGGGGTCGACGCGTCGCCCGACGCCGAAGGCGAGCGCATCCTGTCCGCGCTGCGGCAGCTGGTGGACGGCGAGCCCCGGCTCGTGCTGCACCACGTCCCCGGCGTCGACTGGCGACTCGCCGAGATCACCACCGCGGCCGGCGAAATCCTGGGCACGGGCTGGGGATCCACCACTCAGGAGGCGCTGCGCACCGCCCTGTGCGAGGGCGTCGCCCACGCGCAGACGGGCAGGCCCCCTCAACTCTCCACGGACTCCCTGCTGTTCGCCGACCCCGCCGTCATCGGCGCCCTGCGCGCACAGCTCACCACCCACGCCGACGCCCTCGGCATCGCCTTCCGCGGCCACCCCGTCGCGGCGGACCCGGTACTCGGCGAGATCCCCTTCTGGTACGGGCCGGTCGAGGCCGTAGAGCGCACGCGGGAGACCCACGATGCACAGTGACACGGCTGACGTGATCAGCACGCGGCGCGCCCCCGACGCGTACGACGACGAGACCTGGCGGGACGTCGTCACCGGGCTGAGCGCCCTGACGGTCGCGGACGGCGGGCGCGTCTCCGTCCGGCGCGGCTGGGACCTCGGCTGGGAGCGCCAACACCTGGATGCGGCAGGAGAGTCGGGCCGCCCACATCTGTCCGTGCGCATCCACAGCGACGAAGTTCTCGTCGGACCGCTGTGGGCGCCGGGGACCGACGCCGGGTGCGCCGGCTGCGCCGAGGTGCGTGAGCGCACCGTCGTCGACCACCCCCTCGTCGGCGACCTCACCCACGCGACCGCCGGAACCGCACCGTCCGAGGCGCTGCTGCCCGAACTGCTCCGGGCGTCCCTGGAGCATCTGGCGCGGCGGCCCCTCGGCACCGGCGAGCTGTACGCCGTATCGGCGCGCGGCCTGCGCCGCCACCGCGTCGCCCGCAGTTTCCACTGCCCGCTGTGCGGCCCGGAGAAGGGTGAACTCGCCGCCACGGAACAGCCGTTGCCGCAAGCGCTGCGGAACCGGCCGGCGTCCCCGGGCGACCCGACCCGGTCCGGAGACAGCCGTCTCGTCGAGCGGGGCCTGCTGCGCGAGCGCCTGGTCGACGACCGCTTCGGCCCGGTCCGCGCCATCCTGCGCGAGTCCCGCACCCCGTTCGCGATGAGCATGGCCGTCGTGCCGGACGCGCCGGCGATGGGCCACGGCCGCGCCAGGACGTTCGCCGAGACCGAGCCGGTCGCCGTCCTGGAGGCGTACGAGAGGCTCGGCGGGTTCCCGTACGACATCCCGGTCCTCACGGACCGCGCGTACACGGACGTCGCCGAGCACGCCGTGGACCCGGCGACCCTCGGCCGCTACACGGACGAGCAGCTGGCCCATCCGACCAGCCGGGTGACCGCGCACACGGCCGACACCCCGATGGACTGGGTGTGGGGCCACGACCTCGACGACGGACGGGCCCTGCTCGTCCCCGCCGACCACGCCTTCTACCAGTACGAGTACGCGTTCCGCAGGGACCGGCGCGCCGCCAGGGCCGTCACACCGCACGAGCGCAAGCACTACTTCTACGAGTCCTCCAGCGGCTGCGCCGTCGGCGCGAACCTCGAAGAGGCAGCACTGCACTCGCTGTTCGAGCTGGCCGAGCGCGACGCGTTCCTGACCTCCTGGTACCGGGCCGCGCCGCTGCCCCACATCCCGCAGAGCTCGATCACCGACCCGACGAGCCGCGCCATGATCGAGCTGATCCAGGCGCGCGGCTTCGACGTCCATCTCCTGGTCGCCACGCGGGACATCGCGCTGCCCGTGGTCTGGGTCCTGGCAGTGAACCGCCTCAACCCGTTCCCCGCGACGTTCTCCTCGGCCGGATCCGGGGCGGACCCGCAGTCCGCGATCCGCGGCGCCCTTCGTGAGGTCGCCCAGCTCGTCACCAACCCGGTCGACTGGACCAGGGAACAGGTCGAGGCGATGGCCGAAGACCCCTGGCTGGTACAGGAGTTGGAGGACCACGTGCGGTTCTCCTCGATCCCCGAGACGCGCGAGCGGGCCACAGCCGCGCTCGGCGGCGAGAGCGTCACCCTGGACGAGGCGTTCCCCGACTGGCCGCGGCGCCTCGCCGACGCGTCGGGCGGCGATGTGCGGGGCGCCCTGGACTTCGTGCGCTCCTTGTTCGCCGACGCGGGCCTCGACCGGATCGTCCTCGTCGACCAGACGAGCCGCGAGCACGCCGACGCGGGCATCCACGTCGCGCGCGCGGTCGTCCCCGGCATCCTGCCGATGTGCTTCGGCCACGCGCAGCAGCGCCTGGCGGGCCTGCCCCGCCTGGAGGCGGCCCTGCGCGGCACGGCCCAGGAGCACCGGACGTCCCCCTACGACCCCCACCCGTTCCCGTGACCGCCCCCGCGCCGGCCCGGCGTTCCCCCGTGGAACTGCCGGGCCCCGAAGGCGACAACAGCATCGCGCGCGAACCCCTCTGGTACGCGTACGGCGCCGGCGCCGACCGGCCCGAGCCGCCCCCGTGGACCTGGACCCCGGAACCTCCCCCGGACACACACGTCCCGCCCGAGCCTCCGCGCGCGGGCGCCCCACGCGAGACCCTCCCGCTCGGCACCGTCGACCTGCTGGAGGCCATGCCCTACCCCGCGCTCCCGTCGCCGCGCGACGTGCCGGACCGCCTGGCCCGCGCGCTGATCACCGCGTTCGGCCCGCAGCGCCGCGAGCCCGAGAACCCGTACAACGACCACCGCCCCTACGCCTCTCCGCGCTGCCTCTTCCCCGTGCACGCGTTCGTGGCCGGGGGCAGTGGCGGGGCGCCCTGGCGTGTCCTCGATCCTGACCGGCACGCGCTGACCGGTGAGCCGGACGGGGGCGCGCCGCGCCGGATCGCCCTCACCGGCCGCTACACGTCGGTCCCCGCCGCCTACAAGTGGTTCAGGGGCTCGCTGGTCGCGCTCGAACTCGGCATCGTGCTGCGGGCGTTGGGTGTGGGTTTCGAGCTGTTCGACGTACCCGCCCGGCTTTCGCTGCCCGGCCCCGACGGGCACGAACTCCTGGGGGACCTCGGGCTCGACCCGGCGTGGGAGTGGTCGCTGCCGCTCACCCTCGACATCGGCGACCCGGCGCCGCTCCTGCCCGTACGGCGTCGCGCGGCCGTACCCGACCTGCGCGACCCGTCCCTCGCCGACCTCGTGCGCGTCAACAGGCAGCAGACGTACGACAGTTCACCTGTGCCGGTCGGCCGCGCGATCCCGCGGGAGCTGCCCCCCTCGCGCACCGTCCCGAACTGGGCGGAGCTCCTGTGGCAGCGGCACTCCGGGCGCATGCCCCGCGCCCTGCACGGCATGAGCGGCCGCCGCGCCCGCCTCCCCGCCGAGGCGTTCGACACCGCGCTGCGGTGGCTCGCCGTACCGCCCCCTGGGCCCGACCTCGCGGCGGCCTTCGACGCCGTGAACGTCACCGCCGTCGTCCAGGGCATCGACGGCCACGAGGACGGCGTCCACCGTGCGGTCCCGGGCGGCGCCCGCCTCCTGCGCGCCGACCCCGAAGCGCCCGCCCGCCTGGAGGAGCACTACGGGTACGGCGTCTCGCCCGTCAACGGCTGCCGCATCCGGCACGCGCCCATGACCGTGTTCTTCTCCGTGCGCCCCCGCGACCTGTTCGCCCGCTCGGGCCCGGCCGGGTGGGGCGCCGCGCAGCACGCCGTCGGCTGGGCCGCCCACGGCCTGTGCCTCTCGGCGGCGGCCTCCGGCCTCTTCGCCCGGCCCGTCCGCGCGTTCAAGGAGATCCCCACGCAACGCGTCCTCGGCCTCGACCCGGACGAGACGATCGTCCTCTCCGTCGTCGTCGGCGCCCCGCAGGACTCGGGCGGCGCACTCCTGGACCTGCGGCTGTGACCGCCCACGCCCCGACCACTCAGGGAGACCTCATGACATGGAGCTCGTGGCACCTCCACCTCGCCACCACCGCCCGGTCCGCGCACGACCGCGTCCTGACCGACGTGATCGGCCCCATGATCGGCGAACTCGCCCCAGGCACACCCTGGTTCTTCATCCGCTACTGGCAAGCGGGGCCGCATCTACGGCTGCGGATAGGGGACCTGGACCCGGATACGTATGACCACGTCGAGGAGGTGCTGCGCGTCCGGCTCGCCGACGCCGGCGCGCTCCGGCCCGGCGAGGAGCCCCTCGACCCCGACGCCTACCTCGAAGGCGCGGGAGCGCTCGCCTCGGCGGGCGAGCAGGGCGACGACCGGCACGTACGGGCCATGCTGGCGCCCGGCGTCCACCGCGCCGACTACGAGCCCGAGTTCGACCGCTACGGCGGCCCCGCCCTGATGCCCGCCACCGAGGACCTGTTCCGCCTCTCCAGCGAACTCGTCCTGCGCCTCGCGCCGAAGGCCCCCTCGCAGCGGCAGCGCGCCCTGCTCGCCCTGCGCGGCACCATGGCCGCCGCCGCGGCCCTGGGCGACACGGCGGAACGCGGCTACTTCTACGCGCACGGTCTGGGCGCCTGGCGCGCCTGGGCCGGGGAGGCCGGCTACCCGGACGAGCTCCTCGACTCACTGACGACCATCACCAGGGACGCCGGGGCCAAGCCCGTGGACCCGCTCGCCCACGGCCCGTTCGCGCACTGGCACGACGGGCTCGCCGCTCTCACCGGCGACATCCGGGCGAAGTCGCCGACCCACCCCGGAATGATCCTCTTCTCGCACGCCCACATGCTCCACAACCGCCTGGGCCTGAGCCTCCTCGAGGAGCTGCGCAACTACGCGTGGCTGGCGCATGTCTTCCCGGTCGCGGAGGGCGCCCTCGCCTGACCCGGGAGCACGCACAACGAGGCCCGGCCGGTGAATCACCGGCCGGGCCTTCGTGTTGCGCCGCACGTGGATCAGGCGCGTACGAACACCGCCGTCACCCGCACCCGCAGCCGGGGACCCACCATCGCCCGCATCGCGCTCACGCCGTACGCGTGCCGGTCGACCGTCGCCGACGCGCGGACCAGCGTGCGGGCGCCCTCCGGGACGACCTCGTCGACCGTGAGGACCAGCGGCACCGCGCGGCCCTTGACGGACAGCTGACCCGGGACGGTCCACGGCTCGCCGGCCGCGGCGAGGGACTCACCGTCGAAGCGCAGGAGCGGATGGCGCTCCGCGTCGAGGAAGGCGGGGCCGCGGACGGCGTCGTCCCGGCGCGGGTTGCCGGTCGTGAAGCCGGCCGCGTCGAGCGCGACGTCGAGGTGCGCGAGACGGCCGTCGCCGTCGAGTTCCGCGGCGCCGGAGCGCACCGGCATCGACCCGGTCACCGGGAGGAGGAGAAAGTGCCGGCCGGTGAACTCGACGGAACTGGCGGAGGGTTCGAGGGCCCAGGCACCGGCGAGGTCGGCCGGCGCGGTGCGCGTGTGCGGTTCAGTGAGGGACATGCGAGGGGTTCCCTTCGGGGAGTGGGGGGTGGGGCGGAGTGCCGAGGGGGCCTCCGAGGAGGCCCCCAAGCCGTGTGCGGGGTACGGCGCGCGGCCTACTCCGGCCGCGGGTCCCAGCGGAAGCTGCGCACCGCGATCAGGGCGCCGATGACACCCCAGGCCGCGAGGACGGCCAGGTCGCGCCACTGGTAGCCGGAGTTCTGCGCGAACGGCGCCAGCATCGCGTCGTTGAACGGCTTCACCGGGAGCAGCCCGGCGATGTTGTTGAGGACCTCGGAGTGGATCGGGAAGTAGCTGCCCGAGATGAACACCAGCGGGAACTGGATGAACTGCACCACGGCGGGCGCCGCTTCCGAGTTCTTGATGAGCGAGGCGACGCCCACGCCGAGCGCGCAGAAGCTCGCCGCGCCGAGTACAAGGGTCACCATGATCGCGCCCCAGTGCGTCGGCAGCGGCACGTCGTACAGCGAGCCGATCCCGATGACCAGCGCGACGTCGACGACGCTCACGACGATGCAGTGCACGAGCAGGCCCGTGAAGTAGACCCAGGCCGGCAGCGGCGTCGCGTGCAGCCGCTTGAGCACACCGGTCTGCCGGCGCATCGCGAGGACGATCGCCAACTGCCCGTAACAGGCGCCCAGTACGGACACCGCGGCGATCGTCGGCGTGTAGTACTGCAT
This sequence comes from Streptomyces sp. NBC_01445, assembly GCF_035918235.1. Taxonomy (NCBI): domain Bacteria; kingdom Bacillati; phylum Actinomycetota; class Actinomycetes; order Kitasatosporales; family Streptomycetaceae; genus Streptomyces; species Streptomyces sp. NBC_01445. The sequence continues at coordinate 3,352,756 of NZ_CP109485.1, read as the reverse complement.
GCCGGACAGGCCGAAGAAGAACTTGTCGTCGGCGCTGCCGCTGAACACCGCGCCGAAGATCGCGATGATCACGATCGGCAGCACGAACGTGAACACCATCGACTGCGGGTTGCGCCAGAACGACAGCTGCTCGTAACGGATCTGGTGGCCGAGCAGCGCCAGGGGGCTCCGCTCGGTGCGCGCGGTGCGCCCGGCGCCGGCGGCCGTGGTCGGGGTCAGGGTGGTCATGAGCGGCTCCGTCCGGGTCGGCGCCCTCGCCGCGAGGACGGCCCGCGCCCGCGTTCGGAGGACGGCGAGGATGCTTCCTGTTCCGCGTACTTGCTGGTCAGACCCAGATAGATGTCCTCGAGCGTGGGCTGCTCCACGGTCAGGCGCTCCAGCGGGGTGCCGCGGCCCAGCGCCCACTCGGTCAGCCGGTGCAGCGCGGCCGTCGGCTCGTCCGACTCCGCCGTGACCAGGCCTTCCTGCACATCGCTCACCGGCAGCGGCACGTCGGTGAGGGCCGCGCCGTGCGGCAGCAGGAAGCGGATCCGGGCCAGCGCGCTGTCCCGGCCGCCCAGCGTGTCGGGCGTGCCCGCTGCGACGATCTCGCCGCCCGCGATCACGGCGACCGAGTCGGCGAGCGCCTGCGCCTCGTCCATGTAGTGCGTGGTCAGGACGATGGTGGTGCCCGCGTCCCGCAGGTTCTTGACGACCTCCCAGGCGCCGCGCCGCGCGTTCGGGTCGAAGCCCGTCGTCGGCTCGTCGAGGAAGAGGAGCTGCGGGTTGCCGACGACGCCGAGCGCCAGGTCGAGCCGTCGCTTCTGCCCGCCGGACAGGTCCTTCACCTTCGCGTCGCGCTTCTCGTCGAGCCCGACCAGGTCGATGACCTCGTCGATGCCGCGGGGCGCGGGGTAGTAGCCGGCGTTACGCGCGATCGTCTCGCGCACCGACAGATACGGCTCGACGGCGATGTCCTGGAGCACGAGCCCGATCTGCCCGCGCAGCCACTTGCCGTCCGCCTTCTTGCCCGGGTCGCGCCCGAGCACCTCGACACTCCCGCCGTCCCGGCCGCGGAAGCCCTCGAGGATCTCCAGTGTGGTGGTCTTGCCCGCGCCGTTCGGTCCGAGCAGGGCGAAGATCTCCCCGTCCGAGACGGTGAAGTCGACGCCGCGTACGGCCTCGTGGTCCCCGTAGCGCTTGCGCAGGCCCTCCACGGCCACCGCGGTCACCGCGGTCCCTCCGCTTCCGTCACTGTGTGCCTCCCGGCGTCGTCAGATCTCGCTGTCACCAGGAAGTTAGGCCCGGCCAGGGGCCGTTGAGCGGCCGTGGCCCGGTTCCGATGACGGACGTCACGCAAGCGGCGACAGTTGTCAGGTCAGAAGGTGGCGGGCGTTGCCGCGCGGGCCGGGAGCCGCCGATGCTCAGGGAGCGGCGAAGGGCGGGACCCCGGGCCACCGGGCCTCTCGCACCGCCGCGCACATGGCCGGTACACAGCGACGCGGAAGGCGGTCCCAGACGTGCGGTTCGGGGAAGTGGGCGAAGGGGAACGGCCGCGGATCACTGTGGTCGGCGCGGGCATCGGAGGCCTGGCACTGGCCGGCGCGCTGGCCGCGCACGACCTGCCGTACGTGGTCTTCGAGCAGACCCGGCGCCTCGCGGAGGTGGGGGCGGGCGTCCAGCTCTCGCCGAACGCCATCAGGCCGCTGCTGCGCCTGGGCCTCGGCCCGGCGCTGCGCGAGCACGCCGTGCGCATCGAGGCGATGGAAGTACGCGGCTGGACCGGCCGCCCCATCGCCCGTACCCCGCTCGGCGATGACTGCGAGCGGATGTTCGGGGCGCCGTACTACGCGATCCACCGTGCGCATCTGCACGAGGCGCTGCTCTCACTGGTCGACCGCGACAGTCTGCGACTCGGCCAACGCCTGGGCAGCGCCGAGGAGTTGGGCGATGACGGTGCCCGGCTGACCTTCGAGGACGGCACCGTCCGCGACGCGGAGGTCGTGGTCGGGGCCGACGGGATCCACTCGACCGTCCGCGAGACGTTCCTGCGCGACGTGCCGGTCTTCGCGGGGCTCGGCATCTACCGGGGCCTCGTCCCCGTCGACCGGCTCCCCGACGAGGCGCGTGCGGCCCTCGTGCGGCTCTGGCTCGGCCCCGGCGGGCACTTCGTCTGCTACCCGGTGTCCGGCGGCCGCTACCTCAGCTTCGCCGCGACCGTCCCCATGACGGACGCGCCGCCCGAGTCGTGGTCGGCGCCCGGCGACCCGGAGGAGCTGCGCCGCGCGTTCGGCTCCTGGACCGGCCTGGTCTCCGACATCGTCGAGGCCGTCGACGTGACCCATCAGTGGGCGCTCCACGACCGGCCGCCGCTGCGGCAGTGGTCGAGCCGTCACATCACGCTCCTCGGCGACGCGGCGCACCCGATGCTGCCGTTCATGGCACAGGGCGCCAACCAGGCCATCGAGGACGCGATGGACCTGGCGGCCTGCCTCGCCGCCCCGGCCGACGAGCCGACCGGCACCCGCCTCGCCCACTACGAGTCCCTGCGCATCCCGCGCACGGCCGAGATCCAGCGCGGCTCCCGCGGCAACGCCGGCGTGCTGCACCTGCCCGACGGCCCGGCCCAGCGCCGCCGCGACGCGCAGATGGCGGTGCACGCGGCCCTGCGCGACCGCACGACGCTGTACGCCCACGAGACGGGACGCAGCGTGGTGCCTTCAGGGGTGTGACTTCGGGGTCTGTCTTCGGGGCGTGACGGGGGAATGTGACCGGGCGTCGGGCCGCCGCATAGTCTTTTGCGCATGCAGTCCTACACCATCGGGCAGGCGGCGCGTCTGCTCGGCGTCAGCCCCGACACGGCACGCCGCTGGGCGGACGCGGGCCGCGTCGCCACCCACCGCGACGAGGGCGGCCGCCGCCTGATCCGCGGCCAGGACCTGGCGGCGTTCTCGATCGAGGTCGGCCAGTCGGGCGGCGACGACGAGGACGCCTCGTACACCTCCGCGCGCAATGCCTTCCCCGGCATCGTCACCGGCGTGAAGCTCGGCGACGTGGCGGCCCAGGTCGAGATCCAGGCGGGCCCGCACCGGCTCGTCTCGCTCCTGACCCGCGAGGCGGTCGAGGAGCTCGGCCTCGAAGTGGGCATGCAGGCCATCGCCCGCGTGAAGTCGACCAACGTGCACATCGACCTCACCTGACCCGGCCCACCGGGCACCCGTATGTGCGGGGTGTACGTAGCAACACCCGAGGTCCGGGCGGTACGCCCCATGTGCGGGAACGCCGCCGTCCCTAACGTCGTAGTCATGGCGCAGACAGCGCCGTGACAACGACGGTGGACGGGGAGAGACCATGTTCCGACGTACGGGCCGAGCCGGCGGCAGCGGACCGGCAGGGCACGGCGGCGAGGCCCTGCGCCTCGTCAAGGTCAGCAAGACGTACGGGGCCGGAGAGGGCGCCGAGAACGCCGTCACCGCACTCGACGACGTGACCCTCAGCCTGCGGGCCGGGACGTTCACCGCAGTGATGGGGCCCTCCGGCTCCGGCAAGTCCACGCTCCTGCAGTGCGCGGCCGGACTCGACCGGCCCGACAGCGGCATCGTGATGGTCGACGGCGAGGAGATGACGGGCGGCACCGAGGCGGCCCTCACCAAGTTCCGCCGCCGCCGGATCGGCTTCGTCTTCCAGCAGTACAACCTGCTGCCGACGCTGACCGTCGCGCAGAACACCACCCTGCCGCTCAGGCTCGCCGGGCGGCGTGTCAACCGGGCCCGCGCCCAGGACATCCTCACCCAGGTCGGCCTCGGCGACCGGCTCGGCCACCGCCCCGACCAGCTCTCCGGCGGCCAGCGCCAGCGCGTCGCCATCGCCCGCGCCCTCGTCACCGAACCCGCCGTGATCTTCGCGGACGAACCGACCGGCGCCCTCGACACCCGCAGCGCGCGCGACGTCCTGCGCCTCCTGCAGGAAGCCGTGCGCCTGCACGGCAGGACCGTCGTCATGGTGACGCACGACCCGGTCGCCGCCTCGTACGCGGACTCCGTGCTCTTCCTCGCGGACGGCCGCCTCGCCGGGGAGATGACCGCCCCCACCGTCGACGCCGTGGCCGAACGCCTCGCGCACCTCGGCGACAGCACGCCGGCGGGGGTGTGAGGGATGTTCGCACTCGCCCTGCGCTCCGTCCGGCTGCGCCCCGGACGCCTCCTCGCGACGCTCCTGTCGGCCTTCCTCGGCGCGGCGATCATCATGACGTTCAACTCGCTGCACGACACGGCGGGCGCCGCCGGCGTCGACCGCGTCAGCGCCGAGACCCTCACCACCGCGGCGAGTGTCGTCGGCGGCTACGGGACGCTCCTCGTGTTCTTCGCCGTCGCCTCCACCCTGACCGTCAACGTCCGTCAGCGAGGCGACGAGATCGCCCTCCTGCGCAACACCGGCGCCACCCCCGCCCAGATCAAGCGCCTGATCGTCGGCGAGTCCGTGATCGTCGCCCTCGCCGGTTCGGCGCTCGCCGTCGGGCCCGCGATGCTCGGCGGCCAGGCCCTGCTCGACGTGTTCAAGGACAGCGGCCAGGTCGCCGACGGCGTCAGCCACGTATTCGGTCCCGTCGCCCTCACGTCCGGCGTCGCCATCACTCTGCTCGCCTCCGCGGGCGCCGCGTTCCTCGCGGTGCGGCGCGCCGCGAGGGCCGCCGCCGGGATGCGGCAAGGGCGGGGCAGGGCACGGAAGTTCGTGGCCTGGGGCGCGCTCGCCGTCGGCGCAGCCGGTGTCCTTTGCACCTTCGCCATGAAGGCCACCGACGCGGCCCTGATGGCGGCGCCCGCCTACGGCGCGATCCTGCTCTCCGTAGGCTTCGCGATGCTTTCCCCGGCGCTGCTGCGCGGCTTCCTCGGCCGCACGGAACCCCTGCTCACCGCGCTCACCGGCGCGAGCGGCTATCTGACGGTGCGAAACATGCGGCAGCGCGCCGACCAGCTCTCCGGTGTCCTGATGCCGCTGATCCTGTTCACCGGCATGGCCACGGCCACCCTCTACATGCAGGCCGTCGAGAGCGACGCGATCAAGGCGTCCGGCGTCGCCAAGTCCGTCGGGGACAAGAATCTGGAGACCCTCAACTTCGTGGTCGTCGGCATCATCGTCGTCTTCGCCTGCGTCATGCTCGTCAACACCCTGTACGCGGCGACCTCCTATCGGGTCCGCGAGTTCGGCCAGCAGCGCCTCGCCGGTGCCACACCGGTCCAGGTCCTCGGGACGGTCGCGGTCGAGAGCCTCGTCCTCACGGTGACGGGTGTGTTCTTCGGCACGGTGGCGGGCCTCGCGGGGATCGTGCCCTTCACCACCGTCCGCACCGACTCGCTCCTGCCCGACCAGGGCCTCGGGATCTGGCTCACGGTCGTGGTGTTGGCGGCCACGGCCACGTTCGTGACCAGTCTGGGCACGGCCCGCAGGACCCTGCGCGTCAAGGCCGTGGACGCCGTCGCGATCGCCGCCTGACACCGGATCCAAGCCCTCCGCACGGTCCGCACCCGCCACCACGGCGGATGCGGACCGTGTCGCTGTTGGGCTGAACGAGTGACTTGGCGTAAGAATGGCGGGTGCAGACAAAAGTACGAGCCCGGACGGGGTGGGGGCAGTGAACAGCCACGACGTCACTGACGAACAGTGGGAAGGGCTCGCCCAGGTCGTACCTCTGCGCGGCCGTAACGCATGGCCGTCGGCGGTCGACCACAGGGCCGTCCCCGAAGCGGAGACCGAGGCGCGGCGACGGTTCGTCGTCCTGCGGATCAATGTGTTCGCGGACGCCCGCGAGGTCGCCGAGACCGTGATGACGGGCATCCCCGTGCTGCTCGACCTGAGCGGCGCAGAGTCCGATGTCGCCAAGCGCGTCCTGGACTTCAGCAGCGGAGTGGTCCTCGGTCTCGGCTGCGGAATGCACCGTGTCGACCGCAATGTCTTCCTGCTCGCCCCTCCCGGCACCGAGGTGCAGGACTTCGTGGCGGGGGCCGTTCCCCGGGTCTAGTCAGCCGGCCCAGGCCCTCCGGTCCCCCGATCGAAGGAAGGTCCGCCCGGAAGAACGGTTCTCCGGGCGGAGTGCCGCCTACCGTCCGGAACATGACCTTGCTCGCGGGGGACGGCGGCGCACCCCCGGCTCCCCAGGACCGGCCGAGCCTCACCGAACTGCGGCTCTCCGCCTTCGCCGCGCACCGCAGCGCACGCTTCCCGCTCGGCCCGCTGACCCTCTTCGCGGGACCGAGCGGCAGCGGCAAGTCCAGCGCCCTGAAGGCCTACGAGGGCCTGGCCCGGCTCGGCGGCGGCGCGGCCCTCGACGAGGTGTTCCCCGACCCGTCCGCCTACGTCCCCGACCGGGCCCGCCCCGACGCGCAGCGACGCCGCGGCTTCCGCATCGGCTGCACCGTCACCGGGCCCGTCGGCCCGGTCCGCCTCGACCTCGCGATCCAGGCCGAGCCCGAACTGCGCATCGTCGGCGAGCGGTTGACCTGCGACGGCCGCACTCTCTTGGAGACCGCCCTGCGCGACCCCGGACGCCGCGTGGTCCAGGCCGCCTGGCACACGGCAGGGGCAACCCCCGTGACCCGCGCGCCCCTGCCGGACGACCTGCTCGGCACGGCGCTCCTGCCGCTGCGCGTCGCGGGCAAGACGGAAGGCCAGCGGCTCGTCATCGCCGCCGCCGAACAAGTGGTGGTCGCCCTGCGCTCCGTCTTCTCCTGCGACCCCCGGCCCGACCGCATGCGCCGCCCCGCCCCGGCCGCCGCCGACCGGCTCCTGAGCGGCTGCGACAACCTCGCCGCCGTCCTGTGGCGCACACGCTCCGAGTGCGGCATCCGGCACGCGCTGCTCGTCGCCGCCGCCCGGGCCGGCTGCGCGGGACCCGTCGTCGACGTCCTGTCGGAGGACCTCGGCAACGGCACGGTACGGGCCGTGCTCGACCGCGGCGACGGTCTGCGCACCCCCGTCGACCGTCTCGGGGAGGGCGAGTTGAGGTACCTGGCGCTCGCCCTGGTCCTGCTCACCGGCCCCCGTGTGCTCGCGGTCGACCCGGTGGCGGAGGTCCCCGAGGCGTACCAGACGCTCACCGTCCTCGCCGACGGCCTCGACCGCAGCCTCGACCCGCGGCAGCTGCGGGAGCTGACGGCGCTCGCGGTGCGGATGTGCGGGCGCGGGCACATCCGTCTGGCGGGGGCGGTCGGCGACGGGACGTGGGCGGCGCGGGAGCACGGAGCGGCGGTGGTAGACCTGGGGCCGTGACAGAACTTGATGTGGAGGGACTGCAGCGCCGGCTGGCGCAGTTCGCCGAGGCCAGGAACTGGGAGCAGTACCACACGCCGAAGAACCTGGTGGCCGCGCTGAGCGTGGAGGCGTCCGAACTGGTCGAGATCTTCCAGTGGTTGACCCCGGAGGAGTCGGCCGGCGTGATGGCGGACCCGGACACGGCGCACCGGGTGCGCGACGAGGTCGCCGACGTCCTCGCGTATCTGCTGCAGTTGTGCGAGGTGCTCGGGATCGACGCGCTGGCGGCCCTGTCGGCGAAGATCGACCGCAACGAGGAACGGTTTCCGGTGCCGGGGGAGGGCTGAGGTCGGCGGCTGAGACGGGCGGCTGAGACCGGCTGGAAGGGCCGCGCGACCGGTCTTGTCACTCTATGGAGTCACAGAATTATCAACATTGGATTCCGTGTCCACAGATTTCGGTCGTCCTCTGGCTTTTCGCCTCTCCGACCCTCACTCTGGGTAGTGGACAAGGGAGTTCGGGACGGGGGCGGCGCATGGACGCGGTGCGACTCATCAGGGCGAGCCGACGGGCCCTGGCGGAGAGCCAGGACGCGCCGGCCATCACGCGGGAGGCATGGCAGGCCCAGGCCCTCGCACAGGCCATGGGGAACAGGCTGGCGAGAGAGGGCCCGCCGGAGCTGAGGGGTGAGGCGCGCGGACTGAGTGAGGCGGGCGGCAGAGGCTGCTCGGGCTCGGCGCTCCCGGTCATCGGGGCGGGCGGCATACGGGCGGCGCAGCTCACGGAGCTGCCGGAGGCGCACAAGGCACTGATCGGGTTGGCCGCGCTGCTCGGGGAAGTGGGGATCGCCCTGGTGGGCATAGCCAGCGAGGCGGAGGAGGAGGGGGACTACTGGCACTGCATGGACGCCATCGACGCCGCCGACGAATCACGGGACAGGGTCCTCGAGATAATCCGCCGGCTCGGGCTGCGCCGCGACACCATGTCGGAGTCGGAACCTGACTCGGCGGCGTAGAGGGCGCGCCAGTTGGCGCGGCGGCGGGCTTCGGGGGCGCACCGGCATCGGTGCGACGCGCCCCCGGCGGGGTCAGAGGCGGTGGCCCTCGTCGGCGGACGGGGCGCCGGGTCCGGTGGACTGCTGAAGGTCGGCGTCGAGCTGCGACAGATCCGCGTTGAGCGCGGCCATCAGCTCTTCCATCTGCTGGAGCAGACCCTTGGGCGCGCCCTCCTGATCCGGCCCGGCCGGTTCGTGGACGACCTGCTCGGACATGGCTTCCTGGGACATGGCGGCCTCCTCGGCCCTTGCCCTCCCCACGGGGGAAGGCCAGTTGACGCACGCGTCGCCCGGCGGAGGCAGCCGCCGCCGGTGCGGGTGCCGGGCGGTCCGGCTCCGCCCGAGCCAACGATCACTCGCGTGAACGGGTCACTGGCCGGGGCCCCGGCCACGTGCCCGGTTGACGGATGTTCACCCGACAGGGGCGGGGCCGGAGCACCGGGACCAGCGGAGTTGACGCGTGGCCTAGGACAGCTGGGGCATCACTTCGGTGGCGATCAGTTCCAAGTGGTCCAGGTCGTCCAGGTCGAGCATCTGGAGATACATCCGCTGCGAGCCGACGGCCTGGTACGCGGCGATCCGCTCGACGACCTCGGCCGGCGACCCGGCGAGTCCGTTCGCTTTCAGCTCGTCCACTTCACGGCCGATCGTGGCGGCGCGGCGCCTGACGTCGGCGTCGGTCTTGCCGACGCACGCCACCAGGGCGTTGGAGTAGACGAGGCTGTCGGCGCTGCGGCCGTGCTGCTCCACCGCCGCACGGACCCGCTTGAACTGCTGTTCCGTGTCGGTGAGCGACGCGAAGGGGATGTTGAACTCGTCGGCATACTGCCCGGCGAGCGCCGGGGTCCGCTTGGCGCCGTGCCCGCCGATCAGGACGGGCACCTTGCTCTGCGTCGGCTTCGGCAGCGCGGGGGAGTCCGTCAGCTGGTAGTAGGTGCCGTTGAAGTTGAAGCGCTCGCCGACGGGCGTGCTCCACAGGCCCGTGACGATGGCGAGTTGCTCCTCGAGGCGGCCGAACTTCTCCTTCGGGAAGGGGATGCCGTAAGCCTCGTGCTCCGCCCCGTACCAGCCGGAGCCGAGGCCCAACTCCACGCGCCCACCCGACATCTGGTCGACCTGCGCGACCTGGATCGCGAGGACGCCGGGGAGGCGGAAGGTGCCGGCGGTCATCAGTGTGCCCAGGCGGATCCGCCTGGTCTCGCGGGCGAGCCCGGCCAGCGTGATCCAGGCATCGGTGGGGCCGGGGAGCCCGTCGGCGGAGCCCATGTGCAAGTAATGGTCAGACCGGAAAAACGCTCCGTAATTGAGGTCTTCAGCGGCCTTCGCGACGCGGAGAAGCGTCTCGTAGGTCGCGCCTTGTTGCGGTTCGGTGAAGACTCGAAGATCCATTCATCCATCATGCACCGGTCACTTCTGGTGACCTTTTAGAACCGCAGCGTCCCCGGAGGGAAATGCGTGGTCGGAGGCGGTACTGGCGGACCATACTCGGACGCGTGTTCCTGACGATCAGTACGACCGGCACCCCTGAACGCCCCGCGACCGACCTCGGGTTTCTGCTGCACAAGCATCCCGACAACGCGCAGGCGTTCTCCACCTCGCACGGAACCGCGCACGTCCTCTACCCGGAGGCGTCCCCGGAGCGCTGCACCGCGGCGCTGCTCCTTGAGGTGGATCCGGTCGCGCTCGTGCGCCGCGGCAAGGGCAAGGGCCGTGGCGGCGCCCCGGACGCGGCGCTCGCGCAGTATGTGAACGACCGGCCGTACGCCGCGTCGTCCCTGCTCGCCGTGGCGATCGGCAATGTGTTCTCCAGCGCCCTGCGCGGGCAGTGCAAGGCCATGCCCGAGCGGGCCGAGCAGCCGATGCCGCTGCGCATCGAGGTGCCCGCGGTGCCCGCGCGCGGCGGGGCCACGCTGGTGCGCCGACTCTTCGAGCCGCTCGGCTGGACCACGGTGACGGCCGACCCGGTGGCGCTCGACGAGCAGTTCCCCGAGTGGGGCGACTCGCGCTACGTGCGTCTCGTCCTGGAGGGCGAGCTGCGGCTCGCCGAGGCGCTGCGGCACCTGTATGTGCTGCTGCCCGTGCTCGACGACGCCAAGCACTACTGGGTCTCGGCCGACGAGGTCGACAAGCTGCTTCGGGCGGGTGAGGGCTGGCTGCCCACGCACCCCGAGCAGAAGCTGATCACCAGCCGCTACCTCTCGCGACGCTGGGCACTCACCCGCAGCGCCATGGAGCGCCTGGAACTGGTACGGCTCGCCAACGCGGACGACACCGACGTCGAGGCCATCGACAACGCGGTCGACGAGGCGACGGACACCGAGGAGCAGCCCGTACCGCTGGCTGTCCAGCGGCGCGACGCCATCACCGCCGTGCTCAGGGCGGCGGGGGCCGCGCGGGTGCTCGACCTGGGCTGCGGACAGGGCCAGTTGGTGCACGAGCTGCTCAAGGACACCCGGTTCACCGAGGTCGTCGGTGTCGATGTGTCGATCCGGGCCCTGACGATCGCCGCCCGGCGCCTCAAGATCGACCGGATGGGCGAGCGCCAGGCCGCCCGCGTCACGCTGCTCCAGGGCTCGCTCGCGTACACCGACAAGCGGCTCAAGGGCTATGACGCGGCGGTCCTCAGCGAGGTGATCGAGCACCTCGACCTGCCGCGGCTGCCCGCACTGGAGTACGCGGTGTTCGGCTCCGCTCGGCCGAGGACCGTCCTCGTGACGACGCCGAACGTCGAGTACAACGTCCGTTGGGAGACCCTGCCCGCCGGGCACGTCCGGCACGGCGACCACCGCTTCGAGTGGACCCGCGAGGAGTTCCGCACCTGGGCGCGCGCGGTGGCCGAACGGCACGGCTACGACGTGGAGTTCGAGCCCGTAGGACCCGACGACCCGGAGGTCGGCCCGCCCACACAGATGGCCGTCTTCACTCTGACCGATCAGTCCTCGACCGACCGGACCCCGACTGACCAGACCCCGACTGACCGGACCCCGGCCGACCCGAGTCCGAAGGAGGCGAAGGCCGCATGACCACCACCCCTGGTTCCCACGTTCGTACGCTCCCCGTCACCGACCTGTCCCTCGTCGTCCTCGTCGGCGCCTCGGGGTCCGGCAAGTCGACGTTCGCGCGGCGGCACTTCAAGCCCACCGAGATCATCTCCAGCGACTTCTGCCGGGGGCTCGTCGCCGACGACGAGAACGACCAGAGCGCCAGCCGCGACGCCTTCGACGTGCTCCACTACATCGCGGGCAAGCGCCTCGCGGCCGGGCGGCTCACCGTCGTCGACGCGACCAACGTGCAGCAGGAGAGCCGCAAGCAGCTCGTCGACCTGGCGCGGCAGTACGACGTGCTGCCCATCGCCATCGTCCTCGACATCCCCGAGGAGGTCTGCGCCGCGCGCAACGCGGAGCGCGCCGACCGCGCCGGCATGCACCGCCGCGTCATCTCCCGGCACACCCGTGAACTGCGGCGTTCCCTGCGCCACTTGGAGCGCGAGGGCTTCCGCAAGGTGCACATCCTGCGCGGCGTCGAGGAGGCCGACAGCGCCGAGGTCGTACGCGAGAAGCGCTACAACGACCTCACGCACCTCACGGGCCCCTTCGACATCATCGGCGACATCCACGGCTGCGCCTTTGAACTGGAGACGCTGCTCACCAGGCTCGGATACGCGGACGGTGTGCACCCCGAAGGCCGTACGGCGGTGTTCGTCGGCGACCTCGTCGACCGGGGGCCCGACTCCCCGGGCGTCCTGCGCCGCGTCATGTCGATGGTCAAGTCGGGCCACGCGCTGTGTGTGCCCGGGAACCACGAGAACAAGTTCGGCCGGTACCTCAAGGGCAGAAAGGTCCAGCACACGCACGGCCTCGCCGAGACCGTCGAGCAGTTCGCAGGCGAGAGCGAGGAGTTCACGCAGGAGGTCGCGGAGTTCGTCGACGGCCTCGTCAGCCACTACGTCCTCGACGGGGGCAGGCTCGTGGTGTGCCACGCGGGCCTGCCCGAGAAGTACCACGGCCGCACGTCCGGGCGGGTGCGCTCGCACGCGCTGTACGGGGACACGACCGGCGAGACCGACGAGTTCGGCCTGCCGGTGCGCTACCCGTGGGCCGAGGACTACCGGGGCAGCGCGGCCGTCGTCTACGGCCACACACCGGTCCCGCAGGCCACCTGGCTCAACAACACCATCTGCCTCGACACCGGCGCCGTGTTCGGCGGCAAGCTGACCGCGCTGCGCTGGCCGGAGCGCGAACTGGTCGACGTACCTGCACAGAAGGTCTGGTACGAGCCGTCGCGGCCGCTGCGGACCGAGGCGCCCGGCGGGCAGGACGGGCGGCCGCTCGACCTCGCCGACGTGCACGGACGGCGGGCCGTCGAGACCCGGCACGCCGGACGCGTAGCCGTGCGCGAGGAGAACGCGGCGGCGGCCCTGGAGGTCATGAGCCGCTTCGCCGTCGATCCGCGGCTGGTCCCGTACCTGCCGCCGACGATGGCGCCGACGGCGACGTCACGGGAAGGGGCCCGCGGCGGAGCCGCTGACGAGCACTTCCTGGAGCACCCCGCCGAGGCCTTCGCCCAGTACGCCGCCGACGGAGTAGGGCGCGTCGTGTGCGAGGAGAAGCACATGGGCTCGCGGGCCGTGGCCCTGGTGTGCCGGGACGCGGAGGTGGCGCACGAGCGCTTCGGCGTCCCGGAGGGGCCCACCGGAGCGCTCTACACCCGTACCGGACGGTCCTTCTTCGCCGACGAGCAGGTCACCGAGGAGATCCTCGGCCGGGTGCGCGCCGCCGTCACGGACGCCGGCCTGTGGGACGAACTCGACACGGACTGGCTGCTGCTCGACACGGAGCTGATGCCCTGGTCGCTCAAGGCGTCGGGCCTGCTGCGCTCGCAGTATGCCGCCGTGGGCGCGGCGTCCGGTGCGGTGTTCCCGGGTGCCATCGCCGGCCTGGAAGCGGCGGCGGCGCGCGGCGTCGACGTGGGTGAACTGCTCGGCAGGCAGCGTGAACGGGCCGAAGACGCGGCCGCGTTCACGGACGCCTACCGGCGCTACTGCTGGACGACGGACGGGCTCGACGGGGTGCGGCTCGCGCCGTTCCAGATCCTGGCCGTGCAGGGCCGGTCGCTGGCCGCGCTGCCGCACGACGAGCAGCTCGCCCTCATCGACCGCATGGTCGAGCACGACGGGTCCGGGCTCCTGCAGACCACCCGGCGGCTCTTCGTGGACACCGGAGACGAGGCGTCGGTGAGCGCCGGTGTCGACTGGTGGCTGGAGATGACGGGCCGAGGCGGCGAGGGCATGGTCGTCAAGCCGGTCGAGGCGCTCACGCGCGACGGCAAGGGCCGTCTCGTACAGCCGGGCATCAAGTGCCGGGGCCGCGAGTACCTGCGGATCATCTACGGTCCCGAGTACACGCGCCCCGACCACCTGGAACGCCTACGCGGCCGCTTCCTCGGGCACAAGCGCTCGCTCGCCGTCCGCGAGTACGCGCTCGGTCTCGAGGCGCTCGACCGGCTCGCGGACGGGGAGCCGCTGTGGCGCGTCCACGAAGCCGTGTTCGCGGTCCTCGCGCTCGAGTCGGAGCCGGTCGACCCGAGGCTGTGAGCGCGCCGATGTGACCCGCCACCCAGCTCCTTGATTGCACGGGCACGGGCCGTCCGGCCGGGGAAAGATGGATCCCATGGGATTCCACGTCGACTCCGAGGCCGGGCGGCTGCGCCGCGTCATCCTGCACCGCCCCGATCTGGAGCTCAAGCGGCTCACCCCGAGCAACAAGGACGCGTTGCTCTTCGACGACGTGCTGTGGGTGCGCCGCGCGCGGCAGGAGCACGACGGGTTCGCCGACGTGCTGCGCGACCGCGGTGTGACCGTGCACCTCTTCGGCGACCTGCTCACCGAGACGCTCGCCATCGGGGACGCCAGATCCCTCGTCCTCGACCGGGTCTTCGACGAGAAGGAGTACGGGCCGCTCGCCACCGACCACCTCAGGGCCGCCTTCGAGACGATGCCGGCCACGGACCTGGCCGAGGCGCTGGTCGGCGGCATGACCAAGCGGGAGTTCCTCGACCGGCACCCCGAGCCGACGTCGGTCCGCTTCCACGCGATGGACCTCGACGACTTCCTGCTCGGCCCGCTGCCCAACCACCTCTTCACCCGCGACACCTCGGCCTGGATCTACGACGGCGTCTCCATCAACGCGATGCGGTGGCCCGCCCGGCAGCGCGAGACCGTCCACTTCGAGGCGATCTACCGGCACCATCCGCTGTTCCGCGACGCGGGCTTCCACCTGTGGTCGCAGGGGCAGGCCGACTACCCGTCCACGATCGAGGGCGGCGACGTCCTGGTGATCGGGCAGGGCGCCGTTCTCATCGGGATGAGTGAGCGCACCACCCCGCAGGCCGTCGAGATGCTGGCGCACAAGCTGTTCGCGGCGGGCTCCGCGCAGACGATCGTGGCGCTCGACATGCCGAAGCGCCGGGCGTTCATGCACCTCGACACCGTGATGACGATGGTCGACGGCGACACGTTCACGCAGTACGCGGGGCTCGGCATGCTGCGCTCGTACACCATCGAACCGGGCGTGGGCGAGCGGGAGTTGAAGGTCACCGACCATCCGCCGGAGCACATGCACCGGGCCATCGCGGCCGCGCTCGGCCTCAGCGAGATCCGGGTCCTGACCGCCACGCAGGACGTGCACGCGGCCGAGCGGGAGCAGTGGGACGACGGGTGCAACGTGCTGGCCGTGGAGCCGGGCGTCGTCGTCGCCTACGAACGTAACGCCACGACGAACACCTATCTGCGCAAGCAGGGCATCGAGGTCATAGAGATCCTCGGCAGCGAGCTGGGGCGCGGCAGGGGCGGCCCGCGCTGCATGAGCTGCCCGGTGGAGAGGGACCCTGTGTAGGGGCGCGTGTCGAAGCCTGCCTCTGGAATCCTGTATAGAAATGTGTAACGTCGTATAGACTTCCAGTGTCTCTGATGCCCTAGCCCTTTTACGCGTACCCCAGGAGCGCCCCATGGCGACAGTCCGTCCCGACCTCACCGGCCGCCACTTCCTCAAGGAGGTGGACTTCACCGCCGAGGAGTTCCGCGGCCTGATCGACCTCGCCGCCGAGTTGAAGGCCGCCAAGAAGGCGGGGACGGAGACGCGGCACCTCGCGGGCCGGAACATCGCGCTGATCTTCGAGAAGACCTCCACGCGTACGCGCTGCGCCTTCGAGGTCGCCGCGGCCGACCAGGGCGCGTTCACGACCTACCTGGACCCGTCCGGCTCGCAGATCGGCCACAAGGAGTCCGTGCGGGACACCGCCCGGGTCCTCGGCCGGATGTTCGACGCCATCGAGTACCGCGGGGACAGCCAGTCCGGCGTCGAGGAACTCGCCGCGTACGCGGGCGTGCCGGTCTACAACGGCCTGACCGACGACTGGCACCCCACGCAGATGCTCGCCGACGTGCTCACGATGGTCGAGCACTGCAGCAAGCCGCTCGACCGGATCGCCTTCGCCTACCTCGGCGACGCCCGCTTCAACATGGGCAACTCGTACCTGGTGACCGGCGCGCTGCTCGGCATGGACGTCCGGATCGTGGCGCCGCGTGAGTACTGGCCGGCCGAGGAGATCGTCGCCGAGGCCCGCAAGCTCGCCGAGGCGAGCGGCGCCCGCGTCACGCTCACCGAGGACGTCGCCGAGGGCGTCGCGGGAGCCGACTTCGTCGCCACCGACGTCTGGGTCTCCATGGGCGAGCCCAAGGAGGTGTGGGCCGAGCGCATAACCGCTCTCAAGCCGTACGCCGTGACGATGGACGTCCTGCGCGCCACCGGCAACGCGGACGTCAAGTTCCTGCACTGCCTGCCCGCCTTCCACGACCTGGGCACCAAAGTCGGGCGCGAGATCCACGAGACGTACGGCCTGGACTCGCTGGAGGTCACGGACGAGGTCTTCGAGTCGGCGCACTCGGTCGTCTTCGACGAGGCCGAGAACCGGCTGCACACCATCAAGGCGATCATGGTCGCCACGCTGGCCTGACGCCCGCCCCGGCAGAGGAGGGGCGTACTACTCCGGGCTCGTCCGCTGCGCCGGTATCGCGGGAAGGGTGAACCAGACCGCCTTGCCGGACGCGGTGGGGCGATGTCCGCAGGACGAGCTCAGGGTGCGGATCAGCAGCAGGCCGCGCCCGTGCTCCTGCCACGGGTCCGGCTCCTCGGCCGGGCCGGGCAGGGTCAGATCGCCGGGCGGCGCCGGGTCCCCGTCGTGCACCTCGACCTGACAGCCCGACGGCAGCAGCTCCACCACCAGCTCGATGGGGCCCGACCCCGCCGTGTGCTCGACGGCGTTCGCCACCAGCTCGGCCGTCAGCAGCTCCGCCGTGTCGCTGTCGGCGGCGGGCGACTCGATCTCCGTCAGGGCCGTGCGCACCAGAGCGCGCGCGACCGGCACCGCGGCCGCGCTGTGCGGCAGCGCGATGCGCCATGAGGTGGGGGCAGGCGGTGTGGGCACGGCGGGTCCGTTCAGGGTGCAGGTATCCTGACAGGGGGTGACAGGGGCTGACAGCGGAGGGGCTGTCCTGCTTTCAACCATACGAATGGTAGGGCGTCGGTGGACAGAGCCACCCGACGCCCTTCTTCGTGACGTCCGGCACTGGCCTCCCCGCACCCGCCCCACATGGGCTGTAGACGACGCGCTGTCAGGATGGCGTATCGCGTACTCGTGACGGAAGTCACGAAGCGGTGATAACTTCGTGGGGCGACGTGCCCGAGGCAGGCGCGCCGTCCCGTCCGCCGCCCCCGCCCGAGGAGGCCGCACCGCCATGAGTCCCTTCACCGGCTCCGCGCCCCGCACCGACGACTGGCGACACCTGAGGTACGCCGTCGACGACGGGGTCGCCACCGTCACCCTGGCCCGCCCCGACAAGCTCAACGCGCTCACCTTCGGCGCCTACGCCGACCTGCGCGACCTGCTCGCCGAGCTGTCCCGTGAGCGCTCCGTACGCGCCCTCGTCCTGGCCGGAGAGGGGCGCGGCTTCTGCTCCGGCGGTGACGTGGACGAGATCATCGGCGCCACCCTCGCCATGGACACCGCCCAGCTCCTCGACTTCAACCGGATGACCGGCCAGGTCGTACGGGCCGTGCGCGAGTGCCCCTTCCCCGTGATCGCCGCCGTGCACGGCGTCGCGGCGGGCGCCGGCGCCGTCCTCGCGCTCGCCGCCGACTTCCGCGTCGCCGACCCGAGCGCCCGCTTCGCGTTCCTCTTCACCCGCGTCGGCCTGTCCGGCGGCGACATGGGCGCCGCGTATCTGCTGCCCCGCGTCGTCGGCCTCGGCCACGCGACGCGGCTGCTCATGCTGGGCGAGCCGGTGCGCGCCCCGGAGGCCGAGCGCATCGGCCTGATCAGCGAGCTGACCGACGAGGGCCAGGTCGACGAGGCCGCGCAGGCCCTGGCCCGCCGCCTCGCCGAGGGCCCGGCCCTCGCGTACGCCCAGACCAAGGCGCTGCTCACCGCCGAACTCGACATGCCGCTGGCCGCCGCCGTCGAGATGGACGCCGCGACCCAGGCCCTCCTCATGAACGGCGAGGACTACGCCGAGTTCCACGCGGCCTTCACGGAGAAGCGTGCCCCCAAGTGGCGGGGGCGGTGACCGTGGGACCCCTGCGCGTGGCCGTCATCGGCGGCGGACCCGGCGGCCTGTACGCCGCCGTCCTCCTCAAGCGGCTCGACCCGCGCCGCGACATCACGGTCTGGGAGCGCAACGCCCCCGACGACACCTTCGGCTTCGGCGTCGTCCTCTCCGACGAGACGCTCGGCGGCATCGAGCACGCCGACCCCGTCGTCCACGCCGCGCTCCAGGCCGAGTTCGTGCGCTGGGACGACATCGACGTCGTGCACCGCGGCACCCGCCGCACCTCGGGCGGCCACGGCTTCGCCGCGCTCGGCCGCCGCAAGCTCCTCGAAATCCTCCACGAGCGCTGCCGGCAGCTCGGTGTGAACCTCCGCTTCCGCTCGGAAGCCCCGTCGGCGGCCGACCTCGCCCGCGACCACGACCTCGTCGTCGCCGCCGACGGAGTGCGCAGCGCGACCCGCGAGGCCCACGCCGACGCATTCCGGCCGCACATCGAGGAGCACCGCTGCCGCTACATCTGGCTCGCCGCCGACTTCGCCTTCGACGCGTTCCGCTTCGAGACCGCCGAGACCGAGCACGGCGTCATGCAGCTGCACGGATACCCGTTCTCGGCGAGCGACAGCACTGTCATCGTCGAGATGCGCGAGGAGGTCTGGCGGGCGGCCGGTTTCGACGGGCTCGACGTGCGCGAGTCCGTCGAGCGCTGCGCCAAGATCTTCACCGAGGCCCTCGGCGGCCGTGGCCTGAGGTCGAACAAATCCGCCTGGACCGCCTTCCGCACAGTCGTGAACGAGAAGTGGTCGCACGGGAACGTCGTCCTCGTCGGCGACGCCGCGCACACCGCGCACTTCTCCATCGGCTCCGGCACCAAGCTCGCCGTCGAGGACGCCCTCGCGCTCGCCGCCTGCCTCCAGGAGCAGCCCACCACGGCCTTGGCGCTCGCCGCGTACGAGGCGGAGCGGCGGCCCGTCGTCGCCTCCACGCAGCGCGCGGCCCGCGCCAGCCTGGAGTGGTTCGAGAACCTCGGCCTCTATCTCGACCAGCCCTCACGTCAGTTCGCGTTCAACCTCCTCACCCGCAGCCGCCGCGTCACGCACGACAACCTGCGCCTGCGCGACCCCCGCTTCACCGAGGCCGTCGAGCGCGACTTCGGCTGCCCGCCCGGTACACCCCCCATGTTCACGCCGCTGCGCCTGCGCGAGCTGACCCTGCGCAACCGCGTCGTCGTCTCGCCCATGGACATGTACTCGTCCCGGGACGGCGTCCCCGGCGACTTCCACCTCGTCCACCTCGGCGCGCGGGCCCTCGGCGGCGCCGGACTCGTCATGACCGAGATGGTGTGCGTCAGCCCCGAGGGCCGCATCACCCCGGGCTGCGCCGGTCTCTACACACCGGAACAGGCCACGGCCTGGCGCCGCGTCACCGACTTCGCGCACGCCCAGGCCCCCGGCACGGCGATCGGCGTCCAGCTCGGGCACTCCGGCCGCAAGGGCTCCACGAAACTGATGTGGGAAGGCATCGACGACCCGCTCCCCGACGGGAACTGGCCGCTGGTCGCCGCCTCCCCGCTCCCGTACAAGCCGGGCAGCCAGATTCCGCACGAACTGACGCGGGACGAACTCGCCGATGTCCGGGAGCAGTTCACCTCCGCCGCCGTGCGCGCCGCCGACGTCGGCTTCGACCTCCTCGAACTGCACTGCGCCCACGGCTATCTGCTGTCCGGGTTCCTGTCGCCCCTGAGCAATCACCGGACCGACGCGTACGGCGGCTCGCTCACGAACCGGCTGCGCTTCCCCCTCGAAGTCTTCGACGCCGTACGCGAAGTGTGGCCCGGTGACCGGCCCATGACCGTCCGGATCTCCGCCACCGACTGGGCGGAGGGCGGCACGGACGCGGCCGACGCCGTGGAGATCGCCCGCGCCTTCGCCGCGCACGGCGCAGACGCGATCGACGTGTCGACCGGCCAGGTCGTCGCCGACGAGAAGCCCGCCTACGGACGCTCCTACCAAGTGCCGTTCGCGGACCGGATCCGCAACGAGACCGGCATCCCGGTGATCTCGGTCGGCGCGATCTCCTCGTGGGACGACGTCAACTCGCTGATCCTGGCCGGGCGCACCGACCTGTGCGCGCTCGCCCGCCCCCACCTCTACGACCCGCACTGGACCCTGCACGCGGCTGCCGAACAGGGCTACGCGGGTCCCGGTGTCGCCTGGCCGAAGCCGTACGAGGCGGGCAGCAGGCCACCGCAGACCGGACGCCTGGACGCGCCCAAGCCCCGGCTCACGCTGGGTGGTTGACGGTGGTGAACGCCGCCCCCGCGTCCCGCAGCCGCTCGTGCAGCGCCCGGAACACGCTCGCCGAGCGGGTCCCCGGCCACCGCGCAGGCAGCAGCCCGGCGGGCAGCCCCGGGTCGGCGTACGGCAGATGGCGCCAGGAGTCGAGGGCGAGGAGGTAGTCCCGGTACGCCTCCTCCGGAGCGGCGTCGCCGGGGGAGCGGGCCTGCCAGGCGGCGAGCACCGGCGCGTGCTCGTCCAGGAACGCCTCGTGCAGCGCGGCGAGACGGTCCAGGTCCCACCAGCGCGCGACCGCGTCCGCCGTCGCCGCGAACCCCAGGTGCTCGCCGCGGAACAGATCGACGTACGGGGAGAGCCCGAGGCGCTCCAGGGTGTGCCGGGTCTCCTCGTGCAGGCCCGCCGGGGCGATCCACACGCCGGGCGCCGCCGAGCCGAAGCCGAGCCCGGCAAGGCGTGAGCGCAGGACGTGCCGCTTGGCGCGCTCGGCCTCCGGCACGGAGAACACCGCGAGCACCCAGCCGTCCGCCCCGCCGGCCGGCGCCCCGTAGATGCGCCGGTCGCCGTCGTCCAGGAGCTGCCGCGCGGCCGGCGACAGCGCGTACCCGGCGGCGCCCGACCCCGTGCGCTCCGGCAGGAGCAGCCCGCGCCGCTTGAGGCGGGAGACGCAGGACCGCACGGCGGGCGCGTCGACGCCGACCGCGCCGAGGAGCCGGATCAGCTCGGCGACCGGCACGGCGCCGGGAAAGCCGCGCCCGTAGGCGCCGTAGAGGGTGACGATCAGGGACCGGGGAGTGTGCAGGTCGGACACGTGGTCACTCTAGATCGCCGGTGGAGCGCAGTCGGAACCGCTGCAGCTTCCCGGTCGCCGTGCGCGGCAGCGCGTCCAGAAATACGATCTCGCGCGGGCATTTGTACGGCACCAGCTCGGCCTTCACGAACGCCCGCAGCGCGTCCGGGTCCCGGCGGGCGCCCTCGCGCAGCACGACGTAGGCGACCGCGATCTGCCCGCGCTCGTCGTCGGGGCGGCCCACCACCGCGGTCTCCGCGACGTCCGGGTGCCGCAGCAGCGCGTCCTCGACCTCGGGGCCCGCGATGTTGTACCCCGCAGAAATGATCATGTCGTCGGCGCGGGCGACGTACCGGAAGTAGCCGTCGGGATCGCGGACGTACGTGTCCCCGGTGACGTTCCAGCCGCCGCGGACGTACGTCGTCTGCCGCTCGTCGGCGAGGTAGCGGCAGCCGACCGGGCCGCGCACGGCGAGCAACCCTGCTTCTCCGTCCGGTACTTCGGCCCCGGCGGCGTCGATCACTCGCGCCTGCCAGCCGGGTACGGGCACGCCCGTCGTCCCGGGGCGGATCGCGTCGTCGGCGGCGGAGATGAAGATGTGCAGGAGTTCCGTGGCGCCGATGCCGTTGATGATGCGGATCCCGGTCGCCTCGTGCCAGGCGCGCCAGGTCGCGGCCGGCAGGTTCTCGCCCGCCGAGACGCACCGCCGCAGCGAAGAGAGGGCGTGCCCGTCGGTGCCGTCGATCCCGTCGAGCAGCGCGCGGTACGCGGTCGGCGCGGTGAACAGGACGGACACCCCGTGCTCGGCGATGGCGGGCAGCAGCTGCCGCGGCCCGGCCTGTTCCAGCAGCAGCGACGAGGCGCCGGCCCGCAGCGGGAAGATGACGAGACCGCCGAGCCCGAACGTGAAACCGAGCGGCGGGCTCCCCGCGAACACGTCGTCCGGCCTCGGCCGCAGGACATGGCGCGCGAACGTGTCGGCGATGGCGAGGACGTCCCGGTGGAAGTGCATGCAGCCCTTGGGGCGCCCCGTCGTGCCCGAAGTGAACGCGATCAGGGCGACATCGTCGGCGGCGGTCGCCACGGCGTCGTACGTCTCGGGCTGTCCGGAGCCGCGCCGCAGGAGGTCGTCGGGCCCCTCGCCGCCGAACGGTGTGACGCGCAGCCCGGGCACCTCGGCCTTCACCAGGTCGTCCATGGTCCTGGCGTCGCACAGCGCGTGCGTGACCCGCGCGATGGAGCAGATCGTCGCCAGCTCCTGCGACCGCGCCTGCGCGAGGACGGTGACGGCGACCGCGCCCGCTTTCATCACGGCCAGCCAACAGGCCGCGAGCCAGGGCGTGGTGGGGCCGCGGAGGAGTACCCGGTTCCCCGGCCGCACGCCCAGCTCGCCGCTGAGCACGTGCGCGATCCGGTCGACGCGGCGGAGCAGTTCCCCGTACGTCCACACCTCCCCGTCGCCGGTGCGGAACGCGGGACGCTCCGCGCCGAACCGCTCGACGGTGCGGTCCAGTAGCTCGGCCCCGCAGTTGAGCCGCTGCGGATAGCGCAGTTCGGGGAGGTCGAAGACGAGGTCGGGCCAGAGCTCGGGCGGCGGGAGATGGTCGCGCGCGAAGGTGTCGACGTGGGCCGATGTGTGCTGCGGTGGAGCGTCTGTCATGGCCGTGCGCCCCCTTGTCATGGTGGGCTCGCGCAAACAGGTATCGGTGGGCTCGCGGAACGAGCGTATCGTGATGGTGACGACAGTCAACGGTCCGCGATAACGTGACGGAGCCGGCCCGAGCCGCCGGCGAACCGGGAGGCGCCGACAGATGACCGCAGAGTCCGCAGCTCCGTCATTCTCGCTCGACCCAGCACAGACCGCCTGGTGTGCCGAGCTGTGTGCGCTCGCCGCCGAGCGGCTCGCACCCCTCGCCGAGAAGGGCGAGCCGGGGAAGGTGAACCGGCCGCTCGTCGCCGAGCTCGGCCGGCTCGGCCTCCTGGAGCGGCTGTTCCGCTCCGGCGCCCTCGACCTGTGCCTGATGCGCGAGTCCCTCGCCCGCGTCTGCACGGAGGCCGAGACCGCTCTCGCCCTTCAGGGACTCGGCGCACACCCCGTGCACGCGTACGGCACCGACGCGCAGCGCGCGCACTGGCTGCCGCGCGTCAGCGACGGCACGGCCGTCGCGGCCTTCGCGCTCAGCGAGCCGGGCGCGGGTTCCGACGCCGCGGCCCTCGCCCTGCGCGCCGAGCCCGACGGCACCGGAGGCTGGTGCCTCGTCGGCGAGAAGACCTGGATCTCGAACGCCCCCGAGGCCGACTTCTACACCGTCTTCGCCCGTACGGCCCAGGACGCCGGCGCCCGTGGCGTCACCGCCTTCCTGGTCCCGGCGGACCGCCCCGGCCTCACCGGCACCCCCCTCGACATGCTCTCCCCGCACCCCATCGGCTCCCTCGACTTCGACGCGGTCCCGGTCACCGCCGACGACGTGCTCGGTGAACCGGACCGCGGCTTCCGCGTCGCCATGACCACCCTGAACCTCTTCCGCCCGAGCGTCGGGGCTTTCGCCGTGGGCATGGCGCAGGCCGCGCTCGACGCGACGCTCGACCACACCGCCCGGCGCGACGCGTTCGGCGGCAAGCTGAAGGACCTCCAGACGGTCGCCCACCAGGTGGCCGATCTCGCCCTGCGCACGGAGGCGGCCCGCCTCATGGTCTACGCGGCGGCCTCGGCGTACGACGCGGGCGCCCCCGACGTGCCGCAGCGCGCCGCGATGGCGAAGCTCCTGGCCACCGAGACCGCCCAGCACGTCGTCGACACCGCCGTCCAGCTGCACGGCGCCCGCGCCCTGCAACGCGGCCACCTCCTCGAACACCTCTACCGCGAGGTGCGCGCACCCCGCATCTACGAAGGGGCCAGCGAGGTCCAACGCGCGATCATCGCCAAGGAGTTGTACGCGTGAGCAGTATCGAGCGGATCAATCCACCCGAACTCTCCCCGGCCACCGGCTTCTCGCACGCCGTCACCGCCACCGGCGGCCGCCTGGTCTTCCTCGCCGGACAGACCGCCCTCGATGCGGACGGCAAGATCACCGGCGACACGCTCCCGGAGCAGTTCGAGCGGGCCCTGACCAACCTCCTCACCGCACTGCGCCACGCGGGAGGCACCCCCGACACCCTCGCCCGCGTCACCGTCTACGCCACCGACGTCGCCGACTACCGCACCCATGCCCGTGAAATCGGGCGTGTCTGGCGGGAGTTGGCGGGCCGCGACTATCCGGCGATGGCGGTGATCGGCACGACCCGGCTGTGGGACGAGCAGGCACTGGTGGAATTGGACGGGCTGGCGGTCCTGTCGGACTAGGGCGGGCCCGCCGGTCCCGGCCGACTACTCCTGCGGCAGGATCACCGCGCGTCCGCGCACCGTCCCGTCGTGCAGCCGCCGGTAGGCGGTGGGCGCGTCGTCGATGCCGTACGTCTCCACGTGTACGGAGATGACGTCGGCCCGCGCCAGGTCGAGCACCTCCATCAGCTCGCTGCGGCTGCCCCAGTAAGGGGCGGTCACCGACACCTCGTACGGTGTCGTGCCGAAGCCGACCGCGAGGCTGCCGCCGCCGAGGCCCACGATGGTGACATCGCCCTCGACCGCCACGCAGCTGCCCGCCATGGCCACCGTGGGTGCGGCCCCGACGAAGTCGAAGACCGCCTCGGCGCCCCTGCCGCCTGTCAACTCCCTTACCATTCCCACGGATTCGGCGTCCGACAGGATGGCCTCGTGGGCGCCCACCTCACGGGCGAGCGCCAGTTTCTCCTCGTTCACATCGAGCGCGATCACCCAGGCCGGAGACAGCTCGCGCAGGAGCTGGATCGCGACGTGCCCGAGCCCGCCCGTGCCGATCACGACGGCCGTCGACCCCGGCACCAGCTTCGGCAGCGACCGCTTGATCGCGTGGTACGGGGTCAGGCCGGCGTCCGTCAGCGGCACCGCCTGCACCGGGTCGAGGCCGCCGAGCGGCACGATGTGGCGGGGGCTGTCCACGACCATGTACTCGGCCATGGCGCCGGGCGCGCCGAGGCCGGGCGGGAAGATGCCGAGTTCCCTGGCGCGCGGACAGTAATTCTCCTTGCCCTCCGCACACTTGGCGCAGGAGCCGCAGCCCCACGGCCCGTAGACGGCGACCTCGTCGCCGACCTCGACGGCCGTCACCCCGTCACCCACCTCCGCGACCGTGCCGACGCCCTCGTGGCCGAGCGTGAGCGGCAGCGGGAAGCCCAGCTGCTCGGCGGGCAGGCTCATCACGGCGATGTCGGAGTGGCAGACACCGGCCGCCGTCACGCGCAGGAGCACCTGGCCGGGACCGGGGGCGGGCACGGGGATCTGCACGACTTCGGGGGCGGCACCCGCCGCGCGGTACTGGACGGCCTTCATCAGCTCGGTCATCGTGCGTTCCTCCCGGGAGCGGTGCGGGGGCCCGGTGGCCGCCCTCCCCGGGATGAATGTCACCGGGCGGCAGCCGTCACACCCCAAGATCTGCTCAGTGGTCCATGTGCGCCGCGATGTCCTCCGCGCACGCGCGCAGGGCCGGGACGTGCGCGCGCAGTTCGTCGGCGCCGGTCAGGGCGACGGCCGCGCCGAGCGAGACGGCGAGGCGCGGCGCCTCCCCGTGCGGGGAGGGCACGGCGACGGCGATGGACCGGACGCCGACCTCGTTCTCCTCGTCGACCTCGGCCCAGCCGCGTTCGCGCACGGCGTCGAGCTCCCTGCGGACCGCCGCCGGGTCGATCACGGTGCGGTCGGTCACCGCGGCCAGCTCGGCCGCGAGCAGCTCGTCGCGCTCACGCTCGGGCAGGCCCGCGACGAGGACCTTGCCGAGCGAGGTCGCGTGCCAGGCGTTACGGGTGCCCTCCGCGCTGCGCAGCTGGAGGTGCTGGGTGCCCTGCGCGGTGAGGACGAGCAGCACGTCCGTGTCGTAGAGGATGCCCGCGATGGCGGGCAGGCCCGTGCGGTCGGCGAGCCTGCGCATCGGCGCCGCCGCCGCGGAGTAGCCGGCCGGTGAGCGCTGGAAACCCCGCGACAGTTCGAGCACCCGGGCCCCCAGGGCGTAGCGCCGGGTGTCCTCGTCGTACGCCACGAACCGTTCGGCGGCGAGCCGGCCGAGGAGCCGGTGGGCGCTGCTGACCGGGAGCGCCGCGGCGCGGGCCGCGGCGCTCACCCCCAGGCCCGCGGGATGGTCGGCGAGCACGGTGAGGAGTCGCAGGCCCCGGCCGAGCATGTCGTCGCCGGACGTCGTGGTCACGCTGCTCGTCTCCCGTGTGCTGCGCCCGTACGCGGGGACCGGTCCCCGGCGCACTCAGGTGGTGGTGGCAGCGGTGGGCTGCCGGTTCACCGTACCCGGGCGGGGACCGGACGGTCGGGGCTCGTGCACCGCCAGCATCAGCGCGGCCGAGACCAGCGCGCCCGCCGCCATGAACGCGAAGGCCCCCGCGTCGCCGAGCGACGTGCCGCGTACCCAGCCCACGAGATACGTCCCGGCGAACGAGCCGAGCGCGCCGAACGAGTTGACCAGCGCCACCGCCGCGCCCGAGACGCCCGCCGGGGCGAGCGTGGAGACGAGCGCGAAGTACGGGCCGTAGGGCGCGTAGAGGCACAGGCCCGCCACCACGAGCAGCGCGAGCGCCACGGGGAAGTGGGACCCGGCCGCGTACGAGCCGAAGAGGGCGAGGCCGCCGGCGGCGAGCCAGGGCCACACGGCCGCCTTGCGCCGCCCGCTGCGGTCGGACAGGCGCGAGTTGAGCAGCATGGCGACGACCGCGAACGCGTACGGCACGGCGGTCAGCAGACCGGTGGCGCCGATGCCCTCGCCGGAGCCCTTCTTCACGATCGACGGCAGCCAGAAGATGAAGCCGTACATGCCGAACGACCAGAAGAAGTACTGCACCGACATCAGCAGCACGGGGCGCGAGCGCAGGACCTTGCCGTACTCCTCGCGCAGGTTCCCGGAGGCGGCCGGAACGGTGGCGCGGTCCTCGCGCAGAGCCTCCAGTTCGCTGGGCGCGACCCACTTGGCGTCCTCGGGGCGGTCCTTGATGAGCCGCAGGCAGAACAGGCCCCAGATGACCGAGGGCACGCCCTCGACAATGAACATCACGCGCCAGTCCGTCACCGACACCAGCCAGCCCGACAGGGCGGAGAGCCACATCACGGTGACCGGATTGCCCAGGATGAGCAGGGTGTTGGCGCGGCCGCGCTCGCCGTGCGTGAACCAGCGGCTGAGCAGCATCACCATCGACGGCAGCACCGCGCCCTCGACGACACCGAGCGCGAACCGCACGGCGATCAGCTGCCCCGGGCTGCTCAGCAGGCCCTGCACCACGGCGAGCAGCCCCCACAGCACCGTCGACCAGGCGACGAGCCGGCGCGCACTGCGCTGCTCGGCGTAGATCGTGCCGGGGATCTGGAAGAAGAAGTAGCCGAGGAAGAACGACGCGGCGATGAGCGAGTCGAGGCCCGCGGACAGATGCAGCTCGTCGGCCATGCCGCCGGCGGACGCGATCGCGTAGTTGGATTTGTCGAGATAGGCGAGCGAGTACGTGATGAACGCGACCGGTATCAGGTGCCGGGCGCGGGTCGAGCTCCAGAAGCCGCCGGTGGACGGCCGGGAGGGCGACGGCGCTGTCATCCCTTGACCCCCTGTTTTCCGTGAGATGGAAAGTGTTTCACTGGGCGGGAAGACGTTACGAGGGAGTGGCGGCCGGGTCAATGGTTCGCCCGCATGCCGCGACGGAAGCAGCCGAAGGAGAAACCCGCGATGACCGAAACCGACGTGCTCGTCCCCTGGCCCCAGCTCGACCAGCGCCACGGCCCCTGGCCCGACGGTGTCCGCGTCCACGTGTGGGACGGCGTGACGCCCGTATCCGAGCTTCCGCAGGAGACCCTGGACGCCGTGGAGTTCTGGGTCATGCCCTACGCGGTCCCCGACGCGGACCGGCTGCTGCCCCGGCTCCCACGCCTGCGCGCCGTCCAGTCCCTCAGCGCCGGAGTCGAGAAGCTCCAGCCGCTGCTGCCCGAAGGCGTCACCCTGCACAACGGCCGCGGCCTGCACGACGCCTCCACCGCGGAGCACGCGCTCGGCCTCATCCTCGCGGCCCAGCGCGAGCTGCCCCGCTGGGCCGCCGACCAGGTGGCGGGCCGCTGGGACCCGCACTTCACGCGCTCACTCGCGGACAGCCGCGTCGCGATCGTCGGCTACGGGTCGATCGGCTCGGCCCTGGAGGCGCGGCTCCTCGCCTGCGAGGCGGACGTCGTCCGCGTCGCCCGGCGCGCCCGCCCCGACGAGCGGGTCCACGCGATCGCCGACCTGCCCGAACTGCTCCCCGGCCTCGACATCGTGGTCCTCGTCCTGCCCGAGAACCCGGCCACGGTCGGCCTGTTCGGCCCGAAGGAAATGGCCGCACTGCCGGACGGCGCCCTCGTCGTCAACGTCGGCCGCGGCCGCACCCTCGACACCGAGGCCCTGCTCGCCGAGACCGCCACGGGCCGGCTGCGCGCCGCGCTCGACGTCACCGACCCGGAACCCCTCCCCGCGGACCACGCCCTGCGCCACGCCCCCGGAGTCCTCATCACCCCGCACGTGGCCGGCGGTTCGGCAGCCTTCCGCCCGCGCGCCGAGCGCCTGATCGCGGAGCAGATACGCCGATGGGCCGCGGAAGAGGAACTGCTCAACCTCTTCCCGCGGCCTTGAACGGCGTCAGTCGAGTCAGATGTCCCGGAACGTCTCGATCTGCGCGCCAACGGAGTTGAGCCGCTCGGCCAGGTCCTCGTAGCCGCGGTTGATCACGTAGACGTTGCGCAGCACGGACGTGCCCTCGGCGGCCATCATCGCGAGGAGCACGACGACGGCGGGGCGCAGCGCGGGCGGGCACATCATCTCGGCGGCGCGCCAGCGCGTCGGGCCCTCGACGAGGACGCGGTGCGGGTCGAGCAGCTGGAGGCGCCCGCCGAGCCGGTTCAGGTCGGTGAGATAGATCGCGCGGTTGTCGTAGACCCAGTCGTGGATGAGGGTCTGGCCCTGTGCCGCGGCGGCGATGGCCGCGAAGAAGGGCACGTTGTCGATGTTGAGGCCCGGGAACGGCATCGGGTGGATCTTGTCGATCGGCGCCTCCAGTTTGGAGGGCCGGACGGTGAGGTCCACCAGGCGCGTGCGGCCGTTGTCCGCGAAGTACTCGGCCGTGCGGTCGTGGTCGAGGCCCATTTCCTCCAGGACCGCGAGCTCGATCTCCAGGAACTCGATCGGCACCCGCTTCACCGTCAGTTCGGACTCGGTGACCACCGCGGCGGCCAGCAGGCTCATCGCCTCGACCGGGTCCTCGGACGGCGAGTAGTCCACGTCGACATCGATCTGCGGCACGCCGTGCACGGTGAGGGTGGTCGTGCCGATGCCCTCGACGCGTACGCCCAGGGCCTCCAGGAAGAAGCAGAGGTCCTGGACCATGTAGTTCGAGGACGCGTTGCGGATGACGGTGGTGCCGTCGTGGCGGGCGGCCGCGAGCAGCGCGTTCTCGGTCACGGTGTCGCCGCGCTCGGTCAGCACGATCGGCCGGCCGGGGGAGACCCCCGCCTCGACCTGCGCGTGGTAGAGCCCCTCGGTCGCCGTGATGTCCAGACCGAACCGGCGCAGCGCGATCATGTGCGGCTCGATGGTGCGGGTGCCGAGGTCGCAGCCGCCCGCGTACGGCAGCTTGAAGTGGTCGAGGCGGTGCAGGAGCGGGCCGAAGAACATGATGATCGAGCGCGTGCGGCGGGCGGCGGCCGCGTCGATGGCGTCCATGTCGAGGGCGGCCGGCGGCACGATCTCCAGGTCCACGCCGCCGTTGATCCACCGGGTGCGGACGCCGATGGAGTTCAGGACCTCGAGGAGGCGGTAGACCTCCTCGATGCGGGCGACGCGGCGCAGGACGGTGCGGCCCCGGTTGAGGAGCGAGGCGCACAGCAGCGCCACGCAGGCGTTCTTGCTCGTCTTCACGTCGATGGACCCGGACAGGCGGCGGCCGCCGACCACGCGCAGGTGCATCGGACCCGAGTAACCCAGAGAGACGATTTCACTGTCGAGCGCTTCGCCTATGCGGGCAATCATCTCAAGGCTGATGTTCTGGTTGCCGCGCTCGATGCGGTTGACGGCGCTCTGGCTGGTACCGAGCGCCTCGGCAAGCTGCGACTGTGTCCAGCCCCGGTGCTGACGGGCGTCACGGATGAGCTTGCCGATGCGTACGAGGTAGTCGTCTGCCATGTCGGCAGGCTATCTCAGATATGAGATGCCGCATTCCGGGGGGTCCATTGGAGTGACGGGCCGTCAATCGGCCCTGGTGGCGCGCGGGCGCGTGTGCGGGACGATGAGGGGGACGGTCCGCCGGTGGCGCGGCGGGACGGCTCGGCCGAGGCCGGGCATGACCAGTCCGGCCTCATGTATTAGAGTTATCTCGACATCGAGATATCTACAGAGGCACACCGCAGCCGCCATGCTCGGTAAGGGTTACCTAACTTAGCCTTACCTTGGCGGATCGGCGAAATCGTCGTGGCGGCAGGATGCGGTGGAACGCGCACATATATGAAGGAGACTGTCGTGTCGGCGAACAGCTTCGACGCCCGCAGCACGCTGCGCGTGGGCGACGAGTCGTACGAGATCTTCAAGCTGGACAAGGTCGAGGGCTCCGCGCGCCTCCCTTACAGCCTGAAGGTTCTCCTTGAGAACCTGCTCCGCACCGAGGACGGCGCGAACATCACCGCCGACCACATCCGTGCGCTCGGCAGCTGGGACTCCCAGGCCCAGCCGTCCCAGGAGATCCAGTTCACGCCCGCCCGCGTGATCATGCAGGACTTCACCGGTGTGCCCTGTGTCGTGGACCTCGCCACCATGCGTGAGGCCGTGAAGGAGCTCGGCGGCGACCCGGCCAAGATCAACCCGCTGGCCCCGGCCGAGCTGGTCATCGACCACTCCGTCATCGCCGACAAGTTCGGCACCGCCGACGCCTTCGGCCAGAACGTCGAGCTGGAGTACGGCCGCAACAAGGAGCGCTACCAGTTCCTGCGCTGGGGCCAGACCGCCTTCGACGAGTTCAAGGTCGTCCCCCCGGGCACCGGCATCGTGCACCAGGTGAACATCGAGCACCTCGCTCGCACGGTCATGGTCCGGGGCGGCCAGGCCTACCCCGACACCCTCGTCGGCACCGACTCGCACACCACGATGGTCAACGGCCTGGGCGTCCTCGGCTGGGGCGTCGGCGGCATCGAGGCCGAGGCCGCGATGCTCGGCCAGCCGGTCTCGATGCTCATCCCGCGCGTCGTCGGCTTCAAGCTCACCGGTGAGCTCAAGCCCGGCACCACCGCCACGGACCTCGTGCTCACGATCACCGAGATGCTGCGCAAGCACGGCGTCGTCGGCAAGTTCGTCGAGTTCTACGGTGAGGGCGTCGCCGCCACCTCCCTGGCGAACCGCGCCACCATCGGCAACATGTCGCCGGAGTTCGGCTCCACCGCCGCGATCTTCCCGATCGACGACGAGACGCTGAAGTACCTGAAGCTGACGGGCCGCGACGAGCAGCAGGTCGCGCTCGTCGAGGCGTACGCCAAGGAGCAGGGTCTCTGGCTCGACCCGGCCGCCGAGCCCGACTTCTCCGAGAAGCTCGAGCTCGACCTCTCCACGGTCGTCCCCTCCATCGCCGGCCCGAAGCGCCCGCAGGACCGCATCGTCCTCGCGAACGCCGCGCAGCAGTTCGCGCTCGACGTGCGCAACTACGTCGAGGACGACGACGAGGCGGGCAAGGAGTCCTTCCCGGCCTCCGACTCCCCGGCCACCACCAACGGCGTCCCGTCGCGCCCGACCCTGGTCACGGCCCCCGACGGCTCGACGTACGAGATCGACCACGGCGCCGTCACCGTCGCCGCGATCACCTCGTGCACCAACACGTCGAACCCGTACGTGATGGTCGCCGCCGCGCTCGTCGCGAAGAAGGCCGTGGAGAAGGGCCTGACCCGCAAGCCGTGGGTCAAGACCACCCTCGCCCCGGGCTCGAAGGTCGTCACCGACTACTTCGACAAGGCCGGTCTGACGCCGTACCTCGACAAGGTCGGCTTCAACCTCGTCGGCTACGGCTGCACCACCTGCATCGGCAACTCGGGCCCGCTGCCCGAGGAGGTCTCGAAGGCGGTCAACGAGCACGACCTGGCGGTCACGTCGGTCCTGTCCGGCAACCGCAACTTCGAGGGCCGCATCAACCCCGACGTCAAGATGAACTACCTGGCGTCCCCGCCGCTGGTCGTCGCGTACGCCCTCGCCGGTTCGATGAAGGTCGACATCACCAAGGACGCCCTGGGCATCGACCAGGACGGCAAGCCGGTCTACCTCGCGGACATCTGGCCGACGGAGGCCGAGGTCAACGACGTCGTCGCCAACTCCATCGGCGAGGACATGTTCAACAAGTCCTACCAGGACGTCTTCGCGGGCGACGCCCAGTGGCAGGCCCTGTCGATCCCGACCGGCAACACCTTCGAGTGGGACTCCGAGTCCACCTACGTCCGTAAGCCCCCGTACTTCGAGGGCATGACGATGGAGACCACTCCGGTCTCCGACATCACGGGCGCGCGCGTCCTTGCCAAGCTGGGCGACTCGGTCACCACCGACCACATCTCCCCGGCCGGTGCGATCAAGGCCGACACCCCGGCCGGCCAGTACCTCACGGAGCACGGCGTCCAGCGCCGTGACTTCAACTCCTACGGCTCGCGCCGTGGCAACCACGAGGTCATGATCCGCGGCACGTTCGCCAACATCCGCCTGCGCAACCAGATCGCGCCGGGCACCGAGGGCGGCTACACCCGCGACTTCACCCAGGCTGCGACTGCTGACGCGGCTCCGGTGTCGTTCATCTACGACGCCTCGCGCAACTACATCGAGCAGGGCACCCCGCTGGCCATCCTGGCCGGCAAGGAGTACGGCTCGGGCTCGTCCCGTGACTGGGCCGCCAAGGGCACCGCGCTCCTCGGCGTCAAGGCCGTCATCGCCGAGTCGTACGAGCGCATCCACCGCTCGAACCTCATCGGCATGGGCGTCCTGCCGCTCCAGTTCCCGGAGGGCGCCTCGGCCGAGTCCCTCGGCCTGACCGGCGAGGAGACCTTCTCCTTCACCGGCGTCGAGGAGCTCAACAACGGCACCACGCCGCGCACGGTCAAGGTCACCACCGACACCGGTGTGGAGTTCGACGCGGTCGTCCGCATCGACACCCCCGGCGAGGCGGACTACTACCGCAACGGCGGCATCATGCAGTACGTGCTCCGCAGCCTGATCCGCAAGTAAGCGATCCGGCAAGCGGTTGGGCCGCATCCCCGAGGTTTCGGGGGTGCGGCCCTTCGCGTGTGTTCAGGCGTCGGCGCGCACCAGGCCCAGCAGGCCGGGGAAGCGCTTGTCCACGGCGCCGCGACGAGTCGTCCTTCTCTACTTGCTCTGCAGCGTCCCCAGCGGGCCGGGGTCGTCGTCCAGGGCGGCGGCCGCCGTCTTCCAGCCTGTGTCCTCGGGGCAGAGGGCGCTGTGCAGGAAGGCCGTGGTGAGCTGCTGGATCAGGGCCACGCGGGCGGGACTCTCGTCCGTCGTCTCGGCGACCTCGTAGCCGGGGATGCCGCCGAGCGAGTGCTCGGCACCGAACAGGGTGAGCAGGCTCTTGCTGCCCGGGCTGTACGTGTAGGGGTCGGTGAACCAGTCCGGTCCGCGGGTGGACAGGTGGGACCGGTCGCTGTCCCCGGCGACGATCAGCGATGGCGGGGTCATGGTGTCGAACGACGGCCTCATGAAGGGGAGATGCTCCCGCGCGAAGGGTGTCAGGTCGTCGCCCAGGCCGGTCAGGGCGAACAGCACACCCGCCTTCACGCGCGGGTCGGACATGTCCTCGCCGGGAACGCAGTCGGCACCGAGGATGCGCGCGCCGAGCAGCGTGCTCGCCGTCTGCGCTCCCCAGGAGTGGCCGGCCACAGCGATGCGGTCGTGATCCACGCGCCCGGCGAGGCCCGGAACGGCGGCCTCCAGGATGTCGAGCCCGTCCAGCACACGCGTGAGGTCCTCGATACGGATACGCCAGATCCGCGGCGTACGGGGATCGTCGGCGGGGATGCCGAGCGTCCGCGAGTCGAGGTGGGTGGGCTGGACGACCACGAAGCCGTGCGCGGCCCAGTGATCCGCCAGCGGGGCGTAGCCGTCCATCGACCAGCCGAAGCCGTGCGAGAAGACGACGACGGGCAGGTCCGTGCCGGTCGCGGGCGCGGACACGCGGACCTGGAGGTCCTCACCGCGGCCCGGGGCGGGCAGGACGACCGGCTTCGCGGAGATCACGGGGGTGGGTGCGGCCGCGGGCTTCGGCGCGTTCGCGGTGGGGGAGTCGGGCATGGGAGTGCCATCCGTTCGGTTGCTTGTTCGCCGGTCGCCCGGTCTGACATCATGAGCAAAACGGAACCTCGCTCCGCTAACGATACGGAGCGCTGTTCCGCTTTGCAGGCCTCAAGGTCTCCGGGCCTCGTAGAACAGGGAAGGAGTGCTGCGGTGAACGACAGCGGTCAGGGCACGGGGGGCGCGGCCGGATCGAAGCGCAAGGACGCCCGGCGCAATCAGCAGACCCTCCTTGACGCGGCCGCCGCGGTCTTCGTGGCCTCGGGCGTGGAAGCGCCGGTACGTGACATCGCCGCGAAGGCCGGCGTCGGGATGGGCACGATCTACCGCCACTTCCCGACCCGGGCAGACCTCGTCATCGCCGTGTACCGCCACCAGGTCGAGGCCTGCGCCGAGGCCGGCCCGGCCCTCCTCGCGGCGGCCCCGACACCGCACGTCGCGCTGGGGCGGTGGGTGGACCTCTTCGTCGACTTCCTGGTCACCAAGCACGGTCTCGCGGGGGCCATGCAGGCCGACAACGCCGGCTTCGAGACGCTGCACGCCTACTTCCTCGACCGCCTCGTGCCGGTGTGCACCCAGCTCATCGAGGCCGCCGTCGCCTCCGGCGAGATCCGTGCCGACCTCGACGCCTACCAGCTCATGCGCGGCATCGGAAACCTCTGCATCGGCGCCGAGAACGACCCCCGCTACGACGCGCGCCGGCTCGTCGGGCTCCTCGTCGCAGGCCTGCGCGAGCCGCGCTGACCCCACGACGGCGGGCGGGGCGGAACCGGC
This sequence comes from Streptomyces sp. NBC_01445, assembly GCF_035918235.1. NCBI lineage: Bacteria > Bacillati > Actinomycetota > Actinomycetes > Kitasatosporales > Streptomycetaceae > Streptomyces > Streptomyces sp. NBC_01445. The sequence continues at coordinate 3,317,610 of NZ_CP109485.1, read as the reverse complement.
AACCGCCGCTCCCGCCCCGCCCGTTGAGCGAGTCACTCACTCCGTCACGACAGCAGCTCCACCTCCGCCACCGTCGCGGCCCCACCGGCGAACACCAGCCGGTAGTGCTTGTACGTGCCCGGCTTGCTCACCGAGAACGCCCGCGTCTGCTTGTCCCAGGAGAAGGACTCGCCGGACCGCTGGTCCAGCGTCTTCCACGACGAGCCGTCGGCCGAGGCCTCCAGCTTCCAGCCCGCCGGGGCCTTCGCCCTGTCGTCCGACGTCAGCGTGTACTGCACGGCCTTCGCGCCGTCAGTGCCGACCGGCAGCTCCACCGACTCCGAACTCGCGCTCGTCGCCGAGGAGTTGTCGAACAGCGGACCCGAACCCGTGATGGCGTCCTTGCGCGGCGACGGCACCTTGTCGTCCTGCGTGATCGAGACCGGCGCCGCGTTCTTTCCGGTTCCCCACTTGGACGGCTTCGGGCCCATGGCGAACTCCAGGACCCCGCCCTTCGCGACGACCGAGTGCGGCAGCGACGTCGACGTCCAGTTCTTGCCGTTGACCTTCAGCCCCTGCACGTAGATGTTCTTCGCGCTGTTCCTGGGAGCCTTGACGACGAGGTCCTTGCCGTTCTCCAGGTGCAGCGTCATCTTCGTGAACTGCGGCGACCCGATGGCGTACTCGCCGCTGCCCATGACCAGCGGGTAGAAGCCGAGCGAGGAGAAGAGGTACCAGGCCGACTGCTCGCCGTTGTCCTCGTCGCCGTGGTAGCCCTGGCCGATCTCGCTGCCCGTGTAGAGCCGGGAGAGGACCTCGCGGACCTTCTCCTGCGTCTTGGACGGCTGGCCCGCCGCGTCGTACATGTACGTGATGTGGTGCGCCACCTGGTTCGAGTGGCCGTACATGCCCATCCGGACGTCACGCGCCTCCGTCATCTCGTGGATGACGCCGCCGTACGAGCCCGCGACATCGTTCGACGCCGTCTCCGGGGTGGCGAAGAACGTGTCGAGCTTCTTGCCGAGGCCGTCGCGGCCGCCGTAGAGGTTGGCGAGCCCGCGCGAGTCCTGCGGGGCGGTGAAGGCGTAGCCCCAGGCGTTGGTCTCCGTGTAGTCGTAGCCCCAGATGCGCGGGTCGAACTTCGACGACTCGACGCGCCAGTCGCCCTTCTCGCTCTTGCCCTGGAAGAAGCCCGCCTTCGGGTCGAACATGTTCACGTAGTCGCGGGCCCGGTTGAGGAAGTACTCCGACTCCTCCTTGTAGTGCTTCTCGCCGGTCTTCTTGTAGAGGGCCTGGCCCATCTGCGCGATGCCGTAGTCGTTGAGGTAACCCTCGAGAGCCCAGGACAGTCCCTCGTGGGTGTCCGTGCTCGTGTAGCCGAGGAACGGCGACGTCTGCATGCCCTTGCGGCCGACGCCGGCCGCGGGCGGCACGACGCTCGCGTTCTTCAGAGCCGCCTTGTACGCCGCCTCCGCGTCGAACTTGACGCCCTTGACGTACGCGTCGGCGAACGCCACGTCCGACGACGTGCCGGTCATCAGGTCCGCGTAGCCCGGCGACGACCAGCGCGAGATCCAGCCGCCGTCCTTGTACTGCTGCACGAACCCGTCGACGAGCTCACCCGCCTTCTTCGGCGTCAGGAGCGAGTACGCCGGCCAGGTCGTGCGGTACGTGTCCCAGAAGCCGTTGTTGACGTACGGCTTGCCGTCGACGATCTTCGCGCCGGTGTGGGTCGGGGTGTCCGGGCCCGGCATCGGCGAGAACGGCGAGGCGTACTGGTACTTCGAACCGACCTTCTCGAAGCCGGAGTTGGGGTACAGGTACAGCCGGTACAGGGACGAGTAGAGCGTGGTGCGCTGGTCGGCCGTGGCGCCCTCCACCTCGACCTTGCCGAGGAGCTTGTCCCACTGCGCGCGGGCGCTGTCCCGTACGGACGTGAACGACGAGCCGGACGGCAGCTCCTGCGCGAGGTTCGCCTTGGCCTGGTCGATGCCGATCAGGGACGTCGCGAGACGCAGGGTGACCGCCTTGTCGGCGCCCGGCTTGAAGCGGAGGTAGCCCTTGGGGCCGGTGGAGTCGCCGCCGGTGACCGGGGTGTCGAAGACGCCGTAGACGAAGAGCCGGGTCGCGCCCGCGGAGAGCCCGGACTTCACGTCCGAGTAGCCGGTGACGATGCCCTTGTCCTTGTCGAGCGTGAGGCCCGCCTGGTCGGAGACGTTGTCGAAGATCACGCTCGCGTCGTCACCGGGGTAGGTGAAGCGCAGCATCGCCGCGTGGTCGGTCGGCGTCATCTCGGCCTTGAGGCCGTTCTCGAAGCGCACCCCGTAGTAGTACGGGCGGGCCGTCTCGTTCTCGTGCTTGAACGGCAGCGCACGGCCGGTGCGGGAGGTGTCCGGGGTGCCGGACGCCGCCGACGGCATCATCTGGAACGTCTGCCGGTCGCCCATCCAGGGGCTTGGCTCATGGCTGGCGCTGAACGCCTCCATCGTCGGCAGGTTGTCCGCGTTGTTGTCGCGGCTGTAGTCGTAGAGCCAGCTGAGCGAGCCGGCGTTGGTCACCGGCGTCCAGAAGTTGAAGCCATGGGGGACCGCGGTGGCCGGGAACGTGTTGCCGCGCGAGAAGCCGCCGCTGGAGTTCGTGCCGCGGGTCGTGACCGCGTAGTCCGCCGGATGCGCCTTCGGCGGCTCCTGCCTCGCGGCCTTCAGCGCGATGTCGTCGACCCAGCCGCGGAACTTCGCCGGGCCCTTCGGGGAGTCGTACGCCACCAGGATCCGGTCGACGGTCTTGCCGGCCGCGACGGAGCCGATGGAGGAGGCGACGGCGTTCCACTGGTTGACGTAGAGCCGCTTGGCCGCGCCCTGGCCCTGCGGCGTCAGCAGCCCGCCGTTGCTGTCGGTGGCCTTCAGGTCGCTCAGATAGGTGCCGTCGGTGAAGGCGAGGTCCACGGAGACGTTCGTGGCGTCGTAGTCGCGGTCGCCGTCCGCCATCGACGGGAAGATCTTATACGAGAGCTCCGTGTCACGGGCGACGGCCACGTCGACGTCGAAGACCTTGTTGTACGAGTAGGCCCGAGCGTCGGCCTTGTGGGTGCCCGCGTAGCGCAGCGCCTTCTTGCCGGTGAAGCCCGCGCCCGCCTTCGCGGTGGGGGAGCCGCTGGGGCCCTTGTCCACGAGGGAGAGCATGTCGTCGGGCGTGGTGGGCGAGCCGGTGTCGGCGGTGGCCAGCTGGAGGTCGGCGAGCTGCGTGGCGTCGCCCGCGCCGTTGTTCTTGGTGAACTCGATCCGGAAGTGCTGGTACTCGGCCGGGTTCTGGAGGTCGTACTTCTTGGTCTGGAAGCGGTCGGCGAAGCTCTCCCCTGTGCGGGTGTCGAGCGTCGTCCACTCCTTGCCGTCGGTGGAACCCTTGAGGGTCCAGTCCTTCGGGTCGCGTTCGGCGTGGTCGTTGGCCGATGTCAGGGCATACGTCGTGATCTTGGCCGGTGCGTCCAGGTCGTACTCGACCCAGGCCGTCGGTTCGAAGGAGAGCCATTTGGTGCTCGACTCGCCGTCGAGGAGGTTCTCCTTGGTCTCACCGCCGCCCGCGTTCTCGTCGCTGGCGCGGACCTCCGTGACATGGCTGTTGACATTGCCCGGAAATCCGCCGCTGTCGCCGCCATCGACCCCGGACGACCGCTTTGTGCCGTCCGCGGCGGTATCCACAGTGTTCAGCCAGGTGGGGGCGGGATCGCCCGTTTCGAACGAGGAGCTGAACTCGCGGTCGGCGCGCGGCTGTTGGCCGGGGGACGCGGCGGACGCTCCCTGGCCGGCGGCGACGAGCGCGAGTGAGGCCGCCCCCAGGGCGGCCGTGGCCTTGAGTCTGTGTCTGGATCTGCCGTCCATTCGCGAGCACCCTCCCGGCGCGAGACAACGTTGTCAATTCACAGCGCAGGGTCCAGTAGGGAGGTAAGTCGCCCGTGGTGTCAAGGGTGTTGGGATCGGCGTGTGCGACGCGCGGGGAGAGAAGGGTGGCGCGACCATCCATTAAGCGAGGTCATCGGTCGTCCGGGGCGCGCTTGGGTCGCTCATGGGCGCCTCATATATCCGAGAGGTCTCAACTCGGGAAAGAACGCCGTCCAAACCTGCATTCGATCTTGCCCAGTTGACGTGAAGTGGACTATACCTGTCGGCGTCTGCCCAGCCGTTTCCACCGGCCGCGGACAGCGCGGGGGGATGGGGGAAACGGTGAGGCGCGTATCCGAGCGCCGTCGGCCGTGTGTTTCCGACCGATCCCGGCGTGTAGACATCAGGCACGACCCCAGCTTCACATCACCGCGGTGCCGGGGAGGATCCGGTTCACCGCCTGAGTCCTGGAGAAGGCGAGGACTTGAGCATGGGATCCACTTCCGCCCAGAACAATGGTGAGGGCTTCGGCCGCCGCGATCTGATCAAGCGGTCCGCCGCACTTGGTCTGGTCGCCGTTCCCACGATGAGCTTCCTGTCGGCCTGCGCGAGCAGCGACAGCGGTTCGGGGGACAAGGCCGAAAAGGGCAAGACGTCCAAGAAGAACCCGCTCGGCGTAAATGAGACCGCGCCGCTCGCGGTCACCATCTTCGACGGCGGCTTCGGCACGAAGTACGCCACGGACGCCAACGCCGAGTACAAGAAGGCGTTCCCCAAGGCCAAGATCGACTTCCACAAGACGCAGAAGATCCAGTCGGAGCTGCAGCCGAAGTTCAACGGCGGCACGCCCCCCGACCTGATCGACAACTCGGGCGCCGAGCAGATGGACATGGGCGTCCTCGTCGGCAAGAAGCAGCTCACCGACCTGACCCCGCTCCTGGACGCGCCGTCGATCGACGACCCGTCGAAGAAGGTCCGCGACACCCTGCGCCCGGGCATCGTCGAGATGGGCCAGTTCGACGGCGACCCGGTCTGGATCATGTACTACGCGTACACGGTCTACGGCGTCTGGTACTCGCAGAAGGCCCTGGACGGTCTCGACGCGCAGTACCCGGAGACCTGGGACGACATGCTCGCCCTGTGTGCCAAGGCGAAGAAGAAGGGCATCGCGGGCTGGACGTACGCGGGCAAGTACCCGTACTACCTGCCGTTCTCGCTGTACCCCTTCATCGCCAAGATCGGTGGCCGCGAGGTCCTCGACAAGATCGACAACCTGGAGCCGAACGCCTGGAAGGACCCGGCCGTCAAGTCCGCCTTCGAGGCGTACTACGAGCTGTACAAGAAGGGCTACGTCCTCAAGGGCACGCCCGGCATCGACCACATCCAGTCGCAGACCGCGTGGGCCAAGGGCAAGGCGCTGTTCATCCCGAACGGCTCCTGGGTCGAGAACGAGTCCGCGAAGGTCATCCCCGCCGACTTCGGCCTGTCGGTCGGCGCGCCCACCGGCCTCGACTCCAGCGACAAGATGCCCTTCGGCACCATCTGGGCGTCCGGCGGTGAGCCCTTCATCGTCCCGGCCAAGGCGAACAACGTCGAGGGCGGCATGGAGCAGCTGCGCCTCATGCTCTCCGAGGCCTCCTCGAAGAACTTCACCTCCTCGGTCAAGTCGCTCACCGCGCTCAACGGCGGCACCGACGGCATCGAGCTGACCCCGGGCCTCAAGTCCGGTGTCGCGGCGCTCGACAAGGCCGGCGAGAACGTCGTCAACCCGCGCCTCCAGGACTGGTACGTCAAGCTCCAGAAGGAGCAGATCGGCGTCTCCTGCCTGGGCGAGATGATGGCCGGACGGCTGACCCCGGCCGAGGCCATCAAGAAGATCCAGGGCTTCGCGGACGCGGCCGCCAAGGACCAGTCCATCAAGCACTACAAGCACCAGTAAGAGCTCGTGCGCACGCGTCGTCAGCGGCGGCACCCGCGAATCGATCGGGGTCGGTAAACCATGCAACACGGCAAGTACAGGTTCATTGCGGGGTTCCTGGTGACCCCCTTGGCGTTGTATGCAGTCTTCGTCATCTGGCCGTTCATCCAGTCCATTTACTACTCGTTCACGGACTGGACCGGCCTGAGCCCGGACTTCAAGATGGTCGGCTTCGCCAACTACAAGCGGATGTTCGAGGACGACGTCTTCTGGAAGTCCTTGCAGCACAGCGTGCTACTGGCTTTGCTGCTGCCGCTGGTGACGCTGGGCCTCGCGCTCTTCTTCGCCTTTATGCTCAATGTCGGTGGGCGGCGCCGAAAAGGCGTCGCCATCACCGGCGTTCGCGGTTCTGGTTTCTACAAGATCGCGTATTTCTTCCCGCAGGTGCTTTCGATCGCGATCGTCGCGATTCTCTTCCGGTTCGCCTTCAACCCCAATGACGGCGTGATCAACGGGACGCTGAAGGCGATCGGTCTCGGCAGCATCCAGCCGGACTGGCTGGGCGACCCGAACTTCGCTCTGTGGTGCGTCATGACCGTCCTGGTCTGGAGCACCGTCGGATTCTTCGTCGTGCTCTTCTCGGCGGGCATGGCGTCCATCCCGAAGGACTTCTACGAGGCCGCGCTGCTCGACGGCGCGAGCCGGTTCACCACGTTCTTCAAGATCACGCTGCCGCTGCTCTGGGACACCGTGCAGTCCGGCTGGGTCTACATGGGAATCCTGGCCCTCGGCGCGGAGGCCTTCGCCTCGGTGCAGATCATGACGGTGGGCCCCGGCGGCCCCGACTACTCCACCACGGTCCTGCCGCTGTACGTGTACCAATCGGCGTTCCGCGACGCCAACGCTGCCTACGCCACAACGATCGGCGTCGCCCTGCTCATCGTCACGCTGCTGTTCGCGGCGATCGTGATGCGGCTCGGCCGGCGCGAGCGGCTGGAGTTCTGACCATGAAGACCACTGACATCCCGCCCGCCGGCCCCATCGAGGACCGTCCGCCGGTGAGCAAGACGGCGGCCCCGGCCGTCAAGGAGGAGAGCAGTGAAGGCAGCGTCCTCAACGTGTTCTCGCACGGCGTCCTCGTCATCTGGGCGATCATGGTCATCATGCCGCTGCTGTGGGCGGTGATGACGTCCTTCAAGGACGACAACTCGATCTTCAGCTCGCCCTGGTCGCTGCCGGACAAGCTGCACTTCGAGAACTGGTCGCGGGCCTGGGGCGAGGCTCACATGAGCCAGTACTTCGCCAACACGGCGATCGTGGTGGGCTGCTCGCTCGTGGGCACGCTCGTGCTCGGCTCCATGGCCGCGTACGTCCTGGCCCGCTTCGACTTCCCGGGCAACCGGTTCATCTACTTCCTCTTCGTCGGAGGAATGAGCTTCCCGATCATGCTGGCCCTGGTGCCGCTGTTCTATGTGATGCAGAACCTGCACCTCCTGAACACACTGCAGGGCCTGATCATCGCCTACATCGCGTACTCGCTGCCGTTCACGGTCTTCTTCCTGACGTCGTTCTTCAGGACGCTGCCGACGTCGATCGCGGAAGCGGCGTTCGTCGACGGCGCCTCGCACACCAGGACGTTCTTCCAGATCATGCTGCCGATGGCCAAGCCCGGCCTGATCAGCGTGGGGATCTTCAACTTCCTGGGGCAGTGGAACCAGTACATGCTGCCGACGGTTCTCAACACCGAGCCCGACAAAAGGGTGCTGGCCCAGGGGCTGGTGGAGCTCGCGACCAGCCAGGGCTACAAGGGCGACTGGTCCGGTCTCTTCGCCGGCCTCGTGATGGCGATGCTGCCGGTGCTCGGGGCGTACATCATCTTCCAGCGCCAGGTCGTGCAGGGCCTGACCGCCGGCGCGCTCAAGTAACGCAACGGTCACGTCGGGTGAGGGCCCGGTTCCGGAACATCTCGTCCGGAACCGGGCCCTCACCCCTGTCCGGGCCCGTGTGTGCTCTTCTGTGCTCTTCTGCGCCGGGTATCGCTCAAGCTCTTGACGGGAGGCAACCCGAAAGGCTCAGCTTAGAGTTCAATAGTTGGACATACGCCGAGGCCTCATAGAAGCGGCCTCGCACGCAGGAGGTCGTCGTGGAGACTCCGGGGTCGCAGTCGTCGCTGCATCGGGCCAATCTCGAGCGGGTCGTACGCGCCGTGCGGCTCGCCGGATCGCTCACGCAGGCGGAGATCGCGAGGACGACCGGCCTGTCCGCGGCCACGGTCTCCAACATCGTCCGCGAGCTCAAGGACGGCGGCACGGTCGAGGTCACCCCCACCTCGGCGGGCGGCCGGCGGGCCCGCAGCGTCTCGCTCAGCGGCGACGCGGGCATCGTCATCGGCGTCGACTTCGGCCACACCCACCTGCGCGTGGCGATCGGCAACCTCGCCCACCAGGTGCTCGCCGAGGAGGCCGAACCCCTCGATGTGGACGCCTCCGCGGCGCAGGGCTTCGACCGGGCCGAGGAGCTCGTCGAGCGGCTCGTGGCGGCCACCGGCGTGGACCGTACGAAGGTGGCGGGCGTCGGGCTCGGCGTACCGGGCCCCATCGACGTCGAGAGCGGCACGCTGGGCTCCACGTCGATCCTGCCGGGCTGGACCGGCACCAAGCCCGCCGAGGAGATGAGCAGGCGCCTCGGCGTGCCCGTGCACGTCGACAACGACGCCAACCTGGGCGCCCTCGGCGAGCTGGTCTGGGGCAGCGGGCGCGGCGTCAAGGACCTCGCGTACATCAAGGTCGCCAGCGGTGTCGGTGCCGGGCTCGTGATCGACGGGAAGATCTACCGGGGGCCCGGCGGGACCGCGGGCGAGATCGGGCACATCACCCTCGACGAGTCGGGTCCCGTCTGCCGGTGCGGCAACCGTGGCTGCCTGGAGACCTTCACCGCCGCCCGCTACGTGCTGCCGCTCCTGGAGTCCAGCCACGGCACCGGACTGACCATGGAGTCCGTCGTGCGGCTCGCGCGGGACGGCGACCCGGGGTGCCGGCGGGTGATCGCCGACGTGGGCCGTCACATCGGCAGTGGTGTCGCAAATCTCTGCAACCTGCTCAACCCCAGCCGGGTCGTCCTCGGCGGTGATCTGGCGGAGGCCGGAGAGCTGGTCCTGGGGCCCATCAGGGAGTCCGTGGGGCGCTATGCGATCCCCAGTGCGGCGCGCCAACTGTCCGTCCTTCCAGGGGCGTTGGGCGGCCGCGCGGAGGTGCTCGGGGCGCTCGCCCTGGCACTCAGCGAGATGGGCGATTCGACCCTTTTGGACGGATCGCTGTCCGCTGTGGCACCTGCCTTCACTTAGAGAACGCATGACACCGTTGCCATCTCGTTAAGGATTTACTCCTTGACGCTGGGGTTGCGGCCGAGTTGACTTCCCGCTACCTCGGCCGCAACGTCGCGGCCTCGTCAGGGAGGTTTCTGAAGTGAACACGCGTATGCGTCGTGCCGCCGTTGCGTTCTGTGCCACTGGTATGGCTGTCTCTCTCGCCGCTTGCGGCAGCGCCAAGGAGTCCGGCGACAAGGGCAGCGACAAGGCGAGCCCCAAGAAGGGCGACGCCATCACCGTCGGCCTGCTGCTGCCGGAGAACCAGACCGCGCGCTACGAGAAGTTCGACAAGCCGATCATTGAGAAGCAGATCTCGACGCTGACCAATGGCAAGGGCAAGGTCGAGTACCTGAACGCCAAGCAGGAGGCGACCCTCCAGTCGCAGCAGATCGACACGATGATCACCAAGAAGGTCGACGTGCTGATCCTGGACGCGGTCGACTACAAGGCGGTCGCCGGCGGCGTGAAGAAGGCCAAGGACGCCGGCATCCCCGTCGTCGCGTACGACCGCCTGGCCGAGGGTCCGATCGCCGCGTACACCTCGTTCGACAACACCGAGGTCGGCAAGACGCAGGGCGAGGCGCTGCTGAAGGCCATGGGTGACAAGGCCAAGCCCAGCTCCAAGATCGTCATGATGAACGGCGCGATCACCGACCCGAACGCGAAGCAGTTCAAGGACGGCGCGCTCTCGGTGCTCAAGGGCAAGGTGGCCATCGCCAAGTCCTACGACACCAAGGAGTGGAAGCCGGAGAACGCCAACCAGAACATGGAAGGCGCCATCTCCGCGATCGGCAAGGACAAGATCGCCGGTGTCTACTCCGCCAACGACGGCATGGCGGGCGGCATCATCACCGCGCTCAAGGGCGCGGGCCTGAGCAAGCTCCCGCCGGTCACCGGCCAGGACGCCGAGCTCGCGGGTGTGCAGCGCATCGTCACGGGCGACCAGAACATGAGCGTCTTCAAGTCGTACCCGCAGGAGGCCGAGACCGTCGCCAAGATGGCCGTCGCCGTCGCCAAGGGTGAGAGCCTCGACTCCATCAAGACCGGCACGGTCGACAGCGGCACCGAGAAGGGTGTCCCCTCCGTGATCGTCCCGGTGGTCTCCCTGACCCAGGACAACATCAACGACACGGTCATCAAGCAGGGTTACTACACCCTCGACGAGATCTGCACGCCCAAGTACAAGGCCGCCTGCGACAAGATCGGCCTGAAGTAACCAGGCCGGAGTCGCCTTGCGGCAACTCCCTTGTCCTGCACGGGACGTGAGCGCACCTTGAAGGAGCGCCCCGTGTGAGCACGTCCGGCGCCCCGCCGCCGACAGCCCCGCAAGCTCAACGGCGGGGCGCCGGACGGAACGACGTACGACAGCACCCCCTGCACGTACGCACCCCCCTCTCAGTCTTTTCTGTTCAACCTCCCGCCGGGTCAGGCCTTAGGCGGCGAAGGAGATGGTTCACGTGTCCGCTACGCCCGTGCTGGCGTTGCGCGGAGTCTCCAAGCGATTCGGTGCCGTCCAGGCGCTCACCGATGTAGAGCTTGAGGTCCACGCCGGTGAGGTGGTCGCCCTGGTCGGCGACAACGGTGCCGGAAAGTCCACCCTGGTCAAGACGATCGCCGGCGTGCACCCCATCGATGACGGCGTCATCGAGTGGGACGGCAAGGCCGTCGCGGTCAACCGGCCGCACGACGCCCAGGCCCTGGGCATCGCGACCGTCTACCAGGACCTCGCGCTGTGCGACAACATCGACGTCGTCGGCAACCTCTTCCTGGGCCGTGAGCTCAAGCGCCGCGGTGTCCTCGACGAGGTCGAGATGGAGCGCCGCTCCAGGGAGCTCCTCGAGACGCTCTCCATCCGCATCCCGAGCGTGCGCATCCCGATCGCCTCGCTCTCCGGCGGTCAGCGCCAGGTCGTGGCCATCGCCCGCTCCATGCTCGGCGAGCCCAAGCTGGTCATCCTCGACGAGCCGACGGCCGCCCTCGGCGTCGAGCAGACGGCGCAGGTCCTCGACCTCGTCGAGCGGCTGCGCGAACGCGGCCACGCGGTCATCCTCATCAGCCACAACATGGCCGATGTGAAGGCCGTCGCCGACAAGGTCGCCGTCCTGCGGCTCGGCCGCAACAACGGCGTTTTCGAGGTCAAGACCACCTCGCAGGAAGAGATCATCTCCGCCATCACCGGCGCCACGGACAACGCCGTGACCCGTCGTGCGGCGCGCAGCAACGCGGAGGCTCAGAAGTGAGCATCGAAAAGACCGACAAGCCGCAGGCCCCTGTGGACGCGCCGGCGGTCGCCGGCGACGCGAGTGTCGCCATCGACCCCCGCCTCCTCGTGCGCGAGCAGGGATTCGCGGGCTACATAAGCGAGTTCAAGCGCAAGATGCGCGCCGGTGACCTCGGCGCCACCCCGGTCGTCATCGGCCTGATCGTCATCTGCGCGATCTTCCAGAGCCTCAACTCGGCGTTCCTGGGCGCGGAGAACCTGAACAACATCTTCGTCGCCATGGTCGCGACGGGCATGATGTCGGTCGGCATCATCTTCGTGCTGCTGCTCGGTGAGATCGACCTCTCGGTCGGCTCCGTCTCCGGTGTCTCCGCGGCGATCACGGCCGTGATGAGCGTCACCCACGGCGTCAACGAGTGGGTCGCGGTCCTCACCGCCCTCGCGGCCGGTGCCGTCATCGGCGCCCTGCACGGCTTCTTCTTCGCCCGGATCGGTGCGCCCGCGTTCGCCGTGACCCTGGCGGGCCTGCTGTTCTGGAACGGCTTCATGCTCCAGATCCTGGGCTCCAACGGCACGATCAACATCGACGGCGACGGCGTGGTCGGCAAGCTCACCACGTACTACTTCTCCGATGTCGCCGCCGCCTACGGGCTCGCGGTCGTCGCGGTCGCCGGCTACTTCCTGTCGGCCTTCCTCGGCAACCGGCGCCGTGAGGCCGCCGGGATCCCGTCCCGCCCGCTGAGCGAGCTCGTGCTGCGCACCGTGCTCCTCGCGATCGCGGCCTTCGCCGTGGCGATCATGTTCAACCAGTACAAGGGCCTGCCGCTCGCCGTGCTGCTGTTCGCGATCGTCCTGGTCGCCACCGACTTCGTGCTGCGCCGTACCTCGTACGGCCGCAAGATCTTCGCGCTCGGCGGCAGCGTCGAGGCGTCGCGCCGCGCCGGTATCAACGTCACGGCGGTCCGTGTCTCGGTCTTCGCCGTCGCGGGTCTGTTCGCGGCGGTCGGCGGCCTCTTCTGGGCCTCCAAGATCGCGGCGGCCAACCAGAGCGCCGGCTCCGGCGACCTCCTGATGAACGTCATCGCGGCGGCCGTCATCGGCGGCACCAGCCTCTTCGGCGGCCGGGGCCGCACCTGGAACGCCCTGCTCGGTGTCCTCGTGATCACGTCGATCCAGTACGGCCTCGCCCTTCAGGGCATCGCCACCCCGATCCAGTACATGATCACCGGCGGCGTGCTCCTCGCCACGGTCGTCATCGACTCGGTCACCCGCAAGACCCAGAAGTCGGCGGGCCGCGCGTAAGCGCTCCGCTCGGCCACGTGTGATCTCTGCGGACCGGCTGTGGCTGGTCGCGCAGTTCCCCGCGCCCCTTGGGCGCGGGGCTTGTGCCCGGTGTCAATGGAGACGCCGGGCACAGGCGTGTCCGCACCGATTTCCTGAACACGCGTACGCCTCGGGTACGGCCGATCGCGTGACGTACAACGCACAGCCCGGGCGCCGCGCGCTGAGGCGGAACATTAGACTCGACAGGCCCGGCAAAAGCTCGAACAGCTCTATCGCAAGGAGGCACGGGTGCCGCTGCTGACCCGCATCACGGGACCGCGCGATCTGGACCGGCTCAGCCTGGAACAGCTGGACCAGCTGGCCGGCGAGATCCGGACCTTCCTCGTCGACGCGGTATCCAAGACCGGCGGCCACCTCGGCCCCAACCTCGGCGTCGTCGAGCTCACCATCGCGCTGCACCGCGTCTTCGACTCGCCGAAGGACCGGGTGCTCTTCGACACCGGTCACCAGTCCTACGTGCACAAGCTGCTCACCGGCCGGCAGGACTTCGCCAAGCTGCGCACCAAGGGCGGCCTGTCCGGCTACCCCTCGCGCGCCGAGTCCGACCACGACGTGATCGAGAACTCGCACGCCTCCACGGTCCTCGGCTGGGCCGACGGCCTCGCCAAGGCGAACGAGGTGCGCGGCAAGGACGACCACGTCGTCGCCGTGATCGGCGACGGAGCCCTCACGGGCGGCATGGCCTGGGAGGCCCTGAACAACATCGCGGCCGCCAAGGACCGCCCCCTCGTGATCGTCGTCAACGACAACGAGCGCTCGTACGCCCCCACCATCGGCGGCCTCGCCAACCACCTGGCCACCCTGCGCACCACGGACGGCTACGAGCGGTTCCTGGCCCGCGGCAAGGACCTCCTGGAGCGCACGCCGGTCGTCGGCCGCCCGCTCTACGAGACCCTGCACGGCGCCAAGAAGGGCCTCAAGGACTTCATCGCCCCGCAGGGCATGTTCGAGGACCTCGGCCTGAAGTACGTCGGCCCCATCGACGGCCACGACATCGAGGCCCTGGAGTCGGCCCTGGCCCGCGCCAAGCGGTTCGGCGGACCGGTCATCGTGCACTGCCTCACCGAGAAGGGCCGCGGCTACAAGCCGGCCGAGCAGGACGAGGCCGACCGCTTCCACGGCATCGGCCCGATCCACCCGGACACCGGCCTGCCCATCAAGGCCTCGGCCGCCAGCTGGACGTCCGTCTTCGGCGACGAGATGGTCAAGCTCGGCCACGACCGCGAGGACATCGTCGCGATCACCGCCGCGATGCTCCAGCCCGTCGGCCTGAAGAAGTTCGCCGACGCCTTCCCCGACCGCATCTACGACGTCGGCATCGCCGAGCAGCACGCCGCCACCTCGGCCGCGGGCCTCGCCACCGGCGGGGTGCACCCGGTCTTCGCGGTCTACGCGACGTTCCTCAACCGCGCCTTCGACCAGGTCCTCATGGACGTCGCGCTGCACAAGTGCGGCGTCACCTTCGTCCTGGACCGGGCCGGCGTCACGGGCGACGACGGCGCCTCGCACAACGGCATGTGGGACATGTCCATGCTCCAGGTCGTCCCCGGCCTGCGCCTCGCCGCCCCGCGCGACGCCGAGCAGTTGCGCGCCCAGCTGCGCGAGGCCGTCGAGGTCGACGACGCGCCGACCGTCGTCCGCTACTCGAAGGGCGTCGTCGGACCCGCGGTCCCGGCCGTCGGCAAGGTCGGCGCCATGGACGTGCTGCGCAGGTCGTCGGCCGCCAAGCCGGACGTGCTCCTTGTCTCCGTCGGGGCGCTCGCCCCGATGTGCCTGGAGATCGCCGGCCTCCTCGACAAGCAGGGCATCACCACGACCGTCGTCGACCCGCGCTGGGTCAAGCCGGTCGACGAGGCGCTCGCGCCGCTCGCCGAGCAGCACCGCGTCGTCGTCACCGTCGAGGACAACTCCCGCGTGGGAGGCGTCGGTTCGGCGATCGCGCAGGCCCTGCGCGACGCGGGCGTCGACGTACCACTGCGCGACTTCGGCATCCCGCCGCGCTTCCTCGACCACGCCTCGCGCAAGGAGGTCATGGCCGAGATCGGCCTCACGGCCCCCGACATCGCGCGTCAGGTCACGGGTCTGGTCGCCAAGCTGGACGGCCGCTTCGAGCGCGCCACGGCCACGGACGCCGTGGAGCCCGCGCGCGACTGACCCTCCACAGGCTGCTCCATGGGCCGGTCCCACCACCACGCAAGGGTGGTGGGACCGGCCCATTCGCGTGAACGCCCCCGCGCCGGGGCATACGGAGCGAAAGCCCCCTCGATCATGTCGAGGACGACAATGCGTGGGAGGTACGCCCGTGAGCAGCACCCTCTTCAGGACGAAGAAGGTCGAACAGTCGATCTTGGACACTGAGGAGCCGGAGCACGCACTCAAGAAGTCGCTGTCCGCTCTGGACCTCACCGTGTTCGGGGTCGGTGTCATCATCGGTACCGGCATCTTCGTCCTCACCGGCAAAGTCGCCAAGGAGAACGCGGGCCCCTCGGTGGCGCTGGCGTTCATCGTGGCCGGCGTCGTCTGCGGCCTGGCCGCGCTGTGCTACGCGGAGTTCGCTTCCACCGTCCCGGTCGCCGGGTCCGCCTACACCTTCTCGTACGCGTCGCTCGGCGAACTGCCGGCCTGGATCATCGGCTGGGACCTGGTGCTCGAGTTCGCGCTCGGCACGGCGGTCGTCGCCGTCGGCTGGTCAGGCTATGTGCGCTCGCTGCTGGACAACGCGGGCTGGCATCTGCCCGCGTCGCTGAGCGGGCGGGACGGGGCCACAGGGTTCGGCTTCGACATCCTCGCCGCAGCCCTGGTCCTGGTGCTCACCGCCATCCTCGTCGTCGGGATGAAGCTCTCCGCCCGCGTCACCACGGTCGTCGTCGCGATCAAGGTGGCCGTCGTCCTCATCGTGATCATCGCGGGGGCCTTCTTCGTCACGGCCGACAACTACAAGCCCTTCATCCCGAAGGCGCAGCCGCAGGAAGCGGGCACCAGCATCCAGTCCCCGCTCGTGCAGCTGATGTTCGGCTACGCGCCGACCGACTTCGGCGTCATGGGCATCTTCACCGCCGCCTCCGTCGTCTTCTTCGCCTTCATCGGCTTCGACGTCGTCGCCACCGCCGCCGAGGAGACGAAGAACCCGCAGCGGGACATGCCGCGCGGCATCATCGGCTCGCTGATCATCTGCACCACGCTCTACGTGGCGGTGTCGATCGTTGTCACGGGCATGCAGAAGTACAGCCAGCTGTCCATCGACGCCCCGCTCGCGGACGCCTTCAAGGCGACCGGGCACCCCTGGTACGCGGGTGTCATCAGCTTCGGCGCCGCGGTCGGCCTGACGACGGTCTGCCTGATCCTTCTCCTCGGCCAGACCCGGGTGTTCTTCGCGATGAGCCGCGACGGTCTGCTGCCCCGCTTCTTCTCCGTCGTCCACCCGAGGTTCAAGACCCCGTACCGGCCCACCATCCTGCTCGGCGTGATCATCGCGATCCTGGCCGGTTTCACCAGCCTCAGCGAGCTCGCGGAGCTGGTGAACATCGGCACGCTCTTCGCGTTCGTCGTCGTCGCGCTCGGCGTCATCATCCTGCGCCGCACCCGCCCCGACCTGCACCGCGCCTTCCGCACCCCCCTGGTACCGCTGATCCCGATCCTGTCGGTGCTCGCGTCCCTGTGGCTGATGCTGAACCTGCCCGCGGAGACCTGGCTCCGCTTCGGCGTCTGGATGGTGCTCGGCTTCATCGTCTACTTCGTGTACGGGCGCTCGCACAGCAGGCTGGGGCGGACGGAGGAGGCGGGCCGGCAGTAGGGGCACGCCGACGCGAGGGCGGGCCTGACGACCGGTCAGCCGCCCTGTGCCGGGGACTTCTTGGCGGACTCGGGGATCTCGCCGCCCGTGCGGATCGCCTTCCAGAGCTGAGTGGCCTGGGGCTCGGCGGCCACCACGCGGTTGGGGTCCGCGGTGTCGTACCGCACCGGCAGCATGATCGTCTCCATGTCGGCCGGGTCGACGCCCTGCATGCTGCGGCTGAACTCCGCCAGGGACTTCAGCGACGCGAGGTCGGAGTCGGTGGTCAGCGACGAGGTGAGGCTGTCCGCGATCTTGAATGTCTTCGTCGGGCTGCCCAGCAGGTCCTGCTTCTTGACCTCGCCGAGCAGCGCGATCATGAACTGCTGCTGAAGGCCTATGCGCCCGAGGTCGCTGCCGTCGCCGACGCCGTGCCGGGTCCGCACGAATGCCAGCGACTGGGTGCCGTTCAACTTGTGGGTGCCCGCGCTCAGTTCGAGGCCGCTGGACTTGTCGTGGATCGGCTTGTCGACGGTCACGGTCACTCCGCCGATCGCGTCGACGAGGCCCTTGAAGCCGGAGAAGTCGATCTCCATGAAGTGGTCCATGCGCACCCCGGACATGGCCTCGACGGTCTTGACCACACAGGCCGGACCGGCAAGCGAGTACACGGAGTTGAACATCACGCGCTTCGCCGAGGGGATCTTGGAGCCGTCCGACTTGGTGCACTCGGGGCGGGTCACGAGGGTGTCCCGGGGGATGCTGACGGCGGTGGCCTGCGTGCGGCCCTCCGGTACGTGCATCACCAGCGCGGTGTCGGAGCGGGCCCCCGCGACCTTGCCGGTGCCCAGGTCCGCGTTGTCCCCGGCGCGCGAGTCCGAGCCGAGGACCAGGACGTTCTGGCCGCTGGTCGGAAGCTTCTCGGGACGGTTGTCGCCGATCGCCTTGTCGAGGTCGACTCCGCTGATGTTGCCGTTGAGATCGCTGTACAACCAGTAACCCGTGCCGCCGACGATGAGCGCGAGGACGAGCAGGGACAGGAGCACGATCCTGCCGGTGCGGCGCTTCTTCGGAGCCTTGCGGCTGCGCTTTTTGGGCGAGCTCCGGCGGGACGGCGGCACAGCGGTGCTCAGGTCATGGCTCATCGCGGGGTGTCCTCGCAACTAGTGCCCGATGGGCAGGGGCAGCAGACAGACCCCGGAGAACCGGGTCTGTGCCGCGCGGCTGACGCTTGGTTGGGCTGAACTATAGACATGTACTCGAAAACTCTTATGAGCGAAGTGCCCGGTTGGTGAGGGGAGCTGGGACCGCACAGGGCCGTACTCGTGCCCTCCCGAACCCGTCGGAATGGCTGTCACCTGTGACTTTTGCCGTGCCGACCGAACAGGGAGACGGCTGTTCGTACAGGCATATGATGTGTCGAATTCTGGAATGATCTGTGAACGCCGGGGGCGGCGCGGGAGGGGGCGGCACACATGCGCGGCAGAGGTGCGCAGACGGTGGACCGGCGGACCCGATCCGGCGCCGACGTCGAGGAGCGGCCCCGGGCGGCATCCGTCACGGCGGCGGCCACGGGGTCGTGGCTGCTGCGGGGCAACGACGGCCGTCTCGCGGTGTACGCGCTCGTCGACGGCGGCGTGAACCGCTGGACGGAGACCGCCGTCGGCAGCGGCCGCTGGACCCGGCCGGACTTCTTCCCCGTCGCGGGACTGACCGCCCTCGCGGTGGCCCAGGGTGCGAATCGCTACGTGCACTTTCTCGGACGCCGGGAGAAGCGGCAGAGCGGCGGCGCGGCGAAGGTCGATCTGCTCTATGCAGTGCAGTACCAGTCGGGCCGGACGCTGGGGGACTGGCGTTCGCTCGGCAACCCGTATCGCGACGCGAGGGACGCGGCGGCGCTCGGTGAGCCGGCCGCCGCTGTCGACGGACAGGGCACGGTCCATGTCTTCGTCTCGGGCGGCGCCGGCGGGGTCATGCTGCGCCGGGAGTCGAAGAGCGGGGCGTGGGAGGCGTGGCAGGACCTGCGCGGTGGTGAGGTCGCGGGCGGACCGGTCGCCGCGGCGACCTCCGCCGGACTGGTCGAACTCCTCGCGCCGGGACGCCGGTCGGTGATGCGCTGGGTGCAGATGGATCACGGTGCGGACCTGCGCCGTGCACAGGACCTCATGCCTGCCCCGGTGCCCGGTTCGGCCGCGCTCCTCGAGACCGGACCCGGGGTCTTCACCGCGTACTGGAGCGAGCAGAGCGGGACGGGCGTCTACGCGCAGCGGCCCGGCGAATGGGCTTTCCCCGCGGGAGGGGCCCCGGGAGAAGGGCCGCACGCCACGCTTCGCGCCGTCGTCGACGGCTACGACTGCACGGTCCTGGCCCACCAAGGGCACACGGGAACGGCCGTGTTCGGCGTCTGCGGCACCGGCGGCGAGTCAGCCGGACTGTGGTGGACCGACACGGGCGTGACCTGTGCCGGCACTCCCGCTCTGGCGCTGGACGGGCGGGGGCGGGTCGTCATGGCGACGGTCGCGACGGACGGCAGCGTGCTGGTGAGCCGGCAGCGCCCGGAGCCCGGGCTCACCCTGTCCGACTGGGACCGCCTGCCCGGCAATTGAGAACGCCTCTACACCAAATTCCACTGCACGGCTAGACCTAAAAAAGGTTGTACTGGCCGAAAGTGATGATCCTCACTCACCGCGTGACGCTTAGTTGAAGCCTTGACCTGTACTTTGAGTAAAGGTCATGTGAGAGTCCGGTGAATGCCCGGTGTGCGGGTCGTCGCGGTGGCGCAAGTGCCACGAGCCCGGGGGACGGGGCTGCAAGGTGGGGACGGTGGTTGCCTCGTGGGCGGGTCGGACAACCCTGAATCCGGAGCGCTGGTTTCGGCGTACCGGTCCGCGGTCCCGGTCGGCGCCAGGCAGCGCATCGTCCGCGGTGTACCGACCCCGGTCCGCAAGGCCGTCAAGTCCTCTCTCAATGTGGCCGACACCGTCCGTTCCGCGACCGTCGTCTGGGCCATGGGCGGCAAGCGCAGGGCGCCCCGCCACAGCGCCGCCTACAGCCAGCGCGTCGTCCGTGTCGGTCGCCGCCACATGCGCGCGCTGACGGTCGCCGGCGCCACGGACTGGGCGGCTCGCGCCCGCAACCTCAACATCGTCGTCTCGGTCCTGGACGCGGCGGGCATCGACTACTTCTGCGTACGGGGCACGGCGGGCGGGCTGCCCGCCGTCGCCATCCCCGCCAAGTCCCGCCCGGCCGCCGAGGAAGTGCTCCAGCTGGCCTTCGCGCAGGCCCCGGGCTATGTCGGTCCGGCCGGCGGCGACGAGGCCCGGATGGAGCCCGGCGACGAGGAGCGCTCGTGGCGGGCGCTGCGCAAGAACAAGGTGCTGCGGGTCGCTTGGTACGTGTGCGATCCGACCCAGCAGCTCGTCTTCGGCGCGGCCACCGGATGCGACCTCGAAGTGTGGGCCGAGCGCGACGGGGAGCTGAGGGCCCCGCGCCCCAATCGCGTCATCGACGCCGTCCAGGTGGACGCCCCCCGCAAGTCGGCTCCCCAGCGGCTCTTCAGCCCCATCCCTCCCGCGTACCACACGGGGGATGCCCGCACGCTGCCCGAGTTCGCCGTGCAGCTCCCCGAGGACCACCAGTTCCCCATCGACGTCGTCTACACCTGGGTCGACGACTCGGACCCCGTCTGGCGCGTGCAGCGCGACCAGGTGCGCCAGGGGTTCTCCGGGGACGAACTGCACGAACAGGCGGCGAACGACGCGCGGTACACCAGCCGTGACGAGCTGCGCTATTCGCTGCGGTCGCTCCACCAGAACGCACCCTGGGTGCGCAACATCTACCTCGTGACAGCGGGGCAGGTCCCGTCCTGGCTCAACGCGCGGCACCCGAACCTCCGGGTGCTGGACCACCGGGAGATCTTCTCCGACCCGTCCGCACTGCCCACGTTCAACTCCCATGCCATCGAGAGCCAGCTGCACCACATCACGGGGCTCTCGGAGTGCTTCCTCTACCTGAACGACGACGTGTTCTTCGGGCGGCCGGTGACGCCCTCGCATTTCTTCCACCCGAACGGCATCACCAAGTTCTTCACATCGCCCGCCCTGATACCCGGCGGCGGAATCGCCTCGACCGATCTTCCTGTCAACGCGGCCGGGAAGAACAGCCGTTGGCTCATCGCGCAGAAATTCGGCACCGCCATATCCCAGAAGATGAAGCACACCCCGCACGCCCTGCGCCTGAGCGTGCTCCAGGAGATCGAGGAGACCTTCGCGGACGAGCACGCCGCGACTCAGCACTCGCGCTTCCGCTCCCCCGGGGACGTCCCGATCGCCTCGTCACTGCACCACTACTTCGCCTACCACTCCGCGCGGGCGACCGTGGGTGACATCCAGTACCGGTACATCGACCTCTCGGCCGACCTCGCCGAGCGGCGCCTGAACACGCTCCTCGCCAACCGGAACATGGACACCTTCTGCCTCAACGACACAGTTGAATCCGCCGATCCGGAGCGGCAGAGGGAAATGCTCGCGAGCTTCCTCGACGCGTACTTCCCGGTGCCCAGCCCGTACGAGGTTCCGGAACACGTGAACATCCTCGAACAGAGCGCGGACCTGGACGAACTCGTGAAGGCCGCCGACCGATGAGATCTGCCTTCCCCGTCGCACCGCCTGCGAATGGGTCCTGCCGCGCATGAATACCTATGACGTCACGCTGGTCGTGCCGGTCTACAACGTGGAGCAGTACCTCCACGAATGCCTGGACTCCATCGCGGCGCAGACCGTCTTCGAGCGCTGCGAGGTCATCCTCGTCGACAACGGCAGCAGCGACGGTTCGTACCGGCTCTGCGCGGACTTCGCCCTGCGGCATGCCAACGTCACCGTGCTCGTACGCCACGGGGGCGGCGCCGGAGCGGCGCGCAACCTCGGGATGGACCGCGCGACCGGTGCGCGCATCGCGTTCTGCGACTCCGACGACGTCCTGCCGCCCACCGCCCTCGAACGCCTGCTGGACGCCGCGGTCACCACCGGTGCGCAGGTCGTCGTGGGCGCGATGGAGACGTTCCCCAAGACGACCCGCTGGGCCTGGAAGGACCATTTCGGCAAGGGCGACCGGACGTTCGCGAGCATTGCGGAGGCGCCGGAACTGGTGCACAGCGCGAGCGCCTGCAACAAGCTCTTCGACCTGTCCTATCTGCGTACCCACCGCATCCGCTTCGCGGAGGGCGTCCACTTCGAGGACGCCTACGTGGGCGTCACCGCCCTCGTCCGCGCCACCCGCATCGCCCTGGTCGACGCGTGCGTCTACAAGTACCGCAAGCGCGCCGCGGGGAACTCGACCATGGACGCCATCTGGACCCGGCGGCAGAACTACTGGGACCACCTTCAGCTGGTGGAGTACCTGCACGGACTGGGAGCGGCCGTCCCCGCGTCGTCGCGCGCCGTGCTCGATCTCTTCCTCGTACGGAGCTATCAGGGCTTCGCGCTACGGGCGCCCGAACTCTTCCAGGGGGCGGAGCTGGAGGAGCTCTACGCGCGGTGCCGCGCCGTCTACTGGAACGTCTCTCCCGACGTGGTTGTCGCGGCCACGGCCGACGGGCGCCACCGGGTGGCCTACTACGCGTTCATCACCGGGGACTTCGGCCTCTTCGCCGACCGGGCGGCCCGGCTGCACGGAATCTCGGTGCGCGACGGCCGGCCGTACGTCGCCGACGAGGTGCCGGACGGGCTGTCGCCGCTGGTGGAAGCCACACCCTTCACCGCCCATGTGGAGCACGTCCGCCGCCTTCCCGGCACCAGGATGCTGCGTGTCTCCGGCCGGTTCGAGGTCTGCGGCATGCCGCTGGTCCGGCCGCTGCCCGGGCGGCTGGGCCTGCGCGTGCGGGGGAGCCGTCTCAGCGCGCCCGCCATGCAGGTCCGCCGGCGCGACATGAAGAACCTCCGGCCCGACACGGAGTGGGGCGGCTTCACTGCCGACCTGCCCCTCGACGCACTGCGGCCGGGCGTCCACGATCTCGAATTCGTCCTCGACACCGAAGGCGGCCAGACGGTCACCCCGTGCCTGGTCGCCGCGGGCTTCCTGCGCGGGGCACGCGTCGTACGGCACCGGGGGACGAGGGTGGTGCCGCACTGGCGGGGGAGCAACCGGGCGATCCTCATGGTCGTCGGCTCCTCGCGCGGGCTCGGCAGGCGCATCCGGGGCGGCCTGCTCGCCAAGGACGTCAAGCACGTGCTGCGCAGGCGGCCGTTCTGGAAGCAGCGGCTTGCCCGCCTCCTCACGAAGCCACTGTTCCTCGGCAGGGACATCCGGCTGTTCGGCGAGCGCGGGGACACCGCGCAGGACAACGGCCGGCACCTCTTCCGTCACGAGCGCACCGCCGGGAAGCGCCGCGGGGCGTACTACGTCATCCGGGCCGGCAGCCCCGACCGTACGCACCTGGCGGGTCTCGGGCATGTCGTCGCGCACAGCTCCTGGAAGCACAAGCTGCTGATGCTGCACGCGTCCGCACTGATCAACGCGTACGACATCGACACCTACATGCTGCCCGACGGCTGGGACCGGACCCGCTATCTCAAGCACCTGAACTGGCGGGTGGGCGCCCGCCGGGTGTTCCTCCAGCACGGAGTGACGGACAAGGACGTCAGCAAGGGCCTGCACCGCAACCGCACGGGCGTCGACCTCATCCTCGCGGTGAGCCGGCACGAGGGAGAGTTCCTGTCGGCCGAACTCGGCTACGAGGGGCAGGTGGCGGTCACCGGCTTCCCCCGCTTCGACGCGCTGGTTCCCGACCGCGGCGGGCGCCGCATCCTGTTCATGCCGACGTGGCGCGCCTACCTGACCGTCCCCTCGTACAGCCGTGACGGCGGTCGCGGCGAGGCCGAGCGAGCCATGCAGGACCGGTTCCTCGCCTCCACGTACCGGGACTTCATGGTCCGCTTCCTGAACGACCCGGCTCTCCTGGCCGCCCTGGAACGCTACGACTACACCCTGGATTTCCTGCCGCACTACGAAATGCGCGCGGTGGTCGGCGAGATGGCACCGGACCACGAGCGGGTCCGCATCATCGACCAGAACGAGATCAGCGTGCAGGACGCGATGCGCCGATGCGATCTCTTCATCACCGACTGGTCGTCCACCGCCTTCGACGTCGCCTACCTCGGAACTCCCCTTGTCTACGCGCAGTTCGACGCCGAGGAGTACTGGGACGGGCATTACCGAAAAGGGTATTTCGACGCCCACCGTGACGGCTTCGGACCCGTCGGGGAAACCGTCGAGGGCGTGGTGGGCGAAGTGATCCGCTATGTGCAGCGCGGATGCGAAAGGGAACCTGAATACCTGCGCAGGGTCGAGAAGTTCTTCGAGCACCACGACCAGCAGAACAACGTGAGGGCGTCGGAAGCGATCGAACGTCTCATTCGGGGGTTGAACCATTGATGTGGCGTGTCAGGAGGAAGTATGTCCCAAGCCAGCCGTGACGTGACCGTCGTCGTGCCGTTCCGCGATGTCCAGAATTTCTTCTCCGAATTTCTGGCCTCGGTGGCGGCACAGACGGACTTCTCGCGTGCGCACGTGATACTCGTCGACAATGGCAGCACCGATCACTCGGTGGGTATCGCGAGTGAATTCGCGGGTCTGTACCCCAATGTCGACCTGGTGGCGCAGCCGCACGGGCGAGCCGGCGACGCGCGCAACATGGGTATGGACATGGCCGCGACGCCGTACATCGTCTTCTGGGATGCCGACGACATCGTTCCCGAGCGGTCGCTGGAAGTTCTGCGGAACACCATCATCAAGACCAGGGCCACCGTCGTCGTGGGCCGCGAGAAGCATGTCCCGAAGCCGGTCAAGGCGCCCTGGCACAAGTACTTCGGCAAGAACGTCAAGACGGTGGACAGCGTCGTCGACATCCCCGACCTGATCCACTCGGCGTCCTGCTGGAACAAGATCTTCGATCTCGACCTGCTGCGCTCCCAGGGGATCCGGTTCGGTACCGGCACCGCCTTCGAGGACGCCTACGTCTCGATCCCCGCGCTGCTCCTGGCCGAACGCATCTCGCTGGTCGACGCCCCCGTCTACGAGTACCGCAGGCGCGGGGACGGCACGTCCGTCATGGACACCCTCTGGGATCTCCCGCAGAACTACGCCGACCAGCTGGTGATGCTGGAGTACCTCGCGGCGATGCGTGAGCAGCTGAGCCCGTACCAGCAGGAGACGCTGGAGAGGTTCCTCATCCGGAGTATGCAGGGATTCCTGCTGAGGGCCCCGCGCATCCTCAGCGAATCCGAGTGCCGGCAGCTCTTCGAGCGGTGTCGCGCGCTCTACTGGGGGATCACTTCCGAGTCGTTCGTCCGCAGCACGAACGACACCCGGCACCGGCTTCCCTACCTCGCGCTGCACTTCGGGGACTTCGACCTCTTCCACCGCCCGGCTTCCGTCCTCGGCCCGGTCCACGGCCGTGAGGCGGACCTTTACGTCGACTACCCGGGTACGTCCTGGGCGCTGCCTCTCACGAAGGTCACGTCGGTGCCGGCCCGTATCGAGGGAATCGCCGCCGGTGACGGCGGGACCGCGGTCGTCCACGGGCGATTCTCCGTGAACGGGATTCCCGACGAACTGCTGGAGAAGATCGAACTGCAGGTCTGGTTCGAACGCAGCGGCAAGACCCTTCCGGCGGTGAACCACGGGCAGCTCCACGACCGGACAGGTCAGGGGGGAGCCGCCTTCAGCGTCACGCTCGACCCCCGGGAGTTCCCGGTCGGCGCCTTCCCCGTACGGCTCGTGGTGTGCACCCGGGGCAGAAACGTCTCGCGGCCGTGCGGCGTGTCCCCGGGCCTTGCCCAGCAACCCCCCGTGGCCGGCTTCCACGGCCTCACACGTATCGCCGCCGAGGGCTCGGACGCCCGGCTCGTCATCGAGTCCACGCAAGCCTGATCAATATCCGCTCCAGAGATGGGGTATTCGGCAGAAAACAGGAGTCATAAGTTGTTCGATCCCGTCTACGACGTCGCCGTCGTCGTCCCCATCTTCAATGTGGAGAGATATCTCCAGGAGTGCCTGGACTCGCTGGCGCGCCAGACGATGTTCGACCGCTGCCAGGTGATTCTCGTCGACAACGGCAGCAGCGACAGCTCGCCCGCCATCGCCGCGGGATTTGCCGCTCGGCACCAGAACGTGTGGGCTTTCGTCCACCCCACGGGGAAGGCCGGCGGCGCCCGTAACGCGGGAATGGACCTGGTCAGTTCCCGCTACATCACGTTCTGCGACTCCGACGACGTACTGCCCGAGGACGCCCTCGAAGTCATGTGGCGGACCGCCGTGAAGGAGCGCGTGCCGCTCACCATCGGGCGCATGGAGACGTTCCCGGAGCCGACCAACTGGCCCTGGCTCCGCTACTTCGGGACGAATGTTCAAGTACATCCCGGAATCGAGAACATTCCTGAGATGATTCACGGCGGAAGCGCCTGCCACAAGCTTTTCGACGTCGAGTTCATCCGCGCGAACAACATCCGGTTCCGCGAAGGCGTGCACTTCGAGGACGCGTTCTTCTCGGTTCCCGCCATGCTCCTCGCGGACCGCATCGCGATGGTGCCCAGCACGGTCTACCAGTACCGCAAGCGCGCCGCCGAGGACTCCACGATGGACAAGCTGTGGGAGCGCAAGGCGAACTACTGGGACCACCTCCTGCTGGAGGAGTACCTGATGACGCTCCGCCCCCGCCTCTCCGGCCACCGGCAGGAAGTCCTCAACCGGTTCCTGGTGCGCAGCTACCAGGGCTTCGCACTGCGTGCCCCGCAGGCCATGGACGAGCAGGAGCTGTTCCAGCTCTTCACCCGGGCCCGCGCCGTCTACACACAGCTCACGCCCGACGCGGTCATGGCGTCCACCCATGACACCCGCCACCGCGTTCCGTTCCTCGCGATGTACATGAACTGGTTCGAGCTCTTTGCGCGGCCGGAGCAGGCGATCACCGGTGTGTACGGGCGGGCCGGTGACCTCTACCTCGATCTCTCGGTCCCGAGCGCGCTGCTCCCGCTGACCAAGGTCTCCTCCACCAGCGTGCACGTGGAACGCATCCAGGAGGACCCCGAGTCCGACGGGATCGTCGTGGCCGGCCGCTTCGTGCTCAACGGACTGCCGATGAACCGGCCCATGCGCAACCCCATGCAGCTGTGGCCGGAGACGAGCGGCCAGATGGTGACCGCGCGGCAGGTGTGGCGCAGCGACCTCAAGGCGACCCGTGACGATCTCGAATGGGGCGGATTCGAGGCGGTCGTCCCCGTACGGGCCATCAAGGACGGCGAGTTCCCGCTGAAGCTGGTGTTCTGCACCTCCGGCCGCGACGTCTCACGCCCGTGCATGACCACCACCGCGATGCTGCGCGGCGCCCGAGGCATGAACGTCGGGGGCCGCTGGGTCCTGCCGATGTCCAAGGGAAAGGACAACGCCGTTCTGCTCGTCCGGGAGGTGCAGGGCAAGGGAAGGGGAGCTGACAAGGACTGGGAGGAGTTCCTCCAGGGCATGGACGAGGACCAGAAGAAGCGCAAGGCGCCCTTCTGGCGGGCCCGCGCCATCCGGCGCGCCACGCTCAGGTTCTTCCGCCGCAAGGAGATCTGGCTGATCGCCGAGCGCAAGGACACCGCGCAGGACAACAGCCTGCACCTGTTCAGATACCTGCGCACGCACGAGCGCCGCCGCAAGGCGTACTACATCATCGACAAGGACAGCGCGGACCGGGCCAAGCTGAAGCGCCTGGGGAACGTGGTGGCCCACAGCTCGTGGAAGCACAAGCTGCTGATGCTGCACGCGTCGCTGCTGATCAACGCCTATGACATCGACTCGTACATGCTCCCCGACGGCTGGGACCGCGGGCAGTACCTCAAGCACCTCAACTGGCGCGTGGGCGCCAAGCGGGTCTTCCTCCAGCACGGGGTCACCGACGAGGACGGCAGCAAGGCCCTGCACCGCAACCGGACCGGCGTGGACCTGGTGTTCGCCACCAGCGACCGGGAAGCCCAGTACTTCTCCGAGCACATGCACTACGGCGAACAGGCCAAGGCGCTCGGCTTCCCGCGCTTCGACGCGCTCCAGCCGGACCGCGGCGGCCGCCGCATCCTCCTGATGCCCACCTGGCGCAAGTACCTGACGATCCCCTCCTATCTCCAGCAGGAGGGTGCCGACCAGGACGCCGTCAACGAGATCTTCCACGAGTCGGCCTACCGGGACTTCGTCGTACGGCTCCTGCGCGACCCGAAGCTCATGGAGGCGCTGGAGTACTACGACTACACACTCGACTTCCTGCCGCACTACGAGATGCGGAACATGATCGACGGAGTCGTGCCGGACCACCCCCGGGTGCAGCGCCTGGACCAGACGAAGGTCAGCGTGCAGACGGCCCTGCGCCAGTGCGACCTGTTCATCACGGACTGGTCCTCGGTCCACTTCGACATGGCCTACCTCGGCACACCGCTCGTCTACGCCCGGTTCGACCCGGACGAGTACTGGGCGAAGCACGCCAGGAAGGGCTACTTCGAGGCGGAGCACGACGGATTCGGGCCGGTGTGCGGCAACGTCGACGAGGTGGTGACCGAAGTGATCCGCTACCTCGGCAACGGGTGTGCGCGCGAGCCGGAGTACGACCGCAGGGCGCGGGCGTTCTTCGCCTTCGAGGACCGCGACAACTGCGCCCGCGCGACGGCCGCGATCGCGGAGCTCGCGGCGTCGGACCGGTAAGGCGTGTTGCGGCCCGCGTGCCTCACGCGGGCCGCACCGTCCGCGGCCCCACACACGTCGCGCCCAACTCGCCCACGCGGCGGCGCAGTTCACGGTCGGCGGTCACCACGGTGCACGGCCTTCCGGCGGCGGCGACCAGCTCCACGATGTGGTCGTCCCCGCTCCCTGTCGCCGACTCGACCCGCACGCCGGGTACCGACTCCACGCCGCGCGCCGCGCCCTCCACGACGAGCACGATGTCGACGCCCTCGCGCTCGGCGTACGTCACCAGGCTGTCCCGCAGGCGTTCGGCCGCGCCCCGTCGGTCGCGCCACCAGCCGTCGGGGACCGAACCGACGACATTGGCGCCGTCGACGATCAGGAGCATGGTCATGAGGTCCCGCCCTTCTCCCACGCGGCGGTGACCCGCCGCATCGCCTCCACGGCGCGCGCCGTGCGCGGGGCGTCCGTACGCAGCGCGTTGGCGAACTCGACGTGCAGGAACGGCACATGCTCGGCGGCCGCCTTCGCGCCCTGCACATTGGTGTGCCCCTCGAGCGGACAGGAGCGTACCCAGGCGCGGCACACGTCGAAGTCGCGCGCACGCAGTTCGTCGGCGAGCAGCCGGTCATCCGCGCGGCCCTCCCGGCCCCGCCCCGTCGACGCGATCACGTCGCGGCCGGGCGCCGAGTCGTCGGCGAAGCCATGGATCTGGAGTCCGGGGAGTCCGCGCTCCGCGAGCTCGTCGCAGAACGCGTCGAAAACGCTGTCCCGGCGGTGCGCGACGTCCGCCGCGTCACCCGTGCCGGCTTTGCGATGTGCACCAGCAATTACGAGGACGCCGCCCTGGCCGCCGCGCAGGACGCCCACCGCGAGCCGCTCGGTGTTGCGGTCGGCGACCGGGTGCGGGACCTGCACGGACCAGCGTGCGGGGGAGCCGGTCTCCACGTACACGCGCCCCCAGCCGCGAGGCGCGCGGCCCTGCTCGGTGCGGTCGGCGATCTCCGCGTACCGCCGCCCGGTGGAGCTGTCCGTGACGCTGTCCAGCGAGAGGTCGATTTCGGACAGGCGCTCCTTTGCCTGGTCCGCGTGGCCGGCGAGCAGCAGCCGGAGACCGCTCGCGGCCGTGCGCCGCTCATTGCGTGTCGGGGGCCGGTAGCCGGTTGAGGGGGTGAAGCGCGCGGTGTAGTCCGTGACCCGGGTCAGCAGGTCGACGCCCGTCCGGCCGCCGGTCCCTGCGCCGGGGGCGCGGCTGGCCGCCCGCTCTTCCCGGTGCGTGATGCCGACCACGAGCGCGGTCGCAACGACCGCTGCGATCAGCAGCATTGTTGCAATCGTTACCGTCTTCGTCCTGTTCGTCCTCATGCTTGTATAAAGATAGCCCGGTGAATAGACGCCCCTCCCGCCGGTCGTGGTCCGGCATAGCCCTGTCCGCGCTGCTCGCGGGAACCGCGGCCTGCGGCCCCTTCGGCTCGGACGACGGCAAGGCCGCCGCGGACGGCCCCTCGTTCACCGTCGCGGCGGCCGGAGACATCCTCATCCACCCGCAGCTCACCGAACAGGCGCGCAAGGACGCCAAGGTGACCGGCCAGGGCGAGAAGGGCCTCGACTTCGACCCGATGCTGGCCGGGGTCAAGCCCGTCATCAGCAAGGCCGACCTGGCCATCTGCCACTTCGAACCGGTCGCCGGCAAGCCCGAGGGCCCCTTCGAGAGCTACCCCGCGTTCCTGGTGCCGCCGCAGATCGCCACCACCATCAAGCACGTCGGTTACGACACCTGCTCCAGCGCCTCCAACCACACCCTCGACCATGGCGCCGCCGGTGTGCAGAACACGCTGAACGTCCTCGACCGGGCGGGCCTGAAGCACACCGGGTCGGCACGCAGCGCCGCCGAGGCGGCCAAGCCGCTCATCATGGAAGTCAAGGGCGTCAAGGTCGCCCAGCTCTCGTACGCCTTCGGGTTCAACGGCAACGAGATTCCGGCGGACAAGCCCTGGCTGGTCAACCAGATCGACTTCAGGAACATCGCCGCGGCCGAGAAGCGGGCCCGCGCCGCGGGCGCCGACGTGGTGATCCTCAGCATCCACTGGGGCCGCGAGAACCAGCCGAACCCCAGCCGCTCCCAGCTCCAGCTGGGCCGCAAGCTGGCGCGCGAGACCGGCATCGACCTGATCATCGGCCACCACGCGCACGTGGTGCAGCCCATGGAGAAGGTCGACGGCACCTGGATCGCCTACGGGCTCGGCAACCAGATCGCCCGCCACGACGTGCCGACCGGCCTGACCGAGGAGGGCGTCATCGGCTGGTTCGAATTCACCAAGAGGGCCGGGAAGTGGGACGTACAGGCGAAGTACGTGCCGACGTTCACGCAGATCCCGCCGGACCCGGACGAGTCGGGCAATCTCCCCAAGGGTGCGGTCGAGAACCACCGGCTCGTGGACATCGCGGCGGCCCTGCGGGACGGCCGGGGTGACGGTGACACGAAGCTGAGCGAGCAGCAGCGCGCCCGCTACCGCCTGGCCTTCGAGCGGACGGAGGGCACGATGCTCAACCGCGGCGCGGCCAAGGACGGACTCGCCCCGCTGGAGCCGCTGCCCGAGTAGGACCTCGGCAAAGCGACGCTTGTCACCTTTCTCCTCACCAGTACAACCCTTTGACTTCGGTGTGGGTCAGATGTTTCCGGATCGCACTCCTGTGCGTTCCGGTGCGCGCAACCCCCACGGCCGCGGAGCGACTTTCGCGTGTCCGGACGCGCCCCCACGTTCCAGAGAGGAGCCCTCCGTTGGCCGCTTCGCGCCCGAAGCGGCGGCACAAGGTCCGCCGACGGGCCGACATGTCCCTGCTGGGCGGCATACGTCCGCCCATCGCAGTGCTGTCGGTTCTGCTCCTCGCCCTCGCGGGCATCACCGCGCTCACTCTCGGCCGCGTCGGTCACGACCGCGTCCCGGAAGCCGTCCGCACCTCGCAGCAGCACTTCGCCGAGGACGGGGCCATCGGCCTGCGCGCCTCCGTCGACGAGGGCGTCACCGACCTCACCAGGACGGCCGCGCTGTTCAGCGCCGGCGATCCGGTGTCGGCCGACGCCGTCCTCGACAAGATCGGCAACGTCTACCAGAAGTGGATGGGCACCGCCGTCGTCGAGATCAAGTCCGGCAAACTCCTCGCCGCCCGCGGCGAGAACGTGCCGCTGACCGCGATCGACCGCGCCAAGCTCTCCGACGACAACGGCCTCGCCCCGCGCATGGTGCGCCTCCAGAACGGCGAGACGCGCCTGCTCACCTTCGCGCTCCTGAACTGGAAGGGTCAGCCGCAGCAGCTGCTCGTCGCCTCCAACAGTCTGAAGTTCCCCGGCATCAGCCTCGGCGAGTTCCGCTCCATCGCCGTCATCGACCAGGCCGGCACGATCCTCAGCAGCGACGGCATCCCCGAGCCCGAGCAGGTGCTCACCGACCTTCAGCGCGCCGAGGTCAAAGAGTCCAACCGGCAGCTGAAGGCCTTCGCGAAGAGCGCCGCCGGCAAGGCGGAACAGCACCCCGTCAAGTCCAAGGAGCCCGGCTCCGGCGGCTTCCTCGGCGTCAGCGGCAGCCTCAGCGGCGACCGCTACATGGGCGAGCGGTCCGTCGCCGGCTACGCCACGCTCGCGTCGCCGCAGCCCGGTGAGCCCACGGTCGCCACCGGCCTCGGCCTGACCGTCGTCGCCATGGTCAAGGTCGCCGAGGACCCGGCGGTCACCGCCGACCCGATGTTCGGCCTGGCGGCCGCGGCCGCCCTGCTGCTCATCGGTGGCCTCACCGTCGCGCTGCTGCTCGGCACCGTGCAACGGCCACTGATCAGGCTGTTCCTGGAGAGCCGCCGCATCACCCGCGGTGACCTCGCCCGGCCCGTCGCCGTGCCCCGGCGCGGCGAGGCCGCCAGGATCGGCGCGGCCCTGGAGCGCCTGCGCCGCCAGCTGCTCGGCGAACTCCCGCAGCCCGCTGCACCGGCCCGCCGCCGCTTCGGCGCCCGCTCGCTCCTCGCGGTCGCCGGGGTCCTGCTGCTCGTCTGGTCGGGCCCCCTGCTGCTCATGCTCAACCGCGCCGGCGACACCGTCGTCGTACCCCAGCAGATGGTCAACGACCAGCGCGAACGCACCGACACCCTGTCCGACCGGGTGCGCCGCGCGCTCAACGAGGGGCACGCCGACCTGATGTCGGTCGCCTCCCTCATCGGCGACCGCACCAAGCCCTCGCAGATGACCGAGGTGCTCGAAGCCACCATGCACGAACACGAGCGCTACGAGTCCCTCTATGTACTCGACGCCCAGGGCAACGTCCTCGCCAGGTCCGGGCACGGCCCGCACAACGAGAAGGGCGAAGGTCCCTCGGCGCAGCCCATCCGCGTCCTGGACGACCAGGGCAAGAAGCCGGTCATCGTGGGCACCGCCGAACTGCCCGGCCGCCAGGGTGCCGCCGTGGTCGGCGAGTTCCGTATCGACTTCCTCAACTCACTGCTCAAGCGCCCCGGGCTCGGCGACGTCCGGGTCGTCGACGCCGAGCGGCGCGTCATCGGCGGCAACACCGGCTATCTCGCCTTCCACAAGCTGCCCGGCAACCGCCTCGACGAGCTCGCCGACGGCACCAACCAGAAGGTCGGCATGAGCCCGCGCCCCAGCGGGGTCCTGTTCCGTGACGGCGGCGACATCCAGATTGCCGCGGCCGCCCCCTTCGTCGGCGGCGGCGCGGCCAAGTCGCTCGGCTGGACCGTCGTCAGCTGGCAGCCCGCATCGAGCCTCGTCATCCCCGAGTACAGCCTCCAGAACCGCACGGTCCTGGCCGGTCTGCTCGGGATCACCGCGGCGGCCGCCTGCCTGGGCTGGCTGCACATCGTCGTCGTACGGCCCCTGCGCGACCTGGCCCGGCAGGCCGAGTCGCTCGCGGACGGTGACCGCAAGACCGTCCTGTTCCCACGCCACCACGACGAGGTCGGCGCCGTCGCCCGCAGCCTGGAGCTGATCAGGCAGCAGGTCCAGAGCCAGCAGCGCAAACGCGACGGCGGTGCCCGCACGCCCGCCGGAGCCGGAAGGAACTAGAACCCCGTGCTCTTCCTCTACACCGTGCTCGTGGTGTGCGGAGCCGTCCTGCTGATCGCCGGAATCGTCGAACAGCGGCGGCACTTCGCCAACCTCGAACACATACCGACCCGCGTCCTCGTCAACGGCATCCGCGGCAAGTCGTCCATCACGCGTCTGTGCGCGGGCGCCCTGCGCGGCGGCGACCTGACCACGGTCGCCAAGACGACCGGCACGGCGGCCCGCTTCATCCACCCCGACGCCACCGAGGAACCGGTCTACCGCAAGTTCGGTATCGCCAACGTCGTCGAGCAGATCGGCATCGTGCGCCGCGCCGCCGCCTACAACCCGGACGCGCTCGTCATCGAGTGCATGGCCGTCATGCCGGCGCTCCAGGAGATCAACCAGTCCAAGCTGATCCGCTCCACCATCGGCGTCCTGTGCAACGTCCGTGAGGACCACCTCGCCGAGATGGGCCCCACCCTCGACGACGTGGCGCGCTCGCTGTGCCGCTCCATGCCGGAGGGAGGCATCTGCGTGACCGCCGAGCAGGAGCGCTTCCACATCCTCCAGGAGGAGGCGGACGCCAGGGACTGCAAGCTGATCTACGCCGACCCCGAGACGGTCAGCGACGAGGAGCTGCGCGGGTTCAGCTGGTTCACCTTCAAGGAGAACGTGGCGATCGCGCTGACCGTCGCCGAGCTGGTGGGCGTCGACCGGGACACCGCGCTCCAGGGCATGTACGACGCCCCGCCGGACCCCGGAGTCCTCTCCGTCGAGCGCTATCTCACGCACGACAACAAGAAGCTGCGTTTCGCGAACGTCTTCGCGGCCAACGACCCCGAGTCGACGCTGATGAACATCAACCAGCTCCTCGACCTCGGTGCCATCCACCGCCCGCTGAACGTCGTCATCAACTGCCGCCCGGACCGCGTCGAACGCAACGGCCAGATGGGCGAGATCATCCCCGAGCTCGATCCGGACCAGGTCTTCGTCATCGGCCACCCGGCCAAGTCCGCCATCGACGCGATCCCAGCCGCCTACCGGGACCGGGCCGTGGACCTCGGCGGCGACCGGCGTGAGGCCGAGGAGTTCATGGGCAAGCTGCTCGGCAGCCTCGGCCCCGACTCCTCGCTCGTCGCCATCGGCAACATCCACGGCCAGGGCGAGCACCTCCTGGAGCACCTCGCCGAACTCCCCGCGGACGAGTCCGACGACCCGGCGGACCGCTTCGAGCCCGCCGAGTCCTCCTGGCAGGACGCACCGGCCGTGCCGGAACACATCGAGACGGTGCAGCTGTACGCGCCCCGCATCGACCCGTACCAGCAGTACCCCGAGGCGTACGAGACGCGTTACACGCCCCCGCTGCACATCCCCGTGCAGCGCGACGCGGACCACCCGCATCCCGGGTACCAGGATCCGCAGCGGCCCCGCGAGGCCTGGCCCGCGGTCACGCAGCACCAGCCCGTCCAGCCGGCCGAACAGACCGTCCCCCGTGGCCCGTTCGAACCGCGCATCCCGCCCGCACCTCCCGCCGAAGACCCGCAGCAGTGGCACAGCAGCCCAGGAGAACCACGTTGATCCCCACCGTCCTCACCCCCGAGATCGCCGCGATCGGCATCGCGATCGGGCTGCTGTTCTCCCTGGTCTGCTACCTCACGACGAACCTCTCGCCGGGCGGAATGATCACCCCGGGCTGGATCGCGCTGACGCTCGTCGAAGACCTCCAGCGCGCGGCCATGGTCGTCGGCGTCACCGTCCTCACCTATGTGGGCACGCTCCTGATGCAGCGCTACGTGATCCTCTACGGCAAGCGCCTGTTCGCCGCCGTCGTGCTGCTCGGAGTGACGCTCCAGGCCACCGTGATGATCGTCCTCTCCCTCGAGTTCCCGCTGATGTACGCGAACCAGACCCTGGGCTTCATCGTCCCCGGCCTCATCGCCTACCAGCTGGTCCGCCAGCCCAAGGGCCCCACGATCCTCGCCACCGGCTCGGTGACGCTGATGGCGTACGTCGTCCTCACCGCCGGAATCCTCCTCGGCGTCATGCCGTCCGCCTGAACCACCCACCGGAGCCGACCCCATGAGTGCCAAGAAGAAGCACCCCGTCCTGCACACCGCGATCGTTCTGTCGCTGCTCGGCGGCAGCGCCTATCTGACGGTGGAGCTGCGCAAGGACGAGCAGGCGAAGGCGCCCGCCGTCCAGGCCGTCACCGACACCCCGCTCCTGGAGTCCAGCACGGGCCAGCAGGGCGGCGAGCGGAACTGGGAGCGGCTGAAGAACCCCGAGCGTTCCGTCCTGCGCGGCGAGGGCGGCCAGGTCCTCGCGACCTTCACCGACAGCGCGCGCACGGCCACGCTCAAGGGCCCGAGCCGCACCTTCACCGAGCCCGCCAACACCAAGTCCCGCGTGGTCACCGAGGACTGGGTGCGCCTCATGCCGGAACCCTGGCGCAAGGGCGCGGAGAAGGAGAAGTGGTTCAAGGACTGGTTCAAGGAGTTCTACGGGAGCGAGGAGGACGACATCTTCGCCTTCGCCTTCCAGTACCTGGAGGGCGCCCCGGTCAAGAAGGACGACGAGGGCATCGCCTACGGCGGTGACGCCAACTTCGGGCCGATCAACCCGAACGGCAGCGAGGGCAACGACCTGCGCGACGAACTCTCCGACTTCTACGACTACCTGGGCATCCCGTACACCTTCCGGGACGGGGTCACGCAGCAGCCCGAGACCAAGCGCGCCCGGTCCGTCGACTGTTCCGGCTTCCAGCGTCTGGTGTGGGGCTACCGGGCCCGCTACCCCCTGATGTCCTCCGACAAGTCGGGCGACGGTCTGCCGCGCACCGCCAACGGCATGGCCCGCTCGGACGTCGGGGCCGACATCATCCCGCTCAAGGGTGTCGGCGCCGCGGACCGGCCCAAGTCCATCGACGTGCTCCAGCCCGGAGACCTCGTGTTCTTCAAGCTCGATGCCCGCACGAATCAGCGCCTCGACCACGTCGGTCTGTACATGGGCCACGACACGGACGGCCACATGATCTTCGTGTCGAGCCGCGAAGAGGTCAACGGCCCGACGATCGGCGACAAGGGCGGCACGTCCCGCCTCGACGGCAACGGCTATTACGCGAGCACCCTGCGCAGCGCGAAGCGACTCTGACCCCCGGCCGCGGCGTCCGCAAACGCCGGTGCCCGGCACGCCAGTCGGCATGCCGGGCACCGGGAACGCCGGGGAGTTACGCCGGAACGCTGGCCACGCCCTGCGCCAGGAACCGCTTGCCGGTCACCCGCTCGCTGACGCCCTCACGGTCCAGGTACGGCGTGATGCCGCCCAGGTGGAAGGGCCAGCCGGCGCCGGTGATCAGGCACAGGTCGATGTCCTGCGCCTCGGCGACGACACCCTCGTCGAGCATGAGCCCGATCTCCTGCGCCACCGCGTCGAGCACGCGGTCACGGACCTGCTCCTCGGTCAGGACGACATCGCCCTGCTTGAGGAGCGCGGCGACCTCGGGGTCCAGCTCCGGCTTGCCGGAATCGTAGACGTAGAAGCCGCGCTTGCCCGCCTTGACGACCGCCGCGAGGTTCGGGGACACCGTGAAGCGGTCCGGGAAGGCGCGGTTCAGGGTCTCCGAGACGTGCAGACCGATCGCCGGACCGACGAGCTCCAGCAGCACCAGCGGGGACATCGGCAGGCCGAGCGGCTCGACGGCCTTCTCGGCGACCTCGACCGGGGTGCCCTCGTCGATGACGTTCTGGATCTCGCCCATGAAGCGGGTGAGGATGCGGTTCACGACGAACGCGGGGGCGTCCTTCACCAGAACCGCCGTCTTCTTCAGCTTCTTGGCGACACCGAAGGCCGTGGCCAGCGAGGCGTCGTCGGTCTGCTCGCCGCGGACGATCTCCAGGAGCGGGAGGATCGCGACGGGGTTGAAGAAGTGGAAGCCGACGACCCGCTCGGGGTGCTTCAGCTTCGAGGCCATCTCGGAGACCGAGAGGGACGAGGTGTTGGTGGCGAGGATCGCGTGCGCCGGGGCGACCGCCTCGACCTCCGCGAACACCTGCTGCTTGACGCCGATCTCCTCGAAGACGGCCTCGATGATGAAGTCCGCGTCGGAGAAGCCCTCGGCCTTGTCCAGGACACCGGAGACCAGCGCCTTGAGGCGGTTGGCCTTGTCCTGGTTGATGCGGCGCTTGCCGAGCAGCTTCTCGATCTCGGCGTGGACGTAGCCCACACCCTTGTCGACGCGCTCCTGGTCGATGTCGGTCAGGACGACCGGCACCTCGAGGCGGCGCAGGAAGAGCAGCGCGAGCTGCGAGGCCATCAGGCCCGCACCCACGACGCCGACCTTGGTGACCGGACGCGCGAGCGACTTGTCCGGGGCGCCTGCCGGGCGCTTGCCGCGCTTCTGGACGAGGTTGAACGAGTAGATACCCGCGCGCAGCTCGCCGCCCATGATGAGGTCGGCGAGCGCCTTGTCCTCGGCGTCGAACCCGGCCTGCAGGTTCCCGTCCTTGGCGGCGGCGATGATGTCGAGCGCGCGGTACGCGGCCGGGGCGGCGCCGTGCACCTTGCTGTCGGCGATGAACTTGCCGCGCGCGACGGCCTCGTCCCACGCGTCGCCGCGGTCGACCTCGGCGCGCTCGACGGCCACGTCGCCCTTGAGGACGTTCGCCGTCCAGATCAGCGACTGCTCCAGGAAGTCGGCGCCCTCGAAGATCGCGTCGGCGATCCCGAGTTCGAAGACCTGCTTGCCCTTGAGCTGGCGGTTCTGGTTGAGCGAGTTCTCGATGATGACCGAGACGGCCTTGTCGGCGCCGATCAGGTTCGGGAGCAGCGCGCAGCCGCCCCAGCCCGGGACCAGACCGAGGAAGACCTCGGGGAGCGAGAAGGCCGGGAGCGCCTTGGAGACGGTGCGGTAGGTGCAGTGCAGACCGACCTCGACACCGCCGCCCATGGCCGCGCCGTTGTAGTACGCGAACGTCGGCACGGCGAGGCCCGAGAGGCGCTTGAAGACCTCGTGGCCGCCCTTGCCGATGGCCAGCGCGTCGTCGTGCTTCTTGAGGAGCTCGACGCCCTTGAGGTCGGCGCCGACGGCGAAGATGAACGGCTTGCCGGTGATGCCGGCGCCGACGATCGTGCCCTCGGCCGCCTCCTTCTCGACCTGGTCGATCGCGGCGTTCAGGTTCGCGAGCGAGGCCGGGCCGAAGGTGGTCGGCTTGGTGTGGTCGAAGCCGTTGTCGAGCGTGATCAGCGCGAACCGGCCCGCGCCGAACGGCAGGTCGAGGTGGCGTACGTTCGCCGACGTGACGACCTCGTCCGGGAACAGCTCGGCGGCGCCCTTCAGGAGCTCAGCGGTGGTGGTGCTCACTTGTCGCCTCCGGCGTCCTTGTGGTGCGGGTTCTCCCAGATGACCGTGGCGCCCATGCCGAAGCCGACGCACATCGTCGTCAGGCCGTAGCGGACCTCGGGCTGCTCCTCGAACTGGCGGGCGAGCTGCGTCATCAGGCGCACGCCGGAGGAGGCCAGCGGGTGACCGAACGCGATGGCGCCGCCGTACTGGTTGACGCGCGCGTCGTCGTCGGCGATGCCGTAGTGGTCCAGGAAGGCGAGGACCTGGATGGCGAAGGCCTCGTTGATCTCGAAGAGGTTGATGTCCTCGATCGACAGACCGGCCTTGGCGAGGGCCTTCTCCGTGGCCGGGATCGGGCCGTAGCCCATGACCTCCGGCTCGACGCCCACGAAGGCGTAGGAGACGAGGCGCATCTTCACCGGGAGGTTGTTCTCGCGGGCGAAGTCCTCGGACGCGATGATCGACGCGGTCGCACCGTCGTTCAGACCGGCGGCGTTGCCCGCGGTGACGCGGCCGTGCACGCGGAACGGCGTCTTGAGGCCGGACAGGTTCTCCAGCGTGGTGCCCGGGCGCATCGGCTCGTCGGCGGTGACCAGGCCCCAGCCGGTCTCGCCGACGTCCGGGTTGGTGTTGCGCACGGAGACCGGGACCAGGTCCTGCTGGATCTTCCCGTTCGCGTACGCCTTCGCGGCCTTCTCCTGCGAGCGCACGGCGTACTCGTCGGCGCGCTGCTTGGTGATCTGCGGGTAGCGGTCGTGCAGGTTCTCGGCGGTCATGCCCATGAACAGGGCCGACTCGTCGACGAGCTTCTCCGACACGAAGCGCGGGTTCGGGTCGACGCCCTCGCCCATGGGGTGGCGGCCCATGTGCTCGACACCGCCGGCGATGACGGCGTCGTACGCGCCGAAGGCGATGGAGCCCGCGGTGGCGGTGACGGCGGTCAGCGCGCCGGCGCACATGCGGTCGATGGAGTAGCCGGGCACGGACTGCGGGAGGCCCGCGAGGATGCCGGCGGTGCGGCCGAGGGTCAGGCCCTGGTCGCCGATCTGCGTGGTCGCGGCGATGGCAACCTCGTCGATCTTCGCGGGGTCGAGGGCCGGGTTGCGGCGCAGCAGCTCCCTGATGGCCTTCACGACGAGATCGTCGGCGCGGGTCTCGTGGTAGATGCCCTTCGGGCCCGCCTTGCCGAACGGGGTGCGGACGCCGTCGACGAAGACGACGTCCCTGACGGTACGAGGCACGATGGCTCTCCTCCAGATGCGGGATGGCACTGCCGCGCGGCGCGTACCCGGGGTGCGGGAAGCGCGCTGCGAATACCGTCATGCTACTTGCGGGTAACCAAGACGTGTAGTCCCCCCGGCCGGAGCGGCGAAGGTCACACCGCGCGATCGAGAACCGAGCGCACCACGGGCCCCGCCGAAGCCACCACGTCACGGATGAACCGCACCCGTCCCACCCCGAGCCCGCGCAGCGCCGAGCCGTGGTCGCAGGCGACGACGAGCGCCGCGGCGAGAAGCAGCGCCCGCCACCCCAGGAGCACCATGCGCCCCACCGGGCGCGGCACCCGCGCGAAGGCTTCGCGCAGCCGCTCGCAGTGGAACGGCACATGCCGCTCCTCGTCGGCAAGTATCGCGCCGGCCACCTGCGTCGTGAGCCCGTCGTCGGTGCCGTCGCGCAGCGCCCGGTAGTAACGCAGCGCCACGACCTCGGCGACCATCAGGACCAGGAGTTCGAGCCGCAGCCCGAGAAGCCGGCGCAGCCGGACGAAGACGGTGTCGCTCCAGTGCGACGCAAGGGTCGACACCCCGCCGGCGCCGAGCAGCAGCCCGAGCAGCCGGGCGTGGTTCTGCTCCTCGGCCACGAACAGCCGGACGGCCCGCGCGTACGGGGCATCGCCCGCCCGGTCGGCCTTGGCGATCAGATTCGCCCCGTCACCGCTCTCACCGATCTGGAAGCGCCGCACGCTCCGCCAGATCGCGGTATCCACCCGTGCGCCCCGCTCCCAGGCGGGTTCCCCTGCCACGGCCCGGCGCTCCCGCTCGACCTCGAACTCCCGCACCCATCCCGCGTACCCCCTGGTGATCATGGGGTGACGTTAGACAGGCCCTCCCCGCCGATACGAGCGAGGAGGGCCGACCGGTACGAAACCGCGACGAACGCGGGGCGCCGCGCGGGGCCGGCCGGGTCAGGCGGTCTGCTTCAGCGCCTCGGCGAGCAGCGGCGTGACCTGCTCGATCTGCCAGGGCCGCGCCCCGTACCCGCGCAGCGCCTCGGCCACCGCCGCCTCGGAGCGGTCGCCCGGGGGTTCCCAGCACACGCGGCGGACCGTGTCCGGAGTGACCAGGTTCTCCTGCGGCATGTTCAGCGTCTCGGCCAGCGACGACACCGAGGCCCGCGCCGCGGAGAGCCGCGCGGCGGCGACCGGGTCCTTGTCGGCCCAGGCCCGCGGGGGAGGCGGCCCGGCGAGCGGCGCCCCGGGCTGGGGCAGCTCCGCGTCGGGCAGCTCCTTCGCCCGGTCCACGGCCGCCTGCCACTGCTCCAGCTGACGCCGGCCGGTGCGGTGACCGAAGCCGGGCAGCGCCGCCAGAGCGTGCACATTCGGGGGAAGCGAGAGCGCCGCCTCGACGATCGCGCCGTCCCCGAGCACCTTGCCCGGCGACACATCACGCCGCTGCGCGATCCGGTCCCGCGCGGTCCACAGCTCCCGCACGACGGCCATCTGCCGGCGGCGCCGCACCTTGTGCATCCCGGACGTGCGCCGCCACGGGTCCTTGCGGGGCGGCGCGGGCGGCGCCGAGGCGATGGCGTCGAACTCCTGGTGCGCCCAGTCCAGCTTGCCCTGCCGGTCGAGCTCCTTCTCCAGCGCGTCCCGCAGGTCCACGAGGAGCTCCACGTCCAGCGCGGCGTAGCGCAGCCACGGGTCGGGCAGGGGCCGCGTCGACCAGTCGACGGCGGAGTGGCCCTTCTCCAGTACGTAGCCGAGGACGTTCTCCACCATCGCGCCGAGCCCCACGCGCGGGAAACCGGCCAGGCGCCCGGCGAGCTCGGTGTCGAAGAGGCGGCTGGGGACCATACCTATCTCGCGCAGACACGGCAGGTCCTGCGTCGCGGCGTGCAGTACCCACTCGGCGTCGGCGATCGCGTCGCCGAGGGCGGACAGGTCGGGGCACGCGACGGGGTCGATGAGCGCGGAGCCCGCGCCCTCGCGGCGCAGCTGCACCAGGTAGGCGCGCTGCCCGTAGCGGTAGCCGGAGGCGCGCTCGGCGTCGACGGCCACGGGTCCGGTGCCCGCGGCGAAGGCCGCGACCACCTCGGCCAGGGAGGCCTCGTCGGCGATCACCGGCGGGATGCCCTCGCGCGGCTCGAGCAGGGGGATCGGCACCTCCGCAACAGAGCCGCCGTCGTCCGGGGGTGCGCCCCCGGTGGTTCGCAGTGAAGTGTCTGCTGCGGTCTCTTGGGCGTCGGTCACCTGTCAAGGGTATCTGCCCGTACGCATGCCTGACCTGCGTGTTCTGGCCATTGGTCGACTGACCTGCGAAAACGCGTGTCGACAGGT
Source organism: Streptomyces sp. NBC_01445 (assembly GCF_035918235.1). NCBI lineage: Bacteria > Bacillati > Actinomycetota > Actinomycetes > Kitasatosporales > Streptomycetaceae > Streptomyces > Streptomyces sp. NBC_01445. Next base: position 3,275,478 of record NZ_CP109485.1, on the reverse strand, counting down.
CGCGGTGCGTCTGGGGGGTTCTCGCACCAGAGTGCCCGGAATATGCACTTTAGTGCCAATAATCCATACTTGATCTACAGTCATGGGAAGGCCCTCTTGTCGAGACTTGCACCGCGAGGGACACGACAAAGGGTCCGTCAGCAAGCTGACGGACCCTCATGAACGTTTACGTACCTTCAGCGCCCGTCGACGGAACGTTCCGTCGACGGGCGCTGAAGGTACGTGAACCAGTAAGGGTCAGTGGATGATGCCGGTGCGCAGGGCCACGGCGACCATCCCGGCGCGGTCGCCCGTGCCGAGCTTGCGCGCGATGCGGGCGAGGTGGCTCTTGACGGTCAGCGCGGACAGGCCCATCGAGACTCCGATGGCCTTGTTCGACTGGCCCTCGGCGACGAGCCGGAGCACCTCGACCTCACGGCCTGACAGTTCGCGGTAGCCGCCCGGGTGGCTCGGAGCACCCGGGGGGCGGCGGTGCATACGGGCCGCGGCGGACCCGATGGGGGCGGCGCCGGGGCGGGAGGGCAGCCCGACGTTGGTACGGGTGCCAGTGACGACGTAGCCCTTGACGCCGCCCGCGAGGGCGTTGCGTACGGCACCGATGTCGTCGGCGGCGGAGAGGGCGAGCCCGTTGGGCCAGCCCGCGGCACGGGTTTCGGACAGAAGGGTCAGGCCGGAGCCGTCGGGAAGGTGGACGTCTGCGACGCAGATGTCGCGGGGGTTGCCGATGCGGGGACGAGCCTCCGCGACGGACGAGGCCTCGATGACGTCACGTACACCGAGCGCCCACAGGTGGCGGGTGACGGTGGAACGGACGCGCGGGTCGGCCACGACCACCATGGCGGTCGGCTTGTTCGGGCGGTAGGCGACCAGGCTTGCGGGCTGCTCGAGGAGAACGGACACCAGGCCTCCTGGGGTGCGGGACGGGACCGGCTCGGGGATGAAGCCGGGGCGAACCGTGCTTTCAAGGTCACAGACCTCTTCGGCAGTAAACCCGCTCGCCTTTAGAGAAAGATCACGATTTAGTGAGTAACAATTCGTGCAATTCGGACACGCGATCGATCATCCGAAGATCGAACCGAATCACAACGGGACCGGAACTCTTCGAGGTCCGGTCCTGATCCGTTCTGTCCCTGCCACGGTCCCCGCCGCTGTCCCTGCCCCTGGTCACCGGCAGCGGAAGGCCGAAAATCGACTGCCGATGGCTGTACCTCTTCGCCCGTCAGAACTCCTGCACCGCCGTTCAGGACTCGTGCATCGCCGTTCAGGACCTACTTCTGCGGCCCCCGGCGCTGGGGCAGCGTCACCACGGACGCGTCCCCGGGACCGGCCGGCGGCAGGCCCGCGATCTGGCTGAGGAGATCGCACCAGGCCGCCAGGTGCGAGGCCGTGTCCGGCACCCCGGCGGGCCCTTCACGCGGTGTCCACGAGGCCCGGATCTCGATCTGCGACGCCGGCGCACGCTCACTGAGCCCGCCGAAGTAGTGCGAACTCGCCCGCGTCACCGTGCCGCTCGCCTCCCCGTACGAGAGTCCCCGCCCCTGGAGCGCGCCCGTCAGCCACGACCAGCAGACCTCGGGGAGCAGGGGGTCCGCCGCCATCTCCGGCTCCAGCTCCGCCCGCACCAGCGTCACCAGACGGAACGTGCCGTGCCACGCGTCGTGCCCCGCCGGGTCGTGCAACAGGACGAGGCGGCCGTCCGCGAGGTCGTCGTCGCCGTCCACCACCGCGGCCTCCAGCGCGTATGCGTGGGGCGCGAGGCGCTGGGGCGGCTTGGTCGGGTCCACCTCGATCTCCGGGCGCAGCCGTGCTCCCTGCAAGGCCTCGACCGCCGCCCGGAACGGCGGTGGTGCCGAGTCCACCGGATCCATCGTCTTGCGCCCCTCCCGCTCCGATTCACTCATTCCCTCAGCGCCGTCCGACAGTCGTCCCTCAGCCGCAGCCATGCGGGGAAGATTAAGGGGAACGCGGCCTTCGCGCAGGGAGAGACACCCGGCACCTCCGCCCCGATGTCCCCGCGCCCGGCGGGGTTCGCACCCGTGCGAGACTTTCCGACGTGAGTGCCAACCTCCGCCCCACGGGCCAGCAGCCGACAGCGACGTACGAATCCGCCTTCCTCAAGGCGTGCCGGCGTGAGCCGGTGCCGCACACCCCGGTGTGGTTCATGCGCCAGGCCGGTCGTTCGCTGCCCGAGTACCTCAAGGCGCGCGAGGGCATTCCGATGCTCGAGTCCTGCATGATGCCCGAGCTCGTCGCCGAGATCACGATGCAGCCCGTGCGCCGCCACCACGTCGACGCGGCCATCTACTTCAGCGACATCGTCGTGCCGCTCAAGGCCATCGGCATCGACCTCGACATCAAGCCGGGCGTCGGTCCCGTCGTCGAGCAGCCCATCCGCTCGCGCGCCGACCTCGCGCGGCTGCGCGACCTCACGCCCGAGGACGTCTGGTACGTCACCGAGGCGATCGGTCTGCTGACGGCCGAGCTCGGTTCCACCCCGCTCATCGGTTTCGCGGGCGCGCCCTTCACCCTTGCGAGCTACCTCGTGGAGGGCGGTCCGTCCAAGAACCACGAGCACACCAAGGCGCTCATGTACGGCGACCCGCAGCTGTGGGCCGACCTGCTCGACCGCCTCGCCGAGATCACCTCCGCGTTCCTCAAGGTGCAGATCGAGGCGGGCGCCTCCGCGGTCCAGCTCTTCGACTCGTGGGTCGGCGCGCTCGCCCCCGCCGACTACCGGCGCTCCGTGATGCCCGCGTCGTCCAAGGTGTTCAAGGCCGTCGAGGAGTACGGCGTGCCGCGCATCCACTTCGGTGTCGGCACCGGCGAGCTCCTCGGTCTCATGGGCGAGGCCGGCGCCGACGTGGTCGGCGTCGACTGGCGCGTGCCGCTCGACGAGGCCGCGCGCCGCGTCGGCCCCGGCAAGGCGCTCCAGGGCAACATCGACCCGGCGGTCCTCTTCTCCACGCGGGAAGCGGTGGAGGCCAAGGCCCGCGAGGTGCTCGACGCGGCGGCGGACCTGGAGGGCCACGTCTTCAACCTCGGCCACGGCGTGCCGCCCACCACCGACCCGGACTCCCTGTCGCGTCTCGTGGAGTACGTCCACACGCAGACCGCCCGCTAGGGGTAGGCAGCCACGGCGGGGTCCTGACCGACCCCGCCCCGCCGGACGAACAGCGCCGCCCCTGAACGCAAGGCGCCCGCCGCGCGTACGTCATGCCGAGCAGTGTCCCGCCGCCCCAAGCGAGGAGACCAGCCCATGACCGACCATCAGCCGGGTGCCCCCGTCCCTCCCCTCACCGCCTTGCCCGACGGTGAGGCCCAGCTCGCCGTCGTACTGCGCCTGACCTGGGAGGATCTGGCCGCGCTCGGTCAGGAGGCGGGCCGCATCGCCGCCCGCACGCACCGCCCGGTCACGCTCGACGAGGCCGTCAGCCACCGCCTGCGCACCCGCCTGCCCGCGGCCCACGCCAAACCTCCGCAGACCACGGCCGCTTCCGCCCTGAGCGCGGCCACGCCCCGCACCCCCGGCGACCAGGCCCGCCAGGCCATAGAGAAGATCAACGGCCCGTCCACCCCGATGCCGCCCACATCAGCCGGCCCCGACGCGCCCTAGCCCCTGCGCACCGCCGCGCTCGACTTGCGGGCCGCCACCAGGACCGGGTCCCACACCGGTGAGAACGGCGGTGCGTAGCCGAGGTCGAGGGCCGTCATCTGGTCCACCGTCATGCCCGCGGTCAGGGCGACCGCCGCGATGTCGACCCGCTTCGCGGCGCCCTCGCGGCCGACGATCTGCACGCCGAGCAGGCGGCCCGTGCGGCGCTCGGCGATCATCTTCACCGTCATCGGGGCCGCGCCCGGGTAGTAGCCCGCGCGGCTCGTCGACTCGATCGTCGCGGACACGAACTGCAGACCGGCCCGCCGCGCGTCCTTCTCGCGCAGGCCCGTGCGCGCGATCTCCAGGTCGCACACCTTGCTCACCGCCGTCCCGACGACGCCCGGGAACGTCGCGTAACCGCCGCCCGCGTTCATGCCGATGACCTGCCCGTGCTTGTTGGCGTGCGTGCCGAGCGCGATGTGGCGCTCGCGGCCCGAGACCAGGTCGAGGACCTCCACGCAGTCCCCGCCCGCCCAGATGTTCTCGTGGCCGCGCACGCGCATGGCCAGATCGGTGAGGAGCCCGTCGTGCTCGCCCAGGGGGAGCCCCGCGGCGCGCGCCAGCGAGGTCTCCGGGCGGACGCCGATGCCCAGGACGACGACGTCCGCCGGATACTCGTCGGCGGTCGTCGCCACCGCCCGCGCCCGCCCGTCGTCGTCCGTGAGGATCTTGGTGACCTCGGCGTCGTCGACCATGGTGATGCCCATGCCGGTCATCGACTCGTGGACCAGGCGGCCCATGTCGGGGTCGAGCGTCGACATCGGCTCCGGCCCGCGGTTGACGACCGTGACCTCGTATCCGCGGCGGATCAGCGCCTCCGCCATCTCGACGCCGATGTAGCCCGCGCCGACGACGACGGCCCGCCGCCCCTGCGTCGCGGCGAGCGTGTCGAGCAGCGCCTGGCCGTCGTCGAGGGTCTGCACGCCGTGCACGCCCGGCGCGTCGATCCCGGGAATCCGCGGCCGCACCGGCCGGGCACCCGTAGCGATCACGAGCTTGTCGTACGAGGTCCAGGCCTCCGTCCCCGTGTCGAGCGCGCGTGACCTCACCCGTCCGCCCTCGACGTCGAGTTCGGTCACCTCCGTGCGCATGCGCAGGTCGATGGACCGCTCCCGGTGCTCCTCGGGCGTGCGCGCGATCAGCTCGTCGCGCCCTTCCACCTCGCCACCGACCCAGTACGGGATGCCGCACGCCGAGTACGAGGAGAAGTGCCCCCGCTCGAAGGCCACGATCTCCAGCTCGTCGGGGCCGCGCATCCTGCGGGCCTGCGACGCGGCGGACATGCCCGCCGCGTCGCCGCCGATGACCACCAGTCGCTCACGTGTAGGGCTCATGCCCACCAAACTACGTCCGCGCCCCTGTCACTCCTCCTCGCCCCGCTCCCCGGCCGGCGGATGCGCGGGCAGCGGGCCGAGCGCCGTCGTCAACGGCTGTGAGGCAGTGGTGGCCCTGCGCGGCAGCCGCGGGCGCACCAGGCGCAGCCACAGGAAGACCAGCAGGCCGCCCACCACGGCGAACGGCAGCACGGCGCCGACGGCCACGGCGACCCAGCGCAGCATCGTCACGAACGCTCCCCAGCCGCCCGCGACCGCGTCGGTGAACCCCGGGTCGTCGTCCTTGTGCCCCGCCGGTTTCACCGGGGTCTCGGTCAGTGACAGCGTGATCGTCGCGAGGCTCGTGCGGTCCTTGAGGGACGCCTGCTGCGCGAGCAGGGCCTCCAGATCGGACTCGCGGGTGCTCAACTCCCCTTCCAGGGCGACCACATCGCTCAGCTTCGTCGCCTTGTCCATCAGCTCGCGCACCCGCGCCACGCTCGCCCGCTGCGACTTGACGCGGCTCTCCACGTCGACGACCTGGTCGGTGACGTCCTGCGCCTTCACGTTCCGCTCGATGAGCCGGCCCGAGCCCGCGAGGTCCGAGAGGACCTGCTCGTAGCGCTCCTGCGGCACGCGCAGGACGACACGGGAACGCTCATGTCCCCTGCCGTCGCGGTCGGTCGACTCGTTGCCGACGATGCCGCCCGCGTCCTCTGCCGCCGTGCGTGCCTGGTCGAGCGCCTGCGGGACGTCCTTGACCTGCACGGTGAGCGTCGCCGTGCGGATGATGTGGACGCCGGCGAGCTTGGGCGGCTCGCGCCGGGACGACTTCGCGTCCGACTGTTCTCCGCCCGCCTCCTGCGCGGAGCCCCGGTCGGCGGCGGCCGCGTCGCCGCCCGCGGCCTTGGCGGAGTCCCCGCTGTCCGAGGCGCCGGCGCTGCACCCCGTGAGCGCGAGCGCCGCCACGAGCAGGACGGCGCCGGCCGCCCGCATCCCGCGGCGCCCCGGCCGCTTTCCTGTGGTGCCTGATATCCGCATCGACGTACCCCCGGAGGTTGAGTGGGACGGCCGGCCGAGGACGGGCCCTGGCCGCTTCCTTTGACGGTCCGGCGGCCCCTTTCGGTGGTTGCCGGGTGGTCCCGATGCGGTCACGGTCGGGACTCGCCGGTCTGAGACAGTGGGGCCATGCGCGAAGCGGACACAGGTACGGGAACGGGACAGGCCCCGAGGGCGGTCGTCATCGGTGGTGGCATCGCGGGGCTCGCCGCGGCTCACCGGCTGCTCGCGGCGGGCGCGCAGGTCACCGTCCTGGAGGCGTCGGGCCGGCTCGGCGGCAAGCTGCGCGCCGGTGAGATCGCGGGCGTACGGGTCGACCTCGGCGCCGAGTCGATGCTCGCCCGGCGCCCCGAGGCCGTGGACCTCGCCCGCGAGGTCGGGCTCGGAGACCGGCTCCAGCCGCCGGGCACGGCGACGGCCTCGCTCTGGACCAGGGGCGCGCTGCGCCCGATGCCGAAAGGCCATGTGATGGGCGTCCCCGGCACCGCCGCCGCACTCTCCGGGGTCCTGTCCGACGAGGGCCTGGCCCGCATCGAGCAGGACCGCGACCTGCCCGCCACCGAGTTCGGCGACGACGTCGCCGTCGGCGCGTACGTCGCCGAGCGCCTCGGCCGCGAGGTCGTCGACCGGCTCGTGGAGCCGCTGCTCGGCGGCGTCTACGCGGGCGACGCGTACCGCATCTCGATGCGCAGCGCCGTCCCCCAGCTCTTCGAGGAGGCCCGCAGCCACCGCTCCCTGACCGAGGCCGTCCGCGCGATCCAGGAGCGCGCGGCGCGGAACCAGCAGACCGGCCCCGTCTTCATGGGCATCGAGGGCGGCATCGGACAGCTCCCGCTCGCCGTCGCCGACTCGGTGCGCGCGCGGGGCGGCGAGATCCTCCTCGACAGCCCCGCCCGCGGCCTGCGCCGCACCCCCGACGGCTGGGAGGTCCGGGTCGACGACCGGGTCATCGAGGCCGACGCCGTCGTCCTCGCCGTGCCCGCGCAGAAGGCCGCCCGGCTCCTCGACACCGAGTCGCCGGCGGCCGCCGCCGAGCTGCGCACCGTCGAGTACGCGTCGATGGCCCTGATCACCCTCGCGTTCCGGCGCGACGAGGCGCACCTGCCGGAGGGCTCCGGCTTCCTCGTGCCGCCGGTCGACGGCCACACGATCAAGGCGTCCACGTTCGCCTCGAACAAGTGGGGGTGGATCGCGGCCGAGGACCCCGGCCTGGTCGTCGTACGCACCTCCGTGGGCCGCTACCAGGACGAGAAGGACCTCGCGCGCGACGACGACGGGCTCGTCGAGGTGTCGCGCCACGATCTGCGGGAGGCCACCGGGCTGAGTGCCACGCCCGTCGCCACGCGCGTCACGCGCTGGCACGAGGGCCTGCCCCAGTACCCCGTCGGCCACCACGCGCGCGTGGCGCGGATCCGCGGCCACGTCGCCAAGATCCCCGGACTTGCCGTGTGCGGGGCGGCGTACGACGGCGTCGGCATCCCGGCCTGCATCGCGAGCGCCTACGCCGCCGTCGACCAGCTGGACGGCGACCTGACCGGCGTGGAGGAGCTCACCGCGAACCCGGTGCAGAGTCTGCACGGCGGCGCGGGAGAATAGCCCCATGAGTGACGACGCCCCCGCCAAGATCCCGAACGCAGGCAAGAAGGCCAAGGACCTCAATGAGGTCATCCGCTACACCCTGTGGTCCGTCTTCAAGCTCCGAGACGTCCTCCCCGAGGACCGGGCCGGCTACGCCGACGAGGTCCAGGAGCTCTTCGACCAGCTCGCCGCGAAGGACGTGACGGTCCGCGGCACGTACGACGTGTCGGGCCTGCGCGCGGACGCCGACGTCATGGTCTGGTGGCACGCGGAGACCGCGGACCAGCTCCAGGAGGCGTACAACCTCTTCCGCCGCACGAAGCTGGGGCGCGCCCTCGAGCCGGTCTGGTCGAACATGGCGCTGCACCGCCCCGCCGAGTTCAACCGCTCGCACATCCCGGCCTTCCTCGCCGACGAGACGCCCCGCAACTACGTGAGCGTCTACCCGTTCGTGCGCTCCTACGACTGGTACCTGCTGCCCGACGAGGACCGCCGCCGCATGCTCGCGGACCACGGCAAGATGGCCCGCGGCTACCCGGACGTCCGCGCCAACACCGTCGCCTCCTTCTCGCTGGGCGACTACGAGTGGCTCCTCGCCTTCGAGGCCGACGAGCTGTACCGCATCGTCGACCTGATGCGTCACCTGCGCGCCTCCGAGGCCCGTATGCACGTCCGCGAGGAGGTCCCGTTCTACACGGGCCGCCGCAAGAGCGTCGCCGAACTGGTCGAGGGTCTCGCGTAGTTCGCACCCGGTCCGTACGCGAAGGGGCCGACCGGTTCGACGACCGGTCGGCCCCTTCGCGTTCCGTGCCCGCCGTCAGTCCACGGCGAGCGGCGCCGGTTCGGAGTGCGGGGCGCAGGACGCGGCGCGGGTCACCGGGACCCGCCCCTCCATCAGATACGCGTCGAGGTGGCTGTTCACGCACTTGTTCGGGCCGGCGGCGATGCCGTGGGTGCCCGCGCCGCGCTCCGTGACCAGGACCGACCCCGGAAGCCTGCGCCACAGCTCACGGGCACCCTCGTACGGGGTGGCCGCGTCCCGCTCGGCGGCCAGGATCAGGGTCGGAGGCAGCGCGCCGGGGGCGGTCCGTACGTCGACGGGGCGCTGGCGCGGGGCGGGCCAGTACGCGCAGGGCAGGTTCATCCAGGCGTTGTCCCACGTCTCGAACGGGGCGTGGCGCGCGAGCTCGGTGTTGTCGCGGTCCCAGACGCGGAAGTCGGTGGGCCACGCCGAGTCGTTGCACTCGACGGCCGTGTAGACGGCGGCGCTGTTCTCGTTCTCGGAGGCCGCCGCGGTCTGCGGCGCGGCCTGCTCGGCGAGCGGCTTCGGATTGCCCTTCAGATACTCGGACAGCGCGGACGCCCGCATCGCCCAGTAGTCGTCGTAGTACCCGGCCTGGAGGTATGCGGCCTGGAGCTGGCCGGGGCCGACGGTGCCGCCCACCGGCTCGCTCGCGAGCCGCGCCCTGACCTTCTCGTAGCTCTGCTGTACGTCGGCGGCGGTCGCGCCCAGGTGGTACGTCTTGTCGTGCTTGGCCACCCACCGCCGGAAGTCCGCCCAGCGCCGCTCGAAGGCCACCGACTGCACGAGGTTGTTGGTGTACCAGATCTGCTTCGGGTCGGGGTTCACGGCCGAGTCGAAGACCATGCGGCGCACATGCGTGGGGAAGAGCGTCGCGTACACGGCCCCGAAGTACGTGCCGTAGGACGACCCCATGAAGTTCAGCTTCCGCTCGCCGAGCCCGGCGCGCAGCACGTCCAGGTCGCGGGCGTTGTTGAGCGTCGTGTAGTGCCGCAGCGCGCCCCCGGCGTTCTTCGCGCATCCCCGCGCGTACGCCTTGGCCTGCGCGATCCGCTCCAGCTTGTACGAGGCGGAGGGGTGCGTCGGCGCCTGCGTGGGGGCCTTCGCGAACCGCTTCGGGTCCGCGCAGGAAAGCGGGGCCGAGCGGCCGACACCGCGCGGCGCGTAGCCGACGAGGTCGTACGCGGAGGCGATGCGCTTCCACTGCGGCATCAGCCCGACGAGGGGGAAGTACATGCCGGACGCGCCCGGGCCGCCCGGGTTGAAGACGACGGAGCCCTGCCTGCGGACCGGCCTGCCGCCCTTCGGCGCCGTCGTGCCGGTGGCCTTCACGCGGCTGACGGTGAGCTTGATCTGCTCGCCGTCGGGGTGGGCGTAGTCGAGGGGGACGGAGACCGTGCCGCACTTGATGTAGTCCGGGAGGTGCTCCGCGGCGGCGCAGGCGCCGAAGGCGATCCCGGTGGCCGAGGCGCGGGCGGCGGCGACGGCTGTGCCGCGCAGCTCGGCGGTGTCGGGCGCGGTCTGGGTGTCGGCGCGGCCGGGGGCGGCGACGAGGGCGGTCAGGACCAGGGATCCGGCGGCCGCGTATACGGCGGGGGCTGCTCTCATCGCTCTTCTGGGTCCCTTTCGTCCGGCCCTCGTGCGGCCGTTTCGCGCGGCCTTCGGGGCTGTCACCCGCCTGCCGGGAGCAGACGCGAACAAAGGGGATACTTCGTGCGGCAGTTGACGAAGTAAAGCACCGGCCTGCCGGTGTCGGCTCAATGACCCCGTTGCGCCGTTCCGAAGGCGGAGCGCAGCGCGGGGTCGGATACTGCGCGGACGCCGTGCACGGCGACGGCGGTCAGCAGGGCGGCCTCCCCGACCCCTTCGCGTACGCCCCGCGGCAGGGCGCCGATCAGCCGCTGCCCGGTGGGTGAGGCCCAGCGCGTGTAGGGGTGGACCTCGAAGCGGGCGATCGCCAGACAGGACAGCGTGAGGATCAGGGGCAGCGCGAACCACGCGGCGATCAGCACGCCGTCGCCCGGCTCCCCGCCCGGCATCGTCAGCGATACGGCGGCCAGGACCACGACGGCGAGCGCGGCGGCCCGCACCTGGCGCACCGCGGCCGCGACCCCGCCGCGCGCGCCGTCGGGAACGGCGAGGCCCGCCGCGACGAGCCGGTCGGCCAGCGCCCGTACCGCGTCCGCGGCCGCCGTCGCCCGGCGCACCGCCCCTATCCGCGACTGCCCGTCCGGCCCGATCGCGCCGATCACCGAGCGCTCGATGTCGTCGCCGCCGACCGGGTCGACCACGGTGGCCCAGCCGGTGTGCGCGAGCAGCAGCCGCCGGCTGCACGCCATCGAGACAAGGGTCAGATCAGCGACCCGGAAGGGGCCGCCCGACAGGAACGCGGCCTCGTACAGCGTCAGTTCGTGCGCGCCTCCGCCGGCCGGCTCGCTGTGCGCGGCGTGCACCGCGGCGAGGCAGAGGCGCGCGCAGGACAGAAAGGCGGCGGCGCAGGCCATGAGCAGGAACAGGAGCCAGAACATGGCGTTTTTCTATGCCACGCGCTCGGGTGGCGCCACGGCTTGTTCACCATATGGACAGAGCGTCGTCGGTATGTGACGTTCCGTTTGTCGTGCCCGGTTGAGTCAGGTCGTGTCAGGGCTTGGGCCGGGAGGCCGCCGGGGGCAGCGGGAAGGACGGGGAGGGGGAGAGGGGGGTCGGGGGCTCGGGGGACGTCACCGGTCCCGGCGGGGCGGGGGAGCGGGTCTCCGGTGGCGTACTCGTACCGGCGGCGTCCCGCGCGAGCGCGTCGAAGTCGACCAGGCCCGTGGACTCCAGGATCTTGATGTGGTCGAGGACGGTCTTGTTCGCGTCGTCCGCCAGGTCCCGTACGAGCGAGTTCCGTGTCGTCGCGCGGACCTGGGCGACCAGCGAGAAGACCTTCCCGTGGGCCCGGCGCAGGATGTTGGCGAACTTGCGCTCGTAGTCGTCGCCGTGCGCCGCGCTCAGCTCGGAGAGCCACTGCTGCTGCTGGCTGCTCGGCTGGTTGGGGAGTTCGAGGCCGAGCCGCGCGGCGACCTCGCGCACGCGCGCGTCCAGGAAGGTGTGCCCCTCGACGAGGTGCTCACCCGCCGTCCGCACCGCCGTGCTCGTCCCTCTCGCCTCGGCCTGCTGGCCCGCGGGCAGCTCCCACAGGCCCGCGAGCCGGACCTTCGTGACGAACTCGCGGTCCAGCGCCGACAGCGGGCCGAATCTGGTCGACACGGTCCCCTCGTCGAGCAGGTCCACGCCCGTGCCGGAGCGGTCGGCGTACGACCAGACCGGGAACACGAGAGCGGCGAGTGTGGTGACGAGCCCGGCGACGATGAGTCCGGTGCCGTTGACGAATCGGGTGCGCATGGTGCCTCCTGGTGCGGCACCGCACGCTAGTCCGCCTCACGGACGTGGGCTCGGGTACCCCCGCGAATACGCCAACTGCGGTACGGGCGCGGGGTGGCGACGCTCAGGCGGACCGGAGCGCCGGACGCCCCCGGTGCAGGGCGGACCGCGCCGCGCGCACCAGGCGTGCCCCCGGGTGCGCGGCCGGCGGAGTGGGCCCCGACCGCTCCCGCCACCACCGCTCCAGCTCCCGCCGCACCCCCGCGTCCCCGGGCCCGCCGGAGTCGAGCAGATGCTCGGCGAAGCCGAGGGCGTCACGGCGGTAGCCGCCCGTCATGGGCCGGCCCTGCGCGTACGACAGGAACGCCGGGCGGTACGCGGCAGCGCCGAGGATCTCCGGCAGTTCGGGGGCCACCTTCGCCACGACGTCCGCCCGCTTGGCGCACAGCGCCCGGCTCTGGACCTTGAGCCGCACCCGGTCGAACCCCTCCGGCGCGGGCGTCCCCGCGACGAGGGCGGACAGGAGCGCGGCCTGCGCGAGCGCGAGCCGCTGACGGGCGGGATCGGTGCCCTGAGCGGCGTTGCCCGAAAGGAAGCGCACGGTGCGCCCGTCGGCGGGCGCGGTCGCCAACGTCCCCCTGATCTCGGCGAGTTCACGCTCCAGCTCCTGCGGGGCCGGGAAGTTCTCGTCGCGCTCCAGGAGGACTCCGGGCGGCGAGACCCGGGACGCCAGGTCGGCGAGGATGTCGAGGACGGGGCGCGGCACGGGGTGCGCGTGACTGTCGTGCCACACGCCGTCGCGCTCGAAGCCGCCCGCCACATGCACGTACGCGATGGCCTCGACCGGCAGCTCGCCGAGCGCCTTCGCGGGGTCCTCGCCGCGGTTGACGTGGTTCGTGTGCAGGTTCGCCACGTCGATCAGGAGGTGGACACCGGTGCGCTCCACCAGTTCGTACAGGAACTGCCCCTCCGTCATCTCCTCGCCGGGCCAGGAGAACAGGGCCGCGATGTTCTCCACGGCGAGGGGTACGGGCAGTGCGTCCTGGGCGATGCGGATGTTCTCGCAGAGCACGTCGAGGGCGTCCCTCGTGCGCGGGACCGGCAGCAGATGGCCGGCCTCCAGCGGCTGCGACGCGGTGAGCGCGCCGCCCGCCCGTACGAACGCGATGTGCTCGGTGACGAGCGGGGAACCGAGGGCCTCGGCGCGGGCCGCGAGGTCGGCGAGCCTGCCCTCGTCGGGCCGCTGCGCGCCGCCGAGGCCGAGCGAGACGCCGTGCGGGACGACGGTGACGCCGCGCTCGCGCAGCCGCAGCAGGGAGTCGGGGACGTGCCCGGGGCACACGTTCTCCGCGACGGCCTCGACCCAGTCGATGCCGGGCATCGCCTCCACGGCCTCCGCGATCTCGGGACGCCAGCCGATGCCCGTACCCAGACGCTCGATCCGCTGCATGGTTCCCCTCCTCCACCCCGGCCGTATGCCGTGCGATGCCGGTGTCATGACCCCGGCGGACGCCGCCGAACCCCGGAGAGGGGACGTTCAGAGGTTCATTTGAGGTTCCGCGCGGCGCCCCGGCGGGCGAGTCGACACGGGGTTGCCCGAAGCGGCTCCCGGGCCCCGCGGGTCGCTATGCCCGCTGACCGACCGGGAGGGGACAGAAGCGACTGCCCCCTTCGGTGACCACCGTCATTCCGGGGGCGATCTCCGTGAAGCCGGCGTCGTTCACCACCGGCAGCCCGGCCCGCGTCAGGGGCCCCCACCGGTCGCGGTCGGCCACGCGGACCGACAGCGGGAAGCCCGCCTCGCGCCACTCCTTGCGCTCGGTGTCCGACAGCTCCCACCAGGCCAGCTGGGCGCCGTGCCCGGCCTGGGCCATGGTCTTGCCCGCGGTCATGTCGAGCTCGGGGTTCAGCCACAGGACGGGCGCCCGGGGGTCCGGCGCGGCCGGCGGCTCCGGGTCGTCGAGCTCCGTGCCGGAGACCTGCAGCCGGGCCAGATCCTTGGGCCAGCCGTCGAGCGGGACCGGCGGAAACACCCGGACCTCGGCCGACCTCCCCGTCACCGTGATCCCTTCGAGCGCCTCCGCCCTGCGCCACTCCGCGCCGCGAGCCCGCCGCACCACCTTGCGGATCCGGGCGTCCTGCCAGTCGCGCATGACCTGCGCCCACTCGCCGTCGCCGGTCGCCCGCGGGTCGGAGAGGATCACGAGGACCGCGCGGGCCGCCGTCTCCAGCGCGTCGGTGCGGGCCGGGGGAGCGGCCTTCTCGATCCGCGCCACCAGGGGCAGCACGAACTGCGGCGCCTCGTCACGCGAGGTCCGCTCGGACCGGAAGGGGCTGTCCTGCGGCACCTCGGCAGAGGTGTCGGCGGCGTCGTTCGGGAGGGTCTGGTCGTCACTGCTCACCGGACCAGTCTGCCAGGCGGAAGAGGGGCTCCTCGCGGCCCTCTGCGGCAGCTGTGGTCACCCCGAGCAGGAGGTGCGCTGTGCCTCCTGCCATGCGCACACGGGGCACAGCGTCACACCCTTGTGAGACTCCGGGTACTCGGTGGGCTTGCGGCACAGCACGCACTCGGCGAACGGTTCCGTGGTCGCGCCGGCCGTTTCGGATGTGCCCGTGCCCGTGCCCGTGCCCGTACGCGGACCCGGCCCGTCGCGGTAGTCAGCCATGACTCCGAGCGTAGTCCCGGCCCCGGACGGGCGGGCCGCCCCGGAGCGATGCCGGGCATCGCCTCCACGGCCTCCGCGAACTCCTCCACCCCGGCCGTATGCCGCGTGACGCCGGCGCGCAGGGCCGGGTGGTCGGCGACGCGGCCTCACCCCGGTGGAATCGGCCACAGCACTCTTCGTACGCCTCCGCAAGACCGCAAGGGCAGGAGGGCTTGTGAGCCGGGGCGGAGCCACCCTGCCGCCGGAATTATGAGGTACGTCCGGACATGAGTTCCCTTCTGCTGCACCATCCGCTGTGTGGGATCCGTGAACTATCTGTTCCGACACGTGCACATCGTGTGTGGGTCGCACGCGCCTCCCTTCATCGAACCGTCTTTCGGACTGGCGTAAACATGCCTTGCTCCCACAACTCCCCACTCCCCAAGGTGGGTTGAGCACTTGAGCATCAGGAGTCACAAGCGTGCGTGCTTGACCCGGGCGGCCGTCCGTCCGGGGCATTGACGGGGGAACTGATACGGGCTGTGCGGACCGGCGCGACATGACGCGTCCGGAGACCGCCGCGCGCCCGCCGTGCCGACACCTCCCCCTCTGCCGCCTCTTGGTGCCTTTCACCCGGTGCCCGAGAAGGGATAGGAGGGGGAATGCCGACGAATGCCGTGAGCGCCGCGAGGCCGACTTACCCGGGCGTCTACGTCGAAGAGCTTCCCAGCAGCACCCGCGCCATCTCCGCCGTGACCACTTCGGTGACCGCGTTCGTGGGGCACACCCGGCGCGGCCCGCTCAACGAGCCGGTGCGCGTCACCGGATTCGCCGAGTTCGAGCGGCGCTTCGGAGGGCTGAGCGCGCAGAGCCCGCTCGCCTACGCGGTGCACCAGTTCTTCGGCAACGGCGGCTCCGTCGCCGTGGTCGTCAGGGTCGCCAAGGCTGGCAGCGGCAAGGCCGCCTGCGTCGTCCTGGAGTCCACCGAGGGGCACAGCGAGAGCCATGTGCTCGAGGTCCACGCCAAGGAACCCGGCGTGTGGGGCAACGGTCTGCGGGTCGCCGTCGACTACGACACCCCGGACTGCGACGAGACCTTCAACCTGCGGGTCTACGACGCCAAGGGCGACGCCCGCGAGAGCTTCACCGGCCTGTCCATGGACGCCGGCAGCGGAACCTACGCACCCACCGTGATCAACGCCGGGTCGCGCCTCATCCGCGTCGACGCCGTGGGCGAGGGCCGCCCCGACCCGTCCGGCACCGTCTCCAAGCCGTTCGGCCACGAACTGCCCGACCTGGCCGTGGACCTGACGGTGAAGATCGGTGACGTGGAGCGTGAGTTCAAGCTCTACGACGCCGACTGCGACGGCGAAGCCCCGTCCTCCGTGGCCGAGCTGGCGCTGCTTCTGGAGCGCAAGCTGCGGGCGCTGCCCGACGCGCCGGGCCGGCACGCCTTCGCGGGTGTCGAGGTCACGGCGTTCGGCCGGCGCATCCAGGTCGTCGCGGGCTCCACCGACCCCGAGGACGTCGTCCGCTTCCTGGGCGAGTGCGCCAACGACCTGGGCCTGGAGGCCTCGGTCAACCCGCCGGTGTTCCCGCTGGAGGGCGGCGAGGACGGCGAGGCCCCCGGCCCGCGCGACCTCATCGGCTCCGAGGCCGACAAGACCGGCATCCAGGCGCTGCGCGGGGTGGCCGACGTCAACCTGCTGTCACTGCCGGAGCTGGCGTCGTACGAGAAGACCGAGGACGCCCTCACCGTCGTATCCGCAGCTCAGCGGCTGTGCGAGGAGCGGCGGATCTTCCTGCTGGTCGACGCGCCCAGCACCTGGGTGAGCGTGGACTCGGCGCGGGCGGGCCTGTCCGCCTTCGACGCCGTGCGCGGCAACCACGCGGGCCTGTACTTCCCGCACCTGCAGCTCACCGACCCGCTCACCGGGCGGCTGCGCGCCTTCCCGCCGTCCGGCGCGGTCGCCGGCGTCATCGCGCGCACCGACTCCGAGCGCGGTGTCTGGAAGGCACCGGCCGGTACGGAGGCGCAGCTCGTCGGAGTGCGCTCGCTGACCGTCGATCTGACGGACCGCGAGACGGGGCTGCTCAATCCGCTCGGTGTGAACTGCCTGCGCACCTTCCCGCTGGCCGGTCCGCTGGTGTGGGGCGCGCGCACGCTGGAGGGCTCCGACGCCCTCGACAGCGCGTGGAAGTACGTGCCCGTGCGGCGGCTCGCGCTGCAGGTGGAGGAGAGCCTCCAACGCGGGTTGCAGTGGGTCGTGTTCGAACCCAACGACGAGAGCCTGTGGCAGCAGATCCGGCTGTCCGCCTCCTCGTATCTGCACACCCTCTTCCGCCAGGGCGCCTTCAAGGGCAGCACCCCGCGGGAGGCGTACTTCGTCAAGTGCGACAGCGAGACCACGACGGACGAGGACGTGGCGAACGGGATCGTCAACGTGCTCGTCGGTATCGCGCCGGTCCGTCCGGCCGAGTTCGTGGTCGTCAAGATCCAGCAGACGTCCGGGCAGTTCGTTCTCTAGCGGCCCGGGATCCAGGGAGAGCTGAAGGAAATCGATGGCTGAGTTCACGGTCAACGCCCATCGCTTCGACCCGTACAAGAACTTCAAGTTCCTGGTCCTGTGGGACGGACGTACGGTCGCCGGCATCAGCAAGATCAGTCCGCTGAAGCGGACCACGGAGGTCGTCAAGCACCGCCACGGCGGTGACCCCTCCTCCCCGCGCAAGTCGCCGGGGCGCTCGGAGTTCGAGGGCATCACCCTCGAACGCGGGGTGACCCACGACCCGGAGTTCGACCGCTGGGCCAACAAGGTCTGGCAGGTCGGCGCGGGCCTCGGCTCGGAGGTGTCCCTCGCGGACTTCCGCAAGGACCTCGTCATCCAGGTCCTCAACGAGGCCGGCCAGGTCGCCGTCTCGCACAAGCTGTACCGGACCTGGCCCAGCGAGTACCAGGTCCTCGGTGAACTGGACGCCAACGCCAACGCGGTGGCCATCCAGTCGCTGAAGCTCGAGTGCGAGGGCTGGGAGCGGGACTACGAGGTGCCCGAGCCGGAGGAGCCCTCGTTCCTCAACCCGGCCTGAGCGCTCCGCCGGAAGTGCCGCGACGCGTCGGCGTTCGTCTGCGGCTTCGTCGTGGCTGGTCGCGGAAATCGGGGTGGACATGGTGATCACCGGGGCGGCTGAACTGCTGGCTGCCTGGGAGGCGGGCCTTGGCGAGGCTCCGGTCGGGCGTGCGCTGCTGCTGCACCGCACGGCACGACCGGACGTCGGGGCGGAACGGCTGCCGGCGCTGCCGGTGGGCGAGCGCGAGGCGGACCTGTTCGCGTTGCGCCGGGCGCTGTTCGGCGAGCGGATGCAGGTTCGCCTGGCGTGCGTGGCGTGCGGACAGGACATGGAGTTCGACCTGGACGCCGGGGAGCTCTCCGGGTCACTGGGTGGGCGCGGCGAGTCGGCCCTACGGGTCCAACAGGACGGCTGGGAAGTCGAGTTCAGGCTGCCCGGCGTCGCCGACCTGACGGCGGCGGCCCGGGCGGCGGATCCGCGTACGGCACTGTTCGCGCAATGCCTGGTCTCGGCGGTGCACGACGGGACGGCGGTGACGGCGGGGGAGTTGCCCGCGCCGGTACAGCGCCGGATCGTCGAGGCCGTCGAGGCGGCCGACCCCGGCGCCGACCTGGCGCTCAACGTGGCCTGCCCCGAGTGCGGGCAGGCCACCCGTGCGGAGCTCGACATCGCCTCCTACCTGTGGACCGAACTGGACTCCTGGGCACGGGACGTGCTGCTCGACGTCCATCTGCTCGCCACCGCCTACGGCTGGAGCGAGCCGGAGATCCTGGCGCTCAGCCCGACGCGGCGCCGCTACTACCTGGAGCTGTGTGCGGATGTCTGACTCCGAGACCCCTGAGGGCTCGCCGGACTGCGCCGACTTCTTCGATCGGCTGCTCGCGCGGCACACCGCCCCGCGGCCGGCCGTGGCGCGGGTACGGCCCCGGCTGCCCGGCCCGTTCGAGCGGGTCGAGGCGGTACGGGCCGCCGCGTCGGCACCGGAGGAGGACGCGCTGCTGTGGCCCGCGGCCACGCCGTCGGCCGTTCCGCTGCCGGATGCGCCGTCGCCGACGGCTGTGGCGGAACGGACGCACACGGAACGGGAGCGGACCGTCGTCCGCAGCGAACGGGCGGCCGAACAGCAGGGGCCACGGCCGGCGCCGGTGGTCATGGCCGAGGCGCCGCTGCTGCGGCCCGCCGCGCCACTCGCGCCGCCGCGGACTCCGCCCGAGACCGGGCGGCGTGCGGCGGGCCGGGGGCGTGCGGAGCCGGGAGCCGCACAGTCCGCGGTGTCCGTGCCCGTCCCCCCGGGCCGGGACGCCGTTCCCCACGTCGTATCGGCGGCGCTGCCCCCCAGCGCCGCCGATACGACGGCAACGCGCGACGCCGTACGGCAGGCCGCGGCCCGGCGACCGGCGCGGGCCGTCGAGCAGGTGGTGCAGGTGCAGATCGGGCGGCTCGAAGTGACGGCGGGCGAGGCGCCCGGCGGCGGACGGCCGCGGACGCCCGCCGCGGGCAGGGCCGGGGCGACCTTGAGCCTCACGGAATACCTGGCGCGGGGGCGCGAGTGAACCGCGAACACGGATCAGTACGACGACCAGCAGTCCGAGAGGAACCGAGGAACTGACGCCATGAGCAACGCACTTGCCCTCGCGCATGTCACCCAGGCCCTCGCCCTGCTGCTCGAGTCCAACCTGGGTCCCGAGATCGACATGGCCGTCAAGGTCGAGCCGCGCAAGCCGCCGGCCGACCCGCCGACCGAGCCCACCATCTCCGTGTTCCTCTACCAGGTCACGCCCGACACCTCGCAGCGCAACAACGACCTGCCGACGCGCGCGGCCGACGGCACGCTGGTCAAGCGGCCCGTCGCGGCACTCGACCTGCACTTCCTGATCACCGCGTACGGCGACGAGACGGAACTGGTCGGTCAGCGGCTGATCGGTTCCGTGGTGCGCGCGCTGCACGAGATACCGGTCCTGCCGAAGGACATCATCGAACTCGCCGGTGAGCGGCCGTACTTGGCAGGCAGCAATCTCGCCGAGTCGGCGCAGCGCGTGCGGTTCACTCCGACGGTGATGGACGTCGACGAGACGTCGAAGCTGTGGGGGATGCTCTACCAGACGCCCTACACCCTGTCGGTGGTCTACCAGGCGGCCCTCGTCCTCATCGACGGCCGGGAGACTCCGGTGGCGGGCAAGCCGGTGGAGCGGCCGGAGGTACGGGTGCTGCCGTTCGGGGCGCCGGGCGCGCCGGTCCCTCCGGGGGCGGAACCGACTCCTGATGTGACATCAAATGAGCCTGGTCCAGGCGAGGTTGCGAAAAAGGAGGCCGAACCCCAGGCCCCGAGCGCCAAGAAGGCAGCCAGGACCCCTGCGAAGGCCGTCGCGAAATCCCCGGCCAAGGCCCCGGCACGCACGCGTAAGACAGCGCCGAGGGCCGCCAAGCCCACGCAGGAGTGACACGGCATGGAGACGACGGGGGCAGGTGAGGACATGGGGACGTACGAACAGAGCGCGGCGGACGCCGACCCGGGCAGTGCGACGCTGACCGCGGAGATCCGGCGCGTCCTGGCCCGCGTCGACGCGCATGCGGCACGTGTCACGGAGGAGAGCGGCGGTGCCCCTGGGGCCGAACTCGCCACCGCGCCCGGCGGCCCCGGTAGCGCCCCGCTGGACGCCCTCGTCTCCTGCTTCAGCATCACGCCCTTCGAGCGCGACCTCGTCCTCCTCGCCGCGGCCCACGAGCTGGAACCCACGGCCGCCGCCCGATGTGCCGCCGCCTGCGGTGACCCCGAGCGGGCGTACCCCACCTTCTCGCTCGCGCTGGCCGCGCTGGCCGAGCCGCACTGGAGCGCCCTGACGCCCGTGGCGCCGCTCAGGCGCTGGCGGATCGTCGAGCTGGACGACGAGTCGCGGCTGACGGCCTCCCGGCTGCGCCTCGACGAGCGCATCCTGCACTTCCTGCTGGGCTCGCCCTACCTGGACGCACGGCTGCACGGTCAGTTGCGCCGCACGCCGGCGCCTCAGGAGCTGACGCCGTCGTACGACCTGGCCGCGAGCCGGCTCGCCGAGGGCTGGGCGACGGCGGCGGACTCCGAGGCGCCGCTCGTCGAGGTGACCGGCGGGGACCTGCGCAGCCGGGCCGACCTCGCCGCCGCGGCGGCCGCACGCTCGGGACTCGGGCTCTACTCGATGAGCGCCGAGGACGTGCCGTCCGACCCGGTCGAGCGCGACCGGCTCGCCCGGCTGTGGCAGCGTGAGGCGGTTCTGCTGCCCTCGGCGCTGCTCGTCGAGGTGGGCGAACTGGACCGCGACCAACGGGCGGCGACCGAATCGTTCCTGGCCGGGGCCGCTGTGCCGGTGGTGGTCTCGAGCGAGGATCCGCTGCGTTCGGAGCGGTCGTACGGGGCCCGGGTGGCCGTGCCGCGGCTGGACGACGAGGAACAACTCGGGCTGTGGACGAGCGCGTTCGAGGGAGTGGACCTGGACGAGGGCGAACTCCGGTCCCTGGTCGCCCAGTTCCAGCTGCCGCCGCATGTCGTGCGTTCCGCGGCCACCGCCGTACACCGCCGGCTGCCGCACGAGGACGAGCTGGACGCCGCCGAGCTCGCCTGGCGGGCCGGACTCGACGAGGCGCGGATCGGCATGGACGAGCTGGGGCGGCGGATCGCGCCGCAGGCCGGCTGGGGCGACCTGGTGCTGCACGAGCGGCAGACGAGCGTGCTGCGCGAGATCGTCGCGCATGTGCGGCAGCGGGCAACCGTCCACCAGGAGTGGGGGTTTGCGGCCACCCTGCGCCGCGGCCTCGGCGTGACCGCGATGTTCGCGGGCGGCTCCGGTACCGGCAAGACGCTGGCCGCCGAGGTCATGGCGAAGGAACTCGGCCTCGACCTGTTCGTCATCGACCTCTCGCAGGTGGTCAGCAAGTACATCGGCGAGACCGAGAAGAACCTGCGCCGGGTGTTCGACGCCGCCGAACGCGGCGGTGCCCTGCTCCTGTTCGACGAGGCCGACGCGCTGTTCGGCAAGCGCAGCGAGGTCAAGGACAGCCACGACCGGTACGCCAACCTCGAGGTGAGCTATCTGTTGATGCGGATGGAGGCCTACCGGGGCCTGGCCATCCTCACCACCAACATGAAGAACGCCCTCGACACGGCCTTCCTGCGGCGCATCCGCTTCGTCGTCGACTTCCCCTTCCCGGCCGAGCACGAGCGCGCCGAGATCTGGCGCCGCGTGCTGCCGCCACAGGCCCCGGTGAAGGACATCGACGCGTCGCTGCTCGCCCAGCTCACCGTCGCCGGCGGCTCGATCCGCAACATCGCCCTGTCCGGGGCCTTCTTGGCCGCCGAGGAGGGCGACCGGCTGCAGATGCGGCACATGCTCGCCGCCGCCCGTACCGAGTACCTGAAGCTGGAGCGCTCGCTGACGCCCACGGAGGTGCGCGGATGGGTGTGAATGTCTCACGGGACCACTCGCGGCATCCATCAGGCGGCCACTCCCGGGACCGGGCGCCCTCGGCGATCCGCGTGGAGATCGGGGAGCTGGTGCTCGACGGCTTCCGGGCGGATCCGGAGCGCGTCTCGGCCGCGTTCGAGAGTGAGCTGACCCGGCTGGTCCGGCTGCACGGCGTGCCCCTGGCGGCGGACGGTCCCCTCACGGCCGACGCGCTGTCCGGGCTGCCGCCCCTGCCCGCCGGCCTGTCCGCGCGGCGGCTCGGGCAGGAGCTGGCGCGTGCCGTGCACGAGGGACTGAGCGGTCACGGGGAGGTGAGCCGGTGAGCTCCCGGACCCAGGACGCCGGTGCGGAGCAGTCCGCCGAGCAGCGGCGCCGCAAGCGCAAGGAGCGGGCCGCCAAGTCCCGTGCGCCCGAGCCGAAGAACATCGTCAGCGGCGCCGGGCAGCCCCTCGATCCCGGTCTGCGAAGGGAGTTGGAGGAGCAGCTCGGACACGATCTCGGCCGGGTACGGCTGCACACCGGCCGGAACGCCGGGCGGCTGACCGAGCTGCTCGGGGCGGACGCGGTCGCGGTCGGCCAGGACGTCTTCTTCCGCGAGGGCGCCTACCGGCCCGGCACCGACGAGGGCCGCCGGCTGCTCACCCACGAGCTGCAGCACACGGTGCAGAACCCGCACGGCCTCGGCGCCCTGCGGGCCGGCCGCGAGCTCGGTGCCGTGAGCCTGCCGCAGCAGGCCATCGAGCGGGAGGCGGAAGCAGCTGCTCAGGCGGTCGTTCAGGAGGAGTCCGCCCCGCAGGTCGAGGAGGGGCAGGCCACACCCGGCTGGCTGCGCTACGCCACCGTCGACGCCGACCGGATGCGTGCCGAGGCTGTCGACCCGGCGACCCTCGTGGACCGGCTTGCGGGCAACGTGCTGCGCAGTCTGCGTGGCGACCCCACTGATGCCTCCGGCCGAGTGCGGCTTCAACTGGCGCGGATGTCACAGGAGTTGGAGGACGCGGTTGTCGATCGCCTCGAGAACCGTCTGCTGACACCCGAGTACGACCGTCTCCTGGAGATCGCCGATCAGGCCCGCCCCGGTCCGGTCGAACTCCAGCCCGCCGAGACGCCGTTGCCCGAGATCGACCTCTTCGAAGAGCTCGGCGTCGAACGCACCCAGTGGCAGAAGAAGCAGGAGTCGGACCGCGGATCCGCCGACAAGCGTGCCGCCGACGCCCGCGAGGAACAGCAGGACACCAAGGCCCGCGACGACAAGAGCGGCAGCGACCGCAGCCGGGCCCGCTCGGACGCCGCCACCGAGGAGCAGGACGCCGCCCGGCGCACGGAGCAGGAGGACGAGCGCAACGCCTCCCGGCAGCAGGCGCGCGAGGAGGAACAGCAGGAGGGCGAGCAGGCCGCCACCGACCGCGAGCGCACCGACCAGGCATCCGACGAGCGCGTACAAGGGCAGCAGGAAGGCGCCGAACAGGCCAAGGAAGAGCGCAAGGAGCAGCGCGACCGCGAGGAGGCCGACCCGCGGCAGGCGAGCGCGCCGGGCGCCGACAAGCGCAAGCGGCGCGACGACCAGACCCAGCCGGGAGCCGGGTCGAAGAACGCGGAACCGGACCCGAAGCAGAAGGCCCAGCCCGGCCCCGCACGCCCCGAGAAGGTCGACGAGCGGGCCGGACAGCCCGACTCCGCGTTGTCCGAGCACGGCCTGAACGAGCAGGACGAGGACGGCGGCCCCGACGCCGAGCCGCGCGAGGAGGAACGGCCGCTCGGCCTTGAAGCGGGCGCCGAGCAGGAGGTCACGGGCGGCGAGGACGAGGACGGCCGGGCGCCGGGCGCGCGGGACGAGCCCGCGATCAGACCAGAGGACTACCTGCCCGAGGCCGACCTCGACCTGTCCGCCGTACCGACCGCGGACAAGCTCCGGCCGGGCGCCGCCGAACCGTCGCTGCCTTCCTTCCCCACCCCTCCGCCGACGAAGGCCGAGAAGGCGGAGCAGGAGCGGGAGAAGAACGAAGGAGAGCAGGACGAGGACGAGGCCGGGCCCGAGCCGAAAGCCCCCGGCCAGGACGAGGGGCCCGTCGCGGGCGAGGCCCCGCAGCCCGAGAACGGGCCCGCCGCGCAGGCCCAGGACCGTAACACCAAGGACCTTCAGGAGACCGACAAGCCGCTCGACCAGGAGGTCGGCCCGGATCTCGCGACCCAGGACAAGGAGCGGCCCGAACCCGAGGCCGAGAAGCCCGACCCGGAACAGCAGCAGGAGAGGGAGCAGACCAAGGGACCGGAGGACGAGGGCACCGAGGGGGACGGCGACGACGAGCAGCCGGACGCCAAGGACACGCAGGACGAGCAGAGGGAACACCAGGACCGTACGACCGCGCAGTCCCGGTCGGCCGCGAGCCCGGCGGCAGCCGCGGCGCCCTCCGCGAGTCCGGTGGCGGCGGCCGTGTCCCGGCCCGCCGGCGCGCAGACTCCCAAGACCCCGGTCGAGGACCGTGACCCCTCGCCCGCCGCCCGGCGCGGAGCCGAACCGCCCCGGTCCGAACGCGAGGCGCCGGCGGCCAAGAGCCGGGTGCCCAAGGAGACCGGACCGGGCGCCGTGCCGCGCGGACCCGTGGGCTCCGCGGAGAAGACCGGGCCGACGACCGCTGCCGGACCCGGTGCCGCTCCGTCCGTCGCGCAGGCGGCGGTGAGCCCGGCCGCCGAGCAGACCGACGGGCCCGGCCAGACCGCTGCCGACACGGCCGCGCCCCGGCCCGAGGCGTCCCTGGAGAAGGACGGCGGCGGCTGCGCGCCGCCCGCGCCCGCGCCCGAGAAGGACGAGGGCGGGCAGGGAAGTTGCGGGGGCGGCGGTGGTGAGGCCGCGCCCGAGCAGAAGCAGGAGGAACCGCCGGACGTCTCGGGGCAGGACCCCAAGGCCGCCGTGCAGACCGTGAGCAAGCTGGCGCCCGACCAGGCGGCCGCCGCCATGCCCGGGGTCGACAGGGCCGCGGACAAGAAGATCGGCGAGGAGCAGAAGCGGCTCGACGCGGCCCCGCCGACGCGCGAACGTCCGTCGGGCGCGCCACAGACACGTTCGGCGCCGCCCTCGGCCGCTCCCGCGGCGCCGCAGGTCACCGGCAAGGTGGAGAAGCTCGGTCCGGAGAACCAGGGCGACAAGCAGAAGGCCAAGGGCGGCGACAAGGCCGAGGGCAAGCAGCCCACGGACAACGTGCCTCCGCCGCCCGCCCCCGCCGTGCCCGACAAGGGGCTCAGCGAGTCCGAGGCGAAGAGCGTCGAAGCCGCGGCCGATGCCGTCCCGACCACCGACCCGGAACTCGAGAACAAGACCGTCGGCCCGGCCCCCAAGATCCGTCTTGAGGGCGCCAGCGACCCCAAGCGCACCGACGACCAGGCCAAGGCGCTCAAGGACAAGCAGTCCGACCTGCAGTCGACCGGCCGCGCCGACGCGGCCAAGCCCATGGGCGAGGACCAGATCTTCCCCAACGCGCCCCGTGAACAGCTCACCGGCAAGGCGTCCGGTGGTTCCGGGGGCGGCAAGGGCGGGGCGTTGGAGGCAACGCCCGCGCCGAAGGCCGGCGTGGGGGCGGTGGCCAAACAGGAGAAGGGCTCCGAGATCACCGGCGCCGCCGGTCGGGCGCAGGGTGACCTCGGCTCCAAGGAGAAGCAGCACCAGCAGGGCGAGCAGCAGGCCAAGCAGGACAAGCAGACCGAGATCGATCGCGAGGTCGACCGCAACACCCAGCAGCAGACCACCGAGCGCGGCCGTGTCGCGCGCGAAACGCAGAAGCAGCGCGAGGACTGGCGGACCGAGCAGGACAAGAAGACCGAGGACGCGGACAAGAAGTCCGACGACGAACACGGCAAGAAGAACAAGGAGATCGTCAAGGCGCGCGACGACAAGGACAAGGAGGTCGGCGCGCGCAAGGACAAGGACAACTCGCAGATCGACACCGAGCGTGAGAACGCCGAGAAGGAGGCCAAGAAGAAGAAGGAGGAGAAGAAGCCCTCCGGAGGCCTGTTCGGCTGGATCGCCGACAAGGTCGCCGACTTCTTCAAGGGCCTGCTCGCGGCGGTCACCGCGGTCTTCGACGCCGCCCGCAAGGCCGTCAACGGGATCATCGACACGTTCAAGACGTGGGCCAACCAGGCCATCGACTTCGTACGCGATCTGGCGATCAACGCGATCAACGCGCTCGCCGACGTGCTGATCGCGATCGGGGACGTACTCCTCGCGGCCTTCCCGGAGCTACGGGACCGCTTCCGCAAGGCGATCGAGGGCCTGAGGGACGCGGCGATCGCGAAGGTCAACCAGCTGGCGGACAGCCTGAAGAAGGCGGTCAACACGCTGCTGGACGCGTTGGCGGCCGGCCTGAACAAGCTCCTCGACGTCCTTGAGGCGGGCGTCAAGGCGGTCATCAAGGCCTACCAGGCCGTCATCGTGGGCGCGATCAAGTTCGCGCAGGCGGCGATCGAGGCGCTCGGGAAGTTCGCGGCGCTGGTCGCGGACATCGCGCCCGACCCGGGCGGCTGGATCTCGAAGGCCGGCAGCTCTGCGAAGACCGGCATCACCGACCACCTCTGGGGCGCCATCAAGGTGGCGGTCAAGGGATGGTTCGACACCAAGGTCGAGGGCATCCTCGGCCTCGGCAAAGCAGTGATCGACGTCCTGGTGAAGGGCTGCGTGTCGATCAAACAGATCGGCAAGATGGCCTGGGACGCGATCATCGCCTCCCTCCCGATGATGATCGCGACCCTGGTCATCGAGAAGGTCGTCTCGATGATCGTGCCGGCGGCGGGGGCGATCCTGACGATCGTCCAGGGCCTGATGTCGGCCTGGCAGAGCATCAGCTCCATCCTGTCCGCGTTCTCGAAGTTCTGGGCGTACCTGAAGGCGGTGAAGGCGGGACCGGCGGCCTGCCTGTTCGCGGAGGCGGTCGCTGCCGGTGTCGTGGCCCTGCTGGACCTCATCACCAACTTCCTTCTGCAGAAGCTGGCTTCGGCGACCAAGGGCGTCGGCAAGCGGCTCAAGGGCATGGCCCAAAAGATCATGGACGGCCTGAAGAAGGTGGGGGGCGGGGCGAAGAAGGCGGCGGGGTCGGCGGTGAATTCGGCTCGGGGGGCGATGCGGAGGGCACGGCAGGCATTGGGCCGGCCAGGCACCGAGCGCAGGCCGAAGGGCGAGCCGTCACCGGATCCGAAGTCTCCCGTGAAGCCGAAGGACCACGCCACACCCAAGGGGCCGGCGAAGAAGCCGGATACGGCGGAGACGAGGCCGAAGGAGAAGGAGAAGGCGCCCGAGAAGGAGCAGGGCCCCGCCAAGGACCGGACCCCGGACAAGGAGCAGGCACCGGCCAAGGGAAAGACTCCCGAGTCCGCTCCGAAGAAGAAGCAGAAGGAGATCGAGGGCCCCAAGCCGACTAAGCCAAAGAAGCCCAAGTCCCCGGTCGGCAGGGCCCTCGCGAAGGCCAAGGGTGCGGTCAAGTCCGCCCTGAAGAAGGTCGGCAACGCGGCCAAGACTCTCGGTCGCAAGCTGAAGAAGTCGAAGCTCGGCAAGGCGCTCAAGAACGGTGCGTCGAAGCTGCGGAACTACTTCAAGCGGAAGAAGGACCAGTTCCGCGATCACAAGCGGCGCCGGCAGGAAGAGAAGAGGCGCAAACAGGACCAGCGCAAGAAGGACGAGAAGTCCAAGGAGTCGAAGGAGGCGCGACTCCAGAAGATCGCCACTCGCGTCCGGCCGAAGGTGCGGGCCCTGCTGGACCGGGGGGTGAAGGGGCCGTTCCTGCGCGCCGCGTTGGCTGCGATGCGTACGTGGTATCGGCTGACGAGCCTCGCGACCCGCGGGAGTGAGCAGGGGGCCGTCCAAGCCGTACTCAACCCGGAGGTGGACGCCGGGACCTTCAAGAAGCTCGAGGCAATACGGGAGGCGCAGAGCGCCCTGCAGGAAGAAGAGGCGCAACGGGCGGCCAACCCACCGCGGAACCCCGACGCGCCACCGTTCCAGGTCCAAAGGGGGCGGTCGTTCGCAGACCAGGCCGCGGACTTCGAGGAGTGGGGGAACAGTCTGCCGGGCGTCCATCCCCAACGACGTGTCCTTCATCCGGAGCTCGACGAGGAGAACTCGCCCCGGGCCAAGCATGGCTGGCCCAGCGATCCAGGGGCGGCAATCCTGAACCGGAGCGGCGGAATGGAGCCCTATCAGGACAGAGCCCAGATGGCCGAGGAACAGGGTTGGGGATCCGACTATCTGAACGCTTCGGTCAACGTGAGCGAGGGCCGGCCCGCCGGCGTCCCCAACGGCCTGCTCAGCGAAGTCGTCCACGACCGTGTGCTGCGCGAGTGGAGCGAGAGGATGCGCTCACCGCTCATGGGCATCGCGGGCCGCGGCGAGGCGCGTTGGGGTCTTGAGGGAAGGGACGAGGCTGAGAAGAAGAGCCGTGTGCAGGAGATTCTACGGCGCGGCCTCATGGTTCCGCAGAAGTCGAACTACTCCGCGCAACGAGTCCAGAACGCCCTGAAGATCATGCAGAAGTACCCTCCGGGGACGCGCATGGAGCAGATGAGTCAGAGCGATCTGGAAGAAATGGGCGCGTTCCTGGAGCCGGACGACAAAAACACCTCGGCTGGAAAGACCGCCTACCGGAAGTGGGCCAAGAGTCGAGGTATGGAGGAACCGTCGGAGCACGAGCTGAGCGAGAGTGTGGAAACCCCGCGGAGGAACATGAACCGGTCCGTTCTGTGGCTCGACCGGAGTTCGGCCTACGAGGACATCTTCGTGACGCCGGAAAAAGCGGCCGAGGTGCGTCGGCTCATGGAAGAGGCCAGGAATGAGGATCCGGATCTTGAGAACCAGGTGCCCTCGGTCTGGGTGCCCAGGCGCAGGAATTAGCAAGGAGAAGAGTCGGTGACTGAGGCAGATTGGCTCCGTGGGGATCGCCTTGTGCTTCCCCTGACGGCCACCGAGGACGAGGTGATCACTTTCGCCGAGGCCGCCGGATTTAACGAGGGCCATGAGAGGCGGACCTCTACCGTTTACGAACGGGTCTGGATCATCAGTGGTCCGCTCTATTTCCATTACGTGGACAACACTGAGACCGGAGTCTCCTATGTTCAGGTGACCGGTGACTCTGCCCGGTCGGTGGAACGTTTCACGGGGATCGCCAGAAAATTCTTCTCCCCTCGCGAAGTGCCCGATCTCATGACCGACGTCCGTTCGGCCGAGACGAGCGATGCCAAGGCCTTCGCAGTGGTGCGGCTGGCCACCGGGCTCATGTCCGACCCGCCGCCGGAGGCCATGCGTCTGCTGGAAGAGGCATTCGGCAGTTCCGACCGTGACATCAGGCGTGCGGCAATGCTCTCCGCCCTCTATGTCGACTGGCCGTTCGTCGCTCCCTTTGTGCGGCGCATGCACGAGCACGACGACGAGGAGCCCCTGCGCCAGCAGGCCGGCTACTTCGTCGAAAGGAACGATGAGGCGTCATGACCCGCTACGCAGACATCCCCAAACCCATCCGCTCCGGCATAGTCGTGGTCGACCCCGACCGAGGCACCCCCCAGCGCGTCATCGTGCTGCAGTTCAACCCCGACACCCTGGAGCGCAGCATCGCGCCCCAGACCGCCGGCGACAGCGGCGACGGTGGCGGCGGAGGCAGCGGCGGGGGAGACCGGAACGAGGCGCTGCGTCTCAAGGGCCCCGCCCAGGAGACCTGGAAGTTCACCGCCGAGATCGATGCCACCGACCAGTTGGAGATCGCGGCGCCCGACGGGATCCACCCCCAGCTCGCGACGCTCGAGATGCTCGTGCAGCCCACCACCGCGCAGCTCCGCGCCGCGAGTCGGCTCTCGCAGAAGGGGACCATCGAGATCAGCCCGATCGAGATGCCGTTGACGTTGTTCACGTGGGGGAGCAAGCGCGTCATGCCCGTGCGGCTCACCGAACTGTCCGTCAATGAATCCGCCTTCGATGTGAATCTCAATCCGATTCGGGCCTCGCTGAGCATCGGGATGAAGATCCTCACCGTCAGCGATCTGCCGGCGGGGCATCGCGGGGCCGATCTGTACATGGCCCACCTCGCGCAGAAGGAGCGGCTCGCCGCGGCCGCGCGCGGCGGGAGTCTCGGGGTGCTCGGGCTGCCCGGCGCGGACGTACTGAGCGGAAGGGGCTGAGCAGCACACCATGGCCGACATCGAGCCGTACGAGAGCGCCCTCGGGGCGATACCCGGCGCGCACCCGTACCCACGCACCAGCCGCTACCACGACGCGGAGATCGGCGTGCACCGTCTCCCCGACGGCACCGAAGTGCGGTACGCCAAGCGTCGGTTGCTGCCCGCGCTCGACGCGCAGGAGACGCAGGAACATGTCGTCGGCGCAGGCGAGCGGGCCGATCTGCTCGCCCAGCGGTACTTCGGCGACCCCGGTCAGTGGTGGCGGATCGCCGACGCCAACCCAGCACTCGATCCTCGTGAGTTGACGGACGAGGCCGGGCAGGTCATCGACATCCCCGAGCCCGGGGGACACCGGCGTGTCTGAACAGCCCGTGGGGCAGGGCCCCGTCCACATCACGCTCCTCATGGGGCCGAAGCTCGCCCGCCCCGTGCCGGCCGAGGTGACCGAGGCGTTGCTGTCGGCGCAGATCACGGCCACTGCGGGGGAGCGCAGCGGCTTTCAGATCGCCTTCGACCTCACCAAGACCGGGATCATCAACCAGCGGCTCCTGCCCGAGGGGTTCTTCGATCCCAAGACGCGGCTCATCGTCACCGTCAGCGTCCGGGGGACACCCGATGTTCTCTTCGACGGGCTCATCGTCCGTCAGGAGGTCGGTGCCAGCAATCAGCCCGGACACTCCACCCTCACCGTCACCGGCGAGGACCTGACGCTGCTGATGGACCTGGAGGAGCGCACCGCCCGTTATCCCAATCTGCCGCCCTCCGAGCGCGTCCTCAACATCCTTCGCCGGTACTCCGACTACGGCATCCGGCCCGACGTCTACGCCGAGAAGATCGCCCAGCCGCCTCACCAGGATCTCCGCGTCCACTACCAGACCGGCACCGATCTCCAGTACGTCACTGAGCTGGCAAGGGCCAACGGTTACACCTTCTACCTGGAGCCCGGTCCCAACCCCGGCCAGTCCTCCGCGCGTTGGGGGCCCGAGGTCCGCCTCGGCATCCGCCAGCACGCCCTCAACGTCAACATGGATGCCAACACCACCGTGGACCAACTCACCTTCGCCTACGACGGGACTGCGCGCGAAGAGCCGCAGGCCCGCTGGCAGGACCCAGGGACCCGCGTTTCCACCCTCCTGCCCCAGCCACCGATCAGCCCCCTGCGTCCGCCCCTCGGGCGCCGGCCCACCCCGGCCCTCAAGCGCAAGACCCTCTCCGGGACAGCCAAGCAGCAGCGCGAACA
Organism: Streptomyces sp. NBC_01445; assembly: GCF_035918235.1. NCBI lineage: Bacteria > Bacillati > Actinomycetota > Actinomycetes > Kitasatosporales > Streptomycetaceae > Streptomyces > Streptomyces sp. NBC_01445. The sequence continues at coordinate 3,244,164 of NZ_CP109485.1, read as the reverse complement.
GGCCGAGGCCGAACTCCTCGCCCGGGCCGCCGTGTCCGCCGACGTCGTCTCCGGGTCCGGCTCGCTCGACGTCAACCGGCACGGGTACATCCTGCAACCCCGTCAGCTGGTCGGTGTGCGCGGTTCCGGGCGGGCCTACGACGGCGACTACTACGTCAAGTCCGTCACGCACAACTTGCGCCCGGGCTCGTTCCAGCAGAACTTCACCCTCTCCAGGGAGGGGCTCGAGGCGCGCAGCGACCACGTCCGACCGTAACAACAACCCCTTGATCAGGAGCAGTTCAGCATGGCGGCAGACGGCAATCGCTACCTCGGCAAGTTCCGCGGCCGGGTCGTGGACAACAACGACCCGCTGCGCATCGGCCGCATCACCGTCGAGGTGCCCGACGTCCTCGGTGACGAGGCATCCACCTGGGCGCTTCCGTGCCTGCCGTTCACCGGGCCCGAGGCCGGACAGTTCGTGGTGCCGCCGCCGGGCGCGGGCGTGTGGGTGGAGTTCGAGCAGGGGGATCCCAGTTTCCCTGTGTGGACCGGGTGTTGGTACGGCGCCGCCGAGGAGCTGCCGCCCGACGCGCGGCGCGAGCTGGCGGCGAACTCGCCCAGCAAGCCGGTCGTCGTACAGACGCCGGCCGCGCACAAGCTCGTCATGAGCGACACCGTCGGTGCCGAGCAGGGGATCCTGCTCCAGGCCCAAGGCGGCGCGTACATCCGCATCACCAAGGAAGCCGTGGTCATCGCGACCGGCGCAGGCGCCCAAGTCGTGCTCCGTGGCAACGAAGTAACCATCAACGAGGGCCAGTTGACCGTGCTCTCGAAGCGATAGAAGACGGGGGAAGCACCAAGTGTCCGGGAGTCTGCTCGACGCCGGAGCCGTGATCGGCTGCCCGCACGGCGGCCGGGTCACCGCCGCCACCACACCCTCCGGCGGCGTACGCATCGGGGGCGTGGCCGTCGCGACGGCCACGCACGCGTACGTCGTCACCGGCTGCCCGCACACCGAAGCCGGTGTGCACAAGCCCTGCGTCTCGGTCCGCTGGACCGCCGACGGCGCCGGCATCACGGTCGACGGCGCCCCTGTGCTGCTCGACACCTCCGCGGCCCAGTGCTTCACCGCGGCGTTCGTGCCGCAGGGGCCGCCCGTCGTCCAGGCCGCACAGCGAAAGGTGATCGTCCGATGAGCCAGACGAGCCGGGGAACCCGCCCGCGCAGCGACATCGCGTTCCCCTTCCGCACCGACCGCCGGGGACGCACCGCGCACGCCGGCCACGGCGAGCACGTCCACGACCTGATCGAGCAACTGCTGTTCACCAGCCCCGGCGAGCGGGTGATGCGCCCCGACTTCGGCTGCGGGCTCCTCGACCTGGTCTTCGCCCCGAACACCCCCGAACTCGTCAGCACGCTCGAACTGTCCGTGCAGGCCTCACTCCAGCGCTGGCTCGGCGACCTCATCGACGTGGTGGCCCTCGACGTGGAGAGCGCCGACGACGCCGTACGGGTCTACCTGTCGTACGTCCTGCGCTCCACCGGAACCCGCACGGACGACGTCTTCGAAGGGAGGGCGGCGTGACCACCGGTACCACCACCTCCCGCCGCGGCAAGGTAAGAGCCGCTCAGCTCAATGGAGTCGACTCCGTCGAGGTCAGCGACGACGGGTTGCTGCTGACCGTCATGTTCCTCGGCAAGGCACCGCACGGCCTCGGACCGGAGAACGTCCGGATCGACGGCGGCCGCCGGATCACCGGCATCACCGCCGTCGACGTCAGCGTCGAGCGCGAGGAGGACCCGGAGCTCGACGACCGGTTCTACGTCACCCTCGACCAGGCCGGAGACACCTCGGAATACGTGTTCTCGCTCGTCGAGACCGACCCGTACGGGCGGCCCGGCACCGAGCCCTTCCGCGGTTTCGACCAGCGCTACCACCGCGCGTCCTTCTCCTTCCGGCCCGACTGCCCGACTCCCTTCGACTGCAAGGGCGATGGCGAGGAGGTACCGGACTTCCCGGCCGCTCCCGTCGTCGACTACACGGCCCGCGACTACGACACCATCCGCAAGCTGCTCCTGGACCGGCTCGCGCTCACCACCCCCGACTGGGTCGAGCGCAACCCCGCCGACCTGGGCGTCACCCTTGTCGAGCTGCTCGCGTACACCGGCGACCAGATCAGCTACCAGCAGGACGCGGTGGCCACCGAGGCCTACCTGGACACCGCGCGCCGACGGGTCTCCGTACGCCGGCACGTCCGGCTCATCGACTACGCGCTGCACGACGGCTGCACGGCGCGCGCCTACGTCACCGTCCGGACCGCCGGCGACACCACGCTCGCCCCGGGCACCTTCCGCTTCGCCTCCGTCGACGTCCGCACCCTCGACCCGCACGACCGCCCCGAACCGGGCACCGTGATCGACGAGAACGACCTCGGCGACCTGGACGAGCGCGGCTCGGTGGAGGTCTTCGAACCGGTCGTCGCCGCGGACCCGCTGGAGCTGAAGGCCGCGCACAACACGATCCGCCTGTGGACCTGGGGCGGCGAGGTGTGCGCCCTGCCCCAGGGCGCCACCGCCGCCACCCTGCGCGACGAGTGGGACGACCCGGAGACCTGCCGGGACCGTCAACTCGGTCTGAATCCAGGTGACTTGCTCGTACTCGAAGAGGTGAAGGGCCCGCGCACCGGCACCCCCGGAGACCAGGACCCGGGCCACCGTCAGGCCGTGCGCCTCACCTCCGTCACCCCGGCCGTCGACCGCATCGAGGACCAGCCGGTCCTGGAGGTCACCTGGGCCGCCGAGGACGCCCTGCACTTCCCGCTCTGTCTCACCACGCGCGGCGGCCGCGACTGCCTGCCCGTCGAGGACGTGACCGTGGCCCGCGGCAATGTCGTTCTTGTCGACCACGGCCGCACCCTCGCCGGACTCCCGCAGACGGCCACCGTGCCGCCCGAGCCCGCCGTCGTCGCGCCCTGCGAGCCCGCCTTCGGCTGCCACGACCGGGACGAGGGCAACGCGCCGGCCCGGCTCGTCAACTCCCTCACGGACCTGACGGAGAGCGGGCGAGCACTCGTACCCGACGACGTCCGCGAACTGTTCGAGGTCGTGGGCGAGGGGGCGACCGTGCGCGCCGGACTCGGTCTGGAACGCGCCGGGCAGCGGCACGAACGCGTGGTACCCGGCACGGCGTACGCCCAGGCGATCGCCCTGCGCACCCTGCTCGCGCAGTCCGTCTACCCGGGCATCGCACCCCGCTTCCGCCCGGTGCTCGGACGTTCACCGGTCGTCCAGGCGGTGCCGTTCCCGGAGGCGCGGACCGTGGCCGCCGGGCAGGCCGAGCGGATCGCCGCGATCCCCGGGCGGGTGCGGCAGCGGCTCGTCGAGCTGTGGCGCAGCGCCCGCGACCGTGACGGGCTCGCCGCTGCGGAGATCGACGAACTCACCCTGATCTACGGCCTGAAGGTCGTCGAGCGGTTCGAGCTCCGTACGCATCCCGTCCGTGCCCTGCGCGAACTCCTTCACAAGAACGACGAGTTGCTCGACACCAAGATCCGGCGCGTGGAGATTCTCGCCTCCCGCGCCCGCGCGGGCACGGTCCTCGACGGGCACATCGCCTGGGAGATCGCCCACAGTTGGGGTCCGGACTACGCGGCCGGGCTGCACCCGGACGAGCCCGTGCTGCGCGGATCCGCGACCGCCGCGCTCGGCCAGGACCCGCGCACGGCCCTGCCCGCCGTACGTGTCGAGGACGGCGACCTGACCTGGGCGCCCCGCCACGACCTGTTGCACAGTGGCCCCCGCGACCGGCACTTCGTCGGCGAACTGGAGGACGACGGTCGCCTCGCCCTGCGCTTCGGCGACGGGCGGCACGGCGCGAAGCCCACGCCGGGCAGCCGGCTCGCCCTGCACCACCGGCTCGGCGGCGGCATCGCGGGCAACGTCGGCGCGGAGGCCATCAACCACCTGGTCGTCCAGAGCGACTGCGCCCATCCGCCGGCCGCCGCGGTCCGCAACCCGCTGCCCGCCACCGGCGGCGTCGAGCCCGAACCCGTCGAACAGGCCCGCCAGTTGGCCCCGCTCGACCTGCGTCGCACCCGCCTGCGCGCGATCACGGCGGAGGACTACGCCGCGCTCGCAGCGGAACTGCCCGGCGTGCAGCGCGCCGCCGCGGAGATCCGCTGGACCGGCAGCGTCCAGGAGGCCCACGTCGCGATCGACGCGCACGGCAGCGCGGAGCCGTCGGCCGAGCTGCTCGCCCGGGCCGAGCAGTCCCTGGAGGCCTACCGGCGCATCGGCCACGACCTGGTGGTCGGTCCCGCCCGCCTGGTGCCCCTCGACATCGCGCTGAGCGTGTGCGCCGCGCCCGGCCATCAGCACGGGCAGATCCTGGCCGAGCTGTACCGGGTGCTGGGCAGCGGCCGCCTCGCGGGCGGCCGGCTCGGGTTCTTCCACCCCGACGCGCTGACCTTCGGCGAACCCGTGCGGCTCAGCCGTCTGGTCGCCGTCGCCGCCGCCGTACCGGGCGTGCAGAGCGCCCAAGTCGTCCGGCTGCGGCGACTGTTCGAACAGGATCGAGGAGAGAGGGAGGACGGCGTGCTGCGGCTCGGCCCGCTGGAGATCGCCACCTGCGACAACGACCCGGACCGGCCGGAGAACGGCCTGCTGGCGATATCCCTGGGAGGTGCCCGATGAGCCAGGCCTGTTCCTGCGGGGGCGCGTGCGGCGGCCACGACGAGCGTCTCGCGCCCGCCCCGCTGCACAACCCGCCCGGCCGCACCGCCCTCGACTACCGCGTCGGCGAGTACGGCTCGTTCCTGGCCGCCCTGCTGGACCGGCTCGCCTCACCGGCGTACCCGGCGCTCGGCGGCCTGACCGTCCGCACCCCCGACGACCCGGCGATCGGCCTCCTCGACGCCACCGCCGTCCTCGGCGACCTGCTCACCTTCCACTCGGAGCGAATCGCCGACGAGGCATACATCCGTACGGCCGGCGAGCACCGCTCGCTGGTCCTGCTGGGGCGCCTCGTCGGCCACCGCCCCCGGCCCGGCGTCGCCGCCGCCACCCACCTCGCGTACACCCTCGAACGCGACCCGCGTGCCGAGGCGCTGCCCGTGCTGATCCCGCGCGGCGCGCGCACCCACGGCGTGCCCGCCTCCGCGGACGAGGAGTCCGTGACTTTCGAGACCAGCCGGGACCTCACGGCCCGCTGGGACTGGAACGAACTGAAGGTGCGCAGGCGCCGACCGTCCCTGGTCACTCCGGAGGATCTGGAGCGGCGCTCCGAGCTCTTCGTCGAGGGCACCGCGAACTCCCTGCAGACCGGCGATCAGTTGCTCTTCGTCTTCGGCGAACAGGCAGGCGGTCGACGGAAGTTGCTGCCCGTCGCAGGCGTGCGCATCGACCGGGACGACGACACTACGGCGATCTCCCTGCAGAAGTCGGCACCGCCCACGCTGAAGGAGCTGGTCGACGAGGTGCGGCGGTGGACCGCCGAGCCTGCGGCCCCCGGCGAGCCCGGCGACGAGCCGCCCACGCCCGAGGTGCCCAACCCGCGCCCGGTCAGCCGGCTGATCGAGGACTTCGAGGACCAGGTTCTGGCGCCGCTCCGTGCGGCTCTGGACGACGTGAAGACCCCCGAGAGCCTCGCGGCCGCCCTCGCCGAGCCTGTCGCCCGCCTCGGCGAGGCGCAGGTGCTGGCCACTGGGTGGGAGGACGTGGCGGCCTGGTTCGAGCAGCTGGAGGCGGTGCTGGCGGAACTTGCCGAGCGCGCACTGGAGTTGGCGCCCGCGCGGACCGCCGGGACCCCGGTGGCCGCCAAGGCGAAGAGCACCGCCGACCCGCGCGATGCCGCCTTCCGTACCTTGGCGGCCGTCCTCCCCGCCCTCCGCGCCCAGACCCCTGCCCCGCCCTCCGGCGCCGGCTCCCAGCGCCCCGGCACGGACACGGCCCGCCTCCTCGCGGCCCTCAACCCCGGCCTCACCGGCCTCTACCCGGCCTGGCGCAAGGCGGGGGCCGCCGCCCCCGGCGGCGCGCAACTCCTGCGCGACCTGCTCGCGATGCGGGTCACCGCGTCCCCCTTCGGCGCCACGGCCCCGCTCAAGCCCGTCCAGGACGACAGGGGCCGGGTCATCCGCAGCGCGGACTGGCCGCTCACGGGGGCCGTGCTGACCAGCATGCGGGTCGTCCACGACACCGCGGGCAAGGCGCCGATCCGGGCGGAGTTCCAGTACGTCGAGGGCAACGGCTCCGACCAGCGGGCAGTGCCGCTGCCCGTCACCCGGCAGGTCACCTTCGCGCTGGGACCCGGCCAGGTCGACCTGTCGACGCGCTCCGCCCAGGACCGCGACCTGAGCTGGCTCGTTCGCCGCCCCGCCGACTCCCAAGAGCCGGGCGTCACCGTGCGCCTCCGCGACGGTCTGCCCGAATGCACCCTGTTCGTATCCCGTCCGGACCAGGACCGCCTGATCCACGTCGGCATCAACAACGGCACCGCACAGGAGCTCTCCCTGCGGCCCGGCGCCACCGAGCAGTTCACCCACGGCGCGTACGAGGTGAGCCTGCGCTACACGGTGGGCAGCACCGAGCCCAACGTCGAGGTCGTCATTGCCGGCAAGCCCGCGCCCGTCAACCGGCGCGTGCTCCAACTCGACACCGTGCACACCGGCATCACGGTCGGCAGCTGGGTCGCGATCCAGCGCCCCGCCAAGGGAGCCCAGGACGGCATCCCCGGCGACGCCGAGCTGGCGTTCGTCACCACCCAGGTCGTGGCCGCGCGTACGGCGGCGTACACCAACTACGGGATCACCGGCCGCGGCACCGAACTCACCCTCGCCGACCCCTGGCTGGACGAGTTCGATGTCCTGCTGTCGCACATCCGCGACACCACCGTGTACGCGGCGGGCGAGCCGCTGCGCCCGGCCGACGAGCCGCTCGGCGAGGAGGTCCACGGCAACGGGATCGAGCTCGCCGAGCTGTACGACGGGTTGCGCGCCGGACGCACGCTCATCGTGACCGGCGAGCGCAGCGACATCCCCGGTACGGCCGGCGTCACGGCCGCCGAGGTCGTGACGATCGCCGCCGCAGACCAGACAGTGGATCCGCAGTTGCCCGGCGACCGCGTCCACACCCACCTCACCCTGACCACCGACCTCGCCCACCGCTACCGCCGCGAGACGGTCCGCATCCTCGGGAACGTCGTCGAGGCCACGCACGGCGAGAGCCGGGAGGAGGCCATCGGCAGCGGCGACTCGGACCGCGTCAACCAGACGTTCGCCCTGTGGCAGTCCCCGCTGACCTGGCTCGCCGACGACAACCCCCTCGGCGCCACACCGGTGCTGGAGATCCGGGTCGACGGCGTCCTGTGGCACGAGGTCGACAGCCTTGCCGGACGCGGCCCGCGCGAGCGGATCTACATCACCGGCACCGCCTCCGACGGCCGGACGACGGTCACCTTCGGCGACGGCGTGCACGGGGCCCGGCTGCCCAGTGGTCACGAGAACGTCCACGCCCGCTACCGCTTCGGCACCGGCAAGGCCGCCAACGTCCCCGCCGACCGGCTCACCCAGCCCCTCACCCGCCCGCTCGGTGTCACCGCCGTCACCAACCTGCGCCCGGCCACGGGCGGCGCCGACGCGGACGGCCCGGGCCTGACCCGCCGGACGATCCCGCTTGCCGTCTCCGCCCTCGACCGTCTCGTCTCGGCGGCCGACTACGAGGACTTCGCCCGCTCCCGCGCCGGTATCGGCCGGGCCGCCGCACGCGAACTCTTCGACGGGCGGCGGCGCGTTCTGCACGTGACGGTCGCGGGCACCGACGACGTACCCCTGGACGGCGGCTCGGACACCCTGCGCGCCCTGCGCGGGGCCCTCACCGAGTACGGAGACGCCAACCTGCCCGTCCGTGTGGACGTGCGCGAACTGGTCCTGCTGCTCGTCGCCGCCAAGGTGAAGGTCGCTCCGGACTACGCCTGGGAATTCGTCGAACCACGGCTGCGGCAGGCGCTGCTGCGCCGACTCGGGTACGAGGGGCGCGAGTTGGGGCAGCCTGCCCGGCTCTCCGACGTCCTCGCCGCGGCCCACACGGTGCCGGGTGTCGACTACGTCGACGTCGACGTCTTCAACGGCGTCCCCGCGTCCGCCACCCCGGAAGAGCTCGCCGCGCTGCTCACCGACCCCGGCGCACCGCGGTCGAGTGTTCCCGCGCACGAGGCGACGTACGACGAGAAGATCCACACCGTCCGCGACGCCGACGGCGAGACCCTGTCGGCGGTCTGCGCGCGCTACGGCATCCCGCTCGCCGAACTCCTGCGCCTCAACCCCGACATCACCGACACCCGGCGCCTGGCGAAGGGCCGGTCGGTGTTCGTCTTCCGCGGCATCCGCCCGGCGCAGCTCGCCCTGCTGTCGCCGCGTGCCGCAGACACGCTGATACTCACGGAGGTCAAGTGATGGCCACGAACGCGGCGAACTCGACGGACGTCCAGTTCGACACGGCAGCCCCCGCGGCATCGCGGGAACCCGACGGCCTCGCCGCCCTGCTGCCCCGCTGGCATCTCCTGCGCGACGCCGAGGAGGGCGAGCCGCTGCGCGCGCTGCTCGCGGTCATCGCCGAGCAGCTCGACCGGGTCCGCGACGGCGTCGAGCAGGGCTACGAGGACCTGTTCGTGGAGACGGCGGCCCCCTGGGCACTGCCGTACCTCGGCGACCTGGTCGGCTACCGCACCCTGCCGGGCTACGAACGCGTCCTCACCACGGGCCTGCACGAGGGCGGGCGTGCCGCGCTGGCCGACGCCGTCGCGCCACGCGCGGACGTGGCTGCCACCGTCGCCAACCGGCGCCGCAAGGGAACGCTGCACCTGCTGGAGGAGATCTCCGAGCAGGTCGCAGACTGGCCCGCGCGGGCCGTCGAGCTGTCGCGGCTGGTCGCTCACCACCAGTCGGTGAAGCTGTTTCGGGAAACGGCCGCGGAGAGGGGGCGTCTCCTCGACCTCCGGGACGGCTCTGCGCTCGCGCTCGCCGGCGGCCCCTTCGACAGCACTGCCCGCACCGTCGACATCCGTCGTGCCAACTCGCCCAAAAAGCAGGGTGGTTGGACCCCGACGGGAGTCGGCCTCTTCGTCTGGCGGCTCAAGGCGTACTCGCTGACGTCCTCTCCGGCGTACTGCATCGACCGCGCCCGCAACCTCTACACGTTCTCGATCCTCGGCAGTGACAGCCCCCTGGTCACCAAGCCGGTCCCGGAACCGTCGCCGACCCACATCGCCACGGTCGACAACGTCCCCGCGTTCATCACCCGCCGCCTGCTCCACGACCGTCTCCTCGACTACTACGGTCCCGGCAAGAGCTTCGTCATCCGGCGCGACGGCGAGGACAAGCCCGTACCGCCCTCGGACATCGTGGTCACCGACCTGTCCGACTGGCGCTACCGCCCGGGCCGCGGGCAGGTCGCCGTCGACCCCGAGCTCGGGCGGATCGCGTTCGGGGCGCGGTCGGCGCCCCGGCAGGGCGTGTGGGTGGACTACCACTACGCGTCCGGCGCCGACATGGGCGGCGGCGAGTACGAGCGGCCCGACCGGGTGGACCGGCCCGACGCCGCCTTCTACCGGGTCGGCCCGGGACAGCCGTACCGGCAGATCATGGACGCGTACCGGGCCTGGCAGCACGACCGTCGTGCGGACCGCACCGGGCCCGACGGCATCATCGAGATCACGCACAGCGGCGCCTACCAGGAGCAGCTGGACTTCGACCTCGACCCCGGCGACCGGCTGGAGCTCCGGGCGGCCGAGGGCGCGCGGCCGGTGATGCGCCTGCTCGACTGGTACAGCAACCGGCCCGACGCCCTCAACATCCGTGCCGTGGCGGACGATTGCGCCCCGCACGCGCGGCCGCGCATCGTCCTCGACGGGCTGCTGGTCGCGGGGCGCGGCATCAACGTCACCGGGCCGATGGGAGCCGTCGTCGTACGGCACACCACCCTCGTACCCGGCTGGTCACTGGAGCCCGAGTGCGAGCCGCACTCGCCCGACGAGCCCAGCATCGTCCTGGACCGCACCACCGCCTGCCTCCAGATCGAGCACAGCGTCCTCGGCACCATCGAGGTCATCGGCGACGAGGTCGGCGAGGACCCCCTCGACATCCACCTCCGCGACAGCGTCCTGGACGCCACCGGACACGACCGCGAGGCCCTGTCCGCCCCGGACTGCCGCCTCGCCCACGCCGTGCTGCACGCGCACCGCGCGACCGTCATCGGCGAAGTCCACACGCACGCGGTGGAGATCGCCGAGAACTCGGTCTTCACCGGCAAGCTGCGGGTGGCCCGGCGCGGCATCGGCTGCCTGCGGTACTCGTACGTCCCGACCGGCTCGCGCACGCCACGACGACACCGCTGCCAGCCCGATCTCACCCCCGGCGTACAGCCGTTGTTCGCCGCCGTGCGTTACGGGACCCCCTGGTACGCGCAGTTGGCCGACGCCTGCCCCGAGGTGATCCGGCGCGGCGCGGACGACGGCGCCGAGATGGGCGCCTTCCACGACCTGTACCGGCCGCAGCGCGAGGACGGTCTGCGCGCACGGCTCGCGGACCACACGCCCGCGGGCACGGACGCCGGAATCTTCTTCGTGACATGAGCAGTGCCGCCGTACGACCCACCCGCACTTTCCTGAACCAGGGGGACCCCCTTCATGCACGCTGATCTCTCCCGTCTCACCTTCCACCCGGAGCGGCACTACTCCGCGGTCGTCGCCCAGCAGGGCCGCGTCCAGCTCGACGCCGACGCCAACGAGCAGACCGCGATCCAGCTCCACCAGGCCCGCACCGTCGCCGCGGACCTGATCGGCCGCTACGGCGGGCCGCGCGACGCGGCGGGCTTCCGCATCGAGTACGTGGGCGGCAAGCACGACATCGACACCCTCTACATCCACGGCGGCCGGTACTACGTCGACGGCATCCTGCTCGACGCGGACCGCCCGGCCCCCGGCACGCCCGTGCCGGACGAGGCCGCCGAGGACGCGGAGGGCGCGGAGGACACGGCCGCCCCGCCCTCGTACTGGACCTACTGGGACCAGCCCGACGCCTACCGCGACGCGGAGAAGCCCGGCGACCGGCTGCCCTCGCCCGCGCAGTCGCCGTTCGTGGTCTACCTGAACGTGTGGGAGCGGTCGGTGAACGCGGCCGAGGATCCGGCGCTGCGCGAGGTCGCCCTCGGCGCGGCGATGCCGGACACCGCGGCCCGCGTCAAGGTGGTCTGGCAGGTGCTGCCGCTGTCTCTCGCGGCGCTGGCGATCGAGGACGCCGACCCGTCGAAGGAGGTCGTCCGCGCGGCCTTCGACAAGTGGGCGCAGAGCCAGGCGGCGGCCACCGCCCGGCTGGCCGCCCGCAGCGAGCGGCCCGATCACGCCGACGAGGACCCGTGCCTGGTCAGGCCCGATGCCCGCTACCGCGGTCCGGAGAACCAGCTGTACCGGGTCGAGGTCCATGCCGGTGGCGAGACGAAGGACGCCACCTTCAAATGGTCCCGTGAGAACGGCTCGGTCGTCTTCCCGGTCGACGAACTGGACGGCACCTGGGTGCAGTTGGCGTCCCTCGGTCACGACGACAAGCTCGACCTGGACGTCGGCGACTTCGTCGAGTTCACGGACACCGCCTGCGCCTCCCGCCTGGAGGCCCTGCCCCTGCTGCGCGTCGAGGAGCTTGACCTGCCGGGCCGCCGTGTCCGCCTCTCCGCCGAGCCCGGGCCGGGCGTCGGCCGGCTGCCCCACCTGCACCCGTTCCTGCGCCGCTGGGACCACCGCGAGGGTCCGAAGCGCAGGGGCCGTACCGCAGCCCTGAAGGGCGGCGCCGTCCCCGTCACGGAGGGGGAGTGGCTACCTCTGGAGGACGGCGTCGAGGTGTACTTCGCCAAGGGCGGCACCTACCGGACCGGCGACCACTGGCTCGTCCCCGCCCGCACCGCCACCGGCGGCGTCGAATGGCCGACGGACCCGGCGCGCCGCCCGCTGCTCCAGGGGCCCGCAGGCATCGCCCGCCACTTCGCCCCGCTGGCCCTGGTCAAGGGCGAAGAGAGCGCCGTCGACCTGCGCCTCGCGTTCGGCCCGCTCGCGATCAGCATCCCGGCCGCGGACGAGGCGACCCTTGCGGCGGAGGAACAGGCACACCGTGAGGAGCTCGCGGCCGAAGGCCCCTCGCACAGCAGGTCGCAGACCACCGCAGAAGCGGAGTCCGCCGTGGAAGGAGACGAGTGATGGCCACACCTCTGAGCGCGTCCAAGCTGGTGGAGATCCTGCGTAAAGAGGGTCTGACGGTCCACGAGGTGCGCAGCTGGCGCACGCACAACCGCAATACGAAGGGTCCCTGGGGCCCGGTGAACGGCGTGATGATCCACCACACCGTCACCTCGGGCACGGACGCCTCCGTGAACATCTGCTACAACGGCTACTCGGGTCTGCCGGGGCCGCTGTGTCACGGCGTCATCGACAAGAAGGGCGAGATCCACCTCGTCGGCAACGGCCGTGCCAATCATGCAGGGCTGGGCGACAGCGACGTGCTGCGCGCCGTGGTCAACGAGTCGAAGCTGCCGCACGACAACGAGGCCGACACCGACGGCAACCGGCACTTCTACGGCTTCGAGTGCATCAACCTCGGCGATGGCAAGGACCCCTGGCCCGAGGCGCAGAAGGAGGCCATCGAGAAGGTGTCCGCCGCGATCTGCCGCCACTACGGCTGGAGCGAGCGGTCGGTCATCGGCCACAAGGAGTGGCAGCCGGGCAAGCAGGATCCGCGCGGCTTCACGATGGACAGCATGCGCAAGCGGATCGCCGACCGGCTCGCCGGAAAGTCCCAGGGTTCCGACCCCGAGCCCGACCCGAAGCCCACGCCGTCCAAGCCGTCGCACGCTCCGTTTCCGGGCAGCGGCTTCTTCCACAACGGCCAGAAGTCCGCGGTCATCACGGCCATGGGCCGCCGCCTGGTCGCCGAGGGCTGCGACCACTACGAGGAGGGGCCGAGCCCCGAGTGGACCGATGCCGACCGCAAGTCCTACAAGGCCTGGCAGCAGAAGCTCGGCTTCAAGGGCAAGGACGCGGACGGCATTCCGGGCAAGACCAGCTGGGACAAGCTGAAAGTCCCGGCGTCCTGAGAGCCTGACCGTCCTGCCCGCCTACGCCGGTTCGGCGTTGGTGGGCAGGCCCGCGGGCCGGAGACTCCGAAACGGCCGACGCGACCGCGGAAGGCCATGACTCCCATGGGCGTTTGGATCACGCCGGGCTCGCGGGGCCTGATCCAAACGAAAGCCCCTAGGGCCTGGCCGTCGACCCGATCAGCTCCGACACCCGCACGAACCGGTACCCGCGTTCCCGCAGCTTCGGTACGACGGCGCGCACCGCGGCTTCCGTGGCGGGCGCCGCGCTGCGGGTGCAGTGCATGACGACGACCGAACCGGGCCGCACCCCGTCGAGCACCTGCTGTGCCACCGCGCCCGAGTCCGTGGCGAACGCGTCCCCGCTCACCACGTCCCACTGCACGGCCGTGACGCCCGCCGGGGTCAGCTTCCGCAGTACCTCCTGGTCGTAACACCCGCCCGGGAAGCGGAAGTACGGCACCGTGCGCTTCACGCCGGCCTTGCGGAAGGCGGTGAAGGCGCGCTCCACGTCCGTCCGCATCTGCGCGGGCGGCATGGTGGGCAGGCCGTAGCACTTACCGGTGAAGGCGTAATGGCTGTACGAGTGGTTGGCCACCTCGAAGAGCGGATCGCTCCCGATCGACTTCGCCTCGGCCGGGTACTCCTCGGCCCACCGCCCGGTCATGAACACGGTCGCGGGCACCTTCAGCCGGCGCAGCGTCGCGATCAGGGCCGGGTTGTCGAAGTGCTCACCGGCCGCGGCGCGGGCGCCCTCGTCGGCGGTCATGTCGGCGTCGAAGGTGAGGGCCACGGTGCGGTCCCGCGGGTGGGGCGCGCTCTTGAACACGGGGGTGAGACCGGCGGGGCCCGGCGCGAGCGTGGGCGGGCGCGAGGGCGCGGCGGACGCGGAGGCGCTCGCGCTCACCACCCCTCGCCCCGGGTGCCCGGCGGAGCCGCCGCTCCCACCGCAGGCGGCAGTTCCGACCCCCAGCGCGCCCAGGGCGCAGACCAGTGCGAATCTCCGTACATAGGTCATCACGCGGCGACATTAAACGTATTAATGCGATTAATGGCGCACCGTGCCGTGTGTGCGGTGCGGCGTCGGGCCAGGTGGGCGAGAGGTGAGGGCTCAGGTGTCCCGCAGCGCGCTGCTCACCTGGTCGAAGAAGCGCGCGTGCGCGGACTCGCTCGCCGGGAGTTCGGGGTTCCAGGGGAGCAGGCGTGCCCCGGCCTCGACCTGCTGCCAGTACGGGTTCGCCGCGTACTGCTCGCACGGGGCCGCGTTCGCGCGGGAGTCCACGAGCACGATGTCGGGCGCGAGCGCGGCGGCCTGTGCCCACCCGGCCGTGTTCCAGTTGGCGCCCGGCCCCTGCGGCGGTTCGACGGTCCGTACGCCGAGAGCCGTCAGCGCGCTCAGGTCGGGCCACTTGGCGGGGCGTGCCAGATGGACGCTGTCCGGGCCGCCCGGCGACAGGGCCAGCACCCGCCCCGGACTGTCCCGCGCGGTCTGTTCCAACTCCCGCATGGCGCGCTCCAGTTCGGCCCCGCCCCGGTCCCGCGCCCCGAGCGAGCGCGTCAGCTCGGCGAAGCGCTCCCTGACCGCGGTGAGCGAACGGCCCTGACCGACGTCGACCACGACGACCGGGACGTGCTCCTCCAGGTGCTTCGCCACGTCCGGATCGACGCCGTACACCTGACCGCCGCCGTAGGTGACGGCGACGACGAGGTCGGGCTCGGCCGCGAGCACCGCCTCCAGCCCCACGCTGTGGCCCGCCCCCAGGTACACGACCTCGTCGAGCGGCAGCGTCCCCGCCTTGGCCGGGTCGGCGAGATCGTCGTCGTGGAACGAGCCGAAGATCCCCACCGGCCGTATCCCGTGGTCCCACAGGGTGGCGCCGGCCTGTATGTAGGCCACCACCCGTAACGGCACGTCCCCCGCGGCCGCCACATGCCCGCGGTCGTCGGTGAACTCCCAGACTGCGTGTCGTTCCATGTGTCCGTGTCCTTGTCCCTAGGGGGCGACGTCCTGAAGGGCTCATGGGCCCGGCAGGACCCCTAAGACCCTGCCCAGGGGGCGGGATCGGCACGCTCGGTGATCAGCCGCATTTGCGGGCGGCGCCGGTGGGGCCGGAACCCCGCCTCACCCCTGCGCGAGCAACTGCTCCCGCGCCCCGGCCACGTCGAAGTCCGCCTTCGGGTACGTCGGGTCCAGCGCCTCCAGATGCTCCAGGAGCAGCTTGCTGACGGCCCAGTTGCGGTACCACTTGCGGTCCGCCGGCACGAGGTACCAGGGCGCGTCGTCCGTCGAGCAGCGCTCCAGCGCCATCTCGTACGCGTCCTGGTACGCGGGCCACAGGGCGCGGTCCTCGATGTCGCCCATGCTGAACTTCCAGTGCTTGTCCGGGTTGTCGAGCCGTTCCAGCAGGCGCTCGCGCTGCTCCTCGTACGAGATGTGGAGGAAGCACTTGACGACCGTCACGCCGTCCTCGGCCAACGACTGCTCGAAGCGGTTGATCTGGCCGTAGCGGCCGCCCACTTGGCGGCGCGGGACGAGGCCGCGGACGCGGGCGGCGAGGACGTCCTCGTACTGCGAGCGGTCGAAGATGCCGATCTCGCCGGGTTCGGGGAGCGCCCGCATGATGCGCCACAGGAACGGGTGGCCGCGCTCCTCGGGGGTCGGCGCCTTGAAGGCCTTGATGCGGCAGCCGGAGGGGTTGAAGAGGCCGATGACGTGCTTGACCGTGCCGCCCTTGCCGCTGGTGTCCATGCCCTGGAGGATCAGCAGGACCCGGCGCCGGTCGCCCGCCGTGCCGGAGGCCCAGAGGCGCTCCTGCAGGTCCGCGAGGCGTTCACCCATACGGGCGGTCGCCTCCAGGCCGGCGGCTTTGCCGGAGGGGCCGGCGGGTGTCGCCCGCGCGTCGAAGGACGCAAGATTCACGGGCTTGCCCGCGGGGATGCGCAGCAGCTCACGAAGCGCGACGGGCGACTTCGAGCCGGAGGACTTCCCGGACGGCTTCCCGGGGGCCTGTCCGGCCTTGGCCCGGGACTTCCCGGCGCTCTTGGCCGGCTCGCCCTTGCCCTTGCCCTTGCCGTTCCGCTTCGTGTCCTTGTCGGCCTTGGCCACCGCGCACCCCTTCCCGTCAGGTCCCTCGATCGTGCGACGGACCGGGCGCCTGCGCTACCGCTGCCAGGGCCCCGTCACGGCGAAGGTCGTCCCGGGCGTGTAGCAGTTGACGTACATCGTGTCGCCGTCCGGGGAGAAGGTGACGCCCGCGAACTCGCCCCACGCCGGTTCCTGCGCCGTGCCGATGTTCTGGCGCCCGCGTGCCATCGCGTACACGTCGCCCTTACGGGTCACCCCGAAGACGTGCTGCGCGCCCTCGCCGTCCTCGCACACCATCAGGCCGCCGCTGGGCGCGAGGCAGATGTTGTCCGGCTCCTCGCCCGGCAGCTGGACGTCGGTACTCGGGCCGAAGACGATCACCAGCGTGAGCCGGCGCCTGTTCGGGTCGTAGCGCCAGATCTGCCCGAAGTGATCGGCCGCCGAGCCCTCCGCGCTGTGGGCGAAGGAGGAGACGAAGTAGACGGACGAGCCGCCCCAGTAGCAGCCCTCCAGCTTCTGCGCGTGCGTGATGCCCTTCGGGCCGAAGTCCTGGAGGCGGATGGGGGTCTGCGCGGCCAGCGGGTCGGGTACGTCGACCCACTCGACGCCGTCGAAGGTCGCGCCCGTCTCCTGGATCGCGGACAGGTCGGGCACCCCGGGTACCCGCATCGCCTGGAGCGTTCCGCCCGCCCGCAGGGAACCGAGGCCGCCCTCGGGCTTGTCGGGCAGGAAGCGGTAGAACAGGCCGAACGGCTTCTCGAAGGCGTCCTCGGTCTCGTAGACGACGCCCCGCTTCGGGTCGATCGCGATCGCCTCGTGCTGGAAGCGGCCCATCGCGGTCAGCGGCACGGCGCCCGAGCGGTGCGGGTCGGCCGGGTCGACCTCGAAGATGAAGCCGTGGTCCTTGGTGTAGCCGTTCGTGCCGGCCTTGTCCTCGGTCTCCTCGCAGGTCAGCCAGGTGCCCCAAGGCGTGTGCCCGCCCGCGCAGTTGACGGCCGTGCCGGCGATGGCGACGCGCTCCGACAGGACATTGCCCCGATGGTCGAGCGTGAGCGCCGTACAGCCGCCCTTGCCCATCGGGTCGTAGGTGAGCCCCTCGACGGTCGGCACGGCGATCTTCGCGGTGACGCGGTTCTCGTGGTTGCGGACCAGGTGGACCCGGCCGTGTCTGCCCTCCAGGGCCGTCATGCCGTCGTGGTTGCTGGGCACCTTGCCCTCGCCGGAGCGCAGCGGGTCGCCCTCGCGTGAGAGGACCTTGTAGCGGAACCCCGCGGGCAGGTCGAGCAGCCCGGCGGGGTCGGGCACCAGCGGGCCGTAGCCCTTGTTGCCGAGGCTCTGCGCGGCGGCCGTGCCCGCGAAGAGCTCGGAGAGGCTTCCGGCGAAGGCGATGGCGGCGACGGAAGCGCCGCTGCGCGCGAGGACCTGACGTCGTGTTGCGGGGGACTGAGCGGTACGTGCGGTACGTGCTTCAGACATGGGGCAACCTCCTGCTGGCGGACAGGAACTGTGACCCGGCTGTGTCTATCACGGCCCATTCGTCACGGGAACCACGCGCGTAGCAGTGTCAGCTGGGGGGAGGTTGCTCGTGTAACCGCTCTACTGTCCCGTTGCGTACGGCTCAGAGGGCCGGGCGGGTGGCAGACGAGGAGGGGACGTGAAGGTGCTGCTGCGGGCGGTGCGCGCGATCGACCGGGTGGTGGTCCGGGCTTTGGTGAACCGCGACCGGAGCCTTGCCCGTGCGCCGCGGCGTCCTGGCCGGGTCCAGGCCTACGGCCATCGGCATCCGGTGCGCGCGGGTGGCTTGCTGGGGGCCGCGACGGCGGCGCTCATGGTGGGGATCTGCGCAGTCGCGGGGTGGCGGTTCACGGGGGCGGCCGATGCCCTGGCGCTCGTCGCCATCGGGACGGGGGTCGGCCTTCTCTTCGCCCTGACGCTGCGGTGGGAGCGCATGGCCAAGGAGGCCCTTGAGCACATCGACCGCGCAGAGCCGTTCAAGGCGCCATCGGTCCGGAGCGCTGTCGCCTGGATCGGTGGTACATGGGTGGTGTTGACGGTGATGTGGTGGAGCGAGGACGCGAGGCAGGGCGGGGATGCCGACTGGCTTGTCAGTGCGGTGTGCGCCGCTGTCCTGACGGTGCTCGTCAGCTCGGCGGGCCTTGTGGTCGCGCTGGTGACCGGCAGGCGGCGCAGCAGGTGACCCCGGGCGGCCCTATGCGTGCACCAACCCCTTCGCGTCCCGCGCGAGCGCGGTCAGCCGGGAGATCGCACGGAAGTACTTCTTGCGGTAGCCGCCGTTCAGCATCTCCTCGCTGAACAACTGGTCGAAGGGGAGACCGGAGGCGAGTACGGGGATCTCACGGTCGTAGAGCCGGTCGGCGAGCACGACGAGGCGCAGCGCCGTCGACTGGTCGGGGACCGGCTGGACGTCGGTCAGGCAGACCGCATCGAGGTCGTCCGTCAGGGCGCCGTAGCGGCTGGGGTGCACGCGCGCGAGGTGGCCGAGCAGATGCGGGAAGTCGTCGAGCGAGGCGCCCTGGGTCGCGTACGCCGCCTTCGTCACCTGTTCGTCGGAGAACGGGGCGGGCGCCTCGGGCAGGCCGCGGTGGCGGTAGTCGTCGCCGTCGATCCGCAGGGGGCGGAAGTGGGCGGACAGGCCCTGGATCTCGCGCAGGAAGTCAGCGGAGGCGAACCGGCCCTCACCGAGCTTGCCCGGCAGCGTGTTCGAGGTCGCGGCGAGCGCGACGCCCGCGTCGACGAGCTTGCCGAGCAGGCTCGACACCAGGACGGTGTCGCCCGGGTCGTCCAGCTCGAACTCGTCGATGCACAGCAGCCGGTGCTCGCCGAGCGTGCGTACGGTCTGCTGGAAGCCGAGCGCGCCCACCAGGTTCGTCAGCTCGACGAACGTGCCGAACGCCTTCTGCTCGGGGGCCGCCGGGGTGGCGTGCCAGAGGGAGGCGAGGAGGTGGGTCTTGCCGACGCCGTAGCCGCCGTCCAGATAGACGCCGCGGGGCCCGGTGGGGGCCGCGGGCTTCTTGGCGAACCACCTCCGCTTGCCCGAACCGGTCGCGTGGGCGCCGCCGAGCCCGGCCGCGAAGCCGCTCAGGACCCGCACCGCCTCGGTCTGGCTGGGCTGATTGGGGTCCGGGATGTATGTCTCGAAGCGGACCGAGTCGAAGCGCGGCGGGGGCACCATCTCGGCGACCAGACGGTCCGCGGGGACGAGCGGCTCACGGGCGCACAGGGACAGCGGGGCCGCGTCGGCTATCGGACTCTGGGCCGGGGCGGTGGTGGAGGACGACACAGCACCCAACTCTAGACGCCGTGCGACACTGCGTGACATGCGACGCCTGTTCCCTGTGACGTACGAAACAGCAGATCACGCGGCCCACGAAGCCCGTGAATGGAGTCTCGACGAGCTCGCGGACGCCTATGCCTACCCCGCCGGGCAGGACGTCTGGCTGCGCGCCAACATGGTCTCCACGCTCGACGGTGCCGCCCAGCACGACGGCCGCTCGCAGGGCATCTCGAACGCCGCCGACATGCGGATCTTCGGCACCCTGCGCGGTCTCGCGGACGCCGTCCTGGTCGGTGCGGAAACGGTCCGCCTGGAGGGCTACCGTCCGGCGCGCGCGCGTGAGGCCTTCGCCGGGCGCAGGGAGGCGGCCGGACAGGCACCCGCCCCGGCCATCGCGGTGATCACCGGGAGTCTGAACCTCGACTTCTCCCTTCCGCTGTTCACCTCCCCCCTCGTTCCCACGTTCGTGGTCACCGGCGCCGGGGCGCCGCCCGACCGGCTGGACGCCGCACGCAAGGCGGGCGCCGAGGTGCTGATCGTCGGCGAGGGCACCACCGTCGAGCCGGAGCGGGCGGTCCGGGCGCTCGCGGAGCGCGGGCTCACCCGGCTGCTCACGGAGGGCGGGCCCCGCCTGCTCGGCCAGTTCGTGGCCGCACAGGTGCTCGACGAACTCTGTCTGACGCTGTCGCCTATGCTCACCGCCGGAGACGCCCAGCGGATTGCCGGCGGACCGTCCCTGACCGTCCCCGAACGTTTCGAGATGGCTTCTGTACTGGAAGAGGCCGGGTTCCTGTTCACCCGATACCGTCGGAGCTGACAATCGGCGGAATCTGCCGTTCCGTTTACCTTCCGCTGGGCACACTAAATCTCGCAGACCCCGTGCGGCCACGGGGCAGGATGGTTTCCGCAGGGACCGGTCGAGAGTCGACGGCCCACGGAGGAGAGAAGAAGGGCGCCTGTCGTGTTCACGAGCGTATTGATGATCGAGAAGGCCCTGACGTCCGCCGACGTGGAGTTCGTCACCACCTTGCACGGTGACGAGGAAGTCACTTTCCATGTGCTGCTCCAGCCCCGCGGGGACCAGGCCGACCGCCTGCTGCGGGCCATCGACGACGTCGCCATGGGAGAGCTCGACGACGCGGCGAAGGAAAGGGACGTACCCGAGGGCCAGGACGCCACGGAACCCGGCGAACAAGCACTCCAGGTCTCCCTCACCGCACTCCACCAGGCCGGCTGCCAGGCAGAGGGCCGTCTCGTCGAGGACCACCCCCTGGACGCCCTGAAGTCCCTCGTCGACGAGATCGGCGCCGACGAGGTCATCGTCCTGACCGACCCGCACTACGTGGAGGAGTTCTTCCACCGCGACTGGGCCTCGCGCGCCCGGCACAAGGTGGGCGTACCGGTTCTGAAGCTCTTCTCCTACAGCAAGGCGTAGCCGCCGAGGGGGTACGGGGTTGCGCGGGCGGGGTGCACGGAGAAAGTAGGCTGAGCCTGCCCGCACAGTGGGCACGCAGCAGCACACCGTCCCAGGGAGAAACCAATGGCACCCGGCCTGCCCACCGCCATGGACCGACCGCACTTCATCGGCATCGGCGGCGCCGGAATGTCGGGCATCGCGAAGATCCTCACGCAGCGCGGCGCCCAGGTCGCCGGCAGCGACTCCCGGGAGTCCGCCACGGCCGAGGCGCTGCGCTCGCTCGGCGCCACCGTCCACATCGGCCACGACGCCGCGCACCTCGCGCCGGACGCCACCTGCGTCGTCGTCTCCTCCGCGATCCGCGCCGACAACCCCGAGCTGGCACGCGCCGCCGAGCTCGGCATCCCGGTCGTCCACCGCTCCGACGCACTCGCCTCCCTCATGAACGGCCTGCGCCCCATCGCGGTCGCCGGCACGCACGGCAAGACGACGACCACGTCGATGCTGGCGGTGTCGCTGTCCTCCCTGGGCCTCGACCCCTCGTACGCCATCGGTGGCGACCTCGATGCCCCCGGCTCGAACGCGCTGCACGGCGAGGGCGAGATCTTCGTCGCCGAGGCCGACGAGTCGGACCGCAGCTTCCACAAGTACGCGCCCGAGGTCGCCATCGTCCTCAACGTCGAGCTCGACCACCACGCCAACTACGCGTCGATGGACGAGATCTACGAGTCCTTCGAGACCTTCGCCTCCAAGATCGTCCCCGGCGGCACGCTCGTCATCGCCGCGGACCAGTCCGGCGCGGTCGAGCTCACCCGCAGGCTGCGGGACACGACGTCCCTCAAGGTCGTCACGTACGGCGAGTCCGAGGCGGCCGACGTCCGCATCCACAAGGTCACCCCGCGCGGTCTGACCAGCGAGGTCACCGTCCTCCTCGACGGCAAGCTGCTCACTTTCACCGTCTCGGTCCCCGGCCGCCACTACGCGCACAACGCGGTCGCGGCGCTCGCCGCCGGCGTCGCGCTCGGCATCCCCTCCCGCAACCTGGCCGCGGCCCTGAAGTCGTACACCGGCGTCAAGCGCCGCCTCCAGCTCAAGGGCGAGGAGAACGGCGTACAGGTCATCGACTCGTACGCGCACCACCCCACCGAGATGTCCGCCGACCTCGAGGCGATGCGCTCGGCCGCGGGGGACTCCCGGATCCTCGTCGTCTTCCAGCCCCACCTCTTCTCCCGCACCCAGGAGCTCGGCAAGGAGATGGGCGACGCCCTCGCCCTCGCCGACGCGTCCGTGGTCCTGGACATCTATCCGGCCCGCGAGGACCCGATCCCCGGCATCACCAGCGGCCTCATCATCGACGCGGCCCGCGCGGCGGGCGCCGACGTGGACGCCGTTCAGGACAAGGCGACCGTGCCCGACGTGATCGCGGGAATGGCCAAGCCGGGCGACCTTGTTCTCACCATGGGCGCGGGTGACGTCACGGAGCTCGGCCCGCACATCTTGAAGAAGATCCGGTCTGGATCGCCTTGCCAAGTGAAGGACTGAGCTGAATGTCGTACGACGTCGAAAAGCCGGACGAGGAGTGGCGCGCGGAACTGACCCCGGCGGAGTACGCGGTACTGCGCCAGGCCGGGACCGAGCCCGCCTTCGTCGGTGAGTACACGGACACCAAGACCCAGGGCGTCTACTCCTGTCGCGCGTGCGGCGCGGAGCTCTTCACCTCGGGCGAGAAGTTCGAGTCGCACTGCGGCTGGCCGTCCTTCTTCGATCCGAAGGACACGGACGCCGTCGAGCTGATCGCGGACCGCTCGCACGGCATGGTCCGCACCGAGGTGCGCTGCGCGCGCTGCGGCTCGCACCTCGGCCACGTCTTCGAGGGCGAGGGCTACCCCACCCCGACGGACCAGCGGTACTGCATCAACTCGATCTCGCTGAAGCTGGCACCGGAAGCGGGCTGACCGGGGCCCCGGCGGAGGCTCAGTCCTCCGCCGGCGTCTCCGGGCGCATCATCGGGTGGACGACGCCCGGGAAGACACGCGCCCGGACCACCGGCTCCGTGGACCCCCCCTGCACGACCGTCTCGGCGATGCCCCACGGGCGGCCGGGCAGGACGACGGTCAGTGTGTACGAGGACGCGCAGCCCATGCAGTCGTACTTGTCCATCCACGTCTCGACGTCCGTGAGGCTGCCGGGGGCCCGGCCCACGTGACGGTGGCGGGCGTGACAGCGGTCGCACTTCTCGCCGGGCTCGCACGTGCCGCCGCAGGGGCAGGGGACGTCGAGGGACTCCGCGGGCCGCCAGCGCTGGGTGCGCACGGCCTCCGCGGTGGCGCCCATGTCCTTCATCGCCTTGAGGTTCTTCGCGGCGACGACGTACGACTCTCCGGTCGACGTCATCCGGCTCCGGATCACGTGCTTGCGTCCGCGGTTCGTCGTCATCTGGTTCCTCCTGGGTTCACGCAGCCCGCCAGGAGGCCCACGAGATCGTTCCTCCCCCACGGTACCGGGCCCGGCGGGTGACCCGGGCCCGCGCCGGTCCGCCGCCCGCGCCATCGGGGAGAATGAGGGCCCACGCCGCAGACACCACGTACACGTAGGAGACCGGGCCCGTTGTCCCAGAAGCGCGAAACCCGACCCGAGGCCGTGGCGTCCGATGGCCCCGGCGCTGTTCCGGAGGCCGGGCACCGGCGCCGGCTCGATCTGCGAGCCGACTGCGGGAACTGCTTCGGGCTGTGCTGTGTCGCGCTGCCCTTCGCCAAGTCCTCCGACTTCGCCGCGGACAAGGCCGCGGGCCGGCCGTGCCACAACCTCCAGGACGACTTCCGCTGCGGCATCCACACCACGCTCCGTGACAAGGGCTACTCGGGCTGCACGGTCTTCGACTGCTTCGGCGCCGGTCAGCAGGTGTCACAGGTCACGTTCGGCGGCGAGGACTGGCGTACGTCGCGCGGGACCGCGCGCACGATGTTCGACGTCTTCCCCGTCATGCGCCAACTGCACGAACTGCTCTGGTACTTGACCGAGGCGCTGGAGCTCGACCGGGCCCGCCCGGCGCACGCGGAGGTGCGGCGCGCCCTCGACGGGATCGAGGAGCTCACCCGCGCCGACGCCGCCACCCTCGCCGCGGCCGACGTCTCCACCCTCCGCGGCGAGGTCAGCGAGACGCTCCTGAAGGTCAGCGAACTTGTACGGGCGGCCGTGCCCGGCCGAAAGAAGAACCGCCGGGGCGCCGACCTGATGGGCGCCCGCCTCAAGGGCGCCGATCTTCGGGGTGCCAACCTGCGCGGCGCCTGTCTGATCGCGGCCGACCTCACCGGCGCCGACCTGCGCGAGGCCGACCTCATAGGGGCCGACCTCCGCGACGCGCGCCTTCAGGGCGCCGATCTGACCGGCAGCATCTTCCTCACGCAGGCGCAGGTCAACGCGGCCCGCGGGGACGGTTCGACCAGGATCCCGGCCACCATGAGCCGCCCCGCGCACTGGTAGGCACGCGCCGCTCGGCGAGTGGTCAGACCCCCAGGGACTTCTTCAGGAAGTCGAGCTGGAACAGCAGCAGATTCTCCGCGACGTCCTCCTGCGTGACCATGTGCGTCGCGCCCGGCAGGGGGAGTACCTGGTGGCTGCGGCCCGCCGCGAGCAGCGCCGCCGACAGGCGCAGGGTGTGCGCGACCGCCACATTGTCGTCGGCGAGCCCGTGCACCAGCAGGAGCGGCCGGCGCAGCAGGGGCGCGTCGGCGATCAGGGAGCAGCGCTCGTAGTTCTCCGGCTCCTCGTCGGGATGGCCGAGATAACGCTCCTTCCAGTGCGTGTCGTACAGCCGCTGGTCGGTGGGCGGCGCGCCCGCGACCGCCGCGTGGAAGACGTCGGGCCTGCGCAGCACGGCGCCCGCGGCCAGGAACCCGCCGAACGACCAGCCGCGGATCGCGACCCGCGTCAGATCGAGGTCGGGGAACTGCGCCCCGGCCGCCTGCACGGCGGAGACCTGGTCGTCGAGGGCGTGCGTCAGGATGTCGCCGCGGATCTCCTTCTCCCACGCGGGGCCGCGCCCCGGGGAGCCGCGCCCGTCCGTGACCAGGACCGCGAAGCCCTGCTCGGCGAACCACTGCGACAGATGCGCGGGCCAGCCGAGGCCGCGCGTGGCAACCAGAAGGTGCTGGCCCCCGTACGGGTTCACCAGGACGGGGAGCGTGCCGCTGCCCGGTGTGTGCCACGACGGCAGGAACAGCTGGCTGCGCAACTGCCGCTCGCCGAGCCGCAGATGAACGGGCCGGGTGGGGACGACGGGGCGCTCGGCGAGCGAGGCGATCTCCCCGACGGGCTTGCCCTTCTTCGTCACCTCCACGGTCGTACGGTCCTCCCGGCGGCTCACCAGGACCGTGGTGCCGCCCGCCGAGACGGCCGTGTGCACGCCCGGCGTGTCCGTGAGCCTGACGCAGCCCGCGTCGGGCGCCCACGTCCACACATGGGTCTCGGTGGGCTCGTCGCCGCCCTCGAACAGCACCGACTCGCCTTGTACGCCCAGGACTTGGCGGACCTGAAGGCCCACCGGGGTTACCGGCCTCCCGGCCACGACGAGGCGGCGGGTGTCCTGCTCGTCGCGGGTGGTCACCAGCGCGCCGGACGCCGTGCGGCACGGGGCGCCGGGGACCAGCTCGACCCAGGCCGCGTCGAGCTGCTCGTCCAGGAGGCGGGTGGCGCCCGTCGCGGGGTCCACGGCCAGCGTGCGCAGCGTCCGCTGGTCGCGGCTCTGCACCGCGGCGAACGGGCCGTGCGCGTCCCACCCGGCGACGGGCACGTACTCGAACGCCCCACGGTCCCAGTCCACTTCGACCCGCGATCCGTCCAGGTGCAGCAAGTGGAGCGACACGTCGGCGTTGGCCGTGCCCGCCGCCGGGTAGCGCACGGCGCGCGGCGGCGCTGAAGGGTCGGCGGGGTCGGAGAGATACCAGCGCTGCACACGCGACGTGTCCACGCGCGCCGCGAGCAGCGCGCCGCCGTCGGGCGCCCACCAGTGTCCGCGCGCCCGGCCCATCGACTCCGAGGACGCGTGGTCGGTCAACCCGTAGGTGATGTCAGGGCCTTCGGGCGCCGCGAGCAGCCGGTCCTCGCCGTTGAGCGTGACGACGTGCAGGGCGCCCCCGGTGACGTACGCGACCGAACGGCCGTCGGGGGACAGGCGCGGGTCCACGACCGGGCCCGCCGCCGACACGGGGAACGGGACGCCGTCCGCGACACGCACGGCCCAGAGCGCTCCCGACAGGGCGTACACGACGGTGCGGCACTCGGCGTCGGCCGAGTACGAGACGAGCCCGACCGCGCTCTCTCGCGCCCGCTCCCTGCGCACGCGCTCGGCGGCCGGCACCTCACCTGCGCGCGCGGTGCGCGAGACATTCACGAGGACCCGCTCTTCACCGTCCTCGTGGAGCCACAGGGCGCTCACGGGGTCGGCGCCGCCGCCCGTGCGCAGGAACAGGACGCGCCCGCCGTCCGCCGAGACCGTGAACCGGCTCGGGGCGCCCAGGGCGAAGCGGCGGGTGCGGGCGTACTGGCGCGGGAACTCTCGGGCATCGTCCATGAGGGCACTCTGACATGCCCCGCTGACACCCCGTCGGGTGGACGACGGGGGCGTGCCCCCGCTCGCGTCAGCTGTCGGACTTTTCCCGCACCACCACGACCGAGCAGTGCGCGTGCTGCGTCACCTGCTGGCTCACCGAGCCGAGCAGCGCCCCCTTGAAGCCGCCGTAGCCGCGGGTGCCCACGACCAGGAGATCGGCCGCCCCGGACGCCTCGACGAGGACCTTCGCCGCGGGCCCCTGCACCATGCGGCTGTGCACCGGGACGGGCGGGCTCTCGCCGACCGTCTCCGTGACGATGTCGATCAGTCCGACGCGCGAGGTCTCCTCGGAGGAGACCAGCTCGCGGCCGCCGGCCGCCGTGCCCACGTCGGCGGGCCCGCCGAGGCTGAAGGGATTCGTGGACCACTCCCAGCTCATGACGGCGTGCACCCGGCCGCCGACGAGCGTGGCCTGCCGCACGGCCCAGCGGAGGGCTTCCTTCGAGTGCTTCGAACCGTCGACGCCTACGACGATCAACGGCTCCGTGGCCTGGCTCACCGAAGACTCCTCAGCTGGGGATCGGGTGGGATCGGGTACCGCCCTTTTCCCCGTCCGGACGCTCCTCAGTCGTCGGTTCACGCGATGGTGCGATCATGTGCCGCCGTCCGGATGCCCGCCGGAGGCCACGGGTAGGGCCGGGCCATGACGCAGCCGTTCGAACTGCCGCACTTCTACATGCCGTACCAGGCGCGGCTCAATCCACACCTCGACGAGGCGCGGGCGCACTCCACGCAGTGGGCCCGCGAGATGGGCATGCTGGAGGGGTCGGGCATCTGGGAGCAGAGCGACCTCGACGCGCACGACTACGGACTGCTGTGCGCGTACACCCACCCAGACTGCGACGGGCCCGCACTGTCCCTCGTCACCGACTGGTACGTGTGGGTCTTCTTCTTCGACGACCACTTCCTGGAGACGTTCAAGCGGACCATGGACCGCGAGGGCGGCAAGGCCTATCTGGACCGCCTGCCCCTGTTCATGCCGATGGACCTGTCCACCCCCGTGCCCGAGCCGAAGAACCCGGTCGAGGCGGGCCTCGCCGACCTCTGGGCGCGCACCGTGCCCGCCATGTCGGTGGACTGGCGCAGAAGGTTCGCCGAGTCGACCGAACACCTCCTCAACGAGTCGATGTGGGAGCTGTCCAACATCAACGAGGGGCGGATCTCCAACCCCGTCGAGTACATCGAGATGCGCCGCAAGGTCGGCGGCGCGCCCTGGTCTGCGGGGCTCGTCGAGTACGCGACCTCCGAAGTGCCCGCGTCCGTCGCCGGGTCGAGGCCGCTGCGCGTCCTGATGGAGACGTTCTCCGACGCCGTGCACCTGCGCAACGACCTCTTCTCGTACCAGCGGGAGGTCGAGGACGAGGGCGAGCTGAGCAACGGCGTACTGGTCCTGGAGACCTTCTTCGGCTGTACGACGCAGGAGGCCGCGCAGACCGTCAACGACATCCTCACCTCGCGCCTCCACCAGTTCGAGCACACCGCGCTCACCGAAGTGCCCGCCCTCGCCGTCGAGAAGGGGCTCACCCCGCCCGAGGTCGCCGCGGTCGCCGCTTACACGCGGGGCCTCCAGGACTGGCAGTCCGGCGGCCACGAATGGCATCTGCGCTCCAGCCGGTACATGAACGAGGGGGCGACGGGGAGCAACCCGCTGGCGGGGCCCACCGGGATCGGCACGTCCGGCGCGGACGTCGGGGCGCTGCTCGCGGCGGCCGGCGCAGAGCGGCTGCGCGCCTACACGCATGTGCCGTACCAGAAGGTGGGCCCGTCCCTGCTCCCCGACTTCTACATGCCGTTCCGGCTCCGGCTGAACCCCGGCCTGGAGGAGGCCCGCCGGCGCATCACGCCGTGGGCGCACGCCATGGGAATCCTGGCGGAAGGTGTCTGGGACGAGGACAAGCTCGCCGCCTACGACCTGCCCCTGTGCTCGGCCGGTCTCGACCCCGACGGGGACCAGGACGCCCTGGACCTGAGTGCGCACTGGCTGGCCTGGGGGACGTACGGGGACGACTACTACCCGCTCGTCTTCGGGCACCGGCGTGACCTCGCCGCGGCGAAGCTGTGCACCGAGCGGCTCTCCGCGTGCATGCCCGTCGACGGCGGCGAGATCCCGCCGCCCGTGAACGCGATGGAGCGCGGCCTCGCCGACCTCTGGGCCCGCACCGCCGCCGGGATGACGGCCGAGCAGCGGCGCACCCTGAAGGCGGCCATCGACGTCATGACGGAGAGCTGGGTGTGGGAGCTGTCCAACCAGCTCCAGAACCGTATCCCGGACCCCGTCGACTACCTGGAGATGCGCCGCGCCACGTTCGGCGCCGACCTCACCATGAGCCTGAGCCGGATGGGCCACGGCCCGGCCGTGCCATCCGAGGTCTACCGCAGCGGCCCGGTCCGCTCCCTGGAGAACGCGGCCGTCGACTACGCGATGCTCCTGAACGACGTGTTCTCGTACCAGAAGGAGATCGAGTACGAGGGCGAGATCCACAACGGCATCCTCGTCGTGCAGAACTTCTTCGGCTGCGACTACCCGACCGCGCTCGGCGTCGTGCACGACCTGATGACGCAGCGCATGCAGCAGTTCGAGCATGTCGCCACCCATGAATTCCCCGTCCTGTACGACGACTTCAAGCTGTCGCGCGAGGCGCGGGCGACCATGGACGGCTATGTGCTGGAGCTCCAGAACTGGATGGCCGGGATCCTCAACTGGCACCGCGAATGCCGCCGTTACGGGGCCGACGACCTGGCCCGGCGCGCGCATGGGTTCGTACCGGGCCGGTTGCCGAACCTTTTCAGCCGGAATGAGGGGTTCATGGAACCCTCGTGGGGTGTGGTGAGTCCTGTGGGGTGAAGGCGGCCGCTGACCGGCCGCACCACGGGGGATGCAACACAGAACACGGGGGTGTTCTCACCATGACCGACATCATCGAGAGGATCACGGACGGCCTGGCGGGCGCGGCGCGGGATGCCGCGCCCGCCGCGGCGGGCGGTGAACTGGCGCCGCACGTCGCGCCGTTGACCGTTCCGCCCGTCCTGCGTCCCGACTCCACGGACGTCCTGCGGGAGACCGAGATCGCGCTGCGGCCGACGTGGGTGCGGCTGCACCCGCAGCTCCCGCCGACGCTCATGTGGGGGTACGGCGGATCGGTGCCGGGGCCGACGATCGAGGTCCGGCGCGGGCAGCGCGTCCGGATCGCGTGGACCAACCGCATCCCGAAGGGCAGCGAGTACCCGGTCACCGCCGTCGAGGTGCCGGCGGCGAACCCCAACCCGAGCACCGAACCGGGCCGCGGCGGCGTCCCGCCGATCGCGGACGTCGCCGCCCTGCCCGCCTGGACCGTCACCCACCTGCACGGCGCGCAGACCGGCGGCGGCAACGACGGGTGGGCGGACAACGCGGTGGGCTACGGCGACGCCCAGCTCTCCGAGTACCCGAACGACCACCAGGCGGTCCAGTGGTGGTACCACGACCACGCCATGAACGTGACGCGGTGGAACGTCCACACGGGCCTCTACGGCACCTACCTCGTCCGCGACGACGAGGAGGACGCGCTCCAACTCCCCTCCGGGAAGCGGGAGATCCCGCTCCTCATCGCCGACCGCAACCTCGACACGGACGAGGACGGCGCGCTCAACGGCCGACTGCTGCACAAGACCGTGATCGTCCAGGAGAAGAACCCGGAGACGGGCAAGCCGGTCTCCGTGCCCTTCGCGGGCCCGTACACCACGGTCAACGGCCGCATCTGGCCCTACGCCGAAGTGGACGCGGCCTGGCACCGCTTCCGCCTGGTCAACGCGTCGAACGCCCGGATCTACGACCTCGTCCTGATCGACGAGGACGACAACCCGGTGCCGGGCGTCCTGCATCAGATCGGCAGCGACGGCGGCCTTCTCCCGCGCCCGGTGCCGGTCGACTTCGACGGGGCGCTGCCCACGCTGACCGTCGCCCCGGCCGAGCGCATGGACCTGCTCATCGACTTCCGCGTGCTCGCCGGACGCCGCGTACGCCTCGTCAACAAGGGCGCGGGTCAGGCGCCCGGCGTACCCGACCCGGCGAACAACGTGCGCTATCCGCACGTCATGGAGTTCCGCGTCGGTGAGTGCGGCGCGGACGACCCGTTCGAACTGCCCGAGGTGCTTTCGGGCTCCTTCCGCCGGCTCACGCACGACATCGAGCACGGGCACCGCCTCATCGTGCTGACCCCGCCCGCCACGAAGGGCGGCGGCGGCCACCCCGAGATCTGGGAGATGACCGAGGTCGAGGGGGAGGTCGAAGTCCCAGCGGACGGCGTCATCCAACTCCGCGGCGCCGACGGTACGTTGAAGACGTACCGTCGCACCTCACGCACCTTCAACGACGGCCTCGGCTTCACCGTCGCGGAGGGCAGTTACGAGCAGTGGAGCTTCCTCAATCTCGCGGTGAACCCGCCCGTCGTGCACCCCATGCACATCCATCTCGCCGACTTCCAGATCCTCGGCCGTGACACGTACGACGTGTCGGGGTTCGACGTGACGGCCGGCGGCACGCGCGCGCCGCTCGCGCCCGACCCGGCCACGCCGGTCCCGCTCCCGCCGAACGAGCGCGGCTACAAGGACGTCTTCCGGGCGCTGCCCGGCCAGATGCTGCGCGTCATGGGCCGGTTCGACGGCGCGTACGGGCGCTTCATGTATCACTGCCATCTGCTGGAGCACGAGGACATGGGCATGATGCGGCCGTTCGTGGTGATGCCCGCCGAGGCGATGAAGTTCGACCACGGTGCGGGGCACGGCGGACATGGGGGGCACGGAGGGCACGGCGGCTGACCGGATGCCAGAAATGCCCGGTTCAGTCTCACTCGTTCGGGAATCGTCGCGCAGGACGCGGACGGGTAGGGCTTTGGCCGGAGGTGGGCCATGGAACAGACCGCGTTGCGCCCCAAGTCGATGCCCGGAGCCCCGCGCCGTGAGGCGGCGGCCCGGGGGAACGGTTCGGGCGGCCGCCGCCCGCATGCGGCGCGGCGCCGCGGCAAGCGCCTCGTCACTCTGCTGCTCGGCCTGCTGTTCGGGGCCGTGCTCGTGCTGTCGGGGGTCGGCCTCGGCACGGTCGGCGCCGCCGTCATAGGGATGAGCAAACTGGCCGAGATGCAACAGCAGGCGGGGGCGGCGCCGCGGCCGCCCGCGCTCACCCCGTCACATCCGCCGACCTCTTCCGCCTCCCCGTCGCCCTCCGCACGCCCCGTGCGGGCGGCGCTCGGCGTCGAGGCGGTGGACGCGCCCAAGGGCGCGGGGG
The DNA here is from genome assembly GCF_035918235.1 of Streptomyces sp. NBC_01445. NCBI lineage: Bacteria > Bacillati > Actinomycetota > Actinomycetes > Kitasatosporales > Streptomycetaceae > Streptomyces > Streptomyces sp. NBC_01445. The sequence goes on along the minus strand of NZ_CP109485.1, from coordinate 3,212,380 downwards.
CCCTGCTCGTGGGCGTGCACGTGCCCGGTCCCGGCTACACGGCGGGTCTCGTCCGCGGCGACGTGCTGATCGCCTTCGGCGAGACCCGGATCGGCTCCGCGGGCGCCCTCGCCCAGGCGGTGGAGTCCGCGCGTCCGGGCCGGCAGGTCACGCTGACGGTCCGGCACGAGTCGGGCGTGCGCCAGGTGCTGGCGGTGACTCCTGGAGTGGTGACCTAGGGGATCGCCCTACGGGGGGGATCAGACCACCCGGAAGTGCGTCGTCAGCCGCCGCTCGTCGTCGAGGATGTGGAAGGCCAGGCCCACCGGAGCGTCCCGGTCCGCCACACCCTCGCCCTCCCAGGGCAGCCGCAGCGTCCAGGTCACGCCGGGGCCGATCACCAGCGGACGGCCCGCGAACACGGTGGCGGCCGGGGTGTGCGCGTGCCCCGCGATGATCCCGGCGATCTCCGGCCGCCGCTCCAGCAGGGCGGCCAGCTCCCGTGGTCGGGCCAGTTGGTACGCGTCGGGCAGCGGGTGGTGCAGCGCCACCGGCGGGTGGTGGAACGCGAGCAGGACGGGCGTCTCGCCGTCGAGCCTGTCGAGGGTGTCCTCCAGCCAGCGGTACGTCTCCTCGTCGAGCCGGCCCTCGTCTGCGCCCGGAATGCTGGAGTCGCACATGAGGACCACGGCGCCGCCGACGTGGTGGGCGCGGTTCACCGGTCCCTCGGCCGCGGGTTCGCGCAGCAGCGCCTTGCGGTAGGGCGCCCGGCTGTCGTGGTTGCCGGGACAGGTCAGGACGGGGAAAGGCAGGCCAGGGAAGGGGGCGCCGGGGGGCGGGCCGCCGTCGCTCGGCCCGCCCGTGTGCAGCCCCAGCAGCTCCGCCGCCTCCTCGTACTCGGACTCCGCGCCGTGGTCCGCGATGTCCCCGGTGACCAGGAGGGCGTCGAAGGGGCCAGGCAGCGCCCGGAGGTGGTCGATCACGCGCCGGGCGCGCGCCGTGGCGCGCGGGGTCCCGTCGAGGTGCAGGTCGCTGATCTGGGCCAGTACAAGCATGGTTGTACGTCCTCCGGAGAAGGGGACTAACGGATGCTGCCGATCTAACCATTAGTTATAATGGTTGAACAATGGGTTGGCGTTAGGTGGTGGTCCGGGCAAGTGGCGCGCGCATGCGGGAACTGACTCGCGTCAGGCTCGGCGGGCGGGCAGGATGCTGCCCGTACGTCCTTTTTGTAGAAGCGATGTTCAGCTCGGAGCACCCGGAGGACCGGATGACCGCCACGCCCGCGCCGTTCACGGCCGACGACTACAAGGCCCGGATGGAGCGCGCCGCCCGGTCCGCGGCCGACGCGGGGCTCGCCGGCGTCCTCGTCGCCCCCGGCCCCGACATGGTCTGGCTCACCGGCTATTCGCCCACCGCCGACACCGAGCGCCTCACGATGCTCGTCCTCGCCCCGGGCCGGGACCCCGTCCTCGTAGTCCCCACGCTCGAGGCGCCGGACGCCGCGAAGGCGGTGGGAGCGGACGCCCTCACCCTGCGGGACTGGACCGACGGCAAGGACCCGTACGCGGTGACCGCGCCCCTCCTCGACGGCTCCGGGCGCTTCGGCATCAGCGACAACGCGTGGGCGATGCACCTCATCGGGCTGCAGAAGACGCTGCCCGACACCTCGTACGCCTCTCTCACGGAGGCCCTGCCGATGATGCGCGCCGTCAAGGACGCGGCCGAACTCGAACGGCTCGTGGCGGCGGGCGAGGCTGCCGACGCCACGTACGAGGAGATCAAGAAGGTGCCCTTCGCGGGCCGCAGGGAGACCGACGTCGCGGGCGATCTCGCCGATCTGCTGCGGCAGTTCGGGCACTCGCAGGTCGACTTCACCGTCGTCGGATCGGGCCCGAACGGCGCCAACCCGCACCACGAGGCGGGCGAACGCGTCATCGAGAACGGCGACATGGTCGTCCTCGACTTCGGCGGTCTCAAGCACGGCTACGGCTCCGACACCTCCCGCACCGTGCATGTCGGCGAGCCCACCGCCGAGGAGCAGCGCGTCCACGACGTCGTGCGCGAGGCGCAGGCGGCGGGCTGCGCGGCGGTCGAGCCGGGCGCCGCCTGCCAGGACGTCGACCGCGCCGCCCGCGCTGTGATCACCGAGTTCGGCTACGGCCAGTTCTTCATCCACCGCACCGGCCACGGCATCGGCGTCACCACCCACGAACCGCCCTACATGATCGAGGGCGAGGAACTGCCCCTCGTCCCCGGAATGTGCTTCTCCGTGGAGCCGGGCATCTACCTTCCGGGCCGCTTCGGGGTGCGCATCGAGGACATCGTGACGGTCACCGAGGACGGCGTGCGACGGCTGAACAGCACGTCGCGGGACATGGCGATCGTGAGCTAGACGCCATGTCCGACGCCCCGCGGCCCACCCAGGACACCGTACGAAGACTGCTGGACGCCCTCCTCCCCGACGGCGGGCAGCTCGAGGTCAGTGCCGTGGCGGAGGGCGGCGAGCACTCCACCTGGTGGGTCGGCACCCGCTATGTGCTGCGCCTCGCCCTCGACGCGCCGTCGTCCGTGCGCCAGCGCCGCGAGATCAGGCTCCGTGACCTCGTGCGCCAGCACGTCGGCATCGCCGTGCCCGCCTCTCTCGCGTCCGGCGAGTGGGCGACCGGGCGCACGTACACCCTCGATACGCGGCTGCAGGGCGCGTCGGGCGAGGTCGTCGATGTCACCGCGGTCGGCGAGGAGGACCTCGCGGGGCTGCTCGGCGGCCTGCGGGAGGTGCCCGCCGCGCGGGCCGAGGCGCTCGGGCTCACGAGGACCGCGCCGCGTTCCCTCGACGTAGTGCGCCAGGAAGGGGCGCGGGCTGCCGAACTCCTCGGCGGTGACGGCGAGTTCGAGACCGCACGCCTCGGGCAGCTGACCCCGCAGGCCGCCGCCCAGCTCGCCCCGCAGCCCGGCGCCGTCGTGGTCCACAACGACCTCAGGGGCGAGCACCTCACCGTGACCCCTGACGGCCGGGTGCGCGGCGTCCTCGACTGGACCGACGCCGTCATCGGCGACCCGGCCGAGGACATCGCGGGCCTGAGCATCTCGGTCGGCGCCCGCGCGGCCGTCCGCGCGGCGACCCTTGCCGGTTATGGCCCCCGCGCCAGCCTGCGCGGCCTGTGGCTGGCCCGCTGTGACACCCTCGTACGCCTCGGGGAGCGCCTCCACGGCACGGACGACAGCCCCGTGCCCCTGCTGCGCACCCAGCTGGAGCGCGCGTGGGAGGCGATCCTCCTCGAACTCGTGACGGAACTCCCCGACAAGGACCCGGAGACCGGCTGAAGCCCCTGATGAGCCGGCTTACGGCCCGACGAGTACCACGCACGACTGCGGAGGGACGGTGAGCAGGCCGTCCTCGCCGGGCAGCCCCACCGGCTCCCACGCGGCGAGCACCCGGTAACCGTTCCGGCCGACCGGCACCGCTGCCGGCTCGTCCGACAGGTTCACCGCCACCCGCAGATCGCCCCGCCGGTACGCGATCCAGCGGGCCTCCTCGTCGTACGCCACGCGCACGGCCGCCAGGTCGGAGTCCATCAGGTCGGCCCGGGCACGGCGCAGCGCGATCAGCTCGCGGTACCAGGCCAGCACGCGCGCGTGAGAGTCGCTGTCCGGCTCCGACCAGTCGAGGCAGGAGCGTTCCCGGGTCTCCGGGTCCTGCGGATCGGGAATGTCCTCCTCGGCCCACCCGTGCGACGCGAACTCCCGCCGCCTGCCCTTGCGCACGGCGTCGGCGAGCGCCGGGTCGGTGTGGTCGGTGAAGAACTGCCACGGGGTGCCGGCGGCCCACTCCTCGCCCATGAACAGCATCGGCGTGAAGGGTCCCGTCAGCACGAGCGTGGCCGCGCACGCGAGGAGCCCGGGGGACAGGCTCGCGGAGAGCCGGTCGCCCTGCGCGCGGTTGCCGATCTGGTCGTGTGTCTGGGCGTAGCCGAGCAGCCGGTGCGCGGGGGTGCGGGTGCGGTCGATGGGGCGCCCGTGGTGCCGGCCACGGAACGTCGAGTACGTGCCGTCGTGGAAGTAGCCGCGGCTCAGGGTCTTGGCGAGCGCGGCCATCGGCGCCTTCGCGAAGTCCTCGTAGTAGCCCTGGGACTCGCCCGTCACCGCCGTGTGCAGGGCGTGGTGGAAGTCGTCGCTCCACTGCGCCTGGAGCCCGAGGCCGCCGCGGCTGCGCGGGGTGATCACGCGCGGGTCGCCGAGGTCCGACTCGCCGACCAGGAACAGGGGCCTGTCCTGCTCCTCGGCCAGGGCGTCGACGGCGGCGGACAGCTCCTCCAGGTAGTGGACCGCGCGCGTGTCGCGCAGCGCGTGCACCGCGTCGAGGCGCAGCCCGTCGATCCGGTAGTCGCGCAGCCAGGCGAGCGCGCTGCCGACGAAGTACGCGCGCACCTCGTCGGAACCGGGGGCGTCGAGGTTGACCGCGGCGCCCCAGGGCGTGTGATGGGTGTCGGTGAAGTACGGCCCGAACGCGGGCAGATGGTTGCCCGAGGGGCCCAGGTGGTTGTGGACCACGTCGAGGACGACGCCGAGCCCGAGCCCGTGCGCCATGTCGACAAAACGCTTCAGCGCCTCGGGGCCCCCGTACGGCTCGTGCACCGCCCACGGGCTGACGCCCTCGTAGCCCCAGCCGTGCCGGCCGGGGAACGGGCACAGCGGCATCAGCGCCACATGCGTGATGCCCAACTCGACGAGGTGGCCCAGTCGTTCGGCCGCGGCGTCGAGCGAGCCCTCACGCGTGAACGTCCCCACGTGCAGCTCGTACAGGACCGCGCCGGGGAGGCTGCTGCCCGGCCCCGACTCCGAGCGCCATGTGTACCGCGCGTGGTCGACGACCGCGCTCAGGCCCTCGGGCCCGTCCGGCTGGCGGCGCGAGCGGGGGTCGGGCAGCACCGGCCCGTCGTCGAGCGCGAACCCGTAGCGTGAACCGTCCTGCGCGTCGGCCTCGCCCGCCCACCACCCCTCGCGGTCCGGGTCGCGCTCCAACGCGCGCGTGGTGCCCTCGCAGTGGAGCGCGACCCGCTCTGCCTGTGGTGCCCACACCTCGAACTGCACGGACGGTTCCCCCTTGTCTGCCGACAGTGACGACCCGTCCATCCTGCGTCAGCGGAGATCGATCCGCTGGGATTCGCAGCGGGTTCCGCGCATTCCTCGCCGGATCGGACCCGTCGCCGAACCGGCCGGTGAACCTCAGACGAAATTGATGCGCTTCTCCGTGACCGGGTACCCGGCCTTCGTGAAGTTCGCCGCCATCGGGAAGTTCCCGTCGTCCGTCGCCCCGGCGATGAACTCGGCGCCCTGCTCCACCAGGATGTGCGTCGACTCGACCAGCAGGTCGTACGCGTATCCGTGGCCGCGCTGCTCCGGGACCACGCCGATGAACCCGATGCACGGCCCGCCGGGGTTGTGGGCGGGGATGTGCAGGCCGACCAACTCGCCCTGCGGCGTGTACGCCAGCTGCCACCACTCGCGCGGTGACGGGCACCAGTGGAAGAAGTCCAGTTCCTCCTGCGCTGCCGTGTCGAGGCCCGACTCCTCGATGGCGCGGCGCGCGTGCGCGTCGAGCGTCGCCGAGTGGACCCGGCGCAGCACGTCGAGGATCACCTCGTCGTCGGGTTCGGCCCGGAACTCCAGGCGGCCGGGGCGCTCCGGCAGGCCGTTCTCGGGCGTCCACCGGTAGCGCAGCCGCTCCACGAGCAGCTTCTTGCCGGCCCGCGTGACCGCCTCCATCCGCGCCTCGGCGGCCGCCCGCGTCCGCGGGTCCTCACGCCAGCCCGCGGGCAGGATCAGCTCGTACTCGACGTCGAACGGGGCCTGCCGCAGCAGTTCGGCGCCCGCCTCGATGTCGTCCTCCAGGACGTCGAACCAGTTCAGGTTCACCGGTTCCGTGTCGTCCTTGCCGCCCCACCAGGCGGCTCGCGCGACCACGCGCCCCTCCCGCAGGGCGACCCAGGTCCACTCGGGGCGGTAGTCGCCGCCCTCGGTGACGGTGCGATATCCGACGCCGGTGATGACGCGGCCGACCAGGCCCGGATCCTCGAACGTACGGAAAAGCGGAACGTCTTCCTCGGTCAGGGCGCGGACGACCGGACGGGTGTCGTCGTGTGCCGGGTGCGGGCTTCCGTGCGGTGCAGCAGTCAAGAAATCTCCTGGTCCAGGCGAACGCGCCGGGTGGCGGTCCGGGCTGCCGAACGTAGCAGCGGGCCCGCGCCGGGCGCGCCCGGTTTTCCGCACACTCCGTCAAACCACCGTCCTTGCTGGTCAAGGCCGTACGGGGGCGGGCTGAACTTCGCCGTTTTCTGGACACCTCGGCCGCGCTGCCGGACAATCACGTACGTGACCTCCTCGTTCGAGCACCATACGTACCCCGCGCGGCTGTCCGACGCCGAGCGCGACAGGGCGTTGCGGGAGCTCCGAGAGGGCGCCGCACTGGGCAGGCTGTCGCACGACACATTCGTACGGCGCATGGAGCTGGCACTCGCCGCCCGCCGGTCCGACGAACTCGCCGCGCTCACCGCCGATCTGCACACCGAGAGCCGCTGGTCCCGCGCGGTCTTCGGCACCGTGGCGGCGGTCTCCGGCTTCACGGTGCGGCTGCGCGGGGCGTGGCAGCGCGAGCGGCTCCCGAAGCTGCAGCTGCCGTCGCCGAACAACCCCTACCCGCTGCGCATCGGGCGTGACCCGGCCAACGGACTGCGCCTCAGCCACGAGACGGTCTCCCGGGTGCACGCCGAACTGAGCAGGCAGGGCGGCATGTGGGTGCTGCGCGACCTCGGCTCCACCAACGGCACGTCCGTCAACGGGCGGCGGGTGGTCGGCGCGGCGGTCGTCCAGGACGGCGACCAGGTCGGCTTCGGACGGATGTCGTTCCGGCTGTCCGCCGACTAGCTGTCGAGCAACCCCGGTCGGGGCAGGGGGCGTTCGCGTTCAGTCCCCCGCCGCGCGCGTGTGCCGTACCGCCGCGACAGTCGTACGCGACTGGTGCTCGACCTGGTGCTCCAGCGGCACCCAGCGCGCACTGAACCGCTCCGCGAACGCGTCGCACCAGTGGGTCACCAGTTGCTCAAGACGCTCCGTGTCCGGGTCGTCGGCCTCCTTCAGGACCCGCAGGAGCATCGCGGCCGCCCGCAGCGGCAGCCGTCTGGAGAACGCGTCGATGCTCCCCACGTACGCCATCGTCGCGTCCGGCGGCGGCGGTTTCAGCCAGTCGTGCGCGAGGCCCGGCACCAGCGCGACGGCCCAGCGCGCCGCCCGCATCAGCGGCCCGTCCACCTCGGGAAGCCGCGGCAGCGCCGACTGGAGGATCTCCTCCACGAGGAGTGTGTCCCGGCTCAGCCGCAACGCCAGGCGCCGCAGCGCCCGGTCGGGGGCGGGGTGCGGCGCCGGATCGTCCACGAGGTCGCTCGCCCACATCGGGACCTCGACGATCGCCGTGCGGCCTCCGTAGCGGTGGGCGTGGTGCCAGGTGCTGTGCCGGGCGTCGTCCGGCAGGCTGGGGAACGCGGCCTCGGCGCCGGGCTCGGGCATCACATGGACGCCGGGCCCCGTCGCGGGCCAGCCCGCCGCGTCCGACGCCCCCGTCTCCACCGGGATGTGCAGCTCCGCCGCCGACTTGGCGAACGGCTCCGCGAGCCCCGGTATGTCCCGTGTCAGCTGCACCCAGCTGCCGCCCAGATCGGTGCCGTGCAGGGACACCTGGAGAAAGGGGCGCAGCTCGTCGATGACCCCGGTCAGGGCCCGCGTCTCGGGCGGCAGCCGGTCGGGCGGCAGCACGGAGGGCGACCACTCGGGCTGCTCGGGGCCCGCTGGGCGGAAGAAGTGCCGGTGGTAGTCGAGCAGGGTGCGCGGCGCGGGGGTGCGGTGCAGATCCGCGCCGTCGGGGTCGGCGCACAGCAGGAAGTGCCAGGAGCAGTCGGTGCGTAACTCCCGCTCCATCAGGGCCCGTTCGGCCAGGCGCAGTAGAGTGGAGCCACCGGCCGGCTCGTTCGCGTGGGCGCCTGCGACCACGAGCACCGCGCGGTGGTCGTGCCCCACCGACAACAGGTGCAGCGGCCGGCCCGCGCGTGAGGTCCCGACCTGGCGTAGAACGCACAGGTCGGGTCGGTGAGACGCCAGCTCCCGTGCTGACTGGACCAGTTCGGCCACATTCGGGTAGCGCTGCTCCGTCAGGTGACTCACCCCCGTTGGTGCTCCCCGCGTCGCATCCCGCAGTACCCCACGCTGCGCGGCACCTGTCAAGAAGGCGGCATCGGGTGCCTCACCGCTGGTGCGGCCCGGGCCCGCCGGGGCGAGGAAGGTCCAGCCGACGGCCTCGGAGAGCAGCTTGATCACACGCGGCCCGAAAACGCCGCCGGTACTCATCAGTTGACGGGTGCGCGCCACGAGGAGCACAACCGGAGGCCGGCTGAACGACTCCTGTCCGCGCGCGCCGCCCGTGAACTGCCTCCGGACGCCCTCCTCAGCCGACCGGTGCCCGCACCAGGAGCGCCACCGGCAGCCGGTCGAACAGGTCCTCCACGCGTGCGTGGCCGGTGAACTCCCGTCCCGGGGCGAGCAGGTCGACCCAGCGGCCCTCCGGGAGCGGCAGTTCCGTGTCACGCCAGCCGCCGGTCTCCGCGAGGCGCAGGGACAGCCGGGTCACGGCGGCGACGGCCTCCCCGGAGCGTGCGAACGCCACACAGTGCGCGGCGCCCGCCCCCCGGGCGGACAGCGGATCGTACGTCGACTCGCCGCCGAACCACTCCGGGTGCGCCCGGCGCAGCCGCAGCGCGGCGACGGTGAGCGCCAGTTTCTCGTCGGACAGATCGAGGGGCACGGACCCCTCACCGGAGTTCAGCAAGTTCAGGTCGAAGCGGGCCGGCGCACGGTTGTCCGGATCCACCAGTGCCCGGTACTCCCGCTCCGTCCCCTGGTAGACGTCCGGCACCCCCGGCATCGTCAGATGGGCGAGAGCGGCCCCCAGGACGTTCGCCCGCACATGGGGCCGCAACGAGTCCGCGAACGCGGCGACGGCCTCCCTGGGCGGCCCGCACGGTCCCGCCGCCACGAAGTCGCGTACCGCCTTCTCGTAGTCCGCGTCCGGCTCGGTCCAGCTCGTGTGCAGCCCCGCCTCGCGCACATGCTTGAGCATCGCGTCCTGGAGCCGCTCGCCGTCCTGGTGGCCGAACCCGACCGCCGTCTGCCAGGCCGCCCAGGCGAGTTGCGCATCGGGCGAGCTCGCGCGGCCCTCGCGCGCGGTCCGCTCGGTGACCTCCGCGAGCAGATCGGCCCAACGCCCGGGACACTGCGTGAGCACGGAGATCCCCGCCCGCACATCGGCGCTCCGCTTGGTGTCGTGCGTCGACAACACGGTGCCCGTGTACGGCCAGTCGCGCTGCACGCGCGCGCAGTACGCGTGGAACGACTCCGGGTCCACAGCGGGGCGCTGCGGCGTACCGCCGACCTCCGTCGCGGACAGCAGGGGCGCGTGCCGGTAGAACGCCGTGTCCTCGACCGCCTTGGCCCTCAGCGCGGACGCCGTCTGCGCGAACCGCGCCCGGAACGCGCCGTGTTCGGGCCCCGACCCGCGCTTCCCGAGTGCCAGATCCCGCACGGTGTCCACCGCCTTGGCCTCCTCGGCGACGGTGAACACCGCCTTCGCGTCCTCGGCGTCCTCGGGCGTGAGGACGCTCTCGGGGTCCGCGCCCCCGGTCGCGTACGGCCGGTACACGTCGAGGCGGACCAGGAGTTCGCGTACGGCGGCGCGCAGGGCCCACGGGGCGTGGTCGCGCAGGGCCGCGTCGGCGGCGCACAACCTGACCGCCTCGCGCGTGAGGCGGTCCACCTCGGCCGCCAGCTCGTGCGTGACGACCTTGTACGCCGCGCGGCGCGCCGTGGCGTCCCAGTCGCCGCCCCGGTCGGCGGGCGCCGCCGTGAAGCGCCGGAACAGGCCGAGCAGTTCGTCCGCGCCCGACGGGTCGGTGAACAGGCCGTCGATCCGGCGCAGCGCGTCGTAGCCCGTCGTGCCTGCCACCGGCCAGGCGGCGGGCAGCTGCTCGTCCTCACCGAGGATCTTCTCGACGACGGTCCAGCGCCCGCCGGCCGCGTCGGCGAGGTCCTTCAGGTAGGCGCCGGGGTCCGCGAGGCCGTCGGGGTGGTCGACGCGCAGCCCGTCGAGGACGCCCTCGCGCAGCAGCTGGACGATCTTCTCGTGGGTGGCGTCGAACACCTCCCGGTTCTCCACGCGGACCCCGATGAGGTCCGAAATGGTGAAGAAGCGCCGGAGGTTGAGCTCGGTGCGGGCCAGACGCCACCAGCCGAGCCGGTACCACTGCGCGTCGAGCAGCTCGGGAAGGGGCAGCGTCTCCGTGCCCTCGCGCAGCGGGAACGCGTGCTCGTAGTAGCGCAGCACACGGCCGTCCACCTCCAGGTGGTCCAGCTCGTGGCTCAGCCGGTGGCCGAGCACGGGCAGCAGAACCCGCCCGCCCTGCGCCTCCCAGTCGATGTCGAACCAGTGCGCGTAAGCGGAGTGCGGCCCGTCCCGCAGTACCTCCTGGAGGGGCCGGTTGAGTCCGGCCGCCGCCGCCATGTGGTTGGGCACGATGTCGGCGATCAGGCCGAGCCCGTGCTCCCGCGCCGTCCGCGCGAGCGCCCGCAGCCCGGCCTCGCCGCCCAGCTCGTCCCGCACGCGCGCGTGGTCCACGACGTCGTACCCGTGCGTGGAACCGGGCACGGCCTCCAGGACCGGCGACAGATGCAGGTGCGAGACGCCCAGTGAGGCCAGATACGGGACGGCTCCGGCGGCGGCGGCGAACGGGAACGCCGGCTGGAGCTGCATCCGGTACGTGGCCGTGGGCGGGGCGGGGACCTCGCCCTCGTGATGGTCCGGTGTCATGCGCGTCATGCGAAGCTACGTACCCGCCCAGGCGTCTTTCGTGTCATCGCCGCATGCGTATGTCACCGGCGCCGTCGATAGTTTCGAACGATGGCACAGGCAGCGGGCGGAACGTCGGCGACATACCGCGAGGTGCTCGGGGCGACCGGGGTACTGCTCCCGGTGATCTCGTTCTTGGGGCGGCTGCCGGTGGCGGTGATCCAGTTCGGCAGCGTCCTGCTGATCACCAGGACGAGCGGTTCCCTCGCCACTGGAGGGACCGTGGCCTGCGCGCTCGCGCTCGGACAGGTGGCCATGGGGCCCGTCGTCGGCCGGCTCGCCGACCGGCGCGGTCAGCGGAGCGTCGTGCTGTGCTGCTCGCTGCTGAACGCCGTCGCGATCGCCTGCTACACGCTCGGCGCCCTCGCGGGGCCGTCCACGCCGCTCTTGGTGGCGCTCGGCGTGCTCGCCGGAGCCACGGTGCCGGGGATCGGCCCGCTGGCCAGGGCCCGGGGCGTCGCGCTCGTCCGCCGAGGGGGTGCGGACGAGCGCGTCGTGAACACCGTGCTGTCGCTGGAGAGCACCATGGACGAGCTGTCGTTCGTCCTCGGGCCCGCACTGATCGGCGTCGCGTCCTTCGTCGGCCACCCCGCGTACGCGTTCGGGGCCGCCGCTCTCCTGGTCGCCGCCTGCGGCACGGCGTTCGCGCTGCACCCGACTGCGACCGCGGTCCGGCCCGCGGGGGCGCCCACCCCCAAGGAGCCGCGCGCCCGGCGACCCCGCATGCCGCGCGAGGTCCGGCTCGTGCGCCTCGGCCTCGTCCTCCTCGGCATCCTTCTCGGCGGCTGCGGGGCCGGGATCACGGCGCTCACCCAGAAGCTCGGCCAGGAGGACCAGGCGGGCCTCGTCTACGCCGCCATGGGCGTCATGAGCGCCGTCGTCGGCCTGTCCATGGCGGCCGTGCCGGAGCGCTTCGGGCTCGCGCTGCGCTGGCGCGTCGCCACTGCGGCAGCCGCGCTCCTGTCCCTCCTGCTGATCGGCACGCAGAGCATGCCGGGCCTCTATGTGGCGGTGACCGTGTTCGGCGCCGTCTTCGCGCCGAACCTGATCACCGGCTTCGGACTCACCGAACGCGCCGTGCCGGGCGAACGTCTCGCCGAGGGCATGACGTTCGCCGCGAGCGCCTTCGTCGGCGGGCAGGCGGTCACGCTCGCCGTGGCGGGCCGCCTCGCCGAGTCCCACGGCCCCGCCGCGGCTTTCACCGTGGGCAGCGTCGCCGCGGCCCTCGCGTTCGGCGTCGCACTCCTCGTAAAGGCCCCGGCGGAACCACGCGTCACGCCGGCCGCTGCAGCACCGTCAGGCTCCGGTCGAGGAGCGTGAGGCGGTCACCGGCCTTTACCTTCGCGCCGGTCCCGTGGGGCACGCCTTCGGGCAGCGCCGTGTCCACGACGACCTCCCACTGCCGGCCGTGGTTGACCGGCACGAGGAACTCCAACGCGTCGGGCGACGCGTTGAACAGCAGCAGGAACGAGTCGTCCGAGATGCGCTCGCCCCGGGGGCCCGGCTCCGAGATCGCGTGCCCGTTCAGGAACACCGACAGGGCCCGCGCCTGCGCCGCGCCCCAGTCGTCCCGCGTCATCTCCTCGCCCTCCGGAGTGAACCAGGCGATGTCGCTCAGCTCGTCGTGGGTGCCCTCGACCGGCCGCCCGTGGAAGAAGCGGCGCCTGCGGAACACCGGGTGGTCACGCCGGAGCCGCGCCATCGCGCGCGTGAACGCCAGCAGGGCGTCCTGCTCGCCGTCCTCGGGCCAGCGCACCCAGGCCAGCTCGCTGTCCAGGCAGTAGGCGTTGTTGTTGCCGTTCTGCGTGCGCCCCAGCTCGTCCCCGTGGCTGAGCATCGGCACGCCCTGGGAGAGCATCAGCGTCGCGATGAAGTTGCGGATCTGACGGCTCCGCAGGCCGAGCACTCCGGGGTCGTCGCTGTCGCCCTCCACACCGCAGTTCCACGACCGGTTGTGGCTCTCCCCGTCGCGGTTGCCCTCGCCGTTCGCTTCGTTGTGCTTCTCGTTGTACGAGACCAGGTCGCGCAGGGTGAAGCCGTCGTGGCACGTGACGAAGTTGATGGAGGCGAGCGGGCGGCGGCCGTCGTCCTGGTAGAGGTCGGACGAGCCGGTCAGCCGCCCGGCGAACTCGGCGAGGGTGCGCGGCTCGCCCCGCCACAGGTCTCGGACGGTGTCCCGGTACTTGCCGTTCCACTCCGTCCACAGCGGCGGGAAGTTGCCCACCTGGTAGCCGCCCTCGCCGACGTCCCACGGCTCGGCGATCAGCTTCACCTGGGAGACCACCGGGTCCTGCTGCACCAGGTCGAAGAACGACGACAGCCGGTCCACCTCGTGGAACTGCCGCGCCAGCGTGGCCGCCAGGTCGAAGCGGAACCCGTCCACGTGCATCTCGGTGACCCAGTAGCGCAGCGAGTCCATGATCATCTGTAGGACGTGCGGCGACCGCATGAGCAGCGAGTTCCCGGTGCCCGTCGTGTCCATGTAGTAGCGGCGGTCGTCCGCGAGGCGGTAGTACGAGGCGTTGTCCAGGCCCCTGAAGGACAGCGTCGGGCCCAGATGGTTGCCCTCCGCCGTGTGGTTGTAGACGACGTCGAGGATGACCTCGATCCCGGCCTCGTGCAGTGCCCGTACGGCCGACTTGAACTCCAGGACCTGCTGCCCGCGGTCGCCCCAGGAGGCGTAGGCGTTGTGGGGGGCGAAGAAGCCGATGGTGTTGTAGCCCCAGTAGTTGTTCAGGCCCATCTCCACCAGGCGGTGGTCGTTGACGAACTGATGGACCGGCATCAGTTCGAGCGCCGTCACGCCAAGCTCCGTGAGGTGATCCAGGATCGCCGGGTGGGCGAGCGCCGCGTAGGTGCCGCGCAGCTCGTCCGGGAGGGCCGGGTGCGTCATCGTGAGGCCCTTCACATGGGCCTCGTAGATCACCGTGTGGTGGTACTCGGTGCGCGGCGGACGGTCGTCGCCCCAGTCGAAGTAGGGGTTGACCACGACCGACGTCATCGTGTGCGGCGCCGAGTCCAGGTCGTTGCGCTTGTCGGGCGACCCGAAGGGATACCCGTACACCGCCTCGCCCCAGTCGATCCGGCCGCTGATCGCCTTCGCGTACGGGTCGAGGAGCAGCTTCGAGGAGTTGCACCGCCGGCCCCGCTCCGGGGTGTACGGGCCGTGCGCGCGGAAGCCGTACCGCTGGCCCGGCATGATGCCGGGCAGGTACGCGTGCCGCACAAAGGCGTCGGACTCCCGCAGCTCCACCGCGGTCTCCGACCCGTCGTCGTGCAGCAGACACAGCTCTATGCGCCGGGCGGCCTCCGAGAAGACCGCGAAGTTGGTGCCGGCGCCGTCGTAAGTGGCACCGAGTGGATACGCCTGTCCAGGCCAGACCTGCATGGGTACGACTCTTCCACTTCCGGCCCGGATGCCCCGGGCGACTTAGGCGAGAGTCTTCCCGAAAGTGACGGAACCACCTAGGAATTGGGCCCCTCTTACAGGAAGACCACGCATACCCGTCGCCCACAGGTGGGGCCGCGGGGACAACAGGGGGAAGATGTGCGAGAGCTCGCAAGACGCCATCTGGGGAAAATGATGGCGGGAGCGGCCGTCGCGGCCGCGGCGACCGCCGTGCTGCTGGGCGTGACCCTGCCGGGGGAGGCGGGCGCGGGCGACCAGGCCAAGGCCGGCTCCGCCCAGCAGGACGCGATCCCGAAGGACGGCGTGATGGAGGCCGCGCCGAAGGAGGGCGAGAAGGGCATCGGCAGGGACCCGCTCACCGACGACGAGATCAAGCGTGCCGAACAGCTCGCCGTCGCGAGCAACGGACTGCGCAGGAGCGCGCGGGACGTCGAGGGCGACCGGGGGCCGCAGCACCTGTCCACGAACCTCAGCGAGGTGGACCCGACGCAGAGCGGCCCGCAGGCGGCCGAGCGCCGCGCCGAGGTCGTCTACTACGACTACAAGGCCGACACGGTCGTGACCAGGACCGTGAACCTCGACAGCGGCAAGGTCGAGAACACCGACACGGCGCACGGCGTGCAGCCGCCGCCGAGCCCCGGCGAGCTGCGGGAGGCCACCGAGCTCCTCATCGCGGACCCGCTCGGCGCCGGCCTGAAGAAGGACTACAAGGACGCCACCGGCAAGCAGCTCACGGGCACGGACCAGCTGGAGCTGAGCGGCATGGTCTTCCGCAAGGAGACCGTCGCCCACGTCCCGTCCGGCCTCACCGCCTGCGGCGAGCACCGGTGCCTGCGCGTCGTCACCAAGGTCAGGAACGGGCCGTGGATCGACACGCGCGCCCTGGTCGTCGACCTCAGCGCGCGCACCGTCGGCCGCCTCGGCTGAGTCCCTCACGCCCGCCTCTCCTCCTGCTTGAAGGAGTCATTCCGTATGCACCTCACCAGACTTCGGCGCGCCCGCGCCCGGGCCGCAGTCGCCCTCACGTCCCTCGCCCTGCTCGGCACCGCCGTCAGCGCCGCGGGCCCCGCCACCGCCGCCCCGCAGGCGCCCGCCGCCGCGGCCCCGGCCTGCAGCACCGCGTACAAGATCGAGCAGGTCCTCGACGGGGGCACGACCTGGCGCATGTGCTGGCACTACAACACGCTGTCCGGGCTCGTCCTCGACAACGTCAGCTACCAGCCCAAGGACGAGCCCAAGCCGATCGCCGTCCTCACCAGCGCCCGCCTCGCGCAGGTCCATGTCCCCTACGACGACGGTGAGAACGAGTACGACGACGTCACCGGCACCGACTTCGGGTACGCCCTGCAGAACCTGAAGCCCGGCGAGTGCCCCGGCGGCACCATCAAGACCGTCAAGGTGCCCGACCGGGGCAACGTGCAGGGCCTGTGCACCACCACGCGCGCGCGTGGGCACGCGTACCGGCTCAACGACGACGAGAGCACCGGCGGCAGCGGCAAGGTCTACACCGCCCAGGGCAAGGACCTCCTCGTCTACACGGTCAACAAGGCGTCCTGGTACGAGTACATCACCGAGTGGCGGTTCTCCTCCGACGGGACGATCACGTCGAACGTCGGCGCGACCGGCAGCCTCTCCCCGTACGACTACAACGGCACGGACGGCAAGGGCTGGCCGATCGGCAAGGGCGCCCGCGCCTATGCCGAGAGCCACGCCCACAACGTCTTCTGGCGGCTCAACTTCGGCCTCGACGGCTCCCCCAAGAACAAGGTCGAGCAGTACGACTCCAAGGTCACCGCGCCGAGCGGCAGCGGCAGCCCCACCACGAAGACCACCCGCACCCCCGTCACCAAGGAACTCGCCGGTGACGCCAAGGACATGCGCTGGTGGCGGGTCGTCAGCACCGCGGGCAAGAACAAGGACGGCCACCCCAGGTCCTACGAGTTCGTGCCCGGCCGCACAGCCAAGTTCCCCGGCCGCTCGTTCACCAAGCACGACGTGTACTTCACCGAGTACAAGAAGTGCGAGCAGTACGCGAGCGACAACCCGGCCGGGCACTGCGGAGGCGCCAGCGTCGACAAGTGGGTCGGCGGACAGACGCTCACGCACCCGATCACCTGGGTCAACATCGGGTTCCACCACATCGCCCGGGACGAGGACCAGCAGCCGATGCCGGTCCACTGGCAGGGCTTCTCACTGGCCCCCAGGGACGTGACCGCTATGAATCCGCTCACTCCCGCCGACCTCGCGGACCAGAACGGCGTGCCCAGAAACGGTAGTTGAGAAACTACCCTGCCCATCCGGCTGCACCGCCGACCGCTCCCGGAGTACCCTTCCTTGATCGTTGCTGGGGAGTGCTCGGGGGAGCGGAAGGCGGTGCGTGGGTGAGCTCGGGTGGGCTGGAGCTGCCCCCTGGTGACGCAGGTCACGAGGGGAGCTCCGCTGACGTCCCGCCCGGAGCGGTGTCCTTGGCACGGCCGATGGACATGGGATCCCAGATCGGACCGGAGTCGGAGTTCGCCTGGGGCGCCGACGCCTGGAGCGAGGTCCGTACGCGCGCGCAGCGGGCCGGCCGCGCCTACATCTGGCTGAACCTGGTCGAACAGCGGCTGCGGGCCGTCGTGGCCGCAGTGCTGCGCCCCATCTACGAACCCGTCCACGGCGACGACTGGGTCGTGGCCGCCGCCGGGCCCGCCGGGCAGGAGTGGGTCCAGCGGGCCGTCGCCGTGCGCGAGGTCAGCCGCCGCAAGGGCTATCTGCTCGACCCGGCCGACGACAACGTCCTCAGCTTCCTCACCCTGCCGCAGCTGCGCGAGCTGATGGTCCAGCACTGGCCCTGCTTCGAGCCCTACTTCGACGACCGCCGCGACGTCGAACTCGCCCTCGACGAGCTCGAGGTCACGCGGAACGTCGTCTCGCGCAACCGCGCCCTGTCCGAGGCCGTCCTCGCCCAGGCCGAGCGCGCGTCCGGGCGGCTCCTGGAGATGCTGGGCGCGGGCTCCGACGTGCCGTCCGCCCGCAGGCTCCCCGTCGACGCCGTCGAGGAGCTCGTCGGCGACCGGTACGCCGACGTCGTGGGCGTGCACCCGGACCGGGTACGGCTTCTTCGCCAGTTCCCGGCCGAGGACATCTTCGGTGGCGCGCGCCGCCTCGACGCCATCGGCATAGGCCTGAACATGCTGGTGCAGAACTTCTCGGGCCGCCGCCTCGTCCGGCTCGCCGAGTCCGGCTGCCGGGTGCGGCTGCTCTTCCTCAACCCCGCCTCCAGCGCCGTCAAGCGCAGGGAGCGCGAGCTGGGTCTCAAGCGCGGCGAGCTGAGCCGCGCCGTCGAGATGAACATCCTGCACATGCGCCGGGTGCGGGCCCGGCTGCGCGACCCGGGCGCGTTCGAGATCCAGGTCTACGACGAGACGCCACGGTTCACCGCGTATCTGGTCGACGGTGACGGGTCGGACGGCGTCGGGGTCGTCCAGTCGTACCTGCGCCGGGCCAGGGGCATGGAGGCGCCGGTCCTCGTGCTGCGCGGGCCCGGACGCGTGGTGAAGGCGAACAGTCCCCGCGACGGGGAGGAAGTCGGACTTTTCTCCACGTATCGCGAAGAATTCGAGCTGGCCTGGGCGGACGCCCGGCCCGTGTCCTGACCCCGCCGCACGGCGGGAAGCGGAACGCCCCCGGCCCGTTGTCAGTGCCCCATGTCATCGTGGTGGCCACTGGGGAGACACGGGGACGC
Source organism: Streptomyces sp. NBC_01445 (assembly GCF_035918235.1). Classification (NCBI taxonomy): domain Bacteria; kingdom Bacillati; phylum Actinomycetota; class Actinomycetes; order Kitasatosporales; family Streptomycetaceae; genus Streptomyces; species Streptomyces sp. NBC_01445. The sequence continues at coordinate 3,194,314 of NZ_CP109485.1, read as the reverse complement.
ACCATGAAGAAGGGGGCCGCGATGGGATGGCACCAGGAGCTGCTGGTCGGCTTCGACCTGGAGACCACGGGGACGGATCCGCGCGAGGCGCGCATCGTCACGGGCGCGGTGATAGAGGTCAAGGACGCGAGGCCGCTGGGACACCGGCAGTGGCTCGCGGACCCGGGGGTCGAGATCCCCGCCGACGCGGTCGCCGTGCACGGGATCAGCAATGAGAAGGCGGCGTCCGACGGCGATCCGGCCGACCGGGTCGCGGACTCCATCGCCGAGGCGCTCGTCGGGTACTGGCGCACGGGCGTGCCCGTCGTCGCGTACAACGCCGCGTTCGACCTGACCCTGCTCTCCGCCGAGCTGCGCCGCCACGGCCTGCCGTCGCTGCGGGAGCGGCTCGGCGGAGTGGACCCGGCGCCGGTCATCGACCCGTACACGATCGACCGCTCGGTGGACCGCTACCGCAAGGGAAAGCGGAACCTCGAGGCGGTGTGCGCGGAGTACGGCGTGACGCTCGAATCCGCGCACGACGCCTCCGCCGACGCCCTCGCCGCCGCGCGCCTGGCCGGCGCGATAGCCGGCCGCCACCCGAAGGTCGCCTCCCTCGGACCGGCCCGGCTGCACGAGTCCCAGATCGAGTGGTACGCGCAGTGGGCGGCGGACTTCCAGTCCTTCCTGCGCCGCAAGGGCGACGCACAGGCAGTGGTCGAGGCGGCGTGGCCGATGCGGGAGCTGACGGGGCCCGGGGTCTGAGTGGTGGGGCGGGGGGCTTCACGGAGCCACCGGTCCGGGGGCCGGTGAAGCCGTGAAGATCCCGCCGCCACCGAGCCGCTCTACACGGCCACCCGCCGCCACTGCTGCGACGCCGCACCCGTGTACGTCTGCTGGACGACCGCCGTGCCCGTCGCCGTGGAACCGCCGGCCGCGCCGAGGGACTTGCCCGTGCGGACGCACACCAGCCGGACGTGGCCACCGTCCGTGGACTCCGCGCGCCAGTGCTGGTTGTCGGCGCCGGTGGCCCGGTACTGGACGATCGGGGCGTTCTCCGTGGCCTGGCCGCCGCTGACGTCCGCCGTCAGGCCGGAGTGCACGTTGGTGAGGCGGTGGCCGCCGTCCAGGGACTCCGCGAACTTCCACTGCTGCGACGCGCCGCCCGTGCGCGTGCCGAGGACCAGCGGCGCGGACTCGGCGGTCCCCGACACCTCGATCGCCATGCCGCTGTCGGCCCGGTTGACGAGGACGTAGCGCTGCGACGCGTACGAGGGGGCCAGGGTGATGCTCGCGCCCGGTTTCAGGCTGACGTCCTTCGTCCAGGAGCCGGCCCGTACGCGGGTGGTGCGGCCGCCGGTCGAGGTGAGCCGGAGCTTCGTCGCCACGCCGTCCTTCCACTCCAGGTCGGCCGTGAACCCGCCGCGCACGCCGATGCCGGTGACCCTGCCCGACGCGCCCCACGCGACCGGCAGAGCGGGCAGGAGTTCGACGAGGCCGGGGCGGGAGTAGAGGAGCATCTCGATCACGGCGGCCGTCGCGCCGAAGTTGGCGTCGATCTGGAACACCGAGCTGTCGCCGCCCAGTTGGTACATGTCGAAGAAGTTCGGCGCGGTGCCGTTGCTGTGGTTCACGGAGGGCCGCAGTACCGTGCCGACGAGCTGGTACGCCTTCTCCGCGTCCTTCATCCGCGCCCAGCACAGGGCGCGCCACGCGCAGCCCCAGCCGTAGGTGTCCATGCCGCGGGCCGTGAGGCCCTTGTCGACGCCGACGAGGACGTCGTGCGGGCTGCGGTCGCGGCTGACGCGGTCGCCGGGGAACAGGCCGACGAGGTAGGAGAGGTGCCGGTGCTGCGTCTCGCCGAGGTTCGCGCCGCCCATCCACTCCTCCAGCCAGCCCGTGGTGGGGCTGACGCGCGGCAGGTACAGCCTGTTCTGGAGGGCGGCGACACGGCGGGCGTATGCCTTGGAGGTGCCGAGGGCCGCCGTGGCGGTGCGGAAGTTCTCGAAGAGCTGCCAGACCAGCTCCTGGGCGTACGTGATGCCGCGCGCGTCGGTCGGACCGTGCTCCGGCGACCAGTCGTGGTCGTCGACGAGCACCTCGACGTCCGCCCCGGTCCTCGGGTCCTTCACCGTCGCCGTGACGAGCCGCTTCTCCCAGAACGCGCAGGCCCCCTCCAGGAGCGGCAGGATCTTCGCCAGATAGCGCCGGTCGAGGGTGAACTCGTAGTGCTCGAAGAGGGAGTTGCACAGCCAGGCGTTGCTCGCCGGGTGCCACCACCAACCGGGGCCGCCCATGGTGTTGGTGGAGAACGCGGTGGTCCAGCCGGCGATCTCGCCGCTCGTGTTGCGAAAGCCGTTGCGCGGGTCGTTGAACAGCTCGCGGGTGCGCTTCTCCCAGTGCGGGACCTGGGCGAGGCAGTAGTCGGCGAGGGCGTCGAAGCAGTCGGGCAGGCCGGTCCTGTCGGTGGGCCAGTAGTTCATCTGGATGTTGATGTCGGTGTGGTAGTCCGCCATCCACGCCGGGTCGTTCCGGTCGATCCACAGGCCTTGGAGGTTGAGCGGCAGCGAGGAGCGCGAGCCGCACACGGTGAGATAGCGGCCGAACTGGACGTACGACGCCTCGAGTTCGGGGTCGGGGCGGCCACCGGAGGCCTGCCGGGCCAGGAGCCGCTTGTCGGTGTCCAGGGCCCGCTGCGCGTCGGTGGACGCGCCCAGGTCGACGCTCATGGTGTCGAACAGGGCGCGGTGGTCGGCGACATGGGCGGCGAGGAGGCGGGTCGCGCCGGCCTTCGCCGCGGCGGCGGTCCGCGTGGCGGCGGTGGCGCGCGGGTCGGCGTCACGGTCGATGAAGCCGTCGGCGTCGGGGGAGTAGGAGGTGCCGCCGCTCAGGACGAGGAGCACCTCGTCGCAGTCCTCGAAGGTGACCGAGGAGCCGCTCGCGCCGACCGTGCCGCCGCGGTGCGTCGCCGCCCGCGCGACGGCGGCGTACGCGAGGCCGTTGTCGAGTTTCGCGGCGAAGCCGGCCGACGCCGTGGCGCGGTCCACGGTGATCGGCTCGCCGCGCGTCCCGGTCAGCGTGAGGCGTCCGCTCCAGGTGCCGCCGCCGTTGCGGGTGAGCCGGACGACGATCACGTCGTCGGGGTGACTGCAGTAGATCTCACGCCGGAAGCGGGTTCCGCCGAGCTCGTACTCCACCGTCGTCAGGCCGTTGCTGAGGTCGAGGCGGCGCCGGTAGCCGCTCACGGCGGACGGGTCGTGTCCCGGCACCTCCAGATACGCCTTGGTGAGGACGCCGTACGAGCCGAAATGGGCGGTGTCGTAAGGGAATTGACCGTCGGACTCGAGCGCGTCGTTCGCTCCGCCCGTCCACAGGGTGACGTCCGAGACGGACAGGACCTCGCGGGACGGGTGCCCCGAGACGACGGCCCCGAGGCGGCCGTTGCCGATGGGCAGTCCCTCCCGCATGAGCAGGTCCTCGGCGGCCGGGGACCCGTAGCGCAGCGCGAGCGCGTCGGCCTCGGGTACGAGGCGTGGCGCGGCCGGGTGCCCGCCGGGTCTCGGCGCTGCCTGTGCCGTGAAGGCGGGAACTTGGCTCAGGGCCAGGAGAGATCCGATGGCTGAGCCGTATTTGAGGACGGAACGGCGGGAGACGGCGGAGTCGGGTTCGGGGTGCGTGGGCATCAGGTCCTCCAGGCAAGGGTCGGCGAACTCCGCCGTACCTTGCTCCAGGACCCCGCCACGGGAAAGAGATCGGATGAATTCAGCGCGAAAGTCCAACAACTCCTGAGCGGGAGTCCAAACGCCCGTGCAGGGGCGGAAGTTCAGCCGCGCGCCTCGAAGGAAGCCGTCAGAACGGGTACCAGCGCACCGTCGGATCCCCGTCCCGCAGTGACGCCACCCTGCGCTCGAACTCCGCGAGCGCCTTGGGGTTGGTCGGCGCGTGCTGGGCGACCCACGCGCAGCTCGCCGTCTCGCGCGCGCCGCGCAGCACGGCGCACCCGTCCCACTCCCGCACGTCCCAGCCGTACGTCCGCGTGAACGCGTCGTACGCCTCGGGGTCGAGCCCGTAGCGGTCGCGGGAGAGCGCCATGACGACCAGGTCGTGCTCGCGCAGGTCGGAGGAGAACGTCTCCAGGTCGACGAGGACGGGTCCGTCGGGGCCGATGTGAACATTGCGCGGCAGCGCGTCCCCATGGATCGGGCCCGGCGTCAGGTGGGGGACGAGCGCCGCCGCCGCGTCCGCGAAGCTGTCGCGCCGTTCGCGCAGATACGCGGCGTCGGCGGGGTCGATCGCGTCGCCTGCGAGCCGCAGCCACCGCTCGACGCCGCCGAGCAGCTCGCGGCGCGGCAGCGCGAAGGGCGGGGCGGGCAGGGCGTGCACGAGGCGGAGCAGCTCGGCCAGGTCGCGCGGCTCGGCGGGGCGCAGCGCGGCCGGAACGCGGTGCCACAGCGTCACCGGGTGACCGTCCACGAGGAGCGGCTCGGGCTCGGCGGCCCGTACGGCCGGCACGCCCTGGCCGGCGAGCCAGCCCGCGACGGCGAGCTCGCGCCGGGCACGCTCCAGGAGCTCGGGGTCGCGGCCCACCTTGACCACCAGGTCGCCGAGCGCGAACACGGCGTTCTCGCCGAGCGCGAGCAGCTCGCCCTCCGGCCCACCGCCCCGCTGTCCGCCGCCCTGCTGTCCACCGAGGAGCCCCGCCGCCGCGAGCACCTTCCGCGCCTGCGCCTCGTCCATCACTTGCCTCCCGATGATCCCTTGGTCCGGGCCCAGTCTCGCACCCGTATCACGTGCGCATACGCCCCGGTCCACGCCCTGACGGACAAGGCCGTGCGCACTGGCTTGACGAGTAACGGGTCCCTCAGCACGATGACGGAGGCCGCCGGGGTGGCCGGTGCCGTACCCAGTCGCCCGAAGGAGCCGGACACGTGACATTGGCGACCGCAACGACGCGGACGGGGAAGCGCGTGCCAGGGCCACCGGGCGGTGGGCGCCCGGCGGACCGCGGCGCCGCCTGGTTCCTGGTTCTGCCCGCCCTCATCCCGATCCTCGTGCTCAGCGTCGGGCCTCTCCTCTACGGCATCGCGCTGGCGTTCACCGACTCGCAGGCCGGCCGCACGGCGCCGACCCAGTGGGTCGGGGCGCTCAACTTCCAGGACCTGCTGCACGACACGCTGTTCTGGGACTCGTTCCGGATCGGCCTGCTGTGGGCGGTCGGGGTGACCGTCCCTCAGTTCCTGCTCGCCCTGGGCCTCGCGCTCCTGCTCAACCAGAACCTCCGCTTCCGCTGGCTGGCGCGGGCGCTCGCGATCATTCCCTGGGCGATGCCCGAGGTGGTCGTCGGCATCATGTGGCGCCTCGTCTACAACCCCGACGCGGGCATCCTCAACGAGACCATCCGCGACCTCGGCCTCGGTGACGGGCGCGACTGGCTCACCGGTCTGGCGACCGCGCTGCCCGCCGTGATCGTCGTCGGCATCTGGGCGGGCATGCCGCAGACCACCGTCGCCCTGCTCGCCGGGCTCCAGAACACCTCGCCCGAACTCCACGAGGCCGCGGCGCTCGACGGCGCCGGTGCCTGGGGCCGCTTCCGCGCTGTGACGTGGCCCGCGCTCAGGCCGGTCGCCCTCGCCATCACCGCGCTCAACTTCATCTGGAACTTCAACTCGTTCGCCCTGGTCTACGTCCTGACCAACGGCGGCCCGGGCGGCCGGACCCGCCTGCCCATGCTCTTCGCCTACGAAGAGGCCTTCCGCTACGGCCAGTTCGGCTACGCGGCGGCGATGGGCTGCGTGATGGTCGCGGTCATCTCGGTCATCCTCGCCTTCTATCTCGTGGGCCGGCTCAAGGGAGGCGACGAGCAGTGAGCCGTACCCGGACAGGCATCCGGCCCAGCAGGCCGGCGCGCGCGGGCCAGTACCTCGCGCTGCTCGCCTATCTCGTCTTCCTCGCGTTCCCGTTCCTGTGGCTGATCTCCACGGCGTTCAAGCCGCCCCGTGAACTCGCGAGCCTGCACCCCACGTGGATACCCAAGGACCCCACACTCGCCAACTTCCGCCAGGCCTTCGACGAGCAGCCGCTCCTGAGGGCCGCCGTCAACTCCGTGATCGTGGCGGTCTGCGCGGCCCTGATCGCCGTCGTCATCGCGACTCCGATGGCGTACGTGATGGCCCGCCACCGCTCCGCGCTGTCCCGCGCTGCGACGGGCTGGGTGGTGGTCAGCCAGGCGTTCCCGTTCGTCCTGCTGATCATCCCGCTCTTCCTGATCCTGAAGAACCTGCACCTGATCAACTCGCTGCCCGGCCTGACCATGGTCTACGTCGTGTGGTCGCTGCCCTTCGCACTGTGGATGCTGGTCGGCTACGTCCGGGCCGTGCCGCCCGAGCTGGAGGAGGCGGCTGCCGTCGACGGAGCCGGAAAGCTGCGCACGCTCGTCTCCGTCACGGCGCCGCTGCTCACGCCGGGCCTGGTGGCGACGGCCCTGTTCGCGTTCATCACCGCGTGGAACGAGTTCTTCTTCGCGCTGGTCCTGATGAAGACCCCGGAGAGGCAGACGCTGCCGGTGATCCTGACGCACTTCCTCGGCGCGGAGGGCGTTGCCGACCTCGGGCCGCTGGCCGCCGCGGCGTTCCTCGCGACCCTGCCCTCACTGGTGATCTTCGCGCTCATCCAGCGCAGACTCACCGGCGGGATGCTGACCGGGGCGGTGAAGTCATGAGGCGCGTAGGCCGGCTGGCCGCCGTCGCCGCGGCCGTGGCCCTGCTGGTCACCGGCTGTTCCTCGGGCGGCACGGCCGACGACGGCAAGATCACTCTCGAGTTCCAGTCCCTCGCCTGGCAGAAGGAGTCCGTCGACGCCAACAAGCAGCTCGTGAAGGAGTGGAACGCGGCGCACCCGGACATCCAGGTCAAGTACGTCCAGGGCAGCTGGGACAGCGTCCACGACCAGCTGCTCACCTCCTTCGAGGGAGGGGAGGCGCCCGACGTCATCCACGACGCCTCCGACGACCTCGCTGACTTCGCGTACGGCGGCTACCTCGCCGATCTGCGGGACCTGCTGCCCGCCCGCCTCAAGTCCGGCATCCCGCAGCACAGTTGGGAGACCGCGACCTTCGGTGACGGCGTCTACGGCGTGCCGTTCCTCCAGGAGCCGCGCGTCCTCATCGCCAACGCGAAGATCCTGAAAGCCGCGGGTGTCCGCATCCCGACGCCTGCGAAGCCCTGGTCCTGGGAGGAGTTCAGGACCGTCACGAAGAAGCTGAGCGGCGACAAGAAGTTCGGCGTCGCGTGGCCGCTGAAGGAGCCCGTCTCGGCGACCCTCAACCTCTCCCTCTCGGCCGGCGGACGCATGTTCCACCGCGGCGCCGACGGCAAGGTGACGGTCCGCTTCGACGCCGCGGACCAGGTCGTGCCCCGCACGGTCCACGACCAGGTCAACACCGACGGCAGCGCCTCGGGCACGACGCTCGGCATGGGCGGCTCCGACACGCTCCCCGGTTTCTTCGCCGGCAAGTACGCGATGGTCCCGCTCGGCTTCTCCTACCGCCAGCAGATCGTCCAGCAGGCGCCCAAGGGCTTCGACTGGCAGGTGCTCCCGGCGCCCGCGGGCCGTGACGGACTCGCCCAGGGAGTGTCCCCGCAGACCCTGTCCGTCGCCGAGGACAGCCCGCACAAGAAGGAGGCGGCGCAGTTCATCGACTTCCTGCTGCGGCCGCCGAACATGGTGCGCCTCGCGCTCGGCGACTGGATGCTGCCCACCGGCACCGAGGCGCTGAAGGACCCGGCCCTGCACACGCAGAAGAACGACTGGGCGACCGGCACGGCCCTCGCCGGTGACCTCCGCTCGGCCCCCGCGCAGTCGGTGCGCGGCTACGCGGAGTGGAAGGACAAGGTCGCGACACCCGCGCTCCAGGAGTACTACAGCGGCTCGATCGGACTCGGTGAACTGCGCAAGCGCCTGGTGAAGGACGGAAATCTGGTGCTCGCGAGGTATCAGAGGTAGGGCGGGACGCGGGAGACGGATTCACATGTCGAGGACGAGGCGCGGGCCCAGGCAGCGCGAGACGCAGATCATCAGTGTCTCGCCCGCCGCCCGCTCCTCCGCGGTGAGCACCGAGTCCCGGTGGTCCGCCGCGCCCTCCACGATGTCGGTCTCGCAGGTCCCGCAGGTGCCTTCGGCGCAGGAGTACAGCACCTCGATCCCCGCGTCCTGCACCGTGTGCAGGATGCTGCGGCCGGGCGGCACGGTCAGGGTGCGGCCGGAGCGCCGCAGCTCCACCTCGAAGGCGTGGTCCGTGCCGTCGGCGCCGTCCGGTCCGTCCTGCGCAGAACGGAATCGCTCGGTGTGCGCGGCGCCCCGGGCCTCGACGGCGTCGAGGAGCGGTCCCGGGCCGCAGCAGTAGACCAGGGTGTTCTCGTCCGACGGGCCGAGATATCCGTCGAGGTCGAGGAGCCCCGTCTCGTCCTCCGGCGCGACGCGCACCTTCGCGCCGTAGGCGGAGAGTTGATCGAGGAACGCCATCGAGCCGCGCGACCGCCCGCCGTACAGCAGGCTCCACTCGGCGCCCGCCGCCTCGGCGGCGGCCACCATCGGAAGGATCGGGGTGATCCCGATGCCGCCCGCCACGAAGCGGTAGCCCGGTGCCTCGTGGAGAGGGAAGTGGTTGCGTGGTCCCCGGACGCGGACGACCGTGCCCGGGGTCAGCTTCTCGTGCACGTATACCGATCCGCCGCGTCCGCTCGGTTCGTGGAGGACGGCGACGGTCCAGGCGGTGCGGTCGGCGGGGTCGCCGCACAACGAGTAGGGGCGGACCAGGTCGTCCGTGAGGACCAGGTCCACGTGGGCACCCGGCTCCCAGGAGGGCAGCGGGTCCGCCTCGGGGTGACGGAGCGTCAAGGAGATGACGCCGGTGGCCTCTTCGGTGCGTGCGGCGACGACGAGGTCGGCTTCGTAGGGCGGGGTCACCGGTCGTCCTCCTGGTGATCGGGGTGGGACAGCATCCACTGCCACATCGCCACGGGGTCCTGCGTGTCGTGCTCGGCCCCGCAGTGGCAGATGCCGTGCAGTTCGTCGGTGCCGGGGACCCAGTCGACGCGGTACACCTCGGCGGTGGGCGGGCGGCTCATCGCGCGACGGTGTCGGGGGTCGCGGACCGGTCGCCCCCGGCGGCGAGGCGGGCCAGGATCCGGCGGGCGGCGAGGCCGCCCGTGTCGATGTTGATGCTGAGTTCCTGGTAGCCGGCGGGCTCGGTGTCCAGGGTCTTCTGGAGCAGGTTCAGCGCGTTCACGTCCTGCATGACGACCTCGTGGTTGAAGTCGCGCAGGAACGTGGACATCTCCTCGTCGCCGTGGCCGAAGTCGCGGGAGACGGCCCAGAAGTCGTAGACCTGGTTCTGCGTGGACGGTGTGATCGCGTAGGTGATCTCCACGTGGAAGGCGTCCGGGTCGGTGCCGTCCGGATTCGGCAGGACGCCCTGGGGGGCGATGCGGCTGTGCAGCAGGTACAGGCACGGGGCGTGGTACTCGATGTCCTGCCAGCGGGTGATGCGGCCCTTGATACCGGTGGAGTTCGCGTAGAACGGCGGGCACTCGGCGTCGTCCATGTGCCGGCTGACGCGGACGATGCCGGCGCCCTCGTCGACCTCGGTCGTCATGGGAGTGTCGGCGACCTCGGGCGTGCCGATGTAGCCGCCGTGCAGGTACGTCTCGTGGGAGAGGTCCATCAGGTTGTCGACCAGCAGGACGTAGTCGGCGTCGATGGGCTCCATGCCGCCGACCGTCGTCCAGTGCGCCGAGTCGGCCAGGTGCGGGGCCCGCGGGATCGTCGTCCGGTCGGCCAGCGCCGGGTCGCCGATCCACACCCACACGAAGGAGTCCAGCTCGGCCACGGGGTACGAACTCACCCTGGCGGTACGGGGGATGCGTTTCTGTCCGGGTACGTACACGCAGGTGCCGGTCGTGTCGTAGGTGAAGCCGTGGTAGCCGCAGACCACTTTGTTGCCGTCGAGCCGGCTGTGCGAGAGCGGGAAGCGGCGGTGCACGCAGCGGTCCGCCAGGGCGACGACCTCGCCCGTGTCCTCGGTCCGGTAGAAGGCGATCGGTTCGCCGAGGACGGTGCGGGCGAGCAGTTCCCGCCCGACCTCCGTCCCGTACGCCGCTACATACCACTGGTTCCGCGCGAACTCGGACATGGCACTCCCGTCCCTGAAGGGCGAAGCGGCTCTGCTTCGCCGTGCCGTGGTGTGCCACCAGCGTCGTGACGGGGGCCAGGTCCCGGCAACGGCACTTCCGCCGGGCGGAAGCCGGAGAATGCCGGAGATATCTGATCACCGACCTGAGCCGGGCCGCCAGCCCAGGGCGCGCGAGATGCCCCGGCCCGCGAGTCGTACGGCCGGGATCAGCGAGTGCGGCTGTGTCCCGGCCGAGGGGACCACGAGCGAGACCGCGGCCACGACGTCGCCCCCAGGCCCGCGCACGGGCGCGGCCACCGAGACCGCGTCGTCCGTGATCTGACGGTCGGCCACCGCGCAGCCGGTGCGCCGCACCTCGGCCAGAGCGCGGCGCAGCCGGACGGGGTCGGACAGGGTGTGCGGGGTGAAGGAGGCGAGCGGCCGGTCGCAGACCTGGTCCTGGAAGGTCCTGGCACTGTGGGCGAGGAGGACGAGTCCGACGCCCGTCGCGTGCAGCGGCCAGCGCGCCCCGACGCGGCTGCGCACGCCGACCGCGTGGCGGCCGGAGAGCCGCTCGATGTAGACGACGTCGAGGCCGTCGCGCACCGCGAGGTGCACGTTCTCGTGGGTCGCCTCGTAGAGGTCCTCGAGGAAGGGCAGCGCGGCCTCGCGCAGGGCGGGGCCGCGCGGGGCCAGCGCCGCGAGTTCCCAGATCCGCAGCCCGACGTGGTAGCTGCCTGCCGCGTCGCGTTCGAGGGCGCCCCACGCGGTGAGCTCGCCCACCAGGCGGTGGGCGGTGGCCAGCGGCAGTCCGGCCCGGCGGCTTATCTCGGTGAGAGACAGCGCGGGTCTGCGGTGGTCGAACGCGCCGAGCACCGCAAGGAGACGCTCCGCCGCGGAACGGCTGCGCGCTGCGTCCGCGGAGTCCTCCGACGGCCCTGTCATGTCCGCCGGGTCAGCCCCGGTCCGCTTCCGCGACCCGCGCCAACAGGGCCTGCAACGTGGCCCGTTCGCCGGGGGCGAGGGGGGCGAGCAGTTCGTCGGTGACGCGCCGGCTGCCCTTGTCGGTGTCGCGCAGGACGTCCTTTCCCCGGTCTGTGAGAGCGACGATGCGGCTGCGCCGGTCGCCCGGCGCGGGTCCCCGCTCCACCAGGCCGAGGTCCTGCAGATCGTCCACGAGGGACACGATGGCGCTCGGGTCGTAGCCGAGCCGGTCGCTCAGTTCGCGTTGCAGGGCGCCTTCCACGGTGGCGAGGTAGCGCAGCAGCGCGTAGTGCCGCAGCCGCAGGCCGAACTCTTCGAGCGTGGCGTTGAACAGCCGGCCCGAGTGCAGCCCGAGCCGGTAGAGGAGATAGCCGGTGTCGGCGTGCAGCGCGCGCATCCAGGGCGCCTCTTCGTCAGTGATGTCGGGCTCCGGGGTCGGTCCGTGCGGGCACGGGGGCGTGAGGTCGGCTCCAGCATGAAGGACTTAAAGGCTTCCGGCAACTATTGACGACAACAATGATTGGTCCTAGCGTCTTTCTCGTCGGCCGGTACGGATTGAGCGGAACGGATCTCCTCGGCCGCCTTCTCCCCTCCACGTACCTGTTCACGCCATCGGAAGGGCACAGCCGCAATGTCTGACGTGTCATCAGGACCATTGACCTCTCTCGACGGAAAGGTCGCCGTCGTCACCGGAAGCGGCCGCGGACTCGGGCTCGCCTACGCCACCGCCCTCGCCCGGTCCGGAGCGAGCGTCGTCGTCAACGACATCGACGAGGACGTCGCCGCGCAGGCCGTCAAGACGATCACCGAGGCCGGCGGCCGGGCCGTTGCCGAGGTCGTCCCCGTGGGCACCACCGAGGCCGCCGAGCGCCTGGTCGGCCGGGCCGTCTCGGAGTTCGGCCGGCTGGACGTCATGGTCACCAACGCCGGAATCCTGCGCGACAAGGTGCTGTGGAAGATGACCGACGACGACTTCGACGCCGTTGTCACCACCCATCTCAGGGGCACCTTCACCTGCGCACGTGCCGCCGCCGTGCGCATGCGCCAGCAGGGCGAGGGCGGCAGCCTGGTGCTCGTCGCCTCCCCGGCGGGCCAGCGCGGCAACTTCGGGCAGACCAACTACGCGGCGGCCAAGGCCGGGATCGCGGCGATGGTGCGCACCTGGTCCATGGAGCTGGCCCGCGCGGGCGTCACCGTGAACGCCGTCGTGCCGGTCGCCGCGACCGCGATGACCGAGACCATCCCCGCCTTCGCCCCGTACGTCGACGCCCTGCGCGGCGGCGAGCCGCTGCCCGGGTTCCTGCGCAGGGGCGAGGGCTTCGGCACACCGGAGGACTGCGCCGCGCTCGTGCCCTTCCTCGCCTCCGAAGCGGCCCGGGACGTCACGGGCCAGTGCATCGGCATCGGCGGCGACAAGCTCGCCCTGTGGTCGCACCCGCAGGAGGTGTCCGTCGCCTACGCGGACGGCGGCTGGAGCCCGCGGACCATCGCCGAGACCTGGCACACGTCGGTCGGGCGCGAGCCGCAGTCCGTCGGCATCCCCGCGCCCCGCCTTCCGAAGGCTCCCGAGGGCGTGGTCCCGGCATGAGCGGCATCGACGTGGCGGCACTCACCGCGATCGACGTCCACACGCACGCCGAGGTGTCGTCCAAGGGGCGGGCCTCGCTCGACGACGAGCTGAACGCCGCGTCCAGCGCCTACTTCAAGATCGAGGGGAACCGGAAGCCCACCCTCGAGGAGACGGCCGCGTACTACCGCGAGCGGCGGATGGCCGCCGTGATCTTCACCGTCGACGCCGAGTCCGCCACCGGCACCGAGCCCGTCCCCAACGAGGAGGTCGCCGAGGCCGCGCACGCCAACCCCGACGTGCTGATCCCGTTCGCGAGCATCGACCCCTTCCGGGGCCGCGCCGGGATCCGGCAGGCCCGGCGCCTGGTCGAGGAGTACGGGGTGCGCGGATTCAAGTTCCACCCCAGCATCCAGGGCTTCTTCCCCAACGACCGTATGGCGTACGGCCTTTACGAGGTGATCGAGGAGACGGGCGCCGTCGCGCTCTTCCACACCGGCCAGACCGGCATCGGCGCGGGCGTGCCCGGCGGTGGCGGCATCCGCCTGAAGTACTCCAACCCGATGCACGTGGACGACGTCGCCGCCGACTTCCCCCATTTGAAGATCATCCTCGCGCACCCGTCGTTCCCCTGGCAGGACGAGGCGCTCGCCGTGGCCACCCACAAGCCGGGGGTGCACATCGACCTCTCGGGCTGGTCGCCGAAGTACTTCCCGCAGCAGCTGGTCCAGTACGCCAACACCCTGCTGAAGGACAAGGTGCTTTTCGGCTCGGACTACCCCGTCCTCACCCCTGACCGCTGGCTGGCCGACTTCGCGAAGCTGCCGATCAAGGACGAGGTCCGACCGAAGATCCTCAAGGAGAACGCCGCCCGGCTGCTCGGGCTGACAAAACCGTGAAGGGGCCGGACATGCGCAACGAGGGACTGGGGTCGTGGCCCGCACGCCGGGCCCGCAAGACCCCGCACCGCACCGCACTGATCCACGCCGGCGCCGCCGTCACCTACGCCGCCCTGCACGAGCGCACCACCCGGCTCGCCCACGCCCTGCGGGCGCTCGGCGTCCGGCGCGGAGACCGGGTCGCCTACCTCGGCCCCAACCACCCCTCGTTCTTGGAGGCCCTGTTCGCCGCCGGGCTCCTCGGCGCGGTCTTCGTACCGCTCAACACCCGGCTCGCCGAGCCCGAACTCGCCTTCCAGATACGGGACTCCGGCGCCACGGTGCTGCTGCACGCCGCCGCGCGGAGCGGTGACCTGCCGGGCGTCCGCACCGCCGTCGAGGCGGACGGACCGGCGTACGAGGAACTGCTGGCCGCCGCCCCGGCCCTCGCCATCGACGAGCAGGTCGGCCCCGACGACGTAGCCATCATCATGTACACCTCCGGGACGACGGGCCGTCCCAAGGGAGCCATGCTCACGCACGGGAACCTCACCTGGAACGCCGTCAACGTCCTGGTCGACCAGGACCTCGTCGCCGACGAGATCGCGCTCGTGGTGGCGCCGCTCTTCCACACCGCCGGCCTGAACATGCTCACCCTGCCGGTGCTGCTCAAAGGCGGCAGCTGCGTCCTGGTGGGCTCGTTCGACGCGGCGGCGACCCTGGAACTCGTCGAGCGCCACCGGGTCACGTTCATGTTCGGCGTCCCGACGATGTTCGACCAGCTCACACGGCAACCGAACTGGCCGGACGCCGACCTGTCGTCGCTGCGGATGCTCAGCTGCGGCGGCTCGCCCGTCCCGACCCCGCTCATCGCGGCCTACCAGGACCGCGGCCTCACCTTCCTGCAGGGCTACGGGATGACCGAGGCGGCGCCCGGCACCCTCTTCCTCGACGCCGAGCACGCCGTCAGCAAGGCGGGCACGGCGGGCGTGCCGCACTTCTTCAGCGACGTACGCGTGGCGCGCCCCGATCTCGCGCCGGTGGAGCCGGGCGAGACGGGCGAGGTCCTGGTGCGCGGGCCTCATGTCATGCCCGGCTACTGGGGTCTGCCCGACGAGAGCGCCGCCGCGTTCGCCGACGGCTGGTTCCGGACGGGGGACGCGGCCCGGATCGACGCGGACGGCTACGTCACCATCGTCGACCGCTTCAAGGACATGATCATTTCGGGGGGCGAGAACATCTACCCCGCCGAGGTCGAGGACGCCCTGCTCGCCCACGCGGACATCGCCGAGTGCGCGGTCATCGGCGTACCCGACGAGAAGTGGGGTGAGGTCGGCAGGGCGGTCCTCGTCGCCCGCGAAGGCCACGCGCCCGACCCGCACGAGGTCCTCGCGTCGCTGTCCGGGATCCTGGCCCCCTACAAGATCCCCAAGTCGGCCGTCGTCGTGGACGCCCTGCCCCGCACCGCGTCGGGAAAGCTCGTCAAGGCCGACGTCCGTCGCCTGCACGGCACTTCATGACCCCTGAATGCCCTGCCCCGCCCCGCATCGCACCCCCATCAACACCCACCGAAGGAGCCCCTCATGGGCATCACCGTCAACGGCCTGGACGAACTGAAGAAGCTCGCCGGAAGCGACCTGGGTTCCAGTGAATGGACCGACGTCACGCAGGAGCGGATCGGCACCTTCGCCGACGCCACCGACGACCACCAGTGGATCCACACGGACCCCGAGCGCGCCAAGGAAGGCCCCTTCGGCGCGTCCATCGCGCACGGATATCTGACGCTCTCCCTCTTCATCCCGATGTTCACCGAGCTCCTGGACGTCGAAGGAGTCACCACCAAGGTCAACTACGGCCTGAACAAGGTCCGTTTCCCCGCCCCCGTGCCGGCGGGCTCCCGTATCCGCCTGGCCGCGCGCCTCGCCGGGGTCGAGGACGTGCCGGGCGGCGTGCAGATCACGGTCGACGGCACCGTCGAGATCGAGGGAGCGGCCAAGCCCGCATGCGTCCTGCAGAGCGTCTCGAGGTTCTACGCGTAGAAAGAAATTGCACGAGACGTCTCGTCTCACTTACGGTGGCGTCATGTCCGTCCCCAGGAACGCCCATATCGCCATGTTCTCCGTCGCCGCCCACGGGCACGTGAACCCGAGCATCGAGGTGATCAGGGAGCTCGTCGCCCGCGGGCACCGCGTGACGTACGCGATCCCGCCACAGTTCGCCGAGAAGGTCGCCGAGACCGGGGCCGAGCCGAAGATCTGGCACTCGACGCTGCCCACCGACGACGACCCGGACGCGTGGGGCACGGAGCTGGTCGACAACCTCGAACCCTTCCTCACCGACGCGATCCAGGCGCTGCCGCAGCTCGTCGACCTCTACGAGGACGACGAACCGGACCTCGTCCTCTACGACATCACCGCCTACCCCGCCCGCGTCCTGGCCCACCGCTGGAACGTCCCGATCGTGCAGTTCTCGCCGAACCTCGTGGCCTGGGAGGGATACGAGGAAGAGGTCGGCAAGCCGATGTTCGAGCCGCTGAAGCAGACGCCGCGCGGCAAGGCGTTCTACGAGAACTTCGAGAGCTGGATCAGGTCGAACGGAATCGACCTCTCGGTCGAGGACTTCATGGGCCGCCCGGACCGCTGCCTCGTCCTCATCCCCAAGGCGCTCCAGCCGAACGCCGACCGGGTCGACGAGAGCCGCTACACCTTTGTCGGCGCCTGCCAGGGCGAGCGGGCGGCGCAGGGCGAGTGGCAGCGCCCGGCCGGCGCGGAGAAGCTCCTCCTCGTCTCGCTCGGTTCGTCCTTCACCAAGCAGCCCGCCTTCTACCGTGCCTGCATCGAGGCCTTCGGTGACCTGCCCGGCTGGCATGTGGTGCTCCAGATCGGCAAGTTCGTCGACGAGGAGGAGCTCGGTGAGGTCCCCGCGAACGTCGAGGTGCACCACTGGGTGCCGCAGCTGGCGATCCTCAGGCAGGCCGACGCCTTCATCACGCACGCGGGCGCGGGCGGCAGCCAGGAGGGCCTCGCCACCGCGACGCCGATGGTCGCGGTCCCGCAGGCCGTCGACCAGTTCGGCAACGCCGACATGCTCCAGGGGCTCGGCGTCGCACGCCACGTACCGATGGAGGAGGCCACGCCCGGGAAGCTCAGGGAGGCGGTACTCGCCATGGCGTCCGACCCCGAGGTGGCGCGCCGCCTCCAGGAGATCCGGGCGGAGATGGCGGGAGAGGGCGGCACGGCCCGGGCAGCCGACCTGGTGGAGGCGGCGGCGGACAGGGCGGGTGCCCGCCAAAGGTAGAGGGAGCGCACGTTTTTGGTGGATACCGACGGGGGCGGTCCGTCCCGCTGCCCCCGGCAAGGCTTTCCGCGACCTCCCGTCCGGCCGGCTCCGGCACCCGCCGCCCGGCCTCGTGCGCCGCCAAAGCATGGGTGCGTCCCCGCTGCCGAGCCTCGGTGATCGCGTTCGTCGGCACGCCCTGCCCAGCGGCGCCACAGCGCGCCGGAGCGCGGTCCCGGGCTCGGACGGCGGACCCGCCGACGGATCCCGGGACGGCCGCGCTGCCCCGCGTCGTCGAAATCGACAACCTCGTGGCCGGCGCCCCTGTGGCCGGCGAGGGCGCCGAGCACGGTAGCCCCCAATCGCTCCGCTCGCGGCGGGGAGGGGCGGCGGTTCCGCCCCCTGATCACCCAGGAGTCCCCCGTATGCCAGATTTGGCGTAACTTCGGATGCTATCGGTCGTTTTCGGGCAATACGCCGCCGCCGACCCATGGATTCGTATTGCCACGGTTCAGTGTGATTGTCCCCGCTTACATGGTGCAGGCATATCTACATGAATGCCTTGAATCCGTCCTGGAGCAGCCCTTCACGGATCTTGAGCTCATCGCGATCGACGACTGCTCACCGGACGGCAGTGGAACGATCATCGACGAATTCGCGGCCCGGGATCCGCGTGTGCGCGCCATCCATCTGACGGAGAACACGGGTCTCGGCCGAGCCCGCAACGCCGGGCTCGAACGCGCCACCGGCGAGTATGTGATCTTCCTGGACAGCGACGACTCCCTCACCCCTGACGCGCTGCACGCGATCTCGGACCGGCTCAAGAACACGGACGCCCCCGACGTCCTGGTCTACGACTACGTACGGTCGTACTGCACCGGGAGGACGGCGCCCAACGTCGTCACGGCCCAGCTCACCGAGGAGGGCCCGGCGGCGTTCACCCTGGACGACAGGCCAGGCCTGCTGAGAGTCCTGCACGTCGTCTGGAACAAGGCTTACCGCCGTGAGTTCCTGGAGCGCGCGGGCTTCACCTTCGCCCCCGGCTACTACGAGGACGTCTCCTGGACCTATCCGGTGCTGGTGACCGCGAACTCGATCGCGGTGCTCGACCGGGTCTGCGTGCGGTACCGGCAGCGCAGACAGGGAGCGATCACCTGTTCCCCCGGGCGCAGGCATTTCGAGATCTTCGACCAGTACGACCGGGTCTTCGCCTACCTGGACGCGCACCCCGAACTGGCGCGCTGGCGCCCCTTCGTCTTCCGCCGGATGCTCGACCACTTCAGCACGGTGTTCACGGCGCGCGACCGGCTGCTGCGCGGCAGCCGTGCCGCGTTTCTGCGCCAGGCCCGCACCTACAGCCGCCGCTACCACTGCCCGGGCGCGACTCCCCCCGCGCGCACCAGAATCCGGCACGCCCTGGTGCGCCTGGGCGCGCACCGCAGCTACCTCGCCCTGTACTGCGCACGAGCCGTCCATCGACACGTCCACCGCGCCGCCGTCGCCGCATACGGTGCCGTCAGGGCGGCCGCACTCCAGATCCACTACCGCATCCAACGGCTCCTTCCACTGCGCGAGAACGACGCCGTGTTCTCCGCCTACTGGGGCCGCGGCTACGGCTGCAACCCGGCGGCGATCGAGGCGAAGGTCCGCGAAGTGGCGCCCCGTATCCGCACCGCCTGGATCGCGGGCCCCGCGCACGACCACACGGTCCCGGCGGGCACCCGTCGCCTCACTCCTGGCTCGGCCGCGTACTGGACGGCGCTGGCCCGCTCCAAATACCTGGTCAACAACGTCAACTTCGACCGAAGACTCGTCAAGGCCCGGGGCCAGGTGTTCCTGCAGACCCAGCACGGCACCCCGCTCAAGCACATGGGCCTCGACCTGCTCGACCGGCCCGCCGCAGTCGGCGACACCGACGTCGGGCGCATGCTCGCCAACTGCGACAAGTGGGATTACGTCCTGTCCGCGAACCGCCATTCGACGCTCGTCTGGGAGCGGGTCTACCCCGCCGCCTACACCACGCTCGAGTACGGATATCCGCGTAACGACATCTACCAGCACGCCACCGGCAAGGACGTGGCCCGGCTGCGCGAGACCCTGGGCATCCCCCGGGATTCGGTCGCGATCCTGTACGCCCCGACACACCGGGACTACCGTCGCACGCAGCGCCACGTGATCGATCTGGAGCGCATGCTGCGCTCACTCGGCCCCAGCTTCATACTGCTCACCCGCGCCCACCACCTCTCCGGCGGTCCGCTCGTGGGCAGGGACTCGTCCCGACTGGTCGACGTCTCGGACCACCCCTGCGTCGAATCCCTCTGCCTGGCGAGCGACGCGCTGGTCACGGACTACTCCTCGCTGATGTTCGACTACGCCAATCTGGACCGCCCGATCGTCGTGTACGCCGACGACCGGGAGGCCTACGAGGCGGCCCGCGGCACCTACTTCGACCTCTGGTCCTTCCCGCCCGGCGCCGTCGCCACCGGCGAGGACGAGCTGATCGACATCTTCGCGACCGGCGAGTGGTGCAGCCCGCGCTCCGCCCAGCGGCGGGCCGCATTCCGCAGTCGCTTCTGCCCGTACGACGACGGGGGCGCCGCCGAGCGGGTCGTGCGGCATGTCCTCCTCGGGGAGACGGCGGGCCTGCCGTCCGTCGTGCCGTTGGACGAGCGGCAACCGGCCCAGGCCCCGGCGGCATCCGGCCCGCGGAAGGAACCGGAGGCAACCGCGACCCTGCCCACCAGCGCTGCTTGAACGCCCACCGAAGGAGAGTGTGTTGCCCCGCTTCAGCGTTGTTGTTCCCGCCCACGACGGGCCGGGGCGACTGCCCGACTGTCTTGATTCGGTGCTCGGCCAGGCATTCGCCGACCTCGAACTGATCGCGGTCGTCAGCGCCCCGGAAGGGCTGTGCGCCTCGATCGTGGCCGCACACGCGGACCGCGATCCGCGGATCAAGGTGGTGCACTCGCCACCGGGTCACGGCCTTCCGGGCGCACGCAATGCCGGGATCGCCGTTGCCGAGGGCGAGTTCCTGCTCTTCCTCGACGGCGACGACACGCTGGTGCCCGGCGCTCTGGGAGTCCTCGACGCCCGGCTCGCCGAGTGCGAAGAGCCCGATCTGCTGCTCTTCGACCATGAGCGGGTGCACTGGTTCGACGGCAGCTGGGGCGCGACACTCGAGCGGCTGTGGCAGGGGGCCCCGGCCGGGACCTTTACCGTGGAGCAGCACCCCGCGCTGCCCGATGTGCTGGTGCCCGCATGGAGCGCGGCCTATCGGCGCGACTTCGTGTCCCGGCGCGAACTGGCTTTCGTACCCGGCATGTTCACCGACACGGTGTGGAGCGTGCTGGCCGCGCTGCGGGCCGAGCGGATCGCGCTGCTCGACCGGATCTGCGTACGTCATCTGCTGCGCCGCCAAGGCAGCCGGAACGAGATCCCCGGACTCCACCACATGGATCTGCTCGACCGGTTCGACCTGGTGATGCGCCGGGCGGCGGAGCTGAAGCCGGACGCGGCGCTGCTCGGCAGGGTCTTCCACCAATTGGTGTGCGGGGTGCTCAAGACAGCGGCATCGCCCGCACGGCTGCCGACGCCCGCGCTGCGGCGACAGTACTTCCGCAGGGCCGCCCGGCTCTACCGTCAGCATCGCCCCACGGGCCACCGCCCGCCAGGAGGCAGCGTGGGGCTGCAGCACGTGTTGCTGGCTTCCCGCTCCTACACGGCATTCCGCGCACTGCGCGGCACGAAGCGCTGCCTCGGCAGGGCGGCGCGGTCTGTCGGACGGCTCCTCAGGAGACTGCGGAAGCGGACCGGCAACCCGTACGGGGCCTTCCTCAGACGGCCGGTCGACGAGAACCTCGCTGTCTTCTCCTCGTACTGGGGTCGCGGCTACACCTGCAACCCCGCCGCCATCCACGCGGCGGCGCGGCGTCTGGCACCGCACATCAGAACGGTCTTTCTGTCGACCGAGAACCACGCGCGACAGATGCCGGAGGACGTCGAGAGCGTGGTGATCGGAAGCGCCCGCTACTGGGAGGTGATGGCCACCGCCAAGTACACCTTCAACAACGTCAACTTCGAGATGTCGGTCAAGAAGCGCCCCGGCACCGTCCATGTGCAGACCCAGCACGGCACCCCGCTCAAGCGCATGGGCGTGGACCAGGTGGAGTTCCCGGCAGCGGCGGCCGCGGCCGGCCCGCTCGGCAAGCTCCTGCAGCGCGTGGACCGCTGGGACTTCAACCTCTCCTCGAACCGCCACTCCACCGAGGTCTGGGAGCGGGCCTACCCGGGCGAGTACGAGAGTCTGGACGTCGGCTATCCGCGCAATGACGCGTTCTACACGTCGACGGCCGAGGACGTGGCCGCGATCCGGCACTGCCTCGGCGTCCCCGAGGACCGGATCGCGGTGCTCTACGCGCCGACCTACCGCGACTACCGCACGGACTTCCTCCCCCAGCTGGACCTCGTCGCGTTCTGCGAGGCGCTCGGCGAGGAGTTCGTCGTGCTGCTGCGGGCCCACCACTCCTACGAGGGGGCCGCAGGCCTCGAAGGGATGCTGCGCTCCGGCGCGTTGATCGACGTGACGGAGCACCGTTCGCCCGAGGAGGTGTGCCTCGCCGCGGACGTGCTGATCACGGACTACTCGTCGATCATGTTCGACTACGCCAACCTCGACCGCCCGATCGTCGTGTACGCCGACGACTGGGACATCTACCGGGAGACACGGGGCGTCTACTTCGATCTGCTTGCCGCGCCGCCGGGTCCGGTGGCCCGTACCCAGGACGAGCTCACGCGGATCTTCCGCGGCGGTGAGTGGGACGGCGAGGCCGCGGCCCGGCTGCGCGGCGCGTTTCGTGAGCGGTTCTGCGAATTCGACGACGGGCTTGCCGCAGAGCGGGTGGTGCGCCGGGTGCTGCTCGGTGAGCCGGCCGAGGCCCTGCCGCCGGTCGTTCCGCTGGGCGAGCGCGTCCCGGCCCCGGCCGCAGCCCGCGTCCCGCATCACTGACCCGTCCGAACCGCACGCCCCCATCCCTCACGACCGTGGAAGAGCCCGTGCCTCGCTTCAGCGTCATCGTTCCCGTCTACAAGGTCCAGGGCTACCTGCGCGAGTGCCTCGACTCGATCCTGACGCAGTCCTGCACCGACATCGAGGTCATCGCGGTCGACGACTGCTCACCCGACAACTGCGGCAACATCATCGACGAGTACGCGGCGCGCGACGCACGGGTCACCGCGGTCCACCTGCCGCGGAACGTCGGCCTCGGCCGGGCACGCAACGCGGGGGTCGGCCACGCCACCGGCGAGTATCTGCTCTTCCTCGACAGCGACGACAGCTACACCCCCGGAGCACTGCGAGCCATCGACGAGCGGCTCGCCGTCACCGACGACCCGGACGTTCTCGTCTTCGACCATGTGCGCACGCACTGGTGGGGCCGTGGCGGCAGGAGCATGACGGCGGATCTGCTCGCCTCCGCGGGCACGGACACGTTCGACATCATGAGCAGTCCCCAGTATCTGCATCTGTTCCTGGTCGCCTGGAACAAGGCATACCGTCGTGACTTCTTCACCGGCCACGGATTCACCTACCAGCAGGGTCTCTACGAGGACGCCCCCGTCACCTATCAGGCGTTGATGTGCGCCCGCCGCATCGCCTGTCTCGACCGGGTGTGCGTCCAGTATCTGCAGCGCAGGCGTGGCGCGATCACCCGCACCCCGGGACGCAGGCACTTCGACATCTTCGCGCAGTACGCGGGGTTGTTCGCGTTTCTCGACGAACACCCGGAACTGGACGGGGCGAGGCCGCTCCTCTTCGAGCGGATGATCAACCACTTCCTGGCGACGATGCCGCTCGGCGAGCGAGTACTGCCCGAGGACCGGGCCGCCTTCTACCGGGAGACAGTGGGGTACTACCGGCGCTACAAGCCGGACGGTTTCACCCCGCCGGACGATACCTACCGCACCCAGTGGCGCCTGCTCCCCGGCAGCCCCTACCCCGTGTTCCAGGCCTGCGTGCTGGCTGAGCGGCTGCGCAACGCATTGCTCCGCAAGAAGAGCGAGGTGCGCAAGGCGACCACACGGCGGATCAACAGAGCCATCGCCGGGACCCAGCGCCGGCGCCCGCTCGATCCGAATCTCGCCGTGTACTCGGCCTTCTGGCACCGCGGTGTGCTCGGCGATCCGGCTGCCATCCATGACGTGGCACGGATGCTGGCCCCGCACATCCACCCGGTGTGGGTGGTGCGGCCGGACGACGTGGAGCGGCTCCCGGAAGGCATCGACCACGTCGCCCCGGACACGCCTGGTTACCACCGGGTGATGAGCCGCGCCACGTATTTCGTCAACAACGTCGACTGGACACACGGCCTGGTGAAGCGCCCAGGGCAGATCCATGTGCACACCCACCAGGGGACACCCCTGGGACACATGGGCGTCGACCTGCTCGGCCGCCCGGCCGCGAAGTACCACGTCGATGTCCGTGCGATGCTCCGGCGTGCGGACCGCTGGGACTTCAGCCTGGTCTCCAGTCCGTACGCGCAGCAGATCTGGGACCGCGCCTATCCCTGTCACTTCACCTCACTGCCGACCGGCGCCCCGCGCAACGACGTGCTGGTGCGGGGGGACGCGTTGCGGACGGTCGCCCTGCGCAAGCGGCTCGGTGTCCCGGACGGCAACGCCGTGGTGCTCTACGCCCCGACCAGGCGCGACCACCGCAAGTCGTACGTGCCGCGGCTCGACTTCGAGCACCTGGTCAGGGAGCTGGGGCCGGCGGTCACCCTGCTCGTCCGTCTGCACCCGAGGGACACCAAGGCCGAGATCCGTGGTCTGCAGCTGCGCGACCTCCAGCGGCGCGGGCAGCTCCTCGACGTCACCGACGAGCCCTCGGTACAGGACATGATGCTCGTCTCCGACGCCCTGGTGACCGACTACTCGTCCCTGATGTTCGACTACGCCAACACGGACCGCCCGATCATCGTCCACGGCGACGACTGGGCGGCGTACCGGGCGGCCCGCGGCGCCTACGTCGATCTGCCGGCCGAGCCGCCGGGCCATGTCTCCACCAGCACCGAAGAGCTGACGGATCTGTTCGTCTCCGGGGCATGGCAGGACGCGCGCTCCGCCGCTCTTCGCGCCACCTTCCGCCGACGGTTCTGTCCGTACGACGACGGGCACGCGGCCGCCCGGGTGGTCTCCCTGATCATGCTCGGCCAGGAGTACCCCCTGTCGGCCATCCCTCAGCAGGACGCACGACAGCTCCGAGGCGCCGCGCACCCCGCAGTCCCGGACGGCACACGATGACCAGGGCCGCAGCGTGGGCCACCGGCCTGTCCTTCCCGTCACCTTCCGCTCGCCGCTCCGGTCCGAACGCCCAGGAGATCTCCGCCATGTCAGCCACAGCGCCCCGTTCCCGGCTCCATTCCTCAACGGCGGCAGCCAGGGCCCACGAGCTGTGGTCGCGCGTGCCGCCGGCGCTGCGGTTGCCGCTCGTCGTCTACCTTTCCTGCCAGGCCTGCTACTTGCTGTGGTGGCTGGCGTTCTACCCAGGCCTGATCGACTACGACGCGCTCGCCTACACCTGGCAGGTCACCACCGACCACTGGATCTCCAATCACTCGGTCCTCTACAACTCCCTGCTCTGGCTGTCCCTCAACAGCAACGGGGGCTTCGCTGCGCTGACGCTCCTGCAGACGGTCGCGATGTCCGCGGTACTCGGTTACACGTGCGCGAGCCTGTGCACACTCGGCGTACGCGGACGGTGGAGCGCACCGGCCGCAGTGGCCTGCGCGGCGGCTCCACCGCTCGGTGTGTTCACCGTCTACGTGGGCAAGGACGTGCCGTTCACGACCTGTGCGGTGCTGGCCTTCGCCGTGACGGTACGACTGGTGGGCAGGCGGTTGCAGGGGAGGTGGAACGGCCACCTGCGACGCTCCGAACTCCTGCTGCTGTGCGTCGCGTTCCTCGGAATCGGCCTCTTCCGCAACAACGGCTTCCCCGTTGCCGTGATCGCCGCCCTGAGCCTTCTTCTGGTGCTGCCCGGGGCCCGCCGCATGATCGCCGTGCTGGTCACCGTCACCACCGCCGTGACACTGACGCTGATGCTCGTGGTCTATGCGGCGGTCGGTATCCAGAAGCCGCCCAAGACGCTGGTCTACAACCTCCACTACGCCGACCTGGCGGTGACCTATGCGCAGGCGCCGGGCCTGTTCACCCAGGATGATCTGCGGTTGATGGCCCGGGCGGCGCCGCTCTCGGACTGGCGTACGACCGGAGCCACCTGCTTTGCCTCCGACCCGCTGTACCGGAAGCTGAACAGGCATGTCACCGATCAACTCACCGAACCCCTCGTGCAGTTGTGGTGGCGCACTCTGCGCAAGGCCCCCCAGAAGGTGATGGGCGCGCGGATCTGCCGCGGGCACATCGCCTGGGCCGTCTTCCCCGGGCCGCAGGATCAAGGAGGCAGGACGTACAACTCCCTCAACTGGGTGAACCCGGTGTTCTACAAGTGGTATCCGGAGATGCGGACGAGCCCCTACCGGCAGGCGGCCCAGCCCCAGCCCCCGTCCCAAGCCCTTCACGACGTCGGCGTCTTCGCGTATGCCGCCTCGCGCGTTCCCCAGCTGGAGTGGCTCCTGTGGCGCGGCGCGATCTGGTGCTACGCCACCTACGTGCTCGTCACCCGGCTCGCCCGGGCCCGTGGCTGCCGCCCCCTGTTCGCCCTGGCGGGCGTCACCCTCGGCAATCAGCTCACCGTATTCGTCGCGACCCCCTCGCCGTGCTTCCGCTACATGGCGGCCCCCATGTTCATCGGCGTGCTCTGCCTGTCACTCATTCCCGCGCTGCGCGGTGCCGGACGCCCCGTCGTCCCGCCCCCGGCGTCCCGAGCGACACCGTCCACCACCGCAGCGACCTCACCCACCTCACCGAAGAACGTGGAGTACATCCCGTGACAAGCGCACGGAGCAGCTGAAACTGCTCGGTGTCCCGAACGCCCAGGAGATCTCCGTCCATCCCCCACAACAAGTCCGTTCCGGCCGGTCCGATGTGAAGACGGCCACGAAGGCCCGGGCCCTCTCGTCGCGCGTACCTCCGGAACTACGGTTGCCGCTGGCTGTCTTCCTCTCGTGCCAGGCCTGCCACCTGCTGTGGTGGGCGGCCTTCTACCCGGGGCTGATGAGCATGGACTCGGTCGTCTACACGTGGCAGGTCACCACCGGCCACTGGCGCTCGGACCACTCGGTGCTCTACAACGCGCTGGTCCGGCTGACCCTCGGCATCACGGGGGACCTCGCTGCGCTGACGCTGCTGCAGACGATCGCGATGTCCGCGGTACTCGGCTACACGTGCGCGAGCCTGCGGACTCTGGGTGTACGGGGGCGATGGAGCGCACCGGCCGCGGTGGCCTGCGCGGCGGCTCCACCGCTCGGGTCCTTCACCGTCTTCGTCTGGAAGGACGTGCCGTTCACGATCTGTGCGGTGCTGGTGTTCGCAGTGTCGGTACGGCTCCTGGGCAGGCGCTCGAACGGCACGTGGAACGGGCATCTGCACAGCTCGGAGCTCTTGCTGCTGTGCGCCGGGCTCCTGGGCGTCGACCTCTTCCGCAACAACGGCTTCCCGATGTCCGTGATCGCGTCACTGGTCCTGCTCCTGGCGCTGCCCGGAGCCCGGCGCATGATCGCCGGCCTCGCTGCCGCCACCACATCCCTGACGCTGCTGCTCATGCTCGTTGTCTATCCGGCGGCCGGCGTCGAGCAGCCGAGCAAGGCATTCATCTACAACTTGCACTACGCCGACCTGGCGGTGACCTATGCGCAGGCGCCGGGCCTGTTCACCGCGGATGATCTGCGGCTCATGGCCGGGGTGGCGCCGCTTTCGACCTGGCAGGGCGCCGGCACCAACTGCTATGTGTCCGACGTGCTCTACTACAGTCCTTCGCTGAACCGGGCCGCGGCCGACCGGCTCGCCGAACCGCTGGTGCGGTTGTGGTGGCGGGTCCTGCGCACGTCCCCTCAGCAGATCTTCGACGCGCGGCTGTGCCGAGCGCACATTGCCTGGGCCGTCTTCCCCGGACCGCGGAGCAAGAACGCCAGGACATGGACGTACGGCACATCGATCCCCGCAGACCTGTGGGGATTCCGCTCGATCCAGGACAGCCCGT
The DNA here is from genome assembly GCF_035918235.1 of Streptomyces sp. NBC_01445. Lineage (NCBI taxonomy): Bacteria > Bacillati > Actinomycetota > Actinomycetes > Kitasatosporales > Streptomycetaceae > Streptomyces > Streptomyces sp. NBC_01445. The sequence continues at coordinate 3,167,309 of NZ_CP109485.1, read as the reverse complement.
ACCGACCGGTGCTCACGGCCCGGCCGCTGTCCCAGACCCTCAACCACGCGGCCACCTTCGGCCGCTCCGCCTTCCGCGTCCCCCAGCTCGAGTGGCTCTTCTGGCGTGGCGCCACCTGGTGCTACGCCACCTACGCGCTCGTCGCCCTGCTCGCCCGGGTCCGCCGCTGCCGTCCCCTGCTCGCCCTGGCGGGCGTCACCCTCGGCGTGCAGCTCACCGTGCTCGCAGCTAATCCCGCGCCGTGCTTCCGCTACATGGCAGCGCCACTCTTCATCGGCGTGCTCTGCCTGTCGCTGTTCCCCGCCCTATGGGCCTCGGCCCGATTGGATCGTGTCGATTCTTGCACGTGGACCAGTAACGCACGACCATGCCCACGGCGGTTTATCTGAAAGGGCATCGAAAGACATGGCCTATGACCCTCAACAGCGGTTCTTGAGCTTGGTTCCCGGCGGAAACGGAATCATCTACGCGATTCAGGCCGACGGAAACCTGTATTGGTATCGGCATATCAATTGGACGACGGGCACCCCCGCCTCCTGGGCAAATTCTGGCGCCCCTCGACTCATCGGCACCGGATGGCAGAAATTCCGTTTCGTCCTGGCCGCCGCCGATGGACAGATCTTCGCGTTCCTGCCCAACGGGGACCTTATTTGGTACCGATATATCCTGTCCAACCTCGGCACCGGCGCCGGGAGCTGGCACTCGGCAAGCGGCAGTCGTATCGGTACCCAGTGGAACTTCCCGCGTGTCATCGGCGGGTGGGGGAACGTCCTCTACGCGCAGGACGGCAACGGGGACCTGCGTTGGTACAAATATACCGGCACCAACGGCTCCTTCAGCTGGGCGGCGAATTCGGGTGCCAAGATCGGCTCGAAATGGCAGCCCTACACCCAACTGTTCGCCGACCCGAACGGCGTTATTTTTGGAACGCGGCACGGCAGCGCGCTCAGCTGGTTCCGCTATCTCAGCTCGACTGGAACGTTCAACTGGGCGAACGGTGGCGCGCCTGTTGACACCACAATTTTGGGGCCGTTCGAGAGGGGGCTTTTCTCCAATGGTTCCGGTGCCGTGTACAAGATCAACACGAGCACCGCCAACCCGCCGGGCCCCGACAATCAACTCCAGTGGTATCGCCTGCTCAACTCCGAGACCGTCGATACCAGCGGCGTTCAATGGGCCAGCGGTTCCGGCGCTGTGGTCGGCTCGGGTTTCACCCGCGAGAATTCCGCGGCGTTGCAGGGCTACCCGACGTCACTGTCCACTCGGCAGGGCACGAGTCTCGGCATCCACGTCTCCACGACGTTCCCTTCGTACACGTCGTCCACCGTTCGCCTCGCTCCTGCCCCCGGTGGCCCCGTCACCGTCACACCGCCCGCTACTCGAACCGGGCAGTTCCAGCTGCTGCAGAGCGGATATCACAGCGCAGGGTGCGGGTGGAATCCGTCCTTCTCGGTATCTGTGGGGTCCGGGGCGAGCTGGCCTTCGGGCGTATACGCATCACAATTGAAATCACCTCAGGGTAAAGAACACAACGTGATGTTCGTCGTGCGGCCCTCAACGCCACAGCGACAGATCGCCGTCCTGGTGCCGACCAATACTTATAACGCCTACAATTTCTGGGGCGGGCACAATCAATATACGACCGGCCAATCCGGTGCGCAGCGGACCGTCACCCTGCAGCGCCCCAATATGGGAACCTCGTGGGACAACTCCTATGTGACCGCGACCGGAATCATCGACCACCTCCTCTACAGTGACCTGCTGCTGTTTCGATGGATGAGCTCACAGGGCATCCAGTACGACTGCTACGCGGACAACGACCTGCATGCGACGGGTGCCGGCTGGCTGCGGACACCCGCGCAGGGCGGAAATTACAAGGCGCTGGTGCTGACCACCCATCCCGAGTATTTCACGCAAACCGCGCGTGACAACATTGCTGACTTCCAGAACAACGGCGGCCGCATCATCTACCTGGGCGGGAACGGAATCTACGAACGGATGCAGTACACGCCGGACGGTAACGCGGTCATTTTTCGACGGCCCAACGGCTCACGAGATGTTTTCGCAGATTCCGGACAGTCCGAATCGCAGATCCTGGGCGTATCGCACTTCCCACCGACGTATATGTCCTTCGCTCCGTACGAGGTGCGCGACACCGCTAACAATCCTTTTACGGCGGGAACCGGTCTGAACGTGGGAGACGCCATTGGCAGCGTCTCCTACGACATCGCCGCCAGCGGCTGGGAGGTCGACCGTCGACAGGCCGCCGTGCCCGGATCCGTACTGATCGCGGAAGGGCTCAATAGTTCGGGCGGGGCCGAAATGCTCTACGTGCCGCCCGTTTCCCCCAAGGGCTGGGTGTTCACGGTCGGCTCCCTGTCCTTCACCGGCAGCATTCCGTTCGACACCGCGATCCAGAAGATCCTGCTGAACGTTTTCGCGAAAGCGGTGGCCTAGTGTCCTGACTTACGAGATCAGGTACCGACGACGGGGAGAGGAGAGAACATGAAGGAGACCTCGCGTCGCACCGTACTGGTCGGCGCCGCGGCCACGGTGATTGCGCTGGGCCTTCCCGCCTCGACTGCTGGTGCGGAGTCCGGGCAAGAGGAACCGCCGGCTACCGCGAAAGGGAAACGGCAGGCGACCAGCACCTGCGGAAATCTGGGCAGCACGAAGGTCTGCGTCACGGCACGAGAAGTCCAGGACGTAACCGGCCTCCAGTACGTCATCACAAATGGCGGCGCCCGGCCGATGACCTACACGGTGTGGTACGTGGATACGACCGGGGGGCCTGAATCAGGCAGGGTCACGGAAACGGTGAAGGCAGGGGAGACCGCTACCGGCTACTTCTATGGCGCCATCCAGCACTGTTTCACCCTGCATGTGTGCGAAGAGGCTGGGACCGCCTGCATCACCCTCGGCCCTGTTTGCGGCGAAGAGCCGGCAGGCTGGTAGGGGAGAAGAAGAACGGGCCAAGTCCCCGAACCCACACACCCCTTGGGTCGTTCCACAACACATGATGCAGAACAGTGAAGCGCCGCTCGCTCCGGTTCGGATCGCAGCCGGGGCCCAGGTCGACGAGTCGGCCGCGGTGGGCCCCGGCACCGCCGTGTGGGAGCTCGCCCAGATCCGTGAGGCGGCCGTGCTGGGCGACAACTGCGTGGTGGGGCGGGGCGCCTATGTCGGCCCCGGAGTCCGGATCGGCGACGGGGTCAAGATTCAGAACCATGCCCTGGTCTACGAGCCGGCGGAGCTCGGCCACGGTGTCTTCGTCGGTCCCGCGGTCGTGCTGACCAACGACCACAACCCGCGCTCGGTCGACCCCGAAGGGCGGCCCAAGAGAGGTGCCGACTGGGAGCCCGTGGGGGTCACGGTCGCCGAGGGCGCGTCGCTCGGCGCGCGATCGGTCTGCGTGGCTCCGGTCCGCGTCGGCCGCTGGGCGATGGTGGCCGCCGGTGCCGTGGTCACACGGGACGTGCCGGACTTCGCCCTTGTCGCCGGCGTCCCGGCCCGTCACATCGGCTGGGTGGGGCGTGCGGGCCTGCGGCTCAGCGAGGTCCCCGGCTCGACCGGGATGTGGGAATGCCCGGGCACCGGCGTCCTGCACGTCGAGAACGACGGCGTTCTCACGGAGGTCTGATGCGAGAACGTCGCCTTGGGTCCGGCTGCGGCGGACTTCATCCGGAGCCTCCGATCCCGGCGGCGGTGGCGGCTGGGCGGTCCGGGCTCTCCTGGATATCGAGCATGAGGGCGCCGACGAGAAAGTGAATTCCGGTGAGGATAGGCAGGGTTGCCAGCAGGACACTTCCTGCGCTGGCGCTCGCAGGCCCGAGCGTGTGGACCAGTACCCACGTGCTTGCCGCGCTGCCGAAGGCGATCAGGAACAGTCCCGCCAGGAGCAGAAGAGCGATCGGCGAGAAGGAGAAGACGACGTACTTCAGGACGACGCGTCGTCCGGACCCGCGAGCCAGCTGGCCAATCAATGCCGGAATGACCTTGTGCATCCGCATGGTTGACACCTCATCCCCGTAGACCGCGGGAATCGGGACGTCGCAGGCCGGGATCCGGAGGATGTTCAGATTGATCAGCAGGTCGTTCTCGAATGAGTAGTCCTTGGCCACGCGGTCGAGGTTCAACCGTTCCAGCGCCGCCCGGTGGATCGCGGTGTACCCGTTCTGGGGGTCGAACAGGTGCCAGTACCCGGATGCCAGCTTGGTCAGGAAAGAGAGGATGACGTTGCCGAGAATCCGGTGTTTCGGCATGCCGCGGTAGGAGTCGCGCGAGTAGAAGCGGTTCGCCTTTGTGAAGAGAGCGGTCCCGTCACAGATCGGAGCCAGCAGGGCGGGAAGATAGGCCGGGTCCATTTGCCCGTCGCCCGCCATGACCACCGAGACGTCACACCCCAGCCGCAGTGCCTCCTTGTGCCCGTCGCAGACAGCTCCACCGACTCCGGTGTTTCTCTCGTGCTGGATGAGAACCACCCGCGGGTCGCCGGCGTCGATCGCCTCGACGGCCGTCGAGTCACTGCTGGCGTCGTCGATCACCACGATATGGTCGACGAAATCGGGCGTGGTGTTGATCGTCCGGGCGATCAACTTTTCCTCGTTGTACGCCGGCACCACAACCGCGACTTTCATATTTCGATACACGGAGAAAAAACCTCTCACGGTTCTTCAACTGGAGCCCGTCTGCGACGATGGGCTGGAGCACGGGGGAAGGTACCAGAAATCGTACGGAAACTGTGGGACACCGTTTGCCGCTTTTCCTCGGCTGATACGACAAGGTTCCTCCTTGTGGGAGGGCTGTGCTACCTGATCGATGTCGGGACGCTGGTCCTGCTGCACGGCGGACTTCGTATGCCGTTGGCCGCGGCCACCTCGCTGGCGTTCGTGACCGTGCTGGCGGTCAATTTCGGCCTCAACAGGTCCTTTGTATTTCGCAGCGGCGCACTGGCAGGACCGGCCTTTGCCAAATATCTTGTGCTCGTCGGGCTGAATTACAGTGCAACTGTGGCGACGGTCACCGGGTTGACAGCTCTGGGGCTGCCCTATGTGGCGGCGAAGACCACGTCGACCATCGTCAATGCGGTGGTGAATTACGGCGCATTTCGGTGGTGGGTCTTCAGGTCGCCCGGTGTGCGAAGCCACGGCAGTCCGGGCAGGCCCGAGCCGACCCGACTGCCGTGACCGGGCACCTCACGACCGCTGGGTGACCGCCGCCAGATTCCGCGAGTGCGGGCTCTGCAGCGGCAGATCCGTCTTCCGCCGTGCCGAGTCGAGGACCGCCTCGGCGACCTCGACCGTCCTCAGCCCCTGCTCGAGGGTGACGATGTCCGTGCCCTTGCCTTCCACGGCGTCGCGGAACCGCTCGTGCTCGACGAACAGCGGCTCACGCTTGGGGATGGCGTACCGGACCATGTCGCCCTCGGCGGCTCCGCGGAAGGTGCTCAGCGCTTCCCACTCCGTGGCGACGGCGCCGTTGGCATGGAAGGTGAGGTCCGCGGTGAGGGTGTCCGCGATGAAGCAGCCGTGCTCGCCGGTCACCGCCGTGAAGCGCTCTTTGAGCGGGCTCAGCCAGTTCACGAGGTGGCTGACCATGGTGCCGTTGGTGAGTTCACCGACGACCGCGACCATGTCCTCGTGCGGGCGGCCGCTCTTGGAGAGCGTGCGGGCCGCCAGGGAAGCGTAGTGACACCCCGTCACCCAGCTGGTGAGATCGATGTCGTGGGTCGCCAGGTCCTTGACGACGCCCACGTCCGCGATGCGCTGCGGGAAAGGCCCCTGCCGCCGCGTGACCACCTGGAACATCTCACCCAGCTCGCCCGCCTCCAGGCGCGAACGCAGGCTCTGCAACGCCGGGTTGAAGCGCTCGATGTGCCCGACCCCGGCGATCAGACCGGCCCTGTCGAAGGCATCGACCAGTCGTCGGGCCGCAGCCGCGGAGTGGGCGAGCGGCTTCTCGATCAGCGCGCACACGCCGTCCGCGGCCAGGGCGAGGCCGATCTCCTCGTGCAGCGCGGTGGGGCAGGCGACCACGGCGTAGTCGAGGCCGAGCGCGAGCAGTTCAGGCAGGGTGGCGACGACCGGGACGCCACGTGCTGCGCCCGTGGCGTCTCCCGCCGGGTCCATGACGCCGACGAGTCCGACGCCGTCGAGCGACGACAGCACCCGGGCGTGGTTGCGTCCCATCGCACCCAGACCGACAAGTCCCGCGCGCAGGGTCTGCTTGCTCACCGGGCACCTCCGGCGACGCTCACGGCCCGGGCGACGCGCTCCAGCTCGCCCTGCCCGAGGGTCGGGTGGACCGGCAACGAGAGCACCGCGGCGGCAGCGCGGTCGGTCTCGGGCAAGGGAGGGCCGGCCGGGTCGTGGTACGGCTTCAGACGGTGGATCGGCGTCGGGTAGTACACCGCGCTGCCGATGCCCTGCCGCGCCAGTTCCCGCTGCACGGCGTCCCTGCGGCCGTCGGGGACGGCGACGGTGTACTGGTGGTAGACGTGCCGGGCGCCATCGGCCACCTGCGGCACGGACAGCCCCTCGATAAGGGAGTCGAGCACCTTGGCGTTGGCCCGCCGCTGGTCGGTCCACGCAGGCAACTGCTTCAGCTGCGCACGGCCGACGGCCGCCGCGACGTCGGTCATCCGCATGTTGGCGCCGACGATCTCGTTCTCGTACCGCTGTTCCATGCCCTGGTTCCTGAGCAGTCTGAGGATGCGGGCCAGTTCGGGATCGGCGGTGGTGATCATGCCGCCTTCGAGCGCGTGCATGTTCTTCGTCGGGTAGAAGCTGAAGCATCCGGCCTGCCCAAAGGTTCCGACGGGCTGACCGTGCAGGGCGGCGCCGTGCGCCTGGCAGGCGTCCTCGACGACGGCGAGGCCATGGCGCGCGGCGAGCGGCATCAGGTGGTCCATGGCGGCGGGATGTCCGTACAGATGCACCGGCATCAGCGCCGCGGTTCGCGGGCCGATCGCAGCCGCCGCGGCGAGCGGATCGAGGCAGTAGGTGCCGGGCGTGATGTCGGCGAAGACGGGTTCGGCGCCCACCAGGCGTACCGCGTTGGCGGTGGCGGCGAACGAGAAAGAGGGCACCACCACCTCGTCGCCCGCTCCGATGCCGAGCGCCATGAGGCTCAGCTGCAGCGCGGAGGTGCCGGAGTTGACCGCTACACAGCTACGGTCGGCGACCAGCTCGGAGAACTCCTCCTCGAAGGCGGCCACCTCCGGGCCCTGGGTGACATGGCCGCTACGCAGGACGCGTACGGCGGCTTCGATCTCGGCTTCGCCGATCACGGGCCGGGCGGCTGGGATGGGCAGGCTGGACCCGCACACGGGCAGTCTCCGTTCGAGAGCGAGGGAGTCGGCCTGCCTTTAACCGCAGTTCCGTGTCAGGGGTTTCTGATGGCACCACCAATCAACCCGGAAGGCAGTATGCGTAGGATGAGGTGATTTGCCCGCATGAGGTGCTCGCCGTCTCGGCCACGTGGCCGGCGGCCTGGTTCCACGGGAGGCGTGAAGTGATCGCGCGTTTTGGGTAACGGTCAGGTCATTTCATAACGCTCGGGTAACGCAGGTGGTTCGTGGCGAAGTCATTGACTTGGCCATGGAGTTCGACCGTTACCCCCGGCCAAAGGTTGCACTCTGCGCTACTTGAACCTCGCGTGAAGGGCTTTCTAGCGTGAGATGAACTCACGTCGAACGCCAGGAAGTTGACCAGCCATGCGCCGAGACATACCGCCCCTCGACGAGGTGCGCCGCATCACCCAGAAGAAACGGGACGCGTGGTGGACCGTGCTCCTCGTCGACCCGGTCGCCACGCCGCTCGTGCGGCTGACGGCGATGCGTACGAGGATCACCCCGAACCAGATCACCTGGGGTGCCTTCGCCCTGGGCCTCGGCTCCGCCGTCTGCTTCTGGCTGGGCGACTGGCGGTGGCTCATCGCCGGCGCCGTCGTCTACCACCTGTCCTTCATCCTCGACTGCATGGACGGCAAGGTCGCCCGGCTCACCGGCCAGGGGTCGGTCTTCGGCGCCTGGCTGGACTTCGTCTTCGACCGCATCCGCGTCATGGTGTGCGGGGTCGCGCTCATGGCGGGCCAGTACGAACGCACCGATGACGAGCTCTACATCTGGCTCGCCCTGGCCGTCGTCGGCCTCGACACCCTGCGCTACATCAACTCCCTGGAGATCTTCAAGATCCGCCACTCCATGCGCAAGCAGATCAAGGAGCGGGTCAAGGAGGCGCGGCGCGCCGAGAACGAGGCCGAGCTGGCCTTCATGGAGGACCTCCTCCGCGACAACCCCGAAGCGGACATCGAGCAGGACCTCCAGAAGGCGCGCTCGGCTCAGGGGATCGCGGAGGCCGCACCGCAGCCCGCGCCCCAAGTGGTCGACCTGCACCAGGAGTTCAGGAGCCGCTTCCCCGTATACCTGCGGTTGCGCTCGTTCCTTCTGCGTCACCGCATCCGTACGCATCTGATCAGCGGGATCGAGTTCCAGATGGGCGTCTTCATGATCGGCCCGCTGATCGACCAGGTCCTGTGGGCGACGATCGTGTCCGGAGCGCTTCTGCTCGTCTTCGAACTCGCCATCATCTACAAGCTGTTGCTGTCGACCCGCGACTTCACGCGCACGATCGACTCGTTCGCGGAGCGAGGCCGGCGAACCGCCGCGGCCTGAACGTGAGGGCGCTCGAACGTGCGGTGGTGCCCCGCCGGACCTGACGGTCCCGCGGGGCACCCCCGACGCGTACCTCAGCCCTACGCCGTCGTCACACCCCCACCCTCTCGTCCGTCACGGCCGGAGGCGGGGGAGCGGCCACCTCGTCGTGGGTCAGGTCGGGCAGCCGGTGCAGCCACTTCGGCAGATACCAGTTCCGCTCGCCGAGCAGCGCCATCACGGCGGGGAGCAGGATGCCGCGGATGACCGTCGCGTCGATGAGCACCGCGGCAGCCAGGCCCACACCCATCTGCTTGAACGACTGCATGGACAGCGTCCCGAAGATCGCGAAGACGGCCACCATGATGACCGCCGCGCTGGTGACCACGCCCGCCGTCGTCACCACGCCGTGCGTGATGGCGTCCTTGTTCGTACGTCCCTGAAGCCGCGCCTCCCGGATCCGCGACACCACGAACACGTGGTAGTCCATCGAGAGCCCGAAGAGGATCACGAAGAGGAACAGCGGCAGCCAGGAGATGATCGCGCCCACGCCCTCCGCGCCGACCAGGGACGCGCCCCAGCCGTTCTGGAAGACGGCGACCAGGATGCCGTAAGCGGCGCCCACGGACAGCAGGTTGAGGGCGATCGAGGTGATGGCCACCGTCAGTGAGCGGAACGACAGCAGCATCAGCAGGAACGCGAAGACCACGACGAAAGCGAACACCGGGACCACCGAGCCGACGATCTGGTCGTTGAAGTCCTTCGATCCCGCGACCTGACCGGTGACGGGCGCCTCGACCCCGTCGACCTTGCCGAGCGTGTCCGGCCGCACCTGGTCCCTGATCAGTGCGAGGCTCTTCTCCGCCCTGTCCTGGTCGGAGCCGCCGACCAGCGGGACGCTGATGAACGCCACGTTCTCGCGGCCGTGCACGGTGAGGTCCACCGGGCCGCGCGAGGCCCCCGAGCTGACCGCGGCCTCCCGGAAGCCGGCGATCGCGCTCCGCACCTCGGGCGCGTTGATGTCGGCGGCCCTGACGACCACCTCGGCCGGCTCGGAGCCGCCGGGGAACGCGTCGTTGAGCCGGTCGTACGTCGCCACGATCGGCAGCGAGTCGCCGAACTCCTGGTCCAGGGTGAGGTTCTGGGTCTTCATGCCGAGTGCCGGGGCGGTCACCGCGAGGAGGGCGCCGATCGCGACGACCACGGACACGGCGGGCCGGGCGAGGACGACGCGCAGCACCGCCTGCCAGAACCGGCTGCCCTCCGGAGCCCCGTTCCCGTTACGGCGCCTGCCGCGGTTCAGGAACGGCAGCCGCCCCTTCTCCACGCGCTCGCCGAGCAGCGAGAGCAGCGCCGGCAGCACCGTCACGGAGCCCACCATGGCGACCGCCACGACCATCAGTGAGGCGAGGCCCATCGCCTGGAACTCGGCGAGGCCCGTGAACAGCATGCCCGCCATCGCCACGCACACCGTGACACCCGAGACGATGATGGCCCGGCCGCTCGTCGCCGCCGCCACCCGCAGCGCGGTCTGCGGGTCGTGGCCCTTCATCCGCTCCTCGCGCTCGCGCCGCAGATAGAAGAGGCAGTAGTCGACGCCGACCGCGAGACCCACCAGCAGCATCACGGAGTTGGCGGTGTCGCTCATCGGCTGGAGGTGGCTGACGATGCCCATCAGGCCCATCGTCGCCATGATCGCGGTGACGGCCAGGGCGACCGGGAGGAGAGCGGCCACCAGTGCGCCGAACGCGATGAGGAGGATGCCGAGCGCGACCGGGACCGCCGAGTACTCGGCCCGCTGGAAGTCGTTGCCGAAGGCGTCCTCGAACGTCTTGCCCATGCTCGCGCCGCCGATCTCCTCGATCCGCAGCGAGCCATGGGTCCGCTGGACCTTCTGGACGGCCTTGAGTACCGGTTCGACGCGGTCGCTCGCCGTGCCGGGGTCGCCGCGCATGTCGAACTGGACGAGCGCGCTGCGGCCGTCCTTGGAGATCGTCTTCGACCCCGGGTCGTAGGGCGACTTCACGTTCGTGGCGGCGCCGGTGCCCTGGACCGCCTTCACGACCTCGTCGACGGCCCGCCGGAAGTCGGCGTCCGTCGCCCGCACTTCGCCGTCCCTGCCCTGGACGAGCACGGTTTCGCCCGCGGGCTCCTCGATACCGGCGTCGTCGATGATGCGCGCCGCCTGTGTGGTCTCTCCCTGGAGCTGATCGCTGTCCGACACATCGACCCGGCCGGCGGCCGTGCCGATCCCCATGGCCAGGACGACGAACAGCACCCAGATGCCTACGGCAGCCCATCGGTGCCGCACGCTCCAGCCGCCGGCCCGGGCCGCAAGGCCCCGTACCCGCGTGTCTCGGTTCCCCATGACGGGCTGCCCCCTTGTGTGCGGTGACAGCACCGTGCCGTCACCTCCGTATCGAAGGTATGGGCCCGATAAGAGGGTCTCGTCGTGCTGTCCGGTGAGCCGGCGGGGCCCGGCTCCTCCTTGCGGGCGGGGCGGGCTCCCCACTCAGGAGGACTGAAGTCCCCTACATCTATAGGGAATTCCCGGAGTCCGAAGTGTCGGTCGAAGACCGAATTGTTATTACGAAGGCTTGTTGAACAAGTCACAGCTGTATGTAGGTCTTGATCTGGTCGCGTCAATCGGACAGGGTTTCGTGCCAACCCCCGGAGATCTTCCGGAGATTGCCGGGGGATGCGTGAGATCCATCAGTAAACCCCCCACAAACCCCCCCACAGAAACCACGAGGAGACCCCTCTTCATGGCAACTCACAAGCGTGCCCGCAACACGATGAAGCTCACCGCGGCGATAGCCACCGCTGCCACCGCGGCCGGCGTGATCGTCTTCGCGGGCTCCCTGGCCGGCGCCTCGACCCCCGCCGAGGGCAAGGTCTACGGGCTCGACGCCAAGGGCGCCGTCTCCGGCAGCTACATCGTGCTGCTGGACCAGAAGACCGACAAGAACGGCAAGCAGGACCTCGCCAAGGAGTACGGCGGCCAGCTGAAGCGCGCCTACTCCTCCGCCGTCAACGGATTCTCCGTGAACGGCCTTTCGGAGACCGAGGCCAAGCGCCTCGCCGCCGATTCGTCGGTCGCCAAGGTCGTCCAGAACAAGAAGTTCCACATTGATGCCACCCAGGACAACCCGCCGTCGTGGGGCCTGGACCGCATCGACCAGGCGGACACCGCGGGCGACAAGAAGTACACGTACCCGGACAGCGCCGGTGAGGGCGTGACCGCGTACGTCATCGACACCGGCGTCCGTGTCAGCCACAAGGACTTCGGCGGCCGCGCCACCTCCGGCTTCGACGCCATCGACAACGACGACAACGCCGACGACGGCAACGGCCACGGCACGCACGTCGCCGGGACCATCGCCGGTGACGCGCACGGCGTCGCCAAGAAGGCGAAGATCGTCGCCGTCCGCGTCCTCGACAACGAGGGCTCGGGCACCACCGAGCAGGTCGTCGCGGGCATCGACTGGGTCACCAAGAACCACCAGGGCCCGTCCGTCGCCAACATGTCCCTCGGCGGCGGCGCCGACGAGGCGCTCGACGCGGCCGTCCAGAAGGCCATCGCCTCCGGCGTCACCTTCGCGGTCGCCGCGGGCAACGAGTCGACCGACGCGTCCGCCGGGTCCCCGGCCCGCGTCAAGGAGGCCATCACCGTCGCCTCCTCCACCAAGGACGACGAGCAGTCCGACTTCTCCAACTACGGCTCCGTCGTGGACATCTACGCCCCCGGCTCGGACATCACCTCCGACTGGAACACCGGCGACGACGCCACCAACACCATCTCCGGTACGTCGATGGCGACCCCCCACGTCGTGGGCGCCGCCGCCGTCTACCTGAGCGGCCACCCGGACGCGACGCCCGCGGACGTCTCCAAGGCACTGACCGACGGCGCGACCCCCGACAAGATCTCCAACGCGAGCGAGGGCACGCCGAACAAGCTCCTCAAGATCGTCGAGTAGCACCGGCAGCACCCCTGACCGGCGGCCGCCGTGCCCTCCCCCACGGGGCGCGGCGGCCGCCTATCGTGTCCCCATGGCGACAAAGGCGTACGCGGCACTGCTCCGCGGGATCAATGTGGGCGGCAGCAGAAAGGTCCCGATGGCGCGGCTTCGCCCCCTGATCGAAGGGCTCGGGCACGGCGGCGTACGGACGTATCTGCAGAGCGGCAACGCGACGTTCACCAGCGACCACGGCGACGAGGCGACCCTGGCCGCCGAGCTGAGCACGGCCATCGAGAAGGAGTTCGGCTTCGGCGTGGACGTGATCGTGCGCGAGCACGCCTACCTTGCGTCGGTCGTGGACGCATGCCCCTTCCCCGCCGCCTCGCTCGAGGGCAAGCAGCTGCACGTCACCTACTTCTCCGGGCCCGTCGACCCCGAGCGGTTCGCCTCCGTCGACCCGGCCGAGTTCGCCCCCGAGGACTTCCGGCTCGGCCCGCGCGAGCTGTACCTCTACGCCCCCGAGGGCCTCGGCCGCTCGAAGCTCGGCGCCGTGCTCTCCCGTCCGTCCCTGAACAAGGGCCTCATCGCCACCTCCCGCAACTGGAACACCGTCGTCAAGCTCGTGGAGATGACCGGTGCCTGAGCTCGACGCCGTCGACGCCGCCATCGAGGGTGAACTGCGGCTGCTCGACCCGGCCGTGCGCCGCTCCCCGGAGCTGCTCGGCGCGCTGCTGCACCCCGACTACTTCGAGTTCGGCGTGTCGGGCCGCCGCTGGGACCGCGCCTCGATCATCGCCGAGCTCTCCTCGACGGCCGAGCTGGGCGTGCGGCCCCTCACCGTCTCGCGGATGAAGGGCGTGCGGCTCGGCCCCGGGCTCGTCCATCTGACCTTCGACACCGACCGCAACGGGGTCTGCGCACACCGCAGTTCACTGTGGCGGCAGGGCGTCGAGGGCTGGCTGCTGTACTTCCATCAAGGGACGCCGTTCAGCCGGGAGTGAGCGCGGCGCGGAGACGTCAGCGCGCCGGCTTCGAGCGGGAGCGGCGGCGGACCCCGGCCGCGACGCCCGCAACGACACAGGTCCCGATGGCTCCGGCGACCGCGACCAGGCCGTACGTGGGATACAGTCGTCGCCCGACGGATACCGCTCACCGCAGAGCCGCACCACGCCGGGGTGGTCGCGGTCGGCCTCCAGACACACCCGGTGACGGACTCCGGGACTGCCGGGGCCCGTGCCCAGCGCTCTCGTGACGGTGCGCCGGTGCCCCTGGACCTCGTACGCGATCACCTGCTCGTAGCCGCTCTTCGGCACGTGCTCGACGGCGGTGACGACGCCGCTCACGCGGACCGGAGCCGCGTCGATCCGCTCCGCCTGCCGCCACTGCCGGGAGGCCGAGCAGCTGCCCACAACCGCCGAGAGCAGGCAGAGGAATCCGGTCCCCCAGAGGACCGAGCGTGTACGCACGGGGAGCAGGCTCGCACGTCCGCGTGCGCGGAGCGCGAGAGTTTGCCTGATCATGAGTGGCCCCTACAGCCTTCTGTGAAAGGCTCGTTGGCATGCGTTACCTCATCATCGGAGCAGGAGCGGTCGGCGGCGCCATCGGCGGCCGGCTCGCACAGGCCGGGCACGACGTCGTCCTCGTCGCCCGCGGCAAGCAGTACGAGGCACTGCGGGACCACGGGCTGCGGCTCGTCACTCCCGACGGCCCGCACATCCACCGTCTCCCGGTCGTCGCCGGGCCCGGGGAGCTCGGCGAACTGAGCCCGGACGACGTGCTCGTGCTCGCGGTGAAGACCCAGGACAGCGTCGCCGCGCTCGAAGCGTGGGCCGGGCGGCCGGTCGCCGGAGGCGGCACCGCCGCCGAGCGGCTGCCGCTGGTCTGCGCGCAGAACGGAGTGGAGAGCGAGCGTCTCGCGCTGCGGCTCTTCCGGCGCGTGTACGGCATGTGCGTGTGGCTGCCCGCCACGTTCGTCGAGCCCGGTGTCGTGTCCGCCGCGGGCACTCAGCTCACCGGCATCCTGCACATCGGCCGGTACCCGGGAGGCACCGACGAGACCGCCCACCGCATCTCCGCCGACCTGGAGAAGTCCTTCTTCGAGGCACCCGTCGTGCCCGACGTGATGCGCTGGAAGTACGCCAAGCTCCTCGGCAACCTGGCCAACGCGATCGAGGCCGTGTCCGGGGTGATCACCAGCGAGGAGGGGCTCGCCCTCCACGGGCGGGCCCGTGCGGAGGGCGAGGCCGTGCTCGCCTCGGCGGGCATCGCGTTCGCCTCCAAGGAGGAGGAGAAGGAGTCCCGCGGCGACAAGATCCGCTTCGAGCCCTTCGACGGCTCGGAGCGCAGCGGCGGCTCGTCCTGGCAGTCCCTCAGCCGCGGCACGGGCACCATCGAGTCCGACTACCTCAACGGCGAGATGGGCCTGCTCGGACGGCTGCACGGCGTTCCGACCCCGGTCAACGACGCCCTCCAGTCGGTGGCCAACCGCTTCGCCCGCGAGGGCCGCCCGGCCGGATCAATGCCGATCACGGAACTCATCTCAAAGGCCGCCGCGGCGACGCGGTAGCTGTCGCGCTTCCCGTTGGCTGCTGTCGCGTTGTCGCATTTCTCCAAGCCACCGGCGGTCCTCGCGCCAGACGCCTGCCGCATGGAAAACGAGTACACCTCCATGAAGGAATGCGCCGCGGAGGCCGGCAGGGTCGCGTCGCGGGGCGTCGATGCGGGCCGCCTGCCCGAGCCGAGCGGGTGCGGCGACCGGGACGTCCGCGCCCTCGTCAACCACTGGGTCCTCTGCACCCCGGCACGGCCTGGAGCACCGGGCCCTGCGCACGAGGCTCCCCGACGAGCCACCGCCCGTGACTTCGCGGCCGATACCGGCTGGGCCGACGCGTACGCCGTGCAGCTCGAACGGGCCGTCGCCGCGTGGGCGGACCCGCGGGTCTGGGAGGGCGAGATCGACCTCGGCTTCGCGACGACGCCCGCACCGGAGATCGCCGGACTGCTCATCGCCGAACTCGCCCTCCACGGCTGGGACGTGGCCCGCGCCACCGGCCAGAAGTTCCAGGTCTCGGACGACACGGCCGCCTCCTGCTCGGAGTCATCGAGGCGAACGCCGAGGAGTACCGCCGGCACGACGGCTTCGCCGATGTGGTCCCGGTGCCGTATGGCGCGCCCGTGTTCCACCGCGCGCTCATCCTGAGCGGACGCGATCCGAGCTGAATGGCCCAGGGGAACAGTACGAGAATGGACCAAGGGGGCGGGCCACTGGCCAGGTAGCGTCAGGGTCATGAAGACGACGACCGATCACGCAGCGTCTCGCCCAGACGCCACCTCAGCGCCCCGCGTGGACTTCTACTTCGACCCTGCCTGCCCCTTCGCGTGGATCACCTCGCGCTGGATGCTGGAGGTGGAACGTGAACGCGCGCTCGACATCCGCTTCCACCCCATGAGCCTCTACCTGCACAACATCGGCAACGAACTCCCCGACTGGTACCGGGAACTGGTCGACAGGTCGATCGGCCCGGTGCGGGTCGCGGTGGCCGCGGCCGAACAGCACGGCGAGAAGGTGCTCCGGGACCTCTACACGGCCTTCGGCACCCGCATCCACGAGGAGAAGAACGAGGACTTCGACCAGGTCGTCGCCGACTCACTGGCGGAGCTGGGCCTCCCCGCCGAACTCGCCCGGGCCGCGAACGACCCGGCGTACGACGAAGCGGTCCGCCGTAGCCACGACGCCGGCAAGGAGCCCGGCTCCGACGGCTATGTGGGCACACCCACGATCCACGTCGACGGCACGGTGTGGTTCGGCCCGGTACTGCGCGCGATCCCGCGCGGCCAGGAAGCGGCCCGCCTCTTCGACAGCTTCCGCACCTTGGCGACCCACCCCGACCTCTTCGAACTGAAGCGGACGAGGACCGGGGGTCTGGACTTCTCCTGACGCCGTTGAGGCGATCGCCTCACGCGCCCACCGCCACCAACTCCCGTACGGTCGCTGCCTCATAGCGCCGCACAAGCAGCCGCGCCACCTCCGGTGCCGGGCCCAGTACGTCCGCGAGGACGTCCGCTCGGGAGGCGCCGCGGGCGATGCGGTCCGGGAGGTGGCCGGGGGCCAGGACGTAGGGGGCCACCGCCACCCGGCGGACGCCCTCGGCGCGCAGCCCAGCCACGGCGTCCTCCGTGCGGGGCAGAGATGCGGAGGCGAACGCAGGTCGCACGGCGCACCAACCGGTGTGCCGCCACTCCCGCGCGATTTCAGCGATCACTGCGATCGCCTCCGGGTCTGTGGAGCCCGCCGAGGCCAGGACGACCCCGGTCGTGGGCTTGTCGGCCGGGGTGAGCCCGGCCTGGTAGAGGCGGCGTTCGAGCGCTGCCGTCAGGAGTGGGGAGGGGCCGAGCACCTCCGCCTGGCGGATCCGCAGCCGGGCCGGGGCCTGCCGCAGGACCGCCGGGATGTCCGCCTTCGCGTGGAACGCGCGCGTCAGGAGCAGGGGGAGGGCGACCACGTCGCGCACGCCCTCCGCCGCCAGGGACTCCAGGACGCCGTTCACCGAGGGGACGTTGAAGTCCAGGAACCCCGTCTCCACGCGCAGCCCCGGCCGCAGCGCCCGTACTTCGCGTACGAGCGCGTGGACCGTCGCGGCATGGCGCGGGTCGCGGCTGCCGTGAGCGATCACGAGCAGGACCGGGCGGGCGGGGCGCTGGTGCATGACGGGGTCAGCTCCTCACCAGGAGGCCGCGGCTGCGCAGGACGCGCCGCTCCAGGGGGCTGAAGATCAGCAGGTCGATGGCGATGCCGACGATCAGGATCAGGAAGATGGCGAGGAAGACCATGGACATGGAGCTGGCGTTGCGGCCGTTCTCCAGGAGCTGGCCGAGGCCGATGCCCAGGTCGGGCGACGAGGCGATGATCTCCGCGGCCATCAGCGAGCGCCACGAGAACGCCCAGCCCTGCTTCAGGCCCGCGAGATAGCCGGGCAGCGCGGCCGGGAGCACGATGTGCCAGGTGTGCCGCAGGCCCGTCGCGCCGAGCGTGCGGCCGGCCCGCAGGAACAGCGGCGGCACCTGGTCGACGCCCGACACCAGGCCGTTGGCGATCGAGGGGACCGCGCCGAGCAGGATCACGGCGTACATCATCTTGTTGTCGAGGCCCAGCCAGATCACGGCCGGCGGGACCCAGGCGACCGAGGGCAGCGACTGGAGGCCGGACAGGATCGGGCCGATCGCGGACCGGATGAACCGGACCCGGGCGACGACCAGGCCGAGCGGGGTGCCGATCACGAGTGCCAGCAGGAAGCCGAGCAGGCCGCGCGACACGCTCGTCCAGATGTAGTCGAGAAGCGTCCCCTGCAGCCACGCGTCGGACACCTCGCCCCACACCGCGGACGGCGAGGGCAGCTTGCTCGGGTCGTCGACGATCTTGAACGAGACCAGTCCCTGCCACACCACCAGGACCAGGAGCACCGCCGTCAGCGGCGGCAGCACCTTCTGGACCAGCGTCTGGCGCAGCGGGGTACGGGCGGTGTGCACGGTGTCCAGGGCGTCGAGCCCCGCTTCGAGACCCGCCAGGTCCTGCCCGGCGCCCGTGTCCTTGACGGCGCCCGTGTCCTTGCCCGCGGTCGTCGTCTCAGTGCTGGCCATGGCGGCGGATCTCCCCACGCAGTTGTTCGGTGATCTCGACGGACAGTTCCGCCACGGCGGTGTCCTCGATGCGGCGCGGCTGCGGAATGCCGACCCGCCACTCGTGCGCCACCCGGCCCGGCCGCGACGAGAGCAGTACGACCCGCTCCGCGAGGCGTACCGCCTCGCGGACGTTGTGGGTGACGAACAGGACGGAGACGTTCGTCTCGCGCCAGATGCGGGTCAGCTCGTCGTGCAGCACGTCGCGCGTGATGGCGTCGAGCGCGGCGAACGGCTCGTCCATCAGCAGCAGTTGGCTGTCCTGCGCGAGCGCGCGGGCCATCGCCACGCGCTGGCGCATACCGCCCGACAGCTCGTGCACCCGCTTGCCGTACGCGCCGTTCAGGCGGACGAGCTCCAGGAGCTCCTCCGCCCGCGTGCGGCGGTCCGCCTTCGGAACGCCGCGCAGCTTCAGGGCCAGTTCGATGTTCTTGCCCGCGGTCAGCCACGGGAAGAGGGCGTGCTCCTGGAACATCAGGGCCGGCCGGCCCTGCGTGCTGATCTCGCCGGACGAGGGCCGGTCGAGGCCCGCGACCAGATTGAGCAGCGTCGACTTCCCGCAGCCCGAGGCTCCCAGGAGGGTGACGAACTCGCCCGGAGCGACATCGAGCGTGATGTCGTCCAGGACGAGCTGCTGCCCGGCGGGCGTGGCGAAGGACTTCGAGACGTGCTCGATCCGCGCGGCGTGGCCGGTGGTCCGCGTGCCGCCGTCCGCGGCCTTGGCGAGGGTCGTTGCCATGGTCGTCACCTCCTGGGAACTCAAGCGATTACGGGCTTTGCCGACGCGGTTACTTGACGCCGAGGCCGGCGTCGGCGACCGCGCCCTTGCCCTCGGCCTTGAGGACCTTGTTCAGCGGCGCGAGGTCGTAGATGCCCTTGAGGTCGGGCTTCTCCAGCAGGCCGGCCTTCACCGCGTGCGTCGCCTCGGTGCCGAGGGTCGAGGCCAGCGGGTCGTCGGTGAACTGGATCGACTTCCAGGCCGGGTCGAGCACGTTCGCGGGCAGCGCCTTGCCGGAGTCGGCCGCCAGCTGCTTGTTGGCCGCGGCCTTCGCCTCGTCCGGATTGGCGTTGATCCAGGCGTTCGTCTTCACCGAGCCGCGCAGCACGGCCTCGACGACGTCCGGGTGCTCCTTGAGGAACTTCTGCGACACGATGATGTTCGTGATCACGAACTTCTTGTCGGGCCACAGGTCGGACTCGTCGAGGAGGACCTTGCCGCCCTCGGCCACGAGCTTGGACGCGGTCGGCTCCGGTACCCAGGCGCCGTCGACGGAGCCGGACTTGTAGGCGTCCGGGGTGATCTTGTTGTCCGTACGGACCACGGAGACGTCGCCCTTGCCGCTGTTGGCGTCGACCTTCCAGCCCTTCTCGGCGATCCAGTTGAGGAACGCGACGTCCTGCGTGTTGCCGAGCTGCGGGGTGGCGATCTTCTTGCCCTTGACGTCGTCCAGGGACTTGATCTTCTTCGGGTTCACCACGAGCTTCACACCGCCGGACGCCGAACCGCCGATGATGCGCAGGCTCTTGCCCTGGGACTTCGTGAAGCCGTTGATCGACGGCGAGGGGCCGATCCAGCCGATGTCGATGGAGCCGCCGTTGAGCGCCTCGATCTCGGACGGCCCCGCGTTGAAGATCTGGTACTTGGCCTGTGTGCCCTGGAGCTCCTTCTGGAAGAAGCCCTTCTGGTTGCCCACGAGGGCGGTGCCGTGCGTCAGGTTGCCGAAGTAACCGATCTTCACGGTGTCGGCGGAGAGCTTCTTGCCCTTGGCGGCGACGTTCGTCTTGCCGGACGTGTCGTCCTTGGCGTCGGAGCCGTAGCCGCAGGCCGTCGCGGCGAGCGCGAGGAGCGGCAGGGCGGCGACGGCGGCGAGGCCGCGGCGCCAGGAGGCGGAGTTGGCAGGCACGGGAGGTGGTCCTCTCGTTGGCCCGGCGGTCACGCTCTCAGGGCGTGGCCGGGAGGTCGGCAGGGTTTCGTCTTCGCACGAACAGGTCGCGGGGGGTGTGGGCGCGCAGGCAGTGCGCGTACGTCATCGCGCACATCGCCCGACCCCGCCCTGGCCCGCGCCGAGGGCGCCGCTGCCGACGCGGCCGCCCTCTTTCGCGAACGTCGCATACATGTCGATGGCCGTCATGACTAGAAGTCCCAGCCGTCGTCGTCCGAGGCCGGCGCGGTCTCTTCCGCGTGGGCCGCATGCGCCTTGCCGCCGAACGCCTCGCCCGCCATGCCGGCGGCGAGCGTCGTCCCGTCGGACGGGTCGATGAGGAGGAACGAACCGGTGCGGCGCGAGTCGGCGTAGTCGTCGAGCGCGACCGGCTCGGCGGTGCGGACCTTGACGCGGCCGATGTCGTTGGCGACGAGCTGTCCCGGCTCGGGGTGCTGGGACAGATCGTCCAGGGTGAGCCGCGAGGGGATCTCCTTGACGATCGCCTTGACCGTGCGTGTCGTGTGCTTGAGCAGCACGCGCTGGCCGACGGCGAGAGGCTGGTCGGCCACGTGGCAGACGGTCGCCTCGACGTCCTGCGAGGTGGCGGGCGCGTCGCCGGTCGGCACGATCAGGTCGCCGCGCGAGATGTCGATGTCGTCCTCCAGGAGGAGGGTCACCGACTGCGGCGTCCAGGCCACGTCGACCGACTTGCCCAGCAGGTCGATCCCGGAGACCTTCGACGTGCGGCCCGACGGCAGTACGGTGACGGACTCGCCGACGCGGAACGTGCCGGCCGCGATCTGGCCCGCGTAGCCGCGGTAGTCGGGGTGCTCGGCGGTCTGCGGGCGGATCACGACCTGCACGGGCAGCCGTGCGTGGCAGCTCGTCAGGTCGTGGCTGACCGGGACCGTCTCCAGGTGCTCGAGCACGGTCGGGCCGCCGTACCAGTCCATGTTCGCGGACGGCTCCACGACGTTGTCACCGGCGAGCGCGGAGATCGGGATCGCGGTGATCTCGGGAACGCCCAGGTCGGACGCGTACGCCGTGAACTCCTCGGCGATCTTCGCGAAGACGGGCTCCGCGTAGTCGACCAGGTCCATCTTGTTCACCGCGAGCACGACGTGCGGGACGCGCAGCAGCGCGGCGACGGCGGCGTGCCGGCGGGTCTGCTCGATGACGCCGTTGCGGGCGTCGACGAGGACGACGGCGAGGTCGGCGGTGGACGCGCCGGTCACCATGTTCCGGGTGTACTGCACATGGCCCGGGGTGTCGGCCAGGATGAACCGGCGCCGGGCCGTGGCGAAGTAGCGGTAGGCGACGTCGATGGTGATGCCCTGCTCGCGCTCGGCGCGCAGGCCGTCGGTGAGCAGCGCCAGGTCGGGCGTCTCCTGACCGCGGTTGCGGGACGCGTGCTCGACGGCCTCCAGCTGGTCCGTGAGGACCGACTTGGAGTCGTGGAGCAGGCGGCCCACGAGCGTGGACTTGCCGTCGTCGACGGAACCGGCGGTGGCGAACCGCAGCAGGGTGGTGGCCGACAGGTCGGCCAACTGCTCTGTGGTGGTGGTCATTTAGAAATACCCCTCGCGCTTGCGGTCTTCCATCGCGGCCTCGGACATCTTGTCGTCGGCACGGGTCGCGCCCCGCTCGGTGAGCCGGGAGGCGGCGATCTCGGCGATCACGGCGTCCAGCGTCGTCGCGTCGGAGTCGACGGCGCCGGTGCACGACATGTCGCCGACCGTGCGGTAGCGGATGAGGCGCTTCTCGACGCTCTCGCCGTCCTTGGGGCCGCCCCACTCACCGGCGGTCAGCCACATGCCGGAGCGCTTGAAGACGTCCCGCTCGTGGGCGAAGTAGATCTCCGGCAGTGCGATGCCCTCGCGGGCGATGTACTGCCACACGTCGAGCTCGGTCCAGTTGGACAGCGGGAAGACGCGCACGTGCTCGCCGGGGGCGTGGCGGCCGTTGTAGAGCTGCCACAACTCGGGGCGCTGGCGGCGCGGGTCCCACTGGGAGAACTCGTCGCGCAGGGAGAACACGCGCTCCTTGGCGCGCGCCTTCTCCTCGTCGCGGCGCCCGCCGCCGAAGACCGCGTCGAAGCGCTCCGCCTGGATCTTCTCCGTCAGCGGCACCGTCTGCAGCGGGTTGCGCGTCCCGTCCGGGCGCTCCTTGAGGGCGCCGCGGTCGATGTACTCCTGCACGGACGCGACGTGCAGCCGCAGGCCGTGCTCGGCGACGACCCGGTCGCGGTACTCGAGGACCTCGGGGAAGTTGTGCCCGGTGTCGACGTGCAGCAGCGTGAACGGCACCGGCGCCGGCGCGAACGCCTTCAGCGCCAGGTGCAGCATCACGATGGAGTCCTTGCCGCCGGAGAAGAGGATCACCGGCCGCTCGAACTCGCCCGCGACCTCACGGAAGATGTGCACGGCCTCGGACTCGAGGGCGTCCAGGTGCGAGAGCGCGTACGGGCTGTCGGTCTCTTCGCCTGTGGTGGGTGCGACGGTCGTCATGAGAGACCCCTCTCGGTGAGCAGCGCGTAGAGCGCCGCCGCGGACTCCTGCACGGTCTGGGTGTGCGACTCGATGCGCAGGTCGGGCGATTCGGGTGCCTCGTACGGGTCGTCGACCCCGGTGAGCCCGGAGATCTCGCCCGCCGCCTGCTTCGCGTACAGGCCCTTCACGTCGCGCACGGAGCACACCTCGACGGGCGTGGCCACGTGCACCTCGAGGTAGCCGGTGCCGCCGGCCTGGTGGCGCTTGCGTACCGCCTCCCGGCTGTCCGCGAAGGGTGCGATCACCGGGACGAGCGTCAGCACGCCGTTGCGGGCGAGGAGTTCGGCGAGGAAGCCGATGCGCTGCACGTTGGTGTCGCGGTCCGCGCGGCTGAAGCCGAGGCCCGCCGAGAGGAACTCGCGGATCTCGTCGCCGTCGAGCACCTCGACGCGGCGGCCGTCGGTGCGCAGCTGCTCGGCGAGCTCGTTGGCGATGGTGGTCTTGCCCGCGCTCGGCAGACCCGTGAGCCAGACGGTGGCTCCGGTCACTTGCTTCTCCAAAGTCTCTGTGGTCCCGGGCATCAGCCGTGGATCCCGCACTCGGTCTTGTTGCTTCCGGCCCAGCGGCCGGCCCGCGCGTCCTCGCCCTCGAGGAGGCGCCGCGTGCAGGGGGCGCAGCCCACGGAGCCGTAGCCGTCCATGAGGAGGGGGTTGGTCAGCACACCGTGCTCGGCGACGTACGCCTCGACGTCGTCCTGCGTCCAGCGGGCGATCGGCGAGACCTTCACCTTGCGGCGCTTCTCGTCCCAGCCGACGACCGGGGTGTTCGCCCGCGTCGGGGACTCGTCGCGGCGCAGTCCCGTGGCCCATGCCGTGTACGAACTCAGGCCGTCCTCAAGGGGCTTGACCTTCCGCATGGCGCAGCACAGGTCGGGGTCGCGGTCGTGCAGCTTCGGCCCGAACTCGGCGTCCTGCTCGGCGACGGTCTGGCGGGGCGTGAGCGTGATGACGTTCACGTCCATCACGGCCTCGACGGCGTCCCGGGTGCCGATGGTCTCCTCGAAGTGGTAGCCGGTGTCGAGGAAGACGACGTCCACGCCGGGCCTGGCGCGCGAGGCGAGGTGGGCGACGACCGCGTCCTCCATGGAGGAGGTCACGCAGAAGCGCTTGCCGAACGTGTCGACCGCCCAGTTGAGGATCTCCAGGGCGGACGCGTCCTCCAGGTCGCGCCCGGCCCGCTCCGCGAGCTCCCGCAGGTCGGGCTCGGTCCGGTCAGGTACCTGCGTGGCCTGAGTGGTCGTCATATGTCTTCCCCTCCACCGTCGTTGCGCTGAACTCCCCGGGTCAGCAGACCGAGGAACTTCAACTGGAAGGCCCGATTGCACGCCGCGCATTCCCACGCGCCGTGACCGGTCTCGTTCGGACGCAGGTCCTCGTCACCGCAGTAGGGGCAGTAGAAGGGGGCGGCGCGCTCGCTCACGAGAGGGCCTCCTCGGACGCCCGCGCGGTCCACGTGGCGAAGCGCTCGCCGTCCTCGCGCTCCGCCTGGAAGCGCTTGAGGACCCGCTCGACGTAGTCGGGCAGCTCGGCCGCGGTGACCTTCAGGCCGCGGACCTTGCGGCCGAACCCGGCCTCGAGGCCGAGCGCGCCACCCAGGTGCACCTGGTAGCCCTCGACCTGGTTGCCGTCCGCGTCCAGCATCAGCTGGCCCTTGAGGCCGATGTCCGCGACCTGGATACGGGCGCAGGCGTTCGGGCAGCCGTTGATGTTGATGGTGAGGGGCTCGTCGAACTCCGGGACGCGGCGCTCCAGTTCGTCGATCAGCGAGGCGCCGCGCGCCTTCGTCTCGACGATGGCGAGCTTGCAGAACTCGATGCCGGTGCAGGCCATGGTGCCGCGCCGGAACGGAGACGCGTTGACCTTGAGGTCCAGCGCCTCCAGGGACGCCACCAGCGACTCGACCTGGTCCTCGGCCACGTCGAGCACGATCATCTTCTGCTCGGCGGTGGTACGCAGCCGGCCGGAGCCGTGGGCGCCCGCGACCTCGGCGATCTTGGTGAGGGTCGTGCCGTCCACGCGGCCGACACGGGGCGCGAAGCCGACGTAGAAGAGGCCGTCCTTCTGGCGGTGCACGCCGAGGTGGTCGCGCCAGGTGCCGGCGGGCTGCTCGGGCGCGGGGCCGTCGACCAGCTTCCGCTGGAGGTACTCGTCCTCCAGGACCTGCCGGAACTTCTCGGTGCCCCAGTCGGCGAGCAGGAACTTCAGGCGGGCGCGGGTGCGCAGGCGGCGGTAGCCGTAGTCGCGGAAGATGCCGATGACGCCGCCGTACACGTCCGGCACCTCGTCGAGCGGCACCCACGCGCCGAGGCGCTGGCCCAGCTTGGGGTTGGTGGACAGGCCGCCGCCGACCCACAGGTCGAAGCCGGGGCCGTGCTCGGGGTGGTTCACGCCGACGAACGCGATGTCGTTGATCTCGTGCGCCACGTCGAGCTGCGGGGATCCGGAGATGGCGGTCTTGAACTTGCGGGGCAGGTTCGAGAACTCGGGGTTGCCGATGAAGCGCCGCTGGATCTCGTCGATGGCGGGCGTGCCGTCGATGATCTCGTCGGCGGCGACCCCGGCGACGGGCGAGCCGAGGATGACGCGGGGCGTGTCACCGCAGGCCTCGGTGGTGGAGAGCCCGACGGCTTCGAGGCGCCGCCAGATCTCCGGCACGTCCTCGATGCGGATCCAGTGGTACTGGATGTTCTGCCGGTCGGTGATGTCGGCGGTGCCGCGCGCGAACTCCTGCGAGATCTCGCCGATGACGCGCAGCTGCTCGGTCGTCAGCCGGCCGCCGTCGATGCGGACGCGGAGCATGAAGTACTCGTCGTCCAGCTCCTCCGGCTCCAGGATCGCGGTCTTGCCGCCGTCGATCCCGGGCTTGCGCTGGGTGTAGAGCCCCCACCAGCGCATACGGCCCCGGAGGTCATTGGGGTCGATGGAGTCGAAGCCGCGCTTCGAGTAGATCGTCTCAATGCGTGTCCGCACGTTGAGACCGTCGTCGTCCTTCTTGAACTGCTCGTTGCCGTTGAGCGGCGTGAAGTGCCCCACGGCCCACTGGCCCTCGCCGCGGTGACGGCTCACCTTGCGGCGCGGCGCGGCGGTCGTGGGCTTTTCAGGGGTGGCAGCCATGGGTGTACGTCCTTCGGGCGGGCGGAGGCTCTGACAGCTTTGACCAGCACACTTCGCGCGAGGGCGCGGCGGTGCGCAGAGTGCTGTACGGGGAGAAAGTGCGGCGGTGCTGGTGGAGTCAGCTCACCGGACACATGGCGCTGGACATGCGGCCGAGGTCGACGTGCCGCCGACTCACCAAGGCAATTCCAGCTCGATCCATGACGGAAGCGTGTCATGGGACTTTCGGCCCAGTCCACCACTGTCCAGAAAGTGGACATGACTGTCTCGCATCGTGGACATATGTGTCGCGCGTCACTGGACGCCGCGGGAATGGACCGGGGTGTGGCTGCTGGGGTGTGACTGGAGGGTACGGGAAGGGGCGCCGCGATGCCTCACGGCGCCCCTCATGTTCTTGTCCCTCTCTTACGGCCCGGGCTACGCCCCCGGCCACGGCCCCGGCGTCGCCACCTCGGGCTCATCCTCGACCTTCGTGTCGAAGAGGCGGAACCCGCGCCGCTCGTAGTTGGCCATCGCGTGCTCGCCGTCCTTGCTGCACGTGTGCAGCCAGACCCGCTTCGTCGGCGCGCGGTCCGGCCACCGCTCGGCCAGGTCCCAGGCGCGTGCCACTCCGTAGGAGAGGAGGTGGCCGCCGATGCGGCGGCCCCGGAAGGCGGGGATCAGGCCGAAGTAGACGATCTCGACGACGCCGTCGTCCTGCGCCTCCAGCTCGACGTAACCCGCCGGGGTCCCCTTCTCGTACGCCACCCACGTCTCGGTGCCCGGCCGCGCCAGGAATTCCTGCCAGCGCGCGTACGTCCAGCTCAGCCGGTCGGTCCAGAGGATGTCGCCCCCGACGGACGCGTACAGGAAGCGGCTGAACTCCGGCGAGGGCACCTCGGCGCGGACGACGCGGAGGCCGTCGCCCTCGGGCGCGGGGGCCGGCCGGAGGTCGGACGGAGCGGTCTGCTCCAGGGACCAGGTGGTCACAGCGATGTTGCTCATGCACGTCAGGCAATCACGGGCCCCGCACCCTGGCCAAAGCGGTCCGCGATACGGGAAGATCCGCCCGCGCCATGCCACCCCCCGCGCACGACGCACCCGGAGGAATGTTCATGCCCCGCAGGACAGCTCGCCGCACACCCCGCGGTCTCCTCGCCACGGCCATCACCACCGTGGCCCTCGCGACCCTCGCCGCCCCGGCCGGTGCCCAGGCCGCGGGCCCGCAAGGCCGGGTCTTCATGGTCAACCCCGTCCAGTCGTCCGGCGACCAGACCCTCACCGACGCGAAGGACTCCGCGACCGCGGTGCCCGCCTCCGCCTACACCCTCGCCGCCCTGCGAAACCTCGACGCGAGCGGCGGCCTCTCGGGCAAGTGGGTCTCCGTGAGATCGAACACCGGTGGCGCCGCCTCGGTCGCCGGCGCCGGTGGATACGACCGTAAGGACGACCAGTTCGAGCAGGTCATGGCCTACTTCTGGGTCAACGAGGCACAGGAGTACCTCCAGAGCCTCGGCTTCGGCAGCGAACTGCCCGGAGCCAACGACCGGCAGCAGCCGGTCCGTATCGACCAGTGGGGCGCCGACAACTCCTTCTTCACCGACAAGAAGGCCGAGATCCGCTTCGGCAAGGGCGGCGTCGACGACGCGGAGGACGCCGAGGTCATCGTCCACGAGTACGGACACGCCGTGCACAACGCGCAGGTCCCCGGGTTCGGTACCTCCGAGGAGGCAGGCTCCATCGGAGAGGCGTGGGGCGACTACTTGGCGGCGTCCGTCGGTGCCTACGCGGACGCCAAGTACGGCTGGCCGCGCAAGACCGACCTCGCCTGTGTCGCGGACTGGGACTCGGTCTCGTACACGGCCACCGCCCCGCACTGCCTGCGCCGCCTCGACACCGGCAAGACGTACGCCGACAAGGTGGGGGAGGTACACGCGGACGGTGAGATCTGGTCCCAGGCGCTGTTCGACATCAGGGGCGCGCTCGGCGCGCGTACGGCCGACCGCGTCATCGTCGACGCGCAGTTCGGCTTCGCCCCGGACACCAGCTTCACGGACGCGGCCCTGACGACGGTCGCGACCGCGCAGAAGTTGTACGGGAAGAGCGCGGCGGACGCCGTGCGCAAGGCGTTCCAGGCCCGGGGCATCCCCGGGGTGTGAGTCCGCGCGGGACCGGAGGGCGCGGGACCGGCGGATGTCCAGGAACCCCCTCCGTAAGTCCATGGAGTCGGGCCCGGCCGGGCGGCACGCTCTGAGCCGTCCCGCCGGGCGACTCCGTCCCCTCCGGCACCCGCAACCACTCACGGAGGTACGTCATGAGACGCACCCGCGTCAGCACCGCGCTCGTCGCCCTCTGCGCCGCCGCGACCGCCGGCGTCACGGCCCTCGCGGCCGCCCCCGCCGCCACGGCCGCCTCCCCGTTCAAGTCCCGCGCCCACTACGTCGACTGCCGCGGCGGGACCGGCCCGCAGAAGGGCACGCGGGCCGCGCCTTGGCGCACGCTCGCCGCCGTCAACGCCCAGCACCTCGGCCCCGGCGACCAGGTGCTCCTCAAGCGCGGCACCCGCTGCACGGGCACGCTCACCCCGAACGGCGCGGGCGCTCCCGGCAGCCCCGTCCGCATCGCCGCCTACGGCACCGGCGCGAAGCCGGTGATCGACGGCGCGGGCGCGCCCGACACCGTCCTCCTGCGGAACACGCAGTGGATCGAGGTCTCCGACCTGGAGATCACCAACGCGGCGAACCCGGGCACGAAGCGCCGCGGCGTGCGCGTCGTCCTCAGCGACTACGGCACCGGCAGGCACTACCGCCTCACGGGCCTCGACATCCACGACATCCGTGGCGACGACACCAAGGACAACGACGGCTCCGCGGGCATCCTCTTCTCCGTCACCGGGTCCGCGAAGGAGACGCACTACGACGACGTACGCGTCGAGAACAACACCCTCAGGACGGTCGACCGCGAGGGCATCTTCTTCGCGTCCAGCTGGAACCAGCGGCCCGCCATCAGCGGCTACGACCCGAACGGCCCGCGCTGGGTCCCGTCCACCGGCGTCGTCGTGCGCGGCAACACACTGAACGACCTCGGCGGCGACGGCATCGTCATGACCGCCACCAAGGACGCCCTGGTCGAGCACAACACCCTGCACGGCTTCCAGCGGCGCTCGGCCGGATACAACGCGGGCATGTGGCCGTGGAACGCGGACGGCACCGTCTTCCAGTACAACGAGACGTCCGGGGGCGAGACGACCCGCGACGGCATGGCGTACGACGTCGACGAGGGCTCGTTCGGGACCGTCTTCCAGTACAACTACAGCCACGACAACGCGGGCGGGTTCTTCCTCGTCTGCAGCGCCGACGGCACCCTCGGCGACGCCGTGATCCGCTTCAACATCAGCCAGAACGACCACTTCAGGGGCATCGAGACCTGCCGCGGCTCGTTCTCCGGGGTCCGCTTCCTGCACAACACGATCTACGTAGGTGACGGCGTCAGCCAGACCGTCGTCAACGAGAACACCACCAGCCGGCACGAGATCGCCTTCGACAACAACCTCGTCGTGAAGCAGGGCGCCGGCACGGCGGCCTTCACCCTGCGCTCCGGCGGCGTCACCGCGTCCCACAACGCGCTGTACGGGATCGGGGCGGCGCCCGCGAACCCCGGCGGCACCACCGCCGACCCGCTGCTCACCCGTCCGGGCACGGCCACGGGTTACGGGGACGCCGCGGCCGCCTACTCCCTGCGCGCCGGATCGCCCGCCCTCGGAACGGGGGCGCCGCTCGCCGACGCGGGCGCCCGCGACTTCGCGGGCAACCCGGTGGTGCCGGGAGCGGCGCCCAACATCGGTGCGTGGAACGGGAGTTCAACCGTCCGGTGACGATCGGCGGGGCGCCCTGATCCTGGTCGGGGCGCCCTACGGGGCGCTGACGGGCACCGGCGCGTGCCAGCCCTGCGTGCCCGGTCCGGCCGGCGCGAGCTTCACCTCGGAGCCGGTGCGGGCGAGGGAGCGCCCGGTCGCCTGGTTCACCAGGGTCTTCCTGCCCGGGTTGTACGTCCACAGCTTGGCCGGGTCGGTGACCTTGCCGCCGGTGGCGATGTCGCCCGCGCAGTCGGTGATGCGCACGCTCTTCTTGTCGCTCGCCGTCAGGCAGTAGTTCGACGGCAGCCGCACCGTGCCGTCGGCGGCGAGGACCCAGGACTGCTCGAAGGCGCCGGGGCCGTTGTCCTTGCACGCGGCGAGCGTGAGCTCCGCGCCGTCCTCGGCGGTGCCGCTCGGGGCGAGGCACTTGTCGCCGGGCGCGGAGATCTCGGCGCGCTTCGAATTGCCCAGCGCCAGACGCTGGTTGGTGCTTCCGTCGGGACGCGCGTCCACGGCGGCGGCGCACGGCGGGTTGCTCTTGGTCTTGGTCACCGAGCTGACGGCCGCGTCGGCGCCGACGGCGGTGCCGGTGGGCAGGCCGAAGTGGGCGTCCGAGTACGGCTGGTCGTAACAGGTGGCCCGCGGGTCGTTCCACTCGAAGTACTCGACCCAGTCGATCAGGCCGGTGGGCTTGATGGCCGTGGCCGGCGTCTGCACGCTGCCGAGCTTGAACGACTCACCCGTGGTCCTGTCGTGGATGGTGGCGCCGAACCAGCCGTCGCCCTCGTAGGCGACCGTGGAGGTGTAGGTGTGCCCCTCCTCCCAGTCGTGGTTCATGCGGCAGCTGGAGCCCTCGCCCTCGCCGCCGAACTGGAGGCAGTAGCTGCCCTCGGAGCCGGGCTTGCGCTCGAAGCTGTCCCACACCGAGAACAGGAACGTGGGCTTGTCGCCGCCGTTGCGCTGCATCCCGATGTAGGCGCCGTTGCCGACGTTGAAGCCGAACTGGTGGCTCCAGAAGGTGTTCGCGTTGTAGCCGGGGTCCTTCTCGACCGTCGTGGACCAGGTGACCTCGCTGAGCCCGTCGGCCGCCGACGGGAACGAGTAGTAGGTGTACGTCCCCGGGGTCGTGCCGATCGTGTCGTCCGCGTTCGCCGCGGGGGCGGAGGCCAGGCCGGCGCCGGCGGCGAGGCCGAGGGCCGCGAGGAGCGGCACGGACCGCCGCTTGAGGGAACGGGTGAAGCGTCCAGTCATCGAAAACCCTGCCTGTGATGGAGGTGGATGCGTGAAGGGAGTGCGTCGGGCTGCACTGCGCACCATCGTGCGCGAAGGTGATTGAAAGCGCGTGACTTAGAGCATGATCGCGCGTGCCGGGCACATCTTGCGCCATCGGACGGCGCGGGGCAAGAGGGGGCGCGCAGGGCCGTCACAGCGCCGCGAACGCCTCGTTCACGGCTTCGCAGGTGCGCCGGATGTCGTCCTCCTCGAGTGCGGCGGAGACGAACCAGCAGGCGAGGCCGTACACGTTGACGTGGATACCGCGCACCAGCAGCTCGTGGCGGAAGCGCTCGTAGCGGTCCAGATCGGCGGCGAAGAGATCGCGGTAGTGGCGGGTCGGGGCGCCGTCCGCCGAGAACACGATCTGGAACATCGCGCCGACCCCCTGGACCGCGCACGGCACGCCGTGGTCGCGGGACGCCCGGCGGACCGCCTCCATGACGCGCCGCCCCGCCTCGTCGATCCGGCCGGCGACCGCGGGATCGGCGAGCTGGGTGACGGTCACCAGGGCGGCCGTGGCGCACAGGGGGGAACCGTTGTACGTGCCGCCCTGCTTGATCCGGTTGTCGCCGACCTGCTCCATGATCTCCCGGCAGCCCGCGAACGCCGAGATGGGCAGCCCGCCGCCGAGCGCCTTGGAGTAGACCGCGAGGTCGGGCACGACCCCGAAGAGGGCCTGCGCGCCGCCGGGTCCGGTGCGGAATCCTGTGCAGACCTCGTCGAAGACGAGCACGATGCCGCGCCTCGTGCACTCCGCGCGCAGGGTCTCCAGGTAGCCCGGGACCGGCATCGTGCAGGCGTTGTTGGCGACGATCGGCTCGCACACGACTGCGGCGATCCGGCCGCGGTGCGCGTCGAGGACGTCACGCAGGACCTCGGCGTCGTTCCACGGGCAGATCACCACGTCATCCAGCACGCCCTGCGGGATCCCGCGCGAGTGCGGTTTCGCGAACGGCGCCTCGTACGGGCCGACTTCGTCCCGCGTCGACTTGCTGGACACCGCGAGCGTGTCGGTCCAGCCGTGGTAGTGGCCCTCGAACTTCACGACGAGGGAGCGCCCGGTGAAGCCGCGCGCGGCCCGTATCGCGCCCTGGACCGCCTCGGAGCCGGAGTTCGCGTAGCGCACGAGGTCGGCGCACGGCACCGACTCCCGGATCTTCTCGGCGAGTTCGATCTCCGGGACGTTGCACGTGCCGAACATGGTGCCGCTCGCCAGGACCGTCGAGAGGGCGTCGGTGAGCAGCGGGTTCGCGTGGCCGAGGACGGCGCTGCCGTAGGCGAGCAGATAGTCCACGTAGGTGTTGCCGTCCACGTCCCTGATGCGCGCACCGGAGCCGCTCTCCATGTACAGCGGATGGGGCTCCGGCCCGGTGGTGGTGATGCGGGAGGAGGAGCTGGTGCCGCCCGCGAGCGACCCTCGTGCGCGCTCGAAGAGCTCGCGGCTCTTGTGATATGCCATCAATTCCTCCTGTTTTCAAGGCGTTGACACGGATTCCGGTGGGAGTGAGACTCCATGCCCGAGAGATCCTGAAATGTTGCAGAGGGGAAAACGGACATGGTCGAGAAGGTGGCCGTCATCACCGGCGCCGGCGTCGGAATCGGTCGGGCCTGCGCCCTCGGGCTCCTGGCGCGGGGCTGGTCGGTCGTCCTCGTGGGCCGCCGCGAGGCGCTCCTCGAAGCGACGGCCGCGGATGCGGGCGAGCACGCGGACCGCGCCGTCCCGTTCGTCGCGGACATCACCGACCCGGAGGCGGTGACACGCCTGTTCGCCGCCGTGGGTGAGCGGTTCGGCCGCGTCGACCTGCTGTTCAACAACGCCGCCGAGACCATGCCGTACATCCCCACGGAGGATGTCGAGGCCGACGACTGGCATCGCGTCATGGGCTCGATCGCGACCGGTACCTTCCTGTGCTCGCAGGCGGCGTTCCGGATGATGAAGGAGCAGAGCCCGCGCGGCGGCCGGATCATCAACAACGGCGCTCCGTCGGCGCATGTGCCCCGCCCGGACTCGATCGCGTTCACCGCGGCCAAGCACGCCGTGGCCGGGATGACCCGCTCGCTGTCCCTCGACGGGCGTGAGCACGGCATCGCCTGCGGGCAGATCGACATAGGCAACGTGACCCCCGCCGACCGCCCCCAGCCCGCCGTCCTCCAGGCGGACGGCAGCCGGCGCGTGGAGCCGACCATGGACATCCGCCATGTCGTCGACATGGTCGCCGCCATGGCGGAGCTCCCCGTGGACGTGAACATCCAGTCCGTCACGGTGATGCCGAGCGCGATGCCCTACGTGGGACGCGGTTAGGGCCTCTCGTCCGCCCCGTCCCGTCCGTCATCCCCGACGCCCGGCCTGCTCGGCCTCGTACTCCGTGAAGTGGTGCTCGGCGAAGAGCTCCGGCCACCCGTCGCCCGCGAGCCGGAGCTCCCTGGCGCGGGCGAGCATGTGCCGCCAGTACGGCTTCACGGGCCGCCAGCGGACGCCCGTCTGCGCGTAGGAGCTGTCCACCATGTACCGCTCACGGCTCTCCCCGTGGGGAGCCGTGCGGCGGGTGTGGAACAGGGCCGAGTGGATCAACACCGTTGAGCCGGGCGGCAGTTCACCGATGAAGACCTCACCCGGCAGCTCGGACGTGCCCAGGTGGGCGCGGGCCGTCTTGGTGGCGGTCTCGCGGTGCGAGCCGGGCAGTACGGCGAGCCCGCCGAC
This sequence comes from Streptomyces sp. NBC_01445, assembly GCF_035918235.1. NCBI lineage: Bacteria > Bacillati > Actinomycetota > Actinomycetes > Kitasatosporales > Streptomycetaceae > Streptomyces > Streptomyces sp. NBC_01445. The sequence goes on along the minus strand of NZ_CP109485.1, from coordinate 3,133,623 downwards.
GGAGGCGTCGAGCCCGCCGAGGTAGTGCAGCGCGTGGACCATCGTGTGGGTGCGTTCCGCCCGCGGGCCGAGCTCGTAGTCGTGGTGCCAGTCCTTGCCGGGCGCGTTCGGCGGGCGACGGTCACTGTGCAGGTGGTGGAAGACGAAGGACTCGCCGAGCAGCCCGGCGAGCAGTTCGAGCAGCGGCGGATGGGCCAGGATCCGGCCGTGCGCCTCCATCTCCAGCTCCATCAGGGGCGGCAGCCCGTACGTGTCGGGGGAGACGGCCGAGGCTATGGACCGCTGCCGCGCACCCGAGTCCACCCAGTGGTCGACCTCGGCCTTTGCGCGCTCCGCGAGTGCGGCGGGCAGGAAGCCCGGGAGGACCAGATAGCCCTCCTCCTCGAACTGTCTGCGGTCCTGTCCGGTCAGAGCGGCGTCGGTCCCCATGATTCCCGTGATCCCCATTGGCCTTCCTTCAACTTGGTGCTTTTTGTGCCCTGTTGTGGGAGGTGGTCGCGCGGCGAACAGAAAGGAACCGTAGCGATAGTTGCTTGATTGTGCACGCAGAGGCTCTCAATCGAGCAGCTTCGTGCATACTGCTTGCGTTCCTGCAACATCCCGGGTCAGGAAGGCCAGATGCAGCAGCACTCAACCCGCACCCCACTCGTCTCCGTGGTCGTCACCTGCTTCAACTACGACCGGATGCTGCTGCGCGCGCTCGAGAGCGTCCGAGCCCAGACGACGGCCGACTGGGAGCTCGTGATCGTCGACGACGGCAGCACGGACACCTCGCGCGACGTCGCCCAGACCTTCGCCGCGGCCCACCCCGAGCTGGCCGTGACTCTCGTGTTCACCCGCAACGGCGGCCTCGGGCGCGCGCGCAACCTCGGCATATCCGTGGCCCGCGGCCGCTACGTCGCCTGCCTCGACGCGGACGACCACTACGAGCCGCACGCCCTGGAGAAGCTCTCCGCCGCCCTGGACCGCGACCCGACCGCCGAGGTCGCCCGGCCCTATCTGCGCTCCTTCGGTGTGGAGGAGCGGATCTGGGAGTACCCGGACTACGACTTCGACGCGTCGACATCGGTGAACCAGGCACCGTACTGCGCCATGTTCCGCCGCTCCGCGTGGCAGCGGGCGGGCGGCTACCACGAGGGCCTGCCCGCGTACGAGGACTGGAACTTCTGGATCGCCGTCGGCAAGCACGGCGGCCACATGACGACCGTCCCCGAGCCGCTGCTCCACTACCGCACCAGCGTCGACGGAATGTTCGCCCGCCACCGCGTCCACGACCTCGCGCTGCGCGCCGCGATCGTGACCAACCACCCTGACGTGTACGACAGTTCGTGCCAGGGCCTGGCCCGCCGGATCCTCGCCGGGGAGAACGTCGACGACGACCTCAAGGCGGGACCGCCGCACGCGATCTTCGCCCTCTCCTACCCGGCGAGGACCCTGCGCGGCGAGGACATCAGCGCGGACTTCGGCGCCGTGAGCTAGAGCCTTGCGTTTGGATCACGCTGGGCTCGCGGGGTCTGGCACGCACATGTGCCGCGTTGTCGTCCATCACCGCCCCCCGAGCTCTCGGCTCCGCTCGAGCAGGGGGACCCCCATCGCGTCGCCTCGATCCTCCGCCTTGCAGCTGCACGCACCAGACTCCGCTCCCGATCCAGCCCGATCCGAACGGAAGGCCCTGGCCATGGGCGAGCACATCATCGAGGCGCGGGCCCTCACCAAGCGGTTCCGCGTCGCGAGGAAACGGCCCGGGATGCGCGGGGCGCTGCGCCATCTGGTCCGCGGCGAGTGGGAGGACAGAACCGCCGTCGACGCCGTCGACCTGCGCGTGGCGCCCGGCGAGAGCGTCGCCTACGTCGGCCCGAACGGCGCCGGCAAGTCGACCACCGTCAAGATGCTCACCGGCGTCCTCACCCCGACCTCGGGCGACCTGCGCGTCGCGGGCGTCGTCCCGTACGAGGACCGGGTCGCCAACGCGCGGAACATCGGCGTCGTCTTCGGGCAGCGCACCCAGCTGTGGTGGGACCTGCCCGTGCGCGAGTCGTTCCGCCTGCTCGGCGACATCTACCTCGTCCCGAAGCGGGAGTTCGACCCCCGCCTGGACGAACTGATCGCACTCCTCGGCATCGAGGGCCTCCTGGAGCGGCCCGTCCGGCAGCTCTCGCTGGGTCAGCGCGTGCGGTGCGACGTGGCGGCCTCGCTGCTGCACGCGCCGCCCGTCCTCTTCCTCGACGAACCCACGATCGGTCTCGACGTCTCGGTGAAGGCCCGGCTCCGCGAGTTCCTCGCCACCCTGCACCGCGAGCGCGGCGTCACCGTCGTGCTCACCTCGCACGACCTCGGCGACGTCGAGTCCCTGTGCACCCGCATCGTCCTGATCGACCGCGCACGGATCCTCCTCGACATGCCGGTCAGCGACATGCTCGCCCGCTACGGCACGCGCCGCACCGTCACCGTGAGCGGCGCCGATCGGCTCACCGCCGTGCCGCTCGAAGGGTGCTTCGGCGATGACGTGACGGTCCGTCAAAAGAATGCCAACACCCTGGAGATCGGCTACGACCGCAATACCCTCGCCACCCGCGACGTCATCGCCCAGGCCCTCGCCACCCTCCCCGTGGACGACATCCAGGTCGGCGCGCCCAGCATCGAGGAGATCATCCGGAACCTGTACGAGGGCGGAGTGGATGCCGCTCTCTAGCGCACCCGAGCCCGCGCGCCCCGTACACCCCGGCTCTGCGCACCCCGTACACCCCGCCCCCGGGCACCCCGTACACCCGGTACGCCCCACCGTTCGCGCTCCCTACCGCTCGCTCTACCTCGCCTCGCTCCAGCAGGCCCTCGCCCACCGCCGCGCCGTCCTCGTCGACCTCGCGGGCAACGCCGTCTGGGCGGCCGTCCTCTACTACCTCTGGCGCTCGATCTTCGCCGGCGCCACCAGTGTCGGCGGGTACTCCTGGGACCAGATGCGTACCTACGTCCTGCTCTCCTTCGCGCTCGGCCAACTCCTCGCGTTCCAGGCCGAGATGCAGATGCACAGGGACATCCGCAGCGGCCAGGTCGCCCTCGACCTCGTACGCCCCGTGAACTATCCGGCGATGCAGCTCGTCAGGGCACTCGGCGCCGGTACCCCGCACATGGCCGGCGCACTCGCAGGGACCGCCGTCATCGGCGGAATGCTGCTGCACGCGCTGCCCCCGCAGTCGCCGGCCGCCGCGCTGCTGTTCCTGATCACCTTGGCCGTCGGGGTCGCCGTCAACGCGATGCTCTGCTTCCTCACCAGCCTGCTCTGCTTCTGGACGGAGAGCGCGTACGGCCTGATCCTGGCGCGGCAGGCCGTGACCACCTTCATGGCGGGCGGCATGGTTCCCCTCGCCCTCTTCCCGGCGCCGCTGCGCGTCGTCGCCGAGTGGCTGCCGTTCAGCGCCATCGTGTCCACGCCCGTGCAGATGTACCTGGGCCGGCTCACCGGTGACGACGCCCTTCTCGCCCTAGGACGCCAACTCGCCTGGACCGTGGTCATGTCGGCCCTGACGGTCCGGCTGTGGCGGGCGGCGCGCCGCCACCTGACCGTCAACGGAGGATGACCCGTGCCGAGCCCCAGCCCGGGACACCCCAGCCTCAGATACCTGTCGAGCGCGGCCAAGCTGTACCGGATCAGGCTCCAGTCGCAGCTGGAGTACAAGGCGGACTTCGTGATCGGCGTGCTCGGCGCGTTCTGTCTGCACGCCGCCGGGTTCGGAACGGTGTGGATCATCCTGCGGCAGGTCCCGGACATCGCCGGGTGGACGATCTGGCAGCTGTCGGTGACCTACGCGCTCGCGATCGTCCCGCGCGGCCTGTGCGTGATGCTCTTCGACGGGGTGTGGGAGCTGCGACACCTGGTCGTGAAGGGGGAGTTCGACCAGTTCCTGACCCGGCCGCTCTCGCCGCTCCTCCAGCTGTGCACCCTGCGGGCGAACCCGGCCGGCGCGGGCGACGTCGTCCTCGGCCTGACGCTCCTCGTCCTCGCGGCACGCCACGGAGCCTTCGCCGTGAGCGCCGCGTCCCTCACCGTGCTCGTCGTCGCGGTCTGCAACGGCGTGGTCGTCGTCGGCTCGCTCAACCTGGCCACGAACAGCCTCGTGTTCTGGGACGGCGCCGAGCAGAACAGCGTCTCGATCCTGGTGGGCAACACCGCCGACCTCGCCAAGTTCCCCCTCACGCTCTACGACTCCGCCGTCGCGTTCGTCTTCACGTTCGTGCTGCCCTTCGGCCTCCTGAGTTACTACCCGACGCTGGCGCTGGCTTCCGGCGGCCTCGAACTCCTCGGCCGTATCGCCCTGTTGCTCCTCGGCGGCGCCGCGACGCTGACGGTGGCCGGGCTGATCTGGCGGGCCGGTCTGCGGCGGTACCAGGGCGCGGGCTGAGCGACCCGTACGGACACGGCGAAGGGCCCCGCACGCCGAAAGCGTGCGGGGCCCCGTTCTTCACGGCCTCAGGTCAGCCGCAGAGCCACTTCGCCCCGCCCCAGCTGGCGTGGTCGTTGCCGTTCCCGTCGCCGCCGTCACCGACGACGAGCTCGACGTACTTCGCGCCGGAGACGTCGGCGTCCAGCTTGTACGCGCTGTCCGACGCCTTCAGGACCGGGCTCTCGGCGACCTTCCTGCCGTCCGCCAGGACACTGAACTGGACCGAGCCCGCGGTCTTCTGCGCGTCGTCGACACCCACCTGGGCGGTGAACGCCTCGCAGCCTCCGCCGAGGTAGTACTTCACGTCGGCGGGCGCGTGCGTGCCGAGGCCCTTGGGGAAGGCCGTTCCGCCGATGCTGATCGGCTGCCCGTCGCCGGATCCGACCTCGCCGTTGGAGAGGTCCTTCTCCGGTGGTCCCCAGCCGTTGTCGGCCGACACCCAGTCCATGTCGCTCACCCAGGTGTCCTCGGTGGGCGGCGGGGCGAGCGTGTGGATCGAGATGCCGTCGGTGAGCGACTTGGTGTCGCCGCCCGCCTCGTACGACGCCTTCGTGGTGAGCGGGTAGCTCTTGTACTCGGCGTCCGCCGGCGGCGTGACGTTCCAGGTCGCCGTCGCCTTGGCGCCCGCGGCGACGGAGTCGAACGTCGTCGCGCCGGCCGCCTCGGCCTTCCAGCCCTCCGGCACGTCCAGCGTCACCTTGACGTTCTTGGCCGCGGTCGCCTCGTGGTTGGCGAACGCCGCCGTCACCTTGTTCGCGCTGCCGGGCTCCAGCGTCGCGTTGGCCGAGGTGAGACCGAGCGTGGCGCACGCGGTGCGCTCGTCGGTGGTGCCGAGGTCGGTGACGGTGAAGTTGTCGAGGACGAAGTCGGCGCCCTCGGGGGCGTTCTCCGCCTTGGTGAGTCCGGTCCACACGTCACCGCAGCCGCCGACGACCCGCTCGCTGAAGTGGCCGGTGGTGCGCTCCTGCGGCAGCGCGGTCCTGCGGGTGGTCACGCCGGTCGGCTCGCCGCCGGTGACCGTGTCGTACCCGGTGGTCCACTGGTAGGCGCCCGCGTGGCTGTTCTGGTAGTCGAACTCCACCTTGTAGGCGTGGCCCGACTCGAAGGGCACGGACGCGGGAGTGGTGCGGTAGACGAGGCCGTCGTTCTCCTCGTGCGACTTCAGGGACTCACCGTCGCCGATCACGTCGTCGATGAGCTTCCCGTTCCAGCCGGCCTGCGTGTACGGGGCGTGCTTCTGCGCGATGTGCGTGCGCGGGTCGTTCTCGCCGCCCGACTCGCCCTTCACGAAGGGGCCCCAGCCCTGGTCGACGGCGTCGAAGTCGTCGTAGGCGACCGTCCCCTTCTTCGTCGCGGGGTCGTTCTCCACGATCCGCACGTCGTCGAGCCCGACCTTCGCGCCGCTGTCACCCGCCGCCGAGATCCGCAGTGTCGCCGAGCCGTTCCCGGGTGCGGTGAAGTGGACCTTGACCCGCTGGTAGTACGTGCCGTGCCGCTCGTCGCCCGCGATGTAGTTCTTGGCCGTCGAGCGGTCCACCGTCAGCTTCTCGCCGCCGACGGCGAGGGTCGTGGGCCGCGTCCTGCCGGGCTCGACCTCGACGTTCACGGACGCGCTGTAGCGCTTGCCGGGGGTGAGGCCGGTGACGCGCTGCTCGATCGCGGCCGCCTTGCCGCCGCCGAGGGCCACCCCGCGGTGGCCGAGGTCGTCACGGTCGCTGGTGACGGGTCCGGTCTTCTTCCAGTCCGTCAGGGCGATGTCGTTGAAGCCGGGGTCCTTGACCTTGCCGCCCTGGCCCCAGTCGGGGTGGGCCTGCTTCGGCGCCTGGTGCGGGTAGAGGACGTAGGGCTGTCCGGCGGTCGCGGTCAGCGTGATCCTGCCGTCCTCGGCGGTGACGGTGGACTGCTTGACGCGGCCGTTGTCCGTCAGCTTGTAGACGGTGAACTGCCGTGTCCCCGCGAAGGGTCGGGGCACCGTCCAGGTGCTCGTGCCGCCGTTCTTCGACCAGTGGTAGAGCTTGTCCTGCCGCTTGCTGTCCTCCGACTTCCAGGGCAACAGGTAGGAGTCGCCGTCGATCACCTTGGAGCCGCCGAGGGACACCTCGCGCTTGCCGTCGGTGACGGTGCCGCGGACGCCGCCCGTGAAGGTGACGTCGTTCTTGTCCCAGTCGGTGATGCGGTAGTGCTGGAGGAACTTCGCCGGGAGGTTGCGCTCCCAGACGTTGGCGGAGAACTCGTTCCAGTCGTTCTCGCCGGTCCAGCCCTCGAAGCCGACCAGCGCGGTCTGGCCGAGCACCGGGTCGTCGTTCCAGACGTCCTTCTCACCGTTGCGGATGAAACGGATGATCTTCGAGTTGAGGCCCTTGTTCGTCTTGGGCCCGTAGTCGAGGTCGTTGGCCCAGTGCGACCACAGGGCCTGACGCTCGAATTTGTTGCCGAACTCAGTGGCCATGTCCCAGCCCTGGTTCTTCAGCTCGGTCAGCGTCCGGTCCGCGATCCAGCCGTGCGTGTAGTAGACGTCGACGTAGATGAGCGACAGGTTGGGGTCGGTCTCGTCGCGCAGCTGCTGGAAGCGCCGGGCAAGGTTCCCGCTGTTGATGTCGTGGCGCTGGTCGATGTAGTACGACTGCCCGAGCCAGTTCCAGCCCGGCTTCGACTTGTCCACCAGCTTGTCGTCGAACGCGTTCGCCTCTGCGTACGCCTCGGTGGCGTTCACGTGCACACCGAAGGTGGAGCCCCACTTCTTGCCGCCCTTGAGCAGCTTGTTGAGGTCCTTGAGGCCGCCGGCGCGCTTGTTGATGTTGCCGCCGTAGTCGGGGTGCGCGGAGTCGTGCCCCTCGGACGCGTACCCCTTGAGGATGCTCAGCTGGCCGAGCCCGTCCGTCGAGAGCGAGATCCGCTTCACGTCGTCGAGCGTGCGCAGGAAGGGGTGCGTGGCCTGGCTGGCGAAGTTGTACGGGATGTGGGTGATCACCCGGTCCGGGGTCTTGTCGCCGCCCTTGACCTTGACGCCGATGTCGTGGAAGGCGACGGCGCCGTCCTGCCAGTCCACCGTCTTGTCGCCGTTGGCGTCGGGCGTCACGACGACCTTCGCCCAGGGCAGTTCCTTCTCCGGGGCGGGCGCGCCGTCACTGCGGTAGGTCCACTGCCCCGACCAGACGCCGACGCGGACACTGCCGTCGGCGCCCTTGCGGGCCTGGTGCCAGAAGCGGGCGTTGTCGCCGTTGGTGGCTCCGGCGGGCTTGTCGTACGTCGAGTTGGACTCGACCGCCGCGGCGAGCGAGCCGGTGTTCACGATCGCGTACGAGGCGCCGACCGGGGACGCGTCGGGCGCGGTGGACGCCGTGACCTTGCCGAACACGTCGGCGGTGCGGGTCGAGTCGGTGTCGAGCCGGGTGAACGCGGTCTCGGCGCCGGTGTCCGTGGAGCCCACCGAGATCAGGTCGTGGCCCGGTATGTCGAGCGTGCCGAGCCGGAACGTCTCGGTGTCGCGCACGGCGGTGACCTTGAAGGTGGTGGCCCGGCCCGCTACGTCGAGCACCGTGTCGATCTCGACGCCGGGCAGATCGGGGAAGACCAGCGTGTACGCGGCCCGGTGGGCGGTGACCTTCGGCGCAGCCTTGAGGCCCACCTTGTACGCCTTGCCGTTGAGCGTGACCTCGGTGACCGGGCTCGTACTGCCGAGCAGTCGCTCCCCGCTCGCCCGGTCGGTGTAGGAGAGGACGCGCGGGAAGTCCTTCGCGACGCTCACGGACAGGGCGCCGGACGTGATCGCCGCGCCGTCCCCGGCCGCGTCGGCGCCGGCGTCGGCGGAGGAGGCGTGCGCGGAGTCGGCGAGGGCCGGGACGGCACCACCCGCCAGGGTCAGCGCGAGGGCAACACCGACGGCGCCCGAGAGGCGGCGTCTGCCTGGGGATCTGGACATATGTCTCCCTGCTGCGACGGTGCGAACACGCACTGTCTAGTGGGCGATCCAGGGCCCTAGGAAGCAATTTCCACCAAAGTCCAAACACCAGCGGTCGTTAGTCCAAACACAGAAGGGCAGCTTCGCCCAGGTCGGGGGCGGTGCGTGCGACTGCGGTGGCCGTGTTCGTTGCCTGCGCGTTTCATGCGTGAAGCTGCAAGATCTAAATAGTTACCAATCAAGTCTTGTCATCTGTCGGCAGGCTGACGCAAGATTCCGGTACCTCGCGAGCCGGGCCGCAGCCCCCGCGAGGGCCCTGTGAAACCAACCCTCGCTCGCCACTCGACGCAGGAGGTGAATGTGTCGGCCGCTGCGTCCGCATCGCCCACGCCCACATCGCAAAACCCGCCCGACCTAACGCACGAGGCACCCGGAACGTCGGGCAGGAAGAAGGCGTCCGGCACGAAGGGGACGCCGGGCAGGAAGGGGAGCAAGCCCGCCGAACGGCGGAGCCTGCGGGAGCGTCTGAGGCAGGACCGCACGCTGCTCCTGCTGTGCGTGCCGGGCATCCTCTACTTCGCGGTGTTCTTCTATCTTCCGCTCGCGGGCAACAGCATCGCCTTCCAGGACTACCAGCCCTACCTCGGCTTCAAGGGCAGCCCGCTGGTCGGCTGGGACAACTTCAAGGCCCTGCTCGAACAGCCGGAGTTCTGGACGGCCGTCTGGAACACGCTGACGATCAGCGCCGTCCAGCTGATCCTCTACTTCCCCGCGCCGATCGCCCTCGCGCTCTTCCTCAACTCGTTGATCAGCAACAAGACCCGCCGCCTCATGCAGACGGTCGTCTACCTGCCGCACTTCCTGTCGTGGGTCGTCGTCGTCGGCATGTTCCAGCAGGTCTTCGGCGGCGCGGGTACGGTCACCAGCTACCTGAACGACCACGGCGTGCACGTCGGCAACATCATGAACAACCCCGACACGTTCATCTACCTGATCACCTCCCAGAGCGTCTGGAAGGACGCCGGCTGGGGAGCGATCATCTTCCTCGCCGCGATGGCCTCCATCGACACCTCGCTCTACGAGTCGGCGGCGATGGACGGAGCGGGCTGGCTGCGCCGCATGTGGCACATCACGCTGCCCGGCATCAGGCCCGTGATGATCATGCTGCTCATCCTGCGCCTCGGCGACATCCTGTCGGTCGGCTTCGAGCAGATCCTCCTCCAGCGCGACAACGTCGGCCGTGACGCCTCCGAAGTCCTCGACACCTACGTCTACTTCCACGGTGTCGTCGACGGCGACTGGGGCATGTCCACCGCCGCCGGCCTGATGAAGGGCGTCATCGGCTTCGTCATGATCGTCCTCGCCAACAAGTTCGCGCACCGCCTCGGCGAGCAGGGGGTCTACCAGTGAGCACCGCGCCCATATCCACCACCCTGCGGCCCGAGAGCCAGGAGAGCCGAAAAGGCCGCACCGGCAGCAGGAAGCGCCGCGGCTCCGCCGAGCGCCCCGCCTGGATGGAACAGCCCAACCCGGCCGCCCAGACGCTGAAGTTCATCGTCATCGTCGCGATGATCGTCGCGGTCGGCTACCCGTTCCTGCTCGCGATCGGCACCAGTCTCTCCTCCAAGGCCGAACTCGCCGCGAACGGCGGCTATGTGCTGTTCCCGTCGCACCCCACGCTCGAGGCGTACCGGGTGGTCCTGTCCGGCGGCGTCATCACCCGCGCCGCCGTCGTGAGCGTCGGGATCACCGTCGTCGGCACGGCGCTCAGCCTGCTCTGCACGATCGCGCTCGCCTACGGCCTCTCCCGGCCGCGGACCTTCGCGGGCAAGCCGCTGCTCCTGATCGTCGTCGGCACGTTCCTGTTCACCCCGGGCATCATCCCCAACTACCTGGTGGTGCAGGAGCTGGGACTGCTCGACACCTACGGGGCGATGATCGCGCCGATCCTGCTCAACGCGTTCAACATCATCGTGGTCCGGGCGTTCTTCCAGGGCATCCCCGACGAGCTGCACGAGGCGGCCCGCCTCGACGGCGCCGGTGAACTCACCATCCTGTGCCGGATCGTGCTGCCCCTGTCGAAGGCCGTCATCGCCGTGGTCGGCATGTTCTACGCGGTGACGTACTGGAACAGCTTCTTCAACGCGATGCTCTACATCAACGACCCGGACAAGCTGCCGCTCCAGGTGGTGCTGCGCAGCTACGTCCTCCAGGGCGACACCTTCAATGCGAAGGCCCTCGGCGTGAGCGTGCTGCCCGCCAGCACCTCCCTGTCGATGGCCGTGCTCATCCTCGCGGTCCTGCCGATCATCGCGGTCTACCCGTTCCTCCAGAAGTACTTCGTCAAGGGCGTTCTCACCGGCGCCATCAAGGCCTGAGCCACCCCCCTGAGCCACCACCCTCAACCGCTCCTCGCCCCTTAGGAGAGTCATGTCCAGAGACTTCAACCGCCGCGGGTTCCTCGGTGCCGCGACCGTCGCCGGCCTCACCGTCGCCGGTGCCGGTTCCCTCACGGCCTGTGGTTCCGGTGCGGCCTCGGGTGGTGGCGGCGCCAAGGCGTCGGCCAAGCTGAAGCTGCCGACGTACGTCCCCGCGAACGTCCCGGCGCCCGACCTGCCGGGCAACGCGGCGGGCCTCGACCCGGCGTACCTGCGCTACCCCAAGTCCCCGGTCCGCAGCGTCACCAAGAAGCCGGGCGACGGCAAGCCGGTCACCGCCCTGACGGAGACCTTCACGACCGCGGCCCCCGCGATGAACCGCAACCAGTACTGGCAGGAGCTCAACAAGCGCCTGGGTTCCGAGCTGAAGATGACGATCGTCAACGGCCTCGGCGCCGACGACGTCTACCGCGCGAAGTTCAACGCCACCATCGCCGGCGGCGACATGCCCGACCTCATGTGGTTCCCGCCGAACCAGGGCCTCAAGAACGTCCCCGCGCTCCTCGAGGCGAAGTTCCACGACCTCACCGAGTACCTGTCGGGCGACGCGGTCAAGAAGTACCCGAACCTCGCCAACATCCCCGAGTTCGCCTGGAAGACGGCCGTCTTCAACGGCAAGATCTGGGGCATGGCGGTCCCGTACGGCCGCATGGGCCAGGTCTACGTCGCGAACGAGGACTTCTGGAAGCCGGTCGGCGGCGTGCAGTTCGACAGCGCCCAGGACTTCTTCGACAAGGCGAAGGAACTCCTCGACGTCAAGCGCAAGAAGTACGTCCTGGAGCCGGCGTACGTGAACCACATCCTGCAGTTCGCCTACTGGCACGGCGCGCCCAACGGCTGGCGCACGGAGGGCGGGAAGCTCACCCACTACTTCGAGACAGACGAGTTCCACGCCGGCCTCGAGTTCGCCCTCAAGTGCCAGAAGGCGCAGCTGTTCTGGCCGGACCCGAACCTGCCGACGACTTTGGAGAAGATGGAGGGCGGGTTCCTCGGGCTGCACGTCCAGTCCTTCCCCGGCTTCCTCAACGACAGCAACATGTACGACTGGCCGGAGAAGGTCGTCGTCCCGTTCGCCGCGGAGAAGGGCATGACCCCCACCTGGGGCTTCGGCTACGGCTCGGTCGGCTTCACCGCGATCAACAGGGCCGTGAGCAAGGACCGCATCGACACGCTGCTCCAGGTCATGAACTATCTCAGCGCCCCCTTCGGCACCGAGGAGCGGCTCTTCCTCGACAACGGTCTCGAAGGCACGCACCACACCCGGGCCAAGAACGGCGACGTGCTCCTGAACAAGAAGGGCAACGCCGAGGTTCTCACCACCCGGCAGGCCATCAACTTCTTCGGTAACGCCCCGCAGGCCCTCTACCTGCCCGGCAAGGCGGACATCACCCGCGGCGTCCACGAGACCGAGGTGGAGCTGATGAAGATCGCCAAGGTCAACCCGACCACGGGCTTCTTCTCCGACACCAACGCCAACAAGGGCGCGTCCTCCACCGACACGGTGTACACGGCCGTCAAGGACATCGTCGCCGGCCGCACCCCGCTCTCCTCCTTCAAGAAGGACATCCTGCCGACCTGGCAGCGTGAGGCGGGCAACGCGATGCGCGACGAGTTCGAGAAGGCCATCGCCGACGCCAAGTAACACCGGCCCCGGCCCCGTTCCACCCTGCACCACTATGCGTCTCGCACACAGAACAGGACACCCGCACGTGGAAGACCTGCGCATCGGAGTCATCGGGCTCGGACTGCGACGGAACCTGGCGACCGCCGCGCACCGCCCCGGCAAGGGGTCGGTCGTGGCGGCGGTGGCCGACCTCGACCCGCAGATCCGGGCGAAGGTACCGGAGCTGTACGAGGGCGCGGTCGCCGTCGACGACCACCGAAGGCTCCTCGAAGACCCCTCGATCGACGCCGTCATCGTCGCCACCCCCGACGACACCCATGAAGCCATCGCCTGCGAGGCGCTCGAAGCGGGCAAGCCGGCGTACGTCGAGAAGCCGCTCGGCATCTCGGTCGAGCAGTGCGACACCATCCTGCGCACCGCGTACAAGACCGGCACCCGTCTCTACGTCGGCCACAACATGCGCCACATGGGCGTCGTGCGCCTCATGCGCGACATCATCGCGCGCGGCGACATCGGCGAGGTGAAGACCGTGTGGGTACGGCACTTCGTCTCGTACGGCGGCGACTACTACTTCAAGGACTGGCACGCCGACCGCACCCGCACCACGGGCCTCCTCCTCCAGAAGGCAGCCCACGACCTCGACGTGGTGCACTGGCTGGCCGGCGGCTACACCAGGCGCGTCAACGCCCTCGGCGACCTCATGGTCTACGGCGACCTGCCGCGCCGCGAGCCGGACACACCGCGCCCCGACGGCTGGCTGAAGGAGTTCGACTGGCCGCCGACGGAGCGCCACGACCTGCACCACGTCGTGGACGTCGAGGACGTGTCGGTGATGAACATGCAGCTGGACAACGGCGTCATCGCCGCCTACCAGCAGTGCCACTTCAGCCCCGACTACTTCCGCAACTACACGGTCATCGGCACCGAGGGCCGCCTCGAGAACTTCGGGGACAGCCCCGGCGACGAGGTCCGGGTCTGGAACACGGGCCCGACCGGTTACCGCAAGGACGCCGACATCGTGTACCGCGTGCCCGAGGCGAAGGGCTCGCACGGCGGCGCCGACGAGCGCATCATCGGCGAGTTCTGCCGCTTCGTGCGCGAGGGCGGCGTCACCGACACGTCGCCCGTCGCGGCCCGGATGAGCGTCGCCGCGGGCGCGCTCGCCACCCGCTCGCTGCGCGAGGGGGGCATGCCGTACGACGTCCCGGAGCTCGAACCGGAGCTCCTCGCGTACTTCGACGGCGGGCAGCTGACGCGCGGAGCCGGGGAGTAGCAGCCACAGCGCAGGTGTGGGCGGGCCCGTCGGAGTGGGCGGGCCTGTCCACGCCTGCGTGCGCACACAGACGGTCACGTGTAGGTGCGCGGATGATCACGTCTGGATGCGGAGAACGGCGCGGGTTACGCTACGCGCGTCGCGAGGAGGAACAAGTGGGCGCACATGCCCGATGGACCCAACTGCTGGAAATACTGGGCAATCAGGGCCATCTCGATGTCACCGAGGCCGCCGAACTGCTCGGCTGCTCCTCCGCCACGGTCCGGCGCGACATGGACGAACTGGCCCGGCAGTCCCTGCTGACCCGCACCCGCGGCGGGGCCGTGGTGAGCTCCGTCGCCTACGACCTGCCGCTGCGCTACAAGACGGCCCGCAAGGCGGACGAGAAGCAGCGGATCGCGAAGGCGGTCGCCGAACTCGTCCCCTCGGGCTCCGTCGTCGGCATCAACGGCGGCACCACGACCTCCGAGGTGGCCAGGGAACTGGCCGTCCGCACCGACCCGGGTGGCACGTCCGGCGGCGTCGCGCTCACCGTCGTCACCAACGCCATCAACATTGCCAACGAGCTGGCGATCCGCCCCCATGTGAAGATCGTCGTCACCGGCGGCGTGGCCCGGCCGAGCTCGTACGAACTGGTCGGCCCGCTCGTCACGTCCGTCCTGCAGAGCCTCGCCCTCGACTACACGATCCTCGGTGTGGACGCGGTCCACCCGCACTTCGGCGCGGCCACCCACGACGAGTCGGAGGCCAGCGCGAACCGCTCGCTCGCCGAACGCGCGGGCACGGTCATCGTGGTGGCCGACTCCTCGAAGCTGGGCCGCCGGGCGTTCGCCCAGGTGTGCGCGCTCAACGCGGTGTCGATCCTGGTGACGGACAAGGACGCCCCCGAGGCGCTCGTCGAGGAGATCACGGCGCAGGGCATCGAAGTCATCTGCGTGTGATCGGGCGCCCGTAGGGCGTGTCGTGGCGACGCCCGGTCACGTGTGCATCAACTGGGCGTCGTCCAGCGCTGGTTGGCGCCGCCCGAGCACGTGTAGGTGATCAGTTTCGTGCCGTCCGCGCTCGTGCCGCCCTCGGCGTCCAGGCACTTGCCCTGGTTGACGAGGGTGTCCCCGGAGCGCTGCCACTGCTGCGCGGCCGATCCGTTGCACGTGGACAGCTGCACCGAACTCCCGCTCACCGTCATGCACTTGTAGAGCGCGCGCACGGTGCCGTCGTGAGACAGGACCCAGTTCTGGTTGTTGCCGCCGCCGCACGTCCACAGTTCGAGCGGGGTGGCGTCGGTGCTGCTGCCGCCCGTGATGTCGACGCACTTGCCGCCGCTGCCCGTGATGTCGCCCGAGGCGGAGTTTCCGGTCGCGTCGTCGTGCACGCTGCCGCCGGAGACCTGGGTGACCTTGGCGTACTGCGTGCAGGTGCTGCTCGTGGACGTCGAGCTGACGGAGGCGGTGACGGCGGAGCCGCCCGTCGACGTGCCCTTGGGGAGGTCGAAGCGGGCCCGTGAGTAGGGCTCGTCCTCGCAGGTCGCAGAGTTGCTGTTCCAGTCGAAGTACTCGACCCAGTCGACCATGCCGCCCGCACTGATCCGGGCGCCCGAGCCGACCTGGAGGCTGCCCAGGACGAAGGACGTGCCGGCCGTGACATCGGAGATGGTCGCCTTGTACCAGCCGTCGGTCGTGTCGGGGGAGATGCGGTACGTGTAGTGGTGCCCCGACGCGAACGCCTGGTTGTAGCGGCACGTGTACCCGGTGCCTGACTCGTCGAAGGTCTGGCAGTACGTACCGGCCGAGCCCGCCTTCGCCGCCGTGGAGCCCCACAGGGAGAACAGGAACATGCCGGTGCCGGTGCGCCAGCGCTGCTGGCCGATGTAGCCGCCGACGCTGTTGGTGAAGTCGAACTGGTGGGCCCAGTAGACGTTTCCGCGGCCCGGGTCCGCCTCGACCGTCGTGCCCCACGTTGCCTCGGTGAGGGCCGTCGTGCCGGACGGGAAGCCGTAGTTGGTGTAGGTACCGGGGGTCTGCCCCGCCGCCTGGGCCGGCGCGGACAGGCCCAGAGTGGCGGCGACCGCGACGACGGCGGTCACACAGACGGATCTGATCGATCTGAAGCGACGCACAGGTTCCTCCTGAACGGTGGGGGAGGGAGGTGCTTGCAGATATGTGCTCGTGCTCGACAAGAGAGTGGCCGCGGTGGGTGGGCAAGGGCATGGACTTCTGGAGCGCGCACATGGACTCTCGGCGGACTTTGACGGGTCCGGCTGATCTCAAATGCTTGAAAACGCGCTATAACTTGCACAACCAAGCATGTGCTGGGATGTGAGGGTGCGCCATGAGCCATATCGAGAACGAGCTGTACAGCCAGCCCGAGTGCTGGGACCGGGCGGCCGAACTGGCCCTGGACCGGGCGGCGTTGCTGCCCGAGCCGGGCGAGCGCGTCGCGATCGTCGGCTGCGGCACCTCGCTCTTCATGGCGCAGGCCGCTGCCGCGCTGCGCGAGGAAGCAGGCCACGGCGAGACCCACGCCCACGCCGCCTCGGAGTTCCCGGCCGGACGCCCCTACGACCGCGTCGTCGCCCTGACCCGCTCGGGCGCCACCACCGAGGTGCTCCGCCTCCTCGCCGGGCTGCGCAAACGGGTCAGGACCACCGTGATCACCACGGACGCCGCGACCCCCGTGGCGTCGGCCGCCGACGACGTGGTCGTCCTCGACTTCGCCGACGAGAAGTCCGTCGTGCAGACCCGCTTCCCGACTTCGGCCCTCACCCTGCTCCGCGCCCACTTCGGGCTGCACTCGCAGGAGGTCGTGGACGACGCACACGACGCGCTCGCCGAGCCGCTGCCCCCGTGGCTCGTCGGCTGCACGCAGTTCACGTTCCTCGGCCGGGGCTGGACCGTGGGGCTCGCGGGCGAGGCTGCCCACAAGATGCGCGAGAGTCAACTCCCTTGGGCGGGCGCCTATCCGGCCCTGGAGTACCGGCACGGCCCGATCAGCGTCTCGACCCGCGGCACGGTCACCTGGATGCTCGGCGACGCGCCCGCCGGTCTCGCCGACGAGGTGCACGCCACCGGCGGAATGTGGGTGGCCGGCGGCCTCGACCCGCTGGCCGAACTGGTACGGACGCAGCGCCTCGCGGTGGCGGTCGCGGTGGCCGGCGGCCGTGACCCGGACCGGCCCCGCCACCTCACGCGCTCGGTGATCCTCGCCCGGGTCTGAGGACCCGCGTGCCGGTCAACTGCGGCTGAGAGCAAGGCTGTTGTGTGGGGGGTGTCAGTGCGGCGGTGTTGAGCGCGATCTCAGCACCCCGGGCGCCACCGAGTGCGGCAGCAGGTCCGCCGGGCTCTGCGGGAGCACCACCTCCAGCTCCGCCTCCTCATGGAAGCGGTACGGGCGGTGCCCGAGCAGGCTGCCGAGATAGCGCCGTATCCGCGACATCTCGGCGCGGACCGTCACCGTGCGCGTCGGGTCGCCGAACATGTCCTGTGCGAGGCCCGACGCGCTGCGCCCGCCGCGGTGCAGGGCGAGCAGATAGAGGAGTTCGGCGTGGCGCGGGCTCAGCTCGTGCGACCAGGACCGCGTGCCGTCCGTCACCGTGACCGACCAGCGCCGTGGCGTGCTCACGTCCAGCACGACGCGGGTGCCGCCGAGCGGTTCGGCCGCCCCTCCCGGGCCGTCGGGCCGCAGCAGCCAGCCGCCGGGCAGCGGCGCCACCGCACACATCCCCAGGGTCGGAACCCAGGCCCGCCCTTCCGACAGTTCGGAGAGTTCGGACAGCGACTTGGGCAGCGCGATCCGGTCCACCGGCTGCATCCCGGTCACCGCCGCCGTCCAGCCCTGGACGTCCACCGCGACAGCCCGGCCGCCGATCCGCGCGAGGACCGGCGCCGCGACGGCCCGCAAGCGGTCGAGGGCCGCCGCATGACGCTCCCGCAGCCGCGCCTCCGCGAGCTGCGCCACCGCCCCGACGAGCGCGAGTGTCGCCGGGTGCATCGTCTCCATCGGGCCGCTCACATCGACGACGCCCATCAGCTGCCCGTCGCGCGGGTCCGTGATCGGCGCGCCCGTGCACGTCCACGCGTGCTGCGACACCACGAAGTGCTCGGCGGAGAACACCTGCACCGGGCGCCGCGTCACGAGCGGCGTGCCCACCCCGTTCGTACCGACCGTCTCCTCGGCCCAGTCCGCGCCCAGTTCGAAGCCGAGCCGGTCGGCCTTGTGCAGCACCGCCGCGCAGCCCTCGCGCCACAGGATGCGCCCGTCCGCGTCGGACACGACCATGATGTGCTGCGCCGCGTCCGCGACGGTGACCAGCGCCTCGCGCAGCACCGGCAGTATCTCCATGAGCCCGGACGCCTGGCGGCGCTCCTCGATCTCCTCGAGGTTCAGCAGGCCCGACCGCACGTCACGGTCGGGGTCGACGCCGCTGCGCAGCATGCGGTTCCAGGACTCGCCGATCACCGGGCGCGGCAGGATCTGCGGCCGCTGCCCCGACAGGGTCGCGGCGCGGACGCCCTTCAGGAGCCGTGCGGCCTGCGAGAAGTCCATCGTGGACAGCCGGCCCAGATCGACGGTCGAGTTCTTCTGCGTCACAGGTCCTCCTGGAACAGACCAGTGCGTGCGGACATGTGCCCATCGTGCCGCTTCTCCGGCCTTCGTGGGGCCGAAAGGGGGGCGGGACGGTTGCAACCCTCTGCAACTCTGGCGAACGGCCGTACGTCGGTCGAAGCTGAAGCCGTGCCGCTCCGGCGGCGCAGGAGCTCCTCAACGGGGCCTGAGGGCGGGGGTGATGCCGTGTCGGCGCAGCATCACCCCCGTGACCTCAGTCGTCAAGACCGGTGACTTCGATCGTCACCGCGTACCCTCCGCCCGGTCGTTCAACTCACGGGGCGCGCCCGCTCGACGACCGAGCGCAGGTCCAGACTGTGCGGCAGCGTGCCGAACGCCGAACCCCAGTCCCCGCCGAGCCGCGAGGCGCAGAACGCGTCCGCGACCTCCGGCGGCGCGTGACGCACCAGTAGCGAACCCTGCAGCACGAGAGCGATCCGCTCCACGACCCGGCGCGCCCGTGCCTCGATGCCGTCCAGGTCGGCGAGTTCGGTCAGCAGGTCCTTGATGGCGCGGTCGAGGCGGTGATCGGCGCCGCGCGCCCTGCCGACCTCCTGGAGGAACGCGTTGAGTGCCTGCGGCTCGCGCTGCAACGCCCGCAGCACGTCGAGGGCCTGCACATTGCCCGACCCCTCCCAGATCGAGTTGAGCGGCGACTCGCGCAGCAGCCGCGGCATGCCGGACTCCTCCACATAGCCGTTCCCGCCCAGGCACTCCAGGGCCTCCGCCGCCACGGGCGTACAGCGCTTCGTCACCCAGTACTTGGCGGCCGGCACCGCGATCCGCAGGAACGCCCGCTCCTGCTCCGACCCGGTGTCCTGGACGGCGTCCTGGGCCGCCGCGAGCCGCAGCGCCAGCGTCGTCGCGGCCTCCGACTCCAGCGCCAGGTCGGCCAGTACGTTGCGCATCAGCGGCTTGTCGACGAGCCGGCCGCCGAACGCCTCGCGGTACGTGCAGTGGTGGATCGCCTGCGCGACGGCCTGCCGCATGATCGCGGCCGAACCGAGCACACAGTCCAGGCGCGTGGCGGCGACCATCTCGATGATGGTGCGCACCCCGCGCCCCTCGTCCCCGACCCGGCGGGCCCACGTCCCGTCGAACTCGACCTCGGCCGACGCGTTCGACCGGTTGCCCAGCTTGTCCTTGAGCCGCTGGATCGCGAACGGGTTGCGCGTGCCGTCCTCCAGGACGCGCGGCAGCAGGAAGCACGTGAGTCCCTCGGGCGCTTGCGCCAGGACGAGGAACCCGTCCGACATGGGCGCCGAACAGAACCACTTGTGCCCGGTCAGCTCGTACGTGCCGTCCTCGGCGAGCGCCGTCGCCCGCGTCGTGTTCGCGCGGACGTCGCTGCCGCCCTGCTTCTCCGTCATGCCCATCCCGAACACGGCGCCCGCCTTCACTGCGGCTGGCCGCAGCCCCGCGTCGTACACCGTCGACGTCAGCCGGGGCTCCCACTCGGCGGCCAGCGCCGGATCGGCGCGCAGCGCGGGCACCGCCGCGTGCGTCATCGACAGCGGGCACGTGTGGCCCGCCTCGACCTGGCTCCACACCAGGAACGCGGCCGCGCGCCGCAGATGGCCGCCGGGCCGGGACCAGGCCGACGTCAGCCCGGCCGAGACGCCCTTGCCCATGAGCCGGTGCCAGGCCGGATGGAACTCGACCTCGTCGACGCGGTGCCCGTAGCGGTCGTGGGTGTGCAGCCGCGGCGGATTCTCGTTCGCGAGCACGCCCCACTCCTGCGCCTGGGCCGAACCGGCGGCGCGGCCGAGGCCGCCGAGTTCCTCGCGGACCTCGGACGTGAGCGAGGGCTCCAGATGCCGTTCGACCCCCTCGGCGAGGGCCCTGTCCGCGGCAAAAACGTCATATCCCACCAGGGGCGGAGCCTGGTTGGTCACTGCGTGGGTGGTGGCTGCCATGACAGATACGGTAAGGACGTGCACCAGGCAAAAGAAACACCAGATCGGCCACACAGAGGCCGACTCCACCGGGCCCGCGCCCTCTATCGCAACGTCTCGAAGCGCAGGACCGCCTGGCTGCTGCTCAAGGACACCGTCAACTCGTGCATGGAGTACCGCATCCTCGGGCTCGCGGCCGAGGCCGCGTTCTTCACCCTCCTGTCCGTGCCGCCGCTGCTTCTCTCCCTGATCGGGCTGCTCGCCTACGTCGACACCTGGACCGGCGCCCACACGATCGCGGGCGTCCGCGACAACATCCTGGAGGCGTCGCGCACCGTCCTGAGCGACCAGGGCGTGAAGGAGATCGCCCGGCCGATGCTCGACGACGCGATGAAGGGCCGCCCGGACGTCATCTCCATCGGCTTCCTGTTCTCGCTGTGGTCGGGCTCGCGCGCGGTGTCCACGTTCGTCGACACGGTGACGGTCATGTACGGGCTCGACGGGGTGCGCGGCATCGTCAAGACCCGGCTGCTCGCCTTCCTGCTGTTCCTCGGCGCGCTGATCGTCGGCTCGGTCGCGCTGCCGCTGATGATCGCGGGCCCGGACGCCGTGATCGCCCTCGTCCCGTGGTCGGAGACCGTGGTCCAGGTCCTGTACTGGCCCGTCGTCCTCCTCCTGTCCGTGGTGTTCCTGACGACGCTCTACCACGTGTCCGTGCCCGTGCGCTCGCCGTGGATCGAGGACGTACCCGGCGCGCTCGTGGCCCTCGCGATGTGGGTGCCGGGCAGCTTCCTGCTCCGTCTCTACATCACCAGCACCATCGAGGGCCCCACCATCTACGGGTCCCTCGCCGCGCCCGTCGCCGTGCTCCTGTGGATCGGAGTATCGGCGTTCGCGGTGCTCGTCGGCGCCGCGGTGAACGCGGCCATCGACCGGGTCTGGCCGTCCGTCGCGACCTCGGTCGCCCGCGCCGCCAACGAGCGGTGGCGGACCGCGCAGGCCGCGGAGTACATCGCCCGCTCCGCCGCCCGCGAGGGGCACAGAGGCACCGACGATGCGGACGACCCGGACATGCCGTCCGAGTTCCCCGAGCGCTGGTCGAAGTTCCTGCCCCCGGACGACGTGTCGTCCCGCCTGCGCACGCACGTGCGCAAGAACGGCGACCATCCGCAGGACCCCAACCCGCGCGACCACGACCACCACGATCACAACTGACCGGCCGACGCCACCCCGCACACGCGGCGTAGCCTCGAAGACGTGGCTGACGTGTACCGGGAGCGGGCGGCGCCGAGCGTGGCGGGCGCGGTCCTGTGGACCCGTACCGTCACCCCGGACGGCGACGACCGAAGCCCCGAACCGGACGTCCTGCCCGACGGCTGCATGGACCTGCTGTGGACCGAGGGACGCCTCTTCGTCGCCGGACCCGACACGCACGTGTACCGGCCCGGCATCAGCGGCGCCACCCGGTTCGCGGGCATCCGCTTCTTTCCCGGCACCGCGCCCGCCGTCCTCGGCGTCCCGGCCCAGGAACTGCGCGACCGGCGCGTCGATCTCGACGACCTGTGGCCGTCGGACCAGGTACGGCGCCTCACCGAACGCGTCGACGCGGCACAGGACCCGGCCGCCGCCCTCGAAACCGTGGCCCTGGAACGGGGAGCCGCGCCGCCCGACCCCGTCCTCGCGCACATCGTGGCGTCGCTCGGCGCGGGCCGCACCGTCGCCGAGACCGCCGACAGCGCCGGGCTCGGCGCCCGCAGCCTGCACCGGCGCTCCCTCGCCGCGTTCGGTTACGGACCCAAGACCCTGGCCCGCGTCCTGCGCCTGCAACGCGCCCTCGCGCTGGCCCGCGGGGGAGTGCCGCTCGCCGAGACGGCCGCGCGGGCGGGATACGCCGACCAGGCCCATCTGGCACGCGACGTAAGGGAGTTGGCGGGTGTTCCGCCGACCCGCCTCGTCTGACGAAGCCGCCGCGACTACCAGGGGGAGATGGGCTGGACGCCGACCCGGCGCCCTTCCTCGTCGAGCAGATGGCCCATGCGCTTGACCGTGTGCAGACCGACGATGCGGTCCGTCACAGTGAGCGTGGGCAGCCGGGCGCACAGCGCGGTCTCGCGGCGCTGGATGTCACCCAGGTCGTGCACCCACAGCGTGGCGAAGATGTTCGCGGGACCCGTGACGGCCGCGACCAGCCGGCACTCCGGCAGCGCGGCGAGCGTGCGGTGGACGGTGCCGATGTCCCGCGCGGGGACCCGGCCGAGGAGCGACACCGGGACCGGATGGCCCGCGAGCGCGGAGGCTATGTCGCAGCGGAACGTCAGGACCGCCGAGTCCGTGAGACGGCGCAGCCTGCGGCGCACGGTGGGCGGGCTGGTGTCGGTGCGCTCGGCGAGTTCGGCGAGGCCGAGGCGCCCGTCACGGACGAGTTCGCCGAGCAGGGCCCGGTCCACGGGGTCGAGTTCGAGCCCGCGCACCGGATGCTGCGCCGCAGCCTGACTGCCGAGCGCCGTGAGCTGCGAGGGGTCGAGGGAGCGCAGCCGCCAGCGGCTGCCCTCCACGTACAGCGAGGTGGCGAACAGCGCGCTGACCGACTCGACGCCCGGCAGCCGGTCCAGGTCCTGTGTGAGGAAGCGGCTGAGCGAGGGCAGGTCGGGGGCGAGCACGTCGAGCAGCAGGTCGGAGCTGCCGGGGGCCGTCACCTCGATCGTCACCGCCTCCGGGAGCACGCTCAGCTCCGCCAGCAGCCGCGACCGCTCCTGAGGCCGGCAGCGCAGCAGCACGAACGCCGTGCAGCGGTTGCGGGTGAACTCACGGCCCGGCGCCGCGTACACCCAGGCGAGCCCCGCCCGCGTCAGCCGGTCCCACCGCCGCGCCAGCGTGCCCGCCGTCACGCCGAGCAGCGGGGAGAGCTCCGACCAGGACGCCCGGGGCCGCAGCTGGAGGGCGTTCACCAGAGCGAGGTCGAGCTCGCTGGCGGTGACCGTTTCTCGCATCACAAGCACTCCGTACGTACGAATCCATGAATATTCGGGGCCGCCCGTGCCTCGGCCCGCACAGTAGCGACCACATTCGGTTCCGGCCACCAGAAGACCCAGAGGTGAAGCTGTGTCCACACACATATCGGGAACGGGACGCGGGCCGAGAGCGGTCAGCTCCGGCCCGGCCATGGTCGCGACGATGGCCGTCGTCGTCCTGTTCAGCGGCATCGTCCAGGGCTATCTGACCCCGCTCCTCCCCGAGGTCGGCCGGAGCCTGCACATCGGCACCGTCGGGCAGAACAACATCTACCTGCTCTTCCAGCTCGCCTGCGCCGTGCTGACGCCGCTGCTGTCCCGGCTCGGTGACCTGTACGGACACCGCAGGCTGCTGCGGGTGGCGCTCGCGATGGTGGCGGGCGGCTCGCTCCTGATCGCCGCGTGGCCGTCCGCAGCGACCCTTGCCGTCGGCGTCACCCTCCAGGGCGCCCTCGTCGGCTTCTTCCCGCTCCTCGTGGGCATCCTCCGCTCCCGCGCCCCCGAGCAGAACCGCACCGGCATCTCCCTCCTCGTGGGCGTCCTGCTCATCTCGATCGGCGTCGGCGGTCTCGTGGCCGGCGCGCTCAGCGAGGGACACGCGGAGGCGGGTCTGTGGACCGCGGTCCCCGTCGCCGTGCTCGCCGTCGTCGCCGGTCTCGTACTGCCGGACAGCGACATCCCGCGCGGCGGGCGCTTCCACTACGGCGCGGCGGCGCTGCTCACCGCGGGCCTCGTCGCGCTCGTCCTCGTCCTCGCGCAGGGCAGCACGTGGGGCTGGGGCTCGGCGCGCACGATCGGGCTCGCCGTCGTCGCCGTCGCCGTCCTCGCGGCCTGGGTGGCAGTCGAGCGCCGGTCCGAGAACCCGCTGGTCAGCGTCCGCATGCTGAGCAACCCGCGGCTCGCCGTGGTCAGCGGATACACGTTCTGCGCCGCGTTCGGCACGATCGGCTTCCTCGGCGCCAACGCGCTCTTCCTCGGCTCCTCGCGGTCCGAGAACGGCTACGGCATGGACATGGGCCCGCAGGCCATCGCCACGATCTCGCTCGCCATGGTCGTGGCCGGATTCGCCGGATCCACGCTGACCCCGCGCCTCGCCCGGCGCATCGGCGACCGCGCCGTGCTCGCCACGGGCGGCGTCCTCGTCGCGCTCGGCTTCGTCGGCATGGCCCTCTTCCACGACAGCCTCGCCCAGTACGTCACATCCGCCCTCGTCGTGGGCCTGGCGACCGGGCTCTTCGAGTCGATCACGCGGACCCTGTCGGCGGAGGTCGTCGAGGAGCACGAGACCGCGCTCGCCGTCGGCCTCAACGAACTCGCCCTCTCCCTCGGCGCGGCCATCGGCGCCGCCGTCATCGGCGGCTTCTTCACCGCCCACGCCGTGCGCGGCACCACGCGCATCGCGGAGTCCGGCTACCTGTGGGGCTGGGGCGCGTGCGCCTGCGCCGCCGTCGTCGGCACGGCCCTCGCCCTGCGCT
Source organism: Streptomyces sp. NBC_01445 (assembly GCF_035918235.1). Lineage (NCBI taxonomy): Bacteria > Bacillati > Actinomycetota > Actinomycetes > Kitasatosporales > Streptomycetaceae > Streptomyces > Streptomyces sp. NBC_01445. Next base: position 3,108,962 of record NZ_CP109485.1, on the reverse strand, counting down.
ACCGCGTCCCCCGCGCCGACGCCGCCACCCCCGTACCGCACCTCGCCCCGAGCGGAGACCTCGCATGACCGACACCCCGACCGCGCGCAAGACCGTGACCGGCGCCGTACGGAACTGGCGCGAGCAGGTCGTGGGGCTCAGCCACGCCCTGCACGACGACCCCGAGACCGCCCTTGAGGAACACCGCGCGGCGGCCCGGATCGCCGACCTCATGGAGGACGCCGGCTTCGACGTCACCCGCGGCGCCGGCGGCCTCCCCACCGCGGTGCTCGCCACGTACGGCACCGGCGACCTCGTCATCGCGTTCTGCGCCGAGTACGACGCCCTGCCCGGCATCGGCCACGCCTGCGGGCACAACGTGAACGGCGCCGCGTCCGTCGGCGCCGCGCTCGGCCTCGCCGCCGTCGCCGACGAGCTCGGCGTCACGGTGAAGCTGATCGGCACGCCCGCCGAGGAGGACATCGGCGGCAAGGTGCTCCTGATGGACGCCGGGATCTTCGACGACGTCGCCGCCGCGATGATGGTGCACGCCGCCCCCGACGACACCGTGGGCGCCTCCTCGCTGGCCATCGGCGCCTGGGACCTCGCCTATCGGGGCCGGCCCTCGCACGCCGCGCTCGCCCCCTGGGAGGGCGTCAACGCGCTCGACGCCATGACCGTCGCCCAGACAGCGGTCGGCCTCCTGCGTCAGCAGCTGCCGCCCGGCGTCGTAGTGCACGGCATCATCACCGACGGCGGCCAGGCCGTGAACGTCATCCCCGCCCGCACCGCCGCCCGCTACGAGGTCAGGGCGCGCACCGTGGAGCAGCTCGCCGAGGCATGGCAGCGCGTCAGGGCGTGCTTCGAGGCGGGCGCGCTCGCCACCGGCGCCGAGCTCGAAGTGAGCGCGCACGGAAGGGACTTCGCGGATCTGCGCCAGGACGAGGCGATGACCCGGTCCTACGCGAGGGCCGCCGGCGAGCTGGGCCGTACCGTCACCTCGCTGCACGGCGAGACGATGGCGTCGACCGACATGGGCAACGTCTCGCAGCGCATCCCCACGATCCACCCCACGGTCGGCTACGACACGGGCGGCGCCAAGCAGCACACCCCCGAGTTCACAGCCCACGGCAAGACCCCGGGCGCCGACCTCGCGGTGCTCGACGGAGCGACGGCCCTCGCCCTCGTCGGCGTCGATCTCGCCACGTCCGAGGCACAGCGCGCCCGGCTGCTCGACGGGGTGAGCAAGCGCCGGGCACACGCCTCCTAGGCGGTGGCCAGCGGTGCGAACAGGTCGACGCCGTTCCCGTCCGGGTCGAGCACCACGGCGTACCGCTGGCCCCAGAACGCGTCCCACGGCTCGAGCTCGCCGTCGTACCCGGCGGCCGTCAGCTCCTCGTAGACGGCGTCCACCCCGGCCGCGTCGCCGCAGTGGAAGGCCAGCCCGTGCCGGGAGGCGCCGCGGGCCGGCGCCCGCCAGGACGGGTGGAACGACTTCACGGTCTCCTCGGTGTCGAGCAGCACGCGAAGCCCGCCGGGCAGGGCGGCCTCCGCGTGCGGCTGCTCCTCGGCTCCTTCCGGGAACGCGAGGCCGAGGCGGCGGTAGAACGTGACGGCGGCGGCCATGTCGGAGACGACGACGCCGACGGCGTCCAGTCGTGCGGTGATCTCGGTCATGGCCCCACCGTAGGCACCTGCCCCGGAGCCGGTCTTGAAGGAATCGGACACTGCCGCGTCGCGCCGCACCCGCGCCCGGTCACCGGCCCGCGCCGCTCAGCGACGTACGGCCGCCGCGAGCGCCGCGATCCGGTCAGGGCCCACGCGGCAGCAGCCCCCGAGCAGCCGCGCCCCGGCCCGCTCCCAGCCGGCAACGCGGTCCGCGGTGAACGTGGCCGCGCCCCGCCAGCCGCGCGCCCCCGCGTCCCAGGACTCGCCGCTGTTCGGATAGGCCACCACCGGCTTCCCCGTGACGCGCGCGGCCAGCGCCACCGCGGGTTCGACGTCCTCGGGGGCGCAGCAGTTGACGCCCACCGCGACGATCTCGTCCGCGTCGGCGGCGAGCGCGAACGCCTCCTCCAGGGGCTGCCCGGCGCGGGTGCGGTCACCGGCGACGCTGTACGACAGCCACGCCGGGACGCCGAGACCCCGCACGGCCCGCAGCAGCGCCCGCGCCTCGTCGGTGTCCGGCACCGTCTCCAGGGCGAGCAGGTCGGGCCCGGCCGCGGCGAGGACTTCGAGCCGGGGCCGGTGGAAGGCCTCCAGCTCGGCCACCGTCAGGCCGTAGCGGCCCCGGTACTCCGAACCGTCGGCCAGCATCGCCCCGTACGGGCCCGCCGACGCGGCCACCCACAGCGGACCCGGCACCCCCTTCGCCTCCGCGCGCCGGGCCGCCTCGCGCGCCAACTCGACGCTCAGGGCGAGCAGTTCGGCGGCCCGCTCGCGGGAGACCCCGCGCCGCGCGAACCCCTCGAACGTCGCCTGGTAGCTCGACGTGATCGCCACCGAGGCCCCCGCCTCGTAGTACGCGAGGTGCGCGGCCACGATCGCCTCGGGCCGCTCGGCGAGCAGCCGCGCCGACCACAGCTCGTCGCTCAGGTCGTACCCGGCGGACTCCAGCTGGTTGGAGAGCCCGCCGTCCAGGACGACCGGCCCCGAGGCGAGGGCTTCGGCAAGAGGGGGTGACGTCATACGACGACGCTAACCGTTCCTAGGGACTGAGCGGGAGTGAGTCCTCTTGCCAGGTCTCGTGCTCAGCCGAACGCCCAGACGTGATCGAACCGAGCGCGGAGCCGGACCTTCAGGTGTCCGCCATGGCTCAGCCTGCCGCCGAGAACGTGAAGGCGAACGAGGCCGGGACCACCTCGTGCACGTACTGCGGGAGCGGGCCGGGGCCGCAGGACTGGGAGCCGATGCCGTGCTGGGCGTGGTCCAGGTTCACCCACACCGTGTTCCCGGCCACCAGGTCCGTGCGGTGCCCGGCGGCGTCGAGGTGTTCGCCCGTCCAGCGGCGGGCCGTGAACGAGAACTCCGGCTCGCCGTCGATCCGCAGGCCGCCGATCTCCACCCGGCGGACATCCGCCCGCGCACCGTTCTCCTGCGGCCGCACGTACGGCGTCTGGAGCTCGTCGACGGTCGCCTCCCACAGGCCGAGCCGCGACGCGGCCCGCGTGTCCGGATAGGCCTCGCCGGGGCCGCCGCCGAACCAGCGCGCGTGCGTCGCGGACGACGGGAGGCCGAGGCGGACGCCCAGGCGGGGGAGCGGCACCATCCAGTCCCCCTCGGGGGTCACCGAGACCGTGAGGGTCAGGCGGCCCGCGTCGTCCGCCGTCCAGCGGTACTCCGTGGCGAGCGCGAACTGCCCGGCCGCGGGCGCCACCCGGGTCCGCACCGTCAACCCGCCTGATTCCAGAGTCAGTTGGTCCAGGCGGTGCCGCATGCGGTGCAGCCCGGCCGCGCGCCACAGGGGGCCGAACCGCCGGTCCTCCTGCCAGTCGGCGCCGTTGTCGTTGTCGGTCGGCGCCCGCCACACATCGAGGCGCACCCCGGTGACCGGCACCTGTCCGACACTCCGCAGCTCGCCCGTACGTGCGTCGAAGGCGGCCGGGCCGAGCGTGACGACGTCCGCGTCCCGCACAGGCGACACCCCGCTCGCGGTAACGACCGACTGCCGCCCCGATACGGGGAGTTGACCCCATGCCACCACATGACCCCGGTCCGCCCACGCGGTGTCGTCGGCCAGCGCTGCCCGTACCGACCACTGCGTCTCCGCACCCCGCGCCGCGTCCGGCGGGGCGGGCAGCTTGACGTCCGCGCTCTCGCCGGGCGCGAGCGTCGGCACGGAGAGCGGGCCCGACTCCACCGGTACGCCGTCCACCTCGTACGACCAGGTGAAGGCCAGCGCGGCGAGGTCCGCGAAGTCGTGGCGGTTCGTGACGCGGACCGTGCCGGCCGTACCGTCGCCCTCGATCAGGACCGGCTCGATCACCTTCTTGTACTCGACGAGCCCGGGCGAGGGCGTGCGGTCGGGGAAGAGGAGGCCGTCGCAGACGAAGTTGCCGTCGTGCAGCTCCTCGCCGAAGTCACCGCCGTACGCGTACCCGTACCGCTCGTCCGCGAGGCCGTGGTCGATCCATTCCCAGACGAACCCGCCCTGGAGCCGGTCGTACGTCTCGAAGAGGCGCTGGTACTCGGAGAGCCCGCCGGGACCGTTGCCCATCGCGTGCGCGTACTCGCACAGGATGAAGGGGAGTTCGCGGCGCGCCTCTGGTCCCTCGTCCTCGTCACGTCCGATGCGTTCGACCTCGGCGTGGTCCGCGTACATCCGCGAGTAGACGTCGGTGTCGGCGCACGACGCGTCGCCCTCGTAGTGCAGCGGGCGGGACGGGTCGCGGTCGCGGATCCAGCCGGCCATCGCGGTCAGGCCCGCGCCCGTGCCGCACTCGTTGCCGAGGGACCAGATGACCACCGACGCGTGGTTCTTGTCGCGTTCCACCATGCGGGCGGCCCGGTCGAGGAGCGCCGGGGTCCAGCGCTCGTCGGCGACCGGATTGCCGTTCCACCGCTCGTGGGTGAAGCCGTGCGTCTCCAGGTCGCACTCGTCGATCACCCACAGGCCGAGCTCGTCGCACAGGTCGAGGAAGGCGGGGTGGGGCGGGTAGTGCGAGGTCCGCACGGCGTTGATGTTGTGCCGCTTCATGAGGAGGACGTCGTGGCGCATCGTCTCCTCGTCCACGGTGCGGCCGTGCTCCGGGTGGAACTCGTGCCGGTTGACGCCGCGGAAGAGGATCCGCTTCCCGTTGACCTTGAGGAGGCCGTCCTCCACGACGACCGTACGGAATCCGGCGCGGAAGGGGATGATCTCCCCGCCCGGCGTGGCCAGTTCACCCGCGTACAGGCGCGGCGTCTCGGCCGTCCACGGCTCCACCGGCAGCGTCACCGGCTCCCCGGCCCCGACGTCGACGCCGAGTTCGGGCACGGTCACGCGGCCTCCCGCGCCTGCCTCGACCCGCAGCGTGCCCTCTCCGGTGCGGTGGTCGTACGCGGTGTGCACGAAGAAGTCGGCGTCCGCGCCGTCGGGCCGGTGCAGCAGTGTGACCTCACGGAAGATGCCGGGCATCCACCACTGGTCCTGGTCCTCCAGATAGGAGCCGGACGACCACTGGTGGACGCGTACGGCCAGGACGTTGCCCTCCGCGCGCAGCAGCCCCTCGACGGCGAACTCGTGCGGCAGCCGCGAGCCCTTGAACTCGCCCAGCTCCTCGCCGTTCAGCCAGACCCGCGCACACGACTCGACCCCCTCGAAGCGCAGCACGGTCGCTCCCGACGCGGGCCAGTCGTCCGGCAGGTCGAAGACGCGCAGATGGTCGCCGGTCGGGTTCTCGGTGGGGACGCGCGGCGGGTCGACGGGGAACGGGTAGAGAGTGTTCGTGTACGCAGGTGACCCGTAGGCCCCGTCGCCCTGGAGCACCCAGTGCCCCGGCACCGTCAGCTCCGCCCAGGCGGACGCGTCGTGGCCGGGGCGGGCGAAGGACGCGTCGTGGCCGTCGGCCGTCGCCGCGAGGCGGAAGCGCCACGGACCGTTGAGAGAGAGGGACTTGGCGTCCGATGCGGCATACCAGGAGCGCGGCGCGACACCGCCGGTCCCGGGGGACACCTGCTCGTAGTAGGGGAGTGCGGATTCCTCAGGGAGGGACACCTCGGGGAGGGACATCGTTCTCCTTGACGGTCAGGTCGTGTGCGGGGTGAGGGTGGTGCCGGTCAGGCCCGGCGACGACAGCACGCCTTCCAGCGCGAAGGTCGCCGCGCCCAGGCTCACGGGGTCGGTCGGTATCGGGGACAGGACGATCTCGGTGGCCGCGAACGGGCTGCCCAGGGCGTGCCGCGCGACGGCCTCGCGTACTTCGGTCAGCAGGGGCGTACCGAGCGCGGCCGCCACCCAGCTGCTGAGCACGATCACTTCGGGGTTGAGCAGGTTCACCAGGTCCGCGACGGCGGCGCCGAGATGGCGGGCGGTCTCCCGGACGACCCGCAGCGCCACCGGATCGCCACCGGCGGCCGCGCGGCCGAGCGCGCCGATCGTCGCGGTCTGGTCGTCGTCCGTCAACAGGGCGCTGTCCGGGGCGAGTTCGCGCAGCGTCCGCATGATGGCGGGCGCGCCCACGTACGCCTCCACGCACCCGCTGTCGCCGCAACGGCACGGCCGCCCGTTCAGGACGAGTGTGGTGTGACCCCACTCGCCGGCGCTGTTCGTGACACCGCGGTGCAGGGAGCCGCCGAGCGCGAGGCCCGCGCCGACGCCCGTACCGAGGTTGATGACCACGGCGTCGTCGCGGCCCCGCGCGGCGCCGAACCACAGCTCCGCGAGCGTGGCCGCCCGCAGCGGGTTGTCGAGGTGGACCGGGTAGGGGAAGCGCTCTGCGAGCAGTGCGGTCAGGGGCACGTCGCGCCAGCCCCAGTTCGCGGCGCGCACGGCGACACCGCGCTCGCGGTCGACCTGCCCCGGCATCGTGACGCCCACGCCGAGCACGCGGGGCGGGCGGCGCGGGCCCGCGGCGGCGACCACGGCCCCGACCGCCGCGGCGATCCGGCCGACGACCTGCTCCGGGGCGGACTCGCCGGGCCGCAGCTCCTCCTCCGCGCGCGCCATGACGCCCAGGGCGAGATCGAAGAGCTCCGCGTGCACGTACGTCTCGGCCACGTCGACGCCGATGAGGGCGCCGCCCGCCGCGTCCACCGCTACCAGCGAGCGCGGACGCCCGCCCGCGGACTCCTCGAAGCCGACCTCGACGAGCAGGCCGAGCGCGGTGAGCTCACCCACGAGCGTGGCGACCGTCGCCTGGCTGAGCCCGGTCCCCGCCGTCAGCTCGCCCCGGGAAGCGGGGGACTTGGCGATGAGGTGGCGCAGCACCGCGTACCGGTTCGCCGTCCTGATGTCGCGGGATGTGCGCTTCACCGTGTCCCCTCCACTCCTGGGCCCCCTTCGACGCTACGGCCGCCCGCGTCCTTTCTACAAGGGGTTTGAAAAGGGGTTGCCAGAAGTCCCCGCCCGCGAGGGGGTGATCACCACGGAGTACCGTCCGACCGCATGACCCAGTCCGACATCGCGACAACGCTGTCGCGCACGCTCCCGCAGACCGACCGCACCCGCCACAGCAGGCTCCGCGAGCAGGCCAGTCTCGAACGCTCCGACCTCGAGGCGATCCTCGACGCGGGGTTCGTCTGCCACCTCGGCGTCCTCGTCGACGGCCGCCCCGTTGTCGTCCCCACGGTCTACGGCCGCGACGACACCCGGCTCTACCTGCACGGATCGGTGGCGAGCCGCAGCCTGGCCGCCGAACCCGACGGGCCGATATGCGTGACCGTCACCCACGTCGACGGCCTGGTCCTCGCCCGCTCCGTCTTCGAGCACGGCGTGAACTACCGCAGCGCGATGATCCACGGCGTACCGCACACGGTCACCGACCCCGACGAGAAACTGGCGGGCCTGCGCCGCCTCACCGAGCACGCGACCCCGGGCCAGTGGACGTACGCCAGGCAGCCGAGCCGCAAGGAGCTGGCCGCCACCACCCTCCTGGTCCTGTCCCTCGACGAGGCCTCCGTCAAGATTCGTACGGGCGCCCCGGACGACGGCGACGGGCCCGACGCGGCCCTCGGCCTGTGGGCCGGCACCCTGCCGTTGACCTCCCGCTGGGGCGCGCCCACCGCCGATCCGCTGCTGCCGACCGGCATCACCGCCCCGGCCCACATCGTGGCGCGCGCGGGGACCCGGCAGGGCTGACCGGCAAGCGGGGGCATACCGTGAGTTCTCGAGCACTGGTTCTGGGAGCGAGGAGAACGGGATGCAGAGCCGCACGGCGCTGGTCGAGGACCTGATGGAGCGCTTCCCGCACGTGCCGCGGGAAGCGGTGTTCAAGGAGGACCTGCTGCGCGGCGGCGTGGCGTTCGACAAGTCCGCGCTCAGCGACAACGAGTCCGGTGACGTCAAGCCGAAGTCGTACTTCATCTTCTCCTTCGACCACGGCACGCTCCCCGAGCTCGGCGAGGCCGCGCTGCGCCGCCCGCCGGAGGAGATCATCCTCACCGGCGGCCCGTACGACCTGCGGCGCACGGTCGTCTCGGTCCGTGTGAACCCCGCGTCGCCCTACCGGGTCGCGGCCGACGAGGACGGGATGCTCGGGCTCTACCTCGACGGGAAGCGGATCTCGGACGTCGGCGTCCCGCCGATGCCGGAGTACTACCGGCACAAGCTCTCCAACGGGAAGTCCGTCATGGAGGTGGCCCCCACCATCCAGTGGGGCTACCTGATCTACCTGACGGTCTTCCGCGTCTGCCAGTACTTCGGCGCCAAGGAGGAGTGCCAGTACTGCGACATCAACCACAACTGGCGCCAGCACAAGGCGGCCGGCCGCCCGTACACCGGTGTCAAGGACGTCGACGAGGTCCTCGAAGCCCTCGAGATCATCGACAAGTACGACACCACGAAGGCGTCCACGGCCTACACGCTCACCGGCGGCGCGATCACCTCCAAGCTCCAGGGCCGCGACGAGGCCGACTTCTACGGCCTGTACGCCAAGGCCATCGAGGAGCACTTCCCCGGCCGCTGGATCGGCAAGGTCGTCGCCCAGGCGCTGCCCAAGGACGACGTGCAGCGCTTCAAGGACTACGGCGTGCAGATCTACCACCCCAACTACGAGGTGTGGGACCGCCGTCTGTTCGAGCTGTACTGCCCCGGCAAGGAGCGCTACGTCGGCCGCGACGAGTGGCACAAGCGCATCCTCGACTCGGCGGACGTCTTCGGTGCGCGCAATGTGATCCCGAACTTCGTGGCCGGCGTCGAGATGGCCGAGCCCTCCGGCTTCGCCACCGTCGACGAGGCCATCGCCTCCACCACCGAGGGCCTGCGCTTCTTCATGTCGCACGGCATCACGCCCCGCTTCACCACGTGGTGCCCCGAGCCGACGACCCCGCTCGGCAAGGCCAACCCGCAGGGCGCGCCGCTGGAGTACCACATCAGGCTCCTGGAGGCCTACCGCTCCACGATGGAGGAGTACGGCCTCTCCTCGCCCCCCGGCTACGGCCCCGCGGGCGCCGGCCGCGCCGTGTTCTCCGTCAGCTCGTTCATGGACAGCCTCGCGCCGGAGCCGGCCCCGGCCGGCTAGCCGCGGGATCCGGGCGCGGTGCCGGCCCGACACCCGCCCGGTCCACCTGTGTTCAGGCCGCCCGCTCGCGCAGCACCGCGAGCGCGCGGTCGGCGTGGGCGCTCATCCGGAACTCGCTGCGGACCACTTCGAGGACGACGCGGTCCTGGCCGAGCACGAACGTGGCCCGCTTGGTCGGCGCGATGGAGAAGCCGCGCGCGACCCCGAACCTCTCGCGGACCTCGCCGTCCGGGTCCGAGAGCAGCGGAAAGCCGAGCGTGTGCTTCCCGGCGAACTCCGCCTGGCGCTCGACCGGATCGGCGCTGACGCCCACGGGCCGTGCGCCGACGGCCGCGAACTCGGCCGCGAGATCCCGGAAGTGACAGGCCTCGGCCGTGCACCCGGGCGTCATGGCCGCCGGGTAGAAGAACAGGACGACGGGCCCCTCGCTCAGCAGCTCCGACAGCCGCGTCGGGGTTCCGCTCTCGTCCGGCAGGGTGAAGTCCTCGACGGTGTCGCCCGCTTCGACGCGCTTGCTCATGATCCGGCCTCCTGGGCCTTGGCCACGCCGCGCGCCCACAGGACGAGCGGCACCTGAAGGGGCAGCCGCACGAGGGCCGCGGTCCGCAGCGGCGCGGGCTTGTCGCGCCAGTCGACCGCCATCTGCACATTGGCGGGGAAGACGCCCACGAAGAACGCGGCAGTGGCCTGAGCGGCCCTGCGGCGCGTCCACGGCAGCGCGATGCCGGCCGCGAGCGCGAGCTCGACGGCGCCGCTCGCGTACGTCCACCCACGCGCGGAGCCCGGCAGCACGCGGGGCACCGTGGCGTCGAATGACTTCGGGGCGACGAAGTGCGTCACCCCGGCACCGGCGAGCAGCCCGGCGAGGGCGAGTGACTTGCGGGTGGACGACGAACGGGCCCTGGAACTGGGCCTGGAATCGGAAGCGGGGCGGGGCACGGGACCTCCTCGGATGACTGGCGCGCGATATTACTCGGGAGTAAGCGCGCTGGGGAAGCCCGTGTGACGGAGCCCCTGTCGCCCCTGGCCTATCCGACGTCGAGATAGTCGCGGTCGATGTTCACCTTGGCGCCGCCCCAGGTCTCCTGGACCTCACCGGCGTACTGGTGGATGCGCCGACTGCCCGGCCAGGCGGAAGCCGGGACGTAGCTGCCCGCGTCGGTGGTGGCGGTGCCGTTCCACGCGGCGAACCAGATGTGGTCGACGCGTGTGTACGCCGGGTTGTCGTGCTCGGCCGCCGCGTCGCGGACGCCGGAAGAGGCGCCGGAGTAGAAGCCGGAGAGATAGCCGCCGGCGTGCAGCGCCTCGGTCCAGCCGGACAGGTAGGAGAGGACGGCCGCTTTGCAGGAGGCGGTGGAGGCGTAGCCCTCGATGTCGTTGTAGAGGGCGCTCCCGGCCGGGATGCCGAGTGCCCGGGCGGCGGACACCGAGCCGACGGCGGCTGCGGCGCCCTGAGAGCGTGCGGTGGCCGGATCGGCGGACATCCTGTTGGAGAAGGTCGTGCAGGGGGCTTGCCTGCCGACCTCGATCGGGATGAGCCGCCACCCCTTCGCGGTCTGCTTGCTCACCCAGGAGGCGGTGAGGTTCGGCTGCGCGCAGGCTCGTGTCTGGCCGCTGATGTAGACGCCGACGGCACCGTACGGGGAGTCGGCCCGCCAGGCGTCCATCGTCTTCTGGGAGGGCGCGGTGCAGGCGTCGAAGCCATGGCCGGTGAATTCGCCGGGCTGCGCCCCCGCGGCGGCCGCGGTCCGCGCCGCACGGGCCGTCGGCAGCGGAGCGGGATCGCCGCCCGCCGTCAGGGTCGCCGACCCCAGGACCTTGCGTACCGCGGTCTCGTTGGCATCGGTGTGCGACGCGGTGACGAGTACGCCCGCGCTCTCGACGGCGACCTGGATCTCGTCGTTGGTGGAGACCGCGCCCGGAGCGACGGCCGAATGACCGGCGGTGCGTGCCGTGGAGGGCGTCACACGGTGGGGGTCAAGACCGGCAAGCGGTTCGACGACCAGGCCCTCTGTGCGTCCGACCAGCCTCGCCGGGCACGTCGACCCGTTGCCGGGACGGCCGAGATAGACAGTGGGCCGGTCGAAACGTACGCAGGTGTCTGGGTGCCGGTCGAGGTCGACGACCTGCCATGTGGCCGGGACCCGCACCTGGTAGCCGTGGTACGTCACCACTTGTGCGCCGTCCTGCGCCTGCGCCGGAGCTGCCCCGACGGGCGCTGCGGACAAGGCCCCCAGTGCGACGAGCAGTGCCGCCGCGGTGGCGGCCGGGCCGCGCCTGCGCCGGATGATCGGACGGAGCTGCACGACGGTCTCCTCTTCGGGGGGATCAGGGTGGCTGCAGCGCTAGGTGTACCGCGTCGGGTCAGCGAGGAGGCTGTACGACGCGTGGGATGTGACGAGGTGTCATCCGCCCTCCGTAGTCTCACTCACCTGGTATCCGACTCAGGGCTGTGGGCTGGTGTCCGGGGGTCGGGCGCGAGGCCGATAAATGCCTGGCGCCGCGCCTCTTGCCTGAGTTAGTCTCCGAACCGTTCCAGCGGTGGTCCATGGCCACCGTATGCAGAGGCGTATTCCAGGAGGTGTTGACCGATGGCTGTCGTTGTGACGGGCGCTGCCCGCATCCAGAAGTTCATCGAGTCCACCTCTGTGGTCACCGGCTGACCTACCTTCTTTGTTCGCGCCGCTGTGCGTGACCAGCCGGGGCCGCCTTTGTGAAGGGTCACCCCTTGTCTTCCTCTTCTCTCCCGAGCTCTTCTCCCTCGGAATCGGCCCTGGCTGTGTACGGCTGGGACGGCGGCTGGGAGGCCGAGTTCGCCCGGTTCGCCGAGCAGGGCCTGCTGCCGGGCCGTGTCGTACGTGTCGATCGCGGTCTGTGTGACGTCGTCACCGCCGAGGGTGTGGTGCGCGCCGACACCGAATTCGTCGTCCCGCGCGACCCGATGAAGGTCGTGTGCACGGGCGACTGGGTCGCCGTCGACCCTGAAGAACGCGACCCGCGGTACGTGCGGTCGCTGCTGCCGCGCCGCACGTCCTTCGTGCGGTCGACCTCGTCGAAGCGGTCGGAGGGCCAGATCCTCGCGGCCAACGTCGACCACGCGGTGATCGCCGTATCGCTCGCCGCGGAGCTCGACCTCGGCCGTATCGAGCGGTTCCTCGCCCTGGCGTGGGAGTCCGGCGCCCAGCCCGTCGTCGTCCTCACCAAGGCCGACCTCGTACCGGACGCCGCGACCGTCGCGCACCTCGTCTCCGACGTGGAGACGGCAGCGCCAGGCGTGGACGTCCTCGCGGTCAGCGCGGAGGAGGGCCACGGCATCGACGTGCTCGGCGCGCTCCTCGACGGGACGTCCGTGCTGCTCGGCCAGTCCGGAGCGGGCAAGTCGACGCTGGCCAATGTCCTGCTCGGCGCCGACGTCATGCACGTGAACGCCGTACGCGACGTCGACGGCAAGGGCCGGCACACCACGACCACCCGGAACCTGCTGGTCCTGCCGACCGGCGGCGTCCTGATCGACACCCCCGGGCTGCGTGGCGTCGGGCTCTTCGACGCGGAGGCCGGCGTCGGGCAGGTCTTCTCGGAGATCGAGGCCCTGGCCGAGGGGTGCAGGTTCCACGACTGCGCCCACGACGCCGAGCCGGGATGCGCCGTACTGGCCGCGCTCGACGACGGGACGCTGCCCCCGCGGCGCCTCGACAGCTACCGCAAGCTGCTGCGCGAGAACCAGCGGCTCGCCGCCCGGACCGACGCCCGCCTGCGGGACGAGATGCGGCGCGTCTGGAAGGCGCGCGGCGCCGAGGGCCGCGCCGCGATGGAGGCGAAGCGGGGGCGCCTCGGCTGAGGCGGCCTCGCGCGGCCCCCGCTGTCCCGTACGGGGCGCGGGGGTCGCGGCACTCCCCGGGCAGTGCCATGTCCGAATCCCGCCAGCCCCCGGCGCCGCGCAGGCGCACACTGGAGGGCGTGATGATCGATGAGGACACGCGGTACGAAGCGGTGCGCAGCCGTGACGCGCGCTTCGACGGGGAGTTCTTCTTCGCCGTCGAGACGACCGGCATCTACTGCCGCCCCAGCTGCCCCGCGGTCACCCCCAGGCGGAAGAACGTCCGCTACTACGCCACCGCAGCGGCGGCGCAGGGCTCCGGTTTCCGCGCCTGCCGGCGCTGCCGCCCCGACGCCGTGCCGGGCTCGGCCGACTGGAACGTACGCGCCGACGTGGTGGGCCGCGCCATGCGCATGATCGGCGACGGCGTCGTCGACCGCGAGGGCGTCGCCGGGCTCGCCGTGCGCCTCGGGTACAGCGCCCGCCAGGTGCAGCGCCAGCTCACCACCGAGGTGGGCGCCGGACCTGTCGCCCTGGCCCGCGCCCAGCGCGCGCACACCGCGCGCGTCCTGCTCCAGACGACCGGCCTGCCGATCACGGAGATCGCGTTCGCCGCGGGCTTCGCGAGCGTGCGCCAGTTCAACGACACCATCCGTGCGGTCTACGCCCGTACGCCCACGGAGCTGCGCGCCGAGGCCCCCGCCACCCGCGCCACCGCCACGGCGGCCGGCATCCCCCTGCGCCTCGCCCACCGCGGCCCCTACCAGGCCCGCCCCCTCTTCGACACCCTCGCCCGCGAGGCCCTCGACGGCGTCGAGGAGATGACCGGAACGCCGGGCGCCCGCACCTACCGGCGCACCCTGCGCCTGCCCTACGGCACCGGCGTCGTCTCCGTCGACGAGCGCACCAGGTCCACGCCCGCGAGCCGCGCCGCGCACCACGGCGGCTGGCTCGACGCCCGCATCCACCTCACCGACCTGCGCGATCTGACGACGGCCGTGGGACGCCTGCGGCGCCTGTTCGACCTGGACAGCGACCCGTACGCGATCGACGAGCGCCTCGGCGCCGACCCGCGCCTCGCGCCACTCGTCGCCGCGCGGCCCGGCCTGCGCGCGCCGGGCGCCGCCGACCCCGACGAGCTGGCCGTAAGGGTCCTCGCGGGGCGGGAGGAGGCGGCGCGGCTCGTCGAGCGGTACGCGAAGGCCGTCGACGCGCCCTGCGGCACCCTCACCCATGTCTTCCCCTCGCCCGACGACCTCGCCGGGGAGCCGGGACCCGTCGGCGCGCTCGCCACGGCCCTCGCCGACGGAGCCCTGCGCCTGGATCCGGGCGCCGACCGCGACGACGCCGAGGCCGCCCTGCGCGCCCTGCCCGGCGTCGACGCCCGCACCGCCGCCCTCATCCGCATGCGATCCCTGGCCGACCCCGACGTGGCCCTCCCCGAAGAGCCGGGGCAGGAACCCGTACCGGACACCTGGCGCCCCTGGCGCACGTACGCACAGCAACACCTCTGGACACAGCGACAGTTGGAGCAGCAGTCATGACCGTGTACTACACCGTGCTCGACAGCCCCATCGGTGAACTCCTGCTCACCGGCGACGAGTCGGGTGCCCTCACCTCTCTGTCCGTGCCCGGGCAGAAGGCAGGACGCACGGTGCAGCCCGGGTGGCGGCGCGCACCGGAGCGCTTCGCCGACGCCGAGAAGCAGCTCGCCGCCTACTTCAGGGGTGAACTCAAGGAATTCCACCTGGAGTTCAGCACGGACGGGACCGAGTTCCGCGAGAAGGTGTGGGCGGCACTCGACGCCGTGCCGTACGGCGCGACCACCACGTACGGCGCCGTCGCCGCGAGCATCGGCGCGTCACGCGCCGCGGTCCGCGCCATCGGCGGCGCGATCGGGGCCAACCCGCTCCTCATCGTCCGCCCCTGCCACCGCGTGATCGGCGCGGACGGCTCCCTCACCGGGTACGCGGGCGGCCTGGAGTGCAAGCAGCAGCTGCTGGCCCTGGAGGGAGTCCTCCAGGACGATTAGTCGTCGAGGCCCCTAGTCGTCGAGCCCCCAGCTGTGGATCTTGTGCGGGTGGATCCGGATGAGCTCTTCGCTGAAGTGCGCGCCCAGGTGGTGCGGGCCGGTGAGGAGTTCCGCCTCGCCCCTGATGTCGACGCCACGCACCTTCCACGGCTTGACGCTGAGGATGTCGTCGACGACGAGCGCGACCTTCGGGTTCGCCTGGAGGTTGCGCCACTTCTTCGTCTTCCCGAGCGTGTATCCGCCGACCAGGATCGTGCCGTCGTCCTGCGGGAAGAACCCCACAGGGTTCGCCTGCGGCTGGCCCTTCGGGTCGACGGTGGCCAGCCGTCCCAGGCGCTGGGACTTCAGATAGGTGAGCTCGGCCTCGCTGAATTCGGTCATGGCCTCAGCCAAACACGATCGCCCCCGCCATGCATCGGGCCCCGGTCCTAGGGCCGTTGCCCGATGCGTCCCGGCGGCTAAGAGAAGAGGCGTGCGTACCTGTCGTGCCAGGGGTGCGCTTCCTCCAGCTGCGCGCTCAGGGCGATCAGGGTGGCCTCGTCGGCGGGGCGTCCCACCAGGGAGACTCCCACCGGGATCCCGCCCTGTGGGGTCCAGTACAGCGGGACGTTGACCGCCGGCTGGCCCGTCATGTTGTACGGGCTGGTGAAGGCGCTGAACGCGCTCTGCCGGCGCAGGTTGTCGAGCGGGTCGCCGGACTCGTCGAAGAACTCGAGCGGTTGCGGCAGCGTGGCCAGCGTCGGGGTGAGTACGGCGTCGTAGCCGGACGTCGCCCGTACCGCACGGCGTGCGGCGCGCTGCATCCCGGTGATCGCGGCCGCGAGCTGCTCGCCGCTGATGCCACGGCCGAACTCGCGCCACGCCCGGGTCACCGGCCGCAGCAGCTCCTCCGCTCCGGCGTCGAGGGTGTGTCCGAGCGACTGAACTCCCCACGCCGTCACGAAGTGGCCGCTGATCTCGGGACCGAACGGCGTCGGGATGTCCTCCACGACGTGCCCGAGATCTTCGAGCAGGTGCGAGGCGTGCTCCCAGGCCGCCAGGCATGCCGGGTCCACCGTCACGCCTTCGGCGGCGGGCCGCGCGTACCGGCCGATGCGCAGCCGCCCGGGGGAGCGCTCGGCATACGAGAGGAACGTCTCGCCCGGCGGGAGCGGCGGTGCCCAGTGCGGGTCGCCCTGCTCGGGCCCCGCCAGCGCGTCGAGCAGCGCCGCCGCGTCGCGCACACTGCGCGCCAACGGCCCTTGTACGGAAAGGCCGTTGACCTCGATCCCGGCGGGGCCCGAACTGACCCGGCCCCGCGACGGCTTGATGCCGAAGAGGCCGCAGATGCTCGCCGGGATCCGGATGGAGCCGCCCCCGTCGCTGGCGTGGGCGACCGGCACGAGGCCGAGCGCCACGGCCACCGCCGCCCCGCCGCTGGATCCTCCGGCGGACAGGGCAGGGTCCCACGGGTTGCGGGCCGGACCCGACAGATCGTTGTCGGTGTAGCAACAGCAGCCGAATTCAGGGGTGTTGGTCTTGCCGAGGCTGATCGTGCCGGCCTCGCGCAGCCGGGTCACGCTGTAGGCGTCGGCCTCCGGCACATGGCCGCCGAAGGCCTTGGACCCGTACGACGTGCGCACACCGGCCGTGTCCACCAGGTCCTTGACGGCCGTCGGCACGCCGAACAGCGGCGGCAGGTCCCCGTCCGCGCGCCGCTCCTGCGCGGCCGCCGCCTCGGCGAGAGCGGCGTCGGGCGTCACCGTCACAAAGGCGCCGAACTGCTCGTCGTAACGCTCCACCCGGTCCAGGTGATGCCGTACGAGTTCCACCGGGCCGACCTCGCCCTTGCGGACGGCGGCGGCCTGTTCGAGGGCGCCGAGTGCGTGCAGCCGAGTCGCGGCGGTCATGCGGTGCTCTCCTTCAGTTCGGCGACCTGCCGGGCCACCAGTTCCTCGTGCTCCTCGACGTCGCGTCGCGCGTCGCGCGGCCGCCACCTGCCCGTCATCACGAAGATGAACGGCAGGAACAGCACCTGTCCGCCGAGACACACCCACCACCAGGTCTGCCACGCGTGCGCGTTGTCCGCGCTCGCCCGCTGCACCTCGGGCCCGTGCTCGCGCAGGATCTTCAGCTGTGGCGCCGCCTTCTGCACGGTCTCCAGACCTTCGGCGCCGACCTCCTTCCGGGCCTGGGCCAGCAGCGGGGCGGGCACCTTGTCCGGTGCGTACGAGCCGAGTTCGGCGAAGAGCTTCGGGTGGGCGTCGGTGATGGCGAGGGCCGGAGCCGCCTGCACCGACGCCGCCTTGACCTCCGCGCCGTGTTCGATCAGCGGGGTCACGGTGCTCACGACGAGCGGTACGAAGGCGGCGGACAGGGCGACGGTGATCCGCACGATCCAGCCCCACACGGCGAGGCCCGTGGCGGTGGCCGCCGGGTTGTGCCGCTCGACCGTCTCCGTGAAGCTCGCCATCCACGGCGAGTAGGCGATACCGCTGGTGACGCCGATGCCCGCCACGATGAACGCGAACGTGTAGTAGCCGGTGTGCGGTTGGGTGGCGTGCAGGGTGAACGCCAGCGTGAAGCCTATGGACCCGAGCGCGCCGAGCAGCATGAAGGGCTTGCGCACGCGCAGGCGGTCGGAGAACAGGCCGGCCAGGACCAGGGAGATCGCGTTCGCTCCCCAGTACCAGTTCAGCAGGGCGTTGGCGCGCTGCGGGGTGTATCCGAAGTTGGTGGCGAAGTAGAGCACGAAGTTGCCGACGGCGGCGAAGTACAGCAGGAGGTAGACGCTGATGGCGACGGCGGAGCCGATGACGTCGAGGCGGAGCATCTGGCGCCACTGTCCGCGCAGCGCCGTCTCGGTGTCCATCCCCTTGGCGCGTGCCTCGACCAGCGCGCGGTCGCGCAGGCTCACCATGATCTGGTCGCGCAGCGCCGGGGCCAGCTCACGCAGTCCGAACAGTGCGACGACGAACATGACGAGGCCGCTGATGCCCGCGAAGCGGATCTCGTCCTGCCAGGTGGTGGAGCCGCTGAAGGTGCGGGAGGTGACGGCGGTGACCACGAGGCTGCCGATGATCGGCCCCATCGTCCAGTAGCCCATCGCCGAGGCCCGGCCGAGCTGCGGAGAGAAGTCCCTGATGAGCGCCGGGGTGGCGACCAGGATCATGCCCTCGACGAGTGACACGGCCGCGTAGACGATCAGATAGCTCACCTTGCCCGGCGCGTTGGGCAGGGCGAACGTGGTGAGCAGTCCGACCACCAGCAGGCCGTAGACCACGATGTTCGCCCGGCCCCAGCGGTCGGCGAGGCCGGCCACCAGGGACGAGAAGGCGCCCACCGCGTTGGCGGCCACCGATATGTAGACGAAGTACAGGAACGTCATGTGGTAGTGGCTGATGATGGCTGTCGACACCGCGTACTGGATGTACAGCTGGTAGTAGAGAACGATCGTGACGAGCACGACGATGCCCAGGTACCAGTACCGGGGACCACTCTCGGGGTAGTGGTCGAGCCGTCTGCCGCCGAGGCGGCTCAGAGCTGAGGGGATTGGCCGGCTGGTGCGCCGCGCCGTGCCCGCCGGTGACGAAACCGACATCATGCCTCCCTGCTGTCGAGACACACGCCAGCGTGTGCATGGTCGGGGAGGCTAATACCGTCCAGTCGGTATCTCCTAGGGGTAGGACAAGGGTTTGTGATCTCGTTACGGCGGGAGTGTGTGGCCCGGGCCTGCCCGGAGGCGGGCAGGCCCGGGCCGCGGGGATACGCGCCGGCGTCAGGCGGGCAGTCCCCAGCGCTCCGCCGGCGCGTTCGCCGTGACCGGCTCGACGCTCAGGTCGGGGCGGTCGCCCTTCGCCGTGACGAGCGCCGAGTCGCCCTTGCGCAGGGTGATCCGGATCGCGCCGTCGCCCGTGTCCTCGTAGCGGAGCGGCCTGCCCCGGCCGTCGCGTACGTCGACCGCGCCCGCGATGCCGTGCCGCACCACACACGGTGCGCCCGCCTCGCTCAGCAGCCGCACCCAGCGCGTCGTGCCGCCCTCGCGTACCGCGCTCAGCAGAAAGGCGCCCTGCGTACGGAAGTTGTGGACGGCGAGGTCCTTCCATGCGGCGGGCAGGGCCGGGAAGACGCGGATCACGCCGCCCCAGGACTGGCACACCATGTCGTGCAGGGACTGGGCGGCCGACAGCGGCGTCTCGATGACCGGGCCCGACTCCTTGTACATGGTGTTGGCCTGGATGAAGCGGGACATCAGCTGGCCCAGGTACTTCAGGGCGTCCTCGCCCTTGCCGAGCAGCGCCGACATCGAGGCCGCGCCCGTGAACGTATAGCCCTGGAGGGCCCCTTCGAAGCCGACCCAGTGGGCCAGCGACTTCTCGATCAGGGCGAGTTCGTCGGAGGTGCGGCCGGTCAGCTCGTACAGCGGGTACACCGCGAGCATGTGCGAGTAGTGGCGGTGGGACTTCGCGAAGGGGATGTCCGCGCCGATCATGAAGCCGTTCGTGTCCGTCGGGTAGGCCACGCGCCTGGCGAGCACCTCCCGCCAACGCGGCGCCAACTCGTCGTCGATGCCCAGGAGTTCGGCCGAATCGAGGAGGGTGCGGCAGCCCCACGTCAGGAGCATCAGGTCGTAGTTGCAGTCGCGGGTGTTGCCGCCGTACTCGGGCGAGAACGTCGCGGGCAGGTGCAGCCTGCCGTCGGCTCCCGGCTCCAGGAAGTGCAGGTAGTAGTTGATCGCCTTGCGCAGCAGCGGGAAGAGGACGTCGCGCAGGATCTTCTCGTCCATGGTGTGCCGGTAGCTCAGCCACACGTTGTGCAGCGCCCAGGTGAGGTTGCCGACCTCGGGGGTCGGAGTGTCCTGGCCGGGGATGCCGACGCCGTAGCCCTGCGCGTTGCTCGTCGCGCCGCCGTTGACGAGGTGCATGTCCGTGGTGCGCGGGATGCCGAGCGAGTCGGCGCGGTACGGGGCGGCCATCTCGGCGGTGAGGTTGTCCCGGAACTCGCCCAGCGCCCGCGTGACGGCGTCGAGTTCGAGGTGGTTCGAGCCGTGGATCAGCCAGTACTCCAGCTGCACGTTGAGGTTCCACCAGGTCGCGGGCCACGGCGTCGGCTCCAGCCAGGGGCCGCTGGTCGCCATCACGGGGGCGTCCCGGCGGGCGGCGGACGCCGTCTTGTAGAGCTGGATCCAGTAGAAGCGCTGGATGCGCGCGTCGGGGACGGACAGGAAGCTCTTGCGGTAGTACGCGTGCCACCAGGCGCGATGGGTCACGGCGAGGGCGTCGTAGGGGAGCACGGCCGCGGCGCGCACCGTCCGGACGGCCCGGTCGCGGGCGGTGGACTTCGGGAAGGAGTGCGCCACGTTCACGTACAGCGTCCGCCGCTCGCCGCGGGTGCGCTCGCGCCAGGCGGTGACGTGCTGGCCGCCGGACAGGAGCGGCTGGACGGAGGCGGAGATGCCGTCGTACTCACCGGACTCGGCGGGCGGGTTGCCCTCGTAGCCGGCGGGGATCGGCTGGAACGCGGCGCGCGGGCTGATCGACTGGGCGGGGTGGAAGACCCACGCGAAGCCGCGCTCGCCCTCGGACGGGGTGACCTCGACGGCGAGGACGGAGAGCGCGTTGGTGACCTGGGCGCGGATCGTGAGCGTGCCCTGGTCGGTGGTGAGGGTGCCGGTCAGCTCCGCGTCGCGAAGGCGCAGGCGCCAGTCGAGGCCGGTGATGGCGCCGACGGGTTCCAGCGTGAAGTAGCCGATGGGCAGCCGCGCCAGACCGAACAGGGAGCCGAACTCCGGGCGGTGGTCCTGGACCTCGGAGTGCTGGACGTTGAAGCGGATCGCGTTCTTCCCGGGCTCCTGGTAGATCCCGGAGCCGAGGAGGCCGTTGCCCAGGTAAGGGCCCTCGTACCAGGTCTTCGGCATCTTCTGCCAGACGAGGTCGGCGTCGTCGAGGACGGTGCGCCAGGCGTCTTCGGAGGGAGCGCTGACGGCTGTGGCGGGAGGCGCGACGGGAGTGGCGGCGGTGGCCGGTGACGGCAGCCCGCCCGCCAGCGCGGCCCCGGCGAGGGTGGATCCGGTGGCGAGCACGGTCCTTCTGGACGGTCTTGGCATGGCGCGGCCTCCACGTGTCGAAGCGGACGTCGATTCATCGGAGCTATCCCCTGCGGCAAGCTAGAGATGTGACGAGAGCCCGTCAATATGCCGGGAGAGATCCGATGTAACTCGCGCTACGTGGATGCTGTACGTGTACATGAACCGGAGCGGCTAGCCCCAGATCGCGGCCCCGATCCAGGCGCCCACGATGAGCAGGCAGGCGAAGAGTTCGGCCAGGACGCTGGAGCCGCCGGCCCGCATCGCGGTCCGGGTCGAGGCGACGGCGTCGCCGTGCCGGCCGAGGCGCAGGCGCTCGCAGAGGTAGATACCTCCGACGAACCCCGGGATCGATCCGATCACCGGGATCACGCAGAAACCGACCAGGGCGCCGGTCCCCGCCCATATCGCGGTGCGGCGCGTGGCCCCGCTCTCGCGCAGCCGGCGCGGCGGGAGCTGCCAGCGAAGCACCTGAGAGGCGAGCAGGACAGCGGTGGCGCCGACCAGAACACCCCAGGCCAGCCCGTTCGGGTCCTGGAGCGACCACACGAGGACCGCGGCCCACACGAGCCACGACCCGGGCACCCCGGGCACGAGCACTCCGCACAGGCCGAGCAGCATCACCACTCCCACCAGCAGGAGTTCCCACACGCCCATCTGCCAAGAGTGCCGGACAACGGCCGAACCCGCAGATCGCAGAGCTTCACGCTCCGCCACCACCGACGGCTTCCGGCCGCGGAAGTCACCCCTCCGCGCCGTGCTCCCCGATCCGGCCCCGGGCCTGCTTGGCACCGCGCTCCATCGCCGGATCGTCTCGACCCGGAAGTCACCCCTCCGCGCCGTGCTCCCCGGTTCGCTCCTGAATCCGCTCCCCGCCCCGGTCCGACCCCGGCACGTCCCGTGACACCCAGCCCCGCTCGTACGCATGCCACCCCAGCTGGAGCCGCGTCGTCACACCGGCCAGTTCCATCAGGCGCTTCACCCTGCGCTGGACCGTGCGAAGCCCCAGGTCGAGCTGCTTGGCGACGCTCGCGTCCGTGAGTCCGGCCAGAAGAAGGGAGAGGATCTCCAGGTCCGTGCCGTCGGGGCCGTCCGGCTCCTGCTCGGTGATGGCGCGGCTGCTCTCGCCGAGCCGCAGCGGCAGCGCGTCCCGCCAGACCGCCTCGAACAGTCCGGACAGCGACTCCAGGAGCCCGCTCGCGTGCACGACGAGCGCCGCGGGCTCCGCCCCGCGCGAGGTCAGCGGCACCATCGCGAGCGCCCCGTCGGCGATCACCAGCTTCGTCGGCACCCGGTCCACGACCCGTACCTGCTCGTCCCGTCCGATCGCGGCCGACAGCTCCGTCAGCCCCGTCGGCATCGAGAGCACCTCGCGCTCCACCACGACCCGGTACGCGACACCCCGGCCGGTGGCCTGCTCCTCCGCCTCGTTGTCCATCCCCGAGACGACGATCGGGTTGCCGGTGACCAACGCGCACACCTCGTCCGTCGCACCCAGCTGAAGCTGCAGGAACCGCTGCGAGACCGCCGCCGCGCCCGTGACCACCTCGACCAGATCGTGCACGGCGGGCTCGGCGGCCTGCGCCCGGTACTCCTCCGCGAGCAGCGCCGCCGCCAGCTCCGCCTTCTCCAGCTCGTGCCGCTGCTGCGTCAGGAGCGCGCCGAGCGCGACGCCCGGCGGAGCCGCGACCCAGCGCCCCGGCCGCGCGGACGACTGCGCCGCGAGCCCGTGCCGCTCCAGCCTGCGCAGCGCGTGCTCGGTCTCGTACTCGGCGAGGGCGAGCCGCCCCGCGAGATCGGGCACGTCGGCCGCGCCCAGCGACACGAGCGCGCGGTAGGCGCTCTCGTGCATCTCGTCCAGACCTATCGCACCCAGCATGCGGCGATGCCCCTCCCCGAGCCTCGGTTCCGGCGGCACCGTGGCGGGAAACGGCCACGGCACAAACCCGCCGCGCCCCATCTTCCCCGCACCAGCGCTCTCTCTGCCAATGTGGCGCCACCGCAGCACCAACATCCGCCGGGAATACGGCCTTTGTGCCGTATTCACCTGCGCTTTCACCTGGGGAGAGGGAGAGCGATGCGCGCGATATCGCGTACGGCCTCGGTGGCGGCGACCGCCGTCGTCCTGGCCGTCACCGCGGCCCTGCCTACCGTGGCCGAGCCACGGGAGGACGCCAAGAGACCGCTCGTCGGCAGCGAGGCGGCCGCGAAGGAGGGGGCTGGCTCCGTCGTCACGCTCGTCACGGGCGACCGGATCCTGGTGACCAAGGACGGTTCGGGCCACAGCGCGGCCACCGCGCTCCCCGGCGAGGACGGCACCGCCCCGCTCGTGCAGACGCGGACGTCGGGCCAGGACCTCTACGTCTATCCCGCCGGGGCCGTCAAGGCGATCGCCGACGGCCGCGTCGACGAGGAGCTCTTCAACGTCACGGGCCTCGTCCGCCAGGGCTACGACGACGCGCACAGCAAGTCGCTGCCGCTCATCGCGGTCTACGACAAGTCCGTCGACGTCGCCCGCAGCGCGCCCGCCGCCCCGCGCGGCGCCGAGCGCGGCCTCGTGCTCGACCCCGTCGACGGCGTGGCGCTGAAGGCCGACAAGAAGAAGGCCGCCGACTTCTGGGCGGACGTCACCAACACCCGCTCCCGCGCCGCCGGCTCCCTCAAGAAGCTGTGGCTCGACGAGAAGGTGGAGGCCAGCCTCGACCGGTCGACGAAGCAGGTGCACGCCCCCGAGGCGTGGGCCGCCGGGTACGACGGCAAGGGCACCAAGGTCGCCGTTCTCGACACCGGTGTCGACACCGACCACCCCGACCTCAAGGGGCGCGTCGCCGAGTCGAAGAACTTCACCGACTCGCCCGACGCGACCGACCACCAGGGCCACGGCACCCACACCACGTCCACCGTCGGCGGGACCGGCGCGGCGAGCGACGGCAAGAAGCGCGGCGTCGCCCCCGGCACCTCGCTCCTCAACGGCAAGGTCCTCAACGACTCGGGCTCCGGCGCCACTTCGTGGATCATCGCCGGCATGCAGTGGGCCGTCGACCAGGGCGCCGACGTCGTCTCCATGAGCCTCGGCAACCCCGCACAGACCGACTGCACCGACCCGATGGCCATCGCCACCGAAGAACTCGCGCAGTCCTCGAAGAACACCCTCTTCGTCATCGCGGCGGGCAACACCGGCCCCGGCAACAACACCGTGTCCTCACCCGGCTGCGCCCCGAGTGTCCTGACTGTCGGTGCCGTCGACCGCGACGACTCCACCGCGAGCTTCTCCAGCCGCGGCCCGGCCTACGGCTCGCACACCCTCAAGCCCGAGATCACCGCGCCCGGCGTCGACATCTCGGCCGCCGCCGCGGGCGGCCGGGGCGTCTACGCGTACCAGTCCATGAGCGGTACGTCGATGGCGACCCCGCACGTCGCGGGCGCCGCCGCCATCGTCAAGCAGCGCCACCCCGACTGGAGCGCGCAGCAGATCAAGTCGGCCCTCGTGTCCTCCGCGGACGCGGCCATCCCCGGCGACGTGCGCGAGACCGGCGGCGGCCGCCTCGACGTGAAGGCCGCGATCGACGAGAAGGTGCTCGGCGCGAGCGCCGTCCAGGGCGGCAGCTTCAACTGGCCGCAGGACAGCAGTGACCGGACCACCGTCGACGTGCCCTACACCAACACCACCGACAAGCCGGTCCGACTGAGCCTCTCCGTCAAGGGCGTCACCGGCAACGACGGCTCCGCGGTCCACTCCTCCGTCGCGAAGCTCGGCGAGCGCACGGTCACCGTCCCCGCGGGCGCGACCGTCAAGGTCCCGCTGAAGATCGACCCCACCGCCTCGCTCAAGGCCGCCCAGTACGGCGACGTCACCGGCCGCGTGCTCGCCACCGCCGACGGCGTCGGCGTCTCCACGCCGTTCTCGCTGTACGTGCAGCCCGAGACGGTCACCCTGCGCGTCAAGCTCGTCGACCGCCTCGGCAAGCCCGCCGACGCCCAGTCGTCCGTCGACGTGATCGGCACCGACGACGCCAGAGGCGAGCGCCGCTTCAACGAGGGCGCGGCCGACCAGACGTACCAGGTGCGTCCGGGCCGCTACTTCCTCTCCAGCTTCGTCGCCACGCCCGACACCGAGGGCACCCTCCTCAACTCCCTTTCCTACCTGGCCCGTCCGCAGCTCGAGGTCAAGAAGGACACCACCGTCGTCCTCGACGCCCGCAAGGCCGGCCGATTGAGCGTGAAGACCGACAAGGCGTCCGAAGTGCGCGGCGCCACCCTCGGGTTCGCCCGCAGCTGGGACGACACCTGGCTGCACGCCGGCACCGCGGCCGGCGGCCGCAGCATCGCCGGCTACTACGCCGACGTCGAGGGCCGGGCCACCGACGGCACCTTCGAGTTCGACAGCTTCTGGCGCGCTGCGGCCCCGCAGCTGACCGAGTTCGGCGTCGAAGGAGGCCCCGCGCTGCACGCGGTGGCCGGGGCGACGAACTCCGCCAACCTCGACGGCTCCGGCAAGGCCCAGGTCGTCGACGCCAAGTCCGGTACGGCCGCCGAGCTCGCCGCGGCCGGCGTCAAGGGCAAGATCGCTCTGGTCAAGCTCGCCGACAACGGCGCGGCCGCGGCCGTGGCCAAGGCGGCCAAGGACGCCGGAGCCATCGCCGTCCTCGCCCACCGCTCGATCCCGGGGCGCTTCTACCCGTCCGTCGGCTTCATCGGCGGCTCCCTGCCCGTCATCGGTATCCCGTCCGACGAGGCCGCCGACCTGCTCACCCGGATCGGCGCCGGCGACGTGACCCTCCACTGGAAGGGCACGGCGAAGAGCCCGTACCTCTACAACCTGGCCTTCCCCGAGAGCGGCCCGGTGCAGAGCGCGCGCACCTACACCGTCCGCGACCGCGACCTCGCCGAGAACAAGGCGACGTACCGAGCGATGGGTACGCCCACCGACTACATGGACATCCCCAGCGTCACGCGCCCCAGCGGACTCTCGGCCTACTTCGGTGACTTCGAGACCGTGGCGGCGCCCTCCCACCGCACTGAGCTCTACTCGGCGGGGACCACCGGCTGGGGCCACCAGGTCTCCAGCAGCTTCCCCTGGGGCGAGTACATGATCGACCCGGTGCGCACGTACAAGAAGGGCGAGCACCGCACCGAGGAGTGGTACGGCGGCGTGCTCGCGCCCACCACGCCCCTCGACGAGGCGGGGAAGCCGGCGCTCGCCGCCGAGCGCCAGGGCAACCTGATCGGTGTCGCGCCCGGCTTCTGGGGCGACAGTGAACACCAGGGCGTCCAGGGCAGCTTCGGCGACTTCGGTGGCATGGAGCTGAAGCGCGACGGCGAGGTCATCGGGGACAGCGCCTGGCCGTCCGGTGTGTTCGACGTCCCGGCCGACGACTCGTCGTACGACCTGACGCTCAACACGTTCAAGCAGAGTTTCGGCGCCTGGAACCGCTCCACGCAGACGACGACGACCTGGTCGTTCCGCTCGCACCTCGAGGAGAACGCCTACTCGCAGGGCATCCCGCTGCTCTTCCCGCACTACGCCCTTCCGCAGGACGACCTCAAGACGCTGCCCGCCACGGACGGCCAGCGGATCACGCTCACCGCGACCGGTCACGCCGGCTACACGCCCGGCAAGATCACCTCGGCCGAGCTGTCGTACTCCTACGACGGCGGCACCACGTGGACCGAGGCGCCGACCGGTGAGCGTGACGGCAAGTGGAGCGCGACCGTGAACCACGCGGGCGCCTCCGGCAAGCCGGTCACGCTCAAGGCCGAACTGACCGACTCCAAGGGGAACTCGGTCACGCAGACGGTGACGCGCGCCTACGACGTGCGCTGATCACCGAACGAGCCGGTCCGCCGGGCGTCCTTCCCGTGGGGGGTGGGGTCGTCCGGCGGACCTTTTTCGCTTCAAGCCGGGTCATTCGGGGCCATTTTTGGTCGTTTTCGAGTGTCCCGTTTTCGTAAGGCCCGTGCGGTGGACAATAAGGGCATGAGCCAGCAGGGGGAGAGGAACTCCGGCCGACACGGTCAAGGCGACGACTGGTGGGGGCAGTTGTACGACGAATCCACCGACGACACGGGCCCGGCCCCGGCCCCGGACACCCTCGACGACCGCTTCGCCTCGGTGTCGGGGACGGTCTCGCCACCAGGTTCCGACAGGGGCGAGGAGCAGGTCCCGGAACCGGTGCCTGAGCAGGTCCCCGGGCCGGTGCCCGAGCAGGTCCCCGGGCCGGTGCCCGAGCAGGTCACGGAGCGGGCGCCGGTCCCGGAGCAGCGGATCGCTCCGCCACCGCCACCGCCCCCGGAGCAGCGGATGGCTCCGCCACCGCCCCCGGCGCCTGCACGGCCCGTGGACCCGCCGCCGGATCCGGGCGCCCCGCGCGCCCCGTGGGAACCCCCGGCACACGCTCCGGGGCGCCCCCGGAGTTTTCCGCCCGGGCCACCGCCGCCCGGCCACCGGCCACCACCGCCCCCTCCCACCGCCGCGCCGGACCTCCGCGCGCCCGACACGGATGCGCACGCCCCCGACGCGGCCCCCGACGCCGGCCCCGGTCAGGACGCGGTCGTCGCCGAAGGGCCCGGGGCCCGCCCCGAACCCCCGGTCATCCCCTACGTGGGCGACGGCCCGCCCACCTACGACGCGGAACCCACCGCGCTCCCGCCCGCCGACCCCGACACCCTCGACGACCTCGTCGCCGACACCGTCCTGGACGGCGCCAGATACGGGACATCCACCCTGCGCGCGGTGTCCGTGCGCGGCGACTCCGCGCGTTACCGGGGCGAGCCCCGCCGCGACTGTCTGCTCACCGCCCGGTTCGGCACGGGACCCGGCGCCCTGATCCTGGTCGCCATGGCCACCGGCGCCCGCGCCGCCCCCGGGGCGCACCGCGCGGCGGCCGAGGCCTGCGACTGGATCGGCCGTGCCGTCGGCCGCAGCCACGCGAGGCTCGCCGAGGACATCCGCGCCGCCCACCGGGGCGACCTCAAGTCGGGCCTGCACCGCCTGACCGACCGCAGCCTCGGCAGACTCAGGGCGAGCGCCGCCGAGCAGGGCCTCGAACCGGAGGAGTACACGGCGAGCCTGCGCTGCCTCCTGCTGCCCGCCGACCCCGACTGCCGCACCCGCGTGTTCTTCGGCGTCGGCGGAGGCGGCCTGTTCCGGCTGCGCGACGGCGCGTGGCAGGACATCGAGCCGCAGGTCTCCGAGGTGTCGGGCGCCCCCGTCGTCGGCTACGGCTCACCGCCGCCGGAGACCCCCGACGGCGACCGCCTGACCATGGACCTCGGGATCACCACGCCCCCGAGCCCGTACGAGCCGGCACCCGAGCAGCCCCGCGACCCGTTCCGCTTCCGGGCCTCCGTCGCCCGCCCGGGTGACACGCTCCTGCTGTGCACGGCGGGCCTCGCCGAGCCCCTGCGGGGCGAGCCGGAACTGTCCGGGCACCTCACGCGCCGCTGGAACGGGAGCGGCCCGCCCGGCCTCACCGCCTTCCTCGCGGACACCCAGGTACGGGTCAAGGGGTACGCGGACGACCGCACGGCCGCCGCTGTTTGGGAGGCGTAACCGCGCCCGCTGTGAATTCATGGGGAAAGGAGTGTCCTCAGTACCCGGTTCGTGAAGGGGCGCGTGAGTCATGGCCAAGCAGAACGTCGCCGAGCAGTTCGTCGACATCCTCGTCCGCGCGGGCGTCAAGCGCATGTACGGCGTCGTCGGTGACAGCCTGAACCCGGTCGTCGACGCGATCCGCCGCAACTCCGCGATCGACTGGATCCACGTACGGCACGAGGAGACCGCAGCATTCGCCGCCGGGGCGGAGGCGCAGATCACGGGGAAGCTGACGTCCTGCGCCGGCTCCTGCGGGCCCGGCAATCTGCACCTCATCAACGGGCTCTACGACGCCCACCGCTCCATGGCCCCGGTCCTGGCCCTCGCCTCGCACATTCCGTCGAGCGAGATCGGCCTCGGCTACTTCCAGGAGACCCACCCGGACCGGCTCTTCCAGGAGTGCTCGCACTACAGCGAGATGATCTCCAACCCGCAGCAGATGCCGCGCGTCCTGCAGACGGCGATCCAGCACGCGGTCGGCCAGTCGGGCGTCAGCGTCGTCACGCTGCCCGGCGACATCGCCGACCGGCCCGCCCCCGAGAAGTCCGTCGAGACGGCGATCGTCACGTCCCGGCCGACCATCCGCCCGGGCGACACGGAGATCGACCGGCTCGTCGAGATGATCGACGAGGCCGCCAAGGTCACCCTCTTCTGCGGCAGCGGCACCGCGGGCGCGCACGCCGAGGTCATGGGGTTCGCCGAGAAGATCAAGTCTCCGGTCGGGCACGCCCTGCGCGGCAAGGAATGGATTCAGTACGACAACCCGTTCGACGTCGGGATGAGCGGGCTGCTCGGGTACGGCGCCGCGTACGAGGCGACGCACGAGTGCGATCTGCTGATCCTGCTCGGCACGGACTTCCCGTACAACGCGTTCCTGCCGCAGAAGGACGTGAAGATCGTCCAGGTCGACGTCAGGCCGGAGCACCTCGGCCGGCGCTCGAAGCTGGACCTCGCGGTGTGGGGCGACGTGCGCGAGACGCTGCGCTGTCTGACCCCGCGCGTGCAGCCGAAGACGAACCGGCGCTTCCTCGACAAGATGCTCAAGAAGCACGCGGACACCCTCGAAGGCGTCATCAAGGCGTACACGAAGAAGGTCGAGAAGCACGTCCCGATCCACCCGGAGTACGTCGCCTCCGTACTGGACGAACTCGCCGCCGACGACGCCGTGTTCACGGTCGACACGGGCATGTGCAACGTGTGGGCGGCGCGCTACATCTCGCCCAACGGGCGCCGCCGCGTGATCGGTTCGTTCTCGCACGGCTCCATGGCCAACGCGCTGCCGATGGCGATCGGCGCCCAGTTCGTCGACCGCGGCCGCCAGGTCGTCTCGATGTCGGGCGACGGCGGGTTCTCCATGCTGATGGGAGACTTCCTGACCCTCGTCCAGTACGACCTGCCGGTCAAGGTCGTCCTCTTCAACAACTCATCCCTCGGGATGGTCGAGTTGGAGATGCTCGTGGCGGGGCTCCCGTCGTACGGGACGGCGAACAAGAACCCCGACTTCGCGGCCGTCGCCCGCGCGTGCGGCGCGTACGGGGTGCGCGTGGAGAAGCCGAAGCAGCTCGCCGGGGCGCTGAAGGACGCCTTCAAGCACAAGGGCCCCGCCCTCGTCGACATCGTCACCGACCCCAACGCCCTGTCGATCCCGCCGAGGATCAGCGCCGAGATGGTGACGGGCTTCGCGCTCTCCGCTTCCAAGATCGTCCTGGACGGCGGTGTCGGCCGCATGGTGCAGATGGCCCGCTCCAACATCCGCAACGTGCCGCGCCCGTAGCCGGTACGTGTCGCCCTGCCGGCGCCTGCCGGGCCACGAGTTCGTTGGTGGATGAATCCACAGGAGTGCGGACATGCGTGCGGGGCATGCATTCCCGTGTACGCGTTCGAGCGTGGTCGCAGGAGAAGGGTCAAGGTCATCGGCGTGCGGGCGGGGGTCATGAAACGGCTGGTACGAGGGCGCGTTCCCACCAAGGTGGCCGGACGCTCCCCAACGGAGGGAGCGCCGGGCGGCGACGGGGCGGCGACAGACGGCACGACGGACGGCGGCGCGAAGCTCAGGCGCACGCTGGGGCGGTCCGATCTGCGGGCGGTGCCCGAGGCGAGACGCGCACTGCGTGAACTCCTCGACGAGTGGGGCCCGCCGGAGAGGTCGCAGACCGCGGAGCTGCTCACCAGCGAACTGGTGACGAACGCCCTGGTGCACACCGACCACGACGCCGTCCTCACGGCCACCGTCGGGCCGAAGCGGCTCCGGGTGGAGGTCAGGGACTTCGTGGGGCGCAGGCCGAGGCTGCGCGCACCGGTCGCCGACGACGGTACGAACGGCCGGGGTCTCGTCCTGGTGCAGTCCCTCGCGGACGCCTGGGGCGTACGGGCCCTGGGGGTGGGCAAGGTGGTCTGGTTCGAACTGGACGGTGGTCCCGCGTGACACCGCGGGACCACCGCCCGGAACGGCAAGCCCGCCGGGCCGAACTCCCTTCGGACGCTCCCTAGCCGAATTGCTGCTCGAGGTCCTTGAGCTTCTGCTCCAGTGAGTCGAGCCGCGGCAGGGCCTGGGTGTCGTCCTCCGCCGTGAGGTCGACCGTGACGGGCTTGCCGGCTTCAGGGCCGCCTTTGACGGCCTGGAGGGAGGGACGCGCGCGCAGCGGGAGCTGTTCCTGGGGTGAGGGCGGCGGGTCCTCCGATATGGCAGGCTCCGCGCCCGCCTGCCCCGTGCCGGCCCCCGCGGAGACGGCGGTCTGCACGTCCACCTGGCGCCCTCCGCGCCCTCCGAGCGTGGGATGACCCCGGCTGATCGCCTTGAGCTGGGCCCGCTCCAGCTTCTCGTGCTCGCGCCTGCGCAGCCGGTTCTGCTCCTTCTCGCGCTTGTCCTCGCGCACCTCCTCCACTGCCTCGTCCAGGGTGCGCACCCCTTCGAGCAGCATCAGCGACCAGGCGCCGTACGTCTCGCGGGGCGCGCGCAGCCACCGCACGATCCGGATCTGCGGCAACGGCCTCGGCACCAGGCCCTGTTCGCGCAGGGCCGCGCGGCGGGTCTGCTTCAGTGCGCGGTCGAAGAGGACCGCGGCGGACAGGGACATGCCGGCGAAGAAGTGCGGGGCGCCCGCGTGACTGATGCCGCGCGGCGCGTGCACCCAGTTGAACCAGGCGGCGGCGCCCGCGAAGGTCCACACGAGTATCCGGGAGCCGAGCGCCGCGTCGCCGTGGCTCGCCTCGCGCACCGCGAGCACGGAGCAGAACATGGCCGCGCCGTCGAGGCCGAACGGGACGAGGTACTCCCAGCCCCCGGACAGGTTCAGGTTCTGCTGGCCGAAGCCGACAAGCCCGTGGAAGGAGAGCGCGGCGGCCACGGCGGCGCAGCAGAACAGCAGCAGGTAGGACGCGGTGCCGTAGACGGCCTCCTTGCGCCTGCGGCGTTCCTCGCTGCGCTCCCACGAGTCGTCGGACGATGCGGCCGCCCTCTCCCCGGCGCGCTTGCTGCGCGCGAGGACCGCCACCGCCGCCAGCAGGCCCAGGAGCAGCACGGCGCCGGGAAGCAGCCAGTCCAGCGATATGTCGGTCAGTCTCATCTGGGGTCCCTTGCGTCGCGGTAGGGCTTTTCGGCCGCCATATTGACTCAAGGCCACCTGTGCGCAAGGAGTTTCGGGACAAGAGAACGCCATTGGAGTGCGAGGGGGCGTACGAAGCGGGTATGCGCTCGAACTCCCTTGAGAATGAGGGAAGTTGAGTTCGAATCACGTCACCCGAAAGGGTGGTTCATGGTGAGGGGGTTGCCGTCGTCGTGTTCAGGCGGTTGCGCTCAGCCTCGCCACTCGGTCCGCGTCGCAGGTGCGGGGGCACGTCACGCAGGTGTCCTCGGGGCGCAGCGTGTAGAAGAGGCAACAGCTCGCCCGGTCGCGCGTCGGCAGCGACTGGCCCTCGGGGCCGGTGAGTTCACGGAACGCGGGCTTGCCGGCGTACGGCTTCGTCGTGCCGGGCAGCAGCAGTTCGAGCTCCTGCATCGCGCGGCGCTCGTCGCCGAGCAGATGGGCGATGTACCAGAGGCCCTCGACGATCTCGTCGGTCGCCATGCCCCACAGGGCGCGCGGGCCGCGCCGCATCCGCGGTCCGAATCCGGTGAGCACGGGGCCCAGGTGGTCGGCGACGGCCGCGCGCACCTCGGCCCGCAGCGCCTCCTCGTCGGGCACGACGTGGGCGCCGGGCAGCGCTGCGGCCGGGTCGCCCGGCAGGCAGGCGAAGTCGGTGACGCGTACGGCCATCCGTCCCAGGGTGCGCTGGAAGGCGACGTTCGTCACGGGGAAGCGCGGGACGCGGCGGTCCAGGAACCACGGCACCGTGACCAGCAGGCAGGCGGGCCAGGCGTAGCGGTGCAGGCCGAAGCTGGCGACGACGTCCGGGCGGGCCTGCTGCCCGTAGTCCTTGAGCACCTGAGCGTTGTCCCACGCGAGGAACGCGTCGAGGGCGGGTCCGCCCTCCGCGAGCCGGGCGGCGGCGACCCAGCCGCTGCCCTGAGGGGGCTGCTCGGTGTCCGCGAGCTCCGTGATCCGCAGACCCGCGAACACCTCGGTCAGCCGGGTGTACGCGGGCGTGAGCGCGCTGGTGGCCGCGGGGGCCGATGCGGGGAAAGGCATGCAGGGGACCACCGAATCGCGATCGTTTGCAGGTAAGCCTTACCTTACCCGAACGATGGGGGGTTTGAACTGCGGGCCCAGCGGCCTATGGTTCTGCGTTGGACGAATTCCGCGGATTACCGACGACCGGGGAGGACCTGGGTGGAGCAGGCCAGAACGCGCGCCGACAGCGCCCCCTCAGGGCTGCCCGCGAGCGTTCCCGAGCAGCGGGGTACCGCCGGGTGGCACCAGGTGCCCGAGCAGACCCGGGGCGAGCACACCCACAGCGAGACGCCGCTGCCGCGCCCCCGCGTCGAGCGGACCTCCGTGCGCGGACAGGTGCTCGACGCGCTGCGCACCGCGCTCGTCGACGGCGAGCTCGTGCCCGGCGAGGTCTACTCCGCGCCCGCCCTCGGGGACGGCCTCGGCGTCTCGGCGACGCCCGTGCGCGAGGCGATGCAGCAGCTGGCCCGCGAAGGCGCCGTCGAGGTCGTGCCGAACCGCGGCTTCCGCGTCACCGAGCGCAGCGCCCGCGAGCTCGCCGAGCTGGCCGAGGTGCGGGCGCTGATCGAGGTGCCGGTGGTGCTGCGGCTCGCCCGTACGGTGCCGGTGGCGCGCTGGGCCGAGCTGCGGCCCCTCGCCGACGCGACGGCCGTCGCGGCCGCCGGCGGCGACCGTGCGCACTACGCGGAGACGGACCGCGCCTTCCACCGCGCGATGCTCGCCCTCGGCGGCAACGAACAGCTCGTACAGGTCGCGGACGACCTGCACCGCCGCTCGCAGTGGCCCCTGCCCGGCGGCGGACCGCTGTCCCGCCGCGCCGACCTGGTGGCCGACGCCGCGGAACACATGGCACTCCTCGCGGCCCTGGAGGCCCAGGACCTCACGGTGGTGCAGGCGCTGGTGCGGGAGCACTTCACCGGGGCAGCGGACTGACTGCGCCGCCTTCAGCCGCGCCGGACCGTCAGGCCGCCGTCGGCAAGTGCTCCGCCAGCCATGTGGGGACGCCGCCCAGGAGGCGGAACAGGCGGGACGCCTCCGCACGCAAGCGGGCCGCCGCCTCCGGGTCGGGTTCCGCCTCTGCCAGGGAGGCGAGCGCCGGTGCCGTGCCGA
Source organism: Streptomyces sp. NBC_01445 (assembly GCF_035918235.1). NCBI lineage: Bacteria > Bacillati > Actinomycetota > Actinomycetes > Kitasatosporales > Streptomycetaceae > Streptomyces > Streptomyces sp. NBC_01445. The sequence goes on along the minus strand of NZ_CP109485.1, from coordinate 3,074,598 downwards.
CCAGGTAGCCGAGTTCCTCGCGGATGCGCAGCGACTCGGCGAAACCGTGCCGGGCCTCCGTCAACTCGCCTTCGCGCAGGGCGAGTCCGGCCAGATGGCGCCAGGTGAAGGACAGCAGCAGCGGATCGGGGTGCGCCGTCGCACCCGCGTGGGCTCTGCGGTACGCGGCCCTGGCCGCCTGCGGCGAGTCGGACAGGTTCTCCGCCATCAGGCCGCGCCGGAAGTCCAGCAGGGCGCGTCCCGGGGCGCCGGGCGGGAGCAGTGCGGCGGCCCTGCCGAGCGCGGAGCGCGCCTCGTCGGCCCGGTCCCGTACCCCCAACAGCGTTGCCGAGTAGGCGAGTTGGCCGCGCTCGCAGGCCGCGGCGCCGCGTTCGCCGTCGTCGTGAGCCAGGGCCTCGGCGGCGCGCAGCGCGTCCTCCGCGGCGGCCCAGCCCTGCTCGGTGTAGAGGCAGCGCTCCCCGAGCAGCGCGGCCCGCTGGAGCGCGGCCCGCGCGTCCGTCGCGGCGAGCCGCTCGAGCAGTGCGGCCGCGTCGGTCCAGCAGGCGCGTGAGCGCAGCCGCCATACCGCGGTCTGGAGTGGATCGTCCCCTGCAGTCGTTCCGGAACCAGACATGGCGGTATGCGCCACGTTGCCCTCCCCGAGCACACCATTGAGCCGAGCTGTCGTGCGCGCATCTCAGCATGGATGGGCACACTCGGCCAAGGGGGTAGGTGAAAGATTTCACAATCGCATGGGGTGGCGGACGGGGTTCGAAACACCCCTCGGGTGGCCCGAGTTCAGCTCATACGCAGGGCCAGGAAGAAGTCCAGCTTGTCCTCGAGCCGCGAGAGATCGCGGTTGGTGAGCTGTTCGATCCGCCCGACGCGGTAGCGCAGCGTGTTGACGTGGAGGTGCAGACGGCTCGCGCAGCGCGTCCACGAACCGTCGCAGTCGAGGAACGCCTCCAGGGTCGGAATGAGCTCGGCGCGGTGCTTGCGGTCGTAGTCGCGCAGCGGGTCGAGGAGGCGGGCCGTGAAGGCGCGGCGCACGTCGTCCGGGACGAACGGCAGCAGCAGGACGTGCGAGGCCAGCTCCTGGTGACCCGCGGCGCACACGCGCCCCGTACGGGCCGCGGCGACGCGGCGGGCGTGCCGTGCCTCCTCCAGGGCCCCGCGCAGCCCCTCCGCCGAGTGCACGGCGGCGCTGACGCCCAGTGTGAGCCGCCCGTCGTCCGCGAGGCCCGCCGTCAGCGGATCGCGTACGGAGTCCAGGAGCGCGTCGGCGTGCAGCCCCGTCTGCGTCCCGTCGTGCTCGTCCGGCACGGCGGGCAGCGGCACCAGGGCGATGGCCTCGTCGCCGTTGTGGGCGACGGCTATGCGGTCTGAGGGCTCGGGCCCCGCCGACAGGGGGTCGACGAGGATCTCCTCCAGGAGCGACTGGGCGACCGGGCCGCCCTCGATGTCGCCGCCGTCCCACTCGACCTTCGCCACTATGACCTGCCAGTGCGGGGCGGCGCCGAGGCCGGGGAGCAGCACGGGCGCGGCGACGCGCAGGCGTGCGGCGATCTCGGCGGGGGCGGCGCCCGTCTGGACCAGTTCGAGGACCTCCTGCGCGAGCCGGCGGCGCACGGTGCGGGCCGCGTCGCGGCGGTCGCGCTCGACGGCGATCAGCTGGGTCACGCCCTGGAGCAGGTCGAGCCGCTCCTCGGGCCAGTCGCCGGCGTCCGCCTCGACGGCGAGCAGCCAGTCGGACAGGACCGTCTCACGCACGTCGCGGGAGGCGGGCGTCGCGCCGCGGCCCGCGCTGCGGATCGGGAAGAGCGAGTACGTCGTGCCTCCCGGCCCGTCGCCCGGCCGCCGCCCCTCATCGAGACGCTTCGCGCCGCCCCCCTCGATCGTCACCCGGTGCGGCCCGCGCCGCCCCGTGCGGGTGGCCGCCAGGTGCTCGGCCGCGAGGCGGGCGCAGACGCCGGCGGTCAGCTCGGGGCCCGCCGCGCTCGACCCGGCGATGGCCCGGCCCGCGGGGGAGAGTACCCAGGCGCGCAGGTCGAGGTCGGTGCCGAGAAGGTCCAGGACCACGTCGGGGCCGCCGCCCGCGGGGCCGGACGTCATGAGGCGCCGGTGCCGGTCGACGACGGCGGCCAGATCGCCGGCCCGCTCGCCCGAGACCTGGCGCACGACGTGCTCGGTGACCGTCGCGAAGGCGACGGACTCGTTCACCGCGAACAGCGGGAGCCGGTGGCGCGCGCATGCCTCGACGATGTCGTCGGGAATGTCCCCGAGCTCGGCCTCACCGGCCGCGAGCGCGGCCACGCCGGCCGTCGCGAGGATGCGGACGAACGGTTCGGAGTCCGCCGCGTCCCGGCGCCACGCGAGCCCGGTGAGGACCAGCTCGCCGCCGGAGAGGTAGCGGCTGGGGTCCCGCAGGTCGGTGGTCATCACACCGCGCACGGTGCGGTCCAGTTCGTCCTCGCCGCCGAGCAGCCTGAGGCCCAGCGCGTCTGTATCAAGTAGGGCGCGCAGCCGCATCTCGTTGCCGCCGATCTGTCTCGAAGATTGTGCTTGCCTGACGGTGAAGCGGCCGGAGCCGCTTCCCGGGCACCGTGTCCGTGTTGCGTGTGGTTCTGCGCTTCAAGGGGAAAGCGGTGAGGTTCCCGGTGACCGCCGTTTATATGAATCTACAAGACGTCCCGGTTGGCCAGCCAACTCCTTCATGGTTTCCGTGACTGACCACGGCGGAGTGCCGCGCTGTGTACTGAGCCCACTCCACGTAAACAGCACATGAACGAGCCTTCGAGGTCCGCACATCCCGTGGCTCGATCCGTTCGAACGACCGACCACGAGATCACGAAGAAGAGAGCCGCTCATGGACTTCCTTCGCCCCGCCAGCTGGGAGGAGGCGCTCGCCGCCAAGGCCGAGCACCCCACCGCTGTGCCGCTCGCGGGTGGCACCGATGTGATGGTCGAGATCAACTTCGACCACCGGCGCCCCGAGTACCTCCTCGACCTGAACCGCATCGGAGAGCTCGGCGAATGGGAGGTCGGGCAGGACACCGTCCGCCTCGGCGCCTCCGTCCCCTACACCGAGATCATGGAGAACCTGCGCGCCGAGCTGCCCGGCCTGGCCCTGGCCTCGCACACGGTGGCCTCGCCGCAGATCCGCAACCGCGGCGGCGTCGGAGGCAACCTCGGCACCGCGTCGCCCGCCGGTGACGCCCACCCCGCGCTCCTCGCCGCCGACTGCGAGGTCGAGGTGGAGTCCGTACGCGGCTCGCGCCGCATCCCGATCGACGAGTTCTACACCGGCGTGAAGCGCAACGCGCTCGCCGCCGACGAGCTCATCCGGGCCGTCCACATCAAGAAGGCCGACGGCCCGCAGCAGTACTCCAAGGTCGGCACCCGCAACGCGATGGTCATCGCCGTGTGCGCCTTCGGTCTGGCGCTGCACCCCGAGACCCGTACGGTGCGCACCGGCATCGGCTCTGCCGCGCCGACCCCGGTCCGTGCCAAGGCCGCCGAGGAGTTCCTGAACGCTGCGCTCGAAGAGGGCGGCTTCTGGGACAACGGCAAGATCATCACCCCTTCGGTCGCCAAGCAGTTCGCGGACCTCTGCTCGGCCGCCTGCAACCCGATCGACGACGTCCGGGGCACCGCGAGCTACCGCCGGCACGCCGTCGGCATCATGGCCCGCCGCACCCTGACGTGGACCTGGGAGTCCTACCGCGGCACCGCCGCAAGCACGGAGGGAGTCGCGTAATGCGCGTCAATTTCACGGTCAACGGCCGTCAGCAGGAAGCCGACGACGTGTGGGAGGGCGAGAGCCTCCTGTACGTCCTGCGTGAGCGCATGGGGCTGCCCGGCTCGAAGAACGCCTGCGAGCAGGGCGAGTGCGGCTCCTGCACCGTCCGCCTCGACGGTGTACCGGTCTGTTCGTGTCTGGTCGCGGCCGGCCAGGTCGAGGGCCGCGACGTCGTCACCGTCGAGGGTCTGGCCGAGTTCGCCAGGCAGCGTGCGCAGCACGGGGGCTGCGCGAGCGGCGCCTGCGGCGACGACGCGGGCAAGGCCGGCAGGGCGGGCACCTCGCTCCAGGACGCCCAGCAGTGGCAGTCCAGGCCGAGCGACTCCCAGACCGGCGAGGGCGATGAACTCTCCCCGATCCAGCAGGCGTTCATCGACGCCGGCGCCGTCCAGTGCGGCTTCTGCACGCCGGGTCTCCTGGTCGCCGCCGACGAGATGCTCGAGCGCAACCCGGACCCGTCCGACGCGGACATCCGTGAGGGCCTGTCGGGCAACCTGTGCCGCTGCACGGGCTACGAGAAGATCATGGACGCGGTACGGCTCGCCGCCGCGCGCCAGTCCGCAACTGTTCCGAGCCAGGGAGCCTGACGCCATGGCCGACACACGCACCACCGGCATCCCGTTCAACGTCACGCAGGGATCCAAGACCAAGGGCGGCATCGGCGAGTCCACGCTCCGTCCGGACGGCACCCTCAAGGTCACCGGCGAGTTCGCGTACTCGTCCGACATGTGGCACGAGGACATGCTGTGGGGCCAGATCCTGCGCTCCCCGGTCGCGCACGCCGAGATCCTCTCCATCGACACGGGCGAGGCCCTGGCAACTCCCGGCGTCTACGCGGTACTTACGTACGACGACCTGCCGACCGACGTGAAGAACTACGGTCTGGAGATCCAGGACACCCCGGTCCTCGCCCACGGCAAGGTCCGCCACCACGGCGAGCCCGTCGCCATCGTGGCCGCCGACCACCCGGAGACCGCGCGCCGCGCCGCCGCCAAGATCAAGGTCGAGTACCGCGAACTCCCCGTCATCACCGACGAGGCGAGCGCGACCGCGCCGGACGCGATCCTCGTCCACGAGGGCCGCGACGACCACCACATCGGCCACGTCCCGCACCCGAACATCGTGCACCGCCAGCCGATCGTCCGCGGCAACGCCGAAGAGGCCGCCAAGAAGGCCGACTTCGTCGTCAAGGGCGAGTACTACTTCGGCATGCAGGACCAGGCGTTCCTCGGCCCCGAGTCGGGTCTGGCCGTGCCGTCCGAGGACGGCGGCGTCGACCTGTACGTCGCCACCCAGTGGCTGCACTCGGACCTCAAGCAGATCGCCCCCGTCCTCGGCCTGCCCGAGGACAAGGTACGCATGACGCTCTCCGGCGTCGGTGGCGCCTTCGGCGGCCGCGAGGACCTGTCCATGCAGATCCACGCCTGCCTCCTGGCGCTGCGCACGGGCAAGCCGGTCAAGATCGTCTACAACCGCTTCGAGTCGTTCTTCGGGCACGTCCACCGCCACCCCGCGAGGCTCTACTACGAGCACGGGGCGACCAAGGACGGCAAGCTCACGCACATGAAGTGCAAGATCGTCCTCGACGGCGGCGCCTACGCCTCCGCCTCGCCGGCGGTGGTCGGCAACGCCTCGTCGCTCTCCGTCGGTCCGTACGTGATCGACGACGTGGACATCGAGGCGATCGCGCTCTACTCGAACAACCCGCCCTGCGGCGCCATGCGCGGCTTCGGCGCGGTCCAGGCGTGCTTCGCGTACGAGGCCCAGATGGACAAGCTCGCCGACAAGGTGGGCATGGACCGGGTCGCGTTCCGGCAGCTCAACGCCATGGAGCAGGGCACGCTCCTGCCGACAGGCCAGCCGGTCGACTCCCCGGCCCCGGTCGCCGAACTGCTGCGCCGGGTCCAGGCGATGCCGCTGCCGATGGAGCGCCAGTGGGAGTCCAGCGAGGGCTCCGACGTGCGTCAGCTGCCCGGCGGTCTGTCCAACACCACGCACGGCGAAGGCGTCGTCCGGGGTGTGGGTTACGCGGTCGGCATCAAGAACGTCGGCTTCTCCGAGGGCTTCGACGACTACTCCACCGCCAAGGTGCGCATGGAGGTCATCAACGGCGAGGCCGTCGCCACCGTGCACACCGCCATGGCGGAAGTCGGCCAGGGCGGCATCACCGTCCACGCGCAGATCGCCCGCACCGAGCTGGGCGTCGGGCAGGTGACCATCCACCCCGCCGACACGCAGGTCGGCTCGGCCGGCTCCACGTCCGCGTCGCGTCAGACGTACGTGACCGGCGGAGCCGTCAAGAACGCCTGCGAGCTGGTGCGCGAGAAGGTCCTGGAGATCGGGCGCCGCAAGAAGGGCACCTACCACCCGGCGTGGGCGACGGCCGAACTCCTCCTGGAGGGCGGCAAGGTCGTCACCGACGGAGGCGAGGTCCTCGCCGACCTCGTCGACGTCCTGGAGGGCGAGGTCGTCGAGCTGGAGGAGGAGTGGCGCCACCGGCCCACCGTCCCCTTCGACCTGGTCACCGGTCAGGGCAACGGTCACGTGCAGTACTCGTTCGCCGCGCACCGCGCCGTCGTCGAGGTCGACACCGAGCTCGGCCTGGTCAAGGTCATCGAGCTGGCCTGCGCCCAGGACGTCGGCAAGGCGCTCAACCCGCTGTCCGTCGTCGGGCAGATCCAGGGCGGCACCCTCCAGGGCATGGGCATCGCGGTGATGGAGGAGATCGTCGTCGACCCCAAGACCGCGAAGGTCAGGAACCCGTCCTTCACGGACTATCTGCTCCCCACGATTCTCGACACGCCGACCATCCCGGTCGACGTGCTCGAACTCGCCGACGACCACGCCCCGTACGGGCTGCGCGGCATCGGCGAGGCCCCGACCCTGTCGTCCACGCCGGCCGTCCTCGCGGCGATCCGCAACGCGACGGGCCTGGAGCTCGACCGGACTCCGGTACGCCCCGAGCACCTCACGGGAACGGGCCCGGCCTGACAAAGCTCTCCGGACGGTGCGTGCCTCCCAGGAACGTCACACTTCCCAGCCCGCACCGTCCGGAGCCTTCAAGTACCGCACCGCTCGCGGTTCTTTCCAGCACCACCAGCACCAAAGGCACCACCGGTAACAACACCAGCAACACGGTTTCTTGCGTAACAGAGCTACGCATTTCCCCGTTCGTCTCGGGCCGTCCCCCGGGTCGTGCAGCCCACGCACCATCCCAAATCCCGCGATCTCCAACCACGTTTGTGCGGGTGTCCCTGTGAACCTTGGGAGTAGGCACCATGACCCAGCAGTCTCTGGAGCCGAAGACCACCGCCGAAGACGCGGGCGCAGGCTCGCGTCCGTCGGCCGGCAGGTCTTGGCTCGACCGGTACTTCCACATATCCGAACGAGGATCGACTGTCGCGCGTGAGGTGCGCGGCGGCGTCACGACCTTCATGGCCATGGCGTACATCCTGCTGCTCAACCCCCTGATCCTGTCCGGCAAGGACGTGGCGGGCGACATGATGGGCCAGAAGGCCCTCATCACCGCCACCGCCTTCGCCGCGGCGTTCACCACGCTCCTCATGGGCTTCGTCGGCAAGGTGCCGCTCGCACTCGCCGCCGGCCTCTCCGTCTCAGGTGTGATCTCTTCGCAGGTCGCCCCCGAGATGACGTGGCCGCAGGCCATGGGCATGTGCGTGATGTACGGCGTGGTGATCATGCTCCTGGTCGTCACCGGCCTCCGTGAAATGATCATGAACGCGATTCCTCTCGCGCTCAAGCACGGCATCACGATGGGCATCGGCCTCTTCATCGCCCTGATCGGCCTCTACAAGTCCGGCTTCGTCCAGGTCGGCAAGGCCACCCCGCTCACGCTCGGCGCCACCGGAGAACTCGCCGGCTGGCCCGTCCTGCTCTTCGCGGGCACCCTGCTCCTGATCTTCATGCTCCAGGCCCGCAACACCCCCGGCGCCATCCTGATCGGCATCATCACCGGCACCGTCGTCGCGATGATTCTCAACGCGCTCGACGTGATCAACCCCAAGCAGTGGGCCAACGGAGCCCCCGAGCTGCACGGCAGCGCGGTCTCGACGCCCGACTTCTCGCTCTTCGGCCATGTCGAGTTCGGCGGCTGGGGCAAAGTCGGCGCGATGACCGTCGGCATGATCGTCTTCACCCTGGTCCTCGCCGGCTTCTTCGACGCGATGGCCACCATCATCGGCGTCGGTACCGAGGCCAAGCTCGCCGACGACAAGGGCCGCATGCCGGGCCTGTCCAAGGCTCTGTTCATCGACGGAGCGGGCGGCGCCATCGGCGGTGTCGCCGGCGGCTCGGGTCAGACCGTGTTCGTCGAGTCCGCGACCGGCGTCGGCGAGGGAGCCCGCACCGGCCTCGCGTCCGCCGTGACCGGCCTGTTCTTCGCGGCCTGTCTGTTCTTCACCCCGGTCACCGCGATCGTGCCCCAGGAGGTCGCCTCCGCCGCGCTCGTCGTCATCGGCGCGATGATGATGATGAACGCCCGGCACGTCGACTGGGCGGACCGCGCCACCGCGATCCCGGTCTTCCTGACCGTGGTCCTGATGCCCTTCACCTACACCATCACCACCGGTGTGGCCGCGGGCGTCATCTCCTGGGTCGCCATCAAGGTCGCCCAGGGCAAGGCCCGGGAGATCGGGGCCTTCATGTGGGGCCTCACGGTCATCTTCCTCGTGTACTTCGCCCTCAACCCGATCGAAGGATGGCTGGGCGTCCACTGACGCCCGGCCCGTGAGGGCCCCGCGCCCTCCACGCAACCGACAAGGAGACCTAGAGATGCTGGACATCGCCGAAGAGCTGCACCGGTGGGTCGAGCAGGGACGCGACTTCGCCGTGGCCACCGTGGTGGCCGTCGGCGGGAGCGCGCCCCGGCAGCCGGGCGCCGCACTCGCCGTCGACAGTGACGGCACAGCGATCGGCTCGGTCTCCGGCGGCTGCGTGGAGGGCGCCGTCTACGAACTGTGCCAACAGGCGCTCCAGGACGGCGAGACCGTCCTGGAACGCTTCGGTTACAGCGACGACGACGCCTTCGCCGTGGGGCTCACCTGCGGTGGAATCATCGACATCCTGGTCACCCCGGTTCGCGCGGACACCCCGGGACGGGAGGTGCTCGCGACGGCGCTGTCCGCCGCCGCCCGAGGCAGGGCGGCGGCGGTCGCGCGCATCACCCAGGGCCCGGCCGAACTCATGGGCCGCGCCATTCTCGTACGCGACGACAGCGCCCCCGAGAGCGGCTTCGCAGGCGGCTACGAGGGCAGCCTCGGCGGGCACCCCGAACTGGACCGCACCGCGGCCGGCGAGGCCCGCGCGCTCCTCGACGCCGGACGCACCGCCACCGTGGAAATCGGCGAGAGCGGTTCGCGCTGCGGGCAGCCCCTCACCCTCCTCGTCGAGTCGTCCGTCCCCCCGCCGCGCATGATCGTCTTCGGGGCCATCGACTTCGCGGCGGCGCTCGTCAGGATCGGCAAGTTCCTCGGCTACCAGGTGACGGTGTGCGACGCGCGCCCCGTCTTCGCCACGCCGGCCCGCTTCCCCGACGCCGACGACATCGTCGTGGAATGGCCGCACAAGTACCTGGAGCGTACGCAGACGGACGGACGCACCGTCCTGTGCGTCCTCACCCACGACGCCAAGTTCGACGTCCCGCTCCTCCAGCTCGCGCTGCGCCTGCCCGTCGCCTACGTCGGCGCCATGGGCTCTCGCCGTACTCACCTCGACCGCAACGACCGCCTGCGCGACGTCGGCGTCACGGAACTCGAACTGGCGCGCCTGCGCTCGCCGATCGGCCTCGACCTGGGCGCCCGCACCCCCGAGGAGACGGCCCTGTCCATCGCCTCGGAGATCGTCGCCAACCGGCGCGGCGGCAGCGGCGTCGCGCTGACCGGCGCCCACACGCCGATTCACCCCGACGGAGCGCGGGCACCCTCCGTCCGGATCGGGTCCGTGGCCTGACCGGTCCGACCGGCCCGACCGGCCTGGAGGCCGAGCGCCGCCTCTCGCGCGGATGCGAGCAGCTGGTCGATCCTCATGACGAGTGCCCGATGAGCCAAGTCCCGTACGAACAACGGCTGTTTGTGCGAGAACCCCGGTTCGTTCGCCGCCTCGGTGACGCCGGCGAGGTGCCCGCGGACCTCGTGGAGGCGGGACCGGTCCTCTTCGCCGAGGGTGCCGTCAGCGGCGTCGAGCAGCGCCGAGAGATCGATCTGTCCCCGGTAGGCCTGTTCCCTGACGAAGCCGAGCGTCTTGGCGATGACCGACCCCGCCTCCTGCTGCCTGAGCTCTTCGAGCCCGGTCCCGAAGGCGTTGCCGAGGTCCAGGAGGAGCGCCGGGAGCGTGCCCGGGAGTGCCTCCGGGGGAGTCTCGGGGGCCGGCTCCCGTACGGGTGCGGGGGCGGGGACACGTACGGGACCGGGCTCCGCCCCGGGCTTCGATTCGGGCGGTGTCACCTGCTTCGGCACCTTCGCCGCCGCGGCCACCACCACCTCCACCACCTTCGGTTCGGCCTCCCGTGGCCCCGGCACGAACTTCACCTCACCCGGCTCGTACGCTTCGGCCGGCCCCAGACAGGCGCCGGCCGCCTCCGCCGCGAGCCGGAAGAACCACCACCGGTCCCGCGCGTCGTACCGGACGCGGGCCGTGAACATCAGCGCGCACGCCTGCATCGACAGGAGCCACTGGCCGGTCCACTGGCCCGAGATGGCGCGCTGGTGCAGCCAGCCGCCCGGTGCCTTGCGCACCTCGTCGACCGTCCGGGCCAGGCCCTGCGGGATCAGCAGACCCGGGGTGTCCCGGCCGATGAGCAGGTCGAGGAGCTCGGCGCGGGCGTCGTCGGAGAGGTGCGGCAGGAAGTCGGCCACCAGGCAGAGCAGCAGATGCACGGGGTCACGGGCGAGCAGCGCCCGCTCGTCGAAGCGCGACAGATCGATCAGGACGTAGCGGCCGGTGTCCGCGTCGGGCTCCCTGGGCACCATGATGTTGCCGGGGTGCAGATCGCCGTGCGCCCGGCCGCGCATCGGGTAGTCGATGGTGCGCGCCGCGAGCGGGCAACTTCCTGTCAGGTGTACGGGGTTGGGGACCGGCGCGGCGTTCGGGCGGCCCAGTCTGATCCACGCGGTATCGAGGTCGAGGCCCAGTGTGTCGCGGACCCAGACGGCCAGGGGTTCCGCCGGTTCGAGGCGTCGGTCGAGGAGTTCGGAGACGAACGAGGCCGCGGACATCTGCCCGTCCGAGTCCTCGTCCGGATTCCAGTCGGCCAGCAGGGACCGCGTGATCTGCGCGGCGACGCCGGGCATGCGCCGCTGCCGCAGGATCGTGCTGAGCGTCACCATGGTCTCGTCGTTGCCCGCGAAGCCCTGGAACATCAGCCAGGCGTCGTCCACCGGCATCGGATCGTAGAGCTGTTCCACGAGATGGTCGCGGGGGAACGAGGTATCGCCGTTCGGCAGGGACCGCCTCGCGGCGACGAGCCGCCCCGGTTCCATCGAGGAGTCGCCGTCCGGGGAACAGAGCTTGATGATCATCCGGCGTTTGGTGCGCCCCGGGTCGCTGTCCCGGACGAACACGGAGGCCAGGGACGCACCGCTGCCACCGGTGTCGAGCCAGGCCGGGGCGGTCAGCGGGCGGTGGTTCTGCTGCTGCCACTGGCCGAGCAGCGCGGCAGCGCGCGTACCGAACGGCGCGAACTGCGAGGAGCGGTCCATCAGTTCAGTATCACCGCAAGGACCGCGCGCGTGTTCGCCCTCGCGTGATATCTCCTGCGAGGAGGAAGAGAAGGGGGAGGCGACGATGGCACGTCTCAGGGGGAGCAGGCGTCCGAGGTGGCGCCCGGCGCCGGGCGACACGGTCGACGCGGCCCGGCTGCGCGAGGAGATCACCGGACACGAGGGCGGCACCGGCGGCCCGCTCAGATTCGAGGGGCTGCGGGTGCGCGGGCGGCTCGACCTGTCCCGCTGCCGCGTCGACGCCGTCCTCGAACTGGTCGACTGCGTCTTCGACGAGCCACTCCGACTCGCCGAACTCACCGTCGGCGCACTGAACTTGTCGGGTTCCGAAGCGCCCGCCCTGCACGCGAACCGGATCACCGTCGACGGCGACCTGCGCCTGACCGGAGCCACGCTCGGCAGCGGAACGCCCGTCCCTCAGCCGCTGACCGCCCCGCCCGCGGCCGGTGACGGCCCGCGGGTCCCGCGCCGCCTGCCGGAGGACTCCACGTCGGCCGTACTGGAACTGGCCGACGCGCGCATAGACGGCAACCTCGTCGTCGAAGAGCTCACGGTCGCCGACTCCGGCCCCTGGTCCCTGCTCGCCCCCCGCCTGAACGTGGCGGGCTCGGTCCACGCGCGCGGCCTCACCGCCTCAGGCGCCCTCTATCTGAGGGACGCCCAGATTGCGTACGCCCTCAACCTCAACGGCGCGGACGTCGGCGGCCTCGACGGCACCGGACTCGCCTGCGGGCGAGGCCTGTACGCCGACTGGGGCTTCCGCAGCGCCGGGCAGGTGCTGCTGCGCGCCGCCGTGATCGAGGGCGTGGTCACGTTCCACGACAGCGTCATCGGCGCACCCGCGGGCGCACTGCTCCTGAGCCGGCTCCGGGTCCCACGACTCCGCCTCGATCTGCGCGAACCACCGGCCGACGCCGTGGTCCTCCAGGACGCGGCCGTCGACGTGCTCGTGGACTCGGCCGCCACGTGGGCCGCCCCGGGCCGGCTCAACCTGGAGGGCTTCACGTACAAGCGCCTGGAAACCGCCGGACCCGTCGACGTCCGCGCCCGTATCGGCTGGCTGACCCGCGACCCGAACGCGGGCGCGGGCTCCTTCGAGCAGCTGGCGACGTCGTACGAGAGCGTGGGCGACGAGCGGTCCGCGCGCACCGTGCGGCACGCGAGGGAGCGCCATGTGCGCCGCCTCGACCGGCTGTCGGGGCGCGCCTGGGGCCTGGTCCAGGACCTCCTGTTCGGCTACGGCTACGCCCCGCGCCGGGCGCTCGTCTGGCTGCTCTCCCTGGCCGCCGCGGGCTCCCTGTGGTTCGCCTTCCACGAGCCGCGTGCGGTGGGCGGCTCCGGGCAGCGGGCCTGGGACCCGGTCCTCTACAGCGTCGACCTGCTCATCCCGGTGGCGAGCCTCGGCTACCGCGGCTCCTGGGATCCGCAGGGCGCGGGCAAGGCCGTCGCCGTCTTCCTCGTGGTCTCCGGCTGGACCCTGGCGACGGCGGTCCTCGCAGGCGCCAGGCGCGTCATCGGAAGAGGGTGAATGATCCTGCGGTTCAACCTCCGTACTGGAGGAGCTTCTTGACCGCCCGTCCGAACATCAGGCGGGCCGCCCTCGCGAGCAGCGGGTCGCACCATCGCGGCAGTGGGCGGACGCGGATCTCCTCGCGCCATGCGACGAGGGACCCGGCGCCGTACGGCGCCACCTCGATCTCGGCCCAGCCCGTGACGAACGTGCCGCGCTTCTCCAGACGGCACCGCCCGGCCGAGTCGCCGTACGGGGGCGCCCAGTCGACGACCTCCATGGGGTCGTCGAAGGTGTGGCGCCCGACGCCGGTCCGCGGCACGAAGACGGTGCCCTCGCCGGTCGGAGGCGGGGTCGCGAGTCTGACACGGGTGAGGGGGACGACGTCCCCGTGCCGCTCCCAGTCCGTCATGCGGCGCCACGCCTCGGCGGCGGAAAGCGGCGATTCACGGGTGATTCGGAAGAAGGCCACGCCCGGATCCTAGATCCGCGGGCGCCCTTCGCGGCGCTGCCCGGCGCGCGCCGGATCGCCGTGCTTCCTCACTCCTGAGACCCTACGATCTGTCGTGCCAATTTGATCATGAAACCCCCACACCGGCTGGAGCCCCCATGGCACACGACCCCCACGTCATCGACCCCGCGGGACGCGGCCTCCACGCGGAGGCCGACCTGCTGCGCACGCGCGGCACCGCCGCCCTTGTCGAACTCCCGGGCGGTATACGCGCCTGGGCCCCGACCCGGTACACGATCCTCAAGCAGCTCCTGGCCGACGACCGCGTCTCCAAGGACCCCAACCAGCACTGGCCCGCCTGGATCAACGGCGAGTTCCGCGAGACCTGGGTCAACTCCTGGGTGGGCGTGACCAACATGTTCACCGCCTACGGCAGCAACCACCGGCGCCTGCGCAAGCTGATCTCGCCCGCGTTCACCAAGCGCCGCACCGACGGCCTGCGCCCCCGCATCGAGGAGCTCACCGCCGGCCTCCTCGACCGGATGGCCGAGGCGCCCGACGGCCGTGTCGACCTGCGCGCCGCGTACGCGCACCCGCTGCCCATGCAGGTCATCTGCGAACTGTTCGGGCTGCCCGAGGACCGGCAGGCCGACGCCGCGCGCCTCGTCGCGGGCATCATGGACACCACCGTCACCCCCGAACAGGCCATGGCCATCTGGCAGGAGGTGCAGGAGCTCCTCGGGGGCCTGGTCGCCCTCAAGCGCGAGACGCCCGCCGACGATCTCACCAGCGTCCTGATCACCACCCGCGACGACGAGGACGGCTCGGGCCTCACCGAGCAGGAGCTCATCGACACACTGCTGCTCGTCATCGGCGCCGGTCACGAGACGACCGTCAATCTCATCGGCAACGCCGTGCAGGCTCTGCTCAGCCACCCCGACCAGCTGGCCCGCGTCCTCGCGGGCGAGATCCCCTGGAACGACGTGATCGAGGAGACCCTGCGCTGGGCCCCCTCGATCGCCAACCTGCCACTGCGGTACGCCGTCGAGGACATCGAGCTGCCCGACGGTGTCAAGATCCCGCAGGGCGACGCGATCCTCGCGACGTACGCCTCGGCCGGGCGTGACCCGCTGCGCCACGGCGAGGACGCGGGATCCTTCGACGTCACACGCGTGGACAAGGAACACCTCGCCTTCGGGTACGGCGTCCACTACTGCGTCGGCGCGCCGCTGGCCCGCCTCGAAGCGGCGGTCGCACTGCCCGCGCTGTTCGAGCGCTTCCCCGCCCTCGCACTCGACGCGAGCGAGGGCGCTGCCCCGCACGTGGAGTCCTTCATCGGTTACGGCTACGGCGAGTTGAGGGTCACCCTGTAGGGACCCGGGCAGCACGGGGGAGGCGGGTCAGGGCCGGTAGATCTTGCCCGGCTCGGCCTTCCCCGGCGCGAAGAGCTGCGGCACGGTCACGAACACGTAGCCCTTCGCCTTGAGTTCGTCGATCACGCCGGGGACCGCGGGCACGGTGCCCTTGTAGATGTCGTGCAGCAGGATGATCCCGTCGCGCTTCGTCTGGTCGACGACGCGTTTCCTGATCACGGCCGAGTCGTTCGTCGTGTAGTCCTTGGCCGTCACGCTCCAGAGGATCTGGGCGAGCCCTTCCTCCTTGGCGAGCTCGCTGACGTGATTGTTCGTGCGGCCCTGCGGCGGCCGCATCAACGTCGGCCGCTTCCCCGTCAGCTGTTCTATCGCGTCGTCGGGTCGCTCGAACTCCTCCCGTATCTGCGCGTCGCCGATGTCGGTGAGGATCTTGTGGTCCCAGGTGTGGCTCGCGACCTCGTGACCCTCGCGCTCCATGCGTCTGACCAGCTCCGGGTACTTCGCGATGTGGTTCTTGCCGAGCAGGAAGAACGTCGCGGGGACATGCTTCTCCTTCAGGATGTCGAGCAGCCGCGCGCTGTGCTCGCTCGGGCCCGCGTCGAATGTGAGCGCCACGCACTTCGCCCTGCGGCAGTCGACGGTCCCCAGTGAGGCCGGCGCGTTCTTGGCGTCCGTGTGGCTCCTGTCGGCCCTGGCCCCGCTCGGGGCGGTCGTGTCGTACGACGTGCAGCCGCTCAGGCCGAAGGCCAGAGCACCGGCGGTGAAGAGCGCGGCGGCGGCGTGGAACGCGGCCCTGGTTTTCCTCATCTTCTGATTCGCGGTAGGCATGCGAGGACTATACATAGTGTGTATACGCGGAATGTATAGTCATGGTGTATAGCTCTCTGGCCTGCGGAGATGCCGGCGGCGGCGTGCTGATGCGCCTAGTGGCCTCGGAAGGCAGGGTCCGACAGTGGCGTGCGCGCACGATTGACAGCGCGTGCGCCGTTGCGGATGGTGTCCCTCTGGCGCGACGCCTGACGGTTGGGGGACCGAGATGGGTGTGGGGGATGGGCACGCGGGGGCGGGATCAGAGGAGCGGGAGCCGCGGGATGCGGTGCCGGCGGACTCGGTTCCCCGGGATGCGGTGACGCGGGAGCCGGCGGCGGGTCAGGAGGCGGGCCCGATCGGCTCGGCGCCCGGCGCCACTGACCCTGACCCCGGTCCGGGTTCCGCGCCGAGTTTCGGACCTCCAGGCTCCGGGGCGACTGTCACGACGGGATCGGCGTCAGGGCCGGCCGCACCCCAACTGCCAAGCCACGCGCCGCCGCAGGCATACCCCGCCGCACCGCCCCCGCCCGCCGGTCCGCCCACCTTCGGGCCGCCACCGCCACCGCCGGTGGCCCCCGTACCCAAGGCCCCCGTCGATCCTGTGCGGGCCGTGGCCGCCGCCCTGCTCAACCTCGGTGGACTCGGGGCCGGTTACCTCCTGCTGAGGCGCTGGGTCCTGGCCGCGGTCTGTCTTGCCGCCACCGCCGCGCTGCTCGTACTCGCGCTGCCCGCCGAACCGGAAGGCGTACCAGCCGGGCTGCTCGTCGGGTACGGGCTCCTGCTGCTCGTCGTCGCCCTGGACGCGGCCCGGCGAGCCGCAACCACCCCACTGCACAGCCCGGTTGTGGCGACAGCTCTCGGGATCGTGCTGCTCGCCGTGCCCGCCGGAGGCGTCGTCGCGTACGACGCCGCGCGCGACGACGCCGTGGAGGAAATGCTGCTCGGCCGCCTCGACGACGCCGACGCGCTCGTCGCGAAGGCCGCCGCCCGGACTTCGTTCGCCGAGGGACGTGGCGACTACACGACCGCGCTCGCCCGCTACCGCGAACTCGCCCACGACCACGCAGGATCCAAGGCCGCCGGGCTCGTGCCTGACCGGCTCGACGCCTACTACAAGGCCGTCGCCAAGCCGTACACGGACAAGAAGGACTGCGAAGCGATCGAGCCGCTCGCCTATCTGCGGGCCGTGCCCGGCAAGGGCATGGACCGCGACGTGCTCGGCTCCCTCGCCACCTGGCCGGACAAGCCACTCGCCGCCTCTCTCTACGCCTGCGGCACCGGCAAGCTCGGCACCGAGTCCGCCGGATCCGAAGGCGGTGAGCTGGGCCGACTCCTGCGTACGTTCCCGAAGTCGGAGCAGGCGGGACAGGTCGCAGGCGCCCTGCGCGACGCCGTCGCCGCCCGCGACCGCAGCCTCGGCGGCGCCGAACCCTGCACGGCCACGGACGAACTGCGCAGCATCGGCGAGACCGCCGGCGCTCTCCCCGACGATGCGGGAGCGGGCGTGGCGACCGACGTCGACAAGGGCGTCGAGAAGGGCGTGTATGCCTGCGGCGTCGACGAGTTCAAGGACAAGAAGTTCGGCGACGCCCGCAAGACGCTGGCCGATTTCGCGGACACGTACAAGAACAGCAGGAACAGGGCCAGGGCCGAGGACATCGCCATCGCCGCGGAGATCGCCGGGGTGCGTCCCGCCGCCGGTAACCGCCTTCCGCCCGCCGGGAGTCCGGGCGGTACTCGGATGACGCTCGTCGTCACCAACGACGGCCCCGGCCCCGTCGAGGTCCTCTACACGGGCCCCGTCACCGGCAGCGTGAAGCTGGCCGCCTGCGGCTCGTGCACGATGTATGCGAGCGAGTCGGCCGGCAGGACCAAGGCCTGCAAGGCGAACAGGAAGTACCCGAAGGCCACGATCAGGCTGCCCGCCGGGAGCTACCACTTCCTCCACAAGCACAGCGGGGACACGACGGCGGCCATCTCCGACCGTGCCGCCGGAAGCGAGATCAGGCCGGGCTACTCGTACACGCAGTGCAGTTACGTCGTGCGCGGCGGCGGCCTGTGATCCCTTGAACCCTCGCCGGGCGGCGTCGCGTGCGGGACGGGGCAGCCGCGCAGGCCCGGCGTCGGGAACGTGCCGAGCTCACCGACCCGGTAGCCGTTCGGATAGCCCCTGATCTCCCAGTTCTGGCGGGCCTGGTGCGGCGCGCGGCGGGGCGGCAGCAGACGTACCGCACGGCCGCGCAGGCGGACGGCGCCCCGGACGAGCGTGCGCGTGAGAGGGCTCGGTGGCTCGTAGTCGAAGGCGCGCAGGAGCGGCTCGTCGAGCAGCGCGACCGTCGCCTTCTTCAACACCGGTTCCAGGACGCCCGGATACCAGGAAGCCATGAGAGTGAGCGTCGAGTCCGAAACCCGTCGCCCGGCCTCGTCCCGGCCGAAGTGCTCGGCCTCGTACGTATCGAGGCAGGTCTCGAACTCCTCGTAGGACTCCGGGATGCCCTGGATTCCCATGTGCCGGCCCAGCGCGCGGTAGTAGTGCGCCGAGGCGATCACCTCGTGGCGCGAGAGGCGGCGCCAGCCGTAGGTGTCGATCCAGCGTCTGGGCACGACGACGAACGTGCACAGGACGTACCGCATGTCGTCGTTGCTGATGTCGTAGCTGCGGTGCATCTGGTTGATGCGGCGGATCGCCGTGCGCCCCTGGACGCTGTCGAAGCCGTGCTCGACGACGGTGTCCAGGAGCAGCGAGGTGTCGTCGTACCGCTTCTGCGGACGTTCCGTCAGTTCTGCTGTTTCAGCCAGTAGTCGGCCGATGCTGGGCACGGCATAGGTGCGGTAGAGCGCCAGCTCCAGTGCCCGCGTGAGGTCCCACGGGAATTCGTAGGTGGCGGTCAGCCGGTAGATCGTCAGCCAGTCCCGGTCCGGGTCGAGCCGCCGGATCTGCCGGAGCCGTTCATAGCGCTGCATGCCATCCCCCATCTGTGGCCGGGAGATCAACCCTACGGCGCGGCCCCGCCACCGGCTCCGATTCGGCGCGGTATGAATTCCGGTGGTGAAGTGCGGGGCAGCGCAGGGCAGTTCGGCCGTCGTGGGCGGTTGCGGGGTCAGACCTCGGCGGGTACGCGGCCGGGGGCCCCGGCCTCGTTGCGCAGGCCGAGCCGGTCCGAGGGCACCCGGTGCGTCTCGCGCGCGGTGAGGGCTGCGATGACCGGCGGTACGCAGAGCGCCGCGGTGAACAGGGCGACCGTGGACCAGTCGTCACCGTTCGGGCCCGCGAGCTGCGCCGCGAACGTCACCGCGAACCCGGCCACCGCGAAGCCGATCTGCGTACCGATCGCCACACCGGAGAGCCGCACGCGGGTCGAGAACATCTCGCCGTAGAAGGACGGCCAGACACCGTTGGCCGCGCTGTACACGACGCCGAAGGTGAGCATGCCGAGGACGAGGACCAGCGGGTACGAACCCGTGGAGATCGCCCACAGATAGCAGGCCATGAGCACGGCGCTGCCGACCGCGCCCACGAGGTAGACCGGCTTGCGGCCGATACGGTCCGAGAGCTTCGCCCAGAGCGGGATCGCGCCGAGGGCCGCCACGTTGGCGAGGGCGCCCACCCACAGCATCCCGGACCGGTCCATGCCCACCGAGTCGCTCGTCGCGTACGACAGGGCCCACACGGTGAAGATCGTGCTCACAGAGGCGATCAGGGATCCGGCGACGACGCGCAGGACGTCGGCCCAGTGGTCGCGCAGCAGCACGGCCAGCGGCAGTTTCACGACGCCCTCCGTCGCCGCCTGCTTGGCGAAGGCCGGGGTCTCCTCCAGGGAGCGCCGGATCGCGTACCCGACGACGGCGACGGCGACGCTCAGCCAGAACGGGACGCGCCAGCCCCACGAGAGCAGCTGGTCCTCGGGCAGGGCTGCGACCGGCAGGAAGACGAGGGTGGCGATGAGCTGGCCCGCCTGCGTGCCGCTGAGGGTGAAACTCGTGAAGAAGCCGCGTCGGCCCGGCGGCGCGTGCTCCAGCGTCATCGAGCTCGCGCTGGCCTGCTCGCCCGCGGCGGAGATGCCCTGGAGCACGCGGCACAGCACGAGCAGCACGGGGGCGAGCGAGCCGACCTGAGCGCGGCTCGGCAGACAGCCGATGAGGAATGTGGACAGGCCCATCAGGATCAGCGTGAAGACCATGATCTTCTTGCGGCCGAGCCGGTCGCCGATGTGGCCGAGGAAGAGCGCGCCGACGGGGCGGGCGGCGTAGGCGACGCCGAAGGTGGCGAGGGAGAGCAGCGTCGCGTTCGCGGGGTCGGACTCGTCGAAGAAGACCTTGGGGAAGATCAGGGCCGCGGCGCTGCCGTAGATGAAGAAGTCGTAGTACTCCAGGGCGCTGCCGGTCCAGGCCGCGAGCGCTGCCTTGCGCGGCTGAGCCTCGGGGGCGCGAGGCGGCGCTGCGGCGCCGGGGGAGGGGACGGTCACGGCGTACTCCTAGGGGGACGCTTCGGCGATGAAGCGAGCGGAGGGGTGCGGGGTGGTGTCGCGGTGTCTTTCTCCGGCCCTGGGGCAGGGCGAGCGGTTAATTAACCCACTGGGTAGTTAGTAGCGGATGGCTACGGATGTTGCGCTGGCGTTACCCGCGTGTCAAGAGGTGGGCCGCGAAAACTTCCGCACGAGGTGCCCTCCCGGTACCCGCTCCTAGTCCTCGGTGCGGTCCGCCGTCAGATAGGCGATGACCATGTCGCCGAGCATGGTCCGGTAGTGCTCGCGCCGGTCCTCCGCCACCAGGTCACGGCCGAAGAGCGCGCCGAACGTGTGCCGGTTCGAGACCCGGAAGAAGCAGAACGAGCTGATCATCGCGTGCAGGTCGACGGCGTCGATCTCGGCCGTGAACAGGCCCGACGCGCGTCCGGCGTCGAGGATGCGGCGGATCACCTCGATCGCGGGCGAGTTGAGCGCGCCGAGCTGCTCGGAGGCGGCGATGTGCTCCGCCTCGTGGATGTTCTCGATCGCGACCAGGCGGATGAAGTCGGGGTGCGCCTCGTGGTGGTCGAAGGTGAGCTCGGCGAGCCGGCGGATGGCCGCGACCGGGTCCAGATGGTCGACGTCGACCTCCTGCTCGGCCTGCCGGATCGCCGAGTACGCGTGCTCCAGAACCGCCGTGAACAGCTGTTCCTTGCCGCCGAAGTAGTAGTAGATCATCCGCTTCGTGGTGCGGGTGCGGGCCGCGATCTCGTCGACGCGGGCGCCCGTGTATCCGGCGCGGGCGAACTCCTGGGTGGCGACGTCGAGGATCTCGGCCCGGGTGCGGGCGGCGTCGCGGATCCGTCCGGCGGGTCGCGTCGGCTCTTCGACTGTGGCCATGCGTTCCTCCGGGTCGGTTCTGTGCTGGTGATTGTAGAAGCAGGGCCGGGGCTGGTGACCGGCTGCCCTTTCCAGGATGACGCCTTCCTGGTATTACTAACGAACCAGTTCGTACATTAGGAGGAGCGCGGTGTCCCAGGACTCCTGTCTCGTCGGTCTGATCGGTTCGGGCATCGGCCCCTCGCTGAGCCCCGCGCTCCATGAGCGGGAGGCCGACCGCCAGGGCCTGCGCCATCTCTACCGGCTGATCGACATCGACGCCCTGGGTGTCACCCCGGACCGGGTCGGCGACCTGGTGCGGGCGGCCCGGGCCGTGGGCTACGACGGCCTGAACATCACCCACCCCTGCAAGCAGCTCGTCATTGAGCACCTCGATGAGCTCGCCCCGCAGGCGGAGGCGCTCGGCGCCGTCAACACCGTCGTGTTCGAGGGCGGGCGCGCCGTCGGCCACAACACCGACGTCACCGGATTCGCGGCCTCCTTCGCCCGCGGCCTGCCCGACGCCCCGCTCGACCGGGTCGTGCAGCTCGGCGCGGGCGGCGCGGGCGCGGCGGTCGCGCACGCCGTGCTCACCCTGGGCGGCGGTCACCTCACCGTCGTGGACGCACTGCCCGAGCGGGCCGCGGACCTGGCCGCGTCGCTGAACCGGCACTTCGGCGAGGGCCGCGCGTCCGCCGGGACCCCGGACCGCATCGAAGAGCCCCTCGCCCGCGCCGACGGCCTCGTCCACGCCACACCCACCGGCATGGCCGCCCACCCGGGACTTCCGCTCCCCGCCCGCCTGCTGCGCCCGTCCCTCTGGGTCGCGGAAGTCGTCTACCGTCCGCTGGAGACGGAACTCCTGCACACCGCAAGGGAGTTGGGTTGCGCCACGCTCGACGGCGCGGGCATGGCGGTGTTCCAGGCCGCCGACGCGTTCCGGCTCTTCACGCGCCGCGAGCCGGACGTCACGCGGATGCTCGCGGACATCGCCGAACTCGCGGGTGCGGCGGCGGCCCGAGGCTGACCCCGGCCCCCCACACCGACCCCCTCCTCCTCCCTCTCAAGGAGCACCGTCGTGCGTACCTCGATCGCCACCGTCTCGCTCAGCGGATCCCTGACCGAGAAGCTGACCGCCGCCGCCTCGGCCGGGTTCGACGGGGTGGAGATCTTCGAGAACGATCTCCTCGCGAGTCCGCTCACCCCCGAGGAGATCCGGTCCCGCACCGCCGACCTCGGCCTGACCATCGACCTCTACCAGCCGATGCGGGACATCGAGGCGGTGCCGCCGCAGGAGTTCGAGCGGAACCTGCGCCGCGCCGAGCACAAGTTCCGGCTGATGAACCGGCTCGGCACCGACACCGTCCTGGTGTGCTCCAGCGTGTCGCCCCTCGCCGTCGACGACGACGCGCTCGCCGCCGAACACCTGCACCGGCTCGCGGAGTCGGCGCAGGAACACGGCGTACGCGTCGCCTACGAAGCACTCGCCTGGGGCCGCCACGTCAGCACCTACGACCACGCCTGGCGCATCGTCGAGGCGGCGGGGCACCCGGCGCTCGGCACCTGTCTGGACAGCTTCCACATCCTCGCCCGCGGCTCCGACCCCAAGGGCATCGAGGACATCCCCGGCGAGAAGATCTTCTTCCTCCAGCTCGCCGACGCCCCGCTGATGGCGATGGACGTGCTCCAGTGGAGTCGCCACTACCGCTGTTTCCCCGGGCAGGGCGGCCTGGACGTGACCGGACTCGTCCGGCACGTGATCAACGCCGGTTACCCGGGCCCGCTCTCGCTCGAAGTGTTCAACGACGTCTTCCGGCAGGCCGACGCGGGCCCCACCGCCGTCGACGCCCGGCGCTCCCTGATGCTCCTCCAGGAGGCCGCCGGCCTCACGGCGCCGCCCGCACCGGTCCAGCCCACCGGCTTCGCCTTCGCGGAACTCACCACCCCGGACGCCGGTGCCGTGTCCGCGCTCCTCGGCGCGCTCGGCCTGGCCCGGGCCGCCAGGCACCGCAGCAAGCCCGTCGAACTGTGGCAGCGCGGCGAGGCCCGCATCCTCGTCACCACGGATCCCGTCCGCCACCGCGACGGACTCTCCCTCAACGCGCTCGGCCTGGAGTCCCCGAACCCGGCGGCCGCGACCGCCCGCGCAGACTCGCTCCTCGCCCCCGTACTGCCCCGCCATCGGGCACCCGAGGATGCCCCGCTGGACGCGGTGGCCGCGCCCGACGGCGTGGAGATCTTCTTCTGCGCGACGGACCGGGAGGGCTTGCCGAACTGGCGGGAGGACTTCGCGCCGCTACCCGGCGACGGCGACGGCGACGGCTCAGGCGAACCCGGCCGGGACCGGCGGGGCGCCGTCCTGCGGATCGACCACCTCGCCCTCACCCAGCCCTGGCACCAGTTCGACGAGGCCGCGCTCTTCCACCGCACGGTCCTCGGGCTCAGGCCGCAGGAGAGCGTCGACGTCGCCGACCCCTACGGGCTGCTGCGCAGCCGCGCCGTCACGAACGACGACGGCAGGGTGCGGATCGCCCTGGGCATCGGCCCCGGCCCCGCCGACGACGCCGGCCGCGCCCAGCACATCGCCCTCGCGACGGACGACGTGGTCGCCGCCGCGCGCGCCTTCCAGGACGCGGGCGGCCGCCCGCTGCCCGTACCGCCCAACTACTACGACGACCTGGCGGCCCGCTTCGAGCTCGCCCCCGGCGAGGCGGAGACGTACCGGGAGCTCGGCATCCTCTACGACCGTGACGAGCACGGCACCTTCCGCCACTTCTACACGGAGACGGTCGGCCGGGTCTTCTTCGAACTGGTTCAGCGCGACGGCGGATACCGCGGATACGGCGCCCAGAACGCCCCCGTCCGCCTCGCCGCCCAGCACGCCCTGCGCCCCGGACGCAGGTAGAGCCCCGCAACTACGGGCCGAACCACGTCAGTCGAGGCAGAACTCGTTCCCCTCCGGGTCGTTCATCACGATGTAGCCCGTGCTCAGCGGGGGAGCGGGCTCATCGCGTCGTACCCGCGCGGCGCCGAGTGCGACGAGCCGCGCGCACTCGGCCTCGAGCGCCGCCATGCGCTCCTCCCCCTCCAGTCCGGGTGCCGCACGGACGTCGAGGTGGACGCGGTTCTTGGCGGCCTTGTCCTCCGGCACCTGCTGGAAGAACAGCCGCGGGCCCTGCCCTTCCGGGTCCTCGATGGCCGACCTCGTGTTGCGCTGCTCCTCCGGTACGCCGATCCGCGCGAGGAAGCCGTCCCACGCGGCCAGGGGGTCGGCGCCCTCGGGCACCTCGACGCCGGGCGGGCCGGGGTGGACGTAGCCCAGTACGTCGCGCCAGAAGGACGACAGTGCCCGCGGGTCGTGGGCATCGAAGGTGACCTGGATGTGGCGGCTCACGGGGTGCTCCGTTCGTGGCGTGGCGCGTGTGTGCGGGCAGAGGATCCGCGGCGGAGTGCGTCTGCGGCCCTTGCATCACCCTGGCACCTCTCGCGGACAGATGCGGTCCGCGACCCCGGTGCGCCGAGGGCAGAACCTGCTTGGTCGTTCAACCAATGCCCACGGTGTCGGGGCGGGGTTTTCCGTGTGGTGAACCAGTCGTTTCCGGACTCGCTCCCGGCTTCACTGGCTGTGAGGCAGCAGCTGAGGGGCGTTGGAGACATGGATCTGAACACGGTGAAGGAAGTGCGTGACGGCCGGCTGCGGGAGCCCTGGCAACCGGGCGACGCGTGGCTGGGCGGGGGCACGTACCTGTTCTCCGAGCCGCAGCCTCATCTGCGGCGCCTGGTGGATCTGAGCCGCATGGGCTGGGAGTCGCTCACCCTCGGTGAGGACGGGGCGCTGGAGATCGCGGCGACGTGCACTATTGCCCAACTCTCGCGTTTCGGGCGGCAGTTCGCGGCCGAGGCGGCGCCTCTGTTCGAGCAGTGCTGTCGTGCCTTTCTCGCCTCGTTCAAGATCTGGAACATGGCCACCGTGGGCGGGAACCTCTGCAACGGGCTGCCGGCCGGGCCCATGATCTCGCTGACCGCCGCGCTCGACGGCACGTGCCTGCTCCAGTCGCAGGCAGGAGTGAGGCGGACCGTGAAGGTCGCCGACTTCATCACCGGCGCGGGTCGCAAGGACCTGGGCGAGGGCGAGTTGCTCCGCTCGGTCACCCTGCCCGCGCGGGCACTCGGCTGCCGGACGGCCTTCCGCCAGGCGTCGCTGTACGGGCTCGGCCGCTCGGGAGCGCTGGTCATCGGGGCGCTCGATCCGGTGGACGGGTCGATGGCGGTGACGATCAGCGCGGCGACCGTACGCCCCTTCCGCCTCTGGTTCCCCCTGCTGCCGGACAAGGGTGAACTCCGGCGGGCCATCGAAGCGGCCGTGGGCGAGGACGACTGGTTCGACGACATCCACGGACTGCCCGAGTGGCGGCGGCACATGGGGTTCCGCCTCGCCGAGGAAGTCCGTCATGAACTGACCCGGCTCTCTGAGGACGGTGCATGATGAGCTTCGACATCGAGGTCAACGACCAGCACTTCGACACGGACCCACGGGCCGGCCAGTGTCTGCGTACGTATCTGCGCGAGCGCGGCTGGTTCGGGGTGAAGAAGGGCTGCGACGCCGGCGACTGCGGCGCCTGCACCGTCCATGTGGACGGGGAGCCGGTCCACAGCTGCCTGTATCCGGCCGTACGGGCGGAGGGCCGCAGCGTGACGACGGTCGAAGGCCTCGCGTCCCCTGAGGGCGAACTCCACCCCGTCCAGCAGAAGTTCCTCGCCGCCCAGGGGTTCCAGTGCGGCTTCTGCACCGCCGGATTCCTGATGACGACGGCCGCCCTCGAAGCCGAGCAGGGCACCGAGCGCGACGACGGCAAACTGGACGACCTGCCCCGCGCCTTCAAGGGCAACATCTGCCGGTGCACCGGATATCGCGCCATCGAGGACGCCGTGCGAGGCGTGCAGCACACGGAACGCCCCTGTGCCGGCAAGGCAGTTGGCAAGAGTCTCGGCGCGCCCGCCGGCCCCCAGGTCGTGACCGGCACCGCCCGCTACACCTTCGATGTCGAGGTCCCCGGGCTGCTCCACCTGAAACTGCTGCGCTCCCCGTACCCGCACGCCCGTATCGTCTCCATCGACACTGCGGACGCCCTGCGCGTGCCCGGCGTGCACGCCGTCCTCACCCACGAGGACGCCCCCGCGACCCTGTACTCCTCGGCCCGGCACGAGCATCCCACCGAGGACCCCGACGACACGCGCGTCCTCGACGACACCGTCCGCTATGTCGGCCAGCGCGTCGCCGCCGTGGTGGCCGACAGCGAGCAGGCCGCCGAGGAGGGCTGCCGGCGGATCGACGTGGTCTACGAGCAACTCCCTTACGTCACCGACCCCGAGAAGGCGATGGCCCCCGGCGCCCCCGTCATCCACGAGGGAAAGGGCCCCGAGGTGCGGATCTCCCGCGTGGAGAACAACGTCGCCGGCGAGGTGCACGGCGAGATCGGCTCCGTCGAGGACGGCTTCGCCGACGCGGACGTCGTCTACGAGGAGACCTTCCGCACCCAGCGCGTCCAGCACGCGAGCCTGGAGACCCACGGCTGTGTCGCCTACTTCGAGCCCAAGGAGGACGGCACCGGCGAGCGCCTCACTGTCCGTTCCTCCACCCAGACCCCGTTCCTGACGCGCCGCGCGCTGTGCGCACTGTACGGCCTGCCCGAGGACGAGGTCCGTGTCGTCGCGGGACGCGTGGGCGGCGGCTTCGGCGGCAAGCAGGAGATGCTGACGGAGGACATCGTCACGCTGGCGGCACTGAAGCTGCGGCGGCCGGTGAAGCTGGAGTACACCCGGGGCGAGCAGTTCTACGGAGCGACCACCCGCCACCCGTTCGCCATCGGTATCAAGGTCGGGGCCCGTTCCGACGGCACCCTGACCACGATCCAGATGCGCGTGGTCTCCAACACCGGCGCCTACGGCAACCACGGCCCCGCCGTCATGTTCCACAGCGTCGGCGAGTCCTTCGCCGTCTACCGAGCCCCGCACAAGAAGGTCGACGCGTTCTCCGTCTACACGAACGTGGTCCCGGCCGGCGCCTTCCGTGGCTACGGCCTCGGCCAGGTCACCTTCGCCGTCGAATCGGTCATGGACGAACTGGCCCGCCGTCTCGGCATGGACCCGCTGGCCTTCCGCGAGAAGAACATCATCGGCCCCGGCGAGCACATGCTCAGCCCGATCGGTGAGGAGGAGGACCTCCACATCGCCTCCTACGGCCTCGACCAGTGCCTGGGGGTCGTGCGCAAGGCGATCGCCGAGGACACCAGCGCCGAGCAGGCGCCCGAGGGATGGCTGGTCGGGCAGGGCACGGCGATGGCGATGATCGCCACCGGGCCGCCCGGCGGGCACTACGCCGACGCCCGCGTGTCGCTCCTGTCCGACGGGACGTACGACATCGCCGTCGGGACGGCGGAGTTCGGCAACGGCACCACCACCGTCCACAAACAGATCACCGCCGGCGCCCTCAACACGACCGAGGACCGCCTCACGATCCGGCAGTCCGACACGGACGTCGTCCGCCACGACACCGGCGCCTTCGGCTCCGCGGGCACGGTGGTGGCCGGAAAGGCCGTCCTCCTCGCCGCCGGCTCGCTCGCCGAACGGCTGCGGACCTTCGCCGCCCGGCACACGGGCGTCGCCCGTCACCTGTGCGTACTCGGGGCCGAGGCCCTCGACTGCGCGGGCCGGGTGGTGACGCTGAAGGAGTTGTACGAGGCGGCCGAGGCGAAGGGCGCCATGGACGAGGTGGCCGCCGACGGCCACTGGGGCGGCTCGCCCCGCTCCGTCGCCTTCAACGCCCAGTGGTTCCGCCTCGCCGTCGACCCCGGCACCGGCGAGATCCGCATCCTGCGCAGCGTCCACGCCGCCGACGCGGGCAAGGTCATGAACCCGATGCAGTGCCGCGGCCAGGTCGAGGGAGGCGTAGCCCAGGCGCTGGGCGCGACGCTTTTTGAGACGGTACGTGTCGACGACCGCGGCGAGGTCACCACCGCCGCCTTCCGCCGCTACCGCCTCCCGCAGTACGCCGATGTCCCGCGCACGGAGGTCCACTTCATGGAGACCACCGACGCCATCGGCCCGCTCGGCGCCAAGTCGATGAGCGAGAGCCCCTTCAACCCGGTCGCCCCCGCCTTCGCCAACGCGCTGCGCGACGCCACCGGTGTCCGCTTCACCGAGATGCCGGTCACCCGGGACCGCGTCTGGCTCGCCCTCGACCGGCACGACCCCGTTCCGGGCGCTTGATCCGGGCTGAACGGAATTCGGTTGAACGGAATGCGGGTTGAACGGAAGAGGAACGGCGCCATGGCAGCACCCGACCGGATGGACGAACGGCTGCGCGCCTTGGGCCTCGTGGAGGGCCAGCGGATGGCCCAGGCCCTGTTCGCCGAGGTCGCCGCCCGGGGTCTGATCGCCCCGGGCCGCAGCGAACGCGAGGTGAGCGACCGCATCGGCGCCCTGACGCGGGAAGTACCCGCCTGGGGCACGTGCGGCTCCTGGCGGGCCGTGCGATCGGGGCCGCACTCCGCCCTGCCCGCAGGCCAGGAGCCACCGGAGGACCGGATCCTCACCGGGGACGACATCGCGATCGCCGACCTCGGCCCGGTCCTCGCCGGTTACGAGTCGGGCTTCGTACGTACGGTCGTCATCGGCCAGGACCCGGACAAACGCCGCCTCATCGAGGATCTCCCGAGGCTGTTCGCGGCCGCCCGCGAGGCGTTCCACGCGGACCGGACCCTGACCGGCAGCCACCTGCACGCCGAGATCCAGACCCTGGCCACCAAGGCGGGCTGGACGCTGGGGGGTTGGAACGCGGGGCACATGGTGGGGGCGCCGAATGCCCACGGCGGCGCCCAGTCGTCCGACGCGTACATCTCCCCCGCCAACGACCGCCCCCTCCGCCGTACGGCCGAGGACGGCTGGCAGGCCCACTGGCTGCTGGAGATCAGCTTGCTCGACGAGCACCGGGGCTTCGGCGGCGCGTACAAGGGGCTCCTGGACCTGGCCTGACTCCGGCTGCCGGTGAAAGCCGCCCTAGTCGTAGGTGTGGAAGCCGCGGCCCGTCTTGCGGCCCAACAGGCCTGCCTCGACCATGCGTTGAAGCAGGGGCGGCGGTGCGTACAGCGGTTCCTTGAACTCCTCGTAGAGCGATTCCGCGATGGCGGCGACGGTGTCGAGGCCGATCAGGTCGGCGAGCCGATGCCTGCCGTGGCCCAAGTCCTCCTCGACCTGGGGCGGCGCAATCAGCGCCTGGCCGAACTGGTCGGCGGCGCCGACGGCCGTGACAGCGGGCAGGACGCCCCTCGCTCGGCGCACGAAGAGATCCGCGACTACTTCTACCGCCGCCAGAACTATCTGCACGAGGCGGACCTGGCGGCCGAGGAACTCGCCCAGGCCATCGGTATCCGCCCGGGCGAAGTACTGAGAGCCCTGTCCGCGCGCCTGGCGGACCGGCACGGCGTCCGGCTCGGTACGGGGGGCTCACACCTGCACCACTACGACACCGCCACACGCACGCTTCACCTGTCCACGCGACTGCGCCCGGGCCAGCGCGCCTTCCGCATGGCCACGCAACTCGCCCTGCTGGAACACGGGGACGAGCTGGACGCCTACGCAGCCGAAGACTTCACACCGGGCGAACCCGCCCACGCCCTGGCCCGCATCGGCATCGCCAACTACTTCGCCGCCGCGCTGATCCTCCCGTACCGCGACTTCCACACCGCGGCCGAGACGGTGCGCTACGACATCGAACGCCTCACCGACCGCTACGGCCTCGGCTACGAAACCGTCTGCCACCGCCTCAGTACCCTCCAACGACCCCGGCTGCGCGGCGTACCGTTCTCCTTCGTCCGCGTCGACCGCGCCGGCAACATGTCCAAACGGCAGTCGGCGACCGGCTTCCACTTCTCGCGCTCCGGCGGCACATGTCCCCTGTGGAACATCTCCGAGGCGTTCGCCGCGCCGGGCCGCATCCACGTCCAGATCGCCGAAATGCCCGACGCCCAGCGGTACTTGTGGACCGCGCGCGCCGTCACCCGGCACCGGGGCGGCTGGGGCGAGCCCGGCAAGACCTTCGCGATCGGCCTCGGCTGCGAGATCCGCCACGCCCACCGCCTCGTCTACTCCGACGGCCTCGACCTCGGCCGCACAGCCTCCGCCGCCCTCATCGGCATGGGCTGCCGGGTCTGCGAACGCCTCGAATGCCCCCAGCGCGCAGCGCCCCCACTCGGCCACGCGCTACGGATCGACCAGAACTCCAGCACGTTCGTGCCGTATCCGGTGGCGCACGGAACGTCCGCGAACCGGGGTCCTGCTCCGGAGGCCTGACCTTGCTACGTCCCTGCCCGAGCCGGGTCGGCGAAGGCCATGGAACCTATGGCGTAGGCGGCATCTAAGGGCTCGGCGGTACGCAGGTGGTCGACCACGTCGCCGTGCACGAACCGGACGTCGGGAACGCCGGCGACTGGACTTCGAATAGCCGGAGGACCCTTGGTGTGGCCGAGGGAGCCGCGCTGTGATGCTGCGTTCGATCACTCCTGTGGGTTTGGCTCCCTCCTTTGGGGGATTGCGACGGGCCAGTTCGTCCAAAGGCGCGGCGGGCGCGGTGCATCGTCCGAGCCGCGCATCGAGACATGAATCCGGGGAGTAGCAGGCGGCGGTCGCAGCTTCTTCCGCGAGCTCCCGAAGCACGTGCGCCTGCGTCAGCTGGAAACCATCGTGGCACCGGGTGTGACGCACCTCCGCCACGAAGTGGTCCGATGATCCTCGTCGCCGGAAGGCTGGGCATGACCGGCGCCCACACCGCCCGCGCGCTCACCGTCCAGGACGAGGTTCCGAGGTACGTCAAGCAGTACACACCATCGGCCCTCCACGCTCGGCCGGGGCCGCAGAGGAAACGCGCCGGGCCGGTCCCGCGTTGCCGTTCCTCACCTACGCCGCCTCCGTGCTGGTCGCAGCGACGGTTTCGTCGCGGCGTTCGTGGCAGGCCTGTGCTACGCCCCTGCCGCGCACACATCCGGCAGGGGTGACCTCGGCCTCGTGCACGACGTGAGCCATCTGAGAGCCCTGGCTGTCTGGTTCACCTTCGGCGCGCTGACCGCGCAGGAGTTCGCCCGCCGCCCGCTGGGATGCTCCCCGATCAGGGAGCATGCAGGCTGGTGACCAGGACCGGGCTCGCGGTCGGACAGGGCTGTGGAGAGGACGCCATGGGCAGGACGCGCACGACGGGCCCCGGCGGGAATGGGGCCGCGCGGCTGTTGGCACGTCTGGCCGTGCTCGCGGTGGTGGGTTCGGTGCTCGTGCTCGTGCTCGCGCTGGGGGAGGGCGGCCTGGTCGTCGTCGGCGCCGGGCTCCTGGGGCTGATCGTCTGCGCGGTCGGCGTCTGGTGGTTCGTGGCGCACCGCGGACTGGTGCGGCTGGGCGGGGCGCTCCTCGCGGTCGTGTCCCCCGTCGCCGTCCTGGTGCTCTTCGCGCACGACGGCCTGTGGCTGACGGCTCTGGTCCTCTGCCTGTGCTGGGGCGTGGCCCTGGCTTGCGCGAGGACAGCGCTGCGCAAGTCGCGCCCGGAGCGGCCGACGCGGACGAGGGCCGCCTCCCGGCCGAACCGGCCGGTCCTGATCATGAATCCGAAGTCCGGGGGCGGGAAGGTCGGCCGGTTCGGGCTGGTCGAGCGGGCGGAGGAACTCGGCGCGCGGGTGATCCTGCTCGATCCGTCCGCCGCGGCGGACGTCGCCGCGCTGGCCCGGCAGGCCGTGGCCGAAGGCGCGGACCTGCTCGGCGTCGCCGGCGGCGACGGCACCCAGGCCCTGGTCGCGGCGATCGCCGCCGAGCACGACCTGCCGTTCCTCGTGGTCTCCGCCGGCACCCGCAACCACTTCGCCATGGACCTGGGCCTCGACCGCTCCGACCCTTCCCGCTGCCTCGACGCGCTGACGGCCGGCGAGGAGGTCCGGGTCGACCTCGGCGACATCGCGGGCCGGGCCTTCGTGAACACCGTGTCGTTCGGGGTGTACGCGGATGTCGTGCAACGGCCCGAGTACCGCGACGACAAGGCGGGCACGGCGCTGTCCCTCATGCCGGACCTGCTGCTCGGCGAAGGGGTACGACGGCTCGACGCACGGGTCGACGGCACCACCCTCTCCTCCCAGCAGGCACTGCTGGTCAGCAACAACCCGTACACCTCACCCGACGAGCTCAGCGGCGGCGGCCGCCGGCCCCGACTGGACGACGGCGAACTGGGGGTGCTCGGGATCCGGGTGGAGGACGCGGCGCAGGCTGCCGACCTGGCCGTGCGGGGCTCGGAGTCCACCGGACTGACCGTCATGACCGCACACCGTGTCGAGGTGACGACCGACGCGGACGAGATCCCCGTCGCGGTCGACGGCGAGGCGCTTCGGATGCCCACCCCGGTGGTCTGCACGCTGCGCCCGGGGGCACTGCGGGTCCTCGTACCGCGCGACCGCCCCGGCGTCGTGGTACCCGAGCCGCCCGTGAACTGGCGGCGGATCATCGACCTCGCCTTCCGCCGTACCGAGCGGACCGCCGATGCGCAGACCCGCGCCTGACGGATGGCGAACGCGGCCGTCGACGCGGCGCGGCCGACACCTCCCGCGCACCGCCGGGCGGACGCGCGTGTTGCCGTAGCTCCGACCTCGATCCGCAGGGCAGCCGAAGTGCCCGAGGAGGGCATCCGTGCATCGGGCCCCCTCTCAGCGGTGCCGGAACCAGTGACTCTCCGAACGCCGCCGACCGGGCCGCCCAGGTGCCAGATCCCTACTACAGCCAGTCCCGCTTCTTGAAAATGACGTACAGGCTCGTGCACACCACTGCCATCAGCACGATCGCGAACGGATACCCGCCCGCCCAGTGCAGCTCCGGCATCTGGTCGAAGTTCATGCCGTAGATGGTTCCCACCAGTGTCGGTGCGAACAGGATCGCCGCCCACGACGAGATCTTCTTGATCTCCTCGTTCTGTTCGAAGCCCGCTTCGGCCAGTGCCCGCATCTCCGCGTTCTGCTGCTGGGTGACCTGCGTCGCGTTCACCGTCAGGATGTCCGCGAGGGCCTGGCGGAAGCCGTCGACGCGTTCGCTCGTGTGCGTGACGTGGTCGGCCACGTCGCGCAGGTAGCGCTGGAGTTCCTCGTCCGTGCCGTACTTGGCGAAGCCCGCCATCAGGGCGTGCAGCATGCCGACCAGGGGGCGGGTCGCGCGCTGGAACTCGACCATCTCGCGCGAGAGTTCGTAGATGCGCCGGGACACCTCGGGCGCTCCGGAGAAGACCTCTGTCTCGATCTCGTCGATGTCGGTCTGGACGCCGGCGACGACCGGGGCATAGCCGTCCACGACCGCGTCGAGAATCGCGTAGAGCACCGCCTCGGGGCCGAGTTTCAGCAGCTCTGGGGAGTCCTCCATGCGGCGGCGCACACCGGAGAGGTCGGGCGCCGCGCCGTGCCGGACCGTGATGACGAAGTCCGCTCCGACGAACACGTGCAGCTCCCCGAACTCGACCTCCTCGGGCGCGTCCAGGTAGCGGGCGGCGCGCAGGACGACGAACAGCGTGTCCCCGTACCGCTCCAGCTTCGGCCGCTGATGCGCCTCCAGTGCGTCCTCGACCGCGAGCGGGTGCAGGTCGAATTCGCCTGCCAGGGAGAGGAGTTCGGACTCCGTCGGACGGGCCAGGCCGATCCATGCCATGCCGTCCTGCTGCTCGCGCAGCTCGCGGAACGTCTCGGCCAGCGTCGCGGGCGACGACACCCGTACCCCGTCCCGGTACAGCGCCGCCTGCACCACGCTCGCCGTCTCCGACGCCGGGTCGGTGGGTGTGGCGGGCGGGGGCGGCGTGGTGTCGGGCTCGGGCGGGTTCGCCGGCGACTGTCCTGCGGCGCGGCGCCACATGTACTTCTTCGGTTCCGCTCCGGGGCGGGTCCGCCGCTCTGCCATGTCTCCGCCTTGCGTGTCGAAACGGCTGTCACTTCGGCCACTGTGCAGGATATATAGCCCAAAATACGGCCGGTGGGGGAAGATCGTCAGAGAGCCGGTCGGCAGGTCGGTGGGACGTGGGTGATGGGCTGGGCGGTGGCTCGAGGCCAGTAGCTGTCCGCAAGTCCCGATAGCGTGCCGAGTATGACCACCAAGCGGAGCACGGCCAAGGCAAGTGTGAGCAATGCGGCTGCGCCGACCCTGTCGGCCCGGGCCCTGGGTCGCGCCACCCTTGACCGTCAGTTCCTGCTGCGGCGCTCGCCGGTCACAGTGAAGGCCGCCGTGGAACATCTGCTGGGGCTCCAGGCGCAGAACGTGAAGCCGCCCTACGGCGCGCTCGCCGCCCGGCTCGACGGCTTCGACCCCGCCGAGCTCTCCCGGCTCCTGGAGGACCGCGAAGTCGTCCGTATCGTCACCATGCGCTCGACCATCCACCTCCACAGCGCCGACGACTGCATGAGTCTGCGCCCCCTCGTCCAGCCCGCGCGTGAGCGGGAGTTGAAGATGTTCGCGAAGGGCCTGCCCGACGTCGACCTCGACCGGCTCACCGCGCTCACCAAGGCGTACGTCGAGCAGGAGCCGCGTACCCCCAAGCAGATCAGGGAGCTGCTCCTCGCCGAGTGGCCCGACGCGGACCCCCTCGCCCTCACGATCGCCGCGCGCTGCCGGCTGCCGCTCGTGCAGACCACGCCGCGCGGCCTGTGGAAGCGCAGCGGCCAGGTCGCCCTGACCACCGCCGAGCACTGGCTCGACCGGGCTGCCGACCCGGCGCCCGCCCCGGACGGCACCGTCCTGCGCTATCTGGCCGCGTTCGGGCCCGCCTCGGTCAAGGACATGCAGCAGTGGGCGGGCCTGACCCGTATGAGGGAGGTCTTCGAGCGGCTGCGGCCGCAGCTCGTCACCTTCCGCGACCCGCACGGCGTCGAGCTCTTCGACCTGCCCGACGCCCCCCGCCCCGACGAGGACACCCCCGCCCCGCCGCGCCTCCTCCCCGAGTTCGACAACCTGCTGCTCTCGCACGCCGACCGCACCCGCCTCGTGCCGCTCGCGTACAAGGACCGCACCTGGAAGGCGAACATGTCCTTTCCCGCCTTCCTCGTCGACGGCATGCTCGCCGGGCTCTGGAAGCTCGACGAGGCCAACGACGACTCCGCCACGCTCACCCTCCAGCCCTTCGGGAAGCTCACCGCGCAGCAGCGCGACGCCCTCACGGACGAGGCGGAGACCACCGCGCGCACGCTGGGGGTCAAGGGCCCGTGCGACATCCGCTTCGGGACCGTACGGCCGGAGTAGTGGCGGTCGGAGCGCGCCGGGATCAGTCCGCGCGACCCGTCGCCGCGACCGTCACTCCCAGGCCGATCATCGCGAAGCCTCCCGTGCCGCCGATCAGTGACAGACGGCGGTCGGACCGGGCGAACCACGTACGCGCGGCGGACGCCGTCAGGCCCCACAGCGTGTCCGTGACCAGGCCGATCGAGATCGGGATCAGCCCCAACAGAAGCATCTGCGCGGGCACTTGACCGCCCGAGTGGTCCACGAACTGGGGCAGGACCGCCGCGAAGAAGACGATGCCCTTGGGGTTGGTCACCCCGACGAGCGCGCCGTCCGCGACCGTCCGCAGATCCCCGCGCGGGGGGCCGTGCGGCGCCCGGATGTCCTCGGCCCGCATCTCTCTGCGATGCCGGAACGCCTGCACGCCGAGGAAGACCAGATACGCGGCTCCCGCCAGCTTCACCGCCATGAACACCGCTGCCGAGCGCTCCACCAGGGAACCGATCCCGAGCGCCACGCCCACCACGAGCACGTACGAGCCGATGACATTGCCGAGCGCCGTCGCGACCGCCGTCCGCCGGCCGTGCGCGAGCGCGCGCCCGATCACGAACAGCACGCTCGGCCCAGGGATCACGATCACAAGGAGCGACATCGCCGCGAACGCCAGATACCGGTCGGTGGACACCATGTTCCCCAGCATGTCCCCCAACCCCCTTCGTCGTCCACGGACCACATGAGGAATTGCTCCTGCCCGAGGCGCGGCCCGTCCAAGGCAGCAGCTACGGCAGCAGCCCCGCCCTCCGTGCCGCCACCACCGCCTCCAGGCGCGTGTGCGCGCCCAACTTCCGCATGGCCGACCGCAGATAGCCCTTCACGGTCTCGGGCCGCAGGCCGAGGCGTTCGGCCGTGGCCGCGTTCGTCGCGCCGGTGGCCACGCACGCGAGGACATCCACCTCGCGCGGCGCGAGCCCCACGTCCCGAACGCGCGGCGGAGCCGTCGCCGAGGCGAGCCGCCCGCACACCGCGAGGAGTTCCTCGCGCAGTGCCGGATCCACGACGCGAGGCGCGAGCGCCCGCAGTGCTCCGTGCGCCTCCCGCACCTCCTCCCACGCCGCCGCGCCGGCCGCCGCAGCCGCCGAGCCGGCCGACGCGCCAGTCACCGAACCGGCTGCCCCACCAGCCCCCGACCCGGAGGCCCCCGCTCCGCCCACCGCCGCCAGCAGCGCCCGCGCCTCGTCCCGTATCACCAAGGCCTGTTCCACGTCGCGCGCCGCCGCGACCGCCTCGCCCAGCGTGCGGTCGCCCAGTGGCTGGGCGGTGCGCAGGGCCCCGTAGAGCACGCCCCGCACCCTGCGGCGTACGACGACGGGGACCGCGAGGACCGAGAGCAGGCCCTCGGCCGCGACCGCCGCGTCGTACTCGTGGCTGATGTGCCGCGAGACCGGGTAGTCCGTGACGGCGCACGGCCGGGACAGAGCGAGTGCCTTGCCGCCCAGGCCGTTGCCCGTCGCGATGGCGAGGCCGCGGAGCGCGCCCGTCACCGCGCCGCTCAATTCACCGATGCGCACCGAACCCGTGCCGCCCGTCACGGTGCCGCCCGTCATGAGCCCGCCGAATGCGACGGGCAGTCCTGTGCCCCGCCGCAGCCGCACCAGAGCGGCACGCATCTCCATCGCGTCGGCCCCGTCTGCGCTCACTCGCCGTGTCCCTCCAGAGAGCGGTTCGTACACCACCCCCGTCCGGGGGTGGTGAGATCTGCGTCACGGATTACACGATGGCATGCACGGTCCGCAATGAGGAGGACACATGACGACCGCCACCAGCGGCACGGATCCGAGCCCGACCGAGCAGTTCCGCACGGCGAGGGACTTCCTGCTGCGGAACGCGGACGACTACACCGCCGCGTACGAGGGCTTCGCCTGGCCGCGCCCCGAGCGGTTCAACTGGGCCCTCGACTGGTTCGACGCCATCGCCGACGGCAACGGGAAGACGGCCCTGCACATCGTCGAGGAGGACGGCCGCGAGGGCCGCTTCACCTTCGACGAGCTGCGCCGCCGCTCGAACCGAGTCGCCAACTGGCTGCGCGGCCAGGGCGTCCACGCGGGCGACCGGGTTCTCCTGATGCTCGGCAATCAGGTGGAGCTGTGGGAGATCATGCTCGCCGCGATGAAGCTGCGGGCCGTGGTCATCCCCGCGACACCGCTGCTCGGACCCGCCGACCTGCGCGACCGCGTGGACCGCGGCCGGGCCCGGCACGTCATCGTGCGCCCCGAGGACGTCGAGAAGTTCACCGAGGTCCCCGGCGACTTCACCCGAACCGTCGTCGGTGCGAGCGGCACCGCGGAAAGCGGCTGGCTCTCGTACGAGGACGCCGACGACGCCTCCGAGATCTTCGAGCCCGACGGCGTCACGTCGGCCGAGGACCCACTCCTCCTGTACTTCACCTCCGGCACGACTGCCCGGCCCAAGCTCGTCGAGCACACCCATGTGTCGTATCCCGTAGGGCACTTGGCGACCATGTTCTGGATCGGGCTGCGTCCCGCAGACGTCCATCTGAACATCTCGTCGCCCGGCTGGGCCAAGCACGCCTGGTCGAACTTCTTCGCGCCGTGGAACGCGGAGGCGACCGTGTTTCTCTACAACTACA
Organism: Streptomyces sp. NBC_01445; assembly: GCF_035918235.1. Classification (NCBI taxonomy): domain Bacteria; kingdom Bacillati; phylum Actinomycetota; class Actinomycetes; order Kitasatosporales; family Streptomycetaceae; genus Streptomyces; species Streptomyces sp. NBC_01445. Next base: position 3,036,692 of record NZ_CP109485.1, on the reverse strand, counting down.
CGCGCTTCGACGCGGGCCGGCTCCTGGAGGTCATGGAGCGCGCGGGCGTCACGTCCTTCTGTGCCCCGCCGACCGTGTGGCGCATGCTCATCCAGGCCGACCTGACGCAGCTGGCGACGCCGCCGCGCGCGGTCGTCGCCGCGGGCGAGCCGCTGAACCCCGAGGTCATCGAGCAGGTGCGGCGCGCCTGGGGCGTCACCATCCGGGACGGGTTCGGCCAGACGGAGACCGCCGTGCAGGTTTCCAACAGCCCCGGTCAGGAGCTGAAGACCGGCTCCATGGGTCGCCCCAGCCCCGGCTACAAGGTCGAACTGCTCGACCCGGTCACCGGCCGACCCGGCGCGCAGGAGGGCGAGATCAGCCTCGATCTGTCCGAGCGGCCCGTCGGCCTCATGGTCGGCTACCACGGAGACCCCGAGCGCACGGCCGAGGCGATGGCGGGCGGTTACTACCGCACCGGCGACATCGGCTCGCGTGACACCGACGGCTATCTCACGTACGTCGGCCGCTCGGACGACGTCTTCAAGGCCTCCGACTACAAGATCAGCCCGTTCGAGCTGGAGAGCGCGCTCCTGGAGCACGAGGCGGTCGCCGAGGCGGCCGTCGTGCCCGCCCCCGACGAGCTGCGGCTCGCCGTCCCCAAGGCGTACGTCGTCCTCGCCGAGGGGTACGAACCCGGGCCCGGCACCGCGAAGCTGCTGTTCGCGCACTCGCGGGACGTGCTCGCGCCGTACAAGCGCGTCCGGCGTCTGGAGTTCGCCGAGCTGCCCAAGACGGTCTCCGGCAAGATCCGCCGGATCGAGCTGCGCGAGCGCACGGCGCAGGGTTCCACGGCCGAGTACCGCGAGGAGGACTTCCGGTGACGAGCGAACCCCGCACGACGGCCCGGCCCCAGGCCCTGTCGTACGCGCACGGGACGGACCCCGCGCCGCTCCTCGGCGACACCATCGGCCGCAACCTCGACCGGGCCGTGGCCGCGTACCCCGACCGTGACGCACTGGTCGACGTGCCGTCCGGGCGCCGCTGGACCTACGCCCAATTCGGCGCGGACGTGGACCAGTTGGCGCGAGGGCTGCTCGCCGCAGGTGTGCTCAAGGGTGACCGCGTCGGGGTCTGGGCGGTCAACTGCCCCGAGTGGGTCCTCGTGCAGTACGCGACCGCGCGCATCGGCGCGGTCATGGTGAACATCAACCCCGCATACCGAGCCCACGAGTTGGAGTTCGTGCTCAAGCAGGCGGGCGTCTGCATCCTCGTCGCCTCGACCGAGCACAAGGGCAGCGACTACCGGGCGCTCGTCCGGCAGGTGCGGGAGCGGTGCCCCGAGCTGCGCGAGACGGTCTTCATCGGTGACCCCGGATGGGACGCCCTGGCGGCGGGTGCGGCCGCGGTGACGGTTGAGCAACTCGATGCCAGACAGGCGGAATTGAGTTGTGACGACCCGGTCAACATCCAGTACACCTCGGGCACGACCGGCTTCCCGAAGGGCGCCACGCTCTCCCACCACAACATCCTCAACAACGGCTTCTGGGTGGGTGAGACGGTCGGCTACACCGAGCAGGACCGGGTCTGCCTGCCCGTGCCCTTCTACCATTGTTTTGGGATGGTGATGGGCAATTTGGGCGCAACGTCACACGGCGCCTGCATCGTCATCCCCGCCCCTTCCTTCGACCCCGTCGCCACGCTCCACGCGGTCGAGCGCGAGCGGTGCACGTCGCTGTACGGCGTCCCGACCATGTTCATCGCCGAGCTGAACCTCGCCGACTTCGCGACGTACGACCTGTCGTCGCTGCGGACCGGCATCATGGCGGGCTCGCCGTGTCCCGTAGAGGTCATGAAGCGGGTCGTCGCCGAGATGCACATGGCGGAGGTCTCCATCTGCTACGGCATGACCGAGACCTCGCCCGTCTCCACGCAGACCCGCCGCGACGACGACCTGGAGCGCCGCACCGGCACGGTCGGCCGCGTCCTGCCGCACATCGAGGTCAAGGTCGTCGACCCGGTCAGCGGCGTGACGCTGCCGCGCGGCGAGCCGGGGGAGCTGTGCACGCGCGGCTACAGCGTGATGCTCGGCTACTGGGACGAGCCGGAGAAGACGGCCGAGGTCATCGACCCGGGACGGTGGATGCACACCGGCGACCTCGCGGTCCTGCGCGAGGACGGCTACGTCCAGATCGTCGGCCGCATCAAGGACATGATCATCAGGGGCGGCGAGAACGTCTACCCGCGCGAGATCGAGGAGTTCCTCTACGCCCACCCGAAGATCGCGGACGTCCAGGTCGTGGGCGTGCCCGACGAGCGGTACGGGGAGGAGGTCCTGGCCTGCGTGATCCTCCGTCACCCGGAGGACACGCTCACCCTGGAGGAACTCCGCGCGTACTGCCGCGACCGGCTGGCCCACTACAAGACGCCGGCCCGGCTGCGCATCCTCGACGCGTTCCCGATGACGGTGAGCGGCAAGGTCCGCAAGATCGAGCTGCGGGAGGGGTACGGGGCCGACGCCGGCTGAGGCGTACGACTCTTTCTGCGGGGCCTCATCCGGGCCCGATCGGCCCGGGTGGGGCCCGCCCCATGCCTCCGACCGAACCCGGCAGGGTCTACGCCCCGGCCGCTATCAGTTCGTCCGCCGGATTGTTGACCGGCTGGGGCATGCCCGCCAGGTCGAGGACGAAGAGCGGGATGCCGAGTTCGTCGGCGCGGGTGCGCGCGTCCTCGTCGTAGCCCGCGAGTGAGAAGTAGACGCAGACCGCCGACTCCGTCATGCCGGTCAGCCACAGGCACTCCACGTCCCGCAGGGTGGCGGGCCGTACCGACGGCTCGACCTGGGCGACGACGCCGCGCGCCGCGAGGCCGATGCCGGACGAGGGGCGCTGGTCGGCGCGGCGGATGTCCCGGTAGCCGAGCCAGCGCAGATAGAGGGCGACGGCGGTCACTGCGTCGCGCGCCGTGCGGATGGCCACCGGCCGGAACGCGGGGCGCGGGACCGGAGCCGTGGGCGGCAGCGGAATGTGGGCGGGGCCCGGCCGCGTAGGACCGGCCTGATCCGGATCGTCCGTCGTGGGCGGGTCCGCGGGCCCCGGCCATGTCGCGCCGCCCGCCACGTCGGAGTCCGGCGACGCGTCATGGCTCGGCGCCGGGTCGCCCTCGACCGGGATCCGCAGCACCGTGCCGCACGCGCAGCCGACCTCCGGGCGCGGCCACCGGTCCCGGCGCCCGCAGGCCGCGCACCGCACGGTCACCCAGTCGTCGAGCCAGGTGCGGTGCGTGACCGGCTCCGCGGGCGCCCCGCGCCGCAGCGGCGGCACGACGGGCGCGCCGCACGAGCAGGGGTAGACCGGTGGCGCATACAGCTGTTCACGCCGGCAGGCGGGGCACCGCACCGGCACGTTCTGAGCCATGACCCACTCCCGGCATCCGCCCGGGGCTCCGCACCCGGGCTCGTGATGGCTTCCCGCCCTTGGGCCTTTCGTTCGGATCAGGCCGGATCCGAACGAAAGCCCCTCGGGGGCCATCGTCCTCCAAACTCCCCGGCCGCGGCAGGCAGTCGGGCGAGATCGCTCCGGATCCGTCGACGAGAGGCCGTCCCTTGACGCTCGGGAGGTCGCCGCCTACATTGCTTCCATATAGCAGAACCTAGTTTCCGCAATGTGGAAATTAGAAGCTGAAGACAGTACGAAGACAACACGGACTCACAGCTCGCCGCGGGGGCGCGACGGGAGCGCGAATCCGACAGCCGAAGCAGGAGAACTCAATGGCTCGTATGACCGCTGCCAGCGCGGCAGTTGAGATCCTCAAGCGCGAAGGCGTCACGAACGCGTTCGGCGTGCCGGGTGCCGCCATCAACCCCTTCTACAAGTCCCTCAAGGAGGTCGGCGGCATCAGCCACACGCTGGCCCGCCACGTCGAGGGCGCCTCGCACATGGCCGAGGGCTACACCCGTACGAACCCGGGCAACATCGGGGTCTGCATCGGCACCTCGGGACCGGCCGGCACCGACATGATCACCGGCCTCTACTCGGCCACCGGTGACTCCATCCCGATCCTGTGCATCACGGGCCAGGCGCCCAGCCACCTCCTGCACAAGGAGGACTTCCAGGCCGTCGACATCGCCTCGATCGCGAAGCCCGTCACCAAGATGGCCGTCACGGTCCTCGAAGCGGCCCAGGTGCCCGGCGTCTTCCAGCAGGCGTTCCACCTGATGCGCTCCGGCCGTCCGGGACCGGTCCTCATCGACCTGCCGATCGACGTCCAGCAGACCGAGATCGACTTCGACCCGGAGACGTACGAGCCGCTGCCCGTCTACAAGCCGGCCGCGACCCGCGCCCAGATCGAGAAGGCGATCTCCTTCCTCCTGGAGTCCGAGCGCCCGCTGATCGTCGCCGGCGGCGGCATCATCAACGCGGACGCCTCCGACCTCCTGGTCGAGTTCGCCGAGATCACCAACACGCCGGTCGTCCCGACCCTCATGGGCTGGGGCACCATCCCGGACGACCACGACCTGAACGCGGGCATGGTCGGCCAGCAGACGGGCCACCGCTACGGCAACGCCACGTTCCTGGAGTCGGACTTCGTCCTCGGCATCGGCAACCGCTGGGCCAACCGTCACACCGGCTACAAGCTGGACGTGTACCGCGAGGGCCGCAAGTTCGTCCACGTCGACATCGAGCCGACCCAGATCGGCAAGATCTTCGCCCCGGACTACGGGATCGCCTCCGACGCCAAGGCCGCCCTCGAGCTGTTCGTCGAGGTCGCGCGCGAGCTCAAGGCCGCGGGCAAGCTCCCCGACCGTTCCGCGTGGGTCGCCGCCCACCTGGAGCGCAAGGGCACGCTGCACCGCCGCACGCACTTCGACAACGTGCCGATGAAGCCCCAGCGCGTCTACGAGGAGATGAACAAGGCGTTCGGGCCCGACACCCGTTACGTCACCACCATCGGCCTCTCCCAGATCGCCGGCGCGCAGATGCTGCACGTCTACAAGCCGCGCCACTGGATCAACTGCGGCCAGGCGGGCCCGCTCGGCTGGACCATCCCGGCCGCGCTCGGTGTCGCCACCGCCGACCCGGAGACCCAGGTCGTCGCGCTCTCGGGCGACTACGACTTCCAGTTCATGATCGAGGAGCTGGCGGTCGGCGCGCAGCACCGCATCCCGTACGTCCACGTCCTGGTCAACAACGCCTACCTGGGCCTGATCCGCCAGGCGCAGATCGGTCTCGACATCAACTTCCAGGTCAACCTGGAGTTCGAGAACCAGAACAGCCCCGAGCTCGGCGTCTACGGCGTCGACCACGTCAAGGTCGCCGAGGGCCTCGGCTGCAAGGCGATCCGCGTCACCGAGCCCGACCAGCTGCTGCCGGCCTTCGAGGAGGCCAAGAAGCTCGCCGCGCAGTACCGCGTTCCGGTCGTCGTCGAGGCGATCCTGGAGCGCATCACGAACATCTCGATGAGCCCGACGGCCGACATCAGCGCCGTCAAGGAGTTCGAGGAGCTCGCGACCGAGCCCGGCCACGCGCCGACCGCGATCCGGCCGCTGACGGCCTGATCAGGCGCCTGCCGGTCCGACAAGGGGCGGTTCACCCGATGGGGGGTGGGCCGCCCCTTCGGCATGACAGCGCGCGTCACGTGTGACATCGCGCGATACGTATGACACCGCGCCGACACCCGGCCGCTGCCCCGTGTTGACCGGCGGGCCGTCCCGGAAGGCGACGATCCGGTCATGGAACGACGCACATTCGCCGCGGGCATCGCGGCAGCGGCCGCCGCCCCCGCCCTGCTCGGCGCGGCCCCCGCCCCCTCGCACGGCGACGACCGGCTGAGGAAGGCCATGCGGGCCGCGCTCGGCGCCGAACTCGACGACCGGGCCGCCGCCCGCGCCGTCGAGCCCCACATCCACGGCATCGGCTTCGACTGGCACCCGCCGACGGTGCCCCTGGGCCGGATCGACTTCCTCGTCGCGTACGGCTTCGGGAACCGGCCGCCGGCCGGTGGCGGCGACCCCACGAAGGTCATGTACGAGCCGGGACCGGTCAACGAGGAGCTGGCGGACACCGTGGCCCGAGTGCGCGCCCGCAGGGACGTGCCCGTGTACGCGCAGTGGGAGATCGCGCGCTTCCTGAAGTCCAAGTACCGCATGACCGACGTGACATCGATCGAGCCGGTCATCGCGCCGGACGGCACCATCACGTACCTGAGCACGGACGGCGTCGCCGCCCAGGTCGTGGAGGCCCGCAAGAAGCTGCCGCAGGGCATCGGCACGGCGGGCGTCATCGGTTTCCGCGACCACGTCAAGCGCTGTGTGCAGACCACGAACGACCGCGGCATGAAGGCGTACGCGCCCGCCGGCTTCGAGATGCCCGGCACGTACGACCCCGAGTCGGGCCAGGCCTGGACGCGGCGGCGCGACCTGTATCTGGTGCACGACATGACGGCGCAGTGGACCGTGCTGCGCGAGAAGCTGATCGCGCAGGCGGGCAGCGGCAACTCCTGAGCACCGTCGGCCGGGCGACGCGGGGACAACGCAAGAACGCCGAGTACGGGACCGTCCGTACTCGGCGTTCTGTGCTTCCCCCGAAGCTGACCTCTCCTGAAATGAGCATTCCCCGAAGAGGGCTTTCCCCGAAGGGAGTTGGTGCCGTCCGACGGCATGCGACTGGCGAAACATGCATGCGTGCCGCCGGGCGGATTCCGTGGTGTGGCCGGTACCGCGGCGGCCTGGGATGAACCCCGGCGACTGCCCTCCCCTCAGGTCGAGAAGGGGCCGCCAGGATCTTGACCACCGCACTGGCTCGCAGAGCCGCCGCGGACCGTGCCTGTCCGCCTGGGGCGGACCACCCGCGTCGCCGTGTGACCACCCCTCATCCGGGTCTGCACAGTGACGCGGGCATTGCGTCCAGGGCCTGACCTCCCGTCAGACCCCGGACGCAGCTCGGGTGTCAGTCCTCGCGCAGGGCGCGGACCGCTTCCTCCACGCGCTTGCCGTACTCGGCGTCGGCGGCGTGGAAGTGAGCCAGGTTCTTCTCGATCACGTCGTCGCGGGAAACCTGCGAGAGGCCGCCGGCGATGTTGGCGATCAGACGGGACTTCTCGTCGTCCGACATCAGGCGGAACAGCTCGCCCGCCTGGAAGAAGTCGTCGTCCTTGGTGTGGGCGGGCGCCTCGTGCGTGCCGGTGTAGCCGGCGACGGCGAGCGGGGCCGACAGCGGGCGGCCGGTCTCGGCGGGCCCGTCGTACGAGTTGGGCTCGTAGTTCTTGCGGTCGCGGCCGTAGGCGTTGGACGCCATCAGGCCGTCGCGGCCGTAGTTGTCGGCGTCGGTCGCCTTGGGCGCGTTCACCGCGAGCTGGGTGTGGTTGACGCCCAGGCGGTAGCGGTGCGCGTCCGCGTAGGCGAACAGGCGGCCCTGGAGCATCTTGTCCGGGGAGGGGCCGATGCCGGGCACGAAGTTGTTCGGGGAGAACGCGGCCTGCTCGACCTCGGCGAAGACGTTGTCCGGGTTGCGGTCGAGGACCAGGCGGCCCACGCGCTGCAGCGGATAGTCCTTGTGCGGCCACACCTTGGTGAGGTCGAACGGGTTGAAGCGGTAGTCGTCCGCCTCGGCGACGGGCATGAGCTGCACGTACAGGGTCCAGGACGGGTTGACGCCGCGCTCGATGGCCTGGAGCAGGTCCGTCTGGTGCGAGTTGGCGTCCTTGCCCGCGATCTCGGCGCCCTGCTCGGAGGAGAGGCAGCGGATGCCCTGGTTCGTCTTGAAGTGGTACTTGACGAAGAAGGCCTCGCCCTCGGCGTTCGTCCACTGGTAGGTGTGCGAGCCGTAGCCGTTCATGTGGCGGTACGAGGCAGGGATGCCGCGGTCGCCCATCAGCCAGGTGATCTGGTGCGTCGCCTCGGGGGCGTGCGCCCAGAAGTCCCAGACGTTGTCCGCCTCCTGCTTGCCCGTGAAGGGGTCGCGCTTCTGGGAGTGGATGAAGTCGGGGAACTTGATCGGGTCCTTGATGAAGAACACCGGGGTGTTGTTGCCGACGAGGTCGTAGTTGCCCTCTTCGGTGTAGAACTTCAGCGCGAAGCCGCGCGGGTCGCGGACCGCGTCCGCGCCGCCGAGGTTGTCCGCGACGGTGGAGAAGCGGATGAACGTCTCGGTGCGCTTGCCGACCGTGCTGAGGAAGTCGGCGTGGGTGAAGCCGGTGACGTCGTCCGTCACCTCGAAGTAGCCGTACGCGCCGGAACCGCGCGCGTGGACGACACGCTCCGGGATGCGCTCGCGGTTGAAGCGAGCGAGCTTCTCGAGGAGGTGCTGGTCCTGGAGGAGAAGCGGGCCACCGACGCCGGCGGTGGCGGAATTCTGGTTGTCGGCGACAGGAGCGCCGGACTCGGTCGTGAGCACACGCTTCGACATGGTGGCGAGGGTGACCTTCCGTACGGAACTGCTGGGACTGCTGACGGTGAACCGGAGCGTAAGAGGCTCTGAACAGCTACGTCAACAGTTTGTTGAAGTCATGGTCAACAGTTTGTTGAATTGAAAGGCATGGTTCCGGGCCGTGGCGACGCCTGGGCGCGACAGGACAGGTGTCAGCGCCGCCACGGCCCGGAAGTCCGGGGGGTCAGACCTGCTGACCGGAGAGGCGCTCGACGCCGCGCAGCAGCGCGGAGTGGTCGAGGCCGCCGTCGCCCTGGGCGCGCAGGGAGGCGACGAGCTGGGCGACCACACCGCCGACGGGCAGGGCGGCGCCCACGTTGCGGGCGGCGTCGGTGACGATGCCCATGTCCTTGTGGTGCAGGTCGATCCGGAAGCCGGGCTTGAAGTCCCGGTTCAGGAAGTTGTCCTTCTTGCGGGTCAGGACGGTCGAGCCGGCCAGGCCGCCGTTGAGGACGTCGAGCGCGGCCGTCAGGTCCACGCCGGACTTCTCCAGGAAGACCACGGCCTCGGCGCACGCCTGGATGTTCACGGCGACGATCAGCTGGTTGGCGGCCTTCACGGTCTGGCCCGAGCCGTGCGGACCGCACAGCACGATGGTCTTGCCGAGGGCGTCGAGGAGCGGCTTGGCCTCGTCGAAGTCGGCCTGCTCACCGCCGACCATGATCGACAGAACGGCCTCGATCGCGCCGGCCTCGCCACCGGAGACGGGGGCGTCGATGACGCGGATGCCCTTGTCCTTGGCGGCCTTCGCGAGGTCCACGGAGGTCTGCGGGGTGATCGACGACATGTCGACGATCAGGGCGCCGGACTTCGCGTTCTCGAGGATGCCGTTCTCGCCGTAGGCGATGGCCTCGACCTGCGGAGAGGCGGGCACCATCGTGACGATGACGTCGGCGTCCTTGACGGCCTCGGCGATCGAGCCGGCCGCGGTGCCGCCGGCGGCCGCGAGCCGCTCCAGCTTGTCCTGCTCGAGGGTGAAGCCGGTCACCGAGTAACCAGCCTTGATCAGGTTCTCGGACATGGGGGAGCCCATGATGCCGAGTCCGATCCACGCGATCTTGGGGAGGTTGCTCATGAGGGTGCCTCTCTAACTGCGGTCGTACGTAGGTGAGTTGGCGTGCGTCGGGACGCTCAGCGCGTGGCGCGGGCCCCGGCGGGCAGCCAGTCGAAGGCCTCGGCGCTCGGCTTGTCGCCGGGCTTGTACTCCAGGCCGACATAGCCCTCGTAGCCCGTCTTCGCCAGCTGGTCGAGCAGCTCCTCGAGCGGCAGCGAACCGGTGCCGGGGGCGCCGCGGCCCGGGTTGTCGGCGATCTGCACGTGGCCGGTCTTCGCGGCGTACTGCTCGATCACCGCGGGCAGGTCCTCGCCGTTCATGGACAGGTGGTACAGGTCCATCAGGAACTTGGCGTTGCCGAGGCCCGTGGCCGCGTTCACCTTGTCCACGATCTCGATCGCCTTGGGGGCGCTCACGATCGGGCACAGCGGCGACTCGGGCTTGTTCAGCGCCTCGATCAGGAGGATCGCGCCGACGCGGTCGGCGGCGCGGGCCGCGAGCACCAGGTTCTCCAGGGCGAGCTCGTCCTGGACCGCCGGGTCCACGCCGTCGACGCGGTTGCCGTACAGCGCGTTGAGCGCCTTGCAGCCGAGGGAGAGGGCGAAGTCCGCCGCGATGTCGATGTTCGCGCGGAACCTGTCGCTCTCCTCGCCGGGGATGGACAGGGCGCCGCGGTCGGGGCCCGGCAGCTGTCCGGCGTAGAAGTTGAGTCCGGTGAGCTGTACGCCCGCGTCCTCGATCGCCTTCTTGAGGGCGTCGAGCTCGGACTGCTCGGGGGTGGGGGCGTCGACCCAGGGCCACCACAGCTCGACCGCGGTGAAGCCCGCCGCGGCGGCGGCCGCGGGGCGCTCCAGGAGCGGGAGTTCCGTGAAGAGGATCGACAGGTTGACGTTGAAGCGCTGGTCTGCGAATCCCATCGGGGTCGGCGCTCCCTTCCGTATCGAGATCCGTACGGCACTCGGTGTCGAGTTCCGTATAGCGGAAGTTCGTTTCTGCTTGATGGAAGACTGCCGGGGATGCTTCGCTCTTGTCAAGAGGGGCTGCCGGAAAAACCGGTCGCGGCAGTAGGTTGACCCCGTGCGATTGAGAGTGGAGTTCACGACCGAGCCCTTCGACCTGGACGAGGCGCCGCCCCATGCGGTCGTCGCCCGCGACGTCATCCAGAAGGCCGAACTGGACGCGGTGGATGTCGGACCCTTCGGCAACACCGCCGAAGGGGAGGCGGACGCCGTGCTCGGTGCGGTGGACGCGCTGCTGCGCCAGGCCCTGGCGGCCGGCGCCACCCGCGTCTCGCTCCAGGTCAATGTGATGGGGGAGGGCGATAAGTGAGCGCTACAGGAGACGTCCCCTTCGTCAGCGCGGTGAAGCCGCTGGTGGACGCCATGGGGGGCGAGATGCTGCCGCCGCAGGAGGCGGGCAAGGACGATGTCGTCCTGCACTGGGAGGGTCGCGAGGTCATCGCGGTACGGCTGCCCCAGCTGGCCGACTCCCTGGATCACATCCTGGTGGCCATGGAGCGCGGGCGGGGCATGCCCCTGTCGGCCCTCGACCGCAAGGCCAAGCAGGAGGTCGTACGGATACTGGAGGCACGCGGTGCCTTCTCCGTGCGGCACGGAGTGGAGACCGTGGCCGGTGCGCTCGGGGTGAGTCGTTTTACCGTCTACAACTACCTGAACAGGGAAAACGCGGCCAAGGGGGAGTAGCCTCCCCAGTATCACGCCAAGGTGTCGAACCAGCCGCCGTCCGGATACCGGGCGGCGGTTTTTGTAACTCCGAGTTTTCAACAAAGTGTTGACGTGGTGTTTCGGAGGGCGTTAGCTATCCGCAGCCCGTCCAGCTCAAGGCCACGGAGGCTTCCCGTGACTTCACGTCCGATGCCGGGGCTTTCCCGGTTCAACACCCTTCAGGAGAACGCGGCCGGTGCCGCGCTCCACGAGGTGTGTGCAAGCTCGGCGTGGGGGAGCAAGCTCCTCGCCCAGCGCCCCTTCAAAACCGCGGAGGAACTCTTCGCCGCGAGCGACGCCGCCATGGCCGAGCTCAGCGCCGAGGATCTCGCCGAGGCGATGGCGGGGCACCCCCCGATCGGCCGCCCGAAGCCGGGCGACCCGACCTCGTCCCGCGAGCAGCGGGGCATGGCCGGCGCCTCCGAGGAGCTCAAGGCCGAGATGCTCGAACTGAACCTGGCGTACCAGGACCGGTTCGGTCATGTCTTCCTGATCTGCGCCACCGGGGCGACCGGCGAGCAGATGCGCGACGCGATGAAGGCCAGGATCGGTAACGACACCCGCACGGAGCGCGAGATCGTGCGCACCGAACTGGGGAAGATCAACCGTATCCGCCTGACCCGCCTCGCCGAAGAAGACGTAGAAGTGGAAGAGGACAAGGACTGATGAGCACCGCGACCACCGCGTCGGTGTCGACGCACATTCTCGACACCAGCATCGGACGCCCCGCCGAGGGCGTCGCCATCTCGCTCGCCGCCCGTCAGGGCAGCGACGCCGAGTGGGTGGCGCTCGGCGGCTCCGCGACCGACGCGGACGGGCGCTGCAAGGACCTGCCGGCGCTGCCGGAGGGCACCACCCACGTACGGCTCGACTTCGCCGTCGAGACGTACTTCACGCGTTCTATCAAGACAGTGAAGCAAGCCGAGGCGCAGCAGGACGCCCCCCGCGTAAGGGACAGCGGTGCGTTCTTCCCGGAGGTGGCGATCACGTTCGCCGTCAAGCCGGGCGAGCACTATCACGTACCGCTGCTGCTCAACCCGTTCGGCTACTCCGTTTACCGAGGGAGCTAGCAGACATGCCCACGATTCTCGGCCAGAACCAGTACGGCAAAGCAGAGAACCGCGTCGTCAAGATCACGCGGGACGGCGACACCCACCACATCAAGGACCTGAACGTCTCCGTCGCCCTCTCCGGCGACCTCGACGACGTCCACTACAACGGCTCGAACGCCAACTGCCTTCCGACGGACACGACGAAGAACACCTGCTTCGCGTTCGCCAAGGAATACGGCATCGAGTCGGCCGAGCAGTACGGCATCCACCTCGCCCGGCACTTCGTGGACAGCCAGCCGTCCATCCACCGCGCGCGCATCCGCATCGAGGAGTACTCCTGGGAGCGCATCGCCGGCTCCGACGGCAACTCCAAGTTCATCGGCGCCGACGAGGTCAAGCACTCCTTCGTCCGCAAGGGCCAGGAGACCCGCCTCGCGCAGATCACGTACGACGGCGAGAAGTTCGAAGTCCTGTCCGGGCTCAAGGACCTGACCGTGATGAACTCCACGAACTCCGAGTTCTGGGGCTACATCAAGGACAAGTACACGACGCTCCAGGAGGACTACGACCGCATCCTCGCCACGTCCCTGTCGACGTGGTGGCGGCACAACTGGACCTCCGACGACCAGCGCATGCCGCAGTGGGAGAAGTCCTACGAGCAGTCCAAGAAGCACATCCTCCAGGCGTTCGTGGAGACGTACTCGCTCTCGCTCCAGCAGACGCTGTACCAAATGGGTTCGCGGGTCATCAACAACCGCAGCGAGATCGACGAGATCCGCTTCTCCGCGCCCAACAAGCACCACTTCCGGCAGGACCTCTCCGCCTTCGGTCTGGAGAACGAAGCCAAGGACGGCGCCGTGTACTACGCGGCCGACCGCCCCTACGGCCTGATCGAGGCCACCATCCTGCGCGACGGCTGCGAGCCGCACATCCCGGTCGACATGACCAACCTCTGACGCGGGGCGCGCACCCCCCGCCCGCCCGCCCGTAGCCGGGCGGGGGGTGCGCCACACCGGAGGGACAGCAATGGCAACGCCTGCAAAAGGGCCGGCAGAAGGCCCGTGTTCCACCCCATCGGAGAACACCACAAGCCATAACGTGGTGCACCCGGTGGACGAAAAGCTCCACCCCTCGCGGCTCGTCCCCGCGGCACTCCAGCACATCGCCGCGATGTACGCGGGCGTGGTCACGCCCCCGCTCATCATCGGCCAGGCCGTCCGTCTCGACACGGCGGGCCAGACCCGGCTCATCGCCGCCAGCCTGCTCATCGCGGGCGTGGCCACCCTCCTGCAGACCCTCGGCGTCAAGGGACTCGTCGGCAACCGGCTGCCCTTCGTCAACGCCGCCTCCTCGGCCGGCATCGCGCCGATGCTCGCCATCGCCGAGACCAACGCCCGGGGCGACCAACTCCCCGCCATCTACGGTGCGGTGATGGTCGCCGGCGTCTTCTGTCTCGCGATCGGCCCGTTCTTCGGCAGGCTCCTGCGCTTCTTCCCACCGCTCGTCACGGGCGTCGTCATCACCCTCATCGGGGTGACCCTGATGCCCGTCCCGGTCGCCTGGGCGCAGGGCGGTGACAAGACCGCCGCCGACTTCGGCGACATGAAGTACCTGGGACTCGCCGCGTTCACGCTCGTCGTCATCCTGGTGATCCAGCGCTTCGGCCGCGGCTTCGTCAAGCAAGTCGCCCTGCTTCTGGGCCTGTTGATCGGCACGCTGGCCGCGATCCCGTTCGGCATGGCCGACTTCGGCGCCCTCAGGTCGGCCCCGGTCGCCGCGCTGCCCACGCCCTTCGCGTTCGGCACGCCCGAGTTCCAGCCCGCCGCGATCCTCTCGCTCTGCCTGGTGATGCTCGTCCTGATGACGGAGTCCAGCGCCGGAATGCTCGCCATCGGCGAGATCTGCGACCGCGAGACCAGCGGCAGGACCATCACCCGCGGCCTGCGCACCGACGGCCTCGCCACCCTTCTCGGCCCCGTCTTCGGCGGCTTCCCCACCTCGGCCTTCGCCCAGAACGTCGGCGTCGTGTCGCTGACCAAGGTGCGCAGCCGCTACGTCGTCGCCGCCGCGGGAGGCGCGCTCCTGGTCCTCGGCGCCTTCCCGGTGCTCGGCGCGGTGGTCTCCACGGTGCCGATGCCGGTCCTCGGCGGCGCGGGCATCGTCCTCTTCGGTTCCATCGCCGTCAGCGGCATCCGTACGCTGTCGGAGGCCGGCCTCGACGACAGCTCGAACATCATCCTGGTCGCCGTCTCGCTCGGCGCGGGGATCGTCCCGCTCGCCGCGCCCACCTTCTACGCCGAATTCCCGGCCTGGGCGCAGACCGTGCTCGGCTCCGGCATCAGCGCGGGCGCCCTGGTGGCCGTATCGCTGAACCTGTTCTTTCACCATCTCGGCACCCGCGGCCGCGCCACCGCCGCCGCGGCACTCAAATCCTCCTAGGGTCCTGCCGTGCCCACACGCCTCGCCACTCATCATGAAGGAAGCACCATGGCACCTTCGGCAGCCCCTTCCCGCATCGTCATCGAGAACGCGGCCATCGCGACCGTCGACGCCAACGACACCGAGTACGCCTCGGGGTACGTGGTCGTCGCCGACAACAAGATCGAGTCCATCGGCGCAGGCCAGGCCCCCGCGGGCCTGGAGAACGTCGTACGCCGGGTCGACGGCACCGGTCACCTCGTCACGCCCGGCCTGATCAACACCCACCACCACTTCTACCAGTGGATCACCCGGGGCCTCGCCACGGACCACAACCTGTTCAACTGGCTGGTCGCGCTGTACCCGACGTGGGCGCGCATCGACGAGCAGATGGCCCGCGTCGCCGCGCAGGGCTCCCTCGCGATGATGGCCCGCGGCGGTGTCACCACCGCGATGGACCACCACTACGTGTACCCGCAGGGCTCCGGCGACCTGTCCGGCGCCATCATCGGCGCCGCCTCCGACATGGGTGTCCGCTTCACGCTCGCCCGCGGCTCCATGGACCGCAGCGAGAAGGACGGCGGCCTGCCGCCGGACTTCGCGGTCGAGACCCTCGAGGGCGCGCTCGCGGCCACCGAGGAGACCGTCAGGAAGCACCACGACGCCTCCTTCGGCGCCATGACCCAGGTGGCCGTCGCCCCCTGCTCGCCGTTCTCCGTGTCCACCGAACTCATGAAGCAGGGCGCCGAGCTGGCGCGCCGGCTCGGGGTGAGGCTGCACACTCACGGCAGCGAGACGGTCGAGGAGGAGAAGTTCTGCCACGAGCTCTTCGGCATGGGCCCGACCGACTACTTCGAGTCGACGGGCTGGCTCGGTGAGGACGTGTGGATGGCGCACTGCGTCCACATGAACGACTCGGACATCGCCGCCTTCGCCCGTACGGGCACGGGTGTCGCGCACTGCCCGTCGTCCAACGCCCGTCTGGCGGCCGGCATCGCCCGCGTCCCTGACATGCTCAAGGCCGGCGTCCCGGTCGGCCTCGGCGTCGACGGCACGGCGTCCAACGAGTCCGGCGAGCTGCACACCGAGCTGCGCAACGCCCTCCTCATCAACCGTCTCGGCGCCCACCGCGAGGCCGCCCTGAACGCCCGTCAGGCGCTCAGGCTGGGCACCGCCGGCGGTGCCCGGGTCCTGGGCCGCGCCGCCGAGATCGGCTCCCTGGAGGCGGGCAAGCTCGCCGACCTGGTCCTGTGGAAGATCGACGGCATCGGGCACTCCTCGATCGCCGACCCGGTCACCGCCATCGTCTTCGGCGCGGCGGCCCCGGTCACCCTCTCCCTCGTCAACGGAAAGCCGGTCGTCGAGGACGGACGCCTGCTGCACGCCGACGAGGACGCCATCGCCCGCGATGCGCGTCAGGAGGCCCAGCGTCTCGCGCGGATCACCGCCGAGTCCTGACAACCCAAGAACTCCGGTCGGGGGGGACGGCCCCCGACCGGGCTTGAGCTGCCGAGCGGGCTGCTCAAGTGCCGCCCCGGATCGTGGCCCAACACTTCACGATCCCGGGGCGGTCAGCACTACCTGGGCGCAGTACCCACAACCGAATACCGGCAAGTCCTTGCACGACGTACCACCTCCCAGAAGCGAGTGCCGCCCAGGCACTGGAAAACAACCGGAGGAGCCGCTGTGGCCATCAAGCCCAGGTTCACCAAGCAAGGCACCACCCCCGACGAGATATCCGAGGGGCACACCGAACATCCTGCGGGCAAGCACCCGGTGGACGAGAAGCTGCCGCCGCTGAAGATGGCGACGACCGGCCTCCAGCACGTCGCCGCCATGTACGCGGGCGTCGTCGCGCCGCCGCTCATCGTGGGCGCCGCCGTGGGCCTGTCGCCCAAGGAACTCACCTTCCTGACCGGCGCCTGCCTGTTCACCGCGGGACTCGCCACGTTCCTCCAGACCCTCGGCATCTGGAAGATCGGCGCCCGTCTGCCGTTCGTCAACGGCGTCACCTTCGCCGGTGTCGCGCCCATGATCGCCGTCGTCAACTCGACCGACGACAAGAAGGACGCGCTGCCCGTCATCTTCGGCGCGGTCATCGTCGCCGGCGTTCTCGGCTTCATCGCCGCCCCCTTCTTCAGCAAGCTCGTGCGCTTCTTCCCGCCGGTCGTGACCGGTACGGTCATCACCCTCATCGGCGTCTCGCTGATGCCGGTCGCGTTCGGCTGGGCCCAGGGCCCCAACCCCGCGGCCAAGGACTACGGTTCGACGACCTATCTCACGCTGGCGGGCATCACTCTCGTCATCGTGCTGCTGCTGCGCCGGTTCACCACGGGCTTCGTCAAGCAGATCGCCGTACTCCTCGGCCTGATCATCGGCACCCTCGTCGCGATCCCCTTCGGCGTCACGGACTTCAGCCCGATCGGCGACGCGGACGTCATCGGCTTCCCGACGCCGTTCCACTTCGGCGCCCCGCAGTTCGCCGCCGCCGCGATCGTCTCCCTGTGTGTCGTCATGGTCGTCTCGATGACGGAGTCCACGGCCGACATGCTGGCGCTCGGTGAGATCGTGGAGCGTCCCGCCGACGAGAAGACCATCGCGGCCGGCCTGCGGGCCGACACCCTCGGCTCGGCGCTCAGCCCGTTCTTCAACGGCTTCATGTGCAGCGCGTTCGCCCAGAACATCGGCCTCGTCGCGATGACGAAGATCCGCAGTCGGTACGTGGTCGCCACGGGCGGCGGCTTCCTCGTCCTGATGGGCCTGTGCCCGATGGCGGCCTCGCTGATCGCGGTCGTGCCCCGGCCCGTTCTCGGCGGCGCGGGCGTCGTGCTCTTCGGCTCGGTCGCGGCGAGCGGCATCCAGACCCTGGTCAAGGCGAACCTGGAGCGGGACAACAACGTTCTGATCGTGGCCGTCTCGCTGGCCGTCGGGCTCATCCCGATCGCGGCGCCGGAGTTCTACCACGCGTTCCCGGAGACCGCGAAGATCATCCTGGATTCGGGTATTTCCACGGGCTGCGTGGCCGCGGTGATCCTCAACCTGCTCTTCAACCACCTCGGCCGCAGCGGCGACGCGGACGACGTGACGGCCCCCATGGAACCGGGCGGTGAGATCGCGTCGACGCGTACGGTCGCCGGGTCCTCGGCGTCGGCAGGGTCTTCCGCGGCAGGGGTGCACTGACGCACCGAGCGTGACGCCGCCGACCGCATGGCGGAAGGTGCTTTGTAATCAAACCGGATTGCCGGTCCCGCGTGAGCCGCAGCGCGACGGGACCGGCCGTCGTCCTCGGTTCGGGCATCTCGACGGACTGCATCCTGGCAGTCGGCCCGAACCTTCTCTTCAACCACCCGGGCCGGAGGGCCGGTTCGGCCAAGGTGACCGAACCGGCCCTCCCGTACTGCCCGTCACTCCGCCTGTTTCACGGGCCGTCCGCCGGGCTCGCGCAGCGACCGTACGAGCAGCCAGCCGAGCGCCGGCAGGACGGTCAGCGGCGCGAGCGCGGTGCGCAGGGACGTGGCGTCCGCGAGGGCGCCGATCGCCGGGCTCGCGATGCCGCCGACGCTGACCGCAAGCCCCAGCGTGACGCCGCTCGCGGTGCCCACGCGCCGGGGCAGATAGTCCTGGCCGAGCGTGATGTGAAGCGAGAACGGTACGTACAGGCCGGCCGACGTCAGCGCCACGCACAGGTAGAGCGCGGGACCGGGGACGGAGACGACCCCGGCGACGGCGAGGACCGTCAGGGCGTACGACCAGCGCAGCACCGGCACGCGGCCGAAGCGGGTGGCGAGCCTGCCGCCCGCCACGGTGCCCACCGCGCCGCCGATGTAGAGCACGAACAGCGCGGCTGTGCCCGCTACTTCACCGCCGCCCGCCCGCTGGCGCGCGTACAGGGAGATGAACGCGCTCAGGCCGACGAAGACGATCGAGCGGCACACAATGGCGCCGGTCAGCCTGAGGAACGACGGCCAGTCGTCCCTGCCGTCCACTTCGAGCGCGGCTCCGCCCGCCGCCGGGACGGCTCTGCGGCCCGAGCGCAGCGCGGCCACGCACAGGGCCGCTCCGGCCAGGCCCGGGACGACAAGGAGCGGCGACGCGTGCAGCCCGCCGGTGGCGACGACGGCCGAGACCAGCAGGGGCGCGGTCGCGAATCCGAGGTTGCCGCCCAGCGAGAACCAGCCCATCGCCGTATGGCTGCCACGGCTCGCGACGCGGGCCACGCGCGCGGCCTCAGGGTGGTAGGCGGCGACCCCGATCCCGGACACCGCGACCACCACCAGCGTGAGGGCGTACGAGTCCCCGACGCCGGCCAGCGCCACACCGGCCCCGCCCACCACGCAGCTCACCGGCAGCAGCCAGGGCATCGCCCACCGGTCCGTGAGCGCGCCGAACAGCGGCTGCACCACCGACGACAGCAGCGACGCGGCCAGGACGATCCCGGAGGCGGCGGCATACGTGTAGGCCCGCTCGGAGACGAAGAACGGCACCAGGGCGGCCACCGCGCCCTGGTAGACGTCCACGCACGCGTGCCCGAGAGCGAGCAGGGTGATGGGCCCGCGCCGGCGGGCCGGTGGTCCGGGGGCGGCTGTTGGCTCGGTCGTGGGCGCGGGGGAGACGGAGGTCCGGTTGTCTGACACCCGTCCATCGTCCGTACGGGCCGCCGTGGCGCGCTTCCGATAAAGTGCCAACATATGCCGGATATCCGCCACACTCCACAGGCACCCACCCGCACCCAGACGC
Organism: Streptomyces sp. NBC_01445; assembly: GCF_035918235.1. NCBI lineage: Bacteria > Bacillati > Actinomycetota > Actinomycetes > Kitasatosporales > Streptomycetaceae > Streptomyces > Streptomyces sp. NBC_01445. The sequence continues at coordinate 3,017,302 of NZ_CP109485.1, read as the reverse complement.
TGGCGGCGGGCGGGCGGATCGACCCGCACCGGCACGACGAGCACCAGATCGTCTACGCGGGCTCGGGAGTCCTCGCCGTCACCACCGACGCCGGCACCTGGTTCGCGCCCGGCACCCGCGCCATCTGGGTACCTGCCGGCTGCGTCCACGCCCACCGCGCCCACGGGCACCTCGCCCTGCACACGCTCGGCCTGCCCGCCCGGGTCAACCCGCTCGGCCTGGACGCGCCCACCGTCCTGACCGTCAGCCCGCTGCTGCGCGAACTGCTCCTCGCCGCCACCCGCGACCCCGACGACGACAGCCCCGAGAGCAGGCGCCTGCGCGCCGTCCTCCTCGACCAGCTGCGCGCATCCCCGCAGCAGCCCCTCCAACTCCCCACCCCCACCGACCCGCGCCTCAAGGCGGTCTGCGACCTCCTGTCCGACGACCCGGCCGACGCCCGCCCCCTGGCCGCGCTCGGGAGGGCGTCCGGCGCCGGTGAACGCACGCTGAGCCGCCTCTTCCGCCGCGAACTGGGGATGACCTTCCCTCAATGGCGCACCCAGCTCCGCCTCTACCACGCACTGCGGATGCTGGCGGAGGGCGAGCCGGTCACAGCGGTCGCGCACCGCTGCGGCTGGTCGTCCACCAGCGCGTTCATCGACGTGTTCCGCCGCGCGTTCGGCACCACGCCGGGGGAGCACAGCCGGAGGCCCTAGGGCTTCTCCTTACGTGTCCCTTGGCCGTCCGGGCCGCGCACGCGCCCCGCCGTACTCACCGCCGAGTCGAACGGCCCGTCGTCCCCCCGCGTCCGACGCCGAGCTGACGAGCATCCGCCCGTCACCGGTCACCGAGATGTCGGACACGTGCCGGACGTCACCCGTCGGGTACGGGCCTCTCGCTTCGGGGGTGACGCTGGGGGCAACGCATCGGGGTGACGTGCGTAGACGGACGGGGTGCATGGGCTGTTCGGCGTACGCGCAAGCGGCGCGCCCGGCTCACGTGAAAGCCGAACGCGCCGCCTTGGGAAGGGAGTTGTCAGCCGATGTGGTAGCTGTCCCCGTACACCTTCCAGTCGAGCGGCGGGTCCAGGTTGAGATTGCCGTTCTTGAGGAAGACGCGCTGCGCGGTGTCGACGCGGCTCGTGTCGCTGTGGGCCTCCTCCTGCTTCATGGCCCACACCCGAGCGTCGAGGAACGCGTTCAGGTACGCGACCTCGTCGCCGCCCTGCGCCGGCGGCTGGGCCTGGGCGAGGGCGCGCTTGCGGATGTTGCGGAAGCTCGTCGCGTCATCGCCGTCGCCGTGCATCACGATGGCGTCGTAGTACGCGAACTGGCCGAGCGTGCCGATGCCGTCCGCCTTGCCCTGTGAGACCGCCGGGTTGAAGTACACGCGGTCGCGCTCGTCGTTCTGGGCCTGCTGGAACGCGGAGTCCTCGGCCGCCTTCTCCCAGTCGCGCGGGTAGTTCGGGTCGAGGCCGTCGTGCGAGTCGGTGCCGTCCACCTCGCGCAGGGCGGGCAGGTACTTCGCGAGGACGTTGCCGGGCTTGCGCTGCGTGTACAGCTCCACGAGGTCGAGCATGTCGCCGGTGCCGGAACAGAAGCCGATGATCCCGGCGGTGTAGCCGCGGCCGTCACCGATGTCCTCGATGTAGCCGTACTGGGCCTTCCAGTCGAGCGAGGAGTTCTCCGCGCTCGACACCAGCTTCATGGCGATCTCCTTCTTCGCCGGGTCGTCGAGCCCGCTCGCGGAGACGGGTGTGGCCGTCGCGAGCTGGGTCGTGAGGAGCGGGGCCGCGACGACCGAGGCGCCGATCAGGGCGAGCAGGGTGCGACGCGACGTGCGTATGTGGGGGGTGTGCACGGGACCTCCATGGGGGAGCTCGTTCTTCCGCGAACTGTTAGGAAGGTTTCCTACCAGAGATTGCGGGTGACGTATACCCGTCAAGCGGAAGGGAGTTGGGGGTGTGGGGCGGGGGTCGATGTGCTCCCGCAGGCCGTTCCCGCACGTGAACGGCGGTTTTGTATGTGGGGAGGGGGTGGGCGGGGCGCCGGTGGGATCAGTGGCCCGGGCCGCAGGGGCGCGCGGCCGGGAGGCGTCCCGTGACGAACGCCGTCGGCGGTACGCCGAGCAGTGCGCGGAACTCCGCCGTCATGTGCGACTGGTCGTAGTAACCGGTGGCGTGCGCGAGTCCGGCCCACCGCGGGTGCTCCTCGGCGCCCGCGCCGGCGAGCACCTGGCGCACCCGGTCGATCCGCGCGAAGTGCTTGGGGGACAGACCGACGCCGTCCGCGAAGAGATTGCGCAACTGGCGCTCGCTCACGGCGAGTTGCCGGGCCACCTCGGTGACCGTCCCCGGCCGGTCGCGCCCCGGGGCCGTCGACAGCGCCTCCACCGCCGCCCGCACCAGGCCGTCGCGGGCGCGCTCGCCACGGTCGCGCGGCGTGAGACCGTCCGGCAGCAGCTCCGTCATGCGCGCGAGTACGGCGTCCGGGTCCGGGGCGGGCCCGAGGGCCGCGAGCCCGCGCGCGAGCCGTCGGCCCGCCTCGCCCGGCAGCGACTCCAACGGCTCGGCGCGGCCCACGAGTTCGCGTGTGGACACCCCGAGCAGCGGTCGCGCGGCCCCGGGCCGGAACCGCAGCTGCAGACACATCGGGAGCCGCTTCTCCTCGTAGTACGAGGCCTTGGTGCGCGGGCCGATGGCGACCACGTCGGTGCCGCCGTCCGGCAGCACACGGAACACCAGACGCGTCGCCGCGTCCGGGACGTGGGTGATCGGCCTTGTGTCCCCCTGACCGAAGTCCGAAGAGCCGACGGAGTTGATCGAGTCGATCTCGGTGATCCAGGGCCGCAGTGCCTCGGGCGGCGCGAGAGGGGTGCCGTACCGACCGGGGGTGCCGGTGTGGTGCGGCGCCCCCGCCTGTTCCGCCGTCCTGTCCCGCAGCATGGTCACCTCTCCACGTTAACCGGGGGCTGTGCCGTCCGGGCGCCGCCGGCTGTGCCGGAATTTCCTAGCTGCGGGGGCCCGTTGACCGGCAGCGTTGCAGCCATGATCCTCATCACCGGTGCCACCGGCACCATCGGCAGTGAAGTGACCCGCCTCCTGGCCGCGCGTGGCGTCCCGCACCGCGCCCTGACCCGTGATCCGGCCCGCGCCGCGTTCGGCCCCGCCACCGAGGTCGTCCGAGGGGACCTCGACGACCCGGAGACCCTCGGCGCGGCGGTGTCCGGCGCGACGGCCGTCTTCATGGTGACCCTGCCCGGCTCGGGATCCGGGCCCGGCGCGCAGGACAAGGACCTGCTGGACGCGGCGCGGGCGGCCGGCGTGCGCAGGGTCGTGAAGCTCTCGGCGATCGGCACGGGCGAGCCGGGCGCCGGACGTTTCGGCATGTGGCACGTACCGGGCGAAGAGGCGCTCCGGGCGGGCGACTTGGAGTGGACCGTACTGCGCCCCACGACGTTCGCGTCGAACTTCCTGTGGTCGGCACCGGAGATCCGGGCCGGGCGGCCCGTCCCCAACCAGTTCGCGGACGGCGCCCAGGGCGTGATCGACCCGCGCGACATCGCCGAGGCCGCCGTGGAGACCCTCCTCGCCGACGGGCACACCGGCCGCGTCTACACCCTCACCGGACCCGAACTCCTCACCGTGCCCGACCAGGCGGCCGCCATCGCCGCGGCGGTCGGGCGCTCCGTCGAGACCGTCGAGGTGCCCTTGGAGTCCGCCCGCGAGTACGTGCTTGCCGCGGGCATCGCCGAGGAGTCCGTGGCCAGTGTCCTCGAAGGGTTCGCGTACGTCCGCGCCGGCCACAACGCGATCGTCACGGACGACGTCGAACGGATCCTCGGACGCCCGCCCCGTACCTTCGCCATGTGGGCCGAAGAGCACAAGGGGGCGTTCGTCTAGGGCGGCGTTCGTCCAGGGCCGTCGGGAATCAGAGGCCGAAGGCGCGTGGATCCGACGCGAGTGCCCGGAAGTACTCGCGCGGATCCGCCACGAGCTTGCGCTCCTTGAGGTCCATCAGGCCGCCCGCACTCGTCAGTTCAGCCGCGAGCGTGCCGTCGGTCTTGCGTATCGACTGCTCGATCCGGAACGTCTTGCCCTCCGTCCACACGAACGCGCAGCTCACGTCCACCTCGTCGCCCGCGCGCAGCTCTCGGCGGTAGCGGATGGTCGTCTCCAGGGCGACCGGGCCGACCCCCTTCGCCAGCAGGTCGGCCTGCCGGATCCCGCCGTGCTGGAGCAGCACCCATCGCGCGTGCTCCGCGTACTGCAGGTACACGCTCTGATTGAGGTGCCCCTGCGAGTCGGTCTCGTACCCGCGCACTTGAATGCGCACGGTGAACGGCTCGGCCACGATTTCCCCTTCGACGACTACTACGGCTGATCAGGCTGGTACAGCTACTACGGCTTCTGCTTCGGGTGCTACGTCTGCTTCTCGATCGTCATGATCTTCGCGGTGACGCCAGCAAGTACCGTCCCCCGGTGCGGGGTTCCGCGTGCTCGCTGACCTGCCACCCTGCCCGCTCCAACGCGGCGGCGCAGCCCGCGATTCCGTCCGGCCCCCGCCCCCGTACGGCCACCGCCTCCGGCTGTGGTGTGCCGCCGACACGGTAGCCGTCCCCGGTGTCACCCTCCGCCGGACGGCAGCCCGCCGCCTCCAGGGCGAGGGCGGCGGCCTGCACCAGATGCGCGCGCTCCCAGGCGCACGGGCGGTCGGTGACGCCGCCCGGATTGGTCATCCGGCGCATCTCCACGAGCCCCTGCCAGGCACTGCACACCTCGCGCGCCCGCGCCGGACCGCCCGGCACCGGCGCCTCTCCGCCCACCCGCGCCGCGAAGGGGCCGCCGCCCGAAGGCTCCGGCGGCGGGGGCTGCTCGGCGCGCTCCGGTTCGTCCCCCGCCTCCCGTATCCGGTGTCCGGCCGGCGTCAGGAAGTGGTCGTGGGGCGGTCGCGGGTGCCGGAACGCGAGCTTCATCAGGACGAGGCGCGCGAGCTGGGCGTCACCGCCCTTCAGCCGCCCGGTGACCGGGTCGGCCTCGTCGACGATGCGCCGCTGCGCGGCGGACAGCGGCCTGGCCATGGCGCCCCCCTGATTCCGTCCCTCGGCCGGTACGTGCTCCGTACGTTCCGATGGTGCAGCACGGGTCTGACAACGGCCGGGTCCGACGGCGTATCAGGGCCGCAGGTTCCACCCTGCGATGACCGGCCGGCCGTGCTCTGTGCTCAGCCTGCTGACCGTGCCTGTCGCCAGCAGGAAGTGCGCCCCGTCCGCCGGGGGCAGGCCGAGCCTGCGTGCGGTGAGGACCCGCGAAAAGTGGCCGTGGCCGAAGAGGACGACGCTGCCCTCGTTCTCCGCGAGCGCGGCGTCCACCTTCGCGAGCATGCGGTCGGCCCGCGCCCCCACCTCTTCCGGGCTCTCGCCGGGGTGCTCCGGGGGGCCGGGCGCGACCCCGTCCGTGAAGAGGAACCAGTTGGGCCGGGTGCGCTGGATCTCGAGCGTGGTGACGCCCTCGTAGGCGCCGTAGTCCCACTCGCACAGGTCGGCGTCGACCCGCACGTTCCCGAGACCCGCGAGCTTCGCGGTCTCGTGGGCCCGCACCATCGGGCTCGAGAAGACGGCTCCGATGTGATAGCTGCGGACGAGCGGGGCGAGCTTGCGCGCCTGCTCGCGGCCGTTCTCCGTCAGCGGGACGTCGGTCCAGCTCGTGTGTCGCCCGGACAGGGCCCACTCGGTCTCGCCGTGCCGGACCAGCAGCAGGTCACCCATGCGACTGTCCTGTTCTCTCCGAGGCTGCCGTCGGTCGGGCCCGGCGATCTTGCACGGGCCGTCGTTCGAACCGTACACGCGGTGCGGGAGGGACGCCCGGCCTTGATTGTCAGACCCCGCCCGTAAGGTCGTAGACGTCGCCGGTCCCGCCGGACGAGGGCGACGCACGCCGCACCGACCAGGGCGTACCCATGCCGGCCGACCAGGGAAAGGAGCCCGGCCATGACGGAGCAGATCGACCACAGGGGCATCACCGTCGCCGCGGCCGCCGTGTTCCTTCCCGCGCCCCTGCCGCGCGAGAGCAGCGTCGCGTTCTGGCACCCGGACGGCACGGACCTGCCGGGCGCCACTCCGCTCACCGTCGTCCGGCCGCACGGCGCGGGCGCCCGCGCCCGGACCGTGCCCGCAGTCCGGCTGCCCGTCACCGACGCCCTGCCCCTGCTCGTCCGGGCCCGCCACACCCCTGGCGCCCACCCCGCCGCGGCCTGCTGGGGCGCCGCCGCCCTGCACGCCCTGCACCTCGTGGGCCGCGGCCGCCTCCTGCCCGGCCTCACCCCCTCCGACCACGACGCGTGGCGCGCAGGACCCCTCGACGCGGACGACATCGCACAGCTGCGCGCCATCGCCGCAGCCATGCCGTACGAGGCCCATGCCGCGCCCGTCGAGGGCTCCAAGCCGCTGCGGCTGCCCGAGCCCGAGGCCCTTGTGCGCGCGTTCCTCGACGCCGTCGCCGACTCCCTCCCGCGCAGCCCCGCCGCACCCTTCGCGGCCGGGGCACCCTTCGCCTCCTTCGCGCCGCAGCACCTGCCCCGCGCGCGTGCCTGGGCGGTCGAGGCGGCCGCCGGTATGGACGCGGGCGTACGGGTGTCCCTGCGCCTCGACCTCTCGAACTTCACGCTCTTCGACACGGACGACGCTGGCGATGCCACCGACCCCGCCTCCGCCGGTGAGGACTGCCCGGGAGGCCCAGGCGCCGAGGAGCGGCGGCGGGCCGGGGCCGCCCTCGTCCAGGTGCACAGCCTCGCCGACCCCACCCAGGTCGTCGACGCGGCCCGGCTCTGGGCCGGTGACGGCGACGCGCACTTCGGCCCGCGCGCCAGGATCGACGCCGTCCTCGCCCTGCGCCGCGCCGCCCGTGTCTGGCCCCCGCTCGGCCGCGTCCTGGAGCGCGACGTGCCCGACGTCCTCGCACTCTCCGAGGGCGAGCTGCTCGACCTGCTCGGCCCGGCCGCGGCCCGCCTCGCGGACGCGGGCGTCGAGGTCCACTGGCCCAGGGACCTGGCCCGTGCCCTCACCGCCACCGCCGTGGTGCGCGCCGCCGCGCCCGGCTCCGCCACCGACGGCACCCCGTTCTTCGACGGCGAGGAACTCCTCAAGTTCAACTGGCAGTTGGCGCTCGACGGCGACCCCCTCTCCGAGCGCGAGATGGACGAACTCGCCGAGTCCCACCGGCCCGTCGTCCGGCTGCGCGACCAGTGGGTCGTCGTCGACCCCGACCTCGTACGCAAGGCCCGCAAACGCGAGCTGGGACTGCTCCAACCCGTCGACGCCCTCGCCGTGGCCCTCACCGGCGAGGCCGACATCGACGGCGAGCGCGTCGAGGCCGTCCCCACCGGCGTCCTCGCCCACCTCCGCGACCGCCTCGTCGAAGGCCCCGCCGCCGTCACCCAGCCCGCGGGCCTGCACGCCACGCTCCGCGACTACCAGCTGCGGGGCCTGGCCTGGCTCGACCTCATGACCTCGCTCGGCCTCGGCGGCTGCCTCGCCGACGACATGGGCCTCGGCAAGACGGTCACCCTCATCGCGCTCCACCTGCGCAGGAACAAGGCGGCGCCCACCCTCGTCGTCTGCCCGGCGTCCCTCCTCGGGAACTGGCAGCGGGAGATCACCCGCTTCGCCCCCGGCGTCCCCGTCCGCCGCTTCCACGGCACGGACCGCACCCTCGACGGCCTCGCAGGCGGCTTCGTCCTCACCACGTACGGCACCCTGCGCACCCGCGCCGCCGAACTGGCCGGGCACACCTGGGGCATGGTCGTCGCCGACGAGGCGCAGCACATCAAGAACCCCTTCTCCGCCACCGCCAAGGCGCTGCGCACGATCCCGTCGCCCGCCCGCATCGCGCTCACCGGCACCCCCGTGGAGAACAACCTCTCCGAGCTGTGGGCCCTGCTCGACTGGACGACCCCTGGACTGCTCGGCCCGCTCAAGTCCTTCCGCGCACGGCACGCGCGCGCCGTCGAGACCGGTGAGGACGCCGAGGCCGTCGAGCGACTGGCCCGCCTCGTGCGGCCGTTCCTGCTCCGCCGCAAGAAGTCCGACCCCGGGATCGTCCCCGAGCTGCCGCCGAAGACCGAGTCGGACCACCCGGCACCCCTCACCCGCGAACAGGCCTCGCTCTACGAGGCGGTCGTCCGCGAGACGATGGCGGAGATCGAGGCCGCCGAAGGCATCGCACGCCGCGGCCTGATCATGAAGCTCCTGACGTCGCTCAAGCAGATCTGCAACCACCCGGCGCAGTTCCTCAAGGAGGCGGAAGGCCCGCGGGCCCGCCTCACCGGCCGCTCCGGCAAGCTCGCCCTGCTCGACGAACTCCTCGACACGATCCTCGCGGAGGACGGCTCCGTCCTCGTCTTCACGCAGTACGTGTCCATGGCCCGCCTCCTCGCGACCCACCTCGCCGCCCGCGCGATCCCGTCCCAACTCCTGCACGGCGGTACCCCCGTGGCCGAACGCGAGCGCATGGTCGACCGCTTCCAGTCCGGCGAGGTCCCCGTCTTCCTGCTCTCACTGAAGGCCGCCGGCACCGGCCTGAACCTCACCCGCGCGGGCCACGTCGTCCACTTCGACCGCTGGTGGAACCCGGCCGTCGAGGAGCAGGCCACCGACCGCGCCTACCGCATCGGCCAGACCCAGCCGGTCCAGGTCCACCGCCTCATCACCGAGGGCACCGTCGAGGACCGCATCGCCGAGATGCTCGCCGCCAAGAAGGCCCTCGCGGACGCCGTGCTCGGCTCCGGCGAAGCCGCCCTGACCGAGCTGACCGACCGGGAGCTCGCCGACCTCGTCTCCCTCAGGAGGACGGCATGACACGGAGGACGGCATGACACCCCACACGCCGGGCCGCGCCGGCGCGCACGCCCAGGCCCGCGCCCGCGTCGACGACCGCCGCCGCACCTTCCCGCCCCTGCCGCCCCGCACCCGCACGGCCGACGACTTCGCCCTGACCTGGTGGGGGAACGCGTGGGTGGACGCCCTCGTGGACACGGCGCTCGACACGGCCCGCCTCACCCGTGGCCGCTCCTACGCCGACCGGGGACACGTCGACGCCATCACCGTGACCCCCGGCCGCGTCATGGCCTACGTCCACGGCTCACGCCCCCGCCCGTACCGCACGGAGATCCGCCTGCGCACCCTCCACGACGAGGACTGGGAACGCATCCTGGACACGGCGGCAGCCCGCCCCGACCACATGGCCGCCCTCCTCGACAAGGACGTGCCGCACGCGCTGGCCGCTGTCGCCGACCTCCTGCCCGCCGTCGGCGACCTGATCCCCGACTGCTCCTGCCCGGACGACGGTTACCCCTGCAAGCACGCGGCCGCGCTCTGCTATCAGACGGCACGACTGCTCGACGAGGACCCGTTCGTCCTCTTCCTGCTGCGCGGCCGTGGCGAACAGGAGCTCCTCGCCGACCTCACCCGGCGCAACGCGGCGCGGGCCGCCGGCGAGCGCTCCGCCACGGCCCCCGCGCTGCCCTCGGTCGAGGCCCGCGAAGCCTTCGCGCCCCGCACCCTGCCGCTCCTGCCCCCGCCCTTCCCGGCCCCCGCGCACCCGGGCCGCCCGCCCGTCTACCCGCACGCGTCCGGCGCCCCCGACCCGCTCGCCCTCGACCTCCTCGCCACGGAGGCCGCGGCCCGCGCCCACACCTTCCTCACCCGGGGCATCGACCCGATCGCCGGTCTCACCCCCTGGCAGGACGCGGTCCGGCTCGCCGCCGCCCACCCCGGCTCCGGCCTTGCGGCGTCCACGCGCGCGCTCTACAAGTCCCTCGCCCAGGGCACCGGACGCACGGCCACCGACCTGGCCCGCGCCGTCGCCGCCTGGCGCCAGGGCGGACTCGCGGGCCTGGGCGTCCTCGAAGAGGAGTGGGACCCGCCGGCCGGCCCCTTCGACCGTGCCCGCCCGGCCCTCATCGCCGCGGACTTCCCCCACTTCCGTCCCCACCGCAACAGGCTGTCCACGGACAACCTCCAGCTCCGCCTCGGCCGCGAAGGGCTCTGGTACGGCTACGAGTCGGACCCGGGCCGCGAGGACTGGTGGCCGAGAGGCACCCCCGACACGGACCCCGTCGGAGCCCTCACGGCACTGCTCGGCCGGTGACGCGTCGCGTCACAACGCCTCCGCCCACCGGGACAGCGTCGTGAAGTCCGTCTCGCGCAGCCCGTGGCGCGGATGGATGCGCAGGAGCAGGGCCGGAGCGTCGTGGTGCGCGGTCACATGGCGGGAGTCCAGATCCGTGATCATGTCGTCGACCCACGCGAAGGGCCGGCCGGCCGCCCAGTCGAGCAGCGGGCGCGTCTTCCAGTAGAGGCCGTCGGGATCCCTGGCGAACAGCTCGGGCCACTCGATCACCGGGAGCGCGGCGGGCAGTCCGATCGCCGGGCCGATCATCTCGTTCGCCTCGTGCATCCACGTGGTCGCCCAGGCCAGTTCGAAGGGCAGGCCGGCCAGGCGCCGGCCGTGGGACGGGTTGAGCACGACCCGTAACCCGCGGCGGTGACGGCGCGAGCCGGGGACCTGGCGCGAGAGCCAGTTCGCCGGGTGGACGCGGTGAGCGGCGTAACCGCGCAGACGGGGGAGGCGGGCGGCGTACGGGTTGAGGGGCCCGTCGACGTCCAGGAGGAGCAGCGGCCTGTGTGTCATGCAGAGGTACTGCCCACCGAGGCCGGTGATCGCTCATGGCGACGTCGGACACACGGTCAGCGCACGCTCGGGGCCGCCGAGTCGATGAACCTCGTCAGGGCTTCCTTGCACCGCTGTGACCGCCGGTCCCGGTCCTCCTCGTCCACCGCCTCGTGCAGACAGTTCGCCAACTCGAAGGAACTCTCCGCCAGTTGGCGCGTGTCCGCGCGGTCGCACACCAACTGGAGCCGCGCCAGCGCCTGCCGCGCGCTGATCCGCGCCTCGTACGAGGCGAAGCGGGCCTCCTCCGCCTGCGTGGAACCCGGCACCTCATGGGCCCGGAACCAGCGGTCGTTCTGACTGCGCCGGTAGTCGAACAGGGCCCCGGCGAACGCGCTGTAGCTGGAGATCCGTTCCTGACGCAGCTGCTCGGCGCGGGCGAGTCCGGCGACCCGTTCAGTGGACCGCGCCTGGAAGAAGTGGGTGACGACGGAACCGAGCAGGGTGCCGAGCACGGCTATCAGCGCCGCATCCATGGTGAGTTGCTCCTCGTGGGCCGGGGAAAAACCATTCGATTCGGAGTGCGGTGCCTGACTACCGTTCTCGCGTGGCAACGAAACTCAATCAGATCATCGCAGTCGAGAAAGGCGTCAAGTCCAAGGCACACCAGGACCTGACGGCGGCCCATCACGGGCTTCAGAAGCCGGCGCTCCTGGCCGGGATCTCGCGTACCTACCAGCCCAAGGACGAGGAGGGCGAGCAGCTGCCGCCCGAGTCGACGCGGGTCCAGGTGAAGGCCGAGCACGTGCTGCGGGACACCGCGAAGACGCTGACCCGGCTGTTCGATGTGACCGCCACCAAGGACTGGGCGAACTGCGAGGCGCGCGCCGATGTCACCGTCGACGGACGGGCCGTCCTGAGCCAGGTGCCGGTCGCCTACCTGCTCTTCCTGGAGAAGCAGCTCGTCGACCTCAACACCTTCGTGCGCAAGCTGCCCCTGCTCGACGCCTCCGAGTCGTGGACGCAGGACCCGTCGACCGACGACTGGAAGACGGAGCCGGTGCGGACGCTGCGCACCAAGAAGGTGCCGCGCAACCACGTGAAGGCCGAGGCGACCGAGAAGCACCCGGCGCAGGTCGAGGTGTACTACGAGGACGTGCCCGTCGGGTACTGGACGACGGTGAAGTTCTCCGGCGCGCTGCCCGCGCGCAGGGTGAACGAGCTGCTGGAGCGGATCGAGAGGCTCCAGCAGGCCGTCAAGTTCGCCCGCGAGGAGGCGAACGCGGCGGAGGTGACCGACCAGCGGGCGGGTGACCCCGTGTTCAGCTATCTGTTCGGCTGATCCAGGGCCCCGCACAAGACTCCCCGGGCGCCGCTCAGCCGGCGGCCGGGGTGCGCGAGGAGCGCAAAGCTGAAGCTGAAGCTTGTCGTGACGGTGCGGTCCGCACAGCACACGCGGACCGCCATCAATCTCAGACTCTTGCTCCAGACTCAGTATTCGCCGCTCATCGCCGAATCGATCGGACCCGGGCCCCAGGCCCCGAATTGCCGGTTCGAATCCGGCCCGCCCAGCTCGATGGGCGGTAGTCCAAAGGCAGGACGCAGGGCATTGACACTGACCCGGGTCCTCAAGCGTGTCGGCGTGTGATGTGAGTGGCATTCATGGGGTCCGGGGGCCGGCTACGCCCTCGGACCCGCTCCATGTCGTCGGACGATCTGCTCGTCACTGGCGGTACCCACTCAGGAAGCGGCCGATCCGGCTGATCGCGGCGTCGAGATCGTCGGCGTAGGGGAGGGTGAGGATGCGGAAGTGGTCCGGGCGCGGCCAGTTGAAGCCGGTGCCCTGGACGACCTGGATCTTCTCGCGCAGCAGCAGGTCTAGGACGAACTTCTCGTCGTCGACGATGGGGTGGACCTTGGGGTCGATGCGCGGGAACGCGTACAGGGCGCCCTTCGGTTTCACGCAGGAGACGCCCGGGATCTCGTTGAGCTTCTCCCAGGCCTTGTCGCGCTGTTCGAGGAGGCGTCCGCCCGGCGCGGTCAGTTCGCGGATCGACTGGCGGCCGCCGAGCGCGGCCTGGATGGCGTACTGGGCGGGGGCGTTGGCGCACAGCCGCATGGAGGCGAGCATCGTCAGGCCCTCCAGATAGTTGCGGGCGTGCTGCTGCGGTCCCGTGACGACCAGCCAGCCGGAGCGGAAGCCCGCGACGCGGTAGGTCTTGGAGAGGCCGCAGAACGTGAGGACGACCAGGTCGGGGGCGAGGGCGGCGGCGCTGTGGTGTACCGCGTCGTCGTACAGGATCTGGTCGTAGATCTCGTCCGCGAGCACCATCAGGCCGTGCCGGCGGGCGAGGTCGAGGATGCCCTCGATGATCTCCTTGGGGTAGACGGCGCCCGTGGGGTTGTTGGGGTTGATGATGACGACCGCCTTGGTGCGGTCGGTGATCTTCGCGGCCATGTCGTCGAGGTCGGGGTACCAGTCGGCCGACTCGTCGCAGATGTAGTGCACGGCCTTGCCGCCGGAGAGCGTCGTGACGGCCGTCCACAGCGGGAAGTCCGGGGCAGGGATGAGGACTTCGTCGCCGTCCTCCAGGAGTGCCTGTACGGCCATGGAAACCAGCTCGGACACACCGTTGCCGAGGAACACGTCGTCGACGCCGACCTCGAGGCCGAGCGCCTGGTAGCGCTGGGCGACGGCGCGGCGGGCGGACAGGACGCCCCGCGAGTCGGTGTAGCCATGGGCCTGGGGGAGCATCCGGATCATGTCCTGGACGATCTCCTCGGGTGCCTCGAAGCCGAAGAGCGCGGGGTTGCCGGTGTTGAGGCGCAGGACGCTGTGGCCCGCCTCCTCAAGGGCGTTGGCGTGCTCGATCACCGGGCCGCGGATCTCGTAGCAGACCTCGCTGAGCTTGCTCGACTGCCGGAACTCCATGTGGTGCCCTCCCGGACTGCCCGTGACGTGTGTGACTTGGTTTTACCAAGTGACCGCTTGGAAAGTCCAACAAGTTGCATAGACTGCGAGCCATGCCACGCCGAAGCTACGACCAGTACTGCGCCGCCGCCCGCGCCCTCGACGCCGTCGGGGACCGTTGGACGCTCCTGATCGTCCGTGAGCTCCTCGCCGGGCCGCGCCGCTACACCGATCTGCACGCCGACCTGCCCGGTGTCAGCACGGACGTGCTCGCCTCGCGCCTGAAGGACATGGAGCGCGAGGGCGTCGCCGAGCGCCGCAGGCTGCCGGCGCCCGTCTCGGCGTACGTGTATGAACTGACCTCGCGGGGACGGCAGTTGCTGCCGGTGCTCCAGGCGCTGGGTGAGTGGGGCGCACCTGCGCTTGAGGAGCGCGGGCCCACGGACGCGGTACGCGCGCACTGGTTCGCCCTGCCGCTCCTGAGCCATCTGGAGCGGCTCGGCGGCGAGGGTGTGGTCGAAGTCCGCCTCGACGAGGGGGAGTTCCATGTGCGGGTCGGCGGCTCGGGTGCGGGCGGGCCTGTCTATGCCGAGGGGCCGGTGGGCGGCGAGCCCGACGCGCGGCTCGTCCTCGGCACGGAAACCTGTGTCGCCGTGGTGCGGGGCGAGCTGACGCTGGAGGAGGCGGCGCGCGCGGGCCGTGTCGCCGTGTCCGGGGACGGCGCCCTGGCGAAGGCGCTGCGAGAGGTGTGAAGCAGGGGCCAACTCGTCCATGGCGCCCGGCACGTGAGGTGCGCGGGCGCCATGGACGGGCGGGTTACCTGCCCGGCGGTACCCGGGACGGGCGGCCCGTGCCGCGCGTCAGGGCGTAGCCGCCGATACCGGCGAGCGCGGCCAGGATGCCGCCCGCCGCCGTCCAGACCCAGCGGTCCGACCACCAGCCGGAGGACCAGCCGTCCTCGGGCTCACCCGTCGCGAGCGCCTGGCTCGCCGACGAGCCGTTCTCCTCGTCGGAGGCGTCGTCGGTGGCCGCAGCGGCCTCTTCCGTCGTCGAGCCCGGCACGAGCGGGGCCGCGAGCGAGCCGTCCACCGCCGCGGAGCCGCCGACCTTCTTGGAGGTCACCTCGACCTCGGCCGAGACGGGCAGACCCTGGTCCGAGGGCGTCAGCGCGGCCGCCGTGAGCCGGACGTAGTAGGTGCCGGGCAGCGGGTCGTTCGCCCACTGGTCCGACCAGGCCCGCACCGTGCGCAGCGTGCAGGACAGGTCGACCGACGACGCATCCTGCGCCGCCGCCCTCGACTGAGTCCCGTACATGCAGGACTGACGGCGCCTCAGCCCGTCGTACACGTCGATCCGCCATGTCGCGCCCGAGGGCCGCGCCGCCGAGTCCGGCAGCTTCACCGTCGCCTTGACCGTGGGTCGCTGCCCGGCGTCCGCCGGGAACGACCAGTACAGGTAGTCACCCGTGGAGGCGCCCGCGGTGGCCCGCCGGCCCTGCTCCACCTCCTGCGCGGTACGGAACGACGTGCCCGCCTCGGTGGGGGCCTTGTCGTCACCGGAGGAGCCGGAGTCACTGGAGCCGGCGAACGCCGCGCCGGCCCCGAGCAGTGCGGTCAGCGCGCTCGCGCCGAGGAGCCCCGCCGTCACCAACAACCTGGTCTTACGCATCAGTTGGTCCTCCAGACCGCGACCCGCCAGCGCGAGATCCAGCCCCACAGCACACCCGCCACGAAGCCGGTGAGCACCAGGGCGCCGAGCAGCCACCAGCCGCGGCCGAGGCCGAACGCGGCCACGTCGGACGCGGCGCTCGGCGCGTCCACGACGTCGACGGTCAGCTCGACCGGGAGGCCCGGCGTCGTCTTGACCGACGCGGGGGCCGAGTAGGAGTTCGACACCTGGAGGCAGACGGTCTCGGCCGCCGCCTCGTCGTCCTGCTCGGGCTTCGGGTAGCGCAGACCGGTCGAGATCACGTCCGTACGACCGTCGCCCGCCTCCGAGCCCCGGACGATCTCACGGCCGTGCTCGGTGACCGCGCGCAGCAGCACGCCGTAGTCCTTGTTGACCGCGCGGTCCGCGGCGACGCTCACCGAGGCACGCAGTTCTTGCCCGGGGGCGACGGCCACGCGGTAGAAGCGGTGCTCGCCGAACGTCTCGCGGTCCGTGTACAGACCCGGCTTGATCTCCGGCGCGCCGGTGCATTCCTCGGCGCCCTCGACGGCCACGGGGTTGACCACGGGGTCGGCGGCCCGGTCGACCAACTGGCCGACGCGGTCGGTGAGTTCATCGGTGTGCCGCACGGAGGTGTACGTCCCGCCGGTGGCCTCGGCGATGCAGCTGAGCTGGTCACGCGTCTTGGCGTCAGGGACCAGGCCGAGCGTGTCGATGGTGAGGTTGATGCCCTTGGCGGCGATGTCGCGGGCGACCTCGCACGGGTCGAGCGGCTGGCAGGTGTCCTCGCCGTCGCTGATGAGGACGATGCGGCGCGATCCGTCGCCGCCGTCGAGGTCGTCGGCCGCCTTCAGGAGCGCGGGGCCGATCGGCGTCCAGCCGGTCGGCGAGAGGGTGGCGACCGCGGTCTTCGCCTCGGTGCGGTCGAGCGGCCCGACCGGGTAGAGCTGCGCGGTGTCCTTGCAGCCCACCTTCCGGTCCTCGCCGCGGTAGTTGGCGCCCAGCGTGCGGATGCCGAGCTCCACCTCCTTCGGCGTCGCGTCGAGCACCTCGTTGAACGCCTGCTTCGCGGCGGCCATCCGGGTCCCGCCGTCGATGTCGCGCGCCCGCATGGAACCGCTCACGTCGAGCACGAGCTCGACCTTCGGGGCGGCCGTGGGCTGCTCGTCGGGGCTGTCCGCGGCGAAGGCGCCGACGGGCGTCAGCCCCATGGTCAGGGCGGCGAACAGGACACACGTTCCCGCCGCCAGCCGTTTTCTTATGATCATCGCCGGATCTTATGGATCAACGTACGCGCACAACAAAACGACTGCTCAGCGGGGATGCGGGCCGGTGCCGGAATCCAGCTGTTTCCCGCCGAACACCCCGGTTCCGTCCGCCTGTGCCCACCACGCCTCAAGCCCGGCCTGGTCCAACTCCCGCCAGTCCGGGGTCTCCTGCACGAGCGCCCGGCCGAGGCTCCGTCCGAGCCCGACCAGTGCGCCGCCGGCCGCCGTGCGGGAGTCGTCGTACGCGGCGAGCGCCCCGTCCAGGGCCGGCGCGGCGCGGAACGCGGATTCGATGGCCACGCCGTCCTGGAGGGCCTTCACCGCCCCCGCCCCGGTGTGCGGGCGCGCGACCGTCGCCGCGTCCCCGGCCAGCATGAACCGGCCCGTCGCGTACCGCGGGGCCGTGAAGTCGTACATGGGCTGGAGCGCGAGCTCGTCCGGGGCGGTGAGGCGGACCAGGTCGCCCCAGTACGGCGGCAGCAACTCGTCGGCCACGTAGGCGAGATGGGAGCGCAGCGCGTCGGTGAGGGTGCCGGGCGGCAGGCTCGTCGGCAGGTCGACGCGCAGCGCCGCGTCGACGCCCGGCGGGGGAGCCGTGTAGAGAACCCAGTTCACGCGATGGCCGCCGGACGGGCCGCCGTCCGGGATCCGGTAGACGATGAGGTGCCCGCCGGGGAACACGACGTACGCGCAGTCCTCCTCGGCCCACAGGCCGGGCTCGGAGATCCGCTGTGCGGGGAACGCGCCCCGCCACGCCAGATATCCCGCGTACCGCGGCTGTACGTCGGGGAACGCGCAGGCCCTCACCGCCGAGCGGTAGCCGTCCGCGCCGATGACGAGGCCGAACTCCTCGGCGCCACCGGCTGCCGTGTGTACGCGGGCCCCGCCCGCCGTCGCCTCGACCCGCGCCACCGCCGCACCCGTACGGAACTCGACGCCCTCGGGCACCGCCCGGCGCAGATCGCGCCAGAGCGGCCCCCAGTTGTACGTACGGAACGGGAACGGCATGACGGCGATCTCGCGCCCGAGCTCCTTGCCCCCGGCGCGCACGTACCAGCGACGGCGCACCAGGCCCACCCACGGCATGCCCGCGTCCATGTACCCGGCCGACTCCAGCTCGGCGTACCGCGCGTCGTGCACCGCGAGGCCCACGCCGCGTTCCGCGAGGGAGCTCGCGGCCCGCTCGTACACGACGATCTCGTCCGCGCCCCCGCGATGGGCCGCGAGAGCCGCGGCGCACCCGGCGATGCTCCCGCCCACGACCGCGACCCGGCCACCGTTCACCATGCGTCCCGTCCCTCATCATCGGTCCCGCGCAAGGGAGATAGCGCAAGAAGATCTCCGCAGCCGGGACGACGGTACCGGCAGTCGCCGGGCGTCGGGTGGACCCGGAGCGCCGCAGGGTGCGATCCCGGCCACCCCTCGGCCGCGGGCGCCGACCGTTAGGCTGGCGGGTGTGCTGCGAGAAGTGACGGCCGTCCGGTATCTGAACCCCCTGCGAACCGGCGGCTCCGTGCCCGGGGTCGTCGAGGCCGACGACCTGGGGACCTACGTCGTGAAGTTCACCGGCTCCGCGCAGGGCCGCAAGGCGCTCGTCGCGGAGATCGTCGTCGGTGAGCTGGCGCGCCGCCTCGGCCTGCGCTTTCCCGAGCTGGTCCGCGTCCACTTCGACCCCGAGGTGGCCGCACACGAGCCGCACCAGGAGGTCCAGGACCTGCTGCGCGCGAGCGACGGGCTCAACCTCGGGATGGACTTCCTGCCGGGCGCGAAGGACTTCACGCCCGAGGTCGCTGCCGCCTTCACGGTGGACCCGCTGGAGGCCGGGAAGATCGTGTGGCTCGACGCCCTCACGGTCAACGTGGACCGCACGATCCACAGCTCGAACCTGATGATCTGGCCCACCTTCGGCATCCAGGAGCCGAAGCTGTGGCTGATCGACCACGGCGCCGCCCTGATCTTCCACCACCGCTGGGACGCGTCCGCGCCCGACAAGGCGTACGACTTCCGCCATCACGCCCTCGGCGCCTACGGGCCCGACACGGCGGCCGCCGACGCGGAGCTGGCGCCCCTCGTCACCGAGGAGATGCTCCGCGAGATCACCGCGCTCGTCCCCGACGCGTGGCTGACCGACGAGCCGGGCTTCCATTCGCCGGACGCGGTCCGCGAGGCGTACGTCTCCTATCTCGCGGCCCGCGCCCGTACGTCCCCCGCCTGGCTGCCCACGGACTTTCCGTCGCGCGATCAGCTGGCGGCCGCCGACGCGCGCCGCGCGGCCGACACGGAGAAGGGCCGCCCCGACTGGCTCAAGCGCGTCCCCGACCTGCACGGCAAACCGGCCGCCGAACAGGACTGGTCCGTCCACCTCGGTGACAAGGGCTGACCCCGGACACGACCGAACCCCCGGCGCTGTGCGGTGCCGAGGGCTCGGGTGGTGCGGGGCCGGACTCAGCCGGCGAGCTGCTCGTACGCGGGCAGCGTCAGGAAGTCCGCGTAGTCCGCGTCCAGGGAGACCTGGAGGAGGAGGTCGTGGGCCTGCTGCCACTTGCCGGCCGCGAAGGCCTCCTCGCCGATCTCGGCCTTGATGTTCGCGAGCTCCTGGGCCGCGACCTCGCGGGCCAGGTCGGCCGTGACCGTCGTGCCGGAGTGCTCGCCGCCCTCGAAGACGACGCCGGCGTTGATCCACTGCCAGATCTGCGAGCGGGAGATCTCGGCGGTGGCCGCATCCTCCATCAGGTTGAAGATGGCGACGGCGCCGAGGCCGCGCAGCCACGCCTCGATGTAGCGGATGCCGACCTGGACGGCGTTGACCAGGCCGTCGTAGGTGGGCCGGGCGTCGAGGGAGTCGATCGCGATCAGGTCGCCGGGCGCGACGGACACGTCCTCGCGCAGGCGCTCCTTCTGGTTCGGCTTGTCACCGAGGACCGCGTCGAAGGACGCCATCGCGATCGGGACCAGGTCGGGGTGGGCGACCCACGAGCCGTCGAAGCCGTCGCCGGCCTCGCGGTCCTTGTCGTTCTTGACCTTCTCGAACGCGACCTTGTTGACCTCGGCGTCGCGCCGTGACGGGATGAACGCCGCCATGCCGCCGATCGCGTGCGCGCCCCGCTTGTGGCAGGTGCGGACGAGGAGTTCGGTGTAGGCGCGCATGAACGGGGCCGTCATCGTGACCAGGTTGCGGTCCGGCAGGACGAACTTGGAGCCGCCGTCACGGAAGTTCTTGACGATGGAGAACAGGTAGTCCCAGCGGCCCGCGTTCAGGCCGGCGGCGTGGTCGCGGAGCTCGTAGAGGATCTCGTCCATCTCGTACGCGGCCGTGATCGTCTCGATCAGGACGGTCGCGCGGACGGTGCCCTGGGGGATCCCGGCGTAGTCCTGCGCGAAGACGAAGATCTCGTTCCAGAGGCGGGCCTCCAGGTGCGACTCCGTCTTCGGGAGGTAGAAGTACGGGCCCTTGCCGAGCTCGATCAGGCGCTTGGCGTTGTGGAAGAAATACAGGCCGAAGTCGACGAGCGCGCCGGGGACGGGCCGGCCGGCCTCGTCCTTCAGGTGGCGCTCGTCCAGGTGCCAGCCGCGCGGGCGCATCACGACGGTCGCGAGCTCTTCGTTGCCCTTGAGGGCGTACGACTTGCCGGTGCGCTCGTCCGTGAAGTCGATGTTGCGCGTGTAGGCGTCCATCAGGTTGACCTGGCCCAGGACGACGTTCTCCCAGGTGGGGGCCGAGGCGTCCTCGAAGTCCGCGAGCCAGACCTTGGCGCCCGAGTTCAGGGCGTTGATGGTCATCTTGCGGTCGGTGGGACCGGTGATCTCGACGCGGCGGTCGTTCAGCGCGGCCGGGGCGGGCGCGACGCGCCAGGTGGTGTCCTCGCGGATGTGAGCGGTCTCCGGGAGGAAGTCGAGCGTGGAGGTGCGGGCGATCTCGGCGCGACGCTCCGCGCGGCGGGTGAGGAGCTCGTCACGCCGGGGCGTGAACAGCCGGTGCAGCTCGGCCACGAAGGCGAGGGCCGCGTCCGTGAGCACCTCTTCCTGCCTGGGCAGGGGCTCTGCGTCGACGATGGCCAGCGGGGACGGCGCTGGTGCGGACATGAGCTGTCACTTCCTTCAGCGAACGGGCGCGGGCGGCACCGAGTGCCGTGGGCGCCGGAATACGACTACGGACCCCGCGCGGGGGGACCGGCCCTTCTGAGCAGTGGATACTAGTTTCCTCATTGTGGAAGTTCAATGGTTTGTTGATGTCGAGATTCTCCGGGTCGACATAACGTGGCGCTCGGTGCCAGGCTCCTCACGCCCCGTTCATGCCCCTCACTCAAGGTGCTTCAGGTCGGCCTCGGTGTCGATGTCGTAGTCATCGGCCACATCGCCGCACTCCACGAGCGTGAGCTCCGACGCGTGCTCCTTCAGGTACGCGCGCGCCCCGCGGTCCCCGGCCGCGCTCGCCACGATCCCCGGCCAGTGCTCCGCCCCGAACAGGACCGGATGCCCGCGCTCCCCGTCGTACGCGGCCGCCGCCAGCGACCCCGCCGACCGGTACGCGGCGCGCACGCGCGCCACCGCCGGAGCCCCGATCCCCGGTTGGTCCACAAGGAGTACGAGCGCGGCCGACGCCCCCGTCCCGGTGAGCGAGCCGAGCCCCGCCCGCAGCGACGACCCCATGCCCTCCTCCCACGCCGGGTTCTCCACGAGCACGCACCCCGCCAGGTCCGCCCGCGCCCGCACGTCGTCCGCTGCCGCGCCCAGTACGACGTGGACGCGCTCGCAGCCGCCCGCGCGCAGCACCGCCACCGCGTGCTCCACCAGGGGGCGCCCGCGGTGCGTCAGGAGCGCCTTCGGCCGCCCGCCGAGCCTGCGCCCACCGCCCGCCGCGAGCAGCAGTCCCGTCACCGGAGCCTCATCCGTTGCGTGTGTCATGAAGCCTGGATACCTCACCGGGCCGCCCGCGCGCCGACCCCCGGGGACACTCGTGAGGCCGGAATTCGGTCGGCACGGTGGCGGGCGCGGCAGAAGGTGGCGTTTACTGGCCGACGACCCCGATGCGGCGAGTCCGGCCAACGCCCCGCCGGGGCCGCGGAAGGCGTACGGCGTGCGGAACGCGCACGTCCGCGGTCGCACAAAGGCGTGCGAGGGGGGAGAGCTGTGTTGCGGAGCGTGGGGCAGAAGCTGGTGGCGGTCAGCGAAGAGGATCCGCGGGTGACGGAGTTGCGCGCCGCGGTGTCCAGGCTGCGCCGTGAACTGGCCGCCCATCCGGCCGAGTTCCCCGACCGGGCGGTCGCCGAGGACGAACTGGCCGCCCTGGACGCGATGGCCGCCGGCGGCCTCCCCGAGATCCCGCGCCTGCGCCGCTCCCTGCTGCTCATCGCGGGCGCGATCGGCTCGGTCAGCGCCCTGGCGAAGGGCCTCGGGGACGTGCGGAACGCGGTGGAGCTGTTCGGCGGGCCGTCACTGCACTGACCTCGTGCCTGAGTTGACGGCCCATCAGTCCGGCGTCACGCCACCCAGTGGGGCCGGCCCGGCTCGTCACCGGTCGCGCCGAGGCCGTCCGCGAGCGTCTGCGCCAGGCGATGCACCGCCTCCCTGGCGACCTCGGGCGGCTGTGTGTACGGGAAGCGCAGCCGGTGCTCGTGCGTGCCCGGGTCCGCGCCGAAGCGGGAGCCGCCCTCGATGCGCACCCCGTGCCGCAGCGCGGCCCGGGCGAGCGCCGAGGCGATCGGGCGGCCCAGGTCGATCCAGAGCGACAGGCCGCCGGGTGGCAACTGCCAGCGCCACTCAGGCAGTTCGCGCGCCAGGTCCTCGGCGAGCGCGTCCCGCTGGGCCCGCATCCGCGGCAGGCGCTCGCTCAGGACCTCGTCCATCCGGTCGAGCAGCCGCAGCGCGACAAGCTGGTCGAGCACGGAACCCGACATGTCGAACGGCACCCGTGCCGTGGCCAGTTCCGTGATGAGCCGCGACCCGGCCCGTACCCAGCCGATGCGCAGCCCGCCCCAGTGCGACTTGCTCAACGAGCCCACGGTGACGACCTGTTCGCCCGCACCGTGCGAGGCGAGCGAGGCGAACGGCGCGGGCGCCGGCACGTCCAGCGCGATGTCGGCGACCGTCTCGTCCACGACCAGCCAGGTCCCGGTCGCCCGCGCCGCCTCGAGGAGCCGCACCCGCTGCTCGCGCGGCATCAGCCGCCCGGTCGGGTTGTGGAAGTCCGGGATCAGATAGGCGAGCCGCGGCGCGGTCTGGCGCAGCGCCGACTCGAAAAGGTCCGTGTCCCAGCCGCCGTCCGTGACCGGCACCGGCGTGGCCCGCATCCCGCCCCTGTTCAGCGCGTCCAGGGCGTTCGGGTACGACGGGTTCTCGACCAGGACGCGGTCGCCCGCCCGGGCGAGGAGCCCCAGGGTGAGCGACACCGCCTGCTGGGCGCCCGAGGTGATGAGGATCTGTTCGGGGAGCGTCGGCAGGCCGCGCCGTGTGAACCGCTCGGCGACCGCGGCCCGTAGCTCGGGAAGCCCGTACGGGTGGTAGCCGGGCGTCGACGCGTGCCTCGGCAGCTGTGCGCCGGCGGCGGCGAGCGCGTCGGCGAGCTCCGCCTCGGGCGCGCCGGGCGCCGCGATGGCGAGGTCGATCACGTCGTCGCCCGTGGGGAAGACGGCCACGCTGGCGGGCCGCTGTCCCTCGGGCAGCTCGGTCCACGTCCCCGCGCCACGCCTGCTGCGTGCGTAGCCGCCCTCGCGCAGCAGGTCGTAGGCGGCGGTGACCGTGGCGCGGCTGACGCCGAGCGCCGTGGCCAGCTCGCGCTCGGCGGGCAGCCGGGTGTGCAGCGGGATGCGCCCGTCGAGCAGCAGGGTGCGTACGCCCTGGGCCAGGACGCGGTAGCCGGGTCGCTCCCCGGCGGTGACCGCCAGGAGGCCGGCGAGGCGGCGGCTGCCCAGGGACCCGTTCATGTTGTCCGTGCCCGGCGGGTTCAAGGCGTGGACCACTCGATTGCCTGCCATACCAACTCCCCGCTATTGGCCCTGCTGTCCAGGCCAATCAGCCTACAGACTCGAGGGAGGTCAGGGGTTTTGGCCTGGGGAGCCGGCTGAGGAGGCATGCCATGGACGGGTACGAGGCGGGCTGTGTCACGGACCGTTTCGAGCGGGAGATGCAGCGCCGCGCGGAGGCGCGCACCACGCGGCCGGCGGGCGCCTGGGTCCGCGCGCTGGTGAACGGGAAGCAGCGCAAGGGGAGGAAGCCGTGAGCGCCATCGAGGCCCGACGGCCCGAGGGAACGGTCGGTCAGGTCGTCGTCGGGGTGAGCGACTCGCTCGGCGGGCTCGCGGCGCTGCGCGCGGCCACCGAGCAGGCGCGCCGCTCGGGCCGGGTCCTCGTCGCCGTCCTCGCCTGGGAGCCGCCCGAGGGTGAGGGCCTGTACGCCCGCCGCCCCGACCGGCAGTGGGCCCGGCACTGGCACGGCGAGGCCTGCGCCCGCCTCGACCGCGCCTTCGCCGAGGCGCTCGGCGGGCCACCCCGGGACGTCGACCTGGTACGCCGTGTGGTCAGGGCCAGACCGGGCCGGGCCCTGCGCGACGCGGTGGCGGGCCCGGACGACCTGCTCGTCATCGGCGTCCGTCCACGCCGCATGCGGCGCGGACGGATCCACCGCTACGTCGTCGCACACGCCGGCTGCCCGGTCCTGACCGTGCCGGCCCCGCCGCTGGCACGGCACGAGCTGCGCGCGCTGCGCCGAGCGAGCGCATACGACTTCGCGGCGGCGGGCCCGGCCGGGTGAACGGGGGCATTGGCGCATGAGGCCGTAGGCGGTGGTTGCCGCTGTGTGAGGCGGATCTGCGGTTCGGTGGTGGGGTGTGCGCCGGGTGCCCGGTCCTGAGCGTGCCGCGCCGGCGCCTGCGCGGGACGGGTTGCGGCGGATGGCCGCAGGACTTCGCGGCGAAAGGTCCGGTGGGCTGAACGGGCAGGTCAGCGGCGCATGAGGCCGCGTGCGGTGGCCGCGGCGACCGCCGCTGTGCGCGAGTCGACGCCCAACTTGGCGTAGATGTGCACCAGATGGGACTTCACCGTCGCCTGGCTGAGGAACAGTTCCTTGCTGATCCGCTGGTTCGACAGGCCGTCCCTGACGAGCTGGAGCACCTCCAGCTCGCGGCGGCTGAGCGCCTCGGCGGGGGCCCGCATGCGGTCCATCAGGCGGTGCGCGATGGCGGGCGCGAGCGCGGACTGGCCGGAGGCCGCCGTGCGGACCGCCGCCGCGAGCTCCTCCGGCGGCGCGTCCTTGAGCAGATAGCCGGACGCGCCCGCCTCCACCGCGGCGAGGATGTCCGCGTCCGTGTCGTACGTGGTCAGGACGAGGACGCGCGGCGCACCGGGCCTCGCCGCGATGGCCGCCGTCGCCTCCGAGCCGTGCATTCCGGCGCCGAACTGGAGGTCCATGAGGACGACGTCGACCCCGCCGGCCGCGGCGAGCTCCACGGCCCGCTCCGCCGTGGCGGCCTCCGCGGCGATCTCGAAGTCGGGTTCGGCGTCGAGGACGGCGCGGAGCCCGGCGCGTACGACGGGGTGGTCGTCGGCGAGCAGGAGCCGGACGGTCATGACGCGCCTTCCACGGGGAGAGGGAGAGTGATCGCGACCGCCGTGCCCTGGCCCGGCGCCGACTCCACCGTGAACGTGCCCCCGAGGGACTCCGCGCGTGAGCGCATCGCGGGCAGGCCGAACCCGCCGTCGCCGGACGGGGCCGAGGCGGGGTCGAAGCCGCGGCCGTCGTCCACGATGTCGAGGGCCACGGCCGTGTCCATGAAGCTGAGGGTGATCTCGGCGCGGCGGGCTCCCGCGTGGCGCACCGTGTTCGCGAGCGCCGACTGCGCGATCCGCAGCAGGGCGACCTCGTACGGCGTCGGCAGCCCGGACGGTGTGCCGCTCTCCGTGAAGCGGGCGGTGAGCCCGGGAGCCGTCGCGCACAGCCGCTCCAGGGCCCCCGCAAGCGACCCGCTCTCCAGGTCCGGCGGCGACAGGGCCCGCACGAAGCGGCGGGCCTCGGCCAGGTTGTCCTGGGCGGCCGCGCGCGCCTCTTCGATGTGCGGGGCGGCCGGTGACTGCGGCGGCAGCGCGCGCTGGGCCGCGCGCAGCAGGAGCTGGATCGAGGACAGACCCTGCGCGAGGGTGTCGTGGATCTCGCGCGCCAGGCGCTCCCGCTCGGCGAGGGTGCCCGCCGTGCGCTCCGCGGCGGCGAGTTCGGCGCGCGTCGCGATCAGCTCCTCGATCAGGCGCTGTCTGCGCTCGCTCTCGCGGTACAGCGCCTGGTAGCCCATGACGGTCGCGACGGCCACGGCCGCGCCGAGGAGCGGCCCTATGAAGGCCCCCGGGTTGAGCTCCTGCCCATGGCGTACGTACGAGGCGATGGCGGCGCACGCGGTGAGCGCCACGGCGGGGACGCCCCAGCGGGCGGGCAGCAGATGCAGCTGGAGGAAGTACAGCGGGAACGCCAGCCACAGCCCGTCGGGGGAGAGGACGAGCAGCACCAGCCACACCGCGCACAGCGCCCCGAGCCAGAGGGCCGCCCCGGCCCGCGTGTCCCGTACGGCCGGGATCAGCGGGCCCGCCCCGTACACGACGGTCATCACCACCGCGGCGGCCACCACGGCGCCCGCCCCCGTCGAGTCCCCGGCCAGCGCGCGGCCGGCGACCAGCAGGAGCAGCCCGGCCATCAGCACGTGCAGGCACAGGCGCAGGACGCGCAGAACGGGGGTCAGAGAACGTGGATCCATACCGTCACCAGCGTAGGCAGAAGAACGTCGAAGACGGTCAACCGAAAGTTTGAAAGGCGGCTCCTTCCTTCGATTCGGGTGAAGCGTGCTGTGGCGCGATGCCCGGGGCGGGCGCCCGGCCGCAGGCTGGGGACCATGTTCGTCGCATGGAGAGATCTACGGTTCGCCAAGGGCCGGTTCGCGCTGATGGGAAGCGTGGTCGTGCTGATCACGCTGCTCGTCGGCCTGCTGTCCGCCCTGACCGCGGGCCTGGCCCGGGACAACACCTCGGCGCTGACCGGGCTGCCCGCCGACCACCTGGCGTTCGCCCGGCCCGCGGACGGCCAGGCGGTGTCGTTCACCGGTTCGACGGTCGGGTCCGGGCAGTGGCGGGCGCTGGCCGCGCGGCCGGGGATCGAGAGCGCGCAGCCGCTCGGCATCAGCACCGTCAACGCCGAGGCGGGCCACCACACGGCGGCCGTGTCCGCGTTCGGCGTGCGGCCCCGCTCGGGGCTCGCGCCCGACACGACGGCACCCGGCACGGCCGTCCTGTCCCAGCAGGCGGCGGACGATCTGGGCGCGGGGCCCGGTGACCGTATCGCCCTGTCCCGTACGTCCCTCACGGTGAGCGCGGTCGCGGGCGACGCCTCGTACAGCCACACACCCGTCGTCTGGATCGACCTCGGCGACTGGCAGAACGTGGCGCCGGGCGGACAGCGCACAGGGGAGCGGGCCACCGTGATCGCCCTGCGCACCGGGGACGGCGCCGACCTCGGCGCCGCGGACCGTGCGGCGGGCACCGAGACGCGGACCGTGGCCGGGGCCCTTGAGGCCATAGGGTCCTACCAGGCCGAGAACGGCTCGCTCCAGCTCATGCGGGGCTTCCTCTTCGTCATCTCGGCGATGGTCATCGGCGCGTTCTTCACCGTGTGGACGATCCAGCGCAGCGGCGACATCGCGGTCCTCAAGGCCCTCGGCTCCTCGACGCCCTATCTGCTGAAGGACGCGCTCGGGCAGGCCGTGGTCATGCTCGTCGGCGGTACGGCCCTCGGGACGGCGCTCGCGGCGCTCATCGGGGCGTTCGTGCCCGACAGCGTGCCGTTCGTCATGGAGCCGCTCACCACGCTCGGCCCGGCCGCCGTCATGACCGTGCTCGGCGCGGCCGGCGCCGCCCTGTCCATCCGGCGCATCACCGCCGTAGACCCCCTCACCGCACTCGGGAGCGCCCGATGAGCCTCGACCTCGACGAGATCACCCTCACCTACCCGGACGGCGACGGACGCATCACGGCGCTCGACAGCGTCACGCTGCACGTCCCGGCCGGCACGGTCACCGCGGTCGTCGGCCCGTCCGGGTCGGGCAAGTCCAGCCTCCTCGCGGTCGCGGCGACGCTGGTCACGCCCGACAGCGGCACCGTGACCGTGGGCGGTACGCCGACGGACTCGATCGGCCCCGCCGAACGCGCCGGGCTGCGCCGCCGCTCTCTGGGCATCGTCTTCCAGCAGCCGAACCTCCTGCCGTCCCTGACCGCCCTCGAACAGCTCCAGGTCATGGCCCACCTGGACGGCCGCAAGCCGCGCGAAGCGCGGGAGCGGGCAGGGGAGTTGCTGGCCGCGGTCGGACTGACGGACCAGGCGCGCCGCCGCCCCCACCAGCTGTCCGGCGGTCAGCGCCAGCGCGTCAACATCGCCCGCGCCCTGATGAACGAGCCGGCGGTCCTGCTCGTGGACGAGCCGACGAGCGCCCTCGACCACGAACGCGGGGCGGCCGTACTGGATCTGCTCGCCCGGCTCACGAGGGAGCGCGGCACCGCGACCGTCCTGGTCACGCACGACCGGGCGCATCTCGCGGTGGCGGACGAGGTGTGCGAAATGGTGGACGGGCGGCTCACGAAGGCCGGCCCGTCCCGTGACGCTGCGGGTGGTGCCCGCTACACGCCGACCCCGGAGCTCGACAGTGCCACCGACAGCTCCTCGGCGACCTGCTGAAGCACCGGCACGATCTTCTCGGTCGCGGCGTCGGTGACACGTCCCGCCGGGCCCGAGATCGAGATCGCGGCGGCCGTGGGGGAGTTGGGCACGGAGACGGCGAGGCAGCGCACGCCGATCTCCTGCTCGTTGTCGTCGACCGCGTACCCGGCGCGGCGCACCTCCGCGAGCGCGTCGAGGAAGCCGTCGGCCGTGGTGATCGTCTTCTCCGTGGCGGCCGGCATGCCGGTCCGCGCGAGCAGCGCGCGCACCTCGTCGGCCGGGGTGTCGGCGAGCAGGGCCTTGCCCACGCCCGTCGAGTGCGGCAGGACGCGCCGGCCCACCTCGGTGAACATCCGCATCGAGTGCTTGGACGGCACCTGAGCGACGTAGACGATCTCGTCCCCGTCGAGCAGCGCCATGTTCGCCGTCTCGCCGGTCACCTCGACGAGGCGGGCGAGATAGGGGCGGGCCCAGGTGCCGAGGAGGCGGGAGGCGGACTCGCCGAGGCGGATCAGGCGGGGGCCGAGCGAGTAGCGCCTGTTGGTCTGCTGGCGCACGTAGCCGCAGGCGACCAGGGTGCGCATCAGGCGGTGGATCGTCGGCAGGGGAAGGCCGCTGCTCGCGGAGAGCTCACTGAGACCCACCTCGCCCCCGGCGTCGGCCATCCGCTCGAGGAGGTCGAAGGCGCGCTCGAGGGACTGGACTCCGCCGGTCGGGGCGGAAGGGCCAGAGGACTTGGTGCTGGCGCTTGACGTCGGCACGGGCGCGTTCCTTTCGGGGCGGAAGGGCAAGGCAGCAGCCTACCCGGCGGTCACCGAGGGGGGTGTGGCACGGCCCGGGTTGTTCCGGCCGGTCAGGGGGTCTTTGTCCGGGTGTCGCCGGGCCATGCCTGTGGTCTCTTGACGGTGTCGTCGTAGATAGCTACGTTCTGGCTTACGGAATTCTAATTCCACTTTGTGGAAACGTCCAGGATGGCGTCGTCCCTTACGGGGCGGCTCTTGACGGACCCTGGACTGGAGTGAAAACTCCTTCAACAGAACGTTGAATTTACTGAGAGGGGCTCGGGTGTCCGACGTCGAACTGGTGCTGCGCTCGACCCGCGTCATCACCCCCGAAGGCACGCGGCCCGCGTCGGTCGCCGTCGCCGGGGGAAAGATCGCCGCCGTCCTTCCGCACGACGCGGACGTACCGGCAGGCGCCCGGCTCGAGGACTTCGGTGACGACGTCCTCATGCCCGGACTCGTGGACACCCATGTCCACGTGAACGACCCGGGGCGCACGGAGTGGGAGGGCTTCTGGACGGCCACCCGCGCCGCGGCGGCCGGCGGCATCACCACGATCGTCGACATGCCGCTCAACTCACTGCCGCCGACGACGACGGCGGCCAACCTGCGCACCAAGCAGGACGTCGCCGCCGCCAAGGCGCACATCGACGTCGGCTTCTGGGGTGGCGCGCTGCCGGACAACGTCAAGGACCTGCGTCCGCTGCACGACGCCGGGGTCTTCGGCTTCAAGTGCTTCCTCTCGCCGTCCGGCGTGGACGAGTTCCCGCACCTGAACGGGGACCAGCTCACCGCCTCCATGGCCGAGATCGCCGGGTTCGGCGGCCTGCTCATCGTGCACGCCGAGGACCCGCACGAGCTGGACGTCGCCCCGCACAACAGCGGCCCGAAGTACGACGACTACCTCGCGACCCGGCCGCGGATCTCCGAGGACGTCGCGATCAAGGGGCTCATCGACACCGCCAAGCGGATCGGCGCCCGCGTCCACATCCTGCACCTCTCCTCCTCCGACGCGCTGCCGCTGATCGCCGAGGCCAAGGCCGAGGGCGTCAAGCTCACCGTCGAGACGTGCCCGCACTACCTCACGCTCACCGCGGAGGAAGTCCCGGACGGCGCAAGCGAGTTCAAGTGCTGCCCGCCCATCCGCGAGGCCGCGAACCAGGACCTGCTGTGGCAGGCGCTCGCCGACGGCACCATCGACTGCATCGTCACCGATCACTCGCCGTCGACCGCCGACCTGAAGACCGACGACTTCGCCACCGCGTGGGGCGGCATCTCCGGCCTCCAGCTGAGCCTCTCCGCCATCTGGACCGAGGCCCGTGGGCGCGGCCACTCCCTCGACGACGTGGTGCGCTGGATGTCCTCGCGCACCTCGGAGCTGGTCGGCCTCGACGACCGTAAGGGCGCCATCGCCGCCGGCCGCGACGCCGACTTCGCGGTCCTCGCCCCCGAGGAGACCTTCACCGTCGACCCGGCCGAACTGCAGCACCGCAACCGCGTCACCGCCTACGCGGGCAAGACGCTGCACGGCGTCGTGAAGTCGACCTGGCTGCGCGGTGAGCGCATCGTCGCCGAAGGCGAGTTCACCGCTCCCGCCGGCAAGCTCCTCGAAAGGAACAACTGATCACTGTGACGGCGATTCCCAGCTTCACCGGCGACGCGAACCCCTACGGCGGCGGAGACCCGTACGCCGACTACCGCACCGCCGACTTCCCGTTCACGCAGTACGCCGACCTCGCCGCGCGGCAGCTCGGCGCCGGTGTCATCGCCGCCAACGACGAGTTCTTCGCCCAGCGCGAGAACCTCCTCGTGCCCGAGCGCGCCGAGTTCGACCCCGAGCACTTCGGCCACAAGGGCAAGATCATGGACGGCTGGGAGACCCGCCGTCGCCGCGGCACCGGCGCGGACCACCCGTGGCCGACCGCCGAGGACCACGACTGGGCGCTCGTCCGGCTCGGCGCCCCCGGCGTGATCCGCGGCATCATCGTCGACACCGCCCACTTCCGCGGCAACTACCCGCAGGCCGTCTCCGTGGAGGCCGCGTCCGTCGAGGGCGCGCCCACCCCGGAGGAGCTCCTGTCGGGCGACGTCAAGTGGACGACACTCGTACCGCGCACGGCGGTCGGCGGCCACGCGGCCAACGGCTTCGCCGTCGACGTGGAGCAGCGCTTCACGCACCTGCGCGTCAATCAGCACCCCGACGGCGGCATCGCCCGCCTGCGGGTCCACGGCGAGGTCGTGCCCGACCCCAAGTGGCTCGCCACGCTCGGCACGTTCGACGTCGTCGCCCTGGAGAACGGCGGCCGCGCCGAGGACGCCTCCAACCTCTTCTACTCGCCCGCGAGCAACACCATCCAGCCGGGCCGCTCCCGCAAGATGGACGACGGCTGGGAGACCCGCCGCCGCCGCGACCAGGGCAACGACTGGATCAGCTACGGCCTGGCCGCCCAGTCGCAGATCCGCGCCCTGGAGATCGACACCGCCTACCTCAAGGGCAACTCGGCGGGCTGGGCGTCGGTTTCCGTGCGCGACGGCGACGACGGCGAGTGGGTGGAGGTCCTGCCCCGCACCCGCCTCCAGCCCGACACCAACCACCGCTTCGTCCTCGACGCCCCTGCGGTCGGCACCCACGCGCGCGTGGACATCTACCCGGACGGCGGCATCTCCCGCCTGCGGCTGTTCGGCTCGCTGACGGACGAGGGCACGGCCCGCCTGACAGCCCGTCACCAGGAGCTCGGCGGCTGACCCGGGCCCCGGACCCGCGCGGGGGCGTACCGGCCTGACAGCACCGGTACGCCCCCGCGCGCATACGTCACGCCGCGTGCCCGCCGTCCACGGCGAACTCCGCACCCGTGACATACGTGGCCTCGGGGCCCGCGAGATAGGCGACCATCGACGCCACCTCGTCGGCCGTGCCGAACCGGCCCAGCGCGACGGACACGGTCTGGCCCGAGGCGTACGGTCCGTCCGCCGGGTTCATGTCCGTGTCGATCGGGCCCGGGTGGACGATGTTCGCCGTGATGCCGCGGCCGCCCAACTCGCGTGCCAGCGCCTTCGTCAGGCCGATCAGGGCCGCCTTGGTCGTCGCGTACACGGTCCCGCCGGGGCCCGGTACGCGCTTCGCCATGCAGGTGCCGACGGTGACGATCCTGCCGCCGTCGGACAGCCGCGCCGCGGCCGCCTGCGACGCCAGCAGGACACCGCGCACGTTCACCGCGAGCGCGTGGTCGATCTCGGCGAGCGAGAAGCCCTCCAGCGGCCCGAGCACCCCCACGCCCACGTTGTTCACCAGCACGTCGAGCCCGCCGAACGCGTCCGCCGCCTGATCCACCGCCCCCGCCGCCTCGTGCGGGTCCGCCGAGTCGGCGCGCAGTGCGAGACCGCGCCGGCCCAGTGCCTCGACGCGGCGCACGACCTCCTCGGCCGCCTCCTTGCCGTTCACGTAGGTGACCGCCACATTCGCGCCCTCACGCGCCAGCCGCAGCGCGGTCGCCGCGCCGATCCCGCGGCCGCCACCGGTGACGAGTGCTGCCTTGCCGTTCATGGGTCCTCCTGAAGCCATCGGTTGTTATGACTTCAAGTAAATGGACGGGCGACCGCCGATGCTGGCGGCAAACGGACACCGATGCCCCGCCTGCAGTGGTGAGTTGCCCGGCGGGTCCGGTGGACGGAAAGCGGTGGCCCTGATGATCTTGCCGCCGGTACCGTGAGCCCGCCCCCGTGCGAGTCGCCGTCGTCTCCACGCCGCCGTACGCCGCCGGAGACCGCACCTTGACCACGCTCACCGTCACCGCGCCCCGCCGCGCCTGGCTCACCGACCTGCCCGTTCTCCTCGTGGCCGTCGTCTGGGGAGCCAGCTATCTCGCGGCCAAGGGCATCACCACACAGACCACCGTCCTCGCGGTCCTCGTGCTCCGGTTCGGCGCCGTCCTGCCGGCGCTCGCCGTGGCCGGGCGGGGCGCGCTGCGCGGGCTGAGCGCCACGCAGTGGCGCGGGGCGGGACTCCTCGGGCTGATCCTCAGCGGGATCTTCCTCCTGGAGACCTACGGCGTCGTCCACACCTCGGCGACGAACGCGGGCCTCATCATCAGCCTCACCATGATCTTCACGCCCCTCGCCGAGGCCGCGCTGACGCGGACCAGGCCGTCCCGCACCTTCCTCGCCGCGGCCGCCGTCTCCGTCGCCGGCGTCGTCCTGCTCACCCAGAGCGGCGGCTTCACGGCCCCGTCCGGCGGCGACCTCCTGATGCTGCTCGCGGCACTCGCCCGCACCGTCCACGTCCTCGCCATGGCCCGGATGAAGTCCGTGCGGGGCGCGGACGCGCTGCCCCTGACGACGGTCCAACTGGGCGCGTCCGTCGCGGTGTTCGCGCTCCTGTGCGGGGTGCCGGGGACGGGCGCCGCGCCGTGGGAGGCGGCCGCGGACTTCGGCCCGCGCGCGTGGGCGGGGCTCGTCTTCCTGTCCGTCTTCTGTACGCTCTTCGCCTTCTTCGTGCAGATGTGGGCGGTCCACCGGACGTCACCGTCGCGGGTGAGCCTGCTTCTTGGCACCGAGCCGCTGTGGGCCGCGGCGGCCGGCATCGCCGTCGGCGGCGAACGCCTGGGGCCGCTGGGCCTGTTGGGGGCCGTGTTCGTGCTGGCAGGGACGGCGTGGGGGCGCCGCGCCACCGCCTGAGCCGCACCTTGAACGGGCCCCGAATGCGCCCCGGACGCGCCTGAAGCGGCGCCTCCGATTGGTTAACTTCCGGAAAACTCCCCCGACTTGACGTTGACACGTCATGCTCTACGCGCGTCACACTAGGGGCCATGCGAATCCCCCCACGAATCGCCAGCGTCACTGCCCTCGCCGCCGCCCTGCTCATCGGCGGCCCCGTCCTCGCCGGCTCGGCCACCGCGGCCCCGGCCCCCGTCACGTACTCCGTGACAGCCGTCGGCGACATCTGCTACTCGGCGCTGCCCTCCCAGGCCCACGACACGCTCGACCTCATCGAGCAGGGCGGCCCCTACCCGTACGACCAGGACGGCACCGTCTTCCAGAACCGGGAGGGCGTCCTGCCCTCGCAGTCCACCGGCTACTACCACGAGTACACGGTCATCACCCCCGGCTCCCCGACCCGCGGCGCCCGCCGCATCGTCACCGGTGAGCAGTCCCAGGAGGACTACTACACCGGCGACCACTACGCGACGTTCGACCTCGTCGACCACAGCTGCTGAACGACCCCGGTGACCGGCGCCGTCAGCTCTTGAGGCTCTCCGACGCGGCGAACAGGGCGAACGCGAGCACGATCAGCGTGATGCTCCCGTACACCTCGTAGCCGTCGAGGAAGCCGAGATGCTGGATGACGCCCCAGCTCAGCCACCCGGTGAACTCGTGCAGCAGGCCGATCGCGCCCTGAATGAGCGCGATCGCGCCGATGAACTCCAGAACCTTCTTCATAGGTGACAACCTCGCCCCGCGGACCTCCCACGCACATCGGCCGCGGGGCGAGGCGCGTCCCGCCACAAGACGCGACTTACGGCGGGACGCGCGTACCGAAGTACCGGCCGCCGCGACTTTCGTCCACGGTCCGCTCCACGAGGCGGTCCCGGGTGCCACGGGTGCGTAGATTTGTCGACCATGGAGGTTCAGGAGCGGACAGGGACGACCCCACCGGGGGAGCGGTACCGGTGGCGGCGCAGGATGCTGCCCTCGGCCGTCGCCGACGAGCTCGACCTGGACCCGGACGGCCGCCCCGGCCGCAGGCGCCGCACCCTGCGCGACTGGGTCGTCGACTTCACCTGTTTCCTCGCCGCCGTGGGCATCGGCCTGCTCGGCGCCCACTCCGTCTCGAACGACCCGAACACCTCCGACGGCCTCGCCGCCCTCGACCAGTGGCTCGGCGCGCTCGCCTGCGCCGCCGTGTGGCTGCGCAGGAGGTGGCCCCTGGGCCTGGCCATCGCGCTGGCGGCGGTCAGCATGGTGTCGAACAGCGCGGGCGGCGCCACCATGGTCGCCATCTTCACCCTCGCCGTGCACCGCCCCTTCAGGTATGTCGCCTGGGTCGCCGGTGCCTCGTGCGCGCTGATCCCGCTCTTCTTCTGGATCAGGCCGGACCCGGACTCGCCGTACGTCCTCTCCGTCACCTTCACGATCGTCCTCACCGTCACCGTCGTCGGCTGGGGCATGTTCGTACGCTCCCGGCGCCAGCTCCTGCTGTCGCTGCGCGACCGGGCGAGGCGCGCCGAGACCGAGGCCGCACTGCGGGCCGAGCAGGCGCAGCGCCTCGCCCGCGAGGCCATCGCCCGCGAGATGCACGACGTGCTCGCCCACCGGCTCACCCTGCTCAGCGTGCACGCGGGCGCCCTGGAGTTCCGGCCCGACGCACCCCAGCAGGAGGTCGCCCGGGCGGCCGGCGTCATCCGCGAGAGCGCCCACGAGGCGCTCCAGGACCTGCGCGAGATCATCGGCGTCCTGCGGGCCGACGACCACGGCGAGGAGTCGGGGCGGCCGCAGCCGACGCTCGCCGGACTCGACGCCCTGGTCGCCGAGTCCCGCGAGGCGGGCATGAAGATCGTCCTCGATCATCAGGTCACCGCCCCGGACGCCGTCCCCGCGTCCGTCGGCCGCACCGCCTACCGCATCGTCCAGGAAGGCCTGACCAACGCCCGCAAGCACGCCCCCGGCGCCGAGGTCGAGGTCCTCGTGTCCGGCGCTCCGGGAGACGGGGTCACCGTCTCGGTCCGCAACCCGCCGCCCCCGGGCGAGGTCCCGCACGTGCCCGGCTCGGGCCAGGGCCTGATCGGCCTCACGGAACGCGCCACCCTGGCCGGCGGCAGCCTCGGCCACGGCGCCGCCGACGACGGGGGCTTCGCGATCGAGGCCTGGCTGCCGTGGCCCGGGTGACCCCCAGCCCGCGGCCCGCACGCCTGGACCACGTGATCACCGGCTCGCTACGGTGGCCCCCGGGGACGGTGACGGCCGCGGTACGACGGCGCGAAGGCGGGACTGGGTGAATTCGGTGGAACCGATCAGGGTGCTCCTCGTCGACGACGACCCGCTGGTGCGCGCGGGCCTCTCCTTCATGCTCGGGGGCGCGCCCGACATCGAGATCGTCGGCCAGGCGGGCGACGGCTCACAGGTCCCCGCCCTTGTCGCCGAGACCCGGCCCGACGTCGTCCTCATGGACATCCGCATGCCGGACGTGGACGGTCTCGCCGCGACCGAGGCGCTGCGGGCGCGGCCCGACGCACCCGAGGTCATCGTCCTCACCACGTTCCACGCCGACGAACAGGTACTGCGGGCGCTGCGCGCCGGGGCCGCGGGTTTCGTCCTCAAGGACACCGCGCCCGCCGAGATCGTCGAGGCGGTCCGCCGGGTCGCCTCCGGAGCGCCCGTCCTGTCGCCGACCGTGACCCGGCAGCTCATCACGCGGGCCACCGGCCCCGACCCGCAGCAGGACCGCAGGGCACGCGCGCGTGAGCGCCTCGGCGAACTGGCCGACCGCGAAAGGGAGGTGGCCGTCGCCGTGGGCCGCGGCGCGTCCAACGCGGAGATCGCCGCTGAGCTCTACATGAGCGTCGCGACCGTCAAGGCGCACGTCTCCCGCATCCTCGCGAAGCTCGGCCTGAACAACCGCGTCCAGATCGCCCTCCTGACCCACGACGCGGGACTCCTCGACGACTGACTCCAGCGGCACGGGTAAATTCACAGCGTGATCCGGGCGCGGGCGAACGGCGCTCAGGGTCCGCCGCACGGGGGAGGATGACGATGGCCGGACCACGCCGGCGCACGGTGCGTGACCTCAGACGCAACAACCGCGCCACGGTGCTGCGCAAGCTCTACTTCGACGGGCCGCTCAGCCGGCAGGAGTTGGGCCCGCTCACCGCACTCAGCTCGGGGTCGATCAGCAATGTCGTCTCCGAGCTCGTCGCCGACGGCCTCCTGGAGGAAGCAGGATCGGTCGACTCCGACGGCGGCAGGCCGCGCACGCTCCTGCGCGTCGCCCCGCACTGCGGCCACCTCGCCGGCGTCGACATCGGCGAGACACGCGTACGCGTGGAGCTCTTCGACTTCACCCTGAACGAACTCGCGCGCGTGGACGCCCCGTTGCCCGACGGACACCATGACGCGCGGGACGTCGTACGGATCGTCGCGGCCGGCCTCGCGCAGGTGCTCGCCGAGGCGAAGGTCGCGCCGGACGCCCTCATCGGCGTCGGCATCGGCGTGCCCGGCATCGTCGACGCCTCCGGTGCGGGCGGCGCCGTCGGAGCCGTCGTGCACGGCCAGGCCATCGGCTGGGACGCCGTCCCCCTCGAGGCGATGCTCCGCGACTGCGGTGAACTCCCGCCCGAACTGCCCCTGTTCGTCGACAACGGCGCCAAGACGCTCGGCCTCGCCGAGATGTGGT
Organism: Streptomyces sp. NBC_01445; assembly: GCF_035918235.1. Classification (NCBI taxonomy): domain Bacteria; kingdom Bacillati; phylum Actinomycetota; class Actinomycetes; order Kitasatosporales; family Streptomycetaceae; genus Streptomyces; species Streptomyces sp. NBC_01445. Next base: position 2,979,954 of record NZ_CP109485.1, on the reverse strand, counting down.
TCGGCGCGGGCCGTGGAGCCCGCAACGCCGTCGTCACCCTCATCGGCTCCGGCGTCGGCGCCTGCGTCATCGCCGACGGCGTCCCCTACCAGGGCTCGTCCGGCAGTGCGGGGGAGTGGGGCCACACCACGCTCCAGGTCGGCGGGCGCCGTTGCCGGTGCGGGGCGCGCGGCTGCCTGGAGGCGTACGTGGGCGCCGAGGCGCTGCTCGAACGGTGGCGGGAGAGCGGCGGCCACCCGACCTCGGCCGACGAGGAGGGGGCGCTCGCCGAGCTCCTCGCCGACCCCGAAGCCGGTGAACTCCTCGACGAGACGGCCGAGTTCCTCGGCGCGGGCATCGCCGACCTCGTCAATCTCTTCAACCCCGAGCGCATCGTCGTCGGCGGCTGGGCCGGGCTGCTCCTGGGCCCCCGCCTCCTCGAACCGGTCCGGCGGGCGGCCGCCGCGTACGCCCTGCGCCACCCGTACGCGCAGACCACCATCGAACTCGGGCGCCTCGGACCCGACGCGGTCACAGTCGGCGCGGCGACCCTGCCGCTCGCGCGTTTCCTGGCCGAGGGCGGCGCGTCGATCACGTCACGGGAACCGATTGTCAGTGGCGCGAGTTAGATTCAGCAGGGATTGACGCCTGACCGACGTGAGGGGCGGTGCCATGGGGGAACCGATCGATCTGGGCGAGTACGCGGGCTTCACGGCCGACCCGTATCCCGTCTACGAGGAGCTGCGCGCCCGGGGCCCGGTGCACCGGGTGAGGCTGCCGAAGCCCGCCGACGACGGCGAGGCGTGGCTGATCGTCGGGCACGAGGAGGCGCGCGCCGCGCTCACCGACCCGCGCCTGGTCAAGTCCCCCGCCAAGCTGGGCTTCTCCGGCCTCGACGAGGAGCTGATCGGCGCCCATCTGCTGATCACCGACCCGCCGCACCACACGCGGCTGCGCTCCCTCGTCACCCGCGCTTTCACCGCGCGCCGCGTCGAATCCCTGCGCCCGCGCATCCAGCGCATCACCGACGACCTTCTCGACGCGATGCTCCCGCACGGCCGCGCCGACCTCGTCGAGTCGTTCGCCTTCCCACTGCCGCTCACGGTCATCTGCGAGCTGCTCGGCGTGCCCGACATCGACCGCGCCGACTTCCGGCGCATGTCGAACGAGGTGGTGGCGCCGACCGACCGCGACGCCGAGTACGCGGTGTTCGCGGAACTCGCCGCGTACCTGCGCGACCTGATCGAGGACAAGCAGGCTTCGGCCCCCGCCGACGACCTGCTCAGCGCCCTGATCCGCACGACCGCGGAGGACGGCGACCGGCTCTCGCCCGACGAGCTGCGCGCCATGGCCTTCATCCTCCTCATCGCGGGCCACGAGACGACGGTGAACCTGATCGCGGGCGGCGTACGGGCCCTGCTGACCCACCCCGATCAACTCGCCGCGCTGCGCGCCGACATGACCCTCCTCGGCGGAGCCGTCGAGGAGATGCTGCGTTACGAGGGCCCCGTGGAGAACGCGACGTACCGCTTCACGGTCGAGGACACCGAGATCGGCGGCACGGTCATCCCCGCCGGCTCCCCCGTCCTCGTGGGCCTCGCTGCCGCCGACCACGACGCGGACCGCTTCCCCGAGCCGGGCCGCTTCGACATCCGGCGCGACGCCCGGGGCCACATCGCCTTCGGGCACGGCCTTCACCACTGCCTCGGCGCACCCCTGGCCCGCCTCGAAGGCCAGATCGCCCTGCGCTCGCTCCTGGACCGCGCCCCCGCGCTCGCGCTCGACGGCCCGGCCGACGACTGGCTGCCCGGCATGCTGATAAGGGGTGTCCGCAGTCTGCCGGTCCGGTGGTGAGTGACATGACGCCACCGCCCGGCGCGACCGGTCGGCCGTACCCGACGCGCCCGCCGACCCGCCCGGAGATCTCCATGACCGCACCCCGCGACAGCGACAGCCCCCACGAACTCGACTTCGCCCTGGCCGCGAAGCTTCTGGACGCCCAGCCGTTCACCCGTCTCGTGGGCGCCCGGCTCACCGAGTTCGGCGACGGAGCGGCCACGATCGAGGTCGACATCAGACCCGAGCTGCACCAGCAGAACGGGTTCCTGCACGGCGGGGTGCTCTCCTACGCGGCCGACAACGCGCTGACGTTCGCGGGCGGCGCGGTCCTGGGCGCGGCGGTGCTCACCGGCGGCTTCTCCATCCAGTACGTCCGCCCCGCGACGGGCCGCACCCTGATCGCCCGCGCCCAGGTCATGCACGGCGGCCGACGCCAGGCCGTCGTCCGCTGTGACCTGTCGACGGCGGACGAGGAGGGCACGGAGAAACTGTGCGCCCTCGCCCAGGGCACGATCCTGTCGGTCACGCAGGGCTGATCGGTCGCACAGGCTGAGCGGCGCGTGTACAAGGCCGGAGAATCAGCCCCCCGGAATCTCCTCCATCCGGACCAACCGCCGTTCCCGGCGCGACAGTTCGCAGGCCTCCGCGATCCGCAGCGCGTGCAGTGCCTCGCGGCCGTCGCACGGGTTCTCGCGTTCGCCGCGCACCACGTCGACGAACGCGACGAGCTCCGCCTCGTACGCGGGGGCGAAGCGTTCCAGGAAGCCGGGCCAGGGCTTGGTCGCGGCCGAGGGGCCCTTGGGCTCGGTGGAGGCGAAGGGCGTGCGGTCGTCGAGGCCGACGACGACTGTGTCCCGCTCGCCGGAGAGTTCCATGCGTACGTCGTAGCCCGCGCCGTTGCAGCGCGTCGCCGTCGCCGTGACCAGCGCGCCGTCGTCCAGCGTGAGGACCGCGGCCGCCGTGTCGACATCCCCGGCCTCGCGGAACATCGCGGGCCCGGCATCGGACCCGGTCGCGTACACCTCCGTCACCTCGCGGCCGGTCACCCAGCGCAGGATGTCGAAGTCATGGACCAGGCAGTCCCGGTAGAGCCCGCCGGAGAGCGGCAGATAGGCGGCCGGCGGCGGCGCCGGATCGCTCGTCATGGCCCGTACGGTGTGCACCCGGCCGAGGCGGCCCGAGCGCACCGCCTCGCGCGCCGCCGTGTACCCCGCGTCGAAGCGGCGCTGGAAGCCCAGCTGGAGCACGGTCCCGGCCCGCTCCACCTCGTCGAGCGCGGCCAGCGTGCCCGGCAGGTCGAGGGCGATGGGCTTCTCGCAGAACACCGGGAGCCCGGCCCGCGCCGCCCGCCCGATCAGTTCGCCGTGTGCGGACGTCGCCGCCGTGATGACCACCGCGTCCACGCCCCAGGAGAAGATCTCGTCCACCGTGGGCGCCGCGGTCGCGCCGATCCGGTCCGCGAGCGCGACGGCCCGCTCCGGGTCAGCGTCCGTGACGACGAGCGAGCCGACCTCGCGGTACCGCTCCAGAACAGCTGCGTGAAAGGTGCCGATACGGCCCGTCCCGATGAGTCCGATGCGCATGCAGTCAAGGTGCCGCCCGGGGAACCCGCTGTCAACGGTTTGTCCTGACAACCGAACTTCACGACTTCCCGTCAACATTCCTTGCGACTACGCTCGGCCCGTGGCCAAACCAGTAGTCGACCCGACCGTGTCGCTCCAGCTCAGCGTGGACCGCAGCAGTCCGGTCCCGCTCTATTTCCAGCTCTCCCAGCAGCTGGAGGCGGCGATCGAGCGCGGCTCCCTGACCCCCGGCAGCCTGCTCGGCAACGAGATCGAGCTCGCGGGCCGGCTCGGCCTGTCCCGGCCCACCGTGCGCCAGGCCATTCAGTCCCTCGTCGACAAGGGCCTCCTCGTCCGCCGCCGGGGCGTCGGCACCCAGGTCGTCCACAGCCAGGTCAAGCGCCCCCTGGAGCTCAGCAGCCTCTACGACGACCTGGAGGCGGCGGGCCAGAAGCCCGAGACGCGCGTTCTGGCCAACACCCTCGTGCCCGCGTCCGCCGAGGTCGCGGCCGCGCTCGGGGTGGCGGAGGGCGACGAGGTGCACCGGGTCGAGCGGCTGCGGCTGACCCACGGCGACCCGGTCGCGTACCTCTGCAACCACCTGCCCACCGGGCTGCTCCCGCTCGACACGGAGCGGCTGGAGGCGACCGGGCTCTACCGGCTGATGCGCGCCGCGGGGATAACCCTGCACAGCGCCCGCCAGTCCGTCGGCGCCCGCGCCGCCTCGGCCGAGGAGGGCGAGCGGCTCGCCGAGCCCGCGGGCGCCCCGCTCCTGACAATGCAGCGCACCACGTTCGACGACACCGGCCGACCCGTCGAGTTCGGGTCGCACACATACCGGGCGTCCCGCTACTCCTTCGAGTTCCAGCTCCTCGTACGGCCGTAAGAATGTTATGACAAAGTCATTGACGGTGCCGGGTACCCACCGCTAGAACTCCTCCAGCCGCACACGGGCGGCGAGGAGAGAGGTGGCACACCATGCGCACAGCCCGCACGGCAGCAACCCTCATTGCGGTCGTCGCACTCGCGGCCGGATGCAGCAGCTCCGGAGGCAAGACCTCCGAGGACAAGGCCGACGACTCAGGGGGCGGCAAGTCCGCCGGCACGCCCCGCCTGAAGATCGCGATGGTCACGCACTCCGGTGAGGGCGACACCTTCTGGGACATCGTCCAGAGCGGCGCCAAGCAGGCCGCCGCCAAGGACAACGTCCAGTTCCTCTACTCGAACGACAAAGAGGCCAAGGGGCAGGCCGAGCTGGTCCAGTCGGCGATCGACAAGAAGGTCGACGGGATCGTCGTCACCCTGGCCAAGCCCGAGGCCATGAAGGCCGTACTCGCCAAGGCGAAGGACGCCGGGATCCCGGTCGTCACGATCAACTCCGGCGGCGAGTTCTCGCAGCGGTTCGGCGCGCTCACCCACATCGGGCAGGACGAGTCCGTGGCCGGCGAGGCAGTCGGCAGCGAACTCAACGCGCGGGGCAGGAAGAAGGCGCTCTGCGTCATCCATGAACAGGGCAACGTCTCCCTGGAGCAGCGCTGCGCCGGCGTCAAGAAGACCTTCAAGGGCACCGTCGAGAACCTCAACGTCGAGGGCACCAACGCCCCCGCGTCCCAGTCGTCCATCGAGGCCAAGCTCCAGGCGGCCAAGGACATCGACGCGGTCGTCGCGCTCGGCGCCCCCACCGCTGCCGTCGCCGTCAAGGCCAAGCAGGACGCGGGCAGCGAGGCGGAGGTGGACACCTTCGACCTGAACGCGGCCGTGGTGAAGAGCCTCAAGGCCAAGGACGTGGGCTTCGCCGTCGACCAGCAGCCCTACCTGCAGGGCTATCTCGCAGTCGACGAACTGTGGCTCTACCGCACCAACGCCAACGTCATCGGCGGCGGAAAGCCGGTCCTGACAGGCCCCGCGATCGTGACCGAGAAGGACGTGCCGAAGCTTGAGAAGTACACCGCGCGCGGTACCCGGTGAACGGATGCATGATCCCAGTGCCTGCTGTGTCCGCCCGGGGGACAGCCCCCGGACCCCAGGCCGGAAGCCCGGCGCGTCCCCCGGGACCTGCACGGCGGCGGACAGATGCGGTCGGGGATACTGAGGCGTCCGGGGCGGAAGAAGTGCCCCCCGGGGCCGGTCCGCCGGCCCCGGTGTATCAGGTAGCACAGCAAGAAGGGCACGGCCTCGTGGCACGGTTTCGGAGCTGGGTGAGCATCGCCCTCGCAGGAGCAGTCGGTCTCACCCTCGCGGGATGCAGCAGCACCGGCGGCAAGCGGGCGGAGGACGCCAGGAAGGCGGCCTCGGCCCAGGGCAGGGCCGCGGTGAACACCCCGCGCTGGACTGTCGCCATGGTGACCCATTCAGGCGACGGCGACACCTTCTGGGACATCGTCCAGAGCGGCGCCAAGCAGGCCGCGATCAAGGACAACATCAACTTCCTGTACTCGCACAGCGACGAGGCGCAGCAGCAGGCCCAGCTCGTCGACGCGGCCGTGGACAAGAAGGTCGACGGCCTGATCGTCACGCTCGCGAAGCCCGACGCCATGAAGGCCGCCGTCGCCCGCGCCGAGAAGGCCGGCATCCCCGTGATCACCGTGAACTCCGGCTCCGAGGAGTCCAAGAAGTTCGGCGCGCTCACGCACATCGGGCAGGACGAGACGATCGCGGGCCGGGCCGTCGGCGAGGAGCTGAACAAGCGCGGCCGCAAGAAGGCCCTGTGCATCCTGCACGAGCAGGGCAACGTCGGCCACGAGCAGCGCTGCGCCGGCGCCAAGGAGACCTTCAAGGGCCAGATGCAGAACCTGTACGTCGAGGGCACCAACATGCCCGACGTCCAGTCCTCCATCGGCGCCAAGCTCCAGGCCGACAAGTCCATCGACTCCGTCGTCACGCTCGGCGCGCCCTTCGCCGCCACCGCCGTGAAGGCCAAGCAGGACGCGGGCAGCAAGGCCGAGATCGACACCTTCGACCTCAACGAGAAGGTCGCCGGCGGCCTGAAGGACGGCACACTCGGCTTCGCCGTCGACCAGCAGCCCTACCTCCAGGGGTACGAGGCCGTGGACCTGCTCTGGCTCTACCGCTACAACGCGGACGTCCTCGGGGGCGGCAAGCCGGTCCTCACCGGACCGCAGATCATCACCAAGGACCAGGCGGCCAAGCTCGAGGAGTACACGAACCGGGGGACACGATGAGCGCCGCCGCACCAGGGACCCCGCCGCTGACGGACGAGCGGCTCCTGAAGACGTCACCGCTGCGCAAGCTCATGGGCCGGCCCGAACTCGGCTCGGTCGTCGGCGCCATCGCCGTCTTCCTCTTCTTCGCGATCTTCGCGGACAGCTTCCTGCGGGCCTCCAGCCTCGCCACGGTCCTGTACGCGTCGTCGACGATCGGCATCATGGCCGTACCCGTGGCCCTGCTGATGATCGGCGGCGAGTTCGACCTCTCCGCCGGTGTCATGGTCACCACGTCCGCGCTGGTCTCGTCGATGTTCAGCTACCAGATGACGGCCAACGTCTGGGTCGGTGTGGGCGTCTCGCTCCTGTTCACGCTCGCCATCGGCGTGTTCAACGGCGTCATGCTGACCCGCACGGACCCACCGAGCTTCATCATCACGCTCGGCACGTTCCTGATGCTGACCGGCATGAACCTCGGCTTCACCAAGCTGATCAGCGGCACCGTCTCCACCAAGTCGATCTCCGACATGGAGGGCTTCTCCTCCGCGAAGGACGTCTTCGCCTCCACGCTCACCGTCGGCGGAGTCGACTTCAAGATCACCATCCTGTGGTGGCTCGCCCTGATCGTCGTCGCCACCTGGATCCTGCTGCGCACCCGCGTCGGCAACTGGATCTACGCGGTCGGCGGCGGCGAGGATGCGGCCCGCGCCGTCGGTGTCCCGGTCAACAAGACCAAGATCGGCCTGTACATGGGCGTCGCCTTCGGCGCCTGGATCTCGGGGCAGCACCTGCTGTTCTCGTTCGAGGTCGTGCAGTCCGGCGAGGGCGTCGGCAACGAGCTGATCTACATCATCGCGGCCGTCATCGGCGGCTGTCTGATCACCGGCGGCTACGGTTCCGCGGTCGGCGCGGCCATCGGCGCCCTGATCTTCGGCATGACGAGCAAGGGCATCGTGTTCGCCGAGTGGAACCCGGACTGGTTCAAGTTCTTCCTCGGGGCGATGCTGCTCCTCGCGACCCTGCTCAACGCGTGGGTCCGCAAGCGCGCGGAGGCGACGAAATGACCGAGACCGCAGAGCGTACGGCGCTGGTCGAGCTCGATGGCGTCAGTAAGTACTACGGCAACATCCGGGCCCTGGAGGACGTCTCCCTCGTCGTGCACGCGGGCGAGATCTCCTGCGTCCTCGGCGACAACGGCGCGGGCAAGTCGACCCTCATCAAGATCATCGCGGGTCTGCACCGGCACGACTCCGGCTCCTTCAGCATCGAGGGCGAGGAGACCCGGCTCGCCAATCCGCGCGAGTCCCTCGACCGCGGTATCGCCACGGTCTACCAGGACCTCGCCGTCGTTCCGCTGATGCCGGTCTGGCGGAACTTCTTCCTCGGCTCCGAGCCGACGAAGGGCTCCGGGCCCTTCAAGCGGCTGGACGTTGACCTGATGCGCAGGACGACCCACGCGGAGCTGCTCCGCATGGGCATCGACCTGCGCGACGTCGACCAGCCCATCGGCACCCTCTCGGGCGGTGAACGCCAGTGCGTGGCGATCGCCCGCGCCGTCTACTTCGGTGCCAAGGTCCTCGTACTCGACGAGCCGACCGCCGCCCTCGGCGTCAAGCAGTCCGGCGTCGTCCTGAAGTACGTCGCCGCCGCGCGGGACGCGGGCCTCGGCGTGGTCTTGATCACGCACAACCCGCATCACGCGTACCTCGTAGGCAACCGCTTCGTCCTCCTGAAGAGGGGCACGATGTTCGGCAGCTACGCCCGCGACGAGATCACCCTCGACGAACTGACCCGCCAAATGGCAGGCGGCAGCGAACTGGACGACTTGCGCCACGAGCTGGAGGGCCGGGAGGCTCCGTAGGCATGGCGCTCCGTAGGCAGTGCGCCCCGTAGGGGCGCGTGGCTGTGCCACTTTGCGGCTCCGCCGCGGGGCACGACCCGCCACATCGGACCCGCAGACGAAAAGGGACCTGCGGTAGCGCCACGCCCACCACGAGTGACCGGTACCGCTCGGATACGCCCCCGCGGCAGCGAAATGGCACAATCGGCGCGATGAGCACCTACCGCGACCTCGCCCACCGCGGCTCCGCACGAGCCACCGTCCTGCGGACCGTCGGCACGCGTGAGCGCCGTTCCCACCTGACGGCGCCGCGCGTCCCGACCGTCGGTATCGACATCGGCGGTACGAAGGTGATGGCGGGTGTCGTCGACGCCGACGGCAACATCCTGGAGACCCTGCGCACGGAGACTCCGGACAAGTCCAAGAGCCCCAAGGTCGTCGAGGACACGATCACGGAGCTGGTGCTCGACCTCTCCGACCGGCACGACGTGCACGCCGTCGGCATCGGCGCGGCCGGCTGGGTCGACGCGGACCGCAACCGCATCCTGTTCGCGCCCCACCTGTCCTGGCGTAACGAGCCCCTCCGGGACCGGATCTCCAGCCGCCTCTCCGTCCCCGTACTCGTCGACAACGACGCGAACACGGCCGCCTGGGCCGAGTGGCGCTTCGGCGCGGGCCGTGGCGAGGACCACTTGGTCATGATCACGCTGGGCACCGGCATCGGCGGCGCGATCCTGGAGGACGGCCAGGTCAAGCGAGGCAAGTTCGGAGTCGCCGGTGAGTTCGGCCACATGCAGGTCGTCCCCGGCGGCCACCGCTGCCCGTGCGGCAACCGTGGCTGCTGGGAGCAGTACAGCTCCGGCAACGCCCTCGTGCGCGAGGCCCGCGAGCTCGCCGCCGCGGACTCCCCGGTCGCGTACGGGCTCATCGAGCGCGTCAAGGGCAACGTCTCCGACATCACGGGCCCGCTCATCACGGAGCTCGCCCGCGAGGGCGACGCCATGTGCATCGAGCTGCTCCAGGACATCGGCCAGTGGCTCGGCGTCGGCATCGCGAACCTCGCGGCCGCCCTCGACCCGTCCTGCTTCGTCATCGGCGGCGGCGTCTCCGCGGCCGACGACCTGCTGATCGGCCCGGCCCGCGACGCCTTCAGGCGCCACCTCACCGGCCGCGGCTACCGCCCCGAGGCTCGCATCGCCCGCGCCCAGCTCGGCCCCGAGGCCGGTATGGTCGGCGCCGCGGACCTCGCACGGCTCGTCGCCCGCCGCTTCCGCCGCGCCAAGCGCCGGCGCGTGGAACGGTACGAGCGCTACGAGCGTTACCACCAGGGCAAGGGCTTCGGCCTCGGCCCGCAAAGCCCGGCGAGCGCCGCCGGCGAGACCCAGGGACCCAAGTAATGACCGTGCCACGCCAGCCCTCGTCCCCCGACGAAGGGCAGCGCCCCCCTGGGAACCGCCGGAGGGTCATCCGCCGCCGCGCGCTGACGCTGCTCACGATCGTGCTGCTCATCGGCGTGCCCGCCGGCTATCTGGTGATCTCCGCGAACCAGAGCCGGAACAGCGGCAAGGACAAAGAGGCCAAGTACTCCGCGACAGGCCTCACCATCGGCTGGCCCTCCAAGGTCCAGCGCCGGCTGTACCAGGTGCCGATACCGGTCTCCTCCGCCAAGGGCGTCGCGTACTACGAGACGAACAACCTCAGGACGAGCCGCCTCTACGTCCGCTTCCGCACCACGGACTCGGGCCTCGACAAGTTCCTGAAGACCATCGGGACCAGCTCGTCCAAGCTGCAGGAGGACGAGGTCACCATCAGCCCGCGCAACCAGAAGGTCGTCGGCTGGACCTTCGACGGCCCCGGCCCGTACCGCGGCCTCACCCACAAGCAGAAGAACCCCGAGCCGACCCTGGACATCGTGGTGAACCGGGAGAACCCGGCGAAGCCCTTCGTGTACGTGGTGTCGACGACGACGCCGTAGCGCGGGCCGCGCTGACCGGCGCCCGTTCCCGCGGGGGACAGGGGCCGGTGAGCGCGTGATCCACCACGTACCGCCCACGACGAGCAGCGAGAACACGGCGAGCCCCGCGCCCTCGCCGGATGGGCGGCAACGGGTTCCCCTACAAGTGGCGCCTGCTGAACGACGACCCGTGCGTCCTCAACCCGGGGAACGACCATCCGGGCCTGCGCTGCCGCGAGTTGCTCCGGTGTGGCAGGTGGGCGCAGCCACGCGTAAGAGTTCGGTGCGCCGACCTTCGACCAGGATTCAATGCGGTCCCACGCCACGATGATGTCGTTGATCACTCATCACGGTATCCACCTTCCGGCGCAACTCGACGTGCATGCTGCACGCTCCTACTGCTGGAGCTCCATGACGTCGGCGATCACGCAGCTGGCGTTGTCGGGACCGCCGGAGCCGTTGGCGAGGGCGACGAGTTCGCGGATCGCCTGCTCGGGCTCCCTGATCTCGGAGAGAACCCGGTGGATCTCCTCGGTCGGCACGACGGTCGACAGACCATCGGAGCAGAGCAGGTATCGATCTCCCTCCCGGGCGTCGTGGAGGCGCAGGTCGGGGGTGGCGTCGGCTCCTTGGCCCAGGGCTCGTATCAACAGCGAGCGCTGGGGGTGGGAGGCGGCTTCTTCCGGGGTGAGGCGGCCCTCGTCGACCATCGACTGCACCATGGTGTGGTCATGCGTGATCTGGAACAGCTCTCCGTCGCGCAGGAGGTGGACGCGGGAGTCGCCGATGTGGACGAGGGCCAGCTGTGAGCCGGTCCAGAGCATCGCGGTGAGTGTCGTGCCGGCCTCCTCGGGTGAAGACCCGGTCCGGGCGACGCCGCGCACGGCCTCTTTGGCCTGTTCGACGGCGTCTTCAAGGGCGTTGAGGAGATCGCCCGCCGGGACGCCGTCGGTTTCGAGGTACTTGAGTGCCTCAACGGCGGCCGCGCTCGCGGGGGCGCCCTGGCTGCCGTAGCCGTCGGCGACGGCGAGCAGGCGGGACCCGGCGTAGGCGGTGTCCTGGTTGCTCTCGCGGGCAAGGCCCGTGTCGGACAGTGCGGCGTAACGGATTCCCAGGGGCTTGGTGGTCGGGGACATGGCAGGGTCCTTCCAGGACAGGTGGTTGATGAGGAAGGTGGCCAGGTCCCGCCGTGCGGCGGTGTCGGCCTCGACCTGGGCCCAGAACGCGCGGACCTCCTGGGCCGCCGGGCCCGCCTCCAGCGTGCAGACGTGCTGGATGCGGGTCAGGGACATCCCCAGGCGTCGGAGCCAGGCGACCAGTCGAGCCTGGTCCAGTTGCTCCGGCGCGTAGAGGCGGTAGCCGGTCACCGGGTCGACGCGAGCGGGGGGCAGCAGGCCGAGCTCGTCGTAAAGACGCAGCGCCTTCGGTGACAGCCGCGACGCCTTCGCGAACGCCCCGATGCTCAGCAACCCCATGCGCACTCCTCACTCATGCCGAGCACATCGCACGGCCCCACCGATGCTGTGGCCTCCCCCAAGGTGAAGGTCAACCGAGGTTCCGATCGGCTCCGTCTGATGATCTTTCACCCGTCGGCGTCATGGCCCGCGCCCGGTCGACTGCGGCCTGCGGCGGGTTTGGTCGGCACATCGCGGAAAAGGACACCAAGTCCCTTGCCGGTGAGCGGGATCCGCCCTTGCCGTGGGCCGGTCACACGAACGTGAAGGCCGCCAAGCGGTGGTACGTCAAGCCGGACGTGGAGGATCTTCGCGAAGCCTCCACAAGGTGGGATGGCCTGCACGGGGTGTCCACCCAGTCGTGTGAGAAATTGTGAGATGTGAGACCGTGCAGGGCGTGAGTGAGACACCGAAGAACACCCTGCAATACCGCTTTGACGGGCCAGAAGACGCCCCAGTCCTGATCTTGGGTCCCTCACTGGGTACCACCTGGCACATGTGGGACCGGCAGGTACCCGAGCTCGCCCGGCAGTGGCGGGTGTTCCGTTTCGACCTGCCCGGGCACGGCGGCGCCCCCGCCCACCCGGCCGGTTCCGTCGCCGACCTCGCCGCGCGGCTCCTGGCCACGCTCGACGAACTCGGCGTGCAGCGCTTCGGCTACGCGGGCTGCTCCCTGGGCGGCGCCATCGGCGCGGAGCTGGCGCTGCGCCACCCCCAGCGCGTGGCCTCCCTCGCGCTGATCGCGGCCTCGCCCCGCTTCGGCACCGCCGACGAGTTCCGCCAGCGCGGCGTGATAGTCCGCAGCAACGGCCTCGACCCCATCGCCCGCACGTCCCCCGAGCACTGGTTCACCAGCGGCTTCGCGGCCGCCCAGCCCGCGATCACCGACTGGGCCGTGCAGATGGTGCGCACCACCGACCCGGGCTGCTACATCGCCGCCTGCGAGGCGCTCGCGTCCTTCGACGTACGGGCCGAGCTGGGCTCCATCGGCGTCCCCACGCTCGTCCTCGTCGGCTCCGACGACCAGGTGACGGGCCCTGCCCAGGCGCGCACACTCGTCGCCGGCATACCGGACGCGCGGCTCGCCGTCGTGCCCGCCGCCTCGCACCTCGCCCCGGTCGAGCAGCCCGCCGCCGTCACCGACCTCCTCGTACGGCACTTCTCCACCGCCTGGCAGCCCGCGTACGAGACCGGGCAGCACGCGATCCCCGCCGCCCCCGTCAAGCCCGTCCTCGCGCCGCCGCCCCCGCCGGTCGCCCCCGTGGCGGAGATCGGGCCCACGGAGGCCCAGCCCGAGGCGGAGGTCCGGCCCGACCGGCACGACATCGGTCTCAAGGTGCGCCGCGAGGTGCTCGGCGACGCGCACGTCGACCGGGCGCTGGCCTCGGCGGATGCCTTCTCCGGCGACTTCCAGGAGTTCCTCACCCGCTACGCGTGGGGCGAGATCTGGAGCCGGCCCGGCCTCGACCGCCGCATGCGCAGCAGCGTCACGCTCACCGCGCTCGTCGCCGGCGGCCACCTCGAAGAGCTGGCCTTCCACACCCGCGCCGCCCTGCGCAACGGCCTCACCGCCGACGAGATCAAGGAAGTGCTGCTCCAGGCCGCCGTGTACTGCGGCGTGCCCGCGGTGAACTCGGCGTTCAAGGTGGCCCAGGCCGTGATCCGCGAGGAGACCACGCCGCAGGAGTAGACGACCGGGTGCCGGGACGGGCCGGACGCGGGCCGGGAGCGCAGGATGGTTCCTATGAAGCTCACGAAGAAGATCCATGCCTGCGTCCGCCTGGAGAAGGACGGGCGGACGCTCGTCATCGACCCGGGCGGCTTCTGCGAGGAGGACGCGGCTGTCGGCGCCGAGGCGATCCTCGTGACGCACGAGCACCCCGACCACTTCGACGAGACCCGGCTGCGGGTGGCTCTCGAAGCCGACCCGGCCACCGAGATCTGGACCCTGAAGTCCGTCGCCGACAAGATCTCGACGGCGTTCCCGGGCCGGGTGCACACGGTCGGGCACGGCGACACGTTCGAGGCGGCCGGTTTCGACATCCAGGTCCACGGCGAACTGCACGCCGTCATCCACCCGGACATCCCCCGCATCACGAACGTCGGCTATCTGATCGACCACGGCCGCGTCTTCCACCCCGGCGACGCGTTCACCGTCCCCGACCAGCCTGTCGAGACGCTCCTCGTGCCCGTCATGGCCCCCTGGAACAAGATCGCCGAGGTCATCGACTACCTCCGCGAGGTCGGCCCGCAGCGCGCGTACGACATCCATGACGCGCTGCTGACCGACCTGGCCTGGCCCATCTACGACGGGCAGATCAGGGCGCTCGGCGGGACGGACAACCTGCGGCTGACGCCGGAGGAGTACGCGACGCTCTGAGCACCCTGGCGGGCTGTGAACTCCCGTTACCGGCCGAGGAGTTCGACGATCTCTTCGGTCGTGGCGAGCTCCGCGATCCGCGGGAAGATCTTGCCGAAGCTGTGCTCGTGGGACGCGGCGTCCGTGTCGGTCGTCGCGTCCTCGACCACCGTGAGGTGGTAGCTCAGCTCGAAGGCGGAGCGGGCGGTGGACTCGACGCCGATCGAGGACGAGATCCCCGCGAGCACGATCTGCGTCACTCCGCGGCGGCGCAGCTGGAGGTCCAGCTCCGTCCCGGTGAAGGCGCCCCAGTGCCGCTTGGTGATCACGATGTCGTCGCCGAGCGGGCCGAGCTCGTCCGGGAACTCGGAGAACGCGGCGGGCGGCGCCTGGGTGAGCCCGGGGGCGGCCGACCGGCTCACCGGCAGGTCGCCGCCGTCGGGGGACCAGGCGACGCGGACCCGCACGACGGGCAGGCCCTTGGCGCGGAAGGCGTCCGCGAGCGTGGCCCCGTTCTTCAGGACTCCGTCGGCGGGGTGGACGGTCGGCAGGCCGAGGATGCCGTTCTGGAGGTCGATGAGGACGAGGGCGGTGCGCTCGTCGAGGGTGGTGGCGGGCATGGGGGGTGCTCCTTGCGGATCCGGGGGAGATGCTTCGACAGGCTAACTTTCAAACAGAGAAACTTGCAAGGTAGCCTGCCTATCGCGCCGCCTATCGCGTGCTGCCTGTCGCGTGCTGTCCATCGCGCCCCGCCGGCGGCCGTCCCGGGTTCGGCGGGCGTTGTCGTACCCGCCCGGTAGGTTGTGGGCATGCGGATTGCTACGTGGAATGTGAACTCGATCACCGCCCGGCTGCCCAGGCTCCTCGCCTGGCTGGAGAGCACCGGGACGGACGTGCTGTGCGTCCAGGAGACCAAGTGCACGGCCGAGCAGTTCCCCGCGGACGAGCTGCGCGAGCTGGGCTACGAGTCCGCGGTGAACGCGAACGGGCGGTGGAACGGCGTGGCGCTGATCTCCCGCGTCGGCCTGGAGGACGTCGTGACCGGCCTGCCCGGCGACCCCGGTTACGAAGGCGCCCACGAGCCCCGCGCGATCTCCGCCACGTGCGGTCCGGCGCGCGTCTGGTCGGTATACGTGCCGAACGGCCGCGAGGTGGACCACCCGCACTACGCGTACAAGCTCCAGTGGTTCGAGGCGCTCAAGGCGGCCGTCGCGGGCGACGCGGGGGGCTCCCGCCCGTTCGCCGTGATGGGCGACTACAACGTCGCGCCGACGGACGACGACGTCTGGGACATCTCCCTCTTCGACGGCGCCACGCACGTCACCCCGGCGGAGCGCGCCGCGCTCGCCGCGCTCCGTGAGACGGGCCTGTCCGACGTGGTCCCGCGGCCCCTGAAGTACGACCACCCCTTCACCTACTGGGACTACCGCCAGCTGGGCTTCCCCAAGAACCGCGGCATGCGCATCGACCTCGTCTACGGGAACGCGGCGTTCGCGGGGTCCGTGAAGGACTCGTACGTGGACCGCGAGGAGCGCAAGGGCAAGGGCGCCTCGGACCACGCCCCGGTGGTCGTGGACCTGGAGGTCTAGGACCTCTGTGATCCGAGGGGGCTGGGCCGGAGCTCTACGGCTTCAGCGCCCCGAGATCCACCGCCCGGGCCATCGCGTCGAGCCCCGCGTCCCCCGGGTGCAGATGGTCCCCGCTGTCGTACTCGGGCCGCATCCGCGCGGGATGCGCCGGATCGCGCACCACGGCGTCGAAGTCGACCACCGCGTCGAAGTCGCCCCCGCTGTCCCGCACATACGCGTTGACGACCTCCCGTTCCCGGTCCGCCGTGGCTGTGCACAGGGTCTCGCCCTCGCACGGAGTGACCGTCGCCCCGACCACGCGCAGGCCCCGCGCGTGGGCGCGCGCCGCGATCTCCCGTAGCCCGGCGACGACTTGGGCCCCGCTGAAGCCGGCCCGTACGTCGTTGACGCCCTGGAAGACGACGACCGTGCGGGCCGACGTCTGGGACAGCACGTCACGGTCGAGGCGGTGCAGCGCGCTCACACCGCCCGTGTCCGTGGAGACGCCGTCCCCCGGATAGCGGTCGCCCGTCACCCGGTTCGCCGAGATCCCCTGGTTCAGGACTCCGTAGTGCGGCACCGCGTGCTGCTCGCGCAACCGGGTGGAGAGCACGTCGGGCCAGCGGTGGTTCGCGTCCGGCGTCGACTTCACGCCGTCCGTGATGGAGTCGCCGAGCAGGACGACCGACCCGGGTCCGCCGCTCACGTCGACACCGGTGAGCAGCGGCCAGTATGTGATCGTCGACGTGTACGAGGCCGCTGTGGCCTCCGCCGCGTGATCGCCCGGCAGGCTCACGTACGAGCGCTGGATCGCCTGGCTGTGCACCGGCGCCGTGGCGACCGCCTCCGGAAGATGGAAGCTGACCAGCAGATTCGCGCCGGCCGGCACATCGAAGCCCACCGGGTCGCTGAACGCCTGCGCCCCCGCGGGGATCTCCGTACCCGCCGCGCCCCGGAACGTTAGCGGCACCGGCTTGCCCTTGGCCCCGGCGCCCGCGTCCTGCACGGCCACCGTCGCGCTCCCGACCCGCACCGGCGCCGACGCGAACGTGTTGTCGAGCCGGATCCGCACGCGCGGCCCGCCCGCGCTGGTGTGCACGACGAGCCGCACCGTGCGGTCCGCCCAGGGGCCGACGGCCGCGTATCCGGCGGTGGACGCCGACCAGGTCCCGGTCCACCCCGGCGCGGGCGAGCGCACCGACAGGGCGAAGACATGCAGATCGGGGGTGCCCGGGTCCCGGGGCAGGTCCACGGAGGCGATCGTGCGGCCCTTGGCGACCGGCACCGTGACGACGTACAGCCGTGTCTGCTCGGCGAGTTGGCCGCCGGGTGTGTTGCGGTGGGGGAGCGCCACGGACTTGGTGGCGAGCGGGCCCGTGCGCCAGTCGGGCGCGGTGAGGCGGTACGTGGAGCGCGAGCCGTCCCGGTAACGCACGGTGCCGCTACCGGCCGCGTCGCCGCCCGTTCCGGCCACCAGGAAGGCGAGCGCGTCGCCCCGGCCGTGCACGCGGACGGGCTGGCCGTCGGCGCGCACGTTGTCGGGGCCGGTCGCCGCCGTGCGCGGCCAGGTGAGGCGGGCGCCCTCAACACCCAAGGCGCGACCGGGAGTCCAGCCGGCCTCCGACAGGTCAGCGGCGGAGAGCGAGCTGCCCGAGCCGTCGAAGTCGGCCTCCCCGGCCCCGTCGTCGGAGCTGACCGCCCTGTTGTCGAAGAGCCGCTCCAGGGGGAGCGGCTCGGGTCTGTGCGGGGCGGCCTGCGCGACGGCGGTTGGGGCGAAGCCCGTAAAGAGCGCCAGTACAGCTGCCGTTCCCCAGACGCGTCGGCGCACGACCGACTCCCTCCACTGGTGGGTGAGACGTGACAGGTGAGCCATGAAGCTAAAGAGGAGACAGGTTCGCGTCAATGAGCCGCGTGCGAACGTGGCCCGAACTCTCCGTAATGGAGCTCAGCGCGCCCTGTGGTGCGACGGCCTGCGGGGATGTCAGGGTGAGCGGTATGAACATCCCTTTCTTGGACAACTGGCGCAGGAAGCACGGCTCCGCCTTCGGCGTGGCCGTCTTCACCGAGGGTGACGGCGGGGCCGAGGGGATCGCCGAACTTCTCTCCGAGTGTGAGCTGCTGCGCTCGCAGGCGCACGAGGCCGGGGTCGAACTGGACGACTCCGTCGCGTCGTTGGAGGCGCTCGACCAACTGGTGCCGCGCTGGCGCGAGGACGAGGAAGCGCTGCCGTGGCTCGGCAACGACGCGGGCCTGTACCTCGGTACGGTCCTCGTCCGCCAGGTGCCGGAGGCGGCATGGGTGATCTGGCCCAACGGGCAGCCGGTGGTGCGGCTCCCCTCCGGCCGCGAGGTCGACGTCGTCGCCGCGGGCCACGAATGGGCGACCAGTGGGGCGCCCGAACTGTCGCAGTTCTACGCCGAGGCCTCGGAGACGTAGAACCGCAAATACGGTTAATGGCCATACGTGCGTGTCGCCGGTCAAGTCCCAAATTGACGTGGGTAGTTTGCGCGGACCGACACAGCTGAGAGTGGGCAGGTCTTGCCATGGCCGTCGATCCGTTGATCGAGCTGCGTGACGTCAACAAGTACTACGGGGAGCTGCATGTCCTCCAGGACATCAACCTCACCGTCGGCAAGGGGGAGGTGGTGGTGGTCATCGGCCCCTCTGGATCGGGAAAGTCGACGCTCTGCCGGACGATCAACAGGCTCGAGACGATCCAGTCGGGGAACATCCGACTCGACGGACAACCGCTTCCGGAGGAGGGCAAGGCCCTCGCCCATCTGAGGGCCGAGGTGGGGATGGTCTTCCAGTCCTTCAACCTCTTCGCGCACAAGACGGTCCTGCAGAACGTCTCCCTCGCCCAGACGAAGGTCAGGGGCCGCAAGCGGGACGAGGCCGACAAGCGCTCCCAAGAACTCCTCGACCGGGTGGGGCTCGCCTCGCAGGCCGCCAAATACCCCGCCCAGCTCTCCGGCGGCCAGCAGCAGCGCGTGGCCATCGCCCGCGCCCTCGCCATGGACCCCAAGGCCCTCCTCTTCGACGAGCCGACCTCGGCCCTCGACCCGGAAATGATCAACGAGGTCCTTGAGGTGATGCAGCAGCTCGCCCGCGACGGCATGACCATGGTCGTGGTCACCCACGAGATGGGCTTCGCCCGCTCCGCCGCCAACCGCGTCGTGTTCATGGCCGACGGCCGCATCGTCGAGGACCGCACCCCCGAGGACTTCTTCACCAACCCGCGCAGCGAGCGGGCCAAGGACTTCCTTTCCAAGATCCTCAAGCACTGACGGGGGTGGACCGATCCATGCTGCGCAAGACACGTGTGTTCCGCGCCGTCGCCGCCCTCGCCCTCACCGCCCTGGCCGCGGCGGCCTGCGGCAAGGAGGGCAGCCCG
The DNA here is from genome assembly GCF_035918235.1 of Streptomyces sp. NBC_01445. NCBI lineage: Bacteria > Bacillati > Actinomycetota > Actinomycetes > Kitasatosporales > Streptomycetaceae > Streptomyces > Streptomyces sp. NBC_01445. The sequence continues at coordinate 2,960,841 of NZ_CP109485.1, read as the reverse complement.
CCGGCCAAGGGCCCGTCGGACGCGCAACTGCCCGAGTACCAGGTGGCGAAAGGGTTCGAGCTGACCGACTCGAAGACGTGGCGCAAGGCGAAGAAGCGCGGGCACTTCGTCGTGGGGGCCAAGGAGGACCAGCCCTACCTCGGCGAGAAGGACCCGGCCACTGGCGTCTACTCCGGCTTCGACATCGAGATCGCCAAGATGATCTCCGCGTCCCTCGGCTTCGCCCCCTCGTCGGTCGACTTCAGGACGATCGCCTCGGCCAACCGCGAGACCGCACTGCAGAACGGCCAGATCGACTACTACGTGGGCACCTACACGATCAACGACAACCGCAAGAAGCTCGTCGGCTTCGGCGGCCCCTACTACATGGCCGGCCAGTCGCTCCTCGTCCGCACCGACGAGCACGACATCAACGGACCGCAGGACCTGGACGGCAAACGTGTCTGCTCCGCGGCCGGCTCGACCCCCTACCAGCGCATCCAGAAGGACTATCCGAAGGCGGTGCTCGTCGCGTACGACACGTACTCGGTCTGCGTCGACAACCTGCTCACCTACCAGGTCGACGCCGTCACCACCGACGACGCCATCCTGCTCGGCTTCGCGGCCAAGGCGCCCGACGAACTCAAGCTGGTCGGCAAGCCGTTCTCCAAGGAGCCCTACGGCATCGGCGTACCGAGGAGCGACAACGCGCTGCGGTTCGCGATCGACACCGCGCTCCAGACCCGCGAGAACGACGGCGACTGGAAGAAGGCGTACGACGCGACGCTCGGCCTCTCCGGAGTACCCGCGCCGAAGCCGCCCCCCATCGACCGCTACCCGGCGAACTGAGGAGGCCTCGTGTCCGTACTGACCAGCAATTTCTCCACCTTCGCCAAGGGGTTCCTCGGGACGGTCGAACTGACCGTCTACGCCTCGATCCTCGCGCTCGTCCTCGGCTTCGTGATGGCGTCGTTCCGGGTCGCGCCCGTCGGCTCCTTCCGTGTCTTCGGCACGGTCTGGGTCAACATCCTGCGCAACACCCCGCTGACCCTGCTGTTCTTCGCGGTACTTCTCGGCCTGCCGCGCTTCGGGCTCGTGCTGCCCTTCAAGGTGTTCGCGATCCTCGCGCTCGGCTGCTACACCTCGGCGTTCATCTGCGAGGCCCTGCGCTCCGGCATCAACACCGTGCCGAGGGGACAGGGCGAGGCGGCCCGCAGCCTCGGCATGACGTTCGGCCAGACGCTGTCGATGGTCATTCTCCCGCAGGCCTTCCGGTCGGTCATCCCGCCTGTCGGCTCGACCCTCATCGCCCTCGCCAAGAACTCGGCGATCGCCGGCGCGTTCAGCGTCAACGAGCTGCTCGGTACCTACAAGACCCTCAGCGAGCTGGGCTACAACATCATCTGGACGTTCTTCTGGATCGCCGTCGGCTACCTGATCATCACCCTCACCATCAGCGCGATCTTCAACGTGCTCGAGAAGCGCTGGGGAGTTCCCCGATGAAAGCTCTTGCCCACGACGCGACGGCCCTCTACGACGTACCGGGACCGAGGACCGAGCGCCGGCACCGGCTGTACGGGGTGCTGTCCACGCTGATCGTGCTCGGGCTGCTCGCCTGGATCTTCTACCTCCTGTTCGACACCGACCAGTTCACGTACACGAAGTGGATGCCGTTCGAGTACAAGGGCATCCAGGAGCTGCTCCTGCGCGGGCTCGGCAACACGCTGAAAGCGTTCGCCATGGCCGCCGTGCTCTCCCTCGTGCTCGGGACCGTGCTCGCGGTGGGGCGCCTGTCCGACCACCGGCCGGTGCGCTGGCTCGCCACGCTCGTCGTGGAGTTCTTCCGCGCGATGCCCGTCCTGGTGATGATCTTCTTCATCTTCGTGGCGCTGAAGGTCCAGCCGCTGCCCGCCCTCGTCGCCGGGCTCGCCCTCTACAACGGCTCGGTGCTCGCCGAGGTCTTCCGCTCCGGCGTCATCTCCGTCGAACGCGGCCAGGGCGAGGCCGCGTTCGCGCTCGGCATGCGCAAGACCCAGGTCATGACGCACGTCCTCGTGCCGCAGGCCGTACGTGCCATGCTGCCCGCCATCATCAGCCAGCTGGTGGTCGCTCTGAAGGACACCTCGCTCGGCTATCTCATCACCTACGAGGAGTTCCTCCACGCCGGGAAGCTCATCGCCTCGAACCTCGACTACGATTTGCCCTTCATCCCCGTGGTGATGGTGATCTCTCCGATCTACATCGGGATGTGCATGCTCCTTTCGTGGTTCGCCCAGTGGGTGTCCAAGCGCCAGCGGCGCAACCCCAAGGTCGAGGCGGTCGACGTCGCCCCGGCCGAACCGGGGACGCTGCTGCCGGGGGTGCAGTAGCAGGGGCTCCTTGCAGAGACCACAGGGCCATGCCCGCCCGGCAGCAGCCGGAGATCACTGCTTGCGCAGGGGGATCGACACGTATGACGGGTCGTCCTTCGGCGAGGAGAAGGTCAGCTGTGCGCCGGTCGGGTTGTGCTCGATATAGAGCGGGTCGACCGTGTCGACGACCAGGGCGAGCCGGTGCCCTGCCGGGACGTCGTAGGCCGTGGAGAACAACTCCAGGTCCACGCCGAACGGAGCACCGGGTGTCTTGCCGTGGAAGGTGTACGGCGCGTTGCTGACCAGCTTGCCGAGGCCGAGCGGGCCCACGTCGTAGAGGTACGCGACGAGGGTTCCGCTCTCCTTGGTCGGGGTGAGCGTGGTGTGCAGCTTCGCCGTCCCGCGCACATGCTGTTCGGATGTGTACTTCTCGGACTGCCACACGCCCGCCCAGCGGCGCGGCAGCAGCGGCACCGAGGCCGTCGGGGGCAGCCGCAGGAACTGGTCGAGGATGTTCGACAGTTCCAGGAGCCCGCCGTTGGCGCCCGAGTCGACGTTCGTGTGGATCGTGGTCGTGCCCGCGAGGGCGATCTTCTTCTTCGTCGCGCCGACCGACTTCCAGTCGGGGTAGCTCTCGTACGCGCCGGTGGAGCGGGACTTGATGCGGACGGGGAGCTCGCGGTCGACGCCGTTGCCGGCGCCCTTGAGGTAGTGGTCGAACCAGCGGTGCGTGTCCTCCCACGTGTCGTTGGGCAGCCCGAGCAGTCCGGTCGCCTCGGCCGTGGCGTGGTCGCCGGGGCGGAACTCCAGGCGCTTGGGCGTGGTGAGCTTCTCGTAGAAGTCCGCGTACTGGTTGGGCGGGAAGATGGTGTCGCCCCAGGCGTTGCCGAGCAGGATGGCGGCGCCGTTCTTGTTGATGCTGTCGATGTACGTCTCGGGGGAGCGCTTCTTGCCCCAGGCGATCATGTCGTCCTCCTTGGCCAGGTTCGAGCCGAGGAAGTCCTTCATGACCTGCTGGAGTTCGGGGCTCGGGCGGCCCGTGAGATAGCCGGCGCCGGAGAGCAGGGCGGCGGCCTGGAAGTGCTGGGTGCGGCCCGAGTAGATCGAGTCGATCAGGTTCCCCCAGCCGCTGAGCGCGGCCACGGCCTTGATGCGCTTGTCGTGTCCCGCGGCGAGCAGGCTGATGCCCGCGCCGTAGGAGACTCCCGCCATGCCGACCTTGTCCGGGTCGGCCTGGGTGTTGGCGAGGGCCCAGTCGATGACCTTCGAGGCGTCCTCGATGTCCTCGGGGCCGCCGACCTCGATCTCGCCGCCGGACTGCCAGAAGCCGCGCGAGTTGTAACTCACCACGACATAGCCGGAGTCGGCGAGCTGCTTGGCCTGGGCGAGGTACTCGATCTGCGGCACGGCCCAGCTCGTGGGGAGCACGACGACCGGGTATCTGCGCGAGGTGTCGGAGGGGGCTACGACGTTGGCCTTCAGGACCGTGCTGCCGGCGCCGGTGATGTCGACGAAGCGCACGCCCGGCCCCGGCGCCGCCTGCGCGGCGGGGGCCAGGCCCAGCGCCGCCCCGGCGATCAGGGTCGCGGACACGGCACCAACAGTGGTCGTACGCAGCGCTCTGCGCGGGTGTCGCGGCTGTCCCACGGGTCACTCCTCACTCGTGTCAGTGCAAAGTGACCCGACGGTAACCGTGGCGTCTTACCGTAGGTAACCCATCGGTAAGTTACGTACGGGTAACGATGTTTTGTTGTTCAACGGCGTCCGCCGCGCCCCAGGTCAGGAGCGGGTCACTTCGCCCGGTGCGAGGAGGCGCGGGGCGTGGCCGCGGGGGCCGGCGCCTGGGCGGCGCGGGTGACGTCGCCGACCAGCTCGACCACATCGGGGCCGTACGCCTGGGAGTTGACGACCTTCAGGAGGAGCACGAACGCGTTGCCGCCGTGCTTGCGGGCCAGTCGCTCGTGGTGGCGGGCGAGATAGCGGGTGGCCGCCTGGTTGGTGATCGGCAGCTGGCCGCAGAAGAGGAAGACCGGGCGCGAGCCCTGCCCCTGGCCCGCTGTCAGCCGGGCGAGCAGCACGTACTCCGTGATCCCCGGTTCCAGGCGGTAGCGCTCGCTGCCTATCTGGAACGCGCCGCGGTCGGGGCCGGGCTCCGGGTCCGTGTTGACGCGGATGCCCGGCAGGAGGCTGTGCATATGGGCGGCCATCCGGCGGTTCGACGCCGGTCCGCCCACGCAGAACTCGGTGCGTTCCCCGAAGCCCTGCTGGGTCGTGTCGTGTGCGACGACCTGCGCGTGCGCCCCGCAGTCCTTGATGATCGCCGAGAGTTCGAGCAGGGCGAAGACGTCGTGACGCTTCACCGTCAGCTCGGGGCCGCCCGCCTCGCGGTTGACCACGAGGAGCGACTCGGAGTTGTCGGGCAGCCCGAAGAAGGCCTGCCTGCGGCGGAGTTTGCGCTTCCACAAGTAGGTGCGGGCGAGCCAGCCAAGGGCGGCGCTGATCCCGGCTGCGATCACGCCGAGGACGATGTTGCGCACGTCTTCAGTCATGGGGGCGCATGCTAGCGGGCGGACGGATCCTTGTTCGAGGGGGTCCTGACGCCATGCGGAACTGAAGTTACGCTGCGCGGAGGGCTGTTGACTGGAGGTACGGATGAGACGTCCTGTTGCGCGGAATCGGATGAATCCTGGGTATCCGGGGAAGCCGCGGAGCCTGCGAAGTCTTCGGAATCTCTCGGGGCTGGCTGTCGCGGCCACGCTGGTGACGGTCGGTGCCGCCGCGGCCCCGGCGTCCGACGCGAACCACTCGCCCCACGCGTCCGCACAGAAGGTGCCGCTCGCCGTCGGCTACGGCGGCGCGGTCTCCAGCGTCGACGCGGACGCGTCCGCCGCCGGGATCGAGGTCCTCCGCAAGGGCGGCAACGCGGTGGACGCCGCCGTCGCCACGGCCGCGGCGCTCGGCGTCACCGAGCCGTACTCCGCGGGCGTCGGCGGGGGCGGCTACTTCGTGTACTACGACGCGAAGACCCGCAAGGTGCACACGATCGACGGCCGCGAGACGGCCCCTCTCACCGCCGACTCGGGCCTGTTCCTGGAGAACGGCAAGCCCCTCGACTTCAACGACGCGGTGACGAGCGGCCTGAGCGTCGGGACGCCGGGCACGCCCGCCACCTGGCAGACCGCGCTCGACACCTGGGGCAGCGAGCGGCTCGGCTCGGTGCTTCGGCCGGCGCAGAAGCTGGCACGGGACGGGTTCACGGTCGACGCCACGTTCCGCTCCCAGACCGAGGCGAACCAGGCGCGGTTCAAGGACTTCCCCGCCACGGCCGAGCTGTTCCTGCCGGGTGGCGCGCTCCCCGTCGTGGGCTCCACGTTCAAGAACCCTGATCTCGCCCGCACCTACGAGGAGTTGGCGCACGAAGGCGTCGGCGCCATCTACCGAGGCGACATCGGCAAGGACGTCGTACGCACCGTGAACAAGCCGCCCGTGGACCCGGCGTCGGGCCGGGTCGCGCGGCCCGGCCGGCTGTCCGTCAAGGACCTCAGGGCGTACGGGGCGAAGCTCCAGGCCCCGACGAAGACCTCGTACCGCGGGCTGGGCGTCTACTCGATGGCGCCGTCGTCCTCGGGCGGTACGACCGTCGGCGAGGCGCTCAACATCCTTGAGCGCACAGACCTGTCGAAGGCCACGCAGGAGCAGTATCTGCACCGCTACATCGAGGCGAGCCGGATCGCGTTCGCGGACCGCGGGCGCTGGGTCGGCGACCCCGACTTCGAGGACGTACCGGCGAAGGAGCTGCTTTCGCAGCGGTTCGCCGACTCGCGGGAGTGCCTCATCAAGGACGACGCGGTCCTGACGAGCCCGCTGGCGCCGGGGGACCCGCGGCACCCGGGCCAGTGCGGTGAGCCCGGCGACAAGGCGGCCCCGACGACCTTCGAGGGCGAGAACACGACTCATCTGACGGCCGCCGACAAGTGGGGCAACGTCGTCGCGTACACGCTGACGATCGAGTCGACGGGCGGCAGCGGCATCACCGTCCCGGGCCGCGGCTTCCTGCTCAACAACGAGCTCACGGACTTCTCGTTCGCGCCGGCCAACCCCGCGGTCCACGACCCGAACCTGCCGGGGCCCGGCAAGCGCCCGCGCTCGTCGATCTCCCCGACGATCGTCCTCGACCGGCACGACCAGCCGGTGGTGGCGCTCGGGTCGCCCGGCGGCGCGACGATCATTACGACCGTCCTGCAGACGCTGACCGGCTTCGTCGACCGCGGGCTGCCCCTGGTGGACGCGATCGCGGCGCCCCGCGCCAGCCAGCGCAACGCGGCGGCGACGGAGCTCGAACCGGGCCTGTGGGACTCGCCGACGAGAGCGCGCCTGGAGGCGCTCGGCCACGTCTTCAAGCAGAACCCGGAGATCGGCGCGGCGACGGGCGTGCAGCGCCTGAAGAACGGCAAGTGGCTCGCCGCGGCCGAGAAGGTGCGGCGCGGCGGCGGTTCGGCGATGGTGGTGAGGCCCGCCTCCGGCGGCTGACCAGACGTGCGGTGAGGGGCCCGCGGGTCCCGTCGGCTGACGTGGGAGAGACGTCAACTGGCGGGAAACGCGGGCCTCTTGGCGTATTCGAGGGGTTGACACCTACCTGTGGCGGCGCCAGATTTGGGCCCCGAAGGTAAGGAAACTTTCCTAACAGAAGGGTCCCCCACGTGCGTACCCGAACGCTCGCCCTCACCGCCTCCGCCGGAGCCGCGCTGCTCGCCACGGCTCTCCTCCCCACGAACGCCACCGCCGGCGAGACCGGCCCCCAGCGCGCCCAGGAAGGCACGGTCAGCGCGGCCGACCTGCTCGCCAAGGTCACGTCCTGCTCGCAGATATCGAACGGCAAGTACCGCACCGACGAGGAGACCTCGGCGACCGTGCCGGTCTGCGGCAAGAACGGCGCGGTCTTCTGGAAGGCCGACATGGACATCGACTGCGACGGCCAGATCACCACGCAGTGCAACGCCGACACAGACCCCTGGTTCCAGGACGACACGGCCTTCCATCAGTCCGACGGCAAGGCGCTGAGCGCCGAGAAGCTCCCCTACGTCGTCGTGCCCAGCTCCAGCAGCATCTGGAACTACGCGGGAGCCGGCATCAAGGGCGGCGGCGTCGTGGCCGTCATCTACAACAACAAGGTGGAGTACGCGGTCGTCGGCGACACCGGCCCGAACCAGATCATCGGCGAGGCGTCCTACGCCACCGCGAAGGCCCTCGGCATCGACCCGGACCCGGAGACCGGCGGCACGGACTCCGGCGTCACGTACATCGTGTTCAAGAACAACCAGACGTCCCCGATCGAGAGCCACGGCGCGGCGGTGACCCTCGGCGACTCCCTGGCGAAGAAGTTCCTTCAGGACAACTGAGCCGGAGCCGGGCGGGCGGCGCGCTCAGAGCGCCGTAAGGATCCGCGGCCCCGCGTCCGTGATCGCCACCGTGTGTTCCGCGTGGGCGGCGCGGGTGCCGTCTCCTGTGCGCAGGGTCCAGCCGTCCGGGGCCGCGTAGTAGTCGTCCATGCCGCCGGCGATCACCATCGGCTCGATCGCGAGCACCATGCCGTGCTTGAGGCGCATGCCCCGGCCCGCCCGTCCCTCGTTCGGGACGGGCGGGTCCTCGTGCATCTTGCGGCCGATGCCGTGCCCGCCGAAGCCGTCCGGGATGCCGTATCCCTCCGCCCGGCACACCTTCCCGATGGCGTGGGCGATGTCCCCGATCCTGTTGCCGACGACCGCCGCCGCGATGCCCGCCGCGAGCGCGCGCTCCGCCGTCTCGATGAGGTGCAGGTCCTCGGGGCGTGCCTTGCCGACCGTGAAGCTGATCGCCGAGTCGCCGGCCCAGCCGCCCAGCTCGGCGCCGAAGTCGGCCGAGAGGAGATCGCCGTCGCGCAGCCGGTACCCGTCGGGGATGCCGTGCACGATCGCGTCGTTCACCGACGCGCACAGGACCGCGGGGAAGGGGGTCGGGGCGAACGAGGGGCGGTAGCCGAGGAACGGGGAGCCCGCGTCGGCCGCGCGCAGGACGCCGTGCGCCACCGCGTCCAGTTCCAGGAGCGAGACCCCGACGGCCGCCTTCTCGCGGACCGCAGCGAGCGCCTGGGCCACGACCCGGCCCGCTTCCCGCATCTCGTCGATCGATGTGTCTGTCTTGAGTTCCACCATGCCAATTACAATACCGGTATTTGAATGGGGGTTCTGCCAGTAGACTGGTCCCATGGTCCGAACCCCCTTGACCCCCGAAGAGCGCGAGCGCGGTGAGCGGCTCGGCCTCCTGCTGCGCGAGGCCCGGCGCGGGCGGAGCATGGTGGAGGTCGCCGCGAGCGCGGGTCTGTCCGCCGAGACGCTCCGCAAGATCGAGACCGGCCGGGCGCCCACGCCCGCGTTCTTCACGGTCGCGGCCCTCGCCCGGACTCTCGGCCTCTCCATGGACGAGATCGTCGCGAGTTGCTCGCTGGTGACTGTCTAGCTGCGGCGAGTGAGGGCGGTGCCGCCCCGGAAAAGCGCCCGTAGCGCCCCCGAAACACGGAGGGTGTTTTCTTCCGAACCGGAAGACTCCACTCTGCGGAGGGATCGGGCGGCGTGTGATGGAAGTGGAACAACTCCCTGACCAGGTCCGGGAGTTCGCGGTGTACCTGCGGAACCTGCTGGCCCGGCTCGACCAGGACGCCGGCTGGTGCGGCATCTTCTGGCAGCGCGACCCCGACGGGATGCGGGCCTGCCTCACCGGCGCCGAGGTGCCCCCCTGGGATGTCATGGAAGCCCTGCTCCAGGATCTGGGCGTGGGCGGCGGGTCCTACGAGGCGGCGGCGGACGCGGGAGTAGGGGCAGAGGCCGTACGGGCCCGCGCATTGCACCGCGCCTCGCTCACCGCCTTCGACGCACGGCCCGGCGGCCGCGACCTGCTCGGTGACCGGCTCGATGTGATGCTCCGCGAGCAGCGGTACGCCGCCGAGCGGCAGGTGGAACTGGCGCAGCTCCTGCACACGGCCGCCACGCGCGAACAGGCCGAGGCGATGCGCCTCGACCTGGCCTGGGCGCGCGACGACCACGAACGCGCGACGGCCCGCTGCGCGGAGCTCCACCGCAGGATCGCGGACCTGGACCGGCAGCCGCCACCTCCGCCACGGCCGTCACCCCTCCCCGTACCGCAGCAGCACCCGCAGTCGGCACCTCCCAACCCTCCGGGACGCTCCAAGCCTCCCAAGGAACGCAAGCGCCGCCCCCGTGGCAGCGCCCGTTTCGCCGGGATGCTCGACGAGGCCGAGGCCCCTGTCGCTGGTGCGACCGAGTCGACCGTCGACCCCACACCCCCAGCCGCTCAAGGCCCGTTACGGGACTCCGCCGCGAGCCCGCGCGGTGCCCGGTTCGCCGGAGCCGTCGAGGGGCAGGAGGCGGCACCGCCCGCCCCGCAGCGCCTCGACAGCGAGGCTCGCGCCGCCATCGCCGCCTGCGTCGGCACCCTCCTGCGGCTGCGCGCCGAGGGCCGCGGCGGGGAGGCACACGGCGCGCTCGTCGAGGCCGCCCACTGGCCCGCCGCCCGATTCCCGCTGCTCGCCGCCGAGTTGAACCGCGCGGGCCTCGGCGCCGACTGGGCGACCCTGCTCTGGGAGACGGCCTCGCTCCCGGCGGACCTCCTCGTGGCCGCCGCCGACGCGCTCGCCGCCGCGGGACGCACCGCCGACGCGCAGCAGATCCTGCGCCAGGGGGTGGCCCGCCCCGCCACCGAGATCGGCGCGTCCGTGCTCCGCCTCACCGGCGAGGGCCGCCACCGCGAGACCCGCGCGCTCCTCGACGCCTACATCCGCGTACGCACCCCCGAAGAGGCCGCCCGCAGCGTGCACGACGACCCGGGCCGCCTCGTCCCGCTGCTCGTCGAGGCGGCGCGCGGAGTATCCGACGAGCGGTACTGGGACGTCGTGCACGCCCTCAGGGTCGCCGGGTTCCCCACGTAGGGCCTCTCGTTCGGATCAGGCCGGGCTCGCGGGGTCTGGCACCGCACCTCGCGGTGTTGTCGTCGGTCCCCGGCTCCCCCAAAGACCCTCGCCCGCTCACTCGTCACCCGCACGGGTGCGAAACATGATCGATTCCGTCGGTTAACGGCGATGGTCTTGGCAAGGCCGCCGGTGAGGCTTACGTTCGTCCCTCTACGGCCTGTGTCTACGGGCGTAGAGGCTCTCTGACGTCCCCCGGCGGGGGCAACAGGCAAAGGAGCGGCACATGGCCCACGTCGTACGCGCCGCGCTGGTCCAGGCGACCTGGACGGGCGACACCGAATCCATGATCACCAAGCATGAGGAACATGCGCGGGAGGCAGCCCGGCAGGGCGCCCGGATCATCGGCTTCCAGGAGGTCTTCAACGCCCCCTACTTCTGCCAGGTGCAGGAGGCGGAGCACTACCGGTGGGCCGAACCCGTGCCGGACGGGCCGACGGTGACCCGCATGCAGGCGCTGGCCCGCGAGACCGGGATGGTCGTCGTCGTGCCGGTCTTCGAGGTCGAGCAGTCCGGGTTCTACTTCAACACCGCGGCCGTGATCGACGCCGACGGCACGTACCTCGGCAAGTACCGCAAGCATCACATCCCGCAGGTGAAGGGCTTCTGGGAGAAGTACTACTTCAAGCCGGGAAACCTGGGCTGGCCCGTCTTCGAGACCGCCGTCGGCCGCGTCGGCGTCTACATCTGCTACGACCGGCACTTCCCGGAGGGCTGGCGCCAGCTCGGGCTCAACGGCGCCCAGCTCGTGTACAACCCGTCCGCCACGAGCCGCGGCCTGTCGGGGTACCTGTGGCAGCTGGAACAGCCCGCCGCGGCCGTCGCCAACGAGTACTTCATCGCCGCGATCAACCGCGTCGGCGTGGAGGAGTACGGAGACAACGACTTCTACGGCACCAGCTACTTCGTCGACCCCCGCGGGCAGACCGTGGGCGACGCCGCGAGCGACAAGGACGAGGAACTCCTCGTACGGGACCTCGACTTCGGCCTCATCGACGAGGTGCGCCAGCAGTGGGCGTTCTACCGGGACCGCCGGCCCGACGCATACGAAGGGCTGGTGCAGCCATGACCACTGTCACTCGTGAAGGAGCCGACGAAGGGACCCGTGCGACCTTGATGACCCCCGACCTCCACGCCCGTCACCGCGCCGTCCTGCCGGACTGGCTCGCCCTGTACTACGACCGCCCCATCGAGATCACCCACGGCGAGGGCCGCCACGTCTGGGACGCCGCCGGGAACAAGTACCTCGACTTCTTCGGCGGCATCCTGACGACGATGACCGCGCACGCCCTGCCCGAGGTGACCAAGGCGGTCAGCGAGCAGGCCGGACGGATCATCCACACCTCGACCCTCTACCTCAACCGGCAGATGGTCGAACTCGCCGAGCGCGTCGCTTCGTTGTCCGGCATCCCGGACGCCCGCGTCTTCTTCACCACCTCCGGCACCGAGGCCAACGACACGGCGCTGCTGCTCGCCACCGCGTACCGCCGCTCGAACCAGATCCTCGCGATGCGCAACAGCTACCACGGCCGTTCCTTCTCCGCCGTCGGCATCACCGGCAACCGCGGCTGGTCCCCGACCAGCCTCTCGCCGCTCCAGACCTTGTATGTCCACGGCGGGGTGCGCAGCCGGGGCCCGTACGCCCAGCTGACCGACGCCCAGTTCATCGAGGCCTGCGTCGACGACCTGCGGGACATCCTCGGCCAGACCCGAGGCGTCGCCGCGCTCATCGCCGAACCCATCCAGGGCGTCGGCGGGTTCACGTCGCCGCCCGACGGCCTGTACGCGGCGTTCCGCGAGGTGCTCCAGGAGCACGGCATCCTGTGGATCGCCGACGAGGTGCAGACCGGCTGGGGCCGCACCGGCGAGCACTTCTGGGGCTGGCAGGCGCACGGGCAGAACGGTCCCCCCGACATCCTCACCTTCGCCAAGGGCATCGGGAACGGCATGTCCATCGGGGGCGTCGTCGCGCGCGCCGAGGTCATGAACTGCCTGGACTCCAACTCCATTTCGACGTTCGGCGGCTCACCGGTGACGATGGCCGCCGGCCTCGCCAATCTCATCTACCTCCTCGAACACGACCTCCAGGGCAACGCCCGCCGCGTCGGCGGCCTCCTCATCGAGCGGCTGCGGGCCGTCGGAGCCACGACGGAGTGCGTACGGGAAGTGCGCGGCCGGGGCCTGATGATCGGCATCGAGCTGGTGAAACCCGGCACGGACGAGGCCGACCCGGACGCGGCGTCGCGCGCGATCGAGGCGGCCCGCGAGGCCGGACTCCTCGTCGGCAAGGGCGGCGGGCACAACACCAGCGTGCTGCGCATCGCGCCGCCGCTGACGCTCACGGTCGCCGAGGCGGAAGAGGGCGCGGCCATCCTGGAACGGGCCCTGCGCAGCGTCTGTTAGCCCGAGGCAGCGGGTCTGCCGGCCTGAGGCAGTGGTGGTAAGGAAGGGGCCCCGATGACCGTCACCGACGCCGAACACGCCCTGTCCGTACGGCAGATACTCGCCCTGGAGCGAATCGCTGCCGGGGACCCCGAGGTGGTCGCGGGGGCCGGCCACCTCGACCGGCCCGTGCGCTGGGTGCACGTCGCCGAGGCCGCCGACGTCGGGGTGATGCTCAGCGGCGGCGAGATGGTCCTCACCACCGGAGTCCTCCTCGCCGGGAACGCCCACGCCAGGACCGAGTACATCAAGTCCCTGCACCGCGCCGAGGCGGCCGCCGTCGTCCTCGGGCTCGGCCGCGCCTTCCCCGCGCCCCCCGAGGACATGCGGCGCGCGGCCGAGCGGTACGGCCTGCCGATGGTCGTCCTGCACCGCCCGTTCCCCTTCGCCGAACTCACGGAGGAGGTCCAGTCGAGGCTCGTCCGACGGAAGTTCGCCGCCGTCAGCCTCTCCGAGGGCATCCGCACCGCGCTGACCGGACTCATCACGGCGGGCGCCCCGCTCCAGCGGCTCCTCGACGAGGTCGCCGCGCACAGCGGCTGCCCCGTCGTCGTCGCCAATCTCGCCCACCGCGTCCTCGCCACCGCCGGTGAGCGGTCCGCCGTGGACGACGTGCTGCGCGACTGGGAACGCATCGCGCGCCGGGCGGGCTGCGCCGACGGCGCCGACTGGTACCGCGCCGACCTCGACGGGCGCGGCGAGCGCTGGGGCAGCGTCGTGCTGTGCGGCTACCGGGGCGACGGCCCCACCGGACGGCTCCTCGCCGAACGCGCCGCCGAGGCCCTCGTCCTGCACCGCATGCTCGGCGGCGCCGCCCACACCTGGGAGGAGCAGTCCGCGCAGAGCATCCTCACCGACCTCGTCTCCGGCGTCGTACCCGCCCGCCAGCTCCTGCCCCGGGCCAGGGCCGCCGGCCTCCCCGTCAACCGCCGCACCTTCGCCCCGCTCGTCGTCCGCGACGGCGACCCCGCCGAACTCGACCGCGTACTACGCCTGTTGGGGCTGCCGGGACTCGCCGCCGAACTCGCGGACGGGGCCACCGCCGTCCTGCTCAGCCTCGCCCGCGACCAGGCCCCGGGACCGCTCACCGAACACTTCGCGGCCCGACTGCGCGCAGGGGCGGGGGAGCCGGTCGTGGTGGCCGCCGCCGAGCCCTGTACCGCCTGGGACGACGTGCCCGCCGGGCTGCGCGAGGCCCTGCACATCGCGCAGGCCGCGGCCGGCACCCCGGACGTCCCGCCCGTCGTGCGCCTTCGCGACGTACGCCTGCGGGGCCTCGTACGGCTCCTGCGCGACGACCCGCACGTCCAGGCCTTCACCGAACGCGAGCTGGACGGGCTCCTGTACGCCGACGACCCGGGCCTGCTGCCCGTCCTGCGGACCTACCTCGCGACGGGGCGCAACAAGTCGCGCACGGCGCAGCTCCACCACATGAGCCGCCCCGCCCTCTACCGCAGGCTGGAGGTCATCGAGTCGCTCCTCGGGCTCGACCTCGACGACTTCGAGCAGGCCGCGTCCGTCCACATCGCCCTCCTCGCCCACGACGCGCAGAGAGGGTGACAGCGTGGAACGCCGTACGGCTCCAGACGTGACACGGTGCAACTCCGGTACGCGGCAGAGACTTCCTAGGCTCACGGCACACCGAGCGACCGGAGGTCCCCGATGAGCACCGTGATCCGCGCCGCGATCTTCCAGACCGCCTGGACGGGCGACAAAGAGTCCATGATCCAGGTCCATGAACAGGCCGTCCGCGACGCCGCCGCGCAGGGGGCGAAGGTCCTCTGCTTCCAGGAGCTGTTCTACGGCCCGTACTTCTGCCAGGTGCAGGACGCGAAGTTCTACGAGTACGCCGAGGCGATCCCCGACGGTCCCACCGTCCGCCGCTTCCAGGCACTCGCCGCCGAGCACGGCATTGTCCTGGTCCTGCCCATGTACGAGGAGGAGCAGCCCGGCGTCCTCTACAACACGGCCGCCGTGATCGACGCCGACGGCACCTACCTCGGCAAGTACCGCAAGACCCACATCCCTCAAGTGAGGGGATTCTGGGAGAAGTTCTACTTCCGTCCGGGCAACTCCGGCTGGCCCGTCTTCGACACGGCCGTCGGGAAGGTCGGCGTCTACATCTGCTACGACCGGCACTTCCCCGAGGGCTGGCGCGCGCTCGGCCTCGAAGGCGCGCAGATCGTCTTCAACCCGTCGGCGACCTCGCGCGGCCTTTCCGGCTACCTGTGGCAGCTGGAACAGCCGGCGTCCGCCGTCGCGAACGAGTACTTCGTCGGCGCGATCAACCGCGTCGGCCAGGAGGAGTACGGCGACAACGACTTCTACGGGACGAGCTACTTCGTCGACCCGGAGGGCCAGTTCGTAGGAGAGGTGGCGGGCGACAAGGAGCCCGAACTCGTCGTCCGTGACCTCGACATGGCGAAGCTGCGCGAGGTCCGCGACCGCTGGCAGTTCTACCGCGACCGCGCCCCGGGCGCATACACGCCGCTGACCAACCCGTAGGCAGCGTAGACACGGAAGAGGGAGCATGAGCAGCAGCCGTACCGTCATCCGCGGCGGACTCGTCGTCACCGCCGCCGACGAGATCCACGCCGACGTACTCATCGAGGACGGGCGCATCGCCGCCCTCGCCGCGGCCGGCAGCGACGCCGCGGAATCCTGGACCGCGGACCGGACGATCGACGCCCGCCAGAAGTACGTCATCCCGGGCGGCGTCGACGCGCACACCCACATGGAGATGCCGTTCGGCGGCACCTTCGCCGCCGACACCTTCGAGACGGGCACCCGTGCGGCGGCCTGGGGCGGCACGACCACCATCGTCGACTTCGCCATCCAGACCGTCGGGCACACCCTGCGCGAGGGCCTGGACGCCTGGCACGCCAAGGCCGACGGGAACTGCGCGATCGACTACGGCTTCCACATGATCGTCTCCGATGTGCACGACGACACGCTCAAGGAGATGGACCTGCTCGTCGCCGAGGGGGTCACGTCGTTCAAGCAGTTCATGGCATACCCCGGAGTCTTCTACTCCGACGACGGGCAGATCCTGCGTGCCATGCAGCGGGCCGGCGACAACGGCGGCCTGATCATGATGCACGCCGAGAACGGCATCGCGATCGACGTCCTCGTGCAGCAGGCCCTGGAGCGCGGCGAGACCGACCCGCGCTACCACGGCGAGGTCAGGAAGGCGCTCCTCGAAGCCGAGGCGACGCACCGCGCCATCAAGCTCGCCCAGGTCGCGGGCGCGCCCCTGTACGTGGTGCACGTCTCGGCGCGGGAGGCGCTCGCCGAGATCGCGCGCGCCCGCGACGAGGGCCTGAACGTCTTCGGCGAGACCTGCCCCCAGTACCTCTTCCTGTCCACCGACAACCTCGCCGAGCCGGACTTCGAGGGTGCCAAGTACGTGTGCAGCACGCCCCTGCGGCCCAAGGACCACCAGGCGGCCCTGTGGCGCGGCCTGCGCACGAACGACCTCCAGGTCGTCTCCACCGACCACTGCCCCTTCTGCTTCACCGGGCAGAAGGAACTGGGCCGCGGCGACTTCTCGAAGATCCCCAACGGCATGCCGGGCGTCGAGAACCGTATGGACCTCCTGCACCAGGCCGTCGTCGACGGACACATCTCGCGCCGCCGCTGGATCGAGATCGCCTGCGCCACACCGGCCCGCATGTTCGGCCTCTACCCGAAGAAGGGCACGATCGCGCCCGGCGCCGACGCCGACGTCGTCATCTACGACCCGCACGCCGAGCAGGTCGTCTCCGCGGACACCCACCACATGAACGTCGACTACTCGGCGTACGAGGGCAAGCGGATCACCGGCCGCGTCGAGACCGTGCTCTCGCGCGGCGAACTCGTCATCTCCGAGCGGGAGTTCACGGGCCGTGCCGGTCACGGCGTGTACACCGCGCGCTCCACCTGCCAGTACCTGAACTAGAAACGTGGTGGATCCCATGGACTTCGGACTCGTCCTCCAGACCGACCCCCCGGCCTCCGGCGTCGTCTCCCTCATGCAGCGTGCCGAGCGCGGGGGCTTCACCCACGGGTGGACCTTCGACTCGGCCGTGCTGTGGCAGGAACCCTTCGTCATCTACAGCCGGATCCTGGCCGAGACGTCGCACCTGACCGTCGGCCCGATGGTCACCAACCCGGGCACCCGCACCTGGGAGGTCACCGCCTCCACCTTCGCCACCCTCAACGACATGTACGGCAACCGCACCATCTGCGGCATCGGCCGCGGCGACTCCGCGATGCGCGTCGCCGGACGCAAGCCCAACACGCTCGCCCGGATCAGCGAGGCCATGAAGGTCATCAGGGCGCTCGGCCGCGGCGACGAGGCCGACCTCGGCGGGACGGTCGTCCGCTTCCCGTGGGTGCGGGACGGTGCCCAACTGCCGGTCTGGATGGCCGCGTACGGGCCCAAGGCCCTGAAGATGGCCGGCGAGGAGGCCGACGGGTTCATCCTCCAGCTCGCCGACCCGTATCTCACCCAGTACATGATCAAGGCCGTGCGGGACGCGGCCGCCGGCGCGGGCCGCGACCCGTCCGAGGTGAAGATCTGTGTGGCGGCGCCCGCGTACGTCACCGCCGACGACTCGCCCGAGGCCCTCGCCCACGCGCGCGAGGAGTGCCGCTGGTTCGGCGGCATGGTCGGCAACCACGTCGCCGACCTCGTCACCAAGTACGGCGAGCACTCCTCGATGGTCCCCGACGAACTCACCGACTACATCAAGGCCCGCCAGGGCTACGACTACGCCCACCACGGCAGGACCGGGAACCCCGACACGGCGTTCGTACCGGACGAGATCGTCGACCGGTTCTGCCTCATCGGCACCGCACAGGACCAGGTCGAGAAGCTGCGCGCCCTACGGGACCTCGGCGTCGACCAGTTCGCTCTCTACGCCATGCACGACGCGAAGGAGGAGGTGATCGACGCGTACGGGGAGCACGTGATTCCGGCGGTGAACTCCTGAGGCGTGGTGAACGCCTGAGCCCCACCTCCGTACACCCCCGGTCCCTCTCCCCGCCAGGGTCCCCACCGCCCGCACCCGCACGGCCCGTTCGCACCTCCCCGCTGTCCGAGCCCCCGGCTCCCGAACGAATGGCCTGCTCATGACCGACACCGCGCCACCCACGCTGCCCGCGGGCGGCGGCATCGACCTCAGCGCCGACGCCTACCCGTCCGACAGCCGCTACGCCAACGACGACCTGCGCCCCGTCCCCCTCGCCGAACGCCGCTGGACCACCTACAACTTCGTGGCCCTGTGGATCGGCATGGCCCACTGCATCCCGTCCTGGACCCTCGCGTCCGGCCTCGTCGCGCTCGGCATGGACTGGAAGCAGGCCGTCCTCACCATCGGGCTCGCCAACGTCATCGTGCTCCTGCCGATGCTGCTCACCGGGCACGCGGGACCCAAGTACGGCATACCCTTCCCCGTCCTCGCCCGCGCCTCGTTCGGCCTGCGCGGCGCCAACCTGCCCGCGCTGATCCGGGCGGCGGTGGCCTGCTGCTGGTTCGGCATCCAGACGTGGATCGGCGGGCAGGGCGTGTTCGTCCTGCTCGGGAAGGTCTTCGGCGGCTGGGCCGACGTCTCGCACGTCGGCGGCTACCCGTGGACCCTGTGGCTCTGTTTCGTCCTCTTCTGGGTCCTCGAACTCGCCATCATCTACCGGGGCATGGACACCCTGCGCCGCTTCGAGAACTGGGCGGCGCCGTTCGTCCTCGTCGGCGCCGTCGTCCTGCTCGTGTGGATCGCGAACAAGGCGGGCGGCTTCGGCCCGCTCCTCGACGAGCCGTCCAAGGTCGGCTGGGGACCCGACTTCTGGAAGATCTTCTTCCCCGGCCTGATGGGCATGATCGGCTTCTGGAGCACGCTCAGCCTCAACATCCCGGACTTCACACGCTTCGGCAAAGGACAGCGCGCCCAGGTCTGGGGCCAGACCCTCGGCCTGCCCACGACCATGACCCTCTTCGCCCTGATGTCCGTCCTGGTGACGTCCGGGTCCGAGAAGGTCTACGGCGCCGCGATCTGGGACCCGGTCGCGCTGGCCGGCAAGACCGACAACGTCTTCGGGCTGCTGTTCGCGCTCATCACGGTCTTTGTCGCGACCATCTCCGTGAACATCGCGGCGAACGTCGTGTCACCCGCGTACGACCTGGCGAACCTCGCGCCCAAGCTCATCAACTTCCGCACCGGCGCGCTGATCACCGGTGTCATCGGCGTCCTCGTCATGCCGTGGAAGCTGACCTCCACGCCCGAGCTGTACATCTTCACCTGGCTCGGCGTCGTCGGCGGACTGCTCGGCACCGTCGCCGGCATCCTGATCGCCGACTACTGGATCATCCGCCGCACCGTGCTCCACCTCGCCGACCTGTATCTGCCGAACGGCCGCTACTGGTACTCCGGCGGCTGGAACTGGAACGCGGTGATCGCCTTCGCCGTGGGCGGTGTCCTCGCCGTCGGCGGCTCGTACTCGACGGTCGACGCGCAGGGCTCCAAGCAGGGACCGTTCCCGGTGGACGGCCTCATCCCGTTCCTCAAGCCACTCGCGGACTACGGCTGGGCGGTCGGGCTCGGGTCCTCGCTGATCCTTTACGTGGCCCTGGCCAAGGCGCGTGGGGTCCGGATCTAACCGGTCGGTTTGCCGGTCAGCTCTGCCACCGCGTCCCCGGCCGCCTTCAGGGCGCCCTTGTAGATGCCGTCCGTCGGGGGCGCGCCGTGGGACTCGAAGTCGCTGCCGTTGTAGGTGACGGTCACCAGGGCGTTGCCGGCCCTGACCGTCACCACCGCCTCGCGGGTGTTCTGCTTGTCGTGCGAGGTGAGGGCGACGGTGATCCGGGCCTCGTCACCGAGGCCGGGCGCCGTGTCGCCCTTGCCTCGCGCGGTGAAGGCGGTGTCCGCCGCGGCGGCCGACTCCTTGATCTCGAAGGAGACGTCGAGCCAGCGGTAGTCGTAGTCCTTCAGCGCGCTCCACGAGCAGCCGCGGCGCAGCGAACGGTCGGCGGCGGCGAGTTCCTTGCCCGCCGGGTCGGCCTTAGGCACCAGCTCCGCGACCGTCTTCGCCGTGACGGCGGAGCACGGCTCGGGCGGCTTGTCGTAGGCCCGGCTGGTCGCGGACGCCGCCGACTGCGCGGCACGCTTCGTCGAGGGCTGCGGGGCAGCGGCGGGCTGCCGGGACGAATCCGCCATCGGGCCCGAGGTCCAGGCCCAGCCGGCGCACGCGAGAACCACGACCGGCAGGACCCGCACGGTCAGCGCGAGGGGGAGAGGGAGAGAACGCACGGCGTACGCCCCTTGTGCGAGGGGGAGGGGACGCCAGTGTCACACGAGTTGCCCCGGGACAACACCGCCCCCTGCCCCTCATGCGCACCATGCGCAGTTCAGTGCGTCCGCATCACCGGGCCTTCACCCCAAAGAGGCCTCCGCGTACGCGGTCAGGGCCTCACCATGAGGGCGGGCAGGGGCAGGGCGGGCTCGATGCGGTCGATCGCGGCGAAGGCGCCGTACGCGATCAGATGGACGACCAAGGCGATGTCGACGTCGTCGAGGAGGCCCGCGCCCGTGGACGCGGCGTGGAGCAGCGTGGCACACACGCCGGGCCCACGGCCGTGCCGGCCGCCCAGGCGGGGCCCGGGACCGGATCGGGCCTTGTCACCGCACGTACGCAGTGACATGCGGGGTCGCTCGCGTCACTCCCGCTCGACCGGGATCCACAGCTGGGCGTCCGCCTGTGCCGCGTCGGGTGACAGGCGCGTGCTGAGGATCTCGGGGCCCGGACGGCTCCGGTACGGGTTGGACGGGAACCACTGCGTGAACACGTCACGCCACAGGTGCTGGAGGGTCTGCGGGAACGGGCCCGAGCTGTCGAAGACGGCCCACGTGCCCGCCGGGACCATGAGGGTGTCCAGGTCGTCAGGGCCTGCGGCGGAGGCCACCACCGCGTGGTAGTAGTCGAGTTCGGTGCCCTCCGCGCGGCTCGGGTCGAGGTCGTCGCTCACCGAGACGATCCCCTCGGGTTCCTGGTCGGACAGCGCGTGGATCCGGCGCACGGTCTCCTTGTCGATGCCCCGGATGAAGTCGGCGATCGCCGGATTCATGCCCTCGTGAACGAGGGGGACCCGTGCCTTCCTGCCGACCACGTAGAACTCGGGCTTCTCCATCACTCGGTATCGCATGGTGCCGCTCCCTTCGACGATGAGCCGGAAGGACATCCGGGGCTGGGACCGCAGGGCCGCACCGGTCCGCCTGGCCTCGCCGGGGCCCACGCCGTGCAGGCCCCGGAAGGCCCGCGCGAACGCCTCGCCCGAGCCGTAGCCGTAACGCACCGCGATCTCGAGGAGCGTCCGCTCCCCGGAGAGCACCTCCGCGCCCGCGACGGTCAGCCGCCTGCGCCGGATGTACTCGGAGAGCGGCAGCCCCGCGAGTGCGGAGAACATCCGCCGGAAGTGGTACTCCGACGTCGCCGCGATCCGGGCCAGCTCGGTGATCTCGATGCGCTGGTCGAGGTGGCGCTCGATGTGGTCCATGGCCTCGTTGAGCCGGTCAAGCACCCCGGGCTCCTTCCTGTTGACATCGCTCACGCTAGGGAGGGCCCATGGTCTCGGACCCGACATCCTGTGCCCGTTCCGGTCGGGCGTGCCCGTTCCGGCCGGTTGGGGTCTTGTGACCTTCTTTGTCGGGACCGGTTATTCAATCTTCATCAAATGTGTTCCGCCATGCGGACAACCCTCTTGCCTGTGGACTGTATGCGAAATACGTTCTGCGGTATTCCTTGATCACACACGGATCATCCACAGGATGTCCCGCACACTCGTCCCCTGGCGGAGGTATCTCCTCGTGCGCCGAACAGCGGTTGCCGTCACGGCAGTTGCCCTGGTGTTGTCCACAACGGCGGGCTGCGGCTCCCTCCAGTCCTCGGCCACCGAGGTCGGCGGGGAGCGCATGACAGACGACCGGCCCGTACGGGACGGCGGCACGCTCACCGTCGCCCTCAACGCGGACCCGGACAAACTCGACCCCTCGCTCGCCCAGACCCTCGTAGGCCGCACGGTCTTCGCCGGGATGTGCGAGAAGCTCTACGACGTCGACGAGGCGGGCAAGGTCGTCCCGCAGCTCGCCACCGCTCTGCCGAAGACCTCGGCGGACGGCCGCACCGTCACCTTCTCCGTCCGCAAGGGCCTGAAGTTCAGCGACGGCACCTCCCTCGACGCGGCCGCCGTCGTCACCTCGCTGCTGCGCCACCGCGACCTGCCGGGATCGGCCCGCGCGACCGAACTCGCCCCGCTCAAGGGCGCCGAGGCCACCGGCGCGTACTCCGTGAAGCTGACCCTCAAGCAGGCCTACGTCCCGCTCACCGCCGTACTCGCCGACCGCTCGGGCATGGTGATGTCCCCGGCAGCGCTCAAGAAGTACGGCAAGAACTTCACGAACCACCCCTCCTGTGTCGGCCCGTTCAAGTTCGTCGAGCGCGTCGGCGGCGACCGCATCGTGCTCGCCAAGGACCCGAACTACTACGACGCGCGCGACGTCCACCTCGACAAGGTGATCTACAAGCCGATCCCCGACGGCAGCGTCCGCCTCGCCAACCTGCGCTCCGGAGACGTCCAGATCGGCGACCAGATGGCCCCGGTCGATGTGAAGAGCGCGCTCACCGAGCCCAAGCTCCAGCTGTTCAACTCGCCCTCGCTCGGCTACCAGGGCATCGGGCTCAACGTCGGCAACGTCAAGGGCCTCGGCCAGAAGCCCGGCAAGCTCGACACCCCCCTCGCCCGCGACGTGCGCGTCCGGGAGGCCTTCGAGCTGTCCATCGACCGCGACCTGATCAACAAGGTCGTCTTCCAGGGCATGTACGAGCCCGCCTGCGGACCTGTCTCGCCCGAATCCGCCATCGCGCCCGGCGTCGCGGCCTCCGCCTGCCCCAAGCGCGATGTCGCCAAGGCGAAGCGGCTGCTCAAGGCCGCAGGCGTGAAGACCCCGCTCAAGATCGAACTCAAGACCTCCACCACGCCCGAGAACAGCCGTCTCGGCCAGGTCGTCCAGGCCATGGCCAAGGAGGCCGGCTTCGCCGTCTCCCTGCGCCCCACCGAGTACGCGACGATGCTCGAGGAGACCGATTCCGGTCACTACGACGCCTTCACCAGCGGCTGGTCCGGGCGCCTCGATCCCGACGGCAACATCGCCAGCTTCCTGCAGACGAAGGGTGCCATGAACGCCTACGGCTTCTCGGACGACGAGACCGACGCCCTGATCGAGCGCGGCCGCACCGAGGCCGACCCCGCCGAACGCGCCAAGATCTACGGCGAGTTGACCCGCCGCGCGAACGACGCCCACGCGCTCGTCTACCTCTACCGCCAGAAGAACTACGTCGTCGCAGGGAAGGACGTCGCGGGCATCCGCGTCTACGGCGACGGCCTCGTCCGCGTGAAGGATGCGGGGTACGCCAAGTGACGACCAGCCACATAGCCCTGCCGAAGGGGCGGTCCGCCCTCTTCGCGGGCCATCCGATGGCCGCGTACGTGCTGACCCGCGTACGCCAGTCCGTCATCACCCTCTTCCTCGTCTCGATCGTCGTCTTCGCGGGGATCCGTGCCCTGCCCGGCGACCCGGCCCTCGCCCTCGCCGGCGAGGAGCGCAGCCCCGCCGCGCTCGCCGCGATCCGCGCCGAGTACGGGCTCGACGACAACATCGTCATCCAGTACGGCCGTTTCATCGGGCACGCCCTCACCGGCGATCTCGGCACCTCGTCACGCACCGGCCTGCCGGTGTCCGACGCCATCGGCCAGGCCCTGCCCGTCACTCTCGAACTGGCCGCGCTCTCGCTCCTGCTGGCGGTCGTCCTCGGCATCGGCGCGGGCATCGTCGCCGCCGTACGCCGTGGCAGGCCCGCCGAGTGGATCGCCAACGGCCTCGCCCTGCTCGGCCTCTCGGTCCCCACCTTCTGGCTCGGCATGGTCCTGGTCCTCGCCTTCGCCATCGCCGTCCCGGTCTTCGCCGCCTCCGGATACGTCCCCTTCGGCACCGACCCGCTCGACAACCTGCGCCGCATGGTGCTGCCCGCGATCGTTCTCGGCTCCGGGCTCGCCGCCGTCGTCATGCGGCAGACCAGGGCCGCGATGCTCGACTCCCTCTCCGCCGACTACGTGCGCACCGCCCGCGCCAAGGGCCTGTCGCGCCGCGAGGTCATCGGCGGCCACGCGCTGAGGAACTCCCTGGTCACCGTGGTGACCGTGCTCGGACTCCAGCTCGGCCACCTCATCTCCGGCGCTGTCGTCACCGAGCAGATCTTCGTCCTGCCCGGCTTCGGCAAGCTCACCATCGACGCCGTCTTCACCCGCGACTACGCGACCCTCCAGGGCGTGGTGCTGTGCACCTCCGCCGCCTACATCCTCATCAACCTGCTGGTCGACGTCGCGTACTCGGTCATCGACCCGCGCATCCGGCTCGGAGGCGCCAAGTGACCACGGCCCTTTCCCTGACAGCTGTACGTTCGCGCGCCGCGGGCAGCGCCAAGCTGCGCGCCCTGCGCAAGAACCGGCTCGCGATGACCGGCGGTGTCATCGCCGGCGTGTTCGTCCTGGCCGCGCTCTTCGCGCCGCTGATCGCCCCGTACGACCCCGCGCAGCCCGACTTCGGCAACGTGCTCGCCGCGCCCGACTGGTCGCACTGGCTCGGCACCGACGACCTCGGCCGCGACCAGCTGTCCCGCGTCGTCTTCGGCGCCCGCGCGTCCATGCAGGTCGGCGTCCTCGCCGTGATCCTCGCGTTCGTCGTCGGCGTCCCCCTGGGACTGCTCGCCGGCTACTACGGCAAGCTCGCCGACAGCGTCGTCTCGCGCGTCACCGACACGATGCTCGCGTTCCCCTTCCTGGTCCTCGCCGTCGGTCTCGCCGCGGTGCTCGGCCCGTCCCTCACCAACGCGACCATCGCGATCGGGATCTCGCAGATCCCGGCGGTCATTCGCATCACCCGCGCGGAGACCCTGCGGCTCAAGCACGTCGACTACGTCGCCGCCGCCGTCGCCAACGGGGGAGGGGACGGCACCGTCCTGTTCCGCCACGTCCTGCCCAACGCGACCTCGGCGCTCGTCGTCCAGGCCACCGTCGGCATCCCCGCCGCGATCATCGGCGAGGCCCTGCTCAGCTTCCTCGGTCTCGGCGTGCAGCCGCCCGAGCCGTCCCTCGGCGTGATGCTGTCGTCCGCCCAGTCCTTCCTCGCGCCCGCGCCCTGGATGGCGGTCTTCCCCGGCCTCGCCGTCGTCGCCGCGACCCTGGCGTTCAACCTGCTCGGCGACGGCCTGCGCGACGTCCTCGACCCCCGTGGAGCGACCCGATGAGCCCCGACCCCGTGCTGAGTGTCCGCGACCTCTCGGTGTCCTTCCGTTCGGACACCCGCACCGTCCACGCCGTCGACCACGTCTCGTACGACCTCGCGGCCGGCGAAGTCCTCGCCGTGGTGGGCGAGTCGGGCTGCGGCAAGTCCGTCACCTCCATGGCCGTCATGGGCCTGCTCCCGCCCACCGCGCACATCACCGGGTCGATCAGGCTCGGGACACGCGAACTCGCGGGCGGCGACGACAAGGCGTACGGGAAGATCCGCGGCAAGGACATCGCGATGATCTTCCAGGAGCCGATGACCTCCCTGAACCCGGTGCTCACCATCGGCCGGCAGATCGGTGAAGTGCTCCGCCGGCACCAGGGGCTGAGCAAGAAGGAGGCACGCGCGCGTGCCGTCGAACTCCTGGACCTCGTGGGCATCCCCGCCCCGGCCCAGCGCGTCGACGAGTACCCGCACCAGCTCTCAGGCGGTATGCGCCAGCGCGTGATGATCGCCATCGCGGTCGCCTGCGACCCGGCCGTCCTCATCGCCGACGAGCCGACGACCGCCCTCGACGTCACTGTGCAGGCGGGCATCCTGGAGGTCCTCCAGTCGCTGCGCGAACGCCTCGGCACGGCGATCGTCCTCATCACGCACGACCTCGGCGTCGTCGCCGACATCGCCGACCGCGTCCTCGTCATGTACGCGGGCCGGCCCGTCGAACAGGCCCCCGTGGACGAGCTGTTCGCGGCGCCCCGCCACCCGTACACCCGCGGACTCCTCTCGGCGGTCCTGCGGCCCGGCGCCTCGGCCGCCGCGGACGGGGGCGGCAAGCGGCGCCTGCCCGAGATCCCCGGCCTCGTGCCGAGCCTCGACTCCCAGCCCGACGCCTGCACCTTCGCCCCGCGCTGCGCCCGCGCCGACGAGCAGTGCACGACGGCGAGGCCCGGCTTCAAGTCCGTCACCGACGACGCCGGAGCCGGCGCCCCGCACAGAGCCGCCTGCTGGCACCCGAACACCCTCCAGGAGGCCGCACAGTGAGCACCCCGGTCCTGCAACTCGACGCCCTGGAGCGGCACTTCACCGCGTCCGGCGGCACCGTACGCGCCGCCGACGGCGTCACCCTGACCGTCGGCCGCGGCGAAGTCGTCGGCCTCGTCGGCGAGTCCGGCAGCGGCAAGTCCACCGTCGGACGCTGCGCCGTACGCCTCGACGAGCCCACCGGCGGCACCGTACGCATCAACGGCACCGACGTGACGACCATGTCCCGGCGCGCCCTGCGCCCCCTGCGCAAGGACTTCCACCTCGTCTTCCAGGACCCCTCGTCGTCCCTCGACCCGCGCATGACCGTCGGGCAGATCGTCGCCGAACCGCTGCGGCTGCACGGCATCGCGAAGGGCGAGGCGGCACGGGCGCGCGTGGCGGAACTCCTCGCCCAGGTGGGCCTGCGCCCCGAGCACGCCGACCGGCACCCGCACGAGCTGTCCGGCGGCCAGCGCCAGCGCATCTCCATCGCCCGCGCTCTGTCGGTCGACCCGGCGCTCCTCGTCGCCGACGAGCCGACCTCCGCCCTCGACGTGTCCGTCCAGGCGTCCGTCCTCAACCTGCTCGCCGACCTCCAGCGCGACCGCGGCTTCGGCTGCCTGTTCATCACCCACGACCTCGCCGCCGTCGAGTACCTCGCCGACCGGATCGCGGTCATGTACCTGGGCCAGATCGTCGAACAGGCCCCCACCGCCGAGCTGTTCGCCGACCCCAAGCACCCCTACACGCAGGCCCTCCTGTCCGCGGCGCCCGTGCCCGACCCGGTCACCCAGCGCACCCGCGAACGCATCGTCCTCAGCGGCGAACTGCCCAGCCCGCTCGCGCCGCCGCCCGGCTGCCGCTTCCACACGCGCTGCCCGCTCGCCGTCGACCGCTGCCGCACCGAGGTCCCGGCACTGCGCACCCTCGAAGGCACGGACGGCGGCCGCGAGGTCTCCTGCCACCTCGTCGCCGACGACGGCACCGCCCCCGACGCCGCGGCACCCCGAACCGCGGACACCGACGAGTCACTTCGTACGATCCCTCACAGCCGCCCCGCATCCGCCTGACGTCCGAGGAGCACCACCCTTGTTCACCACCCGGCCGACCCTCCAAGGCACCTTCGGCATGGTCTCGTCCACCCACTGGCTCGCCTCCCAGTCGGCCATGGCCGTCCTGGAGAGCGGTGGCAACGCCTACGACGCCGCCGTCGCCGCGGGCTTCGTCCTGCACGTCGTCGAACCGCACCTGAACGGCCCCGCCGGCGAGGTCCCGATCATCCTCGCTCCCGCCGACGGGGAGGTCAGCGTCCTGTGCGGGCAGGGCGTCGCGCCCGCCGGGGCCACCGTCGCCCACTACCGCTCCCTCGGCCTGGACCTCGTCCCCGGCACCGGCCCCCTGGCCGCCGCCGTGCCCGGCGCCTTCGACGCCTGGATGCTCCTCCTCAAGGACCACGGCACCAAGTCCCTGTCCGAGGTGCTGAGTTACGCCATCGGGTACGCCGAGGACGGGCACGCGCCCGTGGAGCGCGTCGGCGAGACCGTCGACACCGTGCGCGCCCTCTTCGAGAACGAGTGGCACTCCTCGGCCGAGGTCTACCTCAAGGACGGCGCGTCACCGAAGCCCGGCGAGCTGTTCCGCAATCCCCAGCTCGCCGCGACGTGGCGGCGCGTGATCGAGGAGGCCGAGGAGAGCGCGGGCGACGACCGCGTCGCGCAGATCGAGGCCGCCCGCGCGATCTGGCGCGAGGGCTTCATCGCCGAGGCCCTCGTCCGGCAGGCCGGCCGGCCCACCATGGACACCAGCGGCACCCACCACACCGGCACGCTCACCGCCGCCGACCTGGCCGGCTGGTCCGCCACCTACGAGGCGCCCGCCACGTACGACTGGAACGGCTGGACCCTGTGCAAGGCCGGCGGCTGGAGCCAGGGCCCCGCCTTCCTCCAGCAGCTCGCCCTGCTCCCCGACGAGCTGCCCGCCTACGGCTCCGCCGAGTACGTCCACCTGCTCATCGAGGGCTGCAAGCTCGCCATGGCCGACCGCGAGGCCTGGTACGGGGACGCCGGTCCCGAGGACGTGCCCGTCGCCGAGCTCCTGTCCGACGAGTACAACGCCACGCGCCGCGCCCTCGTCGGCGACAAGGCGTCCCACGATCTGCGGCCGGGCAGCCCGCGCGGCACCGAGCCCCGGATCTCCGCGCACGCGCACGCCGTGGCGGCGGGGGAGGGCGGGTTCGACGCCATGGGGGTAGCGGGCGCCGGAGCCGGTGAGCCCACCGTCGCCAAGAGCGGTGACCAGGAGGTCGCCGCGGACGGCGCGACCCGCGGCGACACCTGCCACCTCGACATCGTCGACCGCTGGGGCAACATGGTCGCCGCGACGCCGTCCGGCGGCTGGCTCCAGTCGAACCCCGTCGTGCCCGAGCTCGGCTTCCCGCTCGGCACCCGTCTCCAGATGGCCTGGCTGGACGAGGGCCTGCCGAACTCGCTCACGCCGGGACGCCGTCCCCGTACGACCCTGACACCCTCGCTCGCCCTGAAGGACGGTGTGCCGGTCCTCGCGTTCGGCACGCCCGGGGGCGACCAGCAGGACCAGTGGCAGGTCCACTTCTTCCTCGCCGTCGCCCTGCGCGCGGCCGTGCGCGGCGGGCTCGACCTCCAGGGCGCCGTCGACGCCCCGAACTGGCACAACGACTCCTTCCCCGGCTCCTTCTACCCGCGCGGCATGCGGCCCGGCAGCGTCACCGTCGAGTCCCGCATCGGCGAGGACGTCATCGAGGAGCTGCGCCGCCGCGGCCACGACGTGACGGTCGGCGAGCCCTGGTCGGAGGGCCGCTTGTGCGCCGTCGCCCGCGACCCGGAGACCGGCGTCCTGTCGGCCGCGGCGAACCCGCGCGGGATGCAGGGGTACGCCGTCGGCCGCTGACGGATCAGGCGGCGTACGGATCGATGTACCAGGGGTGGGGTTCCGCGGTATTCAACGGGATTCCACCCCTCGTACACCGGGCGGGTACGGGTTGTCAGTGGAGCGTGCTCTCATGGAGGCATGATCGAAGCACAGGAAACGACGGAAAGCATCGACGACTTTCTCGTACACGGGGTCACCGAGGTGGAGCGCGCCGTGCGCGCCGCTGCCGCCGCAGAGGTGATGCCCCGCTTCCGGCAGCTCGCCGAGGGTGACGTCGCCCAGAAGAGCGGCCCGCACGACCTCGTGACCACCGCCGACCGGCTGGCCGAGGAGTATCTGACCCGCGAGCTGAGCGCCCTGCTGCCAGGCTCCGTCGTCGTCGGCGAGGAGGCGGTCCACGCCGACTACGCGGTCTACGACGCGATAGGCGAGGACGCCCCGGTGTGGATCGTCGACCCGGTCGACGGCACCCGCCAGTTCGTCCACGGCGACCCCGGGTTCTGCATGCTCGTCGCGCTGGCCCAGCACGGCACGGTCCTCGCCTCCTGGACGTTCGCACCCGCGCTCGGCGAGTTCGCCGTAGCGGTCCGCGGCAAGGGCGCCTGGCTCAACGGCGAGGCGCTGCACGCCGGTTCGCCCGGTGCGGACGAGCCCATCGACGTGGCGACGTCGCACCCCGACTACACGACGGACGCGCAGAAGCGCGACCTCCTGGGCCTGTGGACCGACGGGGTGCGCCCGCGCCCGTGCGGCTCGGCCGGCCTTGAGTATCTGGCCGTCGCCCGCGGCGAGTTGGACGCCACCGCCTTCTCGTGGGAGGCCGCGTGGGACCACGCGGCGGGGCTGCTGCTCGTCGAGGAGGCGGGCGGCACGCACCGGACGAAGGCGGGCGAGCCCTTCCGGATCACCGGGGGGAACGCACTGCCGTTCACGGCGGCCCGGGACAAGGCCACCGCCCGGCGCGTGGTGGACCTGCTCGGCGGCGAGTGACCCGGCGGCCGGGCGCCCTGGCAGGGCCCGCGCCCATGACCTGCGACGACCCTCGGCGCACCTGCGCGCAGCCCGTCCGGGAACGCCCCGCGCCCCGGCTCTGTCAGCCCTCCGGCATATCCTGGCGGCCAGTGGCCTCGGCTGACAAAGGAGTCCGAAGGTGCCGTCGATGCTCGATGCCGTCGTCGTGGGTGCGGGACCGAACGGACTGACCGCTGCCGTGGAGCTGGCCCGCCGAGGCCTCTCCGTGGCCGTCTTCGAGGCCAGGGACACCGTCGGCGGAGGCGCGCGCACCGAGGAGCTTACCCTCCCCGGATTCCGCCACGACCCGTGCTCGGCCGCTCACCCTCTGGGGATCAACTCGCCCGCGTTCAGGGGCATGCCGCTGGACCGGTACGGCCTGGAGTGGCTGCACGCCGAGCTCCCCATGGCGCATCCCTTCCCGGACGGCAGCGCGGCCGTGCTGTCACGCTCCGTCGCCGAGACGGCCGCTTCGTTCGGGCCGCACGACGCGGGCACCTACCGCCGTCTCGTCGCGCCCCTCCTGCCCAAGTGGGACGCGCTTGTACGGGACTTCATGGCGCTGCCGCTCACTTCCCTGCCGCGCGACCCGCTCACCCTGGCCCGCTTCGGGCTCACGGGGCTCCCGCCGTCCACATGGCTGATGCGCCGCTTCCGCGACGACAGGGCGCGCGCCCTGTTCTCCGGCCTCGTCGCCCACGCCATCGCCCCGCTCGGCGGCCTCGGAACGGGAGCCGTCGGCCTCGTCTTCGCGCTCGCCGGCCACGCGCGCGGCTGGCCCGTCGCCCGCGGCGGCTCACAGTCGATCTCCGACGCGCTCACCGCGTACCTCGAGGACCTCGGCGGAGCCGTCCACACGAACTACGAGATCAAGCGCCTCGACGACCTGCCGCCCGCCCGCGCCTACATCTTCGACACCTCGCCCACGGCGCTCGCCCGCATCGCCGGGCTCGGCAGCTACTACGAGCGCTTCCGGTACGGCGCGAGCGTCTTCAAGCTCGACTACGCGCTCGACGGACCCGTGCCGTGGACCGCGAAGGAGGCCAGGAGCGCGGGCACCGTCCAGGTCGGGCCCGGCAGCCGCGACATCGCGGCGGCCCTGCACGCCGCGTCCCGCGAGGGCCGTGCCCCGGACAAGCCCTTCCTCATCACGGTCCAGCCCAGCGTCATGGACCCCTCCAGGGCGCCGGCGGGCAAGCACGTCTTCTGGGCGTACGGGCATGTCCCGAGCGGCTGGGACGGCGACCTCACCGACGCCGTCGAGCGGCAGCTGGAGCGCTTCGCGCCCGGGTTCCGCGACCGGATCCTGGCGCGGGCCACGGCGGGACCGCCCGAGCTGGCCGCGCGGAACGCGAACTATGTGGGCGGTGACATCGCCTGCGGCGCGGTGAGCGGGCTCCAGCTGCTCCTGCGGCCGAAGCTGTCCCTGTCGCCGTACACGACGCCGCACCCCGCCGTCTTCATCTGCTCGTCCGCGAGCCCGCCGGGGCCGGGCGTCCACGGCATGTCCGGGCACAACGCGGCCAAGGCCGTGTGGAGGAGGATCCGCGCGTCATGACCCGAATCACCCTGGTCAAGGGCGACATCACCGCCGAGACCGCCGACGCCATTGTGAACGCGGCCAACTCCTCGCTGCTCGGCGGCGGCGGGGTCGACGGCGCGATCCACCGGCGCGGCGGCCCCGAGATCCTCGCCGAGTGCCGCAGACTCCGCGCCTCGTCCTACGGCAAAGGTCTGGCCACCGGGCAGGCGGTCGCCACCACGGCCGGGAATCTGGACGCCGGCCATGTGATCCACACCGTCGGCCCGGTCTGGTCCGCGTCCTTGGACCGGTCCGAGCTGCTCGCCTCCTGCTACCGCGAGTCGCTGCGTGTGGCGGCCGGGCTCGGCGCCCGGACCGTGGCCTTCCCCGCGATCTCGACCGGGATCTACGGCTGGCCGCTGGACGACGGGGCGCGCATCGCGGTCCGCACCGTGCGAGAGGTCGCCACGCCACCCGTCGAAGAAGTCCGGTTCGTCCTCTTCGACGACAGGGCGTACGCGGCCTTCGCCGACGCCCTCGCCGACTGACCGCTCCCCGCCGAGGGCCCGCGCGGCCCGCACGTCGATGTCGGATTCTCGCCAGCCAGGGCGGTGGCCATCGGCGATGCTTACTGCATGCACACCGATACCGACCGATGCGTCCGGGCCGTCCAGTCCAAGGACGCCCGCTTCGACGGCTGGTTCTTCACCGCCGTCCTGACGACCCGGATCTACTGCAGGCCCAGCTGCCCGGTAGTGCCTCCGAAGCCCGAGAACATGACCTTCCTGCCCAGCGCCGCCGCCTGCCAGCAGGCCGGATTCCGGGCCTGCAAGCGATGCCGCCCCGACACGAGCCCCGGCTCCCCGGAGTGGAACCAGCGCGCCGACCTGGTCGCCCGCGCCATGCGCCTCATCGGCGACGGCGTCGTCGACCGCGAGGGCGTCCCCGGCCTCGCCGGACGCCTCGGCTACAGCCCCCGCCAGGTCGAGCGCCAGCTCCTCGCCGAGCTGGGCGCGGGCCCGCTCGCCCTGGCCCGCGCCCAGCGTGCCCAGACCGCGCGCATCCTCGTGGAAACGACCGACCTGCCGATGGCCGACATCGCCTTCGCCGCCGGCTTCTCCTCCATCCGCACCTTCAACGACACGGTCCGCGAGGTCTTCGCGCTCTCCCCGAGCGAGCTGCGCACCCGCGCGCCCAGGAACGGTGCCACGGCACCCGGCGCGATCACGCTGCGCCTCCCGTTCCGCGCCCCGCTCAACCCCGACAACCTCTTCGGCCACCTCGCCGCGACCGCCGTACCGGGCGTCGAGGAGTGGCGCGACGGTGCGTACCGGCGCACGCTGCGCCTCCCCTACGGGCACGGCATCGTCACCCTCACGCCCACCCCCGACCACATCGGCTGCCGCCTCGTCCTCACCGACCAGCGCGATCTGACCGTCGCGATCAGCCGCTGCCGCCGCATGCTCGACCTGGACGCCGACCCCGTCGCCGTGGACGAGCAGCTGCGCGCGGACCCGCTGCTCGCCCCGCTCGTCGACAAGGCGCCCGGCCGCCGGGTGCCGCGCACCGTCGACGAGCCCGAGTTCGCGGTCCGCGCCGTACTCGGCCAGCAGGTGTCCACGGCCGCCGCCCGCACCCACGCCGCGCGCCTCGTCACCGCGCACGGCGAGCCCGTCGACGACCCTGAGGGCGGCCTCACCCATCTCTTCCCCTCACCGGCGTCCCTCGCGGCCCTCGACCCCGAGGCGCTCGCCCTGCCGCGCAGCCGCCGCACCACCCTGACCACACTGGTGCGCGAACTCGCGGAGGGCACCCTCGTCCTCGGCCCGGAGAGCGACTGGGACGAGGCCCGTGCCCGGCTCATGGCGCTGCCCGGATTCGGTCCTTGGACGGTCGAGGTCATCGCGATGCGCGCCCTCGGCGACCCTGACGCCTTTCTGCCCACCGACCTCGGAATGCGGCGCGCCGCACAGGAGTTGGGGCTGCCCCACACCCCGGCCGCCCTCACCGCGCGCGCCGCGTCCTGGCGCCCCTGGCGCGCGTACGCCGTCCAGTACCTGTGGGCCACCGACGACCATCCGATCAACTTCCTCCCCGCGTAAGGGACTCGGCATCATGACCGGCAAGAAGCACCACGTCCTCGACAGCCCCTACGGGCCGCTCACGCTCGTCGCCACCGACGGCACACTCAGCGGCCTCTACATGACAGACCAGCGCCACCGCCCCGCCGAGGAGACCTTCGGGGAGCGCGACGGCCGGCCCTTCGGGGCGGTCATCGACCAGCTGGAGGCCTACTTCCGGGGCGAGTTGAAAGAGTTCGACCTGCCACTGCGCCTCGAAGGGACGCCCTTTCAGCGCAGCGTCTGGGAGCAGCTCCAGCGCATCCCGTACGGGGAGACCCGCACCTACGGGGAGCTCGCCGAGGCCCTCGGCAACGCGAACGCGTCCCGCGCCGTGGGGCTCGCCAACGGCAAGAACCCCGTCGGCGTCATCGTCCCCTGCCACCGCGTCATCGGCGCGAGCGGCGGCCTGACCGGCTACGGCGGTGGCCTGGAACGCAAGCAGCGCCTCCTCGACTTCGAACAGGGCGCGGCGCTGTTCTAGCGGGATCCGTTACTCCGGATCCCTTACTCCGGATCCCTTACGCGGGATCCCTTACGGGGTCAGCTCGCCGAGGAGCCGAGGAAGCGCCGTCCCGATCGGCTCCCGCACGACCTCGGCGGCCTGGTCGTCGTACGGCGTCGGCTCGGGGTTCACGATGACGACCCGCGCCGTTGTCCGCCGCGAGGCCCGCGAGGCCCGCGACTCCCGCGGCGGGCTGCACCTGGAGGCTGCTGCCGACGGGGAAGAACACCTGGCGCACCTTGGCGATCGACACCGCCTCGCCCAGCGTCACCGGGCCGAGCCGCTCCCCGGACATCACGGTCGGCGGCTTCAGGATCCCCCCGCCCACCAGACAGGCGGGATCGTCCTCGCCCGCCTCGACCCGCGCGACGGCGTCCGTCATCGCGTCCCCGGTACCCATGGCCTGTTTGGCGCATCGCTGTCTTCCTCCCGAGTGACCCCGGTGGCGCGAGCCCCGGATCGCTGGTGTCTGTACGAAGGAGGACCAGGCAGAAAGCGGGAGACCATGGAGCGACAGCACGAGCGCCTCGCGACACCCTGGGCCGCCGGGGTGGCCGGGGTGGTGTTCGCGATCCTGATGGCCGCGGCGATCGTCCTGATGCGCATCGCTCTGCCCGGCGGCAACGGCGGGGGCGAGGTAACCGTCGATGCCGGACAGCGCAGCGCGGTGCGGACGGCGCTGGCGCTGCTCCCGTTCGCCGGGATCGCCTTCCTGTGGTTCATGGGCGCCCTGCGCGAGCAGGCCGGCGAGGGTGAGGACCGGTTCGTCTCCACCGTGTTCCTGGGCAGCGGCCTGGTCTTCGTCGCCACCCTGTTCGGCGCCGCCGCGGCAGCGGGAACCGTGCTCGACGAGAGTCAGCAGAACCCTCCTTTCGGCCGGCACTTCGCCTACGCCCTGCTGACCACGTACGCCATGCGGATGGCGGCCGTGTTCATCATCACGACCTCGACCATCGGCCGCCGGCTCGGCACCGTCCCGCGCCCGCTCGTCGCCCTCGGCTACCTGGCGGGCCTTACGCTGCTCGTGGTGGGAGCGAACCTGCCCTGGTCCGAACTGGTCTTCCCGGCCTGGGCGTTGCTCGTCAGCCTGAACATCCTGCGGCGTCGGCGTCCCGCCCGGCCACAGCCGGCCACATCGACCTGAGCCGGCCACACCGCTCACTCGAACGGTCGCCTTCTCGTCGCCGCATCCCGTCCGGACACCGAGGGTGGTCACAGGGGGCTGAGCGGGCCGTTGGAGAGGACCGATCCCGTGGTGAGGATTGCCGTCGACCTGAACCGCTGTCAGGGGTATGCGCAGTGCGCGTTCCTCGCGCCCGAGGTCTTCGCCATGCACGGCGAGGAGGCGCTGCTGTACCACCCGGAGGCCGACCAGGCGCAGCGCGAGAAGCTGGCCCAGGCCGCCGCAGCGTGCCCCGTTCAGGCCATCCTGGTCGATGCGGTGGACGCCCCGGCCGAGGCGGTGTCCGGTGAACGGTGACGGATCACTGGAACGGCTCAAGCGCGAAGGCCGCATCGTCGTCGTCGGCGCCTCGCTGGCCGGCCTGCGGGCTGCGGAAACCCTGCGTGACAAGGGCTTCGCGGGCTCCCTGACCATCATCGGTGACGAGCCCTACGAGCCGTACGACCGACCCCCGCTGTCCAAGCAGGTGCTGCTGGGCAAGGCGACCGCCGACGGTACCTCGCTGCCCAGGCGCCGGTCCGTCGACGCGACCTGGCGGCTCGGGGTCCCGGCCACCGGCCTGGACATGCCCGCCAAGCGGGTGCGGCTGGCCGACGGCGACGAAGTGCCGTACGACCGGCTGCTGATCGCCACCGGGGTACGGGCGCGACCGTGGCCTCGCGAGGCCGAGGCGGAACTAGACGGCGTCTTCGTGCTGCGGACCCGCGACGACGCAGCCGCGCTCGCACGGCGGCTCGACGAGGGACCCAAGCGGGTCTTCGTCATCGGCGCCGGGTTCACCGGCTCGGAGATCGCCTCCGCCTGCCGCGAACGCGGCCTCCCGGTCACCGTCGCCGAGCGCGCCGCGGCGCCCCTGGCCGGCGCACTCGGCGGGGTGGTCGGCGCGGTCGCCGCCGGACTCCATCGCCAGCACGGCGTGGACCTGCGGTGCGGAGTCATGGTGACCGCTCTGGAGGGCGACGCCTCGGGACGTGTGCGTGCCGCGCACCTGTCCGACGGCTCCACCGTGGAGACCGACGTGGTGGTTGTTTCACTCGGCGCCACCCGCAACACCGGTTGGCTCGCCGGATCCGGACTCGGGGCGGGCCCTCGCGGGATCGCGTGCGACGCCGGCTGCCGCGCGTTCGACATCCGGGGAATCGTGACCGACGACATCTATGTGGCGGGCGACGTCGCCCGCTCCCCGCACGCCTTGTTCGGCTACCAGTTCCTGTCCCTGGAGCACTGGGGCAATGCCGTGGCCCAGGCCGGGATCGCGGCGCACAACATGCTGAGCGAAAGTACCGACCGGCTCCCCCACATGTGGATGCCTGCCTTCTGGTCCTCGCAGTTCGGAGTCAACATCAAGTCGGTCGGGGTGCCGTCACTGGGGACGGAGATCTTCATCTCCCAGGGTTTGCTCGAGGAGCACCGCTTCGTCGGCGTCTACGGGTACCAGGGGCGCGTCATCGGTGCGGTCGCCTTCGACCATGGCCGGTGGATGCCGTTCTACCAGGAGTTGATCGAGACCACCGCGCCGTTCCCGCCGCCGTTCCTCACGGTCGACCGGCGCTCGGAGGGTCAGCAGCCGATGGACGCGGACTACCCCGACCCGTCGGTCCCCACTCACGGCCCCACCGTGACCCTCAGCGGATACTCGCCGGCCGACCGCCGGATGACGTTCACCCCTGCGCACTGACCCGCAGCACGGCCACGAGGACTCGCCATGACGCAATCCCCCCTGCACCAGATCCTGGACTACGCCAACCGGGCCAATCCGTACCCGATCTACGAAGAGCTGCGGAAGACGCCGGTCCTCCACGAAGAGGACGGGCCGTACGTGGTCAGCACCTACTACGAGATCCGCAGCCTCCTGCACGATCCCCGGATCAGTTCCGACGCCCGCAATCTGGCCTCGACCGCCCGCGACCCGCTGGCCGAGTCGTCCCAGGAGGACGAGAGCGCCCTGCCGCCGAGCTTCCTGCGGCTCGACCCTCCGGAACACGACCGGCTGCGACGCATGACGAACCGGCCCTTCGGCCCGCCGCACTCCCCCCACCGGGTCGACGGGATGCGCGGAGAACTCCATGGCATCGTCTCCGGCCTCATCGACGGCCTCGGCGATCCGGGCCGGATCGACCTGGTGGACCAGTTCTCCTACCCCTTCCCCGTGACAGTGATCTGCCGGCTGCTCGGGATTCCGCGCGAGGACGAGGCGCGCTTCCACACCTGGGCGGACACGATCGCCGCGAGCCTGGACCCCGACCCGGACGCGGATCCCACCGAGCGGGGCAAGACCTCGCACGACGCCCGGATGCAACTGGGCATGTACCTGGCCGGCCTGATCGAGGAGCGCCGCAAGAAGCCCGGGAACGACATGCTCTCGGAGCTGGCGACGGCCAAGGGCGAAGACGGCTCGATGACCACGATGGAACTCCTCAGCACTGCGGCGCTGTTGCTGATCGCGGGCCACGAGACGACCGTCAACCTGATCACCAACGGAATGCTGACCCTGCTGCGCAACCCCGATGTCCTGGAGCGGCTGCGTGCGGATCCACGGCTGGCCGTGCCCATCGTCGAGGAACTGCTGCGCTTCGAGCCGCCCGTACAACTGGTGCCGCAGCGCACCACCCTCGCCGACATCGAGGTCCGCGGAGTCACCATCCCCAAGGGCGCCTCCCTCTGGCTGGTCCTGGCGTCCGGCAACCGCGACCCTCAGCGCTTCGAGAATCCGGACCGCTTCGACCCGGACCGCGGGGACATCCAGCATCTCGGCCTGGGCAGCGGCATCCACAGCTGTTTCGGCGCACCTCTCGCCCGGCTGGAGGCCCAGTTCGCTCTGTCGGAACTGGCCCGGAGGCTGGAGAACCCACGTCTGCTCGAGGACCCGCCGCCGTACCGGCAGAACGCCGTGCTGCGCGGGCCGCGGCATCTGTCCATCGCTTGCGACGGGATCCGCCCTTAGGGCCTGTCCGGCGGATCAGCTCGGCGTCGCGGGGTCCGCCGGACTGGCCCTAGGGGTGCGCCATGCCGAGTCGGCGCAGCAGCTTCGGCAGCGCGGTGCCGATGGGTTCGCGGATGACTTCGTCGGCCAATTCGTCGTACGGCGTCGCCTCGGCGTTGACGATGACGAGCCGTGCCCCATGATCCGCGGCAACACCGGCGAGCCCGGCGGCGGGCTGCACCTGAAGGCTGCTCCCCACGGCGACGAACACCTGACACGCCTTGGTGATCGCGACGGCCTCACCAAGCACCACCGGATCGAGCCGCTCCCCGAACATCACGGTCGCCGACTTGAGGATCCCCCCGCACTCCAGGCACGGCGGATCGTCTTCCCCAGCCTCGACCCGGGCGAGGGCGTCCTCCATGGGCCCACGCGCATGACAGCCGGTACACACGAAACTCCGTGCGGAGCCGTGCAGTTCGAGGACCTTGCGGGCGGGCATCCCGGCGA
Source organism: Streptomyces sp. NBC_01445 (assembly GCF_035918235.1). Lineage (NCBI taxonomy): Bacteria > Bacillati > Actinomycetota > Actinomycetes > Kitasatosporales > Streptomycetaceae > Streptomyces > Streptomyces sp. NBC_01445. The sequence continues at coordinate 2,922,031 of NZ_CP109485.1, read as the reverse complement.
GCTGGTGCAGCCCGTCCACGTTCTGCGTGATCACCCGCACGGGCACACCGGCCCGCTCCAGATCGGCGACGGCCCGGTGCGCGCCGTTCGGCTCGGCGGCAAGGGTCCGGTTCTTCCGCCGCATCTGCCACGACCGGCGCCGGATCTCGGGATCGCCCATGTAGTACTCGTACGTGACGAGCTTCTCCGCCTCCGGGTCGCGCCGCCACAGACCGTTCGGCCCGCGGTAGTCCGGGATCCCGGAGTCCGTGGAGATGCCTGCACCACTGAGAATCGCGACGAGAGGCTGCGTGCTCATGCCGCCGAGGGTAGGCGCCCCTCCGGGCGGACCGCGAGGCGATATCGGCGCGCGTCGCACCGGGCCGGGTCAGCTCACGCGGTTGCCGTCCTCCAGTTCGGCCGTTCCTTCGCCCCGCGTGAGGACGTCGAGGGCTGTGAGGACGCGGCGGCCGAGTGAGCCCGGCAGATACTCCGGCAGGTCGGGCCCGTCCACGAGGCGCCAGGAGAGCAGTTCCTCCTCCTGGAGCTTGATCGCCTTGAAGCGGTCCTCGTCCAGGACCCCGCCGTCGTACAGATAGGCCACGAGCGGCGGACGCGCGGCCGTGCCGGACACCCAGTCGACCGCGAGCAGCCGGCCGAGCTCCACGTCGAGGCCGATCTCCTCGGCGGTCTCGCGCCGGGCGCCCTGGCGCGGGGTCTCCCCGGTGTCGGACTCGACGGTGCCGCCCGGCAGCGCCCACCCGTCGCGGTAGTTCGGCTCGACGAGCAGCACGCGCCCCTCGGAGTCACGGAAGAGTGCGGCGGCGCCGCACAGGACGCGGGGGAGGCCCGCGATGTACGCGGCGAACTCGGCAGAGGCAGTCATGAGGGAAGCCTAACGACCGTGTGCCGGGGCCCGTGGCCGCCGGATCAGGCCTCGGCCAATTCGACCGTACGTGCCGCGAGTTCGCTGATCCGCGCGCCGTCGAACCCGAACACCGCGCTGCGCACCCGGTCCTCCAGCGGGTCCTTCCACTGCGCCGGGATCGCCGCAGCCCCGCACAGCACACCGGCCACGGACCCGGCCGTCGCGCCGTTCGAGTCGGTGTCCAGGCCGCCGCGCACCGTGAGCGCGAGGGTGCGGGTGAAGTCCCCGTCGCCGTACAGGAGCCCGGCCGTGATGACGGCCGCGTTCGGGACCGTGTGGATCCAGCCGAGCCCGGCCGTCTCCTCCTCCAGCGTCGCGAGCGTCTCCTCCCAGCTCAGCCGCGACTCGTGGAGCGTGGCAGTGCGGCGCACCGTACGGGCAAGTCGGCTGCTCGCCGGGATCACGGTGAGTGCGGTGTCGAGCGCGGCGCGCGGGCCCGGCGCCGTGAACGCCGCCGCGACGAGCGCCGCCGCCCACATCGCGCCGTACACGCCGTTGCCCGTATGGGACAGGACCGCGTCGCGGCGCGCGAGGGAGGCGGCGCGGTGCGGGTCGCCCGGACAGGTCCAGCCGAAGATGTCGGCACGGATCAGCGCGCCGATCCACTCCTGGTACGGATTGTCGAACGTCGCCGTGAGCGGCGGCTTCAGCCCGTTCGCGAGATTGCGGTACGCCGCCCGCTCCGCGGTGAACGTCTGCAGATACGGCAGCCTCATCAGCCACAGATCACCCACCTGTTCCGTGGAGAAGGCGAAGCCGTGCGTCTCCAGGAGGTGCAGGCCGAGGATCGCGTAGTCCACGTCGTCGTCCCGGCAGCTGCCGTGGATCCGTCCGCGTACGCACCGCCGCCACTCGGGGCGCAGCGCGAGGCCGTCGGACTCGTCGGCGGGTTCGGGCAGATAGTCGGTGAGCGGCAGGGCGGCGGCCCGCCGCAGATAGCTGTCGATGCGCGCCCGGGTCCAGTGCTCGCCCTGTTCCACCGGCTTGCCGAGCATGTTGCCCGCGATCCGGCCGAGCCAGCCGCCGAGCACCCGGTCCTGGAGGTCGCTGCCCACTGGGGTCATGTCTTTGGTGTACCCGATGAGGGGCCGCGGTGGGGCGAGGCGTTCCGGGCCGTGCGTCGGATCGTCCGGCACCGCGCCCGGCTGATCGATCATTTCCGCGCTCATGGTGCCCCGGTTTGAGTATGTATAGCGGGACTTATTGTCCGGGAGCGCCGTTTCGCGGACCGGACAGCCATGGGCAGCGGCCCCCACCTCCGGTTAAGGTCGCAGCGGCGCGACTGCCTTGCGCGAGCAAGGCGCGAAAGCAAGGGGAATGCAAGGTGGCGGACGCTGGAGTGACGGCGGAGCACGTGCTCATCGCCGCGGACAAGTTCAAGGGCTCGCTCACGGCCGTGCAGGTCGCGGAGCGGGTCACGGCCGGCCTGCGGCGGATCGCGCCCGGGGTGACGGTCGAGTCCGTGCCCGTCGCGGACGGCGGGGACGGCACGGTGGCCGCGGCCGTGGCGGCCGGTTTCGAGCGCCGCGAGGTCCGGGTCACGGGGCCGCTCGGTGACGAGGTCACGGCGGCGTACGCCCTGCGGGACGGCACGGCCGTCGTCGAGATGGCCGAGGCGTCCGGGCTCCAGCTGCTGCCCGAAGGCGTCTTCGCGCCGCTGACCTCGACCACGTACGGGTCCGGCGAACTGCTCGCCGCGGCGCTCGACGCGGGCGCCCGCTCCATCGTCTTCGGCGTGGGCGGCAGCGCCACGACCGACGGCGGCGCCGGAATGCTGGCCGCGCTCGGCGCACGCTTCCTGGACGCGGACGGCAAGCCCGTCGGCCCGGGCGGCGGGCCCCTCGCCGACCTGGCCACGGCCGACCTCTCGGGGCTCGACCCGCGCCTGGCCGACGTGGAGATCGTCCTCGCCAGCGACGTCGACAACCCGCTGACCGGCCCGAAGGGCGCGCCCGCGGTGTACGGCCCGCAGAAGGGCGCGACGTCGGACGACGTCGCCGACCTGGACGCGGCGCTGGCCCACTTCGCGCGGGTCCTGGCCAAGTCGATCGGCCCGAAGGCACTCGAATGCGCCGAATCGCCCGGCGCCGGAGCCGCCGGCGGCATCGGCTACGGCGCCCTCGTCGGCCTGGGAGCGGGCTTCCGGGCCGGCATCGAGGTCATGCTCGACGTCCTCGGCTTCGCGCCCGCGCTCGCCCGCGCCACCCTCGTCATCACGGGCGAGGGTTCCCTCGACGAGCAGACGCTCCACGGCAAGGCCCCGGCGGGCGTCGCCGCGGCGGCCCGCGCGGCGGGCGTCGAGGTCGTGGCGGTCTGCGGCCGCCTCGCCCTTCCCCCGGAGGCCCTGGGCCGCGCGGGCATCCGCCGCGCCTACGCCCTCACGGACGTGGAGCCGGACGTGGCCCGCTGCATCGCCGAGGCAGGCCCGATCCTGGAGACCGTGGCGGAGCGGATCGCCCGCGATTTCCTGGTGTGACCCGACGCGCGCCGGGGTGAGGGCTGGTCCTCACCCCGGCGAGAGCCGGTAGGCGTCGAGGGCCAGGGTCATCTCCATCAGGTCGCGCGGCCGGGACAGTGACCTGGACGTCAGCTGTTCGAGGCGGCGCAGCCGGTTGAAGACCGTGTTGCGGTGGCAGTAGAGACGGCCCGCCGCCCGGCCCGCCGAGCCCTCGCAGGACAGCCACGCGTCGAGCGTTTCGAGCAGCACCGCCCGGTCGCCCGGCTCCAGCGCGAGAACCTCGCCGAACACGTCCGTGACCAGGCGGCCCGCAAGCTCGGGCTGGCTGACCACCAGGGCCGTCGGCATGCGCCGGTCGAGCCGGACGATCCCGGTCGCGTCCGGCGGGCAGGTGCGCAGGGCGAGTTCGGCCAGGCGCCGCGCGTGCCCCAGTTCCGCGAGCCCGGCCACCACGGGGCTGACCCCGCCGGGCCCCGGGCACCGCCCGTCAAGGAGCGCCGTCAGCTCGTCCAGCCCCTCGCCGCTGCCGAGCGCGACCACACCGACCTCGCAGTCCGTCCGCATCCGCCAGATGAACCGGAAGCCCGGGTTCTGGATCCGCCGGTGGAACGCCTCGCGCCCGTCGCGCCGGTCGACGCGCAGCACCACCACCGCGTACGGGCCATGCTCCGGCAGATCGAGGCCGGCGGCGGCCCGCGCCGCCAGGCCCGGCGCGGGCCTGCCCTCGAGGAGCGCGTCGAGGAGCGCCTGCAACTGCTCGTCCGTGCGCCGCCGCAGCTCCATCTCGGTAGCGCGGTACGCCTCGGCCGCCGCCGCGGCCTGCGCGTCCACCGCCGCCCACACCATCGTCGCCGACCGCATGAGCACGGCCAGCTTCTCCGGGTCCTGCCCGGCGGGGCTCTCGAGCAGCGCGTCCCACACCAGATAGCCCGCGTTGCGGTACGCGTGCACGAGCAGGTCGACCGGCAGCCCCTGACCGGCCCGGCGCCGGCCCGACTCCTCCGCGTACTCCAGGTCCCGCCGGGGCGTCGTGCGCGGGGCGACGATCGTCTCGATGCCGATGCGCATCGCCTCCTCGGCCTCGCGCCACTGGACGTCGTACGGCAGCACCCGCCCGTACACCTCCGAGTACGCGGAGAGCTGGCGCAGATGCTCGTCCACCAGTTCCGGCACCCGCTCCAGCAACTCCGTGCACGTCTCCCTCAGAAGTCTCCAGTCCTGGCCGGTGCGAGGCCTGCGCCTGCTCATCGCCCCTCCCCACGGTCCACCGCGGCAAGGGCGTCGCGAGGTGGTCCCGTGCGGAGGATGTCACCGCACGGCCGCGCCCGGCAGGCCCCTGACGCGGGGTGTTGTGCCCGTGCACAACCGACGCCGGTGAGCGCTGGTCACCCGCAGCGATTCGCCCGCGGCCCGTGGACGGGCCGCCCCGGCGGTGCTGGGGTGAGCGCCACGCGGCGCACCGGCCCGCTCCATGTGGCGAGCGGCGGCACCTGAGCGGCGGCACCTGAGACACGGCACCTAGGGGGTACGGGTGGCAGATTCCGGACTGGTCGTCGACGGCGTGTCCGTCGGCTACGGGCCCGTACGCGCCCTGCGCGACGTGTCCCTGTATGTGCCCGAGGGCGCCGTCGTCGCGGTGCTCGGGAACAACGGAGCCGGCAAGTCGACGCTCCTGAGGGCGATTTCGCGCACCCTCGGCTTCCAGCGCGGCGCGGTCACCGCGGGCACGATCCGCTTTTGCGGCCGGCCCCTGGACGGGCTCGCCCCGGACCGGGTCGTCGCCGCCGGAATCGCCCAAGTCCCGGAGGGCAGGCGGGTGTTCGCCCGAATGACCGTGGCCGACAACCTGCGCGCGGGGGCGCTCGGCTCCGCCGGTTCCCGGGCCGCGAAGGCGACCGCCCTGCGCCGCGTCCACGAACTGTTCCCGGTCCTCGCCGACCGCGCAGCCCAGCGCGCGGGGCTCCTGTCCGGCGGGGAGCAGCAGATGCTGGCCGTGGGCAGGGCCCTGATGGCCTCGCCGCGCCTGCTGCTCCTGGACGAACCGTCCCTGGGCCTCGCGCCGTTGATGGCCGCGCGGATCGCCGAGACGGTCCTGGAGATCAACGCGCAGGGCACCTCGGTCCTGCTCGTCGAGCAGAACGCGGCCCTCGCGCTCCGCCTCGCCTCGCAGGCATACGTCCTCGACGTCGGAGAGGTCGCGGTCGAGGGCCCGGCGGCGGACCTCGCCGCGTCCGACGAGATCCGCCGCCGCTACCTGGGGGTCGTGGACGAGACGGCGGCCGCCGACGCGACCCGCGGCGCCGAGACGCTCCCGTCCCTGCCCCGCTGGGGAGGCCCGCGATGACCCCGGAGCCCGCACGGATGCAGCAGGAGTCGGGCCGGAACCCGATCGACGCGCGGCCCGCCCCCGGCACGCCCGACATCCCGCCCCTCCACGTCCGCGACCTCACCGTCCGCTTCTCGGGCCTCACCGCCCTCGACGCCGTCGGCTTCACCGTCCGCCCCGGTACCGTCCACGCCCTCATCGGGCCCAACGGCGCTGGGAAGTCGACCTGTTTCAACGTGCTGTCCGGTGTCTACCGCGCCACCGCCGGCAGCGTCCGCTTCGGCGAGCACGAGCTCACCGGGATGTCCGCCCACCGCATCGCCGGCCTCGGCGTCGCCCGGATCTTCCAGAACCTCGCGCTGCCGCCCCGCGACACCGTCGAGGACTGCCTGATGCTAGGCCGGCACCGGCTGACCAGCGCCGGGTTCCTGGCCGCCGGCCTGCGGCTGCCCGCCGCCGCCCGCGAGGAGCGCAGGCACCGCGAACGCGTCAGAGAGATCGCCGCGTTCGTCGGCATCGAGCACCAACTCGCCAGCCCCGCAGGCTCATTGCCGTACGGGCAGCAGAAGCTCGCCGAACTGGCCCGCGCCCTGTGCATGGAGCCGCGCCTCCTGCTGCTCGACGAGCCCGTCGCCGGGATGACCGCGCGGGAGCGCGCCCGTACCGCCGGTGTCATCGCCGGGGTCCGCGACAGCCTCGGCATCTCGATCGTCCTGGTGGAACACGACATGGGGGTGGTGATGCGGCTCGCCGACGCCGTGACCGTGCTCGACTTCGGCCGGCTCATCGCCGACGGCACCCCGGACGACGTACAGAACGACCCCGCCGTCGTCCGTGCCTACCTGGGAGAGGGAACCGCGTCGTGAGCACCTTCGTCGAACTCCTCCTCAACGGTGTCTCGTTGGGAGCCGTCTACGCCCTGATCGCCCTCGGCTTCGTCGTCATCTTCCGCGCCACCGAAGTGGTGAACTTCGCGCACGCCTCGCTGCTCCTCGCCGGCGGATACATCACCGCGTCGCTGCACGAGAGCCTCGGGTTCTGGCCCGCGCTGCTCGCCGGGATCGCGGGCGCCGCCGTCGTGGGCGCCGCGGTGGAGTTCCTCGTGATGCGCCGCTACCGGGGCTCCGACCACGCCGTCCTCGCCATCGTCACCATCGGCGTCGACATCCTGCTCACCACGGAGCTGACGCGCCGCCTCGGCACCGACGTCCTCTCCCTCGGCGACCCGTGGGGCGACGACGTGCTCACCGTCGGCCAGGTCTCCGTCGCCCACACGCGGATCGCCGCGTTCGTGGTCGCCGCGCTCCTGATCACGGTCTTCCTGCTGGCGTTCCGGTACACGTCGTGGGGCGTCGTGATGCGCGCCGCCGCCGAGAGCCAGGAGACCGCCGCGCTGATGGGCGTACGCCTGGGCAGGGTCTCGCTCGGCGCCTGGGCCGTGGCCGGGGGACTCGCGGCCGTGGCCGCGCTCTTCCTCACCGTCTTCCCGACCCCCGGCCTGGAACGCGCCACGTCGCTCGCCGCCCTCAAGGCGTTCCCCGCCGCGATACTCGGCGGCCTCGACTCCACCACCGGCGCACTGGTCGGTGGCCTCCTCGTGGGTGTGACCGAGTCCATGGCCACCGGCTACCAGAGCGAACTCTCCTTCATGGGGCGCGGGCTGGGCGATGTCGCGCCCTATCTCGTGATGACCGCCATCCTGCTCATCAGGCCCGCCGGCCTCTTCGGCACGAAGGAGCCCGCCCGTGTCTGAGGCCGTCACCCGCACCGAGCAGCCCGCGCGCAGGTCCGTCCGCCGGCCCGCGTTCCTGGCCCGCCGCCGCACCTACGTGTGGGCCGCGGGGGCGGTCCTCCTGCTCGCCCTGCCCTTCTACGTCGACCGGTTCTGGCTCCAGGCGGGCCTGTTCGCGATGGCGGCCGCGATCGGCGCGACCGGCCTCAACCTCCTCACCGGCGCGACCGGCCAGCTCTCCATGGGCCACGCGTTCTTCCTGGCCGTGGGGGCGTACGGGTACTGCGTGTTCGCCGGAGACGGTGACGGAGCCGACGGCCTGACCGGGCTCGGGCTGCCGACCTGGCTCGCGGCCGTCCTCGCGGTCCTCGTCGCCGGGGTCGCGGGCGGCGTCTTCAGCCCCATCGCGGGCCGTCTGCGCGGCGCCTACCTCGGCATCGCCACCCTCGCCCTGATCTTCATCGGCCAGCACGTGCTCTTCAACGCCCGCGACCTGACGGGCGGCTTCAACGGACGCGACGTACCGCCCCTGCACCTGTTCGGGCTCACCTTCGACGACCGTGAACTCGTCGTCGCCGCCGTGCCGTTCGGGTCCGCGGAGAAACTCTGGTACTTGGGGCTCGTACTGCTCCTGGCCGGCGGACTCTTCGCGCGCGGCGTGCTGCGCGGCCGCCCGGGACGCGCCATGAACGCGATCCGCGACCACCGCGTCGCCGCCGGGGTCATCGGTGTGCCCGTCGCCCGCTACCGCGCGTCGGTCTTCGTCCTGTCGTCGATGTACGCGGGCCTCGCCGGGGTGCTCCTCGCGCTCGTCTTCCAGCGGACCGTGCCCGAGTACTTCGGCATGACGCTGTCCCTCGACTACCTCGCCATGATCGTCATCGGCGGGCTCGGCTCGGTGTCGGGCGCCGTCATCGGCGCGGCCTTCGTCTCGCTGCTGCCCCAGATCCTCACGCGCTACAGCGATCTGCTCCCGCTCGTCTCCGCGCCGGGGACCGGCGGGATCGCACCGGGCGAGGCGGCCCGGTACCTCTACGGCGCCGCCGTCGTGGCGGTGGTGCTCTTCCTGCCCGGCGGCCTGGTGAGGATCACCGCCCGGCACGGCAGGCCAACTCCCCAGGAGGACACATGACGTCCCGCGCAACCACCCTCAGGGCCGCCGCGCTGGCGGCCGCCACCCTGCTCGCACTCACCGCGTGCAGCTCCAAGGCGAAGGACACCGGAGGTGACGGCGACAAGGGCGGCAAGGCGGGCGCGGGCGGCGTCAGGACCGGAGAGGGCATCTCCGGGAAAACGATCACGCTCGGCGCCCTCACCGACATGACGGGCGTCTACGCCACCCTCGGCAAGAGCGTCACCCAGGCGCAGCAGCTGTACGTGAAGCAGACGAACGCGGCCGGCGGCATCTGCGGCTACAAGCTGTCCCTCACCGTCCGCGACCACGGCTACGACCCGCAGAAGGCCGTCGCCGGATACACCGAACTGGCCCCGAAGGTGCTCGGCTTCACCCAGTTCATCGGCTCGCCGTTCGTCGCCGCGGTCAAGCAGCGCATCGACGGCCAGGACAAGGGCCTCGTCCTGCCGCAGGCCTGGTCGGCGAGCCTGCTCGGCAGCCCGTACGTGCGTGTCATCGGCTCCACGTACGACCTGGAGACGATCAACGCGATCGACTTCCTGATGAAGGAGAAGGGCCTCAAGAAGGGCGACAAGCTCGGGCACGTCTACTTCGAGGGCGATTACGGCGAGAGCGCGCTCAAGGGCTCCCGCTACATGGCGGGGAAGTCCGGCCTGACCGTCGTCGAGCAGAAGATCAAGCCGACGGACAACGACATGACGGCACAGGTCGCCGCCCTGAAGAAGGCAGGCGTGAAGGGCATCGTGATCAGTGCGGGCCCGCGCCAGGCGGCCTCCCTCGTCGGGGTCGCCGCGGCCGGCGGCTTCGACGTGCCCGTCATCGGCAACAACTCCGCCTTCGCCCCGCAGCTCCTCGCGACCCAGGCGGGTCCCGCGCTGATGAAGAACTACTACGTCGCGTCCCCGTCCCTGCCCATCGGCGCCGAGACACCCAAGGCGCAGAAGCTGGTCGCGGACTACAAGGCGGCCTATCCGAAGGACTCCCTCGACAACGGCGTCGTGGCCGGCTGGACCGCGGCCTCCGTCTTCGGTGACGCCCTGAAGAAGGCCTGCGCGAGCAAGGACCTCACCCGCGAAGGCGTCGACAAGGCGCTCCTGACGATCGACGCCTTCGACAACGGCTTCGGCGTCACCCAGAACTTCAGCGACCCGAAGGCCCCCTCCTCGAACCAGTCGGTGATCCTTCAGCCCGACAAGTCGGTGACCGGCGGGATGAAGGTCGTACGCGAGGCGCAGGAGTCGGAGGTCGCCAAGGGCTACACACCGCCTGTGGCCTGATCCCCGGTGAGGCCGCGCCAGTAGCGGTCGGCGGGCTCCCGCAGCGCCCGCCACGCGTCGACGAACAGCCGGGTCGCTGCGCGGCCCGGCCAGTCGTCCGGCAGCAGCGCGCCCGGAAGCCGCGGATCCCGCTCGAACGTCCCGCGCCAGGCGTGCACCAGCCGGGTCCTGGCCACGAAAGCCGCCGCGTCGCCGGACGCGTTTTCTGCCGCGCGGAGGTCACCGAAGCGCTCCGCGAACCGCTCATGGCTCTCCCGGACCGCGGCCAGGTTCCAGGCTCGCTCGATGAGCCGCGCGTGGTCCGGGGTGTGCGACGTCAGCCACAGCGCGAACCGAGCCGCTCGCCGTGGGCTTCGGGAACGTCGCGCGGGCCGCGCCCGAGCCCGGCTCCGGGGCCGTCGTCATCGGGGCGGGGCCGATCGGCCTCGGAGCCGTCGCCGCGCTCGTGGAGCGGGGCGTGGCGCCCGTCGTCGTATCGGAGCCGTCCCCGAGGCGGCGTGCTCTCGCCGAGCGCTTCGGAGCGCACGTGTGCGTCGACCCGGCCGCACAGGACCCCTTCGACGCCTGGCGGGCGGCCGCGCCCGCGGACACGCCGCTCACGGTCCTGGAGTGCTCGGGCCGGGCCGGCATGTTCAACGAGATCCTGCACAGGGCGCCGCGTCAGACGCGGGTGCTCCTGATCGGGGCCTGCATGACGGAGGACGTCTTCACCCCCGTCGTCGGCCTCTACAAGGACATCACCGTAACCATGTGCATGGCGTACCCGCCGGAGGAGTTCGGCAGGACCTTGGACCGCATCGCGGACGGCACGATCGACGCGGTCGCGCTCGTGACGGGCCGGGTGGGCCTCGGCGGCGTGTCCGCGGCCCTGGACACGCTCCGGCAGCCGGACGACCACGTGAAGGTCCTGGTACGCCCGGGCCTGCCCGGCACCGGCCTGCACCCCGCTCCCTGAGACAGCCGAAGGGCCCCGAACCAAGCGGTTCGGGGCCCTTCGGCTGTACGGGTACGGGTTACGGCAGCTGCGCGGCGCGTGCCTCGCGGCGGTTGTCCCGGAAGTTGTTCACCCTCCGGGCCGTCGCGAACAGCGGGATCACGGCGCCGAGGACCAGCTGGAGCGCGCAGCCGGTCTGGAGCAGCAGCTGGCCGCCGGGGGCGTCGAACGCCCAGGCCGCCAGGAGCCCCATCGCCGCCACGATCCACCCCAGCATCGCGACCGCAAGCGGACCGCGCGGCTTCGGGTACTCGACACGGCTCACCATCAGCCAGGCCGTACCGATGATCGCGAGGACCGTGGCCACGAACGGCAGCTCGAGGAGCACGATCGACACGACCGTGAGCGCCCCGAAGGGGCTCGGCATGCCCTGGAAGGTGCCGTCCTTCACCGTCACGCACGAGAATCTCGCGAGCCTGAGCACGACGGCCAGGAGCACCACGATGGCGCCCACCGCCGCCACCCGCTGATGCGCGTCGTCCGCGACCATGCCGTACACGAGGACGAAGTACGCGGGTGCGAGGCCGAAGCTGATGAGGTCCGAGAGGTTGTCCAGCTCGGCGCCCATCGGCGACGAGCGGAGCTTGCGCGCCACCAGGCCGTCGAACAGGTCGAAGATCGCCGCGGCCAGCATCAGGATCACGGCCGTGGCCGCGCTGTGCCGGGCCATGCCCGACTCCTGGCTGCCCTGGAGGTGCGGGATCAGGATGCCGGTGGTGGTGAAGTACACCGCCATGAAGCCGCACGTGGCGTTACCGAGCGTGAGGGTGTCCGCTATCGACAGGCGCAGTGAAAGCGGCATTTCCTCCGCTTCGTCCGCCTCCTCGGCCTCGGGCACCCACCCGGCCTGCGTCTCTGGATCAGTCACGGTCAATGCGAGTCACCCCAGCCACGGTCTTCTGGCCGACCTCGAGTGCGACCTCGACACCCTCGGGGAGGTAGATGTCGACGCGCGACCCGAAGCGGATCAGACCGATGCGCTCGCCCTGCTCGAGCTTGGTGCCCTGCGGGACGTACGGGACGATCCGGCGGGCGACCGCACCGGCGATCTGCACCATCTCGATGTCGCCGAGCTCGGTGTCGAAGTGCCAGACAACGCGCTCGTTGTTCTCGCTCTCCTTGTTGAACGCCGGGACGAACCCGCCGGGGATGTGCTCCACGGACGTCACCGTGCCCGCCAGCGGCGCGCGGTTGACGTGGACGTTCAGCGGGCTCATGAAGATCGCGACCCGGGTCCGCCCGTCCTTCCACGGCATGATGCTCTGCACCACGCCGTCGGCCGGGGAGATGACCCGGCCGGGGGCGATCTCACGCTCGGGGTCGCGGAAGAACCACAGCATGCCGGCCGCCAGAGCGGTGGCGGGTACGGCTACTGCGGCGGCCTTCTTGGAGCGACGCGAACGGGCCAGGCTCAGGGCGGCTGTGGCGACGGTCGGCAGGAGCCACGGCGATGCTCCGCGCGCAATGCGTCCACCCAGGACGCCGTCGCGTGGTGCAGAGGTTTGGCTGTGGGGCATGGATGACCTTCGTAGCGGATGATGCCGCGCTCTGTACGGGGGGACGGCGGCTTTTCCGGGATGCTATCGGTTGCGAGCCACAACTGGGCAAGCCAGGAAGCTGAGTCGGCGGCTGAAGAGTGCTGACAGGGTGTGATCTTCTTCTCGAACAAAACACCCTGTAGCGGACATTCAGCCCTGGAATCGATACTCCTCGAGCAGGCGGCGGCCAATGATCATTTTCTGGATCTCGGCGGTACCTTCACCGATCAGGAGCATCGGGGCCTCGCGGTAGAGGCGCTCGATTTCGTACTCCTTGGAGAAGCCGTAGCCGCCGTGGATCCGGAAGGCGTCCTCGACCACTTCCTTGCAGTATTCGGAGGCGAGGTACTTCGCCATCCCTGCTTCGAGGTCGTTTCGTTCCCCGGAATCCTTTTTGCGTGCTGCGTTGACCATCATCGCATGGGCGGCCTCGACCTTGGTAGCCATCTCCGCGAGCTTGAACTGGATGGCCTGGTGCTGGGCGATGGGCTTGCCGAACGTGTGGCGTTGCTGGGCGTAGGAAACTCCCAGTTCAAACGCACGCTGCGCGACACCGCAGCCACGTGCCGCGACATTCACGCGGCCGACTTCCACTCCGTCCATCATTTGGTAAAACCCTCGGCCGGTCTCGCCGCCGAGCACCCGATTGGCCGGAATGCGTAGTCCGTCCATGATGAGTTCGGTCGTGTCGACGCCCTTGTAACCCATCTTGTCGATCTTCCCCGGAATGGTGAGGCCCGGACGGACCTCTCCGAAGCCGGGCTCCTTCTCGACGAGGAAGGTCGTCATCGACTTGTGGGGCGCCGTGCCCTCCGGGTGTCCTTCGTCACTCTTGACCAGGACGGCCACCAGATTCGACGAGCCGCCGTTCGTCAGCCACATCTTCTGGCCGTTCAGGACGTACTCCTCGCCGTCCTTCACCGCCTTCGACGAGATCGCCGACACGTCCGAGCCGAGCGCCGGCTCCGACATCGAGAACGCGCCGCGCGTCTCGCCCAGCGCCATGCGCGGCAGGAAGTAGTCCTTCTGCTCCTGCGTGCCGTGCTGCTTGAGCATGTACGCCACGATGAAGTGCGTGTTGATGATGCCGGAGACCGACATCCAGCCGCGGGCGATCTCCTCGACGCACAGCGCGTACGTGAGAAGGGACTCGCCCAGACCCCCGTACTCCTCCGGGATCATCAGGCCGAACAGGCCCAACTCCTTGAGGCCGTCGACGATCTGCTGCGGGTACTCGTCGCGGTGCTCCAGCTCGGTCGCGACCGGGATGATCTCCTTGTCCACGAAGTCGCGGACGGTGGAGAGGATCTCCTGCTGGACGTCGGTGAGACCGGCGGTCTGGGCGAGTCGCGCCATGGCTACTTCTCCTGCTCCTTGAGCTGGGGGCGGCCGGGCTGCTCGCCGCCGCGCTCCTTGATGTACGTCTCGGTGGGGACCATCACCTTGCGGCGGAACACGCAGACCAGCGTGCCGTCCTGCTTGTAGCCCTTGGTCTCCACGTAGACGATCCCGCGGTCGTTCTTCGACTTCGACGGCGTCTTGTCGAGGACCGTGGTCTCGCCGTAGATCGTGTCGCCGTGGAAGGTCGGCGCGACATGGCGCAGCGACTCGATCTCGAGGTTCGCGATCGCCTTGCCCGACACGTCAGGGACGGACATGCCGAGGAGCAGCGAGTAGATGTAGTTCCCGACGACGACGTTCTTGCCGAAGTCCGTCGTGTTCTCCGCATAGTTCGTGTCCATGTGGAGCGGGTGGTGGTTCATCGTCAGGAGACAGAAGAGGTGGTCGTCGTACTCGGTGACGGTCTTTCCGGGCCAGTGCTTGTAGACCGCGCCGACCTCGAACTCTTCGTAGGTGCGTCCGAACTGCATGGTGCTCAGGCCTCCGGCGCTTCGAACTTGGAGGTGCGCTGCATGCCCGCGGCGCGTCCCTTGCCGGAGATGACGAGGGCCATCTTGCGGCTGGCCTCGTCGATCATCTCGTCGCCCAGCATCGCGGAGCCCTTCTTGCCGCCGGCCTCGGACGTGTAGAAGTCGTACGCGTCCAGGATCAGCTCGGCGTGGTCGTAGTCCTCCTGCGAGGGCGAGAAGATCTCGTTCGCCGCGGCGACCTGGTCCGGGTGCAGCACCCACTTGCCGTCGAAACCGAGGGCCGCGGCGCGCTTCGCGACCGCCTTGTAGCCCTCCTGGTTGCGGATCTGCAGGTAGGGGCCGTCGATCGCCTGGAGGTTGTTGGCGCGGGCGGCCATCAGGATCTTCATCAGGATGTAGTGGTAGGCGTCGGCGTCGTAGCCGGGCGGCTGCTCGCCGACGACCAGGGACTTCATGTTGATGGAGGCCATGAAGTCGGCCGGGCCGAAGATGATCGTCTCGACGCGCTGGGAGGCCGTCGCGATCGCGTTGACGTTGTTGAGGCCCTGCGCGTTCTCGATCTGCGCCTCGATGCCGATCTTGCCGGTCTCGAAGCCCATCGTCTTCTCGATCTGCGTGAGCAGCAGGTCGAGCGCGACGATCTGCTGGGCGTCCTGGACCTTCGGCAGCATGATGCAGTCGAGGTTCTGGCCCGCGCCCTCGACGACCGTGACGACGTCGCGGTACGTCCACTCGGTCGTCCAGTCGTTCACACGCACCACACGCGTCTTGCCCGTCCAGTCGCCCTCGTTGAGGAACTTGACGATGGTGTGCCGGGCCTCCGGCTTGGCGAGCGGCGCGCAGGCGTCCTCCAGGTCAAGGAAGACCTGGTCGGCGGGCAGACCCTGGGCCTTCTCCAGGAAGCGCGGGTTCGATCCCGGGACCGCGAGACACGAGCGGCGGGGACGGAGACGGTTGATGGGCGCGGTCATGCGGGGACCTCCAGAGGGTCGAGCTTGTTCGCTTGCCGGATCTCGTCGACGATACGTCCGATGATCTCCGTGATGCCGAAGTCCTTGGGGGTGAAGACGGCGGCCACGCCCGCGCGCTTCAGGTCCTCGGCATCGCCGTTGGGAATGATGCCGCCGACGATCACGGGGATGTCGGCGGCGCCCGCCTCGCGCAGCCGGTCGAGGACGTCGGGCACCAGCGCGGCGTGCGACCCGGAGAGGATCGACAGGCCGACGCAGTGCACGTCCTCGGCGAGCGCGGCGGACACGATCTGTTCGGGCGTGAGCCTGATGCCCTGGTAGACCACCTCGAAGCCCGCGTCACGCGCGCGTACGGCGATCTGCTCGGCGCCGTTCGAGTGCCCGTCGAGGCCCGGCTTGCCGACCAGGAGGCGCAGCTTGCCGCCGAGCTCGTCGCCGGTGCGGCGGACCTTCTCGCGGACGAGGGCGAGCGGCGTGCCCGCCTCGGCGGTGACGGCGACCGGTGCCGACGAGACGCCTGTGGGGGCGCGGAACTCGCCGAACACCTCGCGCAGTGCCTGTGACCACTCGCCGGTGGTGACACCCGCTCGGGCGCATTCGAGCGTGGCTTCCATCAGGTTCTCGGTGCCGGCCGCGGCCTCCTTCAGGCGCTCCACGGCCTGCTGGGTGGTCGGGTAGTGGTACGGGTCGCCCATGCCCTGCCGGTCGCTCGACTCCTGGCGCGTGGTGCGCCACTCGTCGATGGCCCGCACGACCCGCGACTCGACCTGGTGATCCACCGTCATGATCGCGGCGTCCAGGTCGGCGGTGAGCGGGTTCGGCTCGGTCGACTCGTGGATGTTCACGCCGACGATCTTCTCCTCGCCGCCCTCGATCCGTGCCCGGCGCTCGGCGTGCGAGGAGACGAGCTGCGACTTGAGGTAGCCGGACTCGACGGCGGCCATCGCGCCGCCCATCTCCTGGATCCGCTCGATCTCGGCGAACGAGTCGGCGACGAGCTCGTCGACCTTCTTCTCGATGACGTGCGATCCCGCGAAGATGTCCTCGTACTCCAGCAGGTCGCTCTCGTGCGCGAGGACCTGCTGGATGCGCAGGGACCACTGCTGGTCCCAGGGGCGGGGCAGGCCGAGCGCCTCGTTCCAGGCCGGGAGCTGGACGGCGCGGGCGCGTGCGTCCTTGGACAGCGTCACGGCCAGCATCTCCAGGACGATGCGCTGGACGTTGTTCTCCGGCTGCGCCTCGGTCAGGCCCAGGGAGTTGACCTGGACTCCGTAGCGGAACCGGCGCTGCTTCGCGTTCTCGATGCCGTACCGCTCGCGTGTGATCTGGTCCCAGATCCGCCCGAACGCCCGCATCTTGCACATCTCCTCGATGAAGCGGACACCCGCGTTCACGAAGAAGGAGATGCGGGCCACGACGTCCCCGAACTTCTCGGCGGGGACCTGTCCTGAGTCGCGTACGGCATCGAGAACGGCGATGGCGGTGGACATCGCGTACGCGATCTCCTGGACCGGTGTGGCCCCCGCCTCCTGGAGGTGGTAGCTGCAGATGTTGATCGGGTTCCACTTCGGCATGTGCCGGACCGTGTACGCGATCATGTCCGTCGTCAGCCGCAGGGAGGGAGCCGGCGGGAACACGTGCGTGCCCCGCGACAGGTACTCCTTGACGATGTCGTTCTGCGTCGTGCCCTGGAGCTGGGTGATGTCCGCGCCCTGCTCCTCCGCGACGACCTGGTAGAGCGCCAGGAGCCACATGGCGGTGGCGTTGATGGTCATCGAGGTGTTCATCTGCTCCAGGGGGATGTCCTGGAACAGCCTGCGCATGTCACCGAGGTGCGAGACCGGCACCCCGACCCGGCCGACCTCGCCGCGGGCGAGGATGTGGTCCGGGTCGTAGCCGGTCTGCGTCGGCAGGTCGAACGCGACCGACAGACCCGTCTGGCCCTTGGCGAGATTGCGCCGGTACAGCTCGTTGGACGCCTCAGCCGTGGAGTGACCGGCGTACGTGCGCATCAGCCACGGCCGGTCCTTCTGGCGCTCAGTCATGTTCCGCTACTCCTCGGGGGTTCAGATGTTGCGGAAGCGGTTGATGGCGTCGATGTGCTGGGCGCGCAGTTCCTGGTCGCGGACGCCCAGGCCCTCCTTCGGGGCCAGCGCGAGGACGCCGACCTTGCCCTGATGGAGGTTGCGGTGCACGTCGTAGGCGGCCTGGCCGGTGTCCTCGAGGGAGTACACCTTCGAGAGCGTCGGGTGGATCTTGCCCTTGGCGACCAGGCGGTTCGCCTCCCACGCCTCGCGGTAGTTGGCGAAGTGCGAGCCCACGATCTTCTTGAGGGACATCCACAGGTAGCGGTTGTCGTACTCGTGGTTGTAGCCGGACGTCGAGGCGCAGGTGACGATCGTGCCGCCCTTGCGGGTCACGTAGACCGAGGCGCCGAAGGTCTCGCGGCCGGGGTGCTCGAAGACGATGTCGACGTCTTCCCCGCCGGTGAGCTCACGGATGCGCTTGCCGAAGCGCTTCCACTCCTTCGGGTCCTGGGTGTGCTCGTCCTTCCAGAACTTGTAGCCCTCGGCGTTGCGGTCGATGACCGCTTCGGCGCCCATGGCCTCACAGATGGCGGCCTTCTCCGGGCTGGAGACGACACAGATCGGGTTGGCGCCGCCGGCCAGCGCGAACTGCGTGGCGTACGAGCCGAGTCCGCCGCTGGCGCCCCAGATCAGGACGTTGTCGCCCTGCTTCATGCCGGCGCCGTTGCGCGAGACGAGCTGGCGGTACGCGGTGGAGTTCACCAGGCCGGGGGCCGCGGCCTCTTCCCAGCTCAGGTGGTCCGGCTTCGGCATCAGCTGGTTGGACTTGACGAGCGCGATCTCGGCGAGGCCGCCGAAGTTCGTCTCGAAGCCCCAGATGCGCTGCTCGGGGTCGAGCATCGTGTCGTTGTGGCCGTCCGAGGACTCCAGCTCGACGGAGAGGCAGTGCGCGACGACCTCGTCGCCGGGGTTCCAGGCGTTGACGCCGGGACCGGTGCGCAGCACGACGCCCGCGAGGTCGGAACCGATGATGTGGTACGGCAGGTCGTGGCGCTTGGTGAGCTCCGACAGGCGTCCGTAGCGCTCCAGGAAGCTGAAGGTGGACACCGGCTCGAAGATCGAGGTCCAGACCGAGTTGTAGTTCACGGAGCTGGCCATGACGGCCACGAGCGCCTCGCCCGGGCCGAGTTCCGGGACCGGCACGTCGTCCAGGTGGATCGACTTGCGGGGGTCCTTGTCCCGGGTGTCGAGGCCGGCGAACATCTCCGCCTCGTCCTTGTGCACGGTGATGGCGCGGTACGACTCGGGGAGCGGCAGAGCGGCGAAGTCGGCGGAGGTCGACTCCGGCGACTGAATCGCGTCCAGGATTTCCTTCACGATGTTGCCTCCGGCGATGCGTCCCAGGGGGACGTTGAGGGTTACGTCGGTGTGGAGTGCTGCTGTGTGGGTGGAGAGGTGCCGTCGGTTCGGCGGGGTGTTGCTACGGCAGCGCTTGGTCGGCGCGAGAAGTTTGCCTGTGACGCAGGCGTCCGGGCGCGCTCGCCACGGATTGGGTGGCTTGCGGGGACAGCCGACGTACGGAAGTTCTCTGCACGCCGGCCGCCCGGACACCTTCAACGTATGGCACCGCGTGCCAGTCGGCAAGACACTGGGTGCCACAAGTTTTTGAGCGATGATCGATCAGTGCAGGTCAGAGGTGGTGCGGCTCGATGGCACCGGAGGCCGACGGCGGCTCTGGCCTGCGTCTCAGAGGCCCCGGAGAGGGTCCACAGCGGCCTCCAGGGGGCCCGCTATGCGGGCGGCGAGGTGGAGCGGCGAGGGCGGCGCGCGGATCGCGCACCTGCGGCCGGACGGGGCCCCGACCCTGCTCGGTGGGGAGAGTGCCGCCGCCTACCGGAAGCCGGGCGCACAGATCGCGCCGGACGGCCGGGGGTGGCGGCGCTCTCCGGGCGGGAGGCCGCGCCGGAGAGGGCGCCGGACGACCGGCTGGGGGCAGCGGCGTTCTCCGGGCGGGAGCCGCGCCGGAGAGCGCGCCGCGCGGGCCGGTCTTCTTGATGGGGCGTCAACAGCCCCTGGGGCCAGCACAGTTCATGCAGTGCCGACGGGGCGGCTAGCCGCGTTCCCGCAGCGCCTTCTCGATCGTTCCCATGATCTCGTCCAGCGGCGCGTCCGTGCGCGCCACGGTGACCAGCACGTCGCCACCCGTGGACGCAGAGGCCGCCGGAGCGGTGGCGGTGTCCCGGCCCGCCCCGATGCCCGTACCGAACGTCTTGCGGACGATCGCGAAGGCGTGGTCGAGCTGGTTCTCCACGTCACCCTGGCCGCCGGCCCGCAGCCAGCGCCGCAGCACGTGGTTGTGGGCGGTGACGACGGCGGACGCGGCGACCTCGGCGAGCAGCGGGTCGTCATTGCCGTGCTGGTGGGCGTGCTCGTCGAAGTGGCCCAGGAGATAGCGGGTGAAAAGCCGCTCGTAGCGGGCCACCGAGGCGATCTCGCGCTCGCGCAGGGTGGGTACCTCGCGTGTGAGGCGGTAGCGCTCCACGGACACGGCGGGCGACGCCGCGTACATCTTCATGACTTCCTTGATGCCGCGGCACACCGTGTCGAGCGGATGCTCGTGCGCGGGCGCCGCGTTGAGGACCGCCTCCGCCCGGATCAGGGTGTCGTCGTGGTCCGGGAAGATCGCCTCTTCCTTGGAGCGGAAGTGGCGGAAGAAGGTCCGCCGTGCCACACCCGCCGCGGCCGCGATCTCGTCGACCGTCGTGGCCTCGTAGCCCTTGGTCGCGAAGAGTTCCATCGCCGCGGCCGCCAGCTCCCGGCGCATCTTGAGCCGCTGGGCTGCGGCACGGGAGCCCGCGGCGCTCTCAGGAGCGTCGGGCGTGGGCGTCGTTCGGGAGGACTTGGCGGCCTTGGACATGCCATGAACGTACTGCATATGCGCGGTGGCGTGCGCCCGAGCGGGGTTCCCCCCACCCGGGGCACGGGCGGGGGGAGCGAGACCGGGCGGCCGGAGCAGGCCGCCCCAGTCGGTGGGCCGTCCGGTGCCGCTGCCCGTGGGCTGGTCAGCGCCGGGCATATTCGCGGAAGCCGCGGCCGGTCTTGCGGCCGAGGCAGCCCGCGGCCACCAGGTGCTCGAGCAGCGGCGCGGGGGCCAGGCCCGGGTCGCGGAACTCGCGGTGCAGGACCTTCTCGATGGCCAGCGAGACATCGAGGCCGACCACGTCCAGGAGCTCGAAGGGCCCCATCGGGTAGCCGCCGCCGAGCCTCATCGCGGCGTCGATGTCGTCGAGCGTCGCGTAGTGCTCCTGCACCATCTTGATCGCGTTGTTCAGGTACGGGAACAGCAGGGCGTTCACGATGAAGCCCGCGCGGTCACCGCAGTCCACCGGGTGCTTGCGGATCTTCGTGCACACCTCACGGACGGTGGCGTGCACGTCGTCGCCGGTCAGCACGGTCCGCACGACCTCGACGAGCTTCATCGCGGGCGCCGGGTTGAAGAAGTGCATGCCGATGACGTCCTGCGGGCGCGAGGTCGCGCGGGCGCAGGCCACGACGGGCAGCGACGAGGTCGTCGTGGCGAGGACCGCGCCCGGCTTGCACACCTTGTCGAACGTCCCGAACAGCTGCTGCTTGATCTCCAGGTCCTCGGCGACGGCTTCGAGCGCCAGGTCGACGTCCGAGAAGGCGTCGTACGAACCCGCCGGAGTGATCCGGTCCAGGGTCTGCGCCGCCGCCTCCGCGGTCATGCGGCCCTTGTCGACAGAGCGCGAAAGAGACTTGCCGATACGGGACTTGGCCTTCTCGGCCTTCTCTTCGCTGCGGGCGGCGAGCACCACGTCGTAGCCCGCCTTCGCGAAGACCTCCGCGATACCGGACGCCATGGTCCCGGAGCCCGCGACGCCGACCGAGCGGATGGTGCGCGCGCCGTCCACGACTTCGCCCGCGAGCGGGGTGAGCGCGTCCCGCACGACCTCGGAGCTGCCCGGCTCCGCGTACGTGTAGAAGCCGCGCCCCGACTTGCGGCCGGTCAGACCCGCCTCGCTGAGCTGCTTGAGGACGGGCGCCGGCGCGTGCAGGCGGTCGTGGGACTCGGTGTACATGGCGTCGAGGACCGTGCGCGCCGTGTCGATGCCGATGAGGTCGAGCAGCGCGAGGGGGCCCATGGGCAGGCCGCAGCCCAGCTTCATCGCGGCGTCGATGTCCTCGCGCGAGGCGTACTTCGCCTCGTACATGGCGGCGGCCTGGTTGAGGTAGCCGAACAGCAGGCCGTCGGCGACGAAGCCGGGCCGGTCGCCCACCGCGACGGGCTCCTTGCCGAGTTCGACGGCGAGATCCGTGACCGCCGCGACGGCCGTGGGCGCGGTGAGCACCGACGAGACCACCTCGACGAGCTTCATCGCGGGCGCCGGGTTGAAGAAGTGCAGCCCGAGGACCCGCTCCGGGCGGGCCGAGTCGGCGGCGAGCCGCGTCACGGACAGGGCGTTCGTGCCGGTCGCGAGGATCGTCTCCGGCCGCACGACGGCGTCGAGGTCCCGGAAGATCTGCTGCTTGATGTCGTACGACTCGGGAGCCACCTCGATGACGAGGTCGGCGTCGGCCGCGGCTTGGAGGTCCGTGAAGGTGCGGAACCGGGCGAGGACGTCCCGCCGCTCGTCCTCGGTGAGGCGCTCGCGGCGCACCGCACGCGCCGTCGAGGCCTCGAGCGCGGCGACGGCCTGCGCGCCCGCGGCCTCGCTGATGTCGATGCCGATGACCTCACGGCCGGCGCGGGCGAGCACCTCGGCGATGCCGGTGCCCATCGTGCCGAGACCGACGACCGCGACGGTCGGGAGGGTGGCCGGGGAAGCGGGGGACAGGGGAGCGTCCATCTGAGGACTCCAGGAGGGAGGAGTGACGACTGAGGGGCACAAGCGGATACGCCTACGGGCGTACCGAGTGCGGGGATTCGAGCCCGGACGCGACGCACACAGGCGTCCGGTGAACCGGTGAGATGGAGATCCGGCGGGGCTCTGTCCCGGAGCCGCGCCGTACTGCGGTACCTGAGGCACCGAACCGACTGACACTCTCGGCGGCTGCGTCACCAGGCCGCCAGGAGTGGGGTGCGGGGAGTGTGCCCCGCTCAATTGAGGTTAACCGGCGAGTAACGAGCGCGCCAGCCCTCGGCGTTCATCAGTCTCTGTGATCTACGTCGCCGGGGCCCGAGGCCTGTCTACGCTGGACCGCATGGACGAAGAGTTGCGATCGGTGACGGAGCGCTTACGGGCCGAGTCGGGCGCCTCCCCGCTGTTCGACCGGATCGCGGCGACCGGCGACCTCGACGAGCTGGCGGCCGTGCTGACCGAGCCCGGGCAGCCGCTGTGGGCGCGTGAGCTGGCCGCGTACCGCCTCGGAGCGGCCGGGGACCGCCGGGCCTTCGAGGCGCTTGTCCTGCTCCTCAACCACCGCGACCCGGCACGCTGTGCCACGGCCGCGCACGCTCTGGCCGCGCTCGGCGACCCGCGCACCGCGCGCGCGGCCGCGGCGCTCGCCACGAACGAGCTGCGGGTCGCGTACGCGCTGCACCCGGTGCGGCTCCTGGCCGCGCTGCGCGCCCCCGAGTCCGCGCCCGCGCTGATCACCACCCTGGAGCGGCGCCTCGGTCCCCGCGATCCGTACCGCGCGGTCGCGCTCGCGTGCGTGGAGGGGCTCGGCAGCCTCGGGGACGCCCGCGCCCGTCCCGCCCTGACCGCGGCCCTCGCCCACCCGGCGCTCGCGGAGGCCGCGGTGCGCGCGCTCGCGCGACTGCCCGAGCAGCGTTGGAGCTGAAGCCCGAGCGTCAGCGGCGGACGGCGCGCACGTAGCGCACTTCCGGTACAGGTTCCCCGTCCACCTCGAACGGCTCCTCGGCGCCGTCCGGGGTGAACCCGGCGCGCTCGTAGAACCTGCGGGCGCGAGCGTTGCCCTTGAGTACCCACAGTCGTATCCGCTCGTAGCCGGCGTCGGCGCAGCGGTCCAGGCAGGTGTCCAGGAGGGTGCGGCCCACGCCGGTGGACAGCTGCCCGTCGTGCACGTAGATCGCGTACAACTCGGCTTCCCCGGGCGGGAGATCGTCGTCGCGGGACGGGCCGTGGCAGGCCCAGCCGACGAGGTCGCCGGCGCGCTCCGCGACGACGTTCACCACCGACGAGCCGGCCTGCGCGAGACGCTCGCGGCTGCGCGCCGCGTCCTCCTCGATGCTCAGCGCGGCCAGATAGGACGCCGGCATCAGGCCCGCGTACGCCGTCCGCCAGCCGCGGATCCGGATCCCCGCCACCGCCTCGCAGTCGGCGTCGGCCATGTCCCGGACGTGGATGTCCGCCGCCGGGAACGCGGCAAGGGCGGTGTCGTGGGTTCGAGGGGTGCTCATGCGCCCATCGTGACCCGGCGGACACCGCCCCGGCCAGGGTGTGCATCACAGGGAGTTGCTCAGCCGCGGAAGCCCATCAGCCCGTGCAGGCGCATGCCGCGTGACGGGGGTGGACCGGCGGCCCTGCCCTTCTTCGCGAGCGGCTTCGGCTCCGGCAGCTTCTTGCACGTCGCGTCGGCCTCGCCGCTGCCGCGCGGCACCTTCCCGGTCCGCAGATAGTCGGCCAGGTACCGGTCCAGGCAGGCGTTCCCGCTCAGGCTGACGCCGTGGTTCTCGCCGCCCTGCTCGACCACCAGGCTGGAGCCGCGCAGCTCGCGGTGGACGGCGACCCCGCCCTCGTAGGGCGTGGCGCCGTCGTCGGTGGCCTGGAAGAGCAGCGTCGGCGGCAGCTCGTCGTTGGACACGTCCGTCGGCGCCAGCGGACTCATCGGCCAGAACGCACACGGCGCGTTGTACCAGGCGTTGTTCCAGGTCGAGAAGGGCGCCTTCTCGTACGCCTGCCAGTTGTCGTCGCGCCACTGGTTCCAGTCGCGCGGCCACCCGGCGTCGCGGCACTGCACGGCCGTGTAGACGCTGTAGCCGTTGTTGCCCGAGGCGTCGACGGCGCCGAGCTCCTTGTACGTCTTGACGAGCGGGGCCGGGTCCTTGTCCTTCACGTACGCCGCGAACGCCCCGGCCAGATAAGGCCAGTAGCCGTTGTAGTAGCCGCCCGGCAGGAAGGTGTCCTCCAGTTCGGCGGCCCCGACCTTCTTGCCCGCCGGCTTCTTCTGCAGGGCGTTGCGCATCGCGTACCACTCGGCCTCGACCTGCGCCGGGTCCTTGCCGAGCTTGTACGTCGCGTCGTGCCGCGCGACCCAGGCGAGGAACGCCTGGTGGCGGGCGTTGAACGCGTGGTCCTGCCCCATGTTGTCGTCGTACCAGACACCGCCCGGGTCGACGATCGAGTCGAGCACCAGGCGGCGCACGCGCTGCGGGTAGAGCTTGGCGTAGACGGCGCCCAGGTAGGTGCCGTACGAGTAGCCGAAGTAGTTGAGCTGCTGCGCGCCGAGCGCCGCGCGGATCGCGTCCAAGTCCCTGGCGGCGCTCACCGTGTCGAAGTACGGGAGCACGTTCGCGTACTTGGTGGTGCACGCCTTCGCGAACGCCTGCGCGCGGTCGAGGTTGGCGCGCTCGATCGCCGGGGTGGACGGCACGCTGGGCGGGCGCACGGTGGCGAAGTGTTTGGGCCGGCAGTTCAGGGCCGGTTTGCTCTTGCCGACGCCGCGCGGGTCGAAGCCCACGACGTCGTACTGGGCGGCGACGCTCTTCGGCAGCTCGCGTGCCACGAAGCCCGCCAGCGCCAGGCCGCTGCCGCCGGGGCCGCCGGGGTTCACCAGGAGCGGGCCCTGCGACGTCTTCGCGGTGTGCCGGACCCGGGACAGGGCGAGCGTGATCTGTTTGCCGGCGGGGCGGTTGTGATCGAGCGGCACCCGCACCGAGGAGCACTGGAGCGTCGGGTATTTCTTGGTGCCGCAGTCCTTCCAGGTGAGGGCTGCGCGCTGGACGGAAAGGGTCGGGGCGGCGGCGGCCGGAGCCGCGGCGAGCATGCCGGCCACCATGGTGGCGGCGCCGCACACGGCGGCTACGCGTTTCTTCATCGGGCCTCCCAGGATGGAGGGTTCGGGGCCGCGAGCGCGCGGCCCCCGCGGCATGGTCCCCGAATCCATGCCGAGAACGTCCTGTTCTATGCAGAGTTGACCCGATTGGCGTGTACGTGTCCGGGAGGGGCGCGATCAGAGAAGCGTGAGCTGGGTGGCCGCGGGGGCGGGCTCCGGCTCCTGGCGTGCGCGCAGGCGTCGCGGGGCCTCCGCGCGCGAGGGGCCGATGCCGAACTCCTCGGCCAGTTCGTGCACCTGACGGGTGATCCGGCGCTGATACCACTTCGGGGCGTACGCGCCCTCCGCGTACAGCCGCTCGTAGCGCCGCACGAGGTGCGGGTGGTGGTGGCCGAGCCAGGACATGAACCACTCGCGCGCCCCGGGCCGCAGATGCAGCACGAGCGGCGTCACGGAGGTCGCCCCGGCCGCCGCGACGGCCCGTACGGTCTCCCGCAGCTGCCCGGGGTGGTCGCCCAGGAACGGGATCACGGGGGCCATCAGGACCCCGCAGCCGACGCCGGCCTCGCCGAGGGCGCGGACGACGTCGAGGCGCCGCTCCGGCGCGGGCGTGCCCGGCTCGACCGTGCGCCACAGCTCGCGGTCGACGAAGCCGACGGACACGGAGACGCCGACGTCGGTGACCTCGGCGGCCTGCCGCAGCAGGTCGAGGTCGCGCAGGATCAGCGTGCCCTTCGTGAGGATCGAGAACGGGTTCGCGTAGTCCCTGAGCGCCTCGATGATTCCCGGCATCAGCCGGTAGCGCCCCTCCGCGCGCTGGTAGCAGTCCACGTTCGTGCCCATCGCGATGTGCTCGCCGTGCCAGCGGCGCGAGGCCAGATGGCGGCGCAGCAGATCCGGCGCGTTCACCTTCACGACGATCTGGCTGTCGAAGCCGAGGCCCGTGTCGAGGTCCAGATAGCTGTGCGTCTTGCGGGCGAAGCAGTAGACACACGCGTGCGTGCAGCCCCGGTACGGGTTGACCGTCCACTCGAACGGCATGCGCGAGGCGCCGGGCACGCGGTTCACGATCGACCTGGCCCGGATCTCGTGGAACGTGACGCCCGCGAATTCAGGCGTGTTGAACGTGCGGGTGATCACGTTGTCCGCGCCGAAGAGCGCGGCGTCCGTGACCCTCCCTGTCGGGATTTCGGCCGGATTCTCCGTGAGGTTCTCCCAGCGCATGACGCCTCCTAGCTAGCACTGGGCACAGAATAGAACACATGTTCCCTTGATCGTGCGACCCCGATTTTGGTGGCCACCCAGGAGGGTGGTTGGCTTGGGCCTCCCTCTCGAACACCGAGAACACCGACTGCTGGAGGAAGTGCCATGGCGCAGGTCGAGGCCATCACGGAGCGGGTCATCGCCGCCAAGCCGGACGACGTATTCGACGCGCTCGCCGACTACAGCGGCACGCGCGCGAAGCTGCTGCCCGAGCACTTCAGCGAGTACGAGGTCCGCGAGGGCGGTGACGGCGAGGGCACGCTCGTCCACTGGAAGCTCCAGGCCACCAGCAAGCGGGTCCGCGACTGCCTCCTCGAGGTCAGTGAGCCCACCGACGGCGAGCTCGTCGAGAAGGACCGCAACTCCTCGATGGTCACCACCTGGCGTGTGACCCCCTCCGGCGAGGGCGCCTCCCGCGTCGTCGTCAGCACCGTGTGGAACGGCGCGGGCGGCATCGGCGGCTTCTTCGAGAAGACCTTCGCCCCCAAGGGCCTCGGCCGCATCTACGACGCCGTCCTCGCGAAGCTCGCCGCCGAGGTGGAGAAGTAACCCCGGTGTAGTGCGCCGGTGCAGTACCCCGATGTAGTGCTCACCGTTTCGAGTGGTTTTCCGTTCGCGCGCGGTTGTACGCCGTAGGGCTCCCACCGGCGCATTCGCGCCTGGAACCCGCCGGAGCCGCCGCTCGTCGCGCTTGCCCGCAGTTGTCGCGTAATGCGAGAAATATGCGGCGCAGGCGCGACGAGGGGAGCGACAGGTGGGCACGACGACGCTGGTGACGAGTGAGCCGTGGCCGGTGCCGGCGACGGAACCGACCCCGGCCCCCGAGCCCCAACCGGCCGTGGAGCAGCGGCAGTTCCCGGATCACGGCCTCGGCCCGAGCCGGGTCCGCATGGTCTTCTTCGGGCTCATGCTGGCGCTGCTGCTCGCCGCGCTCGACCAGATGATCGTCGCCACCGCGCTGCCGAAGATCGTCGGCGAGCTGCACGGCCTCGACAAGATGTCCTGGGCGATCACCGCCTATCTCCTGACCGCCACCATCGGCCTGCCGATCTACGGCAAACTCGGCGACCTCTTCGGCCGCAAGGGCGTCTTTCAGTTCGCCATCGCCGTCTTCGTCGTCGGCTCCGCGCTGGCCGGCTGGTCGCGCAACATGGACGAACTCATCGCGTTCCGCGCCGTCCAGGGCATCGGCGCCGGCGGGCTCATGATCGGCGTGCAGGCGATCATCGCGGACATCGTGCCGCCTCGCGAACGCGGCCGCTACATGGGCCTCATCGGCGCCGCGTTCGGCCTCGCGTCCGTCGCGGGCCCGCTGCTCGGCGGCTACTTCACCGACCACCTCACCTGGCGCTGGTGCTTCTACATCAACGTGCCCTTCGGCCTGGTCACGCTCGCCGTCGTCACCGTCGTACTCAAACTGCCCCGGCCCAGGGTCAAGGCCGAACTCGACATCCTCGGGGCCCTGCTCCTCGCGGCGGCATCGACCTGCCTCGTTCTGCTGACCAGTTGGGGCGGTACCGAATACGCCTGGGGTTCACGGGTCATCCTGGGGCTCGCCGCCGGAGCGGCCGTGACGGCTGTGCTCTTCGTCGTCGCCGAGCACTTCGCCGCCGAACCCATCATCCCGCTGCGGCTGTTCCGCGACCCTGTCTTCAACATCACCAGCCTGGTCGGCATGGTCATCGGCATCGCCCTCTTCGGAGCGGCCAGTTACCTGCCGACCTTCCTCCAGATGGTCGACGGCGCGAGCGCCACCGAGTCGGGGCTGCTGATGCTGCCGATGATGGGCGGCATCGTCATCGCCTCGATCGTCTCCGGCCAGCTCATCAGCCGCACCGGGCACTACAAGATCTACCCGATCCTCGGCGGGGCCCTGTCGACGGCGGGCATGTGGCTCCTGTCCCGCCTCGAAGTCGACACCCCGCGACTGCACTACAGCCTCTACATGGCCGTACTCGGAGCAGGCATCGGCCTGATCATGCCCGTGCTGATCCTCGCCGTGCAGAACGCCGTGCGCCCCGCCGACATCGGCACCGCGACCAGCGCCAACAACTACTTCCGGCAGATCGGCGGCAGCGTCGGCGCCGCGATCTTCGGCACGCTCTTCGCCGACCGGCTCGCCGACGCCCTCGCGGACCGGCTGCCCAAGGGGGCGGGCCTGCCCGACCCGGAGTCCATCACCCCGCAGCTCGTCCACGCCCTGCCGCGCGCGCTGCGCGACGGCTACATCCAGGCGTACGCCGACGCCATGCCCCGGATCTTCCTCTACCTCGTCCCGGTGCTCGTCCTCGGCCTCGTGATCGCCTTCTTCCTCAAGGAGACACCCCTGTTGTCCAGTGCCGCCCCCCACAGCGCCCCGAGCGGCGAGACCACCTCAGTCCCGTCCCAGGCCCGGACCTCGTACGGCGCCGGCGTGCCGGTCTGCGGCATCGTCCAGCACCCCGACGGGACCGCGGTGCCGCGCGCCGCGCTCACCCTCATCGACGTCGGCGGCCAGCAGATCGGACGCGGCGCGAGCGGCGACGACGGCCGGTACGCCCTGTCGACGCCCGGCGCCGGAAGTTACGTCCTGATCGCGGCGGCGGGCGGACACCAGCCCCAGGCCGTGACCGTCACCGTGGGGGAGCGGCCCGTCGACCTCGACGTAGTCCTCGGCGGCGCCGGGCGGCTCGCCGGGAGTGTGCTGACCGCAGACGGTGCGCCCGTGCGCGACGCCACCGTGACCCTGACCAACGTCCACGGCGAGGTCGTCTCCACGACCCGCAGCGGGCGCGAAGGCGGCTACGTCATCACGGAGCTGGTGGCCGGCGAGTACACGCTCGCCGGGAGCGCGCCCGCGTTCCGCCCCGCAGCGCTCCCCGTCACCGTGATGGCCGCGCGCGAGACCCGCCAGGACGTCGAACTCGCGGGCGGCGCCGTGCTGCGCGGCACGGTCAGGGCCGGCGGCGGACGCCCCGTCGAGGACGCGCGGGTGACCCTCCTCGATGCGGCGGGCAACGTCGTCGACACCCTCACGACGGGCGCCGACGGCACGTTCCGCTTCGTCGACCTGTCGTCGGGCGAGTACACCGTGATCGCCGCCGGTTACCCGCCGGTCGCCACGGTGCTGCACATGGCGGGCGGCGGCCGCACGGAGCGTGACCTGCAACTGGGCCACGAGGACTGAGTGTTGGGGCCGGGCAGCGTGCCCGGCCCCGGCGCGCAACGCCCGTTCAATTCGGCCGATGCAGCCCCCTGTACCCCCGTACCGCGTACCGTGGAACGGGAAAGGGCCGAACCAATGACGCTCGGTCGCCGCGCGGGGAAGGGAGCGCAGGCCATGCACAGTGGCACCGGGACGGCCCCGCAGAGCCCCGTGCCCGGCCGCGTACCCCTGGCGGTCGTCGTGGTCGGCGAGTCCGGACTCGTCTCGCACTGGAGCACCGGCGCGCGCCGCCTCTTCGGCCCCGCGCGCGAGGACGCCGTCGGCCGCCCCGCCACCGACCTGCTGCCCGTCTCCGGCGCACTGCCCGACGGCCCCGACTCCGAGGCGTACGGGGAAGAGGGCGCGTACGACGGGCTCGGCCCCGGCCTGGAGTCCTCGCTCGAGGGGCGGGCCTCGTACCCCGCCGCGGGCCGCGCCCGCCTCGAAGCTCCGCGCCGGGAGCGCATCGACGTCCTGTGGTGGGCCTACCCGCTCGTCGGCCCCGGTCCCGAGAAGCTGCTCGTACTCGCCGCCGACGCCGGCCGGCTGCACGCCGACGACGTGCCCGACGGGCATCCCCTGGAGCGCATCGCGCCCGGCTTCGCCCTGCACACCGACTTCCCCGGAGCGGACGAGCTGGCCCGCGGACTCCCCGCCATCCTGCCCAGCATGAGTGTCGGCGAGAGCGCCCGCATCGTCTCCCAGGTGCTCGAACTCGGCTATCCCGTACTGGAGTTCAGCCTCCACGACCGCGTACCCGTCACCGCCGACTGGGGCGTGCCCCGGCGCACCGAGCGCAAGGCCCGCAGGGAGGAGGCCGCCCGCGCGGCCGCCGCCGGACTGCCCGCGCCGCGCCGCGCACCCGACGACGACGCGGACGACCTCGAGTACGCCGCAGTCCGCGAACACCTGGAGTTCCTCAACGAGGTGAGCGGGCGCATCGGTTCGTCCCTCGACCTGTCCCGCACGATCATCGAGGTCAGCCGGGCCGTCGTACCACGCTTCACGGACGTCGCGGGCACCTATCTGCGCGAACAGGTCGTCGCGGGCGAGGGGTTCCCCGAAGGCCCGCCCGACGCGACCACCCTGTGGCACCGCGTCGCCCTGGAGCACACGGACGAGCCGGGCCGCTGGGACGACGTCGTCCCCGTCGGCGAGTCCATGCCGTTCCCCGCGCACACGCCGTTCTTCCAGTGCATGACCTCCGGGCAGCCCGTCCTCGTCCCGCGCATCACCGAGGAGATGGGCAACGCGATCGCGTCGCAGTTCGAGAAGCGCGACATCAGGCCCCTCATCACCGACCGCTCGATGCTGGTGGTGCCCCTGAAGGCGCGCAACGTCGTCCTCGGGTTCATGATCCTGCTGCGCCACCGGGAACGCCCGGTCTTCAACGACATGGACCGCGTCACCGGCGCCGAACTCGCCGCCCGCGCGGGCCTCGTCCTCGACAACGCCCGCATGTACACGTACCAGGAGAGCGTTGCCGAGACCCTCCAGGACAGCATGCTGCCGCACATCGAGCCGCACATGCCCGGCTGCGACATCGCCACCCGCTATCTGCCCGGCACGCTCCTCGGCCGCGTCGGCGGCGACTGGTTCGACTCGATCAAGCTGCCGGGCTCGCGGACCGCACTCGTCGTCGGCGACGTCATGGGCCACGGGCTCAACTCGGCGGCGATGATGGGCCAGTTGCGCACCGCCGTCCAGACCATGGCCGCCCTCGACCTGCCGCCGGCCCAGCTCCTGCGCAACCTCGACGACCTCGCTCAGCGCCTCGGCGAGCACTACCTCGCGACCTGCCTGTACGCGGTCTACGACCCGATCGCGAACGAGCTGGAGCTCGCCAACGCCGGGCACATCCCGCCGGTCCTCGTCCGCGCCGAGGACGGCCGCAGCGAGCTGCTCGAACTGCCCACCGGCGCGCCCATCGGCGTCGGCGGCGTCCCCTTCGAATCGGTCCGCGTCCCGATGGCGCCCGGCGACCGGCTCGTCATGTGCACCGACGGCCTCGTCGAGGTGCGCGGCGAGGACATCGGCGTCGGCCTCGCCACGCTCTGCGAGTCCGCCGCCCACCCCGCGGCCTCCATGGACGCCGCCTGCGACACCATCATCAGATCCCTGGCTGTGACATTTGCTGACGCGGGCCGCGGCGGCCGCAAGGACGACGTCGCCCTCCTCATGGCTCGGCTCAACGGCATCGCGCCCGAGGACGTCGCCGACTGGAGCGTCACCCCCGACCCCGCCGAGGTGCGCCGCACGCGCGCCCTCGTCCGCGACCAGCTCACGGCCTGGGGACTCGGCGCGCTCACCGGCCCCGCGGAAATGATGGCCGGGGAGCTCGTCGCCAATGCCGTACGGCACGCCCGCACCCGCAGCGTCGAGGTACGCCTGGTGCGCTCGGGGACCCTCGTGTGCGAGGTCGAGGACGACGACCAGAGGCTGCCGACGCTGCTCAACGCGGGCCCGGGCGACGAGTTCGGGCGCGGCCTGCGCGTCGTGAGCGCCCTTGCCAGGGAGTGGGGCACGAGTCGTACGGGCTCCGGCAAGACCGTGTGGTTCGAACTGGCTCTGCCGCGAGCGTAGTTGGCGAGGGAGCGCATCGGGCGTACCCGTATCGAATGCGGCGTGAAGGTATGCGCCGGGTGCTTGTGGGCGGGCCCGGGGCGCGGTAGACCGATCTTGCCGTGCCACCGCACCCCGGGAGCTGCAGATGAGCGTGACGAGTCGGTACAAGGACGCCTGGGAGAGCTTCTGGCGTGAGGCTCCCGGCGAACCCGGCGGAGTCTTCTGGGACGCCGAGCCCGCCCTCACCGCGAAGGTTCATCTCGCCCTGTTCGAGCCGCACTTGACGGAGGGCCTTCCCGTCGTGGACCTCGGCTGCGGGAACGGCACCCAGACGCGCTTCCTCGCCGACCGCTGCCCCCGCGTCGTCGGCGCCGACCTCTCCGACGCCGCCCTCGGCCACGCCCGGCGCGCCGACCCCGCGGGCCGGGCCGACTTCCGGCAGCTCGACGCCACCGAGCAGACCGAGGCCCACCAGCTGCACTCCGAGCTCGGCGACGCGAACGTGTACATGCGGGGCGTGCTCCACCAGTGCGAGACCGACGACCGCCAGGCCCTCGTCGACGGCATCGCGGCGCTCGTCGGCGAGCGCGGCCGTGCCTTCGTCGTGGAGCTCGCCGAGGCCGCCCGGCCCGTCCTGATGTCTCTCGCGCAGAGCCCCACGGGCCCGCCCGCGAAGCTGGCACCGGTCTTCGCGCACGGCATCGCACCCGGCGAGGTGTCCGACGCGGCGGTCCCCGACTACGTACGCACCGCGGGCCTCGATGTGCTCGCGAGCGGCGAACTCCCGCTCACCACCACGGAGTACACACCGGACGGCACCCGCATCGAGCTCCCCTCACGCTGGCTCGTCGTGGGGCGGACACACTAGCCGCCGCAGGCCGAGGCGGCGCAGGGCGTCGCCGAAGGGGCCCAGGAGATGCGGGCAGAGAGGCCGGCCGCGCCCGAGGGGGACGCCTTCGTGCGCGGTCACCGCGAGGAAGAAGCCGCGCCCCGGGCGGGTCTGGAGGGTGGTGTTCCAGCGGTGGCCGTGACCCTGGGCCAGCGCGACCCGCACCGCCCGCCGGCCGAGCCCCTCCTGTCGGCGTGACTCCAGGATCCAGATGCCGAGGAGCCGGCCCGTGCGGCAGGGCGCGCACAGCCGGAAGCGGACCTGGCCGACGAGCGCGCCGCCCTCGTCGTGGAGCAGCACCTCACCGGCGCCGTGCGCCGAACGGGGAGGGATGCTCGTGAGGCGCACCGGCCCGGACGGTGACGCCGGCGGGCCTGGGCCCATGGGGGATCGACCGGCCCGTCAGTCGCGCGAGTTGCCGAAGAGCAGGCGGTAGCCGATGAGCAGCACGAGCGAGCCGCCGATGGCCGCGATCCAGGTGGTCCCGTCGAAGAACTGGTTGTCGATCGGGCGGTCCAGGAACCGCGACGAGATCCAGCCGCCGACGAACGCGCCCGCGACGCCGATGAGGGTGGTGCCTATCAGGCCGCCCGGGTCGCGGCCGGGGAGCAGGACCTTGGCGATGACTCCGGCGACGAGGCCGAGGATGATCCAGCTGATGATGCCCACGTGTGCGTCGTTCCCCTCGGTGATGTGTGGTGCTTGTGCTTTGGCTGTGCTTTGGCTGTGCGTTGCGAATTTGCGCAACTGTACAGACAGAGGTGAAGACGCTGAACGGTCCCGGTCGGTTGCATCGGTTCAGCCGTGGTGCCCAGCCGTGGCGCGTCATCCGTAGGACAGGTTCGAGCACAGGCTGTCGTCGGCGGAGCGGGCGTCGTCGGAGACGTCGGACGGTATGCCGGTGGGTTCCGGCGACGCCGTCGCGGCGGTCGACGGATGGTCCGCGTAGTCCTGCCCGAGAAGCGCCTTGATGCCCGTGGTCGAGGTCTCTTCGAGGCGTGCGCCCGGGAACCGCTGGGCGAGCGTGCCCGCTCGCGCCTTCTCGCCGGGGCCGTACTGGATGAGTGTGGTCGTCTGGTTCCGGGTGTTCGCGGTCGCCGTGCCGGTGACGGTGAACCCGTCGTCCTCAAGGGCGCGCGCGGCCTGGGCGGCCAGTCCCATGACGGTCGTTCCGTTGTAGACCGTGACGCGGATGCCGTCCCCCGGATCCGGCGCGGCGGAGGGCGCGGGTGAGGCGCTCGGCCCGGCGCCCTTCTTGCCGCTGGCGTCCTTCCCGTCGAGTGTCCGGTCCTCTCTGAGCGACGCCCACAGCGCGTCGGCGTCCGGCTCGACGACCGCGACGCGGCTTCCCTCGTAGCGCCAGGGGATCGTGACGAACTTGGTGTTGTGCAGGTCGACGTTCTTGAGGGACATCGCGAAGGAGAGGAGCTTGTCGGCGGAGCCGAGGCCGGGGTCGACGGTCATCGACCGCGTGGCCGCGTTCGCGAGCGGCAGGAGCTTCGTGGGCGTCAGGCCGTTGCTCTTGATCTCCTTGATCAGGCTGCCGACGAAGGCCTGCTGCCGCTTGATGCGGCCGATGTCGGAGCCGTCGCCGATGCCGTGCCGCAGGCGGACGTAGTCGAGGGCCTTCTGCCCGGAGACGCTCTGCTCGCCGCGCGGGAACAGGAGCTTGCCGGGGGTCGTGCGATGGGGGTTGAGGTCGCGCTGGTAGATGGGCTGCGGCAGGCACACCTTCACGCCGCCGACGACGTCGGTCAGGGCGGCGAAGCCCTTGAAGTCCACGACGACGGTGTGGTCGACGCGCAGGCCCGTCAGCTTCTCCACCGTGTTCTGCGTGCAGGCGGGGTTCCCGCCGGCGGTCTCGCCGGTCGAGTACGCCGCGTTGAACATCGTGTCGGGCCGCGTGCTGGTCCAACTGCCGTCGGGCAGTTTGCAGGGCGGGATCGTGACGAGGGTGTCGCGCGGGACGGACACCGCCACGGCGTTGCGATGGTCGGCGTAGACATGCAGCAGGAACGTCGTGTCCGAGCGGCCGATGTCGCCCTTGTCGCCCCCGCCGAGTGCCTCGTTGCCCCCGGTGCGCGCGTCGGAGCCGATGACGAGGACGTTCTCCCCCTTCGACGCGTCGGCGTCGGGGCGGTCGCCGGAGATGCCGTCCGAGCTGAACGTGTTGATGTCGCCGCCGAGTTTCAGATACACCCAGCCCACGCCGCCCGTCAGGAGGACGAGCAGGGACAGGGCTATCGCGAGCGTGAAGCGCACGCGGCTGCGCCTCGGTCGCGCCGCGCGTGCGGGGGACTTGGCGCCGCCGCCTCGGCGCGCGGGTGCCAACTGCTCACGGGTGCCTGCCATGGGGTGCGCCCTCACTCGGATCCGGGGTTGTACAGTTGCGCAATGTAGCAAGCTTCTTGGTGGGTGCCGTCCGTGGTGCCCACCTCGTCCGAAGAGACGAAGGGTGGGGCGAAAATGTTCCGCAACGGTCTTGAGCCCTGGCACCTGCTCATTGTGGCGATCGTGGTCATCGGCCTGTTCGGTTCGAAGAAACTGCCCGACACGGCGCGCGCGCTCGGCAAGTCGCTCCGGATCCTCAAGAGTGAGACGCGGGCGATGAAGTCGGACGAGGTGGAGGAGCGCCGGGACCCGGCCGCGTCCTGACGTCGGCGCATCCGCCGACCGGAGGGGTGCCCGCCGCCTTTCGGTGGACTGGACCTCTGGCTCTCAGGGTGGCTCTGGCCTGCGCGTTCCCTGACGCGTACCGTGTTGCGCCATGAAGATCCTCATCAGCGCCGACATGGAGGGCGCCACCGGCGTGACCTGGCCGGGGGACGTGCTGCCCGGCACCCCGCAGTGGGAGCGCTGCCGGTCCATGTTCACCTCGGACGTCAACGCCGCCGTGCTCGGCTTCTTCGACGGGGGCGCCGACGAGGTGCTCATCAACGAGGCCCACTGGTCGATGCGCAATCTGCTCCTGGAGCAGCTCGACGAGCGCGCGGAGATGATCACGGGCCGCCACAAGACGCTCTCCATGGTCGAGGGTGTCCAGCACGGCGACGTCGACGGCATCGCGTTCATCGGCTACCACACGGGCGCCGGCACGGAGGGCGTCCTCGCCCACACGTACCTCGCCAACTCCATCACCGGCGTCTGGATCAACGGCGTACGGGCGAGCGAGGGCCTGCTGAACGCGCACGTCGTCGCCGAGTACGGCGTGCCCGTCGTCCTCGTCACGGGCGACGACCTCACCTGCGACGACGCGCTCGGCTACGCGCCAGAGGCCCGCAAGGTCGCGGTCAAGGACTATGTGTCCCGGTATGCGGCTGTCTGTCGTACGCCGAAGCGGACCGCCGCCGACGTCAGGGCCGCGGCGAAGGAGGCGGCGGCGCTCGCCGTGCGCCACGAGCCCGTCGAGGGCGGCCCGTTCACCATCGAGCTCGAATTCGACGCCGAGCACCTGTCGATGGCCGCGACGGTGGTGCCCGGAGTCCGGTGCACCGGCGAGCGCAGGATCTCCTACACGAACGACACCATGTACGACGGCATCCGCACCTTCAAGGCGGTCACCACGATCGTCTCGGCCGCGGTGGAGGAACAGTATGGCTGACCAGGCATTTCAGGTGGACGATCAGGCGCTCGACGAGGTCGTGACCTTCACGTCCGAGCTGATCCGCATCGACACCACCAACCGCGGGGGCGGCGACTGCCAGGAGCGCCCGGCCGCCGAGTACGCGGCCGAGAAGCTCGCCGAAGCCGGTCTTGAGCCCACCCTCCTCGAACGCACGAAGGGGCGCACGAACGTCGTCGCGCGCATCGCCGGCACGGACCCGTCCGCCGACGCGATGCTCGTCCACGGCCACCTCGACGTCGTCCCCGCGGAGGCCGCCGACTGGAGCGTGCACCCGTTCTCCGGCGAGGTCCGCGACGGGGTCGTGTGGGGCCGGGGCGCGGTCGACATGAAGAACATGGACGCGATGATCCTCGCGGTCGTCCGGCAATGGGCCCGCGCCGGGGTGCGCCCGCGCCGGGACATCGTCGTCGCCTTCACCGCCGACGAGGAGGCGAGCGCCGAGGACGGCTCCGGCTTCCTCGCGGACCAGCACGCCGGCCTCTTCGAGGGCTGCACCGAGGGCATCAGCGAATCGGGCGCCTTCACCTTCCACGACGGCTACGGCAAGCAGATCTACCCGATCGCGGCGGGCGAGCGCGGCACCGGCTGGCTCCGGCTCACCGCGCACGGCAAGGCGGGCCACGGCTCGAAGGTGAACCACGCCAACGCCGTCACCAGGCTCGCCGCCGCCGTCGCGCGGATCGGCGCGCACGAGTGGCCGGTGCGGCTCACCCCGACCGTGGCCGCCGCGCTCACCGAACTCGCCGCCCTGTACGGCATCGACGCCGGCGTGGACTCCCCGTACTTCTCGGCCGACGAACTTCTCGCCAAGCTCGGCCCGGCCGCGGCGCTCGTCGCGCCGACCGTCCGCAACAGCGCCAACCCGACGATGCTGTCCGCCGGATACAAGATCAACGTGATCCCCGGCGAGGCGAGCGCGTACATCGACGGCCGGTACCTGCCCGGCGGCGAGGACGAGTTCCGCGAGACCCTCGACCGGCTCACCGGACCCGATGTGGACTGGGTGTTCGAGCACCGCGAGGTCGCGCTCCAGGCGCCGGTCGACGCGCCGACGTTCGCGGGGATGCGCGCGGCCGTCGAGGAGTTCGCGCCCGAGGGGCACGTGGTGCCGTACTGCATGTCGGGCGGCACCGACGCCAAGCAGTTCTCGCGGCTCGGCATCACGGGCTACGGCTTCGCGCCGCTGAAGCTCCCCGAGGGCTTCGACTACCAGGCGCTCTTCCACGGCGTGGACGAGCGGGTCCCGGTGGAGGCGCTGCACTTCGGCGTCCGCGTGCTCGACCGCTTCCTGCGGTCCGCGTAGGCACCGTCGGGCGGGTTTCGGCATCGGTTGGGGAGACGGTCTAGGAAATGGCGTTGCACGTGGAGAACATGGGGGCCTCTGAAGTCATGGGGGACGTGGACAAGTTGGTGCTGATCCAGAATTACGGATCGTGGCCGTCGCCGATCACGGCCGCGCTCGCCGCGGCGCACGACGGGAAGCCCGAGTACGTCGGCTTCGTCGGCGACGAGGCGTGGTGGACGGAGCCCCGCCCCGGCGAGGGCGGCCGGCGGGCCCTGGTCAGGCGGCGCGCCGACGGCTCGGAGCACACCGTGCTGCCCGCGCCGTGGAACGTGCGCAGCCGCGTCATCGAGTACGGCGGCCAGCCGTGGGCCGGCGCCGGGCGCCCCGAGGGCCCGCGCGGTCCGCTGGTGGTGTTCGTCGACTTCGCCGACCAGCGGCTCTACGCCTACGAGCCCGACGCCCCCGGCGCCGTACCCCGCCCGCTCACCCCCGTCTCCGCGGTGGGGGACGGGCTGCGCTGGGCCGATCCGCAGATCCACCTCGACCGGGGCGAGGTGTGGTGCGTCCTGGAGGAGTTCACCGGGGAGGGGCCGACCGACGTGCGCCGCGTCGCCGCCGCGGTGCCCCTCGACGGAAGCGCGGCCGGGGACCGCACCGCCGTGCGTGAACTCTCCGACGGGCGTCACCGGTTCGTCACCGGACCCCGCCTCTCGCCCGACGGCCGCCGCGCCGCCTGGCTCGCCTGGGACCATCCGCGCATGCCGTGGGACGGCACGGAGCTGGTCGTCGCGGACGTGACCGAGGGAGGCACGTTCAGCGGGGCGAGGACGGCGTTCGGCGGGCCCGAAGAGTCCGTCGCGCAGGTGGAGTGGGCTCCGGACGGCGCCCTCGTCTACTCCAGCGACCGCAGCGGCTGGTGGAACCTCTATCGCGTCGGCCCGGACGGCGAACCGCGGGCCCTGTGCCCGCGCGAGGAGGAATTCGGGGGGCCGCTCTGGAAGATCGGCCACCGCTGGTTCGCCCCGCTGGAGAGCGGCCTGATCGCCGTCGTCCACGGCGTCGGCGCCACCGCGCTCGGCGTGCTCGACCCGGCGACCGGCGAGGTCGTGGACACGGCCGGACCCTGGACCGAGTGGAGCCCGGCCCTCGCCGTGCACGGCACCCGCGTCGTCGGCATCGCCGCCAGCCCCCGCACCGGCCACGAGGTCGTGGAGCTCGACACGGCTACGGGCCGGGCGCGCGTCGTAGGCTCCGCGCACACCGACGCCGTCGACCCCGCGTACTGCCCGGAGCCGCAGATCCGCACCTTCGCGGGCCCCGACGGCAGGGACGTCCACGCCCACATCTATCCGCCGCACAGCCCCACCCACGCCGCGCCCGACGACGAACTCCCGCCCTATGTCGTGTGGGCACACGGCGGCCCCACCGGGCACTCGCCCCTCGTACTCGACCTGGAGATCGCCTACTTCACCTCGCGCGGCATCGGCGTCGCCGAGGTCAACTACGGCGGCTCCACCGGATACGGCCGTGAGTATCGCAACCGCCTGCGCGAACAGTGGGGCGTCGTCGACGTCGAGGACTGCGCCGCCGTGGCGCTCGCGCTCGCCGACGAGGGCACCGCCGACCGCGACCGGCTCGCGATCCGCGGCGGCAGCGCCGGGGGCTGGACCACGGCCGCGTCCCTGACCGGCACCGACGTCTACGCCTGCGGCACGATCCTCTACCCCATCCTCGACCTCACGGCCTGGGGCTCCGGCGAGACCCACGACTTCGAGTCCCAGTACCTGGAGTCGCTCGTCGGACCGCTCGCCGAAGTGCCCGCGCGGTACGTGGAGCGCTCGCCGGCCGAGCACGCGGAGCGGCTCACCGCGCCGTTCCTGCTGCTCCAGGGCCTCGACGACGTGATCTGCCCGCCCGCGCAGTGCGAGCGCTTCCTCGCCCGCCTGGAGGGGCGCCGCGTCCCGCACGCGTACATCGCCTTCGAGGGCGAGAGCCACGGGTTCCGGCGCGCGGACACCATGATCCGCGTCCTGGAGTCCGAACTCTCCCTGTACGCCCAGGTGTTCGGCCTCCATCCGACCGGGATCCCCACGCTGGAGCTGTCCAAGTGACGTCACCGACACCGCTGACCCGACCCGCACGCCTCGCCCCCGGAGCGCGCGTCGCCGTCGTCGCGCCCAGCGGACCCGTGCCCGAGGAACGGCTGGAGGCAGGTCTCGACATCCTGCGCGGCTGGGACCTCGAGCCCGTCGTCGAACCCCAAGTCCGCACGGTCCATGGTCAGTTCGACTACCTCGCGGGCGGTGACGCCGAGCGCGCCGCCGGTCTCCAGCGGGCCTGGTGCGACCCGTCCGTCGACGCCGTCCTGTGCGCGCGGGGCGGATACGGCGTGCAGCGCATGGCCGACCTGCTCGACTGGGACGAGATGCGGGCGGCCGGGCCCAAGGTGTTCGTCGGGTACAGCGACATCACGGCGCTGCACGAGGCGTTCGCCGCCCGGCTCGGTCTCGTGACCCTTCACGGACCGATGGTCGCGGCGGCGGACTTCCTCAAGAGCGCCCGCGCGCAGGACCACTTGAAGGCCACGCTCTTCGCACCGGAGACCGTGCAGACCATCACGTCGGTGGACGGCGGACGGCCGCTCGTGGGCGGTACCGCGCGCGGCGTCACGCTCGGCGGCTGCCTCTGTCTGCTCGCCGCCGACCTGGGCAACCCGCACGCCCGGCCCTCGGCCGCGGGCGGGCTGCTGTGCCTGGAGGACACGGGCGAGGAGACGTACCGCATCGACCGCTACCTCACCCAACTCCTGCGCGCCGGCTGGCTGGACGGGGTCTCGGGGATCCTGCTCGGATCCTGGGCGGAGTGCGACGCGTACGACGGGTTGCGCGCGCTGCTCGCCGACCGGCTCGGCGGTCTCGGCGTACCGGTCGTCGAGGAGTTCGGCTTCGGGCACTGCGAGGGGGCGCTGACGATCCCCTTCGGCATCACGGGTGAACTCGACGCGGATGCCGGGACGTTGAGCCTGGATGTGCCCGCGCTGGCCTGAATCTTTCGGTTACTGAATCTTCGTCAAGAAACACGCGTCCCGGTGATTGACCCGCGTATGACACGTGTCACAACATGACCACGCCCAGACTTACCGGTCGGTAGCCGGTGGGTCTTCCTCAGCGTGGAGGTAGCCGTGCCCCGATCCCGACCGCGATCACCCCTGGCGCTGGCCCTCGGCGCCATGGTCGCCGCGCCCCTCGCCCTCGCAGCGCCTGCGAACGCGACGCCGCAGACGCAGCAGACGGGCGAATACACCGTCACCGCACTGAAGTTCACCGTCCAGGCCGGCGGCCGCAGCTGCGTCGTCGATGCCGACCTCTACCGGCCCGCCGGCGTCGACGCCACCCACACCGCACCCGCCGTCCTCGCCACCAACGGCTTCGGCGGCAGCAAGTCCGACGGCTCGACCGACGCCATCGGCAAGGCCTTCGCCGCGCGCGGCTACGTCGGACTCGTCTACTCCGGACTCGGCTTCGGCAAGTCGGGGTGCCTCGTCTCGCTCGACGACCCCCGCATCGACGGCGCCGCGGCCTCCGGGCTGGTCGACTTCCTCGCCGGGACCCGCGCGGCCGACGACGGCACGAAGGCCGACTACGTCACCGAGGACGGCAAGGGCGACCCCCGCGTCGGCATGATCGGCGGCTCGTACGGAGGCGCGATCCAGCTGGCCACCGCGGCGGTCGACCACCGCGTGGACGCGCTCGTCCCGATGATCACCTGGAACGACCTGGCGTACTCCCTCGACCCGAACAACGCCGCCGACCGTTCCGTCCCCGGCTCCTTCAAGTGGCAGTGGACCAACGGCTTCTACCTGATCGGTGAGGGCCAGCCCCTCCTCGAACCGTCCCTCGACCCGTCCCGGATCAACAAGCTGACCTGCCTGCACTTCGTCACCGATGCCTGCGAGACGATCAGCACGCTGAACTCCGGCCGCTACCCGTCCGACAAGACGGGACCGATGCTCGACTACGCGCGCAGCGTCTCCCCGGTCTCGTACCTGAAGCGGGTCAAGGCGCCGACACTGCTCGTGCAGGGCCAGTCCGACAGCCTCTTCAACCTGAACGAGGCGCAGGCCACGTACGGGACCCTCAAGGCACAGGGCACGACCACCAAGATGATCTGGCAGTCCTGGGGTCACAGCGGCGGCCTGACGGATCCGGCGAGCGGCGAACTCAACCTCGCGCAGGGCAACCTGGAGACCTCGTACGTCGGCAAGCGGATCCTCGCCTGGTTCGACCGCTACCTCCAGCACAAGAAGGACGTCGACACCGGCCCCGCGTTCGCCTACTACCGCGACTGGATCACGGACCCGGACCGGACCTACGCCACCGCGCAGAGCGTCCCGGCCCTGAGCCGGAAGCTGTTTCTGTCCGGCGACGGCAAGCTCGTCGACAACCGGGCGAAGGTCGCGCGCGGCAGCCGCGAGTACGCGAACTGGCTGATCCCCACCAGCCACTCCGAGTCCTCCCTCGCCGGCCTGATCGGCCTGCCCGACCCCGCCCCGCGCGACACCGCGGGCACCTACCTCGGCTGGACCAGCGAGCCGCTGACCAGCACGACCGACGTCGTGGGCTCCCCGAAGGCCACCCTCAAGGTCGTCTCACCGAAGACCGAGCGCGTCCAGAACTCGGACGACGCCGCCGACAAACTCGTCCTCTTCGCGAAGCTGTACGACATCGCGCCGGACGGCAGCAAGACACTCGTCCACCGACTGGTCGCACCGGTCCGTGTGCCGGACGTGACCCGTTCCTTCACGGTGTCGCTGCCCGGCATCGTCCACCGCTACGAGACGGGGCACCGCCTCCAGTTCGTCATCGCGGCGAGCGACGACGCGTACGGCGGCAACAAGGGCATCAAGCCTGTCACCGTCACCAGCGCGCCCGAGGACACCGGCGTCCTGGAGCTGCCGGTCGTCGGACAGTAGGGCGACCCGGGGCCGCGGCCGTCACCCGTACGGCCGCGCGCCCCGCCCCGGAGGGACACCCCGCCGTGCGCGAACCCCGCCCGGCTGTCCATGCTGGGCGGGGAAGGCACGCGTCGCTCCGACGGAAGGGTCCCCGGATGAGTCCCAAGGACACGGCGAGCTCCGACAGGAGCGGCGTCACCGGCACCTTCACCGGACCGGATCGCCGTCATCGTGCGGGTCGTCCCCGTCGTCGTCTTCGTCTTCGAGAGCACCTGGCAGGTCAGGATCCGCCTGCTGATCCCCGAAGTGTCCATGCCGCTCCATCCGGCGCTCGGCGCCGTCGCCGTCATCGGGGCGACCTGCGGCGGCTACTGCATCAGCAGGCGCAAGTGACACGAACCCGCTGCCGCCCCACGGCCGCGGCGTAGGCTGGCCGGATGTCTGCCACCAGCCGCCGCTTCCTCGACGAAGGCCCCCACGTGGGCATACGCCCCTTCACGCTCGTGGACGGAGAAGAGTTCACCGCGCGGGCGCGGGAGAGCGCGGACCTGCACCACCCCTGGCTCTTCCCACCCACCGCCGCCGACACCTACGCCGCCTACGCGGGCGCACTCATCGACGATCCGACCCGTTGCGGATTCCTGGTGTGCGAGCGGACGGACGACGGGGGCGGTGGCGGCATCGCAGGCTTCATCAACATCAACAACATCGTCCGCGGCGGCTTCCGCAGCGGCGCCCTCGGCTACGGCGTGTTCGCGCACGCGGCGGGCCGCGGCATCATGAGCGAGGGCCTCGGCCTCGTCGTCCGGTATGCCTTCGGCCCCCTCGGACTGCACCGCCTGGAGATCAACATGCAGCCGGGCAACGAGGCGTCCATCGCGCTCGCCCGCCGCGCCGGGTTCCGCCGGGAGGGCTACTCGCCCGACTTCATCTTCGTGGACGGCGCCTGGCGCGATCACGAGCGCTGGGCGCTCACGGCCGAGATGCCC
Source organism: Streptomyces sp. NBC_01445 (assembly GCF_035918235.1). Taxonomy (NCBI): domain Bacteria; kingdom Bacillati; phylum Actinomycetota; class Actinomycetes; order Kitasatosporales; family Streptomycetaceae; genus Streptomyces; species Streptomyces sp. NBC_01445. The sequence goes on along the minus strand of NZ_CP109485.1, from coordinate 2,878,061 downwards.
GGTGCTTCCGGCTGATCTTCTTCCGTAAATGCGGCTTTGCTCAATTCTGACCTGGAGAGCCCCTGGTCAGCTCGGGGGCGAGCCTGTTCCATGGTCGTCGGGGCACACCGCGTGCGGACGGCGGGCCCCATGAACCGGGAGGCGGACTTGACGGACTCGCAGGCCGAGCGGACGACCCTTCGACGCGACGTACTGACCCTGCCCGGCGTGGCGGTGGGTGCCCCCGACCCGCTGCCGCCGCTGCGGCCCCTCGACGAACTCCACGAAGTCGACGACCGCTCCAAGCAGGGCATGCCGCGCGACATGGCCCGCCAGATCGGCTACGAGAAGCTGCGCAGCGTCCTGCCGGAGCGGCTCAAGAACGGCTACGGGCGCGAGCGCGCCGCCCTCACCCTCGACACGCTCGTGATCGAGAACGACCGGCTGCGCGTCACGGTCCTGCCGGGCCTGGGCGGCCGTGTCCACTCGATGTTCCACAAGCCCACCGGACGCGAACTCCTGTACCGCAACCCGGTGTTCCAGCCCGCCGACTTCGCCCTCAACGGCGCCTGGTTCTCCGGCGGCATCGAGTGGAACATCGGCGCGACCGGGCACACCACCCTGTCCTGCGCACCTCTGCACGCCGCCCGTGTCACCGCGCCCGACGGCGGCGACATGCTGCGCCTGTGGGAGTGGGAGCGCCTGCGCGACCTGCCGTTCCAGGTGGACCTGTGGCTGCCCGCCGGATCCGACTTCCTCCACGTCGGGGTGCGGATACGCAATCCCCACGAACGGCCCGCGCCCGTCTACTGGTGGTCGAACATCGCCGTCCCCGAGGAACACCGCGTCCTCGCCCCCGCCGACGAGGCCTGGCACTTCGGCTACGAGCGCAGCCTGCGCCGCGTCCCCGTCCCGGAGTCCGACGGCGTGGACCGCACCTACCCCCTCAGCGGCGAATTCCCGGCCGACTACTTCTACGAGGTCCCCGACGGCCAGCGCCGCTGGATCGCCGCGCTCGACGACGACGGGCACGGGCTCGTACAGACCTCGACCGACCTGCTGCGCGGCCGCAAGCTGTTCCTGTGGGGCCACGGCGAGGGCGGGCGGCGCTGGCAGGAGTGGCTGACCGAGCCGGGCACTCGCGGCTACGCCGAGATACAGGCGGGCCTCGCCCGTACACAGCTGGAGCACGTACGCCTGGACGCCGAGGGCGAGTTCGCCTGGCTGGAGTCGTACGGGCCGCTGTCCGCGGCGCCCGACGCCGTGCACTCCGCCGAGGACTGGGCGGCCGCGCGCGGCGAGGTCGAGGAGTGCCTCGAAGCCGCGCTGCCGAGGGCGGATGTCGACGCCGCCTACGCGGCCTGGCGCCCGCACGCCGACGCGGAGCCGAAGGAGTCGCTCGCGGAGGGCTCCGGGTGGGGCGCCCTCGAAGTGCTGCGCGGCGACTTCAAGCTGCCGGGCACCCCCTTCACCGAGTCGACCCTCGGCCCGGCGCAGGCACCCTGGCTCGACCTCCTGCGCACCGGCTCCATCCCCGAGCCGCGCCGCGTCGGACCGCCCGGGCCCACCCTCGTCGCGCCGCACTGGCGGGACATGCTGGAGACGGCGCCCGCGCAGCCGCTCACCGAGTACCACCTCGGCGTCGCCCAATGGCACGCGGGCGACCTGGCCCAGGCCGTACGCAGCTGGGAGCGCGGCCTGGAACTCGCCCCGTCTCTTTGGCCGTTGCTGCGCTGCCTGGCCGTCGCCGACCAGGAGACGGGCCATCGCGAACGCGCGGCCGACCGCTACGCCGAGGCCTTCGACGATCTGTGCCAGGAGCGGCGCGACGACGGCGAGGCCTGGACGGCGGCCACCGCGGCGCTGGGCCGCGAGGCCATCGACGCGCTGCTCGCGGCCCGGCGTCCCGGAGCGGCCCGCACCGTCTGGGACCGGCTGCACGCCACGACCCGGGCCCGCGGCCGCTTCCGGCTCGTCGAGGCTCGGCTCCTCCTCGCCGAGGGCGACAAGGAGGCGGCACGGGCCGTGTTCGACGAGGGCTTCGAGGTCGCCGACCTGCGCGAGGGCTCGGAGGTCATCGCCGAACTGTGGGCACGCCTCGCCGCACCGGGCGAACGGTTGCCCGCCCAGTACGACTTCAGCATGCGGCCCGGGGAGTCCTGACCCGGCGGGCGGCGGCGCGTGTGGTCAGGGGAGCAGCAGCTCGCCGTCCCTGGCCACGACCCGGCCCGCCCTGACCACCAGGTCACGCGCGGGCAGGTCCACCACGACCTGGGGCAGGCACTCGCCGCGCACCAGGAAGAAGTCGGCCGGCGAGCCGGGGGACAGATCCAGGTGGGGGAGGCCGAGGACACGGGCGCCGTCATCGGCGGCGACGCGGAAGGCGTCGGCCAACTCCTCGTCCAGACGCGCCCCTTGGGCCCGGGCGAGCAGATGCGCCCGGTGCAGCATGTCGGCGTTGCCGAACGGACTCCACGAGTCGCGCACCCCGTCCGAGCCGAGCCCGACCCGCACCCCGAGCTCGCGCAGCCGGCGCGTGGGCAGGACCAGCGGCCGCGACGGCGCCACGGTCGTCAGGGAGATCCCCGCGTCCGCCAACTCCGCGCCCATGCGGTCGAGTGCGACCCCTTCGAGGCTGGGCACGCAGAACGCGTGACTGATGCTGACCTTGCCCTGGAGGGACAGCGCCCTGGTCCGGTCGATGATCGCGTGCACCGCGGTCAGGCCGGGGACGGACTGGTCGTGGAGGTGGATGTCGACGCCCACGCCGTGCCGGTCGGCGATCCCGAAGACCAGGTCGAGCTGGGCGTCGAGCGCCTCGTCGAACCCGATCGGGTCGATGCCGCCCACGATGTCGATGCCACCGGTGCGGGCCGCCTCCTCCAGGAGCTCCGCGGTGCCGGGCGCCCGCAGGACGCCGTGCTGCGGGAACGCGACGATCTGCACGTCGACCGCGTCCCGCAGCGCCTCACGCGCGGCGCCGACACCCTCGACTCCGGCAAGGCCGAAAGCGGGCGCGACATCGACATGGGCCCGCATCGCCCGGGTGCCCCGGGTGACCGCGTGCGCCATCAGGCGCTGGGCGCGGTCCTTGAGGGGCGTGGTCTGCGAGCGGTACAACTCGGCGTCCGCGGCGGCGAATTCGGCGATCCCCGACGCGGGCTTGCGCGACACCCAGGGCTCGCCCCACGCGGTCTTGTCCGGGTGGATGTGCGCGTCCACCAGGGTCGGCAGCGCGATCCGGCCGCCGCAGTCGACGATCTCGGCACCCTCGGGCGCGGGAGCGTCGACGATCACCCCGTCGACGACGGCGAGGTCCACGGCCTCCGCCGCACCGAGCGGGCGTACGTTCCTGAAGACGACGGCGCTCATACGGCAACACCCGCCCGCACCACGCGCACCGGCTTCTTCAGCACCGACACGTCGGCGAGCGGATTGCCGGACAGCAGGATGGCGTCGCCCGCGTAACCGCGCGCGAGACGGCCCACCTGGCCCTCGAAGCCGAGAAGACGGGCCGCGTTGGTGGTCGCGGTGCGGATCGCGTCGAGCGCGGACAGACCGGCCGAGTGCATCATCTCGATCTCGGCGCCGATCGGCTCGACCGAGCCGCCCGACGAGTCCGTGCCGGACACCAGGCCCACGCCCAGCTCGTGGGCGAGCTTCGCGGCGGCCTTGAGCTTCGGCAGGTAGGTGCGGCCGCGCTCGTCGAGAACCGGGTCGGGGTCGCCGATCATGCCGCCGATCGCGACCATCGTGGGCGTGAAGTACGTACCACGGCGGCGCATCTCGTGCAGGGTCCGCTCACTGATGAACGCGCCGTGCTCGACGGACTTGACGCCGGCCATGACGGCGTCGTGGCAGCCCATCTCGCTGTAGCTGTGGCACAGGACGTCCTTGCCGCCGCGGCGGGCGGTGGCGACGATCGTGGAGAGCTGCTCGCGGCTGTAGACCTGCTCCAGCGGGTCCTGCTCGGCCAGGCCGGCGCGCGGGTTCACACGCGTCTTGACGGTGTCGACACCACGGGCCAGGTTGACCTCGACGACGCGGCGCAGCGCCTCGGTCGAGGTGACGCCGCCCTTGAGGCGGGCGAGCGGGGTGAGGTCGGGGTCCGCGAGGATCGTGTCACCGAGGTCGGGGGTGACGAAGACGCCGGACGCGCGCAGTCGGGGGGCCAGGCCCGGGGCCTGCCGGGAGAGCTCGCGGACGGCGATGTCCTGGTAGAAGTTCGTCGAACCGCTGCGCGCGGTGGTGGCGCCGAGCGCGAGGGTCTTGGCGGCCTCGGCGGCGGTGTTCAGGTGGATGTGCGAGTCGACGAGTCCGGGCAGGACCCACTGGCCGTGGGCGTCGAGGACGGTGGCGCCCTCGGGGACGTCGACGCGGGCCCGGGGGCCGGCCGCGCGGACGACGCCGTCGCGGATGACGACGACCGCGTCCTCGGTGACCTTGCCCGTCGCGGGGTCGAGGAGCGTGCCGCCGTCGATGACGAGGTCACCGCCGCGGGGGGCGTTTCCGGAGCGGGTGGCGGACGTGCGCGTCATAGGGGCGGCGGCGGACGCGCCGGGCGCGGCGGCGAGGGCGGCGGTGGTGCCCGCGAGTGCGGCGGCACCCGCGAGTACGCCTCGGCGGGTCAGCCGGTTCGACGGCGGGGGGCAGTTCTCGACGCACATGCGGGGCTCCTCGGCGGATGGCGGGAGGGATCGGTTGGCCCGACATTTTGTATACCAAGATGGGGGAGCGGGCAAGGAGGGGATGATTCCGCTCAGGTCTGACCTGCATGTTCTGCCCGGATTCTGGTCAACCGGAACAGAATCTAATAGAGGCTGGTATACAAAGCGTCGCCGTGGCCGTCCCCCCGGCCGTCATCGCCCTCGTCACCGAAGAGTGAGCGCAGGGCCACCGACCGGCTGTCGCGCACGTGCAGCAGCGTGCTCGCCGCGGCGGTCTCCTCGTCGCCCGCGACGATGTGCCGGAAGATCACCGCATGCTGTGCCCGCATATGGGCGGGCTCCTCGCGCAGGCCGAACAGCAGCTGCAGCTGCCAGCCGAGCTGTTCCATGGTGCGCGCAAGGAGCGGATTCCCGGACAGGGTCACGATGCCCTCGTGGAATGCGGTGTGCGCGGCCACCTCGCGCGCCCCCTCGTCCGCCGCGGCCGCGCGCTCCGCCACGTCCAGCGTCCCGCGCAGCGCGCCGAGCCCTTCCGGCTCCTGCGGCGCGGCCCGCGCGACGCGCCGGGCCGCGAGCCGGGACGCCTGTACGGCCAGCGGCTCCCACACCTCGTAGAGATGCTCCACGTCGGCCCGCGCCAGCCGCCGTACGCGTACCCCGCTGTGCGGCAGAAGTTCGAGCAGGCCCTCGGTGACGAGCGAGCGGAGCGCCTCCCGCACCGGGACACGCGACATCTGCAGCTCTTCGGCGACCTCGCGCTCGACGAGCCGGGAGCCCTGCGGGTAGCGCCGGTCGATGATGCGCTGCCGGATCGCGTCCCGCGCGCGCGAGCCGAGCGGCGGCCGGGCGCCGCCCCTCCTCACGGATTCCCCGGCCTCCCGGGTCTCCCCGCCGTCACCGTCGCTGCCCGCCATGTCCACCGTCCTCACTCCCGCCTGCCCGGGCGAGGATACGGTGACGGGCCCGCGGCCTCGCGCTATGCCTGGGCCTGGCCCTGCCGGTCGGCGTACTCGAAGACGGAGCCGTCCGGGTGCATCGCGATCAGATTGCGGCCGGCGGGCGTCGGGACCGGCCCGGCGAGGACGCGTGCGCCGGACGCGCTGAGGACGGCGTGCGCCTCGTCGACGTTCGGGACGGCGATCGTCGCCGAGACCTTGCGCAGGACGTCGATCTCCTCCTTCGGCCCGCTCATCAGGAGGAAGCAGCCGACCGCCGCGACGGAGACACCGCCGCGCTCGAAGCGCAGGGCCCGGCTGCCCGCGAGCCGTTCGTAGAACGCGACCGAGGACTCCAGGTCCTCGACGCAGATTCGCAGCGTGGTTCCCAGGATCTCCATGGCGGTGAGCGTAGTTGGCCACGCGCGGACGCGTGATCGTTTCCGGGGATCGGTCATGCGCGGGCGGCGGGGCCCGTGTCACCGGAGGCCGGCGGCACGGGTCCCGCATCGCTCGGCTCAGCTCGCAGCGCCCTCGCGATCCGTCTTGCGGCACAGGATCTCGCCGTGCAGCACCGAGAACCAGGCGTCGGGCTGCTTCCCCCAGGTCCGCCACGCCTCGGAGATCGCTTCCAGCTGTCCGGTCGTCGCGTGGCCGCTCTCCGTCGCGCGCTCGGCGTACGCGGAGGCGAGGGTGCGGTCCGCCCACAGGCCGCTCCACCAGTCGATCTCGTCCGGTGTGGCATAACACCAGGTGGAGGATGACGAGTTGATGTCGGTCGCGTCGAAACCGGCTTCCAGCGCCCAGGATCTGAGGCGCCGGCCCGAGTCCGGCTCGCCGCCGTTGGCGCGGGCGACCCGCCGGTACAGGTCCAGCCAGTCCTCCATGGCCGGCGCGTTCGGGTACCAGGTCATGGCCGCGTAGTCCGAATCGCGGACGGCGATGAACCCGGTGGGCTTGGTGACCCGGCGCATCTCGCGCAGGGCCTGCACCGGGTCGCCGACGTGCTGGAGCACCTGGTGGGCGTGCACGACGCAGAACGTGTCGTCCGGGTAGTCCAGCGCGTGGACGTCCGCGGTCGCGAAGTCGACGTTGGTCAGGCCGCGTTCGGCCGCCGTCGCCCTGGCCTGGTCGAGGATCCCCGCGGCCTGGTCCACGCCGGTGACATGTCCCTCGGGTACCAGCGCAGCCAGGTCGGCGGTGATGGTCCCCGGGCCGCATCCGATGTCCAGGATCTTCATGTGCGGCTTGAGTGAACCGAGCAGATACGCCGCCGAGTTGGCGGCGGTGCGCCAGGTGTGGGAGCGCAGCACGGACTCGTGGTGGCCGTGCGTGTAGACAGCGGTCTCCTTCGGCATGGTGGACCCCTTCGCAAGATCGGTGAGCGGTGAACCCAGTGGGCTCACCGTACGCCGCCCCTCCGAATATTGAGATGCCCATCTCATGATGCGGACCCACTTGGACGTGTCACAGTATGGTCAGCGGCCGGTAGACCCGCAGCGCCTCGTGCTGCTTGTCGATGGTCAACTCCCGTCCGCACGGCCCGACTTCACCGTCGAAGGCCAGTGGCGTGCCGGGACTGATGTGGTCCATGCGCAGCCGCGTGCGCCGGACCGCGGCGTGGAACGGGGAGCGGGACAGCGGTCCCGCGAACGCCGCCGCAAGGAGTCGCACGCCCGGCAGTCGGCCGCCGTGCACCACGCGCACGTCGAGCAGGCCGTCCGCGAGGTCCGCGCGCCGGCCCGCCGTGAGCCCCATCCGGCGATACGTGCAGTTCCCGGCGAACACCATCCACAACGGCCGCCGCGTACCGTCCAGTTCGGCCTGCAGCGGGTGGTCGCGGCGCAGCACGTGCGTGGCGGCCACCACGTCGGCGAGCCGGCCGCCGATCCGCCGCGACCAGCGCTCGCGCTCCTTCACCAGCTCCGGGTACACGCCCAGGCTGAAGGTGTTGAGGAAGATCCCGGAGGTGGCCGACGACCGGAAGCGGCCGACGTCGACCGCCACGGCGTCGCCCGCCTCGACGGCCCGCGACAGATCACCCGGGTCCTCGATCCCCAGGTCGTACGCGAAGTGGTTGAGCGTGCCGCCCGGAAGCACGGCGAGCGGCAGACCGTGGCGCAGGGCGACGCCCGCCGCCGTGTTCACGGTGCCGTCCCCGCCGCACACCCCGAGCGCCCGCGCCCGGGTCGCCGCCTTCTCCAGCGCGGCCGGCAGATCGGATCCCTCGGCCTCGACGATCTCGGCGTGCGGCAGCAGGCCGCGCAGCGTCCGCGCCTGGTCCGGACTGCCCGCACCGGTGTTGACCACCATCACCAGGCCCTCCCCGCCGGGCAGCTTCGGCACGTCGTCCACCAGCGGCCGGCCCGGCGACGGCATCTGGTCGCGGGTCGGCACGAGGCCCCGTACCGCGAAGGCCGCGCCCGCCCCGAGCGCGGCGCCCGCGAGGACGTCGCCCGGGAAGTGGGCGCCCGTATAGACACGGGACGCGGCGACGGAGAACGCGAGGGGCGCCACCAGCGCGCCCAGCGGGCGGGACTCCAGCGCGACGCCCGCGGCGAACGCGGCCGCCGACGCCGCATGCCCGGACGGGAACGACGTCGTGACCGGCTGCCGCTTCAGGCGCCGCACCAGCGGCACCGGGTCGAGCGCGGGCCGCGGCCTGCGCACCGAACGCTTGCCGAGCGTGTTGATCGTCGCGGACGCCACCGCGAGCGAGGCGACCCCGCGCACGGCCGCGCGGCGGGCCTTCGGTGAACCGCCCACCGCCAGCGCGCCCGCCACCGCGAACCACAGCACCCCATGGTTCGCACTGCGGCTCAGCCGGGGCAGGACACGGTCGCCGCCCGGCCAGTGCCGGCGCGCCGCATACTCGAAAACACGCAGGTCAAGGGCAGCGAGCCGGCCGCGCAGGCCGGGGCCCGCAGGGGGCGCGGTCCGCCAGGTGGTCAGATGGTCGAGGTCAGCGCACATTGCGCACGTGTACCCGTCGTGGGACCCCGCACCCCAAGGGCGTGCCGAAATCGTTTTGCTCCTCACCCGGCCGGGCGCCCACAATGCGGACCATGGGACATCTGGAAGCCGCGCACCTCGAGTACTACTTGCCGGACGGGCGGGCGCTGCTCGGTGATGTCTCCTTCCGGGTGGGGGAGGGCTCCGTGGTGGCCCTCGTGGGGCCGAACGGCGCGGGAAAGACGACGCTCCTCAAGCTGATCTCCGGCGAGCTGAAGCCGCACGGCGGCACCGTCACCGTCGGCGGAGGGCTCGGCGTCATGTCGCAGTTCGTCGGCTCGGTGCGCGACGAGACGACCGTGCGCGACCTGCTCGTATCGGTTGCGACCCCGCGGATCAGGGAGGCGGCGAAGGCCGTCGACAAGGCCGAGCACCTGATCATGACCGTCGACGACGAGGCGGCGCAGCTCGAGTACGCGCAGGCCCTGTCCGACTGGGCCGAGGCGCGCGGCTACGAGGCCGAGACGGTCTGGGACATGTGCACCACGGCCGCCCTCGGCATCCCGTACGACACGGCCCAGTTCCGCGAGGTCCGCACGCTCTCCGGCGGCGAGCAGAAACGACTCGTCCTCGAAGCGCTGCTGCGCGGCACCGACGAGGTCCTCCTCCTCGACGAGCCGGACAACTATCTCGACGTGCCCGGTAAGCGCTGGCTGGAGGAGAAGCTGCGCGAGACCCGTAAGACGGTCCTGTTCGTCTCCCACGACCGGGAACTGCTCGCCCGCTCCGCCGAGAAGATCGTCAGCGTCGAGCCGGGCCCCGCCGGCGCCGACGCCTGGGTGCACGGCGCCGGCTTCGCGACGTACCACGAGGCGCGGCGCGAGCGGTTCGCGCGCTTCGAGGAGCTGCGCAGGCGCTGGGACGAGAAGCACGCCCAGCTGAAGAAGCTCGTCCTCAACCTGCGGCAGGCGGCCGCGGTCAGCCACGAGATGGCGTCCCGCTACGCGGCGGCGCAGACCCGCCTGCGCAAGTTCGAGGAGGCGGGACCCCCGCCGGAGCCGCCGCGCGAGCAGGACATCACCATGCGCCTGCACGGCGGCCGCACCGGGGTGCGGGCCATCACCTGCAAGGGCCTTGAGCTGACCGGCCTCATGCAACCGTTCGACCTGGAGGTCTTCTACGGCGAGCGGGTCGCGGTCCTCGGCTCGAACGGTTCGGGCAAGTCGCACTTCCTGCGCCTGCTCGCCGGGAACCCCGACGACACGGTCGCGCACACGGGGGAGTGGAGGCTCGGCGCGCGCGTCGTGCCCGGCCACTTCGCCCAGACCCACGCCCACCCCGAGCTCCAGGGCCGCACCCTGCTCGACATCCTCTGGCTCGACCACGCCAAGGACCGCGGCGCGGCGATGGGACGGCTGCGGCGCTACGAGCTGACGGCCCAGGCCGAGCAGAAGTTCGAGCGGCTCTCGGGCGGCCAGCAGGCCCGCTTCCAGATCCTGCTGCTCGAACTGGCCGGAGTGACGGCGCTCCTCCTCGACGAGCCGACGGACAACCTCGACCTGGAGTCCGCGGAGGCGCTCCAGGAGGGCCTGGAGGCGTTCGACGGCACGGTCCTCGCCGTCACGCACGACCGCTGGTTCGCGCGCTCCTTCGACCGCTACCTCGTCTTCGGCAGCGACGGCCGGCTGCGCGAGTCCGACGAGCCCGTCTGGGACGAGCGCAGGGTGGAGCGGGCGCGGGGGTAACGGACGCGCGCGGGTGACCGGCGCCGCCCCCGCCGGCGCCCCGTCACCCACTCGGCCCAGCTCCGCGCGACCCTCCCCTCGCCGCATTCCCACGTGCTCCCGCTCCCGGGACGCGGCCACCGTCCCTCCAGTGCAGGCCGCGCGCGAGCGTGCGGCTCGGGAGAGGCTGGGGAGGGTATGAGGTGCCCATGAGGTCCCGGCAGTGCGGACTGGCAGCGCGTGGAGGTGGCACATGCGGGGGAACGACCACGGGGTCCTGGAGGGGCGCGGGCCCGTCCGGTACGGGCCGCCGCTGCCGGACGACGGCCTTCCCGTCCTGCCCGAGCTGGCCGCCGCGGCCGCCGCCGCGGACCCGGCAGCCCCGGAGCCGCCCGGCGGCTCCCCCTCCCTCCTCGACGCCGCCTGCGGCTACTGGCAGCGCCGCGGGCTCCCCACCGAACCGGGCGGCACCGCGGCCGCGCCCGGCGGCGTACCTCTGCTCCTCGCGCTGACCGCCGCGATCGGCGGCGACGTGCTGCTGCCCCGGCCCTGCCCGGCCTGGTGGGAGCCCCAGGCACGGCTCCTCGGCCGGTCCGTCTTCCACGTGGCGACGCCCGCCGAGTGCGGCGGCGTCCCCGATCCGTACGCCCTCCTCGAAACCGCACGCCGCGTCCGCGCCGAGGGCGGCGACCCGCGGCTCCTCGTCCTGTCCGTCGCCGACGACCCGACCGGGACCGTGCCGCCGCCCGAGATCCTGCACGAGGCGGTCGAGGCCGCCGCGGAGGAGGGCCTGCACATCGTCAGCGACGAGACCTGGCGCGACACCCTGCACCACGACCCGGCCCGCGCCACCGTCCTGATCGGCCCCGCCGAGATGCTGCCCGAGCACGTCACCGTCGTCACCGACCTCACCGGCGCCTACCTGCCGCCCGGCCTGCCCGCGGCCGTCGCCCGCTTCCCCGCCACCGCGCGCGGAGCCGCGCTGCGCGCCCGCGTCCTGGACATCCTCACCGCGCTCGGCGCGGTCCTCCCGGCCCCCGCCGCGGCGGCCGCGACGTACGCGCTCGGCGAGCCCGCCGGGATCACCGAGCGCCTGCGCGCCACGACCGCGCTCCACGCGCGCGTGGCTGTCGCCGTGCACCGCGCGGTGCTCCTCTCCGGCGGACTCGCCCGGCCGCCCGAAGCCGGCCGCCAGCTGTACGCGGACCTCGACCGGCTGCGCCCCGCGCTCGCCGCCCGCGGCGTCGGCGACGCCCAGGACCTGGAGGACCGACTCTCCGAGCGGCTCGGCATGCCCACCCCCGGCGGCCACCGCTTCGGCGACAACCTCGCCGCGCTGCGGGTACGCCTGTCCACCGGCCCCTTCCTCGGCTCAACCCCGCAGGAGCGCATGACGTCTCTCACCGCGCCGGAACCTCTGGAATTGCCGCACGTACAGCGGGCGTTGAGCATGTTGGAATCGGCTCTCGACGATCTCAGGGCCGACGTCAAGGGATGGGAGAGTCCTCGATGACGCAACAGTCCGAGTCGACGGCACAGCGAGCTGATGCCCCCGCGTCCTTCGTACCCCCCGCCGAGCCGAAGCCGCTCGGCGGGGGACGTATGTGGCCCAAGTCGTTCGCCGACCGCCTGACGGCGCCGCTGCCCGGACTGCGCGCCTTCGCCCGGTTCGCCAGGGAGGGCGCGCTGCGTCCGCCGCCGGACGCCCTGCACGAGATCGCCGCCCTGCCGTTCGAGCCGGGACCGCTGCCGACCGTGGACGCCCGTACCGTCGCCGCCAGCTGGGCGGGGCACGCCAGTTGGGTGCTGCGCATAGGCGGCCTCACCGTGCTCACCGACCCGGTCTGGTCCCGCAAGATCCTCGGCACCCCGGCCCGCGTCACCCCGCCCGGCATCGCCTGGAGCGCCCTGCCGCCCGTCGACGCCGTCGTCATCAGCCACAACCACTACGACCACCTGGACGCCCCCACCCTCAAAAGGCTCCCGAGGGACACACCCGTGTTCGTCCCCGCCGGACTCGGCCGCTGGTTCACCCGCCGCCGCTTCACCCGCGTCACGGAGCTCGACTGGTGGGAGGCGGCGGAACTGGACGGCGTGCGCTTCGACTTCGTCCCGGCGCACCACTGGTCCAAGCGCAGCCTCGTCGACACCTGCCGCACCCTGTGGGGCGGTTGGGTCCTCACCGACCTGGAGGGACAGCGGGTCTACTTCGCGGGGGACACCGGATACGGCCACTGGTTCTCGGAGATCGGCAGCCGCTACCCCGGCATCGACCTGGCGCTCCTGCCCATCGGCGCCTACGAGCCGCGCTGGTGGCTGAAGGACGTCCACTGCGATCCGGAGGATGCGGTGCAGGCCGCGCAGGACGTGGGCGCGCGCCGTATGGCGCCCATGCACTGGGCCACGTTCCTGCTCTCGGCCGAGCCGGTCCTCGAACCCCTCACGCGCGTACGGGCCGCCTGGCAGAAGGCGGGACTTGCGCGCAAGGACCTGTGGGACCTGCCGGTCGGCGCCTCACGCGTGCTGACCGTCTGAGCGGCCCCCGCGCGCCCGCCGCCACACGGCGGGCGCCGCGCTGATCACCAGCGTCAGGCCGACCGCCGCCGCGACGCCCTCCCACGGCTCACTGAACAGGGAACCGCCGAGGATGCCGATGAGCTGATACGTCACGGCCCAGGCCAGGCACGCCGGGACGTCCCCGCGTGCGAACTGCCGCAGCGGCATCCTCGCCATCAGGCACGCCAGCATCACGGGGATGCGCCCGGCGGGCACGAGCCGGGACAGGACGAGCACCATCACCCCGTGGTCGGCGAGTTTGTCCTGCGCCTGCGCGAGCCGCTCCTCGGGCGCCCGGTCGCGGATCGCGGCCAGCCACTTCGAGCCGTTCTTCGAATCCATGCCGCGCTGCCCCAGCCAGTACAGCGCCACATCGCCGAGGAACGCCGCGAACGCGGAGACACCGAACACCAGGAGCAGCGAGAACGGTGCCGTCTGATGGAAGGCGACCACGGCCGCCGAGCTGACGAGCGCCCCCGTGGGGATGACCGGCACGAGCGCCCCGATCATGATCAGCAGGAACAGCGACGGGTATCCGACCGCCTGTTGGGTGGACTCCGGCGGCGCGTGTGTCACCGCGGCGGCGAGCAGCTCGTGGCCCGCGCCACTGACCGGATTCACCTGGCGACCTCCGGCCGCACACTCTCGCCGTGACCGAGCAGATGCACCGTCACCTCGGGCGCCAGCTGGGCGGAGCGCCGCACGAACTCCTCGCCCGGCGCGTGGAATTCATGCGGTCGCACCGCGTCCATGCCGATCGGCCAGTACGTCCCGTAGTGCACCGGCACGGCGCTGCGCGGCGCGATCCGGGCGAGCGCCTCGGCGGCGCGGCCCGCGTCCAGATGGTGCGGCCCGAGACAGGGCCCCCACCCACCGACCGGCAGGAGCGCCACATCCACCTCGCCCACCGCCTCCGCCATGGAGTCGAAGAGCCCGGTGTCGCCCGCGAAGTAGGTACGGGCCTCACCGCTCACCACGAACCCGAGCGCGGGGGAGCGGTGCGGTCCCACCGGGATGCGCCGCCCGTCGTGCGACGCGGGCACGGCGCGTACGACGAGGTCGCCCACCTCCACGCGGGTGCCCGGCTCGACCTCCGTGAGCCGCAGATGCGTGAGCCTGCGCAGGCCGGGCACCGCGCGCCGGGCCCCTCGCGGGAGCAGGACCCGGGTGCCGGGCGCGAGCCGGGCCAGGGACGGGACGTGCAGATGGTCGGCGTGCAGATGAGAGACGAGCGCGACGTCGGCGACGGCGGCCTCGGGCGGTGGGGGCGCCCCGCGGCGCCGGCGCAGATGGGCGAGGCGGCGCGTGAAGAGCGGGTCGGTCAGCACGCGGATCCCCGAGTCCTCGACCGTGCAGGTGGCGTGACCCCACCAGGTGATCTCCACCGGCACCTCCAGGACCTCCTCCGTGCGACTCCCCCCGAGCCTACGGGCAGGAGTAGGGTCGTCGGGAAACCGGAGGTGAGGGGGACACCATGGGTGAAACGGCGGGAGAGACCGCGGCCGGCGCGGTCCGCGTCACGGCGATCGCCAGCCTGACGCCGCTGGAGGAGCTGGACGCCGACCCCTTCCTCGTGGACTCGCGCAGCCAGCACGCGATGTGCGCCCGCTGGGCCGCCGACCGGGGCTACGTCGTGACCAGAGAACTCCTCGTCCACTCACTGCGCTCCGACCACGACGTGCTGTGGGCGGACGTCGACGCGGGCCTCGTCGACCTGTTCGTCGCCCCGAGCGACCGGGTCCTGCGGGCCGCGCTGCGCTCGGTCGACGAGTTCACGGCCGAGTGCGAGCGCCGCGGCGTCCGCCTGGAGACCGCGGGCCTCGCCGAGCCGTCGTACAACGCGGAGATGAAGAAGCGCGTCCACCGGCGGATGTCGATGCCGACGGCCGGTTACGACGGCTGCTGAGCCGGCACCACGGTCGTCCCGCGCCGCCCGCGCCGGGCACCTGTGTTCGCAGCCAGGGGAAAACCCGGACGTATCGCGCTCGTATGACACGCTTGGCGCGGGGTCGACGACGTGACGACGAGAGGGTGAGCGAGGCGTGGGCGAGGGGCGTTGGCGGCGGTTCGCCAGCATGTGCTGGCGGTCGATCGCGGTGTGGGCGGTCAGCACCGTCACGATGCTCGTGCTCGCCGGGATCCTGCCGGACTTCAAGCTCCAGTCGGACAACGGCGACAGTGCCACCCGCATCGGCGTCACCGCCGCGCTCGGCGCGGGGGCCTTCGCCGTCCTGTCCGTGCTGGTGTGGCCGCTTCTCGTGCGCGCTCTGCTCCTGGTGCCCGCGCTCGTCCTCGGCCTCGTCGTCTTCTTCCTCAACGGCGGACTGCTGCTGTTCGCCCTGGCCATCGTCCCCGACGGCCGGGGCGAGGCGAACCCCGAGACCGCCGTCGTGGTCGCCGCCGTGATGTCCGCGGTGGCGTCCGCCACCGGGGGAGCCCTCGCCGTACGCGACGACGACGCCTACCGCCGCCGCCTGCACCGCCTCGCCGACCGGCGTCGCCGCAGAGGGAGCGCCGGAGCGGGACCGTCCACCCCCGGCACCGTCTTCCTCCAGCTCGACGGCGTCGGCCACGACGTCCTGCGCGACGCCGTGAACCAGGACGTGATGCCCACCGTCGGCGCCTGGCTGGGCGCCGGCACCCACCGCCTCACGCCCTGGCGCACCGACTGGTCCAGTCAGACGGGCGCCAGCCAGCTCGGCATCCTGCACGGCAGCAACTACGACGTGCCCGCGTTCCGCTGGTACGAGAAGGACACCCGCGAGGTCCAGGTCTCCAACCGGCCCACCAGCGCCGCCGAACTCCAGCGCCGCGCCATCGAGCACACCGGCGACGGCGGCCTGCTCACCCTGGACGGCGCCAGCCGCGGCAACCTCTTCAGCGGAGGCGCCGAACAGGTCGCCCTCGTACTGTCCGTCGCGGCCCGCCGCGGCAAGGAGAACCGCTCGCGCGCCGGCTATTTCGCGTACTTCAGCGACCCGGCGAACGCCGTGCGCACCGCCCTGTCCTTCGTCGCCGAGGTCGGCCGCGAGATCGGCCAGTCCACCCGGGCCCGCCTGACCCGGCAGCGCCCCCGCGTGGGCCGCGGCGGGCTCTACCCGTTCATCCGCGCCTTCGCGACCGTCGTGGAGCGGGACGTCGTCGTCGCCGCCGTCATCGGTGACATGCTCGCGGGCCGCAGCGCGGTCTACGCGGACCTCGTCGCGTACGACGAGGTCGCCCACCACTCCGGGCCCGTCAGCCGCGACGCCGAGAAGGTCCTCGCACGCCTCGACCGCTCCCTCGCGCTGATCGCGAAGGTCGCCGAGCACGCCCCGCGCCGGTACCGGATCGTCGTCCTGTCCGACCACGGGCAGAGCCCCGGCGAGACGTTCCGCGCCCGCTACGGGCTCGGCCTCCAGGACCTCGTCCGGGCGGGCTGCGGCCTGCCCGTGCCGCGCCGTGCCCGGCGCACGCACAGCGGCGCCGAGGCCCGCTCCGCCGTCAGGGCGGCGCTGCGCCGGCCCGTCGAGGAGGGCGGCGAGAAGGACCGCCCCGCGTCGCGCCGCTCCGAGCCGATCGTCCTCGCCTCCGGCAACCTCGGCCTGGTCTCCTTCCCCGACGTGCCGCACCGCATGAGCAAGGAGGAGATCGACGCCCGCCACCCGGCGCTCCTGACGACCCTCGCCAACCACCCCGGCATCGGCTTCCTGCTGGTGCGCAGCGAGGAGCACGGCGCCGTCGTCCTCGGCGCGCGCGGCGCCGAGATCCCCCTGGCCGACCTCGACGACCGCCCCGGGCCCCTGGCCGACTTCGGCGTGCACGCCGCCGACGCCGTCCGCCGCACCGACTCCTTCCCCCACACCGCCGACATCATGGTGAACTCCTGGTACGACCCGGCCGAGGGCGAAGTGCTCGCCTTCGAGGAGCAGATCGGCTCCCACGGAGGCCTCGGCGGCGCCCAGGGACACGCGTTTCTGCTCGCCCCGGAGGCCTTCTCGCCGCCGGTCGCCGAGGGCGCCGAACTGGTGGGCGCCCAGCAGGTCCACCACGTGCTCCGCCGCTGGCTGCGCGAGGGCTGCGGCCCTCAGGTCCCGCTGGACAAATCCCGGCACGAGCCCGCCCCCGACGCATCATTTACGGTCGCGACGGTCACTCCACAGGACAAATCGGCCTGATTTTGAACGATGTGTGCCGGGGACCGACCATGGGACGTCGCCCGGCGATCCCGGTCGGCGCCCGCACGAGAGAGGCGCACCACCCCATGCCCCACACCGGAACCGTGACGAAGCCGGCTCCGGCCCCGCAGCACGAAGAGCTCCCCAGCAAGCACGCCCGCCGCTTCGGGCTCCCCATCGCCACCGCCCTCGTGATGGGCAACATCATCGGCGGCGGCATCTTCCTGCTCCCGGCCTCCGTCGCCCCCTTCGGCAGCATCAGCCTCGTCGCGTTCGGCGTCCTGACCGTCGGAGCCATCGCGCTCGCGCTCGTCTTCGGCCGCCTCGCCCACCGCCATCCGCAGACCGGCGGACCCTACGTCTACGCGCGCGAGGCGTTCGGCGACTTCGCCGGGTTCCTGGCCTCCTGGTCGTACTGGATCACCACCTGGGTGTCGAACGCGGCGCTCGCCGTGGCCGCCGTCGGCTACCTCGACGTGCTCCTGCCCATCCACGGCTCCACGTTCTGGACCATCGTCGCCGCGCTCACCGTCCAGTGGCTGCCCGCCCTCGCCAACCTCGCGGGCACCCGCTACGTCGGCGCGGTGCAGCTCGTGTCGACCGTCCTGAAGTTCGCGCCGCTGCTCCTCGTCGCCGTCGGCGGCCTGTTCTTCTTCCACGCCGACAACCTCGGACCGTTCCGGGCGAGCGGCGACTCCCCGCTCGGCGCCGTCTCCGCGTCCGCCGCGATCCTGCTCTTCAGCTACCTCGGCGTCGAGTCCGCCTCGGTCAGCGCCGGCGAGGTCCGCGACCCCGAGCGCAACGTGGGCCGCGCCACCGTCCTCGGCACCGGCCTCGCCGCCCTCCTCTACCTGCTGTGCACCCTCGCCGTCTTCGGGACCGTCGCCCACGACCGGCTCGTCGAGTCCAGCGCGCCCTTCTCCGACGCCGTCAACGCCATGTTCGGCGGCACCTGGGGCGGTACCGCCGTAGCCATCGCCGCGCTCGTCTCCATGCTCGGTGCCCTGAACGGCTGGACGCTCCTGAGCGCCCAGACCCCGTACGCCGCCGCCAAGGACGGCCTGTTCCCCGCGGTGTTCACCAAGAAGAAGCGCGGCATCCCGACCGCCGGCGTCCTCGTCGCCGTCACCCTCGCCTCGCTCCTGACCGTCTACAACTACACGGCGGGCTCGGCCGGGGTCTTCGAGACGCTCGTCCTCGTCACCACGTTCACCGCGACCGTCCCCTATCTCCTCGCGACCGCCGCCCAGATCTACTTCCTGCTGTCCGGACAGGGCCACCGCGTCAGCGGCCCGCGCCTGGCCCGCGACCTGGTGCTCGCCCTCGCCGCGTTCGGCTTCTCCCTGTGGCTGGTCGGCGGCGCCGGATACGCGGCCGTCTACCAGGGCGTCCTGTTCCTCTTCGCCGGAGTCCTCGTCTACGCGTGGATGGCGGCCCGCAAGAAGCGCACCGCCGCCGACGCCACCGACTGACCCCTGCCCCGTGCGCATTCCGGCCATAAGCGGTCCGGGTGTGGTCGGATGGTGCCCAACGCCCCGACGGGCACCCGACTGAAGGGAATCACCGTGGCTACCACGCGCTCCGCGCACACCGTGTGGGAAGGCGATCTGCTCAAGGGGAGCGGCCTCGTCACCTTCGACTCGTCCGGCATCGGCCAGCAGCCCGTGTCCTGGGCCTCCCGCGCCGAGCAGGCCAACGGCAAGACCAGCCCGGAGGAGCTGATCGCCGCCGCGCACTCCAGCTGCTTCTCGATGGCCCTGTCCAACGGTCTGGCGACCGGCGGCAACCCGCCCACCAAGCTCGTCACGTCCGCGGACGTCACGTTCCAGCCGGGCGAGGGCATCACCGGCATTCACCTCACGGTCGAGGGCACGGTGCCAGGGCTCGACGAGGCCGGATTCGCCGCGGCGGCCGAGGACGCCAAGAAGAACTGCCCGGTGAGCCAGGCGCTCACCGGCACCACGATCACCCTCACGGCGAAGCTCACCTGAGGGCGCACGCGCAGCCTTCACGTGCCGCGGCCCCGCAGCGACGGGCCCGCGGCACTGCTGTCATCACGCGTCGCCGGTCACCCCACGCCGCGTGTCAGAGCGCGTCGCGCTTTTTCCGCAACAGCTCCACCGTGTGCTCCGCGGACGCCGCCTGCGCCGCGATGTGGTCGAGCACCTCCAGATGGGTGCCCACCTCTTCCCGGCCGTCCAGATAGAGCGCGCCCGTGACGTACTCGCTGAAGACCATGTCCGGCAGCTCGCGCACCGGGAACCGGAACAGCGTGAACGGGCCGAACGTCCCCGGGTGCGGGCCCGCAGTGAACTCGGCTATCTGGAGCGTCACTTGAGGCAGTTCGGTGGCCTCTATGAGCCGGTCGAGCTGGTTGCGCAGCACCTTCGGACCGCCCGGCGGCCGGCGCAGCACCGTCTCGTCCATCACGACCCACAGATGAGGCGCGTCCTCACGGGTCAGCAGCGCCTGCCGGGCCATCCGCAGCGTCACATGGCGTTCGAGTTCCCCGGGCTGCGTGCGGCCGACGGTGCCCGCGTCCAGGACGGCCCGCGCGTACTCCTCCGTCTGCAGCAGCCCCGGCACGAAGTGCGGCTCGTACGACCTGATGAGCCCGGCAGCGCTCTCCAGGCTCACGTACAGGCTGAACCAGTCGGGCAGGATGTCGTGGAACCGCTGCCACCAGCCCGGCAGATTCGCCTCCTCGGCGAGCCCGACGAACGCCTCGGCCTCCTGACCCGGCACCCCGTACAGCTCCAGGAGCATCTGTACGTACGGGATCTTGAGGGCGACCTCGGCGGTCTCCATGCGGCGGATCGTCGCGCCGGTGACGCGCAGGGCGCGGGCGGCCTCGTCGCGGTTGAGCCCGGCCGACTCCCGCAGTTCCCGCAGACGTCTGCCCAGAACCACCTGACCCACGGTCGGCGCGGGCCGCCGTTCACTCACGTCACGTCTCCCCACGTGCCGGGCGGCGAGCGGATTCGGGAGCCGGTGCGCTCCCAGCCGCGGCACTGCGCGCACTGAACATGTGCGCGAGCCGCGTGAACGGTACCAGTGTGATGAGCGGCCTGCCCACTACCGCGCGGATCCGGCCGCGAGGCCCCGACTACGGCTCCAGCGACCGCAGATACTTCGCCGTCGCCGGGTCGGCCGGCAGGAACGTCTCGATCGCGAGCTCGGCCACCGTCACGTCCATCGGGGTGTTGAACGTCGAGATCGACGACACGAACGACAGGACCTGCCCGTCGTGCTCGATCACCATCGGCAGCGCGAAATACGGCACCGCCTCGCCGCCCTCCCCGTCGTCGTCAACGGCGTCCCTGTCAACCACCGGGTACGCCTTGACCTCGTCGTACACCGCGCGCAGCGCCTCCGAGCGGTCCAGCGCGATCTGCCGCTCCATCTGCGCCAGGAGATGCCCCCGCCACTCGCGCAGATTCCGGATCCGTGGTGCGAGGCCCTCGGGGTGCAGGGTGAGCCGCATCGCGTTGAGCGGCGGGGCCAGCAGCGACTCGGGAATCCCCTCCATCAGCATCGCGATGCCCCGATTGGCGGCGACCACCGTGTACGTCGCGTCGACGACCAGCGCCGGATACGGCTCGTAGCCGTGCAGGAGCCGGTCCAGGCCCTCCCGCAGTGCTCCCATCGACGGGTCGTCGAGCGGGGTCTCCGCGAACCGCGGCGCGTAACCCGCCGCGAGCAGCAGCGCGTTGCGCTCCCGCACCGGCACGTCCAGATGCTCCGCGAGCCGCAGGACGAGCTCCTCGCTCGGCCGCGACCTGCCCGTTTCCACGAAGCTGAGATGCCGGGCGGACGAGTCCGCGCGCAGGGCGAGCTCCAGCTGGCTCACCCGCCTCCGTTCCCGCCACTCGCGCAGCAGAGGACCGATTCCGGACTGGCGAGCACGCGTGGCAGTCGTCATGCCACGACCGTAGCCGAGGGGCGCGCGGCACCACCCTTGTGGGACGCTGGAACTCCTCGCACATCACAGGGAAAGGACCTGGTCATGCCCTTGGAGCCGCTGTCCCAGAAGGAGATCGAGGACCGTCTCGCCGAGCTGCCCGGATGGAGCGTGGCCGATGACAGACTCACCCGCACCTACCGCCTGGCCAACCACTTCGCGGCCACGGCCCTCGTCGTGCACGTCGCGCAGATCCAGGACGAGCTCGACCACCACTCCGACCTCACCCTCGGCTACAACACGGTCGACGTGTCCGTGAACACCCACAGTGTGGGCGGCGCGATCACCCACCTCGACTTCGGCCTCGCCCAGCGCGTCCAGGAGATCGCCCCCACCCACGGCGCGAGCTGACCGCCGGTGCTGGACTACGACAGGGAAGCCGCGGTCTACGACGCGACCCGCGGCGGCATACCCCGCGCCCGGTCCGCCGCCGAGGCCGTGCTCGGCCTCGTGCCGCCCACCGCCCGCACCCTCCTCGACCTGGCCTGCGGCACCGGGCTCGTCACCATGCGGCTCACCCGGCCGGGCCTGCGTCCCGTCGGCATCGACCTCGCCCCCGGCATGCTGCGCGCCGCGGCGCCCCGCCTCGACGGCGCCGCCGTCCGCGGCGACAGCCGCCAACTCCCGTTCCGCAGCGCCTCCGTGGACGTCGTGACCGTGATCTGGCTGCTGCACCTGCTGCCCGACGCGCGCCCCGTCATAGCCGAGGCCGCCCGCGTCCTGCGGCCCGGCGGCGTCCTGGTGACCACCGTCGACAAGGCCGCCGCCCACGACGTGGGCAGTGACATCGACACCCTCGTGGCCCCCTACCGCGGCCGCCTCCCCTCCGACGCGGCCGCACGCGTCGCCGCCCACGCCGCAGGCCACGGACTGCGGCCGAGCGGCGAGGCCCGGTTCCCCGGACACGGCCAGGGCCGCACCCCGAGGCGCCTCGCCGACGACGTTCGCCGCGGCAGGGTCTACGCGGCCGGGGGCGCCGCGCTCGCCGACCTGATCGCGGCGCTCCCCGACCCCGAACTCCCGCGCGCAGACCCGGAGTTCACCGTGCACGCCTTCACGCGTCACGCCTGACGCGAGATCAGTGCGCCGCGTCGAGACGGGCCCGCTGATCCACCGTCAGCTCCAGGTCGACCGCCGCCAGGCTCTCGTCGAGCTGGGCCACCGACGACGCGCCCACCAGAGGGATCACCGGGATCTCGCCGTCGATGAGCCAGGCGAGAACCACCTGGTTCACCGTGGCGTCGGCCTCCTTCGCCACGTCGCGCAGCGCGGCCAGCCGTGCCGGCGTGCCCGGATGGTCGTACTCGGCGCCCAGCGGCTTGTCGTCTCGCACATACGCGCCCGCGAGCAGCGGCGAGTACGCCACGAGCGCGAGCTTCTCGCCCTCGGCCCGCACATAGCTCAGGAGCTGGCCGTCGACCAGGCCCTGGCTGCCGTCCGGCGACAGATCCGCCGGCAGATCCGTGCGCGGCCGCAGATAGCTGTGCCGGTACTGCAGCACCTCGTACCCCGGCAGCCCCGCCCGCTCGGCGATCTCCCGCGCCCGCTCCACCTTCCACGCCCAGTGGTTGCTGACCCCGAGCAGTCCGACGCTGCCCTCGGCGACCAGATCCGCGAACGCCTCGACGGTTTCCCGGAGTTCGACCTTCGGGTCCTCGATGTGCGCGTACAGCAGATCGAGCCGCTCCATCCCGAGCCGCTCCTTGCTGCCCTCCACGGCCCGCCGGATCGCCGCGGCGGACAGGCCCTCGGGGTTGTCGACGTACCCCGTGCCGGCGGCCAGCGGGCTCGCCCCCAGCTTCGTCGCGACGACGATCTCGTCCCCGACGCCCCGGCTGCGCCGCCACCGGCCGAGCACGCCCTCGCTCTCCCCGCCCCGGCTGCCCGTGTGCCAGAACGCGTAGTTGTCCGACGTGTCGACGAACGTGCCGCCCGCCGCCACATACCGGTCGAGGATCGCGAACGACGTCTCCTCGTCGGTCCGCGTGCCGAACAACATCGCGCCGAGACTCAGCACACTCACCTCACGGCGGGTGGCCGGATCGGCGCCGATCGTACGGAACTTCATGACGGGTCCCTCCCGTGCCCGGCGCGGATGCCGGGCCACGGGAGGGAGTCTCGGCGTTGAAGCGCACGCGAAGTCAAGGCGCGACGCGGAACCGGGTCAGGCGCGACGGGTGAACGCCATCGTCCAGTTCGACAGCCACGTGTCCCCGCCGTCCAGCGAGAAGAACTGCTCCCAGTGCGCCGCCGTCGCCGAGATCCCCGACCAGACGAACCGCACCCGGACGTCCTTGCCGGCATGGGTGTCGTCGCCCTCGAAGACGCCCCGACCGTCCCCGTCGAAGCGGCCGATGACCGGCGGGAACAGGACGCCCGTACGGCTGGACGACCAGTTCAGCGACCACGTAGCGGCCGCGCGGTCGAAGAGCCGCAGCGTGAGCCCCTTGAAGCCTTCCGTGGGGCAGTCCATCTCGTCGATGTTCGCCGCGCCGTCGAACAGGCTCCAACAGCGGTTCGTCGCGGCGAACTCCTCCCAGCCGCTGTCCGCGTCGAGGAAGTCCGTGCGCCTGCGGTGGGCCACGTCCCAGTCGCCGAAGAAGAAGTCGAAGTCGTGCGCGGTGCTCATCAGCGGTCTCCCGTGGTGCCGTCGGCGATTGAATCGGCCAGATATCCGTCGAGGTCCGGGGCGTTCGGGGCCAGCATGTGCCGAACCCACGCATCGCGTTCGTGCAGCACCGGCGGCAGCTCCCACACACAGCCGATCCACGGCAGATCGAGGATCACGAACCGCGTCGGATCACTGTCGGGACAGCCGATCACCGGCTGCCCCGCCGCCGCACCCCGGAAGTGCAGAACGTTGTCCCACACCCAGCTGTACGCGTTGATGTACGCCCCGTCGTCACCGCCGCGGTGCAGCACGACGAACGTCGCCGGAGGCGTCCCGTCCGGCTCCGGAAGCAGCTCCGGCAGCATCGCGTACGCCGCCTTCTCCACCTCCGGCGCGATCCCCGCCGGATCCGCGCTCACGTGATAGCGCTTCACGCGCCGGCCCGCCACCTCGACGGGCGGCAGTGCCCACAACAGTTTCTCCTCGAAAGCCATGGCTGGAAGCTACGGCCACTTCACTGACATCCTGTGTCAGTGAAGTCCAGCCGACTGGTGTCCGTCCTGCTGTTGCTCCAGGCCCGCGGCCGGATGACCGCCGCCCAGCTCGCCGCCGCCCTCGATGTCTCCGTACGCACCGTGTACCGAGACATCGACTCCCTGCACGCAGCCGGCGTACCGCTCTACGGCGACGCCGGGCACGCCGGCGGATACCGGCTCATCGACGGATACCGCACCCGCCTCACCGGCCTCACCACCGACGAGGCCGAAGCCCTCTTCCTCGCCGGAGCACCCGGACCCGCCGCCGAACTCGGCCTCGGCCCCGTACTCGCCGCCGCCCAGCTCAAGGTGCGCGCCGCGCTCCCCGCCGAACTGCGCGCCCATTCCGAACGCATCAGCGCCCGCTTCCACCTCGACGCCCCCGGCTGGTACGCCGACGAGGACGACGTCCCCCACCTCCCGGCCGTCGCCACCGCCGTCTGGAACAGCCGCGTCCTGCACGTCCGCTACCGGCGCTGGCGCGCACCCACCGATGTCGAACGCCGCCTCGAACCGTACGGACTCGTCCTGAAGGCGGGCCGCTGGTACGTGATCGCCTCCGCCGGAACGGGAGACCCCCGGACCTACCGCGTCGACCAGATCCTCCAACTCCACGTCGGCGACGAGCAGTTCGAGCCGCCGGCGGACTTCGAGCTCGCCGCGTACTGGCGCGGCTACCAGGACGACTTCCACGGCCGCCTGCACAGCGGCGACGCCGTCGTACGCCTGGCCCCGGGCGCAGCCGACCGGCTGCCGGGCCCCGCCCTGCGCGAAGCGGCGCACGCCACCGCCCGCCCGGAACCCGACGGCTGGACCAGGGCGGTCGTCCCCATCGAGTCCGTCGACCACGCCCACGACGAGTTCCTGCGCCTCGGCGCCGGCATCGAGGTCCTGGAACCGGCCGAGCTGCGCCACCGCATCCGGGCCACGGTCGAGGCGCTGGCCGTCCTCTACACCTGAACCAAGGCCTCACACACGTGTGCCCCGCCTCCGGACGGAGACGGGGCACACAGTGCCGTACGCGTGGAGCGATCAGGCCATGTCGAACGTCGCCGGGTCGGGACCCAGGCGACGGTCCTCGTTCAGCGCGCTGATCGCGGCGATGTCCTCGACGTCCAGCTCGAAGCCGAACACGTCGATGTTCTCCACGATCCGCGACGGCGTCACGGACTTGGGGATCACGACATTGCCGAGCTGGACGTGCCAGCGCAGCACGATCTGAGCCGGCGTACGCCCGTGCTTCTGGGCGATCGCGACGATCGCGGGGACCTCCAGAAGGCCCTTGCCCTGACCCAGCGGCGACCAGGCCTCCGTGGCGATGCCCTGCTCCGCGTGGAACTCACGCGCGGCGCGCTGCTGGAGGTGCGGGTGCAGCTCGATCTGGTTGACCGCCGGGATGATCGACGTCTCGCCGAGGAGGCGCTCCAGGTGCTCCGGAAGGAAGTTGGAGACACCGATCGCCTTGGCGCGGCCGTCCGCGTAGATCTTCTCGAAGGCCTTGTACGTGTCGACGTAGCTGTCCTTCGAGGGCAGCGGCCAGTGGATCAGATACAGATCGAGGTAGTCGAGACCCAGCTTGTCGAGGGAGGCGTCGAAGGCACGCAGCGTCGCGTCGTAGCCCTGGTCGGCGTTCCACAGCTTCGTGGTGACGAAGAGCTTCTCGCGGGCGATGCCGGAGGCGGCGATGGCCTTGCCGGTGCCCTCCTCGTTGCCGTAGATCGCGGCGGTGTCGATGCTGCGGTACCCGGCCTCCAGGGCCGTCGCGACAGCCTTCTCGGCCTCGGCGTCCGGCACCTGCCAGACGCCGAAACCGAGCTGGGGCATCTCGACGCCGTTGTTCAGGATGATCGGGGGGACCTTGCTCACGAGCTCTCGATCCTTCGCGTTGTCGGTTGGTACTCCCATCGTCAACGATCACGGCCCGGGACGCATTCCCGTTCACGTCGTGTTCACAGGGGCGCCCCGGGCCCCGCTCACCCGGCCGAACCGAGATAGGCGTCCCGCACGGCCGGGTCGGCGCGAACCGCCGCCGGCGTCCCCTCGGCCAGCACGGTTCCGAGGTCGAGGACGACTATGCGGGAGCACAGGTCCATGACGAAGGCGACGTTGTGCTCGACGAGGAGCACGGCGCAGCCCTGTTGGTCCGACAGATGACGGATGACAGTTTTCAGCTGACAGATTTCATCATCTGTCATCCCGGAGGCGGGCTCGTCGAGCAGCACCACCCGCGCCCCCTCAACCCCCGCCCTGGCCAGTTCCACCATGCGTGCCTGGCCCACGGGGAGCGCCCCCGCGTACTCCCCGGCCAGCGCGTCGAGGCCACACGCGCGCAGCATCGACGCCCCCTGCTCGCGGCGTCGGCGCTCGTACGTCCGTCTGGGGGGCGCCGCCAGCAGGTCGGCGGCCAGCCCGCCTCCGCCGCCCCGCCACTCCTGCGCCACCAGCAGGTTGTCCGCGACCGTGAGCTGGCCGAAGAGCTGCTGGCGCTGGAACGTGCGGCGCATCCCGTGACGGGCCCGCCACACGGGTGAGCGGCGCGTGATGTCCTCGCCGTCCAGCAGGACGCGGCCCTCGTCGGGGCGCCGGATCCCGGAGACGACGTCGAAGAACGTGGTCTTGCCCGCGCCGTTCGGGCCGATGAGCCCGCACACCTCGCCGGGGCGCAGCGTCAGGCCGACCCCTGCGAGCGCGCGGATCCCGCCGAACCGGACGCCGACCCCGGCGGCTTCGAGCACGGGTCCCTCCATGGTCCCGCTCATGGCCGCACCGCCCCTTCTTCTTCCGCGTCCTGTGCCGTGTCCGGTCCGCTCGCGGCGAGACCCAGGTAGGCCTCGGTGAGCCGGTCGGCCCGCACCTCGGCGCGCGGGCCGCACCACGAGACGCGGCCCCGGTCGAGGTACGCGACGGTGTCCGCGACGCCGAGGATCTCGGTGGCCTTCTCCTCGACGAGGAGCAACCCCGTTCCGGCGTCGCGGAGTTCGGTGAGCAGCCGGAAGACGTCCTCGACGATGCGCGGCGCGAGACCGAGGGACGGCTCGTCGGCGATGAGGACGCGGGGCGGCTCCTGGAGGAGCGGGGCGAGGGCGAGCAGCTGCTGTTCACCGCCGGAGAGTGCGCCCGCGGTGACGTCGCGGCGGGCGGCGAGCCCGGCGAAGCGCTCGTACACGGCCTCGCGCGCGTGCTTGTCGGGGAGGTGCAGGGTGAGGTTCTCCTCGATGGTGAGGGCCGGGAAGATGCCGCGTCCTTCGGGGGCGAGGAGTACGCCGGCCCGCGCCCGGCGGACGGGGCCCTCGCGTGTGACGTCCCGCCCGGCGACGTAGACCTGCCCCCGCAGAGGTGTGAGGAGTCCGGCGGCGGTACGGCACGTCGTGGACTTCCCGGCGCCGTTGGGGCCGAGGAGGGCGACGATCTCGCCGGGGTGGACGGCGATGCCGACCCCGTGCAGGACGGGCGCGCCGTCGTATCCGGCGTGCAGGCCGCGCAGTTCGAGTACCGGTGGGGCGCCGCTGCCGGGCGGAGGGGCCGGTGTCCGGCTCGCTGCTTCGACGACAGGGACTCCCGCCCCCGGCTTCGTGCTCCTGCGCCTGTGGCGTCGTACGGAGATCGCCGCGCAGTACCCGTCCGGGTCGTTGGCGAGTGCGAGGCCCGCCAGGCCGAACAGGACGACCGGCAGATGGACGGAGTCCGTGACGTAGTCCGCGACGAGGTGCGGCACGATCGCGTAGACGAGGCCCGCGACGACCGCGAACTGCGGGCGCCGTACCCCCGCCGCGACGACGACCGCGAGCCAGATCAGGCCCGTCATCGCGGTGAAGTCGGTAGCGGTGATACGGGTGTTGTACGACGCGTACATCACGCCCCCGAAGCCCGCGAGACCGGCCGAGAGGGTGAAGAGGAGGAGTTTGGTGCGGACGACGGAGACGCCGGAAGCCATCGCGGCGGCGGGCGCCGAGCGCACGGCGAGCATGGCGCGGCCCGAGGGGGAGTTCCGCAGTGCGCCGAGGGCGGCCACGACGGCCGCGCACAGGACGACCATCGCGACGCCCATCGCCCGGTCGTCGCTCAGGTCGACGGGTCCGAAGACGGGGCGCGGGATCTCCCAGCCGGTGTCGCCGTTCCTCAACCAGCCCATCTGGAAGAGGACTTGGTCGGCGAGGAAGGCGAGGGCGAGCGTGGCGAGGGCGAGGGTGCGGCCGCCGAGGCGTAGCGCAGGCAGCGCGACGAGCGCTCCGAGGAGGGCCGCTACGCAGGTGCCGGCGAGAGCCGCCGCGATGAACGGCCAGCCGTGGCTCATCAGGAGCCCGGCCACGAGCGCCGCGCCGGTCACGAACGTGGCCTGCGCGAGGGACACCATCGCGCCGAGCCCCGTCACGACGGTGAAGGAGACGAAGACCAGGGAGAGGGCGAGGCCCTGGGCGAGGATGCCGCTCCAGAACGGGGTCGTCACCGTGTAGAAGGAGGCCGCGAGCAGCACGGCGGCCACCGCCCATGGCCCCCACTTCCGTGTCCAGGGGCGGCCCGCGAGGTAGTCGACGGGCGGCGCGTCGGCGGCAGCCGTCCCCGCCGTGCGCTGTCGCCGGGTGAGCAGCAGCAGTCCGGCGAAGAGGATCAGGAACGGGACCGCGGTACGGAACCCCGTGATGCGTTCGGCGAAGGACGAGTAGCCGGCGACGAGGTTCTGCAGGACGCCGAGGCCGAGTCCGCCCGCGAACGCGAGGGGCACGGACGCGAAGCGCCCGAGGACCGCTGCGGTAGCCGACACGAACAGGAACAGCGTGAAGTCGTGGGCGGACAGGCCGAGCAGTGGTGTGGCGAGGACGCCGGCGAGGCCCGCGAGGCCGGACGACAGCATCCACGCCACGGTGGAGAGCCGGTCGGCGCTCATGCCGCGCAGTTCGACGAGTGAGCGGTTGTCGACGGCGGCCCGCAGGCGCAGGCCGAGGGTGGTGTGGCGCATCAGGATCCACAGGCCGAGCGCGACCGCGGCGGTCGCCACCCACGTGATCAGCTGGTCGGAGTCGATGCCGACGCCGTCCATCAGCTGCCAGTTCTTCGCGGGGCTGGGGCCGACGCCCGGCAGCCCGAACTGGTTCTCGGCGGGCTTGACGGACACGCCCGCGTCGTCGAGCAGTTCCACCACCCACAGGCCGAGCGCGGGCAGCGCCACGAGCAGTCCGATGGTCGCGACGATCTGCGCTGTCTCGCCGACGCGCGCCAGCTTGCGGAACATCAGCCGGTCAAGTCCCCAGCCCAGCAGGGGAGATGCGACACACACGAGGAGGAGCGCGGTCGGCACGGCGGGCCAGCCGAGGCCGGAGTGGAGCTCGTAGAAGGTGAGCGCGCACAGGTAAGCGGTGGCGCCATGGGCGAAGTTGAAGAGGCCGGAGGCCGAGTAGGACAGGACGAGGCCGGTGGCGAGGAGCGCGTACAGCGCACCCGACACGAGCCCGCTCAGCACGAAGGCCAGCAGGTCGGACATGCGGGGCGCCCCCTACTTGAACGGGATGGGCTCGTAGCACTTGAAGAGTGACGAGACGTGGTACGCCCCGTCCTTGAGCTGGACCAGGGCGCCGCAGCCGAACGACTCCTTCTGCCCCTTGGGCAGGGCACGGTCGCCGACCATGGTGCCGGTGTCGGAGAACCCGTCCGCGGCCTTCTGGAAGGAGGCGACGGTGAGGTCCCGGCCGGCCTTCTGCGCGATGGAGAGGAAGAGGTCGGCGGACATGTAGCCGGTCATCATGTGCATGTTGAGCGGCACGTCCTTCCCGCCCGACGCCTTCTTGATGTCGGCCTTGAACTGCTTCATCGCCGCCGTCCGCGTCTCGAACGGCTCGAAGGTCAGCAGGATGTGCACCCCGTCGAGCGCCTCCTTCGTCGCGCTCTTGGCGAGGAGCCCCGGGTCGTAGTCGGTCGGGTCGGTGAGGACGCCGCGGTACCCGGAGCGCTTGACGGCGGTGAACAGGCCGATGTTGTACGGGGTCTGCATGACGGAGACGACGATGTCGGGTGCCTTGCCGCCGTCGCTGCGCAGGATCTCCTTGGTGTACGCCGACCAGTCGCTCGGCACCGACGTCGCGGGTACGGACGACTTGGCGTAGGTGACCTTGTATCCGGCGGACGCGAAGCTCTGCTTGTAGGTGCGGATGGCGAAGGTGCCCGCGTCGTTGTCGTTGGCGAGGATGGCGACGGTCTTCCCCTTCGCGCCGTGCGTGACCTGCTTGAGGCCCTCGGGCCAGGTCTGCGAGATGGTGCCGCCGGGCATCGGGACCATGCAGCCGCCGAAGCCGTAGATGTAGGTGGGTCCGCAGAAGGACGGGAGCGTGCCCCAGCCGAAGGTGGGGACCTTCTGCTTCTGGAGGAAGTCGGCGCCGGAGAAGGTGACCGAGCTCATCGGGG
The DNA here is from genome assembly GCF_035918235.1 of Streptomyces sp. NBC_01445. Lineage (NCBI taxonomy): Bacteria > Bacillati > Actinomycetota > Actinomycetes > Kitasatosporales > Streptomycetaceae > Streptomyces > Streptomyces sp. NBC_01445. Next base: position 2,847,587 of record NZ_CP109485.1, on the reverse strand, counting down.
AGATCGCGAACACCTTGTCCTGCTGGACGAGTTTGCGGGCCGCGGCGAGGTTCTTGGCCGGGTCCTGGCCGTCGTCCTCCGCGCCCAGGTAGTCGATCTTCCTGCCGTTGATCCCGCCCTCCGCGTTGGCACGGGCGAAGCGGGCCTTCGCGCCGAGGTCGGTGTCCTTCTTGCTGTAGCCGCTGGCGGTCGTCATCGAGACGATGCCGCCGACCTTGATGGCGTCATCCGTCACTCCGCGTACCGAACTCCCCTTGCTGTCAGGGGAGGTGCCGGTTGCCGCGGAGTTGCAGGCGGTGGCGAGCAGCAGTGCCGCCACAGTGGCGGTGATGGCGCGGACAGTTCGCGACACGATGGGCCCCCTCCGTCGAGTGAGGGTGATTCTGTGTGCGACCTGATGAACCGTCAATAACTGACGCATCGGTAATTGATGAACCGTCAGAAACGGTTCGCGGCCGGGTCAGGGCCTTGTGGCGGGGTTACCGTCGGGAACGTACCGGCGCGCGATCAGCCCCGGTACAGCGCCTCGACCTCCTCCGAGTAGGCCGTCTCGATCGCCTTCCGCTTGAGCTTCAGGGACGGCGTGAGCAGCCCGTGCTCCTCGGTGAACTGGTAGGCCAGTATCCGGAACGTACGGATCGACTCGGCCTGCGAGACCAGAGTGTTGGCCGCCACGACGGCCCTGCGCACCTCGGTCTCCAGGTCCGGGTCGTGGACCAGCTGGGCGGGCTTCAGCGGCGGCTTGCCCCGCATGTTCAGCCAGTGCTCGACGGCCTCGGCCTCCAGCGTGACGAGCGCGGCGATGTACGGGCGGTCGTTGCCGACGACGATGCACTGGGCGACCAGCGGATGGTCGCGCACCCGCTCCTCCAGCTGCTGCGGCGAGACGCTCTTGCCGCCGGAGGTCACGAGGATCTCCTTCTTGCGGCCGGTGATCGTCAGATAGCCGTCCTCGTCGAGCGAGCCGAGGTCGCCGGTGGCCAGCCAGCCGTCGTGCAGGGTGGCGTCGGTGGACTTCGGGTCGTTGAGGTACCCCTGGAAGACATTGCTGCCGTACAGCCAGATCTCGCCGTCGTCGGCGATGTGGACCGTCGTGCCGGGGATGGCCTGGCCGACCGTGCCGTAGCGGGTCTGCTCCGGCGGGTTCGCGGTCGCCGCTGCCGTGGACTCGGTGAGCCCGTAGCCCTCGTAGATCGTGACGCCGGCGCCCGCGAAGAACAGGCCCAGGCGGCGGTCCATGCCGGAGCCGCCCGACATGGCGTGCCGCACCCGGCCGCCCATCGCCTCGCGGACCTTGGAGTAGACGAGCTTGTCGAAGATCGAGTGCTGCATGCGCAGCGACGCGGACGGTCCGGGGCCGGTGCCGAAGGCCTTGGCCTCCTGTGCGTCCGCGTACTTGACGGCGCACTCGACGGCCTTGTCGAACGGCCCCGACTTGCCGTCCTTCTCGGCCTTGCGGCGGGCCGCGTTGAAGACCTTCTCGAAGATGTACGGCACGGCGAGGATGAACGTCGGGCGGAACGACTGCAGGTCGGGCAGCAGGGCCGCCGCATTGAGCTGGGGCTGGTGGCCGAGCTTCACGCCGCCGCGGATCGTGGCGATCTGCACCATGCGCCCGAAGACGTGCGCGAGCGGCAGGAACAGCAGGGTCGAGGCCTCGTCGCCGCGCTTGGAGTGGAACACCGGCTCCCAGCGGCTGACCATCGTGTCCGACTCGAACATGAAGTTCGAGTGGCTGATGACGCAGCCCTTGGGGCGGCCCGTGGTGCCCGAGGTGTAGATGATCGTGGCGACGGAGTCGGGGGTGACGGCGCGCCGGTGGCGGTGCACCACCTCGTCGTCGATGTGGGCGCCGGACTCGATGAGTCGGGGCACGGGATCGGAGTCCAGCTGCCACATCCGGCTGAGCGTGGGCAGACGGTCGATGACGGTGGCGATCGTCATCGCGTGGTCCTCGTGCTCCACCATCGCGGCCGACACCTGGGCGTCGTGCAGGGTCCAGAAGACCTGCTCGGCGGAGGCCGTCGGGTAGATCGGCACGACCTGGGCGCCGATCGTCCACAGCGCGAAGTCGAAGAGGGTCCACTCGTAGCGGGTCCTCGACATGATCGCGACGCGGTCGCCGAAGCGGACGCCTTGCGCGAGCAGCCCCTTGGCCAGCCCGAGCACTTCGTCACGGAACTCGGCGGCCGTCACATCGAACCAGCGGCCCGCGTCGTCCTTGCGGCCGAGCGCGACGCGCAGCGGATCCTCGAGGGCATGGTCGAACACGGCGTCGGCCAGGCCGCCCACCGGCAGCACCGACGCCAGAGGAGGATTGGTGAACTCGCGCAATGTTGCTCCTTGTGGCGCTCCGCACAGCGCCGGTGACGGTACCCCACCGCGCGCCCCGGCGGGAGGGGTCCAAATGGGCCGGAGCGCGCGGAATATGCACTGGTCAGCCGGTGAAATACGGCCACAAGGGGAAGCGCCGGACAGAATTCTTACGGTTCAGTAAGTTTCGGTGGCGTAATCTCCACGGAATCTGTACGGGGCGATTACCGGGGGTCCGCTGCGGGCTTTTTGGGCGGACTGGTCGCTTCCGATTTCTCCACGGACGGTTCACGACCGTCCCCGCCGGCCGCGACGGCGGTCGCCCCCGGCGGACGATGGGACGCCCGCGGCGCCCTCACCAGCGCAAGGACCAGCACCCCGGCGACGAGCGCCGCACAGCCCGCGACCACGGACGCCGTGTTCAGCCCCGACGCGAAGGCCACCCGCAGCGCGTGTTCCGGGACCACCCCGTCCAGGGCCCGCGCCCCGCCGCCCGCGAGCGTGTGCGCGGCGCCGTGCGACAGGGAGTGCTGCATCGTCGACGTCAGAACGGTGCCGAGGACCGCCACCGCCAGCGCGTAGCCGAGCTGCCGGAACGTGTTCACCGCGCCGCCCGCCATGCCCGCGCGCTCCGGCTCCACCGCTGCGAGCGCGGCGCCCGCGATCCCCGGCGAGACGAACCCGGTCCCGACGCCGACCAGTACGAGGCCGGGCACGAGTGCCGTCCACGTCGAGCCCGGGTCGAGGACCGCCTGGCAGAACAGCCCGGCCGCGATCAGGAGGAGGCCGCCGCCGATGGTGAACCGGGCCGGCACCCCGTGCAGCAGCCGCCCGCCGACGACCGCCACCACGACCGAGGCGCCCGACATGGTCAGGAAGACCAGGCCGCCGTGGACGGGGCTCATGCCGAGCAGGGTCTGCAGCCAGATCGAGGTGTAGGGGACGACGCCGAACGCGGCGCCGTTGAACGCGAGCGCCCCCGCCATCACCCCGACGAACGCCGGCTTGCGCAGCAGGGCCAGGTCGAGCAGCGGATGCGCGCTGCGCCGCTCGACCACGACGAACGCGACCAGCGCGAGCGCCGCCACCAGGAACGCGGCCGTGGTCCCGGCCGACGCCCACCCCTGCGATCCGGCCCGTACGACCCCGTACGTCGCCGCCCCCGCGAAGCACGCGAACGCCGCCGTGCCCGCCCAGTCGACCCGCCGCCCGCGCGGCCCCCGCGACTCGGGCACCACCCGCAGCGTCAGCCACACCGACACCACGCTCACCGGCAGATTGATCCAGAAGATCCACCGCCAGCCGGGCCCCTCCGTCATCACGCCGCCGAGCACGGGGCCGATCGCGGCCGCGCCGCCGCTCACCGCGCCCCACACCCCGAGCGCCGCCGAGCGCCGCTTGCCCTGGTAGACGGAGCCGAGCAGCGGAAGCGTCGTCGCGAACATCGCCGCGGCGCCCACCCCCTGCACCATCCGCGCCGCCACGAGCATCCCCGGCCCGCTCGCGAGACCGCAGCCCAGCGACGCCACCGCGAACAGCGCCACGCCCGCCACATGCACCCGGCGCCGGCCGAGTATGTCGGCGGCGGCCCCCATGCCGAGCAGCAGCGCGGCGAGCGCCAGCGCGTAGCCGTCCATCACCCACTGCAGATCGCTCAGCGACGCGTGCAGGCTGCGCGCCATGTCGGGCAGCGCCACGACGACGATCGTCACGTCCAGCAGCAGCATGAACGTTCCCAGACAGACCGCGGTCAGCGGCCCCCATGTACGCATCCTCAACAGCTCCTCGCCCGATGCCTTACCGATGTCAGGCTCGTACGATGAGCCGCGCACGGCGGATCCCGGTGATCAGCGGCCGAGGATCGAAGAAATCCGACATCAGGAGCGCGCAAGCCGATGGAATCCCCTCCCTTCGACGAGCTGGACCTGAAACTGCTCCAGGCCCTCGAGGTCGACGGCCGCGCCTCCTTCAGCCGGATCGCGGCCGTCCTCGGCGTCTCCGACCAGACCGTCGCCCGCCGCTATCGCAAGCTCGTCGCCGAGGGCGGCCTGCGGGTCGTCGGACTCCAGGACAGCCTGCGGCTCGGCCGCGACCACTGGATGCTGCGCCTGCGCTGCGCCCCCGAAGGTGCCGAGGCCATCGCCACCGCCCTGGCCCGCCGGCCCGACACGACCTGGATCGGCCTCACCTCGGGCGGCACGGAAGTCGTCTGCATGATCGTCCCGCGCACCCAGGGCGACCACGACGACCTGCTGCTCGGCAAGCTGCCGCGCACCCCGCACATCGTCGAGATCCGCGCCCTGCAGATGCTGCACCGCTTCTTCGGCGGGCCGGCCGGCTGGCTCGTCAAGCACGGGCCGCTCACCGCGGACCAGGTCGCGGCGCTCGGTCCGCCTCCGCAGCCCACCGGGGACCCCGTCCCCATCACCCCCGACGACGCGCCCCTGACCGCCGTACTCAAACGCGACGGCCGCGCCGGGTACCCCGAACTCCAGCGCGCCACGGGCCGTTCGGAGTCGGCCGTGAAGCGGCGCCTCGACCAGCTCATCGCCTCGGGGTCCCTCTACATCGACATCGAGTACGACAGCGCACGCCTCGGCTACACCAACGCCGCCGTCCTCTGGATCACCGCGGCCCCCGCCTCTCTCGACACCGTGGGCCGTGCACTCGCCGGGCACCGGGAGATCGCCTACGCCGCCGCGACCGCCGGCCCCTCGAACCTGGTCGTCACCACCGTGACCCGGGACACCGCGGACCTGTACGCGTACATCAGCGGCAAGCTCGGCCGGCTCGAGGGCGTCCAGCACGTGGAGACGTCGCCGTTCATGCGACGGGTCAAGCAGCTCACGTACCAGCCACCCATCCGCTAGCGCCCCCGCTAGCGGTTGCGGTGCAGCCGGTCACCCCCGTCGAGGATCGCCTGGGCCAGCGCCTGCGCCGCCTCGCCCTGCGCGCGGCCGTGCCGCGGGCCGTGCAGCAGCACGAAGTCCACCTCGCCCAGCTCCGGCAGCCCCGCCCGCTCCGGTACGCGGACCAGGCCGGGCGGGATCAGGCCGCGCGAGTGCGCCATCACGCCGAGGCCCGCCCTGGCCGCCGCGATCAGGCCGTTGAGGCTGCCGCTGGTGCAGGCCACGCGCCAGGCGCGCCCGTGCCGCTCAAGGGCTTCCAGGGCCAGGGCGCGCGAGATGCCGGGCGGCGGGTACACGATGAGCGGCACCGGGCGGTCCGGGTCCAGGCGCAGGCGCTCCGCGCCGATCCACACCAACCGGTCGTGCCACACGGACTCGCCGCGCGGGTCCTCCGGCCGCCGTTTGGCGAGGACCAGGTCGAGCTTGCCCGCGTCGAGCTGCTCGTGGAGCGTCCCGGACAGCTCGACCGTCAGCTCCAGGTCCACCTCGGGGTGGTCGTGCCGGAACGCCTCCAGGATCTCGGTGAGCCGGGTCAGGACGAAGTCCTCCGACGCCCCGAAGCGCAGCCGCCCGCGGAGCCGCGTGCCCGTGAAGAACGCCGACGCCTGCTCGTGCACCTCCAGGATCCGGCGCGCGAAGCCGAGCATCGCCTCGCCGTCCTCCGTGAGCTCCACCGTGTGCGTGTCCCGGGTGAACAGGGTCCGCCCGGTCGCGTCCTCCAGGCGCCGCACGTGCTGGCTGACGGTGGACTGGCGCAGGCCGAGGCGACGTGCGGCCTGCGTGAAGCTCAGCGTCTGGGCCACCGCGAGGAACGTACGCAGCTGCGAGGGGTCGTACATGCCCCCGACCCTACCCGCGGCCATCGCGAAACATGATGACAGTCAGTGCGGTATGCAGGATTCCCGATCGCGGTGATCAGGAGGACGATGGAGAGGGCACGACCTGAACCGACAGCAAGGAACATGGAACCCGTGAAACGCCTGACTTGGCCGTCCTGGATGCCGGTCGACCCCTACATCCTGGCGCTCATAGGGACGGTGGGCCTCGCGGCGCTCCTGCCCGCGCGCGGTGGTGCGGCCGACGTCGCGTCCGGCGCCTCGACCACCGCCGTCGCGTTCCTCTTCTTCCTCTACGGGGCGCGCCTGTCGACCCGCGAGGCACTCGACGGGCTCAGGCACTGGCGGCTCCATGTGACCGTCCTCGCCGCCACGTTCGTCGTCTTCCCGCTCCTCGGCCTCGCGGCCCGCGGCCTCGTCCCCGTGGTCCTCACACCGTCCCTCTACGACGGCCTGCTCTTCCTCACCCTCGTGCCCTCGACGATCCAGTCGTCGATCGCCTTCACCTCCATGGCCCGCGGCAACGTGCCCGCGGCGATCTGCGCGGGCTCCTTCTCCTCGCTGGCCGGCATCGTCATCACGCCGCTGCTCGCGGCGGGGCTGCTCGGCAACAGCGGCGGCGGGTTCTCCGCGGACTCCCTCGTCAAGATCGTGCTCCAGCTGCTCGTACCGTTCCTCGCCGGGCAGTTCCTGCGCCGCTGGGTCGGCTCCTTCATCACGCGACACAAGAAGGTCCTGAGCTACGTCGACCGCGGCTCGATCCTCCTCGTCGTCTACACCGCGTTCAGCGAGGGCATGGTCCAGGGCATCTGGCACCAGGTCAGCGCGGTGCGCCTGGGCGGGCTCCTCGCCGTCGAGGCGGTGCTGCTCGCCGTGATGCTGGCGGTCACCTGGTACGGCGGCAAGGCGCTCGGCTTCGGGCGCGAGGACAGCATCGCGATCCAGTTCGCCGGGTCGAAGAAGTCCCTGGCGGCCGGACTGCCCATGGCGAGCGTCCTGTTCGGGGCGCACGCGTCCCTCGCCGTGCTGCCGCTGATGCTGTTCCACCAGATGCAGCTCATGGTGTGCGCGGTGATCGCCAAGCGCCGGGCGCGCGACCCCCTGGATCAGGTCAGCGCGGGCGAGCGAGCCGCAGCGCCACGAACCGCGGCCGGTACAGCGACACGTTCCGGCTGACCTGTGCCTGCGCGGTGGCGGGCGCCGCGTCCAGCCAGTTGACGTCGTAGCTGAGCAGCAGGCGCCCGTCACCGCCGCCGAGCGCGGGGTGCGCCTGCGGGTTGTACGCGGCCGTGTCCTGCCGGAGCGCCCCGTCCGGCGGCAGCGGCGCCTCGAAGCCCTTCCCGGGACCGTGCCAGGGCCCGGTCGGCGCGCACGCCCAGTAAGAGGTGACGCGGGTCAGGCCCGCGGTCCCGGCGGCCATCGTGAACAGGACGTACGTACCGCCGTCGTGCACGACGGTGAACGCGCTGCCGACCCCGCGCCGTTCACCGTCGCCGAGAACCGCCCGCGGCCGGGCAGCGCGCGTCCAGCGCGAGCCGTCCCAGTAGCGCCACGCCCCCGGCTCGGCGAGCCGGCCGCGCGGCACGCGCGCGACATAGGCGCGGTGCGTGGCCCCCTGCCCGTCGTCACCGCCGAACACGTACGTCCGTCCGCCCCGGTCGACGGCCGTCGTGCCGAACAGGACGCGCCGCGCCGGGTCCGGCACGCCCCGCTGGTCGAGGACCGTCGCGACGCTCTCGACGCGCAGGCCGGGCAGGGACAGCGTGGCGACCTCGGTGGCGGCGGGCATGCCGTAGATCCAGGGGCCCGTCCCCGTCGTACGGGTCCACAGCAGGACGCGGACGACCCGCTCGGCGGAGCCGGGGGAGCGGGGCTCGACGCGGGCCGCGACCGGCCAGCGCCACTGCTGCGGCGCCGGGTCGGGGAACAGGGGCGCGGGGAGCGTGCGCTCCAGGGTGCCCGAACGGCCCATCACCACGGCCGAGTTGCGCACGAACGGCGCCGACATGTCGCGCCAGGCATGGGGCTGGCCCGCCGGGTTGGGCGGCGCGTGCACCTGTCCCAGATAGGTGTCGGAGAACAGCCACAGGACCCGCCCGTCCGGGAGCCTCACCGAGTGCGTGCCGTCGCCTCCCGTCCAGTCGTCGCCCCGCGAGGCGTCGTCGCCGTAGCGGGCGAACGCGCCCGTGAGGCCGGGGTCGGCGGACCACGAGGCGATGCCGCGCGCCGCGCACGGGCGATCGCCCTCCCGGTCGTCGTCCGGGAGGGCGGTCAGCAGGGCGGCGGCGCACACCAGGGCGACCAGCAGGCCGAGACCCGCTCCCAGGCTCCTGCGGCGCACCGCCTCCGTGTCCGCGGGCACGCTGGGACGTTAGTGGCCCCCGCGCACCCGGTCCATGGGCAGCCACAGGACGGTGTCCGGGGTCACAGTGGCCACCGGGGTGTTGAGCTCCTCGTCGCTCAACGCCCGGTCCTGGAGCCGGACTTCGTCGATCGCGCCGGTGAAGTGCGCCCGGCTGTCCATCCGTTCGCCCACGTGCACGCCGAACGGCGAGTTGCGGCTGACGGAGCCCGGCACGTCGGGCGTGCTGACCGACGTCCCGTCGACGGAGAGCGTCAGCTGTCCTCCCCCAAGCTCTCGGCTTCGCTCGAGCAGGGAGGTACCCCCATCGCGTCGCAGTACGGCGTGGTGCCACTGGCCGTCGTTGTAGGCGCCTGTGGTGCGCACCGACGCGGACCGCGGGGCCGCGGCGCCGTCCCGCGTGGTGATCAGGCCCGTGATGCGGTTGCTCGCAGGCTCGGCGCGCAGCCACACCTGCGGCTGCGTGGTGCCGATGCCGCCCATCCACAGCAGCGGCTGCTCACCGGTCGTGGCGGAGTAGCGGAACCACAGCGACGCGGTGAAGTCCTTGGTGCCGAGCGGCAGTCGGTCGCTGTACGGGAGCCGTACCGCGTCGTCCGTCCCGTCGAAGGAGAGCGCCCCGCCGAAGCGGCCTGCCGTCGGGGAGGCGCCGCCTAGCACGGCCGCGTCCCGCGCGTGGCGGGCCCGGTCCTCCGTCGTCGGGTCCGCACCGCGACGCGGCGTCAGCCAGTCCTCGGTGAAGCGCGCGAAACGGATCTCGTCGCGCGCGTCGACCGCGCCGCCCTCATACATGAGGCCCACATGGTCGTGGGTCGCCTGCACGAGGTCCGAGTAGCCGGACCAGTCGGTCGTCACCACGGTCGAGCGGTCGAAGCTGTCCCAGGTCCGCCCGCCGTCGTACGAGGAGCGGATGGTCATGGTCCGGCGCCGGTCGGGGTCGCCGGGGCAGGCCAGCAGCAGCCGGTTGCCGGTGCGCAGGACCGAGCCCTGCACCTGGGGGGTGTAGAGGTCGGGGAGCGTTGTGAAGCGCCGCGTGAACGAGTCGCCGCCGTCCCGGCTCCAGGTGTGCGTGCGGTGACCGAGGTCGGTGCCGTCCTGCTCGCGCCCCGACACGTACAGAGTGCCGCCGGGCAGTTCGGCGAGGGTCATCTCGGACGGCTTCTGCCGGAAGGTGCCGTCGTCCGCGATCGGCCACGAGTCCTTCGCGCCGACCCGCCAGTGCCTGCCGCCGTCGTCGCTGACCATGAGCGCGGCGTGGTTCGCGGTGACGCGACTGCCGTTCCAGGTCTCGGCGTTGACGGTGAAGACGAGCCGCCCGCGGTGGCGCCCCTGGGTGAGCTGGAGGCCGTGCACCGGCCCCGTCGCGTACCAGGAGTTCCAGTCCTTCGGCATGATCTCGTCGCTCAGGTCGCGCGGCGCCGACCAGGTGCGGCCGTCGTCGTCGCTGTACTGGAGGTGCGGGGTGCGGTCGCAGGGAATGTCGCAGTTCTTTCCGTCCGTGCGGCCGGTGTTGTACGTCTCCGCGAGCACGATGCGGCCCGTCCTGAGGTCGACCACGGGGGCGGGGTTGCCGTGTGTGTCACCGGCGCCCTCGTTGACGACCTGGAGCGGGCTCCAGGTGCGGCCGCCGTCCTCGGACCGCTTGACGACGATGTCTATGTCGCCCGCGTCGGAACAGTCGTTCGTACGCCCCTCGGCGAAGGCGAGCAGCGTCCCCTGCTTGGTCTTCACGACGGCCGGAATTCGGTAGCAGGCATACCCGGGATCCTGGGAAGCCCTGAAGAGGACCTGCTGCTCGAACGGCGGCTCCGTCGAGGCTGCTTGGGCCGCTCGGGCCGCGGTGGCCTGGGTCGCTTGTGCCGCGCGCGCCGGCTCGGCGGCCTGCGCGGGCAGTGCGGCTCCCGCGGCGACTGCGAGCAGCGCGACGACGGACGTGCCCAGGGATCTCAGACGTACACGGAGACTTGACGGCATGGTGCTGCCACCCTTCAACGGCTCGTGTCAAGGCTGATGTCACGGCTCATGCGTCTGGACATTCAGACATCCCACGTCCAATGTCCGGGCCACAGACGCTACTTGGGACGCTCGGCACGCCACAAGCACCGTGCATCAGGGGATCAGGACGACCTTGCCCAGATTGGCGCGCCCCTCGATTGCCTCGTGGGCCCGCGTCGCGTCCTCCAGGGCGAACTCCGCGTGCACCACGGGCCGCAGAGCCCCCTCGAAGAACAGTCGCCACAGCTCTGCGCGCCACCGCTCGTACGTCTCGGGCTTCCCGCGCGCGATGAGCGCCATCTGGAAACCGATCACGGACTTGGCCCCGACGAGGAGGTCGTACGCCTCGACGGTGCCGCCGCCCGAGCTGTACGCCACGAGCCGCCCGTGCGGCGCGAGCGCCTTCAGGCCCGGCGTCAGCAGCTCGCCGCCCACCGCGTCCAGGACGTAGTCGACGGGCTCGCCCCAGGTCTCGTCGTCGTACGTCACGACGCCGTCGGCACCGAGTCCGCGGACGAACTCCGCCTTGCCGGGGTCCGACACCGCGGCTATGACCCGAGTGGCGCCGCTCGATGCCGCGAGTTGCAGGGCCAGATGGCCGACCCCGCTCGCCGCCGCCGTGACGAGCGCCGCCTCGCCCGGCTCGGGGCGTGCGGCCTGCAGCGCGCCGTACGCCACGAGCCCGCTGCGGACCAGGGCCACCGCGTCGGTGGCACTCGCGCCGTCCGGCACCGGTGACGCCATGGCGACGTGCAGGAGCGCGTGGTCGGCGTAGCCGTGCCCGAAGACGAGGCCCGTGACGCGGTCGCCGACGGCGTACTCCGTCACGCCGGCACCCACGGCCGCCACTGCGCCGGCGACCTCGCCGCCGAGCGGGATGGGCTCGCGCGGTTCCCGCACCTTGCGGACGACGGGCAGCGTGACGCCGATCGCCTCGGTGTGGACGAGGAGTTCACCGGGTCCCGGCTCGGGGACGGGCGCCTCTTCCAAGAACAGAACGCCGGGACCACCGCTGTGTTCGTAACGGACGCGCCGCATCGGCACACCGCCTTCCCGGGGTGGGGATCGTTGGGAGCGCCAACGATACTCAGATTCATTGGGAAGTCCAACGGTTCTTGGCTAAACTGCTCCCATGTCCGAGAACCCGCCCGCCCTGGGCGTCATCCGTACCCTCCCCAGCTGGCGCCTGGGCCGCGCCGCGGAGCGCGGGCGGGGCCTCGTCGCCGACGCGCTAGCCCGCGAGGGCCTGAAGATGTGGCACCACGTGGTCCTGTGCGCGGTGACGGACCTGCAACCCGTGGCCCAGGCCGACCTGGTACGCAGCGTCTCGCTCGACCCCAAGGACATGGTCGGCGTCCTGAACGACCTCCAGGACGCGGGCCTCGTCGTCCGCACACCCGACCCGAAGGACCGCCGCAAGAACGCGGTCACGGTCACGGACAAGGGCAGCGCGACGCTACGGCGGTGCGCTGCGGCCGCCCAGGACGCCAACGGCGCGCTCCTGGCGCCGCTTTCGGCCAGGGAGCGCGTCGCGTTCATGGACATGCTGGAGCGGATATCCGGCGAGCCGGGCACGTAGCAAGGAGGGATGGCAGGGCGTCGGCGCGTGGGGCCCGGCCGGCGCAGGGGGCGCTCCCCGCCGGATCCGGGCCCCGTCGCCGTGCCGCGGGGAAACCGGTCAGCCCTGGGAGGCCGCGGCCCGCAGGTCGATGCGGTGTTCTCCCGCGTACACGTTCATGTTGGGCCCGCGCAGGAAGCCGACCAGGGTGAGGCCGCTCTCGGCGGCCAGGTCGACCGCGAGCGACGACGGCGCGGACACGGCCGCGAGGACCGGGATGCCCGCCATCACCGCCTTCTGCGCGAGCTCGAAGGAGGCGCGGCCCGAGACGAGCAGGATCGCGCGGGACAGCGGAAGCCCGCCGTTCTGGAGGGCGCGCCCGACGAGCTTGTCCACCGCGTTGTGCCGGCCCACGTCCTCGCGGATGTCGAGCAGTTCCCCGGCCTCCGAGAACAGCGCGGCGGCGTGCAGACCTCCGGTCCGGTCGAAGACCCGCTGGGCCTCGCGCAGCCGGTCGGGGAGGCTCGCCAGGAGCGAGGGCTCGATCCGGACCGGGGGAGTGTCGTCGATGGCGAACCGGGTCGTCGTACGGACCGCGTCCAGGCTCGCCTTCCCGCACAGGCCGCACGACGATGTCGTGTACACATTACGTTCGAGCGTGATGTCGGGCAGCACCACACCGGGGGCGGTGCGCACGTCGACGACGTTGTAGGTGTTCGACCCGTCCTCCAGGGCCCCCGTGCAGTACACGATGCTCTGGAGTTCCTCCGTCGCGCCGAGGACTCCCTCGCTGACCAGGAACCCCGCCGCGAGCGCGAAGTCGTCGCCCGGGGTGCGCATCGTGATGGCGAGGGGCTTGCCGTTGAGCCGGATCTCCAGGGGCTCCTCGGCGACGAGCGTGTCCGGCCTGCTGGAGACCTGCTCGTCCCGGATGCGGAGCACCTTGCGTCGTTCCGTGACTCGTCCCATGTGTCGATCAGTCCCGGTTCTGTACGTGCTGATAGCCGAAGCGGCCCTTGATGCAGAGGTTGCCGTGGGTCACCGGGTTGTCGTGCGGCGAGGTGACCTTGACGATCTCATTGTCCTGCACATGGAGAGTGAGGTTGCAGCCCACTCCGCAGTACGCGCACACGGTCGTCGTCTCCGTCTGCTCCGCCTCGTTCCAGGTGCCCGCCGCCCGCATGTCGAACTCCGACTTGAAGGACAGCGCGCCCGTCGGGCACACCTCGATGCAGTTGCCGCAGTACACGCACGCCGAGTCCGTCAGCGGCGCGTCGTGCTCCACCGCGATCCTGGCGTCGAAGCCGCGCCCGACGACCGAGATCGCGAACGTGTTCTGCCACTGGTCACCGCACGCGTCGACGCACTTGTAGCAGAGGATGCACTTGTCGTAGTCCCGGACGTACAGGTCGTTGTCGACGCGCGGCTCCTCGTCCACGCGTGCCGCGTCCGGGCCGAACCGGTCGGGCTTCGCCTCGTACTCCTTGATCCACTCGGCGGCGCGCGGTGTCGTCGACAGGTTCACGGACGAGGCGAGCAGTTCGAGGACGACCTTGCGGCTGTGCCGGGCCCGCTCCGTGTCGGTGCGGACCTCCATCCCCGCCTCGGCCTTGCGCGAGCACGCCGGGGCGAGGGTGCGGGCGCCCTCGACCTCGACGACGCACACCCGGCACGCGTTCTTCGGGGTGAGGGTGTCGCCCTCGCACAGCGTCGGGATGTCCTTGCCCGCGGCCCGGCAGGCGTCCAGGATCGTCGACCCCTCGGGCACCCGCGCCTCCTGCCCGTCCAGCGTGAACTCGACGAGGCGGCGCGGCACTCCCAGCGGTATGGCGGTCATTCGTACGCCCCCAGGCGGTCGATGGCGGATTCCACGGCGTTCCACGCGGTCTGCCCCAGACCGCAGATCGAGGCGTCCCGCATGGCCCGCCCCACCTCCCTGAGCAGCGCGATGTCACCTGCGGCCGCCGCACCCGTCCGCTCGGCGATCCGGTGCAGCGCCTCCTCCTGCCGGACCGTGCCCACCCGGCACGGCACGCACTGTCCGCACGACTCGTCGCGGAAGAACTCGGCGATCCGCAGCAGGATGCGCGGCAGCGGAACGGTGTCGTCGACGGCGAGGACGACGCCCGAGCCGAGCGTCGTGCCGGCCGCGCGCGTCCCCTCGAACGTGAGCGGGATGTCCATCTCGTCGGCACGCACGAAGCCGCCCGCGGCGCCGCCGAGCAGCACGGCCCGCAGGTTCCCCGGCTTCCCCGCGAGGTCGAGCAGTTCGCCGAGCGTCGCGCCGAACGGCAGCTCGTAGATCCCCGGCCGCTCGACGCTCCCGGACACGCAGAACAGCTTCGGCCCGGTCGACTTCTCCGTGCCGATCGCCGCGTACGCCTCGGCGCCCATCGTCAGGATCGGCAGCACGTTCACGAGCGTCTCGACGTTGTTCTCGGCCGTCGGCTTCCCGAACAGGCCCTTCTCCACGGGGAAGGGCGGCTTGGAGCGCGGCTCGCCGCGGTAGCCCTCGATGGAGTTGAAGAGCGCGGTCTCCTCGCCGCAGATGTACGCGCCCGCGCCCCGCCGGATCTCGATGTCGAAGGCGTAGCCCTGACCGAGCACGTCGTCCCCGAGGAGCCCGCGGGCACGCGCCTGCCCGATCGCGTTGCTCAACAGCCTCAGCGCGCGCGGGTACTCACCGCGCAGATACAGGTATCCCTTGTGGGCGCCGACCGCGTACCCGGCGATCGTCATGGCCTCGATGAGGGAGTACGGGTCCCCTTCCATCAGGACCCGGTCCTTGAAGGTGCCGGGCTCGGACTCGTCGGCGTTGCACACCAGGTAGTGCGGACGGTCCGGCTGCGAGGCGGTGGCCTTCCACTTCACCCCGGTGGGGAAGGCCGCCCCGCCGCGCCCGACGAGCCCCGCGTCGGTCACCTCCCGGATCACCCCCGCGGGCCCGAGCGTGAACGCCCGGCGCAGGGCGGCATATCCGCCGTGGGACCGGTAGTCGTCGAGCGAGGCCGGGTCCACGACGCCGATGCGGCGCAGCAGGGTGAGCCCGGGCTGCCCGGCCTGCGGGACGGCGAGCGAGGCCGGCGGTTCGGGCTCGGCGGCCTCGGGAGCGGAGGCGGCGAGGACGGTGGCCTCGGGGGTGGCGGGGGCTATGACGGCTGTCGCGTACGGCTTCTCGGCACCGGGTTCATGAGGCGCGTCCGCACCCGCGCCCGCCCCCGAACCCGCCCGCACCACCAGCGCGGCCGGAGCCCGCTCGCACAGCCCCAGACAGGGACTCCGCTCGACCGAAACCCCACTGCCGAGCCCCAGCCGCCCCTCCACCGCCGCGCAGAGCTCGGCGGAGCCGGCCGCCGCGCACACCACGTCCGTGCACACGTGCAGCACGGTCGCCGGGCGCGGCTTCACGGAGAACATCGAGTAGAACGTCGCCACCCCGTACGCCTCCGCAGGCGGCACCGTCAGCCGCCGGCACAGATAGTCGAGGGCTCCGTCGCTGATCCAGCCGACCCGGTCGTTGACCGCGTGCAGCCCCGGCAACAGCAGGTCCCGCCGCTCCCGCGCCGCACGGCCGCCGCGCGCCCAGCGTAGATCCGCCTCCGAACGGACCGTCGAGTCGCCGAAAGGGGCTTCCCACGCCGACCCGGGCGGCCCGAGCAGCGCGTCCACCGCCTCGCGCTCCTCGTCGGTGGGCTTGCTGTCACCGAAGTGCAGATCCATGTCCTGCCTCAGCTCCTCACGGCCGCGACGGGCAGCTTCTCGATACGGATCGCCGACGCCTTGAACTCCGCCGTCCCCGCGATCGGGCAGTTCGCCTCGATCGTGAGCTGGTTGGTGTCCACCTCGTCGGGAAAGTGCATGGTCATGAACGCGAGCCCGGGCCGCAGCGCCGGGTCGACCCACACGGGTGCCACCACCACGCCGCGCCGCGACGACACCCGCACCTCCTCGCCCACCACGACGCCGTACCGCTCCGCGTCCTCCGGGCACAGCTCGACGTACTCGCCGCGGCGCAGCGGAGAGGCGAAACTCCCGCTCTGCACACCGGTGTTGTACGAGTCGAGGCGCCGGCCCGTCGTCAGGCGGATCGGGAACGACTCGTCCGTCAGGTCCACCGGCGGGTCGTGTGCGACGAGCCCGAAGGGCGCCGCACGGCCGCGCAGCGCCGGATCCTGCTCCCACAGCCTCCCGTGCAGGAAGCTCGACGGCAGGACCTCCAGGTCCGGGCACGGCCACTGAAGGCCCTGGTGCTCCTCCAGGCGGTCGTACGTCATGCCGAAGTGGTCCGGCGACAGGTCACGCAGCTCGTTCCAGACGGCTTCGGAGTCGGCGAACTTCCAGTCGTGGCCGAGCCGCGCGGCGACCTCGCAGATGATGTCGATGTCCTCGCGGGCCTCGCCGGGCGGGGTGAGCGCGGCGCGCACGCGCTGAACTCGCCTCTCGCTGTTGGTCGTCGTGCCTTCGGTCTCCGCCCAGGCGGCGGTCGCCGGCAGGATCACGTCGGCCATCTCCGCCGTCTTCGTCAGGAAGATGTCCTGCACCACCAGATGGTCGAGGGCCGCGAGACGGCGTATCGCCTGCTCGCTGTCGGCCTCGGACTGGGCGGGGTTCTCGCCGATGCAGTACACGGCGTGCAGGTCGCCGTGCTCCATCGCCTCGAACATGTCGGTGAGCGTCATCCCGTACCGCGGCTGGATGGCCGCGCCCCACGCGCGCTCGAACTTGACGCGGTGCGCGCTGTCGAGGATGTCCTGGAAGCCGGGCAGGCGGTTGGGGATGGCGCCCATGTCGCCGCCGCCCTGGACGTTGTTCTGCCCGCGCAGGGGCTGGACGCCGGAGCCGTAGCGGCCGACGTGCCCGGTGAGCAGCGACAGATTGATCAACGCCCGTACGTTGTCCGTGCCGTTGTGGTGCTCCGTGATGCCGAGGGTCCAGCACAGCTGGGCGCGCTCGGCGGTGGCGTAGGCGTGCGCGAGGTCGCGGATGGCCGCGGCGGGCACGCCCGTGACCTTCTCGGCGAGGGAGAGGGTCCACGGCTCGACCAGCTCGGCGTACTCGTCGAAGCCGGTCGTGGCCCGCTCGATGAAGGCCTTGTTGTGCAGGCCCGCGTGGATGATCTCGCGGCCCACGGCGTGGGCGAGCGGGATGTCCGTGCCGACGTTCAGACCGAGCCAGCTCTCCGCCCACTCGGCGGTCGAGGTGCGGCGCGGATCGACCGCGTACATCCGTGCCCCGTTCCGGATCCCCTTCAGGACGTGCTGGAAGAAGATCGGGTGCGCGAAGCGGGCGTTGGAGCCCCACATCACGATGAGGTCGGTGTGCTCGACCTCCTCGTACGAGGAAGTGCCGCCGCCCGAGCCGAACGCCGCGGACAGGCCCGCGACGCTCGGGGCGTGGCACGTGCGGTTGCACGAGTCGACGTTGTTGGTGCCCATCACGACGCGCGTGAACTTCTGCGCCACGTAGTTCATCTCGTTCGTGGCGCGGGCACAGGAGAGCATCGCGAACGCGTCCGGGCCGTGCGCCTCCTTGGTGCGCCGGAAGCCGTCCGCCGCCCTGGCGAGCGCCTCGTCCCAGGTGGCGCGGCGCAGCGGCTCGTCCCGGGAGTCCCGGACGAGGGGATGGGTGAGGCGGGTGTACGTCTTCGGGGTGCGGTCCCGCTTCTTCATGCCGCGCTCCTCATGCGGTCGGCGAGCAGATCCGAGATGGCGTGGACGGTGCGGAGCGTCGGGACCGGGACGCCGGTGATCTCCGCCAGTTCCACGACGGCCGCGAGCAGCACGTCGAGTTCGAGCGGTTTGCCGCGCTCCAGGTCCTGGAGTGTCGAGGTGCGGTGGTCGCCGACGCGCTCGGCCCCGGCCAGCCGCCGCTCGACGGAGATGTCCGGACGGCAGCCCAGCGCCCCGGCGACGGCGAGCGTCTCGGTCATCATGATCTCGATGACCCGGCGTGTGCCGCCGTGCAGGCACATCTGCCGCATGGTCGCGCGGGACAGCGCGCTGATCGGGTTGAACGAGATGTTGCCGAGCAGCTTGATCCAGATGTCACCGCGCAGCTCGGGTTCGACCGGGCACTTGAGGCCACCGGCCTGCATCGCCTGACTGAACGCGAGGCAGCGGTCCGACACCGAGCGGTCGGGCTCCCCGATGGAGAACCTGGTTCCTTCGAGGTGGCGTACGACGCCGGGGCCTTCGAGCTCCGTCGCCGCGTAGACGACACAGCCGATGGCCCGCTGGGGCGCGAGCACCACACTGACCGCGCCGCCGGGGTCCACGCTCTCGATGCGCTGCCCGTCGTGCGGGCCGCCGTGCCGGTGGAAGTACCACCAGGGGATGCCGTTCTGGGCCGCGATCACGGCCGTCGAGCTGTGCAGCAGCGGCTCGATGAGCGGCCCGCACGCCGCGTACGAGTTCGCCTTGAGACCGAGGAAGACATAGTCGACCGGGCCGATCCCCGAGGGGTCGTCGGTCGCGTTGGCCCGGGCGGTGAAGTCACCGCGGGGGCTGCGTACTTGGACGCCGTGCTGCCTCATGGCCGCGAGGTGCGGTCCACGGGCGACGAGATGCACGTCGGCGCCGGCGCGATGCAGCGCGGCTCCGACGTAGGCGCCGATCGCACCGGCGCCGAGGACTGCGACTTTCACGATGGCGAGCTCCGTTCGGTCGAGGGCTCCTGCTCTCACGGGAGGAGAGTGCGGAGGACCGTCGGACTGTCGATGGAATATTGTCTACAGTATGGAAGATGGGCCGACAAGAGGTGGCGCATCGCATACCGTGTACGGATTCCGGTGCGCGCTCTTCCCAACTCTCGGACGGCTCCCTAACGTTCGGGATCATGAGGCCCCCCGTCGCGCCAACCGGCTGGAGCCGCTGGCTCGTTCCGCCCGCCGCTCTGTCCGTCCATCTCTCCATCGGCCAGGCCTACGCCTGGAGCGTCTTCAAGCCCCCGCTCGAGTCCGCCATGCACCTCAGCGGCACCCAGAGCGCCCTCCCCTTCCAGCTCGGCATCGTGATGCTCGGCCTCTCCGCGGCCTTCGGCGGCACGCTCGTCGAGCGCAACGGCCCGCGCTGGGCGATGACCGTCGCCCTCGTCTGTTTCTCCTCCGGATTCCTGATCTCCGCCCTCGGCGCCGCTACCGGACAGTTCTGGCTGATCGTCTTCGGCTACGGCTTCGTCGGCGGGATCGGCCTCGGCATCGGCTACATCTCGCCCGTGTCGACCCTGATCAAGTGGTTCCCCGACCGGCCCGGCATGGCCACCGGCATCGCGATCATGGGCTTCGGCGGCGGCGCGCTGATCGCCTCCCCGTGGTCCGCTCAGATGCTGGAGTCCTTCGGCGCCGACTCCAAGGGCATCGCCCTCGCGTTCCTCGTGCACGGACTCGCGTACGCCGTGTTCATGTCGCTCGGAGTGCTGCTCGTGCGGGTGCCGCGTACGGAAGGGGTGCGCAAGGCCGGGGCGCCGGCGCCGCTCGACGGGGTGCAGGTCTCGGCCCGCAGTGCCGTGCGCACCCCCCAGTTCTGGTGCCTGTGGCTCGTGCTCTGTATGAACGTGACGGCGGGCATCGGCATCCTGGAGAAGGCCGCCCCGATGATCACGGACTTCTTCAAGGACAGCGGCACCCCCGTCAGCGTCTCCGCCGCGGCCGGCTTCGTCGCGCTCCTGTCGGCGGCGAACATGGCGGGCCGCATCGGCTGGTCCTCCGCCTCCGACCTGGTCGGCCGCAAGAACGTCTACCGCCTCTACCTGGGCGTGGGCGCCGTCATGTACCTGCTGATCGCCCGTTTCGGCGACTCCTCCAAGCCCCTGTTCATCGGCTGCGCGCTGGTGATCCTCTCCTTCTACGGCGGCGGCTTCGCCACCGTCCCCGCGTACCTCAAGGACCTCTTCGGCACCTACCAGGTCGGCGCGATCCACGGCCGGCTGCTCACGGCCTGGTCCACCGCCGGAGTGCTCGGCCCGCTGATCGTCAACTGGGTCGCCGACAGCCAGGAAGAGGCCGGAAAGCACGGCCAGGACCTCTACGGCCTGTCCTTCACGATCATGATCGGTCTGCTCGTCGTGGGCTTCGTCGCGAACGAGCTGATCCGTCCCGTCCACGCCCGCCACCACATCCCCGCCCCGAGGGAGGCCACCGATGACGCAGCCGCAGAGCGTCGGCAGTCCGCCTAGCCGTCGCGCGCTCACCCTGTTCGCCTGGCTGTGGGTCGGGGCGCCGCTCGCGTACGGCCTGTACGAACTCGTACAGAAGGCGAGGCAGCTCTTCACCGGGTAGAACAGGACAGACCCCGGACGCCGCAGGGTGATGTGGGGCACCCTCCAACCAGGGCGCCCCAATCCTGTCGCTTTACGTGCCCTCGTACCGGTGAGTCGCTCACCAGACTGGTGGACCCGCATCCCGAACACCGAGGGGCCCCACCCATGACCGGTTCGCGCATCGCCGCCATTGGCCACTACCAGCCCGCCAGGCTCCTCACCAATGACGACCTGGCGGCCATGGTGGACACCGACGACGCGTGGATCCGCAGCCGCGTGGGCATCCGCACCCGTCATATCGCGGGCCCCGACGAACCGGTCGACGACCTGGCCGCGCACGCCGCGGCAAAGGCGCTCGCGTCGGCGGGGCTGACGGCGGCCGACATCGACCTCGTCGTCGTCGCCACCTCCACCGCCGTCGACCGTTCACCGAACATGGCCGCGCGCGTCGCGCACCGCCTCGGTGTGCCCTCGCCCGCCGCGCTCGACGTCAACGTGGTGTGCGCGGGCTTCACGCACGCGCTCGCCACCGCCGACCACGCCGTGCGGGCGGGCGCCGCGACGCGCGCCCTGGTGATCGGCGCCGACAAGATGTCCGCCGTCACCGACTGGACGGACCGCACGACCTGCGTCCTCGTCGGCGACGGCGCGGGCGCCGTCGTGGTCGAGGCCTGCCCGCCCGGCGACGAGCCGGGGATCGGGCCGGTCCTGTGGGGTTCCGTGCCCGAGATGGGCAACGCCGTCCGCATCGAGGGCGAGCCGGCGCGCTTCGCGCAGGAGGGCCAGAGCGTCTACCGCTGGGCCACGCAGCAGCTCCCGCCGCTGGCCCGCGCGGCGTGCGAGCGGGCCGGGTACACGCCGGCGGATCTGGCCGCCGTCGTCCTGCACCAGGCGAACCTGCGGATCATCGAGCCGCTCGCCGAGAAGATCGGCGCGGTGAACGCCGTCGTCGCTCGCGATGTCGTCGACTCGGGCAACACCTCCGCCGCGAGTGTCCCGCTCGCCTTCTCCAAGCTCGTCGAGCGCGGTGAGGTCCGCACCGGCCAGCCGGTGCTGCTCTTCGGATTCGGCGGGAACCTGTCCTACGCGGGCCAGGTCGTCCGCTGCCCCTGAGCAGGCGTGATTTCGCGGCGTTCACGGGTGTGACGAGCCCAACTCCCGCCCCTACTGGCCATTGTGCTCGGTAGACTGTAGACGAAAGCCAATTCATACTGGCTTCTCCGTTGCCCAGGAGGGGGACCGCGATGTTGTCCACAGGACTGCCGCAGGGGGCGGTGCCCAAGCTCGAGCGCCCCGGACCGCTGCGCGAGCGGGTCTACGAGGCGCTGCTCGAACTGATCACGACGCGTGCACTTCAGCCGGGCCAGCACCTGGTCGAGAGCGAACTCGCCGGTCACCTGGGGGTGTCGAGGCAGCCCGTGCGTGAGGCGCTCCAGCGGCTGAACACGGAGGGCTGGGTCGATCTCCGTCCGGCGCAGGGTGCCTTCGTGCACGAACCGACCGAGGACGAGGCGGACCAGCTCCTCACGGTCCGTACGCTCCTGGAGGCCGAGGCGGCCCGCCTTGCCGCAGCGAACGCCGGCAAGGCGGGGATCGCCGCCCTCGAAGAGCTCTGCGCCAGAGGCGAGCAGGCCGTCGCCGACGGGGACGTCGAACTCGTCGTGGCGACGAACGCGGCCTTCCACGCCAAGGTCATGGAACTCGCGGGGAACGTCGTGCTCGGCGAGCTCGCCGGACAGGTGGACCGCCGCGTGCGCTGGTACTACCAGCCGGTCGCCCGCCAGCGCGGCAAGCAGTCCTGGATCGAGCACCGCGAGCTGATCGCGGCGATCGCGCAGCGGGACGAGGCGCGGGCGACGGCGGTCATGCGGGCCCACACCGAGCACACCCGCGAGACGTACCACCGGCGCGACCAGGCGTAGGGCGGGTCCGGGGTGCCGCCCGCGGGCCGTGGGCGGCAGTTGGCACCGAACCCCTGCGCCGAACCCCTGCGCCGAGCCCTTGCGCTGGACCCTGCGCCAAAGCCCCTGCGCCGAACCCTCGGGGGCCGGAGCCGCGCGGCTCACGCGACCGTCGCGGCACGCTCCTCACAGGGTGACCACCGGGCCTCCGCGGCCAGCATCGCCACCAGGATCACGACGAGCGCGATGAGTTCCGCCACGGCGGCCACATGTATCCCGAGCAGTGCCGCACCGAGCACCAGCGGCACGGCCGCTGCCCGGAAGGCGAGCGGGGAGAGCCGCATGGCGGTCCGGAACGCGACATCGCCGGCCAGGAACAGCGCGACACCGCCCGCGAGCGCGAGCGCGGGCCCGGTGTGCAGATGTTCACCGAGATGCCCGAGCGACTTCTTCACACCCGCAGCGAGGAACGCGACCCCGAGCAGCATCGGCAGGAAGGCGTAGTAGTACGCGTTCATCGCGAGGCGGAAGCGGCGCGCGGGTTCCGTGGCGCGGAACGTCTCCTCGGCCGCCCCCTCGTCCCGTACGAAGTACGTCCACCACAGTGCGACCGCGACCGCCAGCGCCAGGAACGCGCCCCCGAACAGGCCCACCGTCAGCGGCTGGTCGCCGATGCCGATGCCGATCGCGATGACGGACTCCCCGAACGCGATGATCAGGAGCAGGCCGTGGCGCTCCACGAAGTGCCCCGGCTCCAGGCCGCCGAGCTGACCCCTGAGGTCGTCCGTCGTGCGCCCGCCGTGGCTGCGGGGACCGGCCTGCGCCAGGAACGGCGTCACGATCTGCAGCAGGATCGCGAGCACCCACCACGTGTCGGCGGCGAGCCCGTGGAAGAAGCCGGCCGTCGTCACGGCGAGCGCGGCCAGCGCGTTCGGCACCGCGTACCAGATCACGTCACTGCCGTGGCTGCGCGTGTACAGCGCGCTGTGCACCACGACGACGAGCAGGAACCCGAGGCCGAAGACCACGCCGCCGTCGGTGAAGGCGCGCGGGATGGCGAGCGCGCACACCAGGAAGGCGCCCATCCCGACGATGAGCAGCAGCCGGCGTGAGGGCCGGTCGGGCGGCACCTGGTTGGTGAGGTAGGCGTAGGCGCCGTACATCCAGAACAGCACGACGAAGATGAGGACGACCCGGCCCGCCGTGGCGAACGACAGGTCGTGCGCGAGCAGCACGGTGATCTGCGTCAGGGTGAAGACGAAGACGAGGTCGAAGAAGAGCTCCAGCGTGCTGACCCGCAGTTCGGGGGCGGGCCGTCGCACCTCTGTCCTCTCCTCCGGGCCGCGCGTGTTCTCCGTCATTCCAACCCCCTTGTGACGTCCATCAGTTGTGCGAGCGACAGGGTACGCGGATCTTCCCTCCCGGCTCTTTGTCCTGTCACTGGAGAAAGTCATGGGTAATTGCTGCGCAACTTCTTCCCACTCCCGGCAAGCACTGCTACGTTCCCCTCGAAAGCCCGAAGACGGGACGACAGGCGACCCGGTGAGGCGGGGAGGGGCACGTGAGACGCATGACGGCTCGACCCGCGAACGCGCACCAGGCACGCCTGCTGCGTCTGCTGCGCGACGGCGGACCCAACTCCCGGGCCCAGCTGGGCGATCAGATCGACCTCTCGCGGTCGAAGCTGGCCGTCGAGGTGGACCGGCTCCTGGAGACGGGCCTCGTCGTGGCCGACGGACTCGCCGCCTCGCGCGGCGGGCGCCGCTCCCACAACATCCGGCTCGCCCCCGAACTGCGTTTCCTCGGCGTCGACATCGGCGCGACCTCCGTCGATGTCGCCGTCACCAACGCCGAACTGGAAGTCCTCGGGCACATCAATCAGCCCCTGGACGTCCGCGAGGGTCCGGTCGCCGTCTTCGAGCAAGTGCTCGCGATGGCGGCCAAGTTGAGGGCCTCAGGGCTGGCCGAGGGGTTCGACGGAGCCGGGATCGGCGTCCCCGGACCCGTCCGGTTCCCCGAGGGCGTGCCGGTCGCGCCGCCGATCATGCCGGGCTGGGACGGTTTCCCCGTCCGCGAGGCCCTCAGCCAGGAACTCGGCTGCCCGGTCATGGTCGACAACGACGTGAACCTGATGGCGATGGGGGAGCAGCACGCGGGCGTCGCCCGCTCCGCACGCGACTTCCTCTGCGTCAAGATCGGCACGGGCATCGGCTGCGGCATCGTCGTCGGCGGAGAGGTCTACCGCGGTACGACGGGCAGCGCCGGCGACATCGGCCACATCCAGGTCGAGCCCGACGGACGCCAGTGCGCCTGCGGCAACAAGGGCTGCCTGGAGGCCTACTTCAGCGGCGCGGCACTCGCCCGCGACGCCGAGGAGGCCGCCCGCGAGGGCCGTTCCGACGAACTCGCCGCCCTGCTGGAGGCGGCCGGGAAGCTCAGCGCCGCCGACGTGGCCGTCGCGGCCGCCGCCGGTGACGCCACCTCACTCGATCTCATCCGCGAGGGCGGCAACCGCACCGGGCAGGTCATCGCCTCACTCGTCAGCTTCTTCAATCCGGGCCTCGTGGTGATCGGGGGTGGCGTGACCGGCCTCGGCCACACGCTTCTCGCCGCCCTGCGCACCCAGGTCTACCGCCAGTCGCTGCCCCTGGCGACCGGCAACCTCCCCATCGTCCTGGGCGAGCTCGGCCCCACCGCCGGAGTCATCGGCGCGGCCCGCCTGATCAGCGACCACCTGTTCTCACCGGCGTAACACCGCCCGGCGTAACACCGCACGCGATCACCACACCAGTACGGCGCTCAGCTCCGCCCTGCCCTGGCACCGGCCCGCATCCGCCGAGGGGATCACTCATGGCACCGGAACCACCCCTGCTCACCATGTCCGGCATCACCAAGTCGTTCCCCGGCGTCCGCGCCCTCGACGGCGTGGACCTGGAGGTCCTGGCCGGTGAGGTGCACTGCCTCCTCGGCCAGAACGGCGCGGGGAAGTCCACCCTCATCAAGGTCCTCGCCGGCGCCCACCAGCCCGACGACGGCACGATCACCTGGCGCGGCGAGCGCACGGTGCTCAAGTCGCCCATCGCCGCGATGCGCCTCGGCATCGCCACCATCTACCAGGAACTCGACCTGGTGGAGGGGCTGTCCGTCGCCGAGAACGTCTACCTCGGACACGAGCCGACCACCGCCGGATTCGTGGTCCGCGGACGCGACGCCCGCACCACAACCGCCGCACTGCTCAGGCGACTTGGGCACGACGAGATCGGACCCGGCACGCTCGTCGGTGACCTCTCGGCGGCCCAGCAGCAGATCGTCTCCATGGCCCGCGCGCTCTCCCACGACGTCCGCCTCATCGTCATGGACGAACCCTCGGCCGCCCTCGACCCGGACGAGGTCGACAACCTCTTCCGCATCGTCGACTCCCTCACCGCGGACGGCGTCGCCGTCGTCTACATCTCGCACCGCCTGGAGGAGATCCGCCGGATCGGCGACCGCGTCACCGTCCTCAAGGACGGCCGTGCGGTCGCGGGCGGGCTGCCCGCCAAGGAGACGCCGACCCGCGACGTGGTGGCCCTCATGACCGGCCGGAACGTCGAGTACGTGTTCCCCGAGCGCCCCTCGGAACCGCCTCGCGCCGAACCCGTCCTGACCGTCAAGGGCCTTTCCCGGCAAGGGGAGTTCGCGCCACTCGACCTCGAACTGCGGCCCGGCGAGATCGTCGGCCTCGCGGGCCTCGTCGGCTCGGGACGCTCCGAGATCCTGGAGACGATCTACGGCGCGCGCAAGGCCAATACCGGACAAGTCGCCGTCGACGGAAAGGTGTTGCGGCCCGGCAGCGTCCGCGCCGCCGTCCGCGCCGGCCTCGGCCTCGCCCCCGAGGAGCGCAAGGCACAGGCACTCCTCATGCTGGAGTCCGTCACCAACAACGTCTCCGTCTCCTCCATGTCCCGCTTCTCGTACGGGGGCTGGCTGGACCGGGGCAAGGAGCTCGACGCCGCGCGGGCCGCGACCCGCGAGCTGTCCCTGCGCCCCGACAACCCGTCCGCGCCGGTGCGCACCCTCTCCGGTGGCAACCAGCAGAAGGCCGTCCTGGCCCGCTGGCTCCTGCGCGGCTGCCGCGTCCTCCTCCTCGACGAGCCGACCCGCGGCGTGGACGTCGGCGCCCGCGCCGAGCTCTACGCCGTCATCCGCCGCCTCGCGGACGACGGCCTCGCGGTCCTGATGGTCTCCAGCGAGGTCCCCGAGGTCCTCGGACTCGCGGACCGGGTCCTGGTGCTGAGAGAGGGCGCGGTGGTCCACGAGTCGCCGGCGACGGAACTCGACGAACACAGAGTGCTCGACCTGGTCCTCGCCGGGGGCCGATAGGGGCGCGGGGAACTGCGCAAAACGCCCGCCACAACAAACCCGCAGACGAAGGGAGCCCGGCACCATGACCCAGCCCACATCCCCCGCCCGGCCCGCCACCCCGAAGACCGCGCCCGCCGGGCCCCGCCCGAGAGGCTTCCGCCCGGACGTGCGGACCCTGTCCCTGGTGGGCGTCCTCGCCGCCCTCGTCCTGATCGGCGGCATCACCCAGCCCGACTCGTTCCTCGACACGAACAACGTGCAGCTGATCCTCACGCAGGCGTCCGTCATCGGTGTCGTCACCGTCGGCATGACCTTCGTGATCATCTCCGGCGGCATCGACCTGTCGGTCGGCGCGATCGTCGCTCTCGCGAGCGTCTGGGCCACCACGGTCGCGACGCAGGACTACGGCTTCGCCGGAATCCTGTTCACCGCCGTCGTCGTGGGCGTCGGCTGCGGACTGGTCAACGGACTGCTGATCGCGTACGGCGGCATGGTCCCCTTCATCGCCACCCTCGCGATGCTCGCGTCGGGCCGCGGCCTCGCCCTCCAGATCACCGACGGCAAGACGCAGACCGTGTCCGTGGACAGTGTCCTCAAGCTCGGCGAGCGCGACGCCTACATCCTCGGCATCCCGCCGCTCGTCCTCGTCTTCGCCGCCGTCACGGTCGTCGGCTGGCTGGTCCTGAACCGTACGACGTTCGGCCGCCGCTCCGTCGCCGTCGGCGGCAACGCCGAGGCCGCGCGGCTCGCCGGCATCGACGTACGCCGCCAGCGCCTCTACCTCTACCTCCTGTCGGGCCTGTGCTGCGGCATCGCGGCCTTCCTCCTGATCGTCCTGGCCGGTTCCGGACAGAACACCAACGGCAACCTCTACGAACTCGACGCCATCGCCGCCGCGATCATCGGCGGCACCCTGCTCACCGGCGGCCGGGGCACCATCACCGGCTCCGTGCTCGGCGTACTGATCTTCACCACGATCACCAATATCTTCGCGCTCAACAATCTGCAGAGCGACGTCCAGGAGATCGCCAAGGGGGCGATCATCGTCGCCGCGGTCCTGGTCCAGCGACGCACCTCCACCACCACTTCTTGACTCGGGAAGGGCCCACCGACATGCCAGAGACCACGAGCCGCAGAGGACTGCTCTTCGGAGCGGCAGCCGCCGTCACCACGGGCGGACTGCTCACCGCCTGCACGAGCAACGAGCCCAAGGACGCGAAGCCCGCGGCGAACGACAAGCCCGCCGCGGACGACAAGCCGGGCAAGCACGTCACCATCGGGTTCGCGGGACCGCAGGCCGACCACGGCTGGCTGAACGCGATCAACGACAACGCCACGGAGCGCGCCAAGAAGTACTCCGACGTCACCCTGGAGGCGACGGAGGGCTCGAACGACACCGCCGCGCAGATCGGGCAGGTCGAGACGCTCATCAACAAGAAGGTCGACGTCCTGGTGATCCTGCCGGCCGACGGCAAGGCCCTCACCCAGGTCGGCCTGAAGGCGATGCGCGCCGGGATCCCCGTCGTCAACCTCGACCGGATCTTCAACACCCCGCAGGCGTACCGCTGCTGGATCGGCGGCGACAACTACGGCATGGGCCTGAGCGCCGGCAACTACATCGGCGAGCAGCTCAAGGACAAGAAGAACGCCAAGGTCGTCGAGCTCGCGGGCCTCGACAACCTGGAGCTCACCAAGCAGCGCAGCCAGGGCTTCGACGACGCCCTGAAGAACTTCCCGAACATCAAGAAGGTCGCCCGCCAGGCCGCCGAGTTCACCGTAGAGTCCGGCCAGGCGAAGATGTCGCAGCTCCTCCAGGCGCAGAAGAACTTCGACGCCCTGTGGAACCACGACGACGACCAGGGTGTCGGCGCCCTGCGCGCCATCAAGCAGGCCGGCCGCGACGACTTCCTGATGGTCGGCGGCGCCGGAGCGCTCTCCGCCATGCAGGCCATCGAGGCCGGCAACAGCGTCCTCAAGGCGACCGTCCTCTACCCGCCGACCATGGCCGCCTCCGCGATCGACCTCGCGCGCGCCCTCGGCCAGGGCAAGGGCGTCAGCGGCATGGCCGAGTTCGAGATCCCGGCCCACGTGACGCTCTTCTCGGCGGTCGTCGACAAGGACAACGTCGCGCAGTACATGCCGACCGGCTTCAAGTGATGGATGCCCCCACAGTGCATCCCGCGGGACCGGCGTCGACGAGGAGGACTACTGCATGGGCACGACTCAGGAGCCCGGGGCCGGACCGCGCCCCCTGGGTGTCGGCATGGTCGGCTACGCCTTCATGGGCGCCGCCCACTCCCAGGGCTGGCGCACCGTGGGCCGGGTCTTCGACCTGCCGCTGCGGCCGGTCCTCGCGGCCGTCTGCGGCCGGGACGGGCAGGCCGTCCGCGCCGCGGCCGACCGGCTCGGCTGGGCCGCGGCCGAGACGGACTGGCGGGCGCTGATCGCCCGCGAGGACGTCGACGTCGTCGACATCTGCACCCCGGGCGACAGCCATGCGGAGATCGCCGTCGCCGCTCTGGAGGCGGGCAAGCACGTCCTGTGCGAGAAGCCGCTCGCCAACACGGTCGACGAGGCCGAGGCGATGGTCGAGGCGGCCGAACGGGCCCGGGCCCGCGGCCAGTTGGCGATGGCCGGCTTCAACTACCGGCGCGTCCCCGCCACCGCGCTCGCCCGTCGCATGGTCGAGGAGGGCCGCATCGGCGCCCTGCGCCACGTGCGCGTCTCCTACCTCCAGGACTGGCTCGTCGACCCCGACTTCCCGCTCACCTGGCGGCTGAAGAAGGAGTACGCGGGCTCGGGTGCCCTGGGCGACCTGGGCGCGCACGCCGTCGACCTCGCGCAGTACCTGGCGGGGGAGTCCCTCGTCGGCGTCTCCGCGCTCACCGAGACGTTCGTACGGGAACGGCCGATCCTCAAGGACACCGTAGGGGCGTCGGCCGGGCTCGCGGCGGGCGACGCCGGGACCGGGCGCGGCCCGGTGACGGTCGACGACGCGGCGCTCTTCACGGCCCGCTTCGCCTCCGGTGCGCTCGGCTCCTTCGAGGCGACGCGGTTCGCCTCCGGCCGCAAGAACGCCCTGCGCATCGAACTCAACGGCGAGAGGGGCTCGTTGGCCTTCGACCTGGAGCGTCTCAACGAGCTGTCGTTCCACGACCACACGGAACCCGGGGTCAGCGCGGGCTTCCGCCGCATCCTCGTCACCGAGCCCGGCCACCCCTACCTGGAAGCCTGGTGGCCGCCGGGCCACGGCCTCGGCTACGAGCACACCTTCGTGCACCAGGCCCGCGATCTGGTCCACGCCATCGCGTCCGGCCAACAGCCCGAACCCTCCTTCGCCGAAGGTCTGCGCGTGCAGCGCGTGCTCGCCGCCGTGGAGGAGAGCGCGCTCAAGAACTCCGTCTACACACCCATCCCGGTCTGAGGAGGCACGGCTCATGCCACGCCAGTTCACCCTGTTCACCGGACAGTGGGCCGACCTGCCGCTCGAAGAGGTGTGCAGGCTGGCCCGCGACTTCGGCTACGACGGCCTCGAACTCGCCTGCTGGGGCGACCACTTCGAGGTCGACAAGGCCCTCGCGGACCCCGGCTACCTCGACTCGCGCCGCGCCCTGCTCGACAAGTACGGCCTCAAATGCTGGGCGATCTCCAACCACCTGGTGGGGCAGGCGGTGTGCGACGCGATCATCGACGAGCGCCACCGGGCGATCCTGCCGGCCCGCATCTGGGGCGACGGCGAGGCCGAGGGCGTACGGCGGCGGGCCGCGGCCGAGATGGAGGACACCGCACGGGCCGCGGCGGCCTTCGGCGTCGACACCGTCATCGGCTTCACCGGCTCGTCCATCTGGCACCTGGTCGCCATGTTCCCGCCCGCGCCCGAGTCGATGATCGAGCGCGGCTACCAGGACTTCGCCGACCGCTGGAACCCCATCCTCGACGTCTTCGACGAGAACGGCGTCCTGTTCGCGCACGAGGTCCATCCGTCGGAGATCGCGTACGACTACTGGACCACGCAGCGCGCCCTCGACGCCGTCGACCACCGGGCCGCCTTCGGCCTGAACTTCGACCCCAGCCACTTCGTATGGCAGGACCTCGACCCGGTCGGCTTCCTGTGGGACTTCCGTGACCGGATCTATCACGTCGACTGCAAGGAGGCCAGGCGCCGCCTGGACGGCCGCAACGGCCGCCTCGGCTCGCACCTGCCCTGGGGCGACCCGCGCCGCGGCTGGGACTTCGTCTCCGCGGGCCACGGCGACGTGCCCTGGGAGGACGTCTTCCGGATGCTGCGTTCCATCGACTACGAGGGGCCCGTCTCGGTCGAGTGGGAGGACGCCGGCATGGACCGGCTCCAGGGCGCCCCGGAGGCGCTCAAGCACCTCAAGGCGTTCGACTTCGAGCCGCCCACGGCGTCCTTCGACGCGGCCTTCGGCGGTTCCGACTAGCGGACCGTCGGCCACGTTTGTCCTGCGCGGGGAAAAAGTCAACTCCTTTGCTGTGCAAGGGCTTTCCGTCCCGGACAAACGTGGCTACGGTCCAATGCTGTACAGGACACGCAGTCAGGACACGCACAGTTCCGGGGTGACGGCGCACCCCGGCGTACCGATCGCACCCGCCCCAAGCGCATGCGCGACACGCACCCGTCCGTACGCACGCCCTTTTCCGGAGGAACTCCGTGCACAGGAAACGCCCGAGATTCCGCAAGGCACTCGCACTCCTCACCGGCTCACTTCTCGCCGGAGCCTCATTCGCGATCGGCGCCCCCCACGCCGGCGCGGCGCCCGCCCCCGACGCCGCGGCCGCCGCGGAGGACTTCCAGCAGGTCACCCTCGCCAAGGGTGCCGAAGAGGTCGGCGAGCCCATGTCGCTCGCCGTCCTGCCGGACCGCAAGGTCCTGCACACCTCGCGCGACGGCGTCCTGCGCCTGACCGACGAGAACGGCACCACCAAGGTCGCCGGCAAGCTCGACGTCTACTCCCACGACGAAGAGGGCCTCCAAGGCGTCGGCGTGGACCCGAAGTTCAGCGACAACCACTTCATCTACCTCTATTACGCGCCGCCGCTCGACACCCCCGCGGGCGACGCCCCGAACGACGGCACGGCTGCGGACTTCAAGCCCTTCGACGGCCACAACCAGCTCTCGCGCTTCGTGCTCAACGCGGACGGCACGCTCGACAACGCCAGCGAGAAGAAGATCCTGGAGATCCCCACCTCGCGCGGCATCTGCTGCCACGTGGGCGGCGACATCGACTTCGACAAGGACGGCAACCTCTACCTGTCGACGGGCGACGACTCCAACCCGTTCTCCTCCGACGGCTACACACCGATCGACGAGCAGGCCACCCGCAACCCGGCCTACGACGCCCGGCGTTCGGCCGGCAACAGCAACGACCTGCGCGGCAAGGTCCTGCGCATCAAGGTCAACGACGACGCCACGTACTCCATACCCGACGGCAACCTCTTCGCCCCGGGCACGGACAAGACCCGCCCCGAGATCTACGCGATGGGCTTCCGCAACCCGTTCCGGATCAGCGTCGACAAGCCGACCGGCATCGTCTACGTCGGTGACTACGGCCCCGACGCCGGCACCGCCGACCCGAAGCGCGGCCCCGCGGGCCAGGTCGAGTTCAACCGCATCACCAAGGCCGGCAACTTCGGCTGGCCGTACTGCACCGGCAACAACGACGCGTACATCGACTACGACTTCGCCACCAAGACGTCCGGCGCCGCCTTCGACTGCGCCGCGCCGAAGAACACCTCGCCCCACAACACGGGCATCGTCGACCTGCCGCCCGCCCAGCCGGCCTGGATCCCCTACGACGGGGGCTCCGTGCCCGAGTTCGGCACCGGCTCCGAGTCCCCGATGGGCGGCCCGGTCTACCGCTACGACGCCGCGAACACCTCGCCCGTGAAGTTCCCCGAGGCCTACGACGGCAACTTCTTCGCCGGTGAGTTCGGCCGGCAGTGGATCAAGCGGATCGAGCAGGACGCGGACGGCAAGGTCGCCAAGATCAACCCGTTCCCGTGGACCGGTACGCAGGTGATGGACATGGCCTTCGGGCCGGACGGCGCGCTGTATGTCCTGGACTACGGCCTGTCCTGGTTCGGCGGCGACGAGAACTCCGGCCTCTACCGCATCGAGAACGCGACCGACGGCCACTCGCCCGTCGTCGACGCCAAGGTCGACAAGACCTCGGGCCAGGCCCCGCTCAAGGCCCGCTTCTCCTCGACCGCGTCCGACGCCGACAGCGACGCGCTGACGTACTCCTGGAACTTCGGCGACGGCACCACCGGCACGGGCGCCGCCCCCAGCCACACGTACAAGAAGAACGGCACCTACACCGCGACCGTCACCGCCAAGGACACGACGGGCCGCACCGGCAGCGCCGACGCCCACATCGTCGTCGGCAACACCGCGCCCAAGGTGACCCTCGAACTCCCCGCGGACGGCCAGCTGTTCACCTTCGGTGACGAGGTGCCCTTCAAGGTGAAGGTCACCGACCCCGAGGACGGGACGATCGACTGCTCCAAGGTCAAGGTCACGCACATCCTCGGCCACGACAGCCACGGCCACCCGATCACCTCGGCCAACGGCTGCTCCGGCACCCTCAAGACCTCCGCGGACAGCGAGCACGACCCGAACGCCAACATCTTCGGGGTCTTCGACGCCGAGTACACCGACCAGGGTGCCAACGGCCAGCCCGCGCTGACCACCCACGACCAGAGCGTCACTCAGCAGAAGCACCGCCAGGCCGAGCACTACGGCGACTCCAAGGGCGTCAGCATCACCGCCCACACCCCGGCGGAGGGCGGCAAGACGGTCGGCGACATCAACAACGGCGACTGGATCTCCTTCAAGCCGTACGTCCTGAGCAACGTCAAGTCGTTCAGCGCGAGCGTCGCGTCCGCCGGCAGCGGCGGCACGCTGGAGATCCGCAGCGGCTCCGCCACCGGACGCCTCCTCGGCAGCGCCAAGGTCGAACCCACCGGGTCCTGGGAGACGTACAAGGACGTCACCGGCACCATCAGCAAGGCGCCCGCCACGACCACGACGCTCTTCCTGGTCTTCAAGGGTGCGGGCACCGACGCCCTGTTCGACGTGGACGACTTCACCTTCACCACCGGCTGAGGAAGGAGCAGGACTGTGCGCACCTCCACCCGTATCGCGCTCGCGGCCTCCGCGGCCGCCCTGCTCATCGGCTGCGTCTCCGCTCCCGCGTCCTCCTCACCGGGGGACGCGGGGGCGGGGGGCCGGGTCCTGGTCTTCTCCAAGACCGCGGGCTTCCGCCACGACTCGATCCCCGAGGGGATCGCCGCCGTGCGGGACCTGGGCGCGGCAGGCGGCTTCGCCGTCGACGCCACCGAGGACGCCGGCGCCTTCACCGACGCCAATCTGCGCCGCTACGACGCCGTCGTCTTCCTCTCCACCACCGGTGACGTGCTCGGCGCCGACCAGCAGACGGCCTTCGAGCACTACATCGAGAAGGGCGGCGGCTACGTCGGCGTCCACGCGGCCGCCGACACCGAGTACGACTGGCCCTTCTACGGCGGCCTCGCCGGCGCCTACTTCCAGGATCACCCGGCGATCCAGCCCGCCACCGTCAAGGTCGAGGACCGGGGCAACCCGGCCACCGCCCACCTCGCCCCGACGTGGAACCGCACGGACGAGTGGTACAACTACCGCTCCAACCCGCGCGAGCACGCCCACGTCCTCGCCTCGCTCGACGAGTCGTCGTACACCGGCGGCACCATGGCGGGCGACCACCCCATCTCCTGGTGCCAGAACTACCGGGGCGGCCGCTCCTTCTACACCGGCGCGGGTCACACCAAGGAGTCGTACGCCGACCCGGCCTTCCGGCAGCACCTGCTCGGCGGGATCCGCTGGGCGAGTGGCGCCGCGCAGGCCGACTGCCGGCCCGAGAGCGGCTACACGTCCCTGTTCGACGGGACCGCCGAGTCGCTCAAGGACTGGAAGCAGGCCGGACCCGGCTCCTTCGAGCTCTCGGACGACGGCACGCTCACCTCGGCCGGCGGCATGGGAATGCTCTGGTACGCGGGCCGCCCGCTCGGCTCGTACTCCCTGAAGCTCGACTGGAAGATGGCCGGGGACGACAACTCCGGTGTCTTCGTGGGCTTCCCGGAGTCCGACGACCCCTGGTCGGCCGTGAACAACGGCTACGAGGTCCAGATCGACGCGACCGACGCACCCGACCGCACCACCGGGTCCGTCTACAGCTTCCGGTCCGCCGATGTGAAGAAGCGTGATCGTGCGCTGAACCCGCCGGGGGAGTGGAACACGTACGAGATCCGGGTCGAGGGCGAGCACCTGCGGATCTGGCTCAACGGCGTGAAGGTCAACGACTTCACCAACACCGACCCGGCCCGGAGCCTGCGCGACGGGTACGTCGGGATCCAGAACCACGGCAATGACGACCAGGTGTCCTTCCGTGACATCCGGGTCAAGGACCTGCCCGCGAAGCCGGGCGCCGGGTCCGGCCACTAGACGGCGGCGGGCGGGGGACGCCGGACCCCCGCCCGCCGTCCCGCACCACCACCGCAACTCCGGCCCTGGTTCGCGTACGACAAGGAGGCTGCCCATGTCCGCCGAACCCACTTCCCCCACCGCCCGCTTCGGAGTCTGGCTCATCGGGGCCCGTGGCTCCGTCGCCACCACCGCGGTCGCGGGCTGCGCCGCCGTCGGCGCGGGCCTGCACCCCCCGACCGGCATGGTCACCGAGACCGAACCCTTCGCCGGCGCCGGGCTCCCCGCGCTGTCGTCACTCGTCTTCGGCGGGCACGACACCGTCGACTGTCCGCTGCCCAAACGCGCCGAACACCTCGCCGCCGGAGGCGTCCTGCCGCACGGCCTGCCGGCCGCGGTCGGCGCCGAACTCGCCGCCGCCGACCGGGAGATACGCCCGGGAGGCCCCCAGCCGGGGGACTCCCGCTCCGACGACGAACTCATCGCCGCCTTCGCCGCCGACATCAGGGACTTCGCCGACCGCGGCGGACTCGCCGGCGCCGTCGTCGTGAACGTGGCGTCCACGGAACCCGCCCCCGACAGCAGCCGGCTGCCCGCCAGCTCCCTCTACGCGGCGGCCGCCCTGCGCGCGGGCTGCCCGTACGTCAACTTCACCCCCTCCACCGGCCTGCACCACCCCGCGCTCGCCGAACTCGCCGCCACCAGCGGCCTGCCCCACGCGGGCCGCGACGGCAAGACGGGCCAGACCCTGCTGCGGTCCGTGCTCGCGCCGATGTTCCTCCAGCGCTCCCTGTCCGTGCGTGCCTGGTCCGGCACCAACCTCCTCGGCGGCGGCGACGGTGCCGCGCTCGCCGACCCCGGCGCCGCGGCGGCGAAGAACGCGGGCAAGGAACGCGTCCTCGCCGACGCGCTCGGGGCCGCGCCCGAGGGCGAGGTCCACATCGACGACGTGCCCGCGCTCGGGGACTGGAAGACCGCCTGGGACCACATCGCCTTCGACGGGTTCCTCGGCTCCCGCATGATCCTCCAGACGATCTGGCAGGGCTGCGACTCCGCGCTCGCCGCCCCCCTCGTCCTCGACCTGGCCCGCCTTCTCCTGCGCGCCCACGAGAAGGGCGTCGAGGGGCCCCTGCCGGAGCTCGGCTTCTACTTCAAGGACCCCGACGGCGACGCGTCCCCGGCGCTCGCCGAGCAGTACGCGACACTGGTCGGCTTCGCCGGACGCCTGCGGTGACCGGCCGCGGAGAGCACCTGCGTGCCTGGGCCGAACTCCTGCGCCTGCCCGCCCTGTTCACCGTCCCCGGCGATGCCCTCGCGGGCGCGTCGGCGGTGGGCCTGCGCCCCGGCCGTGGCACCTTCCTCGCCATCGGGTCGTCCCTGTGCCTCTACGAGGCCGGCATGGCCCTCAACGACTGGGCGGACCGCGCCGAGGACGCCGTGGACCGCCCGCACCGCCCGCTGCCGTCAGGGCGAATCCGCCCCGCAGCGGCCCTCGCGGCAGCGGGCGCCTTCACAGCGGGAGGTCTGGCCCTGGCACACCGGGCGGGCCGCCCGGCGACACTGCTGGCCACCGCGCTGGCCGGCACGGTCTGGGCGTACGACCTGGGCCTGAAGAGGACCCAGGCGGGTCCGGTGGCCATGGCAGCGGCGAGAGGGCTGGACGTCCTGCTCGGGGCAGCGGCCACCGCACCCCGCTGTGGGCAGGCGTTCAGCAAGGCGATGGGGGACCCCTCTGATCGAGCGAAGCCGAGAGCTTGGGGAAGGGTCGGCACAGCACCAGGCTCCGGGGGCCAGGAACACGGCCTGGGGGCCGCTCTCCCCACAGCGACGACAATCGCCGCCCACATCCTCGCCGTCACCACGGTGTCCCGCAACGAAACCCAGGGAGGCAACACCGCCGCCCCTCTGGCCGCCCTGGCCGCGTCCCTCACCCTGGCCCGGTGGACGGGCCGTACCCACGAACTCCCGGCAGGCCGGCGGGTAGCAGCCGCCCCCGGCCTGTCGGGATCCATCACCACGGCCCTGGCGGCCGCCTACGCGGGGGCGACGGCCCGCCCCTACTTCCACGCGGCCCTCAACCCCTCCCCACCCCTCACCCAACGCGCCGTGGGCGCGGGCATCCGTTCCCTGATCCCCCTCCAGGCGGCCCTGGCCGCCAGGGCCGGCGCCCCCAGGACCGCCTTGATCACCGCCGCTCTCGCGCCGCTCGCGCGGCGCATCGCACCGAAGGTGAGCGTCACATGACCATCCGCTGGGGATACGGCACGAACGGCCTCACCGACCTGCGCCTGGAGGACGCCCTCGCCGTCCTCGCCGACCTGGGATACGACGGAGTCGGTCTCACCCTCGACCACATGCACCTGGACCCCCTGGTCCCCGACCTCCCCACCCGCACCCGGCAGGTGGCCCGCGTCCTCGACCGGCACGGCCTGACCGTCACCGTCGAGACCGGCGCCCGCTACGTCCTCGACCCGCGCCGCAAGCACGGCCCCTCGCTCCTCGACCCCGACCCGGACGCCAGGGCCGCCCGCACCCGGCTCCTCATCAGGGCCGTGCAGGTGGCCGCCGACCTCGGCGCCCACGCCGTGCACTGCTTCAGCGGCATCACCCCGGACGGCACGGACGACGGCACCGCGTGGAAGCGGCTCGCCGACGCGCTCGCCCCCGTCCTCGACGCGGCCTCCGCCGCCGGCGTCCCGCTCGCCATCGAGCCCGAGCCCGGCCACCTCCTGGGCTCACTCGCCGACTTCCACTACCTCCGCGAGGAGTTCGGCGGGCCGGATGCGCTCGGCCTGACCCTGGACATCGGCCACTGCCAGTGCCTGGAGCCGCTGCCGCCCGCCGACTGCGTGCGTGAGGCCGCCCCATGGCTGAAGCACGTACAGATCGAGGACATGCGGCGCGGTGTCCACGAACACCTTCCGTTCGGCGAAGGCGAGATCGACTTCCCGCCGGTGCTCGAAGCCCTCGAAGCCACCGGCTACCAGGGACTGACGGTCGTGGAACTGCCCCGCCACTCCCACGCGGGGCCCCGACTCGCGGAGGAATCCCTGCGGTTCCTGCGACGCGTCGCCGCCGAAGGAGGCACCCCGTGACCGGCACACCTCCCGGCATCGCGGCCCTCCGCGCCCGCACCGACGCCTCCCTCGGCGAAACCGCCCGCACCTGGCTCGACAAGGCCACGGCAGAGGCGGCGGCTGAGGATACGGGCGGTCAACAGGCGCAAGCAGTATGGGAGTTGAGGTTCGCCGAAGCGGGGCGCCGCTGTGGCGCCGAGCACGCCGACAGTGCCCGCGTCGTCCTCCTGCACGCGGCCCGCGCCGACACCGCCACCCTCACCCGCCTCTACGAACAGGGCGCCGCCGCCGAACGCCGCGCCGTCCTCACGGCCCTGCCCCACCTCGTACCAGGGCCCGAAGCGCTGTCCCTCGTCGAGGACGCGCTGCGCACGAACGACACCCGGCTGGTCGCCGCCGCCGTCGGCCCCTACGCCGCCGAGCACCTCACCGCGCACCACTGGCGGCACGCCGTCCTGAAGTGTCTCTTCACCGGCGTGCCGGTGTCCGCCGTCGCCGACCTCGCCGAACGGGCGCGCGGAGACGCCGAACTCGCCCGCATGCTCGGCGACTACGCGCGCGAGCGCACCGCCGCGGGCCGCCCCGTCCCCGACGACCTGCACCGCGTACTGGCCCTGACCCCCCTGGTCGTGCCCCCTCCCCCCAAGGCCGAGGAGTCCTGATGCGCATCTTCGACCCGCACATCCACATGACGTCGCGCACCACCGACGACTACGAGGCCATGTACGCCGCGGGCGTACGGGCGATCGTCGAGCCGTCCTTCTGGCTCGGCCAGCCCCGCACCTCGCCCGCCTCGTTCTTCGACTACTTCGACGCGCTCCTCGGCTGGGAGCCGTTCCGTGCCGCGCAGTACGGGATCGCCCACCACTGCACCCTCGCCCTCAACCCCAAGGAGGCGAACGACCCGCGCTGCACGCCCGTCCTCGACGCGCTGCCGCGCTACCTCGTCAAGGACAACGTCGTCGCCGTGGGCGAGATCGGCTACGACTCGATGACCCCCACCGAGGACACCGCGCTCGCCGCGCAGCTCCAGCTCGCCGCGGACCACGAACTCCCCGCGCTCGTGCACACCCCGCACCGCGACAAGCTCGCCGGACTGCGCCGGACCCTGGACGTCGTACGCGAGTCGGACCTGCCGCTCGACCGGGTGCTGATCGACCACCTCAACGAGACCACGGTGAAGGAGGCCAAGGACGCGGGCTGCTGGCTCGGGTTCTCCGTCTATCCCGACACCAAGATGGACGAGGAGCGGATGGTCGCGATCCTCACCGAGTACGGACCCGAGCAGGTCCTCGTCAACTCGGCCGCGGACTGGGGCAAGAGCGACCCCCTCAAGACCCGCGAGGTCGCCGACGCGATGCTGAAGGCCGGCTTCACCGAGGACGACGTCGACCGCGTCCTGTGGCGCAACCCCGTCGCGTTCTACGGCCTCAGCGGCCGGCTCGACCTCGACGTCGCCGGGACCGACGCCACCCACGAGGGCAACTCCATCCTGCGCGGCGGGGCGTGAGCGATGCGCTTCCGCCACCCCGACGGGTCCACCGTCCACCTCGCGTACTGCACCAACGTCCACCCCGCCGAGACCCTGGACGGCGTGCTGGCCCAGCTGCGCGACCACTGCGAACCCGTCCGCAAGCGCCTCGGCCGCGACCGGCTCGGCATCGGCCTGTGGCTCGCCAAGGACGCCGCGCGCGCCCTCACCACCGACCCCGTCGCCCTGCGCGGCCTGCGCACCGAACTCGACCGCCGCGGCCTCGAAGTCGTCACCCTCAACGGCTTCCCGTACGAGGGGTTCGGCGCCGAAGAGGTCAAGTACCGCGTGTACAAGCCCGACTGGGCCGACCCGGAGCGCCTCGCGCACACCGCCGACCTGGCCCGGCTCCTCGCCGCGCTGCTCCCCTCCGACATCACCGAGGGCACCATCTCCACGCTGCCCCTCGCCTGGCGCGCCATCGACCCGGCCAGCCGGGACGTCGCGTACGTCGCGCTCACGACCCTCGCCGAGCGGCTCGACGCCCTGGAGGAGCTGACCGGCCGCTCCATCCGCATCGGCCTCGAACCCGAGCCGGGCTGCACCGTCGAGACGACCGGCGACGCGATCGCCCCGCTCACGGCCGTGGCCCGCGACCGCATCGGCGTCTGCGTCGACACCTGCCATCTCGCCACCTCCTTCGAGGACCCGGCCACCGCACTCGACGCCCTCGCCGCCGCCGGCATCCCCGTCGTCAAGTCCCAGCTCTCCGCGGCCCTGCACGCCGAGCACCCAGAAAGGGCCGAGGTCCGCGAGGCGCTCGCCGCGTTCGACGAACCCCGCTTCCTGCACCAGACCCGCACCCTCACCCCCGAAGGGCTGCGCGGCACCGACGACCTGGGCGAGGCACTCGCCGGCGGCGCGCTCCCCGACACCGCGCCCTGGCGCGCCCACTTCCACGTACCGCTGCACGCGGCGCCCGCGG
This sequence comes from Streptomyces sp. NBC_01445, assembly GCF_035918235.1. NCBI lineage: Bacteria > Bacillati > Actinomycetota > Actinomycetes > Kitasatosporales > Streptomycetaceae > Streptomyces > Streptomyces sp. NBC_01445. The sequence continues at coordinate 2,807,101 of NZ_CP109485.1, read as the reverse complement.
CCCCCCTCACCTCCACGCTCCCGGTGCTGAAGGACACGCTCACCCGCCTGGTCGGCGGCGCGCACCCGCTCACCCGTCACCTGGAGGTCGAGACGTACACCTGGCAGGCGCTCCCGCCCGAGCTGCGCCCCCGCGCCCGCACCCAGCTCGCGGACGGCATCGCCGCCGAGCTCACCCTGGCCCGCGACCTCCTGACGGACCTCGGCCTGAAGGAACTCCCATGACAACTGTCGGCACAGACACCACAGCCGACCGGCCGGGCGTGAGCCCGAACCCGCTGCTCGTCCTGGACGTCGTGGGTCTCACCCCGCGCCTCCTCGACCACATGCCCCAGCTCAAGGCCCTCGGCCGGACGGGGTCGCAGGCCCACCTCGGCACGGTCCTGCCCGCCGTCACCTGCGCCGCCCAGTCGACGTTCCTCACCGGCACCATGCCGTCCGAGCACGGCATCGTCGCCAACGGCTGGTACTTCCGTGAGCTGGGCGACGTACTCCTGTGGCGCCAGCACAACGGACTCGTCGCCGGCGACAAGCTCTGGGACGCGGCCCGCCGCAGCCACCCCGGGTACACGGTCGCCAACATCTGCTGGTGGTACGCCATGGGCGCCGACACCGACATCACCGTCACACCCCGGCCCGTCTACTACGCCGACGGCCGCAAGGAACCCGACTGCTACACCAGGCCACCGGCTCTGCACGACGAACTCACCGAGAAACTCGGCACGTTCCCCCTCTTCCACTTCTGGGGCCCGGGCGCCGACCTCGTCTCCAGCCGGTGGATCGTCGACGCGACCCGGCACATCATGGCCACCCGCCATCCCGACCTGGCACTGGCCTACGTCCCCCACCTCGACTACGACCTCCAGCGCTTCGGCCCCGACGACCCGCGCTCGCACCGGGCCGCCGCCGAACTCGACGCCACCCTCGCCCCGCTGCTCGACGACGCGAAGGCCGAGGGCCGCACGGTCGTCGCCCTGTCCGAGTACGGCATCACCCGCGTCGAGCGGCCCGTCGACATCAACCGCGTCCTGCGCCGCGCCGGCCTCCTCGAAGTGCACACGCAGGACGGCATGGAGTACCTCGACCCGATGACGTCCCGGGCGTTCGCGGTCGCCGACCACCAGATCGCCCACATCTACGTGCGCCGCCCCGAGGACCTCGACACGGTCCGCGAGGCACTGAAAGACGTGCCCGGCATCGAGCAACTCCTCGACGACGAGGGGAAGAAGGCCCACCACCTCGACCACCCCCGCTCCGGCGAACTCGTCGCCGTCGCCGAACCCGACGCCTGGTTCACGTACTACTACTGGCTCGACGACGACCGCGCGCCCGACTTCGCGCAGCTCGTCGAGATCCACCGCAAGCCCGGCTACGACCCCGTCGAGCTGTTCATGGACCCCCAGGACCCCTACGTCAAGGTGAAGGCCGCCGGCGCCCTGGCCCGCAAGAAGCTCGGCATGCGCTACCGCATGGCGGTCGTGCCCCTCGATCCCTCACCCATCCGCGGCAGCCACGGCCGCCTCCCCTTGAGCGACGACAGCCCCGACGGTCCGCTCATCCTCTGTTCCACCCCCCGCGCCGTCACCGGCCGTGTCGCGGCCACCGACGTGAAATCGCTGTTGCTCGACCTGGCCGGTCTCGCATGAGCCCGGTGCGCACCCGCACACGCCCCGCACCCACCCGAGAAAGAGAGAGACCGTGACCGCGTTCAACGATGAATCCGGACCCGGCGACGCCCTGCGCCGCGCTCTCGGCGTCAGCCGCCGCCGCTTTCTGAGCACCTGCACCGCCGCGGGGGCAGCCGCCGTCGCCGCACCCGTCTTCGGCGCATCGCCCGCCCTCGCCCAGAGCACGCACAACGGCGGCCGGGGCGGCGGCCACCACGCCCTCGTCCCGGCATCCAAGCGCGGCATCATCCTCTACACCGTGCGCGACGCCACGGGCAGAGACCCGCTCGCCTCCAACCTCCCGTCCGGCTTCCGCGAGGTCTTCAAGGAGCTCGCCCGTTACGGCTACAAGCAGGTCGAGTTCGCCGGCTACGGCCAGCACGCCAACGCGCCCGGCGGCGCCAACCTCGAATCCGTCGAGGGCGCCAAGCTGCTGCGCTCCTGGCTCGACGAGTACGGCCTGCGGGCCCAGGGCAACCACGGCTTCATCCCGGGGTCGTGGCCGCTCAGCCAGCCCGACCTCGACACGTTCAAGAAGCACCTGGAGATAGCCAACATCCTCGGCATGGACCACATGGGCACCGGTGGCGACCCCACCGGCAGCGCCTACCGGTCCGACTGGGACGTCGCCGCCGACAAGTGGAACGCGCTCGGCAAGATCGCCCACGGCGCCGGCCTCAAGCTGTACACGCACAACCACGACGCGGCGTACGGCTTCCTGCTCGACGGCGGCCCCCTCGACGCGCAGGGCAAGCCGACCCGCAGCTCCGGCATCCGCAAGCTGGAGTACTTCCTCAAGGTGGCCGACCCGAAGACGGTCTGGCTGGAGATGGACATCTTCTGGGCGCACGTGGCCCAGTACAAGTTCCACACCTACACCGCCCACGACGGCTCCCAGCGGGAGAACGTCTTCGACCCGGCGGCGCTCGTGAGCCGCAACAACAAGCGTTACCCGCTGTTCCACGCCAAGGACGGCACGGTCAACGAGACGAACGGCATGGGCTACGACATGGTGCCGTTCGGCACCGGAGTCATCGACTACGAGAAGTTCTTCACCCGCGTCGGGGCGATGAACTACCACAACCCGATGGTCGAGCAGGACAACGCGCCCAGCGACACCGACCTCGGCCAGTCCCTCAAGTACGCGAAGATCGGCTACGACAACCTGGCCGGTCTGCGCAAGAAGCGCTGACGTCGCGACACACATGAGTGGGGCCCGGCCACCAGGCCGGGCCCCACTCCTATGCGTACTTCCGGTGGGTGCGCCCTACGTGGTGGCCACCACCTTTTCCGCCTGCTCGCCCCCGGGCTGCCGCAGCAGCAGGGCCACGGCTGCCGCCACCATCGAGACGCCCCCGGCGAGCGCGTACGCCCCGTTGTAGCCCCACGCGGCGACCACCATGGAGCCGAGCCCGCCGCCGAACAGGCCGCTGACCAGCTTGCCGCTGTACACGAGGCCGTAGTTGGTGGCGTTGTAGTTCTCGCCGAAGTAGTCCGGTGTGAGCGCCGCGAACATCGGGTAGAACGCGCCGCCGCCGAAGCCCGACAGGAACGCGAAGAACAGGAACAGCCACTCACTGTGGATGTCACCCGCCCAGATGACGCCGAACTGGGCGAGGCCCAGGACGACGATGACGAACACCAGGCTCACCTTGCGACCCCAGATGTCCGACAGCCAGCCGACGACCGCACGTCCGACGCCGTTGATGACCGCCATCACACCCATCGACGACGCGGCGACCAGCGGCCCGAAGCCCACCTCCTTGGCGAAGTCCACCTGGAAGGAGATGCCGAAGATCGACACGCCTGCCGTCAGCACGAGGCTGAACCACATGAGCGGCAGCATGCCGGTCCTGACGGCCTCCATGGGCGTGAACTGACGGACGGCGGGCGGGTTCTTGGCGAGGGACTTGGCCTCCTTGTCCGAGCCCGACTTCTTCAGCGGGTCGACCTCGTGCGGCCACCAGTTCTTCGGCGGGTCCCGGAAGAAGAACGCACAGGCGAGTACGACCACCAGCACATAGACACCGATCATGTCGAGCACACGGTGGTAGTTCGACGTGTCGAACGCGTAGTTGAAGATGAAGATGAACGGAAGAGACCCGTACGCGAACCCGCCGTTGACGAAACCGGTCTTGCCGCCTTTTCGCTCCGGGAACCATTTGCCGACCATGTTGATACAGGTCGAGTAGACGAGGCCGGAGCCCAGTCCGCCGATGACACCGAATCCCAGGATCGCCAGCCACACGTTGTTGAAATGGGACAGCGCGAGGAATCCGAACAGGCACAGGAAGGCGCCGACCATGGTGGCCCGCTTGGCGGTCAGGATGCCCTTCTCCCGCATCCATCCGGCCGGGAAGGCGATGCCCGCCTGGAAGAACACCCAGACGCTCAGGATCCAGAAGGTATTCGACTGCGTCCAGCCATGTGCGCTGGACAGGGTGTCCTCCGCCGAACCGTAGGCGTACTCGGAAACGCTGATGGCCATCATCGCGACCCATGGCAGATACACCATGAACTTACGGGAATGGCCGAGGATGTCGCGGTCCGTCTCGCCTACGCGATAGACGCGGCCGTTCTCGTCGGTGATCTCTCGGTACTTGCTACCAGTGGTCGTCGCTGAGTTGCCTGCGGCGATCGGCTCCGCCGTCATATCAAGCCATCTCCTCACCGAGCGGTTGCGGGTTGGGTTGGATGTCACGGGACCTGGACCTGCCGGGTTGGGACAGGAAGAGCGCGATGAAGCCGGCGAAGAAGGAGATGCAGCCCGCCAGGATGAAGGCACCGGAGTGTCCCCAGGCCCCGACGACCACGGCGCCCATCCCCGCGCCAAGGCCGGAGACGAGCTTGGAGCTGTAGACCATGCCGTAGTTGGTGGCGTTGTTGTTCTCGCCGAAGTAGTCCGCGGTGAGCGCCGCGAACATCGGGAAGATGGCGCCGCCGCCGAAACCGGAGATCGCCGAGAAGACCAGGAACAGCGGCAGGTTCTTGGCCTCGGCCGACCAGAGGATGCCGAACTGGGCGAACCCGAGGATGGCGCAGACGGCGAGCAGACACTGCTTGCGGCCGTAGCGGTCGGAGAGCCATCCGATGACGCCGCGCCCGCTGCCGTTGACGAGCGCCTTCAGGGACATCGCGGTGGCAACGATTCCGCCGGCGAAGCCGGCCTCTTCGCCGATGTCCACCTGGAAGGCGATGCCGAAGATGTTCACGCCGGAGGTGCAGGCCAGACAGAACCACATCAGTGCCACTCGGCCGGTTCGCCAGGCCTCCAGCGGGGTGTACTGCTTGACGGCCGGCGGGTTCTTCTCCAGGGAACGCCGGGCGCGCGGGTCCTCCGGCGGATGGAGTGGATCGACGTTCGCAGGCCACCAGTTCTTCGGCGGATCCTTGAAGAAGGAACCGGCGAAAGCGACCATGGCGGCGAGCAGAACGCCCACCGAGAGCAGCACCCACCGGTAGTTGGTCAGGTCCATGTAGCCGGTGAACAGGAAGACGAACGGCACCGAACCGTAGGCGAATCCGCCGTTGACGAAGCCGGTCTTGCCGCCCCTTCGCTCCGGGTACCACTTGCCCACCATGTTGACGCAGGTGGCGTACACCATGCCCGCGCCCATGCCGCTCAGCACGCTGAAGCCGATATAGGCGAAGACGACGTGTGGTGCCAGGGCCAGCGACAGATAGCCCATGAAGGTGCCCGAGGCGCCGATCATCATCGCCCAGCGGGCCGGCAGTCTGCCGCTCTCACGCAGCCTGCCCGCGGGGAAGGCGACCGCGGCCTGGAAGAACACCCAGACGGTCATCATCCAGAAGATGTGCAGGCTGTTCCAGTCGTGCGCGGTGTGCAGGGTGTCCTCGGCGGACGCGAACGCGTACTCGGCGGAGGAGATCCCCATCATGCCCACCCAGGGCAGGATCACCATCCACTTGCGCTTGCGGCCCAAGATGTCGATATCGGTCTCGCCAACCCGGTACACACGGCCGTTGGCGTCCGTCACCTCTCTGTAAGGGACGGAGGTTGATAGATCGGTTGCGGTCATGACGGTCGCACCCCTTGCGTCGAAAGATCTGGCCAGCGCCCCCTGTCCAAATTCCTTTCGCGTGCGCATGGGTCCCGGGGCCGGCCTGCGCGCACCGCCGGCCGGCCCCCAGTCCGGTCACCTCATGAACCGCCCCCCAACAGCCCCGCCGCACGGGCCCACCGGTACTTCGCGCCGAGTGCGGCCACCGGCTTCTCGGTCGTGTACGGGTACGCCACGACCCCGCGCTCGTAGAGGTACTGGCAGGCCTCCTCGACCTCGACGTCGCCCGCGAGCGACGCCACCACGGGCTTCTCGATGCCCCGCGCGCGGAACTCCTCGACCACCCGCGCGGTCAGCTCCGCGAAGACCATCGGCGGGGTGACGATCGTGTGCCAGTAGCCGAGGACGAGGGAGTGGATCCGCGGGTCCTCCAGGCCGAGCCTGATGGTCGCCTCGTACGTCGACGGCGGCTCACCGCCCGTGATGTCGATCGGGTTGCCCGCGGCGCCGAAGGGCGGGATGAAGGCCTTGAACGCGGCGTCCAGATCCTCCGGGATCTCCATCAGGGACAGGCCGTTGTCGACGATGGCGTCCGAGAGCAGTACACCCGAGCCGCCCGCGCCGGTGATGATGACGACGTTGTCACCCTTCGGCGTCGGAAGCACGGGCAGCGCCCGCGCGTACTCGAGCATCTCGTTCAGCCCCGGCGCCCTGATGACGCCTGCCTGCCTGAGGATGTCGTCGTACACCGCGTCGTCGCCCGCGAGGGCTCCCGTGTGCGAACCGGCCGCCTTCGCGCCCGCGCTGGTGCGCCCCGCCTTGAGGACCACGACGGGCTTCTTCGGCACCGTCGCCCGCGCGGCCTCCACGAAGGCCCGCCCGTCCTTCAGGTCCTCCAGGTGCATGGCGATGCACTGGGTGTTGGGGTCCTCACCGAACCAGGTGAGCAGGTCGTCCTCGTCGAGGTCCGACTTGTTGCCGAGCCCGACGATCGCGGAGACACCGGTCTTCGTCGTGCGCGCGAAGCCCAGGATCGCCATGCCGATGCCCCCGGACTGCGAGGTCAGCGCGACCCCGCCCTTCACGTCGTACGGCGTGCAGAACGTGGCGCACAGGTCCTGCCACGTCGAGTAGTAGCCGTAGATGTTCGGCCCGAGCAGGCGTACCCCGTACCGCTCGCCGATCGCCACGATCTCGTCCTGGAGGGCCTGTTCACCGGTCTCCGCGAAGCCGGAGGGGATCAGGACCGCGTTCGGGATCCCCTTGCGTCCCACCTCTTCGAGGGCCGAGGCCACGAACTTGGCGGGGATCGCGAAGACCGCCACATCCACCTCACCCGGGACGTCCGTGACACTCTTGTACGCCTTGCGGCCCAGGATGTCATCGGCCTTGGGGTTCACCGGATGGATCTCCCCGGAGAAACCCCCGTCGATCAGGTTGCGCATGACCGAATTGCCGATCTTGCCCTGCTCGTTGGACGCGCCGATCACCGCGACCGAGCGCGGCTGCATCAGCCGGCGCATCGACCGGAGGATCTCCTCGCGCGAGTACGTGCGCCGCTGCTTCGGCGCCCCGTCGGCGAGGATCACCCGGATGTCGGCGGCGACCGCGCCCTCCGGCGTCGCGATCACGGGGTTGAGGTCGACCTCGGCGATCTCCGGGAAGTCGGTGACCAGTTGGGACACCCGGCGGATCTGCTCGGCCAGCGCCCACCGGTCGACCGGCTGCGCGCCGCGCACCCCGCGCAGCACCTCGGCCGCCCGGATCGAGTCCAGCATGGACACGGCCTCGTCCGCGCCGACCGGCGCGAGCCGGAACGTCACGTCCTTGAGCACCTCGACCAGCACACCGCCGAGCCCGAACGCGACGACCTTCCCGAACGTCGGATCGGTGACGGCCCCGACGATGACCTCCTGCGAGGAGGGCCCGGTCGGCAGCAGATCCTGCACCTGCACGCCCTCGATCCGGGCGTCCGGCGCGTAGGCCCGCGCGTTCTCCACGATCTTGCAGAAGGCGGCCCGCACGTCGGCCGCGCCCTCCACCCCCACGATCACGCCGCCCGCGTCCGTCTTGTGCAGGATGTCGGGGGAGACGATCTTCATCACGACGGGTCCGCCGAAGCGTGCCGCGTACGCGACCGCCTCGTCCACGTCCGTAGCCAGCTCCTCGCCGGGCACGGAGATCCCGTACGCGTCGGCGATCACCTTGCCCTCGGGGGCGGTGAGAGCGCTGCGGCCCTCCGCGCGCACGGACTCGAGCAGCGCCCGTACCGTGAGCTCACGGTCCTCGGCCATCAATCAGATCACTCCGTTCGACTTGAGCAGGCGCAGTTCCTCGTCCCCGAGCCCCAGCTCCCCGACGAACACCTCGGCGTTGTGCTCGCCGAGCAGGGGTGAACTGACCACTTCCACGGGGGAGTCGGAGAGCTTGAGGGGGGAGCCGACCGTGGTGAACGTGCCGCGCTCCGGGTGGGCCACCTCGACGACCATCTCGTTCGCGACGAGCGACTCGTCCTCGATGATCTCCTTGGTGGAGAGGATCGGCCCGCACGGGATGTTGTGCGCGTTGAGCCGCTCGAGCACCTCCCACTTGGGCAGGGTCGAGGACCACTCCTCGATGAGCTGGAACATCTTGTTGAGCTTGGGCAGGCGAGCCTCGGGCGTCGCCCACTCGGGGTCGCCGGCCAGCTCGGGCCGCCCGATCAGCTCGCTCAGCGGCTGCCAGCCGACGGGCTGCACGATGACGTACACGTAGTCGTTCGGGCCGCCGGGCGCGCACTTGACCGCCCAGCCCGGCTGGCCGCCGCCGGACGCGTTGCCCGAACGCGGCACCTCGTCACCGAAATCCTCGTTCGGGTACTCGGCCAACGGGCCGTGTGTCAGACGCTGTTGGTCGCGCAGCTTCACCCGGCACAGGTTGAGCACCGCGTGCTGCATCGCGACGTTCACGCGCTGGCCGCGCCCGGTGTTCTCGCGCTGGAACAGCGCCGCGAGGATGCCGGCGACGGCGTGGATGCCGGTGCCGGAGTCGCCGATCTGCGCGCCGGTGGCCAGCGGCGGACCGTCCTCGAACCCGGTCGTCGCCATCGAGCCGCCCATGGCCTGCGCCACGACCTCGTACGCCTTGAAGTTGGTGTACGGGCCGTCGCCGAAGCCCTTGATGGAGGCGTAGACGATGCGCGGGTTGATCTCCTGGATGCGCTCCCACGTGAAGCCCATCCGGTCGACGGCGCCCGGGCCGAAGTTCTCGACCATGACGTCGGAGCGCCGGATCAGCTCGGTGAGGAGCTCCTTGCCGCGTTCCGTCTTCGTGTTGAGGGTGATGCTCCGCTTGTTGCAGTTGAGCATCGTGAAGTAGAGCGAGTCGACGTCCGGCAGGTCACGCAGCTGCTTGCGCGTGATGTCCCCGGTCGGCGCCTCCAGTTTCACCACGTCCGCGCCGAGCCAGGCGAGGAGCTGGGTCGCGGAGGGCCCGGACTGCACATGGGTCATGTCGAGGACACGGACGCCCTCGAGAGCCTTGGTGGTCATGGCAGGGCTCCTCACTTGTACATGGTCTGGTTCATGGTTCCGGGGGCGTACGCGTCCGGGTCGACCCACACGTTGATCAGCGAGGGCTTCCCGGACTCGCGTGCCCTTCGGAGCGCGGGCGCGATGTCGGCGGGGTCGCGGACCTCTTCGCCGTAACCCCCCAGCATCTGGGCGAACTTGTCGTAGTGGACGTCACCGAGGGTGTTGCCGACGCGCTCGCGCTCGTCGCCGTACTTGGCCTTCTGGCCGTAACGGATCTGGTTCATCGACGAGTTGTTGCCGACGATCCCGACGAAGGGCAGGTTGTAGCGGACGAGGGTCTCGAAGTCCCAGCCCGTCAGCGAGAACGCCCCGTCGCCGAAGAGCGCGACGACCTCCTTGTCGGGCCGCGCCTGCTTGGCGGCGAGGACGAAGGGGATGCCGACGCCGAGGGTGCCCAGCGGCCCCGGGTCCATCCAGTGGCCGGGCGACTTGGGCTGCACGACCTGCCCGGAGAAGGTGACGATGTCGCCGCCGTCCCCGATGTAGATCGAGTCCTCGGTGAGGAAGTCGTTGATTTCGCTGACCAGGCGGTACGGGTGGATGGGAGAGGCGTCGGAGCGAAGGCTCGGCAGCCGCTTCTCGATGGCGGTCTGCTCGGCGGCCCGCAGCTCATCGAGCCACTCCTTGCGCTTGGCGCCCCCGCCGTTGAGCCGTCCGGAGGCGGCCTCGGTGACCGACTTCAGGACGAGGCCCGCGTCGCCGACGATGCCGAGGTCGATGTCGCGGTTCTTGCCGACCGTGCGGTAGTCGAGGTCGATCTGCACGACGGTCGCGTCGGGGGAGAGGCGCTTGCCGTAGCCCATGCGGAAGTCGAAGGGCGTGCCGACGATGATGATGAGGTCGGCGTTCGAGAAGGCGTAGCGGCGCGAGAGCTGGAAGTGGTGCGGGTCGCCGGGCGGCAGGGTGCCGCGGCCCGCGCCGTTCATGTAGGCGGGCACATTGAGGGCGCGGACGAGTTCGATGGCGTCCTCGGTCGCGCGGGTCGTCCACACCTGGCTGCCGAGCAGGATCGCCGGCTTCTCGGCGTGCACGAGGAGGTCGGCGAGCTTCTCGATCGCCTCGGGGTCACCGGCCGAGCGGGTCGAGGCCCGGTACTGGCCGGCCCGGGGTACGCGGGCCTTGTCCACCGGCACCTTGGCGTCGAGGACATCGCGCGGGATCTCCAGGAACGACGGGCCGGGGGCGCCGTGGTAGCACTCGCGGAACGCCATCGACACCATGTCGGCGGCGCGCGCGGTGTCCGGCACGGTCGCGGCGAACTTGGTGATGGGCGTCATCATGTCGACGTGCGGCAGGTCCTGGAGCGAGCCCATCTTGTGCTGGGTGTGCGCGCCCTGGCCGCCGATGAGGAGCATGGGTGACTCCGCGCGGAACGCGTTCGCGACGCCGGTGACGGCGTCGGTGGTGCCCGGTCCCGCGGTGACGACGGCGCAGCCGGGCTTGCCGGTGATGCGCGCGTACCCGTCCGCCGCGTGGGCGGCGACCTGCTCGTGGCGGACGTCGACGACTTCAATGCCTTCGTCGACGCAGCCGTCGTAGATGTCGATGATGTGGCCGCCGCACAGGGTGTAGATGACCTCCACACCTTCTGCCTTGAGCGCCTTGGCGACCAGATGACCACCGGAGATGAGTTCCTGGCTGTCGTCGGGCATGGCGAAGTCCTGTCCCTTCGTAGGGGAGTCGTGCGCTGTCGCAGTACATTGCATACAGTCGACGAATACTGTATGAAGCTTGTTATCCCGCATCCGGTGGGTGGTGTCCAGGGGGCGTGCGGCACTTTTACGGCAGGAGCCGAGATGGACCTGTACGAGCACCAGGCAAGGGAACTCTTCGAAGAACACGGCATCTTGGTGCCGAAGGCCGAGGTCACGGACTCGCCCAAGGAGGCTCGCGAGATCGCGCGCAGGCTGGGCGGCCGCGTCGTCGTCAAGGCGCAGGTGAAGACCGGGGGCCGCGGCAAGGCGGGAGGCGTCAAACTCGCCGCCGACCCGCCCGCCGCCGAACTGACGGCACGCCAGATCCTCGGCATGGACATCAAGGGCCACACCGTCGGCAGGGTCATGCTGGCCCAACCGGTCGACATAGAGAGCGAGTTCTACGTCTCCTACGTCCTCGACCGGGCCGCCGGACGCTTCCTCGCCATCGCCTCCGCCGAGGGCGGCATGGACATCGAGGAGGTCGCGGCGACCCGGCCCGAGGCCGTGGCCCGCATCCCGATCGACCCGGCCGAGGGCGTCACCACGGCGAAGGCGGCACAGATCGCCGAGGCCGCCGGCCTCCCCGACCGGACCGTCGACGTACTGGTCCGCCTCTGGGACGTCCTCACCCGCGAGGACGCCGTACTCGTCGAGGTGAACCCCCTCGTACGCACGAGCGACGGCCAGATCCTCGCCCTCGACGGCAAGGTCACCCTCGACGACAACGCCCGCTTCCGCCAGGAGCGTTGGGGCACCCAGGAGTCCGCCCACGACGACGCCCTCGAAGCGGCCGCCGCGGCCAAGGGCCTCAACTACGTGAAGCTCGACGGCGAGGTCGGCATCATCGGCAACGGCGCCGGGCTCGTCATGTCGACGCTCGACGTGGTCGCGGGCTGCGGCGCCCGCCCCGCCAACTTCCTCGACATCGGCGGAGGCGCCTCCGCGCAGGTCATGGCCGACGGCCTCTCCGTCATCCTGTCCGACCCGGCGGTGAAGTCCGTCTTCGTGAACGTCTTCGGCGGCATCACCGCCTGTGACGCCGTCGCCGACGGCATCGTCCAGGCCCTGGAGTCCGTACGGCTGACCAAACCGCTCGTCGTCCGCCTCGACGGGAACAGCGCCGTCCAGGGCCGCGCCATCCTCGACGGCCGCGCCCACCCCCTCGTCGAACAGGCCACCACCATGGACGGCGCCGCGCGCCGGGCCGCCGAACTCGCCAACGCGGGCTAAGGAGCCGGGACATGGCGATCCACCTCACCAAGGAGAGCGGGACATGGCGATCTACCTGACCAAGGAGAGCAAGGTCCTCGTCCAGGGCATGACCGGCGCCGAGGGCATGAAGCACACCCGGCGCATGCTCGCCGCCGGCACGAACGTCGTGGGCGGCGTCAATCCGCGCAAGGCGGGCCGGAGCGTCGACTTCGACGACCGCGCCGTACCGGTATTCGGCTCCGTCGCCGAGGGCATCGCGGCCACCGGCGCCGACGTCACCGTCGTCTTCGTACCGCCCGTCTTCGCCAAGGCCGCCGTCACGGAGGCCGCCGACGCGGGCATTCCGCTGGCCGTCGTCATCACGGAGGGCATCCCCGTCCACGACGCGGTGACCTTCCACGCGTACGCCGCCGCGAAGGGCACCCGCATCATCGGTCCCAACTGCCCCGGCCTGATCACGCCCGGCCAGTCCAACGCCGGCATCATCCCCGCCGACATCACCAAGGCGGGCCGCATCGGCCTCGTCTCCAAGTCGGGCACCCTCACCTACCAGCTCATGTACGAACTGCGCGACATCGGCTTCTCCACCTGCGTCGGCATCGGTGGCGACCCCGTCATCGGCACGACGCACATCGACTGCCTCGCCGCGTTCCAGGACGACCCCGACACCGACCTGATCGTCCTCATCGGGGAGATCGGCGGCGACGCGGAGGAGCGCGCCGCGGCCTATGTCCGCGACCACGTCACCAAGCCCGTCGTCGCCTACATCGCCGGGTTCACCGCCCCCGAGGGCAAGACCATGGGGCACGCGGGCGCGATCGTCTCCGGCTCCTCCGGAACGGCGCAGGCAAAGAAGGAGGCCCTGGAAGCGGCCGGGGTCCGCGTCGGCTCCACCCCGACGGAGACGGCCCGCCTGGTACTCGACCGCTTGGCGGACTGACGCGTACAGCGCGAGTGGGGAGCGAGCCCACCGGGCAACCTCCCCACTCCATCCCCCACTCCATCCCCCACTCCATCCCCCACTCCATCCCCCACTCCATCCCCCACTCCATCCCCCACTCCATCCCCCACTCCATCCCCCCCCCGCACCAGCCATGCACCCCCGCCCCGACTGTGCACCGTGAGCGGAGAACCCGAGATGGCAAGCAACCCCAAGTCCCGCACCCCTGGCCCCGACGCCCCCGACCCCGAGGCCCCGGCGGCGACCACCCTCAAGGCCGGCACCTCCTGGCACGACGCCTGGCAGCGCTGCCTCGCCGTCGCCCCCGAGGCGTTCCGCGACGACCGTGTACTCAACCTGTGGAACGGCACCTGGCAGGCCGACGGCCGCGCGCTGCCCGCCAGTACGCCCGTCGACGGCAGTCCCATCGCCGGGCCGCCCCGCCTCGACGCCGCCACCGCCCACCGGGCGGTGCGCGCCTCCCTGGACCAGCACCGCGCCTGGCGGCACATCCCGCTCGACGAGCGCCGCGCCCGCGTCGGCGCCACCCTCGACGCCCTCACCCAGCACCGCGAACTCCTCGCACTCCTCCTCGTCTGGGAGATCGGCAAGCCCTGGCGCCTCGCCCAGGCCGATGTCGACCGCGCCATCGACGGGGTGCGCTGGTACGTCGACGGCATCGAGCCGATGGTCCAGGGCCGCGCCCCGCTCGACGGCCCCGTCTCGAACATCGCCAGCTGGAACTACCCGATGAGCGTCCTCGTGCACGCGGTCCTGATCCAGGCACTCGCCGGCAACGCGGTCATCGCCAAGACCCCCACCGACGGCGGCGTCGCCTGCCTCACCCTGGCCTGCGCACTCGCCGCCCGCGAGGGCATTCCCGTCACCCTCGTCAGCGGCAGCGGAGGCGAACTCTCCGAAGCGCTGGTGCGGGCGCCCGAGATCGGCTGCGTCTCGTTCGTCGGCGGCCGCGACACCGGAGCCGCCGTCGCCACGGCCGTCGCCGACCTCGGCAAGCGCCACATCCTCGAACAGGAGGGCCTCAACACCTGGGGCATCTGGAACTGCTCCGACTGGGACAAGCTCGCGGGGGTCATCCCCAAGCTGTTCGACTACGGCAAGCAGCGCTGCACCGCGTACCCGCGCTTCGTCGTCCAGCGCAGCCTGTTCGACGACTTCCTGGCCGCGTATCTGCCGGCTGTACGCACCCTGCGCGTCGGCCACCCCCTCGCGGTGACGAACCCCCAAGACCCCTACCCCCAGCTGGACTTCGGCCCGCTGGTCAACGCAGCGAAGGCAAAGGAACTCAACGACCAGGTCGCCGAGGCCATCGACCGAGGCGCCGTCCCCCTGCACCGCGGCGCCCCGGACCCCGCCCGCTTCCTCCCCGGCCAGGACACAAGCGCGTACGTCCACCCGGTCACGCTCCTGAGCCCACCCCCCTCCTCCCCTCTCCACCACGCCGAACCGTTCGGCCCCGTCGACACGATCGTCCTGGTCGACACCGAGGCGGAGCTGCTCGCCGCGATGAACGCCTCCAACGGCGCGCTGGTCGCCACCCTCTCCACGGACGACGACGCGACGTACGACCGCCTCGCCCCCCAGATCCGCGCCTTCAAAACGGGCCGGGGCAAGCCGCGCTCGCGCGGCGACAGGGACGAACTGTTCGGCGGCTTCGGCGCGTCCTGGCGCGGCGCGTTCGTGGGCGGCGAGCTGCTGGTGCGGGCGGTCACCGAGGGGCCCGAGGGCGAGCGCCTCCCGGGCAACTTCCCGGACTACCACCTGATGCCGTAACCCTCACGGCGTCAACGAGCGGCACACCACCGTCAGGGCGGGCGGTGTGCCGCTCACTCACCCGATGCCCTGCCGGTCCGGCCGGAGCGCGAAGTCGCGGTCGGCGGCCTCCGGCACGGCCCGCTCCACAGCCACCGTCAGCAGCTCCCGGTGCCGCAGCAGGGGCTCGCGCCGCTCCTCGGGCGCGAGCAGCAGCAGATCGTCGAGCCCGGCCAGCATGCGCCGCGACACCTGGGGACTGCCGGCCGCACACCCCCGGATCTCGGTGAACCCCAGATCGACGAGCGCCTCCCACCCCGGAACCGGCTGCACAAGCCGCACCACGCCGCCCCGGTCCGTGTACCGCAACGAGTCGAGCGGCCGGTTCGCGACCGCGGCGAGGAACTGCACGATGCGGTCGAGGGCCTGCACGGCCGTCGTCGGATCGTTCACGGCGGGGGAGAGGGCGCGCAGCGCGATGTCGGAGAGCTGCCGCAGCCCGAACCCGAGATCCTGGTGGAAGGTGCGCTCGACGCCGACGTGGACGGTGTAGCGCAGGGCCCGCAGAGAGGGCGGCGCCCCGCCGTGCACGGCGAGGACGGGCGTGCCGGGCACCACGAAGTCGCCGGTACGGGGGAGGAGCCGCAGGGTGACGCCGGGCCGGTGCCGGACGGCGCGGAGGAGCCGGGCGATATTGACGTCACGCATCACACCGGCCCGCCCCTGATGAACGACGCGCGCGGTCTCGGGCCCAAGGTCCTCCACGGCACCGGCACCCCTGACCTCCACCGGCATCCGGGCCACGAGCCGGAAAGCCTCCGTGGTCACCCGGTCGATCACGTAGCTCACGCGCATCATCCGCAGCGTCGAGTTCACGTACATCACGAACAGCAGCAGGCTGAGCCCGACCATGAAGAGGGTGAGCACGGACTGCACCACGGGCACGGATCTGACGAGCTTCGGGTCGGGCTCGCTGTCGTACGAGGTCAGCACGAGCAGCGACAGCACGAACGTCGCGAGGAAGACGGCGAACGTCGCCTTCGTGATCCGGCTCCGGATGAAGATCCGCACCACCCGGGGGCTGAGCTGCCCGCTCGCCATCTGGAGCGCCACGAGCGAGATGCTGAAGACGACACCGATGAAGGTCATCATCGCGGCGCTGATGGTGCTCACGACGGTCTGCGCGTCGTCGGCGATGCTCTGGAGCTGGGAGATGCTGTCGTACGCGCCGGCATCACGAAGCGTGTCGACGATGGCGGTGTCCAGCTCATCGGCCAGGAACCACACGACGAAGATCCCGACCATGGCTCCGGTCGGCGCGAACCAGAAGGTGTCCCGAAGGTGCTCCCGCAGCGGCGACAGAGCCCGCGGCCGCCGCACCCGCGGAGATGTCCCGGTGACGGACTGACTACTCATGGTGAGACTGTAGGCGGCCCCGCTCCCGACCCCCCGCAGGTGCCGCCGAGGCGACGGATATGCAGGTGAAAGGCACTCCGAGGCTTTGGTATTGTTATCCATGTCGCCGCGGGGAACACCCCGGCCGGGCGACAGACACCTAGTCCGGGTGGCGGAATGGCAGACGCGCTAGCTTGAGGTGCTAGTGCCCTTTATCGGGCGTGGGGGTTCAAGTCCCCCCTCGGACACCAGCTGAGACCCCAGTTCATCTGGGGTCTTTTGCGTATCTGGGCGGCGGCGTGATCAACCGGGCATGCAGTGTCCGCATCGACACGGCTGCTCAGGCAGCACGTCGATTGACCAGGAGGCCTCCCGGCGTGACCGGCCTGCTGCGAGGGCCCTGGGGAGTCCTTCTCGTCCTCGCGAACATGCTCAACGCCTATGTCGCGTACGGAGCCTTGGTGACTCGGCCGCAGGGCGACTGGGATGAGCAGACGCTGACAGGAATCGAGTTTGCGTCGGTCCTGCTGATCGCGCTCGGCGCCCTCACCCTCTTGGTCACCCTGCTCGCGGTGTGGCGGCAGAGCCTCGGGCGCTGGTGGCTGGCACCGCCTCTGGGCTTCCTGGTGGTGGGTGCGGCGCGCTGGTCGTACATCGCGATCGGTTTTCCGCCGGGAGCCGGCGGCTGACAGGCGCCGCCGGACGAGCCCTACTGACGGCTCACGGTTCGGGTGATGCCTGCGGCGACAGTTGTGGCGAGGATCCAGCCTGTGATGATCAAGACGTACGAGAGCGCCTGGTGCCAGCCCGTCGGGGAGAAGGCGCTCTCCTGGCCGAAGTCGATGATCGGGAGGAGGAGGTCGAGGGCGTAGAAGACGGCGTTGAAGTCGGGGGATTCGTCGGGCTTGAGGGGGCTGGGGTGGTGCAGGGCGAAGGCGACGGAGCCGATGGCCAAGAGGGACAGGAGCCAGCCGGCGGCCCGCATGGGCCGGAAGCCGTAGCCGACGGTGACGTCCTGGATGTGACCCCATAGGCGGGCGTAGGCGGGCAGTGTCGCGCGGTGGCGGCGCTGCTTGGCGAGCTGGATGGTGCGGGCCGCGTCCGCGTCGCCGATGCGACGGTAGGCGGCGGTCAACTGCTCGTAGGCGAACGGAACGTAGCCGTCCTGGTCGCGTTGCAGCATCGGCAAGCGCTTCGGCGCGGGCTCGTGCGGGGTGAGCGTGGCGTAGGTCAGCCCGTCCAGGCGGAGCTTGTCCGGCAGGATCTCCGGGGCGACATGGAGCAGATCGAGCCTGGCGCCACGGAAATTGACCGCTCCCCGGATGGGCTGGGCGCTGCGCAACCACAGCTCGCCGATGGTGGCGTTGCTGGCTCGCAGCGCTATGCCTGCGGGATGGGACAGGTCTGCGTGGGCCAGGTTGAGCTGGCCGGGTATACGGGCGCCGCGCAGATTGAGGCGGCCGCGCGTCTGAAGGCGCATGGCGCGCAGGTCGGAACCGACCGTGAGGTTCTCGGCATCCAGGGCATCGCCGTCACCGTCGTGCAGCCTGGCGTCGTCGAGGTCGACCGAACCGGCAACCGTCATGCCCACCATCCTGACCTGTGCGTGGGCGACGAGGTCCGGGCCGAATACGTCGCCTTCCACCATGGAGTGGTTCAGCTGGAGGGCGGGTTCGTCGAGGTCCGTTGTCCGTCCGAGCTCCGCGCGGTCGAGAAAGAACGCGCCGGCGATCCGTGCCCCGCCCAGCCGTACGGATCCGGGAATGCGGCAGCCGGAGATGCGCAGCACCCCGTCTATTCGTGCGGTCGCCGCGTGGAGGGCGGGCATGGTGGAGCGCGGGAGTTCGAGCTGGCGGATCTGCGCGCCGTAGAAGTTGGGAGCCTCGTCGAACGCACAGGCTCCCAGGTGTACCGGAAAGTCGATCGTGCTGTAACCCAGGTACAGGCGTCCGGTGATCCGGGCCCCGGCCACCCACACCTGAGCGGTGTGGCCTTCGGCCCGGTCGGCGCGGAGGAGCAGGCGCCGTAGAACGGATGCCCGTAAGGTCCGTTCAGGGAGCGGGCGTTCGTGGTCCTCGGGAAGCTCACCGTGGTCCTCGGTGAAGTCGATGGCTTCGCCCCGGGGAAATGCGTCCCAGACGCGTCGCTCGGCCGGTGTCAGGTCGTTGATCTCCACCGGGGCGACTTTGGTCGGCGGGCGAGTGTGGTGTCAACAGTGCCCGGCGTGGGGCCGGCTGCTCACGCCGGAGGTCGTGCCGATGACCTGATCCGTTACGCTGACCGGCGGGTTAGTCGGTACATGCCAATAACGTGAAGGCGCACGGTACGTGCGCGCGCGTGGTGAGTGATGAGGGACATGTCTGTGATGCGGCGTCCGGCGCTGGCCGGGTTCATGGTGGTGCTGATGGCAGCACTCGGTGCCTGTGGTGGCGGCGGTGCGGACAAGGTGTCGGGCCACGGTGGTGGCAAGGGCGGTGGGTACTCGAAGCCGCACTCCGATCAGGTGCGTGGTCTCTACGACGCCGTCCGGCATCTTCCGCGTAAGACCGTCCGGGGCACCCGCGCGCACATGGTCAAGGAGTGTGATCCGGCCACCCGGAAGGTCAAGCACACCTCGCGCAGCGGCAGTGGCAAGCGCAAGAGGACCCGCACCTGGTACACCACCGAGCGCTACAACCAGTGCCACAAGGTCCGCAAGGGCAGCGAGACGTACACCCGCGTCGTGCGGACCGAGCGGTGGTGCGTACGGCTCGACGACGTCAACGGGAAGCCCCAGAAGGACGACCTCTGGTTCCGGGTCAGCCCTGCCACGTACAGCGAGGTCCACGGCAAGGACGAGCACGCGCGCGTGAAGTTCGAGCCGAGGGCGCGCGGCTGCTGACGCGGTCGGCTCAGGTTCGGCGCGCGCCCGTCCCCGCCACGTGGGAGGGAAAACCCCAGGTCCCGGCCCCGGCGCCCATGGCATCCTGAGCCGATGAACGGACCGGAGATCGTCGTCAGCGTCGTGCCCGAGCTGGAGCTGTTCGTTCCGCATGCCCGGCGCGGAGGCGCGGCCGTCCCGCTCGTCACCGACGGCGTGTCCACGCTGGGGCACGTGATCGAGTCGCTCGGCGTGCCGCTCACGGAGGTGGGGGCGCTGGTCGTGGACGGGCGCGAGGTGGCCGTCGGGCACATTCCCGTGGCCGGGGAGCGGGTCGAGGTCCGGGCCGTCGTCCGGCCGCAGTGTGTCGAGGGGGCGCCGCTGCGGTTCCTGCTCGACGTCCATCTCGGCACGCTGGCACGGCGGTTGAGGCTGCTCGGGGTCGACTCCGCGTACGAGTCCACGGACATCGGCGACCCCGCGCTGGCGGCCCGCTCCGCCGCCGAGCGGCGCGTCATGCTCAGCCGGGACCGAGGGCTGCTGCGGCGGCGTGAGCTGTGGGCCGGCGCGTACGTCTACAGCGACCGGCCCGACGAGCAACTACGCGACGTACTGGGCCGGTTCACGCCCGAGCTGCGCCCCTGGACCCGGTGCACCGCCTGCAACGGGCTGCTGAAGGAAGCCCGTAAGGAAGACGTCGCCGACCTGCTTGAGGGCGGGACGCGCGGAACGTACGACGTGTTCGCCCAGTGCCGTGCGTGCGGGCGCGTGTACTGGCGGGGTGCCCATCACGACCGGCTGGAGCGGATCGTGGGGCGGGCGGTCGCCGAGTTCGGGGGCTGAGGGGCTGCTTCGTCCTCCGGCATCTGGGGCGGTTCGATGCGCCAGGCGATGCGTTCCCCGTCCTGGACCACCCTTCGGTAGGCGTACAGCACCACCGAGATCAGCAGGATGCCGACCGCGAGGAAGGACTCCGTGGCGCCGCCGTAGCCCGCGAGGGACGGATGCGTGACGCCGACCGAGACGATCACGATGTTGAAGGCCAGGATGGCCCAGGCCACCGGGATCCAGGCGCGGGCGCGGCGGATCGGGCGGGGCCAGTCGGGGCGGTCCTTGCGCAGGAGCAGGAAGCCGGCGACCGCGAGCGTCATGGCCACCAGGTAGCCGAAGTTGCTGGCGATGAGGATGCTCAGGGGCTCGCCGAGCAGAACCACGATCGCCGCGTTGACGAGCGCGTCCAGCGTGAGGGCGCGGCCCGGCACGCCCCAGCGGTTCACCTTGTCGAGCTGCCGTACGGTCATGCCCTCGCGCGCCAGGCCGTACAGCGCCCGCCCCCCGTCCGCCGTGCACGACACCATGCCGAAGAACATCGAGACGATCAGGATGAGGACGCCGACATCGGAGAAGCCGCCGAGCGCTTGGGTGAAGGCGGTGGCGAACGCGCCGACCGGGTCCGAGCGCAGCGTCTCCTCGCCGACGCTGCCGACCGTCGCGAGCGGGACGACGAAGAAGACGCCGAGCGAGATGAGGGACGTCAGCCGCAGGGCCTTCGCCGTGTCGCGCGCCGTGTCGCGGTACTCGGGTGCGAACGACGCGCAGATCTCCGTGCCGTACGTCGTCCAGGCCGTGACGTAGAACCACACGATCAGCGTCATCCAGCTGCCGCCGTGGTACCAGGTCAGGCGTGACGCGTCCCAGCTTCCCGGGCGCAGGAACGGGGCGATGACGACCACCGCGAGGCCGCACATCACCAGGGCCGCGACGGCCTTGGAGACGCTCGCGGCCAGCCGCGCGCCGAAGTAGTTGCAGGCCCAGCCGCCGGCGATCGCCAGGACGGCGAGCGCTTCCGGAAGGCCGATGCGGTGGCCGGGGAACGGGATCGACGGGGCGTGCGGGAACCACTGGGCGGTGATGAGGTGGCCGATCGCCGCGCCGTTGACCGCGATGCTGAACGACCAGCCGATCCAGTAGCCGTACGACGCCACGGCGCCGAGCGGGGCGAAGTAGCGCTTCCAGCCCTCGGTGGCGTATCTGCTGATCCCGCCCGACATACCGGGGAACATCGCGGCGGTCTCGGCGAACAGCATGTTCTGCGCGAACGCGACGAGCGCCCCGACGCACCAGATGGTGATCGCCGTCCAGCCTCCGATCGCGCCCACGGTGTAACCCACCGTCAGGAGCAGGCCGTTGGGGATCACCATGGCGATGGCGAGGCCGTCGCGCCAGGTCAGGGACTTGTGCAGCTGTTGGCTCAAGGGGGCCACCTGTCTCGGTCGGGGACTGACGGGAGAAGGTCCGGTACGGCGAAAAGTGATGCCGCTGTGCTGTGTCGGCGGTCACAATAATTCGTTATTGTGGGCCGGGATAGGGGTCCGGCAGTGGCCAATTCCAGAGGGGCCGGCTCCCGGGCGACCGGGTTCCGGAGCGACCGGCACAGAGACGAGGGGCGGCATGGGGGAGAAGGAGAGCGGTGGCGACGCGGGCGAGGTGCAGCGCGAGCGGATTCTGCGGTCGGCCGCACTGGTCATGGCCGAACGCGGCTTCGACGCGGCACGCATGAGGGACGTGGCGCGCGGCGCCGGCGTGTCCATCGGGCTGCTCCAGCACTACTTCGACACACGCGACCTGCTGTTCCGCGAGGCCTTCGAGTGGTCGATCGGCGAGCTCATCGCCCGCTGGCGCAAGGGCGCTTCCGCCGAGCCCGACCCGTGGCGCCGCTTCGAACTCCTCGTACGCGAACTGGCCGACGACCCCGACCTCCAGCGGCGGTGCGCGACCTGGACCGAGTTCTGCGCGAGCGCCGCCCGCAGGCCCGAGCTGCGCGACGGGGTGCGCCGCGCCCACGAGGACTGGCGCGAGCTCGTCCTCGGCATCGCCGAATCGGGCGTCGCGGCGGGGAAGTTCGTGCCCGCCGTGTCCATCGACGTCGCGGTGCGCTCCGTACTCGCCGCCGTCGACGGCTGCGACATGGCCGTGGCGTCGGGCAGCGGCATGGGGGCGGAGGGCTACGCCGCAGTCATCCTCGCCACCGCCCGCTCGGTCCTCGGCGTGCGCGACTGAGCAGGCTTCCCCTCCATCTCAACCCACCTGATCCGAGCCGCAGTTCACAGGAGGCACCGCGCCATGACGTCGACCGCATTCCCGCACCTGTTCAGCCCGCTCGTCATCGGCGGTGTGACTCTGAAGAACCGCGTTCTGTCCTCCGGGCATGACACGGTCCTCGTCGAGGGCGGGCAGGTCACGGACGATCTGGTGGCCTATCACGAGGCGCGCGCCGAGGGCGGCGTCGGGCTCATCGTCGTACAGGTGGCGGGAGTTCACGAGACCGCGCGGTACACGACGCATGTGCTCATGGCCACGGACGACTCGTGTGTCGAGGGGTACCGGCGGCTCGCCGAGGCCGCGCACCGGCACGGTGCGAAGGTCTTCGGGCAGCTCTTCCACCCGGGACGCGAGATCCTGGAGTCGCGCGACGGCTCCGCGCCCGTCGCCTGGTCGGCGTCGGCGACGCCCAGCGAGCGCTTCCATGTGATGCCGCGCGCCATGACCGAGACCGAGATACGCGAGGTCGTCGACGGGTACGGAGAGGCCGGCCGCCGGTTGCGCGCCGCCGGGCTCGACGGTGTGGAGGTGGTCGCCAGTCACGGCTACCTCCCGGCCCAGTTCCTCAACCCGCAGGTCAACGTGCGCACGGACGGGTACGGGGGTGACGCGGACGGCAGGCTGCGGTTCCTGCGCGAGGCCCTTGCGTCGGTAGGGGCACACACCGGGCCCGACTTCGTGGCCGGACTGCGCATCTCCGGCGACGAGTTGAGCCATGACGGCCTCACCGCCGAGCTCGCCGTCGAGGCGGCCGAGCGGCTGGACCGCGAGGGTCTCGTCGACTATGTGAGCGTCTGCGCCGGGTCGTCGGCGACGATCTCCGGCGCCGTGCACATCGCGCCCCCGATGACACAGCCCGCCGGATACACCGCCCCCATCGCGGCGCGCGTGCGGTCGGCGGTCGGCGTTCCGGTCATGGTCGCCGGGCGCGTCAACCAGCCCCAGGAAGCCGAGCAGATCATCAAGGAGGGCCAGGCCGACGCCTGCGCCATGACCCGCGCCCTGATCTGCGACCCCGACATGCCGGGCAAGGCGAGCGACGGCCGTACGGAGGAGATCCGCGCCTGCATCGGCTGCAACCAGGCCTGCATCGGCCACTTCCAGCGCGGCTATCCGATCTCCTGCATCCAGCACCCCGAGACCGGCAGGGAGCGCCGGTTCACGCGGCTGCCCCTGCCGACCAGGCGCCGACGGGTCCTCATCGCCGGTGGCGGACCGGCCGGGCTCAAGGCCGCCGCCGTGGCCGCGTCCCGTGGGCACGACGTCACCCTGCACGAGGCGGGTCGGCGCGTCGGCGGACAGGTGCTGCTCGCCCAACTCCTGCCAGGCCGCGCCGAGTTCGGGGGCGCGATCACGAACCTGGAGGGCGAGGCGCGGCGGGCCGGGGCGCGGATCGTCACCGGGTCACGTGTCGACGCGGAACTCCTCGACCGTGAACAGGCGGACACGCTCATCGTCGCGACCGGAGCGGTCCCGCGCCGACCCGCCCTCGAACTCCTCGACGACCCCGTCGTCCTGGACGCCTGGGACGTCGTCCGCGGCACCGCCGACGTCCCCAAGGGCCGGATCGTCGTCGCGGACTGGCGCGGCGACTGGATCGGCATCGGCGTGGCCGTCCAACTCGCGGGCCAGGGAAGGAAGGTGACGCTGTGCACGACCGGCTTCGGCGCGGGTGAGCACCTTCAGCAGTACGTGCGCGCGTCGATGCTCGCCGAGGCCGCGCGGGCCGGGGTCGAGACCGTGCCGACAGTGCGCCCCTACGGTGCCGACTCCGACACGGCGTACTTCCAGCACACCCTCACCGAGGAGCCGGTGATCATCGAAGGGGTCGCGGCCGTCGTCCTCGCCCAGGGGCACGACCCCGTGGGTGAGCTCGCCGGTCTGGCGGACGGACGGGTGGGCGAGGTCCTGATGGCGGGGGACTGCGTGTCACCGCGGACCGTGGAGGAAGCCGTACTGGAGGGGCTGACGGTGGCGTCGTCGCTCTGAGGCAGCCCATGAGTGGCGGCCGGCCGCCGTGCGCGCCTCAGCGCGGATGGCGGCGCAGCCGCACCCGGTACGAGTAGTGCTCCGGCAGGAAGTGGCTCACGGCCAGTTCGACCGGGCGGCCCGACGCCGACAGATACAGGCGGTCGATGCGGAGCAGCGGATGCTGCGGCGGACAGTCCAGGTGCGCCGCCACCTCGGCCGAGGCGAGGGCGACCGTGACGGACTGCTCGGCCTCCGCGATCGGCTCGGGCAACCGGCCGTCGAGGAGGCCGATGACGGTGACGCGGCTGTCCGCGCCCGCCTCCGTCAGCTCCGGGCGGTCCGCGACGAGCGCGCCCACGTCCGGCGGCAGATGCACCGTCGTCAGGCAGAACGGGGTGTCCTCGTGCAGCCGCAGGAACGACAGGTGGTCCACGCGGTCGGAGCCGACCCGCAGCCTGCCCGCAGCGTCCACGTCGACCCGGCGGCGCAGCGGCGACACCAGGCGCATCGTCGTGTCGAGGGACAGCGCCATGAGGTCCTCGACCGAGCCGAACTGCCGCAAATACTGCTCCTCGCGGGGCGCCGCGAACGTGCCGCGCCCCGGGACCCGGTGCACCAGCCCCTCCGTGACCAGGTCCTGGAAGGCGCGCCGCACGGTCTGCCGGCTGAGCCCGTGGGAGGCGGCGAGCTCCGCCTCGGTGGGCAGCCGCACCCCCTCGGGGTAGTCGTGCCGCAGGATCGCCTCGCGCAGCTCACGCGCGAGGCGTACATAGGCGCTGTCACGCCCGGGGGCCGCCATCTGTGTCCCCCTCGTCCGCTCTGTGCGTGTCGTACGCGTCATGTCTGCCGTTCACCGCCCTGCCTGTGCCGTGAGTCTAATGGCCGTACAAGACGGTGCGCAGGTCAGACGTCCAGACCGCCGCGGGAGACGAGCTGGCGCACGATGACGTTGCGCTGGATCTCGTTGGTACCCTCGCCGACGATCATCAGGGGCGCGTCGCGGAAGTAGCGCTCGACGTCGAACTCGGTCGAGTAGCCGTAGCCGCCGTGGATACGGACCGCGTTCAGGGCGATCTCCATGGCCGTCTCCGACGCGAAGAGCTTGGCCATGCCCGCCTCCATGTCGACGCGGCGGCCCGCGTCCGCCTCGCGGGCGGCGTACAGGGTGAGCTGGCGCGCCGCGGTGAGCGAAGTCGCCATGTCCGCGAGGTAGTTGCCGATCGACTGGTGCTTGTAGATGGGCTCGCCGAACGTCTCGCGCTCCTGCGCGTAGCGCAGCGCGTCCTCGAACGCGGCCCTGCCGACACCGAGCGCGCGCGAGGCGACCTGGAGGCGGCCCGTCTCCAGGCCCTTCATCATCTGCCCGAAGCCCTTGCCCTCGATGCCGCCGAGCAGCGCGCCGGCCGGGACGCGGTAGTCGTCGAAGGTCAGCTCGCAGCTCTCGACGCCCTTGTAGCCGAGCTTCGGCAGGTCGCGCGAGACGGTGAGCCCCGGGCCGTGCTCGGCGAGCAGGATGGAGATGCCGCGGTGCTTCGGCTCGGCCGCCGGGTCCGTCTTGCACAGCAGCGCGATCAGCTGCGAGCGGCGGGAGTTGGTGATCCAGGTCTTGCCGCCGTTGACGACGTACGAGTCCCCGTCGCGCCGCGCGACGGTGCGCATCGCCTGGAGGTCGGAGCCGCCGCCCGGCTCGGTCAGGGCCATCGTCGAGCGGATCTCGCCGGTCGCCATCTTCGGCAGGTAGCGGTTCTTCTGCTCGTCCGTGCCGAAGTGCAGCAGCAGCTTGGAGACGACGGTGTGGCCGCCCATGGCGCCCGCGAGGCTCATCCAGCCGCGCGCCAGCTCCTCCGTGATCAGTACGTAGCAGGACGTGGAGACGGGCGTGCCGCCGTATTCCTCGGGGATCGCGAGGCCGAAGATGCCGAGGTCCTTCATCTGCTCGATGAGTGCCTCAGGATAGGTGTTGGCGTGCTCCAACTCCCTTACGACCGGCTTGACTTCGCGGTCCACGAAGTTCCGCACGGTCTCGACGATCATCTGTTCGTCGGAGGAGAGGGTGTCGAGGGTGCTCACTTCGCGGACGCTCCTTGCTCGTGGTCGTGCGTGGTGTCGATGACGCCCTGCGCGCGCAGCCGCTCGATGTCGGCGGCGCTGCGGCCCAGCGCGCTGAGGATCTGTTCGGTGTGCTCTCCCGCGGCGGGGACGGGGTCCATCCGGGGGGTGACGCCGGAGAGGTCTGCCGGGGGAAGCAACGCTTGTACGGGTCCCTGCGCGCCCGGCACCGCGATGTCGCGCCACCGGTCGCGCTCGGAGAGGGCCGGGTGGGCGAGGAACTCGGCGATGGAGTTCACACCCGCGTTGGCGATGCCGGCCTTGTCGAGCAGTGCCATGGCGTCCTCGCTGCCGAGGTCGGCGAAGCGCGCGGAGACGGCCGCGTTGACCTCGTCGCGGTGGGCGACGCGGTCGGCGCCGGTGGCCATGCGGGGGTCGTCGGTGAGTTCGGGGCGGCCGAGGACCGTGGAGCACAGTGCCTGCCACTCCCGCTCGTTCTGGATCGAGAGCAGCACCTCCTTCCCGTCGGAGGCGGTGAACGGGCCGTAGGGCGCGATCGTGGCGTGCTGGGCGCCGATGCGCGGCGGCTGCGTACCGCCGTAGCGCGTGTAGTAGGCGGGCTGGCTCATCCACTCGGCGAGCGCCTCGAAGAGGGAGACCTCGACGGCGGGCGCGCGTCCGGTGGTGGCCCGCGTGTAGAGGGCGGTGAGGACGCCGCTGTACGCGTACATGCCCGCCGAGATGTCGGCGACGGAGATGCCCACGCGGGCGGGCTCGTCGGGTGAGCCCGTGATGGAGAGCAGTCCCGTCTGGCACTGCACGAGCAGGTCGTACGCCTTGCGCTGCGACCAGGAGCCGCTGGTGCCGTACCCGCTGATGGTGCAGGGGATCAGGCGGGGGTGACGGGCCTGGAGCGCGGCGGGGCCGAGGTCCATGCGGTCGGCTGCGCCCGGGGCGAGGTTCTGGACGAACACGTCGGCGTCCGCGAGGAGTTCCTCCAGGATGTCCCGGCCCTCCTGGGACTTGAGGTCCAGGGTGAGGGACTCCTTGGAGCGGTTGAGCCACACGAAATAGCTGGCCTGGCCGTGCACCGTGGTGTCGTAGCGGCGGGCGAAGTCGCCTCCGCCGGGACGCTCGACCTTGATGACGCGGGCGCCGAGGTCGGCGAGCTGGCGGGTGGCGAAGGGCGCGGCGACGGCCTGTTCCAGGCTGACGACCGTGATGCCTTCGAGGGGGAGCGGATCGGTCATGCGGGGGCCTTCCCGGGAAGTTCGGTCAGGAGCAGGGCGCGGGCCGACTCCCAGGTCGTGTCCTTGAGCAGAGCGGGTACGTCGCTGCCGCACGCGACGAACTTCTCCACCAGCTCCACGTCCGTCGGCGGACGTCGGGGCGAGCCCGGGGGATGGGCGAGGGCGGACCGCAGGACCCGGCCGTCGGTGAGCGTCACCGCGAGGTCGACCTCGCCGTCGAGGAGCCCGGCACCGCCCTCCGTGCGCTCCGTCTCGACCGTGGCCATCAGGTGCCGCGCCTCAGGTCGGCCGACGGCCTCGTCCGTGAAGGCGCCGAAGCCGGGGAACCCGTCGAGCAGGGCCGTCGCCACCGCGTACGGGAGGCTGAACTTGCCCTCGAGACCTGTCTCCGGACGGTCGTGGATGAGGGGGTGGATCGTGGCCCCCGGGGTGGTGACGCGGACGGCCGTGACGTCGTCGGGGCCGCACTCGGCGCGCAGGTCGCGCAGCGCCGCGATCGGGCGCTGCATCGCGTAGCAGCAGGGGAACATCTTGATGGCGAGGCCACCGGGGACGGCGGGGCCGCCGGTCCGGGGCGCCCCTCCCTCGGTGCCGTCCGGTCCTTCCGCGCCCACCAGCTTCAGCCACGCGTCGACCGCCCGCGGGTCGGCCGTGGCGCCGGCCCGGGCCAGGCGCGCCGCCCGCACCCCCGCCTCCGCCGCGAAGCCGACCTGGAGCGACTTGCTGTGGGTGCCGAACGCGGCCTGGACCCCGCTCGCGCCGGGCACCGCGAGCGCCATGGCCGTCGCGAGCTGCTCGGGAGTGAGGCCCCAGGCGACGCCCGCCGCGACGGCCGCCGCGGGGGCGCCCGCCGTGCACGTGGCGTGCCAGCCGGCCGCGTAGTGCGACCAGCCGAGCAGTGTGCCGAGCCGGGCCATCACGCCGGCCCCGGCGAGGTAGGCGCGCGCGTCGCCGCCGGCCGCGAGGACCGCGGGGACGATCACCACGCTGATGTGTGTCGTGGACTCGATGTGCAGGTCGTCGAAGTCGAGGACGTGCCCGACCGCGGCCCAGCGTGCCGCGTCCGGCAGTTCGGCGGCCAGCGCGCTCACCGGGTGGTCGCGCGCGGCGAGCGTGACCGCGACCGTGTCCAGGAGGGAGCGGCGGGCGAGCGCCAGGTCCTCGGCGTCGGGTTCGTATCCGTACGCCCACTCGGCGAGCGATTCCGCGATGGCCGGCATGGCTTCCCTTCGTACATCCTGCACTGCGTGGTTACTTTGTACGGCCAAATGATGGAGGCGTCAATGCCGCCACCACAGGGCAACTCAAAGCTTTCACATGCGACTTCTTCCCAAGGGGGTTGACGGAACGCCCGGTGGGGCGGACGCTGGGCCGCGTTTTGTACGGCACAATCCGCCATTGAGGCGGCCACATCAGATCTCATCGATCCACCGGCACTGCTGCCGGTCCCCCGGAGGTTCCGCATGGGAGATGCGCATCCCCTGCTCGCCGCGCTCAGCGGTGCCCGGCACGGTGCCCTGCACCGGCGGGTGCTGCTCACTGTCAGCGCCATGTTCTTCTTCGATCTCGCCGACCTGAACACGTTCGCGTTCGCCGCGCCCGCCATCCGCCGGGCGCACCTCTTCACCGTCGACGACATCGCGTTCGTCACCGCCCTGGCCTTCGCCGGCATGGCGGCCGGCGCGATCCTCGGCGGCCGGTTCGCCGACCATGTGGGCCGGCGGCGGGTCATGACGGGGTCCGTGGTGCTCTTCTCCGCGGCCTCCGTGGTCAACGCACTGGTCACGGGGGTGGGCGCGATGGCCGCGGCCCGCTTCGCGACCGGGTTCGGCCTCGGCGCCATGACCTCCGTCGCGATCACCTACCTCTCCGAGGTCACCCCGGCCGCACGCCGTGGCCGCGCCCAGGCGACGGCGCTGGGCACCGGCCTGATCGGCATCCCCGTCGTGGCGTTCACGGCCCGCGGCCTGACCGCCGACGACCCCGGCGGCTGGCGCGCCCTCTTCGTCATCGGCGCCCTCGGCGTCCTGCTCGTACCGCTCCTGATGCGCCTGCCCGAGTCGCCGCGCTGGCTCCTCGCGCGCGGCCGGACCACCGAAGCCGTGCAGGTCACGCGCGCCTTCGTGCCCGACTGGGAGCCGTCCGCCGACGCGCTCGCGGCGCCTCCCGCTCCGGCGGACCGGCCGCGGTTCTCCGAACTCTTCGCCGCGGGCCAGCGACGCAACACCGTCGCCCTCATGGTCCTGTGGCTCTTCGGGCTCGTCGGCTTCTACGGGTTCCAGTCCTGGGTGCCGACGCTGCTCGCCGACCACGGCCAGGACTTCGCCAAGAGCATGACGATGTCCGCGGTCACCACGATCGGGGCGGTGCCCGGCGCGTTCCTCGCCTGGCCGTTCATCGACCGCTACCCGCGCAAGCACCTCGCGATGGTGCTCGGTCTCGTGGTCGCGGTGCTCGGCATCGGGTACGGGCTCAGCTCGTCCGTCGTGGCCGTCGTCGTGTTCGGCACGCTCGTCGCCGCGCTCAGTCAGACGTTCATCGCGGTGCTCTACTCATACACCCCCGAGGTGTTCCCGACCCGCCTGCGCACGGCGGGCGCCGGGCTCGGCAACGGCGTCGGCCGGATCGGCAACGTCATCGCGCCGCTGGTCGTGGCGGCGATCTACACCACGCCGGGGCTCGGCTACGTCGCCGTGTTCGTGTTCATCGCGGGATGCTGGCTGGTCGCCACGGCCACCGTGTTCTTCTTCGGGGTCGACACCCGCGGCCGGTCGCTGGAGACCCTGCACGACGCGGCGGCGGCCCCGGTGGCGCCTGCCGCACCTGTTACTCAACGCATCGGAGAATGAGCGAACATGCCTCAACCAGACGCGACTCAGGGAGAGTTCGGGCTCGCACGGTATCTGGACGCCTGGTCTCCGGCGCCCGTGAGCCTCGACGATCCCGTCGCCGCCGCGCCCGTCGCAGCCCTGAGTCAGGTCCTCGACCAGGAGGCGACCGTGGCCGGCGAGGGGGAGCCGCTGCCGCCGCTGTGGCACTGGCTGCACTTCCTCGAATGGCCCGCACAGCGGGAGCTGGGGGCCGACGGGCACCCCGCGCACGGCCACTTCCTGCCGCCCCTGCCGGACCGAAGGCGCATGTTCGCCGGCGGCCGCGCGGAGTTCACCGCGCCGCTGCGGGTGGGCGTGCCTGCCCGGCGTACAAGTTCCCTCGCCAAGGTCGAGATCAAGCGAGGCCGCACCGGCGAGATGGCGTTCGTGACAGTCCGTCATGAGATTGCACAGGAAGGGAAGATCAGGGTCACCGAGGAGCAGGACCTCGTCTACCGCGTCGGAGAGGACGAGCGACGGGGCGACGGCTTCGGGCTCGACCTCGGCGAGGCCGAACCGTCCGATGCCGACTGGCAGTTGATCCTGCGTCCCTCGCCGACCCTGCTGTTCCGCTACAGCGCGCTGACCGCGAACGCCCACCGCATTCACTACGACGAGCCGTACGTCCGCGGCGTCGAGGGCTACCCGGGGCTCGTCGTCCACGGTCCGCTCCTCGTCCAGCTGATGCTGGAACTCGCCCGCCGTGAGGCCCCGGAGCGTGAGATCCGGACGCTCTCGTACCGGCTGCGCAAGCCCGTGTTCGCGGGCGAGCAGGTGTGTGCGCTCGGCGAGGTGGCGGACGACGGAGGGTCGGCCGGGCTGCGGATCGCCACGCGCCGCGACGAGCGGCATGCGACGGCGGAGGTGACGTTCAAGTGAGCGCTGAGCACACCACCGTCGAACCTGCGAGTGCCGACCCCGCGCGTCCCGAACTCGCCGACCCCGAACGCCTGAGCCGCGACCGAGCCCGCCTCGCCGCCGCCCGGACCCTTCTCTTCGTCCCGGGGCACCGCCCCGACCGGTTCGAGAAGGCGGCCGCTGCAGGGGCCGACGCCGTGATCGTCGACCTGGAGGACGCCGTCGCGCCGGACGGCAAGGACGCGGCCCGCCGGCACGCCGCCGACTGGCTCGCGCGGGGCGGGGACGCGGTGGTGCGGATCAACGCGCCGGGCACTGCCTGGTGGGACGCCGACCTGGACCTCGTCACCGCGTTCGGCTGTCCTGTGATGCTGCCCAAGGCCGAGGACCCCGAGGTGATCGCACGGATCGCGGAGGTCTGTGCCGTGATCCCGCTCGTCGAGACGGCGGCCGGGATCGAGCGGGCCCTCGACGTGTGCTGTGCGCCCGGCGTCGTCCGCGCGGCGTTCGGCAGCGTCGACCTCGCCACCGAGCTGGGCGTGCGCCACGACGACACCCTGGCGCTGGCGTATGGGCGGTCCCGGCTGGTCATGGCGTGCGCCGCCGCCGGTGTCGCGCCCCCGCTGGACGGCGTCACCACCGCGCTCGACGACGCCGACGCCCTCGCGCAGGACCTGCAGCACGCCCGACGGCTCGGCTTCGGAGGCAAACTGTGCATCCACCCGAAGCAACTCCCGGCGGTGTCCGCGGGATTCGCGCCGACGGACGAGGAGCTGGCCTGGGCCAGGAAGGTGCTCGCCGCGGGCGACGCGGTGTCGGCCGTCGACGGCGTGATGGTCGACAGGCCGGTGCAGGAGCAGGCGCGACGGCTGCTCGGCGTGAAGTTCACCACCGGCTCTGCGGGCGAGGTGGCGTAAGGCGGAGAATCAGGGGGCGCCCGGCGATGTCACGTCGCCGGCAGTTCCCGGAGCCCGTCGGTGAACCCGTCGACCAGGTCGACGAGTGCCGCCACCGCCGGATCGGTGTCGTCCGCCCGCCAGGCGAGGCCGAGCGGGAGAGCCGGGGCATCGAGGACCGGGACCAGCGTCACCCCCGGCACCGCCAGATGCCCGGCGGAGTCCGGGGTGAGCCCGATGCCGACGCTCGCCCCCACCAGGGAGAGAAGGGTGTGCGTGTCGGGCGCGTCCTGGACGGTGCGCGGGGTCGAGCCCTGCGCCAGGAACGCCGACTGCACCAGGTCCCGCACGATCGAGCCCCGGCCGGCCGGATAGCTGACGAAGGGCACGTCCCGCAGATCGGCGAGGGTCAGCGACTCCCGTGCCGCGAGCGGGTGTTCGGAGGGCACGGCCGCGACCAGGGGGTGCCGCAGCAGCTCCCGCACCCGCAGCCCCGTGTCCGGCAGTGGGAGCCGCACCAGACCCGCGTCCGCCTCCCGCAGGTGCAGGCGCTCGGCCAGCTCGCCACCGTAGTAAGGGCCGACGATGTCGAGCCTGACGGTGGGGTGCCGCCGCCTGAACTCGCGGGCAATGGCGAGGAGTTCGCGGTACGACGTGGGGCCGCTGAACGCCAGCCGCACCAGCCCGGTGACCCCCTCCGCCGCCCGGTGTGCCGCGAGCTTCGCCGCTTCCAGGGAGTCGAGCGCGGACCGTACCTCGGTGAGGAACGCCGCCCCCGCCGCGGTGAGTTCGACGCTGCGGGTGGTGCGGCGCAGCAGCTCGACGCCGACCTCCTGCTCAAGGCGCTTGATCTGCTGCGAGAGCGGCGGCTGCGACATGTGCAGCCGGGCCGCGGCCCGGCTGAAGCTGAGCTCCTCGGCGACCGCGACGAAAGCCTGCAGACGGCGCAGTTCCATGCCCTTCCACCCTCCACCTCAGCCGGAAGTCGTTTCGTTCCGACGCGTCGAGATTATGTCGCCCCGGCGAATAAATCGATGGCCGACAATGTGTTAGTTGCATCACACACTCAGTGATATGGTAAATGCCAGCAGTCGCGAAAACGGCCGTACGGAGCCGGAATTAAATAAGCGCACCAGTAGCCCAACTACCCACGTGAGACGGGCTTTCGGTGAATCCGAATTGCCTCCCGAAGGAGTGTGGCAAGGGTGAGACGCAAACTCGTCGCAGACGAGAAGATGGGGCGGCGGGCGGGAATTGCCGCATTCATCGGAACCACCATCGAGTGGTACGACTTCTACATATTCGGGACCGCTTCGGCGATCGTTCTCGGGAAACTCTTCTTCCCCGGGGCGTCACCCGCCGTCGGCGTCCTCGCGTCCTTCGCGACGTTCTGGATCGGCTTCGTCGCCCGACCTCTCGGCGGCATCGTCTTCGGACACCTCGGCGACCGCATCGGCCGCAAGAACACCCTGATCGCGACGCTCCTCCTCATGGGCGTCGCCACCGCGGGCATGGGCCTGCTGCCCACGTACGACGCCGTCGGGGTCCTGGCGCCTGTCCTGCTCGTCCTGCTGCGCGTCGTACAGGGCGTCGCCGTGGGCGGCGAATGGGGCGGAGCCGTTCTCATCGCGACCGAACACACCGAGCGGCGCCGCGGGTTTCTCTTCGGCGCCTTCGCCCAGCAGGGCTCGCCCACCGGGCAGATCCTCGCCGTCCTCGCCTTCACCGCCGTCTCACAGCTTCCCGACGCCGCCTTCGTGACGTGGGGCTGGCGTCTGCCCTTCCTCGCCTCCGCGCTGCTTGTGATCGTCGGGCTGATCGTGCGGATGCGGATCCAGGAATCCCCCGAACTGCTGCGGCTCAAGCAGACGGAACAGGTCGCACGGCTGCCGCTCGTCGAGCTGCTGCGCACCCACAAGACGACGGTCGCGCTCGGCCTTGCCGCCTCCGTCATCGCGTACGTCGCCTCGTACCTGAAGAACACCTTCGCCCTGTCCTGGGCCACCAACGACCTCGGCATGTCCCGAGACAGCATGCTCACGATCATCCTGCTCGCCACGGTCGCGCAGTTCGTCGCCCAGCCCTTCGGCGCCGTCCTCGGCAGCCGCTGGAACACCCGCAAGGTCGTCACCGTCCTGCTCGTCCTCGAGATCCCGGCCATGCCCCTGCTGTTCTGGCTGATCTCGACCCGCAGCTTCGGCCTCACCCTGCTCGGCATGGTCATCGCGACGCTGCCGCACGTCATGTTCTACGCACTCCTCGCCGGCATGCTCGCCCAGGCGTTCCCCGCCCGCGTCCGCTACACCGGCATCTCGGTGTCGTACTCCGCGGCCGGGATGCTCTTCGGCGGCGGCACGCCCCTCATCGGTCAGGCGCTGCTCACCGCCACGGGGTCGATCGTGCCCGTCGTGGGCTTCGCCGTCCTGATGGTGCTGCTCTCGCTCTACGGCGCCCGTGCCCTTCTCGCGCGTACGGCGGCTGCCGAGGTGCGGGACGCCAGGGCGGCAGACGCGACGCAACAGCCGGCCGCATTCTGACGATCAGTCAAGTACCGAGACAGACACAGCCCGACATGAGGGAGAAGGCCATGGACTCCGATGTCTTCGAGGACATCCTGCGCACCGTGAAGGACTTCGTCCGCGGTGAAGTCGTGCCGCTGGAGGAGGAGATCGAGCAGAGCGACGCCATACCCGAGCGGCTGCGGCGCGGCGCCGCCGACATGGGACTGTTCGGCTGGGCGTTGCCCGAGGAGTACGGCGGGCTGGGCCTCGACATGCGCCAGGACGTGCGCCTGGCCATCGAACTCGGCTGGACCACACCGGCGTTCCGCTCCATGCTCGGCACCAACAACGGGATCGCGGGCAAGGCCCTGGTGAACTTCGGGACGCCCGAGCAGCGGAAGCGCTGGCTGCCCGCGCTCGCCGCCGGCTCCGCGGTCGCCTCGTTCGCCCTCACCGAGGACGGCGCGGGCTCGGACCCCAGCGGCGTACGCACCCGCGCCGTCCGCGAGGGCGACAGCTGGGTCCTGTCCGGCACCAAGCGGTTCATCACCAACGCCGACCACGCCGACCTGTTCGTCGTCTTCGCGCGGACCGACCCCGACGCCGAGGCCCACCGCGGGATCTCCGCCTTCCTCGTGGAGAGCACCGCACCGGGCGTAAGGGTCGGGCCACCGGACCGCAAGATGGGCCAGCGCGGCGCCCACACCGCACCGGTCTACTTCGACGACGCGCGGGTCCCCGCCGACGCCGTACTCGGCGGCGAGCCGGGCACCGGATTCCGCGCCGCGATGGCCTCCCTCACGCGCGGCCGCCTGCACATCGCGGCCCTGTGCGTCGGCCTCGCGGCCCGCGCACTCGACGAGGCCGTGCGCTACGCGGCCACCGCCGAGCAGGGCGGCGAGTCCATCGGCCGCTTCCAGCTCGTCCAGGAACTGATCGCCGAGTCGCACGCCGAACTCCTCGCGGGCCGCTCTCTCGTACTCGCCGCCGCCGAGGCGTTCGACGCCGGCACCGACACCCGGGTGGGCCCCTCCAGCGCCAAGCTGTTCTGCAGCGAAATGGTGTGCCGGGTCGTCGACCGGGCCGTCCAGGTGCACGGCGGCAGCGGCTACATGAGCGACTCGACCGTCGAACGTCTCTACCGCGACGCGCGCCTCTTCCGGATCTACGAGGGCACCAGCGAGATCCAGAAGCTCATCATCGGCAAGGGGCTGCTGCGGGAGGCCCGGGCATGAGCGCGCGACCGTCCCGCACGGACCTCGTCGACACCCTGCTCCACCCCCGCTCCATCGCCGTCCTCGGCGCCTCGGACAACCCCCGCAAACTGTCCGGGCGCCCCATCGACTACCTCAAGCGCTTCGGCTACGCGGGCCGCATCCTGCCCGTGAACTCCCGCCGCGCCACCGTCCAGGGCCTGCCCGCCCACCCCACCCTCGACGCGATCGACGGCGACATCGACCTCGCGATGGTCATGCTCGACGCCGCCCACGCGGCCGACGGCATCCGGGCGTGCGGCCGCCGCGGTATCGAGGTGGCGATCGTCGCCGCCGCCGGCTACGCCGAGACCGGCGAACAAGGAGCGGAACTCCAAAGGGAGTTGAAGGCCGCCGCAGAAGAGAGTGGCGTCCGCGTCCTCGGGCCCAACTGCCTCGGCCTCATCAGCGTCCACGACCGGGCGGTGCCCACCTTCACGTCGGCGCTCGACGAGAACATCGAACTGCGCCCGGGCCCCGTCGCGTTCGTCAGCCAGAGCGGCGCCTTCGGCTCGTTCATCTTCAGCGAGGCCCGCCAGTACGGCATCGGCCTCGCCCACTACGTCAACACCGGCAACGAGGTCGACATCTCGGTGTCCGAACTCCTCGGCGCGTTCGCCGCCACCGAGGAGTCGAAGGTCCTCCTCGCCTACCTCGAAGGCGTCAGCGACGGTCCCGGGCTCCTCGACGCGGCCCGCGCCGCGCACGCGGCCGACAAGCCCGTCATCGCCGTGAAGGTGGGCCGCTCCGCCGCCGGCGCCCGCGCCGCCCAGTCGCACACCGCGTCACTGGCCGGCGAGGACCGCGTCTTCGACGGAGCGGCACGGCAGTTCGGCCTCACCCGCGTGAGCGGCGTCGAGCCCATGCTGGACGCCGCCCAGATCTTCGCCACCGGCCGCCGCACCCGGGGCCGCCGCCTCACCACCCTCTCCCTGTCGGGCGGCGCCGGAGTCCTCATGGCCGACGAGGCCGCCACCCGCGGCATCGCCGTCGACACCTGGGACGAGGAGTGGCAGCGGCGCATGGCCGAGGTCATCCCGCCGTTCGGCTCGCCCCGCAACCCCGTCGACCTGACCGCCGCGCTCGTCAGCGAACCCGACATGCTGCGCCGCGCCCTCGACGTCGCCCTCGAACACCCCGGCACCGACATGATCGGCGTCCTGCTCGGCAACGCCGACGGCGACGTCGACGAGCTGACCGACGCCATCGCGAAGGCGCACAACTCCACCGACCAGCCGCTCGTCGTCGTCTGGACCGGCGGCAGCGGTCGCGCGCGGCAACGGCTGCGCGAACTCGGCGTGCCCTGCTACAGCGACCCGGGCCGGGCCGCGGCGGCCCTCGGGCACCTCGCCGACTTCAGCCTGCGCCCGCCACTGCCGACGGGCACCCGCCCCGCCGGTACGGACCCGAAGGCCGCCCGCGCGGTCATCGACGAGGCCCGCGCCCAGGGACGCACCAGGCTCGACGAGTACGAGTCCGCCCGGCTCATCGCCGCCTACGGACTCCACTGCGCGCAGGCCCGCACCGCGCGCGACCCCGAAGAAGCGGCACGGGCGGCGGCGGACCTCGAAGGGCCCCTGGCCGTCAAGCTGCTCTCGGCCGACGTCTCCCACAAGAGCGACATGGGCGGCGTACGGCTCGGCCTGAGCACACCGGACGACGTACGCGAGGCTGCCCGGGGCATCCTCGCCGCCGCGGCCCGCGCGGGCGTCGGCGACGCGCGGCTCCTCGTGCAGCGCATGGCGAGCGGCGACCGCACCGAGCTGATCCTCGGCGTCCAGCGCGACGCCGCGTTCGGGCCCGTCGTGGTCGCCGGGTTCGGCGGTGTCCTCGTCGACGTACTCGACGACAGCCAGGTCGCCGTGGCCCCCGTCGACCATGCCGGGGCGGTGCGCATGCTGCGCTCCCTGCGCGCGGCGCGGGTCCTCGACGGGGTGCGCGGCGCGCCCGCGCGCGACGTCGACGCCGTGGCGGACGCGCTCGTCCGCCTGTCCTGGCTCGCCACCGACCTCGCCGACGACCTCCTCGAACTCGACGTGAACCCGCTGCTGTGCGGCGCGGCCGGCGACGGCGCCGTCGCCGTGGACTGCCTCGCCCTGCTGAGCGCCCCTTCGGAACAGGACACACGATGAACCCACCCGCCCCCCATGGAGCCGCCGTGACACAGGAACACCGGTCTCCGGCCCTCACTCACCGCGCCGGCCTCAGCCGCGGCGAACTGCGCTACCAGCGATGCGCACACTGCGCGTCCGCCGTCTTCCCGCCCCGCACCCTCTGCCCCGACTGCGGTACGCAGCAGCTGAGCTGGGAACGCAGCACCGGTGACGGCACCGTGTACGCGACCACCGTCGTGCGCGGCCGCGACGGTGCGCACAACGTCGTCCTCGTCGACCTCGACGACGGCTTCCGCATGATGTCGCGGGTCGAGGGCCCCGCACCCCAGGACGTCGCGATCGGCGACCGCGTCCGGTTCCGTACGACAGCGGACGGCGACACCGCCGTCTTCGAACCGAAGGAGGACGCCCGATGACACAGCCGCTGCGCGGCAGGGCCGCCGTCGTCGGCGTGGCCGAGTCCGACCTCGGCGAAGTCGCCCCCGGCCTCACCCACCTCGACCTCGTCGGCCAGGCCACCGCCCGCGCCCTCGCCGACGCGGGCATCGCCAAGTCCGAGGTCGACGGCCTGTTCACCGCCTCGTCGTACCTGCCGATGGCCGCCATGGACACCGCCGAGTACCTCGGCATCCGCCCCCGCCACCTCGACGGCACCAACATCGGCGGCAGCTCCTTCGTCTCCCACCTGCTGCACGCGGCCGCCGCGATCGAGCAGGGCCTGTGCACCACCGCGCTGATCGTGTACGGCAGCACACAGCGCTCCGACGGCGGCCGCCTCGTCTCACCGACCAGGCCCGACCCGTACGAGGAGCCGTACGGCCCCCGCTACCCGCTGAGCATGTACGCGCTCGCCGCCTCACGGCACATGTACGAGTACGGCACCACGCGGGAGCAGCTGGCCGACGTGGCGGTCGCGGCGCGCGCGTGGGCGCAGCTCAACCCGGCCGCCTTCGAACGCAAGCCCCTTACCCGCGAGGACGTCCTCGGCTCCCGCATGATCAGCGACCCGTTGACCGTGCGGGACTGCTGCCTCGTCACCGACGGCGGCGGCGCCCTCGTCGTCACGTCGGCCGAGCGGGCCCGCGACCTGGCCGCGGTGCCCGCCTATCTGCTCGGCGGGGGCGAGGCCACCTGGCACCGCAACATCTCGCGGATGCCCGACCTCACCGTGACGGCGGCGACCGAGTCCGGACGCCGCGCCTTCGACATGGCGGGGCTCACCCCGGGCGACGTGGACGTCGTCGAGCTGTACGACGCGTTCACCATCAACCCCGTCCTGTTCCTGGAGGACCTCGGGTTCTGCGCCAAGGGAGAGGGCGGTCCCTTCGTCGCCGACGGCGGCATCGCGCCCGGTGGCAGGCTCCCCGTCAACACCAACGGCGGCGGCCTCTCGTACGGCCATCCCGGCATGTACGGCATCTTCACCGTCATCGAGGCCGTACGCCAACTGCGCGGCGACTGCGACGAACGCCAGGTCGAGGGGGCCCGCGTCGCCCTCGCCCACGGCAACGGAGGCGTGCTCTCCAGCCAGGTCACCGCCCTGCTCGGCACGGCCGATGCCCTCAACTGACCTACCCGACAAGGAGATCCAACCCATGCTGCACGGCAGGAGTGCCCTGGTCACCGGGGCAGCCAAGGGGATCGGCCTCGCCATCGCCACGGCCTTCCACAAGAACGGCGCGCGCGTCGTCATCGCCGACATCGACGGGCCCGCGGCCGAGGCGAGCGCCCGCGCCCTGGACTCCACCGGCACCCAGGTGGCCGCCGTCACCTGCGACGTCACCGACGCCGACGCGGTGAAGGCCGCCGTGCGCGGCTGTGTCGAGCGGTTCGGTTCCCTCGATGTGATGGTCAACAACGCGGGCATCACACGGGATGCCACCCTGCGCAAGATGTCCGAGGCCGACTTCGACGCGGTCGTCGACGTCCACCTCAAGGGGGCCTGGCTGGGCACCCGAGCGGCCGCCGAGGTCATGCGCGAGCAGGGGAGCGGCTCGATCGTCAACATCTCGTCGATCTCCGGCAAGGTCGGCATGGTCGGCCAGACCAACTACAGCGCCGCCAAGGCCGGTCTCGTCGGCCTCACCAAGGCCGCCGCGAAGGAACTCGCCCACCGGGGCGTACGCGTCAACGCCGTCCAGCCCGGCCTGATCCGCACCGAGATGACCGAGTCCCTGCGCGAGGACATCTGGAACGCCAAGCTCGCCGAGGTGCCGATGCGCCGCGCCGGTGAACCCGAGGAGGTCGCGGGCACGGTCCTGTTCCTCGCCTCCGACCTGTCGTCGTACACGACGGGCTGCGTCCTGGAGGTGGCGGGAGGCCGCTTCATCTGACGGGCCGCGAGGCGCGCGGTCAGTCCGCGGCGCTCTCCGGCGAGACGGACCGCGCCACGGGTTCGGGTGCGGGGGAGGGCGCGGCCGCGGGCATCGGCTCAGGACTCGGCTTCGGTGCCGGTGCTGCCGGCGGTACGGCTGGTGCCGATGGTTCGGCCCGGTCGTGCCCCGGTCGCGGGAGCCGGGTCCCGGTGGAGGGTTCGTCCGTACGGTGTTCCAGCTGGCTGCGGTACAGCGTCGTACGGCCGATGACCGCGCTCGCGCACAGGACGGCCAGGATGCCCGGGCCGAGCAGCGATGCGTCGCCCACCATCTCCACCGCCATGAGGAGGACGCCGAGCGGGGCGTGGGCCACCGGCCCCAGGCAGGCAGCCATGCCCGCGACGACCAGAAGGAGCGGGCTGTGCGGGGCCAGGCCCGACGGCTCCGCGAGGCGCCACACCGCCGCCCCCACACCGGCGCCGACGACCATGCACGGGCCGAAGATGCCGCCCGACCCGCCCGATCCGACCGTCAGGGACGTGCCCACGATCTTCGCGAACGGAAGCAGCAGGACCAGGTACAGCGGCATGTCCAGCAGGACCTGTCGGTGCGTCAGCGCCTCCATCAGGCCGTAGCCGGTGCCGAGCACACCCGGGACGGCGAGGCCGAGCGCGCCGACGAGGAGCGCCGCGCATGTGGGGGCGGCGAGGCGGGAGACGACGGTACGGGCCCGGGACTCGACGCGGTTGTGCACGGCGTAGAAGGTGCCCGCGTACAGACGGCCCGCCAGGCCCGCCGCGATGCCGACCACGGCGACGAGTACGAAGTCCGTGAATCCGTACCCGTGGACGCCCTGCGCGCCCAGGATCGGGGCGAAGCCGAAGATCGCGCCGAACGCCAGCCAGCCCGTGCACGCCGCGATGAGCGCCTGGGGCAGCACCTTCGGGTCCATGTCCTTGCGGTAGAGCAGCTCCGCGCCGAGGAGGGCTCCGCCGAGCGGTGCCTGGAAGATCGCGCCGACGCCGGACGCGAGACCGATGACCAGCGCGGTGCGCGCCTGCTCTCGTGTCATGCCAGTACGGCGCGCGATCACCGAGCCGAACGCCGCCGAGATCTGCGCCGCGGGTCCCTCCGTGCCGCCCGAACCGCCCGAACCGATGGTCAGGGCCGAAGCCATGAGCTTCACCACCGTCACCCGGCCCCGCATACCCGACGGGTCGTGGTGCGCGGCGGCGATCGCCGCGTCGGTGCCGTGGCCGCGCGCCTCGGGGGCCAGCCACACCACGAGGAGCGTGGCCAGGAGCGCGCCACCGGCGGCGACCAGCGGGACCACCCACGGATGGTTCGAACCGGTCAGCGTGCGGAACCCGCCCTCCGCCGAGGTCAGATAGGGGTGATAGCCGCCGACGTACTCCAGGATCCACCGTGTGCACAGGTGCAGGAGGCCGAAGAGGGCCGCCGCGCCGAGTCCCGCGACGACACCGATGAGGGCGGACGGGACGATCCACCGCGGCAGGGAGTTGTCGGGCGGCGGTGTGAGCGGATGGCGCCACCACGGCCCGCTTCCCGGCCCGGCGTCAGGGTTCGCCCGGGTCCCGCCCCTGTCGCGCTGAGCCCACTCCACCGGCATTCTCCCCGTCGCCCGACGATCACGCTTGCATGGCTGCCCACCGGCTGCCCGTACGAGTCCCCGGTGGCGCGGAACCACCCGGGTGGTGAACATGCGGCCCCGCGTCGGGAACCGCGCCGGCAGCTTAACTGCCGTGCGGACATGCCCTGTTGAGGACTCTGCCCGGGCTTATCTATTCGCTATTCTGAACGAATGGTCATCGTGTAACCAGGGCGCTGCGACAGGGGGA
Organism: Streptomyces sp. NBC_01445; assembly: GCF_035918235.1. Classification (NCBI taxonomy): domain Bacteria; kingdom Bacillati; phylum Actinomycetota; class Actinomycetes; order Kitasatosporales; family Streptomycetaceae; genus Streptomyces; species Streptomyces sp. NBC_01445. The sequence goes on along the minus strand of NZ_CP109485.1, from coordinate 2,764,926 downwards.
GCACATGCGGGGAAGGCCGGGTCGGTGCGCGGCGGACGTTCCGGATCTCGCGGAACTGTCGCTGGAGGAGATCCTGGAGGGGACCGACTCCGCACTGTCCCAGGCGCTCGGGAGAGTGCTGCGGCAGCTGGAGGGCGAGGAGGCGCCGGTCGCCGCGTACGACTCGGGCGGGGACTCACTGCCGGACCGCCTCGGGCCGGACGGTCCGGGCGCGTGACAAGCGCCCCCTTCCGGGGGACGCGCGAGGCCGCACTTGAGTGGCCCGACGGCGTCCTGGACGTTCCGGCCCTGCGCGCATCAGGCCAACAGCCGTTGCCCTTCCGGGAGTTCGTGGTCAAGGTCCACAGCCGCTGCAATCTCGCCTGCCGCTACTGCTACGTGTACGAGGCCCAGGACCAGGCCTGGCGCACCCAGCCCGTCACCATGAGCGCCGTCACCGCAGAACGCACCTGCCGCCGCATCGCCGAACACGCCGCCACCCACGCCCTGCCCTCCCTCCGCGTCATCCTCCACGGCGGCGAACCCCTCCTGGCGGGAACGGAGTTCCTGCGCCGCTTCGTACGCCGTCTGCGGGAGCTGCTCCCGCAATCCACGCACTGCGACGTCATGATCCAGACCAACGGCACCCGCGTGGACGCCGACTGCCTGCGCCTGTGCCACGAGGAGCGCGTCCAGCTCGGCGTGAGCCTCGACGGTGCGCGCGGCGTCCACGACCGGTTCCGGCGCGATGCGGCGGGCCACGGCAGCCACGCCCGCGTCGCCACCGCGCTGCGCCTCCTCGGCCGGCCCGAAAACCGTGCCGTCTGGGGCGGAATCCTGTGCACCGTCGACGTCACCGCCGACCCCGTCGCCACGTACGAGCACCTCCTCACCTACCGGCCGCCCGCGATCCGGCTGTTGCTCCCCCTGGGCAACTGGACGCACCGCCCGCCCGGCAGGGGACCCGATGAGACGAACGTGCCGTACGCCGAATGGCTCATCGCCGTCTTCGACCGCTGGTACGGGGCGACACCCGGGCCACCCGTACGGATCTCCCTGTTCGAGTCGCTGCTCGACCTGCTCCTCGGCGGGCACACCAGGACGGAGACCATCGGAGGGGCGCCCTCGCAGCTCGCCGTCGTCGACACCGACGGCACGCTCACCCTGTCCGACCAGCTGAAGACGGCGTACGACCGCGCGGACCGGAGCGGGTACGACGTCGAGAACGACACCTTCGACGCGCTGCTCGACCATCCCGGCGTCGTGGCACGACAGCTGGGCACGGACGGACTGTGCGGGCGCTGCCGCGAGTGCCCCGTCGTATCGGTGTGCGGAGGGGGCCACTACCCGCACCGCTACCGCGCCGGCACCGGCTATCTCGACCGGTCCGTCTACTGCCCGGACCTCATGGCGCTGATCAGCCATGTCGCGGGGGTGGTCGGGGACGACCTCCGTCGCGCCCGCGAGTGCCACGCGAAGGCGCGGCCTTGAGCGCCGTGGTCGTGAGCGGTGTGCCGTCGCTCGCCCTGCCCGACGACATCTGGGACAGCCTCGTCTCGGACCGGCCCGACACGGCGACGCCGCGCCTGCTGCGCGCCGCGAGGGGCAGCCGTAATCTCCTGCTCCTCAGGGCGCTCCACGAGCGCGGGGGAGCCGGCGGCGCATGGGGCGCGGCGGTCGCGGTGCTCTCGTCCGTCCGGACCCACGCGCCCGACGTGTTCACGTCCCTGATCGAGGACCCCGCAACCGGCGCGCGCCTCGCCCGGGCCGTGCGCGAAGGGGGCAGGGCCGACGTCTCCGCGCTCGCCGCGGTCGCGGGGCACCGCAGCCGGGCGGGCTTCCGGCTCGAAGTGCCGGTGCAGCACGGAGTGCTGACGCTTCCAGGGCTCGGTGCCGTCGCTGTTCTGCCGGGCGTTTCGACGGCGCTGGTGGAGCGGGGCGCGTGGGGCACGCGGGTGTGCGCGGCAGGCACCGTGCTGCGCGTCCCGGACGGCCCGCAGGGGCGCGAGCCGGGCTGGGAACCGGTGCGACACCTCACACTCGACCACCGTGGACACCGCTGGCCGGTGCGGATCGACTCCCTCGACCCGCTGCGGCTCGGCGGACCCACCCGGCCGCCGCACCCCCTGGAGCCACCGGAGCAACAGGCATGGGAGGCGCGGCTCGACGCCGCCTGGCGCCATCTGGTCGAGCGCCATCCGGGGCAGGCCACCGCGGTGAGCGGCACCATCACGGCCGTCGTCCCCCTCGACGCCCTGCCCGGCGCCGCGGGACCCTGGCTCAGCGCCTCCTTCGGCGACGCGGTGGGCCTCGCCGCCCTGGCCCCCCTCGACGACCCGGTCGAACTCGCCGCCGCACTGGTCCACGAGGCGCGGCACTCCGCCCTCTACGCGCTTCTCGACCTCACCGAGCTCCTCACCCCCGCACCGGGGGAGCTGCGCTACGCCCCGTGGAGCGACCGCCCGCGACCCCTGTCCGCGCTGCTCCAGGGAGCCTGCGCCTTCCACGCCACGGCGAGCTTCTGGCACCGGGAGCTACTGCTCGGAAACCCCAACGCGCAGGCCCCTTTCGTGCGCTGGCGTCTCACGGCACGCACCGCTGTGACCTCCCTCGCCCGGGAGCCCTGGCTCACCGAACACGGCCGGAGGCTCCTCGACAGCCTGGAGCGCACCCTTACGTCCTGGGAGACCACGCGGGTAGAACCTGCCGTTCAGGCACGGGAGTTGGGGGCGGCGGCTCGGCATCGCGTGCGTTGGAGGCTGCGGCACTCGTGGGCGGATCCGCGGGTGGTCGAGGAGCTGGCCGACGCCGTCCGACACAGCAGGGACGTGGGGGCGCCACCGGCGGCAGGCCCGTGCCGGTTCGCCCCGGACACCGTGGAGTTCCCGCCGGGAGCCGGGGCGCGCCTCGGCGACGCGGCGGAAGAGTGGCTTGAAGCCGACGGGGCCGGGGACTCGGACGATGCCGTCGCCCGGCTCGCCGGGAAGGTCGTTGAGGCTGCGGACCGCGGTGCCCGCGCGCTGGTGGCCGTGCCGGAACTCGTACGGGCGGTGCACGCGCGGGTCGCCGAACCCGGGGTACCGGCGGGCCTGCTGGACACCGCCCGCCGGCTCGCGCCGTGGGCGGCGTCCGCCGGGGGGTGACCACGGCGTCCGCCGGGGGACCATTGCCGTCCGCCGGACGGCAACTGCAGGCCTCCGCCCAGCGGCGACTACAGCGGGGGCGGCTCGATGTCGCACTCCGCGCGGATGCCGGCTGCCGCGTCCCGGCTCTCCGGGTGCTCGGAGCCCAGCGTGTCGAGATAGCGGCGGCGCACGGAGGCGAGCAGGTCGGCTCCCTCCTGGGTGTCGCCGGAAGCGGTCATGTCCAGGGCGAGGTTGCGCAGCGCGGCCAGGACCGACGGATGACGGTCGCCGTAGCGGGCCTCCAGCTTCGCCGCCGTGTCGGCCCCGAGCGCGCGGGCCTTGTCGTGCTCTCCCGCCCTCGTCAGGTCCGTGGCGAGATTGACCCGGGCCAGCAGCAGCCATGGATGGTTGTCCGGCACCGCACGCGCGAGCACGGCGACCGTCGAGCGGTCCAGGCGCAGCGCCTCCGCGGGCTCGCCCGCCGCCCGCAGTGCGGCGCCGTGGTTGACGGCCGCCGTCGAGGTCAGCGGATGCGCCTCGCCGAGAATCGCGCGGTAGTCCACGAGGGCGCCCGCGGCGGCCTGGCGGGCTGCCTGCGGATCGCCGGTGAGCCGCAGGTCGTTGGAGAGGTTGGTCAGCGCGGCGAGCGTGTCGATGTGCCGCGGCCCGAAGTGGGTCCGGTACAGGCCGAGCACCTGCTGCGCCAGCGCGAGGCCCCGCTCGAACTCGCCGGCCTTGCGGCAGGTCACCGACATGTTCTTGACGGCGCGCAGGGTGTGCGGATGGTCGTCTCCGTACTGCTCGCGGTACTGCTGAAGCGTCCGTTCCTGAAGGGTGAGCGCCTCCGCGTACCGCCCGCACTCCCGCATGTCTCGGGCCACGTTGTTGACGGAGAACAGGGTGGAGCGCGCGGTGGCGCCCAGCGCCGTCACGCGGTCGCCGTACACCTGCTTGTCGAGGGCGAGGGCCTCCGCGTACAGGCCGTTGACGCGCAGGCTCACGCCGTAGTTGTGCCCGACGCGCAGCGTGTACGGCTCCCCGGCGCCGTACAGCCGCACACTGCGCTCGTACGCGTCCTCGTCCAGGGCGAGCGCCTCGGTGAACCGGCCGGCGGCGCGCAGGTCGGCCGCGGTCGCGCCCGCCACGGTCAGCGTGTACTCGTGGTCGTCGCCGACCGTGGCCCGCAGCCGCGCCAGAATGTCCTCGTTGATCTTCCGGGACTCGGCGAATTCTGACAACTGCCAATGAGCGCTGGCCTGTTGGCGGAGTGTCCACAGTGTCTGGATGTCGTCGGGGCCGAGCGTCACGCGCCAGGTGTCTGCGACGCGGCGGGCGAGGTCCGCCGCGCCGCGGAAGTCGCCGCGCGCGATGAGATAGCCGAGGATGCCGAGCACGGTGGCGCGGGTGTCGCGGTCCTCGCTGTCGAGGAGGCCCGAGGGCTCGATGTGGGGCAGGATCTCCGCGTAGTTGCGCCAGTGCTCGGGGCGCTGCGAGTCGCCCGGGTCGTGCGCGGCGATCACCCGGTGCGCCAGGTGCCGCATCGCGGTGCGCTCGTCCTCGGTCAGCTCGTCCTGGAGGACGCCGCGCAGCAGGCGGTGCAACTGCACTGTCCCCGCGGCGCTGTTGACGGCCAGCAGAGAGAACTGGTTGATGGCGCGGATGGTGCGGCCCCGCTCCAGGGGATCCCTCGCCACCGCCGCGAGCGGCCCCGGCAGCTGAAGGAGCCGGGCGTCGTGCAGGAAGGACTGGGCGATCGGCTCGGGCCCGAAGAACGCGAACAGGCGCAGCAGTTCGAGCGCGCCCGGGTGCTGCTCGCGCAGCGCCTCCATGGTCGCGCGGAACACGGCCGCCACCGGCTGCGCTCCGGACACCGTGGGCTCCGCGAGCAGCTCCGGCATCCGGTTCTCGATCATCTCCAGGTAGTCCTGCGCCGCGATGCCCGTCTGCGTCTGGAGCGCCGCGCACTGCTCAAGGGCGAGCGGCAGGTCACCCAGCGACTCGGCGAGGCGCTCCGCCTCGTCCTGACTCGTCCACGGCGTGCGCGCACGCAGGAACCCGATGCTCTCCTCCCGGCTGAACACGTCCACGCGCAGCGCGCGCACCCGGTCCGCCCACCCCGAACGCCGCGAGGTCACAAGGACGTGCCCCACCCCGTCCGGAACACCGAGGAGCGACGGAATGTACGGGGTCACCTCCTCCGGGGAACCCGCGTTGTCCATCACCAGCAGCCACCGCTTGTACGGGGTCCCCGCCGACAGTGCCGCCAGGACACGGTCGACCACGTCGCCGGGCCCTTCCGCGGCCGCGCCCAGCTCCGGCGCGATCGAGGCGAGCTGCTCGCGGATGACGGACGGCTGCTCGGCGTCGATCCACCACACCCGCTCGTATTCCTGGTGGTGGCGGTGGATGTACTCGATGGCGAGGCGCGTCTTGCCGACGCCGCCCAGTCCGTAGAGCGCCTGCGGCAGGACCGCGGCCTGACCGCCGCCGCCGAGCAGCCTGCGCAGCGCGTGCAGTTCGTCCTCGCGGCCCGCGAAGTGCGCGTTGGGCAGGGGCATCGAGCGGGGCAGGCGGGCGGGTCCGCCCGGCGGGCGCGGTCCGCGTGGGGGCACCACGCCGGCAGAGCCGTCGCCCGGTCCGCTCCCCCCGCCGCTGCTCCCGGAGTCCGCCGCCCCGTTGGCATCGGCGCCGTCCGGGGCCTCCGCGCCGGGCCGCTCGGTCTCCAGCGGGGCCTGTCCCAGGGGCGATGCGGTGGGGTCCACAGGCTCTTCCTCCGTGTTCGGGTCCGCTGTCCCGGGCTGCTGAGCCCTCGTGGGCGCCACGTCCCCACCGGGCGGAACCGGCCGGGAGTCATCGGCAGGAACCGGGCGGGGAGCGCCGCTCCCCTGCGTCTCTTCCCCACCGGGCCACGCAACGAACGAGCGAGGCGGCACCACGCGGTCCAACGCCTCCTGGTACGACGGCCCGAGCGCGGTGAGCGCGCCCCGTGCCGCCTCGAGCAACTCGCGGTCCGGGCCGCTCAGTTCCGCCCCGTCCAGGCCCGCGGGCGACGCGACCAGCGTGCCCAGGAGCCCCGGCCTGGCCCCCGTCACGCGCCCGGCGACGGCCGTCACCTCATGGAGCATTCGAAGGATTTCAGTGCGCCCGAGCCCACGGAGCAGCCGCCCGCGCACGCCGTCGAGGAACTCGTACGCCGGTTCCGCGACGCCCGTGCCCGCCTGCTCGGGGCGCAGGGACAGCAGACCGCCGAGGAGGATCTCCGCGAACGGCAGCGGCCCCGCGACCCGGGTGACCTGGCGGCGGACAGCGTCCACGACGGTGGGCTGGAGCGGCACCATCGCCAGCCGCGCGGCGAGGCGGCGCGCGGCGGGCGACGCGAAGTGCAGGAAGCGCCGCACGGCCTGGTCGGGCGGGACGGGCCGTCGTCGCTCCTCCCACGGGAACGGGGGCAGGCACTCGGGGTCGAGGCCCTGCTCGTCGACCAGGAGCACGGCGGCCTCGCACCACGGTGTGGCCTCACCCGTGACGAGCCGCACCCAGCCGGCGAGCCACGACGGCTCCAGTTCGAGGATCGGTACGGGCACGGGTCCGCCCGTGTCGCAGGGGCGCGTCCAACGACCGCGGCGGCGCAGTTGGAGCCGCGCGTTCGGCATTCCCGGTGCCGCGCCCCGCAGCCGCAGGTCGAGCGGGACACCCTCACACAGGTCCCACAGCCGGGCCGGCAGCGGCTGGAGCACGGCGACCGGGGCGCGCCGCGCCCAGGTGTGCAGGAGCCGCGGCACGGCGCCGCCCGCCCACGCGTCGCCGACGCAGTCGCTCAGCACGAGGATCAGGCGCCGGCCCTCGGGGTGGAACAGCTCGGCGGGCCCGCGTCGCGCGCCGCCGCCTTCGGGCCGCAGCACGGCCGACTTGCCGTCGCCGGTGTCGAGGCGCCAGATCCGCAGGTCGGCGAAGGCGCCCTGGCGCTGGAGGAGCGTGAACAGTTCGCGGGCGACGCCCTGCCAGACCGACATCGACACGCTCTGCTCGACGACGAGCGCGACCTCGAACCACCGGTCCGGCACACCGGTCAGCACCGGACTCCACTGCCCGAGTTCGGCGGCGCGCTCGGCCGTCGCCTCCTCGTCGAGGGCCTGCCGGTGGCGGTCGCGGACATGGCGGTTGAAGGGGCGCAGGGCGCGGGCGAGTCTCTGGGGCGAGCGCAGGACACCGGGGCGGGTGTCGGTGTCGAAGACATCGGGGGTGGGGCCGGGCGCGAAGCCGAAGCCGTACGTAGGACCGGGCGAGCCTGTCTCCGCGTCCGGCCCGTATTCGCTCCCGTACGGCTCCTCGCGGTGCGGACGCGGACCCGGTGCTTCGGGTAACAGCTCGCTGTCCCCGCCCGGCGGCGCAAGCGTCTCGGTGGCGGGCGGCACCCGAGGGGCGTCCTGCGGCGCCTCGCCCGGCGGCGCGTCGGTACCGATCCGCTCCGCGAGCCAGAGCGCCTCCGCCCACTCGCGGGCCGTGGGGACCCGGCCGGTGCCCGTCATGGCGAGGAGTCCGTTGCCAGGCTGTGCCACAGCGCGTCGCGGAGCTGCTCCCAGGATCCGTCGTCGGCGTCGGCGGCGCCGTTGGTCAGAAGGTGCACCGTGTTCAGCAGCTGGTCGGCGGCGAGCTGTCCGCCGTCGCCGCGGTGCTCCAGGAAGCCGCGGACGAGCTCCGCCGCGCGGGGGTCGACCCCCTCCCCGAAGTGGGACTCGACCATGGCGGCGAGGCGCCGCTCGTCGGGGTCGGCCATCTCCACTTCGAGGCACCTGCGTCGGAAGGCCGGTGAGAACTCACGCTCACCGTTGCTCGTGATCACGACAACGGGGAACTCCCGGCAGCGGACCTGCCCGTCCCGGACGGTGACCGGCGCGGCGTGGTCGGCCGTGGCGACGGAGACCTCGCGGCGCGACTGGGCGAGCCGCTCCAGCTCCCTGATCCGGAACTCGCCCTCCTCGAAGGTGTGCAGCAGATCGTTCGGCAGGTCGATGTCCGCCTTGTCGAGCTCGTCGATCAGCAGGACCCGGGGCCGCGCCCACGGCAGCAGCGCCGTGCCGAGCGGCCCGAGCGTGAGATACCTGCCGATGTCCGGAAGAGGCCGGCTGCTGCCCAACTCGCCCTTCGCAGGCACTGGTTGGCGTACGACGGAGGACGGGGGAGGCGCGTCCTGCACCCGGCCGATGGCGTCGTAGTCGTAGAGCCCGTCCCGCAGCGACGTACGGCTCACGACGGGCCACCACAGCACGCGCCCGAGGCCTAGCTCGGAGGCGATCTGGTACGCGAGGCTGGACTTGCCGGTGCCGGGACGGCCGCTCACGAGCAGCGGGCGGCGCAAGTGGATGGCGGCGTTGACGAGTTCGAGGACCTTGCGGTCGAGGGTGCCGCCGCGCCGCTTGCCGAGCCTGCGGTCCGCCTCCGTGCTCTCGGTGGGCACCGGGACCGTCATCGCGGCGCCCGGGGCGCCCGGCTTGAAGCGCCGCCAGGGCGGTGCGGCAGGGAGCGGCGGCAGCGGGTCGCCGGGGGAGTGATGTGCCCCGCTGTCGTGGAAGACCCACCAGGAGGGGTCCGCCGGTGGCGGAGTGCCCTGTCGGCCGGTCGAGTCCCCGTTCATGGAATGCCACCCCCGGTCCGCGGATGCCCCAGTACGGCCTCCGCCCCCTCCAGTCCGTCACGGCTGTCCCACACTAGGGTGACGTGGCGATGCAGGTCCAGGGTTGACAACGCGCCGCCCGCCGGGCCGACGCCGCCCCTCAGGACACGTACCCGCTCCGGGAGCGCGTCCAGCCTCCCGTCGAGAACTTTCCACAGTTCGAGACGCGCGTTCTCGTGGTCCCCGTTGCCCCGGACCGCGACGATCGCCGGGATGCCCGCCTCCAGGAGCGCGGTCACCGGATCATCGGCCATGTCGCCCGTGTACTGCGGGGGTTCGAACAGGACGAAGCACACCGGCGTCTCGGCGTGGCGGAGTTGGGCGACGAGCGCCGCGGGGGACAGTTCCCCGCCGTGCGGCACGTACTGGACGGCCGCGTCGTCGAAACGTCCCTCGGGGTGCAACTCCAGCCAGTTCAGGCGGCGACGGAGGGCGGGCCACCAGTGTCGGTTGCGGATCCGGTCGCGGCTGCGGACCAGGACGGTGTGGTCGGCGCCGAGGGGGCGGGCCACGGACCCCGACGGGCGCACCATGATCTGGTCGACCGCGAGCCACAGCAGCGGGCGCGGGAGCATGAACTCGACCCGTAGTCCGGCGCTCAGCTCGCCGAGCTCGTCCAGAGTGAGCTGGTGCAGCGCGGCAACCATCTCTTCCAGACGCCGCAGTGAGGTGACCTTGCGGTCCCCGAGCAGGGCGCGCGGCCCCTCGCCGGGCGCGAGGAGCCAGCCGCGTATGTGGAACTCGTCGGGGGCCGCGGGGTGCGACACGATCTCCATGAGCAGCCGGCTCGGCTCGAACGGCCGCCCCGCGTACGCCGCTTCGGCGGCACGGACCCTCTGCAGCTGGCCGTCCGTGCAGCCGAGCCGGCGCGCCACGCGACGGTTCCAGACTGTCAACTGCTGTGCCGCGGCACCCTCTTCGCGCACCGCGACCGCCTCGACGAAGGCGAGCAGGGGATGCGGCTCGTCCTCCATGTGCGCCGCGTCCTCGAAGGCGGTGAGCAGGGCGTCGACGGGGTCGGCACGGGCGTCCCCGTACGTGTCCGGGTCGGGGACGAACGGCAGGAACCGCAGCGCGAGCGCCCGCAAGCCCTCGACTGTCGCGCACTGTTTGAGCAGGCCGGCCAGTGTGTCGTAGTCGGCCGGTGCGAGGAGCCGGACCGGGTGCAGCCGCCGGTAGACCTCCTCGACGGCGCCCCACGCCACGGTGTTGGTGCGGTCGCGGCCGATCTCCTCCAGGTAGGCGCGCAGCCCGCCCAGGCGCTGGTCGCACGCCCGCAGCACTTCGGCGAGGTCCTCGATCAGCATGTTCGACCTGGCCGCCTCGACCGGCCCGAAGCGCTCCTCGACCGCGCGCAGGGCGCGGGCCCGGGGCGCCGCGTCGCTGACGCCGTGGACCTTGGTGAGCCGGCGGGCCAGTTCCCAGTAGAGATCCGCGCGGGACGGTGTCGCCGCCGTCATGACGCCGGTTCCTGCGGCACGCCGCCGCCCCGCAGCCGTGCCAGTACGCGCTCGAACTCCCGTATGGGCAGGGAGCCGTGCTCGTACCAGCGCAGGGCCGCGGCGAGCCGGTCGATGCCGTCCGCGTACTGGAGGCAGACGGCGACCACGGCGCGTACGTCCTCCAGGAGTACCGGCGAGCGGGCGGCGAGCAGCACCACGTCGTCGCCGGTGTCGCGCAGGATCCGCTCGCGGCGCTGCGGGTCGTACATGCTGGGGATGCGGACCAGGGCTGTAGTGAGCACCCGCTCTGCGTGCGGTGGCCAACTCGGCGTGTGTTCAAGGGAGGTCACGGCATCGGAGATCAGCGGACAGTAGCGTGCCGCCGCCTCGACGGGGATCAGCCACCCCGTGCGCTGCGCCGCCCGCAGGTCCTCGGCGACGACGATGCCGAGCACGTCCCCGGCCGCGTCGACGGCGCCCGCCCCGCTGAAGCCCTGCTGCACGCGGTCGCCGAGCTGGGTCACGCCCTCGAACTGCACCCAGTCGGGGCTCAGTCCGCCCGAGCCGACGAGCTGGACCCGTACCCACCGTCCGGGCCCCGCGGCCTGCGGCTGCCCGAAGACCCGCACGATCCGGTCCCCGGCCGGGCCGCAGGCGTGCAGGGAAGCCGGCGCGCAGTCGTCGGGGGCCGAGCCGTGCAGCGCCAGTACGGCCACGTCGCCGCGCCCGTCGACAGGCGGGGCCCAGCCCTGCGCGGCGACCGACGCCGCGACCGGCTCCCGCGTCGCGGACCCGGCGAAATCCAGGGCGAGTTCAGCGCCGGCGGGGCTCTCGTCGTCGGTGAGTCCGAGCGCGGTCCGTGCGACATGGGCACAGGTCAGAACGCGTCCGCCGGATATCAGGACGCCCGCGCCGACGGGCGTGCCTCCGGCGCCGCGTATCCGTACCCGCCAGGTGTCCGCCGCCCCCTGCGGCACCCCCGAAACCCCCGTGTGCGCCACCCGTGCGTCCCCCGATCCCCCGCCTGCCCGAATCCGACCGTTCCCGACGGGTGCGGGCGGATTCTGCCCGATGGTGACAGCGCTGCGACCACTGGTCGCTCCGTGCTTCCATGCTAGCCAGGCCATACCCCGGTGAGGATGAGGCAATCGAGCCGTGGTTGACGCGTGACACGGGGAACGTCAGCGCCGGCCGAACGGCTCCCGTGCGAACGACGCCGCCGCGCGGGGCGTGTACAGCCGCTCCACGTCCTGGGCGTACGCGGCGAGGACCGCGCTCCTGCGCAGCTTCAGCGACGGTGTGAGCAGGCCCGTGTCCGGTGTGAACTCGCCCGGCAGGATGCGGAATTCACGGATCGACTCCGCCCGCGAGACCCGCGTGTTCGCCCGGGAGACCGCACGCTGGATCTGGGCGCGCAGCTCCTCGTCCTCGGTCAGCGTGCCCGGATCGGCCGGGGCGCGGCCCTTGAGGCGCTGCCAGTGGTGCAGGGCCTGCGGGTCGAGGGTGATGAGCGCTGCCACGTACGGCCTGTTGTCGCCGACGACGACGCACTGCGAGATCAGCGGGTGGCTCCGCAGCTCCTCCTCCAGGACGAGCGGCGACATGCTCTTGCCGCCGCTCGTGATGATGACGTCCTTCTTGCGGCCGGTGATGACGAGATAGCCGTCGTCGAGATGTCCGAGGTCCCCGGTCGCGAACCAGCCGTCGTGCAGCGCCGTTCGCGTCGCCTTCGGGTCGTTGAGATAACCCGGGAACACGACGTCGCCGCGGACCCAGATCTCGCCGTCACCCGCGATGTGCACGGAACACCCGGGAAGCGGCCGGCCCACCGTGCCGAAGCGGACCGCGCCGACCGGCTGCGCCGTCACCGCCGCCGTCGTCTCGGTGAGGCCGTAACCGTCGTGGACCGTGATGCCGGCGCCCGCGAAGAACAGACCCGTCTCGCGGGACAGCGGCGAACCGCCCGACACCGCGTGCCGCACCCGCCCGCCGAGGACCGCGCGCAGCTTCGCGTACACCAGCCGCTCGTACACCGCGTGCCGCAGCCTGAGCCGCGGCCCCGGCCCCTGACCGCGCCCGAGCGACTGCCGCTCCGCCGCCTCCGCGTACCGCACCGCGACCTGCGCCGCCCTGCGGAACAGCGTGCCGTGACCCGCGTGCTGCGCGGCGGCACGGGACCTGGCGCGGACCGTCTCGAAGATGTACGGGACCCCGAACATGAACGTGGGCCGGAACGACGCGAGCGCCGGCAGGAGGCTCTCGGGGGAGAGATCGGGCTGGTGCGCCACATGCACACCGCCGCGCACCGAACCGACGACGACCATCAGGCCGTAGCAGTGCGACAGCGGCAGGAACGCGAGCAGCGACGGGGGTTCGTCGCCGGGAGATTCGAGGAGACTGCTCCAGCCGGCCAGCAGGTTGTCGCACTCGGACGCCAGGTTCGCGTGCGTGATGACACAGCCCTTGGGGCGGCCCGTGGTGCCGGAGGTGTAGCAGATCGCCGCCGGGTTCTCCGGGGCGACGGCCGCGCGCTGCCGGTGCACGTCCTCGTCGGCCACGCCCACGCCGTCGTCGGCGAGCGCCGCCACGCAGCCGCTGTCGAGCTGCCAGATCCGCGTGAGCGCATTCTGCGAGCCGTACGCGGCGGCCACGGTCATCGCGTGGTTCTCGTTCTCCACGACGATGCCGGTCGCGCCCGTGTCCTGGAGGATCCACCGGACCTGCTCCACGGACGACGTCGGGTACACGGGGACGACCTCGGCGCCGACGGTCCACAGCGCGTACGCGAGGAGCGTCCACTCGTAGCGGGTACGGGACATGAGGGCCACGCGGTCACCGAGACGGACCCCGTTCGCGAGGAGGCCGCGGGCGACGGCGAGCACGTCGTCGCAGAACGCGGCGGCGGTGACGGGAATCCACGCGCCCCCGCCATGGCTGTCGCCCGGGCGCGAGAACTGGACGCGTCTCGGCTCGCGTTCGGCTGTCACGAACACGGAGTCGGCGAGCCCGCCCGAACGCAGTGGCTCGACGAGGCGCGGGACGGTGAACTCCTGCATGGGTCCTCTTCCGTGGCGGCGGCTCAGGACTAAACCATTGGCAGCGCAAGCTACTCCCCTGCGCGGGCGGGTGCCTAGGGCCTTTCGTTCCGGGGGCGGGGCAGCGACATCTACGGCGAGTGCGATGTGATGGACTGCGGCAGCGGCCGAGCGGCCTCGGACGCCCGCCGAAAGGACTCGAGGAGTCATCATGGGTCTCGGCATCATCGTCGTGCCGCTGTTCCTCTATCTCGCCCTGGTGGCACCGCTGTGCATCAAGGTCGGCGAAAGGACGACGGAGAGGACGGGCTGGCTGATGGCCGCAGGTCTCGTCGTCCCTCCAGTCGCCCTGTTCATAGCCCTGATCACCTAGGCCGGCTCGTATCCGGGGATGAGCGGGCCGGGCGGGTGTGCCCACCGGTGCGCCGCCGCTACCTCGCCGCCCGCTGCACCGCCTCGGCCGCCAGACCCGTGGTCGCGCGGCGTGTCGCCTCCGACAGGAGCGCCGTCCGGATCGGGCCTCCCGCCGCCAGGTGACGGTCGTACGGCAGGTGCACCACCGCGACACCCGTCTCGCGCAGATGTGCGGTCGCCGCCTTCAGGTCGAGCGTCATGTCGGGCGCGCTCGACGTGAGCGCGACGACGGTACTGGCCAGGGCCGCCTTCGGGAGCTGCGCCAGCCAGTCGAGCACCACGCGCGTGCCGCCCACACCCTCCGCCGTCATCGGGGCGACCACCACGCGCGCGTGCGCCGTGTCCATCGCCGTACGCGCCACCTCGCCCGGCAGCGTCTCGCAGTCCACGACCGTCACCGCGAAGTAGCGTCGCAGGGCGAGCGACACCGTCCGGTACGTACGTATGTCCAGCGGGGCTCCGACGCGGCCCTGGCTCGCCGGCAGCAGCCAGCCGCCGTCGGTGACCGGCACGAGATAGCCGGTGACGTCGGTGAGTCGCATCGACGGTTTGAGGATCTGCGCGAGGTCGGGGCACGACCAGCGCACCGACTCGGCACCCAGCCGCACGGGCAGCGTGCCGAGTGCGGCGTCCGCCTCCAGCGCGAGCACCGGGTCGTGCCGGTAGTGGTTGAGGGTGCGGGCGAGGAGGGCGGACACGGTGGTCTTGCCCACGCCTCCGCGGATGGATGTCACGGCGACCACCCGGCCGTTGGCCACCGGTTGCTGCACCTCCCGCGCGAGACGCGTCTCTTCGGACACTCCCGGCGCGGCGGACGAGGCGAGCCTGCGCAGCGAGTGTCCCGTGCGCCTGGCCACGGTGTCCCCGCGCTGAGCCCGCCCGAGCGCCCCGGCCAGCCGCGGGTCGACGGTGGGGACGGACTCGGGGGTGAAGGCGGGGAGCCGGGGGTTCCGCGAGCGGGGGGTGGGGGCGATTGGGGGGTGAGGTGCGGGCGCGTGCGGCTGGGGGGTCGGCGCGGGCGCGGGGGTGTAGGGGGCGGGGAGTCCTGAGGGAGGCGGGGCGGAGGGGAGGTGGGAGGCCGGGGGGTTCGGGGGTGGGGCAGGCGCGTCGGGGGTGGGTGCGGCGTCCCTGATGTCGGCTTGGGGGACGGGGGTTGGGGCGTCCGGGGCCGGGGAGTGGGTGGCTGCCACCAGGACGGGCACGGCGTCCGTGATGTCGGGCAGGGGCGGGGGCGCGGGTGTTGGGGTGGCCTTCTTGTCGATCTCGATGGACACGTTCGGTATGGGTGACGTGCCCGTGCTGCCGGGTTCGGACTTTGGCGCCAAGGGCTTCGGGGGCGGCGGGGCGTCGGCGGGCGCGTCGGTTGAGGCCGCCGGGACCGGGACCGCGTCCGCGTCGGTCGGCGGAGTCGGTCGGTCCGCCCGGCCCGCCGCGAGGCGTGCCGCCAGTGACGCCGTCCGGCGCGGCGCCGGGGTGGCCGTGGGGGAGATCGGCTCACCCGCAGCGTCGTCGTCCGGGTCGAGCGGCGGTGAGGGCGACGGGCCAGGCCCCGCGTCCGGTGACGGAGACGTGTTGGGGCGCCGGCGCGGAAGCGGTGCGCGCCCGGGGGCGGGCGGAGGTGCCACTGAGGGCTCCGCCTCTCCCTCGGCCCCGGCGCCTCGCCCCGCTACCTCGGAACTCGACATGTCCGACGCCGTCATCTCGCCGCCCTCCCCGCCCAGTTGTGCCTGGGTCTGCCTGAGCAGGTCCCGCAGTACGTTGTTCTGCCAGTCGCTCTGCGTCATTCCCCGAGCCCTTACGCGAAGGTGCCGAGCAGACGCCCGTACACACCGACGTCGAGCGGCTCGCGGGACGGCAGCACGAGTGCGACGCGTCTGCGCTCACCCACCAAGGTGACTCCGCTCAGCGCCGTACGGCTCAGTGGCCCCGTCGATATCACGCGTTTGAACCTATCATCGGGCCGAAGACGTGCTGGTCGGCGTGGTGGACGGGGTTCCGGCGGGAGGAACCGGCCGGGCGCAACGCGGACACGACGCCGCGAATCGGCTGTAGCCGACACCCTCGCCCCTCCCTCCGTGCGCTGGCCCGAACGTACTCGCGGACATCGTACGAGCAGCCCGCGTCGCACCAGCAAACCGCCTGGTGCGGCGCGGGGTCGGGGTCGGCGTCCGGAGGCCTGCGCACGCGATACGGCAGTCCGCGGAAACGGAGAGGGGGCGGGCCCGTACCACCGGACCCGCCCCCGCCTCACTCCGCCCTGCGGATCAGCGCCGCAGCGTCACCGTGAAGCCGCGGTCCAGGGACTGGCGCGCGGTCTTCACCGTCGTCACCCCCGTGTCCGCGTCGTAGTACCAGCCCGACCCGGCCGCCGCGAGCGCGTCCGCCGAGCCGACGCGGGGCAGCGCGTGCCCCTCCGCCGACACCCGGCGCGGCGCGCTCTCGCCGTGGACGGTGAACCGGTGCGCGCGGGCGTCGGGCTTGTTCTGGTAACTGCCCTTGCTCGCACCGACGTTGACCTCGGTCGAGTGCTTGCCCTGGTCGACCGTGACGCGCTGCGTCGCCGACGCGCCCTTGGCGAAGTCGCGCGTTACGCCGTCGTCCTCGTACAGCGTGTAGGAGGACCGGCCCTGCGGATACACGTCCCAGTCCAGCTCATGGACGTCACGGGACTTGTACGACGTCGTCCCCTTCGGCCACATCGGCACGACCGCACCGGACTTGACGAAGAGGGGGAGCGTGTCGACGGGTGCGTGGTAGCCGTCGATCGTGGTCGGACCCTTGTAGGTCTTGCCCGTCCAGTAGTCCGTCCACGTGCCCTTGGGCAGGTATATGCCGTCGCGGGTGTCCGAGTCCTTGTAGACCGGGGCGACCAGGAAGTCGTCGCCCGCCAGGTACTCGTACTTGGCGTTCGCGCCGAGCGTCGCGGGGTCGTCCGGGTACTCCAGGTAGAGCGGGCGCACCCCGCCGACGCCGGTCTTCGCCGCCTCGGCGGACAGCGTGTACAGGTACGGCAGCAGGCGCTCGCGCAGCTGAAGGTACTTGCGGTTGATGGACGTGTAGGGCTCGCCGTCCACCCACGGCTGCTGGTTGATCTTCTTGCCGGTGGTCATGTCCGTGGCCCAGCCGTCCATCGTCATGATGGCCGGCAGGAACGTCTTGGCCTGGAGGTCACGCGCGTACATCTTGGCGTCGTGGCTGTAAATGCTGCCCACGTCGCCGGAGTTGTACGCGATGCCCGACATCGTGGCGCCCGCGTACGTCGGGATCTGCCAGCGCACGAAGTCCCACGACAGCTTCTGGTCGCCGCTCCAGAGCACGCCGCAGCGCTGCGCGCCCGCCCACGAGACGGGCATCCAGACGAAGCCGCGCGCGTCGCTGTTGTCCTCGATGCCGGCCTTCGCCTTGTCGCAGGCGTCCAGCGACATGCCGTAGCCGTTGCCGATCCAGGCGACGTCGAGCTTCGCTACACGCTGCCCGGCCTTCACCTGGTCGGCGAGCTTGTCGATGCCGTCCTGGGTCCACAGCCCCATCTCGGCGCCCCGCTCCTGGAGGCCCTTCGCGGTCTCGGCGAGGTTCTCGTAGCCGCAGCCGTAGCCGTCGTTGACCAGCATCCAGCCGAGCGGCATCTGGTGGTCGACGTACCCGTCGGCGACCTTGAGGGAGTCGAGGGTGTGGCGCTCGCCCTGGTTGGCGTTGTGGAGATAGCAGTCGGCGTCGCCGGGTTCGAGGCCGTACACCGGCGGCATGAACGGCTTGCCCACCAGCGAGGTGTAGCCGCCGATCACCTTCTTCGCGTCACCGAGGAAGTAGTAGGCGTCGAGGCGGCGCTCCTGCTGGCCCGTGTGGACCGAGGGGCCGAAGTCGTAGACGCCGGGGGCGAAGGTGTTGCGGTAGACGCCGTAACCCGCCGAAGAGAGGTAGAACGGCTGCGAGTTGTTGTAACCACCCTCGTTCCAGTTGGTGTTGTTCGCGACGTAGACCGTCCTGTCGCGGTGCGAGAACGAGCCGTTCTGCTCGCCGCCGCCGAAGAACTGCTCGTCCTTGCCGCGCTCCAGGCTCTGCCGCATGCCGCCGGTGGACCAGCGCAAGGGCTTGTCCTCCTGCCAGATCCGCGTCCTGTTGTCGGCCTTGTAGAGGCCGAAGCGCAGGGGCTGCTTGTAGACGCGCAGGACGGCGCCGGCGGATCGGATGCCGTAGTACGCGCCCGCGTCGAAGGACGACGTGTGCTTGTCGAGGGTGGGCTGCTTGCGCACGATCTGCGAACCGGCCGGGTCGCTGAACGCGCCGGACGGGTCGGCCTGGAGCCGCAGTTGACCGCCTGCCAGGAAGTCGGCCCTCGCCTTCAGGGCGCCGGCGCCGATGCTGTAGCTGCCGTCCTTGCCCGTGAAGGAGGTCAGGTCGCCCGCGTCGGTCGTCTCGGGCAGATACGCCTTGCCGACGAAGGAGTTGTCGTGCACGTCGTAGGGGACGACCACGACGTGGTACGTGCCGTCGGCCTTCGGGATCACCGTGGCCTCGGGGTCGGCCGTGCCCGCGCTGGCGGCGACCTGCTTGCCCGCGTCGTCGAAGACGTACATGTCGAAGTCGTCGGTGGGCTGCTTCGCCCACTCGATCGAGACGGGGACACCGCCCTCGGGGTTGTCGTCCCAGTAGCCGTCAGGGACCGACACCTTGAGGTCGAAGCGGTCGCACACCTTGTTGTCGGGGTCGTCAGCGGCCGCCGGGCACTTGCCGGGATCGCCCACGGTCCCCGCGGCGTACACCGGGCTCTGCCACGTCACGCTCTTGTGGGCGTCGTCGAGCACCCCGCTGCCCGGAGTCGCCGCCTTCGCCTGCTGGGCGGGGGCCCCGAGGAGGGTCGCGCCGAGGAGTGCGGCCGTGCCGATCACCGCCAAGGTGCCCCCGCGAGACGGGCGTTGCCGTCTCAGCCGCCGTTGCCGCAGTCTTCGCAATCCGTGCAAGGTGCATCTCCGCTCAACCCGAGTGACCCATGGAGCCCGGCCGGTCGATGTTTGCCAGTGCTTGAACTATTGCCATTTCGAGCAACTTCGAGCACGAAGGTTCACAGGGTTGAGGGGTTCTGTCAATGTCCTTGCACGGGCCGCGTCCCCGCGAGCCCAGCCTGATCCGAACGGGAGGCCCTAGGCCATCTGACGCCGCACCAGCTCGTGCAGCCGTCCGTTCGTGTCCGCGAGCAGCTGGGCCGGCGGTCCCTGCTGGACGACCCGGCCGTCCGCCATGACGATCACCCGGTCCGCGTCCATCACCGTGGACAGGCGGTGGGCGATGACGACACGCGTGGCGTTCAGGGCGCGGGTGCTGTCGATGACCGTGCGCTGGGTCTCGTTGTCCAGCGCGCTCGTGGCCTCGTCGAAGAACAGGATGCGCGGCCGGCGGATCAGCGCCTGCGCGATCATCAGGCGTTGCCGCTGGCCGCCGGAGATGGCGCCGCCGCCGGCGATCATCGTGTGCAGGCCCATCGGCATCCGCTTGATGTCCTCGGCGAGCCCCGCCATCGCCGCCGCCTCCCACGCCTCCTCCTGCGTGAACACCTCGGCGCCGCAGATGCAGTCCAGGATCGACCCGGTCAGCGGCTGCGCGTTCTGCAGGACGACGCCGCACTGCCGGCGCACGGCGGCCTGGTCGAGCGCGCCGAGGTCCTGGCCGTCGTACAGGACACCGCCCGAGACCGGCTTGTCGAAGCCGATGAGGAGGCGCAGGAGCGTGGACTTGCCGCAGCCGCTCGGACCGACGACCGCGACGAACTCGCCCGGCCTGATGGACAGGTTCACGTCGTCGAGGACGAGCGGCCCGTCGTCCGTGTAGCGGAAGGACACGCCGCGCGCCTCGATCTCGCCGGTCAGCTCGCCCGGCTGGGTGCTGGCGGCCCGCACCTCGGGTGCCTCGTCGAGGACGGGCTTGATCTGCTCGAACATCGGCAGGACGGCCGCCGCCGAGATCAGGGCGCCCGTGAGCTGCGTGACGGAAGACAGCAGCATCGTCACCGCGGTGCTGAACGTGAGGAAGTCGCCCGCGGAGAGGGTGCCCCGCGCGGGGCCCGCGAGCAGCATGAACATCACGAGCGAACACAGGGGCAGATAGACCGCGTTGAGGACCGTCGTCAGGTTCTTGATGCGGCCCGCGCGCCGCTGGAGCTCGCGGCTGCGCGCGAACTCCCCGGCCCACGAGGCGTACGCGAAGCTCTCCGCGCCCGCGACCCGCAGCTTCGGAAGGCCGCGCAGCGTCTGGAACGCCTGGTTGTTGAGCTTGTTGCCGAGCACGACGAGGCGGCGCTGCCAGCGCAGTTCCCACAGCCCGAGGGTGAGGAACACGCCCGCGATCACCGCGAGCATGGCGAGCGCGGTCAGCGCCAGGGGGACGCTGTAGAGGAGGAGCAGGACGAGGTTCATCGCGCCGACCGTGCCGGACTGCACCACCACCGGGCCCACGCCGGACATGAGACGGCGGATCGAGCTGATGCCCATGGCGGCGCTCGCCAGCTCACCCGTGGACCGCGACGCGAAGAACCGCGTCGGGAGCCTCAACAGGCGGTCCCACACGGCGGGTTGGAGCGCGCTCTCGATCCGGCCCTCCATGCGCAGGATCGTCAGATTCTGCAGCAGCATGAACGCGGCCGACACGATGCTCGTCACCATGACCGCGAGGGAGACCTGGACGATGAGATCCGTCTCGGCGTTCGGCACGTACACGCCGAGCACCCGCCCCGTGGCGACCGGCACCAGGGCTCCGATCGCGACCGTCACGAGCCCGGCGAGCAGCAGATTGCGCACGTCGGCCCGCGTGCCGCGCGCGCTGAACCGCAGCAGCCGCAGCGGGCTCAGCGCCCGGTCGGGCAGCGGCCGGTACAGCATGACCGCCCGCTGCTCGAACTCCGCCGCGTTGTCCTCGTCGATCCGGGTCCGCCGCCCGCTCGACGGATGCACGGCCTCGTACCCGCCGCGGCGCCACAGCAGCGCGACCGGGGTGCCGGACGCCCGGTGCCCCACCAGGGGGCCCGCGTTCTCGCGCCACCAGCGCCCGTCGAGGCGGACCGCACGGGTGCGGATCCGTGAGGCGACGGCGACCTGCTCGACCGGGTCGACGCGGTCGCTGACGGCGCCGCTGCGCTCGGGCGCCGCGAGCGTGATCCCGGCCGCGCCCGCGACCAGCTTGCACGCCGCGTACGTGGCGTCGTCACTGTTCCCGGAGGAGGAGCCGCGACGTGAACTGCCCTTGCTCTGGCGGCCGATGGACGCGAGGAGCGTCCGGTCGGCCTCCTCGCGGACGGTCTCGCCCGCCTTGATGCCCGCCGCCGTGCGG
The DNA here is from genome assembly GCF_035918235.1 of Streptomyces sp. NBC_01445. NCBI lineage: Bacteria > Bacillati > Actinomycetota > Actinomycetes > Kitasatosporales > Streptomycetaceae > Streptomyces > Streptomyces sp. NBC_01445. Next base: position 2,743,937 of record NZ_CP109485.1, on the reverse strand, counting down.
GTCTCGTGCGCGCTCTCCAGGCGTTCGATCCACCGGTCGAGCGCAGACAGGAGCCGGAACTGCTGGTTGACCATGCGCTGCCACATCGAGCCGTCGACGAGCAGCTCGCCCACGGTGTCCGCGCTGTACGACGCGCCGTACTGCACGCTGCCCGGCAGGATCGGCAGCCACAGGATGTCGTCGTCGCCCACGGAGTCGTCGCCGACCGTCCGGCCGTCGAGGGGTGCCTCGAACAGGACGCGCTGGCTGCGGCCCACACCCAGGGCGAAGGCGTGCTCGAGGAGGCTGAGGGCGGCGTCCTGGGTGTCGTACTGGCTGAGGTACTGCTGGTCGTACGACCATGAGGCGTCGCCGTAGTCGGGGCGCTGGAGTTCGCGCAGGCCGATGCGGCGCAGCAGGCAGCCCTGCAACGGGCGGCCCACCAACGTGTGCTGGGGTCCCTCGACCGGGCCGAGCAGCAGGGTGCCCGCCTCCAGGCGTCCCAGGAAGTGCCAGTGGCCCTGGGCGGCCGCGTCGACCGCGAACAGGTCGAGCGCGCCCTGGACGACCAGCCACAGGACCTGCGGTCCTTCGAGGTTCAGGCTGCGCATGCCGGCGCAGTCCACCGGCATGCCCAGGGAGCCGAACGAGGCGGTCACCTGGTCGCCGGCCGCGTACTCCTGATCTGCGTACGTCACGTCAGTGCTCCTTGACCAGCTCGGCGTACGGCCCGCCGGCGGCGACGAGCGCCTCGTGCCGGCCCCGCTCGACGATCTGGCCGTGGTCGAGGACGACGATCTCGTCGCTGTCGCGCACCGTGCTGAGGCGGTGCGCGATCACGACGCAGGCGCAGCCGCGGCGCCGCAGATTGTCGATGATGAGCTGCTCCGTCTCGGCGTCGAGCGCGCTGGTCACCTCGTCGAGCACGAGGATGCTCGGCCGGCGCACCAGGGCCCGCGCGATCTCCAGGCGCTGGCGCTGACCGCCGGAGAAGTTCCGCCCGTCCTGCTCGACCCGGCCCTGGATACCGCCGGGCCTGCGCGCGACGACGTCGTAGAGCGCCGCGTCCTTGAGGGCGTCGACGACGGCCTCGTCCGGGATCGACGGGTCCCACAGCGCGACGTTGTCACGGACCGTGCCCTCGAAGAGGAACACGTCCTGGTCGACGAAGGACACCGACGCCGACAGGGCGCCCCTCGGAATGTCCTCAAGACGCTGCCCGTCGATGCGGATCGTGCCCTCCCACGGGCTGTAGAGCCCGGAGATCAGCCGCGACACCGTCGACTTGCCGCTGCCCGAGCCGCCGACGAGCGCCACCTGCTGACCGGGTCCGACCGCCAGTGAGAAGCCCGTGAGGAGCGGCTTGTCCAGCGGGCTGTAGCCGAACGTGATGTCGTCGAGCGTGACGTGCCCCTTCAGGCGGCGCGTGCTCGCCGCCGCGTCGGGCCGCGTGTACAGAGCGTCCGCCGGGAAGCTCTCCACGTCCTTGAGGCGCGCCACGTCGGCGGCGAAGTCCTGGATGCGTCCCGCGACACCGTTGAGACGCGTGATCGGCGCGGTGAACCGCGTGACGAGGGCCTGGAACGCCACGAGCAGGCCCACCGACAGATGACCCTCGACCGCGCGAAGGCCGCCGATCCACAGGATCAGGGCGCTGTTGAGCGTGGCCAGGGTCGGCGCCACGATGCCGAGCCACGCGCTCGGCACCCCGAGCCGCTGCTGCTCCTCCAGCGTGGTCGCGTGCTGCCCCGCCCAGCGCCGGAAGTACCCGTTCTCGCCGCCCGTCGCCTTCATCGTCTCGATGAGCTGAAGGCCGGTGTACGAGGTGTTGGTGAGCCGTGCCGTGTCCGCGCGCAGCTTCTGCGTACGGGTGGCCCGCAGCCGGATCACGATCCGCATCGCCACGACGTTCCCGAGCGCGATGCCCACACCCACCAGTGTGAGCTGCGGGTCGTACGTCCACAGCAGAGCCGCGTACAGGAGGACCACGACGCCGTCGACGCCCGCAGCGGTCAGGTCACGCGCGAGCGTCTCGGAGACCGCGTCGTTCGACTGGAGGCGCTGCACCAGATCGGCCGGACTGCGCTGCGCGAAGAACGTCACCGGCAGCCGCAGCAGATGGCCGAAGAACCGGGCGCTGCTCAGCGTCGACGCGATGACGCGCCCGCGCAGCAGATTGGCCTGCTGGAGCCAGGTGAGCACGGCAGTGAGCGCCACCATCGCGCCCATCGACGCGAACAGCGCGCCGAGCAGCGAGGTCTGGTCACCGATGAGGAACATGTCGATGTACGTGCGGCTCAGCGCGGGCAGCGCCGCGCCGACCGCGACGAGCAGGAGGCTGGCGAGCAGCGCCGCGAGCATCGTGCCCGTCGTGCCGCGAAGGCGCGCGGGCAGCGCCCGCAGGACGCCGGGCCTGCGCCCGCCCGTGCGGAAGTCGTCGCCGGGTTCGAGGACGAGGACGACGCCCGTGAAACTGGTGTCGAAGTCCTCGGCGGGCACGAACCTGCGGCCCTTGTCCGGGTCGTTGATGTGCACGCCGCGCCGCCCGAAGCGCCGCCCCATGCCGTCGTAGACGACGTAGTGGTTGAACTCCCAGAAGAGGATCGCGGGCGCCTCGACCTCCGCGAGCGCGGCCGGCTCCATCTGCATGCCGCGCGCGGTCATCCCGTAACTACGGGCCGCCTTCAGGAGGTTGCTGGCCCGCGAGCCGTCGCGCGAGACGCCGCACGCGATGCGCAGCTCCTCCAGCGGGACGTGCCGGCCGTGGTGCGCCAGGACCATCGCGAGGGCCGCGGCGCCGCACTCGACGGCCTCCATCTGGAGGACGGTGGGCGTGCGGACGGTGCGGTGGCGGCGGCGCGGTGGCTTCGGCGCGGGGCGCGCGCGGCGGCGGCCGTGTCCGGCCGGGGGCAGCTGCTGCTGGACTGCGGGGGAGGGGCTCACGGGAGCAGCCAATCGATCGGGCGCTGCTCGGCGAGGTGCACGGCGCCGGAGGCGGGGGTCATCGAGTCGAGCGCGTACGGGGGTCCGCCCTTGGACGACCACGCGTAACCCGACTTGGTGGAGGGCGACGCGACGAGCTTCACGAGGACCGCGACCGCCGGGCCGCCCTTCGTGAACTGCGTGGCCAGTTCCTTGTCGCCGAGGAAGGCCTCGACCCGCTGACTGCTCTGCGCGCCGCGCCCGACCGCCTGCACCCGGCCGCGCAGCATGCCGTACTGCTGGGACGGCGCCGACTGGACGGTGAGGTCGACGTCCGCTCCGACGGGCACCGTGCCCGCGCGGTCCGCGGGGACGTACAGCATCGCGAGGAGGGGGTCCTTGGCGCCGGTCTTCTCGACGGTCGCCACATCGGAACCGGTGGTGACCACCGCGCCGATCCGGGCGACGAGCGTGGTGACGCGGCCCGCGTCGACGGTCCGCACATAGCGGTCGCCCTGCGGTGTGCTGACCTTGAGGAGCGGGGAGTTCGCGGCGAGGCGCTGCCCCTCCTTGGCGAGCACGCCCGTGACCTGACCGGTGACGGGGCTCTGGAGGACGTAACTGCCCTGCGCGTGGGTGAGGACGCCGGGGACCCGCAGCGTCGAGGAGAGGGACCCGGTCACCGCCCACACGGACGCGGCCGCCATCACGACGAGGGTCACGGCCAGCGCAAGTACGCCCTGGGGCCTGGCGAGCCGCACGGGAAGGTCGAGTTCCTCGGGCGACTGCAGTTTGGACAGGGCCTGTTGGCGGAACTGCACGACGTACTTCCCTTACGTGTCTTCCGGTCCGGCGAGGTGCCGGGAGTGCCCAAGGGCCCCGGAACCGGGGGGAGGTTCCGGGGCCCTGGCAGAGCCGTGGCTCAGAGACCAGCGGTCAGGCCGGTGGCCAGGCCGGTGACGGCGGCGGTGTTGACGCCGGTCAGGCCCTCGACGGTGCCGGTCAGGCCGCCGACGACGCCGGAGACGGGGACGATCGAGTCGGCCGTGCCGGTCAGGTTGGCGGCGAGACCGCCGACGAGGCCGCCCGACACGTTGTCGAGGTCGGCGTCGGAGATCTCGAGGGTCTCAACCTGGGGGGTGGAGTTCATGATGTGAGCTGCCCTTCTCATTGGTAATTCTCAGAATGCGCGAATCACTTGCGTAACTCCCGCAGTGCGGAGGATCAAAGCACGATGACGCCTCGCACATCCAATCGGAAGGTCCCCGGTCAGAGGCTGTGCGGGCACGGAATTACCGCCGCGTGCAGGAGTGTTCACGATGTGGGAGCAGACCCTTCACAGGATCCACAGGTCCGAATTTCTGAGCGGGCTCCATGAATTTCTGCAAAATGGACACTCCCGCATTTTTGGCCGGGGTCGCATTTGAGGGTTGTGCGCATTCACAGCACACGGTGACCGGACTGCGCATTCGGTGTGCAGGTTTACTGGAGGTGTGCGCGGGGCCGCACGGGGGTTGTCTCCCGGGCCCGGGCGTGAACAATGGGGCGATGCTGGAGTTGTCGCAGGACACAGGCGTGACGCTGCCCGGCGGTGCAGGGGCGGTGCAGTTCGGGATGACGCCCGACGAGGTGCTCTCCCGTCTGGCCGAGGGCGCGATCACGCGCAGGCGTCAGTGCATGACACTGACGCGCGAGCAGTACCCGGAGCTGCGGCACGCGCACGACGCCTGGCTCAACGGGCTTCTCCACGAACCGGACTGGGCCTTCGAGGCGGAGTTCGACGGCATCACGCTCGGCTTCCGGGGCGGCGGCCCCGGCGCAGCGGACCGGCTGTCCCGGCTCGACGTCACCACCACGGACCCCGCGCCCGCGACGCCGGTCGCGTGGGACGACATAGACCTCTTCGGCTACCCGGCGGGCGAGGTCGCCGAGGCCCTGCCCGAGGCCACGCGGCTTCCGGACGGCCCGGCGGCGGGAGCGGGCCGGACCGCCACCGGCCTGGTCGTCGAGACCGCGGGACTGCGCCTGTCGCTGCTGACGCCCGCGGCCGCCGGCCAGCGCGTCGTGCTCCTCGGACCCGACGCCCGGTCCTGGCAGGCGTGTTGCGACGGCGCGTGGGAGTGCGCGAAGGAAGGGGACGCGCTCACCGGGATCATGCGGTGACCTGACGGCGGGCACGAGGACGGCCGGCCCCACGCGCGGCCGGCCGTCCTCGTGCCCGCCGTCCTCGTCGGCTGACCTGCGGCTTCCGGACCCCGCGCTACAGCGGCAGCGCGCAGACGGCGATCGGTGCGGCGAACGCGGGACCCTCCGCCGGGGTGAGCCCGCCGCCGCAGTGGTCGACGTGGAAGACGGTCACGGACCCCGACTTCTGGTTCGCGGCGAACAGGAGTTGCCCGTCCGGCGAGAAGGCGATCTGGCGCGGGAAGTCGCCGCCGACGGGCACCGTGTCGAGCAGGCGCAGCCGCGCGCCGTCCGCCTCGATCGCGTACCGGGTCAGACTGTTGTGCCCGCGGTTGGCGAGGTAGGCGAAGCCGCCCTCGGCCGTGACCAGGATCTGCGCCGGGTAGCTGGTGCCCGGACCGGTGCCGGTGGACTGGGGTTCGCCGGGCGTGAGTCGTCCCGTCCCCGGGTCGTACGCGCAGACGACCACTGTGTTGTCCACCTCGTTGGCGAGGTACGCGAAGCGGCCACCCGGGTGGAACGTGAGGTGACGGGGGCCCGCGCCCGGGCGCAGGGACGCGTGCGACACCTGCGTGAGCGTCCCGGCCGTCGTGTCGAGGCGGTACGTGTAGACGGTGTCGTTGCCCAGGTCGACGGCGAGCACGTGCCGCCCGTCCGGGGACGTGATGATCTGGTGCGCGTGCGGGCCCTCCTGGCCGGGGCCGGGCGCGGGCTTCGAGTGGGTGACGAGAGCGGTGCGTTCACCGAGTGCCCCGGAGTCGGCGATGGGGTGCACGGCGACGCTGCCCGAAAGGTAGTTGGCGCTCAGCAGCCACCGGCCGCTCGGGTGTACCGACAGATGGCAGGGGCCCGCGCCGCCCGTGCTCTGCCGGCCGAGCACGCGCTGGTCCGCGAGCCGGACCGCCGTCACACCGCCGTCCTGCCCCTCGTCGACCGCGTACAGAGTGTGGCCGCGCGGATGCACCGCCAGATACGAGGGGTCGGCCACCCCGTCGATCGTGCCGGTCCCGGTGATACGGCCCGTGCTCGCGTCGTACGTGGCGAGCCCGATGCCGCTGCCACCGCCGTCCTGGGATGTGTACGTGCCGAGGTACAGGGGCCGTCCCGCGCGCGACGGGCGCGCCTGCGCGGGACCCGCCGCCGCCGTGACGACACCGCCGGCCGCGACGGCCGCGATCCCGCCGAGGAAGCGGCGGCGGCCGGTGCTGCTGCTCATTCCTGGTACCTCCGGGGTCAGAGTGACGTGGCTCCTACCCTGGTGCGTGCCCATTCAACTGGCAAGAGGCGCAACCATGGTTGCACTCCGTGCAATGCGCCTCAGCGGTCGAGCTCCTTGTGCGCGCTCTCCGGCAGCCGCAGGTACACCACGGACGACACGAGGCAGAGCACGGCGACGTACCAGGGGAAGAGCCCGGCGTGCCCGGTCTCCTTGAACAGCGTGCCGACATAGGGAGCCGTCCCGCCGAAGACGGCGACGGTGAGCGAGTACGGGAACCCGATGCCCGCCGCGCGTACCCGCGCGGGGAACACCTCGGCGTTGACCGCGGCCGAGATCGACGTGAAGCCGGTGAGCAGCACCATCCCCGCGCACTGCACCAGGAGCAGCGAGGCGAACGAGCTGCCGAGCGAGCGCAGCAGCGGCACGCTGAGCAGCGCGAAGCCCAGGCCGAAGAAGAGGAGCAGCGGCTTGCGCCCGAACCGGTCCGAGAGCATTCCGCCGACCGGCTGGAGCAGGGCGAAGAAGGCCAGCGCGATGGTCCCCGCGACGAGGGCGTCCGCCTTGTCGATGCCCGCGTTCAGCTCCGCGTACGTGGGCAGATAGGACGTCCACGTGTAGTAGGCGAGCGTGCCGCCTGCGGTGATGCCGCAGATCAGGAGGGACTCGCGCGGGTGATGCCGCAGCGCGTCGAAGAGGCCCGGCCGCTCGGCCGCACGCTGCTCGGCGCTGCGCGTCTCGTACGCGCCGCGCCGGATCCAGAAGCCGACCAGGCTGAGGAGCGCTCCGAGGACGAACGGCACGCGCCAGCCCCAGCCGTCCATCTGCCCGTCGCCGAGCGTGCTCACCAGCGCCGCCGCGACACCGGACGCCGCGAGCTGTCCGGCGGACGTCGACACGTACTGGAAGGACGAGAACAGTCCGCGTCGCCCCGGGCCCGCCGACTCCACGAGGAAGGTGGTCGAGGCAGCGAACTCGCCCCCGACGGACAGCCCTTGGAGCAGCCGCGCGAGGACGAGCACCACGGGCGCGAGGACGCCCGCGGCCGCGTACGTCGGGGTGAGTGCGACGAGCAGGCTGCTGCCGCCCATCAGCAGGATGGTCACGGTCAGCGCGGCCCGGCGGCCGTGCCGGTCGGCGACCGCTCCCATGAGGAGCCCGCCGACCGGCCGCATGAAGAACCCGACGGCGAACACCGCGAACGTGGAGAGCAGCGGTACGAGGGAGTTGCCCGAGCCCTTGGGGAACACCTGGCCCGCGATGTACGTGGCCAGGAACGTGTATGCGTACCAGTCGTACCACTCGACGGCGTTGCCGACCGAGGCGGCGAGGAGCTGGCGCAGCGGGCGGCGCGGGGGAGCGGTGTTCAGGGCCCCGGCCGCCGGATCCGACGGGTCCGAGGGGCCGGACGGGGCCGACGGGGAGGGGGACGTGCGATCTGTCATGATCGCGACCATCCCCCGAACCCCGCCGTCCCACACCTCAGGTCTTACGGCCCGAGGTCACGGTCAGCCCTTGCGGTACGAGATCACCGTCGTCGTCACCAGACACGGTGAGGGCGGCACCATCTCCACCCGCAGCGTGCCGTTCGCGGTGTCGTAGTCGACGCCCTCGGCCTCGAACGTGCCCGAGCAGATGCTGCGTTGGGGGATCGCGAACGCGACCGTGACGTGCCCGGTGACCGGCGAGCCGTCCAGCGGGCGGTCCAGGGCGACCTCCAGGACCTCCTTCGTCGAGCCGTCGGACGAGCACGCCAGATGTGTGGCGTCGGTGAAGTCGCAGCCCTGGATGTTGTCGACCGGCTTGTCGAGAGTGATCTGCCCGGCCTGCGGGAGATTCGCGCCGGGTGCGGGCGCCGACGGGTTGAGCACGGGCGCCGGGAAGACCTGGAGCCGGTTCATCGTGCCCCACTCGCCGGCCACCAGCCACTGCCCGTCGGGCGACACGGACGCGAACGAGTTGTTGAGCAACTCGCCCTGATCCAGGGTGTGTTCGTACGTGGTGCGCTTCCCGTCGGGGGCCGTCACCGCGAACATCTTCTTCGTCGTGGCGTCGCCGCCCTGGTACGCGTCGAACGTGTAGCCCTGCGCCACATCCGGGTCGCCTATGTGCGACCAGCCCGCTGTACGCAGATCGAGCGGTACGGAAGCGAGGCCCCGGTACACCAGGGAGCCGTCGGCGTGGCTCGCCAGGCCCTGACTGCCGGTGAGTGAACTCACCCGCGCGGTGCCGGTCTCGGTCCAGGTGGGCGCGGCCATCGCCGTGCCCGCGCCGAGCGCGAGGGCGCCCAGGGTCGCCGTCAGAGTGAGGAGTTGGCGTCTTGTCCGTCGTTGCGTGGGGGGTTTCATCGCGGCCTCCGCCGGTCGAAGATCGGGTCGCGGACCAGGCTGCCCTACGATCGGCGCATGAGGCTGACGATTCTCGGCGGTGGCGGATTTCGAGTGCCCTTGGTGTACGGAGCGCTGCTCGGCGACCACGCGCCGGGCCGCGTCACCGAGGTCACGCTGCACGACACCGACCCGGACCGGCTGCGGGCCGTCACCGGCGTACTGGCGGAACAAGCCACCGGCGTCCCCGACGCGCCCGCCGTGCACGCCACCACCGACCTCGACGCGGCGCTGCGCGGCGCCGACTTCGTGTTCTCCGCGATCCGCGTCGGCGGCCTCGCGGGCCGCGCCGCGGACGAGCGGGTCGCCCTCGCCGAGGGAGTGCTCGGCCAGGAGACCGTCGGCGCCGGCGGCATCGCGTACGGCCTGCGGACCGTGCCCGTCGCCGTCGACATCGCGCGCCGCGTCAGGCAACTCGCGCCCGACGCCTGGGTCATCAACTTCACCAACCCGGCGGGCCTGGTCACCGAGGCCATGTCACGGCACCTCGGCGACCGCGTCATCGGCATCTGCGACTCGCCCGTCGGACTCGGCCGCCGTGTGGCGCGCGTCCTCGGCGCCGACCCGGGCGAGGCCTGGATCGATTACGTCGGCCTCAACCACCTCGGCTGGCTGCGCGGACTCGAGGTGAACGGCCGCGACGAGCTCCCGCGCCTGCTCGCCGACGAGAAGCTGCTCGGCTCCTTCGAGGAAGGCCGCCTCTTCGGCACGGACTGGCTCCGCTCGCTCGGCGCGATCCCCAACGAGTACCTGCACTACTACTACTTCAACCGGGAGACCGTCCGCGCCTACCAGGAGGCCGATCGCACCCGCGGCGCGTTCCTGCTCGACCAGCAGGCCGCCTTCTACACCGACCCGTCGTACGCCAGTTGGGATCGCACCCGCGCCGAGCGCGAGGCCACGTACATGGCGCACAACCGCGAGGCGTCCGGCGCGGGCGAGCGGGACGCGGCCGACCTGGAGGAGTCGGGCGGCTACGAGAAGGTGGCGCTCGCCCTGATGCGCGCCATCGCCCGCGACGAGCGCGCGACGCTGATCCTCAACGTGCGCGGGCGCGGCGCCCTGCCGTCCCTCGACGACGACGCCGTGGTCGAGATCCCCTGCCTCGTCGACGCCAACGGCGCGCACCCCGTCAGCGTGGCGCCGCTGCCCGGCCATGCCACGGGCCTCGTCTCCTCGGTCAAGGCCGTCGAGCGCGAGGTGCTCGAAGCGGCCGAGGGCGGCTCGCGCGCCGCCGCCGTCAAGGCCTTCGCCCTGCACCCCCTCGTCGACTCCGTGACCGTGGCCCGCCGCCTCCTGGAGGGATACACGGCGGCCCACCCCGGCCTCGCCTACCTGACCCGCTAGGGGGTGTCCGGCGGATCAGGGCCGGGTAGGTCGCGGCGAGGTGCCGTGCCGGCGTCGCGACCCCGGCCCGTGATCCGCCGGACACCCCCGAGTAGAGGAGCCCGTATGCACGACGAACTCCGCCGCATCGAGCAGCGCGTCGCCCGCGTCCACGACCAGCGCGTCAAGCCGGCCGTCCACAGCGCCCGGGTCCCGCTCGCCCTCCAGGCCTGGCACGCGCCCGGCGAGCCCGTCCCCTTCGCCGAGGCGAAGTCGGCCGCGTACAAGCCGTTCAGTGTCGGCACCCCTTGGGGCCCGCCCTGGGGCACCACCTGGTTCACGGCGCACGGAACGGTCCCCGCCGAGTGGGCAGGCCGCCGCGTCGAGGCCGTCTTCGACCTGGGCTTCGTCAACGACTGGCCCGGCAACCAGGCGGAGGCCCTCGTCCACCTCCCCGACGGCCGCCCCCTCAAGGCCGTCAACCCGCAGAACCAGTACGTGCCCGTGGCCCGCCCCGCGCAGGGCGGCGAAGAGGTCGACTACCTCATCGAGGCCGCCTCCAACCCGGACATTCTCGCCGACCGCTTCGCGCACCCCACCCCGCTCGGCGACCCGCGCACGGCGGGCGACCAGCCGCTCTACACCTTCAGGAGCGCCGACCTCGCGATCCTCGACGAGGACGTCTTCCACCTCTCGCTCGACCTCCAGGTCCTGCGCGAGCTGATGCTGGAGCTGAGCGAGCACGAGCCGCGCCGCCATGAGATCGCGCACACTCTCGAAGCGGCGCTCGACGCCCTCGACCTCGACGACATCTCCGGCACGGCCGCCGCCGCCCGCGCCGTCCTCGCCCCGGCCCTCGCGAAGCCGGCGCACGCGGGCGCGCACACCCTCTCCTCCGTCGGCCACGCGCACATCGACTCGGCCTGGCTGTGGCCGATCCGCGAGACCAAGCGCAAGACGTCCCGCACCTTCTCGAACGTGACGGCGCTCGCAGACGAGTACGACGAGTTCGTCTTCGCCTGCTCGCAGGCCCAGCAGTACGAGTGGGTCAAGGACAACTACCCGCACGTGTGGGACCGCATCAAGGAGGCCGTCGCCAAGGGCCAGTGGGCGCCCGTCGGCGGGATGTGGGTCGAGTCCGACGGCAACCTGCCCGGCGGCGAGGCCATCGCCCGCCAGCTCGTCCACGGCAAGCGCTTCTTCATCGAGCACTTCGGCGTCGAGACGAAGGGCGTGTGGTTGCCCGACTCGTTCGGTTACAACGCCGCCTACCCGCAGCTCGCCCGGCTCGCCGGGAACGAGTGGTTCCTCACGCAGAAGCTGTCCTGGAACCAGACCAACAAGCTGCCCCACCACTCGTTCTGGTGGGAGGGCATCGACGGCACGCGGATCTTCACCCACTTCCCGCCGGTCGACACCTACAACGTCGAGTTCTCCGGCAGGGAGATGGCGCACGCCGTCCGCAACTACCAGGACAAGGGGCGAGGCACCCGCTCCCTCGCGCCCTTCGGGCACGGCGACGGCGGCGGCGGACCCACCCGCGAGATGCTGGAGCGCGCCCGCCGCCTGGCCGACCTGGAGGGCTCCGCGAAGGTCAGGGTCGAGCACCCGGACGCCTTCTTCGCCGAGGCGAGCAAGGAGATCCCCAAGGACCAGGTGTGGTCGGGCGAGCTCTATCTGGAGCTGCACCGCGCCACGTACACCTCGCAGGCCCGCACCAAGCAGGGCAACCGCCGCAGCGAACACCTGCTGCGCGAGGCCGAGTTGTGGGCCACGGCCGCGGCCCTGCGCGCGCCGGGGTACGCGTACCCGTACGAGAAGCTCGACCGGCTGTGGAAGACGGTGCTCCTGCACCAGTTCCACGACATCCTGCCCGGGTCGTCCATCGCCTGGGTGCACCGCGAGGCCGAGGCGGAGTACGCGCGCGTGGCGGTCGAACTCGAAGCGATCACGGCGGAGGCGGTCGGTGCGCTGGGGGGCGGCGAGGGTGGGCCGCACGTGTTCAACACCAGCCCGTACGCCCGTACCGAAGTGATCCGCACCCCGGCCGGGGACCTGGCCCGCACCCACGTGCCCGCCCACGGGTCGGCGCCTCTGGCCCGCGCCGTCCCCGACCACCCCGTCACCGTCACGGACGGCCGCACGCTCGACAACGGGCTCGTGCGCGTCGTCATCGGCCCCGACGGGACGCTGGCCTCCGTGTACGACCTGACCGCGGAACGCGAGGTCCTCGCCGGCCCCGGCAATCTGCTCCGCCTCCACAGCGACCTGCCCAACTACTGGGACGCCTGGGACATCGACAAGCACTACAAGAACCACTACCGCGACCTCCTCGACGCCGAGTCCGTGACGGTGACCGAGGAAGGGCCGCTGCGTGCCGCCGTCCGTGTGGAGCGCGCCTTCGGCAAGGGCTCCCGCATCACGCAGACCGTCACCCTGCGCGCGGGCAGCAAGCGCGTCGACGTCGAGACCGGGATCGACTGGCACGAGACCGAGAAGATCCTCAAGGCCGCGTTCCCCGTCGACGTCCGCGCCGACCACTCCAGCGCCGAGATCCAGTTCGGCCACGTCAAGCGCCCCACGCACACCAACACCAGCTGGGAGGCGGCCCGCTTCGAGGTGTACGGCCACCGCTGGGTCCACATCGGCGAACCCGGCTACGGCGTCGCGGTCCTCAACGACTCCACGTACGGCCATGACGTCTCGCGCACGACCCGGGACGACGGCGGCACGACCACCACCGTCCGCCTCTCCCTAGTGCGGGCCCCGCGAGTGCCCGACCCGGAGGCCGACCAGGGCACGCACCGCTTCACCTACTCCCTGCTGCCCGGCGCGAGTGTCGCCGACGCGGTCGCCGAGGGGTACGCGCTCAACCTGCCGCTACGGGTGGCCGGTTCGGGCGGTGCGCCGGAGCCGGTGGTGTCGGTGGACGGCGACGGCCTGACGGTGGAGGCGGTGAAGCTCGCCGACGACGGCTCGGGCGATGTCGTCGTCCGGCTCTACGAGTCCCTCGGCGGCCGGGCCGCGGGCACGCTGCGCACGGGCTTCCCGCTCGCCGGCGTCCAGGTCACCGATCTCCTGGAACGTCCGCTCGCACAACAGCCGGAAGAGGTGCGGACGTCGGCGGACGGCAGTGACGCGGTGCGGGTGGCGCTGCGGCCGTTCCAGATCGTGACGCTGCGGCTCGCGGTGGGCGGCCGGGGCTGAAGTCGTCAGTGGGGAGGGCCGGTTGGACCTCCCCACTGATCCCGGCTCCGTGATTGTTTCTGACGCATACGGCGAATTTTCATGCAAGTGTCATCACCCCTTCCCCTCCGACCGGTCCTCTTGGAACACTCTGTTCGCTTCTGTCCCCACACACCCAAGAGGCCCCACACCCATGCCTGAACTCAACCGGCGGCGCTTCCTGCAGATAGCGGGCGCGACCGCGGGCTTCACCGCCCTGTCGAACAGCATCGACCGCGCCGCCGCCATTCCGGCCGCCCGCGTCAAGGGAACCGTCCAGGACATCGAGCACATCGTCGTCCTGATGCAGGAGAACCGGTCCTTCGACCACTACTTCGGCACGATGAAGGGCGTCCGCGGCTTCGGCGACCCGCGACCGGTGACGCTCCCCAGCGGCAAGCCCGTGTGGAACCAGGCGAGCGGCGGCAAGGACGTCCTGCCCTACCACCCCGACGCGGCAGACCTCGGCATGCAGTTCATCGCAGGCCTCGACCACGACTGGGCCGGCGGCCACAGCGCGTTCAACAACGGCAAGTACGACAACTGGATCGCCGCCAAGGGCACGGGCACGATGGCGTATCTGACGCGCCAGGACATCCCGTTCCACTACGCGCTCGCCGACAAGTTCACGGTGTGCGACGACTACCACTGCTCGTTCATGGGGGCCACCGACCCCAACCGCTACTACATGCTGTCGGGCCACGTCGGCAACGACGGCACCGGCGGCGGGCCCGTCCTCGGCAACCAGGAGGCCGGCTACGGCTGGACCACGTACGCCGAGCGCCTGGAGAAGGCCGGGGTCTCCTGGAAGGTCTACCAGGACATCGGCGACGGCCTCGACGCCGCCGGGAGCTGGGGCTGGATCGACGACGCCTACCGCGGCAACTACGGCGACAACTCGCTCCTCTACTTCAACAACTACCGCAACGCAAAGCCGGGCGACCCCCTTTACGACAAGGCCCGCACCGGCACGAACGCCAAGGCGGGCGACGGCTACTTCGACGTCCTGAAGGCCGACGTCAAGGCCGGGAAGCTCCCCAAGATCTCCTGGATCGCGGCGCCCGAGGCGTTCTCCGAGCACCCCAACTGGCCCGCGAACTACGGCGCCTGGTACATCTCGCAGGTCCTCGACGCGCTCACGTCCAACCCGGACGTGTGGAGCAGGACGGCGCTGTTCATCACGTACGACGAGAACGACGGCTACTTCGACCACGTGGTGCCGCCGTACGCCCCCGCCTCCGCGAACCAGGGCCTGTCCACCGCCGACACCACCCTCGACTACTTCAAGGGCAACGCGAGCTACTCGGCGGGCCCCTACGGCCTCGGGCAGCGCGTCCCCATGATCGTCGTCTCGCCGTGGTCCACGGGCGGTTACGTGTGCTCGGAGACGCTCGACCACACCTCGATCCTGCGGTTCATGGAGAAGCGCTTCGGCGTCAAGGAGACCAACATCTCGCCGTGGCGCCGCGCCATCTGCGGCGACCTCTCCACCGCCTTCGACTTCTCCCTCACGAACACGACTCCGGCGCAACTGCCCAGCACCGCCGGGTACCTGCCGCCGGACCACGACCGGCACAACAGCTACGTGCCGAAGCCGCCGGCCAGCCCCGTGCTGCCCAAGCAGGAGTCGGGCTCCCGTCCCGCGCGCCCGCTGCCGTACGCGCCCTACGTCGACGGGGTCTCCACACCGTCGACCGGCAAGTTCCAGCTCACGTTCAGCGGCGGGCCCTCCGCGGGCGCGGCGTTCCAGGTGAGGTCGCTCAACCGGACCGACGGCCCCTGGACGTACTCCACCGAGGCCGGCAAGTCGATCTCGGACGCCTGGAACTCCACTTACTCCGCCGGGAAGTACGACCTCACGGTGCACGGCCCGAACGGATTCCTGCGCGCCTTCAAGGGCACCAACACCGTCGCCGAGCCCGGACTCACGGCCCGCCACGACGCGAGCACGGGCAACCTCACGCTCACGCTGACGAACCCCACCGGCGCCGACGTCCACCTCACCGTGACCAACGCCTACGGCGGAACGCCGCAGACGTACACCGTGCGGGCCGGTGCCACTGTCACGCAGACCGTCGACCTGCGTGCGACCAAGCGCTGGTACGACCTGAAGGTGACCGCCGACAGCGACAGCACGTACCTGCGCCGCCTCGCGGGCCATGTCGAGAACGGACAGGCCGGCGTGAGCGACCCCGGGATCCTCACGGTCTGACCCCGCAGGGGGCTTCGATCTCGAAGACCTCCAAGACCTCCAGGACACTCGAAAATCGCGCCGCCGCCCGTTCCGTACCGGTTCGGGCGGCGGCGTACGTCACATCTGTCCGGCCTGGATGCCACCACAGGATGGCGCGGTAGTGTGCCCGGGTGACGACGCATTCGAACACCCCGGCAGGCTGGTACCCCGACCCCCAGGGCGCGCCCCAGACCCTGCGGTGGTGGGACGGCGCGCAGTGGACCGAGCACACCAGCCCTGTGCAGCAGCCCGCGGGCCAGCAGGTCCCGCAGCAGGCGCAGCGGCAGCCTCAACAGCAGCAAGTGCAGCAGCCGGTCCAGGGCCAGTTCGCGCAGCAGCAGCAGCACGCGGCCGGCCCGTACGGGCAGCAGGCCCCGCAGCAGCAGAGTTACGTCGACCCCGCCAAGGTGCAGCGCCAGGTGCAGCACCAGGCCGGTGTCGCGCCCACCGCGCAGGGCGGCGGCAGCCTCTTCACCGAGCCGGTCCTGGTGGTGAACCAGAAGGCCAAGCTGATCGAGCTGACGAACGAGTACACCGTCATGGATCAGAACGGCGCGCAGATCGGCTCCGTCGTCCAGGTCGGCCAGAGCACCCTCAAGAAGGTCGCGCGCTTCGTCTCCAGCCTCGACCAGTTCATGACCCACAAGCTGGAGATCCGCGACGCGTACGGGCAGCCGCAGCTCGTCATGACGCGGCCCGCGAAGTTCATGAAGTCGCGTGTCGTCGTGGAGCGCCCGGACGGCTCGCCCGTCGGCGAGATCGTCCAGCAGAACATGATCGGCAAGATCAACTTCGGGATCAACGTGAACGGCCAGCAGATCGGCGCGATCAAGGCCGAGAACTGGCGGGCCTGGAACTTCTCGATCGTCGACCACGCCGACAACGAGGTCGCCCGCATCACGAAGACGTGGGAGGGACTCGCCAAGACGATGTTCACGACCGCGGACAACTACGTCCTCCAGATCCACTACCAGCTGCCCGAGCCGCTCCTGAGCCTCGTCGTGGCGACCGCCCTCACGGTGGACACCGCCCTCAAGCAGGACGCACGCGGCTTCGGCTGACCGGGCCGGCGCCCGGCGGGCGCCGGTTCACCGCGACGTGGGCTGCTCCAGGACCGCCTGCTCGTCCGCCCCGGCCGTCGTCCCGTGCGCGGCCGGGACGCGCGTTCCGCCCGCCCGGCGCGCGGCCGGGACCAGCAGCGCCGCGAGCGCGGCGGCGAGGCACAGCGCCGCGAGCAGCGTGAAGCCGTGGGTGTACCCGGAGGCGTAGGGGAGTCCCGACGCCTGGAGGTGCCCCGTGACCAGGCTGCTCATCACGGCGGCGCCGATCGAGCCGCCGATGGTGCGGATGTTGGCGTTCATGCCGGTGGCCGCGCCGGTCTGCGCCGCCGGGACGCTCTGCACGATCAGGTTCGCCATGGACGCGAACGCGAGCCCGATGCCGAGTCCGAACACGCCTGCCGCGAGGGCGACTTGCCACTGCTCGGAGTGCCAGGCGGCGAGCATCGCGCAGGAGACGGCGCCCAGCGCGGCGCCGGTGGTGAGCAGTGTCTTCGCCCCTACGGCGGGTTCGAGCCGGCCGCTGAGCACCCCGGCGAGGAACATCGCCACGAGCATGGGGAGCATCAACAGCCCCGCGCCCGTCACGCTCGCCCCGAAGCCGTACCCGGCGGACGAGGGTGTCTGGGCGAACCCGGGCAGGAACGACCACACCGCGTACATCCCCGCGCCGAAGAGCAGCGCGGCCGTGTTCGTCGTCCACACGGCGGGCAGCCGCATGACGCGCAGGTCGATCAGCGGGCTCGCGGAGCGTGCCTCGGCGAGCACCCACGCGGCGAAGAGGACCACGGCGGCGGCCAGCAGACCGACGACCTTGATCGATGCCCAGCCCCAGGACGTGGCCTGGCTGATGGGCAGCAGCAGGGCGACGAGCCAGCCGGAGAGCAGCACGGAGCCGAGCCAGTTCACGCGTCCCGTGCCGCGCGTCGGCGACTCGGGAACGTAGCGGTACGCGATCAGAGCCGTCACCGCGACGACGGCGGCGGGCAGCCAGAACAGCCAGCGGTAGTCGAGCGCGCCCACGATCGGCCCGGCCGCGACCATGCCCACACCGCCGCCGGCCGCGATGACGGCGGACAGGTTGCTGATGCTGGGGCTGACCCGGTGGCCGGGGAACTCGTCGCGGATGATGCCGAACGACAGCGGGAAGAGCGCGCCGCCGATGCCCTGGACGACGCGGGCGACGATGAGCACGGTGATGCTCGGGGCGAGGGCCGCGAGCACGCAGCCCACGGTCAGCGCGACGAGCGCGGCGACCATGGTGCGCTTCTTGCCGACGAGGTCGCCGACCCGGCCGAGTATGGGCGTGAAGATCGAGGCGGACAGCAGATAGGCGGTCATCACCCAGGTCGAGGTGGCCTGGCTGGTGTGCAGCGCGTGCTGGACGGTGGGCAGGGCCGGGGCGACCAGCGACTGCATCATCGAGAACACGCCGGCACCCGTCGCGAGGACCGCGAAGGTGAGGCGGTTGGAGCTTCTGGGCGCCGGGCTCGGCGCCTGGGGACTCCGGGACATGGGATTCCGGGACATGGGATTCCGGGTCGTGCGAGGGGACGTCGTGAGATTCCGGTTCAAGGCGGTGTCTCTCTGAACGGAAGGTGGCCAGGCACACCGGCGTGACCTGCGGCAAGGGCCGCGGTCCGCCGGTGCGCGCGAGCTGGGAGGATGGTGGGATCCGGCCGTTTCGGCCGGTCTGACCGCAGCACTGTGCGGCGGGGCGTGGGGTGCGCCGACTGCTAAAGTGGAGGCATCCCTCGACTTGGATAACGATAGCGGAGGGTTGCCTCCGGTACAACCTCGGCAGCCCGCGCTGCCTCACCCCGGGAGTGGCACGCATGACGGACAGGGAACTCGTCGGCGGGATCGTCGCGGCCCAGCGTCCGCGCCGCGCGGACGCGCGCCGCAACTTCGACGCGCTCCTCGCCGCGGCCCGCGACGCGTTCGCCGAGAAGGGCGCGGAGGCGTCGCTCGAGGACATCGCCCGCAAGGCCGGCGTCGGCATCGGCACGCTGTACCGCAACTTCCCCACGCGCAGGCACCTCTTCGAGACGGTCTACGCGGAAGAGGTCGACGCCCTGTGCCGGCTCGCGGACGAACTCGCGGACGCCCCGCCGTGGGACGGGCTCGCCGCGTGGCTGCGCCGGTTCGTGGACTACACCGTCACCAAGCGCGCCATCAGGGACGCACTCAGTGGTGAGTCGGACATCTTCGTCTCCTGCCGCCGCGCCATGATCGACGCCGGTGAACCGCTGCTGCTGCGCGCGCAGGCGGCCGGGGAGGTCCGCGAGGACATGTCCTTCGATGACCTGCTCCGCCTGATCTCCGGCGTCACCGGCGCGGCCTACGTGGACACCGAGCAGCGCGACCGGGTCTTCGGCATCACGCTCGACGGGATGAGGACGGGTCCCGCGCCTCGCAAGCCGTGACGCGGGACCCGTAAAGCGGATCGCGTGATGCGGGGCCGTGAAGGGGTCGCTCTCAGGACGCCTGGAGTGCGCCCGGTGCCGGTTCCGGCTGGGGCGGGACCGACGGCAGGATGACCACCGTGCCCGGCAGTACGGGCATCGGCGGAAGGCTCTGCAGGCCCGGCAGCCCGGGCAGGCTCGCGACCGGGCCCGGCTCCGTCACGCGGGGCGGCAGCTCGGGCAGCGGTTCCGCCGCCGTGAGCGACGGCTGCGGTCGGGCCTCCGGAGCCTCTTGGGTCTCCTGTGTCTCCGGTGACGTGCGCGTGAGGAGCAGGACGCCGCGGGCCGCGAGCGTCGCCCCCGCCGCCGCGAGCAGAATCCCCGTGATCCCGCCCTGGAGCCGCTCGCCGAGCAGTGTGACGCCGATGATCGCCGCGGCCACCGGGTTGGAGAGGGTGACCATCGCGAGCGGAGCGCCGAGGCCACCGCGGTAGGCGATCTGGGACAGGAGCAGGCCGCCCGCCGCGAACGCCGCGATCAGCAGCGCCACGACGATCACCTTGACGCTGAGCAGCGGCCCCGTCCGGTCGGTGACCGCGACGGTCACGGTCTGGGCGAGCGCCGAGGCGATGCCCGAGGCGAGACCGGAGGCCGTCGCGTGCCGCAGCCCGGGCTTCGCGCCGCGCCGCGACAGGAGACCGATCAGGGCGGCCGTGGCACCGGCGACGGCGAGCGCCTCGCCGAGGCTGAGCGTGTCGTCGGGGGCCGGGCCCGAGGCCGTGAGCAGGAGCGCGCCGAGTCCGGCGAGCGTGAGCGCGGTGCCGCGCCATTCGATGGACAGGACGCGCCGCCCGGCCAGCCGCGCCCCGAGCGGCACGGCCGCGACGAGCGTCAGCGCGCCGAGGGGCTGTACGAGGGTGAGGGGGCCGTACTTGAGGGCCCCCACGTGCAGGAGCGCGGCGGACGCGTTGAGCAGGACCGACCCCCACCAGGCGCCCGTGCCGAGCAGGCCGAGGACGCCCGAGTCGGTCCCCGCGGTGCGTGACGCGAGGCGTTCCTGGGCGACGGCGGCAGCGGCGTAGGCGACCGCCGAGACGAGGGAGAGTGCGACGGAGAGGAGGGTGGCGTTCACCGGTGTGCTCCTGACGCCGTGAGGACTTCGCGCCCCGGACGTGCCGCTCCCGAGGTGACCGACGCGACCGGCGCGTCGACGGCGGACGCAGAGCCCGCCGTCACCGACACCGGGATGCGCGCGAGCACTTCGGACGCGGAGAGGGAGCCGCCGCGCTGATGCGCCGGGGTCCAGGGGGCGGGGATCGCCGCGCCCATGGTCTCCGCGGTCGCCGTGAGCGAGGACGCGGTGCGCGGGGCGGGCAGCAGGTGCCGGCCGATGGACGGACCGGGCTTCGCGGCCTGAGTGGTGCCGGGCAGCCGGATCGCCGCGAGCGCGATGCCCAGGAGGGCCGTCGCCACGATCGCGTCCAGCCAGTAGTGGTTCGCCGTGCCGACGACGACGAACAGAGTGAGCGCCGGGTGCAGGAGCCACAGCCAGCGCAGCCGGGAGCGGGTCGCGGCGATCAGGCCGACGGCGACCATCAGGGCCCAGCCGAAGTGCAGCGACGGCATCGCGGCGAACTGGTTCGCCATCGAGTCGGTCTGCGGCGTCGCGCCATAGACGGTCGGCCCGTACACCTGCCCGGTGTCCACGAGGTGCGCGGCGGCCAGCATCCGGGGCGGGGCCAGCGGGAAGGTGAGATGCAGCACAAGGGCCGCCGCGGTGAGGGCGGCCAGTACCCGGCGCGTCCATATGTAGTGCCGGGGCCTGCACAGATACAGCCAGATCAGAAAGGCCGCCGTCGCCGGGAAGTGCACCGTCGCGTAGTACGTGTTCGCGATGTGGACGAGGCCGTCGCTGTGCAGCAGGGCATGCTGCACGGCGCCCTCGCCCGGCAGATGGACGGCGCGTTCGAGGTCCCACACGCGGTGCGCGTTGTGGAACGCCTCGCCGGTGTGGCCATTGGCCAGTTGCCTGCCGAACTTGTAGACGAGGAACAGTCCGACGACCAGCAGGAGCTCCCGGACCAGGGGCGGGCGGGCGACGACATCCGGCTGGTGGCCGACGGCGTCCGTCTCGCGGCCGGCTGTGTCCGGCTCCGGTTCGGCAGGCTCGGTAAGGGAATTCATCCCCCGGCCCCTTTTCATGACGACTGGGTGGTGCGGTGATGCGGAGGTGAGCACGGCGTGAACCGAGCTCATCGATACGCCAGTGTACCGAAACGCTGGCGTACCGGTACACTGGCGTATCGATAGCGGAGATCGCGAGGAGAAGAGCCATGGAGTCCCAGGAGCAGGCAGGCACATCAGTGACCACTTCGCGCCGCTCCAAGATCACTCCGGAGCGCGAGCGGGAGTTCTACGACGCGGTCCTCGACCAGCTCCGCGAGAACGGCTACGAGGCGCTCACCATGGAGGGCGTCGCGGCCCAGGCGTGCTGCAGCAAGTCCACGCTCTACCGGCAGTGGAAGACGAAGCCGCAGCTCGTGGCCGCCGCACTGCGGGCGGGACGCTGCGTGAAGTTCGCCAGTGTCGACACGGGTACGTTCGCCGGGGACCTGCGCTCGGCCGCTCGCGCGGCGGCGCAGCAGGCCGGACGCGACACTCAGCTCGTCCAGGCCCTCGGCCACGCGGTCCTCAGTGACGAGGAACTCCAGGGGGCGCTGCGCGAGGCCCTGGTCGAGCCGGAGCTGGCCGCGCTCGGGGCGATGGTCGACCGGGCCGTGGCGCGCGGCGAGATCGCCGCGGACCATCCGGCCGTCGAGTTCCTGGCCGCCCAGCTGCTCGGGGTGCAGCGCATCCGCCCGGTCCTCGAGGGCCGGTACGCGGACGCGGACTACCTCACCCGCTTCGTCGACGCCGTGGTGCTGCCCGCACTCGGCCTGAGCGAAGCCACCTGAACGGGAGGCCGCCGTCTGTCGGGATGACCGGACGGCGGTCTGCCCGCGCCGCACCGTGGGGACGGGCGCGGCGCGCACCCCCGGGCCGGGCGGGTCCCTCCTTGAGCGGAGTGGGACCCGCCCGGCCCCTGGGCTTTCCCCTGTGGCGCCCGACGGGTTGTCACGGGGTCCTGCACGTGTTGCGTGGAGCCCTACACGTCCTGCCCGTTGCCGCCGCCCTCGGCGATCGCGGACTTCTTGATGCCCTTGGTGATCTTGTCCATCGAGGTCACGTCCGGCGCCTTGTCGTTCACGTCGATGCCGAAGCGGACGACGACCAGCGACTTGGGGTTGCCCGGCGCGGGGACGACCAGCGACTCGACGTAGCCGTCGTCGCCCTTGGCCGTGACGACCTGCCAGCGCACCAGATAGCCCTGCCGGCCCGCCACGGTGACGGCCTGGGAGGCCAGTTCCCTGTGCGAGGTGATCTTCCCGTAGATCGCGCCGCCGTAGGACTCCTGCGCGTTCTTGGAGATGTCCTCCTTGGCCGCGGCCTCCGCGCCGGTCGCCTTGAGCTTCAGCGCCTCGGCCGACGCCGAGAACGCGCCGCCGCGCACACACTGCTGCTTCGTGTCGCCGGGGCAGGCGTACGGGCCGGTCGTCACCCCCGCGTTGCCGCCCTTCGTCGTGCCGCCGGTCCAGCCGTCGAGCACGGGTATCGACACCCCGTTGACCAGGTCGGCGGCGAAGCCGTCGCCGGAACCCGGCGCCTGCGGAGCGCCGCTCTCGCCACCGGAGCCACCGGACCCGTCGCTGCCCCCGCTACCGCCCGTCCCGCCCTCCGGCCCCTGAGGAAGTCCCGGGGAAGCAGAGGGACTTGGCGAGGAGCCGGCCCGGTCGCTCTTGCCGTTGCCGTCCCCGGACGTCAGCGCGTACACGCCGCCGACGATGCCGCCGAGCACCACCACAGCGACAACGGCGGCGATGGCTATCTTGAGGCCGCGCTTCGGCTTCGGCTCCGGGTACGCGGGGTAGCCCGGGTATCCGGGATGGCCGAACTGCCCCTGCGGCTGGGAGGTCTGCGGATAGCCGTACGCCTGAGGATGCGCGCCGGGAGCCGTCGGCGCGTACGCGGGCGGGGCGGGCGTGGCGCCGGCCCCGGCGGCACGGGTCTGCTCCGTCCACACACTGCCGTCCCACCAGCGTTCGGTGCGGGGGCCTTCGGGCTTCTGGCCGGGATCGGGGTACCAGCCGGGGGGAGTCACCTGGGTCATGGGCGCCACAGTATGAGGCGTGCGTGAAAGAGGCATGAGAGGGGGCAGGTCCGGTTCCGGAAGGGCACCTCCTCACTTACGGCGAAGACCTGCGCAGACCCCCACCCACAACCCCCCGCCTCCGGCTACTCTCGACATCTGTACGTCGGTTGAGCGACTTCGGGAGGGTGCGGGATGACGCGGAGTCGGCCTGAAGGAGCCGCCTCGGCCGCCCTGTGGGAGCGGGACAAGGAGATCGCGGACGTCGAGCGGGCGCTCGGCGAACTCTGCGGGGACGCGGCGTCGTCGGGCAGCCTCGTCGTGTTCAGGGGCGAAGCGGGCATCGGCAAGACCGCCCTCCTCGAAGAGGTGCGCCGCATCGCGGCGGGACGGGCCACGGTCTGGTCGGCCCGCGGCGGTGAGACCGTCACCTCCGTCCCCTTCAACGTCGTACGCCAGTTGCTGCAGCCCGCCCTCCTCGTGCTCTCGCAGGAGGAGGCCCGCGAGTACTTCGGCGACTGGTACGAGATCGCCGGCCCCGCCCTCGGCATAGCCGAACCGGGCGGCCGCCAGGCCGACCCGCAGGGTGTGCGCGACGGACTCGTCGCGGCCGTGTCCCGGCTCGCCCGGCTGCACTGGCCGCTCGTCCTGCTCGTCGACGACGCGCAATGGGCCGACGAGGAGACCCTCCACTGGCTCGCCGCGTTCGCCGAACGCCTCGACGACCTCCCCGTCCTCGTGGTCGTCGCCCACCGCGACGGCGAGGCGACCGCCGCCTCCACCGGACACCTCGAAGCCGTCGGCGCCGCCGCCCGGCCCCGCACCACCCTGTACGCCCTCACCCCCGACGCCACCGCAGGACTCACCCGCGCCACCCTCGGCGAGCACGCCGACGCCCCCTTCTGCCGCGAGGTGTGGGCCGTCACCGGCGGCAACCCGTACGAGACGGTCGAGCTCCTGGCCAAGGTCCAGGACAGCGAACTCGAACCCGCGGAGGGCTCGGCCGGCGAGCTGCGCGCCCTGAACAAGTCGGCGCGCGGCCGCGGCCTCGTCGACCGCCTCGAAGGCCTCGGCACCGACGCGACGCGCTTCGCCTGGGCCGCCGCCATCCTCGGCACCCGGATCGCCCACGACCTCGCGGCGCGCCTCGCCGGGATGACGCCGGGCGAGGCCGGCCGCTGCGCCGTGCGGCTGCGCGCCGCCCGCATCCTCACCGACGTGACGTACGAAGACGGCGCCGTGAGGCTGGAGTTCGTCCACCCGCTGATCGCCAGCGCCGTGTACCGCTCCATCCCGGCGGCCACCCGCACCGCCATGCACGGGCAGGCCGCCTGGGCCGTCACCGCCTCGGGCCACGGCGCCGCGGCCGCCTCCCGGCATCTGCTCCAGGTCCACCCGGACGACGACCCGGAACTCGTCGAGCAGCTGCGCGCGGCGGCCGGCGAACACCTCGCGGTCGGCGCCCCGGAGGCCGCCCGCCGCTGTCTGGAGCGCGCCCTCCAGGAACCGCCGCTGCCCGACGTACGGTCCGGACTGCTCTACGAGCTGGGCTGCGCCACCCTCCTCACCTCGCCCGCCGTCACCATCGGCTACCTGCGCCAGGCCCTCGACACCAACCCGGGCCTCGACGGGGACGCGCGCGTGGACGCCGTGTGCCGGCTGTCCCAGGCCCTCGTCCACAACAACCAGCTGGAAGTGGCGCTGCGCGAGATCGACGCCGAGGCCGCGCGGCTCGACCCGGGTCCGGCCCGTCTCCGCCTCCAGGCCATGCGCTACATGTGGGAGGGCATCCACGCGGGCGAGGAGGACTCCCCGGGCCGCTCCCGCAATCTCGCCGCGCTCGCGGGCTCCCTCACCGGCCGGGACAACCCCGAGCGGGTCCTGCTCGTCCTGCGCGCCTTCGACGCGATGACGCGCGGCGAGAACGCGGAGGAGGTGGTCGAACTCTGCGACCGCTCCCTCGTCAACGAACGCCTCGCGCCGGGCCTCGGCTGGACCGACCCCGAGTGGGGCTTCGAACTCCTCGCCATGCTCGGCAGCGCCTATCTCTTCGCCGACCGGCTCGACCGCGCGGAGAGCCTGTTCACCGAGGCCGTACGCGCCTACGAGACGGCGCGCTGGAGCGGCGGCCATCTGGCGCTCGCGCACGCCTTCGTCGGTTACGTCCACCGCAGGCGCGGCCGCCTCACCGACGCCGAGGCCGTCCTGCGCGAGAGCCTGCGCCTGGCCGACCGCGTCGGCCGCGGCCTGCCCATGCACTGGGACGCCGCGTGCATGCTCATCGACACGCTCGTGGCCCGGGGCCGGATCGGCGAGGCGATGGAGATCGCGGAGCGCTACTCCTTCGGCCCGCCCTACCCCTCCACGATCGTCCTGCCCGACGCGCACTCCGTCCGAGGACGCCTGCTGATCGCCGCGGGCCGCACCGAGGAGGGCGTCAACGAGCTGGAGGCGGCGGCCAAGGCGGCCACCGCCCGCGGCGGACACAACACGATCATGGCGCCCTGGGCCTGCGACCTGGCCCGCGCGCTCGCCACCGAGGACCCGACGCGCTCCAGGGAACTGGCCGCCGACGCCCGGCTCCAGGCCGAGCGCTTCGGCACGGACACGGCGATCGGGGAGGCCTTGCGCTGCGAAGCCGCCCTGGAGACCGGCCAGCGCTCCCTGACGCTCTACGCGAAGTCCGTCACGTACCTCGAGGCGTCGCCCTGCGCGTACGAACACGCGGTGGCCCGCGTCGAGTACGGCATCGCCGCCCGCTCGGTCGCGGAACTCACCCGAGGCCTCACCCTGGCCAAGTCGTGCGGCGCCGACGGCCTGGCCGCCCGCGCCCGTGAGGTCCTGGACACGGGACGCGGCCTGCGCTGACCGTCGGCGTGCGCGAGGTTCAGTCCGCGGCCGGGTCCTCTCCGCTCTCCTCGGCGAGGACCCGCTGAGCCACCGCGAACGCCGAATTGGCCGCGGGGACACCGCAGTACACCGCGGACTGCAGCAGTACGGCGCCGATCTCGTCGGGCGTCAGGCCGTTGCGCAGCGCGGCGCGTACGTGCATGGCCAGCTCGTCGTAGTGGCCGTGGGCCACGAGTGCCGTCATCGTGATCATGGAGCGTTCGCGGCGCGTCAGCGTCGGGTCGGTCCAGATCTCGCCCCACGCGTAGCGCGAGATGAAGTCCTGGAAGCGGGCCGTGAACGGGCTCTGCCGGGCCTGCGCGCGGTCGACGTGCGCGTCGCCGAGCACCTGCCTGCGCACCTCCATGCCGCGTCCGGCACCCCCGCCGAGCTGGGCGCGCAGCGCCGTGATCACGGGTTCGGGGCACTGGGCGGGGGCGAGGTGCGAGGCACCCGCGATCTCGACGAGCGACGAGCCGGGCACCGCATCGGCGATCTCCCGCAGATGCGCGGGCGGCGTCGCCGGGTCCTCGCGGCCCGCGATCAGCAGCGTGGGAGCCGTGATCGAGGCGAGCTCCTCGCGGATGTCGAACGCGGCGAGGGCGTCGCAACAGGCCGCGTACGCCTCCGGGTTGGCGGTGCGGTGGTCCTCGATGAGGGCGGGGACGGTGAATCCGGGCGTGAACCAGCGCCGGTCGGCGGTCTCGGCGACCGGGCCGAGCCCCTCGCGGCGTACGAGCTCGGCCCGTTCCTCCCAGGGCTTCGAGCCGCCGAAGTGCGCCGACGAGCAGATCACCGCGAGGCTCGTCACCCGGTCCGGGTGGTGGACGGCGAGGTGCAGGCCCACCGCGCCGCCGAGCGACACCCCCGCGTACGCGAAGCGCTCGATGCCGAGGGAGTCGGCGAGGTCCAGGACGAGCCCGGCCAGATCGGCGACGGTCGCGCCCGGGCCGATCAGGCCTGCCGGGGACTTTCCGTGTCCCGGCAGGTCCCAGCGCACCACACGGTGGGTGGCGGACAGTTCGGGCGCGACCGCGTCCCACAGGGCGGTGGAGGTGCCGAGCGAGGGGCCCAGGAGGAGCGGGGGAGCGGTGGCGGGGCCTTCGGCGCGGTGGTGAAGAAGGGTGCCGCGGTCGGGGGATGCAGTGCTCAACGTCGCTCCAGGGCACGGTCGGTGAGGGCTCCGGCGGAGCCGGTGTAACGGGCGGGGTCGGTGAGGTCGGCCAGGTCGACGCCCTTGAGATCGGGCTCGTCGGCCAGGATCTCGGCCAGGGGCCTGTCCTCGGCGCGGGTGCGCCGCGCCGCCTCGGTGAGCAGGGACTTCGCGCGGGCACGCCCGAGCAGGGGCGCCAGTTCGGCCGCCAGGCGCTCCGAGACGATCAACCCATGGGTGGCGAAGAGGTGTTCACGCATCACGTCCGCGTGGACCTGAAGCCCTTCGGCGAGCTCGGCCGCGTCGCGCGCCGCGCCGCCCACCAGCCGCAGGAGGTCGCGCAGCGGCTCCCACTCCGCGTGCCAGGCACCGGCGGGGCGCTCGTCCTCGGCCGCCATCGACGCGTACAGCGTCGCGGCGAGCGCGGGTGCGCGGCGGGCGGCCGCCGCGACGAGCGTGGCCCTGACCGGGTTCGCCTTGTGCGGCATCGCGGAGGAACCGCCGCCCGCCCCCTCCGACAGCTCACCGATCTCCGTACGGGACAGCGTGAGCACGTCCGCCGCCGGCTTGGCGAGGGCCCCGGCCGCGAAGGCGAGCGCGCCCGCGAGGTCGGCGACCGGGGTGCGCAGGGTGTGCCAGGGCAACACGGGCGCGACCAGGCCGAGTTCGGCCGCGTATGCCTCGGTCAGCTCACCGGCGTTCGTGGCGCCGAACACGCCGAACGCTGCCAACGTGCCTGCCGCGCCGCCCAGTTGGACAGGAAGAGCGGCCCGCACGGTGTTCAGCCGGTCGCGTGCGTCGAGGACGAGCGAGCGCCAGCCCGCCGCCTTCAGGCCGAACGTCGTCGGCACGGCGTGCTGCGTGAGCGTGCGGCCCGGCATGACGGTGTCGCGGTGCGCCGACGCGAGTCGACCGAGCGCGCTCTCCGTGCGCGTCAGGTCGCCGAGCAGCCCGTCCAGCGTCCGGGCCGCGACCAGCATGAGCGCCGTGTCCAGGATGTCCTGGCTGGTGGCGCCCCGGTGGACGTACGGGGCGTGCTCCCCGGCCACCGCTGCCGTCAGGTCGGCGACCAGCGGGATCACCGGGTTGCCCCCGGAGCGGGCGCGCAGCGCGAGGTCACGGGGGTCGAAGCGCCCCTCGTCCGCGGCGGCGCGCGTCACCGCGTCCGCCGCGGCGACGGGCGCCAGGCCCAGGGCGGCCTGCGCCCGGGTGAGCCCCGCCTCCGCGTCGAGCAGGGCGCGCAGGACCGCCGCGTCCGAGGTGGCCGACTCGGCGGGGGAGCCCGCCCGGCCGGGGGCGAGCAGTCCGGCGTCGGGATCGACGTGTGTCACTGGAACTCCAGGAAGACCGTTTCGCCTTCGCCCTGAAGGCGGATGTCGAAACGGTACGTGCGGTGCGCGTCTTCCTGCGGCTGCGCGAGCAGCGTCGCGCGCCGCTCCGCGGGCAAGGCGTCGAGGAGCGGGTCCGCGCCGTCGGAGAGGTAGGCGCGGGTGAACAGGTGGTGCAGCAGACCGCGCGCGAACACGCACACGCTGACGTACGGCACTCCCGCGTTGCCCGGCGGCAGTGTGAAGAGCGCGTAGTGCCCGTCGGCGTCCGTGGCGACCCGGCCGAATCCGGTGAAGTCCGTGCCGTTGCGGCCTAGATGACCGCCGGTCGTGGGGTCGCGGCGCAGCGAGCCGGGTGCCCCGTCGAGCGAGCCGTCGGGTCCGGCCTGCCAGAACTCCAGGATGGCGTCAGGTACCGGGGCGCCCTCGCCGTCGAGCACGTAGCCGTGCAGGGCGATCGTGTCGGGATGCCCCTTCGGCGCGACCTGCTCGCCCTCGGGGAACGGCAGGGCATAGCCGTAGAACGGGCCGACGGTGTGCGACGGCGTGGGGAGGAGCTTCTCGGGCACGGAGGTCATCGGCCTTCCTCGATCCAGGTGGCGGAGGGACCGTCGAGGACGATGTCCCACTCGTAGCCGAGGGAGAACTCGGGCTGGGACAGGTCGTGGTTGTACGCCGCGACCAGGCGGTCGCGCGCCGCGTCGTCCGTCACCGACCGCAGGATCGGGTCGTAGCGGAACAGCGGGTCGTTCGGGAAGTACATCTGCGTCACGAGCCGCTGCGTGAAGGCGTCACCGAACAGGGAGAAATGGATGTGCGCGGGGCGCCACGCGTTGGTGTGATTGCGCCACGGGTACGCGCCCGGCTTCACGGTGGTGAAGGAGTAGCGTCCCTGATCATCGGTCAGCGTTCGCCCCACACCGGTGAAGTTGGGGTCGAGCGGCGCAGGGTGCTGGTCACGCAGATGCGCGTACCGGCCCGACGCGTTGGCCTGCCAGATCTCCACGAGCTGGCCGCGCACGGGGCGGCCGTCGCTGTCGAGGAGCCGTCCGGAGACGGTGATGCGCTCGCCGAGCGGCTCGCCCGCGTGCTGACGCGTCAGGTCCTGGTCGATGTCGGTGATGTCCGTGGCGCCGAAGACGGGCCCGGACAGCTCGACGGTCTCCGGGTCGCCGCCGTTCACGGCGACGAGCGGCTGCTTCGGATGACGCAGGAGCGAGCTGCGGTACGGGGCGTAGTCGCGCGGCGGGTGGTGCTGGGCGGGCGCGCCGCCCGCGCGCGCCTTGTCGTACGCGCTCTGGAGGTCCGCGACCTCGATGTCGATGTCCGACTGGGTGAGTGCCATGGTGGGTTCCTGAGTCCTTAGCGTTCGAGGACGAGGGCGAGGCCTTGTCCGACGCCGATGCAGAGGGTGGCGACGCCGGTGCCGGAACCGGCGGCCTTGAGCTGGTGCGCGACGGATCCGGCGAGCCGCGCGCCGGACGCGCCGAGCGGGTGGCCGATCGCGATGGCGCCGCCGCGCGGGTTGAGGATCGCGGGGTCGAACTCGGGCCACTCGGCGACACAGCCGAGGACCTGCGCGGCGAACGCCTCGTTCAGTTCGAGCGTGGTCAGGTCGCCGAACCCCTTGCCTGCTCTGGCGAGCGCGCGGTGGACCGCCTCGACGGGGCCGAGCCCGAAGTAGTGCGGGTCGATCGCGGCGACCCCGGAGGCCGTCACCCGGGCGAGCGGCTCGCGGCCGGTGGCCTTCAGGCCCTCGTCGTCCACGAGCAGCAGCGCTGCGGCGCCGTCGTTGAGCGGCGACGCATTGCCCGCGGTCACCGTCCCGGTCTCCTTGCGGAACGACGGCTTGAGCGTGGCCATGGCCTCCAGTGAGGCGCTCTCGCGCACGCACTCGTCGCGCGCCACGACGAGCGGGTCGCCCTTGCGCTGCGGGACGGCCACCGGCACGATCTCGGCGTCGAACAGTCCGTTCTTCTGCGCGGCGGACGCCTTCTCGTGCGAGGCGAGCGCGTACGCGTCCTGCTGCTCACGCGTGATCCCGTGCTTGTCGGCGATCAGCTCGGCCGACTCGCCGAGCGGCACCGTCCACTGCGGCTCCATCCGCGGGTTGACCATGCGCCAGCCCAGGGTCGTGGAGTACAGCTCCGTGTTGCCCGCGGGGAACGGCCGGTCGCTCTTGGGGAGCACGTAGGGAGCGCGGGTCATCGACTCGACACCGCCGGCCAGGGCGATGGAGATGTCGCCGAGCGCGATGGCCCGCGCGGCCTGGATGACGGCTTCGAGGCCGGAGGCGCACAGCCGGTTGACGGTGACGCCGGGCACGGAGGTGGGCAGCCCGGCGAGCAGCCCCGCCATGCGGCCGACGTTGCGGTTCTCCTCGCCCGCGCCGTTCGCGTTGCCGAAGTACACGTCGCCGATCAGCGCCGGGTCCAACTCCGGTGTACGCGCGAGCAGTTCACGGATGGCATGCGCGCCGAGGTCGTCCGGGCGGACGGCGGCGAGGGAGCCGTTGTACCTGCCGACCGGCGTGCGGACGGCATCGACGACATAGACGTCCTTCATCGGGCTTCCTCCGGGATGCGGACCTTGGCGGCGGTCCTCGCGGTGACGTCGTCGGCGGTGACGCCGGGGGCCAGCTCGACGAGTTCGAGCCCCTCGGCGGTGACGTCGAGGACGCAGAGGTCGGTGATGACGCGGTTGACGCAGGCCTTGCCGGTCAGCGGCAGAGTGCAGTCCTCGACGATCTTGGGTGTGCCGTCCTTGGCGGTGTGGGTCATGGCGACGATGACCCTCCGCGCGCCGTGGACGAGGTCCATGGCCCCGCCGATACCGGTGATCATCTTGCCGGGGACGGCCCAGTTGGCGAGGTCGCCGCGGGCGGAGACCTGCATCGCGCCGAGGACGGCGACGTCGATGTGACCGCCGCGGATCATGCCGAAGGAGAGCGCCGAGTCGAAGTACGAGGCGCCGGGCAGGACGGTGACGGTCTCCTTGCCGGCGTTGATGAGATCGGGGTCGACCTCGTCGTCGGCCGGGTAGGGGCCGACGCCCAGGATGCCGTTCTCGGATTCGAGGACGACCTCGACGCCGGGCGGCAGGTGGTTCGGGATGAGCGTCGGCAGGCCGATGCCGAGGTTGACGTACTGGCCGTCGCGCAGCTCGCGGGCGGCGCGCGCGGCCATCTCTTCTCGGGTCCAGGCCATCAGCTGCTCACCGTTCCTCGTGCCGGAGGCGCGGAGACGGTGCGCCGTTCGATCTGCTTGTCCGTGGCCTGCTCGGGCGTGAGGGGCACGACGCGCTGGACGAAGATGCCGGGCACGTGCACGGCGTCGGGGTCGATGTCGCCGGGTTCAACGAGTTCTTCCACCTCGGCGACGGTGACGCGTCCGGCCATCGCGGCGAGGGGGTTGAAATTGCGGGTGGACTTGTTGAACACGAGGTTCCCGTGGCGGTCGCCCTTGGCGGCGCGCACGAGGGCGAAGTCGGTGCGGATGCCGTGCTCGAGGACGTAGTCCGTGCCGTCGAAGGTGCGGACCTCCTTGGGCGGGGACGCCAGCGCGACGCCGCCCTGGCCGTCGTAGCGCCAGGGGAGTCCGCCCTCGGCGACCTGGGTGCCGACGCCGGCGGGCGTGTAGAACGCGGGGATGCCGGCGCCGCCGGCCCGCAGGCGCTCGGCGAGCGTGCCCTGCGGGATCATCTCGACCTCGACCTCGCCGGACAGGTACTGGCGGGCGAACTCCTTGTTGGCGCCGATGTACGACCCGGTGACCCGGGCGATCCGCCCGGCCGCGAGCAGCACGGCCAGGCCCGAGTCCATCGCCCCGCAGTTGTTGGAGACCACGCTCAGGCCCGTGGTGCCGCGCTCGTGGAGCGCGCCGATGAGCACGTTCGGGACGCCGACCAGGCCGAACCCGCCGACCGCGAGGGACGCCCCGTCCCCCACGTCGGCGACCGCTTCCGCGGCCGTCGCCACCACCTTGTCCATCCGAGCCAGCCTCTCCACGAACCTGAAATGCTCAGCACACTGAGCATTTATGTAACTGGCGCTTACGGTGCCACCGCATGCCCGTACCGTCAATAGCCCAGGGTTAGCGTGGTTGTAGGCAGGGGAGTCGACTCGACATGAGCCGCCCTATGGTCGAGTATTGGTCAGTACACACCCGAAAAAGACCGGAGGTCCGCGATGGCCGCGGTGGATCTGACCACCCACCCGGGGCACCTGGCCCGGCGCCTCCAGCAGGCGCACTACCTGCTGTGGAACACGATGGTCTCCGAGGAGATCACCTCACCGCAGTTCGCCGTCCTGAACGCGCTCGTCGCCGAGCCCGGCCTCGACCAGCGCACCGTGGGCGAGCGCGTGGGCCTCGACCGTTCGACCATCGCCGAGGTCATCAGCCGCCTCAGCCGCCGCGGACTGATCGACAAGGTGCGCGACCCGCAGGACGGCCGCCGCTCCCTGCTGCGCCTCACCGACGACGGGACGCGCGTCCACCGCAAGCTGACCGTGCGCACGGCCCGGATGAATCAGATCTTCCTCGCGCCGCTGTCCGCCGACGAGCAGGCCGTCTTCTTCGACCTGATCCAGCGCGTCTCGGACGCGGCGGAGGGGCTTCGCAATCCGACGGAGCCGCTCGCGAAGGCCTGACGGCGGTGTCCCGGTGCGAGCCGGGGCTCTCACCGCTGGGCGAAGAGGACCCACACCTGCCCGGGCGCGAACGTCATGCGCTTGCCGCCGCCCGCCATCGTGAACTGTGTGCCGTCGGCCGCCGAGCGCCGCTCCCACCGGACGTCGTACGCCCGCCCGTCCCGCAGTACCGTCGCCTTGCCCGAACCCACGGTGTCGGAGAACGGTGACGTGCTCCCCGACCGGTCGTGGAACCGCGAGCTTCGGACATCGACGTACTGGACGACGACGGTCGAGGCGTTCAGCATCCCGCCGTCCGTGGTGCGTGCCCGGGTGCCGTCCATAGACACCTGCCAACTACGGCTCTGGGCCGACCAGTTGAAGGTGAAGCGCGCCGCCGGGAAGCGCACGGTGAGGGCGTTCTTCGCCTGCCCGCCCGCCGGGCGCGCCCCGAACGTGACCCCGGCCGCCGCCAGCGCGCCCGCCTGCGGCGTCACGCCCAGCTTGCCGGGTCGGAGGTAGAGGTTGTGCGGCGCAGGCTTGTCGCTGCCGCGGAAGTAGGCGGCCGCCGGGGCCTTGCCGGGCGGGAGCGCGTCGAGCGGGGCCTCGGCGATCAGCGGCAGCAGTTTCGACTGGGCGCCGGAGAACGCGAGCGTGGGGCGGTCGAACTGCCGCAGCAGTTCGAGATCGGTCTCGCGGGCGCTGCGTACCGGGCCGACCACGGGCGGCAGCCGGGTCGCGTACACGGCCATCAGCCGGCTCAGACCGCTCTCGACCTGCTCCGCGTAGATGATGTCGGCCCGGCCGATGCCGGTCTGCGGGCGGGCCGGACCCACGTTGTCGATCTTCACGGCGAGAACGGGGCCACGGCTTCCCCCTCCGGTGGGGCTCGCGGAGTGGCCGTCCGGCGGGTGTCCGTCGCCGACCGTGCACCCGGCGGCCGTAGCGGCCAGGACCGCCGCGACGATCGCGGCCCGCCGCACGCGTGTCACCCGCATCCGTCGTATTCGCACCTGTGGGTGATACCCGCCCAGGGGCGGATCGATCAGTTCCGGTCGAACATGTTCGAAATACTTGGCGGAGCTCGCGTGAGCCGACGCTCGTACCGGCTAGCGCAGGACATCCGCCAAGTCGTACCGCACCGGCTCGTCCAGCTGCGCGTACGTGCAGCTCTCGGGCGTCCGGTCCGGGCGCCAACGGCGGAAGCGGGCCGTGTGGCGAAAGCGCGCGCCGTTCTCCATGTGCTCGTACGCCACCTCGGCGACGAGCCGCGGTTCGAGGGGCACCCACGACAGGTCCTTCTTGCCGGTCCAGCGGCTCGTCGCCCCGGGCAGGCGGGCCTTCTCGTGCGCCGACTCCTCGGTCCACGCGGCCCACGGATGGTCCTGCGCCGACTCGAGGCGCAGCGGCTCCAGCTCCGCGATCAGCTCCGTACGCCGCTTCATCGTGAACGCCGCGCACACGCCCACGTGCTGGAGAACGCCCTCGTCGTCGTACAGGCCGAGCAGCAGGGAGCCGACGACCGGGCCGCTCTTGTGGAAGCGGTAGCCGGCCACGACACAGTCCGCGGTCCGCTCGTGCTTGATCTTGAACATCAGGCGTTCGTTCTCGCGGTAGCGCAGGTCGAACGGCTTGGCGATCACCCCGTCGAGGCCCGCGCCCTCGTACTGCTCGAACCACGTCTGCGCCAGCTCGGCGTCGGTCGTCGACGGGGCCAGGTGGACGGGCGGCGTCGCGCCGGACAGCGCCTCGGCCAGGCGGGACCGGCGGTCCACCAGGGGCGTGTCCATCAGCGACTCGTCGCCGAGGGCCAGTACGTCGAACGCCACGAACGACGCCGGGGTGCGCTCCGCCAGCGTCTTCACCCGGGACGCGGCCGGGTGGATGCGTTCGGTGAGCGCGTCGAAGTCGAGCCGGCCGTCCCTGGCGATCACGATCTCGCCGTCGAGGACACAGCGCTCCGGCAGCCGGTCGAGGAGGGCGGCGACCAGTTCGGGGA
This sequence comes from Streptomyces sp. NBC_01445, assembly GCF_035918235.1. Lineage (NCBI taxonomy): Bacteria > Bacillati > Actinomycetota > Actinomycetes > Kitasatosporales > Streptomycetaceae > Streptomyces > Streptomyces sp. NBC_01445. The sequence continues at coordinate 2,708,820 of NZ_CP109485.1, read as the reverse complement.
AGTAGCGGGTCAGGGGCTTGCCCGTGCGGCTGCCGATCTCCAGGTCCGCGCCGTCACGGAACACGATCGCGCGGAAGCCGTCCCATTTCGCCTCGTAACTCATCCCCGGCGGGATCTTCGCGACGGACTTGGCGAGCATCGGCTTCACGGGCGGCATCACCGGCAGATCCATGACCATGAGCCGATTCTGTCGCGATACGCCGTCACCCGCCCGGTATGCGCACGGAGGCCGATGCGCCTAGCGTGGCCCGCATGGGCAAGTCGAACGGTGCGGCCGTGGAGCTGGAGGCGGGGGAGCGGACGGTACGCCTGTCCAGCCCGGACCGGGTCATGTTCCCCGAGCCCGGTTACACCAAGCTCGACCTCGCCCGCTACTTCCTCTCCGTCGGCCCCGGCATCGTGCGCGCCCTGCGCGACCGCCCCACCACCCTCCAGCGCTACCCCGAGGGCCTGGACGGCGAGTCCTTCTACCAGAAGCGCGCCGCCAAGAACCTGCCCGACTGGATCCCCACCGGCACCATCACCTTCCCCAGCGGGCGCCACGCGGACGAGATGTGCCCCACCGAGATCGCCGCCGTCATCTGGGCGGCCCAGTACGGCACCCTCACCTTCCACCCCTGGCCCGTCCGGCGCGCGCACCCCGACCACCCCGACGAGCTGCGCATCGACCTCGACCCGCAGCCCGGCACCGACTACACCGACGCCGTCCGCGCCGCCCACGAGCTGCGCTCCGTCCTCCATGACTTCGGCGGTCTGCGCGGCTGGCCCAAGACGTCCGGCGGCCGCGGCATGCACGTCTTCGTGCCGATCGCCCCGCACTGGACGTTCGTCGAGGTGCGCCGCGCGGCCATCGCCTGCGGCCGCGAGCTGGAGCGCCGTATGCCCGACCGTGCCACCACGGCCTGGTGGAAGGAGGAGCGCGGCGAGCGCATCTTCGTCGACTTCAACCAGACCGCACGCGACCGCACCATCGCCTCCGCCTACTCGGTACGGCCACGGCCGAACGCCCCCGTCTCCGCGCCGCTGCGCTGGGACGAGGTCGACGACGCGCGCCCGGCCGACTTCGACATCGGGTCGATGCCGTCCCGCTACGCCGAACTCGGCGACGTCCACGAGGACATGGACGAGCATGCCTTCCGGCTCGACGCGCTCCTCGAACTCGCCGACCGGGACGAACGGGACCGCGGCCTCGGCGACATGCCGTACCCGCCCGAGTACCCGAAGATGCCGGGCGAGCCCAAGCGGGTACAGCCGAGCCGGGCCAGACACGAGGACTGACCCGGCTCGACTCGCTCAACTCACCTACGGATACTGCCTGTTACAGCTCCTTGACGCGGATGTCCCGGTACGAGATGACGTCCGTCGTGCTGTGCACCTGGAGCCCGACATAGCCGGAGGAGTACCGCCGGCCGTCCGTGCCCGGGTCGTCCCCGCGCGGGGGCTCGAAGACCTGGCCGCCGGTGTTGTCGAACTCGTTGATCAGGACGCCGTTGCGCAGGATCGAGAAGTGCTGGCCGACCACACGGATCTCGTAGTCGTTCCACGTGCCCTTCTGGGTGACGCCCGCGCCCGCAAGACCCACGCGGTCGAAGCCGTAGATCGAACCGGTCTTGTACATGTCGCCGTCAGGACGGTCGAGGACCTGCACCTCGTGCCCGTACTTGATGGCGACCCACTCCGGCCGCGACTCCTCCGGGTGGTCGTGGACCCACGGGAAGCGCACGAAGACACCGCCGTTGGCGTTGCCGGTGCCCGGTGCGTCGTCCCGCCACTGGAGCTTCAGCGAGAAGTCGCCGTACTTGCGCTGCGGGAACCACAGCATGCCCATGCCCTCGACGGTGGTGCTCGACGTGATCGAGCCGTCCGCGTTCAGGCCGAACTTGCCGCCGCCGACCTGCTCCCACTTGTCGAGCGAGCCCTGCGTGCCGTCGAAGATCTTGCGGTAGCCCTCGGTCTGGCCGGGCTTGCCGATCCCCGACTGCCTGGCGGCGCGGTTGATCTTGTTGTACTCGCGCTGGTCGATCACGCCTTCCTTGAGGAGCTTGTCGGTGACGGTCTTGACGTGCTTGAGGAAGAGGGCCTGCGAGGTCCACTCCCGCTCGTCCTCGATCAACTCGTTGATCCGGCACCGGTTGTTGGTGACCCGGTTCGGGATGCCCGTGTCGACCGTGCCGACGATCACCGTCAACCGCTCGTCGAACTCGGCGCAGTTGGGCGCCGGGACCCCGCCGCCCGTCGTGACCGTGAAGGCCTCCGACTTCGCCGCCGACGTGTTGCCGGCCTTGTCGCTCGCTCGGTACGCGACCGTGTGCGCGCCCGCCCGGTCCACCACGACCGGCGCGGTGTAGGCGAGGTAGGGGCCCGCGTCGAGCGAGTACTCGATCTTCTCGACGCCCGAGTCGGCGTCCGTCGCGGAGACCGTCACCTTGGCGCTCTTGAGGTACGCGCCGTCGGAGTTCTTGTCGCCGTCGACCTTCGCCGACACCTCGGGCGGCGTCTTGTCCTGGACGGGCGGCGCGACCACGGTGAAGTCGACCGACTTCTCCGCCGCCACGTTCCCCGCCTTGTCCGCGGCCCGGTAGCGCACGGTGTGGGCGCCCACTTCGTGCACCATCACAGGGGAGGTGTACGGCTGCCAGGCGCCGTCCGAACCCACCGCGTACTCGATGGAGTTGACGCCGGATCCGGTGTCGGAGGCCGTCACCGTGACCGTCGCCATCGAGAGGTACTCGCCCTTGTCGTTCTTCTCGCCGCTCACCGTCGCCGAGGTCTCCGGAGGCGTCTTGTCGTCCGTCGGCGGCGCGACCACGGTGAAGTCGACCGACTTCTCCGCCGCCACGTTCCCCGCCTTGTCGGACGCCCGGTAGCGGATCTTGTGCGTACCGACCTGGTCGACGACCACCGCGGTCGTGTACGGCTGCCAGGCGCCGTCGGCGCCGACCGCGTACTCGACCTTGTCGACCCCGGAGCCCGCGTCCGTCGCCGTCACACTGACCGACGCCGAACCGACGTACTCCCCTTGAGCGTTCTTCTGCCCCTCGACCTTCGCCGAGGTCTCCGGTGCGGCCGTGTCCTCGCCGCCGCCCTCGGTCACGACGAGGATGCCCTGCATGCCCTCGTGGCCGGGGATCGAGCAGTGGTAGCGGTAACGGCCCGGGGTCAGGGTGACCTCGACCGAGTGCTTGCCGCCCTCACTGTCGTTCGGGTTGGCCAGGATGTTCACCGACACGTCGTTGTTGTACTCGGGGTCCGACGTGTCGAACGTCAGCGTGTGCGGCATGCCCATGGTGTTGCCGGTCGCCGCGCTGTTCTCGAAGACGATCGTCGTCGCGCCCGCCACCGCAGTGGTCGGCGCCGAGGCGTACTTGGTGATGTCGTCACTGCCGGTCCAGTTCAGGACCTGCTGGGCCGCGGCGACCGGGGCGTCCTGCCCGAACGCGACGGGGGAGCCGAGTCCGAGCATCAGCAGCACGGCGGCGAACAGCGCCGTCCACAGTCTTCGCCGGTTCTTGGTGCGGATCCTCATCACTGCGCCTTCCTGGCCAGGTCACCGGCCGCAGGGGTCGCCTCGCCGCCCGTGTAAGTCACCTTCCACAGGGCCGACTTGGCATCCGAGGTGAAGAAGCCGCGGCCGTAGTCGAGGACGTAGAGCGCGCCGTCGGGGCCGAACTTCCAGTCCATGAGGTTCTTGATGCCGTCGTTGCCGACCGGCACGATCTTCTTGAGGTTCTCGGCGTGCACCGGGATGCCGCCGTCACCGGCCGTCTTCGGGTCGGTGATCACCGCGTGCCGCGGCTGCGTGGCGTCGTAGAAGTCGCCGACGAACCACTTGCCGTCCCAGTAGCTCGGCCACTTGTCCGCGTTCGGGATCGACGCGTCGTAGCGGTAGACGGGCCCGTCCATCGCGGCCTGCCCGCCGCCCTTCAGCCACGGCAGGAGGTACTTGGCCTCCTCCTTCTTGTACGAGGGGATGCCGTTGGCGTCGCGCGGGTAGTCCGGCCCCCCGCCCTGCGGCGAGTACCAGATGTTGTTGCCGGTCACCGGCGGCAGGTTGACCAGGCCGTTGTTGTTCGGCGACTCGTTCTTCGGGTGGTCGCAGTCGTACCAGCCGAGCGGCTTCGTCGGGTCCGGCAGATTGCGGTCACGGTAGGGCTGCTTGTTGCCCATGCAGTACGGCCAGCCACGGTTGGACGCCTTGGTGATCACGGCGAACGTGTCGTACTTCGCCGGACCCCAGGTCGTCGACGGCTCACCGGCGTCCGGGCCGACCCAGCCCGCGTACAGCGTGTCGGTCTTCTTGTCGACGGAGATGCGCGCCGGGTTGCGGACACCCATCACATAGATCTCGCCGCGGGTCTTGCCGCCGCCCTCCGCGGTCTCCTTGCCCGTGAAGAGGTTGCCCTCCGGCAGCGTGTACGTGCCGTCGGCCTCCGGGTGGATGCGCAGGATCTTGCCGTTGAGGTTGTTCGTGTTGCCGGCGGTGCGGCGCGCGTCCGCGAAGGAGACGCCCTTGTAGTTCGGCTGCGGGTTGTTGCCCGAGTAGCCGTCGCTGAAGCCGGAGGAGTTGTTGTCACCGGTCGCGATGTACAGGTTGCCCTTGGAGTCCCAGGCCATCCCGCCACCCGCGTGGCAGCAACTGTGCACCTGCACCGGCCACTTGAGCAGCACCTTCTCGCTGCTCAGGTCCAGCTTGTTGGTGTTCAGGTCGAGCGTGAAGCGGGAGACCTGCCGCTCGGCCATCTGCTTGTCGCGGTCGAGCCCCGAGTGCGGCGTGTAGTGCAGATACACCCAGCCGTTCTGCTCGAACTTCGGGTCGAGCTCGATGCCGAGCAGCCCCTCCTCGACCTTGGTGAGCTCGTCGCCGCCGCCCTTGTTGCCGAAGACGGTGAGCGCCCCGGCCTGGGTGACCTTCTTGGTCTTCGGGTCGTAGACGTGGATCTCGCCCTTGCCCTTGCCGACGTCGGGGTTGTTCCAGTCGGTGATCACCGGCTGCGAGGAGTCGGCGCCGCCGCGGCCGATGTACAGGACGCGTCCGTCGGGCGCGGTGACCAGGCCGTGCGGCTCGCCGATCTGGTCGTTCTGCCCCGCCTGGTTGGGCTGGGTGAGTCGCTCAGCCTTGTAGTTGGAGTCGATCGCGGCCTTGCAGTCGGCGCGCACGATGCGGCTCGTCCACAGCAGGGCGCCGCGCAGATGCGACTGGAAGTCCACCTCGTCGTAGCTGGAGGCCGTGCCGCCCATGCCCGTGTAGAAGGAGCGGCCGCCGTCGTAGTCACGGCACCAGGACACCGGGTGGTCCGCGCCGTTGGCGCTCGCGCCCGGCTGGTACGTCGACTCGCGGACCCGGGCCACTGTGTGCACCGAGCCGGACGGGTTCTTCACCCAGTTCAGCCACTGGTCGGGCCGCTTCCACTGCACGGGAAGGTCCTTGGTGGCCGGATGCTGGCGGTCACCGACCTCGACGGTGGCCCGCTGGACGTTCGCCGGGCTGGAGTCGGCCGGACGCGCGCCGATCAGGCCGGTGAACCAGTCCGAGTACGGCTCGGCGCGGGCCGCGTCGTGGATGCCGACGAACCCTCCGCCGGCCTCCATGAACGACTCGAGCCCCGCCTCCTGGTCCGGGTCGAGCACATCGCCGCCGCCGGTCAGGAAGACGACCGCGTTGTAGCGGCCCAGCTTCGTGGCGTTGGTGAACACGGACGCGTCGTCCGTCGCCGTGATCTTGAAGCGCTGGGCGGCGGGGCCGCTCTGGCCGATCTTCTCGATGGCCGCGATTCCCGCGTTCACCACCGGTGACTCGTCGCCGCCCGCGGCGGAGCCGTAGTACACCAGGACGCGCACATTCGAGCCGCCGGGAGGCGACGGCAGGGACATCGTTGTCACGGATGGTTCGGGACCCGGACGCGCGCTGGCGGCGGGCCCGGTAAGGAGTCCGGCGGCGACCGCCCCGGACGCCAGGACCGCGGCGACTGCACGGCGTCGTCTGCGTCTGTCTCTGTCCAACCCTCTTACGCCCAAGGGTTTTTGATGCGGCGTGGACCGCATGAGTTCACCCACCCCTCGTCGGTCACAGGTACGGCGCGGACGAAGCTAGACCTCTTTTCGCGACGCGCCAATAGGTATGGCCGCAATGGCACGAACTTTGTCCTGAGTGTGGATAAACGAAGATCACCCGGTTACCGTCTCTCTGGTCGTCACGGCAGGCACTGGTGGCACGTCCGCAAATCCCGTACGAGGGTGGGGAGTTCGGCATGGACAGGCGCAGCTTCAACCGGCGGGTGCTGATGGGCGGGGCCGCCGTCGCGACGACCGCGACATCGTTGTCGCTCATCGCGGCGACGGACGCCGCCCCCGCGGAAGGCCCGGTGCGCACGGCTCCGGCCGGCGGTGAGGTCAAGCGCATCAAGATGTACGCGGAGAAGCTCGCGGACGGGCAGATGGGCTACGGGTTCGAGAAGGGCAAGGCCTCCGTACCCGGCCCTCTGATCGAGCTCAACGAGGGCGACACCCTGCACATCGAGTTCGAGAACACGATGGACGTGGCGGCCAGCCTGCACGTCCACGGCCTCGACTACGAGGTCTCCAGCGACGGCACCAAGCTCAACAAGAGCGACGTCGAGCCCGGCGGCAAGCGCACCTACACCTGGCGGACGCACGTTCCCGGCCGGCGCAAGGACGGCACGTGGCGCGCGGGCAGCGCGGGGTACTGGCACTACCACGACCACGTCGTCGGCACGGAACACGGCACCGGTGGCATCCGCAAGGGCCTGTACGGGCCGGTCATCGTCCGGCGCAAGGGCGACGTCCTCCCGGACACCACGTTCACGATCGTCTTCAACGACATGACCATCAACAACATGCCGGCGCACTCAGGTCCCGACTTCGAGGCCACGGTGGGTGATCGCGTCGAGATCGTCATGATCACGCACGGCGAGTACTACCACACCTTCCACATGCACGGTCATCGCTGGGCGGACAACCGCACGGGCATGCTGACCGGCCCGGACGACCCGAGCCAGGTCGTCGACAACAAGATCGTCGGCCCCGCGGACTCGTTCGGCTTCCAGATCATCGCGGGCGAGGGCGTCGGGGCGGGCGCCTGGATGTACCACTGCCACGTCCAGAGCCACTCCGACATGGGGATGGTGGGGCTCTTCCTGGTGAAGAAGGAGGACGGCACCATCCCGGGCTACGAGCCGCACCACCCGGCGGGGCACACCGGCTAGGGGGCTTTCGCAGGGGTGCGCCACGGGTGTACACCTCCGGGGAGGAAGCGGATCATCACCTGGTCCTCAACCACCCACCCCGGGAGTCGAGTTGAGCAAGGACAGCGAGTACGACTACGTCATCGTCGGGGCCGGGTCGGCCGGCTGTGTGCTGGCCGCGCGGCTGTCGGAGGATCCGGCCGTACGCGTCGCGCTCGTCGAGTCGGGCCCGCGCGACCGCAAAGCCGAGATCCGCATACCGGCGGCGTTCCCGAAGCTGTTCAGGACGCCGTACGACTGGGACTACTCGACGTCCAAGCAGTCCGCGCTCGACGGGCGCGAGCTGTACTGGCCGCGCGGCCACACACTCGGCGGCTCCTCCTCGATGAACGCCATGATGTGGGTGCGCGGCCACCGGGACGACTACGACGCGTGGGGCGAGGCGGCCGGCGAGGAGTGGTCGTACGAGCAGTTCGCGCGCTACTTCCAGCGCGCCGAACGCTGGGCGGGCACCCGGCGCGCCGACTCGCCGCACGGCACCCTGGGCCCGCTCTGGATCTCCCCGCCGCGCGACCCGAACGTGACGACGTCGGCGTTCCTCGACGCCTGCCGCGCCGCCGGTCTGCGCGAGCTGACCGAGCTGAACCACGAGGACCACGGCGGCTTCGCGCTCACCCCGCTCAACCAGCGCCGCGGCCGCCGGTGGAGCGCGGCCGACGGCTATCTGAAACCGGCCGCGCGCCGGCCCAACCTGCACATCCACACCGACGCCCGGGTCACGCGCCTCGACTTCGACGGCACCCGCGTGGCCGGCGTCGTCGCCGAAGGAGTCCCCGGCATCCTGCGCGCCCGCCGCGAGGTGATCCTCAGCGCGGGCGCCATCGGTTCACCGCAGCTGCTCCAGCAGGCGGGCGTCGGTGACCCCGGGCAGCTCGCCGAGGCGGGGATCGACGTCCGCGTCGCGTCCCCCGACGTGGGCCGTCACCTCCAGGACCATCTCTCCTTCGCCGTCACGATGCGCTGCCCCCGGCCCGTCACCCTCACCGGCGCGGACTCCCTCACCAATGTGGGCCGCTTCCTTCTCGCCGGGCGCGGACCGCTCACGTCGAACGTCGGCGAGGCGGTCGCCTTCATCAGGACACGCCCCGAACTGACCTCCCCTGACATCGAGCTGATCTACGCTCCCGTGCCGTTCGTCAACCACGGGCTCACCCCGCCCGTCGAGCACGGCATCACGATCGGCGTCGTCCTGCTCCAGCCCGCGAGCGAGGGCCGCATCACCCCGGGCGGGGCGGACGCGTCGGCGCGGCCGCTGATCGACCCCGGCTATCTCGCCCGCGAAGAGGACCTGCGCACGCTGATGGCCGGAGTGCGCCGCGCCGAGGAACTCCTCGCGGCCGAGCCGCTCGCCCCGTACACCGACGGGCCCCTCGCTCCGTACCCGGGGGCCGTCGGCGACGAGGAGCTGGCGCAGGTGATCCGCTCGGGTGCCGAGACGCTCTACCACCCGGTCGGCACCTGCCGCATGGGCGCCGACGAGGGCTCGGTGACCGACCCGCGCCTGCGGGTCAGGGGTGTTGAGGCCCTGCGCGTCGTCGACGCCTCGGTGATGCCGCGCATCACCCGCGGTCACACCCACGCCCCGACCGTCGCCCTCGCGGAGAAGGCCGCAGAGCTCATCCGCGAGGACGCCGGGGCGTGAGTCGTCCGGGACCTACGATCCGACGCTGACCGTGAAGCGCCGCGGGTTGCCGTCGTGCGCCGCGCCGGACACGTCCGGCTGCCCGTCGGGGCGCACGTCGTCGTACGGGAAGGCGTACCCGATGGGCGAGTTGGCGTGCACGACCCGTGACCAGTGGTTGGTGACGTCGCCCTGGTAGTAGTCGGCCGTCGTGGTGCCGTTCGGCTGCTCGGGGTGGGTCAGCATGATGCTCCGGTTGAACCCGGCGGCGAGACGGGCGAGGAGGCCCTTCTTGTCGTCGGGGTCGCCGGGGTTGTTGGTGAACGGGCCGTGGTTGCAGGTGAAGATGTCCTTCGAGGCGGGCTTGGGGAAGCTGTGCCCGCCGTTGAAGGTGAGGGTGTCGCCGCTGACCCGGCCCGTGAACACGCCCCGGCCGCCCTGGAGATCGATCTTCAGGTCCGTCGTGCGGTACTTCTCCCAGACCTGGTCGACATAGCTGTCCCAGACGTCCCGGAACGGCATCTCGTCGGGGCGGTCGAAGTACGGGGCCATCAGGTTCTGCGGTGAGATGACGCGCAGGACCTTGCCGTCGCCTCCGCGGATGACGAGCTTGTCCCAGGGCTGCCCGTCCTTGGCGGTCTGGGCCGCGAGATCCGCGGCGATCCTGTCCACCGCGCCGTCCGGGAGCGGCGCGACGGTGTGCGTGGCATCGCCCTCCAGGGTCAGGCCGATGGGCAGGGCCGTCACCAGGTCGACGTAGCTGATGTTCGCGTACAACTGATCGGAGTTGAAGGTGAATTCACAGAACGACCAGGTCTTCCCGTAGTTCGCGTCGGTGGAGGTCGCGAAGGCCGGCTCGACGAGCGCGGGGCCCGGGTTGAGGAAGAAGTCGAGCGTGCTGTCGCGTACGAAGTAGACGCGGGCGCCGTACATCTGAGGAAGCGTCAGGACCTTTGGTGCCGAACCCGCCGCGCCCAGCGGGATGGCACAGTCGACGGGCAGCGGGGTCTGCGGGGCTGACGGCGAGTCGGGGTGGTAGACCCCGCCGTCGGGCTTGAGCAGCACCCAGCGGTCGGTGCCCTGCTCGTGGCCCGTGACATAGGCACGCACAGTGCCGGGCAACGACTTGTTCTGCAGGGCGAGTTCGCAGGTGGCGGGTGCTGCCTTGGCCTCCGGGCTGAGGGAGCTGCCCCAGGCCGGGTAGGTCAGTGCGGTGGCGGCCGTGGCGGCGCCGGTCAGGAACAGTCTGCGCGATATCACGGAGGACTCCTGAGATGTGGGGGAGCCCCACTGTTGCGAGTGCGGCGCGACGGGTCAAGACTTGTGACGGGGAGCGCTCCCATTTCTGTGGACCGTTCAACTCTTGGCGATGGCTTGGCGATGGCTTGGTGATGCCGGGTGTTGGCTGCGCGGTGGCACGGTCGGCGGCTCATCGGCGGCTCGGCGCCGGTCCGGAGCGGCGGCCGCGTGGTGACGGCGAGTGGAACGGCGATTGTCAGTGCGCGGTGCCAGACTCGGTGAGGCAGACAACGGGACCCCCAAGGGGGGGCACCCTCAACGAGGAGGGCACCATGCTCACCACCCGTTTCGTCGACGGCTCGCCGAACTGGCTGGATCTCGGAACCCCGGATCTCGACGCCGCCGTTTCCTTCTACACCGGGCTCTTCGACTGGCAGTTCCAGTCGGGCGGCCCCGAGGTCGGCGGTTACGGCCTGTTCCAGCTGGACGGCAAGACCGTCGCCGGCGGGATGACCGTCACGCCCGACCAGGCGCCGCCGTCCTGGACCGTCTATTTCCAGACGCAGGACGCGGATGCGACGGTGAAGGCCGCGGAGCAGGCCGGCGGATCCGCGCCCTTCCGGCCCATGGACGTGACGGACCTGGGCCGCATGGCGATCATCGCCGATCCCGCTGGGGCGACGTTCGGCCTCTGGCAGCCCGGTCAGAACAAGGGCCTGGGTCTCGCCACGGAGGACGGCTCGCTGAACTGGATCGAGCTGTACACCCCGGATGTCGAGGTGGCGAAGGACTTCTACGGCTCGGTGCTCGGCTGGGGCACGTTCGACGTGCCGTTCCCCGGCGGCACCTACGTGACGGTGAACCCGGCGGGCACGGGCGAGGACGACATGTTCGGCGGCATGGTCACACTGGGCGACGACCCGGCGGAGTCCGACATCGGGGCGCACTGGTCGCCGTACTTCCATGTGCCGGACGTCGACGCGATCGCCGCCCGGGCGCAGGAGCTCGGCGGTAAGGTGCGCTTCGCGCCCACGAACCTGCCGGGCGTCGGCCGCATCGCCAAGCTCACCGACCCGCAGGGCGCCCGCTTCGCGGTGATCAAGGGAGACCCGAACCAGACCTGAGCCGGGTCCGGGCACGTCCCGGAAGGGCCGGGCGGGCTCAGGCCGAATCCGCCCGGCGCGCCGCGTTGATCAGTCGTTGATCGTCTGTTTTTCGCCGCGCGGCACGATCAGTGGCATGTACTCGAACCACACGCTGCGCCCCGTCACGAGCGCTCCCGGGGCCCCCACCTCCGCGCGGCAGGCCATGAACCCGGGGGGCGCGGCAGTGTCCGTCCCCTCCTGGCAGGACGAGGCGCTGTGTGCCCAGACGGGCGCCGACTTCTTCTTTCCCGAGCCCGGCAGCTCGGTACGCGAGGCGAAGAGCATCTGTGGCCGGTGCGAGATGCGCTCCGCCTGCCTGGAGTACGCGCTCGCCAACGATGAGCGCTTCGGCGTCTGGGGAGGCCTCTCCGAGAAGGAGCGCCACCAGCTGCGCCGCGGCTGAACCAGCCGCGGCGCTCGGTGTGCGGGGTTTACCGCGCGAGGCTCAGCCCGCGGCGCGGGCCGCCATGCGGGCCTTGCGGGCGGCGAGCTTCTCGTCGAACTTGGAGGCCTCGCTGTCCAGGCCGCCCATGTACAGACCGAGCTCCTCCTGGGCCTTGAGACCCTCCGGGCCGAGCCCGTCGATGTCCAGGACCTTCAGGTAGCGCAGCACGGGCTGGATCACGTCGTCGTGGTGGATGCGCATGTTGTAGATCTCGCCGATGGCCATCTGGGCGGCGGCGCGCTCGAAGCCGGGCATGCCGTGTCCGGGCATGCGGAAGTTGACGACGACGTCGCGCACGGCCTGCATCGTGAGGTCGGGGGCGAGCTCGAAGGCCGCACCGAGCAGGTTCCGGTAGAAGACCATGTGCAGGTTCTCGTCGGTGGCGATGCGCGACAGCATGCGGTCGCAGACCGGGTCGCCCGACTGGTGGCCGGTGTTGCGGTGCGAGACGCGGGTCGCGAGCTCCTGGAAGGCGACGTAAGCGACCGAGTGCAGCATCGAGTGCCGGTTGTCGGACTCGAAGCCCTCGGCCATGTGCGCCATGCGGAACTGCTCGAGCTGGTCCGGGTCGACGGCGCGCGACGCCAGCAGGTAGTCACGCATCACGATGCCGTGGCGTCCCTCCTCGGCGGTCCAGCGGTGCACCCAGGTGCCCCAGGCGCCGTCGCGGCCGAAGAGGGAGGCGATCTCGTGGTGGTAGCTGGGGAGGTTGTCCTCGGTCAGCAGGTTGACGACGAGCGCGATCCGGCCGATCTCGGTGACCTTGGACTGGTCCTTCGCCCAGGCCTCGCCGTCCTCGAAGAAACCGGGGAAGTTGCGGGCGTCGGCCCACGGCACGTACTCGTGCGGCATCCAGTCCTTGGCCACCTTGAGGTGCCGGTTCAGTTCCTTCTCGACCACTTCCTCCAGCGCGTACAGCAGCTGGGCGTCCGTCCAGGTGGAGGACGAGCTGCCGAGGTGGGGAGAGGTGATGGTCACGAGGGCTCCAGGGGGGACGGGAGTAGTGCGAGGGGACGACTCGCAGGCACGAGCGGTTGTACCTACGGTGTCGTAGGTTACGTTGCCGTAGGTTAAACCCTCTGTAAAGGGCCCCCCGGAACCGGCCCCTCCGGTCTCAGTGGCCTCCAAGGCTTCATTGCGCCTCAGGAATGCAGCTCGCGGAGCCTGACTGAGAGGCACGTCACACAGCCCTCGAGCTTTTCGAACTCGCCGATGTCCACCAGAACCGGCTCCAGGCCGAGATCCGCGTAGAGCTCCGCCGTCCTCGGCGCGCTCGCCGCCATGAGGAGCTTCCCGCCGCCCAGGAGCACCACATGCGCACCGGCCTCTTCCGGGACGGGCAGGAAGCGCGGGAAGAGGGACGGCGCGTCCACCATCGGCTCGTGCCCGACGACCGTGCCGTCGGGCAGGGCCGTCACCGCCGACTTCAGGTGCAGCACCTTGCTGACCGGTACGGCGACGACCTGTGCCCCGAGCGGCTCGAACACGGCTCGCAACTGCCGCACGCCGTCCGCGTTCGTGCGCCCGCCACGGCCCACGTAGATCGTGTCGCCGACCTTGAGGACGTCGCCGCCGTCGAGGGTGCCGGGTTCCCGCACTCGGTTCACGGAGCAGCCGAGCCGGGCCACGGCCTCCTCGACGCCGGCCGTCTCCGCACGCCGGGACGCCGCGCCGGGACGGGTGATCAGCGCGACGTTGCGGTACATGACGACCGCGTCCTCGACGAAGACCGCGTCGGGGCACTCGTCGGCGGCCCCGACCTCGACCGTCTCCCAGCCGTGCTCCCCGAGCGCCGCGACGTAGGCCTCCCACTGCGTGAGCGCCAGCTCCGGATCGACGGGCGTGCGCTCGACGTGTGTGACGAGCCCGTCCGCGAGGCGGGGTCCGGGGCGGCGGATCAGGGCCTTCTGGCTGGGCACGGGCGGCTCTCCTCGGGGCTGGACGGCTCGTGGGCGGGTTCATGGTCCGGCGCGCACATCATGCACAGCCCGGCGCCGGTGACGGAATCCCCGGCCCGCGCCCCGTTTCTCCCCGCCCGCCCGACGCGGCAGCTACCCGCCGTATCCGGCCTCCCCCTTCGTGACGTCCCGCAGCCGCCCACCCTCCATGAGCAGCGTCCGCGTGACCCCGATGGACTTCAGGAACGGCAGGTCGTGGCTGGCCACGAGCAGCGCGCCCTCGTAGGACTCCAGGGCCGTGGTCAGCTGCCGGACGCTCGCCAGGTCGAGGTTGTTCGTCGGCTCGTCGAGCATCAGCAGCTGGGGTGCCGGCTCGGCGAGCATCAGCGCCGCGAGGGTCGCCCTGAACCGCTCGCCGCCCGAGAGGGTCGCCGCCGGCTGATCGGCCCGTGCCCCCTTGAACAGGAAGTGGGCGAGCCGCGCCCTGACGCGGTTGTTCGTCACTCCGGGAGCGAACCGCGCCACGTTCTCGGCGACGGTCAGGCCCTCGTCGAGCACGTCGAGCCGCTGCGGCAGGAACCGCAGCGGAACATGCGCGACCACCTCACCCGCGACGGGTTCGAGGTCCCCGGCGATCGTGCGCAGCAGCGTGGTCTTGCCCGAACCGTTGCGCCCCACGAGCGCGATCCGCTCAGGGCCGCGCACCTCGAACTCGCCCTCCACGCGCGCCCCGTAGGCCATCCTCAGCCGGCACAGAGTGAACACGGAACGGCCGGGCGGCACGGCTGTGTGCGGCAGATCGACGCGGATCTCGTCGTCGTCGCGCACGGCCTCCACCGCCTCGTCGAGCCGCTCCTTCGCCTCGGCGAGCCGGCCCTCGTGCAGTTGGCGGTGCTTGCCCGCCGAGACCTGGGCCTGCCGCTTGCGCTGGGCCATGATCGCCTTCGGCTCGCGCTTGGTGTCCCACATCTTCTGTCCGTAGCGCTTGCGCCGGGCCAACTTGACCTGGGCGTCCGCCAGTTCGCGCTTCTGCTTCTTCAGGTCGGCATCGGCGACCCGCAGCATGCGCTCCGCCGCCTCCTGCTCGGTCGCGAGCGCCTCCTCGTACGCCGAGAGGTTCCCGCCGAAGCGAACGAGGCCGCCCGCGCGCAGATCGGCGATCTGGTCGACCCGTTCGAGGAGTTCGCGGTCGTGGCTGACCATGACCATGACGCCCGGCCACGCCTCGACGGCCGCGTACAGGCGCCTGCGGGCGGCCAGATCCAGGTTGTTGGTCGGCTCGTCGAGCAGCAGGACGTCGGGGCGGCGCAGGAGCAGCGCGGCGAGGCGGATCAGTACGGACTCGCCTCCCGAGAGCTCGCCGACGGTGCGGTCGAGACCGATGCGGCCGAGACCGAGCCCGTCGAGGGTCGCGACGGCGCGCTCCTCGACGTCCCAGTCGTCGCCGACCGCGGCGAAGTGCTCGTCGCGTACGTCGCCCGCCTCGATGGCGTGCAGCGCGGCGCGCGCACCGGCGATGCCGAGGGCCTCGTCGACGCGCAGCGAGGTTTCGAGGGTGACGTTCTGCGGCAGATAGCCGATCTCGCCCGCCACCTTCACGGCGCCGTCCGCCGGGGCGAGCTCTCCGGAGATCAGCTTCAACAGCGTTGATTTTCCTGCGCCGTTGAGGCCGATGAGCCCGGTCCTGCCGGGGCCGAACGCGGCCTGAAGACCGTCGAAGACCCGAGTGCCGTCGGGCCAGGCGTAGGTGAGGGAGGTACAGGTGATGGAGGTGGGGGAGGTAGACATACGGCCTCGCGGTCGCTCGGTGGGAACGGTGGGCAGCGCATGGGGACACCGCGGACGACCACAGCCGGAAGCAACGAGAGCGCACAGGGCGCGAAGGACAGTCCTGTGCCGGATTCAGGCGGGAGGACGGCTCGGTCGTCCGAGGTCGCACACGCAAGACACGTGGCGCACCGGTGAGGTGCGGCCGCGTGACGCGGTGTCTGAGAACCTCAGAAGAGCAACGTCCTACTCCGATCGACGACAACAGGATCAACGGGAACGCTGTCCACCGTACGAAGGTGGCTGTGGGCCGTCAACGAATTATCGTGAGCCCTCACGCCCTCACGCCCTCACGCCCTCGCCCCTACCCCGCAGGAGGAGACCCCCGTGCCCCACGGCTCGCTCTCGCTGCCCGCCCGGCTCCTGCTGCTGGGTTTCGACACGGAGAAGGGCAGGGTCTCCGGCGCCCCCGACATCGAGCTCGCGGTCCGCGCCGCCGCCCTCGTCGAACTGGCCCGGCGCCGCATCATCAGCGACGTGGACGGGATCGTCACCCCGGTCTTCGACGCGCGCACCGGCGACCCCGTCCTCGACGAACTGATGGAGCTCGCCGAGGAGTCGAGGCCGCGCGCCTGGCGCGCCTGGATCGGCTACCGCGCCCGCGCCACCCTCGACACCGTGCGCCGCCAACTCGCCTCCGAGGGCTATCTGTCGGCCGAGCGCAAGCGCGTCTTCGGGCTCTTCCCCGTCACCCGGTACGGGCTGGAGCGCGCCGGTTACGTCGAGGTGCTGCGGGCCGAGGTGCTCGGCGCGCTGGAGGGAGGCGAGCCGGTCGGCCGGGTGGACGAGGACGACGCGGTACTCGCGGTGCTCGCCGCCACGGGCAAGCTGCGCCGGCTGATCCCGGGCAAGGCCAGGCGCACGCACAAGGACCGCCTCGACCACCTCGCCGCGCGCGCCGGCGGCATCTCCCCCGAACTGCGGCAGAGCCTGGGCGACATCCGCGCCGCGCTCGCCGCGGCTGTCAAGGCGGCGGAGGCGTCGCGGGCCTCGGCGAGCGGGGGCGGCGGGGGCTGAACAGGGGGTGCGCAGGGTTGAGCGTGGGTCACACGTACGTGTCGGATTCCTGCCAGCTGTACGCGGGAGCCAGGTGGTTGGCTGTACGGCATGACGAACCGTACGCACCTCAATGACCAGGCCCTGGCCTTCCGTTCACAGCATGTCGCCGGCCGCCCGCTCGTCCTGCCCAACGCCTGGGACGTCGCGAGTGCCCGCATCGTCGCGGACGCCGGAGCCGCCGCCGTCGCCACCACCAGCGCCGGACTGTCCTGGGACCTCGGCTCGGCGGACGGGGACCGGCTCGGCAGGGACGAGGCGCTCGACGCCGTCGCGCGGATCGCCGCCGCCGTGGACGTGCCGGTGACGGCGGACATCGAGAGCGGCTACGCCGACGCGGCCCAGGACGTCGCCGTCACCGTGCGCGCCGTGCTCGACGCCGGAGCGGTCGGCGTCAACATCGAGGACGCCTGGCACGGCGGGAGCGCGCCGCTGCGGCCCGTCGAGGCACAGGCGGAGCGGATCGCGGTGGCCCGTGCCGCGGCGGACGCGGAGGGCGTGGCGCTGTTCGTGAACGCGCGTATCGACACGTATCTGATGGGCGCGGGGGAGCCGGAGGAGCGGCTCGCGGCGACGCTGGAGCGGGCCGCGGCCTACCTCGCGGCGGGTGCTGACGGGATCTTCGTGCCCGGGGCTGTCGACCCGGTGACCGTGAAGGCGCTCGTCGCCGGTGTCGAGGGGCCGCTCAACGTGATGGCCTGGCCCGGGGCGCCGTCCGTGGCCGAGTTCGCCGCGCTCGGGGTCGCCCGGATCAGCGTCGGCGCGGGCATCGCGCAGGCCGCGCACGCCCTCGTCCGCAGGGCGGCCCGGGAGCTGCTCACCGAGGGAACGTACGGGAGTCTGGCCGGCGGGCTCGAATACGGAGAGCTCAACGCCCTGCTCGGTGACGGGAGTTGAGCCCGGTGGGGGGGACTCTCGTCAGTACGCGTCCCGCATCAGCTCCGCCAGATCGCCGTCCAGGTCCACGTGCAGATGCTCGTCGCCCACCGGCACCATCGCGGCCGTACTGCTGAGGAAGCGGCGCAGCTCGCCGGTCCGGATGTGCACGATCGCGGTGCCCTCGTGGGCGTGGAACTCCAGGACCGTGCGGTCGTAGCCGTACGGCCGTACCCGGACGTCGCCCGCACCGGCCGGCTCGCGCACCCCGGCCGCGAGCAGCTCGCGGGCGAACGTCCAGCTGACGTCGACGCCCTCGAGCGTGGCCGGCGCGGGGAACGACATGCGCACGGCGAAAGGGTCCCGCATGTCGTAGCGCAACGTCGCGGGAATGGTCGACATCCGCGGCGCGGCGGCGACGAGACGGGCCTCTACGGCTTGCTCGATGACGGTGGACAACGCCTGCTCCCTTGTGACGGCTGAACGGACGGCGGTTCGGGCAACAGCTCGGACGGCGAGTCGGACGGCATGTCGGACGACGGGTGGGTCGGCGGGTAGGACTCCCCGCCACTTGAAGAGACGGCGGAACGAGGGAATCCGTGCACCGGACGGCCGAGGAAAGGTGAGTGACCTCTGTCACCGGTCTCCGCTCGCTGCTCCCCGCGGCGCGGGCCATCTGGACGGAGCCGGGGGAGTGGGCTAGCTTCGCCCGCCATGAGGGGCATGGGGAAGTCGCGACGCAGGGTGTCCATGGGGCTGGCCGGGGCGGCACTCGCCCTCGCGTTCGCTCCGGCGGGTCCGGCGCAGGCCGCGGGTGCGCAGGCCGACGGAGGGCACGCGCAGGCGAAGCCGCACTGGGCATTGAAGGGATCCGGTACCGACGCGCGGTTCCGGGGACTTGCCGCCGTGAACCGCGACGCCGCCTGGGTGGCCGGGTCCAAGGGCACGGTCCTTCGCACCTCGGACGGCGGCGCCCACTGGCGGAACGTGTCGCCGCCGGGCGCGGGCGCGCTGGAGTTCCGCGACATCGAGGCCTTCGACAGCCGGCGCGCGGTCGTCCTCGCGATCGGTGAGGGCGACGCCTCGCGGGTCTTCCGCACGGACGACGGCGGGGCCACCTGGACCGAGTCCTTCCGCAACCCCGACCCGAAGGCGTTCTACGACTGCCTGACGTTCTTCGACACGCGCCACGGCCTCGCGATGAGCGACCCCGTCGACGGCAAGTACCGGATCCTGTCCACGCGCGACGGAGGACGCTCCTGGGACGTCCTGCCCGGCGACGGCATGCCGGCGGCGCAGGAGGGCGAGGCCGGCTTCGCGGCGAGCGGCCAGTGCCTGGTCAGCTCGGGGTCGCGCGATGTGTGGCTGGCGACGGGCGGCGGCGCACGCGCACGTGTGCTGCACTCGTCGGACCGTGGCCTGACGTGGCGGGCGACCGACGCCCCGGTCCCGGCGGGCGACCCGGCGCGCGGCGTCTTCGGCCTCGCCTTCCGCGACCGTACGCACGGGATCGCGGTCGGCGGCGACTACCGCGCTGACCAGGCGTCTCCCCGGGCCTCGGCCACGACGCGCGACGGCGGCCGCACCTGGACGCAGTCCGCCGAGCCCGTCCCCGCCTACCGCTCGGGCGTCACCTGGCTCCCGCACAGCCGGACGAGCGCCCTCGCGGTCGGCCCGACGGGGACCGACCTCACCCTCGACGCGGGCCGCACCTGGCGCACCGTCGACACGGGCTCGTACGACACGGCGGACTGCACGCACGACGGCGCGTGCTGGGCCTCGGGCGAGAAGGGACGCATCGCCCGGCTCGAACGTTGACCTGCGGCGGGGCCGTCTAGCCGGCCAACTGCTGCCGGAATCGCTCCAGTTCGGGTGCCGTCTTCGTCGCGATGAACTCCGTGACGCGGTACGCGCACACGTCGCCGGTGACGAAGGGGTCGGCCGCCGTGATCTTCTCGATCTGCGTGCGGTCGTCCCCGACGGCGAGGATGATCCCGCCGTCGCGCGGGTTCTTGCGGCCGGAAGCGATGAAGACCCCGGCTTCGTACTGCTCGTCGAGCCAGGCGACGTGCGCTTCGAGCAGCGGGTCGACACGCTCGACCGGGGCCGTGTAGGTCAGTTCAAGTACAAACATGATCGCCAGGCTACCCGTGGCCCGCCGGCGCCCCGGCCCTATGGTGGTCGCCATCATGAGCCACCAACAGATCCTCGCCGACTGGCCCACCGACGAGCGCGCCGCGCGCGCGGTCCAGGACGAACTGCGCGCCCGCGTCGTCCTCGACGAGCCGGGGCCCCCACCCGGCACCGGACTCGTGACCGGTGTCGACGTGGCCTACGACGACGAGCGCGACCTCGTCGCGGCGGCGGCCGTCGTGCTCGACGCGGCGACCCTCGACGTCGTCGAGGAGTCCACGGCCGTCGGCCGGATCTCCTTCCCGTACGTGCCGGGCCTGCTGGCCTTCCGCGAGATCCCGACCGTGGTCGCCGCCCTGGAGGGCCTCGACTCCGGCCCCGGTCTTGTCGTCTGCGACGGGTACGGCCTCGCCCACCCGCGCCGCTTCGGCCTCGCCAGCCACCTCGGCGTCCTGACGGGGCTGCCCACGATCGGCGTCGCGAAGAACCCGTTCACCTTCACGCACGAGGAGCCGGCGGCGCCGCGCGGCAGCACGGCGCCCCTGCTGGACGGCGACGAGGTGGTCGGCCGGGCCCTGCGCACCCGCGACGGCGTCAAGCCCGTCTACGTCTCGGTCGGCCACCGCACGAGCCTCGACACCGCGTGCGCCCACACCCTGCACCTCACGCCGCAGTACCGCCAGCCGGAAACGACCCGCAGAGCGGACGCGCTGTGCAGGCGAGCGCTGGCGGATGCCCAGGAGGGGGCCACGCGCGCGTAGCCACCTGCCGTTTCTTCGGTGAGCAAGCCCAGGGCGTGGCCTCGCGCGCGTGGCCACCCGGTACCGCGTCGCGGGCACGGGCATTTGGCACTCGCCGGAGGCCCGGGAGAGCGCCACGCGCGCGTAGCCACCTGCCGCGTCCTCGGTGAGCAAGCCGAGGGCGCGGCATCGCGCGCGTGGCCACCGGTACCGCGTCGCGGCCACAGGCACTCGCCGGAGGCCCGGGAGAGCGCCACGCGCGCGTAGTCGCCAGCCGGGCCGGCCTCCCCGTGTCGCGTGGGCACCGCCGCGCGCGTAGCCGCCTACCGCGTAGCCGCCACCCGGAACCTGATCCCCGCGTCCCGCAGGCGCGCCGTCAGGGCGTCGCCCATCGCGACGGCCGTCGTGACCTGGCCCGAGGTCTCGGGCAGGTCGTCGAGCGCCAGGCACATCGCGGACTCGCCGAGCATCTTCGCCGTCTCGTCGTAGCCGGGGTCCCCGCCCGAGACCTCCGTGTACACGCGGCGGCCGCCGCCTTCGCCGACGAAGCGCACCGAGAACCAGCTCGCCGCACGCCGTGCCTCGTCCGGGCCGTCACCCGGCTTGAGCCGATCAGACAACCACCTGCGTGCGGGCGGCAGTTGGGCGGCGGTGAACAGCGCACCCGTAGCCGCGACGCCGCCGAACGCGACGGGCAGGTGCCGCACCGCCGCGTAGTGCCGGTAGCGGAAGTCGGGACCGTAGCGCTCCAGGCCCCGCGCGGACCGCTGCACGATCTGCGGGTCGATCGTCGGGAGCGGCAGCGCCCACGCGTCGACCTCCTTGGCGTAGCGGGGCGCGCCCGTCGGCGCGTACGCCCTGCGGCCGACGAGGCGCGGTTGGTGCCGCCGCCTGTCCTGCTGCGCGGCCAGCATCTGCCGACCCCGCGAGAACTGCGTCAGCGCGGACGCGAACGTGCCGCCCGAGAACGTCGCGTTCGACCGCACGAACCCGTCGATGCGCAGCGGCACGTCCTCGGGGAGCTGACCCACCGTGAAGAGCACGCCCAGGTCGTGCGGGATCGAGTCGAAGCCGCACGCGTGGACGAGACGGGCCCCGGTCTCCCGCGCGCGGGCGTCGTGCCGGACGTAGGTGACGTCGACGAACTCGGGCTCGCCGCACAGGTCCGTGTAGTCGGTGCCCTCCTCGGCGCACGCCGCCACCAGGTCCTGGCCGTACGTGACGTAGGGGCCGACGGTCGTGGCCACCACGCGCGTGCGTGCCGCGAGGGCGCGCAGGGACGCCGGGTCGGCGACGTCCGCGCGGACCAGTGGCAGCACGGCGCACGCGGGGTCGATCGCGGTGAGGCGCTCGCGCAGCCGCTCCAGCTTCCCCGTGTCGCGCCCCGCGACGGCCCACCGCAGCCCCTCGGGGGCGTGCGCCGCCAGATACTCGGCGGTGAGCGCACCGGCGAACCCGGTCGCCCCAAAGAGCACGATGTCGTACTCGCGGCCTGTCCTGTCGGCTCTGCCGGGCCTGTCCCGCATGTCCCGATCCTTGCCGTGCCCGCTGTCCTGCCTGGTCATGACACCCCTCAGCCCTGCGCCCCGCGCCGTTGTCGGTGGCCGAGGCTAGCGTGAGGGGTGAGCGGAGGTTCAGGGGCCCCGCCCGGAGCGGGAGGTCGTCGTGGCCGAGCCGAAGAGGCCGTCGCAGCGGGCGCTCAAGACGTGGGCGCGCGTACGGGAGTTCGCACTCGGGATGCCGGGTGCCACGGAGGACTTCCCGTGGGGCGAGACGGTCGCGAAGGTGAACAAGAAGGTGTTCGTGTTCCTCGGCGTCGACGACGGCAGTTGTCCGATGGGGCTCACGGTCAAGCTCAGGGACGAGGAGGCCCACGCGCACGCGCTCACGACCCCGGGTGCCGAGCCCGCCGGATACGGCCTCGGCAAGGCGGGCTGGGTGCGGATCCCCCTGGACGTGAAGGGCGCCCCGGGCGCGGCGCTGCTCTGCGACTGGGTGGAGGAGAGCTACCGGACGGTGGCCACGAAGAAGCTCGTCGCCGAACTGGACGCGCGATGAGCGCCGCCCCGGCCGGACGTGACGGAATCCCGTTTCAGGCGAGTTACCCCGAATCCATACGTGCCTCCTGGCAACACCGCAGCAGTGCGTCGTAAATTACTAAGCGCTTGCTCGCCAGGGGTTGTGCTGAGTGGAACACGTTCTTAGCATCGCTGGTGTTACATCAGTTGTGTCACAGTGCTGGGGGCTCGATGGCAGTGGCAGGGATGACGGACAGCGGCCCGCTCGCCGGGGTGCGCGTGGTCGAACTGGCGGGCATCGGCCCGGGCCCGTTCGCCGCGATGCTCCTCGCCGACCTGGGCGCCGATGTCGTGCGCGTGGACCGCCCCGGAGGCGCCGGGCTCGCGATCAACCCCGAGTACGACATCACCAACCGCAACAAACGCTCCGTGATCATCGACCTCAAGGCGGACGACGGCCCCGCGCGCGTCCTCGACCTCGTCGCCAAGGCGGACGTCCTCATCGAGGGCTACCGTCCAGGCGTCGCCGAGCGCCTCGGCGTCGGCCCCGACGCCTGCCACGCCCGCAACCCGCGCCTCGTCTACGGACGCATGACCGGCTGGGGCCAGGACGGCCCCCTCGCCCAGCGCGCCGGGCACGACATCGCGTACATCGCCCTCACCGGCACCCTCGGAATGATCGGCAAGCCGGACGAGCCGCCGACCGTCCCCGCGAACCTCGTCGGGGACTACGCAGGCGGTTCGCTCTACCTCGTCGTCGGCATCCTCGCCGCCCTCCACCACGCGCGCGACACCGGCGCGGGCCAGGTCGTGGACGCCGCGATCGTCGACGGCGCCTCGCACCTCGCCGCGATGATCCACGGCATGCTCGCGGCCGGCGGCTGGCAGGACCGGCGCGGCAGCAACCTCCTCGACGGCGGCTGCCCGTTCTACGGGACGTACGAGACCTCCGACGGCCAGTACATGGCGGTCGGCGCCCTTGAGCAGCAGTTCTACGACGAGTTCAGCGCGCTCCTCGGCATCGGGGACACGGCCCCCGCCCGCAAGGACCTCGCCCGCTGGGGCGAGCTGCGCGACGCCGTCGCCGCCCGCTTCAAGACCCGTACCCGCGAGGAGTGGACCGCCGTCTTCGAGGGGTCCGACGCGTGTGTGGCGCCGGTCCTGTCCCTGCGCGAGGCGCCCGGCCACCCCCACCTGGCGGCGCGCGGCACCTTCACCGACCACGGCGGCATCACCCAGCCCGCCCCCGCCCCCCGCTTCTCCGCGACCCCCACCGCCGTCCGCAGCGGCCCCGCCCAGCCGGGCGCCGACACCGCCGGGGTGGCCCGCGACTGGGACGTACCGAGCCTGACGAAGGAAGAGAACTGATGGAGCTGTCCGCACCCCTCGCCTACGCAGCCGACCCCCGGCAGGCGGCCGACGACGCCGCCGCGCTCGAGTCGGCGGGCCTCGACGCCGTCTGGGTCGCGGAGGCCTACGGCTTCGACTCGCCCACGATCATGGGCTATCTCGCCGCCCGCACCGAGCGCATGAAGATCGGCGCCGCGATCCTCAACGTCTACTCGCGCACCCCCGCCCTCATCGCCCAGACCGCCGCCGGACTCGACGCCGTCTCCGGCGGCCGCGCCATCATCGGCCTGGGCGCGTCGGGCCCGCAGGTCGTCGAGGGCTGGCACGGCAAGGCGTACGACAAGCCGCTCGGCCGCACCCGCGAGACCATCGAGCTGACCCGCCGCATCCTGCGCCGCGAGGTCATCGACCACCACGGCATCACGGACATGCCGCTGCCCCCGGAGAAGGGCGGCAGGCTCGGCAAACCCCTGAAGATCCTCTCCAAGCCGGTACGCCCCGAAGTGCCTTTGTACGTCGCCTCGTTGGGCCCGGCGAACGTGCGGATGACCGCCGAGACCGCCGACGGCTGGCTGCCTACGCTCTTCATTCCCGAGAAGGCCCACCAGGTGTGGGGCACCCCGCTCGCCGAGGGCGCCGCCAAGCGCGCCCCCGAGCTCGGGCCGCTCCAGGTCGTCGCCGGCGGACTGCTCGCCATCGGCGAGGACGCGGCAGCCGCTCGCGACCTCGCCCGCCCCAACATCGCCCTCTACGTGGGCGGCATGGGAGCGGTCGGCAAGAACTTCTACAACGACCTCGCCGTGGCCTACGGCTACGAGAAGGAGGCCAAGCTCATCCAGGAGCTCTACCTCTCGGGGAAGAAGAAGGAGGCCGAGGCCGCCGTCCCGGACGAGTTCTGCGAGCTCATGAGCCTGTGCGGGCCCGAGAGCTACGTGCGCGGGCGTGTCGAGGCCTTCCGCGCCGCCGGCGTCACCATGCTGAACGTCATCCCGGTCGGCCCCGACCCCGCCCGGCTGGTCGAGACCGTCAAGAACTGGCTGTAGGGAGGGCACCACGATGGCAATGGAACGGCAGATCTTCACCGAGGAGCACGACGCGTTCCGCGAGACCGTCCGCACCTTCCTCGCCAAGGAGGTCACCCCGCACTACGAGCAGTGGGAGAAGGACGGCATCGTCTCGCGCGAGGCCTGGCTCGCGGCCGGCCGGCAGGGCCTCCTCGGGCTCGCCGTGCCCGAGGAGTTCGGAGGCGGCGGGAACGCCGACTTCCGCTACAGCGCCGTCATCGCCGAGGAGTTCACCCGCGCGGGAGCCGCCGGCCTCGCGATCGGCCTCCACAACGACATCATCGGGCCGTATCTGACGTCGCTCGCCACGGACGAGCAGAAGCGCCGCTGGCTGCCAGGTTTCTGCGACGGCTCCCTGATCACGGCCATCGCGATGACCGAGCCGGGCGCCGGATCCGACCTCCAGGGCATCCGCACCTCGGCCGAGGACCGCGGCGACCACTGGGTGCTCAACGGCTCCAAGACGTTCATCTCGAACGGGATCCTCGCCGACCTCGTGATCGTCGTCGCGAAGACGACGCCCGACGGCGGCGCCCACGGTCTGTCCCTCCTGGTCGTCGAGCGCGGCATGGAGGGCTTCGAGCGCGGCCGCAACCTCGACAAGATCGGCCAGAAGTCGCAGGACACGGCCGAGCTCTTCTTCAACGACGTCCGCGTCCCGAAGGAGAATCTCCTCGGCGAGCTCAACGGCGCCTTTGTCCACCTGATGACGAACCTCGCGCAGGAGCGCATGGGCATCGCCGTCGCCGGGATCGCCGCCGCTGAGTACCTCCTGGAGATCACCACGACGTACGTCAAGGAGCGCGAGGCCTTCGGCCGCCCGCTCGCCAAGCTCCAGCACATCCGGTTCGAGATAGCCGAGATGGCCACCGAGTGCGCCGTCACCCGGACCTTCCTGGACCGCTGCATCGTCGACCACTCGAACGGCGAACTCGACGCGGTGCATGCCTCGATGGCCAAGTGGTGGGCCACCGAGCTCCAGAAGCGCGTCGCGGACCGCTGCCTCCAGCTCCATGGCGGCTACGGCTACATGACGGAGTACCGCGTCGCCAAGGCCTTCACCGACGGACGCATCCAGACGATCTACGGCGGCACGACCGAGATCATGAAGGAGATCATCGGGCGCTCCCTGCTCGGCTGACTCCCCACCGACCTCCCGGCCCGGCCCACCTCATCGCCCGGCCCACCCTCATTGAAAGGCAAGCGAGTGAGCACCGAAGCGTACGTATACGACGCGATCCGCACCCCGCGCGGACGCGGCAAGGCGAACGGCGCCCTGCACGGCACCAAGCCGATCGACCTCGTCGTCGGACTGATCCACGAGATCCAGCGGCGCTTCCCGGATCTCGACCCCGCCGCCATCGACGACATCGTGCTCGGCGTCGTCGGACCGGTCGGCGACCAGGGCTCCGACATCGCGCGGATCGCGGCCATCGCGGCCGGCCTCCCCGACACGGTGGCCGGTGTGCAGGAGAACCGCTTCTGCGCCTCGGGCCTCGAAGCGGTCAACCTGGCGGCCATGAAGGTCCGTTCGGGCTGGGAGGACCTCGTCCTCGCCGGCGGCGTCGAGTCGATGTCGCGCGTCCCGATGGCCTCGGACGGCGGCGCCTGGTTCGCCGACCCGATGACCAACTACGAGACGGGCTTCGTGCCGCAGGGCATCGGCGCCGACCTGATCGCCACGATCGAGGGCTTCTCCCGGCGCGACGTCGACGAGTACGCGGCGCTCTCGCAGGAGCGCGCGGCCGCCGCCGTGAAGGACGGCCGCTTCGCCCGCTCCGTCGTGCCCGTCACGGACCGCAGCGGCCTGACGGTCCTCGACCACGACGAGTTCCTGCGCCCCGGCACGACCGCCGACTCGCTCGCCAAGCTGAAGCCGTCGTTCGCGGACATCGGTGACCTCGGCGGCTTCGACGCCGTCGCGCTGCAGAAGTACCACTGGGTCGAGAAGATCGACCACGTCCACCACGCGGGCAACTCCTCCGGCATCGTCGACGGCGCGTCCCTCGTCGCCATCGGCACCAAGGAGGTCGGCGAGCGCCACGGCCTGACCCCGCGCGCGCGGATCGTCTCCGCGGCGGTCTCCGGCTCCGAGCCCACCATCATGCTCACCGGACCCGCGCCGGCCGCCCGCAAGGCTCTCGCCAAGGCCGGTCTGACCATCGACGACATCGACCTCGTCGAGATCAACGAGGCGTTCGCCGCAGTTGTCCTGCGCTTCGTCAAGGACATGGGCCTCTCCCTCGACAAGGTCAACGTCAACGGCGGCGCCATCGCGCTCGGCCACCCGCTCGGCGCCACCGGCGCGATGATCCTCGGCACCCTCATCGACGAACTGGAGCGCCAGGACAAGCGCTACGGCCTCGCCACGCTGTGCGTCGGCGGCGGCATGGGCATCGCCACGATCGTCGAGCGACTCTGACCCCCGTCCTTTCCCGCACTGGCATCTACGGAGCAGCAGAAATGACCGAGAGCACCACCATCCGCTGGGAACAGGACGAGACCGGAATCGTCACCCTCGTCCTCGACGACCCCAACCAGTCCGCGAACACCATGAACCAGGCGTTCAAGGACTCCATCGCGGCGATCGCCGACCGCGCGGAGGCCGAGAAGGACTCGATCCGCGGCATCATCTACACCTCCGCCAAGAAGACCTTCTTCGCGGGCGGTGACCTGAAGGACATGATGAAGGTCGGCCCCGAGAACGCCCAGCAGGCGTTCGAGACCGGCACCGGCATCAAGAACTCCCTGCGCCGCATCGAGACGCTCGGCAAGCCCGTCGTCGCCGCGATCAACGGCGCGGCCCTGGGCGGCGGTTACGAGATCGCGCTCGCCTCCCACCACCGCATCGCCCTCGACGCGCCCGGTTCCAAGATCGGCCTTCCCGAGGTCACGCTCGGCCTGCTCCCCGCGGGCGGCGGCGTGACCCGCGCCGTACGCCTCATGGGCATCACCGACGCCCTGCTGAAGGTGCTCCTCCAGGGCACCCAGTACACGCCGAAGCGCGCCCTGGAGAACGGCCTCGTCCACGAAGTGGCGGCCACCCCCGAGGAGATGCTCGCCCAGGCGCGCGCCTTCATCGACGCCAACCCCGAGTCGCAGCAGCCCTGGGACAAGCCCGGCTACCGCATCCCGGGCGGCACCCCGGCCAACCCGAAGTTCGCGGCGAACCTGCCCGCCTTCCCGGCCAACCTCAAGAAGCAGCTGAACGGCGCCCCCTACCCGGCCCCGCGCAACATCCTCGCCGCGGCCGTCGAGGGCTCCCAGGTCGACTTCGAGACGGCCCTGACCATCGAGGCGCGCTACTTCACCGAGCTCGTCACCGGCCAGACCGCGAAGAACATGATCCAGGCGTTCTTCTTCGACCTCCAGGCCGTCAACTCCGGCGCGAACCGGCCCAAGGGCATCGAGAAGCGCACCGTCCGCAAGGTCGCCGTCCTCGGCGCCGGCATGATGGGCGCGGGCATCGCCTACTCCTGCGCCCGCGCGGGCATCGAGGTCGTCCTCAAGGACGTGACCGCCGACGCCGCCGCCCGGGGCAAGGGCTACTCCGAGAAGCTCTGCGCCAAGGCCGTCTCCCGCGGACGCACCACCCAGGAGAAGGCGGACGCGCTCCTCGCCCGCATCACGCCCACCGCCGAACCGCAGGACCTCGCCGGCTGCGACGCCGTGATCGAGGCCGTCTTCGAGGACCCGGCGCTCAAGCACAAGGTGTTCAAGGAGATCCAGCACGTCATCGAGCCGGACGCGCTGCTGTGCTCCAACACCTCGACCCTGCCGATCACCCTCCTCGCCGAGGGCGTCGAGCGGGTCGAGGACTTCATCGGGCTGCACTTCTTCTCGCCCGTCGACAAGATGCCGCTCGTCGAGATCATCAAGGGCGAGCGCAGCGGCGACGAGGCGCTCGCCCGCGCCTTCGACCTGGTCCGCCAGATCAACAAGACGCCGATCGTCGTGAACGACTCGCGCGGGTTCTTCACCTCGCGCGTGATCGGGCACTTCATCAACGAGGGTGTCGCGATGGTCGCCGAGGGCATCGAGCCCGCCTCCGTCGAGCAGGCCGCGGCCCAGGCCGGCTACCCGGCCAAGGTCCTGTCCCTGATGGACGAGCTGACGCTGACCCTGCCCCGCAAGATCCGTAACGAGACGAAGCGGGCCGTCGAGGAGGCGGGCGGCACCTGGGCCGGCCACCCCTCGGACATCGTCATCGACCGCATGGTCGAGGAGTTCGACCGTCCCGGACGCAGTGGCGGCGCGGGCTTCTACGAGTACGTGGACGGCAAGCGCGCCGGCCTGTGGCCGGGCCTGCGCGAGCACTTCACCAAGCCCGGGCACGAGATCCCGTTCAAGGACATGCAGGAGCGCATGCTCTTCTCCGAGGCGCTCGACACGGTGCGCCTCCTGGAGGAGGGCGTCCTGACCTCGGTCGCCGACGCCAACATCGGCTCCATCTTCGGCATCGGCTTCCCGGGCTGGACCGGCGGAGTCCTGCAGTACATCAACGGTTACGAGGGCGGCCTGCCCGGCTTCGTAGCCCGCTCGCGTGAACTGGCCGAGCGCTACGGCGAGCGCTTCCAGCCGACCGCGCTGCTCGTCGAGAAGGCCGAGAAGGGCGAGACCTTCACCGACGCCTGACGGTCACGGGGTTCCGCGCCGGGGGTCAGCCCTCGGCGCGGAACGCCTCCCGCAGCTGCTCCTTGAGCGACCGCTGGAACGCGGTCACCAGGGCCTGCACCACCATCGGCTGCATATGGGCCGACAGCGACTTCATCGCCGCCACGTGCTCCGGGTCCGACTCCCGTTCCCGGTAGGGCCCCCACACCTCGTCGCGGAACAGCCGCGTCAGCTCCTGGGCGGCGTCCCTCGTGTGCTTCATGAGGACGGTGCGCGCCGCGAGGATCGTCTCGTGCGCGATCGGCACTCCGAGCAGCTCCACCCCGAGCCGCAGCAGACCGGGGTCCACGCGGAAGGTGTCGCTGTCCTCCAGGTACGCGACGACGCCCATCGCGGCGAGCCGGTCCAGATCCTCCCCGGACAGGGGCCGCCCCGCCCGGCGCTCCAGCTCCGCCCGCGTGACGTCCTCCGCCGCGTCCGGGGCCCAGCTCGCGACCAGGGCGCGGTGGATCGCCAGATCGTCGGCGCTCAGGTCCGTCGGCAGCTGCTCCAGATACCGCTCGATCGCGGAGAGTGTCATGCCCTGGTGCTGGAGCTCCTCGATGAGCGCGAGCCGGGAGAGGTGGTCCCGGCCGTAGTGGCCGACCCGGCGCGGCCCGATCACGGGCGGCGGGAGCAGGCCCTTCGTGCTGTAGAAGCGGATCGTACGGACGGTGACGCCCGCGCGCGCGGCCAGTTCGTCGACCGTGAGCGTCGGCTCCCCGGTGTCCGTCGTCATGCTGCGCCTCGCTTCTCGGGTCCCGCGTCCTGCGTGCTCCGGTTCCGCACCCGGACAGGTTCAACAGTATTGCTGAGACACCAAAGTTGTGAAAGCGCCGCGGGGTGGAAAGGGCGGGTGTGAAGGGGCTGTTGGGGTGTGAGCGAGCGCTTATACGCCTCGCGGAACCCGCTGTACAGAGGCTGATCATCATGTGAGAAGTGCCGCTATGTGATCTCCGCCACCGCGTGCTCCCTGCCTGGTGGGGGAAGGTGCACAGTCGGTCCGCGCCATGTCAGGAATGTCGCGGGCCGCAGCACATCCGGACCCCGGAGCAATCCGGGCACCACAGAGGGATCCCCCCACGTGAGCAAGGAAGCCGCCAACACGGCTCTGGACGCATCCCCCACAGATGCGTCCCAGGCGCCCGCCGACGCGGGTGACGCCGGCTACAGCAAGGACCTCAAGGCCCGCCACGTCAACATGATCGCGATCGGTGGCGCGATCGGTACCGGACTGTTCCTCGGAGCGGGCGGCCGCCTCCATTCGGCGGGCCCCGCACTCGCCGTCGCGTACCTCGTCTGCGGAGTCTTCGCGTACCTGGTCGTGCGCGCCCTCGGCGAGATGGTCGTGTACCGGCCGTCCTCAGGTTCCTTCGTGTCGTACGCGCGCGAGTTCCTCGGTGAGAAGGGCGCCTACGTCGCCGGCTGGATGTACTTCCTCAACTGGTCGATGACGGGCATTGCGGACATCACCGCGATCGCCCTCTACACCCAGTACTGGAGTGCCTTCACGACCATTCCGCAGTGGGTCCTCGCGCTGATCGCCCTCGCGGTCGTGCTCGGCGTGAACCTGATCTCGGTGAAGTACTTCGGCGAGATGGAGTTCTGGTTCGCGATCATCAAGGTGGCCACGCTCGTCGCCTTCCTGTTCGTGGGCGTCTTCCTGATCGCCACGCAGCACCCGATCGACGGCCAGACCCCGGGCCTGAGCATGATCACGGACCACGGCGGATTCATGCCGAGCGGCACGATGTCGGTGATCCTCGTCATGCAGGGTGTCGTCTTCGCGTACGCCGCCCTGGAGCTGGTGGGTGTCGCGGCAGGCGAGACCGCCGACCCGCAGAAGGTCGTCCCGCGCGCGGTGAACTCGATCATGTGGCGCGTCGGCCTGTTCTACTGCGGCTCGGTGGTGCTGCTCGCACTGCTGCTGCCGTCCTCGGTGTACTCCTCGAACGAGAGCCCGTTCGTCACCCTGTTCAGCAAGCTGGGCGTCGGCGGCATCGGCGACATCATGAACCTGGTCGTGCTCACCGCGGCCATGTCCAGCCTCAACTCGGGCCTCTACTCCACCGGCCGCATCCTGCGCTCGATGGCGATGTCGGGCTCCGCGCCCAAGTTCACCGCCCGCATGAACCGCAGCCAGGTGCCGTACGGCGGCATCCTGCTCACCGCGGGTGTCGGCGTCCTCGGAGTCGGCCTCAACTACCTCCTCCCGCACGACGCCTTCGAGATCGTCATCGAGGTCTCCTCGATCGGCATCATCGGCACCTGGGTCATGATCATGGTCGCCCACCTGGCGTTCGTCCGGCGGGCCAAGCAGGGCCTGATCAAGCGGCCGTCGTTCCGCCTGCCCTGGTCCCCGGTCACCGAGATCGTCACGATCGTCTTCCTGCTGCTCGTGCTCGGCCTCATGTGGAACGACCCGGACACGGGTCGCAAGACCCTGATGCTGATCCCGGTCATCGCGGTCATGCTCGTCGCCGGCTGGTTCGCCGCCCGCCGCCGCATCCAGCGTGAGTCGACCCAGGAACTGGCCAAGCTGACCGACGGCGAATAACGCCGGCCCCCCACTGTCAGTGGCAGCCCCTACGGTGGCGTCATGTCGGAGATCACGTATGTCCGAGGTGACGCCACCGTGCCGTTGGGCATAGCGGTGACGGTGTACGACCACGGGGACTGAGCCGCACGTTGCGAGTGGCGGGTGGTCGGGTAGGTCCATGGCATGGCCCTCGTATCCCTGCCCCTGGAATTCCACCTCAAGGTGGGTCAACTCGGCGCATCCGTCGCCCTGTTCGCGGCGGGGGTCCTCGGCCGGGCGCGGCGGTGGGCCGGGGATCAGGAGGCGGCCGCCCCGGGGAGCGAGCAACCGCCTCAGCCCTGCCAGTGCGCTCCCGTCCGGCCCCGCGCGGACCTCGCCGCCGTGCCGCGCGGCCCGGTCGCCGCCGCCGAGACGGACCTGCGCACCTGTGTCTCGGAGCTCGCGTCCGACCTGGCGTCCCGCCTGGGCAGTGAGTCGCAGGGCGGCGGCATGGCACACCCCTGAGCCGCACCACAGGAACCCGGGGCCGCATACTGGATCACGTATCACCCGGGAACCGCTGGGGAGCCGTATGAAGCAGCACGACCTCGATCCCGAGCCCCCTCCGCCCGGCGGCATCCTGTGGGACATCGCCGGTGAGGTGCGCTCCCTGCTCGCCCTCCCCGCGGCGCTCACCCTTCAGGTCGCCCACCCGGCCGTCGGCGCGGGCGTCGACGAGCACTCCGTGTTCCGCACGGACCCCTGGGGCCGCGGCGAGCGCTCCTTGCGCTCGGTGATGCTGTGGGTCTACGGCGGTGAGGACGCTGCACAGGAAGGCCGCCGGCTGCGCCGGCTCCACCGGACCATCCGCGGCACCGACACCCGGGGCCGCGGCTACCACGCGCTCACTCCCGCGTACTACGCCTGGGTCCACGCCACCGGCTTCCCCGTGTACCGGCAGGCCCAGCGCTACCTCGGCCGCCGCCCCTTCACCGAGGCGCAGGAACGCCGGCTCTACGCGGAGTGGCTCCAGGTCGGCCGGATCCTCGGCCTGCACGACCGCGACATGCCGCAGACCGTCGAGGAGTTCTGGCCCTACTACCGCAAGGTTCTGGCCGACGAGATCGAGCTGACGGCCGTCGTACGCGAACTCGTCGCCGTCGACGCAGCGGTCCCGCCGCCCGATCGCGGGCCGCTGCCGGTCAGGCTCGCGCTGCGCGCACTGTGGCCGCTGCTGCTGCCCCCGCTCGCCCGCTTCCGCCGCTTCCTCACGATCGGACTGATGCCGCCCGACGCGCGGGAGGCCATCGGCCTGCCGTGGACCCCGGTCCAGGAGCGCAGACTGCGACGGTTCGGCGCGGTCGTCCGGCGGGTGGTGCCGCTCCTGCCGGAGCGCCTGCGCTATCTGCCGATGGCGCGACGGGCGCGAGCCGCCGAAACAGCCCGCGCCCGCTGACCCCGAAAGGCCACTGACCCCGAAAGGCCACTGCGCCTCAGTGGTCGTGCACCGAGTTCGTCGCCGCGATCTGCTTCCACGACTTCGGCTGCGCCGGCGCCACCCCGGCCCGCGCGACCCGGTCCCGCTGCGCCGCGGCCGTGCCCGGCTTCGACGGCTGGTAGAGCCACGTGTCGAAGAGCGCCGCGAGCGGCTTGCCCGAGACCTTCTCGGCGAACTTCACGAAGTCGGCGACCTTCGCGTTCCCGTACGCGTGCTCCTGCGGCCACCCCTTGAGGATCGCGGCGAACTTCTTCTCGCCGACCTCGTTGCGCAGCGCCTGGATGGCCAGCGCCCCTCGGTCGTACACGGCGATGTCGAACTGGTTCTCCGCGCCCGGGTCACCCGGCTTGACCTTCCAGAACGCGTCGTCGGCCGGGTGCTGCGCGTAGGTGTAGTCCGCCAGCTCCTGCGCCGTGCCCTCGCCCTCCTTCTCCGACCACAGCCACTGGCTGTAGCGGGCGAAGCCCTCGTTGATCCAGATGTCCTTCCAGCCGTCGACGGAGACACTGTCGCCGTACCACTGGTGCGCCAGCTCGTGCACGATCACCGACACGTTGGACCCGTTCGCGAACTGCTTCGGGCTGTAGAACGGCCGCGTCTGTGTCTCCAGGGCGAAGCTGGACGGCACGTTCGGGACGTACCCGCCGAGCGCGTTGAACGGGTACTTCCCGAACTTCGTCTCCAGCCACTCGGCGACCTCGGTGGTCCGCTCGACGCTGGCGCGCGCCGCGCCGTAGTTGTCGCCCAGGTCCTTGCTGTACGCGTTCACGACCGGCAGGCCGTCCGCCGTCTTGTCCGTGGTGATGTCGAACTTGCCGACCGCGAGCGTGGTCAGATACGTCGCCTGCGGCTTGTTGGAACGCCAGTTGAAGCGCGTCCAGCCGAGCTTCGACGACTGCGACTGGAGCACGCCGTTGGAGATCGCCTGCGTCCCGTCCGGCACGGCCACCGACACGTCGTACGTCGCCTTGTCGCGCGGGTGGTCGTTCGACGGGAACCACCAGGCCGCGGATTCCGGCTCGTTGGCCCCGATGCCGCCGTCCGGGGTGCGCTGCCAGGACGTGAAGCCGTACAGCTTCACCTCGGACGGCTTGCCGGCGTAGCGGACGACGACGGTGAACGTCGATCCCTTGGGCAGGCCCGCCGGCGGAGTGACCTCGAGTTCCTCCACGCCGGACGTGGCGAACTCGGCCTTCTTGCCGTTGACGAGGACCTCGCTGACCTTGAGGCCGAAGTCGAGGTCGAAGCGCGAGAGGTCCTGCGTGGACGTGGCGAGGATCGTCGCCGTGCCCTCCAGGAGGTCCGTCTTCGGCTGGTACTTCAGGCGCAGGTCGTAGTGGGAGACGTCGTAGCCGCCGTTCCCGTAGTCCGGGTAGTAGGGGTCGCCGATGCCCGAAGCCCCAGGGGAGAAGTCCGCCGCCGATGCCGGGATCGCCAGCATGAGAGCGGCCGCCAGTGCGCCCGGGGCGATGAGTCTGCGGTACACGAAAGCTCCAAGTCGTAGGGCTGTGAACGTTGTTGCCGACCCTATTCAGCCCCTCCCGCCCCGGTCATGTCCATGGCCCCTCGTGTCACACGATCGCCATTCGGCCGACATGTGCCAATCCGTCCCATGGACCTTTCATCGCGCCTTTCATCACCAAGGACTGCCCTCTTTTGCAAGGGAGTTCACCGGGGTAGCTTCCGCCCCATGCCGATACCTGAGAGACGCACGCGCCCCCTGTGGAGGACGCTCGCGACAGCGGCCACCGCCGCACTCCTTGCCGTCCTCGTCTCTCCCGGGGCCGCCCAGAGCGCCACGCCCCGTGAGTCGAAGCCCGTCTACTCGTACGACAAGGCCATCCGCGAATCCGTCTGGGTCGACACCCGGCTCGACGGCGACGGCGACGGGAAGACCGACCGGGTCGCCGTCGACATCATCCGGCCGCGCGAACCCGCGCAGCAGGGCCGCAAAGTCCCCGTGATCATGGACGCGAGCCCGTACTACTCCTGCTGCGGCCGCGGCAACGAGAGCCAGCTGAAGACGTATGACGAGCACGGGAACGTCGTCCAGTTCCCGCTGTACTACGACAACTACTTCGTGCCGCGCGGCTACGCCTTCGTCGCCGTGGACCTCGCGGGAACCAACCGCTCCGACGGCTGTGTCGACGTCGGCGGCCGCTCCGACATCCAGTCCGGCAAGGCCGTCGTCGACTGGCTGAACGGCCGCGGCAAGGGCTACACCAGCCGCACCGGCACCGAACGCGCCAAGGCCGGCTGGACGAACGGCAGAACCGGCATGATCGGCAAGAGCTACGACGCCACCATCGCCAACGGCGTGGCCGCGACCGGAGTCGAGGGCCTGAAGACGATCGTCCCGATCGGCGGCATCTCCTCCTGGTACGACTACTACTTCCAGCAGGGCGCGCCCCTGTACGACAGCGGACCCGAGTGGCTGTCCGACTACGTCGAGAGCCCCGAGGCCCGCGCCCGCTGCGCCGCCGTACAGAAGCGACTTGTCGACGAGGCGCCCAGGACCGGTGACTGGACCGGCCTGTGGGACGAGCGGAACTATGTGCCCGACGCCGGCAAGGTCAAGGCCAGCGTCTTCGTCGTGCACGGCATGCAGGACCTCAACGTCCGCGCCAAGCACTTCGGCCAGTGGTGGGACGCCCTCGCGAAGGCGGGCGTCGACCGCAAGATCTGGCTCGCGCAGACCGGCCACGTCGACCCCTTCGACTCCCGCCGGAGTGCCTGGGTCGACACCCTCCACCGCTGGTTCGACCATGAACTCCTCGGCTACGACAACGGCGTGGACCGCGAACCGATGGCCGACATCGAGCGCACCCCCGACCACTGGACCACCGACCGCGTCTGGCCGCCCCGCACCACCGACTCGGTGCGCCTGAGCCCCGCCAAGGGCAGCGCGGCCGGCGTCGGCAAACTCGGCCTCAAGCACGGCTCGGGCACCGAGGCGTTCACCGACGACCCGAAGCTGAGCGAGACCGACTGGGCCGCGCAGATCGACAAGTCGACGCCCGACAAGGCCGGGTTCATCACCGAGCCGCTCGGCAAGGACCTGCGCCTGTCCGGCTCGTCGAAGGTCACCGTCACCGCCACCCCGTCGACCACGACCGCCCACCTCTCGGCCGTACTCGTCGACCTCGGCCCGGCCACCATCCGCGACTACGCCGACGGCGGCGAGGGCATCACCACGCTCACCGACCGCACCTGCTGGGGCGCGAGCACGGCCGGCGACAGCTCCTGCTTCCTGCGGACCGAGGCCAAGACCGCCGACGTCGACCGGACCGTCTTCAGCCGCGGCTGGGCCGACCTCGGCAACTACGCCTCGGAGCGCACGGGCAAGCCGCTCACCCCGGGCAAGCCCTACACGATCACCCTCGACCTGGCCCCGAGCGACCACGTCGTGCCGGCGGGCCACCGCCTCGCGCTGATCGTCGCGGGCACCGACAAGGACCTCATCGACCCGCCGTCGACCAGGCCCACGCTCACCCTCGACCTGGCCAGGACGTCCGCGCGCGTCCCGCTCGTCGGCGGAGCCCACGCGTTCGCGTCCGCCACGGCCGGCACCCACACCGCCGCGCCGCGCACGTCGGCACCCGAGCGCCTGTCCGACCCCCGCCCGTTCCGCCCCGTCCCGGGAGGCAGCACTCGATGACACCGCGCTCGACGACACCCCGTATCCGTACCCTCGCCCTGGCCGCGACGGCGGCCGCCCTCGCCGCGCCCCTGCTCACGGCCCCGGCCCAGGCCAGCTCCGCGCCACCGAGGACCGGTTTCGAGCAGAGCGACGGCGCCCGCTGGACCGGTCAGCCCGAGGAGCAGGACTTCCTCGCGGCGGTCGACAAGGGCAGTGACCGCGTCTCCGTCGACACGGCCGGCACCACCAAACAGGGCAGGCCCGTCCAGCTCGTCCGCATCGGCGAGCACCGGACCGCGAACACCGTGCTGCTCATCTGCAGCCAGCACGGCAACGAACCGTCCGGCCGCGAGGCGTGTCTCACCACGATCCGCGACCTCGCCTACGCCAAGGACAGGAAGTCGAAGGCCTTCCTGTCCCGCACCACCCTGCTCGTCGTCCCCACCGCCAACCCCGACGGCCGCGCCGCGAACACCCGCGGCAACTCCGACGGCATCGACATCAACCGCGACCACATCGCCCTGGAGACCGCCGAGGCGCGGGCCATGGCCGCCGTCATCCGCGACCGCAAGCCCGACGTGATCTACGACCTCCACGAGTACGGGGCCACACCCAAGTACTACGACAAGGACCTCTTCGACCTCTGGCCGCGCAACCTCAACACCGACACCCAGGTCCACGACGAGGCGGAGACCCTCTCCACGGCGTACGTCCGTCCTGCCGCCAACGCGGGCGGATACTCGACCGGCACGTACGGCATCTGGACCGACCCGGTGACCGGCGAGCCCGTCAAGCAGACCGCGGGGGACGGGCAGGAGCGCATCCTGCGCAATGTCTCCGGCGTGAAGCACGCGGTCGGACTGCTCATAGAGAGCCGCGTCGACCCTCAGACCGACGCGGAGAAGGCCGACCCGGCGCTCAACAACCGGCGCCGCGTCAAGAGCCAACTCTCCGCGCTCGGCGGCCTGTTCACGTTCACCGACCAGCATCGCGGCAAGATCGAGGCGGCCACCGGCGCCGCCCGCGTGGCCGGATACCGCGACCGCGGACCCGTCTACGTCGGCGGCGCGGACAACGACCCGGCCGAGCCCACGGAGATCATCCAGAACCCGCCGTGCGGCTACCGCCTCGACGCGTCGCAGTACGCGTCCGTCAAGGACAAGCTGGCGCTGCACGGGATCACCGTGCGCAAGGACCGGACAGGGGAAGGGGTGTTCGTGCCGCTGCGCCAGTCCGAACGAGCGCTCGTGACCCTGCTCCTCGACGCGCGTGCCCCGTACCACCTCATCGAGGGGGAGCCCGACACCACGTGCTGAAACCGGGGCGTTCGCGTCGTTTGTGGTAGGTCCTGAGGGGTGAATAATCCCGAAATCAAACCTGCCGCGGAGGCGACGGGGCGACGGAGTCCGGCGACCGACCGGGTGGTGTTCGGCGTGACAGCCGCACTCACCGTGGCGTTCGTCATCTGGGGCTCCGTCGCCACCGACTCCCTCGAGGACGTCTCGACACGCCTCCTCAAAGGGTTGATCCACAACGGCGGTTGGGCGTTCATGCTGGCCGCGTCCGGCTTCGTCGTGTTCGCGCTCTGGCTGGCCATCAGCCGGTACGGGAAGATCACGCTGGGCGACGAGTGCGAGACTCCCGAGTTC
This sequence comes from Streptomyces sp. NBC_01445, assembly GCF_035918235.1. NCBI lineage: Bacteria > Bacillati > Actinomycetota > Actinomycetes > Kitasatosporales > Streptomycetaceae > Streptomyces > Streptomyces sp. NBC_01445. The sequence continues at coordinate 2,670,188 of NZ_CP109485.1, read as the reverse complement.
AGGACCGTCTCCTGGGTCGCCATGATGTTCAGCGCCGGCATGGGCATCGGCCTGATGTTCTACGGAGTCAGCGAGCCCCTCGCCCACTACACCAGGCACCCGCCGGGCACCCAGCCCGTCGACTCGGCCCAGGCCATGGAGACTTCCATGGCCACGACCCTGTTCCACTGGACGCTGCACCCCTGGGCGATCTACGCCGTCGTCGGACTGGCCATCGCCTACAGCACGTTCAGGCGCCGCCGCCGGCAGACCATCAGCTCCGTCTTCGTACCGCTGATCGGCGAGCGGCACGCGCACGGCGCCTGGGGCCGCGTCATCGACATCATCGCGATCTTCGCCACGCTGTTCGGCTCCGCCGCGTCCCTCGGCCTCGGCGCCCTGCAGATCGGCAGCGGATTCGAGGTCCTCAACTGGATGGACAAGGCGAGCACGGGCCTCCTCGTCACCATCATCGCGGTCCTCACCGTCGCCTTCGTCGCCTCGGCGGTGTCCGGGGTCGAGAAGGGCATCCAGTGGCTGTCCAACATCAACATGGTTCTCGCGCTGATCCTGGTCGTGTTCGTGTTCATCGCCGGGCCGACGATCCTGGTCCTCGACCTGCTGCCCACCTCGCTGGGCGCGTACCTCGGTGACCTGCCGCAGCTCATCGGCAGGACCGAGGCGTCCAGCGGCAAGGGCGTCGCGGCCTGGCTGGGCAGCTGGACGGTCTTCTACTGGGCGTGGTGGATCTCCTGGACGCCGTTCGTCGGCATGTTCATCGCCCGGATCAGCAAGGGCCGTACGATCCGCCAGTTCGTCGGCGGCGTCATCCTCGTCCCCAGCACCGTCAGCCTCGTCTGGTTCGCGGTCTTCGGCGGCACGGCGATGGACCTGAAGGAGCACGGAGCCCTCCGCGGCGCGACCACTCCCGAGGCCCAACTCTTCGGCGTGCTCGACGAGTTCCCCATCGCCACCGCGACGAGCCTGCTCGTGATGATCCTCGTCGGGATCTTCTTCGTGTCCGGCGCCGACGCGGCCTCCATCGTGATGGGCACCCTCTCGCAGAAGGGCGCCCTCGAACCCGGCCGCTTCGTGGTCATCTTCTGGGGCGTCGTCACCGGAGCCGTCGCCGCCGTGATGCTCCTCATCGGCAACGGCTCGGGCAACGCGCTGACGGGACTGCAGAACCTGACGATCCTCGTCGCAGCGCCCTTCACCCTCGTCATGATCGGGATGTGCGTGGCCCTCATGCGGGACCTGCGCCACGACCCGCTGATCGTCCGCAGTGACAGGGGCGACGAGGCCGTCGAGGCGGCGGTCATCGCCGGCCACGAGCAGTACGACGGCGACTTCGAGATCCGGATCGGGCCGGGCCAGGGCACGGAGGGGGAGGACGGCCCGATCGGCTGACCTGCTGTCACTCGGTCGAACCGCTCAGGAGACGGCGAGCCCTGCCGCCTCCTGGGCGCAGCCCCACGCGACCGTCACCCCGGCCCCGCCGTGCCCGTAGTTGTGCACCAACACCCCGCCCCACGAAGCCCGTTCACGCTCCACCCGCACCTCGGGCCGCGTCGGCCGCAGCCCCACCCGATGCCCGATGACCCGCGCCCCCGCGATCTCGGGCCGCACCCGCGCACACCGCGCCACGATCGCCTCCGCCACGGCGAGGTCGGGTTCGAGCGACCAGTCGTCCTCCTGTGCCGTGCCACCGAGGATCAGCCGACCGGGCTGCGGAAAGAAGTACGTCGAGGTGTCGGGGGAGTCGCCGCCGCCGACGAACCACGTGTCCACACCCGGGTTCTCCACGAGGACGAGCTGCCCGCGCAGGGGGCGTACGGCATCGTCCGGCACGAGCGCCCGGGCGCCGGAGCCCGTGCAATTCACGACGACCGGCGCCTGAGAGCCCGCCTCCGCGAGGTCCGTGACCTCCCGCGTCTCCACGCGCCCGCCCGCCGCCAGGAAGCGCTCCTTCAGCCACTCCAGGTGCACCGGCATGTCCACCAGCGGAAGCCGCGCCCACAGGCCCGGGCCGCCCCCGTACTCCGCCGCGGTCGCCGGACGAAGCCCCGCCACCCCGTCCGCCCACGGGCCAAGACCCTCAAGGAGGGTGTCGGCCTGCAGGCCCTCCGCCATGCGCACGCCCGCAGGACCGGGCTGCGCCGCCAGCTCCTCGTACACGCGCAGGGACCGCAGCGACCAGTCACTCACCCGCTCCACCGGGTCGATCCTGTACGGCCACCACAGCGCGCCCGCGACCGCCGACGTCGTCAGTGCGGTGGGATCCCGCGTCCAGACCCGCACGCGCCGCCCCATGCGTACGAGTTCAAGAGCCGTCGTCAGGCCGATGACCCCGCCGCCGACCACGATCACATCGCTGCTCGCGTCACTGTCCACGAACGGACCGTAGCGGAATGGGTCATGCCGTGCTCACATCAGGTCGCGGGTGGGAATACTCAGGGCATGTCTGCCGAGTACGCGACTTTCGGCCTGGCACCGGCCATGCGCGCCGGTGGAGTTCTCACGAACGGGGACTACCAAGTCCACCGGGAGTTCCTGGACTTCATCGTGAACGGCTCGCCGCTGCTGTTCCAGCTCTCCGACCTCGACGCCGTCTCCCCGCTCGCCTCCGACATCCCGCCGGCGATCTTCACGGACCACGTCCGCAGTCTGCTCCTCGAAGCGGACGCTCCGCTCCCCGACGGCCGCTATGTCGTCTACGGGTGCCCCGAGTGCGAGGGCCTCGAATGCGGGGCCGTCACCGCGGTCATCGAGGCGGACGGGCCCGACGTCATCTGGCGGGACTTCGCCTGGCAGACCGAGGAACGAGCCGACCTGGAGCTCAACGGCTACCACGGGATAGGCCCCTTCCGCTTCCACGGCGCCGCGTACCGCGAGTCCCTGCGGCCGCTGCTCGACGGCGGCGCGGAGCCCGCCCCGGCCCGCCGCGTCCTGCTCATCGGGGCCCGCGTCGCCGTCCTCGCCAAGCTCGCCGCCGCGCTGCGCACCATCGGCATCGGCGCCGAGATCACCCAGGACGCGACCGGTGTGCCGCCCGACGAACTGCGCACCTACGGCGCGGTCGCCTTCGGCCGCGCCGTCAGCGAGTCCGACCGGGCCGCGGTGCGCGAACAGTTCGAGCGGGCGGGCGCCGAGACCGCCTACGTGGACGGGCTCGCCCCGATCATCCCGCTCCTCGTCGCCCAGATAGAGAGCGCCCTGGACCGCCGCGCCGTCCCGCAGCGCCGCCTCACCCGCCTCGTCGCCGCCGACGGGGAGGCGGGCCTGGAAGTCACCTCCGCCTGCCGGGTCCGCCTCACCGCGTACCGCCTCGACCGGCTCTACCGCAGCCACGCCCAGGACGTCTTCGACGCCGTACTCGAACCGGGCCGCCACCGCATCGCCCTCGACCCGAAGGCGACCAGGGGCGAGTCGTTCGTCGTGGCCCGCACCACGGGCAGCGTGCTGGTGGCGCCGATGGCCCGGTGAGGTGGGCTTCCGCCGCCGGGGAGCGGCGGGCGTGGGCGGTCCGTCCGATCGCTAAAATCGGCGGTCTGATGACTGCCACTCTCGTAGCCAAGAACCTCGCCGCCGGGCACGGCGACCGGTCCCTGTTCTCCGGGCTCGACCTCGTGGTCGCGCCCGGGGACGTGATCGGGCTCGTCGGCGCCAACGGCGCCGGGAAGTCCACGCTCCTCAAGCTCCTCGCCGGCCTCGACACCCCCGAGCAGGGCGAGCTGCGGCTCTCGCCGCCCGGCGCGACCGTGGGGCACCTGCCCCAGGAGCCGGAGCGCCGCCCCGGCGAGACCGTGCGCGAGTTCCTCGCCCGGCGCACCGGCGTCGACGCCGCGCAGCGCGCCATGGACGAGGCCACCCAGGCCCTCGTCGACGGGGCCCCGGGGGCGGATGACGCGTACTCCGTGAGCCTGGAGCGCTGGCTCGACCTCGGCGGCGCCGACCTCGACGAGCGTGCCGAGGAGATCAGCGGCTCCCTCGGCCTCGGCGTCGGGCTCGACCAGGAGATGGCCTCGCTCTCCGGCGGCCAGGCCGCGCGCGCGGGCCTCGCCTCGCTGCTGCTGTCGCGCTACGACGTGTTCCTGCTCGACGAGCCGACCAACGACCTCGACCTGGACGGCCTGGAGCGCCTGGAGTCCTTCGTGCGCGGGCTGCGCGCGGGCACGGTCGTCGTCAGCCACGACCGGGAGTTCCTGACCCGCACCGTCACCAAGGTCCTGGAGCTCGACCTCGCCCAGCAGGAGATCAACCTCTACGGCGGCGGATACGAGGCCTACCTGGAGGAGCGCGAGGTCGCCCGCCGGCACGCGCGCGACGAGTTCGACGAGTACGCCGACAAGAAGGCCGCGCTCGAAGGCCGCGCCCAGATGCAGCGCGGCTGGATGGACAAGGGCGTCAAGAACGCCCGCCGCAAGGCCACGGACAACGACAAGATCGGCCGCAAGTTCCGCAGCGAGGCCAGCGAGAAGCAGGCGGCCAAGGCCCGGCAGACGCAGCGCATGATCGAGCGCCTCGACGTCGTGGACGAGCCGCGCAAGGAGTGGGAGCTGCGCATGGAGATCGCGGCGGCGCCGCGCTCCGGCGCCGTCGTCGCCACGCTGCGCGACGCGGAGGTGCGGCGCGGCGACTTCACGCTCGGTCCGGTCTCGCTCCAGATCGACTGGGCCGACCGCATCGCGATCACGGGGGCGAACGGCGCCGGGAAGTCGACGCTGCTCGGCGCGCTCCTGGGCCGGGTGCCGCTGGACGCGGGGCACGCGACGCTCGGTTCCGGTGTCGTCGTCGGCGAGGTCGACCAGGCGCGGGCCCTGTTCCACGGCTCGGAGTCGCTGCTCGACGCGTTCTGCGCGGCCGTGCCGGACACCGAGCCGGCCGAGGTGCGCACTCTGCTCGCGAAGTTCGGCCTGAAGGCCGATCACGTCCTGCGGTCGGCGGCCACGCTGTCGCCGGGCGAGCGCACCCGCGCCGCGCTGGCGCTGCTCCAGGGCCGGGGCGTCAACCTGCTCGTCCTGGACGAGCCGACCAACCACCTCGACCTGCCCGCCATCGAGCAGCTGGAGTCGGCGCTCGACTCGTACGAGGGCACGCTCCTGCTCGTCACCCATGACCGCCGCATGCTGGACGCCGTCAGGACGCAGCGGCGTCTCGAGGTCGCCGACGGCAAGGTGACGGAGCTGTCGGTCTGAGGTGCGCCGCATGGGCCGACGGGTGCCGCGTGGGCAGACGCGCGGCGCCGGGCCGATGTGTGCGGGCCGCGTCTGCATGGGCCGCCCGCGTTGACGCGCTGCCCGGGGCCGGTCACCTGCGTGGTGACCGGCCCCGGGTGTGTCAGCGCCCCTTCGGGTCGAGCAGGCCCGCGCGGCGCAGCGCCTCGGCCATCTCACTGTTCGCGGGCGCCGGCGCGGACGCGCCACCGCGCCGCTGCCCCTGGGACTGCTGGCCCTGGCCCTGCTGGCGTCGGCCCTGGCCGCCCTGACCCTGGCTGCCCTGTGCCTGGCCGCCCTGCCCCTGGCGCTGCTGCCCTCGCTGCTGCGGCGGGCGTCCGCCACGCTCCCGGCGGCCGCCACCGGCACCAGCACCGGCCCCGCCACCGGCGCCCGGCTCGCCCGTCGCCGCCTCGTCGTCGAGACGCAGCGTCAGCGAGATGCGCTTGCGCGGGATGTCCACGTCGAGGACCTTCACCTTGACGATGTCGCCCGACTTCACGACGTCCCGCGGGTCCTTCACGAACGTCTTCGACATCGCGGACACATGCACGAGCCCGTCCTGGTGCACACCGACGTCCACGAACGCGCCGAACGCCGCCACATTCGTCACGACGCCCTCGAGCACCATCCCGGAGGCCAGGTCGGAGATCTTCTCGACGCCGTCCTTGAAGGTCGCCGTCTTGAAGGCGGGACGCGGGTCGCGCCCCGGCTTCTCCAGCTCCTTCAGGATGTCCGAGACCGTCGGCAGACCGAACTTGTCGTCCACGAACTCGGCCGGCCGCAGCCCGCGCAGCGCCGCCGCGTTCCCGATCAGGGACGCGACCTCGCCGCCCGTCGTCTTCACCATGCGCCGGACCACGGGGTACGCCTCCGGGTGCACGGACGACGCGTCGAGCGGGTCGTCGCCGCCGCGGATCCGCAGGAAGCCCGCGCACTGCTCGTACGCCTTCGGGCCCAGCCGGGACACGTCCTTGAGGCCCTTGCGGGAGGTGAACGGGCCGTTCGCGTCGCGGTGCGCCACGATGTTCTCCGCGAGGCCCGAGCCGATGCCGGACACGCGGGCGAGGAGGGGAGCGGACGCCGTGTTCACGTCCACGCCCACGCCGTTCACACAGTCCTCGACGACCGCGTCCAGGGAGCGCGACAGCTTCACCTCGGACAGGTCGTGCTGGTACTGGCCGACACCGATCGACTTCGGGTCGATCTTCACCAGCTCGGCCAGCGGGTCCTGGAGGCGGCGGGCGATCGACACGGCGCCGCGCAGCGACACGTCCATGTCGGGCAGCTCCTGCGAGGCGAAGGCCGACGCCGAGTACACCGACGCGCCAGCCTCCGACACCATCACCTTGGTGAGGTTCAACTCCGGGTGCTTGGTGATGAGTTCACCGGCGAGCTTGTCGGTCTCGCGCGACGCCGTGCCGTTCCCGATCGCGATCAGGTCGACCGAGTGCTGGGCCGCGAGGCGGGCCAGCTTGGCCAGCGCCTCGTCCCACCGGTTCGCGGGCACGTGCGGGTGGATGACGTCCGTCGCCACGACCTTGCCCGTCGCGTCGACGACCGCGACCTTCACGCCCGTACGGAAGCCGGGGTCGAGGCCCAGCGTCGCGCGCGTGCCCGCCGGGGCGGCGAGCAGCAGGTCCCGCAGGTTCGCCGCGAAGACCTGCACGGCCTCGTCCTCCGCGGCCGTGCGCAGCCGCAGCCGCAGATCGAGGCCGAGGTGCACCAGGATGCGGGTCCGCCAGGCCCAGCGCACCGTGTCGGACAGCCACTTGTCCCCGGGCCGCCCCTGGTTCCTGATCCCGAACCGGTCCGCGACGATCGGCTCGTACGAGGACGGGCCACCGGCGACGTCGCCCGGCTCCTCCGGCTCCAGGGCCAGGTCGAGGATGTCCTCCTTCTCGCCGCGGAGCATCGCGAGGATCCGGTGGGAGGGCAGCGCGGTGAACGGCTCCGAGAAGTCGAAGTAGTCGGCGAACTTGGCGCCCGCCTCCTCCTTGCCCTCGCGGACCTTGGCGGCCAGCTGACCCCGGCCCCACATGCGCTCACGCAGCTCGCCGATCAGGTCGGCGTCCTCGGAGAAGCGCTCGGTGAGGATGGCGCGGGCGCCGTCGAGCGCGGCCTGCGCGTCCGCGACACCCTTGTCGGCGTCGACGAACGCGGCCGCCGCGGCGGCCGGTTCCACCGTGGGGTCCCCGAGCAGCCCGTCCGCCAGCGGCTCCAGCCCCGCCTCGCGCGCGATCTGCGCCTTGGTGCGGCGCTTCGGCTTGAACGGCAGATAGATGTCCTCGAGGCGCGCCTTGGTCTCGGCGGCCATGATCTGCGCCGCCAACTCGTCGGTCAGCTTGCCCTGTTCCCTGACCGAGTCGAGGACCGCCGCACGCCGCTCCTCCAGCTCCCGCAGATAGCGCAGCCGCTCCTCGAGCGTGCGCAGCTGCGCGTCGTCGAGCATCTCGGTCGCTTCCTTGCGGTAGCGCGCGATGAACGGGACCGTCGAACCGCCGTCGAGCAGCTCGACGGCGGCCTTCACCTGCCGCTCCCGTACGCCGAGCTCCTCGGCAATCCTGCCTTCGATGGACCCCGTGATGGGACCTGCGCTGGGTGTTGCCACGATGCCGTACCGCCTTCTCAACTGAGGGTGCGCGGCAATTGTGGCAGGTGGCGCCGACAACGGGGGGCAGCCCACCGGCCTGCCGGCGCCGGGTGTCCGTTCAGGCGGCCTTGCCGATCAGGTCGGCGGGGAACGCGCCCGCGCCGAGAGCGGTGCCCATGAAACCGCCCGCCAGCTCCGTGAGCCGGGCCACGCCCGCCTCGCCCAGGTGCGCGTACGGCTCCCGGTCGAGCCGGTCGGTCTGCGCCTCCAGGTCGTGGCGCAGCGCCGCACCGAGTTCGGTCAACTCGCCCTGCGCGTCGAGCACCTTGCGCTCCCGCAGCCGGTCGGCGGCCGCGTCGAACTCCTCGCGGGTCCAGCCGCGCGTGGCGAGCAGCCACTTCGGGGCCATGCCCTTGCCGGTCGCGACATGACTCACCAGCGCCTCGACGGGGTCGAGGTCAGCGGCGAGCAGCGCGGCCAGATGCCCGTCGCCGCGGTGCTCGCGCAGCAGCGTGGCGGCGTGCCAGTACGCGAGGTGCGGCTCCTCGGGGACCGGCAGGTCGGCGTGGGCGGCGTACAGCGGCCGGGCGTGGCGGGTGCAGGCCTCCGTGGCCCGAAGCGCGAGAGCGGCGGCCTCGGCCATCTCCGGGGAGGCCACGATCTCGTCGCCCAGGAGCCTGCGCAGCGTCGAGTCGACGGCACGCGCGCGTGCCGCGAGGACCGTCTCCGGGGAGGCCGTTTCCCACACCGCGGGCACGTGTTCGGCGACGAGCTCGTGCTTGAAGTTGTAGAAGGTCGCCGTCACGGTCCCGGCACCGACGGCCCCCATCGCCGCCGCGCGGGCCGCGAAGTACGCCGCGCTCCGGTGGGTGATCCCGATGGCGCCCAGCTCCTTGCCCAGGTCGGGCGAGAAGTAGTGCATCGAGTGGAACGGGTTGAGCATGTTGTGGCAGCGGCGGGCGGCGCGGGGGTCCGGGGAGGTCGTCATGCGAGTACGTTACCGACTGGTTGGTACGGGCGGAACGTGCGGGGCGCGGACCGTTCGCCAGACCATTCACCGAACCGCTCCCACCACGTCAGGCGCGCGATGGCAGCAAAGGTGGGGTGCTCGTCATTGCGGCCGTCCCTCCGTACCCGAAGACTGGCCGTATGGCCGCCCGCACCGTGCTCATCCCGTTGTTCGACGACGTCCAGAGCCTGGACGTGACCGGCCCGGCAGAGGTCTTCGCCGGAGCCGCCCTCTGCCGGGGCCCGCGCCCCGGGGACACGTACCGCATCCGCACGGCCTCCCTCGACGGCAGGCCCGTCCGCACCTCCAGCGGGCTCACGCTCGTTCCCGACCACGCACTCGCCGACGCGCCCGCCCCGCACACGCTCCTCGTCCCCGGCGGCCGGGGCACGCGCCGCCCGGATCCGCGCCTGACCGCCTGGCTGCGGGAGCACGGCCCGCGCGCGCAGCGCCTCGTCTCCGTCTGCACGGGCGCCATCCTGCTCGCCGAGGCTGGCCTGCTCGATGGCCGCCGGGTGACCACGCACTGGGCGTACTGCGAGCGCCTCGCCCGCGACCACCCGGCCGTCGAGGTCGACCCGGACCCCATCTACGTACGCGACGGGAACGTGGCGACCTCGGCCGGCGTCACCGCGGGCATCGACCTCGCCCTCGCGCTCGTCGAGGAGGACCACGGCCGCGACACCGCGCTGACGGTCGCCCGCCACCTCGTCGTGTTCCTGCGACGCCCGGGAAACCAGGCCCAGTTCAGTGCCCAGCTCTCCGCCCAGACCGCGCGGCGCGAACCGCTGCGCGAGGTCCAGCACTGGATCACCGAGCACCCCGACGACGACCTCTCCGTCGAGTCGCTCGCCTCCCGCGCCCGCCTCTCGCCGCGCCACTTCGCCCGCGCCTTCCAGGCCGAGACCGGCATGACCCCGGGCCGGTACGTCGACCTGGTCCGCCTCGAACAGGCACGCCGCCTCCTGGAGGACACCTCCGACGGCGTCGAGGAGATCTCCCGCACCTGTGGCTACGGCACCCCCGAGGCGATGCGCCGCGCCTTCACCAGAGCGCTCGGCGCGTCCCCGGCCGAGTACCGCCGCCGCTTCTGCGCACCTGGAACCCGCACAACGGGCCGGCGCCCGTCCGAGCCCACCCATTCCTGACCGAAAGGCACCCGATGAAGATCGCCATCGTCCTTTTCGACCGCTTCACCGCGCTCGACGCCGTCGGCCCCTACGAGACGCTCGGCAGGCTCCCCGACGCGGAACTCACCTTCGTCGCCGAGCGGACCGGACCCGTGCGGTCGGACACCGGACGGCTCGCCCTGACTGCCGACAAGACGCTCTCGGAGCTGACCGACCCGGACATCGTCATCGTCCCCGGCGGGCCGGGCCAGAGCGCGCAGATGGAGAACGAGGTCCTGCTCGACTGGCTGCGTGCCGCCGACGCCACCAGCACCTGGACGACCTCCGTGTGCACGGGGTCGCTGCTCCTCGCCGCCGCCGGTCTGCTGGACGGCCGGCGCGCGACGTCGCACTGGCTGGCGCTCGACGCCCTGAAGAAGTTCGGCGCCGAGCCGACGGGCGAACGGGTCGTCGTCGACGGCAAGTACGTCACCGCCGCCGGGGTTTCCTCCGGCATCGACATGGGCCTGACCCTCGTCGGCACGATCGCGGGCGACGAGCACGCGCAGGCCGTACAGCTGCTCACCGAGTACGACCCGCAGCCGCCGTACGACGCGGGTTCGCCCGAGAAGGCCCCCGCGCACCTCGTGGAGAAGTTCCGCGCGGAGAGCCGCTTTCTCCAGGCGTAGTGCAGAGAGCCGCCTTCTCCGTGCGTAGGCCGGGACAGCCGTTTCATCCTGACGCGGTCGAGGCGACCCGCTTCATCCCGACGTGGTCCAGGTGAAGCGCGGCTTCCTGCGCTCCAGGAACGCGGCGACGCCCTCCGCGGTGTCGCCGCTCCCGCGCGCCTGCTCGGCCCAGTGTGCGGCCCGCTCCACGTGGCCGTCGGCGAAATCCTTCGCCGCGGCCTGCGTCAGCTGCGAGCGCTCACCGAGAATCCGAGCGAACTCGCCGACCCGCTTGTCCAGTTCGTCCCCGGCGAGCACCTCGTCCACGAGCCCGGTCCGCAGGGCACGCTCCGTACCGATCAACTCGCCCGAGAACAACAGGTACTTGGCCGTCGCGGGGCCCACCAGAGAGGCGAGGCGGCGCGTCGAGCCCGCCGGGTACACGATCCCCAGCTTCGACGGCGTGACCCCGAACAGCGCGTCCTCGGCCGCGAACCGCAGGTCACAGGCCGCCGCCAGCTGGCAGCCGCCGCCCACGCAGTACCCGCGCACGGCGGCCAGCGTCGGCTTGGCGAAGGCCGCGAGCGCCTCCTCGGCCGCGACCGCGAGTTCCTGCGCCCGCGACCCCGAGCCGCCGAGCGTGGAGATGTCGGCGCCCGCGCAGAACGTCCCGCCGGCCCCGGTCAGCACAAGCACCCGCACCGCAGGATCGGCGTCGAGGGAAGCGAGCAGCGGCGGCAGCGAGCGCCACATGCCGTCCGTCATCGCGTTCCGTTTGGCGGCGTGGTCGATGACGACGGTGGCGATGCCGTCGGTGACCGAGTGCGTGAGCTGCGGCGGTGTGTGCGACATGCGCCGGATGCTATCCGCATGCCTCGAACGTACGATCAAGAAGGGGTGACCGGCGAGGAGGCGTCATGGCACGGTCACACCACAGAGACGCACGGTCCCATCACGAAGGGGCCGATCCGGCGACGGGCTCGAAGAAGCTGCGGCGCGGATTCGGCTGGATCGCCGGACTCGGCGGCGTCCTCGTGATCGCCGGACTCGTGGGCCTCGTCTACACCGGTGTCGCCACGCTGACGTCGATGCTCCTTTTCGGCTGGCTGCTGCTCATCGGCGGTGTCGTCGGCCTCCTGCACGCCATCCAGTCGAGGGGCACCAATTTCTTCTGGCTGGGCGTCGTCGTCGCCGCGCTCAACCTCGCCGCGGGCGTCGTGGTGATCCGTCACCCGGAGGGCACGGCCGAGGCGCTCACCATGTTCGCGGCGCTGCTGTTCCTCACCGGTGGCGTGTTCCGGCTGGTCGGCGGGCTCGTGGTGCGTGGGCCCCAGTTCGGCTGGACGCTCGTGCAGGGCGCCTTCGGCATCCTGCTCGGCGTCCTCGTCCTCGGTAACTGGCCGAGCAGCAGCCGCTACGTCATCGGTTGCTTCTTCTCGCTCGCGCTGCTCTTCGACGGCCTGGGCCTGCTCGCCACCGGGCTCGGCGGCCGACGCGTCGTGGGGCTCATGACGGCCGATGACGAGTCCAAACACGTACAACCTGAATAGCCATGGAAGAGGGAACTAGAACGGCAGGATCGGTCGCACACCTGACGCTGTCATACGCCAACGGTCAAATTACGTCGATACTCGCTGACTTCTGGTCAGTCATTCGGTATGGACCAGTGGATTCCCAACACTCGATGTGTGGTGACAATCGAGCGCAAGGGCGGCGACCGGACGATGAGCGACCAGGGGTGGGGGTCCCGCCCGAGTCCTCAAGACACTGGGGGAGCGCCCCCCGACCAGCAACCGGGAAGTCCGCTGCCCTACGAGGGGGTCTGGCGCTTCACGGCGCAGGCCGTCGACGCTTCCGTGCCGCAGGCCCGGCACGCCGTCCGTGACCTGCTGGTCCGTCAGGGCGTACCCGCCTCCGACGACCTCGTTCAGGGACTGCTGCTCATCGTCTCCGAGCTGGTCACCAACGCCGTGCGGCACGCGGCCCTGCTCTCACCCGTCCTCGCGGTGGAGGTCGCCGTCGGCGCCGAGTGGGTGCGCGTCTCCGTGGAGGACGAGCACCCCTACCGCCCGACCGCCCTGGAGGCCACCGACGGGCAGACGGGCGGGCGCGGCCTCCTCCTCGTACGCGAGGTCACCCGCGAGGCGGGCGGGGTGTGCGACGTCGAGCACACGGCGAGCGGGGGCAAGGTGATCTGGGCCGCCCTGCCCCTCAAGCCCGCCGGCGCCTGAGCGGCGGACTCACCAGCCGGCGGACGGTCCCGTCAGCTCCCGGATCGCCGGCCGCGCCGCGTCCAGCACGGTCATGAACCACGCCGAGAACGGCCCCTGGGCGTGCCGCACGGCCAGCTCCTCCGCCGTCACGTACGCGGTCTCGCCCACCTCGGAGGGATCCGGCCGCAGCGGCGCCTGGACCATCCCGACGAACAGGTGGTTGAACTCCTGCTCCACCAGGCCCGAGTCCGGGTCCGGGTGGTTGTAGCGCACCGTCCCCGCCTCCGCGAGCAGCGAGGGCGAGACCCCCAGCTCCTCGAACGTCCTGCGGGCGGCCGCGGCGAACGGCGCCTCGCCCGGATACGGGTGCCCGCAGCACGTGTTCGACCACACGCCGGGGGAGTGGTACTTGCCGAGCGCGCGCTGCTGGAGCAGCAGCCGGCCCTGTTCGTCGAAGAGGAACACGGAGAACGCTCTGTGCAGCTGTCCGGGCGCCTGATGCGCGGAGAGCTTCTCCGCCGTGCCGATCGTCCTGCCGTCCTCGTCCACGAGTTCCAGCAAGATCGCTTCTCCGGTGCCGTTCGACGAACTGTTCGCCGCGGTCGCAGGTGTGGTCGGCATACCCATCCTTCGCTTCGGTCCTCGAACCCCAAGTCTGCCGTACCGGGCAGACTGTCCCGGCACTTGGCAGCGCCCGCATGTCCCGCCCGGAGGTCCGGGCGGGACACGCACAGGCTCAGACGCCGAAAGGGGCCGGGTAGGTGATCGTGCCCTGCGGCACCTGCCAGGAACCGTCCGCCGCGCCCAGGACGAGCGCCATCATCGCCTCGTCCGGCGCCTCGAATCCGGGCCGGATGCCGTACCCGGAGGCCGGGGTGAAGCCGAATTTCGGGTAGTACGCCGGGTGTCCCAGTACGAGAACGAGGCGCTCCCCACGCGCGCGTGCCGCGTCGAGCACCGCGCGGACGACGGCCGAACCGGCGCCCCGGCGCTGGTATCGCGGAAGTACCGCGACGGGTGCCAGGGCCGCCGCGGGCGCGCCGCCGACCAGGCAGCGGGTGATCAGCGCGTGCGCCGCCACGGTGCCGTCCGGCGCCTCGGCGACGTACGACAGGCCGGGCAGCCACGCGTCGGTGTCCGCCCGCAGGGCGTCCACCAGGTCGGCCTCCGCCTCCGTCGGGAAGGCGGCGGCGTTCACGGCGTGGACGGCCGTGATGTCGGCGGCCGACTCCGGCCGCGTGGGCCACGACGCCGCGGGGCGCAGCGCGTAGCCGGTGTAACCGTAGTCCCCGCCGTGGTCGCGCCGCATCGCCAGTTCGGCGCGGGAGCCCGCGAGGGCCTCGGCCATGCCGGGTGCCTGCGGGTCCGTGGCGTCGGCGCGCTCGGCGAGCGGGCCGTAGTACTCGTCCCAGTCGGACTCGGGCTGCCGGTGGACGCCGAGCACGGAGTACCCGGCGCCGGTGCAGGCCCGGACGTTCTCCTCGCCCGTCCGCAGCGCGTACTGCGGCTCCCAGAAGGCCCGCGCCTCGGTGGACGGGTCGGCGGCGGTCCACTCGCACTCGGTGAGCACGAGCGTGCCGCCCGGGGCGAGCAGCCGCTTCCACCGCCGCAGCGCGTTGTCGAAGCCGATGGAGTACGCCGAGCTCTCGGCCCAGATCAGATCGAACGAAGCATCCTGATAGGGGAGTTCGCTCATGTCGGCGTTGACGGGGTGGATTCGGTCCGCGAGGCCCCGCGCCTCCGTGGCGGCGCGCAGCTCGTCGAGGAACGGCTCGTGGAGGTCGACCGCGGTGACCTCGCCGCCGGTCTCGGCGGCCAGGAGCAGCGCGGAGCGGCCGGGGCCGCAGCCGAGGTCGAGCACGCGCGGGCGCTCGGGCAGCGGCCCCACGAAGGAGAGGAGCCGCAGGGTGGTGGAGTCGGAGCCGGGGCCCTGCCGGGGAAGTCCGTGGTGCAGGGCGAAGAAGGCGTCACGTACGACGTTGTCGGTCAACGGTTTGAACCCTTGGGTGAGAGGGCCCCGCCGACGCGCACTCCTGCTGGGTGAGCGGGAAGGGTCAGGCGTGGGCCCGGAAGATGGGGATGCACCTGTCGCTGCGCGGGGCAGCGCTCACCGCGACGACAGTCATCAACCCACCTCCTCAAGATTCATGGCCAACGTAGCACGCAGCGTGCACGCCTGGCACGAGAGAGCGGGCAGTCAGTGGCAGAGCTTCGCCTCGTGCTCCGCGTGACCGACCGGCTCCAGCTGGAACGTGCAGTGCTCGACGTCGAAGTGGACGCCGAGGCAGCCCTGGAGCTCGTGCAGCATCTTCTCGTGGCCGATGGCGTTGAGGGCCTCCGAGCTCACGACCACGTGTGCGGACAGGACGGGCATGCCCGACGTGATCGTCCAGGCGTGCAGGTCGTGGATGTCCAGGACGCCGGGGAGCTCCGTGATGTGGGCCCGCACCTCCGCCATGTCGACGCCCTTCGGTGCCGCTTCGAGCAGCACGTTCAGCGTCTCCCGCAGCAGCTTCACGGTCCGCGGGACGATCATGAGGCCGATCGCGATCGACGCGATCGGGTCGGCGGCCTGCCAGCCGGTGGCCAGGATGATCGTCGCCGAGATGATCACGGCGACCGAGCCCAGTGCGTCGGCGGCCACCTCGAGGAAGGCGCCGCGCACGTTGAGGCTCTCCTTCTGGCCGCGCACCAGGATCGACAGCGAGATCATGTTCGCGACGAGACCGATCACGCCGAAGACGATCGTCAGCCCGCCCTCGGTCTCGGCCGGCTCCAGGAACCGCTGGATCGCCTCGACCAGCACATAGCCGCCGACGCCGAGCAGCAGCAGGCAGTTGGCGAGCGCGGCCAGGATCTCGGCGCGGGCGAAGCCGAACGTGCGCTGTTCACTCGCGGGGCGGTTGGCGAAGTGGATGGCGAGCAGCGCCATGCCGAGGCCGAGCGCGTCGGTCGCCATATGGGCGGCGTCCGCGACCAGGGCGAGCGAGTCGGCGAGGAGTCCGCCGACGATCTCGACCACCATCACGGTCAGCGTGATGCCGAGCGCGATGCGCAGCCGGCCCAGATGCGCGGCCGAGACCGTGCCCGTGGGCGCGTGGCTGTGCCCGTGATCGTGTCCGGCCCCCATGGAAACCGCCCTCCGTCCGCTCGTCGGCGCGCCTGGCCGGCCGCCCCCGCGATCACAGTGAACTACGGGTAGGGGGTATCTGCAAACACTGCACTGAACACCGTTGTCATGTGCCCTGACCTGCGGAAATGGCCGCAGGTCAGGGCGTCGCCCGAGTCAGTTGGCGGTGCTCTCCGGATGCCGCAGCCGCCAGCCCGCCCACGCCGACTCGACCATCTCGCGCACCCCACGGCTCGCCGCCCAGCCGAGTTCCTTCGCCGCGAGTTCCGCGGAGGCCACCGCACGCGGGGAGTCGCCCGCGCGGCGCGGCTCGACCACTGCCGCCCGCGGGTCGCCGCTGACCTCGGAGATCAGGTCGACCAGTTCGCGCACGGAGACGCCCTCGCCGGAGCCGATGTTCACCGTCAGGTCGCCCGTCGCGCCCGGCGCGGTCAGTCGCCGCGCGGCCGCGAGATGGGCCTCGGCGAGGTCGGCGACGTGCAGATAGTCACGTACACAGGTGCCGTCCGGCGTGCCGTAGTCGTCACCGAAGATCCGGGGGGCCTCGCCGCGGCTCAGCCGGTCGAAGATCATCGGGATCACATTGAAGATGCCGGTGTCCGCGAGCTCGGGGGCTGCGGCGCCCGCCACGTTGAAGTAGCGCAGGCACACGGTCGCCATGCCGTGCGCCCGGCCGGCCGCGCGCACCAGCCACTCGCCCGCCAGCTTCGTCTCGCCGTAGGGGCTCATCGGCGCGCAGGGGGTGGACTCCGTGATGAGGTCCACATCCGGGTTGCCGTACACGGCAGCGGACGAGGAGAAGACGAAGCGCCGCACGCCAGCCTCGGCGACCGCGTCCAGGAGCACCGCCAGGCCGCCCACGTTGTCGCGGTAGTAGAGCTCGGGCCGCTCCACGGACTCGCCGACCTGTTTGCGGGCCGCGAGATGCACCACACCGGTCACGGAGTGCTCCGCGCACACCCGCTTCACCAGCTCGGGGTCCAGGGCCGAGCCCCTGACCAGCTCGATGTCCGACGGCAGCCGTTCGGTCACCCCGGTCGAGACGTCGTCGAGGACGACCACGTCCTCCCCGGCGGCGGCCATCGCGCGCGCCACATGTGCCCCGATATAACCCGCTCCACCTGTGATCAGCCATGTCATGGTCGACCACCCTAGGGCGTGTCCCTACGTGCCTTCCCGGGCCCTCGCACGAGCAGCGGTTTGTGGGGCGGGGCCTTGATCGACAATGATGACGGGGCGGTCGGGCACACGCAGACCGCTCTTATCGGGCCATGAACGGGCGGTGAACGTCCGCTTCTCATCATCCGATAGCCTCTGCCGACGTGCCGCCCGGCCGCACCAGGCCCGGGGCGCCCCCATCACGCCTGTGCCCGCTGCGCCGGCGTGCAGGCAATCCAAGGAGTGAGTTCGTCTGTCGACCGCCATCGTCACCGGTCAGCCGGTACCCGGGTCGTCGCTCGAGGGCGAGCTGCGGGCACTCGGCTTCGACGTGCGGCTCGCCCCGGACGCCGCACAGGCAGGGACGGCGCTCGCCGCGGTCCCGGCAGGACAGCGGGTCGCGCTCGTCGACGCGGGCTTCGTGGGCCACACCCACGCCCTGCGCCTCGGCCTCACCGACCCCCGCTTCGCCGCCTCGGCCGTTCCCGGAGCCGTCTCCGTACAGCCCGCGGCTCGCGAGGCGCTGACCGGCGCCCTGCGTGACACCGCCGAAGGGCCGTCCGCGGCGGACTTCGGCGCGCGGGCCGGCACCCTGGCCGGTGTGCTCGCCGACCGCGTCGCCGAGCGCCTGGCAGCGGCGTACGGCACCGACGTGCACCGGCCCGAGCTCGGTGAGCTCGTCGCCGCCGTGCCCGCCGACCCGCAGGCCCGCAACGAGGCCCGCCAGGCGGTCGCCGCCGTCGACGACGAGGCGATCCGGCTGCGTACGGCGGTCAAGGCGCGCGACGGCTTCTTCACGACCTACTGCATCAGCCCGTACTCCCGCTACATCGCGCGCTGGTGCGCCCGGCGCGGTTTCACCCCGAACCAGGTGACGACCGCCTCCCTGGTCACCGCGCTGATCGCGGCGGGCTGCGCGGCCACCGGCACCCGCCCCGGCTTCGTCGCCGCGGGCCTGCTGCTCCTCTTCTCCTTCGTCCTGGACTGCACGGACGGGCAGCTCGCCCGCTACTCCCTGCAGTACTCGACGCTCGGCGCCTGGCTCGACGCGACCTTCGACCGGGCCAAGGAGTACGCCTACTACGCGGGCCTCGCGCTCGGCGCGGCCCGCGGCGGTGACGACGTGTGGGCGCTCGCGCTCGGCGCGATGGTCCTGCAGACCTGCCGCCATGTCGTGGACTTCTCCTTCAACGAGGCGAACCACGACGCGACGGCGAACACCAGCCCCACCGCGGCCCTCTCGGACAAGCTCGACAGCGTCGGGTGGACGGTCTGGGTGCGCCGGATGATAGTTCTGCCGATCGGCGAACGCTGGGCCCTGATCGCGGTACTCACCGCGCTGACGACGCCGCGCGTCACGTTCATCGTCCTGCTGATCGGCTGCGCCCTCGCGGCGACGTACACCACGGCCGGCCGCGTCCTGCGCTCGCTGACCCGCCGGGCCACCCGCACGGACCGGGC
Source organism: Streptomyces sp. NBC_01445 (assembly GCF_035918235.1). Classification (NCBI taxonomy): domain Bacteria; kingdom Bacillati; phylum Actinomycetota; class Actinomycetes; order Kitasatosporales; family Streptomycetaceae; genus Streptomyces; species Streptomyces sp. NBC_01445. The sequence goes on along the minus strand of NZ_CP109485.1, from coordinate 2,651,652 downwards.
CGCGCAGGCCCTCGCGGAGCTCTCCGACGGCGGCCCGCTGAGCGAACTCCTCCAGCGCGCGGTGCGCGGTGTGCCTCGTCACACGGCCCCGGCCGTCGCCGCGCTCGGCGCCCTGGTCCTCGTACTCGCCACAGCGCTGTCGGACTACGGCAGCTGGTGGCCCGTCCTCGGCGCCGCCGTCTACGCGCTGACCTCCGCCGCGGCCGTCTCGCGCCCCCTCAAGGGCCCCCTCGACTGGCTGGTCCCGCCCGTCTTCCGCGCCGCCGAATACGGCACGATCCTGCTGATCGCAGCGAAAGCGGACGTAAACGGAGCGTTGCCGGCGGCTTTCGGACTGGTGGCCGCGGTCGCCTACCATCACTACGACACGGTGTACCGCATCCGCGGCGGCACCGGCGCGCCCCCGCGCTGGCTGGTCCGGGCGATCGGCGGGCACGAGGGCAGGACGCTGGTGGTCACGGTGATCGCCGCACTGCTCACCAACACAGATTTCACTGTCGCGCTCACGGCTTGCGCCGTGGCCGTGGCACTGGTGGTGCTCGTCGAGAGCATCCGCTACTGGGTGACCGCCCACAGGCGCGGCGCACCCGCCGTACACGATGAAGGAGAACCCGCATGATCGGCCTCGTGCTGGCTGCCGGCGCCGGACGGCGTCTGCGTCCCTACACCGACACCCTGCCCAAGGCCCTGGTGCCGGTCGGCCCCGAGGGTGACGAGGAGAGCCTCACGGTTCTCGATCTGACGCTCGGCAACTTCGCCGAGATCGGTCTGACCGAGGTCGCGATCATCGTCGGGTACCGCAAGGAGGCCGTCTACGAGCGTCGCGAGGCGCTCGAACAGAAGTACGGCGTCAAGATCACCCTGATCGACAACGACAAGGCCGAGGAGTGGAACAACGCCTACTCCCTGTGGTGCGGCCGTGACGCGATCAAGCACTCGGTGATCCTCGCCAACGGCGACACCGTGCACCCGGTCTCCGTCGAGAAGACGCTGCTCGCCGCCCGCGGCGACGGCAAGAAGATCATCCTCGCCCTCGACACGGTGAAGTCCCTCGCCGACGAGGAGATGAAGGTCGTCGTCGGCCCCGAGGGCGGCATGACGAAGATCACCAAGCTGATGGACCCGGCCGAGGCGACCGGTGAGTACATCGGCGTCACGCTCATCGAGGGCGAGGCGGCCGACGAGCTCGCCGACGCGCTCAAGACCGTCTTCGAGACGGACCCGCAGCAGTTCTACGAGCACGGTTACCAGGAGCTCGTGAACCGCGGCTTCAAGATCGATGTGGCCCCGATCGGCGACGTCAAGTGGGTCGAGATCGACAACCACGACGACCTCGCCAAGGGACGTGTTATCGCGTGCCAGTACTGACGAGGCTCATCCCCTCGCCGGTTGTCGTCGACATCCGGGCGGGGGCGATCGACGACCTGGCGACCGTTCTCGCCGACCAGCGGATCTCTTCGTCCACCGGACGCCTGGCCATCGCGATCAGCGGTGGCTCCGGCGCCGTCCTGCGCAAGCGCCTCGAGCCGCAGCTGCCCCGTGCGGAGTGGTTCGAGGTCGGCGGCGGGACGCTGGACGACGCGATCAAGCTCGCCGATGCCATCAAGAAGGGCCGCTACGACGCGGTCGTGGGCCTCGGCGGCGGCAAGATCATCGACTGCGCCAAGTTCGCCGCGGCGCGCGTCGGCCTGCCGCTGGTCGCCGTCGCGACGAACCTGTCGCACGACGGTCTGTGCTCGCCGGTCGCGACGCTCGACAACGACGCGGGCCGCGGCTCGTACGGTGTGCCGAACCCGATCGCCGTGGTCATCGACCTCGACATCATCCGTGAGGCCCCGGTCCGCTTCGTGCGCTCCGGCATCGGCGACGCCCTGTCCAACATCTCCGCGATCGCGGACTGGGAGCTGGCCGCGCGTGAGCGTGGCGAGGACATCGACGGCCTCGCCGCCGCCATGGCGCGCCAGGCCGGCGAGGCCGTGCTGCGCCACCCCGGCGGCGTGGGGGACGACGCGTTCCTCCAGGTCCTGGCCGAGGGCCTGGTCCTCACCGGTATCGCGATGTCGGTGTCGGGCGACTCCCGTCCGGCCTCCGGCGCCTGCCACGAGATCAACCACGCCTTCGACCTCCTCTTCCCCAAGCGCGCCGCGAGCCACGGCGAGCAGTGCGGCCTGGGCGCGGCCTTCGCGATGTTCCTCCGTGGAGCGCGCGAGGAGTCGCTGTACATGGTCGAGGTCCTGCGCAGGCACGGCCTGCCCGTGACCCCCGAGGAGATCGGCTTCACCGTGGACGAGTTCGTCCAGGTCGTGGAGTTCGCGCCGCAGACCCGTCCGGGCCGGTACACGATCCTCGAGCACCTCAATCTGTCCACCGACCAGATCAGGGACGCCTACGCCGACTATGCAAAAGCCATCGGTAGCTGAGCTCCGCCCGGTCGTTCACCCCGCGGGGGTGAAGGACCGGCGGAGCGGCGAGCACTGGGGCGGGCGGCTCTACATGCGCGAGATCTCGCTGCGTGTGGACCGCCACCTCGTGAACACCAAGGTCACCCCTAACCAGCTGACCTACCTGATGTCCGTCTGCGGTGTCCTCGCGGCCCCCGCGCTGCTGATCCCGGGCATCTGGGGCGCCGTCCTCGGCGTCGTCGCGGTCCAGCTGTACCTGCTGCTCGACTGCGTCGACGGCGAGATCGCCCGGTGGCGCAAGCAGTACTCGCTCGCCGGCGTCTGGATGGACCGCGTCGGCGCGTACCTGACCGACGCAGCGGTCCTCGTCGGCTTCGGTCTGCGCGCCGCCGACCTGTGGGGTTCCGGCCGGATCGACTGGCTGTGGGCCTTCCTCGGCACGCTCGCCGCGCTCGGCGCCATCCTGATCAAGGCCGAGACGGACCTGGTCGGCGTGGCCCGCGCACAGAACGGCCGGGAGCAGGTCAAGGAGTCCGCCTCCGAGATCAAGGCCTCCGGCATGGCGCTTGCCCGCAAGGCGGCGTCCGCGCTGAAGTTCCACCGCCTCATCCTCGGCATCGAGGCATCGCTGCTGATCCTGGTCCTCGCGATCGTCGACCAGATCCGGGGCGACCTGTTCTTCACGCGCCTGGGTGTCGCGGTCCTGGCCGGCATCGCGCTGCTCCAGACCGTGCTGCACCTGGTGTCCATCCTGGCGTCGAGCAGGCTCAAGTGAGTACGGCGATGAAGGTCGGCGCGGTGATCATCACCATGGGCAACCGCCCCGAGGAGCTGCGCGCCCTCCTCGACTCCGTCGCCAAGCAGGACGGCGACCGGGTCGACGTGGTCGTGGTCGGCAACGGCTCCCCGGTCCCGGACGTCCCCGCCGGTGTGCGCACCGTCGAACTGCCCGAGAACCTCGGCATCCCGGGCGGCCGCAACGTCGGCATCGAGGCCTTCGGGCCCTCGGGCTCCGACGTGGACGTGCTGCTCTTCCTCGACGACGACGGTCTCCTGCCGAAGACGGACACCGCTCAGCTGTGCCGCGAGGCTTTCGAGTCCGACCCGAAGCTGGGCATCGTCAGCTTCCGGATCGCCGACCCGGAGACCGGCGTCACCCAGCGCCGCCACGTCCCGCGCCTGCGCGCCGCCGACCCGATGCGCTCCTCGCGCGTCACCACGTTCCTCGGCGGCGCCAACGCGGTGCGCACCCGCGTGATCGCGGAGGTCGGCGGCCTGCCCGACGAGTTCTTCTACGCCCACGAGGAGACCGACCTCGCCTGGCGTGCCCTCGACGCGGGCTGGATGATCGACTACCGCGCGGACATGGTGCTGCACCACCCGACGACGGCCCCCTCCCGGCACGCGGTCTACCACCGCATGGTCGCCAGGAACCGGGTCTGGCTCGCGCGCCGCAATCTGCCCGCGCTCATCGTCCCCGTCTACCTCGGCGTCTGGCTGCTCCTCACGCTCGCCCGCCGACCCTCCGGACCTGCGCTGAAGGCCTGGTTCGGCGGGTTCAAGGAAGGCTGGACGAGCCCGTGCGGCCCCAGGCGTCCCATGAAGTGGCGTACGGTGTGGCGCCTGACCCGACTGGGCCGACCTCCCATTATCTGACAAGCTCGTGTCTGAGAGCATTCGGCCCGTACCCCGGTCCCTGGCTCCTGCCTATGCCCGACCGGCTGCGCACTTTGAAGACGAAAGTTTCCACTAGTGAGTGAGACAACGCATGACGGCGGTGTCGCGGTGACCGCGCGTCCGTCGCCCGATGAGGGGCTCTCCCCGGCCGACCTGGCCGCCAAGTACGGTCTGACCGTCAGTGGCGCCAGGCCCGGCCTGTTCGAGTACGTCAGCCAGCTGTGGGGCCGGCGTCACTTCATCCTCGCCTTCTCACAGGCGAAGCTCACCGCCCAGTACAGCCAGGCCAAGCTCGGCCAGCTCTGGCAGGTGGCGACGCCGCTCCTGAACGCGGCCGTGTACTACCTCATCTTCGGCCTCATCCTGCACGCCAGCCGGGGCATGTCGATGGACGTGTACATCCCGTTCCTGGTCACGGGCGTCTTCGTCTTCACCTTCACGCAGAGCTCGGTGATGGCGGGCGTGCGGGCGATCTCGGGCAATCTGGGCCTGGTGCGCGCCCTGCACTTCCCACGGGCCTCGCTGCCGATCTCGTTCGCGCTCCAGCAGCTCCAGCAGCTGCTGTTCTCGATGATCGTCCTGTTCATCGTCGCGATCGGCTTCGGCAGCTACCCGGGTCTGTCCTGGCTGCTGATCATCCCGGTGCTCGCGCTCCAGTTCCTCTTCAACACCGGACTCGCGCTGATCATGGCGAGGCTGGGCTCGAAGACCCCGGACCTGGCACAGCTCATGCCGTTCGTGATGCGTACGTGGATGTACGCGTCCGGCGTGATGTTCTCCATCCCGATCATGCTGGCCGACAAGCCCGCGTGGGTCGCCGACATCCTGCAGTGGAACCCCGCCGCCATCTACATGGACCTGATGCGCTTCGCGCTCATCGACGGATACGACTCCGGGAACCTGCCGCCGCACGTGTGGGCGGTCGCGGTCGGCTGGTCGGTACTGGTCGCCGCCGGCGGCTTCGTCTACTTCTGGAAGTCCGAGGAGCGGTACGGCCGTGGCTGACGAAGACATCCTGGGCAAGAACGCAGGCAAGGGACACATCCCGACCGTCATCGCGGACGGGCTGCACATCGTGTACCGCGTCAACGGCGCCAAGACGGGCAAGGGCAGCGCGACCTCCGCGTTGAGCCGCATCGTCAAGCGCGGCGAGGAGCGCGGCGTCCGCAAGGTGCACGCCGTCAAGGGCGTCACCTTCACCGCGTACCGCGGCGAGGCCATCGGCCTGATCGGCTCGAACGGGTCCGGCAAGTCGACCCTGCTGCGTGCCATCGCCGGGCTCCTGCCGGCGGAGAAGGGCAAGGTCTTCACCGACGGCCAGCCCTCGCTCCTCGGTGTGAACGCGGCGCTCATGAACGACCTGACGGGCGAGCGGAACGTCATACTCGGCGGGCTCGCGATGGGTATGTCCCGCGAGCAGATCCGGGAGCGCTACCAGGAGATCGTCGACTTCTCGGGCATCAACGAGAAGGGCGACTTCATCACGCTCCCGATGCGCACCTACTCCTCCGGTATGGCGGCGCGGCTGCGCTTCTCCATCGCGGCCGCGAAGGACCACGACGTCCTCATGATCGACGAGGCCCTGGCCACGGGTGACCGCAAGTTCCAGAAGCGCTCCGAGGCCCGCATCCGGGAGCTGCGCAAGGAGGCCGGCACGGTCTTCCTCGTCAGTCACAACAACAAGTCGATCCGCGACACCTGCGACCGTGTGCTCTGGCTGGAGCGCGGCGAGCTGCGTATGGACGGACCGACAGCTGAGGTACTCAAGGAGTACGAGAAGTTCACGGGCAAGTAGTCCGGGCGCCCCCCGGGCAACCCTTCGCACCCGTTTTCGCGTCCAAGGCCCCGCCGGGATATCTTCGGCGGGGCCTTGGCATGCATGTAGATGGCAATTAATTCCCGCTGAGGTCAAGCGGAGGTCAACTTCCTTGCGTGCAGGGAATCTTGGGGCCGATCGGTGTGTTGTTGTGATCTGCGGGAAACCCCGCCGGGGCGGGGCCGGTTGTACAACGTAAGCTGTACCGGTGCCGATTCGCGGCAAAGGGGCGATAATGCGCGACACCCTGACTCGGGGGTCGGTCTGCCGCGCGTGAGACTGGGCGGCGTGTCCGAAATGGGATGTTTTGGGTCAGCAGTGTAGAACGGGAGATGTGACGGCAATGGCTATGGAAACTCTCCAGCTCCACGATGCTCTCGCCGTCCTAGTACCGGGCAGCGCGTGGTGACGGGATCATCGGGAGCGCCCGCCGGGTCCCCGGCCGGGGCGACACTCGACAAGGCCGCCGACGAGAATTTTCCGGTGGCCCCTTTCTTCCTGCCCCGGGACTGGCGCGACGACCTCATGGCGGTCTACGGCTTCGCCCGCCTCGTCGACGACATCGGTGACGGCGACCTCGCTCCCGGCGGCGCCGACGCCCGCCTCCTGGGCGTGTCACCCGAACGGGCCGATGACGACCGACTGGCTTTGCTCGACGCCTTCGAGGCTGACCTTCACCGGGTGTTCGATTCCACCCCCCGTCATCCCCTTCTGCGCGCCCTGCAGCCCACCGTGCACCGCCGCGGCCTCACCCCCGAACCCTTCCTCGGCCTCATCCAGGCCAACCGCCAGGACCAGCTGGTCACGCGCTACGAGACGTACGACGACCTGCTGGCCTACTGCGAGCTCTCCGCCAACCCGGTCGGCCGCCTCGTCCTCGCGATCACCGGCACGGCGACCCCCGAGCGCATCCGCCTCTCGGATTCCGTGTGCACCGGCCTGCAGATCGTCGAACACCTTCAGGACGTCGGCGAGGACCTACGGCAGGGGCGGATCTATCTGCCCGCCGAAGACATGAAACAGTTCCACGTCCAGGAGTCCGATCTCGCCGCACCCACGGCGGGCGCATCGGTGCGCGCCCTGGTCGCGTTCGAGGCCGAACGCGCCCTCGGTCTCCTGAATGAAGGCACCCCCCTCGTGGGTAGCGTCCACGGCAGGCTGAAGCTGCTGCTTGCCGGGTTCGTGGCAGGGGGGAAGGCGGCGGTCACCGCGATCGCCGCCGTTTCGTACGACGTACTTCCTGGACCGCCCAAGCCCACCAAGCTCCGGTTGCTGCGTGAGGTGGGAGCGACTCTGCGAGGAGAGGGGTGAGCCGGACCGTGGAGTCAGACCAGCACGTGTCGGCAGCGGTACTCGCCGCATACAGCTACTGCGAGACCGTGACCGGACAGCAGGCGCGCAACTTCGCCTACGGCATCAGGCTGCTGCCGACGGCCAAGCGGCGGGCCATGTCGGCGGTGTACGCGTTCTCGCGCCGTGTCGACGACATCGGCGACGGAGGGCTGCCGCCGGACGTCAAGGCCGACCGGCTCGACGAGACCCGGGCGCTGCTCGCCCGGGTCCGTGACGGCGATGTGGCGGAGGACGACACCGACCCGGTGGGCGTGGCCCTCGCGCATGCCGCGCACCGGTTCCCGATCCCGCTCGGCGGCCTCGACGAGCTCATCGACGGTGTCCTGATGGACCTGCGCGGCGAGACGTACGAGACCTGGGACGACCTCAAGGTCTACTGCCGCTGCGTCGCCGGCGCCATCGGCCGGGTCTCGCTCGGCATCTTCGGCACCGAGCCGGGCGCGCGCGGCGCCGAGCGCGCCTCCGAGTACGCGGACACGCTCGGGCTCGCGCTCCAGCTCACGAACATCCTGCGCGACGTGCGGGAGGACGCGGCGGACGGGCGCACCTACCTGCCGGCCGACGACCTCGCCAAGTTCGGCTGCTCGGCCGGCTTCGACGCCCCGACGCCCCCGGCGGGCTCGGACTTCGCGGGCCTCGTGCACTTCGAGGTGCGCCGCGCCCGCGCCCTGTTCGCCGAGGGATACCGGCTGCTTCCGCTTCTCGACCGGCGCAGCGGCGCCTGCGTCGCCGCCATGGCCGGCATCTACCGGCGCCTGCTCGACCGCATCGAACGCGAGCCCGAGGCCGTCCTGCGCGGCCGCGTCTCGCTCCCCGGGCGCGAGAAGGCCTACGTCGCCGTGCGCGGCCTGTCCGGACTCGACGCCCGCAGCGTCTCCCGGCAGTCCCTCAGGAGGCGTGTCTGATGAGCGCGTCCGACAGAGCGGTCCGCACCGACGGGAAACGGCGGGCAACCCTCCACGCCGACGCGGCGTCCATGACTTCAGCGGCCTGCCGTGCGTCTTTCAACCATCGCGCGCACACTGACGGAGCGGCCGAAGGGGAGGGCGCATGAGCGACGGGAACATGCGGCCCGACGGGCCGGGAGCGAACACCGCCGGCGGCACCGGACGGCAGACCGCGGTCGTGGTCGGCGGAGGTCTCGCCGGGTCCACGGCCGCCCTCGCGCTCGCCGACGCGGGCCTCGACGTCACCCTGCTCGAAGGACGCCCGAGGCTGGGCGGCCTCGCGTTCTCCTTCAAGCGCGGTGACCTCACCATCGACAACGGCCAGCATGTGTACCTGCGCTGCTGCACCGCCTACCGCTGGTTCCTCGACCGCATCGACGGCACGGCCCTGTCGCCCCTGCAGGAACGTCTCGACGTACCCGTACTCGACGCCGACAGGAACCGGCTCGGCAGACTGCGCCGCACCGCGCTGCCCGTGCCGCTGCATCTCGCCGCGAGCCTCGCCACGTATCCGCATCTCTCGCTCGCCGAGCGCGCCAACGTAGGGCGTGCCGCGCTCGCCCTCAAGGGGCTCGACCTGGGCGATCCGGCCCTGGACGAACGGGACTTCGGCAGCTGGCTGGCCGAGCACGGCCAGTCGCGCCGCGCCATCGAGGCCCTCTGGGACCTGGTGGGCGTCGCCACCCTGAATGCCGTCGCCGGCGAGTCCTCGCTCGGGCTCGCCGCCATGGTGTTCAAGACGGGGCTGCTGTCCGAACCGGGCGCGGCCGACATCGGCTGGGCGCGCGTCCCCCTCGGTGACCTCCACGACACTCTCGCCCGCAAGGCGCTCGACTCCGCGGGCGTACGCACCGAACTCCGTGCACGCGTCACCTCCATCTCCCGTACCGAGAACGGACGTTGGAGCGTGGAGGTTCTCGGCGAGCGGATCACGGCGGACACCGTCGTCCTCGCCGTGCCCCAGCGCGAGACGTACGACCTGCTGCCCGACGGCGCGCTCGACGACGCCGAGCGGCTGCTCGCCATCGGGACCGCGCCGATCCTCAACCTGCACGTCGTCTACGACCGCAAGGTCCTCAAGCGGCCCTTCTTCACTGCGCTCGGCTCGCCCGTGCAGTGGGTCTTCGACCGCACGGAAGCCTCCGGACTCACCGAGGGGCAGTACCTCGCCGTGTCCCAGTCCGCCGCGCAGGACGAGATCGACGAGCCCGTCGCCGTGCTCCGCGAGCGCTACCTGCCCGAGTTCGAGCGGCTGCTGCCCGCCGCCCGGGGCGCGAAGGTACTCGACTTCTTCGTCACCCGGGAGCGCACGGCGACCTTCGCGCCGGCCCCCGGCGTCGGCGCGCTGCGGCCCACGGCCCGCACCAACGCCCCCGGCCTGTACCTGGCCGGCGCGTGGACCGCCACCGGGTGGCCCGCGACCATGGAAAGCGCGGTACGCAGCGGTGTCAGCGCCGCCGATGCCGCTCTCGCCGCACTCGACCGCCCACGCGGTCATCTGTTCCGGGAGGCGGCATGAAGCTCGATCTCCAGGGGGCGGACCATCCGGCCCCCGGCGACGCAACAAAAGGAGACCCTGTGCCCGCTGTGCCCTCGGCCGAACCGGCTGCCGACGCGGTGGACGTGACCGCGCTGCTCGAGCGCGGCCGGACCCTGGCCACCCCGGTGCTGCGGGCCGCCGTGGACCGCCTCGCACACCCGATGGACACCGTCGCCGCCTACCACTTCGGCTGGATCGACGCGCAGGGCAATCCATCCGAGGGCGACGGCGGCAAGGCCGTACGCCCCGCGCTCGCCGTGCTGTCCGCCCAGGTCCCGGGCGCGGCACCCGAGGTGGGTGTGCCCGGCGCGGTCGCCGTCGAGCTGGTGCACAACTTCTCGCTCCTGCACGACGACCTGATGGACGGCGACGAACAGCGCCGCCACCGGGACACCGTCTGGAAGGTGCACGGCCCGGCGCAGGCCATCCTCGTCGGCGACGCGCTCTTCGCCCTCGCCAACGAGGTGCTCCTCGAACTCGGCACCGTCGAGGCCGGCCGTGCCACGCGTCGCCTGACCTCCGCCTCGCGCGCCCTCATCGACGGGCAGGCGCAGGACATCAGCTACGAGCACCGCGAGCGGGTCACCGTCGAGGAGTGCCTGGAGATGGAGGGCAACAAGACCGGCGCCCTGCTGGCCTGCGCCTCCTCCATCGGCGCCGTGCTCGGCGGCGCCGACGACCGGACCGCGGACCAGCTGGAGAAGTACGGCTACCACCTCGGTCTCGCCTTCCAGGCCGTCGACGACCTGCTCGGGATCTGGGGCGACCCGGAGGCCACCGGCAAGCAGACCTGGAGCGATCTGCGCCAGCGCAAGAAGTCACTGCCCGTCGTCGCCGCGCTCGCCGCGGGCGGCCCCGCGTCCGAGCGGCTCGGTGAACTCCTCGCCGCCGACGCCAAGAGCAGCGACTTCGACACCTTCTCCGAGGAGGAGTTCGCGGCCCGCGCCGCCCTCATCGAGGAGGCCGGCGGCCGCGACTGGACCGCCGAGGAGGCGCGCCGGCAGTACGCCGTCGCCATCGAGGCCCTGGACTCCGTCCAGATGCAGGATCAGGTACGGGCGCAGTTCGTCGCGCTCGCGGACTTCGTCGTCGTACGAAAGAGATGATCACTATCGGCCGCATATGACTCGCAGTCGCCGGCCGGTGTCCATCCAGGGCATCGGCCGACGGCGGACCCAGCAGAGATCGAGCACTGCACGAAGGGGAAGCCATGACAGCGACGACCGACGGAAGCAGCGGAGCGGCAGCTCCCGGCGCGACCTCGGCCACCACTGCCCAATTGACCGACACGAGCCCCGGGGCGGCCGGGACGCACGACGCCGCCACCCGTTCCGTCCAGCGCGCCACGGACTTCCTGCTCGCCCGGCAGGACGCACAGGGCTGGTGGAAGGGGGACCTCGACACGAACGTCACGATGGACGCCGAGGACCTGCTGCTGCGCCAGTTCCTCGGGATCGGGGACGAGGCGACCACCCGCGCCGCCGGGCTCTTCATCCGAGGTGAACAGCGCGACGACGGCACCTGGGCCACGTTCCACGGCGGCCCGGGCGAACTCTCCACCACCATCGAGGCGTACGTGGCCCTGCGCCTGGCCGGGGACGCCCCCGACGAGCCGCACATGGCGAAGGCCTCCGCCTGGATCCGGGAGCGGGGCGGGATCGCCGCGAGCCGCGTCTTCACCCGCATCTGGCTGGCCCTGTTCGGCTGGTGGAAGTGGGACGACCTGCCCGAACTGCCCCCGGAACTCCTCTACTTCCCGAAGTGGATGCCGCTCAACATCTACGACTTCGGCTGCTGGGCCCGCCAGACCATCGTGCCGCTCACGGTCGTCTCCGCGAAGCGCCCGGTACGGCCCGCGCCCTTCCCGCTCGACGAGCTCCACACCGACGCGCGGAACCCCAACCCGGCCAAGCCCCTTGCCCCCGTGGCGAGTTGGGACGGCGCCTTCGAGCGGCTCGACAAGGCGATGCACCTGTACCGCAAGGTCGCGCCGCGCAGGCTGCGCAAGGCGGCCATGAACTCGGCCGCCCGCTGGATCATCGAGCGCCAGGAGAACGACGGCTGCTGGGGCGGCATCCAGCCCCCGGCGGTGTACTCCGTCATCGCCCTCCACCTCCTCGGCTACGACCTCGAACACCCCGTGATGAAGGCGGGGTTGGAGTCCCTCGACCGGTTCGCCGTGTGGCGCGAGGACGGGGCCCGGATGATCGAGGCCTGCCAGTCGCCCGTGTGGGACACCTGTCTCGCCGTCATCGCCCTCGCCGACGCCGGCCTGCCCGCCGACCACCCCCGGCTCGTCAAGGCCGCCGACTGGATGCTCCGGGAGCAGATCGACCGGCCCGGCGACTGGTCCGTCCGCAGGCCCCAACTAGCGTCCGGCGGCTGGGCGTTCGAGTTCCACAACGACAACTACCCCGACATCGACGACACCGCCGAGGTCGTCCTCGCGCTGCGCCGCGTCCGGCACCCGGACCGGACGCGCATGGAGAAGGCCATCGAGCGGGGGGTGCGCTGGAACCTCGGCATGCAGTCGAAGAACGGCGCCTGGGCCGCCTTCGACGTCGACAACACCAGCCCGTTCCCGAACCGGCTGCCGTTCTGCGACTTCGGCGAGGTCATCGACCCCCCGTCCGCGGACGTCACCGGGCACGTGGTGGAGATGCTCGCCGTCGAGGGCATGTCGCACGACCCGCGCACCCGGCGCGGCATCGAGTGGCTGCTCGCCGAACAGGAGCCGAACGGAGCCTGGTTCGGCCGCTGGGGCGTCAACTACGTATACGGGACAGGGTCGGTGCTGCCCGCCTTGACCGCCGCCGGGCTGCCCCCCTCACACCCCGCCGTCCGCCGCGCCGTCGCCTGGCTCGAATCTGTCCAGAACGACGACGGCGGCTGGGGCGAGGACCTGCGCTCCTACCGCTACGAGGACTGGAAGGGCCACGGCGTCTCGACCGCCTCGCAGACCGGCTGGGCGCTGATGGCGCTCCTGTCGGCGGGGGAGCGGGACTCCAAGGCCGTCGAGCGAGGAGTCGCCTGGCTGACCGAGACCCAGCTGGAGGACGGCACCTGGGACGAGCCGTACTTCACCGGCACCGGCTTCCCATGGGACTTCTCGATCAACTACCACCTCTACCGCCACGTCTTCCCGCTCACGGCACTCGGCCGGTATGTCCACGGGGAGCCGTTCGCCGATCAGGCGGCCTTGACGGGCAAGGGGAGCTGATGACCGGATCACCGGCGGCCCCGCGCCCGCCGGACGCCGCCCCGCTGCTGGTCGCCTGCGCGCTCGGCATCGAGTACTTCGCCCTGCGCACCGGCGCCCGCACCGGAGCACCGGCCCACGTCACCGTGCTGCGCACCGGCATGGGACCCAGGGCGGCCGAGCGGTCCGTGGCCAAGGCCCTCGAGGACCCCGTCCTGCACGACGCGGCCGTCGTCGCGACCGGCTTCTGCGCCGGCCTCGCCCCCGGCATGCACCCGGGCGACCTGGTCGTCGCCGAGGAGACCCGCGACCCGTACGGCCCCACGCCGTGCACCGGCACGGAACTTCTCGTCAAGGAGCTGGTCAGGGCGGTACCGGGACGGACCGTGCACACCGGCCCGCTCACCGGCTCCGACCATGTCGTGCGCGGCCACGAGCGCGGCGACCTGCTCGCCACGGGCGCGATCGCCGTGGACATGGAGTCGGCGGCCACGCTGCGCACGGCGGCCGCGCGGGGCCCGCGCCCGGTTGCGGCCGTACGGGTGGTCGTGGACGCTCCAGAACATGAACTCGTCCGTATCAGCACGGTGCGCGGTGGAATATCGGCTTTCCGCGTTCTTCGTGCCGTGCTTCCCGCATTTTTCGAATGGCACCGTTCTTTGCTGCTCCCCCGGAGGTGAGCCAGATGGCCATGCCGCTTCGTCAGTCCATCAAGGTCGCGACGTACCTCATTGAACAGAAGGTTCGCAAGCGCGACAAGTTCCCGCTCATTGTCGAACTGGAGCCGCTGTACGCCTGCAACCTCAAGTGCGAGGGCTGCGGAAAGATCCAGCACCCCGCCGGAGTGCTCAAGCAGCGGATGCCCGTGGCGCAGGCCGTGGGCGCCGTGTTGGAGTCCGGCGCGCCGATGGTGTCCATCGCCGGCGGCGAGCCGCTGATGCACCCGCATATCGACGAGATCGTCCGGCAGCTGGTGGCGAAGAAGAAGTACGTCTTCCTCTGCACGAACGCGCTGCTCATGCGCAAGAAGATGGACAAGTTCACGCCCTCGCCGTACTTCGCCTTCACGGTGCACATCGACGGGATGCGCGAGCGTCACGACGAGTCCGTCGCCAAGGAAGGCGTCTTCGACGAGGCGGTGGAGGCGATCAAGGAGGCCAAGAAGCGAGGCTTCCGCGTCACCACGAACTCCACCTTCTTCAACACGGACACCCCGCAGAACATCATCGAGGTCCTGAACTACCTCAACGACGACCTCGAGGTCGACGAGATGATGCTCTCGCCCGCCTATGCCTACGAGAAGGCGCCCGACCAGGAGCACTTCCTGGGCGTCGAGCAGACCCGGGAACTCTTCAAGAAGGCCTTCGCGGGCGGCAACAGGCGCCGCTGGCGCCTCAACCACTCGCCGCTGTTCCTCGACTTCCTCGAGGGCAAGGTCGACTTCCCGTGCACGGCGTGGGCGATCCCGAACTACTCGCTCTTCGGCTGGCAGAAGCCCTGCTACCTGATGGCGGACGGGTACGTGACCACGTACAAGGACCTCATCGAGAAGACCGACTGGGACGCCTACGGGCGTGGCAAGGACGAGCGCTGCAACAACTGCATGGCGCACTGCGGCTACGAGCCGACGGCCGTCCTCGCCACGATGGGCTCGCTCAAGGAGTCCATCCGCGCCGCCCGCGAGACCGTCTCCGGAAACCGCGGGTGACACGGACATGACCTCGGGAGAGCCCGTCTCACTGGGGCTCCCTTCGCTGCCGGTCCGACCGATCGCCGACCGCAGAACGAGTCGGCAGATCCACGTCGGGCCGGTGGCAGTGGGGGGCGGAGCGCCGGTGTCCGTGCAGTCGATGACGACGACACGGACCTCGGACATCGGGGCCACGCTGCAGCAGATCGCCGAACTGACGGCGTCCGGCTGCCAGATCGTGCGGGTGGCGTGCCCCACGCAGGACGACGCCGACGCGCTCGCGACCATCGCGAGGAAGTCGCAGATCCCCGTCATCGCGGACATCCACTTCCAGCCGAAGTACGTCTTCGCCGCCATCGAGGCGGGCTGCGCGGCGGTCCGGGTGAACCCGGGCAACATCAAGCAGTTCGACGACAAGGTCAAGGAGATCGCGCAGGCGGCCAAGGACCACGGCACCCCCATCCGTATCGGGGTCAACGCAGGTTCCCTGGACGCCCGGCTGCTGAAGAAGTACGGGAAGGCGACGCCCGAGGCGCTCGTCGAGTCGGCGCTGTGGGAGGCGTCCCTCTTCGAGGAGCACGGGTTCCGCGACATCAAGATCTCGGTCAAGCACAACGACCCCGTGGTGATGGTGAACGCCTACCGGCAGCTCGCCGCTGCCAGTGACTATCCGCTGCATCTGGGTGTGACCGAGGCGGGCCCGGCGTTCCAGGGCACCATCAAGTCCGCCGTCGCGTTCGGCGCGTTGCTGAGTGAGGGGATCGGCGACACGATCCGCGTCTCGCTGTCCGCGCCGCCGGTCGAGGAGATCAAGGTCGGCATCCAGATCCTGGAGTCGCTGGGGCTGCGTGAGCGGCGCCTGGAGATCGTGTCGTGCCCGTCGTGCGGGCGGGCGCAGGTCGACGTCTACAAGCTGGCCGACGAGGTCTCCGCGGGCCTCGACGGGATGGAGGTGCCCCTTCGGGTCGCCGTCATGGGGTGTGTGGTGAACGGTCCCGGCGAGGCGCGCGAGGCGGATCTCGGCGTCGCGTCGGGCAACGGCAAGGGCCAGATCTTCGTGAAGGGCGAGGTCATCAAGACCGTCCCCGAGTCGAAGATCGTCGAGACCCTCATCGAAGAGGCGATGAAGATCGCCGAGCAGATGACGGACGCCGGGGTGGCCTCGGGCGCTCCCGACGTCACCGTGAGCTGAGGACAACCGGAGAGGGGGCCCGAGCGTGACAATTCTGGAAAGCATCCGGGGGCCGCGCGATCTGAAGGCGCTGAGCGAGGAACAGCTCGGCGAACTGGCCGCGGAGATCAGGGAGTTCCTGATCCACGCGGTCGCGAGGACCGGCGGCCACCTGGGACCCAACCTCGGGGTGGTGGAGCTCTCGATGGCCCTGCACCGGGTCTTCGAGTCGCCGGTCGACCGGATCCTGTGGGACACCGGCCACCAGAGCTACGTGCACAAGATGTTGACGGGTCGTCAGGACTTCTCGAAGCTGCGCGGGAAGGGGGGCCTGTCCGGCTACCCCTCGCGCGAGGAGTCCGAGCACGACGTCATCGAGAACAGCCACGCGTCCACCGCGCTCGGCTGGGCGGACGGCCTCGCCAAGGCCAACCAGGTCCTGGGCGAGCGGGGCCACGTCGTCGCCGTCATAGGAGACGGGGCGCTCACCGGCGGCATGGCCTGGGAGGCGCTCAACAACATCGCGGCCGCCAAGGACCGCCCGCTGATCATCGTCGTCAACGACAACGAACGGTCGTACGCCCCGACCATCGGCGGACTCGCCAACCACCTGGCGGCCCTGCGCACCACCGACAGCTACGAGAAGGTCCTGGCCTGGGGCAAGGACGTCCTCCTGCGCACCCCGGTCATCGGACACACCGTGTACGAGTCCCTGCACGGCGCCAAGAAGGGGTTCAAGGACGCCTTCGCGCCCCAGGGCATGTTCGAGGACCTGGGTCTCAAGTACGTGGGGCCCATCGACGGGCACGACCTCTGCGCGGTCGAGTCCGCGCTGCGACGTGCGAAACGGTTCCACGGGCCCGTGCTCGTGCACTGCCTCACCGAGAAGGGCCGCGGCTACGAGCCCGCCCTCGCGGACGAGGCCGACCGGTTCCACACCGTCGGCGTGATGGACCCGCTCACCTGCGAGCCGCTCGCACCGTCCAACGGCCCTTCCTGGACTTCGGTGTTCGGCGACGAGATCGCCCGCATCGGACGGGAGCGCGACGACGTCGTGGCGATCACCGCGGCGATGCTGCACCCGGTCGGACTCACCAAGTTCGCCGAGGAGTTCCCCGGCCGGGTGTGGGACGTGGGGATCGCCGAGCAGCACGCGGCGGTCTCGGCGGCCGGACTCGCGACGGGTGGCCTCCACCCGGTCGTCGCCGTCTACGCCACCTTCCTCAACCGTGCCTTCGACCAGCTCCTCATGGATGTGGCGCTGCACAACTGCGGCGTGACCTTCGTCCTCGACCGGGCGGGCGTGACCGGCGTCGACGGTGCCTCGCACAACGGCATGTGGGACATGTCCGTCCTCCAGGTCGTACCGGGCCTGCGCATCGCCGCACCCCGCGACGCCGAGCAACTGCGGGCCCAGCTCCGGGAAGCAGTCACCGTGGACGACGCCCCGACACTGATCCGCTTCCCGAAGGAGTCCGTCGGCCCCGAGATCCCGGCGGTCGACCGGATCGGCGGCCTCGACGTACTGCACCGGGCCGACGACCCCGACGTACTCCTGGTCTCCGTCGGCGTGATGGCGCCGGTGTGCCTCCAGGTCGCGGAACTCCTGGCAGCGCGCGGCATCAACTGCACGGTCGTGGACCCGCGTTGGGTCAAACCCGTCGACCCGGACCTCGCGCCGCTCGCGGCACGGCACCGGCTCGTCGCCGTCGTCGAGGACAACAGCAAGGCGGCCGGCGTCGGCTCCGCCGTGGCGCTCGCGCTCGGCGAGGCCGAAGTCGACGTACCCGTACGGCGGTTCGGGATCCCCGACCAGTTCCTCGCGCACGCCAAGCGCGGTGAAGTGCTCGCGGACATCGGGCTCACGCCTGTCGAGATCGCCGGGCGGATCGGCACCAGCATGGCCCGCAGGGCCGAGACGGCGGCCCTCGTGGCCGGCAAGGAGAGCGACGACGTATGAGCAAGGAGTTCGATCTCGCAAGACTCCTGGCCGACCGCGGCGCCGAGCGCTACGAGCTGCACGCCAAGTACCTCAACCACCAGCTCCCGCGCATGCTGCACACCATCGGCTTCGACAAGGTCTACGAGCGGGCGGAAGGCGCCTACTTCTGGGACGAGGACGGCAACGACTACCTGGACATGCTCGCCGGGTTCGGTGTGATGGGCCTCGGCCGGCACCACCCCGTCGTCCGCAAGGCGCTGCACGACGTCCTCGACGCCTCACTCGCCGACCTCACCCGCTTCGACTGCCAGCCGCTGCCGGGCCTGCTCGCCGAACGGCTCCTCGCGCACAGCCCGCACCTGGACCGGGTCTTCTTCGGCAACAGCGGCACGGAGGCAGTCGAGACGGCGCTGAAGTTCGCCCGGTACGCCACGGGCAGGCCCAGGGTCCTGTACTGCGGACACGCCTTCCACGGGCTGACCACCGGGTCTCTGTCCGTGAACGGCGAGTCCG
Source organism: Streptomyces sp. NBC_01445 (assembly GCF_035918235.1). Lineage (NCBI taxonomy): Bacteria > Bacillati > Actinomycetota > Actinomycetes > Kitasatosporales > Streptomycetaceae > Streptomyces > Streptomyces sp. NBC_01445. Next base: position 2,633,402 of record NZ_CP109485.1, on the reverse strand, counting down.
GATTCCGGGACGGCTTCGCGCCGCTCCTGCCGGACACCGCCGTGCCGCTCGGCGACCTCGACGCCCTGCGCGCGGAGCTCGCGAAGGGCGACGTGGCCGGGCTGATCGTCGAGCCCATCCAGGGCAAGGGCGTCCACGGGACGCCGCCCGGCTATCTGCGCGCCGCCCAGGAGCTGCTCCACCAGCACAAGGCTCTGCTCATCGCGGACGAGGTGCAGACGGGCCTCGGCAGGACGGGCGACTTCTACGCCTACCAGCACGACGAGGGCGTCGAACCCGACCTCGTCTGCGTGGCGAAGGCGCTCTCCGGCGGCTATGTGCCCGTCGGCGCCACCCTCGGCAAGGACTGGATCTTCAAGAAGGTCTACTCGTCCATGGACCGGGTCCTCGTGCACTCGGCCAGCTTCGGCTCGAACGCGCAGGCCATGGCCGCGGGCCTTGCCGTGCTCTCCGTGATGGAGAACGAGGAGGTCGTCGCGAACGCCCGGGCGACCGGTGAGCTCCTGAAGTCCCGGCTCGCCGCTCTCGTCGACCGCTACGAGCTGCTGAGCGACGTACGCGGCCGCGGCCTGATGATCGGCATCGAGTTCGGGCGGCCGAAGTCGCTGAAGCTGCGCAGCCGCTGGACGATGCTCCAGGCCGCGCGCAAGGGCCTCTTCGCGCAGATGGTCGTCGTGCCGCTGCTCCAGAAGCACCGGATCCTCACGCAGGTCTCCGGCGACCATCTGGAGGTCATCAAGCTGATCCCGCCGCTGATCATCGGGGAGCACGAGGTGGACCGCTTCGTCGAGGCGTTCACCGCCGTCATGGACGACGCGCACTCGGGCGGCGGGCTGATGTGGGACTTCGGCAAGACGCTGGTGAAGCAGGCGGTCGCCAACCGCTGACCGCTTCGTAGGGGCACCGCTCGGATTCGTCCGGGTGCCTCTGGAAGGGCGACGCTGTTTGCCTCTGGGGCAATAAATTTGCCCCAGAGGTACGACTCTGGCTCAATCGACGGTATGAGCCCTGCCCCTCCTGAGCCGGCTCCGGAACCCACGGAGCTGCCCGCCGTCGCCCCGCAGCTGCGCGAACTACGGCGCCGCGCCGCCTTGACCCTGGAGGCCGCGGCCCGTGCCGCCGGGCTCTCGCCCGCGCACCTCTCCCGTCTGGAGACGGGCCGCCGTCAGCCCTCGCTCCCGATGCTGCTCGCTCTCGCCCGCACCTACGGTACGACGGTCTCCGAACTCCTGGGCGAGACGCCCGCCGACAGGGACGCGGTCGTGCGCTCCGGAGACATGGAGGCCACCGAGGCGGGCGGCTGGATCTACCGGCAGGCGGGCGCCCCGGGGCGCGGCATGCAGGCGCTGCGCGTCCATGTGCCGTTCGGCGCCCAGGGCGACATCGTGCGCGTCCACCCCGGTGAGGAGTGGCTGTACGTCCTCGAAGGGCGGCTGCGGCTGCGGCTCGGGGACACCGCGTACGCGCTCGCGCCCGGGGACAGCGCGCACTTCGACTCGCTCACCCCGCACCGGATCGCCGCCGCCGACCGCGACGGCGCCGAGCTCCTCTTCGTACACACCCTGCTGCAGAGCCCGTCCGCCGCGCTGTGTCTCGGCCCGGCGGCGGGCGGCGGCGAACGGCCCCAGGGAGGCCCTCGATGAGCGCAGAGCCCAACGACGTGACCGAGCCCGAGCGGCAGCCCGCCCGGCGTGACATCGAGGACAAGCTCCCGCGCGGCATCTGGGTGCGCCTGCTCGTCTACGTCTTCGCCGGGCACCTCGTCGCGGGCTTCATCTATCTGCTCTTCACGCTGGGGGCGTCACGAGGGTGACGCCCCTCACTCGGCCTGTCGGTCCCGGCCTCAGTCGAGAAGGCGCTCGCGCAGCCGCTCGCGCTGGGCGGGGGACAGCTTGAGGCCCTCCTCCAGGTAGCGGTCGGTGGAACCCCACGTCTTTGCGACCGTCTCGAAGGCGGCGGCCAGGTATGTGGCGCGGGCGTCGAACAGGGGGCTCAGCAGCTCCATGACCTCGGGGGACATCGCGTCCTTCGAGGCGCTGCTGCGGTGCACCTTGTAGCGGCGGTGTGCCGCGTTCGACTCCAGGTAGTCCGCCTCGATGGCGTCGCGCTCCACACCCACGGCCAGGAGCGTGACCGCTATCGAGAGGCCCGCGCGGTCCTTGCCGGCCGCGCAGTGCATGAGCGCGGGCACGCTGTCCTCGGCGAGGGAGTGCAGCACCTGGCTGTGCTCGGCGGTGCGCTCCGCGATGATCGCCCGGTACGACGTGATCATGCGGTCCGCGGCCTGGCCCTCGGAGAGGGCGGCGCGCAGCTCGTCGAGGTTGCCGTCGCGCACCATCTGCCAGAACTCGGCCCCGTCCGCGGGGTCGGTCAGCGGCAGGTTCACGTTCCGCACGCCGGGCAGCGTGACGTCAGGGCCTTCGAGGCGCTGGTCGGCGGCGTTGCGGAAGTCGAAGATCGTGTGCAGCCCGAGCGAGGAGAGGAACGCGGCGTCCTCATCCGTGGCGTGCGCGAGGTGACCGCTGCGGAACAGCACGCCCTGCTTGACCCGACGGCCGTCCACAGTCGGGAGGCCACCCACATCGCGGAAGTTGCGCACTCCGGCCAACTCGGGCTCGGTGGACGGGACCTGCTGCGTCACGGGGGCTCCTCCCGGTCGGCCGCGGCGCTGCTCGCCTGCGGGCGCCTTCGACGATACGACATGGCTGCCAGGGGCAACCATGTGAGAGGCGGCAGGCGATTGCGTATCGAATGCCCGAAATGAACCGATAGATAGGCAATCATGGCGTACGGGGTAACTAACTCTGAAATGGCACCATATGGTAGCCGATAGGTGAGCAGGGTCATAGCGGTGACCGTGTGTGGCGGCGGAGCCGAATGTATTTCCAGCAGGTATCGCAGTCGCAAAGATCGTAAATAGACGGAGCGTGACGTCCTTTTCCGGAAAACGCCGTTTAAGGATCAAGAACCGGGCTGTCCAAGGGATTTCGCGCCTTGTCCCCGCGCTCCCCGCTCGCTTACGTTCAGCGCAATCCGGACGGACCGCCTCATCCTGCCGCCGCCCGGAATCCGCACATCGATCCGTGCTCGGCAGGAGCGGGGGACCCAGGTAGACCGCCGTATCCGGCACACCGGCCACGGCTCGGGGTGAAGCCGTGCCCGAAAGGGGCACGGCCGGGCAGCTCCAGCCCGAACCCGACAGCTCACCTCGCAGGCGACGGAGAGGAATCCCCATGCCCGCGAAGGGTAAGCACCGCCGTCCCAAGTCCCAGGGCTTCGCACGCGTGATCGTCGTTGCCGGAGTGGGTGGCGCCGCGCTCGCGCTGCCGCTGATGGGTGCCACCGGCGCCCACGCCGCGACTCCCGCGGCCGCTCACTCGGTCGTGAAGGCCGCGGCCGCTCCCGCCGCTGCCAAGACCTACGCCGTCAAGGGCGGGGACACCCTTTCGAAGATCGCCGACGAGCAGAACGTCAGCGGCGGCTGGAAGAAGCTCTACTCCGACAACCGCTCGGTCATCGGCGGCGACCCGTCCGTGATCCACCCGGGCCTGAAGCTGACGATCGGCCAGAAGGCCGCGGCCACCGCCACTCAGGCCTCCGCGCCCAAGGCCGCGGCGGCGACCACCACTGGTGCCGGCTACACGCTGCCCGTCCAGGGCGCCTCCATCGGTACGGCGTACAAGACCGCGGGCGCCATGTGGTCCAGCGGCTACCACACCGGTGTCGACTTCGTGATCCCGACGGGCACCCCGCTCAAGGCCATCGCCGCGGGTACCGTCGTGTCGGCCGGCCTTGACGGCGCGTACGGCAACGAGGTCGTCATCCAGCACGCCGACGGCAAGTACTCGCAGTACGCCCACATGTCGTCCCTCTCCGTCTCGTCCGGGCAGACCGTGACCGAGGGCCAGCAGATCGGCCTCTCCGGCGCGACCGGCAATGTCACGGGACCGCACCTGCACTTCGAGATCCGCACCACCCCGAGCTACGGCTCGGACGTGGACCCGGTCGCGTACCTCCGTGCGCACGGGGTCTCGCTCTGACTCCGACGATGTGACGTCGTTCCGACCCTGACGGTGTGACGTGAAGGGGCGGGTCCGGTTCCGGGCCCGCCCCTTCGGCGCAGCCTCCTCCGCATCCCCGTCGTATTCCTGAAATCGCGAAACTGACCAGGTGGGCTATATCACGCCCCGTCAACCCCTTCCTACGGTCGCGTAGGTCACATCGCAGGGTGAAAGATGTGTGGTCGTGGCAAACGAATCGAGATCACTCAGCGGCGGCACGATTCGGTCCTACGCGGCGGTGGGGGACAGCTTCACCGAAGGCGTCGGGGACCCCGGTCCGGACGGGGCCTTCGTGGGCTGGGCCGACCGTCTCGCCGTCCTCCTGGACGACCGGACCCCCGAGCACTCCTTCCGGTACGCGAACCTCGCCGTGCGCGGCAAGCTCCTCGACCAGATCGTGGAGGACCAGCTCCCGCGCGCCGTGGAACTCGCCCCGGACCTGGTGACCTTCGCCGCCGGCGGCAACGACATCATCCGTCCCGGCACCGACCCCGACGACGTCGCGGAGCGCTTCGAGAAGGCCGTGGCCCGGCTGACCTCCGCCGTCGGCACGGTCATGGTGACCACCGGCTTCGACACCCGGGACGTCCCGGTCCTCAAGCATCTGCGCGGCAAGATTGCGACGTACAACGGGCATGTGCGCGCGGTCGCCGACCGCTACGGCTGCCCGGTGCTCGACCTGTGGTCCCTCAAGACCGTCCAGGACCGCCGTGCTTGGGACGACGACCGGCTGCACCTCTCGCCCGAGGGGCACACGCGGGTCGCGCTGCGGGCGGGGCAGGCGCTCGGCGTCGAGGTGCCGGCGGACCCGGACCAGCCGTGGCCGGCGCAGCCGCCGCGCGGCACGCTGGAGGTGCGGCGCGACGACATCCACTGGGCACGGGAGTTCCTGGTGCCGTGGATCGGCCGACGGCTGCGGGGCGAGTCGTCCGGGGATCATGTGGCGGCGAAGCGGCCGGACTTGCTGCCGCTCTGACGGGAACGGCGCGCGTCATGGGGGAGCTTGCCTTTGGGGGCGGCTCCCCCGCGCATTTCCCCTGGGGCCACCCCGTGCTCCCTGTCTCCGGGGGCCACCCCGTGCTCCCCCTATGGGGAGCCCGACGTCGCGCCGCCGTCAGCTCGTCGCAGCCGGCGTCGTTGCCGTCAGGTCCGCCCGCTCAAGTCCCAGCTCGCGGGCCAGCGCGTCGTCCACCCACTCCTGCATGCGGGTCCGCGAAACCGTCCCCGTGTACGCGGTCATCTGGACCGCGAGCCCGTCGAGGAGCGCCGTCAGGCGCAGCGCGGCGCCGGCCGGGTCCGGGCAGCGGAACTCGCCCGCCGCCACGCCTTCCGCGACGACCTCGGTGAGTGCCGCCTTCCACTGCTTGTCCAGGTCGCGGGTGACCTCCCGCAGCGCGGGCTCGCGCAGCGCCGCGGACCAGCCCTCGATCCACAGCCGCCACCCCTTGGCCTGCCCGGTCGGCGCGTACCACCGCACGGCCGAGCGCAGCCGGCGCAGCGCCGTCGTGCGCTTGCCGAGCAGCTTGCGCAGATGCGCCAGGTCACCCTCGGCGGCGTGCGCGAACGCGGCCGCGACGAGCTTTTCCTTCGTCGAGAAGTGGTACAGAACCAGCGCGTTGCTCACCCCGAGCGCTGCGGCGACGTCGGCGATGCGCACGGCTGCCACGCCCCGCGCCTCGATCTGCTCGATGGCGGCCCGCAGCAACTCTTCGCGCCGCTCGGCCACGCTCAACCGCACTCTTGCCACGCGGTAACCCTACACACGGGCGCCGACGGTGGGCGCCGGGCGGCCAACCCGGCGCGAACGCCTCGTGCACGACTCTTGACAGTGCCCAGTGGTGCCCGTCACAGTCTCGCTTACTGACTGGCCGTTCAGTCAATAGGCCGTCTCAAGAACAACTGTCACGCCCGTGCCCAGCCGTGCAGCAGGAGTCTCCCCGTGACCCAAGCGCCGCCGATACCGCCGACCGAGCCGTCCGCCACGGGCGCGCCCGACCTGCCTGACCTGTCAGAGGGCTGGGGCGAACAGCGCTCCAGGCTCAAGAAGGACCTGCGCAGGCTGGACGTGCTGTTCTTCCTGATCTGCACCCTGGTCGGCCTCGACACGATCGGCTCCGTGGCCGCACAGGGTCCCCAGGGCCTGACCTGGATGGCGATCCTCGCCCTCGCGTTCTTCCTCCCGTACGGACTGCTCGTGGCCGAACTCGGCTCGGCCTTCCCCGTGCAGGGCGGCCCCTACGTATGGACGCGCCTGGCGTTCGGACGGCTCGTCGCCGGTGTGAACCAGCTCCTCTACTGGATCTCCAACCCCGTCTGGGTGGGCGGCAGCCTGTGCATCATCGCGCTCACCACGTGGGAGGAGTTCTTCACCCCGCTGCCGGGACTCTGGAAGTACGCGGCCGGCCTCGTCTTCATCTGGGGCGGCGCGCTGGCCGTCGTACAGTCCGTGCGCATCGGCAAGTGGGTGCCCATCGCCGGCGCCGTCGCCAGGATCGTGCTCCTCGGGTTCTTCCTGATCTCCGTGGTGGTGTTCGCCGTCCAGCACGGCGTACACGCGCTGCCCGCGGGGGAGTTCGTCCCGACGTACGCCGGATTCGTGGCACTGGTCCCGGTCCTGATCTTCAACTACGTCGGCTTCGAACTGCCCAGCTCCGCGGCCGAGGAGATGACGAACCCCCGGCGCGACATCCCCCTGTCGATCCTGCGCTCCGGCCTCGCGGCCGTCCTCCTCTACGGCGGCCCGATCCTCGGCATCCTCTTCGTGCTGCCCAGCCAGGAGATCGGCAGCCTCGGCGGCTTCATCGACGCCTGCAAGGCCGTGTTCACGGTCTACGGCGGTTCGATCGCGGCCGACGGCACCGTCACGCTCACCGGCCTCGGCTCCGTATTCGGCGGGATCGCCGCGGCGGGCCTGATCATCGGCCTGCTCACCTCGGGCGTCACCTGGGCCATGGGCGCCCACCGCGCGCAGGCCGTCGCCTGTGCGGACGGCGCGGGTCCGGCGTGGCTCGGCCACATCTCCGAGAAGCACGGGACGCCGGTACGGGTGAACCTGCTCTCCGCGGTGCTCGGCTCGATCCTCTTCGTGGTCGCCCTCAACCTCACGGGCGGCAACGGCGAGAAGTACTTCGCGGCGGGCCTCGGCCTGACGATCTGCACCACCTTCATCTCGTACGTCATCACGTTCCCCAGCCTCGCCGTGCTGCGCCGCAAGTACCCGGACACACCACGCCCGTACGCCGTTCCGGGCGGACGCGTGGGCGCGTGGGTCGTGAGCGTCCTCGCCACCGGGTTCGTGGCGTTCACCGTGATCGTGCTGATCTGGCCGGGCTTCGGGGTCGGCTGGTTCGGCTCGGCGGGCAGCGCGGCGGACTCGCTGCCGGAGTCGTTCGCCGGCCAGCGCGCCCAGTACACACTGAGCCAGGTGGTGCCCCTGGCGCTCTTCGTCGGCATCGGGCTCGTCTTCTACGCCCTGGGGGCGAGGACGCGCAGGCGCGTGGGCCAGTAGCGCGCTCGGCGCAAGGGAGGGCCTTCCCCGTGGCGGGGAAGGCCCTGCGGCGTGTCGGGTCCCGACGGACGAATTTGTCGCGTCAGTGTGCTCTTGTGAGGAACCCCGGGGGTCCCCCCGGGAGGAATCGCATCCGGTGATGGCGATGCGGAGCATCGCCACGGCAGCGGGCGCGGAGCGCCCGCAAGGAACTGGGCCGGAGTGCCCGGTGAGGAATGCGCGCTGTTCGAATGCCGGTACGTCAGGCGGCAGGTAACGTCACGGCCGTGAAGTTGACCGTGCAGGTGAAACTCCTGCCGACGCCCGTGCAGGCGGCGGCACTTGAGGCAACCCTGAAGGCCTGCAACGAGGCCGCGACGTGGGTGTCGTCCGTGGCGTTCGAGAAGGACATCAAGCGCAACTTCGCCCTGCGCGAGCACACCTACACGGCGGTCAAGGACCGCTGGAGCCTGGGAGCGCAGGCCGCCCAGCACGTCATCAAGAAGACCTGCGATGCCTACCGCACGTTGAGGGCGAACCTGACGGCCGGGAATCTCGGCAAGCCGGGCTCGCAGCGTTACCGGCGGGCAGTCGAGAAGTCGATCGCCTTTCGGCCTGAGGGCGCGCAGCCGTATGACGACCGGATGCTGTCCTGGCAGTACACGCAGCGCACGGTGTCGCTCTGGACGCTGTCGGGCCGGATGAAGCAGGTGGCGTTCACTGCCGCCCCCGATCATTTGGCCCGCTTGGCCCTGTGCCGCAGGGGCGAGTCCGACCTGCTGTTCCGCGACGGCATGTGGTTCCTGATCGCCACCTGCGAGGTCCCCGAGGCCGAACTCAACACCACCGTCACCCAGTTCCTGGGGATCGATCTGGGGATCGTGAACATCGCGACCACCTCGGACGGTCAGATCATGGCCGGGCGCCGGCTGAATCGCGGGCGTCTGCGCGAACGCACCCTGCGTATGAAACTCCAGCGCAAGAACACCCCGTCCGCCAAACGGCGCCTGAAGAAGCGGCGCCGTAAGGAGGCGCGGCGGGTGCGGGACATCAACCACAAGATCGCGAAACATGTGGTGGCCGAGGCAGAACGCACCGGTCGCGGAATCGCCCTGGAAGACCTCACGGGCATCCGCGCACGGGTACGGCTTCGCAAGCCCCAACGGGCCACCCACTCCTCCTGGGCTTTTGCCCAGCTCGGAGAGTTCATCGCGTACAAGGCCCGCAAGGCGGGGGTGCCGGTGGTGCACGTCAATCCGGCGTACACCTCCCGCACCTGCGCCCAGTGCGGGCACATCGACAAGGCGAACCGGGTCTCCCAGGCCCGTTTCGTATGCCGGTCCTGCGGTGTCGTTGCACACGCGGACTGGAACGGCTCCCGCAACATCCGCCACCGTGCGGAAGAGTTGTGGCGACGCGGGGTGCAGTCAACTGCCCCAGACCCGCCCCGGAACTCCGGGGGTGGGACAGGACGCAAACGCAGCACCACAGCCAGTGGCGCCCGTTGTGCAAGCCCGGGACTTTTAGTCCCAATGCCGCGTAGTTAAGCCGGGATGGTAGCTGTCGAGTCTCGTGAACCCGCTGGTGGTTGGGGTGTCTTGACCCATTGGGGATGGAGTCGGTAGCGGCCATGACCTGACCTGATGAGGAACTTCTGCGTGATCCATTGCCCCATCTGCGCCGAGAGGCTGCGGATGTGGTCGATTTTGAGGGCGTCAGCGATCTGCCGGGGAGTCCAGTCCTGGCCGGGATCGGCTGCCGCCAGGAGTCGGAAGACGTGGGAGCGTCGATCGGTGTTCGCCGGGGACGGTGGCAGGGCTGTGGGCTGCTCGGTGGCGGCGAGGACGGTGATGTCCAGGCGGTTGAAGGAATGGCTGCTCAGTGGGCGGGTCTCGTTCTGTGTGGTGCCGTAGCGGGACATCGGACACTTCACCTTGCGGGCACTGATCCGGGGTCGGCGGGCCGGCAGCAGCCCGGCCAGGACAGCCCGGGCGATGCCGCCGCCGTCGCTGTCGTCGCCGGTGATGCCGCAAGCGTCGACGATCTGGTCGGCGGCGGCCTGCAGGGCGATGGTGAAGCTGGCCCGGTCGGGGTCGGTGCCCGGGCGGGACTCGGCCGCGTCACACATCGCTCGACGCAGGACCTGATGGACGGTGAGCCAGGCCCACAGTTCCTGTTCCAGACCGCAAGCGTCGCAGGAGCGCAAGACTCGGCCAGTGAGCAGGGTGTGCCGCAGGGCGAGGAAGGCCGACTCGACCTCCCAGCGCTCGTGATAGAGGCGGGCCAGTCGCTCAGCGGGGTCGGTGCTGTGGTCGAGCAGAGTGGTGATCAGCATGTAGTGGTCGCTGATCCGGGTGCCGTCGTCACAGGTGGCAGTGATGTCGACGTTGATGATGCGGAACGTCCGGTCCTGGAACCGGGTCAAGAACGAGCCGTCGGGCAGCGCGGTGAAGACGGTCGGCCGACGGCGGGAGTTGAGCCGGACCAGCAGTTGGGCGCCGGTGTCGGCGGTGTCGATGAGGAAGTCGTTCCCGGCGAAGGCGCGGTCGGCAAGCACCAGCATCGTGGCGTTCAGCAGGGGAAGGAGTCGGCGGGCGTAGTGGGTCTCGCCCTTGCTGGTGGGGCCGAAGACGGCGCCGAGCAGGCCGCGGGTGCCGGTCTCACACAGGGCCATCAGTCGCAGGTGCGGGTAGCCCTCCGGGCCGTAACCGGCGTTCAGGATCTTGCCCAGCCAGGCGCGGACGCGCGGCTGGTCGGGGGCCCGCAGCGAGCTGCAGCCGTCGAAGGCGACCGTGCGCCACTTCCGGTAGCACACCCCCGGGGTGCGGGGCTGGGCGATCGGGCCGGCCACGGTCTCGAACAGCATCTGCAGCGGCGCGGCTCCGATCCTGCGACGCAGGTCACGCAGGGCCTTCTCACAAGGCCGGACCGGAGCCAGCGGGCCCAGCCCGGCGACCAGTTTGCCCCACACCCCGAGGTAGCCGACGGCCGGGAAGACAGCCAGGGCCAGCACGAAGTACACCCCCACGCGGGAAGGCAGTAGACGCAACCTGCCCTGGACAGCCCGCGACCTCGCCAGCACGTCATCGACCAGCTCGAAGGGCAGATACTGCGTCAACTCCCCGAGATGCCCCGGTGCGAAGACGCCCCTCGCCACGGTGATGGTGCGGACGAAACTGGTCATGGCAGACTGCTCGGACAACGGGACCCCTGCTCAGCGTGAAGACCTTGGACGGCTTCACTGCTGTAGCAGAGGTCCCGTTCTCCATGCCCGCCCAGGCAAGACCCACCGAGCTGATCAAGTTGACGCCACCCGCGGCTTCTTAACTACGCGGCATTGCTTTTAGTCCCGGGTCGTTGACACGCCCACGAACTGATAGTCGCGCACGATGCGTCCGTCCTCCGCCACGACGACGAACTCCAGCCCTCCGCCCGTCACTTCGCCGCTCTGCGTGAGGACCGACTCCCAGCGGAACGTGACGACGTCGTTCAACTGCTGCGCGTGCGCGGCCGTCGCCCTGAAGGTGTACTCGCCGGTCGCCACGAACTCCTCGTGGGCCCGCGCCACCCGTGCCTCCAGCTCGTCGTGTCCGCGCGCCTCCAAGGCGGCCGTGGGGAAGCCGAGGCGTACGGCCGTCTCCTGCAACTCCTGTGGCGGCAGGAGGGCGTGCACGCCGTCCGGGGACCACAGGGCGTGCACTGCCTTGCGGCGCAGCTCGGGGTCCCGCTCGTTCCAGACGGCCGCGTACCGGCCGGCCAGCTCCTGTGCGTCGATGTGCGGCATGGACTCGCTCTCTTCCTGTCCCTGATGGCTGTCGGTGATGGGTGAACTGTGCGCGGCGGGGTGCGGCGCGACAATTCCCCGCAGGGAATGGCCCGTAGACCCGCCGTCGGGTAGACACGGTCCGGTGACGATGCAGGCGGAACCGGTTGAGGCGGGGACAGGGGCAGGGCCCTCGGACAGGGCGGCGCAGGGCGGGCTCGGTGACGCGCTGCGTGAGTGGCGTGTGCGGCGGCGCGTCAGCCAGCTGGAGCTGGCCACGCGCGCGGGGACCACGCAGCGGCATGTCAGCTTCGTGGAGAGCGGCCGCTCGGTGCCGGGCCGCGCGATGGTCGTACGCCTGGCGGAGGCGCTGCAGGTGCCGCTGCGGGAGCGCAACGCCCTTCTCCTTGCGGCGGGTTACGCACCCGCGTACCAGGAGTCGCACTTCGGGGGCCCGCAGCTGTCCGCCGTTCGTACGGCACTGGAGCGCATCATGGACGCGCACCTGCCGTATCCGGCGGTCATCATCGACCGGTGCGGGGATCTCGTCTCGCGCAACGAGGCCTTCGGCGCGCTGACCGAAGGTGTCGATCCGGCGCTGCTCTCGGCGCCGGTGAACATCGCGCGTGTGCTGCTGCATCCGCGGGGCCTCGCGCCGCGGATCGTGAACCTGGACGAGTGGGCCTGGCACGTCATCGACGGACTGCACGACGAGTCCGTCCGTAATTCCAACCGAGCTCTTACGGAGCTGGTCGCCGAACTGGAGGGCATGGTGCCGGACCGGCCCCGACAGGCCGGTCCGGACTACCTCGGCTTCGCCGTCCCGCTGCGGCTGTGTACGGAGCGTGGCGAGCTGCGCCTCCTGAGTACGCTCACCCATTTCGGGACGGCGGTCGACGTCACGCTCGCCGAGCTGAAACTGGAGGCGTTCCTACCGCTCGACCAGGAGACTGCCGCCCTCCTCGCCGATGCCATGGACGGGCGCCGGTGAGGTGCCGGGCTGGTCGAGCACCCCGTGCGCGTCCAGCGCAATCGCACCGCCCGGGTGCACGAGCAGGGGATTGACCTCCAGTTCGGCCAGCTCCGGATGGTCGACGGCGGCTCGTGCGACCGCGCACACGGCGGCGGCCGCCGCGTCCAGATGCGCTCCGGGCGCGCCGCGCCAACCCGTCAGCAACGGCGCGTGCCGCAGCCGCAGGAGCAGTGCACGCGCGCGTGCCGGCGTCAGGGGCGCGAGGGCCAGCGCCGTGTCGGCGAGCAGTTCGGCGGTGACCCCTCCGATGCCGACCATGACGACGGGCCCGAACGACGGGTCGCGCCGTACGCCGACGATCAGTTCGTGTCCGTACGGTGGTGTGGCCATGGCCTCCACGGCGTAGCGGTCCGCGCCCGTCGCCGCCTTCATGCGAGCGAAAGCGGCCCGCAAGGCGTCGGCGTCGGCGATCGAGAGGGCGACCCCGCCCGCCTCGGTCTTGTGCGCGAGCCCCATCGCCTTGAGGACGAGCGGATACCCCGTCCGGTGCTCCGCCGCCTCCACGGCCCCGTCCGCGTCGGTCACGAACTCGGCTGCGGGAAAGGCGAGTTGATAGGACGCGAGCAGCTCCCGCACGCTCTGGTAACCGCCGTCCGCCAGCCGGTACGTCGCCGGGGCCGGCGGATCCTCGCGGGCGGGCGGCGGGTCCGTGAGGCGGGCCGCCGTGGCGACGGCGGACGCGGCCTGCTCGATGCGCTCGTAGACGGGCACACCGCGCTGCCGCAGAACCGTCAGGGCGGGGGTGTCACGGGCCATCGTGTGCACCACGAGGGCGCGCCCGGATGCGACGGCGGCGTCCGCGAGGGCGTGTGCGACCTCGCGTTCGCGTTCCGCCTGGGCCGGGTTGGCGGTCGCGTAGTCGCCGAAGTAGCCCGTGAGGACGACGGCGTCGGTGTCTCCCGAGTGCAGCAGAGTGCCCGCCACGCGCGCGTAGTTGCCGAGATCGGCCTCACCCGCGCCCGCCAGGTCGACCGGGTTGTCACACCCGGCACCGCCCGGCAGCTGCTCCGCCACCGCCTCGCGCGTGCCGTCCGCGAGGGCGGGAACGTCGAGGCCCTGTGCGGCGAACGCGTCGGCGGCGAGGGCGCCTTGGCCGCCGCTGTCCCCGACCACGGCGACGCTGCGCAGGTGAGGAGACGTGCGGGCCGCCGCGTGACCCGCACCCCGGTGGCGTACGCCCTGTGCCAGCAGGTACACCGCCGTGTCCACCAGTTCGCCCGCCGTGTCGAGCAGCAGGGCGCCGGCGTCGCGGCACACCGCCTCCACCGTGGCGCGCGCGCTCACCAGGGCGCCCGTGTGGGACGCGGCAGCGCGCCCGGACGCGGCGCTGCGTCCCACGGTCAGGAGCAGGACGGGCTTCCCGGCGGCGTGCGCTGCCGCCAGGACCTGTGCGAGCCGCCGGCCGTCGCGGAAGTCCTCGATGTACGCGGCGAGCGCTCTCGTGGGCCCGTGCGCGATCAGCGACTCCAAGGCGTCCGCCGCGTCGATGTCCCGCTGGTTGCCCAGCGACACGAACCGGGAGAAGCCCTGCCCGGAGCGCGCGAGGAGTCGGCCGATCTCCAGGGCGAGATTCCCGCTCTGGGACACAAGGCCGAGGCCGCCCGAGGGGAACTCGCCCCAGCTGAGCCGCAGTTGGCTCGTCGTGTCCACCACGCCCATGCAGTTCGGGCCGAGCAGTCGCGCTCCCCGGGCCGTGACGAGATCGGCGAGCGCCCGCTCCTCCTCGGCGGTGGCGCCGCCCGACGTGATCACGGTGAAACACCGGGCGCCCGCCGCGAGACCGTCCGTGACCACCGGCCGCACATGGCGGGGCGGCACGGCGACGACGACGTGCTCGGGCGGTACGGGCAGCGACGCGAGATCCGGCAGGAACGGTTCACCGTCCAGGGCGCCCCCGCGGTGGTTGACGAGGTGGACGGTCCGGCGGTCACGGCCCGACAGGGCTCCCGACGCCAGCCAGTAGCCCCACTTCTCCGGGTTGTCGGACGCCCCGACGACGGCGACCGACCGAGGGTCGAAGAGCGCGTCGAGGCCCACGCGCGCGTGCACACCGGCGTCCGGCGGGGGTGGGGTCACCTGTACCACCCGAACCGCTCCGCGATCACCGGGAGACGGTCCGCGACGATCGCGTGCGCGGCGGCGCGCGGCGTCGTCCCGTCGGCCTCGGCCCGCGCCAGCATCTGGTCGATCAGCGCGCGCATGGAGCGCCGCGTGTACGCGAACGCCTCGTCCGCGTCGGCCTCGATGTCCCCGAACAGGGTCCACCACCACCAGGCGTTCGTACCGGAGTTGACGACCACGTCGGGTAGGACGGTGATGCCGCGCCGTGCGAGCAGCTCCTCCGCCTCGGGCAGCACGGGCATGTTGGCGGCCTCGACGATCCAGCGCGCCGTGATCAGTTCCTGGTTCGCCGCGTCCACCGCGTACGACACGGCGGCGGGTACGAGGACCTCGGCGTCGGCCGACAGCCAGGCGTCGCCCGGCAGTTCACGGTCGCCCTCGCGCAGCGCGGAGCGGTCCACTGTCCCGTAGGCGTCACGGGCGGCGAGGAGCGCGTCCACGTCGAGGCCTTCGGGGTTGGCGACGGTGCCTTTCACGTCCGCGACGGCCACGACCCGCAGACCCGCGCGTGCCAGGAACCGGGCGGTCGCCCCGCCCATGGTGCCCAGGCCCTGCACGGACACCCGGGTGCCCTCGTACGGGACGCCCGCGCGGTCCAGGGCCGCGAGCACCGACTCGGCGACTCCGCAGCCGCCGACGAGCTCGTCGAGGCCGATGCCGTCGACGTCGACCGCGAAGGCGTCGGCGAGGCGCCGGCGCGCGGCCGCCTCGTCGTCGAGCAGCGGGTAGACGGCCTGGACGGACGAGACGAGCCCGGCCTCCTCGGCCGCCCTGTCGACGAGGTCCTGGGTGAGCCCAAGGTCCTCGCCGGTCGTCCAGAACGACTCGATGTAGGGCCGCATGGCGCGCAGATAGCGCACGAGGACGCCGTAGGCCTCCGGGTCCTGCGGGTCGCAGTCGATGCCGCCCTTGGCGCCGCCCAGGGGGATGTAGCGGCCCTGAGGGTTGTAGTGCAGGGCCTCCTTCATCGTCATCCCGCGCGCGAGGCCCGCGACCTCGTCGAGGGTGCAGCCCTGACGCATCCGGAGCCCGCCGCTGGACACGCCGCGCACCAGCCGGTCGACGACGAGGTAGCCGTGCCTGCCGGTGACGTGGTCGGTCCAGGTGAGCGACATCAGGGGGGTGGCGGGCGCGGTCATGCGGTCTCCTCGGGGACGGTGATCAGGGTGGGTCCGGGGGTGGCCAGGGCGCGGGTCAGGAGCGCGGCGAGTTCGCCGGGGGAGTGCGCGGGGGCGCCCCTGCCGCCGAAGGCCCGCGCGAGGCCGGCGAGGTCCACGCGTGCGTGGTCGACTGCGGCCGGTGTGTCGCCGCGCGCGGCCATCTCGTCGCGGATCTCGCCGTAGCCGCCGTTGTCGAACACGACGACGGGGAGCGGCAGTTGGAGCTGCGCGGCCGTGGCCAGCTCCTGTACCGAGAACTGGAGCCCGCCGTCCCCGCTGATCGCGATCACCTGCCGGTCGGGGCAGGCGGTCTTCGCGCCGATCGCGGCGGGCAGCGCGTAGCCGAGCGTGCCGAACCCGGTGGGGTGCAGATAGCGCCCCCCGGGGCCGACGGGGAGGTGCGGGAGCGCGCCGTAGTAGCAGCACTGGGCGCTGTCGGAGGTCACCACGGCATCTGCCGCGAGGACGCTCCTGATCGCTTCGAGATACGGCACCCAACGAGCGTCACGCGTGCGTGTCTCGTCGTCGCGGGCGGCGCGCACGGCGGCCGTGGTCCGCGTGGCCGCGTCCGTGGACGCGGGGCCCGGCACCTTGGCGAGCCGCTCCTTCAACGCCCGCATTGTCGCCTGCGCGTCGCCCACCAGGGCGACGTCCGCGGGGACGCCCGCGTACATCTGCGCCGGGTCGACGTCGACACGGATCAGCTTGCCGTCGAGCGCGGGCGGCGCGGACCACAGGTCCGACTCGGCGAGCTCCGTCCCGACGGCGAGCACGACGTCGCAGGCGGCCAGCCACTTCTGTACAGAGGGGCTGTGCAGGGACACACCGAGGGCGAGGGGATGCCGTTCGTCGACGATGCCCTTGCCGTTCGCGGTGGTCGCCACCGGAGCGCCCAACTGCTCTGCCAGTGCCCGGCATTGCTCGGCCGCACCGCGTGCGCCACCGCCCAGGACCAGGCCGGGGCGCACCGCGCCGGCGAGGAGGGCGGCCGCCGCGTCGAGCGACGCACCGTCCGCCGCACGGGGCGCCGGCAGCGGAGCGCGCCGTACCGGCCCGGCGGGCTCCGTCGCCTCGAGCAGGTCGAGCGGCACCTCGATGTGCACGGGCCGCGGCCTCTCCGTACGGAACAGGCTGAACGCGCGCGCCACCGCCGCCCCGATCTCCTCCACAGAGGACACCCGATGGCTGAACGCCGCCACGTTCCGCAGTGCCTCCGTCTGGCTGCGCATCTCGTGCAACAGACCCGTCGACTGGCGCGGATGGCGCAGCGGCATGCCCGGCGACACCACGAGAAGCGGCACGCTGTCCGAGTACGCCTGCCCGACCGCGGCCGCGATGTTCAGGAGAGCGGGCCCCGTCGTCGTGATCGCCACCCCGGGATCGCCCGTCACGCGCGCGTAGGCGTCGGCCGCGTACCCGGCGCCCTGCTCGTGACGCGGGGCGACATGCGTGATGCCGTACGCCGCCAAGTGCCGGTAGATCTCCAGGTTGTGGGTTCCCGGGATGCCGAACGCGGTGGAGACCCCATGGGCGGCGAGTGCCCTGACGAGCGCCTCGCCGCCGGTCGACGTCCGCATCTGTTCCGTCACCGTCTCCTCTGTCACAGCGACCTCGATATGACCAGGCGCATGATGTCGGAGGTGCCTTCCTCGATCTCCTCCAGCTTGGCGTCCCGCATCCACTGCTCGACCGGGAACTCCCGCGAGTAGCCCCACCCGCCGAGCGTCTGCACCGCCGCCCAGGTGCAGTACGCCGCCGTCTCCGACGCGGTCAGCTTGGCCATGGCCGCCTCGGCGGTCGCGTCGAGTCCGGCGTCCAGCCGCCGCGCGGCGCGCCACGTCATCAGACGGGACTGCTCGATCCGCGTCCGCATGTCCGCGAGGCGGAACGCCACGGCCTGGTGCTCGATGATCGGCTTGCCGAACTGCACGCGCGTGCGTGCGTAGTCACGCGCGTACTCGTACGCGGCCCGCGCCACACCCGTGGCGGCCGCGCCGAGGACGGCGCGCGAGATGTCGAACGTCCGCATGAGGCCCGCGAAGCCCTGCCCCTCGTCGCCGAGTCGGTCGGCGTCGGGCACGAACACGTCGGAGAAGAACACCTCGCGGCACACGATCGCGCGCTGGCCCATCTTGCGCATCGGCTCACCGAACGTGAGCCCCTCGGCGCCCTTGCGCAGCAGGAACGCCGTGACACCGCGCGAGCGCTGCGTCGGGTCGGTTTTGGCGAACACGACGTACTGCTCGGCCTCGCCCGCGTTCGAGATCCAGGCCTTCTGGCCGTTCAGGAGGTATCCGCCCGCCGTGCGCGTCGCGGTCGTCACGATCGACGCGGCGTCGGACCCGGAGCCCGGCTCGGTCGTCGCCAGCGAGGTCATCGGGGTGTCGGCCCCGGCCAGCGGCGTCAGCCACGCGCGCTTCTGCTCCTCGGTACCGAGCTCCATGACGGGGTCGGCGAAGAAGCCGTTCGAGCAGAGGAGGTTGCCGATGCCCAGGTCGCCGACGCACAGCTCTTCCTGGACGAGGACCTGCGTGAACACGTCGGTGAACCCGCCGCCCCCGTACTCCTCGGGCAGCATGAACCCGGTGATGCCGACCTTCGCGGCCGCGCGCCACAGATCCCAGGGCGTCTCCACGTCCGCCTCGTCCACGGCGCGCCCGCGCGGCCGGATCTCCTCACGCGCGAACGTCCTCGTGAGGTCCACGATGTCCCGCTGCTCCGGGGTGAGGGGGACCAGCTCGATGGGGAGCTCTGACACGGTGCCTCCAGAAACTGACGGATGCCGACGAGGGGATCACCGACCGGCGCGGATCGCTGCCCCGATTACTGAATCGCCAGTCAGTATCCGAGGCTGCGAAGACCGGTGTCAACGCAATGGCTACTGAATGAAGGATCAGTTTTCCGACGCGGCTTTCCGGCGCGACTGCAGGCGAGGTGCCCGGCTCGCGGTTCGCGGCTCGCGGGGAGGTTCGAGCGGGATGCGGGCGAGTTACCGGCCGTAACGCCGAGTGACGTGGGGGCGACGGGTCCGGGGCGTGCCTTGGAATTCCCTGTGTGTCCGGGTCCCGGATCGGGCACTGTCGGCGGGGCCGCCCATAATGGAATCCCCGATCGGGAAACCCTGATCGATCCACCGGGAGGCGCTGTGTCACGTTCCCTGAGCTCCGGGCTCCGCCCGCTGCGGCCTGCCGCTTTCGGCGCGGACCCGGCGGGAGAGCGGCTCGAGCGGATCCGGAGGTCGCCGAACTTCGCGGACGGCAGCTTCCAGAACCCGGTGGGCGCACGCACCAGACCCGTGGGTTCCATGATCGAGTTTGCGAAGGTCTTCTTCGCCAAGGAGGGGCGCGTCCGCCGGGCGCCCACGGGCACCGTCCCCGTGCACTCCACGACCCTCGCCGACCTCGCGAAGCCCCCGGCGAGCGGCCTGCGGCTCACCTGGATGGGACACTCCAGCGTCCTCGCCGAGATCGACGGCAGCCGCGTGCTCTTCGACCCCGTCTGGGGCGAGCGCTGCTCGCCGTTCGACTTCGCGGGCCCCAAGCGACTGCACCCCGTACCGCTGCCGCTCGCCGCGCTAGGCCCGGTGGACGTCGTGGTGATCTCCCATGATCACTACGACCACCTCGACCTGCCCACGATCCGGGCGCTGGCCGACACGGACACGGTGTTCGCGGTGCCGCTCGGCGTCGGCGCGCACCTGGAGCACTGGGGCGTTCCCGCGGACCGCCTCCGCGAGCTCGACTGGAACGAGCAGACGAAGGTGGCGGGGCTGACCCTGACGGCCACACCGGCGCGCCACTTCTGCGGCCGCGGCCTGCGCAACGAGCAGCACACCCTGTGGGCGTCCTGGGTCGTCGCCGGTCCCGAGCACCGCGTCTACCACAGCGGTGACACCGGCTATTTCCCCGGCTTCAAGGACATCGGCGCGGAGCACGGGCCGTTCGACGCGACGATGATCCAGATCGGCGCGTACAGCGACTTCTGGCCCGACATCCACATGCGTCCCGAGGAGGGCATGCGCGCCCACCTCGACCTCCAGGGCGGGCCCGGCGGCGGGCCGATGCTCCCGATCCACTGGGGCACGTTCAATCTGGCGCCGCACCCGTGGGCCGAGCCCGGCGAGGGTACGTTCGCGGCGGGGCGGCAGGCCGGTGCCAAGGTCGCGCTCCCGTGCCCGGGCGAGCCCTTCGAACCCACGGCCGAGACGCTGCCCGCCCAGCCGTGGTGGCGCGGCATCGCCACGCAGCCGGCGGAAGGATGGCCCGATACGGAGCCGGCGGACCGGCCGGACACCGGCGCGACACCGAGTGGCACGGGTGCCGGGGCCGGCTCCGGCGAGCAGGAGGCTGTGCCGGCGGTTTGAGCGCGTGGATGAGATCCGGGCTCTCAGGCCCCGAACTCCTCTCGCTGACCTGAGCCGCAAACCAACCATGGGTGGCTGGCGCTGCGGCCGTGGGGGGACACAAGAGCCGTGTCAGATCTCCGGCCTGGTGACTTTCGGCGCTGGGGGGCCGTCATACCCGCGGTGGCGTTCACTCGCCCAGCAGAACCGCCTTGTTACGGGCCAGCCACCGGCGTTCCGCGTCGATCTCCTCGGCGTCGCCGCGCCGCAGCATCAGGTCCCACGGGGCCCTGCCGCACCCACCCTGCTCGCGGATGCGGGCCGCCTCGCGCACCTGCATGCGGTCCAGCGCCGCCAGTACCGCGTCCGGCCCGATGTCGCCGCCGTAGGCCTCGCAGAGGCCGAGGAACCGCTCGCGCACCGGAGCGCCGTCCGGGAAGCCGCAGCGAGCCTGCACTCCCGCGTCACGCAGCGGCACCGCGTACCAGGCGAGTTGGGCCAGATCGTCGACCGGCTCGCCGGGCTCGGCGAAGTCCCAGTCGATGAACCCGGCCAGTCGATCGCCGCTCCATACGGAGTTCCACATCCCCAGATCGCCGTGGCGCACGATCAGGCCCGGGCGCCACCGCGCGTCCGGCGCAAACCACTCGGCGTCCTGCGGCGGCCGGAAGCCGCGAACGGCCTCGTGGTAGTCGCGGGCCCACCGCCCCAACTGCCGCAGACCCACCGCGCCTTGGAGGGCCGGACCCCACGGGTTCATCCCCGGCTCGCCGTGCAGCAAGGACAGCACCTCGCGGCCGTCCTCGTCGAAGCCCAGTACCCGCGGAGCGCCGTGGAATCCGGCCGCCTCGAGGTGGGCGAGCAATGCGTGCACCAGCGGGGTCCAACGGCCGGGAGGGCGCCGGATGGTGTCGCCCACCCGCTGAACCGTCGTCACGGTGCCCTGGTCTGTTCCGCCGTCCTCGATCACGCCGGAGAGCGTATCTGCAGGCCGGCGCCCGCATCAGTTCGACGGCTGCGCCCGACAGGCTCCGCCTCCGCTGCGACGTCTCTCCGACGATGGAACACCCGTACCCATGACCGGTCGGGCGTCCGGAACTGTTATCGGTCTGTCGTACGAAGCCTCATACCAGAGCGGGACCTGGGCCGCCGGACTTTGGCAACTGCCCACCGCATGTGAGCCGTCCCCGACTACCGTGTGTGCTCGCTGAGCGACGCAGCGGCGGCATTCCCACCCGCTCCCGGCCGGGAGCGCGATGCCGCCTGCCCGCCTCGCGCCGACCCGCAGGAGCCCCCACGTACGAGGACGCCGAATGTCTCACCTTCGCCCGCCGGCCCCCCGAGCAGACCGCCGAGAGGGCGGTCGGCACGGCAGGCCGGGCGGCCGGTCCGTCCCCCCGCAGCCCGAGACCCACATACGGCCCCAGCTTCTGCGCCTTGCCGTACTGCCCCCGCTCGCCGTCGCCCTGAGCGCCAGCGCGGCCGTTCTCTTCACCATCCGCTCCACGGGCGCCCGCCCCGGGCTCGCCCTCTGGGCCGTCCTCGCCGGAGCGTGCCTCGTCACCCTGGCCGGCATCGTGATCGCCGCCGTGGCCGCCGACCGGGCGGCCAGGACCGTACGCGAACGGGTCGGTGTCCTGCGCCGTGCGAGTGCGCGCGGGCAGGGTGAACTGCGCGGTCTCGTGGAGCAGTTGCGTAAGGGTGAGGGGCCGCCGCCCCGCAGACAGCCTCCCGCGGCCGCCCCGGACGCCGACGAGTTCGACCTGCTGGCCGCGGACATGACGCGCGCCCAGGACGTGGCCGTCACCGCCGTCGTCCAGGCGTCCCAGCTCTCCAGCCACGCGGGCAGCGAACAGAAGGTCGAGGTCTTCGTCAATCTGGCCCGGCGGCTGCAGTCCCTCGTGCACCGCGAGATCTCGATCCTCGACGAACTGGAGAACGACGTCGAGGACCCCGACCTGCTCAAGGGCCTCTTCCACGTCGACCACCTCGCCACCCGGATCCGCAGGCACGCCGAGAACCTGGCCGTGCTCGGCGGCGCCGTGTCCCGGCGCCAGTGGAGCCGCCCGGTCTCCATGACCGAGGTCATGCGGTCGGCCATAGCGGAGGTCGAGCAGTACTCACGGGTCAAACTCGTCCCGCCGGTCGACGGCACCCTGCGCGGGCACGCCGTCGCCGACTGCATCCACCTGCTCGCCGAACTCGTCGAGAACGCCACCGTGTTCTCGGCCCCGCACACCCAAGTCCTGCTCCGCGCCAACACCGTCACGTCCGGTCTCGCCATCGAGGTCGAGGACCGCGGCCTCGGAATGCCCGTGACCGAGCAGAACAAGATGAACACGCTGCTCGCCGACCCGGACCAGGTCAACGTCGCGAGCCTGCTCCAGGACGGGCGCATCGGCCTCTTCGTCGTCTCGCAGCTCGCCCGCAGACACGGCATCACGGTCCGGCTCCAGAGCAATATCTACGGTGGTGTGCAGGCGGTCCTCGTCGTGCCGCAGAGCCTGCTCGGCGGCGACGAGAACGAGCCAGCGCCGAGGCCACGGAGCGCCGCGGACGCCACGGACGACAGCGCGCAGACCATGCACCAGCGGCACCAGGCGCATGAACGGCGACTCTCGCAACACCAGAGCCAGCAGGAACGGCAGCACCAGCTCGAACAGCAGCCTCAGCCGCAGTCCCACCGCCGGCCACCACAGCCCCAGCCACAGAACCAGCTCCCCCGTCCCCCTCAGCCCGACCTTCAGCCATTCGACCCCCAGCAGTACCCGGCACCCCATCAACCCCCGCCGCCCCGCGAGACCCCGCACGCCGGCGTGGCCGTCGTCCCGCGGCAGCCTCAGGGCGGGGCTTCCGACGGCAGACATTCCGGGGCGAACGGCGTCGCGCCTCCCCTCCCGCTGCGTACCGCCAGGGAGGAGCGACGGACACCCGCCGACGCGCTGCCCGGCATCCGTTCGGAGGACCCGCAGGCCACCGTGGAGCACACGCCCCTCCAGCCGACCCCGGTCAACGGCGCCGTACGCGGGACCATGGGGCGACCTCAACTCCCCAAACGGCGCGTCCAGGAACACCTCGCGCCGCAGCTGAGGGGCGGCCCGGCGCAGCGGCAGGAGCGTCCCGACAACGAGGCGCCCGTACTCCACGACCCCGGTCTGATGGCGGCGTTCCAGCGCGGCATCGGGCTCGCGGAGGCAGCCGAGGCGCGAGACCTGACCCTCGGTGTGCGCGACCTGCCTCAGGCCGGTCCCGAGCCGACCGGCGGTCCCGCCACCGGGTCACTCGCCGCCTACGAACCGGACGCACGGCACGACGGGAGCGATACGGCCGGATGACGTTCGCCCGCCACCGGTGCGCCCACCCCGCGCGTGCCCGCCAAGTGCCGCAAGCAGTCCCGCACTTCCCACAGTCAACGCACCCCCAGCAGTCCACCAAGGAGTCGATCCCCCATGGCGAGCGATGTGCCGACGGGTCATGTGTCCGATCTCGACTGGCTGATGAGCGGCCTCGTCCAGCGTGTGCCGCACACCCGCAGCGCCGTCCTCCTCTCGTCCGACGGGCTGGTCAAGTCCGTCCACGGCCTCGACGCCGACAGCGCCGACCACATGGCGGCCCTGGCGTCGGGCCTGTACTCCCTCGGACGTAGCGCGGGCGTCCGATTCGGGGACGGGGGTGAGGTCCGGCAGGTCGTCGTCGAGCTGGACTCCACCCTGCTGTTCGTCTCCACCGCGGGCTCCGGCACGTGCCTCGCCGTGCTCGCCGGGCGTGAGGCCGACGCCGCGGTGCTCGGCTACGAGATGGCCATGCTGGTCAAGAGCGTGCGCCCGTACCTGATGACGGCGCCCCGCCAGCACGCGGCCGAACCCACGGCGATGAGGAACTGAGCATGACGGCCCCGCAGGACGGGCCGTGGCTCGACGCAGCGGCCGGCCGCCTCGTCCGCCCGTACACGGTGAGCAACGGGCGGACGCAGCCGACCACTGCGCTGGATCTCCTGTCGCTGGTGATGGCGACCGGGGCCACCCCGCTCGGCTACTTAGGGCCCGAACACGGTGAGGCGCTCAAACTGTGTGCCCACCCCACATCGGTCGCGGAGATCGCGGCCCATCTGAAACTCCCCGCCGCCGTCACGAAGGTCCTGCTGTCCGACCTCGTCGACTGCGGGGCGATCACCACCAAGCCCCCCACGTTCCACGACAACCCCACTGACCGGTCCCTACTGGAGGCAGTGCTCGATGGACTACGACGACAGCTCTGACGCCTTCCCCACCGCGCTGAAGATCCTGGTCGCGGGTGGCTTCGGTGTCGGCAAGACGACCTTCGTCGGTGCGGTCAGCGAGATCGCCCCGCTGAGCACGGAAGAGCTGCTCACCACGGTCAGCGCCGAGACCGACGACCTCGAAGGAATCGAGAACAAGGTCGAGACGACGGTCGCGATGGACTTCGGGCGGATCACCCTGGACCCGGAACACGTGCTGTATCTGTTCGGCACGCCCGGGCAGGAGCGCTTCTGGTTCATGTGGGACGAGCTCTCCGAGGGGGCGCTCGGTGCGGTGATCCTCGCGGACACCCGCCGTCTCGAGGACTGCTTCGCGGCCGTCGACTTCTTCGAGGAGCGCGGCATGGGGTTCATCGTGGCCGTCAACGAGTTCGACGGCGCCTACCGTTACGACCCCGACGAAGTGCGGGCGGCCATCGACCTCGACCCGCAGGTGCCCGTCGTGCGGTGCGACGCGCGGATCTCCAGCTCGGGCATCCAGACCCTCCTCACCCTCGTCAGGCACCTCCTGGCCCACGCCCCCGCCCAGACGACGTACGGGGCCCACACTTGACATGCTCCCGCTCCTGTAGGAGGGGATTCCTACGGCTCGCGCCGTGGGGTTTTCTGCTTCGTCGCCGACTGCCCGCTCGGAGAACTCCGTTGAGGTCTTACACCAGCTCCACAGACTGTCACCGCCAGCCCGGCGGCCAGAAGGTTGCGTGCTGCGTTCACGTCCCGGTCGTGGGTCGTGCCGCAGTCACACGTCCAGGTGCGGACGTTGAGCGGCATCGTGCCCTGCAAGGTGCCGCAGTGGGAGCACAGCTTGGACGAGGGGAAGAAGCGGTCGACCGCGATCACTTCCCGCCCGTACCAGGCGGCCTTGTACACCAGCATGCTCCGAAAGTCCGACCACGCCGCATCCGAGATGGCGCGGGCAAGTTTCCGGTTCTTGACCATGTTGCGCACGGTCAGGTCCTCGATCACGATCGTTTGATTTTCACGAACGAGACGAGTGGTCAGTTTGTGCAGGTGGTCGCGGCGGCGGTCGGCGATCCTCGCGTAGATCTTGGCGACCTTGCGTCGGGCCTTGGCCCGGTTCGCACTGCCCTGCTCCTTCTTCGCCATGCGGCGCTGAGCCTGGGCGAGGGCGGCACGGTCCTTGCGTTCGTGCCGTGGGTTGGCGATCTTCTCCCCGGTGGACAGGGTCAGCAGGTGGTCCAGGCCGACGTCGATTCCCACTGCCGAGTCGGTAGCGGCAAGTGGCTGGATGGCCGGGTCCTCGCACAGCAGGGAGACGAACCAGCGTCCCGCGGCGTCCTGCGACACGGTCACCGTGGACGGGGATGCGCCCTCGGGCAGCGGGCGCGACCACACGATGTCCAGCGGCTGGGCCATCTTCGCCAGAGTCAGCTCCCCGGAGCGGAACCGGAAACCGCTGGTGGTGTATTCGGCGGATTTCCGGGACTTCTTCTTCGACTTGAAGCGCGGGTACTTGGCCCGCTTGGCGAAGAAGTTACTGAACGCCGTCTGCAAGTGTCGCAGACACTGCTGGAGCGGCACCGAGGAAACCTCGTTGAGGAACGCTAGTTCCCCGGTCTTCTTCCATGCGGTCAGCATGGCCGAGGTGGCGTTGTAGTTGACCCGCTCTTGCCGCGCCCACGCTTCGGTGCGGGCGGCAAGCGCAAGGTTGTAGACCTTGCGCACGCATCCGAACGTGCGCGACAGCTCGGCTGCCTGCGCATCGGTCGGATAGAAGCGGTACTTGAACGCCCGCTTCACACAGGTCGTGGCCACGCTCACAAACTAGTGTGACCGCTACTTGAGACCAAACCTGCGGGTCAGAACAACGTCTTTCACCCTGGGGGCGAAAGACCGCACCTTGCCCTGCTCCGCAGGAGTCCGCTTCCTCGCCTGCCTGAAGGCAGGGGTATCCACGAAGGAACCCGATGACGGGCGTCAGACGGTGACCGTCCCGCCGTCGGGGAACGTGATCCGCACCTGTCCGCCGTCCCCGGGGTCCGCCACGCATGAGATCGACTCGCGCAGGGCCCGTGGGTGCACGACGTCGCGCGTCAGGACCGCGAGCGTGACGTGCACGCTGGATCCTCCGGGGTGGCCGGTCGAGCGGAGGTACGGCGTCGCCGAGTGCGGGCCGTAGGCATTGGCCTCGACCTCCCGTGCGATACCGGACTCCTCGTCCCAGCCGTGCAGCGCCACCACCGCGCTGGTCACCCCGGCCTCCGTGCGCGTCAGCGCCCAGCCCGGGCCCCGCTCGGCGTGGACGCTGGTCTCGTCGGCGACCGCGTAGCCGCCCTCGCGGACCGTCACGCCCGCGGGTGCCTGCACCCGGTGCACGCGGATCTCCCACGGACCGTGCAGGACGGTCGTCGACTCGATCGGGAACTCCTCGTCGAATCCCGGCAGTTGGGCGTCATGGCGGGACGAGGCGGCGCGCCCCTCGCAGGAGATCGGGTGGATGCGGCGCCGGCGCGACGGGGTGCCGTCCTCCGCGACGAGCGCCACATGGTTGTCGACGGTCCGCTTCCAGGCGTGCGGCGCCGACTCGGGCGCCGTCGCCGTGGAGTAGGCGAGCTTCGCGTAGTGCGGATCGTCCGTGGCGGGACCTTCGAGCGGGTTGTGGTCGCTGCCGTGGTTGATCAGCCGCACGATCCCGTCGTGGGGCGTGCCGTGCAGCAGCCAGCCGGGCGCGGGCAGCGCGGTGTACTGGATGGCCCGCTCGGATTTCTCGACGGGGAGCTGCGCCTCGCGCTCGGTCCACACCGGATGGTCGGCGGGCAGCAGCAGTCCGAGGAACCCCTTGCTCGCCCAGTACGGCGAGGCGGGGCCCGAGTACGCCTGCGTCGTCGGCAGGAACGTCCCGTACCAGCCGAGCGGCAGCAGGCCCCGCTCGTCGGGGACGCCGCGCTCCACGAAGTGCCGCGCGGTGCCCGACGCGAGGCGTCGCGTGAGCCCCGGCTCCAGTGGGGTGCAGTCCGCGAGCGCGCCCATCCACACCGGCGCGGTGGCGGCGAAACGGTACGTCAGTGAGCGGCCCTGGTGCACGGGTGCGCCGTCACCGCCGAAGAAGTGCGGGTAGGTGGTGAGGAACTGCGACAGGCGCTCCCGGTAGACCTTCGCGCGGCCGCCGTCGCCGTCCGGTCCCGTCATCCGCGCCCACAGCAGCGGGTACAGATGCATGGCCCAGCCGATGTAGTAGTCGAAGTTGCGGCCGTCCCCGTCCGTGTACCAGCCGTCGCCGACATACCAGTCCTCGATGCGGTCGAGGCCGCCGTCGATGTCGTCCTGGCTGTACGGGGCTCCGACCGAGGCCAGGAACTGCTCCGAAACCACCTGGAAGAGACGCCAGTTGTTGTCCCAGGTGCGGCCGCCGACGAATCCGGAGAACCAGTCCACGATCCGCTCCTGGACCCGGGAGTCGAGCTTGTCCCAGATCCAGGGGCGGGTCTCGTGCAGCCCGATCGCGATGGACGCCGCCTCCACCATCTGCTGGGAGCAGTCGGTGAGTTCGGGCCACGCCTCGCCGTCGAGGCCCGTGCCGCGCCCGCGGTCCGTGCCGGTTGTCAGACCCTCCGCGTAGCGTTCTACGAGTCGGGGATCGACGTCCCCGCCCGCGCCCGCTATGCGGAAGGAGGCAAGCAGGAATGACCGCGCGAACCCCTCGAGCCCGTCCGACACGACGCCCGACCAGCTGGCCCGCCCCGGCAGCCGGTACTGCGCGAACCCGGGCGTCGCGTACGGGATGAGCGCCTCCAACTGCCGGTCGGCGAGCGCCTCCCAGTGGGCCCGCGTCCAGCCCGTGAGCGGGGACAGGACACGGTCGGTGGGCGGCAGTGAGAGGTGTGGTGCGGGCATGGGGGCGTGTCGCTCCTTGATCGGAAGTGGCGGGCCGGGGTGACCCTATGCGTGCCTGGGACGGACGTCGACGGTCGGAACCGACAGACATGACCTCATGCGAGTTCCGCCGTGTGGCTGTGCCCGCGTGAGCCTGCGACGTCGATCGTCAGGACGGGCCGGCGGCCCGGGGTGAGTGTGATCGTGTCGTCGGCACGGGTCACCTTGCGTACGGGGAAGGGGAGTTCGACCGTGAGCGTCGACCCGGTGCGGCTTGGGTCGGCCACGGCGACCGCGATGGCGTCGCCGTGCCGCCGCACCAGGACGGTGCCGGGACCGGACGATGTGAGTCCGGCGGCGCTGCCGGGACCCCAGAAGTGCGCGGCGAGGAGCCCGAGGCGGCGCGCCTCGACGGCCTGGACCGTGGCGTTGTTCGCCACGATCCGCACGGGCCGCGAGTGCGCCCAGATCCCGGTCGCCACGGCGCTCGCACCCGGCAGGAGCACGTAGGCGTACGAGGAGTCGGTGGGGGAGGAGCCGTGGTCGAACCACAGGGTGACGTAGCGGCGGGTGACCGGGTCGGTGCCGCCCCCGGTGTCCGCACCGGAGTTGAGGGCGCCCCACGTGCCGGTGCGCTCCTCCCGCAGCGCTCTCAGGGTGACGCCGTCGGGCGCGCTTCCTGGATGGTCGGGAAAGACGTAGCCGCCCGTGCCCTCCAGATGCGCCCAGTCGGCGCGGGACAGCGATGCGGACCAGCCCTGCTCGCCAGGCTGCCGCCGCCCGTCCACCAGGAGGCGTTGCGCCCCGCCAGTGCGGAGACTGCGGTTCTCGACGACGGTTTCGATCGCGCGGCCGTCGCTCGCGGTGATGCCCGCGCCGAGCGAGACGACCGCGTTGTCCAGGCAGAACCACGCCTTCCGCGCCTGCAAGGTGCTGCCGTCGGCGATGAGTTCCATCGCTGCCGCGCCGTACTGGTCCTGGAGGACGGCGCCGCCCGCCACGGCGTTCTTCGGGCGGTACGTGCCGGTGCCGGCGCCCGTGCCGAGGTCCGCACGGGCGCGCGTGTCCACCGTCGTGCCCGGCAGCCGGTACGGGTCGACGGTCGGCCAGAACCCGTCGCCGAACTGGCCGAGGTCGTCACCGTCGTACAGATAGGTCATGCCGTCGCCGGTGTACCAGCCGTGCAGGTTCTCACCGTTGCCCGCTTCGTACGCGGCGATGCGCTTCGAGGAGAGCGACAGGGCGAGCGCCCAGCCGGGGCGCCGGTGCACCACGCGGTCCATGTCGGCGAACGAGAAGTGACCGGTGAGACGCTCTGCCGCCGGGATCGCCTTGTCGTCGAGGACGGCCTTTGCGCGCGCCAGAGCCGGGATGCCGACGAGACTCGCGTACGGATTGGCCTTGTTACGGCTGATCCACCCCTTGGCGAGCGCACGCCAGCGGTCGGCGTACGGGGCCGGGGCGCCCGCGGCGAGCTGGAGGATGTAAGTGAGGGTGACAGCACCGTCGTTGTAGTCGCGGGCCCGCTCGCGCGAGATCGCCCGCCCGCGCAGCGCGTCCATCATCAGCCCGTCGAACATGACGGGCGAGAAGGACCGCTCCACCGCCTCGTACAGCACCGACACCTTCGGGTCGTTCACGGCCCAGTCCGACCCGGCGAGCAGCGCGATCAGCTGCCCCGCGCTGCCGAGCAGCACACTGCCGTACGTCCCCGTGTAGGCGACGCTGTCGTGCTGGACGAACGACCCGTCCTCGTAGAAGCCGTCGCCCGAGGTGACATAGGTGAAGAGGCTGCGGCGCCCGTTGTCCCGCACGTCCGACAGGCCGTCGCGGGCCAGCGCGACCGTGGCCGCGTCCCGGGCGAGCAGCCCGCGCAGGGCCACGATGACGGCCTTGTCGGCGCGGTTCGCGCCGGTCTCGGAGAGGGAGGGGGAGTTGGTGCGGCGGTCGGGGTTCGGGCAGAACTTCGCGACGGTCGCGACGTATCCGGCCAGATCCGCGGCAGGCAGCTTCGACCGCATGAGTACGCAGGTGTCCATCAGCGCCCGGGGCGCGCCGATCTCCCAGAACCACCAGTTGCCGGACTCGCCGCGGGCCGGGTTGTAGCCAGTGGTGCCCAGGAAGCTCAGGGCCGCGACGAGTGCGTCGGCGACCTCCGGGCTGCCGGTCAGCGAGGTGCCGGGGGTGGCCCAGGCGGTGGCCAGGGTGCGCAGGCGCGGATAGCTCTGCCCGAACATTCCGGGGTCCGACGCAGGGGAAAGGTCGGCCCACAGAGCCTTCCTGCCCGCATTCCGGTCGAGGTCCTTCCACCAGGCGGACGCCTGCGTGTCGAGGGCCTTGACGGCGGCGGCGAAGTCCGGGTCGGCGGTGTCGAACGCGCCGCCGGTGAGCTGCTCCTCGGCGCGCGCCAGCAGTTCGTCGAACGTGTCGGCGGCAGGGGCGTCCGCCGCTTCTGCGGCGTCCGCTGCCGACGCGACTCCCGCTGTCAGGGGGAGCGCCGCCGCGGCGGTCGCGCCCGCCAGGGTCAGGGTCTGTCTGCGAGTGAGGTCCATGTTCGGTGGGTCCCCTCCGGGTCGGTCGCGTCGGTCGCGTGAGTCGCGTCGGTCGGGTCAGTCGGTCAGCGTGGCCGGTTCGACGGTCGGCTTCGGCAGCTGGAGCGCGGCGATCTCGGCCAGTCCGGTGGCGTCGATGGGGAAGGCCCAGTCGCGGACGAAGAAGTCCGTGAGGTCGCGGCCGGAGACACGGCTGGCGTAGGTCGACAGGGCGCGGTACCGCTTGGCGGTCTCGGTGTAGTCGGACTGCGGGTTCTCCTCGCGCACAAGCCGGTGCAACCGCGGCCAGAAGTCGTCACCGAAGGCCAGCTCCAGCTGCCGCAGCGGCACGAGCTTCTCGTAGGCGCCGAAGGACTTCTCGTACGTCAGCCCGTCCGTGCCGAACTTCGCGCGTGCGGACTGGAAGGGGTTGAGGCCGGTCTTCGGGTCGACGGTCAGAAGGTTCGACGGCTGGCCAAGGGCCCGCTGCACCGCGAGCGAGTAGATGTTGACCGTGACCTCGGTCAGGCCCGTCGGCTTGTACGCCATCTGCTGATGCAGGTGCCCGAGCTCGTGGTAGAGGCCCCAGCCCCGGGTGCGCAGCCCGTCGACGGTGGTGGCGCGGTCGAGATAGGCGCGCGGGAAGCCGTTGTAGCCGTGCGTGGCGTAGGCGCCGACTCCGGACGGGACCACCGACACCTCGGTGAAGTGGTAGCCGCCCGCCTTCGGCCGGTGCACCGGCTTCGAGCCGTCGAGCCCGCTGATTTGCGACTCGGCCTCGATGATCTGCTCGACGAGCCGGAGCAGCGCCGCGTGGTCCTGGTCGCGGTACAGGAGCGCGCCGTCGCGCGTCAGCGTCATGATGGTGCGCGGCGCGTGCAGCTCGACCACCGGCACGTCGGTGAGGGTGTCCAACTGCCGCTGGTAGTCGGCCTCGGAGGTGCGGCCGAGCGTGAAGACGGGCATCGAGGTGGCGCCCGACCTGAACTTCACGGCGGCGCGCTCGCCGTGGCCTTCGAGGGAGAAGTAGACGGGACCGCCGTGCGGGTCGGTGACCGTGTTGGCGCCGGGCTTCAGCGCATAGCTGCGGGGCTCCGTCACTGTGCCGTAGTAGTCCCACTGCCCGATCCAGAGCGTGGGCACGAGGCCGTCGTGGGGCAGCACGTCGAAGCGCAGTGCGGCCCCGGCGGGGACGTACTGCCCGGTCGGCTGGAACTCGGTGGCGCGCAGGGCCTGTCCGAGGCGGAGGCGCTCCGTCTCGGCGGAGGGGCGTGCGATGAGCGGGACGGTGAGGCCGGCAGCGCGCACGGAGTGGGCACTTGCGGTGCCGGTGCCGAGCAGCGTGGCGGCTCCCGCGCCGGCCAGGGTGGCGAGCACCCCACGACGGGAGAAGCCCGAGGTGGCGGGGGTGCCGGCGGGGACAGCAGCGTCGGCCGAGGCGGCGGAAGGCATACGGGCAGGGCGCATCCAGAGACTCCCATGGGGATCAACAGCATCGGAGTGATGTGCGGGCTGCGCGCCAGCATGTAAGCGTTTGCTATCCCGCCGCAAGGGGGCCCGGCAAGTTTCTGTCTGTTACTACGACCTGAGGGCGAAACCGGTGAACAACGCCCGGGCGGAGAGCCGTCGAACGCTGCCGAGCGGACCGACAAGCGGACCGGCAAGCTGAACGCCGAGCGAACCGGCAAGCTGAACGCCGAGCGGACTGGCAAGCTGAACGCCGAGCGGACTGGTAAGCGGACCGCCGAGCGGGACTCCAAGGGGACCTCCAGGCGGGGCTCCAAGGGGAACGCCAAGCGGAGCCCTGAGCGGAACGCCAAGCGAACCGACAAGCGGACCGCCGAGCTGACCGCCGAGCGGGACTCCAAGGGGGACCGCCAGGCGGGCCTCCAAGGGGACCGCCACCCGGAGCCCAGAGCGGAACGCCGGCCGGCGCGCGGCTCACACCCGGCGCCACCGCACCCAACGGCTCACACCCGGCGCCGCCGCCCCCCACGCGGTGCCCCCACGGATTCGCGTACCACCAGATGTGTACCGAGGCGCAGCGTGCCCGTCGTCGGGGCCCGCCAGTCGTCCTCGTCGCCGCCCGCGAGGGCGACGCGGACGGCCTGGCGGCCCATCTCCTCGAGCGGGATGTGGACGGTGGTGAGGCGCGGTCGCAGCTCCTGCGCCACGGGCACGTCGTCGTAGCCGACCAGGGAGACGTCCTGCGGCACCCGCAATCCGGCCTCCTCCAGGGCCTGGGCCGCGCCCGCCGCCACGATGTCGTTGGCCGCGAAGACGGCGGTGAACTCCGGCCCGTCGCGCAGCAGTTCCGTCATCCGGCGATGGCCGAACTGGCGGCTGAACGCCCCGGGCTGTACGAGCGCCGGATCGCGCGGCAGCCCGCGCTGTTCCAGGGCGCGACGGTGGCCGGCGATCCGTTCCTTGGTGGTGGAGAGCCCCGGCGGCCCGCCCAGGTACAGGATCCGCTCGTGGCCCTCGGTCAGGAGGTGGTCGGTGATCGCGAAGGCGCCGCCCTCGTTGTCGTACTCGACCCCGACCGTGGGCGCGTCCTTGCCGAGGGAGGGTCGGCCGCACAGCACGAGCTTCGAGCCGCCGGCGTCCAGTTCGCGGGCGCGGCGTGCGAGTTCCGTGCGGTAGCCCCGGTCGGCGACGCTGCCGCCGACGAGGATCACCGCGTCGGCACGGCGCTCGTGCATCAGCTCGATGAAGGCCAGCTCGCGCTGCGGGTCGCCCTGGGTGCTGCAGACCAGGCAGAGCCGGCTGCCCGCCGTCGCCTCGCGTTCCACGCCGCGCGCGATGTAGGCGTAGAAGGGGTCGACCACGTCGCTGATGATGATGCCGACCGTGCGTCCGGAGACACCGGCCAGGGCGCGGGCATGGGCGTTGACCACATAGCCCAGCTGCCGCATGGCCTCCTCGACGCGCTCGCGGGTGGCGGCCGCGACCGGGTAGTTGCGGTTCATCACGCGGGACACGGTCGCGGTCGACACGCCCGCGAGACGCGCCACGTCCACGACGGTCGCGCGCCGTCCGTTCGCCGTCGAGCCCTGCCTGGGCATCCGGACCTCCCCCTGGTCGTCGCGGTCGTCATGGTCGTCCTGGTCACCGGTCTGCGCGGCGGGTCCCGCGACCCGTCCCGCGACCGTTCCGTGCGCAGAGCCTATGGCGTCCGCCGGGCGCCCGTTCACGCGATGCGCTCCAGTTCCTCCAGGAGTACGGGGTGGTTGAGCGGCACCCCGCGCGCGTAGCGGGCGAGTTCGTCGACCGCGAGGGCGCCGAGCCGTCCCACCTCGTTGCCCTGCGCCCCCGCCATGTGCGGGGTGATGAACACGTTGGGCAGGTCCCACAGGGGGTGGTCGGCGGGCAGCGGCTCGGGGTCCGTGACGTCGAGCACGGCATCGATCCGGCCGCTGACCAGGTGCAAGGTGAGGGCTTCGGTGTCGACGAGCGGGCCGCGCGCCGTGTTGATCAGCAGGGCGCCCGGTCGCATCAGCGCGATGCGCCGCTCGTCGAGCAGATGATGCGTGAGGGCGGTGGACGGCGCGTGCAGGGTCACGACGTCGCTGGTGGCGACGAGGGTGTCGAGGTCGGTGCGGGTGGCCCCGAGCAGCTCCGCCTCGGCGGCGCTCACGTACGGGTCGTGGAGCAGGACGTCGGCGTCGATGGAGCGCAGCAGCTGGATGACCCTGCGGCCGGTGCGTGACGCGCCGACCACGCCGACGGTGATGCCGTGCGTGCCGAGCCAGTGGTGGCGGTCGAGGTCGGCCGCGGTGCGGTGGGAGCGGCGGGAGCGGAACAGCTGGGCGAGCGGGAAGGCCCGCTTGGCGCCCATGATGATCGCCGCGAGAGTGAACTCCGCGACGGGTACGGCGTTGGCGGCCGCTGCCGACGACACCGCGATGCCGCGCCTGTACGCCTCGGGGGTCAGGAACGTCTTGACCGTGCCCGCCGAGTGGATCACCGCGCGCAGCCGCGGCGCCCGGTCGAGCACGTCCGTGTCGATGTGCGGGCAGCCCCAGCCGGTCAGCAGGACCTCGCACTCGGCGAGCGCGGCCACCGCCTCGGGGCTCCCGAACTCGCCCACCACCTGTGGCGGCCGGATGTCCGCGGACTCCTCGAGCCGCAGCCGTACGGCGGGCGGAAAGACATCGTCGAGCAGGCCCGCGTCCATCGCCAGGACGGTACGGGGCCTGCGTGGGGGCCGTGTGGAGCCGGCGGAGTCGGCCTGGACCGGCGACTCGTCAGTGGTACGCACCCTGCCTCCGGACAGTAAACGTGTTCTATGAAGTCACCGCACGCTAGGGATCACGAGGGGTGAGCGTCAAGCATGCCGACCCTGACCCTCGGCCGTCTTAGCCCGAAATAGTGCCAAATACCCGTCAGGAACGGGCAGTTGAAAAACTCGCTTAACCCAGGTGTTGCCCAGACCTATTGACGTGAGGGGTAACCGATTACTAACTTGCCGCCCCATGGCTGATACAACGCCCTCCCCGCCGCGGGCAGTTCACCGCCTCTCGCTGGGGCAGCGGCTCAAGCGGGACAAGGTCATGCTGCTGCTGACCCTGCCGGGCCTGCTCTATTTCTGCGTGTTCCACTACGTGCCGCTCCTCGGCTACGTGGTGGCGTTCCAGGACTACCAGCCGTACCTGGGCTACATGCGCAGCGCCTGGGCGGGCGTCTCGAACTTCACGTCCGCCTTCGCCGACCCGGCGTTCTGGTCGGCGACCGGCAACACGCTGAAGATCGCGCTCGTCCAGCTGGTGTTCTTCTTCCCGGTCCCCATCGCCCTCGCGCTGCTGCTCAACAGCATCGTCAGCGACAAGGTCCGCCGGTTCGTGCAGAGCGTCGTCTATCTGCCGCACTTCATCGGCTGGGTCATCATCGTCTCGATCTTCCAGCAGATCCTCGGCGGCGCCGGCGTCCTGCCCGACCTCCTCGGCCAGCTCGGCCTGCCGCGCTACGACATGACGACCGACCCGGCCGCCTTCCCCTGGCTCCTCACTCTCCAGGTGGCCTGGAAGGACGCGGGCTGGGGCACGATCATCATGCTCGCCGCCCTGCTCAACATCGACCGGGGCCTGTACGAGGCCTCGGCGATCGACGGGGCGGGGCGCGCCCGGCGCCTGTGGCACGTCACGCTGCCCGGCATCTCCCCGGTGATCATCCTGCTCCTGATCCTCAACCTGGGGCAGATCCTCTCCGTCGGCTTCGAGCAGATCCTGCTCCAGCGCGACGCGGTCGGCCCCGCCGCCGGTGAAGTCCTCGACACCTACGTGTACTTCCACGGGATCAAGAACAACGACTGGGGCACGTCGGCGGCCGTAGGACTGGTCAAGGCGGTCATCGGCACCGTCCTCGTACTCGGCGCGAACAAGTTCGCCCACCGGCTCGGCCACGAAGGGGTGTACCGCGGTGCTGACCGCTGAGACGCAGACAGCGGCCGCCGGACGCCGCGATCGCAAGCCGGCCGCTCCTGCCGAAACCGGCATCAGGGTGTCCGACGGCCGTCCGCCCTGGATGGAGAAACCCACCCGAACCGGCCTGCTCCTCAAGGGACTTGTGCTGGTCCTGGTGGTCGCGGCCGTCGCCTACCCACTGCTCGGAGTGATCGGCACGAGCTTCGCCTCGCAGTCCGACATCATCCGCAGCCCCGGCCTCGTCCTGTGGCCCGACCACCCGACCCTGGAGGCGTACCGCACGGTCTTCAGCGGCGGCGTCGTCACGCACGCGCTGCTCGTCTCCGTCGGCGTGACCCTCGTGGGCACCGCGACCAGCGTCCTCGTCACCATCGGGATGGCGTACGGGCTCTCGCGCCGCGAGGTCACCGGCTCCCGCTTCATCCTCATGACGGCCCTGTTCACGATGCTCTTCGACCCGGGCATCATCCCCAAGTTCCTCACCATCAAGGAACTCGGCCTGTACAACACCCTGGCCTCGCTCGTGCTGCCCACCATGGTCAGCGCGTTCAACCTGGTCGTCCTGCGCTCCTTCTTCATGAACCTGCCCGAGGAGCTGTACGACGCCGCGAAGGTGGACGGCGCGGGCGACCTGCGCACCCTGGTGCGCATCGTGCTGCCGCTGTCGAAGGCCGTCATCGCCGTGATCAGCCTGTTCTACGCGGTGACGTACTGGAACGCCTTCTTCAACGCGATGCTCTACCTGAGCGACAACGACAAGTGGCCGCTCTCCATGGTGCTTCGCACCTTCGTCCTCCAGGGCCAGTCCCTCGAAGGCGCCTCGGCCGGTGAGGCCCTCGCGCCCCAGCAGGCCGTGCAGATGGCCGTCTTGGTGATCGCCGTCGTGCCGATCCTGTGTGTCTACCCCTTCCTCCAGCGCTACTTCACCAAGGGCGTCCTCACCGGCGCCATCAAGGGCTGACCCCGCGCAGTCCCCGCTCGCACCCCCCCCGCGCTCATGTCCCCTCCGTCACCGAGGAGTTCACCGTGCCGCGCTCCACCCCCATCAATCGCAGAACCCTGCTGAGGACGTCCTTCGGCCTGGGCCTCGGACTCGCCGCGGCCCCGCTGCTGACCGCATGCGGTGACGGCGGCGCCGCCGAGAAGTCCGCCGCGAAGAGCCGCAAGGTGCTGCCGTCCACCGTCACGGCCAACACCGTCAAGGCCGACCTCCCCGGCACAGCCGCCGGTGTGCCCAACGCCTTCTTCAGCTACCCGAAGACCCCGGTCCGCTCCGTCGAGGGCACTCCGCTCAAGGGCGCCAAGACCGTCAAGGCGTTCACCGAGACCTACGCGCCGCCCGCCCCGGCCCGCGCCAGGAACGCCGCCTGGCAGGCGATCGAGAAGCGGCTCGGCGGCACGGTCGACATCACCGCCGTGGCCGCCGACGACTACCCGGCGAAGTTCTCGACGATGGTCGCGGGCGGTGACCTCGCTGACGTCTTCATGTATCCGGAGACCGGCGGAGTCGACCACAAGGCGGCCTTCCTCGCCGCCGAGTGCGCCGACCTGACGCCGTTCCTGTCCGGCGACAAGGTCAAGGCGTACCCGAACCTCGCGGAGATCCCGGCGAGCGCGTGGCAGCAGGGCCTGTACGGAGACACGCTGTACGGCGTTCCGATCACGCGCTACGGAACCTCCGGCGCCGGCTTCTACCGGCACGACCTGTTCAAGGAGGTCGGGGTCGACAGCCTCGACCAGATCACCGACCTGGACCGCTTCTTCGAGGTCTGCAAGGAGCTGACGCAGCCGAAGAAGAAGCAGTACGCGATCATCGCGGGCGCCACCAGCATGCTCGCCATGTCGGCAGGCGCGCCCTACTTCTGGTCGATGGACAAGAAGACCGGCAAGTTCACCGCCGACCTCGAGACCGACGAGTACCGCTCCGCCGTGGAGATGGCGGCCAAGCTCTACAAGGCGGGCTGCTACTACCCCGGCACCCTCGCCATGACCGGCGCCCAGAAGGCCCAGTACACGGACCTCTTCAAGAACGGCAAGGGCGCGTACGTCTACGACGGCATGCCCGCCTACCTCCAGCCCTCCAGCGGTTACGTCGACGCCATGGCCGCCATCGACAAGAGCTATGACGTTCGGCCCTTCGTACCGATCGGCGCCAAGGCGGTCACCTGGACCGACAACGC
The DNA here is from genome assembly GCF_035918235.1 of Streptomyces sp. NBC_01445. NCBI lineage: Bacteria > Bacillati > Actinomycetota > Actinomycetes > Kitasatosporales > Streptomycetaceae > Streptomyces > Streptomyces sp. NBC_01445. Next base: position 2,595,188 of record NZ_CP109485.1, on the reverse strand, counting down.
CACGCTCAGCGAGTCCTTCGTGAAGAAGGCTCCCAAGGCGCGCGTCGAGCAGATCCTTCGCCTCCTCGACTTCATCGCCGCGCCGTTCGGCACCGAGGAGTACACCCTCATCAACTTCGGGGTGGAGGGCGCCGACTTCAAGCGCGACGCCAAGGGCATCCCCGTACTCACGCCCACCGGCAGCCAGGACATCGGCGTCCCCTGGGGCAAGCTCGCCTCCGCCGTCCCGGCCCTGTTCTCGCCGACGTCGAAGGACGCGGTGACGCACGCGCACGAGGCGTACACGAAGCTCATCCCGATGCTGGAGAAGTCCGACTACCTGGACTACACGTCCCCCACCTGGGACTCGAAGGGATACGGCAGCCTCTACACGCTCAAGCTCGACGGGCTCAAGGACATCGTCTCCGGCCGCAAGTCCATGAAGGACTACGACGCCCTGGTCAAGGACTACCTCGCCAAGGGCGGGGAGCAGTGCCGTTCCGAATTCGAGGACGCCGCCCAGAAGGGAACCGGCAAGTGACCCGCACCGTACGCGCCGCCATCGCCACCGCCGCGGCCGCCGCGACCCTCGCCCTGGCCGCGCCCGCGCAGGCGCACCCGTTCGACCCGAGGCCCGGCGCGGACGGCGTCGGGGATCCGCTGTTCCCCACGCTCGGCAACGGCGGCTACGACGTCCGGCACTACGACCTCTCGTTCGACTTCACGCCGGTGACGTACGACTTCACCGGCACCATGAAGATCAGCGCGAAGGCCACCCAGGACCTCTCCTCCTTCAACCTCGACATCGACTCGCTCGCCATCGACGCGGTGAAGGTCAACGGCAAGGACGCGGCCTTCGCCGTGTCGCTCGGCAAGAGCGGCCAGGAGCTGACGGTCACGCCGGCCGGCGGCCTGCACGACAACCGGTCCTTCGAGGTCGCCGTCACCTATCACGGCAACGGGAAGACGAAGCCGATCGGCGTCCCCGGCTGGCGCTACATGAGCGACGGTGGGTTCGCCTCCGCGGCGCAGTCGTCCCGCGCCGACACGTTCGCGCCCGTCAACGACACGACGATGGACAAGGCGAGCTGGACGTTCCACCTCACCGCCCCCGACGGCTGGACGCCTGGTGCCAACGGCACCGCGACCGGCACCCGCCCGGCGGGCGCAGGGAAGACCACCTCCGACTTCCGGCTCGACGCGCCCATGGCCTCCGAACTCCTCGGCATCTCCGTGGAGAAGCAGACCCTCCTGACCGGCAAGGGGCCGCACGGAGTGAAACTGCGCCACTACGTCCCCGACGACCAGGTCGCCACGTACCGGCCGATCGTCGAGCAGACCGGCGGCCAGATCGCGTGGCTGGAGAAGACCCTCGGCGTGCGCTTCCCGTTCGACACCTACGGGATGCAGATCGTCCGTGACGGCTACAGCGACGCGTTGGAAAACCAAACCCTGTCACTGTTCGGGCCGGGCTGGTTCAAGGACGCGTCCACGTCGACGACGTACACGAACGTCATGGTCCACGAGATGACCCACCAGTGGTTCGGCGACTCGGTCACGCCCACCACCTGGCAGAGCGCCTGGCTGAACGAGGGGCCCGCCGTCTACTACGCGGCCCTGTGGGCCGACCAGCAGGGCACCGCCTCCATGGAGGACAAGATGAGGGCGGCGTACGGGAAGCTCGACGCCGTCCGCAAGACCGACGGGCCGCCCGGACTGCCCACCGAACTCGGCGGGTTCAACATCTACGACGGGGCCGCCGTCGTGCTGTACGCCCTCAACCAGCAGGTCGGCCAGGACGACTACGACGCGATCATGAAGTCCTGGCTCACGAAGCACCGGCACGCCAACGCCGACTCCCAGGACTTCATCGACAACGCGGTACGGGTCACACACGACCCGTCGCTGCGGCCCTTCCTGGAGGACTGGTTGTTCAGCAAGGACAACCCGCCCATGCCCGGCCACCCCGACTGGAGCTGACGCCGACCATGAACGGCACCCGCATCGCCGTCGCCCTCGCCGCCACGGCCGCCCTCCTGTCCACCGCCCCCGCCGCACACGCCGACCCGTCCCCCCGCGTCCTGCACGCCGCCCCCGACGGCTCCGGCACTGCCTGCACGCACGGCCGCCCCTGTTCCCTCGACGGCGCCCGCGACGCCGCCCGCACCGTCGAGGGGCGCGATGTGCGCGTCGAACTCGCCGACGGCACCTACGCGTTGAGCAGATCCCTGGAGCTCGGCGCGGCCGACTCCGGGCGCGACGGGCACACGGTCACCTGGACCGCCGCGCGAGGCGCCCACCCCGTCCTCTCCGGCGGCAGGACCCTCAAGAGCTGGGACAACAACACCGACGGGACCTGGACCACGCACGTCCCCGAAGGCGTCACGCCCCGCCAGCTCTTCGTCGACGGGGTACGAGCCGTGCGGGCACGCGGTGCCTCGTGTGCCGCCTCCGTGTGCGACGCCACCAAGACCGGCATGACCGGCGCGACAGCCACCGGCATCGCCTCCTGGGCCCGCCCCACCGACGCCGAGGCCGTCATCAGCGTCCGCTGGCGCAACTACCACTGCCGCATCGACTCCGTCACCGGCGACGTCCTGACCTTCGCCCAGCCCTGCTGGACCAACTCCGCATCCGGAACGAACCGCACGGGCCCCGCCTGGGACACCACCACGGTCGACTCGTCGCGCTACACGAAGGTCGCCTACTTCGAGAACGCGCCCGAACTCCTCGACCAGCCGGGCGAGTTCGTCTGGAACTCCGACGCCCGCACCCTCACGTACCTGCCGCGCAAGGGCGAGGACATGCGCCGCGCCAAGGCCGTCACCCCCGCCACCGAGCGGCTCCTCGTCCTCGACGGCGCCCACGACGTACGCGTCGAGGGCATCGGCCTTCAGTACGCGGCCTGGCACCAGCCCTCCACCGACGAGGGCTACGCCGGGATGCAGGCGGGACTCGTGCTCACCGGCGCCACCGGCCCCGTCGATCACGCGGGCCGCTACTACACCAAGCCCTCCGCCGCCCTCACCGTGCGCGGCGGCAGGCATGTGGCCGTCGACCAGGTCGAGTTCAGCCACCTCGGCGGCGCCGGCGTGGTGTTCGAGGCCGGTACGCAGGACTCGATGGTCACCCGGTCCCGGTTCACCGATCTGTCCTCCGGAGCCGCCTACATAGGGGACACGGAACCCATGCCGGCCGCTGAACTCGTGGGTGCGCGCAACACGGTGGCGTACAACGCCATCCGCCGCACCGGAGTGGAGTTCACCGACGCCGTCGGCATCTGGGCCGGCTACGAGGCCGCCACCGTCATCGACCACAACACCCTCGACGACCTGCCCTACTCGGGCATCTCCGTCGGCTGGGGCTGGAACCAGCCCGAGGCGCAGAAGTCCGTCCTGCGCGACAACCGGATCACGGACAACCGGATCACGAACGTCATGCGCGTCGAGCACGACCAGCACGACGGCGGCGCCATCTACACCCAGGGCGCCCAGCCCGGCACCGTCATCTCCGGCAACTACATCAACCGCAGCGCCTTCGGCAACACCGAGCGCGACGGCAACGGCATCTACCTCGACGAACAGTCCAGCCACATCCGCGTCGAGGGCAATGTCCTCACCCGGCTCGGCTACAAGTGGGTGTCCAACTGGGCCGACTACGGCATCGACAACCACGCCACCGGCAACTGGACCGACACCGACGCCCCCGCACTCGCCGGCACCGGCTCGGCGATGACCGACAACCACACCAAGCTCGACCGGCTCCCCGCCGACGCGCTGAAGGTCGCCGCCACGGCGGGAGCCCAGGGTCACGGCCGCGTCGAACAGCTGCGCCCCGACCTCGCCCGCACCGGCACCGCCTCGCAGTCCTCCACGGACGGCACCGCCACCGCGGCCGCCGCGACCGACGGCGACACCTCCACCGACACCCGCACCCTGTCCGAGCCGGGCGCCTGGTGGCAGGTCGACCTGGGCTCCGTCCAGCATGTCGGCCAGGTCGAGGTCTGGAACAACATCTCGATGACCACGACCGGCTTCGACGTCCAGCTGTCCCGCACGGCGGACTTCGCCGACACCACCACCCTCCACGTCCCGGGCAAGGCCCTGCGGCCCACCGTCCTGGACGCCGGCAAGGGCACCGAGGCCCGCTACGTACGGATCAAGCTCACGGGAACGGGACGCGTGGCACTCGCCCACGTACTGGTCCACCCGTAGCTCCGGTGGCGGCCTGAAGGAAACCTGCGGCGGCGCTTAAGAAATCCTCGATGGACCAAGAGCGCCGCCGTACGGCAGATTTGCCCCGTCGGCAGCAGGGCGCGCCGTAGCCGCACCAAGGCGCCCGCCCGTGCTGTCATTTCACTCTTCCCCTCGCACGGCGGTCGGTCCCGGCCTGCCGCGACGCGGGGTGCGACGACGGGAGCGGTGCGTTGAAGGCGCTGGTCAAGGAGAAGTCCGAGCCGGGTCTGTGGCTGACGGACGTGCCCGAGCCGTCCATCGGCCACGGAGATGTGCTGATCAAGGTCCTCAGGACCGGGATCTGCGGCACCGACCTCCACATCCGCAACTGGGACGGCTGGGCGCAGCAGGCGATCAGCGCGCCGCTGATCGTCGGCCACGAGTTCGTCGGCGAGGTCGTCGAGACCGGCCGTGACGTCGCCGACATCGCCATCGGCGACCGCGTCAGCGGCGAGGGCCACCTCGTCTGCGGCAAGTGCCGCAACTGTCTCGCCGGGCGACGCCACCTGTGCCGCTCCACGGTCGGGCTCGGCGTCGGACGCGACGGCGCGTTCGCCGAGTACGTCGCCCTGCCCGCCACCAACGTGTGGGTCCACCGGGTACCCGTCGACCTCGACGTGGCCGCGATCTTCGACCCGTTCGGCAACGCCGTGCACACCGCCCTGTCGTTCCCGCTGGTCGGCGAGGACGTCCTGATCACCGGCGCGGGCCCCATCGGCCTGATGGCCGCGGCCGTCGCCCGGCACGCCGGCGCCCGCAACGTCGTCGTCACCGACGTCAGCGAGGAGCGGCTCGACCTGGCCCGCAAGATCGGCGTCAGCCTCGCCCTGAACGTCGCCGAGTCGACGATCGCCGAGGGCCAGCGCTCCCTCGGCCTGCGCGAGGGCTTCGACGTCGGCCTGGAGATGTCGGGCAACCCGGTCGCCATGCGCGACATGATCGCCAACATGACCCACGGCGGCAAGATCGCCATGCTCGGTCTGCCTGCCGAGGAGTTCGCCGTCGACTGGTCGCGGATCGTCACCTCGATGATCACGATCAAGGGCATCTACGGCCGCGAGATGTTCGAGACCTGGTACGCGATGTCGGTCCTCCTGGAGGGCGGCCTCGACCTCGCCCCCGTGATCACGGGCCGCTACAGCCACCGTGACTTCGAGGCGGCCTTCGACGACGCGGCGAGCGGCCGCGGCGGCAAGGTCATCCTCGACTGGACCGTCTGACCCGGCCGGCCCCGACCTCCCGACCGACCTCTTCTTTAAAGGAAGACGCATGTTCAACTCCGTACGCGAAGACATCCAGGCCACGCTCGACGAGATCGCCGCCGCGGGCCTGCACAAGCCCGAGCGCGTCATCGGCACCCCGCAGTCCGCGACGGTCGCCGTCACCGCGGGCGGCCGCCCCGGCGAGGTCCTCAACTTCTGCGCGAACAACTACCTCGGCCTCGCCGACCACCCCGAGGTCATCGCCGCCGGCCACGAGGCACTCGACCGCTGGGGCTACGGCATGGCCTCCGTCCGCTTCATCTGCGGCACCCAGGAGGTCCACAAGGAGCTCGAGGCGCGCCTGTCCGCGTTCCTCGGCCAGGAGGACACGATCCTCTACTCCTCCTGCTTCGACGCCAACGGCGGCGTCTTCGAGACGCTCCTCGGCGAAGAGGACGCCGTCATCTCCGACGCGCTGAACCACGCCTCGATCATCGACGGCATCCGCCTCTCCAAGGCCCGCCGCTTCCGCTACGCCAACCGCGATCTCGCGGACCTGGAGCAGCAGTTGAAGGAGGCGCAGTCCGCGCGCCGCCGCCTCATCGTCACCGACGGCGTCTTCTCCATGGACGGCTACGTGGCGCCGCTGCGCGAGATCTGCGACCTCGCCGACCGCTACGACGCCATGGTCATGGTCGACGACTCGCACGCCGTCGGCTTCGTCGGCCCCGGCGGCCGCGGCACCCCCGAGCTGCACGGCGTCATGGACCGCGTCGACATCATCACCGGCACTCTCGGCAAGGCGCTCGGCGGCGCCTCCGGCGGCTATGTCGCGGCCCGCGCCGAGATCGTCGCGCTGCTGCGCCAGCGCTCGCGCCCGTACCTCTTCTCCAACAGCCTCGCCCCGGTGATCGCGGCCGCGTCCCTCAAGGTCCTCGACCTCCTGGAGTCGGCGGGCGAGCTGCGCGAGCGGCTCGCCGCGAACACGGCGCTCTTCCGCACGCGCATGGCGCAGGAGGGCTTCGACATCCTGCCCGGCGACCACGCCATCGCGCCCGTCATGATCGGCGACGCGTCCGTCGCGGGCCGCATGGCCGAGCTGCTCCTGGAGCGCGGCGTGTACGTGATCGGCTTCTCGTACCCGGTCGTCCCGCAGGGCAAGGCCCGCATCCGCGTCCAGCTCTCCGCGGCGCACTCCACCGAGGACGTGAACCGGGCCGTGGACGCCTTCGTCGCGGCGCGCGCGGAGCTCGACGGGGAGTCCGCCGGGGCGGCGAGCTGACCTGGGGCCTGTCCGGCCGATCATGCCGGCGCACGGGGTCTGGCACGCCCTCCCCAAGCTCCTGAGGAGCAGCGGGACCCCCATGACCCCGTTCGCCGGCACGGACATTCACGGCCACCCGGTTCCGGCCTGATCCGCCGGGCGGGCCCCGGTTCGGACATCGGCGGCACATTTGGGAGAATCGGTCGCATGATCGAAGCGCGGCGGCTGCACATCCTCCGTGCGGTGGCCGACCACCGCACCGTGACGGCGGCTGCCGCCGCGCTCTATCTGACCCCGTCGGCGGTCTCCCAGCAGCTGACCGCCCTGGAGCAGGAGACCGGCCACCGGCTCGTCGAGCGGGGCGCGAAAGGCGTCCGGCTCACCCCGGCGGGCGAGATCCTGCTCACGCACACGAACGCGGTCCTCGCCCAGCTGGAGCGGGCGGAGGCCGAGCTCGCCGCGTACAGCTCGGGGGCGGCCGGCACGGTCACCGTCGCCGCGTTCGCCACCGGGATCGGCCTGGTCGTCGCACCGGCCCTGACCCGCCTCGCGCGGACGGCGCCCGGCATCCGCATCCGCGTCCAGGACGCCGAGGGCGACGCGAGCCTGCCCATGGTCCTCGACCGGCAGGTCGACGTCGCGGTCGCCGTCGAGTACCGGGGGGCGCCGGGCGCGGACGACGCCCGCCTCACGCGCGTACCGCTGTACGCGGAGCCGTTCGACGCGGTGCTTCCCGCCGCGCACCGGCTCGCGGCGTCCGACCGGGTGCCGCTCGCCGAGCTGGCCAAGGACACATGGATCGGCCCCTTCCCTGGCAACCCGTGCCACGACGTGGTGGTCCTGGCCTGCGAGCACGCCGGTTTCCAGCCGCGGGTCGAACACTCCTCGGACGACTTCCGCGCCGTCGTCGCCCTCGCCTCGGCGGGCGCGGGCGTCGCCCTGGTGCCGCGCTCGGCGCTGCGCGGCATGGACCTGTCCGACGCGGTCGTCCGCCCGGTCGACGGGGTGGCCCCGACCCGCAGGGTCTTCGCGGCGGTCCGCTGCGGAGCGGAGGAGCACCCCTTGATCAGGCCGGTACTGGAGGCGCTGGGGGAAGCGGCGGAGTAAGCGGGCCCGCAGGCCCCGGGTCACTCCGGTGTCCCCGTGCTCGCCCGTATCCGCACCTCACCCACGATCCGCTCCACCCGCGAGCGCGGCCCCCGCGGTTCGCGCAGCGCGAGGTCGAGGGCGGCGCGGCCCATGCCGGTCAGGGGGAGGGCCACCGTCGTGAGGGGCGGGGTCAGTTCGCGGACCAGCGGGATGTCGTCGAAGCCGGCCAGCGAGATGTCCTGAGGGACGCGCAGCCCGTGGTCGCGGAACGCGGCGAGCGCCCCCACGGCCATCACGTCGGTGACGGCGAAGACGCACGTGGGCCGGGGTGCGCGGCGCAGCAGTTCGCTCGCCGCCGCGTATCCGCCGTCAAGCGTGAAGGCGCCCTCGACGACCCGCTCGTCCGCCAGCTCGACCCCCGCCTCGGCGAGACCTTGCCGGAATCCGGTCAGCCGGTCCGCGACGGTCGTCAGCCGTGCGGGCCCGGCGAGCACCCCGAACTCCCGGTGCCCGAGGCCGAGCAGGGCCCGGGCGAGCGCCGCCGCCCCTGCCCGGTTCTCCGGCAGTACGGTGTCGACGCGCAGACTGCGGTGCCGGCTCACGACGGCGACCCGGCCCCCGCCGCGTAGGTAGGGAGCGATCTCGGACTCCAGCGAACGCTCCCACGCGGGGTCCTGGAAGCCGGAGCCGATGAGCAGGATCGCGCGGGTCCGCTGCGCGCGCAGCATGGAGATGTACGCGATCTCGCGCTCGGGCGCGCGGAACGTGCTGGACAGCATCACCAGCAGCCCGCGCTCGGCGGCCCGCGCCATGATGCCGCTGGCGATCGCGGCGAAGTACGGGTCGCCCACGTCGTGGCAGATGACGCCGACCGTGTTGTTGGAGGCGCTGGCGAGGGCCTGCGCGTGGGCGTTCGGGATGTAGCCGAGTTCGTCGGCCGCGGCGCGGACCCGGCGTAACAGGTCGTCGCGGACGCGGGTGGTTCCGTTCAGGGCGCGGGACGCCGTCGCGGGGGAGACCCCCGCCGTGCGGGCCACCGCGTCGAGAGTCACGTGCGGTTCTTGCGGGTGCCCGTGCGGTTCGCTCACTCTGCCCCCTCGGATTCCGGTCGCGGCACCGGTCGCAGGAAACTTCGGAACGGCCTATTGACCCTGTGCTCCACGAGTCATTAGCGTGGCTGACATCGTACCAGAAAGCGCTTTCTGAAAGCGATTTCCCCTCTTCGTTACCGTCCCACCTGTTGTTCCGTTACCTCGGGAATTCTGTTACCTCAGCTCTCCTCAACTGCCTCCCGATTCCGTAGGAGTTCATCGTGAGTCAGAGCACACTGCCAGCAACTCCCGCCAAAACAGCGGGAGTTGCCGACCGGCAGGGGCCCGGTCTCGGCCGGCGTGCCGCGGACATGGCCGAGCGGAGCTGGCGCCCGGTCGCACTGCTCGTCGTCTGTTTCGTCGCCTGGTGGGTGATCGCCGCGGCTGAGCTGGTCGAGCCGTATCTGGTGCCGTCGCCGGGCCGGACCCTCGACGTCATCCTCGACAAGCCGGACTACCTCTGGCAGCACACCTGGGTGACCACGTACGAGACGCTGCTGGGCTTCGTCATCGCCGTGGGCGTCGGCATCTTCTCCGCCGTGATCATGGTCTACTCGTCGACCGTCGAGAAGACCCTCTATCCGATCCTGCTCTTCGCCCAAGTCGTCCCGAAGATCGCGATCGCGCCGCTGTTCGTGGTCTGGCTCGGCTTCGGCATCGCGCCGAAGATCCTCATCGCCGTACTCATCGCGTTCTTCCCGGTCGTCATCTCGATGGTGACCGGACTCAAGGCCGTCGACCCGGAGATGCTCCAGCTCTCCGCGACGATGGGCGCGAGCCCTTGGCAGACCTTCCGGAAGATCCGCTTCCCGGCCTCCCTGCCGCACCTGTTCTCCGGCCTCAAGGTGGCCGTCACGCTCGCCGTCACCGGCGCCGTCGTCGGCGAATTCGTGGGCGCCAACGAGGGGTTGGGCTACGTCATCCTCCAGGCCAACGGAAACCTCGACACCCCGATGCTCTTCGCGGGACTGCTCGTCATGTCCTTGATCGGGGTCGTGCTGTTCGTCCTCGTCGAGATCGCCGAGAAGCTGCTCCTGCCGTGGCACGCGAGCCGCCGCGACGTCGCGGCGACCACGGCGTACTGAACGCCGGCACCCCGGGAACCTCCCCGGACCACTCACCGACCGTCGCGAGAAGGGCCGCCCCATGCACGCGCGCAGACTCCTGACCGGACTCGTCCCCCTGACGCTCGTCGCCCTCACGGTGACGGCCTGCGGCGACGACTCCGGCTCCACGTCGACCAGCGACTCCGGCAAGAAGCTCGACAAGGTCACGCTGACGCTCAACTGGTACCCGTACGGCGAGCACGCGCCGTTCTACTACGGCAAGAAGCAGAAGATCTTCGAGAAGCACGGCATCGACCTGGAGATCCGTGCGGGACAGGGCTCGCAGAAGACCGTGCAGGCCACGGGCGCGGGCCAGACCGACTTCGGCTGGGCCGACACGCCAGCGGTGCTCGCGGGCGTGGACCAGGGCGTCAACGTGAAGAGTCTCGGCGTGTTCCTCCAGACGACGCCCGCCTCGGTGCAGTCCTTCGCGAGCCAGAACATCAAGTCCCCGTCGGACCTCAAGGGCAAGACCATCGCGGGGACGGCGGGCGACGCGCTCTCCAAGACGTTCCCCATCTTCCTCAAGAAGAACGGTCTCTCCGAGTCGGACGTCAAGGTCCAGAACACCGACCCCGCCGGCAAGATCGCCGCCGTCATCTCGGGCAAGACCGACGCCCTCCTCGGCTACGCGAGCGACCAGGGCCCCACCATGCAGGACAAGGCCAAGAAGGACGTCTCGTACCTCCGCTTCTCCGAGCACGGCCTGAACTTCTACTCGAACGGGCTCATCGCCGGCCCCAAGACCCTTCAGGGCAAGGGCGATCTGGCCAAGCGCATGGTCGAGGCCGTCAGCGAGTCCTGGGCCGCCGCGGAGAAGAGCCCCGAGCCGGCCGTCGCCTCCATGAAGGGCGCGTCCGAGCAACTCCCGCCGGAGAACGTGCTGTCCGAGCAGTTCAAGACGACCCTGACCCTCCTGCACACGGACGCGACGCAGGGCAAGGCGCCCGGCGCCAACACCGAGGCCGACTGGCAGCAGACCATCGACGTCTTCGCCCAGGCCGGCATGGTCAAGAGCGCGAAGCCGGTGGCGGACTACTGGGATTCGGCCAACGGGATCAAGGGCTGAGCACCCGTCCCGTACAGCCCACAAGGAGAGCTGCACCATGCCGAAGGACGCGACACTGAAGAAGGCCGGTACAGCGAGCGCACACGTCGGGCCCGCCGTGCGCGTGGCGGACGTCGACGTCCGCTTCCGGACGAAGAAGAAGGACGTCACCGCCCTCACCGACGTCTCGCTCGACGTCGCCTCGGGCGAGTTCGTCGCCATCGTCGGACCCTCCGGCTGCGGCAAGTCCACGCTCCTCAAGCTCGTCGCGGGCCTCCTTTCGCCCTCGTCCGGTGAGGTCAGCCTCTACGGCGAGCAGGTGCGCGGCCCGCGCCACGACATCGGGTACGTGTTCCAGCGCGCGGCCCTCCTGGAGTGGCGCTCGGCGCGCCGCAACATCCTCCTCCAGGCGGAGATGCGCGGCATGGCCACCGAACCGGCACGCGCGCGTGCCGACGAACTGATCCGGATGACGGGGCTCACCGGCTTCGAGGACGCGTATCCGCACGAGCTGTCGGGCGGGATGCAGCAGCGGGTCGCCCTGTGCCGGGCCCTGCTGCACGAGCCGCCCGTCCTCCTCATGGACGAACCGTTCGGCGCGCTCGACGCGCTCACCCGCGAGCAGCTCAACGTCGAGATGAACCGCATCTGGCGCCAGACCCGCACCACTGTCCTCCTGGTGACCCACTCCATCCCGGAGGCCGTCTACCTCGCGGACCGCGTCGTCGTCATGAGCCCACGTCCCGGCACCGTCACCGAGATCATCGACGTCGGCCTGCCGGCCGAGCGGGACTACGCGCAGACGCTCGCGACCCCCGAGTTCCGCACGGCGACGGGCCGCATCCGCGAGCTCCTGGGGGCGGTCTCGGCGCACGACTGAGCGCACACCGGCACGCCTACGACGTGCACGTACGCCTTACGCGCACGGCAGCGACCGTTCCTGAACAGCATCCAGGACATGAGTCTTGGACTCATGTCCTGGAACTGCGCCCATCCCGAACGGTGTTGGATGCGCTGGTCTCCCGCGTTCTCGTTGTCCAGGTCAGGCGAGGCGCATCGTGTGCACGCTCCATGACGGGACGGCGGGGGTACCTCACGCACTGAGACACGGTGATCGGCCTGGACGGTCCGATGCCCACGACGATCGCTCCGGTCGTAGCCGGGCGGTGTCGTCCGCCGCCGGATCGAGTAGCCGAGGGCGCGCCTACCGATCACCACCGAAGCGGCGTCATAGCGAGTCATCATGCGCGTTGCGCTAGTGGGGGCCTGCGCCACTACTCACCGCCCCACATGGAGGTACACACCGCATCCACGGCGACGCCACCCGTCCCCGATGTCGTCGAAGAGAGCAAGCCTCTCCTAGCGACGCACCGCACACGTGTCGCGGCGTTACGGGCGTCAGAAAGAGCTGATGATCAGCCATGCCGCGACGCCGAGCACCGCCAGGTACCCACCGACGGAGATCGTCTTGCCTGCCATGACATGTCCGGCGTCCTCGATCCAGGTGCCGATGACGCCGACCAGCGGCGCTCCTGCGATGATCAGCAGGATCCCTATCAAGAAGCCCATCTGCGCCCCCAGTTGACATCTATGCCCCGTGATCCGACGGCGAGCCTAGGGGCCGTGGGGCACCGCCGGAAGGGCTCTCCCATGACAGGGGCCAAGCCGCCCGCTATGACATGTGCGGCTGCATCTTCAACGGCACCGCCACAGCTGCAGCCCATGCCATCCGACTCCCGACGAGACCGCTCGGACAAGATTCACGGCGTACCGCCGCGCTCGCGCTTACCACCGGCGCGCTGCCCCACCATCATGACGATGAAGCCGGCCACGAGAATCGCGCTGCCGACCAGCGGTGCCGACGGCCAAATGCCCGAATCGCTGATCAACACCCCAAAGGCCGCCTCCCAGCACAGCGCGAAGGCCACCGTCAGCTGTCCCCAGCCGTAGATCCGCGGGGCGTGAACATGGCGGCGGTTCATGGGGGGCACCCAGCCGCGAGTAACCGCCGCAACGCCGGAGGCAGCGTAGAGCAACGCCAACAGCACAAGAGGCACAGCGATGTACAGCGTCACGGTCTCTCCCCTGCGTGCCGGGCCCATGCCCGACGGCAGCGTGATGATGGCACCCGGCGCATCGCACGTCCATAGCTCCGCAGGCCCCGTGACCCGCCGGAACGGCCCTGATCGAGGACGCCGAGCTCCGTGTCCGGCCGGCAGCGCGGGCAGACGGCGACGCCCTCGGCGAGCGCGCGCAACGCCTGATCGCGGTCGACACCCCGGGAACGTCTGCCCGCACGAGATCCACGGCGACGAGTCCGGCCCGATTATCGAGACTGCCGAGCTGTCGGATCGGACGAGCTTGAACTACACGCCGTCCGTGATCAGTACGGCGATGGCGAGTGCGAAGGTGTCTGTGGAGATCACGGACGACTCGACGCAGGGGTAGCGAGGCCTCACGCAGCGGCCCCGCCTGGTGGTTCCGTGCGGGGCCGTGGTCATGCGGTGGATTCGTCGCCGAGTGCCGCGGTCAGTCGATCGCGCAGCATGCGTGCGGCGGCCGGTGAGAGCAGCGCATCCACCTCGGGGCAGCCGAAGAACAGGGCGAGCCGGATGTGGTCATGGAGGCCGTTCGTGGCCACGTCGACGTTGATCGTGGCTTCACCCTCGGCGTGATAGTTCGCTGCGTCGTCCGCCCCGTTGAGGGCGAGGATGTCCGGCCCCGGCACGCTCGACCAGATGCTCATGCGTTTGACTTCCTCTTCGGCCGGCCACCCTCGCGTGCGCGGCGCTCAGCGAGTTTCTGCTCCGCCGATTCGAGCTCGGTGAGTTCCTGCATATTGCCGCGGGCGGCGGATGAACTCGCGTACATGATCGACGAGGTCTGCACTGCGATCAACCCGTTTGCGTGCGGCGGCAGTTGCGTTGGCGTCCCACATGTGGCGCGGGATGCGGAACTTGGTGGTGAAGGTGTGGTCTGACGAGTCCAGCCGCACCAGAATGGGACTCGCTTTTCGGCGTGAAGCCGCGGCCATTCACATGCTGGTGACGCCACCCACTCCCACGCGGCTACGCCCACTCATCAACCTGCACAACCAGCAGCCGGCATCCCCGTGCCCCGTGACGCTGTTCCGCAAGCGTCACGGGGCACGGGGTCCCTTTTCTGGTTTCCTGCACCGGCCTTCTCAGTACCGCAGCGCCGCCAGATACTCGTAGCTGTTGCGGGCTGTCGCGAACGGGTCCTTCGGGGTGTCGTGCTCCACGAGCCACTGTTTGACGCCGCCGGCGTGCGCCTTGTCGAACATGGCGGGGAAGTCGAGCGTCCCCGACCCCACGTCGGCGAACCCGCCGTCGGGCGCCATGTCCTTCACGTGCAGGGCGGGGAAGCGGCGCCGGTGCCGCACGAAGTACTCTGCGGGATCCGCGCCGCCCTTCGACGCCCAGTACACGTCCAGCTCGAAGGCGACCAGATGGGGATCGGTCTCGCGGACGAGGATGTCGTACAGGTTCTCCCCGTCCATTACGTCGTGGTCGCCGTCGTGGTTGTGGAACAGGACCGGGCCGAGACCCGCCTCGCGTGACGCGGCCCCGATCCGGTTGAACTCCCTTGCCGCTTCCCGGTATCCGGCCGTGCTGTGCATCGAACCGGGCAGGCTGGGCACCACCGGCCACTTGGCGCCCAGGGTGTGCAGATCGTCCAGCGCCTGCGGCAGGCCGCTGCCGGTCAGCGTCGTGTACGCGACATGCTCCAGGACCGCGCGCAGGCCGACAGTGTCGAGCATCCGCCGGATGTCCGCCGCCCCGTAGCCGTGCCGCCCGCTCACACCGACCGTCGCGTACCCGATCTCCGCGAGCTGCTCCACGGTGCCGGCGAAGTCCGTCGCGAGGACGTCACGCATCGTGTAGAGGTGCATGCCGATGCCGCCGCGCGGGATGCGCCGCCGCTGCCCGGCCGACGCGGGCAGCCCTGTACCGACTGCCGCCGCGAGCCCCAAGGACGTACCGAGAAAGGCTCTTCTACTGCTTCTCATGCCACTCCTCACCCCTCACTTCACCGTGATCCGGACCGAGCCGGTGGTCGTGTCGCCCTTGTCGTCGGTGACGGTCAGATGCGCCGTGTACGCACCCGCGCGCGCGTACGCGTGCTGAGCGTCGGCACCCTCCGTACCGCCCGGCTTGACGTCGTCCCCGAAGTCCCAGTGGTACGAGGCCGCGGTACGGCCCTCCGGGAGCTTCACCGTGCCCTTGAGCGCGACGGTGAGCGGTGGGGCTCCGCTCTCCGGTGTCGAGGTCACCTTCACCTTGGCGCCGGCGTGCTTCTCGACCCCGGGCCCGTTGAAGTGCAGCCAGTCGACCGCGAACAGGTCGGGCTTGTCGGCGCTCCACTGCGGGTTGGTGAAGACGGCGTACAGCGGGAACGTGCCGTCGTAGTCGGCGAGTTGGGTGGTGGGGGACACCACGTTGCCCCAGTCTCCCGTGTTCGGGACGGACACCTTGCCGAGCAGCTTGCCGGTGGGGGAGCCCACGCGGAACTCGACGTCGCCGCCGATCCCGCCCGACGCGGCGCCCACGGTCACCGAGTCGACGCCCTTCAGGTGCACGGGGTCGAAGGACACCCAGTCCCCGTCCTCGATCTCGGTGAGCCGCTTGCCGCCCGAGGCGTCCGCGCGGCTCGCGACCACGACACCGTCGTGCGCGCCGCCCGTCTTCGTGTAGTGCTCGGCCTCACGGAACGACGTGCGCAGCGAGAGTGAAGCGGACCCGGTCAGCGCGGGCACGCCGCCTGCCCCGCCCTTGTCCTCGTACTGGGCGCTGATGCCGTAGTAGAGATTCTGGCCGGGACCGTGGCTGTCCCCGGCATCCGTCACGATCTCCCCGGCGCACCCCGTGTAGTTGTCCAGCGGATGCAGATGGGAGTCGTGGCCGAGCTGGGACTGGACGACGACGCGTGAGCAGTCGATGGGACGCCCGTCCTCCCGGTCCGTCACCTTGATCTTGAACGGGATCGTGTCGCCGAAGCTGAACGTCCCACCGTTCGGCGGCTGTTGGATCGTCACCTTGGGCCGCGTGTTCCCCACAGTGATGTCCTGCACGGCCAGTCCGGTGAGCCCCGTCGGCCCGGTCACCGTCAGCCGGGCCGTGAACACGCCGTTCTTCGTGTACGTGTGCTTCGGGTTCGCGTCGGTCGAGTCGGTGGTGCCGTCACCGTCGAAGTCCCAGGCGTACGTGACCGGTTTGTCGTCCGGCAGGCCCGAGCCCTCGCTGGAGAACGTGACGGCGAGCGGTGCCGAGCCGCTGTCCGGCGCGGCGGCTGCCCGCGCGTCCGGCAGGCGGCTGTCGGCGACGTAGTCGATCCGGTAGATGCCGGCGCCCTCGTTGCTGCCGCCGCGGCCCGTGCCGCTGCCGAGCCCGAAGTCGATGACGTACAGCGCCCCGTCGGGACCGAAGTCCGCGTCGAAGGGCTGGTTCCATTTCATGTCGCCGAACACGGAGTTGATGGACTGCAGGTCACCGGCCTTGGCGGGCGCGAACCGCGGATCCGTGAACGTCTGGTCCTTCTCCTGGATCGAGAAGGTCTTGAACCACTGCCTGGTCAGCTCGTAGTTGAACCATTTCCCGTCGAAGTACTCGGGGAACTTGGCCTTGTTGGGGTTCGCGGGATCGTAGGCGTACACGGGACCGCTCATCGGGCCACCGCCGCCGGTGCCGAGCTCCGGGAACTGCTCCGAGGCGGAGTACGCGTACCAGACCGACGCCGCGTGCGCGGGCGGCAGGTCGCGCAGGCCGGTGTTGTTCGGCGAGTCGTTCACGAGGTGGCCGCAGTCGAACTTCGCCCCGGACTTCTTCGACTCGAAGTCGTAGTCGTTGAACGGGGTGTTGTCGCCGATGCAGTACGGCCAGCCGTAGTTCCCCGCCTCGGTGATGCGGTTGAACTCGACGGTTCCCTCAGGCCCGCGGTCGGCCACCGCGTTGCGCGCGTCGGGACCGTAATCACCCACGAGCAGCGCGCCGCTGACCGGATCGGTCGTGATCCGGAACGGGTTGCGCATGCCCATCGCGTAGATCTCCGGGCGCGTCTTGTCGGTGCCGGGCTCGAACAGGTTCCCCTCGGGGACGCCGTACGTCCCGTCGGCCTTCGGGGTGATCCGCAGCACCTTGCCGCGCAGGTCGTTCGTGTTGCCCGCGGTGCCCTGCGCGTCCCAGGCGCGACGGCCCTCGCCCTCATCGATCGGGTTGAACCCGTCCGAGGCGAAGGGGTCGGTGTTGTCGCCCGTCGCGATGTAGAGGTCACCCTTGTTGTCGAAGGCGATGGAGCCCGCCATATGGGAGTTGGCGCGCCCCTCGCCCCGCCAGGTCGGCACAGTGAGCAGCCGTTTCTCCGACGCCGGATCGACCTTGCCGCCCGACTCGGTGAACCGCGAGAGGTTGATCCGTTTCTCGGTCTTGTCGGAGTTCAACAGATAGATCCAGTGGTTGTCTCCGAACTTCGGATCGAGCGCCAGCCCCAGCAGACCGTCCGACTGACTCGTCATCTCGGGCGTGTAGGCGAGGTCGAGCGCCGTGGTGACCTTCAGCGTCTCCTGATCGATGATCTTCAGCTTGCCGGTCCGCTGGATGAAGAACACACGCCGGTCCGGCGCGACGGCCAGCTCGAAGGGGTCGGCGAGATCGGCCGTGGCCAACGGGGTGCGCTGGAAACTGCCGGTCCTGGTCGCCGAGCAGTCACCCGGCTTGTCGCCGGCCGCCCACTGAATGCCGCCGAGGATGTGCTGGAGGAAACCGGCTTCTTCGAACGCCGACTTGGCGTGCCCGCCCGCGGTGAACCAGGAGCGGCCGCCGTCGTAGTTCTGGCACCACGACCACGGGTGATCGACGCCCTCGTCGAGGCCGGTGACCCCGTCGCGCACCTTGACCTGCGCGAGCGTGTGCACCTTCCCGGTGGGGTTGGTGCGCCAGTTGTACCACTCCTCCGTACGCTCCCAGAGCTCCGGAAGCCCCTTCGTGGACGGGTGCGCGTGATCGAGGACCTTGATCCGGCCCGTCTGCACGGCGGGATGCTGGTCGAAGATGGCTCCGACGAGCCCCTCGTACCAGCCCCAGTCCCGCTCGCTGGCCGACGCGGAGTGCAGCCCGACCCAGCCGCCGCCCCCACGGACGTACTTCTGGAGGGCCGCGCGCTGGTCGGCGTCGAGCAGATCGCCCGTCTCCGTCGTCGAGTTGGTGTTGTTGAAGACGATCGCCTTGAAGCGGGCGAGGTTCTCGTCGGTGAACGCGGCGGCGGCGTCGGTCGCCTCGACCTCGAAGCCGTTCTCGCTGCCGAGCTTCTTGATCGCGTCGATGCCCGCGGGAATCGAGTCGTGGGCGAAGTTCGTGACCTTGGAGAAGACGAGCACGCGGTACGAGGCGGCGGCCTCCGCGCGCGGCGGGGCCGCCAGACCGAGGCCGACGACGAGCGCGATCAGCGCGAGGAGGACGGTCCAGGGCGAGCATGGACGGCGTCGCCCGCGGGGGATTCGCATGGCGAGCGCGGGAGGACCGTGTCTCCCGGACGGTACGGGTGTGGCGGAACTCGTAGAACTCATGGCGCTCCCTGGGCTGTTGGCCGGTGGCCGACTCGGGCGTGCGGTGAGTGCTGCGGGAATGCCGGAGCGCCTGGAAGCCGAAGCTTAGAAAGCGCTTTCCCGATGGCATCGCACAGCGTAGGTTCCGGGCGGAGAGGGGGCAATGGGTCGGAACGGGCCAGGGGGTGGGGAGAGGGCGGCGCGATCGCGGGGGATCGGGTGGCGGTCGCCGTCGAAGCGGTGGAACGGTTGGCTGCCGATCGCGGGGGCGGCGGTGGCGCCTGAAGTGGTGGGCCGACTGGCCGTTGTTCGCGGGGCCTGGTGGCGGTGGCGCTTGAACGGGTGGGCGGGCCGGTCTTCGTTCGCGGGGACGGGGGCCCGGCGCCGGGGGTGCTTGAACCGGTGGGTCGACCGGCAGTCGTTCGCGGGGGCCCGGCGCCGGTGGCGCCTGAACTGGTGGGCCGGCTGGCCGTTGTTCGCGGGGACCCGGCGTCCTCACAATCGAACCGGTGGGCCGGCTGTCCTGCGTATGCGCTCCGACCGGCGGGTTGTCAGTGGGCTTGGTTACGGTTCCTCCATGCAAGACGCCGACGACGTACGTTCCATCGCACTTGGCCTGCCAGAGGTGACGGAGAAGATCGCCTGGAGCATGCCGACGTTCCGGGTCGCGGGGAAGATGTTCGCCACGATGCCCGAGGAGGAGACCTCCATCGCGGTGCGCTGCCCCAAGGTGGAGCGCGACGAACTGGTTCTCGCGGAGCCGAAGAAGTTCTGGATCGCGGACCACGAGGCGGGCTTCGCGTGGGTGCGGGTGAGGCTCGCCGCGCTCGACGACGGTGACGAGCTGCGTGACATCCTCACGGACTCCTGGCGTCAGGCCGCCCCGGGCCGGCTCCTGGACGCCCACCCGGAGTTGGGCCCCCCGGAGCCGACGGACTGATATTCGCGGGGCGATGTCGGTGCTGCGTGGCATGATCCGGCGGGGGTGGGGGACGCGGAGCCGCTGGGGCCGCCGCGCCGCCGGGGAGGGTACGGGCAGGCATGGGCGGAATGTCGAAGGAAGGGCCACGGGGGTCGGGGGAGGAGCGGGAGCGGGCCGGGGATTCGGCCGGGGGGCTGATTCCTGGTCCTGGTGAATCGAGGGGGCCGCGGGATTCGGCTGGGGGGTCGAATCCTGGTCCCGGTGAATCGAGGCGGCCGCGCGGCGGTATCTGGTCGCGGGACTTCGGACTGTTCTTCTCGGCGCGTGCCGTGGCCAAGCTGGGGGACACCATGCTCCCGGTCGCGCTCGCCGCAGGCTTGCTCCAGCACGGGTACGGCGCGGGCGCCGTCGGGCTCGCGATGGCCGCCTCCGTGGCCTGCTTCGCGGGGCTCGTCATCTTCGGCGGTGTCTTCGCGGACCGGTTCAGCACGCGACTGCTGATGATCGGCGCCGACGTCACGCGCCTCGTCACCCAGTCCCTCGCCGCGGTCATGTTCTTCTCCGGGCACGTGGTGCTCTGGGAGATCTGCGTGATCGGCGCGGTGAACGGCGCGGCGTCCGCCCTCTTCCAGCCCGGCGTCGCCAGCACCGTCCCGCGCCTCGCCGCCGACGTACAGGCGGCGAACGGCGCGATACGCGTCGCCGAGTCCGTGGCGCAGCTCGCCGGCCCGGCCGTCGCCGGCCTGCTCGTCGCGTTCGCCTCGCCGGGCGTCGTCTTCGCGGCCCACGCGGGCACGTACGGGCTGAGCGCACTGTGCCTGCTCCTGCTCCGGCTGCCCGCGGCCCAGCCCGGCACCGAGGCGATTCGCGGCAGCGGGTTCCGGGCCGATCTCGTCGAGGGCTGGCGGGAGTTCAGATCGCGCACCTGGCTCTGGGGCGTCATAGCGATCTGGTGCGTGCTGATGATCGCCGCCTGGGGCCCGGCCGTCCCGCTCATCGCCACGCAGGTCGTCCAGGAGCACGGCCCGCGCGTCTATGGCCTGGTCAACTCTGCGCTCGGCCTCGGCACCGTCATCGGCGGCGTCTTCGCCCTGCGGCTGCGCCCCCGCCGGATGCTGCGCGCCGGGGCCGTCGCCCTCTTCGGGTTCAGCCTGTTCCCGGCGACGGTGGGCGCCGGGCTCAGCGTGGAGTGGATGGCGGCGGGCGCGGTCGTCGCGGGCGCGGGGATGTCGTTCTGGGGCGTCATGTGGGCGACCAGCATCCAGACCCAGGTCCCGCGCGACGTCCTCAACCGCATACACGCCTACGACGTCGCGGGCTCCCTCGCGATGACACCGGTCGGCCAGGCCCTCGCGGGACCCGCCGCCGGAGTCTTCGGCACCCGCCACGTACTGCTCGCCGGCGGCGTGACGACCGTCCTCGTGGCGGCGGCCCTGCTCTCCGTACCCGCGATCAGAGGCCTCATACGGGTCGACAGCACCGTGCCCGGCGGGAGCCCGCGCAAGGCCCCCGCTAGCCGCGAGCCCGCCCGCCGAGGAAGCCGCTGATCCGCTCCCGCAGCGACGCGGGGTCGAGGCCGTGCGCGGCCACATGCTCCTCGATCTGTCCGTAGCGGCGCAGCTCACGGCGGCCCACACCGAGCCCCAGCACCCGGTGCGGCAGGTCGGCGAGCGCGTCGTTGGCGGCCGCCGTCGACGTACCCGCCAGATACGGCTCGACGATCACCACATCGGCGACGTCGGCCGCCCCCGCGGCACGCCGCAGCGCCCCGGCGTCGAAGGGACGCACTGTCGTCGCGTAGAGCACGGTCAGGTCGAGGCCCTCCGTCGCGGCGAGGACCGCGTCGAGCATCGGCCCGACCGCGACCACGACGCCGCCCCGGCCTTCGCGGACGGTCAGGAAACGCTCCCCGTCGACGGCGAGTGCCTCCCTGTTCGACTGCACCGAGAGGCGGACGTACACCCGGTCGTCACCGGCGCCGACCGCGTGCCGCAGCAGAGTCTCGGCCTCGTCCGGGTGGCCCGGCACATGCACGGTCCAGCCGTCGAGGGTGTCGAGCAGCGCCACGTCGCCCGGCGCCATGTGGGTGAAGCCGCCGGACGGCCAGTCGAAGGAGGCGGCGGCGCTCACCAGGACCCCGCCCACGTCCTGATGCCCGAGGTCCAGCTTCACCTGCTCGAAGGGGCGCTCCACCAGGAAGCTGGCGAAGGTGTGCATGACGGGCCGCAGCCCGGTCAGCGCGAGCCCCGCGCCCGTTCCGATGAGCAGCTGCTCCCTGATGCCCACGTTGATCACCCGGTCCGGGTGCCGGCGCTCGGCCTCGACGAAGCGGTCCCTGCCGATCTCCGCGAGGACGACGGCGACCCGGGGGTCCTCGTCGAGCAGCCGGGAGACGACAGGGGCGAATCGATCACGCATGGTGTCCATGACGCGGGTGTCCTTCCGGGGAAAAGAAAAGAGAACAGGAGAGAGGGGCGGCGCGCGGCTCAGGCGCTCTTGGGCTCCACGCGGGCGACGACCACGCGCGGCCTTCCCGGGTGCGGCGCGGTGAAGGCCTCGTACAGGGCCTCGTGATCGCGGCCGTCGACGGTCGCGGCGGACCAGCCGGCCGCCTCGAAGCGGGCCGCGATACCGCCGGGCCTGGCGTAGCTGGCCGAGGAATTGTCGACGACGACGGTGTGCAGCCGGTCGAGGGCGGCAGGCCCGGCGAAGGCGACGGCCTCGTGATTGCTGCCCTCATCCAGCTCGGCGTCCCCGATCAGCGTCCAGACCGCCGGTCCCGCAAGGCCCTGCGCGCGGAGTCCGAGCGCGGTCCCGACGGCGATCGGCAGCCCGTGCCCAAGGGACCCGCTCGCAATCTCCACGCCGGGGACGAGCACCCGGTCCGGATGGTGCCCGAGCGGGGAGTCGTACGACCCGAAGCCGGGCAGCCACTCCTCCGGCACGAAGCCCTTCGCCGCGAGCACCGCGTAGTACGCCATGGGGCCATGGCCCTTCGACAGCAGGAACCGGTCACGTTCCGGATCCCGCACGCCCTCGGGCGCCACCCGCAGCACCCGGTCGTAGAGCACCCAGAGGACATCGAGGGTGGAGGTCGCCGCGGGGCCGTGCTTCTCGTCGCCGGTCATGCGTCCCATGAGGGCCGGAAGGTCTTCGTAGGTGTGGGAGCCCGCCGCTGTACGTGCCGCTGTCGTTGTCATGACAGGAGCGTGCAACCTCAAGCCAACTTGAGGTCAAGACTGACCTGCCGCGCGCTGGCCGCGGAAGAAAGGGGTGCGCGACCACCGCTCCGAGTGCGGTATGGTTTCCGTGCGCGTTCGGCCAGGGGAAAGCCCAGGTCAGACGAGCATCGGGACGTGGCGCAGCTTGGTAGCGCACTTGACTGGGGGTCAAGGGGTCGCAGGTTCAAATCCTGTCGTCCCGACAGTTCGAACGTATCGAACGTCGCAGGTGAAGGGCCGTTTTCATAACGGCCCTTTTTCTGTTCCCGGGCCCGCTCCCTGGGAGCGATGGGAGGGAGCACGCTCGCTCCCAGTCCCCTTAACGAATTGCTCCCACTCGGGCCGCTGCGCACATATTCGATTTCCTGCCCGCGCGTTCGCATCCGTGTCCGTTTTGTGACTGCTGGCTCCCCGTCGTTCGGGGGGTCTTATGGGTATGGGCTAGCGCTCTTCGCGCAGGTCACCCTCGCTCCCGGTGGGAGCGAGGGTGGGAGCGGCGTCCCCATAACGGGAACCGACGGTATGGGGCCATGCGAAATCTTGGCCCCATGTCCGATTTCCAGGACCCCATATGCCGGATTCGTGTCCGGGCCCGTTGTGCGCGGCATCGAAAAGTTGAACGCGGTTGGGAGGTGCCACCAAGGTGGGAGGGGCGCGGCGCGGCAGTAAGTGGGCAGGGTTTCGTTGGCTTTCAAGGGACCAATCCCTCGATAGCGGCCGAACGCCGCCCCGACCCGTGGCGCGGGCCAGGGCGGCGAGGACGTTTGACGTGGGCGGGACTCAGACGATCGGCAGGCTCCAACTCGGCCCGGAAGGCGTACCGAGCCACACCCGTTGACTGCCGGCTGTGACGCTCACACCGAACTCGGACGGGTCCGGAGCTCCGGCTGCATGCCAGAGCGCGAGAGACCGCTCGACCTCGTCCCACAGCAGCATCGGGCCGCCCTGACGGACCGTCCACCCGTCGCCGTCCGGGGACAGCACCGCAAACGACTGGGTCGTCGAGTCGAGCACGAACGTGTTCACGGTGCCGTCGTCGGCCGGCATGGTGAAGAACCGGGCGTTCGGCATGGCGAGCTGCGCCACGAACCCGCTGTCGTGCATGCCCAGCAGCTCGGGCCCGTGCGGCGTCGCGCGGGTCTTCCCGTCTTCGAGGCCGGGCAGCATGCCGAGGTTCTCGGGCGCGTCCTGCTGCCGGGCGATCATGAAATGCGGCTCGCTCGCGATCAACAGGCCCGTCGCTGTCTGCTCGTCTTCGACGACGAGCCGCACGAGCCCGAGCGAGCGAATCCAGCCGCGCAGCGTCGCCAGGATGATCCCGGTCGGCTGCGTCTCCCGTACCCATGCCTCGGGGATGTTCCGCACGCCCATGGTCGCGATCGTGCGGTCGGCCGGCTTGTGGAGGCCGGCGCCGTCGAGTCCGTTGCCGACGACGAGCTGTGGCCGGTGGCCGCACCGTTCGAGGGCGGCCGCGGCTCGGGCGGCGACATTGGGGTCGGTCTCGACCGAGGTGACCCGGTCGGCGCCGAGGCGGCGGCACATCAGCGCGGTCGAGTAGCCGGTGCCCGTGCCGTACTCGGTCACGGTCATGCCGTCGTCGACTTCGAGCGCTTCGAGCATGCGCACGACGAGCGAGGGCAGCGTCGATGACGACGTCGGGTTCGCATTGCGGATTGGCTGCGGATCCGACCAGTCGATTTCCCGGCCGTCGAACTGCGTGAGCAGCGTCTCGTCGCCGTACGCCTGCCGCAGCCATGCCTCGTCGCCGACGAGCTCGGGCGTGATCGGTACGTACGTCGTCGCGCCGGGGGTGTCGCTCGTGACGTAGAACCGCGGCACGAACTCGTGCCGGGGGACGTCCTCGATAGCCGCGCGCCACTCGGGCGCGCGCAGCCACCCCTCGCCGACGAGGTGCTCGGCGAGCTCGTGCCGCAGCTCGTACGCCACCTTGGCGAGATCAGGTTCGGTCATGGGTGCCTCGTTCCAAAAGATCGGCAAGCGCCGCGGTCATGGGCAGCCCGGTCGGTGGTTCCATCCATGCCCACTGTCCCGACGGGTTGCACTCGATGAACGTCCACTCGCCGCCGGTGGACAGGGTGAAGTCGAACGCGCCGAAGACGAGCCCGAAGTGCCGCAGGTAAGCGAAGAGTGCGCGCTCAACGTCGGGCGGGGTCTCGACCGGCGTATACGTGTGGGTGCGGTAGTCGGTGCGCCAGTCGAGCAGACCGGAGTGGATCCGCACCGCGAACGCGCGGCTGCCGATCACGGTTACCCGTACGTCGGCGACTTTGTCGACGCGGGCCTGAAACAGGTGCATCGTCCCGGCGACGCTGTCGTCGATCTCGCCGGTGTCGACCTGGTCGACGAGCACGGTCTGCGCCTCGCCATCGACCAGGTACAGCGGCACCGACAGCGGTTTGAAGATCACCGGCCCGTGTTCCTTGACGAACGCCTGTGCGTCGTCGGGCCGGTTGGTGATCAGCGTCGGCGGCAGCGTGAACCGGCACGCGGCCGCGGCGGCGAGCCCGGCTGGCTTGTACTCGGCGTCGCCGATGCGGTGCGGGTGGTTGACATAGAGGCAGTCGGGCAGCGAGATGAGGACGCCGCCGAGTCCGTACCGGGCCTGCGCGGTAGCGAATCGGGCGTCTTGCTCGTCGAGGTGCGGGAACGCGAACCCGGACGGGCGCCTGTAGTACAGCGCCCGTATGCCGTCGAGATCGGCGACGCGGGTTGGGGTCGCGATGCTTCCCTGCCACCGTGCCGTGCCGCCGCCGATGCGGGCGGAGCACGACAGGGTCGCGGGGAAGTGACCGGAGTCGATCGCACGACCGGAACACCCCGGCCGTGCAGCTCGGCAATCACGAAATCGGCGGTCGGGTCGTCGTCGTTCGTGACGACCGCGACCGGGCGGGCATCGTGTGTCACTGGTCGGTGTCGTTCCCGGTGTCCGTGTCGCCGCCGCCCTGGCCGTCGGGAGACGTGCCGGTCGACGGGTTGGTGCCGCTGCTCGTGCCGTGACCGGGGGACATGACGACGACGCCGTCGGCGTTCAGGTAGCGGCCGGTCTGCGTGACCGGGTCGATCTCGACGCGGCTGTGCTGCGGAGTCTCGCCGGTCGGGTACGCGGCCAGTCGACGCAGCCCCCACGGGGCGGGCGTGAGGTGCCCCTGCGGGAGCGGGCTGCCGGTCGGGATTCGGTCTGCGTGGTTGAACATCGCGTGTCGTTCCTCTCGTTGGGTTCGGTCGGATCGTGCGATGGAGCACCGCCCCGCCGACTGCTCGTTCTTTCAGTCCGCGGGGACGGGGTTCAGGGGTGGCCGGTGTCCGGCCGGGCGGGCGGCTCGCCGAGGTCGATGCGACGCTGCTCGTCGCGCACCATGTAGTCGAGCTCCGCAATGCAGACGGCGCAGGCGTACATCGGCCGTTCGCCGTTGGGGGTGCATGCGGGGCCGATCCACGTCACGCGGATGCCTTCGCGGCGGCAGTACAGCCAGCACCGGCCGGTGATCCACTCGTTTCCGTCGCTGGTCTGTGCGGTCGGATACCACGATTGGGTCACTAACTCGGATGCAGCGAGCACCAGCAAAAGCCCTTCAATGAGGGGGCGTTGTATCGGGCCGCCCGGCGGGAGCCACGGGGGAGACTCGACCGCCGGTCGACCCTGCCTAAGGGGTCGCCTGCATGTGTCGTGGCGACTCGGCGACTTCGGCGATCGCGAAGTACAGGCGGCCGGCCTTGCCCGAACACTCGATGTACTCGTCGACGTCGGCGCCGCACGCGCCCGGCGACAGCGGGTCCAGGCCGACGGCGAGCAGCACTTGCCCGAGCTCGACGATCACCTGCGCCCATCGACCGGCGCGCATCGTGAGCATGTGCCCGCTGCCGTCGAGGCGGACGAGGACGACGCCGTTGTGCACTGCGACCCGTGCGCCCACGTTCGGCAGCGTGGCGCGCGGCGGCATGGCGCCCAGCGCTCGCGCGACGCCGAGCATCCGCTGCCCGATCGCGGCCGCAGTGTCGGCGTCCCGGCGCGCGGGCGGATGCGTGATCAGTACCGGGGCGGACCCGGTTCCGTCGCTGGTGTGGTCGATCCACGGGCGGACCGAGAGCGACGCAATCAGGCCAGGTGTCGGCACCCGCGGCGTGGAGGGTGTGGAGACAGGCATGGACGTTCTCATCGGCCGGACCTGTTCGCGCGCGTCATCGTCGCCGTGGCGGACAGGTAAGCGCCGTACAGGTCAGCGGCATCGGTGAGGGTCGGTTCACTACGCGGGGCACTGATCCACGACCTTGCGTTCTGCGTGTGCGGAGGGACGACCGCGGGGTGCGGCACATCGATCGTGTCACCGACGATTAGGACGGTAGAGCCGGGGCAGTCCCAGTCCTCGGCCGACCCGACGGGCACGAGTACCTCGACGCCGAGCTGCGTGTGCAGGACAGGCCCGAGAGCCACGCGCAGCGCGCACAGTTGCCGCACCACCTCCCAGCCTTCGAACGTGGGAATGCGGACGACGTCCCATGCGCGGCCGACGGGCAATTCAGCGAGCCTCCCGTCCTTCCACGCCGCGAGGGTTTCGTCGACGCTCGCGCCGGTGCGCTTGATCCATTCGATTACCGGGTACGCATCGGCGGGGTTCGCCTCGTACAGGGAGTTCGCTGCGTCGTTCATGTAAGGCGTCGACGGCTTCGGAGAGTTCCGCAAAGGTGCATTGCTGTCGGTCACATCAGTTCTCCACTCGGCCTGGGGCCCGCTCGGTCTTGTCACCCTTTGAGATTGGCGGGGCGAACCAGATAGCGGGATGACCGGCAGGTGTTACCTAGGCGGTAATACACTCGTTGCGCTAAGCGCCACGTCAACTGCTTATCCTGATGCGAGAGTTGGCCTGCATGAACGCCAAAAGCGCTGGACCGCTGACCTCCGAGATCCTTGACCGGGACGACGTGAGGCGCGCCCTTGCAGAGCACGACTTCACCGCCGCTTTTGGCCTGATCAAGAAGTACGGCGGACTGTCGCAGAACAAGATCGCGGCGGCATGTCAACTCACACCGGGCAAGGTCTCCAACATCGTCAGCGGGCAGCAGCAGATTACGAGCTTCGAGGTGATCTGCCGAGTCTCCGACGGTCTACGCATCCCGGGAAACATGCTCGGGTTGGCACGCCGCCCGTGGGAGCGGAGCGGCGAGGACGACGCCGGCGACCCGGACACAGACAGGGCCGCCGACTCACCCAACGAGGATGAGTCGGCGGCAGTCCCGTGGTACCGCGGCACAGCGGTGTCGATGGCCGCTCGCGTGACGAGGAGTGACCTAGTGATGGATCGGCGCGCGGCATCCCGCGCGATTGCGGCCGTTGTGGCCACGGGAGCCGGGCTGCTCGATCCGCTCGAAGGCTGGTTGCAGCCTTCCGCCGCAGGTGAATCGCAACCGCTTCGAGGACGTCTAGGTAAGGCGGAAGTCGCGGAACTGGAGACAACAGCACGGGCGTTCCGCGCGTGGGATCACAAGTTTGGGGGTGGACTTCGCCGAAAGGCGGTCGTCGGGCAGCTCAACGAAGTTGCGGCCGCCCTCGAAGAACATCAGCGACCCGAGATCGAGGAACGCCTCTATCGGGTCCTGGCCCAACTCGCCGGGACTGCAGCCACGATGGCATGGGATTCGGGGTTGCAGCGCCGGGCACAGGACTATTTCCGCATTGCCTTGCGGGCCGCCCACGCCGGTGGCGACCTGGCGTTCGGAGCCAACGTCCTTGCAGGAATGGCTCGACAGATGCTCTACCGCGACCGTCCGCACGATGCGCTCGACCTCGTGCGGTTGGCGCAGGACGGTTCCCGCGGCCATGCCGGACCCCGCGTCCGCGCGATGCTGCACACACGGGAAGCGTGGGCACTGGCCGCGACCGGGCGGTCGGCCGCGTTCGGTCGTGCAACAGCGCAGGCGGCCGAGGAACTCACGAAAGCCGTTCCGGGTGAAGAGCCTTATTGGATCGCGTACTTCGATGAGGCCGAGCTCGCCGGGGTCACCGGCGGGCGCTTGCTCGACCTTGCCCGCAAGGACCCTCGCGCCCACGCGGAATCGGCCGCCGACGAGATCCGGACGGCGATCGCCACGCGTGGGGCGGACGCGCGGCGCAGTCATGCACTGGACTGGATCGGGCTTGCCGAGTGCTCGTTCCTGCAAGGGGATCTGGCCGAGGCGGTAGGCCAGACGCACCGCGCGGTCGAGGCGGCGCAGGAGACGCAATCAAGCCGTGTCCGCACGCAACTCGGGAGCCTCTACCCGTACACGGTGGGGCACTCGGCGTCTCCGGCAGTTAGGGAGGCACGGGATAGGCTGCGCGGGTTGTTGGCGAGCTGACGAGAGTGAGAGACAAGCGTGACGACTCTTGCCGTTACCGGGCATATGGACCTCACCGACGAGAGTGTCGGGCTCGTTCGTGAGGCACTGCGAAAACTGCTCGCCGAGCACTCCGACGGCAGCCTCGTCGGCGTTTCGTGCATCGCGAAGGGCTCGGATTCGATCTTCGCCGAGGAACTGTTGAACGCGGGCGGCCGCCTCGTCGTCGTGCTGCCGTCACAGGACTACCGGCAGAACAAGGTCAAGCCCGATCATGCCGCACTGTTCGACCGGCTTGTCGAGGCGGCCGACGAGGTAATCGTGATGCCGCACGAGACTGCGAACCGGCAGGCGTACGAGACGGCGAACACGGCCGTGCTCGAACGCGCCGACCGGCTCGTCGCGGTATGGAACGGTGGGCCGCCGTCCGGCAAGGGCGGGGGAACGGCCGACGTCGTCGAGGACGCTCGCGCCCGCGGTCTCACTGTTGACGTGGTGTGGCCCGAAGGCGCGCACCGAGAGCTGATGGCGTAACGCCAGGATCTCGACGGTCTTCTCTTGTTCACTCATCGGCAGCAGTCGCAGCATCGCGAACGCGTTCGTCACACCCCGGTACGCCAGTCGTAGCAGCACAGCCGATCATCATGGCGCAGTGATCTTCGGCCCTGCCAGAGCGCCGGGTCGGGCGACGCGGCCGACATCCCACGCGTCGTGGCACAGCTACTTCCACCAGGGCGGATGAGGTTATCGGCAAGGGCAGCGTCGTAGCTGGCCCGCCTGGCCACCGCACCGCGCCCGTGCCATGTGTCCGCGCGTCACCCTCTGAGCCGAGGGGAATTCCGGTCGAGGTCGGAATCAACCCGTCGAGTTAATTGTATTCAAACCAGGTCAGAATGGCCTTGACTCGTCTGTTGTCTTCGCCGGGAGCCATGCCGAGCTTCGCGAAAACATTCGCCACATGCTTGCTGACAGCAGCGCCCGAAAGGAACAACTTCGATGCGATCTCCGCGTTGGAGCTCCCCTCAGCCATGAGGGCGAGCACCTCTCGCTCGCGGGCGGTGAGTCGGGCAAGCGGCCCTTGAGGGGAGTGAGCGCGCGTGACGTGGCGGACGACCTCGGGGTCGATCACTACTCCGCCCCTGGAGACCGTCTCGAGAGCCCGTAGGAAGTCTGCGACTCTTCCCACTTTCTCCTTGAGCAGGTACCCGACGGCTCCGTCAGCGCCTGGCCCGTTGAGGAGCTCTCGCACATATGGTCCCGTGACATATGCGGAAAGGACCACCACCGGCAGATCCCGGTACCGGGAGCGCAGATCGATTGCAGCACGGAGCCCGTCATCTGTGTTTCCCGGTGGCATGCGAACATCCGTAATGACGATGTCTGGAGCGGTCCCGGCATGTGCCAATGCATCGACAGCGGCCACCAGCTCATCGGCGTCTTCGCATTCGCGGATCACGTCATGGGCGTTGGAGGTCAAGATTTCTCGGATACCCGCACGAATCAGCACACTGTCGTCCGCCAGGACAATTCTCATGCCCGCCCCTATCGGGTTGCTCAATCTGTTTCTTTTACCATGGGGGTTGGCTGGGGGCGGACGCTGTAACCTTCGTTCCGCCACCGGCCGGGCTGAGGATTTCGAGATCCCCGCCGACACTCCGCATTCGCTCACGCAGTCCTGCGAGTCCGGAACCCGCGTCGAGCCTCGCACCGCCGGCACCGTCGTCACGAACACGCACTTTCACGCCAGTTTTCGCGCATTTCATGTCGATCTGCGCCGTGCCCACACCTGCATGTTTCGCGATGTTTGTCAGAGCTTCGGAGACCGTGAAGTATACCGCCGTCGCTGTTGGCGACGAAAGCTGAGAGTCGTCGCCATTGCTGGTCAACTCGACGCGCAGGGGTGATCGCGCAGCCAGTTCCCGGACAGCTGCGATGAGGCCGAGGTCGCTCAGCTCACGGGGGTGGATGTCACGCACTGTTTCGCGCAGCCGTTCCAGGGCGCGTTCCGCGTGGGCCTGTGCCTGGCGTGCCAGCTGCACGGTTCGCTCGTCGCCGTCGTCATGCGCCTCCAGCATCCCAAGGCGCATGACGACGGCGACGAGCTCTTGCTGGGCTCCGTCGTGCAGATCGCGTTCGATTCGCTGTCGCTCAATCTCGAAGGCCGCGGTCAGGGACGCCCTGCTGCTGCGGAGCTCCTCAAGTTTCGCCAGCAGGTCCGAGTCCCGGCTTCTCGAGAAAGCGCGCAGGAGAAGGTCACGAAGAAGGGACACTCCGGTCAACGAACTCACGGTAACTGCACCCAAAGCGATTCCTGCGGGCACGGCCAGAAGGGTTTGCTGTACTGATTTCGGCGTGAACGGGCCGACCTGCGCTGCGATACCGAAGGCCCAGAGTACGGGAGAGAAAACCAAGGCGGCGGCGCCGATGAATCCGAAGAAGGAGATCAACAGTGACAGCGCGGACAGGAGCAACGTGGCGAGGAAAACAGGGAGATCGGTTCTCCATACTGACTTTGAACGCAGCCGGAGTGTCACCCATCGCGTCCAGCTCTGAGCAGCGGGCCTCAGGGGCAGTGCCTCAGCGCCACACAAATGGGCTCGTGAACGGTCTACCTCTGCCACCACTGGGGCCGCTACCGGAACAAAGAGGAGAGAAAGCAGCAGAATCGGGAAGGTTATTGCTGCGACCAATTCTGTCAGTACCCTCCGGACCAAGCGAATCTGCGCCATGGCGAGCATTGTCGCACACCGCCAGAAGGTAGACCCAGGTCTACCTTCAAGCAGTGCAGGCACCCGTGCATCGGCCCTCGCGCCCTGCTTGGCTTGAGACATGCTTTTTTCAGCTTCCTCTTCTGCTCCGTGTATTCGATTGCGTGGCCTTCAGATGGACTTTCCGGTCCCGGGTCGTCGACGCGAGACAACACGTGTGCTGCACGCTATCGACCTTGACGTTCCAGAAGGCCGGCTGACTGCCGTCGTCGGCCCGTCCGGGTCCGGCAAGTCGACGCTCCTGCTGTGCACGGCCGGCCTGGAGCGAGCGACCGCAGGTTCCATCGAGATCCTCGGGACGGACATCCTTTCGCTCTCGCCGCGCAAGCAGGCTGCATTCCGCAGCGAGAACGTCGGCTTCATCTTCCAGGAGTACAACCTCGTCAGCTCTCTGTCCGTCGAGGACAACATCTCCCTTCCGGCGCGGCTGGCCGGCCACCGTGTGCCCAAGTCCCGTGTTGACGACGCGATGACGCGGCTCGGCATCGCCAAGCACGCCCGGCGACGTCCCGACCGCCTCTCCGGCGGGGAACGCCAGCGCGTCGCAGTGGCCCGGGTCGTCGCGAATCAGCCGCGGATCGTCTTCGCCGACGAGCCGACCGGGGCGCTTGACCTCAAGTCCGGTCATGTCGTGCTCGACTGGCTCCAGGCGCTCCCCGCGCAGGGGACCACGGTTCTCATGGTCACGCACGACCCTCACGCGGCCGCACGGGCCGACCAGGTCGTGGTGATGGGGTCCGGGCGCATTCACGCCGTCATTCCCGGCGGCGACTCCCGCGCAGTGAGCGATGCCGTCCTCGCGGCGCAGTCCGTGGATGAGGCAGGTGACGAAGCAGCATGATGCGACTCGTCTTGTCGGACATCCGCATGCAGGCATCCATGTGGTTGTGGACGCTCGTGTGTGCGGCGGTCGGCGCGGCATGCTCAGCCGGCTCGGTCATTGCCATGTTCACCGCTGTCTCGGCGGCGCGCGCAGCAGGCGATACACGCATGTCCTCGGCGTCGATCGCGCTGGGCGGAAACATCGTCTTCTTCACCTTGTTCGCCGCCGTGGGCATCGTCGCGTCCGCGGTCGGTCTGACGTTGAAGACCCAGCGACGCGAACACGCCCTGTGGGTGATCCTCGGGATCCCCCGCAATCGAGTCAGGCGCATCCTGCGCACCGAACTGATGGTGCTCGGCACGATTGCCGGTGCGCTGGCGGTGCCGCTGGCTCCTCTGGTCGCGGGTATCGCCCTCGATCAGTGGACGGCCACGGGACTCGATCTGCACGGAGCGACGGTCGGCTTCGAGTTCTGGCACGTGGGTGTAGCTGTGCTGTTCGGGGTGGTTCCGTGTCTGCTCGGCGGCTGGGGAGTCACACGCCGCGCCGCCAAGACACCGGAGATGCGCGCCTTCCGGGACCTCTCGGATCCGCCGGCCCGGCCGGGTGCCGCACGCAGCGTTCTCGCCCTGTGTCTCCTCGCCGGAGTGGTCGGCATGTGGATTCCCGGGCTGGGACTGGAACTCGAAGGCGGCGTCGAACAGCGGACGGCCTTCGCTTTCGCCGGCGACCTGTTCCTCATCTGCCTGGCGCTGCTGATGGGGCCGTGGGTTCTCACGCCTCTGATGAAGCTCTGGACCGCACTCGTACCGTCGCGCAGCGTCACCTGGCACCTTGCCGTGCAATCGTGCCGTGCACGGGCAGCTCGAAGCGTCACTACGGTGCTGCCCTTCGCGCTCTCCCTGTCGTTTGTCGGGCTTTTCATGGTGATGGGGAACGTCATGCCCGGAAGCACCGCCGGGCTGGGTGACGTCATGGTCGTTCTGGGCTGGGTCTTCGTCGTGTCCTGGGTCGGCGGCCTCGCCGTGATCGCCCTGGTCGGGCGGGAGCGCACCCGTGACTCTGCCGTCGTGACCGTCGCCGGCGCACGACCGGGCGTGGTCACCCGGTCAACGATCTATGAGGGAGCCATCTACGCCGGGACGGCAATCCTCTTCGGCGCGATCTCCATCGCCGTCACGAGTGCCACCATCGCCGCGGGAGCCAGGATCAGTATCGCCCGCGTTCTGAACGGTCTCCCGTGGGAAACGCTCGGCGCACTCGCCGCTGTGACCCTCCTGACCACCTGCCTCGCCCTGGCCCTCCAGGCTGCCCGTACATCACGCACGGTCGCTGCCCGGGCCCTGCGTTCGTAACTCCGGCATGACCACTCGCGTCACCGCCGCGCAACAAGATGAGGATCAACCCCAAATGTTCTCCAGGATCACTGGCTTCGTGCGCCGTCATACCCCGTCGGACCGCCAAGGCGTCGCCTTGCAGGAGCGCACTCTCATGAACGGCGCACACGCCGTCAAGCTGAAGGCACGACGCCGACGGCCCCGCACCGTAGCCGTTGTCGCCGCCTCGACGGTCGCTGCGCTCACCGCTTCCGCGTGCCACACCGACACAACCCACAAGCATCCTTCGGCTCCAGGATCATCGAGCGCTGCTGGAGTGAGCGCAGAGCTGCAGAAACTCATGCGAGGTGCCCCATGGTCCTCGGGACAGTGGGGTCTTCAGGTCACCGACCTGAAATCCGGAAAGGTCGTGCAGTCCAAGAACGCCACGTCCAAGTTCGTGACAGGCTCGACCGCCAAGACCTTCGCCGTCGGCGCCGCGCTCGACACACTCGGGAGCAGCCATCGGTTCCGCACCCCCCTTGTTCGCTCCGGTTCGGTATCGCACGACGGCCGCCTCTCCGGAAACCTCATCATGGTGGGAAGCGGCGATCTGACACTCGGCGGGCGGACCAACGCGCTCGGAAAGGTCGACATCCCGGATTTCGACCACACCGATGCAAATGCCGTGCCTGGTATGGCCACCCTCACGCGTGAAGACCCCCTCGCCGGCATCAATGACCTCGCCCGACAGGTCGCGGCGAGCGGTATCCGGCACATCGACGGAGACGTGGTCATCGACGACCGCCTCTGGGCCCCTGTGACGATCGGAGGCACACCCATCACGCCAACAGTCGTCAACGACAACCTCATTGACCTGCTGATCACCCCTGCAGCACCCGGCCGGCAGGCAACCGTCGACTGGCGCCCCAAGACCGCCGCGTTCACCGTCGACTCGCGCGTCACCACGACTCCCGCCGGGACGAAGCCGGCCGTGAAGACCGACTCTCCCGCTGCCGGACGCATCCGGATACGGGGTTCCGTGCCGGCGGACGCCACCGCGCCCTTCATCGCGACGTACCAAGTGCCCGACCCGGCCGCGTTCGCCCGCACGGTACTCATCGAAGCACTCGCCAAGCATGGCGTCTCCGTCGCCTCTCCAACCCTGGGGGACAATCCCAGCAGCAAACTCCCGCCGGTGCAGAAGGTCAAAAGGCTGCCCGTCTCCGCAAGCTACACGTCACCCCCCTTCAAGGAATACGCAAAACTGATCAACAAGGTCAGTCACAACCTCGGCGCCAACCTTCTGCCGCCCCTGATGGCCGTCCACAACGGCAAGCACACCTACGCCGACGGCATGAAGACCGAACGAGAATTTCTTACGCGTGCCGGCATCGACCGTGATTCCTTCGATCTCGTGGACGCCCAGGGCCTCACCAGTGACAGGGCCACACCGGCCGCCCAGACACAACTACTGCGGAATCTCTCCGGGAAGAACTACTTCGGCGTCTTGCACGACTCCATGCCGACCATGGGCGTAGACGGCTCGCTGGCCGGCGTCATCAAGCCCACCGACCCGGCCGCAGGCCACATCCGAGCCAAGACCGGCACCCTGATCGGTGCCGTCAACGGGAAGTTGGCCCTGACCACCAAGGCACTCGCCGGATATGTCGATGCGGAGAACGGCCGCCGCTACGCCTTCGCCGTCTACGTCAATGACATCCCCGCACCGGGTAACACCGTGAACGGTGCCATCGACCTGGCACTCAAAGCCAACAAGCAGTTGGGCGCCATGGCCGCAAGCATCTACCGGAACCCCAATCCCTGAGAAGCACGACCCAACTCAAGTGGACAACGCGGCTCCATCGGCAGGGACGTTTTGGTTGACTACCTGTCTCAACGGAGCCGCGTTGCTCATGTTCTGGGCCTGACAGATACGTGCTACGAGCCCTTGTGCCCCGGGCGGAAACGCTGACTATCCGGCCTTGGGGTTACCTCATCCGCTTCTCGGCCTCGCAGGAGGGACTCGGTGAGCCCCTGCCAGTGGGCGGTCACGAGTTCCGCCAGCCGGTCCGGATCGCCCTCGCTCGCGGCCTGAACGATGTCCCGGTGTGTGGCGATGTCATTGGCGACCGCGTCGGCGTTGTGCTCGTAAGACCGGGTAATGCGGAGGGTGAGCGGATACTTACAGAGGTCCTCGATCATCTGCAGAAGAACGAAGTCCGCGAGACACCCGATCAAGGCCGTCTCACCCCATCGCGACCAATCGCCAAAATCCAGGACCAGCACCTTGGTGCCGTGATCGGCGAGCGAGGCCGCGGTCTGGCGCATCAGGTCGGGCACGTCCATGCGCCAGGTGGGGGCACCGTAGAAGTCGAGGATAGCCTTGCAGGTGCGCTTCGGTTTCGCAGTCACCGGCGTCTGCACTTAGGCGACGGGCACCCACACATCGCGGGCGCCCGGAGCCGGTTCGGGAGCAGGTGGTGATGAAGTTCGCGCCAGGAGTCCTCGAACGCGGCGACGGCCTCGCACGTGGTCTCCGTCTTGCCCTGGTAGCCGCCGCCACTGATCATCACGCCGACGCGGGTGGCGGGCCCGTGACAGGTCCTGCACGCCGATTTCCTCGACTTCAGCGCTATCACAGAGGAGTTCAGCGGAGCGGATGCTTGTTTCTGGGGCCTCGGTGTTTCCTCCGCCGGTCTGAGCCCGCAGGACTACGAACGCAGCACCTACGACTACACCGTGGCCGCAGCGCACACCCTCGCCGCCATCAATCCGGCGCTGACGTTCGGCTACGTCTCTGGCGGCGGCACCGACAGCAGCGAGAAGGGCCGCAGCCGCTGGACGAGAGTCAAGGGCCGCACCAAGAACGCGGTCATCGCCGCCTTCCACAACGGGTACGCGCTGCGGCCCGGCTTCGTCCAGCCCTCCCACGATTCTCATCGCCACCGCTCTCGCCGAAGGTCCCGCAGCGCCGGAGGCGATCGAGCGCCTCCGGTTGGCGGGCCGACCGGTCACCGTGATGGCCATGGCCGTTTCCGGGATGACCGCCGCCTCCGCTGCGGGCGCACCGACGAGCCGCCAACTGTTGGAGCGGACTGCCGACGCGCTCTCGTTCCATCTCTCGGTCGTGACCCCGGGATCCGTGGCGGCTCTGGTCGGAGACGTGTGTGCGCACCTACGACCGAGAAAACGGCACCGCCCTGGTCGAGACTCTGACCGCCTTGCTGGACAGTCTCGGAAATGTTCTGGGCGCCTCCGCCTCGCTCGACGTGCATCCGAACACCTTCCGATACCGGCTGCGGCGGGCCGCGGAGATCGCCGGGACGGACCTGAACGACCCCGGGAAACGCTTCGCCGCGATGCTCGAACTCCGCGTCATGCGAGCGGACTCTCCATGAGTTCACCTCCTCCCAGGGCGTCCGCGCGGGCCCGCTCGACCAGTCGACAGGACGGCTGGTCGAGCGGGCCCTTCCACATCGCAGCCGCAGACGCCGGCCGTGAACGGTCAGGCCACCTTCGGGGCCGCCCGCACCCCGTAGTGCACGTACGGCTCGCCGGTGGGCAGCGTGTAGAACGTGACCGGGGTCCAGGTCCGTGATTCCGGCGCGAGGAACGCGAACAGGCTGTCGGAGACCGGTACCAGGTCGTACTCCTGCGTCGGATCCGGCGCGAGTTCGGCCAGGGGACCGGTGAGGGTCTGGCGCAGGCGCAGCCCTTCCCCGGTCAGCAGAACCTCGGCGCGCACCCCGGCCCGCTCGTACACACCGGCGTGCCGCCGCGCGTCCACGGCGGGAGGTTCGGCGGCCGGCTCGAGTGGACGCGACATGGCCACCCCGGCCAGCTCCGAGAAGATCTCCCGGTACAGCTCCTCGTACAGGTCGCGTGGACTGCCGCCGTTGGTGAGCAGCACCACCGCGAGTCCTTGCTCGGGGAGCAGCCTCAGGAACGCCGCCTGGCCGATCGTGCTGCCGTCGTGGCCGATGACCTGGTGCCCGTCCCAGTCGAAACGTATCCAGCCCAGGCCCCAGGAGTCGCCGATGCTGTGCGGATCGGGCAGGTTCGTCTGCCTGTCGGCCATCGCGTCCACCGACGCCCGCGCGAGCAGGCGCTCGCCGTTGGGTGCCAGCCCGCCGGTCAGGTGCAGCCGGGCGAACGCCAGGACGTCCGCGGTCGCCGCGCCGACCAGACCGGCGGGACCGACCGAGCGCGGCAGCCCCCAGACCGGCGCGGACGTCGGCTCGCCGCCGCCGGGCGAGAGATGGCCGACCGCCGCGCGGAACAGCAGCGCTTCCTCCGGCAGCGTGATCGTGTGGCTCAGGCCGAGCGGGGTGAACAGCCGCTCGCGCATCGCGAGGTCCCAGGTCTTGCCGGTCAGCTTCTCGATGACCCGGCCGGCGAGGACGAATCCCGAGTTGCAGTAGGAGAAGGTCGCCGCGAGCGGGTGGTTCTGTCCGACGCCCGCGAGCTGGTCGACGTAGCGCTCCAGGCAGTCGTCGCCACGGCCGGTGTCGGTGAACACGTCGCCGTCGATGCCGCTGGTGTGGGTCAGCAGATGGCGCATGGTCACCTGCCTCGCCACCCCCGGATCGGCCAGTCGCAGCTCGGGCAGGACGTCCGCTATCGGCGCGTCGAGGTCGAGCAGCCCCTCGTCGACCAGTTGCATCACGACGGTCGTCGTCCACACCTTGGTGATCGAGCCGATCTGGAACAGCGAGTCGTCGGTGACCTCGACGCGGGTGTTCTTGCTCAGGACGCCGTGGCTCGCCTGCACCAGCTCGTCGGCGCCGTCGCCGCCGATGCGCAGGATGCCGAGCGCCGCTCCGGGTACCCGATGTGCGCAAGCCAGTTCGCTCAGCCGCCGCTGCCAGTGCGCGGCGTCGATCGGCACCCGCGCCGCGCTTCCCTTGGGCCTTGCGTGCCGCTCCACCCAGTCGACGACGCGTCGGTTGAAGTCGGCCCGGTGCGAGGGCCTGCCGTCGAGGATGAACAGGTGCGAGCTGCCGGGGTACAGCACCAGCCGGGCCGGGACGCCCCGCTCACGCAGCGCGGTGAACCACTGTTCCGCCTGGCCCACGGGACAGCGCACGTCGTCGGCGCCCTGCACGATGAGCGTCGGTACCTGGACCTGGTCGACGTGGGTGAGCGGCGACTGCTGCGGGTACGGCTGTTCCTCGGCCCACGGGGTGCCGCCCAGTTCGCGCACGCTCATGTAGTGGCCTGCGTCCGAGGTGCCCGCCATGCTGGTCAGATCGCTGACCACCCCGCCCGCGACCGCAGCCGCGAACCTGTTGTCGCGGCTCGTCAGGTAGCAGGTCATGAAGCCGCCGTAGCTGTAGCCGGACACGGCCAGCCGGTCGGCGTCGGCGACCCCCTCGGCGACGAGGTGATCCAGTGGTTCGAGGAAGTCAGGCGCGTCCGCCTGTCCCCACGCGCCGAGCGCCGCGGTGAGGAACTTCTCGCCGTAGCCGTCGCTCCCGCGTGGGTTGAGCAGCAGCACCGCCCAGCCGCGCGTGGCGAGCACCTGGTGGTAGAGGTGGGTGGCGTCGGCCGCGCCGTTCCATGCGTTGTGCGGGCCGCCGTGGATGTCCAGTAGCAGAGGCGAAGGGCCGGTACGGGCCGGGTCGCGCATCAGCCAGCCATGGACCACGGTGCCGTCGGAGATCGTGAACTCCCGCTCCTCACGGGCGAACAGCTCGACGTCGGCGACGCTCTCGCCGTGGTGTGTGCGCGCCTCGACCGTCCCGTCGGCGAGGCCGACCGTCGCGATCTCGCCGAACGAGGACGGCGTGGCGAGGAGGATCGCCACGGTGTCGCCCGCGACGGCCAGGTCGCCGACGGTGTTCCCCGCGCCCCCGACGACTGGTCGCGGCGCGCCGCCGTCGAGGTCGACCGAGTAGAGGTGGGTGCAGCCGCGCTCCCGCACGCAGAACAGCACGCGGCCGTCCGCTGTCGGGCGTGGCGCCGCGCCGGGATAGCCGGGGCCGCCCGGCATCACGTTCCGGTCGAGGGCAGCCGTCAGGTCGATGGTGTCGCCGCCGTCCAGCGGCACCAGCAGTAGTTTGGTGTTCCCGATCTCGGTGTCCCCCCGCCCGACGACCAGCAGCGCCCGACCGTCAGGGGTCCAGGTGACCGTGGCTGCCGTGCCGTCGCCGGAGCCCGTCGCCTGCGGTTCGGCGGCGCGCTCGCTCAGGTCGAGGACGTAGGCGGCGGACCGCAGCGTGAGGTCGGCGTCGGGCTCGCGGGCGCCGGGGAACGCCAGCCGGGTGCCATCGGGGGACCAGGCGGGATCGCCCGCGTTCCAGTCCCCCGATGTGACCTGCCGGATCTCCCGTGTGCCTACGTCGAGGACGTGCACGTGCCTGCGCAGGGTCCGTACCAGACCTGTGCCATCGGCTTTGAAGTCCAGCCTGTCCGCCACGACCGGGGCATGCGCCCAGCGTGCGCGTGCGGTTGCGTCCTCGCCGTCCGCCGCGGCGAGGTCGACCGGCGCCGCGAAGGCGACCTTGTTGCCGTCCGGGCTCCAGACCGGTGCGCCGGCGCCCAGCGGGAGTTCTGTCACCTGCTCGGCCTCGCCCCCGGCGGTGGGCAGGAACCACAGTTGCGGGGCCGAGTCCCGGGCACGCAGGAACGCGATACGCGTGCCGTCGGGCGACCATGTCGGTGCTGTGTCGGTCGTGCCCCGGGTGAGCTGCCGCGCCTCGCCGCCCGCGGCGGCGACCTGCCAGAGCGCCCGCACGTCCCGGTCGCCGTCGCGGTCGGCGGCGCGCAGCACGTACACGATCCGGCTTCCGTCCGGCGAAACACTCGGCTGCTCGGGGACTGTCAACTCGTACAGATCATCAATGCCAAGGCGTCGGGTCATCGCAGGAGGCCTCCTCGTGGGATTGCGGGCTGTTCGCTGACGCTCGGGGAGAAGTGGCAGGCCGCTCGGTGCCGGCGGGTCACCGCGTCGTCGGCCGGGTCGGAGCTGAGGCAGAGGGTGCGCTCGGTGTGCGTGAGCGGGCCGATCGGGCAGCGGGGGTGGTAGCGGCAGCCGGTGGGTGGGTGGTGCGGGTCGGGCGGTTCCGTGTCTCCGATGCCGTCGCCGTCACCGGGGTCGTCGAACAGGTCGGTGCGGGCGGACGGGGCCGCGGCGAGCAGGTCGCGCGTGTAGGGGTGTTGCGGGTCGTCGAGGACTTGCTGGGCGGGGCCCATCTCCACGATGCGGCCGAGATACATCACGGCGATCACGTCGCTGAGATAGCGCACCACGGCCAGGTTGTGCGAGATGAACAGCATCGACAGGTCCAGTCGTCGCTGCAGTGCGCGGACCAGGTTGAGCACGGCGCCCTGCACCGACACGTCGAGCGCGGACGTGATCTCGTCGGCGATCAGTACCTGCGGCTGCCCGGCCAACGCGCGGGCAAGCGCGACACGTTGCCGCTGCCCGCCTGACAGGTGCTTCGGCAGCATCCCCGCCCGGTCCGGGTCGAGGTTGACCAGTTCGAGCAGTCTCGCCACCTCGGCCCGCCGGCCCGCGGCCCCGGCGTGGGCGCCGCGCGGCAGGGCCTCGGTGATCGACTCACCGATGCTCATCCGCGGATCCAGCGAGGAGTACGGGTCCTGGAACACCATCTGCAGCGGCCGTCTTCGCGGCAGGCTCTTCACGTCCACGCCGCCGAGCAGGACGCGGCCCGCGCTCACCGGTGCAAGGCCCACCGCGGCCCGTGCCAGCGTCGACTTGCCTGATCCCGACTCCCCGACCAGCCCGACCACCTGTCCCTTGGGCACGGTCAGGCTGACCTGGTCCACTGCGGTCAGGCCTCCGCGCCGGGCGCCGTAGCGCACGCTCACCTCGTCAAACACCAGCGCGCTCATTCGGCACCTCCGTAGGCGGCTTCCCGGCCGGACTCCCGCGCGACGGCGCCTTTCGGATGCCAGCAGGCGACCCGGTGTGCCCGGTCGACCCGCTCCAGTACCGGGTCCTCGCTCCGGCACCGGTCCGTCGCCACCGGGCAGCGGGCGGCGAACGCGCACCCCTCGGGCACCTGGTCC
This sequence comes from Streptomyces sp. NBC_01445, assembly GCF_035918235.1. Classification (NCBI taxonomy): domain Bacteria; kingdom Bacillati; phylum Actinomycetota; class Actinomycetes; order Kitasatosporales; family Streptomycetaceae; genus Streptomyces; species Streptomyces sp. NBC_01445. The sequence continues at coordinate 2,553,193 of NZ_CP109485.1, read as the reverse complement.
GGCTCGGGCGGGCGGCCGGGGACCACGGCCAGCGGCTCGTCGCGGTCGGTGTCCAGTTCCAGCGTCGCGGCCAGCAACGCCCGGGTGTAGGGATGTCTCGGTACAGACATGAGGTCGGCGGTGGGGAGGTCCTCGACGACGCGCCCCGCGTACATGACGAGCATACGGTCACAGGTCTGCGCGACGACCGCGATGTCGTGGCTGATCAGGAGGATGGCCGCGTTCTCGGTCTCCCTCGTCCGCGCGAGGAGGCGCAGCACCTGGCGCTGCACGGTGACGTCCAGCGCCGTCGTCGGCTCGTCGGCGATGATCAGTTTCGGCTCGCCCATCAGCCCCATGCCGATCATCGCGCGCTGCCGCATCCCGCCGGAGAACTGGTGCGGGTACTGCCGGGCACGTCGTTCCGCGGCGGGAATGCGCACCTCGCGCAACCGGTCCACGGCTCTGGCGAAGGCTTCGCGCCTGTTGAGGCCGTGGTGCTGCTCCGATGCCTCAGCCAGCTGGCGGCCGATCCGCCGGGTCGGGTTGAACGAGCTCGTCGGATCCTGGAAGACCATCGCCAGCGACGTGCCGAGCAACTCGCGCAACTCCCGCTCCGGGGTCGTCAGGAGCGGAGTCCCCGCGAACTCAAGCCGGTCCGCGGTCACGACACCCGGCGTCTCGATCAGCCGCGAAACCGCCAGTCCGGTCAGGCTCTTGCCCGATCCGGATTCCCCGACCACACCGATCGCCTCACCGTCGCGCACGGTGAAACTCACGCCGCGCACCGGGACCGTCCACCCGTCCGCACGCGGGAACGCCACGTGCAGGTTCTCCACCAACAGCACCGGCTTCGCCGTGGGTTCCTCGGCCGTGGCGGGACGGGCGGGCGGCGCCGGCCGGGCGGGGATCCGCGTGGTCGGGGTGCGTACGCCGACCACCGCGGCGACGGTCTCGCCCACCAGGTTGAACGCGAGACCGGCGAGCACCACCGCCGCGCCGGGAGCGAGCGCGGCCGCCGGGTTCACGTAGATCCCGTCCAGTCCCTCGCCCAGGAGCCGCCCCCAGTCGTATCGGGGTGCCTGGACGCCGATGCCGAGGAAGGAGAGCGAGGCGAAGGCGAGCAGTGCCCCGCCCGCGCTGATGGTGGCGTTCACCAGCAGCGGCTCGCCGATGTTGGGCAGGACGTGCCGGACGAGCAGCCGGAGCCGGCCGACGCCCGCGATGCGCGCCGCCGATACGTAGTCCCGCCCTGCCACCGACGCGGCGAGTGTCTGCGCCAGCCTGGCGAAGCCCGGCGCCGTCGCGAACGCGATCGCAAGGACCGCGCCTCGGGTGCCCACGCCGAAGATGACCGCGAAGAACAACGCAAGAAGCAGCCCCGGGAACGCCACCGCGATGTCCACGGCGGAGGTGATCAGCCTGCCGGCCCGGCGCGGCAGCACCGACGGCAAGGTACCCAGCAGGAGACCGACCGTGACGCCGACCGCCGTGGCGATCACCGCGAGTTCGACCGAGAACCGGGTGGCCACGAGCGTGCGGTAGAAGATGTCGCGGCCGAGCGAGTCGGTGCCCAACAGGTGTGCCCCGGAGGGGCCTTGGCCGATCGCGTTCGTGTCGACCGCGGCCGCCTGCTCGCCCCACAGCACCGGTCCCAGGATGGCGAGTGCGGCCAACGCGACCAACAGCGCCAGTGAGCACGCCCCCATCGGGGTGCGCGCGGCCGCCGACCAGGCCGAGCCGCGCCTTCTCCACTGCGATGTCGACGTCATCAGCTCTCCCGGATGGTCGAGCGCGGGTCGAGCAGCGCCAGCAGCACGTCGACCGCCAGGTTCACCAGCAGCACCCCGATGCCGTAGACGAGCACGATGCCCTGCACCGTCGGATAGTCCTTCGCCAGAATCGACTGCACGATCGTCGAGCCGAGCCCGGGCCAGGCGAAGACGTTCTCCACCAGCACCGTCCCGGCGACCATCGCGGTGAGCATCAGCCCGCCCAACGTCAGCGTGGCGGTCAGCGCGCTCGGCAGGGCGTGCCGGACGTACACGAGCCGGGCGGGCAGCCGCTTCGCCCGGGCGGTGCGGACGAAGTCGTCGCCGAGCACAGACAACATCTCCACCCGTACGATCCGCGCCAGCACCGCCGTCGCCCCGGTCGCCAGTGCCGTCACCGGCAGCACGAACGTGCTCGCGCCGCCGCTCCCGGCGACCGGGAACCAGCCAAGGCGCACGGCGAAGAACGCGACGAGGCCGACGGCGACGAGGAACTCAGGGACGGCGGCCAGGAACACGCTCACCGAGGTGAATCCCAGCTCGACGCCCCGCCGTCTGCCGCCCCTGGTCAACACCGCGAACAGCACGCCGAGCGGAATCGCCAGGGCGACCACCACCACGAACGCCGGCACGGCCAGCGCGAGCGTCGCGGGCAGACGGTCGCCGATCACCTGCGCCACCGGCAGGTTGCTCGTCATCGATGTACCGAAGTCGCCGGTGAACAGGTTGCTGAGGTAGTGGCCGTACTGCACCCACAACGGGTCGTTCAGGCCGAGTGCTTGGCGCCGGGCCTCGACCAGGTCGGTGGGTGCGGTCATTCCCAGCGCCGCCCGGACCGGGTCGCCCGGGACCAGGTGGATCATCAGGAATGCCGTGGTCAGCAGCACCCACAGCGCGACGAGGAATCGCCGCAGCCTGCGCCGTGCGAACGGCAGCCACGGGCCGCCCCGGATTCCGGCACGCGAGGCGGCCGCCACTGCAGCGGTGGCCATCAGCCGTACATCCGTATCGACGACGGCGTGATGGAGCCCGCGCTGACCTCGAACCGCGCTCCGGTGCCGAAGAACGGGATGACCGAGTGGACGTAGGGGACGACGTCGACGCGCTTGATCAGCGACGTCTCGGCCGCGAGCCACGCGCGGCAGCTGTCGTCGCCGACCAGCGCCGACGCCCGGCGCACCTGAGAGTCGTACCCGGCGTTCTCGATGTGCGCGAAGTTGGTGCCCTGCGGCGGCGTCCTGCCCGACATGAACTGCACTGCCTGGCTGGGCAGTTCGAAGCCGAAGGGAGTCATCGAGACATCCCACGCTCCGGTGGTGAACAGCGCCTGGTTGAGCCCGGAGCTGTCGACGCCCTTCAGCTTGACGTCGACTCCGATGCTCTTCCAGGTCTGCTGCGCCAGCTCGGCGGTGGGCGCCATGGTCGGCCCGAGTTGCGTCGCGTAGATCATGGTGAGGGCGAGCCGCTTGCCGTCCTTGACGCGCACGCCACTCGGGCCCACGCGCCAGCCCGCCGCGTCGAGCGCAGTTCTGGCCGCGGCGAGGTCGTGCGCGGGAACGTTGCCCTTCACGGTGTCGCCCGTACAGGCCCGGGGTTCGGCCGTGACCATCCCCGTGGCCGGTGTGCCGGTGCCGCTGGTGAGCACCTTGCCGAGCTGCGTCAGGTCGAGTGCCTGGACCAGGGCGCGGCGGACGCGTTCGTCCCGGCCGGCGCGGCCGGGAGCCTCGTTGAAGAACAACTCTCCCATCGGAGCGAGGTAGTCGGCGTGGAACAGCTTCTGCGCGGAGAGCCGCTTCTTGTCCGGCCCGACCGTGGCCGCGGCGTTGAGGCCGCCGGAGAGCAGCAGGTTCGCCGAGGTGGTGGCGTTCGGGACCACCCGCACGACCACCTTGTCGGGCAGCCCCGGCTGGTTGGTCTTCCACGCGCCCGGCCCCCACGTGTAGTCCTTGCGCCGGGTGAGCGTGTAGTGGTCGTTGGGTACGGCCTCGGTGACGGTGAACATGCCGGTGCCCGCGCCGCCCTTGGCCAGCAGCGAACGGTCCCGCAGGCCCGCGGCGCACACCATCGGCAGCCGGCCCGCGTTGCGCAGCAGGAACGCGTCCGGCGCTCCGCTGGTGAGCGTGACGGTGCGGCTCGCGTTGTCGGCGGTCGCCTTCGTTCCGGGCGCGATGGTCACCCCCGCGAACGGGGACTTGTTCGCCGGGTCGCCCACGAAGTTGATGTTCGCCGCGACGTCCGCGGCGGTCAGCGGCGAGCCGTCGGCGCAGGTGATGCCGCGCCGCAGGCTGAAGGTGGCTTTCGTCGTCGTGGCGCGCCACTTCTCCGCCAGTCCCGTCACGGGCTTTCCTGCGGCGTCGACGTTGAGCAGCGAGTCGTAGAGGTAGCGATCGGTCTGGATGGCGACCGAGAGGACCGTCATCTGCGGGTCGAGGCTTCCGGGGTCGGACGCGATCGCCTGCGTGAAGGTCCTGCCGTCCGCCAGCTTTTGGTGTGCGGTCCGCCCCTGTGTGGACTGCGAGACTCCCCCGCACGCGCTGACCGTCAGCGCCAGCGCGCCGAGCAGCACGACCCGGCGCCTCATGACGTCACTCCGTGGCGGAGATGGTCCACGGCGAGCCGGGCGGCCCTGCCGATCGAGGTATCGACAGCGGGCCGGCGGTCCTCCAGGGAGTCCGCGCGGGTGAACACCGCGACGGCGTACTGCCTGCCGTCCGGGTAGGTCAGCACACCTGCTTCGTTGCGGATCGCGGGAAGCGTGCCCGTCTTGGCCGCCACCTGGACCCCGGTGTCGAGGCCGGACGAGATCCTGTGCGGCCAGATCTGCCGTCCCATGATCGCGCGGACCTTCTCGCAGGCCCCGGGATCGGCCGCGCGGTCGGTCCAGATCGCGTCGAGCAGCCGGGTGATCTCCCGCGGGGTGGACGACGTCGTCCTGGCCGGGTCCAGCACCGCCAGCTTCCACAGCTGTTCCGGGGCGGCCGCGGCGAGCACGGCCTCCGCGTCGTCGCCTTCGCCGGCACCGAGGTCGGACAGCAACGACGCGAACAGGTCCTCGCAGCAGCCGCGGATACGCGTGCGGGACAGCCCGAGGTCGGTGAGCACGCGGTCCACGGCGTCCTGTCCGACCCGGTGGAACACGACGTCGGTGGCCGCGTTGTCGCTCATGGTCAGCATGAACAGCGCCAGGTCGCGCCAGCTCATCTCCACGTCGTCGACGCACCCGGCCGTGCCGATCCCGCCGACGCGGTAGCGCGCGGTGACCCGGGTCCGTTCGGTCTCGTCCAGCCGTCCGGCGGCCACCTCGCGGACGTAGGCGACCGCGACCGGGATCTTGAAGACCGACGCCAGGACCACCGGGGCGTCCGCGCCGACGGCGACCTCGGGGCCGTCGGTCACCCCGATCTCACGGGCGTGCAGGAACCCTTGCGCTCCCGCCTCGGCGAAGACCGCGGCGATCTCTTCGGCGATGGCGTTCACCGGCTCACCCGCCGATCGGCCCGGCCGGTGTGCAGGAACCGCGCCCGCCCGGTCCCGTCGTCCCCGACGAACGCGTGCACCATGTGCATGCCGCGCTGCGGCTTCACGGGGATCAGCCTGTCGCCGTCGTACGCGACCAGTTCGATCCTTTCCGGCGGACCGCCGTCGAGTTCGGCGAACACTCCCTTCGGGGTCCGCACGGCCCACAGCCTGCCGTCGGCGTCCTCGCTGACGACGGTGTCGCCGACGGACGACGCGTACGTGCCCACGAACCTCGCTGTCTCGACACGGGGGGCGTCGGCGTCCGGCACCGGGAGCGCCGGCATCTCTGTTCCGGCCAGCTCGCGCAGCACGCGTCCGACGAGTTCGACGTACAGCGGGAGCGGGTTGCCGCCGTTGGTCAGCAACGCCACCGCGATGTCGTGTTCGGGAGCCACCCGTAGGAAGGCCGACTGGCCGAGCGTGCCTCCGTCGTGGCCGACCACCGTGCCGCCGGGCCAGTCGAAGAGCGACCAGCCCAGTCCCCAGGCGTCGCCCATCAGACCGAGATCCGGCAGTTCCACCTCGCGGCGCCGCATGGCGAGCGCGCTCTCCGGAGTGAGCACCGCCGTCCCGTCGGGCCCCCTGCCCCCGTCGAGATGCATCCGGGCGAACGTCAGAAGGTCCCGCGGCCGCATCGCCAGCATCGATCCGGCGGGCGCGTTCGACCGGGGCAGCGCCCAGACCTGCGCGGGTTGCGGCTCGGTGTCGGGGTCGGGCGTGAGGTGCCCAGACGCGGCGCGGAACCTGACGGCCTCGTACGGGCTGGGGGCGACGTGGGTCAGCCCCAGCGGCGTGCACAGGTGGTCGCGCAGGCAGTCGTCGTACGACTTGTCGCGCAGCACCTCGACGATGCGACCGAGTACGCAGAAAGCGGCGTTGTTGTACGAGAACATCTCGCCCGGCGCGAACAGCTGGGGCACGTCGGCGAGGAGGGTGACGAGCCTGTGCACCGCGTCGTCCCCGCGACCGGTGTCGAGGAAGACGTCGCCCTCGAACCCCGAGGTGTGGCACATCAGTTGGCGTACGGTGATCTTCGCGGAGGCCGTCTCGTCACCGACGGCGAATTCGGGCAGGTACGCCCGGACCGGGGCGTCGATGTCGAGCGCGCCCTCGTCGACGAGCTGCATCGCCAGCGTGGTCGTCCAGACCTTGGTGATCGAACCGATCTGGAAGACGGAGTCCGCGGTGGCCTCCACACCGGTGTTCTTGTTCAGCACTCCGGCCGCACGGTCGATCATCTCGCCGTGCGCGTATACGGCGATCGACGCGGCCGGCACCTTGTGTTCGGCCAGCAACTCGGGAAGGCGACTTTCCAACCAGCCACGGAGTTCATTGAGTTCGGACATGTGCACCTCTTGTCTCGGCGAGGGAGAACGGGTGATTCCGGGAGGGTATGACCTGTGCGCTCATGGCCGATTCGTGAGAAACGACGAGAATTGCCGAAACCTTCATCGCGACCGACGAAACGCCCGGCCGCCGCTGTGGGTTACCGCCTGAGCCAGTCCACCGCCCGGGCGGCGGCGAACCCGATGAAGGCGTCACGCTCGGGAACCCTCGAACGGGCGTCGACGGCCCTGGTGAAGACGCCGACCGCGTACCGGCCACCGTCCGGGTACTCCACCACGCCGATTTCGTTGCGCAGTGAGGGCAGCGTGCCGGTCTTGCCGCTGATCGTGACGTCGTCGTCCGCGAAGCCGGAGCGCAGCCGGTGCGGCCACACCTGCAGTTCAAGCCAGCGCCGGACGTCGGCGCACGCCGTCGCGGGTGCCGCTTCGTCACGCCAGATCAGGCCCAGCAGGCGGGTGCTCTCCGCGGCGGTGGTCCGGCAGGTCTCTTCGGGTGTCAACGCGCGCAGCTTGGCGAGTTGTTCGGCAGGCATCGCGGCCAGGATCCGTTCGTCGTCCTGGTAGTCGATCCCGAGGTCCTCGCCGATCGTGCGCAACAGGTCCCCGCAGTCGTGGGGGACGGCCGTGTGCGGGAGGCCGAGCCGGCGCAGCGTCCCGGCGACCGCGGCCTTTCCTACCTTCCCGAGGATCAGGTCCGTGGCGACGTTGTCGCTGATGCCGATCATCAGGACGGCGAGGTCGTACCAGGACATCGTGACGTCGTGGCGGAACGTCGCGAGGCCGTACGGACTGGCGGTCGGATGTCCCGGTGGCACCGTGATCCGCTCGGCGAGGTCGAGTTCACCGTCGGCCGCCTGCCGGGCAAGTTCCACTGCTACGGGAACCTTGAACACGGACGCGGTGACCACCGGCTCGTCGGCGTCGATGCCCACGTGTCGCGGGCTGTCCAGATCGGCCGCGTGCAGCCATACCTGGACGCCGGCTTCCGCCGCCCGCCCGGTGATTGTCTCGACCAGTTCCGATTCGGTGACCATGGGGTCCCTTCTCTCTGTCGGGGTGGATTTCTGTCCGGACGGGATCTGTTTCCCGGGTACACCGGTCGACTACTTGGTGCCGGTCGACTCCTTGGTGCCGGCAGACTCCTTGGTTCCGGCCGGCGGGAAGTTGAACTGTTCGGCTCGCTGCGGGACCCAGAACGCGATCACCGCGGTGAGCAGCGTGGTGCAGATCAGGAAGCCGAACGCGGCGGTGTAGGAGAACGCGTCCGCCAGCCAGCCCATCGCCAGCGGCGCGATCACGCCGGCGACCTGGCCGCCGAAGTTCGTCATTCCGGCGCCGAGGCCGGCCACCGCCGTGGGAAGGACCCGCAGCGGAAGGCCGAAGACGCACATCGTCGCCATCCCGAACACTCCGACGGCCAAGGTCTCGTAGAGAGTGAACGTCGCCGCGCTGCCCGCCGACACCATCAGAACGAGCAGGACCGCGGTCACCGTCGCGATGGACACCAGGTACCACCTGGCCTTGTCATGGAAGTACCGGTCGAACAGCCAGCCGCCGAAGATGGTCGTCGCGAAGCCCACCAGACTCGGGATCGCCGACAGCACCCCGGTCTCGTTCAGCGACAGGTGTCTGGCCTCGAGCAGATAGCTGGGCACCCAGGTGGTCAGGCCGTAGCCCAGCATGTTCATCGCGCAGAACAGCACCGCGAACTTCCACACCGCCGGTGACCTGAGTACTTGTGCGCGCGAGACTGCGGGCGTCGTCACCGTCGTCTGCGGGAGCCGGCTCAGCCGGTCCGGCAACGCCTTGGGCAAAAGCGCCCACAAACCGATACCGATGGCCGCGCCGCAACCCGCCATCCAGAGGAAGGTGTGCCGCCAGCCGATGCCTGTCAGCAGCGGGGCTATGAGCAGGGGCGCGAGGCCGGCGATCCCGCTGGCGGACAGCATCACGCTCGTGGCGGTCCCCCGTCTCGCCGGTGTCGTCCGTTCCGCTATGGCTTTGAACGACGCCGCTGGGAAAGCGCCCTGACAGGCACCGAACAGACCGCGGAACAGCAGGAGCAGACCGAATGTGCCGGCCATCCCGGTCAGCGCGGTGAACAGCGACCACAGCACGAGCGTGATCAGCATGGGTCCGCGGGAGCCGTACCGATCGGCCAGGAAACCGGCGGGTATCTGGCAGATCATGTAGACCAGCGCGAAGACGGTGACGAGCGAGCCCTGTGCCGTCTTGCCGAGTTGGAACTCCTCTCCGATCGACGGCAGAGCCATGCTGATCGAGAAACGGTCGATGTAGTCGATCGACCAGGCGCACAGCATGACCACCATCGTGATCGTTGCCGTCCGGTTGACCCGCTTCGGTGTCCAGGTGTCCTCGGTGATCACCGCCGTCATGGCTACCTCCGTACCGTTGCGTCGGGGTTGATGGCCCATCCTGGACATCAGGTGACGCAGCGGGTTCGTGGAGTTCCACAAACCTTCAGGTGGTGTTCGGGCGGTGCGGACGAACGTTGTCCTGGTGCGGCCTCCGGCTTCTACTCGTGGTGGCGAGCAGGGTGGAGCCGGAGTTGCAGCATCGCCGCGAACCGCTCGCCGGGGTCGTCCAGATTGATCTCACCGACCTCCGCGACCCGTCGCAGCCGGTACCGGAAGGTGTTGGGGTGCACGTACGCCGCGGCGGAAGCGGCGGCGACGTCGCCGAAGGCGTCCAGCCAGCACGAGAGCGTGTGGACGAGCTGCGACTGGTGCCGGGCGTCGTAGTCGAGCAGGCGGGCGACGGGCCCGGTCGCCACGTCCCCGCGCGCGGCGGCCAGGTCGGCGAGGTCCAGCATGAGTGCGTCGACGTGGACCTCCTCCGCCGTGGCCACGCGCCGGGCGCCCCCGTTGGCGAGCAGCACCCGCAGCGCGCGGTCCGCGCCGTCACGCGAGCGGCTGAGCACGGAGCCGTCGGGAGCGGGCGGGCCGATGCCGATCGCCGCGTCCACGCGCTGCCCGGTGCGCTCGAGGAAGGTCGACGCGACGCGGACCGACCGCTCCCGGCAGTCCGTCTGGCTCCCCGGCATCGGCACGATGCCGTAGGCCACGTCGCCCACCAGCGCCACGGCCGAGCGCGCCTGGACCGCGCTCAGATGCATGGCCAGCGCGTCGGCGACGCGCTGGCGGTCCGCGACCCGGCGCAGACCGTCCTCCGTCGACGGATCGGCTTCCGATCCGCCGAACAGCCCCAGGGCGAGCACGATCGCGGGCTGTCCCACGAGCCCGAGCCGCGCAATCGCCTCCGGTGCCCCGGTGCCGCCTTCCAGCGCGGTGCTCACCAGATCGGCGCGCAGCCTGCGTTCGACATCGGCGCCCGCGCGCAGGCGCAACATGTGGAGCGCGACGAGCTTTCCGGCGTCGATCAGCGCCTGCGTCCGCTCCTTGGACAGGGGCCCGGGCACCGCGGCCCAGATCGAGCCGAGGATCTCGTCGCCGGCCCGCACAGCGAGCGCCACCCGGGGAACGGTCATCGACTCGTCGTGGAGCGGATCGACGTACACGGGCGCATGGCCGCGATGAAGTCGCTCGAAGACGCCGTTGCGCGCCAGGCCCAGGGTGAACCGTTCCGGTACCTGGCGCCCCAGGATCGTCTCCACGCGGGACTGGTCCGCCTCGTCCTGGCGGCCGGAGAAGGCGAGCACGCGTGAGCTGCGGTCCTCGATGGTGACCGGCGCGTCCAGGAGCGCGGCCACGGCGTTGGCCAGCGCGAACAGGTCGCCCGACGGCATGCCGCCCAGCGTCTGCGGTGAGATGTCGCCGATGTCTCCCTCGACGAGCAGGGTGCGGAGCATGGCGGCGACCTGCGCCCAGGAGGCTCCGCGGGTGAGTCCGAGCAGGGCGACGCCGGACTCGTCGGCGGCCCGCCGGATCTCCACGGTCGCGGTGAACGGTGACCGGACGACGAGCGCTGCCGCGCCCTTGCTGCCGAGGTCGTACAGGAGGCGGACCACGTCGTCCGGTTCGTGGACGCCCACACCCAGGACGACTGCCCGCGCCGGGAACTGCGCCTCGTCGAGCGGGTCGTGGATGACTACGCCGCTCAGTTGCCGGCGCGTGCTCCCGCCGCCGGCGATCGACTCCAGCAGCACGTCCCCGAGGTCGTCGAGGACGCGCGCCAGGCTTGTGTGTGGCTTGCCAGACGTCGGTGTCAGCACCGCCCAAAGGTAACTCCGGGCGCACCGAAACCTGTTGGTCGGATCCGACCGGATTTCACGGCGAATTCGTCGCGTGCTACGAACCGAGCCACACCTTCGAGGTCGTGACCTCCGCCAGCAGGTCGGGAATCGGCGTGACACCGAGGCCCGGCCCCTGGGGCACCGGCAGGTGTCCGTCCTTCAAGACGAACGGTTCGGTGATGTCGGTCCGGTAGAACCGGTCCGACGCCGAGGTGTCTCCGGGCAGGGTGAACCCGGGCAGCGAGGCGAGCGCGACGTTGGCCGCCCGGCCGAGCCCGGTCTCGATCATGCCACCGCACCACACGGGGATCCCATGGGCGGCGCAGACATCGTGCACCCGCCGCGCCTCGAGGTACCCGCCGACCCGGCCGGGCTTGATGTTCACGATGCGGCAGGCGCCGAGCGTGATCGCGTCGGCAGCGGAGCGGGCGGACACGATCGACTCGTCGAGGCAGACCGGCGTGCGGATGCGACGGGACAGCTCGGCGTGGCCCAGGAGGTCCTCCTCGTCCAGGGGCTGCTCGATGAGGAGGAGCTCGAAGGGATCCAGACGGGCGAGCTGGGACACGTCGGACAGGGTGTACGCCGTGTTGGCGTCGACCTGCAGCAGCACGTCGTCGCCGAAACGCTCCCTCACCGCTCGCACCGGCTCGACGTCCCAACCGGGTTCGATCTTCAGCTTGATCCGCACATAGCCGGCGTCGAGATAGCCGCCCACCACATCAAGGAGTTGGGGGACGGAGTCCATGATGCCGACCGAGACCCCGCACGGAACGGAGTCCCGTGCGGACCCGAGCGCGGCGGCGAAGGACAGGTCGTGTGCTCGCAGTTCGGCGTCGAGCACGGCCATTTCGAGCGCGGCCTTCGCCATCCGGTGACCCTTGAACCTGGCCAGAAGGGGCGCGACCCGGCTCGCGGTGCCCTCGCCCGCCTCCATCAGGGCCGGGACCAGGAAGTTCCGCAGCACGTGTTCGGCACCGTCGACGTATTCCGAGGAGTAGAGCGGCCCTCCCATGGTGACGCACTCGCCCCAGCCCTCGCCGTTCGGCGTCACGACGCGTACGAGCAGCAGTTCCCGTACGTCCTGCGTACCGAATGACGTCCGGAACGGTGCCACCAACGGCATCTGCACACGCAGAAGTTCCACACCACTGGGCTTCATGACGGCTTCTCCCTTGAGACCACGTACCATCCGGCACGATCGAATCCGACGACCCTGGCTTCCTCCGCCATCAGGCCTCCCAACACCTCCCGCAGCGCGACGCGCCACGCCTGGCCCCGGCCCGGGTCCGTGCGCCGGAGTGTCTCGATGTCCGACGGCACACCGACCAGGACGACCGGCCCGTCGGCCACTGCGGTCAGCGGGCCCCCGTCAGGTGCGACGGACAGGGCGGCTGCCGCACCGTGCTCCCGCAGCGCGTCGGCATCGACCCGGGCGGGCTCACCGAGCGAGGCGGCGGAGGCCACCGGGCCTGACAGGTCCCAACGGACCATCAGCCGGTCGGTGTCACCGGCGCCGTTGATGCCGTCGCGCATCGGCCCGTAGAAGTCGGGCAGGTAGCGCGCCGGACCGGCGCCGAGCTTGGCCAGGTTGAAATGCGCGTTCCGCCGGACCAGGGGATCGAACGTCCAGGTGATCAGCGAGACGTGCTGGCGCAACGCCCAGGCGCGCTGGTGCAGTTTGAGGGCGAACCCGATCCCCCGGCCGAGGCCTCGCGGCGCGACCCCGGCGATGTGACTGTGCAGGCTCGCCTTGGCCGGGCTACCGAAGAAGCCGAGGCAGGCTCCCAGGAGCTCGTCCCCTTCATACGCCCCCGCGACATAGTTCCCCGCCGCGGCCATCGCCCGCAGCAGCTCGGTCGTCACCGGTTGGGCACCGGCGCCCGGCTGCCAGATCGAGGCGAAGAGCCGGCAGACCTCGGTCAGGTCGGACACCTCGGTCAGGTCCCGGATTTCCACACGTGAGGCGGCGGCCGCAGCGGTCGCGGCGGCCAGCGCGGCTGCACTCACAGCCGGGGAAACCAGAGCTGACTCATGTGTCGCAAGATGGGTCACGGGACTGTCCTTTCCGGGCTTGCCTGGCGGGCCACGGTGGTGCCGCGCCAGGGTTGTCCGCCGCGTTCGTCGTGGCGCACGGAGCTCATTTCGCCGACACGGCGTCGATCAGGGCGGTCAACAGGGCAGTGCGCCGCGGCAGTTCGGCGACGACGACATGTTCGTCGTCGGCGTGCGCACCGCCGCCCACGGCACCGAGGCCGTCGAGGGTGGGGACCCCGAGTCCGGCGGTGAAGTTCCCGTCCGAGGCACCGCCGACAGCGGCGGCGGTGAGATTTCCGAGACCGAGTTCGGCAGCGAGCGTCGCGGCGAGGTCGAACAGCCCCGAGGACGCGTCCGCCTGCAGCGGCGGGCGGTTGATGCCACCCGAGATCCGGATCCGCGAGCCGTCGAGTACGGGCCTCAGGTCCCGCACGGCCTGATCGACCCGCCGCTGTTCCGCTTCGTCCCACACACGTACGTCGACCGCCACGCCGGCACGCGCGGGAACGGTGTTGGTCGTGGTACCGGCGGACAGGGCCGTCGGCACGACGGTCGTACCCCGTTCGGCGTCGGCGAGTGCGGCGACGGCGAGGATCTGGTGCGCCACCTCCACTCCGGCGTTCACACCCTTCTCCGGTTCGAGCCCGGCGTGCGCGGCCCGGCCGTCCACGTCGATCCGGTACAGGGAGACGCCCTTGCGGCGGCACTTGAGCGCTCCGCCGTCGGCCGACGCCTCCAGCACGAAGACCGCTTCGCAGCCGCGAGCCTCATCCTCGATCAGGCGCCGCGACGACGGGGAGCCGATCTCCTCGTCGCCGGTGACGAGGACCGAAAGACCCGAGCGGTTCCCGGCGGCCGCGGCGGCGTGCAGCGCCATCACGACGCCCGCCTTCATGTCGAAGCAGCCCGGCCCGCGCAGCACTCCGTCCAGGACGGAGTACGGGTGCGTCTCCAGCGATCCGGCGGGCCACACGGTGTCGTGGTGCCCGAGCAGCAGCACACGCGGCGCCTCGCCGAAGCGCCACCTCAGATGCGTACACCCGTCGATCACCACGCGGTCCGGTTCCGCGTCCAGCAGCCTGCGCCCCAGCGCCGCCACGACGTCTGCGCTGCGGGCGACGGCTTCGTGATCGGAGGACGGCGACTCGCACCGCACCAGGGTCTCGATGTCGGCGAGGAGCGCCTCCACCGTCGCTTCGGAACGCGTCGCCGTCATCGCGGCTCACCTCGCAGCGGCTGTCCGGCGAGCGCGTCGACTTGAAGCTCCCCCGCACTGACCACCGGAACACCACCGACGAACAGGTGCCGCACGCCCACGGACGGCCGCGTGGAGTCGAAGTAGGTCGCGCAATCGGTGATCGTCACCGGGTCGAGGACGACGATGTCGGCGTCCGCGCCGACGCCGAGGTGTCCCTTCCCCCGCGCGCCCGGCGCCACGTCGTCGAGGACGCGCGCCGGCAGGTGGGCACAGCGCCGGAACGCCTCCGGCCAGTCCCAGGCGCCGCTCTCCCGCACCATCACGCGCAGCGTCTTGGTGAACGTTCCCGCGGTGCGTGGGTGCGTCGTTCCCCCGGGCGGCAGCGGCCACTCGGTGCTGTCGTTGCTGCCGTCGGGCCAGTAGACCGGCATCGCGTCACTGGCGACGATCGCGTCTGGGAAGGCCAGCGCCTGGTGCAGCATCGCGAGATCGCACGAGTTGCCCTCGTCGAGGAACTCCAGAATGCAGGGCGCCCCGGGGTCAGTGTTGCGCAACTGCCGCAGGCGCCCCTCGTCGGCGATGCGTTCCCCCGATTCGAGCATCACGACGCTCGACGGGGACAGGCCCTTCATCCGCAGGCGTTCGGCGTCGAGGAAGGCCGCGCCGATCGCGGTGCTGCCCGCCCCGTAGGGGTAGGCCTCGACCGTCACCCGGGATCCCGACCGCCGTGAGCCGTCCAACGCGCCGAGTACCCGGTCGATGTGGTGGCCCGACGTGCTGTTGACGTGGCAGTGGTGCATCGCGGCGCCGGTCTCGGCCGCGGCGATGACGATCTCCTCGGAGCCGTCCGCCGGAGTGCCGGGATCCACCTCGACCAGCTCACGGACGTGGGTGTACGTCGGCACACCGGCCTTCGCGGCGAGCCGGGCGACGGCGAGGAACTCGGCCGGATCACTGTGCGGCGCGTACCCGAGGAGGACTCCGATACCGAGCGCTCCTGCGGCCAGTTCACCCTCGATCAGGGCCAGCCATTCGGCGAGTTCACGATCGGTGGAGGAGCGCTGCCATGCGGGGTTTCCCAGCACCGCGAGGCCGCTCCCGATCTGTGCGTCGGGCTGAATACCGGCGAGCACCTGGGCCCGGGCGCCGCCCCACGAGGCGGAAAAGCCGTAGTGCAGCGGGCGTCCGTCCGCGGCGGCCTCGGCGTACGCACGCCCGATGGGCATGAGGCCCGACTCCAGGTCGAGGGCCGTCGTCACACCGTCCATGGCCTGCAGCCGCTGCCCCGCGACGGAGTGCACGTGGCTGTGCAGGTCGACGAACCCCGGACCGACGACCAACCCCGTGACGTCGACGACCTCGCATCCCGGTGGCACGTCGAGCCCCGCGGCCACAGCTCTGACCACGCCGTCGGACACGAGGACGTCGGCGATGCCGTCGAACCCTGTTCCCGGATCAATGACACGGCCGCCACGCAAAAGTGTCTGCACGCTTTCGTCTCCTCGTCGAGGACGCACTGGAGCACCTGCTGGTCTCCAGTGCGACCCTAGGAGGGGGATCAGGCACCGCTGTTGGTCCATGCCGACGAATCCGTGGCCGCCTGTTCATACGCGCCGACGAACCCGGCCCGGAGCACCGCGAATGCCCCGGGTCGCACGTAAACGGCCACTGCCGTCCGGCCGCCGCTTCCGTGGGGTGGCCGCGGAGCAGCGCACGCGTGGGCAGACCGGTGGCAGCCAGGCCGAGGAAGACCGTGTCGGCCACCAAGGCGACCGCCGCGCCGGCGGAGATTTGAGGTGCGGCACCGGTGAGGCCGCGGGCGAGGGGAATGAGCGTGGTCCAGGCGATGCCGGCGCCGAGCCGGAGACCAGTGGCGGCCACCAGGAGTGCTTCCCAGCGCATCGTGCTCGGCTCCTCCAGTCCGGTACAGGGTGGGGAAACCCCGGTCCGAGCTCAGACGGAGGCGGTCGCGACCGCGAGGCCGAAGCCGATCAGCACGACGCCTGTGGTCCGCCCCAGAGCGCGGCGGATCCGCGGCTTCTCGAGGGTCCGCTCGCCCTTGGACAGCAGGAACACGTAGCTGCCCATCCAGGCGAGCGTGAGTGCGGCGTGGAGGACGACGAGGAGCGTCATGGCCAAGGTTGCCGGAAGTCGGGGCGGCGCCAGCGTGGGGAGCAACCCGGTGTAGAAGACGGCGATCTTCGGATTGAGAACGTTGCTGATCAGTCCCGTCCGCCATGGGCTCCCCGTGGGCCGGGCCCCGGTACTGCCGGGACGGGTTGCGATGGCGGGCGCGGCGGGGCGGTTCTGCCACAGTGCCTGCGCGCCCAGGAACACCAGGAAGCCGGCGCCCAGGAGCTTGACGGTCAGATATGTCGAGGGCGAGGCGGCCAGCACGGCGGCGAGTCCGGCCATCGTGAGCGCGCCCCAGACCAGCAGCCCGGACGCGATCCCGCCCACGGTCCGCAATGCGTCCGCGGGCCCCGCCGAGAGAGCGCGCCGGGTCACCACGGCCATGTCCGGGCCGGGCACGACGGTCAGCAGGCCAAGTACACCGACCGCTGCTGCGACATGGGTCAGCATGTGGCCTTCGGCGGTCACTGAGTCGCAGCGGAACCGTTCGGACGCTGCGGAGGCGGAAGCAGGAGCGGCAGTGAGGAGCATTGCGGCGCCAACCCCGGGGCACGACGCAGCACGTCGTAGGGGAGGAGCGGCCAAGGTCACCAGGCGCTGCTCCACCCGGTTGTGCTGGAATACGAGTCCAGCAGGTCCACCACGAAGACCGAAGAGTCATTCGGCCGCGGTCGTCAGCTCGAGCCGGGTCCTGCGCCGCTCGAAAATATGATCCGGTGCTGTGAGCTGCGGCGAGGCCTTAGGTCAGGCGGTTCTCTGGTACTGGTTGATCAGGCCTCCGAGGAGGCGTTGACGCCGGATCCGGTGGGCCTGGAGGTCGGTGACGGTGGCCGGGGTGGCCGGTTCGGCGCTGTCCGGGGGCAGTTGCTGCCGGGACTGGTGGGGGCGGTGCCCGTTGTAGTGCCTGATGTATTCGGCCAGGACTGCGCGAGCATGGGCCTCGTTGTAGATCAGCATGCGGTCGAGGAGCTGGCGGCGGAGGGCGCCCACGACTCGCTCGCAGATCGCGTTCGCTTTGGGCGCCTGCGGCGGGCTGAGCGGGATCTCCACGTCGTTGGCTTCGAAGACGGCGTCGAAGGTGCGGGTGTATTTGCTGTCCCGGTCCCGGAGGAGGAAGTGCAGGGAGTCCATCCGGTGCCCCTGCGTCATGGCAAGGTTCCTGGCCTGCTGGACGGTTCACGCGGTGGTGGGGTGGGCGGTGACGCCGGCGAGGTGGACGCGGCGGGTGCCGTGTTCGATGAAGATCAGGGCGTACAGGGGCTTGAGCGCCACGGTGTCGAGGTGCAGGAAGTCGGCGGCGATGATGCCGTGGGCCTGGGTGGTGAGGAATTGACGCCAGGTGGGGCCGGAGCGCTGCGGGGCGGGGCCAACTCCCGAGGAATGCAGGATCTCCCATACGGTGGCCGAGGCGGGCGAGTTCGCCTTGTATCCGGCGGTGGCCCCAGCTGTTGTTCTCCCGAGCCAGGCGCAGGATGAGCTGTTTGACGGTGGATGCGGTGGAGGGTCTGCCCGGGCGGCAGTGTCGGGGGAAAGTCCACGTCCGGGCAACGAGTGGTCGGTGCCAGCGCAGCAGTGCGGTGGGGGTGACTGCGAAGGCTTGACGCCAGTGCTCCCGCGGGACGAGCCGGGAGAGGACGGCGAGCCAGATCCGGTCGGCGGGCTCGTAGCGGACCCGGGCGATCTGGCGGCGCAGCACGGCGTTGTTGTGCCGCAACGCCAACACCTCCGCATCCTTGGCCAGGTGGCTGCGGAACACGGCAGCGGGCACCTTGATCAGATTCCGGACCAGCGTGGTGACGATCGACAGCGACATCGAAGGATCATCCCAAGCGCCGTGGAGGCCGTTGCCCCGCGTGGAGAAGCTGCACGCCAGAGCCGGAATCGTATTTGCGAGCGGGACAGGCGGGCGGCGCCGAGCACAGCATCTGGGGTATGGCCCCGACTTCGGCCGTACTGCCGCCACACCCACGTCGCCGTTCGTCGTGGACGTGCTGCCGCAGTAACAGAACTGGTTCTCGGATGAAACACGGTGCCG
This sequence comes from Streptomyces sp. NBC_01445, assembly GCF_035918235.1. Taxonomy (NCBI): domain Bacteria; kingdom Bacillati; phylum Actinomycetota; class Actinomycetes; order Kitasatosporales; family Streptomycetaceae; genus Streptomyces; species Streptomyces sp. NBC_01445. Next base: position 2,534,961 of record NZ_CP109485.1, on the reverse strand, counting down.
CCAGGCTGACTTCATCGCGCATGGCCCTTGTCGACGGGGCGTATGCCAGCCCACGGCGCCGGGCCCACGGACGGGTCCGAGGCCGACCGTGCCCGCGGACCTCTGAGTGTCCGCGGTGGGGGTGCAGGGGCGGTGACTGCACCTCGTAGGACTCGGAGAACACCACTTCGACGTACTCAGGAGTACTTGCCGCGATGAACGACATCACGACGCGTGCTGTGCCGCACACGAGGCCCCGATCGACGTACGGCCTCGCCGAACTCGACAAGGAAACCCGCATGGGCGGGGCCGGAACCGAGACCACGGCCCGGGAGATCCGCCGCATCGACCTCTCCGACTTCGAGGCCCGCAAGGCCGAGATCACCGAGGAGCTGTGGGCGGCGGCCACGGACATCGGGTTCTTCCAGCTGGTCAACCACGGCATCGAACAGGCCCTGGTGGACGAGGCGTTCACGAACGCCGAGGCATTCTTCGCGCTGCCCGAGGCCCACAAGGCCCGGCATGGGCTGAAGAAGGGCCTCAACTCCGGGTGGGAGTCCATGACCCAGGTCAGGCCGTCCGTCGGGACACCGGACCAGAAGGAGTCGTACCAGGTCACCCGCCCTCACATGGAGGGGCTGTGGCCCGACGACGTCCTGCCCGAATTCCGGCTGCGCGCCCTCGACTTCGAGACGTGCTGCCGCGAGGTGGCGATGCGGGTCCTGTCCTGCTTCGCCGACAAGCTGGGCTTCGCCGGCGACTTCTTCATCCGCGCCCATGACCCTCGGAGCAGGCACCACCAGTCCACCCTGCGAATGCTGCACTACTTCGCGATCCCCGAGGAGGCCGAGCCCGACCCGAACGTGTGGCGGGCCGGTGCGCACACCGACTTCGACTGCCTGACGCTGCTCTTCCAGCGGGACGGGCAGGGCGGCCTGCAGGTGTGCCCGGGAAAAGAGGCCGAGGCCCAGGAGTGGACGCCCGTGGCGCCCTCGGCCGACGCCATCACCTGCAACATCGGCGACATGCTGATGCGGTGGAGCGACGACCGGCTTCCGTCCAACTTCCACCGGGTCAAGTCACCGGGTCCCGGCGAGGACCGAGGCGCCCGCTACAGCATCGCCTTCTTCGCCCAGGCCGACCGCGACGTGGTGATCGAGGGGCCGGACGGCCGATATCCGCCGATCACGGCGGAGCAGTACATCCAGCAGCGCATCGCCGCCAACTTCACACGATAGAGGTTCTCTTGTGATGATGTCCGCGAGGAAGCGGGTGCCGTTCGGGCGGCTCGCGGTGCTGGGTCTCCAGCACGTTCTGGTGATGTACACGGGCTGTGTCACGGTGCCGCTCGTCTTCGGCGCGGCCGCCGGGCTCGATGCCTCGACCATTGCTCTGCTCATCAACGCGGACCTGCTGGTCGCGGGCGTCGTCACGATGATTCAGGGCGCGGGCGTCGGGAGGGTGCTCGGCGTCCGCATGCCCGTGATGGCCGGCGCGGCCTTCACCGCTGTGACGCCGATGATCCTGATCGCCGGTGAGTACGGGCTCCAGGCCGTATACGGTTCGATGCTCGCCGCCGGGATCTTCGGTCTGCTCGTCGCCTGGCCGTTCGCCAAGGCAGCGCGCTTCTTCCCGCCGCTGGTGAGCGGTGTGGTGATCACTGTGGTCGGCCTGGCGCTGATCGGTGTCGGCGTAAACCTCGTCGTCGGCAGCGATCCCAAAGCGGCGGACTACGCGGCGCCGTCGCGCCTCGCACTCGCCGCCCTCGTCGTCATCGTGATCCTGTTGGTGGCGAGGTTCGGCCGGGGCTTTCTGGCCCAGACCGGCGTCCTGCTCGGGCTGCTGGCCGGTACGGCGGTCGCGGTACCGCTGGGTCTGGTGGACCTGTCCGCCGCCCGTGGCGCCGACTGGATCGGGGTGAGCACTCCGTTCCACTTCGGCGCGCCCGAGTTCCCGCCCGTCGCGGTCATCTCCATGTGTGTCGTGATGCTGGTCCTGTTCGCCGAGTCGACCGCGGACCTGATCGCGGTCGCCGAACTCACCGGCAAGGAGCTGACGACCGCTGACATGGCACGCGGGCTGGCCGCCGACGGCCTGTCCGGGGTGCTCGGCGGAGTGATGAACGCCTTCCTCGACACCGTCTTCGCCCAGAACGTGGGCCTGGTGTCGATGACCCGGGTGGGCAGCCGCCATGTGGCCACCGTCGCGGGCGCCATCCTGGTTGTCCTGGGCCTTGTTCCCAAGCTGGGGGCGGTGGTGGCCGGGTTGCCCGGACCGGTCGTGGGCGCGGCGGGACTGGTCATGTTCGCCACGGTCGCTGCCGTCGGCATCAGCACACTGCGGAAGGTCGAGTTCGAGGGAACGCAAAATCTGCTGATCGTCGCCGTGTCGATCGGCGTGGGCCTGGCGCCCGATGTGGCACCGGACCTCTACTCCCGTTTCCCGGACGGTGTGCGCATCGTGCTGGGCTCACCGGTGACGAGCGCGACCCTGATCGCGTTCGGGCTGAACCTGGCCTTCAACCGGACCCGCCCGGCACGCACGGCGCACGACGAGGCAGTGGCAGAGAAGCAGACTCGGCCGACGTCCACCACCCCGGCGGAATACGTCCCATAGCGCAGGTCCGTGGTCGAGCCGACTGAACGACCTCTACAACTGTCGCTCTTTGCTCGGCGTTCTAGCGAGGGGCGTTCTGTACGGTGAGGATGTGCACCCCGGAGGGGTCCTGATCCTCCAGAACCCGCCAGCGGTGCGGGGTTCCGCCTGGGTAGAGCAGGCTGTCACCGGTGTGGAGGCGGTGCAGTTCGCGGCCGCCGGGGCCCAGTAGGTCGACCTCGATCGCGCCGTGTGTCACATAGAGGAACTCATCGCCCGGGTGGTCGTAGTACTCCTCGAAGTCGGTGGGTCCTCCCGTGTATTCGACCGGATGGACGGCGAATTGGGGTGCTCCGAGCATCCGGGCCGAGCCGCCGCTGTTGGCGACGGGGGTGCCGGTCCCTTCCCGTACGACATGGATGTCGGCGGGGAAGGTTGCCGAGTGCGCCAACAGGGCCTGTTGGGTGGTGCCGAGCGCCTGGGCGATCCGGTGCAGCGAGGGCATGCTCGGGCGGGTCAGCCCGCGTTCCAGCTGGCTGAGGAAGGGGTGCGAAAGGCCTGCGCTGCCCGCGAGTTGGACAAGGGTGAGGCCGCGCTTCTTGCGTAGCCGACGGATCGCGTTGCCGAGCTGCTGGTCCGGATCGGCGGGGGTTTCGGTGGGGCGGTCTGCCATGGCGGAAATCCTAAGCGGTCACTTCGGAGTGGGATTTACTCCCGCGAAACACATGTCTCTTACGCTCGATGTTGATGTGACGAACATTCTAGGCGAGGAGCCCGAATGACCGCGACCACCGCCGACCGACCCGCCACGGCCGGGTTCCTCGATGCCATGGCCGCCCTCGCGGGCGGCGTCTGCGTCGTGACCGCCGCCGCGGCCGATGGCACACCTGCCGGATTCACCAGCACCGCCGTGATGAGCCTCAGCCGCGCGCCGCAGTTGATCGCGATCGGTGTCCAGCGCGGCAGCCGCACCCTGCCGCTGCTCCATGGCCGCGGCAGGTTCGCCCTCAACATACTTGCCGCGGATGGCGAACCCGTCTCGCGGCGGTTCGCCGATCCGGCCGTCGACCGATTCGCCGGGCTGGAGTGGACGACGGGAGAGGGAGGTGTGCCGCTGCTGCTCGCGCAGAGTGCGTACGCCGTGCTGTGCCGTGTACGGGAAGAGGTGGCGGCCGGGGACCACCTGCTGCTGATAGCCGACATCGAGGAGATCATCCCCGGCCAGGGCGGGTTCAGCGCTCTCGTCCACCAAGCCCGCCGCTACCACGGCATCGGCGCATGAGCGGGCGCGACTGGTTCTCGGTACGGGAGACCGGACCCGGGACCTTCCTCATCGCCGAGCCCGGGCACGTCAACAGCTATCTCGTCGTGGGCGACGACCTCGCCCTGCTGTACGACACCGGGATGGGCATCGGGGACATCGGGCGCGAGGTGCGCGCGCTGACCTCGCTGCCGCTGCTCGTCGTCAACTCCCACCACCACTACGACCACCGGGGTGGCAACGCCTCGCTCGTGGGCGAGGCCAAGGAATTCGCCGTCCACGAGGCGGGTGCAGACCTGCACGGCGAGCCCGCGCCGCGCGAGTGGCTCGAGACGTACGAGCACATAGCCCAGGACATGCGACAGCGCTACATCGAGCTGAGCGCACTCTCCGCCGAGGGCTTCTTCCTCACCGACTCGCGGATCGAGGTGCGGCCCGTCCCCGAACTGACCCAGTGGCGTATCGACGCGGTGCGCCCGACCCGGCTGCTCAGGGAAGGGGAGGAGCTCGATCTGGGCGGCCGGAGGCTGCACGTCCTGCATACCCCCGGGCACTCGCCCGACGGCATCTGCCTCTGGGAGCCCGGGAGCGGCCAGCTCCTCGCCGGCGACACCCTGATCAGCGGCACCTTCTTCGCCCATGTGCCGGGCGCCGATGTGCCCGCATTCGCCGCATCGACTCGGCGACTGGCCGAGCTCCCGGTCAGAACAGCCCTGTTGGGACACAACCTCCGCCACCGTGAGGGCCATTACTTCGTGGGACGGGTCGCCGAGGCTTTCGATCAGGTGGCACGCCGACGGACCCGCCCGGTCCGTCGCCAGGACATGTTCGGCGCGCCCGCGATGTGGCACGCCTTCGATGGCTTCGCGGTACTCACCGCACCGGAGAATGGGGACGGGCGATGACGGCGACGGCACTGCTGCTGCGCGGGGCGCGGCTGTCCGAAGGGCAGGTCCGGGACGTACTGATCGAGGACGGGCGGGTTTCGGCCGTTGCGCGGGCCGGTCAACTCCCTTCCGCGGGTGAGGAGATGGACCTCTCCGGCTTCCTGCTGCTGGCCGCCCCCGCCGAACCCCACGCCCACCTCGACAAGGCCCTCACCTGGGACCTGGCCGGTGCACCGCCCTGCGACCTGCCGGGGGCGGTCGCCGCCTGGCACGGCTATGCGGAGCAGGTGACGGAGGAGGGCGTGCTGGTCAGAGCCGGCCATGCCCTGGACGAGTTGGTCGCCAATGGTGCGACTGCCGTCCGCACCCACGCCGACGTCCTGCCCGGCCCCGATCCGCTCCGAGGGCTGCGGGCGCTGCTGCGGCTGCGCGCGGAGCTGAGTGAGCGGGTCGCGCTGCAGATCGCCGTACTGCACGTCGAGGCGCCCGACGAAGTCCTCAACCAGGCGCTGGAGTTGGGGGCCGACCTGCTCGGTGGCTGCCCGCACCTCTCCGACGACCCGCAGGCCGCTGTCGCCCGGGCCCTGACCATCGCCGAGCGGCATGGCGTCGGTGTCGATCTGCATGCGGACGAGCATCTCCGTCCGGACCCGAAGGATCTGCTGCTGCTCGCCCAGGAGGTACGGGACCGGGGCTTCGCCCACGGTGCGACCGCCAGCCACTGCGTGGGACTGGGCGGTCTGGACCCTGCCGAGGCCGCCCGGATCGCCAAGGAGGCGGCGGCATCCCGGATCGGGGTCGTCGCACTGCCGCTCACCAACCTTTACCTCCAGGGCCGCGATACCCCTGCCCGCACCCCGCGCGGTCTGACCGCCGTACGCGCCCTCCTGGACGCGGGCGTGCCCCTGGCCGGGGGTGGCGACAACATCCGCGACCCCTTCAACCCGGTGGGCAGGGCCGACCCGTTGGAGACCGCCGGACTCCTCGTCACGGCAGGTCACTTGACGCTGCGCGAGGCCGTCCATGCGGTGACCGCCGGCGCCCGCACGGTCCTCGGGCTACCCGCCGCAGGGCCGTACGAGGGTGCGATCGCCGACCTCCTCGCCGTACGGGCTGACTCGCTTTCCGGGGCCGTCGGGGCCTCGTACCCGGACCGGATCGTCTTCAAGGGCGGGCGAGCGGTGAGCTGTACCACGGTGATCCGCGAAGCGCTCTGACTGGTCCAGGGCGTAAACGCCCGAGACATCCCCGCGAAACAATGAATGTTGATGCTACGAACATCAGTGAACGCATCACAGTCCTGACGGAAGGAGCCGACGTGGCGACAGCAGTGCAGACGGCGCTGAGTTTCGCAGCCGTCGACAAGCGTTTCGACAGCGGGACCACCGCGCTCTCGGGTGTGGATCTCCGCGTCGGGGCAGGGGAGTTCGTGGCGGTCGTGGGCCCTTCCGGATGCGGGAAGTCCACACTGCTGCGGCTCGCCTCTGGGCTGGATGCCCCCAGTGCGGGGGAGATCGACACCCCGGGCGGGGACGTCGGTTACGTCTTCCAGGATGCCACCCTGCTGCCCTGGCGCAGCGTCCTCGCCAATGTGGCGCTGCCCGCCGAACTGGCCGGCCGCCCCAAGAACGAACGGCACGAGCGCGCCATGGACGCTATCCGTCTCGTCGGCCTCGACGGCTTCGAGAAGCAGCTGCCGGGACAGCTCTCGGGCGGGATGCGGATGCGGGTCTCGCTGGCCCGCGCGCTGATGATGCGCCCCGCGCTCTTCCTCTTCGACGAACCCTTCGGCGCGCTGGACGAGATGACTCGGCTTCGTATGCAGGAGGAGCTCCAGCGGATCTTCGCGGAGACGGGATTCGCGGGTCTCTTCATCACACACTCGGTGACCGAGGCGGTGTTCCTGGCCAACCGGGTCGTGGTGATGTCGGCCCGACCTGGACGTATCACCGCCGAGTTCGAGGTGCCGTTCGCTCACCCCAGGCCTGCATCGCTCCGTTACGAACCGGAGTTCGCCGCGATCGCGGGCGCGGTCTCCGCAGCCCTGCGAGGAGACGCCCAGTGACCACGAACACCCCGGCCGCCGACGTGCCGACTGCCCACGCAACCCCTGCCGCTTCGGTCACAGTCGGCTCGAGCTGTGAACCGTCTGCCGCCTCCGAGCCGGTCGTCACCGGTTCGAGCGCTGCCGCTCCGTCCCACGAGGGGAAGGCCTCCGGGCGCCAGTCCGATGCTGCTGCCGCCGCCACAGTCGAGATTTTCCCGGCCGCCGAGGCGCCCGCCCGCACCCGCCGCAGCCCCGTCGCCCTGCTCGCCCCCATCGGCTCGCTCGCCATCGCCATCGGCCTCTGGTACGCGGTGAGCTACCTGCTCCTCGCCCCCGCCCGCCGCTTCCTCGTACCGCCACCGCATCAGGTCCTCCAGGTCGCCGTCCTCGACTGGACCCACCTGCAACCCATGCTCCAGGCCCTCGCCCTCACCGCGCAGGTCGCTCTCGCGGGGCTTGCCATCGCCGCCGTCCTCGGCATCACCGGGGCCGTCGTGATGAGCCGCGCCCGCTGGCTGGAGCGCTCCCTCTATCCGTACGCCGTCATCCTGCAGACCGTCCCGATCCTCGCCATCGTCCCCCTCATCGGCCTCTGGTTCGGCTTCGGCTTCACCAGCCGGGTCGTCGTCTGCGTCCTCATCGCCCTCTTCCCGCTGATCGCCAACACCCTCTTCGGACTGCAGTCCGTGGACCGCGCCCACCACGACCTCTTCACCCTCCAGAAGGCCAGCGGCGGGGCCCGCCTGCGCAAGCTCGAACTGCCCGCGGCACTCCCCGCCATCTTTACCGGACTGCGTACCTCCTCCGGGCTCTCCGTCATCGGCGCGATCGTCGGCGACATGTTCTTCAAGCAGGGCGCGCCCGGCATCGGCACCCTCCTCGACGTCTACCGCTCACGGCTCCAGTCCGAGGACCTCTTCGCCGCGATCATCCTCGCCTCCCTCTTCGGGGTCGCCGTCTTCGCGCTCTTCACCCTCCTGTCCCGCCTCGCCGTCGGTTCCTGGCACGCGTCGGGCCGCAGCTGAGCCGGCCCCCACCCCCTCTCCGCTTCCTCGTCAGAGCCCCTTCCGGGAGACAGCCATGCCAATTGCCGCCAGAAGAAGCCTTGTTGCGGGACTGAGCGCCTCGCTCCTTCTCGCCGCCACCGGCTGCGGCGCCGGCGCCACCACCGCCGGTTCGTCCGCCGACCTCAAGCCTGCTCCCGCTGCCCAGCGCCTCGACAAGGTCTGTCCCGCCACCGTCGTCGTCCAGGCCGACTGGGAGCCCGAGGCCGAACACGGTCCGATCTACAACCTGGTCGGTCCCGGCTACACCGTCGACACCGACAAGAAGCGGGTCACCGGCCCCCTCGTCATCGGCGGCGAGGACACCGGCGTCAAGATCCAGGTGCGGGCGGGAGGTTCGGCCGTCGGGTTCCAGAGCCCCGCCTCGCAGATGTACATCGACCAGTCCATCACCCTCGGCATGGTCACCACCGACAGCGCCATCCAGGCGTCCGGCAAGCAACCCGTCACCGCGGTTGCCGCGCTGATGAAGAAGAGCCCGCAGGTCCTGATGTGGGACCCCAAGACCCACCCGGACTGGCAGAGCGTCGCCGATATCGGCAAGAGCGGTGCCAAGGTCGTCTACCGCGACGGCGAGATCTTCGCCCCGATGCTGGTGTCGAAGGGCCTCATCAAGAAGAGCCAGCTGGACGGGAGTTACGACAGCGCGCCGTCCCGCTTCGTGGCCGACCCGTCCATCGCCCAGCAGGGCTTCGCGACTGCGGAACCGTACCTCTACGAGCACGAGATCGCCGCCTGGAAGAAGCCGGTCAGGTTCCGGCTGCTGGCCGATGTCGGATACACCGTCTACCCGCAGGCACTCTCCGTCCGCACCGGCGCACTGAAGAAGCTCAGCCCCTGCCTGAAGAAGCTGGTCCCCGTCATCCAGCAGTCGGCCGCCGACTTCGCCGCCGCACCGGACACAGCGATCACGCTCATCGACGACATCGTCAAGCAGTACGGCACGAGCTGGGTCTACTCCAAGGGCACCGGCCGGTACGCCGCCAAGGAGATGGTCAAGCTCGGCATCCTCGGCAACGAGGCCGACGGATCGATCGCGAGCTTCGACAAGAAGCGGGTCGCCGACTCCCTGAAGACCTTCGGGCCGATCCTCACCAAGGGCGGCGTCAAGATCCCGGCCGGGCTGAGCGCCGACGACCTGGCGACCAACGAATTCATCGACACCAAGATCGGAATGAAGTGATGGCCGTCGACCCCAAGGGCACGACCCTGTCCGCCGCCGAACTGCGCCGGATGACCGAACTTGTCGCAGACGAAGCGATGCTGGGCGCCGACACAGGTGCCACGCACCGCACCCCCGGCATCGACGAATTCTGTACAGAGGCTGCCGCACTGCTGGGTGAGAATGCCGTCGTACGCGAGGACTCCGCCCTCGACAAGGCGTCCCGCGACTGGGCGCACATGTCGCCGATCCTCGCCGCCAAGCTCCCTGCCGGTCGCGCCGAGGTGGTGTTGCGCCCGTCCTCGTATGAGCAGATCCAGCCCCTCGTCGCCCTCGCCCATCGCCTGCGCATCCCGCTCACCCCGCGCGGCAAAGGCACCGGCAACTACGGCCAGGCGATCCCGCTGCACGGCGGCGCCGTCCTCGACCTCACCGGATGCGGACGCATCCTGGGCGCGGGCGACGGGTGGATCCGGGCCGAGGCGGGCGCGAAGATGTCCGATCTGGAGGCGCATGCGCGCACGCTGGGCCAGGAGCTGTGGATGTTCCCCTCCACCTTCGGGACATCGCTCGGCGGCTTCCTCTCCGGTGGGAACGGCGGCACGGGATCGCTCGCCAATGGCACCAACGGGGACGGTTTCGTACAAGAGTTGACTGTCGTCCCGTGCACAGCGGAGGCCGAGCCCTTCACCGTACGCGGCGAGGAAGCACTCCCGTACATCCACACCTACGGCACCACCGGCATCACCACGACCGCGACCGTCGCGCTTCAGCCGGCTCGCGTCTGGACCGGCCTTTTTGCCTCCTTCGACACCTGGACCTCCGCCACCGCCGCGCTCAGCGACCTCGTACGCCTGGAGCCCGCCCCACGTCTGGTCTCCCTCGACGAGCGCGGCCTCGTCGAGACCTTCGAGGCGGACCCGGCCCTCGACCCGGCCGCGCTGAGCGTCCGCGCGATCATAGAGGAGCAGGCCGGGGACGACGCTCGGGCGATCATCGAGAAGCACGGCGGCCGGGTGACGGAGGTACGTCCCGCGCCGCGCGGTCCCGCCCTCATCTCCTCGCTCTCCTTCAACCACCCCACGTATCACCTGATGAAGGCCCAGGACGGCTACTTCCACCTGGAGATCGGCGGCGACGTACTGCTCGGCGACCCGGCGGCGGTCAAGGCCGTCTTCCCTGGCACGGTGCTGCACCTGGAGGGGATGCGCTCGGGGACGGTCGGCATGCTGATGGCGCACTACCAGGACGAAGCCACCGTGTACGAGGGGATCGCTGCTCTGGAGGCACTGGGCGTTGGCGTCCATGACGTCCACAACTGGTACGTCGACCGGCGCCTCGACCTCGTCCGTGCCACCGCCCGTACCGCCGACCCGCTGGGGCTCCTCAACCCCGGCCACCTCCTGGGAGCGCGCTGACCGTGACTTTCACCCGCTTCACCGACCTCAGCGGACCGTCGGTCACCGACCTGTCCGCCGACACCGTGGCCGTCCTTCCCGTCGGTGCGATCGAGCAGCACGGGCCCCATCTTCCCGTCGCCACGGACTACTTCATGGCGGAGGCGATAGCGAAGGGCGCCGCCCTGGCCGCATCCGACAGCTGCGACATCACGCTGCTGCCGGGCCTCGCGTACGCCAAGTCCGACGAACACGCCTGGTCGCCCGGGACGCTGTGGCTCAGTGCCTCGACGCTCTTCGCGGTACTGGACGACCTCGGACGGTCCCTCGACAAAGGGCCCGTCCGGCGGCTCGCGTTCCTCAACGCACACGGCGGCAACAGTGCGCTGCTGGGAGTCGCTCTGCGCGAACTCCGCACCAAATACGGTCTGTTCACCTTCCTGCTGCACGCCGCGCTCCCCGCGGACCAGGGCGGCGCGTCCCCGTCCGGCGAGCTGGGTCTGGGGGTGCACGGCGGGCTGAACGAGACCGCGGCGATGCTCCACCTCCACCCGGAGACTGTGGACATGTCGCTGGCCGAGCGGAGTGTTCCCGAGCATCTGACCGCCTACGAGCACATCGGCTTCGGCAAGTCCGTCTCCTTCGGCTGGACGAGCGACGACTTCGGTACGGGCAACGGCGTCATCGGCGACCCCACCGGAGCCACCCCCGAACTCGGCCGCAAGCTCGTGGACACCGCGATCGCCGACAACGCGGCCGCATTGCGCGAATGCGCCCGCTTCCTGCCTTCCGCCTGACCGCCTCTTCCTGAACGCCTGACGTCGAGGACACCTGCCATGGCCATCCCCCCGCTCCACAAGCCGCTCAGCGAGATCACCGCTCACCACATCACCGCGGGCGACACGGTCAAGCTCGCCGTCCTCACCGGACCGGCTGACGGCTCACCGACCACCGTCGTCTTCGAGGTGTGGGAGCCGGGCGGCGCCCAGCCGCTCAACTGGCACCCCGAGTCCGTGGAGACCTTCGTGGTGCTCGCGGGCGAGGGCCGCGCGGTCAGCGATGAGCACGAACGCGACCTCGCACCGGGTGATGTACTCGTCCTGCCCGTCGGCTCCAAGCATCGGATCACCAACACCTCGGCCACCGAGCGGCTCTACACCCTCACGATCATGTCCCCCGACGAGGGCTTCGCCGACCTGATCCAGCGCGGCCCCTTCGTGGTGCTCGACGACGCGGACCTGGCCGTCCTCGGAGCCGTCCGATGAGTTATGTGCCCTCCCGGGGGGCAACCCCCGGACCTCCGGCCGGACAAGCAGGCCGGACCGCCACGCCCCAGCCCCCTGACGGGGCGAACCACAGCGATCTGCTCGAGGCCTTCTGGTCCTACGAACAGGCCCTCGCCGCCAATGACTTGGCGGGCCTCGACCACTGGTTCCTGGACGCCCCGGACACGGTGCGCGCCGAGGGCTCCATGGTGCTGAGCGGGCATGCGGCCATCTCGGACTTCCGTCGCGGCCGCAGCGGAGGAGCCCCGGCCCGAACGGTCGAGCGCGTCCATGAGGTGCGGATCGCCGAGGACGTCGCCGTACTGACCGCCGAAACGCTGCGGGCCGGAGGGTCGCGCGGGATGCAGACACAGGTGTGGCGGCTGACGGGGGAGGGCTGGCGGATCGCGGCCGCTCACGTCAGCGCGGTGCCAGATCCGGTGGCGGACGAGGCTCCGGACCCTGCGGTGTGGCGGGTCGTGGGCGAGCCGCTGGTCGCCGGGGCGCAGGAGGGGCCGCTCGCCGGTGTACGTACTGCCGTCAAGGACCTCTTCGCTGTTGCCGGACAGCGGATCGGCGGGGGCAACCCGCAGTGGCTGGCCGATGCGCCGGTGGAGCACCGACATGCCGACGCAGTAAGGGAATTGATCGGCGCGGGCGCCCAGCTCGCCGGGATCGCCCAAACCGACGAACTCGCCTTCAGCCTCGCGGGGACCAACATCCACTACGGCACCCCCGTCAACCCCGCCGCCCCCGGCCGGATCACCGGCGGCTCCAGCAGCGGCCCGGCGGCAGCGGTCGCCCGCGGCTGGGTGGATCTGGGGCTGGCCACGGACACCGCGGGCTCGATCCGGGTCCCCGCCTCCTACTGTGGCCTCTACGGCTGGCGCCCCACCCACGGAGCCGTCCCCACCGGCGGCCTGCTCCCGCTGGCCCCGTCCTTCGACACGGCGGGATTGCTCGCCCGGGACCCCTACCTGTTGCGTACAGCGGCGACGGTGCTCCTGCCCCGGGACGACGAAGCCCAGATGACCACGCTTCTGGTCGACGACGCCCTCACCGCGCTCGCCGAACCCGAGGTCCAGGCATCCTTCGAGGCCGCATGCCGGGCGCTTTCCCTCCGTATCGGCCTGGACCTCGTACGGATCGACACCGGCGTGGCCCCACACCTGGAGGAGTGGCTGCCCGCCTTCCGTACCGTCCAGGCGGCCGAGGCATGGGCCGCGCACGGGGAGTGGATCGAGAAGCACCCAGGCGCGCTGGAGGCCGACATCGAGGCCCGGTTCGCCGGGGGGAGCCAGGTCGCGGAGGGTCAATTGCATGATGCCACCTCCGGGCTCCTGTCCGCCCGTTCGGTCATCGTCGAAGCCCTCCCGCCCGGTACTGCGCTCCTTCTCCCCGCCACGAGCAGCCCGGCCCCCCGCCCCGACGCGACGCCGGCTGAGGTCGAGACCGTACGAGCCGCAACCCTCCGCCTCACCTGCCTTGCCTCGCTCGCCGGGCTGCCCGCCGTCACCATGCCTCGGCTGCGGGTCCGCGACTTCCCGGTCGGCCTCTGCGCGATCGGCGCACCGGGCACGGACCACGCCCTCCTGGAGCTGACCCATGCATGAGATCGGCCCCAACTCCCGCAACTCCTGGCGCGCGGACGTCACACACGTCGACCTCCGCCGCCTGCAACGCCCGGCCCGCCCCGTGACCGTGGAGGCTCGGCCCCAAATCCTGACGCTCGACCTGGCCTCAACGGCGATCGTCGTCATCGACATGCAGAACGACTTCTGCTCGCCCGACGGCTGGCTGGCCTCGATCGGCGTGGACGTGTCCCTGGCCCGCGCCCCCATCCCCGTACTCCAGCGGTTCCTCCCCGCCCTCCGGGCGGCCGACGTCCCTGTCGTCTGGCTCAACTGGGGCAACCGCCCCGACCGCGCGAACCTCCCGCCCGGTGTCCTCCACGTCTACGACCAGGACGGAACCGGAAGCGGCCTCGGATCCCAACTGCCCACGGGGGAAAAGGTCCTGGAACGCGACAGCAAGTCCGCCGACATCACCGCCCCCCTTTTCGCGGTACCCGGTGACCTGCACATCGCCAAGTACCGCATGAGCGGCTTTCAGGACACCGAACTCGACAGCGTCCTGCGCAATCTCCGCGCCGACACACTCCTCTTCGCCGGAGTAAACGCCGACCAGTGCGTCCTCGCCACCCTCATGGACGCAGCGAGCCTCGGCTACGACGTGCTGATGCTGGAGGACGCGGTGGCCACCACCTCACCCGCGTACTGCATGGACGCCACCGTCTACAACGTCCGCCAGTGCTTCGGCTTCACCCTCACCGCCACAGACCTCGAGGAAGCCCTGTGACCCTCCTCCAACCCCACCGGGCCCCGTCGACGGCGACCAATACCGCCCGCAGACCCAGCCGCGGCCCACTGGGGTCTGCTTCACAATGCCCACTCCAAGCCGGCCCTTTCGGTCCCCTCTGGCGTGATCGTCAGCCTCGACACCATCGGCAAACCGCATCTCTGCCTTGTTCAGGTCGGCCCAGCAAAAGTCGAGCGTGCCGCTGGCGACTGTCGCCGCTCGGGAGCTGCCGATCGGCGCAATCTGCGTTGCCACTCCGGCTGCTCCGGTGGCTGCTGACTTCCGTGCCCGACCTCGATGCTCGCGGGGCCGCGACCGGAACCGGGGACCGTGCTGCCGGGGCTCAGGCGTCGATGATGACGGGGATGATGAGGGGCTTGCGGCGGTGGGTGCGGAACGCCCAGTTCGCCACAGCGCGGGCGAGGAGCTGTTCGAGTTGGCGCGCGTCCCCGACGCCTTCCTCAGCCGCGGTGGACAGGGTCTTCTCGATGACGGGGACGACCGGCTCGAAGGTGGTGTCGTCGTGGACGAAGCCGCGGGCCAGGAAGTCGGGGGCCTCGGCGAGGGCGCCGGTGTCTGCGTCGACGATCGCCACCACCGTGACCACGCCTTCGGCGGCGAGGGTGAGGCGGTCCTTGAGGGACGCTTCGGTGGCGCCGCCGACTTCCATGCCGTCCACGTAGACGTTGCCGGCGGGGACCTTGCCGGTGATGGACGCGCGCCCGTCGACGAGGTCGACGACGACGCCGTCCTCGGCGATGACGACCCGGTCTGGGTCGACACCGGTACGGATGGCGAGGTCGCCGTTGGCCCGCAGGTGGCGCCATTCGCCGTGCACGGGCATGACATTGCGGGGTTTGACGATGTTGTAGCAGTAGACGAGTTCGCCAGCGCTGGCGTGCCCGGAGACGTGGACCTTGGCGTTGCCCTTGTGGACCACGTGGGCGCCCCACCGGGTAAGTCCGTTGATGACGCGGTAGATGGCGCTCTCGTTGCCGGGGATGAGGGAGCTGGCGAGCAGGACGGTGTCGCCCTTGCCGATGCGGATCTGGTGGTCGCGGTTGGCCATCCGTGACAGCGCGGCCATAGGTTCGCCCTGGGAGCCGGTGCACACCAGAGTGATCTTGTGGTCCGGGAGCTTCTCCAGCTCCTTCGTGCTCACGACCAGACCGGACGGGACCTTCAAATAGCCCAGTTCACGGGCGATGCCCATGTTGCGGACCATCGACCGGCCGACGAAGGCGACCTTGCGGCCGTGCTGGTGGGCGGCGTCCAGGACCTGTTGGATGCGGTGCACATGGCTGGCGAAGCTGGAGACGATGACCCGGCGCGGCGCGGTGCGCATCACCTGCTCGATCGCCGGGTTCAGCTCACGCTCGGAGGTGGTGAAGCCGGGTACTTCGGCGTTGGTGGAGTCGGTGAGGAACAGGTCCACGCCCTCCTCGCCGAGGCGGGCGAAGGCGCGCAGATCGGTGATGCGGTCGTCGAGAGGGAACTGGTCCATCTTGAAGTCGCCGGTGTGCAGCACCATCCCGGCGCCGGTGCGGATCGCGACCGCGAGGCTGTCCGGGATGGAGTGGTTGACCGCCACGAACTCGCAGTCGAAGGGCCCGAAGCCGCGCCGGTCGCCCTCCTGCACCCGCACCGTGCGCGGCCGGATGCCGTGTTCCTTGAGCTTGGCCTCCAGGAACGCCAGCGTCAGCTTGGAGCCGACGACGGGAATGTCGGACCGCTCGCGCAGCAGGTACGGCACGCCGCCGATGTGGTCCTCGTGGCCGTGGGTGAGTACCACGGCCACGATGTCGTCCAGCCGGTCCCGGATCGAGGTGAAGTCCGGCAGGATTACGTCCACGCCGGGCTGGGTCTCCTCGGGAAACAGCACGCCGCAGTCGACGATGAGCAGCTTGTCGGCGTGCTCGAAGACGGTCATGTTGCGGCCGATCTCACCTAGGCCGCCCAGGGCGATGACCCGCAGCCCTCCTTCGGGAAGGGGCGGGGCGGCTTTCAGCTCGGGGTGCGGATGACTCATACCTTGACGTTACCCGGGGCGGGGGTGATCCACTGCCTGTGTGATCTCTTCTTCCCGACGGAGCGGGGCACCCGCAGCGGCTGCCGCGGGTCAATCGGATTACGCCGGCGGCTGGTACAGGGAGTGGTGAAGGCGCAGCTTGCCCCACACCAGCCCGGCGCCCAGATGCTCGAACAGCCCGAGCGCGAGCACGAAGTTCACCCCGACGGGAGAGGAGAGGCTCCGCAATCGTTGCTCACGTGCCCCGGTCTCCTCCAATACGGCGTCTAGCAACTCTGGCGGGACGACCTGCGTTAACTCTGCGCCTGGCGAAAAGTCTATCCATGCTGTTCAGGCGGCATGTTGGTATTCGTGGAGGACTCCGCCGAGGCGGTCTCTTCGGCGTCCGTCGAGGTGGGAGGTCTGTGCAGGGGGAGCGGTTCGGGGACGGCGCGCAGGGGTGCTGCCTGGTGCATCGCTTGGTGAGGCCGGTGGAGGTTGTGGTGCAACTCGAACCGGCGGAGCGCGTGGCGCAGGTGGTGCTCGTTCCAAATGAGGGTGCGGGCCAGGAGTTCGTGGCAGAAATCTGGACCCAGCGTTCCATGATGGCGTTCATGCGTGGTATCCGGACGCCGGTGAGGACGACTCGGATTCCAGCGTCGCTCAGTGTCTCGTCGAAGAGGGCGGGGGTACTTCGCGTCCCGGTCCCGGATCAGGTACGTGACGGTGGAGTTAGTGTCAGTCAGGTCCGTGGCCAGGTTGCGGGCGGCCTGAGTCAACCAGGCCGCGGTGGGGTGCGCGGTGGCGCCGAGGATTCGGACGCGGCGGGTGGCGTGCTCGATGACCGCGAGGTTGTACTGGCGTCTGCCGGTTAGGGTGACGGTCTTGATGAAGTCGCAGGCCAGGAGGGCGTCGGCCTGTGAGCGAAGGAAGTCGCCCCAGGTGGTGCCGGCCCGGTCGGGTACGGGGTCGATGCCCTCGGCCGTGAGGATTTCCCAGACGGTGGAGGCGGCGGTCTGGATGCCGAGGGTGGTGAGTTCGCCGTGCGCCCTGCGGTAGCCCTACGAGGGGTTCTCTCGGACCAGGCGGAGGATCAGCGCGCGAATTGAGAGGGCCGTGGGCGGTCGGCCCGGCCATTTCGGCCGGCATGTGCGGGCATGGCGCCGCTTCATCAGATCGCGGTGCCATCGCAGCACGGTGTCAAGCCGTATCAGGAGCCGTAACCGGGGTAGGACCTGACGGGGGCAGCGGCACTAGCAGAGCGGCAAGCAACGCCCGGTCTTCCGGAGCGAGTCTCACCCGGTCCGTACCGAGCTGTCGCTCAAGGACGGTGAGCTGGTGGCGCAGGGCGAGGATCTCCGCGTCTTTGTCGCGGTCGCTCATCGGCAGCAACCGCAGCGCGCCGAACAGGTTGGTGACGGTTAAATAGGCGAGAGAAAGCAGCACGAGTGCTTATCCTGCCGCACCGTCGAAGACGCTTCTGAGCTGCATAGACGACATTTTCGGCAGGCGCAGAGTTCCCTTGGATCCGTCGGCAGCCCCAGCGCGGATTCTCCTTGGCGAGCTGCAGCACCAGAGCCTTCACTGCAGGCCCGGTCGAAGGTCGGCCGGGCCTGTTCCGGCGCTTGCTGTAGTCCCACCTCAGGGCGAGCAGCCTGCGGTGCCACGCCAGCAGCCGTCGTGGGCGCCACCGGGAACACCTGCGCCCACTGGCGCCGGGGGATCAACGAGGACAGCCCTGCGAACCACAGCCGATCCGCTGGCTCGTAGCGAACCGGCTTCGTGAGCTGCCTGCGCAGCACCGCGTTCTCGTGCCGTGGCACCAGCAATTCCCCGTCCTTCGCCACGTCCCGGCGCAGCAGCACCGCCGGAACCGCGGGCCGTTTCCGCGCCACCTGGTACTCCAGTGAAGCGATCACTCGGACAGGGTTCCAGCAGACAGTGGCGCCACGCCAGACCGCCTCCGAGCAGTAGCGATGAGTTTCCGAACGGCACACGATAGCCACCTGAGCGGTTCGCCGGTTCACGCTGACGACCAGGTGCGGGGCGCCACGGCGCCCCGCACGCTCAGGACTCCGTGAGGGCCGCCCGTGCCAGCCGCAGCGTGACCAGCTGGAAGGGGCGGAGCGCGAACGACAGATCCGCGACGTCCGGCTCCGCCGGGGCCACCGGACGCTCCAGCAGATCGCAGCGGACCGCACGGGCCGCGTCGAACCCGGGAGTGAGGCGCACGGTCGCCCGGCCGCCCCGCGTCTCGTAGAAGCGGACGACGACATCGCCCGAGCCGTCGTCGGCCAGCTTGACCGCGCTGAGTACGACGGACTCGTGGTCGACGTGTACCAGCGGCGCGACCTCGGCGCGGGCCGTGCCCGTCACCTCCCGCTCCGGCAGCGACAGCGCCGCGCCCTCGCGGACCGCGTCCCCGAGGGCCGCGCCCGGTACCAGGGCGTGCCGGAAGCGATGGGTTCCCTGGTCCGTCTCCGGGTCGGGGAAGCGCGGTGCCCGCAGCAGCGAGGCGCGCACGGTCGTGGTCGTCCCTCGGTCCTCACGCACCGTACGGGTCACGTCGTGGCCGTACGTCGAAGCGGTCACCAGGGTGACACCCCAGCCGGGCTCCGCGAGGTGCACGAACCGGTGGTTGCAGGCCTCGAAGCGAGCCGCCTCCCAGCTCGTGTTGGTGTGCGTGGGCCGGTACACATGCCCGAACTGGGTCTCCGACGCGTACCGTTCCGCGTGCACGTCGAGCGGGAACGCCAGCTTCAGGAACTTCTCGGTCTCGTGCCACTCCACCTCCGTCGCGACGTCGAGGCGCCCGGAGCCGGGGGAGAGGGTGAAGGTCTGCGCGGCGACGGACTTGCCGAAGGAGCGGGTGACCCGCACCCCGTCGGCGGTCGCGGTCAGCGCGTCCACGTCCGTCAGGTCGGTGCCGGTGTTGCGGTAGAACTTGTCGACGTCCCACGCGTCCCACTTGTTCGGCAGATCCGGGTGGAGCTGGAGCAGGCCCGCCGCACGGCCCGGGGCCAGCGTCTCGCGGCCGCTCGCCAGGTGCACCAGCGAGACGACCAGGCCGCGGCCGTCGATCTCGGCCCGCAGGATCGTGTTGTCGAGGACGAAGCCGCCGCCGTCGCGCTCACGGACCGTCGTCGCCGCGAGGTCTGCAGGCTGGGGGCCCGCAGCGCCGAGCGCGGGTACCGAACTACGCCCGTGCGGCGCTGAGTTGAAGCGCAGGACACCCGTGCCGTGGCCGGCCAGGGCGCGCTGCGCGGCGTCGACGATCGCCTCGAGTTCGGCCGTGACCCGTGCGTACGTCGCGCGGGCCTCGCGGTGCACCCAGGCGATCGACGAGCCCGGCAGGATGTCGTGGAACTGGTGCAGCAGCACCGTCTTCCAGAGTCGGTCCAACTCCTCGTAAGGGTAGGGGAATTCGCACTGGACGGCTGCCGTCGCCGCCCACAGCTCCGCTTCCTGGAGGAGGTGCTCGCAGCGCCGGTTGCCCTGCTTGGTCTGCGCCTGGCTCGTCAGCGTCGCCCGGTGCAGCTCCAGATACAACTCGCCGACCCACACCGCGGGATCGGTGTACTCGGCCTCGGCCTTCTCGAAGAACGCCGCCGGGGCCTCCCACTCCACGGTGGGGGAGCCGTCGAGCGACCGCAGCCGCCTGGCCCGCGCCACCATCTCGCGCGTCGTTCCGCCCCCGCCGTCACCGAAACCGGTCGGTGCGAGCGAACGGCTCGCCCGCCCCTTGTCCTTGAAGTTCCGTTCCGCGTGCGCGAGTTCACGTCCCTCCATGGCGCAGTTGTACGTGTCCACGGGCGGGAAGTGGGTGAGGACCCGGGAGCCGTCGATGCCCTCCCAGTTGAACGTGTGATGCGGGAAGGTGTTCGTCTGCGACCAGGAGATCTTCTGCGTCAGCAGCCACTTGGAGCCGGCCTCGCGGATGATCTGCGGCAGCCCGGCCGCGAAACCGAAGGTGTCCGGCAGCCACACCTCCTCGTTCTCGATGCCGAACTCGTCGAGGAAGAACCGCTTGCCGTGTACGAACTGACGGGCCATCGCCTCCGAGCCCGGCATGTTCGTGTCCGACTCCACCCACATGCCGCCCGTCGGCACGAACCGCCCCTCGGCCACGGCCTTCTTGACCTTCGCGTACACCTCGGGCCGGTGCTCCTTGATCCAGGCCAGTTGCTGCGCCTGCGACATGGTGAAGACGAAGTCCGGTTCGGAGTCGAGGAGTTGCGTCATGTTCGACGCGGTCCGCGCCACCTTGCGCACCGTCTCGCGCAGCGGCCACAGCCACGCCGAGTCGATGTGCGCGTGCCCGACCGCGCTGATCCGGTGCGCCGACGGTCCCGCGGGGGTGTCGAGGACCGGTGCCAGCACGTCGCGGGCCGCCTGCGCGGTGCCGTTCACCTCGCCGAGGTCCACCACGTCCAGGGCCGCCCCCACCGCGTGCAGGATCTCCCAGCGGCGGGCGCGGTCCAGCGGCAGCTCGGCCATCAGCTGGCCCAGCACCTCCAGGTCGTGCAGCAGCTCCCACACCGTCTCGTCGAAGACGGCCAGCTCGACACGGCCCAGCGTGTAGAGCGGATCGTGACCCGCGGTGTCCGTGTCACCGAGCCATGTGGGCTTGAACGCACGGGAGTTGAAGAACCCGGGGTTCGACGCCGCCTCCACGCGCAGCTCCACCTGCTCCCCGCCCGCTGCCGGAGCCCCGACGCGCACCCAGTGATTGCGTGGGTGCAGGCCCTTCACCGGTGTCCCGTCCGGCTCGTAGACCAGGCCCTCGCACTGGAAGCCGGGACCGCCGTGCCCGTCGAAGCCGAGGTCGATCAGCGCCTCGACGGTCCGCCCCGCCCACTGCTGGGGAACCGTGCCGGTCACCGTGAACCAGCTGGTGCCCCACGGCCGCCCCCACCGGGCGCCCTCCCCGATGGACAGCGCGGGCGCCGCGAGCCCCTCCGCGACCGGCACGGGCTCGTCCGGCGCGTGCCACACCCGCACGTCCAGCGGCACGGTCTCCGGGTACACGGCGGGCCTGATGCGCTCCTCGAGCACACGTCGCAGCCGGTCTTCGATGAGCGAACGGTCGTCATGCATGGGCGTTGAGTCTCCTGGAGTACGGAAGGCGGGGCGGGCGGCCCGGTTCAGCGGTCGATCGTCGAGCGCACGGGATTGATGTCCGCGTACCGGGAGTCCAGCGGGTGGACGTCGGTCGCGTGCAGATAGATCGTGCGCGTGTGGAACAGCGGCACGACCGGCATGTCCCGGGCGATCAGGTCCTCGATGCCCTGGTAGGCGCGCGTGGCCTTCGCGGGGTCGGCGATCTTGTTCGCTTGCTCCAGACGGCTGTCGACCTCGGGGTTGCGGTAGCCGTTGGAGTTGAAATCGCCGTACGAGGCGAAGATCGGCGTGAGGTAGTCCTCGAGCGACGGATAGTCGTGCCCCCAGCCCGAGGACCGCACGCCGTCCAGCGCGCCCTTGGACGCCATCGCGCTCAGGTCGCTGCCGGGCTTGCCCACGTACTGGATCTTCAGGCCGAGGTTCTGCCGCCACATGTTGCCGAGCGCCTCGGCGAAGACCTGGTCTCCCGGGTTGTCACTCGCGTAGTACATCTTGAGGCGCCCGGAGAAACCGCCGGCCTCGCGCAGCAGCTTCTTCGCCCCGGCCACGTCCAGCGTGCAGGCGGTGCAGGTGTTCTCGCGGTGCCCGTCGAGGGTCGAGGCGGTGAAGGACGTGGCGGGGAACGCGCCCGGCTTCAGCTTGACGAGGGCCTTGCGGTCCAGGGCGAGCGAGAGCGCGCGCCGCACCTTCGGATCCTTGAACCCCGGTGTGTTGACGGGGAGTTCGAGGTAGCTGAGGTTCGGTGCGGACTTGCCCTGGCTCCACTTGCCGGGAGCGTCCGTCTTGTACGCGTCGATCTTCGAGGACGGCAGCGTCGCGTAGTCGAGGTTGCCGGCCAGGAACTCGTTGTAGGCGGTCTCCGGGTTGGAGAAGAAGCGGTAGACGAGCCGGTCGGCCTGCGGGGCGTCCTTGCCGGCATAACCCTTGTTGCGCGTGAGGCGCACGGGCTGTCCGGCCTTCCATCCGCCGTCCAGCTTGTAGGGGCCGTAGCCGATCGGCTTGTGGCTGTACGCGTCCGGGTCCTTCAGCGTCTCCGCGGACAGGGCGGCGAGTCCGTAGTAGCTGAGCGTCGACGGGTACGGCGAGAAGGGCGCCTTGAGGGTCACGGTGAAGGTGAGGTCGTCGACCACCTTCAGCCCGGACAGCGTGGTGGCCTTCGGCTTGCCCTTGGCCGGGTTGAGGTCCTCGTAGCCCTGAACCCGCTGGAAGAAGCCGTTGCTGAGGTACCCGTGCGGTCCGTACGCGGTGTAGTTCCACGTGTCCACGAACGACTTGGCGGTGAGCTTCTCACCGTTGGTGAACTTCCAGCCGGGCTTGATCTTGATCGTCCACGTCTTCGCGTCCTTCGACGTGACCGAATCGGCGACGACGTTCACCAGCTTGCCGCTCTTCGGGTCCACCCGGGTCAGCGGCGCCCACATGGCGAAGGCCAGCTGGATGTTGGCGGAGCTGTTGTCCTTCTCCGGGTTGATCGCCGCGATCTCCGCGCCGGTCGCCACCGTCACCGTACGGCCGGCGGCACCGGAGCCCTTGCCGTCCGAGCCGCCGCCGCTGCATCCGGTCGCCGCGAGGGCGAGCGCGGCAATCGCCGCCACCGCGGCGGCTCTTCGTGTTCGCACCATGTGGACTCCCGTGCGTCCGGCCGGAATCGGGGACCCGGCGCGCCTGACTGTCGGGCGGTGACGCTAGGAACGCGGCGTTCCTGCGTGCAAGTTCCCCCTGCTGAACGTCCATTCAGCGCCCATTCAGCGGGTGCGAGGGATGCGGAATGGACGTCGGATGGACGCCGAAGGGCATCCGCCTTGACGCCCACCTGGGCCGTTCCTACTGTCGCGGCCCAACCGACCGGCGCGTCCGGGCTGGTCACGGCGGTGCCCGCCGCGACCGGTCCGGCCAGGACTGCGGGAGAACTCATGGCCCGGACACGAAGAATCGTCAAAGCGGCGACCGGCACCGCGCTGGCGGTGCTGCTCGCCGGATGCAGTGGCGCCGGGAGCGGGGACGGCGCGGGAAAGGACGACGGCCACTCCATGGCGATCGCCACCGCGGCCGAGGTGCCCTATCTGAACCCGTCGAACGACAACGGCACCACGGGCATCCAGATCGAGTCCGCGCTGTGGGCGCCGCTGACCCGGGTGGACGCGAAGACCGGCAAGCTGGTGAATGTCGTCGCCGATTCGGTCACGTCGAAGGACGCGAAGACGTGGACGATCAAGATCAAGCCCGGCTGGAAGTTCACCAACGGTGAGAAGCTCACCGCCAAGTCGTTCGTGGACACGTGGAACTACACCGCGTACGCCCCGCACGCCTTCGCGAACAACGGCGCCTTTCAGCGGGTCGAGGGCTACGAGGACCTGAACCCGGCCAAGGGCAAGCCGAAGGCGACCACGCTGTCCGGGCTGAAGGTGGTCGACGATCTCACCTTCACCGTCACCCTGAAGGGGGCGTTCTCGCCGTATCCGACGACGCTCAGCTACCTCGGCGTCGCCGCGCTGTCCGCCGAGACGCTGAAGGACCCGGACCAGTTCAAGCACAAGCCGATCGGCTACGGCGCCTACCAGCTGGACGGCGGATGGACGGCGGGGCAGCCGGTGCGCCTCATGCGCAACAAGGGCTACGCCGGCAAGGACGCCCCGCAGGCCGACCACATCACGTTCCGGTTCTTCTCCAACCCGGAGACCGCGTACAACGAGTTCCTGGCCGGCAACGTCGACTACGTCGCCGTACCGTCGTCGAAGATCGACTCGTACAAGACGGACGCACCCGGCAAGTGGAGCCAGGCCAAGGCCGCCGCCGGCATCAACTACCTCAACCTTCCGGTGACGCTGAAGCCGTACACCGACACCCGCGTCCGCCGGGCGCTCTCGCTCGCCCTGGACCGCGACTCCCTGGCCAAGCTCAAGCCCGGCAACTTCCCCGCCACCTCGTTCACTGCGCCCAGCGTCGACGGCCACCGCGAGAACACCTGCAGTGACTGCAGGCTTGACGTGGCCCGGGCCAAGAAGCTGCTGCGGGAAGCCGGCGGGTTCCCGGGCAAGCTGCGGCTCTTCTTCGCCAGCGACAACCCCGGCGAGCAGGTGTACGCCGAGGCGCTGGGCAACATGTGGCGGCAGAAACTGGGGCTGAAGATCCAGTATGTCGGCAAGCCAGGCGCCGAGATCGGTCCGCTCGCCAACGCGGGCAAGCTCGACGGCATCCGCATCATGGGCTGGGGGCACGACTACCCGGCGCTCGAGGACTACCTCACCCCGATGTTCGCGTCCTACGGCGACGTCAATACCGGCCGCTACCGCGACGCGAAGGTCGACCGGATGCTCGGCGAGGCCAACGCCCAGGTCGACCAGGCCCAGGCGACGCGCGACTACCAGGCGATCGAGGACCGCATCGCCGAGCAGATGCCGGTGCTCCCGCTGTCGCACTCACGGGACGTCTATCTGCATGCCGAGGGCGTCGAACCCCTCAACGCCCCTTTCGCGAACGTGGATCCCGTCCGGTCGACCTTCGCCGACTGACCCCGCCCGCCCCCCAATCCCGTAACTCCTCTCCGTAACTCCCAAAGGAGGACACGGTGTTGCGTTTCGCGCTCCGCCGCCTCCTGATCATGATCCCGATCGCGGTCATCGTGACGTTCCTCGTCTACGCGATGGTCTTTGCCCTCCCCGGCGACCCGATCAGGGCCCTGTCAGGACAGAAACCCCTGGCCGAATCCGTCATCGCGGCCAAACGCGCCTACTACCACCTGAACGATCCCCTGTTCGTCCAGTACCTGCACTTCATGGGCAACCTGCTCAAGGGCGACCTCGGGCAGACCTTCGACGGGCAGGACATCGGCGAACAACTCGCGCTGCGCTGGCCGGTGACCCTCCAGCTCGGACTCACCGCCCTCGCCATCCAGCTCGTCCTCGGGCTCGTCAGCGGTGTGTACGCGGGATGGCGGCGCGACGGCCTGGTGGACCGGGCGCTGCTCGGCGCCACGCTCGGGGTGCTCGCCGTGCCCGGTCTGGTCGCCATGTTCTTCGCGCAGTCCTTCTTCGCGGTCGAACTCAGCTGGTTCCCGGTCTCCGGCGCCACCGACGGCTGGCCCGGCAGCTATCTGCTGCCCGCCACCGTGCTCGGCGTCCTCGGCTTCGCCGGACTCGCCCGCGTCACCCGCACCAGCATCGCCGAAGTCGCGAGCGCCGACTTCGTCCGCACCGCACGCGCCAAGGGGCTCGCCCCGAACCGCATCCTGTGGGGGCACGTGCTGCGCAACGCCATGCTGCCCGTGATCACGTACATCGGGCTCGACCTGGCCGGCATTCTCGGCGGCGCGATCATCACCGAGGGCATCTACAACCTGAACGGCATCGGCCAGTTCATGTTCCGCTCCATCGCCATGAAGGAAGGCGGAGTGGTCGTCACCCTCTCCACGGTGCTGCTGCTCGGCTACATGCTCGTCAACCTGGTCGTCGACCTGCTCTACGGCCTCCTGGACCCGAGGGTGCGCCATGTCTGACACCGCCCTGGCGACCGCCGCGACCGCCGCCGAACTCGAGCCCGTCGGCGAGGACAGCCCGCGCGGCGCCGCCGTCCTACGCGAACTGCTGCGCAAGCCACGCTTCGTCCTCAGCGCCCTCGCCATCCTGGTCATCACGCTGATGGCCGCCTTTCCCCGGCTGTTCACCGCCACCGATCCCACCGTGTGCGACCTGAAGCTCTCCAAGGGCGCCCCGTCCGCCGCGCACTGGTTCGGCTACGACATCCAGGGCTGCGACTACTACGCCAACGTGATCTACGGGGCCCGGCCCTCGGTCCTGGTCAGCGTCTCCGTGTGTGTGGTCGGCTTCGCTGTCGCCTGCGTCCTCGGCATGCTCGCCGGATACTTCCCCGGCTTCGTC
Source organism: Streptomyces sp. NBC_01445 (assembly GCF_035918235.1). Classification (NCBI taxonomy): domain Bacteria; kingdom Bacillati; phylum Actinomycetota; class Actinomycetes; order Kitasatosporales; family Streptomycetaceae; genus Streptomyces; species Streptomyces sp. NBC_01445. The sequence continues at coordinate 2,508,940 of NZ_CP109485.1, read as the reverse complement.
GACAGCCTCGTCTCGCGCACCGCCGACGTGCTGTTCGCCCTGCCCGGCCTCGTCGCGATGATCGTCATCCTGCAGGCCTTCTCGTCCCGCTCCGTGTGGACCATCGCCTTCGTGATCGTGCTGCTCGGCTGGCCCGCGGGCATGCGGCTGATGCGCTCCACCGTTCTGAGCGTGCGCACGCGCGAGTACGTCCTCGCCTCCCGCGCGCTCGGCGCCGGGGCCCCGCACATCCTGCGGGTGCACATCCTGCCCAACTCGGTGGCGCCGCTGCTCGCCCTGACCACGCTCACCGTCGGCGCGGCGGTCGGCACCGAGGCCGCGCTCACCTTCCTCGGCATCGGGCTCCAACCCCCCACCATTTCCTGGGGACTTCAGATCGCCATCGCCGCCTCCTACCGCGACGACGTCCACCTCTTCCTCTTCCCCGCCCTGCTCCTGACCATCACCGTCATGGCCTTCATGATCATGGGCGACACGGTCCGCGACGCTCTCGACCCGAAACTGAAGAGGTGAGCGGTGAACCGCCCCATGGCAGCTGAACCTCTGCTCGACGTACATGACCTGAGCGTCGAGTTCGACACTCGCGCCGGCCGCCTGCGCGCCGTGGACTCCGTTTCCTGGACCCTGCACCGCGGCCGCACCCTCGTCATCCTCGGCGAGTCCGGCTCCGGCAAGAGCGTCTCCACCCAGGCCATCACGGGCATCCTCGACAGCCCGCCCGGTCATGTCACCGGCGGCCAGGCCCTGTTCGACGGAATGGACCTGCTGACGCTGACCGAGCGCGCACGCCGCGGCGTCGTCGGCAGCCGGATCTCGTTGGTCTTCCAGGACGCGCTGTCCGCACTCAACCCCGTGCACACGGTCGGTCGGCAGATCGCCGAGCTGTACCGGGTACACCGGGGCACGAGCCGCTCCGACGCCATGAAGCGGGCGGCCGAGATGCTGGACCGCGTGGGCATCCCCGGCGCGCGGGCCCGTGTCCACGACTACCCGCACCAGTTCTCCGGCGGCATGCGCCAGCGCGTGATGATCGCCATGGCGCTCGCCCTCGGCCCCGAGGTGCTCATCGCCGACGAGCCGACCACCGCGCTCGACGTCACCGTGCAGGCCCAGATCCTCGAACTCCTCGCGGAGATCCAGGCCGACACCGACATGGGGGTCGTGCTCATCACGCATGACCTGGCCGTCGCCGCGGAGATCGCCGACGACCTGGTCGTCATGTACGCGGGCCGGGTCGTGGAGTCGGGGGCCACGGCCGATGTGCTGGGTGATCCACAACACCCGTACACCCAGGGGCTGTTGCAGTCGGTGCCGTCCGCCGAGAGGCGCGGCCAGGACCTGCCCGCCATCCCCGGCACGCCGCCCGACCTGATGCGGCTGCCGTCCGGCTGCCCGTTCCGGCCGCGCTGCCCGCACGCCCACGACCGGTGTGTCACCGAACGCCCCGCCCTGCAGCCCGCCCCCGGCGAGCTCCGCTTCGGCGCCTGCCATCTCCTCGACCAGCCGCTCAGCCCGGAAGGCGCCGCACGATGACCGACGACGTGATCCTCAGGGCCGAAGGGCTGGTCAAGCACTACGGCGGCGGGCCCGCGCTGCCGTGGCGGCGCGGCCGGGGCGCGGCCGTGGTCCGGGCCGTCGACGGCGTCGACCTGGAGCTGCGGCGCGGTCAGGCGCTCGGCATCGTCGGCGAGTCCGGCTGCGGCAAGTCGACCCTGCTGCGGCTGCTGTGCGCGCTGGAGCGGCCGACCGACGGGCGGCTCCTCTTCGAGGGCGAGGACGTCGCGCGGCTGCGCGGCGCCGCCCTCAAGCGGTGGCGCCGCCGCGTCCAGGTCGTCTTCCAGGACCCGTACGCCTCGCTCAACCCGCGGCTGAGGGTCGGCGAGATCATCGGGGAGGCCTTCGACGTCCATCCTGATGTCGTCCCTCGTGCCGGGAGGCGGGCCCGGATCGCCGAACTCCTGGAACTGGTCGGCCTCGACGCCCGTCACGCGGACCGCTATCCGCACCAGTTCTCCGGCGGACAGCGCCAGCGCATCGGCATCGCCCGCGGCCTCGCCCTCGGCCCCGACGTGCTGCTGTGCGACGAGCCCGTCTCGGCGCTCGACCTGTCGGTGCAGGCCCAGGTCGTCAACCTGCTCCTGAAGCTCCGTCGCGAATTGGGTCTCGCGCTCGTCTTCGTCTCCCACGACCTCGGCGTCGTACGCCACGTGTGCGACGACGTCACCGTGATGTACCTGGGCAAGGTCGCCGAACAGGCCCCGGTGGACGCCCTCTACGCGGCCCCGGGCCACCCCTACACCGAGGCGCTCCTGTCGGCCGAACCCTCCCTCGACCGCATCCGCGACCCGCACGCCCCGCGCCGCACCCGCATCGTCCTCGCGGGCGATCCGCCGTCGCCGTCCGCACCGCCGCCGGGCTGCCGGTTCCACACCCGGTGCCCGCGCGCACAGGATCTGTGCCGTGACACCGAGCCCCTGCTGACGGTGCGGGGACAGCGGGCCGGCGCCTGTCACTTCACGGACGCGATGCTCGCCGGGAGTGTGGACTGACGGGGTGTCAACCTGCCGATGCGATACGGGTCCTGGCGGTGCGCGGGCCGTCCGGGAACCCCGGGTGCGAAGCGGGCGGCCCGCCGATGTCGTCCACCCGGGCCGCTTCGTCGGCGGCCCGCGCGGCGGCGAGCCGCAGCGCCAGCGGATGCCCGGCGCAGCCGTCCGCGAGGCTGTGCAGAGCGGACGTAGCCGTGGCGGTGGCCGCCGAACGGTACGGCAGCGCCGCGACCGAGGCCAGCGGCGCCCCCGAAGCGAACCGGCGCAACAGCCGCAGGGACTGGGCCGCGTCCAGCGGGCCGAGCCGGAGCGGCACCCGGCCGGGCAGGTCCCGCAGCGGGGCCCGGCTGGTCACCAGCACCGCGCAGCCGGGCGCCGCGGGCAGCAACTCCCGCAACTGGTCCGTGGACTGGGCGTCGTCGAGCAGGACGAGGAGCCGACGTTCGGCGGTGAGCGTACGGAACCGGACGGCGCGCCGCTCCAGACCGTCGGGCACCTCGTGCGGCGCCACCCCGAGGTCCTCCAGGAATCGGCCGAGCACGTCGGCAGGGGCGCGCCCGCCGAGCACCGCGTAGAGCTGGCCGTCGGGGAACCGGTCCCGCACCTGGTGGGCGACGTGCACGGCAAGCGTGCTCTTGCCGAGGCCCGCCGCACCGGAGATCACCACGGTGGGGCAGACGGCGGCGGGGGAGTCAGGGCGTCGCAGCAGTTCGCGCAGCTGCCGCACCTCCTCCTCCCGACCGGTGAAGTCGGCGCTGTCGCGCGGCAGTTGAGCGGGCACGGGCAGGCGGTGGGCCGGTGCCGGACACGCGGGCGTGAGTGACCGCGGCGGCTGCCGGGGCGCGGCCAGCGAGGGGTCGGCGTGCAGGATGCGCTCGTGCAGCCGGCTCAGTCCCGGGCGCGGTTCGACACCCAGGTCGTGCACGAGGGCACGCCGCACTCCGCGGAACAGGGCGAGGGCCTCGGGCGTGCGCCCGCTGCGGTACAGCGCCAGCATCAGCAGCGCCTGCAACCGCTCGTCGTACGGTCTGCCCGGCACCAGCGGGGCGATCCGCTCGGCGGCCTCGGCATGTTCACCGAGGTCGAGCAGTGCCTCGGCGTGTTCGAGGCGGGCGTCGAGGCGCAGCCCGGCGAACCGGTGCCGGGCATCCGCCGCACAGCGTTCCGGCACCCCGCTCAGCGCCTGCTCGCCCCGCCACTGGGCGAGGGCCCGCTCGTAACAGGTGCGGGCGGCGCCGACCCGGCCCGCGCGGCGCTCCCGGCGCGCCTCGGACAGCGCGTCCTCGAAGCGCCACAGGTCCAGTGCGTCCCGCCGCAGATGCAGCCCGTAGGTGGTGCCCCGCGTGATCAGGAGCCGGGGTGCGGCGCGGCGGGCTCGGTCCGGCTCCAGCGCCTTGCGCAGGCGTGCTGTGTACGTGGCGAGCAGGCCCGCCGCGCTGTCCGGCGCGCGCTCGCCCCAGACGGCCCGCACCAGTTCGGTGCGCTCGACCTGTTCACCGCCGCGCAGCAGCAGCGCCGCGAGAAGCGCCTGCTGTTTCGGGGTGCCCGGCGGTAGCGGCTCTCCGGCACGCTCCGCGCGTACCTGGCCTAGGAGGCGGTACCGCACCAGAGCGCTGTCGTACGCGGGCGGGAGTGGGGGGAGGTCCGTCGAGATGCTCGGGGCCACGGGTCGTTACCTTCCTCGTCGGGGCCGTGTTCGGAGAGCCGTGCGGGCTGCTGGGCCGGAGGCGCGCGCGGGCTCAGGCGGCGCGGCTCCACGCCACCAGCCGAGGCACGCACCGCTCGGCGAACTCCTCATAATCGGCGGGGGTGTTGTAGACGTGCGCGGAGAGCCTGATATAGCCGACCCCGTCGAAGGACGTGAACGCGGTCTCCGCGCCGAGTTCCTGTGCGGCCCGGTCACGCAGCACATCACTCGCGAACCAGTCGGGGCCGAGCTCGTCGGGCAGTCTCACCAGGCGTAGCGCCGGCGCGGGTGTGCCAACCGCCGGCACGGCGTCCTGCCCGATGTGCCGGGCGAACGCGTCCGCGACGGTGTGCTGCCCGTAGTCGGCGAGCGCGCTCAGATAACCGCGGACCGTCTCCCACCCCCACGTCCGCTCGATGAAGGACAGCGCGGCCGGAGCCGCGAGCCAGGCGGAGGTGTCCTGGGTCCCGGTGTGATCGAAGCGTGCGGGGAAGGGCAGTTGGGTGCCCCAGGAGTCGATCAGCGGGTACAGGGTCGCGCGCAGCGGACCGCGCGCGACGAGGGCGGAGGTACCGCGCGGGGTGCAGGCGAACTTGTGCAGATTGCCGGTCCAGAAGTCGCAGGCGAGACCGTCCAGCGGCGCGGCCAGCATGCCGGGGGCGTGCGCGCCGTCCACCAGGAACGGGATGCCGCGCCGTCGGGCGAGCCGTGCGATCCGCTCGACCGGCAGCAGTCGGCCGGTCGACGACGTGATCTGGTCGAGGAGGATCAGCGCGGTGTGATCGCCGACCTGTTCGGCCACGGCCGTAAACGCCTCGTCCGCGTCGGCCGCGAGAGGGATGTGCGCGGTCCGCACCCGCCCGCCGCAGCGCAGGGCCCTACGCTGCGCGGCCATGGTGACCGCGCCGTATCCGTGATCGGTGACCAGAATCTCGGCCTCGGGCGGCAGGGTGAGCGAGGCCAGGACGGTGCTGACTCCGGCGCTCGCGTTCGGTACGAGGGCCAGATCGTCGGCGTCCACACGCAAGAACGCGGCGAGTTCGGCGCGGGCCGTGGAGATCCGCCGCGGCTGAGCCGGGAACCATACCACCGGCGCCCGCTCGGCCCGCTCCCGCAGCCGGTCCTGCTCACGCTGTGCCGCCACCGGCACCGCACCGAACGAACCGTGGTTGAGATGCAGCAACTCCGGGTCGAGCGACCAGGCATCCGCGGCGGGTCGGCCGTTGGGCAGGGACAAGGGTTTCGGCGGGGCGACGGCCAGGCCCATACTCATGCGACTCCTAGGAGGAACTACCCAAGACGTATGATGACATGCAGCATCCTGGCATGTGCATCGCTGCGATTAAAGTGCTCCTTCCCCGAGTTTTCAGGGAAGGTGGCTGATGGCAGGAGCGCGAGTTGATCTCAGTCTCCTGAAGACATCAGATGACTTGCTAGGATCTCATCAGTCGAAGCACGCATGACGGAGCACGGGCCGCGGGCCGTGGGGCACGGTACGGATCGGGGGAGCGGGATATGTCCGCAGTGGAGAAGGCCTTTCACGGCCTACGGCACATGATCGCCGACGGGCGGCTGACAGCCGGTGCGCGCATGCCACCCGAGGCGGACCTGTGCGCCGAACTCGGAGTCTCCCGCGGGCCGTTGCGGGAGGCCGTGCGGATGCTCGCCGCGCTGCGCGTGGTCGAACCGCGCCACGGCTCGGGCACCTACGTCTCGGCACTGCGGCCCGAGGACATCATCGGCAGCCTCTCCCTCACCGTGGACCTGCTGCCGCTGCCCGGCCTGCTCGAGGTCTACGAGCTGCGCCGGGTCCTGGAGGCGCACGCCGCCTCGCAGGCCGCCGCGCGAGTGGGCGCCGAAGCGTTGGAGCGCATGCATGCCCACCTCGCGGCAATGGAGGCCACCAATGATCCGGCGGAAGTCTCCGACCTGGACCACCGGTTCCACTCGGAGGTCGCGCGCGTCGCGGGCAACCCCGCGCTGGATTCACTGCTCACCGTGTTCCGTACCCGCTCGCGCCGCCACCAGATCTTCACGTTGCCCGAGGGCCCGGACATCAAGCGGGTCAGCGACGCGGGCCACCGCGAGATCGTCGGAGCGATCAGTCGCCACGACCCGGTGGCGGCCGCGTCGGCCGCCGCGGCGCACATCGCGCATTCGGAGAAGTGGCTGCGCCATCTTCTGGACCAGGAGCGACAGGCCTGACCGGAGGCTCGTTCCCGGCAGGCTTGACGACCTGGGTACGGCTACCGGGATTCATTCGCAGTGCTCCGGTCTTCAGCGGATTCTTGCGAGGAACCCTGGGCGTTTACGCCCGGGAGGAATCGCATCCACGGGGTGCGACGCGGAGCGTCGCCGTGACGTGCCGCAGGCCATCACGGCCGCGGAGCGGCCCGGGGCGTTCCGGCGGAGCCGGGCCACGGCGGTGTGTGCGGTCAGGGCTGGGGCGGGTGTCGCTCGTTCGGGTGAGGTGGGGCGAACGTGTGGTGGGTCTTCGTCCAGGTGTATAGGTTCGCTGATCGTGAAGCTGGTGGTGCGGGTGAAGCTGCTGCCGACGCCCGTACAGGCGGCGGCACTTGAGGCGACCCTGCACGCCTGCAACCAAGCGGCGACCTGGGCGGCCGAGGTTGCATTCGAGGAAAACACGCGACGTCCGCTGGAGCTCCGCAAGCACGCCTATGCCGAGATCCGGGTCAGATGGGGGCTTGGCGCGCAGGCCGCCCAGCACGCGATCAAGAAGACCTGCGATGCCTACACCACCTTGAAGGCGAACCTGCGTAACGGCCGCTACGGACAGCCCGGGACCAGGCGGCATGTCCGGGCCTCGGGCAAGCCGGTCGCCTTCCGGCCCCAGGCGGCGCAGCCTTACGACGACCGGATGCTGTCCTGGCAGCACCAGGCACACACGGTATCGATCTGGACCACCGCAGGCCGGCTGAAGAACGTGGCGTTCACCGGGCAGGCCGGGCAGCTGGAGGTCCTGGCTGCGCACCGCCAGGGTGAGTCCGACCTGGTGTTCCAGGGCGGGAAATGGTTCTTGATCGCGACCTGCGAGATCCCCGAGGGGGATCTGAACACTCATCCGGCCTGGTTCCTCGGCGTCGACCTGGGGATCGTGAACATCGCCGCCACCTCCGACGGGGCCCGACACTGCGGGCGTCGGATCAACCGCAAGCGGGAACAGGATCGCAAGCTGCGTTCCAAGCTGCAGAAGAAGCAGACCAAGTCCGCCAAGCGGCGGGCGAAGAAGCATGCGGGCAAGGAAGCCCGGCGCGCCAAGGACATCAACCACAAGATTTCGAAGCGGATCGTGGCGGAGGCTGAACGCACCGATCGCGGGATCGCCCTGGAGATACTCACGGGCATCCGCGAGCGGGCACGGCTGAGAAAGCCCCAACGCACCACGCTCCACTCCTGGCCATTCGCGCAACTCGGCTCGTTCATCGCCTACAAAGCGAAGAAGGCCGGAGTGCCGGTCGTCTACGTCGACCCGGCCTACACCAGCCAGGAATGCTCGAAGTGCCATCACACCGAACGCGGCAACCGGCCCGCCCAGGCCGTCTTCGCGTGCCGGGTCTGCGGCTTCGTTGAGCACGCGGACCACAATGCGTCCCACAACATCGCCCACCGCGGCTGGATGGTGTGGGTCTGCGGGGCTCAGTCAACGGCCCCTGAACTCACACTCATCGCGTGAGAACTGGACGCAGCCGATCCCATCACAGCCAGTGATGACTCAAGCAGCAAGCCCGGTCGTTTCACGACCAGGTAGTTGACGTTGTAACCGAACGCCGTCCAGCAGTCCGCGTTGGCCAGGGCTTTCGGGTGCGCCCGTGTCGTGTCAACGACGCGGTCCGCGCCCGCGAGGACGCGCGTAAGGCTGCCCAGCCGTTCCCGACTGTCGGTGAACTGCCGCGGAAGCTGATCACCGAGGCCAAGCAGACCGCTTCGCGGTCCTGGCTGGGTGAGGTGTCCGCGGTGGTGCTCCAGCAGTCCCTGCGGGACGCCGAGAAGGCGTACCGCAACTTCGTCGCCTCGCTCAAGGGCACCCGTGAGGGTGCCAGGATCAGCCCGCCCCGCTTCAAGTCCCGCAAGGATGCGCGGCAGTCGATCCGGTTCACCGCGAACGGCCGCTGGAGCATCATCGACAGCGGCCGTCTGAACCTGCCGAAGATCGGGGCGGTGAAGGTGAAGTGGTCCCGCACCCTGCCCACCACTCCCTGTACTACTTCCGAAACTCAGTCACCAGGTCTCACCTGGTGGTTCACATTGCGGCTTCGTACTCGTTGATCAGCCCACCGAGAACGGGTATCCGGCGGGTCCGCCCCGCCCGGACCGGGAACGGGATCACGTTTGGGTCGTCGTCGGGGGCGCGCAGGCTCAGTCCGGCGCCTTGATGGCTGCGCCCGCCGTTGTAGTGAGCGACGTAGGGGTCAAGGACCGTGCGCAGGTGCCGCTCGCCGCCGATGAGCATCCGGTCGGTGCACTCGGCGCGGACGGTGCGCACGAACCGCTCGGCGATCGCGTTCATCCGCGGCGCCTGGGGAGCCGTGAGCAGCACGCCGATCCGGCTCGCGGCGAGTACGGCGTCGAAGGCCTCGGTGAACTTGGCGTCACGGTCCCGGATCAGACGACGGAACCGGTGACGGGTCTGCTCGAGATCGGTGGTGAAGTTCCGGGCCAGCTGCGTGGCCCAGGCGCTGGTCGGGTGCTGGGTTACGCCCAGCAGGTGGACCCGGCGGGCGCGGTGCTCGATGACGAACGCCACGTACAGCCGAGTCAGGAAGGGCGCGCAGTCCACGTGGACGAAGTCCATCGCCAGGATCGACTCGGCGTGGGCCTGAAGAAACGTGCGCCACTGGTCGTCGCGTGTGGTCGGCGGCGGGATACGGCGGCCGCGCAGGATTCTTCGGATCGTGCCCGCCCCGAGGCGATGCCCCAGGCGGCGCAGCTCGCCCTGGATCCGGACCACGCCCCAGGTCCGGTTCTCGGTGGCGAGCCGGACGATCAGCTGTACGAGTTCGTCGTCGAGCGGTGGACGTCCCGGTGACCGAGGCTGGGTCCACTTCTTGACGACCATGCGGCGGTCCCATCGCAGCAGCGTGCTTGGGGTGAGGACCCGGTGCAGAGGTAACGGTTTCGGCAGCATTCTGGACAACGGCGCGAACACAGCCCGGTCGGTCCATTCGAGCCGCGGCTTCGGGCTGGCACGCCGCAGGACCGCGACCTCTTGGCGCAGTACCAGTATCTCGGCGTTCTTCGACGCCGACGATCTGGCCAGCAGCACCAGCCAGGACAGCACCGCGAGGGCGAACCGGTAGATCAGCCGAATCAGCATGGTCCCCCATCATCACAGCTCCGGGCCCGTGGCCGAGTTTCGGGAGTACTACAGGGCGCCGGGGCCGGCTTTACGGGATACGCTGCGGCCGCACTCCTTCCAGCGTGGGCGTGACGGGGCGCATCAGCCCGTCCGCCCCGAACGTCACCTTGTCGATGGTCGTCTCACGGTGCGTGCCGTCACCGTCGGGGATCGCGAAGCGGTGGTAGGCGATGTACCAGTCGTCGGTCCCGGGTACCTGGAGCAGGGAGTTGTGCCCGGTGCCGAGGATCCCCTGGGCCGGGTCCTTCTCCAAGATCACACCGCGGTAGGTGAACGGCCCGTTCGGGGAGTCGGAAGTGGCGTATCCCACGCGGTAGTTCTCGCTTCCGGTGTCGTCGATCGAGTATGTCAGGTGGTATACGTCCCCCCGCCGGACGACGAATGTGCCCTCGCGGAAATCCTCAAGTCCCTTGATCTGCTGCATCTTTGACGAGTCGAAGGACACCATGTCGTCATTGAGCGGGACCACCCACGCCGAACCGTTACCCCAGTACAGATACGCCTGCCCGTCCTCGTCAGTGAAGGCGGCCGGGTCGATGGCCTGCCCGGCGCCGTCCGGGTTGGCCGCGATCAGGACCTTGCCGGAGTCCGTGAACGGCCCGGTGGGTGAGTCGGCGGTCGCGACACCGATCTTCGCCTCGGCACAGTAGTAGAAGAAGTACTTCCCGTCCTTCTCGGCGATGGTGGGCGCCCAGGCGCGCGCATCCGCCCAGCCCACGTCCTTCCCGAGATCCAGGATGACGCCCTCGTCCTTCCAGTCGACAAGGTTCTGCGACGACCAGACGCTGAAGGTAGTGCCGCTCCAGCCGGCGAACCCGTCGGTGGTCGCGTAGATGTAGTACGTCCCGCCGAACGCGACGATGTTGGGATCGGCATAGAGCCCCGGCAGCACCGGCGTACGCATCTCCACCGCGGATACCTTCCACGCGCGCTGCGCGCCCGCCGCCGAGGTGACGGTGTACGTCACCGGCTTGCGCAGATCCATCCGCTTCCCGTTCGCCGGGCTGATCCGCGCACCGGGCGCGAGCGTGAACTTGGGCCTTAGCCGCCGCCGGTCGGTCCCCGGCATGACCGGCAGGACGACGGTGGCGCCCTCCCCCTCGATGACGGCGGGAACCTTGAGCTCCTTCACCTCCACGCCGCGGACGCGGGTCGCGTTGGCGGGCAGCGCGGCGATCTCGTCGTCCGACAGGGCCCGGTTGTACAGCCGGACGTCCCGCAGCCGCCCCTTGAGGGTGTGGTCGGAGGTGTACTGCGATCGGCCGAGGTAGTTGGCCGTGGTGCGACCGCCGCCGATGTCCGAGGGCATGAGGGTGATCGCGGTGTTGCGCGCGACGACAACGCCGTCGAGGTACAGCAGAGCGGTGTCCCCGTCGACGGTGTACGTGACGTTGGTCCAACGCCCGTGCTCCAGGCCGCTGTTGGCGTTCGTCTCCTGTTCCTTGCTCCAGTTGCCGTCGGACAGGGCGGCCCGGAACCCGCTGCTGGTGCTGCCGCCGGTCGCGAAGAGATAGCCGTTGCCGTAGCCGGTGGCGGAGGCGGTGTTCCCGAACCCGTAGAGGAAGTAGGGCGTCGCCTGATCGCTGTCCACCCACACATCGGCGGCCACGGTGACGGCGTCCACCCCGGACAGCATGTTGTCGGGCAGCTTGATGTGCCCGCTCGCGCCGCCGAGTACGAGAGCCCCCTCGGCCCAGCTGATGTCCCCGGTGGCGGTGCCGTGACAGCCGTGCCCGGAGGTGTCGTCGGCGCTGGTGTCCAGCGGCCAGTGGGCGACGAGCCCGTCCGCGTCGGCCGGGACAGGGGCGACGCCCCACTTGGCGTTGACCCGGTCGAACTCGTCCTTCGTCACCGGAAGCACGGTGCCGTGCCGAGGGGCCGAGGGCAGCCGGTACTCGGCCGACTTGGTCCACACCCCGCCGGCCAGGTCCGTCGACTCGAAGGGCATGTAGCCGCTCGCGGTGTAGTCATCGACGAACAGGTACCACTTCTCCTCCGTGTTGGACTTGAAGACGAGCGGCCCCTCGCCCTGCGTCATGGCCCCGCTGCCGATGCACTCGGACACCGTGTCCCAGTCCGTGTCGAGCAGATCGGTCGCTTTCTCCTCCAGGATGAACTTCCCGCACGAGGACTGCTCCGCCGACCGCTCGTCCTTCGTGAACCGGTAGTACGTCCCGTCGTGCGCGATCACCGTCGAGTCGATCACCGAGTACCCGGGGTCGTTCCACACCTTGGCCTCGCTGAACGTCACGAAGTCCGTGGTCGTCGCGTACAGCATCCGGTTGTAGGTGTCCCCGGTGTGCTCCGTGTCGTCATCGGCGTACAGCTTCGACGCCCAGAAGACGACGTACGCACCGACCTCCTCACTCCAATAGGCCTCGGGCGCCCAGGTGTTGCCCGCCGTCGCCGGAGACACCTGCACCAAACGCTCCTGGGACCAGTTCACCAGGTCCGTCGACTCCCACACCATGATCGACCGGGAGCCGTGCCGCTGGACGTAGTCCCAGCCGGCCCCGCCGTAGATCTTCAGGTCGGTGGCGATGAGAAAGAATGTGTCCCCTTCGGGCGACCGGATGACGAAGGGATCGCGTACGCCCTTGTCGCCGAGGGCGGAGGTCAGCACGGGCTCGCCGCCGTTCAACTCCCGCCAGTGAAGCGGGTCGTCGCCGCGGCTGAGCGCGAAACGGATCTGCTCGCCGTCGGCGGTGCCCTCACCGGTGAAGTAGACGAAGAGGTAGCCCTCGTAGGCGGCGGCGCTCTTGTCCCCCGCACGGGCGGGGGCCGGGGCGGCAAGCGTCGCGGCCCCCAGAGTGAGAGCTCCGGCGACGAGAAGGTGCCGCCGCGACAGGTTGGCAGCGGGCAGACGGGATGTTCCGTTAGGGGGCATACGTACTGGTCCTCGGGGTGCGGGGGGAGCCCGTGGGGGCAGAGCTCGTGGGGGTGGCGGTGGTGTCGGCGTTGGCCAGTGAAGAAGCCCTCAGGGGCCCGGTCAAGGTCCTGGACACGGATTGGTCCGAAAACTCGAAGGCTGATCGATATACCGAACGGCAAACAGTGGAATGCCATCGATAAGGGACGCCTTCCGGTGGGTCTACGGGGTTAGCCAGCCCCGCGTCATCTCCATGATCTCCTCGCCGCTCAGCCCGAGTTGGCGCCCCTCTGACACGAGTGCCCGCACCTTCCCTGCGAGCCGGACCAACCCCCGGTCCCGTCCCCCGGCGAGCAGCCCTACGCCAAGCCGCCCGCGCGTCATGAGCAACGAGCGGTTCTCAACGGTCCCCCTTGCACGAGACCTTGACGGCAGAGGGGCCGGATGTGACGATTCCGGCGCTGCGATGTTTGCGTAAACATCGGCAGCGGCCGGGCCTCCCCGCAATGCCGGGCCCACGCCTGTCCCAGCGTGTGTACGCGCGTTTCCCGCGCCCAACCCGGCGATGCGGCACCGCTGTTCACCGAGTCGCTCTCTCCTGAAGGGGAATATCCGTGCGCATGGCCCGAACCCGTCGTATCTCCTCCGCCGTGGCTGTCGCGGCGGCCGCTCTCGGCGTCGCCGCTCTCTCCGCCGGACCCGCCACCGCGGCCCCGCGAGCGGACACCACCCAGTTCAAGGGCGTCAACTGGGCCGACCCCCGGGACAACTTCGCCGACGACGAGCTCCAGCTCTCCGGCTTGTTGACCACCGACAGCTACCGCGAGACGTACAGCAAGGCGAAGCGGATCATCTCGGCTTTCCGCGCCAACCTCGGGGCCAACACCGTCCGGCTTCCCATCAACCCGTACACGGTGAACGGCAGTTACTGGGACTCCTACCAGGGGGTCATCGACGCGGCCTCCGACCAGGGCTTCAAGGTGATCGTTTCCTACTGGGAGGGAACGGGCGAGCGCAAGGACGGCCTGATCGACGACACCACCACCTACTGGCCCATGTGGAACAGAGTCGTCGACACGTACAAGAACGACTCGCGGGTCTACTTCGAGCCCATGAACGAGCCGCACGGCTACACCGAGACCGAGTGGGCCGACCTGGCCGCGAAGTGGCTGGACACCTACTCCTCCGTCCCGCGCGACCGGGTCTTCGTCAGCGGCGCCGGCTACAACGACCACGTCACCTCCGTCTGCGCCGACCCGCGCCTGGCCGGCACCTATCTGTCGCTGCACCACTATGGCTTCTGGAAGTCGTACGCCACCTACGACCAGTGGGTCGCCGACCTCAAGGAACGCATCGGCGACTGCGCCGGCCGGACGGTCGCGGACGAGTTCGGCTCCCCGATGACCACCGGCCTCGACTACAACGTGCCGACCCCGGACGACAACTTCGTCAACTACCTCCAGGCCGTCACCGACACCTTCCGCGAGCTGAAGATGGGCTCCGTCTACTGGCCCGGCCTGCGCAGCGACGACACGTACTCGCTGCAGACCCTGACCGGCACCGAGGACCGCCCCTGGCTGGCCACCACCAATCAGTCGGGTGCGGACAGGCTCGCCTGGGCGTGGGGGCGCGGCGAGGCGGTCGGGGACTGAGGGTCGCGTGCGAGCGGGGCGGGCCTCGTCGGCCCGCGCCGCTCCCCGCGCCGCTCCCCGCGCCGCCCCAGATGGTGGAGGCGGCGACTTGGATGCCGAGGGTGGCGAGTTCGCCGTGCACCCTGCGGTAGCCCGGCGCTTGCCGGAAACCTCATCCATCGAGGTCAGGCGGCGTGGTGGTACTCGTGGAGGATGCCGCCCAGGCGATCGCGTCTTCGTATGTCGAGGCGATTGAGCTTCTCCGGATCGGCGACCGTCACGGGCAGGGGACGTAGCGGGTGGGCGTTCGCAATGTCCTGATGAGGTTGATGGGAGTTGTAGAACCGTTCGAATTCGCGCAAGGTGTGGAGCAGATGTCGCTGATTCCAGATCAACGTGCGGTCCAGCAGCTCGCGCTGGCAGGTCTGCACGCACCTTTCCATGACCGAGTTCATCCGTGGCATCCGGACGCCGCTGAGGACGCTCTCGATCCCCGCATCTCGCAGGACGACGTCGAACAGCTCGGGGAACTTGCCGTCCCGGTCTCGGATCAGGAACGTGGCCTTGGATCTGGCGTCTTCGAGGTCCATGACCAGGTTCTTTGCGGCCTGCTTCACCCAGGGAGCGGTCGGGTGCGCGGTCGCGCCAAGGATCCGGATCCGTCGGGTGCTGTGCTCGATCACCGCGAACACGTACATCCGCGCCCCGGACAGGGTGACCGTCTCGAAGAAGTCGCACGCCAGCACGGCCTCGGCCTGGGAGCGCAGGAAGTCTGCCCAGGTACTGGAGTTCCGTTCGGGCGCTGGGTTGATCCCGGCCTCCTTGAGGATCTCCCATACGGTGGAGGAAGCCACCTTCACGCCGAGGATGAGCAGTTCGCCGTGGAGGCACCGGTAGCCCCAGTTGGGATTCTCCCGGGCCAGGCGCAGGACCAGAGCGCGAATGGAGTGCACGGTGCGAGGCCGGCCTGGTCGCTTCGGGCGCGACGCGGCAGCGAGGCGGCGTGTGACCAGGTCGCGGTGCCAGCGCAGCAGCGTGTCCGGCCGGACCAGCAGTCGCAGCCTGTGCAGCACATCCCGCGGAGGCCCTGAAACGGCACATGGTCGCGCGGCTTGTCGTATGTCGTGCTCGCCGCGTGATGAAGCATTGCATCGGAAGGACGCGGTGTGAGGGGGAAGAAATTTTCCCCGGCACGCAATGCACCGGGGATCCGGTTGATCCCTCAGTGAGAAGGAAAAGCGCAGAACGGCGAAGCAAAAGCACGGGGACACTGCATTCATTATGGGAGCGCAGGGCTCAGCCCTCGGAGGCGTTCCACAGCTCGCTGAGTTCTGCCCAGTCCGGAGCCGGGCTCAGCAACGCGGTGGGCCCGTCGGTGGTCGACGTGCGCAGTCCGGCGAGGATCAGGTCCAGGTACCGCAGGTGGAGCGTGGTGGCGCGTTCGTCGGTGACGGGGATCCGCGCGGTGAGGTGTTCGAGCAGCAAGGGGACGTCGGCGGAAGTGAAGTCGGCGCGCAGTACGCCCGCGCGGTGCGCGCCGTCCACCAAGTCGTCGAGGGCGGTCCGGAGCCGGCTGGAGGCGGCCACGATCTCATCGGTGGCCGGCAGTCGGCCGCCCACCAGCGGGAGCAGCGGACCGACTGCACCCTGGGCCGAGAGCGCGTTCCGCAGGAAGCGGGCGAAGGCCGCCCAAGGGTCCGGCTCCTCGGCGAGGGCTGTGCGGGCCTGGGCGACGAGCTGTTCCATCCCCATGACGCGCATCCGCTGGGCCAGCAGCTCCTTGCTGGGATAGCGGCGGTAGAGGCTGCCCATGCCGATGCCGGCCCGGCGGGCGATCTCCGAGACGGGGGCGTCCCAGCCGAGCTCGGCGAAGACTTCGCGCGCAGCCTGCATGAGGCGGGCGTCGTTGCGGTCCGCCTCCCGCCGGCGGCCGCGCGGTCTGCCGGTATGCGTGTCACCCATGGACAGGTATTTTCCCCTACCGGCGTGCCACGCCGTACCCACCGTCGACGGTGAGCACCTCGCCAGTGACGAAGGCGGCTTGCTCACCGACGAGCATCGCGATCGCCCGGGCCACGTCCTCCGGTTCCGCGACCCGCCCCAGGGGGGTGTTCGCAGCCAGTCGCTGTTGGAATTCCTGCGGTATACGCGCGCTGCTCTCGGTGCGGACGTAGCCGGGTGCCACGACGTTGACGGTGATGCCTAGCGGGCCTACCTCGTGGGCGACGAAGCGGGCGAAGGTGTTCAGGGCGGCCTTGGCGGTGCCGTGGGCGGCCATGCCCGGGGCGGGCGGACCGTCGGCCACGGCGCTGGAGACATACACGATCCGGCCCCGCCCTTGGGCGCCCATGAGTTCCAGTGTCTGTTGGGTGAGCGTGTAGACGGATGCCAGCTCGTCCGTCACCTTCGTCCTGAAGTCGTCCCAGGCGAGGGCTTGAACCGGGGTGGGAATGAAGCGGGCACCGGCGTTGCAGACAAGAACGTCCAAGCGCCCGTCGACCGCGGAGCGCTCCAGCAGTTCGGCAGCCTGGGTGGGGTCGTACACGTCGGCCTGTATGGCGAAGGCTTCCCCGCCGTCGGCCTCGATGAGCTTGACCACCTGGTCGGCGGACTCGCGGCGGGAGAAGTAGTTGACGGCTACGCGGTAGCCGCGAGCCGCCAGTTCCCGTGACGTGGCAGCGCCGATTCCCCGGCTGCCGCCGGTCACCAGGGCCGTGGGTTTGGTCATGGCGTTCATGTGTCCTCCCGCGTCGGGTGATCGGCTGCCCAACTTATCGGAGCGGAGCGCTCCGCTCAAAAAAGTCACCGCAATGGGGAATCGGGCCTTCCGGCACCGCGTTCTCCCCTGACATGAGCGAAGTAGTAGTAGCGCGTGCTTACGGTGGTCCCGAGGTGCTGTCGGTGATCGATGTCGCCGTAGCGGAGCCCGGGCCGGGTCAGGTGCGCATCGAGGTCCGCGCCGTCGGCGTCAACCCTTTCGACCACAAAATGTACAGCGGCGCCTTCGGAACCGATCCGGCGAACCTGCCGATGCGGCTCGGTGCCGAAGCGGCAGGTGTGGTGACCGCTGTCGGTGCCGACGCGACCGGCCCCGCCGGTCCGATCCAGATCGGCGACGAGGTGATCGCGTACCGAGCGCCCGGCGCGTACGCCGCCGAACTCATCGTCCCGGCCTCGTCGGTGGTGCCCAAGCCCGCCGCTCTCTCCTGGGGGCAGGCCGGAGGACTGATGGTCACGGGCGTCACCGCTGTGCACGTTCTCGAAGCGATCGGCCTACGCGAGAACGACTCGGTGCTGGTCCACGGCGCGGCGGGTGGCGTCGGCCTGATGGCCGTGCAACTGGCCGTCGAGCGCGGAGCCAGGGTGCTGGGAACGGCGAGCCCGGCCAAGCACGACGTACTGCGCGACCTGGGGGCGATTCCGATCGCGTACGGGCCGGGTCTGGCGGACCGGGTGCGCGCGGCGGCACCGCAGGGAGTCGACGCGGCTGCCGACCTGGTGGGCACCGACGAGGCGGTGGACGTCTCGGTGGAGCTGGTGGCGGACCGGTCCCGCATCGCGACCGTCGCGGCGTTCGAACGCGGGGCCCGAGCCGGCATCAGGCTCCTGGGCGGTGGGCCCGGCGCGGACCCCGGCACGGAAGTCCGCGCCGCTGCGCGCCTGCAGCTCACCGAAGCCGCGGGCGCCGGGCGACTGCGCGTCCTGATCGCCGCCAGCCATCCGTTGCGCGAAGCCGCCGCCGCGCATCGGCAGATCATGACCGGGCATACGACGGGGAAGATCGTCCTCGTCCCGTGACCGGGCCCCTGACTGCACCGGCAACTTCGTTCGGATGGCCGTGGCCGGCCGACGCACGAGTCCTGACGCGGGTGTGCCCGTGACGGCATGACGCAGTGAGAAGAGAGAAGGGAGCGTCCGAGGCGGAAGCGGAGGGCGGAGAAGCTCTGCCCCGTTGCTCGCGGTGGTGGGGACCGCTGGAAGCTGCGGCACCCACCTGCTTCAGGCGGCAGGGCGCGCCGTTCAGGATCCGTTCCGCCCTGCACGGACCGACCGTGCGTGGACGAGATCGCCGTGCCGATGTCGACCTTGAGGCGAGGGCGGTGGACTGGTCCTCGAGCGAGTGGTCGCTGCTTTCGCTGCGGGCCGACCGGTGCCGCGGTCGGCTGGAACCCCGCTGGCGGCGGCATACGATGCGCCGAGACCGCCGGGGGAGCGGGCGGCGTGCGCCGTGCCTAGGCCACCGACGCGCCAGCCTGTCCTTGACCGGCCGACGAGCTCAGGCGTTGCGCACCGTCTTGCTCACCTGGTCGAGCAGCGTCCGTAGCTGCGCGCTCTGGTCCGGTCCCAGGCCCTCGGTGATGTGACGCTCTACGTCGGCGATTACCTGGTCGGCCGCGCGCAGCGCCTCCCGCCCGGCGTCGGTGAGGTGCAGTTCCTGCACGTGCCGGTGGCGCGGGTGCTCGCGCCTCTCCAACTGGCCGCGGCCCTCCAGGCGTGCCACGAGGGAGGCGACGGCCTGAGGGGTGACGTTGAGGCGGCGGGCCAACTCGGCGCCGGCCAGCCCTGGTTCGCTGTGCACCGACATCAGCAGGGTGTAGTGCGCGGCGGCCATGCCCAGCGGACGTAGCCGCTGTTCCTTGAGCGTCTGCACCGCCAGTTCCGCGCGGCGCAATGCCCAGGTCACCCGGTCAAGCGCGCCGAGCCCCACAGGCTCCTCGTCATCACGTATCACCTGCCAAGGGTACGACACTTCATAACCATCAAGCGTTTGACACTAAGCTAACGGTTGATGCATGCTCGGCGTATGACTCGCACGATCGCTCTCATCACCGGAGCTTCCTCCGGCATCGGCGCCGAATTCGCCCGTCTGCTGGCGGATGACCACGACCTCGTCCTGGTGGCGCGCCGCGCGGACCGGCTCGGCGACTTCGCAGAGGAGCTCCGCGCCCGGGGTGCCGCCGTGGAGGTGCTGCCCGCCGATCTCGGCACCCACGAGGGCATCACCGCTGTCACCGGCCGTCTCGCCGCGGGGGACGTGCGCCTGCTGGTCAGCAACGCCGGCGCCGGCGGCTACGCCCCGCTCGTCGACGTCGACCACGCCGACATCGACCGCCTGCTCACCCTCAACGCCGTGGCCCCCATTCAGCTGGTCCGCGCCGCGCTTGCCGGAATGCTCGCCGCCGGAGAAGGCGCGATCATCACGGTGGCCTCGCTGCTGGCCTTCAGCGGCGGCCTCAACGATCCCCGCGCACCACGACGCACTCTCTACGCGGCGGCGAAGGCCGCCACCGTCGCCTTCACCCGGACCCTCACAGGTGAGCTCGCGGACACGCCCATCCGTACGCAGCTGCTGCTGCCCGGCGTCGTGGCCACGGAGTGGAACGAAGGCGTCGGCCGCGACATCCCCTGGGCGATGACCCCGCAGGACGTCGCCTCGGCCAGCCTTGCCGGCCTGCGCCTGGGGGAGACCGTGTGCGCACCCGGTCTGGAGAACCAGGCCGCAGCCCTTGAAGCCCTGCTGGCCGCGGAGTCCGCTCTGCTCACCGGCGGCAACCAGCCCACCCCCGCAACTCGCTACCGCGGCCCGCAGGCGTAGCAGCGGGCGCCTCCTCGGCGCTGCCCCCGACCCGGCCACGGGTCGCCAACCCAAGGTTGCGCTACGCCCGTCCGCCGAGGGTGCTTCCCGCTCCGCGGCCACCCTTGCCCAACTGCCCAACTGCCCAACTGCCCAACTGCCCAACTGCCCAACTGCCCAACTGCCGAACGTCCGGCACGGCACACGCTCCCAATGACCTCCACCATGCAGTCCTCCACGTCGGCCCGCGCCGACTGCCCTCCAGCGGCCACTCGTGCCGAAGACCGCCTCCGCCACCGCCCTCACCCACGGTGTGTCTCATTCGGGCGGGCGGAAGAAAGTTAGGGAAGACCTATGACCGACAACATTCCGAGGATCACCCGTGACGGCGTCATCGGATACGACGCGACCGAGATCGTCACCATCGACCAGGCCACCAGAGCCGAGTTCGCCCGATACCCCGTGGCCGGCAAGGAAGAGGCTGCCGCGGCCGTCGCCGCCGCACGCTCAGTCACCGGGGCCTGGTGGGACCTCGGCTTCGAGGGCCGCGCGGAGCGACTGCGCGCGTGGCGGCGGCAGATAGCCTTGAGCGGTGAGGAGGGCGCCGCACTCATTCACGCCGAGAACGGCAAGCCCCTCGACGACGCCCGCGTGGAGGTGCTCGGGACTCTCGAGCACCTGCGGTACGTTGCTGACAACGCCGCGCGGGTCCTGGAGCGCCGGGAGGTTCCATCCAGCCCCACCACGCCCAACCAGCGTGCGTGGGTCGAGTACCAGCCCTACGGCGTGGTCGGCGTCATAGGCCCGTGGAACTTCCCCCTGCTCACTCCCGCGGCCATCCTCGCCGACGCGCTCGCGGCCGGGAACGCCGTCGTCCTCAAGCCCAGCCAGATCACGCCCGGCGTCGCCGAATGGCTCATCCGAACCTGGCAGCGTGCCGTTCCGGAACTGCCGGCCGTCCTGCAGAACCTGAACGGATACGGGGCCACGGGTCAGGCGCTCATCGAGGCCGGCCTCGACAAGCTCGCGTTCACGGGCAGCGTCGCCACAGGCCGGACGGTGGCCGCCCAATGCGCGCAGACCCTGACCCCCGTTCTGCTGGAACTCGGCGGAAAGGACGGCGTCATCGTCGCCGAGGACGCCGATCTGGACGAAGCCGCCGCTCACATCGTGTGGGGCGCCATGCAGAACACCGGGCACGGTTGTATCAGTCTCGAAGTGGCCTACGTAGTCGAGTCGGTGCACGACGAGTTCGTCGAGAAGATCAGCGAGCTTGCCGGGCAGGTACGCGTCGGCAGCGACGAGGACGCGGAGATCGGGCCGGTTCCGCTGCCGAGCCAGACCTCGATCATCCGGGAACACATTCAAGACGCCCTGGAGCGCGGCGCGACAGCCACCGTCGGCGGCCTCGACGCGGTGGGCGACCGCTATGCCGCGCCCACCATCCTGGTCGGGGTGGCCCCCGACGCCCTCGCGGCGACGGAGGAGACGTTCGGGCCGACGCTGGCGGTCGTCAAGGTCCCCGACGCCGATGAGGCCGTCGCTCACATCAACGCCGGCCGGTACGGGCTGGGCAGCGCCGTCTTCAGCCGCGACCGCGGCGAAGCCATCGCTCGTCGCCTCCGTGTGGGAATGACCAGCATCAACGATGCTCTGGTGTTCTCCATGAACCCCGCCGTGCCGTTTGGCGGTCGGGGCGACAGCGGTTACGGGCGCAAGCAGGGGGAGGAGGGACTGCGGGAGTTCGCCTACGCGCACTCCTTCACCGCCAAGACCGGCCCCGCCCGGTTCTCCGCCTCGACCTTCGGCAGGCCCGCGGGTGCCATGGCGGGAGCCCTCGCCGGCGCCCGTAACAGGATCCTGGCCGAGAGCGGCGAGAAGTCGGACTGATTCAACTCACGGGCGCCGACGGGTGTTCCGGGCCGAGCCCGGCCCTGTCCGTGCCGAAAATGTCATCCGTGCACGTCATGCGACACGTTCGTACCCGTGGAGGATGCCGCCGAGACGCTTGCGTCGTCGTATGTCGAGGCGGGTGATCTGCCCCGGATCGGTGATCGTTTGGGGGAGTGGGCGCATCGGGCGGGCATTGGCGATGCCCTGATGCGGCCTGTGCCCGTTGTAGAACTGTTCGAACTCCCGTAGGGCATAGGAGAGATGGCGTTGGTTCCAGATCAACGTGCGGTCCAGGAGTTCGCGCCGGCAGGTCTGCACCCACCTCTCCATGATGGAGTTCATTCTCGGCATCTGAATGCCGCTGAGTACGACCTCGATGCCGGCGTCGTGGAGGATGGCGTCGAACAGTGCGGGGAACTTCCCGGTACGGTCCCGGAGTGGGAACCGAGCCCGGCAGCCGGCGTCTTCGAGGTCCATGACGAGATTCTTCGCCGTCTGTGTCACCCAGGATGCCGTCGGGTGGGCGGTGGCTCCCAGGATCCGGATACGCAGGGTGGCGTGCTCGATCATCGCGAACACGTACATCCGTGGCCCCGACAACGTGACGGTTTCCAAGAAGTCGCAGGCCAGCAGCGCGTCGGCCTGGGAGCGCAGGAAGTCCGGCCATGTGCTGGAGCCGCGCTCGGGTGCAGGGTCGATCCCGGCGTCCTTCAAGATCTCCCACACCGTGGACGCAGCTACCCGGTGGCGCGTCGAGGGCCGCGGATTGGCCGGTGTGTTCACGTTCGCGTACCGCGGGCCATCGTGGTGGCCTGCTGGGTCACCCACGCCGTACTGCACCATGCCACCGCCCCTGTCGCGGTGGTTCCCGATGAGTGATCACCTGGGAGAAGTGATTCTCGTGAAAACAGCGCCGGTGTGGGCTTGCGTCGTGGCGCTGAGCGACTCCGAAAACGACGGTGAAGGAAGGTGAAGGCTGTGGAGCTCCCCCTGGTCGTGGGCGTCGACGGCTCCGAGTCGAGCATGCGCGCGGTGGACTGGGCGGCGGACGAGGCCGTCCTGCGTGGGGTGCCGCTACGGCTGGTGTACGCGTCGTTGTGGGAGCGCTATGAGGGAGCGGCGCTCGCCGAGACCCTCGGCAGGTCTTCGGAACAGGTGCTGGCCGACGACATTCTTGATACTGCGGCGCGGCGTGCCCACCACCGTGACAGCGGTCTGAAGGTCGCCACCGAGGTGCTGCCCGAAGACGCGGTCAGTGCTCTCCTGCACGAGGGGCGGAATGCCTGTGCCCTGGTCCTTGGATCGCGTGGCCGCAGTGGTGTCGCTGAGCTGCTGCTCGGCTCGGTCTGCCTCGCGGTGGCCGCTCGCGCCGACTGCCCCGTGTTCGTGCTGCGCGGCAGTCACGACAACCAGGCCAGGACGGGGATGCTGCACACGATTGCTCTCGGAGTTGGCGAGGAGCAGCAGAACTCGGAGGCCGTGCGCTTCGCCTTCCAGGAGGCGCAACGCCGTGGAGCCGCCCTGGACGCGGTGCGGGCCTGGCGCTGCCCGGCGCACGAGTCGGTCGAGCACCCGCTGCTTGCGGGAGAACCCGCCCGTTTGCACGAGGAGCGGGCGGTGGAGATCCTGGAGTCGGCGCTGAGCCAGTTCGCGGCGGAGTACCCGTCGGTGGAACTGCGTCGGCGGACTGCCGAGGGGCCCGCCCGCAGGGTGCTGCTGGACGCCTCGATGCGGGCCGACCTGCTGGTTGTCGGTGCCCTGCGGCGCCGGGGCCACCTCGGTCTTCAGCTCGGCCAGGTCGCGCACACGGCCCTGCACCATTCGCGATGTCCCGTCGCCGTCGTTCCGCAGCGGGGCTGAGCGCGTGGCCGGCTCAGATGCCCGCCGCGTGGTCGGGGACGTATGTCTGCAGGTCACGCGGTGGGCGTTCGTAGCCGGTCGACGGGGGCCGGGGCGGCAGCTCGAGCACCGGAGGGGGCACCTCGTGGTAGGGCACGGAGTCCAGCAGGTGGGCGATCATGTTCAGTCGCGCCTTGCGCTTGTCATCGCTCTCCACGACGAACCACGGCGCGTCCGAGGTGTCGGTGTGCACCAGCATCTGGTCCTTGGCCCGGGAGTAGGCCTCCCACCGGCTGATCGACTCGAGATCCATCGGGGAGAGCTTCCACCGCCGCGTCGGATCATCCAGCCGGCGGCTGAACCGCTCCTGTTGTACGGCGTCGCTCACCGAGAACCAGTACTTGCGCAGCAGGATGCCGTCCTCGATGAGCATGCGCTCGAATACGGGGCATTGGCGGAGGAAGAGTTGGTACTCCTCCTTGGTGCAGAAGCCCATCACATGCTCGACACCGGCGCGGTTGTACCAGCTCCGGTCGAACAATGCGATCTCCCCGGCAGCCGGCAGCTGCTCGATGTAACGCTGGAAGTACCACTGGCCGCGTTCGCGTTCGGTCGGCTTGGGGAGAGCGACGGTCCGGGCGACGCGAGGGTTGAGGTGTTCGGAGACCCGCTTGATGGTGCCGCCCTTGCCTGCCGCGTCCCGTCCTTCGAAGACGACCACCAGCCGGGCGCCCTCGGTGCGCACCCACTCCTGAAGCTTCACCAGCTCCGTCTGAAGACGCAGCAATTCCCGCTCGTACGCCGCGCGCGGCACCTTCGCGGCCTTCTCACCGGCCATGCCGCCTCCTCCGCCCGATGACTTGCCCCGATGACTTACGGAGCCACCATGCCCAAGGTCGAACACCAGGACAGCACGGTACTGACCGACGACGAACTGCGCACCCTGGACGCCCACTGGCGGGCCGCGAACTACCTTGCCGTCGGCCAGATCTACCTCATGGCCAATCCGCTGCTCGCCGAGCCTCTGACACCCGCCCACATCAAGCCGCGCCTGCTCGGCCACTGGGGAACGTCGCCCGGCCTCAACCTCGTCCACACTCACCTGAACCGCGCCATCAAAGCCCGTGACCTCGAGGCACTGTGCGTGTGGGGACCGGGCCACGGTGGGCCCGCGGTTCTCGCGAACTCCTGGCTGGAGGGCAGCTACAGCGAGACCTACGCGGACGTCACGCGTGACGCGACGGGCATGGAACGCCTCTTCAGGCAGTTCTCGTTCCCGGGCGGCGTGCCCAGCCATGTGGCGCCCGAGACGCCCGGATCGATCCACGAAGGCGGTGAACTCGGCTACTCACTCGCTCACGCCTATGGCGCCGCCTTCGACAATCCGAACCTGCTGGTCGCCTGCGTGATCGGCGACGGGGAGGCGGAGACCGGTCCGCTCGCCGCGTCCTGGCACTCGAACAAGTTCCTCGACCCGGTCCACGACGGCGCCGTTCTGCCGATCCTCCATCTCAACGGCTACAAGATCGCCAACCCGACCGTTCTGTCCCGCATCCCCGAGCCCGAACTCGACGAGTTGCTGCGGGGATACGGGCACGAGCCGATCCATGTGACCGGCGACGACCCGCACGAGGTCCACCGCGCGATGGCCGGCGCTATCGACCGGGCGCTGGACCGCATCGAGCTGATGCAGCGCACGGCCCGCGAGGGCGGCGTGGCCGAGCGGGTGCGCTGGCCCGTGATCGTGCTGCGTACGCCGAAGGGCTGGACGGGACCCGTTGAGGTCGACGGCGTGCCCGTCGAGGGGACTTGGCGGGCCCACCAGGTCCCTCTGGCCGGTGTACGCGAAAACCCGGATCACCTGCGGCAGTTGGAGACCTGGCTGCGCTCGTACCGCCCCGAGGAGCTCTTCGACTCCGCGGGGCGGCCCAGCGCGGACGTTCTAGCGTGCGTCCCCGAGGGTGACCGCCGCCTCGGCGCCACGTTGCACGCCAACGGCGGCCGTCTCGTGCGCGATCTGCCGATCCCGCCCCTCGACGGCTTTGCCGTCCCCGTGGACAAGCCGGGCGCCACCCAGCACGAGCCCACCCGCGTCCTGGGCAGCCTCCTCGAACGGATCATGGAAGACACCTCCGGCCGTCGTGACTTCCGCCTGGTCGGGCCCGACGAGACCGCCTCCAACCGACTGGACGCCGTCTACCAGGCCAGTGGCAAAGCCTGGCAGGCACAGACCCTCCCGGTGGACGAGCACCTGGACCGACACGGCCGCGTCATGGAGATCCTCTCCGAACACCTCTGTCAGGGCTGGCTGGAGGGCTACCTCCTCACCGGCCGGCACGGACTGTTCTCGTGCTATGAGGCGTTCGTCCACATCGTCGACTCGATGGTGAACCAGCACATCAAGTGGCTCAGGACCTCTCGGGCACTGAAGTGGCGCGCTCCGATCGCCTCCCTCAACTACCTGCTGACGTCGCACGTCTGGCGGCAGGACCACAACGGGTTCTCGCACCAGGATCCCGGCTTCGTGGATCACGTCCTCAACAAGAGCCCCGAGGTCGTACGGGTGTATCTGCCGCCCGACGCCAACACGCTGCTGTCCGTCGCGGACCATGTCCTGCGCAGCCGGGACTACGTCAACGTCGTCGTCGCGGGCAAACAGCCCTGCTTCGACTGGCTCTCCATGGACCAGGCCCGCGCCCACTGCGCCCGCGGCGCCGGAATCTGGGACTGGGCGGGGTCCGCCGACGGGGAACGAGAACCCGATGTCGTCCTCGCCTGCGCGGGCGACGTCCCCACCCAGGAGATCCTGGCGGCGTCCGACCTGCTGCGGCGCCACCTGCCCGAACTGGCCGTCAGGGTCGTCAACGTGGTCGACATGACCCGCCTGCTGCCCCGCGATGAACATCCCCACGGGATGAGCGACTTCGAGTACGACGGGCTGTTCACGACGGACAAGCCCGTGATCTTCGCTTACCACGGCTACCCCTGGCTGATCCACCGTCTCGCCTACCGCCGCACCGGACACGGCAACATCCATGTCCGCGGCTACAGGGAAATGGGCACGACCACGACCCCGTTCGACATGGTGGTCCGCAACGACTTGGACCGCTACCGCCTGGTGATGGACGTCATCGACCGCGTTCCCGGCCTCGGTGTTCGGGCCGCCGCGGTACGCCAGTGCATGGCCGACGCCCGCACCCGGCACCACGCGTGGATCCGCGAGCACGGAACCGACCTGCCGGAGGTCGCCAACTGGGCCTGGAGCACGTAAGGCACCGTTCCTGCAAAGGAGTTCACCGCCATGACGGACGCGACGCCCGGCACGACGCCAACTCGACGGCCGGCGAACGATGAGTGTTGAACGGAGCGGAACGGCCACCGTGCCCCGCGCGTTGCGAGGTACGGCAGCCGTGGTCTTCGACACTGACGGTGTCGTCACGGACTCGGCCCGGGTGCATGCCGCCGCGTGGAAGACGGCCTTCGACAGTTTCCTGCACGCCCGGGACCCGCAGGGACAACCGCCCTTCGACATGCGCGACGACTATCTGCGGTACGTCGACGGCACATCACGCCTCGACGGAGCCGCCGCGTTCCTCCGTGCCCGGGGGCTCCACCCGTCCGGTACGGAGATCCAGGCCGTCGCCGCCCATAAGGAAGCGGTCTTCACCGAGCGGCTGCGCGCCGAGGGGGTCGACGCCTATCCGGGCACGGTCCGGCTGGTGCGCACCCTGCGGTCCGCCGGGGTGCCGCTGGCCGCGGCGTCGGCCTCCCGGCACGCGGGGGAACTCCTCGAGCGCGCGGGCGTGCGTGACCTTTTCGACGTCCTGGTGGACGGCGCGGAGGCAGGACGCCTTGCCCTGCCGGGGAAACCCGATCCCGCGCTCTTCCTGGAGGCGGCGCGCCGCCTGGGCGTTCCCGCCCGACTGACCGCCGTCGTCGAAGACGCACTGGCCGGAGTCGAGGCCGGACGGCGCGGCGGCTTCGGCCTGGTCGTGGGGGTGGACCGGGCTCGCACCCCCGACACCCGGGGCGCGCTGCTGAAGCGCGGCGCGGATCTGGTGGTCGACGACCTCGGCGAACTGCTGGGGGAGGGCTGACGATGCGGGACTGGACACTGGAGTACGAGGGCTACGATCCCGCCCAGGAGAGGCTGCGGGAGTCGCTGTGCACCCTCGGCAACGGCTATTTCGCGACCCGCGGAGCAGCACCGGAATGCGCCGCCGACGCCGTCCACTACCCGGGCACGTACGCAGCCGGCTGTTACAACCGGCTGCCCTCGGACGTGGCCGGCCGCAGGGTCGAGAACGAAGACATGGTCAACCTCCCCAACTGGCTGCGACTCCGCTTCCGTACGGACGCCGGGACCTGGCTCTCCCCGGACACCCACAAGCTCCTCGAGCACCGCCAGAGTCTTGATCTCCGTACCGGCACTCTGGAGCGCGTCGTGCGATACGAGGACGACGACGGTCGGCGTCTCGCCGTACGACAGTTGCGGGTGGTTCACATGGCCGATCCGCACCTCGCCCTGCTCCGGACCGAGGTCACCGCCGAGGGCTGGTCGGGGCGGCTGGAGGTCGAGTCGGCTCTGGACGGGACCGTCACCAACACCGGAGTCGAGCGCTACGACGCGCTCGCCCATCGCCACCTCACGCACGTCCAGACCGGATCGCCGGCGCCCGACACCGTCTGGATGCGCTGCCGCACCAGCACCTCGGACATCAGGATCGGCCTCGCGGCCCGCACGGTCGCGGACGCGCACGCGGAGACGGCGGTGGCGCACGAGCACGCCCGCGCCGTCCAGGTGCTCGGGTTCTCCCTGGCCGACGGGTGCACGGTGACGGTCGACAAGACCGTTGCCCTGCACACCTCGCGCGACCCTGCCATCAGCGACCCGCTGCACGCGGCGCTCGACCGGGTCCGCCGTGCCGCGGACTTCGAGACACTGCTGGAGTCACACCGCTCGGCGTGGCAAAGGCTGTGGCGCAACGCGGAGTTGGATGTGCCGACCAGCGCAGGGCCGGTGCTGCGACTGCATCTCTTCCACGTGCTGCAGACCCTGTCCCCGCACACCGCCGAACTCGACGTCGGCGTCCCGGCCCGAGGGCTCCACGGCGAGGCCTATCGCGGGCACGTCTTCTGGGACGAGCTGTTCGTCCTGCCGTATCTGAACCTGCATTTCCCCGAGGTCTCCCGGGCCCTGCTCACGTACCGCCACCGCCGTTTGGAACAGGCGTGCTCAGCTGCACGCGATGCCGGGCACACCGGCGCCATGTATCCCTGGCAGAGCGGCAGCGACGGACGCGAGGAGACCCAGCGACTCCACCTCAATCCGCGCTCCGGACGCTGGCTGCCCGATCACTCACGGCTCCAGCACCACGTCGGTTCAGCGATCGCCTACAACGTGTGGCAGTACTGCGAGGCGAGCGGCGACACGGAGTTTCTGCATACCAAGGGCATCGAGATGCTC
This sequence comes from Streptomyces sp. NBC_01445, assembly GCF_035918235.1. Lineage (NCBI taxonomy): Bacteria > Bacillati > Actinomycetota > Actinomycetes > Kitasatosporales > Streptomycetaceae > Streptomyces > Streptomyces sp. NBC_01445. The sequence continues at coordinate 2,480,053 of NZ_CP109485.1, read as the reverse complement.
GTTCAGATCGCCAGGTTCTGGGCCGGCGTCGCGGAGCTCGACCCGACGCTGGGCCGCTACCGGATCCGCGGCGTCGTCGGCCCCGACGAGTATCACGACGCGTATCCCGGCGCCCGTCATCCGGGGCTGGACGACAACACGTACACCAATGTCACCGCCGCCTGGGTGCTGACCCGCACCCTCGACGTCCTGCGCGGCCTGCCCGAACCGGTGCGCCGGGACCTGTGCGAGACCACCCGGCTCGAGCCGGCCGAGCTCGACCTGTGGGACGACTCCCGCAGGCTGCACGTGCCGTACCACGCAGGCGTCATCAGCCAGTTCGAGGGATACGGCGATCTGGCCGAGCTCGACTGGCCTGCCTACCGGGACCGTTACCGTGACATCCGGCGCCTCGACCGGATCCTTGAAGCCGAAGGCGACACCGTCAACCGCTACCAGGCGTCGAAGCAGGCCGACGTCCTGATGCTGGGCTATCTCTTCTCGCCCGCCGAACTCGCGGGCCTGTTCCGCCGATTGGGCCATGAGCTGGACGACACCGTGTGGCGTCGCACCGTCGATCACTATCTCCGCCGGACGAGCCACGGTTCGACCCTGAGCAGCCTTGTCCATGGATGGGTGCTGGCCAGGGCACGACGGGCCGAGGCGTGGACCTACGTCCACGAGGCCCTGGCGGGTGACATCGCGGATCTGCAGGGCGCCACCACGGGCGAGGGCATTCACCTCGGTGCCATGGCCGGCACCCTCGACCTCGTTCAGCGCGGACTGACCGGCCTCGAGACCCGCGGTGGCGCGCTGTGGTTCGACCCGGTGCCCTTGCCCGAGCTGTCCGAGTACGGGTTCGCGCTCCGCTACCGGGGACACCGCGGTGTGCAACTGAGGCTGAGCGCGGGCCGGCTGCGGGTTTCCGTGCCGGCGTCCGACCGGGACCCGATCGGCATCGCCCTCGCGGACCGCACCGTCTCGGTGGCGCCCGGAGAGTCCTGCACCCTCACTCTGCCCGGACGCTGAGGGACGACGCCCGCAGGTGTGACGGCCGAGCACATCCGGCCGAGTGCGTCACGCCGCGCAACCGGAGCAGGGGCCGACGCGGTGTCCGCCCGGTCGGAGGTGAGCTGTACGCGGGGCGCTGGCACAAGGCGCCCGCCCAGGCGCGTTTGCCGAGGACGGAGGGCCCTGTCGGCGCCGGGCCGTGAGGTTTGCCCGCCGGGGACCGGCCCGCTGGTCGCCCGAGGGCGTCAGTCGTCGCGTCGGTCCAGGGCCTTGCGCAGGCCGTAGGCGGCAGTGCCGGCCCCGATCACTGTCGCTCCCCACAGCGTAGAGGCCAGCGGGAGGGCAAAGGCCAGGGCCAGGCAGCCCGCTGCGCCGACGACGGGCACGATCCGCGCGGGGCGCCCCTCGGTCCGGGTGAGTGTCCAGGCCGAGGCGTTGGCGATGGTGTAGTAGGCCAGCACGCCGAAGGAGGAGAAGCCGATCGCGCCGCGCACATCCGTGGTCGCGGCCAGGACGGCGACCATCGCGCCGACCGCGAGTTCGGCGTGGTGCGGCACTTTGAACCGCGAGTGGACGGTGGCCAGCACATGCGGCAGGTGCCGGTCGCGTGCCATCGCCAGCGTGGTGCGGGAGACCCCCAGGATCAGCGCCAGCAGCGAACCGAGCGCCGCGACGACCGCCCCGACGCGCACCACCGGAGCCAGGCCTGGCACACCGGCGACGCGCACGGCCTCAGCGAGCGGCGCCGCGCTGTCGGCGAGCCGGTCCGGCCCGAGCACCGCGAGCACGGCGACGGCGACGGCCGCGTATACGACCAAGGTGATGCCGAGGGCGGTCGGGATCGCGCGGGGAATGGTCCTTTTGGGGTCGCGGACTTCCTCGCCGAGGGTGGCGATGCGCGCGTAGCCGGCGAAGGCGAAGAACAGCAGTCCGGCCGCCTGGAGCACGCCGCCGAAGGTGGCGTCCGTCCCGACGTCCAGACGCGCTGCCCGCGCCGTGCCGCCGAGCGCGCAGGCTGTGACCACGGCGGCAAGCACCGCCAGGACGACCGCGACGATCCCGCGCGTCAGCCACGCGGACTTCTGCACGCCGACGTAGTTCACCGCGGTGAGCGCCACCACCGCAGCGACCGCGACCGCGTGCGCCTGACCGGGCCACGCGTAGGAGCCCACCGTCAGCGCCATGGCAGCACAGGAGGCGGTCTTGCCGACCACGAAGCCCCAGCCGGCGATGTACCCCCAGAAGTCCCCGAGCCGCTCGCGTCCGTAGACGTAGGTGCCCCCCGACTGCGGGTACCGGGCGGCCAGGCGAGCCGAGGAGGTGGCGTTGCAGTACGCCACCGCTGCGGCCAGCGCCAGGCTCAGCAGTAGACCGGACCCGGCCGCGCCGGCGGCCGGGGCGAGCGCGGCGAAGATCCCCGCGCCGATCATCGACCCGAGCCCGATCATCACGGCGTCGAACACGCCCAGGTGCCGCTTCAGCTCCCCCGCCTCGGCAGACGCCGTCGTACTCATGGCTCGCTCCTCGACCACGGCCCGAAAGCCAGGACGGATTCCGGCATCGGCGCACGACGATATGGGAACAAAGTGTCGTGCAGGCGACCCGCACCCGGCTCGGTCGTGGGGCATGTCGGATCTACAGCGGCGGAGGCGCGGCTATCGTCACGGTCTGTGACGGCAGCACTCCGGCAGCCGGGGCGAGGTGTACGCATTCACTTCGGCAGCTCCGGAGGGCGGACGAGCGCGGCAGGATCACCGCCACGGGCGGGCAACCGGGAGGACTCGCCGGCAGTCACGCACCTGCCCGGCTGGTCGCCCGGCGCACGCGCGATCCGTTGTTCCTCACCGACCGCCCCTTTCGTTGGAATCGTTCCTCTTCGATGCGTTGAGCGTGATGCCGAGCCGTCCCGGACAGTACGGTGAAGACAGGGAATTTCGTCCCTTCTGCCTGTCTGCGTGAGTCGGTTGGAGGAAGCGATGAGCGGGGAAGGGGCGGGGGGCGCCGAGCAGTATCTGCCGAAGCTGCGCCTCGATGACCTGCTCGGCGAGCTGCAGGTGCGCATCGACGCGGCGCGTGGCATCCAGAACCGGTTGCACGGCCTGCTGGAAGCGGTCCTTTCGGTGGGCCGGGGGCTTGATCTGCCCCATGTGCTGAGGAGCATCGTCGAGGCCGCCGTGCTGCTGGTGGACGCCGAGTACGGGGCGCTGGGAGTGATCGGCGACGATCGCAAGCTGTCCGAGTTCCTCACGGTCGGCATCGACGACGAGCACCGCGCGGCCATCGGGGCGCTGCCCAGCGGACATGGGATCCTCGGAGAGCTGATCCGGCACCCGGAACCGCTGAGGCTGCCGGAACTCTCGGAGCATCCGAACTCGTACGGCTTTCCGGCCAACCACCCGCCGATGCACTCCTTCCTCGGCGTACCGATCCGGGTGCGTGACGAGGTGTTCGGGAACCTCTACCTCACCGAGAAGCGCAGCGGCAAGGAGTTCGACGCGGAGGACGAGGCGGTGCTCTCCACGCTTGCGGTGGCGGCGGGCGTCGCGATCGAGAACGCACGACTGTACGAGGAGACCAGACTCCGCGAGCGCTGGCAGCGGGCCAGCGGCAGGGTCACGAGCATGCTCCTGACCGGGGCCTCGAGTGCCGAGGTACTGGAGCTGATCGCCGAGCAGGCCCGGAAGATCGTCTCCGCGGACGCCGGGATGATCGCGGAGTGGGTGCAGGGCGACGAAGTGCTGCGGCCCGTGCTCGCGGTCGGTCTGGACGCGGAGCGACGCAGTGGCCTGGTGTTGTCTTCTGTGGAGGGATTCGTCGGTGCCGCGTTGAGTTCGGTCGAACCCGTGGTCACCGCCGACATCGGGCACGATTCCCGCACGGGCGAGGGCGAGGTGCAATGGACTGGCCTCGGTCCGGTGGCCGCTGTGCCGCTCGGTACCAGCGGGAAGGCGCGCGGTGTGCTGATCCTGGGGCGTGTGCCGGGCCGGCCGCCGTTCGGCGATGAGGACACCGGACCGCTCCTCGGTTTCGCCGATCAGGCGGCACTGGCACTCGAGCTGGCCGAACGGCGGCGGGACGCGGAACGGATCGTGCTGCTGCAAGACCGTGACCGCATCGCTCGTGATCTGCATGACCTGGCCATTCAGCGGCTTTTCGCGGCAGGGATGACGTTGCAGAGCGCCCAGCGCTTCATGGACCACCCTGAGGGCCTCGAGCGGCTGGCGCGGACGGTCGACGACCTGGACGACACCATCAAGATCATTCGTTCCACGATTTTCGGACTGCGTACGCACGGCGAGGCCGGGCCGGGCGCCACGGGTCTGCGCGGCCGGGTCTCGGACCTGGTGAAGACGTCGGCCGCCTCGTTCGGGTTCCTGCCCGCGCTGCGGATCGAGGGGCTCGTCGAGACGGATGTCCCGGGTGCCATCGCGGATCAGGTGGTCGCGGTGCTGGGGGAAGCGCTCAGTAACGCGGCACGGCACGCCGGAGCGCGGGCCGTGGACGTACGGCTGCGCTGCGGCGGGGGTGAGCTGACACTCGTGGTGACGGACGACGGCTGTGGGGTGCCGAGCGGCGTCGCACGCAGCGGCCTGAGGAACATGGAAGAGCGGGCGATCGCCCTCGACGGCAGCTTTACGCTCGGCGAGCGTGAGGAGGGAGGGGGGACACGACTTGTGTGGCGGGCACCCGTCCAACCCATGGCCTGACGCGGCGCCGGATCCTGACGGCGCGGGGGAGCCCTTGCGAAGTCAGTCCCGCCCCAGCGGTTGCGCCGCGGCGGGACTCGCCCGCGCAGGGCTCACCGCAGGGGGAGATCGCCGGCGTCGTGCTGTTCCAGCTGGGTGGCGAGTACTGCGGCCTGGACACGACGGTGAACGCCCAGCTTGGCCAGCAGTCGCGAGATGTGGTTCTTGACGGTCTTCTCCGACAGGTAGAGCCGCTTGCCGATCTCGCGGTTGGTCAGACCGTCCCCGATGAGCGCCAGGATGTCCCGCTCGCGCGGTGACAGACCTGCCAGCTCCGGGGCGAGTTCCGGCGTGGCGTCAGGGTCGGTGCGCAGGGACCGCATCAAGCGTGCGGTGGTCGCGGGATCGAGCATCGACTGTCCCGAGGCGACCGTACGTACCGCCGAAACCAGGTCGGAACCCTTGATCTGCTTGAGCACGTAGCCCGATGCCCCGGCCATGATCGCGTCGAGCAGGGCTTCCTCGTCGTCGAACGACGTCAGCATCAGACAGGCCAACTCCGGCATCTGGCTGCGCAGTTCCCGGCAGACGCTGATTCCGTCTCCATCGGGGAGCCGGACGTCGAGGACGGCGACGTCCGGCCGGAGGGCCGGTCCGCGGGCCAGCGCGTGCTCCATGTTCTCCGCGTCCCCGACCACCGAGATGTCCGGCTCCGCGTTCAGGAGGTCGGACAGGCCGCGCCGGACGACCTCATGGTCGTCCAGCAGGAAGACACGGATCGGGTTCTGCTCCGTGAAGGTACGTGCCTCGGCCATGACGACCCCTCGTTCCCCGAGCGGACCACAGGTTGTCTCTGACGACGATCATTATCCCTCGGCGGCCGGATGCACTAGGGCCGACTGGCCCAGCTCGGATGAGCGGCACGGTGAGCGGTCCGCGTGGCCGGGCCCCGCCCTGCGAGTGAGGGAGGCCATGTATACGCGATCTTGCATGGCGATGCGCGCGGAGGGAACTCGGTGGTCAAAGAGCACTGCCGCTGCCCTAAGGCGCATACAGGTCCAGCAGTCGGGTCCGCGTGGCCTGCAGCCGGTGGGCGACGACGCTGCCCACCCATTGGGTCACCGAAGCGGCGAGCGCTGGATCTTCCCGGCACATGTCATGCACTGCGGCGGCATCGAACTCGTAGGCACGAACCGGGCTCGTCGCCTCGGCGCCCAGGTGCCAGGTGTGCGGTGGGAACAGCCAGGACCAGCCGACGAGTTGATCGTGGGTGAGAGCCTCCACGACGGCTTCGCGGCGGCCCGGCACATGGAGGTCGAGAGAGACATTGCCGCTGCGGATGATCCAGAACCGGTCGGCGTGACCGCCCTCCTTGAACAGACGGGTGCCCTGTGGGAACGACACCTCGCGGGCGACGCTCATCAGCCGTTCCCTGTATTCGGCGGGCAATGCCCGCACCATCGTGACGGTGGGAGAAGCGTTCATGGTCCTGCCTTCTCCTCGAGCGGAGGTCTTCCCACCTCCAAGGTCTCTCTGAGCAGGACTTTCTCGCCATGGGCCACCCGGCCCTGCGGGCGGTCCGCATGGCACCGCCCACGGCCTCCGACAGGGCTCGCCCCGGTCGGATGTGTGGCTGCCGCATGTTCCTCCGGCACCCCCGGCCTCAGGTCCGGACGCCAGCCACACACATGGGTCGACGAGGCCCGCGTCATGTCGTCCTGCGCCCCCAACGAGGCCCGACTTGGTCCCACTCGCGACCCCACCGGTCGTAGCGCCGCTGGTCGAGTCGCCACTGCGCGAGGCGCCCCGCGGCGAAGACCAGACCGCCGAAGGCGAGTGCGGCACCCGTGCCGAGCGTGCCCGCCTCGACGGCAGCCGCTTTCGCGGCCGGCGGCTTCTCGGTGAACTGCCCGTTGCTGTCCAGCCAGACTGTGACGCGTGAACCGGCCTTGCGGCCGGAGTCCACCGGGGCGCGGCCGGTCCGGACGGATCCGTCCGGCGCCGTCCATCGAATCTTCGCCCGAACCGGGCGGTTGGTGTTGCCTTCCTCCGTCTGCATCGCACGGGTGGTGCTCTCGACGAGGACGACCCGGGCCGGGTGCCGATCGTGCCGCAGTTGTGCGAACGACGCTTCGGCGGCCTGTGCGGTGATCACGCCGACGAGAGCTCCGCCCAGGCTGATGACCACCCACATGGCGAGGATGATCCAGGTCTCGACGATGTCGTCGCGGCGGCGTAACGGATTGCTCCGACACCGCCACCGCCAGCACCTCAGTGGCTTGGTCCTGCGCATGGCGCTGCACCTCCTCGTCACCTCCCCCAGTACAAGAAGGGGATACCCCGGGAGGGCGGGGGTGGCAGAGGCCGACCAGACCGGCTTCCGGGCCATGTGGTGCTCAATCGCGTCAAGCACCCGTCCGCAGTGCCGCGTTTCGTATGGCAGTCGCAGCGCCGGTGCAGGGGCGAAGCGGGTTCTGCCTGCTCTGACTTCGCGGTTGGCCCGAACGGCCCCGCATCGCCTGCCGATGGGGACCGCCCGGCCCATGTGGGGAGCCTCGCGTAAAGGCACGCTGGAAACACGAGGCTGCTCCGAGAGAAGGACAACCGCGCAGCGACAGCCGCCGCCGTCGGAACAGGCGCCACGTCGAAGGGAAGCGCGCAGGAGCCTCGCTGTCATCGGCATGACTGACGGTCGGAAGGCACCGGGAGGAAGCGCCATGAAGGCACTCGTATTCCATGGCTCCGGTACGTCCGCGTGGGAGGACGTACCGGACCCAGGCATCCAGGACGCCACTGATGTCGTTGTCCGCGTCGACGCCGTGACCATCTGCGGGACGGATCTGCACATCCTCAAGGGCGACGTGCCAGAGGTGAGTCCCGGCACGGTGCTCGGGCACGAAGCCGTCGGTGAGATCGTCGAGGTGGGCAGCGACGTACGCAGTGTCCGCCCAGGCGACCGGGTCCTGGTCTCGTGCATCACGGCATGCGGCCGATGCCGCTTCTGCCGGGAGGGTACGTACGGACAGTGCCGGGGCGGCGGCGGCTGGATTCTCGGCCACCTGATCAACGGCACCCAGGCCGAATACGTCCGCGTCCCCCATGCCGACCTGTCCACCCACCTTCTGCCGGGCACGGTGGACAGCAAGGACGCCGTTCTGCTCGCCGACATCTTCCCCACCGCTTACGAGGTGGGTGTCCTCAACGGGCGCGTGGCGCCCGGAGACACCGTCGTCGTGGTCGGGACCGGTCCCATCGGGCTGGCGGCGATCGCCACGGCAGGGTTCTTCACCCCCGAGAAGATCATTGCCGTGGACCTCGACCCCTTCCGGCTCGACGCCGCGAAGAATCTGGGTGCCGACGCCGTGGCCCTCGCGGGCGACGAGGCCGAGCAGTTGGTGGCGGACCTCACGCAGGGCCTGGGCGCCGATGTGGTGATCGAGGCCGTGGGGGTGCCGGAGAGCTTTGAACTGTGCACGCGCATGGTGCGACCGGGCGGGCATGTCGCCAACGTCGGTGTACACGGGAAGCCGGCGACTCTCCACCTCGAAGACCTGTGGATCAAGGACGTGACGATCACGACCGGCCTGGTCGACACGCACTCCACGCCCACTCTGCTGCGCATGATGGCCGCCGGTCGCCTGCCGGCGTCGTCCATGGTCACCCACAGCTTCTCGCTCGACGACATGGAGGAGGCGTACGACGTCTTCTCGCGCGCCGCCGACACCGGCGCGCTCAAGGTTGTCCTCGGCGAGCCTCGGCACGACGCACTGACAACCAGGTCCTCCTGACAGGAAGAGGTGAAGAGCCATGTCCGAAAAGGCATCACCGAACGCGGCGGCTGTACCGGCGAGCGGCGCACAGGGCGACATCGGGCGCCGCATCGCTCAACGACGCCAGGAACTCGGTCTGACCCGTGAGGAGACGGCTGCCAGGGCGGGCATCGCACCGGCGTACATGCAGTACCTGGAGGAGAAGTCCACCGCCATGCCGGGCATGAGCGTCCTGATCCGGCTGGCCGACGTCCTGGACATCCGCCTGTCGGCGCTGCGCGGCGGCGACGTGGACCTGCCACCCGGCATCGGCAGGGCAGCCCGCCACCCCGAGTTGACCGAACTGAGTGTGGAGGAGTGCTGGGCGCGGCTGTCGACGCACGGTGTGGGCAGGGTCGCCATCGACAGCCCGGCCGGGCCGTTCGTCATGCCCCTGAACTACAGCGTCGTCGATGGCGCGATCGCTTACAGGACGGCACCGGACGCGACGCCCGCGACCGCCGTCGGCACCCATGTGGCCTTTGAGGTCGACCACATCGACGAGGCTCTGAGCCAAGGCTGGAGCGTGCTGCTGCAGGGGCACGCCAGGGCCGTGTCGGATGCCGACGCCGTGCGACGGCTGAACGCGCTCGCCTACAGCGCTCCTTGGGCCGGGGGCGAGCGTGACATGTGGGTACGCATTGACCCGGACAGCATCAGCGGGCGCCGGATCGTGGTGTGCCGAGAGGGATGAAGCCGTCGGTGTGGACAGGGGTCCACTCAGCTGTGGACCTGGACCGATGGCCGCGAACCCGTCGCTCTCGCTCCGACGGAATGAAGCGCGGCATCTGTACCGCGGGAGAGTTGAACCCGGTGATGTATCAAAAGGACGGCGTTCGAGAACTCGATCGGCAGGAGTGCCTGCGGCTCCTGGCCACGGCACGCGTCGGCCGAATCGTCCACACGCGCCACGCCCTTCCTGCGGTGCTGCCCGTCCCCTTCTGCCTTGATGCCGATTTCGCCGTGGTGGTGCGGACTTCGGCAGAGTCACAGCTTGCGGTCGCGATCGACCGTGTGGTGGTCGCCTTCCAGGCGGACGAAGTCGATCCGGCTGTGCACTCCGGATGGAGTGTGGTGGTCACCGGACGCGCCACAGTGGTGACCGACGCCGCCGAGTACGGGAGGCTGCGCCGGACCGGCCCACGCTCCTGGAGGGCCTCTTGCCATGACATCTTCTTCCGTATCGAGCCAGAGCTGGTTACCGGCAGCGAACTCGGCGCATGGCCCTTGGCCCATGAGGCGCGTGGCACGTCGTGACAACGTGCAGTGAAAGGCGGTGGGGAAGATGCAATTGCCCCTGATCGTGGGTGTCGACGGATCGGATTCGAGCCTTGTGGCCATCGATTGGGCGGTCGACGAAGCGGCCCGGCTCGGTGTCCCTCTGCGGCTCGTCCACGCTTCCAGATGGGAGCGCTACGAAGGCCCCGCTCTGCCGGGCACCCTGGATCGGCCCTCCGAACAAGTGACGGCGCAGAACATCGTCGGATCCGCCGCGGAGCGGGCCATGCGGCGCAACCCAGATGTGAAGGTCTCGGCCGAGGCGTTACCGGAAGACCCGGTCTACGCGCTGTTGCGCGAAGCCCGAAACGCGACGGCGGTGGTGACGGGATCACGCGGCCGGGGTGAACTGGTGGGCCTGCTCCTCGGCTCGGTCGGCCTGGGGGTGGCGGCTCGCGCCGAATGCCCGGCGATCGTGGTCCGCGGTGACAAGGCCGGACTCCATGGTCAGCACGAGCGGATCCTGCTCGGCGTGGGCGACCCCGCCACAGGCGCGGAGGCGGTGCGCTTCGCCTTCCGTGAGGCCGAGTCGCGCGGGTGCACTCTCGATGCCGTACGGGCCTGGCGCTGCCCCGCGCACGAGACCACGGACCACCCCCTGCTCGCCGACGCACCGGAGCGTTACCACGAGGACGAGGCGTCGGCCCGGCTCGACGCCGTGCTCCACGAGGCGATGGCGGACCACCCTGACGTCAAGGTGCATCGGGTGACCCCCGAGGGGCCGGCGCGGAAGGTGCTTCTGCACCGCTCTGCCGCCGCGGACCTTGTGATCATCGGAACCCAGCGTCGGCACGGACACTTCGGCCTCCAACTCAGCCGCGTGGGCCACACTCTGCTGCATCACGCGGACTGCCCGGTGGCGATCGTGCCGCAGCGCGCGTGACGAGCACTGTCCCGATCTTCCAGCTCAGCGACCGGGTTCACACCGCAAGGTGGGACATGAAACTTCTGGTCGGATGCGCCACCGCAGACAGTTCGACCCGCGAGATCGCACGGCACCTGGCAGCGCGCCTGACCGCAAGCGGCGTGGACGCCTGTGCGTGTCCGGTGGCCGAGGTGGGGGACGCCGACACGTTCGAGGCGTTGGTCCTCGGCAGCGCGATCCAATGACAGGCGTGGCTGGAGTCGGCGAAGGACTTCGTGCGCCACAACAGCGACACCCTGCGCTTCCGCCCGGTGTGGATGTTCAGCGTGGGGATGATCGACGCGATACGAGGGCCGTGGAAGCGCCGGGAGACAGGGCAACCGGGATCCCGCTGTTGCGCGGTCACTCGTAGGGGACGACGGCCACCGGCGCTGCGCTGTGGTGGATCACCGCCTGTGCGACATGGCCGAGATGAGGTCCCAGCGGAAGGCGGCGCCGCTGACGCCCCACGATGACCAGGTCCGCCCCCGCGCAGCATGGAGAAGTTCGCCGGCTGCCACGCCGACCACGGCCTTTTTCGTGACCTGCACCCCCGGGAACCTGGGCCGCCCGGGTCGCAGCAACCCCGTCAGACCCTCGGACGCGTGTCGGCCGAGCTCGACGCCGATGCCAGGGTCGGTGATGGCCGCGTACCCGTACGAGGCGGGAAGGGCCCAGCTGTGCAGGACGTGCAGGGTCCCGCCCCTGCGGGCGGCCTCACCGAAGGCGAAGGCGATGAGCGGGTCGCACGGATGGTAGATGTCGAGACCCAGGACGATGCCTCCCGAGCCTTGATCGGTGATGGCTGGTTCCGATGGTGCCTGCGTGCCATTCTCACTTCGAACCAGGACCACAGGTTGTGTTGCCGCTGCGACGACGGCAAGGGACACCGAACCGGTGAGGAAGCCGACAAAGCCGCCGACCCCGCGCGAACCGAGTACGGTCAGATCGGCCTTGTCCGCGGCGACGGTGAGTTTGTCCCCCGCACGGCCACGCGCATGCTCGGTGACGACCTCCAGCCCGGGGTGGTCTTTGCGTGCCCGGTCCGCCGAGTCACGCAGCAGGTTCTCGGACCAGACGTCCGTCGACGGCGTGAACGCCAGTGGAACCGGGGCGACCGGCCACGCCTCCACGTGGACAAGGTGCAGCGGTACGTCACGCAGAACAGCTTCCCTTGCGGCCCAGCCTGCGGCTGCGAGGCTTTCGGGGGAGCCGTCCACACCGGCGGTGACGTGAGGAGTCATGGTGGCCTCCTTGTGGTGCGTCGGGTTCCGGGAGCCGGAGCCCACACAGCCAGCCTCCTTGCTCTGCCTTGGACGGGGGAGGGCCGAGAGGGCCTGATCCGGCCCGAAGGTCCCATCCCTGCAGGAGCGGTTCGGCCTGCCGGGCTGCGCTTGATCCGCCTGCTGGTTTCGATGCTTTGGCGCGGACTTCGGTCCAGGGGAAGGCGACAGCCGGCAAGAGTTGTCTGCAGCCCGTGCAGAGCGGTTGTTTCCGGAGGGTCCGATTCACGGTTCAACCGAAGCCCCACCTTCATGCGGAGGTCCGGGCGGCTCCCGCAGTACGCTCCAGGCGACCGGTCCCAGCAAGTCCGCCAGTCGCCGCAAGACGTCGAGGAAGAGATCATCGATCGTGAGCACACCCACCGCCTCGCCTTCGCGCAGCACAGGCAGGCGGCGTACCCCGGTGCGGCGGAACGTCCGGTAGGCCGCTTGAATGTCGTCGTCGACGTCGACGACGACCGCCCGTGCCGACATCACCGCGTCCACCCGGGTCTCCGGGGCCAGGCCACCACCCAAGCCACGCAGAGCGATGTCGCGGTCGGTGACGATGCCGCGCAACACTCCGTCCTCGATGACGAGGAGGGAGCCGACGGCTGACTGTGCCATCAGCCGGGTCGCTTCGGCCAGGGAGTCGTTGGGTGCGATGCACACGGGCGGAGAGGCCATCACCTGCGAGACCTTCATGCGCCTACTCCTTGCCATCGAGTTCCGACCGCTCTCTTTGCACCGTGACGCAGGTGTTCCGACACACCCTTCTCAGATGATGTCGAGCAGTTCGGCCACCGGTCGCCGAGGGCTCGCGGGGCCGTCGGGGCCGTAGCCGAGCCGGAGCACCATCTGTACGTGGGCCATGGCGGAGAGGGGGTCGCGGGCCGCCCATCGGGTTTCCGGCCACTCCAGGGGCTGGGAGGTCATCGAGGCGACGAGCCCGTCCATGGTCGCCTGCAGCAGGACACGCTGCAGTGCCTGTCCCGCGCGCAGCCAGTCGGCAGGCCCGTCGTGATCTGTACCCAGCAGGGCGACGTGCGGGTTCTTCTCGAAAGTCGCCCAGCCACGTTGTGGCATCGGACGGCCGGCGGTGAAGTCGCGCACCGGCGCTGTGGTCCCGCGTTGGCCGGGGCCGAACGCCTCGGCGGGGACGCCGTCGGCCGCCTCGGCGGAATCGACCGGTTCTGTGCGGGTCCACTGCACCGTTTCCCTGCGCAGCTCTGGGTCGTCTGCTTCCCGCCCCTCGGCGTCACCCGCCAATTCCACGATTTCCTGCACGTGCCAGGCACTTGGGAACAGCAACTGCGCGCCCTCAGCGCGGGCCGCGCCGAATATCCGTTCCCTCAGGGCGGCAGGGATTTCGACGTCACGGTAGGGAAAGCGGCTGGAGTGCCGGCGGTGGATCGCCGGGCGCAGGCGGGCGAGTGCCGTGTCAGGGTGCGCGGTGTCGCTCAGCCGCACCTCGGCGAGAAGGTCTGTGTCGTCCGGGTCGGGGAGTAGCCGGACGACTGGCTCCAGCCCCGCCGAAGCGGCGGCCACGCGCAGATTGAGCAGCGCTGCGCCGCACCCGAGATGAAGGCCTCGCTTCTCCGGGTCGGTCCGTGGCAGGTCGCGCGCCAGGTCGGCGTACAGGCGCAGGACGCCGGAGCTGCGAACGTAACGGAACGCCCAGGGCTGTGCGTTGTGCAGGGAGGGTGCCGCACCGGCGTCTGCTACCAGCGTCGTGACAGTGTTCGTATCAATGGTTTGTGCAGTCACGGTGGCTTCCCTTCCATGCCGGGTGTGCCGACGCGGCCGGGGAGACTGCCGTCCCAGCAGCTGATCACCGGCCAAGCACCTCGGTCCGCATTCCGCTTCCAGCTTGTGCCCCGCGGGCCGCAGCGTGGCAGGGCCGTATGGGCTGCACTCGGGCCCGAGTGGCCTTCCCACTCACTAGCGTGAGCGGCTTTGCTGACGGTCCGGCGACGCTCGTGCAGGGCAATACGACGAGGAACGGCCGGTGTTCACTCGGACCGGACATGGCCGTCCCCCGCCTGAGGCGTGACGGGCGCCGATGGCACGTCGGTGATCGTCTCCATGGAGGCCGGCTCATGCGTCAGGTGGCGGACGTAGGCATCCGGCCCGGGAAAGTACAGGGTCACTCGCCCATCCTCTGCCCAGCTCACGTCGTAGGGTGGGCTGCCGTCGCGGTGGTGAACGCCGACGGCTTCGCCGTCCCGCGTGACAACCCCGGCCGTGGTACCGCGTACGACGATCTCGTCGCCAGTACGGGCGTACACGGCGGTGCCGCTCGGCGTCGGGTCGGTCCTCGGCGCCGCAAGGTCGCTTTCCCGCGGGGATGCGGGCGTGGTCACTGCTGCCTCACCCCCTTGCTGCGGCGGTGCGGCGCCGCTTCTTGAGGGAATCCTGGCCTCGATGTCCGAGCGGACCCTCAAGGTGAGTTCCTGCAGTGCCCTGGACCGGTTTGCGGTCACCGGTTCGGGGTCGTGGATCCGCCGGGCGGATGCCGGCAGCGCGTCGATGTCCTCGCGGAACCGTTCGCGCGCGTCCTGCCAGCGGTCCGGCGGTCCTGTTCGCCGACCGCCACGTATCACTGTGCGCAGCAGTGGCCGTGCCGAGTCCGGCGGTTCCTCCCACGACAGAGCGACGACGTCGGGTTGCCCGGCGCGCCGGTAGACCTGTTTGCGGCCCGGGGCCGTGACCTTCGCCGAGGACAGCTTCATCACGGGGTTGCCGTCGTACTCGACGAGCTTGTACGCGGAGTCCAGGTACGGGGCGTCCGCGGCGACGCCGACGCGGGTGCCCACGGCGAACACGTCGATCGGGGCACCGGCGTCCACCAGGCGGGCCACGCCGTACTCGTCGAGCCCGCCGCTGGCCACGATGCGCACGTCGGGTAGTCCGGCATCGTCCAGGATGGCTCGTGACCGGCGCGAGAGGGCGTCGAGGTCGCCGCTGTCCAGGCGGATCGCGCAGCCGGGGCCGCGCCGAAGGTCGTTCAGAACGCGAGCGGCGACCCCTATGCCCGCCTCGGTGTCGTAGGTGTCCACGAGGAAGGTGAGGGGGCCGGGGTGGCAGCGCGCGAAGGCTCGGAACGCCTCGTCTTCACTTTCGAAAGTCTCGATGTAGGAGTGCGCCATGGTCCCTGAAGCCGGGATGCCGAGGGATGTGGCCGCGGCCACGTTGCTGGTTCCCGCAAAGCCGACCATGGCTCCAAGACGGGCCGCCTGCCTGCCCGCCCACGGGCCGTGCGTGCGGCGCACAGCGAAGTCCACCACCGGCCGTCCGGCGGCCGCCAGGACGCAGCGCGCCGCTTTGGAGGCCACCACCGTCTGGTGGCAGAGCTGGTTGAGCAGGTAGGTCTCGACGAGCTGCGCCTGCGGGAGTGACGCGGTCACCTCGAGCAGCGGCTCGCCGGCGAACGCCGAGGAGAGGTTCCAGGTCCCGCACCGGGCGGTGCATCGCGGCGGCGAACTCTTCGACGTCTTCGCGTTCGACGCGGTATTCGGAGAGGAAGTCCAGTGCGGGCTCCAGGCCCGCCGCGACGAGGAAGCCCCGGCCAGGTGGGAGGTCGCGGACGAAGAGGCTGAAGGTGGCCGGGGCCCGCATGTCCTCGCGAAGGTAGGACAGGGCCATGGTTACTTCGTAGAGATCGGTGGTGGTGACGTCGGACATGGTTGTCGCCGCCGGCTACTGAGCGGTTTCGCGCGCGAGGTCGAACTGCACGTCGACGACTCCTTCGACGGACCGCACCAGGCGCGCTGCGATGGGGACCATGGCGGTGTCGTGGACGCGGCCCGTCAGGGTGGCCACTCCGTCATGCACCTCTACTTGAATGACGGACGGAGGCGGGAAGAGGGAGGACACGATCTCGTGCCGGACCTCCTCGGCGATCTTGTCGTCCCCGCGCAGGAAGACCTTGAGCAGGTCAGCACGGCTGACGACGCCCTCCAGCAGGCCTACGTCGTCCACCACGGGCATCCGCTTGACCCCTTCTCGTGCCATGGTGCGCGCGGCCTCGGCGAGCGTGGCGTCGGCACGGATCGTGACGGCGGGGGAGGACATGAGGTCCCCTGCGCTGAGAGCGTCGGCCTTCGCCACGTCGACCGGCTGGCGCAGCTGGAGGTAGGCCTCGTCGGGGTTGTCCCTGAGTTCCTCCTTGGGCAGCAGGTCGGCTTCGGAGACCACGCCGACCACTCGTCCCTCGCCCTCGATCACAGGGAGGGCGCTGATCTGCCTGTCTTGCATCAGCTGCACGATCTCCTTGAAGGCGGCCCGTCGGCCGACGGCGGCAACCGTGTGGGTCATGACATCGCTGACGATGTGCGGGGTGCCGTACATGATGACTCCGTAAGGTCTGCGTCGGTCCTGCCGATTCCAGCCTGTGCCGATGAGGGGAGGGCTGACCAGGGGCCATCTGGCCCCTCGGTCGGGCCGTACGGTTTCAGGCGGCTGACGTGGGCGGTGTCAGTGGGAGCCGGTCGCGCTTGGGGCAGGGCCGGCGGTCGAGTGTGTCGGGCCCACTCGGCCCATGCCCGGGACGGGTCCGAGGCCGCAGCCTGAAAGTGTCCGAGACGACACCCGAGCCCTGGAGGATGCCATGAACGGCACTCCGACCCTTGTGAACGACGTGATGACGCACCGGGTCGTCGCACTGCGGACAGGCGCGGCCTTCAAGGACATAGTGAAGGCCATACGCGACTGGCGGGTGAGCGCGCTCCCGGTGCTGGACGACGCCGCACACGTCGTCGGTGTTGTCTCCGAGGCCGATCTGCTGCCCAAGGAGGAGTACAGGGGAGGAGATGTCGGCCGCTACGGGCAGGTGCAGGATCTCGCGGATGTCCGCAAGGCGGACGCTGTGACTGCGGGCGAGCTGATGACCGCTCCTGCCGTCACCGTGGCGCCCGACGCCACCCTTGCCCACGCCGCACGTGTCATGGCACGCAACAAGGTCAAGCGGCTGCCGGTCGTGGGAGGCGACGGGACTCTGGAGGGCATCGTCAGCCGCTCCGACCTGCTGAAGGTCTTCCTGCGGGAAGACGAGGCCATCGTCGAGGAGGTGCGGCGCGATGTCGTCGTTCGGCTCTTCGGCACCCATACGGAAGCGATCGGGGTCGAGGTCCACGACGGTGTCGTCACGCTTGCCGGCCACGTCCACGAAACCGCCCTCATCCCACTCGCCACTCGCCTCGCACGGGCCGTGCCTGGTGTGGTGTCCGTGCAGTGCGCGCTGGTCGGGATGCCCCGCCACCCGGACCTCGACCCCGACCTCCCGGGCACCGGCCGGGCCGTCACTCCCTGAGTCCGGGCCGTCGGTACAAGCCGTCGGTACAAAAGAGCGGTAGACGTTCGCCGCGCCGCTTCATGCCCCGTCGGCTGCAGTGAGTCGGCAGTCCACGCCCACGATGCCCTCGACGCCTCGCACCAGGCGCGCGGCAAGCGGAATGCGAGTGGCGTCCTGGACCCGTCCGGTCAGGGTCCCGACGCCGTCGACCACTGTGATGTGCACGGGCTCGACCGGGGCCGGGAACAGGACGTCGAGAACGTCCCGCCGTATCTCGTCGGCGAGGTCGTTGTCCGGGCGCAGGAACACCTTCAGCAGATCGCCACGGCTGACAACGCCTTCGAGTACCCCCTCGGCATTCACCACGGGCAGTCGCTTGACGTGCCGGAGCGCCATGATGCGGGCCGCCTCGGCGAGTGTGGCGTCCTCGTGGACGGTGACGGCCGGCGTACTCATCAGCTCCTCGGCGTACACCGCCCCGGCCTTCGCCATGTCGGCCAGGCGATGCAACTGGGTGTACCGGTCCGGATCGCTGTCCCGGAACTCCTCCTTGGGCAGCAGATCGGCCTCGGACACCACCCCGATCACCCGGCCATCGCCCTCCAGCACGGGTACGGCGCTGACCTTCCACTGCTCCATGCGTTCGACGAGGTCCTTGAACCGGGTCTTGCGGCCCACGGCGACGACGGCGCGCGTCATCACGTCATTCACACGGTGAGGGCTGGTGTCCATGTTCTCCTCCTCGGAACGCCGGCGACGACGGGACACTGCGGTCATGCCAGACCACCGCTGCCGTGAGGGGCGTAGAGGTCGAGCAGCCGGATTCGGGAGGCGTGCAGCCGGTCGGCGACCACGAGCCCGACCCAGACCGCGATCACCCGGCCGAACTCGGGGTCCTCGGCGCACGCCGCCCGCACGGCCTCCGCATCGAACTCCCAGGCCCGCACCGGGCTCATCGCCTCGGCGCCAGGTGCCAGATGTACGGCGGGAAGTGCCAGGACCAGCCGACCAGTTCGCCGTGCCCGAGCGTTTCGATGACGGCGGGCCGCGGGCCTGGCACGTGCACGTCCAGAGCTACGGTGCCGGTTCGCACGATCCAGAAGTGGTCGGCTCGCCTGCCCTCCTCGAACAAGCGGGCCCCGGCCTCGAAGGAGACCTCACGGGCGAATTGCATCAGCCGTTCGCGATGTCCGGGGGGGAGGGCCGCGTTCATGGTGGTGGCGGTTGTCATCACACCGGCTCCCTTCATTGCTCCTGCTCCCAGGGTGGGCGCGCCGAGCCCCCACCACCACGGGCCGCACGGGCCCGACCGGGGTCCTTTCGGCCCGGGTGCACATCCACGGCCCACCGAGGAGGCGTTGGAGCCGTCGGGTCGGCGAGCGCACCCAGGAGGGTGGGGGACAGACTGGTCGTATGAGTGCCGCGTATGCCGTCGAGCCGAGTGGGCCGGCCGAATGGTGCGGAGCTGTGGTCGGCGTGGGGTGGCCGCAGCGGGCAGGTGACGAGTGGAGCTGCTCGTGCCGCCGAGGTGTCATCAGCTCCGCAGCGCAGGAAGCGCGGCCGCCACGCTCCGGGGGTATGGGCCGACCGGTCACGGCCGCCGGGCCAGCAGATCCTTGCTGACGGAGCCTGGCAGCGGTTGCTCTTCCTCGCGGGCGTGGTCGCTGCTTCGAGCCTCGGCGCCGATTGAACTGCTTCAGGTCGGCTTCGAAGTCCGCGCAGACCTCGCGCATGATCTCCTCAGTGCGCGTCAGCATGGCGTCGGTGAATGCCTTGCGCCGGTACTTGGTAACAAAAACCAAGTGGACATGCAGGTTGTAGACGACGTGGCGCCCGGTGCGCACGTCAGGATTCGGGTTCCATCGTGGTGACATAAGCCAACCGTCGTAGGCTGATCGTCATGAGCGAACTCGTGTGGGAGAAGCGGCAGTTGGGGCATCGCGCCCGGCTGGCGCTGACGCCTGCACAGGTCCGGCTCATGGACGACCAGTCGCACGCGGCACGCGCGATGTGGAATCAGCTCCACGACCTGTGGCGGATGACGCCGAAGTGTCAGCGCTCTGCGACCCGCATGGATCAGACGCTGCGGCAGGCCCGCAAGGAGATCGACTGGTACGCGGTGCTGCCCGCGCAGGCCGCGCAGGCGGTCCTCAAGACGTACTTCCAGGCGTGGCGGAACTGCTGGGACGGGCGTGCGGACGAGCCGAACTTCAAGGCCCGCTTCCGCACCGTCACGTCCGTGGACATCCCGCAGGGCCGGGATCTGCAGATCAAGCGAGTACACCGCCGGTGGGGCATGGTCAACATCCCCAAGGTGGGCCGCGTCCGCTTCCGCTGGACCAAGGACCTCCCGGTCGGCAAGCACGCCAACAAGGAGAACCGGATCACCGGGGCACGGCTGGTCAAAGACGGACTCGGCCGGCACATCGCCTTCCGCGTCCAGACTCTTGAGGTCAAGCCCGAACCGCACACCGGACTGGAGGTCGGCATCGACGCCGGGGTGAACCTGCCCCTCGCGCTGTCCGACGGCAGCCACCAAGACCACGGACGGCCGCCCCGGCTCCCGGACGGCACCGCCGACCGGGACAAGTGGCTGAACCCGGACGAGAAAGCCAGACTGCTTCGCCTGGAACAGCGGGCCGCGCACCGCAAGTCCTTCCGCAAGCCGAAAGAGCGCAGCTCGAACCGGCTACACCGCACCTACGACCAGATCAAGCAGCTCCGCGCAAGAGCCACGCGCCGAGCAATCGACTGGCAGCACCAGGCCACCACCGCCATCGCCGAGCAGTACGGCACGGTCGTGGTGGAACAGCTCAACATCACGAACATGGTCAAGTCCGCCAAGGGCACTACCGACCAGCCGGGGAAGAACGTCGCGCAGAAGTCCGGTCTGAACCGCTCCATCAGCCAGGAGGCATGGGGTCGCACCGTGACGATGCTGACGTACAAAACTGCCCGCAACGGCGGCACCCTCGCCAAGGTTCCCGCCCCGAACACCTCCCTGCGCTGCTCCGCCTGCGGTTTCATCACGCCCGGCAGCCGGGAAGACCAGGCCACGTTCGTATGCAAGAACCCCGACTGCGGATGGTCCGGCAACGCCGACTGGAACGCAGCCCGGAACATCTTGCACCTGTACCGGATGGGCCACGCGCTCATCCCGGCTGCCGGGAGGGCAGTCGTCAGGCGCACCCGTGGCGCCAAGCCCGCCGCCGCAAGGTAGGCAGGAATCTCCTTCCTGAGCTTGCGAAGGGAGGAGAGCACTTCAAGTACCATTCCTGCAGTCGGTGCTGGAAACCGAGCCCCTCGGCTGGAGCGCCGTCGGCCTCGCCGCAATCGCCGCCGTCACCGGATGCGCTGCGGCCCGACTGTCGAGAGCCGCGTTCCACGCGAGGTAACAAGGCCTGAGCATGCTGCAAAGAGGATTGGGCGACCGGAGAGGTGGCCGTACCCCGAGCGGCTGCGGCAACAGGTCGAGGGTGTGATCTTGCGATTCAAGACGTCTGCGGTCGCTCTATGATGCGGGGCCGCTCGCGGGCCTGATCCATCGGTGCGCTGGCAGGGCCGGGCGGTGTCAGATGGGGAGCGTGAGGCGGATGGTGGTGCGTCCGGGACGGCTCCTGAGGACGGTGGTCCCGCCGTGGGCGGTGATGACGGCCTGGACGATGGCGAGGCCGAGACCGGTGCTCCCCGTGCTGCGGGAGCGGGCGTGATCGGCGCGGACAAAGCGACCGAAGACTTCGGGCTGGAGCTCTTCGGGGATGCCCGGCCCGTTGTCGCTCACGCTCAGGCAGACATCGGCCGGCCCCTTGGTGAGGGTGATGGCCACTTCAGTGCCGGGCGGGGTGTGGGTGCGTGCGTTGGCGAGGACGTTGCCGATGGCCTGCTGAAGGCGGTGGGCGTCACCGGTGACGGTGACGGGTTCCTCGGGCAGATCGAGCAGCCAGCGGTGGTCGGGGCCCGCGGCGCGCGCGTCGTCGGTCGCGTTGAGGATCAGCAGGGTCAGATCGACCGGCTCGTGTTCGAGGGGACGTCCGGCGTCCAGGCGCGCGAGCAGGAGCAGGTCGTCGACGAGACGTGTCATGCGCTGCGATTCGCTGCCGATGCGCTCCAGGGAGTGCCGGACCTCTTGGGGGACGGGGCCGGAGTGGCGCAGGGCGAGTTCTGCGTGGCCGCGGATGTTGGCGACGGGAGTGCGGAGTTCGTGGCTGGCGTCGGCGGCGAAGTGCCGGAGGCGTTCCTCGCTGGCCTGGCGGCTGGTGAGGGCGTTCTCGATGTGACCGAGCATGTGGTTGAGGGCGCTGCCGACCTGACCGACCTCGGTGCGGGGATCGGTGTCGGGCAGCGGCCCCGGCATGGCGATCTCTCCACTGGCGAGCGGCAGTCCGGCCACCTCCGCAGACCGGGCTGTGACCCGTTGCAGGGGCCGCAGGGAGGTCCGTACCCATACCGCACCGGCGATGCCGGTGATCACGAGGGCGGCGCCGAACAGCACCGTCTCGACCGCTTCGAGGCGGTGAACGGTCTCCTCCACGGGGTGCAGGGACAGGCCGGTGATCAGCGTGTCCTGGTCGTCGCCCTGGAACGCCATGACGCGGTAGCTACGCAGGGTGGAGAGACGGATGCTGTGCCCCCGCCCGTCGGTGGGGACCGCCGCCAGGGTGCGACGGTCCTCGGAGGTGAGATTGACGGGGCGATCGGTGGCGTCGTCGACGACGGCGGCCTGGGTGACGGTGCCGGCCAGGAGGCGGGCACCGAAGGTGTCGTCGGCCTGGCCCCGGGTGTCGGGGCGGTTGTCGGAGTCAGGCTCGGCCTCGTGTTCCAGGCTCGCGGGGAACCGGCCGCCTGACGTGATGAGCTGCTCGTCCAGGCGCCCCATCAGGAACCCCCGCAGGGCGAGGGCGGTGGTGATCCCGACGGCGAGGCAGGCGAGGGCGAGCAGGGCGACGAGTCCGGCGGTGAGCTGACCGCGCAGGGTGCGTGGCGGCGGACGTCTCACGGGGAGTCCGCCTTGAGTACGTAGCCGACGCCGCGCACCGTGTGGATCATCGGGGCGCGCCCGGCGTCGATCTTCTTCCGCAGGTAGCTGATGTACAGCTCGACGACGTGGGAGCGGCCGCCGAAGTCGTAGGCCCAGACCCGGTCGAGGATCTGGTCCTTGGACAGCACCCGGCGCGGGTTGCGCATCAAGAACCGCAGGAGTTCGAACTCGGTGCGCGACAGCTCCACCACTGATCCCGCCCGGCGTACTTCTCTGGCTTCCTCGTCCATGGTGAGGTCGCCGACGATGAGCTGGCTCGCGCCCGGCTCAGCGGTCATCCCGGCCCGCCGCAGGAGCCCCCGCAGCCGGGCCAGGACCTCCTCCAGGCTGTAGGGCTTGGTGACGTAGTCGTCGCCGCCCGCGGTGATGCCCGCGATACGGTCCTCGACCGCGTCCCGGGCCGTCAGGAAGAGCACACACACCCTGGGCTCGTCGCGTCTGAGCCCCCGCAGCACCTGCAGACCGTCGAGGTCGGGCAGCATCCAGTCCAGGACCACCGCATCAGGCCTGAAGTCGCGGGCGGCCTCGAGCGCACTCGCCCCGTCGGCCGCGGTGCGCACCTGCCAGCCCTCCGCGGTCATGACCCCGGACAGCACATCGGTGACGTCGGGTTCGTCGTCGACGACCAGGACCCGCACGGGTCCTCCGTCGGCGCGGTGCAGGGATGTCGTGGGCAGCTCGTTCATGGTCCCTTCAGCATCCCCCGACGAATACCCCGGTCGGGCGACCGGGGTCTGTGAGTTTCCTCTGAATCGGCTCCGAGGTCGGCTGCCCGCGCCGTTTCAGAGGGTTCACAGAACTTGGGCTGTGAGGCTGGGCCGCCCATCGCCGGAACGGGTCCCCTCCGGAGGAGTGCCATGACCACCACATTCGCCACGACGACGCATACGAGCGGCGGGATGCGCCACCGGCGCCCGCGTCGCAGCGTCGTGCCCACCCTGGCGCCGCTGGCGATCTGGGCCGGTGCCGCCGGGGTGCTCGCCCTGTGGTGGAGCGACACGACGTCGGTGGTGGGCCCGGCCGGCTGGCTGACGGGCGCGGGACGCATCGCCGGACTACTGGCCGGATACGCCTGTGCGGTGCTGCTGGCACTGATGGCCCGCGTCCCGCTCCTGGACCACACGATCGGCACGGACCGCCTCGCGCGCTGGCACGCACTGGGCGGCCGCTGCACGATCTCCCTGGCGCTCGCCCACACCCTGCTGATCATCTGGGGCTACTCCCTGACCTCCCACACGAACGTGGTCAGCCAGACCTCCACGTTCGTCCTCAACTACCCCGACCTCCTCAAGGGCACAGTCGGCTTCCTGCTGTTCGTGGCCACCGGGATCCTCTCGGCCCGGGCGGCCCGCCGCAGGATGAGCTACGAGACTTGGCACTACCTGCACTTCGCCACGTACCTGGCGGTCTTCCTCACGTTCGGCCACCAGCTCTCCAACGGCGCGGACTTCGTCGGGAACCGCACCGCCCAGACCGCCTGGTACACGCTCTTCCTCAGCGTGGCCGCGCTCGTCGGCTGGTACCGGTTCGCCGTCCCCGTCCGGCGCGGGCTGCGCCACCGCCTGCGGGTCGCCGCGGTCCACCAGGAGGCGCCGGGCGTGGTCTCCGTCCACCTCACCGGAGAACACCTCGACGAACTGGGAGCCGAACCGGGACAGTTCCTGCGCTGGCGTTTCCTGGCCCGCGGCCTGTGGTGGACCGCCAACCCCTACTCCCTCTCCGCCCCGCCGCACCCGCGACATCTGCGCATCACGGTGAAGAACGCCGGCGGCCACAGCGCCTCACTGGCCCGCCTGGCACCCGGCACCCGCGTCTGGGCCGAGGGTCCGTACGGCGCATTCACGGCGCGGCGCCGCACTGCTCCGAAGGTCCTACTCCTGGCGGGCGGCGTCGGCATCACACCCCTGCGCGCTCTCTTCGAGACGCTCCCGGGCGAGGTGACCCTCGTCTACCGGGCCCGCCGCTCCGACGACCTCGCCCTGCGTGCGGAACTCGACGCGATAGCCGCCCACCGCCGGGCCACCGTGCGCTACGTCGTCGACGAACCCGCTGGATTCTCTTCCCCCCTCACGGCCCGCGGCCTGTGCGCGCTGCTGCCCGATCTGGCCGCGCACGACGTGTACCTGTGCGGGCCGCCCGGCATGACCCGCGCCGCCATCCCGGCCCTGCGCCAGGCCGGAGTCCCCGCACGCCGCATCCACCACGAGTCGTTCGAGTTCTGAGGAGAAGACATGCGCCGTGCCGTCCTCGCCACCACAGGGATCAGCACCCTGATCGTCACGCTGCTCGCCCTCAAACCCCACCAGCTCCCCGCCGTCGCCGGCGGCGCCGCGCACGCACCCTCGGACGCGGCATCCCCGTCCACCTCGGCGGGCAACGCCACCCGAACGGGCACCTTCACCGGGAACCCCATCGACACCCAGTACGGAACCGTGCAGGTGGCAGCCACCCTCGCCCAGGGAAAGATCACCGCGATCAAGGTGCTGCGGGCCCCGGACCAGAACGGTCGGGACCAGCAGATCGCCTCCTACGCACTTCCCCGACTGACTCAGGAAGCGCTCGGCGCGCAGAGCGCGCACATCGACGCCGTCTCCGGCGCCAGTTACACCAGCCAGGGCTACATCCAGTCCCTGCAGAGCGCCCTGGACCAAGCCCATGCCTGAGACCGTCACCAAGCTGCACCACGTCGAGCACGTCATGGGCACCGTCTTCTCGTTCGACATCCGGGACACGCCCACCCCCGCCATCCACGGCGCCCTCGCCGAGGCCGTGCGCCACCTCCACCGGATGGACGCCGTCTTCTCCACCTACCGGCCTGACAGCCACATCAGGCGCCTCGACCGCGGCGAGCTCCGCCTCGCCGACTGCCCGCCCGAGGTGCACAAGGCCCTGTCCCTGTGCGCGCGGGCCGCCCACCACAGCGACGGATGGTTCAGCATCACCCCCGCCGGAACCCTCGACCCCTCGGGACTGGTCAAGGGCTGGGCCACCGAAACAGCATCCCAACTCCTCTATGACGCCGGCGCGCACCACACATGCGTCAACGGCGGCGGTGACCTCCAACTCCGCTGCCGGTCCACCCCCGACAGCCCCTGGCGGATCGGCATCGCCCACCCCCTCCGCCCGAAGGAACTGCTCACTGTCATCACCGCCGACACCGATCTCGCGATCGCCACGTCGGGCGTCGCCGAACGTGGCGCCCACATCTACGACCCGCATCGCGGCGCACCGGCCACCACGTTCGCCTCCCTCACCGTTGTCGGCCCCCGCCTGACCATGACCGACGCCTACGCCACCGCCGCGTTCGCCCGAGGCGAGGATGCGCGGGGCTGGCTCACCTCCCTCGACGGGTACGAGGCACTCGCGGTCCGGCCCGACGGCCAGACATGGCAAACACCGGGATTCACCCGCTACGAGGGGATCCCGGCCGGGATCTAGAAGCCGAAAACTGGATGGTGTGGGTCTGCGGGGCTCAGTCAACGGCCCCTGAACTCACACTCATCGCGTGAGAACTGGACGCAGCCGATCCCATCACAGCCAGTGATGACTCGAGCAGCAAGCCCGGTCGTTTCACGACCGGGTAGTTGACAAGTACCGAGGCCAAGGAAGAGAACCGGGAGTGCCCAACGGTCGGCGCCATGGCCTTACCTCGTCCGGTCGCACCGGTGCCGAGGCCTTCGATGCCGTCCGGACAGGACCGCCCGACTCAGCGCCCCGCGGCGCTCGACGCCCCGAACGCGGCAAGTGTGAAACCGTCCCGCAGCGTTCCCATGCGGATCGACTCGGCGATCTCCGAGGGACTCCACCAGCGCGCGGCGGCGACCTCGCCGTCGCACGCTGCGTCGGGGCGCAGCGGGGCGTCGCTCGGAACCTGGACCTCGACCACGGCCACCTCGCTCTCCAACAGGCCGGAGTCCACGTCCAGGTATGCGACGACGGCTGCAGTCGAGGCAGCCAATCCGGCCTCCTCGTGCAGTTCACGCAGGGCGTCGGACACCGGGTCGCTCTCGCCGAAGCCCCGCGGCAGTTCCCAGGCCCACCGGCCGATCGTGGGCCGCCACTGCCGGACCAGCAGGATGTCGTCACCGCGGCGGGCCAGCACCACCACTCCCGTCCGACCGCCGCCGATGCGGACTCGGTGCAGGACGGTCTCCACGCCGGAGGAAGACCTGTAGGTGTCGAGGTGGACCTCGCACCATCGGCCGCCGTCGGAGTCGACGTAGGCCCTCCGGGACTGTGCACGAGGTGTCTCGGCGTCCACGGGAAACCTCCGGTGTTGATAAGGGACACGTATCAGGGACAAGCATCAGGGACACATACCCGGGAGACGTAACGGAGCTACAGGGCTGACACTTGGGAGCCCAGCCATCTAAGACGGCCATGAGGCTGCCCCCGCAGGTCAAGGCAGCTCTATCACGTCGTACCGCCCGCGGAACGAGCTCAGGCGGTTCACCCCGGCCGTGACCGCCGCCACGAGCATGGGGGCCAGTGCGCCGCCCGCGCCGGCGGCGAACGCCCCGGGCGTCCCGCCGCCCAGAACCCCGGTCGCCGCGCTCATCCCGCCGCCCGCCACGACCTGCGCGGTGACGCCGCTCGCCTGCCGGACGAACTGCTGCAGCCGTGTCACTGAGACCTCGTCCTCGCCGCCTGATGCCGGCTCCTTCGTACGGGCCGCAAGCAGGTCCCCCACGTCCTGCAGCGCGGTCAGGTCCCGGTGTTGCCACCAGCTGGTGAGGGCGTCGGCCACGTCGTCCGTGTAGCGCTGCCACGCTGCGGCCGTCATCAGACCGAGCCGCAGCTCGAACCGGGTCGGAAAGAGCACAACGCGAGTCGACGCGGGCAGCACTGCGGCCTCGCGCCGCCGGAGACCGCGCCGGGGCGATGCGAGGCCAAGTGCGCAGCCCTCACTCACCGCGATGGCCCGGTAGTACGTCTCGTCGAAGGACTCCCGCAGCAACTGTGCGTCCGCGCGTTCCGCTCCGTCTCCCGAATACAGGAGGGGGTCGAGGCTCTCGTACAGGAGGCTGCGATTGGGCAGGCCGTTCCTGTCGTACTCCCCGCCGATCCATGAGGCCAGCGCTGCCCTCCCCGAGTCGCTGGCCAGCGCCTCCGGACGCGGCGGGGGACACAGGGCGTACGCGGCGGGGTAGTCGGCTGGCACCAGGGAGCTGACTTGCAGGAGTCCGCGCTCGGCTGCTTCCAGCCAGTCCCGCCATCGGGCGACCGTGCGTCGCCGCAGCGGCGCGTCGAGCACGCCCGTCGCCGCCAGTAACCGGTCCGCCGCGCCGGTCGGCCCCTCCGCCACGAGGAGTTCGGCTGCTGCCTGGCGGTCCGCTCGCGCGCTCAACTCCTGCTGGAGGCGCAGACACTGATCGTCCGGAACCGGAAGAGAAGAGAAGACGAAACCTGTCGAAAGCATCGCGATCAACTGGCCTGCCAGGTCGGCGCCGATGGCGTTCACCCGCAGTGGTAGCGCCGCACCCCCGTCGATCGCGCGGATCGTCAGTTCGTCCAGGAGCTCGGCGGGCCGCAGACCGGCAAAGACGGCGCCGTCGAGGAGTTGCGGGTACACGAGGAACAGCGAGCCGCCTTGAATGACCTCCCAGCGCAGCCGCCCGAGCAGCTCCGCGCGCTCCAGCGCCGTCGGCCGCTCCAGTGGCACTCCGGTTCCGGCGGCCTGGGAACTCAGCCTGGCGCGCTGCCGTACGCTGTCCCATTCCGTGCTCAGAACGGTAGTCATGTGCTCCAAACCCCCTGTGCTGTCGCTCAGTTGAAGGCCATGGCGACCAATGCCACGGTGTTCTCCCCGTTCCCCACCGGTGCGTTGTGCGGCACTTCCGCCGGATTCAGCGCTGTCCGCCCTGACCGATGACGCGTCACCACCACGCGCATGGCAGGGACCTTAAGGCAATCGGCCGCTTCCCTGTAGACGGGGTTCGGTGCGAGATCGGTACAGGGCGGCAGTGATCGGCCACAGCCAGGAAGCGTCCGGCGCAGCTCTGGCGTCGAGCTTGGCGAGGATGCGCGGTGCAACCTGGCTCGTTCGCGCTCACTCGGTCCGACCTGGCATCGGGTGACCGCGCCGCGACTCTGCGCCTGCCGAAGACTTTATCCGTGCTGTTCAGGCGGCATGTTGGTATTCGTGGAGGACTCCGCCGAGGCGGTCTCTTTGTCGTACGTCGAGGTGGGAGATCTGTGCAGGGGTGAGCGGTTCGGGGACAGCGCGTACGGGTGCTGCCTGATGCATCGCTCGGTGGGGGCGGTGGAGGTTGTAGCGGAGTGCGACTGGCGGAGCGTGTGGCGCAGATGCCGTTCGTTCCAGATGAGGTGTGGTCCAGTAGCTCGTGGCGGCAGGTTTGGACCCAGCGTTCCATGATCGCGTTCATGCGCGGTATTCGTATGCCGGTTCTCACGACCTGAATGCCGGCGTCGGCCAGGATCTGGTCGAAGAGGGCGGGGTACTTTGCGTCCCGGTCTCGGATCAGGTAGATGAGGGGTGCGTTGGCGGCCGTCAGGTCCATGGCCAGGTTCCGGGCCGTCTGGGTCACCCAGGCTGCGGTGGGGTGGGCAGTGGTGCCGAGGATCCGGATGCGGCGCGTGGCGTGTTCGATGACGGCGAGGATGTACTGGCGCCTGCCGGTCAGGGTGATGGTCTCGATGAAGTCGCAGGCCGGGATGGTGTCGGTCTGAGATCGCAGGAAGTCGGCCCAGGTGGTGGCGGCCCCGGTCTGGGGGGCGATGCCCTCGGAGGTGAGGATTTCCCAGACGGTGGAGGCGGCGACTTGGATGCCGAGGGTGGCGAGTTCGCCGTGCACCCTGCGGTAGCCCCACGACGGGTTCTCCCGGATTAGGCGCAGGATCAGCGCGCGGATTGAGTGGTCCGTGGGCGGCCGGCCCGGCCTCTTCGGTCGGCACGTGCGGGCATGGCGCAGCTTGATCAGGTCGTGGTGCCAGCGCAGGATGGTGTCTGGCCGGACCAGTAACCGGAGCTGGCGCAGGACCTGACGGGGTAGGGGTACCAGTAGAGCGGCAAGGAATGCCCGGTCTTCCGCAGTGAACTTCACCCGGTCCGCGCCGAGCTGCCGCTCCAAGACGGCGAGTTGGTGGCGCAGGCGAGGATCTCCGCGTCCTTGTCGCGGTCGCTCGTCGGCTGTAGCCGCAATGCAGCGAACAGGTTGGTGACGGTCAGGTAGGCGAGGCGCAGCAGCACGAGTGCCTATCCTGCCGCACTGTCGAAGACGCTCCTGAGCTGTATGGATGACATTTTCGGCAGGCGCAAGGCCAGGCGCAGCAGCACGACAGATCATGATGCCGCCCCGTTGCTGTCCACGTGAAGACAGCGGGGTGATCGGCGGGCACAGCCAGAGATCGGGGATCAAGACCGTCACCTGGGCGGATGATTTATCGGCACCCGCACAGACCTAGAATCGTATTTCCGCGCGGGACAAGGTCCCGAATCGTGTTTTCGAGCGGGACAGGCTGTTGGGTGGAGCGCGGGAGACCGGCGACCGAGGCCGCGACCTGGGTGGATGGTTATTCGGCACCCGCACTGCCCGCGACGGCGGGATCGCCGAGTCCTACCAGGCCGCTGTCATCCTCGCCTCGCGGCTGATGCCGGCGTGACATGTGGCGGCAACGCCTGGGACTCCCGCAGGGCCTTGGCGCGCAGTTCGATGGCCGAGATCAGGGCGGCGACCGTGGCGTCGAAGATCTGGTCGTCCGCCACCTCGGCGAGTTCGCCGCTGAGGCGGGTGATGTTCGGGAAGTGCTTCGGGTCGACCAGCCGGTACTCGCGGCTCCATGCGGAGTCGTCGGCTGCGCGGGCGTCTGCGTCGAACAGTAGGAACGCGGCCTGTTGCCCCACGTACGCGAGGAGTGTGTCCCCGATCATTCGGTAGTGGACCGCCGCCTCGGCGCCCTCCAGGCCGGCCTCCCGGACGGCGCCGAGGATGAGTTCGACGACCCGGAACTCGTTGGACCGGCGCGTGGTCCGGCTCGCCATGGCCGAGCCCACCACCGGGTACTTGAGGGCCACGGCGAGGGAGGCGTCGGCGAGTGCCCGGATGCGGCCCTTCCAGTCGAGCCCCTCGGGGATGGCGTCGAGCGCCTCGCCGAGCGTGCGGTCGGCGACCGACAGCAGCAGCTCGTCCTTGTCGCGGAAGTGCCGGTAGATCGCGGTCGGGTCCGCGCCGAGCTCTTCGCCCAGGCGCCGGACGGTGAAGGCGTCCTTGCTTCCGCGGGCGGCGATGCGCAGGCTCGCGTCGATGATCGCGTCGGGCGTGAGCTGACTGCCTGCGCGTTTGCTGCTTCGGGCCGTGGTGGCCGGCGACTTCGCCGTGGCGGCGGGTGACTTCGGCATGGTGCGGCCAGTGTAGCGATCCTCTGTCCAGAGAGCGCAATGCTGTTGACAGCGCTGTTGCGCTGCCGTTCACTCCTCCTCAACGAACACGCCGGGCGGGTCAATCCGCCGAGCTGGAGGTTGAGTTGATGGCGCACAGCACCCGACGGGCCGACACCGTCTTCGTAGGGGGCCGGGTCTTCACCGGCACGGGCCTCCTCCCGGTGGACGCCGCCGTCGCCGTCGCGGGCGGCCGGATCGTCGCTGTCGCCGACGCGGGTACGGTGCGCGCGCTGGCCGGGGCAGGAACGGAGGTCGTCGACCTGGAGGGCGGGCTGCTCGTCCCCGGGTTCCAGGACTCGCATGTCCACCCTGTGATGGGCGGGACCCAGATGCTCGGCTGCGACCAGAGCGAGGAGTTCACCGCAGAGGGCTGTCTTGCGGTCGTCGCCCAGTACGCCAAGGAGCACCCGGACGCGGTCTGGATCCGTGGTGGCGGCTGGTCGATGGACAGCTTCCCCGGTGGTACGCCGACGCGCGGCATGCTCGACGTGGTGGTGCCGGACCGGCCCGTGCTGCTCACCAACCGCGACGGCCACGGTGCCTGGGTCAACTCCCGCGCGCTGGAGCTCGCCGGGGTCGACCGCGACACCCCCGACCCGGCGGACGGCCGGATCGAGCGGGAGGCGGACGGCACCCCGGCCGGCACCCTGCACGAGGGCGCAGTGGAGCTGGTGGCCCGTCATGTTCCGGTCGCGACCGAGGAGGAGACGTACGCCGGGCTGCTCGCCGCGCAGGACTACCTGTTCTCCCTCGGGGTGACCGGGTGGCAGGACGCCATGATCGGCTCCTTCCACGGCTATCCGGACAACCTGCCCGTGTATCTGCGCGCGGCTCGTGAGGGCGCCCTGCTCGCCCGGGTCGTCGGAGCCCTGTGGTGGGACCGTGAGCGCGGACTGGACCAGATTCCCGAGCTGGAGGAGCGCCGCCGGATCGGGCAGGCCGGCCGGTTCCGCGCCACCAGCGTCAAGATCATGCAGGACGGCGTCGCGGAGAACTTCACCGCCGGGATGCTGGAGCCGTATCTCGACGGCTGTGGCTGCCCGACGGGCAACTCCGGCCTGAGTTTTGTCGAGCCCGGGCTGCTGCGCGAGGCGGTGTGCGCGCTCGACCGCTCCGGCTTCCAGGTCCACTTCCACGCGCTGGGCGACCGTGCCGTACGCGAGGCCCTCGACGCGCTCGGTGCGGCCCGCGCAGCCAACGGTGCCAACGACCACCGCCACCACATGGCGCACCTCCAGGTCGTCCACCCCGACGACATCGCGCGCTTCGCGGAGCTGGGTGTCGCCGCGAACATCCAGGCGCTGTGGGCCGCGCATGAACCGCAGATGGACGAGCTGACGATCCCGTTCCTGGGCGCCGAACGGGCCGCACAGCAGTACCCGTTCGGGGACTTGAGCCGAGCCGGGGCCCGCCTCGTCGCGGGCAGCGACTGGTCGGTGAGCAGCCCCAACCCGCTGTGGGGCATCCACGTCGCGGTCAACCGTGCCGCCCCCGCCGCGGAGCTTCCCGAGGGCGCGACGTACCCGCCGTTCCATCCCGAGCAGGCCCTGAGCCTGGCCGAGGCGCTCGCCGCGTACACCGCGGGCACCGCCTGGGTGAACCACCTCGACGACGTGACCGGCACGGTCGAGGAGGGCAAGTACGCGGATCTCGTCGTCCTGGACCGTGACCCGTTCACGCGGCCCACCGAGGAGATCGCCGACGTCCGGGTGCGCCGGACCTATGTCGAAGGCCAACCCGTCTTCACCGCGCACGACTGACGCACGTAACCCCTCAGGCACTTCATCGAGCCCACCCGGACGGAGACAGGCGATGCCCTCAGACAGCGCAGGATCGAGACGGCTGATACGGAGACGACCGATACGGACACGGGCGGTGCGGCGCACCGCGGGGACTCTTCTCGCGGCGAGCGCCCTGCTCGTCGCCAGTGCGTGCAGTGGCACAGCGCACCCGGACAACGGCGCCGGCGTCGGCACCGCGTACAAGCTCACGAAGCAGACGCCCGCCGCCGCGGGCGACATCGGCTCCTTCACCTGGTCGATCTACGCCGAGCCGTCCTCGCTCGACTACGCCTACGCGTACGACTACCCGCCGAACCAGATCCTCGCCAACGTCTGCGAGAGCCTGCTGCGCTGGAACCCGGACCTGACGACGTCGCCGAACCTGGCGTCCTCGTACAGCAATCCGACGCCCACGACCTGGGTCTACAAGATCCGTCCCGACGTGCACTTCCACGACGGGACGGTGCTCACCGCGCACGATGTCGTC
Source organism: Streptomyces sp. NBC_01445 (assembly GCF_035918235.1). Classification (NCBI taxonomy): domain Bacteria; kingdom Bacillati; phylum Actinomycetota; class Actinomycetes; order Kitasatosporales; family Streptomycetaceae; genus Streptomyces; species Streptomyces sp. NBC_01445. Next base: position 2,447,124 of record NZ_CP109485.1, on the reverse strand, counting down.
GCCTCGCTGCGTCGCCACATGGACCCCGCCGTGGGCAGCGCCTGGGAGAACACGTTCCGCAACGTGAAGTCGATCGACGAGACGGGGCCGCTGGAAGTCACCGTCAAGCTGAAGAAGCCGGACGCGGTCTTCAACCAGGAGATGGCCACCAGTTCAGGAACCATCGAGGCGGCGAAGACCCTCGCCAAGGCGGGCAAGGACTACGGCAGCCCCAAGGGCGGCGTGAACTGCACGGGCCCGTTCGCGTTCGGGACCTGGGCGTCGGGGCAGTCGCTCACCCTGAAGAAGTTCGACGGGTACTGGAACAGCAAGTTGAAGGCCAAGGCGGGCCAGGTCAAGTTCGTGTTCCTGAGCGACCCGACGACCCGCGTCAACGCCTTCCAGAGCGGTGAGGTGGACGGCGGCTGGATGGTCCCCGCCGACGCCTACGACCAGCTCGGAAAGTCCACCGCGGGCAAGCTCTACTACGGCGTCAACAGCACCGTCGCCGAAGAGATCGTCAGCAACCTCAAGGGCCCTCTCGGCGACACCGAGGTGCGCAAGGCCCTGCTCATGGCCATCGACCGCAAGGGCATCGTCAAGGCCGGCGCGGGCGGGGTCGGAGAGGTCACCGACTCCCTGGTCACCGACAACATGTGGAACCAGGCGCCCGCCGCGAGCCGCAGGGCCATCATCAAGGACGTACCGCACTACCCGTACGACCCGGCCAAGGCCAAGACCATCGCGGAGAAGGCCGGCGTGAAGGGGCAGCGGATCGTCATCGCGACCAGCCCGCTCGACTCGCAGACGACGATCATCGCGCAGGCCGTCGAGCAGGCCGCCAAGGCCATCGGCCTCGACCCCAAGATCGAGACGCTCTCCCCGGAGAAGTACTCGACGCTCTTCACCGACGCCGCCGCCCGCAAGGGCATCGACCTCTTCCTGACGTTCTGGTACACCTCGACCACCGATCCGCTGGATGTGTACGGCTCCCTGGAGACCGGCATGTTCACCAACTATGGCGGCTGGTCGGACGCGGAGTTCGACAAGGCGGTCGAGGACGCCGCCGGCACCTATGACCCGGCCGCACGCGCCCAGGCCAGCGCGAAGGCGCAGAAGATCGCCCTGCGCGAGCTCCCCTGGCTGCCCCTGTACACGCAGCCCACGAGCGTGTTCCTCGGCAACCGCATCACCGGCGTGCAGCCGTCCGTCGCCTACCTCTACTACCCGTGGGCGGCCGAGATCGGGGCCAAGAAGTGAGCCGTACGACCACGCGGGCGCTCGGAGTCGCGCACCGACTGGCCGGGATGGCGGCGACCTTGCTGGTCACCTCGTTCCTGGTGTTCTCCTCGCTGTACCTGGCGCCCGGCGACCCGGCGAGCTTCCTGGTGCGCGGCCGCAGCGCCGGCCCCGAGGAACTCGCCCAGATCCGCCACCGGTACGGCTTCGACGAGCCGTTCCTCGTCCGGTACTGGGACTGGCTGAGCGGCGTGCTGCACGGCGACTTCGGCCGCTCCTACGTCTTCCACCAGGACGTCAGCTCGGTCATCTGGTCGCGGCTTCCGGCCACGATGCTGCTGATCGCGGCCTCGGCCCTGCTGATCGCAGTGGTCGGCGTCGCGGCGGGCATGATCGGCGCGCTGCGCCGCGGCTCGCGCACCGACTCCGTGCTGATGCTCCTGGTGACGGTCGGGGCCGCTGCCCCGGCATTCGTCGCCGCGCTGCTGCTGCGCTCGCTGTTCGGCGTGAAGCTGGGCTGGTTCCCGACCATCGGCAACGGCACGGGCGTCCTCGACCGGCTGCACCACGTCGTGCTCCCGGCGATCGCCCTGTCGGTCACATTCATGGCGATGGTCACGCGGGTGACCCGCTCGTCGATGCTGGAGGAGATGGGCCGCGAGCACGTCGAGGTCGCGGTGAGCCGCGGCACCCCGCGGTGGACGGTCATCCGCCGCCATGTGCTGCGCAACGCCCTCGGCCCGATCGTCACCGTCTCCGCACTCCTCATCTCCGGCATGCTGGTGAGCACCTCCATCGTGGAGACCGCGTTCGGCATGTCGGGCGTGGGATCGCTGCTGGTGACGTCGGTCAACCAGATGGACTTCCAGGTGGTGCAAGCGATCGTGCTGCTCGTGGTGGCCGCGTTCGTCGTGGTCAACTTCCTGGTCGACCTGGTGCATCCGCTGATCGATCCGCGGGTGGCGGCAGCGGGGAGCGCACGATGAGCGCCCCGGTGGCAGGAGTGCTGCGCGGCCCGGTCGCCAAGTTGCGTTCCCTGGGCGGTGGTTGGCTCCAGAACCTGTGCCTGGGACTTCTCGTCCTCTTCGTCCTCGTCTCGGTGTTCGCGCCGTGGCTCGCGCCGCAGGACCCGACGTACGGAGAACTGGGCGCGGGCCTCGTCGGCCCGAGCACCGACCACTGGCTGGGTACCGACCAGGGCGGCCACGACACCTTCTCCGCCCTGATCGAAGGCAGCCGGACGAGCCTGGTCGGACCGATGCTGGTGGTCCTGTTCTCGACGGTGACCGGGATCGCGGTGGGCCTGTTCTCGGCGTGGCGCGGCGGCTGGATCGACACGGTCGTCGGACGGCTGCTCGACGTCATCTTCGCCTTCCCGGCCCTCCTCGTCGCGATCCTCGCGGTGGCGGTCTTCGGCAAAGGCATGACGGCCCCGGTGATCGCCATGTCCGTGGCCTACATGCCGTACACCGCACGACTGGTACGCGGCCTCGCGCTCCAGGAACAGGCCAGACCGTACATCGCGGCCTACCGCGTACAAGGACACTCCCCGCTGTACGTCGCGGTCCGCAGGCTGCTGCCCAACATCGGCCCGACCGTGCTCGCCCAGTCCACCGTCAACTTCGGCTACGCGCTGCTCGACCTCGCCGCGCTGTCCTTCCTCGGCCTCGGCGTCCAGCCGCCGACCCCCGACTGGGGAGCCATGATCAACCAGTCGCAGGCCGCCGTACTGCAAGGCCGGCCGCTGTCCGCGGTCGTGCCCGCGGTCGCCGTGGTGGTCGTGGTCGTCGCCTTCAACGTCGTCGGGGAGAACTTCGGCGACCGGCTCGCGGGGAGGGAATCCTGATGGCACTCCTTGAATACGAGAAGCTGAGCATCACCCTGCCCGGCATGGCCCGCCCTGTCCTCGACGGCATCGACCTGACGGTGTCCGCCGGTGAAGTCGTCGCGCTGGTCGGCGAGTCCGGCTCCGGGAAGTCGGTCACGGCCCGCTCCGCGCTGGGCCTGTTCCCGGCGGGGGCGAGTGTGAAAGGTCAAGTCAGAGTCGATGGAAGGGAGTTGGTAGGGGCCGACGCCGCGGAACTACGGGCTGTCCGCACCGGCACAGCCACGATGATCTTCCAGGACCCCCGGGCGGGCATCAACCCGGTGCGCCGCATCGGTGACTTCCTCACCGAGTCGCTGCGCGTCAGCCACGGCTGGGCCAAAGACCGCGCCCGCGCCCGCGCCGCCGAACTGCTCGGCGCGGTCGGCCTCCCCGACCCCGCCCGGCACCTGCGGCAGTACCCGCACGAACTCTCCGGCGGCATGCTGCAACGCGTCATGATCGCCTCGGCGCTCACCGCAGAACCCCGGCTGCTGCTGTGCGACGAACCCACCACCGCGCTCGACGTCTCCACACAGGCCGAGATCATGGCCATCCTCGGGCGGCTGCAGCGCGAACGCGGCCTGGGCATGCTCCTCATCACGCATGACATCGAACTCGCGGCCGCCGCCTGCGACCGGATCTACGTGATGTACGCGGGCCGGATCGTCGAGACGGCGCCCACCGCCGAGCTCTTCGCGACGCCCCAACACCCGTACACCGCAGGCCTGCTCGGCTCGTCGCCACCGCTTCAGGCGCCGGAGGGGCCGCCGGCCCGGCTCACCCCGATTCCCGGCTCGCCGATGGGGCTGCTCGACTCAGCGCCCGGCTGCTCGTTCGCGGCCCGTTGCCGCTTCGCCCGGCCCGGTGTCTGCGACCAGTCACCGCCGCCGCTGGAGCGCAACGGCGAGGCCCTGGTCGCCTGCCACCTCGCGGACGAGCTGGCGACTTCGGCGACCAACTCACATGCAAGGGAGGGCAGTTGAGTACCGGAACTGATGCTCGCACGCTGCTCCAGGTCAGCGGTCTGCGCAAGACCTACCGAACGGGTAAGACGGAGGTCGTCGCCGTCGACGACCTGTCGTTCTCGCTGCGGGCCGGCGGCGCTCTCGGCATCGTGGGGGAGTCGGGCTCCGGCAAGACGACAACGGCCCGGATGCTGATCGGCCTCGAACGCCCCGACGCCGGACAGATCCTCGTCCAGGGCGAACCCCTGGCCGCCACCGTACGCGGCCGGGCGGCCCGCCTCGCCCGCGCCAAGGCGGTGCAGATCGTCTTCCAGGACCCCTACCTCTCGCTGGACGGGCGGATCAGCATCGGCGCGACCCTCGACGGAGTGCTGCGCCTGCACGGTCTCGCTGACCCCACGGCCCGGGTCGCCCGGGTGCGGGAACTCCTCGCCCAGGTCGGCCTCGGTGATCGCGAGGCGGCGGCGCTGCCTCGCAGACTCTCCGGCGGACAGCGTCAACGAGCCGCCATCGCGAGGGCGTTGGCGGTCGAACCCGCCGTCCTTGTACTCGACGAGGCGGTGTCGGCGCTCGACGTGTCCGTTCAGGCGCAGGTGCTCAACCTGCTGTCGGACATCCGCCGCGACACCGGTATCGGCCTGGTCTTCGTCAGTCACGACCTGGCCGTCGTGCGGTACGTGTGCGACGAGGCGCTCGTCCTGTACCGGGGCCGCACCATGGAACACCGCCCCGTCGCGGAGTTGCTCGCAGACCCCGGACACCCGTACACGCAGCTGCTGCTGGCGTCCGTCCCCCGGCCGGACTGGGACCCCGACTCCATCAGCCGACGGCGCAGGGAGCTCGATCCGCTGTCGGCGGGAGGCGGCGGTTGACGGCCACGCCGGGCTCGGCCATCGGACGATGTTCCTCCCTGTCGGGCCAGTCCGGCTTCTCGGATCACCTCCGTGATGCACAGGCAGCAGTGGTTGACGGGATGGGCCTAAGGCTTGTCCCCCAAAAGCCGGCACCCATCGACCACGTCCTGCACTGGTCACACTGGCGACAGCGACGACAACACCAAGCCTGCACCAGCCACCAACGCGGACACTCACTACCCGAAACTGAGTCCCCATCACACAAAAGACCGATCATTGGTCGAGCCAGATGAGGGTGTCGGCGAGGGCGATGGCGGTGAGGTCGCGGTGTCCGGCGGACCAGGGCCTGGTCAGGTGGCGGGCAGCGGTCGGTTCCCATGCGGGTGCAGGCGGTCGGTGAGGAAGGCAAGTATCTCGTCGCGGGCCCGGACGGTGGGGTGGCCGGCCTCGTCGACGAGATGGGCGGTGACGACGCTGTGCGGGGTGCCGACATGATCGGCGAAGAAGGGCGGCGGAGCCGGGTTGGCGGCGCTGTCCGGGAGGACACGCCCGTCGAAGCCGTCGCCCAGTAGCGATCGGTAGGCGGCGAAGCGCTGCCCCGTGCACCAGCGATCGCCCTCGAAGCGGTAGGCGAGGACGGTGAGTCCGTCGCGGTCGAGCCGGTCGCGCACCGCGCGCGCGTCCGCCGCGTCGAGTTCGAGTCCGCCGGGGTCGTCGAGCGGCAGCGACGGGTGGTTGACCACCGGGGCGATCACCGCCGGCTCCAGGGCCATGGTGAGGGCGAAATTGCCGGTGAAGCACAGGCCGATCGCACCCACCCCTGGCCCACCGCACGCGGTGTGGGCCTGGCGCGCCAGGCCGCGTAGCCAGACCGTCACCGGGCTGGTGCCGCCCCCGGCGAAGGCGCGGAATTCGGCGCTGACACAAGCGCGGCGGACGACCTCCCGGCCGCCCTCGACCGTGGGGAAGGCGCCGTCCGTCCCGAACAGGGAGGGCACATGGACGGTGAAGCCCGCGTCCCGCACCCAGCGCGCGAGCCGCAAGACGTCGGGACTGATGCCCGGCATCTCCGGCAGCACCACGACCGCAGGCCCGACCCCGGCTACGTACACCGTCTTCTCCACCCCCTCCACGGCCACGCTGCGGCGGGTGAAGTCGGTGATCGGATCGTCGAAGCTCATGGGGCCAGCCTGGCCCCGGAGCCGGCCGCCGGGTGAGGAGCGGGATCGCCAAGGACAGGGGTAATCTCGCCACACGCGAGGAAGGCGAGCGGTACACGGTCGGCGACACGGGACCAGGGAAACCACGGGGTACGGGAGGAGCGATGGCCGAGGCGACGCGGCAGGCAAAGGAGCGTGCGGATCCGGGCGCCGGGCCGGATGCGCTGCGGGTCGGGGTCCTGGCGTACCCGGACTGCTTCGCATCCGAAGTGTTCGGCGTCCCCGACCTGATGACGATGGCCGGGCACGTCGCCGGACCGGACGCGCCCGGCTACCGGGTGTCGGTCATCTCGCCCCGCCGCCGGGTCACCGCCTCGGGCGGCGCGAGGCTGGACGTGCGTCCCGTGCGCGAGGTCGACGTCCTCGTGGTCCCCGGCTTCGAACTGCGCCCGGACACGGACCTCGACGCGCGGCTCGCCCGGCTCGCCCCCGAGATCTCGGCGATCCGCGCACAGGCCGCCGCCGGCACCGCCGTCGTCTCCCTCTGCGTCGGCGCGTTCCTGCTCGCCGAGGCTGGGCTCCTCGACCGGCGCCGGGCCACCACCTCCTGGCTGCACGCCGGCGAACTGGCCAGGCGCTGCCCCGACGCCGACGTGCAGCCCGAGCACCTGGTCGTCACAGACACGGGGGTGACGACCACGGCCGCCTTCAGCGCCATGTACGACTTCGCGCTGGACCTGATCCGCCGACACAACGGCGCCCGGGTGGCCCGCAACACCGCACGGTTGGCGCTGGTCGACGACGCACGGACTTCCCAGACCCCGTACGTCGACCCGCGACTCCTCCCGCAGCCCGGCGGGGAGTTCTCCCAGCGCGTCATGCGGCGGCTCGACCAGAACCTCGCCGAGCGGTACGACCTCGCCACGCTCGCGGACGCCTTCCGGGTCAGCACCCGCACGCTGCTGCGCCGCTTCTCCGAAGAGGCCGGACGCAGCCCGCTGGCCCATCTGCAGGCTTCCCGGGTCCGCCGCGCCCGCCATCTGCTGGAGACCACCGACCGCACCGTCGCCGCCGTCGCCGCGGCCGTCGGCTACCAGGACCCTGGTACCTTCGCCGCCCTCTTCACCCGCCACACCGGCCACCGCCCGAGCGCGTACCGCGCCGCCTTCCGCCGCACGGCCCAGGCGTCCGCCCAGGACGGCGGCGCCTAGGTTCTGCCTCTCGTGCCGCGGCACGGGCATCAGCTTCCCGAAGGCACGCGGGCTCAGCCCGGTGAACGGGGCTAACCAGGAGGGCTCCGACGCCGTGATCACATCAGCCACCGCTGGATCATCTCAGTTGCAGATGTTGCTGGTTCCGACCGATGCTTTGCGTATTCGACGACAACGAGAGAGCACCACGTGGGGCTGACTCTGTTCCCGGGATCCGGGCCTCGCCGGCGCCCGCGTCGCCCGCATGAATGATCCCGGCGGTCAGACACGCCGTCTCACGACAGCGCGCCACGCGCGGCAACCACCGCGTCGACGAGATCGAGCCCGTCGGCGCGGTGCGCGGCGATCGCCTCGTACCAGCCGCGCAGCGCGGCGTCGACGTCGTTGACGAACTGCTGCGCGGCGGGCACGAGCGCGCCGGAGCGGTGCATCACGCCGAACGGAGACTCAATCAGCGGATCGGTCTCGACCACGCAGGCTCCGGCGTCCAGGGCTGCCGCACACATCCGCAGAGGCAGAAACGCCTGGAACCCGGACCCGAGGACGAACGCCATCTGCGCGGTGCGGCTGGGAACGGTCGCCCCGGTCAGGCACTCCACACCGTGCGCCGTCAGCACCCGCTGCACCGGGTCCTCCTCGTTACGGATGACCTGGCGGCGCACCAGCGGCAGGTCACCGATGCGCGTCAGCGGCACCACGCCGCAGGGGCCAGGTGGGCGCCGGCCCGGCGGACGGACCAACAGCAGCCGCTGTACGCCGAGTTCGACGAAGTCGACATCTCCGCGCAGCTCCTCGCAGGCCAGGGTGAAGCCCAGCTCGGCCCGCCCGTCCGTCACCGCCGCGACGAGTTCGTGCCGGGACCCGACCTCACTGATGTCGAGGCGCACCGCAGGGTACTTGTGGGTGAATCCGCCCGCCCAGGATGCCACCGCCTCACCCGACATGTCCGGGGCGCAGATCGGGCTACGTCGGCCACCGTCAGAAAGTGAGTGAGGAGGAGCCCGGAATCCGGGGCAGGAAAACCGTCACCGTGCATGCAAGGCCCCCAGGCGAATCGGATGTTTCCTTTCATAGTGGTGGATGGATGTCCGCGAGCACGAATGAACACGGCCGGGAGGGGCGCCAGCCGTGTTGAGGCGTCGACGCTCCAGTCACGCTCGTAGCGCGGGAATACCGGTGAACTCGTGTCCGGCTCGGAAATACGATTCGATGCCGTGAGCTGTGGTGGTGTCGTTTGGTCAGGCGGCCCGCGCCAGACGAGGCTGCGAGCGTCACCCAAACAGCGCAGGGAGATCAGGCGCCCCGCCATGCTCCGTGCCAGGCTCCAATCGAGGATCCCCCCACACGAGCGGAGCACCCCTCATGGGCATCAAGGACGAGATGCAAGGCAAGGCTCAGAAGGCCAAGGAGAAGCTGCAAGGCAAACAGGACGAGGCGTCCCAGCGGGGACGGTCCGAGCAGGAGCGTTTGAGGCAGCGTGCCGAAGAGGCGAGGCAGAACGACCAGCGGAGCTTCGACGACATCCAGGACGAGATGGACGACCGCCGCTGACGCTCTGTGTGACAAGTCTGGGCCCGCACCTCATCTGGGATGCGGGCCTCAGCTGTATCTCGACACACTCCGTGCGTTAGGCGACTACGCCGCCGGACTTGGGATGATGTACGCACCGCTTCAGAGCCATCTCCGCGGAGGGGCGCCGTCTGCCGCGATGGACGCGACGCACCCCACGAGTCACTTCTTGACGCGGTGCAACTGGATCTCACGGTTGACGAAGAGGTGCACGTAGCCGCAGCGCCAGCAGATCAGCCCCGTGGCGGTCTCATCAGCCCAGGCCAGATTGAACAGCTCCCCACCAGTGCTGTTCAGCTTCACGCCTCGCTCACGGAATTGATCGCTCTTGCAGACCTGACACGTGATCCACATTTCCCCCAGCGAGGCCCGTACCGCTTTCGCCATTGCTGCTCCCCCATGCTTGCTCTTCGTGGACCGCACGACGACGGTCACACCACGCGATCGCCCGTGGTGAGGTGATCTTCACCGTGATCCAGCCAGAGGTGAAGAGAGTTGAGCAAGACCTGAGCAACAGGAGCCCCCGCCCCGACGGCGAATTCGGGGGCTCGTTCGCGTGCGGCTACGGCCGCCACCCCTCGCGGTAGCCAGACTGATGCGCGCGCCGAGATTGCCGACTGGCCACCAAACTCGGAAGACTCGACTAGGGGGTGTTTTGGAAGTCGCTGGTGCTCTGTGTTGGCCGTTCGGGGAAGTCGCGGGCGGCCATCCAAATGGTGAGGTCGCGGGCGATCTGGTCGATACTTGTGTTGGTGCTGACGCCGTGTTCGCGGCGGGTGCTGTCGCGGCGGACGACTTCGTAGCCGCCTTCGTCCAGGACAGCGACTGAGGTGAACCAGGCCGGATCGTCTTCGTCGGACTGGATGACGACGAACGTGTTGTCCTCGTTGTTGAGATCGTCGATCAGCATGAACAGCGCGTCCTCGGACGGGTCGTCGATGCCGTCGCCGTTTTCGCTGTGGGCGCGGTAATACGCAGCCCTCATCGCACCTGTCTCCCCTCGCCCTTCCTGCCTGATCGCGGTCAGGATGACATGCGGGACCGACATCGCTTGCGGCTCACAGCCACGCATCCTGACCGTCACTGGTCGGCGCACCGCGACCGCGTCCGCCTCCTGCTCCCGCCTGGCAGTGCTTCGGGATCCAACACCTGGGGGCGGGGCCGCCGCCCAACCGGCCCCCACGGCTGTGGAGGCCGGCAGTGCAGCCCTCAGTGCGATGGACTTGGTCGTCAGTGCAGGTGGCGGGCGTTGCTCTCGCCCCTCCTCTCTCGAGTTCGAATATCTAGTCGAATATCTAACTGTCGGACACGCGGAAATCTATGTTGGCCGGAGTAGACATTGGGTTGTGGCGTGGTTATGGTTTCTCTCGTAGCCGGAAGTCGGCAGGGCCCGGCAGAGACGAACTGCCAGGCAGTGGTGCAGAAGTTGCAGTGCGTAGGACGGTGCGGTGGTGGAGTTCCGAAGCCAGAGCGGTTGCAGGACGGCGACGGGGCTGACGACCGGACCGGGTGGCTCGCAGTGATCAGGGGCCGCCGTCGGCGGGACCGCGGTCAAGCGGCGGTTCCCGTGAGTGCAGTTCGCGGTACCCAGCAGTGAAATTGGTGAGCAGTACCTCGGTGAAGGCGTCAGCTGCGGGCGCGCGCACCGGGAGGTTCGGCAGTGGGGTTCTAAGCCAGAGCAGACGCAGGATGGGCAACGGGGCTGGCTGCCGAAAAGGTGGCGCTGCCACAGGCCACTGAGCAGTGCGCAACACCAGCAGTACGCAGTAGCGCAGTACCAGCAGTATCAAGTCCCCCTGTTTAGTAAGTGGTTGATCACCGAGGGAAGAACGGAGGAACGAGCGCCATCAGGATCGCCCGGGCGGAGTGTTGAGCCCGGGTACCGCAGGACATCGATAGTGAGGTGGTCTCCGGTCAAGCAACCGCGATCCCCGCGCCCCCGACAACTCCCAGGTCGGGTCAGCGGACACAGAAGGCCGGCGCAGTTCCAGGGCCGGCAGATGGTGTGAATGTTCCTTCGGGGCCCTGGTGCCATATGGCACCAGGGCCCCTCAAGCGTGTTCCACAGAGAGGTGCAAATGACAGCAGACGACTCGTTCGACCGTCTCGAGGACGAGGACTACCCCGCCTACACGATGGGCCGGGCCGCCGAGATGCTCGGCACCACCCAGGGCTTCCTCCGTGCCATCGGTGAAGCCCGTCTCATCACCCCGCTGCGCTCCGAGGGCGGCCACCGCCGCTACTCCCGCTACCAGCTGCGCATCGCCGCCCGCGCCCGGGAACTCGTCGATCAGGGCACCCCCATCGAGGCCGCCTGCCGCATCATCGTCCTCGAGGACCAGCTCGAAGAGGCCCAGCGCATCAACGCCGAATACCGCCGCAACACCGAGTCGGGTTCACCGCCTGCGAGCTGAGGCGGCAACGGTCATCGGGCACCGGCAGGTCCTGCGCACACCTGTCGGGCGTGAGGCGCATGGGCGTGTTTCCGATGGTGACAGGGTGTGAGGGCGTGTAGCGTTTAGGTCAGATGTCGTGGTTCGGAAGTTCCCTATTGCCCGCGCTTCGGCGTGGGCGTTCTGCTGTGTAGTGCCGCAGGAACCAGGACGACCACCTCCGCCTTCCGCAAGGTGCGGGAGGCGTTCGTGACTGGAAGGCATGAGACATGACTACGGGAACTGTGAAGTGGTTCAACGCGGAGAAAGGTTTCGGTTTCATCGCCCAGGCTGGTGGCGGCCCGGACGTCTTCGCCCACTACTCGGCGATCAACTCCACGGGCTTCCGTGAACTCCAGGAGGGCCAGACCGTGACGTTCGATGTCACCCAGGGCCAGAAGGGCCCCCAGGCGGAGAACATCAACCTGGCCTGAGAATCCCCACCCGAGCCCTGTGCTAGCCGAATATGCCGCCGTCTCGAGGTGTTCGCGCGCGGTGTAGAGCTCGTCGACCGTCGCGGGTGTGGGGGAGACGGTTACGGCGCCGCGGTTGCCGTCGAAGTGGACCAGGCCGCCGTGTTCGAGCAGGCGCACCGCCTCGCGGACCGTGTTGCGGGCGATGCCGAGCTCGGCGGCGATCGCGCTCTCTCGCAGCCGGTCGCCGGGGCGCAAGGCGCCCGCGAGGATCCGCTCCGAGTCGGCGGGCGCGGCCAGGTAACGCAACGCCTGCCCCGTCGTGGCCGGCCGCCGCTACCTGGACTGGCCCGTCACCGACCCCGAAGCCGCCCCGATCGCCGTCGTCCGCACCATCCGCGACGCGATCGACGCACACAAAACCGAGCTGCTCGACTCGCTGCCGAGCGCCACCTGAGACCCCCTGTCCTCACCGCCTGTTGAACTGTCGAATTCGGTCCCCGTTTTGGGGCTCGGTCCCTGCCGTGCTGGCCGTTGGTGTCGGATGCGGGAGGGGTTGAGCGGGGTGGACGTGCAGACCTGGACGCCGCCACCGCCCGGGACCTGGCCGCACTCATCGCGGACGGCGCCCGTGGCCTCGTCAACGACTGGATCGTCGACGGCGACGAGCCGCTCGATCCCGAGCAGTTGGCCGACCGGCTGCTGCGCCTGTCGCCGGTCATCACCCCTGACCCCCTGCTCTCGAAGGCAAAGGGGCCACGACGGGCATACGCCTGAAGCGCCGCGACCGGCGGCGCTTCAGGCGTATGTCGTGTCTCGTCGACCGGTCGCCGATTTCAGGACCAGGGCAGGACGAGCGCACCCCAGGCCACCACGGGCCCCGCGGCGACGATGCCGCAGGTGTAGCCGAGGACCTGGCGGTAGAAGCCGCGCCGCTCCACTCCCCGTGCGTTGCTCAGCACCAGGGCCCCGTTGGTGGAGAACGGGGAGACGTCGACGATCGTGGTGGAGACGGCGAGAGCGGCTATCAGGCCCGTCGAGCTGAGGTGGCTGGACAGCAGCAGCGGAACGGCGATCGGGATGATCGCGGTGAGGATCGCGGTCGAGGAGGCGAAGGCGGAGGTGACGGCGACCGTGAAACACAGGAGGAGGGCTACGACGAGCGGGGTCCCGAAGTCGGCCGCATGCTCGGAGATCTTCTCGATGATCCCGGCATGCTCCAGCATCGCGATGTAGGTCATCATGCCGCCGACCAGCAGCAGGGTGTGCCAGCTGATGCCGTCCACCGCCTTCTCCTGACGCTTCATGTCCAGAAGGGCCAGAAGCGCTCCGCCGGCCAGGGCGAGGACACCGATCTGCATTTGAAAGCCGAGAGCACACACCACCAGGGCAGCGAGGGCTGCGAGCGTGGCCCACTGGTGCCAGGTTGCTCGCTGCGTGGTCGTGTCGCCGTTCGTCGCCTCCTGTTCGGGCCGCGTGGTCGGATCCGCCGTCATCGTGCGGCGCCGCAGAGCGGCGAAGGTCAGCACGGACAGCACGAGATTGACAGCGAAGCTGGCGAAGAAGAGGGTCGCAGGGGCGACGGACAGCTCGGTGTCGTCGACCATGCCGAGCACCAGCGCCCCTGACACGGCCATGGGGGAGAAGGCCCCAGCATGGGCGCCACTGATCACCATCATCCCGGTCATCAGCGGATTGATGTCGTAGCGGAAGGCGAAGTTCATCGCGATGGGCACCAGGATCGCCACGGCGGCAGGGGTGAAGGTGCCCAGCGACGTCAGCACCCCGGCCAGGAGGAACAGCACCCAGGGGATCAGGGCGGTCCGGCCCCTCACCAGGCGGACCCCGGCGGCGACCAGAAGATCAACCGTGCCGTTGCGGCGGGCCACGGCGAACAGATAGGTGACGCCGACGATGGTGAGGAAGAGCTCCACGGGGAAGCCCTCAAATATCTGATCCTCCGTCATGTTCAGTGCGGTCGTACCGATCGCGAACGACGCGACGAAGGCCAGGATGCCGATGTTGATCGGTAGGACGGTGCCGACGACGAACATGACGAGCAACGCGCCGACGGAGACCAGCTCAGGAGACATCATTGTCCTCTTTGTCCTGCGGGGGCGGGGCGGGCGAGAGGGTCCGGTGACTGCGGCTCACCGGGGAAGGGAGGCAGGGGTCAGGCGGCGGCAGGCAGTGCGCGATCGCGCACGAGGATGCGGGCCTGGCACAGCACACGCGCGGCCCGGGCGACGGTGACCCGGTCCGGTCCAGTCCCCGAGGACTCCACGGCCAGGACACCTGCAGGGGTGCCGATGCGCAGGACGCCGCGGCCGCCGACGGTGGACGCCTCGGCCACCACGGTGCCCTCGACGAGGTTGGCGGCGGCCACAGCCACCGCGGAGGTGAGCCCGATGGCCGGGTGCGGGGAGTTCATCGACAGCATCCGTACGGACACGTCGTACTCGTGCGCGCCCACGTGCTCGCCGAGGGTGGTGGTGTAGGCGACGGGAGAGCCGACGAGGCCGACCTTGGGCACCGCGTCACCGGGCGCGGCCCCGGGTTCGGCCAAGCCCATGCGGATTGCGGCGGCATGCCGGGCCGCACGCAGCCAAGGCACCTCCGTACGCATCTGCTCCAGCGTCTCGGCTCCGGTCCTCTCGGCGCGCAGCGCGTCCACCAGGACCACCGGAGCCCCGGCGTCCACCATGCTCACGGCCAACGACCGCTCGCCGACCGGCAGTACTTCAGCCGGCCGGCCGGTCGGCAGGAGGCGACCTGTCGCTGCGCCCGAGGGGTGACGAAAAGCGAGACCTACCGGCACGCCTCCGGCCAGCGTGCCCGGGACCGTACGGTCCCCGAACTCCTGGACCCGGCCTCCCGGGGTGTCCACCTCGGCTTCGAGAACGGCGCCCGTGTTGATGTTGCGCATGACCACGGGGGTGCGCTCGTCTCTGAGCGGCACCAGGCCCTCGGCCACGGCGTAAAGGGCGATGGCTGTCGCGCAGTTGCCGCAGTTGCTGCCCCACTCGACCGTGCCGGTCCCGATGCCGACCTGGGCGAAGAGGTAGTCGATGTCGACGCCATCGTGGGCGCTCGCGCCCACCACGGCCGCCTTGGACGTGGTGGGGGTGGCGCCGCCGATGCCGTCGAGCTGGACGGGGTCCGCCGCGCCGTAGGCGTCGACCAGGATGCGCTCGATCCGATCGCGGTCGGCGGGCATGTGCACCTGGGGGAAGAGCCAGCACTTGCTGGTCCCACCGCGTACGAGGGTTGCGGGAACGTGCATGTCAGAGCGTCTTTCTCTCAGCGCATCGGGTGCGGGACCGCTGCGTTGGCCAGACTCTCGCAGAGCCATTGGCTTGAGCACAATGTCTCGTTTCTTGAGGAGGGTTTAGCTGGGCTAAAGTCGCCGCATGCTCAATGTCCGCCGACTGCTGCTGCTCGCCGAGGTCGCCGAGCGCGGCTCGCTCACTGCCGCCGCCGAGGCGCTGTCCATGACCACGTCCGCCGCTTCCCAGCAGATGTCCCTGTTCGAGCGCGAGGCCGGGCAGCCGCTGATCGAGCGGCTACCGCGCGGCGTGCGCACCACCGCGGCTGGCGCCGCGCTCGCTGAACGGGGCCGCACCATCCGCCGTGAACTCCAGGCAGGAGAAGCTGACTTGGAGGCGTTCGGCCATCTGGACCGTGGTGTCGTGACCCTCGGCTCCTTCCCGACGGCCAGTGCCTCACTGCTTCCGCTGGCCCTGACCCGCTTCCGCCGCGCCCACCCGCAGGTACGCACGGTCGTGCGTGCCGGGGTCCTGGCCCAGCTGCGGGAGATGCTGCACACCGGTGAGGTGGAACTGTCGCTGCTGTGGGACTACGACTGGAACCGCGTCGACGACGACCAGTTGATCCTCACTCCCCTTCTGGAGGACCCCACGGTGCTGGTCGTGCCGACCAGTTCACCGCTGGTCGCCTCAGAGCATGTGCGACTGTCCGAGCTGGCGGACCAGGAGTGGATCATCCGCGCCGAGAACCACCCGGTCGCGGACGTGCTCCGGCGTGCCTGTCGTCAGGCGGGATTCGAACCGCGAATCGCCTACGCCTCCCACGACTACCAGGAAGCGCAGGCGATGGTCGCCGCGGGCCTCGGCCTGGCTCTTGCGCCCCGACTGGCCCTGACCAACCGGCGCAGTGACGTACGCCTTCTCTCCCTGTCTCACGACCAGTCGTCCGACGTCGTCTCCCCGGTCCGCCGCATTCTCCTGGCCAGGCCAGCCCAGCGCGCCGCCACGCCCGCGGCTCAGGCGATGGCCCGCGTCCTGCACGCCATCGCGCGAGGATTCACCGACCCCGGACTTGACCGCCCTCAGCTCGGCGCGGTGCGGACGCGCTGACGCGTCGCCCAACCGTGCAACGAACGGCGGGAGTTGCGAGTAATTCTGCCCAGGTGGTCGAGGGACGCTCGGGAGCCGGGTCGATAGCGGCGTGCTTGAGGGCCCGTTTCCAGCGTTTTCTGGCATCTCGGTGAGTACGGCACGGGTGAGGAGTGGCAGTTGCTCCTGAAGACGACTGGCGACCGCTATCCGGAGCTGGAGGCCTACCTCCTCGAGCGCCAGCCTTGGGTCGATCGCCTCGTCGCCGTCCGGTGGGGCTTCGGGGCGACGCGGCGCCACCGGAAGCCGCGACGCCCCCTCGAAGCCGGCGGTCCTGCTACCTGAAGTCGGCGCGACGATGATGGAGTTCGACGGTCAGCCCGTCGTGCACCGCATCCGAGGCCCGCAGGCTGGGTGTGGACGCGTCGTCTGGCTCGACTGCTCGCACCGCGCCCGACGCACCGGCTGGAGACAGCCCCAACTCACGGTCGGCCTGGGCCATTCCGGCGCGGGCGGCCCGGCGCAGCTCGCGTGTCCGGGGCATCGCCCGCAGCGCCACGTAGAGCACCGGAACAGCAAGCACGATGAGGAGGGTTCCCGCGAACGGATGCGCCCCGGCCCAGTGGGCGAAGCGCACGAAGAGCAGCAGGCCGGCGCAGAACACAGCCCCGATCAGTGCGAGGGCGACCACCAGCACACTCAGGCGATCGCCCCCGCCACGGGCGGTGGCGCGCAACTGGTCTTGGGGCGCGCACCTGTTCACGCTGTCGGGCTCGCGTGTCACCACTGCATCTCCTCGTCCGTCAGTAAACGTCGCGGGGAGACAGGTACCCCGGGAAGCCCCGACCATGATCGACTATTTGCGAGTGCACCACGCCGCGTAGGACCGGGGTGTGAGCACATGTTCAGCGTCGACGCGACGTTCTGGTACGCGCCCAGCCACCGGCTCCCGCCAGATGGAGAGCCAGAGCGGTGAGTCCGAGGAGCATGACGTTCACGGACGAGAAGACGTCGTTCGTCGCGATGTCGGCGGCATTGATCAGGAATGCCAGGAAGAACAGCACGGCAGAGGCGATGGCAAACATGGGAACTCCTGTTCCTAGTCGTTGTCGCCCGTGTGCCCGCTTTCGTGTTCCGTACTGCTTCCCGGGTAGTCGCAACGTGAGCGGCGACGCGATGTGGCGGCTCTTGGCGAACGACACCTTGGAGGCGTCATGCCCGGCATTCTCGACCGGATCAAGCAGTACAGCCGCAGTCCGCAAGGCCAGCGGGCCATCGCGACGGCGCGCCGGACGGCCGCGGACCCCCGCAAGCAGGCTCAGGCTCGCGCGTGGCTCGACCGACTGCGGCGTCGCTGAGCGACGACGATGTCGCGCCTCAGGAACGGTAGCCGCATATGACGAAACAGCGCAGATGACTCCCAGTGCCCGAGTCGCCTGCGCTGCCGCGGCCCCGCGTACGCCACCGCGAGCGGTCCGGGTGTAGCCGGTCAGGTGTGGACGCGCGTCACCGGTCTGTACTCGGCCTCGTTCCTGGCACCGTGCGTCGTCCGGGCCCGGCGCCGGCATCGTCGCATCCCGGGTCGGCAAGCGCACCCACCCGGGCGGCCCATGGCCAACCCGCCCCCTCGCCGAGGAGATGAGGTGCCGACCACCAGCCGCTCGGTGCCACCAAGCAGGGCAGCGGTCTGGGTGAAGAACACCCTGCCTCCGGCTTCGCCACAGGACAGCGATGCGTAGCCGAGGTCCTCGATCTCGCGGGCGCGTGCCATCACGGCACTGATCGACCACCGGCCGCTCGTCCACCACGCGCCGCCAGGAGAGCTGAAGTTGATGTCGGCGCCATGCTTCGAGGCTGTCGGCGCCGACAAGGGGAACCGACGCCCCCAGAATCGCGTTGAGGCGCACGAGGTGCCGCACACATCAGGCCGTACGACGTGTGCGGCACCAGCTTCCGGGTAGTTGGCGCCGCATGGAACCCGAACCTCGCCTGCGGCAGCACTCATGGGGCTGGAATCTGGTACGCGCCTTTGTCATGGCGGTTGGTTTCGTCTGCATGGTGGCATTCGCCGTCGCGCTGGCGAAGGTCACACTCGTCCCGTCACCTGTGTCAGTACCGTTGACCCACACCAACCTGCACCCCGGCAGCTCGATTCGCCTGTACTTCAACCAGCCTGACTGGCAAGACACGATCAAGCAGGTGGGAGGAAACGTCGTTCTGGGAGTGCCGTTCGGATTCCTGCTGCCGGTGATCTTCCCACGCACACGGGGCTTCGTCCGAGTGGTACTCATGACGGCGTTCGTGATGCTCACCGTAGAGATCGCTCAAGGACTGCTGGTCGCCGGCCGGGCATTCGACATCGACGATGTGATCCTCAACGCGGCGGGCGCCTTCCTCGGGTATCTCGTCCTCGGCCGCAGGCTCGGACGAGCGTTGCATCCACGCCGCGTCCACTGGTGGCGCCCGCGCAGCGAATCGGCCGACGAGCCAGCTCGGGACGCCGCCGTCAAGAAGAGCCGGAACCGCTGGATGTGGGCCTGGCGTAAAAGCGGTGCTCGCCCCACGGCGGGCACCAAAACAAAGACCAAGAAAACGACCAGGAAGCAAGCTGCGCCGAAGCGTTTCCGCAAGAGGATTCCCGCGTTGCTGCGGGCCAAGCGCCCCTGATGTGCTACGCCGCCCGCCGCGATAGGAGCCCCGGCCCAGTTGCTGGACTGGGCCCATCCCTTCGCGGGCTGTCGGCGCCACGAGCGAAAACCCGGAAGGGACCACACAGCGTTCCCCCTGACTCGGGATCCGATCAAAGCCTTGCAGAATTCGCCCACAAGGGCGCCGAGGTCCCACGGCGCCACAGCCTGTTGGTCCCCGAGACCGAGCGTCGCACCAACACCGTCTGAGGTGAGATGTGCGAGGACTTTGTCCTCCTGGCCGAGAGGAATTCCTCGTTCTCAAAGGTCACCCCGCAGCGTGTGGCGGGGAGGACCGGATGACGTGACAGCGGTGGGGCGGACTCCTTGGGAGAGTCCGCCCCACCGCTGTCACGTCATCCGGTCGGCTAGTGCTTGCCGACATCCTTGATCTTCTCCTTGGCCTCCCGGGCGTCGCCCTTCTTGCGCTCTGCGCGGCCCTCGACGGTCAGACGTTCGTTGCCGACAGTGCGTCCCGCGATCTCCTTGGCGGCGCCCGTGACCTGCTCGGTCTTGGCCTTGGCCTTCTCGTTGGCAGTCAAGCCCGCTCACACTCCCTTGGCTTGGACATCATGTGCTGTCAGTTCGTGTGGCCACGGATCAACAGCGCAAACATGAGTGGCAGCGAATTTCCCGGATGGATGACCACGACATCCGATGCATGACCAGTGCGGGCAAGGGAATTCAGCGAGCGGCCACGGCGCAATCAAATACCCTTGCCTCTATAAAACAAACGCGTCTTTCATGCGTTTGCGTGAGTGAGACGAGGACATGTGGCGGTCAGGAGGTCGATAACGATGGTTCCCTTGATTCTTGTTCTTCTTCTGGCTCTGATCCTCTTCGGCGCGGGCTTCGCGTTGAAGGCCCTGTGGTGGATCGCGGTCGTCGTCCTGGTGCTGTGGCTGCTCGGCTTCGTGATCCGCCCGGCGGCGAGCGGCGGCCGCAAGGGCCGCTGGTACCGATGGTGATCACCGCCGACTAAAGACGGCCCGCGGCGGATGCAGCACTGCCGCCAGGGCGATGGACTGAGGGGTGGACCCCGACCTGGGACGGTCGGGTCCACCCCTCTTCTGCGCAACTACGAAGGATTAGCCGTCAGCCAGGCCGACGTGCTCGAGCAGCACATCAAAATTCCGCGGAGAGCGCGCTGGATCGATCGCGCGCAGAAGTACCGTGCGCGGAAGGCGGGACACAGCCCATGGGGACCAGTATCGGCAGAGTGCCCGCGGTGCCGTCCTTGTGATGGATAACGTTGACGCACTTCCTTTGAGTGGGTAGGGGGAGTGTCGTGCGACCGGTCGGGCAGGTGCGATATCGCGGCGGCGCACCTTCCGATTGACGAGTTCGCAGAACGACGCAGAGAGGGGCTGAGGTCTTCATGACCACTCACACGGCGCCCGAGCCCCAGGAGATGGGCTGTCACGACGCGCGCGCCGAGGTCAGGGCAGTTGTGGAAACCGCCTGCCGGCTGCGCTCAGGCCAGGCCAGACGTTTTCGTGAGGATGCCCTGCTGGTGGCCGGCGAGTTGACGTCCAACGCGATCCTGCACGGCGGCGGGCTCACCCGGTTCAACGCCCGCATAGAAGACGGATCCCTGCTGGTGCAGGTGAGCGACCACAGCACGACGGCGCCTCACCTCGTACGCCACAACCCCGGACTGCCCGGCGGCTTCGGCTGGATGATCACCCAGCGCCTCGCCTCGCATGTCTCCGTCGACATCCAGCCCGACGGCAAGACCATCACAGCCGTCCTCGCCCTGCCGTAGAGCACAGGTCTCCCATCACCGGACGCCCGGAAGGATCTTCCGGCCTCCGCATGCATGTTTCGTTTCCATGCCGGGTAGTCGCGCCAGAACGGGGAGCGGCAAGCAAGCTCGGAACAAGCAAAAGGGGCGGAGCGCATGATCACCGTGACGACGCAGGAGAAGATCCAGGCCGCTCAGGCTCAGGAGGACCTCGTCGAGCAGGCTTACGCCGACCCCTCTTCCATCGCGCCGAAGGATGCGCGAGAGATCGGCAAGCGGTTCTTCGGCCGGCTCGGGCAGCTGGAGGAAGGCACGCACGAGTATCAGTACGTGCGCAACTGCCTGATCGAGATGAACCTTTCCCTGGTGCGGTACGCGGCTTCCCGGTTCCGTCACCGTGGCCAGGAGGAGATGGAAGACATCGTTCAGGTCGGCACGATCGGCCTGATCAAGGCGATCGACCGGTTCGAACTGACCCGTGAGGTCGAGTTCGCGACGTTCGCCGTCCCCTACATCACCGGTGAGATCAAGCGGTTCTTCCGCGACACCAGCTGGGCCGTGCACGTGCCGCGCCGCCTCCAGGAAGCCCGCATCGAACTGTCCAAGGCCACCGAGGAGCTGCGCACCCGCCTGGGCCGCAACCCCTCCACGGCCGAGCTGGCGGAGCTGATGCAGCTGGAGCCGTCCGAGGTCGCCCAGGCGCAGATGGCGTCCAACGGCTACAACGCCTCCTCCCTGGACGCCTCGGTGATGAGCGCAGGTGACGAGTCCGACACCGCGCTGGCCGATTTCATCGGCTTCGAAGAAGACTCCTACGAGCTCATCGACAACTTCCACTCCCTGGCTCCGCTCATCGCCGGCCTCGACGAGCGTGAACGCACGCTGATCCATCTCCGCTTCGTCGAGGAGCAGACCCAGTCGCAGATCGGCGAAGCACTCGGTGTCTCGCAGATGCACGTCTCCCGCCTGATCACCCGCGTGGTGGCGAAGCTCCGCACCGGCCTGATGACCACCAACTAGTTCCCCAGGCTATCGCCGGCAACAGGCAGGGGCATCTCTTCCGCCGCCCACGACCTGGAGGACGGCCCTGATGAGAACCGCGCAGCACGGACTCGTCCCGCTCCATCGGTCAACTACCCGGTCGTGAAACGACCGGGCTTGCTGCTCGAGTCATCACTGGCTGTGATGGGTTCGGCTGCGTCCAGTTCTCACGCGATGAGGGTGAGTCCAGGGGCCGTTGACTGAGCCCCGCAGACCCACACGTACCACCCGCGGTGGGCGATGTTGTGGGACGCGTTGTGGTCCGCGTGCTCAACGAAGCCGCAGACCCGGCACGAGAAAACAGCCTGGGCAGGCCGGTTGCCGCGTGCGATGTGATGACACTTCGAGCATTCCTGGCTGGTGTACGCCGGATCGACATACACGACCGGCACCCCGGCCCGCTTCGCCTTGTAGGCGATGAACGAGCCGAGCTGGGCGAAGGGCCAGGAGTGGAGCGTGGTGCGTTGGGGCTTTCTCAGCCGTGCCCGCTCGCGGATGCCCGTGAGTGTCTCCAGGGCGATCCCGCGACCGGTGCGTTCAGCCTCCGCCACGATCCGCTTGCTGATCTTGTGGTTGATGTCCTTGGCGCGCCGGGCTTCCTTGCCCGCGTACTTCTTCGCCCGCCGCTTGGCGGACTTGGTGTTCTTCTTCTGCAGCTTGGAACGCAGCTTGCGATCCTGTTCCCGCTTGCGGTTGATCCGGCGACCGCAGTGTCGTGCCCCGTCGGAGGTGGCCGCGATGTTCACGATCCCCAGGTCGACGCCGAGGAACCCGTCCGGATGCGTGTTCAGATCCCCCTCGGGGATCTCGCAGGTCGCGATCAAGAACCACTTCCCGCCCTGGCACACCAGGTCGGACTCACCCTGGCGGTGCGCAGCCAGGACCTCCACCTGCTCGGCCTGCCCGGTGAACCGCACGCCCTTCAGGCGGCCGGCGGTGGTCCAGATCGATACCGTGCGTGCCTGGTGCTGCCAGGACAGCATCCGGTCGTCGTAAGGCTGCGCAGCCTCGGGCCGGAAGACCACCGGCTTGCCCGAGGCGCGGGCGTGACGCTTCGTGCCGGGCCGCCCGTACCGGCCGTTACGCAGGTTCGCCTTCAAGGTGGTGTAGGCATCGCAGGATTTCTTGATCGCGTGCTGCGCGGCCTGCGCGCCCAGGCCCCACCTGACCCGGACCTCGGCATAGGCGTGCTTGCGCAACTCCAGCGGACGTCGCGCGTTTTCCTCGAAAGCAACCCCGGCCGCCCAGGTCGCCGCTTGATTGCAAGCATGCAGGGTCGCCTCAAGTGCCGCCGCCTGGACAGGCGTCGGCAGCAGCTTCACCCGCACCACCAGCTTCACGATCAGCGAACCTATACACCCGGCCGAAGACCCACCACACGTTCGCCCCACCTCACCCGAACGAGCGATACCCGCTCCGGCCCTGCCCGCGCACACCGCCGTAGCCCGGCTCCGCCGGAACGTCCCGGGCCGCTCCGCGGCCGTGATGGCCTGCGGCACGTCACGGCGACGCTCCACGTCGCACCCCGTGGATGCGATTCCTCCCGGGCGTAAACGCCCCGGGTTCCTCGCAAGAATCCGCTGAACAAGAGGGCGTTGATCTGACTTAACCCTCTCCCGGGTGACACGAAGGCTGTCTGCGGCACGTCACGCGTCACGGACTCGCTACGAAGATCACGACCTGTTCGTGATCTTCGAGGAGTCACGTTGCGTACCTTCGCCCGCACTGCCGCCCTGTTCAGCGTCATTGCCGCACTCGCCACCCCCACCGCCACAGCACAAGCCGCTCCCGGCCCTTTCGGCAGCCCCGGCGACGTCATCACCACCCCGCTCCAGTACGCGTTGAAGTCCCTGCCCATCGCGGACGAGGACCGCACCGGCTACCAGCGCACCAGCTTCAAGCACTGGATCGACGCCGACAAAGACGGCTGCAACACCCGCGCAGAAGTCCTCAAGGACGAAGCATTCATGAGCCCCGAGCAGGGACCGAACTGCAAGCTCACCGGCGGGCGCTGGTACTCGGAGTACGACGACCAATACATTGACGGCGCGAGCGGCCTCGACGTAGACCACCGCGTCCCGCTCGCTGAAGCCTGGGACTCCGGAGCCTCCGACTGGACCGCGGCGGAACGCCAGGCCTACGCCAACGACCTGGGCGATGACCGCGCACTGATCGCTGTGTCCGCGAAGTCGAACCGCAGCAAGGCCGATCAAGACCCGTCGACCTGGATGCCGCCCGCGGCAGGCGACCACTGCGACTACGCGCGGGACTGGATCGTCGTGAAGGTGCGCTGGCAGCTCGCCATCGACCCGGCCGAACAGGCTTCCCTGTCCGAAGACTTGACCCACTGCCCCAACGCCCCGGTGAAGGTCACCCTCGCGCGGTAGGCGCAACGTGACGTCCCCGCCGACATTTGGGCGGGGACTAACGGGGGGAGCAGGGCGCCCAGCGGATCCACCACAGCCAGATCGTCATCCGCGCAGGGCAACGACAGCGTCCCCGCTCCGCAACGGTGGAACGGGGACGCTTGCCGAGAGCGCGGCACGCTGTCCCAACGCGCCGGTGACGGTCACCCTCGCACGCTGACAAGACTGCCCCGGTGTCGCCGCTCCTCAAAGAGCGGCGGACACACGGTCGGGCGGGAAGCACGCTTTCCAGACTGTCCAACGTGGCTATCCGGCTGGAACAGTGCAGCTGGGTACGCCGCCACCCCGACCCCTGCAGTGGGGTATCCGTCAGGCATCGACGGAACTGGTCCTCGTGCTCCTCGTTCTGCGTCAGGCTGCGTTTTTCGTCCACCTGATGAAGGCTGCATTCGCGCGCCGTTGGGAGGTCTTGGCCTGGGTAAGCCAGATGTCGAGGTGGGACTGCGTGAGGCCGGTGAGCTCGATCATCAATATCAGAGATTAATCATTGGCCTTTTCGTATGCTTCCTTAACGGAAGCGGGAACTCGACCCCGGTCATTCACCTCAAGGCCGTTTTCCTTGGCCCAAGCCCGAATCTGGGCCGTGTCCGAGCGGGCGGAGGGTCCTACGGCTCGACGCTTACCCCTCGTGCCGGCAGTGGTGACGCTGCCACGTACTCGACGGGCCCCCTCGGCGCTCAAGTAGGGGTGCAGAACTTCCAACAGGCGATCGTGGCTCTCCGTGGAGAGGTCAATCTCGACCCCAGCCCCGTCGATGAGGATGGTGTGGGTACCGATCTCTTCGGATTCTTCACCTGTGAGGTCGTCCGTATAAGTGATTACTTCTCGCTGAGCCATGCGCTGATTGTAGGGCTAGGGCCTGCGCCGCCCCTCTTCACTCAGAACAGGGGCGGCCCTCGGGCTCAGCTTCGGCAGAATGGAGGTGTCAAGCCATGGTTCGCACTTTCATGGCTACCCTGACCGGATCATCGCTCACTTCTTTGATTTCAGCGGCCGCCAGGCGACCTTTGCTTTTGTCCGTGTGATGCGGCTGATCGTGACGGTAACAGTGACGGTGTCCGCCGTGCCGTGCGTCGTGACCAGCGGGGTGAGGGACGCGCGGGTCCGGTCGTGGACGGTGCGGGCGACGTCTATGGCTCGGTGTCCCTCGGCCAGGACGCAGCGCACCCCCACTTGCCAGCCGGAGCCGTCTGGGTCATGGACGACACGGATGCCCGACAGCGGCGAGGCGAACCTGCTGGCTGCCGCGCCTGCAGTTGTCGTCGCACATCGTTTTGTCCCCTCGTAGCTCCGGCTGGACCGCCCGGCGCCGAGTTCGGTCCGCACCCTGGCGCAGGGCTTTTCGCAGGCAGATTCCGGAACGACCGCCGGACTCGGGCCGGGGCGGGCTTGTGCGGCTCGCTCTTCTTCTCCCACGGCCGACGGGAGACCGACCGCGAGTGGCCGGGCGAGCGAGCTGCATCTGGATGTGAGCCCGGCGATCAGCGACCATAAGGCCACAGGCGGCACGGGTGCGCCGCTAGCTGTGCAGCGCTGCCTGCTCACAGGGGAGGGCATGACGCGAAGGCCACGGTTTTCATTCGATCTCCGGCATGGTGATGGGCCGAACTTCGGTGTGTGCCATCAGTTGTACGGCTGTGTGGTCGCCATCTTGGCACTCGGCCCACTCCCAGTAGTGGCAATCGGATCCGGGGCCCGTCTGGACGTAGCCCAGGTCTGTGAGGGCCTGTCCGCGTGCGCGCAGGGTGGGGGCTTCGGCGCCGGGCAGGTTCGTCGAGGGCCACTCATCGGCCGGGACCCCGTACAGGACTACCGCGATCTCCCAGTTCGCGTCCCCTGGAGAGCGGGTCAATTGGGCGCGGGTGAAGTGGCCCTGGGCGGTCGGGTCCGTTTGAGGCCCTGGCAGTTTGGGCCGCGGGTCGAGGACGTCTGCCATGGCGTCGTGGGGATCGGGGAGCGGCACAGGGGATTCGGAAGTCACGAGTTCTCCTCACAGCAGGTTCATGGTCGTGTGCCAGGAGTCCCCGCCGATGGGGCATGGCGGCGCGACCTTGTGGATCGTCGACCAGTGGATGCGAGCCCGCCCTCGGGCGATATTTTGACCACGCGTGCCGGGTCAGTTCTCAGGCGAGCAGTTCGCCGCCCTGTGCCTCACAGCCAAGTACCGGACCGGGCAAGGACTCGGCAGGCAGGATCTGCGGTCGTGGGATCACTGCTCAGCGGGGGAGCGTGGCATGGATCGATTTGCCGCCGCCGGGCTGGGGGTGGATGGTGAGCGTTCGGGCCAGGCGGCGGATCATTGGCCAGCCAATCCCTCCAGCGCCGCCGGACAGGTCGGTACTGCGGTCCTGGGGATGCGCGGGGCTGGGATCGTCGACGGTGACGTGGATGTGCCGCCGGTCGGCGTTCAGATGAAGTGCCGTTACGGAGCCTGCGTGGCGCCTGGCGTTGGTGACGAGTTCTGAGACCAGCAGGAGCAGGTCCTGGGTGGTCGGTGCTGGTGGGGCGGGGTGGAGACAGGCGAGGAAACAGCTCGCCGCGTCACGGGCGTCAGTCGCCTTCTGTGGGCGGCTGAGTGCCTCGGCCGGGTAGGCATGGTGGTCATCGACCGTTAGCGGGTGCTGCATGGGCTTCACCCCTCGGGAGGACTTCGGTGCGGCTGCCGTTACACAGCGCATCTACCCCGCGGGAGCGCGATGAAAATGATGCGTCTTCCGTTGGGTGGTTCGGAGCCGTCGCCAGCAGTCGTACATGGAAGCGAATTCGCAGGTAGGCGGCTTGTGAAGGCTTCTAGCGGTGTGCTCAGCCCGGGCCGAGGTGGAACTCGTGTGGCCTACCGAAGAGTGCTCGGTTGTATGACGGTCAGTTACCCGGGTACGGGGGAGTGGTGAGCAGGGGGCCATTCCGCGGCGGGCAGCCGACCTTAATGTCGCAGTCGCCTCCACGGCCCCACCAATGGCGAATAATGCAGAGAGAAAGGAACCACCTCATGCAGAGCGTCTGGGCCTACCCGGCAGGCATCGGCTATCAGGGGCAGGAGCAGGCCGCGTTGACGGGATTCACCCTCACGGCGCCGGACGGGATAGTCGGCCAGGTGGAACGTCAGGTGGATGAGGCCGGTATGCAACACCTGGTCGTCGACACCGGTGTATGGGTGTTCGGCAAGAGCGTCCTGATCCCGGCCGGCATCGTTGTCGCCATCGATACGGGTGCCCAGACCGTGACGGTCACTCACACCAGGGACGAGATCAAGGCCGCGCCCCGCTTCACCCTCGACAGCCAGACCACCGAGCCCGCCTACCTCACCGAAGTGGCCAACTACTACGCCACGTTGGAGCGGTCGGCGCTTTTGTGACGCACGCGGCGCACGGCATGTGCTGCTGCCGCGTGATGACTGCCGCCCCTCGAGGTGCCTGGGCACAGGGCTTCCTTGGAAGGCGGGATGCCCGCCTCGCCAGGACGCGCCGGTCCCACGATGGCGGCCCTCCCGGGCCGCCTGTGGCCCAGCTGAGCGATTCCGTGGTGAGTTCCGAAGTCCGCAACAGGAACAGCGCCGACGTTAACCGTCGTCAAGTGGGGGCAGAAGGACCGGTGCTGTCAGATCAGCTTCTTCACCACGGGGGTTCGGGCATGAGTCAGCAGCCATGGGAGACCGGGGAGCGTGGGTCCGACGACAGCCAACGGCCGGTACCACGTCCGATCACAGCGGCTCAAGCGCGTCATGCTACGCATGAGTTCTTCTCCGGCCTGATCCCCGCTCCCTCTCAGGAGAGGGTCGAGAACGCTGTTGTCGTGGTCTCTGAACTCGTCGCGAACGCGTTCCGGCACGCAGGAGGCGTGACCGGACTTCATCTGGCCGCGGATCGTGACGTCGTGGAGATCGCCGTGCGCGATCCCTGCCCCGCGCTCCCGCGTGAACGGCCCCCTGACCTCGACGGCTGCGAGGGCGGGTTCGGCTGGCCCCTGATTCGGATGCTCGCGCGCACCGTCACCGTGCGTCCCTCCCACAACGGCGGCAAGGTCATCAGCGCTGTCCTCGATCGCTGACGGCCGGCACCGGACCGCCCTCAGGCCCACTCCGCAGCGCAACCCTTATGGCCGCACATGATCCGGATGAGGTCGGGCAGCCATCGGCGATGGGAAAGATGAGCAATGTCGAAAAAGTGATGGAGAAGTGGGCCACAGACCTGGTGGACCGGGTCTTCCGGCCCAAGCGGGAGAGCGTGGAGGTCGTGTCGACGCTCCGGCGTGAATGCGACGACAACATCATGATTCTGGGACGCGGACGCACTCTCGTTCCCAACGCCTTCACCGTCGTGCTCCCTCAGGAGAGTCATCGTGAACTCGGCTCTCATGCACATAAGTTGGGGCCGGTCTTGGCCACGAAGGTGAAGGATCACGCCGCAGCGCACAGCTACGTCTTCGCCGGACCGGTGACAGTCACACTGGAGCCCGACCCGACGCTGGACACAGGGGGATATCGCATCCAGAGCTCGATCGTTCCGGCCCAGACCAGCCCCCGCTGACTACTGGTCGATCACAGCCAGGAACCCGCCGACCTGCGTATGAGGCAAAACTCATGCAGTAGGAACGCATGGTGACGTCATGTCCGGGCAGGTGGTGGGCTCGAACCGATCCGGGAGTGTGATCATGACAGTCCAGTCGCAGGCGAGGGACGCGGAGGGCACGATGCACGTCCAGGCGTTGGCATCGGCACAGCTGGAGACGCAGGCCGATGTCGGTGAGCTGCCCTGGATCGAGGATGCAGGGAAGGTCGCTCCGAAGGACGCGCGGAAACTGTCGAAGCTGTTCTTCGACCAGCTTCAGCTCCTGGAAGAGGGCACCCGCGAGCATCAGTACGCCCGGAACACACTCATTGAGATGAACCTGTCGCTCGTACGATTCGCCGGGCGCCGGTTCATGAACCGTGGCGACCGTGACATGGAGGACATCGTCCAGGTCGGAACCATCGGTCTGATCAAGGCGATCGACCGGTTCGACCTGTCCAGAGAGGTCGAGTTCTCCACCTTCGCCATTCCGTACGTCGTCGGTGAGATCAAGCGGTACTTCCGCGACACGACCTGGGCGGTCCACGTGCCCCGGCGGCTCCAGGAGCTGCGGGTCGACATCGCCAAGGCCAAGGAAGAACTCGCAGCCGTCCTTGACCGTGACCCCACGGTCAAGGAAGTCGCCGAGCACATGGAACTGAGCGAGGACGAGGTCATCGAGGGCGTCGTCGCCGCGAACGGCTATACCGCCGGCTCGCTGGACATGCCCGCCGACGCCGGCGAGGCGGGACAGGCCCAGATCCAGGGCCGTACGGTGGCCGACTCCATCGGTGAACCCGACCCCGGCATGGAGACCGTCGAGGACTTGCACTGCCTGCAACCTCTTCTGGGCCGCCTTACCGACCGGGAGCGCCACATCATCGAGATGCGGTTCGGGCAGGAGATGACCCAGAGCCAGATCGGCGAGGTGCTCGGCGTCTCCCAGATGCAAGTCTCCCGCCTCCTGACCCGCACACTCGCCAAACTACGGACCGGCATGCTCGCCGACGACTGATCCTCGTCATCCAGCGTGATCCGCTCGCGCGCATCGCGCACTGTTCGCGGTTGCACCGTCAGCGCTGGGCCGGCCGGACTCGGCCAGTACCGACACCGGATGGGTCCCAGAACCGGCAGGCCCCACAAGGGCGTCAGCCGTCCGCGTCGGTGTTGAAGACCTCGCCCTCGCGCAGCATCCGGCGCAGAGCGGTCGAGTCAGTCGCCGATAGGGTGAGGCGGCGCTGCGGTCCGGTCCGGTCGCGCGCAGCGGACCCTAGGTGCAGAGGTGTAGCGAGCGCATGAGGCGACCTGGACGGCTGTGGAAGATACCCGGAACGGGAGGCCGGTTGGCCGGGGCCCTTGCCAGGAGTCGTGGTGTGAGGGGGAACTCGGCGACGGACCTGCTGCGCAGCGTTGCGGGGCACGATGCGGTGTGGCTGGCCGCCGCTACCGTACTCGGGATGTCAGGTGGCAGGAGTGCCCGCAGGGCCGCGCTGCGCGGCATTGGCTCCGTGGCGATCGTCGTGGCGATCGATCGCGCGCTGGCCAAACCAGCTGCCCGAAGCACGCGCCCTGTCCTGGACGCGCTCCCTGGGGTCTTTCCCCGCCCGAGCACCGTTTCCCTGCCCTCAAGTCCGATGACGTCGGCCGCCGCTTTCGCGTCCGGGGTTGTTCTGGAGTCGCCACGCTACGGGCTCGCGGTGCTGCCGTTCGCCGCAGGACTGACCTACGTACGCGGCCGTGAGGGCCTCGACCACCGAGGCCGCGCGGCAGTCGGTGTCATCGTAGGCATGGGTGCCGCATTGCTCACCTGCCGCTGGTGGCCGGTGAAGCCGGAGGCCGCGGCCGCCGCAGCTCCTCCCCGCAGGCCGGCTCCGGCGCTCGTGGCCGGCAAGGGTCTGCATCTGGTGGTCAATCCGTCGTCGGGCATCTCCTGGAGCCAGGACACCGCCGAGACTCTGCGCACCATGCTTCCCGAGGCCGCGATCACCATATTCGAGCCAGGCGACGACCTCGTAGCGCTGCTCGACGAAGCGGCGATGCGCGCCGTCGCCGACGGTGGTGCGCTGGGAGTGTGTGGTGGGGACGGCACCGTCAACGCGGGCAGTGCGACGGCGGCCCGCCATCACGTTCCGCTGGCTGTCTTCCCTGGTGGCACGTTCAACCATTTCGCTGTGGACCTTGGCAATCAGACGCTGGAGGACGTGGCCCGCGCGATTCGGGCAGGCGACGCGGTCACCGCCGACGTGGGCCGGGCATCGTCGCCCAAGAGCCCCCGCACGCGCCACGAGACGGGTGCTCCGGACGATTCACCCGACGACTCGGCCGGCGTCTTCCCGAGCGGTGGAGAACAGCAACTCTTCCTCAACACGTTCAGCATCGGGGTGTACTCGGAACTCGTCCATGCCAGGGAACGCATGGAGAAGCGCATCGGTAAATGGCCCGCGCTGGCCGTGGGCCTGGCGAAGGTCCTGGCCACGGGCACCCCGCTCTCAGTGGTCATCAACGGCCGCCCCCGCAGCATATGGCTGCTCTTCGCGGGTAACGGCATCTACCACCCGGCCGGTTTCGCCCCGACCTACCGCACCCAGCTCGACGACGGGCTCCTCGATGTCCGTGCGGTGGAGGCTGGTACCCCGCTGGCCCGCACACGGCTGCTCCTCGCCGTCCTGACCGGGACTCTGCACAACTCCCGGGTGCTGACGACAGCGCAGGTGCGTCGGCTGGACTTGGAAGTCCTGCAAGGCGAACCGCACTTCGCCTACGACGGCGAGGTCACGGACGCCACCTACCGGCGCTTGGTCCTCGACAAGATACCCAAGGCGGTCACCTTGTACCGGCCTGCTGACCAGGACCAGTGGCTGCGCTGACACCAGGCACCAAACGCAGGAAGGCGGCGGGGGCGACGGGATGAGTCCGTCGCCCCCGCCGCCCTCGCGCAGCGGGTGTGCCGCGTTCGCGTCTGTCAGAGCTTGCGCCAGCGGGCGTTGGCCCAGGAGAAGACACCGAAGGCCGTGAGACCGAGCGCTATCAGCGCCAGCATCCAGCGACCGGCCGGAACGTCGGCGAAGGAACGCAGGGTGTTGTCCATGCCCTTGGCTTTGCCAGGCTCGTGCTGGACGGCCGCCGCAATCGCGAAGGTACCCGCGGCAGCGAAGACGACGCCAGGGACCGCACCGCCGAAGACCCCGACGAAGCCCACAGTCTTACGCACCCTCTTGGACATCTCGGACATCCTCAGGCACTTCTGGAACTTGCGCATGAGTGCCCTGACAGCGATCCACACACCGGCACTGACAACTCCGGCGCCGGCGATTCCGACGATCCGCTGCCCGCCGGGCCATTCCAGTACCTTCGCCGTGACGTCCCGGGAACTCCTGTCAGAGATTCCGCTTCCACTGCCCTTGTCCCCGGCCGCCTAGGACAGCACGGAGTACGAGACCAATCCGTAGAAGAGGCAACGGCCCGTGGCCATCGTCCTCTTACTCGCACCCCCGCCATCGGGCCCCGCCTGCCCGACGGCCGCTTCGGCCAGCCGCCACAAGGCCATCCCCGCCAGGCCTGTTCCGAGCAGCCACAGCAGTACGGTGCCGAAGGGCCTGTGGACTATCTCGGCGATCGCGCCACCCCGATCCGCCTGCCCGCCTCGGCTGCTGGCCAAGGCGATCCGCAAGGAGAGGACGCCGATCAGTACGTAGATGACGCCGCGGGCGACGAAGCCCGCCCGGGCTCCCGCCGCGACCGCCGCGCTGTTCGCCGCGCGTCGGGCCTGCCCGCATCCGCGCGCCATTGCCGCTCCACCAGTCATGTCATACCGAATGCCCCCGGCAGGCGAAGCAGTACATTGGGCCGACTACCGGCCTTGCCTCCCTGACCGCCGCCCAGGTAGTCGCGGGTCCAACACACGTAACACGCACAAAAAGCGCCAATGGAGAATCGCCCGACACCAGTCCGTGCTCGCTCTTTGCCGGACCGTAGGTCACCGAAGTCCTGGAGCGTCCGTGGACGGTAGGAACTGACACGCGGCGAGTGCATCAGGCCCGGACGTGCAAGCGATGGTCGCTGCTTCAGCGCGTCAAGGACGCGGCCGTCCTGTCGATCCAACGCCTTGTCTTACCCGCAGGGACGGATGCGCGGACCGGGCCGTCCCTAGCCGTGGACCTGAATCTCGCCCAGGAACCAGCCGCTTACCTCGTCGAGTCCGATGCGGAACAGTCCGCCGTGTTCGGGGAAGGCGGCCCCGCCGCTGACGACCTTGCCGGTGTTCAGCGGATTCTTGCGAGGAGCCCCGGGCGTTCACGCCCGGGAGGAATCGCATCCACGGGGTGTGACGCGGAGCGTCGCCGTGACGTGCCGCAGGCCATGACGGCCGCGGAGCGGCCGGGAGGCGTTCCGGCGGAGCCGGGCTACGGCGGTGTGTGCGGTCAGGGCTGGGGCGGGTGTCGCTCGTTCGGGTGAGGTGGGGCGAACGTGTGGTGGGTCTTCGTCCAGGTGTATAGGTTCGCTGATCGTGAAGCTGGTGGTGCGGGTGAAGCTGCTGCCGACGCCCGTACAGGCGGCGGCACTTGAGGCGACCCTGCACGCCTGCAACGAGGCCGCCACCTGGGCCGCGTCCGTCGCATTCGAGAAAGAGGCGCGACGTCCGCTGGAGCTCCGCAAGCACACCTACGCCGAGATCCGGGTCAGGTGGGGACTTGGCGCGCAGGCCGCCCAGCACGCGATCAAGAAGACCTGCGACGCCTACACCACCTTGAAGGCGAACCTCCGGGCGGGACGTTACGGGCGGCCCGGCACGAAGCGGCACGCCCGCGCCTCGGGTAAGCCGGTGGTCTTCCGGTCCGAGGCGGCTCAGCCGTACGACGACCGGATGCTGTCCTGGCAGCACCAGGCACGCACCGTGTCGATCTGGACCACGGCCGGCCGGCTGAAGAACGTGGCGTTCACCGGGCAGGCCGGGCAGCTGGAGGTCCTGGCTGCGCACCGCCAGGGTGAGTCCGACCTGGTGTTCCAGGGCGGGAAGTGGTTCCTGATCGCCACGTGCGAGATCCCCGAGGGGGATCTGAACGCTCATCCGGCCGGGTTCCTCGGCGTCGACCTGGGGATCGTGAACATCGCGGCCACTTCCGATGGCGAGCGCCTCTGCGGGCGTCGGATCAACCGCAAGCGGGAACAGGATCGCAAGCTGCGTTCCAAGCTGCAGAAGAAGCACACCAAGTCTGCCAAGCGGCGGGCGAAGAAGTACGCGGGCAAGGAAGCCCGGCGCGCCAAGGACATCAACCACAAGATTTCGAAGCGGATCGTGGCGGAGGCTGAACGCACCGGTCGTGGGATCGCCCTGGAGACACTCACGGGCATTCGCGAGCGGGCACGGCTGAGAAAGCCCCAACGCACCACGCTCCACTCCTGGCCCTTCGCGCAACTCGGCTCGTTCATCGTCTACAAGGCGAAGCGGGCCGGGGTGCCGGTGGTGCACGTCGATCCGGCGTACACCAGCCAGGAATGCTCGAAGTGTCATCACATCGCACGCGGCAACCGGCCTGCCCAGGCTGTTTTCTCGTGCCGGGTCTGCGGCTTCGTTGAGCACGCGGACTGCAACGCGTCCCACAACATCGCCCACCGCGGGTGGTACGTGTGGGTCTGCGGGGCTCAGTCAACGGCCCCTGAACTCACCCTCATCGCGTGAGAACTGGACGCAGCCGAACCCATCACAGCCAGTGATGACTCGAGCAGCAAGCCCGGTCGTTTCACGACCGGGTAGTTGACATGGAGGAAGTTGCTGTTCTGCTCGGGCTGCTCCGTCGCCCAGGTGAAATCGGCGGAGAAGGCACTCGCACGGCTCGCTGAATCACCGAGTTGCTCGGCTATGTGCTCGGCCCAGACGGTGTGCGGTACTACCTCTCCGGTGACCGTGGTGCCGCATACGATGAGTGTGATCGGAAGCGTGAGGGCCTCGCTCTCCACTCGGTCGGTCAACCTCTTCAGCGGATTCTTGCGAGGAGCCCCGGGCGTTTACGCCCGGGAGGAATCGCCTCCACGGGGTGCGACGCGGAGCGTCGCCGTGACGTGCCGCAGGCCATCACGGCCGCGGAGCGGCCCGGGGCGTTCCGGCGGAGCCGGGCCACGGCGGTGTGTGCGGTCAGGGCCGGGGCGGGTGTCGCTCGTTCGGGTGAGGTGGGGCGAACGTGTGGTGGGTCTTCGTCCAGGTGTATAGGTTCGCTGCTTGTGAAGCTGGTGGTGAGGGTGAAGCTGCTGCCGACGCCTGTCCAGGCGGCGGCACTTGAGGCGACCCTGCATGCTTGCAATCAAGCGGCGACCTGGGCGGCTGGGGTTGCTTTCGAGGAAAACGCGCGACGTCCGCTGGAGCTCCGCAAGCACGCCTATGCCGAGATCCGGGTCAGGTGGGGGCTTGGCGCGCAGGCCGCCCAGCACGCGATCAAGAAGACCTGCGATGCCTACACCACCTTGAAGGCGAACCTGCGCAACGGTCGCTACGGGCGGCCCGGTTCCAGGCGTCATGCCCGGGCCTCGGGCAAGCCGGTGGTCTTCCGGCCCCAGGCGGCGCAGCCTTACGACGACCGGATGCTGTCCTGGCAGCACCAGGCACGCACCGTGTCGATCTGGACCACCGCGGGCCGGCTCAAGGGCGTGCGGTTCACCGGGCAGGCCGGGCAGCTGGAGGTCCTGGCTACTACAAGGCGAAGCGGGCCGGGGTGCCGGTCGTGCACGTCGACCCGGCCTACACCAGCCAGGAATGCTCGAAGTGCCATCACACCGAGCGCGGCAACCGGCCTGCCCAGGCCGTTTTCTCGTGCCGGGTCTGCGGCTTCGTTGAGCACGCGGACCACAACGCGTCCCACAACATCGCCCACAGAGGGTGGATGGCCTGGGTCTGCGGGGCTCAGTCAACGGCCCCTGAACTCACCCTCATCGCGTGAGAACTGGACGCAGCCGAACCCATCACAGCCAGTGATGACTCGAGCAGCAAGCCCGGTCGTTTCACGACCAATGCCGCGTAGTTAAGAAGCCGCGGGTGGCGTCAACTTGATCAGCTGGGTGGGTCTT
Source organism: Streptomyces sp. NBC_01445 (assembly GCF_035918235.1). Classification (NCBI taxonomy): domain Bacteria; kingdom Bacillati; phylum Actinomycetota; class Actinomycetes; order Kitasatosporales; family Streptomycetaceae; genus Streptomyces; species Streptomyces sp. NBC_01445. Next base: position 2,411,576 of record NZ_CP109485.1, on the reverse strand, counting down.
GCCTGGGCGGGCATGGAGAACGGGACCTCTGCTACAGCAGTGAAGCCGTCCAAGGTCTTCACGCTGAGCAGGGGTCCCGTTGTCCGAGCAGTCTGCCATGACCAGTTTCGTCCGCACCATCACCGTGGCGAGGGGCGTCTTCGCACCGGGGCATCTCGGGGAGTTGACGCAGTATCTGCCCTTCGAGCTGGTCGATGACGTGCTGGCGAGATCGCGGGCTGTCCAGGGCAGGTTGCGTCTACTGCCTTCCCGCGTGGGGGTGTACTTCGTGCTGGCCCTGGCCGTCTTCCCGGCCGTCGGCTACCTCGGGGTGTGGGGCAAACTGGTCGCCGGGCTGGGCCCGCTGGCTCCGGTCCGGCCTTGTGAAAAGGCCCTGCGTGACCTGCGCCGCAGGATCGGAGCCGCGCCGCTGCAGATGCTGTTCGAGACCGTGGCCGGCCCGATCGCCCAGCCCCGCACCCCCGGGGTGTGCTACCGGAAATGGCGCACGGTCGCCTTCGACGGCTGCAGCTCGCTGCGGGCCCCCGACCAGCCCCGCGTCCGTGCCTGGCTGGGCAAGATCGTGCGCCACCACCACGGCCCGGAGGGCTACCCGCACCTGCGACTGATGGCCCTGTGTGAGACCGGCACCCGCGGCCTGCTCGGCGCCGTCTTCGGCCCCACCAACAAGGGCGAGACCCACTACGCGCGCCGACTCCTTCCCCTGCTGAACGCCACGATGCTGCTGCTTGCCGACCGCGCCTTCGCCGGGAACGACTTCCTCATCGACACCGCCGACACCGGCGCCCAACTGCTGGTCCGGCTCAACTCCCGCCGTCGGCCGACCGTCTTCACCGCGCTGCCCGACGGCTCGTTCCTGACCCGGTTCCAGGACCGGACGTTCCGCATCATCAACGTCGACATCACTGCCACCTGTGACGACGGCACCCGGATCAGCGACCACTACATGCTGATCACCACTCTGCTCGACCACCGCACCGACCCCGCTGAGCGACTGGCCCGCCTCTATCACGAGCGCTGGGAGGTCGAGTCGGCCTTCCTCGCCCTGCGGCACACCCTGCTCACTGGCCGAGTCTTGCGCTCCTGCGACGTTTGCGGTCTGGAACAGGAACTGTGGGCCTGGCTCACCGTCCACCAGGTCCTGCGTCGAGCGATGTGCGACGCGGCCGAGTCCCGCCCGGGCACCGACCCCGACCGGGCCAGCTTCACCATCGCCCTGCAGGCCGCCGCCGACCAGATCGTCGACGCTTGCGGCATCACCGGCGACGACAGCGACGGCGGCGGCATCGCCCGGGCTGTCCTGGCCGGGCTGCTGCCGGCCCGCCGACCCCGGATCAGTGCCCGCAAGGTGAAGTGTCCGATGTCCCGCTACGGCACCACACAGAACGAGACCCGCCCACTGAGCAGCCATTCCTTCAACCGCCTGGACATCACCGTCCTCGCCGCCACCGAGCAGCCCACAGCCCTGCCACCGTCACCGGCGAACACCGATCGACGCTCCCACGTCTTCCGACTCCTGGCGGCAGCCGATCCCGGCCAGGACTGGACTCCCCGGCAGATCGCTGACGCCCTCAAAATCGACCACATCCGCAGCCTCTCGGCGCAGATGGGGCAATGGATCACGCAGAAGTTCCTCATCAGGTCAGGTCATGGCCGCTACCGACTCCATCCCCAATGGGTCAAGACACCCCAGCCACCAGCGGGTTCACGGGACTCGACAGCTACCATCCCGGCTTAACTACGCGGCATTGGTTTCACGACCGGGTAGTTGACCAGGGGATCCACTTTGCTCATGCCTGGACAGTAGCCCGCTGTCAGCTACGGGAAGCCGTCGGTCCACGAACTGGAGTGTTCCAGCGACAGAGCTCCGCCCGCCTTCTGTCATGGCGCGGCGATGATGGCGCTCTGCGGGCCGTTCAACCTGCTGTCCAGGGCCACCGGCAACCTGATCGCTGCACTGGCCAACGGGAGTCTCCCGTCGGTTGGTTCGGGGGTGGGGCTTGGCGCGGTCCGTGACCTCGTCGCCGACCGGTCGCCTTGGCACGGCGTCATTGGCATCCGGCGGCTTCTCCCACCACCCGGGATTACGGCGCTCGAGATCGCCGACCGCCAGCGGTCCGCCGCACCTATACCGGATCGAGCGGCCGGCGCCGACCGGCGCCGTGGATCAAGCTCCGCGCGACGCCCCGGAGTTCGCTTGTTCGGGTGATCGCTTTATGTTCGGGGGACATCTGGCCGCAGGGCTGGAAAGGTGGAGGGCGTCCCCGGTCGGGACGTGCGAGTACCATCGGAGCACCAGGGGGCGGACGACGTGGCGAAACGCAAGCTCACCGCAGAGAAGCAGGCAGACCGCGCGCTGTGTCCCGTGCAAGTCTCGCACCTGCTGGGGCTGAAGGTCCACGAGGTCGCCCGGGCCATGCGAGCCCACGGGATCACACAGCCGCTGCAAACGGCGCAAGCCAGGCAGTGGCGACAGAATCCGGGCAGCGCACCGGCCTGGCTGACCACCCTGCTCACCGAGGTGACCGTGCGCGCGGCGCAGCTGCAGGCCCGGCGGGAACGCGGCGCCCTGGAGGACGAGCACCGTCAGCTCCTTCTGCGGGACACCGTCGAGCGGCGACTGCTGGCCGGAGAGCATATCCCGCCCGGGTACGACGCCGAACTGATCGCGCAGGACATCGCGTTCACCGCGTCGAAGGAGCTCGTGCGCGGCTGCGGGCCGGTGTGCGGCGGCCCGGTCGCCGACGTGCTGCTTCCCGTGGAAGAGGCGGCGCTGTACTGGGCCGGTGTCGATCCGGACGATCACGGTACGTGGGTGGTCCACCGCGGCGACTGCCCGGACGTGGCCGATGAGCCCTCACCCTGGGACTGAGTGCCTGCCCTTGAGCGGCCGAAGCCGGGGGTCTGATGGGGAACCGGCCCGACCGGTGTCGCTCATCACGTCGCTGCGTTCCTGGAGCGATGGGTGGACCTCACAGAGGACGAAGAAGATACCTCCCCCTGGTCGACGGGGCCGGTGATCGGCGAGGCGGCCGGCCCGTTCATCTGCTTCCCGATGCGCTACAGCATGGCCGAGGAGGCTTCGGCCTACGCTGCCGATCTCGCGGCATCGATGGGCTCGTTTGCTACGACCCACAGGCTCGGCGACTGCGACCCTGACTGACTCCGGATCGCAAGTTGCTAGCGCCAGCCGCCATCGTCTTCCTTGCCACACGCCGAGCTCGCCACAACGCCAGTCAGGACGGAGGCGCCGGCCCCGCCAAGTAGTTCCAGGCTGGGGCCGTAGACCCCACCAGGGATCCGCTCCGCCAGCTCGCCAATCGGCACCCACGCAGCCTCCGTTACCTCCCGCCGCGACGCCGACCGAGTGGAGTGCCCAACAACTGGGCGACTGAATGCACTTGACCCTGATCGTTACGACCTGTCGGCGCGGCCCGTCATCATCGCCTGACTCTGAGCATCCGCGCACCCGGGCAGGGCTGATTCCGGGGCCCCGTATTCCCGGCGCGCTGTTCCGCACGACAGGTCCAGGCTGCTCGCATACGCTCCACGGCGATGAATGGGCCGTGACCTACGAGGTCGACGTGTCCCGCCTGGTATTGTTGATCTTGAGCTGGTCGGCGGAATTCATGCTGGCACGCTGTGCGTTGGTGGTCCAAGGAAAGACGTCCCGCTTCCTGCGGGGAAATGCAGGTGCAAGGCCTGCCCAGCGCTCTGTGAAGACCCCGTGCCGAGATCTGTGGCGCGGGGTCTCTTCACGTCTGCTTCCCGCCCTGGGCCGGTGCGGACCGGTCCAACTGCCGCGGAGTTCGGGCGGCGGCGCTGTTACTCACTTTCGGGTGACGGCCGACCGCTCGCCGAGCCGCCGGGCTCGGCGGAAGCACCGCGCCGGCCGGTCACGGCAAGGGATGTGATGCTGTCAGCCCATCAATTCCATACATAGGCCACATAGATGGATGTTGCAGGCGACTGTCACGGTGGTGTGGGCAATCGGCAACGCGTGCCGCGTTGGGTCCGCGGCGTGCCGGCGGGGTGAGCAAGGTGTGCGTGTGCGGCCGGCCGGCCGCCACCAGTACACCGCACTACCCGGCTGCTCATAGAGGGCTGTCGGGCCGGTGCCCGCATGATGCAGGGAGAATCCTGTGACCGTATCCACGTCTGCTCGCCGTCTGACTGCTGCCGCGCTGACCGCCGCTGCCGTCACCGCGGTGATCGCGATGCCCGCGTCCGCCGCCGATCACGGCGCGCAGTGGCGGAGCGTCGAGATCAGCCGCGTGCAGTACGACTCCCCGGGATGGGACAACCGTTCCAACCGCTCCCTGAACCAGGAGTGGGTGGAGATCACCAACAACACCCGCCGCAGCGTGAACCTCGATGGCTGGACCCTGGCGGACGAGGACGGCCACACCTACACCTTCGACCACTACCGCCTCGCCGGCCGCGCCACGGTCCGCGTCCACACCGGCATCGGCTACGACACCCGCCACGACCTCTACCAGGACCGCCGCACCTACGTGTGGGACAACCGATCCGACACCGCCACCCTGCGCAACGACCACGACCGCTACGTCGACGACGCTTCCTGGGGCCGCCACCACTACCAGAACCGCCGCTAGACCCACCTGAGCCGCACGCCCCGGGGCGCGTGCCCCTGGCCGCGGCACCAGGGTGAGAAGAGCCGCGGCTCGGCTGGGAGTTCCCAGCCGAGCCACGGCTGCATCGTCGGCGGGATTGTGCTGCCCGCGCCGGCGAGCCCAGGAGCGACCAGCTGCCGTAGAGCGCGCCTTCGCCCATCTGCACTCGTTCCGCTGCCTGCGGATCCGCTGGGAGATATGCGACGACATCCACGAAGCTCCCCTCGCTCTCGGATGCACACTGATCTGCTGGCGCCGGCTGGCTCAGCTCGGTCGGAGCTGTCAACGTGGCCAGACCACAGAACCTGAGCCAGAACCCGAGAAATGACGTCACCGTGGTGGGGTGCCACCGGACGGACACGCTCTTGATCACCGGTCGTTAGACTTCTGGGGTTCGCGCTGGCGGGTGACGGCTGTCGAGGGTTTGGGTTACGTCGATCGGCCGGACGGCGTACCTGAGGTTCGCGCGCGCAGGGTCGGCCTGTCGTTGACGAAGGTGTTCACGGATCGTGTGGCCGGCGAGTGGAGAAGGGCTGTGATGTCTGAAGGCCGGGCTATGGACGATGACCGTTGGTCCAGGTGGCCCGAGCCATGGGCAGGCACGGATCGCGACATGCGTACCGTCGTGAGCGCGATCCCGCGAGAGGTCAAGGACGGGTTCAAGTACGACGAGATCCCTTGGCAGCAGTTTCCGCATTTCTACGGCCCGGGCGAGGAGATCCCCGGACTCCTTGCGACGCTCGCCTCCGGAGACGCTGAAGCCGCGGGCGAGGCTTTGTGGCAGCTGTGGACAGATCTTCACCACCAGGGCAGCACGATCGCGGTGACGGCTATCTGTTCCAACCAGCGGGCGAATCAGGGACCTTGGGCGATGCGCAATGCGTCGCGGTCTGCTCTAGAGAGCTGACGCAGGCACGCCGCGCGGCCGAGAGCGGCGCGCCTGCCAGCGGACAGTCCCTTGCACACGCCTCTCAGACGCCTGCGCCCGGGAGGAACGTCGCCATTCCACAGTGTGATCACCATCCGCTGACGATCCCTCATGAGTCACGGCGATTCGACGTAACGCGTGACGCATCGTGAGAGTGTGGCTACTGCTCATGATTCATAAGTTGCAGGAGGGACAGCGGTACGTGGCTGTGAACGGGGGAGGGGTGCCGCCCGTGATGCTGACACGGACGCACCGCATACTCATCGGCGTGGTCGTCGCCGGTGCGGTGGTCATCGCCGGCATCGGTTTCGCGGGTTCGTACGCGGCCGTTCGCTCACTCGCGCTCCAGAAGGGGTTCGGGAACTTCAGTTATGTGTTCCCGATCGGCATCGACGCGGGTATCTGCGTACTGCTCGCCCTGGACCTGCTGCTGACCTGGATCCGGATACCGTTCCCGCTGCTGCGCCAGACGGCGTGGCTGCTGACCGCCGCGACGATCGCGTTCAACGGCGCGGCCGCGTGGCCGGACCCGCTCGGCGTCGGCATGCACGCCGTCATCCCGATCCTGTTCGTCGTCTCGGTCGAGGCGGCGCGGCACGCGGTGGGCCGGATCGCCGACATCACGGCCGACAAGCACATGGAGGGCGTGCGCCTCACGCGCTGGCTGCTCTCCCCACTGCCCACGTTCCTGCTGTGGCGCCGCATGAAGCTGTGGGAGCTGCGCAGCTACGAGGCCGTCATCAAGCTGGAGCAGGAGCGGCTCGTCTACCAGGCGCGGCTGCGGTCCCGCTTCGGCCGCGCCTGGCGCCGCAAAGCTCCGGTGGAATCGCTGATGCCGTTGCGTCTGGCCAAGTACGGGGTGCCACTGGCAGAGACGGCTCGGGCGGGGCTCGCGGCAGCCGGGATCGAACCCCGGCTGCTGCCAGCCGCACCGCAGCAGACCACCCCGGCACTTGAGCCGCCGATCGAAGCCGCAGAGGCTCCTACGGCAGAATCTTCGAGTCCGTGGCTCACCAAGCAGCTGCCGGCGCACCAAGCCGAGACGGCGGATTCAGTCGACTACTTCGGCGCCTATAGGGATTTCCTGGCTGAGTACCAGGTCGTGCCGACGGCACCTCAGTTCGCGCACTATCTGCGGGTCGAGCATGAGGCTGCCCAGGACGACGGAAGTCCGCTCTCGGAGGAGGAGCTGGTGCCGCTCCTGGCCGGATACGCGGCCAGGCTCGAGGCGAGCGTGAGCCGCCAGGACATGGGTGACGGGAAAGGGCCGCAAGCTGAGGTGCCGGTCTCAGAGGAGACGTGGGCGGCGTTCTACCGGGATGTGGCCCGTGCTTATGTCGAGGAGTTCGGCGCTTCCCCCGATTCGGCCGTGTTCGCGCAGTACCTGCGAGAGCGCTACAATTTGGACGCTCCCGAGCCGCACCTGCTGCCACCTGAGGTGACAGCGGAGCAGGTCCCAGCCCCTCACAGTGCGGACATGACGCCCCCCGTCGGGCCGGTGCGAGGCAAGACTCCGTCGGACGACTTGGTGCCGGTTCCCTCACAGCGGGACCGCGCGCAGATCGACGTAGCCCTCAACTCTTCCGCGACAGTTGACGACGGAGGGCAGGAGGACGAGGAGCTCGCGCGGCTCACGAATCCCGACCGGTACTACCTCGCCTACCAGCGATACGTGGACACCCACGCCATGGAGCCCAAGGGCAGAGCAGCCTGGGAGGAAGTGTCCCAACAGCTTGCTGCGTCCGGTGTCCTGGGCGACAAGGGACAGCCGGTCAGCCCCAGCACCCTGCGCCGGTACGCACTGGAGCAGCGCATCTACCACCGGTGGGTCGACGAATACGAGCGCCTGGGTGAGCCACCTACGTACGAGGCGCTACTGACTCGGCTCGCCCACGACGGGATCAAGTCGGGCAACCGGCAGCTGACCCTCGACGATCTGCAGCGCGGCGAGCATCTCGCGTCTGGGTTCGAGCGCCGCTACCACGCACTGCACAGCCACAACTGATCACCGGCGGCCGTGACCTGCGGCCGCCTTATCGATCAACGTCCTGACCTGCTGCTGAGCTGTGTCGGCAGTTGTCAGCGGTGGTCACCAACGAGCGCCCTTCCACGGCCCCAGAACGGCCTGGGAGCGCGCTCGTGCATTTGCGAAGACACCTGCTTTGCAAGGGCGGCCATGATCCGAAGCGGAAGCGCCCAGGTCACAACGGCTGTAGCGGCAGCCCAGGTGAACGGCGCATCTCGACTGCACCGAGCCGTCATTGACCGTGGTTGACCGCACGATGTGGCACGGCTATGGCCTACCACCGCTTCGTCCCGAAGCAACTGGGTGAGGGCGCTGCCTTGGGCTGGTGCGCTCTCACCTGCGCTGGTGGTCCGCAGACGTTCGCGCTCGTCCGCTGCTGTGCGCGGGCGTTGTCACGCAGTTAGGCACGCACCCCATCCGCGCCCCAGGGGCCGCCTGGGCGCCGCATCGGATCACAAGTAGGCTCTCGGTTATTCAGAGGGCGGGGTGCCAGATGTGGTGGAAGCGACGCCAAGACAAGAGCCCAGCGACGCCTTTGGCGACAGCGTGGCCGACGGCATGGAATGAACCGGGCCTGCTGGCACCGAAGGAGCGGGTCCGGGCTGTGGTCGACGCGATCACCGATGGCACCACAGCCAGCCCCGATCAGCTTCAGGGCCTGCCAGCCGAGGCCATCCTGGCTGTCGAGCGTGATCAACAAGCTCCGATGGCAGATGCGTACCGAGAGTTCCTATCCTTGATTGGCGGTGGCGCCGGGCGGTTCATGCAGGGGGAGGCCGTCTACCACCCCCACGTCCTTGGCCTGGGGACGGCTGCCCTTGAGCTGCTCGAAGAAAACGAATCGCCGTTCCTCTTCGAACCCACCGACCGTGTCTTCTTCATGCACCAGGGCTATCAGTTCGAGTTCATGCGGGGCACCGGACCTGATCCCGAGGTCTGGTCATACTCCGAAGGCGAGCACGCGAACGTTCCCGTCCGCAGTTACGCCTCCTTCACCGACTGGCTCCGCGCGACTGCCGAATCAGAGATCCCGGGCTGGAAGCATCACGTCGAGACGGTGCGCGAGGAGATCAACGCCGACGGCAGCATTACGTTGCACTGGTAGCAGTCCTGAGCCTAGATGGTTAGGGCCTGTCCGATGGGTCGGGTAACCCGGCTGTTGGTCGGTCGTTCTGTCCGGTGTGGGGCAGGGTGATCTTTCTGATGACGAGTGGGCTCGACTCGAACCGCGTCTGCCCAAGAACCTTGGGGCGGGGCGGACGTTGGCAGCGTCACCGACGCGTGATCAACGGGATTCTGTTTCGGCAGCGCACCGGCCTGCCGTGGCGAGATCTTCCGACCCGCTTCAGGGCCAGACTGCCAGCTGCGGTCATCGTGCTGATCTCCTTCGAGGCTTCGACACTTCGAAGATCAGCCGGTGGCCGTTCATCTATGCGGGCACCATCCCAATGCCGGGCCAAACCCCCGGATCAGGTCGAACCTGTACACCAATTCCCTGGACGCAACCCGGGCGGCCGACCGGCTTCGACAGTGCTACCTACAAAAGAAGGAACGAAGTAGAGCGTTGCTTCAACGCGCTCAAGGGCTCCAGAGCCGTGGCGACTCGCTGCGACAAGAGGGCCTACGTCTTCCACGGCACGGGCACTCTTGCGGCGATTCGGTTGTGGCTCCACGACTGATCTCAGCCACCGCAGCGAATGCCCCGATGGTTGCCTCAGTCGTCGGCAGCGACGATGAGAGTGATCTGCCCGACCGAGCGGTCGATGAGCACGAACTCGTGAAAGGAGTCGTGCACACGTCCCCAGTCGTGAATCGCCTCATCACCGAGTTCGCTGAGGTAGTAGATGCCATCACCTGCGACCAGGCGGTCGAACACCTCGCGCTGCAGATCTGCCTCCAGTTCGGTGGGCACGTCCCAGAGCGGATCCACCCACTCCCGCAGGATCTGCACGGCCTCTTCCTGGCTGACGGGCTCGTAGATGTCGGGAGTGATCGACCGTAGCCAATATGGACCGTGCCTGGGTCCCTCCGGCAGCACTCCACCACCTGCATAGTCGTCTTGGAACTGCTCATGCCCAATCAGCGCGGCAAGCAGACCTCTGTCGTCCACGGACTCCGCGGAGAAGCGGAGCTGCTTGATGTCGACCCAGCGAAACCCGTGCTCGGGGCCTCCCCCTGAGTGGTGGACACGCTGATACTGGATCTGCTTGATCCGGAGGAAGCGAGAAGACCGCCGATGGCGATGAAGGACTACTCGGACGAGTTCAAGGCCGATGCCGTGGCCCTGTACGAGTCCACACCCGGGGCGACCTACAAGAGCATCGCCGCTGACCTGGGCGTCAACCGGGCGACCCTGCGTGAGTGGGTGCTGCGGGACCGCGAACGCCGTGGCGCCGGCGCCGCGGCTGCGAAGCCGGGCACCCGGCCTCGGGAGGCGGTGCCGTCCGCTGATCCGGACGAGCGGGTCCGGCAGCTGGAGGCCCGGGTGGCCGAACTCGAGGCGAGTGAGCGCAAGCTGGCCACCGAGCGGGACATCCTCCGCAAGGCGGCCAAGTATTTCGCCGGAGAGACGAACTGGTGAGGAGCCGCTTCCAGTTCGTTGACGACCACCGGGACACCTACGAGGTGAAGCGGCTCTGCCAGGTCCTGGACGTGAACCGGTCCAGCTACTACAAGTGGCTCGCCGGCGCCGAGGCCCGGGCCACCCGGCAGCACCAGGACCGGCTCCTGGCCGAGGAGATCCGCGAGGTCCACGGCGAGTCCGGCGGCGCCTACGGCTCCCCGCGAGTGACCGCCGAGCTCCGCGAGAAAGGACGGCGGGTCAACGAGAAGCGCATCGCCCGGATCATGCGGACGTTCTCCATCACCGGTATCCGCCTGCGCAGACACGTGCGCACCACCGTCCCGGACCCGGCAGCCTCACCGGTCCCGGACCTGTTCCAGCGGGACTTCACCGCCACCGGACCCGGACTGAAATACATGGGCGACATCACGTATCTCCCCCTGGAAAACGGGCAGTTCCTCTATCTGGCGACCGTGCTGGACTGCTTCAGCCGCAAGGTCGTCGGCTGGTCCATCGCCGACCACATGCGCACCAGCCTGGTCGCCGACGCACTGCGGATGGCAGCGGCGACCCGCGGCAGCCTGGAGGGCGCCGTGTTCCACTCCGACCACGGGGCCCAATACGGCTCCCGGGCCTTCGCCGGCCTCTGCGACCAGCTCGGGGTCACCCGGTCGATGGGCGCGGTCGGCACCAGTGCCGACAATGCGGCCTGCGAAAGCTTCCACGCCTCCCTGAAACGCGAGACCCTCCAGGGCGCCCACGACTACGGCGACTCCGGCACCTGCCGCAGGACCGTCTTCGCCTGGCTGACCCGCTACAACACCCGCCGCCGGCACTCCGCCAACGGCCACCTCAGCCCCAACGAATACGAACACCGACACCACACCGCTAAACTCACGCTCGCCGCGTGATCAATAACCGCGTGCCCACCTTCACGGGGGAAGGCCCCTCCTTCGGATCCGGGACGTAGCGTCGAAAGTTGATGAAGGCGCTTCTCTCGTGGGCGAGCCCGTTGTCCATGGCGCCAGCCTAGATGTATTGAGCATGAGCGTTGTTGACACGCGCGGGCCTTGAAGAAGGCGAAGGCCTCCGTGTGTGGTGGAGGTGTCGAATCTTCACCGCACGGAGGCCTTCATGTCCCACCGTAATGCCCGGCTGACCCTTCATGGCAGGCGGATCCTGGTCGACCGCGTCTGTGCCGGCCGGCCGATCGCCCACGTCGCAAAGGAAATGGGCATCTCCCGCCCCACCGCCTACAAGTGGGTGCGACGCTGGCGAGCAGAGGGAGAGGCAGGGCTTTACGACCGCTCCAGTCGCCCCTACGCAACACCGCTGCGGACCCCGCCGGCACGCGAGGAAGAGGTCTGTGAACTGCGCCGCAGCCGCAAGCTCGGTCCCGCCAGGATCGGCCCGATCCTCGGCATGCCGGCCTCGACGGTGCACCGCGTCCTGGTCCGGCACGGCCTGAACCGCCTGGCGTTCATGGACCGGCCCACCGGACAGGTCATCCGCCGCTACGAACGCGACCAGCCCGGTGAGCTCGTCCACGTCGACGTCAAGAAACTCGGCCGGATCCCGGACGGCGGCGGCCACCGGGTCCTGGGCCGCCAGGCCGGCCGAACCACCCGCAAGAGCATGGGCTTCGACTACGTGCACTCCGCCGTCGACGACCACACCCGCCTCGCCTACAGCGAGATCCACGCCGACGAAAGGGCCGCCACCTGCGCCGACTTCCTGCGCCGGGCAGCGGCCTTCTTCACCACCCTCGGCATCACCCGGATCGAACGTGTGCTGACCGACAATGCCTGGTCCTACCGCAAGAGCTTCGCCTGGCGTCAGGCCCTGGCCGAACTCGGCGCCACCGGCAAACTCACCCGCCCCTACCGACCACAGACCAACGGCAAGGTCGAACGCTTCAACCGCACCTTGCTCGACGAATGGGCCTACCTCCGCCCCTACACAAGCAACAGCGAACGAAGCGAAGCCCTGCCAGACTTCCTCCACACCTACAACCACCACCGATGCCACACCGCACTCGCAGGCAAGCCACCCATCAGCCGCGCAAACAACGCTTCAGGGCAATACACCTAGAAGGCAGGCAAGGGGCCATGTTGACCCACCGGACAGGCCCAAGGGGGGAGGTGTCCTCCCACGGCCCGGAGACGGCCCTGCGAACGGCCCCGATCGTGGTTCACACTGAGTAGGAGCGCTCATGTGGAACGGGGACGGGCGGAGGACGCTGAGTGCATGAGTGAGCCTTCTACCCTTCGGCAAATCGCGTTCGCCGTGGTTCTTCTCATTGTCGATCTGGCGGTGATCGCTTGGTTTCTCTGGAGCTACGCGTGGATCGGGTGGGGGATGGCTGGAACCCGCAAGATGTGCCGGAGGCCCCGAGGGTTGCGTGGCGTGCGGTGTGGATCTTGGCTTGGGCAGCGGTGGTGACAGGTGGTGGCCTGCTCGCCCTAGGGTGGCGCATTTCGGGAGTCGTCCAGTTGTCCGTCTTGGGCGTCGGCGTGGTGATCTTTGCCTGCTTGGCGGTTCGCAAGTAGGAGCGGGACGGTGCCCTCGTGACCACGGACTTGGGACCATGGCCTCATCCTTATCAGGTCGATCACGGGGCCCCTGGACCGCCATCGGCAACCCGCCCGGCTGGCAACTCCTGGCCGAGATGGCCGTCAACGTGGCTGGCCGCACTGCGCCTGCGCCCGGCAGAGATTAACCATCCGAGCACAGCCCGGTCTCGATCAGGTAGGGAGAGCTCCGCGCCCTCCGGTTCGCCCCGTCGTGAGCCGCAGATCAGATCAGAAGTTGCCTCGGCTCCTACCCCCATTCAACGGTCGGCTTCGCCGACGGGCTGCAACCCCCGGGGTGTTGCAGCCCGTCTTTGGTCGGACAGCCCGGACAGCGGAACTTTGAGCTGTCCGGGATGATATTGCAGGTGTGACCCGCCTGACTGGACAGTCGTGACAGGGCGAACATAGCGGGGACTTGCTTGCGCGCCGACCCCTGTCAGATGGCTGCCGTAGCTTGTGGCCATGGTCGAAACAGGCGAGCACTCCGACTCCCGGCCCAATGTGCCGCCCGTGGTACGCCAGCCCGTGGCGGGCGTCCAGGCGTACTACGCGGAGAATGCCGGGCTTCTGTCACAGCGATATGGGAGCGTCTCCTTCGAGGAGGTGCACGGCAAGGTTTTGGATCTGCTGCCGCCGTCTCCGGCGGTGGCGCTGGATGTTGGGGCCGGCACTGGGCGGGATGCTGCGGCGCTGGCGCGGCGCGGCTATCAGGTAGTGGCGGTCGAGCCGACGCGTGAGATGCGGGACGTCGCACGGCGCCTGTACCCGAGCGAGGACGTTTCGTGGGTAGAAGACTTCCTACCCGAACTACCCCGTCTGGAGGGGGCCTTTGATCTGGCCCTCCTGTCGGCGGTGTGGATGCATCTGCTGCCGGCCGAACGGGGACGAGCGATGGAGCGGATGGCCTCACTGTTGGCTCCCGCGGGACTGCTGGTGATTTCGCTACGACGTGGAGACCCGCCGACGGACCGTGTGATGTTCGACGTGTCCGCCGAGGACGTCGTGCGCGACGGGGAGCGAGCGGGGCTGCGGCTGGTGCGGCTGGTGGAGGAGGGCGTAGACAGGCTCGGCCGTGCCAAGGTGTGGTGGCAGACCGTCGCCCTGCGCAAGGGGGAAGCGTGAGCGGCCGGGACTTCTATGCCCAAGACGCCTCGGCGCGTGCATCATGGCGGCTGGCCGTGCTGATGGGAGCCAACTCACGCACCTACAAGTTCGCCCTTGGCCAAGCTTTGCTGGAGTTCGGTGGGCACGGACAGGACTCCGTCCCACTTGCCGAGTTTGCCGCCGCCTACAGCCTTGCCCTGGTGCGCCACTGCGCTCAGAACCCGCAGGCGCCGCAGGCTGAGAAGTTGGGCGAGAACGACTTCCTCACCATCGCCGCTCAGGAAGGCGCCGGGCCCCTGGAGACCGGCCGGCCCACTGAGCGGCTGCTGGCGGCGGCAGTGCGTTCAATGCCGACGATGGTGATGCAGAAATTCCACAACCTGCGCGGCGACACCAAGGTGCCCCACACCTTCTATCAGCTGGCCGGGACGGGGCGACACCGTGTGGTGCGGCTGACCCCCGACCTGCTCCAGTTGGCCCGTTCGGAACAAGCTGCGGCTCTGACTGCCGAGTTGGGATCCCGCTGGAATCGTCGAGAGGTCCTTCGCCGTGGGCATCGGCCGCAGCCTGATAGAGGAGGGCGTCCTCATCGACTGGGACACGCTTCAACTCACGGACAGACGCCGGCGCCGCTCGGTAACCGGCATTGTCGAGGCCACGACCAGCTTCCAGCACGGCCGCTGCCTGATCTGCGAAGACGTCCTGGGCAAGAGCGATGACATCGCCGTGGACCACGTGTTCCCGTTCTCCCTGATGCGTCGCTTCGACAGCGTCGGCTCCTGGCACGGACCGGATCTGGACGCCCTGTGGAACCTCGCCCCAGCACACGCCACCTGCAACGGAACGAAAAGTGATCGACTGCCCAGCCCACTCGAACTCGCCCGGCTGGCCGCCCGCAACGAGGCCATCATGCAGTCCCCCCACCCTCTCCGCCGCACCCTGCAACTCAGCCTCAGCAACGCCCTGCCCGATCGACGAGCGCCCTCGTGGTCAGACTTCCTGCAGGCAGTACTGATGACCGTCTGAAGTGACACCCAGGCCTGGTACCGCGTAGAACATTCAGCCATCCCACGGCTCTGGAGGCCTCGCGTGTCTCTCGTGTTTCAGCAGCTCACGGCCTTACAGGTGGCTTTCTGACCGGTGCCGGTCCACAGGTAGTCCGTGACCGGTCTAGTTGCTCGCCCTCTCCACGTTGCCCCCTCCGACAGCGGTGTTCCCAGGCAGAGTTGGGTTCTCTACGTCGAGCCAATGGAGCTGTCAGTGCGTTGATCTAAGGGGTGTCCCGTCACTGCCATCGGCAGTCCGCGCGACGGTCTACGGACGGACGCACCGCGCCAGTTCGCCGTACTTCATGCCGCTGGAGTAGAGAACCCCCTGGTGATTTCGACCCATGAACTTGATGCCTTGGGTACGCCGCTCCACATGAGTCAACCGGAGGACTTGGGTGCCCGACTCGGTCGAGAGCTCCAGGAGGTCACCGGGCTGGAGGTCCTCGGCGAGGACATCGATGGTCATGGCCGGGATGGTACGGCTTCATGGTGAGACGGATCGGCGGAGGATGACTCCGAGGTGCCTGAGCAGATTGGCCACAGTGGGATGATCTTGTTGTGGCTAGTGTGATCACGGCGTCGGAGCCCTCCTGGATAGCCCCGTTCAGCGGACTGAGTCCGCGGCAGTTCGGCAAGCTGGTGACGGTGCTGCGGCGCGAGGGTGCGGACGCGGTCCGCAAGGGCCGGCCGTGGAGCCTTCCGCTGGAAGACCGGGCACTGCTGGTCGCGGCCTACTGGCGCACGAACCTGACCATGCGCCAACTGGCCCCGTCATTCGGCGTTTCGAAGTCGGCGGCGGACCGGATCATTGACGACATCGGGCCGATGATCGCCCTCCAGCCCCGCAAACGGTTCGCCGAGGACACCGTGCTCATCGTGGACGGCACCCTGGTGCCCACCCGCGATCACACCGTCGCCGAGCAGTCGAAGAACTACCGATATTGCGCCCCCAAGGCCAAGCACCAGCGCCCCCGTTGATCCAGCCCCTGCGAGCAGGGACGACCAACCGAAGCGCTAGCGTTGCTACGTGGGCGACTTCTACGAACTCCAGCTGGCCCTGGATCTCCCGGATTCCGCAGAGCTGGGTCTGCTCCGATGGCACCTGGGGGAGACACCAGAAGACAGCGAACCGGACGGCGATGAGCAATATCCACTACTGACCGGCACAGGCCCCGCGCAGCGCATCGGTGGGGCGCTGGTCGGCATGCTCCAGCGCGGGCCTCGAGGCTGTTCCTTGCTGGCACGTCAGGAGGTGCACCCGGACGACTTCGCACGCCTGCGGCATCTCCTCCAGTGGATCGCTGCGCGGACAACGACCGTGGGCGCCATCGGTTATGTGCGTTTCTATGAAGACCACATCCCCGACGTACTCGTCGTCGAATCCGGAACCGTTCGTCAGGTCCCCCTCGAACTGGCCCCCGGAGCCGAGGAACTGCTCCCGGACTGAGGCTCAAGATGGGCTCTGAATGGCTGCGCGGGGAGCTGAGATCCCCAGGACGGCTGTTCGCGTGGCAACCGTGGACAGCCGACGCCGGCGTACGCCACTACGGTCGCCGGTGGCACTGGAAGGAACGCCGTGCCCGAGCACCGTCAGGGCGCGGGCACCTCAGCCGGCGGCCCAGGAGAAGGGTTCCTGCATCCGCGATCAACGAGCCGACGGCGATGCCGGTGAGTGTGGTCTCGGCCCGGGCGTCATGAGTGGTTCCGGTGGAGGCCAGCGCAGGCCGGGCGGAGTCGGCCGCCATGGCGGCATGGAGGACGACGTCGGTGACCGCATCTGGGTGGGAGACCCTGACCCTATCCACATGTGGGCGGGCGTCGGCGCAGCCGGGGTTGATTCAGCCGGTGTCACGTGGTCCTACTAACCTCCTGTGTATGGGACTTGGGGATGTGACGCGTGCAGGAGTGCTGGCTGCCGTCGAGGAGTGTCAGTACTTAGGGCGCGAGAACTTTCGCCGCCGGTACGGCTTCGGCCGAGCCATGGCGTATGAGCTGGTGTTGGATGAAAACCGCTACGACTCGAAGGCCATCGCAGGCGTAGCGCACCTCTACTCGGTCGGCGACCTGCTGCCGGCTGATGGCTTCAGTGGTGGGGCGCGTACGGTGGCGCACCGTCTGCGCGCGCTCGGCTTCACTGTGGAGGACGGGACCGCCGTTACGCATGGGCCGCAGCAGGTGCCATCACAGCTGGTTCTCCAGCCTCGCGGCGGGACTCGGGACCGCGGCCCGCAGAACTTCGCCAGGTCGGTACGACAGGGCATCCCGATCGCAGATATCAAGGACGTACTCGGCGGACAGGCGGATGCGCTGGCCACCTTGTACCCGGACGGGATCGCTCGGCTTTGGGGCTCCACCCCCACCACGCAAGTCAACAACGAAAAAGCAAAAGCTCTGCGAAACAGGCGCGTTGGTGACGACGTGTTGTTCTATGCAGAGAATCACTTCATCGCTCGCGCCCGCATCCTGCACCTATTCAACAGCTTGCCTGTGGCGCAGGTGGTCTGGGGAACCGATGAGGACGACGCCACCTGGGAACACATCATGGCGCTGGGAGACGTCGAAGAGTTTCCCACTCGTGTTCCTGCGGCTCCAGTTCTGCAGAGCCTGAACGTTCCAGCACCTCTACGGAGCCTCACCCTGCGGTCCGCCGAGGACTACCGACGTGTTGTCCAGCTCTTTCCGCAGAGTCGCCAACCAGCGACTGCCGCACCTCCGGCAATGCTTCCTGACGCACCTTCAGGGATGACCTCGGCGGAACTGCTGGACCGGGTCGGCTCTCTCAACACCCATCGTCATCCAGGGAATGGAGCTCCCAGCCGTCACCAGCCGCTCGCTTTGCTCTGGGCAGTTTCTCGGATCGCGGCCGGCAAACCACGACTGGCGCCGTGGTCCTGCTTCCGCGCGGAGGTCAGTCCACTCCTGGCCAAATTCGGACTGCCCGGTTCCAAGGTCACTCCCGAATATCCCTTCTGGCACCTGAAGGGCAGTGACCTGTGGGAGGTGCACGGGATAGAGAGCGATGCCAGCTCCATGCCGCAACCGGGAATCTTCAACAAGGTCCAACCCGTCGCAGGCCTTACTCATGCGGCGGCCGAACTGCTTCAGAACCCTCTGACTCGTCTGGAAGCCGTGGTCAAGCTGTGCAACACCTATCTTGACGACGTCGATCAGCGCGAGTTGCTCAGCCGGGTAGGCCTCGCTGGATACGCGACCGCCGACGGCCTGCTCGATGACGGCCAGGACGGCCGCGGTCAGGAGACCGCCGACGAGAAGCGGGCGACTGGTCCGACCGGGCGGCGGGAGTCGACCTCCTCGCGACTGATTCGCGATGCGTTGATAGCGAATCGGGTCAAGGAACTGCACGGCCACGCCTGCCAGGTGTGCGGAACCCGCCTGCAGTACAAGCGCAGGCCTTACAGCGAGGCTGCTCACATACGTGGCCTCGGGTCCCCACATGACGGTCCGGATGAGCTACAGAACCTGCTCTGCCTGTGCCCCAACCACCACGTCCTCTTCGACGGCCTGGAGATCTACATCGATGTTGACGGCGTCGTGAGGCAGGCCCACGGGGGCGAGTCGCTGGGGCACCTTCGCCGACACGCCGGCCATCGCATCGATGAGGCATACCTGCGCTACCACCGAACTCTGTGTGAGCTGAACGGTCTCACCACCGAGTAACAGCTCACGTACGACTGCGGTACTCCGGCTCGCTGTGAGTATCGGCTCGACGATCGGCAGTCGTCGTACCGAGGACCTGTAGCGCGAGTATGAGCGGCGTGCCCCGTCCACCGTTGGGCCCCTGGCCCCCTGGCCAGGGGCCTCGTTATTTTCCCCGGCACACCAGCGGCGATACCCCAAGGTCCCGTCCACGCCGCTTCCACGGGCCCCGACATACGGCCGCTTCGGGCGCGGTGGCCGCGAGGGCCGCTGGGGTCACCACCGCTACGACCACCGCTGACTGTCCTTGGGGGGTGCCCTTCCGCAGTTGGGGGGGAGGGCACCCCTTCCGCGTTCTCCGCATGCCTTCGGCCTGACACCTCGCCCTGGTCGACCGGCCGCCCGCTGATCGGCGAAGCCAGAGGCCCACTGATCTACTTTCCTATGCGCTACAGCATGGCTGAGGAGACTTCCGCATTCGCCGCGTCCCTCGCACGCTCCATGGGGCTGATCTGTTTCGACCCACAGGTCGGCACGCTTATGCCCTGAGACGGCCCCAGACGTCGCTTCAGTCGCCGCGATCCCGACGGGTGATCAGATCGGGAGCGGCTTGAGCATGCTTATCAAGAGCCCGTCGCATCTGATAGCCCGTATGAGCGGTGTCCTCGCCTACCGTGACACTGCGAGCGCGGCTCGGGGCATCCCCGGCCCACAGCAGGGACGTGCGCACGTACTCCTCACCGGCATACGCCAAGACCAAAGATGTGTCGACGGTGACATCACCCCGGTGGTACCGGACATGCATCACCAGTGGATACGTTTCCTGGCTCTGATCCACTTCCGGGCTGGCGAACCCCAGCCCCTCCAAGACGGCCCCGAATCGGCTCCTGGCCTCAGCCACGAAGGTCTTCACCCGTATGTCCACCCACCGAGTATGAGCCTTGTTCCCAGAGGGTTCCCGCTTGATCGGGCATGCAGGGAGCACGATCAGCCTGCGTCGTGACTGGACGCCATGAGGTCCACCCAAATCCCCGGCTTGTGGTCCCACGCCAGCAGCTTGCCTATGACGAGGTCGACGGTCGCGCTCACAGGCGGCAGTTCCTGCGCGAGTCGCTTCACTCCCGGCTCGCTGCCACGGCGATTGAAATCTAGCGAGGCGTCCACGGGCTCCTATCCGTTGAGCCTTGCTGTGAGGCCCCATGGCTCGTGACTAGTGATCATTGCTTGGACTGTCTCGCCTTGGCGAAGCTCGCTGAGGGAACGTCTTGACTTATCTGCCATGGCGGCATCAAGTCGCATCCTTCGAGAGTGATGCTGTCGAGGTTCTGCTCGACGGCCTGGATGCGGATACCGCAGCCGCGTAGTTCGATGCCCACGATGATGAGGTTCTGGACGGACTAGAAGAGCCGGTCGAGCCGGGTGACGGTGATGGTGCCCTGCAGAGCGCGACTCGGCTCAACTCATCCATTCCGCTTCGTACTTGGCGTACGTACCGTCGTGCGTCGCCAGATGCACGAACTGGGTCACGTACTCCTGGAAGTCGCGGTCGCCGCGCGGCGTCGCGTACGCCTTCTCGGCGAACGTGAACGGCTTGTCGGGGTGGACCGAGCACAGCTCGGGGTGAAGCTTCGCCTGGTAGAGCGTCTCGCTCGCGTCGGTCATCATCACGTCCGCCCGGCCCGCCACGATCTCGTCGAAGATCGTGGTGTTGTCCGGGTGGACCTTGATGGTGGCCTGCTTGATGTTCGCGCGGGCGAACTGCTCATTCGTGCCGCCCGGGTTGACGACCACGGTCGTCCCGGCCTGGTCGATGTCCTTGAGCGTCTGGTACTTGTCCTTGTCCGCGCAGCGCACGATCGGCGTCTTGCCGTCCTCGCGGGTCAGCTCGCTGAAGTACACCTGGCGGGCGCGGGGAAGCGTGATCGATACGCCGCCGACGCCGATTTCGCACTTCCCGCCCGCCAGGTCCTTCGTGAGATTCGCCCATGTGGTGTCCACGAAACGAACCTTGGCGGCCAGGCTCTTCGCGAGGTCCTGGGCCATGTCGATGTCGATGCCGCTGTACGAACCGTCCTTCGGGTCCTTGTACGTGAACGGGCGGTAGTCGCCCGTGGTGCACACGCGCAGCACCTTGGACTTCGGCACGGCGTCCAGCAGGCTCTCCTGCTGCTTCTTCGCGGGGCGGTCCACCCCCGACGGCTCGGCGGGCGCGGCGGCCGTCACGGCCAGCAGGCAGGTCAGGGCGGACAGGGTGGCAGCACGTTGTCTGGACGCACGGCGGCTCATCGCGACTCCTCGGCACAATGGTTGCAGGATGAAGTGATCACCCTGGCAGAAGAGTTCACGCAGGTGAAGACGGTGTCCACGGGTCGGGAAGGCTGAGCCGTGCGGGATGCGTCCTGCCTGGGACGGAGAAGCATGACGCGCATGGAGGCGCCGTTACTCCACACACCGCGCCGATCGCTGTTGAAGTTCATGCAGCGGTTGTACATGGCCGGGCGCGCGGAGGGCTGGACACGGTCCTGGAGGAGGTGGTGTCCGCGTACGGGGCTGGGGTGAGTTCGCTGGAGACAGCGGAGCAGATGTTGATGGACGCCGGGTATCCGATCAGTGACACCTCGCAGGAGGTGGCGAGTATCGGTGCAGCTGCTGCCGTGCAGGGCAGCACGGTCGGGGCGGATGTGAGGTAGCAGCGGCACTCGGGAGGTGACCTCTCACCGAGTGGTGTGACGAGCCTTGAGCTTGATCAAGGTGCCTCAGCGGACCGACCCGACGAGGGCCCGACATCATGTGCACGCGAACCCTTTCCTTCGTCTCAACAATCGTGCGCACAGCATGAGTTGAGTCGCCACTCAAGGGATCCCTCTGGCATCATCTAACCCTGCGCCGGCCCGGGCGAGTGAGCCGCCCGGCCGCCAGTTGTGCGCGCAGGCCGGTTGTCGGAGGGGTACATGGACGCATCATCGCTTGCGGTGGCGGTCGCCACAGCCGTCGGACGGGGTGCGTTGAACAGCGTCGGCACCCGCGCTGTGGACAACGCACTGGAGATGATTCGGCACCGCTTCCGGCGCGACTCCGAGGCCACAGCGACCATCGACCACGCCGCCTCGGACCCCACGGCTCTCGCCACGGCGCTGGTTCGGTATATCGAGAGCGATCCGGACTTCGCTGCGGACCTGCGTGACTGGCTGAACGCGGCCGACCCTGGCTCCGCCCGTGAGATCTCCAATCAGGTCTCCGGCACGGTGCACGGGTCCGTCATCCAGGGCCAGAACGTGAACCTCAAGGGGCGCTTCTCGTTCCGCGGCTCTCGAGGCCAAGGGCGATAGTTCGGTGGCATCACACAGGTCGCGCTCCAGGTCCACCTCCGGCTCTCCGTCCCCTGCCGTCCCCGCGCCTGCCGCGTCAGATTCCACCGACCGCACCAGCAACGAGATTTCCGACGGCTCTCGGGTGGGCGGCGACGCGTACCAGGCAAAGCACATGACCTTTGGCGCCCACCGCGCGGCGTTCACTGTCGTGGCAGTGGTGGCGTCGCCGGCCTGCTGACCGCCGTTGCCCTCGCGTTGATCAACAAACCGGACGGCGACAACAGCGCCGGGTTGGCCGCGGACTCCCGACCTGCCACGCCAGCGCCCTCCATGTCACCTCGCACATCGAAGAGCACATCGTCACCGTCCGCCCCGGCGGTGGCCACAGGTGCGGCATAGGGCACCAGCGCCAAACCTACGGCCACGAAGAAGCCTGCGTCAGCGACCGTGGAGTTCGCGGAGACGAACACCTACTGCTCGGGGTGGAGATCGACACCCGAAGGCTCCGAGGTCCTCAAGGCGCGCGGTTGTGTGCGTGTCACCGGCCACGACGCCGCGTTCGGCGTGGCTGTGAGGAACGACCGTAAGGATCAAGTCACGGCATCCGTACTGGTGCAGTACCTGTACGGGGGCGATCCGAAGGACTGCCCGCTGAGTCGGTACCCGGCCGCCGGGATTGTCATCAACCCCGGAGGCATCTGGTACAGCAGCATGGCGAACTGCTCCGTGCCCAACCTTGGAACCCAACAGTTCCAGGCCGTCTCGACCGCGGTCGAGAACCCCGACGGGACGACGAGCATGAATATCGGCAGGAACGTGCATTCGCCTACCATGTCCATCAGCTCCACCGGCGCGCTCACATGCCGCGACAAGGGCGACACTTGGGGCACCTGCGCACCGTTCGAGTACGTCTCCGGAAGCTGAGCACTCCCTGCGACGTCGGCGGGAAGTCCATACTCCTGTGCCCTTGTCGCGGAAGCACGCAGGATCGCCGGGGCGTTGAACGCAACCGATTCGCACTACGCGGCCGTGCAGAGCTGGAGGTCGATGCACGCCCACGGGCGCACGCACAACAGCCTCATCGACCGAGTCGCCGACGGCCAGGAGAGCGACCCTCAGACCTGCCGTCGAGCCGTACTAATTGCGCGGCGTCACGGGACGGCGGTGCTCCCCGAGGCGACGCACCAACAGTTCCGTAAGGGGATCTCGAACGTGCCGAGGGGCCTCCCGCTTCTCCCGTGGGTGACTATGGGAGAAGCATAGAAACAACCAGGCTTCTTCCAACTGGGGTTCAAATCCGGCTCTGCCGGCCCCCGAAGGCTCGCGGACGGCACACCTCTGACGAGCCAGCACCAACCGTAACCGGCAGAATTGCCCGCAACCCTCATGTGCCACCGACCCTTCCATACGGCATGCCGCCCTAGGAGATGAGTGCCGTGCGCAAACGCTCCGCGTAGGCACGACGTATCTCGGCGGGGAGCCAGTCACGCTCCGGCGCCGTAGCGTAGAGATCGTCGCCTGGGTAGCGGGGGAAGAGGTGCTGGTGGAAATGCCAGACAGTCTGGCCGCCGGCGGGCTCGTTTTGCTGGCGAGTGGAGACGCCCGCACAGTCGTAGGTTGCGCGCATGGCGCGGGCGAGTTTTTGGGTGGCGTCGAAGACGGCGTGACCGTCAGCGGAGGGGAGGTCATAAAGGTTCTCGTGATGGGCAACGGGGATGATCAGCAGATGCCCCTCGTTCCGCGCCCACCAACGGGGACAAACTATGGCGAAAACACGCTCATCGCGGTAGACGACTTCGGGCTCTCGGTCAGGGGGAAAGTCGCAGTACGGGCAGTGGTAGTCAACGGGTTCGTGGATGTGCACGGCACGCCTTCCTGACTGCTTGTCGAATCCGGGGAGTTTGAAGTGCTCTCCTCCCTTCGCAGGCTCAGGAAGGAGATTCCTGCCTACCTTGTGGCGGCGGGCTTGGCGCCACGGGTGCGCCTGACGACTGCCCTCCCGGCAGCCGGGATGAGCGCGTGGCCCATCCGGTACAGGTGCAAGATGTTCCGGGCCGCGTTCCAGTCGGCGTTGCCGGACCATCCGCAGTCGGGGTTCTTGCATACGAACGTGGCCTGGTCTTCCCGGCTGCCGGGCGTGATGAAACCGCAGGCGGAGCAGCGCAGGGAGGTGTTCGGGGCGGGAACCTTGGCCAGGGTGCCGCCGTTGCGGGCAGTTTTGTACGTCAGCATCGTCACGGTGCGACCCCATGCCTCCTGGCTGATGGAGCGGTTCAGACCGGACTTCTGCGCGACGTTCCTCCCCGGCTGGTCGGTAGTGCCCTTGGCGGACTTGACCATGTTCGTGATGTTGAGCTGTTCCACCACGACCGTGCCGTACTGCTCGGCGATGGCGGTGGTGGCCTGGTGCTGCCAGTCAATGGCTCGGCGCGTGGCTCTTGCGCGGAGCTGCTTGATCTGGTCGTAGGTGCGGTGTAGCCGGTTCGAGCTGCGCTCTTTCGGCTTGCGGAAGGACTTGCGGTGCGCGGCCCGCTGTTCCAGGCGAAGCAGTCTGGCTTTCTCGTCCGGGTTCAGCCACTTGTCCCGGTCGGCGGTGCCGTCCGGGAGCCGGGGCGGCCGTCCGTGGTCTTGGTGGCTGCCGTCGGACAGCGCGAGGGGCAGGTTCACCCCGGCGTCGATGCCGACCTCCAGTCCGGTGTGCGGTTCGGGCTTGACCTCAAGAGTCTGGACGCGGAAGGCGATGTGCCGGCCGAGTCCGTCTTTGACCAGCCGTGCCCCGGTGATCCGGTTCTCCTTGTTGGCGTGCCTGCCGACCGGGAGGTCCTTGGTCCAGCGGAAGCGGACGCGGCCCACCTTGGGGATGTTGACCATGCCCCACCGGCGGTGTACTCGCTTGATCTGCAGATCCCGGCCCTGCGGGATGTCCACCGACAATGCCGTGCGGAAGCGGGCCTTGAAGTTCGGCTCGTCCGCACGCCCGTCCCAGCAGTTCCGCCACGCCTGGAAGTACGTCTTGAGGACCGCCTGCGCGGCCTGCGCGGGCAGCACCGCGTACCAGTCGATCTCCTTGCGGGCCTGCCGCAACGCCTGATCCATGCGCGTCGGAGCGCGCTGACACTTCGGCGTCATCCGCCACAGGTCGTGGAGCTGATTCCACATCGCCCGCGCGGCGTGCGCCTGGTCATCCATGAACCGGACCTGCGCAGGCGTCAGCGCCAGCCGGGCGCGATGCCCCAACTGCTGCTTCTCCCACACGAGTTGGGCCTTGACCCTGAATTCTGAACACGGGTTATGCGGCTGGTGCCAGCGTAGTTGGTGTGAGGTGGAAGGCGTCCTCGAAGGCGATCGGTGATCGCTGTCCGAGGCGGGAGTGTCGGCGCCGGGTGTTGTAGCGGTGGAGCCATCTGAAGGCGTCGAGTCGGGCTTCGCGCTCGCCTGGCCAGCTCTTTCGTCCCTGCAGGGTCTCGCGTTTAAAGGTCGCGTTGAAGGACTCGGCGAGTGCGTTGTCCGCGCTGGACCCGACCGAGCTCATGCTTCGCCGAACCCCTGCTGACCTGCAGGCTTCAGCGAAGGCCCTGCTCGTGTACTGGGCTCCGTGGTCGGTGTGCATGATCGATCCGGCGAGGCTGCCGCGGGTGCGGATCGCCGCGGCCAGGGCGTCGGTCACGAGATCCGCGCGCATGTGGTCGGCGATCGCCCAGCCGGCCAGACGGCGCGAAGCGAGGTCGATGACGGTCGCCAGGTAGCAGGACTTCCCGCCGTCGATGGGCAGGTAGGTGATGTCGCCGACGTACTTCGTGTTCGGCTTGCCCGCGGTGAAGTCGCGGCCGATCAGGTCCGGAGCCTTGGCCGCAGCCGGATCGGGGACGGTGGTGCGGTGCCGGCGGCGCAACCGAACCCCTTCGATCCCGGACGCCCGCATGATCCGGGCGACCCGCTTGTGGTTGACCGCCTCTCCGCTCGTCTCGCGGAGCTCGGCGGTGATTCTTGGGGCTCCGTAGGTGCCGTCCGATTCCTGGTGCACCGCCCGTATCCGGGCGGCCAACTTCGCGTCGGCCGCCTGCCGGGCGGCCCGGTCCGCGGCTGTCCGGCGCCAGTAGTAGAAGCTCGAGCGGCTGATGCCGAGGATGCTGCAGAGCCGCTTCACGCCGTAGCGGCGCTGATGGTCGGCGACGCACTGGAAGCGGTTCACCAGCGCGTCTCCCCGGCGAAATACTTGGCGGCCTTCCGCAAGATCTCGCGTTCCTCCTCGAGCTCGCGGACCTTCTTCCGCAGAGCCGCGTTCTCCGCCTCCAGCGGGGCCGGCGGTTGGGCCGGTTCCTGCGTCCGGCGTCCCCGTGGACGGCTTGCTCCCGCAGCCCGGACCCAGTTCCGCAGGGTCTCCGGGTTGATCCCCAGATCGGCGGCGACCGACCTGATCGTCGCATCGGGCCGCGACTCGTACAGCGCGACCGCGTCCGCCTTGAACTCCGGCGGGTAGTTCTTCATGACCACGAGATGTCCGTTCTCAGATCCTCAGGATCCAGTGTCTCGTGTGTCCAACATGAGGGGTCAAGGCCCAAGGCCGGGTAGTTAGCGTTTCCGCTGGTCACGCAAGGGGGGCGGCATCGTGATTGCCGCGTAGCGGCCCGTGCGGACTCTCTTGATCATTCCTCTCTCGGCCCAGCGGGCGAGTTGGCGATAGGTGGCGACGAGGGTGACGTCGCCGAGGAGCTCGGCGATCTCTCTTGATCGCCACAGCCGTTCGGGCTCTGCCTGCAGGATGGTCAGGACACGTGCCATGCGGTTGCCGGTGTTCTCCCGGTCGGTCGTCGCGGGCAGTGCGGGCTGTGGCGGTGGGGGCGGCAGGAGAGTGATCGTCGTCGAGGTCACGACCTTGCTGCCGTCGGGTCGGCCGTCCAGTTTCCTTTCCGCGTAACGGGAGATGGGGGACTTCACCTTGCGGGTGCTGACACGGGACCGCCGCGCGGGCGACAGCGCCGACAGGACTCGTCGGCCGATCTCCCCGATGCCCTGCTCGAAGACTCCTTCCGCGCATACCAGCCGGTCGCGAGCGGTTTGGAAGGCGACGGTGAAGCCACAGCGGTCTGGGTCGGTGCCTGGCCTGGACTCCGCTGCCTCGACCATGGTGCGGCGCAGAAGCTGGTAGAGAGTGAGCAGAGCCCACATCTCCTGCTCGACGCCGGCCGGATCGTGAGAGCGCAGGACCCGTGCGTGCAGGATGGTGTGGCGGAGCGCGTAGTAGGCGCTCTCGTGCTCCCAACGCTCGTGATAGAGGTGCACGAGGCGGTCGGCGGGGTAGCGGCGGGCATCCAGCAACGTGGTTGCCAGACGGTAGGAGCCCTCGAAGGTGCTGCCGTCCGTGCAGATGACGCTCACTCGGGCCTCGATGATGCGTACCCGGACGCCGCCGATGACCGAGAGGTAGGAAGAGTCGGCGAGTGCCTTCAGAACCGGTGGACGGCGGCGCTGATTGATGCGGCCCAAGACCCGTGCGCCGGTGGCGTGCACGGCGGCGAGGAAGTCGTTGCTGTCGAAGCCCCGGTCCCACAAGACCAGCATTTCGGGGACCAGATGCGGCAACAACCTGGTGGCGTACGAGGTCTCGCCCTCCCGGGTAGGGCCGAAGACCGCCCCGACCACGGCCCGGGTACCGGTCTCCACCAGCGTCACCAGCTCGACCTGGGGATAACCGCCGTGCGGGCACCGCCGCAGCCAGCTCCGATTGCGCTCACTGTCGGGCACTTTGATCGAGCTGCAGCCGTCGAACGACACCGTCCGATACGGGCCGAACCGTACCCCCGGCGTGGTTGGCTGGGCCAACGGCCCGGCCAGCACCTCGAACAACGCCCGCACCGGCGCGCTCCCGAGCCGGCGACGCAGATCACGTAACGCTTTCGTGCTCGGGCAGACGATCGGCATCCCCGACAGGCCGGCGGTCAGCTTGTCCCAGACCAGCCGGTAGCCGACCTCGGGGAACAAGCACATCGCCAGGAGGAAGTAGACGCCGACCCGCGAGGGCAGATCACGCAACCGCCGCTGCACGGTCCCGGTCTCCGACAAGACCGCGTCGACCAGCTCGAACGGCATGATCGGCGTCAGTTCCCCCAGATGTCCGGGAGCGAACCGGCCCGCGGCCACCGTGACCGTTCGGGTGATGGCCGTCAGTGCAGGCGGCAGGACACAGTGAGAAGGCAACGGAGCTCCTTGCGGGACAAGCTGTCTTGGACGACTGCCTGTACCAACGAGCTCCGTTGCTCCATATCGGAAACTCGTCAACACCCCTTGCATGACCTGCGAGTTCGCTAACTACCCGGCCTTGGGTCAAGGCCCGGCGCGAACTTCGTTCTCCCCGGGTCCGGTGGTGTGCTGAGCGGCGCGTTGGCGGCCACGGATTGGTGGAAAGAGCGTCAGCACCGCAAGCAAATCGCTTGGGCACCCTTCGTCCTCGACGCCCGAAATCCCCGCTGATGGAAGACTCCTGCTGTCCGGGTTATGCCGCCTCGTAGTGGTGCGCCCGGCCGCCGTGCCACTTCACCCACGACGGCTCCTCAAGCAGGTCCTCCGCGTCCGGCAGGCCCGCGCGGCGCAGGAACTCGATGACGTCCCCATCTGAGTAGGCGAGGCCGAGGATCTGTCCGCGCGCGGTTACCCGTCGGCCGCCCGTGCCGAGCGGCGGGTGCACGACTATCGGCGCCGTCGCCATACGTCCATGGTCACCCGAATGGCCAGCGCGTGCATGCGGTACGCGTGTCGGCCTCGGAGGATTTCCGCAGAGGCCCGCCCGGCCTCCCTTCCTTCCGGCCGGGCGAGCCTCTCTCAGTCCAGAACGCCGAGTCTCACGTCGGGTCGGCAGCGGGGGCACGCGTCGACACCGAGGCCAAGGGCCGGACCTGGAGTATGCCGTCGTCCGATGCATGCGAGTGAATCTTGCAACGGCGCGGTCGAGGTCGCGATGCGCTGCGCATTTCCATGATCAAAATCTGGGGCGAGTCCCGTCTTTCGGCGCGAGTGAAAGGACACCCTGTGTCCAAACGTAAGTCTTTGGTGACTGCGGCCGCCGTCGCGGTCCTGGCTAGCTCGCTCGGTCTGGCAGTCGCCCCGGCCGCGACTGCTGCCGCACCGACCATGCACATCGTGGAGGGAGCCGAGGTGACGATCCCTGCGGCCTCCGGTGGCTACGCAGGAAACGCGGCAGCCATCGCGAAGTGTCCCGCAGGGGAGATCCTCACGGGCGGCGGAGCCAACGTGACGTCGGGAAACTCCTACACCCAGCGGTACAACCTCTCCGCGAGCAAGCCGATCGGCGGGGAGACCTGGTGGGCCTATGCCACCAACGCCGACCCCACCACACCCGGAAAGCTCCGGGCTTACGCGGTCTGCGCCAAGGTGAGTGACATCAGCGTGGTCCAGACTCCCTGACGCCGGACGATGGTCAACAGGGCGGGACCTTTCTCGGGGGTGCCGCCCTGTTCGCTGAGCTTTCACGCCGGCCGAGCAAGTTGCGGACGAGTCGTGAACTGGGCTGAAGACGCGGCATGAAGCGGCTCACTCCAGCACCCCGAGCTCCGTGTCCGGCCGGCAGTGCGGACAAGCGGCGATGCCCTCGGTCAGTGCGCGCAACGCCTGCTCCCGGTCGACGCCTCGGGAGCGCTTGCCCGCCATGTGACAGTCGCCGGCGTGGACGTATACGGAGTCGCGTCCGCCGAGGCCCATCTCGATGAGCCAGTCCGGGGCGGGCGGTCGGGCCTGCTCGCCGCGGCGGTGCTCCACCTCGCGGCGTTCTTCGGTGGCGATCCATCGGTCGATCTGCTCGACCTGCTGCACGGCGATGCGGCGGGCGAAGCGCAGCATGTCGAGGCGCGGAGTCGAGCTATCGTTCATGTGTTCGATAGTACGTCGGCGATCGCCGCACTCATCGCAGGGCAGGAGGTGTGACTGAACGCCGTAGTTGGAGAGTGAGTGCTTTAGGTGACGGGGTTTGAGCGTTGTACTTGGCGGGCTGATGGCAGCAGCCAAAGGTGCTCTTGTTTCTCAGCCGGAAGTACGAGCGCGTTTCAGAGGCTGGCCGTAGCGTCTTGTCCGTTGTGCGTTCAGATCTGGTCAGTCGTTCGCGCCCGCGCTCAGGGGGAAGCGTCGAAGGACGGTGAAGGAGTTTGCGGTCGTCTGGGTGAACAGAAGTTCCCGCGCCCAGACCGTGCCCCTGGCGCAATGTCCGGCCAGCTCGGCATAACACTGTGGTCCGCGCCTGCAGGTGCGTGGATGGGCGATCGTGACATGCGCGGGGAATCTGATCGGTGTCATAGGAGGGGACAACAAGCCTCGGCGCAGGTCTGCCCACCCCCGGTCCACGTCGTCAACCGCGACGAACACCCCACCGCGGCCCTCGTCTTCCGTGAAGACCTCGCCCAGGCGCAGCTGGAAGGCGGGTGTCTGGTGGTGGCAGAGTTCAGCCCGTTGCAGGAGGAGAGCTTCGTCGACGGTCTCTTCCGGGTAGGTGACGGTCACGTGCGCGGGGATGGCGCTGGCCATGACGGGGTCCCACTCGTGTCTCCACCGTTCGATCTGCCCAGCCTCCGGCCCGGCCAGGTTCACACACAGATGCCGTCTCATGGACGCAGCGTAGGTGCGGTGTCGCTTGCTTCTCGCGGTTCGAGTAAGCCAGCGGCATCGGCTCGCTGCTCGGGCCGATCCTCGCCGGATGTGGCACGCCGGTGGCGCGTGTCTCTCCCGTCGCGGCCGCCAACTATGGCGCTCAGACTCGCCAACTACGGCGCTCAGTCACAGGAGGTACCCGTGAGCGTCACTGACCTGCTGCGATCACTCGCCCTCGGCCCGGCCGACCTGAAACCGGCACCGCAGCGACCGGCGAACGCGCAGGACGCCACCGAACGCCTCGGCCCGGAGCCCCTCCCCTGCGCAGCCTGCGGCACCCCAGCCCGCTCCACCCGCATCATCGACACCCCCAGCCACGGCCGGCGCTGGCTCGACCTATGCCGGGACTGCATGCTCGCCACCGCCGACCACCGCCGCCCGACCGTGCCCCTCGCTGCCACGCTTGAGGTACTGCGCGACGCCGCCGAGGAGGCCGGCGTCACCGTGCGGGTCCTCGTCGACCCACCGAAGGGGGCGTGACAGAGTGCAGGTCATGGCCAACCCGGAGCGATACCGCGTCACCCTCACGACCGGGGGCGCTGTCGTCATGCAGGGCGAGTGGTCCATCCGCGAGACTGGGGAGCGGAAGTTCCGGTCATGGATCGGCAGCTACGGCAGCACGCAGGGCGCCCGCATCGCACTGGCCAAGCAGGCCGCGGACGAGACGTGGACCGAGCTGAAGGCGTGGCCGGACGGCGCGGCGTAGTTGCCGTCAGCTCAGGCGCCGCCCCGGGCCTTTGTCTTCACGTCCTGCTCGGCTTCATGCCGAGGAACGCCCTGCTCCTTCGCGTACTCCGTGACCGCGGCCTGCGTGTCCCGGGCCAGGTTCCGCCAGGCGCGCCACGCCGTCTCATACGTCGCCGTCTGCGTTTCAGCCCAGCCCCCTGCGGTTGGCGGGCCGTACTCGTCACGCAGGCGCAGGACTTCGCGGTGCGCAGCGTTCGCGGGTCGGTGAACGGTCCGGGGCGTACGTGAATGAGACCAGAGCTAAGGTCGCGGTTTGTCGCGGCGAGGGCACCTTAAGTCTGGTGGGCTACGGACGCGGGTGGTGCTGAAGGATGCCTTGGATGTCTTGGAGCCAGCGGCGCAGAGGGACGTTCTCCGGCGGGTAGACCTGGAGTCCCAGGATCTGTGCCGCCTGGTCGAGTTCGCTGTCGTCCTCGACCGAGGTGAGGAAGGAGCCGATTTCCTTGGCCGCCTCGTCGATTGTCTCTGGGCCGTTGGCGTCGAGGAAGTCGTCCAGGGCCTCTCGATGGGATGCGTAGAACCGCGAGTAGTCCTGATGGAAATATCCGCCCAGCAGCGCCTGGAGTTCGGGGAACTGCTTGCCCCACTCCCAGTCCGTGCGGGGAATCTCTGAATGCTCGTAGTCACCGCCGTGCCGGATCCGGTCGAGATGGTCCCGGGCTAGGGCAAGACACTGCTCGACGGTGCGATCGGCAGGCGGCTTGATGTGGGGCAGGGTGTCGACCTCGTCAGCGATCTCGTCGCTGAACAGGCCGACGGTCAGCAGGTCGTCGATCTCGGCGATGACCGTGTCCAGCAGGCCGGGGGTGCGGACGGCCTGGCGGATGTAGGACTGGAGGGCATCGCCCGGCGCTTGCGGTGTGTCTGTGAAGACGTATCCGGCTGAGGCGTAGGCGTGGAGCAGGTCGTGGACTTCGGGGAATCGGATGTGATCCAAGAAGCCTTCGGGTTGGGTCACGGGCCGGTCCTTGGTGGCTAGTCGGTGCTCGGGGTCAGGCGACGGGGTAGGACGTGTGGATGCGGAAGCCGCTGGGCATGTCCGGATCTCGACGTAGGATGAGCTGCACTTGATGCACGTCGTGGGGCCCGGTGCCACGGATGAAGTCCTCGCGGGAGATGCTACGACCGGTGACTTCGTCACCGAAGTCCACCTTGATCACCTTTTGCCCGCTGGACGTGTTCTCCAGCCAGCGTCGTACATCGTGCTGCTTCTGGACGATCGCCCGGTCGGTGAGGTCTTGGGCCGACTGCTCGTTGATGAAGCTGGAGCTTCCGGTGATCTTCTTGTCGGAGCGCAGCCGGGCACGCAGATCGCGGTCTGTCTTCTCGACGTGCCGCTCGATGGTGTGGGCTCCCTTCTGCCCCTCATCACCTGCGAGATCACCTCTGTACTTCGGCTTCTGTGCACCCTTGCGCTTGCTCCGTGGCCAAGCGTTGGGCTCCCCGTCACCCTTGATGAGCAGTCCGAGGTCGTCGAGGCCTGCCGATTCGCCGCCCGCGATGGCGACCTGCGGTCCGAAGCCAGACACGCGCACGCCGCCGAGCAGTTCGGTCATTCCGCCCGCGTTCTGCGCGGCGCGGTAGGTGGCGCCCGCGCCGCCGAGAGCTCCGCCGGTGAGGGCGCCGTAGAGCAGGGCCTGATGGGCCTCGTCGAGGTTAAGGCCCTTGCTCTCTCCGGTGCCAATGGCGACGGGCTGGGTGACGGCCAGGTCGACGGTGATCGATTCGATGCCCGCCATGGCCGCGGTGGCCAGGGTGGTGCCCGCGATGGTGGCTATCTCAGTCGAGACAGCCACGCCAAGGGTGGCGGCCAAGTCGACGATTGTCGCGGTGGCCGCGGCTGCGGCGGCTTCGGAGATGCCGGCGGTGAAAACGGCCAGCAGGGTTCCGGCGGCAATGGTTGCGCCGACGATCTCCAGCTCGTGTTCCAGACGCTTGACGGCGTGGTGGACAGCATCGGCGTACTGATCGAGCGACTTTGCCATGTCGCGGGCACCGTCGATCATGTCCTGGAGCCAGCCATGCCCGTCGTAGTAGTAGCGGCGCCAGTACGGGTCGTCAAAGGCGGATATCGCCTCGCCCTTGTTGTGCGTGATGATGCCGCGGGCCGACTTGTTCGCGGCGGCCGTGACGTCTTCGAGGTCGTCGGCGAAGTCCCGCCACGCCTTGGCCGCGTGTCGTAGACCGTCCTCGTCGGCATCCGGCCACCACATGCCGGTCATGTCCTGGACGATCTTCTTCGCCTTGTCGGCCACGCTCACTGGTCGGTTCCGTGACTGTCGTGCGGTGTGGCCTTGATCTTGCTGAACATCGAGCGGACGAGCTCTTCGTTGTCGATGTGGCCGTCCGCCATGTCCTTCATGGCGTCGTGGATGCTGGCCAGGCCGAGAGCCAGGATCTCGGCGGCGTGCTTCATCTGCTTCACGTTCGGGCCGTAGTGCCCATGGAACTGCTTGCCCTGCTTGTCATCCCCCCACGGTGAACCAGCTGCCGCCAGGCCCGTCTTGAGCTTGGTCAGTGCCTTTGCGAGGTCGGTGCTGTGCGTGTGGAAATGCGGGGCCGTCGCCTTCAAGTCGGCGATCTTGATGTCGAGTATCTCGCCGCCGCCGTCACTGCCCTTGTCACCCATGGTGTCGTGCCCCATCCCCTCCGTTGGCTCACCAGCCCAAAGACCTTAAATGGCTTGCAGGGTTCGCAGTCGAGATCGGCGTCAAGCGGCAGCAAAGTTCCGTTCAAGATTCCGCAGGACAGGCGGGGACTTGTGGTGGGAGTGTTCGGGCTCCGCTGGTGACGACCCCCGTTCCCGAAGAGCGGCCCAGGAATTGACGGCGATCGCTGGAAACTCCTCGCACGGTCGGAAACGCGGTCAGCTGGGGAGATACCACCCACCCAGGCGCGGTTCGCGGCTCTTGGAAAGAGCACCCAAACGAGACTCCCTCACGCGAGGTTGGCCACGCCCAGGTACCTGGTACCCGAGATCTTGTCTCGGCTGGGGTATAGGGAGTTCGGCACTACTCCTCTGATTCAGGATCCATCTGCCATTTGTGTGCGAGGCGCCCGGCGGGGTCCCGCCCGTAGCGCAGGAGCACATCGGCTTCGTCGCCAAGAAGCCCGAGCCTCAGGGCAGGGAACCAGCCGCTGCCCAAGCTGACGCCGGCATCGGCAGCGCGCCAGAACCAGGCAAGTGCGTCCTCCTGCCGGCCTGCGATGGCCAGTTGACTGGCCGCTACCTGCAGCGCGTTGGTGTCGCCCTTGACGGCTGCTCGTTCGTACCAGGGAAGCGCGTCGTCGAGACGATCCGCCATCACCAGTCGGTCGGCCGCCCATCGAAGCACCTCATAGCTCCCATCGGCAGCTGCGCGCTCGAACCATAGCTGTGCTTCGAGGAAGCGTGCCGCACGCCATAGTTCGTGCGCGGCCTTGCGCATCGCGTTGGCGTCCCCATGAGCGGCTGCGTGTTCGTACCAGGGAAGCGCGTCGTCCAGACGCCCCTCCTCCGCCAACCGATCACCCGCCGGAACGAGCGCCCGTGCGTCGCCGTGATCGGCAGCGCGCTCGAACCACACCAGAGCCTCTTCCAGGCGTCCCTCCGCCACCAGCCGGTTACCGGCCCAGCGCAGAGCCTCCGTGTCGCCGTACTCGGCGGCCCGCTCGAAGCACAACAGCGCCTCGTCCCAACGTGCCGACTCAGCCAGTCGGTCACCCGCCCGGCGGAGGTGACGCGGCCCCGACCGAGTGGCGGCTCGTTCATACCAGGAAAGGGCGTCGCTCAGGCGCCCCGCGTCAGCCAACCGATCACCTGCTGCGTGAAGTGCCGCGACATCACCTGCGTCTGCTGCACGCCCATACCAGGCAAGGGCCTCATCCAGGCGTCCGGCCTCCGCAAGCTGATCGCCCACCAGGCTCAGGGCCTCCTCATCGCCCAGACCGGCTGCCCTTTCCAGCCAGGCAAGGGCCTCGTCCGCTCGGCCTGCCGTCACCAACCGGCGTGCTGCCCAGTGGAGAGCTCGCAAGTCACCGGCCTGGGCCGTACGTTCGTACCACTGCAGAGCCTCATCTAGACGGTCGGCGTCCACTAGTCGGTCGCCCGCCACGAGCAGTGCATCGCTGTCGCCGGCATCGGCCGCATGCTGGTAGCGGACGAGAGCCTGATCCAGATGATCCGCCTGGACCATGCGGTCGGCCGCCCAGCGGTAAGCGCTCGGTGTCCGTTGTGCAGCGGCGGTCCGCGCGTACCAGACCACGGCTTCGTCGCGGTACCCGGCCCTGGTCAGGTCAGTTGCTGCCCACCGAAGCGGCTTAGGTCGCCCATCGGCGGCGGCCCGCTCGTACCACGTCAGTGCCTCCTCCGGACGCCCCGCAGCCAGAAGGTGGCCAGCAGCCATCAGGAGAGCATCGTCAACCCCGCCAGCCGCCGCGCGTTCGAACCATGCCAGGGCCTCGTCCAGACGCCCAGCCTCCGCCAGCTCGTCACCCGCATCAAGGAGAGCCTCCCCGTCGCCGGCAGCAGCGGCCGGTTCGACGGACGGTCGTGGTGGCGGTCCGGCCGACCGCAGAGCTGATCCTCGCGTGTGATGTTGTCGCTCGGAACGGCTGGCAAGGGCTCTCCTCCTCGGACCCGCGGATCGGAGAGCTGTCTGACCTCCTCCAACTCCTCGCTGCCTACCCGGCGGAGGAGCGCGGGGCCGAGTACCGGAACCGCAATGGGGCGGCCTACAAGAGCCTCAACATCGCCAGCTTCCACCCTGACTACACGGGCAAGCCAACAAACGGCGGGCAGCTGGACGGCGAGGTACTGCGAGACTTCCTGAACCGTCCGGCAGAGATGGCACGTGCAGCCGAGCTTCTTCGTGAGGGCCTGCGGTCTGGTGAGTTCCAGCCCGTACCACTGCCCGAAGACGAGGACTTGGACGACGACGTCAGCGCGCCCGAGGGACGCGTTCTCTACCGACGCTACCGGACACGCG
Organism: Streptomyces sp. NBC_01445; assembly: GCF_035918235.1. Classification (NCBI taxonomy): domain Bacteria; kingdom Bacillati; phylum Actinomycetota; class Actinomycetes; order Kitasatosporales; family Streptomycetaceae; genus Streptomyces; species Streptomyces sp. NBC_01445. Next base: position 2,375,362 of record NZ_CP109485.1, on the reverse strand, counting down.
AACGCAGCAAGGGGCTCCGCAAGAAGAAGATGGCGTCGGTTCTCAAGCGGGGAGGCACCCTGTCCTGCGAGGCGTGCGGGTTCGACTTCGCCAGGGTCTACGGCGAGCGGGGCGAGGGCTACATCGAGTGCCACCACGTGGTGCCGCTCTACGAGGCCGGGGAAGGCACCACGAAGTTGGCGGACCTCGCGTTGATCTGCTCGAACTGCCACCGCATGATTCACCGCAGTGCCCCATGGCCCACGCCGGCCGAACTGCGCCTACTGGTCCGGGAGCAGACCAGTATCCAGGGAGCAAAGCTGCCGAGACCGCGCTCCGTGACAGAGACCGCCCAATCGTGACGGTTTCAAGACCGCCGCATACGCGGACACTACGACTGGCCCCGGTGGCGCTTCGGTGGCCCGCACATGGCCCACAGCCGCTGAGGAGTCACTACGGTAATCACACCTGGAGGGTCAAATCCCCCCAGCTCATACCGCCAGACCGTCCCACCCTCATTCCAACCCGCTGCACTCTCCACGCCCAAGCCGTTGACCAGCGCTAATGAAGAAGTCCGGCTGGAGTACTAGATCTCGTCGAGTGCATGGGGGAGCCTGTCGCGCGGGTCCCAGATATCGAGGACGTACCCCGGCTCGTCATCGTCGCCGTTACTTCCGATGGGTCGATAGATGTGGCGCTCATAGCTCCCTCTGAGGTCATCAGTCATAGGCTGCACCTCCATCTCCCAGGGATGGAGGTTCTGGAGCTGTTCGGCCGTGGTTGGCTGCGGGGGATCGGAGCGCAACAGGGACGGTTCCCTGTCGCCCTGCGTCGTGCTGATGAGGATGCGGGTCTGCCAGTTGCACGCAACCATCCGCGGCGCGTTCACGCGGAACTCGGCGGGGCCCATGAGTGTCCAACCCGCCGCTACGGAACACCACACCTGGTCTCCGATGCTGTGAGCCTTCACCTCTCCGATGCTGTCAAGCGTGGCCGATGGTCTCTCAATCCATCCTCGAACCGGAGCTGGATCGCTCATGGGGAAGACCGTTGCCTCGAAACGCCCCGAGGTGAGTGACTGGCGGAACCGGCTGGATCTCCAGTGGCGGTATGCCTCGTGTTCGATGAGGCGAGCTGTGGACGGCGACTCAAGCACTGCTCGGACCGCATCGCCGTCCGGAGTCGTCTTCGTTGCGAAGAGTTCGACCAGCTCATTCACGTTGGTGAGGTGAACAAATCGCCCTTCCTCGACGCCTTCAAGGTCGGTACTCATCGGGTGCGGGTAGGGGGCTCCGCTACCGAAGTCGTGAGTGTTGGCGCTGACGAAATAGACCGTCTCATCGGGGTGAGCCGCGGCGTAGCGGGTTGCGGTCAGCCATATCGCCGCGTCGCGTGCTCCGACCTTGTGGCCCTTGTTGCCGCCGTCTGCGCCGACCAGCTTGCAGGGCGGCAGGAGGTTCATCTCCCGAGTCAGAGCGTCTTCAAGGATGCTGTGGTCAGACGGCAGCGCCTCGCCGACCTGCCTATACCGCATGCGCCAATGTTGCGCGTACCGACTGATGTTCACCTTCGGGAGTTTCTGCGGCAGGCTCCATGGGGTGTCCTGGGCGATCTTTACCCAAGCCTCCAAGGCGCCCTCGTAGCGGGCCCGGTAAGGGTTCACGCGCTGGGCAACGAGCTCCTCCAGCGCAATCGACGGGATGCCCACCCTTTCCACGCCAGCGGTCTGGATCGTTTTTAAGAGGTCGGTCGTGACGGTGTCTGGCCCTTTGTGCAGGATGTTCGTGTCCAGGATGATCAAGGCGGGGCGCTCCGTCTCTCTCGGCTTCGAGTCGTACGACGCTCAGCTTCCCAGGATCTGATCACCGGGCCCACTGAAATGGTGCATTGGCCTCGGCTCCCACGGAGGGCAAACACGGAGGCGCCCCGCTACTCGGTGCAGCATCGGCGGAAGCGAGGGAGGTGGTCGGTCGTCTCCTGCAAGCCTCTGACGGCACCCCAGGGCCAGGCCTATGGTGCAGGCGACGAGGCGGGATACACCCGGGGGGCTGGGATGAGTCGACTGAAGGTCGCGGCTGCTGTGACCGTATTGCTGCTGAGTGCCGTCGGCTGCGGGCACATGGAGGACCCGGGCGCGGCGGCCAAAGCCTCACCGTCCCCCAGCGGCCCCGTCTGGGAGGCCTACCAAGCAGGCAGGTCATTCGGCCGGGAGCACAAGGACACCGCCCGCATCCCTGACAGCGTGGCCCGTACGTCCGACCCCCAGGGGTCCGTCCAGGACGCAGTGGAGGCGGACAGTGAGAACGCGCGCTGGTGGTGCCAGCGCAACCTCCCCGCCGAGCTGGAGAGCGAGCACGAGGACCACGGCGACGCGCTCACCGCTGGGTGCGTCGGTGGTGTCCTGCCCCTGATGGACACGCCAGAACTGTGGGCACGGTAGGGCGGCGGGGGCGCACGGTCCACCAAGACCCGCCCCCTACACTCCCCACACTCAAGCCGGCGATGGAGACGGCTCCTTGTCTGCCAAGTCCACGTGCCCGAACGCCGGATCCTCTGACGTGACTGGCTGGCGGAAGACGATCCCGTTGATAGACCTGTGATGGTTCGCTCAACGCCCGCCGCACGAACGGAAATAGTGCCGCCGAGACACCGGCCTGCGCCGTATGGTTCTCACCTTACGAGTGAGGAGCGAACGGTGGCATACATAGCGAAGCCGGACTTCGATCAGACCCTCGCGGATTTCGGATCGGCCAGGTTCACTCAGCTCCGGCCTGGTCAGCGCCAGGTCCTCGCGGCGTACGCGGAGCAGCACCTTGACGCTGCAGACCTGGCCATCGAGATGCCCACCGGCGAGGGTAAAACACTGCTGGCGTTGCTGATCGCCGATCACGCCCTTGACCGTGGGTGGTCGGTGGCCTACTTGACCGGCACTCGCCAGCTCGCCGCGCGGGTCGAAGAGGAAGCCAAAGTACTGGGACTCGATGTCGTCCGCTTCGCCGCAAAGGACTACGGCGGTGCCAAGCTCGACGACTACCACCAAGCCCAGGCTGTCGGCGTGATGAACTATTGGGTCTACTTCAACAGCAGCCCCATCCCGAAGGCCGCCGACCTAGTCATCTTCGACGACGCTCACCTCGCCGAGCAGCCCCTCAGCGGGTTGCAGACTCTGCGTATCTCCGACAAGCCCGGCCCTGCTCGCCAGCTCTACCAGACGCTTTGTGAGCTGGTAGTGGCTCACACCGATGCCTACCCTGGCCTTAGCGCGATGCTCGACGGCACCGCCCGGCCCGGCACCCCGCCCGAGCTGTTGTCCTTCAGCGACTGGGATGCGATCTCGGGCCCGGCCCGCGATGCCATCGAGGCCTCACCGCTTGTCACGGACCGCGCGCTCAAGGACGAGGCGATGTATGTCTGGCCCACCGTCCGCGACCACCTCACCCAATGCGGCATCCTGATCGGACCCTCTGGCATCGAGATCCGCCCGTACCACCCCCCGACTGCCCTCAATACCCAGTACAGCCGGGCGAAGCAGCGGATTTACCTGTCGGCCACCCTCGGCTCGATGGACGATCTCCAGCGGCGAGTGGGAGGCGGGCCGGTCACTCGCCTGGCTTCCGCGTCACCGCTGCCGGCTGGCGCGACCGGTGAACGGCGTCTGGTGCTCAATCCCAGTTCCGAACCTGCCATCGGCCAGAACGTCCTCGGCTGGGCTCTCGCCCAAGCCCAGGCGGCCGGCGGTCGAGCGGCATGGCTGTGTGCCAGCCATGCCGAAGCCGACACTCTTGAGGAGACCCTTGCCGCCCAGGGGCATCAGGTCTACCGCCTTCGTCCCGGCGACGACTCTGTGGTTGAGACCTGGAGCCGAGTCGCGAGAGGGCACCTGATCACCGCTGGCCGCTACGACGGGCTCGACCTCGCAGGCGACCTGTGCAAGCTGGTCATCATCACCACGGTCCCGCAGGCCAGCAGCGAGTTCGAACGGTTCGTCGTTGCCTATCTGGGCGACGCCAGTTTCATGCGCCATCGGGTCGGCCAGCGAGTCACCCAGGCGCTGGGCCGCGCCAACCGCGAACCGACTGATCGGTCTCTCTACCTAGGACTAGACCCGAGCTTCGCCCAGATGCTCGCCGACCCGGCAGTCCGCAAGTCGATCCCCGCAGGTACCGAACCCACCATCCGTGCCGCACTGGAGACCTACGACCAGGGCTGGGACGGCGCCCTGCGTGCGTGCGCCACCTTCTGGCAACCAGCCGCGCAGCCCCCCGCAGCTACCGAAGCCGCAGCCCCGATGGACCCTCCTCGTAAGGCTCGTCCCGGCCGTAGCGCCCGCGGAAGCAGCGACGTCTCCAGCGCTGACGCTGAGGTCTCTGCAGCGACCGACCTCTGGCTCGGCGACCACGCAGGAGCAGCCAAGAAGGCGAGCGAAGCAGCCGCCCAACTCGCCATAGCCGGCGAAACCGAGCATGCAGCGTTCTGGCGCTATGTAGAGGCCCATGCCCACTTCGACCGAGGACGCCCCCAAGACCAGGTCGCCGCGCGCAGGGCGCTGGAAGAGGCCACTGCTGGCGGGCCCCGGACCACGTGGTTCCGCCGACTGGCTCGCACAGTCGCCGACCTTGAAGGCTACGAACACGCCGCTGACGACACCGACCGATTCTTCCTTGCATGGGACGAGTGGCGGCGTGAAGCCGGTGTTCGGCTCGACCGTGTCCTGTCTGAAGGGCGCGCCCTGCTCACTGGCAGCCACGATCAGCAGTGCGAAGGATTGACCAGGCTTGCTCGCCTCGTGGGTGCCAGTGGTGAACGCCCACCGAGGAGGGAACAGAGCGCTACGGACTGCCGGTGGACGTGGTCCACAGTCAAGCGAGCCGAGCGCCGCGTCTGGGAGGTCAAGACCGTCCCGAAGGGCGAGCCCAATCCGCTCAACCGCGGCGACGTGAACCAACTGCTCGGACAGATCGAGGTCGAGACCAGGCGGTCTGGGAAGACCCGCGTCTTCGGCTGCCTACTCACCCCGGCGACCGCGACCCAGGACGACGCTGCCGAAGCGGCCCACGACAAGATTGTGCTAGTCAACCACGGCGCGGCTGTGAGGCTCTACGACGTGCTGGCCGACCGGCTCCGCCAGTACGACGCACTGTGCGGTGACAATAACGCCGAAGCACGCGGTGAAGCGCGTACGAGGATCGAGGCGCTCCTGCCACAAGAAGACGGCTGGCTAGGCAAGTTGCTCGCTCCCTCTCGTGGGCGATTCATCACCGCAGACGACGTAGGCGCCGTCTTCCCATCGACGTGACGCCAGAAAGCGTCGCTCGGGCGGTGCCGCGTTCTACGGCACCGCCCCCAGCGGCCCGACCTGGAACCCCACTAGGGGAACGGGTGTTCGATCCAGCGCACGCGCGTGCTCTCGAACTGCGTTATTTCTGGGGGATCTTGAGGCTCTGGCCGACCTTGATCGCATTGGCGTTCGGGAGCTTGTTCAGGGTGGCGATCTCCTGGGCCAACCGTTGACGGTCCAGTGACGGCCCAGGACACGCAGGCCGCTGCCGGAGGGCAGCGCTGTTCCTCAGACCCATCATTGAGTGTTGGCCTCCTAATCCAGCGTTCGGTGCATGCACAAGATCGTGCAGCCACCAACACTCCTGGCTACTCTGAGAGTACGGGTAACTACCGTCTAGAGGGGGCAAGTTCGTGGATCCGGAGATAGCCGCGCTGGCGGGTACAGCAGGCACAACCCTGGTCACTCTGTTGACGACCGAAGCGTGGCAACGAGCCCGAGACGGCATTGCCTCGTTGTGGCGCCGTGCTGAGCCAGATCGGGCCGAGGGGATATCCGCCGAGCTCGACGTGACCCGGACAGACCTGCTAGCTGCTCAGGCAGGCGGCGACCTCGAATCCCGGGACGAACTGGGTACAGAGTGGCAAGGCCGCATCCGGCGGCTACTCGTGACGCACCCCGACGAAGCTGAAGCGCTTCGCATGCTCATCAACGAGCTACAGCCGCTCGCGCCAGCCGTTACGTCTGTCTCGCAGCACGCCACCGCCTCCGGGCACGCCCGGGTGTACCAGGCGGGCCGCGACCAGAACTTCAACCAACGATGAGCGGCGGCAACGACGCGCAGGCCGACGGGCAAGGGCGCGTCTACCAAGCTTCAGGTGACCAGCACATCATCGAGCACCACCATCACAGCCCCGAGTGGTCGGGGCCGGACTCGGTACGTCACCCAGCCGTCGGCCGCGCCCCCGTGGCGCTCCGCGACCGCGTCGGAGAGATGGACCGGCTGCGGGCCGCGGTCGAGCCTGGCATCGGCAACCGCGTCTACGTCCTCCATGGCTTGGGAGGCTGCGGCAAGACTGCCGTGGCCTACACCCTCTTCCAACACGCCACCAACAACGTCGGCCGCGTCGGACTCTGGGTCAATGCCTCTGACCCAGCTTCTCTACGCGCCGGCATGCTCGCTGTCGCCGCTGACCGTGGCGCGACCGACGCGGAACTTACCGGTGCACGTAGTGGCCTGCGCCCCGCCGCCGACCTTGTCTGGCAGTACCTCGACCGCTCTGAGCAGCCATGGTTGCTGGTCCTCGACAACGCCGACACGCCTGCCGTCCTCCGTGACGGAGGATGGCTGCGCACCAGCCCCGCCGGCACCGTCATCGTCACAACGCGCCAGGCAGCAGCCCATTGGTGGCCGGGCGCCGAACTCCTCCAATTCGGCGTCCTTCCACGCGAAGACGCCGCTCGTGTCCTCCAGGACATCGCCCCGCATGCTGGAAGCATTGAGGAAGCGGCAGAGGTGGCCGACCGCCTGGGACGCCTTCCCCTGGCGCTCACCCTCGCCGGCGGATTCCTCGCCCACCAAGTCATTGACCCGTGGACCCTCGCCGACTACGGGCACGGACTCGACAACGGTGCTGGACTCCACCGCATCGAACTCATAGACCGGGGTGCTGAGACCCACAGCGATCCCCGGCGCCTATTGAGTCGTACCTGGCAACTCTCGCTGGACGCCCTCACCACACAAGGACTCCCCGATGCAACCCACCTGCTCCGCCTTCTCGCCTGCTTCGCGGGCGACCCGCTCCCCCTCAAGGTCCTCGCCCATGCCGAACTTGGCGCAGAGCTGAACCGTACCCGCGTCGAATCGGCCCTCCGAGGGCTGCTCGACCACTCTCTTGCCGAGCTCCTGCCAGCCCCCGCACGCTGCCTACGCGTCCACGGAATACTTCTTGACAGTGTTGCTCACGCAACCCCGCATAACCAGCGACAGCAACTCGCTTCGACAGCTGTCCATGTACTCAAAACCATGCTGCCAGAGGTACCCGAGCGTGGAGTGCAAGACCCTGCGGTGATAATGCTCGCTCCTCATGTCATTGCATTCCTACGGCGAGTAGTGAACTGGGAGACTGGACTACCCGCGGTGGAGGGAGCAGCCGAGTGCGCCCTCCGGCTCGTCATTGCCGTTCACAGGTCAGGGGACTATGCCTCGGCTCTCGCATTGGCTAATGAAGCCATCGAAATTTCCGCTCCCCGCCTGCAGGCCGAGAACGTGTTCATTCTTAGACTCCGCCAACGTGTGGGCGGCGCCCTCTGCCGCCTCGGACGATTCGAGGAGTCCAAGACCAAATATCAAAAGATACTTGAGGAATGCGAGGGGACACTCGGATCCGATGCTCCCGACACGCTCGAAACATGTTTACAGCTGGCGATACCGCTCTACAATCTTGGACGGGCCCAGGAATCGATTCCATTGATCAGACGGGCAGCGCAAGGCCGGGAGGAGACTCTTGGCAAGTCGCATCCACTCACACTCATCGCACGGGCGTGTCTCCTAGAGGTGGCTGGGAGCCCAGATATAGCTGGGCTCCCAGTGAGCGACGAGCTGCTTTCCACGGGGCCCGCACTGATTGCAGACTGCCGCAGCACACTCGGCGAGGATCATTCGCTAACGCTCGACGCTGAACTGAGCTACGCCTATGCGCTTATCAGCGCCGGCAGACCGATTGAGGCACTCCCTCATTCTCGTAAGGCTCTCGCCGGGTACGAGCAGACCTTCCCCCCGGACTACCCGGTGCTGCTCAGTGCACGACACAACCTCAGCCGCATCCTCAACGCCCTAGGCCAGCAGGCCGATGCGATCGAGCAAATAGAGATGGTTACAGAAGGGCGAATCCGAACCCTAGGCCCGACACACCCGTGGACCCTTACCGCCCAAAATCTTCTCAGTCAGTACAGAAACCCTTAAAGCCGGGACAGTTCCAACGCTGTAGCCTCTGAGCGCTTCCTCACTTATGCACCGCTTCTTGCCCAGGAACTTGTGCACGTTGGGAGCGATCACGCCTGACCGACGTCGGGGCGCCAATGACCAGCAATCGGGCGGCGGTTGGTGGCCGTTGTTGGTCGCCGTGGGTCGCCCTTCGACGGCTCACAGGCGGCCCGGCTCAGGAACCCGGCAGATTTGCAGTCCGCGCGGCTACCTGCCCACCACCAGCGAAAACGCCGTCGAACAACATCGCTGCCCCCAGGCCTGCCCCGGGCGCGGTGGCGCGTCGCCCCCTCGTGAGTTGAGCACTTCACTGTCGTCGACGAGGGACGGCCGAGCGGCCGAACGTGGCGGGCCAGGTTTACAGGCGCAGGATGACCAGGGCGGTGTCGTCGGTGGCGTCACCGGGTGGGAGCAGGTCCGTGAGCACGGCGTCGGCGAGAGCTTCGGGATCACCTGCCCGGTGGCGGGCCAGGGAGTCGGCGAGCCGGGCGAGGCCCGTGTCGATGTCTTCGCCGCGGCGTTCGATCAGACCGTCGGTGTAAAGCACGAGGACGGCGCCCTCGTGGAAGGCAGCGACAGCCTGGATCCGGGAGCCGTGTTGAGGACGAGCGGCCAGTGGCGGGTCGGTGGCCTGGTCCAGGAACTCGACGGTCCCGTCCCTCTGCAGGAGCACTGGTGGGGGGTGGCCGGCGCTGCTGTAGGTGATGGTGTGGTTCTCCCAGTCGATGAATGCCGTGGCCACGGTGGTGTTCTCGGCGCCGTCGATGGTGCGTGCGTACAGCCCGAGAACTTCCAGGGCGCGGGCGGGGCCTTCAGGATCGAGAGAGGCGGCGGTGAGGGCGCTGCGCAGTTGCCCCATGACGCAGGCCGCGGGCAGGCCGTGGCCGACGACGTCGCCGACGGCGACGGCGATGCGATCGCCAGGCAGGTCGACCAGGTCGTACCAGTCGCCGGCCACATTCAGCGCTTGGGCGGCGGGCCGGTAGCGAACGGCCGCCGAGTGCCGGCCGACCGTGCGAGGAGCGGGCAACATGGCTTCTTGCAAGGTCAGCGCGACGTCACGGGCGCGGATGAGTTCGGTGACGTCCTCCAGCCGATGCAGCAGCAGCGTCATCCGCCCATCGGGTCCGAATACGGGAATGTTGGTCACGTTGAAATACCGCTCGTGCCATACCCCGGGCTGGTCGTGGTCCTCCATGTCGACGCGCTGCAGCGCTACGGTGCTGCGCTCACCGGTGTCCACCGCCCGGCGCAGTGACGCCAGAACTCTGAGCAGGAGAGGCTCGGCGGAGTCGTTTTCGGGCTGGTCCTCAGGCAGAAAGCGACCGACCACTTGCTCGCGGGGGAGGCCCCGGAGGCGCAAGAACTCCGCGTTGGCGTCCGCGAAGATCAGCTGCGGAGTCACCAGCGCCACCGCCCCGGGCAGAGCCTGGAACACCGCCGCGTAGTCGACCGCCGGTTCTGCCATGATTTTCCCGCTCACCACGCCGCTGTCTGTCTTTTCACGATACGAGCAGAGAGCCACAGCTCGCATCATGATGTTGCAGGCCTAAGGGAAGCTACACACGAACGATGATCGATTGCTCATGCCAGTTACGCACTGTGTGGCGCTCTTGTCGTACGCGTCCTGGTGGCGTCGGATCCCGGTGTGATGCTCGGAGCTCCAGGCAGCCAGGTGCTCAATGGCGGACAGCAGGGAGGCGCCGAGGGAGTGAGTGGAGTACTCGACGCAGGGCGGCACCTCCGCATAGGCAGTGCGCTCGACAAGGCCGCTGCACTGAAGGCGCTTGAGGACGAGGGTGAGCATGCGCCGGGAGATGGCGGGAGGCGCGACAGGGGCCCACGATCATTGACCGTGGGCCCCTGTCGGTCGTTGGACGAAAAGCACCCCTGACCTGCGCTTACAGCACCGGCAGGTTCTTCCGCAGTTCGAACGCGGTGACCTCGGAGCGGTACTCCTCCCACTCCTGCTTCTTGTTGCGCGCAGGAATTGATGAGCGCCGCCGACCGCCTGCTGCGATCCAAGCTCGACCACTCCTGACCTGCGGGCACCGGGTCATTGATGGTCGTTGTCTGTCGTTGCGGGCCACCCGTTGACGGCCCGGGTTAGGCGGCCTTTCGAGGGTCGGCAGATTTACAGAGGGCTCCGCTTAGCGCCTCTCACCTGCTACTTCTCCGACGCTGAGCCCTAGTGGGCACACCTGGGGGATGAGCTACCAGCAGGAGGCGTCCTGCGGACGAGCCGCACCGCCGGTCTGAGATCAGGTGCGTAGAAGACGCATGGCCATGATGGACCCATCGGGCCGAATTGAGACGGGGCCCCACCCCTTCGCCGTGTGGTCGACGGGCCACTTGGCGCGCAGGGCATGGACAGCAGCTCGGTAGTCGCTCACTCGCCCATGGTGGAGATGCTCGTAGAGGTCCGCTGCGATCCCGGAGAATGCTTCGACACGATTGCCGTTGAGGCGAAAAACGTGATCAGTGCCTACGAAATCGATTCCGTGGACGTGGAGTCGCGCGTCCCGCACGCTGCCCGTGCCAGCTTGATTGTCGTGGCGGAAGTGGCGCCTTCCCTGCTCGTTGGTTAGGTACTGAGCCGTCGGCTTTCCACCGCCTGTGAACGCCATGAGCGTGGCCGCTTCCGCCCGGGCCAGCACGATGCTGAACCACGCGAAGGAGTCTGGTCGCACCTGGAACTCGGAGACAGTCCGCTCTCCACGTCGCTCACGAACCAGGTTCACTTCGGCTAGCTCGTTGCGGTCTTCCAGGACGAGGTCCAGGTCTGCAGGTTGCTCCCCTGAAGACGGGTAAAGGACAGTCTCTGCCGGCGCCTCCAGCAGGTGGACGACAAGGCTCTCCTCAGCAGGTATCTCGGTGCCGACCAGCAGGAACGGGACCGCGCCATGCGCTCCAACGTGCACCGATTCCACGTGGGCTGTCGCCGTGGCCAGTTGTATATGTACCTGACTCGACTTTCCGTGAGTCCCCTTGGAAGCAACGAGCAGGACTTTCGAGGGGTGTCCGGGGCGCCATGCCTCGACGAAGAAGTGCGGTCGCCGTTTGAGGGGCTCGGGGAGGGTTCCCTTGCCGGTGCTACGGAGGGCCCAGCCGGCCCTCAGCGCAATGTCCGCCGGGATCGCGGAGACCGAATGCTCGTTGGGACGCAGCCGATGGAACTTCCGGTTGACCAGGTCGTCGGCGGTGACGACGCCACGCAGTCGCTTCACTCGCACTGGTCCGGGCAGTCCGCGGATCCCGGCCTGTGTCATCAGCACCGAGACGGTCCTCGAGCACACTTGGAGTCCCATTCCCAGGGTGAGTTCGGCGTGGATGCGGCGGTAGCCGTAGGTGCCCCGTGAGGCGACGTGGACCTCCCGGATCAGCCCGGTCAGCCACTCCCGCCGTAACTGCCGCGGTGTGGTGGGGGTGCGATTGTGTTTGTAGTAGTTCTGCCGGGCGACGCCGAGGATCCGGCAGCATCGGTCGACCGGTGCCCCGGCATCGACGAGACGGTCGATCACCGGGTAGAGCCTTTTGGGGCCGGCTTGTCCTCGCCGAGGAACTTGGCGGCCTTGCGGACGATCTCAAGCTCGGTTTCCAACTCGCGGATCCGCCGCCGTGCTGCACGCAGCTCTGCGGACTCCTCCGAGACCCTGCCGGGCCGTCGGCTGTTGTCGACGTCGTCCTGACGCAACCACTTCGACAACGTGACCGGATGGATGCCGAGGTCAACGGCCGTCTGCTTGTGTTCTTTTCCTGCCCGCACCAGCGCGATGGCACGAGCGCGGAACTCAGCGGGGTAGGCGCGGGGCATGTCCGGCAGCCTTTCGCGAAGGCCGTCAGCTAGCCACCAAAACTGGAACCTGAGAGGTGGGGCAGGTCAGTCGTCCCAGGCGAAGCCATAGTGCCAGAAAGGTGACGGAAAACCATGCCCCCATTGCGGACACCCCGATGTCATGATCGGTTCACTGTCCGAGACAGAACAGGACCATGGGGGAGTGGATCAGGTTGTCTTTCGCAGAGGAATGGGCCCAGTTAAAGGCCGACGCACTGACGCGGCGGGCGACGGGCATGCAGATCGACCAGTTGCCGCCCGCGGCCGGTGGCGATGGGGGTGGGGGTGCCCCCGACACCGGGAGCCTGGTCGCGAAGACCGAGTCGATCAACGGCAATTCGAACCTGCTCATCGAGATCGCCGGCTTCCTTCAGGAAAGCCGGCCCGATGCCGAACTCACCACCATGGCGCGGGATCCGCGGGCGCACGAGGACGTGGCCGCGCAGGTGGCGCGGTTCTCCGCCTTCGCCGATGACCAGTACCTCGACGCGGTCGCCCTGTTCGCGGCGCTCTCCACGCGACTGCGGACCGCGGGCGGCCACTTCGTGAAGATCGAGGACGCCACGGCCCAGCACTTCCTCGACAACGTCCTGCACTACGGCCAGTACGTCGCCCCGGAGGCCCGATGAGCGGCGAGATCAGCCACCGTAAGGACGTCGAGTTCCTGGAGAACTGCAGCCCGCCCCTGGTCGAGCGGAACGCGGACGAGTACAAGCGCCTGCACGACATGCTCGCGGCCGTCGACCCGTCCGCGGAACGCGCCGAGAAGCACACCCGCTGGAAGAGCGAGGGAAGCGAGCACTACGAGACGCGCCTCGCCGAGAGCCGCAAGCTGCTCTCCCGGCTCGCCGAGGGCTACGCCAAGGCCGACAGCGCCCTGCGCAGCTACGCGTACGCGCTGACCACGGCGAAGTCGTACTACTCCAACGGCAAGGTCAACGAACAGGCCCCAATGCCGCGTAGTTAAGCCGGGATGGTAGCTGTCGAGTCTCGTGAACCCGCTGGTGGTTGGGGTGTCTTGACCCATTGGGGATGGAGTCGGTAGCGGCCATGACCTGACCTGATGAGGAACTTCTGCGTGATCCATTGCCCCATCTGCGCCGAGAGGCTGCGGATGTGGTCGATTTTGAGGGCGTCAGCGATCTGCCGGGGAGTCCAGTCCTGGCCGGGATCGGCTGCCGCCAGGAGTCGGAAGACGTGGGAGCGTCGATCGGTGTTCGCCGGGGACGGTGGCAGGGCTGTGGGCTGCTCGGTGGCGGCGAGGACGGTGATGTCCAGGCGGTTGAAGGAATGGCTGCTCAGTGGGCGGGTCTCGTTCTGTGTGGTGCCGTAGCGGGACATCGGACACTTCACCTTGCGGGCACTGATCCGGGGTCGGCGGGCCGGCAGCAGCCCGGCCAGGACAGCCCGGGCGATGCCGCCGCCGTCGCTGTCGTCGCCGGTGATGCCGCAAGCGTCGACGATCTGGTCGGCGGCGGCCTGCAGGGCGATGGTGAAGCTGGCCCGGTCGGGGTCGGTGCCCGGGCGGGACTCGGCCGCGTCACACATCGCTCGACGCAGGACCTGATGGACGGTGAGCCAGGCCCACAGTTCCTGTTCCAGACCGCAAGCGTCGCAGGAGCGCAAGACTCGGCCAGTGAGCAGGGTGTGCCGCAGGGCGAGGAAGGCCGACTCGACCTCCCAGCGCTCGTGATAGAGGCGGGCCAGTCGCTCAGCGGGGTCGGTGCTGTGGTCGAGCAGAGTGGTGATCAGCATGTAGTGGTCGCTGATCCGGGTGCCGTCGTCACAGGTGGCAGTGATGTCGACGTTGATGATGCGGAACGTCCGGTCCTGGAACCGGGTCAAGAACGAGCCGTCGGGCAGCGCGGTGAAGACGGTCGGCCGACGGCGGGAGTTGAGCCGGACCAGCAGTTGGGCGCCGGTGTCGGCGGTGTCGATGAGGAAGTCGTTCCCGGCGAAGGCGCGGTCGGCAAGCACCAGCATCGTGGCGTTCAGCAGGGGAAGGAGTCGGCGGGCGTAGTGGGTCTCGCCCTTGCTGGTGGGGCCGAAGACGGCGCCGAGCAGGCCGCGGGTGCCGGTCTCACACAGGGCCATCAGTCGCAGGTGCGGGTAGCCCTCCGGGCCGTAACCGGCGTTCAGGATCTTGCCCAGCCAGGCGCGGACGCGCGGCTGGTCGGGGGCCCGCAGCGAGCTGCAGCCGTCGAAGGCGACCGTGCGCCACTTCCGGTAGCACACCCCCGGGGTGCGGGGCTGGGCGATCGGGCCGGCCACGGTCTCGAACAGCATCTGCAGCGGCGCGGCTCCGATCCTGCGACGCAGGTCACGCAGGGCCTTCTCACAAGGCCGGACCGGAGCCAGCGGGCCCAGCCCGGCGACCAGTTTGCCCCACACCCCGAGGTAGCCGACGGCCGGGAAGACAGCCAGGGCCAGCACGAAGTACACCCCCACGCGGGAAGGCAGTAGACGCAACCTGCCCTGGACAGCCCGCGACCTCGCCAGCACGTCATCGACCAGCTCGAAGGGCAGATACTGCGTCAACTCCCCGAGATGCCCCGGTGCGAAGACGCCCCTCGCCACGGTGATGGTGCGGACGAAACTGGTCATGGCAGACTGCTCGGACAACGGGACCCCTGCTCAGCGTGAAGACCTTGGACGGCTTCACTGCTGTAGCAGAGGTCCCGTTCTCCATGCCCGCCCAGGCAAGACCCACCGAGCTGATCAAGTTGACGCCACCCGCGGCTTCTTAACTACGCGGCATTGGAACAGGCCCTGGCGAAGCTGATCCACACCAAGGGCACGGCGATCACCCGCGAGGCGCAGGAGGCGGAGCCGATGCGCCAGTGGGAGGACATGCGGGCTACCACCGGGGTCATGGACTTCTTCGCCGAGTTCACCATGGACGTCGACGACATCAAGGACGAGGCGAACCGGCTGCACGACGCCGCGGGCGGCGACTTCCACCTGGCGGAGACCACCGAGAAGGAGGCCCGGGACCTCTGCGTCCACGAGCTCAAGCAGGCCTACGACCTGCTGCCGGACTTCCGGATGGGCTTCATCGAACGCGTCGAGATCGTCTCAGCCATCCCGGAGCTGCAGAGGGAAGCCGCCGAGGCCCGATCGAACCCGCTGGCGCGGCTGGCGGGCAGTGGTCCGAAGCAGGACTACTACCCCGCCGCCGGTGACGCGATCGTCTCCCCGACGCTGCGCGACATCCGCCTCCAGGTCGCCAATCTCCCCGGGGCGAAGGACAGTTACTGGAATCCGCCGTCGGACAGCCAGGACCGGACCGAGTGGATCGCGGCGAACAAAGAGATCATCAAGGCCGCGGCGCGGAACTCGGGGCTGCCGCCGGACATGGTCGCCGGCATCGCTTGGCAGGAGGTCGGCGGACAGCCCGGCATCCTCGACGACCTCACGGACACCATCCGTGAGCAGGCCGACTCCCCGCTGAGCCCGATCACTCCGGAGAACCTGCCGTGGCGGCTCGGCGGCGACCCCGACAACACGTCCTTCGGCCCCATCGCCATCCAGGTGCGCCGCGGCGCGGAGGTCCTCGGCTACGACCCTGACCACCTCACCGACCAGCAGCGCGGCATGGTGGAGGAGGCTCTGCAGGACCCCGGGCAAAACGTGTTCATCGCCTCCGAGTACCTGGCCCAGCTGAAGGCGGAGAGCGAGTTCGCCGACGTACCGGCGGAGGAGATGACCCCGGCCCAGTACCAGGAGCTCGCCGCCCGCTACAACGGCGGCCCGTACTGGGAGGGCGACGACGCCCAGGCCTACGGGCGAGGGTTCACCAACAATCTGGACGACGCAAGGAACGCACTGCGCTGATGACAGACCCCGCCCGCCCTGCCGCTCGCGCACACCCCGACCGTCCCGCCCACCCGGACGACGACCGGGGCTGCCTGCGGGTGGTCCTCGCCCTGCCGTTCGCGGTGCTCACCCTCATCGCCGCGTACTTCTGCTGGATGGCCATGACCATCCGACCGTCCGGGAGTTGGGACGACGACGCCTACGGCGGCATCGTCCTGTCATGCGTCGTCACCATCGCGGCAGCCGGGTCGACCGGGGCTCTGTGGCTCCTGCCGCCCGTGCGGCGCGTCATGGGGTGGGCTTGGGTCTCACCCGCTCTGGTGTTGGGGGGCGCGGCAGCCGTGCGGTGGGGTGTCGGCGGCTGAGCGGGCCGGACCGGGCCATGCCTTGAGCTCGGTCCATGTCTTGTCGACGGCTTGTTCGGCCAGTGCGATGCGAGTGCCGGCCGTCTGCTGGCGTGTGTGGTCCCACGGTCCCTAGCGACACCCCGAGCAACGCTGCGATCTTGCGGTACGACACCGGCGGCTCCTGCCCTCGAAGATCGCGTACGACCTCCCGCCGCAGCTCACGGTGTGGCTGCGTATCGACGCCGAGGCCCGCCGCGCGGACGAGCTCGGGGCGGAGGCCGGGCGGAGGGGCGACGCGGTGACGACCCTTGCGGAGGACGTGCGGATCCTGCGGAAGCAGGTCAAGGCGGAAGGTGGGACGCCGGCGGCGCCGGATCCGTCCCGGGCGGTCGACGATCTACCGGACCGCGTCGGGGATCCCGTGCTCGTACGTGGCCCGCGAGGCCCGCAAGGCGCATCGGGGGAACCGGCGCCTACGATCACCCCTTCCCCGGGGCCGCAGGGTGCGCCTGGCGCCGACTCGACCGTGCCCGGCCCTTCCGGTCCTCCCGGGCCCGCGGGGCAGGACGGTAAGGACAGGACGGACGGGACGACGCAGTGCCCTGACGGCTACACGTGGCAGACCCCTGCCGACGACCCCGATGCGCTGACGTGCCGCCGGGCAGGAGCCCCGCCGCCGGAGCAACCGGACCCGGAGGACAGTACGCCGCCGACCGCGGCCGGCCTCGATCCGCAGCGACGCCAGTACGTCCGACCCCGAACGACACAGCCCCCTGCGTGGTCCTCGCGACCACGCAGGGGGCCTTTCGTCATGCCTCGGCTCGGTCCAGTGTGTCGATGGCTTTCACGATCAGGGCACGGGCGTCGGCCCCGTACACGGCCATGCTGCGCAGCTCGGAGAAGGCGCTCAGGTACTGGTCGATCTCTGACTGTTGTTTGATCCGCACCTGAGCCGTCACCAGCTCCACGGACACGAGCTTGTCGTCGTACACGTGGAACGTCTCGCGCGGCCACTGGCGCCGCTCGACAGTGTCCGAGGGAATGATGCCGAGCGAGACCCCGGGCAGGGCCCCGGCCGTCAGCAGATGGCCAAGCTGCGCGGCCATCGCCGCGGCGTCGCCGAGCTGGTAGTAGAGGCTCGCTTCCTCGACGACGAACAGGAAGCGGCGGCCCTGCTCGTGCAGAATCTTCGACCGGTCGATCCGGGCCTGCGCCGCCGCCGGGCTGTCATCGACTTCCAAGGCGTGTGACCGCGCGGAGATGTGCAGGATGCCGGCCGCGTAGCCGACGGTCTGCAGGAGCCCGGGGACGAGCGTCGCCGAGTACACGCGAAAGAGGTGCGAGTTGGTGAACAGGCGGCCGGTTGTGATCTGGAGCTGCTTGAGCCCGTGGCGGACGTGCTGTCGCCACTCGGTGTACATGGCCTCCGCGTCGATGGACTGCTCGACGAGGGCCGCGGCCTCACTGTCTGCCCCGCATGCAGCGCACCAGCGGCGGATGTCGTCGGGCGACGGCGGTGTCTGCGCCTTCTCCAGCCGGTAGGTCTTCGGGTGCGACCAGCCGCACCGCTTGGCCAGTTCAGGCCCTGTCAGCCCGGCGTCGGCGCGCAGTGCACGCAGCCTTGCGGCGACGCGCTCGCGGGCTCTCTGCGCGGACGACGAGGGGGATGTGGGCATGAACTGGCCTTACGACTTCCGCTAGTTGATCTCGTACTGGTCGTGTGGGATCGCGAGATCCCACACTGTCTCGAACGCCTCGGCGCACAGTTTCGCTTCGGCCGGGTCCTCGGACACCTCCGCGCCTGCGAACAGTCCGGCGCCGGTGAAGTGGTTCCACCGGATCAGGCGCCCATCGAACAACCAGAAGTCGTTCCCCGGCAGCGCAATCCCCGAGGCGCGCCGGCGAGGCAGCCAGCGCACCTGTTCGCCCGCGGCCACGTTGACGGCGGTGCCGCCGTGCTCGTAGCGGATGTAGTCGCTCACGGGTTCGGACACGATGCGCGCTCGCCGCACGGTCACGCCCCGGGCGATCGTCGCCTTGATCAGGTCCGTCCACGGCCCCCAGGCCTCCGACTGCGGGTCGACGTCCCGCACCCCGGTCTCCCGCCAGCGCGCGAAGTCGTCGGCTTCGTTCGTCACCCCGTAGGCGTCGCGCATCTCCAGGTGCACGGCGGAGTGCTGAGCGGTGCCGATGAGCTCAGGAAACGGCGGCGCGCTCAAGGGCATCGCAGGCCTCCCTCAGGATCGTCACCATCCGCGCGGGCACGCGCACGACAGCTTCATGGTCGGGGATCCCCACGGCATGCCCGGGGACCGTGAACGCGGCTGCTGCCGCCTCCAGTTCGGGCGACGGCTTCCAGCCCTGAATGACCAACTCTTGCTCTTTCTCGTCGACCCACACGGTGGGGCTCTCGCTCGTACCGGTGTTGGGGTCGATCCCGATGAAACGTAGTTCCACGTCAGCCTCCGAACTCGGAATGTGCATGGATGAACACCAACATCAACCCTGCGGGCTATCGAGTCAAGGACTCGAACTGGCCACTGACCTGCACAGAGTGAATCCGTGTACATCGGTGAACATTCCTGGAGGTAGCACACGCCGCAGTCCTAGCGTCGATGCACGCGGCAACGACCGCCGCTCGATGACGAGCGGGATAGCCCTGCGGAGGCGCCATGCCCACGACTCAACCCCGAGCTCTCGATGCTCCGGACAGAATCCCCGCCCTCCTCGGGGACGCCTTCTCGGCGTACCAGGACCGTCCGGACCCTCAGTCCAGGGAACTGCTCAGCCTGGAACTGCGGTCCGAGATCCGGCGGCTACTGCCCAAGGTCCAGGCCCAGATGGACAGCATCACCCCGCGCACACGAGCCTGGTACGCGCGGGACACGGCCATCGACGCGGCACGTGAGGAGCTCTCCAAGGGACTCAGCCCGAGCAGCCTCGCCGCGTGCCTCACCATCACCGAGCTCGGGCGCAGGCTCCGCGCTCTGGACGGGTTCGCCGGAGGCGAACGGTGAGCCACGAGGGCGTCCGGATCTGCTGGACGTGTCAGGAGCCGATCCGGCCGGGCGAGAAGACACGGAAGACTGACGTCTTCAGCGCGTCCGGGCCTGGCGCCACTGTGGAGTTCCACGCCCCGCTGTGCCCGGTCACTCCGCCCCCGTACCAGCGGGCGCCCGTCTCGCGCCGCCACTAGACCCCCGCCGCCGGGTGCCGAAGCTTGATCGGCGGTGGGACAGGGCGGGCCGCTCGTCGGCCGAGCAGTGGGAGCGGCCCGCCCAACATGAACTGCCTACCCCGTAGTCCCACGCCCCGTCCGGCGGACCTCCTCCCCGTCCCATCTGCCGCACCGCCCCTCCGCGGAAGGACCGCTCGTGCACCGACTGATCGCCAGCCCGTTCCTCAGTGACTACCTCCTCTTGCACCCCGGTCATCCCTCCGGCGTCCGTATCCCTGAGGCCCGCTACAACGAGCTACGCGCCCTCAGCGGGCCGGACGCCGCCCCGGTCTGGCTGCACGAAGCCGCCCGCCAGGCATGGGGGTTGACCCTGGACCGGCCCCCGGCTGCGGACCTCCTCGTGCGCGAGAGCTCCCGGTACGGGTACGCGAAAGCGTCGTGGGAGATCAACCTCGGCTGCGACTACGACTGCGAGTTCTGCTATCTCGGAGAGAAGCGGTTCGAGGGCCTCGACTGGCAGGGCAAACAGCAACTCCTCCGGACGATGCGCGACGCCGGCGTCCTGTGGCTGCAGATCACGGGCGGCGAGGCCCTCATCGACCGAGAGTTCGGCGCGGCCTACGAGTACGCCCATCGGCTGGGCATGATGGTGCAGGTCTCCTCGAACGGCTCGTCTTTGCGGAAGGCTCCGATGCGTGAGCTGTTCGCCCGGCACCGCCCGTACCGGCTCACCGTCAGCGTGTACGGGGCGACCGCGGAGACCTACGAGAAGGTCACCCGGAACCGCGGCTCGTTCGGCAGGTTCCTCGATGGCCTGGACGCCGCCCGTGCCGACGGGCTCCCGGTCCGGTTGAACGTGATCGTGTCGGACGACAACGCCCACGAGGTCGACGACATGGTGGCCCTGTGCCAGAAGTACGGCTTCTCGCATCAGGTGTTCACGAACATGTCGCCGACGATCGACGGCGAGGCCAACCCGCTCGCCTCCCAAGCCGAGGCCCACATGACGCCGCGCAGCGTGTTCACCGGCTGCAACGCGGGCCACACCTTCTTCCACGTCGACCCGCACGGCATCGCCTCGATCTGCAAGGTCGGCCGCGACCCGAGCGTGAACCTGATCACCGAGGGTCTGGATGCCCTCCCCCGACTCGGCCAGATCGCCGAGTCCCTACAACTCCGCACCGGTGGATGCTCCGGCTGCACAAAGGTCGGCACGTGCCGAACGTGCCGGCCGCTGGCCAAGCTCTACCAGGAGGCGGGGGATCGACGAGAGCTCTACTGCCAACACGGAGGTTACGGATCATGACACCGCCCACCGCTATCATCGTCCCGCCGCGCGAGCCCGTGATGCTCACCATCAGCACCCGGCCGCCCGGGCACGCGACCGCTACCCCGCTGCTCCTGCTAACCGCAACGCCGATCCGCGCGGACGAGTTCCAGATCATCGCCGATCTCGACGTGGCCGCCGAGGGCGCTAGGTGCTCCTGCTCGGCCGGCGACGACCAGCCCTACTAGAACCGCACCACGCACCACCATGCCGCCCTGGCCCGTACTCTGGCCGGGGCGGCATCCCCCCAATTTTCCGAGGATCAGCGCGTGTCCATCCCTCGCATCGCCTTCGAGCAGCTCCCCGCTGACACCCGCCGGGCTGTCGCCGAGAAGACGGGTGCCGTGCATCACACCGTGACGGTGTCCGGCGGCATGAACTCCGGCATCGCCTCCGTCCTCGACACAGACTCCGGCCCGGTGTTCGTCAAGGGCATCCCCGTCGACCACCATCAGGTCGACGCGCAGCGCCGCGAGGCCGCCATCGCCCCGCACCTGCCCGTCTCCTGCCCCCGCCTGTTCTGGCACCTGGAGGCCGCGGGGTGGAGCCTGCTCGGATATGAGGTCGTCGACGGGCGGCACGCCGACTACGCGCCCGGATCCCCGGACCTCCCACTCGTCCAGGCCGCGCTCGCCGAGCTACAGGCCGTGTGCGCGCCAGCCGACGTCGACATCAAGGAGGCCGCGGACCGGTGGAAGAACTATGCGCCGCCCGGAACGCTGCGCTACTTCGCCGGCGGGGCGCTGCTCCACACCGACTTCGCCCCTGACAACATCCTGATCACCGGCGGCCGGGCCCGCCTCGTCGACTGGGCGTGGCCGACGCGGGGCGCTGCATGGATCGATCCGGGGGCGCTGGCGCTGCGGCTCATGGATGCCGGCCACTCGGTTGGGGATGCGCTCAGGTTCGCCGACCGGTTCCCGTCGTGGCGCAACGCCGAGCCCGGCGCGCTCGCCGCGTTCGGGCTGGCCACGGCCGCGCTGTGGCGCGAGATCTCCGAGCAGTCGCCGACCGAGTGGAAGCAGGGGATGGCTCGCCACGCTGCCCTGCTCGCTGACCACCTGGCCGAGGGACGGTAGGCCAGACGAGGTCGCGGAGCGGGACGCCGAGCGCGTCGGCGATGCGGATCAGGTTGTCGACGTCTTGGTTACATGGGGATGCGGACTCCATGTGGATTCCGGAGACGACATCGGCCCCCTGGAGAGATCTCCAAGAGGCCGACGCAGGTCAACTGACCAGGGACATAGTTCCGGTGGGCGCGGACGGTTTCGAACCGCCGACATCTGCCTCGTAAGGGCGGAGGTGGTCGTCGACAGGTCCGCCCAGGTCACTTCGGTTGTAGCTGCAGCCCAGGTGAACGGCGCATCTCGACTGCGGCGGGCCGTCGTTGACCATGTTTGACCGCACGATGTGGCACGGCTGTGGCACGTTCCGAAACGGCCAAGCGCTTAGAAGAGACTGATCTTGTTTGGCAGAGTGGAGCCGCTGACCTGCGACAGAGCTCGAAACAGCTGCTCTGGGCCCAGGGCGCCACCGTGTATTCACCGGAAGGTGTTCCTCCGATGAGTAGTCGCTGCGTCCGGCAGAGCCCCACGCGCCGCTCGGACGCGAATAACACGACTCCTGCGAGAGCGAGTTCGACAGGTAGTCCTCCAACTCCCCTTGCGTTTCTCCTGAATCGGCGAAGTCGAGTGCCACACTGATGATGGCTTCGCTGCGGGGGTCACTCCGCAAGCCGTGCGAGCGCCGAAGGGCGCAGGCACGCGACAGGACTGGGAATCGCCTAGTACTGATCGTCTCGCACGTCTAGAGACTCGAGCGGCGCCAACTGTCGATCAAGAGAACGTGGGCGTGACCCCCTCGTCTTCTGCACCACGCAAGCCGTGGTCTGAGGAGGCGTGCAGTGGAGCCCCACGACGAGATCGAAGACGTACTTCCGCCGGACGCCCTGTTTTGGGCGATGGAGCCTTTCGGCCCGCCCATGGGCGAGGCCTCATGCAGCACTTGGGATCCGAAGCGGTTCCCCTCCCAGCAGGAGCAACAGGCCGCCTTCGACGGTGAGTCGACCATGCCGGAGCGAGATCTCCCACAGGCCCGGGCGATGTGCCGTACGTGCCTGCTGCTGGAGAGCTGTCGCCGCTACGCCCTCGACAGCCGGGACGAGCACGTCTTCTTGGCTGGGGAGACCGCCGAAGAACGGCGGAAGAAGTGGCGGAAGAGCGGTGAGATCACCAAGCGGCGGCGACGGGTGGACGCCCTGTACGCCTTGCGCGTGCCGACGGTGACCATGGCGCAGCTGCTCCAGCGCGACGAGAGCTCGATCCGCAGCGACCTGCGCGAGCTCGAGAAGCGCCGCCCGGACCTGCCTCCCACTGCCTGAGGGGGGGGCGGCCGCCGACGATTCACCAGCACCGTCGGCGGCCCCCGCTCGGGGCTCCTCTACGGAGTCACCGCGCACACCCAGACTGTTCACAGCACTTACGGAGGACACCGTGACCGCTCAGTACAACCTCGAGTACGAGGAGACGACGGAGGAAGTGGAGGAGCCGGACGACGCGCTCGACGCGGATGAGGAAACGGAGCAGGACAGCGCGGCGATCTGGTCACGGTTCGGCGACACCGACCTTCCCGCGTTGCCGAAAAAGGTGGCGGTGATTCGTGCCGCCAGGGCGGGTGAGGAGTCCGGGCTTCCCTCCGAGTTCGCCACCGCATTGGCCCACGCCGCTGTTGACCCCAGCGAGCTGAGGATTCTGCTGAGGCGTCCGACTCGCGTCAACATCGCCGGGGGCGTGATCGAGGCGATTGACCTCGACCTCTATGTGCCCGGACTGGTACCGCTGCCGACCAACAACCGCACCATGGAGAAGAGGGTGTATCCAGCGGCCGGCGCCGAGGGATTCTCGGGCCCGCTGACCGGACCCCGCTCAGCTCCGGGCGAGACCACCACGCTCTGGATCGAGGGCGAGGACGTCAGCCACGTGCAGGATGAGACGGAGCGGGCCCGAGAATTCATCCTGGCGAACAACAACCTGCGGGAGTCCATCGCCGCCCGTGGAATCGCCATGCCGGTGAACGTCGTCTTCTTCGAATTGGGACACCGCGACGGCGAACCTTCCATGCCCCTCCTAGGAACGGCGGACGGTTCCAGTCGCATCACGAACGCCCACCAGGTTTTGGGACTCACCGACCCTCAAACCCATTACCATTTTCCCACGAGCCGTAACGATTATCGACGCTTCATTGGATCCATCAGTGAGGCCGACCCCGCCGCGTTGCGTCCCGCCGCCCGCCGGCGACTAATCCGACAGCGCAACGCACTGATCACACCGGCCCGTGTGTTCCTCCGCTTCACCCCTACAAGGCAGGGATACGACTACGCGCGTGCAGTCAACGCCTTTGTAGGCATGCTCCATGTCGACCCTCCCCGGCCGTGGAGCCAAACGGGAAAGCTCGAGGCCATGGCCGAAGCGGTCCTGGAGGTGCTCCGCGGCGCTGACGTTCTCGACGACCCCGTCCACGACTACCTCGCGGGTCTTCTTACCCCGGAACAAGCTGAAGACAAGGGACTACCAGTCGAGCGAGACGAGCAAGCTGCTTTCGTCCTCGCCGCCCTGCTTCGCGAGCATCATCGAGGACTCGTCGAACGAGGTATCCGAGACGTAACCGCCAAGAAGAGCGTCAGCACCGGACGGCGAACCGACGTAATCGCGGAATTGGCCTTGCGGCCTACTCGGAGCGTCGCCACCACTCTGGAGGCGACGGACGCCGAGCGTCAGCGGTCGGAGCGGATGCGCGCCGCATACCTACGCTGCGCCCGACTTCCGCGATTTGGGACCGCAGAGTGGAAGGTGACCGGTAGGTCCCCCGAGGAACTGCTTGAAGCAGCTTTGGCGGAACTGCGCGGTGACCCCAGGGGCTCTCATCCCGACCCTGTCCGGTGGGTCAATCGGCTCGAATTGGCGGCCGTAGCTCAGTACCACCTCACGGCATGGGGCGGACTGCGGCGCGAAGCTATGGGCAACACCGGGGCGGACAAGCGCGGCCCGCAGCAGATCCTGGAAGCGATGCTTCGCGATGAGCAGGGCCTGCGGTTGCTCGCCCAGGCGATCGTCGATGGGCGCGATGGAACATACCCGCGACGCGTTACGGAGAGTGGAGACTTCCAGCGCGGTGTACGAGACGAGTATGGAAACTGGCACGAGGATCCCAAAGGTAAACCCATGCCGATCGAGGACGAGTGGCTGCGATACGAGGTTTACGCCACGGGCACCACTCTGCCGAGGCCCGTGACGCCCCCCAACGAAACCCCTCGGATGAAGGCGACGCGCCTGAAGAGCCAAATCATCCAGTACGTCGAACAGATCAACCTTGATGTTGATGAACTCGCCAACGTGGAGGAGGCTCAGGGTGGCCCTCTCCTCGACAAGGAGGGGTGGGCTAAGCCGAACGAACTGCTTAGCCACCTCATGAACGCCCACTCGCAGATCAGCTACTGGGCACGGGTCGCCGAGCGCCAGATGGCTCGCTCAAACGGATAGGACGACAGGGAGAGGGGCTCCCGGGATCCTCTCTCCCTACTCACGTTTTGCCGAGATCCCTTTGCCATGTCATCGTGGCGCAAAGTTCGCGGCGGCCAGATTAATCTATGAGCTGCGTAGCACCTTTATCGAAGCCTACGGGCAGGCCTCCCAGATCTACATCACGTCGCTCTTCCGAAGCTTAGTAGCCCCCTTACTCATCGCTGTTTTAGTCGTCTTCATCGTCGAAATCTTCAATATCGCTCCCTGTTACGACGCTGGTCGTTTGGGCGGCTCGCCAAGTTTCGGATTCCGCCGAGACGTCGAACGCGGTGTTTTCCTCAATGAAGGCATCTGGTCGATAGACTATAGGGCGCTTGTCCTTTTCTTTCTTGGTCGGGAGCGACCAGATAGCCTGGTACCTGCGTCCGCGCAGCTGCGCGAGTGCTTGGTCGCGATCAGTGCCAGGGGCCATAAGCGAAACGGTGATGCCTTCGTTAACGCGAAGCTCGATTTCGTTGCGGGTCAGGAGTCGGTTGCACAAGTAGTTAGCGGCACGCGGCCGGCCAGGATGCAGGGTGTCCCAGAAGGACCTGGGATTCGTGCGTGCTTCACCGGGGGGATTCGAACCGAAACCAGTAAGCAGTGTGTTTCACAGGACCGGACTATAGGCGCGCAGCAGTGCTCTTTCGCCCAAGACGATCCATACATCGTCCAGGAGTATGTAGCGTACGTCGAAATCTTCAACCGAGAGATTGTTCGCTTCACTGATGCTGGCCCGATGCTTGTCTATGCGCTTGTACAGCTTGGGTTTTCGCTCGTTTGGCGAGTCGCCGTAACTACTATTTCCCGCCTCAGCCTTGCCCACATAAAGCGGCACCAGCGTCTCGCTCAGATCCTGATAGATCGGCAGATTGCCCCGGTAGTAGAGCGCGTACAGGCCCGCTCCCGTGAACGGCTGTAAGCCGGCCAGCGCCACTCTGGGCTGGGCCTCCAACGCGCTGCGCAGGTTCTCGCTCATCTGGGCGAGTCCCAGCGGGTTGAACCGGCCGTACCGGTCGCCGGATGACGCATCCGAAGAAGAGATCGACATGCCGAAGATCCTAGAGACCCTGTGCTTGGACTGAGGGTTGAAAGTCGTGACGGCCTCCGTGCGGTGAGGACTGCTGGCAGTTCGCCACCCGGCACCGCAGTCGGCCCTTCCACCATGCGCACCGCGGACAGGTCAGTCCTGAGACGACGGACCTGCTTGTCGCGAGCCTCGTCGCTACTGAACTTGGTAAGGCGATGTCGGGTGATTGCCGTACAGGCGAGGGATGGGTCCGGTAGATGTGTGCGCGTGAACGACTCCACGCCCAGAGAGACCACCTCCGGGGAAGGCGAGCCCACCTCCTTCGTCGAGAAGACGAAGAACTGGTACGGGAAGCACAGGACGGCGATCCACGCCGCGTGCGGCGCGGTCGGCGGCGTGGCCGCGGCCATGGCCGTTGCGGTCGTGGTCTCCAGGCAGGCCATGGAGCAGAACGGCACCAAGGACACCGGGTCGGCCGCCGACTCTGTGGAGGAGGACGAGCGACGGAAACCGCCCGTTAGGCACTCGGTTTCCGGGTACACGAGGAGGCTCGCTGATGGCCGCGAAATTCCTGTGTCGGGTTATGAGCGGGGCGGCTCCTCGGAGGACGAGGACGAGGACGAGGACCCCGGCGAAGCCACAGCCTGAACGCGGACGAAGGTAATGCCGGCTGCCCCTGGTGGCTTCGACTTGTTGGTGATGGCCGCTTGAGCGGCCTCGGATGCCGTGTGTAAGCAGCGCAACTGGGCTTCGACCACCCCGACGTGCCGGTAGATGAGATCCCTTGATGGCCGCGAGGCAGCCGGACTTGCCATGTGTGAGACGCTCCCGCCGTCGCCGCCCGCAGGCCCCACGCCGGTCACTCCCTAGGCTCCATGGGGAGCCGTAGGGGGTCCAAGTCTCGGAGCGACGGCTTTGGCCGGTCCTCGGGCCACCGGATGACGAGGCTTTCGTCCTGGTGGAGGCGGGGCCGGAACACCCACGGGTTGGACTGCGGCAGGTCCAGGTCTAGGACGACGTGGTGTTCGCGGATATAGCGCTCGAAGGCCAGCGACTGGTGCAGTTGCTTCTCGGTGAGGGGGGCGCCGAGGTTACGGCGTATGAACACCCACAGCTTGTGGGCGAGCGAGAAGCGCGTGATCTCGTGGCGCTTGTAGTCGGCCCTGGGCCACGCCTGCGCGATGAGCGCCGAGGCAGCGTTGCTATGGGGCTTGCGCTCGATGCCCAGGCACGTGAGTCGCAGGTTCACGGCCTGGACGGTGCAGCCGTACATCGCGGCGATCTGCTTGTCGGTGAGGTTGTCACGGTAGTGGGCCAGGAGCTGGTCGTTGTCGGGGAGCTTCGTGATGTGGGTGGGTGTCCGCCTTGCGTGCTCGTGCGTCGGAGGTCATTCTCGCCCCGCCGTGACGGCGGCTTGGGCCCAGGGGCAGTCCACGACGATTCCTGGGTACCAGCAGTTGCGCTGGCAACACTTTGAGGATCGTGACCTCGGCAGTAACCACACTGCACGGAGCGGTAGTTCGGCCGACCAGTCGTCGAAGAAACCGCTGGTGAGGTCACCAACAGGAGTTGGTCACACAACAGTTGGGCCTGCCGGCCGCCCTTGACGAGTGAGACCAAGGAACTAATTTGATGTCAGGAATATTCGAAGCAGGCTCATATCCAGGGGGATTCGTGCCGCTCGTTGTCATCCAGCCCTCTTACGGCAACCCTGCCGCCCGTCGCCATTGGGGGGACACCCTCGACGCCCACGTCGACTTCACTACTCATCCTCGCGCCAGCTTCCTCGCCTCAGGCCAGCGCAAGCAACTGAATGAGTTCCACCCCAGCGGCGCCGCCCGTTTTTGGGGAGCAACCAGCGTGCAGGACGCGAAGATGGACCGCCTCCACGCCGGAGACATCGTCCTCTTCACCGGCAAAAACCACGTACGCGGCATTGGCGAGATCGGTGCGCTCTTCCGGAATGCCCAGTTCGCCAACAGCATGTGGACCGAAGACCCCACCAAAGGCAGCTGGCACAACGTCTACAGCCTGCTCTCCTTTGCTCCTACCGCGATCCCTTACGAGGAGATATGGGCCCTGCCCGGCTTCAATGTCGGCGACAACTTCATGGGCTTGCGCATCCTGGATCCCGAGAAGGCCACCACCATCCTCGATGGCCTCGGCATCGAGGCACAGGTGGATGCCGAACTCGGCCGGCAGCTACAGGAGCCGGTTGCACGAGCGCTGCGCACCCACACGGACATCGTGGACGGCGAGGCTCTTCGCACGCAGACCACGCGATACACGCTCACGGAGCGCGAACTGGTCGTCCACCGTACCGAGGCGCTCCTCCTCCAGGAATACACCGACTCGCTCGGCATTGAACAGCCTCAGCGACTCCGCACGCCGGCTGGCATCACCGACTTGCACCTGACGCGGCCGGACGGTAGCGAAGTCGTAGAAGCCAAGCGGTCTAGCACCCGCCGGTTCGTACGAGAAGCCCTGGCACAACTCCTGGACTACGCCCCTCACACGCCCGAGCCAGCCACACGCCTAACGGCCTTGTTCCCTACACGCCCGGCCGATCAGGACCTGGACCTGCTCCACCGCTACGGCATCGACTGCGTCTACCGCACCCATCCCCACACCTTCGACCGTGCGCCCGCGGCCCAGGAGGTACGAGCCGGTATGACACCGTTCTGGCAACGAGAACGGCTGCCGAACTAGATTCGGTGACTTGGAGCGGCAGCCTCATCACCCCCTTAAAGTGATGAGGCTGCCCTGTCTCCGCAGGGCGCGAATCGGCATCAACACGTACGCCGGGGTCGTTGTGGTAGACCGGCAGATTTACAGCGGGCCGGTTCGTGAACGGCTGACCTGGAGAAATCCACGGCTGAAGGTCTCCGGGGGGACATGTGGGGGAATCCGCCCCATCCCCTGAGCACTGGGTGACGTCTGTTGCCGTCAACACCCCGCGCTCCTAGGGCCTGTCTGGAGTCGTGATCAATGCGGTCCGTTTCGGACCCGAGCGTCACGCCCGACTGTTCCTCACTGCTGGCGCGCCTAGGCCTCGTCGCCTCGGGACGCCTCAGTGGGAATGCGAGCCCTGAGCTTGGGAAGCTCGGGTTTCTTGGCGGCGGTTGCTGCGCTGACCTGCGGCGGAGTGGTGCTGGAGTCCTGGTCGCACCCGGGGCGAGTTCCCACTGATTCCCCGCAGGATCTGGCACGCGAATGGCAGGGTGCCTTCGCCTCGAACGATCCTTGGCGGAGCTGGGCCCAGGAGTGTCTGAGCCTCAGCCGACGACAGTCCGCCACGATGGCGGGTCAGCCGACCGCGCCGGCGCGCGTGTGCCTCGCTATACCCCTACCGGCCTAAGCCACGCTGTCCGCCGTCGACCAGAGCAAGGCTCGACGGCGGATGCGATGGGTCGCACCTAGCGTGATGACCTCTTCGCCGCGAAGCAACCTGAGTGAGGATGCTGCCTTGGTCTGTGACGCCTCTCACCTGCGCTGATGGTCCGCAGACGTTCGCGCTGGCGGCCCAGCGCCCGACGGTGGTCACGGCGCATCAGCGTCGCTCGGCGAAGGCCCCGCAGCGGGGTAGGCAGTCGCCAGCCGGGCGTAAGCGGTTGTTGTCGCCAACTGGGCCAGCCGGGCGGTACCTTCAGCAACTCGGTGTCGAGTACGGGGAAGGGGAGGGGCAGCATGTCGAGGGGCAAGCAGATGTTGCGCGAGCTCGGCCACGCGGTACGAGAGGAGGCCAAGGAGAGCGGACGCGCCTATTACTTCAGTGTGTACGATCGCGGCTTTGACGAGGCGGCTCAGACCTGCCTGGGTGTCCTGTCCGATGCCATGGACGAGTTGTTGGCGAGGATGAAGTCCGGAAACCTGTCCGAGCAAGAACAGGTGCTGTATGCGCGGCTGACTGAACTGAGGGCTGAAATGGACGAACGCCTCCGGAACGCCTGCCAAGAAGAGCCGACAGGAGACGCCCTGCCGCAGCCGTCCGGCGCCAGACCTGGCCAGCCAACAAGACTGTCCTGAGGCTCACTTTTGAGGATCGGCCCCGTACGTCACGACGTCCGGCACGCCGAGAGCCATGCCGGTGATGCAGCCCTTGTTCCATGCGTCGCGCTCGTCGCCATCCAGGCCGTCAGGGAGCGATTCTGCGCACTCCCGCTGTCCCACGGAGGCGGGGTACCGGGTGTCGGGGCCGCCAGGGCGGGTGCACATGTCCTGCCGGGCGGCCGCCTCCCCGCCGGTCGTGCAGTACGTGAAGTTGTTGTCGAGGACCCGCTTCGCGTAGTCCGTCGCCGTCTGCTCGCCGAACCGGTAGCCGTCCCAGTACCTCCCGGCCTTGTCCTCCTCGGTGGTGCAGCCGGCCAGCGCGAGAGCGGCGAGGGCGAGCAGTATGAAGGTGCGTCGCATGCGCCGGAGCATACGAGAAGTACCCCGCCCCCCGGGAGGATTCGAACCTGCGACACCCGCTTTAGGAGTTCGCTCCAACTCGACCTTGGCTGGGCCCAATTGCCCGCACAGGACCCATCTGCATGCGCCCAAAGCTGCGGCTGTGCGTGGGCGTTGATGTCAGCGTTGGATGTCAGCGGAACAGTTCCGGCAGGACAGATCGGCACACGTGTCGCTGGGGCACCTGCGTCCAGGTGGCGAGAAGGGCCCCATCTTGCCTGACGGCTACCCCAAGGGGGAAACCCGTTAGGTCAGGGGTCCATGACCTGGCGGTTCCTGGTGCGCCTCGGTAGCTGACCTGTCACTGGTTGTCGACGTCGGTCACCATTGGGCCCCTTTGCACGGCCCACAGACGGCCCAGGAACGGAGCGCTGCAGCGCTCGCAGGGCGCCTGGGGCTCGGTCACCAGCAGTGCTCCACGCTTCCGCGCTCATGCTCCGAGAACGGAGAAACCCCTGCCCATGAGCAGGGGTTTCGTTCGCTAAGACGCACTCAGCTGCTGGCCCGGCTACTGGCCTGTCTTCTGGCCCACCGGCACGTCTCTCCAACCTGACCTTGGACCGACGGTATGGCCGTCGCTCTCAGTACTCACAGCTCGACGGTGCCGGGCACATCAGGCACGATGAACTGAGCCACGCGGCCTCGATGGACGCAATGGGAGCGTGGGGCAATAGCGCGTCGTTTTCGTTGCCGGCCGGGACCTTGCCGACCATGCGGTCGGCCGGCGGTAGATGATGTCCCTCGAGTCGCGACCTGGACACGAGCTGTCTGTCATGAAGCGGGCCGATGTCTCTCTTCTGAACGGTGTGCCAGTAAACGTGCAGGCCGCGTGCTGCCCATGTGGTTGCCGCCGAGACGAAACGAGCCTGCACTGCAGGTTCGATCTGCTTGAATGGTGAACCGCTGAGAAGGCGTAATGTGCGGTTCCTGCCCTCCGCCACAGTGCTGAGCTCGCCCAAGAAGTCTGTCAGATCCGGCAGTCCAGTGCTCATGTAGCGGTCATACCAGAACACGTCGTCACTTCCGTAGATTCGGCAGTAGAAACGCTGCACCGCCGATTTGCGGTCCCTGGGCCAAGCCGGACCCGAGCCGGTGACTAGGTCTTTTATGTTACGACTGTGGAATGCCCTTGCTATCATGGATCGCCCTGAAGAGGTCCGGATGACAACCGGGCAAAGGCGAACGTCGATATCATCGCAAGCGAGTTCCAAGCCCTCTTTGCGCGACAGGTCGATTATCCGTTGTGCCGCATCAGACTGTGCGTGATAGGCGACACTGACAACCGCCTCCTCGATTTTCGCTTCAGTGAGTCGGCCGTCGGCGTAGCTTCTCAACAGGCCGACACTGCCACCGTACTCGCGGGCAGCCGACTGAGCCTCGACTCCGTCGATCCCTGCTTCACAAAGCGCCTGGGAAATCTCCTCAACAGTCAGAAGAGGCATGAGGAACACCTCATGAGCAGCATCCACGAGTGGGCTTGCCTGTTCGCCGAACCGTGAGAGATTTTCGCCGGGTGCGCCTACGACGAGAGCCCCAGTCGAGATGGCCTGTGGTCCGTCCACGCACAGACGAGTCATCCTCTGCTGCCAAGGGGTGTCGGGCGACGACCTGACCATCCTCCCCCAGTCATCTAGGAGGAGCGCCGCCTGACCCCAGCGTGCGATCTGCGACTCGACTTCTTGAACCACGGAGTCGGGGTCTGTCTTTTCCTCAGGCCGCAGGATACGGGGAGCACAACCTATGATGTCCTTGTATTTGTCGGCAATGTTACTGAGAAGAACTGAGCGGCCGGAACCTGGCATAGCGCGGAGAATCACGATCTGGCCGTAGGCGAGGTGCTCGACGATTGCTTCGGCAAGTGTGTCGTGGCTCTTGAACCGAAACATCACGTCATGTCGCCCTCGTTAGTGCCCTCATTCGGACACTTCCGTCATCGTGAAGTAGTCCGTAGGAAATGGCATGTTCCAGCCCGGACGTTCCCATGGGTTCGAAGTGCCGGTTCGACCATCGTTCGCTGAGGAGCGTTGATTCTTGGGGGAACCACTCGGCAAAGCTTTCTGGGATCGCACGAGCGTGCTCCAGCGGTGAGCCCGGCCCCTTGGCGGCGAAGGCATTCTGCACGTCACTCTTCTGAACGTGGTAAGGGACCACCCCTCCGGGGCGATGACGGTGCACATAGGAGCAGGCCTGGCGGGTTAGCAATGGGTGGCCACCGTATTCCTCCATTAGTTCGTCGATCACCTCATGGCTTCGGAATTTGAGACCAGTCCGCTTACCGAGGGTTCTAACCATGTCCTGTAGCTCGTCACGGTCCATAGGTTCGATGAACTTGAGCGCCGAGAACTGGAAAAGCGGATTGGTGATGCCTCGTACCGAAGCCCTCTCGAAGAGGGAGGGGTCAACCCCGGCGGAAAGGATTACCGGAGGGATCTGGCCGCGACTTTGGCGCTTCTGAATGAAAGCGCGAAGTTGCGAAAGTGCCCGAAGGAGCCCGACTTCTTCGTCGGCCTCGGCCCTACTGAGGATGCGTGACGGGAGCGCACTGTCGATCTCGTCGATCACGAAGATGACATTGCGCGAGGCCTGGATTGCGTTCAGGAGCAAGTCCAGGTCGCCCATCCAGTATTCGTTGATGAAGTCATCCCGCCCGTGGGACCTCAAGCTGCGCAATTTCGGAACGATAATCCTACTCTTGACCAGTTCTTCCGAAAGCGACCTCACGATACCGGCCCGAAAACGCCGTGGAGTTCCGAAGTATTCGTTGAGGTCCAGGTTTACCACGATGGAGCCTCGTTCCCGTTCCAGGAACGAGACGCGATTCAGCAGGCTGCTCTTCCCTGCTTTCCGGAGCCCGAAGATTCCCACGTGCTGGCCTTGGGCGAGGAATCGCCTGACATTGGAGATATCACGCTGTCGGCCAAAGAATGCACTGGGAGAGGTGATCGGGGTGGTGACGTTAAAGTGGTCGACGCTCTCCAGCGTCTCGGAGACGATGACTCTGAAGTCGGGTACCTCACCCGGAAGGTGCTGTCCTTCGATGGTCAAGATGGCGGCCTCGCCTGCTCGCATTCTCACCAGCCGTTGGGCATTTCCGTCCCTGCTAATCAGAACGGCGATCTCGTCCTCCACCCGCGCATTGTTCCGCATCTGCGACTGGAGGTCGTTCAGAATTCGCGGCTCAAGGGCCTCGTAGTCCGTGACGAGGAAGAGAAGCTCCCGGTCGATGTCGAACATCTCGGCGGTGGCTGGGGGGAGGATGGTGAAGAGGCTCCATCGCCCTTGCAATCCCTGTTCGACGCGAACCACTTTGATTAGATTGCGGTTCAAATAGGAGGTCAAACTTCTACCGAAGGCATGCCGGCGTTCAAATTCTGCTATCTTCTCTTCGAGCTTCATCTGGTTCCTAGTGGGCACTAACGCCCTCTTTTGCTTATTGGTAAAATCTCCCGAGTTCAATTGATAGTCCTTCCCATAATGGCGAGTCGTCAGGATGCGTCTTTCGGTGCGCTGTACGGGGCGGCGAGATTAGGATGCCAGATCGTGAGGCAGGTCACAGCCCCCTCGGAGAACTTCTAAGGCGCACTGGACGGCGCCCCAGAGCGCGCCGACACCGATCGGCAGGGAGCGGCGTGGCCTGGGTCGCAGCTCTCACTGGCGGTACGTGTGTTCGTCAGCTGGGTGACCAAACTGGGGTTCTGCGGATGTGTTGCTTTATGAACCTGTGACTAGCGCCTCCGTCACCCACTTACCGTGGAGCGGGCGTGGTTCAGGGTGTCAAGGTGGAGCGCGCCACTGTACGAACGACTGTGAGGATTGGTCATGGCACCGCTCGGCTCTGCCTGGGTCGAAGGCGGACGGGATTGGGAGCCCACAACGCTCACCACGGACCGGCCGGCACTCGCGAACGACGCCACTCCCATCCCGGAGCCCGAGCGCCCCCGCCGGAGACATGTCCCTAGGCCGCGGACGACTCCTCACTTCCACCCCCAGCACGTAGCACGCACCCGCGCCGTGCGCGGGTCTTGATGAGGTAGAGAAAGTTCTATCGCGTCGGTGTCAGACGCTTGCTGTCATGGCTCCGGCACCTGAGGCCGGCGCCATCGAGGCCGTTCAGGAGACGGCATCCTCAAGCAGAACCCGGAGCAGTAGCCAGGCAGATAGACATGCACACAGAAACAGGTGAGGCGTCTACCGAATCCGGTAAGCGCCCACCTCACCTGGTGTTTCAGCTGCCGGGGTAGCGGGATTTGAACCCACGACCTCTTCGTCCCGAATTAGGCCCTGGAAGATCGCCTACGTGTACTCCAGGACGAAATTGCAGGTCAGGGCTTTGGGGAGTGTCGGTCTCCGTGGGCGCATCGGGGGCCTTGACGCATCTCTAGGATTTCTCCAAGCACTCGCGCTCGCTCCCTGCGCGCGATGCTGGAGCAGGTGAGTGGTCCGCAGCCCCCTGGTCCACCGACCGTACCGGCCACCTCGGCGTGAGCCTCGCAGGCTAGGCCCTTGTGCGCGGGACTGGAACGGCGATGTATAGCTGCCGGAGCCCGTGCACGGCGGCATGGAACGCAGCCGCGATTTCCCCGCGCCTTCTGGTCGCTCTTGATCGCCCATATGGAGATGTAGTCAGGTGCAATGTTGGCCTGCGTCACCGTGCCGTTAGATACGAGTACTTCAATCACGGACCGTAGAACAGCGACTGCTGCTCCGGGTTGGTGGGCCCACTGCTGGAAAAGCGTCAAGCTCCACCCTCGATCCCGGAAGGCTCGCTCATCGCAGGGCAGGTGTGCCGGGCACAAGCGTGCTCTATGCGCGCCGTCGAGTCGTCCGTGCGGAGGAAGAGGACGAATTCGCAGCCGCCCACCATTCCGTTCTCCTTCACCAACACCCGCAGGCTGGAGATCTGGGCCGCGCTCGTCGCCCGCTTGAGGACGATCGGTGTGGGGTGACCGGCGATGGAGAAGGTCCTGACCATAGGGGCCTGTCGCATTCCGAGCTGCCATGTGAGCCAGCTGCTGACGACGACGCCGCTGCCCCGAAGGATGTCTTTGTCCACCGTGAGCCGGACGCCAAAGACGTTTCCCGCAGGATCGACGGCCATCCTCGCCGGCCGTGCCGGCTCGCTTTCCTCGATCGGGGTAGCACCTCGCGCGACCAGCTCGATCAAGCCATCCTCCGTGATGCCCACCCTGTCGTCCAGCAGGCATTGGTGCAGGCGCCACACGGTCACCGGGTAGCGCTCGCCGACCTTCACGAAGAGTGCGTCCTTGGGCAGCGGCCCCAGTTCGGTCAGCACAGCGACGAAGGCCTCCGTGGCGTTCGGGTACGGAGTGACGTTCAGGTGAGACCATTCGGCCAGCGCCCACTTACCCTCCAGGCGGAGCTGCACGAACCTCTCGTCCCGCCTGAGCGCCTCAGCGACGGCGGGCTTCCGCCTGATCCCTGTCGGCGCCAGCAACTCCTCCGCGCGGCAGGGTTCGCCATTCGCCAGGAGGAAGAGGTAGGCCGCGTCCCTTCCGCGGGCGCGACGGCGCAGCCAAGTTCCCCCGAAGCCAGGCACGAGAGGGCTATCGGGATGTCCGAGCAGATCCAGCAAGGGGACCTCGTCCGGTACTCCGGCAGCCGCGAAGGTCACCGCTACGTCCTCCCCACGCAGCGGCGCCTCATCCACTCCTCGCCGAAGCAGCACTTCCAGGGCGCCGGGGCTGCGGGTCCACCAGCCGCGCAGACGACCAGCCCACGTCAATGGCTGCTCAGCCCCGACAGCTTCGACAAGAGGCCCCACGCCCACCTGGTCACGTACGCCCAACACCGCCGCCACCTCGGACTGGGACACGGCCGAGCGCTCGGTGAGGGTGGTGAGCCGATCACGCCAGTCACCCACGAAGGCGTCGGCGAAGGCGCAGAGATGCTCCTGCGCCTTCAGGAGCAGCTGGCGGACCCGTTCGCGGCTCACCTCATGCTCCTGCCCGATACTTCCGTGGGTCTTCCCGTCGGCACGATCCTCGATCATTCGACGTGACCGGGCAGGAAGCGCACCGAAAGCGGCCTGAAGCCAGTCGTCATCCCCCGTCATGGCGGAGCCCCGTTCAGCCATCGGTGACGTGCGCACTGATCAGACCAAGCCGCTTCGCGATCCGCTCGTTGGTCGCCTTCTGCTCCGGGGTGATCTTCCGAACGAACGAGTCCACCGTGCAGATGACCCACGGCAGGGCGTCGCCGCTGGCCTGCGACGCGATGGCCGCCCACGCGAGATGCTTGAAGTCGCGCATGGGCGCCCAGGCGAAGCGCTGCTCCATCTCCTCGTCGTCCTCGTGGCGAATCGTCACGCAGAGCGGCTTGATGTCGAGCGTCTCAAGGTCGACGTTCCAGCCGTGACCGAGGGCCTTGTCGACGAGAGCGCTGACCGGAGTGGCCGGCTTGACCACGAGCGGAGCCCACTTGCCCACCCCGTAAGTCGCCCGGATGTACTCCTTCATGGGCCTGTCCTTGAGCCACGGCCGGACATTCTCCGGCTTCCCGATGAACGGGAGGAGCCGTCCTCCCACCTCGGGGTCGGTGGTCCACGCCTGATAGTGACGGGTGCGCTCGGTGTCCGTGAGATAGGTCCAGTTGAGGTCGGCGGCCCGCTTGTAGAGGAGACGCACGACTTCTTCTTCCAGGTCCGAGGGGATCGCGTACTTGGTCATTCGATTCCAGTCGTCAGAGGGAACTGAAGGCGAACCTCGTCCGCCTTGGTCTCCAGGTCCGCCGCGTCCTGGATCCAGTGGTCCATCAGCGATCCGACGGTCTCATCGCTGAATTGGATACGGGAGGCGTGCGGCATTCGGACGCGCAGGTGCTCGCTCTCCTGGGCCTCCAGCGATCGCCGGAGTTCCAAGGTCGCCGCCACCCTGCGAATGTCGGTCACGAAGTCGAGGACCCTCAGGGCCTCCTTGCCGGGGCTGAGTCGGAGTCCGCGGCCGAGTTGCTGGACGAAGATCCGCCGACTGTGTGTGACCCGCAGGAACGCGATGAGGTTCACGTCCGGGACATCGACGCCCTCGTTGAAAACGTCGACACACGTGATCACCGGCACCCGGCCGAGCCGGAACTCGTTCAGCAGGATCTGGCGTCGCTGCCGCGGGAGTGCGCTGTGCAGGAACGACGCGTTGGCCCACGCCGCGTCGGACGAGGCGAACAACCGGGCCATGTGCTCGGCGTGCTCGATGGTCTGACAGAAGACGATGGCCCTCGGTTCCGTCGTGGTCCGCCACGCTTCGCGGAAGTGCTCGATGATCTCCTCGTCGCGCTGCGGCAGGAACAGGGACTTGTTGAGGTCCTTGATCGACTGCCCGTGCACGCTGGCGTCCCGGACGGCGTTCCAGTCGACGTTGTCGACGTACAGCCGGTAGTCGACGGCGGAGAGGAAGCCAGCGGCCATGCCCTCCGCGATGCCCATCTTGAAGCTCGGGTATCCGAAGCGAGAGGTGATGTCGAACTTGTCACCGCGCCAGGGTGTCGCCGTCACGCCGAACTGCTCAGCATCCCCACACAGGTCGAGCAATTCCGCAAACCTGCCGGTCTCGGCCACGTGATGCGTCTCGTCGATCATGATGAGGTCAGGTCGGTAGCCCACACGTACGGCACTGAGAACGGATTCGACCGTTCCGACCACGACTCCGTCGAGGCTTTCGGGTCGGCTTTCTCCCGTGAGCAGGCGCGTGGGAACGTGCTTGGGGATGTGCCGCCACATCGCCTTCTCGAGCTGGGCGACGAGGTCCTTCATGTGCGCGACGACGAGAATCCTGGCGTCCGGATTGGACTTGAGGTGACGGCTGATGATCTCTCCGCCCACCACGGTCTTGCCGAGCCCCGTCGCGAGGACGAGCAGCGCGGTGCGGTTCGCGTCGAGGTCCCGGACCACGGCGTCCGCCGCCTCTGCCTGGTACGGGCGCAGAGCGTACTTCGCGGGAACGGTCTCGGGCATGCGGTCCCCGATCGACCGCAGGGTGGCACCGTGCCAGACGGTGATCGGCACGCCGACTCCGTTGAGCGCCACGCGGCGGGCCTCAGCCGCCGCGTTGATGTCGGTGTTGGTGACCAGGATGGCCTTGTCCGCGCGGTAGCGCGTACGCGCGCGCTCAAGGTCGTCGACACCGCTACGGTCAACCTTCCCTCCGGCCTTCCACTTGCACTGGAAGACCCACTGCTCTCGACCGCGTACCGCCAAGAGATCCGCGCCCTGGTCGCCGGCGCCGTCGATAACGCGCACGTCGTTGAAGCCGAGGTACCAAAGGGCCCGTTCGACGGCATGCGTGAGACCTGCGGGTCCTCCCCTCAGCAATTCGTTCCCCGAGAGGAAGACGGCGCTCACTTCTCCTCCGCGAGGTCGTCGGCCAGCAGGCGAATGCTCAGCCTCGTCCGCAGCAACTGGTCCGGAAGGCTGGCCCCGGCGTAGGTCGCCTGCGTCGCGACATCCGAGAGGTAGCCGACCGTACGCGCGAGACTGAGCCGCCGCGCGGACGCGGAGGCGACACCCTCGTAGACACCCTGGAAGACGCGGTTGTCCATGAACAGAGACGGCAGCGACTCGACGAGACGAACCAGGAAAAGGGCGGGCACGTGCAGCAGGAACTCACCGCTCGCACCGAGGTCGGTCGTGCGGGTGACCTTGCCGTTGGCGATCATGGTGTGCTCGGTAGCGGTGAGTTCATCGGGTGAGAGAAACTGAAACGCCTTCCCCGGTTCACCGGCGCGGTCCAGCTCGGACGCCATGCGGCGACGGACCTCAGCCAGCAGTTCCTTGGCCTCGGCACTGATCATCTCGGCGTCCAGAGCGCTGGCGGGCAGCGACTCCGCCCGGATCGCCGCGATGAGCTCCGAGTGGCTCCACTCCGAACTCGTCTGCACCCTCAGCAGCACGGCGATCTCCGCGAGCAGCAGATCCGCCGGGTCCGCTCCGAACCTCTGGAAGATCGGATGATCGAGGTCGAGGAACGCCACGAGGGCGTTGCCGCCGCGCTGGTCCAGCAGGACGGGAGTGGGGTGGAGGTTCTCGTCGGTCAGGCCTCCCGCCGTGAGCCGACGCGCCTCGACCTCGACGAAGCCGACGCGCGGGTGACCGAAGGAGCGGCTCAGGGCCGGGTAGGTGGTCGAGTTCTCCGTGTAGCGCGTGACGCGTTCCTGCCGCGTCTCCCTACGCTGCTCCGGGGCCGGCGTGGCGGGAGCGGACTCGCCGTCCTTCGAGGGCTGCGCCTGGGCACTGGGTTTCGCCTCGTCCCGACCGGTCGCGGGAGAACTCGGACTGCCGATTTCCGCGCCATCGAAACCGAGCGCCTCCATCACGGCCGCCTCGTCGGGCTTTCCCGGGGTGACGGTGGCCGCCTTCGCGTTCTTGCCCCTGCTCTTGGTCGCCTCGTGGTCCTCGACCGCCTGCCACCAGCGCTCATCGGTCTGGTAATCGGGGTTGCCCCGGTGGAACTCATGTCCCCACCGACGGGTGTCGTCGTGGATCGGCTTACGACCGTCTCCCGGGACCAAGTACCGCAGACCGGCGTCGTTACGACGGTATCCCTTGAAGAGGAGCGCGAGCGGGCTGGTGTTCTCCTCGTACTCAAGGTTCGCCGCGCGCTGGGGCAGCAACGGCGCGACCCCCCTCACGATCTCGACCGCCGAGCGCCAGCTGCGGTCGCCGTACTCGAAGGCGTCCTTCTGGTACGTGACCGGGACGTGGTCGAGGTGGATCTCCCCGATGATGCGGCCGCCCTGGTGGGCGAGGTCCACCGGATACTCCGGCTCCTCGTTTCCCACCGCTCCGTCAGGGTTGCGCCAGGTGAACAGCTGCTTGTCCCAGCGGAGGATCTTGCGGCCGTTGCGCAGGAAGTCGATTCCGTAATCGTGCTTATGCATGTAACGCTGGATGCCGAGCCACCCGTGCACCCGGCGCTCACGAACGGTGAGCCGATCGCTCCCACAGTCCTCGCAGGCGTCGCGATCAGTGAGCTGCCACTGTCCACAGTCACCACAGGCGAGACCGTTCTCCAGCTTCTGGTCGATCTCGATGTAGGCGGGGATGCGCTCCTTGTTGTTGTAGAGAACCGAGCGGCCGTCTCCCCAACGGCAGTGCCGGACAGGCTTCACCTGGAAGCCGCCAACCCACAGCTCGAACGGACGGTTCAGGAACATCCAGGAGTAGACCTGTCCCAGGATGTTGCGCAGGGCCGGGCCGTTCTTCTGCAGCCACCGAGCGCGCGTCGGATGCAGGCGGCTGATGACGATACGCGTGCCGTGCTCGTTGGGATCGGCCTTCGGCTCCGTGATGTCCTCTGCCTCGAAGTCGTCTCCGATGCGGTCGAGGTCGATCTCCACACCGATCCACTCGGTGTCGCCCTGGCGCGTGGTCAGGACGCGCGTGCGTTTGCCGAGCCGCGCCGTCGAGACGTTGAACCCCATACCGAAGAGGCCGAGCTTGTCGTGCATGTCGTTGCCCGACCAGCCGGCCCGTACAGCCCGCTCCAGCCGGTCGTACGTCATGCCGCGACCGGTGTCGGTGATCACGAGCTGGCCCTGCGCGGAGTCGGGGAGCTCGACGCTGACGCGATACCCGCCCGCCCAGGGGGTCCCGGACCGATGGATCTCCGTGAAGTCGTCGAAGGCGTTGTCGATCAGCTCGGCGATGCACTGCCACTCGTCGAACTCGATCTCACCGAGCATGCGCAGCACACGCGCGGAAGGAGTGATCTTCATAGGTGGACGGACCCCCAGTACTCGTCTCGGCCACGCCGAAGAAAGCCCTACCGCGGGCAGGCTTCGGCGCGCGGCTCGGGTAGAGCCGTACGCGTGATGAAGAGAGTAGAGGGCACCACTGACAATCGGCGTTAAGTTCCTTGCTGTTCCATGCAGTTGAGTGGTTTACGGCGGTTGCGAGACCCGGTCGCCAACCGTCGCAACCGCAACGTCCCCTGACGATCCGCAGTGCTGCTGGTAGACGCCGGCGGTCCTCGGGAGACTCCTTCCGTGATCCGTGAACCCGCCGAGGGTGCCCGTAGAGCTCGATGAGCGCGTCGAACCACCGTCGGGGCTGTTGGCCGAGGTCGGCGTCAACGTTGGGGGCGACCTGCTCGCTTTCAGCGAGGGCGACGGGCGCATCGTCCTGCGCCGGGCCTCCGACGCCGTCAACGACCTTCTGAATCACGGAACGTTGCGATCATCCCGTGCCGCAAAGTCGCGAACGGCGGCGGCGACCCGGCCCGCCGCTTGTACGGGATCTTCGTGCTCCCAGATTCTGATGACGCGCCATCCCGCCTCCGCCAAGAACTGGTCGGTCTGGGCGTCCCTGGCTCGGTTTCCGGCAATCTTGGTGCGCCAGAAGTCACTGTTCGTGCGTGCTGGACGGCAGTGATCGGGGCACCCGTGCCAGAAGCACCCGTCCACGAAGACGGCGACACGAGCGCGGGTGAAGACGAGGTCGGCGGTTCGCCGCACTCCGGGAAGCGGCCGCGCCGATACGCGGTAGCGCAGACCCTCGCGATGCAGCAGT
Source organism: Streptomyces sp. NBC_01445 (assembly GCF_035918235.1). NCBI lineage: Bacteria > Bacillati > Actinomycetota > Actinomycetes > Kitasatosporales > Streptomycetaceae > Streptomyces > Streptomyces sp. NBC_01445. Next base: position 2,333,060 of record NZ_CP109485.1, on the reverse strand, counting down.
GAGCGGATTCGGAGTTCCGGTGCCGTGTCGCGGCCTCGATTCCCGCGCATCGATGACCGCGTGGCAGGAGACGACGCCCACGACCCTTCCGGGAGAGGGCGTTCTCCGACCATTCCCCGGTCCTTGGCGATCTGCCAAGCCTGTTCAAGATTCGCCGCACGCGTCAGATGCTCCACTTCTCCGACATACAGGGCGGGCGAACGCCCGTTCTCCGACCAGCGGAGATAGGCCCTGATCCGGCGAGTCCTGGGCAACAACTTCAGCGTGATCGAGGCCAGCGCGTAGTCGCCGTCTTCACGCTTGGCATAGCGGCCCTCGCGACCACCTGCGGCACGATCCTGCTCGGCGACGATCGCCTTCCTGGTCCGCCCCTGCCGTCCCCGCCATGCCCTCTCGGGCGGCGGCTTGTCCTTCCAGCCCCCTTGCCGGGACTCGGCGGCGTCGTTCACGAGCGCCGTTCCGCGTCGGCGAGGGCTTTCGCGACGGCGCTGGTGAACACCTCGCCCAGCTTCACGGGAACCGCGTTGCCCAGCTGCCGCATGCGTTCACCCCGCGGGCCCGCCATGCTCCATCCATCGCCGAATGTCATGACCCTGGCAGCCTCGCGAACGGTCATGTACCGGTGCTCGGGGCGCAACAGGCCGGTCTTCTCGTCGCGCACCAGGTTGTCGAGCTGCATGACTGACTCGCCACCGGGCACACCGTGCACCCCGGCCTTGACGGTCTTGGCCGGCCGGTCAAGTTCGTTGGGCGTGTGCCCGTCGTAGATCCTGGCTCCGGGCCACCCGATGTGGTCGGGGAATCCGCCCTGTTCCGTCGTCTTGTCCAACACGCTGGTGTTGATCTTGGGGAGCCCCATTACCGCGTCTCGAAGGGTGAGCCAAGGCTGGAGCTCCTCATCCCCGCTCTCGAACGACAGCTGCTCATTCGCGTAGCGCGAGGTCACCAGATCGATGACGCGCTTAGGAATCTTGGCGCCCGCCTGCTTGTGGCGGTTCCAGTAGGAGCCTTCGAGGATCGTCCGCGCGAGGGCCGCGTGGGAGTGGGTGCGCGCGACAGCGCGCTTGACCAACTCCGGGTCCACGCCCAGGTCAGCGCGGAATGCCAAGAGGATCACGCGGTTGCGGATCTGCGGCACCCCGTAGTTGGCGGCGTTCACGGCGTGTTGCGTGACCTCGTAGGTCTCCGCCGGATCGGTGTCCTTCGCGTCGAGCCGCTCCCGCAACGCTTGGTCGTGCTCCTGCCACGTGGCGCCCTCTCGGCGCTTCACGAACGGCAGGGAAAGCTCGCGCTTGATGTACTCGAAGTAGGGATTGAAGGACGGGCGAAGGAGTCCTCGGACGTTCTCACAGATGACGGCCTTGGGGCGGATCTCACGAACCGCCCGGAACATCTCCGGGAACATGTTCCGCTCGTCCTCGTCGCCCTTCGCGACTCCACCAAGGCTGAACGGCTGGCATGGTGGCCCGCCGGCCAGAAGGTCAACATCGCGATCCCTGAGGAAGCGCATGTCCAACTCTCGGACGTCGCCGGCGACCAGGGGAGGGTAGTGGGGCCGCTCAGCGGCGCCCGCAGCTTCGAAGCCGTCTGCCTGTTGCTTGTCGATCTGGTCCAGCCACTTCGCCAACACATCGGAATCGACGTCCGCTGGAAACACGTCGAAGCGATTGCCCTCAAGCGTCTCGCACGCCCTCGTCGCGAACTCGTTCAGCAGCAGGTGTCGGAAGCCGGTGTTCGTGCTGGCTTGGACCAGCCCGCCCCCGCCCGCGAAGAGCTCTACCGACGTCCGTTGCATATTCGACTCCTAGCATTTCAGTGCAGCCAGAACCATACCGCGGAGCAGTGCCGTTTGTGACCCATGCGCCGGAGAAACTCGCGCGATGTCGCTCCACAGCGGTAGAACCACGAAGAGGGCGACGAGGGCCATGGCGGCGACAACAGGGAGCCCGGAGGAGTCGGTATTCCCCCGAAGCTTCACCCTCGGTATCACGAAGGCACTCGGAGATCAGCTCGCGGGGGACCTCGCCAAGCTGACCAGGATTCCCTTGAGCGACGTGAGCATCAACCAGCTGCTGCAGCGTCCGGGTCACCGCGGAGGAATAGCCGCCCCCACCGTGCAGCCGCCGTGAGCCAACCCCTAGGTCACTGTCCTGCGCGTCATGTACGCCTGATCGGCATTCCCTGAAGTGCCAGTGAGACCCAGGCGAAATGTCCTTGTATAACTGCTTTTTTGGCGCGCACGCTGCTTCTGGCCCGGTTCCGTGGCGAACGTCTCCTGCAGGTGCTCTTTCGCGGCTTCTTCGCTGGGTGCCGTCTTAGGAGGCTGCGAGCAGCTTGTCGACGAGCGCCTGGGTCTTCTTGTCGATCTGGTCTCGAGTCAGGTGCCGGTTCGCGTCCTGCCATCGTGCGATGGCGGCACGCAGCCCGGTGCGGTTGCCTGCTGCGGCCTCGGCGCGCATCAGGGCTCGGTAGAGGGTTTCGGAGTGGCCGTCGGCGTTCAGGCCGATGGCGCAGGCCTGCCGGGCGCTGGGGAGGTCCTGATGCCGGCCGTCCTGCGTGCGGTAGCTGGCCACGTGGTGTGCGGTGTCGACGATGCGGGCCTGCATAGCGCTGCGCAGTCCGCTCATCCACGAGGCTGGATGTTCGCCCAGCGGGACACCGTCGACCATTGCCAGGGCACGCTCAAGGTAGTTGAGGCCGTCCTCGCCACGGCTGACCCCCAGTTTCGCGAGCCGCTCGAACTCGCGCCAGTCGCAGCGGACTTTGTCCGAGAGAGCGTAAGGAGATGACTTGCCTTTGCGCTGCGGCACATACAGGTTGCCGTCGACGTCCGCGCCGAGTCTGGTACGCAGGTCCCGCAGGCGCGAGCCGAGCGTTTTGGGCGACCAGGGATCTCCGTCGCCCAGGTCCTCACACAGCCTCTCGGCACTGCTGTGTGGTTTGAGCAGCAGGTGCGCGGCGAGCTCAATGAGGCGGGGTTCCAGGTCACCGGCATTCTGCATTTCCAGTGTGCCCAGGACCCGCAGCCGGGGGGCGGTGTCGTCCGGCCCGGCCTCGGTGAGGGCCTTGTCGGCATTGGTCTCGGGGATCGGCGGGGTGCGCTCGGCAGCCAGGAGAGAGTGGACGGGCGGGATGAGGAACCGTGGCCCGATCCGCTCGGCAGGCTCTTCGTTCTCCGCAGCGGGTGCGGGCGGGACCGCTTTGAGTGATGCCTGGCCTGGGTCGCCCGCAGTATCCAGCAGGGCCTGGAACGCGACCGGCTGCGCCTGCGCGGCGTCCGTGTCTTCGCGAAGGGCCGCGATGTCCTGGTGCTGGCCTGCTGCATCGCCAGCGGGCACCGGCCCGAGACGGTCACTGCTGTCTTGCTGCGGGTCGGGGACCGAATGGACGGTGGGGGCCGATTCGGGTACCTCGATGGGCTCCGGTGGGACGTGCTCCCACACGCCCTCAGGTCCTTCCGCCGGGCGGCTGGTCTGGCGGTAGGCGGCGGCGAGTTGAGCGATGGACGCCGCGTCCAGGCGCTGCAGGAGGACATCGGTGCCGAGGGCGCTTACGCGCTGCGGCGTGCTGGCCGAGGCGTCCAGGATCTCCGCGTCGGGGAACACGGATGCGGCACTGGCGGGCAACACGAGCACGCACGGGGTCAAGTCGCGGGACCGGTCGAGAGTTTCAGCGATCTGCCAGGCGGTGTCTGCGTCCAGGTCACCGCCGCACAGCATGACGTACGGGACCCCACGGTCTTCTGGGTCCTGGTGGGCTTCCAGGATCCGCGAGGCGAACGCCCCGGCGGCCTGCGGCACGTCCGGCAGGTACTGGACACCGAACGCCTGAAGGTCGGCGCCCATACCGCCCAGCCCGGATGCCACGACCTCGACGTGATCCGCATGGGGCCCCAGCGCGAGCTCCGCGGCCATGCAGGCAATCGTCTCGGCGCGGGCAACCGGGTCACCGTCGACGAGGACGACTTCCCAGGCAGGCAAGTTCGCCAGCACCAGACTGTTCGCGGTGTCGGTGCCGAGCGTGACCACCGCCGGATACGGCGGCTCAGCGCCCTCATTGGGCACCGCAAGGTCGACGTCGCCGGGCAGGTGCCACCAGCCGGCGAGCGCGGTGGTGAACGGCGCCTGCGGGGCGGCAGAAACGTCGTCCGGCAGGACCTGGATCCCGTCTGCGGTGATGCGTGCGGCCCGCAGCAGCGGGGGAGCGCCCTCACATTGGGCGGCGAGCGCAGCCAGCGCGGCCTGCAGACGCGCGACGCCGTCAGCTCCGTCGTGGGCCGCCTGTTCCAACTCGGCCTCTGCCGCTGCTGGCACGATCTCAGGCAGCGTCTGTCCCGGTTTGCGCGAGCGCCGCTGCCGCAGCCGCCTGAAGGCGAGCATGCCGGTCAGGGCTGAGGCCAGCAACGCGAAGGCCCCCACAGCCGTCCGCGTCGAGACGGCCGAAGAGGACTGGGTGCCGTCGGCACCCTGCGATGCTGCGGGGACGCGCTCCTGGTCGGGAGCCGACGCCGACGGGGAGGCGGTAACAGGCGCCGACGGTCGGGCAGATTCCTTGGGCCGGGCCGAGGCAGACGCCGGGGGCCCACTGCGCTGTGCAGAGGGCTGGGACGCCGGCGGCTTGGTCACGCCGGACGCGCCGGCATCGCCGCCACGATCCGACTCGTCGGCAGAGTCACGCCCGTCGTGATCTGATCCGTCTCCGGTGCGCGGCGGCTGCTGCGTGTGAGCGTCGGACTCCTGGCCCTCGTCATCGTGGTGGCCGGAGTCGGAATCCTGGTCGTCGTGCGGCGTGGTGGCGGCTGGGATGGTGATGCGCTGGCCGGGGCGGATCAGGTCTGGATCGGTGATGCGGGGCAGTCCGTGCGGCTGCGCTCCGCGGCTGGCCTTGTACAACTGTGGCCAGTTGGAGCCATCGCCAGTTTCCTCCTGTGCGATCCCGGACAGGGAGTCGCCCGCGGCCACGACGTGCACCTGGGCGGTGCGCCCGGCGCCTGCGCTCTGCGCATGCAGACCCCCCTCCGATTCCTCCTCTTCGTGGCGCTGCGCACCGGCCTGCTGCTGTGATGGGGCCGCCGGGCTCTGGCGTGCCTCGGAGCCGGCACGCGTGGCCTTGGGACGTGCGTCAGGGGGCAAGGCGATGGTGACGCCTCGAGGTAGGTACTGGTCGCCGGCCGTCAGCTGGGGGATGTCGTTGAGAGCGGCGATGTCCTTCCAGCGCTTGCCGTCGCCGAGATACTCCTCGGCCAGATCCCACGGCAGCTCGGTGGAGGTGGCCACTGTGTGCTGCCGACCACTGGTTTCGACGGAAGCGGACGGTGCGTGCGGCTTTGCGCTCGGCGTGGCGCCGGCGCTGTTTGTTTCCACGGTGTGCACGGAGGTGGCAGCGACGGCGGGTCCACTGGTGGCCGCCGAGGCGGCCGTGGGGATCAGCAGGACGATGCCGCCGATGAGGAGGGAGGCGAGGGACTGCAGGCCGCCCAGGCCGCGGATGCGGGGAGCGGAGCGCCGCCGTGCGAGGGCGATGATCTCAACGAGGACGGAGAAGGTGAACGCCGCCCACGCGAGCCATCCGATGACGGTGAGGACGGCAAAGAAGAGCGTGCCGTCGTCGGGCTGCGTCAGCGCACCAAGGCCCCCCGACAAACTGGTGGGCAGCTGTCCCACCCGGATGAGGAGGTAGGGGACACCGGCGGTCAGGCCCACCAGGGCGATCAGGCCGAGCAGCGCGCGGGCGAGGATGCCGAGTGCGCGTAGGGGAGCGGGGGTGCGGTGGGCCATGGTGCGGGCTCAGCCTCCAGCCTGGGTCTGCAGATGCGCGGTCGCTGTGCCGGTGACATTGATGGTTCCCTTGCCGACGAGCTGCGCGAAGTACGTGTTGTAGGTGTCGTGAACCGTGACGGTCAGGTTCCTTCCGCCGCCGTCGATCGTCACGTCGCCCTGTACGCCGGCCGCGGCGAGGTAGTCCTGGGCGGCGGCTTGAGCAGCGTCGGGGTCGATGGTGATGGCGGTGCCCTCGATGGCCTGTGCGGGGTCGAGTTGCTGGCCTGCGGTGCGGGCGGCTTCCTGGGCCAGAGAGGTGGCCCGGTTGGAGGCGTTCAGGGCGCCGCCACCGTCCACGAGGAGCCCCATCACCATGAGGATCGCCACTGTGGTCACGGCGAAGAACAGCGACATCGAACCGCGATCACGTTTGCGTCGATCCGTCAGCGCGCTGCAAAGCTGTTTGAGCCGGGAGCGGAGTTTCATGGGCGGGCCCGGTAGGTGTCGATGGGGCTGGTCCAGGAGGCAGTCAACGTCTTGGATCCGGGCAGGCCTGGCACGGCGATGTCGGACAGGTTCGCCGTGCAGGAGATCGTCGCGGTGACCGTAGCTGCCTCCCCGGCACCTGCGGCGTATCCGCCGGTGTTGATGGTGACGTTGGAGGTGCGGCACGTGATGCCCTCACCATCCAGGCTGCGGGTGACCGCATTCTGCGCCTGGCTCTGGGCGTTTGCAGCGTCGCGTTCCAGGGAGGCAGCGCGGGCTGCAGCGTGTGCGGCGGAGTCGACGGCGCCCTCGGTATCGGTGACCCGCCCGAACGCGATCATCAGGCCGAGGATCGCGATGAGGACCGGGGCCAGGACGGCGGTCTCCAGCGCATAGCTGCCCCCATCGCTCCCGAGCAGGCGGCGCAGCAACTCCTGGCGGCGGATCATGGGTTGGTCCAGCGCTCGACGGGCCCGTCCGCGTGCTGCGTGACGTGCAGTTCGAGACCAGGGACCAGGGTGGCGACGTTCCCGGTGACGGTGATGCGGATCTGCTGGGCGCTGCTGCCGGAGGTGGAGATGTGGGCGCCGCGAACGGAGTTGCCGTAGCGGGCCAGGTACTGCTGGGCCTGTGCGGCGCCGTCGCCTGGGCCGGCGCCGAACTGCCGTCCCGCGTCCACGCCCTGACGGGCGGCGGACTGGGCGACCTTGCGAGCGTGGTAGTAGAGGCCGACCTGGATGGTGGTAAAGCCGAGCATGAGTACGACCAGAGCGAGGGTGGCCAGTTCCACGCTGCCCACACCTTCATCGGCTCGCCACCGGCTACGGCCCTTGGCCGTCCCCGTACTGCTTGATCGGCTTCCCACCGGCTTCCCCTCCGTTCGCGGTCGGTGTCTCATGGTTGTCAGATCCCGTGTGCTAGCCGCCGTTGATGATGCCGATCTTCTCCATGAGCTTGGCGCGTATCGCGACGACAAGGAGGCCCGCTCCTACGAGAAGGGCGCCAGCCAGGACGGCGAGTTCGGTACTGGTGGCACCGCGGTCGCAGGCGGTGCGCAGCAGTTCGGCACGGGCTCGGATCCATGCCGTCAGGGTCGGGATGTCCATGAGGTGGTCAATCTCCTTGGTCAGGTCGCCAGTTCAGCTGGCGAGGATCGTGTTGACGATCGGGATCATCACGAAGGCAAGCATGAGGATCACGGCGAGGGTGACGGGCAGGACCATCGCGGCGCTCGCCTCGTTGGCCTGGGCTTTGGAGTCGGACAGCAGCGCGATGCGCAGCTGGCGGGCCTGGGCCTGCAGGGTCGTGTAGACGGCGGCGCCATCGCCGGCGAGGGCCAGGGTGTCGGCGGGTCGGGTGAGTTCGGGGATGTCGAGTTCTTCGCCGAGCTGCTTGAGTGCGTCCCATGGAGCGATGCCGGCCAGTTCGGCGTGGTCGAACACCGTCCGCATGCGCTGGAAGATCCAGCCGTCGCCGACTTCGGCGGTCTGCGTCAGGGCTTGCCCGGCCCCCGAGTTCGCGACCCTGGCCAGGGCGACACGTTCCAGGTAGCTTGCGGCGGCGTGCCGCACGATCAGGCGCGCGGCGGCGGCCTCGGCCCTCACATCGCGTCCTGGCCCGAACCAGAACAGGGCGCCCAGCATGAGCGACAGGCCAGCCGGGATGGCATATGGGAAGGGGGCACCGGCGAGCGCCAACAGCGCCTGTACCAGCTGCGGCAGCAGCAGGCCGTACAAGGCGAACAGCACGCGCTTGCCGAGGTGTTCCGCCGGGGTGATCCGCAGCAGGTTCAGGTCGCTGACGGGCAGCCGGATACCTACTCCGAATTCCTCCAGCAAGCGCGCACCGACGCGTTCGGGAAGGCCACGAGAACCGGGCGGGGCAGCGACGGGCATGGGGCTGGTGAAGTGGCCGGCGTCCAGCCGGTGGAGGGTGCTGGCCAGATCGGGCTTCGGCGGCAGAGCGGCGCGCACTGCGAGGCCGATGAGTACGCCGGCCGCGGCTGCGGGCAGGACCGCGTCCATGGGGATCATCGCGTGGCGCCTTCCAGGGCGGTCAGGTGGGCGGGCAGCGGGTCGAGCAGGCGCGGGTCGGGCTTTGTGCGGGCGATGCGGCGCAGCCACGACAGGGTCCATGCGAACAGACCGCCCAGGACGATGAGCGCGATCTGTCCGACGAGGCTGGCGTACCAGCCCGACCAGGCCTGGTTGAGCATGCAGCCGATGACCACCACGCTGATGACCAGAGAGACCTGCCGGGAAGACTTACGCACCGAGGCCCGGTCGGCTTCGACATCGCGTGCGTCCGCTGCCTGCTGGTGAATGGTGATCGCGAGCGCTTCGAGGGCGTCTGCCAGGCCGGGCCCCTTATAGACGGCGTGGGACTGGAAGAGGAGTACAACGTGGTCGGAGACGCCGTCAGCCAGCTCGTCGGCGAACATCGCGAAGGCGAGCCTGGCATCCATGCCAGTGCGTAGCCGGTCGGCGAGGCGCTGCACGTTGGGGGCGATCGGCCCCGGAGCGTTCTTGGCGGAGGCGCGGACCGTCTGGCTCAGCGAGATGCCCGCGGTGTGGACCCCGGCCAGGTGGTTGAGCCACTGGGCGAGTGCTTCCAGGCGTTCGATGCGGGCCTGCGCGGCGCCGCCGGGGTGGAGCACGAAGGGCAGGCCCAGGATGGCGGCACCGGCCAGCAGTCCGTGGACAGGCCAGCCCGTGTACGCCCAGACGAGAAGGGACGCGACGGCTGCCGTGATGACCAGGGGACGCCAGCGGCGCTGCCAGGTCTCGGGCAGTTCAGCCTTGGCGCGGCGCATCCGCGCGGCAAGTCGGGAAGGCGGCTTGACCGGGTCGGGGACGCGGCCGCGGATTTCGCGCACGGCGGCGATCGCGGCGAAGACGGTCAGAACCGCGCAGCAGGCAGCAACCAGCGCGAGCTGAGAGATTGTCACTGGTCCCTCCAGAGCCGATTTTGGTCGTCCCCGGCGGCAGCACGGAGCTCCGCCACCGCGATGCTTGCGGGCGCGGTCTCCACTGGGAATTCGAGTGCGGCGTAGCGGGTCATCGTCGGCCTACCGTCTGCAGGGGCGGTCCCCAGGCTCCATGCGGGTTGTCGGTGAGCCACTGCCGGTAGAAGCTGCCCGTCAGTTCCAGGTCGTCGATGAAGGACGGCATGTTCTGGAACACGCCGCGCGGATCCTTGCCGGCGGGAGCGAACAGCTCCGTGGTGGTGGGCCGGCCGGCCTCCCCGACGACATCGTGGATCTCGTAGACGTGAGAGACGAAGCGGTGCTTGCGCCCGCCGATCCCCGTCTCGTCGAGGTACGTGAGGTAGACGACGACGTCGATGGCGGATGCGATGAGGTGGTGCGCGGCCTCGGTGGCCATGCCGGCCTCCGTGCACAGCTGGACCAGGCGCGAGACGATCGCGTGCGGCCGCCGCACATGCATGGTGCACATCGAGCCCGATCCTCCTGCAGACATGGCCTGCAGCATGGGCACGATTTCCGTGGAGCGAACCTCCCCGACGACGACGCGGGTCGCGTTGTAGCGCAGCGCGGTGGCGAACATATCCGCGATCGTGACCTCGCCAGCGAGACGGTCGCCGGAGCTGCGCTCGCCGTTGGACTGGCGGGCCTCGAAGGCGAAGGTGACCGGCCCCGGCTTGGGGCCCGGCTCGTCCAGGTACAGCTCGCGGTCGGATTCGAGGGTCACCAGCCGTTCAGCGGCCGGGATTTCGCGGCCCAGGGCGCGCAGCAGGCTCGTCTTGCCTGCGCCCATGTCACCGACGACGAGGATGTTCATCCGTGCCTGGACACAGGCGACGAGAAAGGCCTCCAGGAGCGGGTTGATCGACTGCCACTTCACGAGCTCGGCGATACCGTGCTGGCGGATCCGGTGCTTACGGATGACCACCGAAGGCCGGCTAGTGAGGAGGCTGGCGGTAACGCGCGAGCCGTCCGGCATCCGGAAGCCGACCATAGGGGTTGCCTGGGTCAGGGCGCGTTCACCTTGACCGGACTGGCCCGCCATCCTGTTGACCCACGTGATCAGCTCGTCATGGGAGTCGGCGACCTTGTCGATGGTGCGACGCGGCCGGTCGTAATACTCCACGTGCGCGGTCAGCCCGTCCACCATGACGTCCTCGACACCCTCCCCGTCGAGGAGGGACTGCAGTCGTCCGCCGCGGAACATGGCGTCGTAGACCGCGGTCGCGATGCGGCCCTCTTCGTCGCGGGTCAAAGGGGTGTTGCCCTGGGCGTACTTGGTGGCCCAGTCGGCGACGGCCGTGTTGGTGAGCGAGCGTGCCAAGGCCCGCCGGTCGGGCTCGGCCATGGTGCGTTCGGGATCACGCTTGCTCAGCTCAGTGGACACCTCGGACTGAAGAGCCTCGATCACCTCCCAGCTGACCGGCAGAAGTTCGACGGGCAGGTCCGCCAGGCGCGGCACGGCCGCCGGGCTGCTGCTGCCGCCCGGAACAGCGGGCGGGGCCGTGGGGGTGGGGGCCGCAGGGGCGGTGCGCCGCTCTCCGAGCTTTCCGCTGATGAGGTGCGCGAGCTCGACTCCGGCGAGCGGGGCGGGGATCTGCCCGTTGACTCCCGGACGCTGGTGAGTGTCAGCCACGAGCACCTCCGGGCGCTGCGAGCCGGTCCAGGACGCCGGCGAGCTGTGGATGCGCCGCCGGGGGGCTGGGGTATTGCTGCTGGATGCGGCGACGGGACGCAATGGCCTCGAGGTGTTCTGCTGCGGTGCGGGCGGAGCGCAGCAGCGGGGTGCGGTCGAAGCCCCGGGGCGGCTTCCCGCCGGCGTTGAGGTAGGCAGCGGTGTCCGGGTCCCAGGGGAGCGCGGCCAGCACGGGGGCTTCCAGCGCCTCAGCGACTTGGTGGGAGCGGAAGGTGCCTTCTTCGATGAGGAGCAGCCCGACGGCGTCGGCTCCCGAGCCGTGTTCCTCGAGTTCGGTGCGCAGCGGCCGGATGAGGTGGCGGGCAAGGGTCAGGCCCTGCTCGGTGCCGCGGACCGCGAGCAGGACAAGGTCGGCCTTGTGCAGGAGCGGCGCGGGCGTGAGCGTGGGGTGCAGGTGCCCGGATTCCAGGGCCAGGCGCCCTGTGTCGACGAATACGTCGTGGCCGACGGATTCGGACATGACGTGCAGGACGTCGGAGAGTGCGGGCCAGGTCCGGCTCAGGGCCGCGGCCTGTGCCGGATCGGTCAGCCCGGGAAGGACCTTGCGGTGGCCGCTTGGGCCGTCCAGCGGCCACAGGTGCGAGGTGAACGCGTTGGCCAGCTCGACCTGTCCCACGCGTTCGGCGGCCGCCAGGTGGTAGAGCCCGTATCCCGCGCTGACCTGGCTCTGCAAGAGCCCGGCGCGGATCGTGCCGCCTGCCGGGTCACATTCGGCGAGCAGGGAGGGGCGGGCGGACGCAAAGGTGAGGGCGAGCGCCGTGGTGGTGACTCCGCAGGACTTGGCGGAGGCGAGGCAGATGACGGGCATGGTCACTGACCTCGCGGTTCGCGGACCAGCGCGACGCGGCCCAGGGCGGCGCGGCTGGCCAGTACGGGGCCGTCGTCGGGGGCTACGGCGAGGTTGACCACGACGGTGCCGGTGGCGTCCGGGCTGGAGACGGAGACGACTGTGGCCTCGAGGGTCTCGGGCGGGGTGCCCTTCTTCGTGGGCTCTCCGCCTTGGGCGGGGGTGGTCACCGCGCGGACCTTGTCACCGGGGGCGAGCGTCCCCGCCGGGGCCATGCCGCGCTTGACCTGCACACCGACCTGCTCCTGGTCGTCGCCAAGCCCGGTGCCGGCGGCCAGTTGAGAGGTCTGCAGGAGGCCACCCTTGCGCAGGTCGACGGCGGTCCTCTTCCCCAAGACCGTGGCCTTCTCAGCGGCCGGAATGGGAGTGAGTGACGCGTCGGCGGATACGTCGGCGATCACCAGGTCGGCGTCCGTCAAGGCGCGTCCGGCCGGCACGTCCCGTGCGATGGCGAGCACCCTGGTGCGGTCGCTCGCCGAGTTGACGGCCGCGGCTGCCCCCAGTGCTGCCACGACGGTCAGGACGATGCACAGCGCGGCGGCGGACCACCGGCGCTGCTTCTTGACCGGCGGATTCGTGGTGATAGGGATCTCGGCGCGGGCAGGGGCCTGCGGGCGCGGAACCGTCGGCGCAGCAGGAATATCCATGACGGGTCGGGTGCCTTTCCAAGGGGACGATGGGCGTCGCGCGATGTCAGTTGACTACTTGCACCTCGTGCACAGCGACCGAGAACTGGCTCGCTCGCACTTCGGTGAACTGTCCGGCGTTGGCGGGAGCGCCGGTCACCTGCCAGTCGATGGTCCAGGTGGCTGTCGCAGTGCCGTGGAACTTGCCGCCCCTACTGGTCGTCGACGCCTGCTCGTAGACGTGGCCGCAGTCTGGGGACTTCGCTTTGCCCATCGACGCCTGATATTCGGTTCCAGGCCCATCGCAGGTCTCAGGCTCGGTGCCGTCACCCATGTTCCAGCGGATCGACGACACCTTCGCCGTCGCCGTGACGCTCACGTCTCCGGCCGTCGCCGTAGCCGTGTTCGGTCCGAAGGTGGTCGGCGACTCGTCGACCCACATCCACGCGGGCATGCCCACCACGTACCTCCCTGCCGCTCGGGGGCTCGCGATCTCCGGGCCGACCAGCTTCATGGAGTCCGCCGCGCGGCGGGCCAGGACCTCGGGGTCGATCTGGGGCTCCGCGGGCTGACCAGCGGGAATCCACACCGTCCCGACACGCGCCGTACCTGGGCACAGGACCTGATAGACCGCGCCCTTGCCGCCCTGACGCTCGCCGTCCTGCATCGCCAGGTTGCTCGCCGGCGGCTGCGGGTCGAGCTTCGAATAGGTGCACTTGGGGGCCGCTGACTTCCCGCTGCCTGAGGTGCTGGACGCGCCCGTGGCTTCGCGGGATCCGCCGTGACCAGGTGTGTGGCCACCAGCCTGCGCGCACACGGTGACCGAAAGCGTCGAACCCCGACAGCCCTGGTCGTTACCTACGGTTGGACCACCGTCGTCCGCGTACGCCCCCGACGTCAATGCCCCGGCCAGGATGACCCCGGCCACGGCTGCTCGACTTAGCACTTCCGCTCCCCGTCCGGCGTGTAGTCAGTCACCATCCAGTGGCCGTTCCAGCGCTCCGCCTTGGCGGTGGCCATGTACCGCATTGGCTGGTTGCTCGGGAGAGGGATGACCTTCTTGGCCTTGACGTCGTAGGTCTGCCAGGCGGACAGATCCACGCAGTCGGTCACCGTCGCTTTGGGGGTCTTGGCCTTCATATCGAGCGCGGACACCTTGGTGTCCTGGTGGCCTAGCTCGCCCTTGATGACGGTGCTGTTCTCCTTCATGTGTGCCAGATCCAGGCGGAACTTTCCCAGCGCGTCGAGCGACGCGTACTTCGTGAGGTCTGTTCCCTTGGCGTCCGCCTTGTGGTACGCCTTCATCTGCTCTGCCCACATGCGCTGGTAGGAGTCGAGAACGGAGGCCTTCTCCGCTGCCTCTGGATCGGCCTTGGTCGAGGACTCCGAGGGTGTGGGGGGCGTCGCCGGGGACTTAGCAGATGGATTGTCGCCGCCAGCAGATGAGCCACATCCGCAGAGCACGAGGACGGCGCTCAGCGCGAAACTCAAGGCGGCCTGGTTCCGGAAGCGAAAAGCGGAATGCGCATTCTGGTTTGCTTGGCGTTTCATATTGCCTCCCCGTTTGAGCACGCAGTAGGGGCACGACTGGTGCGCCATCTTCGTTCGCACCCGGGCACCCTGGGCGAGCTGCACAGATGCGCTTGCGTGGTCAGAAGGTTACGCATATGCCATCCAACAACCCAAGCAAAATGAGTAAGTTACCGTTCACAACTCGGGACTTACCCGGTCACAACCCGAACGCATGTCGACAAGTTGCCCTGCGATTCAGCGACTTCGCGGAATTGCTGTACCACTTTCAATTACCACCGCTGCCGGTGACGGCCACCGACAGAGCGGAGCGCAAGCCCAGAGCTCCGTGGACGCGAGCAGCGGATCGCTATTGGTGCGAAATAACCGAGATGACAGTCTCGGTACAGGCGTGCTCCGCACTGCGCGCAGTTCCACCCCTGTAGCTGCTTGTGTGGCTGTCTGGTTCTTCAGTTGAACGATTTGGTGAGGGCAACGACGCTTGTGGTCGGCGTCGCCCCGGTGCCGGATGAGGACGTGGTCTCGCCGAGGTGAGCGCGGACGTGGTCGGTCTGGGCTGCGGCGCGAGTGCTCTGTTCGGTCTGTGGGCGGCTGCCGGCGCCTTTCTGTGCGGCGTTGACCAGGGCAGGGACGGCCTTTGGGCGGGCGAGCTTTTTGAAGTCGTCGTCGAGGTGGATGCCGTGCAGGCGTAGGGGGCCGATGCGTTGGCCGTCGACGGTGAATGAGGCGTAGTGCTGGTAGCGGGGCAGCGCGATCACCTGCTCGGGGGTGGGCTTGTCGCCCCACTCGGCGGTGATTGAGGCGATGACCTTGCGGGAGCCGGTGGTCGTCGCCAGGGATGAGGCGTTCTGCAGGAGTGCGTCGCGTACGGCCTGCGGCAGGCGTCCCAGGGCCTGGGTCATGCCGTGGATGCGGACCTTGAATTTGCGGAGGTCTTCGAACATGGCGGCCAGTGACTCGGGTGCGCTTCCGGCGATGGTGATCAGTTCGTCGAGGTAGGCGCGGAACGGGACGCGGTCGCCGGTCGGGGTGTCCCTTCGGGAACGGCCTGCGCGTAGCAGTTCGTGTGCGATCAGGGAGGACAGGAGGCGGTCGGTGGGGCTGTTGCCGGCTGTGCAGATCCACACGATTCGTCTGTGGTCCATGGCGGTGCGCAGGTCGAAGTGGCTGATGGGCTGTCCGAGGAAGGCGTAGTAGACGGGGTTTGCTGCCAGGCGGGTGAGGGGGTTGAGGATGATGCCGAACGCGTCGAAGGACAGGGTGGGGAACACGGTGGTCCACCAGCTGGTCGTGTCCTCGCCGAGGTCGCCGAGCACTGTGCGAAGGGCCTGGGTGCGGAAGTCTTTGTCGGTGAGCAGGGCCCGGATGTGGAACACGGTGGCCTGGGCCTGCGGTTTTCCGTTGCGGCAGGCGCGGCTGTTGAGGGCGGTCAGGACTTGGACGCAGGAGGTGAGGATGGTGATGCCTCGAGGGGTCTGGGTGTCGTCCCAGTTCATGCCGGCGGCCAGGCCGTCGACGACGGAGGCGACGACGTCGTGCCGGGGCCGGGTGTGACTCATGTCGAGCAGGTTCCAGCTGCCCACGGGATCGGTGCCGCCGCCAGGGTTGAGGTCGATGAGCTGGATGCGGTCCATGATGTCGGGGTGGGCGAGGTAGGGGGCGGCGCGGTCCCAGGAGTCGCGGTGCGGGTCCACATACAGCAGTCCACCGCCCGCGTGGGCGACCATGATGGCCTGTGCGAGCGCGCGTTCCGTCTTGCCGCCGCCGGCCTTGCCCAGCCCGGTCTCGAAAAGCGTCTCCTGTTCGTAGGTGGCGATCAGGCGGCGGGTGCCGTCGGCCTCTACGACGGCGCCCTGCAGCAGCAGTTCGCTCATCTTGTCGGCCTCGAACGTGGGCAGTTGGGCGGGCAGCAGCGGCAGACGGCAATGCACGGTGGGCGGCTTGAGCAGCCCGGCGAGTTCCGGCAGCCGGGCCAGGTTCGCGCGCGGCGGGCGGCTCTGTCCGCTGTCCCACCGGCGCTGCCAGCCCGTTTTGAACGGCCACTGATCGGGGCCCCAGTGCCAGCCCAGCAGGCGGATCCCGCGCGACGCCAGTCGCGCCTCACTCGTGAACACCTGGAAACCTGCCCCAACTTGGGAGGCCAACGCCCTGGCGCGGCCCTCGCGGTCGGAGGCGCAGCGGATCAGAATCTGCACCCGGGCCAGGGGAGCGTCGCTGGCGAGCTTGCCGAGCACTTTGTCCCGGTCGATGCGCCGGGCCTGCGGCATCACCACGGGGGCGGTCTTCGTGTCGCCGCTGGCGAGGGCGCGCAAGGAATCGGCGGCCGCGGCGGCCTCCCGGCGCGACCACCGTGAGACGGCGCTGGCCTCCCTCTGCTCCTCGCCGCGGGCCCGCTGGACCAGCTGCCGCCGCTGCAGGCGCAGCGCCCACCGCGGAGCGGGCTGCAGATCGACACAGATCTCCACCAGGTCGCCGAGCTCCGTCTTCAGCGCAGACACGGCGTCCACGATGGGCTGCAGCGGGTCAGGGTCCAGGGGCACCTTGCGCAAGTAGGCGGCCGGATTACCACGCAGCACCATCTCCGAGCGCACCTCGAACTTCCGGCCGTCATCCGGGATGTCGGCCGCCGGATCCCGGGCGCTGATCGTCACCGCGTCACCGAAGGAACTGGTGCGCAGGAACTTCTGCGCGCCCGCGGGCCCTTCCAACTGGTAAGAGAGGGGATGGTGTTCGTCCGAGCGCAGCCGGATGCGTACCGCGCGGCTGCGCTTGGGCGCCCACCAGGGCAGCGTGTTCGCGGCCTGCAACACCGCCATCCCCTGCCGCAGCACGCGTTCCTCATCCGGATCAAAGTAGGGGGCGGGTGTCACCTGCAGCACGCACCGCTCGCGCGAGGCCTTCGCCGCCACCTTGTGCGTGATCACCTCCCACACGGCCCACCCCGCCAGGACCAGGGCAAGGGGCACGTACCAGTGCACGAGCAACCACCACAGGCCGTGGCCGAGCATGAAGGCGACGTCGACGGCGTCGGGCAGAGCGAGGCGTGTCATGACGTGGTGGTGGGCGGCAGGGGAGTCCATGTGCCGTCTCCTCGAGCGTGGTGGAAGGGGACGTCGGTGAGGCGGCCCTCCGTGTAGGTGCCGCCGCGGTCGGCCCCGGCCCACACCAGGTGCACCACCGCCAGGCCCGGGCGGGTGCCTTGGCGGGCGATGGCGGCCTGGATGCGGATCCGGGTGAACGCCGGCACCACGGCGCCCCCACGGTCGGCGGTCTCAGGGAAGGCAGTCGGGAACTGGCCGCGGCCGAGGCCAGTGGCGTCGGCGAGCAGGACCTTCCTGGCCATGGCGAGAAGAGTCGTGGCCTGCTCGCCTGGGAGGTCGGCCGACCAGGAGCGCTCCAGCACCTCCTGGATCTGCCGGTCCCCGGCCCTGCCCTCACCGCGCGGTGGCAACTCAACTGCCTGCGCGCTCTTCGTCGCCGGAGACGTCTGGGCAGTCGGCGCAGAGGGATGCACGTCAGTCGGCGCAGGCCGCCCGTCGGGGGCGCCAGTGGAACCTCCGGTGGCCGCAGCGGAGCGCACTGCCCTACTCGAGCCCGCTGCGTCATCGGCTCGCACCGGGGAAAGCAGGAGCACCCCGCCGAGAGCGGCCAGCGCCACCGTCAGCGCGAGCAGCAGCCACGGGCCGCCACGGCGCGCCCCATTCGGTGCGGGACGTTGTGTCATAGGAGTCGGGCTCCTCCTGCGTAGCCGGGCATGGCATCGACCGGGTCCTGCCGGACGAAGGTGCCGGGGCGGGCGGCGTTGACCATCTGCCCGCCGCCGAGATAAATCCCGACGTGATAGATCGTCGAATCCCGCCCCTGGGCATAGCCGAAGAACACCAAGTCGCCCGGGTGCAACGCCCCTTGCCCCGCCGACGCGGGAATGCGCCTGCCACGCCCGGCCTGGGCTGCCGCCGTGCGCGGCAGCCGAATCCCTGCCCGCGCGAACGCGAACGTCGTCAGCCCCGAGCAGTCGAATCCCTCGATGCCTGCGCCGGACTTGCCGCTGGGTGAACAGCACGATCCGGTCGACTTGCCGGCGGCGTTTCCACCGCCCCACGAGTACGGAGTGCCGCGCTGCGAGAGAGCGGCCTCGAGCACGGTCCGCGCCTTGCCGGAGACGCCCTTGAGGCCGCCGCTGCCACCGGCCCCAGCGGCAGCGCTGTACTGGCTGATCCAGCCGCTGACGTTGGCGACGTACTCATTGCTGTGGTTGTACTGAAAGATCGCAGCCCGCAGCTGGCCCGCCTTGCGCAGATTGCGCCCGCGCCCGCACAGATACACGGCCGCGCCGAGCGCGGCGTCATCCGCGTTGTGAGGGTCCCGGTCCCCGTCCTTGTTGCCGTCCTGGCCTGTTGATTCCCAGGTGGCGGGCATGAACTGGAAGGGGCCAACCGCGCGTTCACCCGAAGCGGTGCCATCCCACTTCCCGCCGTCGGTGTCGGTGAACACGCTGGTGTTGCCGCCCGCGCCAGAGCCGTTGAGCAGCACTCCGTAAATCTTGGGCCGGATGTCGCCGTCGGATGCGATGTAGCGTCCGGAGGCGTGGTTGGACTCGACCTTCGCGATCCCGGCCAGGACCGGCCAGCGCATCCCCCGACAATGCGGCACCCTCGAACCGATCAGCTGCACGGCGTTCTTGTAGGCCTCGAGCATCCGCGGCGGAATGTCCGCGCTGCTGCCGGCCCCGGCGAGGCCCACGTCGGCGTTGTCCTGCTGGGACAGCAAGGCCAGTCTGTCGGCCGCGCCGGACAAGGGAGCCATGCAACTTACGGTCAGGGCGAGAAAGAGGCCCAAGACCAGGCCCCACTTGAGGAAACGGCGTGAGCGGCGCTGCGGCCGGCGACTGTTCACTCGTCGTCACCACCGTCCTGGTCCGTGTCATCAGCGGGACGCGGGCTACGGGCGTTGTTCTCCTGGATGCGACGGAACATGTCCTGCGCGGCTTGTCGTGCGGCATCGGAGGAGCCGAGCCCACCGCTGCGCCGCCGCGGCGAGCCAGACACGCGCCCTGTACTGCCCGCCGGAGGCGGCTGCAGCCCAGGCTGGGGCTGCGCCGGGGGCGTTGCGTTCGGGCGAGGCCTGGGACCGACGGCCCCAGGGCCGGAAGCCGGAGTCCCCGCACTCCCCGAAGCGGGGCTCAGCCTGGGACCGACGGCCCTGGGTCCGGACGGTGCAGTCACCGTGCTCCACGACGTGGCAGCAGCAGGGTTCGGGACGCTCGAGCCGGATGTCCCGGTGCGCCCGGTGGGTGCGGCCGCGGCGGCCGTCGCCCGTACGGGGCGTGCGGTGGTGCCGCTGGAGGTGCCGGTGATGCGGCCGCTGCTGGACGATGGCTGCCTGGAGGGCTGCTGGAGCATGCTGCCCCAGGAGCGGCCGTCCTGACGCAGCGTGTTGCTCCACACTCTCAACTGCTGTCGGGCGTCGCCCGTAGCACGGGAAGCGCTGGTCCGGGCGGTGCGGGCGGTGACGGGCAAGCCCATCGTCGCCCCGTAGAACATGCGGCCGCCCTGGTGGGCGATGCGATATCCCCTCAGGCGCACCAGGCGGTTGTGGGCGCGCGTCGACAAGAGCGTGCCGTCTGTCTTCTGATCGTGCAGGACCTCGCCCGTGTCCGGGTCAATAACCCGCCCGTCGTCGTCGCGATAGCGGTCCCGAGGCCCGCCAGCAGCCTTGTTGAGCCCTCCCGCAGACGTGGAGCCCTGCCCACTGGCACCTCCGTTGCCATTGGCGCTCCCGTTGACATCGTCCTCAGCCGTCGGCTTGCGAAGGGAGTTGAGCTTGGCAGCGCCCGGATTCCTCCCGACCAGCGCTGCCCAGGCACCACCCGTGACAAGACGGGCCCCCAGGACAGCCGCACCGACAGGGGCGAGGCCGCGTGAGGCCTCCGCGTTTGCGTCGGCCAGCAGCCGCGCCGGATCGCCCGGCATCCCGGCCCCGTCGCTCAGACCACCGAGCACGCCCTGCAGGAGGCCGCCCGTGCCGAGCCCCGTCCTGCCATGGCCGCGCAGCGACCCCGCGGTGAAAAAGCCGCCCTCCGCGCCGCTCATGGCGAGCGCGGCCCCCAACTGAGAGTCGCCCGCCATATGGCTGCCGCCGATCTTCGCGTACCGCATGCGCAGCGTGAGGCGCTGGCTGAACGAGGTGATCACCATCAGGAGGCGGCGGTGGAAGGCGAGGCCAACGAGCGCCACGACATCGATAAGGAGGAGGCGCTCGGCCAGCAGGTCCGGCCCGTCGGTCAGAATGACGTCGATGGTGATCCCGACTGCCGGGATGAACGCGGCGACGGCGAGGATCGCGGCCATCGAAACCCCGAACAGGGCCAGCCATTTCCACACCGCTGACCTGCTCGGGCCGGGCAGCATGCCCCACACGAAGCACACCCCGCCGCTTGCGGCGGCCCCCGCGCACACCGCCGTGATCCCCACGAGGACCATGGCGGCAGACAGAAGCAGCGCACAGATCAGCAGGGCTGCGATGAACACCATGACGACGCCGGAGACGCGCCACCAGGTGGGCTGCTCCGCGTACTCGGCGCACTTCTTGCCGACCGGCCCCGCACTCTTCAGATCCTTGAGGAAGGCAGCGAACTCCTGGTCGTGCTTGGACAGGACCGGAGCGACCTCATCGAGGAGTTTGCCGCCCGGCGTCAGTTCCGGCAGCGTGTCGGGACCCTTGTCGCCGGGCTCGCGCTCGCAGTACTGCCTGGCCGGGCCCTTGATCAGACGGCAGGGATCGTCCTTGTCCTCGTCCTTCGGGCCGTCGTTGGTGTCGTAGCCGCCGGACACCCACTTCAGGTGCACCTGGTAGGCCTTGCGGTCGGCCGGAGTGGCCGGGTCGAGGATCCGGCCGTATTCGAGCAGCATGAAGGGCTTGACCACGAGGGAGTTGGTCACTGCGTCCTGGATCGGCTTCGCGATCTTCTGCGCCTCAGGTGCCTTGGCGTCCTGGGCGTCGTAGCACGTCTGATACGCAGGCCCGGACACGGTCGCGCACGGATCGTCCGAGGAGATCTTGCCGCCCCAGGAATGGGCGTTCACGGTCGTCTGGGCGACCTCAGCTGCAGCTGACTGGGTCTGCAGAATCGGACCGTCCTTGCCGAGCAGGAAGTTCGGCGTGACGAACACCGAGGCGGCCAATGCTCCGATCACCAGCGTGAGCGCGATCTCACCGAACCCCTTGGCATGCTTGCCGCGCACCACCAGGACGAGCCCGAACACGAACGCCCACGCCAGCAGCATGCTCTTGAGGCCGAGATCATCGACAACCGTCTCGGTGTAGATCTCAGACAGCCGCTGCGCCGGCTTCGTCAGCACCTTCAGCAGCGGGAAGCGGTAGGCGACCTCGATCGCCCAGCACGCCAACCCCACGAAAACCCGGACCACGGTGAACAAGCCGCCGAGGATCATCGCCTGCCAGTTGGTCGAGAACGAGAAAATGCTGCCGCCCTGCGCCCCGAGTTCGTAGCCCTTGAGGGAGACACCTTCGGAGGTGTTCAGCTCCAGCGGGGACAGCAGCCCGCCTTCCGCACTCGCACTGGTGGCGGCGTAGGCGGCCGACGTGTTCACCGTGAGGAACACCGTCACCAACAGCGCGACGAAGCCGGCCGCACGCAGCGTGCCGCGATCCGGGCGCCGCATCACAGCCCCCGACCACGGCGGCTGACAATGAAGAGGGCCGCGATGCCGACCCCGAGGACACCCAGCGGCCACGCATCAGCCAGCGTGATCTTGCCGCTGGAGGACTGTGGGGCCGGGGCACCCAGGCAGTAGCTGTGCGCCGGCCCCACGATCGCGTCACACACCTCGGACTCGTGGGACGGTGTGGCGGCAGGTGCCTGCCCGTGTGCAGCGCCTTGAACCGGCGTGGTGACCGCGTCGGATGGAGCGCTGGGCGAGGAAGCGAACGCGTCCCCGGTCTGCGGCCACCAGGCCGAAGGGACACCAGGCGCGGCGATGACAAAGAGGATCGCGGCAACGAGCAGGGCGATCACGGTGCCGGTCCCGGTACCGGCGGCGAGCGCGCGGCGGCGTCCCCACAGACGGCTACTCACGCCGACACCTCCTTGTTCACGCGCGGAGCGGCGGCCGTGGCGCGGCTCTTGCCGGGGGTGGTGGTGATGTGGCGGGCGATGCGCTCCACGCCGGGGATGTGGACCTTGATCCGGCCGGTGTTCTGGCGCGGGCCCGTCAGGAGGATCTCGCCGGCGCGTTCGGTGACACCGACGGGGGAGAGGTTGGTGGTCACCAGGCGCACCAGGTCCTCGTCGCGGCCATCGAGACCGATGAAGTTCAGGCCGCGGCGGGCACGCTCCCGGTCCGTCGTACGGGCCAGGGCCTTGTAGGCGAACAGCCCGCGGTCGGGACCGAGTTCCTTCTCGTCGTGGGACCCGGCGAACAGTCCGGCGTTGTGCTTGCGGCCGTCGTGCAGGATCTCGTGCACGAGCGCGGTGCCTTCGGCGGAGCTGGTCAGCCAGTACAGCTCGTCGGTGACCACGGCGCAGAACCGGGACGGGTCAGCGAACGCGGCCTGGCGTGCCATCGCCGCGATCAGGTACAGCGCCGCGCGGCCGATCAATGCTTCGAGGGGCTGCTGGTGGAGGATCTCCGGGTTCCCAAACGCCTGCTTCGGAGGCAGCGTCAGCCCGGCCGTTGTGATCACGATCAGATCGGCGGTGCTCGAGCCGTGCAGGCGGGCGATCGGCAGGGTCGGGTCGAAGATCATGGCGGCGAGCGGGTTGCTCGTGACCAGGTTCAGCATCCCCGCCACCGATGCGGCCGCGTCACTGCGCTTGCCCGTGCCGGCCGCGGCCGTCTCGGCCAGAACAGAGACGACCTTGGCCATCGAGGCGTCGGGCTGGCCCGCCGCTTGCTCGACCGCGTGGTGCAGGACTTCACCCTGCACCGTCATGGCTCCGATACCGAGCTGGAGGAGGACGTAGTTGAGCGCGTACTGGCGGCCCTCGGGTCCGGGGAACAGGCGCAGCGGGTCGATGGACAGTTCGGCTTGCGCAGCGTCGATGACCTGACATCGGTCCGGGGCGGCGCCCTTGGCGAACGTGGCCCACTCGCGCACCGGGGTCCGGTCGATGCAGATGGCGCGCGCCCCACGGTCGACCACCGCGCTCTGCACGTTCTTCTGCAGGACGCTCTTGCCGCTGCCGAGATCCCCGACGACGGCGAGTGAGGCACTCGCGTCCTGCTTGGGTGCATCCGCCACGTTGACCATCACGGGGCGGGCGGTGCCGCAGTCCAGATCGAAGCCGAGCAGGATCCCGTTCGGATCCCCGACCTCGCTGCGGGCGAAAGCGCCGGACATCGCCCAGTCCTCCGCGAGCTGGTGCTGGGTGAACTCCCGCACCGCGAGAGGGCGGACGCTGCCCGGCAGCCCGAGCGTGAGCAGTTGGCTCTGCAAACCGACCGGCCGGAGAACTCGGTAGTCGACACCGGCCAGCAGCTTCTCCAGCGCACGCGCCCGGGCATCACACAGGGCCGACGTCGGCGCCCACACCGTCAACACCGTGACCGACTGGACCTCGACCTCGGCCGAGGTCCGCGCCAGACGCGCGTCCATCTCGCCAAGGTCCCGGGCAGCCTCCGGGATGTCGGAGGGCAGACCGGTGGGGCGGGCGTCGTACTGGTCGACCTGGTCGACCAGCTCGGTGCGCTTGCGCTGGATCTTGCGCCGCGCCTCGGCGGCCTCCACCAAGGTGAGAGCGACGGTGAAGTCGACCGGGAAGTCCAGGACGTCGAGCTGCGCGAAAAGATCGGCAGCCTGCGCGGACAGCGCGGGCGGGCATTCGGCCAGCACCAGATGCGCCTGATAGCCGGTTCCCTCCGGAGTCTCGACCTGCAGCCACCGGCGGCGGAGCGGCGACGTCGCCTCCTTCCACCACTGCCGACCCGTCACCCCCGACGTGCCGCCCCGCTTGAGGAACCCCCCGAACAGCGCCCGCCGGCCGCCACCTTCCGCGTCCGCGGCGCGCGGTGAGCCGCCTTCCTCGAGGCGGACCTGGCCGAGGTCCGCGTAACTGGGGGACACGAGCAGCCCGTCCCGCACCTGTCCCGTATACAGGCCACTGGAGGCGGCCTCGGACAGAAGAGGTTCACCGATGCCGCGATGGAGCGCGTGCTGGATCAGCCAGACAATCTCGGCCGGACGAGCCGGCCGGAAGGGGACCGCTCCGGCCATCTGCGCCTCGATCTGCGCGGCCTTCTCACCCGCCCGCGCCAGATCGGTGTCACTGACCGGCGACGGCTTCAGACCGAGAGACTCGGACAGTTCGCCGAACGCACCGACCCCGAGGCCGCGTGGGACTATGCCCCGCCCGCCCTTGGTATCGCTGGAGAGGGGCACGGCCAGCCACAGCGTGCGGCGGTGCATCTCCTGCCCGTCCAGAAGGTCGAGCGCGGCTTCGACATGCTCGACCCACGGCCCCGCTTCAGGCACCAACTCGCCGCTCTCGTCGTCGTGCAGGCCTTCGAGCATGCGCCATGCCACCTCGGAGGGGTCGACCTGCGCGCACACCCCGAACAGCCGCGGCTCACCCGACAGGGAACGCACCAGGTGCGTGATGCGCTGCAGCTGCTCCTCACGGACCGCAGCCGGAAGGTAGGCACCGGTGACGGCCTCGCTGCTGTGGCCGGGCTCGTCCGCGCCAGGGTGCAGGCGGTACACGGCCCACGTGTAGCCCTCAGCGGACCACAGGAGATGCCCGGCGATGTGACGGATGGGAACACGCATCAGCCCTGTCCCTTCGCTACGAGGAGAGCGGCCTGGCCCGGGGAGAGGGGACGGCGCACGACGGCAGGCGCTGCGGACTGCGGTCGTGCCGCACGGCGAGCGGCACGCCGCCCGGGAACGGCGTCGCGAGCTTCTCCGGCGACGGCCTGGTCCGGCGTGAGGGTCTGCAGGGTGAAGGTGCCGGTGAGTGTCTGAGCACGGCGGTCGCGAACGGCTCGGCCACCGATCCGGCCGCCGGTCGGCTGAAGCAGGCGGGCCCCCACGCCAACTGCTGCGCCCACCGGGGTTCGGCCGGCGACCTTGTGACGGCGACACACGAAGAGCGCAGCCACCCACAGGACGACGGGCACAGGGCCCAGCAGCGACCACCAGTACGAGGCAGTCCGCACCAGTACCAGGCCGCCGATCGACATCACGCCGATCTGCACCGCGTTGAACGGCCCGAAGGGGATCTTCCAGTCGGCGAACTTCCCGATCACCCACGGCAGACGCCGCGCACTCGTATAGAACCGGACCGTACGCGCCGGCTCGCCCGCGCTCACGACGCCCCCCGACTCGGCCCGTGCACGGTCACGAACCCCGGCAGGTAGGGCACGTGCAGCTGGGCTGCTCCCTTGGCCGGGTTCTTGACCTCGTCCTCCACCTTGTCCGCCAGGTCCTGCCGGGCCTGGTAAATGCCCAGCGCGAGCACCATCAACAGCAGCGCTCCGACCCCGGCCTTGAGACTGAACCGGGTGATCAGTACGTAGAGGACGATGACGAGCAGCACGACGGCCAGGCCATTGGTGGCCCAGCCCTTGAACATGCCGATCCAGCTGTCGCCCAGGTCATTGAGCTGCCCGGCGAGCACCATCGGGTGCAGCGTGCTCACTTCGCCGCACCCCCGCCCGAGGTGAGCTCGGCGATCTCCCAGCGCCCGCCACGCCCCGCCAGGGTGAGCTCATAGCCCAGCGGCCACGTCCCAGACTTCGTGTGTGCGACCACGCTCGCCGTCACATGCACGCGAGTGCCGTCGGAGGCCACCTTTTCGGCGGCCGCCGCCTCCTCCCGCGCGGTGACCGTCTCGACGTCGACCTGATCGGCGACTGCCGGAGTGACCGCAACCAGGGAAGTCTGCGGGGCGAGGTACCGGTCGACGTCGCCGCTGCCCGCAAGGTAGGCGGTCAGGAAGTCTCCGATAGTGTCGGTCAGCGGCCCGTCAGGCACCTCGACCCGGTAGGCCGAGAGCGCACCCTTTGCCACGGCCGGTGCGGCCACGAGAGCAGGGGTGCCGGTAACAGCGATGGCGCCGCCGGACGTGGATGCGGTGACCGGCACGGCAAAGTAGCGGACCGTGTCGGCGTACTGGGCAGCTACGGTCACCGACCACTGGCTGCCGCTGCGGTGCACGCTGCGTACCGCGGTCACCTCCTGCGGGGCCTTCACCCCCGAACCCGGCTCGGGCAGCGCGACGTCGGGGGCGAACTGCGCGGCGCGCAGCGCAGAGGCGCTGTCAGGGGTGTTGCTATCCGAGCGCAGCCAGGCATCGACGAACTCGGCGACATAGCCGGACGGATCGGCCGGCGCCGCCGCGGGAGAGCTGGTGCGAGCTGATGCGGGGGCGCCCTGGGCGACCACGGTGGTGGTCGGCTGGGCGAGAGCCAGGGCGAAGGCGGCCGGGCCGGCCATAAGGCAGACCCACACACAGGCTCGCCCGAGACGGACGGTGCGGCGGGTGCGGTGGAGGTCGAGACCGGCCGCGGTCGGCGGCGCCTCAACGGTGGGTGCTGGCATCGGCGAACTCCCCGAGTCGGAGAAGCAGTTGATGCCATGAGCCAACCCAGCAAGGCGTACCGATTTGCGTACCGGTTTCTGGGGCCTGCGGTTGCGAGTTGGTCACGATGGACCGGTACGCAAACCGGTACGCGTTTCGGTACGCCCTTCTTCTGACGCCCGCCCCAACGGGTACCGGTCGTCGACAGGCCCGGCGAGCCTTCACCCAACGTGTCCAACTCCGGGGCTGCGCAGCGTCCGACGGCCGACTGCGCACCCTCGTCTTAAGAAGCTGCGCAGTGTGGTGCGCAGCGTCCTCACGACCCGTTGCGCAGTGACCGGTGCCCGTGCCACGGCGCGGCCCACGACTGCGTAGCGCCCTACGGAACCCGTACTCGCGGTGCAGTGTGCGCAGATGTTCGGGCTCGCTGCGCAACGGGGGCCCGGGAGTTGCGCAGAAGGCCCCGCCCGGCCCCGACACCAGCTGCGCACTGCCGATCGAGGCGCGGTGCGCACCGGGTACTGCGCAACCCGTACCGGTCGACTGCGACAGACCCGAACACCCCTGCGGCGCCCGCCAAAACGCGTACCGGGCGGCTAGAGCGGTACGGCAAAAACGCGTACCAGTACCTGAGCGCCCCGTTGGGTTCTGTTGACGATGGGTACGTCTGACTGGGTCTGTGACCTGAGGGTTCTGTAGATCGGTACGCGTTTCAGTGCGTGCATATCCGCCCCCGCAAAACGCGTACCGGTCGCCGGACGGCACCGGGCGCGGCCAGTCGCCGCGGCGCCCTCGAAACCGGGTGACGCGGAATCGGCCGAGGCGGCCGGTACGCGTTGGAAAACCAAACGCGTACCGGCGCGGGGAGTGCGCAGTTACCGTGAAAGAGCACCCACGATGTTGCGCAACCTCCGCTGCGCAGTCGCTGCGCACGCTGACTGCGCACTCTGGGGTCCCCGCTGCGCAGGGTCCCCAGAGGCCGCTGCGCAGCGCGCGATCGGGGTGGTGCTGCGCAACCATCCGCGAGCCGTTGCGCAGGCGGCGACAGGCGAGTGCGCAACGGTGCGCAGTGGTGTCCGGCGGCGCGGTGCAGCGAGACGCCTACTGGTGTACGCACCGGCTGGCTGTGACGGACTGTGATCGCGGAGCTCTCACCCCAGTAGGCCTTCGGTGTGCCCTGCCGGGTCAACTCCGACATGGACCAAAGATCCACAACCCCAGTCGGGATGCGGATCCCGGACGGATGGAGTGAGCAGTGAACAGCACAGGGGGATTCGGAGGAACCCAGCGCCGCCCGATGGCCAGCGACGTCATCGGTGCTGTCACCGACGCGGCTCCTACCGGGTAGCAGGCCGCGACCGTGGCGGGCCCGGCCGTGGCGAGATGCAGGGCACGGGTGCGGAGTTCGTCGACAGTCGCTGTTTTGTAGGGGCCGGCGGCGCCGAGCAGATGGTGAGGCGGAAGCGGGGCAGCCCGCTTGATCGACCTGAGCCCGTAACCCCTGACACACTGATCACGGATCAAAAGGCAGTGCCGGGGGTGGTGTTGATGGCATCGAAGAGTGCGTTGTGGCCGTATGGGTCGACGGCTCCGCTGCGTGAGGACATCCTGCGAGTTTTGGGGGTGTTGAAGGTGGCGACGGCGGAGCAGATCCAGGAGCTCACACGCCCGCACCTGACCTACCGGCACCCGGCCCCGAACAATCGGGGCAGCCGCACGGCCGCGCACCGCAATGCCGCCCTGGACCTGGCGCATCACGGCCTCGTGATCTCAGAGGGCCGCAGCAGGGCCGGCAACAAGCTGTACGGGCTGACTCCCAGCGGGCTGGAGGCGTCCGCCCGCGCGCTGGAGCGGCCGCTGGCGGAGATGGGCTCGATCGCGAGGGGCGCTGCCTCTCACGGCGCCGCGCATGCTCTGGACGTCAACGCCACCGTGTTGGGACTGCTGCAGCCCCGCCCCACGCAAAGCGCTTATGACCGTCTCAGCCCTGCCGATCAGGCCGTGGTGGACAACCGCCCGCACGGTGTCGGCAGTCTGGGGGCGATGAGCACCGAGGTCGGCCTGCCGGTCACGGGCACCGACGCGGAGCCGGCATACGGCTCGGTGCAGGCCGACTTGGTCGTCATCGCCTGCGAGCATCAGCTGCCGCTGATGTTCGTGGAAGTCGACCGCTCCACGATGGCGCCCGAACGCGTCGTGGCCAAGATCCGCCGCTACCAGCAGTACTTCGAGCGCCGCGACAAGCAGGGGAGCCTGTGGTGGCGCTCTCGCTGGCACCTGCCCGAAGATCAGCAGCCGGCGGTCGCCCTCGTACTGAGTGGACGCAGCGAATCCAGCGTCCTCAACCGGGCCGCGGTCGTGATGAATCTAGTAGACAACCTCAAGCCGCCGTTCCCGGTCCTCGGCACCACCTTGACTCGCCTGCAAGAGCGCGGACCGTGGGGCCAGACCTGGTGGAACGCAGCCCGCGGCGGAAGTCCCCAGTCCCTGGACCAGGCACTGGGCCTTCCCTCATCGCTCACCATGTGACGGCACGCAAGCCAGACGAACAACCCCACTGCCCGGGATCGGCCGGGCAGTTGGACGGAAGTCGACGGCGATCAAGCGACCGACCAGTAACCGGTGTAGGTCATGATCGAGCCGTTCACTACGGAGCCGTGGTGCCCGGGCGAGGGAGGCTGAACTGCTGTGACGACCCGCCCGGGCACCCACGGCCGCCAGCGCCGGCATCGCCGACAAAGTAGCCCTCAAAGCCACTAGCAAAGTCACCCGCAAAGCAGGCCTCAAAGCCCCTAGTGCACCCTCCACCGCTTGAGAGAGGAAAACGGCAGGTCAGGACCACTGGTACGGGCGGACCGGTCTCGCCGACAACCCCTCTCACGCACACTCCGGCCTGGCAACAGGTGGGGAAGGAAGAAGAAGGAGAGAAAGAGCAGACGGCAGGACCGGGCCGGCGCGTGCGTGCTCGGGGTTCGGAGCCGCGATCTGTCTTGTTGCGCGTCGGCCGGGGGCCTCCGCGCTCGCGGCCCGATGAGACGGGCCGCCGCGGGAAGGGGGACGGAGGCAGGGTGCACCACGCGCTGCCTGGGCGGAGATCCAGGAGAGGCGGCTGACGGTGGCCACGGCACTCGCCGTGCAGCAGGCCATCGGCCGGTTCCAGGAAGAGTCGGGGAGCCATGGTTGGACGTGGAGATGGCGGGTCACCAGGCAGGTGCCGACTCACTTGCGGAGTCGCAGCCCTCTTTTCCACGCGTTCGTTCACGTACGCGGGACCATCCCCGCAGGTGCGGGGAGCACAGCCGCGCCGGAAGGCCGGTCTCATCATGGCGGGGACCATCCCCGCGGGTGCGGGGAGCACTTGGTGTCCAGGAACTTCGCCACGTTCTGCGCGGGACTATCCCCGCGGGTGCGGGGAGCACGCGATCTGGAGTTCGACCTTGAAGGGCTCGCCGGGACCATCCCCGTGGGTGCGGGGAGCGCCTGCTTTCCCGCGGTTGGTTCGGGGGAAGCAGGCGCCGTTTTGCATTTGATGCTGGTCAGAGCTCTCCGGCGATCACGCCTTGTCGGAAGGCTGCCCATTCGGTGGCCGTATAGCGCAGGGGCTCACGCTCGGGGTGCTTGGAGTCGCGCACGGCCCGGGCGCCGCCGGGCAGGACGGCGATCTCAACGCAGTCGTTCTCCCCGCCGCTGTAGGACGACTTGGTCCAGTCGGCGTCGGAGAGGTCAAGGGCGTACAGCTGGGCCTTGTGGTGGTTCATGGACTGGTTCCTTCTTCCATTCTGCGGGTGATCAGTGCCTGCGAGTTGTCGCTCGACAGTGCCGAGGCGACCAGCCCGTCGTGTCCTGCTTGAGGTCCGACAGAGGGCCATCCCCGCAGGTGCGCGGAGCACTCTCGCCGTCGACCGTGTGAGGGACGAGGCGGGGGACCATCCCCGCGGGCGCGGGGAGCACAGGAAGTCCCCCGCGCGCAGGCACAGTCCGTCGGGACCATCCCCGCGGGTGCAGGGAGCACTCGTTGGTGAGGACGTCGCCGCCCTGCCCCTCGGGACCATCCCCGCGGGTGCGGGGAGCACGTTCGGCCCGTCGTACGGGACGCGGACGCGGAGGGACCATCCCCGCGGGTGCGGGGAGCACACGTTGGGGTTGTGCGGATCCCCCTGCGTCCAGGGAGCATCCCCGCGGGTGCGGGGAGCACGCTCGCGCTGACAGTGCCGGTCCAGCGCCAGTTGGACCATCCCCGCGGGTGCGGGGAGCACACGTTCATTGGGAGTCGACTCCTTGCGCGTGGGGGACCGTCCCCGTGGGTGCGGGGAGCACGACGCGAGGCCACGCAGGTTCAGGCGGCCCTCGGGACCATCCCCGCGGGTGCGGGGAGCACTCGGCGAGGGTGATGCGTCGCGGCCTGCTGTCGGGACCATCCCCGCGGGTGCGGGGAGCACCCCCGCGTCACCTCCCCCAAGGGCGGTGCGCGGGGACCATCCCCGCGGGTGCGGGGAGCGCGAGGGCGGTGCGGAGGGTCTTGGGGGTGAGGCGGGACCATCCCCGCGGGTGCGGGGAGCACACACGGACGCCCATCCGGCGCTCCAGCGCCTCGGGACCATCCCCGCGGGTGCGGGGAGCACACCTGACGCCGGCTATGGCGGACGAGCTCGCGGGGACCATCCCCGCGGGTGCGGGGAGCACGCCCTACCGGTCTTGTGGGGGCTGGGGGTGGTGGGACCATCCCCGCGGGTGCGGGGAGCACTCCGGCCAGAAGGAGCCCGCCAGTAGCGACCAGGGACCATCCCCGCGGGTGCGGGGAGCACAGGGACAGGACGGCCGCCTCGGCGACGGTCGTGGGACCATCCCCGCGGGTGCGGGGAGCACCAGTCCATGGGCTCGTCGTTAAAGACCGTGCGGGGACCATCCCCGCGGGTGCGGGGAGCACTTCACGTGTCCGATCGCCGCCATGTACATGCCGGGACCATCCCCGCGGGTGCGGGGAGCACAGCTCGGCGGACTCCGTCGTGAACCCGAACAAGGGACCATCCCCGCGGGTGCGGGGAGCACTCGTGAGGGCCGTGGCCGGTCGCGGGAATGCCGGGACCATCCCCGCGGGTGCGGGGAGCACTCTTTCTGACCTGCGTTATTGAGCGTGGGTAGGCTTGTTTTCGGCAACTTTTGCTGACCCTGACATACAGGACATTGCCTCCCATTCCTTCGTCTGGCTGTTTGTGGGTGGGGGAGTGACTTTACGTGTTGCCGGTTGTGAGTGAGGCAGGTTCGGTGCGGGGGCCGCGGCCAGGAGGATAGCGAGGGCGAACAGGCGCTGCCTCACTGGCCGGTGGAAGGCAGATGCCAGCTCGGTCCGCTGGGCTCGCCGTAGGTGACGGTCTGCCGAATCGGGGTGACGGTCACGCAGAAGTCCGGCCGGTCGATGTGCGGAGGGAGGGTCTTCGCGAGGTCCTCGACGGTGTCCCACACGCGGCTCGGGCCGCTCTGGCGGACATGGCCCGAGGCGTCGGCGACGGCGGTGGAGCCGTCCGGTAGCCACAGGCCGACGGCCTCGAGCTGCCCCTTGTCGTCGTGCCACGAGCTGGAGGTGTAGCCGGGCAGGGCGATCGACATCGCGAACGTCAGCCGGTCCAGGACATCCTCCAGCGCGATCGTCGTGGAGGTAGGCCTCTCGCCGCGGACAGTATCCAGGTCGGGGTGTGTGGCCGGGCCGCGCACGGCCATAAAGCGGGCTGGGGGCTTGAGGAATCGGCCGGAGGCGTGACCGGTTCCGGTGAGGACCAGACGGACGAGGCCGTAGCCGAGCGGCGCGACGAGCACTGCGCCTGGGGTGGCCTGGTCGAGCAGGGCGGGCGGGATATGGGTGAGCCCGACGGTCGCGATGATCCGGTCGTAGGGGGCGCGGCGGACGTGGCCCAGGGTGCCGTCGCCGGCGATGACTACGGGGCGGTACCCGGCCTGTTCGAGGCGGCGCAGCGCGAGGTCGACGAGCTGTGTGTCCGGCTCCACGCTCACGAGGTTTTTGTCGCCCAGGCGGGCGGCGAGCAGGGCCAGGTTGTAGCCGGTGCCAGTGCCGAGTTCGAGGACTCGCTGCCCCTGGTGGACGTCGAGCGCTTCGAGCATGGCGAGCATCAGCGACGGCTGGCTCGACGAGCTCGTCGGGATGCCGAGTTCGTCCAGTTGTGTGGTCAGCGCCGCATCCGAGTACACGGTCTCTAGATAGCCGGGGTCGCCCCAGTTGACTGGCTGCCAGCGGCCGGAGGGCTGCATGAAGAAGCGGGGTGTGAAGACGTGTCGGGGGACACTTGCGAACGCTCGGTGCCAGGGATCGTCCGGGTCGGCGACCAGATCGGCGGCGTACTTTTGGCGCAGCGCTACCGCGGTGTCGGTGTCGGGCCAGTTCATGAGATGGCTCCTTGAAGATAGTCGGCGTGCGCGGCGGCGATCGGCAAGCCGGTGCGGTTCTCGACCCAGGCCCAGGTACCGGCGGGGTTGTTCTCGAAGAACACCCACTGTCCCTCCGGAGTGACCGCGAAGTCGAAGGATCCGAAGCTGATGCCGAAGTAGGCGAGGAAGCGGCGCACCGCCGTGGCGATGTCGTCGGGAACATCGATCGTGTTGTAGTCGAGGTGCTCGTAGTCGGTGCGCCAGTCGATGGCTGCCTGTTCGGACGAGGCATGCAGAGTGCCGCCGAAAACACGGTCGTCGACGGCGACCAGGCGCACCTCGAAGGCCTTGGTGATGCGTTCCTGGAAGTAGTGCGCGGTCGTGCGGATCGTGTCGTCGAAGTCGGCGGGGTCGACCTGATGCGTGGCGACCATCAGCTGACGTTCCTCGCCCACGTCGAGGCGGCCGCCGAGGAGCGGTTTGCAGATCAGCGGGCCGTCGATCTGCTTGGCGAACGCGGCTGCGGCAACGGGGTCGTTGGTGATGAGGCTGCGCGGCACCCTCAGGCCGCAGCGGGTCGCGGCGAGCAGCTGTTGCGGCTTGTGCGCGGCGAGCCGGTCACGGTGCGGATCGTTGATCCAGCGCACTCCCGGCAGCGCCGCGAGAAGGTTCAGCATCGCCGCATCGGCCTGGTTCCTCGCCCACGTGCGATAGGGCTCGGGCACAGCGGCATCGATCGCAGAACGTCCGGGCCGCCGCCAGTAGACGGCCCGGACATCCTCGAGCCGCACCGTCCTGCGCCCGTCGTCCAGCATCCCGCTCCAGCCCGCACCGGCCGCCTCGTGCGTGGCCGTCAGGGTGAGCTGCTGGGGGAAGTCGGCGGCATCGAGGCGGACCACGGGAATCTGCCGCTGGTTGAGCTGGTCGACGACCATGTCGGCAGCCGCGTCAAGGTGCTCGGCGACGACGAGCACAGGGCGGGCGGCGCCGGTCATGACGCAGGTGCGTAGTACGGGTCCTGGACGTCGTCGCCCTGGCCGTCGAGGTTCGTGTCCGTGGTCGACGCGGCCATCTGACCGGTGTACCAAGGGGTCCCGTCCGCGTGCTCGTTGAGCTGACGCTTCTCGTTCCAGGCCACGCCCGCAATCGACGTGGTCACCAGGCAGGGCGGCGCCGCAGCCTTCGCGGCGAAGGGGATCAGGGCGTTCGTCATCGCTGTCCTCCAGAGTGAGTCGGGCGCACGTGCTGCGCCGCTTGCTGAGCGGTGTAGAGGTCGAGGAACGCGCCGACGAGCGCGGCCAGATTCCTCGTGTACTGCCACGCCGAGAACTGGCTGGACTCGGCGGTGGGCCGGTGGGCCTTGTCCAGGACATCGGACGCGGCCGTGTATAGGGCGCGCGCCTCCGGTCGGCGGCCGACGTCGTAGTCCTCGCCCATGAGGTCTTCCAGGTGCTGCAGGAGGCTGCGGCATCCGGCGTCGATCGACACCCGGCTGGGCATAGCGACACCAGGAGCCAAGGCCGTGGCGACCGCGGCGCGGATCGCGCCGGTGTCGAGGCCGTCGGGGGCGTCGGTGCGGGTCTTGCTCGCAGTGCTCATAGTGACTCCCCCGGAGGCCGAGATCGTTCGGTGTCTGGTGAAGAGCTAACCGCTCGGTCACACTCCGCCGGTACTGTGGAAGACCGGTGGGACCGTGAACACCGTGAACGCCATGGATGCTGTCGGGAGTTGAGGACATGGCCGCTCGGAACCGCACACCCAACACCGCCCTCGCCGAACTGCTTGACCAGGCGAAATGGACGCGGACGCAGCTGGCGCAGCAGGTGAACCGCCTCGGCCCGCAGGCGGGTCTGGAACTGACGTACGACCGCACAGCCGTGGCCCACTGGATCGCCGGGACGCCACCGAAGCCCGAGGTCAGGGCTCTGATCGTCGAGGCGCTCTCCGCGCGGCTCGCTCGGCCGGTCACCCATGCCGAGGCCGGCCTGACACCCGCTCCGTCGATCGTCACCGCCCAGGGGCTTGACACTGTCGAGGAGTTGATCGACCTCGGAAGGGCCACGATGGATCCATCCCGCCGCGGCGTGCTGGCCGCCACTGTCTTCTCAGCCGCGCTCGCCGTCCCCGCGTTCACTCCGCCCGCCCACGCCGACGCAGTGTCGCCCGGCAAGGCGACAACCCGTATCGGTGCGTCGCAGGTGCAGTCGGTGCGCACGATGACGGACCGGATCGCCGACATCCTCGACGAGCTCGGCGCCGGGCACGCGATGCCGATGGCCAGCGCATTCCTGGTGAACACCGTGGGGCCGTGGCTCAGGGCCCAATCCACGGAACGGGTCCGCAAGGACATGCTCGCGGCGGCGTCCGACCTGACGTATCTGACCGGGTGGATGGCCATGTATGAAAAGGCCCACGGGATGGGCCAGCGCTACTACGTCAAGGCGCTCGAACTGGCGCAGGACGCCGAGGACCACGTGACGTACTGCCGCACGCTGCGCGGGATGTCGCTGCAAGCCTCGAACCTCAGCTACGGGGCCAAGAGCCTGGAACTGGCCGATGCAGCCGCGGAGGCGGCACCGTCGGCAGGGCCACGACTGGTGGCGTTCCTGCGCGGACAGCAGGCCCATGCCGCATCGATGGTCGGCGACCGCCACCAGGCGCACACGCGGCTCCGCGAGGCCGAGACAGCCCTGTCGAAAGCGGACAACCGGCGCGACGCGATCGGCGGCTATGACAAGACCGCGTACCTGTTCCACGTCTCCCACGTACTGGTTGAGGAGCGGGACCTGCCGGGCTCCATCAAAGCGCTACAGCAGTCGATCCGGCTGCAGCCCGCGCAGGAGCGGCAGGGCCGCGTGCACTCGTATGCCGTGCTGGCGCAGCGCCAGCTTGCGTACGGGCATCTGGATGCTGCCTGTGCGTCGTGGGGCAGGTTCCTGGACGACTACGAGCACGTGTCGTCCGCCCGGGGCGACGACCACTTCACCACGATGCGCAGCCAGCTGAGGCAGCACGCGACAGCGCGGCCCGTGCGCGAACTCGCCGGACGTGCGCGCGAGGTCGCCGCTGCCAAGGCAGCCTGATCAGCGGGCCACTCCCATGGGACCACCGCCTGGCGCCTAACCTGAAGGAGCAGCCAGTGGCGTAGGACGTGAACTCCGTTATCCCTGCCCAGAATCGGCGCGCTCTCGTACCCGGCCGGGGTCACCAGGCAAGTGCGGACCCAATCGCGGGAGACAGACGTAGCCCTCTCAGCCACGCAATCAGTCAAGCACGCGGGACCATCCCCGCGGGTGCGGGGAGCACCGCCGAACTCGGCTCGGGCCCGACTGAGGGCGGGGGCCATCCCCGCGGGTGCGGGGAGCACTCTGGGACGAAACGGCCTCCGGGGGTCTGCACGGGGCCATCCCCGCGGGTGCGGGGAGCACAACCGGGGGCGCAGGACCAGTTCCGAGCCGGCGGGGCCATCCCCGCGGGTGCGGGGAGCACGAAAGGTCAACGGGCCTGCGACGCGGCGCGCGAGGGCCATCCCCGCGGGTGCGGGGAGCACAGCGTCAGCTTCAGCTTGAACGTGGCGCTCGCGGGGCCATCCCCGCGGGTGCGGGGAGCACTCACGGGTCTCGGTCGGACCGCAGATCGTGACGGGGCCATCCCCGCGGGTGCGGGGAGCACACGACACGGAGCACGGTGTCGGTTCCGGCCAGGGGCCATCCCCGCGGGTGCGGGGAGCACGCCAGAAGGTGAAGTTCAACCGGTCGGCCCTCGGGGCCATCCCCGCGGGTGCGGGGAGCACAACGTTCTTTCTCGGAAGACTGCCCCGGCATCGGGGCCATCCCCGCGGGTGCGGGGAGCACTCGCACAGGAGGGAGAGCCAATGAGGGGGATGGGGGCCATCCCCGCGGGTGCGGGGAGCACTCTTTCTGACCTGCGTTATTGAGCGTGGGTAGGCTTGTTTCCGGCAACTTTTGATGACCCTGACATACAGGAAATTGCCTCCCATTCCTTTGTCTGGCTGTTTGTGGGTGGGGGAGTGACTTTACGTGTTGCCGGTTGTGAGTGAGGCAGGTTCGGTTCGGGGGACGTTTCCGGCTTATTTTTGTGAATCTGCCTACATCGTGGGGCTGTTGGGGATATTCATCTGGCATGACTGGTGTGGGGGTTCGTGCCGGGTTGCGGGCGAGACTGGGTGGCCCGGTGCTCAGTGTGTGGGCGAAGCACGACCGGGATGCAGAGGGGTGGCTCCCTTTGTGGCGGCACATGGAGGACAGTGCCGCTGTGGCGGGGCGGTTGTGGGATGAGTGGCTGTCGTCTTCCGTGCGGCGGTTGATCGCGGGTGTCCTGCCCGGGGGCGAGGCGGATGCCCGACGGCTTGCTGTGTGGCTGGCAGGGATTCACGACATCGGGAAGGCGACGCCGGCTTTCGCCTGCCAGGTCGATTCGCTGGCCGACGTGATGCGGGGCCGTGGGCTGCAGATGCGGTCGGGGGCGGCCATGGGCGCGGACCGGAAGCTGGCCCCGCACGGGTTGGCCGGGCAGGTGCTGCTGGGGGAGTGGCTCGAGGAGCGCCACGGCTGGACCCGCAGGCAGTCGGGGCAGTTCACGGTGGTGGTGGGGGGCCATCACGGGGTGCCGCCGGAGCACGGCCAGATCACTGCACTGGATGCCCGGCCCGAGTTGCTGCGAAGCCCGGGCGCGAGTTCTGCGCTGTGGCGGCGGGTGCAGGAGGAGCTGCTCGAGGCGTGCGCGGACGAGTTCGGTGCAGGTGAACGCCTGGGCGCGTGGCGGTCGGTGAAGCTTCCACAGCCGGCGCAGGTTCTGCTCACGGCGTTGGTGATCGTGAGCGATTGGATAGCGAGCAATCCTGACCTGTTCCCGTATTTTCCCGAGGATGTTCCTCGCTCCGGTGAGGAACGCATTGCCGCGGCGTGGAGAGGGTTGGATCTGCCCGGCGGCTGGCAAGCCCAGATGCCCACTGGGGATGTTCAGGAGCTGTTCGGATCCCGCTTCGCTCTGCCGCCTGGTGCCGGGGTTCGGCCGGTTCAGGAGAGGGCTGTTGAGGTCGCGCGGACGATGAGCGAGCCGGGCTTGTTGGTGATTGAGGCGCCGATGGGGGAGGGCAAGACGGAGGCTGCGCTCGCGGCCGCGGAGGTTTTCGCTGCGCGGTCCGGTGCGGGCGGCGTGTTCTTCGCGCTGCCGACTATGGCCACCGGAAACGCCATGTTTCCCAGGCTGTTGGACTGGCTGGAGCGTCTGCCCGCGCCTGAAGGAGCGCGGTACTCGGTGCTTCTGGCCCACTCCAAGGCGGCTTTGAACGGAGACTTCGCACAGTTGATGCGGCACAGCCACAGGGTTGAGGCTGTCGACTTGGACGAGACGGCCGAAGCGGAACTGTGGCGGCCTTCTCATTCCAGGCGTTGGGCGAGTCCGGAGCTGGTGGCGCATGCCTGGCTGCGGGGTCGGAAGAAGGCCATGCTGTCCTCTTTCGTTGCGGGCACGGTCGATCAGCTGTTATTCGCGGGACTCAAGAGCCGTCACTTGGCGCTGCGTCATCTCGCGCTGGCGGGCAAGGTCGTTGTGATCGACGAGGCGCACGCCTACGACACGTACATGAGCGTCTACCTGGACCGGGTGCTGTCCTGGCTGGGTGCCTATCGGGTGCCGGTGGTGGTGCTGTCGGCGACCTTGCCGGCCGGTCGGCGCCGCGAGCTGGTCGCGGCGTATGCGGGTACGGCCGCAGGGCAGCAGGCTGCCGATTTCGGCGCTGTTGCCGAGGCCGGTGAGTATCCCTTGGTGACGGCGGTCGCGCCGGGCGGGTTGCCGGTGTTGTGTCGTCCTGTCGCGTCGGGTCGTGGCGTGGACGTGCAGGTGGAGCGGATCGATGATGATCTGGATGTTCTTGCCGGCCGGCTGGAGAGTGAACTCGCGCGCGGCGGCTGCGCTCTCGTCGTGCGCAACACCGTGCGCCGTGTCCTGGACACGGCAGCGGCACTGCGTGAGCGGTTCGGGGATGCGCAGGTGAGTGTGGCGCACTCCTGCTTCATCGACGTCGACCGGGCTGCCAAGGACGCCGACCTGCTGCGCCGCTTCGGGCCGCCGGCCAAGGCGACGCGGCGGCCGGACCGGCACATCGTGGTCGCCAGTCAGGTGGCCGAGCAGTCGCTGGACGTCGACTTCGATTTGCTGGTCAGTGACCTGTGCCCGGTCGACCTGATGCTGCAGCGCATGGGCCGTCTCCACCGCCACCTGCGCCCCGACAGGGCGCAGGCCGACCGCCCGGAGCGGCTGCGCAGGCCTCGCTGCCTGGTTACCGGCGTCGACTGGACCCAGACGGTGCCCAAGCCGGTGCGCGGGTCTGTCGCCGTGTATGGGGCTTATGCCCTGCTGCGCTCTGCGGCCGCGCTGCTGCCTCACCTGGACGACAAAGAAGCACGCCCGGTGCGGCTACCGGCCGACATCAGCCGACTGGTGCAGCACGCCTATGCCGAGCAGGCCGACGTCCCGAGTGAGTGGGTGCAGGACGTTGAGGCGGCCAGGCTGCAGCATCTGGAGCACCGTGCCGGTCAAGCCGAGCGCGCAGCGGTCTTCCGTCTTGATGCGGCGGCCCGCCCCGGCCAGCCGCTGTTCGGCTGGGTCGCCGCCGGGGTCGGTGACGCTGATGACACCCGCCAGGGCCGGGCCCAGGTGCGCGACAGCCGCGAGAGCCTGGAAGTCGTCGTCGTGCAACGCCGCTCCGACAACACCCTCACCACGGTGCCCTGGCTCGAGGCGGACCGTGACGGCCGCTCACTCGCAGGACTCGAACTGCCCACGGACCAGGTGCCGGCCCCTGCCGCGGCCCGCGCGGCCGCGTCCTGCGGACTGCGGCTGCCGATGCAGTTCAGCAACGCCGAGACGATGGACCAGGCGATCGGCGAACTGGAGGAACTTTACGTTCCTGCATGGCAGATGAAGGACAGTCACTGGCTCGCGGGCCAGCTGATTCTCGCGCTCGACGAGGATTGTCAGACCCGCCTGGCAGGCTTCGCTCTCCGCTACAGCACAAGCGATGGTCTCGAGGTGACCCGTGCCTGAATCCCATCCCGGCCCTGGCAGTAATGGCTTGTCGTTCGACCTCACCACGAGGCCGTGGATCCCTGTCCTGGACCGTGACGGAATACAGCGGGAGTTATCGCTGCGGGAGGTGTTCGAGCAGGCGGGCCGGCTGCGCAGGATCGTCGGTGACCTGCCGACCCAGGAGTTCGCTCTGCTGCGGCTGCTGTTGGCGCTGGCCCACGACGCACTGCAGGGGCCGGGCGACATCGACGACTGGTCCGACCTGTGGGGCGATGAGCAGTGCTTCACGCCGGTGGGCCCGTATCTGGATACCCATGCCGTCCGGTTCGATCTGCTGGAACCGGTGAGGCCGTTTTTCCAGACCGCCAGCCTGCGGACGGCGAAGGACGAGGTGTTCTCCCTGAACCGGATCGTGGCCGACGTCCCCAACGGGGAGCCGTTCTTCTCCGCCCGGATGCCCGGCGTGGAGCGGCTCACGTTCGCCGAGGCCGCCCGCTGGACCGTTCACGCTCACGCCTTTGACACCTCCGGTATCAAGACCGGGGCGGTGGGCGACGGTCGGGCCAGGAGCGGAAAGGTGTATCCGCTGGGGGTCGGCTGGGCCGGCAACCTCGGTGGAGTGTTCGCCGAGGGCCGCACCCTGCGCGAGACGCTGCTGCTGAATCTCGTGGCCGCCGACACCGCCAACTTTGAGATCGACGCTGACGATGCGCCGGCCTGGCGGCGCGAGCCGTACGGCCCGGGCGGCGTTGACCGTGCTCCCACCGGGGTCCGTGATCTGTATACCTGGCAGAGCCGTCGTCTACGGCTGCACTTCGACGAGCATGGCGTCACTGGGGTCGTCCTCGGCTACGGCGACCCCCTCCACTCGCGCAACCGGCACCACCGTGAACCCATGACTGCCTGGCGGCGCAGCACCGTCCAGGAGAAGAAGCTCGGTGAGAGCCCGGTCTATCTGCCGCGCGAGCACGATCCCGAGCGTGCCGCCTGGCGGGGGATCGCCTCCCTGGTCGCCACGGAACCGGCCCGCGGTCAGGGCGGCGAAGCCGCGTCCTTCTTGCGGCCGGCGGTGTTGGAGTGGGTAGCCCGGCTGGTCACCGAAGGAGAACTTGAGCGCGGGTTCCTCGTTCGCGCCCGGGTCGTCGCGGCGCAGTACGGTACCCAGCAGTCCGTGATTGACGAGATCGTCGACGACCACGTCGCCATGGCCGTCGTCCTCCTGCACGACCAGGACCGCCGTTACGCCGAGCAGGCCATCGCCGCCGTCGGTGACGCTGACCGTGCGGTGAACGCCCTCGGTGATCTGGCCACGAACTTGGCCCGCGCCGCCGGTCTGGATGGCGAAGGACCGCGTGCCATCGCACGCGAGCACGCCTACGCCGCCCTGGAGAGCCCCAACCGGCACTGGCTCCACCGCCTCGCGCAGGCCGACGACCCCCACGAGCAGCGGCTGGTGTGGCAGCAGCAGGTGTACGAGATCGCCGTCCAGCTGGGGAAGAGGCTCATGGACGCAGCCGGGGAGGCCGCCTGGCAGGGCAGGACTATCGAGCTGAAAAGGGGCACCGAGTGGCTCAACTCGGCCCTCGCCGAGCGGTGGTTCCGCAGCGCATTGACCAAAGCCCTCGGCCAGCCCCAGCCGTCCGGCGCCACATCCGACGCGGGCCCGGCGCCCGCACCCGACACTGCGAAGGCACCCGCATGACCACGACCCCCGCACCCGTCCGTCCACGCACACAAGTCACCAACCTCGCCGCACAGCACCTAGCCCGCCTGCAGCGCGGCTACCTCGCCGACCGCTCCCGCGAAGTGGCTGACCTTGCCCGGCTGCGCCGTGGCGCCGGCCGCGAGGTCGGGGAACTGCCCGACCTGTGGGGCCTCATCGACACCGCCCCCCTGCACCAGCCCCCAGCAGGAACCCGGCCCTTGACCGAGGGTGAACTCGTGCGTGCCGAGGACGCTCTGCATGCCGCCCTCACTCTGTGGGCCCTGCACCAGCAGTCCCGTCCGATCGGTATGCACCAGGCCGACCGGCCGGACAACGGCCGGGGGCTCGGAGCCGCCGTGCGACGCATGATGACCTTGGGCGAGATCGACGAACCGCTGCGTAAACGCCTCGTCCGCGCCGGGACCGCGCCCGACCTGACCGCCCTCGCCCAGCGCCTGCGCGACATCGTCCTCCTACTGCGCCGTGACGGCATCGCTCTCGACTACGCCTTGCTCGCCGGACAGCTCTACACCTGGCAACACCCGGGCGGACCCGACACCGTGCGCCGCGAATGGGGCCGCTCCTTCCACACCCGCCCCGACCGGACCAGCCCCGGCGACACAGCGACCACCCCCGGCAACACCGCGCCCACCGCCGTCGGCGACACCCGCACCCCGGACACCGAATAAGGACTCCTCGTGAACCGCATCTTCCTCGACGTCCACGCCCTGCAGACCGTCCCGCCCAGCAACCTCAACCGCGACGACACCGGCGCGCCCAAGAGCGCGGTCTACGGGGGCGTTCCCCGCGCACGCGTCTCCAGTCAGGCATGGAAGCGCGCCACCCGCACCTACTTCCGCGACGAGCACCTCCTGGACCCCGGCGAACTCGGGGTGCGCACCAAGAAGATCGTGGAAGCCGTCGCCGAACGGATCACGACCCTGGACCCCTCCCTCGACGGCGAGAGCGCCCTGCGCATTGCGGACGAGACCGTGAAGGCCACCGGCCTCAAAACCGAGACCCCCAAGCGCAAGGCCGCCGCCGCGAAGGACGGCGAGCCCGAGCCGGCACCCGAGGCCAAGTACCTCGTCTTCCTCAGCGCCCGTCA
This sequence comes from Streptomyces sp. NBC_01445, assembly GCF_035918235.1. Lineage (NCBI taxonomy): Bacteria > Bacillati > Actinomycetota > Actinomycetes > Kitasatosporales > Streptomycetaceae > Streptomyces > Streptomyces sp. NBC_01445. The sequence continues at coordinate 2,290,345 of NZ_CP109485.1, read as the reverse complement.
GCTCGACGGCCTCGCCCGCCTTGCCCTGGACGGCGCCGCCGACATCACCGGCTTCCTCAAGGAAAAGAAGAACAAGGACCGCGCCAAGGAGATCGCCGACACTCACCACTCCGTCGACATCTCCTTGTTCGGCCGCATGGTCGCCGACGCCGCCGACCTCGGCGTCGACGCCGCAGTCCAGGTCGCCCACGCCCTCAGCGTGCACCGCGTCGAGGCCGAATCCGACTACTACACCGCCGTCGACGACACCAACACCGACGCCGAGACCGGCGCCGGAATGATCGGCACCGTCGACTTCAACTCCGCCACCCTCTACCGCTACGCCGCCCTCTCCGTCCACCAGCTCGCCGCCAACCTCGGCCACGGCCTGCGCGAAGAAGAACACCCCACCACCCCGGTCCGTCGTGCCGTCGAAGCCTTCGTCCACGGCTTCATCGCCTCCCTGCCCACCGGGAAGATCAACACCTTCGGCCACCACACCCTGCCCGACGCCGTCATCGTCACCCTGCGCACCACCCGCCCCGTCAGCTTCGTCGCCGCATTCGAAGAACCCGTCCGCGGCGACCTGGGCGGCCACGTCCGCGAGGCCTGCGACCGCCTCGCGCAGTACATCCCCGACCTCGAACGCGCCTACGGCAACGCCGACTCCACCCACACCTGGGTCCTACGCGTCGGCCCGAACACCACCGAACTCTCCGGCATCGGCACCGAAACCCCCAGCCTCAGCACACTCCTGACCGCGGTGGGCCAGACCGTCACCGACCGCCTGGAGAAGCCCGCATGAGCGTGCTCACCCTCCGCCTCGCAGGCCCCCTGCAGTCCTGGGGGGCCTCCGCCCGCTTCACCCGGCGCACCACCGAATCCGCCCCCACCAAAAGCGGCATCATCGGCATGCTCGCCGCAGCCGCCGGCATCGAACGCGGCGACGACGCCCGGCTGCAGCCCCTGGCAGCCCTCAGATTCGGCGTCCGCATCGACCAACCCGGCACCCGCACACGCGACTTCCACACAGCCCACCACGCCGTCAGCGGCAAATCCATGCCCCTGTCCGAACGGTTCTACCTCGCCGACGCCGTCTTCGTCGCCGCCCTCGAAGGCAACGACACCACCCTCCTCGCCACCCTCCACGCCGCACTGCGCAACCCCGTCTACGCCCCCTTCCTCGGCCGCCGCTCCTGCCCACCCGCCCAACCCGTCGACCTCAACCTCCACGCGGACACCACCCTCGAAGACGCCCTGCGCACCGAGCCCTGGCAAGCCTCCGGCTGGTACCGCAGGCAGCACCGCAACCAGACCGGCATCGAACTGACCGTGCTGCGCGAGGCACACAGCAACGAAACCGACACCGACACCCTGCGCGACCAGCCCCTCAGCTTCGCCGCCGCCCACCGCCGCCACGCCCTGCGCACCGTCGTCACCGACCGCGTGCACCTCACCATCGCCAACGGACGCCAACTGCCCCCGCACGACCCGTTCGACGGCCTTGAGGAAGAGAGCGCCTGATGTTCCTCACCCGCTTCCGCGTGAACACCGCACGCCCCGGAGCCCGCCGGCTCCTGTCCTCACCGCAGGTGATGCACGCCGCCGTCATGTCGTCCTTCCCCACCCTGCTGCCCAGCACCCCCCAGAGCGGCGGCCCACGCGTCCTGTGGCGCCTGGACCACACCCAACACGCCGAAGTCATGCTCTACCTCGTCAGCCCCCACCGGCCCGACCTGACCCACCTCGTCGAACAAGCCGGCTGGCCCGCCGCCGCCGAACCCGCTGCCCCCGGATGGGAGAGCCGCCCCTACAGCCCCTTCCTCGACCGCCTCACAGTCGGCGGCCAGTGGGCGTTCCGCCTCACGGCCAACCCCGTCCACCACATCCGCCGCAAGGACGACGAGCCGACCAAACGCACCGCCCACCTCACCCCCGTCCACCAAATGGGCTGGCTCCTCAAACGCCAGGAACCCTGCGGCTTCCGCATCCTGCAAAAGCCCGACGACCGGCGTCTTCTGCCGCACGACACCACCCATACCCAACAACCGCACCCCGGCGACCGCTACGAACTCACCGTCCACGACAAGCGCAACCGCGCCTTCGACAAGACCCGAGCCACCACACCCGTCGGCCGCAAACCGCCCGTCAGCCTCGTCACCGTCACCTTCGACGGCCGCCTCGAGGTCACCGACCCCGACCTCCTGCGCCGCACCCTCACCCAAGGACTCGGCAAGGCAAAGGCCTACGGCTGCGGCCTACTTACCCTCGCCCCCCTGCCCCGACAGGCGACACCGTGACCACCGTCTCCCGCCGCACCGCCCTCACTCCACGCCAACTCACGCGCACCGGCGAGCGACTGTCCTTCGTTTATCTCGAACGCTGCACCGTCCACCGCGACGCCAACGCCATCACCGCCCAGGACGCCGACGGCACCACCCACATCCCCTCGGCCACCATCAGCACCCTGCTTCTTGGTCCCGGCACCCGCATCACCCACCAGGCGATGAGCGTCCTTGGAGAAACCGGTGCCGCCGTCTGCTGGGTGGGCGAACACGGCGTGCGCTACTACGCCTCCGGCCGCGCCCTGACCCGCTCGTCCGCCCTCGCCGAAGCACAAGCCACGCAATGGGCCAACACCCGCAGCCGACTCGCCGTCGCCCGCGCCATGTACCGCCTGCGCTTCCCCGACGAGGACCCCTCCGACCTCACCCGCAAAGAACTCCTCGGCCACGAAGGACGCCGCCTCAAAGACTGCTACCGCACCCAGTCAGCACGCACCGGCATCCCCTGGCACGGCCGCCGCTACACCCCAGGCGACTTCACCAGCGGCGACCCCGTCAACCAGGCCATCACCGCCGCAGCCCAATGCATGTACGGCATCGCCCATGCCGTCGTCACGTCCCTCGGGTGCAGTCCCGCACTTGGCTTCGTGCACTCCGGCCACGAACTGTCCTTCGTCCTCGACATCGCCGACCTCTACGAGACCGAGATCGGCATCCCCATTGCCTTCGACACGGCAGCCGAGGACGAAGAGGACGTCGGCTCTCGCACTTCGTGATCGTCTCAATGAAACAGCCCTGCTCGACCGCTGCGTCAGCGACATCAAGCGCCTTCTCATCCCTCACGCGCCTGAAACATCCTCCGCCAGCGACACCGCGGATGTTGTCACGCTACAAACCGACCACGACCGTGTAGTTGCGGCGGGCCGCAACTACGGCGGAACCGACGAATCCTCGACGGGGTGGAGACGGTCTGGTGACCGTCATCGTTCTCACCAACTGTCCGGCCGGACTACGCGGCTTTCTCACCCGCTGGCTCCTCGAGGTCTCTGCCGGCGTCTTCATCGGCAACCCTCCGCCAGAATCCGCGACCTGCTGTGGGACGAGGTCCAGCAATACGCAGGCCAAGGCCGTGCCCTCCTCGCCCACACAACCAACAGCGAGCAAGGCTTCACCTTCCGCACCCATGACCACACCTGGCAACTGGTCGACCACGAAGGCTTGAGCCTGATCCGCCGCCCGAGCCAGAACGGTACTTCGAGCACACCAGCGCCGAAGAAAGGCTGGAGCAACGCGTCCAAACGACGCCGCTTCGGCAAGGGATAGCCGGCAAGATGGGGCTTTTGTCTGCCATGTCGGACTCGTTGAAACTATCTCAGAATGGCCTGCAGCCAAAGCAAAGCCGCAGGTCGCGAAGAGTGCTCCCCGCGCTCGCGGGGATGGTCCCCCTGATCCACCGGCTTGCGACCAACCCCGCCGGTGCTCCCCGCGCCCGCGGCGATGGTCCCACGCGCAGCAACGTCCGCCGGGACGCCTTCGAGTGCTCCCCGCGCCCGCGGGGATGGTCCCAGCTCGTTCTGCACGGACAGGCGCATTGCGTCGTGCTCCCCGCGCCCGCGGGGATGGTCCCCTCTACCTCAACAAGAGGCACGACCTCAGAAAGTGCTCCCCGCGCCCGCGGGGATGGTCCCGAAGGGGTGGGAGTACCCGAGCGAGCCGGGCCGTGCTCCCCGCACCCGCGGGGTTGGTCCCGACAGCGTTGGGTACGAAGCGATCGCTGACGAGTGCTCCCCGACCCGCGGGGATGGTCCCGCGGCGAACAAAGCCCGTGACGCGCTCGCCGCGTGCTCCCCGCACCCGCGGGGATGGTCCCCCTACGACCACCGCGAGGCGCCGCCAGAGACCGAGTGCTCCCCACACCCGCGGGGATGGTCCCCAGCCGTCAGGCTTCCGGGTGGCCTCGTAGCCGTGCTCCCCGCACCCGCGGGGATGGCCCCTGCTTCCTCTGGGCAGCCGTCTCCTGCGCGTGTGCTCCCCGCACCGGCTTCTATTGGCGTTGCGGCTCACGCCTCGATGGAGGCCGGCAATCGGCTTCAGCGTGGCCCCCCGATATGGGACCCCCGCACTGCAGTCGCGCCCGTGCCGAGGCCGCGGCCTGCCAGTGTGAAGGCGCTGTTCGCACGGCCGACGAGGCCCACAGGCGCAGGCTTGGACGGAAATGGCGACCCGCCGAAGTGCGCGAGGAACACGGAGAGGTCCGTGAGACGACCATCACCCCTGAGCCCGGGGCCAGGACTGCCCTAAACCCCGTGCGGAAGTTCCGGTGAACGGCCGACGCCGCCGCGCCGACTCGGGACGGGCTCACCGGAGGCCAGGAAGGCACACGCCGAAGGCGGCCACGGGAATGACTCCGGCCAACGTCTTGTGCCTCTCCCCTCTGCACCGAATGGCTCCCTCCCGGGTGCGGGCCCCGGCGAGCTCTTCAATCCTGGACGAGCTGACCGGGCGTCCTGACGACAAAGAGGAGAGGGTGGGTGGTCTCGTGCCTATCGGTCTCGATGGGGGTGCGTTGACGGGAACCGCGCCGGGCACCCGTTCCTCGCGCGTCGGCGTGGTGCCAGAGGCCGGCAGCGCGATCGGGGCCCCGCCGTGCGCGGCGGGCCGTTGCGTGCGCGACAGGAGGCGCTAGCGGTGACCTCGGTCGTCGTCGACGCGATGAGTTCCGCGACCGAGTGGGTCGCGGTCGCCGAGGATGAGCTCACCCCGTCCTCCGCGCTCGCGATGTACGACGAGCGGACCATCGTTGGCTACGGCAAGGACGGCGTGAGTGCGCGGGTGACCGCGACGACCGCCGCGGAAGGCCACGCGCTCCGGCGACAGCTGCCCGGCGTCGACCTCTCGCGCTTTTCCGAACTGCGGCTCTCCGTACGGTCCGATCGGCGGGCCGGAGTCGGGGGGCTTCCGTTCACGTTCGAACTCCGACTCGGGTCCGCCGAGAGTCCGGTGACCTCGCCCGGAAACACCTGGCACCGGCTGCTCCCCGTGCGTGGCCAGGACCGTTGGGAGACGGTTCGACTTGGTATCGCGGACCTGGACACGGCCGTCGCGGCCGCCGTGACTCAGCTCCAGTTGCGCTGCGTCGACTCCACCGGGCCGACGACTCTGTATGTCGACGATCTGATCGCCGTGCGCCCGGAGTTGCTTGCCGATGCCGACCGAGCCCTCGAGGCGAGGTTCTCCGGCATGGCGATCGGCGAACCGGCGGTGACGGTGACCACCGTGAAGGTCCGGACACCGAGTGAGCCGCGCCCCGCCGCCCCGGCGCTGGACATCATGCACATCAACGTGAACTTCGAACCGGACAGGGTTCGGGAGGGACAGCAGGCCGCCGATTTCACGGCGGACGGCGCGCGCATGATCCCGTTCGGCGATCCGTACAGCTTCGACTACGCGATTACCCCAGTCGCGGGATCGCGCGCCGACCAGGCCGCGCTGATCGAGGCCGTGCTCGACCGGCTTCCTGCGCTCGACGAGCTGTGCGCCGACGGGGAGCGGCTGCCCGTCACGCTGCTCCCCCTCGGCCGTGCGGAGCGCTACTGGCCAGCGGTCGAAGGCAGTCTTCCCGTGCTGCTCTATCGCGTCGAGGTCCGTGCGTCCGCCTCCTCCGTGGTGGGCGGGCCAGTACACGCCACTGTCTCGGAGGTGCGCGTGGGGGTCGACCGGGCGGACGAGTGACCCGTGGGTGAGCTGTGATCAGCCGGAGGGTGGCAGTGGCAGTGGCAGTGGCAGGGACGAGGGCCAAGGAGACCAGTCATGACGTTCAACATCGGTGTCAACGTCGTTGAAAGCGACGGCACCGCTTCGCCGTCGATCACGGGGGCGGCCGCGTCGGTCGCTGGCTTCCATGTGGTGACGCAACGCGGCGTCCCCGACCAGCCCGTTCGCGTGACCAGTTTCCAGCAGTTCACCGAGCGTTTCGGCCCGCACTTCGCCGGTGGCCTGGGCGCCTATCTGGTACGGGGCTTCTTCGACAACGGAGGCCGGGTCGCGTACGTCAACCGGGTGGTCGACACCGCTCTCAGCGCCGCCGAGTCATCGGCCTGTCGGGTGCTGAAGGATCAGGCGGGCGGCGAGGTTCTCCTTGTTGAGGCGGGCTACCGGGGGCAGGCCGATCCGGGCCTGTGGGGCCGCGAACTCGCGGTGAAGGTGGAGCACAAGGTCACCGCGGAGAGCCAGCTCAAGGAGAAGGCCAAGGCGACGGTTACCGCCACCGACGCCCTCCCGGCCACGGTGGACATGTCGGCGCTCCCCCCGCTCGCCGTTAAGGTCGACGACAACGAGTTGACCCTCAGGTTCGATGCGCTGGACTTCGCGAATCCGGCAGCTGCCACGCGGGGGGAGATCACGACTGCGATCAACAAGAGGACCACGGACCTGATCGCGTCGCTCGACGGCGACAAACTGGTGCTGACGTCCACTAGCAACCGTCCGGCGGCGACCGGTGGCCGGACCGCTCTGAGTGTGACGGCGGCCAACCCGAAGCTCGGCTTCCCTCAGCCCGCGGCCGTGGTGTGGGGCACGCCCCACGAGCTGGAAGCCGGCGGAACCCGGCTGGCCCGGGTCCTCGACTTCGGCGTCGGTGACTCGGTCCTGATCACGGACAGCACCAGGAGTGAACAGGTCACGCTGAAGACCGTGAACGAGGCCACCGGCGCCGTGGCCTGGAGCCCCGACCTCGTGGGTCCGGACCTCTTCGACGTCACCACGGTCACGGTCCGTAGGAGCGCATCGGAGTTCGACCTGATCGTGTCTCGAGGGGAACCGTTCGAGGACCACGTCCTCGAACGGCACACAGGCCTGACGATGGTGGAGAGCCGTACGAATTACGCGCCCGTCGTGGTGAACGACCCGTTGTCCGGTTCGAACGTCATCCGGCTCACGGACAAGCACGCTCCGGGCGCCGCGGACCGGCCGAGCGACAAGACGGGATACCTCCCGCTGGAGAATGGCGCCGACGGCACGGTGAAGGCCGCGCACTTCATCGGAGGTTCTGACGGGGCATCCGGGTTCCCGGTCTTCGATCCCTTCGACATCCAACTGCTGTGCTGCGAGAGCACGAGCCAAAACGTGGCGCTCGAGGCCCTTGGCTACTGCGCGAGACGGGGCGACGCCATGTATGTCGGGGCGGTGCCCAAGGGGGTGATTGCCGGCGGCAAGGCGGCTGAGTACACGGCCTTGCTCAGGGGATTGAAGGTGTACGGCGCCCTGTACGGTCCCTGGATCACCGTGCCGGACCCCCTCGGTGTCGGTGACGCGCCGCGCAGGAGTATCCCGCCCGTCGGCCATGTGCTGGGGGTGTACGCCCGCGTCGAGGCCACCCGGGGCATCTGGAAGGCACCCGCGGGCGATGAGGCGAACCTGCGGGGCGTGCTCGACGTCGAGACCCGCCTGTCTGACGCCGATCACACAGCGCTGGTGAAGGACGCCGCTGTCAACGGCGTGCGCCCGGTACCGCGCGCCGGCATCGTGATCGATGCGTCGCGCACGCTGAGCAGCGACCCTCGCTGGCTGTATGTGAACGTCCGGCTCCTCTTCAACTACGTCAAGAGCAGCCTGCGTGACGGCTTGCGTTGGGTGCGCCAGGAGCCCAATAGGGATGCGCTGTGGAGCGCGGTCAAGTTCGGCACCGTCAACCCGTTTCTGACTGGGCTTTGGCGCCAGGGCGCGTTCGGCACTGGTGGCCCCGAGGAGACGTTCACTGTGGTCGTCGACGCAACGAACAACCCGCCTGACCAGGTCGAGCAGGGCCGGCTCGCCATCGACGTCCTCTTCTACCCGTCGCGCCCCGCCGAGACGATCGTGATCAGTATCGGCCAGCAGCCCAGCGGTGGCACCGTCACCGAGGCGTGAGGGCACCCGCTGGCACGGAAGCCCGAACCGCCGCAACCCTGAGTCGGCACCAGAGTCCAAGGAGTAGCCATGCCCAAGGTGGGCGATTTCCACGAAGGTCTCCGCGCCAACGAGTTCGTCCTGTTCATCGATGGAACGGAAAGCCCGGGCATCAGCAAGGTGTCGGGGCTCAGCGAGGGTGAACTGGAGACCATCGAGCAGCCCGATGGTGTTACCGGGCACGTCTACAAACTGGCTGCGGCCAAGGTGAAGTTCGAGCCCCTCACCATCGAGCGAAGGGTGGACGGCAGCCCGGAGGACAAGCGGTTCCGCGACTGGTTCTGGCAGACGTTCAAACTCAACGCGCCCCGGCAGGGGGGCTCCGCCGTGCGGAAGAACGGAATGATCATCAAGCGGCACTTCGGTGATGAGGTCCTGAAGTTCGCCTTCTACCACGCCTGGGTGAAGTCCTCGAAGTTCACCGACCTCGAAGCCGGATCCACGGGCCTGTTCCTGCAGACGATCGTGCTCGAGCACGAGGGCCTCGAACGCGTCGAATGATTCACCGCCCCCCACCGCACGACCCCCAGGAGGATTCCCATGACCGTGACCGCGACAACGGAAGAACTCGACGCACGTCGTCCGGGCGGTGTCCCCGCGGACCAGGACCCGACGGCGGCCCTGAGCCCCGGCGCCCGCAGCGGGCGCGAGACCGAGGTAATCCTTCCAGTGGGTTACGTCGACGATGCGGGCGAAGCGCAGCGCCGGGTCACTCTGCGCAAGATGACCGGCCGAGAGGAGGCGCTGCTCGCGGATCCGGCTAATCAGCGCAACGGAGGGCGGCTGGTCACTGCATTGCTCCACAGTTGCATGACCGGGCTCGGTGACTTGACGTCAGTACGGCGCGCCGACGTCGAGGCGCTGTACTCGGTCGACCGCAACTACCTCCTGATTAAGCTGCGGAGCCTCACCTTCGGCCCGGAGCTGGCCGCTGTCTACGGCTGCTCCTCCTGCGGCGAGCGCTTCGAACAGCTGGAGGACCTCGACGCACTTCCGACGAGGATGCTGGCTGACGGCGAGCCACCGGAGGACATCAGCGTGGAGCTCCAGGACGGCTATCTCGACCGGGACGGGGCCGTGCACACGTCGCTGACGCTGCGTCTGGCTCGGGGCTCGGACGAGACGGCGGCGGCGCCTCAGATGCGCAAGAACGCTTCGCTGGGCAAGAATGCGCTGCTCGCGCGGTGCATGAAGTCGCTGGGCGACCTTCCCACGCACCGGCTCGAAGCCATCGGGCCCAAGATCCTCGCCGACCTCACCCTCACCGACCGGCGCCTCATCGACCGGGCGTTCGACGACGACGCGCCCGGGATCGACCTGATGCGCGAACTTGACTGTCCGTCGTGCGGCCACGAGATGCGTTCGAGTCTGGACATGACAAATTTTTTGACACCGCGGTAAGTCTCGACCAGCTCCGACAGGAGGTGTTCTTCCTTGGATACCACCTGCACTGGCCGTGGTCGGAGCTGATGGACATGGAGTCCGCCGAGCGGCGTGCCTACGTCGCCCTGCTCGTGGAGCAGATCGAACGGGAGAACGCCCGGATCGAGGCTGCCCGGACCTCATGAGAACGCCCGTCGACCCCGGGCCGGAGGGAGGAGGTGCTCACCGCGATGCCTCTGGCGCTGCTGCTGCAAAAATTCACCGGTGCGCTCGTCGCCACCGCCAGGTCGCTCGCTCCGTGGACGGAGATCGTCACCCTGGAGTCCGCTGTCGTCGAGCGGGTGCGCAGCATCTTCCTGGCCCACTGGTTCGGTGCCCCGCCACCCATCGATGGCCTCGCTCTTCTCGCCCGTGTCATGAACACGGACGAACTCGACGCACGGTTCGCAGCCGCGCGGAGTCCCGCACCGACCGGTCCTGGCGGACTCCAGTTGGCCGAGCCGCTGTCCGGACTGGCCGGCATGGTGGCCGGAATGGTGATGAGCCCGCTCTGGGCGGTCCTGGGTGCCGGGATGTTGCTCCGGTTCGGTGGTCTCAGTTGGGCGACCCTGGTGGCCGCCCTGGTGTGGGTCGCTGTGCCCTTCCTGCTCGGGCTCGGACTCCGGGAGGCCCCGGCGGCTACGGTTGCCCTCGCCGGTGGTGGTCTGGTCGGCGGGGGAGTGGGGCTCGCCTTGGTCGCGACGCTCAGCGACCGCCGGGAAGTGCGGGAGGCGTACGACCTGCTTGGCGCGGCTGCTCGCTGCCTCGACGCGGCCGTCCGGTTCCTCGAGCGGCTGACCGGCCCCAGGACGTCCGAGGACAACCCCCTGTTGGCCAGGCTGCTCGCTTTGGGTGACCGGCTGGCGGCGCTCTTCGCGCAACTCCTCGGCACGGTCGCCTTCCTCGTCCTGCGCGTCGGGCCGACCCTGGTGCCGTCGGCCCGCACTCTGGCCGGACTCGGCACGCTCGCGCGCGACACGGTGACTGTCCTGACGACCGTGGGAACCGGCTTGTTGGACCGGCTCGACGAGGTGCGGACCGGCCCCCTGTCCTTCACGGAGGCACTCCAGGCATTCCTGACGTTCGCCCGAAAGGTCCTGACAACCGTCGGGAACGTCGCCGCCGGCCAACTGGGCATCCTGGTCGAGGCGGCGCGCCTCGCGGGGACCGCGGTCGCCGACAAGTCGGAGAAGTATGCGGGTGAGGTCGGGGAGTTCGTGACGCGGCTTTTCACCGAGCATCCGGTCGTCCGGACGTTCGTCGTGCTCAAGCGGCAGATGGACGTCGCCGTCAAGGAGCTGGCCAAAGGCGGTGACGGACCGTCTGAGAAGCCGAGCGGCCCGAGCTTGTGGAAGGTGCTGCTGCCCCCGGTGCCGGACTTCCCGGCCCTGCCGGCGGCGCCCGATCCCAAGCAGCTGCGCCGGGCCCTCGGCTCCGGCTCACTGCCCGCCCTGGACGCGGACGCGATCGTCCGCGCCGCAGAGGAGATCGAGCGCACCTGCCACGACGTCACCACCATTGAACTCGGTCCCAAAGCCCGCGCCGCCCTGACGCGGGCGGAGCACCCCCGGAGCGCCCTCGCCGACGAACGCTCGTCTCTGGAAGCCCGCTTCGGAAAGCCCGAGAGGCTCATGGCCTTCACGGCAGAGAGCCTCGCCGAGCTCCGCGAGCCGCTTGTGCCACTCCTGGAGCGGCTCCTGCCGCCGGCCATGCGTGGCGGCGTGCTGTCTACCTTGGCGCCACTGCTGGACGCCCTCGACGCCCAGAGCGGGGCAGGCGCGGCAGCCGCCCCTGCCGCCAAGGGGGCGCGGCTTCCCGTACGGGACCTGCCCCAGGCGGACCGGGTGCGCCCGGTGGTGAGGAGGCTGCGGCTGCGGCTGCCGGGAGCCGACCCGGCCGATGCCCGCCGCTTCCAGGACGCGCTGACCGAACGGCTCCGGTACCGGACCTACCGCGCCGACGAGGCAGAGCCCGCCGGGACGGGAAGCCGCTGACATGCCCATCGATCTGGCTGCGGTGGCCGCCGTCTTCACGGCCTCCCTGACGCTCCAGTGCACCGGTGTCCAGACGGCGGACAGGAAGATCGCGCCCGTGCTCGATAGGCGCCGCCGCGCCGTACGGATGGTGGAGCAGGCATCGAGGCAGTTCCCGATCCTCCGCTTCCACAATGGGGCCGTGAGCGTACGACTGGCCTCTGACCAGCGGAGGATGCTCGCCCACGCCCCGGTCGTCTCCTTGCCCCTGGGGTCGGCGCGGGGCGGGCTCGACCTCATCGACAACATCGAACGCGCCGTGGCGCCGCTGAGCGCGGAGACGTCGTCGGCCCTCGTGATCCCGCGGACCCTGGTCACCGTGGAGGGGGTGCTCGCCGATATCGAGGCGTCCGTACGCGGCTACGCGCACCCGGTGCCCGGCGCCTTCGACCCGGCCCACCGCCGGGCGGTGGATCTCTTCGGGCTGGCGGGTCTGGCCTTCCGGTCGCTGGCTCAGGCTTCCCGGAAGGACGGGGAGATCGACGTCCTGGCCGCACGTGTCCGCACCGCCCTCGCCGTCCTGGGGGTGCCCAGCGGGCCGGGCACGCCCACGGCGAACGTCGCACCGTCCACGACAGGGCACGGCGCGGCGATGCCACCGGGCTCCGCGCAGCCCGCGGCGGGCATCGGCCCGGGAACGTCGGACGCGGCGGAGACCGCCGTGCTCGCCGGTGTGGTCATCCTGGCGGCGGTCCCCCGTGTGGTGACCGTCCTCGGTGAGGCGGCGACCCGGTTCGCCGCGTTCACCGTGCTCGGCTACGCCGAGGCCATCGAACACATGGTGCTGAGCGTGCGCCGCACCGCACTGGAGACCGTCTTCGCAAGCATCGGCGTCATGGCCCGGAAGGCCTCGGCGCTCGCTTCGGCCGTGTACGGAATCATCGGTGTGCACGTCTCCTTCCACCTCCGGCTCGCGACCGTGCTCGGCAGCGGAGTGGCCTCGTCTGTCAAGGACTTCCTCGCCCGACTCACTGCGTGCCTGGCGGCCTGGGTCCACCTGCTGCGCGTGGTCACCGAGCTGATCGAGGCGATCACGCCCGACGCTCGCACTCTGCCGCTGCCGGTCGGCGATCCGCTGTCGCACTACGCCGAGGCGCCTGCTCTCCGGTTTGAGTCGCGGTTCCCGAACCTCGGCGAGGCCCTCTTCGGAGACGGCCGTGGCAGACGGCTGACCGAGGCCGTCGACCGCGCCGAAGGTGCCCTGCGCGACGGACTGTCACGCGCCCCGGGGGACACCGGCCACGGCCTGGACCGCCTGGCCGCCTCGTTCACGGCGGAGGGCGAACGGGCGTCCCGGATCGCAGTGGGTGATCGGTTGGCCCAGGCCGCACGACAAGCCGGACGCCTGTCCGACGTGGTGGCCGGCGACGAGGTCGCACGACAGCGCGAGGCCGTCGACCGCGTGCCCGAGGACACCCTCGGCAAGGCCTTCAACACCTGGTTGGCCACGGGTGGGTTCGTACTCATGGGGGAGGCCCTCTCCCTCTACGTCCGGGAACTGACCGCCTTCTGGCGGACGAGGGCGGACGAGAACGCCACGGCCGGGCGCCCGCCCGCACCGCCCACCTCGCCCCACATCCTGCACCGCCGGGCCCGGCTCAGCCGTGTCCGTGTGCCTCGGCTCACGCTGCGCGTGCCGCCGGGCCGGGCGCTCGACGGCGACCTGGCCGACGTCCTGTCCGGGCACTTCGCCGACGCGGTGCACGGGGCGTACCGGGAAGGCCTCGGCCGCCTGGCCGGACGCGGCGGCGAAGGGAGCGGCTGACCATGGACGATGAGGAACTGGTCCACCAACTCGGCCTGCTGCTCACCCAGACCCGCTTCGCCCGCCGGGCCCTGGAAGACATCGAGCGCTCCACCGCTTCGTACGGCACATTCGCCTTCACCTCGGTGATCACCGCCGGCCCCCGGTTCGGCACGGCGCCCCTGCAGTCCGGCGCCCTGATGGTGCACGTGGTCAACCTGTCGGACCTGGAACCGGGCCGTGGCTTCGGCGACTTCCTCCAAGGCCTGCTCGGCGGAGTGGGGGCCCTGATCGGCAATGTGGGCGGTGGTCTCCTGGGGGGCACGGCCGGCTCCTTGCTCGTGGCCTGGCACCTTCCCACGATCCTGAACATCGCGAACAGCGTCGAACGCATCCTCATGATGATCGGTGTGGGGGCGCCCAAGGTGGGCACCGCCGTCGCCCACCCACCCGCCGCCGGTGGCGTTACCGTGCCGACATTGGCCGCGGCCCCCGGTACGGCCGCTGCTCCACCGGGTCCACCCGGGGCCGCGACCGCCCTCGGCCAATGGGGTGAGATCCGTGCCGCCGTCGAGACCCTCACCGGCCTCTTCCTCGCCGCCACCACGCCGGGCCGGCCCGGGGGCCCGCCCGGCCCCGAGCCCACGCCGCAGGGTGCCCGCTGGCTGAGGATGCTGGACGACGCCTCGATCTCGCTCGAACGCATCGGTCGACTGGTGGACGGCCTGGTCATCGCCCTGCCGATGACCATCGGTTCACTCTCATGGCTGCTCGCACACCTCCCCGACATGCGCCTCGCCATCGCCGAGACTCTGCGCTTCGCCCTGCGGATCGCCTTCCTGTTGCGCGGTGCCGTCACCCTCACCGTCTTCGACACCCTGGCGATGGTGGCGCGCATGGCGGCCGGAGTCGCGGCCGTCCTGGCGAGCACGCTGCAGGGCATCCTGTCGGCCGTGTTCGCCACGGTCCGCGAAGCCCTGCTCGCGGTCTTCGACCTGGGGTCCGCCCTCGGCGCGGCGATCGGAACAGCGGTGAACCAGCTGCTGAACTGGCTGGTTCCTACGGTGGACACCATCCTGCGCAACTTCGCCGAGCTGCGGGTCTTCCGGGTTCTGACCCACCTCATCCGCATCCTTCCGGCCGTCCTCCCCGCGCTGGTTCAGCTAAAGACGGGGAAGCCGATCGAGGATGCACAGCTGGTGAAGGACTTGCACGAGGCCGCCCAGCTGAAGTTCCTCGAGGCGCTGGCCCCCGGCGCCGCGGGCACGCCCGCGAAGCCGCCCGAGCCTCCGGACCTCGGCGCGGCCCTGCGCGACGCTGCGGTGGCCGGGCGCGCCATGGGAGCCCTTGAGCGGTTGCAGCAAGCGACCGGAGATGGACTGCGGTTCCTGAACGACTCCGTACAGGGCGGCATGCGCGCCCTCGGTGACGAGCTCGACACCGTGGCCGAGCGGGAGTCGACCCTGTCCGACCAGGCCCTCGGCCGCCAACTCGCCACGTTGCGCGAGCACTCCACCGACCTGGCCGGGAACCTGGTCGTCGAGGCGGCCCGGAAACCGAGCACGGGCCTGGAGACCGTCGCCGACGCGTACGAGAAGTGGCTGACGGGCGGCGGCCTGGCCACCATCTTGACGACGATCACCCGGCACCTTGGGAGCGAGCGGGGAGAACCGGGAGCCTTCCGGCCCAAGGACGAGGGCCCGCCAGGGGACCGGGCGCGGGCGACGATCGTCATCGACGAGGTCGTCATCGAGGTGGGCGGCGCGCCTGGCCCGGCCGGACCGCCCTCACCCGACGAGCCCGCCCCCGGACGGCTCGACCCCGGCGACTTCCCGCCGCCCCCCGACCGTGACGACATGGAGCGCTATGCCCGCATGAGGTTCGACTACGACCTGCGCGGCGGCAGCGGCCGTTTGCCTCTTCCCACCTAGGAGTCCCGATGGACCGGCGGACCGGCTACCTGGCGAACATCCTGCATGCTCCCCCGTTGATCTTCCGCTTCCAGTACAGCCCGGAGCTACTTTCGGAGAAGAAGACCTTCGAGTACCGGGAATCCCCCGACTTCGGTGCGTGGAACTTCGACCGGACCGAGAAGGGAAAGGCATTCGGCGGCACGCTCGGTGGCTTCCTGGACGACGTCAAAGAGATCGGCAGCCTGCTGGTGAACACCAGGGGCCAGCAAGCGGTGATCGGCAAGCCCCGCACCTTCGCGCTGGACTTCGCCCTGGACGCCAGGCAGCAGCCGGACATCCCCGCCGCCCAGGCGCGCGAACCGGTCGTCGCCGGGGACAAGCGCTTCGGCGGACGCATCGAACCGAGCCTGGCGGTGCTGCGTTCCTTCATGAACCCCTCCTGGGACCCCGTCAGCGATCTGCCGTCCTGGATCTCCGACCCCAAAAAGTTCGGCGCGCCGACCCGACCGCCGTTGTGCACACTCAAACTCGGCGGCATCGATCTCGACTGTGTGATGACGGACCTGAACATCAAAGTCACGATGTTCAAGCCGGACCTCACACCGGAACGCGCGGAGGTGAGCCTCACGCTGACCGAGCAGACCCACTCGTTCTCGACCAGCATGGACGTCATCGGCCGGGTCATCGAGGTCGTCAAGTCGTACAAGCACATCGACGGCGAGGACCTCGTCCAGGCCGCGCCGGTCCTCGGCGCTGTACAGAGCTTCTTCGACTGACAGGAGGGCAGCCATGGCCGTGTCGATCACCTCCCGGTACCGCGGTCTTGCGGTGTACGACGCCGTCGACGCCTGCGGGACGGTCCACCCCACGGTGGAGATCCGTCGTCACACGGCGCCGCCCGCGGACTCGCCCGACTTCCGGCACCACGTCACCGGAACGGAACAGATCGAGGACCTCGCCTGGCGGTTCTATGGTCACAGCGACGCCTGGTGGTGCATCGCCGACGCCAACCCGCTGGCCTTCCCGCTCGATCTGCGGCCCGGCGACGCCGTGGCCGTGCCGGCGACCCCCGGCATCGGCCGGGTCGACCGGGAGCGAGTCCTGTAGATGGGTGACGCGAGCGACGAATCGACGGTGGCCGTCTTCCTGGTCAGCGCTGACGGCAAGGACTGGCGGGACGTCTCCGCGCCTGTGCGGTCCATCGCCGTGGAGGATCACGACCGGCTCACCGACAAGGCGGTGGTCGTCCTGGACGATGCCACCGGACTCCTCGCTGACGCGGCCTTCGAAGGGCTGCAGGTACGGCTGACCCTCGGCTGGCGCTCCCAGTACGCGACGCTGTTCGAAGGGGAGATCATGAGCGCCCGCGTGGTCGCCGGGGCACGAGGACAGTGGGTCGAGTTGACGGTGCTCGACTTCAGCTTCCGTATGTCCCGCCGTGCCCTCGACCCAGCCGAGTGGCGGCCGGGGGAGCGCCTGAGCGAGGTGCTGGAACGCATCGTCGGGCGCCCCGAATACGGCATTGCCACCGGCCGCATCCAGCCCACCGACGACGCGCCCATGGACACCGTCCGGCCGACGCGCCGGGCCGGACTCAACGAGTGGGAGTTCGTGCTCGGCCAGGCCGAACACCAGGCCTGTCTGGCCTTCGTCGAGTTCGACGGCAAAGAGCGCTCGAAGTTCTACTTTCTGCCCCTCACGACGCTCGCCGAAGCGCAGCCCGTGGGCGAGCTGCGCTACAACCGGGGGACCGGCGACCTCATCCAGTTCGACTACGAGCGGATCAGTGCCGCCGCCCGGCCCCTGCTGGAGCTCAGCACCGTCGACCCCGCCTCGGGCGCCGTGGTGAACCGTTCCGCACCCCCCGACCCGCCCAGGCCCGCCCTGCCGGCGCCCGCCATCGGACGGGCCCGCGACGCCACGACCGCCCAGCGCAAAGCGGTCGAGGCACTCGCCGACGTGGCCGCGGCCGCCACAGGCCGGCTCCGGCGTCCCGTCGAACGCCTGTCAGGCGGCGCAGCCGCGGCCCCCTCCGACAGCGCGCTGCGGGTCGCTCCCGATCCCACCCGCAGGTTCGGACTGCACGGACGTGGCGTCGCCACGGGCACGGTGCTGCTCCGGGCCAAGTCGCTCGTCACCATCAGCGGAGTGGCCCCCTGGGCGGAGGGCAACTGGTATGTCACCAAGGTCAACCACGTCTTCAGCCGCGATTGCGCGCCTGGCGACCCGCGGCCCGGCTACTACACACAGTTCACGGCGACGAGGTGAGTCCATGCAGTCCGACGAGTTGAGCCGTCATGTTGGCCGCTACTACGGCAAATACCGCGGCAAGGTGGTCGACAACAGGGACGACCTGCACCGCGGCACGCTCCAGGTGACCGTCCCCGACGTGTTCGGGCCCACGGCCGACGTGCCCGCCGTCCCGTGCCTGCCGTACGGGCAGTTCTTCGTCCCGCCCGTCGGCACGGACGTGTGGGTCGAGTTCGAGGCAGGAGACACGACGCGCGCCGTGTGGGCCGGCGTCTGGTACCCGGACGGCACCGCGCCCGAGGAGGCCCGAGTCTCACCTCCCCGCCACCGGGTGATCCAGACCGAAGCCGGCCACACGATCGAGATCGTCGACACCGAGGGCGAGGAGCGCATCCTGATCCGGCACGCCACCGACGCCTTCGTCTCGATCGACCACGACGGCAGTGTGCTGCTCGCCAACCGGCAGGGCTCGCATCTGCATCTCGACGCTGCCGAACGGACGACCACGCTGGTCGAGGAGCACGGCAACCATCTGGTGATGGGAGAGAGCGGAACCGCGTTCGTCAACCCCAAGGGCACAACGCTCAACCTGGCCGGGGACACCGTGCACCTCAGCGCGGACACCGTCGTCCTGGACGCCACCCATGTCGCGGTAGGCACCGGTGCCGGGCAGCCGACGATCCTGGGGACGGCGTTCACCGCGCTCTGGAACAAGATGCTCAACCACACCCACCCCGCTCCGGGCGGGGCTACCACCGCATCTGCCGAGCTGAAGCTGCTGCCGCTGGACGACGCCGTGCACCTGACCAGCTCGGTGGTGGTGAAGTGACGAGCCGCTGCCATTTCCCGCCGGTCCCGGCGATCCCGGTGCCGAAGCCGGCGCTGCCGGGGGTGCCGGCCGTGCCCGTGCCGCCGGCTCTGCCCCGGTTGTCGGTGCCCGAGCTGCCCGGCCTGCCGGCGCCGCCGGTCCCGGCGATCCCGGTGCCGAAGCCCGCACTGCCGGGGGTGCCGGCCGTGCCCGTGCCGCCGGCTCTGCCCCGGTTGTCGGTGCCCGAGCTGCCCGGCCTGCCGGCGCCGCCGGTCCCGGCGATCCCGGTGCCCAAGCCCGCACTGCCCGGCCTACCGGCCCCTCCGACGCTGCCCCCGCTGCCCGCCCTGCCCGCCCCGCCGCCTTGCCCACTCGACTGATCAGAAGGGACCGTCATGCCCGAGGTACGAGGAGCGGCGTTCCCGTTCCGTATTGACCCGCGGACCGGAGGGGTCGCCTGGTCGGCCGGTGACGTCAAGATCCGTGAGGACCTCAAGGCTCTCCTGCTCACGAGATTGGGTGAGCGGCCGATGCTGCGCGACTTTGGTACCCGCGTGCACGGGCTGGTCCACGAACCCGACGACGACGTGACCGCCGACTTGCTGCGCAAACAGGCCCACGAGGCGGTTGTCCGCTGGGACCGGCGGATCGTGGTCACCCGCGCCAGGGTCTCCCGCGCCGACGGCCAGCTCCACCTGGAACTCGACTACGTCCGCGCCGAAGACTCGGTCGGTGGCCGGATCACCGTGCCGCTGAGCTGAGGGAGCCACCGCCGTGAACCAGACCTCCACCGCACCGCCGGCCATCGACTACACCGACAAGGACTTCGGGTCCCTCCGGGCCGCGCTGCTCCGCCTCGCGGAGCAGCGCCTGCCGGAGTGGACCGACCGGTCTCCCGCGGACCTCGGGATGCTGATGGTCGACCTGTTCGCCTACATGGGCGACGTGGTCCTCTACTACCAGGACCGGATCGCCAGCGAGCTGTTCCCGCGCACAGCCTCCGAACGCAACGGCATCGTGGACCTCCTGCGGCTGATCGGGTACGAGCTGTACCCGGCGGCACCGGCGATGGCCGACCTGACCCTGACCTTCCGGTGCCCCGAGGCTCCGCGCACCGTCACCCTGCACTACGGTGACCGGTTCACCACCAGGCCCCAGGACGGCGCCCCCGTGGAGTTCACCTACCTCGGTCCCGAACTGGAACTGGCCCTCCTCTCCGATCAGATGCGATCTTCGACCGACCCTGACGCCGGCCCGCTCGTCCACTACGACGGCCTGCCGGTCGAACAGAGCCGCCTGACGGACCCGGCGGTCGTCATCGGATCCTCCACAGGCGAGCCCGGCCAGAGCTTCGCGTTGCCGCACGAGCGCGTGGTGACCTCCTCGGTCGTCGTCGAGATCAACGAAGGGGCCAACTGGGTCGCATGGGAGCGCAAGGACGCCCTGCTCTTCGACACGACGGAAGGTGTCCCCGTCGTGCCCTCCGACCCCGAAGCCCGGCACTACCGGCTGCTCACGGACGGCTCCGGCACCGTGCACGTCGTCTTCGGCTCCGCGCGGCCGCCGAGGACCGGCACCGACAACGTCCGCGCCACCTACCGCGTCTGCCAGGGCTCGGCGGGAAACGTCGTCGCCGGAACGATCTCGCAAGCCGCGACCGAGATCGCGGAGCTGCACCGAGTCACGAACCCGCGGCCCGCGGCCGGCGGCAGTGACGCCGAGCGGGCGGACCATGCCATCAAAAACGCCCCGCTCGCCTTCCGGTCGGTTGGCCGAGCGGTCACGGTCGAGGACTTCGCCGCCGTCGCCCACGGCACCGGCTGGGTCGCCAAGGCGCGTGCGCACAGCACCGCATGGAACCGTGTCGACCTCTACGTTGCACCGGCCGGTGACGAGTGGCGCCCCGTCTCGGAAGCCCTCCGGCAGCGCCTGACTGGCTATTTCGAGACCAAGCGGCTGGCCGGCACCATGGTGCACGTCCAAGACGCGCAGCCCGTCCCTGTCGACATCTCGATCCAGCTCCTCGTCGATCGCCGCTTCGCCCCGGACAGCGTGGTCGGCGAGGTCGAGGCGGTGATCGGCCGGCTTCTCGCCTTCGACCGGGTCGACTTCGGGCAGACGCTTTACCAGAGCGACTTCTTTGCCGCCGTCGAATCGGTTCCGGGCGTCGTGTCCGCGACAATCTCACGGCTGCGTCGCCAGGACTCACCGGTCCTCGATCTCGACGCTGAACTCGCCCGGCACGACCTACCTCCACTCGCCCAACTCCCCTCGTTCCTGCGCGAGGCCGTCACGGCAGACCGGGAGACCGAGGAACGCCTCACCATCCACACGTTCGAGATTCCCGTCCTCGGCACCCTGGACGTGACGGTCGGCGCGAGCGCCCCATGAGAATCGAGACCTTCACCGCGCGAGCGGATCTGATGGGGCGCCGCGTCTGGCTCCACTGGACACTGCTGCCGCAAGTCCAGGCCGGCCGGGCGGCCGCGCCCCGCCTCGTCGTACGACGCAAGCGCCGGGACTTCGCTTTCCCGCCGCTGGAGCCCCAGGATCCGTACACCGTGTACGACACCTCCGACGCGTTCCTCTCCACGCACCCGTCGCTCGTGGCCACCGAACTTCCCGCCCGCGAGCGCACCGAAGGCGACTTGCGGATCAGGGAGGAGACGACCACGTACCTGGAGGTGGTGAAAGGCGCCCCGGACGAGAGGCTGCGTCGCGTCCTGCGCACGGTACTCGCCCCCGACCACTCCCTGCTGCGGCAGGAGGTCGAGCTCCTGGACGTGGGCGGTACCGGCAAGGCCCTCGTACCGGGGGTCACTTATTACTACCGGCTGGAAGCCCCCGAGGCGGACGCCGCGACACGGCAGGAGCTCCAGGCCACCGCGACACCCGGTGACCTCCACGGGCTCCACCGCAACCTCTACGACCTCGTCCCCGAGGTGTACCGGCGGCACGACACCGTGGCCCGCGAACCCGATGCTGCGACCGGGTTGCTTCCCGAAGCATCCACGGCCGGCGGGCAGTTGCGCCGGTTCACGGACCTCTTCGGTGCGGGACTCGACGCCCTGCGGAGTTCGGCCCACGGCCTGCTCGCCCTCAGGGACGTGACCTCGGTTGACCACCGGTTCCTCCCCCTGCTGGCCCAGTGGATCGGTTGGGAGCTCACTGCCCACGGGAACATCGCCGGGCAGCGCGACGAGATCGCGTCGGCGACCCGTCTGTACGGAGCCGTCGGTACTGTCCCGGCGCTGTGTGCCGTCGTCGGCCACCACACCGGCCGGTCCGCGCTGGTATCAGAGTCTGTCCAGCACGTGGCGCGGAGCAATGCGGCCCCCCAGCGCAACCTCTTCGCGGCGGTACTGCGGGACGACTCCTGGTGGGGTGTCGACGTCGACGCCCCGGTGCCCGGCTTCGTCTCCCACGGCCCCGAGCCGGCCGGCGGGACGAGGACCGGAGCCCCCGGAGCCCCCACCTCGGCGGGCCTGGTCTCACTGCGGGGCGCGCCCCAGGGCAGGCTCGCCACGGTCGTGGACGCGCGGGGCCGGGTCTCGGTCGTGCACGCCGACACCGCTGACGGCCCGCCCCGCCTGACCGTCAAACCCCTCCTCGGAAGGCGCTGGTACGACAGTCGGCCCGTGGAGGAGCGCCCCGTCGCCCCAGAGGCCGATCCGGCGGCCGTCGCCCTGGCCGACGGTTGGACCTGGCTAGCCTGGGTCGAACATCCGGGGACAGCTGCGGCCCGGCTGCGCTGGCGCCGAGGTGCGTACCGTCCGCTCACGCCGGCGCAGTTGCGCGGAGCCGCGAGCGGACCCTTCCCATTGGTCGTCGGGGCCCGGATGGTGGTGACCGGATACGGGGCAACCGAGACGTTCACGGTGGACGCCTCCGACTACGCCGATCCAGGAGCCGCCACGGCGACAGAGGTCGCGGCGGCCGTCGAAACCATGCTCACCGGCGTCGTCGCCGCCGTCTCCCCGGACGGATCCCTGACCCTAAGTACGAAGAACGCGGGACCGGACGTCGAGCTCCGGGTCGACCTGGCCGCCTCGACCGCGGCTCGGTCCCTCGGCTTCGGCGACCGGCACCGCACAGGGCGCGGCGGTTGGGACCCGGCGATTGACTGGGAGCCCGCCTCGTGCGTCAACGGCGTCCCGGTGGGCCGCCATGCGGACTGTACGGCCGTGGCAGAGTCCGACGATGCCGTGCGGCTGTTCTGGAGCACCTGGACGGGCAGCACGTGGCGCCTCGCCAGAACGCGCTGGGACGGTCGACTGCTCGTGTCCACCACGGCCGGCGTCGCCGTGCAGGCCGAGAACGGCACCTGGACGGCGCTGTCGACGGACGACGGACTGCCCGACGACGACGTCCGGGGCGTCGCCGTGGACGCCGACGGACGCGAGTGGTTCGCCACCGCCGCCGGGGCCGCCGTACGGCTACCGAACGGCACCGTCACGGTGATGACCGCGGCCGCCCCTGGTGGGGGACCGGCCGACGACGACCTGCGCGCGGTGGCCGTGGCGCTCGACGGCACGGTCTGGTTCCCCCACGGCGCCGGAGCCAGCGCGCGCCGCCCGAACGGCTCCTGGGTGACGGTGGACCAATCCGGCGGCATGCTTCCCTCCAACGACGTACGACACGTCGTCGCCGACGGCACGGGAGCGGTCTGGTTCGGCACCGCTGACGGCGTCACTCGGCACGGCACTGACGGCACATGGCGGACGTGGCGGACCGCCGACGGACTGAAGGACACGGACGTCCGCCACATCGCGCCCGTGCCCGACGGCTCGGTCTGGATCGCGACGGGCGGCGGCGCCTGCCGCATCGCTCCCGATGGCACGGCGCACCCCCTCGACTTGGCCGCGGCCGGGCTCGGCCTGGCCGTGGCCGACGTCCGGTGCGCCCTCGGCGAGCCGGCCCTCAGCACGGCGGTGCCTGAACCGGCCACGGCGGGGCCGCTCTGGCTCGCGACCGTGGGCGGCCTGGTGGAAGTACGGTCGCCTCGGGACGTACGGCTCCACACCGTGGCCCACGGGCTGCCTAGCGACGACTGCCGAACGGTGGCCGCCGGCCCGGACGGCGCAATCTGGGTGGGCACCGCGGGTGGCCTGGCCCGTCGCGGCCCGGACGGCCGCTGGCAGCACGTCACCGACCCAGCCACGCCGTTCACCGGCCTGATCCACGGCCTGCACGGGCCGTGGGCGGCACCCCTCTGGTTCCCTTCCGCAGGCGCGGGCGACCGCGACCCCCATGTCGTACGGGAGGGGACACGGCTGTGGCTGGCCTGGGCCGAGCGCCAGGCAACGGCCGACCCCGAGGACACCTGGCTCCTCCGGCTGCGCCACTGCGACCAACCGACGGCCGCATGGAGTGAACCGGTGTCGGTTACGACCCGGCCTGTGAGCGGCGCGGAGCCGTCGGGACGGGTTACCGACCGGGGGCCGTCGGTACTTCCGCTCGGTGGCGGCGCGGCCAGGCTGTTCTTCCGCTCCGATCGCGCGGGCGGGAGCCAGCTCTGGTGGGTGGATGTCACGTCGGTGGGAGCGGCAGGACTACCGGTCCAGATCACCACGGGACCGGCCGCGGACGGACATCCGGCAGCCGTCACGCTCTCCGACGGGACGACGCTGCTGCTGTTTCGCAGCGACCGCAATGTCCCGCTCGGCGAACTTGGCCACGCTGATTCCCCGTCGGAGAGCGGCCCGGGCACCCGTCGTGCCTCCGAGCAAGCGACCGTACGCAGGTTCGCCGGGTCTGTCAGCGCGACGCTCGGCGACCGGACGCGCAACGAGAACCGGGGCCAGTTCGGGGATCTGCTCGACTACACACCCCAAAGGCCCGCCGGCGACCGCCTGCTGCCGCACGAGCGGTACGCCCCCAACACGATCACGGTCCATCTCGACCGGAGTAGCGCGGACGGTGCGCTGACGCGCGCGGATGCCGAGTGGGTCCGGCGGTTGTTGGAGGGCTTTCTGCCCGTCAATGTGCGTGTCGTGGCCGTGCCGCTGTCGGGCGAGTTTCACGAGAACGAACAATGATGAGTTGCACGGTGGCCCCGTGCCGGAGAAAGAGATGGGGGAGTAGCGTCATCGTGGCTGTCGACACCTTCGATCCGCTGCGGCGCTAGGTGCGGGTCAGGCTGCAGCAGGGGGTACCCATCGTCGACGCCGACGTCAGCGAGCGGGAGGACATCGAGAAGTTCGAACTGCGCGCCTTCCTCAAGTGGTTTGTCGGCGACGGCGTTTCGGAAGGGAACAACGGTTTCCGGGTCGAGGGAAGGTCGCTGGACAAGGACTTCTGGGTGCTGACGGGCTTCCCCGGGACTGAGCCCGTCGACGCGCTCTCCTGCATCGGGCGGTGCCTGGTCGAGGGCCTGGACGTGATGATCGACGAGCCCGTCAGATACACCGACCATCTACTGCACGAGAGCCGTGGGGCGCCGGCAGCCGACCTCGCCGCCCATTGGGACGTACCGTTGGTCCCGCCGCTCGACTTCCCCGGCGAGGACACCGTCCTCGTCGATCTCGACGTGTGGGAGCGGCTGGTGACCCCGACCGACGAGCCTGCACTCGTCCACAGCGGGCTCGGCACCGAGACCTGCGCCCGCCACAATGGCGAGTGGATGGTGCGGACCCGGGCCGGCTGGACCGTGAGCTCGCCCACGCCTTCGCCGAACGGCCCGTACCGGGACAGAAGAGGGAGAGCCTTGATCGCCGGGTCAGGGCTCGGTCCCTTCGTTCCGCTCTCCCATGACGACGGGTGGGAAGGTGAAGCCCTTAACCGTGATGGTCACCGTGTTGGGGGTCCCAGGGGTGCGATCGATGTCACGGCTGTACCCGCCGTCGTACCGGCTGAGGATGGTTCCGCCGTCATTGCAGGGATAGCGGACTCCGTTGGGATCTCCTTCGTCGCTGCCCGGTAGGAAGGGACAGTGACTGGACGTAAAGATCACGTCCTGAGGCCGGAAGGGGCCAAGGAACTCTCCTCTATGATCCCTGGGCCAGACCACGATGCGCGTGAAGTCCCCTTCCTCCACTGTCACGGACGAGCTTTCCGGGTCGGGTGCGACACCCACCCACTTGGAGAGTGTCACCACCCGTGAGAAGGGGGCGCCGTCCGGTGTCTCGCCCTCGATGACGAAGCGCCAGGTGTACGTGCCTTCCTTGTCCAGATCCGTATACCGGTTGGTGAAGTTGCCGTTGCCCGCCTCGCCGTCACCGTGCTCGCCGTCGTCGAACAATTCGTCGGAACCGTCCTCGAAGATCGACTGCGGCCCGGTGACAGGCAGGCCGTCCGGCATCTCGGCCTGTCCCAACAGGTACGCCAGCATGAGGGCCTTAGGCGCATGCGGATCGGTCGTATCCTGCTGAGGGGGCCGGTACTCGGCACCATGGGTCGACAGAAATGTACCCAGCGACATTCCCGGCCGCGCCAGCTCGACTCTCACGGTCGCCCGTGTCACCGGTTCGTCGCCGGCTCTGATGCGGGCGGTCATGGTCATCGCATCCCCCGTGCTGTACACCTCGCGGTCGAAGACGACATCGACACGGACGAAGAGATCGATGAAGAACAGAGGCTCGTTCGTCACCAGGGGGAGTGGGACGCCTGCGCTGTCCAAATGTGCTACGCGCCACCGGGTGGCCGGCACCGAGTCCTCGTCTCCGCCGAACAGCGATGCGACATCGACGGAGACGAAGCCATGTGTTTCACATTGCTTGACGGCGGCGGCGACGGTAGTCCATCCACTGTCCTGCTCCTGCTGCCAGGACAACTCCAGGGTGTCGTTGGGGTCCTCCCACATGACGGCGACCGCGAGTCGGTTGACGCCGGGTTCAAGACAGACCTCACGCCACAGTTGTTCCGGTGGAGGGAGCTGTTCCGGCGGCTCCAGCTTGACGCGCTCAACCCCCAGGGCGTACTTCACGACCTGAGTCAGGGCGTCTGCGATGTCGGCCGGGTCGTCGACATGCCGGTACACGCCTTGTGACTGGGTGGCCAACGTGTCCAGCACGTCCTCCTGGACAGTCGCCCCCAAGCCGATGGTGAAGAGTGACAGGTGCTGGTGCACCCGTTGCCGAACAGCCCCGGACTGCCGCGCCACCCCGAACAGGGGAATACCGGAAGCGCCCGCGGGCAGAGGACTGTTGGGAGACACCCGTACCGATCCGCTGTTCTCGTAGCCGTCCGTCAGCAGGACGATGGTGTACTTCGGATCGCCCTGCGTGGGCAGTGCACCGAGATCGTCGATCGCCCGGATGAGGCCGTCTCCGATCGGTGTGCAGGAGCCAGCGTCCCCGAAGTTCACCGAGCAGATCGCGACGTCGGCCGAGCCGAGATCGGTGGCCGCCAGCACGGGCTGGATGAGTGGGTCGGCGACCGTGTGCCAGGTGCAGGACCCGTCCTCGAACACGAGCAGTTCGATCCGGTCGGCGGAATTGACCCCTGCGCGCATCGCCGTGAAGAGGTTGCCGAGGACCTGAGTGGCGGTCTTCGCCTGCGTCCAGCGGTCACCGCTCATGCTGCCCGAACGGTCGAGTACGACGGCGAGGTGCTGCGGTCTGTTCTCGATGGTCAACTGTTGGGAGGGGGACGTGTTGTTCAGTATCCCGGCGGGACCCGGGCAGCCCGTCTCGAACCATACGTCCTCGGTGATGTCGACGCTCCTGGCGGCGTACACGGGTGGCGAGGTGAACACCAGCAGGGGGCTGGGCGAGCACGCGGGAAAGGCCGGAATTGCTAGGCCACCGGTCGTGCTCCACTTGTGCGCCACAGAGGGCTTGGGCGCTCCGACGACCGTGGGGTCGGCCGCCGTTCCGAAGGGCGGCACGGCGGTCAGTGTGACGGGAATACCCTCGCGCACCGTCCCGTCGGCAAGCGCAGGAGCGCTGATTGTGAAGCCCGCCGCCGGGTCGCACATGATGCGAGTGATGGTCGGAGTCGAGGGCGTGTTTTCGGCCTGGCTGAACTGCCAGAGAGGTTGCTCCGTTCCGGACTGAACGCGCAGGGACCACTTCTCTCCCGGGGTTGCCGCCGAGGTGGCCTGGATCTCGACGGTCAGCACGATGTCCGTTCCGGCCGGTGAAGCTTCGGACACAATCCGTCGCTTGGCGAAGGTGGTGGTGTCATCGACAGGGCCGGGCAGCAGAGGAAGCGCCTTGAAGGCCCTGACCAGGCTCACCACCACGTCGCCGGTGTCGGGGAACCTCAACTCGAAGGCGGGGAAGGGCGGCGAGATCCCGACGTCGAGACTGAGGTCCGCGACGAGGCCTTTGGAGTGGTGGACGGTGTAGACCGGTGATCCGGTGGTACCCGGGCTGATGCTCGGCACGGCCATTGCTGCCTTCCTCCTAAACGACCGTGACAAGTCGCTTGTGGTAGATGTACGTGACGAATTCCTGATCCATTTTCCTTTTCTGGGCCCTGGCCCAGAAGATCCAGATCGCTTTGTCGGGGGCGACCAGAGCGAAGGGAGAGTCGTTGTCGTTCCCCTCGTTCCCCAGTGACCTGGTCAGCTGCCGTGCGCCATGCCATTCGCCGGATTCCGGGTCACGACGCATCACCATCAGTTCGGCGGTCTCTGCGTCGCTCGCCCTCCACATCAGCCATACCGCACCGTCCGCGTCCTCCACCGCGCACGGCTTGGTCGCGTTCGTGTCTCCGGGCGTGGGGATGGTCTCGATCGGCTGCCAGGCGTTGTTGTGGAATCGCCGTGCTCGCAGCGAGCTGTTCAGCGTTGTGCGGGACGTCCAGAAGACCCACGTGTCCCCACGGGTGCACAGCACGAACGGTTGTTCGTCAGCGGCGCCGGAGTCGAAGCTCTCCTCGTGGCGGACGGCAGCCGTGGTCGGATCAAATCGCAACACCCGGATGTCGTTGGAGCCAGTTCCTTCGGCCCGGAAGGCCGCCCAGACCATGTGCTCGGAATCCACAGCGGCATGGAAGTCGTTGCTAATCTGCTTGAGCGCGGACAGCTGGCGCGGCTCCGTGTCCTCCCAGGTACCGGACGTGTGCCGTTGGCGACGGTAGTGCCACGAGCTCGTCGCCGCCGCCGTCAGGCTGAAGAACACGGTGACCAGACCCTCTGTCACCGTGAGGAAGGGCGCGCTCTCTGCGACATTGGGTGTATCCGCGACAGGAATCTCCAGTTTGCTTGCCAGAGCGGGCAACGGGCCGCGCTTCATCAAGACGTCGGAGTTGGGCCCGGTTCCCGACTGGTACGCGACGAGGAGGTCACCGCCGGGCAGCGGCACCGCATGGGGAAGCATGTGACGTCCGACCGACGTGAGCTGGTGGGGTGGGGCGATGAAACCGCTCCGGACGTCGGCCAGATCCATCCGTGCGGCGAACACCTGGTCCGAGCCTCCCGCTGGCGCAGACCAGACGGCCACCAGTCCGTCGCCGTCGACGGCAAACGCCCGATTGATCGCCTGAGAGGACCCGGATCCCTCGACCGGAGCGTCGGGGGTGGTCGGGAGTTCCCCGCGCAGCAGGGCGTTGATCGCATCTCGCAGACTGATCGGCGGCCTCTTCAGCCCTCGCCGGTAGTCCATGGGATCGACACCAAGGACGTCCTCGATCAAGCTGGCGGGTGGGACGAGCAACCGGCGCTGGCGGCGGTCCGTGATGTCGTCCGGTTGCACGGACTTGTCGCTCTCGCGGCGTCTGATGGTGGCCAGCGCGGTGTACACGTGACCGTTGGAGGGAGCTGGCAACGCGTCGCCAGCCCGGGTGCGGACCACCCACTCCCGCTTGAGCCGGGCGCAGGTCTCGATCCCCAGGCCGCTGTGGATCAGTTCCGCCTCGTCGGCCGGCATCACCATCCGCTCCCACACGTCAAGGTAGACCAGCACTGTGTCCGCGGCGGGGAAATCGAGCGCTGGGACCACCGGAACGCCCCATCTGGCGGCGAGCTCCGCGGCCGCCGCCCCATGGCACTCGTGCAGCTTTTGAGCGGCGTACCTCACAGGAAGCTCAATCATCACGTCCAGGCCGTCGACCAGGCACCTCCCGACACGAGACAGCGGGTCGACGTCGTCCGCCACCGACACCCCGGAGAGGATCCAGAAGTCGTTCTCCAGTGATTCGCCCTTGATCCGGAACCCTTCGTTTCCCTCCGGGACGCCATCACCGACGAACCATTTGAGGAAGGCCCGCAGTTCGAACTTCTGGATGTCCTCCCGCTCGTTGACGTCCGCGTCCACGATGGGCACACCCTGCTGCAGCCTGACCCGTACATAGCGCTTGAGTGGATCGAACGTGTCGGTCGAGATCACAGCCACGATGTCCCTTCTCCCTTGCAGAAGGTGGCCCTTCCTCATCGACGGAGACCGCCCTTCCTGCGATCGCCTCTTGCGGGCCGCCATGCGACATCATGAGTCCTCCTCCGCGAATTCGCCCGACAGCGGCACGACCGTGGCACGTAGATTGACGGGCAGGAAGCGATCGAGGAGCTGCCGCATCCGGTCGGCGTCGTCATGCGTCAGCGACCTCCTGGCGACGGTTCGGCCGAGGTGGAGGCCGATGGCGTTCGGGGCGTCCCGCTCATCGGGCAACAGCCCACCGTCATCTGCGCGTTGGGGGCGTGTAGTCGCAGAGTTCGCCGAACAGGCCGCGGCCTTGGCTGCGCTCCGCGTCGGTGGGCACTGCACTGACGGACCCCGCGCATCTGCGTACGGTCACCCGCTCCGGGGCAGCGAGCTCGTCGCCGCCGTTCGCCGTCCGGAATCGATCGCTATCGAGTCGGCCGAACGGGACATTGCGGTCGCTGCGGTAAGGCAACATGGTCTTGCCGTCGGGAAGGGGGACGGGTGAGGGGTTGCTGTCCGCCGTCGGTCCGGCCGTGATCTGGGAAAGTGGTCCGTACATCCGGCCACGTCGATGTCGACCGACGAGAGCCGGCTTCCTCCGCTGGGGTCGAACCAGAAGAAGCCCCTGGGCTCGTCCCCGTCGAGCGGCAGCACCGCCGGCTCACGGTCGGTTGCCCGGCCGGGAGCACCCGCCGCACCTCCCCGCCGGCTCGGCTCGTGACGGGGACCTGCATGGGCCACTGCGCCCCCGGCATGTAGCAGTGGCGAAGGCGAACGAGCCAGGTGTCTTCGAGGTCTGCGGCCGACTGCTGTTCGGCTCAGGCAAGCCACAGCCGCACACCTCTTCTTGGCATGGAGGTGGAAGCGCGCTTGGGATCATCCTCGCGGGTGCTGGGAGCACACTTCCGGCACGGTGACGATGCCGACGGCCTGACGGTGACGGTGCTGGAGTCGGACTGCCAGCGGATCCTGAGCGCGCTGAATTCCGGCGGTACGGCGTCGGCGCCGGAGTGGCACGACATCTCCGCGGTCTCCAACACCCCGGCCAACCGGGCGGCACCTGCCACCGCTGACCGCTGCCACAAGCCAGGCAGCCGCAGACCGAGGCATTCGCCACGGCTGTCGAACAGGCAGACCTGTGGGTAGGCCCGTTTCAGGGCCCACCGGTGATCGCAGCGAGGATTTCGACGCTGCGCTGAATCTTCCGACCGAACGCGATAGTCAAGGAGAGCAGGATGGCAATGGCGTAGACGATGGGTTCGGCGGATTCAGGAAGGACCCCGCTGACGGCGAGGCCCGTGACAGAGCCGCCGGCGACAAGCAGGGCCAGGACCCACCGCAGCAGCTCCCGGTTGGGCGGCTGTTCGACATCCTTCAGGTAGTGCTCGTCCAGGAGAACGCCCAGTCGGGCGTGGCAGTAGCGGTTTGAGACCTGCACCAGGGCGCACGACAGTTCCCTGAGGGCTACGTCAGGCTCGCTGTCAATCTTGAACTCGATGGTTCGGAGTGCGCCAACGACGTGCCGGGCATGTGCCTTGAGCGCACGCTTACGGGAGGAAAAGCGCGGCACAGAGCGACGTGCCGAGGGGGCGTCAGGAAGGTTGCGTAGTACGACGCGCAACTGTCTCGAGACTCTTCGCAGGGCGGAGGCCTGTCGCTCGCCGCCAGCGCCGTGGGCCTCGGCGCAGGCGTGCACAGCGTCCGCGCACTGCATAACGAGGGCGTACCGGCGAGCGCAAAGAAACCAAGTGAGGACCGATGGCCGACCGTGCTTGGCGAGGAACGAAACCAAGTACATGGCTGCCGCCCAGACGAGGCCGAAGGCCAGGGCGCCGATGAGGGTCAGCGAAAGAGATTGAAATGCCGGGGAGAGCTCGCGAAAGAAGACCACCTGGGGTGGCTTTAGGAGCCCGAGCGGGAGAAGCTGGTGATGTAGCAGGGGGTTTTGGTCATCGCCAACTGGCTCGTCGTCTCGTGTTCCAACAAACCAGACCAGAGTGTTGTTGAAGGTGCTGACCAGAACTGCGCTGATCGCCCAGCAGGCGCCCGTGAGGAGCCTGCGTGTCCAGGTGGTCAGGTGAGCTCGGCGGCGCAGCGCCACGCGTACGCGTAGCGGGACTGGGTCTTGGATACCAAGGGCGCGTAGGTCGGTTCCGAGCCGCTCGTGCCACAGGTGTCCTTCGCTGAGGTCAATCAAACCTGTCCGCAAGTGGGGCGGTTGGTCGGGACGTCGTTGATGCGGGAGCGGCGTACTGTCTGCCTGGGCATCGTGCGACGCCTGTGTGGTCATGGCGACGGATCCTCCCATACCGCTGGCGAATTGGAACGGCCCTGTGGTCAAACTGCAGGTGTGTGTGCTTCACGGTTGGGCCTTCCGCTCAAGGGATGAGGCCGCGGATCGTGAAGCACGGGCACGCCTTGCGTTGCCAGCTGAACCGGGCTGAGATCAGCAGGCAGCTGCTGCTCCTTCTGGCGACCTGACCCGAATGGGTGAAGTGTCATACGGGCCACAGCGGTTATAGCGAAAGGCAGCACCCTGCTCGAAGCATTAATGTCCGCTAAAGTTCACTATCGGCAGCAGCGTTTGTTCGCCAGTTTGGGTTCTGGCTCAACTTCAGAAGCGGACCAGAGCCGCAACTCGCGTACATAGCCACTCACCGATGTGCTGGACGGTATGGGGAAGTGGCGACAGCGGCAGCGGACACCTCCGCTTCGTCGGAAGCCGAGCGCAAAGCGGCATGGCACACCGAAGGGGTTCTCCTGGCAACGGGACTGGTCGGCCAAGCCGTGCAATCGGAATCTGAGTTACTGATCTGACCCCTGCACAACGCACACGAGGCGGAGGAGAGCTCGGCAGAGCGGCTGGCCGAAGGGGTCGCACACCTCGGAAGCCGGCTGGCCGAGTTGGGATCCGAACACCGAGAGCTGCTCACGCAGGCGGAGAAGGCCGGGCTTCCCACCGGCCATCTCGGCGAGGCGGTGGCCCTGCCGCGCACGGTTGTTGCCCAGTCCACCGAGACTGAGTTGACGACTGCGGACGGGGAGACGCGCACGGTAGGGCACCGATCGGTGGCCCGTGTGGACACAGTCACGACGCAGGAAGGGCTGCGTTCCTGGCAGAACCAGTTGGAGGACGGCGAGGCGGTCACGAGAAACCGGGCCCGGATGGTCCAGGAGGTGACCCGCCTCATCGCACGGGCGGACGAAGTCCGGGCCAGGGCGGCTCAGGCCGATACCGAACGGGAACGGCTGGAGGGCGAGGCGGAAGAGGCCGCCGCTCATCTCGACGCCAGCCGTCAAAAGGTCGCTGAGGAGAGCGGCGCCTACGCCCGCCAAGTCGCCGAGTGGACGACGCACACGCAGACTGCGCTGGGCCCCGACTGCCCACCCTTGGAGGCCGTCCACGCCTCGGTCGGCTGCGAGACCTCCGTCGACGCGCCGTTCGCGGACCGCTCTCTGCCGCCCGACATCGACAGCCAGGCGCGACGGACCGCTCAGGCCGCATTGGAGTCGTACGGCGAAGAACTCACCGGACGCCGGGACGCCCTGGCGCTCGCCGTCAGCCAGCTCAGCGAGGAACTCGACCGCCTGGCGGAACAGAAACGAGGCTGGGAGCAACGGACCGACCCCGAGCCGCCAGCCCCGCACCATCGTGTCGCCGCGAGGACGCCGGGCAGCGGAGCGCCCTTCTACCGGCTGGTGGACTTCGCGGACGACCTGGCTCCGGCCGACCGGGCCGGCCTGGAAGGAGCCTTGGAGGCCAGTGGAATCTTGGACGCGTGGGTGGGCGCGGACGGTGTCCTTCTCGATCCCCTCACCTGGGACACCGTCCTTGGGCCCGGCCCCGTGCTGTCGCACGGGCCGACTCTCGCCTCGGCCCTGCGCCCGGCCCCTGAACCGGGTTGCGGGTCACCGCCGAGCAGGTGGAGCGTCTACTGACCACCATCTCACTCGCACCCGCACAGCAGACCTCCGCTCACAACGCGGTCTTTCACGACGGCAGTTGGCGTCTGGGCGTGCTGAGCGGCCGTCACGACAAACGCGACACCGAGTACGTGGGGGCCGCAGTACGCGCACAGACCCGGCGGCGCATCCTCGCCGAGCTGGAGGAGCGGATCGCGCAGACGGAGCAGCAACTGGCCGCCGTCCGCGAGGAGCTCGTCGTAGCTGATGCCATGCGCCGGGCGCTCACGCGCACGGAACGGGACTTCCCCAGGGCACGAAATCTCGCAGACGCCTGGAGCAGGACCGAATCAGCAGAGCGGACGCTGCATGATCTGACCGCCAAGGCGACCCGGGCGGCACGGCTGGCCGAGGAGGCCCGCGCTCTCGCGGTATCGGCGCGTGCCGAGGCGGATGCCACCGCAACCGCCCACGACCTGCCCGGCGACCGAACCGCCCTGGACCGCGTACGCACCGCACTTGCTGCCCTGCTCAGCGGTATCGGGCATCTGCGCAGGGCCGTCGGTAGCACCGGCGAGCGGCTCGGCGCTCACCAGGCCGATGCCGACCGGTATCGACGCGCCCGAGAGGATCGCCTGGCCGCGGACGAGAGCTACCGGCTCCGCTTCACCGGACTGCGCACCGCTGAGCAGGACCTGCGCACCCGCGAGGAGGCCATCGGGTCGTCCGAGGAGGAGATCCTTACCCGCGAGCAGGAGGCCAAGCAGCACATCGCGAACGCCGTCCACGCCCTGCCCGCGGCACAACGAGACCGCGACCAACTCCACGACCTACGCGTCCGCGCGGAAGAAGACGAGAAGCGTCTGCGCGAGAACCTGGCGGACCAGGAGAAGTCAGTCATCGACACCGGCAGCGCTCTTCGCAGTGCCCTCGGGCGACCGGAGGTGGTGAGCGGCTCCGGGCTCGACAGATCCTCGCTGCCCCCATTCGTGTCGGACGATCCCGGCGCAGACGTCCGCACCCGTCTGCGAGCACTGCGGGCACTGGCCGACGCTGTGGAACACGCCCTCGGCCGCCCGAAGGGCGAGGTATCGGACAGCACCCTGCTCAACCGCCACACCGAACTACGCGACCAACTGGCCGGCGGGTTCGACGCTCAGCTGGAGGAGCGCGACGCAATCAAGGTGTGCCGCCTGGTCGACGACCACGGGTCCCATGACGTCGCGGCCGTGGGCGAGCGGATCGCGGTCCAGGCTGCAGAGGCCCGGGGACGGCTCACCGAGCGCGAACGTGAGGTGTTCCAGAGGTTCCTGACCGGCGAACTCGGCGACCACCTCTCGGCACAGGTCATCACCGCGGCCAACCTGGTCGCGGCTCTCAACGACACCCTGCGAACCGTACGCACATCCCACGGTCTCGGCGTCGAGCTGATGTGGAAGCTGGACGAAGACGTAGACGCGGACGTGCGCGCGGCCGTCGAGCTGCTGCGCAGTCCCTCAAGCCTCAGGACGCGCGAGCAGACTGAGCAACTGCGCGAGGTACTGCAACGCCGGATCGAAGACGCCCGTCGTGCCGACCCGTCAGCCGGTTACGCCGCCCATCTGCGGACCGCGCTGGATTACTGCGACTGGTTCCGCTTCCACACCTTCGTGGTCGAGGACGCGGCCCCAGGCCGTCGACGGAAACTGACCGGCCGGACCGGTCTCAGCCAAGGCGAACAACGGGTCCTCTCCTACCTCGTGCTCTTCGCCGCGGCCGCCGCCCACTTCAGCAGCCTCGCCGAGTCAGCCCCGCACGCCCCGCGACTGATCCTCCTGGACGACGCCTTCGCGAAGGTCGACGAACCCACCCATGGACGACTGGGCCGTATCCTCGTCGACCTCGATCTCGACTTCGTCCTCACCAGCGAGCGACTCATGGGCAACTGGCCCGAAGTTCCATCCCTGCACATCTACGAGTGCCTGCGTGATCCCCATGTGCGCGGCGTGGCCACCTTGCACTACACCTGGAACGGCCGGCACCGGCGTCTGGTGTCCGTATGAGCACGCTACCCGCCGCAACACGCGACTGGCTGACGGGACCTGGACTCACCCGGCTCTGGCAGGGGGCACGTAAGCGCCTGGAGAGCAACGGTGTACAGGCCACCGGTTCCCTCCGGCTGACCGAAGTGAACACCCAAGAACGCAACGACCTGTCTCTCCTACTGGGCAAACCCCTCACCGGTACCACTGTGACCGTGCGGCTCGACATCCTCGACGCACGGCTACGCGCCTCGGCCGCCGCACTCGGCCTCAGACAGACCCTGGAGGAACTCGGCCCGCCACTCAACGACCGCCGTGCCGCCCGCGCGGACCTGGCGGCACGGCGAGAGCAAGTGTGGACGTCCCTCACTTCGTCGCTGGACGCCTCCCCGCTCGCCAACCAGGAATGGCCCCGGCAGTGGTACGACCTCTTGCGCCGTGCCGGCGTTCCGAAAGGAGTGCCGCCCGAAGCGGCGATACAGACACTCCAACAGGCCGTCCACGTCCTCACCACTGTCCTTGGACCCGAGCGCAACGGCGCACTCGGCCGAGGAGAACTCGCCGCCATGGCGACCGGCTCCGCGCACGGCCTGGACGACGGCACCTGGCTCGCACGCCTCGTCCAACGCGGCGTCGCCCTCGCCCATGACACCGAGTTCCCCGACGACGCGGCCGGCCGACGCGCCCTGTGGCGACTGGTATCCGTCACGCCGGACGAGGTCTCCAGCACGGTGCTGACCTATGGGCTACGCCCAGAAGGCGAGGGCTGGCAGGAGCGCGG
Source organism: Streptomyces sp. NBC_01445 (assembly GCF_035918235.1). Lineage (NCBI taxonomy): Bacteria > Bacillati > Actinomycetota > Actinomycetes > Kitasatosporales > Streptomycetaceae > Streptomyces > Streptomyces sp. NBC_01445. Next base: position 2,253,954 of record NZ_CP109485.1, on the reverse strand, counting down.
CCTACGAGAACGGGCCGAGCATAACGCCGAAGCCCACCTCACACCGCGCGACCTGCACACTCTGCGGCTGCAACTCCCCACTGGCACGCTCATCCACATCTGTGAGAACCCGCGCGTGGTGGAAGCCGCCGCTGACGCGGCCTGCGCACAGCCCGTGGTCTGCACGTCCGGCAGCGCGGCCACGGTGGTCTTCACGCTTCTCGACGCCCTTGCCACCACAGGCTGCCGCTTCGCGTACCACGGCGACTTCGACTGGCCAGGGATCGCCCTGGCCAACCGAGTCATCCGCCGCTGCGAAGCCCTGTCCTGGCGCATGGGCGCCGCGGACTACGAGCACCTGGCCGCGCGCAGTCAGACTGAGGGCATCCCTCAACTGGCACTCGATGGCCCGCCGGTCAGCGCAGACTGGGACCCGGACCTCGCTCCTGCCATGACCGCCCTCGGCGTCGCGCTCCACGAGGAAGCCACCCTCGACCTCTTGGTGGCCGACCTGTCACGCCAGGCGTAGAGACGTCGGCGCCGCCATGCTGGGCATTGCCCATCTGCAGAACCTCGCCCTCACGGGGTAACTCCCGCCCCATACGAGGCCGGAGAGACCCAAGGGAGGCGGCCCCCCGCCGCCCGGGCTCAGAGAATGCTCAGTCGATACAGAACTCGTTGCCCTCGATGTCCAGCATCGGGATGCACGCGTCGTTGCCGTCATACAGCGTTTGCACGTGTACCGCACCGAGTGGGACCAGTCGCGTGCATTCGGCCTCAAGTGCGGCGAGGCGCTCCTTACCCACGAGTCCGGTGCCGACCCGCACATCAAGATGAACCCGGTTCTTGACGGCCTTCCCCTCGGGAACGCGCTGGAAGTACAGTCGCGGGCCCACGCCTGTGGGATCTATGCAGGCGAACCATGAATCCCGCTGCTCAGATGGCTGCGAACGCTTGAAATCGTCCCAAGTGACAAACCCCTCTGGTGGCGGCGGTATTACGTACCCCAACACCTGGCACCAGAATCGAGCGAGACGCTCTGGTTCTGCGCAGTCAAAGGTGACTTGGAACTTCTTGATCGCTGACATCGGCGCACCGTAGCAGGCGGACGAGGGCCGCGTGCGGGGCGTCCTGGAGGCGGCGCTGGCCACCACGCGTCGCCTGCACGGCACCATCGAGGAGGTGCTGTGGCTGTCCTGCTCCGCCGCCCCGGACCCGCCCGTAGCACGGCTCCTGCACGAGACCGAGGAACGCTGGCACGGGCCGCTCGCCCGCGACGGCCGAGGCCTGTGAGTGCAAACTCCATGACGCAGCGGACGACGTCCACGTCCCCGGAACCCTTCGCCGAGATCATCGACGTCGTGTCGGACAACGCGCGTCCACGGGCGCCTGGGCGCGCTCGGCGACCTCGGCTTCATCGGCCTGGACGACGACCCAGACAACCCGGTGCTCATCACCGGCTACAAGGCCGCCCGCACCAAGCCGGTGATCAGCGCGAAGAAGGAAGCCAACAAGCTGATCGCGCGGGAAAGGGCCGCCTGCGAGCACGCCTTCTCCCACCTGAAAAGCTGGCGAATCCTCACCAAGCTCCGCCTCGACACCCGCCACGCCACCACGCTGCTGCGGGCGCTGCTCGTACCCACGAACCACGAAGTCGCCCGCTGACAGACGATCCACCATCGACACCCGCCCACGACCAGCTCGAGTACCCAATCACCCACCCATTCCAGCCCCCTGACCAGCAACTTCAAGATTAACGACCTTCAATGGCGAGATCCCCATGCCGGTGCAACGAGCGTGGAGTCGGGTTGGTCGCGCGCCGGGCGGCTGCGAACCGGTAACGGACCGTCAATGTCCCAGCGCTGCTCCCCCGTTCACATGCACGATCTGCGCCGTCATGTACGCCGCTTCAGGTGACGCCACATAGTGCACCGCGGCGGCGATGTCCGAGGGCCGGCCCGCCTGGCCGGTCAGCGACTGCTTGGTCCGGGCGGCGACGAACTCGGGCGTGGCCCGGTCGCCGAAGAACTCGGTGTCGGCGACGAAGCCTGGAGCGACCGCGTTCACGGTGATGCCCTGCGGGCCGAGCTTCTGCGCCAGGTCGACGGTGTAGGTGTTGACGGTGGCCTTGGAGCCGCCGTACGAACCGGGGCCGCGCAGCGCGGCGATGGACGACATCTGGATGATCCGGCCGCCGGGCTGGGTGAGGTGCGGCAGCAGCCCTTCGGTGAGCAGCACGGCGGTGAGCACGTTGGCCTCGAAGTTGCAGCGGAAGCTGTCCGCGATGCCTTCGAGGGTGCCGTCGTGGGCCGGTGCGACGTTGCCGCCGGCGTTGGCGACGACCACGTCGACCTGCGCGCCGCCCGCGGTGCAGAACTCCACGGCTCTGCGGGCCTGGCCGGGATCGCTCAGATCGGCGGCGACCCAGGAGGCCGTTCCCGCACCGTGCGCGGCGTCGAGCTCTCCGGCGGCCTTCTCCAGAGGCCCCTCGCGCCGCCCGATGAGGACGACGTGGTCGCCGTCCGCCGCAAAGACCTCGGCCACCGCCCGCCCGATCCCGGTACCGCCACCCGACACCACGACCCTGCGCTGCCCCACGACCCCACCCCATGTCCTCGTTTATGAACGACGGTCACGTATCTGCCCGCCGCACGGTACGGCCGCGGGTCGTCAGCGTCAACGGGCAGGTGCCGCGGGCTCCTCACCCGGATGACGGAGCCGTGATCCGCTCCAACATGCCCAATTCGCGAACACGATCGTGACGTGCTGATCACGGTCCTCGCGGCTCTGCTCGTGCCACAGGCCCACCGTGTGACCGATCTCGTGGATGGCGTTGCCGGTGGAGCAGTTAGGGCCCAGCGTGACTGTCTGCAGACCGCCGCGTCGGCCCACGTTCGAAGAACATCCGCTGCCTGGCAGGAAGCGCACGAAGTCCCGGAACTGAGCCGCATTGGCAGGGGTTCGTTCGAGGAACCGGATGCGGGTACGGGATTCCCAGTGGGCGATGGGGTCCGTGACGCGCTGCGGGTCGGACAGGCTGGGATCGATCTCGAACGGCACAGTCGCGTTCGGCCAGCGACGCTGCTGCCCCTGCTCGGACGGCACGATCCCGACAGCCGCGAGCACGGGCCCCGCGTCGGCCTGTTCGGCCATCTTCCACGGTACCGAGCACGATGTCCCCTTCGAACATCGCCAGCCCGTCCAAGAAGGGCGATCCCCTGCTCTCGACGATCACCCTCAAGTGGATAACCGATGAAGTCTGCCAGGACCTGGTCTTCCGCTCCGGCGCATACGCCGAGGCGTGTGTGGTGACCGAGGAGTTCGCCGACGCGGCCATCCACCACAACGGCCCGTTCTGGATGCTGGCCGGCCGGCGCTCGCGCCGCGTACCCGAGCACGCCGTGCTGCACACAAGCGTCCGGCTCCGCCTGGAGCGAGACCCCAAGTACCGTACGGATCTGCCCGATCCGACCGAGCCACGCCGCTGGGCCGACCCCGACTGGACCAAGCCCGCCCAGCAGGACGGCTGACAACGCCGGACGTCCTGCTGGAAGTCACGACCAGCTGGGAGTCACGTCGGACCCGAAACGACCACCAGCCGGGCGCTTTTCGAAGTCCAGGTGGGGTCCGGTGGCGTTCCCGGTCGAGCCCACTTCGGCGACCCTTTGCCCGGCCCGAGCGGAACACGGCGGATGCGGTGCCAGGCCTTGTCCATCGTTGGTGAAGAAGATCTTGAGATGAGCGAAGGGCACGAGATCCAGCTGGGCTTCCGCGGTGGCATTGAGGTCCGCCGTGATATGTGCGATCTCCTTCGGCAGAAACACCTGGTCACACGGCACGCGATTGCCGAGGTCCTTCTTGATGGCCTGCGACATCCATATCTCGGGTATGTCAGCAAAATGCCCGAGATATGGCCTGATCACGCGACCGGAAGCGGTCTCATGCTGTCGAGCCTAGGCCTGAAACACACGCCGAGTTGCGCCAACCCGCCTTGGTTTCGGGGCATTGGCCTCGGTGCCGGCGCCGAGGCCAATGCCGCCCCCTCGGTGAGACCTGGCTGTAGTGACGGGCCACGGTCGAAGCTGCTGGACGCTGAGTTGCAGACCTCTGGTAACGGGCGGAAACTGATGACATAGCACGCGCGCGCATGGATCGCCCGTTGAAACCGGAAGCGTCTTCTCCTCCAGGGAGAGAACTCCATGCTCGGCACAGCAATCGGCCACCTTCGACATGAAGACGTCCTCGCGCCGCGGCATCTCAAGGCGGACGTGCGTGCTCTTCAGGTTGTTAATCCCGTCGACCTCCTTGAGTATGTCGGCACCCAGTATCGCGGGGGCGGCGCCTTACGCGTGTCGCAGGCGTCGACGGCTCGTACCAGCATCTGACGGACCGGCAGCACTGTTCACGGGACTGCCTCGAGGGTGGACATAAGGGCCTCGGATCAGAAGACGGTGACGCTGTTCGTCAACCACTTCAGTCCAATGTCGGCACGCGTACCACCACCCGCGAAAAGCGCGAGCGTCAGGCGGATGAGATGCGCTACCGCACCGATCGGAGCACCTCCCATGACCGACGACATCCGAGGCTCCTTGCTCAGGCCCGTGGCCAAGACACCCTGTGCAATCGTGCCGCCGCATTTGCTCAACCGGCTGGCCCGAGCTGAGGACCCGGCCGTGAACGAGCCTGCCCGCCGCACCCTTGCGCTCGACGCGGCACAACGCGTCCAACGCAGGCTAACGGCCGAGATCGGCCCGACCGCCGCCTTGCCGACGCGCGGGCCCGGCCACTCCGATCGCACCGTCCGCGACGCCGAGCACCGGCAGGAGTTGCCCGGCAGACGCATACGCGGAGAGGGCGAGACCGACGTACCGGACACCTCGGTCAATCAAGCCTACGACGGCCTTGGAGCCACCTTCGACTTCTATCTGCAGACCCTGTCCCGCTCGTCCATCGACGGGGCCGGCCTCCCGCTGGACGCCAGCGTTCACTACCGCCGGGACTACGACAATGCCTTCTGGGACGGCGAGCAGATGGTCTTCGGCGACGGGGATGGGCACATCTTCGGCGACTTCACTCAGTCCCCCGACGTCATTGGCCACGAGCTCACCCACGGCGTCACCCAATACACCGCCAACTTGGCATACGTGGGCCAGTCCGGAGCTCTGAACGAGCACCTGTCCGACGTATTCGGGTCCCTGGTCGAGCAGTACGCCAAGGGCGAGACAACCGAGGAAGCAAACTGGCTGATCGGAGAGGAACTGCTGCGCCCCGGAGTGCAGGGAGTCGCGCTGCGCTCGATGAAGGCGCCCGGCACCGCGTACGACGACGATGAGCTCGGCAAGGATCCGCAGCCTGCCCACATGAACGACTTTGTGCAGACCTTCGCCGACAATGGCGGCGTGCACATCAACTCGGGCATCCCTAACCACGCTTTCTACCTGGCCGCCACCCAGCTTGGCGCCCACGCCTGGGATGGCGCTGGCCGTATCTGGTACGACGTGCTCGCCAGTGGCACGCTTGCCAGCGACGCCGACTTCACGTCCTTCGCACGGCGGACCGTGGACGCCGCCGAAGCCTACGGGCCGCAGGAGCGCGATGCGGTACTCCAGTCGTGGGATGCGGTCGGCATACCCACGGCCTGAGTCGGCCAGTGTCCCAGTAGCGCTGAGCGCCTGCGTGATCGGCATGAAGGGCTTCTGCACCCAGGGCTGGGCGCTCATCCCCGCCGACGAGGATCCGCATGAGTTCCTCGTTCGCCGCAGGATCGACGACAGCGAACCTCCGGTCCGGAGCCCGAAGGGGACTCATTCGTGTAGGCCGTCCGGCGGCATCCGGATGGTGATCCGAATGATCATCACGGACGATGGTGCTCGAGTCCCGGCGCAGCAGCAGGTCTCCTGGTCCGCTGCGGGGATCGGATGCTCCGAGACGCCACCGCGAGGTACGTGCCGCAGGAAGTAAGCCGTCAGGGGCTCGCCGGACAGCGCTCCACCCGTGCGGTGCCGCAGTGACGTTCGAAGGAGACACCTCTTGGCTTCAGTTGGCGTAGGCCGGAACCGACCGGCGGGACCGTGCACCAGCCGGCTCGGGTGTGTTTCCGGTCGCGGTCACCATCAAAGTGGACGGCACTCCCGCATCGGCCTGTGGCGTCGGGAGCTGACCACGTGAAGGTTCCCCTCTGGTCCGGCGTCGGATCCCGTCTGCGGGAGTTGCTGGTCCCGACGAGCAACAGGCGGTCACCGGCGACCATGGCATTTATCCTGGTGGTTCTGCTTCTGACGGGGCTGCCGCTGGGCTGGCTCGGCTTCGAAGACCTCGTCGGCGCCCTGACCTACGCGGGTCGCATCACCGGTGCCATCCTCATCCTGGTCTCGGTCACCACACTGGTGGGTGCCGTCGCGGTCTGGGACCACTGGTCCCGAAACCGTATTCCCTACTCGGGAACGGTCGCGCTGATCGGCACGGTCGCGGCATTCTTGACCAACGCCGCGCTTCTGCTCATGACGCTCAAGGACGTCGATTCCACGGCCTACGGGGTGCTGTGGTGCCTGATCACGGTGGGTTGCGCCTGGGCTGTCTTCGCGGTGTGGCGGACATCGGTCGAGATCCCCGCTCCGAAGCGGGTGGCCGCGGCGGTGATCGCCACCGGGCTCATCGCACTGGCGAACTTCGGCTACGAGCGTCTCTACCAGCCGTCCCAGCACGGCGCCAGACCCCTCATCACGATGACCGTGGGAAAGCCTGTGCTGAGGCAGGACCGCAAGGCGTTCGCGTTGCCGGTCGACATCAGGGCCGAGAACCGCAGCGATGTGGGCTTCTACGTGCTCGGCACCGAGTTCCACGCCATGGGGGAACGAGTGCAGATCAGCGCGACGGACCGGAAGCGCGAGCAGTGGCGCGACGATGCCGAGAAGTGGCGGACATTCCAGGAGAACCACCCGCTCTCCCGCCGGGAGATCCAGCAGCCCGGCGAGCTGGTGGCGGCGCAGCCATGGGCGCCCGCCGGAAACTGGATCGAGCCGGGTGACACGATCGTCACCCGGACGGTCGTGCAACTGCCCATGGACACGCCGTACGACCAGTTGGCGTTCTACGCTAACGGGAGCTTCGCACGCAAGGACAGACTCGGCCTGTCGCGGATGCAACTGACCGGGTACTCCTGGAGCGACGGCCAGGTGCCCAACTGGGTGAAGGCGGCGAAGGACTTCGACAACGTCGTCTACCGCGGCCGGGTGTACGAGAACAACGCGATCGCCGCGCATACCAGGGACACCCGTTACGTCACCGTCTATTGGCAGTTCGGTGTGCATGGTGCAGGCCTGCTGCAAGCCATCAGGCGAAACGGCGAGGAAGACCGCGTCAACAGGGAATCGGAAGACCGCGAGTTGGAGAGCCGGTACGGCATCGTCGACTCCATGCAGGGCCCGATCGAACGGACCCTGTGGGATGTCAGGGGCCGGCGGTGACCGGCATGAGCGCGCGGGAGCGCTGGTCCGATCGCTCCAGCCACACCACCAGGGCGAGAGAGCTGTTCATACGATCCCAGGAGTATGAGTCCCCGATGCCGAGCTGCGCCTCCCGCACTGCCCGGCACAGCGTCTCGACGTCGAACATCTCCGCGATCAGCGGATGCTGCGCGGAGCGGCAGAGGTCGATGAGTTCGTCGCCGTGTGTCCGCAAGCCGCGGGCGTAGAGCTCGTCGAAGGGGATCTTGACCGTTCGGCCGAGGATCCGGGGCGGGAGCAGATCTGCCATGGCCTCGCGCAGGACCGCCTTCGGGCGGCCCGGATGGAACGTGGCTTCGGCGGGGAGGCGGCGCATCGTGGCGATGACCTCCAGGTCGAGAAAGGGGTGCGAGAGGAAGAATCCGTCCTGCCCTGCGCGGCGCCAGGAGAGCGGGTCCGGAGCGGCGATGTAGTTGGCCGCGTCGTAGAGCGACTGTTCCGGCCGGCGTCCGAACACGAAGCGGCTCTCCGCGACGCTGGCCTCACGGTAGCCGTGAGCCCGCGCGAATCCGGATCGCAGCCATCGGGGGCGGGCGAAGTTGCCGAGGCCGCCGAGCACCGTTCCGCGGCGGCGGACGAGCGCTGTGAGCCGTTCGGCGGCCAGCGGCAGAGTCGGCTGCACTACGTATGCGGAGACGACGTCCCGCAAGCCCCGCTCGCCGCCCGTGGCCCAGGCACGTGCCTGCTTCGTCATCTGCCGGAGCTGTCCTGTGCGGGCCAGCCTGTGCAGGTGAAGCGGGTTGGCGTCGGCAATCGGATCGGCCCCGCAGCCGGTCATGAGGGTGTCACAGCCCAGTTCCGCCGCGGCGGCATGGAGGCTGCTCCAGAACGGAGCGCGGAAGGCGTGCGCATGAGGCTCGTCCGTGTCCCCTGCGTGGTGCCTAAAGTCGTCGAAGTCGGCCACGTCATCGACATCGATCATCATCGGGTGGGCCGCGGGCACATGGCGGCGGATCGCTTCCATCGCCTCGTCGAGGTACGGCTGTTCCTCGGCCAGTTCTCCTCTGCCGAAGCGTCCGGCAAGCAGGACCAGGTCCCCAGGGCGGTCCTGTCCCGCGGCCAGCAGACGTGCCGCGAGCAACGCGACGCTGGTGGAGTCGGTGCCGCCGGAGACATGGCAAGCCGTCGTCCTGCCCATACGGCGCCCGACAGCGTTCTCCAGGGCGAGGCGCAGGTCCTTCGCGGCGCCGTTGAGGTGGGCCCCGTCTGCTGCCGGGACCGACGGGGCGTCTGCCGCGGGTACTGACAGGTCGTCCGCCTGACGGACGTGTCGCGGCACCCGACCGCGTATCTGCCCTGTGAGCGAAAGTTCCACCACCTCGCCGCCCAGCATCCGGTGCACCCCGGCGAAAGGGGTGAGTTCCGAGTGGGGTTGCGCCGTGTTCCCGGTCAGGTACCGGCAGAAGTAGCGACGTTCTAGCTCCGCTCCGGCGCCCAGGTGGCGCGCCGAGGTACTCACCGCGCTCACACGGCCGCCGGACTCCCTGAAGAACAGGGGGATACGTGCCTGCTCGTCCCGCATCAGCAGGATGCGGTCGCGGTACACCAGGACAGCCGCGTAGTCGCCGGTCGGCAGACGCGACACGGCTCCCGGACGGCCGAAGTCGTCGAGGAGGCGGCGCGCACCCGCCATGCGGTCCCGGACCGAGCCGACCCAGCCGGCGACCACCGCGGTTCCGGCCTGGGAGGAGACCGTCGTCACGAGCCCCTGCTCGGCCATGGCCCCGGCTGCCGAGAGCTTCGGTGTGCTCCCGGCCCAGTCGAGGCGGAGTGCTTCCACGTCACTGGCCTCCGCCGTTGATCGTGAGAACCGGAGTGAACGCGTGCCCGCGCGGATCGGCGTCAGGGATGCACACGCCGGCCGAAGACGTCCAGGCGTGCAAAGCGAAAGGGTGCTCGCGTACACCAACGTGAAGCGCGGCCTTCAGGCCGCGCCGCCGCAGCAGGACAAAAGCCGTGACGGCCTCGGCCTTGCAGTCATCGTTGACGAACCAGCTTCTGCGGCTGTGTGATTGCACTGCTCGTTTCAGCCGTGCGACGTCCTCGGCAGAGGCGGGGTCTGCTCGTGCATAATCCGGGGCTGCTAAGGACAGGAGCCGAAGGACGCGCCCGAATCCGATGGTCCGGATCAGCACGTGCACTCCGCGCAGCCAGAGCCCGATCTCGACGTCCGAATGCTTCTTTCGGCGGGCCGTCGCACACCCGGCACGGATGAGACCGGTGACGAGTTCGGTGCGTTCCGTGGAGCTTTCGTCCACGAACTTCTGGATGTCCGCCGTCGCCATTCCAAGAAAACGCGTCCGACTCCAGTCCGCAATCAGCGCTCCACTGGACATCCTGGTGACGCGGCAATGCGGTGACAGGACCCGCGTCATGGCTGCCAGGGCATCGGGGTCCTCTGCCACCACACATCCTCCAAGGTCGGCCTGCAGCGGCAACCCTGCGGCGGGCCCGGTTCGACTTGTCGACGGTGTATCAAAAAAGGTATCCGTGACCGTCGTAGTGGCCGCCGCTGAAGCCCTGGATCAGACGGCCGTTGCCGAAAAGGACAAGCCCACGCGGCGTACGACGCCGCAGCAGTCGGAGAAACATCGCCTACCTCCAGGATCGGTCAGCGCTTGTTAATTCGAGGCTACTCTGCCCAGGATGCCCTGCAACCGGGCAGAATAGCGCCGCCCCGGGCTGAGCGAGATCTCCGTGGACGGCTGCACCACCAAGGCCCCGTCCGGCGGCGAGAAGGCCGGGCGCTCCCTGGTCGCATATCCACAAGTGACCAACGGTGTCGCATAGAGGCGACCAGGGACGATCCTTCTCGGCGCTGGTGAGGGTGCGATCGCTGGAGTTGACAGCTTCGCGGGCCTCGCCCTGTGTGGCGCGGTCGGTACGTGTGTAGACGGCCGGACCGCGGACGGGCGGTTCGAAAGGGACTGACAGATGGTCTTCGGTGTGGTTACGATGCCCGCGATGAACACCTTCCTCTCATTGGGATCGGAGGAATCGTCCGCGCAAGGTGAGTGCTGATGGCACATCACTTCACGCAGGAGATTCCGGCCCACCTGTTGATGTGGCAGCGCGTACGCGAGTACGCCGTGCCACCGTCCATGATCGAGACCGCGACCGCGCGCCGTGCGGCCGGTGACTGGGCGGGGGCCTGTGCCGCCGCCCGGATCGACGTAGACCTCGATCTGCGCTATGTGCGCGACCGCCACGGCACCGATATCGCCACCCGTATCCGTGCAGATCTGCGCAGGCTCGCGCCCGATCTGCTCCGCTGGCACATGCCCAGGATCGCCCCCGACGGGCGCCTGAGGCCCGGCCTCACCATCTCCTTGGCCCGTTACGGGAGGTGCGGCGGAACACCGCCGCACCTCGTGGTGCGGACACCGCCCGCCTACGCGGACGCCGGACAGCGGATGTCGCTGGGCGTGTGGGAGGGGTCGGCGAACGACCGTCCCGCGAACCGTCCGTACCTCCATCCGCATCCGCATCCCGACCGGCGTTTCCGGCTCGATCTGCACCGGCATCTCTGGGATTCGGGACGGAGCGGCGAACTGGCGCGGCGCGGAGGTGCGCCGTCCGTGGCGCCCCCCGGCCGGCCCGCCCTTCACGACTCGCCCTGGGCAGTGGCCAGCTGGGCCGCCGAGGCGGAGTTGCTGTTGCAGGCCGAGGGGCGCTCTCGTGGGGCCTTCACCGTACGGCTCGGAGCGCGCAGTCGTGCCGTACTCGAACTCGTCGCCCCCGACGACAACCACGCGCCGACGTTCCGGCCGCGGCGAGAGACACTGCCCCCGCAGGAAGTCGCGGTGCTGCCCGTGCTACCTGAGGCGGCGGCCCGAATTCTTCCCGATCTGGAACTGCTACGGGCCGGGCTGATCGCGGTCGGGCGGCTGCATCCGCTCGTGGCCCAGGCGGTGCAGGAAGACGGCCCGAAGTCCGTGGCCGGCCGCGCCCCCGAGCCCGGCGACCCGCACCGGGTGGAGTGCCGGGGCGAGGTCCATCGCATCGCGCTGCGCGACGGGGTGCTGAGCGCGGTCGATCACGACCCGGACCAACTCCGCCGAGAGGACCTGCTGGTGGCGCTCGGGGGTCCGGCGCTGCCCTGCCTGCGGGCGATCGACGCGGTGCACCGCAACCCTGAGGCGCTTCCCGCCGTACGGGAACGCCTCCGCCACGGTGACGTCACCGGTGCGCTCTCCGTGGTCGAGGGGCTGCTCGGTCCCGCTGCGGTGCTGCGCGACGGGCCGCTCAGGGAGGAACTGGAGTCGGCCGCGATCCGCCGCATCGATCACGGGCTCTTCCGCGCGGGGCTGGCCGACGTACCCGCCGGCCCCGGCGAACCACGGGGCGGGCACGCTTCGGGCGCGCGGCACACGGAAGCGGGCCACCGACCCCGGCTCGGCCGCGCCACGTCCCTTGCAGCGCGCCGCAAGCGCGGCAGCCGGGGCCGACCTCGTACCGGTCAGATCTGATCCGCCCTCACTCACTCATCGGCTGACTCGCCGAAGTCCCCCTCACGCACGGCGCGTTGCGCGCCGCAGGCCCTCACGCCCTCAGGAACGGCACGCCCCGTTCTCCTCTCCCACTCCAGGTGATGCCCCATGACTTCCAGCACCGTCCTGCCCGTCCCTGCCCTCGCCACCGCCACCGCGACCCCCGAGACCGATACGGACCTGGCTCTCGCCGCCCATCTCCTCTCCCTCCTGCGGACGACCACCACCGAGCCGCGCCCCGATGAACAGCTCGAAGCGCTCACCCTGGCCGTCGCCGCCGACCTGCCCGTGCTGCTCTGGGGTGAGCCGGGCATCGGCAAGACCGCTGCCCTGACGCAGCTCGCCACCTCGCTCGACCTGCCGCTCACGACGGTGATCGCCAGCGTCCACGAGCCGTCCGACTTCTCCGGGCTGCCCATCGTCGGCGACAACCCGACCGTGCAGGGCGTGCCGATGGCGCCGCCGCAGTGGGCCGTCGAACTCGTACGCGCCGGACGGGGGCTGCTCTTCCTCGACGAACTCTCCACCGCCACCCCAGCCGTCCAGGCCGCACTGCTGCGCGTCGTCCTGGAACGGCAGGTCGGAGCGCTCCAGCTCCCGCCAGACGTAAGGATCGTGGCCGCCGCCAACCCGCGCGCCTCGGCAGCAGACGGGTGGGAGCTGAGCCCGCCCCTCGCCAACCGTTTCGTGCACCTGAACTGGGTGCACGACCGGGACGTGGTGGTACGCGGCCTCGGCGGGGTCTGGCCCCGGGCGGAGCTGCCCCGGCTCGCTCCGGAACGGCTAGCAGAGGCGGTGACGTTCGCCCGGCACGCGGTCTGCGGATTCCTCAAGGCCCGGCCGACGCTGATCCACCGGTTGCCGACCTCCGAGGCGCGGCGCGGGGGTGCGTGGCCGTCGCCCCGGAGCTGGGAGGCCGCGCTGACCCTGCTCGCCTTCGGTACCGCGGCCTCCGTCTCCCGGGACGTCCTCGCGCTGCTGGTGCGGGGCGCGGTGGGGGACGGGCCGGGGCTCGAACTCCTCGCCCACCTCGACCGAATGGACCTACCGGACCCGGAGTCGCTGCTCGCCGACCCGACCGCCGCCGAGCTGCCGGAGCGGGGCGATCTGCGGCAGGCAGCGCTGGAGGCGGTGGTGGCCGCCGTCGGGGCACGGCCAGAGCGGCACCGGTGGGAGGCGGGCTGGGCCGTGCTGGTCAGGGCCCTGGAGACCGGAGCCCCGGACCTCCTGGTCGCCCCGGCAACGGCGCTGGCCGGGCTGCGACGAGACGACTGGGAGGTGCCGGTGGAGGTGGAACGGCTGGCCGGCGTTGTCGGACTCGCCCGGACTGCGGACCGGTCGGTGGAACGGGTCGCGGCAGCAGCCGACGCCCGTCGCATGACGGGGGCGCGCCGATGACGGCAGCCGCGAACCACCCCGGACCGCGCCCGCTCCCGCGATCGGCAACAGCTGCCGCGCAGCGCCCGGGACCACGCCCGCTGCCGCGCCCCATGTCCCCGCCCGCGCCCCCGCGCCCGGTGCGGGCGACACCGCCGGAGCGACCGGACCGCTTTGGAGGGCCCGCCGACCGGCCCGGACTCCCGCTGGACCGGCAGAAGTTGCTCGCCGCACGGCTGCACGCGGTGAAGGTCCGCCCGTACCTGGCCGACGCGCTCTTCGCGCTGCATGTGGTGGAGGACCGTGCGATGCCGACGATGGCGGTCGACGCGCACTGGCGCTGCTACGTGTCGCCCGGATTCGTGGCCCGCACACCGCTGGAGGAACTGGCGGGTGTCTGGGTGCACGAGGTCTCCCATCTGCTCCGCGACCACCACGGGCGCGGCGAGCGGTATGCGCGGGAGCATGAGGAGTCCGGGCCGGGCGAGCGGCTGCGTCGGAACATCGCCGCCGACTTCGAGATCAACGACGACATCTACGGTGACGGACTGCCCCGGCCCTTCGGGGCGGTCGTGCCGTCGCTGTTGCGACTACCCGACGGTCTGCTGATGGAGGAGTACCTGCGGACGGCCTCGATGTCCGGGCTCGGCGCGGAACTGGCCTGGCTGGACTGCGGCAGTGGTGCCGACGGGCACGACCGGTCGTGGGAGCTGGGGCCAAGCGGGGCGAACGGACTCACCCGGCAGCAGCGAGACGCGGTTCGCTTCCGGGTCGCGGAGGGCATCAAAGGCCGGCCCGGCGACGCTCCGGAAGGGTGGCGGCGGTGGGCCGACGAAGCGTTCCAACCGCCGCAGCCGTGGCGGCAGTTGTTGGGCGCGGCAGTCCGCTCGGCGGCGAGTGCGCCCGGAGTGGGGGAGAACCATACCTACCGGCGTCCGTCCCGCCGCTCGGCGAGCGTCCCTGGAGTGGTTCTGCCGAGCCTTCGCCGTACGCCGCCCCGCGTCTGCGTCGTCATCGACACCTCCGGCTCGGTGAGCGACGCCGAGCTCGGCAGCGCGCTCCTCGAGGTCGCGGCGATCTCGCGGGCCGTCGGCGGGCGGCGCGACCTGGTCTCGGTGATCTCCTGCGACGCGGCGGCCGGCGTCGCCGTCCCGCTCTGCCGTGCCGAGAGCCTCGAGCTGCTCGGCGGCGGCGGAACCGATCTGCGCTCCGGTTTCGCCCGGGCGCTCCGTTCCCAGCCCCGCCCCGACGTGATCGTCGCCCTGACCGACGGGCAGACGCCGTGGCCCTCCGGACAGCCGCCCTGCCGCACCGTCGTCGGCCTGTTCCCGCGCCCCGCCCGCGCCACGGACGAGGACGACCCCGACTACGTACCGGACATCCCGCCGTCCTGGGCGCGCGTCGTCACCATCGGTTGAGGAAGGCAGCAGGCGCCCGTCGCTCAGCGGCGAGGAATTGCCAGCGGTGATCGTCCCGTCCGGCCGGAAAGAGGGCTTGAGACCTGCCAGTTTCTCGATCGGCACGGATGACGAGGTCGTCGTAAAACCCCTCGTCCCAGGCCCTGGCAGGACGCGGACGCAGCGCACGTGCGTGGGCGTCCGGTGCGCTTGGGGCGGCAGGTCTTCGCCGTTCGTAGGCGGCCAGGACCTGTCGGGCGTGGGCCTCGTTCATGATGAGGACATAGTCGAGGGCCTCGTGCCGGATGCTGCCGATCACCCGCTCGCAGTGGGCGTTCATCCGAGGGGCCCGCTCATAAGGATCTCCATCTCCTCGGCCTCGAAGACGGCGTCGAAGGACTGCGCGTACTTGCTGTCGCGGTCACGCAGCAGGAAGCGCAGGAACTCCATGCGTGTGCCCAGGTCGGCGGCTGGGTTCCGGGCCTGCTGCACTGCCCATTCGCGGTTGGGGTGTGTGGTGACGCCGGTGATGTGCAGGCGTCTGGTGCGGTGTTCGAGGGACGCCAGCGCGTACAGCCTGCGTCCGAAGGCAGTGTCGAGATGGAAGAAGTCGGCGGCGGTGATGTCCTGGGTCTGGTTGGTGAGGAACTCCCTCCAGGTCGGGCCGGTACGGCGCGGGGCCGGGCCGATGCCCGCCGCGTGCAGGATCTCCCAGACCGTGGACGCGGTGATCGGGTGCCCGAGTCAGGTCAGCTCGCCCTGGATCCGCCTGTGCCCTGTGCCCCCATTGTGCGTTCTCTCGAGCGAGCTGCAGGATCAGCTTCTTGAGTGCCGCCCTGGTCGGCGGGCGTCCTGTGAGGGTGCGCCGGGTGCTGTAGTCCCACTTCGCCGCGATGAACCTGCGATGCCAGGCCAGCGGCGTGCCAGGCGTGACCGGGAAGATCTCGCGCCAGCGGTGACGGGGTATCAGGTGGGAGAGGGCGGCCGGCCAGAACCGGTCCGTAGGCTCGTAGCAGACCGGTCCGGTGATCTGACGGCGTAGCACCGCATTCTCATGGCGGAGGACAAGCAACTCGGCGGCCTTGGTGCTGTCGCGACTCAGCAGCACCCCGGGGACGGACGGCAGCTTGCGGGCGACTTTGTACAGCAATGAGACGATCACGCCGGCATGATTCCAGTACAGACCGCGCGATGGTCGCGACCTGCAGCGATGACTTTACGAGCCTCACAGGTCTAGGCTGGCCGTGTCGTCTCAGGACAACCTTCCGGGGTGTTCACGGGTACCTCGGAGCAGCCACAACGTGAGCCGTGGAAGATCGCTTCCCAGCCAGGAAGTGATCGTTTCCCAAGTCGCGCAGAGAGTCCCACATGCCGCTGTACAAGGCCGCCTCCGGCAGGCGTACTCAGCGGCGGTCAGGCCGGGCAGATCCGGTCCGGAAGTCCGGCGGGCATCCCACGGCGCTCGTCCTGGGTGAGGTCACGACCGACGGCGTCGCACAGATGGCGTCTCCAGAGTTCGGGGTCGAGGCGCATCAGGTCCAGCCGTCCTCTGCCGTCGTTTCCCCCCAGGCCGCTTTCGGATACGGCCCGCACCAAGGTCTTCCCGTCTCTGGTGGCCGCCATGAAGTGCTGGTTCCTCGAGAAGTCGTAGGACTCGAAGTGGCTGGGGTCCGATGCCTGCTGGAAGCGCACAGAGCTTCCGTTGGCTACGTAGAACTCGCCTTCACTTCCTGTGAAGTTGAAGGTGAACCCCTTGCCGGTGAACGCGTCGTTCGCTCCCAGAGGCCCGAGCGGACCGACGCCTCTCTTCGGCGAATGTCGGGACCCTACCGACCACAATTCCAGCATGCCGCCCGGTGTCTTCGCTGCCGCGTACCGTCCGCTGCTGTCGAGGAAGGCCCGCTCGACATCCGGGCTGAGGCTGACGCGTAGTGTCTTGTTCTCCTTGCCCGTTCGTAGATTGACGGCGTGTAGGGTCGGATCGCCCTTGACCATGATCTGCACATATCCCGCCTCGGAATGGCTGTTGACCGCGAAGCCGGAATCAACGTCTCCCAGCCCCGAGCTGGATACAGGCGGGACTTTCTTGCCGAGCTTGAGCGCACGGACGTCGATGGTCTTGGACAGGAGGCGACCCTCCCTGGCGTTCCAGTGCTCGATCCGGCTGCCGGAGACCGTCAGCAGTTCGTCGCCCCGGTCAAAGTCGAGCAACAGCGGTTCCGCGTACGCAGTGTCGTCGGGAGGCGTGAGCGTGGCGATCTCCGCCACCTTGCGCAGAGACGGGATCTGCCGGACCAGGATCTTGTTCCGGCCGACGACGTCCGCCACGAGCGTCCCGGCGTCGTTGACTGTCAGCGAGTTCACCCGGTCCGGAGAGGCTGGTGTCCCAGGAATTTCCGGCTGTTTCACCTCGGACATGATTCGTTCGGAGGGCACGTCGATGAGCGCCAGGGTCTCGTCATCGTCAGGTTCGTCCCACTGCCGGACGCGGGCCACCATCGCCTTCCCACCATCGATCAGTTTCGGATCGTTGACGACGATGTCGTCGGCTTCGATGTCGCCCGTGTTCAGCGGCAAGGCGGTCAGCGCGTTCTCGTCCTGTTCGAGAGCGAGCACCACCGGGGCGTGTGCGTCTCCGAGGAGACGGCCGGTGTGGTTCTCCAGCGACGGCCCCGTGGCCTGCTGCACTTGGCTGCCGCGCCTGGTGCCGACGAGTGTCCACGTGTCAAGGTGGTTCACCGCGAAGCGCTCGCCCTTCTCGTCCACGGCGATGCTTTCGCAGCTGTCATCCTTGTTGGTATAGCTGTTCAGCATCCGCCCGTCCGTTACGCGCAGGGCCCGGTAGACGGCGTCGGTCGTGCTGCCCTGCTTTTGCGCGCTGCAGACGACCAGTACGCTTCCGTCTCCCGACAGGGTGGTTGCCGGGCCGAACAACGCGCTCGTGTCGACGCCATCCGCCAGCTCGCGCACCTTCCCTGTACTGACATCCACAGCCGCCAGTGAGGAGCCACGTTTGCCCGAGCTGGGCCGACGGACCACGAGCGTGTCCTCGTCCGGCCCGAACCACACAGACACTCCGGTCGCGGGCACCCTCCCGGGCACTTCCCGGTAGCGTGCCGCCTCCAAGTCCCACACCCGCAGCCGTCCATCCCCCACGCTGGCCAGGTGCCGGGCATCCGGCGAGAAAGCCATGACGCTGTCCTCGTCGCTCTGCACTTCCAAGTCGGCCTTGTCCTTGAACTCCGCGTCCCGAACCGTGTGCGCCGCCCCCAGCATGTCCTCCGCCTTGCCGGCCTCGGGATTGACGTCGCGCCAGACCAGTGTCCCGGCCGCCGACAGATAAGCGATCCGCCGCCTATCTCGGCTGACCAACGGATGGAGGGCCATCTCGGTGAGGCCGAGTTGGTGTCGAAGAATCCTTCCCCCGGCCTGCCGTACGAATAGCGTGGCACGCGCGTTGTCGGACGTCACGAGTGTCACCGTGCCGTCCACACTCGTCACCGCGTCCTGAATCTTCCCCTCGGTCCCACTCAGCAGCCACGCGGCGCCCTTGAACTCGTCGTACCTGCGCAGCATGGCATTGCGGGCCTCATCCGTCGGCGCGACCTCGTACGCCGCCATGGCAATCAGTGCGGCTTGCCCCGGATCCTGCTTAGCCACCTCTTCCGAGAAGTTGGCCAACAGACGTGACCGCCCCTCCGCCTCCCGTTGTGTGCTGACGCGCGACTGGTAGGCGAGGAAGGTACCGAGTCCGACGATCAGTGCGAACACCACGGCGATCGCAGTCCACGCGACACGTACGCGGTTGCGCCTCGCACGCTGACGCCGCTGCGCGCGGTCGAGGAAGTCTCGTTCCTCCGGGGTGAGTTGCTTTTCACGGCTGTGCAACCGGTTGTGCAGCGACAGGAGTTGCAGCGAGCTGGGCAGCAGATCGGGAGACCTGTTCGCCTTTTGCCAACGGTCGAGGTCGTGCCCGAGTTCGGCCCGGCCGGCCAGGAACTCTGCGTCGGCCTTCACCTGCTGCGCGAGCGTCGGCCAGGCACTGATCAGCGCCTCGTGGGCGAGCTCGACACTCTGTGCTTGCCCCTCGTCCCCATGCAGTACAAGCAGTCGTCGCGCGGCGAGTGACTTCGCGATCCGCCACTGCGTTCGATTGGCCTCCTCCTGGGTGAGCATGCGGCGCAGCGGAGCCTCACTGCCCGGCAGTACCCGGACCAGGCCGGTGAGCAGCCGCAGCGCTTCTCTCTTCCGCTCGTCCTCGTCCTTGTCCTCTTCTCCGCCCTTGCCCTTGTGCTGTTTCTCGACGCATTCCTGCCATGCTTGCTCGGCGTGGAGTTTCAGGGCGCCGGACACGCCCTCGTTCTCTTCGTACGTTGCGGTTCGCAGCCGTCCGGCGGCCTTGTGCTTCCAGAGCTGGGACAGGACGAATCCCAGCAGGGGCAGGATTCCCGGTTCGCCGCCCGCGTCGTCGAGGATGCGCCGCTCAAGGCCCGGTTCATAGTCCACAGTCGAGATGCGCTTGACCGGTTCGCTGATCACCTGCGCAAGCTGGTCCCGGGACATCGGCGTGAGCGGGACGGTCACGCCCTTCTTCAGTGCGGGGCCGAGGCACGCGTGGTTGAGCGCGGCGTCCATGAAGTCGGCCCGCAGAGTGACCAGCACCCGCAATCCGTCGTGCTGTCGTTCGGGGAACAGCAGATCGGCGACCTCCTTGGCCCTCGCCTTACGACGATGGTCCAGGAGCGCTTCGGCTTGATCGAGTACGACGAGAAGCCGGTCGGCCGCCGAACCCAGGGCACGGTGGACGGTGTCCGTCAGCCCCAACCTGACCAGCCACGACTCCACTTGGTCAGCGCTCTCCGCACGCGGAGGGCCGTACTGCCCCGACCGCACCATCTCGAAGAGTTCGTTGGCGAGCGCAACCCGCGGGGAATCGGAGTGCACGGCGTTCACCCGCAGAATTCGGTAGCCGTCCCGCCGCATCCTCGGCACCGCACCAGCCAGCGCGAGTGACGACTTGCCGCATCCCGACGGCCCGTACACCGTGACGGTGGGCTGATCGCCCCGCAGGGCGGTGACCACTCGGTCGATGTCGTCGTCCCGGCCGAAGAAGACATCCGCGTCGTCCTCCTGAAAGGTGGACAGGCCACGGAAGGGCGTTGCCGGGCCAACGAAGGGGGCGAGTTCAGGCACTTCCTTCAGCAGGGTTCGCGTCCGTAGGACGAACGCCTGCTGAGCCTCGCGCACCGGCTGCGCCGCCACCATCATCCCAACGGCAGCGCCCAGTTCGTTGTCCCAGACGGGGGTACCGCTGAAGCCCTGCTTGACGTACACGGCCTCGCCGTCAGTTCGCGAGAGCTGGATCCAGCCCTGGCGAGTGGGCCCACGGAACCTGCCGCTCTGCCAGATCTCACCCGGAGTGTCATCGGTGAAGCCCACGGCACGCGAATCGTGGTCCCACAGGTCGCGCACCGGGTCGACCATGGGAAGCGGGCGGGCTCCGGGGATCCTGTTGCGCAATCGCAGGACCGCGATGTCCCCGCTCTGATCGGCCCTGATCGGAATCCAGCGCTGGACCTCGGCACTCTGCTCGCCCCCGTCGACACCGTCGACGTTCCCGGCCAGCGGCAAGTCGACCGAGACCTCGGTCCCGGCCCCCACCTCGTCCTCCCGGGGCCGGTCCAGCGCATCCGACACCACATGGGCACAGGTCAGCACCAGATCCGGAGCGATGAGGAAGCCCGCACCGCCAATCGCACCGTCCGCCCCCTTGACACGGACGACGGCCGAGGCCAGTGCCGACTCCGCCTCCTCGGCCCCCCGCTCCTGAACCACCGTCACCACGACCTCCGTGCCCCCGTTGCGCCCTGGCTGGCTCAACTCCCTTGTTAAGTATCTCCGTTGACGTCTCTCGCTTCACTCCTGTTCCAGGTCAAGCTCACGGAGAAATTGGCCGCTGTCGCCGTACTGGCGATCACCACGTCCGCTTCGGCCGACAGTGACACCCCGAACTCCAGCGTGATCTCGTCCGGCGCGTTCGCAAGCCCCTTGAACCGCCCCACAAAGCTCTCCGCCACGGGGCGTACCGTGTCCAGCATCTGTCCGAACGACCGCTCGGCCCGCGCTATGGAGCGGCCTCCCCGACCCACCCGGACGAGCGTCTCGTCCACCTCCCGGATCTGTACGCGCACGGACTCGTCACTGCCGTCACCCAGAGGAACTTCCACCGTGTGGACGGGGCGGTCGCTCATGACTCTCCTCCATTACTCGGAAGCTGCAGATCGTAGCGGCACCTGCCTCCGGAGACCGCACGCCTTCGGGACGATGCGGCAGGTCTAACCACACCGCCTTGCCCTCCGGGCGGGACAAGCCGTCTTACGGAGCGGAGGTCCGCAACCTCAGCAGCCGCTGGCGACCGGGTGATGCCTCTGCGGTGGATCCTGGGACGCTACGTCCGCAGGGGCATGCCGAGTTCCCTCGCCGGTGCCTCGTCGGTGGCGCCCGAGGTCCCCCGTCCAGCGCTCCGCGCGGATCACAGCACGGGCCGCCGCGAGGATCTCCTCGTCCGTCTCCACGCCGGGACCCCGCAGCACCTGAAGCAGCCGGGTCTGCCACACGTCGGGGTCAGCCTCGTAGGCGTCCAGTACCCGTACGCCGTAGCCGCCACTTCTGGTCAACCGTCGCCGGACCGCCTCGCTCAATCTGGCGTAGAGGTCATGTAAGGCCCCGCGTCCCGTCTCCGTGAGGCCGGCCGCCGCTCCCGTGGCCAACGCGACGGCCACCAAGTCCACTTCGGTCACCGGGACCCCCTTCAGTTGTGCGAGTTGTGCGATGTCGTGTCCATCAGCATGGGCGGGGGTGCTGCAATGCTGATGAAATTCCGATGATGTGGATGATGTACGCGAGCGGGAGTGGAGGCTTTGCGGTGGACGAGCGAGATCCTCAGGGGCTTCGGATCGCGTTGCTCGGACCGCTGCGCGCCTGGCGTGGTGGAACTCCGGTGGATCTGGGGCCGGTTCGGCGGCAGGCCGTGCTTGCCGCGCTGGTGCTGCGTGCGGACACTGCGGATGCCGATTGATCATCCGGCCTGCTCAGGCGGCATGTTGGTACTCGTGGAGGGTTCCGCCGAGTCGGTCTCCTCGGCGGACCTCCAGGTGCGTGATCTGCGCTGGTGCGTTGATCGGTTCGGGTAGTGGGCGAAGGGACGCGACTTGCTTCAGCGTTCGGTGCGGTCGATGCCAGTTGTAGAAGGATTCGAACTCGCGCAGCGCATCCATAAGGTGGTTCTGGTTCCAGATCAAGGTGCGGTCCAGGAACTCGCGTTGGCAGGTCTGTATCCAGCGCTCCATGAGCGAGTTCATCCGGGGTATCTGGATGTCTGTGGTGATCACCTTCTGGCCGGCGTCGGCCATAAGGGCGTCGAAGGGGGTCGTGAACTTCGAGTCGCAGTCGCGGATCAGGAATCTGGCCTTGCTGCTGGCGTCATCGAGGGCCATGAGGAGGTTGCGCCCGAGCTGCACGATCCACTGCGCGGTCGGGTGCGCGGTGGCGCCCAGGACCCGGATGCGTCTTGTCGGGCGCTCGATGACGGCGAAGACGTACAGCCGCGCCCCAGCCAGGGTGCGGACCTCGAAGAGATCGCAGGCGAGCAGTGCGTCGGCCTGGCTGCGCAGAAGTTCGCCCAGGTCGCGCTCTGCCGTTCGGGCGCGGGCGGGATGCCGTGCTCCTTGAGGATCTCCCAGACGGTGGAGGCGGCGACCTTGATGCCCAGCGCCGCAAGTTCACCGTGGATCCGGCGGTACCCCTATGAGCTGTTGTCCCGTGCCAGGCGCAGCACCAGGGCGCGAATCGAGCGGACGGTCGGCGGGCGCCCGCGACGCTTCGGCGCGCAGGTCGCGGCATGGCTCCGCGTGAGCAGGTCGCGGTGCCAGCGCAAGATCGTCTCTGGGTGGACCAGCAGCAGGGGATGCCGCAGCTTCTCTCTTGGGCGGCGGAGCAGACCGGCCAGGATCACCCGGTCGGTGTCGGTGAACGTCGGCTTGGATACCTGGCGTTGCAGGACCATCAGCTGGTGCCGCAGGGCGAGGATCTCGATGTCCTGGTCCCGGTCGCTCATTGGCAGCAGACGTAGCAACGCGAAGGCGTTGGTGGCGGCGAGGCAGGCCAGGTGCAGCAGCACGAGAGATCATGATGCCGTCCGCATTGGTCCGCGGGAAGACAATCAAAGGTCGGTGTGCGCGGCTCGCCGATAGGTAATCAAGGCCGTGACCTGCGCGGATGATTTATCGGCACCCGCAGAGCCCGACCGTCTCCAGGTACTCCAGACCGATTTCCGTACGCTGCTTTCGGTTCAGATGGGCCGCTTGTAGCGCAGCCCCAGCGTCACGTTGTGCAGATCGGACTCCCACGGCATGAGCGCGAAGCACTGGACACCGTGGCGCGGGAACCGCCCCGGTGCGGGGGATGTTGCCCTCGACGAGAACGGAGCCCGAGTCCGGGGTGAGAACGCCGTCCATCATCGCCGGCAGTGGGCTCTTTACGCAGCCGAACGGG
Source organism: Streptomyces sp. NBC_01445 (assembly GCF_035918235.1). Classification (NCBI taxonomy): domain Bacteria; kingdom Bacillati; phylum Actinomycetota; class Actinomycetes; order Kitasatosporales; family Streptomycetaceae; genus Streptomyces; species Streptomyces sp. NBC_01445. Next base: position 2,230,653 of record NZ_CP109485.1, on the reverse strand, counting down.
CCGATGAGGGAGAGGAATTCTCCTTCCTGTGCCTCGAAGCTGACGCGGTTGATGATGGTCTTCTCGCCGTAGCCGAAGCTGACGTCCTGGACCTTGATGACTGGTTGAGTGGGGGCTGGGTTCATCGCCGTCGTCTCAACTCCCGTGCTGACAGCGCCACTGTTCATGACGTCTCCGGCAGCAGACTGGGGTCGTAGAGATCGTCGACTGTGGGCGGGCGCTTCCCGCTTTTGCCGTACTGGAGTTCAACTCGACTGTTCCGTCGTGTGATTGCCTCGCGCACCGGTTCGGGAATGCGGCCGACTGTCCGAACGGGGTGCGCAGGTGTCCGTCGGACATGACGGACGCGGAGTGGGTGGTGGTGTGCAACGCGCTGCCGGTTCCTGCCTGGCTGGAGGGTCGGGGCGGGCAGCCTGAAACGGGCCACGGCCCGAAGCCCCGCCAGTGCCAGACGTGCGAGACGCAGGGCCTGCGGTGTGTCCGGCAGGACCTCGTGGCTGGGGCTCGCACCCACGTGTTCCGGGTGCCGACGCAACGCCGACGGCACCTCACGGTAGGCCGAGGCCGCCGCCTCGTGCGCGCGGGACGCGGCCTCCGACTGTGAGAACCATGACGCCTGCGCCCTCGAGTGGGCGGCGCTGCTACGTCTGGTCAATCGGACCGCGCCGGACTGCAAGGACGGCGGCCTCCCGTCCGCGGCCGCGCGAAAAGATCGGATCTCTTGCTTCAAGGCCCCTTGTGGCTAAGGGGTGTTGGCTGCATCATTCCCGGGACGCGGGTTCACCTCCGAGTATGGGAGTCACTTATATGAACGAGAGACGCATCTCGGCCGCACCCTCCCGCCCCTCCCGGCGGACCGCTCTCACTCTGGCCACCGGAGTGGGCGCAGCCACGCTTCTCCCGCAGACCGCCTCCGCCTGGGCCGCTTCTGCCGCCACCGTGGGGACGAGCGCGCATTCCACCGATGTCTCGCCCCATGAACGAGTCGCGCGCGACGCCTCGTTGCGTTGGCGCACGCTGCCCGCCGACTGGAAGGACGGCGCACTGCTCGGCAACGGGCTGCTGGGCGCCGTCGTCTCCAAGGGCGCCGCCGCGAACACCCTCCAGGTGATGCTCAGCCACACCAAGGTGCAGGACCAGCGCGGGCAGTGGCGTGCGGCCATCGGATACTCCCGGCTGCCGATCGGCTGTCTCACCCTCAGCCTCTCCGGCGAGATCACCGCCGTCGACTGGACCCTCGACCTGTACGACGCCGAACTGCGCGGCACCATCACCACGGCCCGGGGCAGCGTCGCATTCAGCATCCTGGTGCACAACTCCCGTGACGCGCTGGTGGCGTTCACCGAGCCGAGCCCGGGGGAAGAGGACGCGGCCTGGTCCTTCACCTGGATGCCCGCCACCACGTCGCGCACAAAGGACAAGCCCGCCGACTACGTGGGCAACCCGGACCCCGCGACCGGCACTGCCGAGGGCACCTCCTATGTCGAGCAGCCGCTGATAACGGGCGGCGGCTGGACCACGGCCTGGCGCGAGCGCCGCGACGGCACCCGCCGGGTGCTGGCCGCCCATGTCGTCTACCGGCACCCGGAGGAGCTGAGCGGCACCACGCGCCTCGCCCTCGCCGCGGTCGACCGCACCCTCGCCGCCTCCACCACGGGCCTGCTGAGCGAACACCGATCCTGGTGGCACCGCTACTACCGCCGCAGCTTCGTCTCCGTACCCGACAAGCGAATCCAGGACTTCTACTGGATTCAGCTGTACAAGCTCGCCAGCGCCACCCGCGCGAACGGGCCGTCCCTGTCCGAGTGGGGGCCGTGGTATCCGGAGACCGGCGGCAGCTGGACCGCCGTCTGGTGGAACCTGAACGTGCAGATCGCCAGCTGGCTGCTGCAAGGCTCCAACCACCCCGAACTCGACTCCGTCACCTCGACGTTCAAGGTTTTCGAGGCAGAACTCCCCACCTCCGTCCCCGCGGAGTACCGTGACGGCGATACCTACGCCCTCGCGCACCCCTCGGACTGGATGCTGCGCACCGGTGGCAAGACGGTCGGCGTCCCCGGCACCGCCTCCAAGACCGACAACACCGGCAACCTGCTGTGGGCGCTGCACAACATCTGGCTCAGCTACCGCCACTCCATGGACCTGGCGGTCGTCCGCGACGTGCTCTACCCGATCCTCACCCGCGCGGTGAACTTCTACGACCACTTCCTGTACGAGGGTTCAGACGGCGCCCTGCATCTGCCGCTGACCCGCTCACCGGAGTGGGCCGACGCAGAGGACTGCACCTACGACCTGTCCCTGGTGCGCTGGGGCTGCACCACCCTCCTGCAGTGCCTGAAGCTGCTGCGCACGACGCACCCCAAGGCGGCCCGCTGGCAGGAGATCCTGGACCGGCTCACTCCCTACCCGCAGGACGCGACCGGGGTGATGGTCGGCGCGAACAAGCCGCTCACCGAGTCGCACCGGCACTTCTCGCACATGCTCTGGCTCTTTCCGCTCGCCGAGTACGACCACGCGCGCCCCGCCGACCGTGCCCTGATTGACACCACCTACGACCACTGGGTCAAGGACCGTACGCAGTGGGCGGGTTACAGCTTCGCCGCCGCGTCCTCGATGGCCGCCCGGATCGGCCGTCCCGAGCAGGCCCTCGACCTGCTGACGTACTTCACCGACGGCAACGTGTTCCACAACTCCCGGATGACCGAGAACACCATGTACGTCGAGGGCGGCAACCTCGCCGTCGAATCCCCGCTCACCGCAGGCCAGTCCGTGCTCGACATGATGATCCAGAGCCACTCCGGGCCGGTGCGGGTCTTCCCCGGTGTGTCGGCGAGCTGGCCCGACGCCAGTGTCCAGGGCCTGCGCGCCCAGGGCGCCTTCCTCATCGACGCCGACCGGGCCGACGGCGCCACCCGATGGGTACGGGTGCACAGCGAGGCCGGCGCGCCGCTCGACCTGGAGCACGGGATCAGCGGGGACATCGACGTACGGGACGAGCAGGGGCGACGTTTGCCGTACCGCACGACGGGTGTCGGGCGCGCTGTGATCCAACTCCCGAAGGGCGCCGTGGTGTTGGTGACCCCTGCCGACAAGAGGATCACCGGTCCAGCACCGCGGGACGTGCCCGCACTGTCGGCGCGGCGCCCCTGGGGACTGCCGGACTGAACGCGGAGTCAGTGCACCGGCGCGGCGGACTCGGGAGTGATGTTCTTGTTGAAGCGGAGCAGGTTCTCGGGGTCCCAGGCGGCCTTGACGGCGCCCAACCGCCGGTGCTTGGCCTCACTGCCGTGAACGGTCCGGCGCCACTGCGAGCCCTGGTCGTCGGTGAGGTTGGTGTAGCGGTTCGTCAGTGAGTGAGGGCGCATCGCCGTCGCCCACTGCTCGTACAGAGCGTCGTGCTCGGACGTGTCCCACATGCTGACCGACTCCCACAGCCAGGCGGCGCCCTCACGGGAGAAGGCCATGGCGTTCTTCTCGGCCGTGTCCTCAGAGTTACGCCGTGGCGGCGGTGTTCATGGTCTGGTGGGCCCGGCGTTCCGACGCACGGAGGGACACCGCTGGCCCTGGCCTTCTCCTCCACCTTCGTCGACGTCAGCCGTTCTCCACCGACGGCGGCACTGCGCTAGCCGAATACCTCATCCGGGCCGGTCAGGCTGCATGTGTGTACTCGTGCAGTGTGCCGCCGAACCGCACGCGCCGTCGGACGTGGAGGTGCGCAATCCGTTGTGGATCCTCGATCGGATCGGGCAGCGGGTGAAGTGGGCTGGCGTTGGTGAGGCCTTGATGTGGTCCGTGCTCGTTGTAGAAGGTCTCGAACGCGCGCAGGGAGTTGAGGAGATGGCGCTGGTCCCAGATCAGGGTCCGGTCCAGTAGTTCTCGTCGGCAAGTCTGTACCCACCGCTCCATGATTGCGTTCATGCGGGGCATCCGGATGCCGCTGAGACGACCCTGATGCCTGCGTCTGGGAGGACGGCATCGAAGAGCTGCGGGAACTTTCCGTCTCGGTCTCGGATCAGATAGCGGGCCTGGCAGCTGGCGTCCTTGAGGTCCATGACGGGATCTTTCGCTGTCTGAGCCACCCAGGTGGCGGTCGGGTGTGTGGTGGCGCCGAGGATCCGTATCCTCCGGCTTGCGTGCTCGATGACCGCGAGCACGTACAGCCGGGTTCCGGTAAGGGTGACGGTTTCGAAGAAGTCGCACGGCAGCAGCGCGTCGGCCTGGGGGCGCAGGAAGTCTGCCCAGGTGGTCGAGGATTGCTCCGGTGCAGGGTCGATGCCGGCGTCCTTGAGGATCTCCCAGACGGTGGACGCCGCCACCTTCACCCCGAGGACGAGTAGTTCGCCGTGGATCCGGCGGTACCCCCAGTTCGGGTTCTCCCTGGCCAGGCGAAGCACCAGTGCCCGGATGGAGTGCACGGTGCGGGGCCGGCCGCCTCGCTCGGCCCAGGAAGCGGCGGCGCGGTGGCGGGCGATCAGATCGCGGTGCCGGCGCAGTACCGTGTCTGGGCGGACCAGCAGCCGGATCCGCCGGAGCGTCTCGCGCGGAAGGCCCTGGAGCAGTGCGGCGAGGAGGGCGCGGTCGCCTGCGTCGAATCGCACCCGCTGCCCGTTCAGTGGCCGCTCGAGCACGCCGATCTGGTGACGCAAGGTCAGGATCTCTACATCCATGTCCCGGTCGCTCATCGGCATCAGGCGTAGCAACGCGAACGCGTTCTTCACACCCAGGTACGTCAGTCTCAGCAGCACGATCAACCATCATGCCGTGGTGATCCGGAGGGGCATCACTTTTGTTCCGTCACCGGGTACTCATTCACCTCATAACCACTCTGATCTGTGCGGATGAGGTTCTCGGCAAGCGCAAGGTCTCCACGGACGCTTCGTCAGACCTCCCCGGTCGGCAGGGCCTGCTCGACCCAGATGGTCTTGCCGGTGGGCGTGTAGCGCGTTCCCCACTGCTGGGCCAACTGAGCGATGATGAAGAGACCGCGACCGCCCTCCTCGTCGAGGGCGGCGTGCCGCAGATGGGGCGAGGTGTGTCCGGTGTCGGAGACCTCGCAGATGAGGGTTTGCTCGCGGATGAGCCGCACCTTGACCGGCCCGCCGGCATGGCGGATGGCGTTGGTGACGAGTTCACTGACGACGAGTTCGGTGGTGAACGCCAGGTCGTCCAGTCCCCATGCGCCGAGTTGCCCCGTGGCCGCGGTGCGGGCGTCGCCGACCTGCGCCGGGTCCGCGGCCCACTCCCACACGGCCACCTGGTGCTCGCCGAGCATCCGGGTGCGTACGAGTAGCAGGGCCGCGTCGTCGTTTGCCGGCCCCGGCAGCAGCGTCGCGACGGCGCGGTCGCAGAGCTCTTCCAGGGGGCGCCGCCGGTACTGGGCGAGGGTTTCGGCCAGCAGACGGAGCCCGGCGTCGAGGTCTCCGGTGGCCTGGACGAGGCCGTCGGTGAAGAGGGCGATGAGGCTGTCCGGGGCCAGCTGGAGATCCATGCTCTGGTACGGCAGACCGCCCACTCCCAGGGGCGGGCCCGGTGGGAGCTCCGGGTAGTCGGCGACGCCGCTGTCCGGCTCGAGGACCGCGGCCAGCGAGTGGCCGGCGCGCGCCATGCTGCACTGTCCGGACACCGGGTCGTACACCGCGTACAGGCAGGCCACCCCCAGGGCTTCGTCCCCTTGGGGCCTCGCGCCGCCCGGGCCGTGAGCGGCCGCGCGCTCTTTGGCGGTCTGTCCGACCAGGTCGTCCAGGCGTGCGAGGAGCTCGTCCGGAGCGAGGTCCAGCCGGGCGAGGACGCGTACGCCGGTGCGCAGGCGTCCCATGGTGGCGGCGGCGAGCAGTCCGTGGCCGATCACCTCCCCGACCACCAGGCCGACGCGCGTGCCCGACAGCGGGATGACGTCGAACCAGTCGCCGCCCACCCCGGACCGGCTGTCCGCTGGTACGTAACGGCTCGCCGGCTCGACGGCGGTCTGCGGCGCCAGCCTGTGGGGCAGCAGGCTTCGCTGGAGTCTGAGGGCCGCTGTGTGCTCGCGTGTGACGACCAGCATCAGCACGACGCCGAGCATCAGGGCTCCCAGGCCCACGACGGTCACCCCGCCCGTCCGTCCGATGAGCGGCAGGTCGATGGAGGTCGCGCCGTAGTGGGGGTCTGCGTAGACGTCGAACGCGGCGTAGCAGAAGAGGAAGAGCATCAGCAGCCCGCCCAGCCCCGGCAGCAGGCCCTTGAACAGGAAGTCCCCGGAGCTGCGGGTGAGCACCTTGCGGTAGTACCAGACGCACGCGAAGCCGGTGAGGCCGTAGTAGAACGCGATCGCGAGGCCGACTGACTCGATGGAGTCGGCCAGGACGTCGCGACTGATCGCCGCGAGCAGGACGAATAGCGCAATGGAAGCCAAGCCCATGCCGACGGTCGACCAGGTCGGGGTGAGGAATCGGCGGTGCACGCGGGCGAATCGTGAGGGGAGGGCCTTGTGCGCGGCCATGGAGAAGACGGTCCGGGCCATGGGCAGGATGGTGGTCTGGGCGGATGCGGCCGCGGAGGTCAGCACCATGAGGATCAGCAGCTTGGAGAGGAAGAGCCCCGGGCCGTGGCTGCCAAAGACGGCGCTGCCCAGTCCGGAGAGCACATCGCCCGCGTTGTCCCTGTTGCCCAGCCCGATTCCCGCGCTGCCGACTCCGGCGAATGCCTGCGCCGAGGTGGCGACGAGGGCGTAGGTGATCAGCAGCAGCACGGTGGAGATGACCGCGGCTCGCCCGGGGATGCGCGTGCTGTCGGCGGTCTCCTCGTTGACCGTGACGGCGGTGTCCCAGCCCCAATAGATGAAGACGGCGGCGAGGAGGCCCGCGGTCAGTGCTTCGGTCGAGGGCACGTGCAGTGGGTTGAACCAGGAGGGTGAGACGTGGATCGCCGTCCTGGGGTTGCCCGTGTAGACCTTCACCAGAGCGGTGACGGCGAACAGGACCAGTACGGCCATCTCGATGAACAGCAGCCAGCGCTGGACGGCGGCCGAGATCTCGATGCCGACGAAGCAGATCGCGGTCATCACGATGATCCAGACGATGCCCGCCACGGTGGTCCACAGCCTGTTGTTCGCGAGTGAGTGGTAACCCAGGAGCCGGAAGCCGTAGATGCCGGCGATCTCGGCGAGGTTCGTCATGACGAGGATGTCGGCGACGATGATGCCCCAGCCGCCCATCCAGCCGGTGCGCGGGCCGAAGGCGCGGGTCGCCCAGGTGAAGGTCGTCCCGCAGTCGGCGTTGCTCGCGTTGAGTTCCTTGTAGGCGTACGCGATCAGCAGCATGGGGATGAAGGCCAGCACCGTGACTACCGGGGCCTGAAGGCCGACGGCGGCCACGATGAGGCCGAGCGTGGCCGCGAGGCTGTAGGCCGGGGCGGTGGAGGCCAAGCCGATGGCTACGGAGGAGACCATCCCCAGGGCACCGGCCTTGAGCCCTTTCCTTCCCGCGCCCGAATCGAGTGCGAGCGGCGCGTCGGACGTGGCACGGCTACCGCGGATCCTCACACCGATGCAACTCCTCATCGCAAGCCTCGTGACCGCATTGTCCCCATATGTGACCAGGCCTGCCAGGGGAAATCGGCCGGATGATTCTCCGTCGGCTTCGTCGCACCTCTGAACACGCACATGAAACTGCCGCCGGGACGGCAGAGAACGGAGCAGCCGAATGATCTCGCCGGCCCAGAGGCTCGCCACACTCTTGGAGGACGTTCTCGCAGGCCCGCTGGCCGTACGGCTGCGCGCCTGGGATGGCACCACCGTCGACCGTCTGAGTGGGCGGTGCTGTCCAGTTCGGACTCGGTTGACGTCGAGGCGCTCAGTCAAGGACCGCGAGGTGGTCGGCGGCGCCTCCGTGCCATTCGATCATGAAGAGGGTGGCGTCGTCGCTGGTGCGGCCGCCTCGTTCTCTCTTCAGTGTGTGGGAGAGCCGGAGCAGGTCCGCCCGCATGCCCTGCGAGAGTTCTTCGCCCAGGCGGTTGACGCAACGGATGAGGCGTTGCTCTCCGAACAGCTCCCCGCCGGCGACGTGTTCTTCGATGATGCCGTCGGTGTAGCACAGGACCCGGTCGCCTGGCTGGAGCGTGTGCTCTCTGATCCGGGGCTCCTCGCCGCCGAAGCCGATGGGCAGCGTCGTGGCGCTCTCCAGTTGCCGCACGACCCTGCCGTCGCGGATCAGCAGGGGCGCGGGGTGGCCCGCGTTGACCAGTTCCATCTCACCGGTGGCGATGTTCACGTGCATCAGCTGCGCCGTGACGAAGTGGTCGGGACCGAACTGCCGAGTAACGGCGTCGTCCATGAACGCGTACTTCTCGGCCAGACTGATGAACACGCGCCGGGCATGTCGGTAGGCACCGATGGCGATGGTCGCCATCGCGGCCGCGTCCAGGCCGTGGCCCATCGCGTCGATCACGGCCGCGTGCAGGATGTTGTCGTTGAGGGCGTAGTCGAAGCTGTCACCGGCGACGCGGTAGGCGGGCTCCAGGATGCCGGCGACCGCGACCTGCGGCACGGACATCGTCAGCGGCGGCAGCAGGCCCCACTGGATCTCCGCGGACAGGCTCATCGGCTCCCGGCGCCGGGCCAGGAAGAACTGGTCGGTGTAGGCGTTCTTGGTCACCAGCATGTCGGCCACCAGGCCGGCGAGCCGGCGCAGCAGGCGCCGGTCGTCGTCGCCGACGGCGTCCAGGGTCAGGGCCATCACACCCACCTGGTCGCTGCCGTCCAGCAGCGGCAGGTACATCCGGACGCCATGGACTCGCGGCACTTCGACAACGTCCGCGCTCAGGAAGGCCCGGCCGGCGGGGGAGTCTGCCATCGGCTCGGGCTGGCCTACGTGCAGCTTCCTCCCCGGAAGAGGCACCAGGAGCTCCTGCGCATAGTCCTGGAGCAGGATGGAGACGTCACGGCCGCCGATCCCGGCCACCTCCTCCGCGATCAGTGGGGCGATCAGCTGCGGGGGCAACAGCCGCGCCCGGTCCAGCAGCAGACCGAGCAGCCGCTCGCCGAAACCCTCCGACCGGTCCACGCTCTCCTCGTCCATGACCCGGTTCGCCCCCTCACTCCTGCCCGTCCATGCCGGCCACGCCTCCGCACAAAATGACCTGGCAAGCCGCCGGAGCGGCTCATTACGCCAATGCACGGCATGTCGGGCCCACGCTGAGCTGAGGACCGCCGCCGGGGAGAGGAAACGCCCTCCGGTGGCAGCCTCGAACGATCCCGCGCCCGAGGCCGGACCACCCAGTGGACGATCGGACCGCACGTGAGGTCGAAGGGCTGAGCTCCGTGCGCATCCCGGCGACGTACGCCGGAAGCGGGCCGTCACCTTCAGGCCCTGAGAGCGGCCCGGCCGTCCCTGGCCCCCCTCCATCGTGTCAGCGGGTCGACCGGGCAGACGCGGCCGAGCAGCCGGTTCTGCCCGCGTCGGGAACGGGAGGGGCATGGCCGGTCCGACCCGTGTTCGAGGGCTACTTGCTGTATGTCTGCCTGTAGAGATCCCCGGTGTAGTACTCAGCGGGGTCGGGGTTGTCGTCGAGCTGCTTGTTGCGGACGAAGAAGTCGCCCAGCTTCTTCAGCCACTGGTTCACCTCGCCGCTCTTGGTCTTTGCGGCCAGGTCCTTGGTGGAGAGGGTCTCGACGTGAGAGGCGTCGGCCTTGGCCTGGGCCTCGGTGACCTGGAGCATCTTGGCGGTGAGCGTGAGGGTCTCTTCGGGGTGTTGCTTGCGCCAGTCGTTGGCTTGCTGCAGCACCTTGATCACCTTGCTGTTCTTCGCCTCGGGCACCTTGTTGCCGGCGACGAACGCGGTGGGGAAGGCGTCCCCGGTGTCCTTGGTGCTGGCTATCTCCTCGGTGCCCGGGACCTTCTTCTTGATGGTGTCGATGGCGGGGTAGAAGAAGCCGGCACCGTCGATCTTTCCGGAGGAGAAGGCGGAGACGATGGTGGACGGGTCCATGTTGACCTTGTCGATGTCCTTCGCGGTCATCCCGGCCTTCTCCAAGGCGATGTTGAGGACCATGTCGCCGGAGGTGCCCTCTGGTACACCGACTCGCTTGCCTTTGAGGTCCTTCATGGACGTCATGCCGGGCTGGCCGATGACCCGGTCGGCGTACGTGAGGGTGTCGATGGCGATGACCTTGGCCTTGCCGGAGGCGGGCAGCCACATCGCGCCGGGACCGATGTAGCCGTAGTCGAGGTCGCCGGCGCTGAGTGCCTGGATCTGTACCGGACCGTTGTTGAACGACTTCACCTGGGCGGTCAGGCCCGCCTTCTTCCACAGCCCCTGCTTCTCGGCGATCGCCAGCAGACTGGCACCGTTGTAGTCACCGATGTAACCGAATCGGACCGTGCTGTTGTCCTCGGAAGCGTTGCCGGAGCAGGCGCTGACGGTGAGCGAGAGCATGAACGCGACGGGCAGCGCCACGGCGGCGTGCCTGATCGTGCTTCTGGGCATGCGGGAAGTCCTCTCGGGGTGGTGCGCGGGTGATTTTGCGAAGTGCCCAGGGGGAGGCGGCGGGAGACGACGGGTCAGGCGGCCTGCGGCGGGACTTCCTGGTGGTACACGGAGGTCCACACCTCGTTGCGGATACGCCGGAACTCGGGCGAGAGTCGGATCTCCTCGGTGCGGGGGTAGGGCAGGTCCACGTCGATGACACGGTGGATGCGACCGGGCCTGGCGGCCATGACGACGACCCGGCTGGCGAGGTAGACGGCCTCGTCCACGTCGTGGGTGATGAACAGCACGGTGCGCTTTTCCTGGCTCCAGGTCGCAAGCAGCTGGTCCTGCAGCTGCACCCGGGTCAGGGCATCGAGCGCGCCGAACGGCTCGTCCATCAGCAGCACTTGTGGGTCGACCGCGTACGCACGGGCGATGGCGCAGCGCTGTTTCATGCCGCCGGACAGCGTCTTGGGCAGGGCGTCGGCGAAGTCGCTCAGGCCGACGAGGTCGATGGCCTGGTCGGTGCGCCTGCGTCGCTCCGCAGGGGGCACGGAGGCGAGCTTCAGTCCGAACTCCACGTTCTGCCGCACGGTCAGCCAGGGGAACAGGGCGTACTGCTGGAAGATCACCCCGCGGTCGGGGCCGGGCCCGGACACCGGCGTCCCGTCGACCAGGACGCTGCCCGAGTCGGGCTCCTGCAGCCCTGCGGCCATGCTCATCAGGGTGGACTTGCCGCAGCCGGAGGGGCCCACGACGGTGACGAACTCCTGGTCCGCGATGTCCAGGCTCACCCCGCCCAGCGCGGTGAAGGCCGCGCCCTTCAGCGGGAAGGTCTTCACCACGTCGCGGAAAGCGATCTTGCTGTTCATCGCCGCTCCTGCCAGCCGGTGAGGCGTCGCTCGGCCAGCAGCAGTAGCCGGTCCATGACGAGCCCGAGCAGGCCGATCGTGATCAGGGACACGAAGATCGCGTCCATTTCGAACCAGGTGGACGCCTTCTGCATCCGGTAGCCCAACCCCTCCTGCGCGCCGATAAGTTCGGCGGCGACCACCGTGGCCCAGGACGCGCCGAGCCCGATCCGCATGCCGACGAGGATGAACGGAGTGGAGGCCGGGACGACGACCTTGGCGAAGATGGTGCGGTCCGAGGCGCCGAGCACCCGGGCCGCGTTGATCAGGGTCTTGTCGACGTCGATGACGCCCTGGAAGGAGGAGAGGACGCAGGACATGAACGAGGCCAGGAAGATCACGGCGATCTTCGGCACCTCGCCGATCCCCAGCAGTACGACCGCCAGCGGAATCAGTGCGAGCGGCGGGATGGTGCGGAAGAACTGGATGTACGGCTCGATCAGGGCGCGCACGGTGGGGTACCAGCCCATGAGGAATCCGACCGGCACGGCCACGGCCACCCCGAGGGCGTAGCCGAGGAAGACCCGGCGCAGGCTGGCGAACGTATCGGACGCCAGGGTGCCGTCGGAGATCATGGTGCCGGCCTTCTGCGCGACCGCCGTCGGCGTGGGCAGGTTGTCGACCAGGCCCAGGGCGGCCACGACGCCCCACACGGCGATACCTGCCGCCACCGCGACGGCGTTGAGGAGCAGGGGCCGGTGCCGGGAACGGCGCGGTTGCTGCTGCCGCGCATCGGCGACGGTCTTCTCGACAGGAGCGATCACGGCCATGGGTTCCTCGCTGGTGGCTTCACGCGTTCTCCTCGGAGACGGGCTGCGGGTAGTGGGAGAGCAAGGGGGATTCATGGAGAACGAGGGCGATGCCGCCCAGCGCGCTGCCCGCCTCGCCGAGCGTCGCGCGCCGTACGTCCACGTGATGGCGGGCCAGCGGCATCAGCTGCTGCCGCAAGGCCCGTTCGACCGGCTCGAGCAGAGCGGGGCCGGCCCCTGCCAGCTCGCCGCCGACGACGATGACGCCCGGGCCGACGGCATGACAGACCGCGGCCAGCACCCCGCCGACGTCGTTGCCGACGCGTTCCAGCACGTCCAGGGCGGACGGTTCGCCGGCAGCGACGTCGTCGAGGAACCCCGCGAGGTCGTCGGCCCGGCCCCCCGCTTCGCGGTAGCGGCACAGGACCGCGTCGAGTGAGGCACGCGTCTCCAGACAGCCGGTCCCGCCGCACTCGCAGGGTCTGCCGACGGGGTCCACGGTGATGTGCCCGAACTCGCCGGACAGGCCGTATCTGCCGCGGTGCAGCGCGCCGCCCACGACCAGGCCTCCGCCGACGCCGTGCGACAACCGCAGATAGAGCACATCGCTGGCGTCCGCCGCCGCACCCCATACGGCTTCGGCGAGCGCTGCGAGTCGGGTGTTGTTGTCCAGGAGGACCGGCACGCCGAACTGTTTGCGCAGCAGGTCCGGCAGGCCGTCGATGCCCTGCGCACGAGCGTTCTCGCTGCCGGGGTCGCTGATCGGTCCGACCACGCCGACGCCGATCGCGCTGAGTGCGTCGAGGTGGACGGTGCCCGACCGGCCACGTCGGCCGTCGTCCGCGGAACCAGAGCCGGAACCAGCAGCACCAGAGCCGGAACCAGCACCAGAACTCACGGGTGATCCCGATCCGGTGGCCAACGAGGTGAGAAGACGTCCCGCGATGTCGATCCGCTCGGGCCAGGACAGGTCCGCGGCGTGCGCCTCGCTCGCCGAACCAATCACCTCGTGGGCGAAGTTGACCGCCGCGACGTGCACGGCACGGCGCGCGAAGTCGATGCCGACTGCCTCGCCGGCGGCTGGGTTGAGGCTGAGTTTCTCCACCGGACGGCCGCGCTTGCGCACCTCGACGTGCGGTGTGCTGGCGACCACGGAGCCATTGCCCACCACCTCGGCGACGATGTCGTGGAGCGTGGTGCGGGACAGCCCGCTGCGGGTGCCCAACTCGGCGCGGCTCAGCGGACCGTGCTTGCGAAGCAGCTCGAGAACTGCTTGCTCATGGCCGCGTCGGAGCCGTGTCAGCGGACCGTCGTGTTCGTGCATGCAGGACAGCATGGGAGCGCCGAGTATTTTCGTCAATGAGTCGAAACAAAATGTTCACGCCATCGATATCGCCACCGTCATCACCGACAGCACCGACGTCGTCGCCGTCGCCATCGTCCAAAGGTGATCCACGCTCACCGCTTGGCGGCCGGCACGCGCGAGCAGGCGCGCCCGGCATCCCGCCGCACGACGTTCGGGCAGCGCAGGCAGGGGTCATGCGCCTCGGCAGGGGTGTCTCCGCGCGATTTATGTCCGCACCCTTGACTTAAATCATCGCCGGGCCTGAGCATGCGTCACACGGCACCTTCGGGCACGCACCGTGAGCCGCACCGGCCATCCCGAAGAGGCTTCCGCCGAGGCGTCATGACCGCGTGCCGGAAACCCCGACGTCCGATGCGTCCGCCCGCCCAGGCCGTCGCGCGAGCCGGACCGAATCGAAAGGCCCACCGTGCGCCACAACATGCTCTTCCTGATGACCGACCAGCACCGGGTGGACACCCTGGGCGCGTATGGCAACCCGCACACGTACACCCCGAACCTCGACCGGCTCGCGGCTGAGGGCACCCGCTTCGACAGCTTCTACACCCCCACCGCGATCTGCACCCCGGCGCGCGCCAGCCTGCTCACCGGGGCGGCGCCGTTCCGGCACAAGCTGCTTGCCAACTACGAGCGGAACGTCGGCTATCTCGAGGACCTCTCCGACGGCCAGTTCACCTTCCCCGAGCAACTGCGCGCCGAGGGCTACAACCTGGGCCTAGTCGGCAAGTGGCACGGCGGTGTGCGGCGCACCGCCGCCGACTACGGCTTCGAGGGCCCCGACCTGGCCGGCTGGCACAACCCAGTGGACCACCCTGACTACCTCGCCTACCTGGCGGAGAACGACCTGCCCCCGTACCGCATCACGGACCCGGTGCGGGGCACCACGCCCAACGGCAGCCCCGGAAACCTCCTTGCCGCCCGCCTCCACCAGCCGGTCGAAGCCACCTTCGAGTACTACCTGGCCACGCGCACCATCGAGATGCTCCACCGCTTCGCCGCGCAGGAGAGCCACGGTGACGGCGCGCCGTTCTTCCTGGCCACCCACTTCTTCGGCCCGCACCTGCCGTACATCCTCCCGGACGCCTACTACGACATGTACGACCCCAGCCTGGTCGAACTACCCGCCTCGGTGTGCGAGACCTTCGAGGCGAAACCGACTGTCCAACACAATTACAGCAAGCTGTGGGCCTTCGACACCATGACGCCGCAGGAGTCGAGGAAGCTGATCGCCGTCTACTGGGGCTACGTCACGCTCATCGACGAGCAGATCGGCCGCATCCTCGACGCTATGGGGGAGTTGGGCCTGGATGAGAGGACAGCGGTCTTCTTCACCGCAGACCACGGCGAGTTCACCGGCGCCCACCGCCTGCACGACAAGGGGCCGGCGATGTACGAGGACATCTACCGCATCCCCGGGCTGATGAAGATACCCGGCGCCCCACACGGCCAGGTGCGCGAGGAGTTCGTCTCTCTCACCGACTGCACCGCCACCATCCTCGACCTGGCAAACAGCAAGACCGAGCCGGCCGTGGACAGCCGCAGCCTGCTGCCCCTCGTACGCGGCGAACACCCTCAGTGGGACGAGCATCACCTCGCTGAGTTCCACGGCCACCACTTCCCGTACCCGCAGCGGATGCTGCGCACCAGAAGCCACAAGCTGGTGATCAACCCCGAGTCCCGCAACGAGCTGTACGACCTCGACGCCGACCCCGACGAACTGCACAACCGCCATGACCATCCCGAGATGCGGGACATACGCACGGCACTGACCCGGCGGCTGTACGACCTGCTCCGCGA
Organism: Streptomyces sp. NBC_01445; assembly: GCF_035918235.1. NCBI lineage: Bacteria > Bacillati > Actinomycetota > Actinomycetes > Kitasatosporales > Streptomycetaceae > Streptomyces > Streptomyces sp. NBC_01445. Next base: position 2,215,390 of record NZ_CP109485.1, on the reverse strand, counting down.
GCGAGGCGACAACTTCTACCACTGGATGACGCCGATGTACGACGTGGAGACGGACTACGACACCACTCTCTCCGCATTCGAAACCGACGAGTTCGCAGCGCACACCGAGGCCGGAAGCGATGCCCGACGGTGAACAGCGCAGAACGCCAAAAGTGATCCCCCGACAGCACCGTTGCCCTCGACCAAGAAGGAGACGCTACTGATGACCAGATCCGAGGACGGAACGCACGTGGGCCGACGGTCCATGCTGGCCGGGATCGCCGGTTCCCTAGGTGTGGCCGCACTCCCCATGGGCACCGCAACTGCCCAGGCGCTGCCTGCGAAGGCCGCGTCGACGAAGCGTCACCCGTCGAACTGGCCCGCCCTCGAACCGTACGGACTCGCCGACACCCGCAAGGACTTGTGGCCGCGCGAGGACAACTCCTTCGTCCTGCCCCTCGAGCTCCGTCCCCGCGACAAGGAGCTGGGTCGGGTCTGGATGCGCGACACCTACGTCAACTGCTTCGTCGTCGACGGCCGTCCGCTCTACGTCGCCACCGGCACCACCCGCGTGCCCGGCCTCACGGCCGCCGCTCCCTGGAACGACGGCCTCTTCGTATGGACGGCACCGTCCTTGCGCGGGCCGTGGCGGCTGGCCGACACCACCGGCATTCGGCCCGGCGCCGAGCGCGGAAAGGTGTGGTCGCCCGAGTTCGTCGAGGAGAACCGCCCCGGCCGCACGGTCGTCGCCCCGTGGCAGGAGTACTGGTACGACGACGCGTTCGGCAAGCGCGGCGAGGCGTGGGCGCCCGAGCTGCACTACTTCCACGGCAAGTGGTACCTCGTCGCGTGCATGGGCGACCACTCCCGGAAGGTCGGCTCGTTCCTGCTGGTGAGCGAGGGCGGGGTCGCGGGCCCGTACCGCCTCGTCGAGGGCAATCTCGACAAGCCCTTCGGTGACTCGTTCATCGGCGGGCCGTCGTTCATCAAACCCGGCGCGTACCACCACATCGACGGCAGCCTCTACACGGAAGGGGCCGACGCGTGGCTGGTGCTGCACAACCACGTCTACGCCAAGTTCCGCAAGGACATGGAGGACATCGTCCCGACGACGAACCTGCCGGCGTTCCGACAGACGCCGTACACGCCCGAGCCGTACCTCGAGGGCGCCTACGTCTTCAAGCACGGCGGCAAGTACTACCTGGTGCACGCCGCGTGGGACCGTACGTCGGTCAATGCCGACGGCAGCACCCGCGCTGCCTACGATCCGCCGGGCACCGGCCGGACGCAGTACCAGTACGACGCGGTCGTCGCCGTCGCGGACCGTTTCGAAGGTCCGTATTCCGAGCGTTGGACCGCGGGTGTGGGCGCCGGGCACAACAATTTCTTCAAGGACAGCGACGGTGGCCTGTGGGCGACCTTCTTCCGTAACCCGGCCAGCGGCTACTGGGCCGACCCGTCCCGTGTCGGCGATGCCGCGGTCGCCGGCGTCGTCCGCCTGGAGTGGACCGGACCGAAGGGCAACCGCCTGTACATACAGCGTCAGGCCTAGAGTTCCAGACCGACCTGCATGCCCCGTCGCGCCGGCGTCACCGAGCACGCACAAGCTCTTTCCTGGGCGCCTGCGGATCCGGTGAAACCGACAGGGCGGCCCTGGGCCAGGTGACGACGTCGAGTCGTGCGCGAACGAGTCCCCGACCATCCGGGCAGGGACTCGTTCGCGGGCGGTTACGGCCGCCGCCCCTTCTCGCGGTGGCCTCGCTGGTCCCCCTGCACCGTGGCCAGATCCTCCATCAGTCCGAGGCGACGGTAGGGCCCGTGGGGGCGGCGGGCGTTCTGGTCGGGTTCGCTTCGAGCCATTCCCGAAGTGCGTGGAGGAGCACATCGTTGTCGCCATCGACACGGGTGCCCAGACCGTGACGGTCACTCACACCAGGGACGAGATCAAGGCCGCGCCCCGCTTCACCCTCGACAGCCAGACCACCGAGCCCGCCTACCTCACCGAAGTGGCCAACTACTACGCCACGTTGGAGCAGTCAGCGCTTCTGTGACGCACGCGGCGGCGCGAGCAGGTGTCGGCGCCGCAATACGACTGCAGCCCCCTCCGGGTGCCTGGGCCACGGATTTCCCCAGAATCTAGGCCTGATCGCCTCAGCAGGACGCTCCCCTCCCACTGGCGCGTCTCGCAACCTTTGGCGGACAACGAGCGGCGTCCGGTGCGGTGCGGTGCATCGCATGGCGGCCGCATAGCCTGGTGGTCCTGGTACCGGGCCGTATTCGGCTGATGGCCAACGAAGCGAGGTGCTGTACCGGGCGTCGCGAGCATGGGAGGCCTTCGACCTGTGATGATGGAGCGTTCGTTGAAGGTGATCGACGAGGAGCTCCAGGTCGCGGGGCCGATGTTTCGCCGCCGTGTGACGCTCGTGGGAACGCTTAGGTGATGTGGTGAACTGGTTTACCTCGCTGCCGGCGGCAGTGCTGGTTGTGGGCTGGCTCTTCCTTGCCCTACTGGTCGCGGCCGTCGCACGGGTCGGCGTCCGGGCGCTCGTACCGGTCGGGGAACAGGCCAGGGTGCCGCAGATCGCTACACCCCTGATGCCTACACTCGGCGCTGCCTTCGCGATCTTTGCGGCACTCACACTGGCCAGCGAGGCCAGTTACCTGCGCGCAGCAGAGGGGTTGGTGAGCGACGAGGCGGCCGCAGCCTCCCGCCTGGGGTGGGCGGCGACAAGTCCGCGAGTCCAGTCGGAGCCGATCCATGCGGCACTGCTGGATTACCTGCAGACCGCGCGTGTCAGAGAATGGGAGGGTGCGGCAGCGGCGTCCGGTGACGACCCGGCCACCGCTCGCGCGATCGCACGACTGGAGCGGAGCGTGCGCGCCGAGGCGGCCCGGCCAGAGCTGGGAACCCCGGCTAGCACGGAGCTGCTGGTGTCCCTGGACAGCGTCACCAGTAGTCGTCGCGCCCGGATTGCGGCCGCCTCGCGCGACGTTCCCGCGCTCTACGTCGTCACGCTTGTGGTCAGCGGACTGGCCTTGATCGTGAACGCCGGCGCACTGATCTTCCGCAGCAGCCTGCGAACGTCACTGCTCGTCGTGGGCGTTGCGAGTGTGGTCGGGCTGAGCCTGGCACTGCTCTTCGCACTCAGCGCGCCCTGGAGCGGACCGTTCATCGTGAGTGGGCATCCACTCGACGCCGTCATCGGTGACCTGAAGTCCGGCTTCTTCGGCCGCGGGCCGTAGGAGATGGGAGCGATCAATACGCCGACGGCGGAGCTCGTTCGCGGCCTGCTAATGGCCTCTCGTACAGCCTTGGCCGGGTAATCGGGACATGGCGGATCGGGGCGCCGGCGCGAAGTTGGTCTTGGGCTCGGCACGGGAGTCGCGCCAACGGATGTAGGCACCGATGGCGGCGTTCTGCTCGCCGTGGGCGTGGTGGTCGATGGCATGCGAGTGCTCTCGCTGCCCAGCAGACCACCGTTGTCGGCGAACACCGCGTCGAAGGCCTGGGTGAACTTGGCGTCGTGGTCCCTGATCAGGAAGCGAAACGGGTGGGCGCGGTACCCGAGTTGGAGGAGAAGGTTGCGGGCCTGGGTGACCCAGTCGCCGGTGGGATGCGTGGTAACGGCAAGGACGTGGACGGTCCTGGTGCCGACCTCCATCACGAAGAAGACGTACAGGCGCTTCAGGGTGATCGCGCAGTCGACGTGGAAGAAGTCGGTCGTCAGCAAGGTGTCGGCCTGCGTGTGCAGGAACGCACGCCAGGTGGCTCGGTCGCGCGGGTGGGATCTTGTTGCGGCGTAGCACTCGGCGGATGCTCGCGGCGGCGACGCGGTGGCCCAGGCTGCGCAGTTCTCCCTGGACCCGGACGTAACCCCAGGTTGGGTTGTCGTGGGCCAGACGGAGGATGAGTGCGGTGAGTTCCTCGGCCAGCGGCAGTCGGCCCGACTTGGCCGGTTGCTGTCGCCACTTGCGGCGTACCAGGCGGCGGTGCCAGGCCAGAATCGTGCCGGGGGTGACCAGTCGATGGCGGCGGAGCAGGGCAGGCAGGCTTCGGGCCAGGGCGGACAAGATCGCGCGGTCGGCCCACGACAGGCGGGCGCGCGGGGTGTGGCGGCGCAGCACCGTGACCTCGTGCCGGAGGACGAGTATCTCTATCTCCTTTGACCGGTTGGACCGGCCGTAGAGGACAAGCCAGCCGAGCATCCGACAGAAGATCATGCAGAGCAGTCGCGGAGCCACAACCGACGATCACGCCCAGCCCACAGCGTCAGCCAAAACTCCAGGTCAACACACGCGTGGAATAAAGACACCCTTCAGGTCGACCCAGGGCCTGCGCCGTCCTCTTTCTGTCGCATGAGCAGGCGGAGAAGCTCATGCCCGGCCCGAAGTAGCCAGCGGTCCGTTCACCCAAGGTGTGGGGCTGACGTTATGCCAGCCCCGCCTCGGCCATGTCTACCTTTGATCTTGGCCAGTGCTCCGCCGTAAACGGCGGAGCACTGGCCAAGATCAAAGGTAGAAGCATCACGGCCTACCAGGGCGCTGGCAGACCGTTCCGAGTACCGTTTCGACGCCGTCACCTCAAGCGGTCGGAGCGGCGGCATAACAGTGCGCATGCCGAGATCAGCTGCCTCGGTGAACAGGCCACGGCCACCCTGAAGGGCTGGCGTCTCCTGCGGAAGCTCCGCTGCAGCACCAACCGGATCACCGACATCGTGAAGGCCGTCGTCGTCCTTCACCACACCTCAAACTGAGGCACGTCGTAGGGGAGGAGCGGCCAGGGTCACCAGGCGTTGCTCCACCCGGTTGTGCTGGAATACGAGTCCAGCAGGTCCACCACGAAGACCAGGGTCGAGCCCGGCGGGATCAACGGTGAGGGCGACTGATTGCCGTAGCCGAGACGCGGGGGAACGATGATCTCGCGCCGACCGCCGACCTTCATCCCCCTCACCCCCCGGTCCCAGCCCTTGATGACCTTGCCACTGCCCAGGGCGAACTTGAACGGCTGGCCCCGGTCCCAGGAGGCATCGAACTCCTTCCCGGACTCGAAGGTCACCCCGACATAGTGGACCCTGACCACCATGCCCGGCTTCACCTCAGTCCCGTCCCCGACGACCAGGTCCCGGATGGTCAGCTCGGTAGGAGCGTCACCCTCCGGAACGTCGACCTCGGGCTTCGTCAGTTCACTCATTGCCGCCTCATCACTCTCCGTCGGAAGCCGTCGCACGGACCAGCCGGACACATGAACAGCCCATGCAGCGGATGGTCACGCTATCGAGAATGCTGGTCGTCCCCGGAGCGCTGCGGCTGCCGAATATTTCATCCGTCCAGGTCAGGCGGCGTTCCGGTACTCGTGGATCACGCCGCCGAGCTGGTCTTGTCGGCGTATGTCGAGACGGGTGATTTGTTCGGGATCGGTGATCGGTTCGGGGACCGTGCGCAGTGGCGCCGCCTGGTTCCTCGCTTGATGGGGCCGGTGAGCGTTGTGATGCAGTTCGAACTGGCGAAGGGCGTGCCGCAGGTGGTGCTCGTTCCAGATCAAGGTGCGGTCCAGGAGTTCGTGGCGGCAGGTCTGGACCCAGCGCTCGATGATGGCGTTCATACGTGGTGTCCGGACGCCGGTGAGCACGGTCTGGATGCCGGCGTCGCACAGGATCTGGTCGAAGAGAACAGGGGATCTCGCGGCCCGATCGCGGATGAGGTACATGGCGCGGGCTCTGAGGGGCCTTTGCGGCTTCTCGTGGCGGCTGAAATGCTCCAACCTAATCGGGCAGTGGTTGGTGGGACAGGTACAGAGGCCCTGTCGCTACCTTGGCAGGCCGCTCCCGGGCACAACATGGCCTGCCGCATCAACAACCGGTTCGGCAGGCTGCAGTTCGGCCACGTCGACCAGTTCCGACGGATGCGGCTGCGGTGCCGAGCCGCCCTCTGCGGAGGACGGCGCGGCGACCTCGGTCGGCAGCGCCTCAGGTAGCGACGACCACCCGGTGTTCGGCGGTGAACGGCTTGCCCGCAACCAGTTCGGACTCCTGCCCGTCGGGGCCGACCGGGAGTTCACCGATCAACGTGACGCGGTGCAGACGGCGCTCGACGTTCAGGTGCTCGATGTCGCGCGGGGCGAGGTGGGCGGTGGCCCGGTTGTCCCAGAAGGCGACACTGCCCGGCTCCCAGCGGAAGCGGACGGTGTACTCGGGGCGAGTGATCTCCTCGTAGAGCAGGTTGAGGATGGTGCGGCTCTCGCTCGGGGTCACGTCCACGATGTGGCTGGTGAAGCCGGGGTTGACGAAGAGCGCGCGCTCCCCGGTCTCGGGGTGGACGCGGACCACCGGGTGGACGGCGACGAGCAGGTTGTCGTTCACGCGGCGGGCGTAGGCGCTGTCGTCGGTGGGCTTCTCGGCGCCGCCGTAGCGGTGCTCGGCGCGCAGCGTGTCGACGAATGCACGTACCGGGGCGGACAGGCCTTCGTACGCGGCGACCAGGTTGGTCCACTGGGTGTCGCCGCCGAACTCGGGGACGGTTTCGGCGCGCAGGATCGATCCGGCGGGCGGGTTGACGGAAGCGGTGACATCGGTGTGCCAGCCGGAGAAGTAGCTGTAGCGGCGCTTCTTCGTGGCCTCGCGGAACCCCTTGCCGTAGCGCTCCTCGTAGCGGCGCGGGTCGATGGTGAAGATCTCGGGGTGGTCCTCCGGCGGGGTGTCGTCGTGCGGGTGGGCATAGGTCAGGTCGCCGAACTGCCGGGCGAAGGCGATCTGCGAGGCGTGGTCGAGGTCCTGGCCGCGGAAGAAGACGACCTTCCAGCGGTGTAGCGCCTCCTTGATGACGGCCAGGTCGCCGTCGGTGAGGGGCTTGGAGATGTCGACGCCGGAGATGTCGGCGCCGGTGTGGCCGGAGGCGGGGCGTGCGGTCGCGGTGGAGGTCGTCGGCTTCGACGAGATGGTCGAGGTCATGGTGGTCAGCCCTTCTGTGCTGCGGCGAGCTCTGCGTTGAAGTCGTTGGTGACGGAGGGGTCGAACTGCTTGGAGAGGTCGGCCTTCTGCGGAATCCGGCCGATCTCGGTGTAGAGGTCGGCGTGCTTCTTCTGGGGCGCGACGACGCCGTCGTCGATGGGGACGTAGGCGGTCGTGCCCGTGGTCTGGAAGACCTGCTTGCCCAGGGGCGTCTGCTTGCGAGACGTAGGAGGCGTCGTCCCACGCGTCCGGCTGGGAGAGGACCTACGCGTTGGCCTTCACCAGAGGTGCGGTGAAGTCCAGCAGCGCCTCGCGCTTGGCCGGGTCGGCCACCGCCTTGTCGGTGGCCAGCCGGAAGCTGTAACCCGGCGACACCGCACAGCCGTTGATGACCTGGACGGCGTCGGGATGTCCTGCAGGTACTTGGCGCGGGTCTCCTCGGAGGTCGTGGCGGCGTCGACCGTCCCGGACTCGAGAACGTTGCCGGCCCACTGTCGATGTGGAACAGCACCTTGTACGGCAGGTTCTTCACCTGCCGCGCTCGCCGCCGGACACCTCGAGAGCGGTCAGCGGACTCTTCCCTTGGTCGCCGACCGGAGCGTCACCTTGCCCCGACTGCCGCCGCCGTCCGACGACGTAGCCGCGGTGGTGTCCCCTCCACCGGCCGTGGCGACCGGCAGGTGCAGCCCGAGCGCCAGGGGGCGACGAGCTCTCTCCTAGGCCTATGCATTACCGCCTCCGTCATCGGGCAGGGCGAGGGCGGTGTTGTACGTGGTGTCGTCACCGGTGACGGCCCTGCTGTGGGTGCCGTTCACCGACACCGGGACATCACCGGCGAGCGTGATCCGCTGTACGCGGCGGGGGAGAGTGCCGTAGTCGGCCACCGCGTAGTGCTGCGTGGCGCGGTTGTCCCAGAAGGCGACATCGCCAGGGGCCCAGCGCCACCGTACGGTGTTCTCCAGCTCTGTCACGTACGACTGGAACAACCGCAGCAACTCGCGCGAGTCCTCCGCGGACCAGCCCACGAACCGGCGCGCGAAACCGCCGAGCACCAGCACCCGTTCACCGCTCTCGGGGTGCACACGTACCACCGGGTGCTCGGTCTCGTACGCGACCGACGTGAAGACGGCACGGTGGCGCTTGGCCGCCTCCGTGTCGTCCGCCGGCTTGTAGGCCGCGTAGTCGTACTGGTTTGAGTGCACCACCCACAGCTGGTCGGCGAGCGCACGCAGCTCCTCCGGCAGATTTGCGTACGCCGTGGCCGTGTTGGCCCACACGGTGTCGCCGCCATAGGGCGGGATGGTCACCGCGCGCAGGATGGATCCCAGCGGCGGACGCTGCACGAATGTGACGTCCGTGTGCCAGTGGTTGGCCCGGGATGTGGTCTTTCCGTAGTCCAGGTCGAGAACGGCCGGGGCACCCTCCAGGGCGGGGACGGTCGGGTGCGCGGTGGTGGGGGTGCCGAAGCCGCGGGCGAAGCGCTCATGGCTCGCCTCGTCGAGGTCCTGACCGCGGAAGAAGACGACCTTGTGCTCCAGGAGGGCGGCGCGAATTGCCGCGACGGTGTCGTCCGGCAGGTCGGAGGCGAGGTCGACGCCGTGTATCTCGGCGCCGATGTTTCCGGCGACCTTGACGATGTCGAGGACGGTCTGGGTGGGTGCAGACATGGCAGGGCAGCTCCAATGTGCGCATGCGCAGATGCGTTGACTGGTGAAGGTGTACCGAGGTGTACGAGGAAGGCAGCCCTCTACGGGGCGGGGAAGGGAAGCAGCAACCAGGAGACGGACGACGCGTCGGTGGCGCTCGGCTCAGCGCGCGTGGCCGGCGGGCCGACTACAGCCCAGTCCGGCGAAGTGGTGGGCGCGGAAGGCGTTGACCGTCTCCCGTCCGGCGGCGTCACGCGCCGTGGCCCTCCCTGTCGCATCCATAGGGCGATTCTCCGCGCTGGCTGACGGGGCGACAATAATTTGCGACGCCGTGGAAGAAACGGACTGCGGGTGGGGCGGGCCGTGCCGGTCCGGGGATCTGCCCGCCACTGTGAAAGCACGGGCCGTCGCGGGCGAGCGGCATGCGGCGACCGGGCGCCGGCACAGCTCGCCGGCGCTACGCGGAGCGCGCTGTGCGCAGCTCCATCGGCCTCCGGTACACCGCGTCGAGCACGACCGATCCGGCCGCGACCGCCAGCACGTGAGGCCCGAAACTGCTGGGGACGACGGCCCGTTCGGGATCGCCGCACAGATGCGAGTGTGCGGCAATCTCCTCGTACAGGTCCGGCAGCAGCTCGGGGAAGGTCAGCGCCGTGCGCTCGACGACCACCAGCAGTTCCGGATTGAGGACATCGAGCAGCAGCGCTGCCGCACGCCCGACGGTGCGCAGCCTCTCGCGCAGCACCCGCAGCGCCTCGTGGTGGCCTTGGCGGGCCCGGTCGAGGAGCAGAGCGAAGTCCGGCGCGGGGATGGCCCCGGTTTCGAAGGCACGCTCGGCCACGGCAAGTTCCGACACGGCGGTCTGCAGACAGCCGGTACGACCACACCCGCAGGCCTGACCGATGTGGCCCAGCGGCAGATGGGCCACATCGCCCGCCCCGGACCGGCGCCCGCGCAGCACGCTGCCACCGGCCGCGATCGCGGCGTCCACCACATTGCCGACGAAGAGCTGTACCAGGTCCGAGCGCCCTGCCCCCGCGCCGAAGAGCAACTCGGCGTGTGCCAGCGCCCGCGCGTGCCCGTCCACATGCACCGGCAACCTGGTCGTGGCGCCAAGCACGCGCCGAACCGGCACATCCCGCCAACCGAGGGGCGCATGCTCGATCACCGTTCCCTGCTCGGCGTCGACCCAACCACCGGTCACGACGCCGAGGCCGAGCACCGAGCGCCCCGCCGCGTGCCGGCCGAGGAAGCCGGGCAGGACCCTGCCGATCTGCTCCAGCACCTGCCGCGGCCCGCCCGGATGTGCCAGCCGCCGCTGCGCCGTGACCCGGCCCAGCAGATCCACCACGGCGAAGGTCATGTGTTCCAGGGCGATGTGTACCCCGCAGGCGACGTGGTGGCCGGGGTCGATCGCCACCGGCACCTGCGGCCGCCCGGCGCGCGGCGGGCTTACACGCGGCGGCAGTTCGCGCAGCAGCCCGAGCCCGATCAGCTCCGCCGTGTGGCGCGACACCGCGGCCGGGCTGAGCCGGGTTCTGGTCACGAGTTCCGTGCGCGCGGCGGGTCCGTCGCGCAGCAGCGTACGCAGCAGGGCGCCCGGGCCGCCGCCCTCGACGGACAGCGGTTCCGGTCGCGCGGGCAGAGCAACGAGTAGCGGCGGCCGGGCATGATCGGAGATGGCGGTCATGGCTCCCTCGCTCAACGGTAGGACGGCAGAGAGCCGCGGAGCGAGGCACGCTCAGCGGCGGTGGGAGTCCGTACAGCACGGGAGCGGGAACGGAGAGGCCATGCGCCGATGCTCGCAATTTCGCCCCTGGCGGTCAACGGCGCTCCGTTACGGGCGTACGGCAGTCCTGTGAATCCGGTCGGCTGTCCAGAGCATGCGGCGTGATGGCTGCCGGTCTTCGAGGTCGTTCGTGCGCCGCTTGACGAACACCTACTTCCTCACTGGCGTCACCGGCGAGTTCTCGGCCGTCGCCGCGGTTGGCGGTTCGAGTCCTCGCCTTCGGAGCATGAGATCAGGCGGAGTTGGGCGGAGTCGGCATCTCCGTTCCATCCCTGTCCATGATGCGGTCAGTGGTTTGACCGGGTAATAGCGTTCCGGCTACGTTCCGGGCCATGCAGCGATCCGCACACCTGACGACTCGAGGTCATGTCGACCTGAAGCGTGTGTGCTCCGCGGCGTGTCACCGGGCCTGAACGCCGTGCCCGCGCGGGCCTGCCACCAGGGACCTCTCCTGCTCGGCTCTTCGCGGGGCGCCCTTCCACCGGGAGAAGCGACATTCTGCCGACCGTGAGTCCGGCAGGTTCTGTCCTCAAGGCTCCGTAGAGGAGCACGCACCCGCATCGCCCGCTGCCACCGAGCCTGGAAGACATCCGTGAAGAGTCTCTCTGCGCCTGCCCGTCGTGGTCCCATGTCGCTGCGTCGCTCGGACATCCCCGCCGTTGCACCGGCCCGTCGTGTCTCCGGCGCTGGGTCCGTTCTGAGCGCCGTTCTCGACCACGGCCCGGTCGCCCGTTCCACCGTCGCCCGGCTCACCGGTCTTTCGCCCGCATCCGTGACCGGACACACCGGCCGGCTTGTGGCCCGTGGTCTCATCCGCGAGAGTGCGCAGGTCACCGGGCCGAAGGGATTGGGGCGGCCTCACATACCGTTGGAGATCGACACCAGCCGCTATCTGGTGGCCGGCGCACATATCGCGGTCGCCCACTCGACCGTCTCCCTCATGGACCTGCGTGGCCGGATCCTGGCTGTGGACCGCCAGTCGCACCGAGGCACCGAACCGCAGCGGATTCTCGGTGACCTGGCAGCTCGTCTTCCCCGGCTGCTGGCGGCCCATGCGGCTGGACGGACGGTGTTCGGTTTGGGGGTGGCCACCGGACACCGGGTGGACCCGGAGGCCGGACTGGTCATCGAGCATCCGCAACTCGGCTGGCGCAATGTGCCAGTACGTGATGTTCTCGCTGCGGCGACCGGACTGCAGGTCCAAGTGGACAGTCATGCACGGGCGTTGGCGCGCGCCGAGCAGATGCTGGGCGAGGTCACCACCCGGGCCAGCGCGGTGCTCCTGTTCGTCGGTGCGGTCGTGGACGCGGCTTTCGCCACTGCAGGGGCCATACACCTCGGACCGCGCTCGGGGGCGGGCAGTGTGGCTCACCTGCCGCTCGGGTCGGCCGGCTCCGGCGGCGCGGAGCCCTGCCCGTGCGGGCAGACCGGGTGCTTGCAGTCCGAGGTGTCGGAGCACGCCATGGTGCGGCGTGCGGCCGAACAGGGTCTGCCGGCCGGATCGTTCACGCAGCTGCTGGATCAGGCGCTGGCCGGTGAGGCGCGGGCGGTGGCGCTCTTCCGTCGTCGGGCGCGGCTCGTCGGCAGAGCAGCGGCACTGCTCCTGGACATGTTCGACCCCGAGGTCCTGGTGGTCGTCGAGCCTGGTGCGGGCCGACTGCCACAGTGTCTCGCCGATCTGCGGGCGGAAGTGGCCGAGCGCTCCTGGGTCTGCGACGACCCCGAACGAGCCGTGGTGCCCAGCAGTTTCACCGGATCGGTGTTGGCCACCGCCGGTGGCGCGGTGGCGCTGGGGGCGCTGTACGGGGACCCGCTGGGCTCGTGGCCCGCGCTGCCCGCCGTCTCCTGAGCAGTATTTTCTGGTCTCGACTTAATTCAGAATGTTGCATTATTGACCGACTCCTGAACCGAACGGGAAGATGGATTCATGACCGGCCGACAGCGGATTCCCCAGCGCCTGCCCTCAGTGGCATGCCGCTGCTGGGCGGCTGTGCCGGTCGGCCTCTTCGCCCGGCGTTCCTGTTGCCGCCTCTGTCCGGGCCGCCGATAAACAGCGACTGATTTACACGGGTGCTCCGCATCGTAGTGCGTACCTCTCTACGTACCTCTCTGCGCCTGCACGTCTCGTCTCCTCGGCCTGCCCGCTCTGGCTTTTCCGTTCGCGTGCCGATTCCTTTTTTTCGACATTCCATCTCGGGAGAGAAGTTGACTGTCGCCGTGTCTTCGCATTCCGCGACATCCACCGCTACGGGCATTGCGCCGGGGCGGTTCAAACAGGCATTTCGCAGGTATCCCGCCGGTGTCGTCGTCGTCACCGCGGACGCCGGCCTGGGGCCGGTCGGCTTCACCGCCACCTCACTCACCTCTTTGTCGCTCGATCCGCCGCTGGTCTCCTTCGCCATCGGGACCACCACTTCCTCCTGGCCTCATGTCGAGCGGTCCGCCACCGCCGTGGTCAATTTCCTCGGCGCCGACCAGCAGGCACTGGCCACCACGTTCGCCACCAGCGGCATCGACCGGTTCGCGGCGCCGACCAACTGGCGGCGACTGCCGCAGGGTGAGCCGGTCCTCGACGGTGTTGCCGGCTGGATGCGGCTTGACATCGAGCAGCTCGTCCCGGCGGGCGACCACCGGATCGTCATCGCCCGGGTCGTGGACTCCTGGCTCGACGAGGGGCGCAGCCCACTCCTGTTCCACGACGGTTCCTACCTCGCCGTCTGAGCATTCCCTTCAGCCGCCCATCGATCAGGAATCTGCCATGTCACGTAATTTCGCGCACACATCCGTCGGGCGCAGGTCATTCATGGCCCTCGCCGGCGGGACGATACTCAGCCTCGCCGCCTGCGCTCCGCAGGCCAGAACTGCCGCCGAGGCGAAACCTGCCGGAAGGTTGCCTACGGGGTCACCGCCGCCCGGTACCAAGCTGTCGATCGCGGTCCATTCCACACAACTTCAGCTGGGACCTGCCGGGCTGAACAAGGAATTGAAGTTCACTGTCTCGCAGTGGCCCAATCTGAGCGCCGGCCCCGACGTCATCCAGGGATTCCGTGCGCATTCCATCGATCTGGCGACCAACGCCGGAATTCCGCCGATCCAGGCCCACGCCATCGGTGTCGATGCGAAGATCGTCGCGGTACAGGTGCGGAAAAACCCCTCCTACGTCTTTGCCACCGCCGCGGGTTCCGACATCAGGACGGTCGAGGACTTTCGCGGCAAGAAGATCGGCTTCTCCCAGGGCCAGGCGCAGGGTGTCGTCGTACTGCGGGCCCTGAAGAAGGCAGGGCTGCGCAACAGCGAGGTCGAGCTGGTCGCACTGCCCAGCACCCAGTTCCTGACCGCTCTGCAGTCCAAGCAGGTCGATGTGGCCCCACTCGGCGAGCCGACTCTCACCAAGTACCTCGGCCAGTACGGCAAGGACGGCGCCCGCGGTGTGAAGGCCGATGTCGTGGACCTGCTGACCGTGCTGTGGGCGCCGACCGAGGTGCTCGACGACCCGGCGAAGGTCGCGGCCGTCCGCAACTTCATCCCGCTGTGGTCCCGCGGACTGGTGTGGGCGTGGGAGAACACCGACGAATGGATCGACACGTACTACGTGAAGGACCAGGGCGTCTCCAAGGAGGACGGCAAGCGCATCGTCGCCTCCCTCCGCAAGCCGCAGTTCCCGGTGAGCTGGGACAAGGCGATCGAGTGGGAGCAGGAGACCGCCGACCTGCTGGCCGATGGCGGTTTCGTGCCCAAGCAGGACGCCTCCGAGCTGTTCGACCGCCGCTTCGAGGGGCTGGCGCCGAAGGCCGTACCGGCCACGTACCGGGTGGCGTCATGACGGAGATGCTGTCGAACGCACGGCTGGAGAGCCCGGTGGCAACGACCGCCGAAGCGACGAGTCGTCTCAAGCCGGCAAAAGGCACGGTCCCGAAAGCCGCCCGTGGTACCCGCAGACGACTGGGCCCAGGCCGGTCCGTGCCCTTCGGCCGGCTGATCGGCCCGGCACTGCTGATCGCCGTGTGGTGGGCGGCCTCGGCCTTCGGCTATCTCGACCCCCGCATCCTGTCCGGACCCGGGACCGTGCTGTCCACCGCGGCGGACCTGGTCTCCACCGGCCGGCTCCAGGACAACGTGCTCGTCTCGCTGCAGCGCGCCGGGCTCGGCCTGTTCTTCGGTGTGGCAGCAGGGGTGATCCTGGCCGTGGCGGCCGGGCTGAACCGCACGGGGGAGTACCTCCTCGACGGCACGCTCCAGGTCAAGCGGGCCATTCCGTCCCTGGCGATGCTCCCGCTGCTCATCCTCTGGCTGGGCATCGGCGAGCAGATGAAGGTCACCGTGATCGCGCTCGGCGTCGCGGTGAACATGTACATCAACACCTACGCTTCGCTGACCGGCATCGACAGCAGGTATGTGGAACTTGCCGAGGGACTCGACCTGAGCCGATGGCAGTTCATCCGCAAGGTCGTCGTCCCGGGCTCGCTGCCGGGCTTCTTCGTCGGCCTGCGCCTCGGCGTCACAGCGTCCTGGCTCGGCCTGATCGTGGTCGAGCAGATCAACGCCACCCAGGGCATCGGCTACATGATGTTCCAGGCCCAGCAGTACGCCCAGTCCGACGTGATCATCGTGGGGCTGGTGGCCTACGGGATCTTCGGCTTCGCCTCGGACGCGGCGGTACGCGCGATCGAGAGGAGGGTCCTGTCATGGCGACGCACTCTGGCGGGCTGACCGAGATCCGGCCCGCGACCGGATCGGGGAGCGAGGACCACGGCGGAGACCGGCCCGCGGTACGGACGACCGGCCTGGTACGGAAGTTCGGAGACCGGATCGTACTGAAGGAACTCGATCTCACCCTGGCACCGGGCGAGTTCACGGCACTCCTCGGCCGCAGCGGCTCGGGCAAGTCCACGCTGCTGCGGGCCGTCGCCCGCCTCGACCATACGGTGGAAGGCTCCGGCGAACTCATCGTCCCCGAGCGGGTCTCGCTCTCCTTCCAGGACTCCAGGCTGCTGCCCTGGCTCCGGGTCCTGGACAACGTCGTCCTGGGCCTGCGCGGTCCCGGGTCCCAAGAGCGCGGTCTGACAGCCCTGGCCGAAGTCGGCCTTGAGGGCCGCGAGCGCTCCTGGCCGCATGAACTGTCCGGTGGTGAACAGCAGCGCGCCGCGCTCGCCCGCGCCCTGGTCCGCGATCCCGAACTGCTCCTGGCCGACGAGCCGTTCGGCGCCCTGGACGCCCTCACACGGATCAAGATGCACGGACTGCTGCGCGAGCTGTACGAGCGACACCGCCCCGCCGTGCTGCTGGTCACCCATGACGTCGACGAGGCCGTGGAACTCGCCGACCGGGTGCTGGTCCTGGACGACGGCCGCATCTCCGTGGACCTCGCCGTCGACCTGCCCACCCCGCGGTCCCCGCGCGAACCCCGCTTCCAGGAATACCGCGACACGCTGCTCGCCGCCCTCGGTGTGGCACAGCACGAGCCCACCACCTCTTGAGGAGACGACGCCCCATGGCACGCATAACAGAAGACCGGACGGAAGCGCAGGCGGAAGCCGAGAGCAGGCCGCACACCGGACGCGAGTCCGGCCGCAAGCCGCTGCACCTGAACGCGTTCCTGATGTCCACCGGTCACCACGAGGCCTCCTGGCGGCTCCCCGAGAGTCCGGCAGAGGCGAACTCGGACATCGAGCACTACAAAAACCTGGCCCGGATCGCCGAACGCGGCAAGCTGGACTCGCTGTTCCTGGCCGACAGCCCCGTCCTGATGGGGGACCCCGGCCGACGGCCGGCGGCCAAGCTGGAGCCCACCGTCCTGCTCACCGCGCTGGCGGGGGCCACCCGGCACATCGGCCTCATCGCCACCGCCTCCACCAGCTACAACGAGCCGTACAACCTGGCCCGCCGGTTCGCCTCGCTGGACCATGTCTCGGGCGGCCGGGCCGGCTGGAACATCGTCACCACCGCGGGCGCCGACGCGGCCCGAAACTTCGGCCTCGACGACACGCCCCTGCACGCGGACCGCTACCGGCGGGCCGGGGAGTTCGTCGAGGTCTCCACCAAGCTCTGGGACAGCTGGGCGGACGACGCGGTGATCGCCGACAAGGAAAGCGGCGTACATGCCCTGGCCGAGCGGGTCCGTCGCATCGACCACACCGGCGAGTTCTTCCGGGTCGACGGACCCCTGAACGTACAACGTCCGCCACAGGGCTACCCGTTGCTCGTCCAGGCAGGTTCCAGTGAGGACGGCAAGGACTTCGCCGCCCGGTACGCCGAAGCAGTGTTCACCGCGCAGCAGACCCTGGAGGAGGGCATCACCTTCTACAAGGACGTCAAGCAGCGCGCACAGACACTCGGCCGCAACCCGGACAGCATCAAGATCCTCCCCGGCATTGTCCCCGTCATCGGCGACACCGAGGCGCAGGCGCTGGAGCTGGACGCCGAGCTCGACCGGCTGATCGTCCCCGAGTACGCAAAGCGCCAGCTCGCCCAGCGGTTGAAGATCGCCCCCGACGATCTGGACCTCGATGCGGAACTCCCCGACAACATTCCCACCGAGGAGGAGATCGAGGGCGCCAAGAGCCGCTACACACTCATCGTGGAGCTCGCAAGGCGCGAGCGTCTGACCGTGCGTCAGCTCATCGGGCGGCTCGGCGGCGGCCGCGGCCACCGCACCTTCGCCGGTACGGCGGAGCAGGTCGCGGACACCATCGAGCACTGGTACGACAGCGGTGCGGCGGACGGCTTCAACATCATGCCCGCCGTGCTCCCGTCCGGCCTGGAGGTCTTCGTGGACCGGGTGGTGCCGATCCTCCAGGAACGGGGCCTGTTCCGTACCGAATACACCGGCTCCACACTGCGTGAGCACTACGGACTCCCACGCCCCGCCAACCGGCTGTTCGACACCGTCGACGCCGGCGAGGGGCACACCGGCATCGCCCTGGCGGCGGCCCGGTGACGGACTGTCCATCCCAGGAAACCAGTACGCCCCAGCAGCCGTCGGCCCGGTGGGCCCGGCGGCTGCTGGGGTACTGCCTGCGCCACCGCGCCGACCTCCTGCTCGCCTTCGGCGCCGCCGCCGTGGCTGCCGTCGCCACCGCCACACTGCCCCTCGTCCTGCGCCATGTGGTGGACGGGGTGGCGGCGGGCACCACCGCTTCACTCGCCCCCTGGACCATCCTGCTCGCCGGACTCGGCGCAGTCCGCTTCGCGGCGGCTTCCACCCGCCGCTACCGCTCCGGCAGGCTCTCCCTCGGTGTGCAGTACGACCTCCGCAACGACGCCTTCGCGGCTCTGCTGCGCCTCGGCGGCGCACAGCAGGACGATCTGCGCACCGGGCAGGTGGTGAGCCGGTCCATCTCCGACATCACACTGATCCAGACCCTGCTGCAGTTCCTGCCCAACCTCACAGGCAACGCCCTGATGTTCCTCTTCTCTCTGGCCTTCATGGCGTTGCTGTCCCCACCGCTGACCGTGGTGGCGCTGATCGTCGGCCCGGTGCTCTGGCTGATCGCCCTGCGCAGCCGCCGCGACCTCTTCCCCGCCAACTGGCACGCCCAGATGGAGGCCGCCGAGGTCGCCTCGAGGGTCGAGGCGACCGTGACCGGCGTCCGCGTGGTGAAGGGATTCGGCCAGGAGGCGCGGGAACTGACCGGCCTTGAGGAACGCGCCCGCCGGCTGTTCACCTCCCGGCTGCGGGTCGTCCGCTTCACCAGCCGCTACAACCCGGCCCTCCAAGCGGTCCCCGCCCTCGGCCAGGTCGCCGTACTGGCCCTCGGCGGCTGGATGGCCCTGCACGGCCGGATCTCGCTGGGCACCTTCCTTGCCTTCACCACCTATCTCGGCTCCTTCGTCACGCCCGTACGCCAGGTGGCGACCCTGCTCACCGTCTGGCAACAGGCCCGGGCCGGGGCCGAACGAGTCCTGGAGGTCGTCGACGAGGCCCCGCTGATCACCGACGCGCCAGGCGCGCAGGAACTGCCCGACCGCCCTGCGGCACTGTCCTGGCAGAACGTCACCTTCGGATACGGGGATGGCGAACCGCTTCTGCACAGCTTCACCCTCGATGTGCGCCCCGGCGAGACGGTCGCCCTGATCGGTCCGGCCGGCTCCGGGAAGTCGACCGCCGCGGCTCTGCTGCCCCGCTTCTACGACGTGCCATCCGGTTCGGTACGGGTGGGAGGCGTCGACGTACGCGACCTCACTCTGGACTCGCTGCGTTCCCGAATCGGCCTCGTCTTCGAAGAGAGCCTGCTGCTCTCGGACACGGTGCGGGCGAACATCGCCTACGGCGTCCCCAACGCCACCGAAGAGCAGATACGGGCCGCCGCCGCGATCGCCAGGGCCGACGAGTTCATCGAACAAATGCCCGACGGGTACGACACCGTCGTCGGCGAACAGGGCCTCACGCTCTCCGGCGGTCAGCGGCAGCGGCTGGCACTCGCCCGAGCCCTGATCGGCGACCCCGCCGTGCTCGTCCTCGACGACGCCACATCGGCCATCGACGCCCGAGTGGAAGCCGAGATCCACACCAGGCTGCGAGAGGCGACCCGCCGCCGCACCACCCTCATCGTCGCGCACCGCAGATCGACCCTGGAGCTCGCCGACCGGATCGCCGTCCTGGACGGCGGAAGGATCACGGACACCGGCACGCTGGACGAACTCCTTGACCGGTCGGCCCTGTTCCGCAACCTGCTCTCGACCGGTGCGGCGACGGATGCGGCCGAGGCGGCGGAAGCGGCACGCGCCGCACCACCGCCCGGCGAAGTCACCTCCCACCTGTGGCAGCGGCCCGCTCACTTCGGCCGCGACACCGACGAAGGCGCAGCGGTCCGGGCCGCCCAGGCCCTGGCCGAGGCGGCGGCCACCTCGGGCCCCGGACGAGGTGGACCCGGTGGCGGAGTGCTCAGCTCCGCGCCACCCAGCCCCGAGCTGATCGCCGCTCTCGCCCGGCTCCCGCTGCCCGCGGCCGACCCGAGGGTGCCCACCGAGCAGGCCGTGGCCGCCGACCCGGCCTTCCACCTCGGCACCCTGCTACGGCCGTTCCGTCTCCCGCTTCTCCTCGGCCTGCTCCTGGTCGCCCTGGACGCGGTCGCGCAGATCGCGGTGCCCGTCCTCGTACGCCACGGAGTGGACCACGGCGTCGCCCGGCACGCCGGAGACACTCTGTTGGCCGCAGCCGCGGCAGCCGGTCTCGTCGTCGCCGGGAACTGGCTGACCGGAGTGGCCCAAGTCCGCACGACGGGACGCACCGGTGAACGGCTGCTGTACACCCTGCGCGTGAAGACCTTCGCGCAACTCCAGCGCCTCGGCCTCGACTACTACGAGCGCGAGCTCGGCGGCCGCATCATGACCCGGATGACCACCGATGTGGACGCCCTGTCGAACTTCCTGCAGACCGGACTGATCACCGCCGTCGTCAGCCTGCTGACCATCCTCGGTGTCCTTCTCACCCTGCTGATCATCGACGCGGGCCTCGCCGCGGTCCTGCTCGCCGTCCTGCCCCTCCTGGCCGGCGCCACCGCCCTCTTCCAGCACTACTCGGTGCCCGCCTACCGGGAGGCCAGGGAACGAATCAGCGCCGTCAACGCCTGCCTCCAGGAGAACGTCACCGCCATCCGCGTCACCCAGGCCTTCCGCCGCGAGCAGCGCAACGCCCGCGACTTCGCCCGACTGGCCTGGGCCTTCAGGGACTCACGGCTGCGCGCCCAGCGCTACATGGGCACGTTCTTCCCGTTCGTGGAGTTCCTGGGCACCCTGTCGACCGCGGCCGTGCTGGTCGTCGGAGCCGGTCACGTCCGCTCGGGAGAGCTGAGCGGGGGCACCCTGATCGCCTTCCTGCTCTACGTCGAGCTGTTCTTCTCGCCGATCCAGCAGCTCTCCCAGGTGTTCGACGGCTACCAGCAGGCCGTCGTCGGCCTCGGCAGGCTACGGGCGCTGATGCAGACCCCGGCAGGCACCCCACCCGCTGAACACCCCCTGCCGGTGAAGAAGTTGCGCGGGGAGATCGAGTTCGACGGAGTGTCCTTCGGCTACCCGGGCGGTCGTGGCCGGGAAGTACTGCACGGACTCTGCCTGCGCATCACACCGGGCGAGACCGTTGCCCTGGTCGGTGCCACCGGCGCGGGCAAGTCGACCGTCGTCAAGCTGCTCGCCCGGTTCTACGACCCGACAGCGGGCACGGTCCGGGTGGACGGCCACGATCTGCGCGACCTCGACCTGACCGGTCTGCGCCGAAGGCTGGGGGTGGTGCCGCAGGAGCCGCACCTGTTCAGCGGTACCGTCCGGGACGCCATCGCCTACGGGCGACCGGAAGCGACCCGCGCCGAGGTGGAGGCCGCGGCCCGCGCCGTCGGTGCCCACGAGATGGTCGCGGAGCTGCCGCTGGGCTACCTGCAGCCCGTGGGGGAGCGGGGCCGCAATCTGTCCGCCGGGCAACGCCAGCTCCTGGCGCTCGCCCGGGCCGAACTCGTCGACCCGGACGTTCTGTTGCTCGACGAGGCCACCGCCTCGCTCGACCTGGCCACGGAACGCAGGGTCGCCGCGGCCACCGAGGCCCTGGCCCGTCGGCGTACGACCATCGTGGTCGCCCACCGCCTGACCACCGCCGCCCGCGCCGACCGGGTGGTGGTCCTCGACGCGGGAGCCGTCGTGGAAGACGGCACCCATGCCGGACTCCTCGCCGCGCGGGGCCCGTACCACCAACTGTGGCAGGCCTTCCAGCAGGGCGGGCACCCCGCCTCGGTGGAAGGCCTGAAGATCAATGAACTCGTCAAGGAGAACGCACGATGACGGAGTACCGCAATCTCGGACGCACCGGCGTCAAGGTGAGCCCGCTGTGCCTGGGCACAATGATGTTCGGAGCACGGGGTAACACGGACCATGTCGACAGCGTCCGGATCATCCACCACGCCCTGGACTCGGGCATCAACTTCGTCGACACCGCAGACGTGTACTCCGCGGGCGAGTCCGAGACCATCGTCGGCAAGGCCCTGTCCGGCGGGCGGCGTGACAACGTCGTGCTCGCCACCAAGTTCCATGGAAGCCTCGGCAGCGACCCCAACGAACAGGGAAACAGCCGCCGTTGGATCATCCAGGAGGTGGAGAACAGCCTGCGGCGGCTGGGCACCGACTGGATCGACCTATACCAGGTGCACCGCCCCGAGCCCGACACCGACTTCGACGAGACGCTGGGCGCGCTCTCCCACCTGGTGCAGCAGGGCAAGGTCCGCTACATCGGCACCTCCACCTTCGAACCCTCCTCCATCGTCGAGGGCCAGTGGCTCGCTGAGCGTCGGGGCCGGGAACGCGTCGTGGCCGAGCAGCCCCCGTACTCCCTACTGGCGCGCGGTATCGAACGCGAGGTCCTGCCCGTTGCGCAGCGCTACGGTCTCGCCGTGCTGTCCTGGAGCCCCCTCGCGGGCGGCTGGCTCTCGGGGCGCTACCGCAAGGGCGCCGGGCAGCCCACGTCCAGCCGTGCCGAACGCCAGGTGGCCCGCTTCGACATCACCTCACCGGAGAACGCCGCCAAGCTGGAGGCCACCGAGGCCCTCGCCCTGCTTGCCGAGGAAGCCGGCGTCACCCTCGTACAGCTGGCCCTGGCCTTCGTCCTGGAACACCCCGCGATCACCTCGGCGATCATCGGGCCGCGAACCTTCGAACAGCTGGAGAGCCAGCTGGGCGCGGACAAGATCCGGCTGAGCCAGGAGGTACTCGACCGGATCGACGAGATCGTCCCACCCGGCTCCAACCTCTCGGCCCGCGACGGCGGTTACACCCCGCCCTCGCTCACCGACTCCGCGCTGCGCCGCCGTTCACCGAACTGACGCAGCGCCGGCGAGGCACAGTCCGTCGACAACGCTTCGTGATCGGTTGTGCGGATGCTCTGGGCCGCCCAGCCGGTCGGCGGAGGTTGACGCCACGGGCATCACATGGTCGTTGTCCGTGCCTATCGCAGGCTGAGCAGACCTCCCCAGGCTGACCAGGTTTGATGGCCACAAATCCGGTGCCGGCGGTAGCACCGGACGCAAAACCATCAGGGCGTCCTCCCGGGACGCCCTGATGGCAAACGGAAAATGCCCTGTGCCGCTCGAAAATACGATTCGGTGCTGCGAGCTGCGGCGAGGCCTCAGGACAGGCGGTTCTCCGGTACTGGTTGATCAGGCCGCCGAGGAGGCGTTGTCGCTGGAGCCGGTGGGTCTGGCGGATCCTGACACGCTCACGCGCACGGCCTCTATCCCTCTGGCCTGCCGGGACTTACCAAACACCCCTGCCAGGACAAAACGCTCTTCAAGGCCTTGAGGGGCACCTGTGTCGGTCAGTGCCCCAGATTCACGTCCGCGTCCTTCTCGCCCTCGCCGCTCACCCGCAGCGGCACGGCCTGGGGCGCGTATCCGCTGGCGATCACGGTGTAGTGGCCGGTGTCCAGGTCGTTGAATGCGTAGGCGCCGTGCGCGTCGGTGACCGTCGTGGCGACCGTGTTGCCCGCCGCGTCGAGGAGCGTGACCCGGGCGTCGTCGACCGGGTGGCCCGCGCGGTTGCGGACGGTGCCATGGACGTGGGCGCCAGGGGCGAGGCGGATCTCGTAGCGGTTGGCGGCGCCGCCCGCGACCTCGGCCGGCAGGGCCGCCGGACGGTGTCCGGGGGCGCTGACGACGAGGGTGTAGTTGCCGGGGGACAGGTCGGCGATGCCGAATTCGCCGGTGTGGTCGGCCGCTGCGGAGGCGACGACCTCGCCGCGCACGTCGGTCGCGGTGACCAGGGCGCCGGGCAGCGGCCGGTCGTCGGGGCTGGCCAGGACCGTGCCGGTCAGGCCGGCCGTGCCGGAGAGCACCAGGTCGAAGTCGACCAGGCCGTCGGCCACCGTGATGGTGGTGGCCTGCGGCTGCCGGGCACCGCCGGAGGCGATCAGGACGTACGTTCCCTCGGCGGGCGCGGCGATCGCGTAACGGCCGTCCGCCTGCGTCGTCGTACGGCCGAGCTGGCTGCCGCGCAGGTCGATCAGCGTGACCACGGCGCCCGCGACGGGCGATCCGGCGATGTCGCGGATGTGGCCGCGGACACCTGAGGCGGGTTCGTCCGCGAGGGCGGTGGCGAGCGAGGCGACCGGGGCCGCTTCCACCGCCTCTGCGGTGTCAGCCATCGCCGTCACGGGCGTCTCGGCGGCGGCATCCGAGGCGGTGCCGCCCTCCTCCGCTGCCCTCGCCTCGAGGCCCGACATCTTGCGCAGCGGGACCTCCTTGGTCCACAGGACCATGAGGAACGCGACCGCGATCACGCCCGCCGCGATAAGGAACACCACGTGCATGGAGTCGGCGAAGCCCTGCTTGAAGGGCTCGGCCAGGCGCGGGTCCAGGTGCTGGATGAACGACGAGTCGCTCAGTACGTCGGAGCTGCCGCCGCCCGCGCCGGGGTGCTGCAGCATGTCGAGGACCGGCTTGTTGGCCGGGTCGGACAGGACCGCCGGGTCGTGCAGCGCGGACTGGAACTGGTGCGTCCCGGCGGCCGACTTGAACGCCGAGGAGATCTTGTCGCCGACGTTGGAGAACAGCACCGACAGGAAGATGGCCGTACCGGCGGTGGCGCCCATCTGTCGGAAGAACGTGGACGATGCGGTCGCCACGCCCATGTCCTGTGGCGGCACGGCGTTCTGCACGGCGAGCACCAGGGTCTGCATGCAGCCGCCGAGGCCGAGGCCGAAGACGAGCATGTAGATCATGCTCTGCCACAGCGGAGTGTCCCACTGGACCTTGAAGTGGAAGAGCAGCAGGGCCGTGACCATGAGGACGGTGCCGATGGTCGGGAAGATCTTGTAGCGGCCGGTCTTCGCGGTGATCTGGCCGGAGACGATGGACGCGATGATCATGCCGAGCATCAGCGGCAGCATCTCGAGACCGGACTTGGTGGGGCTCGCGCCCTTCACGATCTGCAGGTACTGCGGGATCATCAGCATTCCGCCGAACATGCCCGCGCCGATGAGGACGGACAGCAGGCTGGTCTTGCTGAAGATCGCGTTGCGGAACAGGCGCATCGGGATCAGCGCGTCGTCGCCCATCCGGCGCTCGACGAGGATCCAGGAGATGATGCCGACGACGCCGATGCCGTAGCAGGAAAGGGACCTGGACGAGTCCCAGCCCCACTCGCGGCCCTGCTCGGCCACCAGGAGCAGCGGCACGACGCCGAGCGCGATGGTGAATGCGCCCCACCAGTCGATCCGCCGGGCGCGGCGGGTGTGCGGGATGTTGAGGACCTTGGCGACGACGAAGAGCGCGATGATGCCGATCGGCACGTTCACCAGGAACACCCAGCGCCAGCCGACGACGCCCAGGATGCTGTCCTGACCGGCGAGGAAGCCGCCGATGAGCGGCCCAGCGACGCTGGAGGTGGCGAAGGTGGCGAGCATGTAGCCCTGGTAGCGGGCCCGTTCGCGGGGCGGCACGATGTCGCCGATGATCGCGAGGGCGAGGGACATCAGGCCGCCGGCACCGATGCCCTGCAGGGCGCGGAACGCGGCGAGTTCGGTCATCGACGTCGAGAACGTGCACGCCGCCGAGCCGAGGATGAAGACGCTGATCGCGCCGAGGAAGTAGGGCTTGCGGCCGTGCAGGTCGGACAGCTTGCCGTAGAGCGGCGTCGCGATCGTCGAGGTGATCAGGTACGCCGTCGTCGCCCACGCCTGCTGGCTGAGGCCGTGCAGGTCGTCCGCGATGGTGCGGATCGAGGTGGAGACGATGGTCTGGTCGAGCGCGGCCAGGAACATGCCCAGCATCAGACCGCTCAGAATGGTCAGGATCTGGCGGTGGCTCAGGCCACCGCCGGAGGAAGCGGGTGTCGCCTCCGTGTGCTTAGCGGTGTCTCGGCGCGGCGCCGACACGGCCTCACTCATGCTTGCTTGCTCCCTGCTGCGCCCCGGCTTCGGGCTGAGTCCCGTCGCCGTGGCGTTTCTGTTGATGCACTACCAGGTCGTCGTTGAGGCGTGTCATCAGCCGGATCAGCTGATACCGGTCCTCGGGGGGCCAGGGGGCGAGGAGCTCTGCCAGCTGCGCGTCGCGCTGCCGGCGGTTCTTCTCGTACACCGCCCTGCCGGACTCGGTCGCGTGCAGCAGCGTGCCGCGCCGGTCTTCCGGGTCGGGCCGCCGCTCGATCAGGCCGCGCTCCACCATGGAGCGGACCTGACGGCTGACCGTCGACAGGTCGAGGAAGGTCTCGGCGGCCAGATCGGTGGCCCGCTGCTCCCCGTCCCGTACGAGCCGGGCCAGCAGGACGCGCTCACCGGCGCCCTGCTCCAGCTTGGTCTGGTGCCTGCGCGCCGCGACCAGCCGGGTGAAGCGCACGATCTGGCTCCCTAGTCCTGCCCCGGCCTCCTCGGCACTCGCGACCCCGGTGTCCCCGGTTGTCCTATGTTCCCCCGCTGCGCGGTCACGGACCGTCCCCTTGTCCATTACCCGCCCCCTGTTCAACTCACATTTTATTGCTTGTAGCTACCAAGTGAGTGTAGACGGCCCGGAGCGGTGTCCGGTACGGGGTCTCGGATGCACGACCCGGCGCATGTGGCAGCCTGATGCGCCGGTAGCGAAGGGGCCGACGCGAGGCTCTTCCCTAGGTCTCCGACGAGTCAGGCCCGGCGGCGGCTTCCATCGGGGAAGATGCGCCCGACCGGGGGCGGGGGAGGGCCAGACCAGGCCCTTGGTGCGGGTGGTCAGGTACCAGGCCCCGAGGAGCACGGACGCCGCCGGCGCCCACATCACGACCCTCCGCCTCGCCCAGGGGCCCCGCGCGGGGTGCCCCAGACGCGCGGTACCAGCTCGTTGGCCGTGGCGTCGACGCGTCGCACGACGGCCTCCACGTCCACCCGGCCGCCGGCTGAGGATCCGACGGTGGGGCCATGGTGACTGTGACGAGGTGGAAGGCGAGCGGACTCGGTCGACCGATACCGGGAGCGGACCTCGCGCCGACGCGGGCCGGTCCGGCGATTCGTGCGGGTCGGGCCGGGTGATGCGGCGCGCGGCCCATCGTGTCGGACGAGCCGGGCGTTACGGGTTATGAGCGCTCCGCGTGCACCCGAACGCGCCACCCGGTACCGTCGAAAACGCGCGTTCCGCCCAAACCGTTACGGCCTGGTCCCGTCAGTGGCCGTCGCCGATGTCGGCAGAGGAACGGGATCACATGCCAAAGCGCAGCATCCACGCGGTGACTGCCGCGGCCGCTCTGGCCTGCTTGGCAGCATTCGGCACCACACCGATCAGCGCCTCAAAAGCAGCTGCCCAGACCGCAGAACCCAGCCCGGCAGCCCCCAGGTTCGTGCCCGGTGCCTGTCCGAAGCCGCCCGAGCCCATCGAAGCGCTGAGCAAGGCACAGTGCGGTTTCCTGGAGGTCCCCGAGAACCGCTCCCGCTCCGACGGCCGGACCATCAAGCTGGCCGTGGCGGTCATCCCGGCCGCTGCGGAGAAGCCCTCCGAGGACCCGGTCGTGTTCATGGCGGGCGGCCCCGGCGCCGACACGTTCGACGACATTCCCTTCCTCATGGACTCTGGCCTGAACAAGGACCGCGAGCTGATCGTCATGGCCCAGCGCGGCAACCTCTACGACAAGCCGAACCTCGCCTGCCCTGAGGTCGACCGGTTCAACGCGCAGGCCGTAGGCCTGGGATATGACTCACAGCGGGCGGAACAACTCATGCTGAAGGCGGTGAAGGACTGCCGGGGCCGCCTGACGGCCGCCGGCGTCGACCTGAACGCCTACAACACCACCGAGAACGCCGCGGACTTCGCCGACCTGCGCAAGGCGCTGGACATCCCCCGATGGAACGTCTACGGGTACTCCTACGGCAGCAATCTGGCCCTCACCTACCTGCGCCTGCACCCCGAGGGAATCCGCGCGGTGGCGATCGACTCGATCACACCTCCCCAGGTCACGACCCTGCCGTGGGGATGGGGCAGCGCCGCTGAGGGAATCCACAACATCTTCAAGGCGTGCGCGGCGCAGCCCGCCTGCAAGGACCGCTACCCGCACCTCCCCCGCCTGCTGACGGAGCAGGTGCGCAAACTGGAGGCTCACCCCCTGACTCTGAACGTCACGCCGCCGAGCGGAGGAAAGCCGGTCAAGGTCGTCCTCGACGGGGGCGCTCTGCTGAACCTGATCGTCGCCTTAACCCCCCGGCCCAAGGACATCCCGGCGGCGCTCGACGAACTCAGCCGCGGAAATCCGAAGCGCTTCGCGCAGGCCCGCGCGGCCGGCTCGGTCCAGAAGGCCGGCGCCTTCGCGCACGGCCTGACGAACTCGATAGCGTGCGGCGAGTGGGCTCCGGGCTACTCGGAATCCGACGTGCTGAAAGCGGGGCGCAAGGCCTTCCCCGGGTGGCCGGACACGGTACTGGCCCAGGTGCCGCAACTGCCCTTCCAGTACCCGGCGTGCGGGATCTGGAACGTTCCGGACCGCGCGAAGGTACAGCGGGTGGCCACGGTCAGCTCGGTGCCGGCGCTCGTCGTCTCCGGCACGTTCGACGTGAAGACCGGGGCGAGTTGGGCGAAGGGCGTGGCCCGCAACCTGTCCCGCTCGACCGCCATACAAGTCCCCGGAATCGGGCACTGGGTGGTCCCGCAGTCGCCTTGCGCGCAGCGCGTGCTGGCGTCGTTCTTCGCCCGCCCGACCGCCCCCGACACCTCGTGCGTGGACGCTCTCGAGCCCGAACCGTTCACGATCACCCCGAAATGACTGGGAGGGCAGATGACGTTCCACCACGCGCTGCGTCGTCGACGCCCCGTACGACGACTTCAGGCCACGTCGGTCGGCATAGCAACCGGTCTCCTCGTCACCGGCCTGCTCGCAGCGCCTGCTCAGGCACAGTCCAGCACCGGCGCCAGCGCCGGCCCCGAGGCGCCTGTCGGCACGGCCGCACGCGCGGTGGGCGACGCCGGCTACGAACCGGGCCCCTGCCCCAAGACGCCGGAACCGGTCGAGGCGCTCAAGGAGGCCCGCTGCGGATCCCTCACCGTGCCCGAGAACCGCGCCAAGTCGACCGGTAAAACGATCAAACTCGGTGTCGCGATCGTGCCCGCCAAGTCCGCCACACCGAAACCCGACCCCATCGTGTGGCTCGCGGGCGGACCCGGGGACGACGCGGTCGGGGAGGCGAAGATGGCGATCGACGGCGGCCTGAACCGCGACCGTGACGTGATCCTCATGTCCCAGCGCGGTACGTACTCGGCCGAGCCGAACCTCCTGTGCCCCAACATCGACAGGTTCAACGCGCAAGCGGTCGGCCTCGTCTACGACGCGCCGTCCACCGAGCGCCTGCACGTCGAGGCCACGAAGGCCTGCCACGACCAACTGGCGGCCCGTGGCATCGACCTCAGTGCCTACAACGACCCCGAGAGCGCCGCCGACTACGACGACCTGCGCACCGCGCTCGGCATCAAGCACTGGAACCTGTACGCCATCTCCTACGGGACCCACCTGGCACTCGTCTACATGCGCCTGCACCCCGACGGGCTCCGCTCGGTGGGCCTCGACGGCATACTGCCGCCGTCCAAGGGCGGGTCGGCCCTGACCTGGAGCAGTGCCCGGCAGGGCTTCGACGGTCTGTTCAAGGCCTGCGCGGACCAGCCCGCGTGCAACAAGCGCTACCCGCACCTGTCGGCCACCTTCGACAAGCTCGTCCGCGACCTCGAAGCCAAGCCGGTCACCACCACGGTCAAGCTCCCCGGCAGCGACAAGCCGGTGAAGGTCGTACTGGACGGCGGGGCACTGGTGAACTGGATGACCTCCGCCACCCACGTGGCGCCCCAAGTACCCATCGCCCTCGATGAGCTGGCGCACGGCAAGCCCCAGCGGATCGCTCAGCAGTGGGCCGGCGGCAAGCTGAGCCCCCAGGCCATGGACAGGGTTGCGCACGGTCTCGTCTACGGCGTCTTCTGCAGCGAGTGGACGCCGTACGAGAGCAAGGAAGAGGCGCTCCGAGCCGGACAGGACGCGTTCCCGTCCTTCCCCCGCTCGGTCCAGGCCCAAGCCCCTCAGCTCACGTTCCTCCGCCCGGACTGCGACGTCTGGAACGTCCCCGCGGCACCACACTCGATCCGGGACGTGACCCGCGGCGACATCCCCACCCTCGCCCTGTCGGGCAGCTTCGACTCCCAGACCGGGGCGGACAACGGACCGTACGTCGCCCGTACGTTGAAGGCCAAGGTCGTCACGGTCCCGTACGAGCCGCACGTGGTGTTCGCCACCTCGAAGTGCGCCCAGGAGATCACCGTCTCCTTCTTCGACACCCCGGCCGCACCGAAGACCGCATGTCTGAAGAGCCTCGAACCGCCCAAGTTCGAGACCGGTCCCTGAGCCGCCGGCTACTCCACCGAACACCCACCCCGACCAGCCCTACGCGCCGGGCGGTGGGCGGCTCCCCGCCGCCCACGGGCGGGCCAACGCAGATCGCTCGGACGCTGGGGATGCGTCCACGTGCGGGCGTCCGGCCGGTCCGTCGACGTACCTCAGCCCTTCACGAGGCCCGGACAGCGATGGTCTCGCCGTCCACGTCGTGGCCCTGGACATTGCGGTCCCTGATCAGCGAGTACAGCACTGCGCCGGTGATCGCGCCGACGAACCAGGAGAACCCGGCGATGGTGCTGAAAGCGGGCGCCAGGGCGAGGGTGACGGCAATCGCGGCACTGGGGATGAACGCCCAGATGGCCCGGGCCGTTGTCGGCCCAGGCTTTGGTGACGGTGGGGTGGTACTCGGCCTGCGCGCACGTGGCGTCGGCGAGGGCCTGGACGACGTCGGGGTCAGTCGGCATGCCCGCTTCATCGACGCAGTAGAGGGCTGTCAACAGAGCGTCGTCGATGTCCTCGGACGCGCGAGCGAGCAGCCGGTCGGCGTCCGCCGGTGCGGGGTTTCCGGTCCACGCGGCGAGCTGGTCGGCGGTGGCATACGGGATGCGCAAAATGGATCCTTCAGTGCCCTCGGCCCTGCTTCAATGCGCACATGGATCAGATTCCGGTGATCGTCGGAATGTTCGCCGGTGGTGCAGGGCTTGCTGCCTGGCACCTCAACAAGCAGCAACGCAAGATCACCAGTCACCTCATCGATGGACGGCGCATCAAGGTCGTCTGTGTCCTGAAAGACCCTCAAGCCCCCAGATGGACATACGGGCACTTCGTGATCGAGTCCGGGGTCTGGTCCTGGGAGCCTCGTCCGCGTCATAAGAACCCGTTGATGTTGCCTCCCGATCTGGAAGTGGCACGTGTACGGGAACCGGGGCTAAGGGAGAGCACACGTCTCAATCGCCGCTTCTTGGTCATGGAATGCACATCAGCCCAGGGCGAGGTGCTCGTTGCGGCACTGCATGGACACGCCGAGCACGTGTTCATGGCTCTAAGTAGGTGATTTTGAACTCGTGTGCGGGGAAACCCGACGGCGCTTCGCAAGCGTTGGACAGGCGCGGTAACTGACCGTGGCCGTTGAAAACACCGGTGTGGTAGCGCAGTCTTGGCGGAACCGTTTCGAATGTGCAGTTCAGAAGGGGATACCGGATGCAGCAGCCAGAGGACAAGCTCTTGGCGGAAGCCCTCGGCCGCATCAACCGCGGCGGGAAGATCGCCTCCCGGCTCCTCAAGAATGACATCAGTGAGTTCGACCGCGAACTGCAGCTGGGTTTTGATCTTGCTCTTGAACGCGTCCGCACGGTGCTTGTTGAGCTGTCCCCTGGTGCGAGCCCGGAGCTGGAAGAAGCAGGAACGGATCGAGTGACCTTCCGCGTGCTCACCGGAGGTGGAGCCCTCAACATGAACCCGGTGGTAGTCACGGTCGATGCGACTCGCAGTGGCGAGCGGACCACTGCCCTGCACGTGCGGGCGATCGCTAAGGAGGGTCTGATCAAGCAGCATGCAGGCCAGAAGACAGCCGAGCGCATCGCGGCGCTGTTGAACGGAGCCAGCCCGAGTCGATGAGCAGCGCAGAGGACCTGTCCCGGGACAGGGCTGTCACCTGAGCAGATCGAACGCGGGCGGTGTGGAACAACAAGACAGACCGGAGTCCGCTGATGCGATAACTTCTCCCCGCACCTGACCACGAAAAAGTGCCAGCGGGTCGGCATTTGGGCCGCGGCGAACAAGGTCGAGATCGCGTACACCCCCACCAACAGCTCCTGGCTCAACCGCATCGAAGCCCAGTTCACCGCCCTGCGCTACTTCACCCTCGACGGACCGACCACGCCGACCACAAAGAGCAGGGCAGCATGATCCGCCGCTACATCATCTGGCGAAACCGCCACGCCGACGACCAGCGCCTACGCGCCGTCGTCGACAGGGCCAACGCTGCCTGATCCGGCGCTATGCGCCGGTGGTGCCGTCGATGCGTTCCCGGACCAGGTCGGCGTGGCCGTTGTGGCGGGCGTACTCCTCGATCATGTGGACGTAGATCCAGCGGAGGTTGACGTCCTGCTCCATGAAGCGGCCCGTATCGGTCAGAGCGCGGTCGGCGCAGTGCTCGCGGGCGCGGGCGATCTCCGTGTGCCAGGTGGCGAGGGCGTCACTCAGGGCGGCGCCCGCAGCCACGTCGAAGCCGCCGTCGGGGCCATCCGGGTCGGCCTGCAGGTCGTAGATGGGCGGGGCCTGTTCTCCGGCGAACACGCGACGGAACCAGTTCCGCTCCACTTCCGCCATATGCTGAACGAGGCCGATCAGAGTGAAGCCAGACGGCGGCACGGACGCGACGGCGGCCTGCTCATCGTCCAGATCCTCGCACTTCATGGCGAGCGTGATGCGATGAAAGTCGAGCCAGCTTTCAAGCGTCGTGCGCTCGTCGGCGTTCAGGGGCGGCATGGGGCGATCGAGGGCGCTCATCGGTCGATTATCGCCAGCGTCCGAAGCCCTCGACAGGCAGGACCTCACTACTCGACAGGCAGGACCTCACTAGAGGGCGAACGTTGCCTGATACGGCACCAGATGTATTGAGCATGGGCGTTGTTACCGCGGGTGGGACTTGAACATGACGAAGCCCTCCGATGTGGTGGAGCTGTCTAGGACCGCACCACACGGAGGCCTTGACGTCCCACCGTAACGCCCGACTGACCCTGCACGGCAGGCGGATCCTGGTCGAACGCGTCTGTTCCGGCCGACCGGTCGCGCACGTCGCAGCGGAGATGGGCATCTCCCGTCCCACCGCCTACAAATGGTTCCGCCGCTGGCAAGCCGAGGGCGAAAGCGGCCTCTACGACCGGCCCAGCAGCCCCTACACCACACCCCGGCGAACCCCATCGGAGCTTGAGAGGCAGGTCTGCGATCTGCGTGTCAGTCGCAAGCTCGCCCACCTCGTACCACCGGCCTGCGCAGGCGCGCTTCGAAGGCATCCTGGTCGAGCGCCCTGAGCCCGCGGCGGGAATGATGGTCGCAGTGTCAGAAACTCGCTGGTCCAGCTGATATTTGAACCGTGATACTCGATGTTCATGACGCGCGATGACCTCACCGGAGACATCCCGGTCAACCCGGCCTTGCGTCGGGTTCTGGCACGGGCCGGCAACCCGGAACTGTTGGAACTGCTGGCCAGCAGCTTGTCGGGTGCGGATCTGACCACGCTGCTGCTGGAGGTGTTCCGGCGCCGGGCAGACCGGCTCTCGCCGGCCGAGGTGATGCGGCGCTATCGCAGCGATCGGTTCGTGGCTCCAGCGCCAGGCGACTTCACCGCACTGCGCCGCACCGAGGACGCGTTGCTGTCGGCGTTGCCCGACGGCTTCGAGGTCCTCGTGCTCGCCCCGGTCGTGCCGCTGGCCGCGCATTCGGCCGTGGCGACCGTCGATCCGCGCAAGGTGATCGCGACTGTTCGGGGCAGCGAGGTGGCTGCCGATCCGACGAACGCACTGGCGCTAGAGGCATCGCACCGGCGCTCCTTGGCCCTGGCCGCCGATCCGCGTTCGAACGCGCCGGTCCGGCTGGCGGCCAGCCAGCGAGTGGCTCGCGCCCAGAGCTTCAACGGTCCAGGGATGCTCGCCCACTTCCAGATCTTCGGTCTGGTGACCGCCGGCCGAGACACCGGCAACCGACTCTTTGAGCACCGGCACTTGGCCGAGCACCTACGGTTCGCCGCCCGGGTCATGGCCGACGTCGGGGCACAGGACACACAGATCAGACTGACCTTTCTGGAGGACGCGACTGGTCCGACCCTCGAGCGGGTGCGCCACGAACTCGCAGGGCTGCCAGGAGTCGAGGTATGTGAGGACCCCGACCGGACCTCCGGACGCGGCTACTACACCGGCATCTGCTTCAAGATCTACACCATCGTCGGAGGCCGGCATTTGGAAGTCGGCGACGGCGGCTTCGTTCAATGGAGCCAACTGCTCACCAGTAACCGTAAAGAACGCCTACTGATCAGTGGATTCGGCATCGACCGCCTGGCCGAGGCGCTGACGTAGCAGCCGGGGCCGGGCGAGTCCCCATCGCAGCAGACAGGTCGAGCAATCCACAGGCGCAGAGCTCGGCGAGCAGAACGATCGTTCGGACGCGGGCGCGCTGCAGCGGTACTGCTCCTCCGTCCGCAGCGGCAACGTCAGCTGCCACAACTCGTTGGACCGATCAAGAACGTCCCACGTCACCCACCTCGGTGACCTGCTTGGGGTGGAGCTCGCCCAAATCTCGGCCGAACATGCGCATCCGTGAAGGCACCCTCACACGTCAGCCTGCGCACAGTGAGTGCGCTTCGGGGGCGGCCCCACGCGCCCATTGTGGCCCGCGAGTGTTCCGCGGTCGACGCGGGCATCCGGCTTCAGTAGCTGGCGAGCGGGAGGGCGTTCGACCTCGTCAGCGTTGTGCGCGTGCACCTGGACCGGCTCCTGCGCGACATCTCCACCGACGGCGAAGGCCTACTCGCGGTTCCCTGAGGCTCGATGGGAAGTTTCCATCCTGAAGTTGCAGGTCACGGGGCTCGCGTGAGCTGGTGAGGGTGCGCTCAGGCCGGCGGCCGCGGTGATCGTCTCGCGGAGATCATCCGCCACGCCTGGTCGGCGTCGATCTCCGCGTTGGTCAGTGCGAGCGGGGCCCGCCGCGGGCGGGACGACGACCAGCCCGGGGCTCCTCCCTCCGGTCTGCTGGCCCGCCATCAGGCCTGTCTCCACCGTCGCCAGGCCGCGAGGAGCGGGGTACTAAGCTGGAGTGATGCCGGAGAAGAACCCGTCGATCGAGGCGCTTGTGCTGCGCCGCGCACAGGAGGGGTCCGTCCTCCCACGCCAGCAGGCCGGGGCGTCTCCGCAACGGCTGCTGACCACGTTGCTGGGCGAGCACTGGCTGGACGCCCCGGCGGCTCTGTCGATGAGTACGGTCATCACCCTGCTGGCGGAGTTCGGTATCAGCGAGACGAGCGCACGCGCGACCGCGAACCGGCTCGTCAAGCGAGGAGTGCTGGAGACCGAGCGGTCGGGGCGCCAGTCCTACTTGCGGCTGAGCGCGATCGGCAGCGAGGACACCCGGCACAAGACCGCGAGCATCGTGCGTTTCGGCTCGTTGCAGCCGGACTGGGACGGCCTGTGGACGCTGGCTGCCTTCAGCATTCCGGAACAGCAGCGCCACGTCCGTCACCGGGTACGCAGCTATCTGAGGTGGCTCGGGTTCGCGCCGCTGTTCGACGGGCTGTGGGTTTCGGCGCACGCCGATCCGGCGGCCCTCGAGCCGATCTTCCGGGCCGCAGGAGTGGACAACCTGACGATCTTCAGGGCCGAGGAGGCAGGAGAGACCCTGCCGCTGGCGGCGTGGAACCTGGGCGACGTCGCCGCGGCTTACCGGACCTTCGTCGCCGACCACCAGGAACTGGCGGTACGGCTGACGGCGGGAGAAGTGAGCCCGAGCGCCGCCCTGGCCGGCCGGCTCCAGGTCTTGGACGTCTGGCGTACTTTTCCGGGAATCGACCCGGACCTACCGGACGAACTGCTTTCCCCCGACTGGCCCCGGACAACGGCGCGGTCGCTGTTTGTGTCCCTATACGACGGGCTCGCGCCTCTCGCAGAGCTGCGGTTCCGGCAGCTCGTCGCCGTCCACGACGGTGCGGTGGCCGAACAAGCCGGCCACCGCACTACCGCCGACTGGGCAGCCGGATAAGAACGGAGCGGCACGCGGGGAGGCGGTCAGAACCCACTGCTAGGCAGGAGTGAGCTGCAACTCGGCCGAGACAATGCCCAGTTCAGGCATTCTGGCGCCCTCGCGCTCACCGACGGCGGTGAACGACGTTGTACGGGACAGGAGTTCCTCAAGCGCGACCCTCAGCATCGTCCGCGCCATGGGTGCCCCGGGGCAGCGGTGCCGTCCCCGGCCGAAAGCGAGATGCTCGGCGATGTTCGCCCGTTCGATCCGGAACGTGTCGGGATCGTCGAAGACCACGGCGTCCCGGTTCGCTGACGCGTACGCGAGCGTGACGGGCTCCTCCGGGCGGATGGTGCGACCCAGAATCTCCACGGGCTTGGACGGGGTGCGTGCGAACCCCCGGTAAGGTGCATAGAGCCGCAGAAACTCCTCCAGGGCGTCCGGAATCAGCTCCGGACGTGAACGCAGCCGTTGCTGCAATTCCGGGTCGTCCGCAAGATGGACGGCGATCGACCCGAGGATGATCGGTGGTGCCACCATCCCGACCACGAGTGACTGACGGAGCGCCCCGACCACGTGCTCCGGGTCCAGCGGCACGCCGTCAATGCGTTCCGAGAGAAGAGAACTCGCGGGATCCTCGTCGACAGGACGGGGATTGCACCGCCGATCGGCAACCAGCTCGCGCGCCATGTCGTACAGCTTCTGACTCGTCGAGTTGACGACGTCCTTGTTCTGGCTGCGCCAGGCCTGCACCCACCGGGCCGATGTCTCGGCGAGCAGCGGAGCCACGTCCGGCGTGAGGTTGAGCCACTCGGTCGTGGTCCACGCAGGAAATCGGGTGCCGAACTCCTGCGCAATGTCACCGTGGCCACGGTCGAGCAGCGGCTGGAGTTCCTTGCCGGCATGCCGGCGCAGCCGCGGCATCAACCGCTGCAGCCGGTCACGCTGCAGCGTCCTCTCCAGCGCCCGGCGGTATGGAGTGTGCGCGGGTGCATCGAAGTTCAGCGGAGGTCTGCGCAGCCCGCGAGGATCACTGGGGACGACGGCTTTGACCGACGAGATGAAGGTACGGTCGTCGAGCGCCGCCGCACGAACCTCCCGGTACCGCGTCAAGGCCCAGAAACCACCGTAGGAACTGCTGTGCGCGACGGGGCATTCGGCCCTCAGCCGGCGGTACATGGCGTGCACGCGGTCCGGTGCGTTGTCGGCCGTCGGGTCGAAGTCGTCCGGCCTGTCGGGGCGGGGGTCCACGGCAGTCATGGGTGGGTCCGATCGCTGGTTGGCCGGCCGGGAAGGAGTCGGGGGGAGCGGCGACGCTGCATCGCCTGGCTGCCCAACCCGAGCAGCTGATCTGTGGAGCGGTACTCGATGTACTCGGCGAGTTCCGGCGTGTACCGGCCCACGATCTGTCGGACCCGGAGCGCAGCCAGGGGGCCGAGGGCGTCGTAGACCTCGACATAGATGGTGCGGGCGTCTTTCCGGGGCCATTCGCGTGGCAGCTGGTTCGCGGGGAGATCCGGGTCGATACCGGGGAACGTGCGCCAGCTGTCCATGATCCTTGTGCGGGCGAGCAGCGCCTGGGCAGCGCTCACTTCTCCCTCACGGACCTGGTCGCGCAGCGGGCCGTAGGCCGTCACGAAACGTGCGTAGGTCGCCTCGACCTCGTCGAGATCCCAGGCGTCGACCGGTCGACGGGGCGACCCCGGCTGCTCCGCCGCGCGGAAGACGGTGACGTCCCGGATCCCGAGGCGGTCCAGCTCGTGCCGGGCCTGGGCGGCCACCGGGCGGGACGACACCCACGTGCCGTCGTAGAGCGGGGCGAAACCCAGCCAGCGCAGTTTCGAGCGCACCGCGTGGCGCAGATCCCGTTCCCTCTCGTTGAGCGAGAAGAGGGCGAGGGTCCACTGCCCGTCCCACGATCGGTCGCCCTGTCCGAAGGACACGAATTCGTATGCGCCGGCCATGAGTACTTCCGCGGCGCCCGGCGCGAAGCCGTAATAGGTGTGGCGCCCCACTCTGGTCGAGGCGAGCACGCCGCGCCGGGCCAGCCGGTTCAGCGCCGCGCGGGCGGCGGCGGGACCGATGTCGAACTCGCCGAGCAGAGCCACGAGCGCCGCCGACGGCAGGTGCTCAGTGCGCCCCGCCCAGTAGTCGCCCAGCAGGGTCGTCAACAGGTGCTGAGACGACGAGCCCGCCTGGGGACGGGGCAGATGTGGGCCAGGGGCCCCGGCGGTCGGAACCACGTCGCCCGACTGTGCCGTGCCGGTGGGTCCAGGGGCAGCAGACGTCATCAGATGGCTCCATCAGCGACGAGCCCGTCGATCTGCTCCGCGGAGTAGCCCAGCAGCTTGCGGTAGACGAGCCGGCTGTCCTCACCGAGGTGGGGAACACCGTCGGCGAAGTCGGTACGGGAGCGGGACATGTGAACGGGCATGCCGCTGCCGATCAGTCCGTCCGCAGTGCCGTAGGCGGGATGGTGGAGCGCAACGGTGTCGCCGCGGCTGAGCAGCGACGCGTCGCTGACGGCCTCGGCGGGTTCCCTGACCGGGGCGCATGGGACACCGTGGGCCTCCAGAGCGGCGATCACCCGGTCCTGTGGGTGCTTACGTGACCACTCCTCGATCAGGGCATGGAACTCGTCGGCATGAGCCACCCTCGCGTCACGGGTGGTGAAGCGCGTGTCGGCCAGGAGCTCGGGACGCCCCAGCGCCGTCAGCACTCCCCGCGCGAACTTGTCCTCCGGTGCGCAGATGGCCACCCAGCCGTCGGCGGTCTCGAACACCCCGAACGGCGCCAGCCGCGGCATGAACCTGCCGTTGCGGCCGGACAGGCCGAGCCGGGTCAGCAGGTGCGACTGCTCGCCGGCTACCAGCGCGGTGAGCGAGCCGAGCATGGAGACGTCGACATGCTGGCCGATCCCGGTTGCCTCCGCCTGCCGCAGAGCGCCCAGGACGCCGATGACCGCGTAGAGCGGTGCGGACAGGTCGCCGATGGGAAACCCCACGCGGACCGGCGGGTCACCCGGGCTGCCGGACGTCATCATCGTTCCGGACAGCGCCTGCACGATCGCGTCCATCGCCTTGCCGGTCCCCGGCTCGCCGGCCTGCCCGAAGCCGCTGATCGAGCAGTACACGATGCGGGGGTTGATCTTGGCGGCGGCCGCGTAGCCGACGCCGAGCCGGTCGGCAGTGCCGCGGCTGTAGTTCTCGACGACGACGTCCGCCTGCCGTACCAGGTCCGCGAAGACCTCGCGGCCGGCCGGGTGCTTCAGATCGAGCGTCACGCTCTCCTTGCCCCGGGTGCGTTCGAGGGTTCCCAGGGAAATGTCGTCGTCGTGGCGGCGCTGCATCGTGAGCCCGTCGCGGCCGAAGTAGGGCGCGTTGTTGCGGACCCGGTCACCGCCTCGCGGGTTCTCGACCTTGATGACCCGTGCCCCGAGCCCGGACAGCAGGAGGGTTGCATAGGGGCCGGCCAGCGCGATGGTCAGGTCGATGACGGTGATGCCTTCGAGCGGTCGGGGAAGTTCGGCGGTCTGTGCGGACATGAGTACCTCGACGGTATGCGGGGACAGCAGATGGTCGGACTGATGGTTCGACTGCGCAATCACGGGCGGGGCCGTGCCAGGGAACGCCGGGACCGGCACGCGGCACCGACATCCGGCCGTGGCGATGCGCGTGCTCGCCGCCCTCCGGGCCGAGCACGCGGCGGCAGTTCGCCCGCAGAGCGGGAGCGTGTCGCTGCAGGGGCGGGAGCACCGTTGGGAGGCCGTTGCGGCGAGGTGCGGCTGGGCACGTTCAGCCGGTGCCCTTCTCCTGGGCGCGACGGCGAGCGGCGACCGGTTCCACCCGGGTTTGGATGAACTCCGAGACCTCTGCCTGCACGGCCTGGGCATCCCAGCCCCGGGCGTCGCCACTGTCGCCGCCGATCTGCAGCACCGGCACGCCGGCCGCTTCCAGGGCGCGGTTGACGAAGTAGGTCCCCCGGCGATCGGTGCCCGCCATGTGGACCGCGCCGTCGATGCGGTTGTGTACCGCCTCCTTGGCGTACCACTCCGCCGCCCACGGAGGTGCGTTGATCATGTCGGGGAACGCTGCGAACCTGCCGGCCAGGGTGCGCAGCGGATCGTCGCCGTGGCGGATGTAGCCGTCGGCCGCGATCGCGAGGTACATCGACCACACGAAGACCGCGCCGTACACCTCCTGGAACCAGGTGTAGAAGCCCATGTCGAACCAGAGGCCGGTCCCCACCCACATGAGTCGGATGCGCTCGTCGGGGCAGGGGGCCGCTCCCGTATCCACCCGGTCGCGTACCTCGTGGTAGAAGGTACGGGCCGCGTCACGTGCCCACACCGTCCCGCGGTGCCACTGGGGGATCATGACGCTGGGGATGCTGTCACTGATCGTGATGGGGGCCGGGCTGGTGCGGGCGATGAGGTCGCGAGCTGCCCGGTTCCACAGTTGCTGCTCGTTGACCAGGGCCATCACCTCACGGAAGCGCTCCTCGTCGAAGACACGACCGGTGACCATCTCCAGATGCTTGACCGCACCGGTCAGTTCTGCGGTCATCAGGTCGATGCGCGCAGTGCCGATCAACGCCTCCCAGTCGTCCTCGATCCGCTCCCACCAACGGGGGTCCTGGTGGTTCGCGACGGTGCGCTCGAAGGGCAGGAAGACGGCGCCGTGTTCGCGTTCCCAGACCTCGAAGACCTTGCGCAGGGCGTCACCCGTCGTCTCGGCGAGCACCAGAGAGATGGGGGGCAGACCACCCCACGGGGGGTCGTCGTCGAAGGTGCTCGCCAGCGCCAGGGTGTTGTACGCCTCCTGGTCGGCGGGGTATCCGCGGTCCGCAAGCAGACGCAAGTAGCGGCCGGATTTCTGCTTGGCCGCGCAGACCGACGCCCACCACTGGTTGACCACGTACGGAATGTCGAGCGCGCGCAGGATCTCCTGCGGGGCGTCGGCGTTGACGAGTGCGACCGGGTCGCCGTCCGCGGCACGCTGTTTCAGGTCGGCGAACCACTGCCGTTGATAGGCCGTGGCCGCGCTTGCGGAGGGCAGCACCATCCGGTTGCGCCGGCCGGTGGCATCGGCCGTCACCGGGTCACCCCAGCGGCGCGGGCCGGTCGGCGCAGCGCCGGTTCCAGCAGTGAGCGCACGTTCTCGTTCCTTTCTTCGCCGTACCTCTGAGCAGGGACGGCGAACATCGGGATCCCGACGGCTTGCAGGGCCTCGCGCTGGGCCGGGACGTCCCACGGCGGCGCGTCGTCATGGCAGCGGGCCCAAGCCACCACCAGGTCCGCGCCGCACGCGGCGGCCATGCGCGCCGTCTGCGCGGCGCGTACGGCGGCGCTGTGACCCGCGGCGGCGGGCGCTTGCAGGGCCCCGGCCCGGACGAGAGCACTGCGGATGTCGTACGCGGGTCCGACGCTTGCCTCGCCGGCGAGGGCTCCCCAACTGTGGTCCTCGCCGACGATCACGCAGCCCAGCGACTCGATGGCCTCGTAGGCATCCGGGTGGTCGTGATCGCAGCCGGTCAGGAATACGCGAGTGCCCGGCAGCGCCGGCAGTCGGCCGACGTCGTCGAGCAGCCGCTCCACGGCCTCGCACCAGTGCTCGGGCGTCGTGAGGAAAGCCGCTCCGATCACCGCCAGGGCCTGGGCTCCGGTCAGGCGCGGGCCACCGGGGCCGCTGCGCAGCCGGGTGCCGACCGTCCGGATCAGCTCCCGCACCCGGTCGTGGAGTTCGGCGGCGGTCCGCAGCCGGTCGTCGGTGACGGGCCGGCCGGCCCAGCTGCTGATCTCCTCGACCAGCTGGTCGAGGCGCGTCCGGTTGTAGGCGGCCGAGGTTCGCTGCGGGAGGTGGACGAGGTCGAAGAACGTGAACCGGGGCACCGTGGCGCGGGGCTGAAGACGTTGGATCTCGCGCAGGTACAGAAAGAGCCGCACAGACCCTTCGGTGTCGGCGGACATCACCAGACCGGCGGTCCTTGCGGCGTCGCCCTCGAGGAGACGGGCGAGTTGCGACACCGCAAGCCGGTCGATTCCGGGCCCGCAGTACGGCTCGGCTGCCTCGTGCCGATCCGGGCGGCCGGCCAGCCGGAACGGGACGAATCCCGCGGCGGTGAGCACCTCGGCGGGCACGTCCACACCGACGCAGGCGACCACGGGGCGGCTTTGCACCTCGGCGGGCAAGGGGTCGTTCCGGGACTCGTAGACCGTGAGGAGATGCTGCAGTGATCTCAACGTCCGCCACCTCTCATGTACTGCTTCCGGAGAATTTGACCGGCCGCGATCAGCAACATATGCAGCGACGATCCGGAAGGCAAGTATCTTGTGTCGAGGTCAGATCCCGCCCAACACCGCGCATGTATGGGCGTTTTGAGGTTGGATGCACGCCCCTGCGCCGTGTCGGTGACCGAAGAGTTGTGCAGCAATATGAGACACATTCATTGACACTTGGCAACGTACTTTCTATGTTTCACGTCACGTTCCAGCGCTACGACGGAGTGCGCCATCTCCTGTGGTCAGGCCCAGGACACCCCTACCTGCCCGGGCTTCCGTTGTTTGCCGCGGTCGCCTCCCGTGCACACCGCACGACCTGTCCGCCGAGGCCGACATGGCAACGGCATCCAGCAATCCCCCGAGGAGACAGCCGATGGCCCGACTCATCCGACACGGACGGCGACCGATCGCCGTGCTTGCCATGTCGAGCGCCATGGCGCTCGCCCTGTCCGCCTGCGGAACGCACCCGTCGGCCGGTTCGCCGAGCGGCTCCGCCGACTCGTACAAGGTTGGCTTCATCCTGCAACTGTCCGGAGCGGGTTCCGTCTACGCGGACCACGCCCAAGCCGGCAGCAAGGCCGGCTTCGAAGATGTCAACAAGCACAACAAGGCCGGCGTCCGGTTCACCTCCATGGTGGCCGACGCAGGTGCGGACGCACGCAGCGCCAACACCGCCTGCAGCCGGCTCATCCAGCAGCAGAAGGCACAGGCAATCGTCGCCTTCATACCGGGCCCACAACTGCTGGCCTGCAACGCCCTCGCGAAGCGGCTCGACATCCCGCTGCTGAGCCTGTCGTCCGGTGCAGGCAACATCTGCGCCTGGAACCTCACGAGCCTCGGGCTGGTGCCCAACCAGCAGACGCTGCCCGCCATCGACGAACTCGTCGCCGAGGGCAAGAAGAGGTGGTACTTCCTCGGCGCCAACTACTCCACGCCGAAGGCCTCCATCGGGACGGCCAAGGAGCATCTGACCAAGCTGGG
Source organism: Streptomyces sp. NBC_01445 (assembly GCF_035918235.1). NCBI lineage: Bacteria > Bacillati > Actinomycetota > Actinomycetes > Kitasatosporales > Streptomycetaceae > Streptomyces > Streptomyces sp. NBC_01445. The sequence goes on along the minus strand of NZ_CP109485.1, from coordinate 2,172,733 downwards.
CGGCACCGTCGTCGGTACCGCTTACGAGCCCAGCGGCACCGCCGACTTCTCCCAGGACATCGCCAACATCGTCAAGGCCCGCCCCGACGTCGCCTTCCTCAACGTGATCGGTGACGACGACGTCGCCCTTCAGAAGCAGTGGGCGGCCGACCCTCGCACCAAGGGCATCACGCGGGTGGACGTGCTACTCGGCGAGGGCACGGCCAAGGCCTTGGGCGCCGCTGCCGAGGGAATCTGGTCGTCCAGCATCTACTTCGCCGCCATCAAGGGAAACGGCAACGACGCCTTCAAGGAACTGGCCGAGCGAAGCGGTCTCAAGGGCGCGCCGGACGTCAACGCATATGTGTCGTACATGCAGGTGCAGGCACTCGCCGCCGCGGTCAAGCAGTCCGGGGCCGATGGGCGGGACGTCATCAAGGCGCTCCGGCACACAGACATTGACGGCCCGGTCGGCGCCCTCAAGTCCATGAACTCCTTCAGCTACCAGCCGGTGTACCTGGCGCAGGCGCGGTCCGACGGCACCTTCACCATCCGCAAGAAGTCCGACCCGATCCCCCCGAAGCTTGCCTGCCAGGGCTGACGGACGACTCGGCAACGACCTCAAGGAGAGTCAAGTGACGCTCTTGCTCGACGTCCTGACAGCAGTCGGGATCCTCACCATCGTCGTCCTGGGCCTGGCCATCGTGCTGGGCGTACTGGATGTCATCAACCTCGCGCACACCGGCTTCATGGCGGTCGGCGTCTATGCCTCAGTGATCACGCACCGGGCGGGCTGGCCGTTCTGGACGGGCATCCTGACCGGTGCCGCCGCCGCGGCGGTCACCGGGCTCGTCGTCGAGGGCCTGGTCATCCGGCGCCTCTATGACCGCCCCCTGGAGACGATTCTCGCCACCTGGGGCATCTCCCTGATCGTCATTCAGGCCCTGACGCTGGGATTCGGACATGACAACCAGGCGGTCGGCCAGCCAATGGCCACGGCGACGTCCGTCGCCGGAACGCCGTACCCGACCTACCGGCTCCTGCTGATCCTGCTGGCAGCCGCGCTGGTCGTGGCGCTGGCACTGCTGATGCGTTTCACCAGGGTCGGCCTGACCATTCGCATGGTGCAGTCCAACCAGCACCTCGCCCGTGCGCTCGGTATCCGGGTCGCGCTCATCCGAGCCGTTACGTTCGTCGTCGGCTGCGCGCTCTCCGGCTTCGCCGGCGCCGCCCTGGGCCCCACCCAGGCAGTCACCCCCAACTACGCGCTCTCCCTGGTGGCCACCGGGTTCCTTGCGGTGCTGCTTGCCGGCGGAAGGCTGTCCGGGGTCGTGACCAGCTGCCTCGTCCTCGGGGTGGTGCAGATTCTCTTTGCGCACTGGGCCAGCCCCGTCTACAGCTCCACGGCGGTCATCGCGGTCGCCGTCGTTCTCCTGCGTATCCGACCCGAGGGGTTGACATGGCGTCACGCCTGACCTTCAACGGCCGACTCTCGGCCGCCGGCGCACTTGTCGCCGTGCTCGTGTTCGTGGTGCTCGGCCAGGTCGTCGGTGAATACGACGTCAGCCTGCTCACCGTCGCCTTCATCTACGGCATATCCGCCGTCAGCCTCGACCTCGTCTGGGGTTACGTCGGCGCGCCCGACCTGGGACACGGCCTGTGGTTCGGCATCGGCGCCCTCACGGTGGGTGCCATGACCACGACGACCGACAGCACCGGTCTAGTCATCTCGGTACAGGACGAGCCCTGGCGCTACGCCGTTTCCCTGCTCCTCGGCATCGCCATCGCCGCCGCGGTCGCCGGCGTGGTGGGGCGCTTCGCCTTCTCGGCCAAGGGATCCCCGTTCTACATCGCGGTCGTCACCCTGGCCCTGACCACCGCTGCCACCACGCTCTACTCACAATTTCCCACCGTCACCGGTGGCGAGAACGGACTGTTCGGCTTCAATCCCCTCACGATCACCACCCGCGCCTGGTACTACCTCACCCTGGCGGCGCTCGTGCTGGTCACCGCGGGTGCGCTCATCCTGGTCCGCAGCGATGTCGGCCTGCTGTTGCGGGCAGTCAGGGACAACGAGGTTCGCACCCGCTACCTCGGCTACAGCGTGGAGAACGTCAAGACCGTGACGTTCATGGGCGGCGCGGGCCTGGCCGCCTTCGCGGGTGGGCTGATGGCGCTCGCCACCGGACTGGTGGCCGCCGACCTGTTCACCTTCCTGTTCGCCACGCAGATGATGGTGTGGGTGGCGGTCGGCGGACGCGCCACCATCATCGGCCCGGTGATCGGTGCCATCGGCCTGCAACTGCTCGGGGCGCGCCTGTCGGGGAGTTTCCCCACGCAGTGGTCGCTGATCCAGGGCCTGCTGTTCGTGCTCGTCGTGGTGTTCACGCCCAGCGGCATCCTGCCGCCGCTCACCCGCGCGTTCGGTCGGCTGCTGAGACGAGATGCCCGGGCCGACGAGCGCGAGATCGTCCCCGAGACCACCGCGCCCGCACCGCTCCCGGACAAGTCTCCCGTCATATCGGTTTCCGGCCTCGAGTTCGGATACGGGAGCCTTCAGGTGCTGCGTGGTGTGGACCTGAAAGTGCAGCGGGGCGAACTGCTCTGCGTCGTCGGCCCGAACGGAGCCGGCAAGTCGACGCTGGTGTCCGTGCTCGCCGATGGCAACCTGTCCGCCCGGGGCACCGTGCACTACGACCTCGGCGCACACACTGTGGACCGCCGTCCCCCGGCGCACCGCCTCGCGCGCCGGGGAGTGAGCCGCAAGTTCCAGTCGCCGCAGCTGTTCGAAAGCCTTTCGGCGGCCGAGACGGTCCTGCTCGCCCGCAAGGCAGGCAGACTGCCCTCCTTCTGGCGACGGAGCCGACGCATCCCCACCTCTCCAGCGGTGCTCGACGTTCTTGAGGCCATGGGCCTACAGGGGCGGGACCATGAGAAGAGCACGTCGCTGGCACACGGGCTCAAACAGGGACTGGAGATCGCCGCCTCGGTTGCCTCCCGCCCCCAGGTGCTGCTGCTCGACGAACCCACTGCCGGGCTCACCCACAACGAACGGGCGGTCGTGGGAACGGTGTTGCAACGCCTTGCAAGGGGAGGCATGACGATCATCCTCATCGAGCACGACCTGGACTTCGTCAACCGGATCGCCGACCGTGTTGTCGTCCTGCACGAGGGCCGGATCATCGAGGACGGCACTCCCGCCGAGGTCAGCAACTCCGATGTGGTCCGTGAGGCCTACCTCGGGACGGTGGCGTGATGAAGCTGACGGCACAGGGCATCGAATCCGGTTACGGATCCGCCACCGTCCTCAGGGGGGTGGATCTGACCGTGGGCGACGGCGAGGCCGTCGGAGTCGTCGGCCGCAACGGCATGGGCAAGACAACGCTGCTCGAGACGCTCCTCGGCTTCATCCGGCCGACCGCGGGCACCGTGCATCTCGGCGGGGAGGACATCACCGGCCGGCTGCCGGAACGGACCGTGGGCCGAGGCGTGGCCTATGGCCCGCAGGACGAGCCGGTGTTCGCGGCGCTGAGCGTCGAGGAGAACATCGTCGCCGCCAAGGCCGGGCGCATCGACCCCAAGCGGCGATCGACCGTCCTCGAACTCTTCCCCGTCCTGGGCACACGTCTCCGTCAGCGCGCCGGCACCCTGTCCGGGGGCGAGCAGAAGATGCTCGTTCTTGCCCGCGCCCTGCTTGCCGACCCCACGCTCATCGTCCTGGACGAGATCACCGCGGGCCTGCAGCCGTCGATGGTGGACACCGTGGTCAGCGCCCTGCGCTGGGAACGCCAGGAACGCGGCACCGGCATCCTGCTCGTCGAGCAGAACATCGACGCGACCCTGGGAGTGTGCGACCGGGTCGCGGTCATGAAGCTCGGCCGCCTGGTGGCCGAGGAACCCGCCGCTGAGGAGGCTCGGGAGCACCTGCTCCGCCTGCTGGCACCGTGACGTGCAGGTATGGCACGGCTATCCGCCGCCGGCGAGGTGCCGGCACTGCTCCGTCGTCGCGCGGCGTCCGAATGACCCGCCCCGTCTCCCTTCCCGTACCACCGGCGACCTGAGCCGCTGCTGGCCCGCGAGTCCCCGAACGGGCTCCACGGATTCCGTTCGATGGAGTACGGCCTGATCCACCGCCGTGCGTCCGTCAGCGCCGCGCACTCCGGGACACCCGACGGCTCGGCCCCTCAGCCGGGACTGCCGTGCGGCGTGTCGGGTCGGAGCCCTGCCCCGACCCGTCTGATTCCGCACCAACCTGTCCTCAAGGAGGACCGTGAACCACAGCCCCCGCAACAACCATTCAAGCGCCGACGAGAGCCGCCGCGACGCCCACGACTTCGATCCCGTGCGGCCAGGGGAGACCTTCACCAGCGCCCACGAGGAGTTCGCCGGGCTGCGGGCCCGCTGCCCGATCGCCCGCAGCCAGGAGTACGGCGGATTCTGGGCGCTGCTGGGCTACGACGACGTGCTCTCGGTGATCACGGACATCGAGCACTTCACGACGTCACAACAGAACGCAATACCGAAGTTCGCGTTCACCGGGGTGCGGCCACCGCTGCATCTTGACCCGCCGGACCACATGGCGTACCGGCGCGTCATCAACAAGTTCTTCACCCCGCCGAAGATGCGTGACCTTGCCCCCAAGGTCCGCTCCGCAGCAGTCGAACTCCTCGCCCCGCTCATCGACCGGGGCTGGACGGACGTGTGCAAGGACTACGCGCACCAGTTCCCCGCCCACGTCTTCGCCCACTTCTTCAACCTGTCCGTCGAGACCTCGACCCTGATCAAGCAAGTCAGCGGCACCTACGTCGACGCCATCCAGGTCCTCGACCACGAGACGGTGAAGAAGCTCAGCCGGCGGCTCTACGAGATCGCCCAGTCGGTCATCGACGAGCGACGGGCCCATCTGCACGATCCCGAGGAGGATCTCACCGCCGCGCTCCTCGACGCCGAATACCAGGGCGCACCACTGCCCGCCGACATGGTGCTCGGCTGCGTCCGGCAGCTCATCGTCACCGGGATGGTGGCGCCCAGTGTCTTCATCGGCAACATGTTCGTGCACCTGAGCAAAGACCAGGAACTACAGGATCACCTGCGCGACCGGCCGGAGGACATTCCCGCCGCGGTGGAGGAGTTCCTCCGGCTCTACTCGCCTTACCGGGGCATGGCCCGCACTGCGCGTGAGGACGTGAGGCTGGGCGGGCAGCTCATTCGCAAGGACGACCCCGTGGCCCTCGTCTACACCTCGGCGAACCGGGACCACCGGGTGTTCCCCGACGGAGACGCCTTTGTCCTGCACCGGCCCAATATCGCCAGGCACATCTCCTTCGGCCGAGGCACGCACAGCTGCCCCGGCGCGCCCCTCGCCCGGATGATGATGATCACGACGCTGGAAGAGGCCCTCACTCGCAGCGCCGGCTTCCAACTCACCGGATCTCCCGAAATGGCCATATGGGCCGAGTGGGGTACCCGTTCCGTGCCGCTCGATTTCGTCCGCGCCTGAGCCCGGATCCACCGGCTGATCTCGGGTGTGTTTCGAGGTTGTGCGGGCCGTGTCGGGCGCGAGTCGCGGATTCAGGCATGGGGTGAGCTGGTCTGGCCAGCTCTTCCACTTGTCCTGTGGGGCTCGCCTATCGAACCCGGAACGGTTTCAGTGATCAGCAACGCCGCCAGTCGGCGCAACCGGCCCATTGTCCGAGGGCGACCTCAATGCGCCGTTGACCGCGAACGGCCGCGCGGCAGCGGCCTCAATCTGATCTGGGGGAGGGCGGCTGGCCCCACTGCGCCTCCAGCGCCGTCCGCAGGGCGTCGACCGTCTCCCGGCCGATCCGTTCGGCGGGCTGCTCTTCCAGCCGTTCAAGGATGACGCCGGCCTGGCGGTGCGGGCGTTCCCCTTCCGGGGTACGCCGGATCAGGCGCTGCCGGGCGGAGGTTGGGCCGGGGACCTGACCCTGGCCCAGGCGGACACTCGCCCACGACGACAGCGCTGTGCGGGCCGGTCTTCTGGACTGGGAATTGCCAGGGCAGGCCCCGAATCGTGATTCCTGGCACCGACGGCTGATCGCGAGGAAGCGGGACTGCTCCGCCCGCCGCGGCCGCACCGGATGCCCGCCGACCGCGGCCGCGCTCAAGAAGCTGGTGCTGCGCCTGACCGGGGAGAACCCGCGCTGGGGCCATCGCAGGATCCAGACTTTGCAGCAGTTCCTCGCGGTCACGGCCTCCGGCGACTTCCGCAGTCCAGTCGTGGAGTCGTTCCGACAGACGTTCCGGGCCCCTCTCCTGTGTCCCCGCCCCCGTCCCGACCGGCTGCGCGTCAGGCGACCCGCAGCTCCGACGGGTGGAGCGAGCGCCGCAGCAGCGGCAGGGAGGTGGCGGCGGCCGCCAGGCACGCGCCGTACACGGCGAAGGGCACGAGCAGCGGCAGCACCAGCGGAATGCCCTCGCCGACGAAACTCCCGTACGCCACGTACACGGCCGTCCCGCCGATGCCCGCAAGGACGAGCGCAGGGGCCAGCGGCAGCGCCGTCTCCAGGAGCAGCGTGCGGGCCAGGACCCGGTGCGGCACGCCCGCGGCGGCCTGCGCGGCGAGAGTCCTGCGCCGGGTGGAGAGCGACTCGGCCGTGCCCACCGCGAGCCCGGCGAGGCTGATCACGAGCGCGATCAGGACGGCGCCTCCGGCGAGGTTGATGCCGGCGGTGTAGAACCCCCGGTCCCCGAGGGTGCCCTCGCGCTGCTGCCGGTCCAGGCCGGCGACGAGGATCTCCCGTACGCCGACGAAACCGACGCCGACCACCGTGACCAGGAGCAGCGCCGCGTGCGTACGGGCGGCGGCCCACGGGTCGTCCCGCAGCCGCTCGGCCGCGATGAGGACGGTCGGGTTCCCGGTACGGTCCGCGAGCCTGCGGCCGATCACCTTGGCGGCGGCGCCCGCGACCCACACGGATCCGGCACCGGTGAGGACCACCGCGGCGAACACGAACAGCGGGAACGCGGTGACCCCCGACTGCAGGCCACGCAGGGACAGGAGTGCGGCGCCCGCGACGACCAGCGCGGCCGGGGCGAACAGCCCGAGCAGCGCACCGGGACCCCGCCGCGGCCGTACCCGACGCACATGACCGAGCGGCGATGCCACGACGTGGCGCAGCGCGAACCGGCTGACCGCGGCGGCCAGAACGGGGATCAGTACGACGACGGCGGCGAAACCGGCCCAGGCGATCGGGTCGGGGACACGGCCGAGCAGCAGCACGGCCACACAGAAGGCGGCGAGGGCGAGCAGCGAACCGGCGAGGCAGGCGAGTCCCGACTCGAGCGTCGCGATCCGCCGCACCTGCCGCGGCCCGGCCCCCGCGAGCCGCAGCGCGGCAAGGCGCCGGTCGCGGTGCACGGCGCCAATACGGGCGCACTGCCCGAGGAATCCGAGCACCGGAATGAGCAGCAGGAGGAGCGCCGTGACGAGACCGCGGCGCTCCCCCTCCCCGTTCAGGAGGCCATGCCAGTACGGGAAGTGGACCCAGCCGCGAAGGGAACCGAGCGCGACCGCGAGCAGGGCGAACCCCGTCGCCGCGAACGCGCCGAGCGCCGTGAGCGAGATCCGCCACCACTCGCGGCGGTCCGAACCCCGGGTGAGCAGCATGGCAAGGCGCAGGGCACCACGGAACGTGCCCTTGTCGACCCGCTTCTTCCCTCCGGGCGCCGCGCTCGCGGTCGTCGTCTCAGACGTCATGGCGCACCGCCCCGGACACCGTGGCCTGCTCCTGGACCGTCCCGTCGTGCAGTTGCACCTCACGGTCCGCGTAGGCCGCGACCTGGGCGTCGTGCGTGATCAGGACGACCGTGGCGCCGGTCTCGCGGGCCGTGCGGGCCAGGGCCGTCATGACCTGTTCACCGGCGAGGGAGTCGAGTGCGCCGGTGGGCTCGTCGGCGAAGACGATGCGCGGCCCCGTCACCAACGCACGTGCCAGCGCGACCCGTTGGGACTGGCCGCCGCTCATCTCGCCGGGACGCAGCGCCGCCTGGCCGCGCACGCCGAACCGCTCGAGCCACTCATCGGCTCGCGCGTGCGCGGCGGAGCGCGACGTACCGGCGAGCAGCAGCGGCAGCGCCACGTTGTCGAGCGCCGTCAGTTCCGGGATGAGCTGCCCGAACTGGAAGACGACGCCGAAGTCCGTGCGCCGCAGCTCGCTGAGCCGCTCCTCGTGGAGCCGGTCGAGCTGTTCGTCGCCGTACGACACCGAGCCCTTGTCGGGCCGGACGATTCCGGCGAGGCAGTGCAGGAGTGTCGACTTACCGCTGCCGCTGGTGCCCGTGACGGCGAGGATCTCGCCGGCACGCAGGTCGATGGAGGCGCCACGCAGGGCCTCGCTCTTCCCGTACGACTTGATCAGGCCGCGGGCGGCGAGGATCGGTGTCCCGTGCGTCGCCTGCTCGGCTTGCGCGCTCATGCTGCGTTGACCTCCGCGGTCAGGGTGGTGAGCCGGGTGGCGGTGGTGGTCATCCACCGCAGGTCGGCGTCGAGGTGGGCGAGTGCGTAGTCGGCGGAGAGAACCGTGGTGAGGTCGGCTCCGGGGTCGGACTTGAGCGCCGTGAGTTCGCGCATCCGGGCCATGTGGGCTGCCCGCTGCTCCCGCAGGACGGTGGCCGGGTCCACGGTGTCGTCGACCAGGATCGACACGACGACCTTGGCGAAGATCTCGTTGGTCACGAAGGGCGCCGGCGGGGTGATCTCCCCGGCCCATCGGGCGAGTTCACGCGCTCCTTCGGTCGTGGACCGGTACAGCGTGCGCTCGGGCCCACCGTCGGAGTCGGTGCCCTCGACCTCGACGAGGCCGTCGCGCACCAGGCGTTGCAAGGTCGTGTAGACCTGCCCGTAGGCCAGCGGGCGGGCCTGTGGGAAGCGTTCGTCGTAGCGCCGCTTGAGGTCGTAGCCATGGCTCGGACCCCCAGCCAGCAGCCCGAGAAGGACGTGGCGGGTGCTCATGGACTCAGTATGTACTCGGTATATGTACTGAGTACATAGTGGACCGAGGTCCAGTCGCGATCAGGTTAGAAGTGAGGACTGGAATTCCGCTTACGTCACTCCGCGACCGTGTACGCCTATTGGCGTGACCGACTCGGCGGCATCCTTTACGAGTACACACACGCGGCCTGATCTGCCCGGACGTAATAATCGGCACTCACAGGCCCAGCGCGTCCAGGACGGGCCGGCCGCGGTGGCACACAGCCATTGCAGGACCTCGGTCATAACGTCCTGCCCATAGCGCCGGTGAGTTTTGTCCCGGACCACGGTGGCGGTGTGCAGCGCCTGCTGGAGACAGAGACCCTTGTCGAGCAGTGCGATGGTGGTGAGCTGAGGGAGCTCCAGATAGGTGACGCCCTCCCTGGTGAGCAGCAGGGCATCGCTGCGGAAGTCGCTGATGTTGGACAGGGCGACGGGGCCTTGTTCTGCCTCACTGAGGAGTTCCCGTGTGGTGAGTGGGAGGGAGAAGGAGGTGAACCCGTCCAGGGCCCGGATCTCAGCCAGGGTCTCGGCGAAGTCGCGGGCCAGCCATCAAGGCGGGCTTTGATCTTGGCCAGTGCTGCGCCGTTTAGGGCGGGGGTGAAGGCCATCTCAGGGCTGCTCTGACCCGCGCGGTTCGCACGGGTCTGCGGTGTTGTTCTCAGCCGATGGGGCGTTGCTGGTTTTCGATGTACTGCTTGACGACGGTCAGCGGTGCGCCGCCGCAGGATCCGGCGAAGTAGGAGCCGGACCAGAAGTGTCCGCCCCACAGGTAGCGGCGGACGTGGCTGTCGTATTCCTGGCGGAGCCTGCGGGAGCTGACGCCCTTGAGGGAGTTGACCAGTTTGGAGAGCTGGACCTTGGGCGGATAGTGCACGAGCAGATGCACATGGTCCTGCTCGCCGTTGAACTGCTTGAGTTCGGCCTCGAAGTCGGTGCAGACGTCGCGCATGATCTCCTCGGTGCGCGTCAGCATGGCGTCGGTGAGTGCCTTACGCCGATACTTGGTGACGAATACCAAGTGGACGTGAAGGTTATAGACGACGTGACGGCCGGTGCGTACGTCAGGATTCGGGTTCCATCGTGGTGACATAAGCCAACTGTAGTAGGGTGATTGTCATGGGCGAACTCGTGTGGGAGAAGCGGCAGTTGGGGCATCGCGCCCGGCTGGCGCTGACGCCTGCACAGGTCCGGCTCATGGATGACCAGGCGCACGCGGCACGCGCGATGTGGAATCAGCTCCACGACCTGTGGCAGATGACGCCGAAGTGTCAGCGCGCTCTGACGCGCATGGATCAGGCGTTGCGGCAGGCCCGCAAGGAGATCGACTGGTACGCGGTGCTGCCCGCGCAGGCCGCGCAGGCGGTCCTCAAGACGTACTTCCAGGCGTGGCGGAACTGCTGGGACGGGCGTGCGGACGAGCCGAACTTCAAGGCCCGCTTCCGCACGGCATTGTCGGTGGACATCCCGCAGGGCCGGGACTTGCAGATCAAGCGAGTACACCGACGGTGGGGCATGGTCAACATCCCCAAGGTGGGCCGTGTCCGGTTCCGCTGGACCAAGGACCTCCCGGTCGGCAAGCACGCCAACAAGGAGAACCGGATCACCGGGGCACGGCTGGTCAAAGACGGGCTCGGCCGGCACATCGCCTTCCGCGTCCAGACTCTTGAGGTCAAGCCCGAACCGCACACCGGACTGGAGGTCGGTATCGACGCCGGGGTGAACCTGCCCCTCGCGCTGTCCGACGGCAGCCACCAGGACCACGGACGGCCGCCCCGGCTCCCGGACGGCACCGCCGACCGGGACAAGTGGCTGAACCCGGACGAGAAAGCCAGACTGCTTCGCCTGGAACAGCGCGCCGCGCACCGCAAGAGCTTCCGCAAGCCGAAAGAGCGCAGCTCCAACCGGCTGCACGCCACCTACGACCAGATCAAGCAGCTCCGCGCAAGAGCCACGCGCCGAGCAATCGACTGGCAGCACAAGACCACCACCGCCATCGCCAAGCAGTACGGCACGGTCGTGGTGGAGCAGTTGCAGATCACGAACATGGTCAAGTCCGCCAAGGGAACCATCGAGAACCCGGGGAAGAACGTCGCGCAGAAGTCCGGCCTGAACCGTTCCATCAGCCAAGAGGCGTGGGGCCGCACCGTGACACTGCTGACGTACAAAACCGCCCGAAACGGCGGAACCCTGGTCAAGGTACCCGCCCCGAACACCTCCCTGCGCTGCTCCGCGTGCGGATTCATCACGCCCGGCAGCCGCGAAGACCAGGCCACGTTCGTATGCAAGAACCCGGACTGCGGATGGTCGGCGAATGCCGACTGGAACGCGGCCCGGAACGTCTTGCACCTGTACCGGATCGGCCTCGTGACGATCCCGGCTGCCGGGAGGGCAGTCGTCAGGCGCACCCGTGGCGCCAAGCCCGCTGCCGCAAGGTAAGCAGGAATCTCCTTCCTGAGCCTGCGAAGGGAGGAGAGCACTTCAATCACGGGCGACAACGACGGCACGGGCATCTTCACGATCCCGCATCACCCCGTCCGGCGTCGCCTGCACGGCGTCGAACGCTTCGTCACCACGCGCGGCGGCGAATACTTCTTCCTGCCGAGCCTCAGCGCGTTGCGCTGGCTGGCAGACCATGACGCCCGAACGATTATCAGGTGAACCGGGCGTTGCTGACGTCGATGGATACCATGGTCTGGTCCAGGATTGGGCGGTTGTCCGCATCGCTTCGGTAGGCCCGGCGCCTGCTGGGCAGGCGGATCCCGTCCGCTTCAACGGTGTCGTAGACGTACTGTGCCGCGGCGAACCCGCCCGCGATGTCGACGTGATAGTCATGCCGGCGCAGGAGATGGTCGGGGCCGAAGTAGAAGTCCTGTTGGGTGCTGTGGCTGGCGATGTGGGGCGGGAAGGTCGCGCGCAGGCCGCGCCAGAGTTCGTCTCCTTCCCGCCACGGTTCGATGTCGGTGACGGTGAAGCCGGGCATCGACAGCAGGAAGGGCGTGGTGAGGTAGGTCCACAGCGCGTATCCGTTGAAGTAGGCGCGATCCAGCGGGTCCCACGGGGTGTTGAGGCCGTGCCCGGTGAACGACTTCCGCGGTTCGTTGCGTTCGGCCACGACGCGGCCGTCGACTTTTTCGATGCTGACTCTGTCGGCCGTGAAGTCGGTCTTCTGGTCGGGGGCGCCGAACGGCATCACGGAGGCGTGCTGCTCGTGCAGCCAGACGGTCATCTCCCGGGGGGTGGGGTCCTGCGGCATCCCCTTGATGACGAACATGTCGCCACCGCTGACGACGGTGGCGCGGACCGTAGTGAGTGCGTTCCAGCGGTCGAGGCCACCATGGGCGTCGAGAACCTCGGTGAGCAACGTGTTCATGCTGGTCTCCTGCTCGTCGTACATGGTGACGTGGCCAAAAGGGCGTCGCTGGGGTGGCACGGCCCGCCGACGGGATCGGTGAATGCCCGCGAGGCTGATTGCGCTCCGTAATCGGTATCGGTGGGCGTGATTGCCCTGGCGGGGCCGACGCGAGTGCGCTCAGCAGTGGCAAGCGGGGCGACGGCGCGCTCCGACCGCATGTGTCTGGCGAGCGCCCACCTGGTCGGGAAGCGATGCGCGCGCGAGCGCAATGGCCAGAAGGCGAACTGATCGCTGTCCACGAGCAGATAGGTGATGCCGCGGGTGCATTTTGTGTTCACCTCCGTCGCGGTGAAGTCGAGGCCCTCCAGCTCCGGGGGCCATCGCCACGGGAGGGTCCGTGACGGCGGTCCGATCCACGACGCTGCCGCGGCCAGGCGATACGCGGTGCCCTCATCATCCGGGCGCCCCTCTCATTCTTCACTGGTTCGCTGGCGTCACGCACCGGGGCACTGATCCTGGGGACGCGGTAAGCCCAGTGGTACCGGCGTGGACAGCGAGTATCCGTCGCTCACCCTGTGTCATCGGCGTCGACGCGCGGGGTTCGGCACGGTCCGCTGGTCGAGGTCGTCGGGACTCCCTCGTACGGCGCTTCGTGCAGAGCCGCAGCCGGGTGCCGGTCGCGGCTGCGGAGCCCCTGGCCTCCTCAGGCTTGCGGGCACCTGCCTCGGCGGGTCGGCCGTGGGTAGAGGCGCCTACGAGTCCTCAGCATGCCCTAGCGGCGATCAGCGCAGGAGGACGTCGAAGACCATGCGGAAAAAGGCGTCCAAGGGGGTGGAGGACTTGTCGGCTCGGGCCGCGATCAGCGTGCCCTCCCAGGCGCTGAGGATGAACAGCGCGGCCTCTTCGACGTCGAGAGCGGCATTCAGCTCTCCTGCTTCCTTGGCTTCGGTGAGGACCTGCCGGATGTGCGTGGCCCACAGCTGGAAGCCGCCCTGGACGGCGGAGCGGATCCCCTCGGAGTGGTCCGCCACCTCGGCGCCGAGGTTGCCCACCAGACATCCGCGGGCGAAGCCGCTGTCGACCGTGTCTGCGCCCAAGAACTCGAAGTGCGCCCGAAGCCGTTCCAGCGCAGGGCTTCCCGGGGTGTCGAGCATGTCGAACCGCAATCCGGCGGCGTAGCGGCTCAGTGCCTCGAGGGCGCTCTCCTCCTTGCTGGCGAAATGGTTGTAGAAGGAGCCCTTGGGAGCCCCCGCCGCCGAGGTGATGTCGCTGATGCCCGTGGCATTGAAGCCCCGCGTGCGGAACTGCTCCAGGGCTGCCTGCGCGATCTCCTCGCGCTTGGACGCGCGTGCCATTCTCACCACCACCTCGGGGGTCAATATGTCCGGTCACCTTGCCTCGGGTCAAACCCCAGGCCAGCGGGGAAGCGGCGCCCGCCTGCAACGGCGCGTCGTCCACGGTTCGCCCCTCGGGCCTGCTTGACTAAGTTTAAAGTGACCGGTCATATTGAAGTCCAACCCAAGCCCTCGGCCCTCCCCGTGTCGGCAGAGGCGGATCCGAGGAGAAGCGACATGTCCACGTACCGAGCATTCGAGGCCACAGGCGTCCACCAGCTCCGGCTCGTCGAGCGCGAGCTGGTCGATCCAGAGCCCGGGCACGTCCGGCTCAGGGTGGAGACGTGCGGTGTCTGCCACTCCGACGTGCTGGCCGTGGAGGGGCTGCGCCCCGACCCGTCACTCCCTGTCGTTCCCGGCCACGAGATCGTCGGTGTGATCGATGCCGTGGGCGTGGGTGTAACCGCCTGGCGGCCAGGCGACCGCGTCGGCGTCGGCTTCCTGAACGGGCACTGCTGGCAGTGCGAACCGTGCCGCCGGGGCGACTTCGTCAACTGCCTGAAGCAGGAACAGACCGGCACGACCGTCGACGGCGGATACGCGGAGGTGACCTACGCCCGCGCGAGCGGCCTGGTGCGCATCCCCGACGGCATGCCGGCCGTCGAGGCGGCCCCGCTGCTGTGTGCCGGACTGACCACCCTCACCGCGCTCCAGCAGGCCCCCACCCGCGCGGGCGCCCTGGTCGCCGTGCAGGGAATCGGCGGGCTGGGTCACCTCGCCCTGCAGTACGCACGCGGCCTCGGATACCGGGTGGCCGCCATCGCCCGCGGCCAGGAAAAGGAGACCCTCGCCAGGGAATTGGGCGCCCACGAGTACATCGACAGCACCGGCACCGACCCCGGCACGGCGCTGGCCGACCTGGGCGGCGCATCGCTCATCGTCGCCACCGCATCCAGCGGTACGTCCATGAACCCACTGGTCCGCGGACTGGCCCCGGGCGGCAGCCTGGTCGTGGTCGGCGCCGCCCCCGACCCGCTGACGGTCGCCACGGCCGACCTGATCTTCGGTACCCGCCGCATCGTCGGCAGCCTGACCGGATCATCGATCCAGAACGAGGACAACCTCGCCTTCACCCTCGCCCACGGCATCCGCCCCTCCACCGAGACCATGCCCTTCACCCACGCCATGGACGCCTACGAGCGGATGCTCTCGGGCAAGGCACGCTTCCGTGTCGTCCTGGACATGACTGCCTGAGCCTGACCACGCCGCGACCTGCGCCGCCGGCCATGGCGCGCAACCTGCCGTAGCGAGCAGGGCACGAGGATCCCCCGGCACCGCTGTGCCGGGGGATCCTCGTGTGTCAGCCTGCCGCCGCGTCCGCGGTGGCGGATTCCGGCGCCCGGTCCGGGCCCGTCAGGCGGTGGACCGCGTCCTGCATGTGGTCGTCGAGCAGTGCGAGGAGCCGGGACTCCTCCTGGTCGCGGAGTGCCTCGATGAGGCCCGCATGCTCTTCGACCAGGGCGTCGGGGTCCGGGTGGTCCTCGGTGAGGGCCGACAGACACATCCGGGTCTCCACGAAGAGGGTTTGCGCGATCCGCTGCAGGCGCGGACTGCCGGACTCCTCGACGAGAGCCTGGTGGAAGTCCATGTCGGCCGCGCTCAAGGCCGCGTAGGAGGACTGCACCGTCGTCGGGCGGGCGCTGATCCAGTTCGGCGACACCGCCGACGGGTTCACCGCGAACCTGACGGTCTACTTCCCCACGTCCTGCCCGAAGGACGTCCTGGATCACCACCTGCGGCACTACGCCGTCGAGTTCAGGAACTGGATCGTCGCCGCGGCGCCGGCCCGCGCCTGACCGATGCGGGTGGCGCTCACCGCCGGTTGACGTCGTCGGCCGGATGTCGGGCGGCGCCGGCCTCAATGAAGCCAGTTCAGCAGGTCGTTCGACGCGGTCCTCGCCGGCCAGGGCATCCAAGTCGTGAAGATCCCTCCGTGTTGTCCGCAAGCGAATGCGTACGCGGAGCGGTTCGTGCACACCGTCCGCTCGGAGGTCACCGACCGGATGCTCATCTTCGGTCAGCGCCACCTGCGCACCGTGCTGGACGAGTACGCCCAGCGCTACAACGGGCGAAGACCGCACCGCGGACAACAGCTGCACCCGCCGCGGGCCGACCACCCACCGCCGACCTCACCCACGAGAGGATCAAGCGCCGTCCAGTCCTCGGCGGACTCATCAACGAGTACGAAAGGGCAGCCCAGATCTGCAGGTCAGCACGACGACCCTGTTCTGGAACCCCACAGGGTGGGGAGAGGCGACGGCTCCTGGATGCGGGGGACCTGCGGGACGGGTTCCCGGCCGACTTGAGTTCCGAAAGTTGCTGGAGGGTACCGCCGCGGCTGGCGTGAGTCGCAGTCGCGTTCCTCTCGAACGAAGGGGAAAGCTAATGCCCTTGCGAGTACGCAGGCATTGGATACACACCCTAATATCCGATATGACCTGATAAAGGTGATGTGGCGAACATTAGGGGCATGTGTGAAAATTGGGAATTACGTGGCGAAGCCCGTGCGGGGCCTAACGTCCAAGATTCACACAACACATTTTGGGCCAGCCCCTGAGGGGAGCGGGCAGTGGCGCAGGAAATTCACGACAAGGCGGCCCACGTGCTGGGAGTCGACATCGGCGGCACCGGTATCAAGGGAGCGGCGGTCGACCTCGAGCTCGGCAGCCTCATCGGTGAGCGGGTTCGGATCCCGACCCCGCATCCGGCGACACCGGGGGCAGTCGCGGACGTGGTCGTGACGGTGCTCTCCCAGATCGGCGTCCCAGGACCGGTCGGGCTGACACTCCCAGCCGTCATCCGGGGCGGCAGAGTCCAGACGACGTCCAATATCGACCCGGCCTGGATGGAGACGGACGCGGCCCAGCTCTTCGCACGAGTGACCGGCCGCGACGTGAGGGTGGTGAACGACGCCGACGCGGCCGGGATCGCCGAGATGCGCTTCGGCGCCGGCAAGGGGCGCAAGGGCGTCGTCGTGATGGTGACGCTCGGCACCGGTATCGGCAGCGCCGTCTTCACCGACGGGTTCCTGGTGCCCAACAGCGAGCTGGGGCACTTGCCGCTGCACCACGGGGATGCCGAGGACTGGGCCGCGGAGTCGGTGCGAGAGCACGACGACCTGTCCTGGAAGAAATGGGCGCACCGTCTGGAGAGGTATCTCGAGCTTGTCCAACGGCTGCTGTGGCCCGACCTGATCATCATCGGCGGCGGCGTCAGCAAGAAGGCCGACAAGTTCCTGCCGCACATCGAGCTCAGGACCGAGATCGTGCCGGCCCAGCTGTTCAACGATGCGGGCATTGTCGGCGCGGCGCTCTTCGCCCCGGCCGGGGAAGGGCAACCCTAGCCCTCCGCAGTCGATATGACGGCCCGGGCAGCACCTTCAGGGAGGCTGGCGTTGAGCAACAACGACCTGGCAACACTTTCCGTCAACACGATCCGCACCGGACGAGGTGCGCGCCGAGGGGGACGGCGGAGGACGTGACGCCGCACCGGGTGACGGAGGGCACCGGCCCGACGAACGTGCTGCTGGCCAGGGTGGCCACGCCGTACCGCGAAGCCGGGCGCCCGAGCCAGGGGACGATCTGGGGATCGGCTCCTTCGACCAGTGGGGCGTCGAGCTCGGCAAGGTGCTCGCTGTCGCGATCATCTCGGAACTCGAGAGCGCGACCGAGCCTGAGTTCGGCCACAACTCGTCCACGAACGCGCTGATCCGGCACCACCGCACGCTCAAGGACTGGGAGGCACCACATGGCGACAGACAAGCCCATGCAGCTGGGGATGATCGGGCTCGGCCGGATGGGGGCGAACCTGGTGCGTCGGCTGATGCGAGACGGCCACCATTGCGTCGTGTCCGACGTCAACGCGGCCGCCGTCGCCGAACTGGCCGGCGAAGGCGCGACGGGCGCAGACTCACTCCAGGACTTCGTCGCGAAACTGGACAAGCCACGGGCCGTATGGCTCATGCTTCCGGCTGCGATCGTCGACTCCATCCTCGACCAGCTCGAGCCGTTGCTGGAGCCCGGCGACATCCTCATCGACGGCGGCAATTCCTACTACCGCGACGACATCACGCGCGCCAAGCGTCTTGCCGACAAGTCGCTGCACTATGTCGACTGCGGGACCAGTGGTGGGGTCTGGGGGCTGGAGCGCGGCTACTGCCTGATGATCGGCGGCGAGGATGAGGCCGTGGCCCATCTCGACCCGATCTTCAAGACGATCGCTCCCGGCGAGGGCTGCGCCGAGCCGACGCCTAGCCGGACCCGAACCGACGGCACCGCACCGCTCGGGTACCTGCACTGCGGGCCGAACGGCGCCGGGCACTTCGTGAAGATGGTCCACAACGGGGTCGAGTACGGGATGATGGCCGCGATCGCCGAGGGCCTCAGCATCATCAAGCGTGCGGACGCCGGCAAGAGACAGCAAGAGGTCGACGCGGAGACGACTCCGCTGCGCGATCCGTGGGCCTACCAGTACGACATCGACGTCGGCGAAGTGGCCGAGGTCTGGCGGCGCGGCTCGGTCGTCGGCTCGTGGCTGGTCGACCTGATCGCCGACGCCTTCGCCGGCTCGCCCTCCCTCGACGGCTTCGCCGGGCGGGTCTCCGACTCCGGGGAAGGCCGCTGGACCGTCCTCGCCGCGGTGGACGAAGGCGTCCCGGTACCGGTCATCACCACCGCGCTCTACGAGCGCTTCGAGTCCAGGGAGGCCGGGGAGTTCACCGACAAGATCCTCTCGGCGATGCGCTCGGAGTTCGGCGGGCACGCCGAAAAGAAGGGCTGAGGGCTGTGCATCACGAACTCGAGGGCGTCGCCGATCCCGACGCGGTCGCCGGCACAGCGGCGGCGTCCGTGGTGCGGCCGGCCCGGGCCTGCGTGCAAGCGCACGGCCGGTTCACGTTCGCCGTCAGCGGGGGGCACACGCCATGGGCGATGTTCGCGCGGCTCGCACATGAGGACGTCCCCTGGGAGCGCGTGGCGGTGTTCCAGGTCGGCGAGCGGGTCGCGCCCGACGGTGACCCGGACCGAAACCTCACCCACCCGCGGGAGGGCCTCGGTGCGGCCCCCGCCGAGGTCATCGCGATGCCCGTCAACGACGCCGACCCTGACGAGGCGGCCGCCGCCTACGGGCGGTCGCTGCCCGAGCGATTCGACCTCGTTCACCTGGGCCTCGGCCCGGACGGGCACACCGCCTCGATGGTGCCACGGGACCCGGTGCTCGAAGTCTCGGACCGGCCGGTGGCTCTGACGGAGCCCTACATGGGCCACCAGCGCATGACGCTCACCTATCCTGCGCGCTCGCGCCCAGCAGGTGCTCTGGCTCATCGCCGGAGCGGACAAGCGCGAACCGTTCTCGAGGCTCGTTGCGGGAGACCGGTCGATTCCCGCAGGCCGGGTCGAGGCGGCGGCGTCGCTCGTCCTCGCGGACGCGGCGGCCGGCCGGGGTCCTGCTCGCGTCGGCGCCCAGTCGCCAGCAGGGCCATGCTGCCCGACCCCATTGCCGTGCCGGCTCCGTAAGGAGGATGAGGTGGCTTCGAACCCGTCGAACGTTCCCGCAGACGTGCTGGTCATTTTCGGGATCAGTGGAGACCTCGCGCGGAAAATGACGTTCCGCTCGCTCTATCGGCTTGAGCGGCGCAAGCTGCTGACCTGCCCCATCGTCGGAGTGGCGCGCGACGGCTGGTCCGACGACGCGCTGCGTGACCACGCCCGCGCGGCGATCAAGGCAACGGGCGAGCCGCTGGACGACAGCGTCTTTGCCCGGTTCGCCGCCCGGCTCAGCTATGTGCAGGGCGATTACGCCGACCCGGAGACGTTCCATCGCCTCGCCCGGGCGGTCAACGGCAAGCGGCACCCGGTCTTCTATCTGGAGACCCCGCCGTCGCTGTTTGCCCGGGTGGTCGAGGGCCTGGCAGGCGTCGGGCTGACCAAGGGCGCCCGGGTCGTCGTGGAGAAACCATTCGGGCATGACCTCGCGTCGGCGCGTGCCCTCAACGCCGAGCTGCGTCAGCTCCTCGACGAGGATCAGCTGCTGAGGATCGATCACTTCCTCGGCAAGGAGCCGGCGATGGACATCCAGTTCCTGCGGTTCGCCAACTCCGTGTTCGAGCCGGTGTGGAACCGAGACCACGTCTCCTGCGTGCAGATCACCATGGCCGAGGACTTCGGGGTCGAGGACCGCGGCCACTTCTACGACCCGGTCGGCGCGCTCCGCGACGTCGTGCAGAACCATCTGCTGCAGCTGCTCGCCCTGATGGCGTCCGAGCCGCCATCAGCCGCCGATGCGGACGCGCTCCGCGACCGCCGGGTTGACGTGTTCCGGGCGATCCCCGACGCCGACCCGGCCCACTACGTCCGCGGGCAGTACGAGGGGTACCTGCAGGTCCCCGGCGTGCGGCCGCGTTCGCGCACCGAGACCTTCGTCGGGTTGCGGCTGGAGGTCGAGAACTGGCGCTGGTCCGGGGTGCCGTTCTTCATCCGCGCCGGCAAGTCGCTCCCCGAGCGTGTGACCGAGATCCGGATCGTGTTCAAGCGCCCGCCGCGGCTTGCGTTCGCGGAGCGGTTCGCGCCCGAGCCCGACCAGTGGATCCTGCGGATCGATCCGAGCCCTGGCGTGAACTTCCGCATCCAGGCCAAGCAGCCGGGCAAGCAGGACACGCAGCTGGTGGACCTTGACCTCCTCTTCGCGGCCGAGCTGGGTGAGGCACCCGAACCGTACGAGCGCCTGCTCAGTGATGCGATGCAGGGCAACGCGAGCCTGTTCACCCGGGAGGACTCGGTGGAGGAGACGTGGCGAATCGTCCAGCCACTGCTGGAAGCGCCCGGCGATCCGGAACGCTACCGGCCGGGGACCTGGGGACCGGAGGGAGCGAGCAAGCTCGTCGCCGGATATCCGCGGTGGCACGAACCATGGCTGCCGGCGAGGTCCCCCGACTGACACAGCCGAGCCCCGGCCCTGGTGAACCGCAAGCTGATCAGCCCACCTGCGTGAGGAACGAGAGTCCAGTCCAACGGAAGGTGGTGGCCAGAAGCGGTTTTCGGCGTCCGGGAACAGCCTACGGACACCGAGGTCGCGTAGATCATCGATGCAAGGGCATTGATCTTCGAGAGGTCTGCCTGACGCTCGCGCAGGGCGTTCCGTCCGGCGAAGTGTCCATCCGTCGCTGGTTGAGCCGACGAGGACGTCGTGGTGGCCGGTGCGAGCCATCGGGCGCCCCCAGTTGCTGTTCTCTCGGACCTGGCGCAGGTTGAGCTGTTTCACGGAGGCGCGGTGGAGGGTTTGCCGGGGCGGCGGTGCCGGGTGAACGTCCATTTCCTGGCGATGAGTTGGCGGTACCACCAGGCCAGGAGTGTGGTGGGGGTGACCGTGAAGGCCTGGCACCGGCGCTCGCACGGGACGAACCGCGAGCATGGCGAGCCGGATCCGGCCCGTGGGCTCGTGGCGGACGCGGGCGGTCTGACACCGCGTTCTCGCGCCGTAACGCCAAGCCTTCTGCATCCTTGACCACGTGGCTGCCAGCACGGCAGCGGGCGCCTTGATCAGGTTTCGGGCCAACGCGGTGACGATCGACAGTGGCGTCAGATCGTCCCAGGCGCTGTGCAGGTCGAGCCCTGCGCGGAGAAGCTGCAGACCAGAACCAGAATCGCATTTCCGAGCGGGACAGGCGCGCTGGATCGACGCGGTCGTTCGGCTCAAATTGCACGGACCGGTCGCCGACGTGATCTCGCTGCTCCCCGTCCGTGAAACGCCCCGTCATCGAAATTCATCGAAGAGCCGAGGAATCCGTAGACACCCGGCCGGAGCCGAACCTAACCTCACCGAGGCCGCCCACGGACGAGCGGCCCCGCGCACCGTGTCGAACGATTTCGACGAGCCGACCCGAGCGGCCACACGACAGCGGCGGACCCCGGCGAAGAGTCAGGCAGTACCTCATGGTTGCGATCACGGATGTGGCCCGGCAGGCGGGCGTCGCCGTCAGCACGGTCTCGTACGTGATCAGCGGCAAGCGCCCCATCTCGGCGCCCACCCGCCGCAAGGTCCTCGACGCGATGAACCGGCTCGGCTACCGGCCGCCGTCCTCCGCGCGCTCGCGCACCATCGGGCTCGCGGTGCGCGTTGACGACGGGGCGCACCGGCCGCTGCTCGCCGAGTTCATGCTCACGGCGAGCGTGGCCGCCCGCCGGCACGCCTGCAACGTGCTGCTCCTGACCGACCACGAGGAGCACGGCGTCCTGGACGCGGCCCTCCTCGACGGGCTGATCCTCATGGACATCGGCATCGTCGACCCCCGCCTCGACGTGATCCGCGCACTGCCCGTGCCGACCGTCCTGATCGGGCTGCCCCGCGAACCCGCGGGCCTGGCCTGTGTCGACCTCGACTTCCGGGCCGCCGGAGCGCTGTGCGTCGATCACCTCGCCGACCTCGGGCACCGCGAAGTGGTGCTGCTCGGCGCGCCCGAGGCGGCGTACGCCAGACACGCCGGTTTCGCGGTGCGCACCGTGGCGGGCGCCGCGGAACGGGCTGCCGCGCGCGGAGTGCGGCTCACCCACAGGACCGTCGCGGGGGACTGGGACAGCGTGGCGGGCACCCTCGCCCGGGTCCTGGCCGAACGGCCGTGTACCACCGCCCTCATCGTCCAGAACGAGGCCGCGACGCCCCATCTCGCCCCGCTGCTGCGCGGCATGGGCCGCGCCGTACCCGAGGATCTGTCCGTGGTCGCGCTCGGTTCGGACGTCGTCGCCACCGCGGGCACCCCCGCACTGACCTCGGTCGCCGTGCCCGCCGCCGCGCTCACCGAACGCGCCGTGGACCTGCTCGTCGCCCGGCTCGACGGTGCCACGGCGCCGGGCCGCCGACCGGTTCTGCTGGAGCCCCGGTTGTCCGTCCGGGCGTCGACCACCGCGCCACCGGGCCCCGCCTGAACTTCCCCGCAGCCCCCTGCCCACCCCCGTCCCATCGGCAGTACCCCCTGCCCGCACGCAAGAGCCGCCCCCACCCCGTCTCCCCGAAGGACCCCATGCATCCCCGCCCCCGCGCAGCCGTCGCCGCCTGCGCCGCCCTCGCTCTGAGCGCGGTGCTCGGCGGCTGCGGACTGATCACCGCCGACACCCCGGCGAACACCCTCACCGTCGCCGACTACTACACCGCCGAACCCGGCAACACCGCCCTCACCAGCATCCTGGACACGTGTGGCGCCGACACCGGCGTCGACGTCGTGCGCGAGGTCATGCCGCGCGCCCAGCTCGTACCGAAGCTCCTCCGCGACGGAGCCGCCAGGACCCTGCCCGACCTGATCCTCAGTGACAATCCCGACCTGCCCAAACTCGCCTCCACCGGCGCCCTGTTGCCGCTCGACGGGCGGCTCGACACCGACGGCTTCTACGACAGCGTTCTCGCGGCGGGCACCTACAAGGGGACGTTGTACGGCGTCGCGCCCGGCGTCAACGGGCTCGCCCTCTTCTACGACAAGGACGCCTTCCGTAAGGCCGGACTCGAGCCGCCCACCGACTGGAAGCAACTTCGGGCAGCCGCACGGAAACTGACGCAGGGTCACCGCTACGGACTCGCGCTCTCCGCCGTCGGAACCGAGGAAGGGTCCTGGCAGTACGAGCCGTTCCTGTGGGGCGCGGGCGCCGACCTCGACGACCTGGACTCGCCGCGGTCCGTGTCGGCGCTGTCCTACTGGACGTCCCTGTTCGCCGACGGGTCGGTGTCCAAGTCGGCGCTCAGCTGGCAGCAGTCCGACGTCGCCGAGCAGTTCATCGGCCACCACGCCGCGATGATGGTCAACGGCTCCTGGCAGCTTGCCGCCCTCGACGCCGTCAAGGGCCTGGACTACGGCGTCGTACCGCTGCCGGGGAAGGTGAGCGGCACGGCTCCCGTCACCCCGCTCGGCGGCGAGACCTGGGCCGTCCCCAAGGGCGACAAGCAGGACAAGGCCGTTGAGCTGCTCGACTGCGTGCTCGGCCGCGACAACATGCTGCGCTGGGCGAGCCTGCGTGCCGACGTGCCCGCCGACCCGGCGGTCGCCGCGAAACTGGTGAAGCGGCAGCCCGACCTCGCTCCGTTCCTCGCGAGTGTGCCCGGCGCCCGCTCACGCACCGCCGAGCTCGGCACCGGCTACCCCACGGTCTCGCAGGCCCTGTACACGGCCCTGCAGGAGGCGGCGACCGGCCGCCGCACCCCCGCCGACGCCCTTGCTGCCGCGCAGCGGGCCGCCGCCACCTCTGACGACAACTGATGGGGCGCCGACCATGACCACACTCCTCGACCGGCCCGCCACCGCGGCCGCGTCCCGGCCACCCGCGCAGCGCCCGGCGGCCCGCCGCGCACGGCTCGTCCGGCTCAGCTTCTGGGTCCCCGCCGTGCTCTACCTGGCCGTCTTCTTCGGCTACCCGATCGCCGCCAACGTCGTCATGTCCTTCCAGGACTACACGGTCACGTCCTTCTACCGGGGCGGGGCGCCCTTCAACGGCGTAGCGAACTATGCGCACGTCCTCGGCGACGACCTGTTCTCCGGCACGCTGTGGAACACGGTCGTCTTCACCGTCGCCTCGCTCGTCTTCCAGTTCGCCATCGGCCTGGGCCTGGCGGTGTTCTTCCGCAGGCACTTCCCGCTGAGCGGTGTCCTGCGCGCCCTGCTCCTGCTGCCGTGGCTGCTGCCGCTGCTGGTCTCCGGCACCGTCTTCCGCTGGCTGCTCGACCAGGACTACGGCGTCGTCAACCAGGTCCTGATGAATCTGCACCTGATCTCCGACCCGGTGCCCTGGCTGGTCAGCCCCGACTACGCGATGACGGCCGTCGTCCTCGCCAACGTCTGGATCGGCATCCCCTTCAACATGGTGATCCTGTACGGCGGACTGCAGTCCATCCCGCCCCAGCTGTACGAGGCCGCGTCCCTCGACGGCGCCGGTGCCTGGCACAAGTTCCGGCACGTCACCTGGCCGCTGCTGCGCCCCACCACCTCGGTGGTGCTGATGCTGGGCCTCATCTACACCATCAAGGCGTTCGACGTCGTCATGGTGCTCACCCAGGGTGGGCCCGCGGGCGCCACGCAACTGCTGTCGACATGGTCGTACCAACTGTCGTTCACCGAGCTGCACTTCGGTCAGGGCGCCGCCGTCGGCAACGTCCTCATCGTCATCGCCACCCTCTGCGCCCTCGTGTACCTGCGGGCCGTGCGCGCCGAGCAGTCCGAGAACGAGAGGTAGACGACCACCATGTCCGCTCCCGCCCCTTCCTCGGGCGCCCCCGCCGTGCGCAGATGGGCCACCACCGTGCTCGCGCTGGTCATCGTCGCGGTCTTCCTCTTCCCGCTGTACTGGATGCTCAACGCCTCGGTCCAGCCCGCGCAGGCCCTGCTGTCCATCCCGCCGAAGTGGATCCCGACCGACCCCACCCTCGACGGCTACCGCGCCGCCTTCGACACCCAGGGCCGGCACCTGCTGATCAGCCTGTTCGTCGCCTGCGGCGTCGTCGTGCTGACGCTGCTCCTGGCGACGCCCCTGGCCTGGGCGCTCGCCAGGTTCCGCCTGCGGTACGCCGCCACGCTGATGTTCGTGCTCCTGATCGTGCAGATGCTGCCTGGCATCGTGAAGGCCAACTCGCTGTTCACCCTCTACAGCCACCTCGGGCTACTGAACAACACCATCGGCCTCATGTTCGCCCAGTCCACCCTCGCCGTGCCGTTCGCCGCGGTACTGCTCCGCTCCCAACTGTGCGACATCCCGCCCGAGATCATCGAGGCGGCCGCGCTCGACGGCGCCGGAACATGGCGCACCTTCCTGCGCATCGTCGTCCCGCTGTCCCGCAACGGGCTCATCACCGCGGGCCTGTTCGCGTTCCTGTTCTCCTGGGCCGACTTCCTCTTCGCCATCAGCCTCACCTCCCGCGACGCCGTCACGCCCGTCACCGTCGGCATCTACCGCTTCATCGGCGCCAACGCCACCGACTGGAACGCCCTGATGGCCTCCGCCGTCCTCGCGTCGGTACCCGCCGCGATCCTCCTGATCGTCGCCCAGCGCTATATCGCCGTCGGCATCACGGGCGGCTCGGTCAAGGACTGAGCCTTACCACCCGTCTCCCCCTTTCCATCCCGTACTGGAGCAATGAACGTGACCACCTTCCGGGAACACGACGGCGGCCTCGAATGGCGCGGCGAGCACGAAGTGCTGCGCATCGAACCCTGGGGAGCCGACTCTCTACGCGTCCGCGCGGCCCTCGGCCGGCTGCGCGACGACATCCCCGGCGCCCTCCTCGACCGCGACGACACCACCGGGCCGGCCGCCACGATCACGGTCCCGGACCTCACCGGCCTCCGGGTCTTCAAGAACGGCCTCGGCTCGCCCACCGACCCCGTGCCCCCGGCCCGCATCACCCAGGGCAACATCACCGCCGAACTCACCCTCGACGGCCTGATCCGCTTCGTGCGCACCGCCGACGGCACCGAACTCCTCGCCGAACGCCCGGCCCACTTCTGGTGGCCCGGCAGCCGGGTGCACACCCCAGTGGGTCATGGCTACCAGCGTCTGGAGCAGAATTTCCAGGCGTACGAAGGCGAACGCCTCTACGGCCTCGGCCAGCGCCAGCACGGCCTCCTTGACCAGAAGGGCACGGTGACCGACCTCGTCCAGCGCAACACCGAGGTCACCATCCCGTTCGCGCTATCCAACCGCGGCTACGGCCTGCTGTGGAACAGCCCCGCCGTCGGCCGCGTCGAACTGGCCGTCACCGGCACCCGCTGGGTCGCCGACAGCGCCCGCCAGATCGACTACTGGATCACCGCGGGCGACCGCCCCGCCGACATCCTGCGCTCCTACGCCGACGCCACCGGACACGCCCCCGAACTCCCCTCCTGGGCCAGCGGGTTCTGGCAGTGCAAGCTGCGCTACCGCACCCAGGAGGAACTCCTCAACGTCGCCCGCGAACACCGGCGGCGCGGCCTGCCGCTCTCCGTGATCGTCGCGGACTTCTTCCACTGGACCCGGCTCGGCGACTGGCGCTTCGACCCGGCCGAGTGGCCCGACCCGGCCGCCATGGTCGAGGAGCTGGACGAGATGGGCGTCAAGCTGATGGTCTCCGTCTGGCCCTCCGTCAACCGCTCCTCCGAGCACTACGACGCCCTCGAGCGCGGCGGCATGCTCGCCGCCAACGAGTACGGCACCGCGGCCCACGCCACCTGGGTCGACAAGGGCTCCGACCACCGCGTGATGGTGTCCTTCTACGACCCGACCAACCCCGACACCCGCGCCTTCGTCTGGGACAAGGTCCGCGAGAACTACCAGTCCCTCGGCATCAACCTGTGGTGGCTGGATGCCTGCGAACCCGAGATGAAGCCCGGCCACCCGGCCAACCTGCGCCTGCATGCGGGCCACGGCGCCGAGGTCGCCAACCTGTACCCGCGAGAGAACGCTCGCATCTTCCACGAGGGCATGGCGGCCTCCGGCAACACCGACGGCATGTCATTCTCCCGCTCCGCGTGGGCGGGCAGCCAGCGCTACGGCACTGCCGTCTGGTCCGGCGACATCGGCACCGACTTCACCGCGCTGCGGCACCAAATCGCCGCCGGCCTCAACATCGGCATCTCCGGCATCCCCTGGTGGACCACCGACATCGGCGGCTTCCATGGCGGCGACCCCGACGACCTGGCCTTCCGCGAAGTGCTGATCCGCTGGTTCCAGTTCGGGGCGCTCTGCCCGATCTTCCGCCTCCACGGCTTCCGCCTGCCCTGGCTGCCGCTGGGGGGCGAGATGACCGGCGGCCCCAACGAGGTCTGGTCGTACGGCGATCAGGCCTACCGCATCCTCGGTAACTACCTCGCCCTACGCGAACGCATCCGCCCCTACATCGACGAGCAGATGCGCACCGCGTCGCGCGAGGGCCTGCCGCCGATGCGAGCTCTGTTCCTGGAATTCCCCGACGACGACGCCTGCTGGACGGTCGCCGACTCGTACCTGCTCGGGCCCGACCTGCTGGTCGCCCCGGTCACCACCGCGGGCGCAACGACGCGCGAGGTGTACCTACCGGCGGGCGCACGCTGGACGTGCGCATGGACCGGCGCCGACTTCGAGGGCGGGGCCCGGGTGACGGTGGACGCGCCGCTGGAGCGGATACCGCTGTTCCTGCGGGACGGGACGCGGCTACCGGTCTCGGCCTGAACATCCCCGGCCCGCGCCCGCGGTGACCGTCAGCCCGTAGCGCTTCACATTGGCTTCACCGGCTACGACCTGGTATTTCGTCTGATACTCAGCTGGCTCGGTGGGGTCGGTGGCTGTTGAAGTGGTCGGCGTAGTCGTGGAGGATCTTCTCCGCGTGGCCGCGGCCGAACAGCAGGATCCGATCGGTGCACTCCTCCCGCGCTGAGCATATGAATCGTCACCGCTCCGCAGCTCGGGCCGGCCGCCAAGGCGACGGCAGCCGGCCTGCATGCCTTCACGGGGCCGCGGTGACCTCGTCGGCTTCCGTCGAGTGTTCCGCGCGGGACGAGGTGACCACCTCCGAGCGTCGGGTACCCCGGTCCATCAGGCCTCCCGTGAAGGCGAGGCCCAGGCCGGCCAGGGCGAGAGCCGCCCCGACCAAGTTGGGCGAGGCCCAGCCCCAGCCCGCCGAGATGGCCAGGCCGCCGAGCCAGGCACCGCCCGCGTTGGCGAGGTTGAATGCGGAGTGGTTGGAGGCGGCCGCCATCGTCGGAGCGTTCTGCGCCTTGGCCATGAGCAGCATCTGGACGGGCGTGGTGATGAGAGAACCCATGGCACCGATGAAGGCGATCGTCACCAGCGCGGGCACGGTGCTGTTGACGGTGAAATAGAACGTCACCAGCGCCGCGGCCAGCAGAGCGAGCCCCGCGTACAGCGTCGGCCTCAGGGCACGGTCCGTGAGCGGGCCTGCGAGCACCGTGCCGAGCGTCATGCCGACGCCGTAGAGCGCGAGGACCAGCGTGGTGGAGGAGTCGGAGATGCCCGTCACGTTCGTGAGCATGGGCACCAGGTAGCTGTAGACGGCGAAGAACCCGCCGAACCCGACGACAGCCGTGGCCAGGCCGATCGCGACCTGCCTGTTGCCCATCGCCCGCAGCTCGTGCCGGATACCGGACTGCCGGCCACGTGGCTGGTGGGGAACGAAGAGGGCCAGGGAGGCGAGGGCGACGATGCCGATGACGGCGACTGCCCAGTAGGCGGACCGCCAGCCCAGGTGCTGCCCGAGGGCCGTACTCGCCGGCACTCCGACGATGTTCGCAATGGTGAGCCCGAGGAACATCTTCGACACGGCACGTGCGGCCCGTTCGGGGGCGACCAGCCGGGAAGCGACGACGGCGCCCACACCGAACAGCGCTCCGTGCGGCAGACCTGCCAGAAACCGCGCGGCGAAGAGCAGTCCGAAGCTGGGAGCGAGCGCGGACGCGATGTTGCCGATCACGAACAGTCCGGACAGGAGCAGCAGCAGCCGCTTGTGGGGAACGCGTGCGCCGATGCCCGTCAGCACGGGGGCGCCGACGACGACACCGAGCGCGTAGGCCGAGACGAGGTTGCCGGCATGCGGCACGGATACGTCGATGCCGTCAGCGATCTGGGGCAGCAGCCCCATCGTGGCGAATTCGGTCGTGCCGATGCCGAATGCGACAACAGCAAGGGCCAGCAGGGCCAGCGGCATGGTGCAGGAGACCTTTCGAAGACAGTGGTCTATGAGCGGATGGGTGTGGATGGGACCGGGAAGGTCTCCGACCAGGTGGTCTGTCGCGCTGAGCGCCCTGGCCCGGCGCCACCTTGGAGCATGTTGGACAGGGGTAAGCCCACAAGGCTCAGCAGTGCGGGGGACCCGCGCATTCCAAGATCTACCGGAACGTGTCGGTGACCTCCGTCACCCGTTGTCGCCCGTCCTGTTGTGTAGTGCTGCGGCCCGTCGCCCTTTGGTCGGCACTCCCTCCCGCGAGGGAGTGCGTGTGCAGGGGGCTGTCGTTCGGGGTCGGGCCGGCGGTGGCGCTCGCCGTTGCCCGGGGCGGTCCGCTCGGCCCGATGCCGGGTGTTACTCCGGCGTGCACCCTCGCAGGGTGGATGCGATGACGGCGTCCAGTCCGTGCTAGGAGCGGTGCGGGGGCGACGGGGGCACTGCTCCTGATCCCTGGCCCCCCTCGTAGACAGCCGCGTCTCAAGATCCCTTGAGACGCGGCTTTACTCATCTAGGTCAGAAGCTGTCCGCTTTGAGCGGCCACTACGGCAGTTCTGTACGGGGCACCCAGGGCGGGGACATCGACGGCGAAGGCCCAGGTCCCGGAGTGGCCGACCGTAGCTTCTCCGGGACCGGCTCCTCAGCGTGTGAAGGCTGCCGGCTGAGCGGTCGGCCGGTGGTCCGGGGTGTAGGACCAGGGGCGGAGCTGTTCCAGGGCCTTGCCGATGCGGAAGACGGTCGGGTCGTCGTAGGTGTGGCCGACGATCTGGAGGCCCGTGGGAAGGCCCCAACTGGAGTGGCCGCTGGGGACGTTGAGGACGGGGCAGCGGTTGTTTATGTTGAAGGGGACGGTCATCGGTGCCCACATGGGCTCACCGTGGTCCTCGCCGTCCACCACCAGGCGCCCCAGGAGGTCGTCTCCGGCGGGCAGGCCCGGGACGGCGGTGGTCGGGCAGATCAGGGCGTCGAAGGGGGCCATCGCCTCGCCCAGCTCGCGCTGCAGCCGGGTCTCGACGCGCAGGCCGTCGAGGTAGGTGACGCGCTCACGGGCGACGGCCATGGTGTCCGCGAAGGCTGCCGCGTACGCGGACATCCGGTCGCGGTGCTTCGCTTCGATCTCGCAGACGAGGGCGCCGAAGATGGTGGAGAAGTGTGCCCCGAGGCTGATGAGGATGTCGTCCTTGGTCCACGGGAGTTCGATCTCCTCGACGACTGCGCCCGCGTCGGTGAGGGCCCGGGCGACCGCCCGGGTGTTGGCCTCGACCTCCGGGTGGACGTCGTACGCTCCCAGGCGGACGCACAGCGCGATGCGCATCCCCGCAACCGCGTCGTACTGGGTCGGCAGAACGAGCTTCGGGCGCAGTGACACGTGGTCGCGCGGGTCGGGGCCGGTCAGGACGTTGGTGAAGGTGACGCAGTCGTCCACGGTCCGAGCCATGGGGCCGTCGCCGCGGTAGTGGTCGGCGGACAGCGGTGCGACGCCGGGAATCCGGCCGTAGGGAGCCTTGTAGCCGACGGTGCCCGTGAAGGCGGCGGGGATGCGGGTGGAGCCGCCGATGTCGGAGGCGGAGGCGAGCAGCGCGGTGCCGGCAGCGAGGGAGGCGCCCGCGCCGCCGGACGAGCCGCCGGGGGTCAGCTCGGGGTTCCACGGGTTGCGCGTGACGCCCCACAGGCGGCTGTGGGTGAAGGTGGCGATGGAGAACTCGGGAGTGGCGGTACGGGCGTGGATGATGCCGCCGGCGTCCAGGATGCGGTCGATCACCGGGGCGTTCTCGGTCGCGGTGTTACCGACATTGACGAGCGAGCCCTCCGTGAGGGAACGCCCGGCGATGGCGTGCTTCTCCTTGGTGGCGACCGGGATGCCTTCCAGCGGGCGCGGCGTCAGTCCGCCCTTGCCGAGGAAGCGGCCCTCGGCGTGCCGGGCCCCTTCCAGTGCCTCGTCGAAGAGCTGCTCGGTGAAGGCGTTGATGACCGGCTCGGTCTGCTCCGCGCGGTGGATGACCGCGCGCATCAGCTCCACGGGGGACAGGTCTCGGGCGTCGAAGAGTCGTCGCGCCTCGGTGGCACTGAGATAGGCGAGATCGGTGCTGGGGGTGTCCGAGTTCATTCGGAAGTCCTTTTCGGATGAGGAGAAGTGAGGAGGGGGCGCTCTCGTGGCGGTGCCGCGAGGCGTCAGCCGATCAGCCGTTTGAGGGCTGTGTTGATCCAGACCGTCGCCTCGGCGGCGGGACTTCGCAGGAAAGCGGCGATGTCCGGGCCAAGGGGCACGTCACATCTCCTGGTGGTCCCCGGCGTGGTCGGCCTCGGTGCCCAGCCACGGGGCGGCCGCAGCGAGCAGGGTCGTCACGCCGGTCCGGATCGTGGGCTCGGGTACAGGGGCGAAGTGCGGGGAGTGGTTGGCGGGAATCGCGTCCGGCAGACCGTCCGTCAGCAGGGCTTCGGGGTCGATGTCCTGGAAGAGGGCGGGGTCGGCGCCGCCGAAGTGCCAGAAGACCGAGGGGACACCGAGGGCCGTACCGAAGACACCGAAGTCCTCGCTGCCCGTGAGGGGTTGGGGCAGGGTGAGGACCCGTTCCCCGCCGAGGACTTCGGCGATCGCGCCGAGCACGGTGCCGGTGGCCCGGTCGTCGTTGACGGTGACGGGGAAGGAGTTGAGTCCGGTGATCTCGGGGTCCTTGGGGGCGCCGGACGCTGCGGCCTCGGCGCGGACGATCCGTTCGACGGCCGCCAGAACCCGGTTGCGTACCAAGGGAGTCGTGGAGCGCACGTTGATCCGCAGGTCGGCAGTGTCCGGGATGATGTTCTCCTTGGTGCCCGCATGGAGCGAGCCGACGGTCACGACAGCGGTCTGCGCCGCGCCCACCTCCCGGGAGACGACCGTCTGCAACCGCATGACGACCGCGGCAGCCATGACGATCGGGTCGATGGTGGTCTCGGGCGCGGACCCGTGTCCTCCGCGCCCGAAGAGGCGGACACGCAGGCTGTCGGAGGCGGCCATCACCGGCCCGGGGCGGGTGCCGACGAAGCCGACGGGGGCCGGGGAGACATGCTGGCCGAGGCAGACGTCGGCGCGGGGAAAGCGTTCCAGGAAACCGTCCTCGATCATGGCCGGTGCCCCGCCGATCTCCTCGGCGGGCTGGAACACGGCGACGACCGTGCCGCGCCACTGCGCACGGGCGGCGGCGAGTTGGCCGGTCGCACCGAGGAGACAGGTGACGTGCATGTCGTGGCCGCAGGCGTGCATCACGGGCACTTCGTTGCCCTCGCCGTCGACGGCGGTCTCATGGGAGGCGTACGGCAGTCCCGTCCGCTCCTTGACCGGGAGCCCGTCCATGTCTGCGCGCAGCAGGACCACCGGTCCCTCGCCGTTGACCAGCACCCCGACGACGCCCGTGCCGCCGACGCTCTCGGTGACCTTCCAGCCCTGCTCTCGCAGCCGGTCGGCGACGACGCCGGCCGTACGGAACTCCTGGAAGGACAACTCAGGGTGGGCATGCAGGTCCTCGTAGAGGGCCAGCAGGCCCGGCAGCTCGTCCGGGAAGCCGGACAGCAGGCTTGCGACAGAGGTGGCGGTCATGAGTGCTCCTTTGCGGGCGCGGGCAGTTCGGACGCGCCGGCGGCGGTCCGGAAGGAGGCGGCGTCCTGCGGGGTCAGGAGAGCCATCACGGTGGCGATGGCGGCGCCGAGTATCAGGAAGGCGAAGGCGACCCGGAACGAGAAGGCGTCGGCGAGCGCGCCGATGACGGGCGGGGCGGCCATGCCGGCGACCTGGCCGCCGAGGATGATCACCGCGCTGCCCACGCCGACGTCCTCGGCCGCCAGTCCGCCCAGCGGGACGGCGAAGATCGGCATGTAGCAGAGGGAGGCGGCGACCGAGGCGAGCGTGGCGAAGACGACGAAGCCGGTGAGCGAGGTCGCGAGGGTCATGAGGAGCAACGCGGCGGCCGTCACCGTCATGCCGGGCACGATCACCTTCCGGTGATGGCCACCGAACCGGTCCGAGAGCCGGCCGCCGACGACGATCGCGCCGGCCGCGGCGAGGGCCGGAATCGCCACGAGGGCTCCGACCGAGGCCAGCGGGACCCCGTACTCCTCACTGACATACGACGGGACCCAGGTGTTGAGGCCCCAGACGATCACGCTATAGCCGAACATCATGGCGCTGAAGCGCCAGATCACGCCCATCCGCAGAACGCCGCCCGCGCGCCGCCCCGCGGTGCTGGCCTCCGGCTCGGTACGCGCCAACGGGGCAGGGAGCCACATCCGTATCGCGACCAGAACGAAGACACCGAGCGCCGCCGTCGAGAAGAACGCCGAGCGCCAGCCGAAGGCCGCGACCAGGGGAGCGACGACGATCGGGACGAGCACACCGGCCAGGGCGTTGGAGCTCATGATCAGGCCGTTGGCGCCCATCCGTTCCTCCGGCGTGGTCCGCTCGACGAGGACCTTCATCGAGGCCGGCGGGAAGATGCCTTCGGCGGCGCCGAACGCGAACCGCATGACGAGCAGAACAGCGAACGACCAGGCGAAGCCGGTCAGCGCGGTGAACACGGACCACGCCAGCAGGGCCCAGAGCGTGATCCGCTGCGCGCCGTAGCGGTCGGTGAGCATCCCGCCGGGTATCTGGCACAGGGCATAGGCGAGGAAGAACACGGAGACGATCAGGCCCTGTTGCCCGCGGCTCAGGTCGAACTCGGCACCGACGGAAGGCAGGATCAGGTTGATGACGAGCCGGTCGGCGTAGTCGACCAGCCAGGCCGTGAACAGCAGGACGATCGTGATCCGGACGGTTCTCCGGGCGGACTGCGGGGACGCAGCAGACACGCGGCACTCCTCATCGCCGAGGCCGACGCTGGGCATCGGCCGGAAGTGCCCCTACGATCCGGTCTGTGACCGAAGTCCCTGGAGAATTGCAGGAAAGCATCCTGAGAAGAGCGGCAGCACCCGATTTCCGCGACGCGGGCGCGGACGTGCGCTTCTCCGAACTGGACCTGGCTCTCGTCGACGCTTTGCAGGCCGCTCCCAGGGCGCCGTGGTCCCGGATAGGCCGAGCACTAGGCGTCGACGCGACCACAGCGGCTCGCCGCTGGGAGCGACTGCGCGCGAACGGCATGGCCTGGGTCACCGCGTACGACGCGGCAAAGTCGGCCACCGTCGCCTACGTCGAGGTGCGGTGCCGGCCGCGGGCGCTCGAAACGGTCAGCATCGCCCTGGCCGGCATGCCCTGGGTCTTCAGCGTCGACGAGGCTACGGGCGACTTCGATCTCCTGGCGTCCGTAGCCGCCGCCGACCTGCCCGCCCTCGGCCGCTCGGTCCACGGCCTGATCGGTGGTCTGGACGGCGTACGGTCCACCCGAACCCGCCTCGGGATCACGCTGTACAGCGAGGGCGGCGACTGGCGGATGCGGGCCATGGAGCCCGCCGGCCACGCGGAACTCTCCACTCCGCGCACCTCTCGCCGGACCGTGTACAGCGCCCACATGCACCACCGGCCGCAGCCCGGCAACCGCGCCATACTGGAAGCCCTCGGCCGCGACGGACGCCTCGGCTACACCGACCTCGGAGCCGCGGCAGGCATCAGCGAACACACCGCCCGGCGTCGGCTTCAGCGCATGATCCGCGACAGAGACATCAACTTTCGCTGCGACCTGGCCCACCCCCTCGCCGGGCTATCCACTGTCGTGCTCTACCGCACATCGGTCCCTCACACCCACATCGAAGGCACGGGGAACGCGCTGGCCCGGATGGAGGAAGTCCGCCTGGCCGTGTCCGTCAGCGGCTCCGACAACCTGCTCGTGATGGTCTGGCTCCGCGGCCTGCACGCCATCGACCCCTTCGAAGCACAACTGGCGGAACGCTTCCCGAACTTGAAGGTCAGCGACCGCACCGTGTTCCTCCATTCACGTAAACGCATGGGCCGGCTCCTCGACGTCACCGGCCGCGCCACCGGGCACGTCCCCTTCTCCCTGCCGCAGGTCTGAGCCCGTGTGACCGTTGCTGAGGTCATAGTGAGATCTCAGCAATCCATGCGTTTACGCACAGATGGTCCTTAACGGTGTCACCACAGCCCGAGCTGGGCGGTGGTGTCCTGTTGAAGGTCTCGCGGTTCCTTCCGCCTGTGGGGCGGTTTTGCGCCACCTGCCCGCACCGGGTCAGCTTTGCGGCCGGCCCGGCTGACGCGGGTCTTCTGGTCGGCTCCACGCGGTTTCGGCACGCTGGGCGTGCCCCGGTCTCCGGCCACTCCGGTACCGGTTGTGCCGGCCGATGCGAGGTCGGCGAGGTTGCGGGCGGCGTTCTCGTCCCGGTCGATGACCAGGCCGCACGCGTCGCAGGAGAACACTCGCACGTGCAGGGGCAGTTTGGCTTTCACTGTCTTGCACGACGAGCAGGTTTTCGAGGACGGGTACCAGCGCGAGGCGACGACCGTGGGGCAGGCGTTGCGCCGGCCTTTGTAGGTGAGCTGACGGCGGATCTCTCCGAATCCGGCATCGGCGATCTTCCGTGCCAGACGGCGGTTGCGGAGCATCCCGGCGACGTTGAGGTCTTCGACCACGACGGTGCCGTACTCGGCACGCACGGCGGTGGTGAGCTTGTGCAGGGCGTCTTCGCGGAGGTTCGCCACGCGGTGGTGCACGCGGTTGCGTTCGGCGTTCGCCTTGACCCATCGTTTCGACGGTTCCCGGCGGATGGTCTTGCCGGTCGCGGGGTCGTGCACGGCCGGCCCCTGGCGGCGCGCCACACGACGGGACAGACGCCGCAGCCGCTTTTGTTCGCCCTCGTAGTGCTTGGGGTTGTCGACGTAACCGATCTCCCCGGCACTGTCGGCCATCACCGCGAGCACCTTCACCCCGAGGTCGATACCGACGGCGACACCAGGACGGGCCACGCGGGTGATCTCCCGCTTGACCTCCATCTGGAAGGACACGAACCAGCGGCCCCGCTCATGCCGCACCGTCGCGGACAGGATGCGTGCCATACCGGCCTGCACGCGGGCCAGAAGCTTGACGGTGGACTCATGGGTGCGGATGGTTCCCAGCACCGGCAGCGTCACATGACGGTCGTCGGCCACGCGGATGCTACCGGTGGTGAACCGGCACGCAAGACGGGCCTTGCGCTTGGACTTGAAACGTGGCGTACCCATGCGGGCGCCCTTACGGCGGCCGTTCTTCGACTTCGTATAGTTGTCGAACGCGGCAGCCGCGTTGGCCAGGCCAGTGCTGTACGCCTCCTTGGAGTTCTCGTGCCACCAGTCGACATAGCGCGGATCGGTGCGCTTGACCTGGTTGAACTCCTTACGCAGCGCGGGCAGCGACCACGGCCGCCACGGCGTCAGCTCCTCCTCGGCGACCGAGTACGAGGCTTCCGCCTTCCGCTGCCACCACGAGGCCATCACCCAGCCGACAGCCCAGTTGTACGCGACCCGAGCAGCCCCGCAGTGCGACCGCAGCGCGGATTCCTGAGTCGCATTCGGGTCCAGGGCGAAACGGAACGCCTGCACCACAAACCCCGGCTGCGGCTGGAACTTCTTCACCCTGAACACCCCCTCACCAGCCAGTCATTGACTATGCACTACCACCAGCGGTGAAGCCTGCGAGCGGCTGGAAATCGCCTGGCGCACCCTCTACAACCTCCACCGCCAAAGCCCGGACTTTCCCAAGCCTAAGAAGATCGGACGTTCCCTACTATGGGAGGCAAAAGCCCTGGATGCCTGGCGGGACGAGCACCCCAAGCGTCAGAGAAAGAAGACGTTCGTTGAGATCCGACTATGCATCCCGCAGCAGTTGTTAGCCCCCGTGGGGCCGACAGCGGGTCTCCGTCCCGGACCCGATTCGGGGACGCCCGAAGCGCTCCAGAACGGTTTCACCGGGCCTGACTTGCAGCGGCACCTGTTGCGCAGGAACTCCGCCCAGGTCGGGCTGGAGCGGCGGGGTGCCGGGTCGATCCCGGCCTTGTTCAGGGTCGCCCATACCGTGGAGGCTCCGGCCGGGCGGCCCAGGCCGACCAGTTCGCCCGCGATCCTGCGGTAGCCCCAGGTGGGTTCTCTGCGGCCATTCTCAATACCAGCTCCCGCACGATGGGCCGGGTCGGCGGACGGCCGGGGCCGTGGTGCTTGTAGGTCCGGCGGCGCTTGACCAGGTCGGCGTGCTAGCGCAGCCGCGTGCCCGGGTGACGCACACGTGCCCTCGCAGGGCCTTGGGCAGCAGTCGCGCCAGTCCGGCGTTCAGCGCCCGGTCCGTCCATGAGAGCCGTGGTCGGGCGATTTGACGGCGGAGGACGGCGAGTTGGTGCCGCAGTACGAGAATCTCCGCGTTCGTCGACGCCTCCGATCGCGCGCCGCAACGCAATCCACCCCAGGACCTTTAGGAAGATCAGGTACAGCAGTAGCAGAGCCATACCTCAGGATCTCGCCCTGCCTGGTCTCGACCACAGGGCCCAGGTCAGCAGCGGTGGCCGAGTTTCGGGCACCGACAGGGTGATTTGTCGGCACCCGCAGCTCTGGCGCGGTTGCTGATGGGCGCGGCAATCGGGGCGGTCCTGCCGATCACCTCACGGAGCGGCCCGCAGCGTTCCTCAGCCGGTTGCCGGCGCTCAGGATGTGCTCGCTCAGCAGCGAGACCGCCTGCTCCACGTCGCCTGAGCGGAACGCGCGGACCAGGTCGGCATGGGACTCGACGGACGGGCGCAGGTCGCGGTCCTGGGTGTTGGTGACGTCCAGGAGGACCGTGAACACCGGCCGGTGCTGCTCCCACGCCGCCGAAAGGCGCCGGTGCTGGGCGAGTTCGTAGAACAAGGTGTGGAACCGCAGGTCGGCCTCCGCGAAGGCGGCGGGGTCTTTCTTGTCCGCCGCCTCCACCATGACCGCGACCTGCGCTTCGAGGAGGTCGGCCGCCCTGGGCCCGTCGGCACGCTCCATCGCACGGGTCAGCGCGAGCCGCTCCATGGACTCGCGGAGCGTGAACAGCTCGTCGATGTCGTCCTCGTCGAGCCCGGTCACGAACACCCCACGTCGACGGGACTCCACCAGACCCTCGGACTCGAGGATGCGCAACGCGTCACGGATGGGGCCGCGGCTGACGTCGAAGCTGTCGGCCAGAGCGCCCTCCACCAGGTGTGTGCCCGGTTCGAGTTCGCCTTTGACGATCCGTTCCCGCAACTGGCCGGCCACGCGTTCGCCCAGCGGCAGCTGCCGTACCTGATCCACTGCCAGCCGGTCCACGCCTGATCCTCCTTGCCCCGCGCCTGCGCACGGTGTCCACCCATGTGCCGTCACACCGTCAACGGTTGACGGAAACCCACTATGCCATCGAGTCCGACCGGGACGTGTCCAGCCGCAGTGGCTGCACCTTCGGCAGCAGGAACGCGTACGTCGCCGCGCCGATCAGCGCCACGCAGCCGGCCGTCATGAGGGGCACGGTGAAGGAGCCGTTGGTACCCATCAGCACGCCGAGCAGCAGCGGGGAGACGATGCCGGCGATGTTGCCCGCCGTGTTCTGGATGCCCGCGATCGAGCCGACGTGGCCGGGGGTCGGGGCCACGTCGCCGGGCAGTGACCACACGCTGGCCGCGGCGAAGGTGGAGCAGAAGTACGAGACGGACAGTGCGGTCAATGCCATGCCGACGCTCGGCGAGATGACCGCGAGCGCGATGACCGAGGTGCCGAGCAGACCGCCCACGAGGCAGATCTTGCGGGCCTTGGTGACCGGGGTGCCGCGCCGCACCAGCCAGTCGGAGACAAGGCCGCCGCACCAGCCACCGACCATCGAGGACAGGCCTGGAACCATGCCGAGGAAACCGAACTTGAGCGTCGACAGGTGGTACGTCTCCACGAGGTACGACGGGAACCAGG
The DNA here is from genome assembly GCF_035918235.1 of Streptomyces sp. NBC_01445. Taxonomy (NCBI): domain Bacteria; kingdom Bacillati; phylum Actinomycetota; class Actinomycetes; order Kitasatosporales; family Streptomycetaceae; genus Streptomyces; species Streptomyces sp. NBC_01445. The sequence goes on along the minus strand of NZ_CP109485.1, from coordinate 2,133,506 downwards.
TGATGAAGAAGTAGGCGACGAAGTTGACGCAGAAGAAGCCGAGCATCATCGCCCACATCACGCGGAAGCGGAACAGGTCGCGCCAGCGGATCGTGGTCTGCTCGGGGGCGTCGGCCGCGTCCTGGCCGGCCTTGATGTAGTCGAACTCCGGCTTCTTCAGCCGTCCGTGGCGCTCCGGGTCGCGGTAGTACAGCCACCAGCCGAGCGCCCACAGGACACCGAGCGCGCCGGCCACGAAGAACGCGGCCCGCCAGCCGATACCGGCGACGATCAGGGCGACGAGAGGGATGGAGAGGGCGCCTCCGACGGCGTTGCCGTTGTTGAACGTTGCCGAGGCGAAGCTGCGTTCGCCCTTCGGGAACCACTTCGCGACGACCTTGGCGCTGGACGGGAACGAAGGAGCCTCGCCGAGGCCGAGGACCATGCGCAGAGCAACGAGCGAGCCGGTGCCGCGGGCGATTCCCATCAGCGCCGTCGCCACACCCCACCACAGGCTCGCGAAGAAGAGGGAGACGCGGGGCCCGACGCGGTCGGCGAGCCAGCCGCCCGGCATCTGGCCGAACGCGTAGGTCCAGAAGAAGGCCGACATGATCAGGCCGGACATGGTCGAGGAGATGTGGAAGTCCTCGCTGATGTGCGGCAGCGCCACGCTGAGTGTGGCCCGGTCGACGTAGTTGATGGTGATGCCGACGAAGAGCAGACCGAGGACGGCGAAGCGGACGCGGCCGACGCGGGGCCGGGGAGCGGTTTCCTGGGGGGCGTCAGGACCGGTGGCGGCGTGCCGGGTTCCGGGGTGGGTGGACGTCATTGGACACCTAGCGGTTGTGGGGACGGGCGGGTACAGGAACGGAGCGGTCGGCCGAGGGACTCAGCCGCGGGACTCGTCCGGACCGACGCCGTTGACGACGGCACGCGGGGCCTTGCCCGAGAGCACCAGGTCGAGGCTCTCGATCACGCCGGCGCGCAGGTTGCGGTACGCCTCGTAGGTCACGCCTGCGGCGTGCGGGTTGAGCAGGACGTCCGTGCGGCCGCGCAGCGGGGAGTCGGCGGGCAGCGGCTCTTCGGCGAACACATCGAGTGCCGCGCCCGCCAACTGCCCTGAATCCAGGGCACGGGCCACGGCCGCCTCGTCGAGCACACCACCGCGGCCGGCGTTAAGGACGTACGAGCCGCGCGGCATGCGCCGCAGCAGGTCGGTCCCGACGACACCGCGGGTCGCTGCGTTCAGGGGCATGTGGAGGGTGAGGACGTCGCAGCGCTCGGCCAGCTCTTCGAGGCCGACGTACTCGCGGTGCGGTTCGCTCGGGTACGGGTCGTGGACCAGGACTTCGGCGCCGAAGGCGTCGAGCCGACGGGCGACGGCGCGGCCGATGTTGCCGAAACCCGCGATGCCGACCGTGCGCGCGGACAGGTCGTGGCCGCGGACGCCCTCAGGGCCCCATTCGCCGCGCTCGACCTTGGCGTGGCCGAAGGCGTACGGGCGCAGCAGGTAGAGGAGAGCACCGACGGTCCAGTCGGCGACGGCGTCGGTGTTGAAACCGGGCAGGTTGGCGACCGGGATGCCGCGCTCGGCGGCCGCCACGTGGTCGACCCCGTCGAAGCCCACCGCCACCGACTGGATCAGTCGGCAGTGCGGCATCGCGTCCATCAGCTCCGCGGTGACGCGACGTTCCTTCTCCAGCGGGGCGAGCACGATCGTGGCCGTGGAGAGCGTCTCGAGGTGGTCGAGCGGGTCCTCGTCGGGGCCGATCTCGGAGATGCGGAGATCCGGGTGGCCGGGAAGGAGCCGGCGCAGTTCCGCGGGGCCGAGGTCGTTCAAGTGATAGAGGCTGACGAGGTGTTCGGGCTGAACGGGCATGGTGCGCTCCGGTGCGAAGCGGGGTCGGCAGTGACCCCTGCGGCTCGTGACTCCGGTCATCCTCGGGCGTACGATCGGCAACCGTCAACGGTTAACCGTTGACGACTTTCCTGAGAATTTCCGCGTCGTGCCGGAGGAATTCACCTCGTATGTCCACTTCTGCATCCGTACAGTCCACGGTCATCACCCCTCTCACCACCCCGTTCACCGCCACCGGCGCGGTGGACATGCCCGCTGCCCGCGAGTTGTTCCGCTTCACCGCCGCCACCACGGGCCGGCTGATGATCGCGGGCACCACCGGGGAGTTCCCCGCCCTGGATCGCGTCGAACGGCGGCGGCTCCTCGAGCTGGCCCTCGAGACGGCCGGGTCCCAAGGGGTGATGGCGCACACCGGCGCCGCCGACACGCACACCGCGGTTGCCCTGACGCGGGATGCCGTCGCCGCCGGTGCCACCCGGATCGCCGCGCTCACCCCGTACTACTTCACCGCCGATGAAGGCGAGTTGCTGGACCACTTCCGCCGGGTACGCGAGGCCGCGGGCGACACGGATCTGTATGCGTACCTGTTCCCCGAGCGCAGCGGCATCACGGTCGGGCCCGAGCCGTTCGGGCGGCTCGCGGCCGACTGCGGGTTCGCCGGCGTCAAGCTCAGCGGATCGCCGTCCACCCAAGTCGCCGCGTACCGTGCCGCCCTGCCTGCCGACTCCACCGTCTACTCCGGGAACGACGCACTGCTGACCACCGTCCTCGACGAGGGAGGCGCGGGCGTGATCTCCGGCTGCTCCGGCGCGCTGCCGGAGCCCTTCCTGGAGCTCGCCGCGGCGCATCGCGCGGGTGCCGGCGCCGGTGAACTCGCCCGTCTCCAGGGGCGTGTGGACCGCGTCGTCGCACTGCTCGGCCCGAGCGTCGGACGCATCAAGCGCGCCCTGGTCGCACGCGGCCTGCCTGCGGGTACGGCGCGCATGACGGTCGGTCATCCGGACGAGCGGACGGCCGCGGAGATCGAGAAGCTGGTCGCCGACCTGGCCTGCTGAGTTCCGGAGTGCGGTGCCCACGGCGCCAAGTGGCCCGGTGCGAAGGGGAGTTGAGGGATTCCGCCAGGCGTCCGTGCGCAGGGCGCCGGGCCCCTCACTCCGTGCGAAGGACCTTCGGTCCCTGCTCGGCGATGCTGTCGATGATCTCGGCCGGCAGGCCGGAGTCCGTGACGACCGTGTCGAGTGCGTCGAGGCGGGTCACCGTGAACCGCTCGACGCCGCCCCACTTCGTACTGTCGGCGAGCAGGGCGACCGACGCGGCCGATGCCATGACCGCCCGCTTCAGCAGCACCTTCTCCGAGGAGTGGCTGGTCACGCCATGGGACAGGTCCCAGGTGCCGGTGCTGAGGAAGGCCAGGTCGATATTGAGGTCCTCGATCGTCCTGGCCGCGAGCGGGCCGCTGCTCGAGCCACTGTCCGCGTCCGCCTCCCCGCCGGTGTGGATCGTGTGCACCGAGGGCAGGGCCATCAGCGCGAGAGCGGCGTGGAAGTCATTGGTGACCACCGTCAGGTTCGTCCGGGCGGCGAGGAGCGGGACGACCTCCTGGCAGGTCGTGCCGGCGTCCAGATACACGACCGTGCCGTCCTCGACCAGCCCGGCGGCGGCCTGCGCGATGACCTGCTTGCGAGGCACCTCCAGTGCGGCGCGAGTGGCCCGCTCCCGGGGCGGCGCGTTGCCCGTCCAGTCGGCCAGGCGGACGCCGCCCTGCACCGAGACGACCTGGCCGCTCTCCTCCAGGGCCGCGATGTCGCGGCGCACCGTCATGTGGGAGACGTTCAGGCGGGCGGTCAGTTCCCGGATGCTCAGCACGCCGCTGCCTCGCAGCAGGCGCAGGAGCTCCTGGTGGCGCTGTTCCGGGATCAGCGGTCCATTGCCGCTCACTGTGACTCCACTCTCACTCGCGTGACACTTTGTGAATCGATGTTCTACGGTGTTGCGCTATGGGAACAAAGTTTAACGCCTTGGACGCCATCACCCGTTCCGGGGCCCTCCTGATCGTCCGCCTCGACACCGCCGAAGAGGCACTCGCTGTCTCCGAAGCCGCCATCGAAGGCGGCATCCGAGCCCTCGAGATCACCCTCTCCGTGCCGGGTGCCCTGGACGTCATCACCAGTCTCGCCGACCGCCACCGCAAGGACGGCATCGTCATCGGCGCCGGCACGGTCCTGGACGAGCAGGCCGCCCACCGCTGCATCTCGGCCGGCGCCAACCTCCTGGTCAGCCCCAACCTCAACCCGGCGATGCTGGCGACCGCCAACCGCTACCAGGCGGTCTCGGTCAGCGGCGCCTTCACGCCCTCCGAGATCGTCGACACCATGCAGGCAGGCGCCGACATCGTGAAGGTCTTCCCTGCCGAGTTCCTTGGCCCCGACTACGTGCGCACCGTGAAGGCCCCTCTTCCCCAGGCGCCCCTCATGCCCGCGGGCGGGGTCACCCCGGACAACGTGAAGCAGTGGTTCGACGCCGGCGTCACCGCCGTGGGCGTCGGCTCCTCCGTCACCAAGGCCGCCCGCGCCGACGGCGACTACGGCCAGGTCACCCGGGCAGCCGCCACCATGCTCGCGGCCATCGGCGAAGCCCGGGCCTGAGACGCCACCTCCCGCACACCAGAACTTCCTGTACTGTCCCCGCCCCGCCGTTCATGGAGCAAAGGAGCTCATCCATGGCCGAGCAGACCCTCACCCCCGAGAGCCTCACACCCGAGTCCCTCGACCGGGATGAGTCCGCGCTGCGCAAGTCGATCCGTATCCGCTGGGTCCTCGTCGCCCTGCTGGTGATCGGCGGTGTCGTCAACTATCTCGACCGCGCGACCCTGAGCATCGCGAACACCACCGTCGCGGACGAGTTCGGCCTGAGCTCCACGGAGATGGGTCTGCTGCTCGCCGCCTTCTCCTGGCCGTACGCGATCGCCAACCTCCCGGCCGGCTACCTCGTCGACCGCTTCGGCCCGAAGAAGATGTACGCCTGGGCGGCCGGACTCTGGTCGCTGGTGTCCATGATCGGCGCGGCGGCCACCTCCTTCGGCACGCTGTACGCGGCCCGGGTCGCGCTCGGCGTCGCCGAGTCACCGTTCTTCACCGCGGGGCTCAAGGTCAACGAGCGCTGGTTCAACAAGGAAGAGCGCGCACTGCCGATCTCGATCGTCAACACCGGCTCGCAGATCGCCAATGCGCTCGCCCCGCCGCTGCTCACCGGCCTCCTGATCACCTTCGGCTGGCGCGGCATGTTCCTCGCCGTCGGCGCCCTGGGCCTCGTGATCGTGCTGGTCTGGCTGCGTATCTACCGCGACCCCACCCTGCGCGAGGAGGCCCTGATCAAGGGCGCCGAGGCTGCCGAGGCGGCCGCCGCCGCCAAGGCGTCCGACCAGCCGCAGGCGAGCTGGGGCCAGATGTTCCGCCAGAAGAACACCTGGTTCATGGTGCTCGGCGCCTTCGGCATCTTCTACACCGTCTGGGTCTACCTGACCTGGCTGCCCAGCTACCTGCAGACCTCCCGCGGCTTCAGCCTCGCCGACACCGGCTGGCTGTCCTCGCTCCCGTACCTCTGCGGCATCGCGGGCGTCCTGGCCGGCGGCTGGCTGTCGGGCCGGCTCATCCGCAAGGGTCACTCCGCGGTCACCTCGCGCAAGGTGCCCATCGTCGGCGGCGCCGCCCTGGCCGCCCTCGCGGTCATCCCCGTGGCGTACGTGGACAGCACGCCGCTCGCCATCGCCCTGCTCTCCGTCGGCTACTTCGCCGCACAGGCGCCGATGGGCTGCCTGTGGACGCTGGCCGGTGACATCGCCGAGAAGCACCAGGTCGCCTCGCTCGGCGCGATCCAGAACTTCGGCGGCTTCCTCGGCGCCGCGGCCGCGCCCGTCGTCTCCGGAGCGATCCTCGACGCCACCGGGAACAACTACAGCCTGGTCTTCCTGATCGGCGGCGCGCTGCTGATCGTGGGCGGCCTGTCGTACCTGCTCTTCGTCAAGGACCGCCGCCAGGCCGTCGCCGCCTGACCCACCCCACCCGGAGCCAGCGCAATGAGCAACCCCCGCGCCCCCCGCGTCCACCTAGTGATCGGCCCCGCCGGATCAGGCAAGTCCAGCGTGGCCCGGCTGATCGCAGAGCGGTCCGGCGCCGCGTACCTCGACAAGGACACCGCCTGCACGCGGCTGACCGAGGCACTCCTGGCGGCGGCCGGCACGGACCCGGCCGAGCGCGACCACAACCCGTACTACCGGTCCGTCGTCATGGACCTGGAGTACGCGACGCTTCTGGACCTGGCCGGGGACAACCTGCGTCTCGGCCGCCCGGTCGTCCTCGACGCTCCGTTCGGCCGGTACTTCGACGACCCGGACTACCTTGTGACGGTCGCCGACCGTCACGGGTGGCCGCCAGGCACCGAGTGCGTGGTGGTACGGGTGACCGTGGACAAGGAGACCGCCCGCGCACGGGTGCGGGCCCGCGGCTACGCCCGCGACACGTCCAAGCTCGCCGACTGGGACGCCTTCTGGGACAAGGCTTCCCGCGCCGAATGCCGGTGGACAGGGGCCCGTCACCTGGAGCTCGACAACAGCGCGGACGGCATCAACATGGGCGCGGTGGTTCGGGCGCTGTGATGCGCGCGGAACGGGCGACCGGACCGTATCCACGGAACGCGCGTCGGCCGAGGTGAGCGGTGCGGGGGCGACGGGGCACTGCTCCTGATCCCTGGCCCTCCTCGTAGACAGCCGCGTCTCAAGATCCCTTGAGACGCGGCTTTTACATGCCAACCGTGAGGTGCACGGATGGTGCGCCTCTCCGTCGGCAGGTCGGCGAGTAACTGGGGCGACTCGCAGCGCCTGCCCAGGAGGCGCTTGCCGCGGCGCGGGCCGGGCGATCCCCGAGCGGGGTGACCTGCACGGACGAAGTTTCCGGCAGGCGCACTGCTCCACCCCCTCCCAGGGGAGAAGTCGCGGGGCGTCCGGCTGCTGGTACGCCCCCGACACGCTTCTGCGCCGGCATCGGGCCCCGCTCAAGTGTCGCTGCGTTCCCCTGCGTTCAGAGGTTGGGATCGTCGAACTGGTCGAGGAGTGCTTCGGTGAGTGTGTCGCTCATTGGGACTGCGGCACCGACGTGCAGCGATTGTTCGGCCCAGATGACCTTGCCGCCCGGCGTGTACCGCGTGCCCCACCGCTGGGCGAACTGCGCCACCAAGAACAGCCCTCGGCCGCCCTCATCCGTGGTCGCTGCCCTCCGCACATGTGGCGAGGTGCTGGAGCCGTCCGACACCTCGCAGATCAGGCTGCGGCAGTGCAGCAGCCGCACTTTGATGGGCGGCGAGCCGTACCGGATGGCGTTGGTGATCAGCTCGCTGAGGATGAGTTCCGTGGTGAACCCGATGTCTCCCAGCCCCCATGCCTGCAGTTGCGCCCCGCACTCCGCACGGACCGGGGCCACCGCCGCCGGATCCGGCGACACCTCCCACTGCGCCACCCTCGACGGCTCGAGCAACCGAGTGCGCGCCACCAGCAGCGCGATGTCATCGGACGGGTGCGCCGGCAGCATCGCGTCGATCGCTGCCTGACACGTCTCCTCCGGAGTCCGCCCCGCCCCCTCCAGCGCCTGGTGCAGCAGGGCCAGTCCGGTGTCGACGTCCCGGTCGCGGTTCACGATCAGCCCGTCGGTGTACAGCACAAGTCGTGAGCCCTCGGGCAGGCGCAGCTCGGTGGTTTCGAAGGGGTGGCCGCCCAGGCCGAGAGGAGGCGAAGCGGGCACTTCCGGAGAGGTGACGGTCCCGTCCGGATGCACCACCGCCGGGCCCGGGTGCCCTGCTCGCGCCGTCGTGCACACTCCCGTGACCGGGTCGTAGATCGCGTACAGGCAGGTCGCCCCGGTGACCGCTTCGCTTTGCCGGCCCTGCGGGCCGTCGCCGGTGCTCTCGTCGCTGTCGATGCGGGTGACCAGTTCGTCCAGGTGCCCGAGCAGTTCGTCCGGCGGCAGGTCCAGGGCGGAGAAGTTGTGTACCGCAGTGCGCAGGCGCCCCATCGTCGCGGCCGCGTGCAGTCCGTGGCCGACCACGTCACCGACCACCAGTGCCACCCGGGCGCCCGGCAGCGGGATGACGTCGAACCAGTCCCCGCCCACGCCGGCTTCGGCCGGCAGATACCGCCAGGCCACATCCAATGCGTCCTGTTCCGGTACCTCTTGCGGCAGCAGACTTCGCTGCAGTGTCACTGCCATCGTGTGCTCACGGGTGAAGCGGCGGGCGTTGTCGATGGCCACCGCCGCCCTCGCCGCCAGCTCCTCTGCGAAGGAGAGGTCTTCTTCTTTGAACGGGGGCGAATCCCCCGTGCGCCAGAAGTTCGTCGTCCCCAGCACCACGCCACGCGCCTGGAGCGGCACGGTCACCAGCGAATGCACCCCGCGCTCCAGGGCCCTACTGGCCGCGTCAGGGTCCTGTTCCCGCCACCCCCGGGCCTGTCGCAGGTCGTCCTCCAGCACCGCCCGCCCTGTCTCCAGGGCCCGCGCCTGCGGAGCCGTCGGCGAGTAGGTGATCAGCTCTCCGACCGGGTAGATCCCCTCCCGTTTCTCATACCCCTCGCTGATTGCGGTACGGCGCATACCCGCCGTCCTGGTCGGCTCCTCGCCCCGCTCCACCGACTCCAGCAGATCGACGGTGACGATGTCGGCAAACCGCGGGGTCGCCACATCCGCCAGCTCCTGCGCGGTGCGCACCACGTCCAGCGTGGTACCGATCCGTACCCCCGCGTCGTACAAGAGGGTCAACCGCTCCCGCGCCACCTCCGCCCGTCCGGTGACCACCGCCAGCTCCGTGGTGTCCCGCAATGTCACCACCCAGCCTGCTTGACCGCCGTAGGGGGCAGTGGGTCGCATGTTGACCGCCAGCAATCGGTCCCCCGCGCGGTGCACCTCATCTGTGGTCGGCTCGCCCGACGTCAGCAGCCGCGCCGTATCCGCATCCAACTTCAGCTCTGCCACCGGCCGCTGTTCAGCATCCGCCGGTAGTTCCAGCAGCCGCCGCGCCTCGTCGTTGGCCAGCATCAGCCGCCCGTCGGCACCGATGATCAGTACCCCTTCCCGGACCGCGTGCAGCACCGCGTCATGGTGCTCGTACATCCGCGTCATCTCCGCCGGGCCCAGACCGTGCGTCTGCCCACGCAACCTCCTGGCCACCAATGCCGTCCCGAGGGTGGACAAGGCGAGCGCGGCCGCCCCGGCACCGAAAATGATCGGCATGTGCCGTGCCGAAAGCGCGGTCACCTTTTGGACCTTGATCCCGGCGGAAACCAGGCCGACGACCGAGCCGCGGTCATCGGTCACCGGCACCACCGCCTGGATGACCGGCCCGCTGCCCTCGGCCAGGGGCAGTCCGAGGGCGCTCTCGATGGTGGTGCCGCCTTCCAGCGAGGGTTTGATGGTGCCGATGAACTTCTTCCCGATCTGTCGGGGGTCGGGGTGCGTATAGCGAATTCCGTTGGTGTCCATGACAACGATGAAGGTCACCCCAGCCCGCTTCCGGGCCGCTTCGGCACGCGGCTGCAGCACGGCCGTCGGATCCTTGCTGTTCAAGGCCTGGACCGTGCCCGGGGCGTTCGCGAACGTCTCTGCTGCGGTCAGCGACTGGCGCGCGGCCTCCCGCGTACTGTCACGCCCCGCCTGGAGCACCAGGGCCGTTACCGCGGCCGCAACCAGCAGCACCACGATCACGACCTGCATAACGAACACCTGCCCGGCGACGCTGCGCAGATTCAGCAGAGAGCGCAGCCCCGAGCCCGCGGACTCACCATGACCAGACGCGGGGCTGGCGAAGAGACGGTGCGACTCATGCCGTTTTGGGCTAGAAAATCCCTTCATATTCACTTTCTAGCACTGTTTTCTGCCCTGCTGTGGGGCGCCCAGGTAGGGGTGTGACCGAGATGCGCCGCGTCAAAGGGACAAAGGGATGATCTTGAAGCCTTGAGCGCCCCACCAATTCACTCGTCCTGCGCCTATTTATAGATGAGGCCGCCGAGGCGGTCGTGCCGGATGACATGCGACGGACCATCGGCGGCGGGCGGTTCCGGCGCGCGGGCACCATCGGGACATCGCTGTCCGAGTGATCGGTGAGGCCGGTGCTCATTGTGGTGACCGGCGTACTCGTCGACGAGGAGGCGCAGGTGCCGCTTCAGCGGATTCCGATAGGGGATCTCGAAGAGAATGGCTTCCACTCCGGTGATTTTCACGGCGCTCCTCCTGTGCATTCATTGCCTTTCCGCTCGACGGACGTCAGGGATGTCCAGTTTCTTGTGAGAACGTCTGCTCGGTGTTTTCAGCAGCGGCGAGTCGTCGTCCGTGCGCCAGGCCAGGGCCGGCGGAACGCGTCCTCGATCTCCTGGCAGACCACGTTCTCGCGTGGCGCGGAGCGGACGGAGTCCGGGAGGGGGGCGGCGTTGCCGAGGCCGGTGGCAATCGAGGCGAGGGTCGCGGACGCCTCCGTGACCTCGTAGGTGCTGCGGGGATGGAAGTCCGTGGCCAGACGGCTGCGGACCCTAGCCAACGGCTCGGCGAATAGCTCCGTGGTCCGCTAAGGCTCGGGCACCAACACGGCTCGCCCCCGCATCGTGCCTTGCCTCAGCCGATGGAAGGCAGTCTGTGCGGCGGACAGCGGGAACTGCTCCGTCTCGACGTGGAGCGTCCCGGCGCGTGCCAGTGCGACCACCTCGGCCAGTTCGGGCCGAGTGCCCCAGAACGGTAGGGAGAGCCGGAAGCCAGGGGGGAGGAATCCGGGCTTGCGTACGGTCAGTTGACCGCCGCCGCTGCCGACGGCCACGAGCTCTCCGCCCGGGCGCAGGATCTCGGTGGCGAGGGCAAGAGTCGCCTTGTTGCCGACGAAATCGAGCACGGCGTCCGCTCCCACGCCTCCGGTGCCGGTCCGAAGTGCTCGACTGGTGTCCGCCCGCATCAGCGTCGAGGCATGTGCACCGGACCGGTGGGCGAGCGCGAGCGCGGCCTCGCGGATGTCGACCGCGAGAACACGACTCGGCGTGGTGGCGCGCAGGATCTGGATGGCCAGGTGGCCGAGCCCGCCGACGCCGATGACCAGGGCAGTCGAGCCCTCGCCGAGCGCGTGCCGCACTCCGGCGATGGCGTGGTACGAGGTCAGACCCGCGTCGGAGAGCGGCGCCGCCTGGTCGGCAGCCAGGTCGCCGATCGGCACCAAGTGGTGGGCGGATGGGACGAGTACGTACTCGGCCATGCCGCCGTTCCGGCCGAGCCCGACCCCGTGCCAGTCGAGGTCGCCGCGCCGGTCGCAGTAGTTGTCCCGGCCCGCGGCGCAGCGGGCACATCGACCGCAGCCCCACGGGCCGTAGACCACGACGCGTTCGCCCGGCGTCGGGCCGTCGGTGTCGGGGCCGAGGGCCTCGACGTGTCCGGCGACCTCGTGGCCGAGGGTGAACGGCGGCTTGTAGGGAAGCGCGCCGGCCGCCGCGTCGACGACGTGCACATCGGACTGGCAGAGCCCCGCGGCCTCCACCCGCACCAGCACTTCGGTGGCGCGGGGGACCGGGCGCTCGACGTCCACGAACGCCGGTTCCCGTCCCCAGCCCGTCAGCCGTACTGCCTTCATGGTCACCGTCCCGGCTCTTGTCAGATCGACAGCGGTGACGGTAACAGAGACGAAGTCAGTTCAGTATCGAGATGCCCGCAGAGGCAGAGGGAGCATCAGGATGAGCAGCGATACACAGCAGAGCCGGGACGCACAGCAGGGCCGGGACGCACAGCGGAGCCGGGACGCACGGCAGGGCCGGGACGCGCAGCACAGCCGGGACCCGCGGCAGGGCCCCGACGCACAACAGGGCCGGTTCGCGGGCAAGGTCGCGATGGTGACGGGGGCCGGCTCCGGTATGGGCGCGGCCGTCGCCCGGCAGCTCGTCGCCGAGGGGGCCCGGGCCGTGGTCCTCGCCGACGTGAACAGCGAGAACGCCGGCACCGTCGCCAAGGGGCTGTCCGTCGGCCGGGCGGTCGCCCTCGATGTGGCGGACGCTCCGGCGGTCGACGCGGCCGTCGCGGACATCGTGCGGGAACACGGGCGTCTCGACGTCGTGGTGCACGCGGCGGGCGTCGATGACCCTGAGGCCAAGGAGCTGATCGCGGACGCGCTGGTGCACGGGCGTCCGGCCGAGGTGACCGACCGCCTCACCGACACGGCCTGGGGGCGCGTCATGCGGATCAACCTGGACGGAACCTTCCATGTGCTGCGTGCCGCGGTGCGTGTCATGCGGCCGCGGAAGGCGGGTGCGATCGTCGTCATCGGCTCCTCGTCGGCCTTCGACACCCCCGTCGGCTACCCCCACTACGCGGCCTCCAAGGCAGGGGTCCACGCGCTGACGCAGGCCGTGGCCAAGGAGGTAGTCGCGTCCGGGATCAGGGTGAACGTGGTCGCGCCCGGTCCGACGGAGACCGGCATGGCGGCGCGCACTCCGGCGGCGCTGCGCAGTGGTTTCGCCGATCCGCGGGTGCGCCCGTACGCGACCCCCGAGGAGATCGCCGACATCGCCCTGTTCCTCGCGGGGGACGCGGCGGCGAATCTGGTCGGCGCGGTGCTGCTTGCCAACGGCGGCCGTTTCACGGTGTGAGCCGAATCCGTCCGCGCACAGGTCTTGCCCACCCGGGACTCGGTGCTTACCGTTCAGGAGGCAAGTTCATGAATTGAGTTCAGTTTGTCAATCACCCGGGCGACACTGAAGATCCCGGAGCACGGGTGCTCGGGCACGAGGAGACGGTCGACGTGGATCAGTTCCTGCTCATCCTGGTGAGCGGTCTCGCCAGCGGTGCGGTGTACGGCCTGATGGGCCTCGGGCTGGTGATCATCTATCGGGCGACGGACGTGGTGAACTTCGCGCTCGCCAGCCTCGCGACCGTCGGGCTCTACGCGGCACTGACGCTGTACGAGAAGGGTCTGCCACTTCTCGTGACCGCCTTGGTCGCGATCGTCGTCACCGCCGGGGTCGGCCTGGTCGCCCGGGAGACGGTGATCCGGCCACTGGCGCAGGGGGAGCTGCTCTCGGCCCTGGTCATGACCATGGGCGTCTCGCTCATCGCGGAGAGCGTCATCAGCGCCATCTGGGACGACCAGCCACGGCTCTTCCCGAGCCTGGTGGAGGGGTCCGTCTCGATCGGCGGCTCGGCGATTCCGAGGCAGAGCCTGCTGACCATCGGCGTGGCGGCCGTGGCGATGGCGCTGGTGGCGTATCTCTTCGGGCGGACGACCATCGGCTCCGCCATGCGGGCCGTCGCCGAGTCCGCCGACACCGCGCAGATCCTCGGCCTCGGCTCGCAGCGCATCGCGAGGATCGCCTGGGCACTCGGGCTCGGCCTCGGCGCGCTCGCCGCGTTCCTGTACGCGCCCCGGGCGGGACTGGTGCCGACGGTGCTCAGCGCGCCGCTCTTCCGCGCCTTCGCCGGGATCTTCCTCGGCGGGCTGACCAGCATGTACGGGGCCGTGATCGGCGGGTTGACGGTCGGCGTGCTCGACAACCTCGCCGCGGGCTATGTCTCGGCCGGCTACCGCGACACGTTTGTGTTCTCGTTCACCATCCTCGTGCTGCTGATCCGCCCTCAGGGGCTGTTCGGCGTACGCACGTTCCAGCGGGTCTGAGGGAGCGGTCCATGTCTGTCTTCAGTCGCACCAACCTCGCCAAGGCGGCGCTCGGGCCGCTCGCCGCGGCCGTACTCATCCTCGTACTGAACGCCGGGTTCATCCCGCCCTACCAGGCGTACTCCGTAGGACTCGCCGCCGTGTACACGGTCCTCGTCCTCTCGGTCGGCCTGCTGGCGGGGTGGGCCGGCATCTGGTCGATCGCCCATCCCGCGTTCTTCGCCCTGGGCGCCTACTTCGCCGCGTACGGCAGCACGCACGGCTGGTCGCTGGAGGCCGTCGTTCTCGGGGCCGCCGGATGCGCCGCGGTGTTCGGGGCGTTCCTGGGCGGCGCGGGCGCGCGGTTCTCGATGCTGTACGTGGCCCTGCTCACGCTCGCGTTCACCATGGTGTCGCTGGAGGTGATGGGACAGTGGGCCAGTGTGACGGGCGGTGACCAGGGCATCCCCATGGAGAAGCTGGACAGCGCCCTGGGTCTCGGCACGGTCGCCAGCGCAGGTTCGCAGGCGCAGTACATCGCCGTGGGAGTGGCCGGGATCGCGCTCGCCGTGGCCGCGCTGGCCCGGCCCAGCGCCCTGCGGATGCGGCTCGTCGCCGCCAAGTCCCACCCGATGGCCGCCCGTTCGATCGGCATCGCGCCGGAGGCCCAGTCGGCGCTGGCCTTCGCCGTCAGCGCCGTGTTCGCCGCGGTGGCGGGCGTCCTGCTGGCCCTGGTCGTCGGATTCGTCAGCCCGGACCCCTTCTCGCTGGCCCTGGCGATCTCGCTGATCGCCGCGTGTGTGCTGGGCGGCCCGGGCACCTTGCTGGGGGCGGTCGTCGGCGGCGCCTATCTGACCTGGGCGCCGACGGCCGCGGAGAGCACCGGGGTTCCGCAGCCGATCCTTCAGGGGGTCGTGCTCATCGCCGCACTGCTGTTCCTGCCGGGCGGCGTGGTGCTCTTCCTCGGGCGGACGGCACGCCGCCTCGTACGCAAGTCGGACTCGCACGGCTCGACCACCGTAGAGCTGCCGGAAGAGCCGCCGCAGCCGGTGCCCGCCCCCGCGGCCACCGCTCCCGAACTGCTGCGCCTGGACGAGGTGGCCGTCTCCTTCGGCGGGCTCAAGGCACTCGAAGGCGCCTCGATGTCGGTACGGGCGGGCGAGACGCTCGCGATCATCGGTCCCAACGGCGCAGGCAAGACGACACTCCTGAACGTCCTGTCGGGGCTCGTCGGCGGTGGGCGGGTGGCGGGCAGCGCGCGGTACGGCGGCAAGCCCCTGCTCAAGTCCCGTGCCACCGCCCGCCGTCGGTTCGGCATCGGGCGCACCTTCCAGCACGCCGAGACGTTCCCCGAACTCACGGTCCTGGAGAACGTTCTCTGCACCCATCGCCGGGTCACCGCCCGGTACCGGGCCAGAGCCGCCGAGCTGCTGGACCGCGTCGGCCTCGCCCATGTCGCCGACCGCTACCCTGCCGAGTTGCCGTTCGGTCTGCACAAGCGCCTCGACCTTGCCAGGGCGCTGGCCGAGGACCCCGAACTGCTCATCCTGGACGAGCCGTTCGGCGGCCTCGACGCCATCGAACGCACCGTGCTGGCCCGGCAGATCGTGCGGCAGCAGGAGCGCGGCACCGCCGTCGTGATCATCGACCATGTCCTCGACGACCTGTTCGCCGTCGCCCACCGGGTGGTCGCCTTCGACTTCGGCCGGCCGATCGGCGAGGGCGAGCCCGGCAAGATCCTCGACGATCCCCGGGTGCGCTCCTCCTACTTGGGCGAGGGCGGCGCCCACGACGAGCTGCCGCCCAGGGACGGCACCGAGCGCGCCGCTGTGCGGCTCGACGCGGTGGACCACGCCTACAGCGGTGTGACCGCCCTGCACGGAGTCGACCTCACCATCGGCCGGGGCAGCGTGGTCGGCGTCGTCGGTGCCAACGGCGCGGGCAAGAGCACCCTGGGCCGGATTCTGCACGGCTCGCTCCCGCCCACCCGCGGCCGGCGCACCGCCGAAGAGGGCCTGCGGACCGCGCTGGTGCCCGAGGGCCGCGCCCTGTTCAAGACGCTTTCCCTGCGCGAGAACCTGGAGGTCGCCGCGTACGCCGCGGGCATCAAGGGAGCCGACCTGCGGGCCCGGCTCGCGGAGACCGCCGAGTGGCTGCCGCCGCGGCTGCGCGAGCGGATGGGCGTACCCGCCGGGGGACTGTCCGGCGGTGAACAGCAGGTCCTGGCCATCGCGCGAGCCCTGATGGCGCGCCCCGACCTGCTGATCGTCGACGAGCCGGCGCTCGGCCTGTCCCCGGCCATGGTCGACGAGGTGTACGCCCGGATCGGCCGCCTCGCCCACGAGGGCATGACGGTCGTCCTCCTCGAGCAGTCGCTCGGCCGCGCCGCGTCCGCCTGCCACGAGGTGGTCGTGCTCCACGAGGGCGCCATCGCCGTCTGCGGCGAGCCCGGTGACCCGGTGTTCCTCACCCGCGCCGAACGGGCCTACTTCGACGGGCCGGACGACGCCGTCGTACCTGCCACGGGCCGTAGCTGAGGGACCGGTCACCTCACCGTGCCCAACAAGCCCACCCCTAGGCCGGAGGAGAGCCAAGTGCACACAGAAAGCGTCGACCTGCTGATCATCGGGGCGGGGATGGCGGGCCTGACCGCCGGTGCCCGCGCCGTGCGTGACGGCCTGACCGTCGCGCTCGTGGAGATCGGCGCGGACGTCGGCGGCTCCGCACGCTTCGCGGGCTACGCGTGGACCGCTCCGAGCCACGACGTCATGGAGCAGCACAATCCGCACGGGGACAGCGCGCTCAAGCGCGCCCTGGTGGACCGCTTCGACGACGGCATCTCATGGATCCGCACCCTCGGCGTGGAGGCGAAGGACGCCCAGCCCATCCTCAGCTTCGGCCGCGGGCACCAGTTCGACACCAACCACTACGTCGACACCTGCCGGCGCCTGATCGTCGAAGGCGGTGGCGAACTCCTGCTGGGGACCGACACCGAACGGCTGGTGGTCGAGGACGGCGTCGTGACCGGAGCTGATCTGCGGACGGCGGACGGCACGCGCCGGCGGGTACGGGCCGGCAACACCCTCCTCGCGACCGGCGGCTTCCAGGGCGACCTCGCCCTGCGCACCGCCCATGTGCACCCCGCGGCCGACCGCATGCAGCTGCGCTCCAACCTCCATAGCCGCGGCGCCGGTTACCGCCTCGCCACGCACGCCGGAGCCGCCACCGGCCACGACGACGCCGGCTTCTACGGGCACCTCATCCCGAGCAGCATCCCCTTCGCCGACCCGGCCGACTTCGTCGATATGTCGCTCTACTACAGCGAGCACGCGCTGCTCCTCAATCTGCGGGGCGAACGGTTCGTCGACGAGACGCTGGGCGATCACCTCACCGCGATGGCGCTCCTGGAGCAGCCCGAAGGCCGCGGCCTGCTCATCGCCGACGCCCGGGTGTTCCGCGACTGGATCGTCGGCTCCTACGTCGAGGGCGCCGTCGCCGTCGACAAGTTCGCCCTGGCCAGCAAGCGGGGCGGTCGCGTCGGACTCGCCGAGGACCTCGACGAACTGTCCTTCCTGCCCGAGGAATGGGGCTACGACGCCGAGACCGTCCGCACCGCCGTCCGGCAGTTCAACGAGCACACCGCGGCGGGCAAGGACCCGGCCCCCGGCCGCGAACTGGACCACCTGCCGCTGGACGAACCGCCGTACTACGTCATCGAGACGGTCCCGGCCATCACGTTCCCGTTCCACGGCGTGCGCATCGACGACCGGGCCCGCGTCCTGGGCGAGGACGGCCGTCCCATCGGCGGGCTCCTGGCAGCCGGATCGGACACCGGAGGTCTCTGGCACCGCGCCTACGCGGGCGGCATCGCCTCGGCCCTCGTCTTCGGACTGACAGCCGCGGACACCGCCCGCGGGACGACCCACCACTCGTGACCGGACGCAGACGTGTACGCGCAGGAGGCAGCATGACAACCATCGACCACAAGGCCTTCTTCATCAACGGGTCGTGGAGAGCGGCCGACGGCACGGACCGCTTCGACGTGATCTCCCCGAGGTCGGAGCAGCACATCGGCAGCGTCCCGGCCGCCTCGAAGGCGGACATCGACGCCGCCGTGGCCGCGGCCCGGCACGCGTTCGACGAAGGGGAGTGGCCCCGGCTCACCCCGGCGGAGCGAGCCGACTACCTCTCCCGCCTCGCGGACGGGATCGAGCGGCGCCGGACCGAACTCGCCGAGCTGATCACCGAGGAGCTCGGCTGCACGTTGTTTCTCTCGCAGATCTACCAGACGGTGTCGCCCGTCATGAGCCTCAACTACTCCGCCGAGATCGGCCGGAGCCTGCAGACGGCCGAGGTGCGCGTCAGCGATCTGACGCGGCTCGGGGGCGAGTCGGCGGGCGGCGGCATCATCCCCATGGCCGGGTCCAGCCTGGTGGTCAAGGAACCCGTCGGAGTGGTCGCCGCCTTCCCGGCCTACAACTTCGCGCTTCCGGCGATCGGGCAGAAGGCCGGACCGGCGCTGATCGCGGGCTGCACCGTCGTCGTCAAGGTCACCGAACCCAACCCTCTGGCGCTCTTCGTCGTCGGCGAGATCTGCGAGGAGATCGGTCTGCCGCCCGGCGTCCTCAACATCGTCGCCGCGCGGGCACCGGAGTCGGAGTACCTGGTGCGCCACCCCGGCGTGGACATGGTCAGCTTCACCGGCTCGGTCGACGTCGGCGCCACGATCGCGGCGGCCTGCGGAGAACTCATCCGGCCGTGCGTCCTTGAACTCGGTGGCAAGTCCGCGGCCATCGTCCTGGAGGACGCGAAGCTGGAGGATGTCCTTCCAGTCCTGGTGGGGGCCAGCGTCGGCACCAACGCCGGCCAGAGCTGCGTCGCCCAGACACGGCTCCTGGTGCCCGAGTCGCAGTACAAGGCCTACGCGGAGGCCCTGGCCGACGCATTCGCCTCGCTCAAGGTCGGCGACCCCATGGACTCCGAAACGGCGGTCGGCCCGCTGGTCACCTCACGCCAGCGTGAGCGGGTCGAGCACTACGTGGACGTGGCCCGCAAGGAGGGGGCGACGATCGCCCATGGCGGCCGCCGGCCTGCGCACCTGAGCCGTGGGTGGTACTACGAGCCGACGCTCGTCACCGACGCGCACAACGGGATGAGGGTGTCGCGCGAGGAGATCTTCGGACCCGTCGCCTCACTCATTCCGCACCGTGGCGAGGACGACGCCGTACACATCGCCAACGACAGTGAACTGGGGCTGGCAGGCTCCGTGTTCACGGCCGACACCGCGCACGGGTTCGCGGTCGCCCGGCGCGTGCGCACCGGCACCTTCTCTGTCAACACGTTCGCGGCCGATCTGGGCTCCCCGTTCGGCGGGTTCAAGAAGTCGGGCCTGGGGCGCGAGCACGGCCCGGACGCCGTACAGGATTACCTGGTGACGAAGACGATCTCGATCGACCCGAGCCGACAGCTTCCGGAGTCGGTCACCAGGAACGTTCCCCGCGGAACCGGCCCCGGGGCGCGCTGACCGCTCCCTCACCCCCTCGCCACTGCACCCCGCCACCCGAGCACGATGGAGTTCCCATGCACAGCCGTCACCCCGAAATCGACCCCCAGTCGCTGTCCGAGACCGACGAACAGCGGGAACTGCGCACGGTCCTAAGGGACTTCTTCACCGAGACGAGCGGCCCCGAGGACGTCCGCAAGCAGCTGTCCACCCCACGCGGACACGACGAGGCGCTCTGGGCGCGGCTCGCGGGCGAGATCGGCGTGCACGGCCTTGCCATCCCGGAGGAGTACGGCGGATCGGGGTTCACCTTCGCCGAACTCGCCGTGGCGCTGGAGGAGTCGGGGCGCGCCCTGTACTGCGCGCCTCTGCTGCCCACCGTGGTCCTTGCCGCGCACGCCCTGTTGGGCAGCGGGGACCGGCAGGCGTGCGCGCGCCATCTGCCGAGGATCGCGGACGGCACGCTCACCGGGACCGTGGCCGGATTCGACGACACCGAGCCCGGCATCGGAGCCGAACACGGCACTTCGGGCTGGGTGTTGCGCGGTGCTGCCGACTTCGTGCTCGACGGGGCCGGGGCGGATCTGATCGTGGTGCGGGCCCAAACCCCCGACGGCGCGCGGCTGTTCGCCTGTGAGCCGACCGCGGACACCTGCGTGCGGACACCGCACCGCGTCCTGGACGAGACGCGCCGCCAGGCACGGGTGGAGTTCCGCGGTGCACCCGCCACGCCCGTGGGCGAGTCGGGCGACGTGACGGCGACCCTCGACGCCGGGCGGGCCGCGCTCGCCGCCGAGCAGGTCGGCGGCAGCGGCCACGCGCTGGACGCCACCGTCGGATTCGTCGCGCAGCGCCGGCAGTTCGGGCGCCCCATCGGCTCGTTCCAGGCGGTCAAGCACCGGCTGGCCGACGTGCTGGTCGCCCTTGAGGCGGCCCGCTCGGCATCCGCGTACGCGACCGCCTGCGTGGCGACGGCCTCGTCGCAGCTGCCGGTGGCCGCGAGCGCCGCCGCCGCGGTCTGCTCCGAGGCCTTCCGCCTGGCGACGGCCGAGTACGTCCAGCTGCACGGCGGGATCGGCTTCACCTGGGAGCACCCGGCACACCTGTACGTGCGCCGGGCCCGCAGCGGCGAAGTGCTGTTCGGCACAGCGGGCCAGAACCGCGCCAGGCTCGCCGGACTCGTCGGGCTCGCCCCCCGATCCGCCGCCTGAGCGGGCAGGGAGACGCCGCATCCCATGACACACCCCACCGACCTCGCCCTCGCCGCGCCGTTCACGCTCGGCGCCCTCACCCTCCGCAACCGCCTTGTCGCCACCGCCCATGCCACCGCGGCGGTCGCCGACGGGGCGCCCACCGAGGCCGACGCGGCCTACTGGCGACGCCTCGCCCAAGGCGGCGCCGCCATGGTGATCACCGGCGGCACCGCCGTCGCCCCCGAGTCGACCCTGCCGCAGCGCTATCTGACCGAGGCATGGCGCCCCGAGATCGAGGACGCGGTACGCCGCCGGGCCGAGGCCATCACCGACGGCGGCGCGGTGGCCATCGCACAACTCGTCCACCTCGGCCGGGAGACCCTGGGCGCGGGCACCTACTACGCGCCGGTCTCCGCCGGCGCCGTCCGCTCGCCCCGCGAGGCGTCCGCGCCGCACGCGCTGAGCACCGAGGAAGTACGCGGCGTCGTCGACGCGTTCCGCATCTCGGCGGCGAACAGTGTGCAGGCCGGCTTCCACGGCGTCGAGCTGCACGCGGGGCACGGCTATCTGCTCGCCCAGTTCCTCTCCGGCGTCAACAACACCCGCGACGACGACTACGGCGACCGCATCGCCCTGCTCGCCCAGGTGATCGACGCGATCCGCACCGAGATCGGTCAACTCCCCATTGGCGTACGGGTATCGGTGGAGCCCGGCAAGGACTCCGGGCTCGGCCTGGACGACCTCGTCGAGCTGCTCCCGCGGCTGAGCGCCGCCTCGCCCTTCACGTACGCCAACGTGACGACCGGCGTCCGCAACACCTACGTCCCCGGCATGGCGACCACCCGTCCGCCGCTCCTCGACGCCGTGGCCCGGCTGCGTGCCGCGGTCGCCCTGCCACTGCTGGTCAGCCAGGGGTTCCGGGCGGCGCACGACATCGAGCGGGCGCTGGACGCGGGCGCCGATCTCGTCGGCATGGCCCGGCCGTTCATCGCCGACCCCGACTTCGCCCGCAAGATGACCGTCGGCGACGAGCGCTCCATACGCCCCTGCACAGGCTGCAACGAGGGCTGCCGGACCTTCGAGCCCACCGGGTCCTGCTCGGTGAACCCCGAGCTCGGCCCGCCGGGAGCCGCCGCCCGCCCGGCCGTCCCCCTGCTCCTGACCCGGCGTCCCGGCCACCGGAGCGGGTCCGTGGCCGTCCTGGGCGCGGGGCCCGCCGGCATGGAGTGCGCCATGGCGCTCGCCCGCACCGGCGCCACAGTGGTCGCCTTCGACAGCGCGCGAGAAGTCGGCGGCCAGGCCCGCCTCGCCGCGCTCGCCGCACACCGCCCGGGGTGGCAGAAGCTCGTCGACTACCAGCGCGACCGGCTCGCCGACCTCGGCGTACGCGTACGTCTGGGCACGTCCCCGACGGCCGGCGAACTCGCGGAGTACGCCCACATCGTGCTCGCCACCGGCGCCGAGGAGGCAACGGTCCCCATGCCGGGCGAGCTGCGGACACTCACCAGCACCGACTTCCTCGGCCGGTACGCCGACGTCGTGCCGCAGGCGCCCAGGGTCGCCGTCCTCGACGACGGCTTCGGCTGGTGGCAGGGCGTCAGCGCCGTCGAGAGCGCCCTCGCGGCCGGCGCCCGTGAGGTCACGCTGATCACGCCCGGCAACGGATTCGCCACGGGCCTGTCGCCGGAGAACCGCACCCAGCTGATGAACCGCCTGACCGGCGCGCCGCTCCGTGTCGTCGCGATGAGCAGCGTGACGTCGACGACCGCGGACGGTGTGCGGCTGCGCCATGTCCTGGACGGCCAGGAGACGGACCTCGCCGCCGACCTGCTGGTGACCGTCGGCGAACGGCGTCCGCGCCGACCGGACCTCACTCCGGCCGACGGCCAGAGTGTCCGCGCCGTCGGCGACTGCGTCGTACCGCGCCGCATCGCGCACGCCGTCGCCGAGGGGCGCGCGGCCGCGGAGGCGGTCGCCGCCGGACCGCTGCCGGCCATGTCCTGAGCCGAACGTCCTGGCGGGGCACCGCTCATCGGCGGCCCGCCCGCGTGTTGATTCCCGACCATCCCAAGAAGAGCGAGGTAGCAATGGCACGTCGCATCGTGGTGTGCGGAGGCGGCTCCGCAGGAGGAGTCCTGGCCGCCCGGCTCAGCGAGGATCCCGGCAACTCGGTCACGCTGATCGAGGCGGGTCCCGACTACCGCACGCCGGAGGAGACCGCCCCCGAGATCCTCGACGCCGACAGGATCGGGTTCACGACCCACGACTGGGGCTACACGTCGACCGACGAGGTCGCCGAGGCCGACAGCATCCCGATGTTCGGCAAGGTGGAGAAGGAGTCCGTCCCCGTCCTGCGGGGCAAGGTCATCGGCGGCTCCTCGTCCGTCAACGGCGCCAACGCCCTGCGCCCCACCCCCGACGACCTCGCCCGCTGGACCGGCCTCGGCAACGACCGCTGGTCCTGGGACCAGGTCCTGCCGTACCTGAAGAAACTGGAGGACGACCCGGCCGGCGGTGAACTGCACGGCACCGGCGGCCCTGTACACATCGAGCGCTTCACCGAAAGCAGCGGGCTGCGCCCGGTCCAGGCCGCGTTCCTGGACGCCTGCGCCCAGGCCGGCCACCGAGTGCACCAGGACATGAACGGCGCCGATCAGCTCGGCGCGGGCCCGCTGCCCCTCAACCGCGCGAACGGCATCCGCCAGAGCTCGGCCCTCGCCTACCTCGGCCCGGCCCGGGGCCGCGCGAATCTCACCGTCCTCGGCGAACGGACTGTGGACCGCGTGGAGTTCACCGAGGGCGCCACGGCCCGTGCCGTGCTCCTCACCGACGGAACCCGGCTGGAGGCCGACCTGGTCGTGCTCGCCGCGGGCTCGATCGGCAGCCCGTCGATCCTGATGCGCTCCGGTGTAGGCCCGCAGCGGATCCTCGACGAGCTGTCCATACCGGTGGTCCGCGCCCTCGAAGGCGTCGGCCGGAACCTGCGCGACCACCCGATGGTCTACCTCACCTACCAGGCGGACGAGGAGGCCGTCGGTGAACTCACCCCGCCCCTGCAGAGCGTGCTCACCTTCGCCGCGGGCGGCGCCGACAGTGGCGGCGCCGTCGACCTGCACGCCGTCCTGCTGACGATGGAGCCCGGGGAACTCCTGGTGCCGCTCGTCCTGTACCGCCCCTACTCCCTGGGCAGCATGGAGATCGTCTCCCGCGACCCGGACGCCGCACCGCGGATCGGCCTCGGCCTGTTCGAGCACCCCGACGACCTGCGGCGCATGGTGTCCGGCATCCGCCACATGCGGCAGATCATGGAGTCGTCCCCGCTGCGGAAATACATCAAGGCCGAGACCTGGCCGGGCCCCGCGGTGACCACCGACGCCGATCTGGTCCGCGCCGTCCTCCAGGGCAAGAACACCTGCTGCCACGCCGTCGGTACGTGTGCGATGGGCGGCGAGGGGACGCCCACCGCGGTCGTGGACCAGCACGGCAAGGTACATGGCACGGACGGCCTGTACGTCGTGGATGCCTCGATCATGCCGGACATCCCGGCGCTGCCGACCAACACGACGACCATGATGCTGGCCGAGCGGATCGCCGACGACCTGCGCGTGGGCGGCTGACCGCCGGACGACCTGGTACCGCTGTGCACGAGCCGGCCGCTGGACAGCGGCCGGCTCGTGCACACGTGGTGATGTGTTGTCGTCAGGCGTCGTACACGTAGAACCCACGGCCGCTCTTGCGGCCCAGATGCCCCGCGGCCACCATCCGCTGCAGCAGCGGGGGAGCGGCGTACAGGGGCTCCTTGAACTCCTCGTACAGCGACTCGGCCACGGCCTGTGCGGTGTCCAGGCCGATCAGGTCGAGCAGTCGCAGCGGACCCATCGGGTGGGCGCAGCCCAGCTCCATCCCGCGGTCGATGTCCTCGGGACGGGCCGCGCCGGACTCGACCATGCGGACGGCGGCGAGCAGATACGGCACCAGTAGGGCATTGACCACGAAGCCCGACCGGTCGGGCGCCCGCACGACCTCCTTGCCGAGCCCTTCGGCGGCGAAGTCACAGGCACGGGCCAGGGTGTCGGCGCCGGTGGTGAGGGCGGGGATCACCTCGACGAGCTTCTGTACCGGCACGGGGTTGAAGAAGTGCAGGCCCACCACCTGGGAGGCGCGGCCGGTGGCGACGGCGAGGTCGACGACGGGGAGCGACGAGGTGTTCGTGGCGAGCACGGCCTGCGGGTCGGCCACCACCTTGTCCAGCTGACGGAAGACCTCGAGTTTCACCTCCCGGTTCTCGGCGACGGCTTCGACCACGAACTGCCGGTCGGACAGGTCCCCCAGATCGTGCGTGAAGGAGAGCCCGGCGAGCGCCTGGTCGCGATCGGCCTCGGTGAGCTTGCCGCGTCGCAGCCCGCGGTCGAGGGACGCGGAGACGCGGGCGCGGCCGGCGGCGGCCAGCTCGGGGGTCGATTCGGCGACGGTCACGTCGAGGCCGCGCAGCGCGGCGACCTCGGCGATGCCGGAGCCCATGAGGCCGCAGCCGACGACGCCGAGGCGAGAGATCGGAGTCATGAAAGTCCTTCCCTGGTAGGGGAGTTGAAGGGGGCCGATGATGTGGAAGGGCGTAATCAGACGTTGCGCCGGTACGCCCCTCCCACCTCGAAGAAGGCCTCCGTGATCTGCTGGAGCGAGCAGACCCGCGCGGCGTCCATCAGCACGGCGAAGACGTTCTCCCCGCCGGCCGCGGCCCGCCTGAGGTCGGCCAGCGCGTTCCGGGCCGCGTCCTCGTGGCGGGCCTGGAAGTCATGGACGCGGGCGAGCTGGGACTGCTTCTCCTGCTCGGTGGCGCGGGCCAGCTCGACGACGGGCGCGCCCTGCCCGTCCTCGGCCCGGGGGTTGCGGAAGGTGTTGACGCCGATGATCGGCAGGGTGCCGTCGTGCTTGCGCTCCTCGTAGAGCAGCGACTCGTCCTGGATCCGGCCTCGTTGGTAGCCCGTCTCCATGGCGCCGAGTACCCCGCCCCGCTCGCTGATCCGCTCGAACTCCGTGAGCACCGCCTCCTCCAGGAGGTCGGTGAGCTCGTTGATGATGTACGAGCCCTGCAGCGGGTTCTCGTTCATCGCAAGGCCCCACTCACGGTTGATGATCAGCTGGATGGCGAGTGCCCGGCGCACCGAGTCCTCGGTGGGGGTGGTGACGGCCTCGTCGAAGGCGTTGGTGTGCAGGCTGTTGCAGTTGTCGTAGATCGCGATGAGCGCCTGCAGCGTGGTGCGGATGTCGTTGAAGTCCATCTCTTGGGCGTGCAGGGAGCGGCCGGAGGTCTGCACGTGGTACTTGAGCTTCTGGCTGCGCTCGTTCGCCCCGTACCGGTCGCGCATCGCCACGGCCCAGATGCGGCGGGCCACCCGGCCGAGCACCGAGTACTCCGGGTCCATGCCGTTGGAGAAGAAGAACGACAGGTTCGGCGCGAAGTCGTCGATGTCCATGCCGCGGGCCAGGTACGACTCGACGTATGTGAACCCGTTGGCGAGCGTGAAGGCGAGCTGGCTGATCGGGTTCGCCCCGGCCTCGGCGATGTGGTAGCCGGAGATGGAGACCGAGTAGAAGTTGCGCACGTCCTGAGCGATGAACCACTCCTGGATGTCGCCCATCATGCGCAGGCTGAACTCCGTTGAGAACAGGCAGGTGTTCTGGCCCTGGTCCTCCTTGAGGATGTCGGCCTGTACGGTGCCGCGGACACTGCGCAGGACCTCGGCCCGGATCTCCAGCGCCTGTTCCGGAGTGGGCGTGTGGCCATGTTCCGCGGCGTACGCGTCGAGCCGTTGGTCGATGGCGGTGTTGAGGAAGAACGCGAGGATCGTCGGCGCCGGGCCGTTGATCGTCATTGAGACGGAGGTGGCCGGCGCGACCAGGTCGAACCCGTCGTACAGCGCCTTCATGTCGTCCAGCGTCGCCACCGAGACGCCCGAGGTGCCCACCTTGCCGTAGACGTCGGGGCGCGGATCGGGATCGCGGCCGTACAGCGTGACGGAGTCGAAGGCCGTGGACAGGCGGGTCGCCTCGCCGCCCTCGGAGAGCAGCTTGAAGCGGCGGTTGGTGCGGAACGGATCGCCTTCGCCGGCGAACATCCGCGCCGGGTCCTCGCCCTCCCGCTTGAAGGGGAACACCCCGGCCGTGAACGGGAACGAGCCCGGCAGGTTCTCCTCCCGCAGAAACCGCAGCAGCTCTCCGTGGTCGGTGTACCGCGGCAGCGCCACCCGGGGTATCCGGCTGCCCGACAGTGACTCGCGCACCAGGCCGGTCCGCAGCTCCCGGCCGCGCACGGTGACCACCAACTCGTCTCCGCTGTAGGCCTGTACGGTTTCCGGCCACCGCTCCAGCGCGCCCAGTGCGTCCTTGTCCAGCCGCTCCCGCGCCTCGCCCAGCAACCGGTCGACGTCGGAGGACGATGCCTGCGCCACGATCAACTCGTCGCGAACCGCCGTCAGTTGCTGCACCCTGCGGGCCACATCGGCCTGGTCGCCGGTGCGCGCATGGTACGTACGCACCGTCTCGGCGATGTCGGCCAGATAGCGAGCCCGCGACGGGGGCACAATCTGCGCCGCGCCACTGGAATGTCGGACCGGCACCGCGGGCAGCGCGCCGGGACGGACCGGCATGCCCCGCTCGCCGAGGAGGGTGCGCAGGTGCTGGTAGAGCGCGGTGACGCCGTCGTCGTTGAAGGTCGCGGCACTGGTGCCGAAGACCGGCATCTCGTCGGGGCGGGAGCCGAACGCCTCTCGGTTGCGGACGAGCTGACGCCCGACGTCACGCATCGCGTCCGCCGCGCCCCGCCGCTCGAACTTGTTGATGGCGACGACGTCCGCGAAGTCGAGCATGTCGATCTTCTCGAGCTGCGAGGCCGCGCCGAACTCGGGCGTCATGACGTACAGCGACACATCCGCGTAGGGAACGATCGCCGCGTCACCCTGACCGATGCCGGGCGTCTCGACGACGACCAGGTCGTAGCCGGCCGCCTTGCAGGCGGTGATCGACTCGCCCAGACCTTCAGGGAGTTCGCCGCTGCCCCGGGTTGCCAGCGAGCGGAAGAAGACCCGGTCGCCGTCGAGGGTGTTCATACGGATGCGGTCGCCCAGCAGGGCGCCGCCGCCGCGCCGCCGGGTGGGATCCACGGCGAGGACCGCCACCCGCAGCGCGTCACCCTGGTCGGTGCGGAGCCTGCGGACGAGCTCGTCGGTGAGCGAGGACTTGCCGGATCCGCCGGTGCCGGTGATGCCGAGCACCGGGACCGGCCGCGCCCCGGCTGCCTTCTCCAGCGCCCGCAGATCCGCGGCGGGCAGCGTCCCGGCCGCGGCCCCGGACAGCAGCCGGGCGAGCGCCGGGCGCTCACCGGCCAGCACCCGGCCGATCTCGGCGGGCGCCTCCTCCCACGGTGCGGTGTCGCACTCCTCGATCATCGCCTGGATCATGCCGACGAGGCCGAGCCGCTGCCCGTCCTCGGGCGAGAAGATCCGTACGCCCGCCCGCGACAGACGCTCGATCTCCTGCGGCACGATCACGCCACCGCCCCCGCCGAACACGCGCACCTGCCCGGCGCCGTGCTCCCGCAACGACTCGACGAGGTACTCGAAATACTCGATGTGGCCGCCCTGATAGGAGCTGACGGCCACCCCCTGGACGTCCTCCTCCAGGGCGGCGTCCACGACCTCGCTCACCGAGCGGTTGTGCCCGAGGTGGATCACCTCCGCGCCCTGGGCCTGCAGGATGCGCCGCATGATGTTGATCGACGCGTCATGGCCGTCGAAGAGGCTCGAAGCGGTCACGAAGCGGACGGGATGCTGAGCGCGGTACGACCGCGCCGCCGCGTCACCGGCGGACATATGCACTCCTGACTGCCCTCTGCCCGCGTCGACAGGGGGCGGATACGGGTGGGGCCCGTCGGGGCGGAGGGCCGCTGCATGGAGCTCCCTGAGCCTCTCCTGGACCTGAATCAAAGTAGGTGCAGGCGTCAAGCATAGCTGTTGAAGTCAATTCAGTTCAGTGGCAGTGTCGAGAGGGTCGTACCGGAGTGATTCCCAGGAGGAACGATGCTGGCCGCCAGGCTGTACGGAACCAAGGATCTGCGGATCGAGGAGACGCCCGAGCCCGAGCCGGGACCCGGCGAGGTGAAGATCCGCGTGGCCCACGCGGGGATCTGCGGCACGGATCTGCACGAGTACTTCGAGACGCCGCGGGCCACGCACGAGCCCAACCCGCTGACCGGGGCCACGCTGCCGCAGACCTTGGGGCACGAATTCGCCGGGACGGTCGTGGAGCGCGGTGCGGGGGTCGACCGGGTCGCGCCCGGCGACCGCGTCTGCGTCCGACCGATCCGCACCTGCGGTGTCTGCCCGCGCTGCACGGCGGGCCTGTCCCACCTGTGCACGGCGCTGGCGGCGATCGGGGTGACCGCTCCCGGCGGCGGACTCGCTCAGTACGTGGTCGTGCTGGCCGACGCGGCGGTCCCGCTGCCCGACGGTCTGTCGCTGGAGCAGGGCGCTCTGGTGGAGCCCATGGCGGTGGGCCTGAACGCGGTCGAGCGGGCCCATGTCCCGTGGGGCGGCAGTGCGTTGGTGACTGGTGCGGGTGCGGTCGGCATGGGGGTGCTGTTCGCGCTGAAGGCGCACGGCGTCCACGACGTGACCGTGGTGGAGCCGTCGCCGGCCCGGCGCGCCGCGGCCGAACGGCACGGCGCCCGCGTGTTCGATCCCGCCGCGGTCGATGTGGTCGAGGAGGTGATGCGGCACACCCGGGGCCGCGGCGTGGACGCGGCCGTCGAGTGCTCGGGGCGGCCGGAGGCGCTGGATGGCGCGATCCGGTCGGTGGCCGCCCAGGCGCCTGTCGTGATGGTGGCCCTGTATTCGGGTCCGGTCGCCGTCGACGCCTCCGTCGTGCGCCTGGCCGAACTGGCCCTGCTCGGTGCCGAGGCCTATCCCGACGGCGTCTTCGAGCGGGTCATCGAGCACATGGCCGCCGGGCGCTACCCGACGGACGGCTGGCTCGACCACATCCCGCTCGCCGACGCCGTCGCGGGGCTGCATGACGTCCGGGACGGGCGGTGCGTCAAGGTCCTCGTCGACATCCCGTCGACCAGCTCCTGAACCAATTTCGATCCGGGGGTTGACAGTGGATCACCGGCTCCGCAAACTCGGAATGAATTCAGTTCAGTTTGGACTCGGAGGATCAGAGATGGCAGTGGAAGACGAGATCCAGTTCGAGCGTGACGGCCACGTCGCCCGCGTCTGGCTCAACCGCCCCTGGAAGAAGAACTGCGTGACGGTGCCGATCCTGGACCGGCTCGACGAGATCATCACCGAGGTCGACGAGGACCCCGAGCTGCGGGTCCTGGTGTTCCGCGGCCGCGGCGGCACCTTCTGCTCCGGGTTCGACCTGGACAGCCTGAAGGCGGACTTCGTCGGCAAGTCGAACGCGATCGACGTCGCGGTCAAGTCGGCGAAGGTGTGCGACCGGCTCTACTCGATGAAGACCCCCTCGGTCGCGGTCCTGGAGGGCTACGTCACCGCAGGTGGCTTCGAGATCATGATCTCCTGCGACTTCGCGATCGCCGCGGACGACGCCAAGATCGGCGACTTCCACATCCGCCGCTCGCTGTTCGGCGGCGCAGGCCCGATCTACCGGGTGCCCCGCATGATCGGCATCCGCAAGACCAAGGAGCTGATGCTCACCGGCAAGCTCCTGTCGGGCACGGAGGCCGCAGAGTTCGGCCTGATCAACAAGTCGGCACCGGCGGACGAACTGGACGCGACGGTCGAGGACTTCATCGGCGACCTCACCGACAAGAGCCCGTTCACCATGTGGCTCACCAAGATGACCATCGACCGCAGCCTGGACGCCGACACACAGTCGCTGATGGTCATGGAGCACCTCGCCGTGGGTGTGGCGCTCAACTCCGAGGACGCCGCCGAGGGTGTCTCGGCGTTCCTGGAGAAGCGCGAGCCGAAGTGGCAGGGGCGCTGATCCCATGACCACGGATCCGCGGAGTCCGGCCACCGGGCTCCAGGGCGCACGCTGCTCCGGCTGCGCGGTGGCCGTCTACCCCGCGGACGACACGTGCCCGCGCTGCGGGGGGCCGGCCGAGTCGGCGGCCCTGTCCGGCGCGGGCACCCTGTGGACGTGGACGGTGCAGCGCTACGCCCCCAAGTCGCCCCCGTACCAGGAACCGCCCGGCGGGTTCGCGCCGTTCGCGGTCGGCTACGTGGAGCTGGCCGAAGGCGTCCGGGTGGCCGCCGTGCTCGACGTCGACGACCTCGACACCGTCCGGATCGGGATGCCGCTCACCGTGACCGCGGGCGGCGGCGTCCCCCGGGCCAGGCCCGCACAGGAGGCAGCATGAGCACCGACGTCCTGATCTGCGGAGCCGGGCGTACCCCGTTCGGCCGGTCCGAGGCGAGCGGCCGGCAACTGGCCGTCAGCGCGGTGGGCGCCGCGCTGGCGGACGCCGGGATCGAGTGGTCCCGGGTGCGGGCCGCGTTCGGCGGCAGTGACAGCGCCGGACTCGCCGACACCCTGGTGTCCCAACTCGGCCTGACCGGACTGCCGTTCGTGAACGTCAAGAACGGCTGCGCGACCGGCGGCAGCGCGCTGATCTCCGCCGTCAACGCGATCCGCTCGGGCATGGCGGACGTCGTCCTCGCCGTCGGCTTCGACAAACACCCGCGCGGCGCCTTCGACCCGCGCCCCGAGGACTGGGGCCTGGGCGCGGAGTACGGCAGCGACGGGCTGATGGTCACCACGCAGTTCTTCGGCATGAAGATCCAGCGCTACATGTACGAGCACGGCATCACGCCGCAGACCCTCGCGCTGGTCGCCGAGAAGGCGTACCGCAACGGAGCCCGCACCCCCGAGGCCTGGCGCCGCAAGCCGGTGTCCGCCGCGGAGATCCTGGACTCCGGCATGGTCAGCGATCCACTCACCCGCTTCATGTTCTGCTCTCCGGGAGCGGGCGCCGCCGCGCTGGTGCTCTGCTCGCCCGAGGTCGCCCGCACCCTGGACGGCCCCTCGGTCACCCTGCGCTCGGCGGCCTTGCGGACCCGGCGCTTCGGCTCGTTCGAGGTGTTCAGCCCGTCGATCCCCGGGGGCGAACTGACCAGCGTCAGCCGGGATGCCGCGGCCGCCGCCTTCGAGGAGGCGGGCATCG
Organism: Streptomyces sp. NBC_01445; assembly: GCF_035918235.1. Lineage (NCBI taxonomy): Bacteria > Bacillati > Actinomycetota > Actinomycetes > Kitasatosporales > Streptomycetaceae > Streptomyces > Streptomyces sp. NBC_01445. Next base: position 2,102,130 of record NZ_CP109485.1, on the reverse strand, counting down.
GACCCGGCGAGGTCGACGTCTGCCAGCTGCAGGACACGGAGAGCGGCGCCGAGGTGATGCACATGGCCGAGTGCGGGTTCTGCAAGGACGGCGAGCAGGAGCGGCTGGTCGCCTCCGGCGCAACGGAGATCGGCGGCTCGCTGCCGGTCAACACCGACGGCGGCTGCATCGCCAACGGCGAACCCATCGGCGCCTCCGGACTGCGCCAGGTCTACGAGGTCGTCCAGCAACTGCGCGGCCGGGCCGGCGAACGCCAGGTCCCTGGCACACCCAGGGTCGGTTTCACCCATGTGTACGGCGCCCCCGGCGTGAGCGCATGCACGGTGCTGACCCGGTGAGTGCCCCACTGACATTCAAGGTGGAGGAAGAGATGAGCGGCATCCCGGAACCCGAGGAGTTCCGCGCCGAGGCCCGGCACTGGCTCGCCACGGTCGCCAGGCCGCGCGCCGCCGACGGCGCGTGGGGCAGCGGCTCCGACTCGGTCGCCGTGTTCGAGAACTGGACCGAGGAGCAGGAGCGCGAGCACACCGCCCGCACCCAGAAGTGGGAACGAACCCGCTACGACCTGGGGTGGGGCGCGCTCAACTGGCAGGCGGCGTACGGGGGGCGCGACCTGCCGGCGTACTACGAGCAGCTCTACCGTTCCGAAGAAGCGGCATTCGACGTGCCGCACCGCACCGAGATCTTCCCGGTGACCCAGCAGCTCGTCGCCTCCGCGATCGGCATCTGGGGCACCGAGGAGCAGAAGGCGCGCTGGCTGCGGCCCATGCTGCGTACCGACGAACTCGCCTGCCAGCTCTTCTCGGAGACCGAGGCGGGCTCCGACCTCGCCGCGGTGCGCACGAAGGCGGTGCGTGACGACGACCACTGGGTCCTCGACGGCCACAAGGTGTGGACTTCCGGGGCCCGGGTGGCGACGTGGGGTGTCGCGGTCTGCCGCACCGACCCGGACGTCCGCAAACACGCGGGCATCACCGTCTTCCTGGTCCGCATGGACGCGCCCGGCGTGACGGTCCGCCCCATCCAGCAGATGACCGGCGGAGCCAGCTTCAACGAGGTCTATCTCGACGGCGTCGTCGTGCCCGACACCGACCGGCTCGGACCGGTCGGCGAGGGCTGGCGGGTCACGCTCAGCGTGCTGGCCGCCGAGCGCCTGGACTCCGGCAACCTCGGCCTGGACAACGCCGACCGTGCACTTGAACTGGCCCGAAATCTCCCCCGACCGCTCACCGGCGCCGAACAGCAGCAGGCCACCGACCTCTACGTCCGTGCCCTCGTGCAACGCCTCATCGGCCTGCGCATCACCGGCGCCCTCGTCGCAGGGCGCGAGCCCGGCGCGGAGGCCTCGGTCGGCAAGCTGTACGCGACCGAGACGATGCGGCGCACCAGCGATCTGGTGACGGAGCTGCTCGGGCCGAGCCTCGTGGCGGACACGGGGGAGTGGGGCACGTACGCCTGGACCGAGCATCTGCTGGGCGCGCCCGGCTACAGCATCGCGGGCGGCACCGACGAGATCCAGCACAACATCCTCGCCGAGCGCGTGCTCGGCCTGCCCAAGGAGCCGGTCCGATGAGCACGGCGACGCAGTTGGCGGAGCTGGCCGTACGGGTCGCTGACCAGCTGGCGCGCAGGCATCCGGGGGCATCCATCGGCGAGTTGAGGACGCTGCCGGGCGGCCACTCCGGGCTGACGTACTCCGTCGCCGTAGGTGACACGAAGTACGTCGTCAAGGCGGTGCCACCCGGACAGCGGCCCGTCGGGCGCAACGATGTCCTGCGCCAGGCACGGGTGTTGGGTGCACTCGCCGGATCTGGCGTGCCAGTACCGGGTGTCGCCGCCGTCGACGAGAGCCGACCCGCCTGGTTCGCCATGGACTTCGCCGCCGGCGAGGCCGTCGAGCCCGTACTCGACGAGCCGGAGCTGTCCGCCGAACTTGCGCGGGCGCGGATGCTGGAGATCGCCTCCGTGCTGCGGCGGCTGCACGCCACCGACATCCGCACGCCCGGTCTCGACGCGCCCCAACCACTTGACGCAGTCGGTGAGCTGGAGCGCTGGAGCCGCACCCTGCACGCCGTCCCCGCAGAACTGCGCCCAGGTGGACAGGAGTTGTTGAAGCGCCTCGCCGACGACGTGCCCGACGGCCTCCCGCCGGTCCTCCTGCACGGCGACTTCCGGCTCGGCAACGTGCTGTGCGTCGGCGAGCGGGCGGTGGCGGTCGTCGACTGGGAGATCTGGAGCGTCGGCGACCCGCGCATCGACCTCGGCTGGTTCCTGCTCTTCGCCGACCACCGCAACTTCCCGCAGCTGGGGCGCGCCGTGCCCGGCCTGCCCGCCGAGGCCGAACTCCTCGACGCGTACGGCGACGGGGGCCCCGGGCTTCCCGACATGGACTGGTTCCGGGCCCTGGGCCGCATGAAGATGGCCGCGATCATGGGCCACAACCTGCGCCGGCACCGCGAGGGCAAGCACCACGACCCGGACCAGGAACGGCTGCCGCCCACCATCGCCGCGATGATCCGCACCGCGCTCGACATCCTCGGCTGACCCGGACCGGCCGCCCCACCCCCGTACAGGAGCAATCGTGGATTTCGGATTCTCGCCCCGCGCGAGTGAACTCCAGGACCGCATGCGGTCGTTCATGGAGCAGCATGTCTTTCCCGCGGAGGCCGTCTACGACCGACAGCTGGCCGAGGCGGACGACCCGCATGCGCTGCCACCGGTCATGACCGAGCTCAAGGAGAAGGCGCGGGCCGAAGGCCTGTGGAACCTCTTCATGGCGCACGGCGACTGGGGCGCGGGCCTCACCAACCTCGAGTACGCGCCGCTCATGGACCTTGCGGGCCGCTCCATCATCGGCCCCGAGGTGTTCAACTGCTCGGCGCCCGACACCGGCAACATGGAACTCCTCGCGCTGTACGGCACGCCCGCGCAGCAACAGCTTTGGCTGCGGCCCCTGTTGGAGGCGGACATCCGATCCTGCTTCGCCATGACCGAGCCCGAGGTCGCGAGTTCCGACGCGCGCAACATCCGTACCCGCATCACCCGCGACGGCGACAGCTACGTCGTCAACGGCCGCAAGTGGTACACGTCCGGGATCCTCGACCCCGACTGCAAGCTCATCATCCTGATGGGCAAGACCGACCCGGACGCGCCCACGTACCGGCAGCAGAGCATGCTGCTCATCCCGCGCGACACCCCCGGCGTCACGGTCGTGCGCGATCTGCCGATGTTCGGCTACACCGACCGGTGCGGGCACGGCGAAGTGCTCTTCGAGGACGTGCGTGTACCCGTCGGGAACCTCCTCGGTGGCGAGGGTGAGGGCTTCGCGCTCGCCCAGGGGCGGCTCGGCCCGGGGCGCATGCACTACGCGATGCGCGCCGTCGGATTCGCCGAGCGCGCCCTGCAGTTGATGTGCGAGCGCGCCACCGAACGCGTCGCCTTCGGCGGGCCCCTGGCCGAGCGGGGCGTGGTGCGCGAGTGGATCGCCCGCAGCCGCATCGAGATCGAGCAACTGCGGCTGCTCGTCCTCAAGTCGGCCTGGCTGATGGACACCGTCGGCAACGCCGCCGCGCGGATGGAGGTCGCCGCGATCAAGGTGGCCGCCCTGGACGTCGCCCACAAGGTCGTGGACCGGGCGGTCCAGACACACGGCGCGGCAGGGGTCAGCGACGACACCGTACTGGCCCGGCTGTTCTCCATCACCCGCGCGCTGAAGATCGCCGACGGCCCCGACGAGGTGCACCTGCGGACCGTCGCACGCCAGGAGCTGGCCAAGTACCAGGCCAAGAACGAGAAGACCGATGCAAAGGCAGGGGCAGCGTGAGCGCCAACACCCTCGACGGCAAGGTGGCCGTCATCACCGGCGGATCCCGTGGCATCGGCCTCGGCATCGCCACCGCCTACCGGGCGGCCGGCGCCCACGTGGTGATCGCCGCCCGCAAGGCCGCCGGACTCGCCGAGGCGCGCGAGGAGTTGCTGCGTGTCAAGGGCGACGGCGACCTGCACACGGTGGTCGCCAACGCGGGCGAACCCGACCAGGCCGAGGCCTGCGTCGAGGAGACCATGGCCCGCTTCGGCCGGCTCGACATCCTCGTCAACAACGCGGCGACCAACCCGTACCACGGCGACCTCCTCGACCTGGACCTGCCGCGCGCGGAGAAGACCGTCCGCGTCAACCAGTACGGAATGATCGCCTGGACCCGCTGTGCCTGGCGCGCTTGGATGGCCGAGCACGGGGGAGCGGTCGTCAACATCGCCTCCGTGGGCGGCCTGATCGTCGACCCGCACATCGGCTACTACAACGCCACCAAGGCCGCCATGCTCCACATGACCCGGCAGCTGGCCTACGAACTCGGCCCGCGGGCCCGGGTCAACGCCATCGCACCCGGCCTCATCAAGACCGAACTGGCCCGTGCCGTATGGGAAGTTCGCGAACCCATCCTCACCGCCAAGCTGCCGATGCGGCGCCTCGGCACGGTGGAGGACGTGGCGAACGCGGCTCTCTTCCTCGCGTCCGACGCCTCCTCCTGGATGACCGGCCAGACCCTGGTCCTCGACGGTGGCGCCACCGCCCTGCCCATCGGGGTGGACGAGTGAACGCGCCACCGACCGCAGCCGAACTGTTCTCCCTGGAGGGCCGGACGGCCGTCGTCACCGGCGCCTCCGCGGGACTCGGCGCACGGTTCGCGACCGTCCTCGCACAGGCGGGCGCCACCGTCTTCGCCGCCGCCCGCCGCATCGACCGGCTGAAGGAACTCGCCGACTCCGACGCGCGCATCCACCCCGTGGCCTGCGACGTCTCCGTCGAGGCGGACCGTGCGAGGCTGGTGGACACGGCGCTGACCACCACCGGCCGCATCGACGTCCTGGTCAACAATGCGGCCACCTCCGGCGAGACGCGCGCACAGGACGAGACCCCGGACGCCTTCGCCGACGTCCTCGGTGTCAACCTCACCGCGCCCTTCCACCTCGCCCGGCTCACCGCCGAGGCACCGGCCGGAGAAGGCACGGGCGGCAGGAGCATCATCAACGTCTCCTCCATCCTCGGCCTGGTCTCCGCCGCGCCCCTCGGCGGCGCGAGCTACTCGGCGTCCAAGGCCGGACTCATCGGCCTGACACGGGAGTTGGCCGGCCAGTGGGGTCGTGACGGAACACGGGTCAACGCCCTCGCCCCCGGCTGGTTCCGTACGGAGATGACCGAGGACCTCTTCGGGGACGAGCGCTCCAGCCGCTGGGTCGATCGCAATACCCTGCTGCGGCGCGGCGGCGACGGCCACGAACTCGACGGCGCCCTGCTGTTCCTGGCCTCGGACGCGTCCTCGTACTGCACCGGGCAGGTCCTGACCGTCGACGGCGGATGGACCGCGCGATGAGTGTCGGCGTAGAGATACAGGACGACGGCCTCGCCCGCGTCACCCTGCGCCGCCCCCAGGCCGGCAACGCCATCGACCTGGACACGGCCCGCGGCCTGCTCGACGCGGCTCACGCCTGCGAACGCGCCGCCGTCCGGGTCGTACTGCTCACCGGAGAGGGAAAGTCCTTCTGCGTCGGCGGCGACCTCAGGGAATTCGCCCCGCTCTCCGGCGAGGTGCTGGAGGAGCACCTCGGCGCGGTCACCGGCGCACTCCACGATGCGCTGCGTGTGTTCGCCGTGCTCGACGCGCCCATGGTGGCCGCCGTCCAGGGAGCCGTCGCGGGCGCGGGCATCGGCCTGGCCGCGGGCGCCGACGTGACCCTCGCCGCTGACAACGCCACGTTCACCGCTGCCTACACCGGCATCGGCTACGCACCGGACGCCGGAGTGAGCTGGACGCTGCCCCGCCTCATCGGGCCCAAGCGCGCCCTGGACCTGCTGCTGACGAACCGGCGGCTCCCCGCGGCGGAAGCCGCCTCGCTCGGACTCGTGAGCCGGGTCGTGGCTGCGGACCAGCTGGCAGCCGAGGCCGCGCGGACTGCCGAGGCCCTGCGCGACGGCCCCACCGCAGCCTTCGGCGTCACCCGGCGGCTCGTCGCCGCCGGTCTGACCTCGGACCTCGACCCACACCTCGACCGCGAGTCCCGCGCGCTCGCCGCCGCGGCCACGTCCGACGCGGGCCGCGAAGGCGTCGCCGCATTCCTCGGCAAGCGGGCGCCGGACTTCACCGGCATCACCCCCAACCGCTGAACCCGTACCCGTACCCGTATCAGAGGGAGCCCACAGTGTCGGAAGCATTCATCGTCGGAGCCGTCCGCACCCCGGTCGGCCGCCGCAAGGGCACGCTCAGCGGCGTGCACCCCGCGGACCTCGGCGCGCATGTGCTGCGTGCGCTCCTCGAGCGCGCAGGCGTCGACCCGGGCGCGGTCGACGACGTGTACTTCGGGTGCGTCAGCCAGATCGGCGCCCAGACCGGGAACATCGCCCGCACCGCCTGGCTGTCGGCGGGCCTGCCCCAGCATGTGCCCGGGACCACCATCGACCGGCAGTGCGGCTCCTCCCAGCAGGCCGTGCACTTCGCCGCGCAGGCGGTCGGGTCCGGCGCCGCCGACCTGGTGGTCGCCGGGGGGGTGGAGGTGATGAGCCTGGTGCCCATCGCCAGCCCGATGGTCGTCGGAGAACAGGCCGGTATGGGCAGCCCGTTCGCGGGCGAGGGATGGCGCGAGCACTTCGGGGACCAGGAGGTCTCGCAGTTCCGCGGTGCCGAGCTGATCGCCGAGAAGTGGGGCGTCACCCGCGAGGACATGGAACGGTTCGCGCTCGCCAGCCACCAGCGGGCCCTCGCTTCCCAGGCGGCCGGCGACTTCGACGACGAGATCACCCCGGCATTCGGACTGAGCGCCGACGAGGGCCCACGCGTCGACACCACCCTGGAGAAGATGGCAGGCCTGAAGACCCTGACGGAGGACGGCCGGCTGACCGCCGCCGTCTCCAGCCAGATCTCCGACGGCGCCGCCGCCCTGCTGATCGCCTCCGAGGAGGCGGTACGCCGCCACGGCCTGATCCCGCTGGCCCGCGTACACGCCACGGCCGTGGTCGGCTCCGACCCGATCCATATGCTGACCGGCCCGATCCCCGCCACGGAAAAGGCCCTCGACAGGGCGGGGCTGGCGATCGACGACATCGACCTGGTCGAGATCAATGAGGCGTTCGCCTCCGTCGTCCTCGCCTGGCAGAAGGAGATCGGCGCCGCTCACGAGCAGGTCAACGCGTTCGGCGGGGCGATAGCGCTCGGTCATCCGCTCGGCGCCACGGGCGCCCGGCTCATGACCACACTCGTCCACCAGCTGCGCAGGACCGGCGGACGCTACGGTCTGCAGACGATGTGCGAAGGCGGCGGCATGGCGAACGCCACCGTGCTCGAACGTCTCTGACCGGATCCGGTTGGCAACTGAGTTCAACTTGGGTTTACTCTCGGGTACGGACACGGTGGGTGACGGCCAGGAGAGGGAGCATGACAAGGATCGTTGAACCGGAGGCCGGACCGAGGTCCAAGCGCGCGGCCATTCTCACGGCCGCGGTGGACTGCTTCGGCGAAGCCGGCTTCGAGGCCACCAAGTGGTCCACCGTGGCGGAGCGGGTCGGCATCGGACAGACCGCCCTCTACCACTACTTCGAGTCGAAGACGCACTGCCTGCTCACCATCATGCGGCTCGAACTGGAGCGCTCCCACGACCGGTTCGTGGCGGCCACCAAGGACACCGAGGACCCCGTCGAGGCGCTGCGCGCCGCGGTCCGGGCGGCGTACGACGTCTCCCCGCACGAGGTCCTGCAGATGCGCATCCTGCAGAACCACATGGATCTGCTCTCGGGTTCGCGCAGGTCCAAGCGCGAGGAGGCCGAGCGCGTCGCGGCGCGCCAGCTCGTCCAGGTCGTCGAGCGGGACTGGACGAACCTGCTGGTGAAGGGCATGTCCCAGGGCGCGTTCCCGCTGCGGGACGCGCAGTTGCTGGGCGCGGGCGTGCTCGGTCTGATCGTCAGCGTGTGGCGCTGGTACCGGCCGTCCGGAGCCACGCCGCTTTCTGAGATCAGCGAGCTGATCGAGGGCGCCTGCGTGCGGATGGTCGCCGCCTGACGCACTGAGCGCTCCCGCGATCGTGCGGCCCCCCGACGGATGTCCGTCAGGGGGCCGCAGTACTGTCCCGGCGGTGCCCCGCCGCGCATACGCGGTGATCGCGTACGTAACCAGCCATTGCCAGGCGTGTTTCCTCAGGATTAAGATCCGACGTGTGAATTGAACTGAACTCAGGTTGATTCCTGGAGGGGTCATGCGACGCCGCACGACACGCGCGCTCATCGCCGCACTCGCCGCCATGCTCGCCGTGGTGGCCAGCGCCTGCGGCACCAAGAACCCCTCGGCGGCAGGGGACGACAAGGTCATCAAGATCGGTGCCTGGTACCCGCTCACCGGTGCCCTCGCATCCTTCGGCATCCCTGAACGGGCGGGTGCCGACGCGTATTTCAAGTCCGTCAACGCCCGCGGCGGGATCAACGGCCGCAAGATCGACTGGGTCGTCAAGGACAGTGCCTTCGATCCGCAGCAGACCGTGCAGGTGGCCCGCCGGCTCGTGGACCAGGACGGAGTCGTGGCGATCGTCGCGGCCAACGGCACGGCCCAGTCTCAGGCCACGTTCCCCTTCGTCCTGGACCAGAAGAAGGTGCCGGTGCTGAACCCGCTGGGCGGGGACGCGACGTGGTACCGGCCGGCCAGGGACGGACTGTTCGGTCTGCAGACCCTCTACGAGGATCAGGCGGCCGCGCTAGGGGACTGGGTGGCGCGTGACGGAGCGAAGAAGGTGCTGGTCGTGCACAGCGACCCGGCCGCCTTTGTGAACGTCGCGAAGGAGATCGGCCCCGCCGCCCGCAAGGCCGACCCGTCGGTCCGTGTGAAACGGCTCAAGGTCAAGTTCCAGACCTCCGACTACAGCCCGGTCATCAGCAAGGTGAAGGCCGAGAAGCCCGACGCGGTCGTGTTGATCCTCGCGTCCGCCGAGGCCGCCTCGTACCTCAAGGAGGCGAAGCTGCAGGGCCTGTCCACGCCCGTGTACGGATACGCGCCGGTGGCCGCCCAGTCCACGCTCACGCTGGCGGGCAAGGCGGCCGAAGGGGTCAGGGCGGTGCAGCTGGTCAAGTCGCCGAACGACGACGACCCCGCGGTCGAGGAGTTCCGTACGGCGATGGCGAAGTACGAGAAGGGGCAGCCGGCCGACTTCATCACCTTGTGGGGCTGGGAAGCCGCCAAGGCCTTCGTTGAGATCGCCAAGACCATCGACGGTCCGGTCACCTCCGAGGCCCTGACCGCCGCGTACGAGAAAGCCAAAGCGGTCGACACCGGGGTCGGACCGGTCCTGAACTTCTCCCCGGACAACCACCTCGGCACCCGCGACGTACAGAAGGTCCTCGTCAGGAACGGACGCTGGGAGTCGCAGGGCGACTTCTTCACCCCGCCGACCCGCGACTGACATCCGTCCGCCGCCGGCACCCGTCCCGGCAGTGACCCATAGTGACCAACAGTGAGAGGACCACCCCATGGCCAGTGTGTTGCGCGCCTATATGGCACGGATGGACAGCGACCGTCCCGAGACGGCTGTCGAACTCCTCGCACCGGACTTCCGCTTTCGCATCGCCCTTCCTGGCCGTGAGGAGACCGGCTGGTCCAAGGACGACTTCGCGGCCTACATCTCCGGCCGCAACGCCGTCGAGCGGACGCACGAGATCCTCCGGCACAGCTCCGACGGCGACCTGGAGACCGTGTACGGAGTGGTCACCGAGTCCGGCAAGGCCGTCGGATCCTTCCTCTCCGCCGCCGTGATCACACCGGACGGACAGATGGCGCGCTACCAGTCGTACTTCACCACGACCTACGACCTCATCGAGTTTCCGGAGCAGTCATGAGCGACACCACCACGTCCACCGACACGGCCTCCGCGCCTTTCCTCACCGCCTGGTTCGAGATCCTCGACACCGATGAGCCGAACCGGATCCTCGACCTGATCAGCGACGACTTCACGCTCTCCATCCTGTTCTCCACCGGTGACGGGAAAGCGAGCGACTTCGCAGGTGACCGGGCCGCTCTGGTCGGCTATCTCGAACAGCGCGAGCGCGGCACCCGCACCCACCACCGGCTGTCCGCGACCACCCTGGGCCAGGACGAGCTGTTCCTCGGCGAGGTGCGGCGCGCGGGCGTTCCAGAGGCGACCTTCGTCGCGGCCGGGCGGGTGGACGATGGCGGTCGGCTGCAGCGGCTGCTGATCGGGCGGTCGTCCGAGATCCGCTTCGACTGACCTGTACAGGACTACGTACGGGACCACACAAGGGACCATTTTCGGAGGCAACTCATGTACAACCTCGTCCTGTTGGCCGCCCGTCCGCCGGAGTGGACCCACGAGCGGTTCATCGACTGGTGGCGCGGCGACCACGCGGAGCTGACCTACCGGTTGCCCGGGCTGCGCGCCTGGCGGCACACCGAGATCGACCAGGCTCTGGAGCCGCGCTCCGAGGGCTGGGACGGCATCTCCGTGCTCAGCTTCGATTCCCCGGAAGCTCTGAAGAAGGCCCTCGCGAGCCCGGAGTGGGCGGACGCGGTGGCCCAGGTGGGTGACATGAAGGGCCGCCGGATCGCGGTGATGGGCCGCGAGGCGGAGATGTTCACCGGCTGAGGCCACCACAGATCCAGCATGACTACATCCACACCATCCAGTACATCCAGCACGGCATGCACAGAGCAGGGTTCATCACGGCGTTCGGCACAGCGTAGCGAGGAAGCAGGATGCGACAGGTAGTGCAGGAGTTCCAACGACGGGCCGAGCAGGCGGACTTCGTCGCCGTCATCGACGACTCGGGCAGCCACACGGCGCGTGAGCTGCTCGCCGAGGCGGGCCGGCTCGCCTCGGCGATGTCCGCCGGCGCAGGCGACGGGTCCGGCGGGACCGTCATGCTCCAGGCCGACAACTCATGGCGGACCGTCGCGGGCACGCTGGCCGTGGGACTCGGCGACGGGGTCCTGGCGGTGGTCAACCGGCACACCACACGTGCCGAGTTCGCGGCCGCCTTCGAGGACATCCGCCCCGACGCCGTGGTCGCCGAGCCCTCGGCGATGGACGAATGGGGGGTGTCCGAGCTGATGACGGGCGGGGCCGGAGCCGCCTTCACCTCGGACCCGGTGCTCGACGGCTGGACCTGTCACGCCGCGCCCGGGCAGCGGGACGTGAGCCGCTGGTCGGGCGGCGCCCTCATCGGTCTGACCTCCGGCTCGACCGGGCGGCCCAAAGGCGTCGTCCAGTCCGAGGACGCCCTGCGCTACGCGGGCACGAGCACCATCGAGATCAACGGCCTGACGCGCGGAGACGCAGTGGCCGCGATCGTCCCGCTGTCGTCGACGGCCGCGTACTGCTTCGGCGTCTACCTCGCACTTCTCCTGGGCGGCCCGCTCGTCCTGATGACGAAGTGGGACCGGGCCGTCGCTCTGCAGCGGATGGCAGAGGCACAGGTGCGCTGGACCATGTGCGTGCCGACGATGGCCCTGCAGATGGGAGCCGAGGCGGCCGGCTCCGGCATCCTCGGGGGAGTCCGCGCGATCACCGTGGGAGGCGGTCCGATGGACCGCGGCGCCCTCGCGCGCGCCGAACAGTCCCTGGGCACGCGGATCCTGCGCGTCTTCGGCATGTCCGAGTGTCTCGGCCACACCTCGCCGCGCCCCGACGAACCCGAGGAGATCCGGCTCGGCAGGGACGGCCGCCCCTTTCCCGGCACGGACCTGCGCGCACTCACCCCCGAAGGCGACACGGCGGGACCCGGGGTGTCGGGCCGCGCGCAGGTGCGCGGGCCTTCCCTCTTCCTCGGCTACGCACGCGACGGCAAGGTCGAGGCGCCGACGCTGACCGAGGACGGCTACTTCCCCACCGGCGACCTGCTGATGACCCATGACGACGGCACCATCAGCATCATGGGCCGCGAGAAGGACATCATCATCCGCGGTGGCCGGAACATCGACATCACCGAGATCGAGCGTGCCGTCGCCAGCTATCCGCGGGTCGCGCGGGCCTGCGTCGCGGCCGTCCCGGACGAGGTGCTCGGCGAACGCATCGCGCTGCTCGTCGTCACCGAGGACGGCGGCGGCATCGACCTGGCGGAGGTGACCGGCCACCTCGACAGCGTCGGCCTGTCCAGGACCAAGTGGCCCGAGTTCGTCTACGGGATCGAGGAGCTGCCGCAGACCAAGGTCGGCAAGCTCGACCGGTCCGGGGCCCGCGAACTGGCCCACCGGCTGCGCACGAACACTCCCGGCCCGGCCTGATCCACGAGGCCGGGACGATCCACACAGACACACCAGCACCAGCCAGCAAGGGAGCATCATGACCACGCGGTTCGACCAGGGCCCATGGGCCGCAGCCGGAATCCAGACCGTGCAGCCCGGGGTGCACCGCGTTCCCCTGCCGCTGCCGAACGACGGGCTGCACGCCGTCAACGTCTATCTGCTGGAGAACCTGGCGGACGATGACGGCATCGTCATGATCGACGGCGGCTGGGCGATCCCCGAGGCGCGCAAGGCACTCGAGGAGGCCCTGGCCGCCATAGGCCGCGACCTCGGCGACATCAGCCACATCCTGGTCACGCACATCCATCGCGACCACTACACGAACGCCGTCGAGCTGCGCCGGCTCCTCGGCTCGCGCGTGTACCTGGGCGCGGGCGAGCGTCCGGGCCTGGAGATGCTCGACCGGCTGCGCAGCGACGAGCCCGCGGGCTCGCTGGAGACGTTGCGCAGGGCGGGCGCCGGCGACCTGGCCGACCGCGTCCAGGCCATGGACCACGGCGGCTACGACCCGACCGTGTGGGAGGCCCCCGACCGTTGGCTCGGCGCGGAGACCCTGAGCTTCGGTGACCACGCACTGCGGGTCGTGCCAACCCCCGGACACACCAAGGGACATGTGGTCTTCCTGGACGAACAGCGCGGGCTCCTGTTCTCCGGGGACCACGTCCTGCCGCACATCACGCCGTCCATCGGCTTCGAACTGGCCGAGCCCGGAGGCAAGCCGCTCGCCGACTATCTGGACTCCCTGCGTCTGATGACCCAGTACGCGGACACACGCCTGCTGCCTGCGCACGGACCGGTCGCCGACAGCGCCCACACCCGCGTCGCCGAGCTGCTCACGCACCACGACGACCGGCTGGCCAAGAGTCTGGTGGCGATGGGCGACGGCACGCTCGATGCCCACGCGGTGGCGCGCGAACTGGGCTGGACGCGCCGCGAGGTGCCCTTCGGCGAGCTCAGCGAGTTCAACCAGATGCTCGCGGTCAACGAGACGGCGGCGCACCTGGACGTGCTCGTGCTCCGGGGCCGGGCCACGGTGGCGTTCCGGGACGGGGTGAACCAGTACACGCGGGTGCGTTGACAGTGCACGTACGGGCGGAAGGGGGCGCGGCAACCGCCGCGCCCCCTTCCGCGTTGTCCGTCAGCGCGCTGTCCAGCCGCCGTCCACGTACAGCTCGGAGCCGGTGACGAAGCTCGCGTCCGCGGAGGCCAGGAACGCGACCGCCCCCGCGACCTCGTCGGGCCTGCCGAGCCGCGCCATCGGAGTGCCCTCGACCATCGCGGTGTGCCGGGGTGTGCCCCGCCACAGTTCGCGGGACAGGGGCGTCTCGATGAAGCCGGGGTGGAGGGAGTTGACACGGACTCCGCGGGTGGCCCAGTGCAGGGCCGCGTTCTTGGTCATCAGCCGGACCGCGCCCTTGGCCGCGTGGTACGAGAACTGGCTGCCGAAGCCGCCGACCGTACCGAAGATCGAGGCGATGTTGACGATCGAGCCGCCACCGGAGCGCTCGATCGCGGGCCCGCCGTGTTTCATGCCGAGCCAGACACCGCCCTGCGTCACCGCGATGACCTTGTCCCAGGACTCCTGGGTCTCCGTCTCCACGGTCCGCATCTCGGCGATGCCCGCGTTGTTGACGAGCACCGTCAGGCCGCCGAGTTCGGCGACCACCCGGTCGACCGCGCCGCGCCACGCGTCCTCGTCGCTGACGTCCAGGGCGAGGCCGAGCGCCCGTGCCCCGCCGGCCGTCAGCTCCTTCGCCAGCTCTTCGCAGCGGCCGGCGTCGATGTCGGTGACCACGACGGTGGCGCCTTCCGCCGCCAGCCGCCGTGACACGGCGTCTCCGATGCCGCCGGTGGCCCCGGTGACGAGGGCGATCTGTCCGGACAGGCGGTCTCGCACGGTGTCTCCTTCGTACGACGGTGTGGTCGCGGTCACGACAGCAGCTCCAGTCCTGAGTTCAGCAGCGCGGGCACCGCGGAGCCGACCCGCTCGAAACCGGTGCCGACGGTCTGCCCCGCCGCGTAGCGGGCGTGGATGCCCTCCGCGATGACGGCGAGCTTGAAGCAGGCCAACGCCTGGTAGTAGCGCAGGGATCGGACATCACGGCCGGACTTGGCGGCGTAGCGCTCGGCCAGCTCCTGCCCGGAAGGGAAACCGGGGTTGGCCGTCGGGACGTGGCGTGCCCCGAGGACCGGTTCGCAGGTCGCGTCCCAGTACATGAGGAGCATTCCGAGGTCGGCGAGCGGATCGCCGAGTGTGGCCATCTCCCAGTCGACGATCGCGGCGATCCGGCCGAAGTCGCCCGGGGCCAGGATGGTGTTGTCGAGGCGGTAGTCGCCGTGCACGATCGTCGGCGCGCCGCTCGCGGGCAGGGCGCGGGCGAGCCTGCCGTGCAGTTCGTCGACGTCGGGCAGCGTCCGGGTGGCGACCTTGTCCCATTGGCCTCTCCACCGGCGCACCTGACGCTCCAGATAGCCGTCGGGGCGGCCGAAGTCGCCGAGCCCGACAGCGGCGGCATCGACTGAGTGCAGCGCCGCCAGCGCGTCGACGAGCGCCTCGGCGGCGCTTCGCGCGTCGGCGGGCGGCAGCTCGGCGGCCCGGTCGCCGTCGCGCAGCACCGGCCCCTCCACGAAGTCGACGACGCAGAACGGCGCCCCGATCACGTCCGAGTGCGTGCACGACAGCACTGCCCTGGCGACCGGCACCCCGGTGCCGCCGAGCGCGGCGACGACGCGGTACTCGCGGTCCATGTCGTGCGCGGTCGGCGTCAGCACGCCCAGCGGCGGCCTGCGCAGCACCCACCGGTGCGTCCCATCGGTGACGTCGTACGTGAGATTGGAGCGCCCGCCCTGCAACAGCGCGATCCGCAACTCACCCGTGAAATCCGGTACATGGCGCTCGAAGTAGCGCCGCAGGGCGGGCACGTCGACGCCGACCACGGCCTCCTCGGAGGTGGTCACCGCGCGGCCCTCCGCTCCCGTGCCGTCCGCACCGCGCGCTTGGCGATCGCCCAGCGGTGGGTCTCGGACGGGCCGTCGTAGATCCGGAACGGACGCACCTCGCGGTACAGCCGCGACAGCGGGGCGTCCCCCGAGATACCGAGTGCGCCGCACACCTGCACCGCACGGTCGACGACCCGGTTCACGGCCTCGGAGACGTACGTCTTCGCGATGGAGGTGTGCTGTGCGGCCGAGCGGCCCTGGTCCAGCTCCCAGCAGGCCCGCCACAGGACCGCACGGCTGGTCTCGATGTCGATCTCGGAGTCGGCCAACAGCTGTTGCACCATGCCCAGTTCGGCCAGCGGCCTACCGAAGGCCGAGCGCTCGGCGGCGCGCTCCAGGGCGATGTCCTGTGCCCGGCGCGCCACTCCGAGCCAGCGCATGCAGTGCGTCATCCGGGCGGGGCCCAGGCGCACCTGCGCGTACTTGAATCCCTGGTCCACCTCGCCCAGTACGGCGTCGTCGCCCACTTCGCAGTTCTCGAACACGACCTCGCTGTGTCCGCCGAACAGTCCCTGGTCGAGGGTGTCGATGTTCCGGACGATCTTCATGCCGGGGTTGTCGGCGTCGACGAGGAACATCGTCGCGCCGCCGGCGTCGCCGGGGCCGCCGCTGGTGCGGGCCATACAGATGGCGAAGCCTGCGCCGTCCGCACCGCTGATGAACCACTTGCGGCCGTCGATCCGCCAGCCGCCGTCGATCCTCGTCGCGGTCGTGGCGAGCGCGCGCGGGTCGGAACCCGCGCCCGGCGCCGGTTCGGTCATCGCGAAGCAGGACCGCACCTCACCGGCGGCCAAACGCCGCAGATACCGCTCTTTCTGCTCCGCTGTGGCGACGACTTCGAGCAGATGCATATTGCCCTCGTCGGGCGCCGCGCAGTTGAGGGCGAGCGGTCCCAGCAGCGAGTGTCCGGCCGCCTCGAACACCACCGCCTGCCCGCACAGGTCGAGCCCGAGCCCGCCCCAGTCGGTGCCCACGTGCGGGGCGAACACCCCGGCCGTCCGGGCGGCCTCCTGCAATCGGCGGCGCAGTGGTTCCGGCCCCGTATGGACGTTCCCGTCGCATGCCTGTTCCTCAGGTATCACCACATCTCGAACGAAGTCGGTGGTGCGCCGCGCGATGTCGGCGACCCTGTCGTCGATCTCGAACCCGATGGTCATGCTTCACCTCTGATCTTGGCTACTAACCATTAGCCATGAGAGGGCTGAAGCGAGTCCTGTGTCAAGGCCACGGGCGAAAGCGGCGGCTATAGTGTGATGCTTGAGGCCGGAGGCGCGGCTAATGATGGATAGCTTCGGGGGGTTCGGATGCGTGCAGCTCAAGGTGCGACCCAAGACGGGTCCTACGAACGTCCGCACCGACCGGCGCAGTCCGGGGGCTCCTCCCCGTCCGACCGCCGGTCGGCGATCCGGCAGGCCGCGCTGCAACTGTTCGCCGCGCAGGGCTATCGGTCCACCACCATGACCGACATCGGGGCCGCGGTCGGCATCCGCGGTCCGAGCCTCTACAAACACGTGGCGTCCAAGCACGAGCTGCTGGTGGAGATCATGATCGGGACGATGGAGCAGCTCATCGCCGACAACACGGCGGCCGTCGCCGGAGTGGACGACGCCCACGAGCAGTTGCGCCGCTCCGTGGAGGCGCACATCCGCTACCACGCGCGCCATCGCCTGGAGGCGTTCGTCGGCAACCGTGAGATCGGCAGCCTGGAGCAGCCCGACCAGGACAGGGTCCTCAGCCGCCGCAGCGCCTACGAACGCCGCTTCCGCGAACTCATCGAGCGGGGCGCCGCCGAGGGCGTCTTCCATGTTCAGTCGGCGAGGATCGCCTCGTACTCGATCCTGGACATGGGTATCGGTGTGTCCAGCTGGTTCCACGAGGTGGGCGAGTTCAGCGTCGACCAACTCGCCTACCAGTACGGCGACATCGCGCTACGCATCGTCGGTGTGGCTGAGCAGCGCTGAAGCGGCGCTTGCCCTCTTGCTTGTGGACGGATCGGTGGTGAGGAGCTGCGCGACACCGCGGATCAGGGCGGAACTGTCCCGCGGTGGCTCGCCGAAACGGCCCAGCAGGCATGGGGTCTTCACCTCGCGGGACGGGCCACGATACGGGATGTCGCCTTCGCCCACTTGGGGTTCAGCGACTGAGAATCCTCGCCCAGCCTGGTACGGCTTCCGCGTGGCGGATACCGCCCAGGGTGTCTCGGCAGCCCGGCGTCGGATCGGCGATCATGTTCTCAGTCAGCACGAGCACCCGCATCACCGGAGCCGAGGCCACCGTGAGCGTCCACCGGGCAAGCGGCCCCGAGGTCCGGAGCTACCTGGCAACGGCATCAGCGCTGTTGGGGAGGGGTTGCTCGGCCCAGATGGTTTTGCCGCGGGGGTGGTAGCGGGTGCCCCATAGCTGGGTGAGCTGGGCGACCATGTACAGCCCGCGTCCTCCCTCGTCGGTCTCCAGTGCGCGCCGGATGTGGGGGGAGGTGCTGCTGCCGTCGGTGACCTCGCAGATCAGGTTGCCGTCGCGGATCAGCCGCAACTGGATCGGCGGGCTGCCGTAGCGGATGGCATTGGTGACCAGTTCGCTGACCACGAGTTCCGTGGTGAACTCCAGTTCCTCCAGGCCCCATTCGGCCAGTTTCCGGTTCGCGAGCGCGCGTGCCTCGCCAACGACCTCGGGCTCGGCCGCCAGATCCCAGGTGACGTGCCGGTCCGGGGCAAGCCCGTGTACCCGCGCTACGAGCAGGGCCGCATCGTCCTGCGGGCAGGCCGGCATCAAGTGGCGGATCATCGCGTCGCAGACACCGTCGAGCCCAGGCGGAGGGGTGAGCTGGGTGTCGGACAGTGCCTCGCGGAGCCGTGCGAGAGCAGTCTCCGCGCTCTGCTCCGGTGCGTGCGCCGGGCCGTCGGTGTACAACACGAGCAGTTCCCCGTCAGCCAGAATCACCTCGCCGCTCTCGAACGGGGCTCCGCCGCGACCGAGCGGAGGATCGCCGGGCAGATCGATGAACTCGACCTTCCCGTCCGCCGTCACCCGCGCAGGTGGCGGATGTCCCGCCCGCGCCACCGTGCATCGCCGTGCGATGGGATCGAACACCGCGTACACGCATGTCGTTCCGGCCGCCCCGCCTGTGAGTCCCTCCCGATGTTCCTCCTGGAACCGGTTGACCTGGTCATCCAGATGGGTGAGCAACTCCTCAGGCGACAGGTCGAGATCCGCGAGGGTGCGCACCGCGGTACGCAGCCGTCCCATGGTCACCGCCGACTGCAGGCCATGCCCGACCACATCTCCCACCACCAAGGCCACCCGCGCGCCCGACAGCGGAATCACGTCGAACCAGGCACCACCCAGCACCGCGTGACCGCAGGCCGGCAGATAGCGTGACGCCACTTCCACAGCACCGAGCATCGGTATCTGCTGCGGCAGCAGACTGCGTTGCAGCGCCAATGCCGTCGTCCGCTCGCGGGTGTACCGCCTCGCGTTGTCGATGCACACGGCGGCACGCGCCACAAAATCCTCGGCCAGCAGCACGTCGTCCGCCTCGAACGCATGCGTCCCCCGGTGGCGTAGGAAGACCGCCGCACCGAGCGCGGCTCCTCGCGCGAACATCGGTACCAGCAGCCACGAGTGGACGCCGTATTCGCGGACCAACGCGGCCCGTTGAGGGGCAACCGCGGTGATGGCGGCTATCACCTCTTCGCTCGTCAGTAGCAGGGGTTCGCCACTGGCCAAAGCACGGGTGAACAAGGACCTGGCCCCGGAGGTGAACGGGTCGACGTCCCCCGTCGCGACCACTGGTTCCAGCGGACCCTCAGGGACAGTCGAACTTGCCGCACGGCGCAGTGGCATGGCCTCGGAGACGGGACCGGCAACTGGCTCATCGCCCCCGAACACCGAGTCCAGTAGGTTGACATAGGAATGATCGGCCAGGAGGGGGACGGCCACGTCAGTCAGTTCCTGCGCGGTGTGCAGGACGTCAAGTGTGCTGCCGATCTTCGCGCTCGCGTCGTTGACCAGGGCCAGCCGCTCCCGTGCCCGGACTCGCTCGGTCACTTCGAACACCACGTGTGCCAGTCCGATCACCTCGTCGGAGTCGCTTCGCAGCGGAACGATTGTCTCCGAAAAGGCTTGGTACCGGTCCGGGTCATCGGGAGCCCGGGCGTGCACCTCAGTGGCGACCAGCGCTTCACCGGTGGCCAGGACCTGCCGCTGGCGGCTCTCGAAGGCCGTCATGTCCATCACTCCGGCCGGGGCCACCTCCCGCATGGTGCGCCCCAGGGAATCCTGGTTCCTGAAACCTTTCAAGCGCCGTGCATTTTGGGCGACAAAGCGGAACTGGGTGTCGAATACGTCGATGTGGAAAGGCGATTCGGTGAACAAGCCTTTCAGGAGTGCGCGGCCGAGATTCTTTCGGCGTACGGCATCGGCGCTCTCCGCCTGGACCAGCCAATACGGCTCACCGGTGGTGGACACGAGGGAATGGGCCCACATACCGACCTCGACTCGGCTGCCATCCCGGTGTCGCAGCGCTATCGCCCCGAGGGCGGTGGCCTCCCGCCCTCGGCAGCGCTCCACGAGACCGGCGGCGTCGGCATGGAAATACAGCAGGTCTGCCCCGCGCCGCCCGCGGACTTCCTCGGCGGTGTAATCAAGCAGCCGCTGGGCACCTGGGCTCCAGCCCGTCAGCACACCCTGCCCATCGACCGTGGCGTATCCCTTGTCGCCCGGCTCGGGGAGATCGCCGAGGGTGCCGTGGAACATGGCGTCGTGCATGTGTCACACCCGCTCCGAGACCCGCGCCACTTGGTTGTGCCACACCTCAGGAAATTTCGCTGCCGTATAGAGGGCGTTATTTCGCTGGCCGGGTCCGACAATTCCGCATCCAACTCTATCGTCGAGTCGTGCCTCCTGCGAGTCAGCGAACCGCGGTGATCAGTGCGCAGAACAGCCTGGTGGCGGGTGCCTTGGCTACGGTGTTCTCTGGATGCCATTGGGCGCCGAGGAACCTGTCGAGCGTGGAAACTCCGGTTCGGGCCGTTGACCAGGTCGATTGTCTGAGCGAGACCACCGGGGTGGCTTACCTGCCTGTATGCCCTGGGGGGGGGTGGTTCGGTGAGCCCAGATTCCACTGGTTCGAGAGGTAGCAGTGCGGGAACGCCTTGCTGGTGTCTCGCGGATTGCGGTGAAGGTTTCCGTCGACGCTGCCGTACTCGTCCATGTACCACTCGATGGTGACCTTGACCCGAGCCGGAAGAGGTACGTGCTGGTACTCGCGGCCTTGCGATGCTGGAGCCGTATGCGGTCATCACGAGGTTCCTGATCGTCTGGGTGACCCAGTCGGCTGTGGGGTGCGCCGTGGTGCCGAGGATCCAGATCCGGCGCGTGGTGTGTTCGACGGCGGCGAGGATGTACTGCCGCCGGCCGGTCAGGGTGATGGTCTCGATGAAGTCCACGGCGAGGAGCACGTCGGCCTGGGAGCGGAGGAAGGCGGCCTAGGTGACGGTGGTCCGGCTCGGATGGAGCGGACGGTGCGCGGGCGCCCGGGCTGCTTGTTGCAGGAGGCTCTCGCATGGCGCCGCCGGAGCAGGTCGCGATGCCGTCGCAAGATGGTGTCGGGACGGACGAGCAGCCGCAGCCGGCGCAGCACCGCATGGGGCAGCGGGGCCAGGAGCGCGGCGAGGCGATCCGGTCTGCGGCACTGAACTTCACTTTTGACGAGCCGAGTTGGCGCTCGAGAACAGCGAGCTGGTGGTGTAGGGCGAGGATTTCGGCGGCCTTGGCGTGGTCACTCGTGCGCAGCAGGCGCAGGGAGGCGAAGAGGTGAGCAGCGGTCAGGTATGTGAGACGGAACAGCACGAGTGACCATCCTGCCGCGCTGTGCGATCGACGCCATGACTGCGGTGACCTGCTCGGACGTAATTATCGGCACACACAGTGCTGGAACAGTGCCTCCAGCTGGGCTGGTGCGGTTCTTCGGTGAGTCCACAGCTCTCTCCCACACAGGGCACACGACATAACGTACAACTGATGTGCCGAGCTGCTGCCTCGGGGTCCGTAATCAGGCATGCCGATGACCGGCCAGGGAGCCGTGGTTGGTTGGCCTTAGGCGCCCTCGGACGGCCCAGAGGCGGCTCCGCTTTGTGTAGCTCTGGCCGAGCCGGATCCCCGCGAGCGTGGCCGGCGGGGAGCTGCGCGCGGAGAGACGGCGCGCAGAGTAACGGCTCCGGAGGGCGGTTGAGTCCCGGGGAATGCTCAGATCTTTGACGGCAGATCCTGGATAGTCCTGGTGGGAGGCGGGCTGAGCCGATCGGCGTAACGATGGGTGTGGAGGTGTTTTCGAATGCCCAGCGGTGACGTGCTCGTACTCATCGATGAGAGCGGCCGGGTGATCGAGTGGGGGCGTCCGGCCGAGGAGCTGTTCGGTTGGTCCGCCGAAGAGGCCGTCGGCCAGTCCGTGACCGCGCTCATGCGTGAGGTCGCCGCTGAGGGCGAACGGTGGGGGGAGAGCTTCTCGGATGCGGCCGCGGTGCTGGTCAAGCCGGTACTTCGAGGTACTTCCGTGTTGTGGCAGATGCTCGCAGCGGGGGACACCATGTCGGGACGGGACGTGGCAATCTTGAAGGCTGCGTTCACTCAATCCCCAGTGGGACTGCACGTCCTCGACAATCAGCTTCGCGTGGTCCGCATGAGCACCGCCACCGGCGGGCCCCATGACACACCAGTGAGGCACCTGCTGGGCAGGCATTTCACCGAGGCGTGTGAACTCGAAGACCCCGAGGAAGAAGCCGCTGTGGCGCAAAGGGTCCTGGAGAGCGGAGAACCGGTCGTGAACCGGCTCGTCCGGCGCATCAAGGCACCAGGCCAGCCCACGCACCGTATCCACTCCGTCTCCTACTTCCGCTTGGAGGACTCCGTCGGCAATGTGATCGGACTGGTGGCATCCACGGTCGACGTCACCGAGCGAGAGAACGCACAGAACCGCCTGGCCGTCCTGGACACGGTCCGCACACGAGTCGGGCACCGGCTGAACGTGATGGATGTCTGCCGGGAGCTGGTGGAGGCAGTAGTGCCTGCCTTCGCCGGCATCGCCGACGTCTCGGTGATCGAAGACGTCGTCCGCGGAGAGGACCCTCCCCCGGTACCCGTCCACCGGGACGTTCCACTGCGCCGAGCAGCCTTCCAAGGCCGAATCGCGGGTCACCCGCTCGGAGTTGTGCGACCCCTGCCAACCGGCACCCCCTTCTCGGACGTCCTGTCCGACCTTCGGCCGCGCCTCGTGGCGATCGAGGAGGACAGCTCGTGGCTGGCCGTCGACCCGGCCCGAGCCGACGTCATCAGGCGATCCGATGCCCACTCCTTGATCGTGGCACCGCTGGCGTTGCGCGGTCATGCTCTGGGCGTGGTCAGCTTCTACCGCCACCGGCAAGAAGACCCCTTCGAAGAGGAGGACGTCGCGGTGGCGTCCGCCGTGTGTGCGCACGCTGCGCTCTGCATCGACAACGCCCGTCAGTTCATGCGCGAGTGGGTTATCGCGCGAACCGTCCAGCGCAGACTTCTCCCGCACCAACCGGCGACACATGCCACCGTGGAGATCTCCCAACTGGACCTTCCTGCTCCGGAGGGTGGCGGCGCGTGGTCCGACACGATCGCGCTGCCCGGCGCACGGACCGCGCTGATCGTCGGCGACGTGGCAGGGCAAGGCATCGCCGCCGCCATCACGATGGGACTCCTGCGGACGGCCGTCCATACACTCGCCGGCCTGGACCTGCAGCCCGACGAGCTGCTGGCCCGCCTCAGCGACACCGTGGCCCGTCTCGTGGCCGCCCGCGCAACGCTGCCTCCCACGGATCCCCTGAACCGCGAGCCGCTCACCGCCGGCTGCATTATCGCGATCTACGACCCGGTCGAACTCACCTGCACCATCGCCCGCGCTGGCCTCCCCGAGCCGGTCGCAGTTTTTCCCGACGACACCTCGGCCAGCCTGCCCGTTCCCCCAGGCCCCCAACTCGCCGAAACAGGCAACGCCCCATTCCCCGCGACCACCGTCGACCTCCCCGAAGGAAGCACTCTGGCGATGGGCACGGCCGCGCTCGCGGACGCGGTCCTGGCGCCATCCGGTCCGCTTCGCCCGCTCCTGGACGGCGCCAGCACAAGGCCCCTGCCGGATCTGCGTGACGACGTCGCGCAAGCGCTCATCGGCGGCCACCCGACCGGCGAGGCCCAGATGCTGCTCGCCCGGACGAAGGCGCTGCCGCAAGATCGGGTACTGACCCGCACCCTGCCTGCGGACCCCGAGGCCGCCCCGATCGCCCGCGCAGCGGCCCGCCGCCAACTGGAAGCTTGGGGAATGGACGAGGAAACGGCGTTCACCACCGAGCTCATCGTCAGCGAGCTCGTCGGCAACGCGGTCCGCTACGGCGCTCCGCCGCTGCAGCTACGCCTGATCTTCGAGCGGATGCTGACCTGCGAGGTCAGCGACACCGCGACCAGCGCTCCGCAGGTGAAACATGCCCGCACCATCGACGAGACAGGCCGAGGACTGTTCATCATCGCGAGCGTCGCGGAACAGTGGGGCACCCGCTATCAAACCCACGGAAAGACCGTTTGGGCAGAGCAACCGACAGGAATGTCAGCGGAGCGCCGAAACGGTGCCGGGCGCGCTTCGTGAGCGCGGCAGGCGGCGGCCCACCGC
Source organism: Streptomyces sp. NBC_01445 (assembly GCF_035918235.1). Lineage (NCBI taxonomy): Bacteria > Bacillati > Actinomycetota > Actinomycetes > Kitasatosporales > Streptomycetaceae > Streptomyces > Streptomyces sp. NBC_01445. The sequence goes on along the minus strand of NZ_CP109485.1, from coordinate 2,078,154 downwards.
GCGGTGTCCCGGATCGCGAAATACGCCCGCCGCGTCGACCACGACGCGCACTGAGCCAGGCCTCAGCGCCACAAACGGCCCCGCTCCTATTGGGGCGGCACTGCGTGGGCGCCATGGTGGGCAATCAGTTCTTCTGGAAGTGGCACGGTGGTTGCTTGGCCTGGAGCCTAGTTGGCGCTCAACGCTGTGACCTGCGATTCAGTTGTCAGCGTTGGTCGCCGTCGTGCACCTGACGGCGCCCTTCGCTGCGCGCGACGGGGCCACGCAAGTGAGGACGAGCCTTCCCTCATCCGGTACTTGCCGTCAACGCCCCCCACGGTCCATGATCGCGGGGGCGCTGTGCCTGGTAGTCCATGGAGCCCCTATCGGATTCGAACAGGCGAGCTTCGCTTTTCAAGTTCGATCAGCTGAACCTCCTGCCTGGGTACCGAGCCTGCGACAGGCCATGGTGAGTGCCCCGGGAGGCGCCCAAAACCGATCCAGTCTGCTGACGTTGCCGTCAGAGTCTGCCGTCACGACGTATTCGACCCGAAGTAACTCGGGCGGCTTTTCCACCAGCGAACGCTGGGCTTTGGGCCTGCACTTTGTGCTCGACATGACGCGCCTGGTCCGGCGCTGATCTCCCGGGTCTTCGCCGGGCATTCAGGCGGCCTTACGCGAGGCGAGTTGCCGGGGGCCATCCGTCACTGAACCGACCTTCACGCCGGGGAGGATGAGCTCGCAGCGCCGCACTTTGTCCAGTAAGCGACAATTGTGGTATCAGCCGGTCCATGGATGGCCTGGAGTCGGCGCTGGGGTTCCCGCCGCTGGCGGCTTATCAGGGGTCATAACCGGCATCCGCCACGGGAGGTCGATGTGAGCACCCTGCAAGCACATCAGGACGGCGCAACGGACGTCGTAAAAGATCCGACCATCAATATGAGCCTCGAGGTCATCGTCATCCCGGTGGCTGATGTCGATCGTGCCCTGCGCTTCTACAGGAGCCTGGGATGGCGGCTCGACGCGGACTACGAAGCCGGCCCGGAGTTCCGGATCGTGCAGGTGACGCCACCGGGGTCCGTGGGCTCGGTCATCTTCGGCCGCGGGGTCACCCCTGTGGCACCGGGCTCCGCGCAGGGGCTCTACCTCGTGGTCTTCGACATCGACCGAGCTCGCACCGACCTGGTTGGCAGGGGCGTTGACGTGAGCGATGTCTTCCACAATGTCTACGACAACGGCGTCCAGGAGTCGGTGGACGGCCCCGATCCAGAGCGTCGCAGCTACGCCTCATACGCCTCGTTCAGTGATCCGGACGGCAATGGGTGGTTGCTGCAAGAGGTCCAGGTGCGACTGCCCGGACGGTGACTCCCGCGAGGTGCTCGGTTTCCCTACGTCATCGAGATGGGGAGTAGGGATCCGCGAGTCCCTGGGCGATGAGGAACTGGTGCCAGGTCGGGCCGGAGCGTTGCGGGGCGGGGTTGATGCCGGCGGCGTGCAGGATCTCCCAGACTGTGGGCCGGGCGATCGGGTGGCCGAGGCGGGCGATCCGCCTGTATCCGGCGGTGGCCCCAGCTGCTGTTCTCCCGGTCCAGGCGCAGGATGAGCTGTTTGATGGTGGGCGTGGTGGATGGTCTGCCGGGGCGGCTTCTCGGTGCGAACGTCCATTTCCAAGCGATGAGTTCACGGTGCCAGCGCAGCAGCGTAGTGGGGGTGACCGCGAAGACCTGGAGCCAGCGGTTGCGAGGATCGGCCGCGAGAGTACGGCGCGCCAGACTCGGTCGGCGGACCCGGGCGATCTGGCGGTGCAGCACGGCGTTCTCGTGTCGCACGCCAACACCTCCGCGTCCTCGGCCACGCGGCTGCGGCGCACGGCAGTGGGCACGGTGATCAGATCCGGACCAGCGTGGTGACGATCGACAACAGCATCGAAGGATCATTCCAGGCGCCGCGGAGGCCGTTTCCGCGCGCGGGGAAGCTGCAGGCCAGACCCAGAATCGTAGTTCCGAGCGGGACAGTTCGGAGCTCTGTGGTCCCTGAGGTTCCGGCAGTCCGTAGCCCCCACGGGGCCCGTGTCCTCGGCGCCCGCGGCGCGCGTGTCAGGGCCCGTCCGTCCCGAAAGGCGGTGCGGAGGATACGCGGGCCCGTGCCGTGCTGCCTCGCGGGATGAGCCGGGCAGGGGTGTCCTCGACGCCCTCGGCCCAGCCCTCCTCGATCAGCGTGAGCAGCGTGCGTGCAGCGTGTGTTCCGTACGCGGGGATGTCCCGGTTGAGCGCGGTGAGCGCCGGCCGTACCACCTGCGTCAGCTGTGAGTCGTCCCAGGCGACGAGGGAGAGTTCGCCCGGCACATCGAGGCCCAGCTCGTGGGCGACCGAGAGCCCGGCCACCGCCATGATGTCGTTGTCGAAGACGATCGCCGTGGGGCGTCGCGAGCCGATCAGAAGCCTGCGAACCGCCTGTGACCCTGCCTCGCCGGAGTAGTCGGTGTGCACCAACAACGGTTCTTCCAGACCGAGTTCGGCGCAGATGCGCAGATGAGCCCGGTCGCGCCGCCCTGTGTGGTCGAGCTCGGGAAGGCCCGCTACACGGGCGATAGCGCGGTGCCCGAGCGCGCTGAGGTAGCGCAGGGTCTCGCCGAGAGCGGCGGCGTCGTCCGACCACACGGCAGGCAGATCGCCGGCGCCGCTGGGGTGTCCGACGACCACCGCCGGCAGGCCGAGCTCCTTCGTCAGCTCGATCCGCGGGTCGTGCGCGCGAAGATCGGTCAGGAAGACGCCGTCCACCCGTCCCTCGCCCCACCAGCGGCTGTAGATCTCGATCTCCTGGGCGGGATCGGCGACCACTTGGAGGGTCAGCGCCTTGTCCCGAGCGGCCAGTTCGTCCTCCATGCCACTGATGAGCTCCATGAAGAACGGTTCGGAACCAAGGACTTGTGCGGGCCGCGGGAGCACCAGCCCGACGGCGTCGGCACGCGCGCGGGTCAGTGCGCGCGCGGCGCTGTTGGGCCGCCAGCCGATCTCATGCGCGATCTTCTTGATCTCGGCCCGGGTGACGGGGGAGACGCCCGGCCGGTCGTTGAGCGCGTAGGACACCGCTCCTTTGGAGACTCCGGCACGACGCGCGATGTCGGCGATCGTGGGGCGCCGCTTGGTCATGCATCCTCACTTAACCGTTTCGTGACGAGAGCAGCATCCTAGCGCGGACCGCTTCACCTGGGGATACCCCGTCCGTCGATCAAGAGCCCCCAGGATTCAGGGAATTGACTGGGGTGGGAGCGCTCCCGCATGTATTGACACGAACCCGATGCGGATCGAGACTTCCCGCACTTACCCGGTTCAGTTGCTCCGCTCAGGGACGAGCGGGGAGGGAGTAATCCGATGCGCATCCGGGCGCGGTGGTTCACCTTGTTGGCCGTCGGCGGGCTCATCGCCACGGCATGCACGAGCGGTGGCTCGTCGACCGACGGCGACAAGAGCGGCGGCACCTCCGGCGGTGGTGCGATGGCCCGCAACGAAACCCTGTACACGACGGGCACTCAGTGGGGCCCTCCCGCCAACTACAACCCCCTGCACAACTGGGACCACGCGACGGGCACCAAGGGCCTGGCCTACGAGACCCTGTTCCACTTCGACCCGAACTCGGGGAAGTTGACACCGTGGCTCGCCGAGTCCGGCTCCTGGACCGGCGACAAGACGTACGAGTTGAAGCTGCGCTCCGGGATCATGTGGTCGGACGGCAAGCCGATGACCGCCAAGGACGTCGTCTACTCGTACGAGATCGGCAAGATCGAGGCGTCGAGCTTCCACACGCTGTGGGGCTGGCTGTCCAAGGCGGAGGCGGTCGATGACCACACCGTCCGCTTCACCTTCAAGCAGGCGCGTTACCAGGAGTGGGACTACACCCTCTACGGGCAGCCCATCGTGCCCGAGCACGTGTGGAGCAAGCGCTCCGACGAGCAGGTACTCAACGGCGTCAACGACAAGCCGGTGGTCTCCGGCGCGTACACCCTCAAGAGCCACTCTCAGGACCGGGTGATCTGGCAGCGGCGCGACGACTGGTGGGGCGTGAAGGCGCTCAACATGAAGCCCGCTCCCAAGTACATCGTCGACATCTCCAACCCCAGCAACGAGATCGTCATCGGCCAGCTCAACCAGGGGCAACTCGACCTGAGCAACAACTTCCTGCCCGGCGCCGCCTCCATGATCAAGGCCCACAAGGCCGTCTCGTACTACGACCAGGCGCCGTACATGCAGTCGGCCAACACAGCCTGGCTGGTGCCCAACACCACGAAGAAGCCGATGAACGACGCCGCCTTCCGCAAGGCACTCGCGTACTCCGTGGACGTGGGCAAGATCGTCAAGGGGGTCTACGGCAACCTGGTCAAGCCCGCGGACCCGACCGGACTGCTGCCGCAATGGGACAAGTACATCGACAAGTCCCTGACGTCGAAGGAGGGTTTCTCCTTCGACACGGCCGCGGCCAAGAAGACACTGGCGGATGCCGGTTACAAGGACACCGACGGCGACGGCTACGTCGAGAACAAGGACGGCTCGGCGATCAAGCTGAAGTTGCAGGTGCCGACCGGCTGGACCGACTGGATGGAGGCCGCGAAGGTCATCGCCGCCAGCGCGAAGGCCGCGGGCATCCGGGTCACCACGGACTTCCCCGACCAGAACGCGCTCAACAACCTGCGCGGCAAGGGGAACTTCGACCTCGTCATCAACAACGAGCGCCAGCTGTCCAACACCCCCTGGACGTACTACGAGTACATGTTCCAGCTGCCGATCCAGAAGCAGCAGAACACGGTCAACTTCGGCCGCTACGAGAACAAGGACGCCTGGAATCTCGTCCAGCAGCTCGGCGGCGTGAGGACCGACGACGAGGCCGGGATGAAGGCGGCCATCTCCAAGATCCAGGACATCCAGCTCAAGGAGATGCCCGTCATCCCGCTCTGGTACAACGGCCTGTGGTCGCAGGCCACCACCGGTGCGTGGACCAACTGGCCCTCGGACAAGGGCGATTCACACTACGCGCCCGCCCTGTGGCGCAACTGGCTGGAAATGGGCGGCTTCGAGATGCTGACCAAGATCAAGCCTGCCCATTGACCCTTTCGGCTCACGAGCAGCCCCGGACCCGTCATCGCGTGGGGGTGACGAGTCCGGGGTTCCGCCCCGGGCCCCCGGGGCGGAACCCCGAAAGGGCGCGCAGCACCCGGCTCGCGACGCCTCCCTGACAGCGGTCGCGGGCCGGGCCCGCACCCCGCCCGCTTCCCCTCCCACCTCCTGCCGCCGCGCCGATCCGGGAGATCTCCCTTGCTCCGCTACTTCGCCCGAAAGCTCCTCGTCTACGCGCTGACGTTCGTCGTCGCCGTCACCGTGAACTGGATGATCCCGCGCTTCATGCCGGGCGACCCCGTGTCCGCGATGATCTCCCGCGCCCGGGTCTCGCAGCCCGAGGCCGTGGACGCGATGCGCGCCTACTACAACAACCTGTTCGGTTTCGACCAGCCCATGTGGCAGCAGTACCTGCACTTCTGGGCGTCACTGATGCACGGTGACTTCGGCCTGTCCATCTGGGTGTTCCCCAAGCCCGTCAGCGAGGTCATCCTCGACGCACTTCCCTACACCCTGGCCCTGATGATTCCGGCGATCCTGCTCAGCTGGTTCGTCGGCAACTGGCTCGGCGCGCTCGCCGCCCGGCGCAAGATCCTCGACAACACCGTGCTGCCCGCCGGCTACGTGCTGACCGCGATGCCGTACATGTGGATCGCCGTGATCCTCGCCTGGCTGTTCAGCGCCAAGGCCGGATGGTTCCCCATCTCGGGCGGCTACAGCCTCGACATCCAGCCCAGCATGAGCGTCGACTTCTTCCTCGACGCCCTGCACCACTGGGTGCTGCCCTTCCTCTCCCTCTTCCTGGTGGCCCTGGGAGGCTGGGCGATCGGCATGCGCAACATGATCATTTACGAGCTGGAGTCGGACTACTCCTCCTACCTGGCCGCGCTCGGCGCACCCCACCGCCTCATCCGCCGATACGCCTTCCGCAACGCCGTCCTGCCTCAGATCACCGGGCTGGCACTCCAGTTGGGCGTCCTCGTCGCCGGCGCGCTGGTCACCGAGATCGTCTTCAACTATCCGGGCCTGGGCAACCTGATCCTGGCGGCCATTCAGAACCGGGACTTCTTCCTGCTGCAGGGCGCGTTTCTGTTCATCGTGCTCGGGGTCCTGATCGCCAATTTCCTCATCGACCTCGCATACGTCGTCGTCGACCCTCGCACCCGAACCGGCATGGCGGGAGGACAGTCGTGAGCACACTGCCACCCCAGCCCTCGGGCACTCCGGCGCCGGACGCAGTGGCCGAGACCGCGGGTCCCTCCGCGGCCGCCGCGCCGCCGCTCACCCCCGGCCGCGAGAGCCTGCACTACGCGGTCCGCAATCCGAAACTCCTCATCGGGCTCGCGATCGTGCTGGTCCTCCTGTTCGCCGGAGTGCTGGGACCACTGATCCTCGACTCCTCGGACCCCAACGCCTACGTCGGCCCGCAGGCCGCCGCACCCGACGGCAAGTACTGGCTGGGCACGACCACGTTCGGGCAGGACATCTACACCCAGTTCGTGTACGGCCTGCGCTCCACCTTCCTGGTCGGCGTGATCGGGGGCGGTATCGCCGCGATCGTCGCGATGCTGGTCGGCTTCCTCGCCGGATATCGCGGCGGCATCGTCGACGAGATCCTCAACATGCTCACCAACATCGTCCTGGTGATCCCGTCCCTGGCCGTCCTGCTCATCGTCAACGCCTACCTGGGTGTGCGCAGCGTCGGTGTGCAGGGGCTGTTCATCGGCCTCACGTCCTGGCCGTGGGCGGCGCGTGCGATCCGGGCGCAGACCTTCAGCCTGCGCTCGCGCGAGTTCGTGGACCTGGCGCGGCTCAGCGGCAGCCGCACCTGGCGGATCATCTTCCGCGAGATCGCGCCGAACATGAGCTCCTACCTGTTCATGACGTTCATCCTGCTGTTCGGCGGCTCGATCCTCATCGCCTCCTCGCTCGACTTCATCGGCCTCGGCCCCACCGAGGGCGTCTCGCTCGGCCTGATGCTGCAGAGCGCCCAGCAGTGGAGCGCCCTCCAACTCGGCATGTGGTGGTGGTTCGTGCCCCCGGGGATCGGCATCACCGCCGTAGTCGGTGCGCTGTATGTCGCCAATGTGGGTCTGGACGAGGTGTTCAACCCGAAGCTGAGGGAGTCGTAGACCGCATGACCCTGACCGTCAACGACCTCCGCGTCCACTACCGCACGCTGCGCGGTGAGGTCCGCGCTCTGGACGGCGTGAGCTTCGACATCGCCGACGGCGAGATACTCGGCCTGGTCGGCGAGTCCGGCTGCGGCAAGACCACGCTGGGCAAGTCCCTCATCCGCCTCGACGGCCGGATGCGCCACGTCGGCGGCTCCATGACCCTCGACGGCGACGACGTACCCATCGCCGACGACCGGGCGATGAACGCCTTCCGCTTCCGCCGCATCTCACTCGTGCCGCAGTACTCGATGAGCGCGATGAACCCGACCCGCCGCATCGGCCGGATGATCCGCGAACTGCTCGCCGCGCGCGGCGCTGACGTCGACACCCCCGAACTCCACCGCCGCCTCGCCCTCGTCGGCCTGGAACCCGACGTCCTGGACCGCTATCCGATCGAGTTGTCCGGTGGCATGAAGCAGCGCACCGTCATGGTGATCTCCACGCTGCTCGACCCCTCCCTCCTCATCGCCGACGAGGTGACGTCCGCACTCGACGTCTCCAACCAGAAGGCGGTCGCCGGAGCGCTCGTCGGATTGCGTGACAAGGGCCTGGTCACCAGCATGCTGTTCATCACCCACGACCTCGCGCTCACCTCGCACATCTCGGACACCATCATGGTCATGTACGCGGGACTGCTCGCCGAGAAGGCGCCCACCGAGATCCTCACCACCGAACCCCGGCACCCCTACAGCCGCCGACTGCTCGCCGCGCTGCCCAAGGTGGGTGTGCGCCGCTCCGAGGACCACCTCACGGGAATTGAGGGCAGCCCGCCCTCCCTGCTCAATCCGCCCACCGGCTGCCGGTTCCGCGACCGCTGCCCGCTGGCCGACGACCAGTGCGCCGCCCAGCCGCCGGTCGTGGAGGTCGCCCCCCGTCACTACGTAGCGTGCTGGAAGGCCTGATGCTGACACTCGACCGCGTCACCAAGACGTTTCGCACCGGGACCTTCTCCGGACAGGGCGTCACCGCCGTAGACCGGGTCTCCTTCGGTATCGATCCTGGTGAGGTCGTCACCCTGATCGGTGAGAGCGGCAGCGGCAAGTCCACCATCGGCCGCATGATCCTCGGTCTCACCCGGGTCAGTGCGGGATCGCTGACCCTCGACGGTGAGCCGGTGCGCTCCGGCAAGGAATACCACCGCCGCGTCCAGGGCGTGTTCCAGGACCCGTTCAGCTGCTTCAACCCGGTCTTCAAGGCGGACCGCGTCTTCGCGATGATCAAGGACGCCTACCATCCCCACGTGCCGGCCGCCGACTGGCGTACACGCGTGGAGAAAGTCGTACGCGATGTGCGCCTGGACCCCGCGCAGGTGCTCGGCAAGTACCCGCACCAGCTCAGCGGCGGTCAGCTCCAGCGGCTCCTCATCGCCCGCACCCTCCTGCTCGACCTGGAGTTCCTCGTCGCCGACGAGATCACCAGCATGCTCGACGCCTCGACCCGCATCGACGTCCTCAACCTCCTCGGCGACCTGCGCGAGCGCGGTCTCGGGGTCCTCTACATCACCCACGACCTGTCCCTGGGCACCTACCTCGCCGAACGGACGGTCGTCCTGCGTCACGGCCGCGTCGTCGAGCGCGGCGCCACGGAGATGGTGTTCGGCAACCCCCAGCACCCCTACACCCGCCACCTGCTGGCTGCCGTACCCCGCCTGGGCGTCGACTGGAGTGACGCGGAACCCGTCGAGATCTGCCTCTATCACGCGGCGGAAGCAACCGGGGACGTGTACGAACTGGAGCCCGATCACTACGTCGCCTGCGCTCAACTCCCGGACTGCGGAAGGACCCAGAAGTGATCACACGCCTCCACCTCCACGACGGCTGGAGGCTGAGCGCACACGGCGACATCCCGGTGACGCTGCCCCCCAAGGGCCTGCCGGCGACCGTCCCCGGCTGCGTCCACACCGACCTGCTCTCCGCCGACCTCATCGAGGACCCCTACCTCGACGACAACGAGACGCGACTGACCTGGATCGGCCGCACCGACTGGACGTACCGCACCACCTTCACCTGGCGGCGCGACGGACACGACCGCACCGATCTGCTCTTCGCCGGCCTGGACACCGTCGCCACCGTCCGACTCAACGGCACGGTCCTCGCCGAGACCGCCAACCAGCACCGCAGCTACCGCTTCCCGGTCCGCCACCTGCTGCACGAGGGCGACAACACCCTCGAAGTCCGCTTCACCGCGCCCTACACCTATGCCGAGGACCTGCGCGACCGGCTCGGCGAACGCCCGGGCGCCTACACCGAGCCGTACCCCTTCATCCGCAAGATGGCCTGCAACTTCGGCTGGGACTGGGGGCCCACGCTCGTCACCTCAGGAATCTGGCGGCCCGTCACCCTGGAGTCGTACAGCGGGGACCGCATCGCCCAGGTACGCCTGCTCGCTGACGCGGGCACCGACGGCGTGCCGCGCCTGACGGTGGCGCTCGATGTCGACCGGCTCGGCGGCACCGGCGAGTTGACGGCCGAGGTGGAGGTCGCAGGCGAACGGGCCCGGCTCAACGTTCCCGAGGGCCGCTCGTGCGGCCAGGTCAGCCTGCCGGTCCCGGACGCCGAACTGTGGTGGCCCCGCGGCTACGGCAAGCAACCGCTGTACGAGGTCACCGTGCGCCTGGGCGAGCAGGAATGGCGCGCCCGGACCGGATTCCGGGGCATCGAGCTGGAGCGCGAGGCCTTCCGTATCGCCGTCAACGGCGAACCGGTCTTCGTACGCGGCGTCAACTGGATCCCCGACGACTGCTTCCCCACCCGCCTCACCCGCGAGCGCATCGCCGCCCGCCTCGACCAGGCCGCCGAGGCCGGAGTCAACCTCGTACGGATCTGGGGCGGCGGCCTGTACGAGAGTGACGACTTCTACGAACTCGCCGACGAGAAAGGCCTGTTGGTCTGGCAGGACTTTCCCTTCGCCTGCGCCGCGTATCCCGAAGAGCAGCCGCTGTACGACGAGGTCGCGGCCGAGGCCCGCGAGAACATCGTCCGGCTGGCCCCGCACCCCTCGCTGGTGCTGTGGTGCGGCAACAACGAGAACCTTGAGGGGCACGCCGACTGGGGCTGGCAGGACCGTCTCAAGGGCCGCACCTGGGGTCACGGCTACTACCACCGCCTCCTCCCGGACCTTGTCGCGGAACTCGATCCCACCCGCCCCTACTGGCCCGGCTCGCCCTACTCCGGCGCCCCCGGCCGGCCCCCGCAGGACCCGACTCGCGGAACGGTCCACCTGTGGGACGTGTGGAACCGTGTCGACTACCGCACCTACGCGGAGCACGTGCCCCGGTTCGTCGCCGAGTTCGGCTTCCAAGGACCGCCCCCTTACGCCACCCTGCGCAAGGCCATCAGCGGTGAACTCTCCCTGGACTCCCCACTCCTGTCGGCACATCAGAAGGCCGACGACGGCCAGGGCAAGCTCCTGCGGGGCCTGGGTGACCACCTTCCGCAGCCTCGTGACTTCGACGACTGGCACTGGCTCACCCAGCTGAACCAGGCCCGCGCCGTCGCCTTCGGTATCCGCCACTTCCGTTCGCACGCCCCGTACTGCATGGGCACGGTCGTCTGGCAGCTCAACGACTGCTGGCCGGTCGTCTCCTGGTCGGCCGTCGACGTCGACGGCCGGCGCAAACCCCTCTGGTACGCGCTGCGCGAGGCATACGCCGACCGGATCCTCGTCGTGCGTGACGGAGCGGTGTACGCGGTCAACGACGGTCCACAGATCTGGGCGGGCCCCCTGCGCGTGGCCCGACGCGCCCTTTCCGGCATCATGCTCGCCGAGACGGAGCTGCCGGTCGACTGCGCGCCCCGGTCGGTGACACGCGTCGAGCTCCCGGTCGAGCTGACCGAGCCGGACGACAAGACCCGCGAGCTGCTGGTCGCCGAGCTCGGAGGGCAGCGCGTGGTCGAGTTCTACGCCGAAGACACCGAGGTGGCCTTCCCCTTCGCGGACCTTACCGCCCACGTCGACCCGCTCGGTCCGGGCGAGGCCGACGGCTACCGCGTCACAGTCAACGCGCACACCCTCGTACGGGATCTCGCGCTGTTCCCCGACCGGCTCGACCCGGCAGCCGAGGCCGACCGGGCGCTGGTCACCCTTCTGCCCGGCGAGCAGGCGACCTTCGAGGTCACCGGCGCCCGGCTCGACGATCCATCGGCGCTCAAGAGCCGACCTGTCCTGCGCTGCGTGAACGAGGCTACGGCGCCCGACTGAAACTCCTCGGGCCCGTCCCACCGCGTCCCCGCTGTCATGGGGCGGGCCCGAGGAGCTCGCACATTGCTCGGGAGGGGTCACCCCTGCACTGAGACACTTGCGCAGGGCCGTGCTCCGCAACAGCGCCCTGGTCGCGCTGTGCGCCGTCGGCGCGACAGCGCGCAGCAGCTCTCACCGGTGAAGCCCTCCCGGCCGGGCAGGCGCGCGGTGGGGTTGCGACCGGGTCGCGACGACCGCGCGAGGGCCGGCTCGCGACCGTCCGCGATCCGCAGCAGCCAGCCGCCGCCCTCGGTAGGGCCCCGCTCGACGCGGGTGACCTCGACACCCGTCGTGACCTCGATGCCGTGGAAGTCGGCGTACTTCTCCAGGTACTGGATGATGTCGTCCCGCGCGACCCAGCGGCCGGACGCGCGGGATGGGCAGCCGGCGAAGCCGCGGTCGGAGGCCTGCACGGCGCAGATGGCTTCGACGTAGCGGGCGAAGCCGTGCCCGGTCGGCGCGGCGGCGCGGGTGTGTCACATGGCGCGGCGTCAGCACCATGTCCTCGACGCCGGCACTGTCATCCGCACGGGTCTCGATCGCACTCGCCGAGACGTCCAGCCGACGGTCGCTGCATGCAGCGGTTGCAACCCCTGGGTCGGCGGGCGCAGTTGGCCAGGCTCTGATCGACGCCAGGCTCGCGCTTCCGTCGGGTGCGGAGTCGTGTGGATTTCGACCGTGGTTCCTTGAAGTAAACCTCTCATAATTTCATGACGGCCTCTTGCCAGGCAGAGATAGTACGTGTTCGGATTAATTCCGTCGGCAGGGCTCCGCGTCATCGGTTCTGACGCGCCGGCCTCGCGCCGTGGTCCGATGCGCGCCCTCTTTCATCGCCGTTCCAGGCGGCGGACGTCTCCCACCACCCTCTTTCTTTGGAGCAGAGACATGCACGATCTCGCATCCGTAGACCTGCTCGACGCGTTCACCCGTGAACTCAGGCTGTGCAAGCTCCAGCCGGGGGAGCATGTGGTCGTCCTGTCCGAGCCGACGAGTCGCGGCGACTACATCGCGGCGGCCTTCGGAGCGGCGAAGGCCTGCGACGCCCACGTCATCTCCGCCACCGTGCCCGGCGGCAACCCGGCCCCCGCCGACAGCACTCGCACCGGCGCGGGTCCGGGGCTGACCTCGGTGCTGAACGACACCACCGCCCAGGAGATGCTCAAGGCTGCCGACCTGGTCGTCGATCTGACCCGTGAGGGCTTCATCCACGCGCCCCTCCAGCAGGAGATCCTGCGCGCAGGCACGCGCATCATCTTCGTCTGTGACGCCCCGGACGTCCTCATTCGCAACCTGCCGAAGGAGGACGACAAGGTCCGCGTGCTCAAGGGCGTCGAGCTGCTCAAGTCCGCCTCGCTGATGCGGGTGACGTCCGAGGCAGGCACCGATCTCACCGTCGAACTGCCAGGCTCCAAGCCGGAGTTCCAGGTGGGCTTTGCCGACGACCCGGGCCGCTGGGACCACTGGCCGAGCACCATGGTGCTGTGCTGGCCGCAGCTTTCCGACGGCCGGATCGTGCTGACGGAGGGCGACATCCTCCTGCCGTTCAAGGAGTACGTGCGCCGGCCGGTCACGCTGGAGATCGCCGGTGGCAACATCGAGAAGGTGTCCGGCGGCGCCGAGGCACAGCTGCTCAACACCTACTTCGAGGACGCCGACGACCAGTGGGCTCGCAGCCTTTCCCACATGGGCTGGGGCCTCATGAAGACCGCCGACTGGTTCGCCACAGCCCTATACGGCAAGGAAGAGCTGATGGGCATGGACGCCCGGGCCTTCGCCGGCAACTTCCTGTGGTCCACCGGCCCTCACCCGGTACTCGGCCGTGAGTCGTACGCCCACATCGACGTCGCCATGCGGGGCTGCACCGTCTCCGTCGACAGCACGGACGTCGTCACCGCCGGACGGCTCGTCGAAGCCTGACACCCCGCCCAGGTCCGCCCCGCCACCACGCGCCGCATCCCTCGTCTGGAGAACTCATGGCACCTTCCCAATCGTTCGAAGTCGTCATCGCCGGTGGCGGACTCGGCGGGGTCACCGCAGCACTGGCCTTGCGGCACCGAGGCATCAGGGTCACCGTTCTGGAACAGGCGGCACAGTTCGGCGAGATCGGGGCGGGCATCCAGACGGCCCCCAACGCCAGTCGCGTCCTGCTCGGCCTCGGCCTGCGCAAGCAGCTCGAAGCCATCCACACCGAGCCTCAGGATCAGGTGCGGCGCAGGTGGAAGGACGGCAGCGTCGTCGGGCTCACCCAGCTCGGCGAGCGCTGCAAGCGGGAATTCAACGCCCCGTACTGGCACTACCACCGTGCCGATCTGCACCGCGTCATCCTGGACGCCTGCGTGGACCCGAACGGCCCCGGACCCGTCGTCGAACTGCACACCGACAGCCGCGTGGACGGCTTGGACCGGAGCAACCCGCGCCGTCCGGCGGCCATCACCGAAGACGACCGGCGCTTCGAGGGTGACGTCGTGATCGGCGCCGATGGCATACGTTCACGGGTCCGTGACCTCATGGGGCTGCCCGACACCCTTGAGTTCTCGGGCGAGATGGCATTCCGGGCGTTGATCCCCGGCGACCTCATCGCCGCAGACCCGGCCACCCGCTTCCTCGTCGACCGCTTCCAGAGCACCATCTGGTACGGCCCCGACCGCCACCTCGTCCACTACATGATCCGAGGCGGCGAGTACCTGAACATCGTGGCCTGCGTCCCGTGCACCGACGAGGTCGCCGAGAAGTGGACCGTCTCCTCCGACGCCGACGCGCTCGTGGACGCCTTCCCCGGCTGGGACGACCGCGTCGCCGCGATGCTGTCCAAGGCGAAGGAGGACGTCTCCTGCTTCGCCCTCTACCGGAGGCGTCGCGACCCGGTCTGGACCGATGGTCACCTGTCGCTGCTCGGCGACGCCTGCCACGCCATGCTGCCCTACCAGGCGCAGGGTGCCTCGCAGGCGATGGAGGACGCCGCCGTCCTCGCCGAGGAGCTGGGCAGGGTCAACGCCGACGACATTGCGGGAGCCCTGCGCCGCTACACCGACCGCCGCGCCAAGCACGCCGGGATGGTCCAGGACGCGTCGCTGCGGAACAAGACCTTCTACCACTTCCCCGACGGCCCTCTGCAGCAGTCCAGGGACGCCGAGTTGGGGCGTTCCTTCGACGGCGAGTCGGACGTCTCCTACCAGTGGCTCTGGGGCGGGACACCCCTCAACGACCCTGACCTGGAGGCGATCACCTACCCGTTCGCGCGCTGACCGCCGGCGGCCGACCGAATCCGTCCCACCACAACCGCTGAGCCGCACCCGCACCGCCCACTCACCGTCCCCGACGCCCCCTATGGAGCGAACGTGAAAACAGGCGATCAGATCGTGCAGGACCTGCCCTGGAGATGGTCGGTCCAGGGAAGAATCTTCATCATCGGCGGCCTCGGCTACCTCTTCGATGCCTACGACATCGCCCTCAACGGCTTCCTCATGCCACTGCTCGGCGACCACTTCGATCTCACCCTCGCCGAGCGCGGTCTGGTCGCGACCGCGAACCTGGTCGGCATGGCCGTCGGCGCCGTCGTCTGGGGAGCAGTCGCCGACCGGATCGGACGCAAGCAAGCATTCAGCGTCACGCTGCTGATCTTCGCCTTGTTCTCGGCCCTCGGCGCCCTCGCTCCGGTCTACTCCGTCTTCCTGCTCCTGCGCTTCCTCGCGGGCGTCGGACTCGGCGGCTGCATTCCCGTCGACTACGCGCTGGTGGGCGAGTTCTCGCCACGCAAGTACCGGGGCCGGGTCCTCACCGCGCTCGACCTGTGGTGGCCGATCGGCGTCACCCTGTGCGGTCTGGTGGCCACCGGCTTCGTCGGGGTGGCGGGGGACTGGCGGTGGATGCTCGCCACGATGGTGTTGCCCGCGCTCCTGCTGTTCTGGGTGCGTCGCGGCATCCCGGAGTCGCCCGTCTACCTCACCAAGAAGGGCCGCGAGGCGGAGGCCAGAGAGGTCATCGACGACCTGGTGGCCCGCACGGGAGCACCAGTCGAGCCCTACAGCATCCCCGCACCGCAGCAGGAGACCGGCCCGCGCGGCGTCGCCGCCGCCGTGCAACAGCTCGTCGGTATCTGGCGGTTCGATCCGCGCATCACGTCGGTGGCCTGGCTGCTCTTCGCGACGATCATGCTGGTGTACTACGCGGCCCTCAGCTGGATGCCGTCCATCCTCAAGGAGGAAGGTCAGGGCGACACCGCCGCCTTCATGAGCACCACGATCATGAGCGCCGTAGGTATCGCCGGTGTCCTGCTCTCCACTGCCCTCGTCGACATCGTCGGCCGCAAGTGGCTGATCGGTGTCTCGGCGCCGCTCGCCGCCGCAGCCCTGGTCGCCTTCGCGGTGGTGCGGCACATGGCGACGCCGTCCGTTGTCGCCATCGCCGTTTTCGGCCTGCTCGCCCAACTGGCCATCCCCGCCCTGTACGCCTACGCCGCCGAGCTCTACCCCACCCATCTGCGGGCCAGCGGCTTCGGCTGGGCCTCATCGGTCAGCCGCACGCTGACCGGATTCGCCCCGCTGCTCTTCGGCTCGGTCATGTGGCCGCTGCTGGGGCTGCCCGTCACCTTCGCGGTGCTCGGGGCGGCGGTGCTGGCCGCCGTGGTCTGGATGGCGATCGCCGCACCCGAGACCAAGGGAGCGGTCCTGGACGCCTCCGACGAACCGGCGCCGGAGACCCGTGCCGTGCCGGAAGCCGCCGCAACCTGACCTGCCGCAGGGCCCCCGATACGTACCCAGACCGGAGGAATCCGATGAAGCCCGCCCCGTTCGCCTACCACCGGGCGCGAGATGTCGACGGCGCACTCCGTCTGCTCGCCGACCTCGGTGACGACGCCAAGGTGGTCGCCGGCGGACAGAGTCTCGTCGCGATGATGAACTACCGACTGGCGCGCCCGCGCCATCTGGTCGACATCGCGCGCCTGCGGGAACTCGACCGGATGGAGCGTGACTCCACCGGCGCCCTGCGTATCGGGGCGCTCACCACGCACCACACCGTGGAGCGTGATCCGCAGGGAGTGCTCGGGCGGGACTTCGCCGTGCTGAGCCGGGCCATGGAGTGGGTGGGACACCTGCCCATCAGGACCCGCGGCACGGTCGGCGGAAGCCTCGCGCACGCCGACGCCACCGCCGAGTGGTGCCTGCTCGCGGTGGTGCTGCGCGCCCAGTTCGTGGTCCGAGGTCCTCGTGGCGAGCGCACCGTCCCCGCCTCGGACTTCTTCCACGGCTACTACACCAGCGATCTGGCACCGGACGAACTCCTCGTAGAAGTCGTCTTCCCGCGCCCCGCACCCCACGCGGCGCTCACCGAATTCGCCGAACGACGAGGAGACTTCGCCCTGGTCGCCGCTGCCGTGGACCTGGACATGGTCGACGGGACGGTGCGCGGGGGCCGGGTCGGGCTCGGTGGTGTCGCAGCCGCCGTCGTCCGCGTACCGGAGGCCGAGGAAGTCCTGGCCGCGGGCGGCTCGTTCGCCGACTGTGCCGCGGCAGCGGCCGCAGCCGTCGACCCGCCCGAAGACACCGCCTACCGCAAGAGCCTTGTCCGCACCCTTGTACAGCGCGCCTGCGAGGAGGCCATCACCGCATGAGCTCGACACCGAACTCCCGTCAGTTGGTGGGGCGTTCAGTCCCTCGGCGCGAAGACCCCCGGCTGCTGACCGGGCGCGGACGCTTCGTGGACGACATCGCACTGCCCGGCATGCTCCACGCCCAGTTCGTGCGCAGCACCGTCGCCCACGGCGAGATCGTGTCCGTGGATCTGTCCGCCGTACGACAAGTTCCCGGCGTGGTGGCCGCCTTCACCGCCGATGACCTGCAACTGGGCGACATTGTTGCCGAGTTGGCGCGCCCACTGAGCGAGTACGTGCCGACCGCGATGCCGATCCTCGCCCGCGACCGCGTCCGTTACGTCGGCGAACCCGTCGCCGTGGTCGTGGCGCGCGACCCCTACGCGGCCGAGGACGGCCTGGAGGCCGCCAAGGTCAGCTACTCCACACTCGCGCCCGTCACCTGCGAGGAGGACGCGCTGGCTCCGGACGCGCCCCGCCTGCACGAGGAGGCGGCGCACAACACCCTCGTCGATGTGTCGCTCTTCGCCACGGAGGGCATCGACGACATCTTCGCCGGCGCATACCGCGTCGTGGATGTCGAGACCCGCACCGGCCGGCAGAACGCCCTCCCTCTGGAGACCCGCGGCGTCGTCGCGCACTGGGACGAGCGCGAGGAACAGCTCGTCGTCCACACCTGCACCCAAGTACCGCACCAGGTAAGGACGGTGGCCGCACGCAGTCTGCGCCTGGACGAGCGGGCGGTGCGGGTCATCGTCCCCGACATGGGCGGCGGCTTCGGGCAGAAGTGCGTGGTGGGCCGCGAAGAGATCGCGGCAGCGGCCGCCGCACTGCGCCTGCGCCGCCCCGTGAAGTGGATCGAGGACCGCAAGGACGCGCTGACCGCTTCCTTCCTCGCCCGAGAACAGCACTACAGGGCACGCGCGGCCTTCGATGCCGAAGGCCACATCCTGGCCCTCGACGCCGACGTGGTGTGCGACATGGGCGCATACTCCTGCTACCCGTTCACCGCCGGCATCGAGCCGCTCATGGCCTCCGCCGAGATGCCCGGCGTCTACCGGGTCCCCGCCTACCGGGTACGCGGCCGCGCTATCACCACGAACAAGGCGCCCACCGGCCCGTACCGCGGAGTGAGCCGCCCGCAGTACGTCATGGTCGTCGAGCGTCTCTTCGAGCGCGCCGCCCGCGAACTCGGCCTGGACCCGGTCGAGGTGAGGCGCCGCAACGTGATCACCGAATTCCCGTACACCGGCGTCAACAACATCACCTACGACCCGGGCTCCTACCTGGAATCCCTCAACCTGTGCGAGCAACAGCTCAGGGACGAAGGCTGGTACGAGAAGCAGGCCGAGACGGCACAGCACGGCCGTCACATCGGCATCGGCTACTCCTGTTTCAGCGAACGTACCGGCTACGGCTCCGCCGCCTTCGCCCAGCGCAAGATGCAGATCGTGCCCGGCTTCGACATCTCCGAGGTCCGCATGGACACCACCGGAGCCGTCACCGTGACCACCGGCACCCTCAGCCACGGACAGAGCCACGAGACGACCATGGCTCAGATCGTCGCCGACGAACTCGGCCTAGACCTCGCCAAGGTCAAACTCCACCAGGGCGACACCGACCGCATCACCTACGGCTGGGGCACCTTCGCCAGCCGCTCCATCGCCATCGGCGGCAGCGCGGTGCGGATCGCCGCCGGGCGCCTCGGCGACAAACTGCGCCACATCGCGGCCGCCCGCTGGAACACCGATCCCGGCGATGTCGAGCTGACCGGCGGGGGAGCCAGGCGCCGCGGCCCGGAGGCGGACTTCCTGTCCTACGAGGAACTCGCCGACATCGCCTACCTGAAGGCACACCTGCTGCCCAAGGACATCGAACCCGGCCTGAGCGCGACAGCCACCTTTGACGTCCTCAACGACGGAACCTTCTCCAACGCCACCCACGGCGTCGTCGTCGAACTCCACCAGGGCACCGGACAGGTGGAGATCCTGCGCTACGTGTGTGTCGAGGACTGCGGCGTCGCCATCAACCCCCAAGTCGTCGAGGGACAGTGCCGCGGCGGCATCGCCCAGGGCATCGCCGGCGCCCTCTTCGAACAGATCACGTACGACACCCAGGGCGAACCGTCGGCGACCGGCTTCATGGACTACAAGGTGCCCACCGCCCACGAGATCCCCGACGTCCTGATCCGCCACCTCGAAACGCCCTGCGCCTTCACCGAGACCGGGGCCAAGGGGGCAGGCGAAGGCGGCACCATCGGCGCCCCTGCCGCCGTACTCAACGCGGTCAACGACGCCCTGCGTCCCACCGGCGTGGAGCTCGACAACACCCCCATCACACCCCGGACCGTCCACCGCGCCCTGAACCACCAGGAGCTCCCCGCATGACCAACCCCAGCAGCACGCAGGACCTGCAACTGCTCACCCTCGACATCAACGGCGAACGCCACGAGGTGATCACCGAGTCCCGGCGCACCCTCGTCGACGTACTCCGCCACGACCTGCACCTCACCGGCACGCACGTGGGCTGCGAGCACGGCATCTGCGGGGCCTGCACCGTCCTGGTCGACGGCCGGCCCGCCCGCGCCTGCCTGATGTTCGCGGCCCAGGCGGAAGGTGCCGAGATCCGGACCGTGGAGTCGCTGGGAGGCAGTGGCGGCGAACTCGCAGACCTGCAAGAGGCATTCCGGGACCACCACGCCCTGCAGTGCGGGTTCTGCACCCCCGGCTTCCTGATGCTCGCCGAAGGGTTCCTCACCGAACGCCCCGAGGCGACCAAGGAAGAGATCAGAGACGTGGTCGCCGCCAACCTCTGCCGGTGCACCGGCTACCAGACCATTGTCGAGGCCATCGACGCCTGCGCGACCGCCCGCCGCACCGCGTGCGCCCAGGGCCGCAAGGAGACGACAGGATGCAACTGACCAACACCGTTGCGGTGAAGGCTGCGCCCGACGAGGTGTTCGCCCTCATCAGCGACGTTCAGCGGGTCGCCTCGTGCATGCCCGGTGCCGCCCTGGAAGGCCAGGACGGCGACGCGTGGCGTGGCGCGGTCAAGGTGAAGGTGGGACCGATCACCGCCGCCTACGCCGGGACCGTCCGCTTCCTGGAGGTCGACAGCGACAGGCGACGGCTGCGAGTCCACGCCACTGGCGCCGACACCCACGGCAGCGGCGACGCCGAGGCCGAGGTCGCCCTGGAGGTGACAGCAGCACCCGGTGGCGCACAGCTCAACCTCGACACCGACCTGGTCATCCGCGGGAAGATCGCCCAGTTCGGCAAGGGCGCCATCGCCGCCGTGTCCGGGCGCATCCTGGAGCAGTTCGCGCTGAACCTGGGAAACCTGCTGGTCGCCCCCGCGGCCGTAAGCGAGGCAGCATCCTCCAGCGCCGCGCAGCCTGCTGTCACTCCGTCGGTTTCTGCGCCCGCCCCCGCGGAACTCGACGGCCTGTCCCTGGTCGCCGGACCGCTGCTGAACAAGTACGGACCGGTCGCCGCCGCCTTCGCGGCCGGCCTCGTCCAGGGTTGGCTCCTAGGCAAGCTGAAGGCCCAGTCCGCTCAGCTGCGCGACCTCCGGAGGCCCGCATGAGCAGCGGGCTCTACGGCCGTACGACCGACGACACCTACGAGCAGGCCGGGTTCGGGGCACCGGTCCGACGCGGCAATCGTCCCGTGATTCTGGTCGTCGACCTCACCCGCGGCTTCACCGAGGACGGGTACGCCACGGGCAGCGACCTCACCGACGTGGTCAAGTCGACCACGCGACTCATCGAGGCCGGCCGCCCCGCCGACGTCCCGGTCGTCTTCACCGCCATCTCCTACACCCGGGCAGAAGCAGCCGCCGACTCGGTCACGTGGCTTCGCAAGGCACCGGGGATGCGCTCCCTGGTGGACGGCAGCGATGCCGTGGCCCTTGACCCGCGATTGCCCTGGCAGCCCGGACAGGACCACCTCGTCGTCAAGAAGGGCGCCTCCGCCTTCTTCGGTACCGGCCTCGCCGCCACCTTGACCGGCCTCGGCTGCGACACCGTCCTCGTGTGCGGCGCGACGACGAGCGGCTGTGTTCGGGCCACTGCGGTGGACGCGGTCCAGTCCGGCTTCCCGGTCCTGGTGCCGCGCGACTGCGTCGGCGACCGGGCCGACGGCCCCGCGCAGGCGGCGCTCTTCGACATCCAGGCGAAGTACGGAGACGTCATCGGCCTCGACGATGCAGTCGGCTACCTCGCCTCCCCGCCTACATCCCGATTGCCTGCGCCCTGACTGCCTGCTCTCCGGCGCGACCATCCCTGAGCTCTTGAGGACGAACCCCATGACACAGCGCTCGCTCCTGCAATCCGCGCTCGCCGACCTCGCCGACGTGCCCGCCACCAGCCGCTGGATCTGGTCCGGCTCCGTACGCCTGCACGCGCTGGACTACGGGGGAGACCTGCCCCCGCTCGTCGTCCTCCCCGGCATCACCAGCCCCGCGATCACCATGGACTTCATCGCCCGTGAACTGACCGACCTGGTCCGGCCGGTGGTCCTCGACGTGCGCGGTCGCGGTCTGTCCGACGACGCCCCCGGACACACCCTGGAGGCGTACGCCGAGGACGTCGAAGCCCTGATCACCGGACTCGGTCTCGAACACCCGCTGCTGTTCGGCCACTCCATGGGCGCCCGCATCGCGGCCGTCACCGCCGTGCGGGCCAAGGTTCCCCTGGGCGGTGCCGTCCTCGCCGACCCGCCGATGAGCGGCCCCGGCCGAGACGCCTACCCGACGAGCCTCTGCACGTTCCTCCGACAGCTCGCCGAGGCCCACCGCGGCACCGACGCCGACGAGGTCGCGGGCCATTGGCCCACCTGGCCTCGTCACGAACAGGAACTGCGGGCGCGCTGGCTGTCCAGCTGCACACGGGAAGCGGTCACGGGCACTCACCACGGCTTCGAGAACGAGGACTTCTTCACCTGGTGGCCGCAGGTGCCCGCCCCCCTCGCCCTGCTCCACGGCGCGGACAGCCCGGTTGTGACGTCCGCCGGCGCGGCTGAGGCCGCAGAGGCCAACCCCGCCGCCTCTGTACACCGGATTCCCGACGCCGGGCACATGATCTTCTGGGACGCGCCGACGACTGCAGTTGCCGCACTGCGCACGGCCCTTCGCGGGATGCTCACCGGCCGCGAACCCGGCTCCGACGCCGTGGTTAAGTGTGGACATGCCTGATGAGACCACAGCTGCCGAGACCACCCCCAGGCCCCCCGCCGAGCTGACCGCCGCCCCCGGCTACCAGGTTCGCCGCCTCTACCAGGCCTACCTCGCCGTGTGGTTGAGGGAGGTGGACCCGGTGCTCACAGGACCACAGTTCGCGGTGCTCCAGACGATCCAGGCACACCCCGGGCGTGATCAGCGCTCCCTCGCCTCGGCGGTAGCCCTTGACACCTCGACGATGGCCGACGTCGCCAAGCGCCTCGACAACCGTGGGCTGATCACGCGTCAGACCGCAGCTGACGACGGGCGGCGCAAGCTGCTCTACCTCACTGAGGACGGCGGACACGTTCTCCGCGAGGCCGAACGCCGCGCCCGGGCCCTGGACAAGCTCCTCCTCGAGCCGTTCAGCGAGACCGAGCGCACCACCTATCTGCACATGCTCACGTCCCTCGCCGATCACTGGGTGGGACTGGCCGAGGGGCCGAACCCGACTCCCTCCCGATAGCCGGTCCGCCGTGCTCCGGGCGGGGAGGTGAACGCCCCGCCACAACCGGAGGACGACAACCCATGACGGACCATCACATCGGTCTCATCGTGCCCAGTTCCAACCTGACGATGGAGACCGAACTGCCCCGGATGCTCCACGCCCGGGAGACGGTCGAGCCCGGCGACCGCTTCGTGTTCCACAGCAGCAGGATGCGGATGAAGCACGTCACCCCCGAGGAACTGCGGGGGATGAACGCGCAGACCGAGCGGGCCGCGAGTGAGCTCGCCGACGCCAGGCCCGACGTCGTCGCCACCGCCTGCCTGGTCGCCATCATGGCCCAGGGACCGGGCTATCACTGCACCGCCGAAGCAGAGATCACCGCAGCCCTGCAGGCCGAGAGCGCCGAAGCCCCCGTCGTCTCCAGCGCGGGCGCACTGCTCAGCGGCATCGAGGCGCTCGGCGCCCAGCGGGTCGCGATCATCACGCCGTACATGAAGCCGCTCACCGCCAAGGTCGTCGCCTATATCGAGGACGCGGGGATCGAGGTGGTGGATGCCCTGAGCCTCGAAGTCCCCGACAACCTGGCCGTCGCCCGTTTGCACCCAGCGGATCTGCGCGAGCACCACCGCCGGCTCGACCTGAGCCGGGCCGACGCCCTGGTGCTCTCGGCCTGCGTGCAGATGCCGTCCCTCGCCTCCATCCAGACGGTCGAGGACGAGACGGGGCTGCCGGTGCTGTCCGCCGCGACGGCGACGGCGTACCGCATCCTGCAGGAACTCGGTCTGCCTCCGATCGTGCCGGGAGCCGGAAGTCTCCTCGGCGGACGCTCCGCCGAACTCGCCGCCCACTGAACCCGGAACCGAGCCGGGGACACGTCCACGCTCGACGGCGGTGTCCCGGGCCGGCGCGGCCGCGTCGATCCCCACCGCCGCCGAGATCGGCGCCCCCACCTCATCGACGAGCGTGACCTCGCCGCCGCGGAAGCGAAGGACGGCGGCCTGCGCATCGGCGACCGGAGTTTCCGCGCCCTCGTCCTGCCCGCGACGACCACGCTGCGATCGACGAGATGAGGCACGGCGATACGATCGCGATGGAGGTCGTCGGAGACCCGGACACGAATCCCGATGTGCAGGCCGAGGCCATCCGTGCCGCCTCGCGGCCCGCCGAGCACTCTCTCGACGTGGAGTCGATCGCATGGCTGTGGCCCCGGACCTCGTCCGGGGCCACAGCCGTGTGGTCACATCCCCGTGGTCACCCGTCGAGCCGCACGCCGCGTGCGTCGAGGAACGCCGCGAGTTCGGTCGCCGTCGGGCCGGTCGCCGGCCCGCGCCGGGTGACCGCGAGAGCGGCCGCCGCGTTCGCGCCCCGGGCCGCCTCGTCAGCGGGAACCCCGCGGCCAAGGAGTGCCAGGAACGCGCCGACGTGGGCGTCCCCGGCCCCGTTGCTGTCCACGGCGTCCACCGGGAACCCGGGCACGTGCACCGCATCACCGCCGTCCGGCGCGGCCAGCCAGCAGCCGTCCTTGTCGGCCCGCACCAGCACACCGGCCCCGGCCCGCAGCCGCCCGCGCAGCACCTCGGCCGCCGCGCGCGGATCGGCCAGCGAGGTCATCAGCTCGGCCTCCCGCGCATTGCAGCTCAGCCAGTCGGTGCGGGCGAGCACCGGGTCGAGCACCGCGGCCGGGATGTCCGCCACCAGCGGCGCCGGGTCGAAGCAGACCCGTACGTCGTCCGCGAGGCCCGTCACCACCTCGGCCAGGAGCGGCCCGTTGACCTCCATCACCAGGCCGTACCCAGAGACCTGCAGGAGGTCGCCGCCGCGCACCGACCCGGCGATCGTCCGCGCCTCCTCGGGGGTCATCCGTGCGTCGACCCCGAAACTCGTCACGAACGTACGCTCGCCGCCGCCGTCGACCAGCGCCACACAGAAACCGGTGTCGCCGTCCGTGCGCGCCCTGAGCACCGTGCCGATGTCCTCGGCCGCGAGCGAGGAGCGTACGAGGTCGCCGTAGGGGCCGCTGCCGTGCAGCCCCGCGTACACGGCCTCGGCGCCGAGGCGGCGCGCGGCGGTCAGCGTGTTGAAGCCGCCGCCCGCGTACAACTCCGTACGCGTACCGATGACATCGCCACCGCGCTCGGGCAGGGCAGGCACCTCGATGACCAGGTCGGCGATGACGTTTCCGGCGAGCACGACACGGGAGCGGGCGGTCATCGGGTGGCCTCCTCAAGGGTGGTGGAGTCAGCGGCAGCGGAGTCAGTGGCAGGGGTGGTGAGGGTCACCGGCGAGCGACGCCCGAGCAGCGCGTACAGTGCGCCGCCCACGACGATGGCGACGAGCCAGCCGAGCCCGTTCACTCCGAGCCAGGAGTCGGCGAGCGGCCCCTTGAACCACACGTCGTCCGCGCTCGTCGCGGCCGTCGTGAACAGCAGCCCGGCCACGATCGCCGCCAGCCAGGCGGTGACGGCGGGCAGATGGAAGCCACCGCGATACCAGTACCGGCTGCCCCGACCCGTGTTCATCAGCGCCGACGGGTCGTACTCCCGTCCGCGCAGCATGTCGACGGCGATCACCCCGATCCACGCCGAGATCGGCACGGCGAGCAGCGTGAGGAACGTACTGAACGGACCGTAGAAGTCATCGGCGATCAGCATGAAGTAGATGCCGCCGAGGAACATCAGCACGATGTCGACGCAGACCGCCCAGGCGCGCGGCACCCGCAGACCGAGCGTGATCATCGTCAGGCCGGCCGAGTACGTGGACAGGTGATTGGACATCAGCAGCCCGCCGAACGCCGCGATCAGATACGGCACCGCCATCCACGACGGGAGCATCGCGTTGATCGCGGCGACCGGATCGGCGGAGGTGGCGAGGGCCGGGTCGCCGGCCGTGAGCAGCGAGCCCAGCGAGATCAGCAGCACGAGCGGGATGCCGGCGCCGAAGGCCGAGGCGCGCACGAGACGCCCGCCGGGGATCGATCGCGGCAGGTAACGGGCGTAGTCCGCACCGGCGTTGGCCCAGCCGATGCCGGTGCCCGAAGCGATGAACCCGATACCCGCGACGACCGCGCTGGCCCGGCCCGCCGGTGCGTCGAGCACCTTCTGCCAGTCGACGGTTGCGACGAGGAAGCCCATGACGACGAGGTTGAGAACGCCGAAGGCCACCGTCGCCCACTTGTTGATCCACATGATCGTGGCATGCCCGAGGCCGCTGATCAGCAGCGTGCAGAGGATGAAGACCAGCAGACAGACCAGGGTGAGGACGGTGCCCTTGCCCACCCCGAACAGGGTGTTGAGGAGAGCGAGGAGGGCGTACGCCGCTGTGGTCGTCGTGATCGTCTCCCAGCCGACCCGGCTCAGCCACGTCACCAGCGTGGGGCCGTGGTTGCCGCGCTGCCCGAACACGGCCCGCGACAGCGTCAGGGCCGGCGCCCCGCCCTTCTTGCCGGCCAGGCTGAGCGCGCCCACCAGGGTGAACGATCCGACCGAGCCGACGACCGCGACGAGCGCGGCCTGCCAGATGTTCAGGCCGCGGAAGGCGACGAGCGTCGCGCCGAGCGGCAGCCCGAGGATCGATATGTTCGCGGCGAACCACGTCCAGAACATCTGGCCGGCGTGGCCGTGCCGCTCGGTGTCGGGGACCGGCTCGATCCCCCGGGTCTCCACGGTGCCGACGCGATCGTTCTCCGTTGAAGCGGCCATCGCGGAACCTCCTTGCTGGGCTGTCGGTGGGGTGGGTGTGTGGAGCGGTGGGTGTCAGGGGCGGTGGGTGAGCAACTGGCGTGTCAGAGGCTCCAGTTCGAGGTCGTTGACCTCGTGCAGGGTGCGTACCTCGGTGGCGGGCAGGGCGGCGAAGCCGTGCACGGAACCGGCGATCGCGCCCGCGATCGCGCCGATCGTGTCGCTGTCGCCGCCGAGATTCGCCGCGAGGAGCGCGGAGCGCCACGGGTCGCCGTCGGCCAGCGCGAGCACCGCGAAGGCGGCGGGCACCGACTCCTGGCTGGCGACGCTGGTGCCGATGAGCGCGTCGATCCGGTCGAGCGCCGCGTCCTCGTCGAGGCCGACGACCAGGTCGCGCGCCCAGCCGATCCGCGCGGAGATGCTGGCGCCCGCGATCCAGTGCCCGCGCCGGGCACCGGCCGCAGACAGGCTGATCGCGGCGTCGAAGGCGTCGTCGAGGCTGCCACCCGCGACGCAGGTGGAGACCGCGGCCGCGACCGCCGCCGCGCCCGCGATGCCGACGGTGGTGTCGTGCGTGACCTGGCAGGACTCGACGACCCGGTCGAGGAACCGCTCGGTGTCGGGAGCGCAGGCGAAGGCGATGCCGACCGGGGTGACCCGCATCGCGGCACCGTTCGTGGTGCCGTACTTCCCGGCCTCCTTGGGGTCGGTGCCGCGGGCCACGGAGTCGAGCGCCGCCTTTGTCGACGGGCCGAGCAGGTCGAACGACCCCTTGGCCTTCATCTCCTTCTCCCAGGCGAGGAGTTCCTCGGCGAACCGCAGCGGGTCGACGTGCCCGCCGCCCTCGACGAGCAGCCGCGCCACGATGACTGCCTGGTCCGTGTCGTCGGTGACGGACCCGGCGGGCATCCCTGCGCTGACCGGGTTGTCGGGCTGCGCGGATTCGAAGCCGCGCAGTGTGCCGTAGACGCGGACGACGTCGGCGCGCGACATGACCTGCGTCGGCATGCCCAGGGCGTCGCCGAGCGCGAGACCGTAGAAGGCCCCGAGGGCGCGGTCGAACTGGGAGGTGTCGGTCACAGGTGGCCTCCTCGGCCGGTATGTACGTGTAGTTGGAACCGGGCGGGATCCAGCAGGCTCGTCACCTGCTCGACCACGCCCCCGTCCGCGTCGCGGAACACCTGGGAGACGCGGAGGAAGGACTCGCCGGGGGAGCGGTGCAGGGCCGAGGCGTCGGCGTCCGCCAGTCCCGCGACGCCGATTTGTGCCTCGGCGGAGTCCGAGATCCGGCCCGCCGCGGTGAGCGTGCGGCTCAGCGAGTCCCCGTCCAGGCCGCGCTCGGCCAGACCGGCGAGCGCGCCCACGGCGGGCACTCGGCTGAACTCCAGGGAGACACCGTGTCCGTCGGGCAGTCGCCGCACCCGGTCAAGGGCGGTGAACTCGTCGCTTTCCAGGCCGAGTTCGGCGGCCAGGGCTGCGTCCTTGATCCGCTCGAACCGCAGGACGTGGGTGCTGAGTTCGGTGCCTTGATCGGCGAGGGCACGGGTCCAGCCGAGCCGCTGGTCGAGCGGGGCGCCGTCGAAGGTGACGATCGAACCGATTCCGGCATGCGTCTCGATGAGCCCTTGCTCGCCCAGGACCCCGAGGGCCTGCCGCACGGTGGTCCGGCTGACCCCGAATCGCTCCCGCAGGGCGTGCTCGCCGGGCAGCTTGGCGCCGTCCGCGTGCACACCCGCACGAATCTCGTCGGCGAGGGCCAGGGCGACGCGATGATGCTTATGAACCTGTCCAGGCATGTCTAGAAGGTAGACATGAAGAAGCCGACCTGTCTAGACCTGCCCGGTGTGGATTCGATCGGCCGCTCCGGGCGCCTCAGGGGCCCTCCCCCTCCAGAGGGGCCGAGGAGCCGCACTCATCGCTCTCTTGCGGCGCTGGATGTGGTGGCAATCGGCCCTCACTGCAGGCGCAGGGTCAGCAGCGTGCGGATCGAGCGAACGGTGGGTGGGCGGCCTGGTCTCTTCGGCCGGCAGGTGTGGGCGTGGCGCTGCTTGGTCAGGTTGCGGTGCCGGCACAGCGCGGTGTCGGGTTGGATCGGCAGCTGGAGCTGGAGCCGGAGCCGGAGCCGGAGCTGGAGCCGGAGCCGGAGCCGGCGCAGAGCCTGGCGCGGGAGCGGCATCAGCAGAGCGGTGAGGAAGGCTCGGTCTTGGGAAGTGAACTTCCCTCGGTCCGCGCCGAGTTGCCGTTCGAGGACCGTGATCTGGTGGTGCAGGGCAAGGATCTCCGCGTCCTTGTCGCGGTCGCTCATCGGTACCAGTCGCAGCATGGCGAACGCGTTGGTGACGGTCGGCAGACGAGACGAAGCAACTCAAGCGCTCATCCTGTCGCAGCACCGCACAGACCCCTGAGCTGCACGGACGGCATTCTCGGCAGGCGCAGTGTCCGTGGCCACGTGGCGCTTGCGCCCTTTGATCTTCTTGCCCGCGTCGATGCCCTGGCTCGCCTCGGAGACGTTTGCGTGCCCTGTGTGCGGCGGGCCTTGTCACGCAGCAGATCGTGAACTTTTTGAGCGGTGCCGTCCACTTCCCACTTCGCGTAGTAGTCGTACACGGTCTTGCACGGAGGGAATGTCGTGCGGCAGGTACTCCCACGGGATGCCCGTGCGGCTGACGTAGAGGATGGCGTTCACGATGTCCCGTAGATCATGCGCCCGTGCCGCGGTTCCCGGGCCGGTCCGAGCGGCCCGCCATGCTCCGAACACTGGCTTGATCAACGCCCGACGGGCATCAGAGACGTCACTGCGATGAGGGCGCCGAGGTCCTGCAAGCAGATCAGTTGCCCTCTATGGGAGTGGCCCTCCGAGGGCATCGTCCTGGTCTCCGAACCGGGCTGAACGCGTGACCTGGGTAACGCGGAGGGGGGTCGGGCCTGTGAAGCACCCCATAGGAGCCAGATCACATACTAAAGGCGGTAGTGGCTGGCGGGGCCACTCTGGGGTGCATAGAAGCCACCTCATTCGGTCATTTCGGACATTCCTCCGTAGTGGGGTAGTACGTCACATCCTTGCGCCCCCTCTCGGGCATCGCTAACTATGGCTGTCGTCCCGGAGAACGGGTCGGAGCACGAGCGAAGACGCTCGCTCCGGACTCCCGGGACAGGACGCGGATCCCGACTCCGCTCCAGGCGCCACCACAGGCCGGCGCCGCACGATGTCCCCGAACATGAAGAGGTAATCCCGTATGACCTTCTCCACCCCGATCACCGCTGCCGCCCGCCCCACCACCTTCAAGCGCGCCACCGTCACGGTCCTGGCCGCCGCCGGTCTCGCGGGCGCAGCACTGACCTTCGCCCCGTCGCCCGCGCAGGCCGCCGAGCCCGCCGCGACGCCGAAGGCCGCTCACTCGGTGTCGACCAAGAAGGCCACCGACGGGAACAACGTCGACGGCTGGATCAACGAAGCCCTCAAGGTCATGAAGGCCAAGGGCATCCCCGGCTCCTACGAGGGTCTGAAGCGCAACATCATGCGTGAGTCCTCCGGCAACCCGAACGCCGTGAACGGCTACGACGTGAACGCGGTCAAGGGCACCCCGTCCAAGGGCCTGCTCCAGGTCATCCAGCCGACCTTCGACGCCTACCACGTCGCCGGCACCGCCAAGAGCCTGACGGACCCGGTCGCCAACATCACCGCGGCCGCCAACTACGCCGCCGACCGCTACGGCTCCATCGACAACGTCAACTCCGCGTACTGAGTCGCCGTCACCACACGCACACGCCGTAACTGATCCACGGCACATCTCAACCCTCGAACGGAGGGCAGCGCCCATGCCGCACACCAGCGGAGCCGAAGGACACGCGCCCTCAGCCGACGCCCTTGAACACCCGCGCTCGGCGCCGTCCTCGTCGGCGGCGGTGGTGTGGCCTACGCATGGTCGCACCTGAACGGGAATCTCAAGGGCACGGACATCAACCGCGCCGAATCGATCGACGTGGTCGGCGACCCCGCCAGGGCGTACGAGCTCGCCGACACCGCGACCAAGACCGTGAGCGCCGACTCCGGTCTCGCGTCCGCGGACAAACTGCTCCGCCTGGCGAAGGACCTGTAGGGCATCAGCCCCGACCACATGAACATGGTCACGCTGCCGGTCAGCCACGACGCCCAGGACGCCGGCTGCGTCCTGCCACTGACCAAGGCGTCCCACCAGGTCTGGCAGGCCCTGCGCGACGACCGTCCTATCCCGAAATCCGCGACCGAGAACTCGGTGGCCGCTCGGACCGACTCACCGGTGTCCGCCGGCGCCTGAGGGGCGTCGGGCAAGCACCCAGTTGCTCACATCGACCGCGAGGACGATTCGCCCGTCGGCCGCCCTTGGCGGCGGGCATTGATCCAGCTCCACGCCGTAGCGGCCCGACGTGGCGCGAGTTCCTGACCGCGCAAGCCGAAGGCATCATCGCCTGCGACTTCGTCCACATCGACCTGGTTGATCTGCGCCGGGTCTACGCGCTCGTGTTCCTCGAGCACGGCACACGCCGGCTACGCATGAACGGGGCATCGGCACCCTGCGGCCCGAGGTCCTCGGCCACCTCTTGATCTGGAACGAGTTCCACGCCTGGCACGTCCTCGATGAGTACGCCCGGCATCACCACGGTCATCGCCCCCGCCAGGCTCGCCGACAGCTCCCTCCCCTCGCCCGGGAGCACCCGACACCCATGGTCGCCACGTCCGCTCACCCGGTGCTACGCACCCGAATACTCGGCGGCGTGATCAACGCGTACAAATAGGCCACCTGACCAGGGGCGATGAGTTTCCGAACGGCGCACGATGCGTACGGTCCGAGGGGCACCGAACCCGCGATGCGGGACGAGGGGAGCCCGTAAATGACGGGCGCGCGGTTCTCGGAGAACACGAGGGTGCGCCGGGCGGTGATCGCCGGGTGGCTCAGGTCCGCGACCGGCGCGAATGGCTGAGGTGGGCAGGGCCGCCGGGTGCGCGGAAGGTCTGTCGGGGACCAGGGTTGCCTGCGGGAACTTGTGCTGCTGCGTTGCGTTGCGCGGTCGATGCCGGCTGCGTGGAGGATCTCCCAGGCCATGGACGGGGCGATCGGATAGTTGAGGTGGGCGAGTTCGCCCTGTATCCGGAGGTGGCCCCAGTTGCTGTTCTCCCGGGCCAGGCGCAGGATGAGGTGTTCGAGCGGCACAGGGTCGGCACCAACCGCTTCGCAGCGGGGGCGGAGCCGGTCACCCGCAAGGCCGGGGCGGCCGACCGGTCTGGAAGGGCACCGTTATGGCCGAACAGATCGTCTTGGACGCCGCTGAGGATGTGGATCACAGCCGGAGCTGCTCTCGCCGAGTGGCTGACCAGGAGCCGGTGACCAGTACGTGAGACCAGTGGTGGCGATCACTGCCGTTCACGCGAACTGGCCCCTTGCGGAGGCCTTGATCGGGCACCGGCCGGCCGTCTCCACCGCACGCTTCTGGGCATCCCACGCCGCCTCGAGACGTGAGGAGGGATGGCAATGCGAACCAACATCATCCGGCACGAGAACATGATGGTGAGCTACGACGTGGTCAACGGCTGGACGGTCATCGAGGTCGACGGTGAGGTCGACGCCCACACCGCCCCCGTGATCCGCGAAGGAGTGATCAAGCTCCTCAATGAGGGACACTCCCATTTCGTCCTGGACCTGGGCTTTGTCACCTTCATGGATTCGATGGGGCTGGGCATGATCGTGGCGATCACCAAGCGCCTCCGTGAACACGAAAGCGCACTGCGTATCGCGTCCGCCTCCAGCCGGGTACTGAAGATCTTCGACCTGAGCGGCATGCGCGAGAGCTACGAAATCTTCCCCTCGACGGCGGAAGCTACGGCGTCTGCTCCATTGCCTGGCAGCCTCGCGCACTGGCCGCATCCATCCTCCGGCTGAGGAGGGCGCCACTGAGTGTCGGGTGTGCGGCAACTTGAGGGTCTCGGCAGCGCGCGGTCCGGCCAGGTGAGCTTCGGTTGTCGATCTGCCGCTGCGGTACGGCGAGTTGGTGGCGCAGCGTCATGATCTCCGCGTCCTTGTCCCGGTCCCTCATCGGTAGGAGCCGTATCAAGGTGAACATGCTTGTCAGGGCCAGTCAGACAGTCGCATCAGCACCGGATCATCCTGGCGCCGGCCGTTGCTGCCCGGCAATCACCGAGGACGCCCCTCCATCACCGGCGATTGCCAGGAACTCACGACCACGCCCCTGCGGGACCTGACCAGCGGGGACGAGGTTTCTGGCATCAGCAAGGTGCTCCGTGCCGGCAACGACCCCACCGGACTGGAGGCGGAAGGCCGCTGTCACACCCGGCTGTACGAGTCCCGGCCCTCGGCGTATGACTGACGCCCAGGAGCAGGAGCAGCTGATCGTCGGGCCCCACGCCAGCGAGAGCTGGGCCCGCCGAGTGGTCGGCAGACGGGCGGAGTCGGGCAGTTCGGCCTCTTCGGAGGCTGTATCGCCCAGATCGCACGTACCCTTCGTGGTGTCTACGGCGCCACATAGCGGGCGCCGAACTACTGGAGGCAACACCTCGTGCTGATTGCTCAGCGTCCGTCCCTGACCGAAGAGGTCGTCGACGAGTTCCGCTCCCGGTTCGTCATCGAGCCGCTGGAGCCGGGCTTCGGTTACACCCTCGGCAACTCGCTTCGCCGGACCCTTCTCTCCTCGATCCCGGGTGCGGCGGTCACGTCCATCCGTATCGACGGTGTCCTGCACGAGTTCACCACCGTGCCGGGCGTCAAGGAAGACGTCACCGACCTCATCCTCAACATCAAGCAGCTCGTCGTGAGCAGCGAGCAAGACGAGCCGGTCGTGATGTACCTGCGCAAGCAGGGCCCGGGTCTGGTCACCGCCGCCGACATCGCGCCCCCGGCCGGTGTCGAGGTGCACAACCCCGACCTCGTCCTCGCCACGCTCAACGGCAAGGGCAAGCTGGAGATGGAGCTGACCGTCGAGCGCGGTCGCGGCTATGTCTCCGCCGTTCAGAACAAGCAGGTCGGTCAGGAGATCGGGCGCATCCCGGTCGACTCGATCTACTCGCCGGTCCTGAAGGTCACGTACAAGGTCGAGGCGACCCGTGTCGAGCAGCGCACCGACTTCGACAAGCTGATCGTCGACGTCGAGACGAAGCAGGCCATGCGTCCGCGTGACGCCATGGCGTCGGCCGGTAAGACCCTGGTCGAGCTGTTCGGTCTCGCCCGCGAGCTGAACATCGACGCCGAGGGCATCGACATGGGCCCGTCCCCCACGGACGCCGCGCTCGCTGCCGATCTGGTACTGCCGATCGAGGAGCTGGACCTCACCGTTCGGTCGTACAACTGCCTCAAGCGCGAGGGCGTCCACTCCGTGGGTGAGCTCGTGGCCCGTTCCGAGGCGGACCTCCTGGACATCCGCAACTTCGGTGCGAAGTCGATCGACGAGGTCAAGGCGAAGCTGGCCGGTATGGGCCTCGGACTCAAGGACTCGCCTCCCGGCTTCGACCCGACCGCCGCCGCCGACGCCTTCGGCGCCGACGACGACGCGGACGCGGGGTTCGTGGAGACCGAGCAGTACTGAACGCTGCGCTGCGCCGGGTCCCGAGAGCCGGGAAGGCAGGGGAGCCGCTGACGCGGTCACAGCCGCTGGAAGACCGCACCCCCTTTCCCCGTGAGGGGGCGCGGGATCCCCTGGCGCTACCTCGACGAACGCAGCGATGCGACGGTGGCCGAGCTCGTCCAGGCAGGCTCGCGCCTGCCGAAAACCTCATCCGTGTATCTCAGGCGGCATGTCGGTACTCGTGGATCACTCCACCAAGGCGGTCGCGCCGACGTAGACCATGGAACGGCATCTGTGACTCCCCGGCTCATCCGAGGAACGGCACCAGGGAAGGCGACGCCGAGTCGGCGCGACATGGTCGAGGTGCCGCACCTTCGTAGCGCCGCGCCGTGTGAGGGCCTGCTGAGGCCGCACGGCACGGGTATCCGACCTCATCCGTTCCGGAACACGTCCAGGATCCGCTCCGCGGCCAGCGTGGCCGTGAGCTCTCCCTCCCGTACCTGACGCTCCAGGTCCGGGGTCAGCGACCGGACCGCCGGGTCGGCGTGCAGGCGGCCGAGCAGTTCGTCGCGGACCATGGCCCAGGTCCAGTCGATCTGCTGGTCGCGGCGGCGGGCGGCGAGACGGCCGGCGGAGTCCAGCAGGGTGCGGTGTTGTTCGAGCCGTTCCCACACGGCGTCGAGGCCGGTCGCCTCTCGTGCGCTGCAGCTGAGCACCGGTGGAGTCCAGAAGGCGTCTTTGCCGTGCATCAGCCGCAGCGCGCCCGCGAGTTCACGGGCGGCGGCCCGGGCGTCACGCTCGTGAGGCCCGTCCGCTTTGTTGACACTGATCACGTCGGCGAGTTCCAGGACACCCTTCTTGATGCCCTGCAACTGGTCACCGGTCCGTGCGAGCGTGAGCAGCAGGAAGGTGTCGACCATGTTGGCGACGGCGGTCTCGGACTGACCGACACCGACGGTCTCCACCAGCACCACGTCGTAGCCCGCTGCCTCCATGACCACGATCGACTCACGGGTGGCTTTGGCGACCCCGCCGAGCGTTCCAGAGGTGGGGGAGGGGCGCACGAACGCCGCAGGGTCGACGGCGAGTCGCTCCATGCGGGTCTTGTCGCCCAGGATGGACCCGCCGGTCCGGCTGGATGACGGGTCGACGGCGAGCACGGCCACTCGGTGCCCGAGGCCGGTGAGCATCGTGCCGAAGGCGTCGATGAACGTCGACTTGCCCACGCCCGGCACTCCGCTGATCCCGATGCGCCGGGAGCGGCCGCTGTGGGGCAGCAGCTCGGTCAGCAACTCCTGTGCCAGGGTGCGGTGTTGGGGACGGGTGGACTCGACGAGAGTGATCGCGCGCGCGATGACGGCCCGTTTCCCGTCCAGGACGCCCTTGACGTACGTGTCGAGTTCGATGGCCATGGGGTCACCCGCTCACAGCTGGTCGTGGCCGAGGTCGGTCGCCAGCCGGGACACCAGGTCATGGGCCGCGTCAGGGATCACGGTGCCGGGCGGGAACACGGCCGCCGCTCCCATCTCGAGCAGGGTGGGGACATCGGCGGGCGGGATCACGCCGCCCACCACGACCATGATGTCCTCGCGCTCCTCCTCGGCGAGCGCCTCGCGCAGCGCCGGTACGAGCGTGAGGTGCCCCGCCGCCAGCGATGACACCCCGACGATATGGACGTCCGCCTCGACGGCCTGTCGCGCCACTTCCGCCGGGGTCTGGAACAGCGGGCCGACGTCGACGTCGAAACCGAGGTCGGCGAAGGCGGTGGCGATGACCTTCTGACCGCGGTCGTGACCGTCCTGGCCCATCTTGGCGACCAGTATGCGGGGGCGGCGCCCCTCGGCTTCGGCGAATGCGTCGACGCGGGTGCGGGTGCGGTCCACGGTCGGGGATTCGCCTGCTTCGTTGCGGTACACACCGGAGATCGTACGGATCTGCCCCGCGTGGCGGCCGTAGACCTTCTCCAGGGCGTCGGAGATCTCTCCGACGGTCGCCATCGCGCGGGCCGCGTTCACGGCGAGCTCAAGAAGATTGCCTGTACCGGCCGCGGCCTGGGTGAGGGCGTCGAGCGCCTCCTGGCATGCCGCCGGGTCCCGCTCCTCGCGCAACCTGCGCAGTTTGGCGATCTGTTGGGCCCGTACCGAGGAGTTGTCGACCTTGAGGACCTCGATCTCCTCGTCGGAGTCCACTCGGTACTTGTTCACCCCGATGACGGGCTGCCGTCCGGAGTCGATACGCGCCTGGGTACGGGCCGCGGCCTCCTCCACGCGCAGCTTCGGGATTCCGGCGTCGATGGCCTGCGCCATGCCGCCCGCTTGTTCCACCTCCTGGATGTGCTGCCAGGCCCGGCGTGCCAGGTCGTAGGTCAGCTTCTCCACGTAGGCGCTGCCACCCCACGGGTCGATCACGCGCGTGGTGCCGGACTCCTGCTGGATCAGGAGCTGCGTGTTCCGCGCGATCCGCGCCGAGAAGTCGGTGGGCAGCGCGAGTGCCTCGTCAAGTGCGTTGGTGTGCAACGACTGGGTGTGCCCCTGGGTCGCCGCCATCGCCTCCACACATGTACGGGTGACGTTGTTGAACACGTCCTGTGCGGTGAGCGACCAGCCGGATGTCTGCGAATGGGTGCGCAGGGAGAGGGACTTGGCGTTCTTCGGGTCGAACTGCTTGACGAGCTTCGCCCAGAGCAGGCGTGCCGCCCGGAGCTTGGCGACTTCCATGAAGAAGTTCATGCCGATCGCCCAGAAGAACGACAGGCGGGGCGCGAACGCGTCCACGTCCAAGCCCGCTTCCCGGCCGGCCCGGATGTACTCCACACCGTCGGCGAGGGTGTAGGCCAGTTCCAAGTCGGCTGTCGCGCCCGCCTCTTGGATGTGGTAGCCGGAGATGGAGATGGAGTTGTACCGCGGCATCCGCTGGGAGGTGTACGCGAAAATGTCGGAGATGATCCGCATCGACGGCTTCGGCGGATAGATATAGGTGTTGCGGACCATGAACTCCTTGAGGATGTCGTTCTGGATGGTCCCGGCCAACTTCTCCGGTGGCACGCCCTGTTCCTCTGCCGCCACGATGTACAGCGCGAGCACCGGCAGCACGGCGCCGTTCATCGTCATCGACACCGTCATCCTGTCCAGCGGAATCCCGTCGAACAGCTGGCGCATGTCGTAGATCGAATCGATGGCGACGCCCGCCATACCGACGTCGCCGGTCACCCGCGGATGATCGCTGTCGTAACCCCGGTGCGTGGGCAGGTCGAAGGCGACGGACAGGCCCTTCTGACCTGCGGCCAGGTTACGCCGGTAGAAGGCGTTCGACTCCTCGGCTGTGGAGAAACCCGCGTACTGACGGATCGTCCACGGCTGATTCACGTACATCGTCGGGTACGGGCCCCGCAGGTACGGTGCGACGCCTGGATAGGTGTCCAGGAAGTCCAGACCGTCGAGGTCCTGCACGGTGTAGAGCGGCTTGACCGGGATGCCTTCCGGGGTCTCCCACAGCAGGTCCCCACCGTCCGCGGCCTTCTTCACCGCCGTCCGCCATTCGTCGGGCCCGGCATCGACGAGAGGTGTCCCGAGCGAGAGAGTCGAGAAGTCGGGGATGGAGGAGCCGGCCGCATCGGAGGGGTGGAACGGGCTGGGCATCAGGACACTCCCATACGGTCGAGCGTGGCGGACAGGACGTCCGCTGCGTCACAGCCTGCGAAGACATAGGTGTCGACCCCGGCGTATGTCGCCGGCCGGCCGGCGAGGAACACCTGCCGGGCGCCGGCCGCGCGCAGCTGCTGAGCGGCGGCCTCGGCCTGCTCCGCGTACACCTGGTCACTGGAGCACAGGCACACAGCTTGCGCGCCGCTCGCCTCGAAGGTGCCATCGGCCACGGGTTCGATGCCACCTGCCTGGAAGAGGTTGGCGGCGAAGGTGAGCCGAGCGGAGTGGGCGGCGGCCGGGCCCAGCGGAGCGAGGAACACGCGGGGCCTGCTGCCGGACGCAGCGAGATGGGCGTCCGACCGGGACCTCAGCGCTTCGAAGGCTTCGTCCCGGCGTACCCGCGGCAGACCTCCGGACGGCGCCTCGGGCGCCGGCTCACGGACGACCGGCTTCTCGTCGAGGAACGGGAACTCGCTGACGCCGGTGACCGGCTCGCGTCGCTTCGCCAGATTCCTGCTGCGAAGGGACCAGCTCTCGGCCAGGCGCTCGCGGATCATCCCCGACCGCAGCGCGGCCGCCTGGCCGCCCGCACGCTCGATCTCCTGGAAGAAGTCCCATGCCGCGTGGGCGAGTTCGTCGGTCAGGCGCTCCACATACCAGGAACCCCCGGCCGGATCGATCACGCGGGCCAGGTGCGACTCCTCGATGAGGATGGTGGAGGTGTTGCGGGCGATACGCCGGGCGAAGCCATCCGACAGGCCGAGAGCTTGGTCGAAGGGCAGTACGGTCACGGCATCGGCGCCGCCAACCCCTGCGGCCAGAGTGGCGACGGTGCTGCGCAGCATGTTCACCCAGGGATCGCGCCGCGTCATCATCACCGGTGACGTCACCGCGTGCTGGAGTTGCGCTCCGTGCTGCGGGGCTCCGCAGGCCTCGGCCACCCGTCCCCACAGACGCCGTGCCGCGCGGAACTTGGCGATCGTGAGGAATTGATCGGCGCTCGCTGCGTAACGGAACTCCAACTGTGCAAGGGCCTGTTGGATGTTCAGCCCGGCCGACGTCAGTGCACGAAGGTAGGCAACGCCGGTCGCCAGGGAGCAGCCCAGTTCCTGAGCAGTGGAGCCGCCGGCCTCGTGATAGGGCAGGGCGTCCACCATCAGTGCCCGCAGCCCGGGCCGGTCCGCGACGCACCGGCCGGCGAGCTCGTAGACCGGCGCGCCGTCGTACGACTCGCCGGTGCGGGCCTCGTGGCCGAGCGGGTCCCCGCCCAGACTGCCGCGCACCGCGTCGGAGGCGATGCCCGCTTCGTCGTACATGCGCAGTAGTTGTGCCGCGGCTGCAGGACTCTCCGTGCCCGCGTCGAGGACGACCGGAGCGAGATCCAGATAGACGCCGTCGAGAGCGGCAGGCAACGCGGAGACGGGGAAGCCGGTGTGCTCGCCGACGGTGAGCCACAGTGAGGTGACGCCGTTCTCGAGGTCAGTGAGCACCGCACCGGAGTCCGCGACGCTGTGCAGTTGACGCACATCCCAGCCGCCGACCGCCTGTCCTTCGGCGCGGCCACCGCGTACGAAGGGGGCGAATCCAGGCATCCCGGTTGCGGGGGTGGCATCGCGAGGCGTGTACAGAGGGTGGGCGCGCAGCCCGTCCTCGAGGGTGGTGGACAGGGCGTCTTCTGCCTCCTCGGCCGAGACTTCCTTGCCCGACTTGCGCAGAACACCTGCTACGAGGTGCTGCCACTGCTCAAGTGTCGCGTCAGGGAACTCGGCGGCCAGGGAAAGCCCGTCGTCAGGCAGGACCGTCATGCCCGGATGCTAGGTCACATCGACAGATGAGCAGGAGATGACGCGGGTGTGACCTTGTTCTCCTTGCCTAGTGGGCGTCGGCTGCCTATGGGTTGGGGAACGGAACCTGTCGCGGGAGCTGAGCCGTCTCCTGCGCCGCCGGGTGACGCGGAGCGAGAAGGACCACCTGAGTGCCGTCCCGCGAGGAGCCTGCGAGGGCTGAGACGCTGACCTGACGCCCGCCTCGGTGCTGGTAGAAGGTCAGAGCCGACCGATCCAGGACGTCCGTCGACACCCATGCGCGGTCGTCCAGAGCGGGCAGCAGCAAGACATCCAGCAGACCGGCGCTGACTCCGCGGCCGCGTGCCACGGGGCGACCGTCAGGTCAGTCATCTGCAGAGCGTCCACCGGCCGCTCGCACGAGGTCTGCTCATGTGCCGGAGAGGTCGGATCGGCCGACCGGAGCGCTGTGCCGAAGCCGCACAGCCGACTGCCGACACGCGCCGTCACGGTCGTCACCGAACTGGGTCAGGGCTTCGCCGACGCGATGAACGATCCACGGCACCGCTCGGCTGGCATCTTGCCGAGTCCACGGGCACACCGAGCCTTGGTGTACCTCCAACCCACGGCGCCGACAGGTGACTTCCCGCCCGTCGTCACAGGCACGCGCTCACTGGGCCGTCAGGCCAACGCGCAACCGGACGCTTCGCTCTGCGGATGGCCGACCGTGTCTACGAGCAGGCGGTCGCAAGGCTGCGCCACCACGTCCAGTTGCCCGCGCTCTCCGCCTCCGCGATGCGCCGACGGCAGGAACAGGCGAACTGGCCCATCTTGCACGGGTTCAGCACGGCCCTGGTGCCACGCCCCGCCGACTGGCGCCCCGGTCTGGATGTCGTGGGCAACTGGTGGCCTCATCACGATGCGACCGAGCGGCTGCCTGCCGGCCTGGAGGACTTCCTGCGTGCCGGACCTCGGCCCGTCCTCATCGGCTTCGGGAGCGCGGGAGGAGTCGCATCCACGGGGTGCGACGCGGAGCGTCGCCGTGATGTGCCGCAGGCGATGACGGCTGCGGAGCGGCTGGGAGGCGTTTCGGCGGAGCCGGGCTACGGCGGTGTGCGCGGGGCGGGTTTCGCTCGTTCGGGTGGGGCGGGGGCGAACGTGTGGTGGATTTTCGTTCAGGTGTATAGGTTCGCTGATCGTGAAGCTGGTGGTGCGGGTAAAGCTGCTGCCGACGCTCGTACAGGCGGCGGCACTTGAGGCGACCCTGCACGCCTGCAATCAAGCGGCGACCTGGGCGGCCGGGGTTGCTTTCGAGGAAAACGCGCGACGTCCGCTGGAGTTGCGCAAGCACACCTATGCCGAGATCCGGGTCAGGTGGCAACTGGGCGCGCAGGCCGCCCAGCACGCGATCAAGAAATCCTGCGATGCCTACACCACCTTGAAGGCGAACCTGCGTAACGGTCGTTACGGGCGGCCCGGTTCCAGGCGGCACACTCGCGCCTCGGGCAAGCCGGTGGTCTTCCGGCCCGAGGCGGCGCAGCCTTACGACGACCGGATGCTGTCCTGGCAGCACGAGCAGCAAACGGTGTCGATCTGGTCCACGGCCGGTCGGCTGAAGAGCGTGGCGTTCACCGGGCAGGCTGAGCAGCTGGAGGTTTTGGCCGCGCACCGCAAGGGTGAGTCCGACCTGGTGTGCCAGGGCGGGAAATGGTTCTTGATCGCCACCTGCGAGATCCCCGAGGGGGTTCTGAACACTCAGCCGGTCGGGTTCCTCGGGGTGGATCTGGGGATCGTGAACATCGCGGTCACTTCCGATGGCGAGCGCCACTGCGGTCGCCGTGTCAATCGCAAGCGGGAGCAGGATCGCAAGCTGCGGTCCAAGCTGCAGAAGAAGCAGACCAAGTCCGCCAAGCGGCGGGCGAAGAAGCATGCGGGCAAGGAAGCCCGGCGCGCCAAGGACATCAACCACAAGATCAGCAAGCGGATCGTGGCGGAGGCTGAACGCACCGGTCGCGGGATCGCCCTGGAGACACTCACGGGCATCCGCGAGCGGGCACGGCTGAGAAAGCCCCAACGCACCACGCTCCACTCCTGGCCGTTCGCGCAACTCGGCTCGTTCATCGTCTACAAGGCGAAGCGGGCCGGGGTGCCGGTCGTCTACGTCGATCCGGCGTACACCAGCCAGGAATGCTCGAAGTGTCATCACACCGAACGCGGCAACCGGCCTGCCCAGGCTGTTTTCTCGTGCCGGGTCTGCGGCTTCGTTGAGCACGCGGACTGCAACGCGTCCCACAACATCGCCCACCGCGGGTGGTACGTGTGGGTCTGCGGGGCTCAGTCAACGGCCCCCGAACTCACCCTCATAGCGTGAGTCCTGGACGCAGCCGAACCCATCACAGCCAGTGATGACTCGAGCAGCAAGCCCGATCGTTCACGACCGGGCAGTTGACGCGTAGGCGTCCTCGACAGCGACTCGTCGCACCGTACGCAGCGTTGACCGGAGACTGTCCATGTCGGTCGAGCCCAGCGCGAGGCGGATCGCCTGCGGTGTGTGGATCGTGGTGGTGAACGGCTCGGCTGTGGATACCGAGATGTGCTGACGCGCGAGGGCGGCGGTCAGTCGATCGGCGCGTGCGTCGTCGGGCAGCGGCAGCCATGTGAAGTAGGACGAGGGGTGGCTGATGAGTGGTAGGCCTGCCAGCTCTTGTCGCGCGAGTGCTTGGCGGGCCT
The DNA here is from genome assembly GCF_035918235.1 of Streptomyces sp. NBC_01445. NCBI lineage: Bacteria > Bacillati > Actinomycetota > Actinomycetes > Kitasatosporales > Streptomycetaceae > Streptomyces > Streptomyces sp. NBC_01445. The sequence continues at coordinate 2,036,004 of NZ_CP109485.1, read as the reverse complement.
TGGCGTCGTCTCGCTTCTGCGCTTCCAAGCGGTCCACCGTGCCGTCCTCGAGCCAGCGGCAGGCGATCGCGGTGGTGAGGGCCGGGGTGTTCCAGATGGTCGCCCGAATCGCGCGTTCGAGCGACGGCACGGCAGATGGCGGCGCAACGACGAAGCCGACCCGGAGGCCGGTGGCGACGCTCTTGGACAGTCCTGAGACGTAGACGGTGATGTCCGGTGCGGTTGCAGCCAGAGGCGGTGGAGGGTCCTCCACCAGGTAGGCGTAGGCGGCGTCTTCGATGATGAGCGAACCGTGCTGTCGGGCGATCTCGATGAGGCGGGTTCGGTCAGGTGCTGGCATGACCCAGCCCAGAGGGTTGTGCAGGGTGGGCATGGAGTAGATCGCGCGCACAGGGCGGGTCGCGCACAACTGCTCGAGGGCGTCGAGATCCGGCCCGTCGGCGGTGGCGGGTATCGGTGCCAGGTCGAGATGCAGGGCGTGCGCGAGCACCTTGAAGCCCGGGTAGGTGAGTGCGTCGACCGCGACGACGTCGCCGGCGCTGAGCGTGGCCATGACGGTGATGGCCAGGCCGTGCTGCGCGCCGTTGGTGATGAGGACCTGATCCGCGTCGGTGGTGATTCCCCGACGCCTCAGGTGCCGTGCGATCGAGGCTCTGTCCTGGGGACGCCCTCGATGCGGTTGGTAGTGCAGCAGCGAGTCGATATCACCGGAGGTGGCCACTTCTCGTAGGGCCTGCCGAAGGAGGTCGGCTTGCCCAGGCAGCGACGGGTAGTTGAAGTTGAGGTCTACTGAATCCGTAGCGACGACCTGCTGATCGATGCCGTGACCGGCGGGAACAGCGATGTCACGCACGAACGTACCGCGGCCCTGTTCCCGGCTCACCAGACCCATCGTTTCCAGCTCGGCGTACACCCGGGTCGCGGTCACCACGGCGATGCCCTCACGGGCGGCGAGCGCGCGGTGTGTCGGCAGGCGTACGCCTGCGGCGAGCCGCCCCGTCCGGATGTCGGATGCGAGCGCGTCGACCAGCGTTTTGTACCGCGGGGCTGCCATGGAGTGGATTGTATGCATGACAATTCTTTGACTGTCCTGTTGGTGGGTCCTTACGGTCAAGTTCCACCCGCCGATCAACCCGGAAGGGCAGCCGCTGTGCACGTCGCCATCCTCACCTTCGAGGGCTACAACGAGCTCGATTCTCTGATCGCACTCGGTGTTCTCAATCGGATCAAGTCCGACGACTGGCGCGTCACCATCGCCACCCCCAGCCTCAAGGTGACGTCCATGAACGGGGTGGTCATCGAGCAGATGTCCACTCTCGAGGAGGCGTGCGCCGCTGATGCCGTCATCGTGGGCAGTGGCATCGCCACCCGCGAGGTAGTCGAAGACCCAGCGATCATGAACGTCCTGCGTCGCCTGGACCCCTCGCGCCAACTTATCGCGGCACAGTGCTCCGGTGCGCTTGTGCTGGCCAAGCTCGGCCTGCTCAACGACATCCCCGCCTGCACCGACCTGACCACCAAGCCCTGGGTCGTCGCCGCCGGCGTCGAGGTACTCAATCAGCCCTTCTACGCCAAGGACAACATCGCCACGGCCGGCGGCTGCCTGGCCTCGCACTACCTCGCCGCCTGGATCATCGCCCGCCTCGTGGGCAACGACGCTGCGGAACGCGCTCTGCACTATGTCGCCCCGGTCGGCGAGAAGGAGGAGTACATCGAGCGCGCCTGGCGCAACATCACGCCCTACCTGCCCGCTCACACCCCTGCGCTCGTCTGAACAATCAGTCGCAAGCAGTGACCGGCCAGGAAGCAGCGGGCCCAGCAGAAGCGCCTGCCATGAGGGGAGGCGCGTGGTGTGGTCAGGGGAAGCGCCTGAGGGACACGGTTCCGAAGGGCGTCTTTCTCGGCCGTCGCGGTCGCCCACTGTGCGGCGATCGCCTCCTGGAATGCCAGTGCCGTTCGGTTGTCAGCGGCTACGACGTCCACCTCGGTCAGACCTGGTCGTGCCACGTGCGCTTGCTTGGGTGGCTTTCCACGTGGCCAGACGACAGGTCGGCCACGTGGGTTCAAGCGGTGAACTTGGCGGACCCGCTGGTGCGCTGCGGTATAGAGGCCGGGGGTCGGCTGCGCGATGTGGGCAGGTCAGCCGGTGCAACCGGTCACGGGAGACGGGCTGCCAACGCAGTTGGTGGGAAGGTTTCCCGTGATGGGGGAGTGTTTGTTCACCACGACGTCTCCGGTCTCGTTGAACACGCCTCCGGGGGCACTGCCCGCTTTGTTCTTGATGACGGAGCTGAGGTTGAGGACGAGGTAGGAGCCGGAGTCGACGTTGTAGATACCGCCGGCCAGTAGACCGGCGGTGTTCTTCGCGATGGTGCTCCGGTTGAAGGTGGCTCTTCCGAGCTGTGCGTTGGTGACGCCGCCTCCGTGGTCGCTGGCGGTGTTGTCGACGATCGTGCTGTCGTTGACGGTCATCTGGTAGTTGTTCCAAAGGCCGCCGCCGTCGCCTGCCGTCACCCTGTTGCCGGTGATGGAGCTGCGGGTGATGGTGATCAGGCCGTCGTTGAAGACGCCTCCGCCAAAAAATCTACTGGCTGTGTTGCCCTCAATCGAGGTGGAAATGACGGAGGTGGCGCCTTCGCTGGAAATCCCCCCACCGGAGCCTGCGGCATTGTTGTTGGCAACTCTGGATCGAACGAGCCTCAGGGTTCCCAGGCTCTCAAGGCCGCCGCCGTTGTTACTGGCGGTGTTCCCTTTGACGAGGACAGATGTCGCGTGGAGTGTCCCCCCGTTTTGGACGAGGAGGCCCCCGCCGTCGCCGGTCACGTTGCCATTCTCGATTTTGAGATCGCTGAGGGTCGCCCTTCCACCGGTTGCGACATCGAGAAGGCGGAAGAGGTGCGCGGTGGTACCGCGCCGGAGAGTGGCGCCGTTTCCGTCAATCGTGACAGGAACCGTGATGGGAGGTGTCGCGTCATCACCCGAGAAGGGTGCTGTGAAGTCGTAGACGCAGCCCTTGGCGAGACTGAGTTTGCCAAAACCTTGGGTGTTGGCTCTGGTGATGGCGGCGATAAGAGCACTTGTCTTGCACCGCACATGCTCGGGGGTGTGGGCAGCCGCGGGGACGGCGGTGAAGGCGGTAGTGGCCGTAGCAATCGCGGCGGCACCGGCAAGGGCTCGGAGTGCGGGCAAGGCGGCATTCCCACTTTCGGATCGACGAGCATCAGGCTTACGACCTGCATGGGCGCGCAACACGAATACGCGACGGTGTTGAGAATGTGCCTTACCGATTTTCGGCACATGGAGCCACGCTGGCTGCTCCCTCGTTCGGTCGCCGAGGACAACCCGCGGAGACCTGCCACCCGACGCCCGGTTGCAGTGGCCGACGGGCGCCCCTTTCAGGAAGCTCGACCGTTCCTCGGCCCTGGCCGGGAACCGCCTTGTCGCGCCGTTTGTATCGCCACCCAGAAGTGTTGCCATCCGGCGCCGTTGATGTCACTTGAAATCCGTCGTGGCGCGATGCACCGTGAGTTCAATTCCCATACTCACCATAGGCGTTGGCCTGCGGTCGGGAGAATGCCTGCTACCGCCGCTGTCGCAGGAATCAAGGAGCCCGCCGTTGCACCTTGGTTCGGTGCAACGGCGGGCTGCGTCGGCGGAGGTGTTACTACAGCTCTCGCTCGATCTGGTTCTCGCTCACCTTGTCTTCGCGCAGGGTCGCCTCGTTCTGGACGGCATAGCGCGTCTGTGCCCCGCTGCCCTCGGCGCTGCGGATCTCGCCCCGCTGAAGCTCATCCTGCTGGTCCCGGTACTCCACTTGCTGTCCCTTGCGGTAAGGCATGGGGTTCTCCAAATCTCGTGTGGGTCGACGAGGGCCGGCCCCGCGCGTTCGGCAGCGGGCGCCCCACCCTCTTGGCGTCGGCGACTATCGCCAGGCGCATTGACAGCTCACCCCCAACTCCGTCCTACGGCAATCACTACGGGGCGAATGGGTGATACTTCGCTCGCCCCCGGCGTCAATGCCCCTGCGACGGAGGGTGCTACGAGCCCACCACTGTCGAGGCTTGACCTTCGTCCTGGCAGCCCGGTTGTTCCGCGCCTCCCGGCTCGGCCGATGTGTCCGGCCTCCTCGGGGAGATCTGGCATTCGCGGGCACAGCGCGCATGGCTCCGGGTATCCGTGCGGCGCCGACGTGCGGATCCCTGGTGAGGGCCGCTCATCGTGAGTGAACTCGCCACCAACGTCGTCCGTTACGGGGCGTCTCCGCTCCGGTTGCGCCTCATCGACGGTCCGACCCTGACGTGCGAAGTCAGCGATTCGAGCCTCCTCGCACCACACCTGCGGCACGCACACACCACGGACGAGGGCGGGCGCGGGCTGTTCATCTGTGCCGAGCTTGCCCACCGATGGGGCGCCCGCTTCACGAACCAGGGCAAGACGATCTGGACCGAGCGGAAGATGCCCTCGCCCGCGGCCGCTCCTAGGGTGTTGTTCCGGAACGTGCCCGCCGGTCGTGGGGATCGATCAGCCGCCGGAGGCGATTGTCGACGGGCCGACCTCGCTGTGTTGTGCATCCTCAGGGCAGGGCAGGGCAGGGCAGGGCAGGGCAGGGCAGGGCAGGGCGGGGCGGGGCGGGGCGGGGCGGGGCGGGGCGGGGCGGACGGTCCCGGTCCGGCCGATACCGGAGGCGTCGGCTGTGGTTCCAGCCGCCCCGTAGCCGGCCTCACGCCTGCTCAGTGTGGCTCCACCCACCCGTGTCGAATGGCGTAGCCGCCGAGCTGCATCCGGGTCCGGACCCCGGCTATGTCCATGAGGCGGCGTAGGCGTCGGTGCAGCGTGCGCGGTGACAGTCCGAGTTGTGTCGCGGCCGTCGGATCGGTCAGGCCTGCCAGCAGTAGGGCGAGGATCCTCCGGTCGAGGTCGCTCGGGCCTTCCGCACCGAGTTCGACGGTGGTTTCGGCTTCTCCGCCGGGGTCTGACAGTTCGAGCGGGTGGGCGGTGCGCCATACCGACTCGAACAGCGCGTCCAGGGCATCCAGCAGTCCGCTGCGGTGCAGCAGCACGGCGCCGGGCTCTCCGGCCGGTGTGTCCGCGAGCGGGACAAGGCCGAGGTCGGCGTCGGCCAGCACAAGCTTCATCGGCAGTTGGTCGGCGACACGCAGCTGCACGCCGTTGCGCAGTGAATCGATCGCATCGGTGATGATGCCCGGCTCTGCCAGCACGGCCCGGTCCAGTACCACCCGGAAGTGCACGCCGCGGCCGATGGCCATGGGTTCGGCCGTGTTCTCGCCGGGCGGCACGGCGAGGAACGGTGCGGTGATGAAGCTGCGGACCTGCGTGCGGGCTGCCTGCTGCACCTGGAGGAAGCGATGACGGATGGCGTCGACTCCCGTGACGACCTCGATCAGATCGTTGATGCTGTTCCCGGTCATCGCCGCCCGGTGTTCCTCGGCGAAGGTCACCAGTGCCTGCTCAGCCATCCGTAGCCCGTCTCGGCGCTGGCTGATGAGGGCGCCGAGCGCCATGGCCGGCGGCGCGGCGGTGAACTGCTCATCCGCCGACCCGATCACCAGTCCCCACTCGACCAGACGGGACAAGACCATGTCGACGTCAGCCTGCGATACGGCGAGCAGATCCGACAGCAGCACCGCGGTGGAGTCGGGCCGCCCGAGCAGCGCCCGGTAGACGCGCTCGTCATCGGGTTCGAGGCCCAGGACATCCAGCATCGGCGACCGACTCTCTTCCGCTTGCCGCAGCAGGGGGGAGTATGTGCCATGGCGGCTTACCCTGAATAGTCCCTGCTGGGAGCAGGTGTGACGGGAAGGGCCCCGGGGAGTCGCCTCCCCGGGGCCCGACAGTGCGGTTCATCGCAGGCCGTACGCCCGGATGATTTCGTTCTTGACGCTGAAGCCGCTGTCCGTCCCGGCGCTCGCGCGGACCGAGAGGAAGCCTCCGCTCTTCTTGGCCGTCTTGAACGAACCCGTCCAGTAGCCGTGGGCCCCCTTGGCCAGGGTCACCTTCTGCCAAGTGGCGCCGCCGTCGTACGAGACGTCCAGCTTCACCTTGGTGACGGTGCCCGGCACGGTGCCGAGGTCCATCGACACCGGCTTGAGCGAGATCCTCTGGGTCGCATTGGCCTTGACGTCGCCGTGCAGGTCCGACTCCAGCTTGTAGTCCAGGTTCAGCACCGAGAACGGCTCGAAGGAGTCCGAGTCGACAGTGTCGGACATGAACGTCCACTCGGTGCGGGTGCGCGTCGACAGCCGGAAGACGTCAGCGGGCCGCTCCGCGTCGAGGACGGCGCGGTAGGGCAGGTTGCCCGCCGGCACCTCGATCCACTGCATGTCCGTGCTGTGCGGGTTGTCGTGGATCAGCTTGTGGCCCTGGAAGACCTGCAGGTGGGTCGGCGTCTCACCCCACGGCAGGTATCCGCCCAGCCGCATGTTGTCGCTGGCGGAGGCCCACGCCTGCACGTTCCACGTCATGTAGTTCTGCCAACGGGAGTTGTACACACCGAAGGCCTCTCCCTGGCCTGGCCGGGTCGCCGGAGCAAACCAGTCCAGAGGGGTGGTGCTGCCCTTCGCATACGTGTTGTCGCCCGACACCATTGACCACGGCAGCGGTCCGTCGACGCCCTGCGTGTGGAACTCCCTCCAGACCTGACCCGGAGTCACCCACTCGGTGCGGGTGCCCGGATGCCACTCGCGCTCGGGGAAGTTGAACGACGGGCTGAGGGTGAAGTCGGACCGGTAACCTTCCGCCAACCCGCCGTCCGTGGCCGAGTAGTAGCGGGCATCGATCCGGGCGAGGTCACGCTTGGTCGGCTTGTAGACCAGGGCACGGTCCGGCACCTTGCCCGGGTAGTCCCGGGTCAGGTCGTAGACGAACGGCGTGTACTCGGTCTGCTTCGCGGTCAGCTTCAAGGTGCCGGCCTTGGCCATCGAGACGAGGGTCCTGCCCGCGTCGCGGTGCACGGTGGCGACGGGGATGGTCGACTCGCCGACGTACTCCATCAGGGCGCCGACACCGTCGTTGACCACGATCAGCGCCTTCGCACCGGCCGCGGCCGCGGCCTCGGTGCGCTCCTGCGGCGAGACCTCGTCGCTGCGCTTGATGACGACGGCCTTGCCCTTGGCCCTGACCTTCTTGTATTCGGCCACCGCGCCGTTGCCCGCGTAGACGGCGTCCAGCCTGTCCGTGGCGGTGCCCAGCGCGCTGCCCGCCTGCACCAGCGCCTCGAAGCGGAGCCGGCCGCCCAATGCGCTCAGGCTGAGCTGCGGCTCGCCCTTGCGCCACCGAGTTGTCAGCGTGAACTCGCCCTGCTTCATCGGCTTCGTCGGCGCGACGTAGACGTCGTCGTACGTCGGCGGCAGCACGTACGCGCTGCGGTAGTCCGTGCATGGGTCTTGGCCCTTGTAGTGGACGTTGAAGTCGACTTTGCGCTGGCGGTCCTCGGTGCGCTGCGGCGCCTCGGTCTGCAGCAGGCGTGCCTTGCGCGCGTCGAGCACCACGTCCGCGGAACCGTCCTTGAGCACGGTTTCCGGATCGACCAGCACGGCCAGACCCGATCGGTCCGCCTTCTCGCCGGTCACGTCGAGGTACCCCGCGACGGTGTACAGGCCGGGTGCCATGCGCATGGTGGTCGAGCCGTCGACGTAGACGTTCCACGGCCAGACGTCGCCGGCCAGGTTGACCGTGACCCAGCCCGCGGCGGGCTTGCCGTCCCGGCCGACCAGGTTGATGTTCAGGTCGTAGCGCTCCTCCTCCTTGAGCAGCGCCACGGAGGTGCGGGTCACCGGCTTCCCGGTGGCCGCGTCGGTGGCTACGACGTAGCCGACATGCCGGCCTGCCGAGGCGGACTGCGGGTCACCACTCACCGGGACGGCAGCGGTGCCGCCCGCCGGGACGGTCACCTTGGTGGCTCCGAGCGCGAACGGGCCGCCGTCGTCGGTCAGCCCCACGTTCAGCGTGACGTCGGCGGAACCGGTGTTGGTGAAGGTCAGGTCCTTCGTGACGGCGACATCGCTCGGCTCGTGCGGCCATGTGTAGTTGCCGAAGAAGAGCGACCCGGTGCCGCGGACCGTGGTGCGCACGGCGGCGGCCACATCGACACGGCCCGTGCCGACCTCGTACGGCGAGTACCCGTCGTCCAAGCCCTTCGCGGTACTCATCAGGTGTTCCTTGAGCTGCGCGCCGGTCCAGTCCGGGTGCCGCTGGGCCAGGATCGCCGCCGCGCCGACCACGTGCGGGGTGGCCATCGAGGTGCCGCTGAGGGTGCGGTAAAGGCCCTCACCACCGTCGGTCATCTCCTGTGAGCGGGCCGCGGTGATGTCCACGCCGGGCGCCGCGATGTCCGGCTTCATGCCGCCGGAGCCGGCCAGCGGGCCGGTGCTGGAGAAGGATGCGAGCTGGTCCTGCTTGTCCGTGGCAGCCACGGTCAGCGCCGAGGCGGCCGCACCTGGGGCGGAGATGCTCTCCGGGCCCGCGTTGCCGGCGGCGATGACGAACAGCGTGCCGTACTGCTCGGACAACGCGTCGACCGTCTGCGACATCGGGTCGCTGCCGTCCGTCGGGTAGGTGTCGCCGAGGCTCATGTTGACGACGTCCGCACCGGATTCGGCGGCCCACTGCATGCCGGCCATGACCCAGGAGTCCTGGCCGTAGCCCTCCGCGCCACCGAGCACCTTGCCGACGAACAGGTCGGCGCCGGGGGCGACGCCCTTGTAGTCGCCGCCGGAGGCGGCGCCGGAGCCGACGATGGTGCTCGCCACATGCGTGCCGTGCCCGTTGACGTCGGTGACGCCCTCACCCGGCACGAAACTGGTCGTGCCGTCGATCAAGCCGGCGAAGTCGGGGTGGTTGACGTCGATGCCGGTGTCGAGCACCGCGACCTTGACGCCCTTGCCGGTGTACCCGGCAGCCCAGGCCTCGGGCGCGCCGATCAGCGGCACGCTCTCCTTCAGGTTGACCTTCACGCGACCGTCGAGCCACAGCTTCGACACACCCGCGCCCAACTTCGCGCTGCCCTGCGGCGCGACGGTGCTCCAGAAGGTACGGGCCCGCCGCTTCTCGGTGCTGAGTGCGGCACCGTGGATGCCCTTGAGCTTGCGGGTCAGCTTGCTGCCCCGGGGGGCCGTCGGCTCGACGGCGGCCGAGCGAGACTTCGGCTGGGCGTACGTCGCGATCAGCGGCACCGCGGCCGACTTCGCGTCGTCGTAGCCCATCTCGATCAGGTCGGTGACGTTGAACAGCCGACGGTCCAGCTTGTCCGTGCCCAGCAGCGGCACCGCCTCGTCCGGGATGACGAACAGGTCACCTTTGATCTCCTGGATCTTTACGCCGCCGACGGCGCTGTCCGGCCGGTCGACGTCGGCGATCTGCTTGCCGTCGGCCATCGTGGTGACCGTGACGATGTCGCCGGTGACCAGGGTGACCTTGTGGGTCGCCGAGGGCTTGGCGGGAACGGTGGGCTTGCTCGGAGCAGCTTGTGCGGGCGCTTGCAGAACTGCGAGCCCCGACGCCAGAAGCGGCACCACGGTGGCAGTCGCGATCAACTGCCAGCGTCTGCGCCGGAAGGCGGAAGACTGAGAGGGGGAGGACATGCCATGGGTCTATCGGCCGGTTACGCCCGACGTGAAGGCCTGATGACGGCAAGTCCACGCCATGGCAAGGACTTGCCAGCCGCAAAGGGCTGGAACCCGGGCAAGGCTCACTTGCCGACGCCGATTGGCGAGGGTCCGCCACTTATCCAGCCAGCACGCCGACGCTGGCTGTCCCTCGCCGACCTCGAAACGGGACGCGTGCAGCGTCATGTACAGCAGGACGAACTCGCTGAACAGTTCGCCTTCGAAGATCGCTTCGAGGTCGAACCCCACGTACGCCGCCATCGCCATGGCGGAGGAGTCGCGCAGCCGTATGCCGGTGCCGATGAGCAACTCGAACAGGTCGGCCATGGCGGGGTCGGCCCGGTGGCCACCAATAGCACGACCGTTACGAGCATGGCGCGGGGCATTGACGGAGCTGAAGGCATGGCCAGACGACGAGGCGTTGCCCCCGGGATTGTCAGTGCCTGCCCGTGGGCTGACGGCATCGATTCCGCGTCTGCTGGCTGCAGCGCAACGCCCGCCCCCTTGATGCAGGGGCGGGCGCCCTGCCGTGAAGGGCGCGAGGCAGAGGGTCCGCCGCACCATCATGCGGGCCCGCAAACAGGTCTACCGGTACTCCTCCATCGCGCGCCACATGCTCCGCAAGCAGCCGCGCACAGAGCTCGGCAGCGCCGACGAGGTACTCGGACCGGCCCACCATCGTGACGACGCGTGAGCCAAGGCGGCCGGCTGTCCTCATAGTGATCTGAGTGCTCTCATGGCCCGATGTCGTCCCCCTTGCCAGCCAACCCGATTGGTCAGCCGAACGGGGAAGCGCTTCCCGGCCTGCAGCCCTTGGGGACGCTGTTGCCGCTGACGTTGAAATCTCCGCACGTCAGAAACACATGATTCAGTGAGCCGAGCGTGAAGGCGAGCACCCCGACGAGCGCGATCGTGCCGACGACCCTCCACTGCTGACGGGCGGAGAGCTCGGATTCCCCAAACAGCAGGATCCGAAGAAGGGTCCAGGTCAGCACTGGTGTGCCAATGACGCTGAGGATGCCGCCCGCCAGGAAGAGCAGCTCTCGCGGCGTCCCGCCCCTGTGGGGCACGATGGCGGCGAGGCTGAGCCAAACGCTGGGTAGCGCCAGGCAGGCCAGGTACATCCAGCCGTGCCGGGGCAGGCGTTCACGTAGCAGTAGAGCGCTGAGCAGCACACCAGTCGATACCGCCCAGAGGCTGAGCAACTGGTAATAGAAGACAACGTGGTAGGCGCCGAGCGTGAAAGCGGGCTCCCAGACCACCAGTGCTCCGCCGCCCGCGACCACGGCAGCCGTCGCTTCCCATCGTTCGCTGTCGGGCCCGCGCCGACTCGCGGAGGCTGGGCGGCCTGTGGGGCGATTTTCGGCATCCATGGATATCCATATCCGGCATAGCGTCACTTTTTGGGCATTATAGGATCGGGCAGCCTAGGGGCTGCTTCAACCGGCCGTCCACGCAGGCCGAACGGGCCCGGCTTCCCGCAGTGCGCGTCTACACCTCGATGTGCGAGCCCATGATGACCGTGCGGTCGCGGGGCAGGCTGAAGTACTCGGCGGCGTCGGACGTGATGTAGGAGGTGGCGATGAACAGCCGCTTGCGCCAGGGCGCCATCGTCGGTGCCTTCCCGCGCCGGAGCTCGATCTTCGACAAGAAGTACGACGCCTGGTCGAGCTGCAACGGCCCTTCGGTTTCGTCCGGGTCGAGCGTGGCCAGCAGACCGGGGACGTCCGGTGTCTCCATGTAGCCGAACCGAGCGGTGACGTGGACGATCCCGTCGTCGGCGTAGCCGAGGTCGTCCACGACGACCCGCTGGTCGGCCGGGACACGGGGCACCGGCTCTGTCTGCAGGGCGAGGATCACGACCTGCTCGTGCCGGACATGGTTGTGCACAACGTTGGCCCGCATGGCCAGCGGCGTGGTCTCCTTGCCCCGGTTCAGGAAGACGGCCGTGCCGGGGACCTGGAGCGTGGAAGCCTTGCCACTGCGGAGGTCGTCGACGAACTCGGGCAACGGCCCCTCGGCGCGAGCTCGTTCCGCGGTGACCAGCTCGCGACCCCGCTGCCAGGTCGTCATGACCGTGAACGCCGTGAGGCCGATCAGCAGCGGCAGCCACGCGCCGTGGACGAGCTTGGTCATGTTGGCCGCCACGAACAGCAGGTCCACGAAGAGGAGCACACCCGCGCCGATGCCGAGCAGCCACCGGGGCGTGCCCCACTTGGCGCGGGCGACGTAGAAGAACAGCAAGGTGGTGATGGTGATGGTGCCGGTGACCGCCATGCCGAACGCGTAGGCCAGCGCCGCGGAACTGCGGAAGGCGAAGACCAGGGTGAGGACCGAGACCATCAGGAGCCAGTTGATCCAGGGGACGTAGATCTGACCGATGGTGGATTCGGAGGTGTGCGCGATGCGCAGCCTCGGCAGGTAGCCCAGCTGGGCCGCCTGGGAGGCGACCGAGTACGCGCCGGTGATCACCGCCTGCGAGGCGATCACGGTCGCCGCCGTCGCCAGCAGGACCATCGGCCAGCGTCCCCAGTCGGGCACGAGCAGGAAGAAGGGGCTGCTGATGTTGTCCGGATTGTCGAGGATCAGAGCACCCTGGCCCATGTAGCTCAGGACGCAGGCGGGCAGTACGAGGAACAGCCAGCCTCGGGTGATCGCCCGGCGGCCGAAGTGACCCATGTCGGCGTAGAGCGCCTCGGCGCCGGTGACCGAGAGCACGATCGCGGCCAGGGCGAAGAAGGCCGTACCCCAGTGGCCGAACAGGAAGCCCAACGCGTACGTCGGTGACAGGGCCTTGAGAATGTCCGGGTGGCCGGTGATGCCGGCGACGCCGCACGCGCCGATGGCCACGAACCAGACGATCATGACCGGCCCGAACACCCGGCCCACGGCGGCGGTTCCCCTGCGCTGCACCAGGAACAGGATGACGATGATCACCGCGGTGATGGGTACAACCGCGTCCTCCAGGGACGGCTCGACGACCTTGAGTCCTTCGACCGCGGACAGCACCGAGATCGCCGGGGTGATCATGCTGTCGCCGAAGAAGAGCGACGCGCCGAAGATGCCGAGCGCGGCCAGGACGACAGCGGCCCGGCGCCCGCGCTGTGAACTCAACCGTCGCAGCAGGGTGATGAGCGCCATGATGCCGCCCTCGCCGTCGTTGTCGGCGCGCATCGCGAGCAGCACGTAGGTGACCGTGACGATGATCATCACCGACCAGAACACCAGTGACACCACCCCGTACACGTTCTCCGTGCTGACCGGGACGGGGTGCGGGTCGTCGGGATTGAACACCGTTTGGAGTGTGTAGATCGGGCTGGTTCCGATGTCGCCGAAGACCACGCCGAGAGCACCGATGACCACCGCGAGGCGCACCGTGTCGCGCGCGCTCGCCCGACGCGTGTCCAGTGTCCGCGACGGGGATCCGTCATCCGAGGAGGGTTCCTGTCGGCGATCGGCCATGGTGCTCCTCCTCGTGCGGGCCGCTGAGCCGCGGACCGGGGCGTCGGGGCGGACGATACTGATCCAAGGGCGCAATCGTCGGTAGGGGCGCCCTTCGTCACGGCGAGCGTCGCCGGCGTGAATCCGGGGCCGACAGGGAACGCGTCGGCGACATGGCCGCGTCGTATCTGAGGCGTGGCAGGCCGAAGTCCTTCCGATCGAGGAGGGGGGGTGGGGCGTGGCGCAGGTGAGGTTGGGTGGCGCGGGTCGGGGCATCGGCGCGATCAATCGGGTTCAGGAGCGTCTCCGCACTCGTCGACGAACTCGGAGCGCAGTGCACCGCCGCCTGCGAAGAGCTCGCGAGGTCCGCCGCTCCCCTGCGCGACACGAGGACCCTGCATCCGTCTCGGGCCTGAACCGCTCCGGGGTCCAGGCAGTGTCCGGCGGATCTTGAGCATGCAGCGCACAGACGGCAGCAGAGCCGTACGGAGATTGCCTGGCATCGGCATGGTCAGGCACCACCGGGTCCAGCGACAATGTGGGCATCTTCGGGCCGGGCGTTACTCGCGTTCCGGGCCTCTTGCGGTCGGAGCGGAGTGACACCATGGCATGGGTAGTAGGAACGGGCGCGTTCTTGGGGCTGCTGGCGATCGCATTGGGAATCGTCACGCTCCGGACAGGGTGGATGCTGCCCACGGCGCGCCGCCACGTCGCCAGGCCCCAACTCCACGGTCTCGGTGCCCTGCTCACGGGCGCTTCCGTCGTTCTGCAAGGCCTCTTCTACTTTCGAGTCCTGCCGAGCGTTTCCTGGGAGGCCCGCTTCTTCACTGGGAACGCCCTGCTGTTGGCTGGGCTACTCCTGATTGCCCTCAGCCAGCTGCTGCCGCTCCGCCAAAACCCGAATCACGCCGATCCCTCAGATGTCTGAAGGGTGCCGGCGGATCACGGCCGGAGCCTAGGCGGATCGCAGCCACGGTGATGGCGCCGTGGAAGACGTGGCCTGGCTTGTCGAAGCGGGGGGGCGACGGCCCGGGAGTTCTTGAGCCGGTTGATCGTGTGCTCGACCGCGTTGCGGCGTTTGTGCTTGCTGTCGAAGCCGGTGGGCCGGCCGCCCTTGCTGCCGCGCCGTTTGCGGGTGGCCCCTGGCCCTTCGGCTCAGGGATCACGTGCTTGATCTGGCGTCTTCGCAGGTGGCGCCGATTGCGGCGTGAGTTGTATGCCTTGTCGCTGCCCAGGTGGTCCGGCTGGGTGCGACGTTCTCCCGAGGTCGCTGTCAGGCGTCGGGTGGGGTGGTGTCGCCTCTTTGGTGAAGTGTCGGGTGTCCAGGCGCAGTCGCCACACATTGCGGAGGTGTGCTGCCGCGAGGTCGGCCTCCAGTGGGGACGGCGGGATGGCGAGGACCGGGCAGCAGGCATGGGCGAGGCAGTACCGGCTCACCGACGGGTGCAGTGCGCGGTGGAGGTGGCCGCGGTGCCCGGCGCCGACGACCAGGAGGTCGTCCTCACGGTCGGCGGTCTCCGCCAGTGCCCGGCCGGGGTGCCGCGAGTCAGGACGGCGTGCAGGGGGACGCTGGGGCCATCGGGAAGCACTTCGCGGATGGTCGTGACGAGCGTGGTGCGGGCGAGGTTCTCCCAGTCCCCGTCCGCGAGCGGCGCAGCCGAGGCCCGGCGAGCGTGGAGTTCGCCGCCGGGTGACTGCCACGCCAGCACCGCCCAGAGCTCGGCCTGCCGATGGTGGGCTTCGGCCGCGGCGCGGCGCAGGGCTGTGCGGCTTCCCGGCGACCCGCTCACCCCGACCACGACGCGGGCGACACGCGCGTCTGGGGCCGCGTCGGAACCGGACATTGCTTCACCGTCCGTCAACTGCCGCCGCAGGAGAGGGCCCGCCGGCGGTTCTCATCAACACCGGGACCATCACACTCCCCTGCCGGGGCCCGTGCACAGCCCCTGCGTCGCTTCTTGGCGTACGTCTGACGGAGCCGTCCCGCTGTCGGAGCAGTGCCCATCACCATCGCGTCAGCATTGCCGCTCTCCGCGTCAGCAATCCGTCAGGACGGCTCAGGGGGCCCGGGTGGGCGGGCATAGCGTCCTCGACGAGCCCCGGTCGCCCGTCCCGTGACCGGGGACCGGTCACCTTCGACTGAAGCGAACGTCCCGAACTCAGGCGAGCCGCCTCGGGATATCGCGTATGACCCCGGATCCTCCAGGAGACCTCCCATGGCAGAACTTCTGTGCGACGAAGACCCGGAACCCTCTGAACGGTTCCCGGCCGGACCGCTGTACGTTCCCGTCCGGCCGGGCCCGCTCGGGCACGCCGCCCGGCTGTTCCGCACGCCGCTCGGTGACCGCACAGCGGTCGGCTTCGCCTCCGAGCGCGCCCTGACCGCCACCCTCGGCACCGACCAGCCGTGGATCCGGCTCGCTGAGCCCGCCCTGCGAGCCATGACCGCGCCGCTCGGCGCCGCCACCGTCACGGTGGACCCGCAGCTCACCGCCCCGGCACCCACGTCTGGCAAGAGGGCCGAGCGCCGCAGCACCTGGGACCCGCAGGCGGTCGGCGCACTCCGGGGCACCGGGACCGCCGCGCCCGCCTCGGCGCTGTCGCACTGGATCGGCTGAGGAGGCGCCACCATGACCACCGTTCACGAACCCGCCGTCCCCGCCACGGCCTCTGCCGAAGAGCTGTCGGTGTGGCCGGCCTCCACCGCCGAGCCCCGTCCCGGTGACCTGACCGTCGCTGGGGTGTCGCTCGCCGAGATCGCGGGCCGCTTCGACACTCCGGCGTACGTCCTCGACGAGAGTGAGGTCCGCCGCCGCTGCCAGACTTACTTGGACGCCTTTCCGGAAGCCGAGATCCACTACGCCGCCAAGGCGTTCCTGTGCCGGGCCATGGCCCACTGGGTGAAGGAGGAGGGACTGGGCCTCGATGTCTGCTCCGCCGGTGAACTGGAACTCGCGGTCGCCGCAGGATTGCCGCAGACGGCGAGGGCGCAGCCGAGCGCGAACCGGGCGTCGCCGCGCCAGTGGCGGTCGTCGGCTGTGTCCCGGAGGCTGATGCGCTTCATATGGAAAACGCTAGGCGGCCCAGTCCACGGCGGATCCGACGCTGACGGCACTCTGACGCCGTGTCGCCCGTTCCTGGCGTGTCCTTGATGCCCTTGCCGGCTCAGCCGACGTGGATCCGGGGGCGGCGGTCCCTGTCGGGTTCGGCCTCGCGCAGGACCTCACGGGTGACGGGTGCGACCTCGCCCTGGCCGAAGAGGAAGAAGCGGAGGAAGTTGGTGAAGGGGTTGCCCTCGGTCCACTCGAAGTAGATGTGCGGGGTGCACCCGGTCGTGTCGCGGACGTCCAGGAGCAGGGCGGCCAGGGCGTTGGGGACGGACGAGCTCTCCAGCGTCAGGACCCGGTACCGGTTGTGGAGGACCTCCCCCCGGACGGTCAGGCCGGACTCGAACTCCGAGGGGTCGAGGACGGTGACCTCTACGAAGACGAAGTCTTCCGGGGAGGGGACGTCGTTGTCGTGGCGGATCTGCTCGATCTTGTCGCGGTACTCGGCCTTGTCGCGGTTGTCGGGCTCGTTGGCGATGAACCGGATCCGGCGGCTGGCGATGTCGCGTACGAATCGCTGGGCCATGTCGTCCAGGGTCACGCTGGTGACGCGCAGCTCGAAGGCGCGGGCGAGCCGGGAGAGGAATGAGACGAGCATGATGCCGGCGATGAAGCAGGCGCCGATCTTCACGCCGTCGGGGCGCTCGATGACGTTCACGACGGTGACGTAGAGGAGGACCGCCGAGACGACGCCGAAGCCGATGGTCCAGTTTCGCTGGCGGGCCTTGCGCGCTGCGATGGTCACCGCGATCGCCGCGGAGGACATCAGGACCAGGACGCCGGTGGCGTAGGCGCCGCCCTGGGCGTCGACGTCGGCGTTGAAGATCCAGGTGACCAGGAAGGCGACCAGGGTGAAGACGATGACCATGGGGCGTACGGCGCGGGCCCAGTGGGGGGCCATGCCGTAGCGCGGCAGGTAGCGGGGCATCAGGTTGAGCAACCCGGCCATGGCGGAGGCGCCGGCGAACCACAGGATGGCGATGGTGGAGACGTCGTAGACGGTGCCGAAGGCGTTGCCGAGGTACTCGTGGGCCAGATAGGCGAGGGCGCGGCCGTTGGCCTGGCCGCCCGACTCGAACTCCTTCTCCGGGATCAGCACCGTAGTGATGAAGCTGGTCGCGATCAGGAACACGCTCATGATCACGGCGGCTGTGGTGAGCAGCTTCTTCGTGCCGCGGATACGGCCTGTCGGTTTCTCCTCGGTGTCCGTGGCATCGCCCTCGACATGGGGCATGACCGCTACACCCGTCTCGAAGCCGGACAGACCGAGGGCGAGCTTGGGGAAGACCAGTAGGGACACCCCGATCATCGCGAAGATGTTTCCGTGTTCGGCGGTCAGGGCGTTGGACCAGTCGGTGACCACGTGCCCTGCGGACATCACGTGCCACAACCCCGTGATCACGACCACGGTGTTGAGTCCGAGATAGACCGCGACCAGGACCACGGCTACCCCAATCGCCTCCAGGAAGCCCTTGAGGAAGACCGCGCCGAGGAGTGCGACCAGGATCAGCGTGATCAGCATCTGCTTGTCGTGGAGCGTGGCGGTCAGATGGGGGTTCTCGACGAGGTGGGTGGAGGCGTCCGCTGCCGAGAGGGTGATGGTGATCAGGAAGTCGGTGGCGGCGAAGCCGAGCAGGGTGAGGACGAACAGCTTGCCCTTCCAGAAGGACAGCAGTCGCTCCAGCATCGCGATGGAGCCCTCGCCGTGCGGGCTCTCCTCGGCGACTCGCCGGTAGACGGGCAGTGCGCCCGCCAGGGTGACTATGACGAGCACGACCGTGGCCACGGGGGACAGCAGCCCGGCCGCGAGGGCGGCGATGCCCGGCTGGTAGCCGAGGGTGGAGAAGTAGTCGACGCCGGTCAGGCACATCACCCGCCACCAGCGCTGCCCCTTGTGCACGGGCTCCGGCTCGACGGCCCGCTGTCCCTGCTGGTGCTTGGCCATGTCGGACAGGCCTTCCAGCATCCACCCACGCAGGCGGCTCGTGCGGGCGTCGTGGTCGGTGGCGGCCATCGGCGTGCTCCAGACGTACGGCTCTTCGATAAGTTCCGGCCATCGAGGACACGGCGGGACCAGCGTATGCAGAGAGTGAACCCCGGGCCCACGGATAGCCGGGTCGAACGCGTCAAGGCCGCGTTAAGAACAGTCGGGCGCGCACCTTCACGGGGCATGCTTCCCGGGTGGTGAAACCGCCGTGAAGCTGTCCTGATCCCGCATCCCCGCACCATGAGGAGCAGCGCACAGCCACGCGTGCCGAACCGATACGAAGCGGAGTATCGACGGGCCACAGCGCCCTGCCACCCCCTCGCACTGACCCACGCCCAGGTCGACGACGCCTGACGGGCCCCTGCTCCCCGGCATCGTCGACTTCTTCGAGGAGGGCGCCGCCGCGGGCAAGGGGGTCTTGCAACTCATCGGCAACGACGTCGCCGCGTTCTGCGACGACCTGGTCAAAGACTCACGCACCTATGCGGACGTCTACCAGGAGTCCATCAGCGGGGAACCCGGCACGGCCGAGAAGTAACACCCGGTGCCTCATGCCGGGGGGCGTAGCCCGCACGCGCGGTTCGTTCGCCTCGGCGAGCGGCGCGAACGGGCGCGGGTCGACCGGCCACCAGAAGCCGCCGCAGTTTCGGTGGATCCCCGCCGCCCGCGCGGCTGATTCAGGGCCTCATGCCGCGAGGCGGCTGCGTCGTGCGGGGCTCCCGACCGTGTAGTGAACGTACTCGCGCACCAGCCGGAAGCCGGCGGTCCAGGCCAGGAGGCGGCTGGCGCGGTTGAGGACGGAGCAGTTCCAGCTGGGGGTGTGGCCGCGTGCGGTGATGTCCGCGACGAGGGCGGTGACGCAGGCCAGCGCGAGGCGGTGGCGACGGTGGTCGGGGGCGGTGAAGACTGCTACGTCCTCGTAGCGGGTGCCGCGGAAGTACGTGCAGGCGATGGCCAGTACTTGTCCGCCGCGGTCCACGGCTCCCCAGCCGTGACCGGAGGTGGCGAGGCCGGCGGCGCCGCCCCAACTGGCGTGGATCCAGGCCGAATCGGGCCCGAGGGCGTGCAGGGCATCGGTGTCGGCGGGTTCGAGGCGGCGCACGGTCACGCCGCGCGGAGCCGGGCAGGGCTGGGGCTCGGCCTGCAGGGTCCACACCATGCGTTCCCACGGGGTGAGGCGGTCGAAGGCCGCGCCGAGGGCGGGCAGGAAGCGGGCGGGCGCGTCGATGTGGCTGCCTGCCAGGGGCGCCAGGTCCTCTGGTGTGTCCGGGAAGCCGCGCAGCAGGACGTGGTCGGCGCAGGAAACGGCGATGATGCGCGGCTGATCCGCCCGGTCCGCCCACCAGCGGCCGACGCCCGTGGTGAGAGCATGCTCGCCGATGGTGGCCGGTCCTGGGGCTCCGGCGGGGAACCACCGGGTGAGTGGCGGAAGTTGACGGGGTTCGAGCTCGATCATCGATGCCTCCGTGGGCTTGGAAAGGGGGAGAGGCGGGCGGGGGAGGCGCGGCCCGTGTGGCCGGTCTCGTCACCGCGCCCGCCCCTCCGATCGGGTCAGCGCTGGCCGGCCTTGCGGCCGTGGTTCGCCTTGTTCTTGCGGCGGGTTTTCTTCTTGCGGGATCGCTTCGACATCGGCATCAACTCCGTTTGAGAGAAGGGAAGTTCAAGCGGTGCGGCCGACGAGGAGGTCGGCCAGCTTGTTGAGGCGCTTGACCGTGCGGTCCTCGGTGGCGGCGGGCGCCGGGTCGACGTGCTCGGCGCGGTCGTAGTAGGCGCCGTTGACGATCTCGACCGACGGGTCGCAGAGGCGGACCACGTGCGCGGCGCCCTCGGTGGGCGTGACGCCGTCGTGGGCGTAGAGGGGGAGCAGCGCGGTGTCGCACACACCCGGGTGGACGGACACCGCGGTGACGCGCGGATCCGCCGCGAAGACCGTCAGGGCCAGCTGCGACTGGGCGTACGCGGCGAGCCGGGAGTAGCGGCGGGCGCGGTTGGGGTCGCTCCACTGGATGGAGCCGGTGCGGTGCAGGGAGGAGGAGACGTTCACGACACGGCCGCCCGGATTGCTGGTGAGTGCCGGTTCCAGCAGGCAGGTCAGCAGGTAGTGGGCGAGGAAGTTGACCTGGAAGGCGATCTCGTTGCCGTCCGCAGTGATGGTGTGCCGCTCGGGCGCCGCCATACCCGCGTTGTTCACCAGGACGTCCAGGTGAGGGTGCTCGGCGACGACACGGGCCGCCATGGTCTCGACCTCGTCCAGGCGCGTGAAGTCGGCACCGACGGTGCAGAGCCGGCCCGCGTCGATGCCGGCCGTCGCGACGAGACGGTCGGCGGCGGCACGCGCTTCCTCGGCGGTGCGGCCGTGCAGCAGCACGGTGGCGCCGCGTTCGGCGAGCTGCCGGGCGGTCTCCAGACCGATGCCGGAAGTGGCGCCCGTGACAAGGACGGTACGGGACGAAAGGGTGGTGTCAGACATGGTCCATCCGGGGATACGAGTACGGCTTCGCGTACGGCTCAGGTCCGCGTACGGCAGGTGCGTACGGGCATGGAAAGGGGCGCCGGACGTGGGTCACGGCGCCCCTGGGGCAGCGGAAAGCGCGTCAGCGGACGACGGACGCGGGCGTTTCCGCACAGCGGGGCACACGACGGGACGCCCGATGAGGCGGCCGGTCGATGAGGAGCCACTCGCTGTTCATGGTGTCCATGGAACCCGCGGGAGCCGCCCCGTACAAGCTAAAGCCCCGTTCCCTTACGCGCTTCTGACGTGCCCGGACGCCTTTTTGACGCGGGCTGTTCACCCGAGCCCGGGCACGCCGGAAATCAGCAGGTCGATGAGCTTGATGCCGATGAAGGGCAGGACAAGGCCGCCGAGGCCGTACAACGTCAGATTGCGCCGCAGAAGGGCGTGCGCCGATGCGGGCGTGTAACGCACACCCCGCAGCGCGAGTGGGATCAGCGCGACGATGATGAGCGCGTTGAAGATGATCGCCGAGGTGATGGCCGAGGTCGGGCTGTGCAGGCCCATGATGTTGAGCGACTCCAGTCCCGGGTACGCGCCGGCGAACATGGCCGGGATGATCGCGAAATATTTGGCGACGTCGTTCGTGATGGAGAACGTCGTCAACGCCCCGCGGGTGATGAGGAGTTGCTTGCCGATCTCGACGATCTCGATGAGTTTCGTCGGATTGGAGTCCAGGTCGACCATGTTCCCGGCCTCTTTGGCTGCGGAGGTTCCCGTGTTCATGGCCACGCCCACGTCGGCCTGTGCGAGGGCCGGCGCGTCGTTCGTACCGTCGCCCGTCATGGCAACGAGTTTGCCGCCCTCCTGCTCACGCTTGATCAGCGCGAGCTTGTCCTCGGGTGTGGCCTCGGCCAAGTAGTCGTCCACACCGGCCTCTTCGGCGATGGCCTTGGCGGTCAGCGGGTTGTCGCCCGTGATCATCACCGTTCTGATTCCCATGCGGCGGAGCTCGGCGAAACGCTCCCGGATGCCGTCCTTGACCACGTCCTTGAGGTGGATCAGGCCCAGCACGCGGGGCCCGTCCCAGTCGTGCACGGCAACCAGGAGCGGGGTGCCACCGGAGGCCGCGACCGAGTCGGCGAACCAGCGGGCCTCGGCGGGGACCTGGCCGCCGTACATCTGCACCCACTCGATCACCTGCTGGGCAGCGCCCTTGCGGATCGCGCACACCGCGCCGTTGTCCCAGCGCAGATCGACGCCGCTCATGCGGGTCTGCGCGGTGAACCGCACCCACCGGGCGTGGACCAACTCGCCCTCGGTCGGAGCCCGTAGCCCGTACCGTACTTTCGCCAGCACGACGACGGAGCGGCCCTCGGGCGTCTCGTCGGCCAGCGACGACAGCTGGGCGGTGCCGGCGAGCTGCGCTTCGGTGATGCCGGGCAGAGGCACGAAGGCGGCCGCCTCGCGGTTGCCGAGGGTGATGGTGCCGGTCTTGTCGAGGAGCAGAGTCCCCACGTCACCGGCGGCCTCGACCGCACGGCCGGACATGGCGAGCACATTGCGCTGGACGAGCCGGTCCATGCCCGCGATGCCGATCGCCGACAGCAGTGCTCCGATGGTCGTCGGGATGAGGGTGACGAGGAGGGCGACGAGGACGGTGGTGGACTGGGCGGCACCGGCGTACGCGGCCATCGGCTGGAGCGCGACGACGACCAGGACGAAGACGATCGTCAGCGCCGCCAGCAGGATGTTCAGGGCAATCTCGTTCGGGGTCTTCTGGCGCGAGGCGCCTTCGACGAGCGCGATCATCCGGTCCAGGAAGGAGTGTCCCGGGCGCGCGCTGACCCGGACCACGATCCGGTCGGACAGGACGGTCGTGCCGCCGGTGACACCGCTGCGGTCGCCGCCCGACTCCCTGATGACGGGCGCGGATTCGCCGGTGACGGCCGATTCGTCGACCGCCGCGACGCCGTCGATGACATCGCCGTCGGCGGGAATGAGTTCGCCCGCCTCGACCACGACGACATCGAGCGGCTTGAGGTCTGTGGCCGCCACCGCCTCGGTCTCCGCGCTGCCCGGGTCGGCGCCGTAGGTCCAGTGGCGCAGGCGCAGGGCGACCGTGTCCGTACGCGCCTTGCGCAGCGATTCCGCCTGCGCCTTGCCGCGGCCCTCGGCGACGGCCTCCGCGAGGTTCGCGAAGATCACCGTCAACCACAGCCAGGCGCTGATGACCCAGGTGAAGACGGCGGGATGGAGGACCGCGGAGAGGGTGGTGAGCACGGCTCCGACGGAGACGACGAACAGCACCGGGTTCCTGACCAGGACGCGCGGGTGCAGTTTCCGCAGGGCCTCGGGGAAGGACCGCGCGAGCTGGGCAGGTTCGAACAGCCCGCTGGGCGCGTGACGTCCCGGACCTCTTTTGGGCCCTGGCCGGGGTCCCTGCAATGGAGGGGACGGCGGGGCCTGCCGGGGAGGAGCGGAAAACATGGGGACCTTCATGCCTCGGTGGGGAACCGGGCCCACGCGCAGGGCGGCGCGCCGGCGACCGGTCGGGCTGACAGAACGCGGGGTGGCCGCCGGGCCTTGCGGCGCCGGGGGCCCGGCACCGCAAGGCTGCGCACGGACGTCGGCGACGGGACGACGAGACCGCCGCCACGTGCTCGGCCGCCCGTGAGATGCCCTGACCGGAAGCATCCGAGGAGTGCTTCCGGTGGCGAGCCGTCATGCCACTGACGCCCGCGGGCCTCACCGGCAGCCGAGGGAAAATCTAGCCCCGCCAGATGCCCGAAGTGCGCCGTCCGGAACGGAATTTGCGCCTCCCTTACGACCCTTCGAACGGCGGCATCAAGTTCGCGTCAAGGTCACCTGAGAAAGCGTCAGGGGGTCGTCAACGGACCACGTCCGTGGCCGATTCCGGTCGCAGACTGAGCGGCGCGGGGGACACGGGCGACCGTCCGTGGCGTGACGTTGGAGGGCTCGTGACCATCACGGCCGGTACCACGCGCAGTTCTGAGGTCGAGGCCGAGACTGTCGCGGAGCCACAGCACGGACAGGTCGCCCCGCCCGGAGGCGGGCCCGGTCCGCGGCCACGAGGGGGGTCGCGACCGGGCCCTCACCTCCGTCGCGAGGCCGTGGACGCGTGGGCCGCTCTGCGCCGCCGCTTCTGGGCCACCCTGCCCGCGCGGCTGCGCCTCCTGCACGTGTCCACGGTCTCGCTGACCGCCGCCCTCGCGCTGCTGCTTCTGCTGGCCGGGCTCGCCGCTTCCGGCACCTGGGACGCGGTCGCCGACCGGGACTCGCCGCGCACCACCAGTGCCGCCGACCTCAACCTCGCCCTCAACGACATGGACGCGCAGGCCGCGAACATCCTGCTGTCCAGCGGCGACGCGGGCAAGGGGCGTCTGAAGACGCCGTACGGGAAAGCGGTCGGCTTCTACGGCGACGCCCGCACCACCGTCAGCCACGACCTGCGCACCCTCGCCGTCGCCGCCCAAGGCGACCGCACCGACGAGCACACCGTCGAATCCCTCACCGACCACTTCGCCGAGTACCAGGAGCTGGTGGGGCGCGCTCTCGAGAACGACGGGCGCACCGGCGGCAAGGCGTCGGCCCTCGCCGACTACCGGGATGCGACGGATCTGCTCCAGCGCAAACTCCTGCCGGAATCACGCAAGCTGGTGGCCTCCAATAATCGGGCCTTCAACACGCAGTACGCGCAGGCCCGTTCGGCGCTTTCCGCGCAACTCGCCGCTGTCATCGCGCTCGACGTACTGCTCCTTGCGGTGCTCGCCGTACTGCAGTGGTATTTGGCACGCCGCTTCCACCGGATCCTCAACCCCGGCGTCCTGGCCGCCACCATCTGCGTCCTGCTCGCCACCCTCCTCGGCGCTCAGGCGCTCTCCGAGACGGCCGAGCAACTGCGGGGCGCCCGCCGGGACGCGTTCGACTCCGTCGTCGCGCTCTCCCGCGCCCGCGCGATCGCGTACGACGCGAACGCCGACGAGAGCCGCTACCTCCTCGATCAGGAGCGTCGCGGCCAGTACGAGCGAGCGTTCGTGGCGAATTCGCAGAAGTTGTACGGCGTCCGGGGCGCGACCCTCGCCACGTATGACGACGAACTCGCCACGACCTGGCAGGCGTACCGCTCCGACCACGAAGACCTGCGCTTCACCGGCGAGTTCCGGCGCGAACTCGACAACATCACCTTCCCTGGCGAGCGGGCAGCGGCAGAGAAGGCGGTCGAGACATACGCCGTCTACCAGCGCGATGACCGCAAGATCCGTGCTCTGGTCGCGCAGGGCAAGGAACGCGAGGCCGTCGCGTTCGGGATCAGCTGGCAGCCCGACATGTCCAACGCGCACTTCGGGGCGTGGATGGCCGCGCTCGACAAAGTGACCGACATCAACCGCCACCACTTCACTGCCTCGGTACAGGCGGGCCGATCCGCGGTGGGCGGATTGCTGCCCTGGGCCCTTGGGGCGCTTCTCGCGGCGGTCGCACTCACCGCCCTCGGGCTGCGGCCACGGTACGCGGAGTTCCGCTGACCTGAGGGGCGCCCAGGCCGCAGAACCGAGATGACACAAATAAGTGTCATCTCAGTCAGAGCTGCTATCGGCGATGACGTGCCCCGTGACGCCCAGCTGATCTTCGCCGACCATGTCGGCCGCTCCTACGCCCGCCAGTACGGCTTCCCGCCGATGGCGGGGCGTCTGCTGGGATATCTGTTCGTCTGCGATCCGCCGCAGCAGACGATCGACGAGCTGGGTGAAGGGCTGCTGGCGAGCCGAAGTGCCATCACGGGTGCCGTCAAGCTGCTCGAGAGCTACCGGATGGCGCGGCGGACGAGGGTCGCCGGTGAGCGGATGGACCGGGTGAGTCTGAACCCGGACAGTCAACAGCCGCAGAATTTCGACTCCGCCCTCCACGAGGAGCATGCGGCTCTGTTTCGGGAGGGGTTGGCGGTGCTGGACGACGCTCCGCCGGAGCGTCGCGCTCCGCTGGCGGAGATGGTCGCGCTGGCCGAGTTCCTCGGCGAGCGGCTGCCCGAGCTGCGGGACGAGTGGCACGCGCGCCGCGAGGAACTTCGAGCGTCGGGCAAGCTGCCCACCTCGGGCGGATAGCGGAGAGGTGTCCAGTCAGGACACGCCAGATCCTGGGCCGGTCGGCCCAGGGCCACGAGTAGGGAGAGGTAGTCCACCATGACTGACTCCGACCTGTCCGTCCTGCGGGAGCGAGCCGACAAGGGTGACAAGGATGCGGTCGACGAACTCATCGAACTGGCCGCCGAACTCGGTGACATGGATGAGCTGCGGCGTCTTTCCGACGGGGGCAATGCCACCGCGACCGATCTGTTGATTGAAATGGCCGGTGAGCATGGTGACGCGGGCGAGCTGCGGCGTCTTTCCGATGCCAGTAACGTCACCGCGACCGATCAGTTGATTGAACTCGCCACCGAGTACGGCGACTTGGGCGAGCTGCGACGTCTCGCCGACAAGGGCAGCACCACCGCTGCTGAGCAGCTCACGGAGCTCACCGCTGAGTGAGCCGGCTCGCGATGAGCCCGGCGAGGGGCACATGGCCGGCGGGTGGAGCCCGGCGGTCTCTGCGCTTCGTACGCCGTCCCCGTTGGCCCTGAGATGGGGATCATGTGGCCCTCTGCCGACCGTAGGCCCCGGCGCGCCTCTTTCACCCTGGCGGACCAGATCTCGTCAATGTGGTGTCAATGTCCATGTGAACGGCGCCAAGGATCCGTCAAGGGGCGCGCCGATGCCCTCGCACAAGCGCTTCGGTAGAGAGAAGTAACCCTTCCCTCCGGGAGAGTTGATCGTCAGTGAGCGGAGCGCATCGGCTGCGATGAGTGACGTACGGAACGATAAGAGTGACGTACGGACCGGCTGGAGTGAGGCACGGACCGGCGTGGGTGACGTGCGTCCCGGACGTCTGAAGGTCTACCTCGGAGCTGCCCCGGGAGTGGGCAAGACCTACCGCATTCTCGACGAGGCCCGGCGCAGGGCGGCGCGCGGGGCTGATGTGGTGGTGGGGTTCGTGGAATGCCATGGGCGCCCCGGCACGGAGGCGATGCTCGACGGCCTGGAAGTCGTCGATCGAGTCTCATGCGCCTATCGCGGCGGCGAGTTCACGGAGATGGACCTCGCCGCGGTCCTCGCCCGCCGCCCTCAGGTTGCGATCGTCGACGAATTCGCCCACAGCAACGTCCCCGGCGGCGGCCGCAACCCCAAGCGCTGGCAGGACATCGAGGAGTTGCTCGCGGAAGGGATCGATGTCATCAGCGCGCTCAACATTCAGCATCTCGAATCCCTCAACGACGTCGTCGAGAAGATCACCAAGGTCCCGCAGCAGGAAACGGTGCCCGATGAGGTCGTCCGCAGAGCGCGTCAGATCGAGCTGGTGGACATGCCGCCCGAGGGGCTTCGCCGCCGGATGGCGCACGGCAACATCTACGCTCCCGAGAAGGTCGACGCGGCCCTCGCCAACTACTTCCGGCCCGGCAATCTGACAGCCCTGCGCCAACTCGCTCTGCTGTGGGTGGCCGACCGCGTCGACGAGGCACTGCAGACCTACCGATCCGAGCACGGCATCGGTGGCGTGTGGGAGACCCGGGAGCGGGTGGTCGTGGCTCTGACGGGCGGGCCCGAGGGCGACACACTCATCCGGCGGGCGGCCCGCATCGCCGACCGGTCGGCCGGCGGCGACCTGCTCGCCGTACACGTCACGCGCAGCGACGGACTCGCCGCCGGCACTTCGCACGCCTCCCTGGCCCGGCAGCGGCGGCTCGTCGAGGACCTCGGCGGCAGCTACCACTCCGTGGTCGGCGACGACGTCGCCACCGCCCTGGTCGAATTCGCGCGCGCCGAGAACGCCACCCAGCTCGTGCTGGGTACCAGCCGCCGTGGCCGCCTGGAGCGGTTCGTCACCGGCCGCGGCACCGGCGAGACGGTGGTCAAGTTCTCCAGCGACATCGACGTCCACATGGTCACGCACGAACGCGCCGGGCGTGGCACGCTGCTGCCCTCCCGCCGCCGCACTCTGTCGACCGTCCGCAGGATCGCTGGCCCGGTCGCCGGTCTGCTGCTGCCGGTGGCGCTGACCTTCCTGCTGGATCTCGACGTGGCCAGGGACAGACTCAACCTCACCAGCGAGGCTCTGCTCTTCCTGCTCGCTGTGGTGGGGGTGGCCTGCATAGGTGGGGTCGTGTCGGCGGTGATCGCGTCGGTGACGGCGTCCCTGCTGCTCAACTACTGGTTCATCCCGCCCAGAGGGCACTTCACGTTGAACGATACGAATGCGTTGCTGGCGCTCGGGGTCTTCGTCGTGGTGGCCGCCATAGTGGCGGCTGTCGTCGACCGCTCCCTGCGTCTGTCGCGGCGCTCGGCGCGCGCCACCGCGGAGGCGGAGACCATGTCGTCCCTCGCGGGCACCATCGTGCGCGGCGGTGCGACCATCCCCGCGCTGGTCGAGCGCACCCGTGAGACCTTCGGCATGGACTCGGCAGAACTGGTGGACGAGCCGCCCGGGGAAGACGGCGCAACTGTCGTACCCGCCGGTCCCGGAGCCTTCCTGGTGTTGCGCGGCCGCCCACTCCCGTCCTCCGAGCGACGCGTGCTGGCCGCCTTCGCGGCACACGTGGGCGCCGCAGTCGAACGGGCGCGGCTCGCCGAGGTCGCCGCCGAGGTAGAGCCGGTCAAGGCCGCCGACCGGATGCGTACAGCGCTGCTGCGGGCGGTCGGCCACGACCTGCGCACCCCGCTCGCCGCCGGATGGGCCGCCGTCTCCTCGCTACGCAGCAAGGATGTGGAGTTCTCCGACGCGGACCGGGACGAACTCCTCGCCACCGCGGACGAATCGATGGCCAAGCTGAACCGGCTGATCGAGAACCTCCTCGACCTCAGCCGTCTGCAGGCCGGGGCGCTCACGTTGAACCTGCGCCCCACCACGCTGGACGAGGTCCTCCCGGCGGCGCTGGCAGACACTCCAGAGGTCGAGGTGGGGGACCTGGACGAGGTTCCGGCCGTGCTGGCCGACCCGCCGTTGCTGGAGCGGGTGGTCGCCAACCTCGCCGGCAACGCAGCCCGCCACAGTCCCGCGGGGCGCATGGTGCTGCTGACCGCCAGCTCCCACGCGGGACGCGTCGAACTGCGAGTCGTCGACCGGGGCCCCGGCCTCCCGCCGACCGACCGCGACCGCCTCTTCGAACCCTTCCAGCGTCTCGGCGACACCGACAACGCCACCGGACTCGGCCTGGGTCTTGCCCTGTCCAGAGGTCTGGCAGAGGCGATGGACGGCACCCTCGTCCCGGAGGACACTCCCGGCGGGGGCCTGACCATGGTGCTGTCCCTGCCCTTCGCCGAGCGGGCGGAGCACCCCAGCGGTACGCAGCAGCAGAGCGTAGGAGGAGCACTTGACATCTCCCCCAGCTGAAGCAGGGGGATTCATTCCTCGCGGAGTGAACTTTCTGCTTCATCGACAGCCGCTGCCCCGAATGAACGGCAAGGGACGTTGGTACGCCCAGCAGTCTTACGCCAGCTCCACAGACCTGACATCCCGCCAGCCCGGCGGTAGACCCGGCCAGCTTGGTTATCGCCAGCCGGGCAAGGCCGAGCATACAAGTCGCGGACAGTGCGTGGGACGGGTATCCGCCCACAGGGCGAATACCCGCTCGCTGCCCTGCTCCGCAGGAGTCCGTTTCCTCTCCCCCTGAAGGGCGGAGTATCCACGGAGGATCTCGATGAGCTCTGACATCGGCGTACGAGGGCCCAGGCCCGCACTCGCCGCAACGAACGCGAGAGGTGACGGCATGATGACGGGCTACCGGCTCCGCGACCGGCTCGCACTGCTCGCGGGCCTCGCGGGACCGTTCCTGGTGGCGCTCGCGCTCGTGCCCTTCCGTACCGACCTGTCACAGACGAACGCCGCGCTGATCCTGGTCGTGGTGGTCGTCGCGATCGCCGCCATCGGCAGCCGTGCGGCAGGCGCGCTCGCGGCGCTGTCGGCGGCCGCCTGGTTCGACTTCTTCCTCACCCGGCCGTACCGGACCTTCGACATCAACGCATCCGACGACATCGAGACGGCGGTCCTCCTTCTGGTCGTCGGCCTGATCGTGTCCCAGCTCGCGGCACACGCCCGCCGCCTCGAAGTCATCACGGTGACGGATGCGGGTTACCTCGCCCGTATCCATGAGACGGCCGACCTCGCTCAGTCCGCGAAGTCCTCGGACTCGGTGGTCGACCACGTCCGCCACCAGATCACCGAACTGCTCGGCCTGCGCGCCTGCCGCTTCGAATACGGCACCCTCATGGGACAGCCGCCCCGCCTGCAGCCGGACGGCAGTGTCGTGGTCGGCCGCAAGCGCTGGGACGTCGACAGCAGCGGCTGGCCGGAGGGCGAGACGGAACTGCGCACGTACGGCAACGGCCACTACCTTGGCCGGTTCATGCTCACTCCTGGCCCGGGTCCTGTCCCGCCGCTCCAGGCTCGCCTCGTGGCGGTGACCCTCGCCGACCAGACCGGCGCGGCCCTCGACACGGCGGGCCCGCTGAAGGACGGCTGACACCCGGCCAGGGGCCGGGCGGCCGGCCTGCGGGACGCCTGGTGCGCCCCGCAGTGCGGACGTACGCATACGGAACCTTGACGCTGGACTCCCGGTGATCCGGAACCGGACCCCTCCGCCCTGCCGTTCTTGACTGATGTGACGTCAACTCTCCATCTCCGCACGGAACTTGGCCACCGCTCCCAGCACATGGTGATCTGTGGCGACGACGGGCTCGCGCACCGGCTCGCCGTCGAACTGGACGCCGTGTGCGGCGAGGCCGTCACCGTCGTGCTGCCCTCACGACGCGACGCTCACGGCGCAGAGATCGCCGCGCTGCACCGCGACCCGCACTCGCCCATCGAGCTCCTGGTGGCGGCACACCCCGACGAAAAGATCCTGCGTGCAGCGGGCGTGCAGCGGGCCGCAGCCCTCGCGCTGACCTACGCCGACGACCAGATCAACATGACCGCGGCGCTGCTGGCCCGGGGCCTCAACCCGTCCATCCGCCTCGTCATCCGCATGTTCAACCGCGAGCGCGGACGCCACCTCGAGCGCCTCCTGGACCGTGCAGCCGCCGAGGTCATGGGCGGAGGCGACGACGATCCCCGGCCTGACATGTCGACCACGGTTCTGTCCGACGCCGACACGGCCGTGCCCGAGCTCGTGGCCGCCGCCGCGGTCGGCCACGGCCACACCCTCCAGGTCGAGGGCAAGGTCTTCCGCGGAGTCGTGCGGCCCGCCGGATCGCCACCCCGGTCGACCGATCTGGCCACACTCGCGGTGCTCTCCGGAGCCCACCAGGACGATCCGGCGAGCGACGACAGCCCCGAGACACCGGGCGAGGACGGCACCCAGCTGCTGCCCGACACCCGCACCGCCTACCACCGGCAGTTCACGCACGGCCGGCTGATGCTCGAGGAGGTCACCCACCACCACGCCTCCGAGCCGGCCGCCGGGGAGCGGGGCGGACCCGTCGGCGGCTGGCTGAGGGCGCGGCTCGCGCATCTGCCGTGGCGGGTCTTCCTCTCCCGCGAGGTCATCGCCGTCTTCGGTGTGCTGGCGGCGATCGTCGTCGCGCTCGCGGTCGCCACCGCGTTGTTCGGGCACGAGCACCCTTGGTGGAAGAACGTCTACCTCCCCCTGCTGGACATCTTCACCATGGGCGACCCTGCCACCGACGAGGCGGTGGCCCGCCGGGTGCTGCAACTGGTCGCGGGCTTCGTCGGGCTCGCCGTCCTGCCCCTCGTCGTGGCCGCGACCATGAACGCCACCGAGGCGTTCCGCAGCGCCTCCGTGGGCCTTGCGCCCTCCGACGACCTCACCGACCACATCGTCGTGGTCGGTCTCGGGAAGATCGGTACCCGTGTGCTGGCGCAGCTGCGCACCACGGACCACAGGGTTGTTGCCGTCGAGCGGAATCCGCACGCGCGCGGCGTCGCCCTCGCCCGTGAACTCGACGTTCCGCTGGTCCTTGAGGACGCCGGAACGCCGGGTGTACTCGACCGCGCGCGCATCCGGCACAGCAGGTCGCTGCTGGTTCTCACCCGGGACGACGGCGAGAATCTCGACATCGTGATGGCCGCACGTGAGACCACCCCGGGTGTGCGCGTGGTGATGAGGCTGTACGACGACGACTTCGCGGCCACGGTCCAGCGCACCCTGCGCGCCTCCTACCCTCAGGCCCCGACCCGCAGCCGCAGTGTCTCGGCGCTCGCCGCACCGTCCTTCGCCGCCGCGATGATGGGCCGCCATGTGCTGGGGGTGATGCCGGTCGAGCGGGGCTCGCTGTTGTTCACGGTGGTGGATGTGGCGGGGCATCCCGAGCTCGAGGGACGCTCGGTCCACGAGGCGTTCCGGGAGCACGAGTGGCGGGTCCTGGCCGTGGGATCTGCCGCGGACAGACCCGCTCAGTCGTCGATGGACACCCTCGCCGGGATCCGGTTCCGCCAGCCCGGGTTCGACTGGCGCCCCTCGCAGGGGAAGGTCCTGCGTGCGGGCGACCGCGTGGTGCTGGCGACGACGCGGCGTGGCCTGGACATCCTCATGACCGGGGTGCAGCCGCATCCGGCGGACAGGCGGGTGTGACGACCCATCGATTTCGCTGACGGTCGTGTGAGTGAGGCCGGTGCGACGCGACGTCGGCCGATGGGCGCGAAGGGCTCAGTCCAGGCCGGAGGCTTTGAACACGGTCAGGGCCGTCTCGCGGTCGATCCGTGCCGAGATCCGGAGCAGTGCGGTTGCCCCGCATGTCAGGTGTCCGCGGGCGGCAGACTCCTGGGCGTCCTTGGAGAAGCGGTGCCACAGCTCGGGGTTGTTCACGAGGATCTGGGGGTTGATCTCGAGCCGTCGGCCCGACGTGTCCCGCAGGCGGAGCCGCTGGGAGACGCCTCCCAGGCAACGCACCGACACCAACATGTCGGTGCGTACCCGCCGCTCGCGCAGGAGTCCGCGTGAGGCCAGCCAGCCTTGGCCCGCGGTGACCCGGGCGGGGTAGAGGATCATGAACAGCAGCGCCGCGAGGGCGACCCACAGTGTGATGCGCAGGGCCGTGAAGCTGCCGGCCCCCCAGTCGATCATCAGCATGAGGCCGAGGATTACTGCCGAGCACTGAATCGCACTGCGCAGATCCCCTGCCCAGCGGCTGTCGTGCGTCACTGCTGCGGGGGGCTTCGCGTGGCTGTGGACCGCGTCTTGTCGTGCGTCGTCGGGGCGTCCCATGGAGCCGACGGTAAAGCCCCGGGGAGCACGTTCCCCGCACCTTGACGGGGCTCTGATGGACGCGCTGCCCGACCTTGACGTCCCAGTCAGGGTGCGGCCGTGGGGAAGGGCTCACTCCCGTGGAGTCGTACGTGTCACGTGCTCATGAGGCTCACGTCAAGGTCGGGGGCTTCGGCGCGAAGATGCCGCAAGGAGAGGTCGGAGACGGCGGTGAGAGGACAGAACTTGGGTGCACCGGCATATCGCCTCCCCGTGTACGTGGGCCTTTCGTGACGTGTAGGAGCACGTGCCCCATGTCTGTCCTGACCGCCGAGCCCGGCGCCGCCCCTGACGGCGAGGAACCCCCGGATACTGGCGAGCGCCATCGGCTCACTGCCCGCACCGGCCTGGCCGCCCTGTCTCTCGACGCGATGACGTCAGTGGCGTACGGCCCGGGGGCGATCGTCTTGGTGCCGGCCGCCGCGGGGGGAGGGGGCACACGGCCTCGGCTTCACCCTGCCGGTCACGCTCGCCGTCGGCGGACTGCTCGCGGTGCTCGTCGCTTCGTACCGGCAGGTGATCGCCGCGTTCCTGACGCCCTTCACCCTCGATGGCCCGCCCCTCGTCGGCGCGGGCCATCGGCGTATTCAGGCGGATGGGGGGTGGTGGTTCCTGCCGATGGATGAGCCGGCGTAAGAGTTCCGTCAAAGGCGTACGCGCCTCCGTAAGGGAGGCGTCAACGGCGCTCGAATTCGGCCAGGGAGGCGGTTACCTCTAATCGTCCGTTCAATCCGAACCTCATCTAGGAGCTCGCGATGGCCGACCTGGCCTTCGTCGTCACCACGATCGCGGTGTTCGCGCTGGTGGCTCTCGTCGCCAAGGGGGTGACGAAGCTGTGACTGCCGAAAACATCGTCGGCCTGATCGTGGCCGTCGCCCTCCTCGGCTATCTGGTCCTCGCCCTCATCTACCCGGAGAGGTTCTGAGCACCGATATGAGCCCCGTACTCGCTGGTGTACTCCAGCTCCTCGCGCTGATAGTGGCGCTCGGCCTGGCCTACCGCCCCCTGGGTGACTACATGGCCAGGGTCTACTCCTCCGACAAGCACCTGCGCGTCGAGAAGTGGATCTACAAGGGCATCGGCGCCAATCCGAACACCGAGATGCGCTGGATGGCGTACCTCCGCGGTGTGCTGGCCTTCTCGGCCATGAGCGTGCTGTTCCTGTATCTGCTGCAGCGCTTCCAGGGCAGCCTGCCGGGCTCCCTCGGTTTCTCGGCGATCGACCCGGACCAGGCGTTCAACACGGCCGCGTCGTTCGTGTCGAACACCAACTGGCAGTCGTACTACGGCGAGCAGGCCATGGGCCACGTCGTGCAGACCGCGGGTCTGGCCGTGCAGAACTTCGTCTCCGCGTCCGTCGGTATCGCGGTGGCGGTCGCCCTCGTCCGGGGCTTCGCCCGCTCCCGCACCGGTGAGCTCGGCAACTTCTGGTCGGACCTGGTGCGCGGCACGGTCCGCATCCTGATCCCGATCTCGGTGGTCGGTGCGATCGTCCTCGTGGGGTGCGGCGCGATCCAGAACTTCTCCGGAATCCACGCGGTCGGCCAGTTCATGGGCGGCTCGCAGCAGTGGAACGGTGGCGCGGTCGCCTCGCAGGAGGCGATCAAGGAGCTGGGCACGAACGGCGGCGGTTACTTCAACGCCAACAGTGCCCACCCCTTCGAGAACCCCAACGGTTTCACGAACCTCTTCGAGATCTTCCTGATCCTGCTCATCCCGTTCGCTCTCACGCGCACCTTCGGCCGCATGGTCGGCTCCCTGAAGCAGGGCTACGCGATCCTCGCGACCATGGTCACGATCTGGATCGGGTTCACGGCCCTGATGATGTGGACCGAGTTCCACCACGGCGCCCCGGCGTTCGACATCGCGGGCGGCGCGATGGAGGGCAAGGAGAACCGCTTCGGGGTCGGCGGCTCGTCGATCTTCGCGGTGGCGACCACCCTTACCTCGACGGGTGCGGTGGACTCCTTCCACTCCTCGTTCACCGGGTTCGGTGGCGGCATCACGATGCTGGGTATGCAGCTGGGCGAGATCGCGCCTGGTGGTACCGGTTCCGGTCTCTACGGCATGCTGATCATGGCGATCATCGCGGTGTTCATCGCCGGTCTGATGGTCGGCCGTACGCCGGAGTATCTGGGCAAGAAGATCGGCACCCGCGAGATCAAGTTCGCGGCCTGCTACATCCTCATCACCCCGGCCCTGGTGCTGGTGTTCACGGCGATCTCGATGGCGCTGCCCACACCGCCGAACTCGATGCTCAACAGTGGCGCGCACGGATTCTCCGAGATCCTTTACGCGTTCACGTCCGGGGCGAACAACAACGGTTCGGCGTTCGCCGGCCTGAGCGCGGACACGCAGTGGTTCAACACCACGATCGGTCTCGCGATGCTCCTTGGCCGGTTCCTGCCGATGGTGTTCGTGCTTGCGCTCGCGGGCTCGCTCGCCGAGCAGAGGCCCGTCCCCGCCACGGCCGGCACCCTGCGCACCGAGAAGCCGCTGTTCACCGGCCTCCTCGTCGGCACGATCATCATCATCACCGGCCTGACCTACTTCCCGGCCCTCGCGCTGGGCCCGCTGGCCGAGGGGCTGGCGTCATGACCACTCGTATAGCCAAGACCCGTACAGAAAACGACGAGGACGCGATGTCCCAAGCCACTCCGACCCGGGCGCCGCACAGCGATGTGCCGACCGGTCACAAGGACGAAGGACGTGTCGGCGCAGGTCTGTTCGACCCGAAGCAGCTGCTGAAGTCGCTGCCGGACGCCTGCCGCAAGCTCGACCCGCGCATCATGGTCAAGTCGCCCGTGATGTTCGTGGTGCTGGTCGGCTCGGTCCTGACGACGGTGTTCTCCTTCAAGGATCCGAGCGACTGGTTCGGCTGGGCGATCAGTGCCTGGCTGTGGCTGACTGTGATCTTCGCGAACCTGGCGGAGGCGGTGGCCGAGGGCCGCGGCAAGGCGCAGGCGGACACCCTGCGCAAGGCCAAGACCGACACCGTCGCACGCCGCCTGTCCAAGGACGGCAAGACCGAGGACCAGGTGCCGGGCACGGCCCTGACCGTCGGCGACCTGGTGGTGTGTGAGGCGGGCGACATCATCCCCGGCGACGGTGACGTCGTCGAAGGCGTCGCGTCCGTGGACGAGTCGGCCATCACCGGTGAGTCCGCGCCCGTCATCCGCGAGTCCGGTGGCGACCGGTCCGCGGTCACCGGCGGCACGAAGGTCCTCTCCGACCGCATCGTCATCAAGATCACGACGAAACCCGGTGAGACGTTCATCGACCGCATGATCGCCCTGGTCGAGGGCGCCGCGCGTCAGAAGACGCCCAACGAGATCGCGCTCAACATCCTCCTCGCGTCGCTCACCATCGTGTTTCTCCTCGCGTGCGCCACACTGCCGCCGTTCGCGGACTACGCGGGCAAGCACCTCACGATGGTCGTCCTGGTGGCCCTGCTGGTGTGTCTGATTCCGACGACGATCGGCGCACTGCTGTCCGCGATCGGCATCGCGGGCATGGACCGCCTCGTTCAGCGCAATGTGCTGGCGATGTCCGGCCGGGCGGTCGAGGCCGCCGGCGACGTATCGACCCTGCTGCTCGACAAGACCGGCACCATCACGCTCGGCAACCGGCAGGCCTCCGAGTTCGTGCCGGTGACCGGCACCCGCGAGGCCGAGGTCGCGGACGCCGCGCAGCTGTCCTCGCTGGCCGACGAGACCCCCGAGGGGCGGTCGATCGTGGTCCTGGCGAAGGAGAAGTACGGGCTGCGTGAGCGGCAGCGCGGCGAGCTGGCCGGCGCCGAGTGGATCGCCTTCACCGCGCAGACCCGCATGTCCGGCGTCGACGTCGACGGGCGCAAGATCCGCAAGGGCGCTGCCGGTTCGGTCATCACCTGGGTCAAGGAACATGGCGGCCAGGTCTCCGACGATGCGGACACCCTGGCCAACCGAATCTCCGAGGCAGGCGGCACTCCGCTACTGGTCGCCGTAGAGGACGACAAGGGTGCCCGCGTCCTGGGTGTCATCCACCTCAAGGACGTCGTCAAGGAGGGCATGCGCGAGCGGTTCGACGAGCTGCGGCGT
Organism: Streptomyces sp. NBC_01445; assembly: GCF_035918235.1. NCBI lineage: Bacteria > Bacillati > Actinomycetota > Actinomycetes > Kitasatosporales > Streptomycetaceae > Streptomyces > Streptomyces sp. NBC_01445. Next base: position 1,999,005 of record NZ_CP109485.1, on the reverse strand, counting down.
ATGGGCATCAAGACCGTCATGATCACGGGCGACAACCCGCTGACGGCCAAGGCGATCGCCGAGGAGGCCGGCGTCGACGACTTCCTCGCGGAGGCCACTCCCGAGGACAAGATGGCCCTCATCAAGCGCGAGCAGGCGGGCGGCAAGCTGGTCGCGATGACCGGCGACGGCACCAACGACGCCCCCGCCCTCGCCCAGGCCGATGTCGGCGTGGCGATGAACACGGGAACGTCGGCCGCCAAAGAGGCCGGCAACATGGTCGACCTCGACTCCAACCCGACCAAGCTCATCGAGATCGTCGAGATCGGCAAGCAACTCCTCATCACCCGGGGCGCGTTGACGACGTTCTCCATCGCCAACGACGTCGCGAAGTACTTCGCGATCATCCCGGCGCTGTTCGCGGCGGTCTACCCGGGCCTCGACAAGCTCAACATCATGCACTTGTCCTCACCGGACTCGGCGATCCTGTCCGCGGTCATCTTCAACGCGCTCGTCATCATCGCGCTCGTACCGCTCGCCCTGCGCGGCGTGCAGTACCGGCCGGTGAGCGCCGACAAGCTGCTGCGACGCAACCTCGGGATCTACGGGCTCGGCGGCCTGATCGCGCCGTTCATCGGCATCAAGATCATCGACGTACTCATCTCCCTCATCCCCGGAATCGGCTGATCACGATGAACAACTCAGTGGCAAACACAGGTCGGTTGCTGTGGGCGGGACTGCGTGCGCTGCTCGTCCTGACAGTCGTCTGCGGTGTGATCTACCCGCTCGCCGTGACCGGCGTCGCGCAGGCCGTCTTCCACGACAAGGCAAACGGCTCGGAGATCAAGTCCGAGGGCAAGGTCGTCGGCTCGTCCCTCATCGGCCAGCGCTACGACCTGCCGCTCAAGAAGGGCCAGGAGACCGCGGAACCCGACCTCAAGTGGTTCCAGCCGCGCCCCTCCAACGGCCTGGGCGAAAACAGCGTCAACACCCAGTACAAGCTGATCCTCTCCGGTGCCACCAACCTGTCCGGCGACAACGGCGCGATCAACGGGAAGTGCACAGCGAAGTCGGAGGAAGGCACCCTCTGCGCCCAGGTGGTGGCCGCCAAGGCAGCCGTCATCAAGGACAACTCGGTCGGCGGCTACACGGTCAAGCTCTCCGACGTCCCCGCCGACGCGGTGACGTCCTCCGGCTCCGGCCTCGACCCGGACATCTCCCCGGCGTACGCCGACCTCCAGGTACACCGGATCGCGGAGCAGAACGGCCTGTCCGTCACCCAGGTGGACAAGCTCGTCAAGGACCACACCAGCAGCCGCATCCTCGGTTTCATGGGTGAGCCCCGCGTCAACGTCCTCGAACTCAACGTCGCACTCAAGGAACTCGTGGCGAAGAGCTGATGGCCTTATGCGCACCACGCGGGAGTTGGCGTACGGGGCGACACCCCCGATGCGTCAACTCCCGTAGCCATGAAGCAGGTTCCGCAGGCTCCGGCCTTCCGTACAAGAGGAAAGGCGCACACCGATGACCCGGGTGCTGGTGGTGGAGGACGATCCTCAGCTCGTCCGGGCCCTCGTGATCAACCTGGAGGCCCGCCGATACGGAGTGGACCCGGCACCCGACGGCGCCACCGCCCTACGTCTTGCCGCCGCGCGCCAGCCCGACGTGGTCGTACTCGACCTGGGCCTGCCCGACATGGACGGCACGGACGTCATCAAGGCGCTGCGCGGCTGGACCCGCGTACCGATCCTGGTGCTCTCCGCCCGTAGCGCTTCCGACGAGAAGGTCACCGCGCTGGACGCGGGCGCCGACGACTACATCACCAAACCGTTCAGCATGGACGAACTGCTGGCCCGCCTGCGGGCGGCCGTCCGCCGCACCGAGGCCGCTCCGCTCGCCCCCGACATCGTCCTGGTCACGACCGACGAGTTCTCCATCGACCTGCTCGCCAAGAAGGCCAGCAGAGGGGGACACGACATACGCCTCACGCCGACCGAATGGCACCTGCTGGAGATCCTGGTCACCAACCCCGGGCGACTCATCACGCAGAAGTACCTGCTCCAGGAGGTCTGGGGCGCGTCCCAGAGCAACAAGACCAACTATCTGCGCGTCTATATGGCCCAACTGCGGCGGAAACTGGAGACGGACCCCGCCCACCCGCGCTACCTCATCACCGAGCCCGGCATGGGATACCGCTTCGAGAGCTGAACCGCGCTTTCGTCACCCGGCCCCAGCACTCCCACAGCCTCCGCCCGTAGAGACGAAGAGACGAGAAGATGGCACGCGGCAAGCTTCGGATATACCTCGGTGCGGCACCGGGTGTCGGCAAGACGTACGCGATGCTGTCCGAGGCGCACCGTCGCGTCGAGCGGGGGACCGACTGCGTGGTCGGATTCGTGGAGCACCACGACCGGCCGCGCACCGAGGTGATGCTGCACGGCCTGGAGCAGGTCGTGCGCAAGGAACTGCAGTACCGCGGCAGCGTCTTCACAGAGATGGACGTCGACGCGGTGCTCGCCCGGCGTCCCCAGGTGGCCCTGGTCGATGAACTCGCGCACACGAACATCCCGGGCTCGCGCAACGCCAAGCGCTGGCAGGACGTCGAGGAACTCCTTGCGGCCGGCATCGACGTCGTCTCGACCGTCAACATCCAGCATCTGGAGTCGCTCGGCGACGTCGTCGAGTCGATCACCGGCATCCGGCAGCGTGAGACCGTCCCTGACGAGGTCGTACGACGGGCCGACCAGATCGAACTGGTCGACATGTCGCCGCCCGCCCTGCGCCGCCGGATGGCACACGGCAACATCTACAAGCCCGACAAGGTCGACGCGGCACTGTCGAACTACTTCCGGCCCGGCAATCTGACCGCGCTGCGCGAACTGGCCCTGCTGTGGGTGGCGGACCGGGTCGACGCCTATCTGACCGAGTACCGCAGCGAGCACCGGGTCTCGAAGATCTGGGGCTCGCGCGAGCGGATCGTCGTGGGACTGACGGGTGGCCCTGAGGGCCGCACGCTGATCCGCCGGGCCGCGCGGCTCGCGGAGAAGGGTGCGGGCGGTGAGGTAATGGCCGTCTACATCGCCCGCAGTGACGGGCTGACCTCCGCGTCACCGAAGGAGCTGGTGGTCCAGCGGACCCTCGTGGAGGACCTGGGCGGCACTTTCCACCACGTCATCGGCGACGACATCCCCACCGCACTCCTGGACTTCGCGCGCGGCGTCAACGCCACCCAGATCGCCCTCGGAGTGTCCCGCCGCAAGGGCTGGCAGTACGTCTTCGGTCCGGGTGTCGGTGCCACCGTCGCCCGGGACTCGGGCCCCGACCTGGACGTCCACCTGATCACGCACGACGAGGCGGGAAAGGGGCGCGGACTGCCTGTCGCCCGGACTGCGCGCCTCGGCCGGTCCCGGGTCATCCTGGGCTGGCTGGCCGGTGTGGCCGGCCCGGCCCTCCTCACGCTGCTGCTCACCGGCGTCGCCCCCGAAGTCGGCCTGGCCAACGACATGCTGCTGTTCCTCGCGCTGACCGTGGCCGCGGCCCTGCTGGGCGGGCTCTACCCGGCGCTCGCGTCAGCGCTCGTGGGTTCCCTGCTGCTGAACTGGTTCTTCACTCCGCCCGTCCACACCCTCACGATCGCCGACCCCAAGAACGTCGTCGCCATCGCGATCTTCGTCGGCGTCGCCGTGTCGGTGGCCTCCGTGGTGGACCTCGCAGCCCGGCGCACTCATCAGGCGGCCCGGCTGCGCGCCGAGTCGGAGATCCTCTCCTTCCTGGCGGGCAGTGTGCTGCGCGGAGAGACCAGCCTGGAGGCCCTGCTCGAACGGGTCCGCGAGACCTTCGGGATGGAGTCGGTGGCGCTGCTGGAGCGGGCCGGCGACGTGGAGCCGTGGACCTGCGCGGGCAGCGTGGGTACCGGAGCGGTGGTCGGACGTCCGGAGGACGCGGATGCCGACATGCCGGTCGGTGACCGTATGGCGCTGGCGCTGTCCGGGCGCGTGCTGCCGGCGGAGGACAGGCGGGTCCTGGCCGCTTTCGCCGCTCAGGCCGCGGTGGTCCTGGACCGTCAGCGACTGAAGTCCGAGGCCGACCGGTCCCGCGCGCTCGCCGAGGGCAACCGCATCCGCACCGCGCTGCTGGCCGCCGTCAGCCACGACCTTCGTACGCCACTGGCCGGAATCAAGGCAGCGGTCTCCTCACTGAGGTCCGACGATGTGGCATGGTCCGAAGAGGACCATGCGGAACTCCTCGAGGGCATCGAGGACGGTGCCGACCGCCTCGACAATCTGGTGGGCAACTTGCTGGACATGTCCCGGCTGCAGACGGGCACGGTCACTCCGCTGATCCGCGAGATCGACCTCGACGAGGTGGTGCCGATGGCGCTCGGCGGGGTTCCTGAGGGCAGCGTGGAGCTGGAGATCCCGGAGACCCTGCCGATGGTCACCGTCGACCCGGGCCTTCTCGAGCGGTCGGTCGCCAACCTCGTGGAGAACGCGGTGAAGTACAGCCCCTCCGGCGAGCGGGTCCTGGTGTCCGCGAGCGCCATCGCCGACCGGGTGGAGGTACGGGTGGTGGACCGCGGCCCTGGCGTCCCCGACGAGGCCAAGGACCGGATCTTCGAGCCCTTCCAGCGCTACGGCGACGCCCCCGGCGGGGCGGGCGTCGGCCTCGGCCTCGCGGTCGCCCGCGGCTTCGCCGAGGCGATGGGCGGCACACTGAGCGCGGAGGACACCCCAGGCGGTGGCCTCACCATGGTCCTCACCCTGCCGACCGCGTCCGGCCTCGAGCCGGCCCGCCCTGACCTACCCGCGACCGCCACCTCCTAGCCGAGCCCTTTCCCTGGACGCGCTGAGTTCGGTCGCGTACGCACCCGAGGCCATCGTGCTCGTCCTGATCGCCGCCAGTACCGGCGCGCTGACCGCCGCGCTGCCGGTGACGCTGGTCATCGCCGCACTGCTGGCCGTGCCCGTCGTCTCGTACGGGCAGGCGATCGCCGTCCACCCGGACGGCGGTGGCGAGGCCCGTGAGGACCTCGAACGCTTCCTGCCAGCGGGCAGGATCGACGCTGTGGCCTGCGGCCTCCGTCTGATCCTCTGTCTTCACACACCGATGATCACCGGGGCCGCGCCCATTCCGCGGATCGGCCTCCAACAGCAGGACCACGAACCGCTGTTGGAGCACTCGCAGGTCAGTGGTAAGGCGAAGGGCCACTGTCAGCGGCGGGTGATAGGAAGCTGGGATGACCCAGACACCTGCCTTCGAAGACCTGTTGGCCCTGGTCCAGGACCGCTCCGCCGCCCTGCGCAGCAGCGTCGCGGCCTCCCCCGATCTGGATGTCCGCGTCCCCAGCTGCCCCGACTGGTCGCTCCGCGACCTCGTTGAGCACCTTGCCGAGGTGCACCGGTTCTGGGCGGCGGCGGTCGTGGCCGGTCCCAGCGAGAAGCCCCCGACCGTGCCGACCGATGACACGCTCTCAGCTGACCTACTGGCCCGTTCGGCCGCAGCCACCCAAGAACTGATCACCGCCCTGCGAGCCGCAGGTCCAGCGGTGGACTGCTGGACATGGTGGAGCGACTCCGACGTCCCGACGACGAGTGGTGCCGTGGCGCGCCATCAGGTCCAGGAGGCCGCTGTCCACGCCTTCGACGCCCAGCTGGCCACCGGAACTCCCCAGCCCGTCCCGACGGCTGTCGCACTCGACGGCATCGCCGAGTTCATCGGCGTCAGTCATGGCACCGCCGGCCCCTGGCCGCATGATCCGGCCCGGATCGGCCTGCACACCGCCGAGGGCGAGTCATGGCTGGTCGACCTGTCGACGTCGGGCTCACACCTCATCGACGGCCCACATGAAACGGACGCCGACCTCCACGGATCCGCGAGCAACCTGTTGCTCGCCCTGCACGGCCGCCACCCCTTGGACAACCTGCGAAGCGAGGGTGACCGCGCCACCCTGGAGAATCTCCTGAACTGGCCAGACCTGGGCTGACGTCCCAGCCCGAGAAACCCCATGCAGGGCGGGGCGCCTACGCTCTGGCCTGCGGACCCCGCCAGCAAGATCGCGATCTACAGCTGGAGTACTAAGACGGTGTCCTACGTGGTGAGGCTGGGTAGTGCACCTCAACATGGGTCAGGGGGACGTGGAGTTGGATTGTTCCGGATGGGCTGTGGGAGATCGCCAGTCGGTTGATTCCGGCGGATCGGGTGCGGCCGCAGGGTGGCGGGAAGCAGAACACGCCTGATGAGACGCTGTTCGCCGCGATCATCTACGTACTGGTCAGCGGTTGGGCCTGGCGGGCGCTGCTGCCCTGTTTTGGGGTGTCGAAGTCGACGGTGCACCGGCGGTTCATGATCTGGTCGAGAGCCGGTGTGTGGGGTCGGCTGCACGAGGCGGTTGTGCACCGTCTGGACGATGCCGGCCTCGTCGATGTCTCCTTCGTGCTGGACTCCGCGCACGTGCGGGAGCGTCGCCGTGACGTGCCGTAGGCCATGACGGCTGCGGAGCGGCCGGGAGGCGTTCAGGCGGAGCCGGGCTTGCGGCGGTGTGTGCGGGGCGGTCGGGGTGGGTGTCGCTCGTTCGGGTGAGGTGGGGCGAACGTGTGGTGGGTTTTCGTTCAGGTGTATAGGTTCGCTGATTGTGAAGCTGGTGGTGCGGGTGAAGCTGCTGCCGACGCCCGTACAGGCGGCGGCACTTGAGGCGACCCTGCACGCCTGCAATCAAGCGGCGACCTGGGCGGCCGGGGTTGCTTTCGAGGAAAACGCGCGACGTCCGCTGGAGTTGCGCAAGCACACCTATGCCGAGATCCGGGTCAGGTGGGGGCTTGGCGCGCAGGCCGCCCAGCACGCCATCAAGAAGACGTGTGACGCCTACACCACCCTGAAGGCGAACCTCCGGGCGGGACGTTACGGGCGGCCCGGTTCCAGGCGGCACACTCGCGCCTCGGGCAAGCCGGTGGTCTTCCGGCCCCAGGCGGCGCAGCCATACGACGACCGGATGCTGTCCTGGCAGCACGAGCAGCAAACGGTGTCGATCTGGTCCACGGCCGGTCGGCTGAAGAGCGTGGCGTTCACCGGGCAGGCTGAGCAGCTGGAGGTTTTGGCCGCGCACCGCAAGGGTGAGTCCGACCTGGTGTGCCAGGGCGGGAAATGGTTCTTGATCGCCACCTGCGAGATCCCCGAGGGGGCTCTGAACACTCAGCCGGTCGGGTTCCTCGGGGTGGACCTGGGGATCGTGAACATCGCGGTCACTTCCGATGGCGAGCGCCACTGCGGTCGCCGTGTCAATCGCAAGCGGGAGCAGGATCGCAAGCTGCGGTCCAAGCTGCAGAAGAAGCAGACCAAGTCCGCCAAGCGGCGGGCGAAGAGGCATGCTGGCAAGGAAGCCCGGCGCGCCATGGACATCAACCACAAGATTTCGAAGCGGATCGTGGCGGAGGCTGAACGCACCGCTCGCGGGATCGCCCTGGAAGACCTGAAGGGCATCCGCGAGCGGGCACGGCTGAGAAAGCCCCAACGCGTCAAGATCCACTCCTGGCCCTTCGCGCAACTCGGCTCGTTCATCGCCTACAAAGCGAAGCGGGCCGGGGTGCCGGTCGTGTATGTCGATCCGGCGTACACCAGCCAGGAATGCTCGAAGTGTCATCACATCGAACGCGGAAACCGGCCTGCCCAGGCTGTTTTCTCGTGCCGGGTCTGCGGATTCGTTGATCACGCAGACCGCAATGCGTCCCGCAACATCGCCCGCCGCGGGTGGTACGTGTGGGTCTGCGGGGCTCAGTCAACGGCCCCTGAACTCACCCTCATCGCGTGAGTCCTGGACGCAGCCGAACCCATCACAGCCAGTGATGACTCGAGCAGCAATCCCAGTCGTTCCACGACCGGGCAGTTGACTCGTAGCCTGCGCCGACGCCGGAGATGTCGTCGCTCCTCCCACTCGGGCGCGAGAGTCGCGTTCGGTGGGTTCGTGGTGAGCCGGAACAGGCAGGTCGCCCGGCAGGCGGGTTTGGCCGGTGTCAGTCGCCTTGAGCGATGAAGCCGGATAGTGCGGCGGTGACGGCGTCGGGTTGTTCGTCCGGGATGAAGTGTCCTGCGTCCGGCACGACGACCCCGGTGGTGTTGCCGGCCCATGGCCTGATGGAAGCTGCCATGTCGGGGATGGAGCCGTGGCTGCTGGAAATCCCGAGCACCGGCACCGTCAGGTGCTGTTGTTCGAGGGCCTCGTGGTTCTTTCGCGCCGATTCAGCGGCGTCTCGGTAGTAGGCCAGGGAAGCGTGGAGTCCGCCGTCAGCGGTGATGGCCGCGGCGTACTGCTCGATCTCGGCGTCGTCGAAGGTGTCGGGGGAGAGGGTTTTGACCTTCAGGAACCAGCCGACGTATTCGCGTTCGCGGCCTGTGAGCAGTGTCTCGGGCAGGTCGGGCACGAGATGGAATGCGAAGTGCCAGGTTTTCCACGCCATCTCGGGGTCGGTCGGGATGGTGTCGGGGAGTGTGATGCCCGGGATTCCGGCGTCGAGTAGTGCGACGCCACGCAGCTGGCTCTGGTACTTCAAGGCGAGGGAGAAGGCGACCCACGCGCCGATGTCGTGGGCGGCCAGCCAGTATGTCGAAACTCCGAGCGCGTTCACCGCGGCGTGGACGTATGCGGCGATCGTGTGTGTGTCGTAACTGCCGTCCGGGCGTTCGGAGTGGCCCTGGCCTGGCAGGTCGATCGCGATGACGTGGAATCGGTCGGCCAGGCCGGGCATCACCTTTCGCCATGCCCGCCAGGTCTGCGGGAATCCGGCGAGGAGCACGACGGCTGGGCCGTTCGGCTGACCGCCTTCAACTGCGTGAAGTCGGACGCCGCCCGCGTCGACCCAGCGGTGGGTGAAGCCGGTCAGGTCGTGCAGTGGCAGGTCACGGACTGGGTTGTCGGGGACGCTGGCGGTGGTTTCGGGGTCAGTCATGGTTCTCCTCCATCGGCGTGGGGCGTGGGGCGTGGGGTGTGGGGTGTGCTGGTTTGGTGTGTCGGCCGACGGCGAGGCCCGCGAGCGCGGTTGGCGAGCATGGTGCTCGAGATCCGTGTCCCGACGGCCTGACGCGCGCAGGCCCGCACCGCCCACCGCGGCCCCGTAGATGCCCTACGTCGGCAGCACCGGCGAGAGGCGTGCTCCACCCTTGGTGCCGGGTCCCACACGTGCACAAATCGCAGACCTACTCGGGTCCGCAGTGGACGCCGCGGTCGCCGTGCCGGTGAAGACACCGGTACCCAGGCCGCACAGGAACCGTGCCGCCAGCAGGGTTGCGACATCGTGGGCCAGGAGGAACAGCGCTGTGCTCGTGGCCGCGGTGAGCACAGCGGCATCCAGGATGGGGCGGTGGCCCGCACGCTCGGACGGTGACGCGAACGACTTCAGTGCGAGCGCCGTCCCCAAGGCGTAGACGGCGAAGACCAGTGTCGTGGTGAAGGGCCCGAAGCCCATCTGCGACGCCCAGAGCGCATACAGCGGAATCGGCGGCGTCCCACCCAGCATGACCAGGGCGTACACCGCGGCTACGAGCCAGAACCCGGCGCGCGCCCGGCGCCCGTCGGCGGACGGAACAGCCTGTGCGCGGACGCCTGGCGCGATGTCGTCGATCACCGTGTGGCCTTTCGGGTGCGAGAACCAAGACCTTCACGCTAACCATCTTGGATCGATCGGTCAAAGATAGCTCGACCGATCGATCCAAGATGCGAGTAGGCTCCGAGCAGAGACGTGACAGAGACGTGAAGGAGGAGGCGGACGCCGTGTCAGGCCGAAAGCAGTTCGATATCAGCGCGGCTCTGGACCAGGCCATGCAGGTGTTCTGGCAGCGCGGGTACGCCGACGCCTCACTCGATGCCCTCGGTTCGGCCACCGGCCTCGGCCGCGGCTCCCTCTACGGCGCCTTCGGCAACAAGGACGCCCTGTTCGGCAAGTGCCTCGACCGCTACGCGTCGATCTACGGCGCGCAGTATGAGCAGGCGCTCGCCGCGCACCCCGGTGATCCGGTGCGCGCGGTCGAGGCATTCTTCGACGTCATCCTGGGCCGTATCGCCGACCCGTCGGTCCCCGTGGGATGCCTCATCGCCCAGTCCGCCACGCAGTCACTGACGCTGAAGGAGGAGAACAGCGCGCAGGTGCGTGGCCTGCTCGACCTGCAGCGCCAACGGATACGCGGGGCACTGGCGGAGTCCTCGGCCGACAGCCAAACGCTCGACGAGCTCGCCACATTTGTCGTCGCTGTCAACCAATCGCTGGCCGTACTGAGCCGCGTCGGCGCCTCCGACGCCGAGCTGCGCTCCGTGACCCGGCTCGCATGCACCACGGTGGCGGACACCCTCGCCCGGGCAGTTTCCGAGGGCGTCACCCAAAGCTGAGGGCACCCACTCCGCCAGAACTCGGCTTTCTGCAACCCGGCATGCCGACAGGCTCTGGCGTCGACGTGATGCCGAGATGGGTCGGCGGGTGACGTCCGCTGGGGTGGTGTATTGACGGCCACTCGGTGATCTCGAGGCCCGCCGGACTCACCGCGGTTCTGAAGCGGCAACTGGGCGGGGACAGGCCGCGGTTCGGGCCGGGCGATCGGGCGTTCCTGGCGGCGTTGCTGCACCAGGTTCCGCGCGATGCGCTGCGTCGACTGCGGTTGCTCGTGCGCCCCGACACGGTGCTGCGATGGCACCGCGACCTGGTCGCGCGCCGCCACGCGGCCCGTTCTCGGCCGAAGCGTCGGGCCGGCCACGCACTGTGCACTCCATCCCGGTCCTGTTCTGCGCCTGGCGCGGGAGGACCCCACGTGGGGCTACAGGAGGATGCACGGCGAACTGCTTGTCTGGGGATCAAGGTGGCCGCTTTCACGGTATGGGAGATCCTGCGGGATGCCGGGATCGGCCCGGCGCCCGAACGGAGTTGAAGCACGTGGGCAGACTCTTTTCATTCCCAGGCCGAGGCGCTGCTGGCGTGCGATTTCTTCGAGACGGTCACCCTGACTGGAGCGCGGCTGTACGTGTTTGCAGTGATCGAGCATGCCAACCGCCGGATTCGGATCCTGGGCGCGACCGCGCACCCGTCGGGAGCCTGGGTGGTGCAGGTCGCGAAAAATCTCGTCATGGACCTGGAGGACACGGGCTGCCGAGCAAGGTTCTTGATCCGGGACAGGGACGGCAAGTTCCCTGAGTTGTTCGACGCCGTGTTGAAGGGTGCGGGCATCGAGGTCGTGCTCAGCGGAGTCCAGATGCCGCGAATGAACTCGATTATGGAGAGGTGGGTGCAGACCTGTCGGTGTGAGCTGCTGGACCGCACGTTGATCTGGAACCGGCGCCACGTCTGCCACGTTCTGCGGGAGTTCGAGCGGTTCTACAACTCCTATAGGCCCCATCAGGCATCGCCAACGCCCGTCCGCTCCGGCCACTGCCTGTCCGGCTCGCTGATCCGGAGCAGATAGCCCGCCTCGACATACGGAAACGCCGACGCCTGGGATGTGTCCTCCACGAATACGAACTTGCCGCGTGACGTGCGCGGACGAGGTTCTCGGCAAGCGCAGGCCCGACATCCTCCGCTGACGTTCAGTCGGGCATGGGGCAGCGCTGTGGTGGCTGGGTTCCGCCGCTGCGGCAGGATCAAGGACTTCTCAGCGTGCGTCCTGGGCGAAGGCGGCTTCCGCGGCACGGGCACGCAGGTTCTCCAGGGTGGCCGCCTGGCTGCCGGCCCGCTCCAGGAGGCTGTGCAGTTGGCGGGCCAGGTCTTCAGCGAGGTCGGGGATCATGGCCAGGCCTCGCCACAGACACGCTTTGCCTTCCACTCCCAGTTGCAGGGATTCCAGCTCGACCAGGGTGTTCAGTCGGGTGCGGCCCAGTGCGCTGCCGTGGGGCATGAGGCGGGCGAGTTTCTCGCCGAGCCAGCCGGCGCCGATCTTGTAGTGCTTCACCGGGACGGCCAGCTCGGACATGATGTCCAGGAGGGCGGAACGGTCCTGGTCGATCTCTTGAGCCAGATCATCCAGCGTCTCGCCGAGCGTGTGCGGCGCCGAGCGCTCGGCCTCAGCCAGGTGGCGGCAGAGCGCCACGCCGGCCGTGGCCCCGGCCAGGTGGTCATTGAGGTACAGAGCCAGCAGCGTTTCCCCGTCCTGTTGACCGTGTTCTTGCGTCGTCGTGGATTTGGCGAGGTCTTTCACGGCTTCTCCTCTCGTGCCCCGGTCGGGTCGTGCCAGGGCGTGGCCCGGGGCTTACACGGCACGGTGCCCCTGTGCCCATCTTCCGATCCGCGGGCCGTCGGCGCCCGCCCGAAGCCGCGGAGAAGCCCTCCCGGTACAGCCCGGCATGGCCGGGCTGTACTCACGGGGCGGGTCAGGGTGGCGGTCAGTCCAATGAGGAGGATGTCGAGTCCGCGTTCGAGTTCGGCGGCGCCGTCGTAGGCGGCGGAAGCTGTGTCGTCAGGAGATCGTCCGCTCGACGACCCAGCGGAAGACGCCCAGACCGGTGCCGTGCGGTTGACCGCGTTCGGCGATCACAGGGCGGATGCCACGTGCCCGCACCAGGCGCCGGTATGTGTCGTGGTCGTAGCCGCGGTCGGCGAAGAGCAGGTCGGGCCGATGCCGTGGCCGGCCGACGACCCCGCCGATGGCGGGGATCTTGTCGAGCAGGGGCAGCAACTGCGTGACGTCGTTGCGGTTTCCACCGGTCAGCGACACCGCGAGCGGGATTCCCTGCCCGTCGGTGATGACGTGGTGCTTGCGGCCCGGTCGGGCAAAAGCGGTCCCAGTCCGGTCTCGACCGCACCGCGGATTCCGCTTACGGGCAGGATCCCCGCTTCCGCCCGGCTGCCCACGGTCTTGTGCGCTGCTGCTTCCCTCCCCGGAGGTCGGGACGGGGTGACGTCACAGAGAGACGGGCATATTGTCCCTATATGGGTGACGCACGGTGCGGCTGGTGCGGTGCGCGGCTGTCGGGTTCTGCTGCCCGCGGACGCCGGTACTGCAGGCCGGCGCACCGGCAGGCGGCTTGGCGGGCCCGGCGCCGTTGGCGGGAGGCAGAGCCCGCGCGGAAGGGGGTGGCCGCGGCCGGTGAGCTCCTGTTGCTGCACGTCACAAGCGTCGCGCGGCTGCCCGTGGAGCCGCCCCGCCCGGGTTCGCCCGTGCGCTGGAACTGCGCTGCCGTGGCCCGGGTGTCTGATCTGGCCGGACAGCTGGTCCGCGCGGCGGTGCTGGCGGATCGGCAGGCCGGGGCGAGCTGGGCACAGATCGGTGCGGGGCTGGGGATCAGCGCGGAGGCGGCCCGCAGCCGCTTCGGGCGCAGCCGCAGGCCCGCGCCTGCCGGTCGGGACGGGTGACGGCCATGCGGGTCCCTGCTGTCCCTGCAAGTGCTGCCGGCCCCGGAAAGGAGCTGCTGGATGCGGTCCTGGCCGAGGTCATGCGGGATACCGGCGCATCGGTGGGACTGGTGTTTCTGCTGCCGCCGGGGGAGCGGGTGCTGCGGCTGGTGCTCGCTTCCGGGATGTCCCGGAAGATCGCCGCTCCCTGGGCCCGTGTTCCCGTCAATGCGGCGATCCCGGTGGCGGACGCCGTGCGCCAGCGGCGCCTGGTCTGGCTGGGCAGCCAGGAGGAGATCGCCCGCCGCTACCCCCGGGTCGGCATCGTCCTGCCATACGACTTCAGGGTCGCCGCAGCCCCGATCACCGACGGCACCACCGCGTGGGGCGGCATCGTGCTGCTGTGGCCCGTCGGGCACCCGGCGCAGCTCAGTGCGGCCGAGCAGGAGACGATCACCGCCTGCTGCCGGCGCGCGGCACCGCTCTTGCAACAGGCTGCCGAGAGCGGCCGTCCGCTGGAGTTCGCCGACGAACCCCGCCTGCTGCCTGCGCCGCACTCCCGCGAGGCCGACTTGGCCCAGGCCGTGGCCGCCCTGAACTGTACCGAGCGGTTGCCCGTGGGCTGCTGCGCACTCGACCTGGACGGCCGACTCACCTACATCAACCCCGCCGGCGCCGAACTGGTCGGTTCCGGTGCCGCCTCCCTGCTGGGCAAACGCCCATGGGAGGTACTTCCGTGGCTGCACGACCCGGTGTTCGAAGACCGCTACCGAGAGGCGGCGGTCTCCCGGCAGCCCACCTCCTTCACCGCCAGGCGCCCACCCGACATCCGGCTGTCCTTCCAGCTCTACCCGCACGACAGCGGCATCAGCGTCCACATCACCCCCACCGCCGGGAATCCGACCGCCACGGCGGCCAAGGCCGCGGCCACTTCACCCGCCGGGCTCGTCGGCGCGACTGGGCTATACCACCTGACCCACCTTGCCACCGCCCTTGCCGAGGCCGTCAGCGTGCAGGACGTGGTCGAACTTGCCGCCGACCAGATCGTGCCGGCCTTCGGCCCGAAGGCGCTGGCTCTTCTCACGGTGGACGACGGACGGCTGCGCATCACCGGCTACCGCGGCTACAGCCCGGAACTGATGGACCGCTTCGACGCGTCCCCCCTGACCTCTGACACCCCCGCCGCACATGTCATCACCACAGGTGCCGCCAGCTTCTTCGCCACCTTCGCCGACCTCAGGAGGGCCTACCCCCCTGCCGTTCTCCAGGACGAGATGGCAGCCTGGGCCTTCCTCCCCCTGATCGTGTCAGGACGCCCGGTCGGCTCCCTGGTCCTCGCCTACGACCAGCCTCGCCCCTTCCCGCCCGCCGAGCGGGCCATGCTCACGTCAGTGAACGGCCTGATCGCCCAGGCCCTGGACCGCGCCCGCCTCTACGACGCCAACCACACCCTCGCCCACACCCTGCAGACCGGACTGCTGCCCCACACACTGCCGCGCCTCCCCGGCTTTGATGTCGCCGCCCGCTACCGGCCAGCCGGGTACGGCATGGACATCGGCGGCGACTTCTACGACCTCATCGTCTCCACACCCACTACGGCCGCCGCGGTGATCGGCGACGTGCAAGGCCACAACACCACCGCCGCCGCCCTCATGGGGCAGGTCCGCACCGCCGTCCACGCTTACGCCGCCACCGCCGGCGCCTCCCCCGGCGTGGTCCTCGCCTGCACCAACCGCCTCCTGGTCGACCTCGACCCCGGCCTGTTCGCCAGCTGCCTCATCGCTCACCTCGACCACACCCACCACCGTGCCCTTCTCGCCACGGCCGGACACCCCCCTGCCCTGCTCCGTCACCCCGACCGGCACACCGACATCCTCCGCGTGCCGCCAGGGCTGCTGCTGGGCATCGACCTGGACGCCAACTACCCCACCACCGAGATCCCCCTCCCTCCCGGCAGCGTCCTCGCCCTGTACACCGACGGACTCGTCGAAACCCCCGGCATCGACATCGACGACGCCACCAACACGCTCGCCGGCCACCTGGCAGCAGCGGAACACGAGAACCTCGACGCCCTCGCCGATGCCCTCCTCCACCACGCCGAACAATCCGCGCCCCGCTATGACGACATCGCCCTGCTTCTCATCCGCCCGCACGACGGACCATGAGCGCGAACTGTGACGCGCCCGCCGTCAGCGCCTGCCGCACCCGGGGCGGGACTGCTCCGCCGCATCAGGCCGCCCGTGCTCGCGGGCGGCCTGCGCCATTGCTGCCCGCCGTGTCGGGTTTGTTAGCAGCGGACCGGGTGCGTCAGTCAGCCGGTCAGAGGCGACCTCACCGACGAGCGCGACGGCCGCTCCGGCCTCCTCCAGATGCCGGGCATTGTGGGCCTGTTCGTTGCCTGCCGACGAGGCGAGCGGAAACCGTTTCCTACGTGGACTTCGGCAGCCCCGGCCGCCCGCTGGTCGCCCTGCACGGGCACATGTCCAAGGTCCTGTCGTACGCCGAGTTCGCCGCCCGTCTCGCCCCGGAGTGGCGGGTCATAGCCGGCAACGCGGGCGCGCGGGCAAATCATTCTTCCGTTGCGGACTGGGCCACGCTCACTGCGAACGATGACGAGAGCCCGATTTTGGCCCTACGGGTGATGCGGCGGCCATGAGGGTGACAGCGGCATCATCCAGGCCCGGGTGCTTCGACGACTCAGCGGCGGGGCAGCAAGATGAACCCGGAGGCGTCCTTGGGACGACTCACGCGCGGTGGACCGGTGGACCTGCCTGATCGTCGCCGCCCACACCCAACTCCGCCTCGCCAGGCCGCTGGCCGCGGACCTCCGCCGCCCCTGGGAGAAGCCAGCTGAGCCCGGCCAGCTCATCCCCGCCCGGTCCGCCGAGGGTTCAGGAACCTTCGCCCGAACCTGCCCTGCCCGGCCCGCGCACCGAAACCCAACCAGCCCGGCCCCGGCCGACCGCCGGGGTTGAGGTTCCCCGCCACCCGCTACGACGTGGGTAAAACGGTCAGACTGCCCGAGACCATCGCCGAACGTGATCAGGCCAGCCCCTAAAGAACAAGCTCAGCGGGCGGTTAAGGCCGCGAAGATCGGCTCACCAGGCACAGGCTGAGCCTCCTGGAGCCGGGCTATGACCTGGCGGCGCGTACGAGCCGGTTGTACTCCAGGTCGGACCGGCTCATGGCGTCAATGGAAAGGTCGACGCCGCCAAGCTGATTTCTGAGGGCGACGTACACCGCGGCGTACGCTGACATCTGCTCGGGACTGATGCCTTGGGGCGACCAGGAGATCAGGACGGTGGCCTCTCTGCGACTGCCGTCCCGGTCGGCGAAGGGCAGTTCATAGGCCACGAGGCGTGGATCGGACGGCAGGGCTTTGAGGAGTTCGTCGTGGGTCAGGCTTCCCTCGAAGTCCAGGATGAGGGTGTCCAGGCTGTCGTTGAGCCGATAGAGCACGGTGGTGATGTGGCGGCTGGTTTTGAGCTTGTTGAAGGCGTCGATGCACCGGTCTTCCACTGAGATGGCACTGGTCACGACGACACCTTCCGCTCATGGGCTGGACGTTCGGAGAGCTCAACGAACGCTTGACCAGGAGGTTGTGGACGGGGGGCCGTTCGGCAGTACTAGGGCCTGTCCGGAGTTGTGATCACGCGGCGGGAAAAAGGGATGAGCGGGATCGCGATCGGGCTGCTGGCTTTCAGTCGACCGCGATCCCGTCCGAGGAGGTGAGACCCATGAACGCCGTATCCATGTGGGTGCTCCCCCTTGCCGTCACGGCCGGCGATTGACGTAGGTGTCGCCGGGAGCGCCTCGACAACAAGGCACTCCCGAAAGGCAACACCTATGCGCGTCGAGCGGCATGCTCGAACGCGACTTCACCGTGGGCGGCATCCCTGGCGTCCTCTGGTCGCCGGCCTCCAATGCGGCCGATCGCGCGCCCCTGATCCTGATGGCCCACGGCGGCGGCAACCACAAGAAGCACCCGGCGATGTCCGGCCGCGCCCAGCGCCTCGTGACCGGCTGCGGCTTCCACGTCGCCGTCATCGACGCGCCCGGTCACGGCGACCGGGCGCGTACGGCGCACGACGTGGCGGAAATCGCCGAGCTGTTCCGGGCGAGGGCGGCGGGCGAGCCGAAAGGTCCGATCGTGGTGCGCTACAACGACCACTTGGGGGAGCTCGCTGTGCCCGAGTACCAGGCGACACTGGATGACCTCCAGGAACTTCCGGAGATCAGCACCGACGGGCTGGTCGGCTTCTGGGGCATCAACATGGGCACCGCGATCGGCGTACCGTTCGTGGCGATCGAACCCAGGATCACCGCCGCGGTCTTCGGTCAGCACTGGCCCGATGTCCTGGCCGAGAAGGCGAAGCAGATCACCATTCCGGTCGAGTTCGACATGCAGTGGCATGACGAGCACATCTCGCGCGAGGAGGGTCTCGCGCTGTTCGACGCCTTCGCCTCGAAGGAGAAGTCGTTGCACGTGAACTCGGGCAAGCACAAGGAGCTGCCTCGGTTCGAGGCCGACAGCGCGGTCCGGTTCTTCGCCAGGCACCTCGGTGGAGCGGTCACCGCGTCGGTCTGACCTGAGCGGTCGCGGCGTCAGGCTTGCCAGCCGGGCGCCTTCGGTGGCGTTCCGCGCCGGCCTGCGGCCACCCTTGACCGGCCGGACCAGCCCCAACGACCGCGGGCTATCGGGCGGCCCGGGAAATCAGCGTTCCATCTGGGCGAGGACGCTCGTGGCGAGCTGGCCCAAGAGATCCGCGGGATCGTCGTACACGGCCGCGGCCCCCGCTTCTTCGAGGTCCGCACGCGGGATGCCGCCGCACAGCAGGGCGACGGCGCGCACACCTGCCGAGGCGGCCGCTTTCATGTCCCAGACCGTGTCCCCGACGAACACCGCATCGGAAGCGTCCGTCTCTGCCAGTTCCAGCGCACGGTGAACCGGATCGGGGGCCGGCTTGCCCTCGGCCACATCGTCCGCACTCGCCACCCCCACGATCACGTCGTCCGCGTCGATGGCCCGGCGCAGCGCCTTCAGCTCCGGTCCACCGGCTGAGGTGGCGAGGACGACGCTCCACCCCCGGCCGGCCAGTTCCCTGAGCAGATCCTGGGTTCCTTTGAGCGGCGGTAGCCGGTCGAAGTACGTTCCGTACAACGCGGTGTGCGCGGCGCTGAGCCGCGCGTCCTGGTCCTGGTCACGGTCCTCGCCCAGGAGATGTGCGAGCAGGTCGTCGGAGCTGAGGCCGATCGCGCGGTGGACGTCATGCATCGTGACGTCGTGTCCGGCCTGTCGCAGCGCCTCCCACCACGTGACCACGTGCAGGTGGTTGGTGTCGACGAGCGTGCCGTCGACGTCGAACAGAGCCGCGCGCGCCATATGTCCCACGTCCCTAGGTACGTCGTGTTCACAACCCTCGGCCGCGAAGCAGGTCTGCTTCCGCTGTCCGCTGATCGTCGAGAGCTTGCCTTGGCACACTGCATGTGCCGTGACCCTTTTTGATTTCTTCCTGTTCCACGGCACTCCCACACCACGTAAATCGCACGTCGGGAAGTTGCGCACGCCGGTCCCCAGCGCGTGAGACGGCCGCAGGCGGCACGGCGTGTCATACCCGCATCCGCACACACCACAGGCTTCGAAAGCCGTGCGCGCCGCCTGCGCGGCCCGCTCTGGTTGAACAACCGTCGTTCCTTGCCGGGCCCGGTACTGTGCCCCCAGGGGACGGCGGTGTCAGCCGGTACCGTTCGGGTGCAGTACGACCTTCGTCCAGCCGTCGTCGCGGGCGTCGAAGTGCTCGTACGCCGCAGCGGCCTCATCGAGGTGCAGCTCGTGCGAGACCAGGAACCCCGGCTCCGCCTTGCCGCCCGCGATGAGGTCGCGCAGCGCCCGGTTATACCGCTTCACCGGTGCCTGCCCCGTGCCGACCTTCTGGCCCTTGAACCACATCATGCCGAAATCGATCGGCACCTTGCCCTTGGCCTCGAGCTCTCCCTGCGCTTCGGCCCCGCCCGGATCCTCGGGGAGGAAGACGCCCACGACACCGAGAGCGCCGGTGAACCGGACCGCGTCGATCAGCCCGTTCATCGCCAGCGCGGCGTCCTCGTGCCCCTGCGGATCGTGCGCCTGGTAGCCGACGCACTCGCAGCCGTTGTCGGCGCCCAGCCCCAGCGTCGCTTCCTTGACGACCTCGGACGGGTCCTGGTCTGCTGTATTGATCGGGATCGCGCCGATCTCCTCTGCGAGCCGCAGCCGGTCCGGGTGGTGATCAGCCACCCACACCCGGCCGGCGCCCCTGAGTATCGCGGAGTATGCCGCCATCAGTCCTACCGGACCGGCGCCGAAGACGACGGTCTGGTCGCCGGGCTTGACGCCTGCCATCTCGGTGGCGTGATAGCCGGTGGGGAAGATGTCGGCCAGCATCACGTAGTCCAACTGGCGCTCTGCGGCGTCCTCACCCAGCCGCAGGGCGTTGAAGTCGCCGTACGGGACACGCAGAAACTCGGCCTGGCCGCCCTGGTACGGGCCCATGTCGGCGAATCCGAAGGCGGCTCCGGCAAGGGCCGGTTCCGGTTGCATGGTCAGGCAGTAGTTGGTCAGGCCCTGCTCGCACTGCTTGCAGAAACCGCACGCGATGTTGAACGGCAGGCACACGTAGTCGCCGACCTTGACCTTGGTGACGGCGGAGCCGACCTCGACGACCTGACCCAGGTTCTCGTGGCCCAGCGTGCGGCCGGTCTCGAACGACGTGCGGCCTTCGTACATGTGCAGGTCGGAGCCGCAGATGTTGGTGCTCGTGATCCTCACGAGGATGTCGCCGGGATGCTCGATCTTCGCGTCCGGTACGTCCTTCACCGCAATTGTGCGGGGTCCTTCGTACACCGCTGCCTTCATGATCAAACCCCTCTTCGCCGTTACGCGCGAGCGCCATTGCCGCTTGCGCTTGGCGGCCGGTAGTCGACGGCACCGCCGGCGGTCGTGCTCTGCCGTCGTTTGGGGGCGTCAGCGCTCCCTCGCGCGCCCCCTTCTCTCCCTCCACCGTCCCACCCGCCCTGGCCGGGCGCCACTCTCCGGCGGGTGGGCGGCAGCACTCTTGGGTGAACGCAGAGTTTTCAGGTCTGCCTCGGCCTCCAGGAGGTCGGCCGGCCGCGCGCAACCGGCCAGTACCCGTATGGTCTGGCGCCAACGCGCTGCCTCGCGGTGCCGTCCGAGCCGAGTCGAGATCGACCGCAGTCGCTACCGCGGTGCAGGAGCTTGGTATGTCAGGACTGCCGGATGAGGCAGAAAGGGTGTCCGGCGGGATCGGAGAACACCCGGAAGTCACGTTTTCCGCCGTCGTCCTCGAGATCGAGG
The DNA here is from genome assembly GCF_035918235.1 of Streptomyces sp. NBC_01445. Classification (NCBI taxonomy): domain Bacteria; kingdom Bacillati; phylum Actinomycetota; class Actinomycetes; order Kitasatosporales; family Streptomycetaceae; genus Streptomyces; species Streptomyces sp. NBC_01445. The sequence goes on along the minus strand of NZ_CP109485.1, from coordinate 1,978,374 downwards.
GGACGCGCGCCCAATGCGATGACCTTCTGCTGTGCCGCGTCGATGTCCTCGACGGCGAGGTCGAGGTGGAGTTGTTGAGAGTCGTGATCGGCGGCGGGCCAGTCGGGCGGCTTGAGGTCCGGCGCGAGCTGGAAGGACATGCGCTGACCAGCTGGCGGCCGGAGATCGACCCAGCTGCCGTCTCCCTTGAAGTCATCGATATCGCCGCCCAGCACGGCGGCGTAGAACTCGGCGAGCTGCCGTGGCTGCGGACAGTCCACGACGACAGTCAGCATGGTGGCGAATCCCATCGTTCTCGTCCTTCCTCGGTCGGGGCGCCGCACCGGGGCGCAGAGGATCGAGTGCCCAGGCGGATGTGCGTAAACCCGGGGGACGCTCTCTCTGGCGCCGGTCACATCGGGATGGGGGCAGCGCTGCCCTTCGGTCAGGTCCTGTCGTCGGGTGCAGAGGGCAGTTGCTGATCCGGGACGACGTGGACCGCGGCTTCCTCGGCGCCGGCGGCCCCGCCGTCGACGCCTTGGTCCGTGGCGACGGCTTCGTTGGTGGTGGAGGCGTGGGCACCTTCGTCCGGGGCCACGAGCCGGCCCGCCCGGTCCGCGCCGGCCTCCCGATCCACGGGTTCGCCTTCGCCATTGGGCAGGTCCCCGATGCCGTCCCCTTCTGGCTCGTGCGCGTCGGGCACCTCCTGCCGCAACCGCTCCTCGAGCGTCTCGCCGTCGTGCTGCTCAGCGGCCGTGGTGCCGGTCCGTGTGACACCCAGTGGCTTCTCCGGAGGCGAATACCCCTCGTCGAGCCTGTCGTCGTAGGTGCGCTCGTCCACGGCATCTTCGAGATCCAGTGGTGCCGCGTCTGCCTGCTCCTCATTGCTTCCAGTCGGTTGGTAGGCGTCGTCAGCCATGTTTTGGTCGCTCATGACTACCTCGCGATTCGGTGGTCCGGGGGGTGCGATCCGGCAGTGGGCGCTTCGCCTCGATCGCCGTGGGCCGGTGTCCCGCGGCGACAAACCATGAGAGACGCCCTTTCGGTGAGCGTGGGCCGGTCGCCCCGACAATCAACTCCTGGTCCAGCCGTCAAGCCGTTGGCCTGCATCGACCTGAAGATGATCGGAGAGGCGCGACCGGCCCACACCATGGGCATCGCCAGGACGGGCCCTGGGACATTGCCGAACTCCGTCATCACGACACTCCTCATCGAGACGTATGGGCTCCTCACCCGAGTGGCCCAGGGGCGCGTGAGGAAACGCGCCCGCCGCGCGCACCTCCACATGTGGGCGGGCGGCAACAGCCTGGCGCTCGATCGTCACCGTAGGTGCGTAGATGGTCGTACACAGGGCAGCGCACAGGGCCGGACAGGACTGCTGTTGCAGCGCTCGCTCCGTTGGCGTGACCTGGATAGCGATGTTTCCACGTCATCCGAGGCAAGGACGAAAAGATGCCCCGAGGTTCTAGCGCCAAGCGGGAACGCCAGTACGAGCACGTCAAGGAGAGCGCCGAAGACCGCGGAGAGTCGAAGGGGCGGGCGAAGGAGATCGCCGCCCGGACGGTCAACAAGGAACGCGCGCGGTCGGGGGAGTCGAAGTCGGCCAGCAAAACCTCCACACACGACAAGAAGTCAGCCTCGCAGCGTGGAGGCGAACGCTCGCACAGCGGTGCGCAGGGACCGACGAGGGATCAGCTCTACGAGGAGGCGAAGAAGCGTCACATCGACGGGCGCTCGTCGATGAACAAGCAGGAGTTGCGAAAGGCTCTCGGCCGCTGACGCGCGGGCATCGTGTGCCGCCGTTGCTCCCAATTTCGTCTGGTTGCAACCGGCGGCCGTAGGAATGCCGGCTTGAGCCGGCCGGGGCCGCGCGCCCGAGGGGCTCCCGCCCACTGGGACGGCATCACCGGCCACAGCACGCCGTTAATGCCGGACGCGCCTAGGCTGGTTGGAGCGCAAAAGTGAAATCGGAGGTCAGCATGGTCGCCCTCGGTGTAATTCTTCTGGTCATCGGCTTTGTCACGGGAATCAGCATCCTGTGGACCATCGGCGTCATCCTCGTCGTCATCGGAGCCATCCTCTGGATCATGGGAGCGGTCGGACACTCCGTCGGCGGACGCAAGCATTACTGGTAACGAGCACGTCATCACGGGGAGCGCGGCAGGCGTGGTGGGGGCTTCAACCCGCCACCGTAGAAGGAGGCCAGATCATGGCTAAGGAGCCAAAGTCATCCCAACCCTCGCACGGCGAGGGCCCAGGCCCGCATAAGGGCACCAAACAGCACGGTTGGGCTCCCGATGTCGACGAGACCCGGCAGCAGGACAACCCGAGCGCCCACCGCTCCTTCCACCCCGACCAGCACGCCCCCGCCAAGGACCCCGGGCGCGAGCATTCCAAAAAGGAGGCCGGGAACCCGCATGGCAAGCCCGTGAAAAGCAGTGGGCGCCGCGGCGAGGACCAGAGCAAGGCCGACAGGGACGAGAAGGGTATGCACGACACCGGCCCCCGGGGGCGCTCCCAGCGCCCCAGCGGAACCAAGGACGCATCCGCCTCCACCGGTGTCGACCCCAAGGACCCGCCAGGCACGCGCAGCGCAGGCTGAACATCGCGACCGGATCCGCTGTCCATGTTCTGCGGCGGCGCCCCCTACTCCCCGGAACAGTGTGACGACTTCGCAAAGAGCAGGAGTGCCGTGCCCAAGTCGATTTGAAGGCGCCCGCGCTCGACGTCCCCGGATGGACCGTTCCCGATGCGCGGTTTGACGTGCAGGCGCGGGCGGAACTGCGCTCGGCGAGGGTGGCGGCGATGCAGGCCCGTCCGGGTAGCGGACCGTGCTGGTGCTGCGGGTGCTGGAGTTCACCGCAGCTGAGGCCGTCGAAATCTGGGACCGTCCAGGGTCGCGGCGGTCAACAGGATGCTGCAACACGCACGTGCCGCTGTCGCGGGTGCCGGTGACCTCGATGCGGTGTCCGAACCGAACGACCCCGCGGTGCGGTCGGGGTTCAGCGTTACGTCCGGCGATTACGGGATACCAACACCGCCATCAGCAACAACACCGGGAACTCCGGCGGCGGGATGAGCACGGCATTAGGCCGCGCACCCGGCCTCAGTATCGAGGAGTGGGCGGTCGGTCGGCCTCTTCTGACCGCAGGTCGTACGAGGTGAACCTGGAACCCGAGGAGTTTTGGACGCGAGGGCTTCGGCAATCCGTGAAACATGGTGCGATTCGGCTACACGATGATGACGGAGCAGGCTGGTCCGAGGACCCTGGTGGACAATGTCGTCGCGGCGGAGCGGGCAGGGTTCGACTTCTCCGTGACGTCGGACCACTACTCCCCCTGGCTCGCCTCGCAGGGGCACGCACCTTACGCCTGGAGTGTGCTCGGTGCCGCGGCCCAGGCCACCACACGCATTCCGCTCATGACGTTCGTGACCTGTCCGACGATTCGCTACCACCCGGCTGTGGTGGCCCAGAAGGCGGCCACGATGCAGTTGCTCTCCGAGGGCCGATTCCGTCTAGGTCTCGGGTCGGGTGAGAACCTCAACGAGCATGTGGTGGGCGGGGGTTGGCGCTCGGCCGATGTCCGCCTCGACATGCTGGAGGAGGCGGTGGAGGTCATCCGCGCTCTCTTCGCCGGCGGTGAGCTGAACCATCAGGGCACTCATTTCGACGTGGTGAACGCGAAGCTGTGGGACCTGCCGGGCCAAGCCCCTCCGGTCGGGATCGCGGTCTCCGGGGAACGCTCCTGTTCACTTGCCGGCCGGCTCGCCGACCTGGTCATCGCCACCGAGCCGAAGGCCGAACTGCTGGATGCCTTTGACCGGCACGGAGGGGCGGGCAAGCCGCGGATCGGTCAGCTTCCGGTCTCCTACGACACCGACCGGCACGCAGCGGTGCTCCGTGCTCACGACCAGTTCCGCTGGGCTCTGGGCGGCTGGCCGGTCAATGCCGAGTTGCCGGGCCCTTCCGGCTTCGAAGCCGCGACGACCTACGTCACGCCTGACGACGTCGCTGAAATGATCCCCTGCGGGGACGACGTCGGAGCCTTCGCTGACGCTGTCCGGCCTTACATCGAGGCGGGATTCACCGAGATCGCACTCGTCCAGGTGGGGGGTGACCGGCAGCGCCCCTTCATCGACTGGGCGGAGACGCGTCTACTGCCCGCACTGCGAAGGCTTTGAAGAGGCCAACCCGTGCGGTCGTTCATCCGCCCCGTCTGCGCCGGTGCACGTAGTTTCACGCCGGGTCAGGGCTCCCGCCAGGCTATGCGCCGCGCGTGACGCGCAGATTACCGGCGAGCTGCGACCGCTCGGGCGACGGCAGGACGGCAGGACGGCAAGCCGGTCGAATGCGCGGCCCCGACCCGTGCGCCTCAAGTGGCGTGGAACGAAAGGGCCTTGCTGGCCAGGACCGAACGGGCGGGGCAGCTGCTACAACGGCGTGCGTAGCGCGCTGCGCTGATCGCGCCAGGCTCCCAAGAGCTGTCGTCCGAGGTGTTCCTCCAGGAGGACGGTGGCTTGGACGCCGAAGGCGATGTCTGGCTCGAGCATGGGTTCGCTTGCTCGCAGCCCGCCGATGACATCGCGACGTACTACCTGTTCGTGGACGGCGTCGGCCTCCACGTGCTCGTCGTAGAAGCGGGCCGCGGCCGGTCCCGCGCCGGTACGCCGCAGGGCCGAGGCCAGTCGTTGCGAGCTGGGGGGTGAGGTTACTTCGACAGCGGCGAAGTGCCCCACCAGGGCTCCGCGCAGAGCGCGGTGGAGGCCGAACAGAGACATGACGTTGACGGTGGCCAGGGCTTCCGCCGGCGCCGTGTCGACATAGTGCCCGTAGGCGGTGCGCAGGCCGAGGTCCGTCATGAGGTCGGCGAAGAGCTGGGCGTGGATGTCCTCTGGGTGTCCCGCGCCGAACTCGTCGAACTCGACGGCCACCATGGCGGCTTTGGCGCGGCCGTGCAGACGGGGGAGGACCCAGGCGTGAGGGTCGGCTTCCTTGAGGTGATAGAGCGAGCGCACGGCCGCGTACTCCCTGAGCTGCTCCAACGTGCCGTCCCTCTGGAGGTAGTGGCTGACGCTCGACTCGTCGTGGCCGACGGGTTCCAGCAGAAGTGGGGCAAGGGCCTCGTCGGCATCGGTCCGTGGCGGCGCGTCAGTGCGCAGCGCGTCGAGGAAGCGCCGTTCGAGCAGACCGCGCAGGGCGAGCAGCTCCGGATTCCACTCGTGTTCGTCGCTGACGCCGTCGAAGCCTTGGTAGTGCAGTTCGTAGAGAACGTAGAGAGCGAGCTGGAGATCGTCTCCGTATGGGTCGACAGTGCGCGGCGATGCGAGCGGCAGTGGCGCCGTGGCGGCGCCGCCGAGCGCTTTGAGGACTGTGCTCGACAAGTCGCCCCGGGGCTGGGGGAGTGGGGGGCTGTGACCGCGTGGCTCCTGGCTGTCCGGATGCATGAGGGGGTCCTTCCTCAGGCCTCGGAGTCCGATGCGGGCGGGGGTGCGGGGTCGGTCCGGGGTTTCGTGCGGCGCCTGTGGCTGGTGTCGCACCATGGGTAGTTACGGCTTCGCCGGCACGTGCAGATCGCGACGGTGAAGCGTTGCGAGACGAATACGGCGCCGTCGTCAACTACTACTTTTACGGGGCCCTCCACCAGCAAGGGTCCGTCAGGGTCGACGGTGACGTGGCGCGCGCGTTCAGAACTTTTCGGCACGGATGACCACCAGCTCTTCCCAGCTCTCCTCGCCCACGAGTCCTCGGCGGCGCAGCCATGCCGTCCGGGAGCGCAGGACCGGGCCGAAGGGGATGCGGGCTCGGTCGACGACTGCGGGGTGGAGTCCTGTGCCGGCGAGCCGCTCGAGCGTGGCCTCGGTGCCGGACAGCGCCGACTGCACGAGCAGCAGGACTCCGCCCGGCCGCAAGGCTGCGGGGGCGGCGTCACAGATACGGTCCACCAAGGCGCGTCCGTCGGGTCCCGCGTCCCACGAGCGTGCCTTGCCGCGACTCGGCAGACCGACCGAAGGGCAGGGCACGTACGGCGGATTGCTGACGATGATGTCGTATGAGCAACCTTGGAGCGCGTTGGTTAGGTCTCCGCGGCGGACGGTGACGTGATGCCGTGACAGGCGCGCGTTGAGACGCGCGGCCCACACAGCACGCCACGAGATGTCGACAGCGGTCACACGGGCTCCCATGCGCGCGGCCTGGACGGCGAGCGCTCCGCTGCCGGTCCCCAGATCCAGCACACCGGTGGTGGGCCCTATGTTCTCCCCGCACAGCGCCTGGACGAGTATCTGCGTGTCGCTCTGCGGTGCGTACACGCCGGGCGGCGTGAGCAAGCGGGGCGGGCGTGACGGAGCCGGTGCTGACTGGGCCTCTGCGGTCATCGGATTCCACTCCGTGTGGACATCGTGCGTGACTTCTGTGGCACCGGGTGCCCTGTGGGGTGAGATCCACACGTGCGGCCTCTTGTGGTGGATGTGGTTGTGCTGCCGCAGTGGCGCTGTGTTGCGGCGGCACCTCAAGCAGAGGTGCTCGCGGTACACCTCTGGGCGGATTGCCACGCCCGTTGGGGTGAGCGAAGGTGGTGGCTAGATTGTCGCCGATTGTGCCGTGGAGGCAGTGTTGACGCCCCAAGCTCATGAGCAGCGAAGTGATGAGTCAGCGGCCGAAGGGCTCCCGGAACGCGTGCTGGCCCTGAAGGGCGGTGACGGCAGCTCGCAGCCGGGGACCTTCGACGCCGTGGTCGACCAAGCGGTCGGCGTGGTCATCGCCGTGGGGCGGCTGACCTCGGCGGAGGCTTGGGACGTTCTGCGGGAGACGTCCATGCGCACGGACATCAAGCTGCACCATGTTGCAGAGCTGCTGGTCGAGTGGGGCCGCTCGGGTGCGCTGTGCGCCGACATCCGCATCGAACTGGACCGCCAGCTCGCCCAGCGCAGGCCAGACCCCCGAGTCTGACCGAGGCGTCATGGGGCCACGGCGCGGATCGCGTCGGCGGCCACGCCACAGTTTCGGGCAGCCGCAGACGCTCAGTCGGCACTCGCGTGGCTGATGGGTGTCAGGCGGACGCGGCGACCGTGGCCATCGGCGCCTATCGCCACACGCGACGGGCCGACACCGATCTGTCCCAGGTGTACGCGTTCATGGACAAGGCCATCAATGAGCAGTTCGGCCCCGACCACTTCGTCACCGCACAGATGATGTGTCTGAACGTCGCCACGGGCCGGATGCAATGGGTCAACGCCGGCCGTCCTGCACCCCTGCTGATCCGTGACCGCGTCGTACTGGACCGGCTGGATAGCCCCAACCTTGCCGGTCGGATTCGGCGGGGAGCAGCCGACAGTCAGCGAGCGGATCCCGGAACCCGGGGACCGGTTGCTGTGCTTCACCGACGGCCTGATCGAGGAACACCAAACCGGCGGGAAACAGCTCGGCGAGGAACAACTCATCGAGTGCACCAAGTCACCGCCCTCGGTAGCAGCGCCTCTATTCGGCACGGCGCGCCTTGTGCCTGCCAACGTTCAGGTGCGCTCGGGCGGGTAGATGGGTCAACCCAGTGGCCTCGCGTGCGTGGGCCACTGGGCCATGACACAGGGCCTGCAGGACGGGGGCGGGAAGTCCGTGGTCCGTCAGCGTGAGCGCCACATGCAGTCGGGTGCCCGCCGCTCGTCCGGTGAGGTGGGCGCTGGCCTGCTTGACGTCGGGCAGAGCACGCGTTTCGGAGGTCACGGCATCGCTAAGGGCACGGCCTCGCAGTTCGACGCTTTCGGGTGGAGGCGTCCCACCCAGGTGTACTGCGCTGGGGCGGTGGCGCCGCTGTGCGAGAAGCCAGATGAGGGCCAAGGCGGCTGCCAGAATCAGGACGGCGATGACGGCGGCCCACCACCACCAGCCCTGATCGCTCCAGTGGACGCGGTCGGCGTTGCTGAGCAGGACGTCGTGAGGCGCGGCCAGGGGCCACCCGGCGGGCGGGGCCACGTGAAGCCGGCGGTAGAGGTCGAACCCGGCTGTGAGGATCAGCAGGCCGCCTCCTAGCAGCACCAGGCCGCAAAGGGACAGGAGGAGGCGGTTCAGTGTGGATCGACCGTTCATGGCGCGCTCCCGGGGCAGCCTCAGCGGGTGTGGTGTCGTAGGCGGATCGTCAGCCGTGGGGTGTGCACCAGGGCGAGCTGACGGCACTGCTCCTGCAGAGCCTGGGTGAGGTCGTTGCGGACGGCTGCAGTGTCGCGGAAGCCGACCTCCGCGCGGGCTATGACACGGCGGCGCCTGACCCGGAGCCGGGCATGGCTGACGCCGGGGACCCGCATTGCGGCATCACGCAGCACCATTGCGGCGCCCTTGCGATCCAGCCAGGCCCCTATCTCCGTGGACTCCTCGGGTGCCCGCAGGGGCAGGAGCCGGCGCAGTCCGGGTGTGAGGGCGAGGATGAGTAGCCACAGGCCGAGAACGACGGCGACGGCGCCCGTCGCCAGCAGCCAGGGGTCGTCGACGGGCCGGGTGGTCATCTCCTCGGCGATGCGGGTGCGCCATGCTCCGGCGCGGCGTCCCGCGCGCACCGCGATCACGTCGTACAGCAGGGCTCCGATGGCACAGAACGCCACCAGAGCGACCAGGGCGGCCGGGATGCGGCGTGCGGACCACAGGCGGGGCGATCTCGCCCCCCGCCCGTCGTATGTTGAGGGCGTTGTCGCGAGAGTGCGGATATCGGGTCGGCTCGATCCGGCTGCTTGATCGGTCGAGGCGGTCCGGTGTGACAGCGTCATGGTGTCCGCCCTCCGTCGTCGGTCGGTGGTGTTTTGCTGGCTCCGGTCATGGCCGGTGCTGAGTAGGCGCAGGTGGTTCGGGCTGCGGGATCAGCGGACGCGACCTGGCTGCCCCGCGACAACCAGCCGCCGCACCGTCACCATCACCTCGCTGATGTCCAGACCGGTCAGGTGGGCCACCTGTTCGGTGACCTCGCGTTGCAGTTGTCGGCAAGCGGCGGTGATGTCTGTGGGATAGGGAAGATCCACGGACAGCGCCAGCTGTGCCGTCGCGTCGTGCGTAGTCGCGTGAGCGCTGGGTGCAGCAAGGTCCGATAGCGGGTGCTGCGGTGTGGTGATCCGGTGCAGGGCTGTGCTGGCCACTTTCGCGGCGATGCGTGCCACGACCCGGTCAGGAATCACCGTCGCGCCGCGCTCCGCAGGCGGCGGTGGGCGCTGTGCGCCGTTCGCATACCGGCCGTCCGGGTGTTTGGACGACTCGTTGGCACTGGGGGCAGTACTCACCGTTGCCGCCGAGTGAATATGTCGGCGTCGCCCTGCAGGACGAGACCTAGGACCAAGCCCACCGCACCCAGGACGGCTACGAGGAGGAAGGCCCAGAAGCCGCCGAAGTAACCGGCGAATCCCAGTGCCATTCCGGCTGCCAGACCCACTGTTGCTGTATTCATCGCTCACTCACCTGTCCCTCGGGTGTTCTGCCACCTAGGGCGCGCTTCTTCCCACTAGGGGAAGCAGCCGGTAGCCGGAAGTCATTCGACGCGGCCCTCGGTCGGCTCCGCGTCGTCTTCGTCGGGCAGGTTCACGTCGTCGACGACGAGGTTCACCTCGACGACCTCGAGCCCCGTCATGCGCTCCACGGCAGAGATGACATTGACGCGTACCTCAGCCGCCACATCGACGATGGCGAAGCCGTACTCGACGACGACATCGATGTCCATTGCGGCCTGGCGCTCGCCCACCTCGACCTTCACACCGCGGCTGACGCCGCCGGTCCCTCCACCAGGGACGCGCTCACGAACGGCTCCGATGGCACGGGTCACGCCCGCGCCGAGGTTGTGGATACCGGGTACCTCGCGGGCGGCCGTCCCCGCGATCTTGGCTACGACGCCGTCGGCGATGGTGGTCTTGCCCCGTGTCTCGGGTGAGGTGCCAGCACCGGTCGGCCCTTTCAGCATGGTCGCAGTTTCTGTAGGGCCGTCCTGCTCGGAAGGGGGACGGTTGGTGGTGTCCGTCATGGCAGTCACCTCGACCAGTCGATGCGGGCACCATCACCGTGCCCGTCACAAGGTTCGACACAGCCAGGTGGGAAAACGTCACATAAATCAATGAAGCGACTCGTGGGTCCTGAGCTGGGCACTCGTGACAAAGCGGGAAGGAGGTGCAGGCGTGAAGCACAACACCAGCCCTTCCTCGCGCCAAGGTGCCAGCGACTACCTGTCTCCCAGGCCCCCTGCCTCCGGCACTGTCGATGGACTGCTCACCGCCCCCGACGATCTCCTGGCGACGCGTGCTGGTGAGGGCGACGAGGAAGCCTTCGCCATCCTGATGCGACGCCACAGCCGCCTCCTGCTCGCACTGGCCCTCCACACACTGGGCAACCTCCAGGACGCCGAGGACGCAGTCCAGGACGCGTTCATCAGCGCCTGGAGGCGCCTGCCCGAGTTCCGTCACGCCTGCGCGTTCAGTACCTGGATCTACCGCATCACCGTCAACCGCTGCCTGAATTCTCTGCGCAGGCGGCCGGCACCGGTACCGTTGAATGGAGTGGCGGAACCCACCGCCGGTGTGGACAGTTCGCCCGCCCAGGCAGCTGAAGAGGATGCTCTTGCCAGCGCCCTGGCCGACGCGCTCGGCGCACTTGAGCCCCGTCAGCGGGTGTGCTGGATCCTGCGGGAACTGCACGGACTGCCCTACGAACAGATCGCCCAAGTGACTGGCACCAGCCAGCAGACGGTCCGCGGAAGGCTGTATCGGGCACGCCGATCCCTGAAGGAGATGATGGGCCCGTGGCGCTAGACGACCAACCCGCCCGGCCTCCGCCCCCCGGCCGCCTGCACATGCCGTCCGACGGCTGGCCCGGTGACTCCGTCGAAGACCCGGCACTGGACACAGCGACGAAGACCCTGCGGGAAAGGGAACCGCCCAGCACGCAGTGCCTCATCGCCCGCGTCATGACCAAAATCATCCATGATCAGGTGTGGCCCGGATCGACACTGCCTTTCGGCGGCCCCGCGCGCGCCCTGTGGATAGCCGAGCGCGCCGCGTCCGCCGTACTGCGGCGAGCGGCGGACGAGGTGCCCGGCGTCACTGCCGTCAGTTGTCGCCTTGCCCGATCCGATCTCTTCACGGGTGTGCGCGTGAGCATGACCCTGACCGCCGAAATGAACCGCCCTCTGCCTGAGACGGCCGGACTGGTGCGCCGCTCAGTAGCAGGCACCTGCGGCCATGTCCTGGGCATGGTGGTGACCGACGTCGACATCACGGTGATCGAGGTCCACCACGCATCCGTGTAGCCGTCCCCAACGGCAGCAGACCAAGCCGCGTCCGGTGTTCCCCGTCGCCCTGCGTCGAATCGCCGCAGCGGCGCCGCCGGCGCATTCCGCGCTGCTGCTTCCCCGCAGACCAGACGTTGATTGCCGCCGCGACCGTGGGGTGGCCGCGGCCCGGAAAGCCGCGTCAGCGTCCTGCAGTGTCAGGTGGGAACCACGACCGGATCCTCTGGAAGCATGAGAAGCCCAGCTGGCATTACGTCAACAGCCCCGGGGACGCTGACGTGCATGCCCGTGCCCTGCTGATCCAGGCACATGGTGTGAGCTCGGCAAGCTATTGGCCTGAGGCGCGAGCAACGCGGTCCGACGCGTGGGCTCGTCTGCCCCGCTCGACGTGCGGTGAGACCGATATTGGTCAGACTTGTATTCATGGCAGAAGAACGTCGGCCGCGCGCCGGGAAGTCCTCGACGACAGCCGCTCGCCGCTCGCCGCCCGTGCGGGGGGCAGGCCAAGCCGCGCGGGCTGCCTGCCGGAGCCTGGAAGGGCTCATCGGCCATCCCACGGAGGGCGTATCGGCCGTCAAGCGCATCGATGACGGTTGGTCTGTCGTCGTGGACGTCCTTGAGCTGCCCCGGATTCCGGATACGACGAGCCTTCTCGCCTCGTACGAGGTGCAGCTCGACCAGGACGGTGAACTCATGGAGTACTGCAGGGTCCGCCGCTATCGGCGCGGATCCGCCGATGAGTGACCCTGGTTTGTCGACAATCGGAAGGACGCCACATGCCTGCGACCACCTATTCCGATGAGGTAGTGGCGTGCCCACCGCGCGCCGGCACGTTGTACGACGTGCTCGAACTCATCCTCGATCGGGGCATGGTGATCGACGTGTTCGTCCGGGTCTCCCTGGTCGGCATCGAGATCCTCAAGATTGACGCGCGCATCGTTGTCGCGAGTGTGGACACCTACCTGCGGTTCGCCGAGGCCTGCAACCGGCTGGACCTGGAACGGGACTCGGGCAGCACCACTGTTCCTGAGCTGCTGAGCGGCAGTGCTGCCAAGTCCATCGGCAAACGGAAGGTCCGCAAGGCCGCGGAGACCGTGGGTGACACCGTGCGCAAGGCAGTCGGGGGCCGCGACGACGACTCCGACGAGCAGGACGACGACGAGGAAGAGCAGCAGGAACGGCCTCGGAAGCGGCGTGCTCCTGCCCGTGGCAGTTCGCGTCGACGACCGGCGGAGGCCTGAGCCGTGGCAACCGATGGGGTATACGTATACGCGATCGTTCGGGCGGGAAGACCGCTGCCGACGGACTCAAGCGGTGTGGGCAGCCCTGCCGCCCATCTGCGAGTGATTCGGCAGGGCCGGGTCGCCGCTGTCGTCAGTGAGGCGCCCGCGAACCTCCGCGCCCGACGACGCGACCTGTTGGCGCATCAGGAGCTTTTGCTGCGCCTTTCCGGCCAAGGCCCTGTTCTTCCCATGCGATTTGGGATGGTGGCACCGGACGAGGAGACGGTACGCGCTCAGTTGGCAGCCTGCGAGGCGGACCACGTGGCTGTACTTGAGCATCTCGCGGACGGGGTCGAGGTCAACGTCAAGGCATTCCCGGCACAGAATGCGCTGAGAAGCCTCCTTGCGGAGGACAAGAATGTCCGCCTACTGCGAGACGAGGCGCGCCAGAGGCCCGGGTACGAAGCCAACGTCCGTTTGGGCGAAGCCGTCGCGAGTGCTCTGGAAAGCAGGGCCGCCGCAGCCGGTCGGCAAGTGCTGCGCGAGCTCACGTCCAAGGCGCGTGCCGTGGCCTCGGGACCGGAGGTCCACGGATGCGTGCTCAACGTGTCGTTCCTAGTAGGCCGTGGCGACAGCGACGACTTCCGAAGCGCAGCAGAGCAACTCGCCGAGGCGCACCGTGAACGCGTTGAGTTGCGTCTCGCCGGCCCACTGCCCTGCTACAGCTTTGTCTCCGCTGAAGGCGCTTCTGTTCGGACCGTCGGGGTCTGACATGGGTCTGATCACTGGAATTCTCACACTCCCCATTGCACCGGTCCGCGGCGTGATCTGGGTGGCAGAAAAACTCAACGACGCAGCTGAGCGAGAGCTGCACGACCCAGGAGTGCTCCGCGCCCAGCTGGCTCTGCTGAACCGCGAACTCGAAGACGGAGACATCAGCTTGGAGGAGTTCGAACGAGAAGAGGAACGACTGCTCGATCGGCTGTATGCCACACGGGTTGGTCCCGCTCCGAACGATCGAAGGTGACAGGCTCATGAATGAAAAGGAAAAGGTGGCGCTTGCTGCTGCTGTAGTGGGCGGCTATGTGCTGGGTCGAACGAAGAAGGGCCGCATGGCTCTGTCCATTGCGACCTATCTGGCAGGCCGGAGGTTCGGCCTTGACCCTCGCCAGCTTGCAGCCGAGGGGATGCGCAGGCTGGGGGAGATTCCCCAGTTTGCTGATCTGCAGGAGCAGTTGCGAGGGGAAGTCCTTCAAGCGGGGCGTCAGGCAGTGGCTGCCGCTGCCGACCGCGGGATGAGCACGCTTGCCGGCGCCCTCAGCGATCGCACCGCCCGGCTCGGCGAGATCGCGGACGAGGACGAAGAGGACGAGGAGGAGTACGCGCCGGAAGAGGAAGACGCGGAGTACGAGGAAGAGGACGAGCCGGAGGCCGAGTACGAAGAAGACCAGGCCGAGGAAGAGGAAGAGGAAGAGCCGGAAGCCGAGTACGAGGAAGAGGAGGACGAAGAGGAGGACGAAGAAGAGGAAGAGCCTGAAGAGGAGGAAGAGCCTGAAGAGGAGGCGCGGTCGCAGCGGCGCCGCAGGGCATCCGCAGCAGCAACATCCAAGAAGGCCGCACCCGCCCGCGCGAAGAAGAGTCGGGCAGCCAAAGCCGCGCCGCAGAAGGCTTCGCCGTCCAAGAAGAAGGCGGCGAAGAAGTCCGCACCCGCCAAGAAGACCGCGGCCAAGAAGACTGCGGCCAAGAAGAGCGCGGCGAAGAAGTCCGCACCCGCCAAGAAGACCGCGGCCAAGAAGAGCGCGGCGAAGAAGTCCGCACCCGCCAAGAAGACTGCGGCCAAGAAGACAGCGGCGAAGAAGTCCGCACCCGCCAAGAAGACCGCGGCGAGGAAAACGACGTCATCGAAGCGAGCAGCATCCAAGCGCGCCGATCGTCGGAGGTAGCCAGTCATGACCAAGACGGAGAAAGACCAACCCACTGAGGAAGCTTCGGGTATGGACCAGCTCCGCGAAGAGCTGTCCAAGTTCCTCTCCGCGCAAGTGGAAAATCTCGCCGAGAAGGCGGGAGAGAAACTGACGGACGTGACCGAGAAGCTCACCGACGCGTCCGAGTCCGGTTCGCTTCCGGCGATAGGATCCCGCATCCTGCAGGGTGACTCCCCGGTCAAGGCATTCGTTTCAGAAAAAGCAAAAGGCGTCAAGGACAACGTCGTTGGGAAGGTGAAGGACGCCTTTGGCGGGGGGAAGGGGAAACGCAAGTCCAGCGGCGGCAAGGTCATGAACATCATCGAGGTTCTCGATGTAGGGGTGCCCCTGCGTGACGCTTACGACTATTGGACGCAGTATGACCAATTCAGCAGCTTCGCGAAGGGCGTTCGCGACGTCTCGAAGAGTGACGAGGTCGGGAGCGATTGGAAGGTTAAAGTCGGTCCATCCTCGCGTAGCTTCAAAGCGACTGTTCAGGAGCAGATTCCCGACGACCGTATTGTCTGGACCTCCGAAGGAGCCAAGGGCACCACTCGCGGCGCGGTCAGCTTCCATGAACTGGCGCCCACCCTGACCCGAATCGTGCTCGTCGTGGAGTACTACCCATCAGGATTCTTCGAGAAGACCGGCAACCTATGGCGGGCCCAAGGGCGCCGTATGCGACTGGACTTCAAGAACTTCCAGCGGTATGTCAGCCTCACCAATGAAGAACCCGAAGGCTGGCGCGGCGAAATCCGTGATGGTGAAGTCGTCGTGTCGCACGAGGACGCCATGGAAGAAGAGGACGCTGAGCAGGAAGAGCAGGAAGGCGCCGACTCCGGTTACGAGGACGAAGCCGAAGGTGCCTATGAGGACGAGGACGAGGACGAGTACGAAGAGGAGGACGAGGACGAGGACGAGGGAGCGGAGGACGAAGAAGCCGAAGCCGACGGCGAATACGAGGACGAAGGCGAGATGGAGGACGAGGAGGAGGACGAGGAGGAGGACGAGTCTGCTTCCAAGAAGCGACGAGGACAGAGGCGGCGTCGTGACTGACGTCGACTTGCGGCAGACGTCCTATCCGGCCTCCGGCCCACAGACCACCAATCTTGCCGACATCCTCGAACGTGTTCTCGACAAAGGGATCGTGATCGCCGGGGATATCAAGATCGAGCTCCTCGACATCGAGCTGCTCACCATCCGGATCCGCCTGTTCGTGGCCTCCGTTGATACCGCGAAGAAGGCCGGAATCGACTGGTGGGAAACCGATCCGGCACTCAGCTCGCGCGCTTCCCGCAGCGCCCTGCAGGACGAGAATCGCACATTGCGTGAACGTCTGGAGGCGCTCGAATCCAAAACGAAGGACGAATCGCCCGAGCAGTGACCCGAGTGACCCGGCAGCATCATTCCCCACCCAGCAAGGATCAAGGAGAACCGAGGAACATGACGGAGCGCGGCCCTGAGTCTTCGGACGCCCACGCCACCTACGTGTTCGCGGTCTGCCGGAACCCGGACCCGTCGGCCTTCGTCGGGCTGCCAGGTGTCGCCGACGGGGCGCCCGTGAGCATACTGCCGCTGGAGACACTGACTGCGATCGTCCAGAAGGTCCGAGCTCGCGACTTCACCGACGAGGCCTGGCAGGCACGCCTGTCCGACCAACGGGAGCTGGAACGTTACGCACGCGCCCACCATGACGTCGTTACTGCGGCTGCCGCCTGCTGCCCTACAGTGCCTTTGCCGCTGGCCACGCTCTACCACGATGAACAGAGGGCGAGGGACGCCCTTACCAACGAGGCGGACCGCTTTCATGCAGCACTAAGGCGCATCGCGCACCATGCCGAATGGGGCGTAAAGGTGTACGCGCCACCCTGCCCACCGGACGATTCGAGCCGTAGCGCCGCGCCGGCCGACCGGTCCCGTCCGGCACCTGGAGCCGGCCTTGCTTACCTGGAGCGCAAGCGAGGTGTGCAGGAGCGTCGCGACCAGAGCCAGGACGAGGCGCTGCAGGCTGCCGAAACGGTAGATTCCGAAGTCCGTCTCCTCGCCACGGCGTCCCGTAGGTTGCGACCGCATGCCCCCCAGTTCTCCGGGGAACGGCGGATCCAGGTCCTCAACGCGACCTATCTGGTAGCCGAACATCGCGCCGACGAACTCGCCCTGCTGACACAGTCGCTGCGAGAACGGGCCGGGGTGGAGATCGAGCTGTCGGGGCCGTGGGTCCCCTACTCATTTATTGGTGAGGTGTAGACCGTGACTTACGACGACGTGGTGCCTTGGGACAGCCCGGGGCAACTGAACGGCCCCATCGGGGTGCCTCTCGTCGATCTGTTGGACCGGCTCCTGGCCACCGGGGTGGTCATCAGCGGCGATCTGGTCATCGCCATCGCCGACGTTCCCCTGGTGCGCCTGTCGCTTCATGCTCTGCTGTCGTCCGTCAACGAACGCGTTCCTGCGCCCTGGGCGGACGGAGGCCCGCTGTGACCGGATCTCGACTTGATCTTGACTCCGACAAGGTGGGGCGTGACCTCGTCGCCTTCGTGCTCACGGTGGTCGAGCTTCTCCGGCAGTTGATGGAGCGGCAGGCAATTCGCCGTGTCGATCAAGGCGATCTCAGCGATGCGCAGGCTGACGAGAT
This sequence comes from Streptomyces sp. NBC_01445, assembly GCF_035918235.1. Lineage (NCBI taxonomy): Bacteria > Bacillati > Actinomycetota > Actinomycetes > Kitasatosporales > Streptomycetaceae > Streptomyces > Streptomyces sp. NBC_01445. The sequence goes on along the minus strand of NZ_CP109485.1, from coordinate 1,961,324 downwards.
CGGAACCACTCTGATGCTGCTCGACCAGCGGATGGCAGAACTCTGCGAGCAGCACGGGGTCCGGCCGGAGGATCTCAACCTCGACCTCGGGCCACTCGGAACCCTCCTGCCGCGGAGCTGATGCTGCAGGCCTGCAGCCGACGTGCGACTCGAGTCCGGCTGTCACGTCGCACCTGCTGCACCATCGATCTCGTGGCGTAGACCGCACATGCGGCAGAAGTTGATCTCGAGATGGATCACCAGTAGTGCCGTCGGCCGCCGACTGCGTGCCCGACGCTCCCCAGAATCCACAGCACAACTCCGATGATCACCAGGATGCCTCCGATGGTCCAGAGAATGCCGATTCCTGCCAGGAGCCCGATGATGAGCAGAATGACTCCGAGGATGATCATCTTTTCCTCCGCTACGGGAACTTAACTCCCTGATCGTCGGATGCCCGTGAGTTCAGACGCCGACATAGGGGCTTGAGCAGGGGCGCGTCGTTCGCGAGAGCTGTCCTCTTGCGGCCTTCGCGGAAGCTCCTGCTGTCCAATGTCATGATTACGTCAGCGCTTGAAGGAGCCCTTGGAGTGCTCCTTCGCGCCCCGCATCATGCCCCGTGCTTCGAGAGCGGCGCCTTTCGCTGCAAGGGTTTCTTTGTGTGCTGCGTGAGCCGCCTTCCGCAGGGTCTTTCCGACGACCTGTTCGGCCTTTGCCTTAGCTCGTTCTCCGGCAGCCATCTCGATACCTCCACGGAGCCTCACTGACCGTGTGCCCGTGAGGCAGGGATAAAAAACATAACATCCGTGCCCTCTGCCTGTGCTAAGGGAACAGGAGCACACGATGGATCACCACATCGTCGCCGAGGTGACCGAGTTGGGTGGCAGCACGCTGAAGGAATGGCCCATGGTCCGCGGCGGCACTACAGAAGCCGTGCCAGGCCCTGCTCGTCGAGGCGTTGAACGACTCTCTGGTGCAGCCGGCCCCAGATACCGGCTCGGGACCAGATGGCGAACCGGCGGTGCACGGTCGACTTCGACGCCCCGAAGCGCGGCGGCGAGGCCCGCCAGGCACAGCCGCCGACCAGGTGGTCAGTGGTCCACAGGGGAAGCGGCCGTTTGAGCTCGACGTCAACGGCTCGGGCCCTGAGGGGAGTTCATTCCCTTCGGGGCCCGTGTCCGTCTAGAGATCAGGTGTGCTTCCGGATCTTTCCCTTCGTTTCTTCTGCCCCTCCGCGGACGGTCTGCTCGACTTCGCCAGCCGCCTTTTCGGCTTTACCCTTGGCTCGATCGCCCGTCCCCTTCATTCGCAGCTCGTTGTCGCCTGTTGCTCGTCCGACCTTCTGCTTGGCCTTGCCCATGGTCTCCTGGGCCTTGCCGTGCAATTTCTTTCCCGCACCAGCCACATGGATCAGCTCCTCGGCTGAGAAAAGAGTCCTTCTCTATTGTCAGGCAAGAACCGGGAAATGGCGCCGGTAAATCCTTTCGTTGGCGGTCGGTGAGTCATTGGCTACCGAGGGTTGTCGTGACGCGGCAGAATTAGTGGGCGCTCGGGGATCACCCATTACGGTAGTACGGAGCTCGGCCGTCGTATCTCGAGAGCGATGCTGGCGAGAACGCGGCTTGTGTGCTCAGGTCGGCCGAGCAGGCCAAACGCCCTTGAGCCTTCGCTCGGTCCAGTCCCGAGCCCCGTCTGACTGCTGCTGGTGAAGCTGGTCCTGGCCACTGCATGGAGTCACGCGGACGGCGGCAGCAATGTACCGAGTGGCCCCAAATCCAGATTCAGGTCTTCCATCGTCAGCCCGTACTCGGCACACAGACTAGCCATGCGTTCGTGAAGGACCAGGAGCGTGGCACCGAGGCGCTCCTCCTGCTCTTCGGTGAGGTCGCCCTGGTCGACCCGGTGGAGCGCCTGGCGTTCCATGAGCTGGCGCAAGAGTTCCACAAGCGTGAGAACCAGCCTGACCAGGTCCCGTTCCACGGTGTCAGGGTCGGAGCTGATCCGGTGTGAGGGTGCACGTGCGGGCTCGGCCCCCGAGAGGAGGTCACGGGGTGTGGCGGGCAGCATCCGGAACGCGCGCGCGGCAGCGTCAGCGACCTCGGCTTGCCGCTGTGCGTGCCTACCGCGTTCTTCGGAGGTCATCGCTGTGTCCTGGGGGAGCGGGCGGGGGCCATGGCGAGGGATTGTCCGGGCCGATGGACACGATCAGGGCGCGCAGCGATATGCGCACGAGGTCGATGTCGGCGATGGAGAGCACCACATCCCCGGTGATGACCGCGCCTCCGCTGAGCAGCCGGTCGAGCAGGTCTATGAGGGCGACCTGTCGGTCCGGTAGCGGGGCCACCTCGGACGATTCGCCTGCCGTCATCATGCGATTGGTCCGTCCATGGGAGGGTCTGACCCGGGAGAGGCCGCCGCGAACGAGTACGGAGCCCATGGACCGGTGATCTCGACTCTCACTCCTTGGAGTCCCTCGGCAGCCCGTGCGGCCTCGGAGCGGAAGCTCTCAGCGTGGTCCATGGAGACGAGATACGCGTCGTTGAGGACGTTTTCGTCCCCCGTGGTAGCGAGGTCGCCCTGCTGGACACGATGACGTGCACGGCCGACCGCGAACCGGCGCCCGGCCAATTCCACTCGCTCGGCAGCCTGCTGCGCAGCCCGGTAGACCTGGTCACGGACACCCTTCTGTGCCTTGCGCTGTAGAAGATAGGCCCGGCCCGGCGACAGAGCGCCGGCTTCGGCCGTGGCCGGGGCGGGAGTTGGAGCAGAGGGGTCTGCGTAGATCTTGACACCCCACTCGACGTGACCTGCGAGCCGAGTGAGCTGCTCGTCGAACACCGCCGCTCGGTCGTCGAGCACCTCACGGGCCCGCGCGTTGTCGAGATAGACAGTTGCCAGGCGCAGAGGGAGCACGTCGGTACGGGTCGCGAGGGCGTCGATGACGCTGTGATGGGCGCGGGCGACGGCCTCCAGCCACGCCATGTCCTCCAGATGCCGCTTGAGGGCGGCCTCCTGAAAGTCGTCCGCTCCGACGCGGCTCACCACGAGGACAATCGATGCGTCGCGGTCGCTGGTCACGAGTGCGACGCTCTCGCCCACACCACTGAGGGTGGCCGCGTATTCTGCGAGCCCGTCGGCGTCGCGGGCTACGGCGTAGGCGTAGGTGACCAGTTCACTCATCTGTCTGGCTCCGGGGATTGTGCCTCGCCTGCTCTTGCTCACCCTCGGGGAGTTCGGTGCCCTGGCGCAGGGCATCGATCTCAGCCCTCAGCCGCCGGTTCTCTTCGGACAGCGACCGCTCCCCTCTGGCCCGGGACGAGAGTGACGGATCGTGCTCCCACCAGTCGATGCCCATCTCCTTCGCCTTGTCGACGGATGCGACCAGCAAGCGAAGTTTGATGGTGAGCAGCTCGATGTCGAGCAGGTTGATCTGGATGTCGCCGGCGATGACGATGCCCTTGTCGAGGACCCGTTCAAGAATGTCCGCGAGATTGGCTGACGAGCCTTGGGCGTAGGCCGGCGCGGCTCGGGTCGGATACGAGCCGAGCCTGTCGACGGGAGAGTCAGTCACAGGAGTGGCCTCGCGTTCTGTAGTGCGGCTAGGGAGCGCCGCGGTCGCGACGAGCTCTGATTTCATCGAGCCGGTCGAGCAGTTCGTCTTCGCGCTCGTCGAATGTCGCCTCGTCGATCTCCCCGTTGAGCAACCGACGCTCGAGTTCCGCCAATTCACGGTGGACAGGCGCAGGGTCGTAGTACTTGTCCTCAGCGGCCTCCAGCACACGGTCCGCGACCCAAGCAACGCCGCGCACCGGTGCGAGGGGGAGGGTGAGGATTTGGGTGAGCAGGCCCATGGCGATTCCTTAGACGAAACTGTAGGGAGGCAGGGGCCCGTTGAGTCGGAAGTGGACGTCCTCACCCAGCTGATTGGCGACGCTCAACTCCGAGGTGAGGAACATCTCTTCTTGGTCGTGAGGGATGAGGAACGAGACATTGAGGAAGTCTTCGCCGGTCAGCTGGGACGACTCCCTGTCCCGGGAGTAAGGGCGAAGCGCCTCGACGACCCCGTGGGCCAGTGCCTGCTGGCGCGCCTGGACCTCCGCGGCGACCAACTCGCCGAGTCTTACAGGGGCCTCGGGGCCGGCGGTTCCGCTGCGGATTTCGTCGTTGAGCTGCCGTGCCTCCTGCGACGAGTCAAGAATCTGTCGTAGCAGAGTGTCTTCGTCCTGCGACACCTTGAGGTTGTACTCCACGGTGTCGTCGAGTGCTTCCAGCCTGGACGTGTACTCCTCGGCGCGTTCCTCGAGCGCAAGTCGTACTGCCTCGTCGTCCGGGGCCAGAAAACCGAACCTCAGCGGCAGCACCGCACCGTCTTCCATGAGACGGTCCTGGACCTGGTGATGTGCAGAAAGATCACGACGCTTGGGGCGCAAGCCGTCCGGCGCATCGCTGATGACGGCGCACAGTGCTCCGCCAATCACGGTACGCAGTTGGGTGGGTGGATCGCCCACGCCGTCGAGTCCGTCGAGCCGGAGGGGGTGCTGCTTGCTGGTGATCGAGTAGATGTATACGGCCATCGCTCATTCCTTCTCGCGGGACGAGCCTCTGCTGCGATGGGCCGTCCGCCGGGGGGACCGCCGTCGCCTTTCCACGGGCTCCCTCTCTCTGGTGTCCTCCTCCTCGGATTCGCTCTCTTCGCTCTCCTCAGGTTCGCTCTCTTCGCTGTCGTCCTCGTCGCGTCCGGTGACGCCCTTGATGGTGTCGGTGACCGCATCCACGGCGCCGGTCAGAGCGCCTTTGGACTTTCCCTTGGCGCCGCTCTCGACCGTGTCTCCGACGATGTCGGTCAGTTGGGCGGGTGCCTTCCTTCCCGCCTCGAGGTCAAGGCGGTTGCAGGCTTCCGCGAAGCGTAGATAGGTGTCGACACTCGCGACCACGATGCGGGCGTCGATCTTGAGGATCTCGATCCCTACCAACGAAACTCGGACGAACACGTCGATCACGAGTCCGCGATCAAGAATGAGTTCCAGGACGTCGTACAGACTCCCTGTGCCGCCTCTGGAAACGCTGTTGCCGCCCTGCGGCACCATGGTCATGGTGCCTCCCTTCACCGACGGTGCCCTCAGCCCCGGCGGTCGATCTGTCCACGTGTATAGCGCCGGACCCTCTCGTAACCCACCAGGTCGCCCTCCTTGTCCAGAGTGACGCGATAGCTGGCCATCACGCTCGTCGTCTCAGGGATGCGCTCGAGCTCCAGTACCTCGACATCCGCCACCCAGCCGTCCTCCGTCGGTTTCACCGCGGAGACCGATTCGGGGCGCCTGCCAAGCAACTCGTACAACTGCTCCGTCGCGGACCGCATGGCCTGCGCCGCGTTGCCCTTGCCGGAGCGGTGCCGAGCGGCGCCGCCTCCCTCGCCGGCGCGGGCGCCCGCGCCGGACCGGCGCTTGGGGGGACGTTCAGCGGGCATGACGCCACCGATGGGATAGGAGCAGAAGCCGAATTTCGTGGATGAACCTATAATTCCATGGTATAGGGATATTTGTCGCACGGCTGAAGGTGTGCTCCGGTCTGAACGGCTGGATCGGCGAGTACCTGAGAGTTGTATGTCGGCAGCGCCCAGTGATGCGTCCCCGTGGAATCCCGCGCTTCAACTGCGGGCCATGCGAAAGGTGTTCGTCAGACACGACGGCGACGCACTTCGCCCGCGGCGCGCTGAGCTTCCACTAGGACGACCGCCGCCATCTTCCTGCGGACCTTTAAGGGAAGGCAGTTGTTGTGGTGGCCCCCGTACGCGCACACCTCAGGCGTGCCACACCGCGGCGACCATGCCGGCGATGCCGATCTCCCCGATACCCTTCGACCCCATGGCGTCGACATGGGCGTCGTGCCCGCGAAGCCAGTGCGCCTCGATCTCGTCGGCGGCCGCATTGGCGGTGATGTGGTGTATCGGCGTGGTCACAGCCCTTCTTGGGGCTTGTCACCCCCAGCCGTTCGCATAGAGCGTCGAACAGCGTCGTGCACGTGTCGACGATCAAGAGAGGCGGGGCCCCGTCGACCTGCAGCGTGGTGCGGACTCACGAAGATGGCGGCAGAGCGAGAGTGGGCGCGCGGGCGCGGTGCGAGCCGTGGGGCACCGGGGTGGGTGGCAGCGCCTATGCTGGGTAGTCAGGAAATCATCCCCCGCCGACCGCATCCGTCTGCGTAAGAAATCGGGTGCCGCAGCGATCGTCGCTGGGAGGAGGCTCCCATCCTCGGAGGGCCACGCGGCCCGCCCGGATGTAAGGGGGCACAGGCAGCTACGGCGCTCGCCCGACGGACTCGCGGGCCACCGCAGACTGGCGGCGGCCTTGCCGATGGTGGCTAACGGATTCATCGGCAGTGCATCGGCCATGAGGTGGGGACATGTTCATGTGCCACGGCCTTGGCCACCCTGGGGGTGGTGGTCTGCTTTCCAGTCATGAGCGCTTGGTGAGGTGGCGGTCATGTCCGGGGCGGGGCGAGCAGGGCGCGCACGCCTTTGCTGGTGAGGATCAGGCCGTCGTGGTGGCCAGGGTCGATGAGGAGCGCCAGGTCTTCGTCGGTGGGCCAGTTGGCTGCCAGCAGTCCAAGTTGTATCTGGTGACTTACGACAATGTCGGGGAGTGCCTGGCCCATTCGCTCTGCTGACGTGAAGACGGGGACGGCACGGAGGCGTGGTGGGTCGTCGATCACGGGGAGGGTCAGTCCGCTCTCTTCCGGGTGGTCGTGAGTGTCGAGTCCTGCAGGTTCAGGAACGAGAATGTCGCAGGCGGCCAGCGTGTCCAGCGCGGCCAGGTCGTCGGGTGCTTGGTGGAGATCGCGCAGGGCGTCCTGGGCGGCGGCCGCGAAAAGTTCCTTGGGGATGCTGTCGTCACACATCGTTTGTCCCCTCGTGGCTCCGAGTGGACCGCCCGGCGCGGGGGTTCGCCGGGTGGGGGTCTGCGGTCTCCGCTCTCCGGTACCCGGGAGTGATCCAACTATGCGGCACCAGAGTGTCGGCGGCGAGGACGGGCCCGCACCCCGGCGATGGGGGAGGGGTGAGTGCTCTGAGCCGCGGAGATTTTGCTGGCTGCTGAGGCCGACAGCCGGCATTGGCTGCTGTGGAGGCGGGTGCGGACCTGCACTGCGCCGGCTGCCTTCAGCCTGAGCCGAGATGGGCCGTAGCGCGCAGTGGAGGGAAGGGGGTGAACAGAGCGTCCAGAATGTCGGGGCCAAGTCGTTCCCACATCTCGTGCAGACGTCGCCAGACGTCCCCGTCGCCCGGGTGAAAGGCGTCGAGAGAGTCAGCGGTGGCGTCGATCCCGCGAGCCAGCACCGCACACCTGCCGTCACTGAGCGGGTGGGCCAGCACACGTGGCGCGTGGCTCCAGCACAGACCATGGCCCTCGAGACCAAGACGCGCCAGCACCGGTGACGCGGCCGCGAGGGGGTAGAAGGGGCTGAACAGGTCACTGACGAAATCGCCGTCGACCTCCCTGCTGTGGCGCACCGCGCCACCGGGCCAGGCATGCTCCTCGAGTACCTCCACGCTCCATCCCTCGTCGGCCAGCAGATTGGCCGCCACCAGCCCGTTGGGGCCGGCTCCGATCACCACCGCGTCAGGCATGGCCGCCGCCAGTGCTGTGGGCTGCCGCCCTACGGCTTTTGCGGAGGCCTTCCAGGTGTTCGGCCTGGGGTTGCGCCTCGCAGACCCGAGCGAGGCGGGCCAGCATCGCGCGATGCCGTAGTTGGATCAGCGCCTCCACCGCTACGTTATGGAGCCATCCGCTCACCCCCTGCAGTGGGTGCTCGTCCACGATGACCAGGCAGTACCTTCCCCAGGGGCGGAGCTCGATTGCGATCCGCGCCGTTCCCAGCGGGCCTGCTCGTGCCTCCAACCCGAGAACGGAGCCCTCCTCGCACTGCCGGACAACCGTCTCGTTGGTGAGCCGTAGAGGGCCTACGCGAACTTCGTAACTGATCGCCGAGTCCACCTGTGGCCACTGCCCCCGCACTGGCTCGGAGACCGACGTTCCCACTACCCACTCCGCATATCGGCTGCCGTCCGCGAGGACGGACCAAACTGTCTGCGGAGCCACCTTGATCAGCCGATGACGTACCGCCACGCCGCACCTCCAGCGAGTTCGGCCCCCATTTCACAACCAAGTGCCCAGATCAAGGCGAGTGAACCGGAAAATAGCCATGCATTCAGGGCGAATCCGGCGCCGCCGCTGTGCGCCGGCAGCCGGGGCTGCCATCCGGGGTCGGACCGACTGCAGGGTCGCTGCCTGAGGGACAAGTGGCTGCGGCGAAGCTGGGGGCTCGGTCCAGATCGTGCCGCAGGCGCGGTGGTGCTCCGATGGGGGCGCGCCAGAGTAGCCGTAGAAGCTGATTACGCCGCCGCACGAGTGGGGCTCGGTGTCACGGCACGGCGGCGTCACTCTCATGGACCTGTGGGGGGGCGGGTGCGAGCGCCCGCCGACCCCCGCCATGTATTCGCCTGAAGTACGCCCGTAAGTAGCGGTCTCATCGGCCTTTTGAGGGGCAACCGGATGACACGACGCGGCCTACGCCGTGGCTCGTTTGCCCGTCGATTGCAGGGGCGTACGAAGAACAGGTGGGCCGGCCCGGTTCGGCGAAGGCCGGGCCGGCACCTCCTTGGTCGGAGACCGGTGCGAACCATGTCACGGCCGCACGAGAAACCATGCTGTGGAACCGGGTGGTTGGCCTTTCGCGCTGCTCGACTACACGTGCGCATCGCACTGACCTCACCTCTTGGCCGACCGGCAAGCTCCTTCAATGGAGTGCATTGTGAGCAGGCTGCGGCTGTCCCATGCATCCCTCGGGCAGGATTTTCGGTACAGGTGCCCGGCGGCCGCCACCCCATGCCTTCGGTGCCTGGCCCCCTTCTACGAAAGGAGATCCCCATGACCGAAGTCCTCGGTCACGGCACGGACCCGGTCAGTGCCCTGATGCACCTGATCAGCGCGGACAATCAGCGATGGCTGAAGGACCAGCCACTCTCGAAGCAGAGGGAGGTCGCCGGGCGGTATTTCGACAGCACAGGCGTAAAGGTGGCCGACGTCATGGGCGGTCTGGCGGACCAGCCGAGCTCGCAGCAGAAGGCCGACCAGCTCATCGAACAAGAGAGGAGCGCCAAGCAGGACTAGGGGCGTTTTTGGCACCTTTGGGCCAGATGAAGACACCCACGATGTTCCAATGCGGCCAGGCCAGGCCACGTCATTGCTTCAGCTCGATGTACCGCTCCACATAGGTGCCTGGTAGGCAGTTGTCGAAAGCAGGCATTCTGCCAACGACCGGCCACAGTTCATGCGCTTGGCGAACTTGTCGGTGTGAGTGGACCTGGCCGGGAGAGACGTCTGATGCGTGGTCGTCCGGTCCCCGGCAGGGGCGCCTTCGGTCCAGGACCCTGCCGGGGATGGTGGGCCGGGTGATCGTGGAGTCGACGCCGTTGAGGCCGCCTCGGCGTCGGCCTGCACGAGCAGGGCGGTGAACGTCTTCTCCCAGTTGCCGTCAGCTGGCCACTTGCGCAGTCTGGTTGTGAACGCCTTCCCCGATCCGAACGTCTTGGGCAGGCAGGCTGGCCCCAACGCAACGAGGTGCGGACAATCGCCCGTGGCCTACCGATGCCCGCGGCGATCCTGTCGCCTCACTTCAGAGACGCCGATCTCGCTCTTCGTCGATGAGCGGAGCGGACGGTGGCACGACGACCCGCCTGCGTTTGGCGATGCTGGTGAAAGCCAGCACACCGATGACGCCGACGATCATCATGATCGCGCCGACCACATCGAGGTTGACGCTCCGCATTTGCCAGTCGGTCCCGAACGTGAGAATGGCGCCTGCGCCGATGAGCAGAATGCATCCGCCTAGGCCCATGAGATTCGCCTCCAGTGTCGGATGGTGATGGTGCCGGTCGCCTTCGGGTACCCGCGGCGTTCGCCGCCATGCACGATCCGGGGGTCTCTTGACGACCGCTCGGATACGCACATGTGGCAGATCATGAGAGGAACCCACGTACACCGGAGCGAGGGAGGGAAGTTGGGGACGGGCATGCTCGACGCATGGAACGTCCCCTGCCTGCCGCGGAGTTGCCCCGTCGCTAGCCTCTTCCGGCCTCACGCCGCCGTCGGCCGCGACGACGAGCGTTCTGAACAGCCTGTCAAGGAAGCGGAGTTGTCCGTCGGCGTTGTCGAGCCTCCCATCCTGCCCCCGCAGGACACTGCCATCGAGTGCGAAGGGCAGGTGCTGCCTCGCGGAGAGATCACCCTGGCATTGAGCAGGCAACAGGTCGGCATCCACCAGGCGCTTGCCGGTAGGACGCTAACGGTCCGGGCGAACCAGCGCAGCGTCCAATTCCTCCTGGACGGACACCTCGTCACCACGTCCCGTCCAGGGTGGGGGCCGGAGGGCATGGCCTGCCTGACCATGCACCTTGGCGCCCGACCGGCCGGTCCTGCGCCCGCGCCCGCCGTCCTGCCCCGGGCCGGCAATGGCACGGCCATCCTCGCGGCCGGCGAACCGGTCGAGAGCGACCGCGAGTCCATCGCGACGGGATCGTCTGCCTGGTCGGCGGCCGTTACCTGGTCGGGCTCGCCCTCGCCGGCCGCTCGATCACGTTGCGGTTGGACGGGCAAAGTCCTGAGACCTCACACCGACCGCCTGGGACCCCTGGGCTGAGTGTGGGTGACGAGGCAGATCGCCCTGCTGCCCTCGGAGCTGTTACGCCGTGCACAGTCACCCACGCCACAGCCATTGTGACGCGGGTACGGCAGTCACCGTCCGGTCGGAGTGCACCACTGTTTCCGTCTCCGTGATTCCAGCCATGTTCGAACGGGCTTGTTTAGCGGCTGGGAGCTCGGACAGCCGGAGGTTGTCGCCTGAACAGGACGCACGGTGCAGTCCGCGCCGCCTGGACGAAAGCGGCTGAAGTACGGAGGCGCCACAATGACCGAGAACATCTGGAGCTACCCGGCCAGCGCTGGTCACACTCAGAACGCCGATCTGACGGGCTACAAGGTCGAGGCCACGGACGGCCACATCGGCAAGGTCGACAAGCACTCCAACGACGTCGGCTCGCTGTACATCGTTGTCGACACCGGCGTGTGGATCTTCGGCAAGGAGGTCCTGCTACCGGCGGGCACCATCATCGGCATCGACGCCGAGGCGACGGCGATTCAGGTCGCGCGCACCAAGGACCAGATCAAGAGCGCGCCGGAGTTCGACAAGGACAAGCACCTGGGCGACGCCGGCTATCACGAGCAGGTCGGCACGTACTACGACGCGCCGGGGACTCCGGGGTCTCCGGGCGCGGGGCCGACGCCCCCTGGTCGCCCCGCGATCTGACCAGACCTGGGCACAGCCCGGGGCACGGCGTGCGGGTGGCGGCCTCGCTGTGTCCACGACAGAAGTGACGCGGACACGGATTCGCCGGAGCCGCGCACCGGTTGGACGAGGACGACGAGGACCAATGACGCGTTTCGCAACGGTAGGGCTGTTGACGGCCTGCGCGCTGGGCAGTTTGCTTCTCACTATCTCGGCATCTCAGTGGTGGTGGTTCGCTGCGGCCCCTCTCACGGCCGCGGCACTGACCGGTGTGTACGACCTGGTCCAGCGTCGGCACTCTGTACTGCGGAACTATCCCGTCCTCGGCCACCTGCGCTTCCTCATGGAGAGGCTGCGCCCGGAGCTGCAGCAGTACTTCGTGGAGCGCAACTATGACGGCAGGCCCTTCGACCGGGACACCCGCAGCATCGTCTACGAACGGGCCAAGGGCGTCGCTGCCGAGGAGCCGTTCGGCAGTGAGCGCGACATGAATGATCGTGGCTACGAGTTCCTCGTGCCGTCTATGGCCCCGGTGGATGTGCCCGACACGCCGCCCCGTGTCGGGATCGGCGGTCCCGACTGCACCGAGCCGTACGACATGGCCCTTCTCAATGTCTCGGCGATGAGTTTCGGCTCGCTCTCGGCAAACGCCGTCGTTGCTCTGAACACGGGTGCGGCACGCGGCGGGTTCGCACACGACACCGGCGAGGGAGGGCTGTCGACGTACCATCTGCGCCCAGGCGGCGACCTCGTCTGGGAGATCGGCACGGGTTACTTCGGCTGCCGTACCCGTGACGGGGGCTTCGACGCACGGCAGTTCGCCGAGAAGGCCGCCCATCCGTCCGTGCGCTGTGTGTCGCTCAAGCTGTCGCAGGGGGCCAAACCCGGGATCGGAGGTGTCCTCCCGGGCAGCAAGGTGAACGCCGAGATCGCTTCGGTCCGAGGTGTCCCCGAGGGCGAGACCATAGTGTCGCCGCCGTACCACCGAGTCTTCTCCACTCCGCGCGAACTCGTCCGGTTCCTGGCCCGGATGCGGGAACTGGCGAGGGGTAAACCGGTGGGTTTCAAGCTGTGCCCCGGATCGAGGACACAGTTCCTCGCCGTGTGCAAAGCCATGCGGGAGGAAGGGATCACTCCGGACTTCATCGTGGTGGACGGCGCGGAGGGCGGCACCGGTGCGGCGCCGCTGGAATTCGCCGACCACCTCGGCATGCCGCTCACCGATGGCCTCTTCACCGTGCACAGTGCCCTGACCGGTGCGGGGCTGCGGGAGAGGATCCGGATCGGTGCGAGCGGCAAGGTGGCGACGGGTTCCGACATCGTCAAGCGCCTGGCCATGGGCGCCGATTACACCAACGCGGCCCGGGCGATGATGTTCGCTGTCGGGTGCATCCAAGCCCAGCGCTGTCACACCAACCATTGCCCGACCGGTGTGACCACCCAGGATCCGCGTCGGGCCCGCGCCCTCGACGTCGTCGACAAGGCCGCGCGCCTCGCGAGCTACCAACAGGCCACCGTTGACAGCGCGCTGCAGATCATGGCGGCGATGGGCGTACGGGACATCGCGGAACTGGGCCCTCGGCTGCTACGGCGCCGGGAGGACCATGGTGGGTTCCGGTCCTATGCCGAACTGTACGAGTGGCTGTCCCCGGGCGAACTGCTCGCCGAACCGCCCGAGAGCTGGGCTGCCGACTGGCAGTCAGCGGATCCGGACACCTTTGCCTCCTGACGGCGGTACCTGAGGACAGCGCTGACGGCAACGCGCACCGATCATTCGAGCTTTTCGAGTCGTTCGAGTCGTTAGAGAGGAGACACACCCGATGAGTCGAACCGTGGCCCGCGTCATGATCGACGCCTTGGAGGAACTCGGAGTACGCCATGTGTTCGGCGTGGTGGGGGATGCTCTCAATCCCCTCACCGATGCCATCCGCGCGTCCGGGTCCGTCGAATGGGTCGGATGCCGGCACGAGGAGGCCGCTGCGTTCGCCGCCGGGGCCCAGTCCCAGCTCACCGACACCCTCGGGGTCTGCATGGGCACCGTGGGACCTGGCTCCGTGCACCTGCTGAACGGTCTGTACGACGCGGCGAAGAGCGGAACCCCGGTGCTTGCCGTCGCCGGCCAGGTGCCTCTCGCGGAGGTGGGCACGGATTACTTCCAGGAGGTCGACAACGATCTGCTCTTCCGCGATGTCGCCGTGTTCCGCGCCACCGTCACGTCCGCGGAGCAGATGCCCGGCCTGCTGGAGATCGCGGTGCGCACCGCGATCGGGCGGCGCGGTGTGGCCGTGCTGACCGTCCCCGGCGACATCGGCGACCAGGAACTGCCGGCGGACCGGCCGGCCCGGCTCTCCGTAGCCGGTTCCGCCAACCGGCCCGACGATCCGGCACTGGACGCGGCGGCCGATGGCCTCCGCGACGGCGGCAAGGTCACGATGCTCGTCGGTCGCGGAGCGCGCGGTGCCCGCGAGGACGTTCTCGCCCTCGCCGAGCGGCTGGCCGCGCCCATGGTGCTGACGCTCAAGGCGAAGGAAGGCTTCGAGGGCGACAACCCCTACCAAGTCGGCCAGACCGGGCTGATCGGCAATCCGGCCGCCGCGCACGCGATGGACGGAGCGGACACCCTGTTGCTGCTCGGCACCGACTTTCCGTACCGGGAGTGGTACCCGCAGGGCAAAAAGGTCGTCCAGGTCGATCGGGTCGCCGAGCACATCGGCCGACGTGTCCCGGTCGACGTGGCCCTCGCTGCCGACGTCGGTCCCACGGTGCGGGGACTCTTGGAGCGGCTGGAGCGGCGCAAGGACCGCGAACACCTGGACGACGCGCGCGAGAAGTTCGGCACATGGCAGCAGGGACAGCAGCGGCTGGCCGCGCCCGGCCACGACCGTGGGCTGATCGGCAAGGTGCGGTCAGCCTTCGACAACCGCGACCACTTGGTACGCCCGGAGGCGCTCGCCGCCGCCGTGGACGCCCTGGCGGCCGACGACGCCGTCTTCACCTCGGACACCGGCATGGCGACCGTCTGGCTGTCACGCTTCGTCGAGATGCGTGGATCCCGCCGCCTGCTCGGCTCCTACAACCTCGGCTCGATGGCCAACGCGATGCCGCAGGCGATCGGCGCGCAGCTCCTGGACCCCGACCGGCAGGTCGTCGCCTTCTGCGGTGACGGCGGACTCGGGATGCTCCTCGGCGATCTCATGACCATCCGGAGCCGGCGGCTGCCGGTGAAGCTCGTCGTCTTCGACAACCAGCGCCTCGGCATGGTGAAGCTGGAGCAGGAGCAGGCGGGCCTGCCGGAATTCGGGACGGAGCTCGACAACCCGGATTTCGCCGCGGTCGCCGAGGCACTCGGCATCACCGGCATCCGGGTGAGCCGGGCCGAGGACCTGGCCGAGGGCGTCAGCCGGGCCCTCGCCACGCCGGGACCGGTGCTCCTGGACGTCCTCACCAACCCGGAGGAGATCGCCGTGCCCGCCAAGCCGACCATCCAGCAGGGCTGGGGCTTCGCCATCGCCAAGATCCGCGAGAACCTCACCAGTCCCGGCGGACGCTGACATCAGACCCGGGAAACCGCGCCCCAGCGCAGGATGAGCTGCTTGATGGCGGGCGCGGTGGAGGGTCTGCCGGGGCGGCGCTGCCGGGTGAATGTCCCTTTCCTCGCGATGAGTTGGCGGTGCCAGGCCAGGAGTGTGGTGGGGGTGACCGTGAAGGCCTGGCGACGGCGCTCGCGCGGGACGAACCGCGAGAGCGTGGCGAACCAGATCCGGTCTGCGGGCTCGTGGCGGACGCGGGCGATCTGACGGCCCAGTACCGCGTTCTCGTGCCCTAACGCGAGGACCTCTTCGTCCTTGGCCACGCGGCCGCGCAGTACGGGTGTGGGCACCGTGATCAGATTCCGAATGGGCGCGGTGACGGTGGACAGTGGCGTCGAAGGATCGTCGCAGATGCTGTGCGGGCCGCTCTTCTGGTCGGGAAACTGCCAGGGCAGGTCCCGAATCGTGTTTTCGAGCGGCACAGGCAATCAACGACATTGATGACCTGGACCTGGATTACTGCATATGCGTGAAAGCATGACCGGTCAACTACCCGGTCGTGAAACGACCGGGCTTGCTGCTCGAGTCATCACTGGCTGTGATGGGTTCGGCTGCGTCCAGGACTCACGCGATGAGGGTGAGTTCGGGGGCCGTTGACTGAGCCCCGCAGACCCACACGTACCACCCGCGGTGGGCGATGTTGTGGGACGCGTTGCAGTCCGCGTGCTCAACGAAGCCGCAGACCCGGCACGAGAAAACAGCCTGGGCAGGCCGGTTGCCGCGTTCGGTGTGATGACACTTCGAGCATTCCTGGCTGGTGTACGCCGGATCGACGTAGACGACCGGCACCCCGGCCCGCTTCGCCTTGTAGACGATGAACGAGCCGAGTTGCGCGAACGGCCAGGAGTGGAGCGTGGTGCGTTGGGGCTTTCTCAGCCGTGCCCGCTCGCGGATGCCCGTGAGTGTCTCCAGGGCGATCCCGCGACCGGTGCGTTCAGCCTCCGCCACGATCCGCTTGCTGATCTTGTGGTTGATGTCCTTGGCGCGCCGGGCTTCCTTGCCCGCATGCTTCTTCGCCCGCCGCTTGGCGGACTTGGTCTGCTTGTTCTGCAGCTTGGACCGCAGCTTGCGATCCTGTTCCCGCTTGCGGTTGATCCGGCGACCGCAGTGGCGCTCGCCGTCGGAGGTGACCGCGATGTTCACGATCCCCAGGTCGACGCCGAGGAACCCGGCCGGGTGGGCGTTCGGGGCGGCTTCGGCGATCTCGCAGGTCGCGATCAAGAACCATTTCCCGCCCTGGCGCACCAGGTCGGATTCACCCTTGCGGTGCGCAGCCAGGACCTCCAGTTGCTCGGCCTGCCCGGTGAACCGCACGCCCTTGAGCCGGCCCGCGGTGGTCCAGATCGACACGGTGCGTGCCTGGTGCTGCCAGGACAGCATCCGGTCGTCGTAAGGCTGCGCCGACTGGGGCCGGAAGACGACCGGTTTGCCCGAGGCGCGAGTGTGCCGCTTGGTCCCGGGCCGCCCGTAACGTCCCGCCCGGAGGTTCGCCTTCAGGGTGGTGTAGGCGTCGCAGGTCTTCTTGATGGCGTGCTGGGCGGCCTGCGCGCCCAGGCCCCACCTGGCCCGGATCTCGGCATAGGTGTGCTTGCGGAGCTCAAGCGGACGTCGCGCCTCGTTCTCGAAGGCGACGGACGCGGCCCAGGTGGCGGCCTCGTTGCAGGCGTGCAGGGTCGCCTCAAGTGCCGCCGCCTGTACGGGCGTCGGCAGCAGCTTCACCCGCACCACCAGCTTCACGATCAGCGAACCTATACACCTGGACGAAGACCCACCACACGTTCGCCCCACCTCACCCGAACGAGCGACACCCACCCCGACTCGCCCCGCGCACACCGCCGTAGCCCGGCTCCGCCGGAACGCCCCCGGGCGGCTGCGCGGCCGTCATGGCCTGAGGCACGTCACGGCGACGCTCCGCGTCACACCCCGTGGATGCGATTCCTCCCGGGCGTAAACGCCCAGGGTTCCTCGCAAGAATCCGCTGAATTCCCGGTGTGACTGAGCGCTTCACTCGGCCGCGCTAGCGCTCAGCCTGTCCGAGCACCGCTGCCCTGACTACCTCACAGCGCCGATCGTGTAGGTGCCGAACAAAGCGGCACCTGTGATGCACAGCAACACGACAAGGCGCGCCGTCCAGTTGTCCTTCTCGATGGCCAGCCGAACTGTCCGCCAGAACTCCCTGCCCACGGCTCCTCCGTGGCGTCGTGTGTACTGGGTTGGGCACGGGCGGGCTATTGCAGTCGCGCCTGTACAGGGACCAGTCGGCTCACCCGGCCCTGCGCCACGGGGCGAAGATCCGTCACACCCCGAGTGGAGCTCGGTGCACAAGAACCTCAGGTCACAGGACCGACCAGAGGTCGCAGCTGTGGCGACGGGCAAGTAGGCCGTCACACGTGCCAGTGCGTCCGAACCCGCGTTGGCGTCACAGTGGCAGCCGTGGCCCTACGGGCGTTGGCGGACATGAAGGCGGTCTCCCCGGCGGGCGAGGCTCTGGCCTCTGTCATGTAGGGGCCGGAGATGGAGTTGGTGTCCCACTCCGGGATCTCACCTCGCAGAGGTCACACGGATGTACACCAAGGGGGTCATGGCCCGGTAAGTACGTGCTTGGCTCCCCCTCAGGCAGCCAACTGTGATGCTCAGATTCGCCAACTGAAGCACTAAGAAGTCATCTCATTCGGCTCGGTAGGCTATTGGTAAAGAAAAGGTTTTGATTCCTTCGGTTCCGCACCGCGGGGGAACGTCAACCCTTTCTGGTCGGCGCAACCTGGTTAAGCACACTGGCTCGGGAAAAAAATCCGGACGACGAGGGAGCCTGATCATGGCCGATGTCGACGTACTTGTGGTGGGCGCGGGCCCGGTGGGCCTGACGGCGGCGGCCGAGCTGCGGCGGCACGGCGTGGACTGTCGCATCGTCGATCGGCTGGCCGTCCCACAACCCCATGCCAAGGCCATCGGCGTCCTGCCCCGCACGCTGGAGGTGTGGGACGCCATGGGCCTGGTCCGCGGGGTGCTGGACGAAGCGGTGCCGCACCTGGGCCAGCTGGTCTACATCGACGGCAAGCCTCGCCCCCGGGTCGAGCTGACACTGCCGCCCGACATTCCCTACCCCTTCGCCACGCTGCCCCAGCACGCGACCGAGCGGCTGCTCGCCGAGCATCTCGCGCGCTTCGGCACGCAGGTGGAGCGGCCGACCGAGCTCCGCTCGGTGGAGACGCGTCCGGACGAGGTCGAGGCCGTCCTCGCGCACGCCGACGGCCGGACCGAGCGTCTGCACGCCCGCTACGTCGTCGGCTGCGACGGGGCGCACAGCCTGGTCCGCAAGGCGGCCGGACTGACCTTCGAGGGCGAGGCCTTCCCCGAGCAGTACATGATCGGCGACGTCGAGGTCGACTGGGAGCTGCCCGCCGGCTACAGCATGCGGGCCGTGCACCTGGACGCGAACGGTGCGATGGACGACATGCTCGTCTGCATTCCGATGCCGGGCGTTCGGCGGTACTGGCTCTCGATGCTGCGCCCCGGCGCCCAAGCCGGAGGCGAAGACGGCTCGAGCGCGCCGGACGGGACCGTCTTTGGCCTGGGGGATGGTCAGGGACCGGGCCTCGGCCAGATCCAGGCCGCGCTCGACCGGCTGTCCCCGGAGGTGACGACCGCCTCCACGCTGCGCTGGTCGTCCGCCTTCCGGACCAGCCACCGCATGGTGGACCGCTACCGAAACGGCCGCCTCTTCGTCGCCGGGGACGCCGCGCACATCTACCCGCCGATCGGCGGGCAGGGCCTGAACACCGGCGTGCAGGACGCCTACAACCTCGCCTGGAAGCTGGCCCTGACCGTCCGCGGTCTGGCCACGGACGACCTGCTGGAGAGCTATCACGCCGAACGCCACCCGGTAGCGCAGGAGGTGGCCGGCCGCACCGTCCGCCATGCCCGCACCGTCCGCCATGCCCACTCCGGCCTCATCAGCAGCGGGGACGACGCCGAGATGCTTCTGCGGCGCCAGGCCCAGCTGCTGGTCGCCTACCCGGACAGCCCGTTGATCCAGCCGCAGGCGGTGGACGGCACACCCGCAGCCGGTCCCGTCCCCGGCGACCGGGCACCGGACTGCCGCGGCCTGCTGAGCGACCTCGCCGCCTACCCGCGGCGGCTGTTCGACCTGCTGCGCACCCCGCGGCACGTGCTGCTGCTGTTCGCGGGCTCGGAGCACGCCTCGGGCGACGGCGTCGCCCGGCTCGAGGCGTGCGCCGCCGAGGCGCATCGCGCCGCCCACGGCCTGCTCGACGCTTATCTGGTCACCGCCGCAGAGGTACCGGAGGACGCCCGCCCGGTCGGCCTGCGCCCGCCGCGGGTGCGCGACGCGGCGGGCGAGTTCCGCGACGCCTATGCACCGCGTGACGGCGAGGCCCTTCTGATCCGCCCGGACGGCTACGTCTCCGGACGCTTCCACCCGGCCGTACCGGAACGCCTGACGGCGCATCTGCGCCGAACTTTCGCCTGACTCCCGCTGCCGCGGGCGGAGCGCCGCCGGTGACGGCCCTACGGGCGTGCGCCCCCGAAGATCGAGGGGCACCCGTCCACAGGCCGTCAGCCCCGCGGAGGGTGTTGTCACGTTAGAAGTCATCTCACTCGGGTGAGTCTGCGGTAGCAGATGAGGGTGCAGGCGATGCTGGTGAGGGCCAGGAAGTGGTCGGCTTGCGCTCGTAGCGGCGGTGGAGGCGGCAGCAGCCGGCGAGCCAGGACACGGTGCGTTCGATGGTCCACCGGTGTCGTCCGAGTCGGCATACGTCGAGTTGAGCGACCTGTTGCCGTCCGTGACCGAATACTTCGGCCCCGACCACCCGGCCGCGCTCGACGCGGGAGACGCCTACGCCTGGCCCGCCGGGCGCACTGGGAGGGCCCAGGAGGGCCTGTGCGTGGCGCCCTCTTGATCAGGTCGCGGTGCCGGCACAGCACCGTTTCCGGCCGCACCGCAGCCGGCGAAGCACCGACCCAGGTAGCGGGCTCAGCAGTGCGGCCAGGAAGGCCCGGTCTTCGGGCCGGCCGGGGCTGGGCTGATCGGTAGGGTCGCAGGCAGCGAGGAAGGGGTGTGCCCGCCCGATGGGTCTGGTCAGCAGGCAGCAGATGGATGCGGACGTCGACTTCTACGCGTTGTGGCTGGAGGATGGGGACGACACGAGTGAACGGGACGAGCCGGAGGATGGCGCCCCGTTCGTCGCCGCATGCGGCCAGCGCGTCTATCTGCAAAGCGGCGGCCACACCCACACCCCGGCCTTGTCGGTGGAGGTGTGGGAAGACCAGCCGCCTGTGGACGGCGGGGTGTGGGAGGCCCAGGGCGAGGCGGGCATGGATGTCCCGTCCGGCCAGGTCGGGGTGTGGACCTACGGTGGGCCCTGCGAGGGCGCGATTGAGCTCGGTGACGTGGGTCGGCGCTGGCATGTACGGGTGTATGTGAGCGGTCGCGAGCGGGTTCGTGAACTGGCCGAGCAGGAAGTCCCGGTCCACGCCGAGCGCTACCTGCTGCAGTTCTGGCCTGCGTGACACCTTCCGGTCCCCGCTGGGGCGGGGACCGGGGGCGTGGTGGTGTCAGGAAACCTTGATGATGTAGCCGTCGATGATGCGGTTGAGGCGGTAGAAGTCCGCGATGGTGCGCCCGCCGGCGCCGTTGTCCTCCTTCGGGATCGGCCGTGCGGAGAAGTTGTTCTTCGGGGCCTTGCGCTGCGGGTCGTACTCCGTCAGCGACTGGGCCGGCCCTCATACGTGGCGGAGAAGGGGAACTCGTCGCATCGCTTGCGGCCCTGCGCGTAGGTGACGCCCCAGTTCTTCTGCTGGGAAGGCCTGGCCGAGTCGCTGGTCCACTCCCACATTGCGGGTGCGGATTATTCATTCGCCCAGCTCAGGCTGCATGTTGGTACTCGTGAAGGGTTCCGTCGAGTCGGTCCAGTCGGTGGATCTCCAGGTGCGTGAGCTGTCCTGGCTCGGTCTTCGGTTCGGGCAGTGGGCGGAGCGGGGCGGCTTGATGCAAGGCCTGGTGTGGCTGATGCCCGTTGTAGTGCAACTTGAACTCGCGGAGCACGGCTCACCGTCTTCGGGTGTGACCTCGCCGTCGGCGATTGGGGTGGAGCGATTCGAAGCCGTCGGTGTTGAAGTCGTGGATCATATCGTGGACCCGGTCCGCGCTGGTGAACGTCACCTGGGCGATCTCCGCCACCGCCATGCCCTGTGCTGACAGCAGTGCCATCTGGGCCCGCCGCCACGTCACGACCGAGCCGGTGCCTCTGCGGATGATCCGCAGCAACCTCGGCCTTCATCGTCATCGATCTCACGAACCCGCACACGTTCTGCCACCCGGACAGCGTCATGGTGACGCACCGCGTGCGCCAGCACCCGATCGGCCCGTCGCATCACAACAGGGCAGACGCTGCCTGATACGGCGCTGGATGCCCGCCGATGACATGGCGCGATGCGGTCTCGATGCCGCTGGCTCCCGGATGGTGGCGGCCGTCGACGGGAGGCAGGGTGGTGTCGAGACCGTTTGGGCGAGGCAGAAGGCACACGGCCTGTCACGGGTGCGGGCTGTGGGCCGTCCTCATCGCGAAGCGAGTCCTGTGAGCCGGGAACCGGCGAACTTGGTCACCGCCGAACGAGTGGGTCGGTACACCGGTCCGGAATGCGGTGGCCGACGCAAGATCGTCCATTCCGGGCAGGCCTACGGAGGTGTGGTCTATGTCAGCGAAGAACCCAGAGCACGGGAGCGCCCACGAGGTCTCCCTGCCGCCCGAAGTCAAGTTGCTGCAGGAAGTCACTCCGCCCTTCTTTCCCGAAGGTGCTTCGGGAATGACCATCCTCGTCGAGTGGCCTCCCGGTCACCCCGGGCTCCCTCCGCATCGTCACTCGGGCCCGGCGTTCGGCTACGTGATGGAGGGCGCGGTCCGGTTCGAGCTCGAGGGTGAGCCGGAACGTGTGGTCGAGGCCGGTGGGACGTTCTGGGAGCCAGGCGGTGACGTGATCCACTACCAGGACGGCAACGCCCTGTCGGACGCACCGACCAAGTTCGTGGTGACCATGGTGTGCGCGCCGGGTCAGCCGATGCTCAGGCTGGTCGACGAGGAGGAGCTGAAGGAACGGGCGCACCTGCGCGCCCCGCGTCCCTCCGAAGAATGACCCGCGAGATCGACAAGTGCGCGGAGTCCGGAACACGGATCCAGGCGCCGGGCTTTGCAGCAACCTCCGGCCTCCATCGTCATCGATTTCACGAACCCGCACGCGTTCTGCCCACGGGCCGACTCATGGCGACGCACTGCTGCGCCGGCACCCGAGCGGCGCGTCGCATCACCACAGGGCAAACGTTGCCTGATACGGCACCAGTTGGCATCAGCGTGGGTCCGAACGTTGCCTGATGCCAACGATCGACCCTGGTCGCACGAAGGCGAGTTTTGAACACGTTCAAGTAAGGCGTACGCTGCTGCCATGAGCGACAGTGGTGACAGACTCGCCCTTCTCAAGGGCATCCGTGCGTGGCTGGTCCTCTTCGTCGTCTGCCTCGTGCTGAGCGGGGCGACGGCCTTCCCTCTGGTGCACGAACTGCACTGGGCCGAGGATCTGTTGAGGTCTTTGTCCGTGCCGGAGCACCTGCCCGCGCTCATGGACTGGATCGAGCACGTACGGCAGGGGATCGACGTCGCCGACGAGGAGTACCCTTTCCTGCTGTACGGCACGGACTGGCTGGCGTTCGCGCACCTCGTGATCGCCGTCGCCTTCTACGGGCCCTACCGCGACCCGGTCCGCAACATCTGGGTCGTCGAGTTCGCGATGATCGCCTGCGCCGGCATCGTCCCGCTGGCCCTGATCTGCGGACCGCTCCGAGGCATCCCCTTCTGGTGGTCGGTCATCGACATGTCCTTCGGGGCATTCGGGGTGATCCCGCTGTACGTCGTCCGCAGGAAGATCAAGCGGCTGGAGGCGCTCACCTCGCCTGTGCCGCTTGCCATGGCTACTTGAGCGCCGCCGGCGCGATCCGCTGGGCCACCGGGTTCATCTTGGGTGTGCCTGGGGCGCTGAGGAGGATGTCGACGTCCTCGGCGGTGAAGACGGCATCGAAGGAGGCGGTGCACTTCGCGTCCCGGTCGCGGAGCAGGAACCGGACCTGTCCGCCGTGTTCGGCCAGTGCCCTGGTGGCCTCGCGGGCCTGCTGGACCGCCCCCTGTCCGGTGGGATGTGCGGTTCTGCGGCGAGGACTTCTTGAGCCCCTCACGATCGACTCCGGCTGGGCAGACAGGCACGCGGAAGCTCCTGGTGGACAGGCGATCTTGGTCGTGACCTCGTCTACCAGGAGCATCTTCACGTCCGGACACCACGCACCCCAACTACCCGCCGGACCACCCAAGTTGGAGCTCACTGCCGCTGTTCAGGCCGGGAATGTCTATTCCTGGACCTGCCTCGGATCGATGGGAATCTCTCGTGCCGTATTCTCGGCGCGCTCCTCGGCGCTCGACTGCCGTGCCGCGGTCCCGCAGCAGCGGTCGTACTGGTCCTGCCAGTTCGTCATGAACGTGTCGTAGCTGGACTGGCCGACCAGCTTCAGGTCCGACTCGTCGTTGTGCCAGACGCCGTTGCTCGTCCAGTTCGAGGAACCGACGAACACGAGCTTTGAGTTGGCGGCCCCCGCGTAATTGCCGCTGACCATCATGTACTTGTTGTGCGTGTAGTGCAGGGCGTTGCCGTTCGCGTCGGTGCCGTGGCTGGTGTCGTGCATGTCGATATTCGGCCGGTTCTTCAGGTAACTCTGCACGCTGTCATCGACCTGGCCGGCGGTGATCAGGATGTGGATCTTGACGCCGGTTCCTGCCAGGCTCACCAGCTTCTTCGGCAGCTCCAGATAGTTCCGGTCGCCCGGTTGTCCGTGAGAAGTCCACTGGAACATGGCGATGTTGATCGTGGCCGGTGCCTTGATGTTGTTCAGGAAGTCGACCCAGGTGTCGCTTCTGGTGCGCGCCTTGGGCCACTGGTAGGAGGGCGGGGACAGTGTCCTGGCGGCCGTGGCGCTGGTGGAGTTGTAGTAGTCGGGTGCCAGCGGGCCCGGGCCGTTGAGCGCCCCCTTGGCCATGGCGGTGAAGTAGCTGACGTAGGAGTTGTACACGTCGACGTTGCCCTTGACGGTGGCGCTGCTGTTCCACGCGGTGCTGGCCTGGGCGGAGGTGGGGTTGGCGCTGCTGACGGTCACTGTCCTGTTCGCATCGCTCCCGCCGCTCAGCATGTAGTACTTCGCGTGCAGGGCGGAGCCGGCGTAGTGGGTCAGGCAGCCGCCCGGGCACAGCGCGGCGAAGCTGGAGGCTCGCGGGTCGTTGCCCAACTCGGTGACGATCGACTGCCAGATCGTATTGTCGCTGTGAGCGTCCATCAGCGCCTTGACGATGACGCCGCGCTGGTGCGCGGCGATCAGGGCGTTGGCGAAGTCCGGGCCCGGCTGTGCGTTGCTGATCGAATACATGGCGACGCGTATGGTCTGCCCGCAGCTGGCGCTGTTGATCGATTCGATGATCGGGCCCATGACCTTCATCTGGGCTGCGGGGTCCTCCGGGTCATTGAAGCGCGGGCCCGGGCTGGAGGTGAACGGCCGCGACTCGCAACTGAGCGGGGGCTTGGCCGTCTTGACCGCGGCTTGCGCTGTTGTCAGCGACAGCGCAGTGACGACCAGTGCGGTGATGGACGTGAACGCTCGCTTCATGGGCGGCCTTTCGCTGGGCTGTTGGTGATGAAGAGTCGGGTTGCCGCAAGAGGCCCGCAGGAGCGATGCCGCCGTCAGCGGAATCTACTACTGTTCCACCGATTGTTCCGAAAAACACGTAAAGTCCGTGCACTGTGCATCGCAGGATTCCTTGAGCAGGGGAGCAACCGCGGGGTGTTGCTCTGCTGGTCGACCAATGAGTGGTCACCGTGGGGAGCGACAATCGCCTGGCGTAGCGACCCGTCCGTGCCGTCGGGCCGGCGCTCGCGCCCCTTGCCGCACCTGCGTGTGACGCGTCCGCTGCCACGACTGCGGAAAACTCCTTCACCCCGGGCAAGGCCGGGAAGGCAAGGGCAGCATGACCAGCCGCCCCCGAAGCGCGTCCGATGGCCCCCTGACCGAACCCCAACAGACCCTCGATGTTGGCGTGTTCAAGGTCACGCTGGCGGCCGCACTCTCCGCCGGACATCCAATGGCAGCCGGTGCAGCAGCGCAGCGAGGAACGCTCGATCACTCGGTGTGAACCGGACTGGCCTCTTGCCTAGTTGACGCTCCAGCACAGTGATCTGGTAGCGGAGGGCAAGAATCCGAGTGCTTGACATGGCCCCGACATGAGAGCACTCTCGCGGAAGTTTTCGTTCCTGCGCGCCGTGGCTCGACCGACACAAGGGCAGGGGAGTCGCCGTGAAGACGCACACAGCAGAGCCGGAACCGTCCACCGCGCGCACACATCGCAACCGCGCGGTGGTCGCCAGCACGGTCGGCACCGCCATCGAGTGGTACGACTTCTTCCTCTACGGCACGGCCGCGGCGCTGGTCTTCCCGCACCTCTTCTTTCCCGGTCAATCCGAGTACATGGGCATCCTGGCCTCCTTCGCCACGCAGTTCGTCGGCTTCGCCGCCCGCCCCATCGGCGCGGCGGTCTTCGGCCACTTCGGCGACCGGGTCGGGCGCAAGTCCACGCTAGTCATCACCCTGCTCCTGATGGGCATCAGCACCGTCCTCATCGGCTGCCTGCCCAGCTACGCGTCGATCGGGTTCGCCGCGCCGATCCTGCTCGTCGTCCTGCGCGTCTGCCAGGGCATCGGCGTCGGCGGCGAATGGGGCGGCTCGGTGCTCCTTGCCATGGAGTGGGGGCCGAAGAAACGCCGTGGCCTGATGGCCAGTTGGCCCCAGATGGGCGTGCCGCTGGGACTGCTCACCTCGACCGGCATGGTCAAGTGGCTGAGCGCCGCCTCCGGCGACGACTTCGACAACTGGGGCTGGCGTATCCCCTTCCTGGCCAGCGCCGTGCTCGTCGCCATCGGCCTGTACGTACGCCTGAGGGTCCTGGAGAGCCCCGACTTCCGGGCGATGAAGCGCGAGGAGGCCGTCGTCCGTATCCCGCTGTGGGACGTCCTGCACCACCAGTGGCGAGAGGTGATCACCGCCGCGTTCGTCCGCCTCTCCGAGCAGGCACCGTTCTATCTCTTCATCACCTTCGTCCTGACCTACGGAACGGAGCATCTCGGGCTGGCCCGGGGCGACCTGCTCGACGACACCCTCATCGCGGCCGCCATCGGGCTCATCACCATCCCGGTCTTCGGCCATCTCTCCGACCGCTTCGGACGCCGCCTCGTGTACGGCATCGGCATCGTCTGCGTCGGGGCCTTCGCCTTCCCGTACTTCGCGCTGCTCAACACCAGGACACCGGGACTCGTCCTCCTCGCCATCGCCTTGTCCCTGGTCTTCCACGACATCCAGTACGGTCCCCAGGCCGCGCTCATCGCCGAGGGCTTCGGCACCAACGTCCGCTACAGCGGCGCGGGTCTGGGCTACCAGCTCGCCTCGGTCATCGCGGGCGGACCCGCGCCGCTGATCGCCGCGGCGATCCTGGAGGACACCGGCTCGAGTGTCGGCATCAGCGTCTACATCCTGGGGTGCTGCGTCCTGTCCATGGTGGCTCTGCTCCTCGTTCCACGGCGCACCGACGGTGAGGTGACGGTGGGGAAGGGGCGGGGATCGGTGCCGCGGCAGGGGTCGGGGAAGCAGTCCACACGGTGAGGGTGCCGGTCCTGGGACCGGGGGTTCAGAGGAGCTTCTCGAAGAAGAACTCGTGCTTGAGGAACGAGGTTTCGTACTCGGAGCCGGGCGGAGCCGGGATGAGCTGCGCGGCCTGGAACAGCCGCCAGCCGTCCTCCAGCGCCGCGACACCTGTCTTGTACGGCGGCTCGTCACTGTCGCCGGTCGTGGGGTGGGTGCGGCCGGTCCCGTCGTAACAGGCCCAGCCGACGACCTCGGAATCGAGGGCGGAGGTGCCCAGGTACAGGACGAGAACCTGCTGCCGCACGGTGTTCTCCGTGGTGTGGTCGGTGTGGCGAGTGGTCATGCGTTGCTCCCCTGTGCGGGCCGGTTCGCGATACGTGTGGCCCAGTAGTCGATGTCGAAGTCGGGGTCGGCGGTCATGGTCCGCCACAGCTTGATGCGGCCGTACGTCTCTATGCGACCGGTGGCCGGCTCGTACCACGGGAAGGCTCTGGTCAGTTCTTCGCGGACGGCCGGGCCGCCCAGGTCCGTCGTGTCCCACAGGCGGACCTGTGGCACGGTCGGGTTGAAGCGGATCTTGTACATGTACCGGAGGCGGTCGCTGTCGTTGCGGCGTCCGCCGTGCCAGATGCCGTGGTGCAGCAGGATCACGGTGCCGGCCGGGCAGCTGAGCCGGGTCTGGCCGCGCAGGTTCTGGTAGCGGCCGATGTCGGATTCGTTGGTACGGCGAAGGTGGCTGCCCGGGACGATGAGCGTGCCGCCCATCTCGGTGGTGACATCGTGCGGGTAGTACATGAGCTGCACGTCGAACGCGTCGGACCGTACGTCGATGATGGCGTCGGCGTGCAGCGGCTGGGCGCGGCCCTCGTGGGGTGCCCGGGTGTGGACGTAGTGGTGGTCGACGGTCGGATTCGGCCCCACCAGGCTCGTCAACGCCCCTGAGACGGCCGGGAGTTCGATGAGGCGTCGGGCGAATGTCCCCTCGGGGAACGCCTTGGGTGCGGGGGTGCCGAACGGCACCAGGGGCAGTGGGCCGTCGAAGACGCCGGGCGCCTCGTCGTTCATCTCCTGGGGGACGATTCCGTCGAGCCGGAGGAAGCCGTGTGAGACGAACCGCGCCATCTGGGCCGAGCTCAGAAGTCCCGGCAGTTGCCGTGTGGTTGACATGTGGCAACGGTAGGCAGCGGCAGCGGGGAAGTCGTGGGTTGTAATCGACAGCGACTGGTATTTTCTCACCATGGTCCTGCCGTCGTCCGTGGAGCCGGCCCTCGACCGCCCCCCGCGCGAGGTGAGCGCGGGTGTGGGCGTGCATGGTTCGACCGGCCCGCATGAGGTGTTCCGGCTGCCGCACCTCTGGCAGCTGCATCTGTACGGATATTCGGGCCAGTTGGAGCTGTGTGGGTCCTCGCATCCCATCCGCCCCGGCCATGTGAGTCTCGTTCCGCCGGGTGCGGAGGTGCACTTCCACTACGGTGCACGCCGCTGCGAGCACCTGTACGCGCACTTCCGGCTGCCCGGCGACGGGGAGCGGCGGCCGGTGCCGGTGATGCAGGACGCCGGTTCGGAGGCGGCCGTGCTGAGCGGGCTGCTGCGGCAGACGGTCGCGGCGACCGCGCAGAATCCGGTGCGGGCGTCGGCGGAGCTGTGGACGGTGCTGTGGCGCGTGACCGGCCTGGGCGGCGGCGCTGCGGAGAGCCCCACGGGTTCCCCGCACCCGGCACTGCGGGCGGCCTTGGCGTATGTCGAGGAGCGGCTGGCCTGGTCCTTGTCCGTTCCGGAGGTGGCCCGTGCCGCCGGTGTCTCGCACACCCATCTGACCCGACTGTTCCGCGAGGCCACCGGGGGCACGGTCGTCGGCCACATCCGACGGCGCCGCATGGAACGGGCCCGGCACCTGCTGGAGGCCTCGACCATGGCGATCCCGGCGATCGCGACGACGGTCGGCATCCCGGACCTCCAGGCGTTCAACAAGGCGTGCCGCCGCGAGTTGGGCTTCTCCCCGCGCGCGGTACGGGAAGGCGCGCGCGGCTGAGTCGGTGTCGGAACGTCCTGTGCGGGTGCGCCGGGCGCTGTAGTCCCATTTCGCCGAGGTGAACCTGCGATGCCAGGCCGGCAGCGTGGCAGGTGTGACGGGGAAGATCTCGCGCCAGCGGCGACGGAGTATGAGGTTGGAAAGGGCAGCCAGCCAGAACCGGTCCGCGGGCTCGTAGTGGACCGGGCCGGCGATCTGTCGGCGTAGCACCGCATTCTCATGGCGGAGGGCAAGTGAAGCGATTGAGCTCTGCGACAGGAGGCGCGAGGCGTCCTGGGGGTCACGGGAGATGATCACCGCTAGACGGCTGCCGAGCGCCACGGTCAGCCATTGGAAGTGATGGAAACCTGTCCCGGCACCATGGTCGAAGAAACCGACCGGTATCCCTGGCGGCGGCGTGCCCACGACGCCGGAGAGGGAAACCGGGTAGTCGCTGACCAGCAGTTCCACCGCCGCGTGGGCGATAGCAGGACCCGCGCATGTTACTGGCTGGCAACGTGGAGACGAGATGTGCCGCGATGGAGGAGCTTGTGGTGCTGTTGGACGCCGGCACCCGCACGGACGACCCATTGCGAAATTCGTGATCATGAAGGCTGGCTGCGTCCGCTGATTCGCGTTATGCCCTGTGCTGTCCGGGCCTCCGAGGCGGGAAACATCCTGCCCGCCGGACTTGCCCCGACTTGTCCGCAAGGAGCAATGTGGAGGCATGGGTGGTAAGGAAGGCCCCACACTCATTGCTTCGGTGCAGCGAGCCTTCCGGTTGATGGAGGCTGTGGGTGCGCACGAAGGTGGCGTGCCGGCCAAGCAGCTGGCGCGCGAGACTGGGCTGGCTTTGGCCACGACCTACCATTTGCTGCGCACGATGGTGCACGACGGCTACGTGCGCAAACTCGACGACAGCACGTTCGTCCTGGGGGAGAGGCTAGGCGCGCTGCATGGAGGAAGCCGCGATCAGGCGGCGCTCAGCAGGGTCCGTCCGACGCTCACGGAGCTGCGGGATGGCCTGTCGGCCGCGGCCTACCTGACCTTCTACGAGGACGGCGAGATCCGGGTCGCGGAGATCGTGGACGGGCCGAAGGCGCCCCGTGTCGATCTGTGGGTCGGCTTCGAAGATGCGGGGCACGCCACGGCGCTCGGTAAGTGCGTTCTGCGTGAGCTGGACGGCGAAGCCCGCGCCGACTACCTCTCCCGCCACACGCTGAATGATCTCACCCCTCGCACCATCACTCACCGTGCCGAACTGCTACGGCGTCTCGATGCCGCGCCCCATGGGCCTGCGGTCACCGATATCGAGGAGTACTCCCTGGGCACCGCGTGCGTCGCAGTGCCCATCCGTCAGGGCGACACCCTTGGCGCGCTTGGTATCTCCCTGCGTGCCAACCGCACCGACCGTCTCGAAGGTGCTGTGGCGACGCTGGTAGCCACCGCGGAGCGGGTGTCTCGCAGACTCTCGCTCACCATCTGAAAACCGGAACCTTGTGACTTCGCGGCCATGACCTGTCTTATGGACTAAACGGACAAACCGGTCAAGGGTGCAGAGGAGCAGGGTCGTGTGTGATCAGGGCGTCGCAGGGCCGCATGAGTCAGTCGATTGCCACGTGGCGAACGGCTGGACGGTCGTCGAAGCCAACGAAGATGTCGACATTGCCTTCGCTCCTTTCGTGCAAGCTGCAGTGATCCGGAGGCTCGCCGAGGGCCACCGTCACTTTGTTCTCGATCTGTGCAGGACCCCCTTCCTGGACTCCATGGGGCTCGGCATGATCGTCGCTGTCACCAAACACATCAAGTCCCATCACGGGTCGCTGCGGATTGCCTGCTCCGACAAGTGGCTCCTGCATGTCTTCTCTCTCGGCGGTCTGCGTCACATCTACTCGTTCCACGACTCCGTCGAACAGGCCATCGCGCAGTCCCCAGGGGCGAGCTCCTGGCCCGTACGGAGCGCTACCAGGCACTCATGATCGATGCCGTCGACAGATTGGGTATGGATCGCATCGACGCGGGTGGCGGACGGTCCGTTGCAGAGCTGGCTGACTCGGTGCTCGCGGCAGTAGACGCGCAGCAAGGGGTGGGACGGTGAGAGTCCAGCACTGGTCGCTCCAGCCGGCAGCGGCCGCCCCCGGCATCCAACACCGCCTCCAGCGCCCGCAGTTGACTCGCATCTAGCATGCAGCGGGCGCTGCCGGGACCCTTGGGGACCAGGGCACCCACTCCTCAGCCGTCAGCCCTCCGCCATCGGGATACCTCATCCCGCGGGCATAGCGCAGCGCACGACAGTCGTCACGAGCCGACAACTTCGTCGGGGGCGGCATGACGTCCATCGGCCATTTCATTCCAGAGGAAGCACCCGAAGAGCTCGCCGACATGCTGAAGAGCCACCTCTGGTGACTTTCCGTGTTGTTGTCAAGCGCGTTCGGTGAGCAGGGCGAGCCTTTCACGCTACTGCCGGGCGATGCTGGGGAGGCTCCGGCGCACATGGAGGTGACCCGGTGAGCGCGGCCCACGGGCTCACTGATGCACCATTTCGTGGTCACGAAGCGCAAGCCGCCGGAGTTCAAGGCGTACGCGATTGCGCTGTACCAGTCGCGCTCGGAAGCAGTGATCAGGTCGGTTGCGGCTTCACCGCCGCAGCATCCTCCGGCCCCCGATGCGACAATGTGTGCGTAGGTCGTGCCCGTGGATGGGATGACGCTATGGGCTTCAGCAGTGAGGCGGGCGGTGGAGATCCGCTCAAACCATTCGACATGGCAACTGCAGCTTTGCTGATGGTGGACAGCCATGGTGTGATCGCGGGCTGGAACCAGGCCGCTCAGGATCTCCTCGGGTACACCGCGGCCGACGTGCTGGGGCACTCCGTGACAACCCTGCTCCTCGACGAGGGTGATGTGCCTGCCGTGCAGCCATGGCTGCGAGGGGCGGAGAGCGGCTGGGAGAGCCCCGTCGCAGTGCTCCACCGTGAGGGGCGTCCCGTGGAACTCGCGGTTCGTACATGCCGCCTTCACGCGCTCGGTGGGCATCGTGAGTGGCTCGTCGCCCTGCGGGACGCCGCTGCGCTGCGCGAGGACGAGTGGCATGAGGATGTCGCGTGGAGCCTGCTGCAGCAGTCCCCGCTGGGTGTCGCCGTGCTTGACACGGACCTCCGGTACGAGTGGGTGAACCTTGCGATGGCTCACCTCGACGAGGAGGTGTGCGGTGCCGCCACCAGTCCGGCCGCCGGTGCGGAGCCATCGCCGATCGTTGCACGCCAGGCCAAGCAGGTACTGAAGTCAGGGCAGGCACCGGTGGCACTGGAGAACATAGCGCCGGTCCGGGTGTCCGGCCGGGAAGACGGCGGTCACGTCAGGCTTCGCTCCTCCTTTCCCTTGAGCGGTGCTGACGGCAACGTGCTCGGGGTCTGTCACGCCGTCCTCGACTTCGAGGGTCAGGACCCGGCGCGCGAACGGCTGACGGTGCTCAACACGGCCAGTGAGCACATTGGCACCACGCTGGACCTGGACCGTACGGTGCACGAGCTTGCCGAGATCATGGTGCCCTCCATCTCGGACTTCGTGGCGGTTGACCTGTTCGAAAGTGTCCATACGCCGATGGACCTGACAACGAGATCCGCCGAGTCTTCCGACCCCTTGTGCCGTGTGGCCCACCTCTCGATCCAGGAAGATCGCCCCGAAGTGGGAGTCGAGATCGGCGCGACGCCCCATTACCCCAAGGAGTCGCCCCAACGACGTTCCCTGGCCACTGGACAGCCAATCCGAGAGGTGGTTCGCCCGTCGACGCCTTGGCTCGCGAAAGACCCACTGCGCTGGACAAGGCTGATCGGGCTGGGCGTGCACACGCAGCTGGTGGTACCGCTGCGGGCACGCGGCATCAATATGGGCGTCGTCACCCTGCTGCGCTGGAGGAATCCCCGCCCGTTCGACGAGGACGACCTCCTCCTCGTCGAAGACTTGGTGGGCCGGGCCGCCGTGTGCGTCGACAACGCCAGGCGTTACACACGCCAGCAGCAGGCGGCGCTGACCTTGCAGAGGAGCCTGCTGCCGCAGGACCTGCCCGATCTCAGCGCCGTCGAAGCCGCCTACCGGTACCTGCCGGCCGACACCGAAGTGGGCGTCGGCGGTGACTGGTTCGACGTCATTCCGCTCTCGGGTGCCCGAGTGGCGCTGGTGGTGGGCGATGTCGTCGGGCACGGCATCCACGCCGCGGCCAGCATGGGACGGCTCCGGGCGGCCGTGCAGACCCTCGCGGACCTTGATCTGCCCCCGGATGAGCTGCTGACCAAAGTCGACGACCTCGTGGTGCGTCTCTCCGACGAGGCGGAAGCCACATCCGACGGGCCCGTCGTTATCGGCGCGACCTGTGTCTATGCCATCTACGACCCGATCGCCCGCACCGTCACCATGGCCCGCGCCGGACATCCCACCCCCGCGATCGCGCGCCTCGACGTGCCGGTTGAGTTCCCCGACGTTCCCGCCGGGCCGCCGCTGGGGCTGGGCGGCCTGCCCTTTGAGTCGGCAGAGATCCCGGTCGAGGAGGGAAGCATCATCGCGCTGTACACCGACGGGCTGATCGAAGCGAGCGACCGCGACGTTGATGTCGGATTCGAGCGCCTGTGCTTCGCCCTTGCTCACCCTGACCGCCCGTTGGACGAGATCTGCGACACCATGGTCAGAATCCTGCTGCCCGATCGTCCCTCTGACGACGTTGCCTTCCTCATCGCACGTACCCGCGCCCTGAGTTCTGACTGTGTTGCCGCTTGGGAGGTGTCCGCCGAGCCGTCCGCCGTCCACGAGGCGCGTGAGAAGTCCGTCAGTCAACTTCGGGTCTGGGGAATGCAAGCGGCCGCTTTCACCACCGAGCTGATCGTCAGTGAACTCGTCACCAACGCCATCAGGCACGCCTCCGGCCCGATCAGCCTGCGGCTCATCCGCGAGCACGTGCTGATCTGTGAGGTCTCGGACACCAGCAGTACGTCTCCGCACATGCGACGCGCTTCGGGCACGGAGGAGGGAGGTCGCGGACTGTTCCTGGTCGCGCAGGTGGCCCAACGCTGGGGGACCCGCTACACAGCCGACGGTAAGACGATTTGGGCCGAACAGCCGCTGCCCACTTCTGCCTGACCGTCCAGCGGCCTGAGGCGACGATGCCCTGCCTACAACCACGACGGTCCTTCCAGCGGCACGTGGTGTGCCATCCGTACAGGTCTTTCTGGCCGCTCGGCTCCGCGCTCACCAGGTCGTCACCGAGCGCGAGTTGCCCGTCGGCGGTAGAGCGGTTGCGGCATGCCGGTGCAGCCGCCCGCCTGGCGCAGCAGGTCCCGCCGCGTCAGCGGTCTTGGCCTCGTCGAGGGCGCCGATCTGGACGAGCCGTTCGGCGACCGGCAGTGAGGGTCTGGCCCGCTGCCACAAGTCCTGCAGGGAAGCGTGGGGCTGGTGGTAGCGATCCGGGCCGACTCCGCGTCACTGATTCCTTTCACCGTGGACAGTGCGAGCCGCGCCCCACCCCTGGTCCGTGCCTTGACCCGGTGCGCTACCTGGGAGCGGCTCGCATCGTTTCTCGGTTCACCGAGAAGCCTCCTTCGCGTGATCGTCCCCACACGCACCGACATAGACTCGATCTCGCCGAACGGCGTCAGCTCGTCGCTAGCAGGAAGAATCGATCTCGTGGCCAACGCACTGCAGGAATTGGTGAAGAGCCGGCTGGAGCAGCAGGGCTGGTCCTATGGCGACGTGGCCCGGCGCGGCGGCATCCCGCGATCCACCGTTCACCACCTGGCGACCGTCGCGCAGGTGGCCCGTATGCCGCAGCAAGCCACCCTCGAAGGGCTGGCCCGGGGACTGGAACTGCCCCTGGACTCGGTACGCAGAGCCGCCGCCGAAGCCTGCGGAATCCACCTCTACTTCGAGGACCCCGCCGACACCACGTCCGACCCGGAGATCGCCACCCTCATCGCCAGCGTCCAGCGCCTGTCCGAAGCCGACCGACGCCACGTCACCGCACTCATCGAGTCCCTCCTGCGCAGCACCCCCGACCCCGATGCTCCGACAGACTCCGGCTCCGGCGACTGATGGGCGGTGTCGGGCCGTTCACCGCCCGTCACCGGAGGATCCGCAGCCATCTGATCACCGCGGCCACCGTCTGGTAGTCGAGCTCGGCGATCCGGGTGACGGCGTGGTAGTCGGTCATCCGTGCCGTGATGCAGGCCGAGTCCAGGGCACAGTGCAGCATCACCTGGTGCGCCTGAGTGGCCGGCAGGTCCCCCTCCATGCGCATCTGGGGGCGCAGCAGTGCGGAGATGGGCAGCGGGGGCGTGGGGTGTTCCAGGGTCATGTTCCGGTTCCTCTCAGGAAGGGGTGCCGTCACCGGTGCGCCCCTGGATACCGGCCCGGCGCATGAGGAGTTCCACCGTCCCGTGGCTGACGGCGATCCCGTAGGTCCGGGTGAGTTCGCTGTGGATGCGCCGGTATCCGTGGGTGGCGCCGGAGGCGGCGTGGATGGTGGTGATGAGTTCGGTGAGCCAGGTGTGACGGATCGACCGGGCGGAGGGATGGCGGGCGCGCCACGTGAAGTAGCCGGACTCGGTCACCCCGAGCGCCCGGGTGGCGGTCCGCACGGGCAGCCCTTCGCCGGCCATCACGTGGACTGCCTCGAATCGCCTTTTGGGGACACCACATCGCGCAGCAGCTCGGTCGCGCGCCGGAGGGCGGCGAGCTCGGACTCCAGTGCGGCGATACGCCGGCGTGCGGCCCTGAGGTCTGTCCCCGTGGACGGCTCGGGCCCTCCTCTGCTGAGGTGCGGCAGGTGCCGGCGCCGCCACTGGTAGACCGTCTGGTCGCTGAGGCCGAGAGCGACGGCGACCTTCTTCACGGGCTCGCCGTCGGCGAGCAGGTCCAGGGCCTTGCGGCGCAGTTCGGGCGGGTATCGCTTGGGTCGCATGGGCGTTATCTCTGGGGAGGTCGGCCCCCGGGTCCGGGAGAGCAGGCCCGGGCCCGGGGAGGCGGTGGGCTCCGTGGGCCCGGAGCGCCGGGGGCTAGTCGATGTGACGCCGGAGGGTGACGGTGGGCCGCAGGCCCAGTGGGTCGACGGTCTTGCCGTGCGGCGCGGCTGCGACCCCCTGCTGGAGAAGGCTCACGATCTCGGCGGCCAGGGCGTCGGCGTGGCCCTTGACGACGTCGATCGGCTCGCGACTGCGTTCCAGCGCGGCCAGCCGCCGTTCGTACCCGCCGAGCTTGTCTCTGGTCGCCGAGCTCAGCGTGAACCGGTACGGGGTCGAGACGATGAACTGGTAAGCGCCGGCGAAGGTCTCGCAGCCCTCGCAGTGGTCGTTGATTGCCTTGCTGGTGTTCGAGGCGTTGAGGCGCGCGGCCCCGTTCGTGGTGACGACCTGGAAGGACAGCGCGATCGACCGGCAGGGCGCGTCGATCGAACAGCCGACGGAGCGAGCGATCGCCCGGTTGCGTACGCCGGCGCCCACGACCGTGCCGAGCTGATGGATCGTGAACTCCTCGTCGTGGTCGATGCGGTGTCTGGGGTTGGCCAGGGACCGTGCCTCGTCCACGGCGATGCCGACGCCACTGGTGATGCGGGATCCGGTCGCCGCACCCGCTGGGGTCACGGTGGCGAGGCCGGTCAGGCAGACGGTGGTCAGCATGCCCAGGCGCATGGCCGTCCGGCCGACTGTGCTGGTGCGTGGCTTTCGGTGGCTCACTGAAGTTCTCCTTTTGCGGGTGTATGAGCGGCACGGGGCCGGGGAGGTTCACCGGGGTTCACGGCTGTTCATCGGGGGTTTTGGGCCCCGGGATTCACCAGGTGAAGGGGTCGGGGAAGCTCTCGGTGGGCAGCGGCGGGGAGGGGCTTGTCGAGGGCGGGGCCGACGGCGAGGCGCTCGGCGTACCGGCCGAGGGGCTGGGGCCGGACGGTGCCGGACTCTGCCTGCGGCTCGGGGTCGGGCTCGAAGTCGCCTTCTTGGGTGTCGGGGCGGCCGTATTGGTCTCGTCCTCGGCCGACGGGGAACCGCTCGCCGTGTCGGCCTCGTCGGACGGACTTGCATCGGGCGTCGGCGAGAGCAGGCTCGCCTCCGGCGACGGGCCGGTGAGGAGGGGCGAGTCCGGCCGGGCGTCGTCCTGCGGCGCCTCGTCCGAGTCCGACGGCGATGCCGTCGCGCGGAGCGTCGGCACACCGGGCTGGAGAATGGGGACGATGGGTGGCTGCGGCGGCAGCGGCTTGGGCGTCATCCCGCCCAGCCATGCCGCGCCGAGCGCGGTGCCCGCTGCCAGTACGCCGGCGCAGATGACCAGGCGAAGCCGGAGGTTTCCCTTGGTGGCGCGGAGGGTTGCCCGGACGAGCCGCCCGGTCAGACGCACGGTGAGATACCCCGCGCCGGCCAAGGGGCACAGGATCATGAACCCTCCGACGACGCCGACGAGTCCGGCCGCGATCTCCCCGTCGGCGAAGGCGAACCAGGTTCCGGTCGCCTGCTCGGCCAGCGAACGCAGCCCGGTGGCGAGCAGGCGCGGGAGGTTCCACAGGACGTAACCGAGCTCGCCGATGATCAGCGGCACCATGGTCAGCACCCAGACGGTCACGATGACCCGTGCGGAACGCTTGAGACCGGCCACCTCCGGGGTGACCGGCCGGCCCGGCAGCATGCTCAGGAGGATGGGTTTGATCTTGCCGTAGAGGTCGGGGATCCCTGCGAGGTCACCGAGGATGTAGTAGCCGTCCAGCCGGACCGCCGGCATCAGTTGTTCGAGGATCTCGAAGTGCACCAGGTAGACCGCGCCGAGGAAGAAGGGCTGGCCGGTGAGGAGGTAGGCGCCGGCCAGCCCTAGTAGGAAGACGACGTTGAAGTAGACCCCGCCCAGGTCGGTGCGGATCCGGCCGGCCCGGTTGATGCGGTAGACGTCGGTGACGTCGGTGTACATCGAGGGCCAGATCAGGAAGAGGCCGAACCCGATGCTTCCGGGTCGCGCGCCCCCGTACCGGCAGGCAGAGGCGTGACCGAACTCGTGGAACACGAGCGAGGCTACGATCAGCGCGAAGACGGCCAGCATCAGGACGGGTTGCTCCAGCACCTGGAGCACCGGCTGCATTGCGCCGTGGTAGCCGAACAGCCAGACGTCCAGCACGGTGACCGCCGCCAGCACCAGGGCCACCACGGAGGGCCGGTGCAGCCAGGCCAGAGCCGTGGCGATACGCGCGACCTGTCGCTCGCGGAAGATCACCCGGTGGCCCTTGAGGACCAGGAGAAGGTCGGACCGGGGACCGGCGGCGACCTGCTCGTCCGCGTGCCCGAACGGGACGGTGAGGCCGAGCGGTTCGAGCTTGTGCTCCACGAGGTAGTGGATGTTGTCGGCGCTGATCTCGCGTCCGAAGCGGCCGCTGACCCGGTGGGACATGCTCTCGGTGTCGCGTACGCCGTCGATGGCTTCGACCACGAGATAGAGCAGCCGGGAGAGCTGGACCACCTGTCCGTCCTCCCGGCGGACCAGATACTTGCGTTCCGTGGAACCTGATCCCTGGTACTCGCCCAGGCGTTGAAGCCCTGCGCCGAGTCGCGGGACGGGGAAGAGCGGTTCCTTGTACACGTCCCCGGGAAACGTTTTGCCTGCGTCCCGGACCGCCGTCCCCATGGGAGCGGGGTCATGGGCCCCCTGACCGTCGGCCATCGTCCTGCCCTCCCTCCCCGGTGCGGACCGCGTCGCCACGAACACGGTCCGCACGCGTCGGGTGCCGTTACTGGCTGATGTTGATGGTCTGGTTGGCCTCGGAGGCGGCGATGGCCTCGGGGGAGTTGAGGTTCGCCGCCAGCGAGTTGTTGTGGGCGTCGACGTAGGCGACGTGCCGCGTCACGTTGGTCGTCTTGACGAAGCTGAACTTCAGCCGGCCCAGGGCCTCACGGCCGGGCAGCAGTTCCGCGGACTCTTCGTTGAGCTGTTCGTTGTTCATGGTGAAACCTCTTTCGGGATGAAGGGTCGGTTACTGGTGGACGTTGATGGTCTGGGTGCCCGCGGACTGGGCGATGGCCTCGGGGGAGCAGGCGTTCACGGCGAGCGAGTTGTTCTGGGCCTGGACGTAGGCGACGTGCCGCGTCACGTTGGTCGTCTTGACGAAGTTGAACTTCAGCCGGCCCAGGGCCTCGCGACCGGGCAGCAGCTCTGCGGACTCCGCGTCCAGCTCACGCATGCCGAGCATGGTGGTTCCTTTACTGAATGGGCATGGACGGTCACATCCGATCCCGGACGTCCATCCATGCCGGACGATCTGTCTGACGAGATTGGACAGTAGACCGTCCAAGAACCTCGGACAACCACTTCACGCACATCGCCCCTCACCGGACACATCGCCCATCGGGGGAAACGGCAGGTGAGAGCGCGATTAGCCGGATATGAACTCCATCCGACACGCGTCGCACTCCCACCCGATTGGGTCAACTCGGGGCCATACGGCTCATGTTGCGCGACTCCACCACGGCTATCCTCTCGACCCCCAAGACGGGTGAGCCACCCGAAACCTCCGCGAGAGGGGTGCACGTGCTTGTCGTCCAAGGAGTGTCCGCGACCGCCGTCGTACGCGACAGAACGGGAGAGCCGGTGGTCCTGCTCTCCGGCGAACTCCCCGAGGCCCTCACCCCTGCCGCCCTCGACGAGCTGCTGAACCTGGCCGCCGCGGTGCTCGACGCGGAGGAGCTGCGGCTGTTCCGAAGCTGCCTGTCCGCCCTGCACTGCGGCGAGAAACTCGACGAACGCCGTATCGAGGTCAGCGGAGCCGTCCTGACCGTCTACCGAAGCTGACCGCACTGAACCGACTGCGCACAACGCGGGGCGAATGCGCTGCGGCAGATTTCCGTTTCCGCAGGGCAGAACTCCCCGCTTATGAAAACGGCAGAGAATTCTTCAACGCATTACCCGGGGCGGGCCAGAAGCTTTTTTGATATTTCACGGCGGCTCGCAACGCGACTGCGACATACCGGAGTTGCTTCACCCTGAAGAGTGTTTCCGGCCGCCGCGGAAGCAAGACCCGGAAATGCCCGGTAAGTAAAGCTCAGAGCATGTTTTGGGCGCCGCGGAACCCTGCATCGGCTGTGGTCCGGTAAGTCGTCCATAGCCGGTTGGATGAACGAGTGGAGAGTCGTTGCCGAGTAATGTCTGGCACGCCATCCGGCAATTCATCGAAACAAGGAGAAACACGGTGAGAAAACTGGCACGCGCCACCGCGACGGCCGCCCTGACCGTCGCAGCGATCGCCATCCCCCTGACGGGCACGGCCATGGCCTCCACCGCGACGGCCGCCCCGGCCCAAACCCACCGGCTCCTGCACAAGGCCGCCCTCCACAACGACGGCTGGTGCGGGGACTACCGGTACAACCGGCACCACCGCGGCCACTCCTGGAGCCGGTGGGGCGACAACTGCGGCTACCACAAGGACTGGAGGGGCTACCGCCACGTCAACTACCGCGACTACGACGACTACAGGAACTGTGACCGTGACTTCTGATCCGGTCTGATCGGGCCCGATGCGGGGCGCACCCGACGCGGGGCTCCCGGGAGTAACTCCCGGGAGCCCCGCGACCGTGTCCGGGATCAACTCCGGTAGACGGTCAGGACGGCTCCGCTCACCTCGATACGGCGTTCGTCGAGTTTCTCGCCGCAGTGCAGGGCGGACAGGCAGCTTCGGAACAGCCGCAGCTCCTCCGCGTCGAGCACCGCGGCGGCCAGGTTCAGCAGCTCGTCGAGGGCGGCAGGGGTGAGGGCCTCGGGGAGTTCGCCGGAGAGCAGGACCACCGGCTCTCCCGTTCTGTCGCGTACGACGGCGGTCGCGAACACTCCATGGACGACAAGCACGTAGACCCCCCTCTCTCCCTGGAGGCTTCGGGCGGTTCAACGCGACCCGTGCGACGAGAGGATAGCCCCAATGGAACGATTTTTACGGCGATCTGACGCTTCGCCACACAATGGACGCCCGTGCGGGGAAACCTCTAGCGGGGACCGCCGGGGGTGCTGCGCAGGAGGGACTCGATGAGTGCGGTGACGTGGCGTCGGTCGGCTTCGGACAGGCGCTGGACGCTGGCGATGAGGGTGGCGATCTCCGGGTCGGACGTGGTGTCGGCGGGGTCCTCGAAGTAGAGGTGGATTCCGCAGGCTTCGGCGGCGGCTCTGCGTACCGAGTCCAGGGGCAGTTCCAGTCCCCGGGCCAGCCCTTCGAGGGTGGCTTGCTGCGGCATACGGGCCACCTGCGCGACGGTCGCCAGGTGGTGAACGGTGGATCGCGGGATGCCGCCGCGCCGGGCCACGTCGCCATAGGACCAGCCCTGCTGCTCCAGCCGGCTCTTCACCAATTCCTGCAGTGCGTTGGCCACGAGATCGATTCTTCCTGCTAGCAAGGCGGTTGAGCAAACACTCTTGAACGGCTTGCCATCAGGTGCTACGAGGACTGGCGTCCAATATCGTTGGACACTCTGCCCGGCGGCACCACGACCGCTGGGTTCAACGCTTCGCCGCCTGCTCCGTCACGCCCGGCGCCCTCGCATCGCTGCCAGCCGCGTCACCTCCGGTCCCCCCTGCAGCAGCCCCTCCCCCCGCTCTTGGAACTCCCTCCCGCAGCACCGCCGCATCCGCCCCGGTCAGCCGCCGATACACCGGCTCGCCCGAGAACCGGGCCACGTCCACCGCCCCCGCCTCGGCGCCGAAGCCGACCCAGAGCCGAGCGGTTGTCGCGGTCGTCGGGCCGGGCAGCGGTCGCCGGCAGGTACGGCACCGCACGGCCCACATGTCCCGTACCGCCGTATGTCGCCCACGAACGACGAGGCCGAGTAGCGGCGGCGCAGTGCCACGCCCGCCTGGTGAACCCTTTCGCTTGGCCCAGGACCCTCCGTTGTCACCGACGTAGTCGGCGTATGGATCCTGGGCGCGGCACGGTCTCGCGGCAGCGCTGCGCACCGCCGCTGACCTGGACCGGGGCCGCGCCATGGCCGCGGCAGTCCGGGATGTCACCAGGACTGCTTCCTCCGGACCGAGCGATCCAGTATCAGTGTGGCCACCAATCAGGGGGAGGCCCCATGAGTCGGCTTCGCCGCCTAGCTCGCTGACATGGGCCGGCTACACGCCGGCTGGCCAAGGTCCTGGCCGGCTGCGGCGGTTGGCCGCCAGAGCCGGCCGCGCGCACCGCCCTTACTTGGTCGTGTGCGTGGGGTAGACCTGAACGTCGGTGTAGGCGCCCTTGATGTCTCCCGCGCCCGCGGGCCACTCCAGGGTCACGGTGTGGGTCTCGTTCGGGGGCGTCACCAGGATGTTGGTCGGGTGCGAGAGGCTGTTGCCGGTGTTGTCGATGTCGTAGGCGAGGTTGAAGACAGCGGCGTCGCCCGGCTTCAGGATGGTGACACGCGGCTGGGCGGGGCCGCGCTCGATGGGGTTCGAGGTGTTGTCGGTGTCCTTGATGTCGACGCCCGCGAAGCCCGTCGCCGAGCAGGTGGTCGAACCTCGGTTGATCATGGTGATGTTGATCCTGCCGGATTCCTCGTCCGGCGCTGCGTCCGTGGCGTCGATGGCCAGGTCCTCCGTCTTGCAGAACGTGACCTTGCTGCCGGTCCCCGTCGCGCCGTTCGCGGCTGCCTCTGCCTCGGCGCCCTCACCGGAGCCCGACTTTGCGTTGCTGGCTTCCGAGCCACCGGAGCCCGAGCCGTCCTCCGACTTCGAGCCACTGTCCGAGGACGAAGAGGACGAGGACGAGGAGCCCTTGGACGACGAGTCCTTCCCGGAGCCGTCGTTGCCGCAGGCGGTGAGCGAGAGGGTGGCGGCGACGCCGATGGCGGCGAGAGCGGTGATGCGGGTGTACTTCACGGTGTTCCCCCAGAACGAGCGTGGTGCATGCGGTCGGAAGTATTTGTATCTCGCACTGAGTTACAGGGGGTCGTCCGCCACGTCTTCGTTCTGTCACAGGCGTATTGACCTCACGGTCCGCCAAGGCGTCACACCGATTCTTCATAGGACCAGCGGTCGACGAGGAACAGAGTTGGCCCGCTCCTGGTCCGGATCTTGAGAGGCGGGATCCGGGGGATCTGGAAAGAATCCGGCACTAGGAGACCGTGGACGGGGACGCGATCGGCTACGTCGGGCCCGCGGCCCCGTACTGCTCTGACCGGGAAGGTTCGCCGCCGTCTGGTGAACCGGTGCATGCGGGATTGTCGGCCCGCCCCGTGTTACTGCGTGGGTGGTCGCTGCGGGGAGCGGAGTATGAGCAGGGTGATCTCGCTGGGGGCGAAGATGCGGAAGGGCGGGCCCCAGAAGCCGGTGCCGCGGCTGGTGTAGAGGAGGGTGCGGGTGCCGTGGCGGCTGAGTCCGGCGAGGGCGGGCTGGTCGATGCGGACGAGGTGGTGGAAGGGCCAGATCTGGCCGCCGTGGGTGTGGCCGGAGAGTTGGAGGTCGATGCCGTCGGCTGCGGCCCGGTCGATGAACTTGGGCTGGTGGGCCAGGAGCAGGACGGGCAGGTCGGGGTCGGCGCCGTTC
This sequence comes from Streptomyces sp. NBC_01445, assembly GCF_035918235.1. NCBI lineage: Bacteria > Bacillati > Actinomycetota > Actinomycetes > Kitasatosporales > Streptomycetaceae > Streptomyces > Streptomyces sp. NBC_01445. Next base: position 1,918,148 of record NZ_CP109485.1, on the reverse strand, counting down.
AGGGCTCCGGCGAGGTGGGCGCGGTGGCCGGCCAGGCCGGAGGATTCGGCGGTGACGTCATCCACGCCGGCGACCACGAGGGTGTCGCCGCCGCGTTCGAGCAGCAGATGGCGGTTGCGCAGAGGCTCCCAACCCAGCTCGTCCATCAGGTCGACCCAGCCCTGGGCCTCGCTGTAGTACTCGTGGTTTCCAGTGACGTAGACCCGGGCCCGGGTGGCTCGCACGGTGGCGAGCGGGGCGGCCTGGGCGCGGCGGCGTTCGGCCGTGCCGTCCGCGATGTCGCCGGTGTGGCAGACCAGGTCGGCCTCGAGGGTGTTGACCGTCTCGCAGACCCGCGCAGACCAGCGGGCGCGGTCGAGCGGGCCGTAGTGGGTGTCGGTGATGAGGGCGACGCGCGTGCCGTCCAATCCGGCTCCCAGGCGCGGGAGTTGTACGTCGAGGTGGCGTACCCGCGGTACCCGGCGGGCCTCGGCGTATCCCCAGGCGAGCAGCACGGCGGCTACGCCGAGGACCGTCCAAGTGACGATCCGGGCCCGGTTCTGCCCGTCGCCCACGCCGGCCACGGTCAGGGCGAGGCGCAGCAGGACGCCGAGCAGGAGGGACCAGGTGAACAGGACCCAGCCGGCCCCGAGGAGGGTGTCTCCGACGATCGCCGCCCGGTCCTGCTGCCGCCGGCCGTGGCCGCGCACCATCGCGAGCGGCATCGCGATCAGGCCGAGGGCGAACAGGGCGGTGCCGGCCAGCGTGACAGGGAGCGGCCAGTGCTGGCCGGCGTGCAGCAGCACCCAGCAGGGCACGGCCCACAGCAAGATGGGAGCGATCAAAGGGATGTAGCGCATCAGGCGGCGCAGCAGGCTCTGCCTGGTCGCGTGCGCTGCACCGTCCGCGGATCGGGCCTCGCTGATGTCGGTCACGCTTACCTCCTCAGGTAACCAGACTGCCGACGCGGCACTTTATCCGGTCGTCCTGGAGGACGCCTTGCCGGTCATTGATCGAGCCAGACGAGCTGAACGTCGGCGCCGACACCGCTTGTTGCAGGTCACGAGGTGCCGTGGCGCGATCGCCCAGGGCGCGCCGTACGAACTGGTCGGCCTGCGCGGGGTTCTGTGCGAGCAGCGAGACGATCTCGACTGTCTCGAAGAAGGCCAGGTGATGGGCACCGTCGAGGAGTGGCGTCACCACTTTCCCGACGCTCGGCATCCGTGCCATGCCCCAGTTCCTGGGTGGCGCAGGCACTGGCATCGAGGGCTTTCGCCGTAGCGAATTGGAGCAACGGGTAGCCGATCCGGCGCCGCCTCGCGCTCCTGGCCTTGAACAGCGCCAGGTTCTTCCTCGTGCTTCGCCAGTGTTGTGCTTCAGCGCCTTCGTGCCGCGAACGGCAGAAGTATGGCGTTCGAGGCGGCCCTGGGGAAAACACTCGACGCGCAGGTCCATCCCCGCCACGTCCTCGTCCTTTACACTTTCGCCGTCACACAGCGTGAGGAGTGATGTGAGAAGCGTGATCGAAGTGCTGCGTAGTCCGCGGCGCCCCCTCGTGCTCGGCGCGGTGCTGACCGTCGCGCTCGCCGCACAGTCGGCTCTGCTCGTCGCCCAGCAAATGCAGATCGACGACCTGCGGATGCAGCCCGTCGACGTCCAGGCGAGCGTTAAACCTGGGCCTTCAGGGCCGTCTGGTCCCCCTGGTCCCTCGGGTCCCGTTGGTCCTATCGGCCCGGCAGGCAAGGACGGCACAGACGGGAAGGACGGGAAGGAGGGCACGAACGGGAGGGACGGCACGGCCGGGAAGGACGGGAAGGACGCTGTCGCTCCGCCAGCGCCAGATCCAAGTTAGACACTCGGCCGCACTGGCCGACTCCTCCGGCGTGCACTGGAGGGTGTTCCGCGCTTGCGCGGTGCCGGATAGTGCAGTCGGAGTTGTGGACAGCGCCCGGACGGGGTGCAGCGCCGCCGAGAGTGCCGGACGCACCGGTGGCACGGCGCGGGATCGTCAACCGGCCGTCGGGGGCCGTTCCCGGTCCGTCGCATTCATAGTGGTTGTGGCCTGAAAGCAGACCCCGAAGCCCGTGACACATCGTGGGCCGCTCCGCGCGCCGAAGGGGCGCCCGAAGTAGGTGAACATGGTTCCGCACCGCCTGCGCTGCGCCCGTGACGTGCTTCAGCCCCTCCCCGCAGTGATCGGCAGAAGTGGTGTGTCCGGTCGCCCCGGGAAGGACGCTCGACGTAGAGGTCCGCCCTTGCCGCGCACTTGCCCTTTGCTCCTTGTCATCACATAACGTGAGGAATGATGTGGAAAGTATGAAAGAGGCGTGGCGTAGCCCGCGACGCCGCCTTGCAATCGGCGCAGCGCTGACCGTCATGCTCGTCGCGCAGGCAGTTGTGATCGTCGCCCACCAGCAGCAGATCGACGAACTCCAAGCGCGGCGCATTGCCCTCCAGGGGAACAGCGTTCAGCAGGGTCTGCCAGGCCCGCCCGGCCCCTCCGGCCCCTCCGGCGAGCCTGGCCCTACCGGCCCGACAGGGATGCCGGGGTGGCATGGGCGAGACGGTCATCACGGCCCACCGGGGCGCGACGGAAGGAGAGGGAGGCATGGCAGGAACGGGGTGGTTATCTACTTGAGGCCGTGCCGCCATGCGGCCGCCTGTGCCCGCTGCTCCTCAGGGCTGTCACCGGTCATTACGCGTCCCAATCACCAGCCGCCTAGGTCAGCCCGAGGTCCGCGAGCCGCTGGAGTTTGTCGTCGGTGAGTTTGTCCCGCCGGCTCTTGGTGTTGGTCAGCCACACTCCGCGCCTGACCTCGGTCCCGTCTTCCAGCTGTTCTATGTGTCCCCTGCCGCGCCTCGGCGCAGTCCGGCCGCCGGGCCAGGTCCGCGCCCGGAGCGGCCGGGCGACCGTCTCGGGAGAGCTCCGTGTGCCATCCCGCCCTGCTCCTGCCGACGCGTTGCTGCCTCCCCCTTCGTGCGGGTGCGTTGGCCGCATCGGATGGCGCCATCCGAGTGTGCTGCGGCGGTGTCGGGCCGCGATCGCCGGACTGATTGTCCATGCTGAGCCCCGGACCAGCACCATGCCCAGCGAAGGGGTGTTTAGCATGCCGAACGACTCAGTCGCACGCTTCCTGGCGGCCCTGGCGCCTGAGGACAGAGAGACCGTCGTGGCCAGGCCCGGGGAGGAGCAGGAGCGGCTCGCCGCAGCCTGGGAACGGGAGTTGGAGGGGGATGACGAGCTTGACGTCCTCGACGAGCTCTCCCCGCCGGCAGCCGAGGCTGAGGCGGCTCGCCGCGTCCTTCGGCAGGAGTCGGACTGACCCGTCTGATGGACCGTCGAGCGGTAGTAAGAAGCTGTGTCAGATCCGCTGATCTGTGACGGTGAGTGACATGCCTGAGCTGTGGCTCAGTAGGCTTGTTCGCCGACCAAAGGAGCGCTGCGCATGAGCTACCGCCTGAAGGTGATCACCCGCGAGGAACATCTGGCCTTCGTCACGACCTGCCCCTCGGTGAGCCACATGCAGGTTCCCTCGTGGGGGGACGTGAAGCCGGACTGGCGGGCGGAAAGCCTGGGTTGGTTCGACGATGACGATCGCCTCGTCGGCGTGGGACTGGTGCTGTTGCGACCGTTGCCGAAGCTGAAGCGGTACCTCGCTTACCTGCCCGAAGGGCCGGCCATCGACTGGGCAGCCACGGATCTGAAGTTGTGGCTGGAGCCGATGCTCGCGTATTTGAAGGAGCGGGGCGTGTTCTCGGTGAAGATGGGGCCGCCCGTCGTCGCCCGCCGCTGGAGTGCCGAGGCGGTCAAGGCCGCGATCGCCGACCCTCAGGCCCGGCAACTGCGGGACGTGGAAGCCACCGCGCACGAGCCGCGGGCCTTCGACCTCGCCGACCAGTTGCGCCGGATGGGCTGGCAGCAGACCGAGCCTGGGGGTGAGGACGGCTTCGCCGCGGGCCAGCCGCGCTACGTCTTCCAGGTCTCCTTCGCCGGGCGCACCCTGGAGGAGGTCCAGCGCGACTTCAACCAGCAGTGGCGACGCAACATCAAGAAGGCCGACAAAGCCGGCGTCAAGGTGGTCCAGGGCGGCTACGAGGATCTGACCACCTTCTATGCCCTCTACGTCGAGACCGCCAAGCGGGACCGGTTCATCCCCCGCCCGCTGGCCTACTTCCAGCGAATGTGGACCGTACTGCGGGCTGAGCGTGAAGACCGCATGCGCCTCTACCTCGCCCATCACGAGGGTGAGGTACTGGCAGCCGCCACGATGCTCACCGTCGGTGAGCACGTCTGGTACTCCTACGGTGCTTCCACCAGCCGCAAGCGCGAGGTCCAGCCGAACAACGCCATCCAGTGGCGGATGATGTGCGACGCCTACGAACTCGGCGCGAGCATCTACGATTTCCGCGGTATCACCGACACCCTGGACGAGGACAATCACCTGCTGGGGCTGCTCCGGTTCAAGGCCGGCGCTGGCGGCCAGGCCGTCGAGTATCTCGGCGAGTGGGACTATCCGCTCAACAAGGTCCTGCACAAGGCCCTCGACCTTTACATGTCTCGCCGTTGAGGATCAGCGGCCGACATGTGGGTGCGCAGGGTGCTGACACCAGGTCAGCGCGGAGCTGCAGAGGCCGGCCGGGTGCCCCTCGGTCGAGTTCGGATGCGTATCGGTGTGGGCTTGCTGACTGATGTGCGCTGGCGCGTACGGCGGTCGGCACCTCAAAAACGACAACTTTGCCGTGTGGGTTCGTGACAACCCCTGGAGGCCTGATGAGCCAGCAGCCGGTCCTTGTGCCTTACGGCGATCCGGCCTTCATGGCGGATCCCTTCCCGTTCTACCGGCAGCTGCGCGAGGACGGCCCGGTACGGCGCGCCGTCCTCGCCGGTGGCATCGAGGCATGGCTGGTCACACGCTATGAAGACGGTCTCGCAGCCCTCTCCGACTCGCGGCTGAGCAGCGACGTCCGCGATGCCTCGGACCCCCGGCTCCTCGAGCGGCTGCCCGCCACGGAGCGCGAGTCAATGCTGCGCACCATGCTCCGCTCCGACCCGCCCGACCACACCCGCCTGCGCCGACTGGTCTCCAAGGCGTTCACCGCCCGCAGGGTGGCCGAGCTGCGGCCACGCGTCCAGGAGATCACCGACGGGTTGCTCGACGCGATCGTGCCCGCAGGCAAGGCCGAACTCGTCGAGGACTTCGCGCTGCCCCTTCCCGTCACTGTGATCAGCGAACTGCTCGGAGTGCCCGTCGCCGACCGGAACGACTTCCACCGGTGGACCGACGACATGATCCTTCAAGGAGCCGAGCCGCCGGACCCGGCCCGGATGGACCGAGCGTGGCGGCAGATGCGCTCGTACCTGACCGGACTCCTCCAGGACAAGCGAGCTCGGCCCGGTGACGACCTGATCAGCGCGCTGATCGCCACCCGGGACGAGGAGCACCAGCTGGACGAGGACGAGCTGATCGCCATGGCTTTCCTGCTGCTGGTGGCCGGATACATCACCACGGTCAACCTGATCGGCAGCGGTATCGCCGCATTGCTCGCCCACCCCGACCAGCTGCAGATGCTGCGGGACGATCCGGAACTGCTGCCCGGCGCTATCGAGGAGTTCCTGCGCTACGACGGACCGGTCAACCCCGGCATCGCCCGGTTCGCGCGCGAGGACGTCGCCATCGCGGGAGTGGCGATCCCACGCGGCGCGACCGTGCTGGTCGCCTCAGCCATCGCCGACCGCGACCCGGCGCAGTTCCCGGACCCCGATCGCCTGGACATCACCCGGCAGGACAACGCGCACCTCGCCTTCGGGCACGGCATCCACTACTGCCTGGGGGCGCCGCTGGCCCGGCTCGAGGGCCAGATCGCCATGGGAACCGCCCTGCGCCGCCTGCCTCACCTCAGCCTGGCCGTGCCGTCCAGCGAACTGCGATGGCGCTCGGGCGGTCTGCGCGGCCCCGAACAGCTGCCCGTCACGTTCACCTCCGACGCTTCCAGCTGACTGCACCACACGGACGTCTTCGTGTCCCACCGATCACGGCAGATGGCTGCTCGTTGCACGTGTGCTCTGCGCCCGCCCAGTCGCTTATGTGGCCGCCGAGACGGACATTTCGAGGGGCATCGCGCACACATGGGTGCGCCGGTAGAGGGCGGAACGCCACCCTGCCGGCCGCAGACTGCTATCGCTGCCACGCCGCACTCGGAGGCGAGCCCCCCCATCAGCCGTGTGAGCAACCCTGCGGGACTATGCACCTAGGAGTCCGGCGAACTGCGACAGAACGAGCACCGCAGCCGAAGTCGCCGCGACAGGCGACGCCTTCAGGACGGCCGTCCGGGCCGAGCCACAGTGAGCCGGGCCCGGCAACGCCCAGCCCGGCACGCTGCGGTCATGTGGTCTTGATGTCGTCCACCCGCTCGCCCTCCGCCTGGGACGGTTCGGTCCTGGGGACGTCCGGGTGCTGGGCTGTACGCTCAGCCGGCTCGTCGCGCTCGCCCTCAGCTTGGGAGGGTGTGTGAGAGTACAGCCAGGTGTCATAATCCGAGGCTTCGGACTTCATGGCGGGCCTCCCTGGGTCGCTCATCTCCCATGCTCCTCCGTCGGCCCCGGCAGGGCGAGACCAGCCGGCACTGCATCTCGCGTCCCAAGCCAATGAAGCTGCCGGATGCGCAGTCCAGCCGATCCCCGGCGGTACTGAAATTCGCCGGCATCTCTGCAGCCGATCACACTCAGGGGTTCCCAGGACGCCTCAACTCACGCTGTTGCCGACGCCGCGAGAGCTTTTCCAACTGCGTAGATAGCAGTGGGTGACCGCTCGAGGTGCAGGGGGTGACGAGGCCTGTTTCGCTGGTGTGGCCCGCTCTTCCTCATCACCCAAGGAGTGATCATGAGCGCTGCAGGCGAGACCGGTCGTGCCCAGCAGATGCGTGCTAAGGCTCAGGACCTGGAACAGGCCGCGGAACGCGCCACTGACCCGCAGGAGCGTCAGCGTCTGAAGGACAAGGCCCGCCAGCTCAAGGAGCAGAGCGAGCACGTAGGCGGTACGGGCAAGCCGGACATCGACCCGACGATGTAGTCCCGGTAGTTCCGAGCACAGACGCCGGCCGGCGGCCAACCTCCGTGGCTTTCTGACACGCGAGAGGCCCCCGGCCGGTCACTGCTGTCTCCGCTCAGTCGCCCGCGCCCACGCGCCCACGCGCCCACGCGCCCACGCGCCCTCGCACCGCCGGGCCGCAGCAAGCCGCGCACCCTGCCCCTGCCGATAACCTCATCTGTGCAGGTGGGAGGGCTTCGGGCAGTCATGGGCTCTCCGTTGGATGACGTCGGCGGCGATGCCACTGCCGGCTGCGTGCGGGGCATCGGCCCCGAAGCGCCGAGCCGGGGTCGAGGCTCAGCGCACCGGGAAGCCGAAGGAGTAGCCCTGTTCCTTGAGTTGGGGGAGAGTGCGGCGCAGGGCTTCGACGGTCTGGGCGCGGTCGCCGCCCGCGTCGTGGAAGAGGACCGTCGGTCCGTTGGGCAGCTCCCGTTCGACGGTGGCGACGATGGTGTCCGTACCCGGACGCTCGAAGTCCTTGCTGTCCACGTTCCAGCCCAGCGGCCGCATGCCCCGGGAGGCGGCGAGCTTGCGGCTGTAGGGAGTGAAGGCTCCACCGGGTGCCCGGTAGTACATCGGCCGTACGCCCCCGGACGCCTTGGTGATCATGCGTTCGGCATCGAGGATCTGCTGCGACTGGTAGGTCTCGGACTTCTTGTCCATGGCGGTGTCGTGAGACACCGAGTGGTCGCACAGCCGATGCCCGGCCGCGACGACCTTCTTCACGAGATCCGGGTGCGCCTGGGCCTGCGGGCCCACCATGCAGAACGTGGCCTTCACCTCGAACTCCCGCAGCACGTCGAGCACTTGGGGGGTCCATTCCGGGTCGGGGCCATCGTCGATGGTGATGTTGATGCCGTGGGTCCCCGCGTCCGAGGCGTGTGCGATGGTCACCGCGGTCGGTCTCACGTCGCCGCCCGGTGTGGCCGGGGCCGCCGCCTCAGGTGACGAGCCGTCCGCGGCACCGGCCTGCGCGGTCCACACCGAAGCACTGGTGGCGAGCAACGTCACCCCGAGCGCGGCCCCCACCACCTTGCTGTTCCAGCCCCGCCCGTTGCTCCGCCGCGCCATGTCCGTCCCCTTCACGCAGTGCCTCACCGGTCCCGATCGCCTTGCGATCACTGGGCAGGACGAGACGCACGGGCCCACGGCTGCATCCGTTACCGATCACGGACAAGTCCGGGAAGGTTCGCGGACAACTCCTGCGGCCCGGCAGCAGAAGAGGAAGCCACAACGCCGACGGCGTCATTGGGTCGGTTGTGTTGTGTTCTTCAGCGGATTCTTGCGAGGAACCCTGGGCGTTTACGCCCGGGAGGAATCGCATCCACGGGGTGCGACGCGGAGCGTCGCCGTGACGTGCCGCAGGCCATCACGGCCGCGGAGCGGCCCGGGGCGTTCCGGCGGAGCCGGGCCACGGCGGTGTGCGCGGGCAGGGCCGGAGCGGGTATCGCTCGTTCGGGTGAGGCGGGGCGAACGTGTGGTGGGTCTTCGTCCGGGTGTATAGGTTCGCTGCTCGTGAAGCTGGTGGTGCGGGTGAAGCTGCTGCCGACGCCCGTACAGGCGGCGGCACTTGAGGCGACCCTGCACGCCTGCAACCAAGCGGCGACCTGGGCGGCCGGGGTCGCTTTCGAGGAAAACGCGCGACGTCCACTGGAGCTCCGCAAGCACACCTATGCCGAGATCCGGGCCAGGTGGGGCCTAGGCGCGCAGGCCGCCCAGCACGCCATCAAGAAATCCTGCGATGCCTACACCACCTTGAAGGCGAACCTGCGTAACGGCCGCTACGGGCGGCCCGGTTCCAGGCGGCACGCCCGCGCCTCGGGCAAGCCGGTGGTCTTCCGGCCCCAGGCGGCGCAGCCTTACGACGACCGGATGCTGTCCTGGCAGCACCAGGCACGCACGGTATCGATCTGGTCCATGGCAGGCCGGCTGAAGGGCGTGCGGTTCACCGGGCAGGCCGGGCAGCTGGAGGTCCTAGCTGCGCACCGCCAGGGTGAGTCCGACCTGGTGTGCCAGGGCGGGAAGTGGTTCTTGATCGCGACCTGCGAGATCGCCGAAGCCGCCACGAACGCCCACCCGGCCGGGTTCCTCGGCGTCGACCTGGGGATCGTGAACATCGCGGTCACCTCCGACGGCGAGCGCCACTGCGGGCGTCGGATCAACCGCAAGCGCGAGAGTGACCGGAAGCTGCGTTCCAAGCTGCAGAAGAAGCAGACCAAGTCCGCCAAGCGGCGGGCGAAGAAGTACGCGGGCAAGGAAGCCCGGCGGAACAAGGACATCAACCACAAGATTTCGAAGCGGATCGTGGCGGAGGCTGAACGCACCGGTCGCGGGATCGCCCTGGAAGAACTCACGGGCATCCGCGAGCGGGCACGGCTGAGAAAGCCCCAACGCACCACGCTCCACTCCTGGCCCTTCGCCCAGCTCGGCTCCTTCATCGCCTACAAAGCGAAGCGGGCCGGGGTGCCCGTCGTCTACGTCGACCCGGCCTACACCAGCCAGGAATGCTCCCAGTGCCATCACACCGCACGCGCAAACAGGCCCGCCCAGGCCGCCTTCGCGTGCCGGGTCTGCGGCTTCGTTGAGCACGCGGACCACAACGCGTCCCACAACATCCGCCAACGCGGCTGGATGGTGTGGGTCTGCGGGGCTCAGTCAACGGCCCCTGAACTCACCCTCATCGCGTGAGAACTGGACGCAGCCGAACCCATCACAGCCAGTGATGACTCGAGCAGCAAGCCCGGTCGTTTCACGACCGGGTAGTTGACAGAGGGCCCGGCTCAACAGGCCTGTCAGGTCACGCCAGTTGAGCGTGCGCCGCTCTCCGGCGCGTAGAAGGGCACCGTCATGCCGCAGCACACGCACCGCCTTCGCTCGACGGCAACTGGAAGTCCATGTACGTCGACCGACGACGGTGACGGGGGCCCCGGTGCCGTGCGTCTGGCAGAAGCTCCGTGAACATGTGTCGGGGGTGGGCGGTGCCGGCCATCGCATTGCTGGAGAGGTGAGTTGAGGTCGTCGGTGTGCGGCATGCCCACCGACGACCCGGCCATGAACGTCACCCGCAGCCGCCTCGGACGGGCCTCACCCGTCAAGCTTCCTCACTCAACCCGGGCGCGGTCTCTACCAGAAACGGGCTCAGCGCCGCTGTGCCTGGCCTGGAATCGGCGCGGCCGACGGCCGCCACTCTCGCCTGATCAATCCGAACACCCACGAGTCGGACACTTCGCCGTTCACGACGCAGTCTTCCCGCAACGTCCCTTCACGCATGAATCCGATCTTCTCCAGGACCCGGGCAGATGCCACGTTGCGCGTGTCGGTCTCGGCCTGGACTCGATTCAGGTCCAGTGTGTCGAATGCCCACTGCAGCAGGGCGTGTGCCGCCTCCGTCGCGTAGCCGTGGCCCCACATGGCCTCGGCGAGGCAGTAGCCCAACGACGCGCTGCGGTAGTCCGGGTTCCATTCGGCCAGAACGCACCAGCCGACGAAGGCCCCGTCAGAAGCACGGTCGATGGCCACCCGCGCCCCGGTGCCTTCGTCCGCCATCGTCCGGCACATCGCGATGAAACGCTCGGCGCGGGCCCGGTCGGTCCACGGCGGGGAGTCCCAGTAGCGCATTACGTAGGTGCTGCTGTGCAGCGCGAACAGGGGGTCCGCGTCGGCGTCGGTGAAGGGTCGCAGTCGCAGGCGAGCGGTGTGCAGTTTGGGGGTGGCCAAAGTCATGCGCACCATCTTGTGTCGTGATGGGGCGGGCAGAACACCGAATATCCGATCACGGTCCGGCCCTCACGACCAGGGCACCGCCTGCCAGCAGATCGTGCATGCCTTCCACCAGCACCCCCGACCAGACATTCAAGGTCTGCGAACGGCACGACTGCTCGGCCTACCCACTGGCGGCCCAGACATGAACGTCACCCGCAGCCGCCTCGGACGCCAAGGCTTCCTCACCCAACCGCGCAAGGCCACCCCTAGAAACGGACTTAACGCCCTCTAAGTCTCGAGGGGCCGGGGGGCGCGGCTGCGGCCTCCCCGGTGATCCGCTCCAGGTCTGTCATCAGCGCGTCCAGCCACGAGACGGCCGCGTAGTACACCCGCGGCGCGCCCGGCGGCTCCACCGCGAAACCGTCGAAGTCGGGGTCCCGCAGCGGCACCGGGGCCTGCGGGGTGTCGCCGCCCGGATCGAGCCGCGCAGACACCAGCAGCATCCGCCCGGCCACCCGGTCCCCGAGGCGGGACACGGCCGCCGACGGCTCCAGCTCCAGGGGCGGTACGACGATTCGCTCGGCCGGCACCAGCAGCCGGTCGGCTCCCCACAGGGTGTGGTGGGCGGCCATCAGAGTCGCCTGCCAGTCCTGGGAGCCGTCCTGGCCGGCGGGTTCGTGGGGGCCTGTCGAGTCCTGCGGATCCTTGCCGGGGCGGGCGGCGGTCAGGCTCTTGGGCTCGCTCTGGAACTGCGCGTACGCCGACTCCGCCATGACCAGCGAGTGCTGCAGCGAGTGGTGGCCCGGCGCGGCTTTCACCGGCGCCCGTACCCCGCCCGCGGCCACCTGGGCGCTGGTCGCCACCACGTTCTCCGCCGCGCCGCGCAGCAGTACTGCCATCGACCGCCGCAGTTCGTCGTGGGCCCCCCTCGGCCAGGCGAGCAGCCCGAAGACAGCGCCGATCGCGCTGCCGGTCAGCACGTCCAGCAGCCGGAACTCGGCAAGCTGCCACGTCGTGGGCGCCAGCTGTGCGAACGCCAGGGCGACCACCAGCGTGAACATCGCCTGGGCCCAGCCGATGCCCTTGACCGGCCCCAGCGTGAACGTGATCAGCATCAGCGGCGGCAGCACCGCCGCGTACACGGCGATATTGGTCCCTACCAGCGTGAGCAGCCCGGCCACGATCAGCGCGCCGACCAGGGTCCCGGTCAGCGCCACCCGTACCGTCGACCGGGTCTCCCGTACGGTGGTCCGGGTCAGAGTCAAGGTCGCCAGCAGCACCCAGAAGCCGTGCGGCAGCGTGTCCACCCCCGCGATCAACCGGGCCGCGGCGAGGGCCAGGCTGACCCGTACCGCGTTCTGGAAGAACACCGACCGGGCGCCCGCGTGCCCCACCATCCGCCACCACCACAGCTGCGGCGCGCGCTTCCGGGCGTACCAGAACCGGCCCGGGGCCGCCTGTGCCGCGCCTGCCCGGCCCCCTACGGCGATGGCCGCCGCCGTGGACATCGCCAGCGCGGCGTCCGCGAGCTCCAGCACCGCCGCGTGCCGGCGCAGCGCGGCCGGCGTGGCATCCGCCTCCGGGCCGGCCGCCAGGGAGGTTCGGGCCCGCAGCAGCTCGGCGTGCGCGTTCCCGGCGGCGGGGGCCCGACCCCGCAGGCGGTCGGCCGTCTCGCGGGCCGTGTCCCGCACCGCGCGCAGTACGACCAGCCAGACCTCGGACTCGGCCGGCCCGGGATTCCACTGCGGGGGAGCGGTCAGCCGCGCCAGCAGGGTGCGCGTGGCCAGGCCGGTGTGGGCCAGGCCCCGGTCCCGCACGCTCGGCCCGGCCGGCCGTTCGGCCTCCGGCACCTGCGAGGACCGCAGCGCGCTACTGGCGGCCTGGGCCTCCTGCGCCGTCCGGGCGGTGACCGCGTACGGCGGCCCGGTCAGCTCCTCGGCACACCGCCGGGCGCTGTCGGCGGCCCGCGCGGCCAGCTCCCGGTAGGGGACGGTGGGAGGATCCGGCAGCAGGAACGTCTCCGCGAGCACGAGGAACACGATGCCCACCGAGGCTCCGGCCAGCCGGACGCCGAGCGAGCCGGGGTCGTAGGGCGGGAACGACGGCAGGATGTACATCAGCTGGAGCCCGGGCGCGGCCCCCGCCGGGCGCGGGCCGCCCACCGCGGAGAAGGCCAGCGCGAAGCCGACCACCAGCATCCCCACCGTCGCGCTCCAGGTCTGCACCGACAGGTAGGTGCCGACGGTGATCAGCACCAGGCAGATCGGCAGCAGCCGCGCCACCACCGCGGCGCGCTGCCGGCCTGTCCCGGGGATGTGCGACAGTCCCGCCAGCGACACCGCGGCGAACAGCGCGTAGGTCGCTCCTTCGGCCGAGCCGAAGCCGTACAGGAACAGGTAGAACCCGGCGCCGGCGGCCACCGTGACCCGCACGGAGCGGCGGGCCGCCGCCCGGTAGGCGGCGGGCAGCCGGACCCGGGGAACGCCACCGGTACCACCCATGCCACCAGGATCACCCCGAGCCGTGCGGGCCGCCCGCCCGGGAGGTCAGCCGACCTGGAGCCCGCCCATCCGGCTCAAGCCGTCGGCGCTCTCGATCGTCGCGCGTCCCGATCCGCAGGCACCTGTCGAACCGGGCCGTCGACGAGGTGACCCGGCAGGAGAGTGCGGCCACGGACACGCCGGTGTCGACCGGTGAGGGAGAAACGCCGGGTGAGCACTGCCCAGCCCGTGAACGTCGGACAATTGACCCATGAATTGGGCTACAAAGTGCACCCCACGACAGGTCTATCTGCTCTATAGAGTTGCGTTCACAAGGCGCCGGGAGAGCCCGAAGCCGCAGCTCAGAGGCAGGATCAACCATCATGAACGCGCAGACCGCACCCAAGGCCGTCCTCACCCGTGCCGCCACCGCCGAGACCACTGCGGACCCCAGCAGCGTGATGACACTGCTCGCGGACTACGGCACGGACGGCAGCGCTCTCACCAGCTACCGCTCCACCTTCGCGAAGGGGGCGGTCGGTGCTCCCGCGCACTTTCACACCAAGGCGTCCGAGCTGTTCTTCGTCTTGGACGGCGCCTTGCGCGTGCTGATCGATGACGAGGTCAAGGTTTTGGAGAAGGGCGACTTCCTGCTGGTGCCGCCGCATACTCCGCACGCCTTCGCCGCGGCCCCGGGCCGCGAGGCGGATGTGCTGTTCGTCTTCAGTCCGGGCATGCCGCGCTTCGACTACCTGCGCCTGCTGGGCCGTGTGATGCGCGGCGAGGCCGGTTTCGAGGAGATCAAGGACTCTTCGGAGCTGTACGACAACCACTACGTCGACAGCCCTGTCTGGCAGGCCGCCCTTCAGGACGCCAAGTAACTCTGCGTGGCTGCTCAGCCCTTCAGGCCCGGCGACGTGATCCCGCCCCCGAAGCGGCCGCTGCGATCACCACCGCCACCCCGGGATCAACGACAGCACAACTCCCGTGAGAGCTAGGGAGATTGACCCGGTCCCGAGACTGCCCTGCAGGGAGCCAGGTCCAGCGGCATCGGGAAGCTCTGGTTGCTCGTCTCCAGGATGAGCGGCCGAAAGAACTCGAAGCGTGGTGCGCATGTGGTGCGCCCTGTCGTCGAGTACGCGGCGGCGCCTATCGCTTCTGTGCTCTGCAGCGCTTCATCAGCGCGGTGATCCGTGCCTGGTCCGCCTGGCCATCGAGCTCGGCCAGAAGATCGTCGGGGCGCAACTCGTAGAGGTCGCCCCACCATCGGCGTCCTCTGCTCAGCCGTCAGGCGCGTAGACCCGCTTGCCGCAGGCCGATCGCGGCCAGGTCGGCGATGACCTGTTCGTCGCCGCGCCGCCAAGCCTCCGCGAGACCGCCGGGTGGCGCGGGCACCGCTGCGAGTGCGCGCTGCGAACCGGTGAGGACGCGCAGCGCGAGGAGGTCGGCGCCACCCGGATCGGAGGCGAGGCGCCGGGTGACGGCGCTGCGGCGGATCCAACGCAGGCGCGGGGGCAGCCACAGCAGCAGTACGAACACCACCGGGATGACGATCAGGACGACCGTGGTCAGCGTGGCCACGTGGCCTACCGTGTCCTGGAGCGAACGACCCGCGTCGGCCAGCCCCGTGCCGGCCTCGGCGGCGGACCCGAGCTGCTTCTTCAACTGACTCCCGACGAACGGCACCTTCGAGGCCGCATCGCCCGCGTCGACGAGTCCGTCGGAGAGGCTGTTGCCGGCGCTTTCCGCCTTGCGGCCCGGATCGGCCAGTCGCCCGATCGCGTCGTGCACGACCAGGGCCAGCTTCACTGCGGCGTAGATCAGGGCCGCCGCGATCAGGTCTGCGAGGATCTGGCGGCTTCGACGTGCCGGGGTCTGGGCGTAGAGGCGCATGGGCGTGCTCCTTTTCCGAACGGCCATCGGCGGTCGGCGGCTGCCCGTACGGCTACCCTGATCGGGAGGGTGGAACTCCGTGCCAACCGTCGGCCCATGGGCCTTCAGAGATAGACCACGCCCTGTTGCATTTTCGCGCGAAGGCGGACGGCACCGTAAACCACACCCGTTCGCGAGCCTCATCTGATCCATGTGGGCCTCTCAGCGTGTCCTACCTTTCAAGCGGGTCGGATCTGATCATTCGTAGGATCAGGTAGGCCCAGGCGATTCGGGTATGGCTGTCAGTTTGTCGCCGCTTGATGGCTCAAAGAACTTGGCAGCCTGGAGCTCTGCGACGACTCGACTGCTAAGGGGGATTCGCGACTTGACCGCTTCGCATGACAACGCCGGCGAGGTCGTCTGCTGGGACCGGTGTGAGACGACGAGCCGGCGGAGGTGGCTGTGCCCCAGATATGGGCCGGAGTGGACATTGGCAAGGAACACCACCACTGCGTGGTGATCGACGCCCAGGGCAAGCGCCTCGTTTCACGCCGGGAGTTCGACGGCGCCGGCCTTCGTGGACCACTCGCGTGGGCTGTAGCCGTAGCGCCCGGGAGCTTGCCTGGGGAGCGGCGGCCGCACCGCTGGGGTGGGGGCGCGCAGGCTGAAATCCTGTCGTCCCGACGGTTCGAACGTCGCAGGTGAAGGGCCGTTTTTATAACGGCCCTCTTTCTGTTTCCGGGCCCCTGCAACTGACCGGGCCACCGGGCCCCTGGACCGCCGCGATGCGAAGCCTGGGCCGTCAGCCGATGGGATGGAGGACAAGGTCGACCAGGCGCTGCGCCTGGTCGACTTCTTCGCGGGCGCCTTCTTGCCAGTCACCGCGGGACGCCTTGGCCTTCTGCACGGACTCCTGGAGAGCGGCCATGAGGTCGACGACCGCCTCGGCAGGGGTCTCCGCCTCGGCCGCGGGCGGTGGCTCCTTGCCCTTCTGCTCGGCAACGATCAGGTCGGAGATCGCATCGGTGTACCGGTCCGTCGCAGCCGGCGTCCTCAGGGGTGTCGTCGCCGGCCATGATGCCCATCAGCGCGAGCGCGCTTGATCTCGTCCTCAGGGGTGTCGACCGTCGGCGGGGGTGAGTGCAGCGCACGGCCCGGCGAGCACACGTACGGACCGTGGTCAGGCAGTCACGGTCCGTACCGGTGGTGCAGCGCTCGGGTGGTCAGCGGGCCTGGTTCAGCGTGCCCAGGTCCTGCCGGAGTGCGGGGCCTGCGCGAGTCCGGTGGCCCACAGCTGGTCGACACGCGAGCGTTCAGTGGCGTTCGGGTAGCGGCTGGTGCAGGACGGGCCGGGGCCGCCGCCCGACATCAGCTCACTGCACGGCCCGCTGTAGTTGTCCGGCAGTCCCAGCACGTGCCCGGTCTCGTGGGTGGCGACGCGGACTGAGTCGTTCTGCCGGCTCTGGGTGTAGTCGAGGAAGATGTAGCCGTCTCCGTGGCCGTTGGTGGAGGCGTAGGACCCCTCTGGATCGTTGCCCTCGCGGTAGGAGAAGTCGGCACCACTCGACGTTGCCTGGAGCTTGACGTTGGACTCGGAGCTGTTCCAGATCGAGGCCGCGCTCGATATCTGCGAACGGAAGCTCGGTGCCTGGGAGGCGTTGTAGTAGACGGTCACCGCCTGCGCGTTCGGCTGGGCGGCGCGCTTCTCGGCGACCGATTTGAGCACGGCGTCGAAGAACGCCTTGTCGTTCGCAGCCTCCTTGACCGACCCGGCGTACCGCGCCGCGGAGGTACCGGTGGCAGCGGACGGGGTGGTGGCCGTCTGGGCGCTCGCCGGCACCGCAGCGCCCAGCGCGCTGGAGGCCAGACCCAGGCCGAGAACGAGGGCGAGGGTCCTCGCGGACGTTCGGGACGACTTCATACGGGGGCTCCTACTCGCTCGGTGACGCCGAGCGTCCGGGGCGTGGTCGGCTCTGCCTGAACACGGTTCCGAACTGCGGCGACGTCCTGTGAGTCGTCATTCTTAGAACGGCTCGGCAGGGAGCACAATGGGGTCCCGCCACTACGTCGCCTCGTAGGTCCCGGGACCTCGCCAGGGCCGTGTGCGAGTCTGCGGCCCGCACGTGGCGGCAGGAGGGGAAGCTGTCGCGGCGTCAGAAGTGTTACGCCACAGGGCATCGGGCGCGCGGGCCGGTCGGGCGGAATGCGGGGATGTGTAGCAGGATCCGAATTAGGGCCAAAACGGACAAATGCCCAAATGTCTGCCATGCCGCATCTACTAAGAGTGCCGGTTGATTGGTGGGGCGACGTGACTGATGTCATAGAACAAGGACTTTTGTTCCTTTCGCGCCCCATCGGCCCCGGGGCGCCCCCCAGGGAGTCACTCTCGGCGCTGGGCGGCGCCCCTCGCCGCTGAGCCGCCGCCGCTCAGCCCTGATCGTCGGTGATCCGACGCCAGAGAGCCCGCGTCCTCGACGCCGCGCCGGGTTCGACATGACGTTGAGGCCGACCGGCTACTGGTCGGCCTCAACATCGCAGAGTCTGGTTCCACGACCGTGACACAGGGCACTGGGGTGTCAACGTGCCCCGGCCGGCCCCGTTCCTTGAACGCCGGAGGGGCTTGATCGGGCAGTCTTGCCCCGGAGGGCGTATGCGTTCAGGGTCAGGGACAGGCTCGCCGTCAGGCGTCGCGCGTACGGGAGGTGGAGGGACTCGTTCGGGCCGTGGGCGTTCGCACCCGGGCCCAGCACCCCGCAGGCCAGGAACTGGGCCTCGGGGAACTGCCGGGTCAACCTCCCGATGAGAGGAATCGTGCCGCCCTGCCCGATCCGGGCGACGTCCGCCCCGTCGAAGCAGGCCCGGCTCGCCGCGGACAACGCCGCGCTGAGCCAGGGGAGTTCGGCGGGCGCGTGCCAGCCGTCGGCGAGGACCTGGTCGGGCGTGAAGCGGACCGACGCGCCGTACGGCGGGTCTGCCTCGAGGAGGCGGCCGACCTCCGCGACGGCCGCCGCGCTGTCCACCGTCGGGGGCAGTCGCAGGGAGAGCTTGAGCCGGGTGTGCGGACGCAGCACGTTGCCCGCGGTGGCGACCGGTGGCAGTCCGTCCGCTCCGGTGACCTCCAGGCTCGGGCGCCAGGCCCGGTTCAGGAGAAGCTCCGCGGGATCGAGGCTCACCGGCGACGCGTCCCCGGACCAGTCGAAGCGGCCCCAGACCTGGTCACCCAGGAGCGCCGCCGCCTCGCGGGTCTGGGCGCGACGCCCGTCCGGCACCTCGCAGTGCAGCGCACCGGGGCGCAAGGTTCCCGTCGCGCCGTCCTCCAGGCGGTCGAGCAGCTGCCGCAGTACCCGGAACGACGACGGGACCACACCGCCCGCGTCCCCGGAGTGCGCGCCGTCGCCGAGGACACGCACGTCGAGCGTTCCGCCGCAGGCCCCGCGCAGCGACGTGACCAGCCACAGCCGTTCGTAGTCGCCCGCGCCGGAGTCCAGACAGACCACGAGGCCCACTTCGCCGATGCGGTGCGCCAGTTGTGCGAACCAGTGGTCGAGGTCGGGGCTGCCCGATTCCTCCCCGGCCTCGAACACGCCGACGCAGCGCGGCCGGGCCGCCCCCTGTTCGGCCAGCGCACGCACCGCGGTCACCGAGGCGGGCAGCGCGTACCCGTCGTCGGCGCCGCCGCGCCCGTACAGCCGGGTGCCGTCGAAGGCCGGTTCCCACGCGGTGCGGCCCTCGGTCCAGCCGTCGCCCTCGGGTTGCTTGTCGAGATGGCCGTAGAAGAGGACGGTCTCGTCGGAGTGCGCGCCCTCGCCGGGGATCTCGAAGAAGATCAGGGGCGTATGCCCGGGTGCGCGCAGGACCTCCACCCACAGGCCCGGCAGTGGCACGTCCCGCAGCCACGCGGCCGCCGCGTCGACGGCCCGGTCGAGGTGGCCGTGGGCCTCCCAGTCCGGGTCGTACGCGGGACTGACCGCCGGGATACGGATGTGCTCATGGATCAGGGGGAGCACATCCGTGTCCCACTGCTTGTCGCAGAAGTCCCGTACGGGACCGGCGTCCGCGACGGCACCGGCCACGGCTCGCGGCTCAGGCATCGGCGAGGATCTTCGCCACCGGGGCGAACTCGATGCCGAGCAGTGTCTCCACCGGCGCGTACACCTCGGGCATGTACATCGTCGTGGAGAGCTGGAGGTTCTCGGCCGGGGCGACGAGGACGCTGATCTGCTTGCCGACCTCGACGTCGGCGGAGGCGAGTGGCTGCCCGGCCTCGTCGAACGTCGTGATCAGGTCGGGGAAGGACGCCTTGCGCTCGCCGCCGGCCTCGAAGGTCATGTACTCGTTGACGAAGTGCAGCGTCGTTCCCTCCGCGTCGTCCAGCACCGCGACGCCGACGTCCAGGCCCTCGCGCTGCTCGCAGCGGTACTCGCGCACCGTGCCGGTCACCGCTATCTCGCCGCCCAGGTGCCCCGCGGCGCCCGCCGGGCCGTTCCCGAGGAAGCGGCGGCCGAGCTCGATGGCGAAGCTGATGGCGCCGGGTGCGCCGTTCTGCACGGCGTAGCCGACCTCGACCGGGTTGCGGGCCACGCCCACCCAGCCGCCCGCCTCGACCGAGGCGCGCCGGACGACGTTCGAGGTGGCGTCCAGAGTGCCGGAGACCGCGCCCTCGACGTACGCGTACGGCTTGCCGCCCGCGTAGCCCTGGTAGGAGCGGTAGCCGTCGCGCGCGTGCAGGCCCATCGCGCCCATCTGACTGGACGGGTGAGCGCGGCCGTTGCAGGCCAGGTCGATGACGGGCAGGCCGGTCATCGCCGAGTGGAACCAGCCGTTGATGGTGGTCTCGGCCCCGTTCTCGTTCGTGTGGATCGCGACGAGCTCGCGCGGCAGGTCGCGGCGGAGCAGTTCCAGGGCGCGCAGCAGGTGGGTCGGCAGCACCTGCGGGTCGGGCGCGGCAGGGGCGCCCACCAGGGCCACGGTCGCGGTCAGGTCGTCGGCCGCGAACTCGTCGGCGGTCCACAGCTCGGGCGCGCCGACCTGGAGAGCCAGTTCGGCGGTGCGCAGGCCCCGCTCGACGAACCCGCCGCCGCCTCCGCCCAGTACGGCTCCGCCGTACACGGCCGCGCGGATGTCGTCGTGGGTCAACTGTCGCTTCACGGGGGTCTCCCAGGGTGGTTCTGTGCAGGGTGTGCGAGAGGACGGACGGGTGCGAGAGGACGGACGGGGGCGTCGTCCGGTCGTGGGTGTCCGGTTACGGCGTCCGACTACTTGGCGGCCTTGAACACGCCGTTGCCGAACGAGTAGAGGGCGTCTCCGGCGATCGCGCCGCCCGCGAAGACCTCCAGGTCTTCCTTGGCCTTCGGGCCGAGCACGCGCGGGGCGAGGACACGGACGGCGATGCCGGCGGCGACCATCCAGCCGGCCATCGGCGTGGTGATCAACAGGCCGGTCGCGAGCAGGATGCCGAGCTGGCGCCTTGAGCCACCGACGATCTGCACGATCGCGCCGGGGATCGCCCACAGGGCGAGGCGCTGGGCGGTCTCCACGGACGGGCCCGCCTTGATCGCGGCGACGTACGCCGCGTCGATGGGGGCGGTCTGCCCGTTGTCGAAGAACATCCGGTACGAGACGAGGACGACGACGATGGCGACGCCGAAGCCGATCATCGCGGCGATCAGCTGCTGGCGGCGGCCCTCCAGCTCGAAGGCCGGGTCGGCGTTCTCGCCGCGCAACAGGTGGCCCGCCTTGAGGTCGTAGCCCATGTCGGCGAAGGCCGGACCGGTCGCGGCGGTGAAGCCGGACAGGACAACGAGCGCTTCGGGCGGAAATCCGATGAGGATGCCGAGCAGCAGCGTGATCAGGGCGATCGCGAAGGCCGGGAACCAGCCGGAGTGCATGGAGGCGATACCGACGAGCAGTTCGTGCACGAACGCGGCGACGGTGGCGTACACGAGGAACCCGATCAGCATGCCGGGGCTCATGTGTGTCGCGGCGCCGGTGCCGAACGCGAGCAGGACCGAGATGACGAGGTAGGCGCCGAAACCCAGGCGCATCGAGCGGCCCAGGCGCTGCGTGCCGTCCCGCGTGCCTTCCGGCGCGCCGGCCGGTGCGGCCGCGCGGGTCTCGTCGGCCGCGGTGCGCCGGGCCTTGAGAATGGTGCGGCCGACCTGGACCAGGGCGACCAGACCGGCGCCGATCATCATGCCGTGCGGCAGGTACATCGCGTTCAGATCCAGGCCGAGCAGCGGCTCGGCGTACTGGGTGAACAGCAGGCCGACGCCGAAGGCGGCCATGGCCGCGAACCCGCCGATGAGCGCCACGCCGAACGCCGACATCGGCAGCGTGAACACGGCGCCGGCCAGTCCGGTCAGCAGGCCGAGGCCGAGCACCTTGGCGCGTCGGCCGCCCTCGTCGCCCGCCTTGATCGCCTCGGCGGCGGCGAGACCGGGCGGCCAGGGGTTCTTCGCGGGGAAGGCCGGGGTGTCGTACATGCGGTAGAGCAGCCAGGCGTCGACCAGCATCGCGGCGGCGACCCCGATCAGCATCGGGATGATCATGTTGTCCATCCCGAACAGGAACGGGATGCCGATCGGCAGGAACAGGCTGTTCGCGGCGCCGAACGTGGCCGAGGAGATGCTGGTCTGCGCCAGGTTCTGGGCGTGCACCGAGCGGAATCCGCGGAACCAGACGAGCGGCACCCGGGCCAGGGTCATCGCGGCCAGCGCGCCGATCAGCGAGGTGCTGGGGGTGACGCCGAGCGTGGCGAGCAGCTGTACGCCCACGACGGCGCCGAACACGCTGAGCACCACGGTGAGGATCAGGTTGCCGGGTGCGAGGGCGCGGGGGTGGTGTCGCCCCTGACTCGCGGGGTGCGAGGTCTCGGCGTGGGGCGCGGCGTCAGTGCGGCTCATGGGTCTCCGGTGCTCCCTTGCGGGTCGACGGCTTGTCAGTCGCCAGGGGAGGTTCTAAAATCTGGAACCAGGTCTTAATTTCTGGATTCCTTTGGATCATCCATACGGCGTACCGCGCCGTCAAGGGTGCGACCCGGGATCTCGGTATGTGGGCGGCCCGGAGGTGCGGGCGAGGTGCGGTCAGGGGTGCGCCCGGCTGCCCCTTACGATCGGACGAAACGACTCGGGGGAGCTCGGGGGAGGCGGGAGAACGGTGAGCACACTCGCCAACGCACGCGATGTCCTGCGGTTGATGGCGCGCCTGCAGCGCGACCTGACCGTGACGGATGTGGCCGGCGCACTGGACCTGCCCAAGAGCTCCGTGTCGCGGACGCTGAGCATGATGGCCGACTACGGCTTCCTCGACCGGGACCCGGTGAGCCGCGCCTACCGCCCCGGCGAGCTCGTCATGGAGGCCTCGTACCACTTCCGTGCCTCGCGCAGCACGGCCTCCCTCCTGGAGGAGGAGCTGGCCAGGCTGGTCGCCGACATCGGATACACCGGGTACGTGGACGTGCTGGACGGGGCCGAGTCGCTCGTGCTCCACATGCGGATCGGCACGGTCGGTGCCCTCCAGGCGTACACCCCGGCCGGCACCCGGGCGCCCGCCTACGCCAGCTCCATGGGCCGCGCGCTGCTCGCCCGCCTGGACGACGCGCAGGTGCTGCGGCTCGTCGACGCCCGCCTCGAACAGAGCACGGGCTCGGCGCCTCGCACCCCCGGTGAACTGGTCTCCTGCCTGGCCCGGGTGCGCGCCAACGGCTGGGAGTCCTCGCGCGGCGAGTTCGTGCCGAACGTCGCTGGGATCTCCGCCGCCGTCCTCGACAGCGACACCGGCCAGGTCTTCGGTATCGGGATCGCGCTGCCCGCCCCCGAGGTTCGCGACGAGAACGAGGCGCGCTTCGGCCGGGCCGTACGCGACGCCGCTCTGCGCGTCGGCAAGCGCATCGGTGACCCGTACTGGCTGCGCTACGTGGAGGCCGGCGCCGCCCGCTGAGTCCGCCCGCTCAGTTCAGCATCGGGCCGAGGGCCGCGCCGACCACAGCAGCCGGTGTCAGTACCGGCACGGTGACCCCGTCGGCGCGCAGCGCTTTGCGGTGTCGGGTCCCGAAGCCCATGCAGTCGAGCATCAGGGCGCTCGCACCCGCCTCCAGGTGGGTGCGGGCCGCCGCGCTCAGGGCCAGGTAGTCGTCGGCGTACGGCGAGGCTGTGGCGAACGCGGGGGCCGGAATGATGTCCCGCCACTTCTCGCGGGCCTCGGTCACCTGCTCCGGCAGCGGCACGACGATCCCGACCTGACTGCCCCGCAGCACCGTGGCGACGTACCCCGTAACCAGCGCGTCCGGCTCGACGAGCCGTGCCCGCCGGGTCCGGAGGCCGGAAAACTCGCCCGTGCACAGAAGCGCCACGACGTCGGCGCCCTCGTCCTCCACCTGGTCGACGCGGGTTTGCAGCCCGGCCCCGACGGCCTCGGCGTCCAGCGTCACGGAGCCGCCGTCGGCCAGCCGGCTCAGGAGTGTCGCGCGCCCGCGCGTGGCCCCGAACCGTGCCTCGACCTCCGGTCGGGTCAGACCGTCGAGCACTCCGGCGTGCCGTACGCACGCTGTCGCAGGCAGGTACGCCTCGATGGCCTGGGAAAGGTCCGGGCGTGGGGCCTGACCGATGGTCAGAAAGGTCACCGCATGCATGACGCCTCGCTTCATATGGAGTTCCAGATAATGGACCCTGGTTCCGTATTAACGTATCCCACTCGTCAGCTGCCGGTAGGTGTCTCCCGGCGGCACTCCTCCGGTCCCGGCCCAGGGCATCAATCGGCGCCCGCCGACCGGCTGGCCGCCGAGTGCGGTGTGTCCGCGGTGGTGGTTGTAGCGGTGGAGTCCTGACCGGCCGGGGAGGCACGGCCTGTCAATCACCCCGAATCGTGGGGACCCGTTCAGGCAGCCAGCCGCTCGTAGAGGCCGGCCCCGTAGTCGTGTTCGCTGCTGGTCAGTGCAGTTGGCCGATCTCCTTCAGGCGGTCGACGTACAGGTCGGGGATGCGACCGCTGAGGTCAGGTGCGACGTTCAGCAGGAACAGGGCGTTGCCCTCGTTGGCCTTCTTGAGGTTGGTGACGATCTCGTCGGCCGGCCGTGGAGCGCCCGTCCCGGTGGTGTGGAACCACGTGCGGTTGGTGTCGAGTGTGTCGCTGGCGTCGGTGGGGCGGGGGTTGGAGGCCGGCGGCATGCCCTGGACCGGTACCTCGTACACGATGACGTCGGTGGTCCGGAGCGAGCCCTCGTGGTCGTTGTTCGCGACGACCGTGTGCGGCGAGGTCTTGCGGATCATGTCGCGGACCGGCTGGTAGGGGATCTTGGAGTACGGGATGTTCCAGCCCCAGCCGTCGAACCAGAGGTAGTCGATCTGCCCGTACTGGGTGAGCAGTTCACGCAACTGGTTCTCGATGAGCTCGGTGCTGTCGCCGTTGTGCCGGTCCCAGATGGAGAAGTAGAGGCCGACCTTGAGGCCGTTGGCGTGCATGGCGTCGACGTACTCGCGGACGATGTCGCCCTTGCCGTTCTTGTACGGGCTGGCGGCGACGGAGTAGTCGGAGTACTTCGTCGGCCACAGGGCGAAGCCGTCGTGGTGCTTGGCGGTGAGCACGCCGAACTGCATCCCGGCCGCCTTCATGGACTTCGCCCACTGGTCGGCGTCGAGGTTCGTCGGGTTGAAGTCCGCGGGGTTGCCGTTGGGGTCGGCCCACTGCTCGTCCTGGTACGTCGACATGTTGAAGTGCATGAACATGCCGAACGGGTTGTTGTCCACCCACTTCTGAGCGGCCCGGCTGGGCTTGAGGACGGACGTTCCGAAGACCTGGACCTCCGCGAGGGCCAGGTAGCCGCTCCCTTCGAGCTGTACCCGTACGTAACGGGCCGGGCGCTTCAGGGCGACCTCGGCCGAAGCGCCGTCGAGGGTCCCGAACCGGGTGGCGCTCACGCCGCTCTGCGCCTTTGCCTCTTCCAGGCTCGCCGAGCCGAAGGGCTTGTCGGAGGTCAGGACCCAGAAGTTCGACAGCCGGTCGGTGCAGCAGTCGGTGCGGTTCCAGACGGCGACCTTGGTGACGTCCTGGCTGCTGCCGAGGTCCGTCTGCCACCACGGCTGTGCCTCCAGCGCGGTGTGCGAGACCGAGTCGGCGTAGTAGTTGCCGTTGTGCTCACCGTCGACGGCGCGGGCTGCCGCGCCGTCGTAGGCGGTGCTGCTCTGTGTCGCCCTGGTGTCGATGGCCAGGTCCCGCAGCTCGCTGCCGGCCGGCGGCGTCGCGTTCGATGTCGCGGCGGAACCGCTCTGAACTCCCGCTGTCAGCAGGGTCAGTACGGCCAGTACGCCGATGAGATACGTCCTTGCGGAGCGTCTCACGCCTACCTCCTCGTCGGAGAATTTTCCTATACGATTTCGGCGCGTAAGGGGGATGTCAAGGGGCGCGGTGCCCCTCGCGGACACCTGCGTGCTTCGTGTCAATTGCCGCTACTAGACCCGTGTTTGGGTGGTAACTTCCGTGCGCAGTCATGTCGCACGTATTGACGCGGCCGCATCGTCAGCGCACCATCACCCTGCAAAGATCCTATTGGATTGGGGTAGATGGGCGTGAAGAACCAGCTCCTGCTGAGAACCGTGGCGCGGGCCGCCGTCGCCGGGACGCTCCTGGCGGCCGGTGCGGTGGGCTGCACGGTGAAGAACTCCGGGGATCCGGTGAACGCGGGCGCCGGAGCGTCGGCGAGTACGGGCGACGGAACGGCCGAGCTGGCCAACGGCTCGGGTGTGAAGGTCGCATTGGTCCCCGGCGGGGCGCACCCCTACTTCCAGCCCTGGAAGCAGGCCGGGCGGACCGCCAAGAGCACATACAAGCTGGGAGGAGTCACCTTCGACGAGACCGCCGAGTGGGACCAGCAGAAGCAGAACGACCTGCTGTCCTCCCTCGCCGCCCGCGGCTACAACGCCTTCGGTGTCTTCGGCGTCTCGCCGACCGACATCAACAGCACGTTCGCCCGCCTCAAGTCCCAGGGGCTCCCCGTCGCTTCGCTCGGCTCCTGTCCCGCGGGCACGGTCGACAAGGCGGACTTCTGTCTGTCGACCGACGTCCAACTCGCCGCGTACAAAGCTGCCAAGGCCGCCATCGACCAGATGGGCGGCAAGGGCACCCTGGTCCATCTGACGGGCAACAACGTCGACGCCAACACCCAGTTGCGGATCAAGGGCGTGGCAAAGGCGGTCCGCGAGAGCGGCGGGAAGGTGAAGCTGCTGCAGACCGTCACGGACATCGACAAGGACCTTCAGACGGCGCAGAAGGCGGTCTCCGACCTGATGGCCGCCAAGGGCAAGTCGATCCAGGGCATCGTCGCCACCGCCTACAACCCGGCGGTCGCCGCCGCGGGCGCGGTGCAGAGTTCCGGGTCGAAGGCCAAGGTCATCGCGATCGACGACGACGCCAAGATCCTCAGCTCGATCAGGAACGGCTCCGTGAGCGCGACCGTCGTACAGAACCCGGTCGGCCAGGCCGACATCGGGTCCTGGGTGCTCGCCCTTCTGCAGACCAAGCAGTGCACGATGCGGACCCCCGGCGTCACGGTCGACTCGGGGTCGTTCGTGGTGACCAAGGAGAACGTCGCCGACTACGACACCGCCCGCAAGGCCAAGACCGCCGAGCTGAAGAAGAAGTTCGCCGACGAGCTGCTCAACTGCCGCTGACCGCCGGCCCCGTACCCCCGCACCTCCCGTACACCCGGAGTCCCATGAGCATCGTCATCACCGCCGCCACGGCCCATCTCGCCGACATCGAGGTCGAGACGGTACGGACCGACGCCGTCCAGTCGTTCGTCAAGCAAGAGACGATCTTCGTCGACCTCGCCACGTCCGAAGGCCTCACCGGCACCGGATACGCGTACACCATCGGCACCGGCGGCTCGTCCGTCCTCGCCATGCTGCGCGACCACCTGCTGCCCAGGCTGATCGGGCAGGACGCCCGCCGCGTCGAGGGACTGTGGCAGGAGCTGTTCTCCCTGACGCGCGCCACGGCCGTCGGGGCGATCACCTCGCTCGCCCTCGCCGCGGTCGACACCGCCCTGTGGGATCTGCGGTGCAAGCGGGCCGGCGAACCGCTGTGGCGGCTGGCCGGCGGGTTCCGCCAGGACGTCCCGCTGTACGACACCGAGGGCGGCTGGCTGCACCTCAGCACCGAGGACCTCGTCAAGGGCGCCCTGGATGCCCGGGACAAGGGGTGGTCCGGGGTGAAGATCAAGGTGGGCAAGGAGCGCGTCTCCGAGGACGTCGAGCGGCTGCGCGCCGTACGGAAGGCCGTCGGGCCCGCCCTGCACATCATGACGGACGCCAACCAGTCCCAGACCGCGTCCTCCGCGCTGCGGCTCGCCGCGGCACTGGAGCCCTACGCTCCGTTCTGGCTGGAGGAGCCCCTGCCGGCCGACGACGTGAGCGGCCACGCACGGTTGGCGCGGGCCACCTCGATTCCTGTGGCCGTAGGTGAATCCCTGTACTCACCCCTGCAGTTCAGGCAGTACCTGGAGTCGGGCGCCGCCTCCGTCGTCCAGGTCGACGTGGCCCGCGTCGGCGGCATCACGCCCTGGCTGAAGGTCGCCCATCTCGCCGAGACCTTCAACGTCATGGTCTGCCCCCACTTCCTGATGGAACTGCACATCAGCCTCGTCGCCGCCGTGCCCAACGGCCGGTTCGTCGAGTACATACCGCAGTTGAGGGCCGTCACCCGCTCGGAGCTCGCCGTGGACGGCGGACGCGCTCTCGCTCCGGACGTGCCGGGTATCGGCATCGACTGGGACCGGGACGCCCTGGACGACCGGACGGTGGCATGAACACCACGACTGCACCACCCGCGCCCGCGGCCGGACCCGCCACCGACAAGCCCCGGTCCGCCGGCCGGCTGCCGTTCTGGGTCAACCAGCAACTCGGGCTCCTCGTCCTGGTCGTCGCGCTGGCCGCGCTGTTCGGGGCGCTGCGTCCCGCGTTCTTCAACGCTCAGTTCTCCCTCTTCCCCCTGCTCAGCGACATCTCCACGCTGACCGTGGTGGCACTGGCGCAGATGGTCGTACTGTCGGTCGGGCACATGAACCTTGCCGTCGGACGCATGGCCTCCTTCGGCGCCATGTTCGCCGGACTCGGCTACGACCGGCTCCATCTCCCGCTCGTCCTGGGCCTGTTGCTCTGCCTGATCGCCGGCACCGCGATCGGGGCGCTCGCCGGATGGGTGATCGCCCGGACCGGAGTGAGCTCCTTCGTCGTCACGCTGGCCATGGACTTCGCGCTCCTGGGACTCGTATCGCTGCTGTACGGGGCGCTGACCGACAACGCGGCCTTCACCTCGACCCCGGCGGGCATGGCGGAGCTGCGTAGTTACTCGCTCGCCGACATCTGCGCGGGCCCCGTCTGCGGCTCCGACGCAGTACCGCAGCTTGCCCAGTTCACGGTCCTGGCCCTGATCGGCCTCGGCTTCCTGTACCGCTACACCCGCACCGGCCGCGAACTGCTCCTCACCGGCGCAAACCCCGCCGCCGCGGAACTCTCCGGCATTCCGATCCGCCGGCGCATCGTCACGGCCCACGCCCTGTCCGGGCTGCTCGCCTCCCTCGCCGGATTCATGGCGGCCGTCAGCACCGGGTCGTTCCGGGCATCCATCGGCGGGGAGTTCATGCTCCCCTCGTTCCTCGGGGCGGTGCTCGGCGGCGCGCTGCTGACCGGCGGAGTCGTCTCCGTACTCGGTGCGCTGCTCGGTACCTCGCTGGTGGACGTGATCCGCAAGGGGCTCGATCTGCTCGGGGTCGGTCTTGAGAGCCTGAACATCTATCTGGGCGGCGTCCTGCTGCTGGCCCTCTCGGCCGACCGGATCCGTAACGTCGTCTCCTACCGCAAGGTGGTGCGGTCCACATGAGGCTGACCCGTGACGTCCTGACCACAGTCACCCCCGCGATCCGGCGGCACTCACGCTCCACCGAGACGACCCTGCTGGCCGTCGTCGTCGTGGGCTGCGCCGGCCTCGCGATCGCCTCCTCGGGCGACTTCCTCGGCGGGAACTCCGTCCGGACCTTTCTGCAGTACCTCGCCACTCCGGTGCTCATCGGGCTGGCCCAGATGGTGGCGCTCTGTGTGGGCCAGCTCAATCTGGCCGTCGGCGCCCTGGGCGGATTCACCGCCGCCGTGATGGCCGTCCTGATGGCCGACGCGCACTGGCCGATGGCGGTCGTGGTGGTGGCCGGCGTACTGATCGCCACCCTGATCGGGCTGCTGACCGGCGTGTTCATCGTGGCCACCAGGATCAACGGTTTCATCGTCACGCTGGCCACCATGACCATGCTGCTGGGCGCCCAGTACCGCGTGGTGGGCACCCGGACCGTGGACGGCTACTCCTCCTTCCTCAAGGACCTGGGGTCGGCCGCACCGCTGAACATCCCCCTGGTGTTCCTGACGGCCGTCGCCACGGCCGCGCTGCTCGCGCTGTTCATGCACCGCGGCATCGCCGGGCGCCGACTGCTCGCGGCGGGCGGCAATCCCCTCGCCGCACGCCTGTCCGGCATCTCCACGGACCGGCAGATCGTCCTCGCCCACACCTTGTCCGGACTGCTGATCGGCGTCGCCGCCGTCACCGCCACCGCATCCCTTCCCGGAGTCAACGCCAGCGTCGGCGGCGACTGGCTGCTGCCCAGTTTCGCGGCCCCCATCATCGGGGGAGTGGCGCTCACCGGCGGCTCGGTGGCCGTACTCGGCACCGTCCTCGCTGCCTTCCTCATGCGGCTCATCGACACCGCGCGGGCGCAGTTCTCGCTCGACCCGAGCTGGGTGAACTTCCTCATCGGCATCGTCGTCCTGGGCACCGTGATAGGCGGTCGTATCCGTCAGTCGAAGGCCACAACTCCACTCCCCGTCAATGGAGTTGCGTCATGAGCAAGGTACTTCTCGAGGCCCGCGGCATCGTCAAGGTCTTCCCCGGCGTCCGCGCGCTGGACGGCGTGGGGCTGCGCCTGGAGGCCGGCACCGTACACGCCCTGCTCGGCGAGAACGGTGCGGGGAAATCCACCCTGATCAAGGTCCTCACCGGGGTCCACCCGCCGGACGGCGGGCAGTTGCTGCTGCACGGTGAGGGCGTACGGTTCCGGTCGCCGCTCGAGGCCGCGCACGCCGGGATCGGGGTCGTGCACCAGGAGCGGAACCTGGTGCCCGCCTTCTCCGTCGCGGAGAACATCTGCCTCCAGGCCCCGCCGTCCCGACGCGGGATGATCGACCGCGAGGCGATGTCCGCCCCCGCCCTGAGGTGCCTGGCCGAGATCGGGGTGGAACTGGATCCGCAGACACCGGTCTCCCAACTGTCCGTCGCGCAGAAGCAGTTGGTGGAAATCGCGAAGGCGCTGTTCACCGAGAGCAGGGTCCTGCTGCTCGACGAGCCGACCGCGTCCCTCTCGCCCCAGGAGACCGAGCGGCTCTTCGGGGTGATCCGCAGGCTCGCGGACCGGGGCACCTGCGTCGTCTTCGTCAGCCACAAGCTGGAGGAGGTGTTCGCGGTGTGCGACACGGTCACGGTGCTGCGCGACGGGAAGTCCGTACTGGACTCCGCACCCCTCGCCGACCACACCCACGACGACGTGGTGAACCTGATGGTGGGCCGCGCCCACACGACGTCCGGCTTCACACCGCGGACCGTCGACACCACCTCACCGCCCGCCCTCTCGCTCTCCGGATTCTCCACCGGCGCCGGGCACCGGGACATCACGCTCGATGTCCGGGTGGGCGAGATCGTGGGACTGTACGGACTCGTCGGCGCGGGCCGCAGCGAACTGGCCAAGGCGATCCTGGGACTTGACCGCATCGAGTCCGGCGAGGTCCGGGTGCACGGTGCCCCGGTGCGCATCAACTCGCCCAGGCAGGCGCTGCACGAGCACGGCATCGGCTATGTGACGGAGAACCGCAAGGAGGAGGGCGTCTTCCTGGAGCAGCCGATCGTGCGGAACATCACGGTCACCGTCTGGCGGAAGCTGGCCCGCGCCCTGGGGTACGTACCGGCCGACCGCGAACGCGCCACGGCGGCGGAGCTGGTCGAGCAACTCGGCATCCGTATCTCGGGACTCGACCAGCCCGCCGGGGAACTCTCCGGGGGCAATCAGCAGAAGGTGAGCCTCGCGAAGGGGCTCGCCGCCGACACCCGTCTGCTGGTCGTCGACGAGCCCACCGTGGGCGTTGACATCCGTACGAAGAGGGCCTTTCACGAACTGCTCTGGGAGCTCGCGGGCAAGGGCCTGCCGATCCTGCTGATCAGCAGCGACCTCGGCGAGATGGTGACCC
The DNA here is from genome assembly GCF_035918235.1 of Streptomyces sp. NBC_01445. Lineage (NCBI taxonomy): Bacteria > Bacillati > Actinomycetota > Actinomycetes > Kitasatosporales > Streptomycetaceae > Streptomyces > Streptomyces sp. NBC_01445. The sequence goes on along the minus strand of NZ_CP109485.1, from coordinate 1,886,753 downwards.
TGGCGGACCGCATCGTCGTCATGGGTGGCTACCGCACGCGCGGCGAAGTACAGAACGATCACGACTACGAGGAGATGAGCGGCCGGATCATCCGTCTCATCCACGGCCGGCCCGAGGAGGCCGTACAGGAGAGGAACACGGCATGAAGCGCATGGCCCAGGTCATCAAGGTGCGGCCCGAGAAGCTCGCCGTGTACCGGCAGCTGCACCGCGACGTCCCGCAGCCGGTCCTCGACCGGCTGCGCCGCTCCCACATCGCCAACTACTCGATCCACCTGCTGGGGGACCGGCTGTTCAGCTACTTCGAGTACCACGGCGACGACCTGGAAGCGGACCTGCGGGCCATGGCGGACGACGAGGCGACGCAGGCGTGGTGGGCGCTCACCGACCCCTGCCAGGAGCCGGTCGAGGAGGCGGCGCCGGGGGAGTGGTGGACCGGCCTTGAACAGGTGTTCCTCATGGAGTAGGGAACGGCCTCGATAGACTCGTCCCCACCGATCGATCCTTCGCTGCGCACCTGGAGGCCGGATGCCGTCCCACGACCCCCCTGCCTCCGACCGCCTGAACGGCCCGGCCGCGAAGCCGCAGCGCCAGGTGCTGACGGACACCGTGTACGAGGCCATCAAGGCCATGGTGATGGACCACGAGATCGTCCCCGGCGCCCGCGTCGGCATCGAGTCCCTCTCGCGGTCCCTCCAGGTCTCGCCCACCCCGGTGCGCGAGGCCCTGGCCCGCCTGGAGTCCGACGGGCTGCTGGTCAAACGGTCGCTGGCGGGCTACCGCGCGACCGAACTGCTCACGCCGGAAGGGCTGGAGCAGCTCTTCGAGATGCGGCTGCTCCTGGAACCGCGGGCCGCGGCTCTCGCAGCGAGGTATGCCGACGAGGCGCAGCTGGACACCCTCGAGCAGCTGCTGGAGGACATGCAGACCCGCCCCGCAGTGGACGGCCGGTACGCCGCCTACCGCGATTTCGTGGCGCTGGACCAGCGCTTCCACGATGCCGTTGCGGCCGGCGCCGGGCGCCTGCTCCTCGCGGACGCCATCGAGCGCCTCCACTCCCATCTGCACATCTTCCGGCTCCGCTCCATCCCCGGCGCGGGCGAGCCGACCCTCGCCGAGCACGAGCGCATCGTCCGTGCGGTGCTGCGCCGCAGTCCCGAGCGCGCATCGGAAGCGATGGCCGAGCACCTGCGGCTCAGCCTGGAACGGCAGCGCAACCGCGGGGACGCCGGGTAGCGGGCGGAGCGGCCGGGCGCTCTCCGTGCCCTGGTGTGCGCCGGGCGGCCTTGAGTGACGGCCGTGGCGCGGGGGAGTTCCTGCCGAAGTCGGACTCTGTCGAAGCGCTGCCGACGCTGTCGTCAGTGAGAGCTCTGGTCCGCCGACCCGGTCCGGCATGCCTCCAGGGCCAGGGTGAGGTCCACCAGATCGCGCGGGTGGTCCAGCAGCCGCCCGGTCAGCCGCTCGAGGCGGCGCAGCCGGTTGAGTACGGTGTTGCGGTGGCAGTACAGCAGTTCACCGGCACGGTCCGTTGAACCCTGGCAGTCGAGCCACGCCTCCAGAGTGTCGAGCAGCGCCGCGCGATCGGCGGGGTCCAGGTCCAGTACCGGACCCAGCACTCTGTGCGCGATGCCCGACGCCAGGTCCGGGCGGGCCAGTACCAGGCCGGAGACCATGCGGTCTTCCAGGAGCACCAGTTCATCGTCCCGACGGCACGCGCCGAGGGCGAGTTCGGCGAGCTCCTTGGCCCGGCCGAGTTCGGCGAGTCCCGCGACAACCGGGCTGATGCCCCCGCGGACACCCGGCCCGGCGGCCAGCGCGCTCGCCAGCTCCTCCAGCGAGGCGTCCCCGAGCTGCGCCACGACCGCCTGGCCGTCCGGCAGCGCACACCAGTACAGCCGCAGGTCGCCGACGTCCTCACGGACGGCGGCCTCCGCCGGGCGGGACGCGGCGGGACCGTCGAGGCGGGCCACGGCGTAGCGGCCCGCCACCGGAACGTCGAAGGCGCATGCGGTGGCGGCGATGTCCATCGGGTCGCTGTGCCCGCGCAGCAGGGCCTTGAGGACCGGTAGAAGTTTGCGGCCGTCGTCCCGGGCCAGTCCCGCGAGGGTACGGCGGTGCGACTCCATCACGATCGTGGTGTCCCGGGCCACGAACCGCCAGAAGTCGTTGGCGGCGTGGACCAGCGGCCCCGCCTGCTCCGGGGCGCCCTTCAACGCGGCGTCGACCAGGCTGTCCCACAGCACGGACGCGCCGATGCGGTACGCCTGCAGGACCGCGAGCATCGGTGTGCCCTCCAGGGCCCGCTTCCTGCCCACGCTCCAGGCGTGCTCTCCCGAGGCGAGGAAGCGCTCGGGCACGGCCAGTGCCTCGACCGCGATCTCCAGGGCCTCGTGGACCCGCTCCGTCACATCGGCGGGCGCGAGCATCGGGCTCGAGTAGTGGCTGACGCCCTCACGGATGCGCTCCAGGGACTTCTCCACGAGGACCGAGGTCTGTCCGCGCAGCAGTCGCGCCGCGCGGCTGAGGATCTCCGGGGGCGCCACCGGTGCGTCCACAGATCCCGTGGGGATGCGCATGGGGAATCCCAGGTGTGGCGCGGCCGACAGCGGTCGGACCGGAGTCACTCTCACGGCGGCCAGTGCGCCGGACAAGCGTCGCGGCACGGCTCGCGGAGCCCTCGGCGCATTCCTGTGAACCGGCACAGATCGGCACGGCAAGGAGTGTTGGGGGGCACAGTGGGAGGGGGCGCGGCATGGCTCGCTCGTCAGCGCCAGAGGGGACGGTTACATGACCGGCTCCGGCAACTCCCAGTTCACATCGGACAGTTCATGACGACGAACCATCACACTGTCGTCAACCGACCCGACCCACTCCGACGACAACTCCTAGCCCGCAGGGGCCGGGTGCGGAGTGCCGAGGTAGGGGAACTCGGGCAGGAGGTCGGTGTGCGGGCCGATGCGGTCGCTGGTGATCTTTCCGCCGGACACCATCGCGAGACGTGCCGAGGTCACATCGTCGGTGAGCGTGCGGCCGTTGGGGTAGGCGGCCGGCTGGTCGCGGTCGAAGCGCAGAATGTCGGGGAGCACCGTGCGCAGGGCCTGCTCGGCGTCTTGGGGCTCGTAGTCGCCGGTGTGCTGGAGGACGGCGGTCCACGGTACGCGGTAGGTCTCCCAGTCCTGGGCGGGCTCGCCTTCGTTGTAGGCGGTCTTCGCGTCGTTCTCGGGGTTGAAGTACGCGGTCAGGGACGGATGGGCGCCCCGGTCCACGGACTTGAGCGCGCCGTTCTGCCTCAGGCTCACCCGAGCCCACACTCCGAAGACCGGGTTCGAGCCGAGCTCGGTGTCGGGCATCTCGAGGACGAGACCGAAGATGTTCTTGTCGGCTCCCCAGTCCACACCCGTCCACTGGAAGTCGTGGATGATGCCGTCCAGATCTGCGAAGAACGGGTCGCTGCGCAGGCCCGCGGAGAAGAGGTAGGGACCTGCCTCGATCACGTTGGGTGCCGGTCCGAAGGAGACCGGTGCCTCGGTGACGATCACCTGCCCGGCGGCTTCGTGAGCACGTGCCTCGTCGCCGGTCGCCCGGTACACGGTGGCGGTCTGCTGCCCGTCCCGGGGCTCGGAGAAGACGAAACTGAACGCGATGTCGGCCTGCTGGTCGCCGTCGGTGTCGACGTTGATGCGGTAGACGGCGTCGGGGTGGAACGCCTGGCCGCCGGTGGGGGCGATGGGGTTCACGTTCATGATCAGCGCGGTGCGGCCGCCGGGAACGGTGAAGGCGAACAGGTCCGTCAGGTCCAGCCGGGCGTCGTTCATGGGAGACCGCAGGTCGGCTCCGCTGAGGTGATGAGACATGACCGTCAGCCTGCACCCGCGGGCCTCGTGCCGCGGGCGGCGTCACCGGGCGGTGGCCCATGGATCACTCCTTTGGCCACCGCGTCGGTTCCGCCTGCTGAGGCGAGCGTGAGCCGCGTCGTTGTCAGTCGTACGGTCGGCGGAGGCCCGTGATCAGTGGTGTCTTCGGCACCCGCTTGAAGGTCCACGTGTGCGAGCCGAGCCCACCGGAGATGCACAACGGAGTGCGGGCTCGGTGGCTCATACAGCGAGTTGTGGCCGGCTCGGCGCGCGCTGCCCTCACCTGTTCCCGGCCACTGACGACACGGCCCGGGACACATCACCGTCCGTACCCGACGCGTCCACGTCGGCGGTTCCGTGCAGGTGCCGGTACGTGGTAGGAGAGCAATAATTCTCACTGATGAATACTTCGCCGGACATCCCGGGTGGTACTTCGCGCGACGTGGATGACGCCACTCTCAGGGCGCTGTTCTCAGAGTCGCCGATCGGTCTGCACATACTGGACACGCAGCTGCGTCTGGTGCGTTTCAACGCGGCCGCGCGGTACATCCGGGCGTTCCCGGTCGAGGACCTGCTCGGACGCACGGTCGCCGAGGTGCTGCGCGAGTACGGCAAGGATCAGGCGGATGAGGTCGAGGCCATGGTCCGCGAGGTGCTGGAGACCGGCCGTCCCAGGCGCGACGTGCTGCTGACGCTGCGCTCACTCCGGCCTCCGCATGCCGAGGTCGCCGTGCAGGCGTCCTGGTTCCGGCTCCAGGACCTGGAGGGGTGCCCCCTGGGGGTGGCGGCGGCCATCCTGGACGTCACGGACCGCAACCAGGCACAGGCCAGGCTTGCTCTGCTGGACCGGGTCGGCAGCCGCATCGGCACCGCCTTCGACCTGTTCGACACCGCGCAGGAGCTGGCGGAAGGTACCGTCCCCGACTTCGCGGACTTCACCACCGTCGACCTGTTCGACCCTGTACTGCGCGGTGAGGCACCCGAACCTGGACCTCATCTCGGGGCTATCCCGCTGCGTCGTGCGGGCTGGTGCTCACACGGCAGTCCCGTGACGGCCGGGTGGCCCGTGGCAGGAGAGGTGAGCGGCTTCCCGTCGGGAACCCCGTACCGCGAGAGCCTCACCGACCTCCGTCCGCGATTGGTGGCCCGGCTCGTGCCGGACGCCGAGTGGCTCGACCGGGACCCCGTCCGCGGTCGGTTGCTGCGCCAGAACCAGGTCCACTCGATGATCGTGGTTCCGATGTGCGCCCGCGGTGTGGTCCTCGGCCTGGCCTGCTTCTATCGCGGCCGACGTCCGGACCCGTATGTCGACGAGGACACCGCCCTCGCCGCCCAGCTCGTCGCCCGTACCGCGCTGTCCCTGGACAACATCCGGCTCTACAACCGGGAGCGGTCGGCCGCCCGCTTGCTCCAGCTCAGCCTCCGGCCCCCCGAGGTCCCTGTCCACGCCGCTGTCGAGACCGCGCACAGCTATCTGCCGTCCGGCTCAGGCGGGGACTGGTTCGATGTGATCCCGCTCTCCGGCGCTCGTGTCGCCCTGATCGCCGGGGACACCGAGGGTCAGGGCCTCCACGCCGCGGCCGCCATGGGCGAGCTCCGCGCCGCGATCGGCGCCCTGGCCGACCTGGATGTGCCACCGGACGAACTTCTCGAACGCCTGCATGATTTGGTGACCCGGCTCGACGACGAGGTGACCTCCACCCCGCACGACGCCTCCCGCTACCGGGTCGTCGGAACCACGTGCCTGTACGTGGTCTACGACCCGGTGATCCGGCGGTGCACCATGTCCAGCGCCGGCCATCCGCCGCCCGTGATCATTCGCCCCGACGGAACGGCGGAGCTCGCCGACGTCCCGCAGGGCCCGCCCCTCGGCCAGGGCATCGCCACCCATCGGACCACGGAACGCGAACTGCCCGAGGGCAGCATCCTGCTCCTGTGCAACACCCCCCTGGTCCAGGACCGAGATCCCCAGCAAGCCGTGCAGCAGCTCGACCGCATCCGTGCCGCGCTCGCCCCGGCATCACGCTGCCTCCAAGAGGCATGCGAGCGGGTGCTGCGGGTGCTCCCCGCCGACGGCCATCAGCATGACCCCGTCCTGCTGATGGCACGAACCCGTGCCAAGGGCCCCGACCAGGTGGCCTCCTGGACGCTGCGCGGCGCGCCCGAGGCCGCGGCCGAGGCGCGCAGACTCACCGCCGACCGGCTGTCCGCATGGGGACTGGCCGACTTGGAGTACACCACCGAGCTGGTGGTCAGCGAACTGGTCACCAACGCCGTGCGTTACTCCGAGGGGCCGATCGGCCTGCGCCTGATCCGCGACCGTACGCTGATCTGCGAGGTCTCCGACACGAGCAGCACCGCCCCGCAGCTGCGACATGCCGAGGAGGACGACGAGTCCGGCCGCGGACTGTTCATCACCGCCCAGCTGACCCAGCGCTGGGGCACCCGCCCTGCCCGACGAGGCAAGACGATCTGGGCCGAGCTGAGCCTGTCCGCCTGACGGGCACGGGCCGAACACGGCGGGGACTTCTCGCTGCGCCCGCTGACAACCGCTCTCACACCGTCCGCCACCAACTCGCGCGCGGCGGACCGGCCCAGCCCGCGGATGCCACCGGTGACGATGTACACCCGGCCCTTCAGGCCGAGGTCCATGGCTGCACTCCCCTCTCCGGTCCTGAGGGCCGCATGGCCTACAACATCGCCTTCTGGGGCTGCGTGGACACCACGATGACAGTGGTGGTGCCGGCGGCCAGGGCCGCCTTGAACTCCCGCTCGAGGTCCTGAGTGGTCTCTACGTCGACCGCGTTGCATCCGAAGCCGCGCGCCACGGAGGCGATGTCGAGCCCGGGCAGGTCGAGTCCCGGAACGCCCGGAGTCTCCTCCAGCACCGCGAACGACTTGAGGATGGAGTACTCGTGGTTGTGCATCACCACGTACACGATCGGGAGGTTGTGCTGCGCCGCCGTCCAGATGGCCTGCACGGAGTACTGGAAGGAGCCGTCGCCGATCAGGCCGACCACCGGACGTCGGACAGCTCTGTCCCGGTCGGCGAGCGCGACGCCCACCGCGGCCGGGGTACCCCAGCCGATCCCGCCGCTGGCCGTGGCGAAGAACGATCCGGTCCGGGTGGTGGGGAGCCATTCGATCTGCTGCGCCATCGTGGAGGTCGATTCGTTGACGATGACCGCGTCGGGCGGCCGAACTTCGCTCAGGGTGGCGTAGACCTCGGGCGGGGTGAGCGGGCTGTTCGGTTCCTGCGGCAGTTCTCGGGGCCGCGCCATCGGCTCCGGAGCCGTTCGCGTCGATCCCTCCGTGACCATGTCCAGGAGCAGCTCGATCGCGATCGCGGGATCGCCCAGGAGGCTGTCGCCCACACGTGCCGCCGCGGCAACCGCCGGATTGCCGGTGATCTGCAGGAGCTCCGTGCCGTCGGGGAGGTAGTCGCCTGGCACGTAGGGGTAGTAGCGGAACACCTCAGCGCCGATCACGACCACCAGGTCGTGCCCGGTCAGCCGGTCGCTGATGGTCTTCACCGACATGCCGAGCGGGCCCCGGAAGAGGGGGTGATCTTCAGGGAAGGAGGCGCGGTCCAGCAGCGGGGCGCCGTAGACGGCCGCACGCAGCTTCTCCGCCAGGGCGACGGCCGCCTCCCATCCGCCGGCGCGGTCGACCTCCGGCCCGAAGACCAGTGCGGGCCTGCTGCTGGCGGAGATGCGGTCGGCGAATGCGCGCAGCCGCTCGGTGCTGGGGGCGACGCGGTCACTCACTGTCCGCACCCGGGTGAAATCGGACAGGGGCTCCTTCCAGTCGCCCATGGGAATCGACAGGTAGACCGGACCTGTCGGCGGCTGCAACGCCTCCGCATAGGCGCGCATGAAGGCTTCTGGGACGTCTTCGGCGCGGGCCGGCTCATAGGACCACTTCACCCATGGCTTCGGCAGTGTGATGGCCTCACGGTTGCCGAGATACGGCTCCCCGATCAACAGGTCCCGATGCTGCTGTCCCGAGGTGATGATCAGGGGGGTGTTTCCGTGATACGCCGCAACCAGGTTGCCCACAGCGTTTCCCAGCCCGGCCGAGGAGTGCACGTTGACCAGTGCGGGGCGGCCGGTCACCTGGGCGAACGTATCGGCCATGGCGACGACGGACGCCTCCTGCAGCGCCAGGACGTACGTGAAGTCGTCGGGGAAATCCTGGAGGAAGGGCTGCTCGGTGGAGCCGGGATTACCGAAGACCGTGGTGAGTTTCAGGGCCCGCAGCAGGTCGTAGGTCACGCTACGGACGGTGGATTGCTCGGTCATGGTGGCCATCTGCTTTCCTGCTGGGGCTGCGGGCTCAACGGGCCCGCCAGCGGGGTGAGAGCTTCCCGGAGAAGGCTCGAATGCCTTCCCGAGCGTCGTGGGGCGCCAGGACTGGTGCGCCCATCTGATCCTGCTGGACAAGAAGGGGCCCGTCGCGAAATGTGGTCCGTTCGGTGACAGGCCTGTATGACGGCATGGCCGGTTCGCTGGGGGAGCGGCCAGGGCGAACCAATCGGTGGGCGAGGGATCGTCGGCGCATCTGGCGGGCTGGTCGGCGGTGTCAGGTGAGGCGGTGGAGCACGTCGGGAGTGAGGTCGGCGACGGAGAGCCAGCCGTCGACGGCCATGATCAGGTCTTCTTCGGCGAGCGGGGCCCGCAGTATGTGGACGATGCCGGCGTCGCCGCCGTGGGCGAGGGCGTATGCGTAAGGGCGGCCGACACCGACAGCGGTTCGCCGACCTACGTGCAGAGGCATGGCCCTGGGAGCGTCACTTCCCGTCTCGTTGAGTGGCGTCGGTCGTCAGTTCCCAGTCGAGGTGCCACAGTCGGATGCCGTCGTCGCCCGCCGACACCAAGTTGCGTGTGTCGGGGGTGAGTTCGAGGTGCCGGATGTATCCCTGGTGTCCTTCGAGGACGTGCAGGCACCGACCGGTGGCGACCTCCCACAGTCGTATGGTCCGGTCGTGAGCCGCCGAGAACGCGAACCGGGCGTCGGGCGTGAACCGCACTGCGGAGGACCAGCCTTCGTGCCCCTCGAACGTGCGCAGACAGCGCTCGGTCCCGGCGTCCCACAGGCGGATCGGCTCGTTCTGCCCGCCTGAGGACATGACCATGTGCGTGGACAGGGCCAGGCGGCCGTCAGCGCTGAGGCACACCGACAGGATCGGTTCCCGCGGGCCGGTCCAGGTCCGCAGACACGTTCCGGCGTCGAGGTCCCACAGCCGGACCACGCCGTTGGAGTCGCCGACCGCCGCGAGCCGTCCGTCCGTGGACGTGGAGATCACGTTGACCGCGCCGCGGGACCCGATCGTCGCGACGCAGCGGTCGTCGTCGAGGTCCCACCGGCGGATGACGCCGTCTCCGCCGCCGAACCAGGCATGCCTGCCGTCGCCGGTGAACAGCACGGTCCGCGTCATGTCCCAGTCCGGAGTCACCTGTCGGCGCTCGCCGTCGGCAAGGCGCCATCGAGTGATCGCGAGGGGCTTGGTGGCCTTGCACAGGACGTGCCGGCCGTCGTCGCTCAACGCCACCTCGCCCACCCTGCCCCGATGGTCGTCGAGGACCCGGGTGCACGTGCCGCGGTCCAGATCCCAGATCCGGATGGTGCCGTCACTCTGGCCGCTGACGGCGAGCCGGGCATCGGCGGCCACACCGATCGCGGTGATGCCGCCGAACGGGAGAGGGCCGGCGTCCAGCGGCTGCGACCAGGCCGCGCGCAGCCCCAGGTGGCGGGCCGTGCGGCCCAGTTCGTGCCAGGCGGCCAGGGCCTGGGGCGCGCGCTCGTAGCCGGGGACCGCCCGTGCGCGGGTCAACAGGTCCAGGGCGGACCGGTGTCGCCCGTCCGACAGTGCTCGTCGTGCGTCGGCGATCAGCTCCTCGGCCAGACCGCCGAGCCGGCTCACCTCGGCGTACTCGCGCGGTTTGCTGACGTGGGGCTCGGCGACGTACCCGGCGTCGGGCAGCCGCCAGTGATGCAGGGGCAGTTCGGGGTGCCCGCCGACGGAGCAGCCGAACCGGGCGTCGGTGTCGCGGAACCCGACGTGATGCATGCCGTACGCGTCGGCGGAGAAGGTCCGCAGGCACCGGCCGCTGTCCAGCTCCCAGAGCCGCATCGTGTGGTCTCCGGTCGTGCCGGAGAGGAGTCGGCGGCCATCGTGGCTGAAGGCCAGGTGGCCGGCCGCGGCGGTCTCCCCGGTCAGCGTACGGACCTGCCGGCCGTCCTCCACATCCCACAACCGGATCACCCGGTCCTGGCCTGCGATCGCGGCCAGCCGTCCGTCGGGACTGAAGCACAGGGCATGCGTCCGCGAGCCGGCGGCCAGCACACGGCACAGGCCGTCGGCCACGCTCCACAGCCGCGCCCCGTCGTTCTCGGCGGTCAGCACGTGGCGTCCGTCGGCGCTCACCTCGTACAGCGAGCCGTCCAGGGCGCCGTCCTTGAGGGCAGGACCGAGCAACCAGCGGCAGGTTCCGGTCCCGAGTTCCCAGACCTGGACGCGCCCGTCCGCGCCTTTCCACACGCCGATGCGCCCATCGGCACTCAAGCTGACCGGGCAACCCGTCGCATGGGCGACGGCGTGGATGACCTGGGAACACCTGCCCGCCCTGAGGTCCCAGAACTGCACCGTGCCGCCGCGGCTCGTGGACAGCGCGTACGAGCCGTCCGGGGTGAGATCGACGCCGAGTACCTGCGTGCGTTGTCCCTTGAGCGCCATCCGCTGTGCGCCGGTCGCCGCGTCCCACAGCCGGATCACGCCGTCCCAGTGGCCGCTGACCGCGAGGCGTCCGTCGGGAGCGAACCGGATCGGCAGGTAGCCCATCACCTCGTGGCGGGCGAGAAGCTTCACCGGTGCGCCCGGCAGCGCGAACGGCTCGCTGACCGGACGTGTCCCGGTGCGGCGGGCATCGGTCACGCTCCCGGACGTCGCGACCCGCAGCGCCGCCCGCACGTCGGCGCCGTCGGGCCGTTCGCGCGCGAGGGCGTCGAGGAGGCCGTGTGCCGCCGCGAGGTCGCCGCGTTCGAGGTGGACGCGGGCCAGCAGCAGGTCTGCCTGCCAGGCGGACGCTCCGGATCCCTGCGGGATCGCCTCAAGCCGGGTGACGAGTTCCGCATCGGTGATCGCCCCCGTACGCCACCGCAGCAGGCCGCCGTTGTACACCGCTCCGACGTGGTGCGGATCGACCGCGAGCGCCTGGTCGAAGGCCTGCTCGGCGTCGGCGGCCCGGTCCAGGTCCAGGAGCGAGAGGCCACGGTTGTTGAGCTCGTCCGCGCGGAGATCGGCCTCCTGCGGCGTTGGACGCGGATACGTCGAGCCGGTCTGCTGCTCGTAGATCCCGGTCAGCACGTCCGCGATGTCCGCCATCGAGGGCGGCCGGTCGGCCGGGTGCTGCCGCAGGCAGCGGCGGAGCAGATGGGCGACTTCCGGAGGCGCGGCGACCGGGTTCGTGGGGTCGACCAGGTACTCCTCCAGCGCCAGGCCGGCGACCGAACCGGCCGACCAGCGCACACCGCCGGTGAACATCTCCAGGACCGTGACCGCGAAACTGTAGACGTCGCTGCGCAGCCCGACGCGCTCTCCCGCGAGCTGCTCCGGGGACGCGTAGCCGACCGTCATACCGCCCCACGGCACCAGAACGCTGGCACCAGGCCCCGTCTCGCTCATCGTCGAGGCCACGGCGGCCATGGACCGGGCCAGGCCGAAGTCGGTGATCTTCGCGGCGCCCGCGCCGTCGAGCAGGATGTTGGCCGGCTTCACGTCCTGGTGCACCAGGTCCCTGCGATGCGCGTGCTCGAGCCCGCGGGCCGCTTGGACGGCTGTGTCGAGTACGCGGGCGAGGACTTGGCGCGCGTCCCCGGCGTAGAGCCGGCCGTCGCCGATCCACTCCGCGAGGCTGCCGCCGTCGACGTACTCGGCGAACACACGGGGCACCCCGGCGATCACGCGCACGTAGTGGCAGGCGCAGATGTTCGGGTGCAGCCCCAGCGACACCCACGCCTCGGCCTCCCGGACGAACAGCTCCCGATCGCCAAGCCCGCGGAACACCTCCGGACGCGAACTCTTCACCGCCATGTCGATGCCCCAAGCCAGATGCCGGACCCGGTGCACCACGCCCATCCCGCCCCGCCCGAGCTCGCCGAGCACCCGATAGCGGCCGTCGACGGTCGTGCCGGTCGACCAGACGGCGGACGGCGTAGGTGCGCTCACCGGATTCCTCCGAGGATGCGCCGGCCTTTGGGCCGGGGAGGTATCGGACTCCTGGGGAGCAGGGCAGAGAAGGCCGGATCGTCGTCGGGGCGATCCGGCGTCCATCCCGCGTGATGATGAGGAACCCCACCGAGATCAGTTGTGCTCAACTGTCAGTCCTCCCAGATAGGTTGTGTTTCATGACGACCGGAGCGTTGACGGCAGGTGGCGGGCATGCCCGCTACACTTTCCGGCTGCGTCTGTCGTCCACGGCCATCCGCGCGCTGGAAGCGGAATGGGCGCGCTGCCGCTGGGTGTGGAACGAGTCGGTGGCCAAGTCGAAGGCCGTGCATCTGCACAACAAGGCCACCGGCGAGAAGACAACGTGTGGCCCGGCGCAGCTCGACAAGATGCTGACCGCGGCCCGTACCGCGAACGCGTGGCTGCGTGAGGGCTCCAGCGTGGTGCAGCAGCAGTTGATACGGGACTTCGCGAAGTCCCGCGCGAAGGCACTGAAAGACATCAAGGCCCGGTTGCCGATGCGGCAGCGGGCCGGTATGCCGAAGTACAAGAAGAAGCATCAGGTCGACCCGAGCCTGAACTACACCCAGCGCGGTTTCCGGGTGAAAGACGGCCGTCTGCATCTGGCCGGCGGCATCGCGGCGACGGTCGTGTGGTCGCGTGAGCTGCCCGAGCCGCCGTCCAGCGTGCGCGTCTACCGCGACAGTCTCGGCCACTGGTACGCCTCGTTCGTTGTCGCCACCAGCATCCAGGCGCTTGTCGAAACCGGTTGCGTGATCGGCATCGACTGGGGTGTGAAGGAGACCGCGACCACCACATCCGACGACTACGACCTTCCCCATCCCGAGCATGGCCACAGGGCCGCGCAGCGCCTCGCCCGCTACCAGCGGATGATGGCCCGCAGGAAGCCGAAGAAGGGCCGGCCCGGTTCGAACGGCTACAGGGGCGCCAAGAAGCAGGCGGCGAAGCTCCACAAGAAGGTGGCCCGGCAGCGCCAGGACACCGCCCGCAAGTGGGCCAAGCGTGTGGTCCGCGACCACGATGCCTTGGCGGTAGAGGACTTCCGCCCGAAGTTCCTGGCGAAGTCGACGATGGCCCGCAAGGCCGCCGACGCAGCGATCGGCGCGACCAAGAGCGCCCTGGTCGAGATGGCCCGCAAACACGGCCGCGCCGTGCACCTCGTCAACCCCGCGTACACCACCATGGACTGCGGGCACTGCGATGCGAGAGCCAAGCATCGCCTGCCTCTCTCCGAGAGAACGTATACGTGCACCGCGTGCGGAACCGTGTCCCCCAGGGACAAGAACTCCGCCCGCGTGATGCTCGTCCGGGCTGGTCTCAACCCGGCTAGTGCTGATCTTGTAAGCCCTGCCACCTGCTAGGTGCCAGGCAAAGTGAGCTAGAAATCCCCCTGCATCAGCGGAGGGAGGACGTCAATGCGATTCCCCCTGCCCGTGACGCCCGGTGCCGAAGCCGGTCGGTGACTGCGTCAACTGCCTCAACTGCGTCTGAGGCGGAGGGTACTGCCGCTGCCTCCCGTGTTCTACGGTGCAGCGGCAGGATCGGGCCGACCTCGAAGCGGACCACGCGGCCGCCGGGGTGGAGGGGCGGACGCGGAGGGCATGGGCCCACAGCAGGTCGGCGTCGACCGTGGACTTGGGCGCACCAACTCCCTTGCCGAGGCGCCGGGTTGCGGGGCGGTGTGCGTGGGACTCGTGAAGAGTTCGCGCACGATTCTCGGGATTCGGTCACGGGAGCGGAAAACTCGGAGGGCTCACTCGGCGCTTCCGAACAGGTCGGGCGCCGACCCATGCGATGGGAGACCGATCAACGATGTTCACTCTGGTACGGAGCAGAGCACGGACGGCCGCGCTCGCGCTCTCGGCCGTCGCGGCCCTCGCCTTCGGTACGGCCACCATGACCGGCGCGGCAGCGGCCCCTGCCCCCGCTCCCGCGAAACAGGGGCCGACCTCGGTGGCGTACGTCGAGGTGAACAACAACAGCATGCTGAACGTCGGCAAGTACACCCTCGCCAACGGCGGAGGCAACGTCTTCGACGTCGCCGTGATCTTCGCGGCCAACATCAACTACGACACGGGCACGAAGGCGGCGTATCTGTATTTCAACGAGAACGTGCAGCGCGTCCTCGACAACGCAGCCACGGAGATACGGCCGTTGCAGCAGAAGGGCATCAAGGTCGTCCTCTCGGTTCTCGGCAACCACCAGGGCGCGGGCTTCGCCAACTTCCCGTCCCAGCAAGCGGCTTCGGCGTTCGCGAAGCAACTGTCGGACACCGTGACCAAGTACGGCCTCGACGGCATCGACTTCGACGACGAGTACGCCGAGTACGGCAACAACGGCACAGGCCAGCCCAACGACAGCTCGTTCGTGAACCTGGTGACGGCGCTGCGCGCGAACATGCCGGACAAGATCATCAGTCTCTACAACATCGGCCCGGCCGCGTCGCGGCTCTCCTACGGCGGCGTCGACGTCTCGTCCAAGTTCGACTACGCCTGGAACCCGTACTACGGCAGCTGGCAGGTCCCCGGCATCGCACTGCCCAAGTCGAAGCTGTCACCGGCGGCCGTCGAGATCGGCGGGACCTCGCAGAGCACCACCGCCGACCTCGCCCGCCGCACCGTCAGCGAGGGGTACGGCGTCTATCTGACGTACAACCTCGACGGCGCCGACCGCACCGCAGATGTCTCCGCGTTCACCAGGGAGCTGTACGGCAGTGACGCTGTCTACACGCCGTAAGGCGACCGCAGGCCCCAGTGCGCGACACTCCCTCGGGACTTGCCGCATCCCGTAGTGCAACGATCCGTGCAGCCGTGCCTTCGACAACGATGTCGGGGGCGCGGTGGCGCTGCGCTTGCCGAATACCTCATCCGAGCTTCTCAGGCCGCATGTTCGTACGCGTGGGGGGCGCCACCGAGTCGCGCCTCGTGCGATGCCGACGGTTCGAGCGGTCTCAAGCAGCGTCGAAATCCTCCCACCGGCATGGACGGGGCATTCGGCAAGAGCAGGGTCACCGTTGCGGGTTGGCTGGTCCACCTCGAAGTCGTGGCCAGCCATGCCGCTCCCGCTCTCCTCTTCAACGCCACGCACTGGTGGATCGCGGCAGGGACGTCGTGCCGAGAGAGGATGTCGTTCGCGACGACCTCCTTCGTGCGTCCGTGACCTGGCACGACTGGGTAACGGTCGGCGGAGGGATCTGGCCAAGATCAGGAGCAGCGGGTGAAGGTGTCGCGCATGAGATGCCGTGCCGTGCTCGTGCTGGTCCTCGCCTCGTCGGTTCTGACGACCGGCTGCGGGGACGCCGACCGTCCCCCGCAGGAGCGCAAGTCGACGTCGGGCGGCGGCAGTTCACCCTCGGTCAGGGACGGCGCGGTGCCGAAGCCTGTGCCGGCGGACGCCCGCCCGCCCGCCGCCGGAAAGGGCTCCAAGGACCCCGACGACATCAACGGGGACGGATACCGCGACCTGATGCTCTCGGTACCGGGACCGGCCCCCTCGATCGGGCGCGTGGATCAGCGGATCGGTGTGCTCTTCGGCTCGGCGCGCGGGCTCGACCCGACGACCCGGGCCGTGTACGGGCGCAGCGACCTGGGGCTGCCCGAACGGACCGACCCGGACTACGGGCCGGGCGACTACCTCGGTGTCGACCATGTACACACCGCGGATCTGGACGGGGACGGCTTCCCCGACTTCGTGACGACGGAGCGCGCCGCCACCGGCCGCTCTGTCACCTATGTGGCGTGGGGATCGGCGCACGGTCCGACCGGGCGGCCCGCGACGCCGCTCGTGCTGCCGCCGGGCGCCGTGGTGACGGCCGGCGATCCGCTGGCTCGGGGCGACTTCGACGGGGACGGCCACCACGACCTGGCGATCGGCGGCGGAAGCGCCGCGGGACCCGACACGAGTCCGGGCCATGTGCGGATCCTGTTCGGGCCGTTCAGCCGCGCCGGGGCCGCATCCCGCATCCGTACGCTCCCGGACTCCAGCGACATCGACCTGCTCGCGGCCCCCGTCGACGCCTCCGGCGCGCACCGCGCGACCCCGCTGTATCTGCACCACGACGACGACGGCGAGCAGACCGCCGGGACGCTCTACCTGAACGGCCGGGCCCGTGGCCGCGAGACCCACGTCGGCAACGCCGTCGAGTTCGGTGACTTCGACGGCGACGGCACCCAGGACCTGGCGGTCAGTGACAGCGGCAGCCGCAACGACGAGGTCGAACCCGGATACGAGGACGAGGCGTCGCACGCCTTCGACGGATGGTTCCTGTACCCGGGCTCGGGCGCCGCACCCGTCCGGCACCAGGAGAAGGCCCTGGGCGACACCCCGCGCCTCGCGATCGACCCGGACGGCGACGGCCGCGACGGATACGTGGCCGGTTCCGGGGCGACCCTCACGTACGTGGACGGGGAGCGCCGCGCCTCCGTGGCGCATCGGATCCCTGCCCGGGTGGACGGCCAGAAGGTGTCGCAGACCTCGCGGGTCGCGATGCCCGTCGCCGCGGCTGACTTCGACGGGGACGGCCGACAGGAGCTGGTCCTCAGGTGTTCCCCGGACTCGGCGGACAGCGGGGTCACCTACTGGTGGGTGACTGACGTCGCGACGCGGCGCGACCTGATGTCGTTCTCCACGCGCGACTTCGCCTCGTAGTTTCCGGACTCCGTACATGCCGGATCACAGAACTGCGAGCCCGCTCAGCTCCAGGCGGGCCTGGCCCACCCCGCCCTTCTCATGGGCCCTTCGAGGCCCTGGCGTCCCGGCGCTGACCCACCGTCGGCCGGGGCCGTCATGGGCCTGGCGAGGGGTCCGGAACCGGCAGCATCTCAAGATGGGCGATGTCCGCGGGCGGAGGCGTGGAGATGGACCACAGCGGGGGCGCGCATCCGTCAGCGACGGCGGCCGGGGCGTCGGTCAGGTTCATCCGCTTGCGGAGGCGGCCGTAGAAGTCCATCGGTGCCAGGCGCACGGCCCGCAGGCGGCGAGGGGCGGCATACACGGCGATCCAGTCCCCCGGATCCAGCACACCTCGGAGCTGTCCGTCGATGCTGACTGCCGCCTGCCCGGACCGTTCGAGGACTCGCAGGGCGACGGGTTCGTCGGCGGCGGCGACGATGGACCGGTTGAACGCCATGTGCGGGGCCACCGGTGTGAAGACGAGGGCGTCGGCGCGGGGTGACACCACTGGGCCGCCGGCGGCGAAGCTGTAGGCGGTCGAGCCGGTCGGGGTGGCCACCAGAAGCGCGTCAGCGGAGTAGGACGCCAGCAGTCGGCCGCAGATGTAGACGCCGACCGACACTTGGCGGTCCCTGGTGAGCTTTTCCACGACGATGTCGTTGAGCGCGGTGACGTTCAAGGGGGTACCCCACTCGCCGTCGCCCTTGAGGTCCGGGTGTACCGGGGGCGGCGGCATCATGCGCCCACGGCCGTACTCCATCCAGTCCTCCACGTCCTTGGGAACCTCCAGGCGGCGGGAGGCCCGCAGGGCGAGCAGCATGCGACTGTCGACCTTGAACCGTCCTTCATGTACCGCGTTCAACGCTGAACGCACGTCATCGGCCGACACGTCCGTCAGGAAGCCCACGCGCCCCAGGTCGACTCCCAGAACCAGCGCGTCGTCCTCCACGGCGAGCCGGGCACCCCGCAGAAAGGTGCCGTCTCCGCCCAGTGTGACGATGAGATCGGGATGGCCGGCTGCCTCTAGTTCCGTACGGTCGTCACGCGGCCCATCGTTGTGCCACACGTCGATGTCCGTGCACCGCACGGCGTGTTCCTCGCACCAAGCACGGACCACTCGGGCCACCTCCACGGCCTCCGCGCGCCCACCGTGAACGACCAGGCCGACTCGGTTCACCGACATTTTCGCCTCCAAGGTCATCGCGCGCCTCGACCGATCCGGCCGACCGCATCTCGCACGGTCCCCGCTCGGAGTGCGAGCCACCGCCGTGCAATTTAGCGACAAACCACAACAAATACTGCGCTTACGCTGAACAACGGGGTCGAAATCCCTTGTGCCGGCCTGGGCGTCTTCCAGGGCCCGCCCGACGTCACCGCCGCCGTCACGGGGTCGGGCCTTGCGTACCGGGTCCGCACCCTCGTGCCGCAGGCGAGGCCATGCGACGGCATCAGGCACATTCATCCGCCGCCGTGGCCTTCCCGAGTGGCGCAACGGTGACGGCCCACAGCCCGCACCCCTTCGAGGTGGGGCGCGTCACCATTACTGTCGCCGGCCGGCCGGACGTAACGTCCCCGTAACTCCCGGGACGTGTGCCGCTGTTCGGTGCCGGCCGGCCGGCCAGGGCCGGGGGTTGTCCCTCTCCCCATCCATCGCGATCACCTGGTGGCACGATGCATCCTGCTTCCCCTCAATCCTCGCGGCGCCGCTTCCGACGCGGGAGGCGGTCCGCCGGCCGAGGATGGCGGCCGCGCTCCGGGTCCGCCGTCGCACTGGTGCTGTCCGTCATCGCACTCACCCTGGGGCTGCTGTCCCCGGTACCGGCGCAGGCCGCGTCCCTGCAAGAGGTGACCAGCTTCGGCTCCAACCCCGGTAGCCTGCAGATGTTCCGCTATGTCCCCGACGGATTGCCGTCCGGGCGCCCGCTGGTTGTCGCCATGCACGGCTGTACCCAGTCGGCCTCGGCGTTCGACGGCGAGACCGGCTGGACCAAGTGGGCCGATGTCTGGGGCTTCGCGCTGGTGCTGCCCCAGCAGAAGAGCGCCAACAACGCCAACTCGTGCTTCAACTGGTTCCAGTCGTCCGACTTCTCGCGCGGCCAGGGCGAGGCCCTGTCCATCAAGCAGATGGTCGACAAGATGGCGGCCGACTACGGGACCGACCCCACACGTGTCTACGTCACCGGCCTGTCCGCAGGCGGGGCGATGACTGCGGTCATGGCGGCCTCCTACCCGGACGTCTTCTCCGGCGCCGCGGTGGCCGCCGGCCTTCCCTTCGACTGCGCCCGCACCGTCACCGACGGCCTGACCTGTATGAACCCCGGCACCAACCTCACCCCGCAGCAGTGGGGCGACAAGGTCCGCGCGGCCTACCCCGGCTACAGCGGCCCTTATCCGACGGTGGCCGTGTGGCAGGGATCCCAGGACACCACTGTGGCGCCGATGAACATGACCGAGCTCGTGGAGCAGTGGGCCAACGTCCATGGCACCGACGCCACGGCCGACGTCAGCGACACCGTGCAGGGTTACCCGCACAAGGTCTACCGGGACGCCTCCGGCCGCGGCGTCGTCGAGTCGTACAGCATTACGGGCATGTCGCACGGGCAGGCCGTCGACCCCGGCGCCGGGGCCACCCAGTGCGGCACGGCCGGCCAGTACCTGCCGGACACGAACATCTGCGCCTCGTACTGGATCGGACACTCCTGGGGCCTCGACGCCACCGACGGCGGTGGCTCCTTGCCCGCGCCGTCCGGGCTCAGCGTCACCGCCACCAACGACACCTCGGCGTCCTTGTCCTGGACCGCCGTCGACGGAGCAGCTTCCTACCGGGTCTACCGCGGCGGCAGCCAGGTCGGCTCGCCTTCCTCGACCTCGTTCACCGACACCGGGCTCGCCCCCGGCACGACGTACAGCTACACCGTCGCCGCCGTGGACGCCTCCGGGGCCGTAGGCGCGTCCTCCACGTCGGCGCAGGCGACCACGACCGGTGCCACCCACAAGTGCTACACAGACAACAACTACAACCAGGTCGCCGCCGGACGCGCCCACCAGAGCCTCGGCTACGTCTATGCCAACGGCTCCAACCAGAACATGGGCCTGTACAACCTCTACGTCACCCACACCCTGCAAGAAACCTCGCCCGGCACCTTCGTGATCGCCGACTCCGGCTGCCCGTCCTGACGGACCCAACGGCGCGGCGGCGGCTTCCCCTTCACCCGGTGAAGCCGCCGCGTGTTGCACCCCGGCGGAGCCTGCGCTGCCCCTCGGGACGCCGCGCAAAGCGCCGTGCGGCAGCTGCGCCGGCTGGGCGGGAGGGCAGGCCGGTACCGAGTCAGCCGCTCTCAACTCCAGCGCAGCCAGCCCCGCCTTCAGTTAAGCGGGTATGTCCCACACATCCCGACCTGAGCGTCTCGTCCAGGGTGTCTGAAGCGCTTCGATGTGCGGCGTGACAAGAGTCGCACCTATGTGGGCGAGATATGAAGAGCCGATGCGCGAAAGGCCGTTGAACCAGGGCTTTACCGTCCAGTAACCCGCCTGCAGGCGCATTTCCGGTCCCCATGGACAGAGATCCACTGCGTGCTAGCGTCCCGGTCGCCGGGGGGCCGACACAGCACAGTGAGAGGAAACCCGTGGGTCACATGCACCACATGGCCGGAGGCTGGGCCACACCGGTCCTGTCGTACGCCATGGCCGTCGTCGGATCCGCGCTGGGATTGCGCTGCACGGTGCGCGCCCTGACAGCTGGGGGACGGTCCAAAAGGAACTGGCTGGTCAGCGCGTCGATCGCGATCGGTGCCGGAATCTGGACCATGCACTTCATCGCGATGCTCGGCTACGCCGTCGACGGCACCGCGATCCGCTACGACATCCCGCTCACTCTGCTCAGCCTCCTCGTCGCCATCGCTGTCGTCGGCGCCGGAGTCTTCACCGCCGGATATGGCAAGTCCCGCGTGCGCTCCATCCTGTTCGGTGGCGTCGGCACCGGACTGGGTGTGGCCGCGATGCACTACATCGGCATGGCCGCCGTAGAGCTCAACGGCACGATCTCGTACAGCCCGGCTGTCGTCACCGCCTCCGTCGTCATCGCGATCGCTGCGGCATCCGCCGCGCTGTGGGCCGCGCTCTCCGTGCGGGGCCCGGCCGTCGCCGCCGTCGCCGCCCTCGTGATGGGGCTCGCGGTGAGCAGCATGCACTACACCGGCATGGCCGCGGTCACCGTGGACGTGCATGCGAGCAACGCACCTCTGCCGGGCGCGAGCGCTACCGCGTTCATCCTGCCGCTCGCCGTGGTCCTCGGTTCCTTCCTCTTCCTCACCTGCGCCTTCGTGGCTCTGTCCCCGACGGCGCGGGAGCGCGCCGAGGGCGAGGCCGCGGCCCGGCCGCTGCACGAGGTCGAGCTTCCGGTCGCCTGATCCGGATTCCCTGAGCCGCCTGCGTCATCTCCGTGGCGCATTTCTCGCCACGCCGCAGGCCGCCACCGTTCCCCGGGCCGAACGCCACTTCGCGCGCCCTCAACACTCCTGCACCGCCAAGGAGATCCCTGGTCATGCCCGCACGCCTTCCGCTGCCCGAACGGTGGCGCCCCAAGTCGATCCGAGCGAAGGTCGTCACCCTGCTGACGGTGCCGGTCCTCTCGCTGATGGCCCTGTGGGGGCACGCTGCCGTCACCACCGCGTCGCAGGTCTCGTCCACCGAGCAGTTGCGGCAGATCAACTCGGCCCTGGTGAAGCCGATCGCGGACTTCACCACCACGGTCCAGGACGAGCGTGCCGCCGCCCTGAAGTTCCGGGCCGCTCCCGGCCCATCTGCCCGCCGTGACTTCGATGCCGCCCAGTCCCGCACGGACAAGGCCGTCGCCGCTCTGCGCGCGGGCATCCGCTCCAGCAGCACCGATCTTGCGGCCCTCGACGCCCAGCTGCCCGACCGGATCAGTGCTCTGCTCAAGAGCGCGGGGTCTCTCCCCGAGCAGCGAGAGACTCCCCACGACTCCGCCGCCGTGTTCTCCGGCTACAGCACGTCCGTCGACCGGGCCTTTGCGGTGCGCGCCGGGCTCGCGGGCGCCGACCGCCCCGACCGCGCCTCCAACACCCGCACCGTCCTCGAACTGGCCCGTGCCCGCGAGGCGTTGAGCCGCCAGGATGCCGTGCTCGGTGCTGCGCAGGCGAGCGGCACCATGTCCGCCGGCCAGTACCGCGCGTTCATCGGCGACATCGCCCAGCAGCGCGGGCTCACCAAGGCAGCGGTGCCCGACCTGCGGGCCGAGGGTGCCGCCCGCTACCGCGCCGTTCTCGCCTCTCACAGCGCCACCGAACTCGCCACCGCTCAGGACGCCGTCCTCGACGCCGGCGAGGAAGGGGCCGTGTCCGCCGTGCCGGCGAGGGAGTGGCACTCCCTCGCGGGACACACCCTGGCCGGGCTTGCCGCAGCGGAGCGGGGCACCGTCGACACGGGCGCCGACGCGGAGCCGTACTCCCTTGCGACTCTGGGAAGCTCGGGCCTGGCGGTGGCCCTCGGCCTGCTCGGTGTGGTCCTCTCACTGCTGCTCTCCGTACGTATCGGGCGCGGCCTGGTCGACGACCTCACCGGACTGCGGAACTCCGCTCTGGAGCTCGCCGCCAATCGGCTGCCGGCCGCGATCCGCCGCATCCACGGTGGCGACGACCTCGACCTCGACGCCGAGGCCCCGCTCGCCCGCACCCCCATCCGGGACGAGATCGGCCAGGTCGGCGCGGCGCTGACCACCGTGCAGCGGGCCGCCCTGCGCGCCGTCGCGGGCCGCGCCGCCGTCCTCACCGGAGTCTCCGGCGTCTACGTCAGCCTCGCCCGCCGCAGCCAGGTGCTGCTCCACCGCCAGCTGGAGCTCCTCGACGCGATGGAGCGCCGCACCGAGAACCCCTCGGACCTGGAAGACCTGTTCCGTCTGGACCACCTGACGACCAGGATGCGCCGCCACGCCGAGTCCCTGCTCATCCTGTCCGGCTCCGCGCCCGGCCGTGCCTGGCGCAACCCGGTCCCGCTGATCGACGCCGTACGCGCGGGCATCGCGGAGACCGCCGACATCGACCGCGTCCAACTGCACGACATCCCCGATCTGCGCCTGGCAGGCACGGCGGTGGCCGACCTTGTCCACCTGATTGCCGAACTCACGGAGAACGCCGCCGCGTTCTCGCCCCCGCACACCCCCGTGGTGGTGCGCGGAGAGGAGGTCGGGGCCGGTGCCGTGCTGGAGATCGAGGACCGCGGTCTCGGCATGGGCGACGAGGCGCTCGCCGCGGCCAACGAGAAGATCCGGACCGCGGACATCGACCTCCTCGACTCGCGTCGGCTCGGCCTGTTCGTCGTCAACCGCCTCGCCGAGCGCCAGCACGTGGACGTCACCCTGCGCCGCTCGGTCTACGGCGGCGTCACCGCCGTCGTCTTCGTTCCGCAGCAGCTTCTGGAGGCACCGCACCCAGGCTTGCGGCCCCTGCCGGAGCCGGAGCCGCGGGCGTCCGGTCACATACCGGCCTCTGATCCGGTCGCCCCTCCCCTACCGGCACAGCAGCGCCCCGAACAGGAACTGATCCCCCGACCGGAGCGTGAGCCCGAGCCACCGCTCACTCACCCTGCGCCCCTCCAACTCCCCACTCGGGCCCGCCACGCGGCCCCCCAGCCGACGCAGCCCTCGCTCGCCCTCACCGCGGAAGCCACCTCGAGCGATGACTCCGAGGACGGTCTGCCGCGCCGGGTGCGCCAGGCCAGCCTCGCCCCCGAACTGCGCGACGACGAGAACACGGGCACTGGTCCGCAGCCGGCCCAGGGCCCGGCCGTCCGATCCCCGGAGGCCGCGCGCGCCACGATGGCGTCCCTGCGCTCCGGACGGCGCCGCGCGTCCGCGACTCGGAGCGAGCCGGGCACACCGTCCGCCCCCGGGAGCCCGTCCGGCGCCCCGCATGCCGCGCCCCACCCTCACACCGCGACCGAAGAAGGATTCCGAAACCGATGACCCCGACCTTCACCGTCACGAACCTCGGTGACAACCCCGACGACCATGGCACGGGTGGCGCGGGCGCTGTCGACTGGCTCCTCGACGACCT
Organism: Streptomyces sp. NBC_01445; assembly: GCF_035918235.1. Taxonomy (NCBI): domain Bacteria; kingdom Bacillati; phylum Actinomycetota; class Actinomycetes; order Kitasatosporales; family Streptomycetaceae; genus Streptomyces; species Streptomyces sp. NBC_01445. Next base: position 1,862,908 of record NZ_CP109485.1, on the reverse strand, counting down.
GGTCGACCGTGTCGCGGAGGTCCGGTACGTGGTCATGCTTTCCACCGACGGCCTGTGCGTCGGCGCCTCCCACGCCCTGGGGCGTGACGAGTCCGAGCGTTTCGCCGCCATCGCCTCCGGGTTCCACTCCCTCGCCAAGGGCGCGGGCCGCCACTTCGACGCGGGCGGCGTCGTCCAGACGATGGTCGAGCTGCACGGTGGCTTCCTCTTCGTGGTCGCCGCCGGCGACGGATCCTGCATCGCGGTGTTCACAGACGGGCACGCCGATATCGGCCTCGTGGCCTACGAGATGGCCCTGCTGGTCGAGCGTGTACGTGAGCACCTCGCCGTACCCGCGAGGACGGACGGCGCCCCGACGCCGGACGGCGGGACGTCGTGACCGACCTGCCATCCGGCCGCCGACCGACGCCCGACGCCGCCGACCGGGACCCCGACCCCTGGACCGACCGCTATGACGCGGAGGCCGGCCCTCTGGTCCGCCTCTACGCCATGACCGCGGGCCGCGCGCGTACGGACAACGGCGCGGAACGCGTCGACCTGATGGCGATCGTCCGCTCCACGGCCGCCACCCCGCGCGGCCCGATCCCGCCCGAGCAGCGCAGCCTGCTGGCCCAATGCGCCCAAGGGCCGCGCCCGGTAGCGGACTTGGCCTCGGACTCGGGCCTGCCGCTCGGCGTCGTACGCGTCCTGCTCGGCGACCTCACCGCCCAAGGGCTGATCCGTATCACCCCGCCCGAGTCCACCGCCGCCGGGAAAGAACCTGTCTCCGCCCACCTCCTGCGAGAAGTGATCAATGGCCTCCGTGCACTCTGACCGCGCCGCGCACGCGGCGCCCGCCGACTTCACCGCTCTCAAGCTCCTGATCGCCGGCGGCTTCGGCGTGGGGAAGACCACGCTGGTGGAGTCGGTCAGTGAGATCCGCCCGCTGCGCACCGAGGAACCCCTCACCGAGGCCTCACGCCCGGTGGACAGCCTGGAGGGCGTGGCCACGAAGTCCACGACGACGGTCGCCATGGACTTCGGCCGGATCACCCTGCGCGACACACTGGCCCTCTACCTCTTCGGCACCCCCGGCCAGGACCGCTTCTGGTTCGTCTGGGACGAGTTGGCCACGGGCTGCCTGGGCGCGGTCGTCCTCGCCGACACCCGCCGTCTCGCGGACTGCTTCCCCGCCATCGACTACTTCGAGAGCCGCGGCATCCCCTTCATCGTCGCTGTGAACTGCTTCGACGGCATCCGAACGCACAGCCAAGATGCGGTGGCGCGCGCCCTCGACCTGACCGCCGACACCCCGGTGCTGCTGTGCGACGTACGCGACCGGGACTCCGGCAAGGAGGTCCTGATCTCCTTGGTCGAGCACGTACTGGCCTTGGATCCTTGGATCCGACCCCCAACTGACCGTTGCTGAGGTCATAGTCAGATCTCAGCAATCCGTGCGTTTACGCACAGATGGTCCTTAACGGTGTCACCACAGCCCGAGCTGGGCGGTGGTGTCCTGTTGAAGGTCTCGCGGTTCCTTCCGCCTGTGGGGCGGTTTTGCGCCACCTGCCCGCACCGGGTCAGCTTTGCGGCCGGCCCGGCTGACGCGGGTCTTCTGGACGGCTCCACGCGGTTTCGGCACGCTGGGCGTGCCCCGGTCTCCGGCCACTCCGGTACCGGTTGTGCCGGCCGATGCGAGGTCGGCGAGGTTGCGGGCGGCGTTCTCGTCCCGGTCGATGACCAGGCCGCACGCGTCGCAGGAGAACACTCGCACGTGCAGGGGCAGTTTGGCTTTCACTGTCGTGCACGACGAGCAGGTTTTCGAGGACGGGTACCAGCGCGAGGCGACGACCGTGGGGCAGGCGTTGCGCCGGCCTTTGTAGGTGAGCTGACGGCGGATCTCTCCGAATCCGGCATCGGCGATCTTCCGTGCCAGACGGCGGTTGCGGAGCATCCCGGCGACGTTGAGGTCTTCGACCACGACGGTGCCGTACTCGGCACGCACGGCGGTGGTGAGCTTGTGCAGGGCGTCTTCGCGGAGGTTCGCCACGCGGTGGTGCACGCGGTTGCGTTCGGCGTTCGCCTTGACCCATCGTTTCGACGGTTCCCGGCGGATGGTCTTGCCGGTCGCGGGGTCGTGCACGGCCGGCCCCTGGCGGCGCGACACACGACGGGACAGACGCCGCAGCCGCTTTTGTTCGCCCTCGTAGTGCGTGGGGTTGTCGACGTAACCGATCTGCCCGGCACTGTCGGCCATCACCGCGAGCACCTTCACCCCGAGGTCGATACCGACGGCGACACCAGGACGGGCCACGCGGGTGATCTCCCGCTTGACCTCCATCTGGAAGGACACGAACCAGCGGCCCCGCTCATGCCGCACCGTCGCGGACAGGATGCGTGCCATACCGGCCTGCACGCGGGCCAGAAGCTTGACGGTGGACTCATGAGTGCGGATGGTTCCCAGCACCGGCAGCGTCACGTGACGGTCGTCGGCCACGCGGATGCTACCGGTGGTGAACCGGCACGCAAGACGGGCCTTGCGCTTGGACTTGAAACGTGGCGTACCCATGCGGGCGCCCTTGCGGCGGCCGTTCTTCGACTTCGTGTAGTTGTCGAACGCGGCAGCCGCGTTGGCCAGGCCGGTGCTGTACGCCTCCTTGGAGTTCTCGTGCCACCAGTCGGCATAGCGCGGATCGGTGCGCTTGACCTGGTTGAACTCCTTACGCAGCGCGGGCAGCGACCACGGCCGCCACGGCGTCAGCTCCTCCTCGGCGACCGAGTACGAGGCTTCCGCCTTCCGCTGCCACCACGAGGCCGTCACCCAGCCGACCGCCCAGTTGTACGCGACCCGAGCAGCCCCGCAGTGCGACCGCAGCGCGGATTCCTGAGTCGCATTCGGGTCCAGGGCGAAACGGAACGCCTGCACCACAAAGCCCGGCTGCGGCTGGAACTTCTTCACCCTGAACACCCCCTCACCAGCCAGTCATTGACTATGCACTACCACCAGCGGTGAAGCCTGCCAGCGGCCGGAAATCGCCTGACGCACCCTCTACAACCTCCACCGCCAAAACCCAGACTTTCCCAAGCCTAAGAACATCAGACGACCCCTCCTATGATCGGACGGCCCCTCCTATGAGAGGCAAAAGCCCTGGATGTCTGGCGGGACGAGCACCCCAAGCGTCAGAGAAAGAAGACGTTCGTTGAGATCCGACTATGCATCCCGCAGCAGTTGTTAGCCCTCCGCACACGGCACCTGCTCGTGGGCCATGTACTTCTTGTCGGTCGGGATCCAGGTACAGCCCGACTCGTCTGTCTTTCTCCCGTCGCGGGATCTGCGCATCGCAAGACCTGCCGTCGGGGGTGCGGATCAGGCCGCACTTGGTGGCGAGCGTGACGCAGTCGCGGTGCCCGCCGGCCAGGGCGTGGCCGACGATCTCCTCGCTCAGGCCCGCGCCGTACATGTCGGCGGTGTCGAGGAAGTTCATGCCCCGGTCCAGCGCGCTGTGGATGGTGCGGATCGACTCGGCCTCAGACCTGACCACCGACGCCAACTTCTATGCCGGCTGGGGGAGTTCTTGCTCGGTCCAGATGGTCTTGCTGCCGTCGCTGAAGCGGACGCCCCAGCTCTGTGCGAGTTCCGCACAGATGAACAGGCCGCGGCCGCCTTCGTCACTGGTCTGCGCATGGCGCAGATGCGGTGAGACGGGGCTGGAGTCGCTGACCTCGACGGTGAGCGTACGGCCCTTGATCAGGCGGAGCGTGATGGGCGGGGCGCCGTAACGGACGGCGTTGGTGGCCAGTTCGCTGACGATCAGTTCTGTGGTGAGTGAGAGCTCGTCGAGGTTCCATTCGGCCAGCTGACGCCGGGTGCGAGCTCGGAGGGTGGCGACGGCCGCAGGGTCGGCCTGCAGCTCCCAGGTGGCGACGAGGCTGGGATCGAGTGTGTGCGTCCGCACGAGGAGCAATACGGCGTCGGTGCCGGGGGAGGGAGCCGGCACGGTGCGTACCGCTTCGTCGCGCAGGTCGCCCAGCGGCCGTCCGCTGTCGGCGAGGATCTGGCGCAGACGGTCCTGGCCGGCCTTCCTCCCGGCCTCGCCCACGGACAGAAACGCGTCGGTGCACAGCGCGACGACGCTCCCCTCGGGGAGGTCGAGACGGGTACTGGCAAACGGTGCTTTCTCGCCGCAACCCAGTGGGGGAGCGACGGGAATGTCGGCTGTCTCGGTTGTTCCGTCGGGATATGCGATGACGGGTTGTGGGCCTCCGGCGAGGGCGATGACGCAGCTCTTGCTCAACGGGTCGTAGACCCCGTAGAGGCAGTCGGCGGTCAGATCTTGGCTCCGCAGGGGGTCGCCGGGGGACAGGTCGGTGCGTTCGTCGGCGAGTCGGACCACCGTGTCGTCGAGGCGGGCGAGGAGTTCGTCGGGTTCCAGGTCGAGCGCGCCCAGGGTGTGGATGGCGGTGCGCAACTGGCCCATCGCCATGGCAGCTTGGATGCCGGTACCGGAGACGCGGCCGACGGTGAGGGCGGTGCGCGCGCCGGAGAGCGGGAAGAGGTCGAACCAGCCGCCGCCGACATCGACCGACTGGTGGAACTGGGCGCTCTCCACGGCTGCCAGCGGCTCTGGGCGCTGGGGAAGGAGACGGCGCTGCAGGGCCAGGGCGACGGTGTGTTCTCGGGTGTAGCGGCGTGCATTGTCGATATGCAGTGAGGTACGGGAGGCGACCTCCAGTGCGAGGTCGAGGTCCTCGTCCACGAACAGGTCGCGGTCAGGGGCACGGTAGAGGCTCAGCGTTCCGTATACGCGGTCCCGGAGGGTGAGCGGGGTGACGATGGCGGAATGCGAGGCTGGTGCGCGCGTGGACCTCGAGCTCCGCGGATCGGTGGCGGGGGCGTCGTCAGGGTGGTACATGATGAGTTGGGGCCGCAGGTCGGTCAGGGACTGGAGCCACGCTGCCGGAAAGCGGAACGGGGCTGTACCGGCCCCCGTCGAGCTCTGTTGACGGTCCGCCGACGCGACGGACATCCGTCGCAGGGGCACGTCGGGTCCCACCGGCGCCGACGGGGGGTCGTCGCCCCGGACGACCGGGTCCAGCAGGTCCACCACCGCGGCGTCGGCGAAGGCAGGTACGAGCACGTCGACGAGTTCGGTGCAGGTGGCGTCCAGCGCGAGCGAAGTTCCCACGTGATTCCGTACATCGTTGAGGACCCGTGCGCGGGCGAGGGCGCGCTCGCGCACGGTGACGTCCACCTCTGCCGCGGAGAGGCCCAGGACTTGGCCGTCGGTGTCCTGGAGCCGGAACACGGAGACGGAGAACACATGCTCGTGGTCCGGGTCGTTGGGCGGGCGGACGCGCACGAGCCTGTCCAGTGCAGGTTCACCGGTGGCAAGCACGTGGCGCACCATTGCCAGAGACTCTTCGGGGTCGGACAGCCGGAACACGTCAATGAGTCGGCGACCGAGCGTTCGTGTGTGGTCGAAACCGGCCATCCCTGACGCTGCCGTGTTCACTCGCAGGACTCGCAGATCGGGATCCAGCACCTGCATGCCGATAGGCGATTGCGTGAACAGCGCCTTCAGGAGAGCGTGCTCGCGCGCATCCCCGACCTCCTCCGACCGGAGCAGGTTGAAGACCCAGCCCAAGCCATTGTCGCTCAGCGTCACGGGCCGCATCACGAGGCCCGGGACCGCCCCTGGACTGCTGGAACGACTGTCGGGGTCGGCGCCGGCCGGAGCCCACGGTCCGGGCAGCAGCTCTATGACGGGACGGCCGAGCGCTTCGGATGCTCCGTGGCCGAAAAGGGACGTTGCCTCCTGGCTCCACGCCACCACGACACCCGCTGCGTCGATCTTGAGCAGCTCGTCGTCCGGTGCCATGGGCTGATCGCCTCCATGCATCGCTTCCCGACGACGGGCATCAGCCCGGCAGGCCGGGAGCCTGCGTCCCGTCAGGCCACTTCCAGGGTGCCTTGCGGCGTGGGGCGCCGCACATTGGGGAGGCAGCATGGGGCACAGACGTCTGATGAGCCAGGCCTCCCAGCGTCTCAGCAGCCGGGGACGTTCCTGTGGCCCGTCCACTGCCGCACGAACCGCACCATGCGGCAGCTCGCGCCGCTGTTCGGCTGCTCGCTGGCAACGGTGTGCCGGGTCATTCAGCGGCTGCGCCCGCTCCTGCCCATCGAGCAGGCGGGTGTGACCCGCTGACGTAGTCGAGCGGCTCCGGATCGTCGACGGCACCCTGACCCCGGTCCGCGACCAGAAGGTCGGTGCTTCCCCGCGCACCTACCGGTTCTCGGCAAACGTGCAGGTCAGGCCGGGATTTTGGCCCCGGACCATGACCTATCTCGCATGAGCGGACAGTGCAGAACTGTCAGGTGGCTACCTGTATCTGCTGTCAGGTAGCCACCGGAATCTGCTGTCAGGCGGCCACCGGTATCTTCGGCTCCTCCCCCTTCTGCGCCGTCGCGTCACCCGCCCCGTCCGCCCCGCCCTCGGGCGCGGACTTCCGCATACCCTTCAGGATCACTACCAAGGCCGTCGACACACAGACACCGGCGGCGATCGCGATGAGGTAGAGGAACGGGTTGCCGATCAGCGGGACCACGAAGATGCCGCCGTGCGGGGCGCGCAGGGTGCAGCCGAAGGCCATCGACAGCGCGCCGGTGACCGCGCCGCCCGCCATCGAGGCGGGGATGACGCGCAGCGGGTCCGCCGCCGCGAACGGGATCGCGCCCTCCGTGATGAACGAGGCGCCGAGCACCCAGGCCGCCTTGCCGTTCTCGCGCTCGGTCCTGGTGAAGAGCCGGCCGCGCACGGTCGTCGCGAGGGCCATGGCCAGCGGCGGGACCATGCCGGCGGCCATCACCGCGGCCATGACCTTGAGCGAACCCTCGGTGGGGTTCGCGAGGCCGCCGACCGCGAAGGCGTAGGCGACCTTGTTCAGCGGGCCGCCCAGGTCGAAGCACATCATCAGGCCGAGGATGACTCCGAGGATGATCGCGTTGGCGCCGGACAGGGAGTTCAGCCAGTCCGTCAGGGCGCGCTGGAGGGAGGCGATGGGCTTGCCGATGACGAGGAACATCAGGAAGCCGACCACCGCGGAGGAGACCAGCGGGATGACGACCACCGGCATGATCCCCCGCAGCACGGGGGGCACGTGCACCTTCTGGATCGCCATCACGACGCCGCCCGCGATGAGACCGGCGGCGAGGCCGCCGAGGAAGCCGGCGTTGATGGTGAGCGCGATCGAACCGCCGACGAACCCGGGCACGAGCCCCGGCCGGTCGGCCATCCCGTACGCGATGAAGCCCGCGAGGACCGGGACGAGGAACGCGAAGGCGACGGAGCCGACCTGGAAGAGCAGCGCGGCCCAGCTGTCGGTCTGGGTCCACACGAAGTGCTCGGCGACGGACGGCGCCTTGTTGATGGTGTAGCCGCCGATCGCGAAGCCGAGGGCGATGAGGAGACCGCCGGCCGCGACGAAGGGGACCATGTAACTGACGCCGCTCATCAGCCACTTGCGCAGCTTGGTGCCGTAACTGTCGCCGGTGTCACCGGCCCGGTCCACGGGGGTCGCGGACGCGGCGCCCGACGTCGTCTCGCCGCGCGCGGCCTTCTCGCGTACCTCGCCGATGAGTGCGGCGGGCCGGTTGATGCCGGCCTTCACGCCGACGTCGACGGTGGGCTTCCCGGCGAAGCGGTCCTTCTCCCGTACGGGCACGTCGTGCGCGAAGATCACGCCATCCGCGGCGGCGATCACCTCCGGGGCGAGACGGGTGAACCCGGCCGAGCCCTGCGTCTCGACCACCACCTCCACGTCCCCCGCCGCCAGGCCGGCCTTCTCCAGGGACTCGGCCGCCATGTAGGTGTGGGCGATGCCGGTGGGGCAGGAGGTGACTGCCACGATCTTGAACTTCGCGGCGGGGGCCGCGGGAGCGGTCTCGGTCTCGGGCGTGGGCTCCATCTCGGCAGTGGGCTCGGGTGTGGGCTCCGGCTCGGGCGTGGACTCCGGCTCGGGCGTGGGCTCGGGTTCGTCCCCGCGGATCAGCGCCGCCGTGGCCCCCGCGTCGGTCGCCGTGCGCAGCGCCGCCTTGAAGTCCTCGTCCATCAACTGCCGTGCCAGCGACGACAGGATGGTGAGGTGGGCGTCGTCCGCTCCGGCCGGCGCGGCGATGAGGAAGATCAGGTCGGCCGGGCCGTCCGGCGCCCCGAAGTCGATCCCGTCGGCGCTGCGGCCGAAGGCGAGGGTCGGCTCGGTGACGTGCTCGCTACGGCAGTGCGGGATGCCGATGCCGCCGTCGAGGCCGGTCGGCATCTGCGCCTCGCGGGCCGCGACGTCGGCCAGGAAGCCGTCCAGGTCGGTCACCCGGCCCCGGGCGGCCATCCGTTCGGCGAGGGCGCGGGCCGCCGCCTCTTTGGTGTCGGCGGACAGGTCGAGATCGACCAGGTCCGCGGTGATCATCTCGCTCATCGCGGGCTCCTTCGCACGCGTATCGCCTTGGCGGCGGGGGTGGGGACGGGGTTTTCGCCGTGGGGACGGCGGCTCCGGAAGGGAGCGGGGGAGGTGATCGGGACGGAAGCGACCGGGTGGAGAGTAATCAGGCCGGAAGCGACCGGATGGGGCGTAGCCAGGGGCGGGGCGCAGGCCGTCATGGCGCGGGCTCCTTCAGTGCGCGGTCCAGCGGGACGTCCGACGTGAGAGTCACCGCGTCCGGGTCCAGGTCGGCCGGGGTCGGCATCGCGCTGCCCGGGAGCTGGACCGCCGCGGCTCCGTGGGCGACGGCCGAGGCCAGCGCCCGCGGACCGGTGCCGCCCGCGATGAGGAAGCCGGCCAGGGAGGAGTCGCCCGCTCCGACGTTGCTGCGGACGGTGTCGACCGGGGCGGTGGCGAACCAGGAGCCCGTGCCGTCCACGAGCAGCTGCCCGTCCGAGCCGAGGGAGGCGAGTACGGCGCGCGCGCCGAGGTCCCGCAGCTCCTCGGCCGCCTTGAGGGCGTCGCCGACGGTGGCGAGCGGACGTCCGACCGCCTCGGCGAGCTCCTCCGCGTTCGGCTTGACGACGTCGGGCCGTTCGCGCAGGGCCGCGAGGAGGGCCGGGCCCGAGGTGTCGAGGGCGATACGGGCGCCGGCCGCGTGGGCGCGGGCTACCAGCTCGGCGTACCACGGCGGGGCGAGGCCGCGCGGGAGGCTGCCACAGCAGGCGATCCAGTCGGCGCCCGCGGAGCGCTCGCCGACGACGGTCAGTAGCGACTCGGCTTCTTCCGGAGTGAGTTCGGGCCCCGGCGCGTTGATCTTCGTCAGGGTTCCGTCCGGCTCGGCGAGCGCGATGTTGGACCGGGTCTGTCCGGCTACGGGTACGGGGTCGACGCTGATCCCCTGGGCGTCGAGGAGTTCGGCGACCAGGGCGCCGGGCGCGCCGCCCAGCGGGAGCACGGCGAGTGTGGGGGCGCCGGCGGCGGCGACGGCCCGCGAGACGTTGACGCCCTTGCCCCCCGGGTCCATGCGCTCCCCGGTGGCGCGCAGGACCTCGCCCCGGTCGAGTGCGGGGACCTCGTAGGTGCGGTCCAGGGACGGATTGGGAGTGACGGTGAGGATCATGCCGCGTGTGTCTTCCGTGGTGGCTTGCGTGGGGGTGTCGGGGCCGATGCCCCGGTGTCTGGAGCCGGTTCCGGCCGGAGTCGGGGGGCTCATGCGCGGACCACCTCCGTGCCGCCCTTCTCGATGGCGTCCGCGTCCGCGTCACTGAGGCCGCTGTCGGTGATCAGCACGTCCACGTCGCCCAGGTCGCCGAAGCGGGCGAAGTGCTCCTGCCCGTACTTGGCGGCGTCGGCGAGCAGCACCACCCTGCGGGCGGCGGAGACGGCCGCGCGCTTCACGGCGGCCTCGGCGAGGTCGGGCGTGGTGAGGCCGTGTTCGGCGGAGAACCCGTTGGCCGCGAGGAAGAGGACGTCGGCGCGGATCTCCCCGTACGCCCGCAGGGCCCAGGCGTCGACGGCGGCGCGGGTGCGGTGGCGGACGCGGCCTCCGACGAGGTGCAGCTGGATGCCGGGGTGGTCGGCGAGGCGGGCCGCGACGGGCAGGCCGTGGGTGACGACGGTGAGCGTCGACTCCAGAGGCAGGGCCGCGGCGAGGCGGGCGACGGTGGTGCCCGCGTCGAGGATCACCGTGCCGTCCTCGGGCAGCTCGGCGAGCGCGAGCCGGGCGATGCGGTCCTTCTCGTCGGCCGCGGTGCCCTCGCGCTCGGCGACGTCGGGCTCGAAGTCGAGCCGCCCGGCCGGTATGGCACCGCCGTGCACACGCCGTACGAGACCGGCCCTGTCCAGGGTCTTCAGGTCACGGCGGATGGTCTCCGCGGTGACTTGGAACTCCTCGGCGAGTGACAGCACGTCCACGCGTCCTCCGTCACGCGCGAGACGGAGGATCTCCTGCTGCCGCTCCGGTGCGTACATGTCCGTCTGCCTCCGACGTCTCGCCCGGATGTGCCCGAGTCTGTGGTTTCGATCTGAGGCTACGACTGGATTTCCAGAAAGTAAACAGGTTCGGGCGTATCGCAGACACAATCGGACTTTGATCAGTCGACCCTGTTCGTCAGAGCGCCATGCCCTCATTACATAGATATTCTGGGAAATGTGATCGAGTCCGGACGGCCGCGGCTCCGTAGGAGTCCCGGCCCAGGAAGGCTTGTACGGCTGTCGCCGGTCATCCTGACCGTCGTCATCGCCAGCCTGGCGTACGCCACTCCGCCGGAAATGGCCTTCAGCCGCCTCCTGCCTGCGGCGCCGGCCCTGGCCGCCGCCATGTGGCCGGTCCTCCCCACCGTCCTGCTCGGGACGGTCTGCCTCTTTCTGATGATCGGCCTCAGCCTCGTCTTCCCCGGTCTGGGAACGTGGTGGACGGCCGCGGGGATCATCGCGGTCACCGTGGCCGCCGCGTACGGAAGCCATGTCCGGCTCCAGCGCGAGCGCACCCTCCTTCAGGTACGGCTCGTCGCCGACGCGGCGCAGCAGGTGGTGCTGAGCCCTATGCCACGCCGCTTCGGCAGCGTCGAGGTCGAGTCGCTGTATCTCGCGGCCGCGGCGGAGGCCCGCATCGGCGGGGATTTCTACGAGGTGGTCGACACGCCGTACGGGGTCAGGCTGCTCATCGGTGACGTGCGGGGCAAGGGCCTGCCGGCAGTGGGGGCGGCCGCGGCGATCGTCAACGCCTTCCGGGAGGCGGCCTACGGCGAGCCCGACATGGTCAACGTCGCACGCAGGCTGGACGCCAGCAGCACCCGTTACAACGCCGCCTTTCCCCCCGAGGGGCCGATGGAGCGCTTCGCCACCGCCCTTCTCGTCGAGATCCCGCACGATGGCAGACGTATCGGCATCCTCAACTGCGGACACCCCCCGCCACTGCTCCTGAACCGCGGGAAACTCCGTGCCCTCGAGTCGGCCACCCCCTCGCCGCTGCTCAGCCTCTCGGAGCTGATCGGCGATCAGTACAACGTCGACACCTTCGACTTCACCCCCGGCGACCTGCTGCTTCTCTATACCGACGGGATCGCCGAAGCCCGCGCCCGCGACGGCGAGTTCTTCCCGCTGGCAGCTTGGATGCGTCGACAGCCCCCGACGCCGCCCCGCGAACTGCTCACGGCTCTTCACCGTGATCTCCTGCGCCACAGCAGAGAACGCCTTGACGACGACGTCGCCGCCCTCGCCGTACGCCTGTGTGAGCCCTGACGATGCCGACCTCGTGCCGCTGCTCGATGACGACGGGATGCCCGTGACGATCGCCCGCTGGTACACCGAGTGGCTTGTGCGGCTGATTCACATGGTTGCTGCGAGGTGTCGTGAGGGACGAAGGCCGGGCCCGTCGCTGCCCCGGGTGGCTCCCGTCATGCGAGCGCGCGTTGGAGAGCGGTGATCCGCGACAAACGGAGCGAGGAGTACGTGGTGGTCGCCCTGTCACGACATCGCCCTGCTCGCGGGGTATCTGGACTCCGAGCCTCGACGACGAGGACGCCGCCGCGGCGAAGCTGTGCGAGGTGGTAGCGCGCCGGACATCCCGATCCGGATCTACCGGCCGGCCGGCCGACCTGGACCGGAGCGGGCTGTTTTCCCGGCTTTCCCGACACGGTTCGGGTGGCCGTCGAACTCCGGCACACCTCGTGGTGGGGGAGCGGAACTTCTCGGCGGTGCTGGAGCGGCATGGCGGCGCGCTGTGCTGGGCAGATCGGTGGTCCCCGCCCGGTGACGCCGCTGTGGCCTACGGCGTCGTGGGGGTACGTACGGTTTCACGGGCGGCGGCGTCGCAGGGCCGCCGCAGCGCTACGGCCGTCCAGCGCCTGCACCACCGGCGGCATGGCGAGGCCGGCGCACCCGTCGTCCCGTGACATCAGCCACACAGACTTTTGGCTCTCAGGTCATCGCATAGTAGATCGAGGCTTGACGGCATAGTGCGTTTTATCGGTCTTGTTGCAGAAATACTCCGAGCCGGATCGAGCGGTATTCGACCCGCTCAACGCTTTCGCCCGTTCGTGCGGCGAACAACGGCTTCTGACGGACCAACAGACCTCGTCGCCACCTCGAGAGCCGGACCAGCACGCCTGCGCGCCTGTTTCAAGGGCCGTCCATCGCTACGGGCCGAGGTAGTACTGCCGCCTGTTGCCGCACGCCGACAGCAGTTCCCAGAATGTCGGCCGCAAGGCGTCTCCGCGGCCCTGGTGCAGGAACTGGGCAGGGCCGGACCCCCTGGGGGCGCTCCGCGATCACCGAGCGAGGTCACGCATGAGGAAGCACCGCAAGAAGTCGTACCGCCGGCCGATAGCCATCGCTGTCATCGCCGTAGGAGCCGTGGGTGTGCCCTCCGTCGCCATGGCCTGCCTGGATACTCAGGGCGATACGGGCGGTCGCTCCTCCGGCCACTGGGAGAAGGCGAGCTCCCACCATCGGTGGACGGGCTCGTCCTGGGGTCATGAGCCGACAGCGGGAGCGTCGAAGAGCCCCACTGCGACTCCCAGCGCACGGCAGACCACGGCGTCTCCCAGCGCACGGCAGACCACGGCGTCTCCCAGCGCACCGCGGACCACGGCGTCTCCCAGCTCACGGCAGACCACCGGGACTCACAGCGCACCGCGGACCACCGCGGCTCCCAGCGCACCTGCTACGGCCGCACCGGCATCCGGGGACACGGCCCGCGTGCTGACGCTCGTCAACAACGAGCGCAGCAAGGCCGGATGCTCCCCGCTGACCATGAACGCGAAACTGACCAAGGCCGCTCAGGACCACAGCAAGGACATGGCATCCCACCGGAACATGTCCCACACGGGCTCCGACGGGTCGTCGCCCGATGACCGGATCACGCGTGCCGGTTACAGCTGGAGCTCCTACGGCGAGAACGTCGCCTACGGCTACTCCACGCCCGAGAAGGTCATGGCGGGCTGGATGTCCAGCCCGGGCCACAAGCGCAACATCCTCGACTGCTCGTTCAAGGAGATCGGCATCGGCCTCGCGCAGCCCGGCAGCTACTGGACCCAGGACTTCGGCACGGCCCGATAGGGACACTGCGGGGCGGGTGCGCATCCTCCATCGGGTGAAGGCCCCGACCGGTTCGCCGGCCGGGGCATTCACCATGGGTGCAATTCCATGCGGGTGGGCGACCGTCGCCGCGTGTCATGGCGCAGATGGGGCGTGCAGCCCGCCTAGGCGCACACCGGCTTCCTGGTGGCCACAGGGCCCTGCGTCGGCGCTTCCCCTTGAAGGCGGGGAGTCCCGTCAGGTGTACATGCCCCGCGAGGGCTGTCGAAGAGCTCGACCCACTCGCTGTTCTCGTGGGCGAAGGGGAGAGGGTCGACTTCCCGGATGCCGGGCATCAGCGCTTCCGCTTCTTGCTGGCCCTGGCTGTTGCGGGTCGTGAGGTTGTTGACAGGGCGCTGTCGGTGTCCGCAGCCGGCGACCCGCCTGTGACATGAGCGTGAGGCGGTAGCGGACAGCTTTGGGGGCGGTCCCAGCTCATGGGATGGCACGCTCGGCCTGCGCCGGCAGGTCTACGGGGTACGGCTCGACGAAGTCGGCCGAGCGGCTCACCTGTTCCCAGGCGCCCGCCTCGGCCAGTTGCCGGCGGGAGTAGTCGAGTGCCATGGTCACCGCGTTCACCCCGAGCAGCAGATGGCCCGGGACCCGACCGCGCCGCACCGTACGCACGATGATCGCGGCGGCCCGCTCCGGGTCGCCGGCGCCGCCGGACGTGCCCTGGCGCACCCGCCGGTTCATCGCGCCCACGGTCTCGTCGTAGGCGTCGGGAACTGGGTGGACGGTCATGGACGAGCCGGCCCAGTCGGTGGCGAAGCCGCTCGGCTCGACGACCATGACCTGCACCCCGAACGGCGCGGCCTCCGCGGCCAGTACCCGGCTGAAGCCGTCGACCGCGAACTTGGCCGCCTGATACGAGGCGATGCCCGGGGACCCGCCGACGCGCCCGCCGACCGAGGAGAACTGCACCACGGTGCCGGACCCCTGCCGGCGCAGGGTGGGCAGCGCCGCCTTGGTCACGTTGTAGACACCCCAGAAGTTGGTCTCGAACTGGGCGCGGAAGTCGTCGTCGTCCGACGTCTCGACCGGAGACACGTTCGCGTACCCCGCGTTGTTCACCAGCACATCGATGCGGCCGAAGCGGGCGAGCGCGGCGTCGACCGCCGTGCGTGCTGCGTCGGGGCTGGTGACGTCCAGCGGCAGGGCGAGGACGCGGTCGCCGTACTCAGCCAGTTCCTTCGCGAGGGCCTCGGGGCGACGGGCGGTGGCCACGACCAGATCACCCGCATCGAGGACGGCAGTGACCAGAGCGCGGCCGAATCCGCGGGACGAACCGGTGATGAACCAGACCTGCTGCGTAGTGCGTACGTCTTCACTCATGCATTTAGTACAACACCGTTCTCTAAATAACGCAACGTCGTTCTGTTAAGCGTGGCGTTCCTATGATGGCCCCATGAGTCAGCCAGCGTTCCAGCGGGCGCGCAGCGCCGAGGCCAAGCAAGCGCGTGAAGGGGCGATCCTGGACGCGGCCCGGACGCTCGGCCGGGGACGCGGCATCCGCGACGTCACCCTCACCGACATCGCCACCGAAGTGGGCATGCACAAGTCGGCGCTACTGCGCTACTTCGAGACGAGGGAGCAGATCTTTCTCGAGCTCACCGCGGAGGGCTGGCGGGAATGGTCAGCCTCGCTCCGCGCCGACTTGGCGGCGCGGAGCGAGGCGACCCCCACGGACGTCGCCGGCGTCTTCGCCGCAACGCTGGCGGCGCGCCCCGTGTTCTGCGATCTGCTCGCGCAGGCGCCGCTCAACCTGGAGCGCAACGTGTCGCTGGAGGCGGTACGCACGTTCAAGCTCGTCACGCTGCACGAAGTCGACCTGATCGGCAGCGAGTTGAGCCGCCTGCTGGGCCTCACCGAAGAGCAGGTCCTCGACATGATCTCCACCGCCACGGGCATGGCCGGCGCGCTGTGGCAGATGGCCAGCCCGGGCCCGCGCCTGCGGGAGCTCTACGCCGACGACCCCCGGCTCGGGCACGCGATCGTCGAGGTGGAGCCCCGACTGCGCCGTATCCTCGCCGCGTTCCTGACGGGAGTCCGGGTTCCGGCCTGTTGAGGCTCTTGAGACCCCTCGGAGTGAACGACGCTTCGGTTCACCTTCACAGAAGAGGTCTGACTCGCAGCAGAACAGCGGGCGTGATGGATGGATCACGCCGTACCGGCGGGCGAACTGGTCGGACGGCCCCGCTGTGTTCTCGTACCGCTGGACCAGCACGGTCGGCCACTACCGACGTATCACTGCCGGAGCAGCAGCTGCGGCAGTGATAGCAGTCCCTGAACCGCGCGGCACACCAGCGAACCGATCACTGCCCCAGCGTCGCAGACTACTGATCCGCACTTACCTCAGGTGCAGCGATGACTTCTTGGACCCCTCAGGGTCGGCTGTGGGAAGTCACTGGTCGAGATCCTCGTCCTCCTTCGTGGGCACGCCGATGTCCGAGAAAATGTCCCATGCCTGCTGTCTCATCAGCTCAGCGGCAGTGCCGTCGGTCTTCCGGTGGGCGCGGGCGAGCACCAAGAGGGCGCGGGCCTCGCCGGGGCGGTGGCCGGTCTCTCGATGGATGGTCAGGGCCTCCCGGCCCAACTCGACTGCTGTGGCGTGTGCTTCCTCGGACGCTGCAATGTCGCACAGGGCGGTCAGCGCCTGGCCCTCGACGACGCGGAACGAGTGGGCGCGTGCCAGGGCCAGGGCCTGCTCGGCGTGGGCGCGGGCCTCGTCGTTACGGCCCAACTTCTTGAGGGTGAGGGAGAGGCCCAGGAGACCGTCCGCCTCGGGGCGGGCGTATCTCGACTCGCGGGCCAGGGCGAGTGCTTGCGAGCCAAGCCGCATCGCTTGGTCGAAATGTGCCAGTTCTCGGTGCGCTGCGGCCACCGTGTTGAGAATGCTGGCCTGGATCCAGCGCCGCCCTTTGTCCTGGGCCTTGGCGAAGGCACGCATGGCCTGTTCCAGCGCTTCGGCGTGCCGGCCGAGTGTGATGTTGATCTTGGCGACGGCGTTGAGCACCGTGGCGCGGGCATTGCGGCTCCCGTCCGTCTCGCCGACGGCCCCCTTGGGGGCTAGGACGTCAAGGCCGTCGGCCAGACGGCCGAGCTCCCAGTACACCCAGCCCAGATTTTCCAGGGCCAGGCTGTCGTCCCACCAGCTGATCCATTTGCTTCGGCTGATGGCCAGCTCGAACTGTTCGGCCGCCTCGTGCAATCGGCCCAGATCCCGACAGGCCAGACCGGTGACCATCAACCCCAAGGTTTCAAGGTAGGGATTTCCAGCTTCCCGGGCGATCCGCATACCGGTGGTGACATGCTCGTGCGCACTGTGCAGACGCGCCATGTACCACTCTGCCTGGCCCTGGCCGCCGATGGCCGCTGCCTCGCCCGTCGCCCAGCCGAGTTGCCGGCTGATGTCCCGTGCGCGGGCGTGATGTTCCAGCGCTTGGTCGGGATCCCCCTGGTCCGCCTGGATCAGTCCGAGGCTGACGTGCATGGCGGCCTGGCCGAACAGGTCGTCTTCGGCCGTGGCCGCGTCGAGTGCCGTCTGTGTGGTGGCCTGCCACGCTGCGCGCGGTAGCCGAAGCAAGAAGTAGCCGAACAGTGCGTTGACCAGGTGCCATGCGATGGGGCGGGGGCCATGGTGTGCGGCATGGCGGATGACGGCGAGCAGAGTGGCCTGTTCCGCCTCCAGCCATGGTGAGGATCCGGTGGCGGATGGCAGGCCCGGTTGGCCGCCGTGGCCGAGGCCGGGGGGCAGCTCCGGGAAGAGCCAGGTTCCCCCGACAGCGCGCGCCGCGTGCAGGTACCAGAGCAGGATCCGTTCCAGCGCGGCGTCGCGATCCGCCGCAGTCTCCTCCGCCTGCGCGCACTCGTGCGCGTACGCGCGAAGGAGATCGTGGAACCGGTACCGGCCCACCGTTGTGGGCTCGATCAAGTGGGCAGCGGCCAACGTGCTGAGGAGGCGTCGGGCCTGCTGTAGTGGCGCGTCAGCGAGCGCCCCAGCGGCCTCGGCGGTGAACTCTGCCCCGGGGAACAGGCCGAGCAGGCGGAAGAGCCGGCGCGCGGGCGGTGCCAGGACCCGGTACGACACGGAAAAGGCCGTGCGCAAAGGAGAGCCGGCGTCATCGTCCGGCTCCAGGGCCGCCAGCCGATTGCCCGCGGTCATCTCGGCGACCAGGTCGGCCAGGCGCAAGCCCGGATCCCCCGCCAGCCGGGCGGCGGCCACCCGCAAGGCCAGGGGCAGGCTGCCGCACAGCCGGATCAGCTCGCCCACCGCGTGCTCGTCGGCGGCCACCCGCTCCGCGCCGAGAGTCCGGCTCAACAGCGCGCGGGCCTCGGCCGGCTGGAGGAGATCCAGTGGCAGGGCGTGGGCCCCGTCGTGGGCGACGAGGCCGCCGAGGCGGTTGCGGCTGGTGACGATGACGCAGCAGGTCGGGCTCCCCGGGAGCAGCGGGCGCACCTGCTCGGCCGAGGCCGCGTTGTCCAGCAGGACGAGCAGGCGCCGGTCGGCGAGCAGGGTCCGGAACACACGGCCCTGGGCCTCGGCGCGCGCTGGGATCTCCGACGCCGCGAGGCCGAGGCTGCGCAGCAGCAGTTCGAGGGCCTCGCGGGGTTCGAGGGGCTGCCGGTCGTGGTCGAAGCCATGCAGGTTGACGTAGAGCTGGCCGTCCGGGAAGCGGTCGCGCGCCTGGTGCGCCCAGTGCACGGCCAACGCGGTCTTGCCGATGCCGGCAGCGCCGCCGATGGCGGAGATGACGACAGTGTTTGCCGGGCCTTGCTCCTGCTCGGGCGGGAACAGCGCGTGGAGCCGGATGAGTTCGCCGGTGCGGCCGACGAATCCGGCGGCATTGTGGGGGAGCTCGGCGGGCACGGCGCTCTCGCGCGGTGGGGAGGGCGTCGGCGGGCGCTGGAGGAAGGCGCTGTCCTGGTGCAGCACCGCTTCGTGGACCCGGCGCAGTTCCTCACCGGGATCGGCGCCGAGCTCGTCCCGCAGCCGTACGCGCATGTCCTCGAAGGCATGCAGCGCTTCCGCCTGTCGGCCGCAGCCGTAAAGGGCCCGTATGCGCAGGGTCGTCAGCGGCTCGTCGTAGCGGTCGGAGGCGGACGCCACCCCGCTGAGGCCGTCCAGGGCCTCCCCGTAACGGCCCAGCAGAACCAGGCACTTGAGCCACTCCAGCCGGAGCGTCCGCCGCCGCTCCTCCCATCGCCGCCGTTCCTCCTGCGCGAACGGCCCCGGCAGGCCGGCCAGCGGCTCGCCCCGGAACAGCCCGATGGCAGCGGACAGTTGATCTGCGGCGGTGGCCAAGTCTCCGGCCGCTACGGACCGCATCGCCTCGCCGCCCCGCTCCTCCAGATCCGTCGTGTCGAGCCGGACCCCCTCGACGGCTAAGCGGTACCAGCCCTTGCCGCTGCGGATCACCGATTCCGCGGGCGGGGTGCCGTCCGGATCAAGCGTCCTGCGCAGCGAGTTGACGTGCGTGGGCAGCACCTTGCGACCGCCGGCGGGTAACCCCACCCCCCACACCGCGTCGAGCAGCCGCTCATGACTCACCATGGCGCCCTGGCTCAGCAGAAGCGCGGACAGCACGGCCTGCCCCTTGACCGGCCCCAGCTCCAGTGGTATCCCGTCCCGCCATGCTCGTAACGGCCCGAGCATCTCGAACCGAAGCACTTGAGGAGATCCACCGTCCACCGCGAGGCCTCCACTTCCTACGCCGCCCACGTCATCGAAAAATCATTGGCATTGCAGCACGCCGGGACACGGTGGTGGCCACGACATTACGTAACCCGCACAACCGAAGAGAATGCCCAGTGCCCGAAGTGGAGTTGGTGGCCACCGCTGGTCGCAGAGGCGGCGGCCGCACTCGGAGATGCCCCGCAACGATGGTCGACGCCATGCTTCGCAGGCGCTGCTGGATCGTCTACGTGGCAGTGGGGTGCCTAGTCCTTGACCTCGACGTCGGCCGGGTCGCCTGACGGCTGCCCACAGTTCCTCAGGGCTGGCGTGCCGCCGTCTCAGCAAATCACACACTGACTTACGCCTTCCTCGTCTGCTGGCGGTACAGCGGCTGTGCCCACGCCGACCAGCGCAAACGGCGGTCGGTGCGGCTCCTTGAGCGGGGCTGGTCCGAAAATGGTCCGGATCTTGGGATGTTGGGGAGGGGCGCTGCCGTCGGCGCCTGCATCGAGGGCCGCAGCACGCGCGACATCGCCCACGCCCACGGCGTCCCGGTCCGGTGTGGCGGCATGCCGGAGGCCGGCATGGGCCGCGCCGCCCTCGCGGCCCTGCAGGGCTTCAATTCCCCCGGCGACACCTTGGCCTCCCATCGGCGCTCGCCGTGGAGTGCCACCTCAGTGGCGGCCCAGCATCTCAAGGGAAGCGAAGGCCGACCGCCTCCCCGGCCGGCTACCGCGCTTCGCACAGGCGTAGGTACTCAGCGCGACCGCTCTCTGTGGTGCCCAGGACGAGCGGGGGAGAGGATGCGACGCTGGAGTGAGGGGCCTGCGAGTGGAGGTCCGAGTGCGTCTCATTCGGTCCGGGGCCATCTCCTTCGGCCTGGTGACCATGTCCCGGTGCGGCTCAATGGCTGCAACGCAGAGCCGTGCGGTCAGTCTGTGAGCCCGCCGGCCAGGCGCACCACTCACCGAACGTCGCCAGGCGGCGTTACCGCGCGGATCCGGCCCGCCGGGACCAGGACCGCGCGACCGACCCGGAAGGCAGGTGCGTCCCATGCACACGTCGACCCGTATCGCCGGTGTCCTCACCGGCCTGACCCTCACCCTCGGGGGTATGGTCCTCGCCGCCCCCGCAGTCCAGGCGGACATCCCTGCCTGCACACAGATGGCCGGACAGGCCGGTGGCACCGCCTCCGACTCCGTCACAGCGGCCTGCAGCCGTGGCGTGGTCGGAGACATGCAGAGTTGTGTGACCGGGCTGACCGAGGCCGGAGTGGCGGGCGGCGCCGCGAACGGTGCCTGCCGGGCGGCGGCCCACGAACCGCGTTAGAGGACCGCGCGCGGTAGCCGGCCGCCGGTACCGATCGGAGGCAGGGTACGGCCCGTCTCCTCCCCAACCCCCGGCCTGCCCGGACACAACGCGGCGCCGGTGGGCAGCCTCGACGCCAAGGACATCGACGTCGCCCAGCTCCTTACCGACGCGCGCGCGGCGCACCGATGCGGCTGGTCGAGGGCGGTGACGTCATGCCTCTCCGGAGTGGGGCAGCCACCGCCCGGGCGCGGCGCCCAGCCTCGCCTCGCGGGCCTCAGGATTCCTCGGATGCGCATGACTTCCTCCTCCTTCCAGGCGTCTTCGTTCGGTTTCGGGAAGGACAAGTCTCAGGACGACGGCGCCCTCCTACTCGGCACGGGCGCTCCGCATGAGGCCTGGCCCTGGCCGCGGCAACCCTTGCCGGTATGAGCGCCGTCGGCGCTGTCAGCGCCGAGGCCGCCTCGTCTCCCAACATCACCAGAGACGAGTGCACGTCCGTCGGCGGACGGATCACATCACGCCCCCTACGTCGGCTACGCCTGCACGCTGCCTGACGGGACCACGCAGCCGATCGCTTGATCAGTCGGCGCACGGCTGGGCAACCAGTCCGGCCGGTGCACCCGGCTCGGTGCGTGCGGGGTGACGGCACCGGTCCACCGTTGGGTGGCTCGCCCACGCCCGTCTCGACACCGCGGCACTCGCGATGGTGGACGCCGACCGACTCGAAGCCAAGGCCGTCACCGCTTTGAGCTTTGAGGCGGTCCGCGACGTCATGAACACCGCGCGCGCCGCCGTCCTGAACGGCCGCGAGCCTGGATGTGCCGACGGTGATGGAGTCTTCCTTCTGGCGCGGGCGATGATCGTGCCGCTGTCCGCATCGAGGTGGTCCTTGCCGATGCCCTGACTCATCCCCGCCGCGGAAGAGGTCCAGCAGGTCATCCCGCTCTACCATCCCGTCTGAGCCAAGGTCCACCTCGTCGACATCGCCAACTGCCACGCGGCCCACGGCCCTTCCGGCGCTCGGCGAGACGGCGCCGTAACAGCACGGCCAAGGAGCCGACCGGCACGGTACACCGCCGGTCGGCTCCGCCGTGCTCCTCGACGACCCCGGGGAGGGCTCCGCCGTTCGGCCCATCAAGGGCACCGGCAACAACGCCGAAAAGGATCAAGCGGAGTCGCCCCACCCCCGCGTTCCGGTACGCCTCCGCGCCCCAGGCCGCCGCGACGACGGCGGTCCCGTACCCCGGCCGACAGGCCCGGAGGAGATCCCGCATGCGCGTCTTCCTGCCCCTGACCGCTGTCACCACCGCGGCGCTCCTGCTCGTCACGGTCACCGGCGCGACTCCCGCCGCAGCAGACCGGAACCCTGACGGAACACCACTGGTCAAGGTGTCCCACGGCGACCCGTACGCGGACTGCACCATCGGCGCGAGGTCCCCCGACAGCATCGTCTACCCGGCCACCGAGGTCGAGCCGTACCTGTCCGTCGATCCGCGTGACCCCAAGCGCGTGGTCACCGTGTTCCAGCAGGACCGCTGGAACGACGGCGGCGCCCGCGGCCTGGCGGCCGGCTGGACCAAGGACGGCCACACCTTCCACCGGAGCACGCTGCCGTTCAGCCTGTGCGCCCCCGGTGGCGCGGACTTCGAACGGGCCTCCGACCCCTGGGTGAGCACCGGACCGGACGGCACCGTCTACGCCAGCGGCGAGGGCGTCGACTTCACGAAGAGCACGCGCAGCGCCCTTCTGGCCGCCACGTCTCGCGACGGCGGCCGCACCTGGCGGAACCTCACCACCACGCACGTCGACGAGCAGCCGTTCTTCAACGACAAGCCCTCACTCACCGCCGACCCGATCCGTAAGGGCACCGCCTACCAGGTCTGGAACCGCCTCGACAACGACCCACCCGGCCCCAGCTCCCTCGACGGTCCCGGCTACATCTCCGTCACCCGCGACGGCGGCCGCACCTGGAGCAAGGCGCGGCCGTTCGTCGGCACCAGCACCGTGCCCAACACCCAGACCATCGGCCATGTGATCGTCGCCGACCGGCGCACCGGCACCCTGTACGACTTCTTCGACCGGATCACGTACTCCGACGACCTGAGCACCGTCATCGAAGCCCACTACGAGATGGTCACCTCGACCGACGCCGGAGAGACCTGGAGCGCCCCGGCCACCGTGGCCCGGGACACCTCCGTACCGGAGGTCGACCCGAACGACCCCACCAAACTGCTGCGCGCCGCCGCCACCCTGCCCAGCCCGGCCGTCGACCCCAAGACAGGCAGGCTGTACATGGCCTACGAGGGCTCGGACTTCTCCGGCGGCAGGTTCGACTCCGTCCAGCTCGTGCGCTCCACCGACGGTGGACGCACCTGGGGGACCCCCGAGCTGATCAGCCCGGAAGGCGTGCCGGCCTTCTCACCGTCGATCGCGGTCGCCGAGCGGGGCACGGTCGCACTCACCTATTACGACCTGCGCTTCCTCAAGCCGGGCGACACCACCACCCTGCCTACCGCCTACCAGCTGGCCACACTGCCGCACGGAGACCCGAAGCTCCAGACCGAACGACGGATCTCGCGGGTCTTCGACTGGCTGCAGGCGCCGTTCGCCGGGGGCTACTTCCTCGGCGACTACCAAGGCCTGGTGGCAGACGGCAAGGGAGTACGGGCGGTGCTCACCGAGACCCACTCCGGCGCACCACAGAACCGTACGGACGTGTACACCAGCAGTCTCCGCACCCGCTGACCGACGCGGACGCCGTCGGCCGGCCCGACCGCCGACGGCTGCATGCAGGCCTCGGACCCTTGGCGGCGAGGACGTACTGGCGCTGCCCGGGAACTCCTTGCGGCGAACCAAGTCGTAGCCCTTCGCCAGCGAGATGTCGGCACCCCGCCGTTCTCCGGGGCGTCGCTGGGCTACGACCCGGACAATGCGCCCCGAGCCTGTGGAGCAGCGAACGGCGTGAGGGCCCCGCACACCAGCCGCGTGCGGGGCCCTCGTAGTGGCCGACGTTGTGTGTACAGGACACCGAGCCCCACGCCGACGGCCGCTGCAACGGGCGGGTGCTTTCTTCGCTTGCGCGGAAGTTGGCCCCTCGCCGACGCCGATTACAGCGTGCTGCGGCCTGCCCGGCGTCGAGCTCGTTCGTGCCCCTACCGCGTGGCGAGTTCGCGTACCGTCGCCATGTCGCTGAACGGGAGCAGTTCTTCGTTGACGATCTGGTAGGGCTCGCTGCCCTTGCCCGCGATCAGGACGATGTCGCCGTGCCCGGCGGCAGACAGGGCGAAGGAGATCGCGCGGCGGCGGTCGGCGAACCGCTCGAAGGTGACGCCGCTTGCCGTCAGACCCGGGACGATCTGGTCCATGATCTCCCGGGGGTCTTCGTTCCTGGGGTTGTCCGAGGTCAGGACGCACAGATCGGAGTAGGTGCCGGCGATCTCCCCCATCGGGGCGCGCTTGGTGACGTCCCGGTCCCCGCCACAGCCGAAGACGGTGACGACCCGGCCCGAGGCGAAGCCGCGGATGGTGGTCAGCACCTTCTCCAGCGAGTCCGGGGAGTGTGCGTAGTCCACGATGACGGACGTGCCGTCCGGGGTCTCGTAGCGTTCGAACCTTCCCGGGATCGGGGGCATCTGCTCGAGTGCGCCGACCAGTCCGCCCAGGTTGTGCCCGACGAGGTGGCAGGCGGCGACAGCGGCCAGTGCGTTCGAGACGGAGAACCGTCCGGGAAGCGGGATCGCGGCCGGATACTTGTGGCCGGCGTGGTGCAGGGTGAATCGGGTGCCGACGGCGTCCATGGTGAGGTCGGTCGCCCGGTAGTCCGCCTCCGCGTCGATGCCGTACGTGACGACCGCGCCGGGCATCAGCGCACCGATGCCCGCTCCGAGCGGATCGTCGGCGTTGACCACCGCACGCCGGCACAGCCCCTGGAACAGGCGCAGTTTGGCGTCCCGGTAGTTCTCCATGGTGCCGTGGTCGTCCAGGTGATCCTGCGTCAGGTTGGTGAACACCCCTACGTCGATGAATGAGTGGTCCAGGCGGTGCGTCAGCAGACCCATCGACGTGGCTTCCAGCACGACGGTGGCGACACCGCGGTCGCGCATACACCCGAGCAGATACTGGAAGTCCGGCGACTCCGGGGTGGTCAGTACCGACCTCGGCATCGGAATCAGCTCGTCGCCGATCCGGCTGCCCGCCGTCCCGATGACCCCCACCTTGGCGCGCTCGGCGATCCTCAGCACCGACTCGACCATGTACGAAACCGACGTCTTCCCGTTGGTGCCGGTGACGGCCACCATGTCCATCTGCCGTCCGGGCTCGCCGTGGTAGCGGGAGGCGACGACCGCAGCGGTTTTGCGCGTGTCCGCCACCGCCACGACGCACACGCCCGCGTCCGACGCCCAGGTCGCGGCCGGAAGCTTCGGTGCTGCGGAGTCGACGAGGATCGCCACCGCGCCGCGTGCGACAGCCGGTCCGACGGACTCGAGGCCACCCTCGCGGTGACCGGGCACCGCGATGAAGAGGGAACCCGGAGCGGCGCGGTGAGCGTCGAAGCACGCGCCCGCGGTGATCCTCGTCTCCGGATCGCCCGCAAGGACTTCATGGTTGTGCCCGGCGAGCAGCTCGCTCAACTTCACAGGGGTCCTCTCGGAGATGCACCGGCTGCCGGTCGTCCGGCGGTCGGCGCGCAGGTGGCGCCCAGGGCGCCAAGGAGTGACAGAGCAGGAGAGTTTGTGGCGAGGACAGCCACAGTGCGGTTGCAGAGGGGAAGAAGACGGCGGCGCGAAAAGGGCTCCGCCGACAGAGAGACGGAATGATCAGGGCCGAGAACTGCCCGGAATCGCTAACCGTGGCCGTGCAGCGCGCGGCAGCAGGCCGCCGGCATGTTCACCAGGTTGACGCGCGCACGTGTGGCGGACGGACACAGGGCATGAGTGGCCTGGAACAGGCACTCCCTCATTGCACATGTGCGACCCATGTGTGGAGTGTACGTCCGGCCGCGGGAGCGATCTCCCGAAGTTCCTGCCTGATCTTGGACGGCGGGTGTGCCGTCTCGGTGGAACTGGCGTCGTGATCGGTGGTCGGTCGCGTGTGTGACCTGCAAGCCTTCCAAGGGTGAGGTGGGCTTGATCTGCTTTGAGGGACATCTGAGATCAGGGGTTCTGCCCCGGAAGGATGTCCGTGATGGAGAGCACGGGGAAGCAGAAGCCACGCCCTCGCCGTTCGTTCACGCCCGAGTTCAAGGCCGAGATCGTTGAGTTGTGCCGGCGCGGTGACCACTCGGTCGGTCAGATCGCCAAGGACTTCGACCTGACCGAGACCGCGGTGCGGTTGTGGGTCAGTCAGGCCGAGGTCGATGCGGGCGAGCGCGATGGCCTGACCCGCAGTGAGCGGCACCAAGGAAGGGGCCCGCTTCGTGACGGGCGGCCCCGATGTTTTTGAAGGACTGGAGGGCGGCTTCTACGCGCAGCCCACACTGTTCGCCGATTTGGACAGCAACATGCGCGTCGCGCAGGAGGAGATCTTCGGACCCGTCCTGGCCGTCATCCCCTACGACGACGAAGACCGAGGCGGTGCGCATCGCCAACGACTCCGACTACGGGCTCAGCGGCGGCGTGTGGCGCTCCCAGACCGACGCCCTGCTCGCGTGGGACTTCCTGGAAGCAGTCACGCTGTCCTGGAATTCCGTTCGGGTGCCGGATCCATGACGGCCTCTTTGAGGATCTCCCAGACGGTGGATGGGGCCACCTTCACTCCCAGGACAAGCAGTTCGCCGTGCAGACGGCGAGATCCAGTTGGGATTCTCCTTCGCCAGACTCAGCACAAGGGCGCGGACGGAGCGTAGTGCGACCAGATCACCGTCCTGGAACGGCAACTCGGCCCGGAGGATGTGAAGGTCTCTCCCGAGGGCCGGACCTTGCTTGCCGCAGCTCTCGCACCGCTGCCCCGCGAGGTGCTGCTCTGTCTGCGCCTGCTCGTACGGCCGGACACGGTTCCTGCGGTGGCACCGCGGCCTGATGAAACAGCGGCATGCAGGCACCTGCCGTCCCAAGCGGCCTGGACGACCGCCCGCCATCCGCTCGATTCGGGCTCTGGTCCTGTGCCCATACCGCGAGAACAGCGGCTGGGGCTACCGCCGCATCCACGGGGAGCCGGCCGTGCTCGGGGCCAAGGTCGCTCCCTCCACAGTCCGGGAGATCCTCAATGCCGAAGGCCTCCAGCCCGCGGATCCTGTGGCCGCTGTGTCCACCAGGTCGTGAGTCCGCCACTCACGTCTTTCCGCCATCGCGATCATCCCGACTCCGCGCGCTCGGTTGCCGGTTCGGGAAGCCTGGCGACCAGGATGTCGGCAGCCTGGGTGACGTTGTCGGCGTCGACCGCACGGGCCATCGCCACGCGGGCCGCATCGGCCGTCGTGGCTGGCGGGACCACGAGCAGAACGAAATGATCGTTGTCGCCACGGGTGATGAGGACAGTGTCGTCGCCGACAGGGAAGGTGTCGAAGTGCACGACCCGGTCGTCGACGACCAATCGGGTCGGGACCTCCTCCCAGGCGGCGGTGTCCAGGCCGACCCGCGTGATGGGTCCGAGGTGCGTGGTGAGCACCTGGATCAGGGCGGGCAGCTCTGCCGTGACATCACGGGAGCGGGGCCACCAGGCGCCGTCGAGGACGCCTTCGCGGGAGTGCGTCGTCTGCAGCCGGAGCAGTGCCGTGCCGGGTTTCACCGCCCGATGGATCTCGTCCGGAAGGAGCTTCCGGGGGGTGGGGGTGTCAGATTCAGCCATGGTGGTCCGCCTGCCTGTGCGGGGCCGCCGACACCTCATGGCCGACGAGATACCGCCGTGGTCTCACGCTACTCCGCGTGCCTGCGATCTTGCCCGCTAGCAGCAGCCGGGCGATGCCCCGGTGGGAAATCACCTGGTCAGAACGGCTCGTCGGACCGCGGCGCGGAGTACGCTGAAAGTACCGGGAGTAACCCGAACACCCGCTCCCACGCGGACGTCGTTTCCGGCGATCAAGACACTGGGCCGCCCTGCAGGGCGGCCCGGAGACGGGTCCGCATCATGACCACGACCGCCGAACGCGGAGTGGCACGGGCGCTTGTTCCCCCGCACCCGACACGCTATTCCCTGACGCCGAAGACCACCCTCGCCAGCCAGTTGGACGGTGCCTGGTGGCCCTACTCGCGCGATCTCTCCACCGAGCTTCCACCCCTGGTCGAAGCGCTGGAAGGGCGTTTGGGGCGCATTACGCGCGCCATGGTGAACCCCACCCGCTGGCCCGTCGTCCCGCACAAGGTTCCCATCAGCGGGCACACGGTGCACATGGGCTGGTTCACCGAACTGGATCCCGACAAGTTGATCCTTCTCTCCTACACCGTCGGCCGCTTCGACCTGCTGGTGATCCCGCCCGGGACCGAACCCGCCGCAGCCGCCCGACTCCTGACCGCCGCCGCCATCCCCGGCGGTGTCCTCACTGCCGGTGTGCTGATGTCCGACGAAGCCGAGACCGGCCGCCGTATCAGGGACGCCCGAAGCAGCGAGGACACCTGGGAGAACGACGGCGGGTCCGCCCTGCCGCCCCTCCGGCATCCGGTCGTGGGCGCACGGATGATCCCTCTGCCGGGGAACATGCGGAGATGACGCATGGAGACCCTGATCGCGCTCGCGGCAGGCGCCTTCCTGGTCGCGCTCGGCCTGAGCCTGATCCACCGACTCAACGCCCAGCACGACGCACGCATCGCGGCCTACTACTTCAGCGACCCCTTCCCGGCCATCAGCCGGCCATCCGGCCGCAGCAACCACAGGTCGACAGGGCAAGCCCTCAGCCGCGGGCTCACGGGCGCTTGGCCCTGACATCAGACCACTCCTCCGACCGAAGGCCGTGGGTGGGACGCCCGGAACCCTGGACAACCCTCACACCGGCTCCTCGCTCGCCCCTGAAGGGAGCAGGCACCTTGTATCCCACCGACACCGCGGCCCTGCCCTCGGCCGGACACGCCGAGATCCGCATCGTTGCCGCCACCCCCGAAGCCGCCCGTACGGTCGCCGAATTGCTCCGCCATGCCTTCGCCGGTACGGAACAGCGCAGCTATCCCGTTCCCGACGGCGGTACCCGGCTCCACCTCACCGTCGACACCGAAGCCGCCGCAGCACCGGCCCTCGCCTGGCTCACCACCAGCAGACCGTCCACGCGCACCGGCGCCTACGGCGACGAAGTCTGAGAAGCATCGGAACCTTCACATGAACGAAAGGACTCGGTCATGGCGACCCTCCGCGAGCGGCAGGTTTACCGCGATCGGGTCCTGACCGCCCTCTACGAAGCCACCGAAGGCAACCGTCTCCTCGGGGTCCCGGGGCGGACGCTGCGGAACGACCTGCGCATCCCGGAGGAGGACCTGGCCGCCGCCTGCACCTACCTGGCCGGCGAGGGCCTGATCACCGTCGACTGGGAACCGGGCAACACACCCGCGATGGTCTCCCTCACCCACCAGGGAATCCGACGCATGGAGGCCGAAGAAGAGGAGCGCGGCTGAGCCGGGGTGCCTGAGGGCCGCCCCGTCCACCGCTCAGCCCGGCACTTACGGCCTGGCCTGCACGGCCCCACTTGCACACAAGAACGAGAGGGGGCGGGGTCGGCTCGCTCGCGGCCCCGGCCCATCCGGCCCGCAGTCGTACAATTGAAAGTGGATCGAGCACTCTCACGTGCGACGATCCGGAAGGGCGGCCCTGGCGGAGTGAATGCGCCGGGGCCGTTGCGACGAACCGCCGCCATAAGGACCACGACCACGTGACCGACGACCATGCGGAACCGTCCTATTCGTGACTCCTCCCCCTCATGAATGGGGGACTTCTCGCTACGCCGGCGCGGCTTCGCGACGGACCAGCCCGGCCCGTAGAACGTTGGTGGCGCCCACCGTGTCAGCGTGCGCTGTGTGGCCGCACGAGACGCAGTGGAACTTCTCCTGTGTGGGCCGGTTCTCCGCGCCGGTATGCCCGCATTCGGGGCACTGGCGGGAGGTGTTGCGGGGGCCCACGGCGATCACTTCCCGTCCGGCGCTTTCAGCCTTGGCGGCCAGGATCGTCAGGAACACCCCCCATCCGGCATCGGCAATCGAGCGGTTGAGTCCCGTTTTCGCACTGGCCCCGATGGGCAGGAAGGCTCCCGACTTGTCAGGGTCGGGCTTCGGCGCGGCGCGCCGGACCATGTTGCGGATCTTGAGGTCTTCGTGCGCGATGACATCGTGTTGGCGTACGAGGTCAAGGGCGGTTTTGTGTGCGTGGTCGAGGCGCTGCCGGCGGATCTTGCGGTGCAGCTTCGCGACCTTCTCGACCGCACGCCGGTGGTTGGCTGTCCGCTTGTCGCGGCGCACACGCAAAAACCTCGACAGGGCCTGCTGTGCGGCTTCGAGCTTCGCGGCGCTCTTCGCCCCGTGGCGCGGGTTGGGGACGAATCCGCCGTTGGAATCGGCGAGGAAGTTGGCTATACCCAGGTCGATGCCGACGACCAGACCCGTCGCGGGCAGCGGTTCGGGCTGGACCTGTTCGGCACTCAGCACGACGAACCACTTCCGGCCCTCACGTTTGACACTGACGGTCTTGACCCTGCCGGCCACCGCCCGGTGCTGGTGCACCTTGACGTGCCCGACACCTTGAAGGCGGACGCGAGTCACCGGGTCGTGCGGCGTGGAGTCCCACCGGCAGCCGTCCCCGTCCTTCGGGAACTCCACCGTGTCGAACCAGTTCACCCCACGAAAGCGCGGATAGCCGGGCTTCTCACCGGACTTGACCCGGCGAAAGAACGCCGCGAACGCCTTGTCCAACCGCCGGAGCGTGGCCTGCTGACTGGAGAACGACCAACGGCCCTGCCGCTCCGGGTCGAACGCCCGGATGTCCTTGAGCTGTGCGGACTGCTGCCCGTACTTGATGCTCGTCTTCGAGGCGTGCCGGTAAGCGTCACGACGCTCCTGCAACGCACCGTTGTAAAGCGAGCAGTGATCACGCAGCATCTCGCCGAGCGCCTGAGCCTGCCGCACCGTGGGCCGCATGACGAACTTGTACGCACGAATCACCCGGCCCACCCCCTTCGGCTCTTGACAGCAACATAACCGAGGCCACTGACAACCCCTCCGCAGACAGAACACCCATGCACACATGACCCGTCACAGCAGCCCCGAGATGCGTTTCCCACCCCGGCTGAAGCCGGGGATACCCACGCAAGACAAGAGATGGCGGTCATCCTTCTCGTTGAGGGCTGGTTCGTCCCGCACGGTAGGCGCGTGGCTAGAGATCTCGACTGGTCCGGCGCTCTCCCAGCACGGGTGAGCGGTCGACACTCGCTTCGGGAGTTCGATCGACGTACGCCCCGGCCGTAGCTGCCAGCGGTGGCTCGGTCCACACAGCAACCTACAAGTGTGCTGCCGTCCGGCGCCGTTGATGTCACTCGTGGATGTCAAACCGGCATGCGCCTGACGTCGGTCATGCCGAGCGAGAGGCGTGCGGAAAGCTTTCGGTATCGATCGCCCAATGGCGGCCCAGGAGGCCCAACTCAGGGCTCGCGTAGGCCGAATGGGGCCATGGATGCTGGACTCACCGCATTGTTCGGTGCCGCCGTAGGCTCACTCGCCGGCCTGGCAGAAGCTTTCGGCCGGACGCGGCGCGAAGGGACAGCGGTTCTACGACTGGGCCGTCATCGACCTCGTCGAGGTGGCACTGGGTCACCACCAGCTCCTGGTCAGTCGCAACCACACTACCGATGAACTCGCCTATTATCGCCGTCACTCCACCACGTCGGCATCCCTGGCCACCCTGATCAAGGTCGCAGGTTCCAGATGGCGAGTGGAGGAGACCTTCCCAAGCGAGAAGGGGCTGGCCGGACTGGATGAGCACCAGGTCCGCCGCTACCTTTCCTGGGCCCGCTGGGTAACTCTCGCGATGCTGGCTCATGCCTTCCTCGCCGTCGTCCGTGCCGACGAACACGCACACCGCCCCACGCCGGGCGACCTGATCCCGCTGACCGCAACGAGATCCAGCGCCTGTTCATCAGTGTTGTTGTCCGGCCCGTTCACGGTCCGGCCCACCGGCCCACCCGCCCACCGGCCCACCCGCCCACCGGCCCACCGGCCCACCGGCCCACCGGCCCACCCGCCCACCGGCCCACCGGCCCACCGGCCCACCGGCCCACCGGCCCACCGGCCCACCGGCTCAGCTGGTCCGTCTGGCTACGCAGCCACCAGGCGCGATCACGAGCCAGCCATTACCGGAGACAAGTGTGACTGAGCATTTCCGCTGGCCACTCTGAGCACCGAAGTTGGTCACCCCGAGCCAAAGGCCGTGGGGTTCATCGGTCGCTGGGAGTAGGTCCTGCGCCTCAGGCGCGCTTCGCGCCTGCTTGGCTAGGGTCGGTCCGCATGGAGACCACGGGAATCGTTCGCCGGCAGACGGCGGAGCGTATGCGCGACGCTCTGGAGCGGCTCGTTACCGAGCGGGATGTATGGGTGTCGACGGCTCACCCTGATCACGGGCCGCACCAGGTGCCGCTGTGGTTCTTGTGGGAGGGGCGAGCAGTGTGGATGTGCACCAGCGCCACTTCCGTGACTGCGCGGAACGTCCGCAAGGAGCCGCGCGTGCGCCTGGCGCTACCGGACACCTTCGATGTGGTGCTCCTCCAGGGTGAGGCGGAGTGCTTCCCGGACCAGGAGGTGCCCGGAGGCGCAGCGGAGGCATTCGCCGACAAGTTCGGCTGGGATCCACGCGTGGAAGAGGGTTCCTTTCTGTATGTACGAGTGGTCCCGAGGACTGTGCGCGCTTGGCGCGGCGAGCCGGAACTACGCGGGAGAGTCATCATGCGCGACGGAATGTGGCTGGAATAACGGCCGTCCCTCGCCGACGCGCATCCACGCTGGATTCGCGCTGCCAACGAGCCTCGGAATGTCCGGGTTCGTGGGCGCCCCCGGCGCCAACCCGGCGTCATGCGAGACTCGGTCTCGCCGGCACGATTCCCCGGGGCCCGCACACACCAGCCGCATCTACCTGCAGTGCTCGTCCTCGTCCAGGACGCCGTGCTCGCGCTCCTCGGCCGGCAGCGCCCGCAACTCCTCGACTTCGGCGTCCAGGTAAGGGGTCGTCCACAGCACGGCGGTATTCAGCACGAGCCCGAGCGCGCCGAGCTGGTCCTCCTGCCCCGTCCGGCCGGCCAAGGTGCGCCCCAAAGCCGCCCATCCCCTGCTCCCGGCGCCCCAGGCCGAGGCAACAGGCCCCCTGCGCGCCCACCGTTCGGACATAAATACCGTGCCCCAGGGTGTTGCTGCTCGTTGTCGATGTTCGATGACCGTTCACCATTGAAGGCAGGGAGTTTCCCCGTGACCACTATCGACTGGGACCACCCGACCGACCCCAAGCCGGGCACCTGGCAGCTGGACCACGTCAAGCAGTACGTGGCCAACGGGGCCGAGGGCCAGTACTGGAACGGCACTCAGACCTTGCTGCTGACCACCATCGGTCGCAAGTCGGGTGATCCGGTGCGTACGCCGCTCATCTACGGTGAGGCGGACGGCGCCTACCTGATCGTCGCGTCCAAGGGCGGTGACCCCGCGCACCCGCTCTGGTACCGCAACCTGCGGGAGCACCCCGAGGTGCGGATCCAGGTCGGGCCCACCATCCTGCAGGGCACGGCCCGTACCGCGACCGCCGAGGAGCGGGCCGCTTACTGGCCGCTGATGGTCAAGCACTGGCCCGCGTACGACGAGTACCAGGCGAAGACGGACCGCGAGATCCCGATCGTCGTCATCGAACCGGCCACCGCCCCCGAGGGCTGAGCCCGGACGCCCGCTTTGGGCCCGCTGTTCGTCTTGCAGCCGCGACGACTGTCCTGGCGATTCGGCGGTCGCACGCACCGTGATCACGGATGGCCGCCGAACCCATGTCGGGGTCCAGCCAAAGTGAGTCTCGGGTCGGCGCGTCAGCGGCCCCGTGGGTATGGCCACGGGGCCGCTCGGGTGGGGCGTTCAGGATGCTTCGGGCCGCTTCTGGGGGAATCCTCGAATGCCTTTGGCGACTTGTGCCGGTGCGCCGTAGACGTGCCGAGTAGTGGGCGATCGCCGCGTCGGCGACGCGCTGCGGTTCCAGACCGGTGGCCTCGCCGCTCTCCGTCACGAGTGCGTCGGTCTACAGCAGGACCCGTACGTTCGTCATGACGCGGGCCGGCCCGGCGGGGCGGCCGCATTTGCGGGGCGGGAGCCCCCATCTGTTTGCGGCTGGTCGCGGTTGCGTGCGGGGTGGTGCCACGGGAGCGGAATCTCCTTCAGGAAGGTGGCGGGGACACTGGACCGCCGTGCCGTGCCGCCGGCTCCGGGACGGACGAAACATGTCGGTGAACCGGCCGTTGCCGACGGCACGGACGGAACGGAACTCTCGCAACTGGTCGTTTGTGAGATCCCGGGCCGGACACTGCTGCCGCCGGTGAGCGTGGTTCGGCGAGCCGCCGTATCCGTATCCGTTACACGGCGCCGTGGGCCAGGAGGCTGCGGCCGCAGTCGATGACGGTCTCGCGGGCCGGGCGCGGCTGCCATTCCAGGATGCGGTGCGCCTTGGCGGTGCTGTGGCGGTTGCGGCGTCCCAGGGCCGGGGTGATGTCACGCAGTGACGGGTCGCGGAAACGGGCCGTGAGGCGGACGGCGAGGTCGGGGATCCGGCGGGTGGAGACCCGGTGGCCGCCCTCGCCCAGTTCCTCCCGCAGGGCGTGGGCCATGTCCAGCATCCAGGTGAACTCTCCGGTGGCGAGGAAGCGTTCGCCCGCGGCCTGGGGCGAGGTCATGGCGCGGATGTGGATGTCGGCGAGGTCGCGGACGTCAACGATCTCCAGGCCGATGCGCGGCACACCCCGCATGGCGCCGGCGAGCATGCGCTGGACGATGCCGACCGAGCCGATGGTGCTGGTGGCCAGGATCGGCCCGAAGACGGCACCGGGCAGGACCGTGGTGAGTTCGGTGGGGCCGTCGTAGGTGGCCATGAAGTCCCAGGCGGCGCGTTCGGCGAGCGTCTTGGAGCGGCGATAGGGGATCAGTGTCGGGTCGTCGGGGTCGGTCCACAGGGCCTCGTCGGTGACGCCCTCTTCGCTGTAGGAGGAGGGGCTGGCGGTGTTCGCCGCGGACGTCATCACTACGCGCCGCGCCCCGGCCTCGGTGGCGGCGCGCAGTACGCGCAGGGCCCCGTCGCGCGCGGGGGCGATCATGGCGTCCGAGTTGTCGGTGACGGCGCCGCCCAGGGGGGAAGCGACGTGCAGGACGTGGTCGACACCTTTGACCGCGGCGTCCCAGCCCTCGTCCGCCGTGAGGTCGGCGATCGCGAACTCCAGCCGGCCGGCCGTGTCCGCCTGGGTGGCGACGGCTTCGCTCACCGCCTGCTCCTTGCCATGGCTGCGCACGGTGGTGCGCACGCGGTAGCCGCGGTGCAGCAGCTCGACGATGCACCAGCCGGCGACATAGCCGCTGCCTCCGGTGACCAGAACCGTTTCCGGCATGGCTGTCCTCCATGGAGTGTGACAGGATTAAACGGAAGCCCTTCCGTATTGCTTTCCGAACGTAACGGAAGCCCTTCCGCTTTGCAACCGGACCGATCGGACCAGCCATGACCCCACCTTCTGCCCGCGCCCCCCGCTCCGACGCGCTGACCAACCGGGCCCGCATCCTCGAGGTCGCCGGTGAAGCCTTCGCCGCGTCCTCGGGGGCCTCCATGACGGGCATCGCCAAGCAGGCCGGGGTCGGGGTGGGGACGTTGTACCGGCACTTCCCCACCCGCGAGGCATTGATCGTGGAGCTCTACCACCACGAGATCCAGAAGGTCATCGACCTCGCCCACGCCCTCGCGGCCGATCTGCCCCCTCTCGATGCCCTGCGCCGCTGGTTCGAGGAAGTCTCCCGATACGGGAGGCTCAAGTACGGCGTCTCCGAGGTCATTCACGCGGCGACCAACGGGGGCCTCGACGACAAGAACTATGAACCCTTCCTCGGAGCCATCGCCGTCCTGCTCGACGCCGGCAGCGCGTCCGGCGACCTCAAACCGGGCACCGACCCGCAGGACGTGCTCCTCCAGCTCAGCGTCCTGTGGCGTATCCCGCCCGGCGAGGACTGCGAGGTCCGCGCTGCCCGCATCCTGGACCTCATCCTCGACGGACTGAGAACCCGGCCCGCCGACTCCTGACCCGGCCGGTCGCAAAGGCCGCACGTGCAAGGGCCGTGATCAGCCGTATCGCGGGCGCCCTGTCGGCTCGACCTGTGGACCTGAACTCCGCGATTACGTCCAGGTGTTGGGGCGAGATGGCCCGCGTCATGGGTGGGTTGTGCGGCCAGGGCGCGGACCGCTGCGGCCCGGCTGTCCAAGGTGAGTACTCACCTGGTCCTTACGAGGCTGCGGGCCGCGCCGGAAGGCTGGTGCTGCCGCAGGCCGTCCCGGCCCTGGGGGCGGAACTGGCATGTGCGGATCCGGCGTCACCACGTCAGCGCCGTCGGCCGAACGGACAACGTCCCGCTGTTCCACTTCGCTCATCGCCCCTTCCTGCCGGATTTCTCTTGCCAATAACGTACGACCGATCGTACGTTTATTTCCTGGGACGGACAATCAGGAGGTGTGTGCGACTTGGACAGCCGTCGAATGTCTGAGCTGGCGCAGGCGTTGGCCACCGCAAAGAGCCGGCAGGACGTGCCCGCAGCCATGGAGCTCTTCCACCGGGACATGGTCCTGGACGCCCCGGCTTTCGGGACGAGGGCTCAAGGCCGGGCCGCGAACGAAAAGGCGCTGACCGGGTTCTTCGCCTCCTTCCCTGACTACCAGGTCGCTCTCGAAGGCCACGCTGCCGACGGCGACGCACTGGTCTGCTGGGGGACGGTGAAGATGACGATGACGGGTGACCGGTTCGGCGTGCACCCCAACGGCAGACGAGCCGAGTTGCCGGTGTTCATTCAGTTCGCCTTCAAGGACGGCCTGATCGCAGGCGAGCGATTCTTCTTCGATCTGTCGGAGCTCTGTGCACAGTCAGGCGTCTCGACGGACGCGGTCAGGCGAAAGCTGTTCGGAACAGCCGCGTTCGCGCCCTCCACTCCTGGGATCGAACCAATTCAAAGGTGAGGGGACATGGCTGCAGACGCTCGGCTGAAAGACATCGACGAGATCAAGACGACGCATCTCTTCGACATGGCCGTGGACTTGGACCCGCGGCTGGACATCGGCCCCGGCCCGTTGGGCCGACGGGTCCTCTTCGGCTCCGCCGGAGGGACGTTCGAGGGGCCGAGGCTACGCGGAGAGGTGCTCCCCGGGGGTGGGGACTGGACGCTGTTCCGCCCCGACGGGGTGATGACGCTCGACGTCCGGCTGACATTGCGGACGTACGACGGCGACCTGCTGCACATGACCTACGGCGGCCGCTGGGTAACCCCACCCGAACTGCGGGCCGACATGGCCGATCCCGCCACGAGGCACCGAGTCGACCCCGCCCGCTATTACTTCCGGACAAACCCCCTCTTCGAAACGGGGGCGAAGCGATACGCATGGCTGAACGACGTCGTCTGCGTGGGCTCGGGGTATCTGATCGAAGGCGGAATCGCGTACAAGATCTCACAAGTTGTGTGAACGGCTTCTGCGACAGCAGGAGAAGCGACGATTGAATCACCGACCCACGCCAGGACGTGTTCTTCCGGCAGACGGGAGGGGAGTTGGGTGGGTCGGTGTGGGGTCAGACGAGCCGACGACCTTTGGGAGGCTGGTCGGCGCTTTTCCCCGAAGAAAGGGCTGTTCCATGCGCGCGGGGCCGCAGCCAGTTCGGAGCCTCGCTCTTTGTCTCGGCGTGTCCCCCGCCGGGGCTGCACCAGCGCTGTTTGAATCGTCATATGACTAAGGGTGATGAAGCAGCCCTGTTCGGCAACCGATTCCTGACCGTGCCCGCTCCCTCGGAGACCTTCCCCGAGGAAGGCATGGCTGCGACGGACGCAATGAGGCTGCTGGATGTGGACCTCGCCATGGAGGGTGACCCGCAGCGTAATCTCGCCACGTTTGTCACCACGTGGATGGAGCCGGAGGCGCAGCGGATCATCGCCGAGAATCTCCACCGCAATTTCATCGACCATGCGGAGTACCCGATTTCCGCCGAGATCGAGCAGCGTTGCGTGCGCATGCTCGCCGACCTCTTCAACGCGCCGGGCAGGACCACCGGATGTCGGACCCAGGGCTCGTCCGAGGCGATCATGCTCGGGGCGCTGTCGCTGAAGTGGAAGTGGCGGAAGCGCCGCCAGGCGGCCAATCTGTCGGTAGACCGACCCAACTTGATCTTCGGCGGGGACGTCCACGTCGTGTGGGAGAAGTTCTGCCGCTACTTCGACGTCGAGCCGCGGATCGTGCCGCTTGCCGAGGGCAAGTACACGATCGGCCCGGAGGACGTGGAGCCTCTCCTCGACGAGAACACGATCGGCGTCGTGGCCGTCCTCGGCACCACGTTCACCGGCCACAAGGACGACGTCGTCGGGATCGACAAGCTCCTGCGGGACGTCCGCAAGGAGCGGGACCTCGACATCCCGATCCACGTCGACGGAGCCAGTGGCGCATTCGTGTGGCCCTTCCTCTACCCGGACTCGAAGTGGGACTTCCGGCTCGAGCAGGTCCGTTCGATCAACGTCTCGGGACACAAGTACGGCCTGGTCTACCCCGGCATCGGCTGGCTGGTCTTCCGCGAGGAGTCCGACCTGCCCAAGGATCTCGTGTTCCTCGAGAACTACTTGGGCAAGACCGACGCGACGTTCACCCTGAACTTCTCCACCGGCGCGTCGATGATGCTCGCGCAGTACTACAACTTCGTCCGGCTCGGTCGCCAGGGCTACACCTACGTCATGAAGATGTTGCAGGAGAACGCCCACGCGCTGGCGGACAACCTGCGGAGCAGCGGCCGCTTCGAAGTGATCGGGAGCGACCTCGAGCAGCTGCCGCTGGTGGCTTTCCGTCTCGCCGGCAAGCACGCCTACGACGAGTCCGACGTCGCCTGGCAACTCGCGGCCGAGCGCGGCTGGATGGTGCCGGCGTACACGCTCCCGCCCAACGCGGAGGGGGTGAAGATCATGCGTGCCCTGGTCAAGGAGACCCTGAGCCGCGAGCAGATCGATCGCCTGAGCCAGGACATTGACGACGCGTGTCGCACGTTGGACGACAAGGGTGCGACCCATGAGATCGAGCGGGCCCAGGTCAAGCGCGGCACGGGCTACTGACGCACCTCTGCTCCCCGGTTGCGCACACCTGCCGGCTCTGAGGGCGTCTCCACCGTGAACGCCGCCTCGGGTAGATCTGCTGCGCGTGCCGGATACGTGCCAGATCGAACGGTCAGCGTCAGCCACGGTCAGTCGAGGAGCACAGCGGCGCCCACGCGTTCGTGACTGACCACCGTCGCAGCGCACAACGCGTGGGCAAACCCGTCAGTGGGTGAGGATGCCGATGCCGTCTCCGAGCAGTTTCAGCCCGAGGACGAGGAACAGGACCGCCATCACGGCGACGTTGTGCTGAGCTGCCCAGTCTTTCCAGTTGCCGAGTGTGGTCTTCGCTCGCTCTCCCCCGAGCAGGAAGACTCCCAGTGGGGCCAGCAGGCCGAGGGTGGCGATCAGGACGAAGATGGCCAGCGATGCGATCTGCTGCCCGACCGGCAGCCCGGCTGAGCCGATGGAGGCGGCCGCGGCGATGGTCAGCGGGGCGTTCTTGGCGTTGAGCGCGGCCAGGGCCAGTCCGAGTCCGAAGACCTTGACCGGCGTGAGGCGGTCGATCGCACCCATCCACTTCGGCAGCTGGGCCTGTGAGGGATCCTTCGGGCGCCGGTGCCATTGCCGGGCGCCGAAGAGGACGAGGAGTACGCCCAGAGCGAGCTTGAGGGCTCCCACCCAGGTGGCCGGGTGATTGTGGGCGGAGGCCCCTGCGGGAGAAGCGATTGCCAGCATTACCGCGCCCAGTGCCGAGAGTCCCAGGATCCAGCCGACGGTGAAGAGGGGTCCGTTGAGACGTCCCCGAGGTGTGGCGAGTATGAGGATGATGGCGATGATCGGGAGCGGGCTGATCGCGACGGCGGCCGCAAAACCCAGCACGTCACCGAGAACTGCGCCCATGGTTGCCTCCAGAAGGGGATCAGAACGGCGATCCAGTTGAGCAACGCTTGGTGGGTGCCCCGATGGCCTGCGCGGGCAGCCTTCGGACTGTCGTGGACGTGCCCAGGTTTTGCAGACGGGCCCTGGGCCCTGGGGCGCGGCCTCTCCGGAAGTCGCCGTTTCAGATGCTGAGCGCCTCGTCGCTCAAACCCGCTCATGGTGCAGCGTGGGCGGCGCCCGGGTGGAGCGGCGGGTTGTTGCGCGGTCGGCTGCGCCGCTGTCTTTCACGGCCACGCGGAAGCGCTGCCCGAGAACGTGACAACGACGTACTCGGCACGCCCCAGTTCCATCTTCCTGCGCCTTTCCGGATCTGTCCTCGGGAGGTCCGCAGGACGCTGGGACCCTGTCCTTGGCCTGCCGGCCACCCGCATTGCTGCCTTCCCGGAACTGGACGGCAAGTCGTCACCCGAGGCGGCTTTCTTTCTCGGCACCCTGACGGACGAGGCACGTCCCTACGGTCCATCCGGCACGGACCGTAGCCGGCCATTGCGGGGAGGAATCGTGAAGTGATCGGGCTGGACCCGGCTGGACCCCGCAGCGCCGGGGCCTCTCAAGAAGCCGCCCCCAGGTGACCACATCACCCCGGGCCGGAGATGCACGGCGGCGCAGGTTCAGTCACGCTTAAGGGGTGGGGGCGATGGCGCCTCATGTTCGGACGCTTGGCGACCCTCGGACCGATCCGTGGCAGGAGAATCTCACGATGACTGCGACGACAGGTGCAACCCAATCAGCTCACCCTGAGCGCCCGGGCAGGTCGGACGGGGTCTGCAGCGAGTTCACCGTCTTTACCAAGATCAAGCGGGGCCATGCTGATGCGTTGCGTGAGGATCTCGCCGCGATGGCCGACGCGGCGGCTGACGAGAACGTCCATGCGGCGGTACGCCAGATCGGCACCTTGCATGACGCACGGCACGTGATCTTCGACAACGACAGCCGGTTCATGTTCGCCAGTGTCTTCGACGGCTCCTGGGACACGTACATCGACGACTTCGCCCAGACGGTGGTCGGGGCCCGCTTCGACAAGGTCTTCTCGCACTGCGAAGGGTTCCCCGGCGTCACCGACCCAGGGGCGAAGGACTGGTTCGTCGCACAGCAGGAGCCCGCGGGTGTCTTCGTCAGCGCCTATCCCGATCTGACCGTTCAGCAGATCTACAAGGACCAGCGCGTGGACGACGCGTTCCAGGCGGTGCTGGACACCGCCGAATTCCGGGCGATGCTGGACAACCCGGCCAACGCGGCGCTGGTGGGCACGCCGGCCTTCCAGAAGCTGCTGGAGGAAGCCTCGGCCTAGACCCCGAACACAACCAGCCCTCGGAGCCGACCCCACATCTGTGGACCGCGTCAGCGGGCGCGGGTCGGCCGCCACAGGGCTGCCCAGGCAGAGGCCGATATGGAGGCACAAGCGAGCATGAACACGGCGGCAAGTAGCAGCGCAGCCAGCGTGCGCGTCGAGATCGACGACGTCCAAAGCGGGGCACTGCGTCCACGGCCGGTGCCGTACGAGGGGAAGTTCATCTTCCTGCGCGTCGATGACCGCCACGCCGGGCGTGCCCTGCTGCGGCGACTGCTCCCGGTGACCGCGGGTGGCCTGCCCAGCGTGGACCCGAGCCGGGATGCCTGGGTGGCTGTGGCGTTCACCTACCAGGGCCTGAGGGCCCTGGGGGTGCCCCAGGAGTCGCTGGACAGCTTTCCGCGGGCGTTTCGTGAGGGGATGGCCGCGCGGGCGGAGCTGATCGGTGACGT
Organism: Streptomyces sp. NBC_01445; assembly: GCF_035918235.1. Lineage (NCBI taxonomy): Bacteria > Bacillati > Actinomycetota > Actinomycetes > Kitasatosporales > Streptomycetaceae > Streptomyces > Streptomyces sp. NBC_01445. Next base: position 1,821,472 of record NZ_CP109485.1, on the reverse strand, counting down.
GGGTGAGAGTGCCGCGGCCCACTGGGAGGCACCGTTCGGAACGGGCGATGTGCACATCGCGTTGAGCGCCCTGTCTTCCGATGCGGCCCAGCTGGACAAGGAACTGGAGCGGGCCCGTGTCGCCTACGAGGACACGCCCGGTGTCCAGGTGATCTGGCAGCAGGAGGTCCACCAGCTCCCGACCGGGCGCACCACCTTCGGCTTCCGCGACGGCATCAGCCATCCGAACATCGAGGGCGTCGGACTGCCCGGCTCCAACCCGCAGGAAGTTCCCATCAAGGCCGGCGAGTTCATCCTCGGTTACCCCGACGAAACGGGCAATCTGCCGCCCATGCCCAGCCCCGATGTGCTGGGGCGCAACGGGACCTACGCGGCCGTGCGCAAGGTCCACACCAACGTGGCGGCCTGGCGGCAGTACCTGCGCGCGAACACCTCCAGCGCCGAGGAGGAGGCGCTCCTGGCGGCGAAGATGGTGGGGCGCTGGCCCAGCGGGGCGCCGCTGACGCTGACACCGGAGCACGACGACCCGGAGCTGGCGGCCGATCCGCACCGCGTCAACAACTTCCTGTACCGGGAGAACGACGATCGCGGCCTCCGGTGCCCTGCCGGTGCGCACATCCGGCGCACCAACCCCCGAGATTCCACCATCATCGGCGACGCACGGATGCACCGCCTCATCCGCCGCGGCACCACCTACGGCCCGCCGCTGCCGGAGGGCGTACTGGAGGACGACGGCGCCGACCGCGGCCTGGTCGGGGTCTTTCTAGGAGCCCATCTGGAACGGCAGTTCGAGTTCATCAAGGCCGAGTGGGTCAACGACGGCAACTTCATCGGCTATCCCGGCGAGAAGGACCCGGTAGCCGGGCACCACGGCGGAACCGGAAGCGTCACCATCCCGGAGAAGCCGGTCCGGCGCCGCCTGAAGAACCTGCCCAGCTTCGTGGTCACCCGGGGCGGTGAGTACTGCTTCGTGCCGGGTCTGCGCGCCTTGCGCTGGCTTGCCGAACTGGAGGACTGAGGGCAATTCCTGCCCCCTGAGGTCCCATCACGGTCTCCGAGGAGAGGTCGACGTCATGGCAGCACAGTTCGTCCCCTACACGCCGGACGTCGAAGACGACGACCCGCACTTCGACCGCAACGTGCAGACGGTGATCGAAAAGACCGAGGCCTACATCACCGAGTCGGTCACCGCTGGTGGCACCGGCCGGGCCCTCCGCGACGCCCATGCCAAGGGCTACGGGCTGGTCCGCGGGGAAGTGGAGATCCTGGGCGGGCTTCCCCCCGAGTACGCCCAAGGCATCTACGCGACTCCGGGAACCCACGATGCGCTCATCCGCTTCTCCAACGGCTCGCCTCACGCCGGAGCCGACGCGCGACTGGGTGCCGCCACCGGACTGGCACTGAAGATCTTCGACATCCCCGGCCCGACCCTGCTGGAAGACGAACCGGACGCGGGCACCTTCGACTACGCCAACATCAACGGACCGATCTTCTTCTGCAACACGGTCGAGCACTACCTGTTCATCCAGGAACTGTTCCTGAACGCGCCGGCCTACTTCTCCCAGGGCCGACCCGGCGTGCATCGTTTCTTCACCGAGTTCGTGACCGGAAAGGGAACGCTGGACCAGGACAACTGGGCGTGGGACGAGTTCCTGGCCTTCCTGCGTCTGTCGAAGACCCCTCCGGCAAACCTGCTGCTGTCGAGCTACTGGACGATGGGCGCGGTCCGGCACGGGGACTACATCGCCAAGGTGCGCATCACCCCCGATCCGTCCTTCGCCGCCGCGGTCGTCCGGCGCGACATCGACCCGACCTCGGCGGCGGAGGTCTTCCGACCGGCCCTGGTGGCCGAGTTGCAGGAGCGGCCCTACGCCTTCGACATCCAGGTCCAGCTCTGCACCGATCTGGAGCGCATGCCAGTGGAGGACACCACCGTGGAGTGGCCCGAGCAGCTCTCGCCGCCCGTCACCGTGGCCAAACTGCGACTGCCGCAGCAGGACATCTCCAGCCCGGAAAACCTGGAAAAGATGGACGCGCTGTCCTTCACGCCCTGGCGGGTCACCGCCGAGCACGCGCCCCTGGGCAACATCATGCGGGCCCGCAAGGAGGTCTACCGGCAATCCTCCATCGCGCGCCACAAGCTCAACAAGCAGCCGCGCACGGAGCCCCGCAGCGCCGATGAGGTACTCGGCCCGGCCTGATCAAGCCGACCGACGGGACGGCAAGCGTTCAGTGCGGGGAACCACGGGGAACACCCGGGAGCAGGTTGGCACCTCGGCGGGCAACTGCGCGCCTTCTTCGTTCCGCCACGGCTCAACCGGGCAACCCGTGCCGGGCGATGCTTTTCCAGCAGCCCTTCAACCGCGATCGATTTCCGAGTCGGCCGGCGGGCGGACGCGTGATCAGACCGGGGGAGGTCTCTGGTAGCAACAGGGGTGTGACCTGGTGAGCTCTGAGGCCCTACGGCCGGTCGTGATTCTCTGACACAGGCCGCCGCTGAGGCGGTGATCCAGTTCCTGAACTCGACGGCGTAGTACGGGAGATGGTGCTCCAGGACGACATCCGGGCACGTGGTGGGCAGCTAGACCATCAGGTTCGCGGTAGAGCCGTCAGCGGTGTCACCGAACTGGATCAGCGCCTGCCCGACGACCGTGCCGTCGGCCAGGAACAGGTTCGACGACATCTCGCGCGGGAACTCGGACTCCGGGAGAAGCGCCTACGCCTACGCCTACGCTTCCGTGGCCCAGGCCATCGCGTCCGTTCCCCAGCCGCCCATGTAAATGGAGCAGACGTGGGGGTCGATGTTCTCTACCACGCGCGCTCCGATGGCATCGGCACCCATCACGTAATGCTCGGGGTGCGCCGCGACTTGGGCATGCGCCTGCGACGCCACCCACGCCGCCCCCTGCGCTGAGAAGTGTGCTGTCCGTCGGCCGGGTGACCTCCTGCGCACATGGCCTCCGCTGCAGGGATAGCGGTGGGTGACCGTTCGAGGTGCGCGGTGATGGGGGCGCTGATTCGCTGGTGGCATCCGCTCTCCCCCCGATCCCAGGAGTGATCATGAGCGTTGCAGGCGAATCCGGCGACCGTGCCCAGCAGATGCGTGCCCAGGTGCAGAAGATCGAGCAGGCCGCGGAGCGTGCCTCTGACCCGGCGGAGCGTCAGCGGCTGAAGGACAAGGCCCGCCGGATCGAGGAGCAGAGCAAGAAGGAGAGCGAGCCGGGCCGCGGGGGCGTCGACCCCATGTGACTGCCCTGCACAAATACCGGCCGGTGTCTGCCCACGCCATCGATTCTGCGCGGGAGAGACGCCGGCCGGTGTCGTGTGCAGCGCGCAGCGAACGCGGGATGGTGACGAGCGGTCAGTGGACCGGGCGGCGGCGCTGCTGGTGTCGATAGATCATCCAGCCAGGTCACAATCGGTCGAGCCCGCCCCGCACGGCGTACTCGTCCTCCGTCTCCAGCGAGGCGCGGCTGGGTCCCGCGCGCCTGACCTGCTTGTCCTGCGGCCACTTGAGCTCCATCGGTACGGGCATCGGGTGGACGCGGCCGGTCACCAGGTCCGGGTCCACGGCGACCCCCCGGCCGCAGCGGCGCAGCCAGCCCGGCATCTGGTCGATGCCGGTGTGGTGCAACTTGCCGCAGGCGACCGTCTGGTAGCCGTACTGGGCGAAACAGCGGGCGAACGTCATAGGGCCGGGCCGGAGGACCTCCGTACCGCTCACGGCCCGTCGTCCGCGGGAACTGCCAGGCCGCGAGAACTCTGCCGGGCCAATATGCAGATCGGCGGGGGCGCAGGCATGTGTGAACACGGCTCCGTTGCGGGCCAGTTCGCCGAGGACGGGCGTACGGACCACGGGGTCGCCCGCGACGTCAGCGCGGTGCTCGTCGGCCCTGAGGAAATGGACGCGTTTGGGCGGCTCGGTGTACTCATCCGGTCACCTCGGCCGTGGGTCGGAAAGCGATCACGACGGGAGGTTCGCCGGGGGAGAGGCGGGCGTAGCGCATGGGGCCGTCGAGGAGGGTCCCGCCGAGTTCCACGGCGCCCGGTGCCTGACAGCCACCGAGAGCCACGAGGACCCAAGTGCCGTCGGGGAAGCGCGCTGTGACGCGCGTCCCGTCGATCTCGCAGCGTACGGACGGGTGCGGTGCGTCGTACCCGGTGAGGCCGATCAGGGCTACGTGCACCGCCCGGTCCGCGGTGCGTGCGGCTGTCGCGTACGGGCCTGCCGCGCGCGGCCCGAACGCACTGGAGCCCTCACGCGCCTCCACGGCCACCTCGCCGTGCCCGTAGAGGAGACGAAGGTACTGGTGTGGCCCGTCGCCGTGGTGGCGGTGGCGCGGCTCGGGCCGCTGTCGGGACGCGGCGCCCGCTCGTCGGCCACCTGCCGGCCACTGTCGCGCAGGGCCAGTTCGGCGGGTGCGTCGACCAGATGGGCCCGCAGCTCCCAGGGCCCGTTTCGGTCAGCTCCATGAATACACGCGACCTCACCATGGCAGGGCTCCGGCGACGTCCTCCCGAGGATGCTGAGCAGGTGCCGGCGGTCGTCTGTACCGCTCCCGGCGCCCCGGCTTGCGGCGCTTCGGCGGTAGCGGGCGGCGCGGGACACCCAAGGCTGCGTCGGGCGGGACCGGGCGCGGGTGCGTTGTGCGGCGTGGGTGGTTCCTGCAGCAGTAGGCGGCGGCCTGAGGCTGTCCGCGGCTCGCTCGTCGAGTGCATCATCCGGCACCCCATTTCATCGAACGAAACATCGACGAGCGAGCCTTGGGCTTGGCTCTGATGAGCGAGAGCACGTCATTCCGGTAGGTGCGAGGCGGTGCTGGACCTCCATCAGAGATTTGACGCCTTCTTGCAGCAGTCTTTCGATATCGTTCGGAACCATGTCACCATGCAGCGGGCGGTGGCGCCTTCGATCTCAGTCAAAGTGATGTCAGGTAGCCGTAGAGGCTTACGTCTGCATCATATGACTGCATCGAGCGTGTGCCGTCCGGGCACTCCGGCCGAAGCAGGCGCAGGCGCCTGCTTTGCCCCGTGCCGACCGTCACCCGACCTGCAGTCCCAAGATGTCGAAGGGTTGAAATGATCAAGCTTCGCATGGTTACCACGACACTCTGCGCGGGAGCGCTGGCCGTTCCTTTCCTGCTGTCGCAGGCCCAGGACGCTGATGCGCAAATGACCTCGCGCGGCGCGCCGGGGGTCGCACAGGACGCCGCGGAAGCGCTTCGGGTGGACTACGAGAGCGGAACCCTGAACTCTGGGGTCGAAGGCCTGACCACCACACACGCGACAGCACCGGACGCGTCCGGCGTCGTGCAGCCCGGGCACGCAGGCTCGTACGCGGTCCAGCACAAGGTGACGCTCGGCGATCCGGCGTACGAGTCCAACGGTGCGCCGCGCAGCGAGAGCGCGACGGACCTGCTTGAAGCAGGGCAGTTCAACGTGGGCGACGTGCAGCGCTACGAGTTCAGTGTGCTGCTCAAGGACTGGAAGCCGTACGAGCCGGGAGACAGCGAGTCGGGCGACATCATCTTCCAGGGCAAGTACGCGGGCGGCAATGTCCCGGCGTTCTACCTCATGACGAAGCGCAACGAGGTCGCCTTCCGGTCGCCGCACCTGAACAAGCAGACGACGGTCGTGCCGGATCTCCGTCCCTACATCAACAAGTGGATGAACTTCCGCGTGGACGCGCGCTGGACCACCGACGAGACGGGCTACTTCAAGGTCTCCGCGCAGCTCCCGGGGCAGTCCGGATACAGGCCGGTTGTCTCGTACGAGAACGTGCGTACCTACCAGCCGGTGAATCCGGCCGACCACGGCTACATCAAGTGGGGGCTCTACCGTCCCTCGGAATCGATCGAGAACGGCGACGTACCCACGCGGATCGTCCAGCACGACGACATCCGCATCTTCGACCTGTCATGACGTGAATCCGCAGGCTCGATCCGCAGACTCAACACATCGAGGAGCACACATGACCGACAGTTCTTCCCTGAGCAGGCGCCGACTGCTCCAGTCCGGTGGCGCGTTGGGGCTGGCGGCGGTCGCCGAATCCCTCGTCGCCACGCAGGCTCATGCCGCGGACGAGGAGCGGCCCACAACCGTGGTGACCGATCTGGGCCCGGGCCTTGTCCAGTTCTCGCTGATGAGCGGTCTCCTGGTCGGTGACACCGTCTACATAGGGTCGCGCAACCTGAACCCGCCCAGCGTGATCGGATTCCATCTCCCGAGCCGCAAGGTGGTCTCGCACACCACCTTCGACGCAGGGCCCGAGCCCTCCATCCAGGCGCTCGCCGCGGACCCCACCGGCAGGTACCTCTACATCGGCTTCCTGGTCAAGGCCGACCAGGGCAAGCCGAACCTCTTCCGGTGGGACCTGAAGGCGCCGGACAAGCCTGCCGTGGCCATCGGCAGGACCGAAGACCGCGACATCCGCGATCTGGCGGTCGCCCCCGACGGCATGGTCTACGCCGTGGGCGGCGCCCCGGGGAAGGCGCCCGTTCTGTGGGAGTACGACCCCGCCACCGGCACCGTCACCGACCGGGGCACCCCCGACCCGAAGGCGACCCTCGCCAGGGCGGTCGCGGCTTCCGACACCACCGTCTTCTTCGGGGCGGGCAGCGTCCTCGCCGGCGGAGGTGGCGCGAGCAAGGCATCTCTGTTCGCCTTCGACCGAGAGACCCACGCGTTCACCTCGGTCGTGCCCAAGGAGATGGAGAAGGACCCGAGCCTGAGGGAACTCGCCGTCATGGACGGGCACTTGGTCGTCGGGACCTCGGGCGCGGTCGATCCCGCGAAGTTCGCCGTGATGGACCTGAAGGACCTCTCCTCGTACACCGTGGTGCCCACGGACGGCACGACGGTCAAGTCGTTCGCCGCCGACGAAGACCGCATCTACTTCGCCTCGGACACAGGTGTGAAGGCCTACTCGAAGGCGGACAAGACGATTTCCGCGGTGGAGTTCGACGGGCCCGACCTCGGCGAGATCTGGGGTGTGGACCACGTCGACGGAAAGCTGGCGGTCGTTTCGGGCTACGGCTTCGTCGCCGAGATCGATGTGTCGGCCCATACGTCGGTGATCACCGATCTGCACGACGCGGGTGCGGTCGCCGGGGCGCAGGCGGGCATGGGGATCGCCGCGGGCCGCGGGTACGTCTACCTCGGCGGCAACGGCGCCATCGCCCGGCACAATCTGAAGACCGGCGCGGTCGTCAATCTCCAGGCGCCCGGCGAGGCCAAGGACGCCGAAGTGATCGAAGGCGTCCTGTACACGGGCCAGTACAACGCGCAGGGCATCTGGCGGTACGACCCGGCCCGGCGCCAGCAGCCGCGGCAGGCCGCGCACTTCCCCAGTGAGCAGAACCGGCCGCTGGACGTCTCGTGGGACCCCTGCAACAAGCTGCTCCTCGTCGGTGTGCAGTCCGACACCGAGGGCGGCGGCGCCCTGTGGACCTACTCCCCGAAGACCGGGAAGTCGGCCTCCTACGTCAATCCGATCGACGACGTCCAGCTTGTCCGGGCCGTGGTCAACCGGGACGGCATCGCCTATCTGGGCGGCGACAACGCCTCCAAGGAAGGGCCGCGCGCCACGATCGTCGCTGTCGATCCGGTCACCGGCGAGGAGAAGTGGCGCGTCGATACGCAGCAGTCCGCGGGGGTGGCGGCCCTGGCGGTGCAAGGGCGAAACCTCTACGGACTCACTACGGCGGGCAGGTTGTTCGTCATCGACGTGAAGACCCGGAAGACGGTGCACACCGCCGATGTGAGCAGCGTCTCCAAGGGCTTCGCCGCGATGGTCGTCAACCGTGGCATGGTCTACGGCGTCTCGGACACCACGCTCTTCCGCTTCCACCCGAAGACGTTCGCCCTCACCACCGTCGTAGCAGGCATCAACGGCGCCTGGTACAGCGGCCCGCACGTCAACGTCCACGAGGATCGGCTCTACACCCTCCGCGACCACAACCTCGTCGAGGTCGACGACAGGCCGTCGCACTGAGCGGCCGCTGTCCCTTCATGAAAACCCGTGATCCAAGCCGATGTTGACCTTTGATTGATATCTTTCGGTTATCGAGTGAAAGAGGATTACTCACTCGCTACCGAGATGGGGACTGAAGGTGTTGGCTGACGAGCGGCGGCAAGCGATCCTGCGCGCGGTGGAGCGCGAAGGATCGATCACGGTGAAGGAACTGGCGGCGGAGATGGGCGTCTCCGCCGTCACCTTGCGCCAAGACGTACGGGAACTGGCAGGCCGCGGACTGCTCTCTCGTGTGCACGGCGGTGCGAGGGCGCTGGCTCCCGCGGCCGACGTGCCGGCAGCGGAGACTCCCGCCCCCGCCCCGCCCGCCGCGGGGGAGCGCTACGTGGTCGGGTTGGTGGTGCCTCCTGGCGGCTACTACTACGCAGAGGTGATCCGCGGCGTTCAGGACGCGGCCCGCTCGCGCGGTGTCCGCGTCGTGCTGGCCGTGTCGGGTGAGTCTCTTGCGGAGAACCAGGAGCAGGTCCGCCACCTGATGGCCGGCGGCATCGACAGCCTGCTCCTGATGCTGCACCCGGGCCTGCGCCCCCTGGACGAGGCCGAGGAGTGGCTGAGCAGCCTTGAGGTGCCCGCCGTCCTGGTGGAGCGCCGGGCGGGGCTACGGGCCGGCCGGCTTGAGCAGGTGGCCTCCGACCATGCCTACGGGGCGGCGCTGGCGGTACGTCACCTCGCTGGGCTGGGATACGAGAAGGTGGCCCTGGTCGCCAGGGTCGAGAGCCCGAACACGCCTCTTCTCAGCGCCGGATATGCCGAAGCCGTGGAGGCCATGGGTCTGACGCCGGGGCCGGAGTACCGCATCACCACCTCTGGTGCTGCTGCTGCGGCCGACGCGCGTTTCGAGGAGGTCGTCCAGGCCGTGGAAGCAGGCGAGGTGCGGGCGGCGTTGGTGCACAACGACATCGATGCCATCGCTCTCGTCGGGATTCTGCGCGCACGGGGGCTGCGCGTGCCGGAGGACTTGGCCCTGGTCACGTACGACGACGAGGTCGCCGAGCTGAGCGAGGTCCCCCTCACCGCGGTGGCTCCTCCCAAGCAGGCGGTGGGGGCGTGGGCCCTGGACCTGGCGGTACGCCGGCTGTCCGAACCGTCCACGCCACTGGCCGAGATCCTGCTGCGCCCGGAGCTGAGGGTGCGTGCGTCCTGCGGCGCCGATCGCCAGGCCGACGCCTGATCATGTGATGCCATATTGCTTCGTTTCTAACAAACGAAAGCGAATCCATTGACTAGCTGTCGTCTGTAACGAATGATTGCGGTGACACCCAAGCGAACGATCGGTGGCACATCATGTTTCGTAGACGTCTGACGGCGATGGTCTGTTCTGTCGCGGCACTCGGCCTGCTGGCCACGGGATGTGGCGGCTCGGACAGCGGAGGATCCGCGGCAGAGAAGAAGACCGGCGAGGTCACCTTCTGGTCCTTCGTCAAGGGTTCCGACAAGGTGGCTGAGGCCTTCAACCGGACGCATCCCGACATCAAGGTGAACTTCGAGACGGTGCCGTCGGGCCAGGAGTACTACTCCAAGCTCTCGAACGCCGTGAAGGCCGGTACCGTCCCGGACGTCGCGGTGGTCGAGTACCCCCAGCTGCCGGAGTTCGCCACTCAGGGCAAGCTGGAGAGCCTCGACGGAACTCTTGGCCCCTTGGTGGACAAGCACTTTCCGCAGTCGACAAGGAAGTTGGTCCAGCTGGGGGGCAAGACGTGGGGTGTTCCCCGCGACGCCGCGCCGCTGATGCTGTACTACCGCAACGACTTCTTCAAGACGCACAAGATCGACGTCCCCAAGACGTGGACCGAGTACCGGAACATGACCACGCGGGTGAAGAAGGCCGACCCGAAGGCCCGCGGCGGGGTCCTGTACACCGACAACCCGGGACTGCTGAGCGCCCTCACCTGGCAGGCCGGATCACAGTGGTTCTCCACGAAGAAGGACGCCTGGAAGGTCTCGCTCGACGACGCTCCCTCTCGGAAGGTGGCCGACTTCTGGGGCGACCTCGCCCGGAAGGACCTCGTCAGCTCGCTGAGTTCGCTCGACCCGTTCTGGACGAGCGTCCAGCAGAACCGGACCGTCGCCTACGTCTGTGCGAGCTGGTGCGCGGGAGCGCAGCAGGCAACCGTCGCCGACCAGAAGGGCAAGTGGTCGGTGGCCCCGGTGCCGACCTGGGACGGCAAGCCGGCCTCCGCGATGTACGGCGGCTCATCCTTCGTCGTCCCGAAGGGTGCCAAGAACAGCGGCGCCGCCACGGAGTTCATCAAGTGGATCACCACCGACCCCGCGGGCATGAAGGCGTGGGTCTCCTCCGGCACCAGCAGCATGTTCCCTGCCGACCCCGGGCTCGTGCCGGTCACCAAGTCCGCTTTCCCCACTGACTACTTCGGCGGCCAGGACGTCTACGCCGTGGGCAGCAAGTCGTACGACGCGGTCGTGCCCGGATGGACGTGGGGTCCCGTCATGGGGACCACGAACACGGCCATCATCGACCAACTCCCGAAGGTCGCCGAGGGCAACGTGAAGCTCTCCGACGTCCTCGCCGGTGCGCAGAAGGCCACCGTAAAGGACATCCAGCACCGCGGTATGACGCTCGCCCCGTAGTCGCGAAACCCCTGGTGAGTCAGTGCCGGCACCGCCGGTACCCGGCTCACCCGCACTTTCCCGCTCTCATTGAGGAAGGCCGGTATGGCAAGCCTGTCAGCCCGTGCCCAGCGCCGCACCGCCGCGATGCTCCTGGCACCGTTCTTCGTCCTCTTCAGCGCCGTCACCGTGGCCCCGCTGCTCTACGCGGGCTGGATGAGCCTGTTCACCACCCGCACGTCCGGCCTCGGCTTCGGCGGCACCGAAGAGGTCTTCGCCGGTCTGGACAACTACGTCCGCGCGCTGTCGGACCCGACGTTCCGCGACGGGTTCATCACCATCGCCGCCTACGTCGCGGTCTATATCCCGGTGATGATCGGCGGCGCGCTGGCCCTCGCTCTGCTGCTGGACTCGGCACTGGTCAAGGCACGCGCCTTCTTCCAGCTGGCGCTGTTCCTCCCGCACGCGGTGCCCGGTCTGATCGCCGCGCTCATCTGGGTCTACCTGTACACCCCGGGGCTGAGCCCGGTGATCGATTTCCTCAGCGCCGGTGGCCTCGACATCAGCTTCTTGTCGGCGGACAACGCGGTGTTCTCGGCGGCGAACATCGCCGTCTGGGAGTGGATCGGCTACAACATGGTCATCTTCTATGCCGCGCTCCAGGCGGTGCCGGGCGAGACCCTCGACGCGGCGAAGATCGACGGTGCGGGCGGCATCCGTACCGCCCTGTCGATCAAGGTGCCCATGATCCGCCCGGCCATCGCACTGTCCGTGCTGTTCACGGTGATCGGGTCGGTCCAGCTCTTCACGGAGCCGAAGGTCATCTACAGCGCCTCCAGCTCGATCGGCAGCAGCTGGACGCCCAACATGTACGTCCAGGCCGCCGCCTTCACCCACAACGACTTCGGTCTGGCAGCAGCAGCCTCGCTGCTCATCGCGCTGTTCGCCGCGGTGCTGTCCTTCCTCGTCACCCGTTTTTCGCGCAGCAGGAGCCAGGCGTGACCAAGACAACGACACTCAGTGCCCCGGCGCCCACCGCGGCGGCCCCGGACCGGAAGAGCGAGAGCGGGCCGACCGGGTCCAGTCCGCGGAGCCCCCGCAAGCGATCCTCGGCCCTGCTGTCCAAGACCGGCGTGACCGCGATGCTGGGCCTCGCCGCCCTCTACACACTCCTGCCGATGCTCTGGCTGGTCCTGTCGTCCACCAAGAGCCGCAAGGACCTCTTCGCGACCAACGGCTTCGCACCGGGCAAGGACTTCGCGCTCTTCGACAACCTCAGCCACCTGTTCCAGGTCGACAACGGCATCTATCTGCGCTGGTTGGCGAACACGGTCCTGTACGCGGGTGTCGGCGCGCTGCTGGCCACGGCGTTCAGCGTGGCCGCAGGGTACGCGTTCGACAAACTGGCCTTCCCCGGCAAGGAGAAGCTCTTCTCCTTCGTCCTGCTGGGGGTCATGGTGCCCGGAACCGCAATGGCGATCCCGCTGTACCTGATCGCTGCCAAAGCCGGTCTGGTGAACACCTTCTGGGGCGTGTTCGTCCCCGGCCTCGTCTTCCCCTTCGGCGTCTACCTGGCCCGCGTGTTCAGCGCGGCCTACGTACCCAACGAAGTCCTTGAGGCCGCCCGGATGGACGGGGCCGGCGAGTTCAAGGCCTTCTGCCGCATCGCCTTCCCCATGCTCGCACCCGCCTTCGTAACCATCTTTCTCTTCCAGTTCACCCAGATCTGGAACAGCTTCTTCCTGCCCCTGGTGATGCTCTCCGACAAGCACCTCTACCCGGTCAACCTCGGGCTGTACGTCTGGTACTCGTCCGCGCTCTCCCAGGGCCACCCGCAGGACTACCTCCTGGCCGTCGTCGGATCGCTGGTGTCCGTCGCTCCTCTGGTCGTCCTCTTCCTGATGCTCCAGCGGTACTGGAAGTCCGGCATGACCGCCGGCGCCGTCAAGTAGGCCATCGTCATGAGGATCCCCATGCCACCCACCCAGCCGCGCCCGCGCGCCCTGTTCGCCATGGGCCGCCCACACCGCGACGCCCTCTTCCCGGCGACCGCCGTCCAACGGCTGACCCGTCACGTCGACATCGATCCGCAGCTCGTCGCCGAGGACTTCGGCCAGGTTCCGGACCTGGCGACTGTCGAACTCCTGATCACTTCCTGGGGATGCCCTCCGCTCGATGACACCGTGCTGGCCCGAATGCCGGCGCTGAAGGCCGTCGTGCACGCCGCGGGGAGCGTGAAACACCACGTGACCGAGGCGTGCTGGGACCGCGGACTCCTCGTCTCCACCGCGGCCGCCGCCAACGCCGTACCTGTCGCCGAGTACACCGTCGCCGCAGTCCTCTTCGCCAACAAGCGAGTACTGGAGATCGGCGGGCTCTACCGCGAACATCGAGCCACCCTGGACTGGTCGGCGTGCTTTCCCGGCTTCGGCAACTACCGCAAGACCGTCGGCGTGGTGGGCGCATCCCTGGTGGGGCGCAGGGTGCTGGAGCTGCTGCGCCCCTACGACTTCGAAGTCCTGCTGGCCGATCCGCACATCGACGCTGCGACGGCCGAGGCGTTGGGAGCGCGACTCGTCGACCTCGAGGAGATGCTCGCCGCCTGCGACGTCGTCTCGCTCCACGCCCCCGCTCTGCCCGAGACCTACCACCTGATGGATGCCCACAGGCTGTCGCTCCTGCGGGACGGCGCCACACTCATCAACACCGGGCGGGGCTCGCTCATCGACACCCAGGCCCTCACCGCCGAAGCCATGTCAGGACGCATCCACGCGGTCCTCGACGTCACCGATCCCGAGGTGCTGCCGCAGACATCGCCGCTGTACTCGCTGCCCAACGTACTCCTGACCCCGCATATCGCCGGCTCGCTCGGCGGCGAGCTCGAGCGCATCACGCGGAGCGCCCTGGACGAGGTCGAACGCTACTGCGCAGGGCGGGAGTTCACCCATCCCGTGACCCGCGCGGCCCTGACGACTTCCGCGTGAGTCCTGGGCGACGGACACTTTTCCCTGTGCTGCTGGATCGGGGGTTGCCGCCCTGCCCTGAACCGAGACGACGAACCTGCGAAAGGCGCTCTCTCCGTCTCCACGCTCACCCGCTCGCCGTGGACGACGGGGCACCGAGTGGTCTCCCCAGCCGGAAGAACCTCGGCTCCCACAGGGCCGCAGGTCGAATCCACACAGCGCACCCCGGCGGCTTTCAACACCGGTCTGCCACCGATAGGAGATCAACCCGCCGGAGCATCGCCCCCAACACAGGGCGGGTCCGACCTCCGCACCTCCCATGCCTGCCACAACTCGGAGTGCCACCATGCCCCACACCGGCCACCTGTCGGACGTTCTCGTCTACACCCGCATCACGGGCTACCGCCACGACTCCATCCACGCCGGGACGGCCGCACTGCGCGAGCTCGGCGAGGCGCACGGCTTCACGGATGCCTCCCTGGCAGGGCGTAGCGCCGTGGTCTTCCTGTCCACCAGCGGCGAGGTGCTCACCCCGGACGGACAGGCAGCGCTGCGGCGCTGGATTGCGGACGGCGGCGGCTTCATGGGCGTGCACTCCGCCGCGTGCACCGAGTACCAGTGGCCGTACTACGGCGACCTGCTCGGCGCGCGCTTCGCCCGCCACCCCGCCGTCCAGCCCGGCACTGTGCTGGTCGAGGACCAGAGCCATCCGGCGATGGCCCACCTCCCGCTGCGGTGGGACTGGAACGACGAGTGGTACGACTTCCGCAACAACCCGCGCCGACCCGGCGTACGCGTCCTTGCCACCATCGACGAGTCCGGATACGAGGGCGGCGGCATGGGCGCCGATCACCCCGTCGTCTGGTGCAAGGAGTTCGGCGCCGGCCGTTCCTTCTACACGGCGCTGGGTCACGCGATCGACGCCTACAGTGCCCCGGCCTTCCGCCGCCACCTCCTGGGCGGCCTGCGCTGGGCGGCGGGAGCGGCGGGCTGACCTTCGCGAGCTGCGTTCGGGGCGACTTCACCTCCAGCGGGCCGGCCTGCGCCGCCTCACTTGATCAAGCCCATCTGCCGTGGTGTGCGCGGGGAGCGGCGGCCCTGCCGGCTTGATCTCGTCGGCGGGCGAGCGGGCAGGCGGAGGGCGCGCCAAGGCTGGGCCGACCTGCAGTTGGCGCCCGGCAAACCCTGGGCCCTTCGGCCCTCAGCGTGTCAGTCCGGCGAGCGTCCGGGGTGGTCCGGCTCGGGCCGGGTACGCGGGATGCGGAGCTCGCTGAGCACGGACCAGGCGACCGACACCATGGGAACCGACACGACTGCGCCGACCACTCCGGCCAGGATGCTGCCGGTGATGACGGAGAGAGCCACCACCACGGGGTGCAGCCGCACTGCCCAGCCCAGTACAAGTGGATGCAATACGTGGCCTTCGATCTGGCCGACGACCACGATCAGGGCGAGCACCACGATCGCGATGACCGGGCCCCGCGTGGCCAGGGCGACGACCGTGGCCACGGCCAGTGCGATGGGGGAGCCCACCAGCGGGATGAAGGCGGCGAAGAACTCCAGCAGCATCAGTGGCAGGGCCAGCGGCACGCGCAGCGCGAACAGGGCGATCCCGACCAGTAGGGCGTTGGATGCCGCCACGATGATGATGCCCCGCGTGTACCCGGCGAAGGTGCGCCACGCCGTTCGTCCCGCGCGGCCCCAGGTGTCCCGAGCGCCCTCCGGCAACAGAGCCTGGAACCAGTACCAGTACTTGTCCCCGGAATGCATGAAGAAGAAGGAACAGAACAGGGCAAGCGCAGCTGCGGTGAGGACTTCCACCAGCCGCCCGGCGCCGCTGAGCGCTCTGCTGATGAGTTCTGAACGGTGCTGCGAGACGAAGGTGGACACCTTGCCCTGCAGATCCGAGAGCACTGCGTGGTTCACGTGGAAGGGTGCGCCCTCCAGCCACCGTTGGATCCGCCCGACGCCCCCGGAGAATTCCTGCCCCAGCTGTGTCGATTCCTTCGCGACCAGTCCGCCGACCAGCACCAGCAGCCCCAGCACGACGATCAGGCTCCCGACCACGCTCAACGCAACTGCCGCGGCCCTCGGTAGACGCCGCGCCAGCAGATCAGCGAGCGGACGCAGCACCGAAGTCACGACCAGCGCGAGGAACAGCGCGACACCGACCAGCTGCAATCGCCCCAGGATCGTGAAAACCGCGTACACGGCCACCCCGAGCAGCAGCAGCCGCCATGCGTACGCCGCCGCCACGCGCAGCCCGCGGTTCACAGCCGCGCCGTCGTGGTCCCCGGCGCGCCGCACCGCCGTCCCAGCCGTACGTGCCGCCGCCCCGCGGGCGGGCCGGCTCCCCAGCACGACATACCGCCGCCGTCGCCCACCGCGACCGGAGCGGGGACGCGAGCCGGGCCCACCCGGCTGCTGCCGCTGCGAACGACGCGAACCGTCGTCCACCTGTGTGTCACCGCCTCCCATCGTCGAGTCGCGCAGCTACGTGTTCCCCAAGGGGCAGCTTCGACAACGCCGTCGGAATCACGTGACTGGGCCAAAGCGGAGCGAACACAAGAGGCGTCATGGACAGGGTGTGGCTGTACAAGAGTCGTCGCAAGCCGGGATGGGGGCGGCCAAGCCCCTGCCAGGGCGGCCCGACGGCCTCCGCTGACGTTCAGTCGGGCATAGGGGAGCCCTCTCCTCCCGCAGCGGGGCGCTCTGGTGCTCGGTGTGGCTGGTTGATCAGCGATAGCGATCCGCTCTGGGCCATCCGGGCTGTGCCGTCGGCGAGGAACTCGTAGACAGTCCGGACACAGAAACCGCCCTTGGCGATACCGAGCCGCTCCGTGATCTCCGCGCACACAGGCACCTTGGCCTCAGTACGACTTTCCCAGTCCCCCTGTTTGCCCACGGCCCTCATATCCGCGCTGAACGGAGAACCGTCGGGTTGGTTGCTCGCGCGCCGCGGAGCGGACCACGCGCATGCGCGGCCGAGGCTCCGTGACAAGGCCCGGCGCGTTGGTGCAGCTCTCTTATGCGTCGCGAGCCTCGCGTCGGGGGGCAAGCCTGCTTACGACATGACAGCGCTCGCGAAGGAGCGCAAGCTGGGGAGGAGTGGAGGGTGACACCTGGCGATCGATCAGGCCAGGCGAGCTGAACATACGGCGTCGAGGCCCGCCGGAGGTTGCGTCGTTTCTGCCCAGAACGTCCGCCGAGTTCGTCGGGTGCTGAGAGAAAAGGTCACTCATGCCGCAATCCATGCGCGCACTCGTAGCCGGAAAGGTTGGCGAGCCGAACGACGTCCTTCGGCTGGAATCCCGGCCTGTTCCCACGCCAGAAGCCGGCCAGGCGTTGATCCGTGTGAAGGCGACTCCGATTCACGCCAGCGATCTGCATGTGTTGCGTGGTCGCTACGGATTCTCCCCCGAGTTTCCCACCGTCGGGGGTCACATGGAATGCGTGGGCCGTATTGAGGCCCTGGGTCCGGATACCGAGGGACTGAAGATTGGCGAGCGTGTGGTGGCCGTTGCTGTCCCGGCGATACCCGGGCCGCGTGTGGCCGGCACCTGGCAGGAATACCTTGTTGCCGATATACATAGGCTTCTGCCCGTCCCCGATCGTCTGAGCGACTCCAGCGCCTGTCAACTCGCTGTCAATCCGTTGACCGCACTGCTCCTGGTGACCCGCGAACTCGACGTACAGCCGGGAGAGTGGTTGTTGCAGACGGCGGCGGGTTCCACCGTCGGCCGACTCGTCATTCAGCTGGCCAGACATCTGGGTATTCGCACGATCAATGTGGTGCGGCGGCGCGATGCCGTTGAGGAGATCAAGGCGTTTGGTGGCGACGAGGTCATTTGTACTGAGGACGAGGACCTGTTGCAGCGTGTGGCCGAGATTGCAGGATCGGCTGGCGTGCGCAAGGCCATCGACTGTGTCGCGGGAGAAATAGGTGCCCAGGTGTCCCAGGCATTGGCTCCGGGAGGAGAGGTCGTGATCTACGGCGCGCTCTCCACCCATCGGCAGACTGACCCGGCGGCGCTCACGATTCCGCTGCTGGCGCGCTCGGTCATCTACGAGACCAAAGCGGTCCGTGGCTTCTGGCTGAACCGCTGGTTCGGCACTGCCTCACCTACGGATGCGCTGCGCGCGCTGTCCGAGGTGCGCAGCCTCGTCGCTGATGAAGTGCTGAGCATCCCTCAAGGCCGGCCGTTCCCGATCGAACGCTTCGCTGAAGCCGTCTCGTTCGCGGAAACGCCCGCTCATGGCGCCAAACCGCTCCTCGTCTTCGAAGATGGCCGCGACAAAGGTGACGAGTAGGTCGCGGTATTTGGTTGGATAGCGGTGACCTGCGGCGGAGGTGCAAAGGAGCATCTGATCCGCAGCTCTGGATGGAACGGTCAACGACGGCCATACCGGCGGCTACGAGGCGAGGCCCCTTAAGGGCGATACCGGCCGGGGCGGTTGCTGGGGTTGCGGTACGGCACTGCTGTACGAGTGACAGGGCCGTCCTTCAACGGGATGCCGCGCTCTCCTGCTTGTCTATCGCGGCGGCAAGTGCAAGGAGCGCCTCAACTTGGGCCATCCGTACGCGGGTCTCGGCGGAGAGCCGCCCCTTCTCCCCTCTCTCAGCTGCTTCAAGCAGGTCCTGAGCCTTGTGCGCGTGCGCGGCATAGTCGGCCACGAGAGACCCCCTCCTCGTCGAGACGACCACCGTAGCGATCACTCCGGGGCGTTGGTGTCTCATTGCCTGAGTCGAGCTCGGGAAGCCCGTACGTTCTGCACGGCGGAGAAATACGGCCAGCGTCCCCCGGGTAGCACACGACCGGACGCGAAGACCCGCAGGTCCTCCAAAGCCATAACCCCGAGCTACAGCTTGGGTATTGCTCAGAAATCCCTAGGATTGACCGGGGTTATGGGGGTCCACGATGATAAGCGCAGGACCCAGGTGACAACCCGTCCGGTGCTTTCACGGGTCCGGACCACAGGCCAAGGCCCGGGCGGGTGCCGACCTCGTGAGCCAGAAGGACACTGCCCTGTGCCTGCTTCTCCTGCCCCTGCCGACCAGGCCATCGTGTTACTGAGCAAGCTCGGTGCTGCCGACATCGCTCATCCAGGTGGCACTCTCGTCGCCCACCTCCAGCGCGTCCACGGCCAACTCGCTGTATGGGGCGCCCGTCCCGCCCTCCAGGTCGCGGGTCTGTGTCACGCTTTCTACGGCACCGACGGCTTCCCCACTGCCTTGCTGTCTCTGGACCGCCGCGCCGAACTTGTAGAGGTGATCGGTGCCGAGGCTGAGGCCATTGTGTATCTCTACGCGTCGTGTGACCGCAGGGCCACGTATCCGACGCTCATGGATGCCGAGGGGGCCTTCCGGGACCGGTTCACCGGACGTCTCCACGCTCCGGAGCCGCACCTTCGACGGGACTTCGCTGAGCTGTCCGCCGCCAACGAACTCGACCTTGCCCGGATTGACTCCGTCTTCCGCGAGAAGTGGGGAGCCGAACTCCTCGCTCTGTTCACACGATTCCGGCCCCTGCTGAGCCACCCTGCTTGGTCGGACTGCCGCACGGTGCTTGCTGCGGCTCCGCAGCAACTGGCGTAGGGCGTAAAGGAGATGGCATCGGCTCCAGATCAACGTGCGGTCCAGCAGCTCGCGCCTGCAGGTCTGCACCCACCGCTCCATAATCGAGTTCAGGAGTCGGCCAGGAGCGCGTCGGCCTGGGAGCGCAGGAAGTCTGCCCAGGAGCTCGATGCGCGCTCGGGTGCCGGCTCGATTCCGGCCTCTTTCAAAATTTCCCAGACCGTGGATGCTGCCACCTTCACCCCGAGCACGAGCAGTTCACCGTGCAGGCGTCGGTAGCCCCAACTCGGATTTTCCCTGGCCAAACGTTCTACCAGTGCCCGGATCGAGTGCACGGTGCGGAGTCGGCCGCCTCGCTTGGGCCGGGCGGCGGTGGCGTGGCGGCGGGCGATCAGGTCGCGGTCCCTGAGCAGTACCGTGTCTGGTCGGACCAGCAGCCGGATCCGCCGGAGCGTCTCGCGCGGAAGGCCGAAGACCTGGAGCGGTGCGGCGCTGGCCGTTCCCGTCGCGCGTCATGTGCACCTTCCGCTCCTGCCTGCTGGGTGTCAGCGCGCGAGAGGCAAGCTGCTCAACGAGTCGTTCATCATGCGAGTGCAGGCCCTGGAGCACGGTTCCCAGGGGGAAGCCGGCAGAGGCGACCACGTTGAGGCGACCACGTCGTCCGGGGTCTCGCGGGGCTCCAGAGCTCTGCGTCGATCGACGACTTCGGCAGGCTGTCGCTGTCCGCCTCCGCCAGGTTCACGCCGCGCTCCACACCAAGGTCGGTGACCACAAGGCGATGGACGAGCAGCGGGAAGTGCCGGCCGAGGCCGCCCACCGGCCGCACCTCACCGTGCAGGTGGTGCCGCTCGATCATCCCCGCACCCGATGACGGGGATTCCGCCCCTGAACCTGCTGCGCGTCCGCGCCCCCGAGATCGGCGATCAGGCGATCCTGGAGCCCCCTGGCGGCAGGGTCGAACCATCGCATCCGGCTCGACGCCGCCTGCGCGGCCGCCCCGCACCCCGGCGTTCTCCTCGCATGAGTTCTCGGCTGTGTCCGTCGGGATGCGGCGCACGCCGGCTGCCGCCAGCGTGGGGGAGTGGTGCAGAACAAGGCCCAGTGGATTCCCGCCGGCGTGATCGTGCTGGCCGTAGTGCTCGACCTGGCGACCCCGACCCAGGTGACGTCGGCCCCGCTCATCATGGCGGCGCCCGTCGCCGCCGCCCCGCTCCTTTCGCTGCCCGGCATCGTCTGGGTGGGCCTCGCCTCGATGGCCGTCCACGCGGGACTGGCCTGGGTGGACGGCACCTTCGGCTGGCATCGCGGTCTGGCCAACCAGTTCACCCTGTTGGCCGTGACCCTGCTGGCCATCTTCATCAACCGCACGCTGAAGAGCCAGGACGCCCGGACCCGGCGTGCTCAGCGCGTCGCGGCCGTCGCCCAGCGCGCCGTGCTGCCCAGACCGCCGGCGCGCCTGGGCGACCTGCACATTGCCGCCCGGTACGTGCCCGCCGAGGACGAGGCCATGATCGGCGGCGATCTGTACGTCGTACAGGACACCCCGTACGGCACACGCGTCCTCGTCGGTGACGTACGGGGCAAGGGCCTGGGCGCCGTGAGCGCGGTCTGCGCCGATCTCGGCGCGTTCAGATACGCCGCGGACGAGGCGGAGGACCTCGCACAGCTTGTGTGCTCGCTGGAGCAGGCACTGCTGCGCGAGGGCGGGCGGCGAGGCGGCCTCGAACAGGAGGAGGGATTCACAACCGCCCTGATCGCGGAGTTCCCCGCGAATCTCAGTTCCGTACGCATCGTCAACCGCGGCCATCCGCCGCCTCTGCTCCTCGACGCACAGGGCTCGGCCACCGTCCTCGAACCGACTCAGGAAGTCCCTCCGCTGGGGATGGGGGTGCTGGGCAGCTGGGACGCACCGGTCGACACGTTTCCGTTCCCGCCCGGCGCGACACTCCTGTGCTACACGGACGGCGTCACCGAGTCCCGGGACGCCGAAGGCACCTTCTACGACGCTGCGGCGCGCCTGCCCGTTCTGCTCCGGCACCGCGCCCGGTCCGGCGAGCACCCCACACCGGCGCAGGTCCTCGACATGCTGATCCGTGACGTTCGGCGCCACACGGGCGGCCGGCCCCAGGACGACCAGGCGCTCCTCGCGCTGCGCCGCTCAGCGCTCTGACGGCATCCCCGCATCGGAGAGGGCCTTCGGCCCTGGCTCCCCCCCCCGCTCAGCGGGTACACGATGAGGCATGGACACCAAAGCCTGGCTCATCCTCGCCGCAGCCGTCGTGCTGCTCACCATGGGCATCGCCGCAGTTCTCCTGGTGCGAGTGATCCGGGCGAAGAGGCTGCTCCTCGACGCGGGAATCCCGCTCCGCAACAAGGCGCTGGTCTGGGCCGCCGTGATCTACACGGTGTCACCGGTCGACCTGCTGCCGGACCCCGTCTACCTCGACGACATCGGATTCCTGCTGCTGGCCCTGCGCGCCGTGCACGTCGCGGCGCGAACCGGATACCCGCTGGTGGCAGGTCAACCTGGGGTGCGACACCTGGCAGGTCGCCGAGCAGATGGCCATCAACCACCTGGGGCGGCTGCTGGTCGCGGCTGAGGAGAACGGGGACGTCGCCGCCTGGTGGTTCGGTTCATCCGAAAGGGCGAATCTTGGTGGCTGCGCGTCCTCCCCGCCCACAGCCGTGACGCGACTGCTGTCCTCCGACGGCTGACCAGCACGTTCACCGAACGGCTGCGATCCGGCACGCCGAAGGCGTCATCGACGAGTCCGGGACCCGCCGCTTCGGCGGACCGGAAAGCCATGCGGACCGGAAAGCCATGCGGGCAGCCCACGACCTGTTCCACGCCGACAGCCGCCACATCCTTGCCTGCCTCGCCCACAAGAGCGACGATCACCGCCGCGAGTTCGGCGTCAGGCTGGTCACCCGGATGCTGCTCGCCGCCGGACAGGATCTCTACGAACAGGGCGACGTCCGGGCAATGAGCTCGGCCCCGCGAGCAGCGAGGCGATGACCGGACGCCTCGCCTGAAGCTGTGAATCAGCATTCATCGGGACCTCCTAGTTTCACCAATAAATCTTGGTCTTATTGAGGGAAGTCGGCAAGATACGCAGGACATCAAGACAGAAGGAACACTTGGGCCTACGCGGATGGGGATTACCATGGTCTTGTGGCTTCCGTCCAGACAGCGTCGGCCGACGCGGCCGGCAGCGCCATCGACTCCGTCAGCGTCCTGAGCGAGGACTCGCGACGGCGTATGTTCACCTTCATCCGCCGTGCGGGCCACGCCGTCACCCGCGACGAGGCCGCCGCGAGCGTGGGCATCTCCCGCAAGCTCGCCGCCTTCCACCTCGACAAGCTCGTCGACGCCGGCCTGCTGCGCGCTCGCTACGAAACGCCCGGCGGGATCCGCAAGGTCGGCAGGCGGCCAAAGGTGTACGAGCCCACCGACGCGCAGATCACCGTGACCATCCCAGAACGGCGTCACGAACTCCTGGCGGACCTTCTCCTGGACGCCGTTCTGACCGAGGAGGCCGACGAGAACGCCGCGCAGGCGGCCATGCGGACCGCGGGGCAGCGCGGCTGTCAGCTGGGCGCAGCCGCACGGGAGGAGACCCGCCCAGGGCGCCTGGGCCCCGAGCGTGGGCTGACCGTCTGCGAGGGGCTGCTGGAGGAGTACGGCTACGAACCCGTCCGGGAAGCCCCCACCCGGCTTCGGCTGCGCAACTGCCCGTTCCAACCGCTTGCCACGAAGGCCCCCGACCTGGTGTGCGGCATGAACCAGGCATTCCTCAGCGGCTACCTCATCGGCCTCGAGGTCAACGGGGTCAAGGCCGTCCTGACCCCCGAGCCCGGCGAATGCTGCGTACGGCTGTGCCCGAACGACACCGATCGTGATGAGCAGATGCCCCAGGATCACTGACACGGCACCGGCCGCCCGCCCCCGCGGGCCACCGATCCGATGCACGACTCTGCCCGCAGAGATAAAGGACCGAATGGGCAGGGAATTGCCCGCGATCTCATGCGGGGCACACCCGGCATCGGTGCTCGACGTGTCGTCGAGCTGGGGAAACGCCCGTTCCGGCGTTCCATCGGAGCATTGCCATGTTGCCCAAATGCGTTCTGAAATCTTCTGACTCTTCCACGGCACGAGCGGCGCAGCCCGCTTCCACCGCAGCGCCCATGGTGACCGCCGCCGACTTCGGTCTGCTGCTCATCAGGCTGACCTTCGGCCTGATGATGGCCGGACACGGGGCCCAGAAAGTCTTCGGACTCTTCGGAGGCCAGGGCCTGACGGAGACGGGCAAGGGATTCGCGGCCCTGGGCTACCACCCGGGAAAGCTCTTTGCCGTGATCGGGGGTATGTCCGAGCTGCTAGGTGGCCTCGGCCTGGCCCTCGGCCTGCTGACGCCGCTGGCGGCCGCCGCCCTGATCGGCGTCATGATCAACGCCATGGTCAACGTCACCGGCGTCCACGGCCTGTGGGAGGCGAACGGAGGTGTGGAATACAGCGTCTGCATCGCCGTCGTCGCGCTGGCCGTCGCCGCCATCGGGCCGGGCGCGCTGGCCGCCGACCGCCCCTTCCGCTGGGGCAAGGGCGGCTGGAAAGAGGCCGCTTTCGCCCTCGGCCTGGGCGGCATCGCCGCCGCTATCACGCTCAGTCTGTAGAACCAAGGCGGCCCCCTGCGAAGCCTCGCCCGCACGACGGAGTGCCGACAGGGCCTCGATGACCGCTGGGCAAGTCCGGTTGCGCCGCATGCACGGACGCGTATCGCCCGCTCGCTGATTGCCGACTGTGTACCTAGTCGCCGCTGACACGGACCGGGCGCAGGTCCGCTGTCAGCGGGCGACGGGCAACCGTTCCTACGCCGGATCGCTCATCGGCGGCATCGCCGAGACGCAGGAGACGCTCGACTTCTGCTGCACATACGGCATCGGCGCCGAGATCAAGGAAGAGGGTACGAGCGCGTCCCGGCCCTTTTTCTCCCCCCTCAGCGAGAGAGATCAGCCTGACCATCGTCAGTCCTGGAGTTCCCCAGCACGCGCCACACCGCAGGAAGCGCACCCATCGCCAGGGCCGCCTTCAGGGCGTCGCCCACCAGGTAGGGCGCGGCGCCCAGGGTGACCGCCCGGTCCAGGGAGAGATGCAGGGACAGCGCGAGATACGGCACTCCGACGGCGTACACGCAGAAGGTCCCCACGGCCATGACACCGGCCGTACGCAGTGGGCTCCGGTCGCCGCCGCGGCGGGCCAGGCCGCCCACCACGGCGGCGGCGAGAACCAGGCCGAGGATGTAGCCGAAGGTGGGCACGGCCGCGCCGGAGGTGCCCTCGGCGAACCAGGGCATGCCGCAGACGCCCGCACCGGCGTAGACGGCGAGCGCCAGCGCCCCGCGCCGCGCCCCGAGAGCGATGCCGACCAGAAGGGCGGAGAAGGTCTGCCCTGTCACCGGGACCGGCGACCCGGGCACCGGCACCGCGAACTGCGCGGCGATCCCGGTCAGTGCGGCGCCGCCGAGGACCAGCGCGGCGTCGCGCGCCCGGGTCCGGGCGGTGCCCTCGGCCGGCAGCAGGTCGGCGAGGACCCGTACCGCGGGACGGGGCGTCGGCGAAGTGATGGTGGAGATTGTGCTCACCTCAGGGGAGTCCGTTTCTGCGTGTTCTGTGGGGCTGTCGTGCAGGTACCGGTGCGCGCGGCGGCTACGGGTACGGGTAGAAGCCGCGGCCCGACTTACGGCCGAGCAGGCCGCCCTCGACCATGCGGGAGAGCAGCGGCGGAGCCGCGTAGAGGGGCTCCTTGAACTCCTCGTACAGTGCATTGGCCACGGCCGCCACGACGTCGAGGCCCACCATGTCGGTCAGCCGCAGCGGGCCCATCGGGTGCGAGCAGCCGAGCACCATGCCCTGGTCGATGTCCTCGACGGTGGCGAAGCCCGTCTCCGCCATGCGCACGGCGGACAGCAGATAGGGCACGAGCAGCGCGTTGACGACGAAGCCGGCCCGGTCCTTGGAGCGGATCGGCTGCTTGCCCAGGGTCTGCGCGACCCATGACTCGGCCCTGTCCATGGTCGCGTCGGACGTGTGCAGGGAGCCGACCAGTTCCACCAGGGGCATCGCCGGTACGGGGTTGAAGAAGTGGGTGCCGATGACCTGGGCCGGGCGGCCGGTGGCCCCGGCCAGCTTCATGATGGGGATCGAGGAGGTGTTGGAGGCCAGGACCGCCTCCGGGTCCTCGACCACCTTGTCGAGGGTGGCGAAGAGATCGAGCTTGAGCGTCTCCTCCTCGCGGACGGCCTCGACCACCAGCTGCCGGTCGGCCAACTCGCCCAGATCCATGGTGAATCCGATGCGGGCCGCGGCCGCGTCCCGCTCGGCGGCAGCGAGCCTGCCCTTGGCGACGGCGCGGTCGAGGGAGGCGAGGACGCGGTGCCGCCCGGTGGTCAGCGACGCCTCGCGGGAGACCGCGACCAGCACGTCCATGCCTGCCAGGGCGCTCACTTCGGCGATTCCGGCGCCCATGGCGCCCGAGCCGACCACTCCGACACGACTGATGGGGATCATCTGGTGTATCACTTCTTCCGTCTTGGTTTGCCTTGAATACGTGGTGCCTGGAGGCGGTACGGGTGCGGATGCGAGGCCGGTGAGGGTGTGCGGCTCACGCGGCCTCTTCGCGCTGTTCCGGCGCGATGACGACGAGGACCTGGTCCGCCGAGACGATGTCGGTCAGAGCGCAGCGGACCTCCTCGACCACGCCGGAGGCGGGGGCGAGCACCCGGTTCTCCATCTTCATCGCCTCGACGATCGCCACCGTGTCGCCCTGCTGCACGAAGTCGCCTACGTCTACGGATAGTTGGACCACGGTGCCGGGCATGGGCGAGGTGACCGCGTCGCCGCCGGCCGCACTGTCGTCCTCGCCGGCGACATCGAGGGTGAGGGTCAGCCGGCGGCCGTCGACAACGAGTTCGCAGCCGTCCGCCCGGCGCAGGCCCGTCCACAGCGCCTCGCCGACCGTGCCGCGCAGCAGCGCCCCGTCCGGCGTGCACGTGACGGTGAAGGGTTCGCCCCCCACGGCCACCGTGAGCGCGTTCTCCCGCCGGGAGAGCAGCGCCGCTTCGAGGGGGCGGCCGCCGACCCGGCAGGCGACGCGGCCCAGTGGGGCGTGCCGGTCGAGCAGTTGCCGGTCGAGAGCGCCGAGGGAACCGCTCCACGGTGACTCGGCTCCGTACGCGGCGGGGCGGGCGGGCAGGCTCATGGCCGCCGCGCAGGCGGCCGCCACCGGCTCGAGGTCCCGCCGGTTCTCGGCGGCGCGGGCGGCGAACTCGTCCACGAGGTGGGTGTCGATCAGCCCGGCGCCGACCCGGGTGTCGCGCAGCAGATCGGCGAGGAACCCGAGGTTGGTGGTGAGGCCGAGGACGGCGGTGGAGCGGACCGCGCGCAGCAGTCGGGCGAGGGCAGCGGGGCGGGCCGGGTCGTGCGCGATGAGCTTGGCGATCATCGGGTCGTAGAAGACCGGGACGTCGCCCGCGCCGTCGAAGGCGGCGTCGACCCGCAGACCGGTGGGCCACAGGGCGGCCAGCGCCCGGCCGGGGGCGGGGCGGAAGTCCGCGTCCGGGTCCTCGGCGTACACGCGGACCTCGATGGCGTGACCGGACGCGGTGATCTCGCCCTGTGCCAGCGGGAGTTGTTCACCTGAGGCGGTCCGGAGCTGCCATTCGACCAGGTCGAGGCCGGTGATGGCCTCGGTGACCGGATGTTCGACCTGGAGGCGGGTGTTGACCTCCAGGAAGTAGAACCCGCCGTCGCTGTCACCGGCACTGTCGAGGATGAACTCGAAGGTGCCCGCGTTGGTGTAGCCGATGGCCTGCGCGCCGCGTACGGCGGCCGACAGGAGTGCCTCCCGGACGTCCGCCGGGAGATTGACGGCCGGCGCCTCCTCGACGATCTTCTGGTGGCGGCGCTGCAGCGAGCACTCCCGCTCGAAGAGGTGCACCACGTTGCCGTGGGTGTCGCCGAAGACCTGGACCTCGATGTGCCGGGGCCTGCGCAGATACCGCTCGACCAGCAGGCGTCCGTCGCCGAAGCTCGCGCGGGCCAGGCGGACCGCGGCCTCGACGGCGGGGGCGAGGTCGCGCTCGTGCTCGATGACCTGCATGCCCTTGCCGCCGCCTCCGGCGACGGGCTTGAGGATCACCGGGTAGCCGATGCGGTCCGCGTGCGCCCGGATGTCGTCCGCCGACTCGGTGGCGTCCGCCGAGCCCGGCAGGACCGGCACGCCCGCCTCGGCCATCAGCCGCTTCGCGGTGGCCTTGTCGCCCATGGCCGCGATGGTGCTCGCGTCGGGCCCGACGAAGACCAGGCCCGCAGCCGCGGTGGCGGAGGCGAACTCCGCGTTCTCCGAGAGGAATCCGTAGCCCGGGTGGACGGCGTCGCAGCCGGTGCGCAGGGCCGCGTCGATCAGGGCGTCGGCGCGCAGATAGCTGTCGGCCGCCGGGGAGGGGCCGATCAGGACCTGTTCGAAGGCGCCGTCCAGGTGGGCCGCGGCGCCGTCAGCCTCGGAGTGGACGGCCACGTACTCGATACCGAGGCGCCGGCAGGTGCGGGCGATACGGCGGGCGATCTCGCCCCGGTTGGCGATCAGGAGTCGTTTCACCATGACGGACCATCACATCCTGAACACGCCGAAGCGCGTCTCTCGTTGCGGTGCTGCCGCGGCCAGAGCGAGGCTCAGCGTCAGCCATTCACGGGTGTCGGCGGGGTCGACCACGGCGTCCACCCACAGGCGCGCGGCGACATAGAGGGGCTGGCCCTCGCGGTCGTAGTTGTCCCGGATCGGCTTCTTGAAAGCCTCTTCCTCTTCCGCGGTCAACGAGCGGCCTTCCTTGGCCAGTTGCTCGTTCTTGATCAGCGCCAGAACGGTCGCGGCCTGCTCTCCGCCGACCACGGATGTCTTGGCGTTGGGCCACATGGCCATCAGCTGCGGGCCGATCGAGCGGCCGCACATGGCGAGGTTGCCCGCGCCGTAGCTGCCGCCGATCAGCATGCTGAACTTCGGGACGGCGGCGCAGGACGCGGCGTTCACCATCTTGGCGCCGTGCTTGGCGATGCCGCCCGCCTCGTACTCGGCACCGACCATGAACCCGTTGATGTTGTGCAGGAAGAGCAGCGGGATCCCGCGCTGCGAGCACAGTTCGATGAAGTTCGCGGACTTCTGGGCGCTCTCGGAGAAGAGCACGCCGTCGTTGATCAGGACGCCCACCGGGTAGCCGCCGATCCGGCCGGTGCCGCACACGATCGTCGTCCCGAACCGGGCGCGGTACTCGGTGAATTCGCTGCCGTCCAGAAGCCGGGCGAGGATCTCCCGGGCCGGGATCGGCTCACGCGGGTTGGCGCTGACGATGCCCGGCAGTTCGGCGGGGTCGTACAGCGGCTCCGCCGGTATCTCGGGCGGTGCGGCCGGGGTTCCCGTGCCGCTTCGGGCGGCGATCTCCCGGACCAGGGTGAGGGCGTGCTCGTCGTCGAGGGCGAGGTGGTCGGCGACGCCGCTGGTCGCGGTGTGCAGGTCGGCCCCGCCGAGGGTCTCGGCATCGACGATCACGCCGGTCGCCGCCCGCACCAGCTGCGGACCGCCCAGGAAGATCGACCCGTTGCCCCGTACGATCACGGTCTCGTCGCACATCGCCGGGATGTACGCGCCGCCGGCGGTGCACGAGCCCATCACGGCCGCGATCTGCGGCAGGCCCATCGCGGACATCTCCGCGATGTTGCGGAAGATCTTTCCGAAGTGGTTCTCGTCCGGGAAGATGTCCTCCTGCATCGGCAGGAAGACGCCTCCGGAGTCGACCAGGTAGATGCAGGCCAGCCCGTTCTCGCGGGCGACCTGTTGGGCGCGCAGGTGCTTGCGGACGGTGAGCGGGTAGTACGTACCGCCCTTCACGGTCGCGTCGTTGGCGAACACGACCGTGGGCCGGCCCTCCACCATGCCGACGCCGGTGATGATGCCCGCCGACGGCACGGCCTGCTCGTACACCTCGTGCGCGGCGAGCTGGCCGATCTCCAGGAACGGGGTTCCCGGGTCGAGCAGCCGGGTCACCCGCTCCCGGGCGGTGAGCTTGCCGCGCGCGGCGTGCCGGGCCTGCGCCGCGGCGCCGCCGCCGGCCGTCGCGGCGGCGCGGGCCGCCGCGATCTGCTCGCGCAGCGCTCCGTAGGCCGCACTGTTGCGGCGGAACACCTCGCTGGAAGGGCTGATGTGGGAACGCAGAACCGCCATGTCACTTCCCTTCCTTGGCGACTGCCGTGGGGACGGCGATCCGGGTCAGGAGCCAGGCCGCGGCCCCCAGCGCGGCGGCGACCGTGGCCCAGGCGAGGTCGGCGTGCAGCAGCGCGGCGCCCGCCGCGGCCACGCCCGCCATGGACTGCTGGAGGAAGCCGCACAGCGAGACGGCGTAGGCGCCGTGGCCCTGCTGGCTGGTGACGGCGGTGGCCATGCTGTTGGGGAACAGCACGGACTGCCCGAAGGTGGTCACGCAGTACAGCGCGACGAAGGCCACCAGAACGCCGGTGTCCGGCAGACCGGGCACCGACCACAGCGCGATCATCAGCACGCCGGACGCGGTCATCACGATCGATCCCGCAGTCATCAGACGGCCCGAACCGGCCCTGGCCACCAGCCGGTTGACGGTCATCGCGCCGGCGAAGTAGGCCGCGCCGAGCAGCAGTCCGAGGCTTCCGTACTGGTCGGTGGCGAGCCCGAAGTGCTCCTGGAAGACGAACGGGCTGACCTCCTGCAGCAGCACGATCGTGGCGAACCCCGCGCCGCCGGCCAGGGCCGGCAGCAGGAATCCGGGCTGCCTGCTGATGGTGAGGCAGATGCGCAGCACCTCCGACGGCCGCTGCACGGTACGGCCCGACTCGAACGGCACGGTGAAGGTCAGGGCCGCCGCGATCGCGCCGACCGTGGCGAGGACGACGAAGCCGGCCTCCCAGTGCGCGTACCTGCCGATCAGGCCGCCGAGGAACTGGCCGCCGCCCATCGCCGTGATGAACGCGATCGACAGCACCGAGAGACGTCGGGCCAGCTCGTCGCCGCTCCAGCGGTCACGCACCAGGATGCGGGCGATGATCGCGCTGCCTCCGGCGCCGATGCCCTGCAGCGCACGCAGCACCAACAGCCCCTCGGGGGACCGGATCAGCGCGATCGCCGCGCTGGTGAGCACGAACAGCGCCAGCGACGTCAGCAGCGGGCCTCGCCGCCCGAACCGGTCCGCCGCCACGCCCCACAGGACCACCGGAGCTGCGGCGCCGATCACGAACGCTGAGATGGAAAGCGCCGCATAACTGCGGGACATTCCGAAGTCGTGCGCCACGATGGGCAGCGAGGGCAGGTAGATGGTGGTCGCCATCTGGGCCATGAAGACCAGGAGGCAGGAGAGCGCCATGATGCGCCGGTTCACGTGATGAAGCGTGGCCTGCTTTCCCTTGGCCACCTCCTCTTCATCTACCGTCAATGTTCTGCCGGCCTGTTGCTTTTCGTCGGCCGGAGAAGTTTGCTGCTCAGTCATTCTGGCTCCGCAGTTCATTGACCAGACGGCCGAAGTTCTCAATGTCGGTACGCGTCATGTCCGCGCGGAGCATGATGCGCAGCCCCGCCTTTCCGCGGGCGATGACGGGGAAGAAGAGGGCAGAGGTGTAATAGCCCGCGGAAAGGAGGGCCCGACCGATACGGACGGTCTTCTCCTCGGAGCCGATGTCGATGAACCGAATGGGCAGTCCGTCGCCGCGGTTGGCGGTCGGCACCAGCGCGTCGAAGCAGTCGATGTTCTCCTGCAGCCGGTGCTGGAGTTCCTTGAGCTCGGGCGAACGGTGCAGCGCCGCGGAGGCGACGATCGCCCCGAGTCCGGCCGTGTTGATCCGCTGCGACCAGGTCAGCGGACCGCCGTAGCGCAGGGCGAGATCACGGCGGTGCCGGGAGCCCTGCGGCCCGAGGAAGATCGCGCCGCCGGACGCGCCGAAGCCCTTGTTCAGGGAAGTGATGATCAGCGTACGGTCGTTGATCTCACCCATGGCGTCGAGGACGACACCGCGCCCCTGGTCGCCGCAGGTCGACACCCCGTGCGCCTCGTCGAAGAACAGGAAGAGCCCGTACTTCTCCTGCAGTGCCAAGAGTTCACGAACCGGCGCCTGCCCGCCCGTGCTGTACACCCCGTCGGCCACATAGGCGACGTTCGGGTGGGTGCGGCAGAGCTCTTCCAGGGCGTCGAGGTCGTTGTGTGCGATGGTCCTGACCTCGGCCTCGTCGGCGACGCTCGGCTTCATCGCGTTCAGACAGAAGTGCGCGTGCTTGTCGAACACCATGAGCGGCGGTACGCCGTCGGTGAAGGCGCCGGACGCCACCAGGGGCAGCGCGGACCAGGCGGCCGCGGCGCAGGAGGCGAGGGTGACCGCCTCGACCCGGAACAGGTCCGAGAGCGCGTCCTCGGCGTCCTTGAGAATCCCGAAGTGCACACGCATCCGGGAGACCGAGGTGTTCAGCGAGGCGTTCTGGGTGACGGCGTCGGCCGCCGCGCGGATCAGCGCCGGATGGGAGTCCAGACCGAGATACGAGTACGACGACATGTTCAGGAACTCGTGGCCGTCGGCCCGCGCGGCATAGCGCCCGGCTCCGACGTTTTCGGCGACAATTCCCGCCATCCCGGAGTCGGCGGTGACGTTCCAGAAGTCGTTGCTTATCCCTATCGTCTTCTTGATGTTCATGAAGGCATGCAAAATAGCTCCCGAAGTATTCCTCAGTCGAGTCCGAGCCTGGAATCAAACCGGAGCGGGGCGGACGGGTGTCACACCACCGTCCACCGCCATGTACTCCGCAAGCGGGAGGGGTCCCCATGGGCCCGGTCGTCACTGAGATTCGCAACTCGGCGTAGCGAAAGTCAACGGATTCGACCGGCAATGTTCTGCCGGTTGCACTCGGGCGGCAGAAAACGGACCGGCAGAAAATTGCCGGTATCCGGACCGGAAAATCTTTGCCGGTCGGCACCTGTTGAACGCGCCGCCGGTATCGGCCAGAGTGAGAGCTCAGCCGTCCAGGCGGTCGGCGTCGGTTTCTACGTCGGACTCCGGCAGCAGGCTGAGGAAGGTGAGCCGAAGTCCGGGATGGCCGACGGGATGCAGTACCTGGGTGACGACGTCGACGGCGTGCGGAGCGAAGCGGGGGATGCTCAGACGGAACGTGTGCCCGTCCCGGTTGGCGATGATGACCGGACCGTCGTCCCAGATCCGCCGGCACTCGGGGTCGGCGAGTGCCGTCAGCAGGATCTCCGCGAGCTCGGGGTGCCCCGGGTACTGCGCCATGGCGTAGCGCAGCATCGCGAGATAGGCCCGCCCGTGCCGCGGCCAGTCGGCCAGCTGCTGCCGGGCCTCGGGGTCGGTCAGCCCCCAGCGGATCAGGTTCGCGCCGGGGACCTGCACCCACGGGAACCACTCGGCCATGGCCTCGTTGTGGGCGAGCACGTTCCACGCGTTGTCGGTGAGATAGGCGGGCTGCGTGGGCTGCAGGTCGAGCAGGCGCCGCAGCGGTGCCAGATCGACGCCGTCGGCAGGCGAGACGGCGGGGAAGGGCTCCCCGCCGGCAGCGAAGAGGAACAGGGTCGCCCGCTCGTCCGCGCACAGCCGCAGCGCGCCCGCCAGCGCGGTCAGGGTCCGTGCGTCCAGGCGGGGCGTCGCACCGCGTTCGAGGTCCCGGTACCAGCGTTCGCTCATGCCGACCGCGGCGGCGACCTCCACCTGCGGAAGCGGTTTGCCGAGGCCCAGCTTGCGGCCCGCTCGCGCCCGCCACGCCCGTAGGAGCACCGCGAGCCCCACCTCTTCGTCTGGCAGATGCCCGAGGCCGGGTCGGTCTGTGAAGTTTTCGCGCTGCATGAATGGGGCCCTACTCTGGCTGCTTCCTGGTGCCGTGGCTCAGGCGGGAGCGGCCGGCGTGGAGTACCGCATACAGGCGGCGCCCGCACTGTCACGAAAGGATGAATGCAGGTCAGGTACCCCGCACAAGGGTAACCCGGCGTGCCCGTCCACGTTCCGCGCCAACAACCGGCCAGGTGGAAGGAGTCGGTCTTCGTCGCGCATCCAATGGGCGGCCGGTGTTCCACAAGGCGGCCGCCAACGACTACTACGTGGCCCGGTGCCGCGAGCTGGTGGCCCGGGTGCGCGGCGTGGAGGCGCTGCAGCGGCACGAGGCGGAGTGCGTATGGGGACTCGCCGGGAACGCACCTTTCAGCCGACTCTCCAGGGCGCGGCCTGGCACGTCGGAACCCTCACGACGTGCTGCCGCCCCCTGGCTGACGTCGTGTTGACGCTCGGCGAGGGGGCGCGTCCTGTGCTCCTGGTGCAAGACTGGTGCAAGACCCACTCCCCGGTCGCGGATCGCGAGAGTCAGCGGCCGCGGGGGTGCCGTGCGTGTGGAGGCAGCAATCGGCCGTCTGCTCGTCATACTCCGCTGGTCGGCACCACGTTGGTGGCATCCACTGCGGGGCGCAGCGCTTTGGCGAGCTCGACGGCGTCGCCCACGGCCCAGAAATGGGTGAAGAACAGGCGGGGGCTCTCCGTCAAGTGGTGGTTGTGCAGCTCGACGAGCTTGATCCTGCCCCGCCGCAAGGCTCCCAGTACGTTCTGGACCTCCTCGGCGAGCATGACGCAGTCGCCGCTGAGCGCTGCCCTGCCGTTTCCCAGCGGCTGGAAGATGAACGCGCTGGTCGCGCCCAGACCGGAGGGCAGTACCAGATGGCCGTCGCAGATTGTCTCTCGGCGGGCGAAGACGGCCTTGTAGACCACGCCGTCGCTGGAA
Source organism: Streptomyces sp. NBC_01445 (assembly GCF_035918235.1). Classification (NCBI taxonomy): domain Bacteria; kingdom Bacillati; phylum Actinomycetota; class Actinomycetes; order Kitasatosporales; family Streptomycetaceae; genus Streptomyces; species Streptomyces sp. NBC_01445. Next base: position 1,787,498 of record NZ_CP109485.1, on the reverse strand, counting down.
CCCTTGGCTCCCAGCGCAGCGTCGATTGCGGCAGTGTCCAGGTCGACGGGGCTCGGCGGGGCGGACGGTGTTGCCGGCGGGATGCCGGTGCGGTCGAATCCCGCGCGCAGGCCGTGCGCCAGGGCCAGTTCGTCATGGCCGTGTCCGTGGACGTGGACCCACCAGATGTCGGGGCGATGGGTGGGCAGATGCTTGTGGAGCGCGGTCTGCGTGATTCCGTTCGCCTGCCAGGCGTCGATCACCCGCTGCAGTTCCCTCTCGGTGACCGCCACATCGCCCATGCACATCGTGCTGCCGTCGGCGTAGCGGACGAAGGCCACGTGCGCACCCAGTGCGAGCTCCGGTGTGATGACGACGTTGCCCTCGACGACGACGCGGAGATCGTCGCGTGGGAACGGGGTGTGGTACGTCGTCCCGCGCAGCAGGTTGCCGCTGCGGCCCAGTGCTTTCGCTACGGCCGCCCAGTCCGACTCGGTGGTGGTCAACGGCTTGACCAGCGCCCCGTCGGGCATCGCGCGAGCGCTGGCCGGCCCCGCCCCGGCCAGCACCGGTGCCAGTGCGGCAGCGGTCAGCACGCGTCGCCGAGACGTGGCCGCCTGTTTGTCTCCAGTCATCATCTGATCTCCTCCATGGCGAGATGAAACCATAAGGAATGTGTGTTATCGGCATTGATTGTGCCCAGATAGGCCAAATGCGCCTTTTCGACTGTCATCGAATGGTGCCTTGAGTGGTGCCTTGCGAAGCGTCAGTACCCCCGCGAAGTACGGGAGTTGGGCCCTGCTCTGATCGACCGGCGGGCGGCACTGTTCTGGACAGCGGCGAAGCTGGTGCCGGCCGCGGTGCTCGGCACCGAAGCCGCGATGGCCGGCTACCGCGCCAGTTACTTGGGAAGCCACTCGAGTCGCCCCTGCGGCGGCGGAAGGTCAGGAGCCGGCCGGGTGCTACCGGCCTCGTCGCCGGCGGCACGGTGACGGTGGTTCGGCCATGTGGCCGCGGTCGGCTTGCGCGCGTTGCCGGGCCGCGGTCCCGTTGACACAGATGCGTGCCGACGTCCAGTGCGGAAGGACGTCCGGCCCTCAGCCGTGGAAGGACAAGGCATGCACATATCTGGACCGATAGCGGGCCGTCGGGTTTGTGCCGCGGTCATCGCCGCGTTGATGGCCGGCTCGACGGTTCTGACCGGGCAGATCCTCGCCGCGGCCGGAGGCCTGCCCGAACCCTCGGTGCCAGCCCCGAAGCTGGACTGGAGACCCTGCGTTCAAGGCAGCCCGTTCGACTGCGCGACCGCGAAGGTGCCGCTGGACTACAACGACCCAGGTCGTCGCACCATCGAACTGGCAGTCATCAAACGGAAGGCGACCGACCCCGGTCGACGCATCGGCACCCTGCTCTTCAACCCTGGCGGACCCGGGGGACCAGGCACAGTCCAGATGCCACAGGACTACGAGTTCTTCCCGCGCGAGGTGCGGGAGCGGTTCGACATCGTCAGCTGGGACCCCCGCGGGATCGGCAGCAGCACCGCGGTGAACTGCTTTGCGACTCCCGAGGAGGCCGCCGCGTGGAACGCGGGCAAACCGGCCGGCGTCCCGGTGGGCGCACAGCAGCGAGCGGCTGTGATCGCCGCGTACGAGGACCTGGCCCGGCGCTGTGAGCGGCGTGACCCCGAGCTGCTGCGTCATGTGTCGACCACCGACACCGCTCGCGACCTCGACGGGCTGCGCCAGGCGGTGGGCGATGCGCAACTCACCTACCTCGGAATCTCCTACGGCACGATCCTGGGCGCCACCTACGCCAACTTGTTCCCCGGCAGGGTCCGTGCCATGGTCCTCGACAGCGACATCGATCCGCAGGCCTGGACGAACCACGCCTCCGACGCGGACCCTCGGCTGACCACGTTCCTGCGCATGGGCTTGGACCGCGCCGCGGCAGCGGTCCTGGAGCGGTTCCTCACCCTGTGCGGATCCACGGACACCGCGGGCTGCGCCTTCTCCGCCGGCAGCCCGAAAGCGACCCGGGACAGGTTCGACCAGCTGATGCGGCGGCTGCGGGCGCATCCCGTGGGTGAGTGGACCTACGGCCGCACGGTCGCCGACGTGATGAGCAGCCTCTACGTGGTCCACCCGGGCTGGACGGACCTCGCCGGCAGGCTGCGGGACCTCTGGCAGGGCCGCGTCGCCAAGGCGTCCCCGCTCCCGCCCCCGCCGATGGTCCCGCATCCGAATCCGTACGTCGGCGAGGAACAGGCGGGTGCGGTGCTCTGCGGCGACAGCCCCAATCCGCGTGACCCCGCCGTCTACCCCGCCATGGAAGAGGCCGCCGCCGGCCGCGCGGGCGACGCCGGGCGCTTCTGGACCTGGTCCACCGCGGCGTGTATCTCCTGGCCGGCCGTCGCGGCCGACCGCTACCGCGGCCCGTGGAACAGACCTACGGCACACCCGGTCCTGGTGGTCGGCACCAGGTACGACCCCGGGACTCCCTACGCGGACGCGCAGGCGATGGCCGGGGAATTGGCCGACGCCCGCCTGCTCACCCACGAGGGATACGGTCACACCGCGCTGATCAACCCCAGCAGCTGCGTGAAGGCGTACGAGAGCCGGTACCTCGTCGACGGCACGCTCCCGCCGGCCGGAACGACCTGCCGACAGGACGAGCCCCCCTTCCGCGCGCCCAAGCCGGTCGGGGGCGTCGCCACCGGCGGCGGTGGGATGGCCGGCTCCCCCTGGTCAACTGCCCTGCGGAGACAGGTGCCCAGCCGACCGGGCTGTCGGCCTGACCCAGGTCAGCGCTTGATGCCCACGCCCGCCAACAGGCTGATCTCGGCGTCCGCGGGCTCCGTCCCGTCGGCGGGACCGGCGGGCCGCCAGCGGTGGCAGCAGATGATGCCGGGTTCGATCAGGTCGAGCCCGTCGAAGAATCGGCGGACGTCGTTGTGCGAACGGAACTGCACCGGAGACCCGGACTTGGTGTAGACCTCCGCGACCTTGTTCCAGGTGTCGGGGTCGAAGTCGGGCGTGCAGTGGTTCATGGCGAGGGCGCTGCCCGCCGGGAGCGGGTCGAGCAGCCGGCGGATGATGGCGTACGGGTCGTGCGGGTCGGTGATGAAGTGCATCAGCGCGTTGAGGGAGAGGGCGATGGGCTGGTCGAAGTCCAGGACCTCCGAGGCTTCCACGGCGCTCATCAACGCATCGGGGTCGGTGACGTCGGCCTCGATGTAGGCCGTGCGTCCCTGCGTCGTGCTGCGCATGAGGCGTTCGGCGTACTTGAGGACGAGGGGATCGTTGTCGGCGTACACGACGCGGGCATCGAGCGCGACGGACTGGGCGACCTGGTGCAGGTTGGGCTCGGTCGGGACGCCCGTGCCGATGTCCAGCCACTGGCGGATGCCGTGCTCCTGCGCCAGCACACGGGTGGCCCGGTGCATGAACGCCCGGTTCTCGCGGGCGGTCACGTAGATGCCGGGGTGGGCCTGGGCGGCCACGAGGGCCGCCTCCTTGTCGATCTCGAAGTGGTCCTTGCCGCCGAGGAAGTAGTCGTACATCCGGGCCGAGTGCGCCTTGCTCGTGTCGAGGTCCCGGCCGGCCTGCCTGGTGGTCATGTTCTCCCCTTCAGGTGTGTGTCTGTCGGCCCGCAGGCCAAGGACGGGACCGGTGTCGTCGTCCTTCCTACTGCCCGCCGCCGGTTCACCCGGCGGCCAAGTGATCGGCCAGGCCCTCTTTGACCCCGCGGACGAACGCGGCGATCTCCTCCGGCGTGTAGATCAGCGCCGGCCCGGCCGGGTCGGTCGACTGCCGTACGGCCACGCGGCCGTCGGCGAGCTGCTTCGCCTCCACGCACTGACCGCCGTTCGGCCCGCTCCACGGGCGCTCCCAGCCGTGCTCCCCGAGATTGTGGGCCGGCATCCCGTTGTACACGCCCTCGTTGATGATCGTCATGAGTACTCCTTGCGCATGCGGTTCAAGAGCGCCCTGCTGTCCTCCGACGACGTCAGCAACGCCATTCGGGAATGCGCCTCGAGATGCGCGACGACGTCCGCGCGCTGGTCCAGATAGACGGAGGCGGACAGGAGTTCGCTGTAGACGATGTCCGGCAGCTCGGGTTCCTCGAACCGGAAATAGGTGAAGGGGGCGCACGCCCCGACATGGGCACCAGCGGCGAACGGGACGATGTCGATGCTGATGTGCTCGAGCTCGGACACCTCCAGGAGCCGCTCGATCTGCTCCCGCATCACGTCAGGGCTGCCCACCGTCCGGTGCAGGACGGCTTCCTCCATGACCACCCACAACGTGGGGGCGTCCTCCCCCTCCAGCAGGCTCTGGCGGCGCAGCCGCAGCTCCACGCGGCGCGCGAGCTCCTCCTCGCTGCCGTTCGGCAACCCGCCGCGCAGCACGGCGCGGGCGTAGTCGGGAGTCTGCAGAAGGCCGGTGACGTACTGGGGTTCATAGGTGCGCAGGGTCTTGGCGTCGGTCTCCAGGCTGACGTAGGCGGTGAACCAGCTGGGGACGGCGTCACGATAGGAGTGCCACCAGCCGGGCTCGTTGGCCCGCTCGGCCAGGTCGACGAACTCGTCGATCTCCTGGCGGTCCGCGCCGAAGGTCTCCAGGAGCTTCTCCACGTAGAGAGGCTTCAGCGCGACCTCGGCCTTTTCCAGCCGGCGGATCGTCAGGGTCTTCACGCGCAGTGCTTTTGCCGCGTCCTCCAGCGAGGCACCGGCGCCGAGCCGCATGTCCTGCAGCCGACGGCCGAGGATCATGCGCAGGACTGTCGGTGCGCTGGTGCTGGAACGGGCCTCACTCACGCCCAACCTCCTGATGGTTCATCAACATCACCATTCTGACAGTGACTTGAAGACGACGCCAGGGTGATACTCGCGCTGCTGAAATTATCAGAGAGTCGGTTGCAGCGTGATAGCGATCACGCGCATAGTTGGCATGTGAGTGGTCAAGTCACAGCTCTGACGCAGCATCCGGCCCGGACGGGACACGTGATGCTGATGCCGCCGTGGGCACCCCACCCCAGGGCGCCTGTCTCGGCACCCGCCTCTCACCCCTCGAGCTGCAGCCCGCATCCCCACACCGCGCCTGCCCCCGGGAAGGCACTGGAAGGCGACATCCGTGACTCTGCCCACGTCCTCACCTCCGGCCTCGGCCCCCGCCTTAGCCACGACCGTGCCTCGTCGGGAGTACTGGTTCGGCCTGCCCGCCCTGCGCACCAGCGCGAGATCCGCCCGCGACACCGTGCGCGACCGGCTCCGTGCCTGGAAGGTGCCCGGCGACACATGCTGCGACGCGGTGCTGCTGGTCTCCGAGCTGACCACGAACGCTGTACTCCACACCGACAGCGGTCATGTCCTGTGTGGCCTCACGCTGACCAGCGACGAGCGGTGCCTGCGCATCGAACTCCACGACGACGGCCGCACCCCGGTCCGCCCGCCCGAGCACCACGCCGGCCCCGGCGAGGAGAACGGGCGAGGCCTGTTCCTCGTCCAGCAACTCGCGGACCGCTGGGGCTCCGCACGCTCGACGCGGGCCGAAGGCAAGGTCGTCTGGGCAGAGTTGACGGCTCACTCCTGACGCCATGGGCACCGGCCGGTGCCGAATGTGGCGCCCGCCCCGGCAGGGACAGCCCGGATGCAGCGTGGCCAGGCCCGGCCTGCTGCGCACCAGACCAGTTCCCCCGTCCAACGGCAGAGACCGCAGCCGGCACCGCACGGCCCCGCTACGTCCCCTTCACGCGGCGAGGAACCCCTTCTCCTCGATCCACCTACAGAAGGCGCCCATGACCCCCCACAGCGAATCCGCTCCTCCTGTCGTCCTGTACGTATGCGCCGACCGAGCCCGGGGCGCGCCCGGGGCAGCCACGCAGTGCGCGCAGACGGAAGGCCAGGCGTTCGCCCAGGAGCGCGGGCTGGCGATCGCCGAGGTCGTCACCGACACGTACGGTGAGCCCGACCCGGCCCAGCGCAGAGGGTGGCGGCGTGTGCGACAGCTGGCACAGACAGGCCACGTCACCGCGGTACTTGTCCGCTGGCCCAGCGCCATCGCCCCGGAGTCCGCGCACGAACTCCGGCACCGCGAGACCGCCTGGCTCCACGACCACGGCGTGCGCGTCCAGTACACCTGGGCGCCCTTGTCATCGAGGAGCGACGAGGCCCCGTGATCCCGCTCGGCGATGTCCAGATCTTTGATTCACCTGGCCGGTGACGGTATGGAGATGTCGACGCAGTAGAGGGATGGTGCGCAGGTCAGAGGGGGCGCGGATCGCTGCGGAGGGGTGGGTCGGGCCGCAGGTGTCGGCGCCTTTCGCGACGCCCCGGCCGGCACGCGCATCTCCGTACTGCTCACTGGCCGTCGATGGTCCCGGGCAGCAGTGAAGGGTCGGTGGCCGCGCCGCGCAGCCGGTTCAGGATGGCCGTGGCTGCCTTGTCGTAGCTGGTGAACTCGTCGTGCAGGACGGACTCGGCGTTGGCCATCTCCAGGAGCGCAACCAGTTCGAAGGCGAGCTGGGGGACATCGATGTCCTCCGCGATCTCCTCTGTCTGCTGAGCTTCGACGATGGTCTGCTCCAGATACGTGGACCAGTTGGTGCGGGCCGCGGCGAGGGTGTCGTGCACCTTGCCCGCGCGGGCGTCGTACTCCGCCGACGTCGAGTAGAAGAAGCAGCCGCCGGGGAAGACGCGCTCGCGCGAGTAGGTGAGCCAGCTGGTGCACACGCGCCACAGCCGGTTGATCCCCGGCGGGAGTTCACGGGCGGGCTGGACCACATGCTCCAGATAGACCTTGATCGCCGCACGCACCGTGGCGAGCTGGAGGTCCTCCTTGGAGCCGAACAGAGCGAACACGCCGCTCTTGCTGAGCTTGAGCTCGCCCGCGAGCCGGCCGAGGGAGAGGCCCTCCAGGCCTTCGACGGATGCGACCTGCATGGCGCGCTTGAGGACCAGCTGACGGGTCTGATTCCCGCGGGCGACCCGTCCGTCGATGTGTGTCGCTGCCATGGCTGTTCCTACCTGTCCCAGGTGCTCGCGGTGCGCGATAGGGAATCAGTGTACCGATTAAGTGGACGATCGTGCGGTCAGTGGAGAGTGGGCGGCGCCGACGGCCGTACCTTCCCCTCCCGCTGTCCGCCTCGCCCCGGTGACACGCGAGGAGCGTCGGGCTGGTGAGACCGGTGTTCACGGTAGGTGGCAACCTCACCTCTGTCCGGTCGGGATTTCCGGAGTCCGGCAACCAGCCTTACCCCCACCGTCAAGCAGACATCAACTGTGCGCTAGAAAGGCGTCAGGACGTCGGCAGGAACACGGGGACAATGTATGACCGAGCGCGGGCAGGCCATACCGGAGGAGTACCTCGACGGTTTCGCCGCCATGCTTGCCGACGCCGGTGCGACCGGGCGCCGACTGAACCGCGACGAACTCGCCTCGCGGCGTGATCTGGGAGAGCGGGCGGCGGAGGCCGGCCTGGGACTGCGTGCCCTGGTCGGCGCGCATCTGACGTTCGCCCGTACGCACGTGGGTGGCGGTGTCACGTTGGACAGCGTGCTCGGCGCGCTGGAACAGGCCGTCGACGCCTTCGCCGAGGGCTACGAGCGCGCCCAGCGCATGGCCGTGCGCCAAGAGGAGGCGGCTCGCCGGGAGTTCATCGACGACCTGCTGTACGGCCGCAGTGATCTGGGATTGCTCGCCCAGCGCGCGGAACGCTTCGGGCTGCGGCTCTCGTACGCGCACGCCGTGGCGGTGGCGCAGGGCGAGGTCGCGTACGACGCGGGTGATGCCGTGCCGCGGGATGTGGAGCGGGCGCTGATCTCCCGGTTCGGTGACCGGAGCATCCTTCTGACCACCAAGGACGGCCGGTTGATCTGCATCGCGCCGGGCGACCAGGACGAGGTGCTGGCGTTCTTCGCGAAGCAGGCGTACGCGGCCACGGACGGCGGTCGTGTCGCCATCGGCCGCGCCCAGCCGGGTCCCGGCGGCGTCGTCCAGTCGTACGAGGAGGCACTGGGCGCCCTCGAGCTGGCCGAGCGGCTGGAGTTCGACGTCCCCGTCCTGCGCTCGGCCGACCTCCTCGTCTATCCGGTCCTCACCCGCGACCGGCAGGCCATGGCAGACCTGGTCACGACGACGCTCGGTCCGCTCCGCAAGGCGCGTGGGGGCGCCGGACCGCTCATCGAGACTCTTGCCGTCTACTTCGACTCGGGCTGTGTCGCTGCCGAGGCAGCCCGCCGCTTGTCGCTCAGCGTGCGCGCCATGACGTACCGCCTCGAACGCATCCACAAACTCACCGGAGCCGACCCCGCCGACCCCGTCCACCGCTACACGCTGCAGACTGCGGTCATTGGCGCCCGGCTCCTCGACTGGCCTGCTCAGCCGCTGTGACGTGATTCGGCGTCATCATGCGCACGGGGTACACAGGTCGCGTGGGGACGAGCGCGAGCAGTGGACCCGCCGCGCCGTCTCGCTCGCCCGCGCACGCGACCCCGTCGGCCTGGCCCCGGCCATCGCCGACTGGTGCGCCGAACTCGCGGCCCGCATAGGCGACGCCCCGGCCGCCGACTACGTCTTCGCGGAGCTGACCTGCGCCCGCCCGACGGCTTCGTCACGTCGGCCGCCACCCGTACGCTCCTCGACAAGTTCCGTCGCGCTGTGGCGAGGTCGGCCTACGAGGCCGACCTCGCCGGTGTGACCGACCCCGCCACCCGCCGCTCCCTCGCCGAGGCCTGGCTGTCCTCGTATGCCGCCTCCTCGGGAGAGGGGATGACGACCTCCCCGAAGCCGCAGCCCTCGAACTCTGCCCAGGCCTCGACGACCACTACGCGGCCCGGGCCCGGATGCTCACCGCGAGCGCCGAGGCAAGCCTGCTCAGGTTCGCCGAACTGCGCGGCAGCCTCACGCCCCAGCAGGCCGAACACTGGGCGGAGTTGAAGGCTGCCCACGTCCGCGCCCGCCCGCTCGGCGGCGCGGACGGCGACCCCGTCGTCCGCGCGGTCGCCGCGCTGGGCCCGCCGGCCGACCGCATCGCCGCTGTCGAGTCCGAGATCACTCGCGTCATCCCCCCGTGCGTAGGTAACTGGGGTCATTCGCAGTGCAGCGCCGCCGCTGTCGATGTACCTCAGTCCGGTGGCGAAGGCCGTCCCGGCTCCGCGCCGTAGGGTTGCCGGTATGGATCTTGTGGGGCTTTGCCGGGCTGTCGACGAGGAGTTCGCCGTTACTGGGGTGGACACCCCTCCCTGGCCCGATCCGCATCCGGGTGGCGAAGTGCGGGACGAGGAGTATTCACGGTGTCTGGAGCCGGCGAAGTACCTCGTGCTCGCTGCCCGGGCCGAGGCCTGGACACGGGCGTTGTCCCGGCTCGGGCTTGCCGAGGTGGAGACGGTTGCGGACCCGGCGGCGATCTGGCGGCGGGCGCCGGACGTGGGGGTGAGCGACGCTGTCCGGCTGCACCCGGTGCGCGCACACGCCGTACCTCTCGTCTTCGGGTTCTCGGCCATCGACAAGGTTCCCAGGACGGTTCTCGTGGTGGGGGCGGGGGAGCCCGCGGTGAGTCTCGAGCAACTTCCGGACTGTGGCTGCGATGCCTGTGACAGCGGTTCCGCCGACCTGCTCGAGGTGGTGGACGAAGTAGTGGCCGCCGTGGTCACCGGCACGTTCGTGCAGGTCGACGCCGGGCAGGGGCGAGAGATCGTGTGTACGGGGGACGGCTGGTCGGCGAGCAACTGGGATGCGTCCGGGCCGCCGGTCGAGGAGGCGCTTGCCGCGGCGCGGGCCGGGCGGTCGCCGTTCCGCGTTGTGCGTGGGACGGCCTGGGAGTGATCACCCGTGAACGGAGAGGACGCTGTTGGGGAGGGTGACGGTCCGGAGCGGACGGGGGCGGTTCGCTCTGCGGCATCCCGATGCGCCCAACGTGCGCGGGAAGTGCGTTCCCTGGGAGCGGAGGCATGCGCCGCAGGTGGTGGCCGCCGCCTGCCGGTGAGGTCACGTCACGCGAAATCGATCACCGCCACTGACGTCGGCCTCTTCTGTGGTGATGCCGCGGAGCAGGGCGACGGACCGAGTACGAGTTGCTGGTCGTCGCGGAGCATTGCCGGACGGCTGTGATCGACGATCCGCACCCCATCGCCGGAGTCACCCCTCATCCTGGCCTGGAACGCGTGCTGCGTCCTGGGTGCGGAGCAAGGACTTGACCACCTTGCCGCCTGCGTTGCGGGGAAGCTCGGTGACCAGCACGAGGTCCTTGGGCCTCTTGAAAGACGCGAGCTTTCCTTCGAGGAACCCCGTCAGTTCACGCAGCGAGAGGTCGGCTCCCGGGGTGACGGTGACGTAGGCGACCGGCACCTGTCCCCAGCGCTCGTCGGCCCTGCCGATCACCGCGACCTCCCGTACGCAAGGGTGCGTGGCGACGGCGTTCTCCAGTTCGGCGCAGTAGATGTTCTCGCCGCCGCTGATGATCATGTCCTTCTTGCGGTCGACGACCCAGACGAAGCCTTCGTCGTCCTGCTTGACCAGGTCACCGGAGTGGAACCATCCGCCTTCGAAGGCCTCCGCGGTCTCCTGCGGTTTCTTCCAGTACCCCTGCGTCAGCGTGGGCCCGCGGTAGACGATCTCACCGACCTCGCCCACGCCGACGTCATTCATGTCCGCGTCGACGACGCGGTACTGGATGCTCGGGATCGGCCGGCCGACCGAGCCGAGCTTGCGCAGGGAGTCCTCCCCACGGAGCACGCAGGTGATGGGCGAGGTCTCGGTCTGGCCGAACACTGCCACGTTGAGTGCGCCGGGGAACTTCTCGCCCATGGCGCGCAGGGTCGCGTCGCTCGCGGGGGCGGCCCCCCAGCTGACGATCCGCAGCTTCAGGTCACGCTTGTCGATCTCGGGCTGGGCGCAAAGCAGGTCCCACTGCTGCGGAACGTTGAACACGACGGTGGCGCCTTCGCGTTCATAGGCGTCGAGCACCGCCTGCGGGTCGAAGGCCCCCAGCGGATGGATCACGACCGTGCTGCCGACCACGAAGTTCGCCACCATCGAACCCAGCCCCGCGATGTGGAAGAAGGGCGCCGTCAGGAAGCCCACATCGGAGTCGTCGAATATCTCCATCGCACGGATGCACGTGATCGCCTGTACCTGCATGTTGCGGTGGGACAGCATCACCCCCTTCGGCCGGCCGGTGGTGCCCGAGGTGTACATGATCAGCGCGGTCGACTCCTCACTGATGTCGGGCAGTTCCATCGGCTCGTACGCCGACAGGAAGTCCTCGTACGCGATGCCGTCTTCGGCCTCGGCCTCGCTCGATTCGCCGATGACCACGACCGTGCCGATCGACGCGGTGCTCGGTACGGACCGGAGCAGCGGCAGGAGCCGTGCGTCGACGACGATCACTGAAGGAGTGCAGTCGGTCAGGATGTGGTCGAGTTCCGGAGGCGCGAGCCGGAAGTTGAGCGGCACGGCCATGGCCCCCAGGCTGTTCGCCGCGAACACGCTTTCCACGAACCATGGATGGTTCAGCGTGAGCAGGGCCACGCGGTCACCCGCGGCGACGCCTCGGTCGGCGAGCGCGGCGGCCAGTTGCAGCGACCGTCGCGACAACTGTGCCCAGGTCGTGGTCACCCCGAGATGGCGCAGCGCGGGCTTGTCGGGTCGCGTCATCGCGTGGGTGGCGGCCTGGGACATCCAGTGGTGCCGGAAGGACCAGGCGGGCGCCGTGTCGGTCGACATGGGCGACTCCTCAGGGGCGTAAGGGGGCGTATCGATCGGTGGTCGCTGCGGCATTGTGCCGTTCAATGTCGCTGTTGGAGAAGCGTCGTGACGCATTTTGTTAATGGAGAATCACGCGAGTGGCGTCTGGGACCCGCTGGTCGCGCGGTCCGCACGCGGGTGGCCCCGGGGCTTGCTCGACGTGTGATTGACTGGGCCGTATGGCCCCGTCTCCGCATTCGTGTGTGCGTTCATGACCGCCGAGCCGACCGCGGCCACTCGCCCCCGCAACCGCAGACAGCTCATCGTCGAGGCGGCCGGCCGGCTCTTCAGTGAGCGCGGCTACCACGCGGCGTCCATGGAGGAGATCGCCGCCGGTGTGGGCATCACCGCCACGGCCTTGTACCGGCACTTCCCGAACAAGTACGCACTGTTCGCCGAGTGCGCGCATGTCATGGTGGACCGACTCGTCGGCGCGCTCGACGAGATGCCGTCCGAGGCGGCCCCGGCAGACGTACTCACCGCCCTCATCCGGGTCACCGTCGCGCATCGCGCGTCGGGCGGTGTGTACCGATGGGAGGCCAGGTATCTCGACCGTGACGATCGCAGACTTCTCAGGGCGAAGTTCGGGCACGTCGTCGGGCGGGTCACCGAGGCGGTGCGGCGCGAGGGTCCGCTGTCCGACGAGCAGCTGCGGGTTGTGGCGGCTCTCGGCGCGATCGGGTCCATCACGATGCATCGCACCTCCATTGCTCAACGTCGGCTCGAGGAACTGCTGTTGGCGTGCGCCCTGCGCGTGATCGCGACCGACCCCGTACCGGCCATAAGGGGCAAGAGCTCCGTCGAGTTGCCGGCCCTGCCGGTGGCGCGCTCACGGCGTGCGGAGATCCTCGCGGCCGCCGTCCCGCTGTTCGCCCGGGACGGGTTCGCCAACGTCACGAACGGTCAGATCGCGCAGGCGGTGGGGCTGGCCCCGTCCGCGCTCTACCGTCACTACCCGGGCAAGGTCGACATCCTGGCCGCGGCATGCCTGCAGGCTGCGGGGCTGCTGGCGCAGGCGGTGGACCGGTGTCTGCAGGAGGTGACCGATCCGCATGACGCCGTCGTGGCGCTGGCGGCGACGTACGTGGCCTACAGCTTCGAGTACACCGCTCTCACGAGCGTTGCCGAAGCCGAGCTCGTCGGTCTGCCGGCCGACCTGCAGCGCCCCTTGGTCCTTGCGCAGCGTGAGTACATCGCCGTCTGGGAGCAGCAGTTGCGACTGGCGCGTCCGGAGCTGGACCCGCGTCAGGCCCGGGTGCTGGTGCACGCCGGGTTCGGCGTGGTGGTCGAGGCCGGGCGGAGACTGAGATGGCAGGACAGCCCGGACCACCGGGCCGCCGTGACCAGCCTGGTCGCGGGCGCCCTGGGTCTCTGAGCAGACCTGGGTCTCTGAGACGCCATCCGCTTATCGATCACGAGGCTGGGCTGGTCGAACAGGGTTCCTGATCGAGTGATCGAGTGAGGGCCGACGCATGACAGCAGGGCCTCTTGGTAGTTCGGGGGTGCGATCCCAACCGAGTACCAGGAGGCCCTGTTGCCGCAGTCTTTCGCGTCCGCCTGCGTGGAGTCCAACTCGCTGCCACCGTCGTGTGACTGTCTCGCGCACAGGTTCGGCAACGCGGCGGACGGGCCGGACAGGACCCCGAGTTATGGCTCCGACATGACGGAGGCGGAGTGGCGGGTGGTGCGGCCGTTGCTTCCGGTTCCGCCCTGGCTGGAGGGGCGGGGCGGGCGGCCGGAGGGCTATTGCCACCGCGTGATGCTCGACGCGGTGCGCTATGTCGTGGACAACGGCGTCAAGTGGGCCAACCTGCCCGCGGACTTCCCGCCGTATCGCCGTGTGCATGCCTTCGCCCGCCGCTGGCAGGTCACGGGTCTGCTCGCCGAACTCCACGACCGACTGCGCGACCGCGTCCGGGAGAAGGAAGGCCGTCTGCCGGACCCGACGGCCGCGATCGTGGACTCCCAGTCCGTGCGGGCAGCGGTGAACATCCCGCGCTCGACCTCCGGCTGGGACGGCGGCAAGAAGGTGGGAGGCCGCAAACGGCATCTGACGGTGGACTGCCTCGGCCTGGTCCTGGCCGTCGCGGTGACCGCGGCAAGCGTGCAAGACCGCGATGCCGCCGTCCCGCTGCTTCAGCGCCTGCGACGGCAGTACTTCTCCGTCCGACTGGTGTGGGCGGACGGCGGCTATGCCGGCCGGCTCGTCGACTGGGCCCGTGAAGAGGCCCGGCTCACCCTTCAGGTCGTCAAACGCTCCGATGACACGGCGGGGTTCGTGGTGCTGCCGCGCAGGTGGGTGGTGGAGCGGACGCTGAGCTGGCTGATGCGCTCGCGTCGCCTGGTGCGCGACTACGAAACACTGCCGGCCATGCACGAAGCCATGGTGCTGTGGTCGATGACCATGCTCATGAGCGGTCGCCTGGCCGGACGCCGCCCGGCCGGCTTCAGAGGGCCGGCACCGCGGGAGCGGTGAACACTCCCGGCCGCACCTGGAGTGCCCACCCCCGTTCCACCAGGCGTTTCGCCTTCGATCGCAGTCCCTCGACCTTCGCTGGGATGGCCTCCAGTCCCAGCGCGACGGCCAGTTGCTGGCAGCGCATGCCCTCCCGGCCCGCTTCAGACTCCAGCACCGACAGGATCCGCTGGTAGTCCGGCGCAAGGGCTGTCGCCGCCATGCCCGTCTCCCGCCGGGGCACCGTCGAACCCGCCACCGCGCTTCCCATCGGCTCCGTGACCACCGAAGGCGGCCCGGCCAGCACCTCGGTCACTGTCACCCGGGCATCCACCAGCCGCTGAAGATCGCGTTCCGCCTCACCGAGTGCGGCCTGCACCCGCTCGGACTCCTCCCGCAACCGCGCGATCTCCTCCCGGACCCTCTTCTCCCTGGCCTCCAACAGACCAAGCACTGACGCCACCAGCGACCTCCACAAGCCAGGCGAGCGGACGAACCACGCCCATCTCTCCCGCCACGGAAGGGAGTTCATGCCCACGTTCCCGAACTAGACGATCACGTTCGGAAAGCGGATGGCGTCTGAGCAGACCTGGGTCTCTGAGCAGACCTGGGTCTCTGAGCAGACCTGGGTCTCTGAGCAGACCTGGGTGTCTGAGCAGACCTGGGTGTCTGAGCAGACCTGGGTGTCTGGGCAGAGCCCTGGGTGTCTGGGCAGAGCCTGGGTTTCTCGGCGGAGAGCGAGCAGATGCCCGTCCTGTGGCAGGTGTGCCGTGGGACGGGCCTGCGCGAGGTCGGTCCGGGTACTCAGGATGTCGGCCTGTTCCCCGTCGGGATCACGATGGGGGTGGTCGTCCCCGAGGAGCCGTTGTTCAGGAACGCCATGGCCAAGGCGCGCACGAACTGGTCGAACACGTAGAAGGCGCCGGGCGCGACGGGTGACAGCCCCTCACGGAACAGGATGAAGGCCGGCCACGCGGTGCGGATCAGTGCCGCCGAGGCGTAGTCGCGCTTCAGCCCCAGCCAGTCGCCGATCTCGTTGCTGAGGACGTAGCGTACGAACTCGTTGAGGAATCCGCGCGTGACGCCCAGGTCGACCTGCGCGGTCAACCCGAGCAGATCCTCGGCCAGTTCGATGCCCTCGGTCGTCGGGGCGAGGATCGGTGTGAGTACCTGCCCCGACTGCGCTTCCGCGTCGGCCCACGACTTGGGGATGTACTCGTCCCGCACGCCGAGCAGGTGCAGGGCGACCTGCCAGCTGTGCAGGAAGGCATCCTGGTCCTCGGCCGAGAACGGGACCTTCCACTCGAGCAGCTTCCTGCGCACGAAGGTGCCCAGGCTGTGGAAGGTGACCAGGATGTCGGCGTTGCTGATCGGGATGCGCTCGTCCGTGACCGCAGTCCAATGGGGTGACTGCGGCAGCAGGTGGCGCACCGCGGCGTGCACCACACGGGTCTTGTTGGCGGTGACCACGAACTGGCCCGTCGGCTCGAAGCCCTTCAGCTGGGCCAGGTCGTAGCCGAACGTGAACGTCTTGGCCGCGCGGTCCTTCATGTTGGCGCCGCCTGCGGACCAGTAGACGCTCCTGGCCTCCCGCGGGATCACGGTGCTCATGATCCCGCTGCCGAGCCCGTAGAGCATGAAGAGGTACGTGTCCTTGCGCCGGTTGAAGTCGGCGGCGCGAGCCAGCTTGCCGGAATCCGCCCAGGAGGGCAGCTTGTTGACCCTCTGCAGGTATCCGGTGAGGTCGGCCGGCAGGCCGCTGGGCAGCGGGTCGTTGTTGTTCACCCATGACGCCATCGCGGTGTTGACCGCCGGAACCTGACCGTTGTCGAAGAGCGAGGCCACCAGCTGGTCCACCTCGTCGTCCCACACGTATTCCGGGTCGGTGCCCCTGCCGGTTCCGGCGACCGAGCCCGTCGGCGACCACGCCCACGCGTTGGTGGTGCTCGTCGCGCTCACGAGGCCCAGCGCGGCACCGAGGGACAGGACTCTTCTGCGGCTGAGATTTGGCATTGACTTGCTCGCTTTCCTGGTAGGACGTGCGGCGCATCTCGCCTTGCATGGAGGTGAGTTGGTGATGCCGGCACGGTTCAAAGCTTGTTCCAGGATGTGATTTCTGATTAACATAGCGAGGTGCGCTGCCGTCGACAAGGGCATCGACGTGACCGACGAGCCGCCGTCGGCTCGGGCCCCGGCCCGCCGGATCCGCACAGGGCGAGCCGGAGGCAGGGCCACGGCATTCCGGCTCGAGCCAGTCCCGTACGACCGAGGAGCCCGCATGACCACGGAGCAGGACCAGATCCCCGCGCCCGACAGCCCAGCGCCCGACAGTCCCGTGCCTTCCAGCCCTGTGCCGAAGAGTTCTCGGCCCACGTGGGTGACGGACGAGTTGATTGCGCAGTGGTGCGCGTGGGTGCGCCGGGACAAGTCGCGTCTCGGGCGCGACAGTGCCGAGCCCGTGACCGCGGTCGCACCGTTCGACCTTGCGCCGATCGCGGCCGTTCCCGCGTGCGCCCCGGAGGACGTCGCGGCGGCGGTGGCCGGTGCCCGGGCGGACCAGCCGGAGTGGGCGGGGACGCCGCTGAGGCGCCGCGGCGATGTGGTACTCGCCTTCCACGACCTGCTGTTGGAACGGCAGGACCAGGTGATCGACCTGATCCAGTGGGAGACGGGCAAGGCGCGGTACCACGCCTGGCAGGAGGTGGCCCAGGTCGCGGCGATCGCCAGACACTACGCACGGCGTGCCCGGCACTACCTGGCCCCCCACCACGTGCGCGGGATGGTGCCCGGCCTGACGAAGGTCAAGGAGGTGCGGGTGCCGAAGGGGGTCGTCGGCGTCATCTCTCCGTGGAACTACCCCCTCTACCTCGGTGTCGGCGATGTGCTGCCGGCCCTGATGGCCGGCAACGCCGTGATCTCCAAGGCGGATTCCCAGACCGCGCTGACCATGCTGTGGACTCGTGCCCTGATGGCGGAGGCCGGGCTGCCGACCGGTCTCTGGCAGATCGTGGCCGGTCCCGGGGCCGCGGTGGGGGCCGCCCTGGTCGACGCCGTCGACTTCGTCTGCTTCACCGGGTCGACCGCCACAGGACGCACCGTCGCGGAACGTGCCGCGCGGCGACTGGTCGGGGCCTCTCTCGAACTCGGCGGCAAGAACCCGCTGATCGTGCGGGAGGACGCGGACGTGGCCGCCGCGGCGGCCGGCACGGTGGTGGCGGCCTTCGCCAACACCGGGCAGATGTGCATCCACATCGAACGCGTCTATGTGCACGAGAAGGTCTACGAAACCTTCCGCGCCGAGCTCGTCCGGGCGACGCGGGCGCTTCGGCTCGGGCGGTCCTACGACTACTCGGTGGACATCGGGTCACTGACGTCGGCGGCGCAGCTCGCGGCTGTCGAGGCACACGTCGACGGCGCGGTGGCCGAGGGGGCGACCGTACTCGCGGGTGGCCGGGCCCGTCCCGACATCGGCCCGCTCTTCTACGAACCGACCGTCCTCGAAGGCGTCACACCCGAGATGGCCGTGTGCGACGAGGAGACGTTCGGTCCGGTGCTCTCGCTCTACGTCTACGGCACGGACAGCGAAGCGGTGGGCCTGGCCAACCAAGGAACCTACGGACTGTCGGCGTCGATCTGGTCGAAGGACTCCCGCGAAGCCGGCCGGATGGCGGTGCGGATCCGCGCCGGGTCGGTCAACATCAACGACGGTGCCGCCGCGGCGGCCGGCAGCATCGAGGCAGGGATGGGCGGCATGGGCGACAGCGGACTCGGCAGGCGCCACGGGGCCGAGGGAATCCGCAAGTACACCGAGAGCCAGACGGTCGCCACGCAGCGGCTCCTGCCGCTCGGACCGGCGCAGGCCGTGGAGAGCTCTGCGGAGACCTCCGTGAAGAGCTCCGTCGAGAGTTTTGTCCGCCGCACCAACGGACAGCTGGGCCTCCTGCGTCGGCTGCGTGTGCGCTGAGCGGCGACATGTCGGCCGTGCGCGCACCATGCCGGGCGTTCCCCCTCCGCGTCCCTCTTGCTCATCTCCTGCCGTATGTACGAGATCAGTCCAGATCGGAGTCCCGATGACAAGTGCGATCTTCGCTGAACGGTCGCTCTACGAGGATGACCACGAACTCCTGCGCGAGACGGTTCGTGCGTTCGTCGACAAGCACGCCACGCCGCACGCCGAGCGGTGGCGGGCCGAGGGCAAGGTCGACCGCGAACTCTTCCAGGAGGCCGCCCGGGCCGGAATCCTCGGCTTCAACATCCCGGAGGAGTACGGCGGCGGTGGGGTCACCGACTTCCGCTTCAACGCGCTGATCGGCGAGGAGTTCTCCCGCCATCCCGCGTCGGACGGCCTCGCCGGAGTAGGGCTGTCCAACGACATCGTCGTGCCCTACTTCACCGGCTTGACCGATGACGAGCAGAAGGCCCGCTGGCTGCCGGGCATTGCTGCCGGGACGCTCATCGTCGCGGTCGCGATGACCGAGCCCGGAACCGGGAGCGACCTGGCCGGCATCGCCACCTCCGCTGTCCGCGACGGCGACGACTATGTGGTCAACGGAAGCAAGGTCTTCATCTCCAACGGTCAGAACGCCGACCTGGTCGTCACCGCCGTACGGACCGGCGCGGACCGCCACGGCGGGATCAGCCTGCTGGTCATCGAGGCCGATCGGCCCGGCTTTTCGCGTGGTCGCAACCTGGAGAAGATCGGCCTGCACGCGCAGGACACCAGCGAGTTGTTCTTCCAGGACGTCCGCGTGCCGGCCGCCAACCTGCTCGGGGAGGAGGGCTCCGGCTTCACAGCGCTGATGCGCAACCTTCCCCAGGAGCGCATCTCGATCGCGGCCAACGCCGTGGCTTCCATCGAGGGCGTGCTGGAGCGGACCGTGGAGTACGTCCGGGAGCGCAAGGCGTTCGGCCGGACCGTCGGCTCCTTCCAGAACACCCGTTTCCAACTGGCCGACATGGTCACCACCGCCCGTGTGGGCCGCACCTACATCGACGAACTGCTCTCCAGGCACTCCCGCGGCGAACTGAGCGCCGTAGAAGCCGCGTCGGCGAAGTTCTGGGCCACGGAGCATTACGTCGACATCGTCGGGCGCTGCCTGCAACTGCACGGCGCTTACGGCTACATGCTCGAATACCGCATCGCACACGACTACCTCGACTCGCGTATCACCACCATCTACGGAGGCACCACGGAGATCATGAAGGAGATCGTCGCCCGCGACCTGGGTCTGTAGCACCCGCCCCGTCGCTGTGGAACGCGCCGGCTGCGGCGGTCGCTCGTTCGCGGGCCTCGGGGGCAGGGCCGTCCTGAGCCGTCGCCACCAGCACGTCGCACCCCTCCGCTTCCGTTGCGCGGATCTCCGCAGTAGGGAGGCCTGGTGTCGGCCCGCAGGTCTCTGCGTTAGGGTGGCCGACATGCACACGCACTCGAACTTCCGTGAGGATGAGCCGCAGCACAGCGGCCCCCGCGGTGAGTGCGCGCCCCGCGGGTACGGCTTTCTGCGCCGCCGCGGCCGGGTGGGTTCGCCCCCGGCGTCTTCCTGTCGCTGAATCCGCCGTAGGCCTCCGTATTCGGGCCTGAGCTTTCCCGTACCGGTTCCCGGAAACGTCGCATCGCGCCGTCCGCCGCCGGCCCCCTGTTGAGCTTCCAAGGAGTTCGCCATGTCGCTCACCCATGACGTTGCCCCCGCATCAGCCCTGCGCGACCACCGCATCCCCGCCGACGGCTTGTACGAGGGCAGCCGCATCCTGAATCGCCTGCCGGACGGTGTGCGGGAGCGGCCGTACGAGCGGTTCGAACTCGTTCCGCAGGGCCGCGTCATCGGAGCGGAGATCCGCGGCCTCGACCTCTCGCGGCCCGTGTCCTGCGCGGTGCGCGAGGAACTGAACCGCGCGCTCCTCGAATGGAAGGTGCTCTTCTTCCGTGGCCAGCACCTGACCTCCGACGCGCAGCGCCAATTCGCGCGTAACTGGGGTGAGTTGGAGACCAATCCGCTGCTTGCTCCCGGTGACGCCGACGACGTGGTCCGCTTCGACAAGTCGGCCGGTGCCGTTCCCACCTACGAGAACGTCTGGCACACGGACGTCACCTTCCGTGAACGCCCGGCCCTGGGTGCCGTGTTGCAGCTGCGGGAGGTGCCGCCGATGGGTGGCGACACGATGTGGGCGGACATGGCGGCCGCCTACGACAACCTGCCGGTCGAGGTGCGCGAGCGGATCGACGGCGCGAGTGCCGTCCACGACTTCCTGCCGGGCTTCGCGCGTTTCTACGCGCCGGAACAACTGGCCCCGTTCCAGGAGCAGTTGCCGCCGGTCCAGCACCCCGTGGTGCGTCGACACCCGGAGACCGGACGCCGGATGCTGTTCGTCAACACCTCCTTCACCACCCGGATCATCGGCCTCGAGCGCCCGGAGAGCGATCGCCTGCTCCGGCTGCTCTTCCAGCAGGCCCACGTCCCGGAGTTCCAGGTGCGGTTCCGCTGGCAGGCGGGCGACGTCGCCTTCTGGGACAACCGCGCGACCCAGCACTACGCCGTCAACGACTACGCGCCGTACCCCCGGGTCGCGGAACGCGTGGCGATCGCCGGGGACCGTCCGTTCGGCTGAGCAGCGCGCGGCGGCGTTACCGGGGTGTGTGCCGGATGACCGTTGAGCGGTCTCCGGCACCGCAGGCCGCCCTATGGTTGGCTGATGCGCGCACGCCATACTGACCGCCCAGCCGATCTCGACGTGGTCCGTGAGTCCTATGACCGGGTGGCTGACAACTACGCCCACATGGTGGTGACGACGGGAGTCGGTGACATCCGTAGCCATCCATGGCTCAAGGCGTCGATCGACGCCTTCGCCGACACCGTGAGCGAGCTCGGGCCCGTGCTCGATGTCGGCTGCGGACCAGGCACGGTGACCGCCTACCTCGCCGAACGCGGACTCGACGTGTCCGGAGTCGACCTCTCGCCCCGCATGATCGAAAACGCCCGCCGTCTTCATCCGCAATGCCGCTTCAGCGTCGCCTCTGCCACCGACCTCGACCTTGAAGAAGCGTCTCTTGGCGGCGTACTCGGGTGGTGGTCACTGTTCAACCTCCCTCGCGACGTCCTTCCTCAGGTCCTCGCCCTGTTCGCGCGCGCCCTGAAGCCAGGCGGCCACTTCATCACCGCAACACACGTCGGCGACGAAGACGCGGTGCGCACCGAGGCCTACGGAGGGGTCCCCGTTCGTTGGACCACGCACAAATGGCGGCCGGAACAGCTCGTGGACCTGATCGAGCAAGCCGGCCTGTGCCCGGTCGCCGAACTTCGGCTCCCCGCAGATGAGCAAAGCGGGCCTGGCCTGGTCATCATGGCCAAGCGCCCTGCCTGAGGACCAGGCGCGCCGGCGGTGGGACAGGGATCGTGCCGGGCCCGGTCACCTGGCGCCTACCGCTGTCTTCCCGTTCGGATACTCCCCAGGGGCTCCCCAACGGATGCGATCGACCGCCACGCGCGAGACGGTGGATCCAGGTGGCGGTTCCGTGTCTCCGCGATGCCCGGGACGCCGGCGACCGGTCCCTACCAGGTCTCGTCCGACCCGCACCGCAGCCCCGGCTGAGAGGAGCATCGGCCATGGAACATCTCGTCACCATGACCACCCATGTCCCGGAGGGGACCTCGCAGGCGGAAGTCGACGAGGTCCGCACCCGCGAGGCCGCGCACTCCCGCAGGCTTGCCGAACAGGGGCAGTTGCTGAGGCTGTGGCGCCCGCCTCTGCAGCCGGGGGAGTGGCGCACGCTCGGACTGTTCGCCGCGCAGGACGCCGTGCACCTGGAGGATGTCCTGTCCTCGATGCCGTTGCGTGTGTGGCGGAGCGACGAGGTCACACCTCTGACGCCGCACCCGAACGACCCGGGGCAGGCCTCCACCGGTGCATCGGGTGCCGCCAAGGAGTTCCTGGTGGCCTTCGCCCCGGCCGCGACCGAGGACGGCACCTCCCAGGCGCTGAGGGACGCCACCGCAGCGGAAGCGGTCCGTGCGAAGGAGTTGGCCGGGCAGGGACACCTGGTGCGGCTGTGGAAGACGCCTGGCGAGCGCCGCGCGCTCGGCCTGTGGCGCGCCCGGGACGCCGCCGAGATGCAGACAGTGCTGGACTCACTTCCCCAGGCCCCGTGGCTCTCCATGGAGACGACGCCGCTGAGTGAGCACCCCAGTGACCCGGGGGCGGTCAGGAGCTGACGGCTGCCTCGTCCGGACGGCGCGAGGAAAGCAGCGCTCCCGGGCTTCGGCGATGACCTTCTCGACCATCTCCACCTGGCATCGAAGACCTGTCGCGGGCGTACACCCGTGACACTGTCCACAGCCCCCTTTTCAGGGGGTCCGACCCTCCGGCGGCAGCGTGCTGTCCGGCAACGGCTCCGCCGTCTCGTGGCGCCGAGCACCGAAGCGGTACACGACGACGAGCAGCGCGAAGAACGGCAGGCCGGCCTTCCAGGAGTCCTCCAGGCCCTCGATGAACGCCGTGGAGACCAGGATCGCCGCCAGCGCGAGGGCCGCCGCGACGGTGGTGAACGGAGCGCCGCGCAGCCGGGCCGGCGAGGAGGGGAGGTCGTGGCGGACGCGGTGGCGGCGGAACATCAGGTGCGTGGCGAGGATGAGGATCCACACGACGAGCGCCCCGAACACCGAGATGCCGAAGAGCAGGACGTACGCCGTGTCCTCGGAGTGGACCGAGAGGATCGCGGCGGCACCCAGGCCGAGTCCGGAGACGGCGAGCGCTCGGTGCGGGACTCCGCCGCGGCCCACCCGTGCGAACATCCGAGGCGCGTGCCGGTCCACCGCCAAGGAGTGGATCATGCGGGTGGCCAGATAGGTGTTGGCGTTGGCGCTGGAGAGCGCCGCGGTCAGTACCACGAAGTTCATGATGCCCGCGGCGGCCGGGATCCCGGCGACGTCGAAGAGCTGGACGAAGGGGCTCGCCGTGACGTCTCCGCCCGCCGCCGTGCGCGACCACGGCACCACGGTGACCACCACCGCCATGGCCAGAACGTAGAAGAGCGCGAGGCGCACGACCATCCGGCGGGCGGCACGCGGGATGTCTCGCACCGGGTTCTCGGACTCGGCGGCGGTCACCGCGATGATCTCGGTGCCGATGTAGCTGAAGATCACGAAGACGAAGGCGGTGCCCAGACCGCTCAGGCCGTGCGGAAGGAGACCGCCGGGCCCCGAGAGGTTCGAGGTGCCGGCCGCCTCGTGGCCGGGCAGGCCGAGGAAGACGTAGGCGCAGCCGAGCAGGACGAAGACACCGATCGCCGTGATCTTGATGGTGGAGAACCAGTACTCCAGGCGGCCGAACACCCCGACGGTCAGCGCGTTCGCGGCCAGGAGCAGTAGCGAGAACGCCACCACCGGTGCCCACAGCGGCAGTTCGGGCCACCAGAATCGGACGTAGATGCCGCCGGCGATGACCTCGCCGCCGATCGCGATCACCTGGATCGTCCAGTAGGTCCAGCGGATCACGAAGCCGGCCAGCGGGCCCAGATAGTGGCGGCCGATGGTGCCGAACGAGCCGGTCGCCGGGTGTACGGCGGTCATCTCGGCCAGCGCCCAGCCGATCACCAGGGCGATCAACGCGCAGAGCACGTACGCGATCACGGCGGCGGGCCCCGCAGCGGAGATGGCGAGACCCGAGCCGAGGAACAGACCGGTACCGATGGCACCGCCCAGACCCATCATGCTGAGCTGACGTCCAGTCAAGGACCGTTTCAGACCATGGTCCTGCCTGTCCTGCCTGCCTCGGCCGTCTTGCCGGTCCTGACCGTTCTCGCCGTGGCGCTGATGCGGGCCAGTGGTGGGGGAGGGGGCGGCCGTTGGGCTGCTTCCGGCGTCGTCGGGCATGTCACTCGCTCCGTGGGGTGCGGTGTTCCTGGACGTGCTACTGGATGTGCTGCTGGGCCCGTATCTCACCGAGCGCGTCGATCAGCGCGTCGACGTCGGACGTGTTGTTGTAGTAGTGGAATGAGACGCGGAGCAGGGTGCCGCGCGGGCTGGTCACGATGCGGCGCTCGGCGAGCGCGGCCGCGAGCGCGTCCGGGGCGGGGTCGGCGATCGCCACCTGCGGGCCGCGCAGTTCCGGGTCGGCGGGCGAGGCCGACGTCTCGCCGATCTCGGTCAGGCGCGCGTGGGCGTACGTGGTGAGCGCGCCGACGTGCGCCTCGATGTCCCTCGGGTCGACGTCGGCCAGGGTGCGAAGCCCGGCCGCGGCGGCGTACGCGGAGGGGATCGACGGGGTGCCGGTCTCGAAGCGGCGCGCGGTGTCCGGGAAGTCGAGGGAGCGCGGGTCGAACGCGAAGGGGTCAACTCGGCCGAACCAACCGGTGAGTTGAGGATCCATGTCATCGCGCAGCCCGCCGCGTACGTAGAGGAACGCGATGCCGGGGACGCCGAGCAGATACTTCAGCGCACCGCACACCAGGTAGTCGCAGTCCAACTCCCGCACGTCCACCGGGAGTACACCCAATCCCTGGTACGCGTCGATGAATACTCGTGCGCCGACCGCGTGTGCCGCTCGGACCGTCTCGGTAACCGGCAGCCGGGCGCCGTTGCGGTAGGAGACCAGCGGCACGGAGACCAGGTTGGTCGAGTCGTCGATCGCGGCGGCGTAGTCCTCGGCGGGGACGGCCCCTTCCCGTTCCGGGACATGGCGCACCCGAGCGCCGCGTCGCTCCTGCGCCAGCCAGACGTGGGCGATGGACGGGAACTCCATGTCCGTGGTGACCAGGCCGGGGCGGCGCGACCAGTCCAGCGTGGACGCCACCTGGTAAGCGCCCTCGGAGGCGCAGCCGACGACCGCGATCTCGTCCGGCTGCGCGCCGATACGGGCGGCGAAGGCGGCGCGGGCGGCGTCCACTTGGGCCATCCACTCGCCCCAGGGTGCGCCCTGGCTGCGCATGGACCACTGGAACTCCTGCAGCGCCGTCAGCACGTGCTCGGATGCCGCGCCCTGGCTGCAACTGGCCAGGTGGACGGTGTCCTTGAGGGAGGGGAACCGGGCACGGAAACGCTCGGCGGCGTCGAGTGGCGCGATGGACACGTGGTGGCTCGCATTTCAATCACAGTGAAATTGTTCAGTGTGGGTGATCGAAGCAGCCGAGTCATGTGCCCGTCAATGGGTGGGTGGCCGGCCGTCGCTCTGGGGTCGGCCGTCAACTTCTGAGGGTCACCGGCTCGGCGGTGTCACGCTCACCAGGAAGCGTGCGGGTTCGCTGCCCTCGTTGACGTAGCGGTGCGGAAGGCGGGAGTCGAAGGTGCAGCTGTCCCCGGGCCTCAGCTCTTGGCGGTCGTCGCCGGCCTCGACGACCAGACTGCCGCTCAGCACCACCACGCACTCCTCCGAGGGGTGGCTGTAGCGCTCCTCCGAGGACGTGCCTCCCGGTTCCAGCGCGCCCTCAAGTACCTCGAGGTGTGCGGAGCCGGCCGAGACACGTGTGTACTCGATCCCGCCCTGCGGCGAACGCACCACGATCCGGCGGTCGCGCCGCACCAGAGCGACGGCGTCCGGCTCGTCCTGCCGGAACAGGTCGAAAAGGGGGAGTCCGAGAGCGGTGGAGAGCCTGCGCAGCGTCGCCAGGCTGGGATCGGTCAGGCCGCGTTCGACCTGACTGACCAGACCGGTCGACACCCCGGCGCGCGAGGCCAGGTCCCGTACGGTCATCTTGCGGGACTGGCGCAGCTCGCGTATCCGGTTGCCGATCACGCGGTGAGGGTAACTCAGCCGCCTTCACGCGGGCGGAACGGTGCCTCGCCCTCACGTGACTCCCGGAGGCGCAGCATCGGCCGGCGGCCGTCGACCACGATCTCCGGGTCGGCGTCGACGACCGTCATCCTGCCGCCGCTCGCTTCTTCGAGCTACTCGCCGGTTCCGGTGCTGGTGCCGCCGATTCCGGCATCGGTGTACTCGGGCGGCAACGGCAGCCCGTACGTGGAGAGCGGCGGCCACATCCGGCACCCGCAGACGGTCGATGACGTCCGGCCCGATTCCTGTCGGACGGCGACAAGGGCCGGGAACCCGCCGGCGCGCACATGG
Organism: Streptomyces sp. NBC_01445; assembly: GCF_035918235.1. Classification (NCBI taxonomy): domain Bacteria; kingdom Bacillati; phylum Actinomycetota; class Actinomycetes; order Kitasatosporales; family Streptomycetaceae; genus Streptomyces; species Streptomyces sp. NBC_01445. The sequence continues at coordinate 1,761,267 of NZ_CP109485.1, read as the reverse complement.
CATGGCCATGAAGGGGGTATTGCAGCGCGATGACAGTCAACCCCCCTCTCTTGAAGGGAGCTTGGCCGGTGGATAGCTTCGGTGGCATGAGGATCTGCAGGCGGTTCCGGAAGCGGCGGGCCATCGATCTGATGCGCGTCGCCACCGCGGTGTGTAGCTGACCTCCTCTCTGCGCTGAGCCGGGCCGCTCGGCGCCCCGCCGCACCCGCTCGATACCGCGGTGTGTGGCCGACCTCCTTGCTGCGCTGAGCCGAGTGCTCGGCGCCTCGCCGCACCGCACCCGCTCGATTCCCATTTCACGCCTCCCCTCCCTTTCGCCCTGCGCTGAGGCGTGCCCCTCGTCCCGTGAAGGCACGAATGTCCCCACGTACCGCCATGCCCGCATCCCTGCGCGTCGGCGCGATGACCGCAGTCGCCGTATCCCTTCTGCTGACCGCGTGTGTGAACAACACGCAATCCACGGCTACCAGCGAGAACGTCGCGGCGAAGAAGATTCCGGCCAAGGTCGCCGCCGACACCTCTCTGGCCGTCGGCGCGCCCGATCTCAAAGTCGCCCTGGAACTGTCGGGTCAGATCCACAAGCTGCCCTTCAACGTGAAGTGGGCCAATATCAGCGGCGGCCCGCAATGCTCCGAAGCCTTCCGGGCCGACGCGCTCGACATCTGCTCGGCGGCGGAGATTCCGTCGATCAACGCCCACTGGACGGGCCTGGACACCAAGCTCGTGGCGGCGAAGTTCCGCAAGGATCCGACCGCGTACCCGATCTACGAGCTGGGGATCGCTCCGGGCGCTCACATCAAGACTCTCGCCGACCTTCGCGGGAAGAAGATCGCCTACAGCCCCGGGCAGGCGCAGGGGGCTCTCGTGCTGCGGATCCTGAAGAAGGCCGGTCTCACCCAGCAGGACGTCGACCTCGTCGAACTTGCCAGTACCGGTGACGTCTACCCCACCGCTCTGGGAAATCGTCAGGTGGATGCCGCGCCTATCGGCGACGTCAATATCAAGCGCTATCTGACGAAATACGGCAGGGACGGCGGCACGACCATCAAGCACGGTCTCCGCGACGACCCGGGGCACTTGTGGGCGCTCACCGATTCAGTGAGCAATCCGCAGAAGTCCGCTGCCGTAAGAGAACTCATCACGTTCTGGGCCCGAGCCCAGATCTGGATCGACGAACATCCGAAGCAGTGGATCGACGGCTACTACGTCAAGGACCAGGGGCTGAGCCGTGAGGACGGTGAATACCTCGTCGAAAGGTCCGGCCACCCGGACTTTCCCGCGGACTGGACGGGCGCCATCGAGCGCCAGCAGCAGACCGTGGACCTGCTGGCGCGGGAGCAGAAGCACAAGGCCTTCGACGCGGGGATCCTCTTCGACCGGCGATACGAGCGCGTAGCCGCCGACGCCGTTGCCGGTGAAAGGAAGACACCATGAGCACCACGGCTTTCGACCAGAGGGCGGCGACCGCGACCGTGACGGCGACGGACGACGCCGCGGTCTCCTCTCCTCGCCTTCGCCCACGGGCACGCAAGAGGCTGGGGCCGGGCCGCCGCATCCCCTACGGCTGGGCGCTCGGCCCGCTGCTGCTCCTCGCGGTGTGGGCGGCCGGCTCCGGCACCGGACTCATCGACGCCCGCAGTCTGCCCGCACCCTGGACCATCGCCGGCACCGCGGGCGACCTCATCGCCGACGGCAGGCTGCAGTCCAACTTCGCGACCTCCGCCTGGCGCGCCCTGCTCGGCCTGGTCTTCGGCACGGCCGCGGGTCTGCTGCTCGCGCTCGTCTCCGGACTGAGCCGCCTCGGCGAGGGGATCGTCGACGGGCCGGTGCAGATCAAGAGGGCGATCCCCTCGCTGGCACTGATCCCTCTGCTCGTCCTCTGGTTCGGCATCGGCGAGACGATGAAGGTCATCACGATCGCGCTCGGCGTCTTCGTCCCGGTCTACATCCACACGCACAACGGGTTGCGCTCCATCGACAGCCGCTATTCCGAACTCGCCGAGACGGTGCGGCTGAGCAGGATCCAGTTCGTCCGGCATGTCGTCCTGCCGGGTGCGCTGCCCGGGTTCCTGCTGGGGCTGCGGTTCGCGGTGACCGCCGCCTGGCTGGCGCTGGTCGTCGTCGAGCAGGTCAACGCCACCAGCGGCATCGGCTACATGATGGAGCTCGCGCGGACCTACGGACAGACGGACGTGATCATCGTCGGCCTCGTCGTGTACGGACTCCTCGGGCTCGTCTCCGGCGCCCTCGTACGGCTCGTCGAGAGGAGGACCCTGTCATGGCGGCGGACGCTGGCGGGCTGACCGCGGCCGAGGACCGCACGACGGTCCGCATCAAGGATCTGGTACGCACGCTCGGCGGGCGCCGCGTGCTCGACGACCTCGAACTGGGCATCGCCCCAGGTGAGTTCGTGGCCCTGCTCGGACGCAGTGGCTCCGGCAAGAGCACCCTGCTGAGGGCGCTGGCCGGCCTCGACCACGGCGTGGCGGGAAGCGGTGAACTGGCCGCCCCCGATGACGTGTCAGTGGTCTTCCAGGACGCGCGGCTGCTGCCGTGGAAGCGGCTGCTCGAGAACGTGGTTCTGGGCCTGCCCGGCCCGGACGCCGAACAGCGGGGCCGCACCGCCCTCGCCGAAGTCGGCCTCGAAGGCCGCGAGCGGGCCTGGCCCGTCGAGCTGTCCGGCGGCGAGCAGCAGCGGGTGTCGCTCGCCCGCTCTCTCGTCCGTGAGCCCCAACTCCTGCTCGCGGACGAGCCGTTCGGGGCGCTCGACGCCCTCACCCGCATCCGGATGCACACGCTGCTGCGGCAGCTGTGCGAGCGACACCGGCCCGCCGTGCTGCTGGTCACCCACGACGTCGACGAGGCCATCGCCCTGGCCGACCGGGTGGCTGTCCTCGACGAGGGCCGGATCGCGGTCGACATCCCGGTCGACCTCCCCGCGCCGCGCAGACACGGCGGCCCGGAGTACGCGGCACTGCGGGACCGCCTGCTCGCCCGCCTCGGCGTGGAAGCAGCCGGCTGACCGCCCCCGACCGGGGGAGCCCAGCACGTTTCACCCCGGCCGCCGACTGACCGCCCCCGACCAGGGGCCCAGAACGTTTCAGCCCCGGCACGACCCGCACCGTACAAAGAGGAGAAGAAGCCATGACCACCGTCGCCACTTTCGACATCCTCAGGGCAGGACCGCGCTTCGGCGCGGAGATCGCCGGCGTCGACTTGACGGCCCCCGTCGACGAGACCACCGCCGACGCACTGCGGCAGGCCTTCCAGGACCACAAGGTGCTGGTGTTCCGCGGCCAGCACCTGACACCCAATCAGCACGTCGCCGCCGTGCGGATCTTCGCCGAACCCTTCGACCACCCGACCGCCGTGAAGGACGATGCCAACCCGCTGGTCTACCCGTACAACGTGCGGCGGACCGGCAAGGCCAGCACCTGGCACATCGGCGGCCTGTGGCGTGACCCGGTCTTCGCCATCGAGTCGCTGACGTACGAGGTGGTGCCCGAGCTGGGCGGCCACACGCTGTGGGCGGACCTGCAGGCGGCGTACGACGATCTGTCGGAGCCGTTCAAGGAGCTCTTGGAGTCCGTGAGCGCGGTGTACGACGGCAACGCGGAGAACTACGCGCAGGGCAGCAAGAGGACCGCGAGCGGACCGCCCGTCGAGCACCCCGTCGTCCTGGCCCATCCGGCCACCGGCCGCAAGGGCCTGTTCCTCAGCACCTCGGCGATCGGCCTCACCGGCGTGAACCCCGCGGAGAGCAAGGTGCTGCTCGACCACCTGCTGCGGCACGCCTCCTCGCCGAACTACACCATCCGCTTCGGCTGGCAGCCCGGCGACTTCGTTCTCTGGGACAACCGCGCCACCTGGCACTACGCCGTCGACGACTACGGCGACGGGGCGCGCGTCTACCGCAAGGTCATCGGCGTGGAGCCGGAGGCGGGCCGCGCGCCGGGGGCTCGTCCCTGAATGCTCCCGGGAGAAGACCGCGCCGCCCGGCGCGTGCTGATGGTCTGCCTGGCCGCGGGCGCGACGACCTTGCTGGACCAGGCAGTTCTGAACATCGCGGTGCCGAGGATGCGGCGGTCCCTCAGGGCGGGCGTCGGCGACGTGCAGTGGATCGTGGCCGGATACTCGCTGGCTTTCGGTCTGGCGTTCGTCCCGGGTGGCAGCCTCGGCGACGCGCACGGGCGCAAGCGGTTCCTCCTCGCCGGCGTGGCCGTCTTCCTCCTCGCGGGGGCGACGGCCGCGTCCGGCGGTGGGCCCGGCACACTGATCGCCGCGCGACTGGTACAAGGCGCCGCTGCGGGGCTCGTCAACTCCGAGGTGATCGGCACCCTGCAGATGGCGCGGTCGATAAGCGGCAGCGGTCTGCCTCAGCGCGGTCCCGGCGGTGTGTCTCCACTCCGCGCCGCTGCCCCCCCGGGAGGCAACGGTCCCCGATCCGCGTACGCCCTCGCCTCGTGTGTCTGCGCCGGGCTGCTCGCGGTGGCTCTCGTGCTGTCACGACTGCGTGGGGCCGCGCTGAAAGAAGCCCTCCACAGCTCCCGGAAAGAACTCGAACTCGCGACGCTTCAGGGCCACTTGCTCCCACACACCGTTACCGGACGGCTCCCCGCCGACCCGCCACCGCCCTACCGCCCTAACGACGATCGGAAGCATGATGACCCCGCAATTCCTCTGGTACATCCCCAACACCGTCCAGCCGGGACACCGCGGTGACGACACCACATCCGGCTGGGGGTCCATCGAGTACTCGACCGAACTCGCCCGCACGGCGGAAGCCCACGGCTGGGACGGCGCCCTGCTCGGCACCGGATGGGGACGCCCGGACACCTTCACCGTCGCCACCGCCCTGGCCGCGCGCACCACGACGTTCAAGCCCCTGATCGCCGTCCGCCCCGGCTACTGGCAGCCCGCGAACTTCGCCAGTGCGGCCGCCACTCTCGACCAGCTCAGCCGCGGCCGCGTCCTGGTCAACATCGTCAGCGGCCTGGACACCCCGGCCGCCTACGGCGACACCACCGTCGACCCCGCCGCGCGTTACGCCCGCACCCAGGAGTTCCTGCACCTCGTACGCCGCCTGTGGACCGAGGAAAACGTCACCTTCCACGGCGAGCACTTCCAGGTCACCGGCTCCACGGTCAGCCCGAGCCCCTACGCCACCGCCGAGCGGGCCCATCCGACCCTCTACTTCGGCGGCGCGTCCGAAGCCGCCGAACGCGTCTCGGCGGCCGAGGCCGATGTGCAGCTCTTCTGGGGTGAGCCGCTCGACGGATTCGCCGAACGCATCGCCCGCCTGCAGGAGTTGAGCGGGCAGGTGGGGCGCCGCCATGTGCCGCTGGAGTACGGCCTGCGGATCACCACCGTCGTACGCGACACCACGGAGGAGGCGTGGCGCGCGGCGGAGGAGAAAGTTGCGAAAATGGCGGCCGACGCGGGCGAGATCGACACCTGGACGGGCAACCGCAGAACAGCGGTCGGCCAACGGCGGCTGCTCGACCTCACCGAACGCGGCGAGGTCCTCGACACCTGCCTGTACACCGCGCCGGGCAGGTTCGGCGGTGGGGGAGCGGCCACCACGTGGCTCGTCGGCTCACCCGACGACGTGGCTGCGGCGCTCAACGCCTACCGTGCGCTCGGCATCACGCACTTCGTGCTGTCCGACACCCCCTACAAGGAGGAGACCAGCCGGATCGGTGACCAACTGCTGCTCAGGCTGCGGGAAGCGTGAAGGCAGGCAATCCGTCATCACCTGGGTCACGGCCCTCCCAGGCGACCAGCCCGCCAGGCGGCAAAAGCGTGGCCCGTCGACGAAGAGCGAGGTGTGCCGGGCTCCGGGCTTCACGGAGCTCGAGAACGCGCCCGTCAATCGGTAAGGGCACTTACCCTTCCTCAGCCTTTGCCGCGGGCCGCTCCTGCTGCCCGGGAAGTTCGGGAGTCGTGTTGACGATCTCGTGGGCCGGCACCCCGTGCTCGTACAACAGCGCCACCAGGCGGAGTTTCTCCTCCGCCTCCGCCTCCGCCTCCGCCTCCGCCTCCGCCTCCGCCTCCGCCTCCGCCTCCGCCTCCGCCTCCGCCTCCGCCTCCGCCTCCGCCTCCGCCTCCGCCTCCGTCTCGGTGAGCACCCGAGGCTCCGGCGCTACACAATGTTGGAGATGACGGTGTCTAAGCGTGCGGCCCTACCGTCACCTCTCCCACCGTCAACTCCACCGCTCCTTCTGCCACTTCGCCGATGCGTGTTGTCTGCCGTTCCAGCTCCTCCAGCTGCCCGGCCGTCAGCTTCTCCAGCGGCTCCACGGTGACCGTGATGCGCTTGCCCGAACGGCGTTGGTGCCACACCCCGGCCACTGCCCCGTCCACCAGCAGCAGCGGATAGTTGCCGGCCTGGCCGCCCGCCAGAGCGCGCTCGAAGGCCCTTCCCGGGAAGAGTAGTTCGCGCGGTTGCGAGGCGATCCCGAAGGCGTCGAAGTAGGGGAGGAGCCGCACCCCTTCAGCCCCTTCTCCCGCCCCCGGGAACTCGGTGTCCCCGGCCGCCACCCACGCCTCCCCGACTCCCTCGAAGTCGACCTCCTCGATCTCCCCGCCCCGGGCCAGCTCCCCGAAGAGTGCATTCGCCCAACCTCTCGGTGCGGCCAGCCACTTGGCGAAATGCTGCGGGGTGGCCGGGCCGTACGCGTACAGGTAGCGGCGTACGAGCTCGGAGAGCGCCGCGTTCTGCTCCATCGGGACCGCGCCGGGGTTCGTGTACGTCACCTTCCGCCCCCGGTTCGGTCCGAAGGCGAGTACCCCGCGGTGCGCCGCCGTGTGCATCACCTGCCGCCAGCGCGGCCACATGGCCTGGAAGGCGGGAACGACGGGGTCACCGGCCCAGGCCCCGGTCCGCGCCACGATGGCCGCCGTCAGCTCGTCGGCGGTCAACTCCGTGCCGGACAGAGCCTCTCCGGCGGCCGCTACGACCGCGTCGGTCTGTGCCGCTGTGAGCCGGATGTCCTTGGAAAGCTGACCTGCCCGGCCGGGGATCGCGGAGAGCGCGCCGGTCCACATCGGCACGTCCGTAGCGGCCAGCAGATGTACGGTGCCGCGCGGGCCGTACGTCTTGACCAGTGACCGCTCCTCCCACAGTGCACGACGCACATCGGCGCGCGTCGCCCCTTCGACACGCAGACCGAGGGAGAGCTCGGCGGCCGACAGCACCTGGGCGTGCGCGCCCAGCATTACGCCGGCGAGCAAAGGGGTGGCGGTGGGGGAGACGGGGACCGGTGAGGCCAGGCCCTGGCGCTCGATACGGCGGGCGTTCGCCCCGGGCCAGCTCACGGTGGGTGTCGGCATGACCTGACGCTAACCCTCATTTAGGTCAGAAGCAGTCCGCTTTGAGCGCTGACTACGGCAGTTCCGTACGTGGTGGCCGGCCCACCAACCAGCAACCCGGTCGCGTGGGTTGCCAGGCTTGCGCGGGCCAGCGGGGGTCATCGGCCCGCGTGACACGCCCACCAGCCGCCGCGCCGAGACGGCCGACGCCCACCCAGCCGTGCCGGGTGGCGAGCCGGCCGGCGAAGTGCTCGGCGAAGTTGCTCGTCGCCCCGGTCACCAGCGCGGTCTCTCCCGCGAGCTTCGCCATGGTCCACTCCGTCGTGCGGTCCATGGATCCGCGGAGCGTTCGCCTCAGTCGGTCACCTGTACCACCGCTGTGGTGCCCGCCCGCACCGTCGGCGTCGCGTACGTGTATGTCACGCCGTCGACTGTCTTGCTGCGCACCCGCTGCGGGACGCCGTTGACCGTGATGTTCTTGTGGACTCCGGGGAAGCGGGCCTCCCAACGGTAGGCGCTCTTGGGTGCGTTGTTCGTCAGCGTGGTCTTCGTCGCGCCGTCGTGCCGCACGGTGATGCTGCCCGTTCCGATGGGTACGTCCGCGGTCTGGAGCCACTTCATGCCGGAGGGCAGCCGCGACTGGGTGGTCACTGTGTGGTTCGGTGCGTCCGGTGTGATGCCCATCAGGCCCTGAACGGTCTGGCTGACCAGGGTGAACGACACCTCGGGGTAGTCGCCGTTGGGCCCCTGGCTGGAGTTGACGTGCTGGAGCTCCCGCTCGCCGTAGATCTTCTTCATCCACGTCCACGCCGTGTCGTTGCGGTTGTTCTTGAAGAACATGTCGGGCAGGTACGTCGTCGACTCGATGTTGGTCGATCCGTCCGGGCCCAGTTCCTGCGCCTGGATGTAGTCGAGATAGGCGTCGTTGCGCGGGCCGGGATCGAGGATCTGCTTCATCGGCATGAACACGCTGTTCTCCTTGCCCCAGCCGGTGACCGGCGTGCCGGACAGGGTGTACGCGCGGACCATGTCGGCGCCGCTTCCGGTGCCGCTCCAGTCGTCGTTGAAGTAGGTCTTCAGGTCGGCGGCACGCCGGTCGAACGTCCTGGCAAGGGCGGTGTCCCCCTTGCCGCGGGCGAGCGTGGCCATCGCCAGATACGCCTGGCACTCCGCGGCGATGCCGTCCCCGGCCTCGGCGAGACCGTCGCCGTCCTGCTCGTTGTAGCTGGCGGCGCCGGCGAAGATGCCGTTGCCCGTGCCCTCGGCGACCTTGACCTTGCCGTTGGGCCTGGCCGAGTTGTGCAGGTCGATGAACTCCTCGGTGGCGTGCCGGTAGAAGTCCCACAGCGCCGGGTCGTCCACGTATCGCCGGTCGCCGGTCCAGAGGTATGCCTGGGCAGCCTTCTCCACGAGTTCGAAGGTGGCCGGTACCTCGCGCACGAAGTTGTCCGGGCTCTTGTAGTCGATGCTCAGGTACGTCCTGGCGTCGAAGTTGAGGGACCACACCGGGAAGTACTTGTGCTCGGCGGTGGCCGACGCCGCGTACGAACGGAGCATCGTCTCGTTCTCGGCGTCGAGGCCGAGGAGGTGGGCCCCGGCGAGCTGGTGGGTCATGTCGCGGGAGTAGTAGGCGCTGCGGTTGGCGTATCCGGCCCAGTAGGTGGGCGCGTACGGCGCGGTGCCGGTGCCGCCGGTCTGGTTCTCGTCGACGTTGACCGGGCCCGTCGTGCCGGGCAGCTGCACCCAGCTGTTGGCCTTCCTCTTGGCCCAGTTGAACATCTCGGCGGCCTCGGGGTCGGACGAGGTGACCTCTGGGTCGGCGGGGGCGGCGGGGGAGATCATCAGGTCGTCGGCGTTGACCCAGGCGCTGCCGGAGCCGAATTCGATCTGCAGCCGGTCGCCGGTTCTCAGCTCGACGCGGCTGATGGTGTACCGGGCGTACGCGCGACGCTCGGGCAGGGTGATCGTCTGGACGGTCTCGCCGTTGCGCCGGACCGTGTACGTGCCGCCGGTGCCGGCGCTCCCGATCCACGCGGAGAAGTCGTAACTGCCGTTCCGGGGCGCGACGGTGGTCAGCTCGGCGCTCTTGCCGGCTCCGGCGTCGAGGTAGAGGAAGCGGGCGCCGCCGTGCGAGTTGCCGGCGCCGACCCCGGTGCCCGGGCCGAAGGTCCAGCCCGTACCGCCGTTCTCGAAGCCCGGGTCCTGGACGGAGAGTTGGGGACGGGAGGCGGCAGAGGCGGACGTGTCCGCCGCTGCCGACAGTGCGGGGGCCATCGGCGTGAGCAGAGCAACAGCGGTAAGCAGCGCGAGCCTTGAGGGCTTCAACGGGTCTCCCGGGTCTTCGGTCACGGCGAGTGGGCGGGCGGCCGAGTGGTGGCGGCAAGCTAACAGGGGCCGAAGAGCGGGTTCAACGGGCATGCACAAGAAACATGGAAGACCTGCAGACCGACTGCTATGTTGCGTGGCATATCGATCTGAAAACTTTCATTGGAATTCTGCAAGTTGGGCCGGAGGGAAGCGATGAAGGTCGGCATCACCGAGGTCGCGGTGCGGGCGCAGGTGAGCGAGGCCACGGTCAGCCGGGTCGTCAACCGGCGCCAGGGCGTGTCGCGCAAGACCCGTGAGGCGGTCGAGCAGGCGATGGCCGACCTGGGTTACGAACGGCAGACGCGGGGTCAGCTCGTCGCGGTCATCACCGAGCTCGTCTCCAACCCGTTCTTCGCCGACGTCTGCGAACGGATCGAGTCCACCCTCGCCCCGCACGGCCTGAAGACGGTCCTGTGCCCGTGCTTCCCCGGCGGGGTGCAGGAGTTGGACTTCGTGACCTCCCTCGCCGACCGGGGCGTCGCCGCCGTCGTGTTCCTCTCGGCGAGCAACACGATCGAGGGCGCGGACCCGGAGGTGTACGAACTCCTGCGCTCCCGCAGGATCCCGTTCGTGGGCGTCAACGGTCAGTTCGAGGGCGTGGGTGAGGCGCCGGTCTTCTCCACCGACGACCTGCTGGCCGCCGAACTCGCTGTCGACCACCTCTTCCGGCTCGGTCACCGCCGTATCGGCATGGCATCGGGACCGGTCGGCAACCGCCCGGCCGACCGCCGCGTCAGCGGCTTCGTCGCCTCGCTCGCCAGACGCGGTGTCGAGGACCCGGAGCAGTGGGTGGTCCGGCAGTCCTACACGGTCGAGGGCGGCCAGTCCGCCGCGATCTCGCTCCTCGGCCGCGGCGCCACGGCCGTCGTAGCCGCCAGCGACTACATGGCCCTGGGCGCGATCCGCGGCGCGCGCCGTCAGGGGTACGACGTCCCGGGCGACGTGTCGGTGGTGGGCTACGACGGCGCCATGATCATGGACTTCGTCGACCCCCCGCTCACCACGGTCCGTCAGCCGGCCGACCGCCTGGCCTCGGAGGTGGCCCGCAGCGTCCTCGCCCTGGTCGGCAACCGCGACGTCCCCGTCGGCGAGCTCCTCTTCGACCCCGAACTGGTGATCCGCGCGAGCACGGCGGCGCCGAAGGCGGAGTGAGGCGCCGGACGTCGGTACGAGTCGCGACCGTGCGTCCAGACCATTGACCTAGACATCGGTTCTATGGACACTCTGCTCGGAGATTCGACCGGACAACCGGCCGCAACTCCCCTAATCCATCGGGTGTTTCGTGCTCATGGATGCTCCGGAGGGGCTATGCCAAAGTCTCGGTTCTTGTTTCTCGGCTTGGCGCTCGCGTTGTTCGGAGGCGCCGCCGGTCCTGTCGCCGCAGCGCCCGGCGCGAGACCGGTGGTGGTCGACGTGGACGACTACGGAGCCGACCCCACGGGGCGGACGGACTCGACGCCCGCTGTCACCGCGGCGCTGCGGCACGCCAGGAGCATCGACCGGCCGGTCAGGATCGTGTTCTCGCAGGGCACCTACCAGCTGTACCCCGAGCGGGCCGAGAAGCGTGAGCTGTACGTGTCCAACACCGTTGGCGCCGACCAGCGTTACCGGGACAAGAAGATCGGGCTGCTCGTCGAGGACATGCACTACGTCACCCTCGACGGCGGCGGTGCCAAGCTCGTCTACCACGGCCTGCAGACGGCGTTCGCGTCGATCCGCTCGACCGACGTGACGTTCACGAACTTCTCCTTCGACTACGCGGCCCCCGAGGTCATCGACGCGACCGTCGCCGACACCGGTGTCGCGGACGGGCACGCCTACCGCGTCCTGAAGATCCCCGCCGGCAGCCCGTACCAGGTGAACGGCACGCACATCACCTGGCTCGGCGAGAAGAGCCCGGCCACCGGGCAGCCGTACTGGTCGGGCGTCGACGGACTCCAGTACACCCAGATCCACGACCCCAAGGCCGAACGGACCTGGCGCGGAGGCAATCCGCTCTTCAACGACGTCGCCGCGGTCACCGACCTCGGTGGCCGTCGGATCCGGATCGACTACACCACCGCGGCCCGGCCGGCGGACGCCGGGCTCGTCTACCAGATGCGCCTCATCGAGCGGACGGAGCCGGGCGCTTTCATCTGGCAGTCGAAAAACGTCACGATGCGCTCGATGAACGCCTACTACCTCCAATCCTTCGGCGTGGTGGGGCAGTTCAGCGAGAACATCTCCATCGACAAGGTGAACTTCGCGCCCGATCCGAAGTCCGGCCGGTCGACGGCCTCCTTCGCGGACTTCGTGCAGATGTCCGGCGTCAAGGGGAAGGTCTCGATCACTCGGAGTCTCTTCGACGGCCCGCACGACGACCCGATCAACATCCACGGCACCTACCTCGAAGTCGTGGGGAAGCCCGGGCCGAACACCCTCACCCTCGCCTACAAGCACCCGCAGACCGCCGGATTCCCGCAGTTCGCCCCGGGCGACGAGGTCGAGTTCACCACCAAGCGCACGATGGCCCCGCCGGCGGACGCGCACGCGAAGGTCACCGCGGTCGACGGGCCCAGCGGGACGGACCACGACAAGCCGCTGACCACGATGACCGTCACCTTCGACCGGCCGGTGCCCGACGGGGTCGAGACCGGCGGCACGGTCGTCGAGAACATCACGGCCACCCCGTCGGTCGTCATCTCCGGCAACGTGTTCCGCAACGTACCGACCCGCGGCATTCTGGTCACCACCCGCAAGCCCGTACTGATCACCGGCAACCGGTTCGACGCGATGTCCATGGCCAGCATCTACGTCTCCGCCGACGCCTACCAGTGGTACGAGTCCGGGCCGGTCGCCGACCTCACGATCCGAGGGAACTCGTTCACGCGGCCCAGTGGTCCGGTCATCTTCGTGGAACCGACCAACCAGGTCGTCGACCCCGCGAACCCGGTGCACCACAACATCTCGGTCGAGCACAACTCGTTCGACATCGGAGACGTCACCGTTGTCGATGCCAAGAGTGTCGGTGGTTTCGCCTTCACCGGAAACACCGTCCGGCGGCTGGACGCGGCAGACCAACCGCCGTACACCTCACCGCTGTTCGTCTTCCACGGCAGTTCGGGCATCCGGATCGCACACAACCACTACGACGAGGGCCTCAACACGGATTGGCAGGCCAACGGCTGATCCCGGTTGTCGAGTTGGACACTGCCCCCGGGGCGAGGCGGGCCCAGCACCAGCCTCGCCCCGGGGGCCTGCTGACCGACATGAGCCGGCCGCATGACCCCGGTGACGCGCCGACCACGGCACCTTCGCCGACCCGCGTCAGCTCATCGCCGGGTCAGCTGTATCACGGTGCTCGGCCGGTCCGTCCGGGGCAACCGCAGAGGCAGGCCCTGCGAGAGCAGGGTCGCCGCGGTGTGCTCGGTGCCGGTGGACTCGTCCACGTAGACCGAGGCAGGGGAGAGGCCGGTCAGCCGCAGATCGCGGTCCCGGCCCCAGGCGATGACCACGACCCGATCGCCGGCCCGGTACTGGACGGCCTCGTCGAGCCGGTACTGCTCGCCGAACTGCACCACCGGGCGGATCTCCTTGTACAGCGCCACCAGGTCGCGGGCTTCGGCGAGTTCGGCCCCGGTCCAGCGCGAGAGGTCGCCGCCGATGCCGAGCGCGCCGGTCATCGCGACATGGAAGCGGTAGGGGAGCGGAGTGGTGCGGCGAGTGTGCGGGTTGGGGCTGTCGGTGACCCAGGCGGACATGGTGCGGGCCGGGTAGACCTGGCTGTAGCCGTGCTGGATGGCTGTGCGGTCGTCGGCGTCCGTGTTGTCGGAGATCCAGGTCTGATCGGTGCGGGCCAGCATCCCGAGGTCCGCGCGGCCGCCGCCGCCCGCGCAGCCCTCGATCCGCAGGCCGGGGTGGGCGCTGCGCAGCCGGTCGAGCACCGAGTAGACGCCCCGCGTGTGGTCGGTCCACAGTCGTTCGGCGTCGGGGTGGCCCGGCCAGCCCGCCTCCGTGAGCGCCCGGTTCATGTCCCACTTCAGGAAGTCGATCGTGTACGTGGAGACCAGTCGGTCGAGCCACTTGAAGGCCCACTCCGTGACATCGGTACGCGCGAAGTTGAGGACGAGCTGCTGGCGCAGCTCGGTGCGGCGGCGGTGCGGCATGTGCAGCACCCACTCGGGGTGCTCGCGGTACAGGTCGCTGTCCGGGTTGGTCATCTCCGGCTCCACCCAAAGTCCGAAGCGCATGCCGAGCCCTCGGATCTCCTCGACCAGCGGGCCGAGCCCGTACGGGAACCGCTCCGGATTCGGGTGCCAGTCGCCGAGTCCGGCCCGGTCGCTGGTGCGCTGCCCGAACCAGCCGTCGTCCACCACGAACAGCTCGACGCCCAGCTCGGCGGCGCGCGCCGCCAAGGCCCGCTGCCCCTCCAGCGTGACGTCCCAGCCGGTCGCCTCCCAGCTGTTGTAGACCACGGGCCGCGGCTCGTCGGGGCGCGGCAGTACGTGCCCGGCGACATACCGGTGCCAGCCGCGGCTCGTCGCGCCGAAGCCGCCGCGGCTGAACTGCCCGGCGAACACCGGGGTTTCATGGCTCTCGCCGGGTTGCAGCCGCCAGGTCAGACCGTCGTGCCCGGCGCCACCGGTCACCGTGAACGGGCCGCCCGTGTGGTCGCGCTGCGCGGTGATCCGCCAACTCCCCGACCAGGCGAGGACCATGCTCCACACCTCGCCGCGGTCCTCGTCCGCGTCACCCGCGTCGACCATCAGCCAAGGATTCCCGTAGTGCCCCGAGACGCCGCGCCGGCTCGTGAACACGGTCTCGGCATACGGGGCTTCGGTGCGTCGCAGCTGTGTCTCGCCCGACCACTTGCCGACCGTATGGCTCAGCCGCACGCCCGACGCCGCCGGTACGGACCAGCTCGCGGCGTCGCAGCGCAGGATCTCGACGGGCTCGCAGGCCGCCTCGTCCGTGCCCAAGTGGCTGAGCGTCAGGGAGCGTTCGACGATGTCGCTGTCGGGGTGCACCGCGTAGCGCAGCGTGCAGCCGAGTGGGTAGTGGCGGTCCCGCAGCCGTACGTGGAGGTGGCCGCCGTCGATCTCGTGGCCCTCGTAGGTCCACTCGACGCCGCGCGTGCCGTCCGAGTACCGCACCAGCAGTGACGGCACCCCGAACCGGGCACCGCCCTCAACGGCGAGCTCCTCACCGCTTGTTGAGGCGAAGCTGCTGGTCAGTCCGTCGTGCGTGGGCAGTGCGGCGACCTGGTCGAGTGTGAGGGGCGCGCCCCAGTGCACATGCCGTGGGCTGTCGTCCGCGCCGATGCGCAGCGCGTACGAGGAGGCGGGGGTCGTGAGGAGGAACGTGCGACTGGGCTCGTCGAAGTACACCTGTGACATGAGCTGGAGCCTAGATCCGAACTCCCTGAATTTAAATATTGACGAAGGAAATTATTGCCTCTACGTTTCCCCCATGTTGCTGAACCGAGCGAAGCTGCTCGCGTCTCCGGCGGCCAACACGGTGTTCACGACAGTGCTCACCCGTGGTCCGGTCGTCCGCCCCGAGATCGCCCGAATCACCGGTCTGTCCTCCGCCGCCGTCACCAAGGCGGTCAAGCCGATGATCGAAGCCGGATACCTGGAGGAGCTGCCGCAGGGGCCGAGGACGGTCGAAGGTGCGGGGCGTCCCGCGCACCCCCTCGCCGTCCGCGCCGACCGGGAGTTCTTCGTGGGCGTCAAGGTCACGGCCGACGAACTCATCGGTGTGGTGACCGATTTGAGGGCGCAGGTGCGTGCCGCGCACCGGATCCCGGTGACGGACCGGTCGGTCGAGCAGGTCGTCCGCGGCATCGCCGCGCTCGTCGCGGAGCTGACCCCCGCGCACGCCGAGCGGACCCACCACATCGGGGTGTCCGTCTCGGGTGACGTGGACCGGACGGGCGGTGTCGTGCGCTACTCGCCGTTTCTCGGCTGGCGCGACGTGCCGCTGGCCGACCTGGTCCGCGCGGCAACGGGGCTGGCGGTCACGGTCGAGAACGACGTGAAGGCGCTCACTGTCGCGGAGCAGTGGTTCGGCGAGGGTGTGGGCGCGGACTCCTTCGCCCTCGCCACAGTCGGCGTCGGCATCGGTTGCGCGCTCGTGGTCAACGGCCGCCTGGTGGCCGGGGGTTATGGCGTGGCCGGCGAGATCGGCCACATCCCGGTGGCCGCCGGCGACGGACCCGACTGCCACTGCGGCGCCCGCGGCTGTGTCGAGGCCATCGCCTCCGAAGAGGCCATCGTCGCCCGGGCACGTCGCGCGACAGGCGAGCCTGACCTCGACATGGCCGGGGCCATCGACCGCGCCCATGGCGGGGACGCCGCCGTGCGGGCCGTCTTCGACGAGGCCGGCGAGGCCATCGGGCTGGGCCTCGCGGCCATGGTCAACCTCGTCGGCCCCGAGAGGGTCGTCGTCTCCGGTGAGGGCGTGGCCGCGTACGACCTCTTCGAGGAGCAGATCCGCGCCGCCTTCACCACCCAGGCCTTCGGGACCGCGGCCCGCTGCCCGCTCGTCGTGCGCCCGCTGCCCTGGGAGGAATGGGCGCGCGGGGCCGCCGCCGTCAGCATCCAGTCACTGTTCGCCGCGTGAACCCACGCGGGCGCCTGATCTCTCGCACATATCCGTTCCCCGGAAGGACCCTGTCATGACTGCCAGTTCCGCCCTGTCCCGCCGGGGATTCCTCGGCACGTCCCTGCTGTTCGTCGCGGGTGCCGCCGTCGGCTGCTCCAGCAACCCGCAGCAGACCGCGTCCGCCAAGGGCGCCAAGGTCACCCTCACGCAGTGGTACCACCAGTACGGAGAGGAGGGCACCCAGGCCGCGGTGAAGCGGTACGCCGAGGAGTTCACCAAGGCCAACCCGGACATCGCGATCAACGTCGTGTGGGGCGCCGACACCTCCCAGTACGAGACCAAGCTGAACGCCGCCCTGCTCGGTGCCGACGCCCCGGACGTCTTCGAACTCGGGGACTTCCGCGCCGAGATGGCCCGCAAGGGACAACTCGAACCCCTCGACGACGTGTACGGCTCCGCCAAGGACGGCTTCAACAAGGCCGACCTCGACTACCTCACCGTCGACGGCAAGCTCTACGGCATGAAGACCATCGACGACATCATGATGCTCTTCTACCGCAAGTCGATGCTGAAGAAGGCGGGCGTCGCCGTGCCCACCACCTTCGCCGAACTCGCCGACGCCGCGAAGAAGTTGACCTCCGGCGACGTCAAGGGCCTGTTCATAGGCAACGACGGCATCGGCGACAGCCCCTACCTCCTCGCCTGGTCCCAGGGCAAGGACCTCATCGACGGCGACAAGGTCGTCTACGCCGACGCCGCCAAGTCCATCGGCGGCCTGCACGATCTGCACTCCGACAAGTCGGTGCTGCTCGGCTTCACCACCGACTGGTACGACGCGGGGGCGTTCACCCAGGGCGCCACCGCCATGCAGTGGTGCGGCCTGTGGGCGCTGCCCACCATCGAGAAGGCGCTCGGCGACGACTTCGGGGTCGCGCCCTGGCCCGCGTACGACTCCTCCGGGAAGCCCGTCGCCCGGCTCGGCGGCTGGACGCAGGCGGTCAACGCCAAGAGCAAGCACATCGCGGAGGCCAAGAAGTACCTCGAGTGGCTGTGGATCAAGCAGTCCGACATCCAGATCGACTGGGCCGTCAAGTACGGCTTCCACGTGCCGCCGCAGACCGCGGTCGCCGCCAAGACGCCGGAGCTGAGCAAGGGCGCCGCGAAGGACACCGTCACCATCGGGACCAAGTACGGCATCTCCTTCCCGGCCGAGTGGACGCAGGCGATGCAGGCCGAGTTCATCGCCGCGGCCGCCGACATCGCCCAGGGATCGGCGCCGGAGAAGACCCTGAAGAAGGCCCAGTCCAAGGCGCAGTCCGACCTCGACAAGCAGATGGGCTGACCGTCATGACCGCCACCGGCACCACGCCCTTGCAGGGGAGTGCCGCCCGCCCGGCGCCCGCCACGGCGCCGCGTCGCCGGCGGCTGACAGAGCGGCGCTCGAAGGCCCTCGCCTTCGTGGTCCTCACCGCCCCGATGCTGATCGGCCTCGGCGTCTTCCGCTACGTGGCCATCGGCTGGAGCTTCCTGCTCAGCTTCAGTGAGGCCCGCCGCACCATCTCCCTCGGTACCTGGGTCGGTCTCGAGAACTACCAACAGCTCCTGAGCGACGAGCGGTTCCGCGACTCGCTCACCATGATCGTGCTGTTCACGGCGATGATCGTGCCGATCACCTTCGCCGCGTCCCTGGGCCTCGCCGTCCTCGTCAACCGAGTTCGGCGCGGCCGGGCCTTCTTCCGCACGGCGTTCCTGCTGCCCGCGGCGGTCAGCTACGTGGCCGCCGCGATGATCTGGAAGATGGCCCTGTTCAGCGGTGTGCCGTCCGGCCTCGCGAACACGCTCGGCGCGCTGTTCGGCGCCGACCCCACGCCATGGATCCAGACGCAGAGCCCGCCCCTGTACTGGATCGTGCTCGTCACGCTCCGCCTGTGGCTCCAAGTCGGCCTCTACATGATCCTGTTCATCGCGGGGCTCCAGTCCATTCCGCAGCACCTGTACGAAGCCGCGGCCCTCGACGGCGCCGGTGCCTGGCGCACCTTCCGCAGCATCACCTTCCCCATGCTGCGCAACACGTCGGTCGCGATCCTGCTGCTGATGCTCATCGCCGCACTCCAGGCCTTCGACGAGTTCTACGCGATCTTCTCCACCGGCGCCTCGCTCGGCAGCGAACCTGTGCGCACCCCCCTCATGCACCTCTACGGCGTCGCCCTCCAGGACCAGGACTACGGCGTCGGCTCCGCCGGAGCCTTCCTGCTCACCCTCCTGATCGTGCTGGTCACACTCCTCCAGGGCCGGATCCTCGGGTTCTCCCGCGACAAGGACTGATCGGACAAGGACTGAACCCATGAACCGTTACCGAGGGAGCGTGCTCGGCTCCGCCGCCACGTACCTGGTGCTGTGCCTGCTGTCCGTGGTCTTCCTGATCCCGTTCTACGTGCTTCTGCGCAACGCCTTCATGACGACGCCGGAGGTCACCGCCACCGACTGGCACTGGCTGCCGTCCGCGCTGAGCTGGGACACCTTCAGCGCCCTCTTCAACAACCCGGAGCGACCCTTCGGCCGGTCCCTGGCCAACTCATTGCTGATCGCGGTGATCTCGGCCCCGGTGTCCACGCTGCTCGCCTCGATGGCCGGGTACGCCCTTGCCCGGATCAACGTGCCCGGTCGCGGGGTCGTCCTCTCGCTCATCGTCGGCACGCTGATGATCCCCCAGGCCGTGACCTTCCTGCCGACGTTCGTCGTGGTCGGTTCGATGGGCGGCGTGAACACGATGTGGGGCCTGATCGCACCCGGCCTGTTCAACGCCTTCGCCGTCGTGCTCTTCCGCAGCTTCTACCTGTCCTTCCCCGCCGAGATCGAGGAGGCGGGCCGCCTCGACGGCCTCAGCTACCTCGGTGTCTACGGGCGCATCATCCTGCCCAACTCGGTCACGATGATCGCCTCCCTCGGCGCACTGTCCTTCATCGAGGCGTGGAACTCCTTCCTGTGGCCCCTGATGATCGGCCAGGACCCCGAGAGCTGGACCGTGCAGATCGCCCTCTCCAGCTTCCTCACGTCCCAGACCGTCAACCTGCCCGAGCTGTTCGCCGGGACGGTCGTGGCGATCCTCCCGCTCGTGATCATGTTCCTGGTCGCCCAGCGCCACATCGTCCAGGGCATAGCGATGTCCGGTCTCAAGTCCTGAAACTCCCTCTCCCCCGTACCGGAGGTACTTCCAGTGACCCGTACGACCAGAACGACCCGGCGCGCGGCACTCACCGCCGCCTGCGCCCTGCCCCTCACCCTCGCCCTGTCCACCGGCACCGCCCAGGCCAAGACCCCCTACGTCAAGCCGTTCATGGGCTGGAGCAGCTGGAGCGTCGAGTCCTCCTCGCGCGCCGGCTACGGCACACACTGGCTGAACGAGGGCAACATCAAGAACGCCGCCGACGCGCTCAGCAGCAAGCTGTCCTCGGCCGGCTACAGGAACCTGAACATCGACGCCGGCTGGAACTTCGACTACGACTGGAACTTCCACACCGACGCCAACGGCATCCCGAACGCCGACAAGGACCGCTTCCCCAGCGGTATGCAGTCGCTCTCCGACTACGTCCACGGCAAGGACCTCAAGCTCGGTCTGTACGGCGCCGCCGGACTGGAGAAGGAGGTCTACGACAAGAACGCGCCGATCCTCGGCACTGACTGTCATGCGCAGGACATCGCCGTGAAGCCGCTGACCCCGACCAACAAGTGGGGCGGCAGCTGGAAGATCGACTACAGCAACCCCTGTGCCCAGGAGTACATCGACTCGATCGTCGCGCGGTACGCCTCCTGGGGCATCGACTTCATCAAGATCGACGGCGTGACGAAGGACAACGTCGCCGACATCAAGGCATGGTCCACCGCCATCGACCACAGCGGCCGCAGCATGTGGCTGTCCGCCAGCGCCTGGCCCGTCGACCTCGAGGCCGGCGACGGCCTGCGGCCCTACGCCAACGGCGTCCGTGTCGACACCGACATCGAGTGCTACTGCGAGACCACCAGCACGTGGACCAGCTCCGTCGACGACCGCTTCGCCGACCTGCCCAAGTGGCTGCCCAAGCTGTCCGCCCCCGGCTACCTCGGCGACCTCGACTCGATGCCGATCAACAACAACTCCGGCA
The DNA here is from genome assembly GCF_035918235.1 of Streptomyces sp. NBC_01445. NCBI lineage: Bacteria > Bacillati > Actinomycetota > Actinomycetes > Kitasatosporales > Streptomycetaceae > Streptomyces > Streptomyces sp. NBC_01445. The sequence continues at coordinate 1,740,862 of NZ_CP109485.1, read as the reverse complement.
GCGGACTCCAGGACGGCATCAACGACACCGAGCGGCAGACCGTCATGACCTTCTGGTCGATGGCCTCGTCCCCGCTGTACGTCGGCGGCGACATCTACTTCCTCGACGACAAGGCCAAGGCCATCCTGACCAACCCCGAGGTCATCGCCGTCGACCAGGCCGCCGTCCTGCCGAAGCAGATCCGCTCCGGGGACACACAGGTGTGGACGAAGACGACGGGCCGTGCCACCTACCTCGCGGTCTACAACCTCGGCTCCGAGGCCACCGACATCACGGTCGACCTCAAGGACCTGGGCATCAAGCGCCCCCAGCACCTGCGCGACGTCGTCGCCCGCAAGGACCTCGGCACCGCCAAGGGCTCCTGGACCGCCACCGCCGTCCCGGCCCACGGCTCCCGCCTGATCAAGCTCTCCTGACCGCCCGTCACGTCCAAGGAGCCGCACATGAGCAACGGACCTTCCAGACGCCTGGTGCTCGGCCTCGGCGGAGCCCTCGCGCTGAGCGCCCTGCCCGCCTTCACCGCGCACGCCGCGCCGCGCCGCCCCACCACGTCCCCGCTGGTACCGGCCGGCGAGGCGACGACCCTGTGGTACCCCGAGCCCGCCGACGAGGACCTCCTCATCGAGCAGGGCCTGCCGCTGGGCAACGGCCGCCTCGGTGCCCTCGTCGGCGCCGACCCGGCCCGGGAACTCCTGCACGTCACCGACGCCACCCTGTGGACGGGCGGCGCCAACACCACCCTCGACGGCGAGGGCCAATTCCCGTACGGGCGCGATGACTTCGGCAGCTTCACACTGCTCGCCCGCGTCATGCTGTACCTGCCGGGGCACGAGCGCTCCGCCGTCACCGACTACCGCCGCACCCTCGACCTCAGCAACGGCCTCGTCACCACGACGTACACCAAGGACAAGGTCCGCTACACGCGGGAGATGTTCGCCAGCGCGCCCGACGACACCATCGTCGTCCGGCTCCGCCAGAGCGGCGGCGGCTCCCTCACCGGCGCCGTCATCCTCTCCGGCACCCACGGCGAGACGACCGGCGTCGACAAGGACCGGAACCTCGCCTCCTTCTCCGCCGCCTTGGGCAACAAGCTGCGCTACGCCGCGGCGGTCACCGCCGCCGGGGACGGGACGATCACCGCCACCGGAACCCGCGTCACGTTCACCGACTGCTCCGAGGTCACGCTCGTGATCAGCGGCGGCACGGACTACGCGCCGGACCACGCCACCGGCTTCCGGAACCCGGACGCGGACCCGCTCGCCCTCGCCCAGGACAAGGCCCTCGCGGCGGCCCGGACTTCGGCCGTACGGCTGCGCGACACGCACGTCGCCGACTACCGCGCCCGTTACGACCGGCTCACCCTCGACCTCGGCCGCTCCAGCGGCGGGCAGCGCCGGATGGACACCTGGACGCGCCTGAAGGCCCGCGCGGCCGACGGATCGGCGCCCGACCCGGAACTCGAGGCGAGCTACCTCCAGTTCGGCCGCTACCTGACCATCTGCGGCTCGCGCGACGGGCTGCCCATGGGACTCCAGGGGCTGTGGCTGGAGGGCAACACCCCGGACTGGATGGGCGATTACCACACCGACATCAACCTCCAGATGAACTACTGGCTGGCCGACCGGGCCGGCCTCGGCGACACCTTCCCCGCCTTCGCCGACTACTGCCTGGCCCAGCTCCCCGCGTGGAGCGAGGTGACGCAGAAGCAGTTCAACGACTCCCGCAACCGCTACCGCAACACCTCCGGCAAGGTCGCGGGCTGGACGGTCGCCTTCTCCACGAACCCCTACGGCGGCCTGGGCTGGTGGTGGCACCCGGCGGGCAACGCCTGGCTGTGCGAGTCCCTCTACGAGCACTACGAGTACACGCAGGACGCGCGGTACCTGGCACGGATCATGCCGCTCCTCAAGGGTGCCTGCGAATTCTGGGAAGCGCGCCTGATCACCACGACCGTCGACGGCCGCGAGGTCCTGATCGACGACCACGACTGGTCGCCCGAACAGGGCCCGCAGGACGCCCGCGGCATCACGTACACCCAGGAACTCCTGTGGTCCCTCTTCGGCCACTACGAGCAGGCGTGCCGCACTCTCGGCCGCGACGCCGAACACGCCGCCGCCATAGGGAAGCTGCGTGACCGCCTCTACCTCCCGAAGGTCAGCCCGAAGTCCGGCCGTCTCGAGGAGTGGATGAGCGAGGACGACCTCGGCGAGACCACCCATCGCCATCTGTCGCCGCTCATCAACCTGTTCCCCGGCGACCGTATCCGCCCGGACGCCGGCGACCCCGAACTCCTCAAGGGGGCCCGGGAGTTGCTGACCTCTCGCGGCATGGAGAGCTACGGCTGGGCCTGCGCGTGGCGGGCAGCGTGCTGGGCGCGGCTCAAGGACGCCGACAAGGCCTACCGGCTGCTGTTGACGAACCTGAAGCCCTGGGCGGGCGGTGACACCGGCACGGCCATGAACTTCTTCGACATGTACCGAGTCTCCGACACCCGGGCGATCTTCCAGATCGACGCCAACCTCGGCACGCCCACCGCGATGCTGGAAATGCTCGTCCACTCCCGCCCCGGCCACATCGAGCTGCTGCCGGCGCTCCCGGACGCCTGGGCCGAATCCGGCTCGATCGAGGGCGCGGGAGCCCGCGGCGGCTTCACCGTTGACATGACCTGGGAGCGAGGCCGCGTACGCCGGGCGACGCTGCACAGCGTCGGGGGGCGCAGCACCACCGTCACCGCGGGTGGCCGCAGCACGACCGTCACCCTGCGGCCCGGTCAGTCGATGAGGCTCACGGACCTCCAGGGCTGAACCGGTCGGTACGACCGGTGCACGGCAGGGCGCCCGGCCTCGCGGGCGCCCTGCCCTGCACCGCGCCTTCCCGAGGGCGCACGTCCCTGAACGACGACCTGAACGCCTGGAAGAACGTCGAGAAGAGCGGAGAAAGTGCCGATGACCCTCGATCAGCCGCACCGAGCGGTGCGCAGTCGCGCCCGCCGCAGACCTTTGTGGCCCCTGTTCGGAACGCTGCTCGCGCTCGCCCTGGCGGCCGCGCCAGTGGGCACCGCGGGAGCCGCCACGCCGTCGGCGCACGCCCCGGGCACCCGGGTGAGCGCCTGGTCGCCGAGCATGACGACCGGCGGCCCGTCCTTCGAGAACCAGACCATTCGCATGGTGGTGCACAGCAGCGTGGCGGGATCGCGCGCCCGGATCACGCTCTCGAACCGCTACAGCCCCGGCCCGCTGGAGGTGGCGGCCGCGAACGTCGCCGTCCAGGCGCACGGCGGCGAGGCAAGGCCGCGTACCGCCCGGCGCATCACCTTCGGCGGCTCGGACCGCGTCACGCTCCCCGCCGGCGGCGAGGCCGTCAGTGACGTCGTCCCGATCTCGCTGCGGGCGGGGCAGAACCTGCTCGTCAGCCTCTATGTGCCCGGCGCGACCGGCATGTCGACCTGGCACTCGGACGCCTTCGACACCACGTACACGGCCTCGGGCGACCACGCGGGGGACGACAGCGCGGCCGATTTCGTCACCACCACGACCTCCTGGTACTACCTGGCGGGGCTCGACGTCCTGTCTCCGACGGCGAAGGGCACCGTCGTCGCGTTCGGCGACTCCATCACCGACGGCTATCACTCCTCGACCGGTACCTACACCCGGTGGCCCGACGTGCTCGGCCGCCGCCTGGAGGCCGAGCCGGGTCCGCAGCGGCTGAGCGTCGTCGACGCCGGTATCGGCGGCAACCGCGTGCTCACCGATGTCCCCAACCTCTGGCAGGGCGTCAGCGCCCTGAAGCGGTTCCGCCACGACGCCCTCGGTCAGCCCGGCGTCAAAGACGTGATTCTCTTCGAAGGCATCAACGACATCGGCAACAACGCCGGACCCGACGGCAGACCGCTGACCGCGCAGGATCTGATCGACGGCTGGCGCACCCTCATCGACGAGGCGCACGCCGCCGGTGTCCGTGTCATCGGCGCGACCCTGATGCCGGTCAAGGGCAACGGCTACTACACGCCCGCCGCCGAGGAGCTCCGCCGCAGCGTCAACGACTGGATTCGCACCGCCGGCGCCTTCGACGGCGTCATCGACTTCGACCGGGTCATGCGCGACCCCGCGGACCCCTCGGCCCTCAACCCCGCCTACGACTCGGGCGATCACATACACCCCGACGACGCGGGCATGAAGGCCATGGCCGATGCGGTCGACCTCGGCCTGCTGCGGCACTGACGCGGGACCGGCCGTCCTTGGGGGATGACGCCGGTGGGCGAAGTACCTGTTCCACCGGGGGCAGTTGTGCCCCCGGTGGACCTACTTGGCTGGGGGCAGGGTTGGCCGGGCATCGTCCCACAGTTGGAGGTGACCGGCTTGCCGGAGAGGTGTTCGGTATGCAAGGAGAGCGAGTCGCCCTGGTCCGTGATGAGAGGCACGACGTTGCCCCGAGTCTGTCGCCCGCGCCGAGCCCATGTCATCTACAGGGTTGCATTGTTCCCGGCAACCAAGTCGGGCCTCCCAGCCACCCTCAGTGCGAACTCCAGGGATCGGGTGAAGATTCCGGTCACGGAGCCCTGGTCCAGGCCGTGCCAGCCGTGATCGGCGCCGGGAATCGTCCACAGTTCGACGGGCGCTCCCGCACCGCTCAGTGCCGCGGCGAGGTCCCGGCCGTGCGAGCACGCCACCATCGAGTCGTCCTCCCCATGGACGACGAGGAAGGGCGGGGCACCCGCATGCGCGTTCTTCAACGGGCTGGCCGCACGGGCGAGTTCGGGTGTGTACGCGGGCGCGGCGCCGAGCAGCAGCGCCTCAGGGGTGGCCGCGTCGGCGGGGTCGAAGGGATCGCGGGCCGAGGTCAGATCCGCGGGCCCGTACCAGACGACGGCCCCCGCGAGCGGCGGCTCGTCGTGGGTGAGAGCGAGTAGTGAGGCCAGATGTCCGCCCGCGGACTCGCCCCACACCACCGTACGGCGCGGGTCGGTGCCGAGTTCCGGCGCGCGCACGTTCAGCCAGCGCAGTGCCGTGCGCAGGTCGGCCAGGGCTGCGGGGAACGTCGCCTCACCGCTGAGCCGGTAGTCCACACAGGCCACCGTGAACCCGGCCGCCGCGATCCGCTCGAAGGGACCCGGGTCCCACGCGCGCGTGTGCAGACCCATGTCGTCGCGCCGCCCACGCCGCCACGCCCCACCGTGCACGAACAGCACGACGGGGGAGGGGCGCGGGGGGCCCGGCGCGGGCGGCAGCCAGAGGTCGAGCTCCAGCGGCCGGCTGCCCTCCAGGACCCCGTACGGGACGCCGCGCAGCACACGCACCCCGGCAGGGCGCTCTGCCGCCGGCGGCAGCGGACCGACGTCCGGGTGAGGCGCGGCGATCAACTCCCGTAGCGTCCGGGTCACTTGGTCCGCCACTGATGGTCGGGCAGGAAACGGACGTCGTACTCGCGTGGGACCGTGGCGAACTTCGACGGTTCGGGCACGAACGGCTCGCGTGGCAGGCCGAGTTGCTCGGCCGGGGTGCCCAGCGTCTCGAAGAAGCGCTCGAAGGTGCCGTGCGGTCCGGCCGCCACCCCGACGACCTGGGAGTGATGGCGCTCCATGCGGTAGGCGTGCGGGCAGTTCTTCGGCACGAAGCCGAAGTCGCCCGGACCGAGCAGCCGCTCCTGCTGCGCGCCCTCGGTGTCCTCGACGAACAGGCGGACCGCGCCGTGGGTCACGTAGAAGACCTCGTACGTGTCCTCGTGCAGATGGGCCGGGATGATGTCGCCCTTCGGCCCCTCGCAGGTGAAGAAGTTGAACGTGTTCTCCGTCTGTTCGCCGCCCGCGTAGACGGTGATCAAGTCCGCGAACAGATGAGCCCGGTCGCCCTCGCCCTTCTCGATGACGTACGGCTTGCCCGGCTCCGCGGGGATGCGTGACGCGCTCCGGTAGCGCGTGGCGTACTGCATGGTCATGACCGCTCACCTCTCTATGTCAGGTTGCCTGACGATATACGTCAGGTACCCTGACACGTGACGGGGACGGAGGCAAGTGCCGTACAGGACGCCCACGACCCACGAGGGAGAGGAAGCGATGACCGGCACCGGACGTGACCTGCCGCAACTCCTGGGCGAGGCCCGGCGCTGGTTCGAGGAGGGGCTGCTCGCCGCCCTGGCGGCGGAGGGGGTGTCGGCGGTCACGCCGCCCCAGGTGCAGCTCTTCGCCGCACTCGACCAGGACGGCACCACCGTCTCCGAACTGGCCCGCCAGATGGGTGTCACCCGTCAGACCGTCCATCAGGCCGTGCACTCCCTCGTCGCCACCGGGCTCCTGGAGCAGGTGCCGGACCCCGCGTCGGCCCGCCGCCGGCTGATCCGCCGCACCGCGGAGGGGCGCCGGACCCACGACCGAGCCCGGCGCGCCCTCGACCGCCTTGAGGATCAACTCGCCGACCGCATCGGCAAGGACGTGGTCGCGGCGCTGCGGTCCGCGCTGGAACAGCCCTGGGGCGAACCGCCCACCGGCTGATCACGCGGGCCGCGCTCCCGGCATGCCGAACGTACGGCCGCCGGAGTCGGCTTCGCGTCCTGCGACGCGTGCAGGCCGTGCTCAGCCCGTCGTTGCTCGCGCACCACTCCTGGTGTCCGGACCGGAACGGCGCGTCCGCCCACTCCTCGGCGTCGTCCTCGGTCCTGCCCTTCGGGTGCACGCGAGGTAGCTCGTGGCGTCGCCCCTGTCGCCCTGCCCGCTGTACTTCGCCTGCTGCGGGTATGCGGGTATGCGGGTATGCGGGTATGCGGGTACGCCGGTCGCGCGTACGCGGCCGAGCCGTCCGCCCTCTTACCCGCCGCGGTGACGGCGCCGGGTGCCCCGCCCGTCTCCGTCCGGCCACATGAAACCAGGTAAGAAATTGAACCGAGTTACGTTATTCTCAACGGAAAGACGGCACCTGACCTCGCCCTCGATGTGATGCTCTTTCGGCGCCATGGCGGGGTAGGTCAGACGGAAGTTCGGGAGTCCTGGTGACCAGCAGTGCACAACAGACGTACAACGAGCCGGGGAAGATGCAACCCGTCCTGGTGACGGGAGCCACTGGCCGAATCGGGCGCGCGGTGATCGCCGAGCTCTTGGCTGCAGGCGTGCCGGTACGCGCGCTCACGCGCAACCCTGCGACAGCCGGGCTGCCGGCACAGGTCGAGGTCGTGGCGGGCGACTTCACCGAGCCCGAGTCGCTCGACCCCGCGCTGCAGGGCGTGCGCTCGGTGTTCCTCCTGTGGACCGCGCCGCCTGCCACCGCTGAGGCCGTCATCAAGCGGCTCGCGTCGCGGGCGCGGAGGGTCGTCTTTCTCTCCTCGCCACACCGGATCGACCATCCCTTCTTCCAGCAGCCGAACCCCATGGCTCGCATGCACGCCGAGATCGAGCGCCTGATCACGGCCGGCGGACTCGAGTCGACATTCATCCGGCCCGGGATGTTCACCTCGAACGCGCAGTTGTGGTGGGCGCCCACGATCCGTGACGGCGGCGTCGTCCGGTGGCCGTACGGCGCGGCCGAGACCGCACCGATCGACGAACGCGACCTCGCGGCCGTGGCGGCACGCACCCTCTATGAGGAAGGGCACGCCGGCGGTGACTACGTCCTCACCGGCCCCGAGTCGCTGAGCCAGGCGGAGCAAGTGGGCGTGATCGGGAGCGTCCTCGGCCGACAGATCCCGTTCGAGGAGCTCTCGCCCGAAGAGTTCCGGCGTGCGACGGAAGGCATCTGGCCGGGTCCGGTCGTGGAGATGCTGCTCGATGCATGGGGTGCGACGATCGGACGCCCGGCGTATGTGACTTCAACTGTGGCCGACGTCCTCGGAGTTCCGGCACGGACGTTTCGTCAATGGGCCTCCGATCACGCCGACGCGTTTCGGGAACGCCCGGCCGAGTAGCCGATCAAAGCCCGCCAGACTCGGGCGTGGTGTGGGGTGACGCGAGCATCGCCGTGTGATCGCGTTCTTGGGACATCGAAGATCCTCCTGACCTGGTCCTGCGGCCCTGCTCCTGCGGCCGTTGGAACGCCCGGCACAGGGCACCTCGGCTCAAAAGGGCAGCTCCGTGGCGCTCCGCCCGATGCCGGCCGCGCGGATCTCGATGCCGGGTGGACCTCTGCTCTCAGCCCTGGGCCTCGATCTCGGCGTCGGCGACGGCGATGGCGATGCCGAGTGCCTCGGTGATGTTGCCCGCTGCCGTCATGACGCGGGCGGTGCCCACGATGGGCGCGATCGCGACCAGGACGTCCTGCAGCCGCTCGGCGGTCAGGCCGGCCTTGAGAGCGGGGTCGATGTGGGCCGCGTAGGAGATCGGCGGGGCGTCCGAGGCGGCGAGTGCCGCGATGCGCGTGAGGATGAGCATGTCCGGGGTCAGCCCGCAACGCTCGATCGAATCAACCGTCATGGCGGCCAAGGTGTCCAGGACAGGGGTTTCGGATGCAGTGGACATGTCGCACGTCCTCCTGGCGAGTTCCAAGCCCGAGGGTGATGTGAGGCGGAAGGAACCGATTTCCGCTTGGGTGGGGCCTCGCTTCAACCCTAGAACCCCTTCGGGCCTCACGCAGGGGACGCAAGGTCTGCCGCGACATGGGGCAGGTGGGTAGCGCGGTGCGCCACTCTGACCTGCGCGGATGGTCCGGGAACCACTTACCGAGCGCTGCCGGTCAGGCACCCCGAGGTGCGAAGTGATCCCCGCGGGCAGAGATTGGAAGTAGCCCGATCGGCCGAGCGTGAACGGGCGGTTGTGCGAGGCCGTACGACGCGAAGGAGCCGGCAATGGCCAGCAACGTGAGTGGAACAGGCTCGGGTACGGCGAGGAGTTCGCCGAGCACAGGCACAGGCACAGGCATAGGCATAGGCATAGGCATAGGCAGCGGCTGGCTGGTCTTCGCCGCTGTCCTCATGGTCTTCGGCGGCCTGATGATGCTCTTCCAGGGCATCGCCGCCATCGCGAAGGACGACGTGTTCGTCGTCACCCGCCACTACGTGTATCAGTTCGATCTCACCGCATGGGGCTGGATCCATCTCATCCTGGGCGTCATCATCGCTCTCGTCGGAGTCGCCCTCCTGTTCACGGGCGCCACCTGGGCCAGGGTTGCCGGCGTTGTGCTGACCGGCCTGGCCATGCTCGCGAACTTCCTGTGGGCCCCGTACGCACCGTTGTGGGCCATCGTCCTGATCGCGATCAACGCTTTCGTGATCTGGGCGCTGTGCGCCGCACCCAGCCCGTCGGAGCGATGAAGCAGGGGCTTGTCCTGATGTCCTCGCGCTGCGGCCCCACACCCGGGCCGTCACTGGACCGGAGACACCCATGAAGGACCTCAAATTTGAGCAGAAACGCTCGCTGTCACGCCTTGAAGCGGCTGACCAGCTCTCGGCGCTCGCAGCAGCACTGAGGGAAGGCGGGGATGCCGAACTGGAACTCGGTTCCGCGACGCTGAGCCTGCGGGTTCCCGACGCCCTTCGCAGTGAGGTGGAGGTCGAGGTCGGCAACGGCGAGATCGAGCTGGAGATCGAGTTCAAGTGGCCGACGGCCCCGACCCGGACAGCGCCATCGCGGACGGCCGCGGGCACGGAAAAGGCCACAGCGCGAAAGAGCGTGCCCGCCAAACCAAGGCGCAGCACGACGGGCTCCGCCGGCAGAAGCAAAAGCGGGAAGCAGTCTGCTACGAGGACCAAGAAGACGTCCTGAGCAGTGCCGAGGGCCGGTCCGGCCGCTGGAACCGCGTCAGAGACGTGCGCGGCGTCGCGCGATGTGCAGTTGCAGGCTCCGAGGAGTCCTTTCGACGACGCCGCGATCCTCACGCCTCTGCTCGGCCGGTCAGCGGCAGGCGCTGAGCTGCGCACGACGAACGGAGGGTGCCCCAGCGTGAACACCCCGCGCGTAACGCTGACGTCGTAGGCACTGGACGTCGCGCCCCGGAACGGCTTCGCGTTCGGTCTCCCGAATGCGTCGGCTGGGCGCTATGGTCTGCGCCCCAGGTGAGAGCCGCTGGTCGCCGGCAGGAACACCAGAAGCACGACCGTGCCCGCCCCGGAGAGCGCGCGGGCTCGCAGGGGGAGGGAGAGGGATCCTCGCACGGACATCGATGCCGCATCCCCGTGAACGGACCTGCCACTCCCGCTCAGTGGGACTCGCTGACGGACAACGCGAGCTTCCCGGACCAGCAGTGGTGCACCCAAAGGGTGAGGATTCTGTATGTGCACGGCAGGGGCCTCGCAAGGGTCACCCATCACGGCGAGCCCGTCACGCTCAAGGTCAAGTTGATTGATGCGAATGGCAGTTACGTCACACAGACGATGCACCGTGCCCACGACGCGCGCTGATCATCGCACCCAGGACGAGGGCCGTCGGGCGCCCCCCTGTGGGGGGGGGGCGCCCGACGGTTCTGCGCTTGTACGGGGTTGGGCGCCGAACCGACCGGGCGCCGTTGCGGCGCTGGAGGAGAGGCGGCTGAGTTCGAAGCGCAGGTCGCGGGTGGGCCCGTGGACCGTCCGTGGCCCGTGCGTTCCCGTCCAGGTGGGCGAGGCGGGCGCGCCGGGTGGCCGCTGCGCACCATGACGAAGACTTGGCCCCCACCGGCCATCCACGGCGGGATTCTCTACCGCGACACGGAGGACGTCCCGCAGCCGCTTCTGGCCCTTGACCTGAAGACGCGCCGCCCGCCGTGGACCTTCCGCAGCGGCATCGCGAACGACGGCTGGACCCCCGTGGACCTCGGGATCGGCCGCACCGCCCTCGCCCTGGCGGCCAACCGCGTGCACCTGTCCTGCGCAACCACTGTGGTCAGGCTTCCGGCGGACCGTTGACACGGGTGTAGACCTTCTCAGCCGACGGGTCCCTCGGGCGCCGGCGACGCCGTCCTCACTTGTTTGAAATAATGACCTCAATTGCCCCTTATGTCGGGTGATTCCATGACCTCGATCACCGAGGGTCCTGCCAGGAGGCCGAAATGCACTCCTCAATCGTGTGGGCGGACCCGGCAACGGTGCGGAGCGATCGCCGCAGACGGAAGGCGAGCGAGAGCGGCCGTGCGGTCCCCGGGCGCTTGTGATGGCGGGAATCGAGCGCGGCATTCACCCGAGGCAGCCACATACCCCGGACCTGCACGAACGTCTGCGTGCCGAGCTGGGCCGGATCGACGAGCAATTGCGGTCTCTGCTGGACGCCATGGACCGAGTTCAGGGCCTGCTGGATGCCGTGGTGTCCATCAGCCGGGAGGTGGAGCTGCCCGCGGTGCTGAACCGCATCGTCACCACCGCCATGGATCTGGTGGGCGCCCGCTACGGGGCAATGGGTGTGCTCGACGAGTCCGGAGACCATTTGGAGCGGTTCATCGCGGCCGGCCTGTCCGAACACGAACGCGCTGATCTCGCCCAGGCCGGTTTCCCCCGAGGTCGGGGGGTCCTCGGGCACCTGATTCGCCATCCGGAGCCGCTGCGCGTAGAGAGCATCGTGTCTCACCCGTCGTCCAGCGGGTTCCCGCCGGGCCACCCTTGTATGCGTAGCTTGCTCGGCGTCGCGATCAGTGTCCGCGGCGAGATCTACGGCGATCTCTACCTCTCCGAGCGGCGCGACGGACAGCCTTTTGACGCTCACGACGAGAACGTCGTCGTCGCCCTGGCCGGTGCCGCCGGGATCGCGATCGAGAACGTCCGCCTGTTCGAGCGGGTACGGGTGGGAGCCGAGCAGTTCCAGCGGCTGCTGCTGCCGACACTTCCCGACCTGCGGCCTTTCACCGCGGCCGCGATCTACCGGCCCGCAGCCGAGCCCAGCCAGCTCGGCGGAGACTGGTACGACGCCATCCCGCTGCCCGGCAACGTAGTGGCGGTCGTCATCGGTGATGTGGTCGGGCACGATCTGCGGGCCGCGGCCTCCATGGCCTCCACCCGCAACATGCTGCGCGCTCTGCTGTTCGAGCATGGCAGTGCGCCCGGTGCCGTCCTCGCCCAGCTCGACCGCACCCTGCAGGCCATGACAAGCAACCCCATCACCACCACGACGCTGGCGCGGATCGAACCGGCCGGACCGGGCTGGCGCCTCCACTGGAGTAGCGCGGGCCACGTCCCGCCCCTGCTGATCGTCCCTGGCCGCCGGGCGGAAACCCTGTTCGCCGAGCCGGGGCTGCCGCTCGGGGTCGACCCCGAACAACCCCGCCCCGATCACTCCCGATACATGCCGCCCGACTCCACCGTGGTCTTCTTCACGGACGGGCTGATCGAACATCCTGCCCGGCCCATCGACGACAGCCTCGACGAGCTCACCGAACTAGCCACCCTGTACGCCGCCCTGCCCCTGCCGGAATTCGTTCAGGCACTGGCTGATCACCACCCCAGCGACGGTCACGACGACATGGCCGTTCTCGCCCTGCGCACCCCGCCCGCCTGACCGCGCGTCCGCGCCGGACACCCGGCTCAACGGTGCCGTGGAGGATCCCGGGGAAGCGGCGGATGATGGATCACGGAGGGATGTCGAAGCGGAGGCCGCACCCATGACAGCCGCCCGGCGAGAACGGCTCCGGCGCGGCGCTGCGGCCGCCCTGGAGATCTGTGTGGTGGCCGCGGTCTACTACGGCTCGGCCAAGCTGGGACTGCTCCAGCAGCTGGTGCGAGGCCAGGTAACACCGTTGTGGCCGCCGACCGGTATCGCCCTGGCCAGCCTGCTCCTGCGCGGCCCGCGGGTCTGGCCCGGGATCGCGCTCGGCGCGCTCGTCGTCAACATCTCCCTCGGCCCGTCGCTGCCGGCCGTGCTCGCCATCGTGGCGGGCAACACCCTCGCGCCCGTCTGCTCGTACGCACTGCTCTGTCGTGCGGGATTCCGTATCGAGCTGGCCCGTCTGCGGGATGTGCTCGCACTGATCTTTCTCGGTGCGTTCACCGGAATGCTGGTCAGCGCGACGATCGGCAGCGGAACCCTGGCCCTCGCCGGTGTGGTGGGCGCCGACGGGTTCTGGCCGACGTGGTCTGTCTGGTGGACCGGCGACGCGATGGGCGTCCTGGTGGTGACGCCGGTCCTGCTCGTTCTCCGCTCGGCACGCTGGCCGAAGGACGCTCCACCGTTCCGTTGGGTGGAGGGGTTCCTGCTCGTCGCAGCCACGGCCGGCGTGGGTCTTGTCGCGACCGGCAGCGCGCCCCTCATGTTCCTGAGCTTCCCGCTGCTGATCTGGGCGGCCTTCCGCTTCCAGCTGGCCGGGGCCGCACCCTGCGCACTGGCCGTGTCCACCTTCACGATCATCGCCGCCGCCCGGGGGACCGGTCCGTTCACCGGTCACGATCTGCTCACCAGCATGATCACCCTGCAGGCTTTCAACGGTTCCTCCGCATTGACCGCCCTGCTGGTCGCGGCCGCCGTCAGTGAACGCAACCAGTTCCAGCAGGAGATCTCGCAGGCCTGCGGGTATCTCGCCGAGATGGTGGCCAAGATCTCCGCGGGCGGCTACCAGCCGACGCTCCCCCTCCGCTTCGGCGAAGTGAACGGGGCCGACGAAGAGAACCAGCTCGGCGAGGTGAACAAGGTCGATCAAGAGATCAAGCTCGGCGAAGTGAACAAGGCCGATGAAGAGATCAAGGCCGGCGAAGAGGACGAACGGGAAGGGCGCGGCGGACGAACCGGAAGAACGGCGTGATCAGCCGGGCTTTCCGCCGGCAGGGGTTTGTCGGAACTTCGCAGCGTGCGCGATGCCGTCGCTCCGGCGGGGCACCTTGGAACGGGGAAGGGGCGGGCCGAGTGGCTCACCGCCGAGCCGAGCTGACCTCTCCGCGGGGAGCGGGGATGCTGCCCCCGCCAGGAGGCGGGGAAAGGGGTCGCGTGCCTCCGCCTGACTCGGTACAGGCGCTCCCTCACCGGCACCGGTCCCCATCTGGGATGATGAGTGATCATGGCCTCCACGTCCTCGCACGGTTCAGCCGGCACGCCGCCCACCAGTGAGGACGTGGCGCGCGCCGCGGGGGTGTCGCGGGCCACCGTTTCGTACGTCCTGAACAACACCCGGAGCGGACGCGTCAGTGAGGCGACCCGGGAGCGGGTGAGGGCAGCGGCCCGGCAGCTGGGTTATGTGCCGCACGCCGTGGCTCGGGCACTGCGCGCGGGGCGGAGCGGTGTCGTCCTGCTCACCGCCCCGGCTGTGACCGCGGGGCCGTTGTTCGCCCAGTACTTCGCCGAGCTGCAGTTGGCCCTTTCGGAGCTCGGCTACACGGCCGTGCTCTACGGCCCGACGGGACACCGGGGCGCGGAGGCCGCTCGCCGGTGGGCCGAGTTGAGGCCCGACGCGGTGCTGTCGCTGATGGACGACAGCCTGGATGAGCACGCTGTCGATGTGCTGCACCGAGCCGGGATCGGGGTCGTGGTCAGCGCCGGGCCGGTGCCGATGCCCGGCGCGCACGCGCTGGTGGCGGATCAGATGCAGGTCGGCGCGGTGGCTGTGGAACACCTGGTGGCTGCCGGACGCAGGAAGATCGGTGTGATCGTCCCCGCCGACGCGTCGCTGCGCGGGTTCGCCGTGCCCAGGCTCTCCGGGGCTGAGGCCGCGGCGAGCGCACATGCTTCGGTCACCGTCGTGCGGCAGGAACTCGCCCTCGGCGAGGAGGCGGCGGCGCGGTGGGCCGAGTTGTTCGTCCAGGCCGGGGCCGACGGGTTGTTCGCCTACAACGACGAGTACGCGTCCGTCGCCGTGCGCGCCCTGCAGGACGCCGGCCTGCGTGTCCCGGAGGACGTCGCCGTCGTGGGTGCGGACGATCTGCTGATCGGCAGACTCCTCCGTCCGAAGCTGACGACCGTCCGCATGGATTTCACGCCCGCACGTGAGATCGCGGCGATGCTGGACCGCCTGATCGGCACCCCCGACACGCCCGCGGAGACCCGCTCCTACCTCCGAACCGGTCTGGTGATCCGGGAAACCGCCTAGTCAGGGCGGTCGGCAAGGTGACGTCACAGCAGCGGCGCCGCACGCGGCAACCGTGTCGTGGCTGAGGGAGGCGTTGCTCCGGCGTCGGTCACTGGCTTCAACTTTTCAACACGTGAGTGGTGCCGCAGCTGGTGACGAACACAACTCGTGCCGTCAGACCTCTTCCGCTGATTACACGTGTCACCTACTGTCCTCCTCAACGCGCGCCCCCACCGCGTCCGCATTCATCGGCATCGCTCTTCAAGGGGCCTCACCATGACCCATTCACTTCCTGAAAACGCGGCGGCGACCGCTGTCGTCGGCGCCGACACCGAGGCCGCCGCACCCGCGCCTCCCCGGCGCCTCGCGCGGTTCTACGTCACGCTGCCCGCCGCCAACATCGCGCTCTACCTGCTGTGGCTCGGCGTGGGCAGCTTCCTGTTGCCCATCCAGGTCGCCCAGATCACCGGCACGAACGACACATCCGCCCTGTCCGCGGCCAGCACCACGGGCGCCGTCCTCGCGACGATCGGCAACCCGGTGTTCGGGCAACTGTCCGATCGCACGCGGTCCCGGTTCGGCCGCCGGGCGCCGTGGATCCTTCTGTGCGCGCTGCTCGGCGCACTGGCCCTGGTCGCCCAGGCGCACGCGACGAGCATCGCGACGCTCGGCCTGAGCTGGGGCGTCGTGCAGTTCATCATGAACGGCTACCAGGCCGCCCTCACCGCCGCGATGCCCGATCGGGTCCCGGTCGCCCGGTACGGAACCTTTTCCGCGCTGGTCGGTCTGGGCGTGCCCCTCGGCACGATCGCCGCCGCACTGATCATCGGCGGGGTGCCCGGCACGAAGTTCGGCCTGGACGGCGTCATCGGCGGATTCGGCGGTCGGTTCGCCGGTGAGAACGGCTACTACCTGATAGCCGGCGTCATCGTCGTCGCGGCGCTCGTGTTCGTCGTCCTGTCCCGGGACCGCGACGCCCGTGACCTGCCGCGCGAGCCGTTCTCACTCAGGGAGTTCCTCGGCGGCTTCTGGGTCAGCCCCCGCCGGCACCCGGACTTCGGCTGGGCCTTCGTCTCCCGACTCGGGGTCATGCTGGGCTATTTCATCGTCCTCACCTACAACCTGTACCTGCTCGCCGACTACATCAAGGTCCCGCCCCAGGATCTGCTGCCGACCGTCGGCTTCCTGATGGTCGTCAACGCGCTGTGCACGGTCGCCGCCACCGTCCTCCTCGGGCCCCTCGCCGACAAGGTCGGCAGGGTGAAGCCGTTCGTGTTCGCCTCCGGCATCGTCGCGGCGCTGGCCCTGTCGCTTCCGATGCTGTGGCCCACTCAGGGCGGCATGCTCACGTACAACATCGTCGGGGGCCTGGCGTTCGGCGCCTACATGGCCGTCGACATGGCCCTGATCACCAAGGTCCTGCCGCGCGCGGCCGACGTGGGCAAGGACATGGGCGTCATCAACATCGCCAACGCCGGACCGCAGATTCTCGCCCCCACCCTCGCCGGCTGGATCGTCGCCGCCGGCGGCTACGAGGCCTTGTTCCCGGTCGTCGCGGCCGTCTCCCTCGTGGGCGCGCTGGGCGTACTCCGCGTCCGGGGCGTTCGCTGAGCCGTCCGGCCCGTCACGCCGTCCCTCCCGCGTCCGCGCGGTGACCACCGTCCTCGGGGCGCCGGCCGTGTCCCGATCCGCGCCGTGCGCCGAACCACCCCGGATTCCGTCCCCTTCGCCCTGGAGGCACCCATGACCACCACCACATCCGCGCCCCGTGACGACGGCCACCCCTACCAGGACCCGTCCCGCCCCGTCGACGAGCGCGTCGAGGATCTCCTGGCCCGCATGACTCTCGCGGAGAAGGCCGGACAGGTCTTCCACACCGTGCTCCCCCTCCATCCGGACGGACGCCCGGTCGAGGACGGCGACGAGGCGATGGTGCCCACAGACACCACCGGACTGATCCGGACACGTCTCATCAGTCACTTCAACGTCCTGGGCGCCGCGGGCGCCCGGCAGATGGCCGAATGGCACAACACCCTTCAGGAGATCGCCGCCGGCACCCGCCTCGGCATACCGGTCACTCTCTCCACCGACCCGCGGCACGCCTTCACCGACAACCCGGGTGCGTCCTTCACCGCAGGGCCTTTCTCCGCGTGGCCCGAGCCGCTGGGTCTGGCCGCGACCCGCGATCCCGAACTGGTGCACCAGTTCGCCGACACCGTCCGACGTGAGTACCTGGCCGTCGGCCTGCGCGTGGCTCTCCACCCGCAGATCGACCTGGCCACCGAGCCGCGCTGGTCCCGCCAGACAGGCACCTTCGGCTCGGACGCCGCCCTGACCGCCGAGCTGGTGCAGGCGTATGTCCACGGGCTGCAGGGGGCGGAGCTGGGCGGCCACTCCGTCAGCGCCATGGTCAAGCACTTCCCGGGCGGCGGCCCCCAGAAGGACGGTGAGGACCCGCACTTCGCGCACGGCAAGGAGCAGGTCTATCCCGGCGGAATGCGGGACCACCACCTCCTGCCCTTCCGCGCCGCCATCGCCGCGGGGTGCGCGCAGATCATGCCGTACTACGGCCAGCCGATCGGCACCGACTGGGAAGAGGTGGGATTCGGTTTCAACCGCGGTGTCGTCACCGGGCTGTTGCGCGAGCAGCTGGGCTTCACCGGCATCGTGTGCACCGACTGGGGGCTGCTGACCGACGCCCCGATCCTCGGCGAACTGCACCAGGCGCGCGCCTGGGGAGTGGAACACCTCGGCGTCGCCGAGCGAGCGGCAAAGGCCCTCGACGCCGGAGCCGACCAGTTCGGCGGCGAAGCCTGCCCGGAGGTGATCGTGGAACTGGTCCGCTCGGGCCGCGTCCTGGAGTCCCGCATTGACGCCTCCGTGCGACGCCTGCTGCGCGACAAGTTCCGCCTGGGACTGTTCGACAGCCCCTTCGTCGATCCCGGGACGGCCGAGGAAACAGTCGGCAACAGCGAGTTCCGCGCGGCCGGCGAGGCCGCACAGCGCCGCTCCCTGACCGTACTGACCAACCACGAGCGGACACTCCCGGTCACCGGGACCCGGCCGAAGCTGTACGTCCGCGGAGTCTCGTCGGACGCGGCGGCCGCCTACGGAGAGGTGGTCGCCGACCCTGCCGCCGCCGAACTGGCGATCCTGCGGCTACGCACGCCGTACGAGCCGCGAGAGGGCAGGTTCGAAGCGTTCTTCCACTCCGGGCGACTCGACTTCCCCGAGAAGGAACTGAGCGACATCGTGGGCCTCTTGGAATCCGTGCCCACTCTCGTCTGTATCAACTTGGAGCGGCCGGCCGTCATCCCGGAGATCGCCGAGAAGGCGTCCGCGCTGATCGCCGACTACGGCGCGAGTGACACCGCCCTGCTGGACGTCGCCTTCGGCCGGACCGCCGGAGAGGGGCGCCTGCCGTTCGAGCTGCCCCGCTCCATGGCGGCCGTCGCGGCCTCGCGTCCGGACGTACCCAACGACACCCCCGACCCCGTCTTCCCGCACGGACACGGACTGCCCCTCTGACTCGCCCCTCCGACTCCCGGAATTGTTCGGGACTCGCAGCCACCGGGTGGCAGGCAACCGCGCCCGCCACCGCCTCCGACGTGAACAAAGGGACACGCCCGCCATGCCCACCACCTCCCGCTCCCGCATCAAGCTCGCCACCGCCACGACCGCCGCACTCGCCAGTCTCACCGCGATGGCCTACGCCCTGCCGCAGGCCACGGAGGCCGCCGCCCACACAGAACCCTCGGCCGAACCGCTGGCCGGACTGCGCGTCCTGCTGTCCAACGACGACTCCATGCAGGCAGCCAAGGCCTCCCACGCCGACGGGCTGGGCCTTTACGAGATGCGCAAGGCGCTGTGCGCCGCGGGCGCCGACGTCGTCGTCATGGCGCCGTGGCAGGTGCAGTCCGGCAAGGGCACCGCCGTCACCAACGGCGGTGCGCTCACGCTGGCTCGGCGCACACGGCTGCCCGCCGGCTACGAGAACGACTGCTCAGGCGCACCGTCCGGCTCGCCCGTCTACGGGGTGTGTCTGTCCGACGACGCCTGTGGCGCCGGCACACCGAGCGCGACGCCGGCCGACACCGTCAAGTTCGCCCTCCGCTCGGGCCTCGCCGCCAAGGTCGGCTGGGCCGACGGCCCCGACGTGGTCGTGACCGGCATCAACTCCGGGCCGAACGTCAGCGCGCAGGTCAACGACTCCGGCACGGTCGGCGCCGCTGTCGCGGCCATCGACGAGGGTGTTCCCGCCATCGCCTTCTCCTCCTCATCCGGCGACAGCACCAACACCTACTTCCCGGTCGCCAACTACCGGGACAACGCCGAGTTCGGTGCCCGTCTTCTCGCCGGAATGCGCGAACGCTCCCTGTTCACCGGCAAGTTCGCCGTCAAGGTCGACTACCCCGACGTCAGCGGGGGCCGGCGGGCCAAGGCGCCCCTGTGGACCGGCATCGGCCACGGCAAGGTCGTCTGGCACGACTACGCGGCACGCCGAGGCAGCGGCGACACCTTCGACATCGTCCCCGGCGTCTGTGCGGACAGGCCCGGCGACTCCTGCACGGAAACCGTGCGGCGGGCCGACTCCACCGCGCTGCTCAGCGGCCATGTCGCCGTCGCGCCCGTCACCGCGGACCGCACCTACGGCGCCATCGTTGACGGCGGGAAGAACCTGCGGAAGCTGAAGCACTACGTCGAGCAGGACGCCCCGCGCCCGTAAGGCCGGAGCAGATCCCGACTCCTCCACCTCGACGCCGTACAAGACACAAGGAGCAACCAGTGACCAACCACGCCGCAGAGCCGCCCATCGTCCGCACCGCCCACGGCCCTGTGCGCGGTGAGCGCCGCGACACCGGCGTCCGATTCCTCGGCATCCCGTACGCCCAACCCCCCGTCGGCGCACTCCGGTTCGCCGCGCCCGTCCCTCCCGAGCCGTGGTCCGACGTGCTGGACGCCACCGCCTACGGACCGACCGCGCAGCGTCGCCCCCTGGCAGAGGTCACCTTCATCCCCGAGCCGAGCATCCCGGGCGACGGGACGCTCAATCTCAACGTGTTCACCCCGGACCTCTCCCCGGATGCCGGCTTGCCCGTGATGGTCTGGATCCACGGAGGTGGCTTCCTCGCCGGATCCCAGGCGAGCCCTTGGTACGACGGCGCGGCCTTCAATCGCGACGGGGTGGTCGTCGTCTCGATCGGCTACCGGCTCGGCTTCGACGGCTTCGGATGGATCTCCGACGCACCGCACAACCGCGCCGTCCGTGACTGGTTGCTGGCCCTTGAATGGGTGCGGGACAACATCCGGGGCTTCGGAGGGGACCCCGACCGGGTCACCATCGCCGGTCAGTCGGCGGGCGGTGCCGCCGTGCTGACCCTGCTGGGTATGCCTCGTGCGCAGCACCTGTTCCACCGCGTGCACTGTCTGTCCGGCCCGGTTTCGCAGGTGTCGACGACGGAGGCGGAACGTCTGGGCCGCAAGCTGGCCGAGCTGGGCGGCGTGCCACCGACCCGAACAGGCTTGTCCCAGCTGAGCGAGGGGCAGATCCTTGATCTGCAGAAGCAGGTGTCCTCGCCGGCAGCGGACACCGATGCTGATACGGATACGGATACGGATACGGATACGGATACGGGCGCTGGCACGGGCACGGGCACGGGCACGGACGATGCTCTGGCCGGGATCGCCGGCCTGATCGCCGAGAACCTGCCCTTTG
Organism: Streptomyces sp. NBC_01445; assembly: GCF_035918235.1. Classification (NCBI taxonomy): domain Bacteria; kingdom Bacillati; phylum Actinomycetota; class Actinomycetes; order Kitasatosporales; family Streptomycetaceae; genus Streptomyces; species Streptomyces sp. NBC_01445. Next base: position 1,720,273 of record NZ_CP109485.1, on the reverse strand, counting down.
CCCCCATGGTCGACGGCGACCTGATCCCCGAGGCCACCCTGGACGCCCTCGCCGCGGGCGTGGGAGCCGGCAAGGAGCTCGTACTCGGTGCCACCGACCACGAGTTCACCATGGCGCTGCACCCCATGCGGGACCGACTTGCCACGGCGGGGCCGGCCCGGATCCTCGCCGGGTGCGGCGTGGACGGGACCGTCGCCGCCGCGTACGTCGCAGATCACCCCGGCCTTGACACGGCCGACCTCGTCGGCCAGTACGTCACGGACCATCTCTTCCGCACAGCCGTGGCCCGGGTCGCCAGGGCCCGCGGATCCGCCCCCACCTGGCTGTACCGCTTCGCCTGGCGCTCGCCCGTCCTCGGCCTGGCCACTCACTGCCTCGACGTGCCGTTCCACTTCGACTGCCTCGACGCCGAAGGGGTCACTGCGGTGGCCGGTGCCGAGCCGCCCAAGGCCCTTGCCACGGATGTCCACGGCGCGGCGGTCGCGTTCATCCGCGACGGCAGGCCGGGATGGACGCCCTGGATCTCCAGCGCCCCGACCACGCGGGTCTTCGACACCCGCTCCTCCGACACGGGCGACGGCTACGCCGACGTAGGCGCTCTGCTCACCGCCCCCGCACCAAAGTCTCCGACGGCGCCCGGCGGAAGTAAGTGCTGAAGTAAGTACTGAAGTAAGTGATCGAAGGGTGCGGTGACCGGCCGGTGTCAGGCCCGCTGCGTCGCCGGGCGCTTCGCACGGGGCCGCCGGGCCAGCCGCTCCAAGGCGAACGGGCGGGTTGCCTCGGCAGCCGCGCGGTCACCGGTCACCAGGGCGGCGACGGCGCGCCCGGTGGCGGGGGCGAGCATCAGGCCGAGCATGTTGTGACCGCCCGCCGCGACGATCCGCGAGGTGCCGGGGACCGCACCGATCAGGGGCAGTCCGTCACGCGTCAGCGGCCGGGCGCCCACCCACTCCTCCTCACGGTCCGCCCGGTCGGCGCCCTCGAGGTAGGGGCGAGCGGCCGCGACGACGGCCCGGACCCGGGCCTCGCGGTAGCGGTCGGCGTCGGCCTCGAACTCCATCGTGCCGGCGACCCGGATCCGTTCGCCGGTCTCGTCCAGCGGGTGAGCACCACGTGTGCCGTTCCCAGATGTACGAGCCGGTGCAGCGGCTGCCTGGAGCGCACCGAGAAGCTGTAGCCCTTGCCGGGGAACAAGCCGGGGTCGACACCGAGCCCCCGCAGCAGCGTCTGCGACCACACGCCGGCGGCCACCACGGCACGGTCCGCGCCGTACGTGCCGGCCGAGGACCGCACCTGCGCCCCGCCCCGTACCTCGTCGACCGAGGTGACCCGGGCGCCCTCCACGATGTGTACGCCGTTGTCCCGGAGCCGGGCGGCCAGGCTGTCGACGAACCTGGACGGGTCGACCGACCCGCATCCTGCGGTCCGCGAACCCGCCGAGGGCATAGCCCTCTACCTGGCCTGCCGGACGGAGCCTTCGCCGTAGTCGGACCGGGGCGATCGGCCTCTGCCACGCGCGGCCGGGAAATGACCCGAAGTCCCTTGACATTACTGGGTGATTGACAGCTGTCGCAGCCGTCCCTACGGTAACGCCACAGATTTACATCGATGTAACGACGTCGCCGTCCCGTGCCGGCTTTCCTTCGGGGGCCGCCTCCGAAGGGCTGCACATGTCCCTGTCGAGCACCGTCCGTACCATCCGCCTGGCCGTCGTCTCGTTCGGTGTGCTCCTGGCGCTCGTCGGGGGCTGCCTCACGGCGTCCGCCGATCCGTCGCCCGGCGCGCCGCAGCCGGTTGCCGCTGCCGCGGGCGGATTCCGTGATCCGCTGAACAGCGGCCCCGATCCGTACATGACGCACTGGAACGGCAACTACTACCTCACGACGACGCAGGGCGACAGCATCAGAATGTGGCGATCCCCGTCGCTGAGCACCCTGCTGACGGCCGATCCGGTCACGGTGTGGACCGACACGGACAGCTCGCGCAACCGCGACATCTGGGCGCCGGAGTTCTACCGGTTCGGTGACCGCTGGTACATGTACTACACCGCCGACGACGGTGTGGACGACCATCATCGTCTCTACGTCCTGGAGTCGGACCGGGACGATCCGGCAGGCCCGTACCACTTCAAGGCCAAGCTCGCGCCGCCCAACCACGCGAACGACTTCGCCATCGACGCGGGCATCCTGCAGCACAACGGGCGGCTCTACCTCGCCTACAGCGGCATCAACCAGTACCAGCACAACGGCCTCAACATCGCACCGCTCTCCAACCCCTACACGATCTCGGGCGACGCGGTGGCCATCAACGGCGCGGGCGGCTGCCCGGAGGTCCGTGAGGGGCCGGAGTTCCTGAATCGCAACGGCCGTACGTGGATGACGTACTCGACGTGCGACACGGGCAAACCGGACTACCAGGTATGGATGATGTCGCTTCCGGACACGGCCGACCCACTGGTGCCGGGGAACTGGACGCAGCACCAGGGCGCGGTCTTCTCCCGCGCCGACGACCACGGAGTCTTCGGGCCGGGCCACCACGCGTTCTTCAAGTCGCCCGACGGCAGCGAGGACTGGATCGTCTACCACGCGAAGACGACGAGTGCCCTCACCTACAGCAACCGCACCACGCGCGCCCAGAAGTTCGGCTGGAAGGCGGACGGCAGCCCGGACTTCGGCCGGCCGCTCGCCATGGGTGCCACGCAGGACCTGCCGTCGGGGGACCCCGGGTCCGGCAACTACTGGATCAATGACGACGGTCGCTCCGACGGTCCAGGGACCGTCACCTACAGCGGTACCTGGAACTCGGGCACCGGGTGTGCGACGCAGTGCTTCTGGAGCGACGACCACTGGAGCGACCGCACCGACGCCTCAGCCACCTTCACCTTCGACGGCACCCGCATCGCCCTGCTGTCCGTACGTGACGTGGGGAACGGGTACGCGGACCTGAGCATCGACGGTGGTCCGGAGCAACGTGTGGACTTCTACGGAGCCATCCGCACGGGGGAAACGGTCCAGTACCTGAGCCCGAGGCTCCCGTCCGGACACCACACGCTGCGCGTACGGGTCACGGGCCAGCACAACGCGCAGTCCACCGCCTCGTTCGTGAGCGTCGACCGTGCGGAGGTCTACGCCGACTGAATGCGGCTGCGCACGCCTGCGGTTGTCGCCCGCACAGGGGGCGGGCGACAACGCGTACCCACGGGACACGCACGTCCTGCGTGTCCCGTGGGCGTGGGTGCGCGTCACAGTCTGCGGGAGACCTCCTGGGCCGCCTGCCGGACCGCCGGGGCGAACGCGGTGAGTTGCTCCTCGGTGACGAGGGCGGCCAGGGAGGACACGGAGACCGCGCCGACCGGGGAGCCGTCGGTGTCGAGGACAGGAGCGGCGAGGGAGCAGATCGCCTCGTCGGCTTCTTCGCAATCGGTCGCGAAACCGGTGTGCCGGACCGTTTCCAGCTGGCTGAGCAGTGTGGTGCGGTCGGTGACGGTGTGAGAGGTGCGGGCCGGGAGGCCGGCCCGGTCGAGCAGCGCCTTCGTCTCCGTCTCGGGCAGATGGGCCAGCAGCACCTTGCCCGCGGCCGAGGCGTGCAGGGGGAGGCGGGTGCCCACCTCGGTGGCGATGCGGTAGGCGAGGCCGGGGTCGACCTTGTGGGTGTAGGTGGCGTGGTCGCCGCTGAGTACCGCCAAGTGGACTGCCTGGCCCAGGCGTTGCTGGAGTGCCCGCAGGACCGCGTCGATGCCGACGGTGTCGTCCGAGAGTACTTGGGCGGCCAGTGCGCGCAGCTGGGTGCCGATGCCGTAGCGCCCCTCGCCGTCCGGGACGGCGTAGCCCTCCTCGATCAGGGTCGCGAGGATGCGGTGGGTACTGGCCTTGGGGACACCGGAGCGCTCGGCGATCTCGCCCAGCTTGTGGGGGGCGTCGGGGTGGGCGAGGGCGTGCAGGACGCGTAGCGCCTTGGCGACGGAGTTGACCGGGCCCGAGGTTTCGGACTGTCCCTGGGTGGCCCCGTGCGGTTCCTGTGGCCGGAGCTCCGACGGTGTCGGTTTCCGCGTAGCTGACGAGGCGTTCGTCGGGGCGTCCGTCGATTTCAGCGACTCTTCGCGATCCATTGACCCTCCGAAGGCATCCGGCTAGCGTGCAGTCAATCCGTTCTACGGAACGCGAATCTACCCTACGGAACGCCCAGGTGCTCCGCGGTTGTCCCCTCGCGCCCTATCTCATGCTCAGTGGAAGGCCGCCGTCCATGGCTGTGCAGGCATCCGACGCAAACCGATTCGATCTTGTGATTCTTGGCGGGCAGGTGGTCGACCCCGAGCGGGGCACCGTCGAGCCCGGCGATGTCGCGCTCGCCGGCGACCGGATCGCGGCGGTCGGCCCGGCCGGGACGCTCGACCCGACCGGCGCCGAGGTGTACGACGCGAAAGGGCTGCTGGTCACCCCCGGGCTGATCGACCTGCACGCCCACATCTACGACGGAGCGACCGGCCTCGGCATCCCCGCCGACGACGCCGGTGTGCGGCAGGGTGTGACGACCGTCGTCGACGCGGGCAGCTGTGGCAGCGACGACTGGCCGCACTTCGTCTCCTCGGTCGTCGCCCCGGCCGCCACCCGCGTGCTGAGCTGGCTCAACATCTCCCGCCACGGCCTCGTGCACGGCACCCGAGAACTCGTCGGCGGCGCGGCAGACATCGATGTCAAGGCCACTGACCGGATCCTCGCCGACAACCCGGCGGCAGTGCGGGGCCTCAAGGTCCGCATGAGCCGGTCGGTCCTCGGCGACAGCGGTCTGGCGCCGCTGCGCGCGGCCAGAGAACTCGCCGCCGCGCACGCGCTGCCGGTCATGGTCCACGTCGGCAACGCACCGCCCGCCTTCGGCGACGTCCTCGACCTGCTCGGGCCGGGCGACGTCGTCACCCACGCCTTCCACGGCAAGCCCGGCGGGCTCTTCGGCGACGGAGCCGAACCGCTGCCGCAGGTCCGGGCGGCCCTGGAGCGCGGCGTCCGGTTCGACGTGGGACACGGCAGCGCCAGCTTCGCGTTCGACACCGCGGAACGCGCTCTGGCGGCCGGTATCCGGCCGTACACCATCAGCACCGACCTGCACGCACGCAACATGAACGGGCCGGTGCGGGACCTCACCAGCACCCTGTCCAAACTGCTCGCCCTGGGGATGTCGCTGCCGGAGGTCATCCGGTGCGCCACCACGCACCCGGCCGAAGTGCTGGGCATGTCAGGCGAGTTGGGTTCGCTGCGGCCCGGCGCCGCGGGCGACCTGAGTCTGCTCGAGGACCGCGGCGCGCCGGACCGGCTCACCGACTCCCAGGGGGTCACCCGCCCGGCAGGACCCTGGCTCGCGCCCGTCGCGACCGTCCGTGCCGGACGCCCGATGCCGATACGAAAGGCCACCGTATGACTGCCGACCCCTTGATCGAGGCGCTCGCCGCCGCCGTGGCGGACACCGCCGAACCCGTGCGCGAGGAGGACCGCCGCGCCCTGTCCCGGCTGCTCCCCACGATCGAGGAACGCGCCGCCGCCGAGCGGATCTCCTTCGACGAGGACCGCCGGCTCGCCCTCGCCGTGCATGCCCTCGGCTTCGTCCGCCGAGTACGAGTCGGCGAACACCTCGACGCGCTGGACCCCACAGTGGCCGACGAGATCACGCCGGGCCCGCTGGCCGCCGCCCGCGAGCTGATCGACACGTACGGCGCGCCCCTGGATCACGCCGCCCACGCCACCGAAGTCGTGCTGCTCGCCCTGCACTTCGAGACGGCGCGGCAGCTCCAGGAACGCTCACCGGCACCACAGAACGCACAGACATGACCGGCCCGCACACCAGCGGACCAGGCACATCACCGCACCACAAAAGGAAGTGCACCATGGCAGTCAAGATCGTGATCGGACACCGGCTCGGCAAGGGCCAGGCCGTCGCCGACGGCATACGGGCGGCGGGTGGCGAACCCATCCTGATCCCGGGCCCGGGCGCGGACATGAAGGTCGGCGACGTGATGGCCGCCGAAGGCGCGGCGCTCGGCATCTCGTTCTGCGGCAGTGGCGGCGCGGGCGCGGTCACGGCCAAGGCCAAGTACGGCCATGACATCGAGTTCGGCATGCGCTCTCCGCAGGCCGGGATCACCGCTGTGCAGCAGGGCAAGACGGTGCTGGGCTTCGGCTTCCTGGACAGCGAGGAACTCGGCTTCAAGGTGACCGAGGCGCTGCTGAAGAAGCTCGGGGAGTCGGCGTGATCGAGGACCGGCACACGGTCCGGGTCAGCGGCACCGGGCCCACTCGCGAGAAGGCGTTCGCCGCCGCCATGCAGCAGGTCTCCGGTGCCGTCGGCAAGCTGACGGACGGCGTCTGCTTCCGGGTCGAGCCGCTCGCCGTCGAGGTCGCGTCCGCGGTCGAACACCGCTGGACGGAACGGTTCCTGGGTCTGCTCTTCGCTCGCGAGCGCCGCCGCTACGAGCTGACTCTTCGGATCGAGGTGCGCACCGCCGCACTCGATCTGGACGCCATCGCATTCTCCGTACGCGAGGAGCGGCTGACGCCGCTCCAGCACGCGCTCCACATGAGGTGAGGACACCCGCATGAACGAGACGCTCACCATCGCACTGGAGTCGATGGTCATCGGCGCCCTGATCGGCTTCGGGGCGAGCGCGGGTGTGGCCCGCATGTTCCACGCGCCCAAGGTGCAGGGCATGGGTGCCTTCCGGACCCTGGGCGAACTCAACGCCTGCGAGAACGACCCGGTCGCGCACTTCTCCTTCGGCCTCGGCTTCTTCTTCAACGCCTGGGCCAGCGCCGTCGGCACCGGCGCGCTGACCTCGGACGTCGATCACCGCATCGTGCCCCACTGGGCCGCCGCGCTGTCGATGACCAAGAACCGCAACCTCGACGAGACGCTGCACAACCCGCGTCGGATGGCGGCCTACGGGGCGGGCGTCGGCCTGGTCCTGGTGACGGTTCTGAACACCACCGCCGCGTCCATTCCGCACTCGCTGCAGAACGTCGCAGCCGACGTACTCGGCCCCGCCTCGGAGTGGCTGATCAACCCCGTCATGCCGATCGTCTTCTGGATGGCGGCGGTCGACGCGGGGCGGCGCAGCGGAGGCTGGGGCACCGTACTCGGTGGTCTGGCGCACGTCGTGATGGGCAACGCGGTTCCCGGCATCGTGCTCGGCATCGTGGTCGGCAAGGGCATCGACGACCTGGGCTGGACCAGGGTCACCAAGGCGCTCGCCGGCGCGGTGGTGTTGCTGTTCGTCGGCAGCGCCTTCCTGCGCGGCGTGGACATCCAGCTGCTGCAGCAGATGAAGGCGGACGTGCCGCATTGGCTGAGCCGGCTCCACGACGCGACCGGCACCACCCCGACGAAGTGAGCGAGGCACCGCGATGACCACGAACGACGCCACCACCACCGCGGGAGCTGCGGCACCCGCGGGCAGGACCCGCGGCAAAGTCCCCGGCGAGGGCAGCTTCTGGCTCTCGGAATGGGCCTTCCCGCTCTTCGTGGCGGCCCTGGCCGCCGGCATCTTCGCCGGCACGCACCTGTACTACGTCTACCGCACCGGCACCTTCAGCGATGTCGCAGTCACCGCGATGCTCAAGGGCGGTATGGACAGCGGGAGTTACGGGGCGGCGGCGGCCTTCGGCGCCGGCTTCCTGTTCGCCCGCATCATCGAGGGGCCGATGGTCGGCATCCTCGACATCGGCGGCTCGCTGCAGACCGGCGTCGGCATCGGCATCCCCGCGATGCTGCTGGCTGCCGGGATCACCGCCCCTCTGGAGCACTTCTGGCTGGCCCTGCCCACCGGCGCCCTGCTGGGCGCGCTGATCGGGGCCCTGATCCTGGCCATCCGGCGGGCCACGGTGAACTCGGCGGGCGGCACCTCCACCTTCGGCGCCGACGTGATGATGGGCGCCGGAAACTCCGCCGGCCGCTATCTGGGCCCCTTGGTGATCATCGCCGCGGCCACCGCCTCCCTCCCCGTGGGCCTCGGCTCCACCCTGGGCGCCGCGCTCTTCTACTGGTGGAAGAAGCCGCTGACCGGAGGCGCCATCCTCGGCGCCATGCTCTTCGGGCTCTTCTTCCCCATCGCGGGCACCTAGGGCCTCTCGGCGCGCCCCGAAGAAGTCGGCCTCACCCCCCATCGATCGGCTCTCCACGAAAGGCACCATGAACACGCTCTACGAGGACCTCGGCCTCGCCCCCGCCATCAACGCCAGCGGCAAGATGACCGCCCTCGGCGGCAGCCGGCTCGACGACCGGGTGATCGCCGCCATGGGCGAGGCCGCCCGCGGTCATGTGGTCATGGACGACCTGCTCGTCGCCGCCGGCCGGGAACTCGCACGCGCCACCGGCGCCGAGGACGCCTGCCCCACCACCGGTGCCGCGGCCGGCATCGCGATCGCGGTCGCCGCCCTCATCGCCGGCACCGACCCGGCCCGGATCGAGCGACTGCCCGACGCCGGAGGTGCGCCCGACGAGGTGGTGCTGCAGAAGGGCCACGCCGTCCACTTCGGCGCCTCCGTGTGCCAGATGATCGCCATCGGCGGCGGCAGGCCCGTCGAGGTCGGCGCCGTCAACAAGGCACGGCCCGAGCACTTCACCGCCGCGATCACCGACCGCACCGCAGCTCTCCTGTACGTCCAGTCGCACCACGCCGTACAGAAGGGCCAGGTCCCGCTGGAGACGGTGGTGGCCATCGGGCGAGAGCACGGTATCCCGGTGATCGTGGACGCGGCGGCCGAGGAGGACCTGCGCCGCTGGCCGGCCACCGGCGCCGACCTTGTCGTCTACAGCGGGGGCAAGGCCATCGGGGGTCCCACCTCCGGACTGATCTGCGGGCCGGCCGACCTGATCGCCGCGTGCCGCGCACAGTACGGCGGCATCGGGCGGCCGATGAAGGTCGGCAAGGAAACCGTCCTCGGCCTCGTGCGGGCGGTGCGCGACTACGGGACCGCAGCAGGGGCCGTCGACCCGGAACAACAGCAGGCCCGCATGACGCGGCTCGCCGAACGCCTCGACATGCTGCCGGGACTCTCCGCACGTGTCGTCCGCGACGAGGCCGGCCGGCTCATCCACCGGACGGAACTGACCGTCGACCCGAAGGAGGCGGGCCGGAACGCGACCGAGCTCGCCGCGGAGCTGGCACAGGGTCAGCCGCCCGTCTTCCTGCGGGACCACCACGCCGCCACCGGCAGGCTGGCCGTCGACCCCCGGCCGCTGACTTTGCACGAGGAAGAACAGATCGTGGCCCGGCTCACCGGGATCCTGGGTGGCGCGCGGGTTACCGCCGGGCCCCGCGGTCACGGAGAGCCGACAGAGACCGGGCGGACACCGGCACCGGACCAGCAGGAGGCGCAGGTGACCGGTCGGCCGGCAGCCGGGACAACGCCCGAGCGCGCGGCGGACTCGGACGGCACAACGACGCCGGTGGTGCCCTTGGAGCGCCGCCTGGTGGTGACCGAGGCGGCGGGGCTGCACGCCCGGCCGGCAGCGGCCTTCGCCCAGGCCGCGGGCCGCAGCACGGCAGCCGTGACGGTGCGCCGAGCCGGCACCGAAGGCAGCTCCGCGGCCGACACACGCGAGGTCCCGGCCCGCAGCGTGCTGTCCCTGATGTCGCTCAACATCCGCTCCGGCGAGGAGATCGTCCTCAGCGCGCGCGGCGAAGGGGCGGCCGAGGCACTCGCCGAGCTGGCAGCCATCGCCGCACCCGAATCCTCCTGACTCCGCCCCCGCCCATCGAAGGACCTCCCCGCCATGTCTCTCACCCCCGCCGTCCAGAGCGTCGTCGACCACCTCCAGCAGGCCCGAGCCGTGCCGACCGTACGGGCCGCCGACGCCGACGCCGCCTACGCACTGGCCCGCGAGCTGCTCGACGCCGGTTTCACCACCTTCGAATTCACGGCCACCACCCCCGGCTGGGAGGGCCTGGTGAAGAGCTGGCACCAGGAATTCCCGCAGGCGGTGTTCGGGCTCGGCACGGTGACCTCACCGCGGATCGCCGAGCAGGCGCTGGCCGCCGGTGCGCAGTTCCTGGTCAGCCCGTTCCAGGTGCCCGACGTCCGTCCCGTCGCGGATGACGCCGACCGGCTGCTGGTCGAGGGCGGACTGACCCCCTCGGAACTGCGCACCGCCGCCGAACGCGGAGTGGCGAAGCTCTTCCCGGCGCACATCGGAGGCATCGCCTACCTGAAGTCGCTGCTCGCCGTACTGCCCGGCGCGCGGATCATGGCGACCGGCGGAATCACCGTGGACAACACGGCCGAGTGGCTGGCCGCCGGCGCCTTCACCGTCAGCATCGGGAGCGACATAAGGGGCAACGCCACCAGGTTGCGCACCCTCCTCGACGGCTGAGCGACACCGAGGGGCGTGCCGGGTGCGGGGGAGGCTTTCGCTGGGCGGGAGCGTCTGAACGATCAACCAGGGGACCGTTTGAACGATCAAAATGGGGGCGGGTTAGCATATGAGCGCCGCCTAGCTCGAAAGATAAACCTGTGACTGTCAAAGACGACTCGTTCACCAACTGGAAGAACCGCGAGGAGATCGCGGAGTCGATGATCCCGATCATCGGGAAGATGCACAGGGAGCGGGACGTCACCGTCCTGCTCCACAGCCGCTCCTTGGTGAACAAGTCGGTGGTGAGCATCCTCAAGACCCACCGGTTCGCCCGCCAGATCGCCGGCGAGGAACTGTCGGTCACCGAGACGATGCCGTTCCTGCAGGCGCTGGCCGCGCTCGACCTCGGCCCGTCGCAGATCGACATCGGCCTGCTCGCCGAGGCGCACCGGGCCGACGACCGGGGTCTCTCGGTCGAGGAGTTCACCGCCGAGGCCGTCTCCGGCGCCACGGGTGAGAACAAGATCGAGCGCCGCCAGGCGCGTGACGTGGTCCTCTACGGCTTCGGCCGCATCGGCCGCCTCGTCGCCCGCCTGCTCATCGAGAAGGCCGGCTCCGGCAACGGTCTGCGCCTGCGCGCCATCGTCGTCCGCGGCGGTGGCGACCAGGATCTCGTCAAGCGTGCCTCGCTGCTGCGCCGCGACTCCATCCACGGCCAGTTCAACGGCACGATCACGGTCGACGAGGCGAACAGCACGATCGTCGCCAACGGCAACGAGATCAAGGTGATCTACGCCAACGACCCGTCCGAGGTCGACTACACGGCGTACGGCATCAACGACGCCATCCTGATCGACAACACCGGCAAGTGGCGTGACCGCGAGGGGCTTTCGAAGCACCTCCGCCCCGGCGTCGAGAAGGTCGTCCTGACCGCTCCCGGCAAGGGCGACGTCCCGAACATCGTGCACGGCGTCAACCACGACATGATCAAGCCGGACGAGCAGATCCTGTCCTGCGCGTCCTGCACCACCAACGCGATCGTCCCGCCGCTGAAGGCGATGGACGACGAGTACGGGGTGCTGCGCGGCCACGTGGAGACCGTCCACTCGTTCACCAACGACCAGAACCTGCTGGACAATTACCACAAGGCCGACCGCCGCGGCCGCTCCGCGCCGCTCAACATGGTCATCACCGAGACCGGCGCCGCCTCCGCCGTCGCCAAGGCGCTGCCCGACCTCAAGGCTCCGATCACCGGCAGCTCGATCCGCGTGCCGGTGCCGGACGTCTCGATCGCGATCCTCAGCCTGCGCCTCGGCCGTGAGACCACCCGCGAGGAAGTCCTCGACCACCTCCGCGACGTCTCGCTGAACTCGCCGCTCAAGCGCCAGATCGACTTCACCACCGCTCCCGACGCGGTCTCCATGGACTTCGTCGGCTCGCGCCACGCCTCCATCGTGGACGCCGGTGCCACCAAGGTCGACGGCGACAACGCGATCCTCTACCTCTGGTACGACAACGAGTTCGGCTACTCGTGCCAGGTCATCCGCGTCGTCCAGCACGTCTCCGGGGTGGAGTACCCGACCTACCCGGTCCCGACGGCGTAAGCCTTGACAGCCCGAGGGGGCCCGGCCGTTCCGACGGCCGGGCCCCCTCGGGCTGTTGTCACAGCAGCGGGGCCCCTACCGGTCGCCCGCGAGCGTGCGCATCCACGCCTCGACCTCGTCCGCCGACCGCGGCAGGCCCGCCGACAGGTTCTCCGTGCCGTCGGCCGTGACCAGGAGGTCGTCCTCGATCCGCACGCCGATGCCGCGGTACTCCTGCGGCACCGACAGGTCGTCCGGCTGGAAGTACAGGCCGGGCTCGACCGTCAGCACCATGCCGGGCTCCAGCGGGCCGCCCACATACGACTCCGTGCGCGCGGCAGCGCAGTCGTGGACGTCGAGGCCGAGCATGTGGCCCGTGCCCGCCATGGTGAAGCGCCGCTGGAGACCGAGCTCGAAGACGCGCTCCGGGTCGCCCTCCAGCAGGCCCCACTCGACGAGCTTGCCCGCCATGTAGCGCTGCGCCGCGTCGTGGAAGTCGCGGTAGGCCGCACCCGGCTTCACGGCGGCGATGCCAGCCTCCTGGGCCTCGTACACCGCGTCGTAGATCTTGCGCTGGAGCGGCGTGAACGTGCCGCTGATCGGGAGCGTGCGCGTCACGTCCGCGGTGTACAGCGTGTGGGTCTCCACGCCCGCGTCGAGCAGCAGGAGTTCGCCGGGGCGCACCGGGCCGTCGTTCTGCTCCCAGTGCATGATCGTGGCGTGCTCGCCGGCCGCGCAGATCGAGCCGTAGCCGACGGCATTGCCCTCCAGCCGGGCGCGGCGGAAGAAGGTGCCCTCGATCCAGCGCTCCGAGGTCGCGATCGCCGTCGCCAGCTCGCGTACGACGTCGGTGAATCCGCGCACCGTGGAGTCGACGGCCTTGCGCAGCTCGCCGATCTCCCACTCGTCCTTGACCAGGCGCAGCTCGGACAGCGCCTCCTCAAGTCCGGCGTCGCGCTCCGCGTCCGTCGTCACGGCGGCCTCGAGTGCCGGGTCGTGGCCGCGGACGATGCGGGTCGGTGCCCCGGGCGCGGCCGACAGCTCGGCGGACGCGTCGCGGATGTCACGGCAGGGCAGGCCGAGGACCAGTTCGGACTCCGCGAGGCTGCGGCGCCGGCCCATCCACAGCTCGGACGTCATGCCGGTCCAGAACTCGTCGGTGTCACGGCTGTCGCGGGGGAGCAGATAGAGGTGGACGTCGTGCCCGCCGTCCTCGCGTGGCTCGAACACGACGGCGCTGTCCCGCGCCTGATCTCCCGTCAGGTGCACATAGGCCGAGTACGGACGGAAGGGGTAATGGCTGTCGTTCGAGCGGATCTTGAGCTTGCCGGACGGGATCACCAGCCGCTCGCCCGGGAACCGCGCGGACAGGGCGGCGCGGCGACCGGCGGCGTACGGCGCCTGCTCGTCCGGGCGCAGGTCGCGCTGCTCGGTGTCGGCCCAGCCCGTCCGCATCAGGGCGGAGAGTTCGTCGGAGAGGCCCGCGTAGAGGCCGTTCTTGCGTCCCGTGGGCCGGGGTTGGGCCTCGGGCTGCGTCGTGGGCTGTGACGTCGCCTGAGTCGTGGGCTGTGGCCTGGGCTCGGAGGAGGACACGGTGCACCCTTCTGCTGTGTTCCGTAGTGGTTTCGGCTGAGCTGCCTGTCAGCCTAGTGACCCTTGGCGCGCTTGGGAACATGTGACATAGTACTGGCGTGACTACGCGTCTGACCTGCGATGTTGTGGTGGTCGGCGCCGGAATGGTGGGCGCTGCCTGTGCCCTCTATGCGGCGCGGGCGGGGCATTCCGTCGCCCTGGTGGACCGGGGCCCCGTGGCCGGAGGCACCACCGGCGCGGGCGAGGGGAACCTGCTCGTCTCCGACAAGGAACCGGGCCCCGAGCTCGAACTCGCCCTGCTTTCCGCCCGGTTGTGGACCGAACTCACCGCCGAGCCGGGGGTGGCCGAGGCCGTCGAGTTCGAGGCCAAGGGCGGAGTCGTCGTGGCGTCGTCCGGCGAAGGCCTGGCGGCACTGGAGAAGTTCGCCGTGCAGCAGCGCGACGCCGGTGTCGACGCGCGCGCCGTCACGGCCGACGAGCTCTACGTCCTCGAACCGGAACTCGCCCCCGGCATGCCGGGCGGCGTTTACTACCCGCAGGACGCCCAGGTGATGCCCACGCTGGCCGCCGCGCACCTCGTACGCCTTGCGCGCGCGGCGGGAGCACGGCTGCTGACCGGCGCGCCCGTCACCGCGGTGCTCCGGGCGGCGGACGGTTCCGTACGAGGCGTCCGTACCGGCCGGGGCGAGATCCACGCCCCCGCCGTGGTGAACGCGGCAGGTACCTGGGGCGGCGAGCTGGCCGCCCTCGCCGGGGTCCGGCTGCCGGTGCTGCCGCGGCGCGGTTTCGTCCTCGTCACCGAGCCGCTGCCGCGCCTGGTCCGGCACAAGGTGTACGCCGCCGACTACGTGGCCGACGTCGCGAGCGACTCGGCTGCCCTGCAGACGTCGCCGGTCGTCGAGGGCACCGCGGCCGGTCCCGTGCTGATCGGCGCGAGCCGCGAACGCGTCGGCTTCGACAGCGCGTTCTCGCTGCCGGTCGTGCGGTCGCTGGCGGCGGGGGCGGCACGGCTGTTCCCCTTCCTGGAGAGCGTCCGAGTGATGCGGTCCTACCTCGGTTTCCGCCCGTACATGCCGGATCATCTGCCGGCCATCGGGCCGGACGCGCGCGTGCCCGGCCTCTTCCACGCCTGCGGGCACGAGGGCGCCGGCATCGGACTCGCCACGGGCACAGGGCACTTGATCGCCGGAGCGCTCGGCGGCGGAGGGCCGGATCCCGCGCTCGCGCCGTTCCGCCCGGACCGGTTCCCCGAGGAGGCGTCTTGACCAGCAAGCGCACACCACTGGATCTCGTCAGGGCAGAACCAGGACCCGCTCACACCGCCACGTTCGACGGCGCGCAGATCGCGGTGCTGCCCGGGCAGACCGTCGCCGCGGCGCTGTGGTCGGCGGGCGTCACCGCATGGCGCACCACGCGCGGCACGGGCGAGCCGCGGGGAGTCTTCTGCGGCATCGGCGTCTGCTTCGACTGCCTCGTGACCGTCAACGGCCGCCCCAACCAACGGGCTTGCCTCGTACGGGCAGAACCCGGCGACGACATCCGCACGCAGCACGGCACCGGGCACGACGACGCGGCGGAGGGGGAGGGGCCATGAAGCGTGGCGCACATGAGGGCTCGGCGCGCACGCTCGCCGTGATCGGCGCCGGGCCCGCCGGGCTGGCCGCCGCACTCGCCGCGGCCGTCCGCGGGAGCCGCGTGACGCTGATCGACGCGGGCGCGCAGGCCGGCGGCCAGTTCTACCGCCAGCCCGCAGAGGAACTGGGGGCCCGCCGCCCGCAGGCGCTCCACCACCAGTGGCGGACCTGGGAGCGGCTGCGGGACGGCCTGGCCGCACAGATCGCGACGGGCCGCATCACCCACCTGACGGATCATCACGTGTGGTGCGTGGAACGGCTCGACGAGACATCCGGCTTCCTCGTCCACACGCTGCACGGTCCGGCCCAGGAGGAGCCGTCCGTGGTGCGTGCGGACGCCGTCATCCTGGCGACCGGCGCCTACGAGAAGGTGCTGCCTTTCCCGGGCTGGACCCTGCCGGGTGTGATCACCGCGGGCGGCGCGCAGGCCATGCTCAAGGGCGGACTCGTGCTCCAGGGGCGTACGGCCGTCGTGGCGGGCACCGGGCCCCTGCTGCTGCCGGTCGCCGCCGGACTGGCAGCGGCCGGTGCCGAGGTCGCCGCGCTGGTCGAGTCCGCCGGGGCGAAGAGCGTGGCCCGGCACGCGCGTACGCTGTCCGCCCACCCGGACAAGCTCGTCGAAGGGGCCGGGTACGTCGCCGAACTGATGCGCCGCCGGGTGCGGTTGAAGGCCAGGCACACCGTCGTGGAAGCGCATGGTGACGGCACGCTCGAAGCCGTCACCATCGCCGCGCTCGACCGCGAGGGGCGGGTGGCGCCGGGCTCCGAGCAGGTCGTCCGCTGCGACACCCTCGCCGTCGGCCACGGCCTGCTGCCGCACACCGACCTCGCCGAGACGCTCGGCTGCCGTCTCGAAGGCCCGGCCGTGGCCGTGGACGACGAGCAGCGCACCGACATCCACGCAGTGTGGGCCGCGGGCGAGGCCACCGGCGTGGGCGGCGCCGCCCTCTCGCTCGCCGAGGGCCATATCGCGGGGTGCTCCGCCGCGGCACGGCTCGCGGGGCGACCGCGGGCGTGGGAGGCCGCCGCCAAGTCCCGTGCGAGGAGCAGGGAGTTCATCGCCTCCCTCGACGCTGTCTTCGCGCCGCGTGCGCACTGGGCCGAGCAGGTCACCGACGACACCGTCGTGTGCCGCTGCGAGGAGGTGCCGGCCTCCGCGATCCGTGAGGCGGTCGGCGAGCTCGGGGCCACGGACGCGCGCACCGTGAAACTGCTGACCCGGGCCGGTATGGGATGGTGCCAGGGCCGCGTGTGCGGACCGGCCGTCGCCGGTCTTGCGGGATGTGAACTGCAGCCGACCAAAAGGCCGTTCGCCCGCCCCGTGCCGCTCGGAGTGCTCGCTCGGGCGGGGGAGGACCTGCCCGACGAGTGACCCGGACACCCCGCCAACGGACGCATCCATCAGATCGTTCACATCAGACCGTAGCCATAAGTGCAATGTCACACGCCACAGGCACAGAGGAGACACAGCCCATGACCACGTCCGAGCGCAGCCCCTGGCACGGCGTCCTCGTAGCCACGCCGCTCCCGCTGAACGACGACCTCTCCGTCAACTACGCCAAATTCGCCGAGCATTGTGCCTGGCTCGTCGAGAACGGCTGCGACGGAGTCGTGCCCAACGGCTCGCTCGGCGAGTACCAGGTGCTCACGCCGGAGGAGCGTGCCAAGGTCGTCGAGACGGCCGTCGCCGCGATCGGCGGGCAGCGCGTGATGCCCGGCGTCGCCGCCTACGGCTCCGCCGAGGCCGGCCGCTGGGCCGAGCAGGCCAAGGACGCCGGCTGCGCCTCCGTGATGCTGCTCCCGCCCAACGCCTACCGCGCCGACGAGCGTTCCGTCCTCGCCCACTACGAGGCGGTCGCCGCGGTGGGCCTCCCCGTCGTCGCGTACAACAACCCCATCGACACCAAGGTCGACCTGGTGCCGGAACTGCTCGCGAAGCTGCACCGCGAGGGGTTCGTCCGCGGGGTCAAGGAGTTCTCGGGAGACGTGCGGCGGGCGTACCGCATCGCCGAACTCGCCCCGGAACTCGACCTGTTGATCGGCGCGGACGACGTCCTGCTCGAACTGGCGCTGGCCGGCGCCAAGGGCTGGATCGCCGGGTACCCGAACATGCTGCCCGCCGCGTCCGTCGAGCTGTACCGCGCCGCCGTGTCGGGCGACCTCGCCACCGCGACCTCCCTCTACCGGCAGCTCCACCCGCTCCTGCGGTGGGACTCGCGGCCGGAGTTCGTCCAGGCCATCAAGCTGTCCATGGACATGATCGGCCGCCATGGAGGCCCCTGCCGCCCGCCGCGCATGCCGCTTCTGCCGGACCAGGAGAAGGCGGTGCGCACCGCCACCGAACAGGCGGTCGCCGCCGGTCTCGTCTGACCACGCGACCGCACTCGCATACGTCCACCGCATCCACTTCCAGGGAGCCGCTTCCGACATGCGCAGCAAACTCGTCCTGCACGCGGTCGACTCGCACACCGAGGGCATGCCGACACGGGTGATCACCGGCGGCATCGGTACCGTCCCCGGCGCCACGATGAACGAACGCCGCCTGTACTTCCGTGAGCACCGCGACGACATCAAGCAGCTCCTGATGAACGAGCCGCGCGGGCACGCCGCGATGAGCGGAGCGATCCTCCAGCCGCCGACCAGGCCCGACTGCGACTTCGGCGTCATCTACATCGAGGTCTCCGGCTACCTCCCGATGTGCGGGCACGGGACGATCGGCGTCGCCACCGTCCTCGTCGAGACGGGCATGGTCGAGGTCGTCGAACCGGTCACCACCATCCGCCTGGACACGCCCGCCGGGCTCGTCGTCGCCGAGGTCGCCGTGGAGAACGGTGCGGCGAAGTCCGTCACCCTGCGGAACGTGCCGTCGTTCTCCGTCGGCCTCGACCGCGAGATCACACTCGCCGACGGACGCACGGTCACGTACGACCTGGCCTACGGCGGCAACTTCTACGCGATCCTGCCGCTCGACCGGTTCGGCCTGCCCTTCGAGCGCGAACGCAAGGACGACATCCTCGCGGCGGGTCTCGCGCTGATGGACGCGATCAACGCGAAGGACGAGCCCGTACACCCCGAGGACCCGTCCATCCGCGGCTGCCATCACGTCCATCTGTACGCGCCCGGGGCGACCGCCCGGTACTCCCGGCACGCGATGGCGATCCACCCCGGCTGGTTCGACCGCTCACCCTGTGGCACGGGAACGAGCGCGCGCATGGCCCAGCTGCACGCGCGCGGCGAACTGCCGCTGCACACGGAGTTCGTGAACGAGTCGTTCATCGGCACCCAGTTCACCGGACGGCTGCTCGACACCACCGACGTGGCCGGGACCCCGGCGGTGCTGCCCAGCTTCACCGGCCGCGCGTGGGTGACCGGGACGGCTCAGTACCTGCTCGATCCGGACGACCCCTTTCCGGCGGGATTTGTGCTGTAGCGCCAGTCCCGTAACAGCCACCTGTCCCGCAACACCTCTCCCGTAGCACCCGCCCCGTAGCACTCCACCCGCCACGGGATACTTGTGGAACGTGACATGTCACCTAGGAGGACCACCCCATGGCCGACCGGCGCAGCGCCCCGTCCGCCGCTCCCGCCCTGCCCAGCCTCGGCGGGACGCGCAGCAGCTACCGCGAGCGGGTCGCCGACGCACTGCGCGCCGCGCTGATCGCCGGTGAGCTGCGGGCGGGCGAGGTGTATTCGGCGCCGACCCTCGCCGTCCGCTTCGGGGTGTCCGCGACACCGGTGCGCGAGGCCATGCTCGACCTCGCGAAAGAGGGCCTCGTCGACGCGGTGCCGAACAAGGGCTTCCGGGTCACGGCCGTCTCCGAGAAGCAGCTCGACGAGTACAAGCACATCCGCTCACTGATCGAGATCCCGACCACGGCGGAACTCGCCATCACCGCCGACCTCGCGGCACTGGAGGCGCTGCGCCCGGTTGCGCGGGAGATCGTCGACGCGGCGGTGGCCGGCGACCTCATCGCGTACGTCGAGGCGGACATCCGCTTCCACCTGGGGCTGCTCGCCCTCTCCGGCAACGAGCACCTGGTCGAGGTGGTCGGCGACCTGCGCAAGCGTTCCCGTCTCTACGGGCTGAACGCACTGGTCGAGGCGGGCCGTCTGGAGGCGTCGGCCGAGGAGCACCTGGAGATCCTCGACGCCCTGGTCGCCCGTGACGAGGAGGCGGTGCGCGCCGTGATGACCCGCCACCTCGGGCACGTGCGAGGGCTCTGGGCGCAGTAGCCCACCGCCGGGCTGATCGGCCGCGTGACCCGCCGCTCCCGTGTCGGCGCGGCGGGCTGCGGCCCGCGGCGTCGTAGCGTGGCCGCACTGCGGACGGCGACGGGCGTCGGCGCGCACGACCCGGAACCGTGGTGATGTGGCATGTGCTGGAGCGCGACGGCCGATCTCGTGGCGGGCACCGCGATCGCCGCCGTGGGAGCCGTATGCGTCGCACGGACGGTCCGCGCGCGACGGCCCCGCGACCTGCCGCTCGCGGCGCTGCCGCTGCTGCTCGGCGCCCATCAGATCGTCGAGTCCGTCCTGTGGCGGTCCGGTGGCGGGACGGGTCCCGCCACCCTCGCCTGGGCCGTGATCGCGCTCCCGGTCCTGGCCCTGTGGGTGCCCGCCGGGGTGGTGTGCGCGGCGCCCCGGCGCGCCCGCGGGCGGCTGCTGATCCCGCTCGCGGCCGGGGCCGTGACCGCGGCGGGACTCGCGTACGCACTGGCGACCCGCACCGTGAGCGCCGAGATCCGCGGGCACACCGTCGGGTACGCCCTCGGCCTGCCGCACGCCGGGCTCCTGGTCGCCGGGTACCTCCTGGCCACGGTCGGCTCCCTGCTCCTGTCCGCCGACCGCGGCCTCGTACTGCTCGGTGTGCTGGTCGCGGCCGGCGCGGCGGCGTGTGTCGCGCTGTGGCGGTGGGAGTTCATCTCGACGTGGTGCGCGTTCGCGGCCGTCTGCTCCGTCGCCCTGCTCCGGTGGACGGGCCGCAGCGCCGGTCAGCCGGTCAGAACGCGTCCTCCGCGAGATCGACAGCCGTCCGGTCCAGGGACTCCAGAAGGTTGAACTGCGCATCTGTCTTGGGCAGTTCATGCCGGAAGAAGTAGCGGCACGCGCCGCGCTTGCCCTCGTGGACGGCCTCCGTGCCGGAGGCCGCGGCCAGCAGCTGCTCCAGCCATATCCAGGCGACGACGACGTGCCCGACGGCTTCGAGGTAGACGCTCGCGTTGGCCAGGGCGGTCTCCGGGTCGCCGGTCGACCACAGGCGCTGGGTCACGGCGACCGCACGGAGTACGGCGGCGTCGAGCCGGGCGCCGTACTCGGCAGCTTCTCCGCCCGCTTCGGCCGCGCGGGCGGCCGTCGCGGTGACGCGCTCCACGAGGAGGCGGAGCCCGGCCCCGCCGTCCATGACGACCTTGCGGCCGAGCAGGTCGAGACCGTGGATGCCGTGCGTGCCCTCGTGGATGGGGTTGAGACGGTTGTCGCGGTAGAACTGCTCGACGTTGTACTCGCGTGTGTAGCCGTAGCCCCCGTGGACCTGGATCGCGAGGCTGTTGGCCTCCAGGCACCACTGCGAGGGCCAGCTCTTCGCGATCGGGGTGAGCACGTCGAGCAGCAGCCGGGCCTGCGCGCGGGCCTCGGGCGTGGCGCCGGTGTGCTGCTCGTCGAGCAGGCGGCCGCAGTACAGGGTGAGCGCCAACGCCCCCTCCACGTACGCCTTCTGGGCCAGGAGCATCCTGCGGACGTCGGCGTGCGCGAGGATCGGGACCTGCGGCGCGGCCGGGTCCTTGCCCGCGAGAGGACGGCCCTGCGGGCGTGTGCGGGCGTAGTCGAGAGCATGCAGATAGCCGGTGTAGCCGAGGGCGGTGGCGCCCAGGCCGACGCCGATCCGGGCCTCGTTCATCATGTGGAACATGTAGGAGAGCCCGCGGTTCTCCTCACCGACGAGATACCCGACGGCGCCCGGCGCGCCGCCCGGCCGGTGGGCGCCCTCACCGAAGTTGAGGAGGGTGTTCGTCGTGCCCCGGTAGCCCATCTTGTGGTTGAGGCCCGCAAGGACCACGTCGTTGCGTTCACCCGGCGAACCGTCGCCGTGTACAAGGACCTTGGGGACGATGAACAGCGACAGGCCTTTCACGCCGGCCGGCCCGTCGGGGTTCCTGGCGAGCACGAGGTGCACGATGTTCTCCGACAGCTCGTGCTCGCCACCGGAGATCCACATCTTGTTCCCGAAGAGGCGGTACGTCCCGTCCTCCTGCCGCTCGGCCCGCGTACGCACATCGGCGAGCGACGATCCCGCCTGCGGCTCCGAGAGGCACATCGTGCCCAGGAAGCGGCCCTCCACCATGGGGCGTACGAAGGTGTCGATCTGCTCCTTCGAGCCGTGCGCGAGGACGAGGTTGGCGTTGCCGATCGTGAGGAACGGGTACGCGGCCGTGCCGACGTTCGCGGCCTGGAACCAGGCGAAGCACGCGTCGGCGACCACCGACGGCAGCTGCCCGCCGCCCACCTCGTGGTCCATGGTGCTCGCGATGAGCCCCGACTCCCCGAAGACCCGGAGCGCCTCCTTCACCTCGGGGATGATGTGCACCCGCTCCCCGTCGAAGGTGGGCTCCTGCGCGTCGTTCTTCTTGTTGTGCGGGGCGAAGTGCCGCGTCGCGATCTGCTCGCTCAGCTCGAGCGCCGCGTCGAAGGTCTCGCGGGAGTGGTCCGCGTACCGCTCCCGGGACGTGAGCGCGCAGACGTCGAGCCACTCGTACAGCAGGAACTCGAGATCGCGGCGGGACAGCAGCAGGGATGCCATGCGTTTACTCCAGGCGCACTGGTGGTGACGGGCGGTACCGACCACGAGGCCGGCGAGCCCCGCCCGTACAGCGTACTAAGCAGTCGCTTATTTCGGCCAGTAAGTGACGGGGCTAACGGCGCCACGTGCCGCTGGGTAGGGTTCCGCCCGAAGGGGGAATGCCGTGACAGGGGAACCTGCGAGCCGGATCGTTCTGGACGACGGTCAGATCAGGCACCTCGAACTGATCCAGGCCGTCGTCGCGCGGATGGGCAACAACTCGTTCCTGATCAAGGGCTGGGCGCTGACCCTGATGGGTGCGCTGCTCGCCTTCGCCGCCGGGAACGAGAGCCGGACGGTGGCGGCCACCGGCTTCGTCCCCATCGTGGCGTTCTGGCTGCTCGACGGGTACTTCCTGTACAAGGAGCGGCTGTTCAGACGTCTCTACGACAAGGTGCGGCGCCCGGGCAACGGCATAGAGCCCTTCAGCCTCGACGCGAGCGCCGGCGCGGAGCGGGCCGGCGCCCTACGGGCCGCGGGTTCCCTGACGGTCGCGCTCTTCTACGGCGGCCTCGCCCTGGCCCAACTCATCGCCCTGGTCGTCCTCTTCTAGGGCCTTGGACAGCCGGCTCGCCGCGTCGTCCAGGGCGACGGGTGACCCGTCGGCGGGGGCGGGCCAGATGGCGCCCATCCGGTCGTTCGCGAACCGCGGGACCACATGGACGTGCAGGTGCGGCACCGTCTGGGTCGCGGCGGCCCCCGACGACTGGATGACGTTGAGCCCGTCGGGACGGAACACCGCACGCACGGCGTGCGCGACCCGAAGTACCGTACGGGTCACGGCCGTTGCCGTCTCCTCGTCCAGCTCCCAGATGTCCTCCAGGTGGTGCCGCGGCACGACGAGGACATGGCCCGGATGGACCGGGCGCAGCGGCAGGAAGGCGATGACGTCCGGGCCGTCGACGACCAGGCGGGCCGGTCCTGTACCCGCGGCGATGTGGCAGAACGGGCAGTCGCGCGCCGGTCTTCGGTTCGGTGTCACGTGTGATGGGGCCATGCCGCGACGATACGGTCCACCAGTCTGTGCACCGCGGTCACGGTCTCGTCGGGAGCGGTGGCGCCGCCGGGGTCGACCAGCGTGAGCGCCCGGGCCATGGCGCGGAACAGGTCGGGGGTGGTCTGGTCGTAGGCGAAGTTCACGAGCAGGTGCACCCGTCTTCTGAGCGGGTCGACGAACTGCGTGACCGCGGGATGGTGCGCCCGGTCGACGTCCCGGAGCACGGCCTCGACCCAGGGCGTGTACCGCGTGGGCTCGCGCAGCGGGCCGGTCGTCAGGGCCTCGATCAGCCGGGTCTTGTCGGACGCCGCCGGGGGATCGGGGGCGGTCACGGGCGGGGGTTCGGTGGGTCGTACCGGGGGCTCGGGCCGGTCGGGAGAGACGCGAGGGTCCGGCACGAGGGAGAGCGCAGGGGTGTGCTCGGTCTGCTCGGGGGGCGCCGGGTCCGGTTCGGACTCAGGCGTCGGCTGCGGCTCGGGATGCGGCTGCGCATCGCCCGTACCAGGGCTCGAGCCCGCCTTGGAGCCCGACAGCGACGTGTCTCCCGTGTCCCACTCGCCGAAGGCGAGCGGAATGTCCCGTACGGCGTCCGAGTCGAGCGCCGGAAGATCGCGGTCCGCCGCGTCGATCATGGTGTCGGCGAGCCTGCGGATGAAGGCCGCGGCCTTCTTCTTGTCCTCGCGCAGCAGGTCGATCAGGTTGTCCGGGGCTTTGCTCCCGCCGAACAGCGCGGGCGAGCTGTACTGGATGGCGGCCAGATCCTTGGGAAGCGGACCGCGGGGCTTGACCCAGAACAGCGGCAGGATGGCGACCGGCTCGTCGCCCGGCGAACGCCCGGCCCGGCGGGCGCGCTCCGTCATCACGGCCCACTCGCGCCGGCACCACTCGCTCTCGAAGTAGTCCGCGGTGATGAGCGCGACCATCAGCCGCGTCGAGCGGATCGCCTCGACCATCGGTTCCCGCCAGGTGAGGCCGAGTCGGAGACTGCGGCGGTCCAGGAAGCCCGTACTCGTCACGTTGCGGCCGCGCTTGATGCGCAGCTCCTGTTCGAGCCGCTCGTGGAACTCGGCGACATGGTCCTGGTCGTCCTCCCGGTTCGCGTAGCTGGTGAAGAAGAACGGGGCATCGGCGGGGCGAGGGGGCAGCACGGCGCGTATCGGCTCCTTGTTCTCGTTCCAGTTCGCCGCCGCCGGGCCGATCAGCGCCCGGACGAGCTGCGCCTCGTGCCGGCCGGCCCTGTCCTCGAACGCTTCGGCGAGGGCCAGCAGGACATCGGGAGCGTCCCGGCTGAGGGCGATGGACACCAGGCCGACGACGCGCGTGCGGATGGTCTCCGTCTCCGACGGCAGGCCGGACGATACCGCCGCCCGCCGGTCGATGGCCTTGATCCAGGCACGGTAGCTGGGGAGGTCCCGGCAGACCGGCGAGGACAGCAGGGTGTCGATGAGCGTCTCCCGGTCCTGGGCGCTCATCCGCACATGGCCCGACGGCTGCGGCGGTGCGGGCCGTGCGGGCGCGGGCGCGAGCCGTACGGCGTCGGCGAGCGCGACGCACGTGGCGGGCGGGGTGCCGCGGCGGATCTGCTCGGCCACCGCGATGATCTGCTGCGGATGCCCCGCGAACGCGCGGGCGAGGTCTTCGGCCACGGGCTGTCTGATCTCGGCCAACTGACGGAAGAGGCTGGCCACTTCGGCGGGGTCGAGGTCGCCGACGGGGAGCCGGGCGGCCTCGTCCCACCCCCCGCCCGGCGGGCGGGAGGTGACCAGGATCCGGGCGTCGCCGGCCGGGAAATGGTCCTGGATACGGTCGGGATCGGCCACGTTGTCGTACAGGAGCAGCCACTTGTCGTCGGGCCGTTCGGGGATGTCCGTGACGCGCAGGACCTCGCGGTACCGGGTGTGCAACTCGTCCGTCCCGCGCTCGATCAGCTGACGCAGCCGGTGAGGATCGCTCTCGTGGGAGCAGTTGAACCACCAGGCCACGCGGTAGCGCATGCGGTAGCGGTGGCAGTAGGTGATCGCCGCCTCCGACTTGCCGTACCCGTGCTGCCGGTCGGTCGGGTCGTGGAGGAGGACCGCGCGATGGTCCTCGAACAGGTCGTGGACGGCGGCGATCTCTTCGTCACGGCCGACGAACGGGGTCGCCTGGACCGGCAGGTTCGAAATCGGCGGCGGATCGGTGGCGGAACGTCTCGACCCGGTCAACGCGCTCCCCCCGCCGGGTCGCGGGGCGCCGTACCCGCCGTGTCCATGAGGCCTTCGCGGAGCCGTTCGGCCTGGTCGGGACCGGAGCCCTCCAGAGCGAGGACCTTGACTCCGCGTACGAGAACGGGCCGGGGCGCCGCGTCGATCTGTACGGCGACGAGCCAGGACGGGTCGGAGGCGGGTGGGGTGAAGGC
The DNA here is from genome assembly GCF_035918235.1 of Streptomyces sp. NBC_01445. NCBI lineage: Bacteria > Bacillati > Actinomycetota > Actinomycetes > Kitasatosporales > Streptomycetaceae > Streptomyces > Streptomyces sp. NBC_01445. The sequence goes on along the minus strand of NZ_CP109485.1, from coordinate 1,694,895 downwards.
GGCCTCCCAGTCGGTGGGGGCGGTGTCCCCGGCGTCGAAGTAGCTGCGGGAGAAGACGACCACGACCCGGTCGGCGCCGTCCCGCGCGCGCTCCACCGCCTGCGACAGGGTCTCGCGGCCGACCCGCCGGCGCCGCAGCCGCACGGTGTGGCCCTCCTCGCTGAGCACGCCGTCCATCCAGTCGGCCCACGCCTGGTCGGCGCCGACGTAGCTGATCGCGACCGAGCGGGGCTGACCGGCGACGCTCTCGTGCCGGGGGCCAGGCTGCTCGGGCACCCTGAGGCGGGGGTCGCTTGCGCCGGTCGCGCCCTGCGCGGAGCCGAACGCGGGGAGCGTGTCGCGCGCTTCGTCGGCCCCGAGCGGTGCCAGCCCGGCGCGCCCGGCCTCCAGGATGCTCTTCGTCAGCTGCTCGACGAACACGTAGTACCGCTCGTCCGCGCCCGGGACCGACGACGACACCAGGGCCTCCAGGCCCTGCTCCCTGAGCCAGTCGAAGGCGCCGGGCCCGGGGAACGACTCGGAGCGGCGCACCTCCTGCGGGATCAGACGCTCGGCCACGGGTTTCCAGCAGACCGGAATGAGACAGCCCGGGACCTGGACGCCCTCGATGTTCGCGCGGCGGCGCATCCGGGACTGGATGACGGCCCACTCCAGGCCGCAGCCGCGGTCCAGGAAATACCTGGGCGAGTAGAGCGCGATCATCACGCCGGCCTTGGTGATGGCGCTGCTCGGCACCGTGTCGGGGTTCATCGCCGCACCGAGCGCGCCGCTGATGCCGTAACCCTCCTGCGCCCGCAGCCGGTACTCGAGATCGGCGTGGAAACGGGTGAGCGCGGGCCAGCCGTCGCCACGGGTGCAGCTCGTGTAGAAGAAAGCGGATGGATCCACACGCCCTCGCAAACTGCCGCCGACGGTCCGGCGGGACGGACACTCGCTCAGAGTCGGACCGGAGGTATCCATGGTGTGCCGTTGGGCTCCGAGGTCTGCCAGTTCAACACTCCTGAGAATAGGCCGGGTTGACCGCCGTGGGTACAGCGACAAGTGCCTGGTGGATGCATTCGGCAGGCGTACAGGCGCTTTTCAGGTGCCGCGGCGAGAGGGCCTACCCGCCCGTGGCCGGTTCGCCCCCCGGCGCCGACACGTCCACCAGCTCCGACTCGCCCTTCGGCGTGAGCCGCAGGATCGGGACCGCCTTGTCACGCGGGTCCCCGTTGTCCTTGAACGACAGGAAGCCGCTCGCGCCGGGCACCTTGCGGTCCCCGTCGAGCTGGAGGAACATCCGGCCGACCGAGCGCCCCGTCACCTCGCCCTGCCAGTTGGACGCCATCCGGATCGCCTGCGCAGCCGTGAGCACCGCGTCGTGACCCATGATGTCCTGGCCGTCGTAACGGGCGTCGCCGGGGAACCACTTGTCGAGAGTGCCGCCCGGCTGGAAGCTGCCGGCCGACGGTCCCGAGACCGCGCCCGGGTCGTTGCGCCACATGTCCGCGTGGGCGAGGCCCGTGTAGAGCATGGTCACGCCGGTGCGCGCGGCGGCGGCGAGTTCCCCGGGTGTCAGGTTCGTCGTGTCGTCGCCGGTGAGCACGGTGAAGTTCCGCGACTGGCAGGTGCGGTTGGCGAGCGCGTTCAGGAAGTGCGACAGATGGCGTCCACGCCCCGCGAAGTAGACCACTTCGGGCCGCTGGCCGCACAACTGCTCCGCGGTGTAGTGGAGTTCGTTGGGCCAGGCCGAGGGAACCGAGGAGTCGTAGGTGATCCGGTCCGCGACGAGGCGGTGCTTCTTGTCCGGGTACTCCGCGCTGAACGCGTCACCGAGGGTGGACGCGTAGAGGTCGTCCTTGTCGGCGTCCTGGATGACGACGGCGGTGCGGTACTTGTTCTTCTGCCGCTTGAGGTACGCGGCGCCCGCCCGCGCCTCGTCCGCGTTGGTCGGCGCGACCCGCACGAAACCCTGTATCCCTTTGATGTCGGTCGCCGTCATGATGCTGGAGACCGTGGCGATGCCGTTCTTCGACAGCTTGCGCAGCGCCTCCACGTCCGGGCCGGTGCTCGGACCGAGGCCCGCCACGGCGACGAGCCGGTCGGGAGCACTCTTACGGGCGATCAGCTCGTCGACGGTGTGCTCCCAATGGCGCGCCCCACTACCGGTGTTGGCGACGAGCAGCCGGATCTTCGGGGAGGCGGCGAGGTCGCCCGTGTTGTGCCGGATCTGCGCGAGATAGGCGCCTTCGAGCTCGTGCCGAACGGAGTCCTCGGAGTTGCTGTCGTCGTCGGTGACCGTGAAGGAGGTGAGGTAGGCGACGGTCACGTACGGATCCGTGCCGCGGTGGTCGTAGACCCGCTTGTTCTCCTCCTCGATCTTCTTCTCGACCCGCTTGAGATGTCCGGCGAACGTGTACGAGCCGTCGGTGACGCCGACGCACTCCCGGTCCGGGTCCACATGCGTCACGCCGTCGGCGCAGCGGGCGCGGGCCTCCGAGACCTTGTCGACGATCACGAATCCGGCGACGGACAACACCACCGCGAGCGCCACGCCGGCCGCGACCAGCTTCACCGTCCGCCAGGACCACTCGCGCCACCGAGGCCAGGCCAGAGGGCTCATGTCCCGCTCCCGAGTATCGGCGACGTACGGGTGGGTGTCGTGAGCCGGTAGCGCTCCGCCTCGTTGACCAGAGCCACGTTGTAGTTCCTCCACAGTCGGGACAGGTGCACGAAGCCGTCGGCGAGGACCGGGCTGAGCTGCCTGCCGGGATCCGTGAGCGGGTCGCTCCACAGCCAGCGCGCCACCACCAGGTCGCGGATCACGGCGGGGACGGTCACCTGGTCGCCGGGGTCGGACGGCGCGAGCCGCGCCCGCAGTTCCAGCGGGCCGCCGGGGTGGGCGAGCCGGTTGGGTGCCGAGGTGATGGCGTGGAAGGCACTGAGCCACTCCTCCGTCCGCGCCGTGTTGCGCAGGGTCACGAGGTACTCGGCGACCTCGTCCACCTTCTCCAGCGCGAGAAGGTGGTAGAGCTCCTGAACGCGCTGCTCCCCGTTCGCGTAATGCTCTGCGAGGACCTCGTGCGCGGTGTCCCAGGCCCCGGCCCGACCGGCCAGGTGCCACAGCAGCATCCGCCGGAGCCAGGGATGGAGGGACAGGGTGCCGGGAGCGCTCAGCAGCCAGCGGCTGCGGATGTCGGTGAACAGCTCCGCGCCGCGGCCGAGCAGCTGCGCGCCCACGAACAGGTCGTCGGCGGCGGCACATTGGGCGAGGCGGTCGCGGTCCGCGGCGTCGAAGTCGGCGAGCAGGTCGTCGAGCGCGGCGTCCACGAGCAACGGCTTGCGTCCCCCGGCCGACACGGTGCGCTGCGGCAGGTCGCGCAGCCAGAGGTTCTGCTGCGGGCCCGGCACCTGGGGCACGTTCGGCCCGCCGAGCACTTCGAAGACCTGCTGGACGGCCTTGGGCAGACCGCCGGTGAGCCGGTGGACGAACGGCGCGAGCGTGGTGAAGGGACCGAGCTCGGGGTGCGTGTTGAGCTGCTGCTCTACATGGATGCGCACCTCCTCCCGGTCGAGGTCGCGCATGCGCAGCGGATACCACCAGGTGTCCTGGCCGTCCCCGGACGGGCGGTGCTCGCGCCAGTCGGCGAGAGAGGCCCGGTCGGGCTCGCGCGGCTGCCACGGCCACTCCTCGCCGGTCGCGGGACCCCAGCGGGGCAGCCACCGGTTGCAGCCCGCGACGACGGACAGCGGGTCGCACGGGCGGCGCCCGAGCACCGTGTCGTCGTGCCGGGCCTGGAGCAGCAGATCGAGGAACTCGCGGCCGTGGTCGGTGTGCGTCTCGTCGAGCAGCAGCAGGTACGAGCGCGGCCGGAAGGGCCCCTTGACGCTGGTGCGGAGGTCTTCCAGGAAGGCCGCGCACAGGAGTTGGTCGAGCCGGAGCTTGTCGCGCTCCTCGCCCTGGTGACGCCAGCGGTTGAGTTCGAGCAGGGACTCCCAGGGGTCGGAGCTGTGGGTGAGGCGGTGCTGTCCGAACCAGGCGGCGGCCGAGTGGTCCCAGCGCCCGGCCCAGGACCGCGCGGACGTGTCGGTCGCCGCGGAGAGCAGCGTACGCGCGCTCCGGCTCGCCCCTTCGGGTGCGTCGATCGAGGCCTGGGCAACCGTCAGGTAGGCACCCAGATAGTCGCCGTGCTGGTGCTTGGCCTTCTTCTCGAGGTCCGTGAGGGCGCCCCTGATACCGCGCTGTCCGCCGGTGAGGGCCTGGTGCGGAAGGTTCTGGTCGGAGGCGAGCAGCCCCAGGGCGAGACGCGGGAACGAGGTGTGCCGGTAGCTCGGCAGATTCCGGGCCAGCTGCCGGGCGAGCAGGCCGAGGGCGTAGCGCGGCAGCAGCTCCTGGCCCGACGTGAACTTGACGTATCCGAACGGGTACTGGGTCCCGAACTGCTCCATCAGGACGCACAGCAGCTCGCTGGTGCCGCTGCCGCGTGGCCCGAGCAGCATCGTCAGCGGACGCTCCGCGGCGCGGTCGAGCGCGAGCGTCGACTCCACGAGCGAGACGATGCCTCCGCGCCCTCGCATGCCGGTGACTGCCGAGTGCTCCGTCACGGCCCCCTGCTCCCTCGTATCTCGGTGATCTGCAGGGCATCAGTGCAGCGAGAATGCCACAGGAGGCACTCCGTGACGTCAAGTATTCAGGTTTCCAGCGGAGTTGGCTGATCTTTGGCGGTGCGGCCTGCGGCTGTTGCCGGCGCGGCCCCGATGTCAGGCGCCGCGTGGCGGCTCCACGCGGGCGAGCCACGAGGTGAGCAGGGATTCCAGGTGCGCGGCCTCGTCCGGGCCGAGAGTGTCCAGGAGGCGGCGTTCGTTGGTCATGTGCTCGCTGAACGCGTCGTCGATCAGGTCCCGGCCCGCGGGCGTGAGGGCCACCACCCGGCCCCGGCCGTCCCCCGCCGCGCGGCGGCGCGTGACGAGGCCGCCGCGTTCGAGGCGGTCGATCCGCTTCGTCATCGCTCCGGTCGTGACCATGGTGTGCGCGGCCAGCTCGCCGGGGGCCCGCTCGAAGGGCTCGCCGGCGCGGCGCAGCGCGGCCAGGACGTCGAACTCTCCTTCGCTCAGGCCGTATCGCCGGTAGACGAGGCGCAACTGCTCGGTGAGCAGTGCGCCCAGGCGGTGCAGACGGCCGATGACTCCCTGGGGGGTGACGTCGACGTCCGGCCGCTCGCGGGCCCACTCGGCCTGGATGCGGGCGATGTGGTCGAGGGGCTGACCGGGGCGGTGGGGCCCGTGGGGCTGTTCCGGGGGCATGACTTCACTATAGCTTCCATGGAAGACATAATGCCTTCCATGGAAGCTACTCGGCGCTGGACGATGGTCACGGCGATCGCGCCCGTGGCATGGGGAACGACCTACTTCGTCACCCACGCCTACCTGCCCGCGGGGAACCCGCTCTACGGGGCGGTGCTCAGAGCCCTCCCGGCCGGGCTGCTGCTCCTGGGGGTCCGGCGCGAGCTGCCCCGCGGATCGTGGTGGTGGAAGTCCCTCGTCCTCGGCGCCCTCAACATGGGCGCCTTCTTCGCCCTGGTCTACGTCGCGGCGCAACTCCTGCCGACGAGCACCGCCTCGACGATCATGGCGACGTCCCCGGTGGTCATGATGGCCATCGCCTGGGCGCTACTCGCCGAACGGCCCAGCCCGGCGCACCTCGTGGGTGCCGCCGTCGGGATCGCCGGCATCTGTCTGATGCTGCTGACCGGGGCCGCGTCGGCCGACCCTCTCGGAGTGCTCGCCTCCGTCGCGGCGATGGGCATGTCGTCCCTCGGCTACATCCTCGCCAAGCGCTGGAGCCACGCGTCCGACCTGCTCGCGTCGACGTCCTGGCAGCTGATTGCCGGAGGCCTCCTGCTGCTGCCGTTCGCCGTGATGGTGGAGGGGGCGCCGCCGTCGCTCGACGCGCCGGCCGTCCTGGGCTTCGGCTACGTCACCGTCGTGGCGACGGCGCTCGCGTTCGCCGCCTGGTTCGCGGGCCTGCGCCACCTGCCCGCCGCGACGGTCGGACTCGTCGGGCTGCTCAACCCGGTGACCGGGGTACTCCTGGGCACGCTGGTCGCGGGGGAGTCGCTCACCGCGCGCCAGGTCTGCGGCCTGCTCCTGGTCCTCGCCGGCATCCTCATCGGCCGGCGGGTGCGCCGCGCCCCGAGGATCCGCGTCACCGCGGCAGCGGTGACGGTGCCCGGCCCCGCTCCGGAGGCCGGGCACCGTCATGAGTGAACCCCGGACCTACACCACCGCGATCGACCTTCCCGCCCACTCGGGCGGCGGCTCGGTCAGCTCGGTGAAGCGCTCGCGGACCTCGTCGGGGAACGGCGCCGCGCGCCCCGCCTTCTGGTCGACATGCACGGCGAGCAGCTCCGTCGTGGCGACCGGCTGCGCGTCCTCGGCGGGTTCCGTGCCCGGGGCCGCGACCATGTACATCTCGTGGGTGAAGCGGGCCTTCTTGGCGGCGGCGCCCAGGACCCGGCTGCGGACGGCGAGTGTCGCTCCCTCCGGCACGTCGCGCAGATAGCGCAGGTGGGACTCGACCGTGTAGAGGGAGCAGCCGGTGGACTCGCGGTACCCGGAGTGCAGGCCCGTCTCGATCATCAGGGCGTCGGTGGCGTGGCCGAAGACGAGGACGTAGAACGCCTCGCTCATATGGCCGTTGTAGTCGATCCACTCGGTGCGGACGGTGCTGTGCAGCAGGGGCAGCGGTGTCACTTGCCGGCCTCCTTTCGCGCGCCCGGCAGGCGGCCCGTCGCGCGCAGTACGTCGATGACGCCCTGGTCGCGCTCGGCCACGAGGTCGGCGATGGTTCGCCCGGCCGCCGCGTCGTCGCAGCCGGCAACCACGGATTCGTACAGCGCCTTGTCGAGCTCGGGGGCTTCGAGGCGGGTCCACGGCGACTTCAGCGAGGGGCCGAAGTGGTCCAGCATGTGTGCCATGCCGCCCTCGCCGCCCGCGAGTGCGAACGTCAGCATCGGGCCCATGAACGCCCAGCGCAGGCCAGGTCCTTCGGTGATGGAGTCGTCGATCTCCTTCACCGTGGCCTCGCCGTTGGCGACCATGTGCAGGGCCTCGCGCCACAGCGCTTCCTGGAGGCGGTTGGCGATGAAGCCGGGCACCTCGCGGTCCATGGTGATGACGGACTTCCCCGCCACCTCGTAGAAGCGGGAGGACCAGGCCACCGCCTCGGCCGAGGTCCGCTCGCCGCCGACCACCTCGACCAGCGGGATGAGGTACGGCGGGTTGAACGGGTGCCCCACGACGAGGCGGCCCGCACCCTCCGCGTCCGTCTGCATGTCCGTCATCGGATAGCCCGACGTGGACGAGGCGATGACGACTCCGGGCGGCGTCGCGGCGTCCAGGCGGGCCAGCAGGTCGCGCTTGAGGTCCAGCTTCTCCGGGGCGCTCTCCTGGACGAACTCGGCGTCCGCCACGGCCTCTTCGAGGGTGGCCGTCACCGTGAGACGGTCCGTGGACGCACCGTCCGCGAGGCCCAGCTGGGTGAGCGCGGGCCACGCGGCGTCGACGAGACGGCGCAGCCGCAGCTCCGCATCCGGCGCCGGGTCCCAGGCCGTGACGTCGTAGCCGCGGGCCAGGAAGTGGGCGACCCAGCCGCCGCCGATCACCCCGGCGCCCACACAGGCGACGCGGCGTACGTTCTCGGGTTCGGTCGAGGTCATGATCAGGCGGCTCCTTCCTGGGCGACGGACCGGCCTCGGGGCTTGAGGCCGAGCTTCTGGCGGGCCTCGTCCGGGGTGGCGACGCGGGCGCCCATCGCCTCGACGATCGTCACGGCGCGCTCGACGAGCTGCGCGTTGGTGGCCTTGACGCCCTTGCCGAGGTAGAGGTTGTCCTCCAGGCCCACGCGGACGTGCCCGCCGAGCACGACGGACTGCGCGACCCACGGCATCTGCATCCGGCCCAGCGCGAAGCTCGCCCACTGGGCGCCCTCAGGCAGCATGTTGACCATCGACTGGAGTACGCCCGGGTCGGCGGGCGCGCCCCACGGGATGCCCATGCAGAGCTGGAAGACGGTCGGGTCGTCGAGCAGGCCCTCGGCGAGCAGCTGCTTGGCGAACCAGAGGTGACCCGTGTCGAAGATCTCCAACTCGGGCCGTACGTCCAGCTCCTGGATGCGCCGGGCGCCCGCGCGGAGCATGTCCGGGGTGGAGACGTAGAGGTTGCTGCCGTCGCCGAAGTTGAGGGAGCCGCAGTCCAGGGTGCAGATGTCGGGGAGCAGGTCCTCGACGTGCGGGAGCCTTTCGAGGCCGCCGACGAGGTCGGTCCCGGGCAGCTGCTTGAGCGGTTCGTCCGGGTCGATGACCAGGTCACCGCCCATCCCGGCGGTGAGGTTGATGACGACGTCGGTACCGGTCTCCTTGATCCGCTCGACGACCTCGCGGTACAGCCGCGGGTCGCGCGAGGGCGCTCCGGTCTCGGGGTCGCGTACGTGGATGTGGACCTCGGCGGCGCCCGCGTCCGCCGCCTCCACCGCGGAGCGGGCTATCTGCTCGGGGGTGACCGGTACGTGGGGGCTTTTGCGGACGGTGTCGCCGGCGCCGGTGAGGGCGCAGGTGATGATGACGTCCTGGTTCATGGGCATGCGGACATCGCTCCTTGGGCCCGAAGGCCGTTGGGGGCAGGGGGATGTGAGGGAGAGTCAGTTCATTGAGGGGCGGGCGCGGTCAGGGTGCAGTCGACGTACGCGAGCAGCGCCGTGTGCATCGCTTCGGCGTCGGTGCCGGGGGCGCCGGGAGCCGTGGCGAGCACCTGGGTGGCCAGGCCGTCGATCAGGGCGGTGAGCGCGAGCGCGGCCGTCTCCGGGTCGACGGGCCTGAACGAACCCCGCGCGACACCGCGCCGCACCACGTCGGCGACGGTCTCGCGCCACTGCCGGTAGTACTCGGCGTGCAGGTCGCCGACCGCCGTGGAGCGGGCCGCCTCGGCCCACAGGTCCAGCCACACCGCCCACTGCCTGCGCTGCTGCGCGGTGCGCGGCGTCTGGAGCGCGATGAGCTGGCGCAGCTCGTCGGCCGGATCGGCCGCGTCGGCAATGCGCGCCGCCCGGTGGGCGGTGTCCTCGTCCATGCACCACCGCACGGCCGCCTCGAGGAGTTCCGCGCGGCCGGGGAAGTGGTAGTGGATGGCGGCCGTACTGGTCGCGCAGGCCTCGGCGATGTCGGAGACCCGTACGGCGTGGAAGCCGCGCTCGGCGATCAGTCGGACCGTCTCGCGCACGATCTGCGAGGGGCGGCCGCCCTCGACCGGGACGGCGGTGTTCGCCGGGCGGGCCGGGGGCCGGTGCCGCGCGCCGAGCAGCCGGCCCGCGTCCACCTGCCCCTCGTCGGCGATCCGGGCCAGCTCGGCCGCCGTGAAGCGGCGCGTGCCGCTCAGGGACCGGGACAGCTTGGAGGGGTCCATGACGATCCGCCGGGCGAACTCGCGCTGGCTCACCCCGGCGGCGGTGATCACCTCCCGCACCCGGGCGGCGACCGCGTCTCGGTTCTCGTCTCCGTGCTCCACGGTCGACGACCTTAGCCGCGTGTTGAGCAGATCTCAACACGCGGCCATACATTAATCCAGATCAGTCGGCATATTGAGCTACTAACTGTCGCATCAGTCAACAGCTCAACACGTGCTCAACAGGACCAGCGGGCCTCCGCTGTCGCGGGCGTGCTCCGGGACCCGTCCGGCGCGACCGCCACGAGCCGCAGCCGTGTGACGGTCTCCGACGTGGCGGGCGAGGGAAGGCTCACGCAGTACACGTCGTCGTAGATCCGGCCGAGCCAGCTCCCGTCGTCGTCGCGCAGCAGGTCGTAGTGGTGGACCCCGTGTCCGGCGAGGTGCCAGGACAGGAAGACATGGGCCGTGTCTCCGTCCGTGAGCACGTCGTCGACCGTGAAGTCCTCGGGCGGGGCGGGTGCTAGGAACTCGGCTCCGAGCAGGGCGAGTTCGCCGATCCGTATCGCGCAGCGGGTCGGCCGACGGGACGACACGCGCAGGCCGACGGCCGCGATCGTCCGTCCCCGGAAGGGGCCGAGGCCGTGCGTCGTCGTGTGCCAGCCCGCCGCCGACCCGGCCGCGAGCCAGGTGAAGGCGTCGGGCGCGTCCTGGAACAGCAGCCCCACCTCCAGATCCGCGCCGTCCGTGCCGTGGGCGGTCACGGCGAGGCGCTCGGGCCCGGTGACAGCCAGCGCCGTCTTGTAGAGGCGCACCGTCGTCGCGCCGTCCGGCCCGAGCGGACCGGAGATGAGCAGCGAGGACCCGCCGTCGTACGCGAGCTCGTGGTCGAAGGCGACCGACAGAGGGGCGCCTGCACTCTCCGGGCCCGTGCCCTCGGCGCCCGTACCTTGTGCGCCGGTACCCGCTGCGCCCGTACCCTCTGCCCGCGTCCAGAACTGCCAGGTCGGCAGCACGTCCTGGACGGACGCGTTGTGCCAGTCGTCGTCCGAGGCCCGCCGTCCGTCGAGGAAGAAGGCGCGTCCGTGACCGGTGTTGAAGCGGGTGACGAACGGGAACGAGCCGATGACCGACCGCTCGGTGATGTGGTGCGCCACGCCGTCCCACGCCCGGTGGTCGTCCCGGTCGCGTGGCGTCTGTCGGTCGTGGAGGAGGAGGCGGCCGCTACGGGTGGGGTCCTCGTGCGGCCCGGACCAGTAGCGGCGCTCGCGCCGGAACACCGCGTCCTGGGCGTCCGGTTCGTCGTGGCGAGGGGCCAGCTCCTTCACGAAGTGCGAGCCGAACAGCGCCCAGCTCGTGCGCGCCGCTTCCCCCGGCGGGAACAGCAGCCGCGGATCGTACTCGGGGTCGAAGCCGAACTGCTCGTTCTCCGTGCCGTGGAAGACCGTCGCGTAGGGGTCGCGGCCCACCTTCAGGGCCGTCGCACGGGACGTCTCGACGCCCTCAGGCGTCATCCAGTAGTTCGCGAAGAAGCTGTCGGAGACGTCGAGCCAGGGGGCGTTGTCCGCGTTGAGGTGGTTGAGGTAGTCGAGGTGTCCGTCCGGTGTGATCGTGTCGTACCACTGGAGGTGGAATCCCTCCGGGGCGCGCTCCCGCAGTGAGCGCAGCAGGCCGTAAAGGCGCGCCGCCTGGCCGGGTGGTGTCTCGGCCTCGTGGTTGATGAAGTAGCCGTCGAAGCCGAAGTACGCGGCCATCTCGATCAGCTTGTCGGCCACGGGGAACGAGCCGTCGGGGCGCTGCTCCAGATAGTCCTCGAAGTCCCCGGAGCGAGGCCAGAACCAGCAGCCCAGGCTGCGCACGCCGTTGCGATGGGCCGCGTCGGTGTAGGCGGGGTTGGGCAGGTTGACCAGGCCGTGCGCGGGGTCTTCCGTGGGCGAGCCGTCGACGGGGAGGCCGTGCCAGGAGCCGTAGAAGTCGGAGTACTGCCAAAAGCGCAGCAGGCGGCGCGCGAACGCGTCGCCGTACTTGCGGGCCGTGAAGAAGGCGTCGTCGTAGTCGTAGGTCAGGTTCATCAGCTGCGGGCCCGTCGCCAGGTCCGGGTGCGCCTGTGTGGCGGGGAACGGGGGGATGCGCGGCGCGAGCGGGACGCGTGAGCGGAAGTGGCGCGCCCAGCGGTCGGTCCCGGGGCTCCAGCTCTTGAGCGCGGCGGCGTCGTAGCCGTGCATGTACGGGCGCGCGGGGGCGTGGTCGTCAGCCATGAGTCAACTCCGGTGGGGCGGGGACGGGTTCAGGGGCGGATGCGAGCGTCAGGCAACGTTGTCAACCGTCACGACCTCGGTGATCCCGCGCGACGCGAGATGCCCCGCGTCGTCCGCGAGGCCCGCCAGGACCGTCGTCGGACGCGCCCCGTCCGCCGTCAGACGCGTGAACGCCTCGAAGACGGGCCCGCCCGGTGCGCACACCGAGCGGTGCGGGGCCCGGTCCTCGTCGCCCGCGTCCACGACCAGGGCCGTCGTGCGCGGAGCCGGCGCGTGCTCGCGCCCCCGCCACTGGGCGGCGATCGCGGACACGGACTTGCCGGCCGGTTTCACCTCGCCGTCGTTCGTCAACAGGCCCAGGGAGTACTCGAGTTCGGGGAAGTCGGCGAGGTCGCGGCTGACGTCGTGCGAGCACCACCAGGTGACGCCCCACAGATCCGGGCAGTCCAGGGCGGCCTCGACGGTGGCCTCCGTGAACTCGGCCGCGTACTCGGCCGGGATCAGCGGCTGCGGGGCGCCCACCTCCTGGAGCCACACCGGCCGCCGTGGGTCGAGCGCCCACGCCTTCGACAGCTCGACCAGATACGCGGCATGCCCGGAGGTCGCCGGGCCGCTGCGGCCGTGGCGCTGCGCCGTGCCGTTGAACACCCACGAGTGCACCGCCGTCATCGCGCCGAGCCGCGCCGCGTGCGCCGGGGTGAACGGCTGGTCGTCCTGGTACCAGGAGGCGTCGTACTCGGCGTGCAGATGTGGCAGCCCCGGCGCCCCCTCCTCGCACGCGGCGAGCACCCGCTCCAGCCAACTCCCGGCCTGCTCGGGGGTGATGCGGTCCGGGTCCGGATGCGGAGGGCCCGCCGCGAACTGCGCGATCTCGTTGCCGATCGTCATTCCCAGGAAGTTCGGCCGGTCGGCGAGCGCGGAGGCGAGCGTCCGGAGATAGTCCTCCTGGGCCGAGACGACGTCCGGATCGGTGAAGATATTGCGGCGGTGCCAGGTCCGCGTCCACGCGGGCAGGAAGTCGAAACTCGACAGGTGCCCCTGGAGCCCGTCCACGTTGACATCGAGGCCGCGCTCGCCGGCCGCGTCCGCGAGCGCCACCAGCTGCTCGACCGCCCGCGGTCTGATCAGGGAGCGATTGGGCTGGAAGACGGGCCACAGCGGGAACACGCGCACATGGTCGAGGCCCAGCGCGGCGATCGCGTCCAGGTCGGCGCGCACGGCGTCGAGGTCGAAGTCGAGCCAGTGGTGGAACCACCCCTGGCTGGGCGTGTAGTTGGCGCCGAAACGCATCGCGGACTCCCGGCTATCGGAATCGAATCCCGGGCAGTCTGCCCTCAACTCCTTGCTCCCATCCACCCTTTGCGCAGTTCCAGAAGATTTTTACGAGCCCTCTTGCCGGGGCGGCTTTAGCGCTTTAGTCTCCACCGAACTCAAGCGCTTTAGCCAGCCGTGCGAACCGTCCGGCGAAGCGGATCCAGGAGCCAAGCCATGCGGCGTACCCCCGCCAGACGCCCCACCATCAAGGACATCGCGCTGCGCTCGGGCGTGTCCGAGAGCGCCGTCTCCTTCGCGCTCAACGGCAGGCCCGGTGTCTCGGAAGCCACTCGGGACCGGGTCCGCCGCGTCGCCGACCAGCTGGGCTGGCGGCCGAGCGCGGCGGCGCGAGCCCTGTCGGGCGAGGGCGTGGCCACGGTCGGCCTCGTGCTGGCCCGCCCGGCCAGCACGCTCGGCGTCGAGTCGTTCTTCCTCCAGCTCGTCTCCGGCATCCAGGAGGTCCTCGCCAGGCGCCGCCTCGGTCTGCTGTTCCAGGTCGTCGAGGACCTCTCCGCGGAGTGCGACGCCTACCGGCGCTGGTGGGCGGAGCGCCGCGTGGACGGCGTCCTCGTCGTCGACCCGCGGGCGGACGACCCCCGGCCGCCGCTCCTGGACGAACTCGGCCTGCCGGCCGTCGTCATCGGCTCGCTGCCGCCCGGCGACGACGGCACCGGACACCCCGGCATCTCCAACCTGTGGGCCGACGACGCCCGCGCCATGGCGTCCATCGTGAGCCATCTGCACGGCCTCGGACACCGCAGGATCGTGCACATCGCGGGCCTGCCCGAACTCGCTCACACCCGGCGCCGCATCCAGTCGCTGCGCACCGAGGCGGAGCGGCGCGGCCTCACCGACGTCCGGTCGATCACGACGGACTACTCGGACACCGAGGGCGCCGAGGTCACACGCCGCGTCCTCGCGTCCGACGCCCCGCCGACGGCGATCGTCTACGACAACGACGTCCTGGCCGTCGCCGGGCTCGCCGTCGCCGCCGGGCGTGGCATCCTCGTGCCGGACCGGCTCTCCATCGTGGCCTGGGACGACTCCGTCCTGTGCCGCACCGCGCACCCCTCGCTGACCGCGCTCGTCCGCGACACGACAGCCTTCGGCCGACGGGCGGCGGAGGAACTGCTCGCCCTGCTCGACGGCGGACCGGCCCTGCGCGTCGAGGACGAACTGCCTCATCTCGAACAGCGCGGCAGCACCGCCGCCGCGCCCTGAACCGGACCCACCGTCTGCGCCGCCCCCCACACGCAACGCCGCTCGGACAACGATGTCGACCCCTCGTCCCGGAGGTTTCAGGTCCCCATGAACCCCATGAAGCGCACGCACGCCACCACCCCCACGAGCCGGTCCCGCACCCACGGGATCAGAACCGGCACCCTCGGGGCACTCGCCCTCGCGCTCGCCGCGACCGGCTGCTCGGCCACGCCCACGGCGTCCGGAGGGGCGGGCGCCTCGTCCCTCACCGCGAACCTGGGCTTCTCGGGCACCACCATCACCCGGAACTTCAACCCGTTCTCCCTGACCGCGTCGCAGGGCACCTTCGGCTTCCAGTACGAGGCCCTCTTCGACTTCAACATCCTCAAGGGCGGCGAGTTCAAGCCGTGGCTCGGCACCAAGTACACCTGGTCCGACGGCGGCAAGAAGATCACCATCGACCTCGACAAGCGCGCCAACTGGTCGGACGGCTCCAAGCTCACCGCCGCCGACGTGGTCTTCACGATGGACTACGTACGGGACAACAAGCTGCCCCCGAGCTGGGCCTTCGACTACAAGAAGGCGACGGCGGCCGACGACCACACGCTCGAGATCACCTTCGACAAGCCCGCCTACTCGAAGCTCGACTCCATCGGCGGGATCACCCCCGTACCGAAGAAGGAGTGGCAGGGCAGGAACGGCAAGACGTACACCAACCCGAACCCGGTCGGCTCGGGCCCCTACAAGCTCGGGCAGTACAGCGCCCAGCAGCTCACCTTCCAGGCCCGTGCCAACTACTGGAAGCAGAAGGACATCCCGGTCAAGACGGTCAAGGCGCCCGTCATCACCCAGGCTGCCGAGGTGCCCAAGCTGCTCAGCGGGGAGCTGGAGTGGAGCGGCGGGGTCGTGCCCGACGTGCAGAAGCAGTACATCTCCAAGGACCCGAAGAACCACCACGCCTGGTACCCCACGTACGGCGGGCAGTACATGTTCTTCAACCACACGAAGAAACCGTTCACCGATGTGCATGTACGCCGCGCCCTCTCCCTGGCTGTCGACCGCACCCAGCTGCTCGGCATCACCAACCCGGGCATGTTCAACACGCTCAACCTGACCGGCCTGGACTCCAGGACTCAGGGCAAGTGGATCGACGCCAAGTACAAGGATGCCGAGCAGCCCAAGGCAGAACTCGCCAAGTCCCTGGCCGAGTTCGAGAAGGCCGGTTACACGAGGAAGAACGGCAAGCTGGTCGACGGCAGCGGCAAGCAGCTCACCTTCACCATCATCGAGGTCTCCACCTGGGGCGACGCCGTCCAGTTCGACAAGGTCGTGGCCAGCCAGCTGGAGAAGGCGGGTGTGAACGTGTCGGTCAAGCCGACCGACGCCTCGCAGCTCGACGTCAAGCGCAAGAAGGGCGACTTCGACGTCCTGATCGGCGGCGCGGTGTACTACTCCACCCCGTACAACTACTTCAAGGACATGCTCTGGAGCGGGAACGCGGGCGTGTGGACCAACTACGGCCACTACAAGAGCAAGAAGGCCGACGCGCTCATCAAGGAGCTGGGTGAGACCGGCGACCAGGCCGAGATCAAGAGGATCTCCGCCGAGCTCGAGGGAATGATGGTCGACGACGTGCCCGCCGCACCGCTGATCACCATCGGTGTCTCCAGCGAGTACAACAGCAAGAACTGGACCGGCTGGCCGACCGCGAAGAACCCGTACGCGCAGCCCGCGCCCTGGGCCGGCGGGATCGACTCCATGAGCATTCTGCTCAACCTGCGCCCCGCGAAGGGCTGACGACGCCATGACCGTTCCCGCCCTCGGCTCGGTGGACGCCACCGCCGTCGAGCTCCGGCCCGGCCGCCGCCTCAGGAGCGCCAGGCTCGGCACCGCCCGCTACTTCCTGCGGCGACTGGGCTTCTACGCCGTGGCCGCCGCCCTGGCCGTCACCCTCAACTTCCTCATCCCACGCCTGATGCCGGGCGACCCCGCCTCCGCCCTCATCGCGCAGATGCAGCAGAAGCAGACGCTCTCCGGCGACCAGGTGCACGCCATCTACCGCCTGTTCGGGACGCCGGGGGAGCCGCTCTGGGACCAGTACGTCACGTATCTGAACCAGGTCCTGCATTTCAACTTCGGTATATCCGTGGCCTATTACCCCACTCCCGTGTGGGAAGTGATCCGCACCGGGCTGCCCTGGACAGTCGGCCTGGTCGGCCTCACCTCCGTCCTGTCCTTCGTCCTCGGCACCGCCGCCGGCGTCGTGTCGGGCTCCCGCGTGGGGTCGCGTTTCGACTCGTTCATGACGCCCGCGTCCATGTTCATGGGGTCGCTGCCGTTCTTCTGGGTCGCCCTGATCCTCGTCCTCGTCTTCGGGGTGCAGCTCAGCTGGCTGCCGACCAGCGGCGGGTACGACGGCGACATGCTGCCCGGCTTCAACGGGCCGTTCCTGGCCAGCGTCCTGCAGCACGGCATCCTTCCGGCGCTCACGATGGTGATGGCATCGGTCGGGGGGTGGCTCGTCGGCATGCGGAACATGATGGTCACGACCGTCTCCGAGGACTATGTGCTGCTCGCGCGCGCCAAGGGACTGTCCAAGGCGCGCGTGATGTTCCAGTACGCCGCCCGCAACGCCGTCCTGCCGAGCGTCGCCGGGTTCGCGCTCACCATCGGGACCGTCGTCAGCGGGCAACTCCTCGTGGAGATCGTCTTCGCCTATCCGGGCGTCGGATACCTCCTCTACCAGGCGGTCTCCAGTGTCGACTACCCGCTGATGCAGGCCCTGTTCCTGATCGTCTCGCTCTCCGTCCTCGCCGCGAACTTCATCGCGGACTCCGTGTACGGGCTGATCGACCCGCGTGCGAGGGAGACCCGCTCATGAGTGCGTCGGTCCACAGAAAGCACAGCCTGCGCCGCCTGAAGCTGCCCCCGAACCCCAAGGTCCGCATCGGGATCGCGATCTTCGTCTTCTTCGCGCTCCTCGCCCTGCTCGGCCCGTTCGTCGTGCAGAACGTGATGGGTCTCTCGCCCAGTGACGTCGACACCGCGCAGGCCATGGAACTCCCCTCCGCAGAGCACCTGTTGGGTACCACCGCCACTGGCGAGGACGTCTTCGCGCAGCTCGTCGTAGGCAGCAGGATCTCGTTGCTCGTCGGGCTCGTGGCGGGCGTCATCACCACCACGCTCTCCGTCCTCGTCGGGGTCGCGGGGGGCTATCTCGGCGGGCGCGCAGACTCCTTCCTGACCGCCGCCACCAACGTCTGCCTCGTCATCCCCGGCATGCCGCTGCTGATCATCGTGGCGAGCTATGTGCAGGGACGCGGCGGCTGGCTCACCGTGGCCCTGGTCATCGGGCTCACGGCCTGGCCGTGGGGCGCGCGGCAGAAGCGGGCGCAGACACTGTCTCTCCGGCACCGGGACTTCGTGTCCGCGGCCGAGATGACGGGGGAGAGCAGGTGGGGTGTCATCACCCGCGAGCTGATCCCCTCGCTCGCGCCGATCATCTCCGTGAGCTTCCTGGGCGCGGTCGTCGGCTCGATGTTCGCGGACGCCGGCCTCTCCTTCATGGGGCTCGGCAACATCAACATCACGAGCTGGGGCTCGATGCTCTACTGGGCGCAGAACGCAGGCGCCCTGACCCGAGGCGCCTGGTGGTGGTTCGTGCCACCGGGCGCGTGCATCGCCCTGATCGGGGTCGCCGCGGGCCTGATCAACTTCGGAATCGACGAAATATCCAATCCCCGGCTCCGCAAGCCCTCCAAAGAGGTACGCGCCCGGGCCCGCGCCGCCCGGCTGCACGCGGCAGCCGGCGGCTCCGCGGCCAAGGCCACGGCCGGGAAGCCCGCACCTGTTCAGGAGGCCGCGTCATGAGCAGCAGCGGCACGCCGCACTCATCGATCTCGAAGCAGGACACGGTTCGTCGAAGCGAGGACCGCACCCCCCTGCTCACCGTCCGTGGCCTCCACGTCGACTACTTCGACAAGGCGGACCCCGTACACGCCGTGAGCGGCGTCGACCTCGACCTGCTCCGAGGTGAAACCCTCGGCATCGTCGGGGAGAGCGGCTGCGGCAAGTCCACCCTCGTCACCGCCATCACCCGGCTCGAGCGGCCCCCGGCCGTCACGACCGCAGGCTCGGTCGTCTTCCACGGCCACGACGGCACCCAGAGCATCGACGTCCTGCGCCTGACCGAACGTCAACTGGCGGATCTGCGCTGGGAGAACATCGCGATCGTCTTCCAGAGCGCGATGAACGCCCTCAACCCCGTCCTGCGCCTGGGCAACCAGTTCGCCGACGTCCTCCGCCGCCACGGCCGCCTCTCCAAGCGGGAGGCCTGGGAGCGGGCAGGAGAACTGCTCGCCATGGTCGGCATCCCCGCCGACCGGCTGCGCTCGTACGCCCATGAGCTGTCAGGCGGCATGCGCCAGCGCGCCACGATCGCCCTGGCCCTCGCCTGCGAGCCCGACCTCGTCGTCATGGACGAGCCGACCACCGCCGTCGACGTGGTGATGCAACGCCAGATCCTGCGCCAAGTCGCCCGCCTCAAAAGGGAGTTGGGGTTCTCCGTCGTGTTCATCACGCACGACCTGTCCCTGCTCATCGAGATCGCCGACCGGATCGCCGTGATGTACGCGGGCAAGGTCGTCGAGACCGGACCCGCACGGCAGCTCTACACCGACCCGCAGCACCCGTACACCGAGGCCCTGCGCGGCGCCTTCCCGCCGCTGCACGGGCCGCGCCGCGAGATCACCGGCATCCCCGGCTCCCCGCCCGGACTGCGCACCCTGCCCGCGGGATGCGCCTTCCACCCGCGCTGCGCCCGCCGCTTCGAACCCTGCGACAAGGCGACCCCGCCGCTCCTCACCCTCGGCGCCGGTGAGGCCGCGTGCCATCTGCATCAGACCGTACGCGGCGAGGAGGACCACCATGCCCGCACCCGCTGAACCCGTCCTCGAAGCACGCGACGTCGTCAAGCGGTTCCCGCTGCACGGGCCCGGCGGGCACGGCAAGGAGGTGCACGCCGTCGAGCCGACCAGCCTCGCCCTGCACGCCGGCCGCATCACCGCACTCGTCGGCGAGAGCGGCAGCGGCAAGTCCACGCTCGCCCGCATGCTCGCCCTCGCCTACCCGCCCACCGAGGGCGAGATCCGCCTCGACGGCGCCCCCGTCAGGCAGGCCCGCACGGCCCGCGCCAAACGCGCGTACTACCGCCAGGTCCAGATGATCTTCCAGGACCCCTTCTCCTCTCTCAGCCCCGTGCACCGCCTGCGCTACATCCTCAGCCGCCCCCTCCAGCTGCACGGCCACGCCTCCGGGCGCGCGGAGCTCGAGCGGCAGATCCTCGACCTCCTCAACCGCGTCAACCTCACCCCCGCCGACCAGTTCATCGACAAGTTCCCGCACGAGCTGTCCGGCGGCCAGCGCCAGCGCGTCGCCATCGCACGTGCCCTGGCGGCGCGCCCGAAGGTCCTCCTCGGTGACGAGCCCGTCTCGATGCTCGACGTGTCGATCCGCCTCGACATCCTGAACCTGCTCGGCACGCTCCGTGACGACGAGGGCCTCGCGATCCTCTACATCACCCACGACATCGCGGGTGCCCGCTACTTCGCCGACGAGATCAAGGTCCTGTACGCGGGCCAGCTCGTGGAGTCGGGGCCCGCCGACACGGTCGTGGAGCAGCCCAGGCACCCGTACACCCGGCTCCTCCTGGAGTCCGCGCCCGACCCCGACCGCGACGGAGGGATTCTCGACGAGCCCGAGGTCGTCGACGACGAGGAGACCCTCGGCGAACCACCGAGCCTCGTCGACCCGCCGGCGGGCTGCCGCTTCCACCCGCGCTGCCCGCTCGCGAAACCCGTGTGCGCCACGGCGTTCCCGCCGCGCACACATTTCGACGACGGACAGTGGGTGCACTGCTGGAGCTACGACGAGGAGAACTACCGATGATGCAGCCCTGGTTCACGGACGGAAAGCTCGGCATCTTCCTGCACTGGGGGATCTACAGCGTCGACGGCGTCGCCGAGTCCTGGTCCTTCTTCAACGGGCAGGTCCCGTACGACACCTACATGGCGCAGCTCGACGGGTTCGACGCCCAGAAGTGGGACCCGGACGCCTGGGCCGACCTGTTCGTCGAGGCGGGCGCCGCGTACGCGGTCCTCACCGCCAAGCACCACGACGGGGTCGCTCTGTGGGACACGCAGGCGAACGACCTGTCCGTCGTCAAGCGGACCCCGGCCGCCCGCGACCTCATCACCCCGTACGTGGACGCGCTGCGCCGCCGCGGTCTCAAGGTCGGCCTGTACTACTCGCACCTCGACTGGTCCCACCCGGACTACGCCACGGTCCGGCCGGACGGGCAGGACCCCGACGACCGCGGCAACCCGTACTCGATGCCCGCCGTCGGTGACGAGTCACCCGAGCGCTGGGACGCCTTCCTCGCCTTCCACCGCGCCCAGGTCCGCGAGCTCCTCGGGCTCTTCCAGCCGGACCTGCTCTGGTTCGACGGCGAGTGGGAACGCAGCCCGGAACAGTGGCACATGGCCGAACTCGCCGCACTCATCAAGGAGTTGAGCCCACACACCGTCGTCAACGGACGCCTCACCGGACACGGCGACTACGCGACACCTGAACAGGGCGTGCCCGTCGAGCCGCCGAAGGGCCCCTGGGAGCTCTGCCTCACCGTCAACGACTCATGGGGCTTCCAGCCGCAGGACGACCACCACAAGTCGCCCCGTCAACTGGTCCGCGTCTTCGCCGAGACCGTCGGCGGAGGAGGCAACCTCCTGCTCGCCGTGGGCCCGAAGGCCGACGGCACGATCCCGCCCGTGCAGGCCGAGCGCCTCGAAGCGCTCGGCGAGTGGATCGCCGGACACCGGCCCGCCGTCCGCGACACCGTGCGCGGCCTGCCCCACGGCCACTTCTACGGCCCCTCCGCCCTCTCCGCAGACCGCCGCACCCTCTACCTGTTCCTCTTCGACCGGCCCAACGAGTACGTCGTGCTGCGCGGCGTCCGCAACGCCGTCCGCTCGGCGCGGGTCCTCGGGTCCGGCACGGACGTCCGCCACGAGCGCGTCGGCGGGCTCGGCGAGGTGCCCGGCTGGGAGTACCTGTACGTCACCGACGACCAGCTCGACCCCCTGTGCACGGTCGTCGCCCTCGAACTCGACGGCGAACTCGACCTGTACCGCGAACACACCCGCGACTGACACCCCCGCACTCCACCCCCCTGACCCGATATCACGGAGGCAGAGCCCCATGACAGCCCGAAGAGCCCTGCACGCCTGTTCCGTCGCCACCCTGCTCGTCGCCGCGTCCGCCGCGGCCGTCCCGCCCGTATCGGCGCACGCGCCGGACCACCGCCTGCCCGTCGTCTCGCCGACCCCGCAGCACATGACCCGCACCGGAGCCGACGTCGCCCTGCCGTCGCGCGCCGAACTCGTCGTCGGCGACACCACCGACAAACCCGCCCGCGACCTCCTCACCGCCACCCTGCGCGCCCACGGAGTCCGCCACGTCGACGTCCGCACCAAGGCGTCGGGGCACGCGCCCCTGACCCTGCTCCTCGGCCCGGCCACCCGCCCCGACGTGGCGAAAGCCCTGCGCGGCACCGACGTCCCCACCCAGGACGAGGGCTACGCCGTGCGCGTCGCCGGACGGACCGCAGCGCTCGGCGGCACCGACGCGACCGGCCAGTTCTACGCGGCCCAGACGTTCAGACAGCTCGTCACCAAGGGCAAGATCGCGGGGGCGTCCGTCTCCGACTTCCCGTCCATGCGGCTGCGCGGCTCCATCGAGGGCTTCTACGGACCGCCCTGGACGGAGGCGGAGCGCCTGGACCAGATGGACTTCCTCGGTGAGGTCAAGTCCAACACCTATGTGTACGCGCCCAAGGACGACCCGTACCACCGCGACAAGTGGCGCGAGCCGTACCCGGCGGACAAGCTCGCCCAGCTCGGCACGCTCGTCGACCGGGCCCGCGCCAACCACGTCCGCTTCACCTTCGCCGTCTCGCCGGGCGGCTCGGTCTGCTACTCGGACCCGGCCGACGTGAAGGCCCTCACCGCGAAGCTCCAGGCGCTCTACGACCTGGGCGTGCGCTCGTTCTCCGTGCCGCTCGACGACATCAGCTACACCAAGTGGAACTGCGACGCCGACCAGCAGAAGTTCGGCGCCCCGGGGCGCGGCCCCGCCGCGAAGGCCCAGGTCGGTCTGCTCAACACCGTCCAGCAGGACTTCATCGCGACCCACGACGGCGCCAACCCGCTCCAGATGGTGCCCACCGAGTACGGCGACCTCACCGACACCGCGTACAAGCAGGAGATCCGCGGGAACCTCGACAAGAACATCGAGGTCATGTGGACCGGCACGGACGTCGTCCCGCCGGAGATCACCAACGACCAGGCGCAGAAGGCGTCCGAGCTGTTCGGGCGCAAGGTGTTCGTCTGGGACAACTATCCGGTCAACGACTTCGGGCGGACCTCGGGACGCCTCCTTCTCGCCCCCTACGACAAGCGTGAGCCCGGCCTCTCCGAGCACCTCAGCGGCCTCGTCTCCAACCCGATGAACCAGGAGGCGGCCAGCAAGCTCGCCGTCTTCACCATGTCCGACTTCTCGTGGAACGACCGCGGTTACGACCGCACCCGCTCCGCCCGTCAGTCCGCGCTGCACCTGGCCGGCGGGGACCCGCGCGTCGCCGACGCCGTACAGACCTTCGTCGACCTCAACCACATGGCACCGACGTTCGGCGCCAAGCCGTGGCAGCCGCAGTCGCCGATCCTCAGCGCGCAGCTCGAGAAGTTCTGGAAGGCGTACGAGAGTGACCCGACGGCCGCGATCCGCGCCTTCGCGCCGACCGCGGCGAACATCGGGCGCATCCCGGCGGTCCTCCGCGCCGGCGTGCCCGACCAGCAGTTCCTGCACGACGCCGGGCCCTGGCTGGACTCCACCGCGCTGTGGGGCAAGGCCCTCGGGCACGGCCTCGCCGCGCTGAAGGCCATCGACGCCCATGACGCGGACAAGGCGGCCGACGAGCGCGCCGCGATGGAGAAGGCGGCCGACGCCGCCTCGCACATCACCATCGACCCGGCCGAGCACCACCAGCCCGGACCCGTGAAGATCGCCGACCCGTTCCTCGGCGACTTCGTCAGCCAGGTCCAGGACCTGCACGACGCCTCGAAGGGCCTCGAGCCGCTGCGGCAGCTCGCCCTGAACAAGGACACGAAGCAGAGCTCGGACTACGCCTCGGACGGCGAGTTCCCGTACGGCGCGGCCAAGGCGGCCGACGGCGACCGCTTCAACTTCTCGACCACCAGCGGCAAGGAGGCACAGCCCTGGTGGCAGGTCGACCTCGGCTCCGTCGCCGACCTGGAGCGAGTCGACGTCTACAACCGCAGCGACTGCTGCGCGGACCGCACCAAGGACTACTACGTCCTGGTCTCCGACGAGCCCTTCACCGGCACCCTCGCCGACCAGCTGACCAAGCCCGGCGTGTGGTCCCACCACGAGACCGCGCAGGCCGGCGGCCCGACGGCGATCCCGGTGACGGCACACGGCCGCTATGTGCGGGTGTGGCTGGCGAGCGAGAAGCCCGTCGAGTTGAACATGGCGGAGGTCGAGGTGTACGGCAGGGCGCGGAGCTGATCTACCGCGTGAACGAGTAGATCTCGCTCCGCAGGTCCGCCGGCAGCCGCGCGTCGTCCCGCGCCGCGGCGGTGGCCAGCAGCGCCGTGACGCGATGGACGTGGCTGCCCGGCAGGGCCTCCATGCCGCGCAGCACCCGGCGGTACGTCAATTCCAGCTCGGTGTCGGTCAGTTCCACGCCGCCGCTGAGCAGGAGGTGCAGGAGGTCGTGCGCGAGCGAGGTGGCCGGCTCCCCTTCCGTGGCCACGAACGTGGTCACGGAAGGGCCCAGCCACGCGAACACCGGGTCCATGACGTGCCGCACGACGGAGTCGTTCGTCCCGCCGGACACCTCCATCTTGTGCCAGATCTCGTCCCAGTAGGGCCGGGACCAGCCGGGCCCGCCGTGCCCGCGCGGGTAGCGGTAGAGCCAGTTCGCGTCGACCGGGTCCGGCGGTGCGGGCGCGCCGTGCCGCGGCGTGACGTCGAGCGTGCGACGGCCGTCGGCGTCCCAGGACCGGTGCAGGGTCATCGACAGCGCGAAGTCCGTCCACTGCTCCTCGTTGAGCGCCGAACGCCACAACAGGGCGTGCCGGTGCCAGGCACTGACCGGGTTCGCCGAGCCGGGGAACAGCTCGGCGGCCGTGGTGCCGCCCGTCAGCAGCAGGATGACCAGGACGAGATTGGCGCCGTAGAGGCCGTGCCGCGACGCGACCCTCAGCGTCGCGGGCCGGTAGGCGGGGTGCTGGTCACCGGTGCGGGTCTCGTGCTGGTCGAGTACGCGGATCAGGACGCGGCTGAGCCTGTCCCGCTCGGCCGAATCCATCCGCGCCGCCATCGCGCCGGCGAACCGCAGCATCTGGCGCCCGGACAGGGGCGCGTACGAGAGCAGGGCGTACGCCAGATCGTCGTCCACGCGCTGGTCGCCGAGGGCGAGGGCGGGCCGGTTCTGTACGAGCGCGCTCAGTACGTGCAGCGCGAGCCGCACCGCCAGATATTCGCCGAACGTGGCGTGCAGGAACTCGTACGTCGCGAGGACCAGGCCGTCGCGCACCGACTGGGCGCGCTGCACGAAGTAGAACCGGCCGAGCGCGACCTCGGCCGCGCCGAGCGGCGTGCGGAACCCGGAGGCCCCGGGGGACGAGCGGCCCAGGAGCGCGGCCAGATCCTCTTCGAGCTCGGCCGCCGAGACCCACTGACGGCGCCGGTTGAGCAGGGCGAACGCGACCAGGGACAGGCGCTGCATCTCCAGCTCGGCGCGCTCGCGCAGGAGGTCGTCGGGCACGGCGTCCCCGCTCGTCTTGCCGACCTCACGGCGCGCGAAGGAGAACAGGAGCTCCTCGTACAGGTCGGCCTCGTCCAGCGGTTCGCCGCCGTCGCGCTGCAGGCCGTTGCCCGCCACGTCGTACAGGGCCAGCATCGTCAGGAGCAGCGGCTGCGCCGCGAGCGCCGCGTGCCGCGACACCACCTCCCACGACAGCGGGCGCAGGCTCCTCGCCGCGAACCCGGCCGCGTTGGCGTCGTTCCACACCGCGAGCCACTGCTGGATCTGCGCGGCGCGGAACGGCTCGAGGCGCAGCGCCACCATGCCGTCCGGGTAGCGCGCGCGGTCGGCGACGGACGTGCGGCTGGTCACCAGGGCCAGCAGGGGACGGCCCTGTTCCGACTCGCGCTCCTGGAAGCGGGCCACGCGGACCAGGAAGTCGTTGTGGTGCACCCCGGTCGTCTGCAGCAGCTCGTCGAACCCGTCGAGCAGGAGCACCGGGACCGCGCCCCCGGCCGAGCGGACCAGATCGGGCCATGTGACGCGCTCGCCGGTCGCGGCCCGCACCGCCTGCTCGATCTGCTCCTGGAGATCGTCCTCGGCGCGTACGTCGCGCAGCGGCACCCGCACCGGCAGGAATCCTGCCGCGGGGAGCCGCGCCGCGAGTACCCGCGTCAGGACGGACTTGCCTGCGCCGGGCTGCCCGAGCACCAGCAGGGGGGTCCGCTCCTGTCCTGCCGAGGTCAGCGCCCCGGCGAGATACCGGGTCAGGTCCTCGCGCACCGGGGCCCGTTCCCACCACGCCTCGTCGGCGGGCCCGTGCTGCCCGGCCACCGGCCGCACCCGGAAGTCCGGGTCCAGATACATCTCCTCCAGGGCCGGTACGCGGATGCCGTCGGGCGCCGACGCCGCGTCCAGCACCGGACGGGAGAGCGCTGCCTCGTGGGAGCGGGCCAGGGCGGCCGCGACATCTACGGGCGGCCGCGCGTGCGACGCCGTACCGGCCAGCAGCGCCTCGATCCCCGCGAGGGCCCGCCGGACACCGGCCCGCGTCGCCCGGTGTTCGGTCAACGTGGCCCAGAACCCGAACTCGGGTGCCTGTTGGGCGAGTTGGGCGTACAGACTGTCATAGTGGACACACGCCGCACCCGGCAGCGCACCCGTCAGGGTCCGCTCCGCCGCATCCCGCCCCGCCGGTGTGAGCGTGTCCCACACCGCGAGGCCCGCCACGAACCGCACAAAGCGCCGGGACAGGGCCGTGTACCAGTCGCGGAGCTCCCGCGCCACGTCCTCCGGCGCGAGGTGCGGCGCAGGGAACGGTGCGTCCACCGCGGCGAGGGCCCGCGCGAAACCGGCGTCCGGTTCCCCGGCCCCGACCAGCGACAACTGCTCGCCGCGGGTCATGCGCACCGCGTCGAGGGAGAACGGAAGGTCCTGCTCCGCGAGCGCCTCGAACCAGCCGAGGACCACGACGACCGTGTGTGCGGCCCGCAGCACCTCGCCCCGCTCGACCCGCCCGTCCGCCGCCCTGAGCCGCGCCCCGACCCCGCGCACCGCGTCACGGCCGAGCCCCAGGATCCGGCCCCGCGCGTCCGCGATACGGAGGATTCCGTCGCTCACACCGCCCGTCGCCACGGCCAGCACCCCGCCGAGCGACCGGTCGAGCGCCGCGAGGCGCGGCGGATCGGCGCCGAGCAGCACCAACGCGTCCGACAACGACAGCAGCCTGCGCGAACCCACCCGAACCCCCCATGGATCATGTGCGGACGGCCGCCACTCTGCCAGGACACGAGGTCGGGGTCCATCGAGCACGGTGCGTAAGCTGTGCGACACCGAGTGCGCGCCGTTCCTCCGAATGGCTTACCGTGTGGGCCGTGGACAGTCAGGGGAAGCGTGCGGTTCGGCTGCGCCTGACCGGGGCCGCGGCGCTCGCCGCCGTATCGGGAGCGGCGGGCTCGTGGGCGTACCTGCGGGCCGGTGGGTCCGCGGGCGACGTGGTGCGAGACCTCTCCGTGGGCTGGGCGTACGCGGCCGCGGGGATCGTGGCCTGGCGGCGCAGGCCCGCCAACCGGACCGGCCCCCTGATGGTCGCCGAGGGCATCACCTGGTTCCTCGGGAACCTCCAAGGCACCTCCGTACCCGCCCTGTTCGCGTTCGGCGCCTGGTGGGAGGCGCTGAACATGGCGATCCTCCTGCACCTCATCCTCTGCTTCCCCGAGGGCCGCCTCACGACGGTCCTGACGCGGCGTCTGGTCCAGTTCGCGTACGGGCTCGTCGCGGTCGGCGGCCTGCTGCGCACGCTCCTGTTCGACCCGGCACAGGCCACCGGCGCGACGTATCTCGACTGCGTGGGCTGCGGTCCGAACGCCCTGTTCATTCCCGGCACCCACGACCTCTTCGGCCCCGTCGACACCGTGTACCACGCGCTCGGCTGGGTCATCTCCGCCGGCGCGGCGGTGGCCGTGGTGCAGCGCTGGCGGCACGCCTCGGCCGCCCGCAGGCAGGCGCTGCTCCCGGCCTGGATCGGCATCGCCGTCGCCGTCGTGTTCCTGATGTGGGACATGCTCTTCTACGTCGTGCCGTGGTTCGGCCACGTCGGCGACACCGGTGAGCAGGCCGTCTATCTGCTGTCCGACCTCGCGCAGGTCGCCGTGCCGTTCGCGTTTCTCGCCGGCCTGCTGCGCATGCACCTCCAGCGCGCCGAGGTCAGCGGCCTCGTCATCGAGGTCGGCACCGACCCCGACCCGGCCCGGCTGCGCGAGGCGCTGGCCCGCGTCCTGGGCGACCCGACGCTGAGGCTCGGCCTGTGGCGGGAGGAGCGGGGCGCCTACGTCGACGGCTCCGGGCGTGAGGTGACGGTGGACGGCCCCGGCCGCACCCCCGTCGGCGCGGCGGACGGCCGGCCACTCGCGCTCCTGCACCACGACCCCGCGCTCATCGACGACCCGGAACTCCTCGCGTCGGTGGCCGCCGCGCTGCGCCTCGCCCTGGAGAACGTGTGGCTGCGCTCCCGCGCCAGGGACGTGAGCACGCGGATAGTGGAGGCGGCCGACTCCGAGCGCAAGCGCCTGGAGCGGGATCTGCACGACGGGGCACAGGCCAGGCTGGTCTTCGCGCTGATGGCGCTGCGACGTGTCGAGCGCGGCCTCGCCGACCATCCCGACGCAGCCCTGCGCGCATCCGTGACCGAGGCGGAGTCCAGCCTCAGGCTCGCCATCGAGGAGCTGCGGGGCCTCGCCCACGGTCTGCACCCGGCGGTCCTCACGCGCGAGGGCCTCGGCCCCGCGCTGACGGCGCTGGCCAGGGAAGCGACCCTGCCGGTGGTCGTCGCGGCCGAACCCCGGCGCTACGACGCGGTCGTCGAGTCGACCGCCTACTTCACGGTGTGCGAGGCCCTGTCCAACGCGGCCAAGCACGCCGGTGCCCGCGCCGTCAGCGTCTCCGCGACGCACCACGACGGCCGGCTCGTCATCGAGACCGTCGACGACGGAGTCGGGGGAGCGGACAGCGCGCGCGGCAGTGGCTTGCGCGGCCTCGCGGACCGGCTCGCCGCCGTCGACGGAGTGTTGCATGTACACAGTCCCGCCGGTGGCGGGACCAGAATCAGGGCGGAGCTTCCGTGCGGGTGATCGTTGCCGAGGACTCGGCGCTGCTGCGGCAGGGGATCGTACGACTGCTGTCGGACGAGGGGTTCGAGGTGTCCGCGGAGTGCTCCGACACGGGGCCGCTCCTCGCGCTCGTCGCCGAGCACCGTCCGGATGCCGTGCTCCTCGACATCCGCATGCCGCCGACGCACACCGACGAGGGTCTGATCGCGGCGGCCGCGATCCGCGCGGCGCACCCCGGCACGGGGGTGCTGCTGCTGTCCCAGTACGTCGAGACGACCGACACCGTCAGGGCCCTGGCGGAGCAGCCCGAGGGCTTCGGCTATCTCCTCAAGGAACGCGTCGCCGACATCGACGAACTCGGCGGAGCGCTCAAGCGCGTGGCGTCCGGCGAGACGGTCCTCGACCCGCTCGTCGTGGCCAAGCTCATGAACACCCCCCGCCCAAGGAGCCTTCTCGACGACCTCACCGGCAGAGAGCGGGATGTGCTGGCCCTGATGGCCGAGGGCCACTCGAACGAGGCGATAGCCCAGCGTCTCGTCATCGGCGGAAAAACGGTGGAGACGCACGTACGGAACATCTTCGGCAAGCTGCGCCTGGAGCAGGATCTGCTCGAACACCGGCGTGTGCGCGCGGTGCTGACCTACCTGCGCGCCTGACCCCGCCCGTGCGCGCGGAGTGAAGAGGTCCCGGCTGACCGCTCCGAAGGCGACGTCGTCCCCCGATTTGCCCCCGTGGCTCCCCCGTACGTCGACTGCGGAGCGGTGCCGGTGAACTCAACTCTAGGCAGCGCGCGGGCCTGGGACATCAGGGCCAGCCCTGAGATCCGGAGTAGTTGCTACCGGAACCGGGCCACGGGGGACGAAGTCCGTGTTCAGCAGGGTGCGCAGCGCCCGACCACCGCACCCGCGCGGTCGATGCAGAGTACATCGACCTGAACGGGTGCGCCCCGCAACACGCGCAGAGCCTCGTCGCGGGCGGTCGCGGCCACCAGGTCGCCGAGCGGCGGCCACAACTGGAGTGCGGCGAGGCCCGTGTTGGCGTCCGCCACCGCCGCCGCGACCTCCGCGCCCGCGCCCGCCTCGGCCGCGAGCCCGGCCAGGAACGACTTGTCGACCTGCGAGCGCGCCGAATGCAGATCCAGATGCCCGGCCGCGAGCTTCGAGAGTTTGGCGAACCCGCCGCAGACCGTGAGCCGGTCGACGGGATGCCGGCGCACGTACTTGAGGACGGCGCCCGCGAAGTCACCCATGTCGAGGAGCGCGTCCTCGGGCAGTCCGTACTCGGCGACCACGGTCTTCTCGGACGTCGACCCGGTGCAGCCCGCCACATGCGTGCGCCCGGCGGCCCGCGCCACGTCCACACCGCGCCGGATCGAGTCGATCCACGCGGAGCAGGAGTACGGCACCACGATGCCCGTCGTCCCCAGGACGGACAGCCCGCCGAGTATCCCGAGCCGCGGGTTCCAGGTCGACCGGGCGATCTCCTCGCCGTGATCGACGGACACGGTGATCTCGACGTCACCGCTCCCGCCGTGGCGCTGGGCGACGGCCGCGACGTGGTCCCGCATCATCTGCCGCGGCACGGGGTTGATCGCCGGTTCCCCGACGGCGAGGGGCAGCCCGGGGCGGGTCACGGTGCCGACGCCCGGGCCCGCCCGGAACACGACGCCGGACCCGGCGGGCAGCAGCCGCACCGACGCCCGCACGAGCGCGCCGTGCGTGACGTCCGGGTCGTCGCCCGCGTCCTTCACGATGCCCGCCATGGCGTGCTCACGGGTCAGCTCCTCGGCCGCCAGCGCGAACGCGGGCGTCTGCCCCTTCGGCAGCGTGATCGTCACCGGGTCCGGGAAGTCGCCGGTCAGAAGCGCGGTGTACGCGGCCGTGGCCGCGCCCGTCGCACAGGCTCCGGTCGTCCAGCCGGGCCGCAGCCCGGTGTGCTTGAGTTGGGCGCCGCGTCCGCCCTTGGCCCCGCCCGCCTCACTCATGAAGGGATTCCGCACCCGTGCACGTACTGATCCTCGGCGGCACGACCGAGGCCCGCCGCCTCGCGGAGGCCCTGACCACCGGCCACCCCGGGTGGCGCGTGACGAGCTCGCTGGCCGGCCGGGTCGCCCGGCCCCTGCTGCCCGCGGGCGAGGTGCGGACCGGCGGTTTCGGGGGAGCCGATGGCCTGGCCCGCGCGCTGCGCGAGCTCCAGGTGGACGCGCTCATCGACGCCACCCATCCTTTCGCCGGGACGATCAGTTTCCACGCGGCACAGGCGGCCGCCACGGCCCATGTTCCCCTGCTGGCACTGCGCCGCCCCGGCTGGGTCCCCGCTCCGGGCGACGACTGGCACGGTGTCGCTTCGCTGGAGGAGGCGGCGAGGCGTCTGCCGACGCTGGGCCGACGCGCGTTCCTGACGGTCGGACGGCTGGGCCTCTCGGCCTTTGCGGGCGTCCGTGACGTGTTCTGCGTCGTGCGCTCCGTGGATGCTCCTGAGCCGCCTCTGCCGTCCCGGTCGCAGGTGCTGCTCGCCCGTGGGCCGTTCACGGTGGAGGGCGAGCGGGCGGTCCTGCGGGAGTACGGCATCGATGTGCTGGTGACGAAGGACAGCGGGGGAGAGGCGACGGCCCCGAAGCTTGTCGCAGCGCGAGAGGCGCGGATCCCGGTCCTGGTGGTACGACGGCCGGACGTGCCGGCGGGAGTGGCAGACGTGGGATCGGTGGCGGAGGCGGTGGAGTGGGCGGGGACTGTTCAGTGCTGAGCGCACAATCCAGCCCGTCCGGCGTTTGAGGACGAGCCCGGAGGGCGACAGCGGGGGTCCGGGGGCGCAGTCCCCGGGGTGTGAGCCCGAACCTATTCCACCGCACAAGCAACAGCGTTGACCGCCGCGGCGGCCATCGCACTGCCGCCCCGTCGCCCCCGCACCACCAAATACTCCAGCCCCAATTCCTCCGCATGCTCCACCAGCGCGTCCTTCGACTCGACCGCCCCCACGAACCCGACCGGAACCCCGATCACCGCGGCGGGCGGCGCCGCCCCCTCCCGCACCAGTTCCAGGAGCCGGAAGAGGGCCGTGGGCGCATTGCCCACAGCGACCACCGCCCCGCCCATCCGCTCCCGCCACAGCTCCAGCGCCGCAGCGGAGCGCGTCGTGCCGAGCCGCTCGGCGAGCGCCGGAACCGACGGGTCGGACAGCGTGCACACCACGTCGTTGTCCGCGGGCAGCCGCTTGCGGGTGATGCCGCTGGCCACCATGGACACGTCGCACAGGACGGGTGCGCCCCCGCGCAGCGCCTCACGGGCGCGGACCGCGACGTCCGGCGAGTACGCGAGGTCGCCCGCCAGGTCGACCATCCCGCACGCGTGGATCATCCGGACCGCGACCTGGGCCACCTCCGCGGGCAGCCCGCCGAGATCGGCCTCGGCGCGGATCGTGGCGAAGGACCGGCGGTAGATCTCCGCCCCGGACTTCTCGTACTCGAACGCAGTGCTCACGGCGGGAGCCTATCCAGCGGTGCGCACTTCACAGGGTGCGGGGCCCGGGTCTATAGTCCAAAACTAGCAGTGCTAATTAACTTCCCCCAGGAGCCGCACGTGCGTCCCGTCCACTTCGCCGCCGCCCGCCGCACCCCGATCGGAAAGCTGCGCGGGTCCCTGTCCACCGTGCGCCCGGACGACCTCGCGGCCGGCGTCATCCGCGGCCTGCTCGCCGGTGTGCCTGAGCTCGACCCGGCCCGGATCGACGACGTCTACTGGGGCGCGGCGAACCAGGCCGGCGAGGACAACCGCAACATCGCGCGCATGGCCGCCCTCCTCGCGGGCCTGCCCGAGTCCGTACCCGGCGCGACCGTGAACCGGCTGTGCGCCTCCGGCCTCGAAGCCGTCACCACCGCCGCCCGGACCATCGCCTCCGGCGAGGCCGACGTCGTCCTCGCGGGCGGCTCCGAGTCCATGAGCCGCGCCCCCTTCGTGCTCCAGCGCCCCGACGAGGCGCTCCCGCACAAGATGGAGACGTACGACACACGCCTGGGCTGGCGACTGGTCAACCCGAAGATGAAGGAGCTGCACGGCGTCCTCGCCATGGGGGAGACCGCCGAGGAGGTCGCCGAGCGCTACGACGTCCCACGTGAGCGCCAGGACGCCTTCGCGCTGCGCAGCCACCACAACGCCGCCGAGGCCCGCAAGAACGGCCTCTTCGACGCCGAGATCCTCCCCGTCACGCGCCCGGACGGCGTCGTCGTCGACCAGGACGAGTGCATCCGCCCCGACACGTCCCTGGAGAAGCTGGGCACGCTCAAGCCGGTCTTCCGCAAGGGGGGCACCGTCACCGCGGGCAACGCCTCGCCCATGAACGACGGCGCCGCGGGCCTGCTCCTGGTCAGCGAGGAGGCCCTGCACGACCTGGGCCTCGAATCCCTCGGCCGTTACGTGGCAGGAGCCTCAGCCGGAGTGCACCCCGACGTCATGGGCATCGGCCCCGTGCCCGCCACGCAGAAGGCGCTCGCCCGCGTCGGCTGGTCTGTCGCCGACATCCAGGAGGCGGAGTTCAACGAGGCGTTCGCCGCCCAGGCCCTCGCCTGCGTCGACGCGCTCGGCATCGACCCCGAGCTGGTGAACCCCACCGGCGGCGCCATCGCGCTCGGCCACCCGCTCGGCTGCTCCGGCGCCCGCATCCTCACCACCCTGCTCCACCGCATGCGCCGCACCGGCGGCTCGCGCGGCCTCGCCACCATGTGCATCGGCGTCGGCCAGGGCTCGGCCGTCCTCGTCGAGCGCTCGTGAACTCCCGCACAACGTAAGGAACTCGAAGAAGATGAGCAGCAGGTTCACCGGCCGCGTGGCCGTCGTCGACGTCACGGCCGAGCGCGCCGAGGCCACCGTCGAGGCGATCCGCGCCAAGGGCGGACAGCTATCCGCGTACGGCTGCGACGTCGCCGCTCAGGACGCCGTCGAGGCGACCTTCGCGCGCTGACCCATCGCTGAGCTGTACCTGGTCCAGAGCCGCACCAGAAGTCAGTACCGAACGGAGCACCACCCTCATGGCAACCCTGTCCCTCGCCGCGATCCTCGCCGAGTCCGCCCGCCGCCGTCCCGACAAGGCCGGGCTCGTCCAGGGCGACCTGCGCATCACCTTCAAGGAGCTGTGGCTCCAGGCCCGCAAGCAGGCCGCCGCGCTCATCGGACTCGGGGTGCGGCCGGGGGACAAGGTGGCGCTGATGGCGCCCAACGTGGCCGAGTTCCCGCGCGCGTACTACGCGGCGCTCGCCGCGGGCGCCGTCGTCGTCCCCGTACACCTGCTCCTCTCCGCCGGAGAGGTCGAGCACGTCCTGCGCGACAGCGGCGCCACGCTGCTCCTGTGCCACCCGGGTCAGGCGAAGACCGGCGGGGCGGCGGCCGAGGCGACCGGCGTGCGCATGCTGACCCTCGGCGAGGGCGGCGACCTGGAGCGGCTCACGCACGACGCCGAGCCCCTGCCCACGTACCTCACCCGCGACGCGGACGACCCGGCCGTCGTCTTCTACACCAGCGGCACCACCGGCGTCCCCAAGGGTGCCGTCCTCAGCCACTTCAACCTGGTGATGAACGCGACGGTCAGCGCCTTCGACGGCCACGACGTGCGCTCCGACGACATCGCGCTCGGCGCGCTGCCGCTCTTCCACGCCTTCGGGCAGACCGTCTCCATGAACGCGACGTGGCGCGCCGGCGCCACCCTCGTCCTGCTCCCGCGCTTCGACGCGGCCAAGGCCATCGACCTGATGGTCGCCGAGGGCGTGAACACCTTCCACGGCGTACCCACCATGTACGTGAACCTGGTGGCCGCGGCGGCAGCGGCCGAGAAGCTGCCCACCCTCAAGGTCTGCGTCTCGGGCGGCGCATCGCTCCCCGTCGCCGTCCTGGAGCGCTTCCAGGAGGCCTTCGGCGCCACGGTCTACGAGGGTTACGGGCTCTCCGAGACCTCCCCGGCCGCCGCCACCAACCAGCCGATCTTCGGCGCGCGTCCGGGCACGATCGGGCACCCCATGTGGGGCATCGACGTGGAGATCGCCCGCGCCGAGGTCGAGGACCGCGTGGAGCTGCTCCCCGAGGGCGAGCTCGGCGAGGTCGTCGTGCGCGGCCACTGCGTCTTCACCGGATACCTGGGGCGCCCCGAGGCCACCGCGGAGGCACTCGTCGACGGCTGGTTCCGCACGGGTGACCTCGGCACCAAGGACGAGGACGGCTATCTGCGCATCGTCGACCGCAAGAAGGACGTCATCATCCGCGGCGGCTACAACGTGTACCCGCGCGAGGTCGAGGAGGTCCTGATGCGCCACCCCGGCGTCGCCCAGGTCGCCGTCATCGGCCTGCCCGACCCCGTGCACGGCGAGGAGGTCTGCGCCGTGATCATCCGCAAGGAGACCGACGGGATCGCGGCCGGCGCCGACGAGATCACCGAGTGGTCCAAGGAGCACCTGGGCCGCCACAAGTACCCCCGCCGCATCGAGTTCGCCGACGAGCTGCCGCTCGGCCCGAGCATGAAGGTCCTCAAGCGGGAACTGCGCGCCCAGTACACCGACTGACCCCGGGAGCACGCGCAGGGGGCGGCGTCCCAGCATGCGGCGCCCCCTGACGCCGACCGGATAGATGGGTCTAGCATCTGTCCCCGGTATGTACTCCATAACCCTCTGGGAATTCGCCGCGCTCGCCGCCGCGGCCGTGCTCGTCGGATTCTCGAAAACGGCCGTCAGCGGCGCCAACACGGTCAGCCTCGCCATCTTCGCGGCGGTCCTGCCGGCCCGTGAGTCCACCGGCATCCTGCTGCCCGTCCTCATCGCCGGCGACATCCTCGCCGTACTGACCTACCGAAGACACGCCCACTGGCCCACCCTGTGGCGCCTCTTTCCGGCCGTGGCCGGCGGCGTGGTCCTCGGCACGCTCTTCATGGTGTGGGCCGACGACGCCATGGTGCGTACGTCGATCGGGGCGATCCTGCTCCTGATGGCCGCCGTCACGGTGTGGCGCAGACGCCGGGCGGACGCGCCGGACGTCGAGGAGACCGCAAGCCGCGCCGGCCGCGCGAAGGCCCGCTCCTACGGCGTGCTCGGCGGCTTCACCACCATGGTCGCCAACGCCGGTGGGCCCGTCATGTCGATGTATCTGCTCTCGGCGGGCTTCCGGAAGCTCGGCTTCCTGGGCACCTCCGCGTGGTTCTTCCTCATCGTCAACTCGGCCAAGGTGCCCTTCAGCGTGGGCCTCGGCCTGATCAACGGGCGCTCCCTGCTCCTCGACGCGGCGCTCGTCCTGTTCGTCGTACCCGGCGCGTTCATCGGCAAGGCCTGCGTGCACCGCATCAACCAGCGGCTGTTCGAGCGCCTGGTGATCGCGGCGACCGTCGTCGGCGGGGTGCAGCTCCTGCTGCGCTGAACCACCGTCACGAAGCGGAGAGCACCTTGTCCCGGCCGCGGGACGGCAGGCCGTGCTCCAGATCCTCGGCGAGCAGCCGCTTCGCGATGGTGTCCACGGCGGCCCGCAGGTCCTTGCCCGGCGGCTTGCCGAGGTCTGCCTCCACCTGGCGGCTCAGCCACGAGCCCCAGGCGTGACTGATCACATCCGCCTCGCGCTGCCCGGCATCCGTGTTCGAGAAGTAGTGGCCGGTGCGCGTCAGATAGCCCTCCTCGACCATGCGGTCGAAAACCGGCACAAGGACCTCGGGCGGCAGGCGGCGGCGGGCGGCGATCATGCCGAGACTCGCGTGCCCCACCATCCGCGTGAAGAACTCCACCTGCATCACGGCCCACGCGCCCGCGGTGTCGAGCCGCGTGTCCGACTCGTCCAGGATGCGCCGGGCGGTGTCCAGGTCCACCGACTTGACGATGTTGCCGACGGCCCGTTCGAGCAGGATCGCCGAGTCCCCGCCCTGCGGCGACGCGAAGCCCTCGCCCATGTCGGACGACCCCAGCCGCGCACTGTCCCGCAGCTGAACCTGCTTCAGGAAGAGGGCCACGACGAAGCCGAGCAGCGCGACCGGGACCGTCCAGAGGAACACGGTGTGCAGCGTGTCGGCATACGCCTCCACGATCGGCTGACGCGCCGGGGCGGGCAGCCGGTGCAGCCCCTCCGGGCTCTGCGCCGCCTTGGCGATCACCGCGGGCCGCGCGGCCCCCGTCCGCGCCGCGGCGGCGACCCCGTCAGTCAGGTTCGTCTTGAGCGCGTTGGCGTAAATGGTGCCGAACACGGCCGTACCGAAGGAGCTGCCGAGCGTACGGAAGAATTCGCTGCGGGTGTGTGGGGGTTGGGCGCGCAGTTCCCCGCGCCCCTTTGTGAGGGGGGCAAGAGGATTCGGGTGTGGCTCTCTGCGGGGGCCTGGGCGAGCAGTTATGGGTGTAGGCGGGGGGCGTTTGTTGCTGCGTCCAGGGTGGGGGGTTGGTCTTCCACCTTCTCGGCCAGCGTTGTTGCCCAGGTTTCCAGGGACGTCAGGTCGATTCCGTGCGGGGTGGGCCGGGCCGTCGCCTCGCGCCAGGTGGTGAGGCCCGTGGCGCCGCGGAGCAGGAGGCGGGCGCCGCCCGCCGTGTTGCCTCGGGCCGCGTGCGTCAGGCCTACCGCCAGCTGCGCCAGGGCGCGCCACAGGCCGCGCTCCTCCTCGGGGCCCGACTTCCACGCGTCCTCGAACACCTCGTGCGCGTGGAACGGCCGACCCGCGTCGAGCAGGGCCTGCGCCTCCGCGACCGTTTCCTCGGGAGTGCGCACCACCCCCTCCGGCTGCCGCGCCACCCCCTCCGCGCCGTACGGCAGCGGACGGCCGAGGCCATCGCGGGGGCGCGCGTTCCGGGCCCGCCCCTCCTCGTCACGGTCGCGGTTCAGGCCACTGCTCACGTCACTCATGCCTCGATTGTGCCGCGCCTGCGGCCCCTCGCACCGGCGACGGACCACCCCTGAGCTTGGGGTATTGTTCTTTCTGCGCCGCCAAGCGGAAAACCCGCCGGGCGGCGCGACCGGGACGTGGCGCAGCTTGGTAGCGCACTTGACTGGGGGTCAAGGGGTCGCAGGTTCAAATCCTGTCGTCCCGACTTTTCGAAGTCGCAGATCAGGGGCCGTGCCAGAGACATCTGACACGGCCCCTCGGTCGTTCCGGAAACTCTCCGAACTCCTGTTATCCCGGGGCGTCTTCCTTCGGCGGAGGCGTCCCGTACTTGTTGCGCGCCGCGTACCACCACACCGTCGCCAGGATCAGCACCACGGCCAGGGCCGCCGACGCGTAGTTCATCGAGTCGACCGTCACCGGTGACGCCTGCGGCAGGCAGAACAGGATCGTCACGAAGGCCACCCACGTCACCGCGGTCCAGCCGACCGGCCTGCTCCAGCGGCCCAGGTTCCAGGGTCCTGGGGTGAAACGGTCGCCCGCTCGCAGGCGCAGGAGGATCGGGATCGCGTACGCGGGCGTGATCCCGATGACGTTGATGGCCGTGACCGCTCCGTATGCCGTCGTGGAGTACAGGGACGGCAGCGCGATCACTGCGGCCAGGCCCACCGACAGCCATACCGCGGGAACGGGTGTGCGGGTGCGGGCGTTCACCTTGCGCCACAGCGCCGAGCCCGGCAGCGCGTTGTCCCGGCTGAACGCGAACACCATGCGGCTGGTCGCCGCCACCTCGGCGTTGCCGCAGAACAGCTGGGCCACGATCACGATCAGGAGCAGCGCCGTGGCGCCGGACGTGCCGAGGGCGTCGATCATGATCTGCGCCGGCGGCACCCCGGTGGCGCTGTCCTGCGCGCCCGCGTAGTCCTGGATCGCGAACGTCAGCCCCGCGAGCAGCACGAACCCGGCGATCCACGAGACCCACACGGCCCGTACGATTCCGCGCGCGGCGGACACGGAGGCGTTCGACGTCTCCTCCGAGAGATGCGCGGACGCGTCGTAACCGGAGAACGTGTACTGCGCGAGGAGCAGGCCGATCGCGGCCACGTACAGCGGGTTGTGCCAGCCGGTGTCGTTGACGAACTCGGTGAACACGAACGACGGCGACTGGTGGTGGTCGGGCACGATCGCGAGGACGCCGACGATCACGGCCACGCCGGCCAGGTGCCACCACACGCTGATCGAGTTGAGCACGCTGACCAGGCGGACGTCGAAGAGGTTCAGGACGGCGTGCACGAAGAGGATGGCGAGGAAGATCAGGAAGGTCGATCCCGGGGCCGGGTCGAAGCCGAACCGGAGGTTGAGGAGCGCGCCGGTGAACAGGGCCGCGCCGTAGTCGATTCCGGCGATCGCGCCGAGCAGGCCCAGGAGGTTGAGCCAGCCCGTGTACCAGCCCCAGCGGCGGCCGGCGAGCCGGTCGGCCATGTAGTAGAGGGCGCCGGACGTCGGGTACGCGCTGGTGACCTCGGCGAGCGCCAGGGCGACGAGGAGGACGAAGAGGCCGACACCCGCCCAGCCCCACATCATCACGGCCGGGCCGCCCGTGCCGAGGCCGAATCCGTAGAGCGTCATGCAGCCGGACAGGATGGAGATCACGGAGAAGCTGATGGCGAAGTTGCCGAAGCCGCCCATGCGGCGGGCCAGGACCGGCTGGTAGCCCAGCTCCCTGAGTCTGGCCTCCTCGTCCGCCGGCCGCCCGGCCGGCCGGGACTCGACGGGGCCTGACGAGGTGGTGCCTGTTTCCGGTGTGGACATGAGCTCCTCTTGTGGGGAGAGAGAGGCGTGAAGTCACAGACAACATACGGAGATTGACGGGTGATCAGTCTAGGGGTCGGAGTGAAGAGGGCGCCCTTGACGCTCTTGCGGAGGCTGTTGCAGGCTTCCGCGGTGATCACCAATGGCAGTGGGCCGCGCGAGGGGACCGTCCTCGCCATCGACCAGGGCACGTCGGGGACGAAGGCCCTCGTCGTCTGCCCGCGCCGCGGCGTGATCGGCTCGGGCGGCGCGCCCGTACGTCCGCGCTACCTCCCGGGCGGCGTCGTCGAGGTCGATCCGGCCGCGCTGCTTGCCTCCGTCGTCGACGCGGGGCGCAGCGCGCTGGCCGCCGCGGGCGAGCCCGTCGACGCGGTCGGCCTCGCCAACCAGGGCGAGACGGTCCTCGCCTGGGACCCCGCGTCCGGCACACCGCTGACGGACGCGATCGTCTGGCAGGACCGGCGGGCGGCAGCGCTGTGTGCGGAACTGGCCCCTCACGGCGCTGAGTTGAGGGATCTTACGGGGCTGCCGCTCGACCCCTACTTCGCCGCCCCGAAGATGGCCTGGATCCGGCGCCACCTCACCCGGGACGGCGTCGTCACCACCAGCGACGCCTGGCTCGTCCACCGGCTGACCGGCGCGTTCGTCACCGACGCCGCCACCGCGGGACGCACGCAGCTCCTCGACCTGGACACTGTTGCGTGGTCGCCCCGCGCCCTGGACATCTTCGGCCTCGGCGGCGAGCGGCTGCCGGACGTCGTCGACGCCGCGGGGCCCGTCGGCACGACCAAGGCGTTCGGGCCCGAACTTCCCCTCACCGGGCTCCTCGTGGACCAGCAGGCCGCGCTGCTCGCCCAGGACGTGACCGAGCGGGGTACCGCCAAGTGCACTTATGGAACAGGGGCGTTCCTGCTCGCCCCGACCGGCGACCGTCCGCGCCGCGGCGGCTCGGGACTGGTCAGCTGTGTCGCCTGGCGACTGGCCGGGCGGAGCAGTTACTGCCTCGACGGGCAGGTCTACACCGCCGCCTCCGCCGTCCGCTGGCTCACCGATCTCGGGGTGATCGCGGGGGCCGAGGACATCGACCCGGTCGGATCGGCCGTGCCCGACACGGGCGGTGTCACCTTCGTGCCCGCCCTCGCCGGTCTTGCGGCGCCCTGGTGGCGCGGCGACCTGCGCGGCTCTCTGACGGGCCTCGGTCTGGACACGACCTCCGGGCACCTGGTCCGCGCCCTGTGCGAGGGGATCGCCGCGCAGGTCGTCTCGCTCGCGGACGCCGTCGCCGCCGACCTGGGCGAGCCGCTGCGCACCCTGCGCGTCGACGGCGGCCTGACCCGGTCGGCCCTGCTGATGCAGACCCAGGCGGACCTTCTCCAACTGCCACTGGAAGTCGCCGAGTTGCCCGATGCGACCGCGCTCGGCGTGGGTGTCGTCGCGCGGCTCGGGCTCGATCCCGCGCTCACCGTGCGGGACGCGGTCCCGCGCGGGCGGCCCGCCGCCGTGTACGAGCCGCGCATCGACGCCGCGCACGCCGCCGAACGCCTCGACGGGTTCCGCTCGGCGGTGGCCGCGCTCCTCGACCGCACGCCGACGGGGTCCCCGTGACCGTCACCACGAAGGGGCCGCTGTCCCCCAAAGGGCAGATGTCGTCCCGGCCCTACGACGTGG
The DNA here is from genome assembly GCF_035918235.1 of Streptomyces sp. NBC_01445. NCBI lineage: Bacteria > Bacillati > Actinomycetota > Actinomycetes > Kitasatosporales > Streptomycetaceae > Streptomyces > Streptomyces sp. NBC_01445. Next base: position 1,653,913 of record NZ_CP109485.1, on the reverse strand, counting down.
CCGTCGTCGGCGCCGGCGTCGTCGGTACCGCCATCGCCCGTGAACTGGCCCGCCACCCACACCTGCGCCTTGCCCTGGTGGAGGCGTCCGGCGATGTCGGCGACGGCACCTCCAAAGCCAACACGGCGATCCTGCACACCGGTTTCGACGCCGTGCCCGGCTCCCTGGAGTCCCGCCTCGTCAGGGAGGGCCAGCGCCTCCTCTCCGCCTACGCGGCCGAGTCCGGCATCCCCGTGGAGCCCGTCGGCGCCCTGCTCGTCGCCTGGGACGACGACCAACTGGCCGCATTACCAGGCTTGTTGGAGAAGGCCGGGCGCAATGGATACGACGCAGCGCGGATCATCGGCGCCGACGAGACCAGGGCCCGCGAACCGCAGCTCGGCCCCGGAGTCCTCGGCGCTCTCGACGTCCCGGGCGAGAGCATCATCTGCCCCTGGACCACCACGCTCGCGTACGCCACCCAAGCGGTGCGCTCCGGTGTCGACCTGCACCTCAACTCGCGGGTGGGAGCGGTCGGTTCGGACGGCGGTGATCATATTCTGTCCACGTCGCGCGGCGAGCTCCGGGCGCGGTTCCTCGTCAACGCCGCGGGGCTGAACGCCGACGTGCTCGACCGGCTCGTCCTCGGGAGTGGCGACTTCACCGTCACCCCGCGCCGCGGCCAGCTCATCGTCTTCGACAAACTCGCCCGTGACCTGGTCCGGCACATCCTGCTTCCGGTGCCGACCGTGCTGGGCAAGGGCGTCCTCGTGGCGCCGACCGTCCACGGCAACGTACTCCTCGGCCCGACCGCAGAGGACCTCGACGACAAGGCGGCCACCGGCACGACGGCGGACGGACTCGACGGGCTCCTCGCGAAGGGGCGCCGCATCCTGCCGGCCCTGGTCGACGAGGAGGTCACCGCCGCCTACGCGGGCCTGCGCGCCGCCACCGAGCACGACGACTACCGCATCCGCTGCCACGAGGAGCGGCGCTACGTCACCGTGGGCGGCATCCGCTCGACCGGGCTCACCGCGTCGATGGCGATCGCGGCGCATGTCGCGGGCCTGATCGCCGAGGCCGGCCCCGGCCTCGGCCTCAAGCAGCCGGTCGACCTGACGCCCGTCCACATGCCCAACCTGGGCGAGGCCTTCCCCCGCCCCTACCAGCGCGCCGACCTCATCGCGACCGACCCCGCGTACGGCACCATCGTGTGCCACTGCGAGCGCGTGACCCGGGGCGAGATCAGGGACGCCCTGATCAGCACGGTCCCGCCCGCGTCCCTGGAGGGCCTGCGCCGCAGGACCCGGGCGCGTGGCGGACGGTGTCAGGGGTTCTACTGCGGGGCGGCCGTGCGTGCACTTCATGAGGGGCGGGGCGAGTGGGGGCCGGAATGACGCGGCGGCAGCGGAGCGTCGACGTGGTCGTCGTCGGCGCGGGGCCCGCTGGGCTCGCTGTCGCCCGGAGTCTTGCCGAGGGCGGCGTTGGGGTGGTCGAGATTCTGGAGCGGGAGGCGGTGGCGGGCGGCGTACCGCGGCACTGCCACCACCGCGGTTTCGGTCGGTGGGGCGTGACCGGGCCGCAGTATGCGGCCAGGACCGTCGAGGCCGCGCTCGGCTCCGGCGCACGCGTGCGGGCCGGCGTCACCGCCACCGGGTGGGCGGGGCCGCTCACCCTGGACACCACCGGCCCGCACGGGCTCGAACGCATCACCGCACGCGCCGTCGTCCTCGCCACCGGTGCGCGCGAACGCCCGCGCAGCGCACGCCTCGTACCCGGCACACGGCCCGCCGGAGTGCTCACCACCGGCGAGCTCCAGCAGGCCGTCCACCTGCACGGACAGCCGGTCGGCAGCCGAGCGGTCGTCGTCGGCGCCGAACCGGTCAGTTACGCGGCTCTGGCCGCCCTGCGCCGCGCCGATGTCACCGTCGCCGCGCTCACCACCGGGGAGCCGCGCCACCAGTTGGGCCTGGCGCGGGCGGCAGCGGCCCGTATCGGTCACGGCGTCCCCGTACTCACCGGCGCGACCGTGGCCGAACTCCTGGGAAAGGGGCGGGTATCGGGGGTCCGGCTGCGGCGCTGTGACGGTCGGCTGACGACCGTCGGCTGCGACACCGTGGTGTTCACCGGGGACTTCGTGCCGGACCACGAGCTGGCGCGGCGCGGGGGAGTGGCACTCGACGCGGGGACGCGGGGGCCCGCTGTCGACGGCGCGTTCCGCACCGGCGTTACGGGCGTCTTCGCCGCGGGGAACGTGCTGCACGCGGTGGAGCCGGCGCTGTGGGCGGCCCGCGAGGGCGCTCTCGCGGCCGACGCCGTACGCGAGTTCCTGGAGGGTGCGGGCCCGGCGCCGGGCGGACCCGCGATCGAGGTCGCGGCGCCCCTGCGCTGGGTGGCGCCGAACCGGGTGGCCCCGCAGGTGCCGGTGGACGGCTTCGTCCTGCGGACGGCGGAGGTGCTGGTGCGGCCCGTCCTGGTGGTCACGCAGGACGGCCGCAGACTGCACCGCCAGTACGTACCGCGCGGCGCGCTCCCCAATCGCACCCTGCACTTGGCGGGCGCATGGACGGGAAAGGTCGATGCGATGGGCGGACCGGTCCGGATCACGGTGGGCGGGCTCAGGGGACATCAGTCCGGGGCGTCTTCGGCGTGATGTGCGTCGGTTCATGACGTACGGGTGTTGGGGGTACCGGCTCGTGGTGGGCTCGGGGGGACATCGGGCCGGGGTGTCTTCGGCATGATGTGCGTCGGTTCATGACGTACGGGGGCTGGGGTACCGGCTCGGGCACCGGGGTGGGGCTTCGGATGTCGCGTCAGCGGGGTGACGGCTAGGGCGCCGGGGTGGCTTCGGATGTCGCGTCAGCGGGCCGCCGATTTGGGTGTTGGGCCTGATTCGGGGTTCGCGCGGCTTGGTGGCGGCTTGGGTGCCGGGGCCGCTTCGGAGCGTCGCGTCGGCGGGCTGAGGGCTTGGGCGTCGGGCTTGCTTCGGGTTGCCGCCTCGCCAGGGTGCCGCGGCTCGGGCGTCGGCACCGCCTCGAGGCCGCGCGCTTGAGCGCCATGTCCCCGGTCACCACCCGCCCCGAAGCGCACTTCGCGAAGAACCCGCTCGGACCGACCTTCGAAAAATGGCGCGGACACGCCCATTGTCAGGGTTGCGGTGAGGGAGTTACATGGTGCCCGCACGTGACGAAAGCGCTTTCTGTCGGTCGGGGGACCCCGGTCGGCAGCCCCCTTCGTTGCCGCTCGGAGGCCGTATGAGACTGCCCCGCACCAGACGCACCGCCATGGCCCGAACCGCCGTCGGCGCCCCGCCCGAACCACGCGTCCGGCACACCCGATCACCCCGTCGCACTCGACGTACCGCCCTCGCCGCCGTCGCCCTCGCCTCGGTCGCCGTCCTCGCCGCCGCAGCGCTTCCCGCGCAGGCGAGCGGACCCGCCGCCAAGGTCCCCGCGCAGGCCAACGGCCATGCAGAACATGGCTCGTTGCGCTCCCACGCGGTGGCCGCCTACGACTTCGGGCACCCCGATCCCGCCGATCCCTCGAAGGAGCGGGACATCGGACGCTCCCGCACCCCGCTCACGCTCATCAACGGCGGCTCCGCGATGCGCGTCGCCGACGAGGCCTACCCGGGCAGCTCGCCCGCCCTCCAGGTTCGCCAGCAGAACCCGGCCACGGCCGGCAACGACGACTGGAAAGCGGGTACTTGGAACGAGGCCGGGGTCGGCTCCCTCGGCGCCTTCAACCGCGCCAAGGCCGCCACCGTCATGGGCTGGTTCAAGATGACGGGCGACAACCCCACCCTCAACTCCAACACCGCCAACCCCACCGACCGCTACGGAGCGATCGGACTCGCCGGGGTGCTGTCCGGCACCAGCGACGGGCACGCCGTGCGCGCGCTGCTCGAACTCATCCAGGTCAATGGCGAGTTGAAGCTCGTCGCGCTCGGCCGCCGCCTCGACAGCGGTGCCTCCCAGACCTTCGCCGCCTCCGCCGACTGGCAGCAGCTCCTGCCCCGCGGCGAGTGGGTCCATCTGGCCGCCACCTTCGACTTCCGCGACGGCACGATGGCCCTGTACCGCGACGGCAAGCCTCTCGACGGCTTCTACGTCACGCCGGGCGACCCCTGGGAGCTCACCACCACACCGGCGCCGCACCGCGCCTCGCCGACCGACCCGCGTGGCATCAAGATCGGCGGCAGCTTCCCGCAGAACACACGCGAGAACAACGCCTGCGACTGCCGCATGGACGATCTCCTCTTCCTGGACCGCGAGGTGACGGCAGGTCAGGTCAGTGCCGAGTACCGCCGTATGACGAGGGGCCACTGACGCCTCGTACCCCCGCTTCTTCCCAGCCGTACTCGCCATCCGAAGGGACCCGCATGGCAGCACGACGCAAGAATCCAAGACTCTGGGCGGCCTTCGCCGTCACCGCCACCCTGGCGCTCGGCGGGTTCGCCGCGCCCTCGCACGCCGACGAGCCCGCTCCCACCGCAGCGACCGCGGGCCTCACCGACCCGATCCCGGAGAAGCCCGCCCAGTCCAGGACCGGCCTGGTCCTCACGGAGTACGCCCAGTTCCCCAAGTCGGAGCCGGTCCCGGCCCCCACGGACCCACGTCTGATGCGCCACGCCAGGATCAACACCATCAACGAACTCCCCGACGGTTCGGGCCGGATGGCGACCCCGGACCTCAACGGGACGCTCTACCTCACCGACCCGGGCACCGCCGGCAAGGACACCGGCGGCACCCCGCACCCGTACCTCGACGTGAAGGGCACCTTCCCGAACTTCTTCTCGGGCCGCGGCCTCGGCCAGGGCTTCGGATACGCCGCGTTCCACCCGCAGTTCGCGAAGAACGGCCGCTTCTACACCATCCACACCGAGCTCGCCTCGCAGGTCACCCAGGCCCCCGACTTCAAGCAGGCGGGCACCACCACGTACCACGGCGTCATCACCGAGTGGACCGCCGATGACCCGAAGGCCGCCGTCTTCCACGGCACCCACCGCGAGGTCCTGCGCATCGGCTTCACCGGTCAGGTGCACGGCATCCAGCAGATCGACTTCAACCCGACCGCCAAGCCCCACGACAAGGACTACGGGCTGCTCTACCTCGCCGTCGGCGACGGCGGCCAGGGCGTGGGCAACAGCGAACCGCAGAACATGGCGCTCCCGCACGGCAAGCTCCTGCGCATCGACCCGGCGGGCCGCAACAGCGCGAACGGCAAGTACGGCATCCCGGCCGCCAACCCGTTCGTGTCCACACCGGGCGCCCTCGGCGAGATCTACGCCGTCGGCATGCGCGACCCGCACCGCTTCAGCTGGGACACCGGCGGCAGCCACCGCATGTACCTCGGCCACATCGGCGAGCACGCCATCGAGTCGGTGTACGAGGTCAAGGCCGGCGACAACTTCGGCTGGAGCGAGCGCGAGGGCCCGTTCCTCTTCGACAAGAAGACCACCGACCCGTGTGCCCGCATCGCGCCGCTGCCCGCCGACGACGCCAAGTACGGCTACACGTACCCCGTCGCCGCGTACGACCACGACCCCGGAGCCGACTGGGACTGCCGCTCCGACGTGGGCCGCGCGATCGCCGGAGGCTTCGTGTACCGCGGCAAGGACGCGCCCGAGCTGCGCGGCACGTACATCTTCGGGGACCTCGTCGACGGGCGGATCCTGGCCGCCGACACGCACGACATGCGCCGCGGCGCCGGTCTCGCGCCCCTCAAGTCGCTGATGCTGTTCGACCAGGCCACCGGCAAGAAGGTCACCATGCGCGACCTCGCCGGGGACCAGCGCGTCGACCTGCGCTTCGGCACGGACCTGGCCGGTGACCTGTACATCGTCTCCAAGGCGAACGGCAAGGTCTGGAAGGTCACCGGCACCCGCACCTTCGCCGACTGCAAGGTGGGCCACACCCCCACCACGCACACCACCGGCGCGGACAACTGGGCGCCGGTCACTCCCGCCAAGTGGGAGTTCACCCGGCGTGAGACGGTCCTCACCGAGCCGGGCGTCTCCCGCCCCGGCCCGCGCCGCCCCTTCGAGTACGCCGTCCTCACCGCGGGCCCGCGCTACTCGAACGTGACGATCGAGGCCGAGGTACGTATCGACACCCCGGTCGACATCACCAACCGGGACGTCATCGTCGTCTGGGACTACAACTCGGACACCCAGTTCCAGTACGCGCACCTGTCCAGCGACAACAGCATCTACCCGCACAACGGCCTGTTCACCGTCGACAATGCGGACCGGCTCCGCATCGACGACCAGTGGAACGGAACCTACGGCGCGCCCCCGGCCATCAAGGACGCCGCCTGGCACAAGGTCCGTCTCACGCACTGCGCGGACACCGGCGAGACGGCCGTCTACATGGACGGCAGCCGCACGCCGCTGATCACGGGCACGGACCCGGTGTTCTCCTCGGGCCGCGTGGGCTTCGGCTCGTTCGACAACAACGGCCGGATCCGCGACCTGAAGGTCACGGGGACGGTGGCACGCGACTGACCCAGCGGGGTCAAAGGCACGTGTGGGGGAGCCGGTCCGCTGTCCGGACGGACCGGCTCCCCCTGACCACGCCGTCGTTACGGAATCGGAGGTGCGGCCTCGCGCTGATGAGGAATGGCCACCGCCCCCTGCTGGAGGGCCACCGTCCGCGTGGGCGCCGGGATCCGGATGCCCTCGTCCCGGTACCGGGCGTGGAGGCGCTTGATGAACTCGTGCTTGATCCGGTACTGGTCGCTGAACTCGCCGACGCCCAGGATCACCGTGAAACTGATCCGGGAGTCCCCGAACGTGTGGAAGCGGATGGCCGGTTCATGGTCGGGGACGGCGCCGGTGATGTCGACCATGACGCTCTCGACAACCTCGGCCGTGACCCGCTCGACGTGCTCCAGATCGCTGTCGTAGCCGACGCCGACCTGGACGAGCAGCGTCATCTCCTGCTCCGGGCGGCTGTAGTTCGTCATGTTGGTGGAGGCGAGCTTGGCGTTCGGGATGATGACCAGGTTGTTGGAGAGCTGACGCACCACCGTGTTGCGCCAGTTGATGTCGACGACGTAACCCTCCTCGGCACTGCTGAGCCGGATGTAGTCGCCGGGCTGCACGGTCTTGGAGGCCAGGATGTGCACGCCCGCGAAGAGGTTCGCGAGCGTGTCCTGGAGCGCGAGCGCCACCGCGAGACCGCCGACGCCGAGAGCGGTCAGGAGCGGGGCGATGGAGATGCCCAGGGTCTGCAGGACCACGAGGAAGCCCACCGCGAGCACCACGACCCGCGTGATGTTCACGAAGATGGTGGCCGACCCGGCGACCGCGGACCGCGACTGCGCCACCGACCGTACGAGCCCGGAGATCACCCGGCCCGCGGTGAACGTGGCGACGAGGATCAGCAGCGCCGTCAGCGTCACGGTGACGTTGTGCCGGGTCCGGGTGGTCAGCGGCAGCGCGGAGGCGGCCACAGCGGCACCGGCGGCGACCGCCGCCCACGGCACGAGGGAGCGCAGCGCGTCCACGATGACGTCGTCGCCGCCCCAGCGCGTCCGGTCGGCCCGCACGCCCAGCCAGCGCAGCATCATGCGCAGGAGCAGCCCGGCCGCGAGCCCCGCGGCGATCGCGATCCCGGCCACGATCAGATCGTCGGGCGTCATCGCGCGGTTCACCGGCGGCCTCCCGCGCCGTGACCGAGGTCGTCGTACGCCGCCGGGAGCGGCCGTATGTGATGAGTCGTCACCTTGCTACCTGCTTGTCCGTAAGTGGTGCTGCCGCGCCTGCACCGACGCGCCGGGACATCCTGCCGCACGCGTCGAGGTGCACGCGCGCGGGGGATGACGCCCACCTGCGTCAACGGGGCATACGCCCGGCCCAGGGCCGCGGGCCGGCACTCGTCAGCGCGCCGTCCCCGGCCCGTTCTCGCGGCCCAGCGCGACGTACCGCGCGTGCGCTTCAAGGGAGTCCGACACGAACGGGTACTGGCGCATCGCGTTCGTCAGGCCGGTCTCGGTGAGCCAGTCGTGCCAGACGATCTCGGAGGGGAGCGGCGCGACCGGCCCGTCGACAGTGACCTCGTGCACCCCGAGCCAGTACGGGCTGATCTCCCCGCGGCACAGGTACTTGAAGACAAAGCGGACCGGCGCCGTGACCCCGAGTTCCTCCGACAGCTCGCGGGCCGCCGCGCTCTCGTACGACTCGCCCGCGTCGACACCCCCGCCGATCAGCCAGTTGTACCGCCCGGGGAACCGTGAGACGTGCGGCGCCCGGCGATGCACGAGGATCCGCCCCGCCGGGTCGCGGCACACGACCGTCGCCACTCGGTGCAGCCACCCCTCGCGGATGGCTGCACCCCGGTCCACCGTGCCGAGTACGCGGTCCTGTTCGTCCACGCGGTCCACCAGTTCGCTCATGCGGCCACGATGGCAGACGCGGCCGGACGTCACCGCACCGGCACTGTCCTCCCCTCGGCCGCGGACCGGTACGCCGCGGTGACGATCCGCAGGGAACGCAGCCCGGATTCGCCGTCCGTCACGCTCGTCCCGCCGTCGCTCCCGTAGAGGAACGAGTGGAGCATCAGGGCGTCCAGGTTGACGCCGTAGGGCAGTTCGAAGGGCGCGCGGGACGACTCGCTGAAGCCGTGGACCTTCTGGTCGAAGGCATCCATCTCCAGGGTCGCCCGGTCACCGATGACCTGCATCTGCAACCCGCCCCAGGCCGGGTGGTGTTGGGGCTGGCTCCAGCTGCAGTCGATCGTCGCGACCGCGCCGTTCGCGTACTCGACCGTGATGAGCCCCGCGGTGTCCGCGTCCACCTGTCCCTCGTGGAGCACGTTGTTGACCTGTGCATACACCGTGGTCGCCGGGGACGCCTCGAAGAGGTCGTCCAGGAGGTCCGCGATGTGCACGGTGTGATCCATCAGGGCTCCGCCGCCCGCGAGTCGGGGGTCGGCGAACCAGCGGCGCCGGGCCGCCGGCAGATAGCCGTTGTTGGCGCCCGACACCGCGAGGACACCGCCCGCCGTCCCCGACCGCACGGCGGCGCGGACCGCCGTGTAGGCCGGGCTGAAACGGACGGGGTGCGCCACCGCGAGCCGCACGCCCGCCGCGCGGCACGCCTCGACCATCGCCGCGCCGTCCTCCTCCGTCGTCGCGAGGGGCTTCTCGCACAGCACGTCCACGCCGTGCGCCGCCGCCAGCTCGACGAGGGGCCGGTGGCGGACGTTCTCCGAGCAGACGACGACCTTGTCGGGACCCCAGGCGAACAGCTCCTCGTACGAGTCCGCATAGGCCACCCCCAGCCGGTCGGCGAACTCCCGGCCGCGGACCTCGCCGGGCGCCGCCAGATCCGTGTCCGGGTCGGCCGCGAGGACCTCGACGCTTTCCATCTCATCGAGCAGGCGGGCGAACCCGCCCGCGTGGACATGCGCGAACGACAGCACTCCGACCTTCATCGGGCCGCCTCCTCGGAGATCTTGAGTTCCACGGGCTCGCCGGTACGGGCCGAGGCCGCCGCCGCTTCCGCGATCCGTACCGCCTCGACGCCGTCGAGGGCCGTCACGCGGGGAGCGGGCCCGCCCTCCACGGCACCGGCGAACTCGCGCAGCTCGGTGAGGTACGGGCTCTCCGTCATCGGGCTGCTGGGAATGCCCTCGCCGGGCGGGCGCGTGCCCTGGGCGAGGATGCGGAACCCGGGCAGCGCCGTCGAGTCGTGCTCCAGGATCCCGTCGGGCCCCGCGACGCGGAACGTCGTACGGAACTGGAGGTCCGGCAGGCCCCACCCGCCGAGCACATGGCTGATCGCGCCCGACGCGTGGGTCAGCACCGCCGTGCCGACCGCGACGTCGCCGGGCTTCGCGCCCGGCTCCTGGCGCCCGCGCAGCCGGGCGTGGACCCGTACGACGTCGCCGGCGAGCATGCGCGCGAAGTCGAGGTCGTGGATCATCTGGTCCATCAGGATGCCGCCGGACAGCGCCGGGTCGGAGAACCAGGGCGCCCACACCGGATAGGCGCCCGAGCGGGTGAAGCGCAGTACGGCCGGGGTCCCGATGGCACCGGCGGCGACGGACCCGGCCATCGCCGCGTATGCGGGAAAATATCGGACCACGTGCGCCGGGAACAGCAGGACGCCCGCCGCCTCGGCCGCGTCCGCCATCTCGGCGGCCTCGGACGCGGTGAGCGCGAGGGGCTTCTCACAGATGACGTGCTTGCCGGCGGCGATCGCGTCGAGGGCGAGTTCCCGGTGTGTGAACGTGGGTGTACAGATGTCGACGACGGTGGAGCGGTCCAGGAGACCGGCCAGGCTGTGCGTGGCGGTCACGCCGGACTCGGCGTATTTCGCGGCGAGCTTCTCCGCGTTCCCGTCCGTGGACAGGATGGTGACGCGTGCGCCCAGCTCGATCCACGCGGGCAGATGGGCCCGGGCGATGCCGCCCGCGCCGATCAGACCCACATCGAGGCGTGTCATGTTGTTCCCTTCTGGAGACGGGGGTTCAGCCCTGCCTGCGACTCAGCCCTTCGTGCCGCTCTGGGCGATGCCCTGCACGAAGTGCCGCTGGAGGAAGAGGTAGAGGACGATCATGGGCAGGCTCGCGATGAGCGAACCCGCCATCATCACGGGGTAGTTGGTCTCGAACTGGCCCTCCAGGGACGTCAGGCCCGCGCTGATCGGCATCTTCGCCGGATCGGTGTTCACGACCAGCGGCCACAGGAGGTCGTTCCACGACCACATCGCCGTGATGACCGCGAGGGCGGCGAGCGCCGGGCGGATCAGCGGCAGCATGATCGACCAGAAGATCCGGAAGGGCCCGGCACCGTCGATGCGGGCCGCCTCCTCCAGCTCCCTCGGCAGCGCCATGAAGAACTGCCGCAGGAGGAAGGTCCCGAAGGCGCTGAACATGCCGGGCAGGAACAGCGCCGGCGTCGTGTTGAGCAGGCCGAGCCGCTGGATGATGTCGTACTGCGGCAGGATCAGCAGCGACGACGGTACGAGCAGCACCGACAGGAACAGCGCGAAGAGGACGTTCTTGCCGCGGAACCGCATGCGGGCGAAGGCGTACGCGGCGAGCGAGCAGAAGACGAGCTGTCCCGCCGTACGGGCCACGGTGTTGACGACGCTGTTGCCGAGCATCTCGCCGTACGGCATGGCTGTGAAGACCTCTTTGAAGGAAGCCCAGTTGATGTGCTCGGGGAAGAAGGTCGTCGGGACGTGCACCGCCTCCGGCAGGGTCTTCAGCGCCGTGAGCAGCTGCCACAGGAACGGGAAGACCATCACCAGGGCGCCCAGCGACAGCAGTGCGTGCGTGGCGACGGAACCGGGGCGGACCCGGGAGCGCTCAGGCATAGTGCACCCACTTCTTCTGGAGCCGGAACTGGACGTAGGTCAGCGCCGCCGTGAGCAGCATCAGGACGAACGCGAGGGCGGCCGCCGCGCCCTGGTTGTTCTGCTGGAAGGCCCACTGGTAGAAGAGGCTCACCACGGACTGCGTGGAGCCGAGTGCCGGGTTCGTGGGGCTCATCATCACGTAGATGAGGTCGAAGAGCTGCAGTGAGTTGATCACGCAGATGACCGCGGCGAAGAAGATGCTGGGGCTCAGGAGCGGCAGCGTGATCCGGAAGAAGCGGCGCACCGGGCCCGCCCCGTCCAGCTCCGCGGCCTCGTAGTAGTCCTGCGGGATGGCCTTGATCCCCGCGATGAAGATGATCAAGTAGTAGCCGATGCTCTGCCACACGAGGACGAGCCCGATCGCCCACAGTGCGGACGACGGGTCGGACGCCCAGAAGTGCCGCGAGACGCCGAACCACGACAACATCTCGTTCAGGAGGCCGAAGTTGCCGTTGTACAGCCAGTTCCAGACCAGGCCCACGGCCACGGGCAGCGTGACGAACGGGATGAAGTACAGGGCGCGGTAGACGCCGACACCCCGCAGTCCGCGCCGGTTGAGGAGGGCGGCGACGGTGATCGAGACCGGCAGCGTGACGAGGCCGATGACCCCGTACAGGAGCGTGTTGCCGAGCGCCCGCCATACCGTCACATCACGGACGACGCGCGCGTAATTGTCGCCGCCCAGCCAGGAGTTGCCGCCGAAGGGCCCGAAGGACGTGAAGCTGTAGCCGAAGGTCTGGATCATCGGCCAGATGTAGAAGACGAGGAACCCGACGGCGATCGGCGCGATGAACGCGTACGCCGCTTTCTGTGTACGGGAGTTGGGGCCCCGCGCGGTGCCGTCGCGGCCCGCCTTTGTGCGCGGCTTCCTGATCCGGCCCTCCGCCTCGGCGGCGGCGGTCGACGGGAAAACGGCCATCACTTGTCCTCCTCGTCGAGCGCCCGGTCCATCTGCCGGCCGAGCGTCCGCGCGGCCGACTCGATGCTGCCCTTGCCGCTGAACGGCGCGCCGAGCAGCAGATATTCGAGGTCCTCCCATACGGCCGTGTTCCTGGAACTCGGGTACGGGACCGCGTAGTCGAGCATGTCGATGAAGACCTTGAGGTCGAACTCGGGCATCGACCTGAGCCAGGCGTCCTGTGTCCCCGTGTACGAGGAGATGGTGACGCCGCCCTTCGACTGGATCTCGGCCGCCTCGCGCCGCGCCAGGAAGTCCACGAACTTCCAAGCAGCCTGTTTCTTACGGGACTTGGCGCTCACCACGTTCGCGAGACCGTGGATGACGGTGGCCCGCTCCCGGCCCTTGGGGAGCACGGCGACACCGCCGTGGTCCTTGATCGCGGGCGTGGCGTGCATGAAGGACGCCATGGCCGACAGGTCGTAGTTCATGGCGACCTGCTCGGACAGGAACAGATTGCGGCCCTTCACGTCCGCCATCGCGCTCTGCGGCGGCGACCAGCCGCGGTCGACGAGATCGGTCCACAAGCGCAGCCCTTCGACGGAGCGCTCGTCGCCGAAGCCGGAGCGCCCCTCGCGCAGGACGTATCCGCCCGCGCCGAAGATCGACGGGTAGAAGTTCTTCTGCCGGTCCATCTCGGCGGCGATCCCGTACACCCGCGTCCGCGGGTTCGTCAGCTCGCGTGCCGCGTCCCGCAGGTCGTCCCAGGTCCAGGAGGCGTCCGGGTAGCCGACACCGGCTTTGTCGAACAGCGCCTTGTTGTACCAGAGCCCGACCGTGTCGAAGTCCTTCGGAATCCCGTACTGCTTGCCGTCGTACGCGTACAGCTCGACGAGCGCCTCGGGGTGCCGGCCGAGCGGGGTTCGGTCGCGGGCCGCGTACGGGCCGAGCGGCTCCAGGACGCCGTTCGCCGCGTACAGCTGGATGTTCACGGCGTTCATCCAGAACACATCGGGCGCGGTCCCGCCGCGCATCGACGTCCTGAGCGTCGTCCAGTACGAGGACCAGGGCGTGACCTGGATGTCCACGGAGACGTCGGGGTTCTTGGCCTCGAACGCCTTCACGATCTGCTGCATGCCCGCGAGCTGGGCCGGGTCCCAGATGCCGTACGAGATGGTGGTGCGGCCGCCGCCGCCCGACGAGGTGGAACCGGAAGCCCCGCCGCCGCTGTCGCACGCGGCCACGAGGGGCGTGGCCGCGAGCGCACCGGCGAGAAGCGTTCTCCTGCGCATACGCGCCTCCGGAGGGTGAGGGGGGATGATGGCGAGGTCAGAGGGCGGGAGTGGGGCGCAACGGTCCTGTTCCGTAAGGGAGATGGGAGTCGAGAGCGTCCAGCGCGCGGCGTACCGCACCGAGTGCCACGCCCTCACGGCCGAGCGCGCTGACCGCGATGCGCGGCACGTGCAGCGTCAGTGGCCGCAGATGCTCCGTGAGCAGGGGCCCGAGCGGCTCACCGACCGGGGCGAGCGCGCCGGAGAGGACGAGGAGCTCGGGGTCCAGAGCGAGGACGAGTGCGGCGATGCCCGGAGCGACCCCGGCGAGATAGCCGTCGAGCACGGCGCGCGCCCCGGCGTCCCCGTCCCGCACGGCCCGCGCGAGGGCGTCCGTCTCGGACTCGCCCGGGAGCCGCTCGCCGTCCCACGCCAGCCATTTCTCCGCAGCGTCCAGGCCGAGTTGGGGCAGGATGCCCAACTCGCCCGCGCCGCCCCGGCGCCCGCGGTGCAGCCTGCCGTTGATCATCAGGCCGCAGGAGATGCGCCGCCCGACCAGGACGCACGCCACGTCGTCCGCCAGCGTCGCCGCGCCCTGCCAGTGCTCGGCCAGCACCGCCAGATTCACGTCGTTCTCGACGAGGATCCGGCACGGGAAGTCGTCGGCGAGCCGGCGCGCGAGATCCAGGTCGGTCCACTCCGGGACGATCACCGACCGGATCCGGCCCGTGTCGTCGACCATGCCCGGCACGCCGATGCCGATGGCCCAGACGGCCTCGGCCCGCAGACTCTGCTCGACGAGGAAGCGCCGCAGCCGCCCGCGCAGCAGCTCGATGCGCTCCGTGCCGCTCAACTCCTCGGCGAAGTCCTCCCGTTCACACGCGACGACCTCACCGTCGAGCCGGGCGAGCACCAGCACGATCTTGCGCAGTCCGATGTCGACGCCGACGACGTGCCCGGCCTCGGACCGGAAGCGCAGCCGACGGGCCGGACGGCCGGGGGTGCGCCCGGCGGGCGGAGCATCGGTCTCGGCGATCCAGCCCTGCGAGACGAGCTCGTCGACCAGCGCCTCGACCGTCGGCCGCGACAGGCCGGTCGCACCCGTCAGCTGGCTGACGGTCTGCGGACTCTCCCTGCGCAGCGCCCGCAGGACAACGCCCGTGTTGAGCCCGCGCAACGCCGCAAGGTCATGCCCCCGTGCCCCAGTCATGCCGAACCGCTCCCTCACATCGGGTTGCGCAGGACTGTTGCATAACCCGACTCCCTTGGGAACCCTGCCGGTTGAGCCGGTTACGCAGAACTCTTGCGAATTGGGCGAGCGGGCCTGCGACGGGTGACGGAGTCGAGGGTCGTCGAGGCCACCCGGGCGACCCGTGCCCCCAGGGGGCGGATCGTCACAGAGGGCCCATTGACGTCCTTTCGGCTCAGCGTTGAGGGTGGAGGCATGACGCGACTGTCCGAGCATCTGCGCCAGGCCACCCCCGTCGTCGCCGAACGCGGGGAAGGCGTCCATCTCTACGGCACCGACGGCCGCCGCTATCTGGACTTCACCGCCGGGATCGGCGTCACCAGCACCGGCCACTGTCATCCGCGCGTGGTCGCCGCCGCCCAGGAACAGGTGGCCACCCTCATCCACGGCCAGTACACGACCGTCCTGCACCGGCCCCTTCAGCGCCTCGTCGAGAAGCTGGGATCCGTGCTGCCCGAAGGCCTCGACAGCCTCTTCTTCGCCAACTCCGGCAGCGAGGCCGTCGAAGCGGCCATGCGGCTCGCCCGGCAGGCCACCGGCCGGCCCAACATCGTCGTCGCGCACGGCGGCTTCCACGGCCGCACCGTCGCCGCCGCCTCCCTCACCACGTCCGGCACGAAGATCCGTACCGGCTTCGGACCGCTGATGGCGGGCGTCGCCATCACGCCCTTCCCGAACGCCTACCACTACGGCTGGGACGAGGAGACCGCGACGCGGTTCGCGCTGCGCGAGTTCGACCACCTCCTCCAGACCGTCTCCGACCCGGACGACACCGCGGCGATCCTGGTCGAACCCGTCCTCGGCGAAGGCGGCTACGTGCCCGCCAACTCCGCCTTCCTGCAAGGGCTCCGGGAGCGCGCCGACCGCCACGGCATCCTGCTCATCCTCGACGAGGTGCAGACCGGCGTCGGCCGCACCGGACGCTTCTGGGGCCACGACCACTTCGGCGTACGCCCCGACATCCTCATCACCGCCAAGGGCCTCGCGAGCGGCTTCCCGCTCTCCGGGATCGCCGCCCCCGAGGCGCTGATGCACAAGGCGCGGCCCGGCTCGCAGGGCGGCACCTACGGCGGCAACGCCGTCGCCTGCGCCGCCGCGGTCGCCACCCTGGAGGTCGTCGAGGAGGAAGGCCTTGTCGCCAACGCGGCCGCCATGGGCGCCCGCCTGCGCTCCGGCCTGGAGGACATCGCCGCGAAGACCGAGGCGATCGGCGACGTACGGGGCCTCGGCCTGATGCTCGCCAGCGAGTTCACCACTCCCGACGGCGAACCCGACGCGGCCACGGCCGTACGCGTCCAGCAGGCCGCCGCCGACGAGGGGCTGCTGCTCCTGCTCTGCGGCCCCTGGGGCAACGTCGTGCGGATGATCCCCGCGCTCATCGTCGACGAGGGGCAGATCGACGACGGCCTGCGGGCCTGGGCCGCGGCCGTGGAGACCGCGACGGCAACCCGCTGACCAGGGACGGAGGAACAGGCATGACCACGACCCACCCCACGCCCCAAGTCGTCGAGGACGTCCCCAAGCAGCTCCTCATCGGCGGCCGTCTCCAGGACGCGGCCGGGGGCCGCACCTTCTCCGTCGACAACCCGGCCACCGGCCAGAGCCTGTGCGAGGTCGCCGATGCCGGGCCCGACGACGGCCGGCGCGCCGCCGAGGCCGCCACGGCCGCACAGGAGTCGTGGGCCGCCACCGCGCCCCGCGCCCGCAGCGAGATCCTGCGCCGCGCCTACGAGATCATCATCGCCCGCACCGACGAACTCGCCCTCCTCATGACCCTGGAGATGGGCAAGCCCCTCGCCGAGGCGCGCGGCGAGGTCACGTACGCAGCCGAGTTCTTCCGCTGGTTCTCCGAGGAGGCCGTGCGGATCGAGGGGGGATTCGCGCCCTCGCCCGACGGACGCAGCCGCCACCTGATCATGCGCAGGCCCGTCGGCCCCTGTCTGCTCGTCACCCCCTGGAACTTCCCGCTCGCCATGGGCACCCGCAAGATCGGCCCGGCCGTCGCCGCGGGCTGCACCATGGTCCTCAAGCCCGCCCCGCAGACACCCCTGTGCACCCTGGCCCTGGCCGGGATCCTCACCGAGGCGGGCCTGCCCGACGGCGTCCTGAACGTCGTCACCACCACGGACGCCGGCGCCCTCGTCGAACCGCTGCTGCGCGGCGGACTCATCCGCAAGCTGTCCTTCACGGGGTCGACCCAGGTCGGCCGGGTCCTCCTGGCCCAGTGCGCCGACACCGTCGTCCGCACCTCGATGGAACTCGGCGGGAACGCGCCGCTCATCGTCTTCGACGACGCGGACCTCGACACGGCCGTCGAGGGCGCCATGGTGGCGAAGATGCGCAACATGGGAGAGGCGTGCACGGCCGCGAACCGCATCTTCGTGCACAGCTCCGTCGCCGACGACTTCGCCTCCCGGCTGGCCGCCCGCATGAGCGCCCTCACCGTCGGCCCCGGCACCCAACCCGGGACGAACGTCGGGCCGCTCATCGACGCCGCGGGCCGCGACAAGGTCGACCGGCTCGTACGGGACGCGGTGGACCGCGGCGCGAAGGTCCTCACCGGAGGCGAACTCCCGGACGGAGAAGGCTACTTCTACCCGCCGACCGTCCTCGTGAGGGTGCCGCGCGACGCCGGTCTCACCGGGACCGAGATCTTCGGACCTGTCGCCGCCCTGTTCACGTTCGACGACGAGGACGAGGTGGTGCGCGCCGCCAACGACACCGAATGGGGCCTCGTCAGCTACCTCTTCACCCGCGACCTCGACCGTGCGCTGCGCGTCGGGGAACGCCTGGAGACCGGCATGGTGGGCCTCAACACCGGCCTCGTCTCCAACCCGGCCGCGCCCTTCGGCGGCGTCAAGCAGTCCGGCATCGGACGTGAGGGAGGCCGGGTCGGCATCGACGAGTTCCTGGAGTACAAGTACCTGGCGATCCCGGCGCCGGGGCAGTGAGGGACCGGCGGGTCCTCAGACGTTCCAGTGCGCGGAACGCCGTCAGCTCCGCCAGCAACCCCCTTGCTGCGGGCGTGAGTTCACGGACGGGCAGCGGTCGTCCGGAGTTGAGGACCCGCAGTACGGCGGACAGGTCGGCGGCCGGCAGCTCCGTGGCCGCCACGTGGCCGCATGCGGAGAACAGGCGCCGGCCGGCTGCCTCGGTCCACAACACGCGCTCCGTGGCGCGCACGACGTCGTCGTCGCCGAACCTGCCGCGCGGCGCCGGCAGCGGCACGGGCCGGAAACCCCCGGCTGTCCAGTGCCGCAGGGACTGCCGGGCGACGCGCTCCTCCAGCGGCCCGCGCGCGCCCGCCGCACGGAAGTGCGCAAGCGCGCGCTCCAAGGGTGCGGGCAACTCCGTCCCGGCCTCGGCGTCGGGCACGAGCAGACCCTCCTCGCCGGGCGGAGCGGCGCCCGCGGGATCCGGGTCCGGCCTGAGGAGCGTCTCAGGCGTGACGTCGTGCAGCAGGTCGTAGAGCTCGGACGCCGCCTGCCGCCCCTCCCGTACGACGCTCACCCGCACGCCGGTCGACGCCCAGCCGGCGTAGGGCTCGGCGACGGGGGAGAGGTGCGACGGCCAGTACAGCAGGTCGCCCGGATCGGCCTCGACGGTGAACGACGCGCCCCGGTCCGCCGCACCGAACCGCATGCGCTGCCGCCCGCCCAGCACGAACAGGAACGTCGCGACACGCTGCCGGGGAAGCGCCTCGGCTAGCGGCTGCTCGTACGTGCCGTGGACCAGCGTCGTGAAGGCGCTCGGCACGGGCTGCCCCACCCGCGCCCACAGCCCGGCGAAGAAGGCGCGCTCGCGCGCCCACAGCGGATGGTGGAACGCGTGAAACGCCTGAAGGGACAGGGAGTACGGCTCGCCGGAGAGCTGCCGGACGAGCCGCTGGTGGTAGCCCGGATACGAGCCGTCCCTAGGCTGCGGCAGGAAGTCGCCGGGGTCGGTCTGGGGTGCGCCGCCGACCGCGAACCCCGCGTAGGGCGTCACGCCGAACGGCCCGCCGCGGTGCGCCGTGGCGACGGCGGTCTCGAACGCCTCGTGGGCGTCGAAGGGGGCGGGGGCGACCGACTCGATGAGTACGGGCTGCCGGTCCCAGAACCGCTCGCCGAAGACCTGCCAGTCGAGCCGGGCGAGTCGGTCGAGCTGACCCTGCTGCCCCTGCTCGACATCGGCGGCAGCGCCGCTTGCGGGCCCGGCGGCGCGGGGATCCTCCCTCATTCCGCCCCGTCTCCGTCCACCAGTTCGATGGCGCGAATGTGATGCAGGTCGGACAGGAGCGGGATCAGTTTCTCCGCGGCCATCCGCGACCCGCGCCCCAACTCTCTTATGGTGAAAGCCCTTTCGGACCACAACCGGTTCCTGACGCGTTCGGCTCCGGGCTCTTCGACCGCCAGGGTGTGTCCGTTCGCGGCCCACACGGCGCGTCCGGGCCCGTTCGGTGTCCGGAAGAGCTCGGCCGAGGCCCGTACGCGCAGGCCAGGAGCCAGGGGTACGGCGGGCCGCGGCAAAGGCGCCGGTTCGAGCCCCGCCGCCGATCTGCGGGCCGCCCACGCCACGCGCAACTCCCTGGCCGTTCCCGGGCCGGCGGCGAGCCCGGCGAACAGCCGCGCGGCGGCGGCGACCGGTTCCGCCGCGCCGATCCCGCCGTCGGGGTCCGTCGGGGGAGGGAACGGCAGGACGCCGGGGGCGCCCGCGTAGACGCGGTCCTCCTGCATCCGGTCCGCGAGGAGTCCCCGTACGTGGGTGAGGGCGGCGGCGCGGCGCGCGGGGACGACGATCCGTAACGTGGTGCAGCGGTCGAGGTAGTGATCGAGGTGACGGCAGCCGGCGGGCCAGTACACCAAGTCACCTGTTCCAGCGGCGAGTTGGTACTCGGTGCCGGTGTGCTCGGGCCAGAGCCTGACCGTCATGGTCCCGGCGAGTACCCACGTGAGCGCGAACGAGCCGGGGCGCGGGGCGGGTGCGTCGGGGCCGGTGCAGTGCTCTCCGAGGGCGAGTTCGGCCGTCACCGGCAGAGTGGGCCAGCCCACCGCCCGCCACAGTCCGGAGACGAGTTCGCGTACACGCGCCCAGAGTCCGAAGTCGCGCCACAGCGGCTGGTGCACGCTCAACAGCCAGCCGGATCCGGCGAGGTCACGAGCGAGCCGGTCCCGGTATGCGTCCGGGCCGGGGTCGTCCGGGCCGGGCAGGAGTGCGCCCGCGTCACGTATTCGGCCTTGCGACGCGGTGGCGAAGCGGACGCCGGCCGCGTCCTCGGCGGGCGGTGCGCAGGAGGCGGCGACGGCCCCGTACACCTGCTCCGGCCCGAGGCCCGTGGCGAACGGGACCGCGGCGGGCTCCCTGCCCCAGTGCGCTTCGGCGAACCGTTTCCACCTGGCGGAGAGGTCGGGCTCTGTCGCATTCATGGCGTCGAGAATCTGTCAGAGCGCGATCGAGCGAGTCAACGGTTGACCCGGAATCGGCAGACATATGGCGCGGAAGTGGCGCTGCGTCACAGGGGTCCGACCCGCCCCGTCCTGGCCCGTTCGGCACCGCACCGGGACCCCCAACGGGAGGAGCGCGCGCATGGTCAAGCGGTGGGTGAAAGGTGAGGGGACTGTGGAATCTGACACGCCCCGGCGGCGGAATGTCGGATTCCCATGTATTCACCACGCAGTTGCCGCCGGTAACCCTTAGCGCCCTTGATCGGCGGAGATCGCAGACATGGGATCGTATGTGCGAGCCCGCTGCGGAGGTTCTGCGGCCGAGTCTGAAAGGTGATCTGCATGCCCCTCGCGCTGTTCAGGAGGAGCCGGTCCGGACGGGACCCGCGCGGGGCGGGACTGGTGCACCCCGTGCCGCACGGCGCCGGCGCCTTCCACTGCGAGGTGGCCGACCCCATGGGGCAGCCGATGTCGGGGGCGGACGTCACCGTGACGCGGGTCGCCAACGGCCGCGTCGTGGCGAAGGTGACCAGCGACCCGTACGGCCTCGTCTTCCTCACGCTGCCGCCCGGCCGGTACGGCGTCATGATCGCGGCCGACGGCCTCCAGCCCCACCAGCAGACCCTCGACGTCGTCGCCGGTGAAACGCTCCCGCTGACCTCGGTGCAGCTGCACATGGGGCGCCCGCCGGAGCTGCCGCAGCCCGGCACCTGGCTCTTCGACCCGCCGCACACCGCGATCCGGTTCATCGCCAAGCACGTCGGCATGGCCCACGTCCACGGCCGGTTCACCCGCTTCGACGGCGGCATCCAGGTCGCGAACGACATGGCTGACTCGCGGGTCGAGGTGCAGATCGACGCGGCGAGCATCACGACGGGCAACAAGACCCGGGACAACCACCTGCGTTCGGCCGACTTCCTCGATGTCGAGCGCTATCCGTACATCCACTTCTCCTCCGACCGCTTCCTGTACCGCGGCGGCACCAAGTGGACGATCCAGGGCGCCCTCACCATGCACGGCGTGAGCCGCACGGTGGAGCTGGACACCGGCTATCTCGGCATGGTCAACGGCGGTTACGCGGAGGAGCTGCGCTGCGCGGCCCTCGCCACGGCCGAACTCCACCGCGAGGACTACACGCTGGACTGGCGGAGCATGCTGGCCCGCGGTATCGCGGTGGTCGGACCCACCGTGAAGCTGGAGCTCGACATCCAGGCGATGTACCACAGCCACGACACACCCACGCCGCCTGAGTAGCCACGGTGCTGGGGGTTCACGTCACCAGCCGCAGCTGCTCCTTCGCTCTTCCCACTCGCACCGTCTGACCCCAGGTCAGTTCCAGGGCGTCGCTCTCCACGCCGTCGCCGAAGGCCACCAGGCGGTCGGACTCGACCGTGACGCGCAGACGGTCGCCGGGGCCGAGGGAGCCCTCCACCTGGGACGTGCCGGTGGCGGGTGAAGGCCAGGCCTCCCGCACGAACCAGAGCAGCCGGGCCTCCGCCGGGGCCGGCAGCGGGAGTGTGCTCGCGTGCTGCTGCCACAGCGAACGCAGCCAGCCGGTGGCGCCGGTCCCGGTGCCGACCAGGACACCCGAGGACGCCTGGGCCTCGGGTGCGTGCGTGTCGTCGTCGGGGCCGATCCGGTAGCGCGCCGTCTGGTGCGACGGCGGGCCGAGGTAGATCTCGTTGAGCGCGAGCAGCCGCTGTGTGTCGTCGGCGACCGCCTCCACCATGGTGAGTTCGTCGGCGGCGGCACGGCCCGAGACGGCCGCCGGAAGCAGCTTCGCGGCGTCGGCCACGCGGTGCCGCACCAACACCCCGGGATTGCGTCCCGGTTCCGCGTCGATGCCGACGACCGGCTGGCCCGAAAGGTACTTGGCCGCGTTCGCGACCAGACCGTCCTGCCCCACGACGATCACCACGTCCTCCGGGCCGAACAGGAACCGGTCCAGATCCGCGCGCTCGAGACGGGTCCTGCGCCACGACAGCGGCACGGCCGCCGCGACCTCCGCGAGGGCGCGCGCCGTACGGTGATGGCGCTCGGCCACCTCCTCGACGGAGCGCCCGCGCGAGGAGAGGAAGAAGGCGGCCTGGCCGTGCGTGCCGTGCCGGGCCAGCAACTCCTCGTACTCCGTGGTCCGGTGGACGAGCACCGCGCGCGGTGCGAGCGTCACGACCGCTCACCGCGGTCGTGGCCGAGCCGGGCGAGCAGACCTGTGAGCACGTCGGGGGAGAGGGTCAGGTTCTCGATCCGCGGCACGTTCTGTGCCAGCTGCGTGGCGGCGAGGGCGTGCAGGGTCGCGGCGTCCACCTCGGAGTGGACCCGCAGCCACGCCTCCTGCGCGTGCGCCCGCGCCTCGCCGACCGCACGTGCCGCCTCCGCCTCGCCGCCCGCCAGGCGCACCGCCCGCGCCGCCTCGGCCTCGGCGCGTACCGCGTCCGCCGCCGCGTTCTCCTCGGCCTCGCGGCGTGCGTTCGTGCCGCGCTGCGCCACCAACTGCTCTTCCTGCCGGGCCAGTTCGATGCGGCTGCCGAGCTCGTTCTCGGCGATGGCGCGTTCCCGCTCGACCGCCACCGCGCGCCGCTCGTACGTCGCCCGGTCGGCCTCCTGCTGGATCCGCTCCCTGGCCGGCGTGCGCAGCGCCCGCTCCACCTCGGGCTCGGGGCGCAGCGCCACGACGCGCACGGTGACGACCTCCACGCCGGTCGCGGGCAGCCGGGGCTCCGCGGCGAGACCCGCCGCAACCCGTTCGCGCACCGCCGTCACACCGTCCGCGAGGACCTCCGCGAGCGGGGTGCGCGCCAGAACATCCAGCGCGTGCTGCTGCGCCGTCTCCGTGAGCAGGGCGGACAGCTGTTCCAGGGGAGTGCCGCGCCAGGCGCCGGTGTCCGGGTCGAGCGAGAAGTCGAGCCGGGCGGCGGCGAGCGCGGGGTCGCTGATCCGGTACGTCACCGAGGCCTGCACGGCGACGTCCTGGAAGTCGGCGGTCCGGGCATGGAACGTGACCGCCAACTCCCGGTCGTCCACGGGCACTTCGGACAGTGCCGCGCTCAGCGCCCGGAACCAGAAGCTCAGGCCCGTGCCGTCGTGGGCGAGCGCTCCGCGCTTGTGGTGACGGATGTGGGTGGTGGGCGCGGAGCGCAAGTGGTGCAGTCCGAAGCGTCGCTTGATGTCAGCCATGACAGGAGCCCCCTAGTCGTTTTCGTCATGGCGACGATATGGCGCGCCTTGAATATAGTCAAGGTGACCATAAAGATTCGAGAGGTGCGTATGAGGGTTTTCAGGGGGTGCGTCTGAGGGTCACGGCTTGCGCGCCACCCCTGCGTACAGCGGCACCGGCGACTCGTTCCTGATCTCGTCGACGCCGAGCTCCGGGTGCCAGTCCGGCAGCCACACGATCCCGGGTTCCAGCAGGTCGAGCCCGTCGAAGAAGCGGCCCATCTCCTCGCGCGTGCGCGGCACGAGCGTCACCCCGCCCGCCGCGTACATCGCCACGGCTTCCCGCGTCCGCTCCGGATCGAAGTCGCCGGCGAGCTGCGACAGGACCAGATGGCTCCCCGGCGGCAGCGCGTCCACCAGGGTGCGTACGAGGCCGTGGGCGCCGTCCGAGTCCGGGATGAAGTGGAGCAGTGCGATGAGCGACAGCGTCACCGGGCGGTCGAACTCCAGGATGTTCGCCGCGAGTTCAAGGATCTTCTCCGGTTCCCGCACGTCCGCCGAGAGGTACTCGGTGCGGCCCTGAGGGGTGCCGCTCAGGAGCGCCCCCGCGTGGGCGAGCACGATCGGGTCGTTGTCCACGTACACGACACGGGCGTCGGGCGCGGCGCCCTGGGCGATGCGGTGGAGGTTGGGCTCGGTGGGGATGCCGCTGCCGATGTCCAGGAACTGGCGCGCCCCGGCGGCTCCGGCGAGATGCCGTGTGGCGCGCTGCATGAACCAACGGTTGTGCTGGGCCGCGTACTTGGACTGCGGTTCGAGCGCCACGATCTGCCGGCCGAGCTCCTCGTCGACCGGATAGTTGTCCTTGCCGCCCAGGAACCAGTCGTAGACCCGCGCGGGATGCGGCTTGCTGGTGTCGATCCGGTCGATGGGCGGCGGCGTGATCTCCCCCATGCGGCAACTCCCTTGTGAAGAGGCTCAGTTCGGTCAGGTGTCCGATCATCGTGCCTCAGTGGTCGCGGCGGAGGGAGGTGATCGGGAAGGATGGGCCCGGCATGGATCAAGGCGGCGGGCCTGGGGCGCGCCGCGCAGAACGGAGAGGCGACGATGACGCGACCGGACCCCCACACCTCCGGCAACCACCGGACCGCCGGCACCCCCGAGGTGCCCGAGCGGCTCGACATCACCCGGGCCACGCTCGACGACTGGTCCGTCATCAGCGGCTGGGCGGCGGAAGAGGGCTGGAACCCGGGCCTCGCCGACGCCCGCAGCTTCTTCGCCCAGGACCCCGACGGCTTCTTCATCGGCCGGGTCGACGGCGAGCCCGTCTCCGCGATCTCCGTGGTCAACTACGGCGACGACTACGCGTTCCTCGGCTTCTACCTCGTGCGGCCCGACCTGCGCGGCCGCGGCTACGGCATCGCCACCTGGAAGGCGGCCCTCACGCACGCGGGCGGCAGGACCGTCGGCCTCGACGGCGTCCCGGCCCAGCAGGACAACTACCGCAAGTCCGGCTTCGAGCCGGCCCACACGACCGTCCGCTACGCGGGCGTCCCGCAGGCCCCGCGCCCGGCCGAAGGCGATCGGGCACCCGGCACCGTCATCCCCGTCGCCGAGGCGGGCGGCCTCAAGTCCATCGCCCTGTACGACAGCGCCTGCTACCCCGCGGACCGGCCCCGCTTCCTCGCCTCCTGGCTCGCCGGTGACGGGCATCGCGCGCTCGCCCGCGTCGTCGACGGCCGTGTCACCGGCTACGGCGTCATCCGCCCGGCCCTCGACACGTTCCGCGTCGGCCCGCTGTTCGCCGACACCCCGCAGGACGCCCGTGCGCTGTTCGACGCTCTCATCGCGGCGGTCGGCGGGGCCCTGGTCGCCGTGGACGTCCCCGAGTCGAACCCGGCCGCGGTGGCACTCGCCGAGGCGTACGGCCTGACCCCCGGGTTCGCCACGGCCCGCATGTACACCGGCCCCGTCCGGCCGTTCGCCCAGGAAAGGATCTTCGGTATCACCACCCTCGAACTGGGCTGAAGGCTCACCGGGGTGCATGGACAGCGGCGATATATCGAAAAGGTAACTGGGCTAGACCAGCTTTAAGGTTCCGGTCACCTCCGGTACGTCGTCAGGCCATCGCGATCCGTAACGCTCAGGGCGACCAACCACCCGTACACGGGGGCAGTCGCTTTGGAGGAAACACCGATGGATCGCAGATCGTTCATGGCCACGACGGGGCGCGCGACGCTCGCGGGCGGCGCGCTCGCCGCGACCGGCTCCCTGGTCTCCGCGCCCGCGGCCGACGCGGCGCCCGCCGCCGAGCCCGCGGCACAGCGCCACGGCGACGGCGGGACCGTGCGGTTCAACATCATCAGCGACATCCAGGGCGACCTGACCGACTTCGGCAAGGCGCTCGACGACCTGCACTCGGTCAACCCCCGCAGCGCGGGCCTCGGCATAGCCGGCGACATCACCCCGCGCGGCTACGACTTCGAGTACGCGGCCGTCCGCCAGGCCCTGGACAAGCACCCGCACCCCAAGAGCGTGGCGTGGGCCATCGGCAACCACGAGTTCTACGTGCCGAAGTACAGCGACCCGAACACCCTCGCCCAGGCGACCTGGCCCAACGGCACCACCGAGGACTCCCTCTTCCGCAGCTTCTACAACTTCGCGGAGCGGGGCAAGGTCTACTCGGAGACCTCGTTCGGCGGCGTGCCCGTCCTCAGCCTCGGCACCGAGCGCTACTCCCACTACCACGACGCGAAGCTGTGGGACGAGGTGTGGATCAGCGACGAGCAGTTCGCGTGGCTCGAGGACCGGCTCGCCCACTGGGCGCGCCGCCGCCGTCCTGTCATGGTCCTGACCCACCACCCGCTGCCCAACACCGTGTCGGGCACGCACAACAAGCTGTACATGAGCGACTACCTCCAGCCCGACCGGCTCCTGTCGATCCTGGGCCGCCACAAGGACGTGTTCCTGTTCTCCGGGCACACCCACTGGGACCTCAACCTGTCCGACTGGGTGGTGCGCCGCGTCGTCCCCGGCACCGCAAACCCCGAAGGGTTCACCGTCGTCAACACCGCCGCCGTGCAGGTCGGTTGGATGGACGACGGCAAGGGCGGCGAGGTCTCGCTCGGCGGCGCATTCAACCAGGGCCTCCAGGTAGAGGTGGGCCCCCGCTCGGTCGTCATCAAGGCGCGCGACTTCACCACCGGCACCTGGATCAAGCAGATCACGGTGCCGCTACACACCTCCGACTGACCGTTCGCCGGGGGCGGGCGCGGCGCCGGCTCACATGTCGGTGAACGACCCGTGCCGTCCCGCCCCCGACGCGAACCGCGCGGCCCCCTTCAGGCTCTCCTCCAACACGGCTTTTCCGTACCGCAGTTCACCCTCCATGGCCGCTTCCTCGCCCTGCCCCGCCTGGTCCAGAACGGAGGCGCGGTCGCCGCGCATGCAGGCCTGCGGGAAGGCCGCGATCTGCTCCGCGAGCTCCTCCGCCTCGGCGCGCGCCCGGCCGGGCGGCACAAGGCGATTGGCCAGCCCCATCGCGTACGCCTCAGGGGCGGGCACCGGACGGCCCGTGAGGATCAGGTCCATGGCGCGGCTCTCGCCGATGAGCCGGGGCAGGCGCACCGTGCCTCCGTCGATGAGGGGCACGCCCCAGCGCCGGCAGAACACCCCGAACACGGCGTCCTCCTCGGCGACCCGCAGATCGCACCAGAGCGCCAGTTCGAGACCGCCGGCCACCGCGTGCCCGCTCACGGCTGCGATCACCGGCTTGGACAGCCGCAGCCGGGTCGGGCCCATCGGTCCGTCGCCCTCCTCGGCGACCTGGTTGCCGCGCTCCGTGCCGATGGCCTTGAGGTCGGCGCCCGCGCAGAACGTGCCGCCCTCACCCCAGAGCACCGCGACGCGGGCGGATTCGTCGGCGTCGAACTCCTTGAAGGCGGCGGCCAGTTCGGCGGCCGTGGGCCCGTCGACCGCGTTGCGGACCTCGGGGCGAGACAGTACGACCGTGGTGACATGCCCTCGGCGCTCGACGCGGACCGGCATCCGGACTCTCCTAAGTGATCGTCACTGAGTGACGTTCAGCGTGGCACGTCGCCCGCGCCGCTCCCAGGCGCCCCCCGCCTCGAATTGAAGCCTTGTGTTGACCTCAACGTTGCTTGAGGTCTTACCGTCTACTCCATGAGCATGGAGACCACGGCGTGGACGCAGCTGCACAGCGTCATGAACGCCCAGCAGGACACCCGACCTTTCGCCCCCGCCACCCTGCGCCGCATCGCCGCCTTCGCGCGTCCGCACCGGCGCCGGATCGCCCAGTTCGTCGTCCTGAGCGTGGTCACCGCGCTGACCGCCGTGGCGACCCCCGTCCTCGCGGGACACGTCGTCGACGCCATCGTCGCGGGCAAGGACGAGGGCACCGTCATCCGCCTCGCCCTCCTCATCGCCGTGATCGCCGTCGCGGAGGCGGGCCTCGGCATCGTCGCCCGCTGGCTCTCGGCCAACCTCGGCGAAGGCCTGATCCTCGACCTGCGCACCGCGGTCTTCGACCACGTGCAGCGCATGCCCGTCGCCTTCTTCACGCGGACCCGCACCGGCGCCCTCGTCAGCCGGCTCAACAACGATGTGATCGGCGCGCAGAGAGCGTTCAGCAACACGCTCTCCGGCGTGGTCGGCAACGTCGTGACCCTGCTTCTGACCCTCGTCGTCATGCTCACGCTCTCCTGGCAGATCACGCTCCTCGCCCTGGTGCTCCTGCCGGTGTTCGTGGTGCCCGCGCGGCGCATGGGTACGCGGATGGCCCGGCTCCAGCGCGAGGCCGCCGCGCACAACGCGGCCATGGGCACCCGGATGACCGAGCGATTCTCGGCGCCCGGCGCCACGCTGATCAAGCTCTTCGGCCGGCCCGGCGACGAGTCCGCCGAGTTCGCCGCCCGCGCCAGCCGCGTACGGGACATCGGTGTCCGCACAGCCATGGCGCAGTCCGCGTTCATCACCGCACTCACCCTCGTCTCGGCCCTCGCCCTCGCGCTCGTCTACGGTCTGGGCGGCTACTACGCGATCGAGGGCACCCTCGAAGCGGGCACCGTCGTCACCCTCGCCCTGCTCCTCACCCGCCTCTACGCGCCGCTGACCTCCCTGGCCGGGGCCCGCGTCGAGGTCATGAGCGCCCTCGTCAGCTTCGAGCGCGTCTTCGAGGTGCTCGACCTCAAGCCGCTGATCGACGAGAAGCCGGACGCCCGTGAGGTGCCCGAGGGCCCGGTCGCCGTGGAGTTCGACGACGTCCGCTTCGGCTACCCGTCCGCCGACAAGGTCTCCCTCGCCTCCCTCGAAGAGGTCGCCTCGCTCGACACCCGCGGGGGAGCCGAAGTCCTGCACGGCATCTCGTTCCGCGCCGAACCCGGCCAGACCGTCGCCCTCGTCGGCACCTCCGGCGCGGGCAAGTCGACCGTCGCCCAGCTCATGCCCCGCCTGTACGACACCGACGAGGGCGCCGTACGCATCGGAGGGGTCGACGTCCGCGACCTGACCGCCGTATCCCTGCGCGAGACCCTCGGCATGGTCACCCAGGACGGCCACCTCTTCCACGACTCCGTCCGCGCCAACCTCCTCCTGGCCAGGCCCGGAGCGAGCGACGAGGACCTGTGGGACGTCCTGCGCCGCTCCCGCCTGGAGGACCTGGTCCACTCCCTGCCCGACGGCCTCGACACCGTCGTCGGCGAGCGCGGCTACCGCCTCTCCGGCGGCGAACGCCAGCGCATGACCATCGCCCGCCTCCTCCTCGCCCGGCAGCGCGTCGTCATCCTCGACGAGGCGACCGCACACCTGGACAACACGTCCGAGGCGGCCGTGCAGGAAGCGCTCGCGGAGGCACTCGAAGGCCGTACCGCCGTCGTGATCGCCCACCGCCTGTCCACGATCAGGTCCGCCGACCAGATCCTCGTGGTCGAGGACGGCCACATCGTGGAGCGCGGCACTCACGAGACGCTCCTCGCCGAGGACGGACGGTACGCGGAGCTGTACCGCACGCAGTTCGCGAACCCGACGGACGTGGTGGAAGCCGCGTAGTCGCCCGGGAAAAGAGCGAGGAGGAGGGGGTGGCCGCAGCGGCCACCCCCTCCTCCTCGTCCCGCCCGACGGTGTCAGTCGGTTCAGTCGGTTCCGGACTCCATCGCGGCGCGGTCCAGGAGCTCGTCGTCCTCGGAGACCTCGCCACGGGAGGCGATGACCTCGGCGCCACCCTCCGGCATCGCGCCGATCAAGCCGGTCGCCGCCGCCTGCGCGGCGCCGATCAGCTCGGGGTGCGTCGTGCCGACGATGCCGAGGCCCGCGTACTGCTCGAGCCGGGCGCGCGAGTCGGCGATGTCAAGGTTGCGCATGGTGAGCTGGCCGATCCGGTCGACGGGGCCGAACGCCGAGTCCTCGGTGCGCTCCATCGACAGCTTGTCCGGGTGGTAGCTGAACGCCGGGCCGGTGGTGTTGAGGATCGAGTAGTCCTCACCGCGCCGCAGCCGCAGCGTCACCTCGCCGGCGACCGCCGAGCCGACCCAGCGCTGCAGCGACTCGCGGACCATCAGCGCCTGCGGGTCCAGCCAGCGGCCCTCGTACATCAGCCGCCCGAGGCGCCGGCCC
This sequence comes from Streptomyces sp. NBC_01445, assembly GCF_035918235.1. Taxonomy (NCBI): domain Bacteria; kingdom Bacillati; phylum Actinomycetota; class Actinomycetes; order Kitasatosporales; family Streptomycetaceae; genus Streptomyces; species Streptomyces sp. NBC_01445. Next base: position 1,623,939 of record NZ_CP109485.1, on the reverse strand, counting down.
TCGTTGTGGTACTGCGCGAGAGTGTCCTCGTTGTGGATCGCGTTCACGAGACGCTCGTACGCGGCGTGCAGCAGCGACATGCCCGGGGCCTCGTAGATGCCGCGGCTCTTCGCCTCGATGATCCGGTTCTCGATCTGGTCGGACATGCCCATGCCGTGGCGGCCGCCGATCGCGTTCGCCTCCATGACCAGGTCGACGGCGGAGGAGAACGCCTTGCCGTTGATCGTCACCGGGCGGCCCTGCTCGAAGCCGATCGTCACGTCCTCGGCGGCGATCTCCACCGACGGGTCCCAGAACCGCACGCCCATGATCGGCTGAACGGTCTCCACACCGGTGTCGAGGTGCTCCAGAGTCTTGGCCTCGTGAGTGGCGCCCCAGATGTTGGCGTCGGTCGAGTACGCCTTCTCGGTGCTGTCGCGGTACGGCAGGTCGTGGGAGACCAGCCACTCCGACATCTCCTTGCGGCCGCCCAGCTCCGTCACGAAGTCGGCGTCGAGCCACGGCTTGTAGATGCGCAGGTGCGGGTTGGCCAGCAGGCCGTAACGGTAGAACCGCTCGATGTCGTTGCCCTTGAACGTCGAGCCGTCGCCCCAGATCTGGACGTTGTCCTCGAGCATCGCCCGCACCAGCAGCGTGCCGGTGACGGCACGGCCGAGCGGCGTCGTGTTGAAGTAGGCACGGCCACCCGAGCGGATGTGGAACGCGCCGCAAGCGAGCGCGGCCAGGCCCTCCTCTACCAGCGCCGCACGGCAGTCGACCAGACGCGCGATCTCGGCACCGTAGGTCTTGGCACGGCCGGGCACCGACGCGATGTCGGGCTCGTCGTACTGGCCGATGTCGGCGGTGTAGGTGCACGGGACGGCACCCTTGTCGCGCATCCACGCGACCGCGACGGAGGTGTCGAGGCCGCCCGAGAAGGCGATGCCGACGCGCTCGCCGGCGGGAAGGGAGGTGAGAACCTTAGACATAGGAAGAGTATGCATCCTAGAGAATGATTATGCAAAGGGGGAGGGTGTTCAGTGCTCAGGTGCTTCAGCGCGCAGGTGCTCATGGGTCCAGTGACGGTGCCTGTCCCTGGGCGTCCCGGACGATCCCGTAGGTGAGCGCCGCGAGGCCGTCGCCGACGGTGCGGGTCTCGAGGAGGCGCAGGGACAGACCGTCGCCGGTCTCGCCGAAGAGGCGCTCGCCGGCCCCGAGCACGACCGGGTGGACGATCAGCCGCAGCTCGTCGGCCAGGCCGTGCGCAAGCAGCGTGCGCACGAGCCGGCGGCTGGCGTAGACGACGATGTCCCCGTCCACCTCCTGCTTCAGCTTCGAGACCTCGGGGACCACCTCGCCGTCGAGGACCGTCGAGTTGTTCCACTCGGGGTCGACGAGGGTCGAGGACACGACGTACTTGGGCAGGGTGTTCAGCCGCTCCGCCCACGCGCCGCTCCGGGACGGCCACCGGGCCGCGAACCACTCGTAGCTCCGCCGCCCGAGCAGCAGCGCCTCCGTGCCGAGCGCCTCGTCGAACTCGACCTTGGTCCACTCCAGCCGGTCCTTGTCCGCCATCCGGCCGAACCAGCCCCCGTGCCGGAACCCCTCCTCACCGGTCGGGTCCTGGACGACGCCGTCGAGCGAGACGTTCTCGCTGATGACGATTTTTCCCATGTCGGTCTCCTTCGGTACGGGCTAGGGTCGGGCGGCGAGTGAACTGCGAGGAGTGAGAGATGCCCGGTCGTACGAGCACGCTGTGACGCTGTAGGCCCTGATCGGCCCGTCATCGCGTGCTGCCCTTGTTCTGTGGCACAGCGAGCCCTCTCCTGCCCGAACCGGCGGTGCGCCCTCTGCGCGTCCGGTGGCGGGCCTCGTCGTCCGTACTGCAAGGGATCCCTGTGCCCTCCGCGTCCTCTGCTTCGTCTGATTCCGCTGATCCCTCCTATCCCTCCGATCTCTCTGCTTCCTCCGCCGGATCCGCTTCCGGCCGGCCTGCTTCCCCAAGCCTGTGGCGCGACCGCGACTTCCGCCGACTCTGGGTGGGCCAGACGGTCTCCCAACTCGGTGAACACACAACTCTGGTCGTTCTGCCGCTCTGTGCCGTCCTGACGCTCGGCGCCGGCGCCGGTGAGCTGGGCGCCCTGCGCGCGGTGGGGCAGGCGCCGATCCTGTTGCTCTCGCTTCCGGCCGGCGCGTGGGTGGACAGGTGGCGCACGCGCACGGTGATGGTGCTGGCGGACGCGGGCCGGGCGCTGGCCCTGGGGGCGACCGCCGTGGCAGGGCTCTTCGGCGCGCTGGGCCTGCCCGCGCTGCTCGTGGCCGCCTTCGCCGTCGGCGCCCTCTCCGTGTTCTTCGACGTGGCCTACCAGACGTCTCTCGCACGGCTGGTGAACCGCGATCAGCTGGTGCCGGGCAACAGCGCACTGGAGGGCAGCCGCTCCGCCGCCCAGATCGCAGGCCCCGCACTCGGCGGGGCGCTGGTCTCAGTCCTGGCAGCACCGGTCGCTGCCGCGTCCGGTGCTCTCCTCTTCGCGATGTCGTTCCTGTCGATCCGCCGGATCCGCCGCAGTGAGCCGATCCCCGAGCCCACGCAAGAGCGCTCGCAGCGTCTTCCGCAGCCCACGCAAGAGCCCCGGCGGCGTCCCCCGCGGGTCTGGCGGCGGATCGGCGAGGGCCTCCGCTTCGTCGTCGGCGACACCTCGCTGCGGGCCGTGTGCCTCGCCTCGGCCGCCTTCCAGTTCTCGCTGGCGGCCATGATGACCGTCTACCTGCTCTTCCTGCCGCGGGAACTGCACCTGTCCGGCACGGAGATCGGTCTCGCGCTCGCGGCCACGGGGCCGGGCGCGCTCCTCGGCTCACTGCTGGCCGCGCGACTGCCGGGCCGGTTCGGGCACGGCGTGGTGCTCGTGTCCGCGGCGGCCCTCGGTGACGGCGCGTTCCTGTTCGTGCCCGCGCTGCACGGCTCCTCCACGGGAACGGTTCTCGCCCTCGTCGCGGTCAGTCTCGTGTTCGGGACCTTCGGCCAGCTGGTGAACGTCACGGTGATGGGCGTCCGGCAGGCCCTGACCCCGGACGGGATGCAAGGCCGCGCGGCGGCGACCATCACGTTCGTCGGCATGGGCCTGACCCCGCTCGGCTCGCTGCTCGGCGGATTCCTCGCGGACGGGTGGGGGCTGCGCCTCAGCCTTGCGGTGACGGCGGCAGGGATGCTGCTGTCCCCGCTGCTGATGGCGCTGTCCCCACTGACCCGCCTGGGACGGACGCTTCCGGCCCACCGGCTTCTTGTGGACTGATGCTGCCGCCAGGTTTCCATGGGCGGGACGCTGACCCGACTCCTGGATGAGGGCGGGGCTCAGGCCGTCCGTATCGACCGGTTCTCCTTGAGCCGGCTGTAGATGCGTTCCGGCGTCAGGGGCAGTGCGCGACAGCGGACGCCCGTGGCGTCGTGGAGCGCGTTCGCCAGCGCGGGGGCCACCGGGTTGATGCAGCATTCCGCCATGCCCTTCGACCCCATGGGCCCGAAGGAGTCCGCCGACTTCACCAGAAGCAGTTCGGTGCGGGGGACGTCGGCGTAGGTGGGGATGCGGTAGTTGCGCAGGTTCGGGTTGGCCATGGCTCCGCCCGCGTCGACCTGGTAGTTCTCGGTCAGTGTGAAGCCGATGCCCTGGGCGACACCGCCTTCCACCTGACCCCGGACCTGCGCGGGGTTGATGACGACGGCCGCGTCCGTGGCGTGCACGCTGTAGAGGATGCGGATCTCGCCCGTCACCTGATGGACCGCGATCTTGAATCCCTGCGTGTTGGATACGACGCTTCGTGGCGAGCCGTAGGCCTTGCGTGCGGCGGTGAACCGGATTCCGCGCGCTCGGGCCAGCGAGACGAGTTCGGCCAGCGGCACGCGCTGGTCCCCGCAGACGACTTCCCCGTCGCCCAGCGAGCACATGACCACGTGGACGCCCGTGTGCACGGCGGCGAATTCGAGGATGCGGTCGCGCACGGCATTGGCCGCCCGGAGCACGGCGTTGCCCGCCACGAAGAGGCCCGCGCTCGCGAAGGCGCCGGTGTCGAATCCCGTGCGGTCCGTGTCCGACTGCACCAGGCGAATGCGTGAAGGCGTCGTACCCAGCTGGTTGGCCGCGATCTGGACGTGCGCTGTCGACGTGCCCTCGCCGAACTCGACCGTACCGACGGCCAGTTCGTACACGAGGTCGTCGCCGAGCGTGACCCAGGCCTCGGAGAGGTGCTCGGTCGGGGGCGCGGTCTCGTGCAGGGAACTCGCGACCCCGGACCCCACCAGCCAACCCGGTCCGGGCGGCGGCTCGTTGACGGCGCGAGCCATGGCGTGATCCACGAGATCGATGCACTTGCCGAGCCCGTTCTCGTTGAACATCACGTCGTCGGGGCCGTCGTGCATGGCGACGAGCGGATCGCCCGGCCGCACGATGTTGCGCCGTCGCAGTGCGAGCGGGTCGAGGTGCAGGGCGCGGGCCAGTTCGTCCATCGCGGATTCGACGGCGTACGCCGGCTGCGTCATGCCGTAGCCGCGCAGCGCCCCGCTCGGAACGGTGTTCGTGTAGACGGAGAACCCGTCGTACTTTTTGTTGGGACAGCGGTAGATCATGACGGCCGCGCCGCCTGCGTACATGGTCTCGCCGCCGTGATTGCCATAGGCGCCCGTGTTCGACACATTACGGACCTGAAATGCCGTCAGCGTGCCGTCCGCCTTCGCGCCGAGCCTGACCGTCAGCGTCATCGGGTGCCGCGGCGAGGCCGTCGTGAACTCCTCCTCGCGGGTGTACTCGAAGCAGACGGGCCGCCCGGTGTCCAGGGCGGCGAGCGCGGCCAGATCCTCCGAGATGACCTCCTGCTTGCCGCCGAAGCCGCCACCGACCCGCTTGCAGAACACGCGGAGCTGGTCCGGGCGCAGCGCGAAGAGATGCGCGAGCTTGATCTTCGCGATCGACGGCGACTGCGAACTGGTCCGCACGTTCAACCGGCCGTTCTCGACCCAGGCGATGGATCCGTGGGTCTCGAGATGCGCGTGCTGCACCCGGGGGGACGAGTACGTTCCTTCATGGATCACATCCGCCTCGGCGAACCCCGCGTCGACATCGCCGATGTGCGAATGGATCTCCAGCAGGATGTTGTGGACGGCATCGCGGACGAACGGGTCGTCCGTCCTGTGCAGTTGGGGAGCCCCTTCGGCCATCGCGGCCTCAGGATCGAACACCGCCGGCAGCTCCTCGTACTCCACCTCGACCCTTCGGCAGCCCTCCTCCGCCGCGCCGACCGTGTCGGCCACGACCGCGGCGACGCGCTGGCCGACGAAGCGGACCGTGTCGTCGAGGATGTACGTGTCGTCCGGATCGGCGAGGTGGTCGGTGTGGATCGCCGTGGAGAACCGTCTGCGCGGCACGTCCTCCCAGGTGTAGACGCGATGCACGCCCGGCACCGCGAGCGCGGCGGTCTTGTCGACCGACACGATCCGGGCGTGCGCGTGCGGGGAGTGCAGCACCTTGAGGTGGAGCAGGCCTTCGACATCGGTGTCCATCGTGAACTCGGCGCGTCCGGTCACCACTTCGTCGCCCGCCGGGGCGCCGACGCTCGTCCCGACGGCCTTTCCCGGCGCGGCGGTCTCGACGCCGACGACGCCCTTCACGGCGTCCTCGATCGCCCGGTAGCCGGTGCAGCGGCAGAGGTTGCCCTTCAGGGCGCGAGGCAGGTCCGCCTTCTGGGCCTCGGTGAAGGTCGCCGAGGTCATGATCATCCCTGCGGTGCAGAAGCCGCACTGGAACCCCGGCGCATCACGGAACTGCCGCTGCATCGGGTGCAGTCGGCCGGGAGATCCGAGCCCTTCGACCGTGGTCACCTCATGGCCCTCCGCGCGGAACGCGGGGGTGATGCAGCTGTGCACCGGATCGCCGTCGAGCCACACCGTGCACGCGCCGCAATCGCCCGCGTCGCACCCCTTCTTGACGCCGTGGTGCCCGAGCGACCGCAGGAAGGTCCGCAGGCACTGGCCGGGGCCGGGCTCCTCGTCGAAACTCCTGCCGTTCACGACGTACGTCATGGCAGGTCACCGGCCGACAGTTCGCGGCGAATCTCTTCGGCGAAGTGCTTCGTCAGATGGCGACGGTGATCCGGGGTCCCATTGGCATCCGAGAACCAGAGGCCGGTGGGGACGGCGTCGATGCTCCGCCGCAGGGCCGAGGCATCGGGCATGGTGTCGAAAGCAATGCGTACGGGGCGTGTGGTCCCGGCGGTGACGGTGAGCAACAGGTCGCTCGTGCCCGGCGTTCGAGTGCCGACGAGGAAGACCGTCGAGCGGCCGAGGCGGGTCAGCGAGAAGCGGCGGTGCGCGGCGCGTTTCCGCAGGGCACGGGCCGGAATGTCGATGCGCCGCAGGACTTCCCCGGGGCCGAGAACGTTCTGATGGTCGCCGGTCACGAAGTCGAGGGCATCGACGGTGCGCGTGGACCCGTCGGAGGCCCACAGCTCGTACCGTCCTTCCAGCGCGACCGTCAGTGTGATCATGGGTCCGGCGGGCAGGGACAGACAGATATTTCCGCCGACGGTCGCTGAATTCCATACCTTGAACGAGGACAGGAAGGCATCGCAGCTTTTCGCCAGAAGGGTGCCCGCGATCCAATCGCCCGGAAAGGCAAAGGAATGGAGATCGCGAATCGTGCACGTGGCGCCGATTTCGAGTCCCGCGCGGTCCGGGACGAGGGCTTCCCAGCGCAGCGCCGTCAGGTCGACCAGGCGCCGCAAGCTCGGCTGCTCCACGGAGAACAGCCACGTACCACCCGCAAGCCACGCATCACCTTCGCGCCAGTCCGCGCCGGGCGGATCGAGCGGACGCCGGACGACTTCCGTGACGGTGTTGAGGTCCATGGAGACTGATCTCTCGCGGGAGGCTGGTTCTCGCGCGCGATAATTCGTGCGACGGATGTTCCCCGAATTCCCGGTGAATTCGAATGTCGTCAGAATTCCCTGTGAACTAGACTACGCCGTATGGGTATCCGTGCAAGCGGCAGTGCGACCGTGGTGACCTCCCAGAAGGTGCGGGAAGGGCTCGACGAGGAGTACGACCGCTGGCAGGGGAAGGTGAACCGGGTCGTCCGGGACTTCGACGGATTCGAGGCCACGGAGACCTATCCCCCCGGATCCGGCGAGGAACGCGAATGGGTCGTGGTGTTCCGCTTCGCCGGCGCGGACGAGCTCACCGCGTGGCTGGAATCGACCGCCCGCCGGGAGCTGCTCGCCGAAGGCCGTGGGCTGCTGGACGGAACCCCGACCCAGGAAGTCCTTGCCGGTGGCCACATCGAGGTACCCGACCGGGTGGAGGGTGTCACGGCAGTTGTCTCGCACGACGTACGGCCGGGCCGGGAAGAGGACTTCGAGCGCTGGCAGGAGAAGATTCTGAGAGAGCAGGAGAAATATCCGGGCTTCATGGGGACCGAATTCTTCCGGCCCGTCGACGGGATCCAGGACCGTTGGGTGGTCGTTTTCCGGTACGACACCCATGAACATCTCGATGCCTGGCTGGACTCCAGCAGCAGGGAGCACCTCCTCAAGGAAGGGCGGAACTACTTCGCGTCCTACGACGTCCGCAAGGTGGGGACGGCGTTCGGCGGCTGGTTCAGGTTCGGCTCGGCCGAGGAGGAGCAGGTCCCGTCCAACTGGAAACAGGCCATGACCGTCGTGCTGGCGCTCTATCCCACCGTCATGGTCCTGAATCTGACCGTGGGTCATGAATTCGACGTCCTGGGCGTCCCCGGATACCTCGGCCTGTTCTTCGGCAACATGCTGAGCGTCAGCATTCTGACCTGGCTGCTCATGCCCCTGGTGAACCGCTTCCTGGCCTTCTGGCTCCGCCCCGGCCGGACCCGCACCGTCCGCGTCGACGTGGCGGGCGCGGCGCTCGTGGCCCTGTGCTGGGCCCTGACCGTCCTCGTCTTCGCCCTGACGACGGGCTGACGCCCGTGTTGTTTCCCGCGGACAGGGGCAAGGTGCGGCCTGCCACGCTCATCCGGTGGTTTCCTTGCCGAAGCTGTTCCGGGCAATGATCCACTTCTGGATCTCGCTGTTTCCCCCCAGATCTCGCCGATCTTGCTGTCGCGGCAGATCACCTCGACAGACCCCGGCGGGCGTACCGTCCGCGCTGAGCTCGCGAGCGAAGCCCCAGGCGTAGCCTTGAACTCAGAGATTCCAGTACTGGGCAGGTCGCATGGCCACGATGCACGCATCATGCGAGACCGGTCATCGGAACCCTTTCGACACGACCACAGCAGCGATGATCGTGCTGGATGCGCAGGGGAGAGTGACTGGCTGGAGTCCTGCAGCCCGCAATCTCTACGGGGCCGACATCCGAGACGTGCTCGGTCGCTCGGCGAGCGAGGTTCTGCGGGATGTTCGCGCCCGGGGTGACACGCTGCAGGGCTTCGGGGCAGCGGGGGCACCCGAGGACGCCCGGACCGAGAGACGTACCGTTCGACGCCCGGACGGGGCGCTGGTGGAGACGGTCCTGCGCATCTTTCCGGTGGAGCAGGGCCGGGGGAGGCCCGCCTGGGTCGTGATGGCGGCGGCAAGCGACCGCTACCAGGAGTGGGTGACCGACCAGTCGATGCTGTCCGGGCTCTTCACGCAGGCTCCCGTGGGGCTCAGCGTCTACGGCCCTGACGCCCACCTCAATTGGGCCAACGATGTCGTGCAGCAGGTCATGGGCTGGCGCGCCGGTGAATGGGAGGGCCAGGCCAACAGGGTGCTCTATCCGCACGGCACCATCCTGTCCCCTCCGGAGTACCACGAGACGGAGGAGGTGCTGGAGGAAGTGTTGCGCACCGGCGAAGCCGTGCTCGACGTCCATTGGCGCGGGCCCACCCCCGCCGCCTGCGAGTGCCACCGGGTCTACTCGTGCTCGTACTTCCGCCTGCAGGACGACGCGGGCCAGCCCTTGGGCGTCTGCGAGGCGTCCGTCGATATCACCGATGGCTACGAGGCACAGGCTCGCCTGGCGCTGCTGAGCCGAGCCAGCGGGATCGGTACCACGCTCGACGTCGGGAAGACGGCGGAGGAAGTCGCGGGGCTCGTGGTCCCGGATCTCGCCGACTCCGTACGCATCGAGGTCATGGAGTCGGTCCTGGCCGGAGAAGAGCCCCCTTCCGCGGCCTCCGGTGCACCGACGGGGCTACGGCTCATGGCAGAGCGCACCGGGAGTGCTCCGCCCGTTGCGCAAAGTGATGCGCTGCTGGGTGTCATCGGCAGCCGGCCGGTGACCGCGCACCAACGCCTGCTGGCCGTGCCCCTGCTACTGGGCGGCACCACGCTCGGCACGATCACCCTCCTGCGGCAGCCGGCCCGTGCACCGTTCACCGAGGGGGACCGCGCCCTCGCCGAAGAACTGGCATCGCGCACCGCGGTGTGCGTGGACAACGCTCGCCGCTACGTCCGCGAGCACACCACGGCGCTGAAACTGCAGCGTGACCTCCTCCCGCGAGGACTACCGCAACCGAGTGGCATCGAGCTCGCGCACCGCTACATCCCCACCACCGGTCCCCTTGGAGTCGGGGGCGACTGGTACGACGTGATTCCGCTGTCGGGCGCCCGCGTCGGGTTGGTGGTCGGTGACGTGGTGGGGCACGGGGTGGACGCCGCGGCCACCATGGGACGGTTGCGCACGAGCGTGAGAGCACTGGCCGCCCTGGACCTGCCGCCGGACGAACTCCTCACCCGGCTCGACGACTTGGTCGGACAGACACGAGTCGGAATACACGGAACGCCGGGCGACGCGGGGACGGACAGGGCGCTCGGGGCGACCTGCCTGTACGCCGTGTACGACCCCGCCTCCCGCACCTGCGCCATGGCCAGTGCGGGCCACCTCCCGCCGGTCGCCACCGGCCGTGGGACTGGCACCCGGCAGGCTGAACCGCTCGACCTGCCCACAGGTCCCCCGCTGGGCATCGGTGGACTGCCTTTCGAGAGCGTGGAATTCGAGTTCGCCGAGGGCACTGTGCTCGCCCTGTTCACCGACGGAATCGTCAAGGCGCGCGGCCGGGACGTGGACGAGGGAGTGGCGGACGTGTGCGGCGCTCTGGACGCCTCGGCCGGGTCCCTGGAGAAAGCGTGCGACGAGGTCGTCTCCCTGTGTGCCCCGGGATCCGCCGAGGACGATGCCGCACTGCTGCTGGTGCGCGTCCACGCCTTCCCCGAAGACAGCACGGCGTCCTGGCAGTTCGCCTCCGACCCGGCCGAGGTGGCCGGCGTCCGTGCATTCGTCCGGGAGAAGCTGGAGGACTGGGGGCTGGACGAGGCGGCGTTCGTCTCCGAACTGGTCGTGAGTGAACTCGTCACCAACGCCATCCGATACGGCCGCCCGCCTGTCTCCCTGCGCCTGCTCCGTGACATCGACCGCACACTCATATGCGAGGTGTCGGACGGGGGTCACACCTCTCCGCATCTCCGCAACGCCGGCGACGAGGACGAAGGAGGCAGGGGCCTCTTCCTGGTGGCCCAGCTCACCGACATGTGGGGCACTCGTTACGAGCGCCAGGGCAAGACGATCTGGGCCGAGATCGGGCTGGGGCAGGAAGTGCCACTGGACCTGCTTCTGCAGCCGTGAGTTCGGACCCTGGCCCGGCGCCAGGAGTCTGCAGCCCCATACGTGGTGCAGGCCCAACGCCTGTTCGGTGAGCCCGACCATCCCGCTGGGCGCCCCGGCCGTGGGCGTCGTGCAGCGCAAGGACGACGTCTCACGCCGCTGCCGTTGCCATCTTCGAACCCGAGTCGGGGCGGACGTCCGGAGGGCCGCCACTGCACGGCTCTCACGTTGCGGGGCCCTCCCGCCGAGCTGATCCTGGAGAGAAGGGATATCAGCCATTCGATCAAATATTCGAGTGAACCGAGCCCACAGGGGTTGCGGGGCCGGCGGTCACCGCTAACCGAGCAAGGGGCGAGGTTCCAGATGAGGCTCGTCGTCGATCCCAACCGGTGTCAGGGCTTCGCACAGTGCGCCTTTCTCGCCCCGGACGTCTTCGCTCTGCACGCCGGGGAGGCGCTGCTCTTCACCTCCCGTTTCGACGACGAGGCACTTCGTGAGCAGGTGGAACAGGCTGCGGCCGCGCGTCCGGTCCGGACCATGCTCGTCGACGTCTCCGACGAACCGACGACCACCCCGAGGTGGACGGTCGTGCCGACGCTCTGCAGCCGGTCGATCCGGCGTTCCCGGGTCCGAATCCGCCCACCCGCGGGCCGACCGTCACCCTGACCGGCCACTCACCGACCGGGCAGCGTGTCCAGTTCGTCGCGGCACGTGTCTGACCATCGCCCCCGACCGTCGGCCCCTCAGGAGACACCATGACTCTGGACACCATGCTCGCGCAGATCACCGACTATGCGAACCGCGCCGATCCGTACCCGCTCTACGCCGCGCTGCGCGGGTCGCCGGTCACCCGTCAGGACGACGGATCGTACTTGGTCAGCACCTATTACGAGGTGCGGAGCCTGGCCAACGACCCGCGGCTCAGCAACGACCCGCGCAAGCGCACCCCCGGCGCCGACGTCCCCGCCGTGACCAAGGAGGACCTCAATCTGCCGCCCAGCTTCCTGCTTCTGGACCCGCCCGAACACGACCGGCTGCGCAATGCGGCGATGCGGCCGTTCGGACCCCCGCACAGCCCCAGGTTCCTCCACGACATGCGCGGAGAGCTGGCCGGGGTCGTCGCCGACCTGGTCGACGCGCTCGAAGGCAAGGACGAGATCGACGTCGTCGACGACTTCGCCTACCCCCTTCCCGTCACGGCCATCTGCAAGGTGCTTGGCGTGCCGCGCGAGGACGAAGCACGCTTCCACGGCTGGGCCGACACCGTGGCGTCGGGGATCGATCCCAGCGGCGGGGAAAGCGGCCTGGAAAAGGCACACAAGGCACGCGGCGAGTTGGGCGCCTACTTGTCCGACCTGATCGAGAGCAAGCGCCACGACCAGGGCAGCGGGATCCTCGGCCCCCTCGCCCGCGAAACGGGCCACGGCGGCAGCATGTCGACCCCGGAGCTGGTGGCCACCTCGATACTGCTCCTGATCGCAGGCCATGAGACAACGGTCAACCTGATCAGCAACGCGACGCTCACACTGCTGCGCCACCCCGACGTCCTCGAACGGTTCCGGACGGAACCGGACCTGGTCAATCCGCTCATTGAGGAGGTGCTGCGATACGAGCCGCCGGTCCAGTTCATACCGTGGACCACCGCCCTGGCCGACATCGACATCGCCGGCACCACCATCCCCAAGGGTTCGGCGGTCCAGCTGATGCTGGCGTCGGCCAACCGCGACCCGAAGCGCTTCGAGGACCCCGACCGGTTCGATCCCGACCGTGAGGACAACGAGCACCTCGGGTTCTACACCGGCATCCACTACTGCTTCGGCGCGCCGCTGGCCCGGATGGAGGCGCAGCTCGCCCTGCCCGAGCTCTTCCGCCGGATCAGAAACCCACGGCTGCTGGCGGACCCGCCGCCCTACCGCGTCAACCCCGTCCTGCGCGGCCCCCGCCACCTTCGGCTGGCGATCGACGGCCTCACCACCTGACGACGGGAGTCCAGGCGCCGGAGTACGTCCGCGAGAGGGTGGTCGCCCCGTCCCTCGTACGTGCTGCACGCTACGGCGAGTTGCAACCGATCGCCTGGGCCGGGGTGAGCGCCCGGGCCTGCCGTGGGGCGGGTGATGTGGAGGAGGTGTGTGTGGCGGACGACGTGTGATCCTTCATATAAACAGTGCGTGTTAGCCTGCCCGCGGTCGCGATCGAATGCATACGGGGGAGGCGCGGTGGGCTCGGACGGCTACCAGGTCAAGGCAGGTATGACCGGCCAGGCCCAGCAACTCGACGACGCCGGCACGGACATGGACGGCGTCAGCTCGGCCGTCAAGTCCCGCACGAGTTACTCGTACAGCGATGTCGGCGGCGATGACGCCGCGTCGGCGCTGAACGCGTTCGTCAAGGCGTGGGAGGCGGAGGCCAAGACACTGGCGTCGGCATTGCACGAGCTCGGTGGCAAGGTGCAGTTGGCCAAGAAGACCTACCACGGCACCGACGGCCTGGTGAAGACGCACGCGGACAGCGTCCCCGTCGGCGGCACGAGCAGCCTCACCGACACATCGACGCAGGGCGGGCGCACCTCGGCCCTGTCGAGCTACTGAGGAGCGGGCCGATGTCGTTCTTCTCCTCTCCCCTCAACTCCCCTTCCTTCCGCCTCGCGTGGCTCGCCGGGCTGTCCAAGAAGGTGCTCGGTGCCGGAAGCAAGAACGAGCTCCTCGATCTGATCGACGACGCCCTCTCGGTGCCCGAACCGGGCGGCGACCAGGGCGTGCTGGAGGGCCTGGCGAGTCTCTACCGCGGCCAGGTCGACCCGGTCGGCAGCGTCTTCGACCAGGTCGACCGGGTGGGCCGCAAGGGTCTTCCGGAGGTGTGGGTCGGTGACACGAGCGTCCTCGCCTCCGACGTGGTGAACGCCGCCGGGCGGTCCGCGACCCAGATGAGCGAGGCGTTCCAGGGCTGCGCGACCGTGTTGCTGACGCTGGCCGACGCGATCGGCGCCGCGCAGCGCAAGGACGAGCAGGGCCGCGGTCAGCTGCTGGAGCAGAAGAAGACGCTCGGCGGCAAGGACGGTTTCTTCGACGACCTGCACGAGAACGACGAGGAGGAGTGGGACCGCAAGAACGCCGCCCACTTCGGCTCCTACGCGGTCGACCTGATGCACGCCGCCGTCTCCGACGCGCAGGAGGCCACCCGCGTCGCCGCCCGGGACCTGAACAAGTGGGCCGCCGAGGCACGGGCCGGCAAGATGGAGACCAGCGAACTCACCGCCGTCGACAAGCTGATGCTCGCCGACACCGGCGTCGCGGGCGCCGACACCGAGCTGAACGAGATCCTCACGCCCGGCGACCTGGCGCGCGCGTCGACGCGTATGGACCTGCTGAGTCTCGACGACGAGACGGCCATGGAGCGGATGCTGGCCAAGTCGGACAACCCGCAGGAGCGGGCCTACCTGATGAAGGCCCTGGCCGCCGGCCACAGCGTCGCCGAGATCGAGACGTTCCAGAACAAGATCCACGGCAAGGACGCCGACTGGATGCGCCGGCACCTCACTCCGGTGGTCACCGCCACGGACAGCATGGACGACGAGGGCCTGGCGTCGGACGGGTCGAACAACAACAAGGACTACGCCACGTTCGACGGCCAGCTGTGGATCCAGGGCGGCGACGGCTCCGAGGGCACCTGCGTGGCCTCCTCCACCGTCACCTCCCGCGCCATGGTCGACCCGATGTACGCGCTCGACCTCACCGGCGGCCCCGACGGGCAGCAGGACGACCCCGAGGCCTTCAAGCAGCGCCTGGTGGCCGAACAGCACCGGCTGCACACCGAAGGCGACGGCGGCAAGAACTGGGGCGGCATGGGGCAGGAGGGGCAGGAACGGATCAACGACACCGCCGTCGGCAGTGCCACCGGCAACGACTACCAGCGCCAGGACCTGAACAGCGCCGACGACCGCAGGGCGGTCCTCACCGAAGTCGAGAAATCGGTGGCGGAGGGACGGCCGGTGCCTGTCGACGTCTCGGGCAAGGAGGGCGCCCACGCGATGACCATCATCGCCCAGGAAGGTGACAAGCTTCAGGTGTACAACCCCTGGGGCTCGACGACCTGGGTCAGCGAGGACGACTTCATCAACGGCCACATGGGCAAGGCTTCCAGCAGTGATCTCCCCAACGCGTACAGCGTCTATCTTCCGCGGTAGCAGGGGCGGTGCCGCGATCGCGGCGGCCGCGCTCCTCGCTCTCGCCACGGGCTGCGGCTCGGGCACCGACGAACCGGCCGGCGGCTCCACGAGCGCCGTGGGCCGCCCGACGAGCCACCCGGTGAAGGACACCAGCATCACCGCCGAGCCGGGCGAGCGCTTCACGCTCACCGTCGACCAGAACGCCTCCACCCGCGAGTACTGGTACCTGGTCGGCCCCGAGCCCGACACTGCGGTGCTCGTCAGCCGCGGCCAGGACTACGCGTCGGACTCCGGCGACACCCCGGTGCCCGGTGCCGGCGGCCGGCTCACCTTCACCTTCGAGGCCAAGGGCAAGGGGACCACGCGGTTCACGCTGCTGCACTGCACGTTCACCACCTGCCAGGGCAACACCTCCAGCCGGCCTCCCGAGACGACCGGACCCTCCGCCACCCCGACCACGGGAGCGGCCACCCCCTCCCCGGCCCCCGAGCGCATCACCTACACCGTCACCGTCGACTGAGCCGCAGCGGACCAGTCAGATGAGACGAGACACCCGAGGCCCCGCAATGAACGACGACGCCCCGTACCCGCCGGACCGCACGGACGACGAGCTGGCCCGGCTCGACATCACCGTCCTGCTGCGTTACGGCCTCACCGCCGCGCCCGGCACCCGGCGCACCGCCCTGTTCGGCGACGGCGCCGCGGCCGCAGCAGTCATCCTCGACCGCCTCGGCACCGAGCCGCGCTCGGTCGCCTTCCTCGCCGACACCGTGCGCGCCGGCGGCCTCGACCGCGCCGCTGAGCTGCCCGAGCCCCTGCCCCGCCGGGAGGCGGCCGACCTCGTACGGGAGTGGCTGCGGGCCGGCACCGAACTCGTGGGCGGGATCGCCGCCGACGACACCGCGGCCAATTGGCTGCGCGCCGTCGCGACCATCATCGAACTGAAGCAGCTGACCCGGGCGCGGGGCCGGAGTACGTGATCTGAGGAGCCGATCCGAGTACGGCGGCGGGTATGGGGCCACCGGGCGGCTGCCCACCGTGGGCTTCACGGAGAAGACCCGCCCCGCACCCCGACCCGCCCGCGGCAGGTGCTTCCCGTTCTCGTGCCGGGGCCCTCAGTGAGTGATGCTGACGCCGCCGACCGTGTGCTTGTCCGTAAGGCCGCCGGTGGCCCCGGCGAACCCGACCAGCACGTTCGGCGGCAGCGTCACCGCGGTGTCGATGACCTGGGTGCCGTCCACCTTCACCAGGAGGTGACCGGCGGTCGTCACGCTCACGTCGACGGTGTGCGTACCCGTGCGCAGGGCGGGCACGGCGGTCGAGGTGGCGGCGTACTGGAAGGGCGCACCGTTCCCGCCGGTGGCCACCCCGACGAAGTTGGCCGAGGGATCACCGGTGTTGCGGTAGGTGTCCAGGGTGACCGCGATGCCCGGCAGCCCCGCGTAGCCGAGACCGCTACCGCCGAAGCCCAGCGCGGTCGGTGTGGTCTTGGACGGGTCGAGCAGCATCAGGGCGAGTCCGTCGGCGCCGGTGCCGCCGCCGATCGTCGACGTGAAGCTCACTTTCAGCCCCGCCGACGCCGTGGGGGCGTTCTGAACGGCGCTCCCCTCGGTGTTCTGCACGGCCTGGGTGAGCACGAAGTCGGTGCCGGACGCCGCGGCGGCGCCGTTGAGTGTCCAGCCGCTGGGTCCGGGGGCGTACGAGCTCGCGGTGATGGCCGCGTCCCGGACCGTGTGGATGTCGGTCTGCCCGCCGGTGCCGCCGGTGAAGGCGAGCAGGGCCGTCGGGGGCAGTGAGGGCACCGTCGTGTTCAGCAGCTGGGTGCCGTCCATGGAGACGGTGAGGGTCTTGCCGGTGATGGACACGGCGACGGCGTGCGGGCCCGAGCGGAGGTTCGGCGCGTTGATGTTGGTCGCCGCGTAGGTGAAGACGCCGTTGGCCCTGGACGTGGTGATGCCGACGAAGTTCGCCGACGGGTCACCCGAGCTGCGGTACGTGTCGAAGGTGATCGCCACGCCCGCCTTACCGCCCCAGCCGAGGCCGCCGCCGTCCGTGCCGAGCGCGCTGGATGTGTTCTTGGCCGGGTCGAGCAGGCCGAAGGTGAGGCCGTCGGCGCCGGTGCCGCCGCCGATGACGGTGGTGAACGCCGCCTTGAGGCCGTCGGTGGTCACCGGCACGGGGAAGACGCCCGAGCCCGCCTGGTACGTGCTGGCCTGGGTGAGTTGCAGGTCGTTGCCGGAGAGCTTCGCGGAGCCGTTGAGCTTCCAGCCGCCCGCTCCGGGTGCCGGGACGGTGACCCCGCCGGCCGCGGTTCCCATGCCGGTGAGCGCTTCGTTCTGCGGGCCTCGGCCGTCGTCGGAGGTGAGCTGGTAGACGCCGGACGCCGCGCCGACGGCGGTCGGGGAGAAGGTGACGGCCTGGTGGATCACGTCCTCCGGGCCGATGACCTGGCCTTCGCTCAGCGGGTTCGTCACTTGGAAGGGTGCCGTGGGCGGGGCCGCCTTGGTGACGGTGAGGGGGATGTTGCCCGTGTTGCTGATGTCGAAGGTCTTGGTGACCGACTTCCCGACCGCGACACTGCCGAAGTCGGTGGAGGCCGGAGTGACCGTCAGATGTGCCTGACCGGTCACCGCGGTGCCGTTGAGCTGCACGGTGGTGGTGCCGCTCGTCGAGGTGACGGAGAGGGATCCCGTGCTGTCACCGGCGGTCGTCGGGGCGTACTTCACCTGGACGGTGACGGACTGCTGGGGCTGGACGACGGCGCCGTTCGCGGGCAGGCCCACGGCGCTGAACGGGCTGCTCGGTGGGCTGCTCGCCGAGACCGTCTCGGCCGAGGTGCCGGTGTTGGTGAAGGTCACGCCCAGGGTCTTGGTCGTGCCGGTGGCCACGGTGCCGAAGGCCAGCTGGGAGGGGGAAGCGGTGAGCCGGGACTGGGTGCCGTAACCGGTCAGGCCGAACCCGATGTCGCCGAGGTTGGTGGTGAACGTCAGTACCGAGGTGTCCGCGCCGGGTGCGGTCGGCGCGAACGACACCGGCACCGAGTAGGTGTCACCGGAATGCAGGGTGACCGGCAGTCCGGTGGGCGCGGCGGAGAACCGACTGCCCGACGGGGTGCTCACCGCGGAGACGGTCACGTCCCGGGTGGCGGTCACCTTGGCCGTGGCGCGGCCGGTGGCGCCCACGGCGACCTGGCCGAAGTCGACCGGGCTGCCGCTCAGCGCGGTGGCGGCCGGCCGGCCGAAGGCGAGCACATGGCCGTCGCGAGTGCCTACGTAGACCCGCCCGCCGTCGGTGGCGGGCACGGAGAACTTGGACGCGGTGCCGATCGGGACGGAGTAGCGCAGGTTGAGGGTGCCGTTGACGGGGACGGCGTCGTACGCGCGGAGTTCGCCGCCCGCCCCGTTGGAGCCCCGCGAGTAGATCGTCCAGACAAGGGCGGAGCCCGGGGTGGTGCCGGTGGAGGTCACCACGGGCGAGCCGGAGGTGTAGCCGAACTTGCCGGTGCTGGTGCCGGTGTTGGTCAGCGCGGGCTGGCCCGCACCGTTGACTCCGTACGCGAACGCCCGCAGCGGCCCTTCGCTGCCGATCGTGTACACATAGCCGCCCTCGGCGCCGTACGCGGCCGGGTGCCCCCAGACGCCCTCGTACGGGCCGAAGACGGAGAGCACCCCGTCGCTTCCACCGGCGCCCTGGCTGCGGCCACCGAGGTTGTCCCGGTCGAGGAGGAAGAGCCGGCCGTCCTTACCGATCTGCACCATGAGATGGGGGTGCGCGCTCGTCCCGAACACCGGACCGGGGAGCGCAGTCGGGCCTCCGGAACCCAGATCGGTGTCGTTCTGGTCGAGGATCGGGGCGTTGCTGGGGCTGAAGAAGTCCTGCGCGGACATCGTGCCGTCGCTGTTGACTCCGAGCCGGACCACCGACTCGGCGAGCTGGCCCGGCGGATTCGAACCGGGGCCGGGCGCCGGGGAGACTCCGTTCCCGGTGGTGAAGAAGATCCGTCCCGGCCCGTCGGAGACCAGACCGCCGCCGCTCAACCAGATGCCGGCCATGCCGTTGGCGGCGGAGTCCTCCGCGGCCCACAGCGTCGTCTTGCGGGTGGTGGTGTTGACCCCCAGCACATAGCCGACGTACGGGCCGATGTCGCAGTGCGAGGCGAAGCCCGCGTAGATCGTTCCGTCCATCAGGAGGAGGCCGGGGCGCTGGGCGGCGGTGAACGCGTTGAAGGGGTGGCTCGGGTCGTTGACCGGGGCGCCCTGCACCTTCACCGGCCAGCCGCTGCGCTCGGTTCCGGTCGAGGCGTCCAGCGCGTGGACGTACCAGCTGGGGTGGCTGGTGTCGGGCCCGTCATTGACCTTCGCGGTGAGGTAGACGGTCTGGGTGGCGGCGTCGTACACGGGGGTCGAGGTGACCCCGTAGTTCGGCGTGAGGTCACCGCAGCCGATCGCCGAGGCGGGCCAGAAGGGGCCCACGTCCTTCGTCCAGTTGACTTTCCCGGTCGCCGAGTCGAGGCCGTACACCTTGGCGTTCTCGGTGGCCGCGACGACCGTCTTGCCCGCCACCAGCGGCTGGGCGTAGACCTGGCCGTCCACGGCGGTCGAGAACTGCTGCCCGAAGTCGGAGCTGGACACCTGCGACGGCGCCAGGCCCGGCTCGTTCCGGTCCCAGCCGGTACGGAGGTTGTCGAACGAGACCGTCGACACATCGGCCCGGCGAGGCGGGGCCGCTTGTGACGGCAGTGCGCCACCTGTCGCCAACAGCAGACAGCCCGAAATCAACGCGAGCAAGCGGTGCCTGCTGCGCTGTCCCCGCATGCTGGGCATCTCTCCACCTCGGTGCGTGTGTACACGACGGCGGAGACCGGCCGGTCTCCGCCGACGGTCATCGTCGGAGGCACGACCGGACATTCGTACGCAGGCGGTGCGCACGTGCAGCGCGGTTCACTCCGATAGGCCAAGCCCGCGTGCGGCCGACTCGTTCGTGGAGCAGCCCCTCGCTGTGGAGCGGCCTGATGCGCCGTGAGAAAGCTCAGCATTCGGTCAGTGCGGATCCTGAAAAACATGGGGAGAACGCCCGGACAAGCGCCTGGTTGTAAGGTGTGGCAACGGCCCTTGACCTGCATAAAGCAGGCAGGGAGCAGACAGATCAGGAGCTTCTTCATGCTGCGCACCATGTTCAAGTCCAAGATCCACCGCGCCACCGTCACCCAGGCCGACCTGCACTACGTCGGGTCCGTCACCATCGACCGTGACCTCCTCGACGCCGCCGATCTGCTGCCCGGTGAGCTCGTCCACATCGTCGACATCGACAACGGCGCCCGCCTGGAGACGTACGTCATCGAGGGCGAGCGGGGGAGTGGTGTCATCGGGATCAACGGGGCCGCGGCCCATCTCGTGCATCCCGGGGACCTCGTGATCATCATCAGTTACGCTCAGGTCGACGACGCCGAGGCGCGTGCGCTGCGGCCCCAAGTCGTGCACGTGGACCGGGAGAACCGGATCGTGGCCCTGGGCGCCGACCCGTCCGAGCCGGTTCCCGGCGGTGACACGGAGCGCAGCCCCCAGGCGGTGGCGGCCACCAGCGGCTGACCGTCGCGCAGCAGACGCGAGGAGACCCCCATGAGCGACATCGAGATCCACGACGAACGGGACAGGGGCCTCCTCGCGGCCCGCGCGGCGGGCGACCCCCAAGGCTCCACCTTCGGGTACATCCAGTACTTCGTCCTCGACGCGCCCGAGAGGGCCCTCGTGCCCGTGCACACCGTCGTCGAGCCCCAGCACGAGGGCCGCGGCATCGCAGGATCGCTGGCCCGCGAGCTGTACGCCATCGCCGCCCGCGAGAGCATCGCCGTCGCGCCCCTGTGCCCGTTCGTCGTGCAGTGGGCAGCGCGCCACCCCGGGGAGGCCCCCGCCGCCCCGCCGGAGCTGATGGACGCCGCGCAGCGCGCGCTCGCCGACGACTCGGCCAAGTGGTGACCGCGTGACCCTCGCTCTCCTGCACACCTCCCCGGTCCACGTCCCGGTCTTCGACGCCCTGCGCGACACCCACCACCCCGGTCTCGCCCTGCGCCACGTCGTGGACGAGAGCCTGCTCGAACGCGCCAGGACCGCCGGGCCCGACGCCGTCGCGGACGACGTGCGCGCGCTGCTCGAAGCCGCCGTGGCCGAGGGGGCGGCCGCCGTGCTCTGCACCTGCTCGACCATCGGCGGCGTCGCCGAGGCCCAGTCCGCCGCCGTCGGCGTCCCTGTCCTGCGCGTGGACCGGCCGATGGCCGCCGCCGCGGTCGAAGCCGGACGTGCCGTCGCCGTGGTCGCAGCACTGGAGAGCACCCTCGCGCCGACCGTCGCCCTCGTCGAGGAGGAGGCCGCCCGCGCCGGCCGCCCCGTCGACGTACGCACGGTGCTGGTGGCAGGGGCCTGGGAGCGATTCGAGGCCGGTGACCGGGACGGCTACCGGGACCTCGTGGCCGCCGCCGTGGACGCCCTCACCGATGTCGACGTCGTCGTGCTCGCCCAGGCCTCCATGGCACCCGCCGCCGACCGGACCACCGCGACGGTCCCCGTCCTCTCCAGCCCCCGCCCCGGCCTGCGCGCGGCGGCGGACAACACGGCCTAGGCTGAGCCGAGTTCGTACCGAGTGACACCGGCTTGAGCTGCACGAGGAGAGCCAGATGGCCCAGGACGAGACCGGCACCGACGTCGTGATCAGCCCCACGGGCTGGGTCGCCGAGCAGGCCCGCCTGTACGAGGAGTCCGGCGGCACCGAGGGCACCACGATCCCCGGCCCGATGAGCGCGCCCTGTCTGCTGCTCGACTACCAGGGGCGTCACTCCGGTAAGTGGCGCCGCACGGTGCTGATCTACGACCGCGACGGCGACGACTACCTGATCGTCGCCTCGAAGGGCGGCGCCGACCAGCACCCCGAGTGGTACCTGAACCTGGAGGCCAACCCGGACGTGCGGCTGCGCGTCGAGACCGAGCGGTTCGCCGCCCGCGCCGAGACCCTCTCCTCGGAGGAAAAGGCCAGGGTGTGGCCCCACCTCGTGGAGATCTTCGCCCCGTACGCGGACTACCAGAAGAAGACCGAGCGGGACATTCCCGTCGTACGCCTCACCCGTATCAAGGGCTGAGAGCCGGCCGGGCGGTGTGTGGACCCGGCGGGCGTGGGAACGCGTGCCGGGAGACAGTGGCAGGGACCGGCTGTGCCCCACCCGGAGCGCGGCCGGCCTCCGACCCCCTGGAGGAATCGATGACGCATCCCATCCCCGATCCCGTCACCCCGCCGACCCCGGGGCCCGACGTCCCCGATCCCGGGCCGTTCCCGTCCCCGATCCCGCCGCCCCCGTCGCCCGGCCCCGGCCCCACGCCGCAGCCCCCGCCGCCCCCGCCGTCCCCGGGCCCGCCGAACCCCGACCCGGAGCCGGCGCCGCCCGAGCCGGAGCCTTCACCCATTTGACGCCCTCGCCCGCGTGAACGCGGACGATTCCGGTCGGTGCTGCTCCGCAGTGCCACCACGGGTTCCTGCTGCACGGGCCTCTGCCGACCGGTGAGGGTCCGCCTTATGGGGCCTCCACAGGCCTGAGTTTCCGCCCGCCCGGCGATAGGTCCGACAACTACGTTGTTGGGCAAGGCGATTCGGTTGCGGCGCTGCGGCCCTTCGGGCCGCTACGGGCCAGATGCCCTGCACCTCCACCCCGAAGGGTGGAGCACTGGGCAAGTGTCCGGTAGCGGCAGGGGCAAGCCTCCCATGCCGAGAGCTGGGACCGGTCGCCGCTGTAGCGGCGTACGCACACGCGCCCCCCGTCGGAGTGCGCCCCCTACGCCGACACCTCGGACCGGTCGCCGCCCCACAGTGTGTGGAACGCGCCGTCGCGGTCCGTGCGGCGGTACGTGTGGGCGCCGAAGAAGTCCCGCTGGCCCTGCGTGAGCGCGGCCGGGAGGCGGTCGGCGCGCAGCGCGTCGTAGTACGCGAGCGCGGCCGCGAAGCCCGGCGCCGGGACGCCCTCGACCGTCGCGGCGACCAGGACGGCACGCCAGTCGTCCTGCGCCGCGCCGATCTCCTGCGCGAACGTCTTGTCCGCGAGGAGGCTCGGCAGGTCGGGCCGGGCGTCGTACGCGGCGGTGATCCGGTCGAGGAACGCGGCCCGGATGATGCAGCCGCCGCGCCAGATCGAGGCGACGGCGCCCAGGTCGATGTCCCAGCCGTACGCCTCGCTGCCCGCCGTGATCTCGTGGAAGCCCTGCGTGTACGACACGATCTTCGACGCGTACAGGGCCTGCTCGACCCGGTCGGCGAACGCCGCGGCCTCCGGCTCGCTCAGCGCGGTCGGCGTCGGGCCCGCCAGGTCCTTCGAGGCCGCGCGCAGGTCCGCGTGGCCGGACAGCGAGCGCGCGAAGACGGCCTCGGCGATGCCCGACACCGGGACGCCCAGGTCGAGCGCGATCTGCACGGTCCAGCGCCCCGTGCCCTTCTGCTCCGCCTCGTCGACGACGACGTCCACGAAGGGCTTGCCCGTCGCCGCGTCCACGTGCGACAGGACCTCGGCCGTGATCTCGATCAGATACGAGTCGAGCCGGCCGGTGTTCCACCTGCGGAAGATGTCGGCGATCTGCGCGGGGGCGTAGCCCGCCACGTCGCGCAGGAGCTGGTAGGCCTCGCCGATGAGCTGCATGTCGGCGTACTCGATGCCGTTGTGGACCATCTTCACGAAGTGGCCGGCGCCGTCCGGGCCGACGTGCGTCACGCACGGGGAGCCGTCCTTGGCCTTCGCGGAGATCTTCTCCAGCATCGGGCCGAGCGCCGCGTACGACTCCTGGCTGCCGCCCGGCATGATGCTCGGCCCGTTCAGGGCGCCCTCCTCGCCGCCGGAGACGCCCGTGCCGACGAAGTGGATGCCGCGCTCGCGCAGTTCACGCTCGCGGCGGCGGGTGTCCGCGAAGTGCGCGTTGCCGCCGTCGACGATCATGTCGCCGGGCTCCAGGAGGGGCGCGAACTCCTGGATCACCGCGTCCGTGGGGTCACCGGCCTTGACCATGATCACCAGGCGGCGCGGCCTCTCCAGCGCGGCCACGAACTCCTCCGCGGTCTCGGTGGGGACGAACTCGCCCTCGCCGCCGAACTCCGCCACGAGGTCGTGCGTGCGGGACGCGGTGCGGTTGTGCAGGGCGACCGTGTAGCCGTTCCTGGCGAAGTTCCGCGCGAGGTTGCGCCCCATGACAGCGAGCCCCGTGACACCGATCTGGGCTGACTTGCTCATGCCTGTCGCTCCTGAAGTAGGGAGGTGATCGTTCTTGTTCATTTGTAGCGCGGTGAGGCGTACCGTGACGCTGCGACGCTCTCGTCGAGCCCTCAGGACTCGCTGCGGAGGTCTCTACGGAACTCTCTACGAACAAGGAGCCGCCCGTGCCTCACTTCGATTTGCCGCTCGACGAACTTCAGTCCTACCGGCCCACGTTGACGCGGCCCGAGGACTTCGACGCGTTCTGGGAGAAGACCCTGGCAGAGGCGCGTGAGCACGACCTCGACGCGCGCTTCGTACCGGTCGACGTGCCGCTGTCCGCGGTCGACGTCTTCGATGTTACGTACGCCGGGTTCGGCGGGCATCCGGTCAAGGGCTGGCTCGTCCTGCCCGCGGGGACGACGGCGCCGCTGCCTGCCGTCGTCGAGTACATCGGCTACGGAGGCGGGCGCGGTCTGCCGCACACGAACCTGCTGTGGGCCGCGGCCGGCTTCGCGCACTTCGTCATGGACACGCGCGGCCAGGGCTCCGGGGGCAGGGTGGGCGACACCCCCGACCCGGTCGGCAGCGGACCCGCGCACTCCGGCTTCATGACGCGCGGCATCGAGGACCCGCACGAGTACTTCTACCGGCGCGTCTTCACCGACGCCGTGCGCGCGGTCGAGGCGGCCCGTTCGCACCCCCTCGTCGACGCGTCGCGCGTCGCCGCGCTCGGCGGCAGCCAGGGCGGCGGCATCACGATCGCGGTCGGCGGCCTGGTGCCCGACCTCGTCGCCATCGCGCCCGACGTGCCGTTCCTGTGCCAGTTCCCCCGCGCGGCCACCCTCACCGAACGCCACCCGTACCGCGAGATAGCCCTGTATCTGAAGGCGCACATCGGCGCCGACGAGCAGGTCTTCCGCACGCTGTCGTACTTCGACGGCGTGCACTTCGCGGCCCGCGGCACCGCGCCCGCCCTCTTCTCGGTGGCGCTCGAGGACCAGACCTGCCCGCCCTCCACGGTCTTCGCGGCGTTCAACTCCTATGCCGGGCAGGACAAGACGATCAAGGTGTACACCTTCAACGACCACGAGGGCGGGGGGCCCTTCCATCAGGCCGCCCAACTCGACTGGTTGCCGGTGCGGTTGCGGGGCTGAAACGCGAACTACGCCTGGAGGAAGCCCCCTTGGTCCCTCTTGACCGCTCGTGTCACCCCTGTGCGGGTCTTGTCATGAGTGTGTCGGAGCGGCTAACTTGCCGCTTCTGACCTGTGTCTGAGGGGGCTTCCATGGCCGTACGCGGTCGGCATCGCCGGTATCAGCCGAACCGGATCAACCGGGCGTCGCTCACCGTCACCGCGGGCAGCGCGGGTATGGCGATCCCTCTCATCGGGGCGGGTGTGGCGCACGCGGCCGACGCGAACACCTGGAACAAGGTCGCGGCCTGCGAGTCGAGCGGCAACTGGAGCGTCAACTCCGGCAACGGCTACTTCGGCGGGCTCCAGTTCACGCAGTCCACCTGGGAGGCCTACGGCGGCACCGCCTACGCCGCGCGCGCCGACCGCGCCACCAGGAGCCAGCAGATCGCCGTCGCCGAGAAGGTCCTCGACGGGCAGGGGCCCGGCGCCTGGCCGGTCTGCTCGGCCCGCGCGGGCCTCACCCGCGGCGGCGACACTCCGGGACCGCACACCGAAACCGTCAAGCAGAAGCCCCAGCGCACCGTCAAGGACGTCAAGCCCGAGGTCACGCCCCAGTCGACGGCGGGCACGGCCCAGATGTACACGGTGGTCGGCGGCGACACCCTCTCCGGCATCGCCGACGCCCGCGAAGTGCCCGGCGGCTGGCGGAAGTTGTACGAGGCGAACCGCCGCACCATCGGCTCGGACCCCGACTTCATCCTGCCCGGGCAGCGCATCGCCCTGCACCCGTCGACCAAGCCGCGCGACCCGGCCGCCCCGCAGAAGCGCGAACGGCCGGCCCAGAAGTCGGCCCAGAAGCACGACAAGAGCGACCAGAAACGGGAGACGGCGGCCCCCGCCAAGAAGACCGGCACGGCCACCGCCACCCGGCCCCGGACCGAGAAGCCCGCCGCGTCACACGACGTCACCGCTCCCGTCTCCGCGAGTCTCAGCACCCCGTACCGCGCGGCGGGTTCTTCCTGGTCGAAGGGCTACCACACGGGCGTCGACTTCGCCGTGTCCACCGGCACGACCGTCAAGGCCATCGCCTCCGGCCATGTCGTCTCCGCGGGCTGGGGCGGCTCGTACGGGTACGAGGTCGTGATCCGGCACGCCGACGGCAAGTACAGCCAGTACGGCCATCTCTCGGCGCTCAGCGTGAAGGCCGGGCAGCGGGTCGTGGGCGGTCAGCGCATCGCCCGCTCCGGTTCCACGGGCAACAGCACGGGCCCGCATCTGCACTTCGAGGTGCGGACGGGGCCCGGCTTCGGTTCGGACGTCGACCCGCTGGCGTATCTGCGGGCGCACGGCGTCAGGATTTGATGCGCTCGTCGCGGGGGCTGTGCCACTCGTCGTAGCGGCGGTCCTTGCCCTTGGTGCGGCCATGCGCATCGGCATCCCGCGCGGGCGCCTCGACGCGCCGCACCAGCGGCTCGCCGTCGGTGATCGCGCGCGGTGACTCGGTCACGGACTGGGCGGGCAACGCCGCGACGACCGGCTCGGTGGCCGTCCTGCGCGCCCCGCTGATCCGCTCCGTCGTCAGCAGGATCAGGCCGCCCGCGGCGACGACACCGCTCGCGAGGGCGAGGGCGGTGCCCGTCGTGCCGTATCGGAACGTTTCGCCGAAGAGCGTGAGGCCAACTGCCGCCGCGACCACCGGGTTCACGACGGTCACTGTGGCGAGCGGAGCCGCGAGGCCCGCGCCGCGGTACGAGGCCTGGGACAGGAGCATGCCGGACGTGGCGAGCGCCGCTATCACCAGGAAGCTCGAGAACTGGGCGAACGTCCCGTCCTCCGTCCACTCGACCGCCACGGACTTCGTGAACACGGACGCGATGCCGAACGCGACACCCGCCGCGCCCGCGAGCAGGACGCTGCGCACCACGGGGTGGCGGTGCACGGCGTGCGCGAGGGTCATCAGGGCGAGGACCGTGCCGGCCGTCGCGAGGGCGACCATCAGCCGCTCCGTGCCTTCGAGGGACTGCTCGGACGCCGACCCCGTGAGGGAGAGCAGACCGGCGAGACCCACCGCGGCCATGATCGCGCCCCGCCAGGCGGTGGCCCCGGCCTTGCGGTGCACGAAGAGAGCCGCCATCGGCAGCGCGAACACGATCGTCAGGGCGCCGAGGGGCTGCACGAGGCTGAGCGGCCCGTACGCCAGGGCGGCCACGTGCAGGAGTGCTCCCAGACCGTTGAGCGCGACCGCGCACCACCACACCGGGCGGCGCAGCGGCGCGTAAGCGTGCTCGGGCGTGGACACCGCGACGCGTTCCTGGAGGATCGCGCCGCCCGCGTACGCCACCGCGGAGACGAGGGAGAGCAGCACAGCCAGCGTGAGTGCACTCATCGGCCGCTCCTCACTGTGCGGCGGCGCATCCCGTGGTGCGGCGAACGGTCGGTTTCCATGCCTCTACGATCTCTCTTTCCGGTGCTCGCGTCGTCGTACCTGAGCACGCATTGGGTCCTACTGCCGATGGAGTACGACCCGCCCCGGGGCCTCCACCCGGTGGGGGACACGGGGTGCACCCCACCCGTGACCTGCGGACGCCTACTTGCTGTACTGAGGCCGTGACAGTCCACATCGACCTGCGCGAACTCGGTTCCCTCGGCGGATTCTTCGCTCTGTGCGACACCAAGGACGCGGAGGGTGACCCACCGGCGCTGGGGCGCGTCTATCAGAGCGACGCACCGGTCCGCGACCCTCTCACGTACCGCGTCGAGAAGGTCGCGCGGGCACTCTCCGTGCCCGAACCGCGCGTCGCGGTGTCCGTCGCCCAACTCGGCCTCGCGGCGCGCCTTTGGTCGGTGACGCTCGGCAGTGCGGCCCTCTTCGGGCGCGTCCCGGACCTCGACCCCGCGCTGCTGCACTGGAACCCCGACGCCAGTGCGCCGGACGACCTGTTCCTCGCCGGTACGGGGCAGCTCCCCGCCGACAGCGCGCACCTCGCGGAGCTCGTGCTGGATCGCCACCTGGAGCCGCTGTCGGCCGCCCTGCGTGCCCGCTACCGTGTCTCGGCCCCGCTGCTGCGCGGCAACGCGGGGTCCGCGCTCGCCGGTGCCGCCCGCGAGATCAGCCGCTGGGCGCGCCGCGCCGGGCGCCCCGACGTCGCCGCCCGCGCCCGCCTCCTGACCACGGAACTCTTCGCGGACCCCCGCCTCGCCGCGACCGGCACCCGCACCGGCACCGCTTTCCGCCGCACGAGCTGCTGCCTCATCTACCGTGCCCCCGGCGGCGGTCTCTGCGGCGACTGCTGCTTCGAGCGGCCGCCGCAGCACTCTTCCCCACCGGCCGCTTCTGGGTGACCATGAAGGTGCGCGGCCGGGCACGCTACGGACGACGGGGGTTCTGCATGAGAGTGGGGCTGCTGACCCGGGAGTACCCGCCGGACGTCTATGGCGGCGCGGGCGTCCATGTCGAGTTCCTCGCAAGGGAGTTACGCCCCCTCGTCGACCTCGACGTCCACACGTGGGGCGAGGGCGGTTCCGAGGGGCTGCGGCGCCACCGCGCGTGGCAGGCCCTCGACGGGGCGAACGACGCCCTGCGCACCTTCTCCGTGGACCTGTCCATCGCCGCCGCGCTCGAAGGCCGCGAACTCGTCCACTCCCACACCTGGTACGCCAATCTGGCGGGTCACATAGGCAAGTTGCTCCACGGCATCCCGCACATCGTGACCGCGCACTCGCTCGAGCCCCTGCGCCCCTGGAAGGCCGAGCAACTCGGCGGCGGATACGCCCTGTCGGGCTGGGCCGAGCGCACCGCCGTCGAGGCGGCCGACGCGGTCATCGCGGTTTCGGGAGCCATGCGCGACGACATCCTCGCCTGCTATCCGGCGATCGACCCGGCGAAGGTCCGCGTCGTCCACAACGGCATCGACTCCGCCCTCTACCGTCCCGACCCCGCCACGGACGTCCTCGCCCGCATCGGCATCGACCAGAACCGCCCGTACGTGGTCTTCGTCGGACGCATCACACGGCAGAAGGGCGTGCCCCATCTCCTCAGGGCGGCGAAGGAGTTGGACCCGTCGGCGCAGCTGATCCTGTGCGCCGGAGCGCCCGACACCCCGGCCATCGGGCGTGAATTCCGCACCCTCGTGGACGAGTTGCGTGCGCTGCGGGACGGCGTCCACTGGATTCCGCAGATGCTGCCCCGTACCGATGTGGTCCAACTTCTCACCCACGCACGGGCGTTCGTCTGCCCGTCGGTGTACGAACCCCTCGGCATCGTGAACCTGGAGGCGATGGCGTGCGGAACCGCCGTCGTGGCCTCCGCCGTCGGAGGCATCCCCGAGGTCGTCGCCGACGGGACGACCGGGCTCCTCGTGCCCTACGAGGAGCGCGACCCGCAGGCGTTCGAGAGCGGGCTCGCGCAGGCCCTGAACCGGCTGGTGGGTGACCCCGACGAGGCGGCCCGCATGGGCGCCGCCGGCCGGGAGCGCTCGGAGCGCGAGTTCGGTTGGGACACCGTGGCCCGCCGCACGGCCGACGTGTACGACGAGATCCTCAACACGACGCAGCCGGTCAAGATGGCGTAACAGACGGGCAAGACGGGGCAGTTCCTCGAAGCGATATAGATCCTCAAGGTGAAGCTGGGGGCTGGGATGCGCGGTGGACCTTCGGTGCTCGGGATCGTACTGGCGGGCGGGGAGGGCAAGCGCCTGCTGCCACTCACCGCCGACCGGGCGAAACCGGCGGTCACCTTCGGCGGCACGTACCGCCTCGTCGACTTCGTCCTGTCCAACCTGGTCAACGCGGACATCCTGCGTATCTGCGTCCTGACCCAGTACAAGTCGCACTCGCTCGACCGGCACGTCACGACGACCTGGCGCATGTCGAGCCTGCTCGGC
This sequence comes from Streptomyces sp. NBC_01445, assembly GCF_035918235.1. Taxonomy (NCBI): domain Bacteria; kingdom Bacillati; phylum Actinomycetota; class Actinomycetes; order Kitasatosporales; family Streptomycetaceae; genus Streptomyces; species Streptomyces sp. NBC_01445. The sequence goes on along the minus strand of NZ_CP109485.1, from coordinate 1,593,957 downwards.
AACTACGTCACGCCCGTCCCGGCCCAGCAGCGCCTCGGCCCGCGCTGGTACCTCGGCAGCGCGGACGCCATCCTCCAGTCCCTGAACCTGGTCCACGACGAACAGCCCGACTACATAGCGGTGTTCGGCGCCGACCACGTCTACCGCATGGACCCGCGCCAGATGCTCCAGCAGCACATCGAGAGCGGCGCGGGCGTCACGGTCGCCGGCATCCGCGTACCCCGCGCGGACGCCTCGGCGTTCGGGATCATCACGCCGGCCGGTGACGGGACGCGCGTGGACCGCTTCCTCGAGAAGCCGGCCGACCCGCCCGGCATCCCCGGCTCCCCGCACCAGGTCTTCGCCTCCATGGGCAACTACGTCTTCACCACGAAGACCCTCATCGACGCGTTGCAGCAGGACTCCGAGATGCCCAACTCCGTTCATGACATGGGCGGTTCGATCCTGCCGATGCTCACCGAACGCGGCGTCGCCCAGCTCTACGACTTCGACGGCAACCACGTCCCCGGCGAGACGCCCCACGAGCACGGCTACTGGCGCGACGTCGGCACCCTCGACGCGTACTACGAGGCCCACCTCGACCTGCTCTCGGACAAGCCCGCCTTCAACCTCGACAACCGGCGCTGGCCCATCTACACGCACCCCGGGCAGCTGCCGCCCGCCAAGTTCTGCGCGGGCGGCATCGCGGGCCAGTCGATCGTCAGCCCGGGCTGCGTCATCCGCGGCCAGGTCACCCGCTCCGTCCTCTCTCCGGGTGTCACCGTCGAGGAGGGCGCCGTCGTCCAGGGCTCGGTCCTGCACGACAACGTCCGGATCGGCAGGGGCGCCGTGGTGCGCGGAGCCGTGCTCGACAAGAACGTGGACGTCCCGCCGGGGGCGACCATCGGCGTCAACCCGGAGCGGGACGCCGAGCTGTACACGGTGTCGAAGGGCGGGGTGATCGCACTGGGGAAGGGCCGACAGGTCGTGGTCTGACCGTTCCTGCCCCTCGTCGGCGGGTGCCCTGTGCCGTGTCTCGTCCGCAGGCTCCCGCTGCCGTGTCCCTTGACGAGTACACGCACGCGCCAGAAGAATGACCGCGCTGCGAATTGACAACGTTGTCTAGTACTCGAGGAGGCGGTCTCGCCATGAGATGGACCCAACGGCTGCGCGGAGCGGGGACGGCGGTGGCGGCGGCCGCGCTCCTGGGCGGGGCGCTCGCCGTGCCGTCGGCCCAGGCGGCCGTGTCCGACGAGGGCCGGCTCACCGATCTGGTCAACCCGTTCATCGGCACCGAGAACGAGGGCAACACCTACCCGGGCGCCGCTGTGCCCTTCGGCATGGTGCAGTTCTCGCCCGACACGGGCCACAACACGGGTTACGACTACTCCGAGAACCACATCCGGGGCTTCTCCACCGTGCATCTGTCCGGGGTCGGCTGCGGCCTCGGCGGCGATCTGCCCGTGCTGCCCACGACCGGCGACATCACGTCGACCGACTACGCCAAGTACGCGGCCGAGTTCAGTCACGACAACGAGAAGGCCAGCCCCGGCTCGTACAAGGTCGGTCTGAACACGGGCATCGAGGCCGAGCTGACCGCGACCAAGCGGACCGGCGTCCAGCGCTACACCTTCCCCGCCACCGACAAGGCCAACGTCCTCATCAACGCAGGCCAGTCGCTGCACAAGACCCTGAACACCAAGGTCGAGATCCTCGACAACCGCACCGTCCGCACGGCCATCACCGGCAGCGGCTTCTGCCAGGACACGAAGCCGTACACGGTGTACACGATCACCCGCTTCGACCGGCCGTTCACGACGTCGGGCACCTGGAAGGGCGACGCGGTCACCGAGGGCTCCAAGGAGTCGACGGCCGGCGGCGAACGCAGCGGCGCGTTCGTGCGCTTCGACACCTCCAAGGACCGCAGCGTCGAGGCGACCACGGCGATCTCGTACGTCGACGCGAAGGGCGCGGCGCTCAACCTCCGTTCCGAGGGCGGCCGTTCGTACGACCGTGTCGAGCACGCCGCGCAGGCCGCGTGGGAGGACCGGCTCGACGACGTCAAGGCGCAGGGCGGCAGCGACACGCTCCGCCGCACCTTCTACTCCTCCCTGTACCGTTCGTTCCTCGCGCCGAACGTCGGCAGCGATGTCGACGGCCGCTACACCGGCTGGGACCAGAAGATCCACCGCGCCAAGGGCTACACGTACTACCAGAACTGGTCCCTCTGGGACACCTACCGCACGCAGGCGCAGCTCCTGTCACTGCTCGCGCCGCGCGAGTCCCGCGACATGGCGATCTCCGTCATCAAGATCGACGAGGAGAGCGGCTGGCTGCCCAAGTGGGGCTACGGCACGGTCGAGACGAACATCATGACGGGTGACCCGGTCACTCCGTTCCTGACGAACGCCTATCAGCAGGGTCTGCTCAAGGGGTATGAGGAGCAGGCGTACCGCGCGCTGAAGAAGAACGCCGACGGGGTTCCGCCCGCCGACTCCGCGCCGGTCGGCCGCGAGGCCAACAAGGAGTACATCGCGGACGGCTTCGCGCCGTACATCAAGGACCGCGCGCATGTGAAGCCGGGCGACTCCGACTACGACCACGGCGCCTCCGCGACCCTGGAGTACGCGCTGTCCGACGCGATGCTCGGGCAGATGGCGAAGGACCTGGGCCACAAGGACGACGCGGCGCGGTACACACAGCGGGCGCAGAACTACCGGAAGATCTTCGACAGTTCGACCGGCTTCTTCCGGGCGCGGGACGCGGCGGGCACCTTCACGGGCCCGGCCGACCCCGCCAAGAGCGAGGGCTTCCACGAGGGCACGTCCTGGCAGTACCAGTGGCTCGTCCCGCAGGACCTGCCCGGGATGGTCGGCCTGATCGGCGGCACCAAGCCGGCCAACGACCGCCTCGACTCGTTCTTCGCGTACGACCAGCTGGTGCAGGACCCCGCGAAGACCGCCCGCGAGGTGTGGGTGAACGGTCCGTACGACTACTACAACGCGGACAAGTACAACCCGCAGAACGAGCCCGACCTGATCGCGCCCTACACGTACCTCTCGACCGGTCAGCCCTGGAAGACGACCGACGTCGTGCACGCCGCGCTCACGCTCTTCACGGACGCCCCGACCGGCATGACCGGAAACGACGACCTCGGGACGATGTCCGCCTGGAACGTCCTGTCGTCGATCGGAATCTTCCCGGTCCAGCCCGGCACGGACACCTGGGGCCTGTCGACCCCGGTCTTCGAGCGGGTGGACGTGACCCTCGACCGGCGCTACTACCCGAAGGGCCGCCTCACGGTGAAGGCACCGGGGACGTCTGACTCGGCGCGGTACATCCAGTCGGCGCAGACCGACGGGACCGCTTTGAGGAAGACGTATCTGACGACGGACGACATCCGCGGGCTGCGGGAGCTGTCCTTCACGGTCGGCGGCAAGCCCTCCACCTGGGGAACCTCCGCCGAAGCGGCGCCGCCGGCGCTGAAGTAACGGCACCGCACGCCCCACCAGCACCACGAGACCCGCCCCTTCATCGAGGGGGCGGGTCTTAATCTGTTGTTTACTGTGTGTAGCTTGATCGTACTTGACCGTAATCACTGGAGAGCGGTTGACTGCTTTCCCCCGACGTCGACGCGAGAGCGGCCTCCGTGAACTCTCAGCAGTCCCAGCACTCTCGGCCCGCGCCGAGCCCGGACCTCCTCGCGCCACTCGACCTGGCCTTCTGGAACATCGAGTCCGCCGAACACCCGATGCACCTGGGCGCGTTGGGGGTGTTCGCCGCGGGCTCGCCGGGCGACGTCCAGCACGCGGTGGAGCTGCTCGCCGCCCGCGCCCCCGCGGTCCCCGGCCTGCGCATGCGCATCCAGGGGGTACGGATCCCCGTCGGCGGCGCGGCACGCGTGCCCGTATCCGACTTCGACCCGCTCGACCACGTACGGCTGGGCGAGCCCACCGCGGACTTCCACGCCGCGGCCGGCGCCCTGATGGAGCGGCCGCTCGACCGGGCGAGGCCCCCGTGGGAGGCACATGTCCTGCCGGGCGCGGACGGTACCTCGTTCGCCGTCCTGTTCAAGTTCCACCACGCGCTGGCCGACGGGCTGCGGGCGCTGACGCTCGCCGCCGGGGTGATGGACCCGATGGACCTGCCCGTCTCGCGGACGGCGCCCGCCGTCGCGGCGCCCCGCGGGTTCCGGCTGCCGTTCCCCGGCATGCGCGACCTGCGGCTCGGCGACCTCGACCCGCGCAAGCTGCCCGGCCTCCTCCGGGAGGGCGCCTCCAGTGCCGTCACGGCGCTCGACATCGGCACCTCCGTCGTCCGCGCCACCTGGGACGTGCACACCTCGCCCGCCTTCTCCTCGAACGCCACGGGCACCCGCAGCACCGAGGGCGTCGTCCTCGAACTCGACGATGTGCACCGGGTCCGCAAGACGGTCGGCGGCACCGTCAACGACGTCCTCATCGCCGTCGTCGCCGGGGCCCTGCGGCGCTGGCTCGACGAGCGCGGCAACGGCAGCGAAGGGGTACGTCCGCGGGCCCTGATCCCCGTCTCGCGGCGCCGCCCTCGCACGGCCCACCCCCAGGGCAACCGGCTCTCCGGCTACCTGGTGAAGCTGCCGGTCGACGAGCGGGACCCGCTCGCCCGGCTGCGCGCGGTCCGTACGGCCATGGACCACAACAAGGACGCGGGCCCGCAGCGCGGCGCCGGCGCCGTGGCCCTGCTCGCGGACCATGTGCCGCCGCTCGGTCACATGATCGGCGGGCCCGTCGTCGCCCAGGCGGCCCGGCTCCTGTTCGACATCCTCGTCACGAGCGTGCCGCTGCCGAGCCTCGGCCTGCGGCTCGGCGGCTGCCCGCTCACCGAGGTCTACCCCCTCGCGCCACTGGCCCAGGGACAGTCCCTCGCGGTCGCGGTGTCCACGTACCGGGGGCGTGTCCACTACGGCCTGGTCGCCGACGCGGCCGCGGTCCCCGACCTGGACGTACTCGCGACCGGCATCCGCGAGGAACTCGCGGCCCTGGTGCGCGTGTGCGAGACGGTGCGGGGGACGGCCTGACGGGGGGCGGTCCGTCCTGACGGGGGAGGGGGCGGGCCGCGCCCTACGGCCGTACGGGATCAAGGTCAAGGACCGGCGTTCCCGGGAGGGCCCGGGAGCGGGATAAACTGCCCACTTGGCGGAATGTCGACAGCAGGTTGTAAGGTTCCGCCTTTTGGGAGTATCCGCGGTCACTCACAGCACGCCGCGGTCCGAGTGACGCGAGGAACGCAGCGGCGATGACGATGACAGAGGACAGCCCGACGGGCGCCACCGAAGCCATGGTGGTGTCGCAGGAGTCGTTCGGCCCCGGGATCGACCCCGAGCGGCTTGCCGTCTGCCTGAGCGTGCTCGACGAACTCGACAAGCTGGATGTGGACCACCCCGACGCGATCCAGGTCAGGCGCGCCACGGCCGGTGTCTACCGGACCGTGAAGCAGCGCCGCCGCCAGGAGCGCCGCGCCGCGAAGACCGCCCACGACAAGGCCGTCACCGAGGCGACCGCGACCGGCTCCGCCGAGCGCATCGACGACGAGACCGAGGGCCTTCTGCCGTCCTCGCAGGTCGAGGAGGGCAAGCTGGCGGGGATACTCCAGCGTCCCCGCTCCTGCTACACCTGCAAGGCCCGGTACGTGGAAGTCGACTACTTCTACCACCAGCTCTGTCCCGAGTGCGCCGCCGTGAACCGCGCCAAGCGCGACATCCGCGCCGACCTCTCCGGCAAGCGCGCCCTGCTCACCGGCGGCCGCGCCAAGATCGGCATGTACATCGCGCTGCGCCTGCTGCGTGACGGCGCGCACACGACGATCACGACGCGCTTCCCCAAGGACGCCATCCGCCGCTTCAAGGCGATGGACGACTCGGCGGACTGGATGGACCGCCTGGAGGTCGTCGGCATCGACCTGCGGGACCCGGCCCAGGCCGTGGCGCTTGCCGAGCAGGTCGCCGAGCAGGGCCCGCTGGACATCCTCATCAACAACGCGACGCAGACCGTACGCCGGCTGCCCTCCGCGTACGCGGCCCTCGTCGAGGGCGAGAGCGCCCCGCTGCCGGCCGGTGAGCTCCCCGCCCACCACGTCATCGGCGCGTTCAACTCCGGCGCGGTCGACGGTCTGACCGCGCTGCCCGCCGGTATCTCCGGCCTGGACGCCCAGAAGGTGGCCGATCTCGCCCTGGTCGCCGGCAACGCAAGCGTCGCCCGGCATCGCGACGGCAGCGCCATCGACGCGGGCGGCCTCGTCCCCGACGTCGTCGACAGCAACACGTGGGTGCAGACGATCGAGCAGATCTCCCCGGTGGAGCTCCTCGAGACCCAGCTGTGCAACTACACGGCGCCGTTCATCCTGATCAGCGCGCTGCGCCCGGCGATGGCCGACGCCGCGAAGAAGGCGTCCAGCGGACGCGCGTACGTCGTGAACGTCTCGGCGATGGAGGGCGTCTTCGGCCGCGGCTACAAGGGCGCGGGGCACCCGAACACGAACGCCGCGAAGGCCGCCATGAACATGGTGACGCGGACCAGCGCCCAGGAGATGTTCCAGACCGACGGCATCCTCATGACCTCGGTCGACACGGGCTGGATCACCGACGAGCGCCCGCACTACGACAAGCTGCGCCTCGCCGACGAGGGCTTCCACGCCCCCCTCGACCTGATCGACGGCGCGGCCCGCGTCTACGACCCGGTCGTCCGGGGCGAGGCCGGCGAAGACCTGTACGGCGTCTTCATGAAGGACTACGCGCCCGGCAAGTGGTAGTGCCCTAGCGAGTGTCCGGCAGCCGGTGGCGGAGCTGCTGGTGGACGGAATCGGTCAGGTCCGGCGACGCGGCCCTGACCCGGGTTCCGCCGTCCACCAGGAGGTCGGCGCCCGTCACCCAGGCCGCCTCGTCCGACACCAGCCAGCGCACCGCCCGGGCCACGTCCTGCGGCTCCCCGATCCGGCCCAGCGGCAGCCCCGCCGCCACGGACTCCTCGGCGTGCTCCCACACGAAGCGCGCCATCTCCGTGCGCACGAGCCCGGGCGATACGGAGTTGACCCGCACCAACGGAGCCAGTTCGCCCGCGAGTTGCTGCGTCAGATGCAGCAGCGCCGCCTTGCTCGTCCCGTAGGCGCCCACGCGCGGGCCGACGTGTCCGGCGCCCTCGGTGCAGATGTTCACCACGGCCCCGCCGTGCTCCGACATCCAGGCCCGCCAGGCGCACTGCACGAGCCGCAGCGGCGCCTCCACGTTGACTGTGAACGCCTCGCGCCAGACCTCCGGATCCGCCTCCATCAGCGGTCCGTACGGTTCATTGGTCGCGGCGTTGTTCACCAGGATGTCGAGCCGGCCGAACGCGTCGAGGGCCCGCTCCGTCAGTTCCCACAGATGCGCGGGGTCGGCGACGGACCCCGCCAGTCCCGTGGCTTCGGCGCCGCTCTCCGTCAGCGCGGCGACGGTCTCACGGACCCCGTCCGGATCGCGCGCCGTCACACACACCCGCGCCCCGGCCGCCGCGAGCGCCACGGCGACGGCCCGGCCGATGCCCCGCGACCCCCCGGTCACGACGGCCACCCTGCCTTCCAGCGAGAGCTCCGAAGTCATGGGGCGTACGGTCTCATGACGGGGCGTCAGTCCGACATGTCAACTACGTAGCGATGGTGTGAAGTTGGTGGAATGGAACCCCTGCGCGACCAGCTCCACCACGGGCCGCCAGTCCTCCATGACCCCCGCGTCGAGGCCCACGACCTTGCCCGCGTCGTCCGCCTGACGCAGCGTCACCGCATCGTCGGCCAGCGGGTCATGGGCGAACACCGCCGCCTCCTCGGGCGACATCGGCCCGCCCTGCGTCTCCAGCGTCAGCGCGCTCTGCGGCGAGAGGCCGCGCGCCGGATCCGATGTCGCCAGGTAGCGCTTGGCCGGGACGTGCAGCTGCACAAGACGGGCGACCCGCTCCCCGAGCAGCCCCCGCACGGCGGCCGCCGCCGTGTCGGCGTGGCCCGCGTCGTCGCCCGGGCGCAGCAGGTGGCCTATGTCGTGGACGAGCCCCGCGAGCTGGAGCTCCTTGTCGCTGGGGTGGCCGCGGCGCAGGAGCGCGGCGGTCTGCAGCGCGTGGTCGTGCAGGTCGACGGGGTCGCCGCTGCGGTCGGGGGTGTCCCACGCGCCGCGGCAGGCGTGCAGAAGATCCATCAGCTCGTCGACGCTGCGCAGCTCGACCCGTGTCATGTGTGACTCCTCCCTGGGACCCGTAAGCCGGTGTTCCGGCAGGACACCATGGCCATCTTTCGCCGGGGACAACAGGACATTAACGGCGCGTCCGGACCGGCTATAAGCTGACCGCGGACGGTGATCTTCACTGCCGGCGCGCGGCACTGGGCCGAGGAGGAGACGGGCACGGATGACAGGCGGGCAGTCCCCGGCGGCGGACGAACCTAGTGATCCGGACCTCGGCCCGCGCGTGCCGGCCCGGCGGCGCGCGGCCCTGCGGGTACAGGGCCCGATCGTGGCGGTCGTCTCGCTCGGCGGCGCCGTGGGTGCCTGCGCCCGCTACGGCGCCGCGCTCCTGTGGCCCACCTCGCCCGGCGCCTTCCCGTGGACGACGATGTGGGTGAACGCGCTCGGCTGTTTCGTGATCGGCGTGTTCATGGTGATCATCAGCGATGTGTGGGCGGCGCACCGCCTGGTGCGGCCGTTCTTCGGCACCGGCGTCCTGGGCGGCTTCACCACGTTCTCCACGTACGCGGTGGACATCCAGCAGCTGGTGGACGCCGGCCGGGTCCGTACGGGCCTGGTCTATCTCGCGGCGACGCTCCTGGCGGCGCTCGCCGCGGTCGGGCTCGGGGTGGCGCTGACGCGCCGCGTACTGGTGTGGAGGAAGCGATGACGCGACTGACCGGCCGTGCCCTGCGACTGACGGTCTTCGTCGGTGAGAACCACACCTGGCGCCGCAAGCCTCTGTACAGCGAGATCGTGCACCGGGCGCACAAGGCGGGCCTCGCGGGGGCGAGCGTCTTCCGCGGCATCGAGGGGTTCGGGGCGTCGTCCCTGATCCACACCTCGCGGCTGCTCTCGCTCAGCGAGGACCTGCCCATGGCCGTCGTGATCGTCGACACCGAGGAACGGGTCAGGGCGTTCCTGCCGGAGCTGGACGAGCTGGTGTCACAGGGCCTGGTCGTCCTCGACGACTGCGAGGTCATCCGGTACGTGGGCCTGGAGAACGGCGGAACGCGGGCGTGAACTGGCTCCTCGTGATCGCCGGCGCGATGGTCGGCGCACCGCTGCGCTATCTCACCGACCGGGCCGTGCAGACCCGCCACGACAGCGTCTTCCCGTGGGGGACGTTCACGGTGAACGCCTGCGGCAGCCTCGTGCTCGGCCTGCTGACCGGCGCCGTCGCCGCGGGCGCCGCCTCGTCGCAGGTGCAGCTGCTCATCGGCACGGGCCTGTGCGGGGCCCTGACGACGTACTCGACGTTCTCGTACGAGACGCTCCGGCTCGGGGAGGACGGGGCGCGGCTCTTCGCCGTGGCCAACGTGGTCGCGAGTCTCGCCGTCGGCCTTGGCGCCGCCTTCGCGGGAGTCGCGCTCGCCGACGCCCTCTGGGGGCAGGCCTAAAAAAATGGGGCGCGAAACCCTGAACGCCCCGCCTGTCACGTCCGTACCCTCCCGTACCAACAAGTAGCTCGCCCCCGAGGCGAGTTGACGCCGGTATCGGGAGGATTGCTTGCGACGCATCAACGGGACCGCGCTCATCTTCGCCGCCCTGGTCGCCACCCTGGGCGCGCTCGCCTTTCCGATCTGGTCGTACGCCGACCGCTCGGGCACCGGGGCGGCCAATCTGAACGCGGGCAGCGTGGCCACCCAATGGGGTCCCCTGTCGGCCACCGACCGGGACTTCCTGGTCAAGGTGCGGCTCGCCGGGCTCTGGGAGATACCGGCCGGCCAGCAGGCCATGGAGCGGGCGCCGACGCAGGCGATCAGGATGGCGGGCGACCACCTCGTCGTCGGCCACACCGACCTCGACAAGCGCGTCCGCTCGGTCGCGGGCCGGCTCGGCGTCGAGCTGCCGAACCAGCCCAACCCGCAGCAGCAGGGCTGGCTCAACCAGCTGACCGCCGCGAGCGGCAAGGACTACGAGAACAAGTTCGCCAACCTGCTGCGCGACTCCCACGGCAAGGTCTTCGCGCTGATCGCCCAGGTCCGCCACACCACCCGCAACACCCTCGTCCGCGAGCTCGCCACCGACGCCAACCAGACCGTCCTCGACCACATCACCATGCTGGAGAACACGGGCGACGTGGACTTCGACGCCATCGCGAACGAGGCCGCGGGCACCGCCACCGCCAGCCCCACCGGACCGCCGCCCCCGGGAGGCGTGCTGCCGCCCGCTCCGCCCCCCGCCGAGCCCTCCGGTTCGCCGTATGTGACGTCCCAGCCGTCGGCGGAGCCGACCGACGATCCGGGGCGATCGATCAACACGGACCGGCCGGACCCCACGTAGTCGTCACCCAGTCGGGTGTGAGGTCGCCGGTGGCCGAATGAATCCCCGGCGACCCCCGGCCGTCTCCCTGGTTTCGGCCCCATCGAGCGGGGTCCTGCTCATATGGGTACTCTGTCTCTAGCCGACGGACAGCACAACGTGGTCCTACCAGCACCCGTGGTTCGTCGCGGGACGGCCCGATCCCGGGCCGCCCAAGCAGGAAACCGGCGCCACCGCGCCCGAACCGGTATCGAAACCAGCCCGACCGGGCGCCGGACGCCCGACGGGAACGCCGGGCGGGGCGCGCCGGACAGGGTTACCCGACACACAAGGAGTGCGCGGTGACACCAGAGAAGACGAATCGCGAGCAGCGCCCCCGAGAACGCACGGAGCGCGCGGGGCGGCGGCCCGAGAAGCTGGGCAGCCTCGACGTGTGGGCCCGCTCGGCCCCGATCAGGCTCGCGGGCTACGAGGACGACCTCGCGGAGCCCCACATCCTGCCGAGCGTGGACTGACCGGCCCCAGCCCCGTAACCGCCTCCGACCGGCCGCGTGCCAGACTCACGTACATGCTGATCAGGGACGCAGAGGACAAGGACTGGGCGCAGATCTGGCCGTTCTGGCGGCAGATCGTCGGATCCCGCGAGACGTACGCCTGGGACCCGGACACCCCCGAGGCGCTGGCCCGGACCCTGTGGATGGGTCCGGGTAAGCGCGTGTACGTGGCCGAGGCGGACGGCGTTGTCGTCGGCTCGGCCTACGTCGCGCCGAACTACGGCGGTCCCGCCGCCGGCATCGCGAACGCGGGCTTCATGGTCGACCCCACCCAGGGCGGCCGCGGCATCGGCCGCGCCCTCGCCGAGCACGTACTGGAGCGCGCGAAGGCCGACGGCTACCGTGCCATGGTGTTCAACGCGGTCGTCGAGACCAACCCCGCCGTCGGCCTCTGGACCTCCCTCGGTTTCACGATCCTGGGCACGGTCCCGGACGCGTACGAGCACGCCCGGCACGGCCGGGTGGGGCTGCACATCATGTACCGCGCGCTGTGACGCGCCGGCCCCCGACGGCGCCAGGTCCCCGGAGACCGGCTTCGCGCCTTCTTCGCACCCGCTGACAGACGGCCGTTTTCGGACATTCAATGCGGATGCCCGCTGACGGCCCGACGTCGATGAGCGGTCATCGGATCACTCTCTCAACTCCCGCCTCTGCGCGGCCCATTGACGCGCCCACGGACCCCTACCATCATCAGACCTCCGATGAATGCCCAGCCTTGAGCCGCATCAGGGAGTGCTGAGTATGAGTTCGTACCCAAGACGCCAGGTCCTCGGGACGGCCGCGGCCGTAGCAGCCGCGGCCGCGGTACCGCTCGCCGCCGCCGGACCGGCCGCCGCGTCCGACGCGACGGCCACCGCCCGGACCGCGTCCGCGGACGCCGTCTGGGGGCCCGTCCCCGACCCGGTGCCCGTTCCGCTCGACGCCCTCTTCGACAACGACGGTGTCGACACCGCGGACGCCCGCGGAGGCGACTTCGACGGCAGCGGCTACACCTTCCCCGGCGAGGAACTCCCCGCGGGGCCTGTCCAAGTCGACGGGATCGCCTACGTCTTCCCGTCGTCGGCGGCGGGCGCGAAGAACAATGTCGTGGCCATGGGCCAGCGCGTCGAGCTGCCCAAGGGCCGCTATCTGTCCGCCCTGTTCCTCACCGCGGGCAGCTACGGCAACGCGTCCGGCAGCGCCACCGTCCACTACGCCGACGGCTCCACCGCGAGCGCCGGACTCGGCGGCGCCGACTGGTACGCGGCAGGCGGTCCGCTCTCCGCCGCCTACCGCTACAAGCCGGACGGCACGAAGGACACCGCCCGCGTAGGCATAGGTACCAGCGAGATCCCCCTCGACGCGCAGCGCGAGGCCGTCGCGATCACGCTGCCGAAGCTGAACCCGGCCGAGGCGAACAAGACCGCACTGCACGTCTTCGCGCTCTCGCTCCAGCCGGCCGCGCAGGGCCGGGCGCTGGCGCTGCGCGACGCGCACTCCACGTTCTCGCTCCTGGAGTCCACCGGCGCGCAGAGCGTCGAGGCGACCGTCGTGAACGCGGGCACCGTCGGCATCGTCACCGCCGACGCCCTCACCGTCAGCGTCGACGTGCCCGGCGCGCGCACCGTCGAGCCCGCCCGCGTCACCCGCCTCGCCCCCGGTGAGCAGGCCCGCGTCCGCGTCGGCATCCGCAACCGCGCGGGCACAGCGCCCGGCACGGTCCAGGACGGCAAGGTCGTCGCCACCGGGCGCGGACACCAGGCCGCCGCCAGCACCAGGAAACTCACGCTCGGCGTCCCCGACTACCAGCCGACCGATGCGTCGCTCTCCGGACACCAGGCCCCGTACTGGTTCCACTCCGCGAAGTTCGGCATCTTCATCCACTGGGGCGTCTACTCCGTGCCCGCGTGGGCGCCGGTCGGCAAGCAGTACGCCGAGTGGTACTGGGACCAGATGCAGGACCCGAACAACCCGACGTACGCCCACCACAAGGCCACGTACGGCGAGGACTTCGCGTACGACGACTTCATCCCGATGTTCACCGCGAAGAAGTGGGACCCGCGCGCGTGGGTCGAGCTGTTCCGGGACGCGGGCGCCCAGTACCACGTCCTCACGTCCAAGCACCACGAGGGCTTCGCCCTCTGGGACACCAAGCTGTCGGACCGCAACTCCGTGAAGATGGGCCCCAAGCGGGACATCATCAAGGAGCTCTTCGACGCGTCCCGCCGCTACACGCCCGAGCTGCACCGCGGCCTGTACTTCTCGATGCCCGAGTGGTTCAACCCGGACAACCCGTGGATGGGGCACGCCCCGCGCAACCCGTACACCCTGGAGCCCGTCCCCTACACCGGCTACACGTCCGGCAAGGACTACGTGAAGGGCTTCCAGGCCCCGCAGATGCTGGAACTGATCCACGACTACGACCCGCAGCTCCTGTGGTGCGACATCGGCGGCGTCAACGACTCGCACAACGTCCTCGCCGAGTTCTTCAACCACGGCAAGAACCGCCCGAAGCCGTACGAGGTCGCCGTCAACAACCGCTCCGGGATCGGCTTCCACGACTTCACGACGCCCGAGTACACGACGTACGACAACACCGTCGTCGCCAAGTGGGAGTCGAGCCGCGGCCTCGACCCGTACAGCTACGGCTACAACGCCGAGACGCCCGACGACCGCTACATGACGACCGAGGAGGTCGTGCACAGCCTCGTCGACATCGTGTCGAAGAACGGCAACTTCCTCCTCGACATCGGGCCGCGCGCCGACGGCACCATCCCGGAGATCATGCAGACCCGGCTGCGCGAGACGGGCCACTGGCTCAAGATCAACGGCGAGGCCATCTACGACACCACGTACTGGTCGCGGATGGCGCAACTCGGCGAGGACCTGCGGTTCACGGTCAGGCCGAACAAGGCGTTCTACATCCACTCGCTCGCCGAGCCGGGCGCGACACTCACGGTCGAGGCCGCGGTGCCGGTCAGGGCCGGGGACAAGGTCATGATGCTCGGCTACGACCGTCCGCTGAACTGGCGTACCACGGGCGGGTCGTTCGTCGTGGACGTGCCGGCGGCGGCACGCGCGGCGGGCGAGCACGTGTGGGTGTTCAAGGTGGAGTGGAAGGGCTGAGACGCGACGGGGTGAACCCGTGAAGGAGCGGCGGCGGGCGGGTCGGGGGTCCGTCCGCCGCCCGTCGTGCGTTCGGTAGCTCAGTCCTCTGATTCATCCGATGAGTTTTGCGAGATGTCCAAGTGATTGCAGGGAACGATCCATTGACACCCTCTCCGGAGGGCTTGAATCATCGGACCTCATGACGGATCCGAGCTCCAAGATCGCGCCCCGGCGGCGCAGACACCGACTGATCGGCACCGTAGCGGCGTTCCTCCTGCTTGCGGCACCGGCCCCCCTGGCGCGGGCGGCACCCCAGGACCCTATGCCCCGGACCCTGCCGAGCCTCACCAACTGGACGCCAGGGCAAGGTACTTACTCCTACGGTCCCGGCGCCCGCCTGGTCGCGCACGACGCCGCCTCGCGCCGCGTCGCCGCCACCCTCGCCGATGATCTGCACGCCGCGGGCAAGGGCACCGTGCCGGTCACCGGCGGTCCGTCCCGTGCCGGCGACATCGTGGTCGATGTGGAGCCGTCACGGAGCGGATCCCTGGGCGCCGAGGGCTACGAACTCCGCGCCGCACAGCGACTCGAGATCACCGGAGCGGCCGAGGCCGGAGCCTTCTACGGCACCCGCACCCTCCTCCAGCTGCTCGCCCAGGGCGACCAGGTGCCGGCCGGACGCACCGTCGACGTGCCCCGGTACAAGGAACGCGGCGTCGGCGTCTGCGCCTGCTACGTGCACATCTCCACGGACTGGATGGAGAACCTGGTGCGCGACATGGCGTACCACAAGCTCAACCAGCTGCTCGTCGAGCTGAAGGTGAAGAGCGACCGGCACCCTGAGGCCAACACCTGGGGTTACTACACCAAGAGCGAGATCCGCCGCCTCGTCGCGCTCGGCGAGAAGTACCACGTCACCATCGTTCCGGAGATCAACTCCCCGGGTCACATGGACCCTTGGATCGAGAACCGCCCCGACCTCCAGCTCACCGACTCCGACGGCAAGCCGCAGCCGTCCCGCCTCGACATCACCGCACCCGCGGCCTTTGACTACTACAAGAGCCTCATCGACGAGTACGGCGAGGTGTTCCCCGCCAAGTGGTGGCACATGGGCGCCGACGAGTACATGCTCGGTTCGGACTTCGCCAAGTACCCGCAGATCGACGCGTACGCGAAGAAGAAGTACGGCGAGAACGCCACGCCCCAGGACGCGTTCATCGACTTCGTCAACCGTGTCGATGCGTACGCCGCGAGCAAGGGCAAGCGGCTGCGCATCTGGAACGACGGCCTGACCGGCGCCAACACCGTCCCGGTGACGGCCGGCACGACCATCGAGCACTGGCTCGGCGTCAAGGTGAAGCCCAGCGAGCTGATCGCACAGGGCTACCCCGTGATGAACGCCGCCTACGCCCTCTACCTCGTGCGCGGCGGCTTCCACACCGACACGCAGAAGCTCTACGACGAGCAGTGGGATCCGCGCAGCTTCGAGGGCGAGAAGCTCGCCTCCCGCGACGGCATCACCGGCGCCAAGATCAGCCTGTGGCCCGACAACGGGCGGGGCGAGACGGAGAACGAGGTCGCCGGTGCGGCCCGGCTGCCCCTGAGCCACATCGCGCAGGCGACATGGGGCGACCCGCACCCCGACGCGACGTACGCCGGCTTCACCGCACGGGCCGAGGCCGTCGGCCGGGCACCGGGACAGCGCGACCTGACACGGCCGCCCGTCGCCGACGGCACGTACACCCTCGCCGACACGCGCCACCACACTCAGGCGGCCGGCTTCGAGCTCACCCGCACCCCGGACGGCTATCTCACCCTCAAGTCCACCGCGACCGGGAGCTGCCTGGAGACCCGCAGCGGTAGGCTCACCCTCAACGTGCCGCTGCAGCCCGGTTCGGCGGTCACGCAGGAGACCTGCGACGCGAAGAGCACCCTTCAGCGCTGGCAGGTGTCCCGCGCCGGCGGCGGCTACGTGCTCACCAACGCCGTCACGCGCATGACGCTCGACGCGACGTCCGACGGACGTCTCGTGCAGAACCCGCCCGACCAGCAGACCCCGACCATCTGGACGCTGACCCAGCGCTGAACCGGCGCTGTCCCGAAGGGATCCCACCCGCAGATGACCGTCAGCAGACGACTCTTCATGGCCGCCGCCGTGACCACGGCCGTGGCCGCGTCGAGCAACTCCCTCGCCCTGGCCGCCCCGGCAGCGACCCGCACCACGGCGGAAGAACCCCACTACCGCATCCCCATCAGCTCCGCGGACTCCCCGGAGGAACTGGTCGCCAAGGCCTCCCGGGTCCGCCCGACGAAGCGTCAGATCGCCTGGCAGGGACTGGAGAAGACCGCCTTCCTGCACTTCGGCGTGAACACCTTCACCGGCCTCGAATGGGGCACCGGCGACGAGGACCCCAATGTCTTCCAGCCGACCGGGCTCGACACCGATCAGTGGGCACGCGCCCTGCGCGACGGCGGCTTCAAGCTCGCCATCCTCACGGTCAAGCACCACGACGGGTTCGTCCTCTACCCGTCCCGCTACACCAGACACAGTGTCGCGTCGAGCAGTTGGCGCGGAGGACAGGGCGACGTGCTGCGCTCCTTCGCCGGCTCCATGCGCAAGTACGGGATCAAGGTCGGTGTCTACATCTCGCCCGCCGACGAGAACCAGTACCTCGACGGCGTCTACGCCAACGGCAGCAAGCGTTCCGCCCGCACCATCCCCACACTCGTCGACGGCGACGACCGGGCCGGTGACAGCCCGCGCACGTTCACGCTCGACGCGACCGACTACGGCGCCCACATGCTCAACCAGCTCTACGAGGTGCTCACCGAGTACGGGCCCGTCGACGAGGTGTGGTTCGACGGCGCGCAGGGCCGCATCCCGCCGGAGAAGGTCGAGACGTACGACTGGGACAGCTGGTACGCGGTGATCCGCGCGCTCGCCCCCGGCGCCACCATGGCCGTGCGCGGACCCGACGTGCGCTGGGTGGGCAACGAGGGCGGACTGGCGCGCGAGGACGAGTGGAGCGTCGTCCCGGTCAAGGACTCGGGCAACGGAAGCGTCGACTACGCCCTGCGGTACGACGCGCCGGACCAGGGCAGCCGTGACGCGCTCGCGCAGTCCCGCTCCGTGGCCCAGTACCTCCAGTGGTGGCCCGCCGAGTGCGACGTGTCCATCAGGCCCGGCTGGTTCTACCACGCGGACCAACAGCCCAAGAGCGTCGACCAGTTGGCCGATATCTGGTTCCGGTCGGTGGGCCGCAACTCCGTGCTCCTGCTCAACATCCCGCCGGACACGGACGGCCTGCTGCCCGCGGCGGACGTGGCACGGCTCAAGGAGTTCCGCGAGCGCATCGACCGCGAACTGCCCGAGGACCTGGCGGACGGCGCCCGCGTGCGCGACGACGGCGAGGGCATCCGTACCGTCGATCTGCGCACGGCCAGGGAGGTCGACCGGATCCGGCTCGCCGAGGACATCCGGCACGGGCAGCAGGTGGAGCAGTTCGTCGTGGAGGCGAAGTCCGGCGGCGCCTGGACCGAGGTGGCGCGGGCAGGCACGATCGGCGCCAGCCGCGTCCTGGTCCTGCCGGCGCCGGTGACGGCCCGCGAGTGGCGCCTGCGGATCACGCAGACCCGCACCGGCCCGCACATCGCACGGTTCGGGCTCTACCGCTCCCGGGTCTGAGCCGGGAGACGGGGCGTGGGGTGGCCCGCCGGGCGCGGGCCACCCCACGCGTGCGAGGATCGGCCGCAATCGGTCCAGTGTGTGTACGAGGCGGAACCATGACTGCGGAAGACGTGACCCCGAAGGCCTGCTGCGCCGCGCGCCGTGAAGGCGGCGGCGAGTCGCAGCCCGTGCGCCTCGCCCCGACGGCCCGTCGCGCCTCGGGAAAGGGCATGGCGACCCTGCCCGGCGGCACGTTCCGCATGGGCAACGAGGACGACCGCGCCAACCCCGGCGACGGCGAGGGACCGGTCCGTGAGGTCACCGTCGGTGCCTTCCGGATCGACGAACACGCCGTCACCAACGCCCAGTTCGCCACCTTCGTCAAGGACACCGGCTTCGTCACCGCCGCCGAGCAGTTCGGCTGGTCGTACGTCTTCGCCGGGTTCCTCGACCCCCGCCTCGCCCGCGCGACGCCCGCCCCCGCCGGCACCCCCTGGTGGCGGGGCGTAGAGGGGGCGACCTGGCGCGCTCCGGAGGGCCCCGGGTCCGGGATCGGGGACCGGTCGCGGCACCCCGTGATCCACGTCAGCTGGGACGACGCGAGCGCCTACGCCGCCTGGGCCGGGAAGCGGCTGCCCACCGAGGCGGAGTGGGAGTACGCGGCCCGCGGCGGCCTCGACCAGGCCCGCTACCCGTGGGGCGACGAGCTGACCCCGCGCGGCCACTGGCGCTGCAACATCTGGCAGGGCGAGTTCCCCGTCGTGAACACGGGCGAGGACGGGCACACCGGCACGGCCCCCGTCGACGCTTACCGGCCCAACGCGTACGGCCTCCACAACACCGTCGGCAACGTGTGGGAGTGGGTCGCCGACCGCTTCACCACCGACCACCCGGCGGCCCCGCTCACTGATCCGCGAGGCCCCGCCGAGGGCGACACCCGCGTGATGCGCGGCGGCTCCTACATGTGCCACGACTCGTACTGCAATCGCTACCGCGTGGCCGCGCGCACCGCCAACACACCGGACTCCAGCAGCGGGAACTGCGGATTCCGGTGCGCGGCGGACATGTAGCGGCGCGTCACCCGGCGGCGTACACCCGCTCGCCCCCGACGAACGTCTCCAGGACGCGCGTCGCTCCGATCTCCTGAGTGGGCGCCGCGAACGGGTCGCGGTCGAGGACCACCAGGTCGGCGAGGCGCCCCGGCGTGATCGAGCCGGTGACGTCGTCCAGGTGGTTCACGTATGCGCTGCCCGCCGTGTACGCCGTGAGCGCCGCGTCCAGGCCGATCCGCTGCTCCGGCAGGAACACCGGGGTGCCGGGCGCCGCGTCGGGCAGGACGCGGTTGACCGCGACATGGATGGCCTCGATCGGGTCCGGGCTGCTCACCGGCCAGTCACTGCCCGCCGCGAGCGTCGCCCCCGCACGCTGGAGATCACCGAACGGGTACTGCCACGCGCTGCGCTCGGGACCGAGGAACGGGATCGTCAGCTCGTCCATCTGCGGCTCGTGCGCCGCCCACAGCGCCTGCATGTTCGCCGTCGCGCCCAGCTCCCTGAACCGGCCGATGTCGTCGGGGTGCACCACCTGGAGATGGGCGAGGTGCGGGCGGGTGTCGGTGCGCCCGTTGGCGCGGCGCGCCGCCTCGACCGCGTCGAGCGCCTCGCGCACGGCCCGGTCGCCGAGGGCGTGGAAGTGCACCTGGAAGCCGCGCGCGTCCAGCTCGGTCACGTACTTCTGCAGGTCGAGCGGCGGGACGAAGCTGATGCCGCTGTTGTCGGAGGCGCAGCCGCAGCCGTCCAGGTAGGGGCCGAGGAGGGCCGCCGTGCCGTTCTCGGCCACGCCGTCCTGCATGATCTTCACCGTCGTGCAGCGCAGCCGCCCGCGCGTGCCGGCCGCGCGCCGCGCCACCAGCTCGTCGATCTGCTCGGTGCCGCGTGCGCGGTCCCACCACAGCGAGCCGACGACCCGCGCGGTGAGGCGCCCGTCCCCGGCGGTCGTGAGATACGCGTCGGTGGGGTCGGTGAGGTTGGCGTGCTCGCCGAGGAGGGCGTCCTGCCACGCGGTGACGCCGAGGGAGTGCATCAGCTCCTGGGCCCGCAGCAGGCCCGTGATCCTCTGCTCCAGGGTGACGGGCGGCAGCAGCCGTCCGATCAGGTTCGCCGCGCCCTCCTGGAGCATGCCGGTCGGCGCCCCGCCGGCGTCGCGCTCGATGCGGCCGTCGGACGGGTCGGCCATGCGGGCGTCGATCCCGGCGGCCTGAAGGGCACGGGAGTTGACCCAGGCGCCGTGGTGGTCGCGGTTGACGAGGTAGGCCGGGCGGTCGGGCACGAGGGCGTCGAGCTCGGCGGCCGTGGGCAGGCCGCCGGGAAACGCCTCCATCGACCAGCCGCCGCCGGTGATCCACTCCATGTCGGGGTGCGCCCGCGCGTATGCGGCGATACGGCTCCGGTACTCGTCGAGGGTCGTCGCGCCGCTCAGGTCGCACTGGCCGAGCTCCATGCCGCCGCCGACCGGATGCGCGTGCGCGTCCTGGAACCCGGGGATGAGCAACTTGCCCTTCAGGTCCACCACTTCGGTGGCCGGGCCGATGAGTTCGCATACCTCGTCGTGGCCCACGGCGACGATCCGCTCGCCGCGGACGGCCACCGAGGTCGCGCGCGACCGGGCGGGGGAGAGGGTGTGGACCGGGCCGCCGGTGAAGACGAGATCGGCGGGGGCGGTGTCGGGCATGGGACGTGACTCCTTGGGGTGCGGGGACGGGTCGGTTGGTGCTGGTCAGGAATGTTCGGGGGTCAGGGGGGCCGTCTCGGGCGCGGTGCCGCCGCCCGTGACGAAGTACGGGGAGCGGCGCACGTACTTGGCGTAAGCGGCCATCACCAGGCCGGACGCGACGATGGCGAGCGGTACCGACAGCATGAACCACCCGTTGTCCGGGCTGAGTTCGAAGTGGTCGCTCATCGTCACGTACGAGCGGGCGAGATAGGCGCCGATGCCGAGGAGCGCGACGCCGCTGACCGTGGGCGCCACGACCGCGCGCAGGGCTCCGGACAGCGGACCGCGCAGGGCGGCGCGGAAGCGGACCGCGCAGGCGAGCGCCGTCAGGCCGTAGTACAGGGCGACGACCAGGCCGATGGAGTTGACGGCGGCGAGGATCATCTCGTTCAGCTTGGGGATGGCCAGTGCGAGCACGGAGACGCCGGCGGAGATCGACATGATGAGGACGGTGCCCAGGGCCGGGGACCCGTAACGCGGGCTGACGCGGGTCCACACCTGGCCCATCGTGCGGTCGCGGCCCATGGCGAGGAGGCCGCGCGCCGTCGGGATGACGCTCGACTGGAGCGAGGCCACCGCGGAGAACATCAGCGCGAGCAGCGGCAGCGTCGCCCACGGCTCGTCGGCGAGCTTCGCGCCGAGATACGTGAGGCCCTGCGGGCCCTGGGCGATCAGCTCGGGCAGGCTCATCTCGCGCTGGAAGGCCACGGCACCGTAGAGGAACATCGCGAGCATCGTGAACAGCGCGATGAAGCCGCCCCGGCCGGCGTCCCGCACGTTCTTCGTCTCCTCGGTGACGCTGAACGCGGCGTCCCAGCCCCAGAAGAAGAACACCGCGAGGACGAGGCCCTGCGCGAACGCCGTGCCGTCGTGGATCGCGAAGGGGTTCAGCCACGACCACTGGAAGGCGTGGCCGCCCGAGATGAGGGCCCAGCCGCAGAACGCGAGCAGGACCGCGTACTCGAAGACGAGCAGCCACGTCTGCAGCCGGGTGGCCTTGCGGACCCCGGTGATCGCCGTGTACGTCACGACGGCCAGGACCACGAGGCCGACCACCGTGCTCAGAGCGGTCGAGTTCGGGTCGAGCGTGAGGCCGAGGGCGCGGTGCCAGCCGGCCTTGTTCGCGAACTGGAGGAAGACCGACCCGGTGACGGCGCTCGTGTACGCCATGAAGATCACCGTGCCGACCAGGGTGACCCAGCCCGTGATGAAGCCGGGCCACGGGCCCAGAGTCTTGCCGACCCACACATAGCCGCTGCCCATGTTCGGCTCGGAGCGGTTGAGGCGGGCGTACGCGGAGGCGATGCCGAGGATCGGCAGGAACGCCACGAGCAGGATCGCCGGGGCCTGGAGGCCCACCGTCGCGGCGAGCGCGCCCATGCCGATCCCGATGCTGGTGGTGGCGGCGGTGCTGGACGCGGCGATGGCGACGCCGTCGACGACACCGAGGGAACGGCGCAGGCCAGGGGGTTCGCTGCTCATTCGGACACTCCTGAAACCGGAGGAGGGGAGGGAGGGTGCGATCAAACAGGCCTTGTCAATGTTGCGTCAATGGTGTTGACATAAGGGGAACGGGCGGCGCGGACGGAAGGGGATTCGGTATGACCGAAGGGCGGATTCCGGTGGAGCGGCGGCGCCGCAAGCCGACCAAGTCGGGGGTGCTGCTCTCCGGTGACCTGATCGTCGACTGCGCCCTGCGCCTGGTCGCGCAGCACGGGCCCGACGCGCTGAGCGTGCGCAGGCTGGGTGCCGCGCTCGGCTGCGACCCGAGCGCGGTCTACCGCTACTTCCACAACACGGACGACCTGCTCCTTGCCGTCGCCGACCGGATCATCGGCGAGAGCATGGCCGGGTTCGCGCCCGGCGACGACTGGGTCGAGGACCTGCGGAACATGGGGCTCCGGATCCACCGCGCCTACAGCGAACACCCCCGGATCGCCGCGATGGCCGCGTACCGGGTGACCCGCCGGATCAACGAGGTCCGGGCCGTGGAGACGGGTATCGGGCGGCTGCGGAGCGCGGGCTTCGACGACGCCACAGCGGTGCGGTACTACGCCGCGTTCGTCGACACGGCGCTCGGGCACGCGGCCCTGGACGCCTCCCATCTGGCGCTGCCGCCCGAGCGGCGAGCCCAGGACCACAGCGCCTGGACGGACACGTACCAGTCACTTCCGGCGGACACGCACCCCCAACTGGCCGCTGTCCGCGAGCACTTGCCCCTCATGGCGGAGAGCTCCTTCGGGACGGCGCTGGAACTGCTGCTCTCGGCGCTCGCGGCCCAGGCGCCACGCTGACCCTCCTTCGAGCGGGGCGTGGTCAGGACGGTTCGGCGTCGAGCTGGCTGCGCATCCAGGCCTCGACCTCGCCCACATGGGCCGCCGCCGCGGCGCGCGCCGCCTCCGGATCGCGGGCGACCAGCGCGCGGTGGATACGGGCGTGCTCGCGGCCCGTGCGCTCGAAGGCGCCCTCTTCCTGGTAGCCGCGCCACACTCGGGCGCGGAACGTCCGTGACGACAGCCCCTCCAGGATCGCGGCCATCGTGTCGTTGCCCGCGGCCGTGGCGATCACCCGGTGGAACGCGAGGTCGTGGGAGAGGATCTCCTCGGGGTCGTCCGTCGCCGCCATCGCCGCCAAGTGCAGCTCCACCTCGGCGAGTTGCTCCGGCGTGATGCGCGCGGCCGCCAGCGCCGTCGCCGTCGACTCGAGCACGCGGCGCACCTCCATCAGCTCCACGAGACGGGCGCCGCGCGAGAGATCGGCGACGACGCCGAACGTCTCCAGGAGGTCCCCGGCGTTCAACTGCGTGACGTAGATACCCGATCCGTGCCGCGCCTCCAGGACGCCGAGGACCGTGAGCGCCCTGATCGCCTCCCGCATCGAGCTGCGCGAGATGCCGAGCTGGGTGGCCAGATCGCGCTCCGTCGGCAGCCGCTGGCCCGGCTCGAGCAGTCCCTCGCCGATCATCGCCTTGATCTGCTCGATGGCCCGCTGCGTCACGGTGCCCTTCTGCGGGGCGGTCTGTTCCACGGACGCTCCTCAATATGCCGGGTCCGCCGCAGTCTAGCCAGAGATGTGGTCCGACCACTACGGCTTGAAACACGGAAAAGTTGGCGACGAGGGGTGTTGTGGCCGCCAAGTGGTCTGATAAATATTTCCGCCATCAGGTACCAGAAGTCGCTCGATCTCGCTCGATGAGGAGCCGTCAGATGGCCGGCAGAACAGTGCGCAAGCGGAACAGGTCGCGGATCGTCGGCGCGGCGGCGGTCGCCGCTTGCGCCGCCCTGGTGCTCACCGCGTGCGGCAGCACGAAGGACGACGTCGCCTCCGGCGGCAAGGGCGGCGGCGACGGAAAGGGCAAGGTCGGGGTCATCCTGCCGCTGCTCACCTCGCCGTTCTGGCAGTCGTACAACGACTACGTGCCGAAGATGGCGAAGTCCGAGAGCGTGGACGCGCTCAAGACCGTCAACTCCAACAGTGACCCCTCGCAGCAGATCACGGACATCAACAACCAGCTCAACCAAGGCGTCAAGGGCCTCGTCGTCGCGCCCCTCGACAGCGCCGCGATCTCAGCCGGCCTCGACCAGGCCGAACGCAAGGGCGTCCCCGTCGTCGCCGTGGACGTCGCGCCCGAGAAGGGCAAGGTCGCCATGGTCGTACGCGCCAACAACGTCGCGTACGGCGAGAAGGCCTGCGAGTACCTCGGTCAGCAGGTCAAGACCGGCAAGGTCGTCCAGATCATGGGTGACCTCGCCTCCGTGAACGGCCGCGAGCGCTCGCAGGCCTTCCGCGACTGCGTCAAGAAGAAGTACCCGGACCTCAAGGTCCTGGAGATCCCCGCCAAGTGGGAGTCCGACACCGCCGCGTCCAAGCTGGACACCCTCCTCAACGCCAACCCGGACATCAAGGGCATCTACATGCAGGCGGGCGGCGTCTACCTCGCGCCCACCCTGCAGACCCTCAAGTCCAAGGGCCTGCTGAAGAAGACCGGCGAGAAGGGCCACATCACGATCGTCTCGAACGACGGCATCCCGCAGGAGTTCGCCGCGATCCGCAAGGGCCAGATCGACGCGACCGTCTCCCAGCCCGCCGACGCCTACGCCAAGTACGGCATGTACTACATCAAGGCGGCGATGCAGGGGAAGACGTTCAAGCCCGGTCCCACCGACCACGACTCGGAGATCGTCAAACTGCCCAGCGGCATCCTCGAGGACCAGCTGCCCGCGCCGCTCGTCACCAAGGACAACGTCGACGACCCGAAGCTCTGGGGAAACACGGTCAAATGAGCACCTCGACGACAACCACGCCGGCGGTCAGGCCGCTGGTCGAGGCGTCGGGCATCGCCAAGCGGTACGGTCCCACGGTCGCCCTGCAGGACGGTCGCCTGACCGTCCTGCAGGGCGAGTCCCACGCCCTCGTGGGCCGCAACGGCGCCGGCAAGTCCACCCTGGTCACGGTCCTCACCGGCCTCCAGGCACCGGACGCGGGCACCCTCCTGTTCGACGGCGAGCCCGCGCCCCCGCTCAGTGACCGCGACGCCTGGCGCGCCAAGGTCGCCTGCGTCTACCAGAAGCCGACCGTCGTGCCCGAACTGACGGTCGCCGAGAACCTCTTCATCAACCGGCAGCCCGGCAGCCGCCGCGGCTTCTTCTCCTGGCGCAAGCTCCAGGAGGAGGCCGCGCAGGTCCTCGACACCTGGGACATCCACGTCGACCCCGACGCCCGCACCGCCGACCTCAAGGTCGAGGACCGCCAAATGGTGGAGATCGCAAGGGCGTTGAGCGGCGGTGCCCGCTTCATCGTCCTCGACGAGCCCACCGCGCAGCTCGACAACCGGGAGATCGAGCGTCTCTTCACGCGCATGCGTGCGCTCCAGGAGTCCGGCGTCACCTTCCTGTTCATCTCGCACCACCTCCAGGAGGTGTACGAGGTCTGCCAGACGGTCACCGTGCTGCGCGACGCCCGCTGGATCACCACGGCGCCCGTCGCGGAACTGCCGCGCGCCGCACTGGTGGAGGCGATGGCCGGCGAGGTCATCGCAGAGGAGCGCGCGGCGGCCCGCGCCGCCGTGGAGCACGAGCCCGACGCCACCGTCCTCCTCGACGCGCGCGGGCTCACCTCGGAGGCGTACCACGACGTCGACCTGACCGTCCGCAGCGGAGAGGTCGTCGGGCTCGCGGGCTCCAGCGGCAGCGGCAAGATCCAGCTCGCCGAGGCGTTCGCCGGACTGCACTCGCCGACCGCCGGAACGGCCCAACTGGACGGCAAGAAGCTGCCGTTCGGAGATGTGAGTGCAGCGCTCGCCGCGGGCGTCGGCTGCGTGCCGCGCGACCGGCACGAGCAGGGGCTCGTCACCGGCATGACCATCGGCGACAACGCCACGATGAGCGTTCTCGGGCGCCTCGGCCGCTACGGCTTCGTCGGCACCGACCGCAAGCGCCGCTTCGCCGCCGACCTGATCGACCGCCTCGACATCCACGCGGAGGGCCCCGACCAGCCCGTGTCCGACCTCTCCGGCGGCAACGCCCAGAAGGTCGTCATGGCCCGCGCCCTCGCCTCCGACCCCCGCCTTCTCGTCCTCATCAACCCCACCGCGGGCGTCGATGTGAAGTCCAAGGAGTCCCTGCTGTCCCGCATGGACAGCGCCCGCGAGGACGGCACGGCGGTCCTCGTCGTCTCCGACGAGCTCGACGACCTGCGCCGCTGCGACCGGGTCCTCGTCCTCTTCCACGGGAAGGTCGTCGCCGAGCACGCGGCCGGCTGGAACGACCACGAGCTGATCGCCTCCATCGAAGGAGTGGACCATGGCTGACACGAAGGCCCCGTCGGCCTTGACCACGACAAAGATCGGAGCGCCCGGAAAGGGGCCTGCCAAGGCCGTACTGCTGCGTCGGGCTCGCGAACTGGCCCTGGTCCCGGCCCTGTTGCTGCTCATGGTGCTCGGAGCGGTCGTCAACGACTCGTTCCTCACCGAGCGCAACCTCATCTCCATCCTCGGGGCCTCCGCGGCCCTCGCGATGGTGGTGCTCGCCGAATCGCTCGTCCTGATCACGGGCAAGTTCGACCTCTCCCTGGAGTCGGTGGTCGGCATCGCGCCCGCCGTCGGCGCCCTGCTCGTCCTACCGGTCTCCCAGTCCGGATTCGGCACCGAGTTCCCGACCGTGCTCGCGCTGCTCGCGATCCTGGTCGTGGGCGCGGCGATCGGGGCCTTCAACGGCATCCTCGTCGTGAAGTTCAAGCTCAACGCCTTCATCGTGACGCTGGCGATGCTGATCGTCCTGCGCGGACTGCTCGTCGGCGCGACCAAGGGCAAGACGCTGTTCGGCATGCCCGACGCGTTCTTCTCCCTCGCGACCACGACGTTCCTGAGGATCCCGATGTCGGTGTGGCTGGCCGCGATCGCCTTCGGCGTGGTGGGCCTCATCCTGAAGTACCACCGGATCGGACGCGCCCTGTACGCGATCGGCGGCAACGCCGACGCCGCCCGCGCGGCGGGAATCCGCGTCGAGCGCGTGATGCTCGGCGTGTTCGTCATCGCGGGCGTCCTCGCCTCGGTCGGCGGGATCATGCAGACCGGCTACGTCGGCGCGATCAGCGCCAACCAGGGCAACAACATGATCTTCACCGTGTTCGCGGCGGCGGTCATCGGCGGCATCAGCCTCGACGGCGGCAAGGGCACCATGTTCGGCGCTCTCACCGGCGTCCTGCTGCTCGGCGTCGTCCAGAACCTGCTGACCCTCGCCCAGGTTCCGTCGTTCTGGATCCAGGCCATCTACGGCGGCATCATCCTCCTCGCCCTGATGATCGCCCGGGTGACGACCGGCCGCGCCCAGGACTGACCCCCGCCTCAGCAAGAAAGGCCACCCGTGTCTCCAACTGCCGCCCGAATCATCGCGGTTGACACTTTCGACATCCGGTTCCCCACTTCCAGGGAGCTGGACGGATCCGACGCCATGAACCCGGACCCCGACTACTCCGCCGCCTACGTCGTGCTCCGCACCGACGCCGCCGACGGAGTCGAGGGGCACGGATTCACGTTCACCATCGGTCGTGGCAACGATGTCCAGGTCGCCGCGATCGACGCCCTGCGGCACCATGTCGTCGGCCGGGGGGTCGACGAACTGTGTGCCGACCCTGGGACGTTGAACCGCGACCTGATCGGTGACAGCCAGCTCCGCTGGCTCGGCCCCGAGAAGGGCGTGATGCACATGGCGATCGGTGCCGTCGTCAACGCCGTGTGGGACCTGGCGGCCAAGCGCGCCCGCAAGCCGCTGTGGCAGTTCCTGGCCGACGCGACGCCCGAGTGGCTCGTCTCGCAGATCGACTTCCGCTACATCGCCGACGCGCTCACCCCCGACGACGCCCTCGCGCTCCTCAGATCGGGCCGCGTGGGCGCGGCGGACCGCGAGAGCGCCCTGCGCGAGCGCGGCTTCCCCGGCTACACCACCTCGCCCGGCTGGCTCGGCTACTCCGACGAGAAGCTCGGCCGACTCGCCCGGCAGGCCGTCGCCGACGGCTTCCGGCAGATCAAGCTGAAGGTCGGCGCCGACCTCGCCGACGACATCCGGCGCTGCCGCGCCGCCCGCGCGGTGATCGGCCCGGACATCCGGATGGCGATCGACGCCAACCAGCGGTGGAACGTCGGCGAGGCCATCGAGTGGACCAGGGCGCTCGCCGAGTTCGACCCGTACTGGGTGGAGGAGCCGACCAGCCCCGACGACGTCCTCGGCCACGCAGCGATCCGCAGGGCCGTCGCGCCCGTGAAGGTCGCCACCGGCGAGCACGTCCAGAACCGCATCATCTTCAAGCAGCTCCTCCAGGCCGGCGCCATCGACATCCTCCAGATCGACGCGGCGCGCGTCGGCGGCGTCAACGAGAACCTCGCCATCCTGCTGCTCGCCGCCAAGTTCGGTGTCCCCGTGTGCCCGCACGCGGGCGGTGTCGGCCTGTGCGAACTCGTCCAGCACCTCTCGATGTTCGACTACGTCGCCCTCGCGGGCACCACGCAGGACCGCGTCATCGAGTACGTCGACCATCTGCACGGCCACTTCATCGACCCCGTCGTGATCCGCGACGGCCACTACACGGCGCCCACGGCGCCCGGCTTCTCCGCCGCGATGCGGCCCGAGTCCATCGCGGAGTACACCTACCCCGACGGCGCCTTCTGGGCCGCCGACCTCGCCCGGCAGGGCGCCACCGACCAGAAGGGTGCAGCGGCATGACCGACGCCAGCGACGTGCAGGACCTCGCGGGGCTCAAGGCCCTCGTCACCGGCGGAGCGTCCGGGATCGGCCGGGCCACCGCCGAACTCCTCGCCGCCCGCGGCGCGAGCGTCGCCGTGCTCGACCTCGACCCGGGCAGCGTCGACAAGCCGCTGCGCGGCTACACCGCCGACGTCAGCGACGACGCCTCCGTGCGCGCCGCCGTGGTCGCCGCCGTGGCGGACCTCGGCGGCCTCGACGTCCTCGTCAACAACGCGGGCATCGGCGCCCAGGGCACCGTCGAGGACAACGACGACGACCAGTGGCACCGCGTCCTCGACGTCAACGTCCTCGGCATCGTCCGCACGACGCGCGCCGCCCTGCCCCACCTTCGGGAGTCGTCGCACGCGGCGATCGTCAACACCTGCTCCATCGCCGCGACGGCCGGCCTCCCGCAGCGCGCCCTGTACTCGGCGTCGAAGGGCGCCGTGTACTCCCTGACGCTCGCCATGGCCGCCGACCACGTCCGCGAAGGGGTACGCGTCAACTGCGTCAACCCGGGGACCGTGGACACTCCATGGGTCGGCCGGCTGCTGTCCGCCGCTCCCGACCCGGCCGCCGAGCGCGCGGCCCTCGCGTCCCGTCAGCCCACCGGCCGCCTCGTCTCTGCCGCCGAAGTCGCGGGCGCCGTCGCGTACTTGGCGAGCCCACTGTCCGGCGCCACCACCGGCACCGCCCTGGCCGTCGACGGCGGCATGCAGGGCCTGCGCCTGCGCCCCGCGGGCCAGTGACCGCCATGCGCACCCGCACCCTGGGCCGCAGCGGCGTCGATGTCACCGAGCTGTCCTTCGGCGCCGCCGGTATCGGCAACCTGTACACGCCCGTCACCGACGAGGAGGCCCGGACCGCGGTCGGCGCGGCCTGGGACGCGGGCATCCGTTACTTCGACACGGCGCCGCACTACGGCATCGGCCTGTCCGAGCTGCGCCTCGGCGAGGCCCTCGCGGCCCGGGACCGCTCGGCGTACACCGTGTCCACAAAGGCGGGACGCCTCCTCGTGCCCGTGGGGGAGAGCGGGGGCGACGACCTGGAGAACGGGTTCGCCGTGCCTGCCACGCACCGCCGCGTCTGGGACTTCAGCGCGGACGGTGTGCGCCGCTCTCTGGAGGACAGCCTGACGCGGCTCGGCCTCGACCGCGTCGACGTCGTGTATCTGCACGACCCGGACGACCACGGTGAGCAGGCGTTCCGGGAGGCCTACCCGGCTCTTGAGCGGCTGCGTGCCGAGGGTGTCGTCGGGGCGATCGGCGCCGGTATGAACCAGGTCGCGATGCTCACCCGGTTCGTCCGCGACACCGATGTGGACGCCGTCCTGTGCGCAGGCCGCTACACCCTCCTCGACCAGGGGGCGCTGACGGAGCTGTTGCCCGAGTCGCAGGCGCGCGGCACGTCGGTCGTCGTCGGCGGCGTGTTCAACTCCGGCCTCCTCGCCGACCCGCGGCCCGGCGCGACGTACGACTACGCGGCGGCACCCCGCGAAGTCCTGGACCGTGCCTACCGGTTGCAGGACGTGGCGCAGCGGCACGGCATCACCCTGCGGGCGGCCGCGCTCGCCTTCCCGTTCGGTCATCCGGCGGTGGCGAGCATTCTGGTGGGCACCCGTTCGCCGGACGAAGTCCAGGACGCTGCCGAGCAGTTCGCCGCGGCAGTGCCGGCCGCGTTCTGGAAGGAAGTACGCGCCGCCGGACTGCTGCCCGACGACGTCCCCGTACCCGGAGAGGAGCACGTGTGAGAATCGCCCTGCACACCAAGGTCCGCGCCGACCGTGTCGACGCGTACGAGGCCGCCCACCGCGAGGTCCCGGCCGAACTGCGCAAGGCCATCCGCGCGGCCGGTGCCACGTCGTGGACCATCTGGCGCAGCGGGACCGACCTGTTCCACGTCCTGGAGTGCGAGGACTACGCCCGCATGCTCGCCGAGCTGGACAAGCTGCCGGTGAACATCGCCTGGCAGGCCCGGATGGCCGAACTGCTCGACGTCGTCCACGACTACTCGGCCGAGGGCGCCGACGCGGGCCTGCCCGTCGTCTGGGAGCTGTGATGACCGCGATCGTCGACGCGCACCACCACGTCTGGGACCTCTCCGTGCGCGACCAGGCCTGGATCACCGGCGAGCAACTCGCCCCGATCCGGCGGGACTTCACGCTGGACGACCTCGCGCCCCTGGCGCACAAGTCCGGTGTCACGGCCACCGTCCTCGTGCAGACCGTCACCGTCGAGGAGGAGACCCCGGAGTTCCTCGCCCTGGCCCACGCCGGCGAACTCGTGGCCGGAGTGGTCGGCTGGGCCGACCTCACACGCCCCGACATCGCCGACACCCTGGCCCGGCTCGCCGAACTCCCCGGCGGGCGTTACCTGAAGGGCATCCGCCACCAGGTCCAGGCGGAACCCGACCCCGAGTGGCTGCTGCGGCCCGACGTGCGCCGGGGCCTCGCGGCCGTCGCCGACGCCGGTCTGGTCTACGACCTGGTGGTCCTGCCGAACCAGCTTCCCGCCTGCGCCGCGGCGGCCGCCGCTCTGCCCGGCCTCACCTTCGTCCTCGACCACTGCGGCAAGCCGCCCGTCGCGTCGGGCGTGACCGAGCCGTGGGCCGACGGGCTGCGCGCGCTGGCGGCCCTGCCCAACGCGGTCTGCAAACTCTCCGGCCTGGTCACCGAGGCCGACTGGGCGACCTGGACGCCGGGGGCGCTGCGGCCGTACGCCGACGCGGTCCTGGAGGCGTTCGGGCCCGACCGCGTGATGTTCGGCTCGGACTGGCCGGTGTGCAACCTGGCTGCAACCTATGAGCAAGTCATGGACGCAGCACAGGAGTTGACCGGATCGCTGACCGCTCCTGAGCGCGACGCGGTCTTCGGCGGCACGGCGACCCGCGTCTACGGGCTCTGACTCCGGGAGGTTTCTACCGGCTCTGGCTCCGGGAGACGGCAAGCCGCGTCGGCCTCAGGAACTCGCGTACGTACGTCCGCTCCCAGCAGGCACCCGTCGCCCGCAGCTCGCGCCACGTGGTGAAGCGATAGCGGTAGAGCCGGGCCCGGACGTACGTGGGCGGGGCGTCGGCGGGGAACGGGGAGCGGCGCAGGAGCCGCAACGTGTCGCGGTCGCCGGTCAGAAGCCGCTCCACCAGGCCTCCGAACCAGGACTCCGCGTACAGGGGAGAGAGCGCCGCGAACCACATCATCCAGTCGAGCCGCAGATGGTAGGGGGCGAACTGGCGTGGCCAGCGCCCCGGATCGCCCGGCTTGCCCCGGAACTCGTAGACCAGCCAGGCGGATTCCTCACGTGGCACCGCGTCGGCCGTGCCCTCGATGACGATCTCGTGCCGGATACGCCCGACGCTGCCGAAGGCGCCGTACGCGTTGACGAGGTGCAGGGAGTCGTAGGAGCGGTTCATGGACTGGCGGCGCGACAGCAGGTTGAGCGCCGGGTGGTAGCTCAGCGCGACGACGAGTGCGGTGACGGCGATGACGACGCACTCGTACCAGAGTGGGGCGGCGGCCGGGTGCGGCGGCTCGCGCAGGAGGGAGAAGTCCACCGCCGTCACGGCGAGCAGGATCGTCAGCCAGTTCAGCCAGGAGAAGTTGCCCGACAGGACCAGCCACAGCTGGGTGAGGATCATCAGGCAGGCCGCACCCGTCGCGATCGGCTGCGGGGTGAACAGGAGCACGGGCAAGACGAGTTGGGTCACGTGGTTGGCACCGGCCTCGACGCGGTGCAGGGGGCG
Source organism: Streptomyces sp. NBC_01445 (assembly GCF_035918235.1). Classification (NCBI taxonomy): domain Bacteria; kingdom Bacillati; phylum Actinomycetota; class Actinomycetes; order Kitasatosporales; family Streptomycetaceae; genus Streptomyces; species Streptomyces sp. NBC_01445. The sequence goes on along the minus strand of NZ_CP109485.1, from coordinate 1,561,434 downwards.
CGGGAGCCGGTGGAAGAACCAGCTCAGCGGGCCCGGCATCGGCTGTGTCTCATGGTGGTAGTAGAGGCACGTCAGCTTCCGCCAGCACTCGTCCCCGCGCATCTTGATCAGGCCCGCGCCGAACTCGACGCGGAACAGGACCCAGCGCAGGAGCACCAGTACGAGCAGCGGTGGCGCCACCCGTTCGTTGCCGAGGAAGACGGCGAGGAAGCCCACCTCCAGCAGGAGTGACTCCCAGCCGAACGCGTACCAGGTCTGCCCGACGTTCACGATCGACAGATAGAGCACCCACGGCACCACCCACAGGGCCATGGCTGCCCACAGCGGCACCCGGTCGGCCAGTCCCGCGGCGAGCGCGGCCGACAGCGCGGCCCCGCCCCAGGCGACGCCCGCGAAGAACCGGTCCGAGTAGTACGCCCTGAACAGCGTCGGCGCCTGCCGCCATGGCACCCGCTCCAGATAGCGCGGAACCGGCAGCATCCCGCGCTCGCCGATCAGCGCCCGGAACTGCAGCGCCGCCCCCAGGAAGGCCACGAGATACAGCGCCGCCAGACCGCGCTGGAAGATCAGGCGGCCGAGCCAGTACCCGGGCGAGCTGAACCACTCCACCTCTCCAGTGTGACGGAGAGTGAGGGTGATGCGCGTGCGGGATCGCACTGCGCTTGCGAGATGCCCGATTCCGTCGCAAACAATGGGGCAAAGTGCCCATATGTAGGCGGGAGAACACGGTGCGCTCACCCACCAGGACCCTTGTCACTGCCTTTGCGATATCCGCCGCACTCCTGGTCGCCGGATGTTCCGGGGACAGCGGCAACAACGCGTCGGCCGACAAGGGGGAGCTGTTCCTCCAGCCCGTGGCGGAGGTGGGCAACGACCCGTTCACCGACTCCACCGCCACCACCACCGAGACTCCTGCCCCCGTCACCCGAACGCCGCAGCCGCCGTCACCGAGCGGCACCGCAACCGCGACCACGCAGGGCATGCGTCCCGTCGACGGCGCGACCCCCGGCCTCTACGGCGGCACGCAGTCCGTCGGAAGCTGCGACGTCGAGAAGCAGGTCGCCTTCCTCACCTCGGACCCGACCAAGGAACGCGCCTTCGCCGACGGCGCGGGCATCTCCGCGACCACCGTCCCCAGCTTCCTGCGCGGCCTCACCCCCGTCGTACTGCGCGCCGACACCCGCGTCACCAACCACGGCTACCGCTCCGGAGAGGCGACGAGCTACCAGTCCGTGCTCCAGGCCGGCACCGCCGTACTCGTCGACGCACGCGGGATGCCCCGCGTGCGGTGCGCGTGCGGCAACCCGCTGGCGCCGCCCGTAGCGTTCACGGGGACGCCGAACACCCAGGGACAGGAGTGGTCCGGCTACCGGCCCACCCAGGTCGTGGTCGTCACCCCGGCACCGAAGGTCATCACGAACATCGTCATCGTGAACATCACCAACAACACGTGGATCGAGCGGAAGGTCGGTGACGACGGACAGCACGACAAGCGCGTGCCGCCGCCCCCGATGCCGAAGCCCAACCCCTCCGACAGCTCCAAGTCGCCCCCGCCGTCGTCCACGTCACCGAGCTCGAGCAGCAGCTCCAGCAGCAGCCCGTCGGAGTCCTCCAGCAGCACCAGCCCACCGTCGTCGCAGCCGCCCTCCTCGGACGAGTCGGCACCGTCCTCCTCGGACGAGTCGGCACCGGCCTCGGAGCCCGCCGGCCCGCCGACCAGCGCGCCCGGCGACACAGACACCCCGCCGGACTCGCCCCCCAGCGACGGCTCCAGCGACCTCGGCCCGGACACCGTCCCCGACAGCCCCGACAGCCCCGACCGGCCCGGCGGAACCGGCCTCATCCCCGACGAGCCGTCCGCCGAGAACGTCCACGACATCTGACGCAACCTTGCCCGGCGAAGGCGCGCCGGGGGCCGCCGCACCGACGGCCCCCGGCGCGCCTAGTGGTGCGCGCAGGGCCATGCGGAGCACACGGTGCCCCACATGCGAGTGATTCGCGCTGCGCCTAGCGTGGCCCCATGGAAGCCGGTACGGGGGGAGGGGAGCCGACCGACTGCACCCACTGCGGCAGGGCGGCAGGCGGTGCGGCCTGCTGCTTCCTCGCCGAGTTCGGGGACCACCTGGGCATCGGCAGCTTCGACTGGGACCTCGACGCCGGCCTGATGCACATGGACGCCAAGGCCCACGAGATCTTCGACATACGCCCCGAGGAATACGACGGGCGCCCCGAGACCCTCGACCTCCGCGTCCCCCCGACCGAGGCCGTCAGGCTCGACGGCATCGTCTCCACGGCCCTGAAGGACGGCAGCGAGAACTACGGCGCCTACTTCCGCATCAAATGCCGCGACGGCAGGATGCGCTGGACCCACACCCAGGGCTACATCCGACGGGACGACACCGGCCGCCCGCGCCGCATCGTCGGCCTCGTCCGCGACGCCACCCAGGAGCTCAGCGACAGCACGGCCCGGCGTGAACAGGACGCCCTGCGCCGCCGCCAGACCAGCGTCGTCCAGGGCACCACCGCCGCACTCGCCCACGCCCGCACCGTCCAGGACGTCATCGACGTGCTCAAGGACAGCCACGGCCTCCAGCACCTCGGCGCCACCAGCCTCGTCATGGGCCTTGTCAAAGCCGGCCGCATCCACCTCGTCGCCGACGGCCCCGAGGGCAGCTTCGTGCCCGGCACCAAGGTCACGCGGATCGACGAGCCGTACCCCATGGGCGACGTCGTGCGCACCCTCGCGCCCCGCTTCATCGAGTCCCCCGACGACTTCGCCGAGTCCTACCCGCTGCTGTGGCCGCACATCACCCAGCTCGAGATCACGGCCGCGGCCTACCTGCCGCTCATCGCCCAGGCCCGCCCCATCGGCGCGCTCGGCCTGCTCTACAACGAGAAACGCGGCTTCACCGAGGAGGAGCGCAACGTACTCGTCGCCCTCGGCAGCAGCATCGCCCAGAGCCTCCAGCGCGCGATGTTCTACGAGCAGGAGAAGGACCTCGCCCAGGGCCTCCAGCAGGCCATGCTGCCCCGCACCATCCCCGCCGTGTCCGGCGCCGACATCGCCGTCCGTTACCGCTCGGCCTCCCTCGGCCGCGACATCGGAGGCGACTGGTACGACGTGATCCCGCTGCCCGGCGGACGCGTCGGCGCCGTCATCGGCGACGTCCAGGGACACGACACCCACGCCGCCGCCGTCATGGGACAGCTGCGCATCGTGCTGCGCGCGTACGCCGCCGAGGGGCACACGCCCGCCACCGTCATGGCCCGCGCCTCCGTCTTCCTCCACGAACTCGACACCGAGCGGTTCGCGACCTGCCTGTACGCGGAGGCCGACCTGTCGACCGGGGTCGTCCAGCTCGTGCGCGCCGGGCATCTGGACCCGCTGCTGCGCCTCACCGACGGGACCTGTCGCAGACTGCCTGTCGACGGCGGCCTGCCGCTGGGCCTCTCCGCCGAGTTCGGCCGGCTCGAATACCCGGTCGCGACCGTCGAACTCGACCCGGGCCAGACTCTGATCCTGTGCACCGACGGCCTCGTCGAGCAGCCCGGCACCGACCTCGACGACGGACTCCAGGCCCTCACGGCCCTCGTCGGCACCGGCCCCCACGACCTCGGCGACCTCGGCGACCTGTTGTGCGAGAGCGTCGACGAACGCGGCGGTGACGACGATGTCGCCCTGCTCCTGCTGCGCCGCCGCGGCATCGGCGCCCCCCAGTCGGGCGGCCGACTCCAGCAGCATGTCGCGCCGAACGACCCCGAGGCCCTGAGAGAGGCCCGGCACATGATCAGGGCCGCCGTCCGGGCCTGGGGATCGGGCGGGCGCGCGGACGAGATCGAGCTCGTCGCCGACGAGATGATCACCAACGCGCTGATGCACACCGACGGCCCCGCGATCGTCACCCTCCGCGTGATCACCGCGTCCGACCGCAGGCTACGCGTGGAGGTCGAGGACACCTCCAGCGCGCTGCCACGCCGGCGCGAGGCGGGCGAGGAAGGCGTCTCGGGGCGCGGCCTGCTCCTCGTGGACCGGCTCGCGGACGTGTGGGGCGTGGAGGCGCGGGGGAGCGGCAAGTGCGTGTGGTGCGAGTTCGTGGTGCCGGCCCGCGACTGACCGGGGCCGTGGCGACGGCTCACATGGCGGTGTCAGTGCCCGGTGGCACTCTGGACCTATGCCGGAACTTCCCGAGGTCGAAGCGCTGACGGACTTCCTCACCGAGCATCTGGTGGGGCACGAGATCGTCCGCGTCCTGCCCGTCGCCGTGAGCGTCCTCAAGACGTACGACCCGCCGCCCGCCGCCCTGGAGGGCCGCACGGTCACGAGCGTGACGCGGCACGGCAAGTTCCTCGACCTCGACGCGGACGGACTTCACCTCGTCACGCACCTCGCCCGCGCGGGCTGGCTCCACTGGAAGGACCGGCTCCCCGACGGCCCGCCCCGCCCCGGCAAAGGACCGCTCGCCCTGCGCGTCGCCCTGGAGGACGGCGAGGGCTTCGACCTCACCGAGGCGGGCACCCAGAAGAGCCTCGCCGTGTACGTCGTCCACGACCCGGCCGATGTCCCCGGCATCGCGAGACTCGGCCCCGACCCGCTCGCCGACGGCTTCGACGAGGCACGCTTCGCCGCACTCCTGGACGGCGAGCGGCGGCAGATCAAGGGGGCGCTGCGCGACCAGAGCCTCATCGCCGGCATCGGGAACGCGTACAGCGACGAGATCCTGCACGCCGCGAAGATGTCCCCGTTCAAGCTCGCGTCGAGCCTGACCGCCGACGACGTGTCCGTCCTCTACAAGGCCCTGCGCGACACGTTGACCGAGGCCGTCGAGCGCTCACGCGGCGTCGCGGCCGGGCGGCTCAAGGCCGAGAAGAAGAGCGGGCTGCGAGTGCACGGCAGGGCGGGGGAGAAGTGCCCCGTGTGCGGCGACACCATCCGTGAGGTGTCCTTCCACGACTCGTCGCTCCAGTACTGCCCGACCTGCCAGACGGGCGGCAAGCCGCTCGCGGACCGCAGGATGTCGAAGCTTCTGAAGTGACGGCCGTGCCGGCGTGCACTGCCCGAAGTCACTTGCCAGGAAAGGAGGTCTTCAACTGGCGTTGGTTTTCGGCGTATCACTGCACATAGGGCTGTATGAGCGAGCATGCCCCGATCTGGTCGGTTGCGCCAGATGAATTGTCTGAATGTTCGAGGTGGGAATGTGTGACCTTTCCTCGCGTGGTTCGTTGTCCGGTATGACAAGCGGGTCAGAGGGTGGAGCGGGGTGGGTGGGGTGCGCGGGTGGACGGGGCGGTCGGTTTCGGGGCTGCGTGTGCCCGCCCGACCATTCGTCGCTCCAGGGCCTTCCGGTGTGGCGGTACGTGACCGCCTCAAGGACCTCACGGCCGCGGATGAGCAGGTCCTCACGTTGGTCGGCGCGCACCTGAGCGCGCTCGCCTCACGGGATCTCACATCACGTTGCCGGGATGGTCTGCAGCATTCGGCGCAGACGTGGGCGGCGAGGAAGCGGGAGCTGACGCCGCGGTCGTCATCCAGGTGGGCGGGTGCGCTCACGAAGGCCACACATGATCAGTGGGCGCTGTCCCGGCGCGCACAGATGGCACACATTCAAAACCTCGAAGCCGGAATCAAGACCATCGCGCACCGCCTGTCGTTGCCGATCGGGGAGAGGGGCGGCAAGCGGGCTCCGGGTGGTTACCGGTCCCGGAGGGAGTGGCACGCCAAATCCCGCCGCCTTGCAGCATTGGAGGACCGTCTCGCGTCGGTGCACGCCGACCGGGAGGCCGGGCGGGTGCGGGTGGTACGCGGCGGCAAGCGTCTGATGAACAACCGCCACCACCTGGCCACGGCCCAGCTCAGCGAGCAGGAGTGGCGGCAGCGGTGGGAGGCGGAGCGCTGGTTCCTGCAAGCGGACGGCGAGTCCGGGAAGCGGTACGGGAACGAGACGATCCGCATCTGCCCCGATGGCGAGGTGTCCATCAAACTCCCGGCCCCGCTGGCCTCGTACGCCAACAGCAAGCACGGCCGGTATGTGCTCGCCGCAACGGTGCGGTTTCCGCACCGCGGCCAGGAATGGCGAGACCGCGTGGAGGCAAACCGGGCCGTTGCCTACCGCATTCACCTGGACGTGGCCCGTTCACGTTGGTACCTGACCGCCGCGTGGACATTCCCCGTCACCCCGACCATCCCCATGGACGCTGCGCTGGCGCACGGGGTGATCGGCGTGGACACCAACGCCGACCACCTCGCCGCCTGGCGGCTCGACACCCACGGCAATCCGATCGGCCGGCCCCGTCGCTTCGTCTACGACCTGTCCGGCACCGCCCAGCACCGCGACGCCCAGGTCCGGCACGCCCTCACCCGTCTGTTGAACTGGGCCAAGTCCTGCGGCGTCGCCGCCGTCGCAGTCGAAGACCTGGACTTCACGACGGAGAAGTCCCGCGAGAAACACGGGCGCAAGCGCCGCTTCCGTCAGGTGATCTCCGGCATGCCCACCGGCAAACTCCGCGCCCGCCTTGCCTCCATGGCCGACCAGACGGGCATCGCGGTCATCGCCGTCGACCCGGCCTACACCTCCAAATGGGGCGCGCAACACTGGCAGAAGCCCCTCACCAGCAAGACCAGCCGTCACGATGCCGCGAGCATCGCGATCGGCAGGCGCGCCCAAGGGCACCCGATCCGGCGACGGACGGCACCGCCCCCGCACGACCGGAGCGATCGTGTGGGGCATCGGACCGTCCAGGCCGAGCGGCGTGCTCTTGGGGGCGAGGAACCCCGCCCCCGCATGCCCGGACCACGGACACGATCCGTGCCGCCCGGACGCGGAGCGAACGCGGGGGACCAGTGTGCCCAAAACCGTTCGGGGCACACGGCTGAGCATGGGTTCTGGCAACAGGACCCACTCCCGCTCAGTCTCTAGGAACGGTTCACCGCATCGGGATGGTCACCAGGCGTGCCCCGTCAGTGGTCCGCACCTCGAAGCGGGCGATCTCCTGAGGGTGGAGCGCCACCGCGCTCTGCGTCGTGGTCGCCCCGGCGTCGTGGGCCCGCACGGCCCAGCTCGTCACCGTCTGCCGCGAACCGTCCTTGCCGACGACGACCAGCTCGCACACCCGTGGGCCGCGCGCGTCGTGGACCTCGAGCCCCACCCCGGTGCCCCACTCGTGGCCGGACGCCGTCACCGACGCCGACACCCCGGTCCCCGCGTCCCGTGCGTCCAGGCGCACGGCGCCGTCGCCGGATCCGCCCAGGACCACAGCACCCGGCCCCGCCACGGCGAGCACGACCGCCGCCGCCATCGCGCACAGCCACCGCCTCCGGCCCGCCCGTCGCACCCGCTCCATCCGCGAGACCAGCCCGTCCAGGAGCACGGGACCCGCCTCGGCCACGGTCTCCACGGCCGGCGGCGTAGCCCGCGCGTACAGCGCCAGGGCCGCCGTCGTGGACCCGAACCCCCCGACCCGCGCCACGCACCCGGGGCACTGCCCGAGATGGTCCTCGAAGCGGAACCGGTCCGCCTCGTCGAGGACGCCCAGCGCGTAGGCGCCGGCGTCGCGATGCCGATCCAGGGACCTCATGCCGTTCCTCGCGTCGTACGTGTCTGACCTCTGACCGGACCGTGTGTGCCGCTCGCCCTTCCGTACGCAACCGGCCGCCGAATCACTCAAGTCCCACCAGGATTGGCCACCACGGGGCAACCACCTACACTCCAGCCGCATGCTGCGCGTACTGGCCGTCGACGACGAGGAACCCGCACTCGCCGAGCTGCTCTACCTGTTGCGGGCCGACCCGCGGGTGCGCGCTGCCGAGGGCGCCACCGACGCGAACGAGGCGCTGCGCCGCATCGGGCGCGCCCTGGACGCGGGAGGCGACGACGCCGGCGCCATCGACGTGCTCTTCCTCGACATCCAGATGGCCGGGCTCACGGGCCTCGACGTGGCCCGGCTCCTCGCCGGGTTCGCCAAGCCCCCGCTGATCGTCTTCGTCACTGCCCACGAGGACTTCGCCGTGCAGGCCTTCGACCTGAAGGCCGTCGACTACGTCCTCAAGCCCGTCCGCAGGGAACGCCTCGCGGAGGCCGTACGGCGCGTTGCCGAGCAGGCCGCCGTCGCCCGGCCCGCCGTGGACCTCTCCGCCGACCGGATCCCCGTCGAACTCGGCGGCGTCACCCGCCTCGTGGCCGTCGCCGACATCACGTACGCCGAGGCCCAGGGCGACTACGCGCGCCTGCACACCGCCGACGCCAGCCACCTCGTGCGCATACCGCTGACCACCCTGGAGGAGCGCTGGCAGCCGCACGGGTTCGTCCGGATCCACCGCAGCCATCTCGTCGCCCTGCACCGCATCGACGAACTCCGTCTCGACGGCGGCGGCATGAGCGTGCGGATAGGCGACGCCGAACTCGCCGTGAGCCGCCGCCACGCGAGCCGTGTCCGCGAACTCCTGATGCGGCGCGCGGGCGGCTGACCGGAAACCGCGTGACCTGGGCCGATACCCGTCGACCTCTTCCGCTCGGCCCGCACCCCCGCCTACACTCCGGCCGTGTCCGCCAGCGCTGAGCCCGCACCCCGCCGCGAGGTCGTGACCGGCGAGCCGCGCGCGGCTCGCCGGCTGCCCGGCCACCCCACCCAGTGGGAGATCGACGAACAGACGACGCTGGGCGCGGCCTACGTCCGCTCGCTGATGCGCAGTCAACTCCGCACCGGACTCACCGCGTTCGCGGTCCTCGCGCTGCCCGTCGTGACCCTGCCGCTCTTCTTCGGCGCGCTGCGCAACACCACCGTCGTCTGGATCGTCCTCGGCTTCGGCTGCTACCCGGTCCTCGTCCTCATCGCCTGGTGGTACGTGCGCCGGGCCGAGCGCAACGAACGCGACTTCGCCCGCCTCGTGCACGGCCGCGCCGCCCGCGAACGTCACGGGGCGCCGTGAACGAGGCGTACGCGATACCCGCCGTGGCCGTGGTCGTCCTGGCCACGGTCCTCATCGGCGGCTTCGGCCTGCGCATCTCCCGCACCACCTCCGACTTCTACGTCGCCTCGCGCACGGTGGGCCCCGGCCTCAACGCCGCGGCGATCAGCGGGGAGTACCTCTCCGCTGCCTCCTTCCTCGGCGTCGCCGGACTGCTGCTCGTGCACGGCCCCGACATGCTCTGGTACCCCGTCGGCTACACCGCCGGATACCTCGTCCTGCTCGTGTTCGTCGCGGCCCCGCTGCGCCGCTCCGGCGCGTACACGCTGCCCGACTTCGCCGAGGGCCGCCTGGAGTCCCGCAGCGTCCGCAGGGTTGTCAGCATGCTCGTGGTCGGCGCGGGCTGGCTCTACCTCGTGCCCCAACTCCAGGGCGCCGGGCTCACGTTGCAGATCCTCACGGGCGCGCCGCGCTGGTTCGGCGGGGCGCTCGTCGCCGCCGTCGTCGTCCTCGCGGTCGCCGCGGGCGGCATGCGCTCCATCACCTTCGTGCAGGCCTTCCAGTACTGGCTGAAGCTGACCGCGCTGCTCGTGCCCGCGTTCTTCCTGGTCCTCGCCTGGCACGGCGACGGCGGCACCCCGCCCTCCGCAGACGGCGCGCCCTGGTCCGGCGCGGGCTCCGGGCAGCCACTCGCCACCAGCCGCGCGGACCACCCGCTGTACGCGACGTACGGCCTCATCGTCGCCACGTTCCTGGGCACGATGGGCCTGCCGCACGTCGTCGTCCGTTTCTACACCAGCCCGAACGGCCGCGCGGCCCGCCGCACCACGGTCGCCGTGCTCGCCCTCATCGGGCTCTTCTACTGCCTGCCGCCGATCTACGGCTGGCTCGGCCGTCTGTACGCGCCCGAACTGAGCGCTACCCAGGACGCCGACGCGGCCGTCCTGCTCCTGCCGGGCCGGGCCATCGGCGGGCTCGGCGGTGACCTGCTCGGGGCGCTCGTGGCCGGCGGCGCCTTCGCAGCGTTCCTGTCGACCGCCTCGGGTCTGACGATGGCCGTCGCCGGCGTGCTCAGCCAGGACGTCTTGCCGGCCCGCGGCGTACGGCACTTCCGCCTGGCGACACTCCTCGCGATGACCGTTCCGCTGGGCGGGGCGCTCCTGGTCAGCGGGGTGCCGGTGGCGGACGCCGTGGGGATGGCGTTCGCGGTGTCGGCGTCCTCGTTCTGCCCGCTGCTTGTCCTCGGCATCTGGTGGCGGCGGCTCACCCCGCCCGGCGCGCGGGCCGGACTGCTCCTCGGCGGCGGCTCCGCGCTCGTCGCGGTCACCCTGACCGTCGCCGGCGTCGCACAGGGCGGCTGGCTGCACACACTGCTCGCCTGGCCCGCCGTGTGGTCGGTCCCGGTCGGCTTCCTGGCCATGATCCTCGTATCGCTGGCCACCCAGGACTCCGTACCGCCGCACACCAGCGCCACGATGACGCGGCTGCACCTGCCCGAGTCGCTCAGCACGGACGGGACGATCGCCGCCGGCGAGCAGGGAGCCCGCACGTGACCGCCACCGCCGTACTCCTCGCCCTGTGCCCGCTCCTCCTCGCGGGCGGCTTCGTCCTCGGCCGGCGCACGGCGCACCCCGGGGGCCGCAGCGACGTCGGTACGCCCGTGGAGCGGGCCACCTTCGACACGCTGCACACCGCCTCGCTCGCCGCGCCGCCGCTGCGGGCCGGGCTCACCGAGGAGTCGGCTCGCAGGTCTGCCCGCAGGTTGCGCACGCTGCTCGGCACCGACGCGCTCTGCCTCACCAACCGCGCCGCCGTCCTCGCCTGGGACGGCGCGGGGGACCAGCATGGCAAACAGGTCATGGGGTATCTCGAAGGGCTGCTCGACACCGGGCGCAGCGCGGCGTTCGGCTGCGGATGCGGGGCCGTCGACTGCCCGCTGCGCTGGGCCGTGGCCGCCCCGATCGTCACCGACGGGCGCGTGCTCGGCGCCCTCGTCGCCTACGCGCCCCGCGAGTCGGCCGTCCTCGCCCGCGCTGCCGACGAGGTGGCCCGCTGGATCTCCGTACAGCTGGAGCTGGCCGAACTCGATCGCTCCCGCACCCGCCTCATCGAGGCCGAGATCAAGGCGCTGCGCGCGCAGATTTCGCCGCACTTCATTTTCAACTCACTGGCCGCCATCGCCTCGTTCGTGCGCACGGACCCCGAGCGGGCACGCGAACTCCTTCTGGAATTTGCCGACTTCACCCGTTACTCGTTCCGCCGCCACGGCGACTTCACCACGCTCGCCGACGAACTGCACTCCATCGACCAGTATCTGGCCCTGGTCCGGGCCCGGTTCGGCGACCGGCTCTCGGTCACGCTCCAGATCGCGCCCGAGGTGCTGCCGGTGGCGCTGCCCTTCCTGTGCCTCCAGCCCCTCGTCGAGAACGCCGTGAAGCACGGCCTGGAGGGCGCCGTCACCGGCAGCCGCATCACGATCGGCGCCCGGGACGCGGGCGCGGAGGCGGAGGTCGTCATCGAGGACGACGGGGTCGGCATGGACCCGGGCGAGCTGCGCGCGATCCTGCGCGGCGAGGGCGGCACCTCGACCGGGATCGGCCTCTCGAACGTCGACGAGCGGCTCAGGCAGGTGTTCGGCGACGACTACGGCCTCGTCATCGAGACCGGCACCGGCGCGGGCATGAAGATCACCGTGCGGATTCCCAAGTACCGCGCGGGCGTGCACTCTTCGGGCGTCGAGGTCGAATAGCAGGACAGCAGGGGCCCGGCGAAGGGGCCGATGGTGTTCAGAACAGATGGATCGCCAGATGGCCGAGCGGCAGCCCCAGTTGCCACGCCGGTGTCCACACCTTCGGCCCGTCGTCCTCCTCGTCGGGCAGCGATCCGCGGCCCGGCACGGAGTCCAGGTCCGGCGCGAGCAGTTCCGTCTCCTCCAGCCATCGCCAGGCCGCCTCGGCCAGTTCGAGGTCCGGCGAAGGTCTGTTCTCATGAAGCGCCTGCGCGGCAAGGCGCCCCATGTGCTCCCGCACCCAGTACTGCCACGGCTGGTCGTACGCCGTCAGCGACAGCCAGGTCTCCAGCTGGGACACGACCCGGATGCCGGACAGCTCGCCGTCCGTGTCCGACAGGAAGATCGTCAGTGCGAGTGCGTCGCGCCCGGCTCGGAACTCGAAGGACGTGGGCGGCATCAGATCACCGGTGCGCAGCAGCTCATCGGCGATGTATTCGGCGTACAACCACGCCATCGGCACCGTCAGTTCGCCGCCGCCGGCGTCCGATGTGCCTTCCTTGCTCCCGTGCAACATCCCTTCCTGCCTTCCTCCGGTCCGTGCGCTGTGCCGGCCCCCGGGCCCTCGCGCCCGACCGGGCGGGGGAGGACAGCCGATTACTCAATCGAGGACCGGGGCACCGGGCAAGGCGCTTTACGGAGGCTTGACCTGTTGTCCGGTTTCAATGCGGGCCGACCGTGTTCGCCTCATAGCCCGGGAGCACCCTGCGCAGTGCGCGCAGCGCGTAGTACGCGCGGGACTTCACGGTACCGGGAGGGATGCCGAGCGCCGCGGCGGCCTCGGCCACGGAGGCGCCACGGAAGTACACCTGGAGGAGCACCGCCCGGTGCTCCGGGCTGAGCGTCGCCACGGCCTCCCGCACATCGAGCGCGGCCGCCGAGCGCTCCGCGTGGTCGGCGCAGACCCGCGCGCTCTCCAGGACCGTGCCGCCGATCTCCGGGGGGCGGGCGAGCCGCGCGCGCCGGGCGTCTATGGCGAGCCTGCGGCCGACGGTGAACAGCCAGGGCCGCACGGACTCGTAGTCGGCGCGCAGCGCCTCCGGATGCTGCCAGGCGCGGACGAACGTCTCCTGGACCAGGTCTTCCGCCCGCTGCCGGTCGCCGTCGCACAGCCGCAGGAGGAAGGAGAGAAGCGGCCTGCCGTGCTCGCGCTGGAGCTCGGCCAGCACATGTGCTGCCGTGCGGTCGGGTCCTTCGGTCTTCGTGGCGGTCGTCATGGCCGTATGGCAGCGCAGCTCGCCGCTCACGCCCAGAGCACGGGCAGCGGTCTGCGACGGGCGGTCGATGCCGTCGGCGAGCGGTGCGGCGAACGGGGCCGACTGCGCCGGAACGTGACGCCGTTGTGGGGACTGCGGCGGTATGGAGCCTTGACTCGGCCCGATGGCCGTACGTCTATGCGTATGTCAAAAATCACCTTATCCACCGAATCATGGAGCTTGGCCGATGACGCAACGCACACAGGCCACAAGCCGCACGGGACGCACCAGACACACGCCACACGCACGGCGCACACGGCAGGGCGCGGCGGTCCTCGCCGCCGCGCTGATCGCGGCGGGCGCGGGCTGCTCCGCGCCCGCGGACCGCACACATCGTCCGGCGTCCCAGGGGAGCGGCACCCCGGCGCCCCACGGCAGCGACAACCCGGCGCCGTCGGCCGCCGGCGGCGCCACCGGCGGGCACCGCGGCTTCACGCTCGTCGCCTCCGGTGACGTACTGCCGCACGCCTCGATCATCAAAAAGGCGAAAACCGATTCGAGCGGCGACGGGTACGACTTCGCGCCGATGCTGTCCGGCGTGCAGCCGGCCGTCTCCAAAGCGGATCTGGCGATCTGTCACATGGAGACGGTCTACGGCACCGCGGGCCAGTACACCGGCGACCCGAAATTCAAGTCCCCGCCCGAGGTCGCCAAAGGGCTGCGCGACACGGGCTACGACTCCTGCTCCACGGCCTCGGACCACGCCCTCGACGACGGCGCCGCCGGCATCGACCGCACCCTCGATGCCATGGACCGCGCGGGCATCCGCCACACGGGCTCGGCCCGAACCGCCGCCGAGGCCGGCAGCCCCGCGTGGCTGCGCGCCGGTGACGCCAAGGTCGCCCACCTCGCGTACACGTACGACACGAACGGCGCCTCGATGCCCAAGGGGCGGCCGTGGGCCGTGAATATGATCGACAGTCAGCGGATCGTCGAAGACGCGCGGGCGGCCCGGAAGGCGGGCGCGGACGTGGTGGTCCTCTCGCTGCACTGGGGCACCGAATGGCAGGACGAGCCGGACGAGAGCCAGCTGCGGCTCGGCGACGAGCTCACCGCGTCCCGCACGGACGGCCGCCCCGACATCGACCTGATCCTCGGCACGCACGCGCACGTCCCGCAGGCGTACGAGAAGGTCAACGGCACCTGGGTGGTCTACGGCATGGGCGACCAGATCGCCGGCGAGATGTACAACTACGACGGCGCCCAGGACCCGCGCGGCAACGAGGGCACCATCGGCCGCTTCACCTTCGCGCCGCCGGAGCGGGACGGCGGCCGCTGGGAGGTGCGCAAGGCCGAGTTCCTCCCCCAGTGGTTCAACGTCGGCTCGGGCCGCGTCATCAACGTCAACCAGGCCATCCACGACGGCCTCGGCCTCAACGACGTCCGCGACCGGATCAGTCAGGCTGTCCTCAGCCGCGGCGCGGCCGAGGACGGCCTGACCATGGGCAGATAGCGGTCAGGACTTCGCCAACGGGTCCGTCTGCGCCAGCTCCGACCTCTTGTACGAGTAGCTGAAGTAGATGACGAGCCCGATGGCGAACCACACCGCGAACCGCACCCATGTCTGCCACTGCAGGAACGTGATCAGCCAGATCGAGAAGACGACGCCGAGCGCGGGCACCACCGGCATACCGGGCGTGCGGAACGTGCGGGGCAGGTCGGGCCGCTTGTAGCGCAGCACGATCACCGCGATGCACACCACGACGAACGCCAGCAGGATGCCGATGTTGGTCAGCTCGGCCGCCTCCCCGATCGGCAGGAACCCGGCGATGACGGCCGACGCGCACCCGACGATCCACGTCACGCGCGTCGGCACGTGCCGGGTCGGATGGGTCTTCGCGAACCACTTGGGCAGCAGCCCGTCACGGCTCATCGCGAACCACACACGGGTGACGCCCAGCATGAAGGTGAACATCACCGTGAGGATGCCGATGATCGCGCCCACCGCGATGACACTCGCGAGACCGCTCAGGCCCACCGACTTGAACGCCGTCGAGAATCCGCTCTCCGGGTCGATGTCCTTGTAGTTCTGCATGCCGGTCAGGACCAGGCACGCCAGCACGTACAGGACCATCGAGATCGCGAGCGAGTAGAGGATCGCCTTCGGCATGTGGTGCTGCGCGTCCTTGGACTCCTCGGCCGCCGTCGACATGGCGTCGTACCCGAACACCGCGAAGAAGACGGTGGCCGCGCCCGTGAACGCGCCACTGACGCCGAACGGGAAGAACGGCGTGTAGTTGCCCGTGTCGATGTGGAAGAAGCCCACGCCGATGACCAGCAGCACCACGAGGACCTTCAGTACCACCACGACGGTCTCGAAGCGCGCCGCGTTCTTGATACCGAGCGTCAGCAGGTACGCGATGAGCAGGCACAGCAGCGCGGCGAACAGGTCGATCTTGTGGCCGTCGCCCGTGCCCGGCGCGCCCAGCATCCAGTGCGGCAGGTCGAGCCCCATCTCGCCGAGCAGGAAGCTGAAGTAGCCCGAGATACCGATGGCGACGACCGCGACGATCGCCGTGTACTCCAGGAGCAGGTCCCAGCCGATGAACCAGCCGACCAGCTCGCCGAGGACCGCGTACCCGTACGTGTAGGCGGACCCGGCCTTCGGGATGAGGCCGGCGAACTCCGCGTACGACAGCGCGGCGCACGCGCTCGCGACGCCCGCGATGAGGAACGAGATCAGGACCGCGGGCCCCGCCGTGCCGTTGGCGACCGTGCCCGCGAGGGTGAAGATGCCGGCGCCGATGATGCCGCCGACGCCGATCGCGGTGAGCTGCCACAGGCCGAGGGAGCGGGTGAGCTGCTGCGCGCCGCCCCCCTCGGTCTCCTCGATCTGTTCGATGGGCTTGCGGCGCAGTACGCCCTGCCCCATCCGAAGTCCTCTGAGACCGGCCATGGGCTCCACCTCTTCGCGGACGGCAGTCGGCTGACGGGCGATCATGATGGCCCAGCCGCGGCGGCTACGGAAGAAGGCACGCTCTATGGGGTACGGGGGTTCGTATGGGGTTGGTTCCGGGTTCCGGTGGTTACGGGACCACGGTGACGGGCCAGCGCCCGGCCTTCACCAGCCGGATCGCCACCGACCCGACGATGCGGTGTCCCGCCTGTTCGGACGCGCCGACGACCACGGCGTCCGCCTTCAGTTCGTCGGCGGCGGTGACCAGGCCGTTGTACGGGTCGCCGCGGAAGGTGTGGAACTCCCAGCGCACCTCGTATATGCCCTTCACCCGCTCCGCCGCGTCCCTGATCTCGGTGATCAGACCCTCGGCGATCTCGTCCGTGGTGTCGGCCACGGGGACGCCGAGCGCGGCGCCGGTGGCCATGATGGGCTGGACGTAGACGACGGCGAGGAGGGCGCGCTGGCGCCGCGCGAGGCCTCCGGCGTAGGACGCGGCGCGCAGCGACGAGTCGGAGCCGTCCACCCCGACCACGATCACCTTGGGGCCGTCCGTACCGCGTTCGAACTGGTGTGGCTGCTCTGCGTTCACAGCGGTGAGGCTAGCGGAAACCCCAGGTCCCACAGGTGCTGGGGGCGGCACGTGCCGTACGGGCCCGCCGCGGGCGCTGCACTCGGGCTACCGCATCCTGGTGCCCAGGCGCCGGCGAGTCCGAGCCGGTTTCCGCCCGCCGGGTCAACGCACCTCGACCAGGCGGGCGAAGACGACGACATTCCCGTCGTAGCCGTTCTGTTTGGAGAAGCCGCCACCGCACGTGATCACCCTCAGTTCGGGCACTCCGGTGCTGCCGTAGACGCGTTTCCCCGGGAAATTCGCCTTGCTGAAGACCTCGATGCCGTAGATCTCGAACACGGCGGTCTTCCGGTCCTTGCGCATGACCTGGACGTGGTTTCCCTTTTTGAGCGAGCCGAGTCCGTAGAAGACCGCGGGCCCCTGCTGGTTGTCGACATGGCCGACGACGACAGCGGTGCCCTTCTCGCCCGGAGTCACGCCACCGGTGAACCAGCCCGCGAGATTCGGGTCCTCCGGCGGCGGGGCGTCCACCCATCCGTCCGCGGCGACCCCTACGGGCATGACCGGGGCGTCCACGTGGATCGCCGGGATCTGCACCCGGTCCGCCACGGAGAACGGCAGCGGCTTCGGCGCCGCCGCACCGGAGGCGGAGCGGGGATCCGCTGCCGCCGCCGACGCGGGCTGCGGGGGACCGATGTCGAATTCCCCCGATCCATTGCGGATCAGCGCGAGTCCGGTGAGCAGAACCAGCGCCATCACGCCCCACGGCGCGCGCTTCTTCTGCTGACCTTCCTCGTCGGCCGGCTGGGACGAAGACATTCGTTCACCCCTCTCGACGCGGCGGCGAGTCCGCGTCACTTGCGCTTACTGAAAAACTAAGCGCGGCGCACGCGGGGGGCGACAGCCCAGGAGCGAATGGGTGGCGGCCAGGCGTGCGGTGTGCCATACGAGTCCGCATCGCCGACAAAGCAACATCGTCGCCGGGCCCAGCCTCATCGCGTGGAGTGGCCGGATCGCCGTGACTGTCGACGGCAGCGCTTGCCAGAGGCCGCCGCACCGTCGCGTCACCCGCGTTCCGGACGACGCGCCACCCCCGACCGACATGGCCAACCGGGGCGACGCTGTCCGCCGGTCAGGCGACAGGGTGGTGCGGGGACGGCTCGTCGGGACCCGTCGTGTGCCATACGTGCGCGCCCGCGCCGCGCCATTCGACCAGATGGGGATCGTCGAGCGTCATGTCGGACTCCCCGAGCCCGGCCGAACGCAGCAGCCGGATGAGGTCCTGATCGCTGTGCGCGAGCCCGACGGCCCGTCCCCGCACGGTGACATGCCGCCCGCCTTCGGGTGCAGGAGGGTGTACGACGATGGGGGCGTGCCAGGCAGTCATGGGACCAGAGTGCGTCGTCGGGGCGCAGGGTGCAGGGCGGGCCGCGCCGACCCGGAGATGAGCGCGGCCCGACGGTCTTACCCCCCGGCGTGCGGGAACAGCATGAGGAAGGGTTCCACGGTGGCCGCGACCCCGCGGCTGTAGGGCGCGTCGAGGTCCCAGACCAGGAAGAGCAGGAACGCGATCAGTGCCGAGAAGAGCCCGGCGAGGACCAGCTCGCGTGCCGTTCTGCGGATCTGGAGTGCGAAGACCATCCCGATCGTGACGAGGCCTCCCGCGATGAGGCCGAACCAGACCACGCCCGGCATCGTGGCACCGGTGGAGTCCGCGCGCGCGTTGCGGGCGTCGTCCGCGGCGGTGATCTGGTCGAGCAGCGGCTGGTAGGCCTGCGCCTCGAAGTCCGTCTTCGGCTGGTAGTCGGTGACGTCGTGGCGCACCTTGTCGAGGAGCCGGGTGCCCTCGGCGGTGAGATGACCCTTGTTCTTCATCGTGCGCCACTCGGTGGTGACGACATGGCTGACATAGGTGTCGACATCCGAGCGGATACGGGTTCTGACCTCCGTCGGATAGACGCGGACGCGTTCATGGACCTCGTGCAGCGCCTGCGCCTCGTTGCGTACATGGTCCTGGGCGGCGCTGCGGCCCTCCCAGACGCCCGCGATGGCGAGGCCCAGGACGATCGCGTACACCACGCCGATCATCATCGTCATGTACTCGATGACGTCAGGGGTCTCGCTCGGGTCGTCGTCGTCGCCGATCCTGCGCTGCTGAAGAACGGTCACGACGAGCACGACCGCGCACGCGGCCACCATCGCGAGGGTGAGAACAAGCCATTCCGACATCAGGACCTCCGGGCGGTCAGCGCGGTCGCAGCGCGGCTACGGCGAGCACCGCGGGCGCGGTGATGAGCAGGGTGAGCGAGACCAGGGAAGGCCCGCCGCTCGGCGGCGCCTTGCGGGGCGCGGGGCGGTATTCGGGGTAACTCACCGGAGTCGGCGAGGGCTTGGGGCGCACCGTCGGCTTCGGGGCGGGCGGCGGCGGTGCCTTCACGGGCGGCGGCGGAGGAGGCGGTGGAGGAGGTGGCGGTGGGGGAGGCGGCGGTGGCGGTGGCGGTGGTTTTGGGGCCGGGGGCGGCGCGGGCTTCCGCGGCGGTGGCTTGACGGGTCCCGCCCGGCAGACGACGCCGTCACCGGCTCGGGCTATTGCGTCGCCGCCCTTGCCGATCGAGGCGTACGCGCAGTTGTCGGCCGGGGTCAGCGCGGCCGCCGTGGCGCCGGCCGCGGGCGAGCCCAGCAGCCAGGCCAGCGCGAGCACCGCCACCACCCGTGTGACCAGGGTCGACCTGGCCCCTCTGGATCCGTACACGACGGAGATCATGGGCGGCGGGAGGCGTCGCCACGCCCCGGCCGCCGAGGATTGGTCCGAAGGTGGGGAGATGGGGGGCGCCAGGTTTGCCCACGGCCACCGGAGCGCACGCGTGGCCCGCCCCGGATGTGTCCCGCGCCCCCTCATCAAAAAGAAATTTCCGGCCCCGTTGAACACATCCGCCGTCGCCGCGCGTACCTAGGGCCATGTGCGGCCCCTTCCGGGATCGCACAACACCCAAGCAATCAGCGGGAGTTGGCAATGAACACCTGGCGGAGCGCCTCACTCGTAGCGACAGCTGCGGCCCTGCTGGCGCTGACGACGGCGTGCGGTCAGGACCAGGGCGACCAGTCGCCCAACGGCCAGTCCGTGGGCAACGCCGCCCCGGCGCAGGGCGGTTACGGCAACGGGGACGCGTACGGCAGTGGCGATGGCTACGGAGACGCGAAGGACGCGGGAGCGGCCAAGGCGAAGCCGGCCGGACAGCTCGCCACCTGGGACAGCAAGAAGCTCGGCCAGGTCCTCACGGACAGCGAGGGCTTCACGATGTACCGCTTCGACAAGGACACCGCACAGCCGCCCAAGTCGAACTGTGACGACGCCTGCCTCAAGGCGTGGCCCGTAGTGCCCGCGGACGGCGCCAAGGCGGCGCCCGGCGTCGACCAGTCGCTTCTCGGCGAGGTCACCGCGGCCGACGGCACCAAGCAGCTGACGATCGACGGCTGGCCCATGTACCGGTACGCGATGGACACCAAGCCGGGCGACGCGAAGGGGCAGGGCGTCGGAGGAGTCTGGTACGCCGCCGGGCCCGACGGCAAGAAGGCGAGCCCGGCCGCCGCGCAGCCCGCCGACCTCGCCGGTCTGTCCACGCGCAAGGACCCGAAACTCGGCGAGATCGTCGTCGACAAGAACGGAATGACCGTCTACCGGTTCCTCAAGGACTCGGCCTGGCCCATCAAGTCGAACTGTGTCGACACCTGCGCGGAGAACTGGCCGGCCGTCCCGCCCGTCGCGAAGAACGACACCAAGGGCATCCTCAAGAAGGGCTTCATGACGTACGACCGCCCCGACGGAGGCAAGCAGCAGACGATCAACTGCTGGCCGATCTACACCTACTCCGGCGACAAGAAGCCCGGCGACACCAATGGGCAGGGCGTGGGCGGCACTTGGTACGCCGCTGCGCCCGACGGAAAGCCCGTGGGAGCGCCGAAGTAGGCGCACCGCGTAGAGTCTGCTGCGGATTTGACGAATCGCCGGTCTGTTCCCCCCGTGATCACGCGGAGGGAACAGGCCGGTTCTTTTCCGTTGCGACAGTGAGGGTTTCGGGGTGATTTCGGATCATTGCCATTCGGCACTTGCCGGAGGCAGTGACCGAGAACGGACGGTCAATTTCCGTTTTGACTCGCTCCATTGGCGGGCGATCAGTAGCCTCAGCTCGAACACCGGCTCGCCTACGCCTTGGAGACATTGATGGAGCGTCCCGCCTGGGCCCCTCAGGGCATCGACATCTCGGTGCCCAGCGTGTCCCGGATCTACGACTACTACCTGGGCGGCTCGCACAACTTCGAGGTGGACCGGGAGGCGGCCCGCAAGGCGATGGAGTTCATGCCGGGGCTCCCGAAGATCATGCAGGCGAATCGTGCCTTCATGCGCCGGGCAGTGCGTTACGCGGTCCAGCAGGGCGTCACCCAGTTCCTGGACATCGGATCCGGAATCCCCACCTTCGGCAACGTCCACGAGGTGGCACAGGCGGCCGACTCCGAAGCGCGCGTCGTGTACGTCGACCACGACCCGGTCGCCGTCGCGCACAGCCGGGCCGTCCTCGACGGCAACGACCGCGCGGCCGTCGTGACCGCCGACCTGCGCAAGCCCCGGGAGATCCTCGCGGCCCCCGAGGTCGGTGAACTCCTCGACCTGGACAAGCCGGTCGCCCTGCTCCTCGTCGCCGTCCTGCACTTCGTCGAGGACGCCGACGACCCGCAGAGCGCTGTCGCCGAGCTGCGTGACGCCCTCGCGCCCGGCAGCCTCCTGATCGTCACGCACGCCGCGTACGAGGGCATCCCTGTACCCGCCGCGCGCGCCGCCGGCACGGTCGACGTGTACAAGAACATACGCAACCCGCTGATCATGCGCTCGCGCGAGGAGATCGCGCGATTCTTCGAGGGATACGAGATGGTGGAACCCGGACTCGTACAGATGCCCGAATGGCGGCCGGAGAACGCGCCCGCGGACGAGGATCCATATGCCTTCTCGGGCTGCGCCGGCGTGGGGCGCAAGGCGTGAGCGGCGAACCGGACGGGCCCGAGGGCAGACTGCGCAGGTTCGCCACCATCTGGAGCCGGGCGATCTTCCCGGTGACGGCGACCTCCCTGACCCGGGTCGAGTTCGAGGAGGAACTCATGCCGCTCGCGCGGCGGTTGCGGGACGCGCTCGGCGAGCGGACCCTGGACGCGCCCGCGGCCCAGGCCGTCGGCGCGGCACTGATCGGCGTGCACTGCACCGACCCCGAGGCGCTCACCCGCACCCTCGACGTCGTCGACGCCTACCTCGTCCTGTACTGCCGTACCGACGAGGACCGGCGCGAGGAAGAGCTTCGGGCGCGCTGCGCCCGGCTCCAGCACTCCGTCGCGGCCGGCTTCGCACAGGCCCTGCGCGAGCGGACCCTCGTCGAGCAGGAGGCCATCTCGCGGGCCGCCCTGAGCGCGCGCAGCGCGGTCGCCGAGGCGCTGCACGCGAGCGAGGCCCGGTTCCGAGCGGTGTTTCACGGCGCGGCCATCGGCATCGGCATAGCGGACCTCGAGGGCACGGTCCTGGAGGCCAACGACGCGCTGGTGCGCATGTTCGGCGGCGCCGAGAACCTGGTGCGCGGCCGCAACGTCGTCGAGTGGACCCACCCCGAAGACGCCCCGCACGTCTGGCGCCTGTACGAGGAGCTGGTGCGCGGCGA
The DNA here is from genome assembly GCF_035918235.1 of Streptomyces sp. NBC_01445. Lineage (NCBI taxonomy): Bacteria > Bacillati > Actinomycetota > Actinomycetes > Kitasatosporales > Streptomycetaceae > Streptomyces > Streptomyces sp. NBC_01445. The sequence continues at coordinate 1,539,319 of NZ_CP109485.1, read as the reverse complement.
GCGTGAGCACTACCGCGTCGAGAAGGCGTTCTACCGTCCCGACGGCACCGCCCTGTGGACGAACCTGACCGTCTCCCTGCTGCGGGACGCCGACGGAGTGCCGCAGTATCAGCTGGCGCTGATCGAGGACACCACCGAGCGCCGCCTCCTGAACCTGCGGCTGCGCTACGAGGCCACCCACGACGCGCTCACCGGGCTCCCCAACAGGACCCTGTTCTTCGAGCGCCTGGAGAAGGCCCTCGCGGCCGGCGACGGCATGCGCTTCGGCCTGTGCTACCTCGACCTCGACGGCTTCAAGACCATCAACGACAGCCTCGGCCACGCGGCGGGAGACCGGCTCCTCGTCGAGGTCGCCGACCGTCTCCAGGCCTGCGCCACCGCGCCCGGCGAGATGGTGGCGAGGCTCGGCGGCGACGAGTTCGTCGCGCTGACCACCGGCCGTGACACCGCGGCAGAGGTCGACGACCTCGCCGGGCGCATCATGCACGCGCTGGCCGCCCCCATCCGCATCGACGGCCGCGAGCTGACCGTGCGCGGCTCCATCGGCATCGTGGAGGGCCCCGCGGCGGGGGAGCGCAGCCCGGCGGAGGTGTTGCGCAGCGCCGACATCACCATGTACCGGGCCAAGTCGGCGGGCGGCAACCGCTACGAGCTCGCCGACCCCGAGGCCGACGCGCGCGCCATCACCCGGCACGGCCTCACGACCGCGCTGCCCGCGGCCCTGGAGCGCGGCGAGTTCTTCATCGAGTACCAGCCGCTCGTGCACCTCGGCGACGGCAGTGTGCGGGGCGCCGAGGCGCTGGTGCGGTGGCTGCATCCGCAGCACGGTGTGCTCGGGCCCGACCAGTTCATCCCGCTCGCCGAGGACACCGGCCTCATCGTGCCGCTCGGGCGCTGGGTCCTGGAGGAGTCAGTGCGCCAGGCCCGGGTCTGGCAGGAGCGTTACGAGGACGCCGGGCCCCTGCGCATCAACGTGAACCTGTCCCCGATGCAGCTCACCCACCCCGGCCTGGTCTCCGACACCGTCGACATCCTGGAGCGCTTCGGACTCGAACCCGGCGCCCTGTGCCTTGAGGTCACCGAATCGGCCCTGATCGGCGCGGATGACGCTCTCCTGAAGCCCCTTCGGCGGCTCGCCGAGATGGGCGTGGACATCGCGCTGGACGACTTCGGTACGGGCTACTCGAACCTCGCGAACCTGCGCCGGCTCCCTGTGAGCGTCCTCAAGCTGGACCGCTCCTTCACGCAGGGCATGCAGCGGTACCCCGCCGACCCCGTCGACCTGAAGATCGTCGAGGGCATCGTCGCGCTCGCGCACAGCCTCGACCTCTCGGTCACAGTGGAGGGCGTGGAGACGGGAGCACAGGCCGAGCAGCTGCGCGACCTGGGCTGCGACACCGCGCAGGGCTGGTACTACGCCCGCCCGGGCCCGCCGGACCGCCTGCACGAGCTCGCCCTGTGCGACGCGTCGGGATGAGGCCCTGGTGATCCGCTGGGTGTACGCCTTCATCGACCGGCCGGAGGCGCACTTCGAGGCGGCCTGCGACTTCTGGACGCGGGTCACGGGGACGCACCTGTCCGCGCCCCGCGGCGACCACGACGAGTTCGCGACGCTGCTGCCGGACGGCTCCGTCGATCCGTACCTGAAGGCGCAGGCGGTCAACGGCCCCGGCGGCGCACACCTGGACTTCGCGGTGGACGACCTCGCTCGGACAACTGGCCTGGCGCACCGCCTCGGCGCGACGCCCGTCCACACGGAGGACGGCCTGGAGGTCCTGCGCTCACCCGGCGGCCAGCTGTTCTGCCTGGTCCCGTGGTCCGGCGAACACCGGCGCCCCGCCCCCGTCACGGCCCCCGACGGGACGACGAGCCGCCTGGACCAGGTCTGCATCGATCTGGCCCCGGCGGTGTACGAGGCGGAGATCGACTTCTGGACCGAGTTCACCGCCTGGACCTCGTCGCCGGGCACGCTCCCGGAGTTCCACACGATCCGCCCCCCGATGGAACTCCCCGTACAAATCCTGCTGCAACGCCTGACGGCCGCCCGCCCTACAGCCGCCCACCTGGACCTGGCCTGCACAAACACGGAATCAACCCGAGCCTGGCACGAATCCCTGGGCGCGAAACTCATATCAAAGGGCGCACACTGGCTGGTCCTGCAGGACCCATCGGCAACAACGTATTGCCTAACATCCAGACCCCCCACCCCCTAGGGGCGCGGGCAACGGCACAAGAAACGCCGACAACCCGCACGTCCCAAACAAGCCCAGCCCCCGATCAGGGGCGCGGGGAACTGCGCAAACCCCACGACCCACCGGCACCCGACCAAGCCGCCGAGGCCGCTCGATGGCGCAGGGGTGCGGGGAACGGCGCAAAATCCCACGAACAACCCGCAGCCGCGATCCGGTCGCCCCCGATCAGGGGCGCGGGGAACTGCGCAAACCCCACGACCCACCGGCACCCGACCAAGCCGCTGAGGCCCCCCGATCAGGGGCGCGGGGAACTGCGCAAAACCCTCAAAGACCCACCCGCACAAATTCCCCCGCCCAAAATCACGTCACCCCTCCAACAACATCCGCTGAAGCTCCCGCGCGGCCCGAGGCGGAGCCACATCGCTGCGATGCGCCAGCGCAATCGTCCGGTGCAGCCCGGGACGGGCAAGCGGAGTCACCCGCAGATCGGCCCCCGCCCGCGTCGCGACCATGTGCGGCACGACGGCCACCCCAAGCCCCGCCCGCACAAACCCCAGCACCGCGTCCATCTCCCCGCCCTCCACCGCGAAATCCGGCTCGAACCCCTCCGCCCGGCACGCGGTGACGGTCAGTTCTCGCAGGTCATAGCCGTGCCGGAACATCACAAGCCGCTCACCCTCAAGATCGGCAATGCGCACGGACCGCCCCCGCCCGGGCCGCGGCGCATCCGGCGACGACACGACCACCAGATCCTCCCGCAGCAGCTCCACGGTCGTCAGCGCCGGCGCCGGCGCGGGCAGTGGCAGCACCACGAGAGCCAGATCCAGCGCGCCGCGCGCCAGTTCGCGTACGAGATCGTGGGAGCCGCCCTCCTCGATCATCAAGCGGATCCCGGGATACCGGTCGTGGAAGCTGCGCAGCACATCGGGCAGCAGGCCGGTGCACAGCGAGGGCGTGGCCCCGAGCCGCACCCGGCCGCTCTTGAGCTGCGCCAGCTCCTGCACCTCCTGCCGCGCCGTGTCCGCGTCGGCGAGGATGCGGCGGGCCAGCGGCAGGAGCGCCTCACCTGCGTCGGTGAGCGTGATGTTCCCGCGGGCGCGCAGGAAGAGATCCGCGCCCAGCTCCCGCTCCAGGGACCGGATCTGCTGGGACAGCGACGGCTGGGCGACATGGACCACCTCGGCGGCCCGGGTGAAGTGCCGGGTCTCGGCAACCGCGACAAAGTACTGGAGCTGCTGGAACTGCATGACCCCCACAGTAATCGCTCGATAGTCTGCGCCTATGGAAATGAGCCGGACCATGTCTTGGACCGATCGGGCCCTCCGGCTCTAGCGTGCGTGACATGGCTCTGGCAACACGGACGGACCGACGGCCGTCCATGACGCGTACGCTCTGGGACTCGTCCGTCGGCAAGAAGGCAGTGATGGCCGTGAGCGGCCTGATCATGCTGCTCTACTTGGTCGTCCACATGATCGGCAACCTGAAGATCTTCTTCGGGCCGGGCGAGTTCAACCACTACGCCCACTGGCTGCGCACGGTCGGTGAGCCGTTCATGCACTACGAGTGGACGCTCTGGCTCGTCCGCATCGTGCTCGTGGTCGCCGTCGTCGCGCACGCCACGTCCGCGTACCAGCTGAGCCGGCGCGACATCAGGGCCCGCCCGGCCAAGTACGTGCACAAGAAGGCGCGTTCGAGCTACGCCACCCGCACGATGCGCTGGGGCGGCATCATCCTCGCGCTGTTCATCGTGTGGCACCTCCTCGACCTGACGACCGGCACCGCGCACCCGGGCGGCTTCCAGCCGGGCCACCCGTACCAGAACGTGATCGACACCTTCTCCACCTGGTACGGCAACGTCGTCTACATCGTCGCGATGCTCGCACTCGGACTGCACGTCCAGCACGGCTTCTGGAGCGCGGCGCAGACCCTCGGCGTGGGCAGCGCGACCCGCGACCGCGTCCTGAAGACCATCGCCAATGTTCTCGCGCTGCTGCTCACGGCCGGCTTCATCGCCGTACCCGTGGGCGTCATGACCGGAGTGGTGAGCTGACCCATGAATTCCTACGCGGAGTACGCGACCGGAGAGCCGGTCGTCGACACCAAGGCCCCCGAGGGCCCCGTCCACGAGCGCTGGGACACCCGCCGCTTCGAGGCGAAGCTGGTCAACCCGGCCAACCGCCGCAAGCACACCGTGATCGTCGTCGGCACCGGCCTGGCCGGCGGCTCCGCGGGCGCCACGCTCGCCGAACAGGGCTACCACGTCGTCCAGTTCTGCTACCAGGACTCCCCGCGCCGCGCCCACTCGATCGCCGCGCAGGGCGGCATCAACGCCGCGAAGAACTACCGCAACGACGGCGACTCCGTTCACCGTCTCTTCTACGACACGGTGAAGGGCGGCGACTTCCGCGCCCGCGAGTCGAACGTCCACCGCCTCGCGCAGATCTCCGTCGAGATCATCGACCAGTGCGTCGCGCAGGGCGTCCCGTTCGCCCGCGAGTACGGCGGCCTGCTCGACACCCGCTCCTTCGGTGGCGTCCAGGTCTCCCGTACGTTCTACGCCCGCGGCCAGACGGGCCAGCAGCTCCTCCTCGGTGCCTACCAGGCGCTGTCGCGGCAGATCGCCGCCGGGAACATCGAGATGCACGCGCGCACCGAGATGCTCGACGTGATCGTCGTCGACGGCAAGGCGCGCGGCATCGTCGCCCGCGACCTGATCACCGGAAAGATCGACACGTACTTCGCCGACGCCGTCGTCCTCGCGTCCGGCGGCTACGGCAACGTCTTCTACCTGTCGACGAACGCCATGAACTCCAACGCGACCGCCGTCTGGCGGGCGCACCGGCGCGGCGCCTACTTCGCCAATCCGTGCTTCACCCAGATCCACCCCACCTGCATCCCGCGCACCGGCGACCACCAGTCGAAGCTGACGCTGATGAGCGAGTCGCTGCGCAACGACGGACGCATCTGGGTACCGAAGGCGAAGGGCGACACGCGCCCGGCGAACGAGATCCCCGAGGACGAGCGCGACTACTACCTGGAGCGCATCTACCCGGCGTTCGGCAACCTCGTGCCCCGCGACATCGCCTCGCGCGCCGCGAAGAACGTGTGCGACGAGGGCAGGGGCGTGGGCCCCGGCGGCCAGGGCGTGTACCTCGACTTCGCCGACGCGATCAGCCGCATGGGCAAGAAGGCCGTCGAGGAGAAGTACGGCAACCTCTTCGACATGTACGCGCGGATCACCGCGGAGAACCCGTACGAGGTGCCCATGCGGATCTACCCCGCCGTGCACTACACGATGGGCGGACTGTGGGTCGACTACGACCTCCAGACCACGATCCCGGGCCTGTTCGCGGTCGGCGAGGCCAACTTCTCCGACCACGGCGCCAACCGCCTGGGCGCGAGCGCGCTCATGCAGGGTCTCGCCGACGGCTACTTCGTGCTTCCGTCGACCATCAACGACTACCTCGCGCGCAACCCGCACCACGAAGAGGTGAGCGCCGAACACCCCGTCGTCCAGGACGTGCTGGCCGAGACCGAGGACCGGATCAACCTCCTCCTCGCCGTCGACGGCGACCGCACCCCCGACTCCTTCCACCGCGAACTCGGCGAAGTCATGTGGGAGTTCTGCGGCATGGCCCGTACGGACGAGGGCCTGCGCAAGGCCCTCGACCGGATCCCGCAGATCCGCGAGGAGTTCTGGCGCCGCATCAAGGTGCCGGGCACCGGCGAGGAGTTCAACCAGTCGCTGGAGAAGGCCAACCGCATCGTCGACTACCTGGAGCTCGCCGAGCTCATGTGTCTCGACGCCCTGCACCGCGCCGAGTCCTGCGGCGGCCACTTCCGCGAGGAGTCCCAGACCCCGGACGGCGAGGCCGCCCGCCGCGACGAGGAGTTCTCCTACGCGGCCGCCTGGGAGTTCACCGCCACCGGCGACTCCCCCGTCCTGCACAAGGAAGACCTCGTCTTCGAGTACGTCCACCCCACTCAGCGGAGCTACGCATGAAGCTCACCCTGCGCGTCTGGCGCCAGAAGAACGCCGACGCCGAAGGCGCCATGTCCACGTACGACGTGGACGGAATCTCGCAGGACATGTCGTTCCTGGAGATGCTCGACACGCTCAACGAGGAGCTCATCGTCAAGGGCGACGACCCCGTCGCGTTCGACCACGACTGCCGTGAGGGCATCTGCGGAGCCTGTTCGCTCGTCATCAACGGCGACGCGCACGGCCCCGAGCGGACCACCGCCTGCCAGCTCCACATGCGGTCCTTCAAGGACGGCGACACGATCGACATCGAGCCGTGGCGCGCTTCCGCCTTCCCCGTGGTGAAGGATCTCGTCGTCGACCGCACCGCGTTCGACCGGATCATCCAGGCCGGTGGCTACATCAGCGTGCCGACCGGGGCCGCGCCCGAGGCGCACGCCACGCCTGTGCCCAAGCCCGACGCGGACTTCGCGTTCGAGCACGCCGAGTGCATCGGCTGCGGTGCGTGCGTGGCGGCCTGCCCGAACGGCTCGGCGATGCTGTTCACCTCGGCGAAGGTCAACCACCTGAACGTCCTGCCGCAGGGCGCGCCCGAGCGCGAGACCCGCGTCCTCGACATGGTCGGGCAGATGGACGCCGAGGGCTTCGGCGGCTGCACCCTCACCGGTGAGTGCGCCACCGCCTGCCCGAAGGGCATCCCGCTGGTCTCCATCACCGGGATGAACAGAGAATGGCTGCGCGCGACCCGTAAGGCGGGCAGGCGTTAGCCGTACGTCGTTCGCCGTCAACGTGCGGACGGGCGGGGCCGGGAGTGGTGCTCATCCCCGGCCCCGTCTCGCTTTCGCCGGCGCTCCTGGCATTCAACATCCCCACATCCCCTCTCCTGGCACAGGTCACGTACACGACAACCGGTATCGGAAGAACAGGAGCGGCAGGCCGCACGACACTCCGGCCCGCCTATCGCTCCGCCGAACCGGCCCGTGACCAGGAGAGAGCCATGACCGGCGTCACCACGCTCGACCGTCCCCCACAGCCCGAGGCACCCACCCGCTACACCGTCACACTGGCCCGCGACGAGGACGACGTCCGTGCCGCGCAGCGGCTGCGGCACGACGTCTTCGCGGGCGAGATGGGCGCCCTGCTGACCACCACGCAACCGGGCCTCGACGTCGACGCCTTCGACGCGTACTGCGACCACCTGCTCGTCCGCGACACGGTGACCGGCCAGGTCGTCGGCACCTACCGGCTGCTGCCGCCGGAGCGGGCCTCCGTCGCCGGACGACTGTACTCGGAGGGCGAGTTCGACCTGACCGCCCTCGACGAGATCCGGCCAGGCCTCGTCGAGGTCGGCCGTTCCTGCGTGCACCCCGACCACCGGGACGGCGCCGTCATCGGACTCATCTGGGCCGGGATAGCCCGCTACATGGTCGACCGCGGCCACGAATGGCTCGCCGGCTGCTGCTCCATCCCGCTGGCCGACGGCGGCGCCCTCGCGGCGGGCACCTGGGACCGCGTGCGCACCAAGCACCTGGCTCCCGAGGAGTACCGCGTACGACCGCTGCTGCCCTGGAACGCGGAGCGTGTGGAGTTCCCCGCCCGCACCGAGCTTCCGCCGCTGCTGCGCGGCTACCTCCGCCTCGGTGCCTGGGTGTGCGCGGAGCCGGCCCACGACCCGGACTTCGGGGTCGCCGACCTGTACGTGCTGCTGTCGATGCGCCGTGTCAACCCGCGCTATCTGCGGCACTTCCTCTCATTCGCCCCGGCCTGATGAGCGTCTGGCTGCCCAGCGCGCCCTGCACCCCAAAGGCATGCCTGGAGCCGGCGGGGTCAGCGACGGCCGTACCCCGGGCCGTGCTGCGGATGACGGCGGTCGTGGTCCTGGTCCTGACCGGGATCGCGCTGTCACCGTTCGGCGGACGGATCCCCGCCGGACTGGTCAGGCGGTGGTGCCGGGCGATCGCGCGGGCCATCGGGGTCCAGGTCCGCGTCACCGGCACCGCCGCCGCACCCACCGGCGGTCTGCTCCTGGTCGCCAACCACATCTCCTGGCTGGACATCCCGCTGCTCGGCGCCGTGCGGCCGGCCCGGATGCTCGCCAAGGCTGAGATCGGGCGGTGGCCCCTGGCCGGGCCGGTGGTCGCGCGCAGCGGCGTCCTGTTCATCGAGCGGGACCGACTGCGTGCCCTCCCGGACACGGTCGCCCGCATCGCCGAGGCGCTGCGGGCCGGCTCCGCGGTCGTCGCGTTCCCCGAGGGCAGCACCTGGTGCGGCCGTGCGCAGGGGCACTTCCGGCGCGCCGTCTTCCAGGCCGCGCTGGACGCGGAGGTCCCGGTCCAGCCGGTCAGCGTCCGGTACCGGCTCGCCGACGGGGCGGCCGGCACCGCAGCCGCGTTCGTCGGCGACGACACGCTGCTCGCCTCGCTGTGGCGGGTGGCGTCGACACGGGGGCTGGTGGCCGAGGTCGAGATACGGGACGTGATCCCGCCGGGCTCTCACCTCGACCGCCGCTCACTGGCCCGGGCCGCCGAGTCGGGGACGACGGGCCGGCCCCGTAGGACCCACACCGCGCTGGTGGCCTGAGGACTCACCGAAGGGGATCTGGCGAACTCCGGTGCTTCAGGGGCGTGGGGTTGTGCCGATATGCGGCTCAGCCGCGTGGGCACGACCAGCCACGTACGGCCCGCCGGTCATGACCGCGCTTCCGGCAGAGCGCCTGGCGGAAAGGCACGGGCGAGATAGGGAGCCGTAGTGCTCCCGCTCGCCCGCGCCACCTCCGTCGGCGGCCCCGTGGCGACGATCCGACCGCCCGCGTCGCCGCCGCCCGGCCCCAGGTCGATCACCCAGTCCGCGCCCGCGACCACCGCCATGTCGTGCTCGACGACCACCACGGTGTGCCCGGCGTCGACGAGCCCGTGCAACTGCCGCATCAGAACCTCGACATCGGCCGGATGAAGACCGGTCGTCGGCTCGTCGAGCAGATACAACGTGGAACCGCGCCGCCCGCGCTGCAACTCGCTCGCGAGCTTGATGCGTTGGGCCTCCCCGCCGGACAGCTCGGTGGCGGGCTGCCCGAGCCGCAGATAGCCGAGCCCCACGTCGAGCAGCGTGCCGAGGCTGCGCGCCACGGCCGGCGTGTCCGCGAAGAACTCCGCCGCGCTCTCCACCGTCAGATCGAGGACCTCGGCGATGGTCCGCCCCCGGTAGGCGACTTCCAGCGTCTCGGCGTTGTAGCGCGCGCCGCCGCAGTCCGGGCAGGGCGCGTAGGTGCTCGGCAGGAAGAGGAGCTCGACGCTGACGAAGCCCTCGCCCTGGCAGGTCTCGCACCGGCCGCCGGCCACGTTGAACGAGAAGCGCCCCACGCCGTACTTGCGGGCCTTGGCCTCGTCGGTGGCCGCGAACACCTTCCGTACGACGTCGAACAGGCCCGTGTACGTGGCCAGGTTGGAGCGCGGGGTGCGCCCGATCGGCTTCTGGTCGACGACCACGAGGCGGCCCACGCCCTCCAGTTCCTCGGTGATCGAGCCGATGAGCGTGGACTTCCCGGACCCGGAGACACCGGTGACGGCCGTGAACGTGGACAGCGGTACGTCCACCGACACATCGCGCAGATTGTGTCTGGTCACCGGGCCGACCTTCAGCCAGCTGCGCGGCTCCCGCACCGTGCGCAAGGGCACGTGCTCGCGGTCGAACAGGTAGCGGGCCGTCGCCGACTCCGCGACGGACGCCAGATCCGCGACGGGACCGCTGTGCAGGACGCGGCCGCCGTGCTCGCCCGCGAGCGGGCCGACGTCGACGAGCCAGTCGGCCTTGCGGACGACATCCATGTGGTGCTCGACGACGAACACCGAGTTGCCGGACGCCTTGAGCCGGTCGAGGACGGTGAGGAGCGACTCGGTGTCGGCCGGGTGCAGGCCCGCCGACGGCTCGTCGAGCACGTAGACCACGCCGAAGAGTCCGGAGCGCAACTGTGTGGCCAGACGCAGGCGTTGGAGCTCACCGGCGGACAGCGTGGGCGTGGCGCGGTCCAGGCTGAGGTAGCCCAGGCCGAGCTCGGCGACGGTGGCGATGCGGGCCAGGAGGTCGCCGGTGAGGACCCGCGCCGTCTCCGAGGCGTCGCCGGGGGCGTCGAGGATCTTCGCCAGGTCCGCGAGCGGCAGATGCGCGAGATCCGCGATCGTCCGTCCGCCGAACGTCACCGCGAGCGATTCGGCCCGCAGCCGCGCCCCGCCGCACACCGGACACGGCGCGCTGTCGAGGAACCGCTCGGCCTTCGTCCGCAGCGTCTGGCTCTTGGAGTCCGCGAACGTCTTGAGCACGTAGCGGTTCGCGCTCATGTACGTGCCCTGGTACGGACGTTGGATCCGGCCCGCGTCCCGCACGGGGTGCACGGTGACGACGGGTTGGTCGTCCGTGAACAGGATCCAGTCGCGTTCTTCCTGCGGCAGTTCACGCCAGGGCCGGTCGACGGCGTACCCGAGCGCGTCCAGGACGTCGCGCAGGTTCTTGCCCTGCCAGGCACCCGGCCACGCGGCGATCGCGCCCTCGCGGAGGGACAGGGACGGGTCGGGCACGAGGAGCGCCTCCGTCGTGCGGTGCACCACGCCGAGCCCGTGACATTCGGGGCACGCCCCGGCCGCCGTGTTCGGCGAGAAGGCGTCGGAGTCGAGCCGCTGCGCGCCGGGCGGGTAGTCGCCCGCGCGCGAGAACAGCATGCGCAGCGAGTTCGAGAGCGTCGTCACCGTGCCGACGGAGGACCGGGACGTGGGGGAGGAACGGCGCTGCTGGAGCGAGACGGCCGGCGGAAGCCCGGTGATCTCGCCGACTTTGGGCGCACCGACCTGGTGGATGAGGCGGCGCGCGTACGGGGCCACGGACTCGAAGTAGCGGCGCTGCGCCTCGGCGTAGATCGTGCCGAAGGCGAGCGAGGACTTCCCGGAGCCGGAGACCCCCGTGAAGACGGCGAGCACGTCGCGCGGGATGTCCACGTCGACGCCCCGCAGATTGTGCTCACGGGCACCCCGCACACGGACGAACGGATCGTGGTCGGGCTCGTGCATGGGGCGGGCTCCGTAGGGCGGCTGGATGCGCTGTCACGCGGGGGCAAACCCCACGATTCTAGGCCCGCCGCAGCCCCGCGACCCGGGCGAGCCCGCGGTAGGACTCCAGGAGTCCCTCGCGGTCGTACGAGCTGGTCGTGACCAGGACCTCCTGCGCGCCGCTCTCCTTGATCAGGGTCTCCAGCTCGTCCGCGACCTGGTCCTCCGTGCCCGCGATGTGGCCGCGCAGCCCGGACTCGTAGAGGTCCCGCTCCTTCGTCGTCATCGTCAGCGCCGCCACGCGCTCGGCGGGCGGCAGCGGCGGGAACGTGCCGTGGGTGCGGGAGTACGCCATCGACCAGGCCTCCGGGATCAGCAGGCGGTGGGCGGCCTCCGGACTCCCGGCGACCGCGATCGTCCCCGAGACGACGACGTACGGCTCGCCCGCCCACGCGGACGGCCGGAACGTGGCGCGGTACCGGTCGATCCCGCGCAGCATCTTCTCGCGGTTCCTCAGGTCGCCGATCACCATCGGGAGTCCGGCCTCGGCGGCGATCGTCGCGCCCTCGCCCATGGCGAGCACGAACGGCCGGACGGTCAGGCCGTCCGAGGGGCGTGCGCGTACCCCGGTCGTGGAGGTCCCCCGGAAGAAGTCGAGCAGTTCGGCGAGCTGCGCCGCGAAGTCGTCGGCATCGTCCTTGTCCCGCCCGAGCGCCTTGCGTACCCCGCCCGTGAAGCCCACCGAACGGCCGAGACCCATGTCGATCCGCCCGGGGAACAGCGACTCCAGGACCCCGAACTGCTCGGCCACCACCAGGGGTTGATGGTTGGGCAGCATCACGCCGCCGGTGCCGACCCGGATCGTGCGGGTGGCGGCCGCGACCGCCGCGGCGAGCACGGTCGGCGCGGACCCCGCGACGCCCGGCACCCCGTGGTGCTCCGACACCCAGACACGGTGATAGCCGAGCGTGTCCAGCTCGCGCGCGAAGCGCACGGTGTCGCGCAGGGCCGAGGGCCCGTCGTGCCCCTCGCGGGTGCGCGAACGGTCGAGGACGGAGAACCGGGTCGATGCGATCACTGAGCTCACACACCGTTCAACGTCTGTGCCGCTTCAGGATTCCCTACGCTTGGCGTGTGATCGACAACAGCAGACCTCTCGCCAGACCCCTGGCCGTGTTCGACCTCGACAACACCCTCGCCGACACGGCCCACCGGCAGCGCTTCCTTGAGCGCACCCCGCGTGACTGGTCGGCCTTCTTCGGGGCGGCGCCCGAAGATCCACCGCTCGCGCGCGGCGTCGAGCTGGCGCTGGAGAGCGCCCGCGAGTGTGAGGTCGTCTACCTCACGGGCAGGCCGGAGCGGTGCCGCGCCGACACCGTGGCCTGGCTCGCCGAACAGGGTCTGCCAGAGGGGCGCGTCTGGATGCGCCGCAACAACGACCGCAGGCCCGCGCGCCGCACCAAACTGGAGACGCTGCGCACGCTCTCCCGCGGCCGCGAGGTACGCATGCTGGTCGACGACGACGAGCTCGTGTGCGACGAGGCCGAACGGGCGGGCTTCACCGTCGTACGCGCCCGCTGGGCGAGCGGTTCCGAGGCGCTGAAGGACGCCCAGGAGCGCGAGGGGCGGACCTGAGCGGACCGGGCGAGCGGGATCGGAGCCGCACCCGAGTGGCCCCGGCGCGCACGCTCAGGCCTCGTCCTCCAGCCGGAAGCCGACCTTCAGGCCGACCTGGTAGTGCTCGATCTGACCGTTCTCGATGTGGCCGCGTACCTGGCACACCTCGAACCAGTCCAGGCCGCGCAGCGTCTGCGACGCGCGGGCGATGCCGTTGCGGATGGCCTGGTCGACTCCCTCGTGGGAGGTGCCGACGATCTCTGTGACCCGGTACGTGTGATCGGACATGAAGGCCTCCTCGGCCCGTGCGGTGGACGTCCCTCCACGGTGCCTCAGGTCACCGTGGACCGCGAGCGAGAGCGCAGATGTTCGACTTACCGGCCGCCACCCCCTTGACCGTTCGATTGGTCCATACCAAAATCCAGCCACACCCGTGCGAGCGTCACGCTCATCCCCCACGTCGGGCCGCCCCTCCCTGTCCGCAGGCAGAAAGTGACCCACGTGAAGTACCGCCGCACCGCCGCGTCCCTCATCCCCCTCGCCCTCGTGTCCGCCTCGCTGCTCACGGGCTGCGGCTATCTGCCAGGAGCGGGCGACGAGCAGCGCACCGTGACCGTCTGGCTGATGAAGGACAGCGCGTCGGACGCGTTCCTCAAGCGGTTCACGAAGAGCTTCGAGGACAAGAACCCCGGCCTGCGCCTGGACATCCGTATCCAGGAGTGGACCGGCATCGGCGAGAAGGTGAGCGCGGCCCTCACCCAGGACAAGGGCGCCACGGCCAGTGGCGACGCGGCGGACGGACCGGCGCCCGACGTCATCGAGGTCGGCAACACGCAGGTGCCCCAGTACGTCGACGAGGGCGGACTGCTCGACCTCAGCCTGGAGTCCGCGCGCGACTTCGGCATGGAGGAGTGGCTGCCCGGACTCGCCGACCCCGGCATGTTCCACTCGCGCCAGTACGGCATCCCCTGGTACGCGGCCAACCGGGTGGTGATCTACAACAAGGACCTGTTCGCCAAGGCGGGCATCAAGCAGCCGCCCCGCACCCGCGCCGAGTGGCTCGACGACACACGGCGTCTCAACACCCACGGTGACCAGGGCATCTACCTGGCCGGCCAGGACTGGTACACGCTCTCCGGATTCATCTGGGACGAGGGCGGCGACCTCGCGACGGAGCACGGCGGCATCTGGGAGGGCAGCCTGCACACCCCGGCGGCGCTGCGCGGCATGGAGTTCTACCGGCAGCTCCAGGCGCTCGGCCACGGGCCCAAGGACGCCGATGAGGAACACCCCCCGCAGTCGGGCGAGTTCGCGAAGGGCGACGTCGGCCAGATCGTCGCCGTGCCCGGCGTCGCCCAGGCTGTCGAGCAGCAGAACCCCGAACTCAAGGGAAAGCTGGGCTACTTCCCGATCCCCGGCAAGACGGCGGCCAAGCCGGGATCCGTCTTCACCGGCGGCTCCGACCTGGTCGTGCCCGAGAACACCGACGACCGCGACGGAGCCGTCGCGGTCGTCAAGGCCCTGTCCGGCGAGAAGTGGCAGAAGGACCTGGCCAGGACCATGAACTACGTGCCCAACAAGACGACCCTGAGCGACGCCGTCGCCGACGAGCCGGGCGTGGCCGCGATGGCGGCGGGCGCCGCACGCGGCCGGGCCACGCCGGTGTCCCCGCTGTGGGCGAGGGTCGAGGCCGACAACCCGATCAAGGCGTACATGTCGAAGGTGCTCGCCGGGGCCGCCCCGGCCGAGGCGGCCGGGGCGGCTTCCCGACGGATCACCAAGGAGCTGGACGCCAGCGGACCGTGACCCGCCGCCTGCCACTGGGTTCGGGGCCGTCAGTCCACGAGGCTGAGCGAGAGCGCGAAGCGGTTCTGCGCGTCCGTCCACCAGTGCGTCATGCGCAGCCCCGCGCCCGCCAGTTCGGCCCGCACGCCCTCCTCGCGGAACTTCGCCGAGATCTCCGTGCGGATCTCCTCCCCGTCCTCGAAGTCGACCGCGAGGCCGAGCGCCGGGATCTTGACGGTCTGCGCGGCCGTGGAGCGCAGCCGCATCTCGATCCACTCGTTGTCCGCGTCCCACAGGGCGACGTGCTCGAAGGCGCTCGGGTCGAAGTCGGCGCCCAGGTCGCGGTTGATGACGCTGAGCACGTTCTTGTTGAACGCGGCCGTCACGCCCGCCACGTCGTCGTAAGCCGCGACGAGGACCGACTCGTCCTTCACCAGGTCCGTGCCGAGCAGCAGCATGTCGCCGGGCCGCAGCAGGGCGCGTACGGAGGTCAGGAACGCGGCGCGCTCGGCCGGCAGAAGGTTGCCGATCGTGCCGCCGAGGAACGCGGCCAGGCGCGGCCCCGGAGTGTCCGGCAGGGTGAGTCCGAGCGTGAAGTCGGCGATCAGCCCGTGGATGTTCAGCCCGGGCCGCTCGGCGCCGAGCGCCTCGGCGGCGCCGCGCAGCGCGCTCTCGCTGACGTCCACGGGGACGTACGTCTCCAGGACCGGCAGGTCGTCGAGCAGGTGGCGGGTCTTGTCCGACGAGCCGGAGCCCAGCTCGACGAGGGTGCGTGCGCCGGTGGCGTCGGCGATCTCCTGGGAGCGGGCCAGCAGGATCTCCCGCTCGGCGCGCGTCGGGTAGTACTCGGGCAGGGTCGTGATCTCGTCGAACAGCTCGCTGCCGCGCGCGTCGTAGAACCACTTGGGCGGCAGCGTTTTCGGCGTGCCGGTCAGGCCGCTGAGGACATCGGCGCGCAGGGCGGCGCCGGTGGCGTCCTCGGGCAGGGTGCGGGTCAGCTGGTACGGGCTCACGCGGAGGGCTCCTTGAGCGGGGTCAGCAGGACGTCGGTGCGGCTCGCGGCGAGCAAGGTGCGGTCCGGCACCTCGCGCCAGTGCGGATCGTCGTCGTACGGCTCGGAGGCGACGACGGTGCTGCGGCCGGGTTCGGTGAGATACCAGAGGCTGTCGCCCCAGGCGGTCGCGGTGATCGTCTCCCCATCGGTGAGGAGGAGGTTGAGCCGTGATCCGGGGGCGGCCTCGGCGACTTCGAGGACGGTGTCGGCGAGTGCCTGCCCCTGGTCGTCGCCCGAGCGCAGCCGGTGCAGCAGCAGTGCCCAGACGAACGCCGAGTCGCAGCGGGCCTCCAGGGACAGCAGGTCGATCGGCGGCACCGCTGTGGTGAGCGGGGCGAGCGAGCGCGGCCAGCCCTTCACCGCGCCGTTGTGGGAGAACAGCCACGGGCCGGAGGCGAACGGCGCCGCCGCTGCCTCGCCGTCCGCGCCGCCGAGCGTGGCGTCGCGGACCGCGGCGAGCACGGCCCCCGAGCGCACGACCCGCGCGAGGTCGGCGAACGACTGGTCGCCCCAGATCGGCCCGGCCCTGCGGTAGCGCGCGGGCACCGGGTCCCCGTCCGCGTACCAGCCCACGCCGAAGCCGTCGGCGTTCACGGTCCCGTGCCGCTGGCGGCGCGGCTCCCAGGACTGGCGCAGCAGGCTGTGGGGCGGTGTCACGAGCACGTCGCCGAGTGGCGCCGCAGGGCCCAGGTAGGCCAGTTGCCGGCACATCAGGCACCCTCCCCGTCGCGCGCGGTGCGGAAGCCGGCGAAGATCTGCCGGCGCACCGGATAGTCCCAGTTGCGGAACGTGCCGCGGCATGCCACCGCGTCCACGGCGAACGAGCCGCCGCGCAGCACCTTGTGGTCCGGGCCGAAGAACACCTCCGAGTACTCCCTGTACGGGAAGGCCACGAACCCCGGGTACGGCAGGAAGTCGCTCGACGTCCATTCCCACACGTCGCCGATCAACTGCCGTACACCCAGCGGCGATTCACCGGCCGGGTAGCTGCCCGCAGGGGCCGGGCGCAGGTGGCGCTGGCCGAGGTTGGCGCGCTCCGGCGTCGGGTCCGCGTCGCCCCACGGGTAGCGCATCGACCGCCCGGACGCGGGATCGAAGCGGGCCGCCTTCTCCCACTCGGCCTCGCTGGGCAGGCGCCGGCCCGCCCAGCGCGCGTACGCGTCGGCCTCGTACCAGCTGACGTGCACGACGGGCTCGTCCGGCGGGACCACCTCGGTCACCCCGAAGCGGCGCCGCAGCCACTGCCCTGCCTCACGCCGCCAGAACAGCGGCGACCGCAGGCCGTTGTCCCGCACCAGGGCCCAGCCCTCGGGCGTCCACCAGCGGGAGTTGTCGTAGCCGCCGTCGTCCATGAAGGCCAGATACGCGCCGTTCGTGACCGGTGCGGTGTCGATGTGGAACGGCGGGACGAGGCGCGCGTGCGCGGGCCGCTCGTTGTCCAGCGACCACGGCTCTGCGGTCGTCCCCATCGTGAACGGGCCGCCGGGCACGAGGACTTCGGACGGACCGCGGAAAGCAGGGGAGACGGGGTCGGGATCCGGGGCCGTCAGCGCCGGTGCTCCCGACCGTAGCTGATGGGTGATCAGCATCGTCTCGTCATGCTGCTGTTCGTGCTGGGCGATCATCCCGAAGGCGAACCCCGCCTCGGTGAGCCGGGTGCCGTGGAACGGCGTGCTCTCCAGGACGTCGAGCGCGCGGCCCCGCACCTCGGCCGCGTAACCGCGCGCCTCCTTGGGTGCGAGCAGCGGCAGCTTGGGCCGCTCGGAGCGCGGGTGCTCGAAGGCGTCGTACAGCGGGTCGATCTCCGGGCGCATCGCCTCGCGGCCCGCGACCGCGCGCAGGAGCCACTGCTCCTCCTGGTTGCCGATGTGCGCCAGGTCCCACACCAGCGGCGACATCAACGGTGAGTGCTGTGCAGTCAGTTCGGGCCCCTCGACGCAGCTCGTGAGCAGCGTCGTGCGGTCCCGCGCGGTGAGCAGCGCGGTCCGCGCGCGCTCCCGCAGTGCCTCGGGGTCCGGGGCGGTGTCTTCGCTCTGTGCGGTCATGAGGTGACGGTCCTCCCGGGGGCGGGGGCATCGATGCGGTCGAGCACGTCGTCGGCGGGGCACCGGCCGCGCACGACATAGCGGTCCATGAAAGCGGAGACGGCGGCGAGCACCCTGGGTGACGCGCCGAGCCTCGGCAGCGCGTCGAGCGCCGCCGCGAAACACGTGACGGCCGCCTCGGCGAGCTCGGGGTCCGAGGGCCCGTGCCGCGCCGCGTCGCGCCACAGTCGATTGTGCGGCGCGGGCAGCGGGCCCGCCCGTTCGGACAGCGGCTTCACGGTGCGGTACGCGGTCTCGGCGGCCTCCGGGTCGTCGAACAGCGCGGTCGTCACCGCGAGCGGCACGATCCAGCCGTCGTCGCCCGGCTGCGCGTCGATCATGCGCAGTTCGAGGTGGCCACGCGGGCGCACCGGAGGGAACAGGGTGGACAGGTGGTACTCGACGTCACCGCGCGTGGCGGGCCGAGGCCCACCGGTACGCAGCCACGTCCGCAGGGACATGCCGTCGGGCACGTCCCAGGGCCCGCTGTCCTTGCGGACGCACATCACCGGCGCGTCCAGGACGTGCCGGACCCAGGCCTCGCGCGGCTCCACGTCGAGGGGCGGTGCCCCGGACCTGCCGGGGTCGATCTCCTCCCACACCGCCTGGCGGGTGGAGCGCCAGCCGGTCGGACGCCCGCACAGCATCGGTGAGTTGGCGAACGCGGAGACCAGGACGGCGCCGAGCAGGTGCGAGAGCCGCCAGCGCCTGCCGTGGCCGAGCGGCCCCGGCTCCTCGTGCCCCGCGTCGAGGCAGACCTGCACCGACGCCGACGAGCACATCATGGCGCGGCCCGCGGGACCGGTCCGGTCGAACCAGGACTCCATGGCGTCGTAGCGCGGCTCGTGGAGCAGCCGCCGCGGCGGGCGCCAGGGATCGGTGCCGAGGCCGGTCAGCGCGAGGCCACGGGCAGCGAGCGAGGTGCGGACCGCCGTCAGATCGGCCGAGACGGCCGAGACGCAGTCCATGAGCGATGAGGCGGGCAGGGAGCTGAGCTCCAGCTGTCCGCCGGGTTCTACGGTGAGCGCCGAGCTGAGGGGCAGGGCGCCCAGTGCGGCGTACGCCGCGTCGAGCCGTTCCGGTGCCAGGGGGAGCCGCGGCCTGCGCGGCTCGTGGACGAGCCATTCCACCTCGACACCCACGGTGCGAGGTGGTCCGGTCTTGAAGCAGATCCCGCGGACCAGCGCCTCGACCTCGGCCTCGGTGACCAGGGCCGCCGTGCCGAGCTCCGTACAGTCTCCTTCGGGCATGTTCAGGATCCTCCTGATCCGTTCGCCTTCATCGTCCCCGGTAGGGGCCGTGCCGTCGACTCGACGGGGATGGGCCGGGCCGGGGCAGTGCTCGTACCACCCAAAACCCTCACGGCGAATCGCACAAGAGTGCCCCTCGGACACTGAAAATCTGTTGCTCGCGGAGTCGCCCGGCGCACATCATGCGTTCATGAGGACGACCACGGGGGAGCGGGCGTGAGCGCCCGGCTGCGGGGGATCGCGCAGCAGACGGAGGAGATCGTCGCGGCGGGGCGGTACACGGCGCCGGGCGGCGCGGTCGTGCCGATCGCGGACGCGGTGACGGCAGCGCGGGATGCGACCCGCACGTACGGTCCGGCCCCGGTCGATGTGCCCGAGCCGGGCCGGCCCGCGGATACGGCCGTCGAGGTCACCGGCGAGTCCAGCCTGGAAGCCGCGCGCCGCCTGGTCACCGCCGGTCAGGACCCGGTCGCCGTACTGAACTTCGCCTCGGCCCGCAATCCCGGCGGCGGCTATCTCAACGGCGCACAGGCCCAGGAGGAAGCCGTGTGCCGGGCCTCGGCCCTGTACACGTGCCTGCTGCGGGCCCGCGACTTCTACGATCACCACCGCGAGAACCGCGACCCGTTCTACACGGACCGCGTGATCCATTCACCCCAGGTCCCCGTCTTCCGCGACGACCGCGGACGGCTGCTCGACGCGCCGTACGCCGCGGGTTTCCTCACCTCACCCGCACCGAACGCGGGCGTCGTACGCCGCAGCACCCCGGAGCGGGCGGGCGAGATCGCGGGGGCCCTCGCGTCACGGGCCGAGCGGGTCCTGGAGACGGCCGCGGCGCACGGCTACCGGCGCCTCGTGCTCGGCGCCTGGGGCTGCGGTGTGTTCCAGAACGACCCGGCGCAGGTCGCCGACGCGTTCCGGGCGCTCCTCGACGGGGGCGGCCGGTTCGCGGGCCGCTTCGACCACATCGTGTTCGGCGTCCTGGACCGCACGCCGGACGCACGGACCAGGACGGCCTTCGAGCGGGCCTTCGCGGCCTCGCCGGCGGTCAGCGCCAGCCGTACCGCTCCCTGAGCCGCAGCACCACGAGGTTGAACCGCATGCGGTCCAGGGCGCACGCCTCCCGGCGCATGCCGCGCTCGTGGACCCGAAGGACGCGGTCGATCGCCACCCACGAGTCGCGGCCCGCGGTGTCCCACGGCCCGCTGCCGATCGGCACCCACTCCCTGTCGTGGTCGTGCCGCTTGCTCGACAGCTGTACGGCGAGGAGCGTGCCGGCGGCCTCCCTGGCGACGACGAGCACAGGACGGTCCTTGCCGCGGCCGTCGTTCTCCTCGAACGGCACCCACGTCCAGACGATCTCGCCGGGATCGGGGTCGCCGTCGTGGGCGGGCGCGTACTCGGTGCGCACCCGGCCCACCTCGCGCGGCGCGGCCTCGACCGTGGCGGTGGCGCCGGCACGGCCGGGGTGCTCGTGGGCATGCGGGTCATCGATGAAGGCAGTCACGCGGGTCACGTTAGGGCCTGACCGGCTCAACCCGCAGGGCGGGCCCGGCCGGTGGGACACAGGCTCGGCGCATGAAGACCCCCATAACCGCCCGAGCCGTACGACGGGGACGCCCGGGCCGCCCTTCTTTCCTCGCGCTCACGGGTGCCATCGTCCTCGCGCTGTGCGGCGCCGCCCTCGCCCCCGCCCGGGGCGAGGCCGCGCCCCCGCCCCGCACCTGCCCGTGCTGCGCCGCTACAGGGTGCGCAACACGGTGCTGTGGGCCCTCGACTTCGAGGACCCGGGCCTGTGGGCGGTGCTCGCCCGGGGTGCGTGACCCGCTCTAGGCGCCGGTGCGCGACTCCTGGAGGTTCTCGGGCCACTTCTCGAACCACCGCTGATCCGCTTCGAGTTGGGACGCGAGCGAGATGAGCCGCGGCTCGCTGTTCGCCGGGCCGAGCAGCTGAGCGCCGACGGGCAGCCCGTCGCCGGTGAAGCCCGCGGGGACGTTCACGCCGGGCCAGCCGAGGACGTTCCACGGCCATGCGTACGGACACGCCGCGATCATCGCCCGGTCGGTGCGCCAGCCGCCCAGCGACGCCATCGCGCCGATGCGGGGCGGGGGAGTGGCCGTCGTCGGGGCGAGGACCACGTCGTACGTGTCGAAGACAGCGCCGACCCTGCGCTGGAGCGAGGCCTCGGCGCGCCGGGCGAGCCGCAGCGGAGCGCCGCCGAGTACCCGCCCCATCCGGGCGGACTCCCGGGTCCGCGGGTCGAGCAGCGCTGGGTCGGGAACGTCGCGCAGCCGCTCGGTGACGCCCGCGGTGGCGCGCGGCACGAACGCGAGGCCGATCTGCCCGTAGCGCGGGTCGGCCTCCTCCACGTCGTGCCCGAGCGCGGCGAGCCGCTCCGCCAGCGCGACGACCCGGGCCCGCACAACGGGGTCCAGGCGTTTGGGAGTTGCGGTGAACGGCATGCGCAGGGACAGTGCGATACGCAGCTTTCCCGGCTCGTCGCGGGCCGCCTGCGCCGCCCCGATCCGCGGCGGACGGTGCAGGTCGCCGTCGTGCGGACCGCTCGCCGCGTCAAGGAGCAGCGCCGCGTCCTCGACGGTCCTGCCGAGCGTGCCGTTCACGGTGATCCCGTGGAAGGACTCCGCCCAGGGCCACGTCGAGATCCGGCCGCGCTGCGGCTTGATACCGACGAGGTGCGTCCACGCGGCGGGGATACGGATGCTGCCCGCCCCGTCCGAGCCGAGCGCGGCCGGCACGATCCCCGCGGCGACGGCCGCCGCCGAGCCGCCCGACGAACCGCCGGGCGTGTGCCCGTGATTCCACGGGTTGCGGGTGTCGCCGAACGCGGGCCCCTCGGTGAAGGGCCACTGCCCCAGCTCGCACGTGTTCGTCTTGCCGATGACGATGGCGCCCGCCGCGCGCAGCCGGCGTACGGCCTCCGCGTCCTCTGCCTTCGGCGGGAAGTCGCCGGGGCAGCCGAACGCGGTCGGCTCGCCCGCCACGTCCATGTCGTCCTTCACGGCCAGCGGCACGCCGAGCAGCGGCCGACTGCCTCCTGACGCGCCCTCGCCCGCCGCGCGTTCGCGGTCCGCGGCGTCCGCCTCGGCGAGGGCGGCCTCCCCGCGGACTGTGCGGAAAGCGTTCAGGGCAGGCTGCGTCGCCTCGATGCGCGCCAGGGCCTCCTCGACGAGGACGCGCGACGACACGTCCCCCTCGGCGAGTGCGCGGGCGGTCGCGGCGAGCCCGGCGGCACGGTCGGACGCCATGCGGACACCTCCTCGTACGGAATACGGGATACGGAACTTCGGAACTTCGAACGCTTGAGTGCACGCACGCTAGCGGTCGCGGGCCCCGACCGGTATGCCCGGCCGGGAACACGGCCGCACCCGTCTGGAAAGATGCGGTGCGTCATGGTGCAGATACCGAAGCCGCAGTCCGCCCGCACATCGCGGGAGTCCGCCGCGCCGAGCCCGGCGCCGACGAGCGCCGATGTCGCCCGGCTCGCCGGGGTCTCGCGCGCCACCGTCAGCTACGTCCTGAACAACACCAGCGCCGTCAGAATCAGTGAGCCCACCCGCCGCCGCGTCCACGAGGCCGCGAAGGAGCTCGGCTACGTGCCGCACGCGGCGGCCCGCAGCCTGCGCGCCGGGCACACCCGCATCGTCCTGATGCCCTCCCCGAGCGTCCCGGCCGGACCGCTCTACAACACGTTCTTCAACGACCTCCAGTGGGCGCTGAGCCGCCTCGACTACACGGTCGTGCAGTACGGCAGCGTCAGCCTGCGCGGCGACGACGCGGCGCGCGCCTGGGCGGAGCTGCGCCCGGTCGCGGTACTCACACCGCCCGACCTGGGCACCGAGGGGATCGAGGTGCTCCGCCGCTCCGGCGCCAGGGCCGTCATCACGCTCGGCCCGGAGCGCGCCGAGGGCGCGCACGCGCTGCTCATGGACCACCGTGAGGTCGGCCACAGCGCGGGCGCCCACCTCGTCGAACGCGGTCGGCGCCGCATCGGCGTCGTACTGCCGACGGAGCCCGGCCTCGACCACTTCGCGCGGCCGCGCCTGGAAGGCATACGGAACGAGGTCCTCGGTACCTGCGCCGAGGTCTTCGAGCTGCCCCTCACTTACGACGAGGATTCGGCGGCCCAACTGGTGCCGAGGATCAGGGAGTTGGGGCTCGACGCCGTGTTCGCGTACAACGACGAGTACGCGATGCTCCTGATGCGGGCGCTCCAGGACGCGGGCGTCGGCATTCCGGAGGAGACAGCTGTCATCGGGGCCGATGACCTGATGCTCGGGCGGCTGCTGCGGCCCCGGCTGAGCACGGTCCGTATCGAGCTGCCGTCCGGCCAGGAGCTCGCCGCTCTCGTCGACCGCCTGGTACGCGACCCGGGCGCCGTCACCGAGTCGCACGACATGCTCCGGGCCCGCGTCGTGGCGAGACAGTCGACCTGACGGCCGGGGTCCCGCAAGGCCCACGCGACTAGGATGTTGCGTGCTCAACAACATGGGCCGGCGCACCTGTCCCGCGCGCCGCCCCGGAGATCAGTGACCGATCGGAGATCCGGCATGCCCCTGCTCGACCCGAAGACCTGGCAGGCCCGCCCGCTGTCGGGCGATGAGCACGAGGTCACGGAGCCCGCCACGGGCGAGCGCCTCGCCACCGTCACGCTCGCCTCCCCGGACGACGTCCGCACCGCGGCGAAGGCCGCCGCAGCGGCCCAGGGCGACTGGGCCCGGCAGCCCCACTTCGCGCGCGCCGCCGTCCTGCGCCGCGCGGGCGACCTGTTCACCGAGCACGCCGACGAGCTGCGCACCTGGCTCGTGCGCGAGTCGGGATCCATCCCGGGCAAGGCCGACTTCGAGCTGCACGTCGCCGCCCAGGAGTGCTACGAGGCCGCAGCCCTGGCATCCCGGCCCGCCGGCCACGTCCTGCCCAGCGAGGCGCCGCGCCTTTCGTACACACGCCGCGTCCCGGCCGGTGTCGTCGGCGTCATCGCCCCCTTCAACGCCCCGCTCATCCTCTCCATCCGCTCCGTCGCCCCGGCCCTCGCGCTCGGCAACGCCGTCGTCCTCAAGCCGGACCCGCGCACGGCGGTCTGCGGCGGTCTCGCCCTAGCGGCCGTCCTCGCCGCCGCGGGTCTGCCGGAGGACGTCCTCCACGTGCTGCCAGGCGGGGCGGACGCGGGCCAGGCGCTCGTAGCCGACCCGGACGTCCCCGTCATCTCCTTCACCGGCTCCACCGGCGCGGGCCGGGCCGTCGGCGAGGCCGCGGGGCGCCACCTCAAGCGCGCACACCTGGAACTCGGCGGCAACTCCGCCCTGATCGTCCTGGCGGACGCCGACCTCGATGCCGTCATCTCCACCGCGGCCTGGGGCTCCTTCTTCCACCAGGGCCAGATCTGCATGACGACCGGCCGCCACCTCGTCCATGCCTCGCTCTACGAGGAGTACGTCGAACGCCTCGCCGCGAAGGCCGACTCTCTCGCCGTCGGCGATCCGCACCGCGAACAGGTTCACCTCGGCCCCGTCATCGACGCGGCCCAACTCGCCAAGATCCACGGCCTGGTGGAGGCCAGCACCGCAGCGGGGGCGAAGCTCGCCGCGGGTGGCAAGCACCGCGACCTCTTCTACCGGCCGACGGTTCTCGCGGGCGTCGACGACAGCACCCCCGCATACGCCGAGGAGGTCTTCGGCCCCGTCGCACCCGTCCGGTCCTTCACCGACGCCGACGAGGCGGCCGCGCTGGCCGCCGCGAGCCCGTACGGCCTCTCCCTCGGCATCGTCACCCGCGACCCGGCGCGCGGGCTCGACCTCGCCGAGCGCATCCCCACCGGCATCGTCCACATCAACGACCAGACGGTGAACGACGAGGCGGTCGCCCCGTTCGGCGGGGTCGCGGCGTCCGGCACGGGAGCCCGCTTCGGCGGCGAGGCGAACATCGAGGCGTTCACCGAGACCCGGTGGACGACGGTCCGCGGCGACGTGGCGGGCTATCCGTTCTGACCCCGTGCACGCGAGCGGGAAACGACCGCCGGGCCCGTACGGAAAGTACGGGCCCGGCGGCCTTCGCTATGTCACTGTGGGGCCGGCGTCAGGCCTGCGCGCCCTCCGCGCCGTCCTCGCCCGCCTTCGCCTGCTGCTCGGCGATCGACTTGCGCACCTCGTCCATGTCCAGCTTCCTGGCCTGGCCGATCACGTCGTCCAGGGCCTCCTGCGGAAGCGCCCCGGGCTGGGCGAACACGGCGACCTGGTCGCGGACGATCATCAGCGTCGGGATCGACTGGATACCGAACGCGGACGCGAGCTCCGGCTGGGCCTCCGTGTCGATCTTCCCGAAGATCAGGTCCGGGTTGGCTTCCGCGGCCTTCTCGTAGACGGGCGCGAACTGCTTGCACGGCCCGCACCACGACGCCCAGAAGTCGATCAGCACGAACCCGTTGTCCGTGACCGTCTGGTCGAAGTTCTCCTTGGTGAGCTCCACGGTGGTGCTGCTCATGATGTGCCCTCTTCCTGCTTCCTGGTTGCGGTGCTGAAGCCGCTGTTCACAACGGTCCCGGTAATGGACGTATTCCGCGCACGTACCCGTGTGGCCCCGGCGCACACCTGCGACCAGACTGGGGCCCATGACGGATGAGAACACATACGACGTGGTGGTTCTGGGCGCCGGGCCGGTCGGGGAGAACGTCGCGGACCGGGCACGCGCGGCGGGCCTCAGTACCGCCGTGGTGGAGAGCGAACTGGTCGGGGGCGAGTGCTCCTACTGGGCGTGCATGCCGAGCAAGGCCCTGCTGCGCCCGGTCATCGCCCAGGCCGACGCGAGGCGCCTGCCGGGCCTGCTGGAGTCCGTGCAGGGTCCTCTGGACGCGCCCGCCGTCCTCGCTCGCCGTGACGTACACACGTCACACTGGAAGGACGACGGCCAGGTGGGC
The DNA here is from genome assembly GCF_035918235.1 of Streptomyces sp. NBC_01445. Taxonomy (NCBI): domain Bacteria; kingdom Bacillati; phylum Actinomycetota; class Actinomycetes; order Kitasatosporales; family Streptomycetaceae; genus Streptomyces; species Streptomyces sp. NBC_01445. The sequence goes on along the minus strand of NZ_CP109485.1, from coordinate 1,513,388 downwards.
TGGCTGGAGTCCATCGGCGCCGACCTCTACCGGGGCCAGGGCCGCCTCGCGGGCCCCCGCCGGGTCACCGTCACCGGACCCGACGGCACCGAGCACGTCCTCACGGCGCGACACGCCGTGGCGGTCTGCACGGGCACACGCGCCGCGCTCCCCGACCTCCCCGGCCTGGCCGACGTCGAGCCGTGGACGAGCCGCGAGGCCACCAGCGCGCAGAAGGTGCCCGGCCGCCTCGTCGTCGTGGGCGGCGGAGTCGTCGCCGCGGAGATGGCCACGGCCTGGCAGGCGCTCGGCTCGCAGGTCACGATGCTCGTACGGGGATCGGGGCTGCTGTCCCGGATGGAGCCCTTCGCCGGCGAGCTGGTCGCCCAGGCCCTCGTCGAGGCCGGCGCGGAGGTGCGGACCGGTGTCTCTGTGAAGGGGGTCACCCGTGAGGGCGGCACCGTTGTCACCACCCTGGACGACGGCTCGACCCTGGAGTCCGACGAGATCCTCTTCGCCACGGGCCGCGCGCCCCGCACGGAAGACATCGGCCTGGAGACCGTCGGCCTCGAACCCGGCTCGTGGCTCCCCGTCGACGACAGCCTCCGCGTGGACGGCAGCACCTGGCTGTACGCGGTCGGGGACGTGAACCATCGCGCGCTGCTAACCCACCAGGGCAAGTACCAGGCCCGTATCGCGGGCGCGGCCATCGCGGCCCGCGCCCAGGGCGTGCCGCTCCTGGAGACCGACCGCTGGGGCGCCCACGCGGCGACCGCCGACCACTCCGCCGTCCCGCAGGTCGTCTTCACCGACCCGGAGGCGGGCTCGGCGGGCCTCACCCTCGCGGAGGCCGAGGCAGCGGGCCACCGCGTCCGCGCCGTCGACTACGACATCGCCTCGGTGGCGGGCGCCGGCCTGTACGGCGACGGCTACCGCGGCCGCGCCCGCATGATCGTCGACCTCGACCGCGAGATCCTCCTGGGCGTGACCTTCGTCGGCCCGGGCGTCGGCGAACTCATCCACTCCGCGACGGTCGCGGTGGCGGGCGAGGTCCCGATCGACCGCCTGTGGCACGCGGTCCCGTCCTATCCGACGGTGAGCGAGGTGTGGCTGAGGCTGCTGGAGACGTACCGCGGCTGAGGGATGTCCCTCTGTGCGTGGCTGTCCGGGCGGGACACGATGCCCTCCGCCCGGACAGTCTCACCCCGGGATCAGGACGCGGAGAGTTCCCCGCGGACCGTGCGGGCCGCCGCGACCAGGTTCTCCAGGGAGGCGCGGGTCTCGGGCCAGCCGCGGGTCTTCAGCCCGCAGTCGGGGTTGACCCACAGCCGCTCGGCGGGGATCGCCTCAAGTCCCTTGCGCAGCAGGGCCGCAGCCTCGCCGGCGCCGGGCACGCGCGGCGAGTGGATGTCGTACACGCCGGGTCCGGCCTCGCGCGGGTAGCCGTGGGCGGCCAGTTCGCGGGCGACCTGCATGTGTGACCGGGCCGCCTCCAGGCTGATCACGTCGGCGTCGAGGTCATCGATGGCCTGCACGATGTCCCCGAACTCGGCGTAGCACATGTGGGTGTGGACCTGGGTGTCCGGCCTGACCCCGCTCGTGGTGAGCCGGAACGCCTCCGTCGCCCACGCGAGGTAGGCGGCGTGGTCGGCGGCGCGCAGCGGGAGGGTCTCGCGCAGGGCGGGCTCGTCGACCTGGATCACCGAAGTCCCGGACCTCTCGAGGTCGTCGACCTCGTCCCGCAGGGCGAGGGCGACCTGGCGCGCGGTGTCGGCGAGCGGCTGGTCGTCACGGACGAAGGACCACGCGAGCATGGTGACGGGACCCGTGAGCATGCCCTTGACCGGGCGGCCCGTGAGCGACTGGGCGTACGTCGTCCAGCGCACCGTCATCGGCTCGGGGCGCGAGATGTCACCGGCGAGGATCGGCGGACGGACATAGCGCGTGCCGTAGGACTGCACCCAGCCGTGCTGCGTGGCCAGATACCCGGTGAGCTGCTCGGCGAAGTACTGCACCATGTCGTTGCGTTCGGGCTCCCCGTGCACCAGGACATCGATGCCGGCCTTCTCCTGGAAGGCGATCACCTCCTGGATCTCGGCCCTGACGCGCTCCTCGTACGCGGCGTCGTCGATCCGCCCGGCGCGCAGGCCGGCCCGTGCGGTGCGCAGCTCGGCCGTCTGCGGGAAGGAGCCGATGGTCGTCGTCGGCAGCAGTGGGAGGCCGAGGCTGCCCCGCTGGGCTGCCGCACGTTCCGCGTACGGCTGCGCGCGGCGGGCGTCGGCCGCCGAGACCGCCGCGGTGCGGGCGCGCACGGCGGGGTCACGGGTGAGGGCGGAGGCGGTCCGGGAGGCCAGGGCGGCCCGGTTGGCGGCGAGTTGGGCCGAGATCGTGTGGGTGCCCTGCGTCAGGCCGCGTGCGAGGGTGGCGATCTCGGCGGTCTTCTGGCGCGCGAAGGCGAGCCAGCGCAGGATCTGCGGCTCGATGTCGCGCTCCAGCGCCGCGTCGACGGGGACGTGCAGGAGTGAGCAGGACGCGGCCACGTCGACCCGGTCGGCCAGGCCGAGCAGGGTGCCGAGCGTGGCCAGCGCCTTCTCCAGGTCGTCGACCCAGATGTTGCGGCCGTTGACGACGCCCGCGACCAGGCGCTTGCCGGGCAGCCCGCCGACGGCGGCAAGGGCGTCCAGGTTGGCGGCGGCAGCCTCGGTGAAGTCGAGCGCGAGCCCCTCGACCGGCGCTCCCGCCAGGACGGGCAGGGCATCGCCGAGCCGGTCGAAGTACGAGGCGACCAGCATCTTGGGCCGGTCGGTGAGGGCGCCGAGGTCGCGGTAGGCGCGCCCGGCGGCGTTCAGCTCGGCCGGCGTGCGGTCCTGGACGAGGGCGGGTTCGTCGAGCTGTACCCACTCGGCGCCCGCCTCGCGCAGGTCGGCGAGGACTTCGGCGTAGACCGGCAGCAGACGGTCGAGCAGGGTCAGCGGCTCGAAGTCGGCGGCCACCCCGGGCGCGGGCTTGGCGAGCAGCAGATAGGTGACCGGGCCGACGAGCACGGGCCGGGCCGGCAGACCCAGGGCGAGGGCCTCCTTGAGCTCGGCGACCTGCTTGGCCGAGTCGGCCGTGAACACGGTTCCTGGGCCCAACTCCGGTACGAGATAGTGGTAGTTGGTGTCGAACCACTTCGTCATCTCCAGCGGCGCCACGTCCTGCGTGCCGCGCGCCATGGCGAAGTAGCCGTCCAGCGCGTCGGCCTCGACGGCCGGGCGATGCCGCTCGGGGATGGCGCCGACCATGACGGTGGCGTCCAGGACGTGGTCGTAGAACGAGAAGTCGCCGGTGGGTACTTCGCCGATGCCCGCGTCGGCGAGTTCGTGCCAGTTCGCGCGGCGCAGGCCGGCGGCGGTCGAGCGGAGGGCGTCGGCGCCGACGTGGCCCTTCCAGTAGCCCTCGACGGCCCTCTTGAGTTCGCGGGCAGGGCCCTGGCGGGGGTAGCCGTACACGGTGGCCCGTGCTGCCGCGGCTGCGGTATCGGTGGTCACGGAGATCTCCTTCGCGAGATGAATCCCTGAGATCCCGGAGAGGGGACGAGAGCGCGAAGGGTGACACGGACCGGACGGCGCGGTCGCGTACGGCAGGGCACGCGCGCCCGTTCGGTGTGTACGCCGACCCGCCCACGAGGTCACCGGGATATCCGCGTGCGAATGGTTCACGCGCGGGCAACGGGCAGGTCTTCGGACTCGCGGGCACGTCCACCCGATGTCGGGCGGACACCTACTGGCCGTCGCTTCCCAGCCCGATCCATCGGGCCAGTGCGTGTGACGGCGGTCGTTCCAGCTCACCGCTGCGGGGCAGTCCCGGATTCCCACCGGGTTCCCTCTTACGACGCTCCCGCCTGGCGGACGGGGCGAACCAACTGCACCGGTCACCCTACGCACGCGGGACGTTCCTGCGCGAGCCCGCCCCGCACCGCGGACACCCTCGGAGAAGGGGCCGCCGTCTGATTTCGGGCGGCGTGGTAGCTTTCCAAGGCCAGTCGAACTCATGCCCGTCTGCCCCGCATTGCGGGATCTTGGACAGGTATGTGTCAGGGAATCCGGTGCGAATCCGGAGCTGACGCGCAGCGGTGAGGGCGACGGGCGGGGCATCGGCCACTGGACCGCACGCGGTCCGGGAAGGCGCACCGTCCGCGTGACCCCGAGTCCGAAGACCTGCTGGCAGCCTTCGCGGGCTCCGGTCGGGGCGGCGGGGGAGACCGTGCGACCGGGCTCCGCGCATGAGCCCTCGACATCGAGGAAGTCCCCGTGCTCTTCGCGTACCCCGCCACACGCCGCGGCTCGCGCCGCCTCATACCCCACGCCGCGCTCTGCCTGGCCGGGATGCTGATGCTGGCCGCATGCGGCAGCGGCGGCTCCGCCCGCACACCGGCAGCCAAGGGCAGTGCCGCCGGATATCCCGTCGCACTCGACAACTGCGGTACGCGGGTCGAGGTGAAAGCGGCGCCCGAGCGTGCCGTCTCCCTCGACCAGGGCTCGACCGAGATCATGCTCGCCCTCGGCCTCGGCGATCGCATGGCCGGCACGGGGACCTGGACGGACCCTGTGATGAAGGGACTTGAGAAGGAGAACGCGAAGGTCCAGCGGCTCGCCGACCGCTACCCGTCCTTCGAGAAGGTCCTGGACGCCGAACCCGACTTCGTCGCCGCGTCGTTCGGCGCCACGCTGAGCAAGGGCGGAGTGGCGCCGCGCGACCAGTTCGAGAAGCTGGGCGTACCGGCGTATCTCTCGCCCTCCGACTGTGTCGGCAAGGACAACAGCGGCGGCGGCGACGGCGCCCGCACCAGGACCCTGAGCATGGAGACCGTCTACGGCGAGGTCCGCGACCTCGCCGCGGTCTTCGATGTGCCGGAGCGGGGTGAGCGGCTCGTCTCCGCACTCAAGGACCGAGTGAAGAAGGCCACCGGCGGCATCGACGCCTCCCGGACGACTCTCCTGTACTGGTTCGCCAACTCCGACTCCCCTTATATGGCGGGCTGTTGCGGCGCGCCCGGCGTCATCACCCGTGAGGTGGGAGCGAAGAACGTCTTCGACGACACCCGCGACGAATGGCCCCAGATCAACTGGGAGACGGTCGCCGACCGGGACCCGGACGTGCTCGTCATCGGCGACCTGACGCGCCGCTCGCAGACCGCCGAATCCGCCGCCAAGAAGATCGAGTTCCTCGAGTCCAACGCCGTGACCAAGAACATGACCGCGGTGAAGAAGAAGCGGTACGTGCTGCTCAGCGGGCAGGCCATGAACCCGACCATCCGTACGGTGGAAGGCGTGGAGCAGATCGCCGCGAAACTACGGGCGTTCGGTCTCGCGGGATGAGCGTGGAAGCGGCGCCGTCTCCGGCCACCGGGAAGCGTCCACATGCGGTGCGCGGCGTGCTCGCCTGGCCGGCGGGCTTCGCGGTGCTCATCGCCTCCGTGGCCCTGGCCATCACCATCGGTCCGGCCGACATCGGCATGACCGATGTCTGGTCCGCCGTGGTCTCCCATCTCGGCCTGGGCGAACCGGAGTTGACCCCCATCCGCGACGGCATCGTGTGGAACCTGCGGCTGCCGCGCACCCTGCTGGCCGCCGTGTGCGGCGCGGGGCTCGCGGTGTGCGGCGCCGTGATGCAGTCGCTGCTGCGCAACCCGCTCGCCGATCCCTTCGTCCTCGGCGTCTCCTCGGGCGCCTCGACCGGCGCGGTCCTGGTCGTCGTACTCGGCGTCGGCGGCGGCGCCCTGTCGGTCTCGGGCGGTGCCTTCCTCGGCGCGGTGGTCTCCTTCGCGCTGGTACTGGCGCTCAGCCAGGCCCTCGGCGGTTCCACCGACCGCGTGGTGCTGTCCGGGGTGGCCGCCATGCAGTTGTTCTCCGCACTGACCTCCGTCGTCGTGCTGACGGCGGCGGACGCCGAGACGACGCGCGGCGTCCTGTTCTGGCTCCTCGGCTCGCTCAGCGGGGCGGGCTGGACCGACGTCCGGATGTGCCTGGTGCTGCTCGTGGCGACGCTCGTGATCTGCGTCGGACACGCCCGTACGCTCGACGCCTTCGCGTTCGGGCAGGACGCCGCCGCGTCCCTCGGCGTGAACGTGGCACGTACGCGTCTGGTCCTGCTGTGCACGACCGCCCTGCTCACGGCCGCCCTGGTCAGTTCGGCCGGTGCGATCGGTTTCGTCGGCCTGGTGCTGCCGCACGCGGCGCGTGCCCTGGCCGGTCCGGGCCACGCCCGGCTGCTGCCGGTGACGGCCCTGGCCGGCGCGGTCTTCCTCGTGTGGGTGGACACGCTCGCCCGCACCGTCCTCGACCCGCAGGAGGTGCCGGTCGGTGTGGTGACCTCGCTGATCGGCGTACCGGCCTTCGTCCTCGTCCTGTACCGCACCCGGAGCCTGCGCCGATGACCCAGCCCGCCACCGGCGTACCCGCAACCGGCACACCCGCTCCTGGCCCAGCCACCGCCGGCCCAGCCGTCGCCGACGGGCTGCGGGCCGACCGAGTCCGTCGCGAGACCGGCGGGCACCTCATCCTGGACGGCGTGAGCGTGCACCCGGCCCCCGGAGGTATCACGGGCCTCATCGGACCCAATGGCTCGGGCAAGACCACACTCCTGCGGCTGCTCGCGGGCATCCTCACGCCCCAGGCCGGAGTGGTGACCCTGGACGGCTCACCGCTGAGTACCGTGGGCCGCAGGGAGTTCGCACGCCGCATCGCCGTGGTCGAGCAACAGGCGGACACACAGGTCGAGTTGACGGTCGGCGACGTCGTGCGTCTGGGCCGCGTCCCGCACCGCAGGGCTTGGATGCCCCCGTCGGCCCAGGACGAGGAAGCCGTACGTTCCGCCCTCGCCCGCACCGATCTCACCGACCGCGCGCACCGGCACTGGCACACCCTGTCCGGCGGCGAGCGCCAGCGCGTCCAGATCGCCCGGGCCCTCGCACAGCGGCCACGCGAACTCCTCCTGGACGAGCCGACCAACCACCTGGACATCCAGCACCAGCTGGACCTCCTCGACCTGCTCGCCGAACTCCGACTGACCAGCGTGATCGCCCTGCACGACCTCAATCTGGCCGCGATGTACTGCGACCAGCTCGTCGTGCTCAGGCAAGGACGTGTGGTCGCCGCCGGCGCCCCGGAAGACGTACTCACCGAAGACCTCATAGCGAGGGTCTACGGAGTGCGCGCGACCGTCTTCCCGGCCACCGAGCCGGGGGAGCGCCCGTACATCCGCTTCCTGAGAACGTCCGCTCCCTGAGACGGCACTGCCATACCGCGCACCAGGGCTGCGTGGCAGCGGCCATGACCAAGATCACTGCGCACGGCCCGGTCTTGGCCGTGCGCCCCTTACGCGGTACGGTCTGACCGATATTGACGATGGCAGCGCGGAAGCCGGTGGGAATCCGGCACGGTCGCGCCACTGTGAGACGAGCTACTCGCCCGGACGGGCAAGGACCTCGCGAGTCAGACCCGCAGCTGTCGTACTTGTGCACCACCGAGATGGGACGCGAACTCCCAGAGGAGGCCCTGCCATGGCGCAGACCGTCGCTCAGCCGACAGCCACCACCCCCGTTCTTCCCGCAGCGCTGCCCCTGAAGGCGATTGCCCCCTGGGCGGTCTTCTTCGGCATCCTGATGCTGGTCCTTCTCTACTTCGTCGGCGCCGAGCAGGGCGCCACGGCCGTCGTCTCCGGCGAGGGCGTTCATGAATGGGTGCACGACGCCCGCCACCTGCTCGGCTTCCCCTGCCACTGACGAGGGACGCCGCAAAGCTCATGAACTCCGCAACAGTGAGAAATCTTCTCGTACGCGGCATGCTCGCCGGCCTCGGCGCCGGTCTGCTCGCCCTGATCGTCGCCTACCTCCTCGGCGAACCCAGCGTCGACAGCGCCATCGGCTACGAGGAGGCCCACGCACCCGCGCACCACCACGAGGTCGAACTCGTCAGCCGCAGCATGCAGTCCACCGGCGGCCTCGCCACCGGCATCCTGCTCTACGGCATCGCTTTCGGCGGCATCGCCGCCCTCGCGTACTGCTTCGCGCTCGGCCGCGTCGGCCGGTTCACACCCCGGGCCACGGCACTCCTGCTCTCCGGCACGGCCCTGCTCGCCGTGTACGTCGTGCCGTTCCTGAAGTACCCCGCCAACCCGCCGTCCGTCGGGGACCCCGGCACCATCAGCAAGCGCACGACGCTGTACTTCCTGATGATGGTGCTCAGCGTGCTCCTCGCCGTCGCCGCGGTGATCATCGGGAAGCGGCTCGCTCCCCGCCTGGGCACCTGGTACGCCACCGTGGCCGCGGTCGCGTTCTTCGTCCTCACGATCGGGCTCGCATACGCGTTCCTGCCAGTCATCAACGAGGTGCCGAAGGACTTCCCCGCCACACTGCTGTGGCGGTTCCGCACCTCGGCCCTCGCCATCCAGCTCACCATGTGGACCGGATTCGGCCTGATCTTCGGTGAACTGGCACAGCGTCAGCTCGCCCCGCGCACCGAGGCCGTCGCGTCCGGCAAGGCAACTCCCGTACCCCACTGAGAGAACCGCGCCACAGCCCGGACCCAGACAGGCGATCAAGCGCAGAGGGCCGCCGGAACCATCCGGTCGGCCCTCTCGCTTTCTTCCGAGGGCGGAGACCCGCGTGGCCAGACAGCCCCAACCGCGCCACATCACACTCGGCGGCCGCGAGGCGGTCGCGCTGACCCTGGAGGAGTACGAGCAACTGATCGCCAGCAGACGGCAGATCGGCGGTCAGAGCGCGCGTGTACGAGTCCTGGCGCAGCGGGCGAAGGAGAGCGAGGAGCTGCTGAGGGAGATCGAGTCACTGGTCGGCTGCCCGTCGCACGGGTGCCACGGCCCTAGGTCCCGACGGGGGAGCGGAGGGCCGGACGGCGAGGCGGACGAACCTCCGGGAGCGACGGACAGCGACTGCCTGCGATGCGCGCTGGCGGCACTGCTCCTGCGGCATCGGGTGTCAACGGGCCTGCCGCCGGGGGAAGTTGGAGAGGAGTGCTGCTCACCGTAGAGCCAGTAGGGGCAGCGGTGAGCAGGTGGTCCACTTCGGGTCAGCTCCCGGAGCCGTCCTCCGACGGGCCGATGGCCCGTCCGAGCCGAATGTTCCAGCGCCCGGAGCGCCCGCTGACATCGGTCGCGGTCAGGGGCGGTACGTCGAGCCGCCAGAACGCCGATCCGGGCGCGTCGAGGATCGTGACGGCCACCGCCCTCACCACCTCCGGCTCCACAACGGCGAGCGTCCGGCCGTCGAGCTCCGCCGAAGAGTCCAGCCAGCGAGCTACCCGTGCGCACAGGGCACGTACGGACTCCCCGCCGTGTGGCGCGGCGCCGGGGTCGGAGAGCCAGAGGGCGATGCCGACCGGGTCCTCGGCGCTCACCTCGTCGAGCGTCAGGCCCCGCCAACGGCCCACGTCCAGCCCGGCCAGCTCCGGGGCCTCGACAGCGACGAGTCCGAGGGCCGTCGCCGTCTCCCGGCAGCGCACCGTGGGGGAGACCAGTAGCCGCTCGGCCGCGGGCAGGGAACCCGCCGCCGCCCGGGTCCGTGCCGCGGCGCTCGCGTCGAGCGCACACCCGTCATCGAACCGGGCCTCCCGCAGCGACCGGCTCGTGGCGGCAGAGATCAAGGTGACGCGGCTGGTCACGGGTTCGGTCCTGTCCTTGATGTGTTGGGCGACCGGGCGACGCGCCATGCCCGCGCGTCCCCCTCGTGGCGCGCGACGCGCCTATGAACGCGGCTCGCGCTCCTTCTTGACGGCGCGCAGGACCACGAACTTCGGGTCGCTGGCGATGAGTTCACTGTTGCCGAACAGGCGGCGCAGCTTCACGTGGTAGCCGAGGTGGCGGTTGCCGATGACCCACAGCTCACCGCCCGGGCGCAGCGCGTCGCGCGCGTCGGAGAACATGCGCATGGCCGTGGCGGCGGTCGTCGCCTGGTGCGAGTGGAACGGCGGATTGTTCAGGACCAGGTCCGCACTGCCCGCGGGCAGCTCCGCGAGGCCGTCGCCCACGAGGAACTCCGCCCTCGCCTCGGGGTGTTCCGAGGGGTCGATGTTCGCGCGGTACGTCGCCTCGGCCGAGGCCACCGCCTGGAAAGACTCGTCCGTGAACACGATCTCGGCGCGCGGGTTCTCCAGCGCCATCGCCGTACCGACGACGCCGTTGCCGCAGCCCAGGTCCACGACGCGCTCGGCGCCCTCGCTGCGGGGCAGGTGCTGGAGCAGGAACCGGGTGCCGATGTCGAGGCGCTCGGCGCAGAACACCCCGGCGTGATTGGTGACGGTCCGGCCCGACACGGGGCCGACACCGTCGGGCAGGGCGTACCTGTGCGGCCACGGGTTCCGCGGCCGGGCGAGCGCCGGGAACGGCGTGGTCAAGATGAGCCGCGCCTTCTTCTCGGCGAGGGACGTGCGGGTCGGGCCGATGATCCGTTCGAACAGCTTCAGCGTCGAGGTGTGGATCTCCTTGACCATGCCGGTCCCGATCACCACGGTGTCTTCGTGGACGGCGGGCGCGATGCGGTGCAGCTGGTCCTCGAGGAGCGCCAGGCTCTTGGGAACGCGTACGAGCAGGACGTCCACGCGCTCCGGCGGGGTGTCCTGGGTGGTCAGCAGGCGCACGGCGTTCTCGTCGAAGCCGGCCCGGTCGAGGTTGGCGCGGGTCGCGTGCTGCCCGAGGTAGGAGTCGGAGATCGCGGTCGGCCGGTCGCAGTGCCCGGCCAGGGACGTGGCGAGGGCGCCCCACCGGTCGCCGATCACGACCACCGACCCCGAAAGATCGGTGGCACTGTCGGCGAGATGCCGCAGCAGGTACTCGTCCGCGGCATCCCACGCGCGCAGCGGGTCGTGGGAGTCCTCGGGGAAGCGGGCGAGGTCGAACTCGCCCCATGACGTCTCGAAACGGTTGCTCATCGTCCCGCCAGGCTAGCGGAGCCGCAGATCAGCGAGGCCGGGGGCAGGGCCGTAGCGTCGCCGGATCGGGGCCGACCGGCCCAGCGGCCGGCCCCTGCCGTACGGCTCACGCGTCGCGGGCCGTACGGCTCAGGCGTCCCCGGCGGTGCGGCTCAGGCGTCCCCCGGTGGTGCGGCTCAGGCGTCGCCGAAGTCGCCCGCGAACGCGGCCGCCATCCGCAGATGCGGTCCAGCCTCCTCGTGGCGCCCCTGGCGCTCCAGGGTGCGGCCCAGCATCAGACGGGCGTAGTGCTCGACCGGGTCACGCTCCACGACCGTGCGCAGCTCGGCCTCGGCGCGGCCCAGCTGGGCCGAGTGGTAGTACGCGCGGGCCAGCAGCAGCCGCGCCGCCACCTGCTCGGGGATCTCGGCGACCAGGTCGTCGAGAATCTGCGCCGCGAGCGTGTACTCCTTGGCGTCGAAGAACATCCGCGCGCGCTCCCAGCGCTCCGCGGGGGTGCCCTGCGTGTAGTAGTTGTTCGTGTTCACCACTGGTGCCTCCTCGACCGCTGTCAACGGCACGGACCCGGCGCATATTCCGTCCTGGTGAGCGCGCGGGTCCACCCGTACGCGTGCCTGACGTGACGGCCGGGACGGGTCTAGGTTGTGAGCCATGAGCAATCTTGATCGCGAGGCGGTGCCGACCATGTGCGGCGGCCGGGGCTTCGTCGTGGCGGAGCCCGTACGTGAACTCCTCTCCCCCCGGCGCGTGAAGCTCGGCGAGTCCACCGAGGTCCGCAGGCTGCTTCCGAACCTCGGCCGCCGCATGGTCGGCGCCTGGGCCTTCGTCGATCACTACGGGCCCGACGACATCGCCGACGAACCCGGCATGCAGGTGCCGCCCCACCCCCACATGGGGCTGCAGACGGTGAGCTGGCTGCACGAGGGGGAGGTCCTGCACCGCGACTCCACGGGCAGCCTCCAGACGATCAGGCCCCGCGAGCTGGGACTCATGACGTCCGGACGGGCCATCAGCCACTCCGAGGAGAGCCCGCGCCCGCACGCCCGCCTTCTGCACGGCGCGCAGCTGTGGGTCGCCCTGCCGGACAGCCACCGCCACACGGAACCCCGCTTCGAGCACCACGCCGACCTGCCCCAGGTCACGGCCCCCGGCCTGAGCGCGACCCTGATCCTCGGCGAGCTGGACGGCGCCGCGTCACCCGGCACGACGTACACGCCCATCGTCGGGGCGGACCTCAGCCTCACGCGCGGGGCCGATCTCAGCGTCCCCCTCGAACCGGACTTCGAGTACGCGGTCCTGTCCATGTCGGGCGAGGCCCACGTCGACGGCGTCCCTGTCCTGCCCGGCTCCATGCTCTACCTGGGCTGCGGCCGCACCGAACTCCCCCTGCGCGCCGAGTCGGACGCTTCCCTGATGCTCCTCGGCGGCGAGCCGTTCGAGGAGGAACTGATCATGTGGTGGAACTTCATCGGCCGGTCGCACGACGACATCACCCAGGCCCGGGAGGACTGGATGAGCGGGTCGAGGTTCGGGGAGGTGAAGGGGTACGGCGGGGATCCGTTGGCTGCGCCCGAGCTGCCGCCTGTGCCGCTTAAACCCCGAGGCCGGGTGCGTTGAACTGCATCTTTGTGGCGTGACCTCTGCGAGGCCGGGCGCACGGCGAAGTCGACTCGCCCGGCTTCCCTTCACTGCGATCGCAAACGCTGTTCGGGGGACTGTGACTCCACGTCCGCGAGTCGCAGGTCTCGTCACCCATGGGCAGCCCTCATCCGCGCAGGAGTGAGTGTGAGTGTGTGGAGCGTCCGGTGGGAACACGGAATCCTGTGTCGAATGCGTGACCTCGGTCGGGTGGGGCTCGTTGGGTGGGTGGACTGATGATCGGATTGCGCGAGTGGCTCGCTGGACGGAGTGGGTGGGGTGGCGGGGAAGGCGTTGCGGGTGTTGGCGGCTCCGTTCGTGACTCCGTCCCCGAGCGGGGTAGCGGTGCGGACCCGTCTCAAGGGCCTGTCCGCAACCGATACCGAGGTGCTCGGTGTGGTGGGGCGGCATTTGGGATCGTTGGCCGGACGGGATCTGAAGGTCCGCAGCAGGGCTGGACTCAGTCACGATGCCGGTCAATGGGCGGCGCGTAAACGGGAATTGAGTGCCCTCTCATCGGCGCGGTGGGCAGGGTCGATTACCAAGGCCTCGCATGACCAGTGGGCGCTCGCGCGGCGGTGCCTGGCCGCGCATATCCGGGAGCTGGAAGCGGGCATCACCTGCATCCGGCAGCGCCTCGCGCTGGAGCTGGGCGCCAAGGGCCAGCGGGGAATGCCGGGCGGGTATCGCTCCCGGCGTGAGTGGCATGCCAAGTCCCGCCGCCTGCACGTCCTTGAGGACGGTTTGGCCCTGGCGCGCGCAGATTGGGTGACGGGCCGGGTGCGGGTGGTGCGTGGCGGCAAGCGGCTGGCCAATACCCGGCATCACCTGGATACGGCCGGGCTCAGCGAGCAGGGGTGGCGCTCTCGTTGGGAGGCGGCCCGGATGTTCCTGTCCGCTGACGGCGAGTCCGGCAAACGCCTCGGCAACGAGACTATCCGTCTCGATCTTGACGGGCAGTTGAGCCTCAAACTCCCCGCCCCGCTCGCCCACTTGGCGAACGCCCCGCACGGCCGCTACGTGCTGGCCGCCCGGGCGGTGTTCGCGCACCAGGGCCAGGAGTGGGCGGACAGGGTCGCCGATCACCGGGCAGTTGCGTATCGCATCCACCACGATGTGGTGCGAGACCGCTGGTATGTGACGGCATCCTGGCAACGCACCCCAGCCCCTCCCCTCACCCTGGAAGCCGCCCTGGCAGACGGGACCGTGATCGGCGTGGACACCAACAACGATCACTACGCCGCCTGGCGCATCGATGTCCACGGCAACCCGGTCGGGCGTCCAGAGCGTTTCTTCTATGACCTGTCCGGCAATGCCCTACATCGGGATGCGCAGATCCGGCACGCCACCAGCCGCCTGCTCCACTACGTGCAACAGTGTGGCGCGAGCGCTATTGCGATCGAGGACCTCGATTTCGCGGACTCCAAGACCCGAGAGAAGCACGGCCGTAACAAGCGTTTCCGCCGTCTGATCTCTCGCTTTCCCACCGCACGGCTGGCTGCCCGGCTCACTTCGATGGCTGCCGAGCAGGGCATCAGCGTGATCGCGGTCGATGCCGCGTACAGCAGCCGGTGGGGCGCCGAGCACTGGCAGAAGCCGACCAGCAGCCCCACCCATCAGACCACCCGACATGAGGCCGCGAGCCTCGTGATCGGAAGGCGCGCCCAGGGATTCGGGGCGCGGCGACGGACGACACCGCCCCCGCGCGACCGGAGAGATCGCGTGGGGCATCGGATCGCCCAGGCCGCACCCCGAAACCCCGGACGTGAGGGAGACCGCCCACCCCGGACCGGACCACCACCAGCAGTGGTGACGCCACCAGGGAAGCGAAAGCGGCGACCCAGCCCGCCCAACACCGTTCGGGACGGGCGTAGCGAACGAGAGTGGATTTACGACTCGCTCCCGCTCACTATCTAGGAACGGTACGAAGGCGATCCGCTGGCTGCTCCCGAACTGCCGGCTGTGCCACTCAAACCGCGAGGCCGAGTGCGCTGAGCCGCGCGGCCGGGCGAGCCAAGTCCGGCTGGTTCATGGTGATTTGAGAACCTGGACGGACCGCAAGGGCAAGCAACAGCCTTCCCCTTGCCGCGCGTCGGTGAAAGATGTCCGCAGGGGACTTGAGGAAAGTCGGCTACTCCCGGGAGGAGGAGGCCGTTTCCTGCGATCATCGGATGAGATGAACCTGCAGGGGGGCTGGCGAGAGTGAGTGAGGAGTCGGCGGGCCGGCTGCGGCAGCTGCGTGACCTGACCGGACGGAGCCCGCGCAGAGCGGTCCGCGCGCCGCTCGTGGAAGCCATGAGCGCCAGACGGGGGCGGGTCCCGCTTGTGTCGAGCACTGCATGTATCGAGCACTGCATGTATCGAACACTGCATAGGGGAGATTGATGATGGGGACTGGCATAAGCGGCTTCACCAAGACGGGGTTGAACCGGGTGCACGACGTGCTGTCGCGGCATGTCGACTCAGGGAAGATTCCCGGCCTTGTCGCGCTGTTCAGCCGGGGTGACGAGAGCCATGTCGAAACGATCGGGACGGTGCGTCACGACGGCGGCGCGCCGATGCGCCGGGACACGATCTTCCGGATGGCTTCCACGTCCAAGCCGGTCTCCATCGCGGCGGCGATGGTCCTGCTCGACGAGTGCAGGCTGCGCCTCGACGACTCCGTGGACCAGTGGCTTCCGGAACTGGCCGACCGCCAGGTGCTGAAGCGGGTCGACGGCCCGCTGGACGAGACCGTGCCGGCACGCCGGCCGATCACCGTACGGGACGTGCTGACCTCCACGTTCGGCCTCGGCATGGATATGACGGTGCTCGGCACGCCGATCATGAACGCCGTCTTCGAGCAGGGGATCACCCCCAACCTGCCGGAGCCGATGCCCGAGCCGGACGAGTGGATGCGCCGTCTGGGCACGCTTCCGCTGATGTACCAGCCCGGAGAGTGCTGGCAGTACCAGATCAGCAGCGATCTGGTGGGAGTGCTCGTCGCCAGGGTCGCAGGGCAGTCGTTCGAGTCGTTCTTGCGCGAGCGTGTCTTCGAGCCGCTGGGCATGAAGGACACCGGGTTCCACGTGCCGGCCGACCAACTCCACCGGCTGCCGCCCCTGTACGCCCCCGACCCGGGGACCGGCGAGTTCCAGGTGTGGGACGAGGCCGAGACGGGACGCCACAGCGCGCCGCCGGCGTTCCAGGGTGGGGGCGGCGGACTGAACTCCACCGCGGACGACTACCACGCCTACTTCCGGATGCTGCTCAACGGCGGGATGCACGAGGGCGAACGGATCCTGTCGCGGGCCGCCGTCGAGCTGATGACCACCAACCGCCTCTCGCCCGAACAGCACGCCGCCCGGCACAAGTTGGCGGTCGACAACGTCCATGTGTCCCACGGTCAGGGGCAGCACGGCGGCTGGGGCTTCGGGATGGCGGTGCGCACCTATCGCGGTGACTACGCGCCCATCGGCCAGTTCGGCTGGGACGGCGGAAGCGGCACCTCGACCTATGCCGACCCGGACAACCAGCTCACCGGAATCCTGCTCACCCAGGTGGGGGCGTCCGTCCCGGATCCGGTGCATCTCATGCTCGACTTCTGGACCACGCTCTACCAGGCGATCGACGACTGACGCCGGGAGAGGACGGTGATCCGATCCCGGCACCGGAGCTGCGGGCGGGTGCCGGGATCGCGAAGGGTGGACAGGCGGGGTGCGTGGCCTGGACACTTAACGAATGATCAACAGAGTTCTGGAGCAGGCGCAGCCCTTCGGTCCCCTCGGCAAGGGCGAGCGCCTCGCCCTGGAGGACGTCGGCTCGGGCGTCCTCCAGGGGTACTGCCACGCCGGCCGCGCGCCGCGGCGCGCCTATGGCGGGGCGGTCGTGGGCCAGGCGCTGGCCGCGGCGTACCGCACCGTCGAGGACGACCGCGCCGTGCACTCCCTGCACGCCTACTTCCTGCGCCCCGTCGCGCCCGAGCGGCCCGCGCGCTATGTGTCCGACGTGGTGCGGGACGGGTGGAGCTACTCCGTGCGCCAGGTGACCGCCACCCAGGACGGCAAGGACGCGCTCACGATGAGCGTGTCCTTCAAACTGCCACAGCAGGACGGGAGTTGGCGGCAGCCCGGCATGCCGGACGTTCCGGGACCCGAAGACCTCGACGACGGCTTCTCGTCCCGTCCGGCGACGCATCCGCTGCGCACGGCGGTGGAGTACCGGAAGGTGCCGGACGTCCACGGCGCGGACGAGGGGCAGATCGAACGGTTCGGGTGGTTCCGCACGGTCGGCGCCCTTCCCGACGACCCCGCGCTGCACGCCTGCGCCCTCGCGTACATCTCCGACGCACCGCTGGCCCCCACGGCCCTCGTGCCGTACGGGGAACCGCGGCCGGCCGGCATCGTCCTCGCCTCGCTCGACCACGCGATGTGGTTCCACCGCCCGTTCCGGGCCGACGCCTGGCTCCTGTACGCCTGCCGCAGTCGCCTCGCGGGCGACGGGCGCACCCTGGCGTACGGGGAGTTCTGGGACCGGGACGGGCAGCTCGTCGCGTCGGTCGTCCAGGAGGCGCTGCTGCGGATGCCGGAGGAATCCGGGCCCGCGTGAACCGGTTCGCCCGGCTCGCCGCATGGACAGGATCTGCTTCCCGGCATAATTTAACGATCGTTCAAGAAGAGCGAGCGGAGAGACGGGAAACCCATGCAGATCAATGCCAGTTCGTCCGCCCTCGTCACCGGTGGAGCCTCCGGCCTCGGGCGGGCGACCGCCGAGCGGCTCGTCGCGAACGGTGCGCGCGTCGTCATCCTCGATCTGGCCTCCTCCGACGGTGCGGCCGTCGCCAAGGAGATCGGCGCGACGTTCGTTGCCGGTGACGTCACCAGCGAGGCCGACGTCACCGCCTCGGTCGGCGCCGCCGCCGCGCTCGCCCCGCTGCGCGTCACCGTCAACTGCGCCGGGATCGGCGGTGCGGGCCGCACCGTCGGCAAGGAGGGCCCGTACGACCTCGACCAGTTCCGCAAGGTCGTCGAGGTCAACCTGGTGGGAACCTTCAACGTGATCCGCCTGGCCGCCCAGGCGATGGGCGGCAACGAGCCGCTCGACGGCGACCGCGGCGTGATCGTCAACACGGCCTCCGTGGCCGCGTACGACGGGCAGATCGGCCAGTGCGCGTACTCCGCGTCCAAGGGCGGCATCGTCGGCATGACCCTGCCGATCGCCCGCGACCTCGCGCGGACGAGCATCCGCGTGATGACGATCGCCCCCGGCCTCTTCGAGACGCCGCTGCTGGGGCGGCTGCCGCAGGAGGCCCGCGACTCGCTCGGCGCACAGGTCCCGCACCCCAGCCGCCTCGGACAGCCCGCCGAGTACGCGCAGCTCGTCGAGGCGATCGTCACCAACCCGATGCTGAACGGCGAGACCATCCGCCTCGACGGCTCGATCCGCATGGCCCCCAAGTAGCCGCGAACCGGCCCTGAACGTGTGTTCAACGCATTGACGCCGTGCTGCCGGGCCGGGATGCTCACGGTCCGCTCCTGTCCTGCGAACAGTCGATGAAGCCGACGCCGATGGAGGACTCCCGCATGGGCCCGTTCCTGCCCGACGCCGTACGACAGCACGCCGCGCTGCACCCCGGCGCCCCAGCCGTCACCGAAGGCCCACGGACGCTGACCTACGCCGAGCTCGACCGGCGCGGCAACCGTGTCGCGCAGGCCCTCCTCGCCGCGGGCCTGCCCAAGGGCGCCCACGTCGGATATCTCGTACGCCCCGGTGTCCTCTCGGCGGAGCTCCTCATGGGCTGCGCCAAGGCAGGGCTCGTCGCCACCCCGCTGAACTGGCGCCTGGCCGAGCGCGAACTGGTCGCGGTCGCCCAGGACGCCGAACTCGCCGTCGTCCTCACCCAGACCGAGTTCCTGCCCGGCGCGCGTGCCGTCCGCGCCGCGCTTCCCGGCATCACCCTCGTCACCGAGAGCGAGGCGGACGCAGGCGAGCACACATACGAGAAGTGGCTGGCCGCGGCGAGCGACGTCGACCCCGGTGCCGGGAGCGAGGACGCGGTCTTCCTCCAGCTCTACACCTCCGGCACCACGGGGCTGCCCAAGGGCGTCCAGCTCACGCTGAACAACTGCAGCGCGAGCGAGGCCCAGCTGCGCGAGATGGGCTGGACGACGGCGTCCGTCTCCCTGAACGTCATGCCCGTCTTCCACATCGCCGGGACCGGCTGGCTGGTGAACGCGCTCGCCGCGGGCGCCCACACGGTACTGGTCCCCGACCTCGTCCCGGCCGCCGTCGTCGATCTCATGGAGCGCCACCGGGTCACACACACGTTCTTCGTGCCCGCCATACTCCACCTCCTCACCGCACTGCCCGACATCGACGAACGCGACTTCTCCGCCCTCCAGTTGATCGTCTATGGCGCCTCGCCCATCACGCCCGCACTGCTGCGCCGGTCCATGGAAGCGTTCGGCTGCGGCTTCTACCAGAAGTACGGCCTCACCGAGACGACCGGCTCCGCCGCGCGGCTGCTGCCCGAGGACCACGTCGTGGACGGACCGCGCTCCGCGCTGCTGCGTTCGGCGGGCAACGTGTGGCCCGAGGTCGAGGTCGCCATCGCCGACCCGGTCACCGGCGATCATGTGGCGCCGGGTGTCGTGGGCGAGATCCTCACCCGCTCCCGGCAGGTCACCCCGGGCTACTGGAAACGGCCGCGGGAGAACGAGGCGTTGTTCACCGCCGACGGCTGGCTCAGGACCGGCGACGCGGGATACCTGGACAAGGACGGCTACCTGTTCATCACCGACCGGATGAAGGACATGGTGATCACGGGCGGCGAGAACGTGTACCCGATCGAGGTCGAGTCCGTACTCGCCGAGCACCCCGCGGTCCTGGATGTCGCCGTGTTCGGCACCCCTGACGAGCTGTGGGGGGAGGCCGTCACCGCTGCCGTCGTGCTGCGGCCCGGGGCAGACGCGGTCACCGCACAGGACCTCATCGACTTCGCGCGCGAGCGCATCGCCTCGTACAAGAAGCCGCGGATCGTCCACTTCGTGGAGGAGCTGCCCCGCAACCCCAGCGGAAAGATCCTCAAGCGGGTCCTGCGCCAGAACCTGGCCCCGCGCGAGCCCTGAGCGGCGGGAACACGCTGATCGTCGTGCCGCATATGCAGAGAAAGTCGTGCCGCATATGCGTAGAAATGCGTTATAAATTCCACAAAGCTATGCTCGGAGGGCTCCCGGCGTTGACCGCGCGGGGCTGGACGGAGCGCCGGAGGCGACAGGCCCGGCCGGCTGGCCGGGGTTTCCCGGCTCACTTCTCCGGAGCGAACGCATGGCAGGAAGGCGCAGGGCGGAGATCGGCCTCGGGGAGCGCCTCGCCCTGAACCGCGTGGGCACCTTCGACTGGGACCTGGAGGAGGGCACCCTCGAGCTGGACGCGGCGGGCTTCGCCGTGCTCGACATCGGGCCCGACGAGTACGACGGCCGGCCCGAGTCCTTGCTGTCCCAGGTCGCGCCCGAGGAGGGCGCCCGGATCGGCGCCGCCGCGATGACGGCGATCCATGCGGGACGCTCCTCTTGCGGTGCGTACTTCCGCGTGCGGCGCCGCGACGGCGAACAGCAGTGGACGCATATGCGCGGCCGGGTCCTGAGGGACGAGAGCGGCACCCCGCTGCGTGTGGTCGGTATCGTGCGCGACGCCGACGCGGACCGCGCCCAGCTCGCCATGACCAGCCCCGGACAGCTCGCGGGGTGGCAGCGGATGACCACCGTCCTTCAAGGCACCGCCGACGCCCTGTCCCACGCCATGACGGTGTCCGACGTGACCGCCGTCCTCACCGGTCCGGGCGGGCTCGAACGCTTCGGCGCGGAGGGACTCGTCCTCGGCCTCGTCGAGGGCGACGCGCTCCAACTCATCGCCCTGGCAGGTGAGTCGACGTCCGTCCTCGAGGAGCTCAAGCTGCACCGCCTCGACGAGTCGCTGCCCCTCGCCCAGGCGGTGATGACCCAGCGCCCCCGCTTCGTCACCTCCCTGCGCGAACTCGCGGACACCTTCCCGCGCCTCGGCCCGTACGCGAAACGCCTTGAGCTGGACGCGGCCGCCTTCCTGCCGCTGGTCGCCCAGGCCCGCTCCGTGGGAGGCCTCGCGCTGCTCTTCCGGGGGCGCGACGAGTTCACGGCGGAGGACCGCGACCTGTGCGTCGGCCTCGCGGGCATCGTCGCCCAGTCCCTCCAGCGGGCCATCCTCTTCGACAACGAACGCGACTTCGCCACGGGTCTGCAGTCGAGCATGCTGCCCCGGCACATCCCCAAGTTCCCGGGCGTCGAGATCGCCGCCCGCTACCACGCGGCGGGCAGCGGACGGGAGGTCGGCGGCGACTGGTACGACGTGATCCCGCTGCCCCGGCGCAGGATCGGGATCGTCGTCGGTGACGTCGAGGGGCACGACACCCAGGCCGCCGCCGTCATGGGCCAGTTGCGCATCGCGCTCCGTGCCTTCGCGGGTGAGGGCCACCCGCCGTCCACGGTCATCGCGCGCGCCTCGCGCTTCCTCGCCGAACTCGACACCGACCGCTTCGCCACCTGCACGTACGCCCAGGTCGACCCCGCCACCGGAGATGTACGGGCCATCAGGGCCGGCCACCTGGAACCCGTACTACGGCACGCGGACGGCCGCGTCAGCACCCCGCCGGTGCGGGGCGGACTCCCGCTGGGCCTGGCCACGGAGTTCGAGCAGGAGGAGTATCCCGAGACACGGCTCGACCTGCTGCCCGGCGAGGCTTTCGTCCTGTTCACGGATGGCCTCGTCGAGCATCGGGGGCGCGACGTGACGGCAGGCGTGAAGGCCATGACCGAAGCGGTGCGCAACGGGGCCGTCCAGGCGCGGGCCATCGCCGAGCATCTGTCGGAACGGGTCTCGCAGGTCACGCCGACCGCCGACGACGTGGCACTGCTCGTCCTGCGCCGGGACCTCGACCCGGGAACCCCGCTCGCGCCGCGCATCCACCAGTACCTTCACCCGGCGGACCCGCAGGGTCTCGTCGAGACCCGCACAGCGCTGCGAAGGGCCCTGGAGGACTGGGGATTCGCGGCGGTAGCGGACGACGTCGAGGTCGCTGCCGGTGAGCTGATGGTGAACGCGCTCCTGCACACGGAGGCCGGCGCCGTCATCACCCTCGAAGTGCTGCCGGGCCCGGCGCGGTGCGTCCGGCTCTGGGTCAAGGACCGGTCGAGCGTGTTCCCGCGCCGCCGCACACCGGGCGAGGCCGCGACATCCGGTCGCGGGCTGCTGCTCGTCGACGCGGTCGCGGACTCCTGGGGTGTCGAACCGCGGGGTGAAGGGAAGGCGGTGTGGTGCGAGTTCGCGGAGGTGGGGCCACCTGGGCGCGCCTAAGGCACGGCGAGATCCTCGCCGGTCTCGTCGAGGTGGGCCGCCATGGCGGCGACCGCATCGTCCTGTGCGCCCGTCGCGATGGCGGCCAGGATCCGCCGGTGGGCCGTGATCGTCGCCCGCTGGCTGTCGCCCCGGCGGGACCGCCCTTCGTAGCTGGCCAGCCGGTGTGCGGTGAGGATGTCCGAGAGCGACTCCAATACGAGTTCCAGCATGCCGTTCCCGGCCATGCGCGCGATCTCGTGGTGGAAGGCGAGATCGAGGGCCACGAAGCGGTCGCGGTCCTCGACGGCGTCCTCCATCTCGTCGAGCAGCGCGCCCGCCGCGTCGGGGGAGGCGTCGCCGGACGCGACCCGCGCCGCCGCGCGGGACGCCAGCGCTCCCTCGATGGCGGCGCGCGCGTCCAGGACGTCGGCGACCTCCAACGACTGCTGGCGCAGGCGGAATTGGAGGATCTGCCCGAACACCCGCGCCGAGGGGACGTTGACCCTGGCCGGCCGGCCCTGGCTCGACACGAGGATCTCGCGGGCGGACAGCACCCGGATCGCCTCGCGCACCGCGAGCCGGTTGACCCCGAACCGGGCCGCGAGTTCGCCCTCCGACGGCACGTCGTCGCCGGGCTCGAGCCCCGACTCCTCGATCAGATCGACGATCTCGCCGGCGACCTGATCGAACAGTGTGGTGCGGCGCACTGCCACGTGGGAACTCCTTAGGGGGACGTGCCGGGCGGGCCCCAGCGTACCGTTGGCGTCTCGGCGGGAATCAGGCGTGTTTGCTGCTCAGCACCACGTACTCCCACTGCCCGAGCGGGCGCGACAGCAGCGGACGGCCGTCGCGCCAGGCCGCGGTGAGGCGTTCGCCCCTGGCCGTCACCTGGACCACCGAGCGTGGTTCCGGCATGCCCTGCGGCAGCCGGAGCCGGAAGTCGTCGGCCTCGTCCGGCGACGCGTTCCACACCACGACGCGCCAGCGAGTGCCGTCCGTCAGCGCCTGTGTGACGAGCCACGGATGACCTGTGGCCCGCGCGTGCGCACCCCGGTCCAGCCAGTCGAGTACGGCGCCCAACTGCGCCTCGCGCTGTGCGTTCATGAGGGTCATGCCGGGGGTGTGGGCGGGCCAGGGAGTGACGGCGACCCGGCCGCCCAGCGCGTTCTCGTACAGGAGGAGTCCGCTGCCTCTCTCGCGGTCGAGCTGGTCGCGGACCACGCTGGCGACGCGCGCGTCCGGCGCGGGGTCGAACGCGACCACGGTGGAACGGTCGTAGCTCTCGGTGTCCAGGGAGATCGCGCAGCCGGGGCGCAGGGAGAACTCGGGGTCGGTGCAGATCTCGCGGGCGTACCCCTCGGGGGACGGCAGCGCCCCCGTCACGCCGATCAGCGGGCCGTAGCCGCGCTCGAAGAGGATGCGGGCCGCCACCGAGTCGAGCAGGAGTCCCTGGCCCAGCCACTCACGCAGTTCGGCGTCCTCGAAGGACCAGGTCGCCTCTCCGGACAGGGCGTTCACGCTCGCGCCGCCCCGGGCGGTCACTGCGTGGCCCGCGGCGCCGAGCAGTCCGGCCCATGAGCCGTGCGGGACGACGAGCGACTGCCAGCCCTCGCGCTCGGTGCGGGTGCGCCGTCCGGTCCGCTCCGACCAGGGCAGACCGACGCCGACGGTCCGCAGGGTCTTCGGGAACGTCTCCGACAGCCAGTCGAAGGTGTCCCGCCACTTTGCGAGGAAGGAGGCGCGGCGGGGTTCGTCGTCCGGGTGGTTGCCGAGGAAGTCGTAGAGGCTGATCGCGAGGCCGTCGCTGCCGAGGATGTGGGCCAGGGACATCTGGGCGCCCGTCTGGCGGAAGGACTTGTTCCAGTGTCCGTAGGGCCAGCACTCGATCTCGGGGAAGCTGCGCAGGCCCTCGGGCTGCACCGTGCGCTGCATGTCCAACTGCTGGATCGCGCGCGGAAGTTCGGGTCCGGCGCCGTCGGAGTAGCCCCAGAAGTGCGGGCGGTGCACGGTCGGGAGGTCCAGCCAGGACTGCCAGTCGCGGCCCTCGGCGGCGTGGGAGTCCGTGCGTGAGGACATCAGGCCGAGCCGGTCGCCGAGTATCTCGCGCCAGGACGTGAGGAGTTCGCGCTGCGTGGTGTCCCAGAAGTCCAGCCAGCGCTCCCGCCAGGGGTGCGGGTCGCCGGGCGCGGTACAGGCCGCGACCAGCTTCTCGCGCGTCGTCTCGATGCCGGTGCGGCGGGCGAACTCGGCCAGGTGGAGCGGGCAGAAGCAGCCGCCCCAGTCGAGCGGGCGGTGGTTGTGCAGCCGGATGTCGTCCTCGATCCACACCGTGTCGACGTCCTCGGCTGCGTACAGACGCAGGGTCTGCGCGAAGTACGCGCGCCAGCCGGGGTCCAGCGGGCACACCTGCACGGCGGCGGCCGTCCCGTGCTGGTCGGTCATCGTCTGCCAGGTCTGGCCGGGCTTGAGGGAGCGGGCCCAGTCGCTGTGGCCCACGGTGTGGCCGGGGTTGAGGCTCACGGCGATGCCCTCGGCGCGGAGCCGGGTGCGCCACGGGCGCGTGGTCGCCAGCCAGTGCGCGACGCCGTCGAGGCTCTCGTGGCCGTCGTTGAACTCCAGGCCGAAGAGGAATACGCAGATCTCCTCGGCTCGCGCCGCCCGCGCCAGGGCGAGCAGCCTGTCGCCGGCCTGCGTCGGATCGTCGGCCGGATCCACCTGGAGTCGGAGCACATAGCGTGAGGTCACTCGTTCGCACCTTCGGTCTCGGGGCCCGGCCGGGGCGCGGGGCGACAGCAAGGGTCGCTACTTAGCAGCTAGGCTGTCAAGAGCCGGGCGAGGGCCGGGCAGGCGGAGCGATCGAGGAGTGGCGATGGGGCGGTTGGCGGACCGGGTGGTCCTGGTGACGGGCGGGGCGCGCGGCATCGGCCGGGCGGTCGTCGAGACGGCCGTGCGCGAGGACGCGGCCGTGGCGTTCTTCGACCTGGACGAGGAGTCCGGAGCGGCGCTGCGCGACGAACTCTCCGGCAGGGGCGCCCGCGTCGCCTTCCGCCGGGTCGACGTCACGGACGGGCAGTCGGTCGCCGACGCCGTGGACGACGTGACCGCCACGCTCGGACCGCTCGACATCCTGGTCAACAACGCAGGACGCAACGTCTACGCCGAGCCGGTCGCCATGACCGAGGCGGAATGGGACCAGGTCTTCGACGTAGACCTGAAGGCGGCCTTCCTCTGCGCGAAGCACACCCTGCCGTCGATGATCGAGCGCGGCAGCGGGGCGATCGTCAACATCGCGTCCCTGCACGCGAAGCTGACCTGCGCCGGTATGTACCCGTACGCGGCGGCCAAGTCCGGACTTGTCGGGCTGACCCGCTCGATGGCCCTGGAGGTCGCGCCGCACGGCGTACGGGTCAACGCGGTCAGCCCCGGCTACATCAGGACGGCACTGGTCGACGAGTACTTCGAGCAGCACCCGGACCGGGACGCCGAGCGCAAGGCGCTCGACGTCCATCCGCTGGGCCGGATCGGCACCCCCGAGGAGGTCGCCGAAGTGGTCTGCTTCCTCGCCTCCGACGCGGCGTCCTTCGTCACGGGCGCGGAGTGGGCCGTGGACGGCGGGCTCGGAGTGCGGTTCGCCTGATCTCCCTCACCAGAAGTCCCCCTGTCAGCCGACCCCGGTCGCGGCGGCGATGCGCTCCCGGGTGTGCCGCAGCTCGGTGACCACCGGCCGGCCCGTCACCAGTTCGCCGTCGTCCACGAAGCCCTCCTCGCGGTCGCGCAGCGCGTCGATCAGCCGCCCGCGCCAGTGCTCCAGCAGCGCGGCGTGTTCGGGCCGCCGCGCCAGGTTCACCAACTCCTTCGGATCCTCGGCGAGATCGAAGAGCTGCTCGTGCCCGTCGCCGGACATCCACAGATACTTGTGCCGCCCGTCGGTCACCCACTGAAGCGACTGCCCCAGATAGGTGTGCTCGCCGTGCAGGTACTCCCGCCAGTCGTCCGGGCGTTCACCGCGCAGGAACGGCAGCAGGCTGCGCCCGTCGACACTGTCCGGCACCGGAAGTCCCGCAGCCTCGAGCAGCGTCGGCATCACGTCGCGCAGTTCCACGACCTCGTCGGCCACCGAGCCGCCCGCGCCCCCGCGCATCGACGGCGCGAGGTTCATCAGGATCGGCACCCGCGCCGAGCCCTCGAAGCCGAGTGCCTTACGGAACATGTGGTGATCGCCCATCATCTCGCCGTGGTCCGACACGAAACAGAACATCGTGTCGTCACCGAGACCCGCCTCGACCAGCGCCTCGCGGAACCGCTTGATCTGCAGATCGATGTGCGCCATGTGCCCGTAGTAGCCCGCCCGCGCCCGGTGCACCAGACGGGGATCGATCACGCCGACGGCGGCCTCGTGATGGCCGTCCTTGCGGTACGGCGCATAGTGGTCGACCCAGTCACCGACCACGGGTTCGTACGGGTCGAGCGCCATGTACTGGTCGAAGGCCCACTCGGGCGGGTCGTACGGATGGTGCGGCCGGTGGAACGACAGATAGAGGAAGAACGGCTTGGTGGGGTCGCGGCGCGGCAGCCACTCGATCGCCTCGGTCACCGCCCACGTCGTCGGATGGAGCGCCTCGGGCTTGTCCCAGGGGCGCGCGACGATGGAGTTGCAGCTGACGCCGTGGTCCGCGTAGTCGGCGGCCGGCGTCATCCCCGGCTGGCGGCGCAGCCAGGGCACGTAGTCGTCGAAGAACTCGAAGTTGCGGCTGTGACGCCTGCGCGCGTGGTGCAGATAGCCGTCGTGCAGCCGTACGTCGTCGAAGCCCAGGCGTGCGCGCTCAGGGAACACGTGCATCTTGCCGACGGCCTGCGTCTGGTAGCCGCCGCGCCGGAACTCGCCCGGCAGCGTCACCGGGTGGACCTGCTCGAAGGGCACACCCTCGCGGTACCCGACCCGGCCGTGCCGCTCCTGCGACTGGCCCGTGAAGAGGGCCACGCGAGCGGGGACACAGGTCGGCGTCGCGGAGTAGGCGCGGTCGAAACGCACGCCTTCGCCCGCGAGTTCGTCCAGGTGAGGGGTGTGGACGTCGGGGTGGCCCGCGGCGGAGAGGCAGTCGCCCCTCCACTGGTCCACACAGATCAGTACGACATTGGGCTGGCGCAAGAGGGGCTCCGGGTCCGGGAATCCCGTCGGCCCCGGTCACCGCCGACGGGTGGGCGACGGTGACGATCATGCCTGGAGCGGGGCGGCCCGAACAGGGTGCGCGGGCGATTACGTCGAGCGCGCACAGTCGACTTGGCGACAAGGAGTCATGGCGCGCTCAGCGACGCGGGGGCGTGTCCACAGCGGCGGCCCGGCTCCTGTACTCCGTCGGCGTGATGTCGTACGCGGCGCGGAACGCGCGGCTGAAGTCGGCCGCGCGGGGGAAGCCCCAGCGGGCCGCCACGGTGTGGATCGGGCAGGAGCTCAGCGCCGGATCGACGAGGTCGCGACGGGTCGCCTCCAGGCGCCGGCGGCGGATCCAGGCGGCGACCGTGGCCTCCTCGTTCTCGAACAGCCGGTGCAGATAGCTGGTGGAGATGTGGTGCGCGGCAGCGACGCCCGCGGGGGTGAGCTGCGGGTCGTGCAGGTGCTCCTGGACGAACTTCTTGATACGCAGCAGGAGGGCGCGCCGGTGCGTGTCCGGGGGAGGCTGTTCTCGGCCTCCAGGGCGTGGGCGAAGACCGCGGTGACCAGATCGGTCACGACCCCTCCCAGCCGGGGCCCGTCGGACGGCCGGTAGCACGCGGTGTCGGCGATCAGCTGGGACAGGAACTGCGCGAGCAGCACGCCGATCCCCGTCCCGGCCGGCACCCGCTTCGGGAGGGAGCGGCCGTGCGCCCCGCGGGGCAACGGCACCAGCGCCTTGGGCAGTTCGAGGCCCACGGCCGTCACCGGGTCCTTGCCGGTGCGGATCTCCCACGGCACCGACGAGTCGTTGATGTGCAGGTCGGACGGCCGGTACACGGCCTCCTCGCGGTCCCAGGTGCCGGTCCCCGTCCCGCCCACGAGTAAAGAGAGGTGGTACAGCTCCGGGTCGGAGCGGCGGATCAGCTTCGGCGTGCGCCGGATGATCAGCTGCTGGAACGTGGCAGGCCACACGGACACGGCACCGAGGTCGAGCACCCGCTGGGTGGCCCGGAAGTCATGGGCGTGATCGCTGGTCATCCGCACCGGCGCGTGGGTCTGCCCCACCCGCTCCGCCCAGTACGCCAGCCGGTCCGCCGCCGGCACGTCCGCACTCCGGAACTCCGTCTCGTTCAGCACGTGTTCTTCTCCCCGTTCCGTGCCCGTCAGAAGATCAAACACGTCGACGATAAACGTCCGATGGACGGATCAGGGTGCCACCCGGGGAGAGGCAGATGTGCGTGCCGGGCCCCGCGAGCCCAGCCTGGTCCGAACGAGAAGGCCTAGGCTTCACGAGGCACAGGCACCGACCTCAAGGAGCGCGCACCGTGTACGACCCCGCACCGGCCCACCCGTACCCCGACAGCACCAGCCCGGACGAGGCTCCCGCCCCGCACCCGCTGCTGGCGCCCGTGCTGGGCCTTCTGGGCATCTGGCGCGGACGCGGACAGGGCGGGTATCCCACGCTCGAGGGGGAGTTCACCTACGCGCAGGAGATCACCTTCAGCCACGACGGCCGGCCGTTCCTCCGCTTCGAGGCCCGGGCCTGGCTGCTCGACGCCGACGGTGCGCCGCTGCGGCCGTCGGCGCGGGAGATCGGCTGGTGGCGGCTCCAGCCCGAGGGCCGGGTGGAGTCACTGATCACGCAGCCGACCGGCATCGCGGAGATCTCCGTCGGCGCCGCGGACGGCAACACGGTCGACCTCT
The DNA here is from genome assembly GCF_035918235.1 of Streptomyces sp. NBC_01445. Lineage (NCBI taxonomy): Bacteria > Bacillati > Actinomycetota > Actinomycetes > Kitasatosporales > Streptomycetaceae > Streptomyces > Streptomyces sp. NBC_01445. The sequence continues at coordinate 1,484,636 of NZ_CP109485.1, read as the reverse complement.
CCACCGACCAGGTGGCGCTCACGCCCACCGCCAAGGAGGTCAAGGCCACGCGCCGCCGCTACGCGCTGGCCGACGACGGCACGCTCACGTTCACCCACGACCTCGAGGCCGTCGGGATGCCGCTCCAGCACCACCTGTCGGCACGGCTGCGGCGCGTGGGCTAGCGCACGCAGGTAAGGGGATTGGCAGAAAGTGGCCACCGGGTGGTTACCCGGAAGTAACTGTGGCTGCTTTGATGTGGCGTGCTCACGTCCCTCACAACTCCCCCACAAGAAACGGGAGGCCACGTGTCCCGCGTTGCCCGCCGCACGACCGGTTCCGCCCTCGCCGTCACCCTCGCCGCCGCCTCCGCGGTCCTGACCGCCCCGCAGGCGTCGGCGGCGACATCGGCCGATACGCCGAGGCTCAAGGTCCTGACGTACAACACGTTTCTGATGAGCACGAACCTCTACCCCAACTGGGGTCAGGCGCACCGCGCGGCGGCCATCCCGGCCGCGCCGTTCTTCCAGGGCAACGACGTTGTCGTGCTCCAGGAGGCGTTCGACAACACGACGTCCGACGCGCTGAAGAGCAACGCGGCGGCGCAGTACCCGTACCAGACCCCCGTCGTCGGGCGGTCCAAGGACGGGTGGGACGCCACCGGCGGCTCGTACTCGTCGACGACGCCCGAGGACGGCGGCGTGACGCTGCTCAGCAAGTGGCCGATCGTGCACAAGGAGCAGTACGTCTACAAGGACGCGTGCGGCTCCGACTGGTGGTCCAACAAGGGCTTCGTCTACGCCGTCCTCGACGTGAACGGCTCGAAGGTGCACGTGGTCGGGACGCACACCCAGTCCACGGACTCCGGGTGCGGGGCCGGTGAGGCGGTCAAGGACCGCAGCCTCCAGTTCAAGGCCATCAAGTCCTTCCTGGACGCCAAGCACATCCCGGCCGGCGAGCAGGTCATGGTGGCGGGCGACCTGAACGTCGACTCGCACGGCACGGAGTACGCCTCCATGCTCGCCGACGGCGGCTTGGTCGGGGCCGACTCGCGGACCGGGCACCCGTACTCGTTCGACACCGAGGCGAACTCGATCGCGAGCTACCGCTACCCGGGCGAACCCAAGGAGGACCTGGACTACGTCCTGCACGTCCAGGGTCATGCGCGGCCGACGGGGTGGGTCAACAACGTGGTCAAGGAGACCACCGCGCCCTGGACCGTGAGCAGTTGGGGCACGAGCTACACGTACGACAACCTGTCGGACCACTACCCGCTCCAGGCCGGACGCTGAGCGACCCGCGCCCGGCGCCGGGTCGTGGAGGTCCGGCGTCGGGAAGCGGTTTCGCGGGTGTGGGGGAGGTGGGCCGCTCCCGGACCTCGGGCAGCGCGGGCCCTCGGCACGGACCCTCTCCTGTGGCGCCCCGCGACCCCCTCCGCAAGGCTGGAGCAGGGGCCGCCGCACGCAGCATCAGGAAGGGCCCACATGCCGGACGCGCAGGACCCCGCCCCGCACTCCGCCTCGGCGCAGGGCGTACGCGTCTCGGAGAACGGGCCGTACCTCGTCACCGGCGGTGTCCCTCTCATCCAGCTCGTCATCGTCACCGACGCGCGGGGCCAGTCCGTCGAGTGGTGGCAGCAGCGCACGTACGACACCGAGGAGACGTACGAGCTGTGCCGCTGCGGGCAGTCCGCGAACAAGCCGTTCTGCGACCGCAGCCATGTGCGGGCCGGGTTCGACGGCACCGAGACCGCGAGCCGGCTGCCCTATCTGGAGCAGGCCGACGAGCAGGACGGACCCGAGCTCACCCTCACCGACGCCCAGCCCCTGTGCGCCTTCGCGCGGTTCTGCGACGCCGACGGGCAGGTGTGGAACCTCGTCGAGGAGAAGGGCACCGCCGACGTGGTGGAACGCGAGACGGGCGACTGCCCCTCAGGGCGCCTCGTCGCCTGGAACCTCGCCGAGCGGCGCCCCGTCGAGCCGGAACTCCCGCCGTCCATCGGCATCATCGAGGACCCGCAGGAAGGCGTCAGCGGAGGGATCTGGGTGCGCGGCGGCATTTCGGTGACCGCCGCCGACGGCGCGCCGTACGAGGTCCGCAACCGCGTGACGCTGTGCCGCTGCGGCGCCTCGCGCAACAAGCCGTTCTGCGACGGTACCCACGCGTCGATCGGCTTCAAGGGCACCTGACCGGGGCGCACTGCGTCGCGAGGACGCCCGACCGAGCCGGCTCCGGCACCCGCGGCCGTACGCCGTACGGGTCATCCAGCGCGCCGCCGTCCGCGGCTGCCACTGGAATGGACGAGTGCCTCCATGGAGCGGACCCCTCACCCCGAGCCCCGGCAGCGCGCCGTCCGACGACTGTCTGGCGAACAACGACTGGATCTGCGGCGAGTACCTGAGCACCCGCCGCCACATCCTGCTCGACGCGGTCGTCCAGCACCTCCAGCTCACCGCGCTCGCCGTCCTGATCGCGCTGGTGATCGCCGTGCCGCTCGCCGTTCTCGCGCGCCGCTGGTCCCTCGCGGCAGGCCCCGTCCTCGGGCTGACAACGATCCTCTACACGATCCCGTCGCTCGCGATGTTCTCGCTGCTGCTGCCCGCGTACGGCCTGTCCGCGTCCCTCGTCGTCGCGGGGCTCGTGCTGTACTCGCTCACCCTCCTCGTGCGGAACATCCTCGCGGGCCTGCGCGCGGTGCCCGAAGACACCCGGCAGGCCGCGCGCGGTATGGGATACGGGCCGGTCAGGCTGCTGCTCACCGTGGAGCTGCCCCTCGCCCTGCCGGCCGCGATGGCGGGCCTGCGCATCGCCATGGTCTCCGCCGTCTCCCTCGTCACGGTGGGCGCCATCGTCGGCTACGGCGGCCTCGGCAATCTCATCTACGCGGGCATGAACACGTTCTTCAAGGCCCAGGTCCTCACCGCGTCCGTGCTGTGCGTCGTCATCGCGGTCGCCGCCGACCTGCTGCTGCTCGGGGTGCAGCGGATCCTCACTCCCTGGACGAGAGCGAGCCACGCGTGAAGACCCTCACCGACGCCTGGGGCTGGCTCGCCGACGCCTCGCACTGGTCCGGCGGCGACGGCATCTGGCACCGGCTCGCCCAGCACGTCGTCCTGACCTTCGTCTGCCTGGTCATCAGCTGCCTGATCGCCCTGCCCGTCGCGCTCGTCCTCGGCCACCTCGGCAAGGGCGGCGCGCTCGCCGTGAACATCTCCAACGTAGGCCGGGCCGTCCCCACCTTCGCGGTCCTCGTCCTGCTCCTGCTGACCCCGCTCGGCAAGTACGGCGAGGGACCCACTGTCGTCGCCCTGGTGCTTTTCGCGGTGCCGCCGCTGCTCACCAACGCCTACGTCGGGATGCGCGGCGTCGACCGTGACATCGTCCAGGCCGCCCGCGGCATGGGGATGACCGGGCGGCAGATGCTGTTCCAGGTGGAGGCGCCCCTCGCCCTGCCGATGATCATGAACGGGGTGCGGATCGCCGCCGTGCAGCTCGTAGCCACCGCGACGATCGCGGCCCTCGCGGGCGGCGGCGGCCTCGGGCGCATCATCACCGCCGGGTTCAACCTGGCGAGCACCCCGCAGGTCGTCGCGGGCGCCGTCCTCGTCGCCGTCTTCGCGCTGCTCGTCGAGGGGGTCTTCGAGCTCGCCGAACGGTTCGCGCCCGCCCTCGCCCGGGGGAGGTCCTGATGAGGGCCTTACGGCGACGGGCCACAGCAACAGCCGTACTCCTCCCGCTCCTCCCGCTGTTTCTGGTCGGCGCATGCTCCGGCGGACCTTCCCTGGAGAACCAGGGCGCGGTCACCGCCCCGCCCGGAGACAGTAAGCACCTCACCATCGGCACGGCCGGCTTCACCGAGAGCGACGTGCTCGCCCAGATGTACGCCCTGCTCCTGAAGCAGGCGGGATACAGCACCGAGATCCTGTCCGTCGCCAACCGCGAACTGTACGAACCCGCCCTGGAATCCGGGCAGATCGACGTCGTGCCCGAGTACGCGGCGACCTTCGCCGACTGGCTCAACGCCAAGACGAACGGCGCCAAGGCCCCGCCCGTCGGATCGCCCGACCTCGACGCCACCATGAAGGCGCTGCGCGGCCTCGCCGCCCCGCGCGGGCTCACCGTCCTCGACCCGGGCAAGGCAGTCGACCAGAACGCCTTCGCGGTGACCACCGCCTTCGCGAGGCAGCACCGACTCAAGACGCTCAGCGACCTCGGCGCGTCCGGCCTGAAGGTGCGGCTCGCGGCGGGCGACGAGTGCGTCCAACGGCCTTACTGCGAGCCGGGCCTGAAGGAGACGTACGGCATCGACGTCACCGGCGTCGACCCCAAGGGCGTCGGCACCACCCAGTCGAAGAAGGCGGTCCAGGACGGCAAGGACCAGATGGTGCTCACCACGACGACCGACGCGACCCTGTCCGACTTCGGCCTCGTGCTGCTCGCCGACGACAAGCATCTGCAGAACGCCGACTACATCGTGCCGGTCGTCAACCGGTCGCGGGCGGGCAGCGAGCGCGTCGCCAAGGTCCTCGGCGCACTGAACTCCGTACTGACCACCCAGGACCTGGCGTCCATGAACGAGCAGGTGGACAGCTGGCGCAGGCTTCCGGAGGACGTGGCGCGCTCGTACCTGGAGTCGAAGGGGCTGCTCAAGGGCTGAACTTCTACGAGAGGGCGGGCCCGTCACGCGTCGGCGACCGAGTCGAAACTCACCTCGTCCCGCGCCACACCCCGGGCGTCCGCGTCCACCGAGCGGCGCAGCGCCTCATGGAGTTTCGCCGGCGTCAGCACGCCGAGGAAGCGGGCGCCGTCGAGGACGGCGACCCACCCCGCGTCGTGCTGGAGCATCACCCCGAACGCCTGCTTGAGCGGGGCGCCGACAGGGACCCAGGCGTTCATGCGGTGGGCCAGGTCGCCGACCAGCCCGTCCTCGCCCGCGAGCGACACCTCGTCGATGCCCACCCAGCCGTGCAGATCGCCGTCCGCGTCGAGGACGACGGCCCAGCGCGCGTCCTCGTCACGCAGCCGGGCAGCGGCGTCCCGGGCGGGCTCGCCCGCGCGGGCCACCGCGGGCTGGTCCAGGTCGTCCGGCTCGATCTCCGTCACGGAGAGCCTCTTCAGACCACGGTCGGCGCCGACGAACTCGGCGACGTACGGGGTCGCGGGCGTGCCGAGCACCGCACCCGGCGTGTCGAACTGCTCGATACGGCCCTGCCCGTACACGGCGATCCGGTCGCCGAGCCTGACGGCCTCCTCGATGTCGTGCGTGACCAGGAGAACCGTCTTGCGCACGGCGGCCTGCATCCGCAGGAACTCGTCCTGCAACTGCTCGCGGACCACCGGGTCGACCGCGCCGAACGGCTCGTCCATCAGGAGCACCGGCGGGTCGGCGGCGAGCGCGCGGGCCACGCCGACGCGCTGGCGCTGGCCGCCCGACAACTGTTCCGGGTAGCGGGACCCGTACAGCTTCGGGTCGAGTCCGACCAGGTCGAGCAGCTCGGCGGCCCGGGCACGCGCCCTGGACTTCTTCCAGCCGATCAGCGCGGGCACGGTCGCCGTGTTGTCGAGGATCGTGCGGTGCGGGAAGAGGCCGACCTGCTGGATGACGTATCCGATGCGGCGGCGCAGCTTGACCGGGTCGACCTCGGAGATGTCCTCACCGTCGACGAAGATCCGGCCGGACGTGGGTTCGATGAGCCGGTTGACCATCATCATCGTGGTGGTCTTCCCGCAGCCCGACGGGCCGACCAGGGTGACCAGTTCGCCCTCGCCGACCTCGAAGGTCAGGTCGTCCACGGCCATGGTGCCGTCCGCGTACCGCTTGGTGACTTGGTCGAACCGGATCATTCCCTCACGCTAGCCGCGTCCGTCACCCCCCGCTCACCAGCACCACCTCCAGGGTGCGTGGGCCGTGCACGCCCTCGACCCGGTCGAGTTCGATGTCGCTCGTGGCGGACGGACCGGAGATCCACGTCAGGGGACGCGTGGGGTCGAGCCGTTCAAGGGCCTGCGGGACGGAGGAGACGACCTGGTCCGGGACGCGGACGACGCAGATGTGGTGATCGGGGATCAGCGTGATGCGCCTGCGGCCCTGGTCGGGCGAGCCGTCGAGCACGATCGTCCCCGTCTCGGCGATGGCGACCGCGCAGCCGGTGACGACGGCCCCGGACCGGTCCAGCTCCGCGGCGGTGCTGACCGCGCGGTCGTGGATACGCGGCGGGTCGGCGGCCGACATCCACTCGGGCGGCAGCCCCGGCGGTACCAGCACGGTGTCCGGCCACCGCTCGTTGAGCAGCCGCATGATCAGATGGGGCAGCTCCTCCGGGTCCGTGCGGTGCACGATCGCCCGGTAGTCCGCCAGGTTCTCCGCGAGCAGGTCGACGGTCTCCTCGGTGGTCCGGGCGCCGTGCTCGCGCCGGTACTCCCGGTCCACGGCCGTCTCGTACGACTCCGGCGCATCGCCCCGGGGCGCCTCGCCCAGCGCGCGCCGCACCCGGCCCAGGATGATGTCCCTGCTGCTCACTTGCCGCTCTCCTTGTCGCCGTGCGTGCGCTGCCACCAGTCCCTGAACGGCTCCGCCGGCACCAGCGGCAGATCCCGCGTCGCGCTCCAGGCCCGGCCGGGACCGGGGAGCGTACGAGGATGGAAGCGGCGCGTGCGCGAGGCCACGCGCTGGCCGGCGCGCAGCGCCCCGGGGTGGGTGAACGCCCAGCCGGCCGCGCGCATCGCCGCCCGCTCAGCCGCATGCCCCTTCGCCGGCTTCAGGACCACCCTGTTGCCGTGCCGGGTGGCCGGCCCGCCCTGCACGATCCGCTCGCGCAGATGGACGAGGACCTCGGGGATGTCGATGGCGACCGGGCACACCTCGTAGCAGGCGCCGCACAGGCTGGAGGCGTAGGGGAGCGAGGCGTCGATCTCGCTGGCCGTGCCCCTCAGTTGAGGGCTGAGGATCGCGCCGATGGGGCCGGGGTAGACGGAGCCGTATGCGTGCCCGCCGGCCCTCTCGTACACCGGGCACACGTTCAGGCAGGCCGAGCAGCGGATGCAGCGCAGGGCCTGGCGGCCTACCTCGTCGGCGAGGGTGTCGGTGCGGCCGTTGTCGAGGAGGACGAGGTGGAAGGCGCGCGGGCCGTCCGCGGTCTCGGCGTCGCTGGTGCCGGTCCACATCGACGTGTACGGGTTCATGCGCTCGGCTGTCGAGGAGCGGGGGAGCGTCTGGAGGAAGACTTCGAGGTCGCGCCAGGTGGGGACGATCTTCTCGATGCCGACGACGGAGATCAGGGTCTCGGGGAGGGTGAGGCACATGCGGCCGTTGCCCTCGGACTCGACGACGACGAGGGTGCCGGTCTCGGCGACCATGAAGTTGGCGCCGGAGATGCCGACCTTGGCGCGCAGGAACTTCTCGCGAAGGTGGAGGCGCGCGGCCTCGGCCAGCTCGGCGGGTGTGTCGGTGAGGCCTTCGGGGGCGGGGCGGCCCCACGCGCCCATCTCCTTGGCGAAGATGTCGCGGATCTCGCCGCGGTTGCGGTGGATCGCGGGGACGAGGATGTGGGAGGGGCGGTCGTGGCCGAGCTGCACGATCAGTTCGGCGAGGTCGGTCTCGTAGGCGTGGATGCCCTCGGCCTCCAGCGCCTCGTTCAGTCCGATCTCCTGGGTGGCCATCGACTTGACCTTGACCACTTCGGACTCGCCGGTCTCCTTGACCAGGCGCGTCACGATCCGGTTGGCCTCGTCGGCGTCGGCGGCCCAGTGGACGACGCCGCCCGCCGCGGTGACCGCCTCCTCCAACTGCACGAGGTAGGTGTCGAGATGGCGGAGCGTGTGGTCCTTGATCTGCTTGCCGGCCTCGCGCAGGAGCGCCCAGTCGTCGAGCTCCGCGACGGCCTTGGCACGCTTGTCGCGGATGGTGTGTGTGGCGTGCCGGAGGTTCGCGCGCAGGGTGGTGTTGCCGACGGCCTCATGGGCGGCCTTCGGGAATGCAGGCATGCCGACGAAGGTACTGCCGCTCATGACAGGGGCTCCTCTTCCGTGCTCGCCAGGATCTCCGCGATGTGGACGGGGCGCATCGCGGTGTGCAGGCGGGACATCGTGCCGCCGAGGTGCATCAGGCAGGAGTTGTCCGCCGCGCACAGGACGTCGGCGCCGGTCGACCCGGCGTTGCGGACCTTGTCCTCTCCCATCGCCGCCGAGACATCGGAGTTCTTCACCGCGAACGTGCCCCCGAACCCGCAGCACTCCTGCGCACCCGGCAGCTCCTTGATCTCAAGTCCCTTGACCGCCTTGAGCAGTTGGTAGGGCCGCTCGCCGAGGCCGAGGGAGCGCAGGCCGTGGCACGTCGGGTGGTACGTCACCGTGTGCGGGTAGTACGCGCCCACGTCCGTCACGCCGAGCACGTCCACCAGGAACTCGGTGAGCTCGTACGTCTTCGGCACGACCGGCGCCAGAGTGGCCGCGAGCCCGTCGCCGCGGCCCTCCGCGCGGGCGCGCTCGCCCATCCGCGGATACAGCTCGCGCACCATCGCCCCGCATGACCCCGACGGCGTCACGATCGCGTCGTATTCACCGAATACATCGGAGAACTTCCGGGCGAGCGGCTCCGCCTCATGGCGATAGCCGGTGTTGTAGTGCGCCTGCCCGCAACAGGTCTGCCCCATCGGGAAGTCGATGTCGACACCCAGCCTGGTCAGGAGTTTCACCACCGCACGGCCGGTGTCCGGATAGAGCGTGTCGTTGACACACGTCAGGAACAGTGCGACGCGCATCGCGGCCCCTTCGTATCGATCATCGGATGGGTGCAGGGTACGCGGCAGGCGGCCCGGAGGGGAGACACCTGGCGTCACCGTTCGGTGAGACGCCGCTCGGCGGCCCGCCACGCGGCGTGGTTCCCCCGTGGTTCGAACCGGGTCAGGGACTGGGTGCGGGCGAGGAGTTCGCGTATGGCCTCCCGGTCGCCGACGAGGCCATGGGCGCGCGCCTGCACGAGTACGTTGCCCAGGGCCGCCGCCTCGGCCGGGCCCGCCACCACCGGGAGACCGCACGCGTCGGCGGTCAGCTGGCACAGCAGGGCGTTACGGGCGCCGCCGCCCACGATGTGCACGACGTCGACCGCGTGGTCGGCCAGGCGTGCCGCGTCGGCGATCGCCCGCCGGTGCGCGAGCGCCAGGGAGTCGAGGATGCACCGGGTCGTCTCGGCCCGGGTGCGGGGCACGGGCTGGCCCGTGACCCGGCACGCCTCGGCTATGCGCTCGGGCATCCGGCCCGGGGCGAGGAACGCGGCGTCCCCGGCGTCCACCACCGACCGCAGCGGCGCGACGTCCCCCGCCTCCCGCAGCAGCGCTCCCAGTTCGGGATCCCCCCAGGCGTGCAGGCACTCCTGGAGCAGCCACAGGCCCATGATGTTGCGCAGATAGCGGACCGTGCCGTCCAGGCCCAGCTCGTTCGTGAAGTTCGCGGCGCGGCTCGCCTCGCTCAGGACAGGGGCGTCGAGTTCGAGACCGGCCAGCGACCAGGTGCCGGTGCAGATGTAGGCGAACCGCTCGCCGGGTGCGGCTGGGACGGCGGCCACCGCGGAGGCCGTGTCGTGCGAGCCGACGGCCGTCACGGGAACCGGACCCGTCAGCCCCGTCTCGTCCAGGACCTCCGGCAGCAGCTGCCCCGCCGGGTCCCCGGGCCGCCGCAGCGGCGCGAAGAGCCCGAGATCGACTCCGAGGCGCTCGGCGACCGAGGATGCCCACTCACCGGTGCGCGGGTCGATCAGCTGGGTCGTCGAGGCGTTGGTCACCTCAGTGCCCTGCTCGCCGGTCAGCCAGTACGAGATCAGATCGGGGATCAGCAACAGGCGGCGCGCAGCCGCCAGTTGAGCGGATCCCTGTGCCGCCACGAGCTGGTAGAGCGTGTTGAACGGCGCGTACTGCAGCCCAGTCGCCGCGTACAGCTCTGCCGCCGGCACGCTCGCCCACACCTTCTCCGCCACGCCCTCGGTGCGCCCGTCGCGGTAGTGCACGGGCTGGCCGAGCAGCGCGCCGTCCGCGTCGAGGAGGCCGTAGTCCACGGCCCAGCTGTCGATACCGACGGACGCGAGCCGCCCGCCCGCCGTCGCCCCAGCGGCCCGCAGCCCGTCAAGCACACCCGCGTACAGGCCGAGCACGTCCCAGCGCAGCCCCTCCGGAAGCCGCACCGGACGGTTGGGGAAGCGGTGGGCCTCCACCAGGCCGAGGCTGCCGGGGCCGACCCGGCCGATCATGACGCGCCCGCTGGAGGCACCCAGATCGACCGCGGCGAACGCGCCCTCGCGCGCCCCCACCGGACCCCTCGCCACGGAGCTCATCGCAGGAAGGCCGCGGCGACGCCGGCGTCCACGGGTATGTGCAGCCCCGTCGTGTGCGTGAGGTCCCCGGCCGTCAGTGCGAACACCGCGTTCGCGACATGCTCCGGCAGCACCTCGCGCTTGAGGATGGTCCGCTGCGCGTAGAACTCGCCGAGCTTCTCCTCCTCGATCCCGTACGTCGCCGCGCGCTGCGCCCCCCAGCCGCCCGCGAAGATCCCGGAACCGCGCACCACACCGTCCGGATTCACCCCGTTGACCCGGATGCCGTGCTCGCCCAACTCGGCTGCCAGGAGCCGGACCTGATGTGCCTGATCGGCCTTGGTCGCGGAGTACGCGACGTTGTTCGGGCCCGCGAACACCGCGTTCTTCGAGGCGATGTACACGAGGTCGCCGCCCAGCCCCTGAGCCCGCATGACACGGGCGGCCTCGCGCGAGACGAGGAAGGAGCCGCGCGCCATGATGTCGTGCTGGAGGTCCCAGTCCCGGGCCGTGGTCTCCAGGAGTGGCTTCGAGATGGAGATGCCCGCGTTGTTCACCACGAGGTCGACCCCGCCGAACGCCAGGACCGCCGCCCCGAACGCGTCGACGATCTGCTCCTCCGACGTCACATCGACCGTGACGGCCACCGCCTTGTCGGGGCCGCCCAACTCCTCGGCCACGGCAGCCGCGTTGTCCCCGTTCAGATCCGCGACCACCACGCACGCGCCCTCCGCCACGAGCCTGCGGGCGATCGCCTTCCCGATGCCGCTGCCCGCGCCCGTCACGAGCGCGACCCGCGTGGCGAGCGGCTTGGGCTTCGGCATCCGCCGGAGCTTGGCCTCCTCCAGGGACCAGTACTCGATGCGGAACTTCTCCGACTCCTCGATCGGCGCGTACGCCGACACGGCTTCGGCGCCCCGCATCACATTGATCGCGTTGACGTAGAACTCGCCCGCGACGCGCGCCGTCTGCTTGTCCTTGCCGAAGCTGAACATGCCGACGCCGGGCACGAGCACGATCGCCGGATCGGCTCCCCGCATCGCCGGCGAGTCCGGGCCCGCGTGCCGCGCGTAGTAGGCCGCGTACTCCTCGCGGTACTCGGCGTGCAGCTCCTTCAGGCGCGCGACCGCCTCGTCCAGGGGGGCGGACGGCGGCAGGTCGAGGACCAGGGGCCTGACCTTCGTACGGAGGAAGTGGTCGGGGCAGGACGTGCCGAGGGCCGCGAGGCGCGGGTGCTCGGTGCGCGACAGGAAGTCGAGCACGACGTCCGAGTCGTCGAAGTGGCCCACCTGGGGGCGGTCCTGCGAGGCGAGCGCCCTGATGAACGGGGCGAGCGCGGCGGCCCGCTCCCTTCGCGCCGCCGGTCCTGCGCCGGTGTATCCCGCGAGCAGCGGTCCGAACGGCTCGGCCCTGCCCCGCTCGGCGAGGAACGCCTCCGCGGTACGGATGATGTGCAGGGAACGCCGCTCGCACTCCTGTGCCGTGTCGCCCCACGCCGTGATGCCGTGACCGCCGAGGACACAGCCGATCGCGCGCGGGTTGGCCTCCTTGACCGCGGCGATGTCCAGGCCGAGCTGGAACCCGGGCCTGCGCCACGGCACCCACACCACGGTGTCGCCGAAGCACTCGGCGGTCAGCTTCTCCCCGTCCGCGGCGCAGGCGAGCGCGATCCCGGAGTCGGGGTGCAGATGGTCCACGTGCGCCGCGTCCACCAGGCCGTGCATCGCCGTGTCGATGGACGGCGCGGCGCCGCCCCGGCCGTGCAGGCAGTAGTCGACCGCGGCGACCATCTCGTCCTCGCGCTCCACCCCCGGATAGACGCCCTCCAGCGCGCGCAGCCGGTCCAGGCGCAGGACCGCGAGCCCGTCGGCCGTGAGTGTCCCCAGGTCACCGCCCGAGCCCTTGACCCACATCAGCTCGACGTCACCGCCGGTCACCGGGTCGGTCGACGTGCCCTTCGCCGAGGTGTTGCCCCCCGCATAGTTCGTATTGCGCGGATCCGCGCCCAACCGGTGTGAACGTTCGAGGAGTTCGTTCACGCATGCGTGCTGCTCCGCCATGTCGCTCATGCCCCCCATCCGGCCTGTACGCCTCCGACGCGGTCCTTCACGATCCGCTCCTGCCATCCTGACCGCCGGTAGGCCGCCATGGGATCCGGGTCGAGCCCCAGCTCTTCCCTGACCTCCCCCAGTAGGGGACGCACGTCCGTGTTGTACGCGTCCATCAGCACCCCGTTGGCCGCCAGCACGTCGCCCTCCCGCTGCGCCGCCGCGAGCGCCCCGGTGTCGATGAGCAGCGCCTTGGCCGTCGCCTCCTGGACGTTCATCACCGAGCGGATGATCGCGGGGATCTTGGCCTCGATGTTGTGGCACTGGTCGAGCATGAACGCGATCCCGGAGTCGGCGTCCAGACCGCCGCCCCGCCGCACCTCGTACAGGATCCTGAACAGCTGGAAGGGGTCCGCCGCGCCGACCATCAGGTCGTCGTCCGCGTAGAAGCGCGAGTTGAAGTCGAACGCGCCGAGCCGGCCCTCCCGCAGCAGGAACGCGACGATGAACTCGATGTTGGTGCCCGGCGCGTGATGCCCGGTGTCCACACACACCTGCGCCTTCTCGCCGAGTTTGAGGCAGTGCGCGAACGACGTGCCCCAGTCGGGCACGTCGGTGGCGTAGAAGGCGGGCTCGAAGAGCTTGTACTCGAGCACCATGCGCTGGTCGTCGCCCAGCCGCTCGTACACGGTCCGCAGTGCCTCTTCGAGCCGGTCCTGGCGGTCCCTGAGGTCGTCCTGGCCGGGGTAGTTGGTGCCGTCGGAGAACCACAGCTTCAGATCGCGCGAGCCGGTGGCGTCCATGATGTCGACGCACTCCAGGAGGTGGCCGACGGCCTTGCGCCGCACCGCGGGGTCCGGGTTGGTGACGCTGCCCAGCTTGTAGTCGTCGTCCTGGAAGACATTGGAGTTGACCGCGCCCAGCTTCACGCCGCGCTCCTCGGCGTACGCGGCGAGCTTCGCGTATCCCTCGGGTCCGCCCTCGACGCGGTCCCACGGTATGTGCAGCGCCACGGTCGGCGCGGCCCCCGTGAACGCGTGGACCTGCGCGGCGTCGTCGAGCTTCTCCCGCGGGGTGCGGGGCACGCCGGCCTGGGCGAACACCTTGAAGCGGGTGCCCGAGTTTCCGTATGCCCAGGACGGTGTCTCGATCGACTGGCGCTTCAGGACGGCCTTGGCGGCCGCTGTCCGCGCCTCGTGTGCTGTGGACCCGGTCATGTCTCTCCTGTGAACGAACGATCGTTGTGAAACGATTCAAAGCCTGACGCTAAAGGGCCGTGCGGGGTGTGTCAACGGCCCCGCACGGCCTTGTCGGTGACGCGCCTGCGACCCGATCGCCCAGGCCGCAGGCACAGTTCAGCTCGCGTGCGTCAGCGTGAAGCGGTGGGTGCCCGGCGCGAGACCGGAGACCGTCACACGGCCGGAGTCCAGGCGCACCCCGGGCGCCGCGGATCTGCCGTCCCGCCAGAGCGTCCGCCCGCCGGAACGCACGGTCGCGCCCCGGCCGTCCGTGGGCAGCGCGAGGGCCCCCCGAGTGCCCCGCGGCGCACGTACGGTCAAGGCGAACGTGTCGCCCTCACGCTCCCATTCCACCGCCAACGGCCCGTGTGGTGTGGGTAGTTCACCCCGCGCCCAGCGCACCGAGCCGGTGCACGGACGCACCTCCCAAGCGGCGTACCCAGGCGAGGTCGGCTTGGCGCCGAGCAGCTGATGGGTGAGCGCGGGCAGCACTCCGGTGGACCACCCGTGCGCCATGCTCGTGTACGCGCCCTCGTACAGCGAGCCGTTCGGGCCGATGCCCTCCCAGTGCGTGATGCCGGGGTCGTGGCTCTCCATCCACCCGTAGGTGCGCTTGATCTGGTCGATCGCCGAGTCGGCCAGACCGTTCTCGAAGCGCGCCACGAACTCCGGGTACGAGGTGAAGGCGTACACCCGCTGGGAGGCACCGCCGAAGAGGGTGTCGTTGTCCATGAAGGCGTTGCCGTACCGGCGTTTCGTCGTCGTGTCCAGGTGGGCGAGAGCCGACGCCGCCCGCTCCGCGCCCGCGACGCCCGACGTGATGGCGATCGCGTTGCCGTCCTGCGCGTGCCGGACGGCGCCGGTCGCGGAGTCCAGATAGGCGCCCGCCGCCTCGTCCCACAGATGCGTGTTGACCGCCTGGGCGACCTTGTCCGCCCGCTCCCGCCACCGCGCCGCGTCCGCGTCATGGCCCACGTGTTCCGCGATACGGGCCGCGTCCCTCAGCGCCTGCACATAGTTGGCGTTGTAGTAGGTGATGCGCCCTGTGCGCCCGAGGAACGCGTAATCCCCGTACCCGGACGTGCCGTTGAGGCCCTTGCTCAGCAGGCCCGCGTCGTCCGTCACGCTCGGGTACCACGTGTCGAGGACCTCGACGAGCTGTGGGTAGTAGCGCTCGGCGTAGTCCTTGTCGCCGGTGTAGAGGACGTAGTCCCAGCTGCACGTCACCCACCACAGCGGGTAGTCGAACAGCGGGAGCGTGTAGTGGTTGATGGAGGCCGGCGGGATCCAGCCGTCGGCCCGCTGGTGCTCGGCGAGGTCCGCCAGCACGTTGCGCGCGGCCTCGGCCGCGTCGTCGTGCGTGAGATAGAGGGTGCGCCCCGCCACCGCCACGTCGCCGACGTACGGATCACGGTCCCGCTTCGCGCCGTCGTGCAGGACGAGCTTCCCGTCGAGCGACGCGCTGAAGGCGTCCCGCGGGTCCACGTCGTCCTCGCGGAACGTGTCGACGACCAGCTCGTTCGTGTAGGAGGCGCCGTACCAGTAGCGGTTCAGCTCCTCGTCGGAGCACAGGAACCAGCCGCGGTACGACTGCGGTGTGCCGAGATACGCCGTGAAGTCGAGCGACACGGAGTCCACGGCCACGGTGCCCCACGGCTGTGCGGCGGGAGCGTCGGACGGCAGCGCGTCCAGCGTGATCCTGAGATAGCGGAAGCCGTGCAGGCCGTCCGCGTACACCTTGTCGCCGCCCGAGGCGTAGCCCTTTCGGTCCGTCCACTTGGCGCCGCCCGCAGGGACGGCGTACTGGTCCGTTCCCTTCGAGGCGCCGCCCGCCTGGTCGTTGCGGGTGAAGTCGGAGCGGTCGGTGAGGAACTGGAGCGTCTCGGAGAAGGCGAGGCGCACCCCCGGGTGGTTGTCGGACGCCGAGGCGAAGTCGACCATCGGGTAGCCGACAACGACCTTGCCGAAGTCGAGCGTCACGCTCGGCGCCACCACCGGGTCCACGGCCTCGGGCCAGACCTCGTTGATCCGCGTGAACACGCCCCGCCCGAGGTCCTGGGCCGACGTGACCGTGATCCGCACCCGCGCCGTGGACACCGGCGCGTCGAAGCGGACGGCGCGCTGCACCGCGCTGTTGCCGGTGACGGCGGCGACCTTCCGCCAGTCCGAGTCCACCCAGGCGTCCACAGTGAAGTCGGTGGGGACGCCGTCCGTGTCGGACACCACGGTCAGGCCCGACAGCGTGAGCGCATCGGGCGCCGTCACCGTCAGGGTGTCGGGGAAGGCGCGCTCGGTGTCGTCGTTCCAGAACGTGTCGAGGTCGGCGTCGACGGCGTGCTGCGCGTCGTACGTGCGCGGTTGGCCGTCCCCTCCATTGTTGCCGGCGTGCGTGGTGGAGCCTTCCGCGGTGGTTCCGTCGGGCCAGCGCGGTGGCGCGGGAGGCTCGGGGCGGCGCAGGACGGTGACCTGGCCGCCGGGTTCGAGGAGGGCGTCGGGACGCGTCACGTCACCGGCGGACCGGACGATCCGTACCGGTCGCACCGTACGGCTGGACGGCGCCTGGACGTAGCGGTGCCAGGCCGCATCCGCGACCGGTCCGGCGGCCGATCCCTGAACCGGCGTCGCAGCCGCGGCCGTTCCCGGGCCCAGGAGGGGCAGCCCGGCCGCGGCCAGCACCGCCCCGCCCACACCCGCTCCGAGCACGGCGCGCCGGTCGGGCCCCTGTGCTGTCTTCACTTCATCCGTCACGTCTGTGTGCCTCCGTCTGCCCGCACCGGGACCGGGCAGGAGTGAATCGATTTAGGCATGGGCTCATCTGGGCCTCGCGGTACGTCAGTTGGAGAAGCGGTGAGTGCCGGACGCCGCCGCGAAGACGGCACACCCGTCGTCCATGCGGAGGAACTTCGCCGCGCCGTGGGCGACCTCGGCCGCGTCGGAAGCGGGGATCCACACCTCGGCGGTCGTGTTGGCCGGCACGGTGAGCGTGAGCCGGAACCCGTCGGAGTCCACCGACCACTTGGTGCTGATCGGCCCCTGGACGGAGTCGTAGCGCCCTTCCGCTCGCGTGATCCCGCCACCGGGCCGTGGCCGCACGAGGATCTTGCGGAAGCCCGGCTCGGCCGGCGCGATACCGGCGATGTTCGCGTACATCCACTCGCCGACCGAGCCGTACGCGTAGTGGTTGAACGAGTTCATCCCGGCGTCCTGGAAGCTGCCGTCCGGCCTGATGGAGTCCCAGCGCTCCCACATCGTCGTCGCGCCCCTGTCGATCTGGTAGCCCCAGCTGGGGAACGACCGCTGGACGAGCAGCCGGTAGGCGACGTCGGTGTGACCGGCCGCGGTGAGGACCGGCAGCAGGCGCGGAGTGCCGAGGAACCCCGTCGACAGGTGCCAGTCCTTGGCCTTGATGAGAGCGACGAGACGGTCGGCGGCGGGACCCCGGTCGGCCTCCGCGAGCAGGTCCATCGACAGCGCGAGCACATACGCGGTCTGCGTGTCGCCCTTCACCTTGCCGCCGTCCGAGACGTACGCCGCGCGGAACGCGTCACGCACACTGCCGAACAGCGAGGTGTACGGGGCCGGGTCCTTGCCCAGCGCCTTCGCCGCCCGCGCGACGAGGTCGGCGGCGTGGGCGAAGTAGGCCGTGCCGATGACGTCCTTGGGCGTCTCGTCCTGGAGGTTGAGCCAGTCGCCGAAGCCCTCGGCGGGGCGCAGGAAACCGCTGCTGTGCTTCTCCAGGTAGTCGAGCCACTTCAGCATCGACGCCCAGGACTGTTCGAGGACGCGCGTGTCGCCGTACGCCTGGTACAGCGCCCAGGGGACGGTCACGCCCGCGTCGCCCCAGCCCGCGACGCCGTTGCCGACGCCGGGCATGTCGGGGGCCACGTTCGTGAAGGCGCCCTCGTCGCTCTGGCCGTCGCGCAGGTCGCCGAGCCACTTGGTGAGGAAGCGGGCCGACTCCATGTTGTAGGCGGCCGTCGGCGCGAAGACGTTGATGTCGCCGGTCCAGCCGAGCCGCTCGTCGCGTGCCGGAGTGTCGGTGGGGATGGAGACGAAGTTGCCGCGCTGCCCCCAAGTGATGTTCTGGTGCAGCTGGTTGAGCATCGGCACGTTCGTCGAGAAGTCCATGGTGAAGGGCGCCGACGTGTGGATGACCCGCCCCACGACGGCGTTGAGCGGCGGCTTGCCGGGGTAGCCGGTCACCTCGACGTAGCGGAAGCCGTGGAAGGTGAACCGCGGCTCGTAGGTCTCCTTGCCGCCGCCCTTGAGCGTGTACGTGTCGGTGGCCTTCGCCGTCCGGAGGTTGGCGGTGTAGATCGTGCCGTCCGGGTTGAGGACCTCGGCGTGCCGCAGCCGCACGGTGGTGCCGGCCTTCCCGGCGACGGTGAGGCGGACCGCGCCGACCATGTTCTGGCCGAGGTCGTAGACGAACACGCCGGGCTTCGGCTCGGTCATCTTCCGTGCGGGCAGGTCGCGTTCGAGGCGGGTGGGGCCGCCCGCCTCGGCCACGAGGGCCGCGCTCACCTTGTCGACGGCGGCGGCCGCTACCCAGCCGGAGTCGTCGAACCCGGCGCGCGTCCAGCCGTCGGTCTCCAGACGCGCGTCGTACTCCTCGCCCGCCATCAGGTCGGCCTCGGTGACGGGTCCGGTCGAGGCGCGCCAGTCCGTGCCGGACAGCACCCGCTCGGTCGAACCGTCGGTGTACGTGACCTCCAACTGGGCCAGGAACGCGGGCCGTTCGCCGTACTGATGCGGACCGAACCAGGCGATGTTCCCGGCGTACCAGCCGGCGGCGACGGTCGCCCCGAGCGCGTTGGCCCCGGATTTCACCAGCTTCGTCACGTCGTACGTCTGGTACTGGACGCGCTTGCGGTAGTCCGTCCAGCCCGGTGCGAGCCGGTCCTCGCCGACCCGCTCGCCGTTGATGTGGGCCTCGTACAGGCCGAGCGCCGACGCGTAGAGGCGCGCCCGCGCGACGGACCTGCCCTTGAGCCGGAACTCGTGGCGCAGCTGGGCGGCGGGGGAGTGCGACGGCGCGACCTTGCCCCACGGGCCCGAACCCCACTTCGCGAGCGCCTTCGCCGCCTTCCACGAGGAGTCGTCGAAGCCGGCCGACTTCCAGTCACCGGCGGGCTCCTGGTCGGCGGCCTTCCAGTCGGCGCCCGTGGCGAAGGTCTTCACCCCGTCCGCCGTCGTCAGCTCCAGGAGGCCGAGGAGGCCGGCGGGGCTGTCCGTGGCGTTGACGGCGGCGACGGCCAGCACGGCGCTACCGGAGCGGAGTTGGGCGGTGACGTCGACGACGGCCGGGCGGCGCCAGTTCTCCGCCGGGCCGTCCGGGTCGGCGTGCGCCACCTCGGTGCCGTTCACGTACGCGGTGTAGCCGTCGTCGGCGGTCATCACCAGGCGGGCCCGGGTCAGGCCTTCGGGTACGTCGGCACGGCCGCGGAAGTAGCGGGTTCCCGCCGGGGCGCCGGCGGCCGGGTCGCCCTCGGGGAACCAGATCCAGGAGGCGTCGTCGAGCGCGGGCGTCCCGATCAGCGCCGCGGGCGCGCCGATCCACCGGGCCGACCAGTCCGACGCGGCGGTCAGACCGGTCTCCCACCAGGACGGCTCGCTCCACTCGGAGGCCCGGCCCGTGGTGTCCCAGATTCGGACCGACCAGTAGTAGCGGGTACGCGCGGCCAGGGCGGGGCCCGCGTAGGGGACGAGGGTGGACTCGGGGGAGTCGACCTTTCCGCTGTCCCACACGTCGGGGTCGCCGAGGCGGCTCGCGGTGGTGGCGACGCGTATCTGATAGGCGCTTTGGGCCCGGCCCGGTTCGTCCGACTCCAAGGGCCAACTCAGCCTGGGATGCGGCACGTCGAGGCCGAGCGGGTGGCTCACGTACTCGACGGTGGGCGCGCTCACGCGCACGGCCTTCGCGGCCCGAGCCCCTGCGGCGGCTCCCGAGGCGGGCGCGGCCTGCGCGGCTCCCGGTGCGGCGGAGGCGATGGCCGTCCCCAGGGCGGCTGTCGCGGTCGTGCTGAGCAGTCGTCTTCTGCTGATCACACTCGGCTCCATACGACTCGGCTATGAATCGTTTCAGGGAGGGAAGCTAGAGTGACGAAAGTGGCCTGTCAAGGGTTTGCCGCAGCGTCGCAACGGGTTGACGGATTTCCAAGTCCCCACCATTGACGCCGCTGTTGGTACGGGGCTAGCTTCCGTGCAATCTGTTTGAAACCTTTCATAGTCAGCTCTTCAGACCCGATCGGTGCCATTCCCATGAGAGAGCCCCCCGTCCTGGCCGTAGAGGGACTCGACAAGTCCTTCGGTGCCGTGCGCGCCCTCCACGGCGTGTCCCTGCAGCTCCACGCCGGAGAGGCACACGCCCTCGCCGGAGAGAACGGCGCGGGGAAGTCCACCCTCATCAAGACGCTCGCCGGGGTCCACCGGCCCGACGCCGGCACCGTGCTCATCGACGGCGAGCCCGTCACCCTGCACGGACCCGCCGACGCCCGCGACGCCGGGATCGCGGTCATCTACCAGGAGCCCACGCTCTTTCCGGACCTCTCCGTCGCCGAGAACATCTTCATGGGGCGCCAGCCCCGCCGCTCCCTCGGCCGGATCGACCACAAGGCGGTCAACGCCGCGGCCGCCGCGCTCTTCGCGCGCCTCGGCGTCGACCTCGACCCCGAGCAGCCCGCGCGCGGCCTGTCCATCGCCGACCAGCAGATCGTCGAGATAGCCAAGGCGCTCTCCTTCGACGCCCGGGTCCTGATCATGGACGAGCCGACCGCCGCGCTCACCGGCAGCGAAGTGGCCCGCCTCTTCGCCGTGGTGCGCACCCTGCGCGAACAGGGCTCCGCCATCCTCTTCATCTCCCACCGCCTGGAGGAGATCTTCGGGCTCTGCCAGCGCGTCACGACGCTGCGCGACGGGACCCTGATCGCGAGCGAACCCGTCGAGGGCCTGACCGAGGACGATCTCGTACGCCGCATGGTCGGCCGCGACCTCGACGAGCTCTACCCCAAGCAGGCAACCGACATCGGCGCGGTCGCCCTGAGCGTGCGCCGCCTCACCCGCGAAGGCGTCTTCACCGACGTGTCGTTCGACGTGCGGCGCGGCGAGATCGTCGGCCTCGCGGGGCTCGTCGGCGCCGGTCGCAGTGAGGTCGCCCGGGCGGTCTTCGGCATCGACCGCCGGGACGCGGGCACCGTCGAGGTCGACGGCCGCGCGCTCGTCAACGGCGCCCCGAGCACCGCTATGGCCGCCGGACTCGCCCTCGTGCCCGAGGACCGGCGCGCCCAGGGCCTCGTGATGGGCATGTCGATCGAACGCAACATCGGGCTCACGGGGTTGCGCACGACCGCGCGGGCCGGACTCATGGACCGTGGGGCCGAGCGCAGCCGCTCACTGGACTGGGCCATGAAGCTCCAGGTCAAGTACGCGCGGATCGCCGACGCGGTCGGCACCCTGTCCGGCGGCAACCAGCAGAAGGTCGTCCTCGCCAAGTGGCTCGCCACCGGCCCCCGCGTGCTGATCGTCGACGAGCCGACGCGCGGCATCGACGTCGGCACCAAGGCCGAGGTGCACCGGCTGCTGTCCGGACTCGCCGCGGACGGCGTCGCGGTGCTGATGATCTCGTCAGACCTGCCGGAGATCCTCGGCATGGCCGACCGCGTACTCGTCATGCACGAGGGCCGCCTCACGGCGGAGATCCCGCGTACCGAGGCGACGGAGGAGTCCGTGATGGCCGCGGCGACGGGGAGGGCGGCGTGATGCGTGGCCCGAGCGAAGCGAACCCCGGAAGGAGGACCCCATGACCGTCACCGCGCAGCCGCCCGCGCCCGCTGTCGATCCCGACAAGGCCGGCGGTACCCGGCTCGTCGACCGGGTCTTCAAGATGCGTGAACTCGCCATCCTGCTCGTCTTCCTGGTGATGATCGGCGTCACCCAGGCCGGAAACAGCGAGTTCCTCTCGGAGCAGGGCATCAAGGACCTGCTCCTCAACGCCACCATCCTCGTCCTCGTCGCCACCGGGCAGGCGCTGGTCGTCATCACGCGGAACGTCGACCTGTCCGTCGGCTCGACCCTCGGCATCAGCGCCTTCGCCGCCGGTGACTACCTCCACGGCGGCGGCAACTCCGTCGTCGCGATCACGCTCGCCGTCGCCCTGGGCGTCGGCTGCGGGCTCCTCAACGGTGCCCTCGTCAGCCTCGGCCAGGTACCGGCCCTCGTCGTCACCCTCGGCACGCTCTACGTCATCCGCGGCATCGACTCCATCTGGGTCGGCTCGCGGCAGATCACCGCGTCCGATCTGCCGGGCGGATACGTCGACTTCGGCTCCGGCGGCATCTCCGCGGTGCCGTATCTCGCGCTGATCGCCCTCGCCGTCCTGATCGCGGTGGCGTACTACCTGCGGCATTTCGGCGGCGGGCGCGAGCTGTACGCGCTCGGCTCCAACCCGGAGGCCGCGCGCCTCGCGGGCATCCCCGTGCGCCGCCGGATCCTCGCCGCGTACACCGCGTGCGGGGCGCTCGCCGGGCTCGCGGGCGCCCTGTACCTGGCCCGCTTCGGCAACGTCGACTCCGCCACCGGCAACGGCTACGAACTCACCGTCGTCAGCGCCGTCGTGGTCGGCGGCGTCGCCTTCACCGGCGGCTCCGGCAGCGTCTACGGCGCGGCCCTCGGCGCGCTCCTGCTGACGTCCATCAACAGCGTGCTGCCGGCCCTGGGCGTCAGCTCGGTGTGGGTGCTCGCGATCAACGGCGTCCTGCTGGTCCTGGCCATCGCCGTCGACCGGGTCGTCGCCCTGCGCGTCGCGAAGGCACTGAAGAAGAGGAACGCCCGCCATGGCTGATCTCCCCCTCGCCCGCGCCGTCCGGTGGGACACCGTGGTGGGCGCACTCCTGGTGGTGCTGCTCCTGGCGTCGTTCTCCTTCGTCGACGGCTTCGGCAACGCGCTCAACCTGTCGTTCCTGCTCGGCAACACCCTGCCCATCGCGCTGATCGCGCTCCCGATGACCCTCCTGGTGGTCGCCGGCGAGATCGACCTCTCCGTCGCCTCGACGGCCGGCCTGTCCGGGGCCGTGATGGGCTCCCTGTGGAACGCGGGCATGGCCATCGAGACGATCATCCCGCTGTGCCTCGTCCTCGGCATCGTCTGCGGGCTCGTCAACGGGCTCCTGGTGACCCGTCTCGGGCTGCCCTCCCTCGCCGTGACCATCGGCACCATGGCCGCCTACCGCGGCATCGCCCAGATCATCCTCGGCTCGGACGCGGTCACCGACTTCCCCTCGCAGTACCTGGACTTCGCGGCGGGACGCATCGGCGACACCTTCCTGCCGTACGCGTTCCTGCCCTTCCTCGCGCTGCTCGCGATCGCGGTCGTCATCCTGCACGCGACGCCGTTCGGCCGCTCCCTCTTCGCGATCGGTGCCAACGAGGAGGCGGCGCGCTTCGCCGGTATCCGCGTCCGGCGCCACAAGCTGTGGCTGTTCGTCGCCACCGGCCTCATGGCCTCCCTGACCGGCGTGTTCTGGGCCCTGCACTACGCCAGCGCCCGCTACGACAACGCCACCGGGCTCGAACTGTCCGTCGTCGCCGCCGTGCTGCTCGGCGGCATCGACTTCGACGGAGGCAAGGGCACACTCGGCGGCGCGATCGCCGGAGTGTTCCTGCTCGGCGCCCTCCAGAACGCGATGAGCCTGCTCAATGTCTCCGCCCAGTCGCAGATCGTCGTCACCGGCGTCCTGCTCGTCGTCTCCGTGCTCGGACCCCGCGTCGCCCGGCAGCTCGCGACCGCCCGAGCGGGCCGCCAGGCCACCACCCCCTCGCACTGACCTCACGTACCGCCCGAAAGGGGCCCACGATGTCCGCACCCGCACTCCGCCGAGCCTGCCTCGCGCTCGCCGCCGTCACCTCGCTCGCGCTCGCCGCCACCGCGTGCGGCGGCACCACCAAGGACTCGGCGAAGGACGACGACGCCGGCACGTCCTCCCACGCCAAGGCCGACCCGGGAGCCGCGACCAAGAAGGGCCTGAAGGTCGCCTTCCTGCCCAAGCAGGTCAACAACCCGTACTTCACGACCGCCGACAAGGGCGGCGAGAAGGCCGTCACCGAGCTCGGCTCGACGTACAAGGAGACCGGCCCCAACAGCGCCACCGACACCAGCGGGCAGGTCAGTTACGTCAACACGCTCACCCAGCAGCAGGTCGACGCCATGGCCGTCTCGGCGCAGGACCCCGGCGCCCTGTGCACCGCCCTCAAGCAGGCCATGAAGAACGGCATCAAGGTCGTCACGTACGACTCGGACACCAAGCCCGAGTGCCGTAACGCGTTCGTCTCGCAGGCCAGCGCCGAGGCGCTCGGCCGCACCCAGGTCCAGCTCCTGGGTGAACAGATCGGCTACAAGGGCGACATCGCGATCCTGTCCGCCGCGCAGACCGCGACGAACCAGAACACCTGGATCGACTTCATGAAGGACGAGCTGAAGAAGCCCAAGTACAAGGACATGAAGCTGGTGAAGGTCGCGTACGGCAACGACGACGCCCAGCAGTCCTTCCAGCAGACCCAGGGCCTCCTCCAGGAACACCCCGAGCTCGCCGGGATCATCTCCCCGACCACCGTCGGCATCAAGGCCGCCGCCCAGTACCTGTCCGGCTCCAAGTACAAGGGCAAGGTCGCCCTGACCGGCCTCGGCACCCCCAACGACATGCGCAAGTACGTCAAGAACGGCACCGTCGAGGGCTTCGAGCTGTGGGACCCGGCCAAGCTCGGCGAGCTCGCCGCCCGCACCGCCGTCGCGCTGTCCTCCGGGCAGATCACCGGCAAGGAGGGCGAGACCTTCAAGGCCGGCGGCATGGGCACCTTCACCATCGGCAAGGACGGTGTGATCGACCTCGGCAAGCCCACCGTCTTCGACCGGAAGAACATCGACGACTACCACTTCTGAGGGCGCCGTCCACCGAGTCCCCCGTCCCCACCGCCACCAGCGCATTCACGGGTAATCTGAACCATTCCCGTCGCTCATCGCCCCATGGAGGTCCCCGCCCGATGGCCCAGTCGGTGGGTATCAAGGACGTCGCCCGCGCCGCCGGAGTCTCCGTCGGCACGGTCTCGAACGTCATCAACCGCCCGGACTCCGTCGCCTCCGACACCAGGGCCCGGGTGCTGTCCGCCATCGACCGGCTCGGCTACGTACGCAGCGAGTCGGCGCGCCAGCTGCGCGCCGGCCGCAGCCGCATCATGGGGCTGCTCGTCCTCGACATGGGCAACCCGTTCTTCGTGGACGTCGCGCGCGGCGCCGAGCGTGCCGCGCGCGACGCGGGGCTCGGCGTCATGGTGTGCAACAGCGCGCAGAACCCCTCCGAGGAGGCCGAGTACCTCTCCCTGTTCGCCGAGCAGCGCGTGCGGGGCGTGCTCCTCACCCCGGCCGAGGCGAGCGGCCGCAACATCGAGAGCTTCCGCCGGCACGGCATCCCGTTCGTGCTCGTCGACCGCGTCGCCGAGGGCACCTCGGAGTGCTCCGTGTCCGTGGACGACGTCACCGGCGGCGCGCTCGCCGTGCGCCACCTCGTCGACGCCGGACACCGCAGCATCGCCTACGTCAGCGGACCGCCAGCGCTCAACCAGGTCAAGGACCGCCGCACCGGCGCCCTCCAGGCCCTGGCCGAGGCGGGCCTCCCGGCCGGAGCGCTGCGCGAACTGCCCACGGAGCGGCTCGACGTCGCGGCGGGACGCGACGCCGGGGCCCGCCTGCTCGGCCTCGCCGATCGCCCCACCGCCGCGTTCTGCGCCAACGACCTGCTCGCCCTCGGCGTCCTCCAGGCGATGTACGCGGCCGGTGTACGGGTCCCCGAGGACATCGCGATCGTCGGCTACGACGACATCGAGTTCGCGTCGGCCGCCACGGTGCCCCTGACCTCCGTACGCCAGCCCGCCGTCACCATGGGAGCGATGGCAGCCGAACTTCTCCTGGAGGAGACGGAACCCGCGAGCGGCGAGCCCCACCGCCACCGCAGGGTCGTCCTCCAGCCCGAGCTGGTCGTACGGGGGTCGAGTCTGGGCTCGCGCTGACATGTGCTGAACTGAGCGGACACTGCACATCGCATTCCGAACGCCGCCCAGGAGCCTCCTTGACGACCGCCACGTACCGCCAGCCCGGTGTCGTCCTCACCGACCGCCGCTTCACCGTGCCGCTCGACCACGACCACCCCGAAGGCGAGAGCATCGAGCTGTTCGCCCGGGAGGTGGTGGCCATCGGCAAGGAACACGCGAATCTCCCGTGGCTCCTCTACCTCCAGGGTGGCCCCGGATTCGGCGCCAACCGCTTCTCCGGCAAGCAGGCCTGGCTCGGCACGGCGCTCCAGGACCATCGGGTGCTCCTCCTCGACCAGCGCGGCACCGGCAGCTCCACCCCGGCCAACCGGCAGACGCTCCCGCTGCGCGGCGGCCCGCGCGAACAGGCCGACTACCTCGCGCACTTCCGCGCCGATTCGATCGTCCGCGACTGCGAGGTCATCCGCAGCGAGGTGACCGGCGGCTCCCCCTGGACGGTCCTCGGCCAGAGCTTCGGCGGGTTCTGCGCCACCCACTATCTGTCGACGGCCCCCGAGGGCCTCACCGCCGCCGTCATCACCGGCGGGCTGCCCACGCTCGACGGTCACGCGGACGACGTCTACCGCGCCGCGTACCCGCGCATCGAACGCAAGGTCGCCGCCCACTACGCGCGCTACCCGCAGGACGTCGAACGCGCCCGCCGTATCGCCGAGTACCTCGCCGAGCACGAGCCCGTACTGAACGGCGGCTACCAGCTGACCGTCGAGGCGTTCCAGTCCCTCGGCATCCTGCTCGGCGGGACCGGGGGCAGCGACCGCCTGCACTACCTCCTCGAGGACGCCTTCGTCCGCACGCCCGGCGGCGTCGAACTGTCCGACGCCTTCCAGGAGGACGTACAGGCCACGCTCTCCTACGCCGGACATCCGCTGTACGCGCTCGTGCACGAGGCCATCTACGGGCAGGACGCCCGGCCCACGAACTGGTCGGCCGAGCGGGTACGCGGCGAGTTCCCCCAGTTCGACGCCGGGAAGACGCTCGCCGGTGACGGGCCCCTGCTCTTCACGGGCGAGTCCGTGCACCCGTGGATGTTCGACTGCGACCCGGCCCTGCGCCCCCTGCGCGAGACCGCCGAACTCCTCGCCGCCCGCACCGACTGGGCCCCGCTCTACGACCCCGCGCGCCTGGCCGCCAACGAGGTGCCGGCCGTCGCCGCCGTCTACCACGACGACATGTACGTCGACACGGACCACGCCATGCGCACGGCACGCACCATCAAGGGCCTGCGCACATGGGTCACCGACGAGTTCGAGCACGACGGACTGCGGGCCGGTGCGCCGCGCGTCCTCGACCGGCTGCTCGCCATGGTGCGCGGCGACATCTGACACACGCCGGCGGGGGAGGCGCGACGGCTTTCCCCGCCCGCGAAAGCCTCCGCATCGCGGACGGCACCGCATTAGGGTGCGGCCATGACCGAGCCGAAGATCCAGAACGCTGCCCCCGACCAGCTGCAGCCCATGCCCGAGGACTGGCAGCGGGCCCTCGCCGTCGTGGCGCACCCGGACGACCTCGAATACGGCTGCTCCGCGGCGATCGCCGCCTGGACCGACGGCGGACGCGAGGTCGCGTACGTCCTCGCCACCCGCGGAGAGGCCGGCATCGACACCCTCGAGCCCGCCAAGTGCGCACCCCTGCGCGAACAGGAGCAGCGCGCGAGCGCCGCCGTCGTCGGCGTGGACACCGTCGAGTTCCTCGACCACAAGGACGGCGTCGTCGAGTACGGGACGGCGCTGCGCCGCGACATCGCCGCCGCGATCCGCAGGCACCGGCCCGAACTCGTCATCACGCTCAACCACCGCGACACCTGGGGCGGCGTCGCCTGGAACACCCCCGACCATGTCGCCGTCGGCCGCGCCACCCTCGACGCGGCGGCGGACGCGGGCAACCGCTGGATCTTCCCCGAGCTGATCGAGCAGGGCCTCGAGCCGTGGAACGGCGTGCGCTGGGTCGCCGTCGCGGGCTCGTCGTCGCCCACGCACGCGGTCGACGCGACGCCCGGTATCGAACGGGCCGTGCACTCTCTGCTCGAACACCGCACGTACATCGAGGTGTTGACGGACGAGGACCCCGAGACCTACTGCCGCTCGTTCCTCACCGGCAACGTCCAGGCCGTCGCGGAGCGCTTCGGCGGCACACCGGCCGTGCCGTTCGAACTCTTCAGTCGGTAGGACCCGTCACCTACCCTGCGTCTTCTGATGACACGTCAGGAAGCTGGGGGTGGTGGCGGGATGATCGACACGACGAGCAGGGAACTTCCCCACGAAGGCGACGGCGAACGGCGGCTCCGGCTGCGTGTCGAGGAGGGCGGCATAGGCGTCCTCACCCTGTGCCGGCCGGACAAGCTGAACGCCTGGAGCTGGGAGTCGAGCCGCCAACTCGGGCTTTTCGCCGACCGGATCCGCTTCGACGACACGATCCGGGTGGTGCTGCTGCGGGCCGAGGGGCGGGCCTTCTGCGCGGGCATCGACATCAAGGCGCCCGGCGGCGGGATCACCGGGCGCTCCGGGTCCGAGCGGACGCGCAACTACTACGAGGGCATCCGCTGGGTCCATGAACGGTTCCGCGCGTTCGCCGGCCTGCCACAGCCCGTCGTCGCGGCCGTACAGGGTTACTGCCTCGGCGTCGGCTTCGAGCTGGCGCTGATGGCCGATGTGCGGATCGCGGCCGACGACGCGGTGTTCGCGCTACCGGAGGCGCAGCTCGGGGTCGCCGTCGACGCGGGCGGCGATCTGCGGATCGCGCGCGAGGCGGGCGCGGGGTGGGCCAAGTTCCTCGCCCTGACGGGCCGCCGCATCGACGCGGCGACGGCACACCGGCTGAACCTCGTCCAACAGGTCACCGGGGCAGACGAGTTGGGAGAGGCCGCGCACTCGGTCGCCGCGGACATCGCGGCGAACGGGTCGCTCGCCGTGCAGTCCGTCAAGCGTGACATCGACGCCTTCGCGGACGCGGGTATGGGGGCCGCGCTCGACCGAGTGGCGATGAGCGCGGCGCTCACGCTCACGTCGGAGGACATCAGGGAGGGGTACACGGCGAAGGCGGAGCGGCGCGAGCCGCGGTTCGACGGGAAGTAGAGCTTGAGGGCCGCCTGTCACGGCCCCTCCCGCGACGGTCCTTACTGGAACGGCCCCCTCCCCATCTGTTCCCGTATGGTCACCACAGGCGGGCTCACCAGCCCCCGCCGCTGCCAGTTCGCCCCGTCCACGACAAGTGTGTGGCCGCTGATGAAGCGGGCGTAGGGGGAGGCGAGGAAGGTGGCGGCCCAGCCCAGTTCGCGGGGTGCGCCGACGCGCAGGGCGGGCTGCCGGGCATCGTGATCGGCGCCCCCACCCAGGCCCCCTCCCGGGCCACCCCTCTCGAGGTTGGCGCGGATGTCCCCCGTCATGTCCTCGTGCGGCATGAGCCCCGGCACGAGGCCGTTGACCTGGATCCCGTACGGGCCCCACTCCACGGCCAGCGTCTCCACCAGGTTCTTCACGCCCGCCTTGGCCGCCGCGCTGTGGGCGAAGCCGGGGCCGCCCGTCCACGCGTACGAGGCGCCTACGGCGATCACCGAGCCCGGCGTGCCCGCCGCGAGGTGTCTGCGGCCGAACTCGCGGGTCATGTAGAAGGTGCCGTTGAGGGTGATGTCGACGACGGTGCGCCAGGCGTTCGGGCTCATGTCCTCGGCGGGTACGGGGAAGTTGGCTGCCGCGTTGTTGACGAGGACGTCGGGGGTGCGCCCGTGTGCCGCCTCCGCCGTGTCGAAGACCTCGGCGATGCGGTCCGGGTCCCTGATGTCGCAGACCGCGGCCGTCACCGTGCCGCCGTCGCGGCTCACGCGCCCCAGTTCCTCCAGCGCGGGCTCCAGGTGCGCGGCCCGGCGGCTCACGATCATCACGTCGGCGCCGAGCCGCGCGAACTCGGCGGCGACGGCCTTCCCGAGCCCGGTCCCGCCACCGGTGACGAGGACCAGGCTTCCCCGGTACGTTCCCAGGGGGAGCGCTGTCGTGCCGGCCGGGGGAGGGGTGGGCAGCCCCTGCGGTGTCGTCGCGCGGGCGGGGCCGGTCGAGTCCGTCATGCCGTATCGATACCGCGTGGACGCCGAAAGCTCCATGCCTGCGACAAGCCTTGGACATGACCGCGACGCGTACGCGAAAAAGCCCGTCGGCCTGTTCCCAGATCTCCAAGCGACCGCTTAGTATGCAAGCGAGCCCGGCAAGACGAAGAAGTCCCGTGGAGGCCCCGCATGCAGGCATGGCAAGTGCACCGGAACGGCGAGCCGAGCGAGGTGATGGAGCTCGCCGACGTCGAGCGGCCCGTCCCCGGCGACGGCCAGGTCCTGCTCAGGGTGCGCGCGGCGAACATCAACTTCCCCGACGCGCTGATGTGCCGCGGCCAGTACCAGGTGCGGCCGCCGATGCCGTTCACGCCCGGCGTGGAGATCTGCGGCGAGACCGAGGACGGCCGGCGCGTGCTGGCCAACCCCGCGCTGCCGCACGGAGGCTTCGCCGAGTACGCCGTGGCGGACGCCGCCGCCCTGCTGCCCGCGCCCGATGCGCTCGACGACGCCGAGGCCGCGGCCCTGCACATCGGCTACCAGACCGGCTGGTTCGGCCTGCACCGCAGGGCGCACCTCCAGGCCGGCGAGACGCTCCTCGTGCACGCGGCGGCCGGCGGCGTCGGCAGCGCAGCCGTCCAGCTCGGCAAGGCGGCCGGCGCCACCGTCATCGGCGTCGTCGGCGGCGAGGAGAAGGCCAAGGTGGCCCGCGACCTCGGCTGCGACGTCGTCATCGACCGCCGTGCCCAGGACGTCATCGCCGCCGTGAAGGAGGCCACCGGCGGCCGGGGCGCCGACGTCATCTACGACCCGGTCGGCGGCGAGGCGTACACGCAGTCCACGAAGGTCGTCGCCTTCGAGGGCCGGATTGTCGTCGTCGGATTCGCCAGCGGCACGATCCCGAGCCCTGCCCTCAACCACGCCCTGGTGAAGAACTACGCGATCCTCGGCCTGCACTGGGGCCTGTACAACACCAAGGACCCGAAGCTGGTCGCGCACTGCCACGAGCAGCTCACCGAGCTCGCGGCGCGCGGCGCGATCAAGCCGCTGATCAGTGAGCGCGTGCCGCTGGGCGGCGCGGCGGCTGCCGTGCAGCGCGTCGCCGACGGCGTCACCACCGGCCGTGTCGCCGTGGTGCCCGGCCACGAGGGGGCGGGCGCATGACCGACGCCGCCGAACTGCGCAGCCGCACCCAGGAGTTGCTGGCCGCGTATCCGCCCGCCACCACGGACCGTACCGACTTCCTGAAGGCCCGCTTCGACGCCGGGCTCGCGTGGGTGCACTACCCGCAGGGCCTCGGCGGGCTGGGTCTGCCGCGCTCGCTCCAAGCCGTCGTGGACGCCGAACTCGCCGTGGCGGACGCCCCGGACAACGATCCGCGCCGCATCGGCATCGGCCTCGGCATGGCCGCCCCGACGGTGCTCGGATTCGGCACCGACGAGCAGAAACAGCGCTTCCTGCGCCCGTTGTGGATCGGCGAGGAGGTGTGGTGCCAGTTGTTCAGCGAGCCCGGCGCGGGCTCCGACCTCGCGGCCCTCGGCACCCGCGCCGTGCGCGACGAGGCCACCGGCGACTGGGTGATCAACGGCCAGAAGGTGTGGACGTCCGGCGCCCACACCGCCCGCTGGGCCATCCTCATCGCCCGCACCGACCCGGACGTGCCCAAGCACCGCGGCATCACGTACTTCATCTGTGACATGACCGACCCGGGTGTCGAGGTGCGGCCGCTGCGCCAGATCACCGGCGAGGCCGAGTTCAACGAGGTGTTCCTCACCGATGTCCGTATCCCGGACGCGCACCGGCTCGGCGAGATCGGCGACGGCTGGAAGGTCGCGCAGACCACGCTCATGAACGAGCGTGTGTCGATCGGCGGCTCCCGCATTCCGCGCGAGGGCGGCATGATCTCCGCGGTCGCGAAGACCTGGCGCGAACGCCCCGAGCTGCGCACCCACGACCTGCACCAGCGGCTCCTGAAGCTGTGGGTCGAGGCCGAGGTCGCCCGTCTCACCGGCGAGCGCCTGCGCCAGCAGCTGGTCGCGGGCCAGCCGGGCCCCGAGGGCTCCGGCATGAAGCTCGGCTTCGCCCGGCTCAACCAGGAGATCAGCGGCCTGGAGATCGAACTCCTCGGCGATGAGGGCCTGTTGTACGACGACTGGACCATGCGCCGGCCGGCCGTCGTCGACTTCCTGGCCCGGGACGCCGGATACCGCTATCTGCGCGCGAAGGGCAACAGCATCGAGGGCGGGACGAGCGAGGTCCTGCTCAACATCGTCGCCGAACGTGTCCTCGGACTGCCGTCCGAGCCGCGCACCGACAAGGACGTCGCCTGGAAGGACCTCGCGCGATGAGCGATCTGCTGTACACGGAGGAGGAAGAGGCGCTGCGGTCCGCCGTGCGCGGCCTCCTCGCGGCCCACTGCGACGCCGCGTCGGTGCTCGCCCGCGTCGAGACGGACGAGCCGCACGACCGCGCGCTGTGGAAGTCCCTCGCCGAGGGCATGGGGCTCGCGGGCCTGCTGATCCCCGAGGAGCTCGGCGGCCAGGGCGCGACGCACCGCGAAGTGGCCGTGGTGCTTGAGGAGTTGGGGCGCTCCGTCGCCCCCGTTCCCTATCTCACCAGCGCCGTCGTCGCGACCGAGGCGCTCCTCGACTGCTCGGGCGACGAAGCCTCCGCGCTGCTCGGCGCGCTCGCGTCGGGCCGCACGGTGGGCGCGCTCGCCGTGCCCCTGTCGGCCGCGCCCGGCCAGGCCTTCAGTGGCGTACGCGAGGAGGGTGGCCGGCTGGAGGGGCAGGTCACCGGCGTCGCAGACGCGGCGGCGGCCGATGTGCTCCTCGTACCGACGAGCAGCGGCCTGTACGCGGTCGATGTCACCGACGACGGCGTCACCGTCGAGGCGCGGACGTCCCTCGACCCCACCCGGCCCGTCGCCACGGTGACCTTCGCCGGTGCACGCGCGCGCGTGCTGACCGACAACGCGGTCCCGGCCGTCCGCCGCGCGCTGCGGGCCGGAGCGGGACTCCTCGCCTCCGAGCAACTCGGCCTCGCCGACTGGTGCTTGACCGAAACGGTCCGCTACACGCGCGAGCGCCACCAGTTCAACCGGCCCGTCGGTTCCTTCCAGGCGCTCAAGCACCGGCTCGCCCAGGTGTGGCTGGAGGTCGTCGGCGTCCGCGCCGCGGCCCGCAGCGCGGCGGACACCCTCGCCGCCGGGAGCGACGACGCCGATGTCGCGGTGGCCGTCGCCCAGGCGTACGCGGGACCTGCGGCCGTCCATGCGGCGGAGGAGGCGCTCCAGCTGCACGGCGGCATCGGCATGACTTGGGAGCACCCCGTCCACCTCTACCTCAAGCGGGCCAAGGCCGACTCGATCGCCCTGGGTTCCGCGGGCAGGCACCGGGAGGAGCTGGCCGAGCTGGTCGACCTCCGCGCGCCCTGACACCGGGTTTTACCTTCCCTTGACGAGATGGCATTATTGCGACTCGTTCGCAATAAGAGTTGATCTTCAATAGGGGTAGGCATGGTGGTCAGGCCGGCACGAGGTGCGACAGCGGTGGCGGCGGTCGCCGCATTGTCGGTGACCGCCTCGGCCTGTTCGGCGCCCGGCGGCTCGGGCGAGGGCGGCAAGGGGCGGGCGGCGTCGAGCGCGGTCGTGGGCATCGCCTACGAACCGGACACGCTCAGCCCGCTCCTGGGCTACGGCAAGGACGGCAACTCGAAGATCTTCGACGGCCTGCTCACCCACGACGCGGACATGAAGCTGCAGCCCGCGCTCGCCGCCGCCCTGCCGAAGGTGAGCGCCGACGGCCGCACGTACACGTACAAGCTGCGCGACGGCGTGCGGTTCAGCGACGGGAAGCCCTTCTCGGCGAAGGACGTCGTCTTCACCTACGAGACGATCCTCGACAAGAAGACCAACAACGCCTCCAAGACGGAACTCGACGCCGTCGACACGGTCGAGGCCAAGGGGGACGACACCGTCGTCTTCCGCCTCAAGTACCCATACGCCCCGTTCGCCGAGCGCACCGTCCTGCCCATCGCGCCCGAGCACATAGCGGGCAAGCAGGACGTCAACACCGGCGACTTCACCACGAAGCCGATCGGCACCGGGCCGTACACGCTCGTGAAGTGGTCCAAGGGAGAGAAGCTCACCTTCAAGGCCAACCCCCGCTACTGGGGCGGCGAGCCGAAGGTCAGGAACTTCACCATGGCCATCGTCAAGGACGACGACGTGCGCGCCACCCGGCTGCGCTCCGGCGACCTCGACGGCGCCATCCTGCCGCCCAACCTCGTCGCGACGTTCAAGAGCGACGGCGACAAGAAGACGTACGCCGCCCGCACCTTCGACTACCGCGTCGTGACCCTGCCCACCGGCAACAAGGTGGCCGGGGACACCGCCGTGCGGCGCGCGCTCGACATCGGCGTCGACCGCAAGGCCATGGTCGACTCGATCCTCTACGGCGCGGGCAAGGAGGCGTACGGCCCGGTCCCGACCGACAGCCCCTGGTTCACCGAGGGCACCGAGCGCACCCACGACCTCGCGAAGGCCAGGAGGATCCTCGACGACGCGGGCTGGAAGGCCGGCAAGGACGGGATCCGGGTCAGGAACGGCGTCCGAGCCTCTTTCCCGCTCTGGTACCTGACCGGCGACAAGCTCCGCCAGGACCACGCCCTCGCCTACGCCTCCGACGCCAAGAAGCTCGGCATCCAGATCAAGGTCGAGTCCGGCACCTGGGAGGTCATCGAGCCGCGCATGCCCAAGGACGCGGTCCTTGCGGGCGGCGGCTCCCCGGCCGACCCCGACTTCGACCAGTACACGCTCCTCAAGTCCTCCCTCGCGGGCAACGGCTTCAACAACATGGCCTGGTACGACAACGCGCGTGTCGACAAGGCGCTCGACGCGGCCCGTAGGACCGACGACCGCGACAGCCGCAAGGCCGCCTACGACACCGTGCAGCGCGAACTCGTGAAGAACCCCGGCTACACCTTCCTCACCCACATCGACCACCTCTATGTCGTCGGCGACCGGTTCGGCGACCTCACCACCCAGGTCGAGCCGCACGACCACGGGCTCGCGTCCGGCCCCTGGTGGAACGTCGAGAAGTGGCAGCCGGCCTCGTGAAGCGGCGGCTCCCCTGGGGGCCGATGGCGCGCCTGACGGGACGGCGGATCCTCTTCGCCGTCCCGGTCCTCGCCACCGTGACCTTCGGCGTCTTCGCGATCGCCGCCGCGTCCCCCTTCGACCCCGTCAAGGCCTACGCGGGCACGGCCGGCCTCACCTCCTCGCAGGACAACCTCGACCAGCTCCGCGCCAACCTCGGCGTCGACCGGCCCCTCGTCACCCGCTGGTGGGACTGGCTGACCTCCGCCCTCCGGGGCGACCTGGGAGACTCCTCCGTACTGCGGCAGCCCGTCGCCGACGTCGTCGGCGAACGCATCGGCTGGTCCGTCCTGCTCGCGGCCACCGCCTTCCTCGCCGCCGTCCTGCTCGGCACGGCGCTCGGCGTCCTCGCCGCGCGACGCCAGGGCGGATGGCTCGACCGGGCCGTCAGGGCGGTCGCCTACACCCTCGAAGCCGCGCCCCCGTTCTGGCTGGGCCTGCTCGCCGTCTGGCTGTTCGCCCTCAAACTCGGCGCACTCCCGGCCGGCGGACTCACCGACACCGGCAGCACCACGATCACCGCCGGACAGGTCGCCTCGCACCTGGCGCTCCCCGCTGCCGTCCTCGCCGTCTCGCAACTTCCCTGGTTCGTCCTGTACGTACGCCAGGGCGTGGGCGACGCACTCGAGGAGGATCCCGTCCGCGGGGCGCGCGCACGCGGACTCGCCCCGCGCACCGTCCTGATCGGCCATGCCCTGCGCTCCGGAATGCTGCCTGTTCTGACCCTCATCGGCTCCCGAGTACCCGAACTGATCACCGGCGCACTCCTGGTGGAGACCGTGTTCAGCTGGCCCGGCATCGCCGCCGCGACCGTGCAGGCCGCGACATCCATCGACTTCCCGCTGCTCGCCGCGCTGACCGTGCTCGCCACGCTCGCCGTCCTCCTCGGAAACCTGGCCGCGGACCTCCTGTACGGCCTCGCCGACCCGAGAGTGGGCTTCGATGGCTGAACTCACCTGGCGCACCTACGGCGGCGCGCGTCGCTCCACGCGCGCGTGGCGGGTGCGCACGTCCGCCGTCCTCGTCGCGGCGGTCGTCCTCGCCGTCCTCGTCGTGCCGCCCCTCGCGCACCTCGACGAACAGGCCGTAGACCTCGCCGCCAAGCTTCGACCGCCCTCGTGGGCCCATCTGTTCGGCACCGACGACGTGGGCCGCGACCTGCTGCTGCGCTGCGTGTACGGGCTGCGCGTCTCCCTCCTCGTCGGGGTCGTCGCCGCCGTCGTGGCGACCGTCATCGGCACGGCCGTGGGCGCGCTCGCGGGCGCCGTCGGCGGCTGGACGGACCGGGTCGTCATGCGGCTCGTGGACGTCTTCTCGTCGGTGCCGCACCTGCTCCTCGGCATCTTCATCGTCGCCATGTTCCGGCCGGGCGTCTGGCCGGTCGTCGTCTCCGTGGCGCTCACGCACTGGCTGTCCACGGCCCGTATCGTGCGCGCCGAAGTCCTCTCCCTGCGCTCACGGCCGTATATCGACGCGGCCGTGTCCGGGGGCTCTTCGCGGTGGCGGATCGCCGTGCGCCACCTGCTGCCGGGCGTCCTTCCGCAGGCCGCGCTCGCCGCCGTGCTCATGGTGCCGCACGCCATCTGGCACGAGTCCGCCCTGTCGTTCCTCGGCCTGGGCCTGCCCGCGCACCAGGCGAGCCTGGGCACCCTCGTGCAGTCCGCGCGGGGTTCGCTGCTCGCCGGGGAGTGGTGGCCGACCCTCTTCCCCGGCCTGTTCATCATCGTGCCGACCCTGGCGATCGCGGGCCTCGCGGGCGCCTGGCGGGAACGGCTCAACCCCCGCCGCCGATCGGAGCTCATGCTTTGACCGGGCCCCAATCCGTGCTGTCCGTAAGGGACTTGTCCGTACGCTTCCGCATGCGAGACGGCGCGTACGTCCAGGCTGTCAGCGGCGCACGCTTCGACCTCGCGGCCGGCGAGTGCCTGGCCCTCGTCGGCGAGAGCGGCTGCGGCAAGTCGGTGCTCGCGTCGGCCCTCCTCGGGCTCCTGCCGGGCAACGCGGAGACCGCCGGGTCCGCGTTCATCGGCGGCCTCGACCTGCTCGCCGCCGACGGGCGCACCCTGGCCCGCACCGTTCGCGGCCGCCGCGTCGGCCTCGTACCGCAGAGCCCCGCCGCGCACCTCACACCCGTACGGACCGTCCGTTCCCAACTGGAGGAAACAGTACGTGAGTTGACCGGCGTGCGACGCGGGCCACGGCTGCGGGCCGCCGCCGAGGAGGCTGCGGAGCGCGCCGCGTTCCCCGCCGGGCATCTCGACCGGCACCCGCACGAACTGT
This sequence comes from Streptomyces sp. NBC_01445, assembly GCF_035918235.1. Taxonomy (NCBI): domain Bacteria; kingdom Bacillati; phylum Actinomycetota; class Actinomycetes; order Kitasatosporales; family Streptomycetaceae; genus Streptomyces; species Streptomyces sp. NBC_01445. The sequence continues at coordinate 1,447,495 of NZ_CP109485.1, read as the reverse complement.
CCGGCGGGCTCGCCCAGCGGGCCGCGACCGCGCTGGCCCTGGTCGGCGACGCGCCCCTGCTCCTCGCCGACGAGCCCACGACCGGGCTCGACCGCGACCTCGTGGAGCGCACCGTCGACGAACTGCGCCGCCACATCGGGGCCGAGCGCGCGCTCCTGCTCATCACGCACGACCTCGCGGCGGCCGAGCGGATCGCCGACCGCGTGGCCGTGATGTACGCGAGCCGCATCGTCGAACTCGCCGACGCCGCCGACTTCTTCGGCAGCCCCGGGCCCCGGCACCCGTACGCACGCGGCCTCCTCGACGCCCTGCCGGACCGCGAGTTCACGCCCATTCCCGGGATGCCGCCCGAACTGGGCGCACTCCCGGCCGGCTGCGCGTTCGCCGCACGCTGCGACCGCGCCACCGACACCTGCGGGGCCCGCCCCGCACTCGCGGACGGCGTGGCCTGCCACCATCCCGCGACCGCCCCGCTGGAGGCGCCTCGTGCTTGAACTGATCTCCGTCACCGCCGGGTACGAGCGCGGCAACCCCGTCGTGCGGAACGCCGGCCTGGCCATCGCCCCCGGCGAGGCCGTCGGGCTCCTCGGACCCAGCGGCTGCGGCAAGTCCACGCTCGCCCGTGTCGCCGCCCTGCTCCACCGCCCCGACTCCGGCCGCGTCGTCATCGACGGGGAGCCGGCCCGCGGCTGGCGCCACCGCGCGCCCCGCGAGCAGCGCACCGCGTTCGGCGTGGTCTTCCAGCAGCCGCGCATGTCGGCCGACCCGCGGCTGCGCCTCGCCGCCCTCATCGCCGAACCGCTGCGGGCCACCGGCCTGAAGCCGGACGATCGCGTCGGCGAGCTGGCCGCGACCGTCGGCCTGGGCGCCGACCTCCTGTCACGGCGGCCCCACGAGGTCAGCGACGGACAGCTGCAACGCGCCTGCCTCGCCCGTGCCCTCGCCCTGCGCCCCCGCTGGCTGATCTGTGACGAGATGACGGCGATGCTCGACGCGTCCACGACGGCGGCCCTGGTGGGCGTTGTGGAGAACTATCGCGCGGAGACGGGCGCGGGGCTGCTGGCCGTGGGCCACGACCGGCGTCTCCTCGAGCGCTGGTGCGGCCGGACGGTGGAGTGGGACGCGCTGGGCTCCGCCGGAGAAGGCAGGTGAACGAGGGGCGGTCCGACCCCCCGCCCGACAGCCCGTCATTCACTCTGAGCACACAGGTGAACGCGGCATGCAGGTCCGGCCAACTCCCGCCCCGGTATCGCCCATTGAGACGTACGGGACCTCATACTCGCTGAGGCCCGTACGGCATTCCCCGGGAGGAACACATGGCTCACCTCACCCGTCGCAGAGCCCTCACGACCCTCGCCGCGGCGGTCACCGCGACCGTCGCCGTGCCCGGGCACGCGCAGGCGTCCGAGCGGGGGCGCGGCCCCCGCCCCCTGCTGCGCGCCCACGCACACAACGACTACGAGCACCCCCGGCCCCTCCTCGACGCCCTCGACCACCGCTTCGCCAGCGTCGAGGCGGACATCTACCTCGTCGACGGCGAGCTTCTCGTCGCGCACGACCCGATCGACCTCGACCCGAAGCGCACCCTCGCCGCGCTCTACCTGGAGCCGCTCGCGGCCCGCGTCAGGGCCAACCACGGCTCCGTGTACCGGGGTTACCGCACGCCCCTCCAGCTCCTCGTCGACATCAAGACCGAGGGCGCGGCCACCTACCTCGAACTCGACCGCCAACTGCGTGGCCACCGCAACCTGTTCACCACATACGCCCATGGACACGTGCGCACCGGCGCGGTCACCGCGGTGATCTCCGGGGACCGCGCCGCCCGCGAGCCCATGGAGCGGCAGCGAGCGCGCAGCGCGTTCTACGACGGCCGCCTCACCGACCTCGGCGCCGCCGCGCCCGCCTCCTTCACTCCGCTCATCAGCGACAACTGGGCCAACAACTTCACCTGGCAGGGCGCGGGACCGATCCCGGCCGCCGAGCGCGAGAAGCTGCGTTCCATCGTGTCGGCCGCCCACCGGGAGGGCCGCCGCGTCCGCTTCTGGGCGACGCCCGACGTCGCGGGACCCGAGCGCGACGCCGTGTGGGGCGAGTTGCTCGCTGCCGGCGTGGACCACCTCAACACGGACGACCTCGCGGGTCTCGAAGCGTTCCTCGACGCCCACGAGAAGTAGGCGCCCGCCGCCACATCACTCGTTCGGCGGACACGTCACTCGCCCGGGCGCAGCCTCCGCTACGCCACACTTGCGGCCGAAGGCCGCGGTGTTGGCGTGGCGGAGGAGGTTCGGCGATGTCCCTGTCGATTTCGGTCGTACTGCTGCTTCTGATCCTGGCGGTGGTGTTTCTGCGCAACGGCGCGATGAAGATCTCGCACGCGATGGTCTGCGTGCTGCTGGGATTCCTGCTGGCCGGCACGAGTATGGCGCCCACTTTGCACAACGGCCTGACGGCCACGGCGGGGATCGTGAGCAGTCTGCATCCTTGATCCATCGGCCGTCGCCCACGGGTCCGTTGATCGTTTCGGGTTCATGAACAACACCCGTGTGCGCATGGACACTTCAAGAGTGTGGCCTTAGCTTCGCGCCATGACGAGCAGAGCTCTGAGCCGTGCCCTCGCCCTGACCATGACGATCGCCGCGGCCGGTGTCGCGTACCCCGCCCAGGCGGACGACATCCCCAAGGCGCCCGGTCACCGGCTCGTCGAGCAGTACGCGGGAGCGCCCGCAAAGGCGCGCCCCGTGCCGGGTCAGGCGCCGCCGCAGCACCCGTATCTCGCGGCGAACGGCCGCAGCGGCATGCACGCGGACGCGGCAGGCAGCGGCACGTACCCCTGGAGCGGGCCGCTGGGGAACAAGCCCGTGGTGAGCAGCGAGAAGATGGCCGCGCTCGGCGGCGAGTGCGCGACGGTCACCTTCGACAAGGACGGCCGCATCGTCACCGTCTGCGGCACGTTCACAGGGTTCCTGGTGAAACTGCTCGACCCGCACTCCCTGAAGACCCTCGCCGAGTACAAGCTCCCGCAGCGTCCGTCCACCGTCGAGGCCATCACCCGGCTCGACTTCTCGAAGATCTTCAAGGACACCTCGGGCGGCGCCTACTCGTACCTCGACAACGAGGACCGGCTCGTCCTCGCCGACTCGCGCCAGCACATCATCAGGCTCGCGCACGAGCAGGCGGCGGACGGCAGTTGGCGCTTTCGCGTCACCGACGACTGGGACCTGACGGGACAGGTGCCGCACGACTGCGTGAGCTGGACGAACCTCTATCCGAGCGGCACATGCGACCCCGTGACGTCGGTGATGCCCGACTGGCAGGGCCGCGTCTGGTGGGTGACGCGACAGGGGCGCGTCGGCACGGTCGACCCGGCCGGCGGGACGATCAAGTCGATCCAGCTGCCGGGGGAGGAGATCCAGAACTCCTTCTCGGTCGCCGAGGACGGCGTCTCGATCGTCTCCGACCACGCCCTCTACAGCTTCGAGGCGGCGGCGGACGGTACTCCCAAGGCCGTCTGGCGCCAGACGTACGACCGCGGAACGGGCACCAAGCCCGGCTCGGTGAACCAGGGTTCGGGCACCACACCCGACTTGTTCGGCGCGGGCGAGGACTACGTCGCGATCACCGACAACGCGGACGACCGTATGAACATCCTGGTCTACCGCCGCGGCCGCGACGTCCCCGACGACCAGCGCCTCGTCTGCAAGGTCCCCGTCTTCGGCTCCGGCGCCTCCACGACGGACAACTCCCTGATCAGCTACGGCAACAGCCTCGTCGTCGAGAACAACTACGGCTACGAGAACATCACCTCACTCACCTTCGGCCGCTCCGTCGTCGGCGGCGTCACCCGGGTCGACGTACGCAAGGACGGCTCGGGCTGCGACACCGTATGGGAGAGCAAGGTCCGCTCCCCCTCCACGGTCCCCAAGCTCTCCACCGCGAACGGCCTCCTGTACTTCTACACGAAGGACCCCAACTCCCTCGGCATAGACGCCTGGTACCTCACGGCAGTCGACTTCCACACGGGCGAACCCCGCTGGAAGCAACTCGCGGGAACGGGCATCACCTACGACAACAACTGGGCCCCGGTCACGCTCGGCCCGGACGGCACGGCGTATGTGGGGGTCTTCAACGGGCTTGTGGCGGTGCGTGACGGCAAATGAGACGCGCGGCGCGCTCCGAGTAGGCTCCTCTCAACAGAATCCAACAGAACCGAACGCATCGGTCGACGGAGGAGCTCGCTGTGAAGGTATTGATCGCCGGAGGCGCCGGATTCATCGGAAGCACGATCGCCTCGGCCTGCCTGGACGCCGGGATCACCCCGGTCATCCTCGACAGCCTGGTGACGGGGAGGCGGGAGTTCACCGAAGGGCGCGTGTTCTACGAGGGTGACATCGCGGACGGCACGCTCGTGGACCGCGTCTTCGCCGAGCATCCCGACATCGACGCGGTAATCCAGTGCGCGGCCCTGATCGTGGTGCCGGACTCGGTCGCGGATCCGGTGGGCTACTACGAGGCGAACGTAGGGAAGAGCCTCGACTTCGTCGGCCATCTCCTGCGCAACGGCTGCTCCCGCCTGATCTTCAGCTCCTCCGCCTCGATCTACCGCGCGAACGACGACCTGACCGTGGACGAGGAGTCCGCCGTCGAGCCACTGAGCCCCTATGCCCGCACCAAGGCCGTGTGTGAGGCGATGTTCGCCGACATCGCCGCCACCCGGCCCCTCCGCGTACTGTCCCTGCGCTACTTCAACCCGATCGGCGCCGACCCCAAGATGCGCACGGGCCTGCAACTGCCGCGCCCCAGCCATGCCCTGGGCCAGATGATCCTGGCCCAGGAGGACGGCGTCCCGTTCCGGGTCACCGGCACCGACTACCCGACCCGCGACGGCTCCGGGATCCGGGACTACGTGCATGTCTGGGACCTGGCCGCCGCCCATCTGGCAGCCCTGCGGACCTTCGACACCCTCCTCGCCGGGGCGACCACGTCCACCGTTGTCAACCTCGGCACCGGCACGGGCACCACCGTGCGTGAACTCCTTGACGCCTTCAACAGCGTGACGGACGCGCCGATCTCCTCCGTCGACACCGCACGCCGGCCCGGTGACGTCGTGGGGGCCTATACGCGCAGCGACCGGGCGCAGGAACTGCTCGGGTGGCAGTCCCAGTACTCGGTCGCCGACGGCATCCGTGACTCCCTTCGGTGGGCGGCGCTCCGGGGCGAGATCCTGGCCGGGTAGGGCGCGGCGGTCAGCGTCGGGAGAAGACCCCGATCCCGTTCGCCACGGCGCGCTCCGGGGGGTCCGTCGGGTGGTTTCTCACGGTGGTCGTCGCGGCGCCAGGGTCCCTCGTGACCAGGGTGGACGATCCGCCGCCGTCCAGGCTGAACGCGTCGTCCGCGCCCAGCTTGCGCATCGCGTCCGCCACTTCCGCGATGGTCAGGCCGGTGCGGTACTGCGGGGCGCCGTCCAGGGCCAGGAGGAAGAGGCGGCGGCCGTCTGCCGTCGCGCCCGCGGCGGTGCGGACCGCGGCCGTCTTCGCGTCGAGGCCGGGCAGCGGTGCGCCGTCCCGCAGCACGGGGTAGCCGCCGACCGCGAACTGGTAGGGAATGTGCGACGCCGCCGGCACCAGGCGGTGCCTGATCTGGACGCGGTCGCCCGCCGACAGTTTCCGCAGCTCCTGAGCGCCCGCCTCGCGCCCGACGAGCACAGTCGTGCCGGACGCAATGGGGCCGGTGCCGGGAGTCTCGGCCGATGACACGACACGGCCGTGGCGCACGGTCACCTCGTACGTGTCCGTGCTGCACGGCGCGGCCCGGTTCGTGTCAGTGCCGCACGTGGCGCGCACCCGCGACACGGCGCCCCAGTCGGAGGTGAACGCGCCGACCGAACCGACGGGCAGTGCGTACTGGTTGAGGCCGCCGAGCGGCAGCCGTCGGCCGTCAGCGCCGACCGAGCCGTCGAGGGCCATGCGGTCGAGCCGGACGCGGTGGTCGACGCCCACGCCGAGCACGTCCTCGGTGGTGGTGCCGGGCGGGAGCGCGGGACCGAAGCGCTGGCCGTTCGGTACGGCGGCCTTGAGTGTCCGACCGCTCGCGACGGCCGGACCGACGGAGGCACCGGTGGTCTCTACGCCGGGGTGCTGGGACTCGGTGATGTTGAAGAAGTCGCCGTTGACGCCGCCGACCGCGCCGCTCTCGTCGGCCAGCGAGGAGACGGTGGCCCGTCCGCCGACCGCGTCCGGGTGCAGCAGATCGACCCGCACGCGCGCGTTGCGCAGATCGACGCTCAGCAGATGCGCGTGCGTCAGGCCCTTCGCCGCGGGGATGTCGAACTCCTCGTACGTGACGCCCGGGGCGATCGAAGTGCCGCCGCCCTCCGCGCCACTGGCCGGTGCCGCCCCGGCGAGGACGGTGCCGGCCAGCGCGCCGAATGCGGCACAGGCCGCGAGAGCCGATCTGTAGCGTCCGTCGCGATGTCTCACGTGACCCCCTGCTGTCCGCGTAACTCACCCCTGTCACAAGGGAGTTCATCAGACGCGGAGGGGCACGTCGATGGCTAGGTGCCGACCAGCCGGGAACGGATCAGGAAACGTACACCTTCGGGTGCTTCCAGGGAGAAGCCACTGCCGCGGCCCTCGACCACGTCGACGATCAGCCGCGTGTGGCTCCACACCTCGAACTGGCTCTTCGACATCCAGAACGCGACCGGCTCCGCGACACCCTCCACGGTCAGGGACGCGAGCCGCACATCGCTGCCGCCCGTACGGAACTCGCCCTCCGGGTAGCACATGGGAGCGCTGCCGTCGCAGCACCCGCCGGACTGATGGAACATCAGGGGCCCATGGGCCGAACGCAGCCGCCGCAGCAGATCGGCGGCCGCCGGGGTCAGCTCCACACGCGGGGCCTCGTCACTCACGGCAGGCTCCTTCCGTAGAACGGTGTCGCGGGGCCACAGTCAACTCCCCGCTACGTTGCAGGAAGGTTGCGCTCCGCGCCAGGCCGCCCCGGGATCTACGAGGCTTCGGGGACCAGCCGTTCGCGCAGGAAGGAGACGACACGTTCGCGGGCGGCGAGCGCCGGGTTGCCCGGCTCCTCGCGCACCTCCGCGGTGAGCACCGCGTGCGCGGTCCTGGCGAAGCCGCCCGCGTTGCCCGGCGACGAGTCCAGTTCGATGACCTCGAACGCGTCGCCGAGATGCTCGCGCAGTGTGCGGAACCGCTGGGCGGGTACCGCCCTGTCCTCGCTGAAGCGCAGCCCGAGCACGCACAGGCCGGATTCCTTGGAACGGCTGACCACCGTGTCGAACTCGGCGCGGGACAGGCCGGGGTCGACCCGCCGCGCCCCGCTGACCGGGAACGGCAACGACGGCTGGCTGAGCACCGGCGCGAGCACGACGTCGTCCACCGCGGCGGCGAGCGCGAAGCCTCCGGTGAAGCACATACCGATGACGCCGACCCCGGGCCCCGGCGTGCGCGATGCGAGATCGCGGGCCAGTGCGCGCAGATAGTCCGCGATCGGGCGGCGCGCGTTCGTCGCGAAGGCGCGGAACTCGGAGGCGACGCAGAGCCGGGTCAGGACCTTGAGGGCGTAGCCGACGGACTCCTCGCGGCCCGGCTCGCCGAACGGGGACGGGATCGCGACCGTGAACCCCCGCGCCACCAGATGGTCGGCGAGGCCGAGCACGGCGGGCGTGATGCCGGGGATCTCGGGGATCAGTACGACACCGGGCCCGCTGCCCTTCTCGTACACGTCGTAGGTCAGCCCGGCGCCCGTGAACGGCGCCTTCTGCCAGCCGGTGAGATCAGAGGTCGGTGCCGATCCGGTCACGACGCTTCTCCTTGGACTCGAGTGAGCAACGAGCGGGCGTGGCCCACGATCTCACGCGGCGAACGCCGAGATCTTCAGTGTGTCCGCAAGGACCTGCCACACCGCCAGGGCGCCGAGCCCGCTCAGCACACTGCAGCCGTTGGTGCACGTCGTCGCCTCGTCGTACCAGGCGCGCACGGTCAGGAAGTGCATGCCGAGCGTCCGTGAGAAGGAGAACCGGATGTGGAGACCGTTCCCGAGCGTGTGTCCCGGCAGCGTGGTGATCTGGAAGTAGGTCCTCCCGACGCGCTCGACGGACACGGGGTTGCCGCCCACCAGCGAACACTGATCGCCCTGCTGTACCGAACCCCTGCAGCCGCTGCCGCTCACGGGAAACAGCCAGAAGTGGTGCGTGAGCTGGGACCGGACGTCGTGCGGGGCGGTGAAGGGATGCAGTCCGAGGGCGAAGTTGTACTCGTACAGCCAGTTCACCCCGGGGCACGGGTACGCGTCGGTGCCGCACTCCGCGCGGCGGCTCTCGGCGTGGGCGGCGGATACCTGCGGCCCGGCGACGAGGACGCTCCCCAGGACCACCGCCAGTGCGGCCCGCGCCCACGTGAGACGCCGCATCCGCACTCCCTATGTCCTCACGGCCGAATCATCCTCGTAAAGCACCATAAGTGGGACGGCGTAGGGGTGGGTGGCGCAGTGGGTCAGTCGGCCCAAGGCCCGCGTCGGCCGGTCGGGTCCGAGGCCCGCTCACGAGTCGGTCGGTTGTCCCGGCACGCCCAGGCGTATCGCGCGAGGTGTGGCGCCCCACCAGCGCCGGCAGCAGCGGTTGAGGGCCGACTGCTCGGAGAGGCCGAGGAGCAGGGCGACCTGGCCGAGGGGGAGGTCGGTGCCGGTGAGGTAGCGGTGGGCGGCGGTGCGACGCTCCTCGTCGATGACCTCGGCGAACGTCGTGCCCGCGGCGCGCAGCCGCCGTTGCAGGGTCCGCGGATGGACGTTGAGCAGGCCGGCGACGGCCCCGATCTCGGGCGACGACGTGCCGAGCGACTGCTCGACGACGGCCCGGACGCTGCCCACGACGTCCGCCGGCTCCTTCGGCAACTGCTCGTCGAGGTACGCGAGCGCGAGATGGCGCAACTGCGCGTTGCTGCCGCCGAGCGACCGGTTGGCCAGGCTCAGCGGTACGCGCAGCAGGGCCGCGGGGCGGTCGGCCTTGACGGGTACGCCGAAGAAGTCCTCGTACACGGACAGCGGGGCGAGCAAGGGGTGGGGAAGTTCCACGGAGCCCAGTCCGTACGGGCCGACCAGATATCCGATGGCGCGGTGTATGAAGCCGAGGGAGAGGTCGATGCCCTGCGGCGGTGCGACCACCCCCTCGCGCACGCCGTAGCGCAGCGCGGCCATCCCCGGCGTGCCGTACGGATCGGGTTCGAGGCTGAGGTTCACCGAGCGGGCGTGGACGAAGAGGTAGCGGCTCGTGCACTCCAGGGCGTCGCCGAGGGTGTCGGAGTTCTGGATGGCGAGGGCCAGGGCGCCGAGCATGCCCAGGTCCTGCCGGGCGGCGATGCGCAGCCCGAGGTCGGCGCAGCCGAGGTCGGCGGCGGCGAGTTCGAGCACCGTCGCCATCGCCTCCTCCGGCACCAGGAGGTCGTCCACGTCGAGCGCGGCCGGTGGGCAACCGGCCTGCCGTGCGTACGAGTCGGCGTCACCGCCGAGCTCCGCCACCGTGGCGCGGAAGCCGCGCAGCCCCGCCGATCTGATCACGGACATGTCGTACAGGGTCAAAGATCTGTCGTCCCAGGTCAATTCCTGCGGGCTGTGGTTCCCGACACTGGACAACATGACGCACACCGCAGACTCCAGCACCGCGGGCTCCGGGGCCCCTGCCGAGCACATCGACGTGGTGATCGTGGGCGCCGGCCTGTCCGGTGTCGGCGCCGCGTACCGGCTCCGGACCGAGTGCCCGGAACGCTCGTACGCGATCATCGAGGCGCGGCAGTCCATGGGCGGGACCTGGGACCTGTTCCGCTACCCGGGCGTGCGCTCGGACTCCGACATGTTCACACTGGGCTACCCGTTCAAGCCCTGGCGGGACCGCAAGGTGCTCGCCGACGGCGGGTCCATCCTGAGCTACATCAAGGAGACGGCGGCCGAGTTCGGCATCGACCGCCGGATCCGCTACGGCACCAAGGTGCTCGCCGCCGACTGGTCGACCGAGGCGGCGCGCTGGACCCTGACGCTGGAGCGCACCGACGAGGACGGCCACCGTACGCTGTCCACCGTCACCTGCGACTTCCTCTACTCCTGCGCGGGCTATTACGACTACGACAAGGGGCACACCCCCGAGTTCGAGGGCGCCGACTCGTTCTCCGGCACGGTCGTGCACCCGCAGTTCTGGCCCGAGGACCTGGACTACGCGGGCAAGCGCGTCGTCGTCATCGGCAGCGGGGCCACCGCCGTCACGCTGGTCCCCGCGATGGCGCAGAGCGCCGCCCACGTCACCATGCTCCAGCGCTCCCCGACCTGGATCAGCTCGCTGCCCTCCCGCGACAGACTGGCCGACGGCATCCGCGCGGCCCTGCCCGCGGGAGTGGCCCACCGGGTGGTGCGCAGCAAGAACATCCTGTTCACCATCGGCGTCTACCAGTTCTGCCGGCGCAGCCCGAAGGTGGCGCGGCGCGTGCTCACCGGGCTCAACAAGCGCATCGTCAAGGACGACCGGCTGGTCGACGAGCACCTCACACCGTCGTACAACCCGTGGGACCAGCGGCTGTGCGCGGTGCCCGACGCGGACCTGTTCAAGGTCCTCAACTCGGGTGACGCCGACATCGTCACCGACCACATCGACCGCTTCGTCCCCGAGGGCATCCGCCTGAAGTCGGGCCGCGTGGTGGAGGCCGACATCATCGTGTCCGCGACCGGACTCAAGCTCCTCGCCTTCGGCGGCATCGCGCCGCGCGTCGACGGTGAACCCGTTGCGCTGAACCGGCAGTTCGTGTGGCGCGGCGCGATGATGACCGGCGTACCCAACTTCGCCGTGTGCATCGGCTACACCAACGCCTCCTGGACGCTGCGCGCCGACCTCACCTCGCGGCTGGTGTGCAAGGTGCTCAACCACATGCGCCGCCACGACTACGCAGCCGTGGAGCCCAGGCCGACGGGCGCCCTGAACGAGCGCCCGCTGCTCGACCTCGCCTCCGGTTACGTGAAGCGCTCCATCGACGCGTTCCCCCGGCAGGGCGACCGCAGCCCGTGGAAGGTCCGGCAGAACTACGTGCTCGACGCCGCGTCGACCATGCGCACCAACCTCCACCGGACGCTGGCCCCCACGCCGGCGTCCACGGTCCGCGCGGCCCGCAGCCGCATGGGCAAGGAGCCGGTCGAGGCGGCGACGCCCGGGCGCTGACGAGCCGCCGACCCCTGTGCGGCACGGTGACGGGCCCCGGTCCACGTGCCGACCCCTGTACGGCACGGTGACGGGCCCCCGTCGCCGTGATGTCCCGCGCCGGGACTACCCCTCGTCGACGAGTGAGTCGAGGAGGGCGCGGACGGTCCCCTCGGTGATGTCCGGGTGGAGGAAGGCGAGGCGGGCGACCGTTTCGCCCTCCCAGACGCTCGGGGTGACGAAGGCGGTCCCCGAGGCCAGCAGCCTCTTGGACCAGGCGTAGTAGTCCTCCGGCTGCCAGCCGGTGCGGCGCACGAGGACCACGGTCAACTCGGGCTCGCGCAGCAGCTCCAGGCCCTCGGTCCGCTCGACGAGGCGGGCGGTGCGACGGGCGATGTCGGCGCCCCGGGCGACGGCGTCGCGGTAGGCGTCGGTGCCGTGCACGGCGAGCGAGAACCACAGCGGAAGACCGCGGGGGCGGCGCGTGAGGTGGTACGCGTAGTCGCTCGGGTTCCACTCGGTCTCGTCATCGGCGCCGTTCGCCCCGTGGATGGCGTCGAGGTAGGACGCGTCCTGGGTGTGGACCGCGCGGGCCGACTTCGGATCGCGGTAGAGCAGCGCGCCGCAGTCGAAGGGCGCGAACATCCACTTGTGGGGGTCGACGACGAGCGAGTCGGCGTGCTCGATGCCCCGCAGGCGCTCGCGCAGCTCCGGGACGAAGAGCGCCGCGCCGCCGTACGCGGCGTCGATGTGCAGCCACAGGTCACGGGCGCGGGTCTGCTCGGCGACGCCTTCGAGGTCGTCGATGATGCCGGCGTTGGTGGTGCCCGCGGTGGCGACGGCGGCGACGACGGGCGCGCCGCCGTCCCGCTCGGCGGCGTCCAGCGCGGCGCGCAGGGCTTCGCCGGTGAGGCGGTGGTCGGAAGTGGGCACGACGAGGGGCTCGACGCCGAGGATGCGCAGCGTGTTGCCGACCGAGGAATGGACCTGGTCGCTGACCGCGATCCGGACCGGAGCGCGCTCGTCCAGGCCCCGGCGGTGGCGGCCGGTGTCGCGGGCGACGACGAGGGCGGAGAGGTTTCCGGCGGAGCCGCCGCTGACGAAGCAGCCGCCGGCGTCGGCGGGCAGCCCCGCCAGGTCGGCGAACAGGCGCAGCACCTGGTTCTCCGCCGCGACCGCGCCGGACGCCTCCAGCCAGGAGACGCCGTGCAGCGATGACGCCGAGAGCACCATGTCGAACAGGGCGGCGGCCTTGGTGGGGGCGCCGGGTATGAACGCGAGGAACGCCGGGTGGTCGCACGAGACGACCGTGGGCTCCAGGGCGTCGGTGTAGGTGCGCAGCACGTCGGCGGGGGGCTGCGGGGCGGGTCCGATCGCGTCCTTGAGCGCCAGGGTCAGCTCCTGGTGGTCTCCGAGGCGGCCGAGCGGCGGCGGGTCGAGCCGGAGTCGGTGCAGCAGGTGGTCCATGACCTGCTGAGTGAGGTCCTCGTCGTAAGAGTGCACGGGGCGTCTCTCCTGTCGCGCGCTGCAGAATTGCTTTTTGGGTCTCAACCGGACCCATTTCGGAGATTAGGCGTCGTCGAGGGCGCGCGTCAATCGACGGGCGCATGGACTGCGGGTGCCGGGGGTCGGTCGTGTGGGGTGCGGGGTGCACCCGAGGTCAGTCCTGAGCGGCGAACTGGTCGAGCAGCGCCAGGAATTGGCGGTGCGAGTCGAGCAGGTGATCCCGCATCCGCGCCTCGGCCGCGGCCCCGTCTCCGGACAGCACGGCGAGCGCGATGGCCTCGTGCTCCTCCCGGAACGCGGAGCCGAAGTCCCGCTCCGCCGGGTACACGCGGCTCCAGTCGGAGCCGAGCCACAGCGCGTTGCCGCCGACGAACATCTCGGCGCGGGCCCGCGTCACCGCCTCCGCGAGCACCTCGTTCCCGCCGGCGGCCGCGATGCCCAGGTGGAACGCGGTGTCGCAGCGGTGGTACTCGCCGAGGTCGGCGACCCGGTTTTCCAGCATCGCCACCAGTTCGCGGCGGGCCGCCCCCGCCCCGCGCTCGGCGGCGAGACGGGCCGCGTACGGCTCGATCGCGAGGCGGTACTCCATGTAGTCGCGCAACGAGGCCCGGATCGTCGCGGTGATCGCGGCCCGGGAACCCTCCCCGCCGGGCGGGGTGGGTGCCACGCGAGTGCCGCCGTTGCGCCCCAACGTGGTCGTGACCAGGCCTTCTTCGGCCAGCTCGCGCACCGCCTGCCGCACGGTGTTGCGCCCCACCCCGAAGACGGCGGACAGCTCCCGCTCGGTGGGCAGCCGGTCGCCCGGTCCGAAACCGCCGAGCGCGATGCGCTGCCGGAGCGCCTCGGCCACCACGGCGTGCGACGCCGCCTGGCGGGTTCCGGCCGTCCATTCGTCACGACTCTCGCTGTTGCTCACGGGCCCTCTCCCAGCTCACGGGTCACGCGTGTCCCGTCATGCCCCCGGGTGGCCATGATATTGGACTTGGCATGAACCCTATTGACAGGCCCTGACGGCCGCCTTAGCGTCGCCCCCACGTTTTTGGGTCCATGGCGAACCCAATCGTTGGCCGTGAAGGAGTACGCACATGAGCACAGTCGCAGGTGGCGCTACGGACCCGGAAGCACGGCGCCGGTCCGGTCCGTGGAAGGTCGCCGGGGCCTCGATGATCGGCACCAGCGTCGAGTGGTACGACTTCGGCATCTACGCCACCGCCGCCGCGCTCGTCTTCCCCGAGCTGTTCTTCCCCGAGATGAACCGGGCGCTCGGCACGCTCATGTCGTTCGCGACGCTCTTCGTGGGCTCCCTCGGGCGCCCGCTCGGCGCGGTCGTGTTCGGGCACATCGGTGACCGCTACGGCCGTAAGCGCGCCCTGATCTGGTCCATGACGCTCATGGGCGGCGCCACCTTCTGTATCGGCCTGCTCCCGGGCTACGCCTCCATCGGCGTCGCCGCGCCGCTCCTGCTCGTCCTCATCCGCATGGTCCAGTCGCTCGCGATCGGCGGCGAGTGGGGCGGCGCCGTGCTGTTCGCCGTCGAACACGCCCCGCCCCGGCGCCGGGCCTTCTTCGGCTCCTTCCCCCAAGTCGGCGACGGGGTCGGCTACTTCATGTCCACCGGCGTCTTCGCGCTCGCGGCACTGGCGGGCCATGACGCACTCGTCGGCTGGGCCTGGCGCCTGCCCTTCCTGCTCTCCGCCGTCCTGGTGCTGGTCGGCCTCGTGATCCGCAGCTCCATGGAGGAGTCGCCCGAGTTCGAGGCCGCGCGCCGGGCCGAGGCCGCCGAGGAGAAGCAGGCCGCACCGTTCGTCGCCGTCGTCCGCGACGCCTGGAAGACCTGGCTGCTCGCCTCCGGCGCCTTCCTCATCACCGTCGGCGGCTACTACGTGGTCGTCACCTTCATGTCGACCTATGCCGTCAACGAACTCGGCTTCACCGACTCGCAGGTGGCGGGCGCCGGCACGGCCGCCTCCGTGGTCGTCATCGTGTGCACCCCGCTGGCCGCCCTGGTCGCCGACCGCCTCGGGCTGCGCCGGGTGACGCTGACCGGCATCCTGCTGCACCTCGTCGTGGCCTTCCCGATGTTCTGGCTCGCCGACACCCGTTCCGTGCCCGGACTCTGGCTCGCCATGTGCCTGCCGATGCTCGCCAGCACCGTCGCATACGCCTCGATCGGCACGCTCATATCCGGTTGGTTCGCTCCCCGGGTGCGCTACACGGGTCTCTCCATGAGCTTCCAGACGGCGGGGCTCATCGGCACGCTGGCCCCGGCGGCGGCGACCTGGCTGTTCAGTGCCGCCGGAGACTCATGGACCCCGGTCGCCACCGCCTTCGCCGTGATGGCGCTGGTCAGTGCGGGCTGCCTCGCCGCGTTCCGGCAGGCGCCGGGCGTGGAGTCGGAGGTTGCGGACCTCGATGAGCAGGAGGCGGTGCCTCCGGCCGCCGCACCCGTCGAGTAGCGGAACCCGCCCGCCCGGAACAGATTGCCCCGGCGCCTTCGACGAGCGCGGCTTCCAGTCGGTGAACACCGACGACATCGCGCAGGTGGTATGCGCCGGGCCCACCCTCCACAGGCACTTCCCCAGCAAGGCGGAACTCCCCGTCGCGGCGGCATCCCCGGCGGCGAACAGCGACGTGCGGACATGACCGCCCCACTGGCCCGCGCACTCGACGGGGCCAGGACCACCGTCTGTGCGGTCCTCATGGTGATCGACAACGCCGTCAGAACGCGAAGCCTCGACGAGCGCCCAAACCTGGCGGACCACCTGACGGAACTCGGTACGGGGCTGCTCCTCGGACAGGAGTAGCGGGACCCGGGAGCCGGGCGCTGAGGGCCCAGGAGCTGAGTGCCCTGGCCTCCTGCCCCGCTCAGCCGGCGTCGGTGCCGCTGTCCGCGCCATTGCCTCCGTCGGCGATCCGCGTCGCCGCGTCGGAGAAGTAACGCAGCGCCGAGTCGCGGGTGCCGGCCACGTGGTGGCGGGCCAGTTCCTCTGCCCGGGCCGCGTCGCGGTCGCGGACCGCCTCGTACAGACGCTCGTGCTCCCCGCACATCGGATCGCCGTCGTTGAGGTCGGAGGTCAGTCGGAAGAGCCGGCGCAGCCGCGCGTCCAGAGGCGCCATCAGCTCCTGGAGGAGCGGGTTGCCCGACGCCTCGACGATCTGCTGGTGGAAGTCCGCGTTGTGCGCCACGGCCTGGCGCAGCCGACCCGCGTCGGATGCCTTGCGGCTGCGCGCCAACAGGCGCTCCATCGCGCGTAGTTGGGTGGTCGTCGCGTGGCGCGCCGCGAGTCCCGCCGCCAGGCCCTCGAGGTTCTCGCGGACGTCGAAGAGGTACGTCGCGTCCTGCGCGCCGAAATCCGTGACCACCGAGCCGCGCCTGGCCTGCACGGACAGAAAGCCCTCCCGTTCGAGCCGCTGCATGGCTTCCCTCAACGGGATACGGGAGACACCCAGCTGGTCCGCCAGTTCGCGCTCCACCAGTCGCATGCCCGCCGGGAACGTCCCCTCGATGATCCGCTCGCGGAGTTCCACGTAGACCCGTTCTCTCAGGGACTGGTGGCTCTCACCGATCGTGGGGCGGCGGTCAGCGCGGGTGGTCATCGAGTCCTCTTCAGTGGCGAGCGGGCACGGCCGTGACCGCCCCCGGGGGGTGCTCCTGATCATCGCAGACCGCGGAAACAAGATCCCACAGACCATTGCCTGGTATTTGGTATACCAGTTAGCTTGTCGTTGCCCGCCGCTCATCAGCAGCGTTCCGCCGGATTCGCCGACCGGCTGGTCAGTCGTGCCGGGCGCCGAACGAACTTGGAGGAAGTCGTGTCGCATCCCGCCGACACCCCGTCGATCCCGCTCGCCCCCGAGGTACTCAGGAACGCCACGCTGCCCGACGGCCGGCGCGCCGACATCCACCTCGCGGACGGTCGGGTCACGGCTTTGGTCGACCAACCCGACAAGGTCGACCAACCCGACAAGGCCGGCCGGCCCGACACCGGCCGAGGGCCAGTCGTCGGGCCCGGCAGCATCGACCTCGGGGGCGCTCTCGTCCTGCCCGCGCTCGTCGACGGGCACGCCCACCTGGACAAGACGCTGCTCGGCGCACCCTGGCAGCCGCACCCCACCTCGGCCACGCTGCGCGAACACATCGCGAACGAACGGGCTCTGCGCACCTCCGTCGACGTATCGGTGGCGGACCGGGCCACGGCCCTGGCACACCGCATGGTGTCCCTCGGTACCGGCCATGTGCGGTCGCACGTCGACATCGACCCGGACGTGCGTCTGGACGGCCTGCACGCGCTGGTCGAGGTGCGGGAGAAGTACCGCGACCGGCTGGGGATGCAGATCGTCGCGTTCCCGCAGAGCGGCGTGGTCACCGCGCCGGGCGTCGCCGACCTCCTCGACGCGGCGCTCTCGGAGGGCGCCGACCTGATCGGCGGGCTCGATCCGGCGGGCTTCGACGGGGACGTGGACGGCCAGCTCGACATCGTCTTCGGCCTGGCCGAGCGGCACGGAGCGGGCATCGACATCCATCTGCACGACGGCGGCGTGACCGGCACCCGGCAGCTGCGCGCCATCGCGGAGCGGACGGCCGCGCTCGGCCTCGACGGCACCGTCACCGTCAGCCACGCCTTCGCCCTCGGAGAGGTCGATGCCCCCGAACTCGACCGCACCGCCACCGCCCTGGCCGCGGCCGGAGTGGCGATCATGACGAACGGCCCCCGGCACTCCATGCCGCCTGTGCTGCGCCTGCGCGACCACGGCGTCCGCGTCTTCGCCGGCTCGGACAACATCCGCGACACCTGGTGGCCCTACGGCACCGCGGACATGCTCGAACGCGCCACCGTCATCGGCCTCCAGGGCGACCTGATGACCGACGAGGAACTGCGTTACGCGGCCTCGATGGCCACCGACGAGGCCGCCGCCGCACTCGGCCTCACCGGCTACGGCCTCGCCCCCGGCTGCCGCGCGGACCTCGTAGTGATCGCCGCAGGCGGCGTGCCGGAGGCGGTCGCGGCCCACCCGCGACGCCTCCTGGTCCTCCACGGCGGACGCGTCGTGGGACCCGCACCCGAGAACGACTTCCCGAACTTTCCCGCCATTTCCGTACCGGGCGGCGACGCCTCTGCCCCGCAGGAGGAGCGATGAGCGTCCAGCCGTCCACAGCCGAGCCCGCCGCCGGAGCGGCCGGAGCCACCAGAGCCACCGGAGTGGCAGGAGCCGCCGGGAGACCCGCACCCGGCGACGCCGGGCAGGACTCGGGCGGAGGTCTCTCCTCCGGACAGATCGGCACCTTCGATCTCGTCTTCTTCGTGGTGGCCGCCGCCGCCCCACTCACGGTGCTCGCCGGCGTGGCACCCGTCGCCATCGCCATCGGCGGCCCCGGCGCCCCCCTCGGCTACCTGATCTCAGGAGCCCTGCTCGTCCTCTTCGCCGCGGGCTTCACGGCGATGAGCCTGTACGTACGCAACGCCGGCGCCTTCTACGCCTACGTGGCCCGCGGCCTCGGACGCACCCTCGGCGTCGGTATCGCCTACGTCGCCGTGGTGTCGTACAACCTCGTCACCCCCGGAGTGGCTGCGGCCTTCGGCTACTTCGCGGCCGGCTCGGTGCACGACGCGACCGGAGCGGACATCCCGTGGTGGGTGCTCTCGGGTGTCTGCGTCCTCGCCGTGGGTGTGCTCGGCTGGCTCAGGGTGACCCTCAGCGCCAAGGTCCTCGGCGTCGCGCTGATCCTCGAAGTGCTGACCCTGCTCGTCATGGACGGCGGCATCCTCGGCCACCGGGGCACCGCGGCCCTCGACGTGCACTCCTTCGACCCGAGCACGCTCGCCACCGGAGGGATCGCGGGCATGTTCGTCATCGTGATCGGCGCCTTCACGGGCTTCGAAGCCACCGCCATCTACGCGGAGGAGGCGCGCGAACCGAGCCGCACCGTCCCGCGTGCCACCTTCATCGCCATCGGGTTCCTCGCCCTGTTCTACTCCGTCGGCGCATGGCTCATCATGGGCGCGTTCGGCACGGACAAGGCGGTGGCCATGGCCCGCGCCGCCGCCGGCCCCGAACTCACCTTCAGGGCAGGCGAGCTGTACGTAGGTTCCTGGCTGTCCGACACCATGCACGCCCTCGTCATCGTCAGCGCCTTCGCCGCCACCCTCGCCTTCCACAACGCCGCCGCACGCTACCTCTACGCCCTCGGACGCGAAGGACTCCTGCCGCGGCGACTGGGCATCGTCTCCGCCCGGCAGGGCTCTCCGGGCATCGCGGTGAGCACGCAGACCGTCTTCAACCTCCTGGTGATCCTCGTCGGCGCCGCGCTGGCCGCCGACCCGTTCTCGCAGGTCCTGATCTGGACCAACAGCATCGCCGTCCTGGGCATCATGGTCATGCAGGCCCTGGCGGCCCTCGCCGTGTGGGCCTTCTTCCGGCGCGACCGACGGGGCATGTCGGCCGCCCGCGTGGTCTGGTCCCCGCTGATCGCGTTCGCCGGTCTCGCGCTCCTCACCGTCCTGGCGGTCCTCCACTTCGGCCTTCTGACGGGCGCCTCAGGGACGGTGAACGCCGTCCTCCTGGCACCCCTGCCCATCGTCCTCGCGGCAGGCATCTGCATCGCCCTGCGCATCCGCAGCAGTGACCCGCAGCGCTACGCCCGGCTGACCAACATCGACGTCGAGAGGGACTGACACCCGGGGTGACGTGAACGGGCGGTGCGACCCGCCCGCTTACGTCTCTCGTCGAGCGATGAGTCCCGGGGGCGTGCTCGGTCTATGCATGTAAGGGATTCACGCGACGGACACCCAGGAGATGTGATGAGCAAAGTGGTCATGCACAACGTCGTTTCCGTGGACGGTTTCATCGCCGACTCGGAGGACCAGGTCGGCCCGCTGTTCGACTGGTACGCGAACGGCGGCATTGAGATCGGCTCGAACGGGACGGTGTCGATGTCCAAGGTCTCGGCCGACTACGTCCGGCCGATGTGGGAGAGCATCGGGACGCTGGTGATCGGGCGGCACTTGTTCGACATGACCAACGGCTGGGAGGGGAAACCGCCGGCGGGTGAGCACGTGGTCGTGGTGTCGCACCGGCCAAGGCCCGAGGGCTGGCACCCCGAGGCGTTGTACTACTTCGTGGACGACGTGGCGAAGGCGATCGCGAAGGCCAAGGAACTCGCGGGGGACCGCACCGTCGGGGTGGCCGCCGGCGAGACGGGCGGCCAGGCGCTCGCCCTGGGGCTGGTCGACGAGGTGGCCATGGACGTCGTGCCCGTCGTCTTCGGCTCCGGCAAGCGGTACTTCGGGTCCGTCGACGCCCAGCATCTCCTCGAGGACCCCCACGTCGTGATCCAGGGCGACCGCGTACTGCACCTCCTTTACAAAGTCCGCCACTAGTTCAAGAGGTCAGGACGGAAACGACCCGGTTGGTCATGTCCTCCGGCGAGGCCAGCGGGGTCTGGGTGTACGCGAGAACCCAACGGAGCTGCTGATCGCGAGTGGAGAACACCCGCGTCCGGTACCCATACGTGTCACCTGTCTTCCCCCAGAACGTCACGCCGTTCACCGTGGCCTGCTGCAGTCCCAGGCTGTACCGGGCGGGACCGCCGTCGAGCATGCGCACGCTGTCGGGTGGCAGCGTGAACAGGTGGTTCATCGCGTGCGGTGGCAGCAACTCGCCGGAGAGCAGCGCCTGATGGAAACGGAAGAGATCGGCGACCGTCGACACCAGTTCGCCCTCGCCCCAGGCGCCGGACTGGTCGTACACGGTGACGTCCCGGAGCGACCCGCCGGTCATCTTGAGGTATCCGTGCACATGAGAGCCGTGAAGTCTCGGGTCGCGGTCCGGTATCAGAGTCCCTCGCAGGCCCAGCGGACGGACGACACGCTCCCTGATCACCTCGTCGTACGGGCGACCGGTGACGGCCTCGACCAGCAGAGCGAGCAGGACGTAATTGATACCCCGATACTCCTGCTTGCTGCCCGGCCGGAACTTGAGCGGATCGAACGTCACGGTGCGCACCAGTTCCTCCGGCGTCCACCTGTCGAACCGATGGCGCAGGACGGCTTCCGGAGTGCTGACGTCGGGCAGGTCGCGATGGTCGGGGAGCCCGCTCGTGTGGTTCAGCAACTGCGCCACGGTGATCCGCGCGGACTCGGCCGGAAGCAGCCCGGGGAGGTGCCGTCCGATGGGCTCATCGAGGTCCACAAGTCCCCGCGACCACAGTTGCAGAACCGCGGTCGCCACGAATGCCTTGGTGACGCTGCCCGCGCGGAACGCGTCGTCCGGGCGTACCCGACGGGCCGTTCTGATGTCGGCCACGCCCGACGTCCCGTACCAGCGCTGCCCCGGGCGGTCGACGAGCAACTGTGCGGACGTGGCCGGTGGGTGGGTGAGGTCGGAGATCGCTTCTTGTAAGGCGCGTGTGTCCGGCGAGCCTGAGCCCGACGGCGTATGCGCGGCAGCACGTCCCGTGCCGACCAGCATCGTGCCCGCCGCCGCACTGCCTGCCAACAGGGAACGTCGCGAGAGGAATGTCATGACGTCGATCTTGCCGCCGACGCCGCGCGCTTCCATCAGGGATGGTCCCCACGCGCACCCTGATTGATCCCGGAGTCCTGGTCCGACACCCCTGCGAGGAAGCGTCGCCGGTCGACGATCGCCCGGTCGATCTCGCCCGTCGCGACCAGCGCTCCCGTACTGTCCAGAGCTCGTACGCGGAAGGTGAGCCGGCGGCCTTCCGCTTCGGCCGGCGGTTCCGCGAGGACGTCGAGCCAGGCGCCCACGCGTGTGGCACGAAGGTGCTTGATGCGGACACCGGTTCCGACCGTCGTCCGGCCCTGCGCCGTGAAGGGCGCGGCGGCCCGTACGGTGGCCGCCTCCATCCACGCGATCAACCACGGGGTGGCGAGAACGGGCAGGTCACCGCTTCCCACCGTCCTCGCGGTATGGGCATCGGACACCTCGTGGCGCATCACACCACGCTAGCCCGAGGCCGCAGGCCCGCGCGCGTCGGCCGTAGGCCGCTACCGCCGATGGTGGAGCCGTTCCAGCAGGAGATACGCACGTTGCTCGGCGGCCGCGAGTTCGGCGGGATCGATCCCCGCCGGCCACAGCTCTCCCGCGGCGGCGTCGTCGGCATCGCGCAACTCGACCACTGCCAGGACCAGTTGGACCTGGACGACCGGAAGCTGGGGCCCCGAGCTCTCGGCCAGCGAACGTTCCGCCTGATCGGATGCCTGCGTGCAGGCGGCCAGCGCCCGCTCGACGCGCAGCGCGGCATGGTCATGGACCACCAGAAGGGCGCAGCCGAGCCCGACGACGATGCCGAGCACGCTCCCCAGCACGCGGTCGGCGACGAGTTCCCCGGCAGGGGCGGGGGCGGCGAGGTCGCTCATCAGCAGAGCCAGAGGGGTGAGGAAGACGACGCCAAGCCCGTAGTTGCGCGGGACGAAGTACTCAAGGAGGAATTCGAGCAGCACGATCACGCAGGCGAGTGCCACCGGCCTCGGGTCCGTGGCGAGCACACCGAGTGCGAGGAGCAGGCCGATGACCGTGCCGAGGGTGCGCTGGACGGCGCGCTGGGCCGTGGTGCGGAGGTTGACGGAGTGCAGCACGGCGGCGGCGGAGATCGACGCCCAGTAGCTGTGCTCGAGCCCCCCGGCCACGGCCAGCCCGCCCGCGATCCCGGTGCCCAGGACCATCCGCACCGCGGGAACGGCGAGGACGGCCCGGTGTTCGGGGCCACCAGCGCGTCGCCCCATCAGAAGTTCGGTGGCGCGCCAGGCGACAGGGCGGCCCGGTCCCGCGGCCGGCCCTGCGGCGGCCACGGACGCAGAGGCCGCGACGGCGGCCTCGCTGTCCTGCGCCGCCGGAGGCGGGACAGCCAGCTCCGGCAGCAGCACGGGCGGTCTACGGCGCCGCTCGGTGAGGACACGAGCCTGCCGGAGCAGCTGCTCCGCCGTCGCGGCGGGGTCGACCGGCGCCCTGCGCGCCGAGCTGATCAGCAGCGACCACGACAGGTCGGTGAGGCGTACGAAGACTCCGTCCCGGCCGGCCTGGTGCGCCTGCGTCGGAGGCGCGATACCGAGCGAGTGGTACGCCTGCAGCACCGCAACCGTCGTACGGTGTCGCGACTGCCGCGTGTCGCCGCCGGGTCCAGGCCCGGTCAGCAGTCCCGCGAGCTCACGCAGGGCCCTGGCCACGGCGTATCTCTGCGGACGGTCCGGGTGCACCAGCCAGCCGGACACTCCGAGCACCCAGGCGACCGCGGCGCCGGCCGCGGCAAGCCCGGTCTGCGGGAGAACTTCGGCGGTGGTGGGCGAGCCATTGGCCGCCACCGCGAAGGAGAACAGCAGCAGCACCGCGCCGAGCCCGCTCAACCGGGTCGCGTCACACGCCAGCTTCGCCAGCCCGGCGACCACCGCCGTCGCCGCGACCACGACGGCGGCACCCCAGCCACCGGCTCCCGGACGAACCCACGCGGCGAGCGCCGATCCGCAGCCCACGCACGCCGTCATGGCCACCGCGACCAGCGCGAGAACACGAGCGCGACGCGGGTAGGGCAGGTTGCGCCCGAACGTCGTGGTGAAGGCGCCCAGCATCGCGTACACGGAGAGATCGGGCCGCCCGGCGATCGCCACGGGCAGCGCCACGAGAGCCATCGCCAAGGCGCCGCGTACGGCGAAGAGAGGAGCCCCGTCCGCCCGCTGGAGCGCGAGTGAGCCGCGCGGGGAGAGGAGGCGCACCGCGCTGGTCACGGCATGCCGCCAACCGTGCCTGGTCACGGCAGCGAGTGGGCGGCGGGAAGAAGGCATGTCCGGTATATACCACCGGCTCCGAGTGGAGTTCCCGATCTGAACGCAGCTGGTTCCGGCCGACTGCAGCGAATCCGGCCGACTGCAGCCCACTGCACCGGATCCAGCTGCATCCAGTCTGTGCCCCCGCCGCAGGCTTCACCAGGCTGGCACGTGGCGGAAAGACTAGTGTGGTGATCTATGGCCACTTGGTTGCCCTTGTCCGCGGTTCCCCGGCTCGGTGCCGCCGTGGTCGGTGGTGCGGTGGTCGGGGCGATCGTCGGAGTGGTGAACAACGCGGCGCTGGGTGTTCTCTCCGGTATCGCCGCGACCGAACTGCTCTTCGTGCTGGCGGGCTGGGTGGTGCTGTGGCCGATGGACGCCAAAGCCACCCGGGTCAATGCCCGACGGGAGGACTTCCAGCCCATCACCGATGAGCTCGTGATCGTCGGCGTCGCCCTCTGTGGCCTGGTCGCCACCGTGCTGCTGCTCCTGCTCGGCAAATCCGAAAGCGGCCACGCCGCGGCGGCCGTGGCGCTCGGCGGCGTGTTCATGGCTTGGGCGGCACTCCATCTCATGTACGCCACGCGCTACGCGTACCTGTACTACACGGCCGCCGGCGGGATCGACTTCAACAACGACGACCCGCCCGCGTACAGAGACTTCCTCTACTTCAGCTACAACCTCGGCATGACCTACCAGGTGTCCGACACCAACGTCTCGACCTCGACGATCCGCTCGGTGGTGCTGCGGCACTCGCTGCTGTCGTACGTGTTCGGCACCAGCATCCTCGCCACGACCATCAACCTCGTCACGGGAATCGTCACCGGCTGACATCCGCACGACCGGACGTCTCCGCCGACAGGACGTCCGGAGCGGGCGAGGGGACACTGAGAGGGGACAGGCGCCGTTCGGCTCCTATTCTTCGCTGCCATCGGTGCGGATTTCGATCGTTCGCCGCGTCACCGCCGCGGTCTTCGGCAGGCGCAACGTCAGGACGCCGTCCGCCATATCCGCCTCGATACGATCGATATCGACGTCGCCGGGAACGCGAACTCCATAGGAAAAGGTCCCGGACCGGCGACGCAGCGCATTTCCGTCCGTGGTTTCGTCGACGGCGCCGGAGATGTGAATTTCCCTGCCGTCCACCTCTACGTTCACGCGCTCACGAGGGACACCGGGCAGTTCCGCGCGCACGACATAGGCGACACCTGAGTCCGCTTCCTCCACCACGGGCATCCAGTGCTGTGAAGGTCCGGCCGGCTGCGAGGAGCGCTCCAGCAGGCGGCTCACCTCGCCCCACAGGTGCTGAAGCTCCGTTGCCGGATCGGCCCCTGCCCACCAGGCAGTTCGTGCGGGATTCGACCGCGTGACGTCTGCGCGTTCCACCATGATGTGCTCTCCGACTCCGTCGACTCTCGCGGCGCTCACCCGCCGGATTCTCTCGACGACAGCCTGCGTCCCCGGCCGCCCGCCCGCAATCAGGCCCGCGCCATTGGGTTGCATTCCCCTCCGCACTCAATTCTGGCGCTCAGGTGCAGCGATTTCGCTGCTGTTGCGGCCCAGCTGACATCGCGCTTGAGTTGAACCAATCTCTCTCTCCATCAGGAGCAGGAATGTCGATGTCCTTCGGTTCAGGGTTCGGCTCGTCCGACCCCTTCAGCGACTTGTTCAACCGGTTCTTCGGAATGTCTCCGGCATCCTCACCACCGGCCGTCCAACGCGTGCCGATCGGACGGCTCTTGACGGATTCGTCGCAGGAACTCCTCAATCTCGCCGCCCAGAAAGCGATCGAGGACGGAACCTCCGATCTCGACACCGAGCACCTGCTCTGGGCGACCACGAAGATCGATCCGACACGGAAGCTGCTCTCCCGGATCGGAGTGGATCCCGACGCGCTGTCGGCGGAAGTCGCCGCCGTCCTTCCGCAGGAGTCCGGCCAGCCGTCGGCCGAGCCCGGACTCACCCCGGCGGCCAAGCGCACGCTCCAGGCCGCCTACTCCCATTCACAGGCGGCCGGGGCCTCGTACATCGGCCCCGAGCACATCCTCGCGGCACTCCTGAGCGACACCGACAGCGGCGCCGCCCGACTGCTGCGCGCGCAGGGCTTCAGCCCGGACCGTCTGGAGAGCCTCGCGGATCAGGCGTCCCGCGCGGAGGGGGCCCCGGAGGCCAAGAAGCCGGCGACGACGCTCGACGAGTACGGCCGGGACCTGACGGAGGACGCTAAGGCCGGGATGCTCGACCCGGTGGTGGGGCGGGCCGACGAGATCGAGCAGACCGTCGAGATCCTCTCGCGGCGCTCCAAGAACAACCCCGTACTCATCGGCGAGCCCGGCGTCGGAAAGACCGCCATCGTGGAGGGCCTGGCCCAGCGCATCGTGGCGGGCGAGGTCCCGGAGACCTTGAAGGACAAGAGAGTCGTCGCGCTCGACCTCTCCGGCATGGTGGCCGGCGCGCAGTACCGCGGTCAGTTCGAGGAGCGCCTGAAGAAGGTCATCGAGGACGTCCAGGAGGCCAGCGGCAGCATCATCCTGTTCATCGACGAGCTGCACACGGTGGTGGGCGCCGGAGCGACCGGGGAGGGCTCCATGGACGCGGGCAACATGCTCAAGCCCGCCCTCGCGCGTGGTGAGCTGCAGCTCGTGGGCGCGACGACCATCGACGAGTACCGCAAGCACATCGAGAAGGACGCCGCGCTGGAGCGCCGTTTCCAGCCCGTCCTGATTCCGGAGCCGACCGTCGAGCAGACGATCCAGATCCTGGAAGGGCTGCGGGACGCGTACGAGGCGCACCACCAGGTCCGCTTCGCCGACGGCGCCCTTGCGGCGGCGGCCGAGCTCTCCGACCGCTACATCAGTGACCGGTTCCTGCCCGACAAGGCCATCGACCTGATGGACCAGGCGGGCGCGCGCGTGCGTCTGCGCAGTGCCGGGCGCTCCACCGAGGTCGTCAGCCGCGAGGACCGTATCGCCAAGCTGCGGCGTGAGCAGCAAGAGGCCGTGGCCGGTGAGGACTTCGAGAAGGCGTCGGAGTTCAAGCGGCAGATCGCGCAGCTCGAAGGCGAACTCGCCGGGATCGAGGAGCGACGCGAGGGCGTCGTCTCCGTCACCGCGTCCGACATCGCCGACATCGTCTCCCGCCGCACCGGGATCCCCGTCTCCCAACTCACCGCGAGCGAGAAGGAGAAGCTCCTCAATCTCGAAGCGGAGATGCACGAGAGGATCGTCGGCCAGGACGAGGCGGTCACCGCCGTCTCGGAGGCGGTACGCCGCAACCGAGCCGGCATGGGTGACCCCAACCGCCCCGTGGGCTCGTTCCTCTTCCTCGGCCCCACCGGCGTCGGCAAGACCGAACTCGCGAAGACCCTCGCCGACCTGCTGTTCGGCGACGAGGATCACATGATCCGGTTCGACATGAGCGAGTTCCAGGAGAAGCACACCGTCGCCCGGCTTGTCGGCGCCCCTCCCGGATACGTCGGGTACGAGGAGGCCGGCCAGCTCACCGAGAAGGTCCGCCGGCAGCCGTACAGCGTGGTGCTGTTCGACGAGGTGGAGAAGGCGCACCCGGACGTCTTCAACACACTGCTGCAGATCCTCGACGACGGGCGTCTGACGGACGGTCAGGGCCGCACCGTCGACTTCCGGCACTGTGTCGTCATCATGACGTCCAACATCGGCGCCCACCGCATCCTCGCGCACCACGGTGACACGTCCGAGATCAAGGACGACCTGATGCAGGACCTGCAGAGCCGGTTCCTGCCGGAGTTCCTCAACCGCATCGACGACATCATCATCTTCCACAGCCTCAGCGGGGACGACCTCTCGCAGATCGTGGACCACCTCCTGGACCGGAGCAAGCGCCGGGTGCACGCGCAGGGCATGACCCTGGACGTCACGGAAGCGGCCAAGAAGCTGCTCGTCGCCCACGGTCACCAGCCGGAGTTCGGCGCGCGCCCGCTGCGGCGCACGATCCAGGCCGAACTCGACAACCGGATCGCGTTGATCCTGCTGAGCGGTGACGCGGAGCCAGGGGACACCATCATCGCGGACGTGGAGAACGACACCATCCACTGCACCGTGCGCAAGGACGGCGCCGGGGAGAAGGCGAAGGCCGAAGGGGCCGCGGAGGACCCGCCCGCGGCCGAGGCGCAGCAGACTCCCGATGCCTGATCCGGTCGGGCGCGCCTGACGGCGCCTGAACAAGGAGGACACATGGTCCATCACCACAAGTCCAACCGAGCCGTCGAGGGCAACCCCGACGACCGGCGCGGCATGCCCCTGCGCCCCAACGTGGATGCACTCGAAAGGCGCACCCAGGAGGACTTGCGGGACGTCGGGCTGCGCGTGAAGAAGCCCGAGCGGCCCGCGAAGCAGTACGAGGAGATCCAGAGGGAGGTCGACCGCGAGGTCGACAGCGGCGAGATGCCCAGCGGCAAGATGTCCCGGGCGGAGCGGCAGGCCTTCCCGCCGACCCGCTACGACAAGTGACCTTCCCGCAGACGCAGACCGGCCACGACAAGTGAAGGGAGCAGGAATGAGCGGAGAGCCCGAACCGATGAGCGCCACCGAGCGCCGCGCGCTCGAGCAGGAACTCGCCGACGTGACGGCCGAACGCGACGCGGATGCCGCCACGTTGCAGGACACCACCGAGGTGGGCGACCGTGCCGACCAGGCCGACGAGTTGATCCGCTCCGACGAGACCCACCGTCTCGACGCCCGCATCGACGAGATCAAGGTGCGCCTGCGCGGCGCCGCCGACGCGGGCCGGCCCAGCACGGACGTGGTGGACGTGGGCAGCACGCTCAAGGTGCGGTACTCGGACGACTCGGTGGCGACCGTCCAGATCGGTGAGAGCGCGGCGGTACTGGACCGGACGCTGGTCACCGCCGACAGCCCGCTCGGCAGCGCGTTGCTCGGTCACCGGGCCGGCGACAGTGTCAGCTATGACGCGCCCGACGGGCAGGCGACGGTGACGGTCGTGTCCGTCGGCGAGTAGCCCGGAGGCGTCTAGGAGGCCCCGGGACCACCGGGGAGGCGTTCCAGCGCGGCCGCCACATCGGTGTGCCGGGCGACGTCCGTCAGCGCGCGGGCCATGACCGAACCCGGCTCGCGGGCCGTGACCACCAGTCCGACCGGCACGGTCCGGGAGGGTTCGACGAGTGGCACCGCGCGCATGCCGTGCGGGACGCCGAAGACATGCAGCCACGCGTGCGGCACGATGCTGGCCCACCGGCCCGTCCTGACATGGGCGAACAGCGCGCCCACCGAGTCGGTCTCGATCCGGGGCGACGGCCGGGTCCCGGCCTCGGCGAACACCTCGTCCAGCACGCGGCGCCCCTGCATGGAATCCGTCAGCAGGCACAGCGGCAGCCGTGACGCCTCCGTCCACGTGGCCGTCGTGCGATGCGCCAGGGCATCGGCGGCCGTGATCAGGAGCACGTACCGCTCCTCGTACAGCGGGACGGTGTGGAAGTTCTCCGCAAGGTCCTTGTGCAGATAGGTGACTCCGGCGTCGATCTCGAAATTCTGCAGCTGGCGGAGGATGTCCCGCGACTGGAGGTCCGCTATCACCTCGACGGTCACCAGCGGGTGCTCCGCGCAGAACGGGCCGGTCAGCAGGGAGACGGCGCCGGAAGCGGTCGGGACCGAGCCGATCCGCATCCGGCCGCTCAGTCCGGTGCGCAGCGCGCCGACCTCGTCCTTGAGCGCGTCACGATCGGCGAGGATCCGCTGCGCCCACACCACGATGCGTTCGCCCTCGGGTGTGAGGCCCTCGTATTTGCGGCCGCGCCGGACCAGCGGCACGTCCAGCTCCTCCTCCAGCTTGCGGATCGCCTCGGAGAGGGCGGGCTGGGAGACGTAACAGGCCTGGGCGGCGCGGGCGAAGTGGCGCTCCCGCGAGAGGGCCACCAGGTATTCGAGTTGGCGAAACAGCACGCCATGGGTCTACCCGACGGCCCAGGGGAATGCCAACCGGGCTCGCTGGCCGCCGGACGAGTCACCGGTCAGGGCATCAGGCCACGGGCACCTGTTCCAGCCGCTCGGCACCGGTGTAGACGTTCATCGAGGTGCCGCGCAGGAAGCCGATCAGGGTCAGTCCGCTCTCGGCTGCGAGGTCCACGGCGAGCGAGGACGGGGCGGAGACGGCCGCCAGCATGGGGATTCCGGCCATCAGCGCCTTCTGCACCAGCTCGAAGGAGGCCCGGCCGCTCACCATCAGAACGGTCTCGCGCAGCGGCAGCAGCCCCTCGCGCAGAGCGAAGCCGACCACCTTGTCGACGGCGTTGTGCCGGCCGACGTCCTCGCGCAGGCACAGCAGTTCGCCGTCGGCGGTGAACAGGCCGGCGGCGTGCAGGCCGCCCGTGCTGTCGAACACCTTCTGGGCCGCCCGCAGCCGGTCCGGAAGCGCCGTCACCAGCTCCGGACCGACGCGCAGCGGATCCTCGGAGACGGTCCACGCCGCAGTGGTGCGCACCGCGTCCAGGCTGGCCTTGCCGCACAGTCCGCACGAGGACGTGGTGTAGAAGTTCCGCTCCAGAGAGGCGTCGGGTGCGGCCACGCCGGGGGCCAGGGCCACGTCCACCACGTTGTACGTATTGCCGCCGTCGGCCGTGGCGCCCGCGCAGTAACGGATCCCCGTCACATCGTCGCCGGTGTGCACCACGCCCTCGCTCACCAGAAACCCGGCCGCGAGATCGAAGTCGTCGCCCGGTGTCCGCATGGTCACCGTGAGCGGACGTCCGCCCACCCTGATCTCCATCGGCTCCTCGACGGCCATGGTGTCCGGCCGGTACGAGGACACCCCGTCCCGAACTCGCAGCACACGCCGGCGCGCGGTCACGCGTCCCATGATGGTGCTCCTCTCCTCGGAGCGGTACTCCGATGTTGTCGACGATATGACGCGTGGCGGACCTCGTCCTGCGGCCGCGCCATCAGGGAAGACTCCGGCGGCTGTACCCAGCTGTGACAGCCAGGCACAGCAGGCCCACGGCCGCCATGCCCGCCAGGAGCGCCGGATAGGGGGCGGTGCCCGCGCCCGCCGTGAGGGCGAGCAGGAGCGGTGTGAGGAAGCCGCTGTAGGTGGCGCCCTGGTAGAGGAGCGCCGTCGACGGGTGGGCCTTCGGCGGCAGGAGCCGCTCGATCTCCATCAGGCCCGCCGCCAGCGTGAGCCCGTATCCGGCCCCGAGCAGGGCCGCCGCGGCCATCACGAGACCGGCGGAGCTCCGGTGCGCGGCGATCGCGCCCACCGTGAGTCCGCCGATCACGGTGACCATGGCGGTCAGGGTGGCCCGCGCGCTGTGCGCATGGTCCAGCCGTACGGCCAGGGGCTGGACGACGATGCCCATGGTGAGCGTCAGCGCCGTCACGAGACCGCTGAAGAGCGGCGCGTATCCGGGAACCCGGTTCGCCACCAGCGGCGGCAGCACGACATACGCCACGGTCGCGGCGCCGAAGACCGCCGGGCTCGCGGGAAGCACGACCCACAGGAAGCGCCTGTTCCCGACGACCGCCCGGTGCAGGTCCACGATGCGGGACGGCACCGGGGCGGCACCGGGTGCCGGCGCCGTCTCCGGTACGCGGCGGGTCGCGCCCAGCACCAGCAGGGCCAGCAGACAGTGGGCGAGGCCGGGCAGCACCATCGGATGCGGCAGCCACTCGGCGAAAGCGCCCGCCGTCACCGCACCCGCCGCGAAGCCACCACCGGTGGCGTACGTCGCGCGTCGGTCACCGGCATCCGGGCGCCCGGCCCAGGCCGACAGCTCCCGAAGCCATTTGGTCCCCGCGGTCAGGACGACACCTGCCGCGAATCCGGTGGCCAGGCGGCTCGCGTAGACGGCGCTCGGGCTCACCGGCGCCGCCGCCAGCAGGGCGCTCGCGGCGGCGGACAGGGCCAGGGCGGGCCGGACCGTGAGGCAGCGGCCGAACCGGTCCGCGGCCGGGCCGCCGAGCAGCAGGCTGGGGAGCAGACCCAGCAGGTAGGTGGTGAACATGGCAGCGACCGGGACGGGAGGCCAGTGCTCCTGCGTCCGGTACACCACCGCGAGCGGGGTGAACTGGTTCGCGCCCCACCCGGCGGCGAACACCGCGGCCGCCGCCGGAAGCCAGCCGCGGACGGCGCGAGATGCGGGCATGCAGGCAAGTACCTTTCTGAACACGGCGCTTCGGCCCGCCGTCGCGGCGGGCACTCCGAGGACTCCGGCACTCCCTGAACTGCCCCGGGAGTGCCGGGTGTTGGGTCAGCTCGGAGTGCCGACGGGCTCCAGGCGCACTACAACTCCCTTGGAAGTCGGGCAGTTGCTGATGTCGGCGACGCTGTCCAGCGGGACCAGGACGTTCGTCTCGGGGTAGTAGGCCGCGGCGGAGCCGGGGCTGGCCGGGTAGGCGACGACCTTGAAGTTCTCGGCGCGCCGCTCCCGCTCGTCGTGCCAGACGCTGACCAGGTCGACCATGTCGCCGTCCTCGATGCCGAGCAGCTTGAGGTCGGCGGGGTTCACCATCACGACACGGCGGGCGTTGTGGATGCCGCGGTAGCGGTCGTTGGGGGCGTACCAGATGGTGTTCCACTGGTCGTGCGAGCGCAGCGTCTGGAGCAGCAGGTGACCCTCCGGCACGTGCGGCATCGTGAACTCGTTCTGCGTGAACACGGCCTTGCCGCTCGGGGTGTTGAAGACGCCGTGGTTGGCCGGGTTGGGCAGGTTGAAGCCACCCGGCTCGGACACACGCTCGTTGAAGTTCTCGAAGCCCGGGATCACGCGGGAGATCCGGTCGCGGACGGTGCCGTAGTCGTCCTCGAAGCCCTGCCACGGGATGCCGTACTTGTCGCCGATGGTCGCGAGGGCCATGCGGCTGATGATGGCGACCTCGCTGAGCAGGTCCGGGGAGGCCGGCGGCAGCTTGCCGCGGGAGGCGTGCACGTCGCTCATCGAGTCCTCGACGGTGATGAACTGCTCGCCGGTGGCCTGGAAGTCCTTGTCGCTGCGGCCCAGGGTGGGCAGGATCAGCGCGGTCTCACCGCAGACCGTGTGGGAACGGTTGAGCTTCGTCGAGACGTGGGCCGTCAGGCTGCAGTTGCGCATCGCCTGCTCGGTGACCTCGCTGTCGGGAGTGGCCCGTACGAAGTTGCCGGCGACACCGAGGAAGAACCTGGCGCGCTTCTCGTACATGGCGCGGATGCCGTCGACGGCGTCCAGGCCGTGGTGCGTGGGCGGCGTGAAGCCGAACTCCTTGCCCAGGGAGTCCAGGAACTTCTGCGGCATCCGCTCCCACACGCCCATCGTGCGGTCGCCCTGCACGTTGCTGTGGCCGCGCACCGGGCACGCGCCCGCACCGGGCTTGCCGATGTTGCCGCGCAGCATGAGGAAGTTGATGACTTCGCGGATGGAGGGGACGCCGTGCTTGTGCTGCGTGAGGCCCATCGCCCAGCACACGATGACCGACTTGGCGTTCAGGACGCGCTCGAAGACCTCGTCGATCTCCTCACGGGAGAGGCCGGTGGCGTCGTAGATGTGCTCCCACGTGACCTGGCGCGCGTGCTTCGCGAAGGCCTCGTAGCCGATGGTGTTCTTCTCGATGAAGGCGTGGTCGATCACCGTGCCCGGGTCGGCGTCCTCGGCCTCCAGGAGTAGCAGGTTCAGGGCCTGGAACAGGGCGAGGTCGCCGCCGGCCCTGATGTGCAGGAACTGGTCGGCGATCTGTGTGCCCTTGCCGATGATGCCGCGCGGGCGCTGCGGGTGCTTGAAGCGGAGCAGGCCGGCCTCGGGGAGCGTGTTGACGGCGACGATCTTGCCGCCGTTGCGCTTGGTCTCCTCCAGGGAGGACAGCATGCGCGGGTGGTTGGTGCCCGGGTTCTGGCCCACGACGAAGACCAGATCGGAGTTCTCCAGGTCGTCGAGCGAGACCGTGCCCTTGCCGATGCCCAGGGTCTCCGACATCGCGGAGCCGCTGGACTCGTGGCACATGTTGGAGCAGTCCGGCAGGTTGTTGGTGCCGTACGCGCGGGCGAAGAGCTGGAGGAGGAACGCGGCCTCGTTGTTGAGGCGCCCCGAGACGTAGAACAGGGCCTCGTCGGGGGAGGTGAGCTGCTTGAGCTCCTTGGCGAGGATGCCGAACGCCTCGTCCCAGCCGATCGGCTCGTAGTGGGTCGCGCCGGGGCGCTTGACCATCGGCTCGGTCAGCCGGCCCTGCTGGTTGAGCCAGTAGTCGGACTTGGAGTCCAGCTCGGCGATCGAGTGCTCGCGGAAGAAGTCACGGGTGACGCGGCGCGAGGTGGCCTCGTCGTTGATGTGCTTGGCGCCGTTCTCGCAGTACTCGTTCATGTGCCGCTTGCCCGGCGCGTGCTCGGGCCAGGCACAGCCGGGGCAGTCGATGCCCTTGGCCTGGTTGATGTTCAGCAGCGTCAGCATGGTGCGGCGCGGGGACGTCTGGCCGAGGGAGTACTCCAGCGCGTGCGTCACGGCGGGGAGACCCGTCGCCCAGGTCTTGGGGGGCGTGACCGTCAGGTCGTCGATCGGGTCCTCGATGCTGCTGCTCATGATCTGGTCTGCCTCTTTCTTCCATGCACCTGGGCGGACGGGTCCCCGGGAAACGGCGGCCTGTTCTCCGTGTTCGCATTTACCGCGGTTTGCTCATGCGCGCCGGATACGTTTTCGCGTCATCGCCGCGAGAGAAGCTTCCTGCAATCCGAGTGGCGCGTCAAAGAGGCATTTCCGATCACCTGATAGGTACCGCTTATCAAGGCGCCTTCCCTTGTCCTGCCTGGGGTTCGAGGCTCGATAGCCCCGACCGATCATGCCATCGAGAACCCCTCTTTGACTTCTCGGGGAAACCTTTCCATGATGATCGATGAGTAAGGAAGAGGTGGAGTGGAGAAAGGCTTCGGATTCCGACCCCTGGATAATTCGCGAACCTTGGTCTCTAATGTTTCACCAAACCCGGCTAACGGTATTTCATGGGAGGGCGCAACCGTGCTTGATCACAGCGACGAGCCGACCGGGACCGGTCGGTCCCGGCGCCACCGCGCGGAGCGCCTTCCCGTCGTTCCGTCGCCCCTCATGGACCGCTTCGGCCGGGTCCACACGGACCTGCGGGTCTCGCTGACCGACCGCTGCAATCTGCGCTGCACGTACTGCATGCCGGCCGAGGGGCTGAACTGGCTGCCCCGTGCCGAAGTCCTCACCGACGACGAGGTCGTACGCCTGGTCCGCATCGGCACCGAGCGCCTCGGGATCACCGAGGTCCGGCTGACCGGCGGCGAGCCGCTGCTGCGCAGGGGCCTGCCCGGCCTGGTGGCCCGCCTGTCCGCCCTGGACCCGGCTCCGGAACTGTCGATCACCACCAACGGCATAGGCCTGGCGCGCAGCGCCGACGCACTGCGGGAGGCTGGGCTCAGCCGCGTCAACGTCAGCCTCGACACACTGCGCCCGGAGCGGTTCGCCGAGATCACCCGCCGCGACCGGATCAAGGACGTACTGGCCGGACTCTCGGCCGCCCGCGACGCGGGTCTGAACCCGGTGAAGATCAACGCGGTGCCGGTGCGGGGAGTCAACGACGACGAGATCGTCGACCTGACCGCGTTCGCGGCGGAGCACGGGTACCACATGCGGTTCATCGAATCGATGCCCC
The DNA here is from genome assembly GCF_035918235.1 of Streptomyces sp. NBC_01445. Taxonomy (NCBI): domain Bacteria; kingdom Bacillati; phylum Actinomycetota; class Actinomycetes; order Kitasatosporales; family Streptomycetaceae; genus Streptomyces; species Streptomyces sp. NBC_01445. The sequence goes on along the minus strand of NZ_CP109485.1, from coordinate 1,412,393 downwards.
TGGATGCGCAGGGAGCTTGGGACAGGGACCGGATGGTCACGGCCGCGGAGGTCCTGGAGCGGCTCGGCGAGCGCTTCGAACTCGTGCCGGTCGGGCGGCAGGACAACGCGCCCGCGGAGGAGTGGCGGATCGCGGGCAGCGAGGCGCTGGTGGGTGTCATCGCCAGTGTCACCCGCCCGTTCTGCGGCACGTGCGACCGCGTGCGGCTGACGGGCAGCTGCGCAACTGCCTCTTCGCCACTGAGGAGTCCGACCTGCGGGCCCTGCTGCGAGGCGGCGCCGACGACGCGACCGTGGAGGCGGCCTGGCGGACCTCGGTCGGCCGCAAGGGCCCCGGCCACGCGATCAACAGCCCGGAGTTCCGCCGCCCGGAACGCCCGATGTCGGCCATCGGCGGCTGACGGGCCCCACCCCAAGAGCCTCCGCGGCAGACAAGAGGCAGATAAGAGGCAGACAAGAACGAAGGTGAGCTGGATGCCTAACAGGATCGAGGACGTCAAGTCCGAACTCGACGTCGACCTTGACGTCGCGAACCGCAAGCTGACGGCGCCGGCCGAACGCTGGGCTGCCGAGCCCGAGAACAGCGCGGGGACCGCATGACCCCGGCCGGCGCGCACACCCTGGACGGCACGGGTGGAGTGCGAGTGGCGGCAGAGTCCCACATGGCCTGGGAGCAGGCCCGGCGGATCGCCCGGGACTGCGTCGGACAGCCGCTGCCCGCCGTCACCCGATCCCTGGCGGACGCGCTCGGTCACGCGCTCGCCGAACCGCTGACGGCGCTCACCGACCTGCCGCCGTTCGACACGTCCGCGATGGACGGCTGGGCCGTGGCCGGACCGGGACCGTGGCTGGTGGGCGGCGCCGCCGTCCTCGCCGGCGACCGGTCCGCGCCGCTCCGCGACTACGGAACTGCCGTCCCCATTGCCACCGGCGCCCGGCTGCCGACGGGCGCAACAGCCGTGCTGAGAAGGGAACATGGGGAGTTCGACGCCGAGAGTGGCACCCTGCACGATCGCTCCACCGGGCCCGGCTCGGTCGCTCCGGGCCGCGACATCCGGCCGCGTGGCCAGGAGTGCCGTGCGGGTGAGGCGCTGATCCCGGCCGGCATCACGGTGACCCCGGCCGTGCTGGGACTCGCGGCGGCCGCCGGGTACGACCGGCTCGCCGTACACCGCCGCCCGACCGTCGAACTCCTGGTGCTCGGCGACGAGTTGCTGGAGGCCGGCCTGCCCCGGCACGGGCGGGTACGCGACGCGCTCGGACCCATGCTGCCGCCGTGGCTGAGAAGTTGCGGCGCCGACGTGATCGGGCGCCGCCGGGTGGCGGACGACTTGGGGCTGCTGCGGGAGGCCGTACACAACTCGCGCGCCGATGTCGTCGTCACCACCGGCAGCACCGCCGCAGGCCCGGTGGACTTCCTGCACGCCACCCTCGAAGAGGCGGGCGCCCGCCTGCTCGTCGACTCCGTCGCCGTACGGCCCGGCCACCCCATGCTGCTCGCCGGGCTGCCGCCCACCCCCGACGGCCGCACCCGCCGGCTGGTCGGCCTGCCCGGCAACCCGCTTGCCGCCGTCGCCGGCACGGTGACGCTCGCCGCGCCGCTGCTGCGACACCTCGGCGGGCACCCGGACGCGGAACCCTGCCGGATGCGCACCGCCACCGACCTGCCAGGACACCCGCGGGACACCCGCCTGCTGCCGGTGCGACGCACCCACCACGAAGTGACACCGCTCCCGTTCGACGGCCCGGCCATGCTGCGCGGCCTCGCGTTCGCCGACGGCCTCGCGGTCGTCCCGCCCGGCGGGGTGCCCGCCGGGGCCACCGCGGAAGTCTTGGAGGTGCCGGGACAGTGACCGTGTGGGGACACCCGAACGCAGGCCGGAGCAGCTCGACAACAGGAGGCACAGCAGTGGCGACCCCGATGACGCCGGCCGGAACCATCCGCTACTGGGCGGCGGCCAAGGCCGCGGCCGGTACGGCGCAGGAGCCCTACCGCGCGGCGACACTCGCGGAAGCGCTGGAACACGTCCGCTCCCGGCACGACGGCCGTCCGCGGTTGGCGCGCGTGCTCGGCTACTGCTCGTTCCTTGTGGACGGCCGCCCGGTCGGCGGGCGCGACCACGCTTCGGTCCACCTCGCCGAAGGGGGAACGGTCGAGGTACTGCCTCCGTTCGCGGGTGGCTGATCACCCCAACTCGTCACGCGCAAGCCGGAGTTGACGCCGCCCCTGCATGCACCGCAACGCCCCCGACCTCAGGAACGAACCATGCCGCACATCCCGTACCTCTCCGGCCACCCCGTTCAACTGCTCGCACTGCGCGACACCCCGCTCTCCCTGGACGAGGTGTACGAGGCCGTGGGCGATGCCACCGCCGGAGGCACCGCCGTCTTCGTCGGAACCGTGCGCAACCACGACGGCGGCAGGTCGGTGGATGCCCTCGAATACAGTGCCCATCCCGCCGCCGAGAGCGAAATGCGCCGGGTCGCCGAGAAGGTCGCCGCCGACTTCCCGGTCAGCGCCCTCGCCGCCGTCCACAGGACGGGCCGTCTGGAGATCGGCGACGTCGCGGTCATCGCGGCGGTCTCCTGCCCGCACCGCGCGGAGGCCTTCGCCGCCTGCGCCCGCCTCGTCGAGGACCTCAAGCACGAGGTGCCCATCTGGAAGCACCAGTTCTTCTCGGACGGCGACGAGGAGTGGGTAGGCGCCTGCTGACGCGCCGCCGCTGGTCAGTATGGGTGTGGAGCATCCGCAACCGGCTCCAGGGAGTCGTGACCGGGACCGCGCCCGGCCCGCCGCGCGGGATGCCCGGCCGTCACATAGGGTCGCGGTGCTGCTACGACGAGGCGGGAGTGCCCATGGCAGGACAGTTCGAAGCGACGTTCGTGGTCGCACGGTCCGTCGACGAGGTCTTCGAGTACCTGGCTGACGGTCGCAACGATCCGCAGTTCAGCCCCCGGGTGCTGAAGATCGAGCGCGTACCCGACACCCCGACCACTGTGGGCACCGTCTTCCGGAGCACCGTGAAGGACGCAGGGATGAAGTCCGCGAGGGAGTTCCGCATCACCGCCCTCGACGCCCCCGTGAAGATCCGGTGGGCCGAGGTGTCGAAGAACAGCGTGATGGCACGCGAGGGCGGCTACGACCTGGAGCCGATGCCCGACGGCGGGACCCAGGTCCGTATTTTCAACGTGCTGGAAGGCCATGGCGTGGGCAAGCTCCTCGTCGGCCTGGCGCTCTCCGCCGCCCGCAAGGACGCCGACGCGTTCGCCGCCAGGATCAAGGCGGCGACCGAGGCGGCGATCGCTCCACGCTGACACCCCCGTTGAAGCGGGCCCGCGCTGACACCCTTCACGCGGGCCCGCGCCGGCATGTCATGCGCGCCCGCACCATCGCCACGCCGCGTCACGCGACCCACTGGCGAAGAACTCGGAATTGTCACCATTGGGTCCCAGCCCGAGCAACGCCACAACCTGAGCGACCCGCGACCGGTCTACCTGGCAGAGAAACGCTTCGAGCGCATCGAGCGCCCTGCAAGGAAAGGCCCGCCATGGGGGACATACGCAGACGGGGAGCCGTCGCACTGGGAATCACCGGACTCGTCGCGCCGCTGACACTCGCGCTGGGCGCCGCGCCCGCGCAGGCCGCGAGCTGCACGACATCGACCGGTCCCTATCAGAAGCAGGTGGAGGGGTTCCTCGGCCGGCCGGTCGACGGAAAGCAGTCCGCCGCCGACTGCAAGGCTGTCCAGGCCTTCCAGAACAAGCACGGCATCAGCCCGAACATCGGCTACGCGGGGCCCGTCACGTGGGGCGTGATGGACCTGATGAACAAGCAGAAGGCCGTCGGCAGCAATCCCAACAAAGACGGCAAATGCCCCGTCAACAAGGGGCGCATCGCCTGCGTGAACCTGACGCTGCAGCTCAGCTGGATCCAGGACGGCAAGAACCTCGTCTACGGGCCGGTGCCGGTTCGCACCGGCCGTAACGGCTACGAGACCCGCACCGGCCTGAAGAAGATCTACTGGCGGCACATCGACCACGTGTCGAGCATCTACAACGTGCCCATGCCCTACAGCCAGTTCTTCGACGGCGGCCAGGCCTTCCACTCGGTCGGCGTGAGCATGTGGAACCCGCCCGGCTCGCACGGCTGCGTGAACATGACCAGTACCACCGCGAAGAAGTACTGGTCCCTGCTGAAGACGGGTGACGACGTCTACGTCTACGGCCGCAAGCCGGGCACCTGAGCCCAGCGGGCCGCCGCGAGTTCCCCCCTGTTCCCATTCCCCTAGTCTTATGCCTTCCAGGTAAGGGAATTGACGAACAGTCATGGAACGGAGCGTGCGGTGACGTCGGGGGAGAAGAACGGCAGCGAGCTGATCGGCAAGGTACTCGGGGGGCGTTACCGAGTCACCTCGATGATCGGGCGCGGCGGCATGGGGGTGGTCGCGCGGGCGGTGGACGAGCTGCTCAACAGAGAGGTCGCCGTCAAGATCCTCAGAGCCTTCACCGACTCCTCCGCGTCCGATCTGGCCGGTCTGCGGGTCCGCATGCAGCGGGAGGCGCAGGCCGCCGCCCGTATCCGCCACAGCGGAGTGGTCACGGTGCACGACGTGACCGAGGAGGACGGCCTGCCCGTCATCGTCATGGAGCTGGTCGACGGGCCCTCGCTCGACGACGTGCTCACCGAGCGCGGCGCGCTGGAGCCGCACGAGGCGGCCGCGATCGGTGCCAAGTTGATGGACGCGCTCGACGCGGCGCACCGGGCGGGGGTGCTGCACCGGGACGTCAAGCCCGGGAACGTACTGCTCGAAGGCGGCGGTCGTGTCGTGCTCACCGACTTCGGCATAGCCAGCATGGAGGCCGCGGGCGACGACGCCATGGACAAGCTGACCCGCAGCGGCCAGCTCGTCGGCTCCCTCGACTACCTGCCCCCGGAGCGCGCGCAGGGCAAGGAGCCGGGCCCCGCGTCGGACATCTGGTCGCTCGGCATGACGCTGTACGCGGCCGTCGAGGGCACGTCGCCGTTCCGCCGTACGTCGGTGTGGTCGACGCTGGCGGCGATCGTGAACGAGCCGCTGCCTGAGTCGGGGCGGGCGGGGGCGCTGGCGCCGGTGCTCAGGGCGCTGATGGCGAAGGACCCGGAGAGCCGGCCGGATGCGGGCCAGGCGCGGGAGATGCTGGAACGGGTGGCGGCGGGCAGCACGGTGAGCTTCGGGCCCCCGGCCCAGGCGCAGGCCCCGGCTGTTGCCCCCGCGCCGCATGCGGTTCATCAGTCCGGGCCCGGGTTCGGATCTCCTGCCACGCCGTACCCTCAGCCTCCGCAGGGTGGCTACCCGACGCCTGGCCTGGCGAGCACGCTTCCCCAGACCGGCGAGCCACACGTGGGACGGGCGGCGAGCGGCGCCTCCGGCCGCGCCCGGCGCCGCAGCCGTGCCGTCGTCGCATCGACGGCCGCGGCCGTGGTGATCGCGGGCGGCGGCATCACGTACGCCCTGGTGGGCACCGGCGACGACGCGAAGTCGGACGAGGCCCGGACGGCGCCGACGCGTTCCGGTGCCTCGCAGGTCAGCGAACTGCCGAGCAGGGGAAGCGTGGGCGGCGGCAAGAAGTCGCCGAGCGCCTCGTCGTCGGCGACCTCGCAGGAGCCGTCGCGCACACCGTCGCAGCGGCCGAGTGAGGCAGGGGGTGAGGGGGCGGGTGACACGGACGACGGCGGTGAGTCGTCGGCGCGACCGAGCAGCGACGGCGGTGCCACGGCCTCGCAGCCGCCGGCCCCTCCGACGGCCAAGCCGAGCTCGGTGTCGAAGAGTTGCAGCGGCTGGACCCACCGCGACCCGAACCCGGGCACGTACGGCTACATGTCCGGCAGCTACCACATCGTGACCGGGCCGTACCAGACGTGCTCGTCGGTCGCCCTGGCCGAGAACGGCTCCAAGCTCTGGTACCACTGCTCGGTCGTCAACGCATACGGCCACAACTGGACGTACGTGCGGGTGGCGGGCACGAACACGTCGGGCTGGATGTCCAACGACAACCTCACCAACCAGTCGGGGGCGTCGACGCGCTGCTGAGAGCGCCCCTCCCGTACCGAGGCCTGTTCATGCAGTGAGCCGGCGGTGTCTCGCGGTTCCATCTGACTCCTGGCCCGGGGCCTTCGGGCAGCCCGAACGCCACTTCTTGGCGCTCCTCTGACGGGTGTCTCCACCGTCGGGCGCTCCTCGCGTCAGCGTCCCGTATGCGTCGCCCCGATCACCGTCAGCGTCCCGTTATGAGGTGTCGGCGAGCGGGGGCGTGCGGGCATAGCTTCAGCGGTGAGCCCCGGGCGGCCGTCGGCGTCCGGGGCTCGCAGACCCCGCACATGAATCACCCCGGATCCTCCAGGAGGCATCCCATGGCACAACCCTCGTACCCCGAAGACCCGGAGCCTCTTGATCGGTTCCCGGCCGGACCGTTGTTCGTTCCGGTCCGGCCGGGACCGGCAGGATGCGCGGCCCGGCTCTTCCGTACCCCCCTCGGCGACCGTACGGCCGTCGGCTTCACCTCGGAGCGGAAGCTGACCGCGACGCTCGGGTCCGAGCAGCCGTGGATCAGGCTCGCCGAGCCCGCGCTGCGCGCGCTGGCGGCGCCGCTGGGAGTCACCACGGTCACCGTGGACCCCCAGTTCTCGGCGCCGGCTCCCGCGCCCACCAGGCCCGTCGCCCCCGTGCCGGACGGGGTCTCCCGTTCACGCGTGAGCACATGGGATCCGCAGGCCGTCGGGGTACTGCGGGTGACCGGCGCCGCCGCGCTCGTCTCGGCGCTCGCTCTGTGGATCGGTTGAGAGGGAAACGCACGATGACCACTGTTCACGAACCCGCAGTCACCACCGCCACCGCCGACGAGTTGTCGGTGTGGCCCGCCTCCACCACCGAGCCCCACCCGGGCGACCTGGCCGTGGGCGGCGTACCGCTCGCCGGGGTCGCCGACCGCTTCGGCACCCCCGCCTACGTACTCGACGAGGGCGAGGTACGCGAGCGCTGCCGCACCTACCGGCACGCCTTCCCCGAGGCCGAAGTCCTCTACGCGGCCAAGGCGTTCCTGTGCCGGGCCATGGCCCACTGGGTGGACGACGAGGGTCTTGGGCTCGACGTCTGCTCGGCCGGTGAGCTGGAACTCGCGGTCACCACCGGGTTCCCGCCCGAGAGGATAGTGCTGCACGGCAACGCCAAGTCCCCGCACGACCTGGAGTCCGCGCTGCGCCTGGGCGTCGGGCGCATCGTGATCGACAGCCCCTCCGAGATCGCCCGGCTGGCCGCCGCGGTCGGGCCCGACGGACATCAGAAGGTCATGGTCCGCGTCGTGCCCGCGATCAGCGCCGGTGGCCACGAGAAGATCCGCACCGGAACCGACGACCAGAAGTTCGGCCTGTCGATCTCCGACGGCTACGCCCAGCACGCCATCGCCCGCATACTGGACCAGCCGCAGCTCGAACTCACCGGCCTGCACTGTCATTTGGGCTCGCAGATAACCAGCGTCAAGCCGTATCTGGCAGCCGTACGGCGCATGGTGGGGCTGATGGCCCGGCTGCACGAGCAGCACGGCCTCGTCCTGCCCGAACTCGACCTGGGCGGCGGACACGGAATCGCCTACCGGCCGGGTGAACAGGCCCTGGACATCACCACCCTGGCCCGCAAGGTCCGGGCGGAGCTCACCGAGGCGTGCGCGGCGGCCGGACTCACCGTGCCCCGCCTGATCATCGAGCCGGGGCGCGCCATCGCAGGACCGGCCGGTATCGCCCTCTATCGCGTACTCGCCGTCAAGCGCACCGGCGCACACACCTTCGTGGCCGTGGACGGCGGCATGAGCGACAACCCTCGGCCGGCGCTGTACGGCGTGCGCTACGCACCCCGTCTGATCGGCCGTCACAGCACTGCGGACCGGACCGCGATGACCGTGGTGGGCCGCCACTGCGAGGCCGGAGACGTCCTGGCCACCGACGTCGAACTCCCCGCCGATGTCCACCCCGGAGACCTGCTCGCGGTGCCCGTAGCCGGCGCCTACCACCTGTCCATGGCGTCCGGCTACAACCTGGTCGGCCGCCCGCCGGTGGTCGCCGTGGACGACGGCCGCGCCCGCCTGCTGGTCCGCCGCGAGTCCCTGGACGACATCCGCAGCCGCGACGTGGGGCTGTAGACGCCGGTCCTCCTGTACAGCCTCCGGTCGAGTGACGGTCGGCCCTCGACCGGAGGCCCCCAGCCACCCCTGCCTCCCGTGAACCCTTCGCCACCACCGCGGGAATCGCTCAGGCCGTCCCGTAGCGCGCTTCGATCCCCGCGATCACCAGGGCGAGACCGTCCTCGAAGTGCTGCTCGTAGTCCTCGAAGATCTCCGCGCCCGCCGCGGCCGACAGGGGGAAGTCGGCCATCCGGCGGGCGCGTTCGTCGATGTCGTACCCCTCGCGGCGCTCGCCCGGCAGGGGCTGGACGCCCTGCTCCTCGGTGACGAAACCGAGGGTGTACATGTACGCGGTCGTGGTGGCCCGCACCGCCTGGGTGAGCGTGAACCCGGCTTCGGTGAAAAGACGCAGCGTCCGCTCCATCTCGACCGCGTGCAGCGTGCCGGTGAAGCGCGAGCCGCTGAAGACCTTGGCGCCGTCGCGGTGGCTCAGGAGCGCGGTACGCAGTCCGCGGTTCGACGTCAGCAGGCGCTCCCGCCAGGTGGCGTCGGGTGTGAGCGGGTCGTCGGCCGTCATACGGCGGTACATCTCCGTCGCCATCTCGTCCAGCAGCTCCTGCTTGTTCTTGAAGTGCCAGTAGAGCGCGGGCGCCTGGACGTTCAGCTCCTTGGCGATGGCGCGGAGCGTGAGGCCGTCGAGGCCGACGTCATTGAGCAGGCGCAGAGCGGTGTCGACGACCTGCGTCTTGTCCAGCTTGGGGGATCTCGGGGTAGCCACACTTGACAGTTTAACGCCGTTAAGCGCATGCTGCGAAGCATGGAACTTAACGACGTTAAGGAGCTGGTCATGGGCACCCGGACAGGGACGATCACGCACACCGAGGTCCTCGTCGTCGGCGCGGCCCCGACCGGCCTCGCCCTCGCTGTCGACCTTGCCCGGCGCGGGGTCGACGCCCTCGTCGTCGAGCGCGCCGACGTGCTCTTCCCCGGGTCGCGCGGCAAGGGGATCCAGCCGCGCACGAGGGAGGTCTTCCACGATCTCGGCGTGCTGGACGCCATCCATGCCGCCGGTGGTCCCTACCCCGTCGGGATGATCTGGCAGGACGGCGCGCGGGCCGGCGAGCACAGGATGTTCGACCCGGCGCGGGAGAGCGACGACTCTCCGTACAGCGAGCCGTGGATGGTGCCGCAGTGGCGCACGCAGCAGATCCTGTTCGAGCGGCTCATGGAGCTCGGTGGCCGGGTGGAGTTCGGGCGTGAGCTGGTGGCGGTGGAACAGGACGCGGACGCCGTGACCGCGCACTTCGCCGCCGGAGAGCAGGTCGGCGCGCGGTACGCCGTCGCCGCCGACGGCGGTCGCTCGATCGTGCGCCGCGCGCTGGGCATCGGCATGACCGGCGAGACCGTCGACCCGCACCCGATGCTCGTGGCGGACGTGCGCATCACGGGCCTCGACCGCGACAACTGGCACGTCTTCCCGCCCCGGGAGGGGAGCGACGGCTTCCTCGCGATCTGCCCGCTCGCCGGCATCGAGGACTTCCAGGTGACCGCGCAGTTCCCTGAGGGGACCGTGCCCGACCTCTCCCTCGACGGCATCCGCAAGGTCGTCGCCGCGCGCTCCCATCTCGCGCCCGAGGACGTGACCGAAGTGCGCTGGGCCTCGGACTTCCGGCCGCGGGCCGCGCTGGCCGACCGCTTCCGCGCCGGGCGCGTCCTCCTGGCCGGGGACGCCGCGCACGTCCACTCGCCGGCCGGCGGCCAGGGGCTGAACACCAGCGTCCAGGACGCGTACAACCTGGGGTGGAAGCTGGGTGCGGTGCTGCGTGACGGCGCCCCGGAGTCCCTCGTCGAGACGTATGAGGAGGAGCGTCGCCCGGTCGCCGGGCACATGCTCGGTATTTCGACGGGCGTGCACCGCGGGGAGATCCGCCGCGGCGAGGCGACCCGCCAACTGGGCCTGGGCTACCGCGAATCGTCCCTCGCGGTGGACACCCGCACGACCGCGGGGCCGGTCCGCGCGGGAGACCGGGCGCCGGACGGAACGGTGGACGGCGTCCGCCTCTTCGACACCTTCCGCGGCCCGCACTGGACGCTGCTCACGGTGGGCACGGACACCGAACTCCCTGAGCTCGGCGTCCCCACCGTCCGGATCCCGGCGTACGAGGTGTACGGCGCGGGCGTGTACCTGGTGCGGCCCGACGGCTACGTGGGGTGGGCGGGCGACACGGCCGACGGACTCGCGGCGTACGCGCGGCGGATGGGCCTCTAGGGCACGCGGGCGACCCCGACGTAGAAGCCGCTCAGCTCCGCCTCGGGTGCGGGCGTCTCCTTGTACCACTTCGTCGAAGTGACCAGCCCCGGCTCCACCAGCTCCAGGCCCTCGAAGAACGGCTCGACCTCGGCCCGCGTACGCATCCGCAACGGGATCTCGCCCTGCCGGTACGTGTTCTTCACCGTCTTCGCGAGGTGCGGGTGCTCATCGGTGGTGCCGTGGGAGAACACGAAGTAACTGCCCGAGGGCAGGGCGTCGATGAGGGTCCGCGCGAGAGCGTACGGGTCCTCCTCGTCGGTGATGAAGTGCATCAGGGCGAGCATCGACAGCGCGACGGGCCGGGTGAAGTCCAGGAACGTACGGGCGTGGTCGAGGATGACCTTGGGCTGACGGACGTCGGCCTCGATGTAGTCGGTCGCCCCCTGCGGAGTGCTGACCAGGAGCGCCTCCGCGTGCCGCAGCACGATGGGGTCGTTGTCGGTGTACGCGACCCGCGCCGACGGCACGATGCCCTGCACGATCTGGTGCAGGTTCGGCTTCGTCGGTATGCCCGTGCCGACGTCGAGGAACTGGTCGATGCCGTTGCCGGCCAGCCAGGCCGCCGCACGGTGCATGAACGCGCGGTTGCGCCGGGCGCTGAGGCGCGACTCCGGCGGCAGCTTCTCCCCGACTTCCTGATCGACCGGATAGTTGTCCTTGCCGCCCAGCAGCCAGTCGTAGACACGCGCCGGGTGGGCCCTGCTCGTGTCGATACGGCTTCCGGAGGACTGTGCCGTCATGCGTGACTCCAGCGTGTACTAGATCGCTGACCGACTCACCGGGACCGCTGCGCGCACCCTGGGTCAGGCCGTGAAGGACCTGGCGATTATGTCACCGGCCACGCCTTCGGGCAGAGCTGTCGGTGCGAGGCGCGGGGGCCATCTCGCGTGCGGTGACTCCACGTTGGGGCAGAGATGCGGGGGACTCGGTACGGCGGGCGGCGCCTGCGACGCCGTACCGAGCCCGGCTCCTCAGTGCGGCGGTCAGGCCGTGGTCAGCGTCAGGCCGTACCGGTTGAGGATCTCGTTGATCGGCTGGTACCAGGTCTCACCGCCGCCGGAGCAGTCGCCCCAGCCGCCCGAGGTGACACCCTGGGCCTGGTCGCCGCTGATGAACGAGCCGCCCGAGTCGCCCGGTTCGGCGCACACGTTCGTCTTGGTCATCTCGTGCACCGCGCCCTGGCTGTAGTTCACGGTCTCGTTCTTGGCCAGCACATTGCCGCAGTGCCAGTGCGAGGTGGAGCCCGAGCGGCAGATGGACGCGCCGATCGGGGCCTCGGCCGAGCCGCGCACCAGCTGGTCCGGGACAGTGCCCCAGCCGAGAACCACGGGGACGGTCCACCAGCCGCTGCCCACGTTGACCCAGGCGTAGTCGTTGTCCGGGAACGACGACCCCTGGAAGTTGCCGATGTACGAACCGTCCCAGCCGTTCACTGCGGCTCCGGCACCGCTGCAGTGGCCGGCCGTGACGAATCCGCCGTTCACCGAGAAGCCGATCGAGCAGCGGACGTTGCCCGTGTAGTAGGGGTCACCTCCGACCGTGCCGGCGGCGAGGGTGCGGGGTGCGTGGGCCGTCTTCTCGACGGTGACGGGGCCGGCTTCGCGGGCCTGCGCGAGGAAGTGCTTGACATCGTTGTCGCCCTGCCGTCCGGCCAGGGTCTCGATCACGATCCGGTTGGACGCCGGATCGACGTGCCAACTTGCCACGCCCTTGGGTGCCTTGAGGGCGTCGATGCGTTCCTTGGCCGCGTCGAGCTGTTCGGCGCTGTACTTCACCAGCTTGGCCTCGGCGCCCGTCGACCGTACGGCCGCGGCCTTGCTCCGGTCGGTGACGGCCACGGTCAGGCGGCCGCTCTCCGGTGTGAACCAGGCGCCGCCGTAGGACGATCCGGCGGCTCGCCGTGCCTTTCCTTCGACGGTCGTGGCGCTCTTCTCCGCGCTCAGCCGAGCCTCAGCCTGGCTCCTGGTGAGGCCGAAGTCGCGCTGCATGGCGGCGAGCATGGACCCGGAGGCCGGTGCCTTCTCGTCCGCGGGGGTGGCGGCACCGGCGGAGGCCGGTATGAACCCGGCGGACACTCCGGCGACCAGTAATGCGGACAGGGCGATGCGCAGGGATTTTGTGCGTCTCATGGGGTTGGCCCTTCGTTGTTCCAGCATCGTGGGGGTGGAACAGCAAAGCCTGGGAGCGCTCCCAGGAAATGCCCGCTGGGGAGCCTACCGAAGGATCATGGGCAGGTCCATGCCAATGCGACGCCCTGCTGACATGCCTTGCTGAGACCGGACTGGTGCGTGCGTGCGTCGTGGCAGCGAGCTATGGAGGTCGATCCCCTGTAACGAACGGGCAGTTGAGGCGTCAATGACATCAAGGCCACACGGGCGTCACGGCCCAGGACGTGATCAACGGCTATCGCGCCATCGCCGAACGGGCCCATGCGGCAGGGAAGTGCGTCGCCGGCGCCACCATCGGGCCGTTCAAGGGCTGGTCCGAGTGGGACCCCGCGGCCGAGTCCGTACGCCTCGAGGTCAATGAATTCATCGGGGGCAGCGGCGAGTTCGACGCGGTCACCGACTTCGACCGCACCCTGCGCAGCCCGTACGACCACGAGCGGATCCTCTCGTTCTTCGACGGCGGCAACCACCTGCACCCGAATGACAAGGCGTGCAGGCGATGGCCAACTGCGTCAACGTCAGGAACCTGACCGCCTGTTGACGACGGCACGGACTCTTCATCATTGCGCCACGCAGCTGGGGTCCGCTGGGCAGCTGAGGCGTGGATGATGACGAGGGCATGCCAGATTCGGTCGCGCGTGTCCCACCCCCCACGGTTCATCAGGAGGACGCAGTGAAGAAGAGCTCGCGGATCAGCAGAGCGGCACTCACCCTCGGCAGCGCCGTCGCGCTGGTCATCGTTTTCCCGGGCATCGCGCTCGCGGACCCGCCCCCGGCGCTGCCCGCCAACGCGGACGGCCTGGAGCAGACGTTCCAGCCGGCCTACGACTACGACGGTGACGGCTGCTACCCGACGCCCGCGATCGGCCCCGACGGCACCATCAACCCCGGCCTCAACCCGTCCGGGGCCGTCAACGGCCAGTGCCACGACTCCTGGGACCTCGACAGCACCAACGGATACTCCCGCTCCAAGTGCAACAACGGCTGGTGCGCCATCATGTACGGCCTGTACTTCGAGAAGGACCAGGCCGTCGCGGGCAGCGGTCTCGGCGGGCACCGCAACGACTGGGAGCACGTCGTGGTGTGGGTGCAGGACAACGAGGCCAAGTACGTCTCCACCTCGGCGCACGGCAACTTCAATGTCTACGGCCGTGACCAGATCCGCTGGGACGGCACCCACCCCAAGGCCGTCTACCACAAGGACGGCCTGGGCACGCACTGCTTCCGCCCCGCGACCGCCAACGACGAGCCGCCGGAGAACCACCGCCACACCTGGCAGTTCCCGACCCTCGTCGGTTGGAACGGCTACCCCTCGGGCCTGCGGGAGAAGCTCAGCCAGGCAGACTTCGGCAGCGCGGTCTTCGGCCTCAAGGACGGCAACTTCAACTACCACCTCGAGAAGGCCGAGCCGGCCGGCATACCGTTCGACCCCAACGCCTGAGCGGACGGCGGAAAACAGGTTGGGCCGGACGACGGCCCGTTGGTAGCGTCCCGTCCAGGCCGTGACGTCGTGCGAGGAGGTGAGACCCATGAACGCTGTATCTGTGTGGGTGCTCCCCTCTTCGCCACGGTCGGGCGGTTGACGTAGGTCTCGCCGGGAGCGCCTCCTCCACAAGGCACTCCCGAAGGGCAACACCTATGAACTCTGTTCAATTCACCGCGCAGACATCGTCGAACGGTGTCGTGGAGCGCGACTTCACCGTGGGTGAGGTCACCGGCGCGCTCTGGTCGCCGGCCCCCGGCTCCGACCGTGCGCCGCTCGTGCTGATGGGCCACGGCGGCGGCAACCACAGGAAGTCACCGGCCATGGCCGGCCGGGCCCAGCGGCTCGTGGCGGGCGGCGGATTCCACGTCGCCACCATCGACGCACCCGGGCACGGCGGCCGCCCCCGTACGGCCCACGACGAGCGCGAGATCGCCGTGATGCAGCAGGCGATGGCGGCGGGCGAACCGGTCGGCCCGATCGTCCAGCGGTACAACGCCCACCTGGCGGAGCGCGCCGTGCCGGAGTGGCAGGCGACCCTGGACGCCCTCCAGGAACTCCCGCAGATCGGCACCGACGGGCCGGTCGGCTACTTCGGCCTGAACATGGGCACCGCGATCGGTGTGCCGCTGACGGCGGTCGAACCCAGGATCACCGCCGCGGTCTTCGGTCTCTTCTGGCCCGAGACCCTGGCCCAGGCGGCGAAGCAGATCACCGTTCCGATCGAGTTCGCGCTCCAGTGGAACGACGAGCATATCCCCCGCGAGTCCGGACTCGCGCTGTTCGACGCCTTCGCCTCGCAGGACAAGACGCTGCACGCCAACGCGGGCCGGCACAAGGAACTGCCCAGGTTCGAGGCCGACAGCGCGGTGCACTTCTTCGTCCGGCATCTCGGCGGGGCGGCCACGTCACCGGTGTGACCCGACCCGACCCGACCTGACGGCAGCGGCGCGCGGGCGCCGCTGCCCGCTGGTGGCACCAGGTGCAGGTGGCGGCTCCCGGCGGATGGAAGTTACTCTGCGCTGCGGCGCTGATCGGCGGAGATTGGCCGCCGATCCCATGGGAGGTCATTCGTGGACGTGTCACTTCCGGTCCTCCTGGAGGACCACCCGGTCGTCGCCAGTGTCATCGACGACGACGGGCTGCGCGCCGTCATGGACTCCGAGTGCAAGGTCGTCTTCCTGCTCTACGGGTCCCTGCTGAACCTCCCGACGATCGTGCAGCAGCTCAAGGACAGCGGCAAGGTCGTCCTGGTCAATGTGGACCTGCTCGAAGGGTTCAGCGGCAAGGACATCGTGGTGCAGTACGTGAAGGAGCACACCTCCGCCGACGGGGTGCTCAGCTCCAAGGCGCACATGGTGCGGGCCGCCCGCGAGGTCGGCCTGTTCGCCGTCCACCGGTTCTTCCTGATCGACTCGAAGTCGTACCGCAATCTCGCACCGCAGGTGCGCCAGTCCAAGGCCGACTGCGTGGAGATCCTGCCGGGCTGCATGCCGCGGGTCATCTCCTGGGCCGTGCAGGACATCGAGGTGCCTCTCATAGCGGGCGGGCTCGTGTGCGACCGCGAGGATGTGTTCGCCGCGCTGAAGGCAGGAGCCGCGGCCATAGCCTCGTCGAATCGTGATGTGTGGGCCATGTAGGCGTCCGGCCGTGTAAGGGAATGTGACGCCTGACTCTATTGACACTGCCGATCGGCCCTGCCTAGCATGGCGAACGCACCCGAAGTTCATGTCATGGCCACGGGCGCGACAATCAAATAAAGGTTCCGGCCTCGAGCCGGGACAGTTACTAGAGACCAGAGAACAGTAACCTCCGAACACCGGAGTTTGCTGTTCTTTTTTTGTGCCCATTTCCTGTCCACGACGAGGTGGCTGCGGTGATCCGGATGAACAAGGCCCAGAAGTGGCTGAGCTTCCTCGCGCTCTCCATGACCGGCGGAATCATTTTCCAGGTCGCCTACATCAGGTTCGTGTACCTCGAACCTACGTATACGGCGCTGAATCTCAGCTCGCAGCAGTACGGGAACATCATCTCGGCTTTCGGCGCCGTGGCCATCGTCATGTATTTCTTCGGCGGCTGGTTCTCCGACAAGTTCTCGCCGAAACTCCTCATCGTGATTTCGCTCGTCGGCATGGGAATTGCCGACATTTATCTCGCCACCGTTCCCGGCTTCTGGGGAATCGTGGCGGCGCACATCCTGATGGCCGTCGTCGGCATGGGCCTGTACTGGTCCGCGCTGGTGAAGTCGATCAGCGTACTCGGCGACTCCGGCGAGCAGGGCCGGCTCTTCGGCTTCCTCGAAGGCACCCGCGGCATCGTCTCGACGGCCATCGGCTTCATCGGCACGGCGGTCGTCTCCGCCTCCGTCGTGCCCGCGCACGGCGTCCTCACGCTGATCCGGATCTATGGAGTGCTGAGCTTCGTCTTCGCCGCGATCGTGTGGTTCGTCGTCCGCGAGGACAAGACGCGGCTCGCCGGGCTCGACTCGGCGACCGTCACCCTCAAGCAGCTCCTCGCCGCGGCCCGCAACCGGTACACCTGGCTCATCGGCGGCACCGCCATGCTCATGTACTGCTTCTACACGACGCTCGGCTACTTCTCGCCGCTGCTCCAGGACAACTACGGCGTCTCCGCCTCCATGATCGCCGTCATCGGGGTCGTGCGGTCCTACGTCTTCCAGTTCGTCGCCGGACCCGCGGGCGGCGTCGTCGTGGACAAGGTGACGCGCTCCTCCGCGGTGTTCCTGCGCTGGATGTTCGCCGGCAGTGCGGTGCTCGCCGGCCTCTTCCTCGTACTGCCGCGCACCACCGGGCTCGCCTGGCTCGCGCTCTTGATGATGTTCGTCCTGTGCGCTCTGGTCTTCGCCTCGCGCGGCGTCTACTGGTCCACGGTCGGAGAGGTGGAGGTGCCCGAGCAGGAGCGCGGGGGCGTCATCGGGCTCGCCTCCGGCATCGCGTACCTGCCGGACGCGTTCCTGCCGTCCCTGTGCGCCTGGTGGATCGGCGACTCCTCGGCGAGCCCGAAGGTGCCCGAACAGGGTGGCGGCTACAGCGCGCTGTTCGTCTTCCTGCTCGCGGCCGCACTGCTCGGCCTGGTGATGACGACACTCACCGCCCGCACCCGCCGGCGCGAACTCGCCGCCCGGCACCCGGCCCCCGTCAGCGACCGAGTGCCGGCAGGGGTGTGATCGCCGGGTCCTTCGACTCATCGCCCCGAGCGCGTAGAACGTATCCATACAAAGCTTCAGAAGATTCGTAAAGAGTCACGAAGAGTAAGAAGATCGGCAGGCATCACATGGACATCACGGACTTCTCCCGGGACTTCTTCTCCCTCGACGGGAAGAACGCGATCGTCACGGGCGGCAATACCGGCCTCGGTCAGGCGTTCTCCCTCGCCCTCGCCAAGGCGGGCGCCAACGTCCTCGTCCCGGCGCTCGCCGACGACGGCGGCGAGACGCGCAAGCTGATCGAGGCCGAGGGCCGGCGCATGGAGTTCCTCGAGGCCGACATCACCGGCGCCGGCGTGCCCCGGCAGGTCGTCGAGACTTGCGTGGACACCCTCGGGTCGGTCGACATCCTCGTGAACTCGGCGGGCATCTGCAATCTCGCCTCCGTCGAGGAGTTCGACCGCGCCGCGTGGGACCCGATGCTGGCCGTGAACCTCACCGCGCCCTTCGAACTCGCCCACGAGGCAACGAAGTTCATGATCCCGCAGCGCTCCGGGAAGATCATCAACATCGCCTCCCTGTTCTCGTTCCTGGGCGGCCAGATGTCTCCCGCGTACGCCGCCACCAAGCACGGCATCGCCGGCTTCACCAAGGCGTACTGCGACGAGCTCGCCCAGCACAACATCCAGGTCAACGCGATCGCCCCGGGCTACTTCGCCACCAAGATCACCGAGGCGACGCGCGCCGACCAGGAGACCAACCAGCGCGTCCTCGACCACATCCCGGCCGGCCGCTGGGGCGATGTCGCCGACCTCATGGGTGCCACCGTCTTCCTCGCCAGCCGCGCCGCCGACTACGTCAACGGCCATGTCCTGACCGTCGACGGCGGCTATCTCGTCCGCTGACCCCGACACCCACTTCTCCCTCGCCCCCACACGTACACACACACGTACAAAGAAGGTTGATCCACATGGTGCAGTCCGCATCGAAGCTGAACCGAGAAGAGATCGTCGACCGCCTCACCTCCCTGGTCGGCGCGGGCGCGGTCGTCACCGACGAGCAGCAGCTGCGCGAGGCGAGCGTCGACCGCTTCAAGAAGTACCAGGCGGTGCACGGCATCTACGACGCCCCGCCGCCCGCGGCGATCGTCAACGCCACCAGCGTGGACGACGTATCGAAGGTGCTCGCGTTCGCCGACGAGAACCGCATCAACATCGTGGCCCGCACAGGCCGCACCGGCACCGAGGGCGGCCTGGAGACGGCCGTCACCGACACGATCGTCCTCGACGGCTCGGGTCTCGACGAGATCATCAAGATCGACGAAGAGAACATGCAGGTCACTGCCGGGTGCGGCGTTCAGCTCCAGGTGCTCGAGGACACGCTGCGCGCCAAGGGCTACACGACCGGGCACTCCCCGCAGTCCAAGCCGCTCGCCCAGATGGGCGGGCTCGTCTCGACGCGCTCGATCGGCCAGTTCTCCACCCTGTACGGCGCGATCGAGGACATGGTCGTCGGCCTGGAGGCGGTCTTCCCCGACGGCACCGTCAGCCGCATCAAGAACGTCCCGCGCCGCGCGACCGGCCCGGACATCCGGCACATCGTCATCGGCAACGAGGGCGCCCTGTGCTACATCACCGAGGTCACGGTGAAGATCTTCAAGTACCAGCCGGGGAACAACGAGTTCCACGGCTTCCTCGTCGACGACATGGCGACGGGCACCGCCATCATCCGCGAGGTCGTCGTCGGCGGATTCAAGCCGTCCGTCGTGCGCGTCTACTCGCCCGAGGACGCCGGCCAGCACTTCTCGCACTTCTCGAAGGGCAAGTGCGTCGTCGTCTTCGTCGCCGAGGGCCCCAAGGGCATCGTGCGCGCCACCAGCGAGGAGATCGAGCGGGTCGCCGACCAGTTCGCGCACGAGAAGGTCGACCCGAAGCTCATCGAGGCCTGGTTCGACAACCTCAACTGGGGCCCGGACAAGATCGAGGCGGAGAAGGAGGTCATGCGGGCCAAGGCCGAGCTCGGCTACACCACCGAGGTCTCCTGCGACTGGTCGAAGGTCACCGAGCTGTACGGCGCCGTCATGAACCGCATCCGCACCGAGTACCCGCACGCCGACGACCTCACCCTGCTCGGTGCCCACTCCTCGCACAGCTACCAGACGGGTACGAACCTCTACTTCGTCTACGACTACAAGATCAACTGTGAGCCGGAGGAGGAGATCGACAAGTACCACGTGCCGCTCAACGCGATCATCGTCGAGGAGGCGCTGCGCGTCGGCGGCTCGATGGTCCACCACCACGGCGTCGGCAAGTACCGCACCGCGTGGACGAAGCAGGAGCACGGCAGCGCCTACCACATGCTGGCCAAGCTCAAGGAGGCGTTCGACCCGAACGGGATCATGAACAAGGGAACGATCTTCCCGCTCGACGCCTGATCCCCAACTGTCGTGCAGGGGGCCGCCATTGCCCGGCGGCCCCCTCCTCTCTCGCACCCCGGAGTGGGCCATGACTCGCTACTTCATCGGCATCGACAACGGCTCCCAGAGCTCGAAGGTGACCGTTTTCGACGAACACGGCCGGGCCGTCTGCGAGGGACGGCAGAGCCTGCGTCCGTACGCCACCCCCCGCCCCGGCGTCGTGGAACACCCGGACGACGACCTGTGGACGTCGATCGGAGAGGCCAGCCGCCAGGCCATGGCCGCCTTCCCCGGCGACGTGGCCGACATCGCCGGCGTCGGCCTGTGCACGATCCGCTTCTGCCGGGCCGTGCTCAAGGCCGACGGCACACTCGCACAGCCGGTGATGAGCTGGATGGACGCGCGGGTCTCGCGCCCCTACGAACACACCCTCCCCGAGGCGCGGTACGTCACCACGTCCTCCGGCTACATCAGCCACCGCATGACCGGCGTCCTGAAGGACACCGCCGCCAACTACGCGGGCGACTCCTGGCCGTTGGACTCCGATACCTGGCAGTGGACGCCCGACGACGCCGTTCTCGCCAAGTCCGGCATTCCGCGCGAGATGCTCTTCGACCTGGTGATGCCGGGCGACGTCCTCGGCACGGTGACCGCCGACGCGGCCCGCCACACCGGCATCCCCGAGGGCCTGCCGGTCGTGGCGACCGCCAACGACAAGGCTGTTGAGGCGCTGGGCTGCGGACTGCGCTCCGGCGACACGCTCCTGGTCTCCCTCGGCACGTACGTGGCGGGCATGACCGTCGGCGACAGGAACGTGGCCGACGCCTCCGACTTCTGGACCAACTACGCCTGCATGCCGCACTCCTACCTCTACGAGAGCTTCGGCGTGCGCCGCGGCATGTGGACGGTCAGCTGGCTGCGCGACCTGCTCGGCGAAGAGGCGGTCGCAGGCGCGCGGGCGGCAGGTCTGTCCGTCGAGGACTACCTGAACGCCGAGGCCGCGAAGGTCCCGCCGGGCTGCGACGGCCTGATGACGGTGCTCGACTGGCTGGCGCCCACCGACGCCCCGTACCGCAAGGGCACGATCCTCGGCTTCGACGGCCGCCAGGGCGGCTTCCACATGTACCGCTCGATCCTCGAAGCGCTCGCCCTGTCCATCCACGCCACCGGCACGCACATGGCCGCCGAACTCGGCACCACCTACCGGCACACGGTCATCTCCGGCGGCGGTGCCGGCTCCGACCTGATGATGCAGATCTACGCCGACGTCTTCGGCGTCCCGGCACACCGTGCCGAGGTCAACAACGCGGCGGGGCTCGGCTCCGCGATCTGCGCGGCGGTCGGACTCGGCGCGTACAAGTCGTTCGACGAGGCGATCGACGCGATGGTCCGCCCGGGCGCGGAGTTCACACCCGACCGGGCCAACCACGACCTGTACCGACGCCTCGGCGAGGTGTACCGGGACATTCGTGAGCACACGGACGGGATCTACCGGCAGTCGTACGACGTTTTCGGCTGACGGTTCCGCTCGTCACCATGGCGTGACGCCCACGGCGGGGCGCGTTCCGACAAGAACACGCGCCCCGCCCGTGCCGGGCCGCAACCGCGCGGGCCTGGATCGACGATGCCTGCGCCGACGCTCGTCGGGTCAGACGGAGCCGAGGTCGGCCGACAGCCAGTGCTCGGGCCGGATGTGGAAGGTGACCTGTGCGCCGTGTTCGGCGGTGGCCGTCTTCACGTATTCCTCGACCTTGTCGGCGGGCAGGTAGCGGGCCGCCAGATCGGTCAACTCCTCGACTGTGGAGGTGACTTCGGATGTCACCGGGCCCTCCACGGTCACGTAGCGGACCGTGGGTCCGACACGTTCGGTCATGAGCGAGATGCGGCCCGCGGCCCTGATGGCCTTCGCCTTTGCCGAATCCCGGCCGGTCATGATCCAGAAGGTGCCGCCGGGCTCGTACCAGTACCAGATGGGGACCGTCAGTGGCGCACGGCCGGCCTGCGCGCGGGCGACGGCCAGGGCGCCGATGTGGGGTTCGGCCAGGAACGCCTCGCGCTCGTCGAGCGGAAGGGGCATAGCGTCTCCTCGTGTATGTCGATCACGTCGGGCATGTCGAGATGCAGTCTTCAACGCCGGTCGGGGGAGAGAACGGTGAACACACCGGCGGGTATTCCATCGAGACGGTCAGGCGCCAGCGAGCGCGTTCAGGGACGCGGGCGGCGGCGTAGCCCGTGCCATGGAGCGGTCATGATCGACTGTCAGTGGTGGGTGTCACGATGGCGCGTATGGAGATCTTCGAGTGGGGGCCGCTGCTCAAGCGGTGGAGCGAGGAATGGCTGGAAGGGCTGGCCGCGGAGGAGCCGGAGGAGTTCGAGGAGCTGGACGAGGAGATCGTCCGGGGTCGCTGGCTGGGGTTCGGCCCGGCCGATCCGGCGGCGATGGCGGCTCTGGAGGAGCGGGTCCGGGGGCTGGGGACAGCGGTGCCGCTGCCGCCGTCCCTCCGCTCCTTCCTTGAGACGACGGACGGTTGGCGCCATGCCGGGGGCTTCGTCTACCTGCTGGCCGGGGCCGACCGCATTGCGCCGTACGGAGATCCGTACGGCCGGCAGGCGATGTACGAGGAGTATCTGGACCAGGACCCGACCGAGGAGGAAGTGCTCAGGGCCGGAATGTGGGGCCGGGCGCTGCAGCTCTCGCTCGACTCGGACCTGACGGATGTGCTGCTCGACCCGGGCGATGTGGGTGGCGACGGGGAGTGGGCGGTGTACGTGTACCACGGGTGGAGTGGTGAGCTGCCGGACCGGTACGACTCGTTCCGCGCGTTCATGGAGGGCATGTACAAGGAGTTCTACCGCCTGAGCGGCGGCCACGCAGGTTTCGAGAACGTGGTGACCCGTCAGCTCGACGTCAAGGTGGAGGAGGCCCGACTCGCCTGCCTGAGGGGCGAGTTGGACGAGGCCCTCGCCGTCTTCGGCGAGGCGGGGGACCTCGGCAGACCGCGGGCCGGCCTGCTGGCCGCACAGCTGCGGGCGCTGCTCGACGGGCACGGCTGGGTGCCGGTCGACCCGCGCATGGACGATCCGCTGTACGCGGGTGAGGTGCTGCCCCTGAAGGTGCGCGATCACCTGCGCGAGTACGGGAGAGACGACACCTTCGTGCTCGGCCCGGTGACGGAGGACTACGCGTCGGACCGGGAGCGGGCCGGTGTCGTCCTAGAGCAGATCAGGCAGCGCACGTACGAGTACACGTCGCCCGGCCCGTTCGGGCACGCGGTCGAGGAGGCCAGGGAGCTGGCGCGCTGGGGTGACACGGATGGCGCGTGGCGGGTGCTCGCGGCGGCAGTGCCGCAGTGGGAGCCGTATCGGGAGGACCACGTGGCCCCGTTCGGCCTGCTCGGGGACCCGCTGCTGGGGCTGCTCATCACACCGGAGCGGGGGCGGCAGCTGCTGATGACACCCCGGGCGGGTCAGGCGGGGGTGCTGCCCGCGCCGGTCGCCGTCGAGGGGGAGACCGTGCGCGACGGGCTCGCGTGGCTGACGCATCGGCAAGACAGGGTTGAGCTGCGCAGGGACGCGTACCGGTTCGTTCTGGCGGAGGGCATACGCCCCGAAGAGCTGGCGCAGCGGTTCGGCACGGGCCCGCTGGAGCGGGTGGCGAGCGAGCGGGACTTCTGGGATCTCCCGTTCTCAGGACAGCAGGAGCGGCGCGGCCCAGTCGCCCGGATCGGCGCTCTCGACGGCTGGAGCTTCGCCTTCGAATCGGCCCGCTGGCCAGGCTTCGACCGCACCCGTCTGACCCACCCCGGCACCGAGCTGTCGCGGGGCACCCGGGCCCTCACGGTCTGGTGGGAGCCGGGCCTGTTCCACCTCGCCTTCGCCGAGGACGGGCAGCAGCGGTACGCCTTCACGGTGCACGAGGCGGAGCGCCACCAGACAGGCGACATCCCCGCCGAGCTCTCCCCGGATCACCTGTTCCCGGACCCGGCCGGCCCCGCGACAGACCTCTCGGACGAGAGCCGAGCGCTGGAGGCGATAGCGACGAGGTTCGGGGCCTCCCTGCCCGAATTCGCTCTCAACCACGGCAGATTGCCGACGCTCCCGACACGCCCGTGGCTCAGGCCGCCGGAGCCGAGGCAGGTGCAAGCGAGACTCACGTTCACGCGCCACAGGTAGGGGTCGCATGGATGTGGCACCGCCCGACACCGGAAACGGTTTTGTGCGGGGTGGTGGGGTCTCGTATGGGCTGCTCTCGCTTTGGCTCTGTGAACAGAGGCGCGTTCAGGCGTGGACCAGCTCCAGCGCCTTGTTCAGGTTGTGTTCGGCGATGGATGCCATGAACGCCCGGTCGGGGAAGTCCCCGTCGAGCAGCCTCAGCGGGCCAGCCGTCAGCGAGAGCCGCTGGGCCAGCATGTAGAGCGCGAGCCGGTCCTCGTCGAGTCCGTCCACCCGCAGTGGCTGATAGGCATCGTGCAGGCGGATCCGCAGGAAGACGTGCTCCCACTCGACATCGAAATACATCAAGCCCTCGATGTCGATCACCACCGGGTTCCCGCCCGCGTCCACCAGCACGTGATCCGGCCCCAGTTCGCCGTGCACGACCGCGTACTCCGCGCGCGGCCGTACCGCCGCCGCGAGACTCAGCAACCGCTCCTCCAGCCGTTCGCGCGCCCGCGCGATCCGCGGATCACGCGATGCCGCCTCGGCGAGATCGCGTAGCGCACGGTCCAGGACGACCCCCTCGCACGACGTCCCGCGCGATGTGCCTCCCCCGTCGACCACGGCCACCTTGCCGTACGCGGGAGCTCGATGGCGCCGCATCGACTCCAGCGCCTCCCCGAGCCGGACCATGACCGGGTCGGCCGCGTGGGGGTCGCGTGCGAGCACATCCTCCAGGTTCTCGCCCTGGAGGTCCTCGACGATCGCGAGGTCGCCCGGGAGGTGAGTGCCGTCGCGGTCGAGGAGACGGATCGCCGGGACGCGGACGCCCAGCGCGTCCAGCCGCGCGTGTGCGGCCTCGAACAGGTCGAGCCCGAGACCGGGGGAGAACGGGTCGGTGAGGTCGTCGTCCCCCTCGGCCGCCGGCCAGTAGTTCTCGGCGTCGTCCCACAGGTAGGCGATCGCCGTGGTCGCGTCGTCCATCACCAGGCGGTAGACGCCCTTCTTGCTACCGCCCGCGACGCGCTCGACCGCCTCCAGCCGACGCCCGCCACCCAGCGCGGCCCGCACAGCCCCGGTCAACTGATCCCGCGCCACTGTTCCGGGTGCCACAGTCCGAACCGCCTCTCCGCCTCCGCCGCGACAACCCGCGCACCCTACGGGAGCATCGGCGCGGAGGCGATCGGATTGCGGGCGGAGGACTGCTGCTCAGAACGCCCAGCGCGTGTGGGAGTAGACCCCGTCGTCCCGGCCGAAGCCGTACGCC
The DNA here is from genome assembly GCF_035918235.1 of Streptomyces sp. NBC_01445. Taxonomy (NCBI): domain Bacteria; kingdom Bacillati; phylum Actinomycetota; class Actinomycetes; order Kitasatosporales; family Streptomycetaceae; genus Streptomyces; species Streptomyces sp. NBC_01445. Next base: position 1,387,274 of record NZ_CP109485.1, on the reverse strand, counting down.
GTGGCCGGGGACACCGCGAACACCATCGCGTCCCCCGTCCGGAACGCGTCCCCGATCCCGTGGAATGTGCCCTCGGGTGAGGTGATGTGCGCCCCGTACTTCGCCTCGTATGCCGCGATCACCTCCTCCAGCACCGCCGGATCGTCGACCGGCTCCGCCTTGCCCTCGACCACGACGTCGAGCCCTTCGGTGAGCGAATTCCGGCCGGTGGTCAGCGCGCAGTGCCCGTCATGAGCGAGGTTCCTCGCCTTCTGCTCGCCGGGGCCGGTGGAGAAGTACAGCACCCCGTCGTGCCAGGCGGCGATCACTGGAGTGACGTGCAGGCGACCGTCGGGGCGCACCGTTGACACCCAGAAGATCTCGGCGGCCTCCAACTGCCGCTGGGCTTCCGCCCATTCGGTGGCGGTGACGTCGGCGTCACCCGGGCGTGGGTTGAGTGCGGAGCTGTAGCGGGCGTCGAGCTCGGTCGTGGGCTGCTGCGCAGGTCCCTTTGTCGGCATGGTGGATCTCCCTTCCTCTCCCGTACAACGATCCGCCGCCCGCACGGACATCGTGTGCCGTGGGTCAGCCACGTATGGCGCTCACGCGGTGGCGCGGGATGCGTAGGCACGGATGTCCGCGTCGGAGTCGGTGGTCGCGGTGGCGAGGGCCGCGCGGGCGTCGGGGTCGGCGCGGTGGGTGAGGAGTGAGAGGACGGCGGCCTTGCGGACGTCCGCGTTCGGGTCCGCCGACGCCTTGGCGAGGGCGGGAACTGCCGTGCTGGGAAGGGACGTTCGCAGGGCGGTCGCGGCGCCGGCCCGGACCTGCCAGGCGGGGTCGTCAAGCGCGGCCACCGCCCGTTCGGCATACGGGGACGGGCAGCCCGTCGCGGCCAGCGCGGTGAGCGCGGCCGCCCTGACCAGCGGGTCGGAGTCGTCGAGGAGCGGGTCGAGCGGGGCCGGTGCCGGGTCGCGCACCGCCGCGAGCCCGCGGGCCACCGCGACCCTGACCTCGCGGGCGAGGTCGGCCGTGGCCGCCGAGAGCTGGGCGGTCGCGTCCACCGAGACCAGGGCCCGGACGGCGTGGATGCGGACGTTGATGTCGGTGTCGGAGAGCGCGGTGGCGTACACCGATGCGTCGCCGAGCCGCAGCTCCCGTAGGACGTCAAGCGCGGCGCCGCGCACCGCCGGGTCCGTCACGCCGAGTGCCGCCCGCAGGCCGTCTCCCAACTCCGGCTCGCCGGGCAGGACTTCGACCAGCTCACGCAGGGCGCCCGCCGCGGCCTCCCGGACCTGGGGCGCGGCATCCCGCAGCCGTGCGGCGAGCGCGGGGCCGGCCCCGGCGGGCACCGTCTCGGCGAGGACGTTGACGGCGGCCGCCCGCACCGCCGGGTCGGCGTCCACAAGGTAGGGGGAGAGGGCATCCAGGCCGGGGGACTCCTCGGCCAGGGCGAGGACACCGAGGAGGGCGGGGCTCGACGCGGGGGTCCGGGTGGACCGGGGCGAGGGCGCCGCCGCGGGCGACGTCGCCGGGCGGGCGGCCGGCGCCAGGTCCCGCTGCCCCGCCGTCGCCACCGGCACCAACGCGACCTCGCCCAGCACCCGCTCCGCCCCGGCCGCCACCGGCTCGAACTCCGGCACCGGAACGACGTACGGCTCGACCGGCCGGGCCCTGAACTCCATAGCCCCCGCACGGGACTTGTAGACGTCGAGATGGTGCAGCCACCCCGCGTCGTCCCGCTCGGGATGGTCGAGCCGCTCGTGGTACAGGCCCCAGCGCGATTCGGTCCTGGCCAGCGAGGCGCGCGCCGCCATCTCCGCGCAGTCCCGGATGAACGACACCTCCGCGCACCGCATCAGCTCATGGGCGGTCCGAGCCCCCATCCCGGCGATCTCACCCCTCATCCGTTCGAACGCCTCCACGGCCAGGGACAACTTCGCCCCGGCCTTCGGCGGCGCCACGTAGTCGTTCACGAACCGCCGCAGTTTGTACTCGACCTGTGGCTGCGGCGGCCCGTCGGGGTTGCGCAGCGGCCGGTAGACGAGTTCGTGAGCGGCAGCCAGCTGGTCGCCGGGCAACTCACCCTCGTAGGCGCGGAACTGGGACGCGTCCGCACCCGCCAGGTCCCCGAAGACGAACGCGCCGATCATGTAGTTGTGCGGTACGCAGGCCAGGTCGCCGGCCGCGTACAGGCGGGGGACGGTGGTGCGGGCGTGGGCGTCGACCCGTACGCCGGACGCCGAGTGGCCGCCGCACAGGCCGATCTCCGAGATGTGCATCTCGATGTCATGCGTGCGGTAGTCATGGCCGCGGCCCTCGTGAAACGTGGCGCGTGTGGGCCGCTCCGTCGTGTGCAGGATCGACTCGACGGCGGTGATGGTCTCCTCCGGCAGATGGCTGAGCTTGAGGTACACCGGAGCGCGGTCGGAGGCGAGTTCGGCCGCGAACTCGGCCATCATCTGCCCCGACCAGTAGTCCGACTCCACGAACCGCTCGCCGTGCCGGTTCACCTGGTACCCGCCGAACGGGTTCGCGACGTACGCGCACGCCGGGCCGTTGTAGTCCTTGATCAGCGGGTTGATCTGGAAGCACTCGATGCCGGTGAGCGCGGCACCCGCGTGGTACGCCATCGCGTAGCCGTCGCCCGCGTTCGTAGGGTTCTCGTACGTCCCGTAGAGATAGCCGGATGCGGGCAGGCCGAGGCGGCCGCAGGCGCCGGTGGCCAGGATCACCGCCCCCGCCCGTACGGTGACGAACTCGCCGGTACGGGTGTTGAATCCGGCCGCACCGAGGGCCCGGCCGTCCTCGGGACGCGTGAGCACCCGTACCGGCATCACCCGGTTCTCGATGCGGATCCGCTCGCGCATCTCGCGGCGCCGCAACTGCCGGTAGAGGACCTTCTTGACGTCTTTCCCCTCCGGCATCGGCAGCACGTACGAGCCGGAGCGGTGCACCTGGCGGACCGCGTACTCGCCGTGCTCGTCCTTCTCGAACTTCACGCCGTACGACTCCAGGCGCTTGACCATCGCGAAGCCACGGGTCGCCGTCTGGCGCACGGTGGACTGGTCGACGATGCCGTCGTTGGCACGGGTGATCTCGGCGACGTAGTCGTCCGGTTCGGCCCGGCCCGGGATGACCGCGTTGTTGACGCCGTCCATGCCCATGGCGAGCGCGCCGGAGTGCCGTACGTGTGCCTTCTCCAGGAGCAGTACGTCCGCGCCGCGTTCGGCGGCGGTCAGGGCGGCCATGGTGCCCGCGGTGCCGCCGCCGATGACGAGGACGTCGCAGGAGAGTTCGGTCGCGTCGGAGAGGGCGGGGATGGCCAGAGGGGTGTCCACGGGCGGGCCTTTCACAGGGGTGCGGGTGGTCAGAGGGACGTGAGGATGCGGCGGCGGAGGCCGGTGGTGGCAGGCGCGTTGCGTGCGTCCCGCTGCCGGGGGTGCGGGACGTCCAGGACCTCGCCGGAGGAGAGCAGGGCGATCCGGTCGCCGAGGTAGAGGGCCTCGTCCACGTCATGGGTGACGAAGACGACGGTCGCGCCGGTGCCGCGCAGGATGTCCACGAGCAGGTCCTGCATACCGGCGCGGGTGTGCGGGTCGAGCGCGCCGAACGGCTCGTCCATGAGGACCGCGCGGGGTCGCCCGGCCAGAGCACGGGCGAGCTGGACGCGCTGCCGCTGCCCGCCGGAGAGGCGGTGCGGCAGCTTGCGGGCATGCCCGGCGAGGCCGACCCGCTCCAGCCACTCTGCCGCGACGCGTCTCCGCTCCTCGCGCCCCAACCGCCGTATCGCCAGGGGAAGTTCGACATTGGCGTGGACGCTCCGCCACGGCAGCAGGGCGTCCTCCTGGAAGACCAGCGCCCGGTCGGCCTCGGGCCCGCGGATCGGCACCCCGTCCTGGGTGACCTGCCCGTCCAGCGGGGGCAGCAGCCCGGCGAGGGTGCGAAGGAGCGTGGACTTGCCGCAGCCGGACGGGCCGAGAACGGCCACGAGTTCGCCCGGCGCGATCCGGAGGCGCACGGTACCGGGCAGGGGCCGGCCCTCGCGATGGCCGAGTCGCACGTCAGCCAGGGCGAGTTCGGCACCCTGACGCACGGGAGCAGTGCTCGTGGGACTCATGAGACGGGCTCCTTCTCCAGGGCCGGAGCGGGGGACGGGACTGCCGGGGGAGCAGCGGCGCGGCGTACGGCACGCGACGGTGCCCGCTCCGGCGGCCGCGGCAGCCAGGCGGTGGCGCGGCGGCCGAGGAACTCCACCGCCGTGGAGGTGAGCCAGCCGAGGGCGCCGATGGTGGCCATGCCGACGAAGACGCCGGGATAGTCGACGACCGTGTAGTCCTGCCAGGTGCGGTAGCCGACCCCGTACTCTCCGGAGATCATCTCCGCGGAGATCACACAGATCCACGCGACGCCGATGCCCACCGAGAGCCCGCCGAAGATGCCCGGCAGCGCGCCCGGCAGCACCACCGAGAACAGCACCCGCAGCCGGCCGCCGCCCATGGTGAGCACGGCCTCCTCCCACACCGGCGTCAGCGCGCGCACCGCGTGCCGCGTAGACACCAGCACCGGGAAGAAGGCCGCGGTGAAGGTGATGAACACGATGCCCTGCTCGTTGCTGGGCAGCAGCAGGATCGCGACCGGGACCAGGGCGATCGCCGGGATCGGCCGTGCCACCTCCACCAGCGGGCCGAGCAGATCGGCGGCCCACCGCGACCGCGCGATCGCCGTGCCCGCCGCCACCCCGAGCGCCGTGGCGAGCAGGAATCCGATCACGATGCGGCGCAGGCTGTGGCCCACGTCCTGCCAGTACGGGGCGGTGCCCAGCCGGTCGCCGAAGGTGGACGCCACCTCGCCGACCGTGGGGAACTGGCCGAACCGCAGCCACAGTTCGACGTCCAGGGAGGTCAGCAGCTGCCACAGTCCGAGGGCCACGGCAAGCGAGGCGGCCCGGATCAGCCAGCGGCCCGCGCTCATGACGCGAGCCCCACGGCGTCCGCGTAACTGACGACGCGGGCGCCGGCGTGCCGTTCCACGTACGTCCTCGCGTGGCTCGGAGTGACGAAGGCGCGCAGGTCGGACCCGTCCGCGACCCACACCGCCCTGTCGGCGAACCAAAGGGTGCCGGTCAGCGCGTCCGGGACGTACGCGGCCCGCACCTCGGCGCCCTTCGCGGCCTTCAGGAGCTGCTTCGGACTGTCGAAGGTGCGCGTGGAGCCCTGTCCCTTCAGCCACAGCTCGGACTTGGCGCCGCCCGCCTTCGGATACGAGGGTGTGTGCCCGGCCCGCTTCAGCGGCTCCGGGTCGACGAAGGAGTCCACGTCGACGTCGCCCACCAGCTTGGCAGCCTTCAGGATCGGTACGTCCTTCTTCAGCGCGGCGATCAGCTCCGGCCGCAGCGCCGGGTCGAACGTGGCGATGCCGTGGGCACCGTTGTAGAGATAGACCGCCTCGGCCGGCAGCCCGGTCTCCTTGGCCACCGACTCGGCGGCGGCCACCGGCCGCTTGCGGAGATGGTCGGTGGCCCGCCGCTGAGCCTGGAGGAAGTCGTCGACGACCCCGGCGCGCTCCTCGGCGAACTTCTCCCGGACGGTGACACCGTGGAACGTCGGCAGATTCAGGTCGGCCCCGTCGTACAGGGCCTGCGCCTTGCCCTCGTACGCCAACTGGCCGGGCCACGCGACGAATTGGGACAGCGCGTCGACGCTGCCCCCGGTCAGGGCGGAAGCGCCCACGCTGGGCTGCTGGTTGAGCTTGCTGATGTCCTTCTCCGGGTCGATCCCGGCCTTCTTCAGGGCCCGTACCAGGGTGCCGTCGGCGGCCGACCCGACGCTGGTGGACACCTTCTTGCCGCGTAGGTCGCCCAGTGACCGCAGTGGTGAACCGGGCGTGGTGACAATGGTGTTGAGGCCGCCGCGCAGGTTGTATCCGGTGACCGAGACGAGCCGTGTCGGCTGCCCCAGCTGCTTGCCCCGGGCCGCGTTGATCAGGAGCGGGAAGTCGCCCATCGACCCGATGTCGATCTTCCCGGCGGTCATCTGGGCGGTGATCGGGGCGCCGGTCGCGTAGTCCTGCCATTTCACTTTGTAGGTCTTGCCGTCCTTCCTCCCCCGGGCCGCGAGTTCCTCCTCGAAGTAGCCGAGCGAGCGCAGCAGCGTTCCGGCGGTGACGGTGTTGATGGTCTTCGACTGGTATCCGACGGTCACCGTGACGGTGTGGGAGCCCTCGGCCCCGGCCGCGCCACCGCACGCCGTGGCAAGGGGCAGCAGGAGGGCGAGCGGCAGCAGCCGGGCGAGTGGGACAACGGACTGATATGGCACGGTAGTTGGGCCTTTCACCGGAGCAGGTAGGGCATGTTGACGGTGACCGCTCCGGTGGGGCACCGGGCCGCACACGGGCCGCAGTACCAGCACTCGTCGACATGCATGTACGCCTTGCCGTTGTCCTCGCGGATCGCGAGCGAGTCGAGCGGGCACATGTCTACGCAGAGCGTGCAGCCGTCGATACACCGCGACTCGTCGATGGTCACGGGCACGTCGGAGCGCTGCGGGACAACAGGCATGACTGTCTCCAGGGAGGGCGGTGGCAGGAAGGTGGGGTGGGTCAGGCTGAGTGGCGGCGCAGGACGCCGCCCATGGTGATGCGGTCGCCGCGGAAGCGGATGAACTCCAGGTCCACGGGCCGCTCGTCGGGCAGATGAGTGAGTCGCTCCAGCATCAGAACGGCACTCCCGCGCGGGGCCTCGAGGACCGCGGCGGAGTGCGCGTCGGCGTTCACGGCTTCGAGAGTGATCTCGGCATGCCCCAGCGGGCCGCCGGTCAGCGTCTCCAGGAGCCGGAACACGTCGGTGTTCTCCAGATCGCAGCCGAGCAGCTCGCCGCCCAGATCCATGGGCAGATACGACAGGTCCAGGGAGAGCGGCAGCCCGTTGAGGCGCCGCAGCCGCTCGATACAGAGCACGTCGGTGTGGTCGGGCAGACCGAGTCGGCGCGCCACCGGGCCGGGAGCGCTGACGGGTCCGACGGTACGAACCTCGTTGGTGACCCGGCCGTGCTCGTGCAGGGTCTCGGCCAGGCCTTGCAGCCGGTCGAGGCCGTGCGGGTACTTCTCGCAGACCACGACGGTGCCGACGCCGGCCTTGCGCTCCACGAGCTGCTCGCCGCGCAGCAGGTCTAGGGCCTGCCGGACGGTGTTGCGGCTGGCCCGGTAGTCGGCGGCGATGATGTCCTCCAGAGGGAGGACGCCGCGCGGGAACCCGCCCGACAGGATCTGGTGGCGCAGCAGATCCGCGAGCTGCCGGGCCTGGTCCGCACGCAGCCGCCGACGGCGCGCGGCGGCGACCGGAAGCGAGGCGGGGATACGTTCGGCTGGCATGGCAGGGAACGTACCGGCGCCGCGGCTCCGGTGGTGTTGCGGCAGCATTGCGCCACCTGACGGCTCCAGTCGCACCGCTCTGACCTGCTGAATCGCCGGCCGACGACCAAGATCTGCCACTTGACCGCCCAGCACGTGGACAGCGGTCCGTCGCGCAGGGCATGGAGGAACGGGCGCCCGGCGAGGCCTGGCGGAGGCCGCCGAGAGCGTCCGGGCCGAAGGGCTGCGACCGACGGCCGACGGGACCGGCCTGGACACGGTCGCCGTCCTCGCCCGTGAAGTCGAGCCGACTGACCTCGCCCCTGGCCGTTGCCGGATACCGCGACGCCGCAGGGGAGTTCGCCCGGCTCTACCGCCCCGACGGCCCGACCGGGTTCGTCGTACGCCCCGACGGATACCTCGGCCACCGCTTGCCCCTGGTAGACCCGGCGGCGGCCCTGTCCGAGTACCGGGCGGAGCTGTCGCCGCCGACGCGATCACCACCGCCACTCGCCCGCTCCTGGTTGAGTAGCCGTACTCAGGCCACCCGGCTTCCGGGCCGCCACGATGAGGCGACCGAGAAGAAGGAGTGCCCCGATGTCCCTGATCGCAGCTGCCCGTCGCCGGGCGGCGAACACTCCGGCCCCGTCGCCGGTGCTGCCCCGTGTCTGCGTCACCGTCGTGGTCGCGGGGGTCGCCCTCTCCGCCTGGGCACCGCACGACCGCACGACCTGGCTGCTGGAAGTGGTGTGGGTACTGATCGGACTGCCGCTGGTCGTCCTGACCTGGCGACGCTTTCAGCTGTCGGGGCTGCTGTGCTGTCTGCTCGCGGCGCACGCGCTGGTGCTCGCGCTGGGCGGGCACTACACGTACGCCCAGGTGCCGTTGGGCGAATGGGTGCAGGACGGACTGGGGCTGTCCCGGAATCCGTACGACCGGTTCGGACACCTGATGCAGGGCTTCGTACCGGCCATCCTGGTACGGGAGTTGCTGATCCGCACGTCTCCGCTGCGCGGCAGCCGATGGCTGGCACCGCTGACGGTCTGCGCGTGCCTGGCGTTCAGCGCGGTCTTCGAGATGTTCGAGTGGGCGGCGGCCGTCGTCGGCGGGCAGGCGGCGGACGCCTTCCTGGCCACGCAGGGCGATGCGTGGGACACCCAATGGGACATGTTCTGCGCGCTGATCGGCGCCACGGTCTCGCTGCTGCTGCTCAGCAAGTGGCACGACCGCCGGCTGAACCGCCTGGCCGTCTGACGTCGGAGCGCCACTTCAGCGCCGTGAAGCGCGCTTGAGACACACCTGAGCCGGCCCGGATCGAAGGATCCAGGACCGGCCCAGACGCACCTGCCGATCAGGTCGCGATGGTGGCGAGGCTGCCCGGCTCGTAGGAGCCGCCCTGGTTGTTCAGGATCACGCCGAGCCGGTTGGTCGCGTTGATCATCGCGATCAGTGAGACCAGCGCGATGGCCTGGTCCTCGTCATAGTGCTTGCGGACCTGGGCCCACGTCTCGTCGGACACACCACGGCCGTTGTCGGCGATGCGCGTGCCCTCCTCGGTGAGCGCCAGCGCGGCCCGCTCGGCCTCGGTGAACACGGTGGAGTGGCGCCAGGCCGCGACCAGGTTCAGGCGGACATGGGTCTCGCCGCCGGCCGCGGCGTCCTTGCCGTGGATGTCGACGCAGAAACCGCAGCCGTTGATCTGGCTGGCGCGCAGCTGTACCAGCTCCTGGATGGTCTTCGGCAGCGGCGATTCCTGGATCACCTGGCTGACGGCGTAGATCCGCTTGCCGATCTTGGTACCGATCTCGTTGCCGAAAAGGTTCATACGGAGTTCCATGACGGTGTCTCCTCAGTCGTGCATCGCATGCCGTGCGCATCGTTCGCGCGGCAGCCTGACAAACACGAGATGCCGCCCGACCGGATCCTGTGACAGCGCGGCGATGTGACGTAGACCACCGGTCTCGGGTGTCACAAGACGGGGAGGGGCGGCGTCTTGTGCGTGACACGGTCGTGAGAGAACAGACAGGAGCCGGCAATGAGCGAGCCCACCGAGCGATGCACCGACACGGCCGACGCCCACGCTCGCGACAGCCGCACGGACACCGCCACCCAGGCGTTCGTCGCCCATCGCAATCTGCTGTTCACCGTCGCCTACGAGATGCTCGGCTCGGCGGCCGACGCGGAGGACGCCCTGCAGGAGACGTGGCTGCGCTGGGCGGACGTGGACCTCGACACGGTGCGGGACCACCGGGCCTACCTGGTCCGCATCACCACGCGCCAGGCGCTGAGCCGACTGCGTACGCTCCGCCGCCGTAAGGAGTCCTACGTCGGACCCTGGCTGCCCGAGCCGCTGCTCACCGCGCCGGACGTGGCGGAGGACGTCGAGCTGGCCGACAGCGTCTCGATGGCGATGCTGCTGGTACTGGAGACACTCGCGCCGACCGAACGCGCGGTGTTCGTGCTGCGCGAGGTGTTCGATCTGGGATACGACGAGATCGCGGAAGCCGTCGACAAGAGCCCGGCCGCGGTCCGCCAGATCGCACACCGGGCACGGGCCCACGTGGCGGCACGCCGGCCGCGCGAGGTCATCTCCCCGGCCGATACGCGTGGTGCGCTCGCCGCCTTCCAGCAGGCGATCGAGACGGGCGACCTCAAGACCCTGCTCGACATGATCGCGCCGGACGTCGTGCTGCTGACCGACGGCGGCGGAGTCGTGCGGGCCGCGCTGGTGCCCGTCGTGGGCGCCGACGAGGTGGCCCAGGTACTGGGCAGGATCGACGCCGAGATGTCCCTCGGGCCGGCACACGTCAATGGATACCCGGCTCTCGTTCTGCGGCGCGGCGGCGACATCGACACCGTCATGGCGGTGCACATCGACAACGGCCTCATCACCGGGCTCTACGCCGTGCGCAACCCCGAGAAGCTGTCGCGCATCGACCGCGAAACCGCCGTGAGCCGCTGACCCCGTGGGGAAACTCCGGCCGCGTCGGACCGGTCGCCCGTAGGTCACGCGGGCTCGGACGCGGGCGGCCGGGTGGGACCGGGGAGCTGGACGGGGCGTGCGTGTTCGTACTGGTCGGCCTGCAGGCGGTACATCTGTGCGTAGCGGCTGGCTGGTTCGGCGGCGAACAGCTCGGCGTGACTGCCCTCCTCGATCAGCCGGCCCTCGTCCAGCACGAAGATGCGATCGACGCGGCGCACCGCGGCCATGCGGTGGGTGACCAGGACGATGATGCGGTCCGGGCCCGCGAGGCCGAGGATCTGGTCGAAGGCGCGCTGCTCCGCGTCCGGGTCCAGGGCGGATGTCGGCTCGTCGACGATGACCAGGCAGGCGTCGCGGAAGTGGGCGCGGGCCAGGCCGATCTTCTGCCACTGTCCGCCGCTCAGGTCACTGGCGCCGCGGAAGTTCTTGCCCAGCAGGGTGTTCATGCCGTGGGGGAGTCCGGCGATGTCGCGGTCCGCTCCGGCGTACGCGGCGGAGGTGCGCAGGTCTTCGTCGGTGACGTCGCGGTCCGGCTGGCCGATGCGGATGTTGGCCGCGGCGGTGAAGGGCCAGCGCTCGAAGGTCTGGGTGAGCAGGCTGACGTGGCCGAAGAGCTGCCGGCGGTCGGCTTCGGAGATGTCCACGTCGTCCCAGTGGATATGGCCCTCCCCGGGTAAGTGCAGGCCGGACAGCAGGCGCACGAGGGTCGACTTGCCGGAGCCGTTGGGGCCCACGAGGGCGATGACGCTGCCGAGTTCGATGCTGAAGGAGACGCTGTCGATGGCCGGTTCGTCCCGGCCGGGGTAGCGGAAGGAGACATTGTCGAGGCGGATGGACCGCGGGCGAGCGGGGAGGGCGAGGCCGCCCTCGGGGATCGCCAGGTCCTCGGCCTTCTTCAGGAAGTCGGTGAGGTCATGCACGTACAGGGACTGCTCGTGCAGCTGGCTCATGGTGTTCACGAGCGCACCGATGCCGGCGGAGCCCGCGTTGATGGCCATGATCGCCGTGCCGAGGACGGCGACGCTCATGCGGCCGGTCAGGCACAGCCCGATCATCACCGTGAAGGTGAGCGCGTATCCGAGCCCGGACAGCGCGGACGCGGCCAGTTCGGTACGGGCCTTGTCCTTGGCCAATCGCGCCTGTTCGCTCTCGGCCGTGTGCGCCATGATCCGGTAGTGGCGCAGCAGGAAGGCGCCCACGTGGTGCACTCGCACCTCCAGGGCCGCGGTCACCGAGGTGAGGAGATTGGACAACACCCGGCTGGCCCGCAGGTGTTCGATCCAGGTCATCGTCGAGAAGTAGCGCTGCTGGGCCACGCGCATCACACCCCAGCCGCGCGGCGCGACGATCAGGAACAGCATGGGCAGCAGGGCCGGATTGAGCACGGACAGCACACCGCCCGCGGCGATCAGCGCCAGCACGCTGTTGATCGCCGCGACGCTGGAACCGATCATGTGGCGGGCTTCGTTGGCCCCGTACTGGGCCCGGTCGATCAACTCGCGGAACGTGCCGTCCTCGATCGCCGACATCTCGACCCGCTGGCATGCCGCCAAGTACTGCTCGGACGCGGCGCGTTCGACCTTGGGCTCCAGGCTCCCGGCTGCCGCGGTGGACCGGGAGGCGAGCAGCGCGTTGGCGGCCAGGACGACGGCGGTCATCACCACGGCGGGCAGGGCGTCGCGCAGACCTCGCACGTCGGTGCCGGTGGCGACGACGGCGTGCAAGGCGGCGTTCACGGCCAGCAACTTGAGTGCGGCCGCGATGCCTTGGCCCACTTCCGTCACTCCTACGGTGATCAGTGAGCGTCGGTCCGTGTGCCAGGCAAGTCGGACGGTCTGCAACACAAGATGCGGCAGGGACCTCAGCGCACTCCACAGCGTGAGGTCGAGGCGGGCGTACTCGTGCTTGCTCCAGCCCGCGTCGTAGCGCAACGGCCCGCCGAACAACTCCCTCTCACTGGCCGAGACAACGGGAGCCCCCGGCTCCGGACGGCGCAACAGCCTCATCCACCTGCCCCCGTTCCGCTCGACACCCGATGCTGCTCCATGTGACCTCCTACGCCGGCGATCGGACAGATGCTCGGAGAACGGGGGCGATCTGTGACTCGTAACGGTGTTGAGGGGGCGATCTGTCGCTCGAAAGTTCGAACGCGGGGAACGCGGCAGGTGGCCTCCGGCGGTGGTGCCGTCATCTCCTTTTCGCATCACCCGTGCGGGGTTGGTTACCCATTTGAGGGATGGCGTGTCGCGCAGAGGGCCGTTCCGGCCGGATTCGAGTGCGTCGCCGGATCAGGCTCCCGAAGGTGCCGGCGGGGCGAGCACGATGTTCCGCTTGAGGATCTTGCCGGTCGCCCCCTTGGGCAGCGCGTCGACGAATCTCACGATCCGCGGGTACTTGTAGGCCGCCACCCGCTGCCGTACGTAGTCGCGCAGCTCGTCCGTCGTGGTGCCTGCGCCGGGCCGGAGCACCACCACGGCCGCCACCTCCTCGCCGCGCGCCGGATCGGGCACACCGATCACAGCCGCCTCCGCGACGTCCGGGTGCCGGTACAGGACCTCCTCGATCTCGCGCGGATAGACGTTGTACCCGCCGCGAATGACGAGGTCCTTCTTGCGGTCGACGATGAAGTAGTAGCCGTCCTCGTCGACGCGGGCGAGATCGCCGCTGTGGAACCAGCCCTCCTGGAATGCCCCCGCGGTGGCGTCCCGCCGGTTCCAGTACCCCTTCATCACGTTCTCGCCCCGGATCGCCAGCTCGCCGACCGCGCCGGGGCCGACCACGCGGCCGTCATCCCCGACGAGCCGCAACTCGACCCCTCGCACGGGAAGCCCGATGGAACCCGGCTTACGGGGCCGGTCCGGCGGGTTGAAGCAGGCCACCGGTGACGTCTCCGACAGACCGTAGCCCTCCAGCACCGTGACCCCCAGGTCTCGCTCGGCGGCGTGCAGCAGTTCGACGGGCAGCGAGGCGCCGCCCGAGACGGCAAGGCGCAGCCGGGGCAGGGCCGGCCCGATGCCGGTCTGGAGCAGCGCGGTGTACATCGTGGGCACGCCCAGGAAGACGGTCGCCTCGTCGCGGCGAAGTATCTCCAGAGCCGCCGCCGCGTCGAAGCGAGGCAGGAGGGTCAGGCAGGCGCCCGCCGCGACCGCGGTGTTCATGGCGCAGGTCTGCCCGAAGGCGTGGAACAGCGGGAGCCCGCCGAACAGGACGTCGTCCGGTCCCACGCACAGCAACGTCCGGGCCGCTGTCAGCGCGTTGCTCACCAGATTGCGGTGCGTCAGCTCGGCACCCTTGGGCGTCCCCGTCGTGCCGGAGGTGTAGAGGATCACCGCGGTGTCGTCGTCGGCGTTCACGGCCGCTCCGGTCATCGGCACGGCCAGGAGCAGCTGTGCGTCGAGGGCGACGGGGTCCGCGACCAGGCACTCCGCGCCGGCCGTCGCCGCCGCCGGAACGGCCTCGCCGGAGGCGGCAGGTGCGGCCACCACGAACCGGACCGCACAGTCCTGCAGCACGAACGCCATCTCGTCCGACTTCAGCAGCGGATTCATCGGGACCACGACGGCGCCCGCGCGCAGGATGCCGTAGTACACGACGGGAAAGTGCACGACGTTGGGCAGGACCATCGCCACCCGGTCGCCCGCGCGCACGCCCCTGGTCCGCAACAGGGCCGCGAACCGGGCGGTCAGGTCGTCGAGTTCCCCGTACGTGAGGACGCTGCTGCCCTGACGGACGGCGGTCCGGTCAGCGTGGGACCGGGCCGAACGCGCCAGGAGTGCGCAGAGGTCGGACATGTGGCTGCTTACCTTTCGTCGGGGTGTGCGGGGTGTGCGGGGTGATCACATCGCGAGGCGTGACCCCACCGCGCCCGCCGGTGTCGGAGTGCTCATCGCCCCAGAACTCCGCTGGCAGGGCGCGTGATTGATGAGGCGTCAGCCACAACTGCAACAGGTGCCACGGCTGTTCGCGCTGCGGCCCGTCCTCGTCGTGCGGTGCGCAGGCGTGCAGTACCGCGTGATTGTTGAGCAGCAGCAGGTCACCGGGGGCGAGGTCGATGTCGAGGCGCAGCTCCGGCGATGACGCCGCCTCGTCCATCAGGTCGAAAAGCTCCCGATCGGCCGGACCCAGGCGCGGTACCTCGGGAAACCGCTGCGCCGACTCCAGGCGGCCGCGGTCGTAGCGCAGGCTGAGCCTCTCCCCGTCCCGGTGGGCGAGCGGCAGGGCCTGCCAGGGGAGTTGGCCCGGGAGCTGTTCTCCGCGGCGGTCGAGGAAGTGTGTACGGCTCAGGCCGTCCAGGAGCTCGGGCCGGCGAGCCAGCACGGCATTGTGCACCGCCGCCGAGCCGGCGAGTGTCGTACGCCCGCTGGAACCGTCCGCCCGCAGGCACAGCAGCGCGAGCGCGTCGGCCGCTTCGGTGCGCGGCGACAGGGCGGCCCGTGCGTCGGGCGCGTCCCGCAGATGCCTGAGCATGTGACCGGTCGCGTCCTGCGACACAGGGATGCCGAGGTGCTGTCCCACACCCCACAGGAGGACACCGGCCGCCTCCTCGCTGTACCGCTCCACCGGGATGCCTCGTACCAGCACGAAGCCCCGGCCGTTCTCCAACTCGTCGGCCGCACTGCGCAGCTCGCCCGCCAGGGTCGGCAGCGGGAAGTCGCCGGCCGTCACCTTCAACACAGGCGTGCCCCGGGCGCGCACCGTCCGCAGGGCCGTGTCCAGCTCGTCGAGCCGGGCCGGTGACAGGTGCAGCGCCCAGGCGCGGGAGGCTGCGAGATCCCGGCCCCGCCACACGGCCGGACCGGTGCAGGGGCGGCGGGGAAGTTCTGGGGATCGACCACGCACCACATTCATCCTTTCTCCGCCGGGGAATTCCGTGAGAAGCAGGTGCCGGGACCTGGATTCACCGGCTCTTTCGCGGCCTCTATCGCCGCTATATCGACCTCTTTTCAAGAGGCCGATACTTTGCCAAGGTGTCTTCCATCGGAATTCCGTGCGTCCTTCGCGGTGGTGCCACGCTAAGTCACGACCTCGGGCAACGCTTGACGTCACGGGACGAATGACTTATCAATCTGGGACACAGCCCTGGAGTGCGCCGATGAAACCGCTGGTCCGCAACGCGGCACTGAGCCGCTACATCGAGGTCAGCCAGTCCCTCGGCATCGACCCCCGTGCCCTCATGAAGCGCGTGGGCCTCGACCCCGTCGGACTCACGATTCAGGACCGCTGGATCCCCGGCGCGGCCGTCGCCGAGCTGCTCGAACTGTCGGCGGCAGCGGCGCGGCGCGAGGACTTCGGCCTGCTCCTGGCGGAGCGGCGCCGTTTCTCCAACCTCGGCCCGATCAGCCTCGTCCTGCGCGAGGAGCCCGACGCGCGCAGCGCCCTCCGGCTCCTGGTGCGCCACGAGCGTATGTACAACGAGATGCTGCGCAGCAGGCTCACGGAGACGAACGGGCTCGCCACGGTGAAGGTGAGCCTCGACGGTGAGGCACGTGAGGTCCGGCAGTCCGTCGAGCTGGCCGTCGGCGTGCTCCACGGATTTCTCCGGGTGTTCCTCGGCGCCCGCTGGCAGCCGCTGTCCGTGTGCTTCTCCCACGGCGCACCCCTCGACCTCTCCGCACACCGGCGATTCTTCGGGCCCGTCGTGGAATTCGACCGGGAATTCAACGGCATCGTTTTCTACGCGACCGAACTCGACACCCCCAATGCGATGTCGGACCCCCTGTTGCGCGGCTACGCCCGACAGTACTTCGACTCCATCGCGGTCTCCGAGGACACCACCGAGCTCGATCGGGTGCGCGAGCTGATCGAGGTCCTGCTGCCGACGGGGCGCTGCTCCGTCGAACAGGTCGCCGGCAGCCTCGGCGTCGACCGCAGGACCGTCCACCGGCATCTCGCCGCGTCGGACGAGACCTTCTCCTCGCTCGTCAACACCACGCGCACGCAGCTTGCCGAGCAGCTCGTGGCGAACCCGAGCCGTTCCCTCACCGAGATCGCCGGGCTCCTCGGCTTCTCCGCGCCCAGTGCCTTCTCGCGTTGGTTCCGTGACCAATTCGGCAGCAGCGCACGCGAATGGCGCGCTCAGCGGGCCGCCACCGGCCCTGTCCAGGACTGACCACCGGCCCTGCCCCCACCCGGCCACCGGCCGTGTCCCCAACTGACAAGTCTCCTGTCACCTGTGGTGAAGCGCCGCGCGTAACCCGCTCTTAACGTGGCCGTACCGCAAGGGCCACCGCGGCTCGACAGCGCAACGCCCTTGCGCCAGCCATCAGTTGGGTCGGTGTGCCCGCGAAGGCCTGCCGCCCGGCGCGTCCACGTACCAGGAGATGACCATGCACTTCCTCGACGACTCCCTGCTGCCCGAGAACCAGCAGAAGCTGGTGATCCAGGCGGCCCCCTACGGCCCCGAGTGGCTCCCCGGCGACGCCGATGACCTGCCCCTCACCATGGACGAGCACGTCCAGGCCGCCGTGGACTGCTACAACGCCGGTGCCACCGTGCTCCACATTCACGTACGCGAACTTGACGGCCACGGCTCCAAGCGCATGTCGATGTTCAACGAGCTCATCGGCCGGCTGCGCGAGGCCGTCCCGGACATGGTCCTGCAGATCGGTGGTTCCATCTCGTTCGCCCCGGAGGACGAGGGCTCCGAGGCGAAGTGGCTCAGCTACGACACCCGCCACCTGCTGGCCGAACTCGACCCGCGGCCCGACCAGGTGACGATCGCCATCAACACCAGCCAGATGAACATCGTCGAGATCATGTCCGACGACGACCTCGCCGGGACCTCCATCGCCAAGCCCGACTACTACGCGGCGTACCGGGACATGGTCGTCGAGGCGGGCCCCGACTTCTACCTCGAACACCTCAAGCGTCTGCACGCGAACGACATCCAGCCGCACTTCCAGCTCGCCACCCTGGCGCAGCTGGAGACCGTCGAGCGTCTCATCCGCAGCGGCGTGTACACCGGCCCCCTGGTCCTCAACTACGTGGCCATCGGCGGCGGGTTCTCCGGGCGCCACCCGGCCGACCTCATCGAGTTCGTCCGCCGTGTTCCCGACGGCGCCGTCCTCACCATCGAGTCCTCGATGCGCGCCGTCGCCCCCATGAACGCCATCGCCATCGCCCTCGGCGTCCACGTCCGCGTGGGCAACGAGGACAACCTGTGGGCCCGCAAGGGCGAGCCCATGAGCTCCGTGCAGCAGGTCGAGCAGATGGTCAGCATCGCCGACACGCTCGGCCGCGACATCGCGAACGGCGCGGAGGCCAAGGAGATCTACCACATCGGCGAGTACTACACCGGCACCGACGAGACCCTGGCCGCGCTCGGCATGGTGCCCAACCGGCGTCCGGGCCAGCGCGGCTTCATGCTCGGCGGATCCGCCCGCTGACGGCAGCCGAACAAGCCGAACAAGCCGCACACACCGCACACGCTGAACAAGCCGAACGAAGAGAGCATCCCGTGGCATACGCCATCCGCTTCCACGAGACCGGCGGCCCCGAGGTCCTGCGCCGCGAAGAGGTCACCGTCGGCGCCCCCGGCCCCGGCGAGGTCCGGGTCCGGCACGAGGCCGTCGGCCTCAACTTCGCGGACACCTACTTCCGCACCGGTCTGTACCCGGCGCCGCTGCCCGCGGGAATCGGCGTCGAGGCCGCCGGTGTCGTCGAGGCCGTCGGCCAGGGCGTCACTCACGTCGGCGAGGGTGACCGCGTCACGTACACCGGCAGCCCGCTCGGCGCGTACAGCTCCGAGCGGGTCATGCCCGCCGATTCCCTGATCCGGCTCCCCGACGGCATCGACTGCGAGACCGCGGCCGCCATGACCATGCGCGGCCTCACCGCCTCGTACCTGCTGCGCCGTATCCACCCGCTGAAGCCCGGGGACACGATCCTGCTGCACGCTGCCGCGGGCGGCGTGGGGCTGATCGTCTGCCAGTGGGCGAAGCTGCTCGGCCTCACCGTCATCGGCACCGTGTCCACCGAGGAGAAGGCCGTACTCGCCCGCGCCCACGGCTGCGACCACACCATCCTGTACCGGCAGGAGAACGTCGCGGAGCGCGTGCGGGAGCTGACCGACGGGGCCGGTGTCCCGCTCGTCCTCGACAGCGTCGGCAAGGACACGGTCGCCGGGTCCATGGCCTCGCTGCGCCGCCGCGGCCTGCTGGTCTGTTTCGGCACCTCGTCCGGTGTGCCGCCGCTGGACGCGATGCAGCTGGTCCGGCACGGCTCGCTGTTCGTGACCCGGCCGGCCCTTGCCGACTACATCGCCGACCCGGCCGAGCGGGACGACCTCGCCGGGGAGCTGTTCGGCCACGTCGCCGCCGGCCGCATCGGGATCCGCGTCGACCAGCGCTTCGCCCTCGACGACGCCGTGACCGCGCACCGCACGCTGGAAGCGGGCCGCACCACGGGCTCGTCCGTCCTCGTCCCCTGAGCAACCAGCCCCCGTACCCCCTGGAGAGCACCCATGCCCCGGACCGCTGCCCGCACCCGGATCCAGGTCGAACTGCTGACCTGCACCATCGGCGCCGAACTGCACGGCGTCCAGCTCGGCGACGCCGTCCATGACGACGCGCTCTTCGCCAAGATCAAGGAACTGCTGCTCCGCCACAAGGTGTTGTTCCTGCGCGACCAGGACATGAGCCGCGACGAGCACGTCGCGTTCGCCTCCCGGCTCGGCCCGCTGGAGGACCACCCGGTCCTCGGCAGCGACCCCGACCACCCGGGCCTCGTCCGCATCTACAAGGACCTGGACAGCAAGCCCGAGCACTACGAGAACGCCCTGCACTGCGACGCGACCTGGCGCGACCGCCCGCCCATGGGCGCCCTGCTCCGCTGCGTCGAGACGCCCGAGGTCGGCGGCGACACGATCTGGGTCAACATGGCCGAGGCGTACCGCAGGCTCCCCGAGCACATCCGCACCCAGATCGACGGGCTGCGCGCCCGGCACAGCATCGAGGCGAGCTTCGGCGCGGTCATGCCGACGGAACAGCGCCACCAGCTCAAGGCCCGCTACCCGGACGCCGAGCACCCGGTCGTGCGCACCCACCCCGAGACCGGCGAGAAGATCCTCTTCGTCAACTCCTTCACCACCCACTTCGTCAACTACCACACCCCCGAGAACGTGCGGTTCGGCCAGGACCACGCGCCCGGCGCGAGTCACCTGCTCAACTACCTCACGAGCCAGGCGGCCGTCCCCGAGTACCAGGTCCGCTGGCGCTGGACCCCGAACAGCGTCGCCCTCTGGGACAACCGCTCCACCCAGCACTACGCGGTCCAGGACTACTGGCCCGCCGTCCGCAAGATGGAGCGCGCCGGCATCGCCGGTGACAGGCCCTGCTGAGCCGATGACCCGTCGCTACGCGTGGCTGGTGTTCGCCCTCAGTTTTGGGCTGTTGCTGTCCGACTACATGTCGCGGCAGGTACTGAACGCGGTGTTCCCGCTCCTGAAGGCCGAATGGCTGCTCTCCGACACCCAGTTGGGATCGCTGAGCGGCATCGTCGCCCTCATGGTCGGCCTGCTGACCTTTCCGCTGTCGCTGCTCGCGGACCGCTGGGGCCGGGTCAGGAGCCTGGTCCTCGCGGCGGTGGTGTGGAGCGTGGCCACCCTGGGCTGTGCCGTCTCCGCGAGCTACGGCCAGATGTTCTTCGGCCGCTTCATGGTGGGCGTCGGCGAGGCGGCGTACGGGAGTGTGGGCATCGCGGTGGTGCTGAGCGTCTTCCCGGTGGGCCTGCGGGCCACGCTGTCGGGCGCCTTCATCGCGGGCGGCGCCTTCGGCTCCGTACTCGGCGTGTCGATCGGCGGTGTGGTGGCCCAACACCTGGGCTGGCGCTGGACGTTCGCTGTCATGGGGCTGTTCGGGCTGGTCCTCGCCGCGGTCTACGCCGTCGTCGTGACCGAGCGGAGACTGGCGCCGGCCGGCCGCGGCACCGGCCCCGCACCGGGTACGGGAGGCCCGGTACGGACCTTGCTGCCCCGGCTGTTCTCGTCGGTGTCCGTGTTGTGCGCCTACGTCGGCAGCGGCCTGCAGATGTTCATCGCGATGGCGCTGATGGCCTGGATGCCCAGCTTCCTCGACCGCTACTACGGCCTGCCGCCCGCCAAGGCCGGACTCGCCGCCGGAGGCTTCGCGCTGATCACCGGGATCGGCATGATAGGCGGCGGCATCGTCAGCGACCGGCTCGGCCGCAGGAACCCCCACCTCAAGTGGAACGTCGCCATCGTGTGCAGCGCCGGCTCGCTGGTCCTGCTCGCCGGCGGGTTCCAACTCCCGTCCGGCGTACCGCAACTCCTCGTCATCGGCGCCGGGACGCTGCTGTGCAACGCAACAGCGGGTCCCGCCGCCGCCATGGTGGCGAGCCTGACCCCGGCCGCCGTCGCGGCGACGGCCATGGCCACGCTCACCCTCGCCAACAGTCTGCTGGGACTCGCGCCGGGCCCCGCGGTGACCGGCATGCTCGCCGACCGCCTGGGTCTGGACGGCGCACTCCGCCTCGTCCCGCTCATCGCCATCGTGGCGAGCCTCGCCTTCACCCTCGGCAGACGCCACTACGACAAGGGCCTCGTCTCGGCATCGGCCCCGGCCCCGGCCCTCGAAAAGACGGAGATCTCCATATGAACCCCGTTCCCGCGCCCACGGTCGTGCTCGTGCCCGGCCTGCGCGACCACGTCCCCGACCACTGGCAGACGGCCCTCGCCGCCCGCCTCCCCGGTTCGGTGACCGTGCCGCCCCTGACGGACCTCAGGCTGAGCCGCGATGCGCAGGTCACCGCTCTGAACGACGTGGTGTCGGGCATCGAGGGACCGGTCGTGCTCGTCGCGCACAGCGCCGGCGTGCTCACCACCGTCCACTGGGCGGCCCGGCACACCCGCCCGGTGCATGGCGCCCTCCTCACGACGCCGCCCGACTTCGAAGCCCCGCTGCCGGACGGCTACCCCGGACCGCAGGCCCTGCGTGAGAACGGCTGGCTGCCGACGCCGAGCGCCACACTGCCGTTCCCCAGCGTCGTCGCGGCGAGCACGAACGACCCCCTGGCCCGCTTCGACCGGGTCGCCGCACTGGCCGACGCGTGGGGCAGTCGTCTGGTGGACCTCGGCCCGGTGGGACACCTCAACCCCGCCTCCGGGTACGGCGAGTGGCCCCGCGCCCTGGAATTCCTCCAGGCCTTCGGCTGCCGTACGACACCGAAGCCGAAGGCGTCGGCATGAGCGCCCGGAACTCCAACGTCACGGAATTCCTGGGCTGGTTGGCGCAGGAGCGCGGACTGTCGTTCACCGACTACGCCGAGCTGTGGCGGTGGAGCACCGACGACCTGCCCGGCTTCTGGTCGGCCGTGTGGGAGTTCTACGGCCTGGACACGGTCAGCGACTACGACGAGGTGCTCGCCGACGCGAGGATGCCCGGCGCGACCTGGTTCACCGGAGCACGCCTCAACTTCGCGCAGCAGTGCCTCGCCCAAGCCACCGACGAACGCCCCGCGCTCATCGCCGTGTCCGAGACCGGCGACGCCGTGGAGATCTCCTGGGACCGGCTCACCCAGGAAGTGGCGGGCACGGCCGCGGCCCTGCGTGAGATGGGCGTCGGCCCCGGTGACTGCGTCGCCGGGTACCTGCCGAACATCCCGCAGGCCGTGGTCGCCCTCCTGGCCACCGCCGCCGTCGGCGCGACCTGGACGGTCTGCTCTCCGGAGTTCGGCACGCCCAGTGTCCTCGCGCGGCTGCGCCAGGCCCGGCCGACGGTCCTGGTCGCCGCGGACGGCTACGCCCACGGCGGCAAGGAGTACGACCGGCGCCCGCACATCACCGAGATCCTGGACGGTCTGCCCACGGTCCGCCACCTCGTCGCCGTCGACCGCCTGCACGCGTCCGCCGGTGGACCGGCATGGTCACGGCGGCCGGACGTGACACAGCACCACTGGTCCGACCTGGCCGACGGCGAAGCCCAACTCACGTATGCCGACGTCGCGTTCGACGATCCGCTGTGGATCCTCTGGTCTTCGGGCACCACCGGCGTCCCGAAGGGAATCGTTCACGGCCACGGCGGCATCGTCGTCGAACTGCTGAAGGCACTCGGGCTCGGCGTGGACCTGCGCGCCGACGACCGCTACCTCTTCCACACCTCCACCAGCTGGATGGTGTGGAACTTCATGGTCGCGGGCCTCCTGCACGGCAGCACGCTCGTCCTCTACGACGGCAGCCCCACCCACCCCGACATCAACGGTCTCTGGCGGATCGCCGAACGCTCCCGCGCCACGACGGTCGGCGTCGGCGCCGCCTACCTGATCGCGGCGGAGAAGGCCGGCGCCCACCCGGCCGCCGATACGGACCTCGGCGCGCTGCGGACGATCCTGCAGACGGGATCGGCGATGCCTGACAGCACCTGGGGCTGGGTCCACGACCGGCTCGCCCCCGACTCCCGGCTCCAGTCGATCTGCGGCGGCACCGACATCTGCTCGGTGCTCGCCGGAGGCTCCCCGCTGCTGCCGGTGCGCACGGGCCGGCTTTCCGGCCCCTCCTTGGGCGTCGCCCTCGCCTCCTGGGACGCCACCGGGCAGCCGCTCGTGGGGGAGCAGGGCGAACTCGTGGTCACGGCACCCCTGCCGTCGATGCCGCTCCACTTCGTCGACGACCCCGACCACGAGCGCTACAGGAGCAGCTACTTCGACGTCTATCCCGGCGTGTGGCGGCACGGCGACTGGGTCACCCTGGACTCCGACCTGTCCGTCTTCCTGGCCGGACGCTCCGACTCCACGCTCAACCGCATGGGCGTGCGCATGGGATCCGCCGACCTCTACGCCGTCGTCGAACGGCTCCCGCGGATCGCGGACAGCCTTGTCATCGGCGCCGAAATGGCGGACGGCCGCTACTACATGCCGCTGTTCGTGGTGCCTGCGGACGGCGAACGGTTCGACGACGCGCTGCGCGACGAGATCGTCGGCGCGATCAGGCACAGCCTGTCTCCCCGGCACGTCCCCGACGCAGTGGTGCCCATCGAGGCCGTGCCCCGCACCCTGACGGGCAAGAAGCTGGAGGTCCCCGTCAAGCGCATCCTCCAGGGCGCCCGCGTCACGGATGTCAGCGCGGAAGGTGCGGTGACCCGCCCCGACATGCTGGCTTGGTTCGCGGACTTCGCGGCCGGGCTGGGGCAGAGCTGAGAGCGCTGGTGAGGCGCATGACGGGACGGGCCCGAACGTCTCGGCACCGGGCACGTAGCTCGTAGGGACGCGGTTCGCGAGCCAGGAGTGGGCAGTGCGCGTGGCGCAACAGTGGGCGCCCACCACGTGTGAAAGCTGCGAATATCGCGGGCCGCTCGTTCCGATCTTGAGCAGTCGCCCCTAGCGTCCCGCCGACAGCAATGTCGGAGGGGACGGGGGAAGCGCGATGCCGGGACGCAGGCAGTTACTGGCCCTGGGTGGATCGATGGCGGCGGCGGGCGCACTGGGGCTGCGGCCCTCGCGGGCGACCGCGGCGCAGCGGGCGCGTACGAGAGTGGCGGTGCTCGGCGGTGGGATCGGCGGCCTCACCGCCGCCCACGAGCTCGCCGAGCGCGGCTTCGACGTGACGGTGTACGACCGGCGGGCCGAGTGGGGCGGCAAGGCGCGCAGCGTGCCGGTGAGCGGTACGGCCTCCGGTGGCCGCCGCGATCTGCCCGGGGAACACGGACACCGTGGCTTCTTCGGCTTCTACACCAACCTGCCCGACACCATGCGCCGGATCCCCTTCGAGGGGCAGGCACACGGTGTCTGGGACAACCTCACCACCGTGCCGTACTTCGCGTTCAACCGGGAGAACGGGAAGGGCGACCTGTTCCTGCCCACCCTGCCGCCCAGCACTCGCACCCTCGACCCCGTTACGCTGCCGGCCGTCCTGGAGGGCCTGCTGCGGGTCATGCCCCAACTCCTGCCGCAGGAAGTCGTGTTGCTCGCCCGCAAGCTGGCGATCGTCATGACGAGCTGCGACGAGCGGCAGTTCGGGCAGTGGGAGCACCTGAACTGGCTGAAGTTCATCGAGGCGGCGGACAAGTCCGACTTCTACCAGGTGATGTGGGGCGGCTCGGCGAAGGTGATCCAGGCGCTGCGCCCCGAGACGGCCAGCACGCGCACCTGCGGGCAGGGCATCAGCAAGATTCTCTACTCGATACTCGGCATGGGCCCCGACGGTCCCTTCGACCGGATCCTCGACGGCCCCACCAGTGAACGCTTCATCGACCCATGGGTGCGGCATCTGACCTCGCTCGGCGTCCGGTTCGTGACCGGACATCTCGTCGAGTCCCTCGAACTCGGCTCCGGCGGGCGCATCACCGCCGCCCGCGCCCGCACGGCGGCCGGGCCCGCGCGCATCGACGCCGACTGGTTCGTGGCGGCTCTCCCGGTCGACCGGGTACGGCAGTTGTGGTCCGACGGCATCCGCCGTGCGGATCCGCAGCTCGCCGCGATGGACAAGCTGCGCACGGCCTGGTGCCAGGGCATCGTGTTCTGGCTCAAGGAGAGGTTCCGCGGGCCGCTCGCCCATCTCAGTCTCATGGACTCGCCGTGGGCGCTGTGCCCGGTGGCGCAGTCCCGCTTCTGGTCGGAGCCCTTCGCCGGTACCTGGGGCGACGGGGTGGCCGCCGAGTCCCTCTCCGTCGTCATCTCCGACTGGGAGACACCGGGCCGGATCCACGGAAAGCCCGCGCGGCAGTGCACGCCGAAGGAGATCGCCGACGAAGTCTGGGCGCAGATGAAGGCGGGCCTGGAGGACAACGGCGATGTCGTCCTGCCCGAGGGGATCGTGCACTCCTGGTTCCTCGACCCGGCGGTCACCCGGGCCGCGAGCGGTGGGCTCACCAACGACGACGAGTACTTCCTCAACGACGTCTCGTCCTGGGAACTGCGCTCCGAGGCGGTCACCGCGATCCCGAACCTCTTCCTCGCGGGCGACCACGTCCGCGCCCACAGCAACACCGACTTCACGTGCATGGAGACCGCGAACGAGACGGGCCGGCGCGCCGCGAACGGCGTCCTCGCGGCCGCCGGAGCCGACGGCGCGGACGAGGTCCGCCTCATCACCGGCGCCGAGCCGCCCGGCTTCGACGTACTCAAGGCCACCGACCGGACGCGCTACCGTCTCGGGCTGCCACACGTACTGGACTTCTGAGGGCCCAGGACTCCCGCGAGTCAACGGGGCAGGCACCTCCCGCCGGGTGAGCCGGGGCACCTCGAATACCCCGCAAGAAACGCCCTAGTAGGGCACCGTGGTGCACCAGGTCTCCGCCCAGGCAGAGGCTCCGTACTTGTTGGCGGCGCGCACCGAGAAGCAGACCTCGTCACCGGAGTACGGCCCAGTGATCGTGTAGCTGGTGTTGCCGGTCGAATGGATGGTGTCGACGTTCTTCTCGGTGTACTGGCTGCCCTTGTTCGTGTAGTGGATGTCGTAGCGGGTCGCTCGGGAGATCGCCGGCCAGCTCACGAGGACCGGCATGGAGCATGCGCCGACGCAGGAATTCGTGTATTTGACGCTGTAGCTCTTCATAGCGGGCGGCGGGGAGCCGGCGGACGAACCGCCGGCGCCGGAGGAACCTCCGCCGTCCGAACTCGACGATCCGGACCCGCTACTGGTGGCGCCGCCGTTGGAGCCGCTGGCTGTGTCGGAGCCGTTGGCGCCGCTGGTCGACGTCGAGCTCCCGGCGCTCTCCTTGGGCTTCGCCCCGGCCTGCTCGCCCTCGCCGGTCGTTTCACGACCGGGCAGTTGACCGCACTGTCTCAGGCGATGGGCCGGGTCAGGGACCGTTTCTCAGTAGCCGCGCCAAACGTTGTCGTACGCCGCGTCCTCGATCGCCCTGCGCTGTCGTACGGCCTGCAGCTCCTGGACGGCGTTCCCGACGGCGGCGAGTACCGCCGCGACCGCGTCCCCGGAGAGCTCGGGCGCGTCCTCGGCCGGCTCGTCCCGGATTCCGGCGGCGGCCGCCAGCGCGGCGAGCACGGGTTCACCCGACGCCAAGCGCTCCTCTGCCTGGTGCCGGTCCGCCGAGTCGACCGGCTCCGTCCGCCCGGCCCGCAGCGGATTCCGCAGGCCCCGCGGCCGGGTCGTCAGCCCCTCCCGCTCCAGCTCGTCGATGTACGCCGAGGAGAGCCCGCGGCCCCGGCGCCACAGCCAGTCCTCGACCGACTCGTACGGCTCCTGCCGCACCAGAGCCCCGGTGGCTTCATCCAGCAGGCGGTCCCCTGTCGGTGCCTGAGCGCTGGGCAGCATGTGGTCGCCGTCCAGGACCAGGGCCTTGGCCTCGATGAGGTCGAACACCTCGGCCCCCGCGAGCGCCAGCGACAGCTCGCCCTGCTCGACGGGGTGGTCGGGTGTCACCGCCAGGGCAACGATCGCGAGGTCACGTGCGGTGGTCATCAGCGGCTCCACATGAGTTGGCCGAGTGCGGGCGAGAGCGTCGGCGGCTCTCCGGTCGATTGTCGCCGCAGCTCGGGCGATGCGTGCGCTGTTACGACCATGTCGCGCGGGAATTCGATCCGCAGCACGGAGGGGGCCAGAAGATCGTCATCTGCGCGGGGGAGAGGCTCCATCCGGAGCAATCCCCGCCCCGCCTCGCCTCCCGTCCGCTGCGCGAGCAGTACCGGGCAGCGGAACACAGTGTTCCCGGTGGGGCGCCGCGGGAGTACCACGCGGCGACACGCCGCTTTAGACCGTTTCCTGGGGCGACTTTCCCCAGGTGGGGAGGGGCCCCTACGAGGAGGGCCGGTCGGTCAGCCCGAGAAGCGAACCGGCCTGCGCCGCACCGGACTCCGCGACCACCTCGGCCACCGTCTGCGCGGGCCTGACCGGAGCGAACGTCACAACCCCCGCATCGGACACGACATATCCGTACACCGCGGGACGCGGCAGGCTGTTGTAGTGGAAATGGGTCGAGAAGTAGTAGGCCCCGGTGTCGTACAGCGCGACCAGATCACCGGGCGCCAGCTCGGGCAGCTCCCGCTCCCGCGCGACCAGGTCCCCGGCGAAGCAGCACGGCCCGGCGACGTCCTGTACCAGCGGCTCGGTCGCCCTGGGCCGCCCGGCGGGGTCGTACGCGCCCACGCGCAGCGGCCACGCCTCGGGCACGAACACGGTGCGGGTGGCCACCTGCGCGCCGGCGTGTGTGACGGCGATCCGCCGGCCGCCGGAGGACTTGGTGTACTCGACGTGCGCCACGATCAGCCCCTGCTTGGCCAGCAGCGAACGGCCGAACTCGGTGACGAGCGTGTAGCGCCCGTCGAACAGGCCGGGCACGGTCTCCCGCAGCAGCCGCGCGTACTGCGCGAACGTCGGGGTCACCTCGTCCGAGGCGAAGTTCACCGGCAGGCCGCCGCCGATGTCGAGGGTGTCGATCTGCTGCCGGCCGACCTGTGCGTTGATCTTCTCCGCCAGCTCGTACGCGGCCCGCACCCCTTCGGCCATCAGTTCCAGGGCGACACCCTGGGAGCCGGTGTGGGTGTGCAGCCGGGTCATCCACGGACGCAGCCGGTAGGCGTCGAGCACCCACTGTTCCGCGCCCTCGTCGCGCAGCGCCACACCGAACTTGGACGTGGCCGTCGCCGTGCTCATCGCCCCGATCGAACCGCTGCCGACCTGCGGGTTGACCCGCAGGCCCACGGGCGCGCGGCCGACCCCGAGATCGGCGACGACGGCGTCGACACGGTCAAGCTCCTGCGGGTTGTCGGCGTTGACCGCGATGCCGTGGGCGAGAGCGTCGCGCAGCTCGTCCATCGTCTTGGCCGGGGAGTCGAAGACGATCCGCTCGGCGGGGACGCCCGCGGCGCGGGCCAGTGCCAGCTCACCGGCGCTGGCCACCTCCGCGCCGATGCCCTCCTCGTCCAGCAGCGCGAGGACCGGCACCAGCGAGGCGGCCTTCACCGCGAACGTGTGCTGCACCGAGACCCCGTCGAAGGCGAAGGCCTCGCGCAGCTCGCGGGCGGCGCCACGGATCCCGTCCACATCGAGCAGGCCGAGGACCGGCGCCTGCGCGCCGACCAGGCCCTGCGCGGCGGCGGCTCGCACGGCCGCCTCCCTGCGGACGACGGATTCCGGGGCCATGGTCATGGGTGTTCCTGCCTTCTCGCTGCGCACTGCCGGCTACGTGCCCGGGGGATCGCCGGGCGGGCCGCCTAATACGGCGGCCGCGGGCGGTGTCCATGCCACCGGCTTGTCGCCCGTGCGCTCCGCCCGATTTCACTGTGCAGCCCCGAGCCCCGCACTGTCTGCGTGCACCGGCACGAAGTCCGCGCCGCTCCCCTCGTGGCCGCGCACAAAGCCCGGGGGCCGTCCACCTCTCCATGGTGCGCCCGCACGACAGAGAGGGGGACGACGTGGTGCGGGCGCACCACACCGTTTCACGGCAGTGGGATCAGCCCGGCCCGCCGCAGCCCCAGCTCCACAAGGAGCCGTACGTCGGGATCGGTGAGGTCGATGCCGCACAGCTCCCCGGCCCGGCGCAGCCGGTACCGCAGCGTATTGGTGTGCACCCCCACATAGCGGGCGGTGGCTGCCGCGTCGCCGAAGAACACCAGGTGGGCGGCGACGGTGCGCGGCAGGTCCGTTCCGTGCCGCTCGTCGTGCTCGAGCAGCGCCGCCACCGCGTCCGCGGCCGAAGGCACGTGCTCGGCGACCGCATCGGTCACCCTCAGCGCGTCCATGGCGAACCGGACATCCTCGGCGCAGGCCGTCTCGGGCCCGCCGCGCTCGCGCAGTACCCGCAACACCTGGGCGGCCCCCGCACGGGAGGCGGCGGCGTCGCCGAGCCTCCCCACTGCGGGCCCTATCGCGACCAGCGGCCGCGCCCCGGCGCCGCGCAGCACGCCGGCCAGGTCGCGTGCCAGCCGGTCCACGCCGTCCCCCGCCCCGGTACCGGCCAGCAGCACGTCGAGCCGGTCGCCGTCGCGGTGGGCGAAGGCCGGGGTGTGATGCGCGGCGACGCGCAGGGAGGCCAGGTGGTAGGCCCGGTCCAGTACGTCCGGTGCGATCGGCACCGCGACGGCCGCCGTGAGTACGGTGCACGGCTGTCCGGCCTCGACCCCGAGTACGACCGCCGCCGCGGACACGTCCGGCGGGCGCTCCTCGAACAGGGCCCGCACCGCGTACCGGCGACGACTGGCTGCGGACCGGGACCGCAGCCGGTGGTGCAGCAGATGCGGTACGGCGATGGCGGCCGCCTGCCGCAGCGCTTCCCTGGCCCCGGGCGGCAACGGTTCACCGTCGGCGGCCGCCCACAGCGACCCGAGAATCTCGTCGCCGGCCCGCACGGCGACAGCGAGGCGTTCGGGAAACCGCGCGTCCGCGGGCCGGTGCACCACGTCGCCGCTCGCCCACAGCGTGGTGAGGAACCCGCTCTCGGCGAGTTCGGTCACCCGCCAGCTCGGCACCCTGCGGCCCAGGATCGTCAGCCTGCGCAGCGGGTCGGCGGTGTCGGCGGTCGGCGAGTACGCCAGCACGTTCGACTCGGGGTCCTCGACGGTGATCGCGCCGCCCACCAGCGCGGCAAGCGCGAGGGCGAGCCCCGACAGATCACCGAGTGCCACATCGGCCGACGCCTCGGCGGGCGCCGCCGTTCCGGTGCGGGCGATGGCCGCCCGCAGCAGCCCGATCAGCTCGCCCCACTCGATCCACGGGGCCCGGGAGAGCAGGGCGGTGGACACCTCATCGGCCGCCTCGGCGAGCGACGGCGCGACGCCGTGAGCGCCACGTCGCAGCACCACGGCCGCCGCCCCCGCGCGGTCCGCCGCGCGCAGCACGCCCGCGGCGCCCGGCGCGGACGTGTCGACGCCGGGTGCGATGAGAATCCGCCCCCGTGCCTGCAGCGTCTCGCCCTCGTCGAACACCCCGGCCCCGCTCACCGGCACGTCGGTCCCGCATGGCGCCCGCAGCACCTCCACCACGTCGGGCCCGACCACACCGACGGCCTGCCCCAGCGTGGGAGCACCACCGCTGTGCGTGGCGGCAGCATCGGGCGAAGGGGGAGGGCCGGGCGGTGGAAGCTGCATGCCCCAAGTGTCACCGATGCCCGCCGACGGCCGCCCCCGGCCGCGTCCGCGTTCATGGCTCCACTGTGCGCCGCCGCCGCATTCAGCTGCCGGGCGTGAGCCCCAGCGTGTCGAGCACCGCGTACACCCCGAGGAACAGAATCGCCGCGCTGCTCATGACGAGGGCGGCGGTCAGCCAGGGGTTGGCGCGGAAGCGGGGCGGGACGCCGGTGTATCGCAGGCGCCAGACCGCGACCACGACAGCGAGCAGGAAGACGCCGCCGCCGATACCGCCGATCTGCACCATCAGTACGGGGGACTGGATCCACAGGAAGAAGCACATCCACACCGGGGGCAGGCAGCAGGTGAGGATGCGGATCGTGCGGGTGCGTGAGCGCAGGTCGTGCCAGTTCACCACGCCGAGCAGGCCGAGGGTGTTGGTCCACAGGCGCGGCACGCTCGCCGACGAGGCGACGGTGACCGAGAACAGGACAGCGATCGCGCCGGCCAGGAACAGGTACTCGGCCCACGGGCCCAGGGTGTCGGTGTAGATGTGCGACAGCGTGGTGATCATGTCGTTGCCTTCGGGCACCAGGCCCTGCGGATGGAGCACCGAGGCGCCGATCACGTAGAAGGACAGGGTGCAGAGGGTGCACACGATCCAGGACACGCCCACGTCGAGCCGCATGACCTTGAGCCAGCCCTCGGCCCGGCGGGCGCGCTGTTCGGTGCCGTCGTCGGGGCCGGTCCAGCGGGCGTAGCCCTTCTCCAGGCACCAGTACGTGTACGTCGTCATCTCGTCGGCGCCGACGCCGGTGATGCCGAACATGGCGAGCGCGATGCCGACCGTGCCCGCGGGGATCTGGAAGCTCAGTCCGTCGGCGAGCTGCTCGGTGCCGTACCCGAAGGCGGTGAGGGGCAGGGCGAGTGCCAGGCCGACGGTGATGACCGTCTTGAGTGTGATGCCGATGACCTCGACCCGCTCCACGACGTGGTACTTGCCCGTCTGGAGGATGAGGACGGCGGCGGCGGTGACGATGAGGGCCCAGATCGTCAGCGACGACGTGCTCAGGGACGCACCGTGGAGCGGCAGGAGGATGGAACAGGCCGCCGCGGTACCGCCGATGATGCCGCCGCGCTGGAACATCTTGGCGAAGTCCATGCCGATCCAGAGCCAGTTGATCCAGCTCAGCCGGCCGATCCGGGGGCCGACGTCACGGAAGCCGTCGAGCGCGGGGCGGCCGTTGAGGATGGTCCAGCGGGCCAGCTCCATCTGGACCCACACCTTGACCATGGTGGAGACGATCACCAGCCACAGCAGGGCGAAGCCGGCCTTTGCGCCGAGCGAGGTCGTGGTGATCAGTTCACCGGAGCCGACGACGGCGGCGGACAGCACGAGTCCGGGGCCGAGCCGGCGCAGTCGGCCGCGGAAGGTCTCGGGGGCCGGGCGGGCGTCTTCGGCGCGCAGTGCGTACGGGTCGGTCTGCGCGGAGGGTGGCGCCGCCGTGGCGCCATCGGTCGAGGTGGCCATGTCAGGTCCTTGGGGGATCTTCCGGCGTCGTCGCCGGAATCCGGAATGGGACGGGGGTGGTGCCGTGGTACCGAGGTGTCGTAGTGCGGGGGTGCAGGTACTGAGGGGGTGCTCCGTGTCTCAACTCGCCTGGTGGTGCGGCTCCTTGCCCGCCAGTACGCGGACGACGTCCTCGGCCACCATCGCGCCCATGGCCTGGTTGGCCTCGGGCGTACAGGCGGCCATGTGCGAGGTGAGGAGCGTGCGCGGGGCCGCGCGCAGCGGGTGGTCGGCGGGCAGTGGCTCGGTACTGAACGCGTCGAGGGCCGCAGCCCCGAGGTGTCCGGAGCCGAGCAGGTCGGCGAGCGCGCGCTCGTCGACGAGGCCGCCACGCGCGGCGTTGACCAGGACCGCGCCCTCCTTCATCGCCGCCAGGCGTGCCCGGTCGAGCAGCGGTGTGCCGGACAGGTCGGGCGGCATGTGGAGGCTGACGGCGTCGGCGCGCGCCAACAGGGCTTCGAGCGCGGCCGGTTCGGCGCCGTGCGCGCGTACGTCGGCGTCCGGGACATACGGGTCGTGGGCGAGCAGCTCCATCCCGAAAGCGCGGGCGTAACCGGCCAGAAGGCGGCCGATGCGGCCGAAGCCGACGATGCCCAGCGTCTTGCCGTGCAGTTCGGGGCCGAAGAGCTTCGGCCAGCCGCCGGCCTCCACCGCGGTGTGCGAGGCGGCGAGTGAGCGGGTCGCGGAGAGCAGCAGGCCGAAGGTGTACTCGGCCACCGCACGCGAGTTGCTGCCCGGCGCGCACACGACCGGAATCCCTCGCGCGCGGGCGGCGGCCACGTCGATGGTGTCGACGCCGACGCCGTGTTTGGCGATCACCTTGAGGCAGGGCGCGGCGTCCATCACCTCGGCGGTGATCGGATCCATGCCGACGATCAACGCGTCCGCGGCGGCCGCGTACTTGAGGAGTTCGGCGGCGGGCAGCGCCGCGTCCTCGGACGGGCGCCGGGGACCGGCTCCGGCCTCCTCCAGGATCTGCCAGGGGCGCGCCGAGTGCCGGGCGAAGGTGGGCGTCGTGATGAGGGTGGTCGGCATCAGCGTGCCTCGCCGCGTGCCGACTGGAGGTGGGACGTGGCGATCTGCTGCAGGTGTACGACGTCGGCCGCGACCGTCGCGAACGTGAAGCCCTCGGCGAGGCGGCGGGCGGCGCTCGTGCCGTCGGCGTTGTGGATGCCGGCCGCGATGCCCGCCGTCTCGGCCGCCTTGCGGACGCGGGTGAGGGCCTGCTCGAACTCGTCCTGCACGGACGCGTCGGTGGAGGACGCGCCGCCGATGGCCAGGCGCAGGTCGGACGGGCCGACGTAGATGCCGTCGAGGCCGGGGGTCGCGCAGATCTCCTCGACGTTGGCCAGGCCGTCGGCCGTCTCGATCATCGCGAGGACGGCGGTCTGCTCGTGTGTGTCGGCCGGGTTCGGGCCGATGCGCAGCTGGGCGCGCATCGGGCCGTACGAGCGGCGGCCCAGAGGCGGATAGCGGACGGCGGAGACGGCGTCGGCGGCGTCCTGCGCGGTGTCGATCAGCGGGACGATGACGGCGGTCGCGCCCGCGTCCAGGGCCTTGCCGATGTAGGTGAGGTCGTTGGCCTCGACGCGCACCATGCCGACGGAGGTGCTGCCCCTGGTGTCGGTGGCGAGGAGGTTGTTCAGCATGCCCTGGTAGCCGAAGAGACCGTGCTGGGCGTCGAAGGCCAGGTAGTCGTAGCCGACGCGGGCGAGGCGCTCGGCGGCGATCGGCGAGTCGAGCAACGACCAGTAGCCGATGAGCTGTTCGCGATTGCGCAGGGCGGCGGTGAACTCGGCAGAACTGCGGCCGGTGGCCATGTTGTTGTCTCCGTTACGAGGATGGGGGCGAGGTCAGCGGTTGTAGGCGGGCATCGGGCCGCGAAGGCGGGCACCGACCTCGTCGCAGGCGGCCAGGACGTCTGCGGGCAGCGGGCCGGCGGCCGCGGCGGCGATGTTGGCCTTCAGGTGCTCGACCTGGGAGCCGCCGAGCAGCAGCGCGTCGGTGGAGGGCCGTGAAAGGAGCCAGCGCAGGGCCAGCTCGGTGAGCGGCAGGCCCGCGTCTGTGGCGATGCGGGTGAGGTCGGTGACGGCGCGGAACAGATCCTCGTTCCAGTACCGCTCGCGGTACATCGCGGCCAGCTTCGAGTCGCCGAAGCGCCCGCCGTCCGGGGCCTGTTCGAAGCTGTGGCGGCCGGTGAGCAGGCCGCCGCCGAGCGGGTTGTAGACCATCGTGCGCAGGCCGGTGACGGCGGCGTACTCGACGTACTCCTCCTCGATACGGCGCGCG
Source organism: Streptomyces sp. NBC_01445 (assembly GCF_035918235.1). Taxonomy (NCBI): domain Bacteria; kingdom Bacillati; phylum Actinomycetota; class Actinomycetes; order Kitasatosporales; family Streptomycetaceae; genus Streptomyces; species Streptomyces sp. NBC_01445. The sequence continues at coordinate 1,353,132 of NZ_CP109485.1, read as the reverse complement.
AGAAGGTTGTGCAGCTGCTGGGCGACGACCGGGCGCGGGGCGCCGACCTCGTCGGCCACGCGGCTGAGCTCGGCGATCTGCCAGGCCGCGAAGTTGGAGACGCCGAGGGCGAGGACCTTGCCCGCCTGTACGAACTCGGCGACGGTGGCCAGGGTTTCGGCGAGCGGTGTCCTGCGGTCGGGCTGGTGCAGATAGAAGAGGTCGACGTGGTCGGTGCCCAGGCGCTTGAGGCTTCCGTCGAGTGCGGTGCGCAGGCCCTCGGCACAGAGCGGCGCGTGGTCGCCCTGGTCGGGGTGCGGGATGCCGGCCTTGGTGGCGAGAACCACCTGGTCGCGTCGGCCGGGCAGCAGCTCGGCGAGGATGCGCTCGCTCTCGCCGCCCGCGTAGCCGTTGGCGGTGTCCACGCCGGTGATCCCGGCGTCGAGCGCGGCGTCCAGCATCGCAGCGGCCGTCGCGCGGTCCGCGGTGTCGCCGAAGGTCATCGTGCCGAGGACGAGAGGGGACAACGGGACAGGGACGTGCGGGAGTTCAAGGCCGACGGTCACGGCGGGTTCCTTCCGGTGCGGGTAGCGCAAGTGGTGCGGGTCGTGCGGTCTCGTGCTCGTACGCGATCTCGTGCGTGATGTGCGCATCGCGGGGGTGTGGCGTGCGGCTGCGCGGCTTCGGCCGGTCGCCGCGGTGGTTTCCGGCCCTGCGCTGCACTGCGGCCATGTGCGGTGCGATGTGCTGCGATGTGCGGTGCAAGCCGGTGTGCGCCGTGCTGTTTGAGCCGGTACGCGTCGCGTCCACGAGGGCGACGCGGTCCGCGGGTGAGGGCCGTCGGCGCCACCGGAACGCTCGCACGACTGCGTGAATCACGCAAGAGGTCTCGCGCACTTCGCGCAATCTGTGCCATGATCCGGACCGGGCCGCCCAACGCCGGGCGCGCCCAAGGAGGTTCGATCCCGTGGCTTCCCTGCCCCCGCCCCCACGCCCACGCCCTTCTGTCCTGCCGGCCGTGTCTGTGCCCGTACCGCGGTACGTCCTCGCGCTCTCGGACGACCTGTCCGGGGCGGCCGAGACCGCCTGTGCGCTCGGCGGTCCCGTCCGTCTGTCGCTCACCGCCGCCGACGTGGCCGAGAGCCCTGCCGCGCACGACCTCGTCGTGGACCTGGACACCCGGCACCTGCCGGCCGCCGAAGCGGCGTACGCCGTGCGGACGGCGCTCCGCGCGGCGCAGGCCGGCCCGCCCCGGCTGCTGTACAAGAAGGTCGACTCACAGCTGCGCGGCCACCTCGCCGCGGAGGCAGCCGCCTACGCCGAAGGGGCCGGGGCCGTCGTCATCGCCCCCGCGCTGCCCGCAGCCGGGCGCACCGTGACCGGCGGCGTGGTGCACGTGAACGGCGTTCCGCTGCACTGCACCGACGGCTGGCGCGCGGAGCGCGCGGCCGCGCCCCGCTCACTCCCCGAGGCGCTGTCCGGCCTGCCGGTCCGAACGGTTCCCCTCGACGTCGTACGGTCCGAACCCGCCGTACTGGAAGCGGAGTTCCGGCGGATCGCCGGCTCCGGTGCGCACCCCGCTCCGGACGCCGAGACAGACGCCGACCTGGATGCCGTGGCCGCGGCGGCGCTGCGGCTCGGCCCCGGATACCGGCTTCTGGGCAGCGCTGGTCTGGCACTCGCGCTCGGGCACGCGCTGGTGCGTCCCGCTGCCGTCACTCACCCGCCCGCACCCGCCCAGGACCGCGCCCCGCTGCTCTTCGTCGTCGGGACCGCGGAGCCCGCCGCGGCTGCGCAGATCGCGCACCTCACGGCGCTCGGCGCTCACCATGTGCGGCTGGATCCCGCCGACTTGGCGGCGGGCACCACCGTCCGTCTGCCGCGCATCGCCGCCGCTCCTGCCCTGACCGTGCTGTCCATCGACGGTTCGGCAGGACTGCGCCCCGGCGCGGGGCGGTCCCTCAGTGCCGCCCTGGGCGCACTCGCCGCTGCGCACCCGGGCCGCCCCGACCTCGTCCTGACCGGCGGCGAGACTGCTCGCACCACCCTGGATGCCCTGGGAATAAGAGAGTTGGAGCCGCTCGGCGAGATCCACCACGGCGCCGTCCACTCCCGCACCCCTGACGGCCGCCGCGTCGTCACCCGCCCCGGCAGCTACGGCGCCGAGGACTCGCTGCTGCGCATCGCTGCCGCGCTACGACCCCGCCTGGCCGCCGCCCCGGTAGCCACCTGAACCCTTCACCACCCGCCTCCCGTCAAGGAGTTGTCCGTATGAGCACCCCCCTCCCTCTCATCGCCGTCACCATGGGCGACGGTGCCGGCGTCGGCCCCGAGGTCGTCATCGCGGCCCTGCTCGACGACGCCGTCCTCACCCGCTGCCGTCCGGTCGTGATCGGCGACGCCCAGCGCCTGCGCGAGGCCGCCCGCATTCTCGGTCTGGACTGCGAGATCGCCGCCGTCGACCACCCGCGCGACGCCGAGTTCACGCCGGGCCGCGTCAATGTCGTCGACCTCGGCCTGCTCCCCGCCGACCTGCCCTGGGGCAAGCTGTCGCCGGTCGCGGGCGACGCCGCGTACGCGTACATCGCGCGTGCCGCCGAACTCGCCGTGGCAGGGGACGTGCACGCCATCTGCACCGCCCCCCTCAACAAGGAGGCCCTGCACGCCGCGGGCCACCTCTACCCCGGTCACACCGAACTCCTCGCCCACCTGACCGGGACCGAGGAGGTCTCGATGATGCTCTCCACCGAGAAGGTGAAGGTCATCCACGTCACCACGCACATCGGCCTGATCGACGCCGTCAACCGCATCGAACCGGGCCTCGTCGAGCGCACGGTGCGCCGCGGTCACGAGGCCATGGTGCGCGCCGGCACCCCGAACCCCGTCATCGGAGTCTGCGGCATCAACCCGCACGCAGGCGAGAACGGCCTGTTCGGCTACGGCGAGGAGGGCGAGAAGATCGTCCCGGCCCTCGAGAAGCTGCGCGCCGAGGGCGTCGACGCCCGCGGCCCGCTCCCCGCCGACACCGCCTTCTTCCTCGCCGCGCGTGGCGACTACGACCTGATCGTGGCGATGTACCACGACCAGGGCCACGGCCCGGTCAAGGTCCTGGGCATCGAGGCGGGTGTCAATCTCACCGTGGGACTGCCCGTCATCCGCACGTCCGTCGACCACGGCACCGCGTTCGACATCGCCGGAACGGGCGCGGCGGAGGCCGGTAGCATGGTCGAGGCGCTGCGCCAGGCGGCTGAGATGGCGACGGCGCCGGTCGCTCCGGCGGCCTGAACCGCCGTCCCCTGCACCGCCGTTACCACCGCACCGTAGAGGACTCCGTAGATGCCGCCGACCACATCCCAGGCACGACGCGACCGCATCGTCCACCTCGCCACCACCACCGGCCTCGCCAGCGTCGAGGAACTCTCGCAGCTCTTCGACGTCACCCCCTCGACCATCCGCCGCGACCTCGCCCGCCTCACCACGGAGGGCCGCCTCGCGCGCACCTACGGCGGCGCGATGGCGCTGTCCGCGCACCCCGAGGCGTCGCTGCGGCAGCGCACGGGGGAGGCGTACGAGGAGAAGCGGGCCATCGCGCAGTGGGCCGCCCGGCAGGTCGAGCCGGGCGAGACCCTGCTCCTCGACGCCGGTACGACGGTGGGCGCGCTGGCCCACGAGCTGCGCGGCGCCAAGGAGTTGACGGTCGCGACCACGGGCCTGACGGCCCTGCACGCCCTCGCGGACGCGGAAGGCGTGGACGTCGAATGCCTCGGCGGCACGCTCCGCCCGCTCAGCCAGGGTTTCGTCGGCCCGCTCACGGAGGCCGCGCTCGAGCACATGTCCTTCGACCGGGTCTTCCTCGGTGCCGACGGCGTCACCGTCGACCGCGGCATCTGCGAGGCGGACCTGCGCCAGACCCGCCTCAAGGAGCTGATGGCCCGCCGCGCCGACCGGGTCTACGTACTCGCCCACGGCGCCAAGCTGGGGCGCGCGCCGTTCCACGCCTGGGCGAAGCTGCGGAAGGAGTGGACCCTGGTCACGGACGCATCGGCGCCCGACGCACAGATCCGCGCCTTCGAGGCCAGCGGGGTGCGGGTCGAGATCGCCCCGCCCGCGGGGGCGTGACGGAACGGTAGTCGCCGATCCTGAGGTGCCTGTCCGTTGCGCCCCTTGGGCCCGCACGGATCTGCGGCGTCCGGGGCCTCGGACGTCCACCATTCCGCCCATGCCCCGGCGACGCCGCAACGCCGGCCGTCCGGAGGACTGAACAGCCCGCGGCCCCGCCGTTCGCCGTCGCCGCTGGGGAGCGCGCCGACAACACGTCATGAGACGGGAAGTCGAGGGGCGATCGGCCATGATCAAACAGGAGAGCCAGGAGCAGCGTCGGATCGAGTGTGCGGGGAGATGGTCGTGGACACGGACTCAGAGCACAGCGCGGAGCAGCTGCACTGTCTGGTGACCGGAGCGTCCGGGTACATCGGAGGTCGCTTGGTACCGGAACTGCTGGAGGCCGGTCACCGGGTTCGCTGCATGGCCCGCTCGCCGGGCAAGCTGCGTGACTACCCCTGGGCGGCCGCCGTGGAGACGGTGGGCGGAGACGTCACCGACGCCGAGTCGGTCGCCGCGGCCATGCGCGGCGTTGATGTCGCGTACTACCTGGTGCACTCCCTCGGATCCGGCTCCGGGTTCGAGGACACCGACCGGCGCGCGGCCCGGATCTTCGCCGATCGGGCACACGCTGCCGGCGTACGGCGCATCGTCTACCTCGGCGGGCTCACTCCGCGGGACGTACCCGAGCACGACCTCTCCCCGCACCTGCGCTCCAGGGCTGAGGTCGGTCGCATCTTCCTCGACGCCCCGGTGCCCGCCACCGTGCTGAGGGCCGCTGTGGTGATCGGCTCGGGATCGGCGTCCTTCGAGATGCTGCGCTATCTGACCGAGCGGCTGCCGGTGATGGTCACCCCCAGCTGGGTCCACACCCGCACGCAGCCCATCGGGGTCCGCGACGTGCTGCGCTATCTCGTCGGCTCGGCCACCATGCCGACCGACGTCGACCGGGCTTTCGACATCGGCGGGCCGGACGTCCTGACCTACCGTGAGATGATGCGCCGCTACGCCGAGGTCGCCGGACTGCGGCGGCGGATCATCTTGCCGGTGCCCATGCTCACTCCGGGACTGTCCAGCCACTGGGTCGGCCTCGTGACGCCGGTACCGGCATCCATCGCCCGGCCCCTGACGGAGTCGCTCCGCCACGAGGTCGTCTGCCACGAGCACGACATCGCCTGCTACGTGCCCGACCCGCCGGGCCGGCCTCTGCCGTTCGACGAGGCTCTGGCCCTGGCCCTGCGGAGGGTACGGGAGGCGCAGGTCGCCACCCGGTGGTCGTCCGCCGCCGTCCCCGGGGCGCCCAGCGATCCGCTGCCCACCGACCCCGACTGGGCCGGCGGCAGCCTCTACGAGGACGAGCGGCAACTGCCTGTCGCGGCATCCCGGGAGGCCCTGTGGAAGGTGATCGAGGGCATCGGCGGCGACAACGGCTGGTACTCCTTCCCGCTGGCCTGGGCGGTCCGCGGCTGGCTGGACCGCTTCGTGGGCGGAGTCGGCCTGCGCCGCGGACGACGCGACGCGGAGCGTCTGCGCGTCGGCGACTCGCTGGACTTCTGGCGGGTCGAGGAGATCGAGCCCCTACAACTACTGCGGCTGCGCGCGGAGATGCGGCTGCCGGGCCTGGCGTGGCTGGAGATGTATGTCGAGACGGGCGCCGACGGCGGTACCCGCTACCGGCAGCGCGCTCTGTTCCACCCCCGCGGCCTCCTGGGCCATGCCTACTGGTGGTCCGTCTCCCCCTTCCACGCCGTCGTCTTCGGCGGCATGGCCCGCAACATCACCCAAGCCGCCGCCAAGGGCATGAGCGCGCGAGGGAGCGCGTCACCAGCTGGCCGCATCCGGCGCTCACGCCGCGGGCGAAGACTGCGGCAGTAGCAGGTGCACCCCCGGCCGCGGGATCAGCTGACAGGCGGGCGTCGAGCGGCCCAGGGGAGTGCGAGTTCGAGGGCGCGGGACACCTGGAGCAGGAGATCCTCCCGCCAGGGTGCGGCGACGATCTGTACGCCGACGGGCAGGCCGGTGGCCTCGTCGTGGTGGATGGGGAGGGAGATCGCCGGCTGACCGGTCACGTTGAACACCGACGTGAACACCCCCATCGGGTAGCTGTTCCGCAGCGCCCTCAGGGGATCGTCGTCGGTGCCTGTCCGCCAGGCACCGACGAGCGGCGGAAGACAGGCCATCGTCGGCGTCACGAGGAGGTCGAAGCCGGCGAGGAAACCTTCGACGATGCGCCGAGACAACTGCTGGGTCTTCCGCACCCCTTCCGCGTACGCCCACGAGTCGATCGCTCGTGCCGCCGCACGCAGGGCGCGATTGTGCGGCTCGACCCGGTCCGGCTCCGCGAGCGCGATTCCGGCACCGCCGACGTTCCACAGGGTCGTGAACGCCGTGACCAGCTCGTCGGTCGGCGGCAGCGGAAGAGGAGTGTCGACGAGGTGCGCTCCGGCCGATTCGAGCGTCCGGAGAGTTCTGTCGACGGCTGCGATACACGCCGGGTGCACGCGTATCCCGTCGATGGGGGAGTCGGTGAGCGCGGCGATCCGCAGCCCGGTCGGCAGGTCCGTCCTCAGGGCGGCGGCGAAGGACGTGCGCGGCGTCGGAGGCGACCACCACGCGGCCGGATCGTGACGCGCCAGCACATCGAGGGCCGCCGCGGCGTCCGCCACCGAGTGGGTGAGCACGCCGCTGGTGCCGAGGCCCTCCACCTCCACGACGGCGTTGGTGACCAGGCCGCGGGTGGGTTTGAGGCCGACGAGGCCGTTGCACGACGCGGGGATACGAATGGACCCGCCGCCGTCCTCCGCGTGGGCTATGGGCGCCATCCCGGCGGCGACGGCGGCGCCCGCTCCGCTCGACGACCCGCCGGGCGTGCGGTCCGGGTCCCACGGGTTGCGCGAGATGCCCAGGGCAGCGCTCTCGGTGAACGGCAGGCTGCCGAACTCGGAGGTGGTGGTTTTGCCGAGCAGGACGAAGCCCGCGTCCGCGAACCGTCGCACGACAGGGTCCGATGTCTGCGCCGGTGCCTGTCCGGCGCCTGCGGATCCGTAGGTGGTGGGCCAACCGGCAACGTCGACAAGGTCCTTGACCGGCAGCGGGACGCCGTGGAACGGCGGGAGGTCGTCGGCCGACGTGGCCCTCGCCACTGCGTCGGCCGCGGCGGACGCGGCTTTGCGGACGTCGTCGTCGGCCCGGTGGCAGAAGGCGTTGAGGTCGGGGTCGAGCCGGTCCATCCGCTCGAGGAAGCAGTCGGCCACCTCGACGGGGCTCACCTCCTTGCGGCGGACGGCCGCGGCGAGTTCGACGGCGGGCATGAACGGGTCGATCGGCGAATGCGTCACGAGTGTTCCCATCTGGTGCGGGGCTTGCAGGGCTTGCAGGGCTTACGGGGCCTGCAGGAGCCGTCAGTGTCGTCGCGTCACGACCGTCGCGTCTTGGACGAATGTCCCGTAGCTTGGCGCCATGCGATCCGCCGAGCCGGCCCATGACGCAGCGTCGGTGTGGGACATCGCCACCCCCTCGCGGCACGGTCGGTTGCCCGGGGTCAGCATGGCCGGATTCCGCGCCCGTACGACCGGCCTCGTCGACCTGGGTGTGGTCCCGTACCCGGCCGTCACGGTGGCCGTCGACCTCGGCGACGGGCCGATCGTCGTCGACGACTTCAGCGGCCGGCAGCAGAGCGGCAGCGTCGTCCTGGGACTCGGGTCCGGCGGCGTTCGAGCCCGCGGCCGGGACGTCGAATGCCTGCAGATACGGCTGTCGCCGCTGGTCGCGCACGCGGTGCTCGGCGCCGGTGCGGAGTCGGGCGCCACGGTGGTCTCCCTCGACGACCTCTGGGGCCGCGACGCCGCGCGCACCCAAGAGCAACTACGCGCTGCCGCGACCTGGGACGACCGGTTCGCGGTCGCGCAGGCCGCACTCGTCCGACGACACGCGGCAGGCCGCCGAGCCGTCGAGCCTGAAGTCGCCTTCGTGTGGGGGCAGATGGTGACGCATCGGGGAGCGGTTCGGGTCGAGCGCCTGGCAGCCGAGGTCGGCTGGAGCCGTAAGCGTCTGTGGTCCCGGTTCCGAGCCCAGATCGGTCTCAACCCCAAGCGCGCCGCGCAGCTGGTCCGTTTCGACCACGCGGCCCACCGTCTGGCCGTGGGGCACAGCGCCGCACGGGTGGCGGCGGAGATCGGCTACGCCGACCAGTCCCACCTCCATCGCGACGTCATGGCCTTCGCCGGTGTGACGCCCACGGCCGTCGCGGTCGCGCCGTGGCTCGCGGTCGACGACGTCGCGTGGGCCGCCCCCGCATACCTGTCCCCGTCTTGACGTCTTGACGTCTTGACCCTTGACCCACGGTCCGCACCCGGCAGGCACGAGGGCGGTCGCGCGGTTCACGGGGGAACATTTCTACAAGACGCCCGGCAATCGAGCCGGTGACACTGCGAGCATGTCCAAGAACCGGAAAGACTCCCCGCTGCCGCGCGTCCAGTGGCCGCGGTACGGCATTGACGCCCCAGCGTTCCCGGCGGTGCTCGGCGCCGCCGGCGCGGCCTGCTGCCTGGCCGCCGGCCGATGGCGGCCGGGACGGGAAGCGCTGACAGCTGCGGGCACAGTACTGATCGCCCACACCGGCATCTACCTGCACACCACGCTGCACGGCAAACTGCGGGTCTGGAGGCGGGAGTTGGACCGGGCCGACTTGAAGGGCGACGAGCAGCTCCTCGACCTCGGCTGCGGTCGCGGCGCGGTGCTGATCGAGGCGGCCAGGCGGCTGCCGACGGGACAGGCCGTGGGCGTGGACCTGTGGTCCGGAAAGGACCAGAGCGGGAACCGGCCCGAAGTCACGCTCGCCAACGCGGCTGCGGCAGGGGTCGCCGACCGGGTGGAGGTACGTACCGCCGACATGACCGAGTTGCCGTTTGCGGACGGCTCCTTCGACGTCGTGACGAGCGCGCTGGCGATCCACAACATCCCGTCGCCCGAGGAGCGGTACCGCGCGGTGGACGAGGCCGTGCGGGTGCTGCGCCCCGGCGGCCAGTTGATCGTCGCCGACTTCTGGCCCATGGCCAGGAAGTACGCCGAGCACATCGGGCGGGGCACGCTGCGTGGACTGGGCCCCGAGTACTGGTACGGCGGCCCGTGGCTCGGCGTCACACTTCTGCATGCCGTCAAGCAGCGCTGAGCCGGTTGCACAGCTCCTGAGGGGACGATCGTGGGCCGGGGGCGATGTCCGCGCTGCAAGTGACGAGCGGCGCTGAGATGGGCGGTCGCCAAGCCTGGGACGGGCGTTGAGGGCGCCCGTCCCAGGTCTTCACAGCTGCCGGAAGTAGACCATCGCCGGAAACGGCGTGCACCCGAGCTGCTCGTAGAGGGCACGAGCAGGTGCGTGGAAGGGGTCTCCTCCGGTACCGATCTCGACCAGTTCGGCTCCGAGGGCCCGCATCTGTGCGAAGGCGTGCTCGCACAGTGCGGTGCCTACGCGGTGTCGACGGTGCTTGGCCGAGACGGCGAGGATCGTGACACTGCCCTTCCTGCCGACCGGTTCGACACTCCACGCCACGTAGCCCGCGATGCCGTCCTCGGCCTCGGCGACGGCGACGTATGCGTGCCGTTCGGGTGCGTGGAGCTCGGCGACCTGCTTGCGGTAGTCGTCACGCCAATTGCCGTGCTGGATGGCAAAGATGACGTCGCCTGTCAAAGGGCGGAAGGAGTCCTCGTAGAACGGCCGGAACGTCTCGATGGTCAGTTCGGTGAGTGGCGCCAGGTCGCGCTGGGAGAACGCGCGGATGAACATGGAAGTCTTCCTTTCGGGCTGAGGGCTTGATACCCGGACGGAACAAGGGCATCGGTCGGCCCGCTCGCAGCCGAAGGATCGACGGTGAGCCGGGCCCTCAGCGACGGGTACGCCAAGCGGCAAAACATTCCATGGCCCGCAGCGTAGTGCCCGATGCGCGAGCTGCGGCCTGGTGCGCGCGGGGGGGGTGTCGTCTGTCGCGTGGCGGCGATGCGTCGACTTCAAAGGTGTGTGCCCGGGCCCGTGGATCTGCCATGGCGTCTGCGTGTGGCAGTCCGATCGACCGTTTGCGATCCGTTCTCACGTGCCGTCGATCGGTCGCACCCGACATCCATCGTCCCGTGCTCACCGGCACGATCCGCCGGACAGGCCGCCCAGTTGGCAGTGCCAGGACGCCACGGGATTGCCGGTGCCGGCAGCCGGAGAACTCCCGCCATCACAGGTCAGAGCCACTTCTTCGTCGTCACGGCACCGCGGATGGCCACCGGCCCGTGGATCCAGCTTCAAATCTTGAGCACAAATTCCACACATCCCTCTCTCCAGATGGGCCCCGATGGTCTAGATTGACCGTGCTTCGCATGCTGGGACACGAGGCGACAAATGATGATCTATAGGTCAGGTGTGACGGACGGCCGGCAGCTGCGTCTCCGGCGCCGGACGTGGGGGTGATCAATTCTTGGGGCCTGCGAGGGGCTTTGGGTGCGGGGAGCACCCGAGGTTGCGACGGGTTCGCACGCACATCGAGGGCCTGGCAGGACATGTGATTCTGCGGTCGCCGGGGTGGGTTGCTCAAGTAGCGCTGAAATAGCGGGGATGTCGTGCGCGGGGGGCGGGGGCCTCCCGGGGGAGGAACAGCGCGGCGCGGGGGGCGGGGGCCTCCGAGGGGAAAAACTGTGCGGGGCGGGGGCCTTCTGGGGGGAGGGACAGTGTTGGGCGACCACGTCGAACGACTGGGGACCGGGGTGGGTTCTGTGCGGCAGGGGGAATTGGTCGGCCCTTTAACGTCGGCGCGCGAGCGTCTGGCGAACGGGGCGATCAGTCAGCTGGCCAACGATTGGGAGCAGCGGTACCGCCGTACCGTGATCACCAGCGATACGGTGGCCACCGCCTTGGTGGTGGCGGCGATCGGCAACTTTTTCGGGGCCCGGGACGCGGCCAACTGGCACGAGAAGTGGGGAATTCTCGCATTCGGCACCGAGCTCCTTGTGCTGGGAGCGCTTGCGGTGAGCCGGTCGTGGGCTCCGGCCGTGCTCGGCCAGGGCGCCGAGGAATTCCGCCGGCTCGGACGCTCGCTGTTCATGGCGACCGTCGTGCTGGCGCTCGGCGGGATCGCCCTCACCTCGCGCAACATCAAGCTCTGGATCTTCGTCGCGATTCCCGCGATCGCGCTCGTCACCATGACTGAGCGGTATCTGCTCCGCGTCTCGCTGCACAAACAGCGGAAGGCAGGACGGTGCCTGAGACCGGTGCTTGCTGCCGGGAGTGTGGCCACCGTGCGCGACCTGATCGCCCGAACCCGCAAGTTCCCGCACCTCGGCTGGCGGGTGGATGCGGTGTGCACGACGGACGGTCTCGGGCTCGACGGTGACCAACTGGAGGGGGTGCCGGTCGTCGGCCGGCTGTCGGACGTCGCGGGCCACGTCCGCCGCGACGGCTACCGTGTCGTCGCGGTCACACCGGACCCGCACTGGTCACCGGACCGGCTGCAGCGGTTGGCCTGGAACCTCGAAGGCAGCGATGCCGAGATGGTCGTGGCCCCCGTGCTGATGGAGGTGGCCGGCCCGCGGCTGCACGTCGACGCGGTGCTCGGGATCCCGCTGCTGCGGGTCAGCATGCCGACCTTCACCGGGGGCCGCCGGGCGGTCAAAGGGGTCGTCGATCGGATGGGCGCGGCGGTCCTGCTGCTCCTGTTCGCGCCGCTGATGGTGCTCGTCGGGCTGCTCGTACTGGTGGACAGCCGGGGCGGGGCGGTCTATCGCCAGCGCAGAGTCGGCAAGGACGGCCACGAGTTCACCATTTTCAAGTTCCGCACCATGGTCGCCGGGGCTGACGGGGCCCGGGCCGCGCTGGCCGACCGCAATGAGGGCGCAGGCCTGCTGTTCAAGCTTCGCCGGGATCCGCGGGTGACCCGGGTGGGGGCAGTGCTGCGCCGGTACTCGATCGACGAACTACCGCAGCTTTTCAACGTGCTCAGCGGATCGATGTCGCTCGTCGGTCCGAGGCCTCCGCTGCCGGAGGAGTCCGCTGCGTACGGCCCGGACATCCGGCGGCGGCTGCTGGTCAAGCCCGGGCTCACCGGTCTGTGGCAGATCAGCGGACGCAGCGACCTGCCGTGGGAGGAGGCGGTCCGGCTCGACCTGCGGTACGTGGAGGACTGGTCGCTCGCCCTGGACGCAGTGATCTTGTGGAAGACGCTGCGTGCGGTGCTGCAGGGGCAGGGGGCTTACTGATGCGCGAGGGTCATCGTCCGGCCGGCGCGCGGACCGCAGGCCAAAAAGGCCTGCCTGGGGGGAGGAACGGGTCATGAGAGTAAGTGTTTTCGGGCTCGGCTACGTGGGCTGCGTGTCGGCCGCGTGCTTGGCCAGCCTGGGTCACGAGGTCATCGGCGTGGACGTGAACCAGGTCAAGGTCGACCTGGTCAACGACGGCAAGGCGCCGGTGGTCGAGGAGCGGATCGGCGAGCTCACCGCCGAGGCCGTGCGGACCGGAGCGTTGCGCGCCACCGTCGACGTCCACGAGGCGATCATGGGCAGCGAGGTGTCGCTGGTCTGCGTGGGCACGCCGTCGGAGCCCAACGGCAGCCTGTGCACGACGTACTTGGAGCGGGTCACCGAGCAGATCGGCGCCGCGCTGGCCGAGCGGAGCGGTCGGCATACTGTCGTGCTCCGCAGCACCATGCTCCCGGGCACCTGCCTGAACCTCCTGGTACCGATCCTGGAGAAGTACGTCGGCGGCACGGCCGGGGTGGACTTCGGGGTCGCGGTCAACCCGGAGTTCCTGCGCGAGGGTACGAGCGTGCAGGACTTCTTCGACCCGCCGAAGACCGTCATCGGCGAGCTCGATCCGGCAAGCGGCGACGCGGTGGCGGCGCTGTACGAAGGCCTGCCCGGCGAGCTGTTCAGGGTGCCGATCTCGACGGCCGAGGCCATCAAATACGCGGACAACGCGTTCCACGGCCTGAAGATCGGCTTCGCGAACGAGCTGGGCGCGGTGTGCCAGGCGCTCGGGGTGGACTCGCACCAGGTGATGGACGTGTTCCTGGCCGACCGCAAGCTGAACATCAGCCCCGCCTACCTGCGGCCCGGCTTCGCCTTCGGCGGTTCCTGCCTGCCCAAGGACCTGCGCAGCCTGGTCCACGCGGCGCAGCGGGCCGACGTCTCGGTGCCCATACTCGCCCACGTGCTGACCTCCAACTCCGCACATCTGCAACGCGCGGTGGAGCTGGTCGAGCGCACCGGCAAGCGCCGGGCGGGTCTGTTCGGGCTGTCCTTCAAACCCGGCACCGACGACCTCCGCGAGAGCCCGCTCGTCGAGCTGGCGGAGCGGCTCATCGGCAAGGGATACGACCTGCGGATCTATGACGCCAACGTGAACCTGTCACGACTGCTCGGCGCCAACCGTGAGTACATCGAGACCCGGCTGCCGCACATCGCGCAGCTGCTCGTGGACTCCGTCGACGAGGTGCTCGAGCACGCCGAGGTGTGCCTGGTCGGGACCAAGGATCCGGCCGTGCTGTCGGCGCTGCCCCATGACGACGGCACGCTGCTCGTCGACCTCATCCGCATTCCCGACGCCGATGCGCGCCGGGCCGAACCGGGATACATGGGCCTTGTCTGGTGACGTACGCAGCGGCGCCGGGCCTGCCCGGCGCGCGCTGATCCTGGTGGAGAACCTGTCGGTGCCGTTCGACCGGCGTGTGTGGCAGGAGTGCACGACACTGCGCGACGCGGGCTGGACGGTGCACGTCATCTGTCCTCAAGGGGAGAAGCGGGACACGGAGTTGGAGGCTTCGATCGACGGGGTGCGGATCCACCGCTACCCGTTGCGCGCGGCCACCGGCGGTCCGGCCGGCTACCTGCGGGAGTACGGAACGGCGTTGTGGCATACGCTCCGGCTGGCCCGCAAGGTCGGCCCCGTCGACGTGGTGCACGCCTGCAACCCGCCCGACCTGCTGTTCCTGCCGGCACTGTGGATGAAGCGGCACGGGGCGCGGTTCATCTTCGACCAGCACGACCTGGTACCCGAGCTGTACCTCTCCCGGTTCGACCGCGGCGAGGACCTGCTCTACCGCGCTGTGTGCGCGCTGGAACGGCGGACCTACCGGGCCGCGGACATCGTGCTCGCCACGAACGAGAGCTACCGGGACGTCGCGGTGCGCCGTGGCGGTCGGCGGCCGGCGGACGTCTTCGTGGTGCGCAGCGCACCCGACATCGACCGGTTCCATCCGGTGCCGCCCGAGCCGGAGTTGAGGCGCGGCAAGCCTCATCTGCTGTGCTACCTCGGCGTCATGGGACCGCAGGACGGCGTCGACTACGCCTTGCGGGCCCTCGCGAAGCTGCGCGACGAACTCGGGCGGACCGACTGGCATGCGGTGTTCGTCGGCGCCGGCGACGCGTTCGACGCGATGGTGGAGCTGTCCCAACGGCTCGGGCTCTCGGAGCAGGTGCAGTTCACCGGGCGCGTTCCGGACGCCGACCTGGTGCGCTACTTGTCCACCGCGGACGTGTGCCTTTCCCCCGACCCGCGCAATCCGCTCAACGACGTCTCGACCATGAACAAGGTCCTGGAGTACATGGTGATGGGCCGTCCGATCGTCTCCTTCGACCTCCGGGAGGCGCGCGTCTCCGCCGGTGACGCCGCCGTCTACGCGCCCGCCAACGACGAGGCCGAATTCGCCAAGCTCATCATGCTGCTGCTTGACGATCCGGAGCAGCGGGCCCGGATGGGCAAGATCGGCCAGGAGCGGATCAGCGGGCACCTTTCCTGGAAGAACTCGCAGGCGTCGCTGCTCGCCGCCTACGCCGCCGCGTGCCGTGACCACACTCCGGTGTCGGCGGGCGACCCGGTCCGGGCGCGGGGGAGGCAGCACCCTTGAGCGAAGACACGATACGTCTGGTCACGATCGGACGGATTCTCAGTCGGCGCTGGCGGCTTCTCGCCGTTCTCACCGTGGTGGGCGCGCTCGTCGGCTACGGCGCCTCGGTGGTGGTGTTTCCGCCTCGCTACACGGCGTCGACATCGGTACTGCTGCCGGGGCAGTGGGAAGAGCGCGAACTACTGACCCAGGTGGACATCGCGACCAGTTCGTCGGTGGTCGACCCCGTGGCGGCCAAGCTCGGCTGGAGGGGCGTCAGCGCCGCCGGGCTGCGGGACCGGGTGAGCGCCAAGGCCGCCGACGGGAACATCATCAAGATCTCGGGAACGGCCGACACCCCGAAGCGCGCGCAGCAGCTCTCCGACCGGGTGGCCGAGGAATTCGTCGGATTCGCCGCGCGGCTCGCGGGCGGCAGCACCGACCCCGACGCGGCTACCGGGCCCGAGGCGCTGCGGCAGCAGGTGGTGGAGACCAACCGTCGCATCACTGACCTGGCCAATGCGGCCAATCCGGGCAAGTCCGTGGAGAGCGTGCAGGCCCGCACCGAGCTCGAGAAGCTGCGCACCTCGCTGGAGGAGGCCATGACGAAGCTGGACCAGGCGGACCCGGCGGCCGACAAGGCCGGCCTGGTCGTCATGGGGCCGGCGGCCCGGCCGACCGGCGAGGCGCCGCCGACGAGGATGCAACTCACCGTCGCTGGGGCGCTGCTGTTCTTCCTGCTCGCGGTCATCGGCCATCTCGCCGTCGCACGGGTGAACCGCCGACTGCGCACCGAACCGGAGATCGCCGCGGCGCTGGGCTCGACGCTCCTCGGCACCGTCGACGTGCCGGGTGAACGGCCCGCGGACCGGCCGGAAGACCGTGGCACGCGAGCCCGGATCCGCCGACTCCTCGGCATCGACACCCGGTGGGACATACCGACCCCGCAGAGGTCCGGC
Source organism: Streptomyces sp. NBC_01445 (assembly GCF_035918235.1). Lineage (NCBI taxonomy): Bacteria > Bacillati > Actinomycetota > Actinomycetes > Kitasatosporales > Streptomycetaceae > Streptomyces > Streptomyces sp. NBC_01445. The sequence goes on along the minus strand of NZ_CP109485.1, from coordinate 1,337,237 downwards.
GACGAGGCCGGCAGGCGGATCCGCTACCGGCGGGTGTGCGCTCGCCTCCGGGACCGACTACCGGCTCCCCGGCGGCTGTTGGTTGTCGTACCGAACGGCGACGAGATCGCCCGCCGGGCCGCCGGGCAGCTCGTGGCCGAGGCCAAGGGCGATCCGCTGCTGCGGGTGGTCGACGTCTCGGTGGACCGGCCGATGGTGCCGGACCGCGGCACCGAGTCCGGCGCCCTGGTCGTGCTCAGCGCGGGCAACTGGACCGCAGGGCAGCTCGCCGGCATCGCCGAGGCGTGTGCGGACGGCAGACATGAAGTCGTCGGCATCGTCGTCGCCGGCACGGTCCGGGACCGTCCGACGCGATCCGCCGGCCTTCCTCCGCACGACGCCACTCCGGCGCTCGCGGTACCCGGCCACTCGACGGGAGGTTCCGCGTGACGACGAGCACGACTTCGGAGTCGTCGGCAGCCACTCACCTGCTGGACCTGCAGGCACTGGTGGTGGCGGTGCGCAGGCGCCGCCGCCTCTGGTACTCCCTGGCGCTACTGGGGCTGCTGGTCGGCGCGGCGCTTGCCGTCCTGCGGCCGCCGCCGCCGACCGCGCAGGCCAAGGTGCTGGTCGCGCATCAGGCGGACCAGCCGAACGACCCCGGAACGCTGATCCGCACCGACGTGGAGCTGCTGCGGACCACGCGGATCGCCGACAAGGCCCTGCAGTCCCTCAACTCCCCGGAACGCACGGAAGACTTCATGCGGGACTACCGGGGCACCGGCTTGACCAACAACCTGCTGCAGATCGAGGTGACAGGTGACAGCGACGCGGACGCGGTGGCCCGAGCCAAGGCGTTGGCGGATGCGTTCGTCGCGGACCATGTGAGGCGGATGCAGGAAGCGGCGAAGGCCGAGGCCAAGGCCCTGCGCGACCAGGGCGACCGAATGCGGAGCGAACTCGCCCAGGTCAACAAGGCGATCGGGGACAGAACGCCGGAGAGCGACCCGACGGCGTCGGCGAGCATCGAGTCGCTCTTCGCCCGCCGGGCGGAACTCAACTCGCGGATCGCCGATTTCGACCAGCGCGCCGAGGAGGCGCGCATGGGAACGCCTCAGATTGTCGCCGGCACCCAGATCGTGGACGCCCCACGAGCGGTGCGGCACTCCCTGCCCAGGACCGCTGCCACCAACGCCGCGATCGGGCTCGTCCTCGGGCTCGTCCTCGGGCTCGCGGCTGCCGCGGTCGGCACGGTGGTGGCGGACCGCCCCGTGCTGCGCCGGGAGATCGCGGCGAACCTGGGCGCATCGGTCATCGCCGAACTGCGCCGCGCGCCCCACCGGCCGGCCAGGCGGTGGCAGCGCCGACGGACCCGGGCGGCACGCGAACGGCTCACCGCGACGCTGGCCCGCACCGTGCGTGGCTCCGCGGAACCGGTGTCACTGCTGGAACTGGGCTGTGCGCGCAGCACGAGCGTGATCGCCCTGGACCTCGCCAGGGCACTGGCGGCGGAGGGACCGGTGGTCGTCATCGACGATCTGCCGGCCCTGCGGCGCGCCCACCGCGGCCAGAAGCCAGGAGGCCCGGACGTGGTCGGCGTCGAGGGTGCCGCGGCCGTGCCGCATGAGGTGCGCCGGCTCGGCGTCGGCTCGGTCGCGCCCGGCACGGCGTGGACCGGCCTCCCGGACCTCGGTACCCGGACCGTGCTCGTCGTGCGTGCCGGGCACGGCAGCGCCGCGTGGCTGCACACCGTGGCGCGGCAGCTCGCCGACCTGCTCATTCCGGTGATCGGCGTGGTGCTGATCGACCCAGATCCGCGGGACCGGACCGACGGCACCCTGTGGGACGGGCTGCACACCGCGCTGCGCGGCCACAACGAGCGGCTGGCACGGGAGAACCTGACGGGCCGGGTGCGGACGGAACGGCCGTCATGGGCGGTACGAGTCCCGGACAGCGACCAGGAGGCGCGGTAAGCACATGTGTGGCATCGCAGGCACTTATCGATGGCCGGACGGGAAGGTCGTGACCGACCGGCTCACCGACACCCTCGCCCACCGCGGTCCGGACGGGGCGGGCCGGTACAGCCACCCCGCCGGCGACGGCGAAGTGCACCTCGGGCACCGCCGTCTGGCCATCATCGACCTGTCCGAGACCGGCGCCCAGCCGATGGTCTCGGGCGGCCTCGTCCTGACGTACAACGGCGAGCTGTACAACGCGCCCGAGCTGCGTGCCGAACTGGCAGCCGCCGGGGTGCGCTTCCGCGGTACGTCCGACACCGAGGTGCTCCTTGAGGCCTGGCGGCGCTGGGGCACCGACTGCCTGCCCCGGCTGCGCGGCATGTTCGCGTTCGGGATCTTCGACGAGCGCACCGGTGAACTGGTCCTCGCCCGCGACCAGTTGGGCATCAAGCCGCTGTTCCTGCTCCGGCGCGGGGCGGGCCTGGTGTTCGCCTCCGAGCTCAAGGCGCTCGCCGCCGTCACCGACGGGTCGCTGCAGGTCGATCATGCGGCGCTGGTGGCCTCGCTGCTGTACTACTGGGTGCCGGACTCGCGCTGTGCGTTCCGCGAAGCGGAGAAGCTGCCGCCGGGCAGTTGGCTCAGGTGCCGGCCCGACGGCCGAGTGGAGCGCGGCCGGTACTGGAACCTGAAGGACGTCGCCGCCGAGGGCCGGGAGCGAGCACGCAGCGGCGAGCAGCCGGACCTGGCCGCCATCGTCGAGGAGTCGACCCGGCAGCACCTGCTCTCCGACGTACCCGTGGCGACCTTCCTCTCCGGCGGTCTTGACTCCAGCTACCTGACCGCGCTTGCGGCCCGCGACAGACCCGGGATATCCGCTTACACAATCGGGTTCCGCGCAGAGGACGCCAGGTTCGAGGCGATGCCGGACGACCTGCGCTATGCCCGGCAGGTGGCCGAGCGGTTCGGCGTCGACCTGCACGAGATCGAGATCGCCCCGAACGTGCTCGACCTGTTGCCGCAGATGACGTACCACCTGGACGAGCCGATCGGCGACCCCGCCGCGATCAACACGTTCCTGATCTGCTCGGCCGCCCGGGAGGCCGGGGTCAAGGTGATGCTCTCGGGGATGGGTGCCGACGAGCTGTTCGCCGGATATCGCAAACACCTGGCCAACCTCCTCGCACTGCGCTACCAGCGCGTCCCGCGGCCCCTGCGGCGCGGGGTGTTCAAGGCCGTGGACAGGCTGCCGGTCGCCACGGCCCGCAGGGGGTACCGGTCGGTGCGCTTCGCGAAGCGGTTCCTCTCCTTCGCCGACCTGCCCGAGGAGACCGCGTTCCGGCGCAGCTACACCATGTACGACCAGGACGAGCTGCTCGCCCTGGTCAGTCCAGACCTGGCCGGGACGGTCGACGACGTGCTGACCGAGCATGCGGACATCTACCAGGACAACGAGCTCGACGACTTCGTCAACCGCATGTGCCTGGGCGACGCCCGGATGTTCCTGCCGGGCCTGAACCTCGCTTACACGGACCGGTCGAGCATGGCCGCCTCGACCGAGGTCCGGGTGCCGTACGTGGACGTCGAGGTGGTCAAGGCCGCGTTCGCCGTGCCCGGCGACCGCAAGATCGTCGGACGACAGGGCAAGGCCGTCCTCAAGGAGGCGGCCACCTCGATCCTGCCCCGGGAGATCGTGTACCGGCCCAAGGGCCTGTTCAGCGCGCCGCTGCGGGCCTGGATGAGCCGGGATCTGGCACCGCTGGTGCGCGAGGTGGTCAACGATGGCGTGCTCGTCAGTTCCGGGCTCCTGCGCCGCGACGCGCTGGCGCGCATGGTCGCCGAGGACGCCGCCGGGCAGCGGGACTTCTCCAAGCATCTGTGGCATGTGCTGACCCTCGAGTACTGGTACCGCGACGCGACCTCCGGATCCGCCCGGAGCACTCGCTCGGCAGCGTAGAAGACGGCTAGAAACAAGGGGACTTCGGGTGAAGCAGGTAGTTCAGAACTACAAGAGCGGCGAGCTCGCGGTGCTCGACGTGCCAGTGCCGGGATGCAAGCCGGGCGGTGTGCTGGTCCGCACCGCCTACTCGCTGATATCCACCGGGACCGAGCTCATGAAGGTGTCCGAGGCCGGCATGTCGATGCTGGGCAAGGCCCGCTCCCGTCCTGACCAGGTGGCCAAGGTCATGCAGAGCGTGGCCACCAACGGGGTGCCCGCCACGTACCGCAAGGTGATGGGCAAGCTGGACTCCTACACGCCGCTGGGCTACTCCCTGTGCGGGGTGGTCGAGCAGGTCGGCCCCGGGATCGACGACGTGAAGGTCGGCGACCTCGTGGCCTGCGCCGGCAACGAGCACGCGTTGCACGCCGAGTTGAACTGGGTGCCGAAGAACCTCTACGCCCCGGTGCCGGACGGCCTCGCGCCGCGGCACGCGGCCTTCGGCACCGTCGGGTCGATCGCGATGCAGGGCGTCCGCCGCGGCGAACCCCAACTTGGCGACGTGGCCCTTGTCATCGGCCTCGGACTGATCGGGCAGCTGGTGGTGCAGCTCCTTGCCGCCTCCGGGGTCCGTGTCGTCGGCGTCGACCCCGACCCGGTGCGCTGCGAGCTCGCCGAACGCCTCGGCGCCGCGGCCTGCGGCGATCCCGAGTCCGCGGCCGTGGAGGCCGCCGTCGCCGAACTCACCGACGGGCACGGCGTGGACCAGGTGTATCTGGCCGCCGGCGGCGGCAGCAACCAGCCCGTCGAGCTGGCCGCCCGGCTCTGCCGGGACCGCGGCCGGGTCGTCGACATCGGCAAGTGCCGCCTGGACCTGCCGTGGAACGCGTACTACGAGAAAGAGCTCGACGTCCGGTTCTCGCGCAGTTACGGCCCCGGGCGCTACGACCCGGAGTACGAGCTCGAGGGGCGGGACTACCCGATCGGCTACGTGCGCTGGACCGAGCGCCGAAACCTGGCGTGCTTCCTCGATCTCCTCGCCCGCGGCAGCGTCGACGTGGAGCCCCTGGTCTCCCACATCGCCGACTTCGACGACGCCGTCGAGACGTACCAGCGTTTGAAGGACGGCGGCCTCAAGGCCGTGGCTGTGCTGTTCCGGTACCCCGAACAGGCCGAGGAAGAAGGGGAATCGGCGGCCCCGACGGTGTCCGTGCCCGAGGTGCGACGCGGCGGCGGAACGTCCACTCCGGCCCGGTCCGCCAAGACGCCGGTGCGCCTCGCGTTCGTCGGCGCGGGCAACTACGCGACGTCGATGCTGCTGCCGCACCTGGCACAGCGCGACGGCGTCGAGTTGTCCACGGTCGTCACCACGACGGCGCTGTCCGCCGCCAACGCGAAGCGGAAGTTCGGCTTCGCCGAGGCGACCACCGACCTCGACGCCGTGCTCGGCGACAAGTCCATCGACGCGGTGTTCGTGGTCACCCGGCACAGCTCGCACGCCGAACTGACCCGCAGGGCGCTGCTTGCCGGCAAGACGGTGTTCGTGGAGAAGCCCCTGGCCCTCACCGAGGACGAGCTGGCCGGCGTGCTCGCGGCGGTGGAGGAGTCCGGCAACGACCGGCTGCAGGTGGGCTTCAACCGCCGGTTCGCGCCCCTGTTGCAGGAGGCCAGGAAGCGGTTCGGCGCCCGCACCGGTCCGGCGAGCCTCCGCTACCTGGTCAACGCGGGCCGCCTTGGACACGGCAGCTGGTACCTCCAACAGGGCACCGAGGGCTCGCGGTTCACCGGCGAGGGCGGACACTTCATCGACACGGCGAGCTGGCTGCTCGACGCCGACCCGGTCTCGGTGTACGCGGTCGCCACGTCCGGCAACGAGGACCTGCAGGTCGTGCTGCGCTACCCGGACGGGTCCACCGCCACCATCAGCTACGTCACCACCGGCGCGGCCGGCTTCCCCAAGGAGACGCTGGACCTTGTCGCGGACGGCAAGGTGCTGCGGCTCGACGACTTCGTCCGTGCCTCGTTGTATTCGGACGGCAGGGCCGGCCGCAAGCGGTGGGTCAGTTCGCGGCTGCCCAAGGCCCGGGACAAGGGCCAGTCCGCCGAACTGGCCGCGTTCATCAAGGCCGTGCGGACCGGCGGGCCGATGCCGGTGCCGCTGGAGTCGCTGGTCGCCACCACGACGGCCACCCTCGCGGTGGAGGCAGGCCTGGTCGGCGGCGCGCCCGTGACGCTGGCGAGGGCGCGATGACGGTGAGTTCGGGGAGTCCGGGCTGGTACCTGCGGCGGCTGTCCCGGATGGGACCGCGGGAGGTCGGCGGCCGGGTGGGCGACGCGGTGCGCAGGCGGCGGTGGCGGTCGGCGCGGCCCACCTGCCCGAGCGTGACCGGCGCCCGGTTCACCGCGGTCCTGCCCGCCGGGACGATCGCAGCGATACCTCCGGACGCCGCGAAACGGCTCATCGCCGAGGCGGATCGGCTGATGTACGGGCACGTCGAGTATTTCGGGGTGGTCCGCGACGACCTGGACGACCCGGACTGGTGGTGCGACCCGAAGACGGGGCGCCGGGCTCCCTGGGGCTACGCCTTCGACGTGCCGTACCGGAACGAGGACGCGGTCGGGGACATCAAGCAGATCTGGGAGCTGTCCCGGCACCAGTACCTCACCGTGCTCGCCGCCGCCTACGCGATCACCGGGAACGAGCGGTACGCCGAGCGAGTCGCCGAGCACCTGCGGTCGTGGTGGAAGGCCAACCCACCGCTGCGCGGCGTGCACTGGATCAGCGGCATCGAGCTGGGGATCCGGCTCCTTTCCTGGGTGTGGATCCGCCGGCTGCTCGACGGCTGGCCGGGCGCGGCCGAGCTGTTCGAGGGCAACCCGGTGGCGCTGAACCAGATCTGGCACCATCAGCGCTGGCTGGCCGCCTTCCCCAGCAGGGGGTCCTCGGCGAACAACCACGTCATCGCCGAGGCCGGCGGGCAGTTGGCCGCAGCCTGCGCGTTCGGCTGGTTCCCCTCCTCGGCGCGTTGGCGCGCCGGTGCGCTGCGGTCCCTTGAGCGGCATCTGCGCGGCAACACCTTCGGCTCCGGCCTCAATCGCGAGCTGGCCACCGAATATCACGGACTTGTCCTTGAACTCGGCCTGGCCGCGGTGGCCGAGGCGGATGCCGCAGGCGTGCCGGTCCCCGCGTCGATCCGGCTGGTACTGCTGCGGATGACCGACGCGCTCGCGGCCCTCGTGGACAACCGGCTACGTCCGCCCCGGCAGGGGGACGCGGACGACGGGCACGGTCTGATCGTGGACGGCGCGGGCACCGACCGCTGGGCCTCGCTCCTTGCCACCGGGGACGCCGTGTTCGGCCGGCTCGACTGGTGGCCGGCGGTGACCGGCACCGATGTGCGCACCCCGCTCCTTGCCGCGCTCATCCGGCCGTACCCGAAAAGCGAAACCGCACCGGCCGTGATCCGCCCGGCAAGCCGACCGGCCCACTTCGCCGACGCGGGCATGACCATCCTGCGCGGTCCGGAGGAGATCTGGTGCCGCTGCGACGGTGGTCCGCACGGCTTCCTGTCCATCGCCGCGCATGCCCACGCGGACGCGCTGTCCGTGGAGGTCCGGCACGACGGGGTCGACGTGCTCGCCGACCCGGGAACGTTCTGCTACCACGGGCAACCCGAGTGGCGGCAGTACTTCCGGTCGACCCTCGGCCACAACACCCTGCAAATGGACGGCAGCGACCAGTCCGTCTCCGGCGGCCCGTTCCTGTGGACCCGGCATGCCCGCAGTCGCGTCCTGGCCACGGACACATCGGGCGCCTCCGACAGGGGGACAGACCGCTGGAGCGCCGAACACGACGGCTACCAGGGTTCCGTGCACCGCCGTCAGGTGGAACTGACCGCCGCGAGCCAGGAGTTGCGGGTGGTTGACGAGGTGCGCGGCCCGCGCCGGGACGTGCGCCTGGCATTCCACCTCGGCCCGGCGATCGCCGCGGACCTGGTGGGCAACCGGGCTGTGCTCACCTGGACCCGGGACGGCGAGGACCGCTCCGCGGTGCTCGACCTGCCCGGGCAGCTGAGCTGGCGGGCGCATCGCGGAGAGACCGACCCGCCGCTGGGCTGGTACTCCGCCGGCTTCGGCCGCAAGGAACCCACCACAACGCTGGTCGGCAGCGGCTTCGCCGACGGCGCTGAGGGGTTCACCACCGTACTCAGGTTCCGCGGCTAGGGGGGCGTGTGGGGATCAACGGGCGGCACTGGGCGTTGGCGGCGGCACCGCTGGCGCTGGCCCTGCTGGCGGCGACCGGCTGTGAGAGCACGCCGGGCGCCCGGGCAAACACGCCGGGCGCCCGGGCAAACCCGACCGCCGCGCCATCCACGCCCGTGGCCCGGGTGTGCGCCAAGCCCGCGGCCGGGCCGGCGAAGGCGCCGGCGGGCGCGGTGACGGTCGACCCCACGGTGGTCGGTGACCTGGCAGCGAAGACCAAGAGCAGCCCCCCGAACACCACGTTCTGGCTTCGACCGGGCAAGCACAGGCTCGACCCTGACCGCTACGCCCAGGTCATCCCCAAGGAGGGGAACCGCTACCTCGGTGCGCCGGGCGCGGTGCTCGACGGCGGGAAGAAGAACCAGTACGCGTTCGGCGGTACCGCCCGCAACGTCACCATCCGCTATCTGACCGTGCAACGTTTCGTTGCGCCGCAGGACGAGGGCGTGGTCAACCATGACTCGGCCGACGGGTGGGCCATCGAGCACGCGACGATCCAGCACAACTCCGGTGCCGGACTGATGGCCGGTGCCCGCCAGAAGGTCCGCGCCAACTGCCTGCGCGAAAACGGTCAGTACGGAATGAACGCGTACAAGGCCACCGGCCGCATCAGCGGCCTGGTGGTCGAGGGCAACGAGATCGTGGGCAACAACACCGGCGACTGGGAGCGGCGGCGGAAGGGCTGCGGCTGCACCGGAGGCATCAAGTTCTGGGCCGTCAACGGCGCCGACGTCCGCGGCAACTGGGTGCACGACAACCGTGGAACCGGGCTGTGGGCGGACACCAACAACAACGACTTCCGCATCGAGAAGAACGTGCTCGAGGACAACGACGGTGCCGCGCTGATCTACGAGACCAGCTACAACGCGGTCATCCGGAACAACACGATCCGGCGGAACAACTGGGTCGAGGGCCGCAGGGAAGCCGACCGCGGCGACACCTTCCCGTTCGCGACCGTCTATCTGTCCGAGTCCGGCGGCGAACCACGGATCCGGGCCCGCACCAACAAGATCGAGATCTACCGGAACGTACTGGAGAACAACTGGTCCGGGATCACCCTGTGGGAGAACGCCGACCGGTTCTGCAACAGCCCGGCCAACACCTCGTCCGGTGACTGCACCTTGCTGGTGAAGGACACCGACCGCTGCGCGAAGCCGGCCATCGCCACCGCACCGCTTTACGCCGACTGCCGGTGGAAGACGCAGCGGGTGGACATCCACGACAACCGCTTCGTGCTGGACAAGTCCGTCGTCAAGTGCACGGTGAAGTGCGACCGGATGGCGGTGCTTGCCAACTACGGCACCTATCCGGACTGGTCGCCGTACCAGGGCGAGCGGGTGGCTGAGGCCATCACCAACAAGCAACACAACCGCTGGCACGACAACGTCTACCTCGGGCCCTGGAAATTTGTCGCCCAGGACCAGAGCCGGGTGCTCGAATTCGGGCAGTGGCAGGGCACGCCGTACCAGCAGGACGCGGGCAGCACCCTCGACTCACGGGCGGGTGGTTGAGATGGGGGAGAGCCTGAGGAGCAGTGAGCTGCCGGGCGGACCGGTCACGGCGGACACGCAGCCCCGCGCGGAATCGCGCCCTGCCGGCGCAGCGAAGATCGTCGGGATCGTCTGGGGGTTGCTGGTCCTCAACACGCTCGGCTCCGCCGGGGCGGAGACCATCATCCCGCTGCCCCGTTCCCTCATCCAGATGGTCACCATGGGCGCGCTGGTCGCCGCGTTCGCGCTGGCGCTCGCAGTCAATCTCCGTCTGCGCATCCGACCCGGCGCCTTCGTGTTCCTGCTCACCCTGCTCCTTGTGCCGAGCGTGATCTCCAGCGTGAACCTGGAGTCCGGGTTCGGCGCGCTGTTCCGCTGCGCCAGGCTGGCTCTCTTCATCGGCACGCTGTGGCTGCTCAGCCGCTGGTGGGACGGCGGCCTGACGTTCGTCCGGCACCACATCCGGATGTACTTCGCGGTGCTCGGGTCGGTGGCGGCCGGCCTGGTCATCTCACCGGGCGCGGCCCTGCCCGACCTCTACGGCGGACGCCTCGTCGGCGCGTTGTGGCCGCTCACCCCGCCACAGATCGGACAGTACGCCGCGGTGATCACCGGGCTCACCGTGCTGCTCGTACTGGGGCGCCGGACCGACAGGGCAAGCGCGGCGATGGTCATCGTGCCGTCACTCGTCCTGCTCGCGCTGACCCATACCCGGACGGCCACGCTCGGCCTGGTCATCGGCCTTGTCCTGGCGATCGGCTCACTCATCCTGACCAGCGCCGCCGCCCGCCGGTTCTTCACCTGGGCAGTGCTGTGCGCCGCCGTGGCCGCGGTGGGGTTCGGCTCCGCGCTGCAGGCGTGGTTCCTGCGCGGACAGAGCCAGGAGAACTTCGCCAGCCTCACGGGCCGGGCCAAGGTCTGGGATGCCCTGCTGGCAGCGCCCCGGACGACCTCGGAGCAGCTGTTCGGCATGGGCCTGGGCGACAAGTCGTTCGGCGGGCTGCCGATCGACAACAGCTGGCTGGCCGTTTACCAGGAGCAGGGTCTGACCGGCGTCACCCTGGTGGCGGCGATCATCATCGTCCTGGGCGGCGTCGCGTTGCTGCGGCCACCGTCACTGTCGAGGGCCTGCGCGATCTTCCTGATCAGCTACTGCGCGATCGCGTCGTACACCGAGGCAGGCCTTGGCGACGCCTCGCCGTATCTGCTGCATCTGGCCGTGGCCGCCTCGCTGTTGGCGGCACCCGCCGCGGCCACGCCCCTCCCGACGCCCGCAGCCCCTCGACGGCACATCCCGCGATGGGCCCGGAGATCGGAGATGACCTGAGCATGCACGTCCTCGTAGTGCACAACCGCTACGCCTCGGCGCAGCCGAGCGGGGAGAACAAGGTCGTCGACCAGGAGGTGGAGCTGCTGCGCGCGGCCGGCCACCGGGTCGAGGTGTTCGAGCGGCGCAGCGACACCATCGCCGCGCGGTCCCTGCCGGGCAAGGTCGCGGTGCCGCTCCTTGTGCCGTGGAACCCGGCGGTCCGCGCGGAACTCGCCGCCCGGCTGCGCACCGAGCGGCCGGACGTGGTCCACGTCCACAACGTCTTCCCGCTCCTGTCGCCCGCGGTCCTTGCCGCCTGCGCCGACGCCGGCGTCCCCGCCGTCGCCACGCTGCACAACTACACCCAGGTCTGCCCACCCGGCACGCTGCAGCGGGACGGCCGACCGTGCACCGAGTGCGTCGGCTCCGCACCACTGCCCGCCGTCCGGCACGGCTGCTACCGGAACTCCCGGCTTGCGACGGTGCCGCTCGCGGTCAGCCTGTCGGTCAACCGGCGGCGGTGGTGGTCGGGCGTGGAGCGGTTCTTCTGCATCTCCGCGGCGCAGCGCGACGTCCTGGTCCGGGCCGGCATGCCACCCGAGCGGCTGGCGGTGAAGCACAACTTCGTGCCGGAGCCGGGCACTTGCCGAACGGGCACCGGCGAGCATCTGCTCTATCTCGGCCGCCTCGCGGAGGCCAAGGGCGTGCGGCTGCTCATGGCCGCGTGGGACCGGATCGCCGCGGACGGGGGTGTGGGCGTACCGCTCGTGATCGCCGGCACGGGACCGCTGGAGCGCGAGGTCACCGCCTGGGCGGCGGGCCGGGACGACGTCCGGTACGTCGGCCTGTACGACACCGCCCAGTGCCGGCAGGCCATCGCGCGATCGGTCGCCGTGGTGGCGCCCTCCACATGGCTGGAGGCGTTCGGCCTGGTGGTCGTGGAGGCGATGGCGGCCGGGGTCCCGACCGTCGCCGCCGGTCACGGCGCCTTCGTCGAACTCGTCGAGGACGGGGTGACCGGGCTGCTGCACCGCCCGGGCGAGGTTGCCTCGCTCGCGGACCGCATGCGCCGGATCACGGCCGGGACGGCCCGCAACCAGGAGATGGGCCAGGCGGCCCGGCGCCGTTACGAGCAGGGGTTCAGTCCGGCCGTCGGCCTTGAGCGCCTGGTGGAGGAGTACCGCACCGCGATCGCGGGTCGGTCAGCACTGGCTCGCGGCGGGGGCACCCGCGCGACCAGGGGGGATGGGGGCAGTAAATGACACGATGCCGACTGTGCGGCTCGGCGGCGATGGGGAGCGTCGTCGACCTGGGGGCGACCCCGCCGTGTGAGAGCTTTCTCGCCGCGGACCAACTGGACCAGCCGGAGCCGGCGTACCCGCTGCACCTGCGGGTCTGCACCGACTGCTGGCTCGCGCAGATCCCGCCGCTGATCACGCCGGAGGAGACGTTCAGCGAGTACGCCTACTTCTCTTCCTTCTCGACCTCCTGGGTGGAGCACGCGCGCAGGTTCACCGCCGACGCCGTACAGCGCCTTGATCTCGGCGCCGACGCCTTCGTGGTCGAGGTCGCGAGCAACGACGGCTACCTGCTCCGGCACATGGTGGACCGCGGGATCCGCTGCCTCGGCATCGAGCCGTCGGTGAACGTCGGCGCCGCGGCGCGGGACGCGGGTGTGCCCACGCTCACGGAGTTCCTGGACCCGGCCACCGGCTCGGCCGTCCGCGCCGAGCACGGCCCGGCGGACCTGGTCGTGGCCAACAACGTGTACGCGCACATCCCCGACGTGGTCGGGTTCACCCAGGGGCTGCGCGCCCTGGTCGCCGACGACGGCTGGGTCTCCATCGAGGTGCAGCACCTGCTGACCCTGATCGAGGAGAACCAGTACGACACGATCTACCACGAGCACTTCCAGTACTACACGGTCGCGTCCGCGATCCGGGCCCTCGCGAGCGGCGGACTCGCGCTCGTGGACGTCGAGTTGCTGCCCACGCACGGCGGATCCATCCGGCTGTGGGCCCGGCCGGCCGAGGTGGCCGGCGAGCCCTCCGCTCGAGTGGCCGACGTCCTGGACCGGGAGAAGGCAGCCGGACTCCAGGAGCTGTCCGGGTACACCGAGTTCTCCGCTCGGGTGGCCAAGGTGCGCCGGGACCTCCTGAAGTTCCTCATCGAGGCGGCCGAGCGCGGCGAGACGGTCGTCGGCTACGGCGCCCCGGGCAAGGGCAACACCCTGCTCAACCACTGCGGCATCCGGCCCGACCTGCTCCCGTACACGGTCGACCGCAACCCCTACAAGCACGGCAGGTACACCCCGGGCACCCGCATCCCGATCCTGCCGCCCGAGCAGATAGCAGCCGACAAGCCCGACTACGTCCTCGTCCTCCCGTGGAACCTGCGGGACGAGCTGGTCGAGCAACTGTCCTTCATCCACGACTGGGGCGGCCGGCTGGTCTTCCCCATACCGGAACTGAGCATTGTCGAGGTCAAGTCATGAAGGTCGTTCTGTTCTGCGGCGGTTACGGGCTGCGCATGCGCAGCGGAGCCTCCGACGACATGCCCAAGCCGATGGCGATGGTCGGGCCGCGACCGCTGATCTGGCACGTCATGCGCTACTACGCGTACTACGGGCACACGGAGTTCATCCTGTGCCTCGGGTACGGGGCGCACCACATCAAGAACTTCTTCCTCAACTACGAGGAGACGACGTCCAACGACTTCGTGCTGCGGGGCGGGCAGACCGAGCTGCTGTCCACCGACATAGCCGACTGGACGATCACTTTCGCGCAGACCGGCATCGAGTCGCCGATCGGGGAGCGGCTGCGCCGGGTGCGGCACCACCTAGACGGCGACGAGATGTTCCTCGCCAACTACGCCGACGTGCTCACCGATGCCCCGCTGCCGGAGATGATCGACCGGTTCGCCCGGCGCGACGCCGGTGCGTCGATGATGGTGGTGCCGCCGCAGTCCTCGTTCCACTGCGTAGACCTGGGCGAGGACGGCCTGGTGGGGGGCATCACCGCGGTGAGCGACATGCCGCTGTGGGAGAACGGCGGCTACTTCGTGCTCCGCCAGGAGGTCTTCGACCACATACCGGAGAACGGGGACCTGGTCGCCGACGGATGTGCCCAACTGGCCAAGCAAGGCCGTCTTGTGGCACATCAGCACCGCGGCTTCTGGAAGCCGACCGACACCGTGAAGGAGAGGGCCGCGCTCGACGACGCGTACGCCCGGGGCGACCGGCCGTGGGCCGTGTGGGAACGGGACAGTGCCGGAGCTCGGGCGTGATCCGGCTCGGGGCCGGGCCCTTGAACCGGATCGTCGCGGTGGGGGCGCACTGCGACGACATCGCCATCGGCGCCGGCGGCACACTACTGACGCTGTGTCACGCACGGCCGGGGATCCGCGTCGACGCGCTGGTGCTCTCCGGCGGTGGCAGCGAGCGGGAGCAGGAGGAGCAGGCCGCGCTCGCCGCCTTCTGCCCCGGCGCCGACCTGCGGCTGACCGTGCTCAAGCTGCCGGACGGCCGGATGCCCGCGCATTGGGAAGAGGCCAAAGCCGCGGTCGAGGAGCTGCGCGGGCAGACCGAGCCGGACCTGGTCCTTGCCCCGCGTACCGACGACGCGCACCAGGATCACCGCGGCCTGGCGAAGCTGATGACCACGGCATTCCGCGACCACCTCGTGCTCGGCTACGAGATCGTCAAGTGGGACGGCGATCTCGGCCGTCCGGCGGCGTACCAGCCGCTGTCGCCGGAGATCGCCGAACAGAAGGTGCGGCTGCTGCAGGAGCACTACCCCTCGCAACGGCACCGGCCCTGGTACGACCGGGAGGCCTTCCTCGGCCTGGCCCGGATCCGCGGCATCGAATGCCACGCGCGCTACGCCGAGGCCTTCGCCGTCACCAAACTCACGCTCAATCTGGGGGACTGAACCTTGCGCGTACTGCTCACCGGACACCAGGGCTACCTGGGCACCGTGATGGCCCCGGTCCTCACGGCCGCCGGGCACGACGTCGTCGGTCTCGACGCCGGCCTGTTCACCGACTGCGTCCTCGGCCCGCCGCCCGCGGACCCTGCGGGGCATCGGGTGGACCTGCGCGACGTCACGGCCGACCACGTGACCGGAGTTGATGCCGTGATCCACCTGGCCGCGCTGTCCAACGACCCGCTGGGATCGCTGGCACCGGACCTCACCTACGACATCAATCACCACGCGTCCGTACGCCTGGCCGGGCTGGCCCGCGACGCCGGAGTGCGGCGCTTCCTGTACGCGTCGACCTGCTCTGTCTACGGCGCCGCCGGCGGGGACGACCTGGTGGGCGAGGACGCCCCGCTGCGCCCGGTGACGCCGTACGCGGAGTCCAAGGTGCGGGTCGAGGACGACCTGCACGCGCTCGCCGACGGCGACTTCAGCCCGGTGTTCATGCGCAACGCCACCGCCTTCGGCTACTCACCCCGGCTGCGCGCCGACATCGTGCTGAACAACCTGGTGGGCCACGCGCTCCTGTCCGGCGAGGTGCTTGTGATGTCCGACGGCACTCCGTGGCGCCCGCTCGTGCACGCCGCCGACATCGCACATGCCTTCACGGCCGCGCTGACCGCGCCGCGCGAAGCGGTCCACGACCGGGCGTTCAACATCGGCAGCGAGATCAACAACGTCACGGTCGCCGAGATCGCCGAGCAGGTCGCAGAGGCGGTGTCCGGTTCGAAGGTGGTGATCACCGGGGAGACCGGTGCCGATCCGCGGTCCTACAAGGTGGACTTCTCCCGGTTCCGCGCCGCGATCCCCGGCTTCGACTGCACGTGGACGGTGAAGCAGGGAGCGCTCGAACTCGCCGACGCCTACCGGAAGTTCGGGCTGACCCGGGAGGACTTCGAGCGACGCTTCACCCGCCTCGCCGTGCTGCGCGCGGCGTCCGAGGCCGGCGCTGTCGACGGCACCCTGCGGTGGCGCCGATGACAGCGGTCGGCGAAGAGATGCATGCACTGGTGGAGCGGCTGTACCCGCTCTGCCGGAGCATCACCGGCGACGGTGTGCGTGCCACCCTGGACATCGTCGGCGAGTACGTCCCGCTCCAGGTGCACGAAGTGCCGACAGGGACGCAAGTGCTCGACTGGACGGTGCCGCAGGAGTGGAACATCCGGGACGCGTACATCGCCGACACCGCCGGCAACCGGGTCGTCGACTTCGCCGCGTCCAGCCTGCACGTGCTCGGCTACAGCGTGCCGGTGTCGGCGACCATGCCGCTGGCCGAGCTGCGGGAACACCTGCACACCCTGCCGGACCGCCCGGCCTGGGTGCCGTACCGCACCAGTTACTACCAGCCGACATGGGGGTTCTGCCTGGCCCAGGAGACCTTGGACGCGTTGCCGGACGGCGAGTACGAGGTGCGCATCGACTCCACGCTCGCGGACGGCCACCTCACCTACGCCGAGCATGTGATTCCCGGGCAGGTCCCCGACGAGGTGATCGTCTCCTGCCACGTGTGCCACCCGTCGCTGGCCAACGACAACCTGGCCGGTATCGCGGTGGCGACGTACCTGGCCCGGGCGCTGGCCGGGCAGACGCCGTACTACACCTACCGGTTCATCTACGCGCCCGGCACCATCGGGGCGATCACTTGGCTGGCCCGCAACAAGGAGCGGATCGACCGGGTCAAGCACGGCCTGGTGCTGGCCTGCGCGGGGGACTCGGGCCAACTGACGTACAAGCAGAGCAGGCGCGGCGACGCGGAGATCGACCGGGTGCTGCGGCATGTGCTGGGCGCCTCCGAACGCCCGCACCACGTCACCGAGTTCACCCCGTACGGCTACGACGAGCGGCAGTTCTGCTCGCCCGGGTTCGATCTCGGCGTGGGCTCGCTCAGCCGGACCCCGTACGCCGGGTACCCCGAATACCACACCTCGGCCGACAACCCGGACTTCGTCTCCCCGGAGGCAATGGCGGACACGCTCGCCGTCTGCCGCGAGGCATTCGCCGTCCTCGACCGAAACCGGCGGTACCTCAACCTCAGCCCCTACGGCGAACCACAGCTGGGCCGGCGCGGGTTGTACGACTCCCTCGGCGGCCGCAGCGACGCGAAGCAGGCCCAGATGGCCATGCTCTGGGTGCTCAGCCTCTCCGACGGCGAGCACAGTCTGCTGGACGTCGCCGAGCGGTCCGGGCTGCCGTTCGACACCGTCGCCGTCGCGGCCGACGCCCTGCACGGCGCCGGGCTGATCAAGGCATGACGCCGATGACCACCGCGGGGGAGAAGGCGACGATGCCGGGCGGATCCGCCCGGCGGGCCCTTGTCGGCCGGCTGTCCTGGGGACTGGCCGACCAGGCGGCCTCCAGCATGAGCAACTTCGTGGTGGGGATCTACGTGGCCCGCTCGCTGGGGGTGACCGCGTTCGGCGTGTTCAGCCTGGCCTGGGTGACCTACGGCGTGGTGCTCAACGTCTCCCGCGGCCTTGCCACCGACCCGCTGGTGGTCCGCTTCAGCGGAGCGCCGGACGCCTCCTGGCGCGGGGCGGTGGCCCGGTCGTCGGGTACCGCGCTCGGCGTCGGCGCCGCCATCGGCGTGGCGTGTCTGGTGGTCGGGCTCGGTCTCGGCGGCAGCGTGGGGCCCGCGTTCGCCTGCCTCGGCGTCATGCTGCCCGGGCTGCTGCTGCAGGACGCCTGGCGGTTCTCGTTCTTCGCCGCCGGCACCGGGCGGAAGGCGTTCGTGAACGACCTCGTCTGGGGCGTCGCACTCGTCCCGGCCCTGGTCGTGGCGGCCCGCGTGGGCACCGTGGCCGCTTTCGTGCTCGCCTGGGGTGCGTCCGCCACGGTGGCGGCGGGGTACGGCTACTTCCAGTCCGGCATCCGGCCCCGGATGACGGGAGCGCGCGGGTGGCTTCGCGAGCAGCGCGATCTCGGCTACCGGTACCTGGTCGAGAACGTCAGCCTCAGCGGCGCGAACCAGCTGCGGGCGTACGGGCTCGGCGCGATCGTCGGGGTCAGTGCGGTGGGTGCGGTCCGGGGTGCCGAGTTGCTGCTCGGCCCGTTCCTCGCCGTACTGATGGGTCTTTCGCTCGTCACCGTCCCGGAGGCGGCACGGGTG
The DNA here is from genome assembly GCF_035918235.1 of Streptomyces sp. NBC_01445. NCBI lineage: Bacteria > Bacillati > Actinomycetota > Actinomycetes > Kitasatosporales > Streptomycetaceae > Streptomyces > Streptomyces sp. NBC_01445. The sequence goes on along the minus strand of NZ_CP109485.1, from coordinate 1,319,219 downwards.
CTGCGGCGGGCCCCGCAGCGCCTCGGTTCGTTCTGCCTCCTGCTGGGCGGCGGGCAGGCCGTCGCCGCGCTGCTCTGGGGCGGGGCGCTGCTGCTGATGCCGGACCGGCTCGGCGAGCTCGTGCTCGGCGGCGTCTGGCACTCCGCCGCTGAGCTCATCGTGCCGATCACCCTCGGCGTCGCGGGCGCCGGCCTCGGCACCGGCGCGGCGGCCGGGCTGCGCGCGCTCGCCGCGGCCCGGCGCAGCCTGCGCTGCCAGCTGTTCGCCTCCGCCTGCTACGTGAGCTGCGGGCTCGGCGGGGCGGCCGTCGCCGGCACGGTCGGCTCGGCCTGGGGCGTCGCCGCCGCGACCGTCAGCGGTTCGGCCGTGTGGTGGCTTCAACTGCGGTCCGCCCTGCGTGAGGACCGCCACAACCGCATCCCCGAAGTGAGGACCTCATGACCGTCCAACCCAGGCTGAGCATCGGCCTGCCCGTGTACAACGGCGAGGAATACCTGGCCGAGTCGCTCGACGCCTTGCTCGGCCAGACCTACGAGGACTTCGAGCTGGTCATCTCCGACAACGCCTCGACCGACGGGACCCAGGACATCTGCCGCCGGTACGCCGCGCAGGACTCGCGCATCCGGTATCTCCGGCTGCCCCGGAACATCGGCGCCACGCCGAACCACAACCGTGTGTTCACCGAGTGCCGCGGCGAGCTGTTCAAGTGGGCCTCGCACGACGACCTGTACGGCCGGGACCTGCTGCAGCGCTGCGTTCAGACGCTGGACGAGCGGCCGGACGTGATCCTCGCGCACAGCGGCCAGGCGGTCATCGACGGCGACGGTCAGGTGAAGGTCCCGTACGAATACGGGCTCGCCACCGACTCGCCGCACCCGCCGGAGCGCTTCCGCAGTCTGCTGTTCGAGCCCGGTGGCGACGACTTCTACGGGGTGATGCGGGCCGACATGCTGCGCCGGGTGAAGCCGCTCGACAGCTACCACCACGCGGACCGCACGTTCGTCGCCGAGATCACCCTGCACGGGCCCTTCCACCAGGTGCCGGAGCTGCTGTACTTCCGCCGCGACCACCCCACCCGCGCCGAGCGGGCGAACCCGGGCAAGCGCTCCCGGTCCGTCAACCTGGACCCACGCCGGGCAGGCCTGCTGCACCCGACGCCCCGGCTGCTCGCCGAGTACGTCTGGGGCTTCGTCGCGGCGATCAGGCGGGCGCCGTTGTCCCAGGCCGACCGGCGAGCGTGCTACCGCCACCTGGCCGCATGGATGTCCAGCCGGGTCCGGCCCGGCGCCGGCGAGCGGGTCGAGGACCGCGCCCCGGTCGACCCGAGCGGGCTCACTGTCTCCGTCGACGCCCTCGTCGCCGGCCGTGAGGGGAGGCAGGCATGACGTCCGCGGACGAAACTCCGGTGCGCGTCGGGATCTTCGGCCTGCTCGGCTCCGGCAACCTCGGCAACGACGGATCGCTCGAAGCCGTGCTCGGGTACCTCCGCGCCGAACACCCGGAGGCGGTCGTGGACGCGCTGTGCGGCGGACCCGAGGCCGTGGCGACCCGGTTCGGGATCCGCGCGACGCGGCTGCACTGGTACCGCGGCGAATACCGGACCGCGTCGCGGGCGGGCGCGATCGTGGCGAAGGGTCTGGGCAAACTCGTCGACGCCGTCCGCACCGCCGCCTGGGTGCGTCGGCACGACGTGGTGATCGTGCCGGGCATGGGCGTCCTGGAGGCCACGCTGCCGCTGCGGCCGTGGGGCTTCCCGTACGCGCTGTTCCTGCTCTGCGCATCCGGCCGGCTGTTCGGCACCCGGGTCGCACTGGTCAGCGTCGGCGCCGCCCCGATCGGCAACCCGCCCACCCGGGCCCTGGTGCGCTGGTCGGCGCGGCTGGCCGCGTACCGGTCGTACCGGGACACCCCGTCCCGCGACTCGATGCGGGCGATGGGCGTGGACACCACCCGCGACGAGGTCTACCCGGACCTCACCTTCTCTCTGCCGACGCTGCGGACGAGCGTGCCGTCGGGCCTGCCGGGCCCGGTCGGCGTCGGCGTCATGGACTTCCACGGCGGCAACGACGACCGCGCCCGGGCCGAGGAGATCCACCGGCGCTACCTCGACGGGACGATCGGCTTCGTCCGCGCGCTGGTCGAGGAGGGCAGGCCGGTCCGGCTGCTGTCCGGCGACGAGGTCGACACACCGGTGGTCGCCGCGATCCTCGACGCGGTGGACTCGCCGCTGGTCACCAATGCCGAGGCGGCCTCGCTGGCCGACCTGATGAAGGAGATGGCGGCGGTCGACACCGTGGTGGCGACCCGCTACCACAACCTCATATGCGCGCTGAAGGTCGGCACGCCGACGCTCGCCCTCACCTATGCGGCGAAGAGCGACGCGCTCATGGCCCAGATGGGCCTGGGCACGTACTGCCACCCGGCTCGCGAGGTCGACGCCGACCGGCTGCTCGAGCAGTTCCGGGCGCTGGAGCAGCGATCGGCGGAGCTGCGGCGGACCCTCACCGAACGGAACCTGGTCGCTGTTCAGCAACTCGAGTACCAGTTCAGCGCCTTGGACTCGGCCCTGTTCCCGGCGGCCGACCACGCCCACACCCACGCCATGCGAGAGGCCCTATGAAAGCGATCGAAGTCACGGCGATCGACGGCGCGTACCTGTTCGAGCCGACGCCGTACGCAGACGAACGCGGCTTCTTCTGCCGCACCTTCGACGCCGAGGTGGTCCGCTCGGTGGGCCTCGACCCGGACGCCTTCGTCCAGGACAGCGTGTCCCGCTCGGTCCGGGGCGTGCTGCGCGGCCTGCACCTGCGCACCGGCGCAGGCGAAGCCAAGCTGGTCCGGTGCTCGTACGGGAGCATCTTCGACGTCGTCGTGGACCTGCGGCCCGACTCACCGACCTACCGCAACCGGGCCTTCTTCGAACTGTCCGGCGAGACGCAGGTGACCCTGTACATCCCGGCGGGGTGCGCGCACGGCTTCCAGGCGCTGACCGAAACCGCCGACACCTCGTACCGGATCGACCGCCCGCACGATCCGGCCGAGGACGTGACGATCGCCTTCGACGACCCGGAACTCGCCATCCCCTGGCCGCTGCCGGTCATGTCGATGTCCCAGCGGGACCGGGAAGCGCCGGGACTCGCCGAGGCCCTGAAGCAAAAGGAGACGTGAAGTCAGCGTGGATGCCGAAGAGCTCCTCCTGCCCCGGTCGCAGCTGGCGAACGAGCGGCTGCACGCCATGATCCCCGGGGGCGCGCACACCTACGCCAAGGGCGACGACCAGTACCCCGAGAACCTGGCCCCGGTCATCAGCCACGGCCGCGGTGCCCACGTGTGGGACATCGACGACAACCGCTACATCGAGTACGGGTCCGGCCTGCGGTCGGTCAGCCTCGGCCACGCCCACCCGCGCGTGCTCGAGGCGGTGCGGCGGGAACTCGACCGCGGCAGCAACTTCGTCCGGCCGTCCATCGTGGAGGTCGAGGCCGCGGAACGCTTCCTGGCCACGGTGCCGACCGCCGACATGGTCAAGTTCGCGAAGAACGGCTCCGACGTCACCACCGCCGCGGTGCGCCTCGCCCGCGCCGTCACCGGGCGCACGCGGGTGGCCATCTGCGGCGACCATCCGTTCTTCTCCGTCGACGACTGGTTCATCGGCACATCGCCGATGTCCGCCGGTGTTCCGGCGGCGACCACCGAGCTCACCATGGCGTTCCCCTACGGGGACCTGGCCGCCACGGAGGAGCTGCTCACCCGGTACCAGGACGAGGTCGCCTGTCTGATCCTCGAACCCCTCGGCCACACCGAGCCTCCCCCCAGCTCTCAACTTCTCCCCGAGCCTTCGGCCGGGAGGTGCCCCCGGAGCAGTGGAGACCCCACTCCCGGGTACCTCGCCGGCCTGCGCGAGCTGGCCGACCGGCACGGCTGTGTACTGATCTTCGACGAGATGATCACCGGTCTGCGCTGGTCCGAGGCGGGCGCCCAGGGTCTGTACGGCGTTGTTCCCGACCTCTCCACGTTCGGCAAGGCGCTGGGCAACGGGTTCGCCGTGTCCGCGCTGGCCGGCCGCCGCGATCTGATGGAGCGGGGCGGCCTTCGTCACTCCAGCGAGCGGGTGTTCCTGCTGTCCACCACGCACGGTGCGGAAACGCACTCGCTGGCCGCCGCGACGGCCGTGCTCACCACCTACGTCGAGGAGGGCATCACCGCACAACTGCACGCCCTCGGCGAGAGGTTGGCCACCGGTGTCCGCGAGGCCGCGGCGAGCATGGGCGTCGGCGACCACGTCGTCGTCCGGGGCCGGGCCAGCAACCTGGTCTTCGCCACCCTCGACGAGAACGGGCAGCCGTCGCAGCAGTACCGCACCCTGTTCCTGCGCCAACTCCTCGCCGGTGGGGTGCTGGCCCCGTCGTTCGTGGTGAGCAGCGCGCTCGGCGACGCCGACATCGACCGCACTGTCGACGTGGTGGCCCAGGCATGTGCGGTGTACCGGAAGGCACTGGACGCCGCCGACCCCACCCCCTGGTTGGCCGGGCGGCCGGTGAAGCCCGTATTCCGCCGCTTGGCGTGACGTGACGTCAGCGTCGCGCCCGCCGACCGGCGGTGGCCGTCCGGTCGCCCAGCCGGTCGGCCGTCCGGTCGACCAGCCACGCGGTCGCCGGTATCACCACCAGCGCGGTGCACCAGCCGCCGACGACGTCGGTCGGGTAGTGCGCGCCCAGGACGACCTGCGCCCAGCCCATGGCGGCGCCGCCGACCAGCGCCGCGGCGAGCACGAGTGAGGTGCCGGCCGTCCTGCCGAGGCCGAACCGGCCGGTCGCGAGCAGCGCCACCACGAAGGCGAGTGCAGTGGCGAAGGCGGTGTGCCCGCTCGGGTACGACAGGTTCTCGTCGCCATGGATGGTGCGTCCCACCAGTTGCTTGAGCAGTGTCGTCGTTCCCACTGTGATGCCGACGCCGGCAACGACGAGCACCGCTGCACGAGGAAGCCGAAGCAGCACGCAGCCCGTCACGGTGGCCGCTACCAGCATCGCCGCTCCCACGGGGTCGCCCAAGAAGTCCGTGGCCACAGCGACGTGCCGCCACAGCGGCCCCACACCCTCCACCGCCGCCCAGATCCGCGCGTCCACCCTGCCGGGCCGGCCGGACCCGGCATACAGGACCCCGAGCACGACGACCACCAGCGCGGCGAGGGCCGCAACCAGCCCGAGCCGCATCCGCAACGACGGGGGCAGCACCACGGGCGCCGGCCGACCGGTCACACGCCCACCGCGTCCGGTCGCCCTGCGGTGGTGACCTTCTTGTCCACCGTGCACAGCGTCGGGCGTTGCGGGATTGCGTCGCCGCCCTGCCGGTGCCCCGCGACGGAGGGGCGTTGCTTCCGGGCGACTCCGGTGACCATAGGTCCGGACACGCCACGGCCCAGGTGTCCCGTCAGGTCCGCGGCTGCCACGAGCAGGTCGGAAACGGCATCGTCGCGGCCACTGCCGGCCGTGCCCGTGCCAAGAGCATCGCGTCCGGGACGTTGGTCGCCGGCTGCTTCTCCGGCCCCGACGACAAACCCGTCAAGCACGAACTGGACTCGGGCGACCTCCAGGTCCGCTCCGGCCTGACGATCCAACGCGAGCCCCCGTCGTGTCCGACTACCCTCCAGCGTCCACAACAGCCCTGCGGACACCGGCTCCTGGCCTGTACGACTCCGCGGGAGCCGTAGCCTGTGCAGCCTCGAACTTACCGGCCTGGCCTGCCCTACGAGCAGTACGACACTACGGAGGTCGGGTACCTGAGGGTCAACGTACCCTTCAGCGGGTTCTTGCGAGGAACCCTGGGCGTTCGCGCCCGGGAGGAATCGCATCCACGGGGTGCGACGCGGAGCGTCGCCGTGATGTGCCGCAGGCCATGACGGCTGCGGAGCGGCCCGGGGCGTTCCGGCGGAGACGGGCTACGGCGGTGTGCGCGGTCAGGGCTGGGGCGGGTTTCGCTCGTTCGGGTGAGGTGGGGCGAACGTGTGGTGGGTCTTCGTCCAGGTGTATAGGTTCGCTGATCGTGAAGCTGGTGGTGCGGGTGAAGCTGCTGCCGACGCCCTTACAGGCGGCGGCACTTGAGGCGACCCTGCACGCCTGCAACGAGGCCGCCACCTGGGCCGCGTCCGTCGCCTTCGAGAAAGAGGCGCGACGTCCGCTGGAGCTCCGCAAGCACACCTATGCCGAGATCCGGGTCAGGTGGGGCCTGGGCGCGCAGGCCGCCCAGCACGCGATCAAGAAGACCTGCGATGCCTACACCACCTTGAAGGCGAACCTCCGGGCGGGACGTTACGGGCGGCCCGGTTCCAGGCGTCATGCCCGGGCCTCGGGCAAGCCGGTGGTTTTCCGGCCCCAGGCGGCGCAGCCTTACGACGACCGGATGCTGTCCTGGCAGCACCAGGCACACACGGTATCGATCTGGACCACCGCAGGCCGGCTGAAGAACGTGGCGTTCACCGGGCAGGCCGAGCAGCTGGAGGTCCTTGCCGCGCACCGCAAGGGGGAATCCGACCTGGTGTGCCAGGGCGGGAAATGGTTCCTGATCGCAACCTGCGAGATCCCCGAAGCCGCCCCGAACACCCACCCGGTCGGGTTCCTGGGCGTCGACCTGGGGATCGTGAACATCGCGGTCACCTCCGACGGGGCACGACACTGCGGTCGCCGGATCAACCGCAAGCGGGAACAGGATCGCAAGCTGCGGTCCAAGCTGCAGAAGAAGAACACCAAGTCCGCCAAGCGGCGGGCGAAGAAGTACGCGGGCAAGGAAGCCCGGCGGAACAAGGACATCAACCACAAGATTTCGAAGCGGATCGTGGCGGAGGCTGAACGCACCGATCGCGGGATCGCCCTGGAGACACTCACGGGCATCCGCGAGCGGGCACGGCTGAGAAAGCCCCAACGCACCACGCTCCACTCCTGGCCCTTCGCCCAGCTCGGCTCGTTCATCGCCTACAAGGCGAAGCGGGCCGGGGTGCCGGTCGTGCACGTCGATCCGGCCTACACCAGCCAGGAATGCTCCCAGTGTCATCACACCGCACGCGCAAACAGGCCCGCCCAGGCCCGCTTCGCGTGCCGGGTCTGCGGATTCGTTGATCACGCGGACCACAACGCGTCCCACAACATCGCCCACCGCGGGTGGTACGTGTGGGTCTGCGGGGCTCAGTCAACGGCCCCTGAACTCACCCTCATCGCGTGAGTCCTGGACGCAGCCGAACCCATCACAGCCAGTGATGACTCGAGCAGCAAGCCCGGTCGTTTCACGACCGGGTAGTTGACGTACCCGACTCGAGGCCCTAGAAGAACCCGAGCTTCTGCGCCGAGTACGACACCAGAAGGTTCTTCGTCTGCTGGTGGTACACGGCCCTAGTCGCTTCTGACCTGTGCTTAGGGGGAAATTGCATGGTGTGACGCCGAGTTGGTCCGAGTCTGGTCCGGATCTTGGCGTGCTGCCTGGGGTGCTGACGAGTGGGCCACCGAGATACCACATGGCACAGGTCGGCAGAACTGTCCTCATGCCGGAGGCAGTCGGTCGGCCATCTCGAAGCGTTCACGCAGCACGTGGAACTGCGACGGGCAGGTTACGGGCTGTCGAACGAGGTGCGGGCCAATTCGGTATCCGGCTGGGTGAGTTCGAAGCGCAGGTCGATCAGTCGACGTCCCACGGCTCAACGTCCGTGTGGGGAACAGCTGATCATGCACCGAGGAGAAGTTGGCGTAGACCACTGGTTTCCTCAACCCTCGGAGCTGCCGCCCGATACGGCAGGCCGGTCTCAGTCGCTTCCGGAGTCGGCGAACGCCCAGTCCACGCCGTACGGGGCAAGCTGGCCCGTGATCCGGCGGCGTAGGTCGGGGTCGGAGACGGGAGGCAGGGATACCGTCGGGCGGCCGTCGGCCAGGTCGCATCGGATCTCCTTGTGGGAGTAGGCGATGCCGATGGAGGCCAGAGCGCTGGAGAAGGCGCGCCGGGTGGCGTCGAGGTGCAGGGGGATCTTGGAGGGCTTGCCGATGTCGGTCAGGGGCAGCGCCGACAGGACGATGACGTCCTTGGGGGCCGCGGCTCGCTCGGGTACGTGTCGTGCGGCGAACGCGATCAGTTCGTCGGGGCAGGTGTCGATGCCGGGGGACAGGGTGACGTAGGCGACGGGGACTTCGCCGGAGTGCGGGTCGGGGCGGCCGACGGCGCTCGCTCCGGTGACGGCCGGGTGGGCGAGGAGTGCGTCCTCGATGACGGCGGGGTCTATGTTGTGGCCGCCGCGGATGATCAGGTCCTTCGCGCGGCCGCGCAGGTAGATGAAGCCCTCGGCATCCACGCGCGCGAGGTCACCAGTGTTGAGCCAGCCGTCGCGCACACTGCCGAGGCTGTCCATGCGCGGTCCGTCGGCGTCGTGGCCGACGACGTAGCCGGGGAAGACGGTGGGGCCGCTGATGGCGAGGATGCCGGGTTCCCCCTGAGGACGGTCGTGCCACTGGCCGTCGCTGTCGATCCGTACCGTCTTCACCTGCTGGTAGGGCATGCGCTGGCCCGCCGCCTCGGGGCGCTGGTGTTCGCGCAGGAAGCTTCGGGCGCTGCCACAGGTGGCCTCGGTCAGGCCGTACCCCTGGCACAGGGGGACGCCGGTGTGGTCCTCGAACGCCGCGCGTACCGCCGAGGGCAGAGGGGACGCCCCGACGATCGCGAAGCGCAGCGAGGTGATGTCCGCGTCGAGCGGCACCCGGGCGAGCCCGGCGTAGACGGTCGGAACGGCGGACATGGTGGCGATCCGGAAATGTTCGACGATCTTCCAGATGACCTTGAACAGCGCCGGTTCGCGGTATCCGAGGGGACCGGCCCACACGCTGTGCTGACCGCGCAGCAGCGGTGCCAGCAGTGTGACGACGAGGGCGTTGACGTGGAACAGCGGCAGCCCGGCGAAGAGTGCGGAATCGGGGTCCAGCAGGCTGTTGGCCGCGATCATCCAGGCGTCGGTCACCTCGTTGGCGTGGGTGTGCGCGGCCAGCTTGGGGGCGCCGGTGGTGCCGCCGGTGTGGAAGTACGCGGCCAGGTCACCGGCTTTCGGGGGTACCACCCCGGGACGGAGTTCCGTCGGCTGGGCGGCGGCCGCGATGTGCAGATGGGCGACCTCGACCCCCTCGACCGGCTCCAGAGCTGGTACGGGTTCGGGCGCGCCGACGGGACGCAGCGCGAAGAGTGCCGAGCAGCGGAGCGATGCCGCCACGGTGCGGGCCGTCCGCCATGCGCCGGGGTCGAGTTCGGGTCCGGCCGCGACCAGGATCCTTGCCCCGCCCAGTCCCAGCAGGCGTTCGGCGTGCTCGGCGGCGAGGGAAGGGTTGACGGGTGCGGCGATGCCCGCGAGCTGTGCGGCCAGGAGCGTGGCGGGCAGCAGGCCGGTGTTGGGGGTCAGCAGGCCCACGGCGGTGGTACGGCGGACACCGTGCTGGTGGAACAGGTTCGCGATGCGGTGTACCTGGTCGCGCAGCTGGGCGAAGCCCACGGCCTCGCCGCGCGTCCACTGCTCCGCGCTGGGCAGCACGGTGAGAGCCGGCCGGTCGGGCCACAGCATGGCGGCGCGGGCCAGAACGTCGTAGGTGGAACCTGGCAGGCCGCGATCCTCGAGTGCGAGGGACTCGATCGTCTTCAGGTCGCCCGGCTGGTCGTACGTCGGCCAGAGCGGATCGGGTTGAGGGATGTTCACGGCAACTGCCTTCCGAGAGCGGGCTGGTGGAGGTGAGGAGGGATCCGGTTCGGTCTCAGCCGATCAGACGCTTGAGAGCGGTATTGATCCATGCTGTTGCTTCGCCGCCGGCCGGGCTGAGGTGGTCCATGCCCTAGAAGCCGCGGACGAGTCCGTCGAACTGCTGGTGCTCGACACGTACTGCGGAGTCAGGGGTGGGCGCCGCCTAAAGGGAGGGTGGGCGGCACCCTCCTGTATGTCCGCGCCGGGTGGATGCCCGTGCATACGGATGAGACCGGATGGTCGTTCCGCGTCAGCTCAGCAGGGCGGCGCAGAGGGCGGCGCGGGCCGCTCTGCCTTCGGGGATCGGCAGGAGGGGGTAGACGTGGAGCATCTCGGGCGCCTCGTGGAAGTCCAGCTCGACGCCTGTGGCCGTGGCGCGGGCGGCCAGTCGCCGTGCGTCGGCGTTGACGATGTCGTGGGTTCCGCTGAACAGCGTGATCGGGTTCAACCCGGTCAGGTCGGCGAGCAGAGGGCTGACGTGCGGGTGGTCGATGGGGAGCGCGCCGCGGTAGAGGTCCCCGGCGTAGCGCGCACCTGGGACGGCGAGCCAGGGGTCGCGGTCCTCGAGCAGGGTGATGCGCGGATCGGTCAGGCTGATGTCCAGCCAGGGGGAGATGAGGACGGTGCGGGCGGGCGCGGGCTGTCCTCGGTCCCGCAGATGGACGGCGACGGCGAGGGCCATTCCGCCGCCGGCGGAGTCTCCGATGAGACTGAGCGCCGTGTCGGCCCCTTCGCCGAGGATCTCGGCGGCCAGGTCGGTGACGGCCGGCACCACCTCGGCCGCGGTCGCCAGGGGAGCGAGGGGGTAGATCGGCACGGTGACCCGGGTGCCGGTCTCGACGGCCACCTGGGCGATCAGCTTCCAGTGCTGGGGTGCTATCTCGTTGATGTACGCGCCGCCGTGCAGATAGATGGCCCGCCGTCCGGAGTCGCGAGTGCCGTGCGGGGTGACGTCGTAGACGGGCCATCCGGCCACACGGCGTACGGCGAGGTCGACCGTGCGCTCCAGTCCGGGCGGCGGTGCGTATCCGGTCGGCCGGAGGGAACGGGCGAGGGCCTGTTTCCGGACGGCCTCCGCCGAGCTGAACACCTTCTTGGCGCCACGGAGCCGCACCACGGTCGGCATCGCTCTGCTGATCAGGCTCGGCACAGTACGGCTCCGTTCTCGAGGTCCTTGGACGTCGGTGTTCTTCGGTGTCACGTCAGGTCGGTGTTCTTCGTCTCGGGCATCCGGTGCACCACGACCAGGGCGAGGAGCAGCAGGACCACCGTGTAGCCGAGGAAGAGGTCACCCTTCCCGGTGCTGGTCAGCCACGTCTGAAGATACGGCGCGCTGCCGCCGCAGGCGGCCACGGCGATCGCGTAGGGGAAGCCCACGCCTGTCGTGCGGAGACGGGTTGGGAACATCTCCGCGAACACCGCGGGGGTGATCGCCGCGCCTGCGGACATGAAGAGCATGGCCGTCGTCATCGATACGGCCAGTTGCCAGACCTGGTCCTGGATGAACCAGTTCAGGGGGAAGGCCAGCATGGCTCCGCCGATGTAGGAGCCGTACAGGACGGGCTTGCGGCCGACGCGGTCGGAGAGTGACCCGAATAGGGGCAGCGTCAGGAGGAAGACCAGGTTGGCGAGGACTCCCGCCCACAGCGCGGATGATGCGTCGATGCCCTTGAGGGAGATGGCCTGGGCGGGAGCGGAGACGGCCCAGGTGTAGTAGACGACTGTTCCGCCCAGGGTGAGGCCGATCACGCGCAGGCACGCCGCCCGGTTCTCCCAGAAGCCCCGCCACACGGAAGGGCGCGGCTCGTCGTGTGGGGTGTCGGCCTGCTTCTCGAAGGCTTCGGTCTCCTCCAGGCGGAGCCGCATGATCAGCGCGTACAGGCCCAGAAGTCCACCGATGACGAAGGGCACCCGCCAGCCCCACGCGTGGAGTTGGTCCTCGCTCAGGAAGGAGGCCAGGACCGCCCCGATCACGGTGGCGACCATGATGCCGCAGGTGCCGGAGATGTAGATCAGGCTCGACCAGAGCCCGCGCCGTTCGCGGGGGGCCATCTCCGCGACGTACGTCTGGGCCGCGGGAAGCTCCCCGCCGTGGGCCAAGCCCTGGACGAGTCGCGCGAACACCAGCAGGGCGGAGGCGCCCACGCCGATCGTGCCGTAGGTCGGTGCGAGGCCGATCAGGAGGCTTCCGGCGGCGGCCAATCCGATGGAGCCGACCATCGCCGCACGCCGCCCTTTGCGGTCGCTGAGCCGGCCGAAGACCAGGCCGCCCAGGGGACGCATGAGGAAGCCGACGGCGAAGATGGCCAGGGTACTCAGGAGCGCCGAGGTCGGATCAGCGGAAGGGAAGAACTGCGAGGCGAAGAAGGGGGTGAAGATCGCGTAGACGTTCCAGTCGTACCACTCCAGGGCGTTGCCCACGCCGGTGCTCATGATGGTGTGGAGCCGGGACGGGGCTGGGGCGCTCTTCACCGTGGTGCCGGGCGTGCCGGGTCTGTTGGCCGAGGGCGCATGGTTGGGCACGGGTTCCTCCTGGGGGACGAGACACAGCGTGGACGAGCTGTGTACGGCGGTGCGGCGGTGCGAGGGACGCGGCGGGTGGGAGCCGCGGACGGAGTGGTCAGGAGGCGGGGACCGACGTTGCCTTCGACAGTCGCCGCAGGGCGAGTTCGGCGTAGAGCGCGGCGCCGTCCCCGAGCACGCGGTCGTCGAAGACGGCCCTCGGCGAGTGGTTGTACGGGGCCTGCTGTACGTCCCGGTCGGGCGGGCAGGCACCCAGGACCACGAACGCGCCGGGGATCTCGTCGAGTACCCGGGAGAAGTCCTCCGAGCCGGTGGCCGGCTGGGGCGCCCACGCGAAGCGTTCCTCTCCGTGCACCTCCGCCACCACTTCGGCGACGAACTCGGCTTCGGCCGCGTCGTTGACGGCGAGGGGGTACAGCTCGGCGAAGTCCACCTCGACATCGAGTCCGTGGGCGGCCGCGATACCCCGGCACACCTGCACGGCGCCGTCCTTGATCCGGCCGTGCGACGACGCGGAGAACGACCGTACGGTCGCCGTGAACCGGGCCTCGTCGGGAATGACATTGGCGGCCGTGCCCGCGTGGAAGTCGCCGACGGTCAGTACCACGGGGTCGAACGGATCGAACCTGCGGCTGATGAACGTCTGCAGCGCGGTGACCATCTCGCACGCCGCCGGTACGGGGTCATTGGCGACGTGCGGCATCGAGCCGTGACCACCCGCACCGCGGACGGTCACGCGAAGGCTGTCGGAGGACGCGAGGATCGGGCCCCGGCGGGTCGCGAACATCCCGCTCGGGAGTACCCCTGACGTCACGTGCAGTGCGTAGGCGGCCACCGGCCGCTCACCGGAGGCTTCAAGGACCCCTTCGCCCAGCATGTGGCCGGCGCCGTCCTGACCCTCCTCGCCGGGCTGGAACATGAAGACCACATCGCCCGCGAGCTCGTCCCGGCGAGAGCTGAGGAGCTGCGCCGCGCCGACGAGCATGGACGTGTGCAGGTCGTGACCGCAGGCGTGCATGACCCCCTCCGTACGGGAGGCGTACGGAAGATCGGCGCGTTCCGCGACGGGCAGCGCGTCCATGTCACCGCGCAGGAGCACCGTGGGACCGGGACGGGCACCCCGCAGGACCGCGGTGACGGAGGTCAGCCGGTTCCCTGTGGTGACCTCCAGCGGCAGCCCGCCCAAGGCGGCCAAGACCTTGTCCTGCGTGCGCGGCAACTCCAGGCCCAGCTCCGGTTCGGCATGCAGCGCCCGCCGCAGGCGGACCAGATCACCCTGCACACTCCACGCGTCCTCGCGCACCGACACCCTTGTCCCCTTTCACTGACGTTCACCTCGCTGTCGCTCGGTTGCCAGTGATGATGGATACTCGACACGTACGCTCATCCAATACGCAGGATTTTTGTTCCATGCCTGATCGTTTGCAGGAATCTGCTCAACCGGCACAACTGGACGAGGCCGACCTCAGCTTGGTCAACACGCTGCAGATCGACCCCCGCGCCCCCTGGTCGCGCATCGGACGGGCACTCGACCTCGACCCCGTCACCGTGGCCCGACGCTGGTCCCGACTGACCGAGACGGGCGTCGCGTGGATCACGGCACAGCCCGGGCGCGCTCAGATCGCGCAGGGCTTCGTGGCCTTCGTAGAAGTGGACTGTGCGGCCGGCCGTGCGCTCGACGTGGCCAACACCCTCGCGCAGTGGCCCCACGTCATGACCGTGGAACACACCAGTGGCGGCCGGGACTTGCTGCTCACCGTGTCGATGCCCACGCTTCCCGCCCTCTCCGCATACCTGCTCGAACGCCTCGGCACACTCCCCGGAATCAGCGCCACCCGCACCCAGCTCGGCACCCATGTCTTCGTGCACGCCACCGACTGGCGCCTGCGCGCCCTCGACCCCCGCCAGCGGGCTCACATCACCGCCGAACGCCCGGCCAGGTCGCCGTCGACGCCCCAGACGTTCACCGCGCGGGACCGGCTCCTCAGCGTGCGCCTCGGGGCCGACGGCCGTACGTCGCTCACGGACCTCGCGCAGGAGCTGGGCGTCGGGATCACCACCGTACGAAAGCGTCTCGCCCTCCTCATCGCCAACGAGGACCTGGAGCTGCGCTGCGAAGTGGCTCAACCCCTGTGCGGCTGGCCGATCTCCACCTCGATCTGGGCCCAGGCCCGGATCGACGACCGCGACGCCCTGAACAGACTGTTGGCCGCCGTACCAGAGATCCGGGCGTGCATCGGCCTCGCCGGGGGTACGGCGAACCTGCTCATCAGCGTCTGGCTCCGCTCCCTCACCGAGGCCCGCGGCCTCGAATCCCGCCTCACCAGCGCACTGCCCCAGCTGAAGGTGCTGGACCAGGCCGTCTCGCTGCGCTTCGTCAAGCGCATGGGCCGCATCCTCGACCCGGCAGGCCGCAGCGTGAGCACCGTCCCCATGGACATCTGGTCCGATCCTTCCTGAAGCCATGCGTCACAGCGGACTACGGCCGCCACGCCGCAGCTCCCGGTGCCGGGCCAGGGTCTTGAGGGCGAGGTCCTTGAGCAGGTCGTCGTCGACTTCCACGGCATCCGCGGCGTTCTTCAGGAGCCGGGCGTGCAAGTCCTTCGCCACGTCGGCCAGTTGACGGTCGTCTGCCAGGTTGACCGTCTCGTCGGGGTCGGCGACGCGGTCGATCAGGACGAGGTCCTCCTCTTCGCTGTCGCGTGGTGGGCGGCCGTCGATCCGGACGGTGGCGTCGAGGCGGTAGCGGTCGGTGCGGATGCACGAGCGGCGGGGCCAGCCTCGGCCGTCGTCGTAGGTTCCGTGCTGTTGGTTGGGGAAGGCCCGGCTCCATGGTGCGCCGTAGCCGATGGTCGAGAAGATCCCGGTCGGTGCCGGGTCGTGGAAGAGGTCGCGTCCGTCGAACGACTCCGGTGCCTCGATGCCGCACAGCCCGAACAGGGTCCGGGCCAGGTCGAGCGACTGGGCCAGGTCGGTGCGGACCTGGCGCGCGAGGCGTCCGGGTGCGCTGATGATCAGCGGCACCCGGTGGGAGCCGCGGGCGAAGGTGTGTTTGCCGTACGCCCCGTTCTCGCCGAGGTGGGCGCCGTGGTCCGAGGTGAGGACGACGACGGTGCGGTCCGCAACTCCCTTGGCGCGCAAGGCGTCCATGAGGACGGCGAGTTGGGCGTCGACCCAGCTGACCAGGTTGTGGTACGCCGCGTGGGCCCGGCGGGCCACGGCCGGGTCGGCGTCCTGGCCGCCGCCGCTGACTTCGGCGAAGCGCCGCTCGAACCGGCTCACCGGCGCCCGTGAGCCGGGGAGCACGTCCGGGAAGTCCTCCGGCCTGTGCACCTGCCCGTACGCGTGCGGAACGATCACCGGAGTGTGCGGCTGGAGGAAGGAAGCCCGTACGAGGAAGGGTTCCTGGGCCTGTGCGATCCAGGCGGCGGCGTTCTCCGTGACTTGGGCGGGGCCGTACGGCTGTCCTTCGGGGAGCGTGCCGGCGACGACCGTCTTCCCGTTCGGGGTGACCGTCAGGGCGCAGTCCGCCGGGTCCCGGCCGCTGAGCGGGTCGCGCATGGCGCCGCCGGCGGGGTCGTGCAACTGCCACGGGGTCAGCCCGGCCGGGATGTGTTCCTTGCCAAAACTGGCCGTGCGGTAGCCGTGGCGGGCGAAGACCTCCGGGAAGGTGGTCAGGCCCGGTGGCAGTGGGAAGCCGTCGGCGTATGCCTCGTTGTGGTAGACGCCGGTGCGCTCGGGTGGCTGACCGGTGAGCAGGGCGGTGCGGGAGGGCACGCAGACTGGGGAGTTGGTGTAGCACTCCTTGAACACGGCTCCGGATGCCGCGAGTTCGTCGATGGCGGACGTGTGCGGGCGGAAGGGGCCTGTGGCGTAGCAGCCGAGCGCGTCTGCGCGCAGCTCGTCGCAGTACAACCACAGGACGTTGAGAGGCCCGGCGGGCGGGGCGGACTGCATGGAAGTGGAGTGCCTTTCGTGGAGTGCCGTCATGGAGGCGGCCGGGTCTCAGGCGTCCTTGGCGGGTACGGCGATGACGGCCGAGAGGCGGGTGTCGGCGACGCTGTGGCCGGCCAGTACCTGGTACTCGCCGGGGATCGTCGTCCAGCCACCGGTGTTCTCGTCCCAGAGGATGAACGCGCGCTCGGGAAGCGGGATTTCAGCCGTTGCGGCCTCGCCCGGTTCCGCGGTGACGGCGGCGAATCCCGCGAGGCAGCGCTCCGGCCGTTCCGCGGTGTCGGGCCGGGTGGGGGCGACGTAGAGCTGGACCACTTCCCGGCCGGTGCGGTCGCCGGTGTTGCGCAGCCGGATGCGGGCCGTGGTGGTGTCCGTGATCTCGATGTGCTCGTACGTCCAGTCGGTGTAGCCGAGTCCGTGGCCGAAGGGGTAGGCGGGGGCGGTGGCGTGGCGTTGCCAGGCGCGGTAGCCGATGAAGACGCCCTCGTCGTAGCGCAGGACGCCGGCGGTGGGGGTGACCTGGGTGACGGGGGCGTCGGTGAGGCGGGCGGGCCAGGTGGTGGGCAGGCGGCCGCCCGGCTCGGCGTGGCCGAGGAGCACATCGGCCAGGGCCGCGCCGCCCTCCTGCCCGGGGAACCAGCTCAGCAGTACCGCGGCGACGTCCTCGCGCCACGGCATCTCCACGGGGGCGCCGGAGTTGACGATCACGACGGTGCGCGGGTTGGCGGCGGCGACGCGGGCGACGAGTTCGTCCTGGCGCCCCGGCAGGCGCAGGGTGGCGCGGTCGAAGCCCTCGCTCTCGACGTGTTCGGTGGTGGCGACCACGACGACCGCGACGTCGGCGGCGGACGCGGCGGCGACCGCTTCCTCGATGAGCTGGTCGCCGTCGCGTTCCGGCGCCCGGTGGGCGAGGCTGAAGGCGACGCCGCGCAGCGGGCCGATGGCGCCCTTGGGTGTGTGGTTGAGGAGGCTGACGGTGACCGGGCGGCCCGCTTCCAGGTCCGCGGTGCGGCGCGGCACACATCGGCCGATCAGGACCGCGTCCATCGGTTCCGTGGCCTCCGGGTCGTCCACGCCTTCGTACACGACGCTGCCGTCCACGGTGAGCCGGAAGTCGCCGATGCCGCGCGTGCCGAAGTGGTGGGTGCCGCTGTCTTGTGGGGTGAAGGTGCCGGTGATCTCGACCGAGTCCAGAGCCTCGAAGTCGGCGCCGTCGGGCAGTGCGTCGGCCGTCCAGCGCAGGTTGCCGACCGGCAGTGGGCACTCGGCGAGAACCGATCCGTGCGCGTCCCGCAGGACGGCACGGAGCGTGAACTCTTCCGCCACGATGGAGAGTTCGTTGTCCGGGTCGGCGCCCAGGGCATAGTCGAGTGCTACGTCTTCCGGGAGCGCGGCGCGCAGTCCGTCCAGCGGGGAGACCACATGGGCGGGGAAGACCGTGGCGGAGCCGCCGCCGAGGATGCGGGCGTCGCGGGCGGCCCGGCCGATGAGCACGATGCGGGGCGTGCTGGAAGCGTCCAGCGGCAGCGTCCGGTCGCGGTTCTCCAGCATCACGATCGACCGGGTGGCGATCTCTCGGGCCACGGCCTCCCCGTCCACGGGCGCGGGGCGGTCGTCCTGCCCCACGACGGGCGGGGCGCCCTTCAGCAGGCCGAGGCGTGCGGCGAGCAGCAGGACGTGCCGTACGGCGGTGTCCACCGTGGACTCCGCCACCCGGCCGTCGCGCACGGCGGCGGCGAGCGCCGGGCCGAAGACGGTGAAGGGGCCCGGCATGGCGATGTCGAGTCCGCCCTCGATGGCCCGCACGGTGTCCCGGGCGGCCAACCAGTCGGAGACGACGACGCCGTCGAAGCCCCACTCCTCACGCAGGACGCCGATCTGGAGCGTGCGGTGCTCCGTCATGGTGGACCCGTTGACGGAGTTGTAGGCGGACATCAGCGCCCAGGGCCGGGCCGTGGCGATGATCTCCCCGAACGGGGCGAGGTAGAGCTCGCGCAG
Organism: Streptomyces sp. NBC_01445; assembly: GCF_035918235.1. Lineage (NCBI taxonomy): Bacteria > Bacillati > Actinomycetota > Actinomycetes > Kitasatosporales > Streptomycetaceae > Streptomyces > Streptomyces sp. NBC_01445. The sequence goes on along the minus strand of NZ_CP109485.1, from coordinate 1,300,990 downwards.
GGCGCGGGCGCCGACCTGGTTGTCGACGGTGAAGCGTTCGGTCTCGGCGTCATTGGCGACGAAGTGCTTGACGGTGGCGGCGACGCCGCTCTCCTGGAGTCCCGTGACGTAGCCCGCGCCGATGCGTGCCGTGAGCAGCGCGTCCTCCGCGTACGACTCGAAGTGGCGGCCGCCCAGCGGGGAGCGGTGCAGATTGACGGTGGGGGCGAGCAGGACGTGCACTCCCTTGCGGTGGGCCTCCTGCGCGAGGGCACGGCCGGCCGTGCGGGCCAGCTCCGGGCTCCAGGTGGCGGCAAGCGCGGTGGGGCTGGGCAGGGTGAGGGCCGGGTCGTCGGGGTCGAACTCGGGTCCGCGCACGCCGACGGGTCCGTCCGACATGACCACGGACTCCAGGCCGATCTCCGGGACGGCCGGCAGGGACCACAGGTCCTGGCCGGCCAGCAGGCGCGTCTTCGTGTCGAGGTCGAGGCGGCCCAGGGCGGCCTCGACGGCGGCCAGACGGTTGGTGTGGTTCATCGTTGGTTCCCTTGCGTGGGTGCGGGGATCGTTTACGACCGGGCGGGTGCGGCCGGGGCGGGCAGAGCCACGTCGGGCCGGCGCGGGTCGGGGTCGGCCGGGATGACGTCGGAGGTCTCCACCAGCCAGCGCAGCACGGCGTCGTGCAGGCGCCGTTCCACGTCGGCGTGTTCGGGGCGGCCCGCGAGGTTGGTGCGCTCGTGCGGGTCCTCGGCCCGGTGGTACAGCTCGGGCTGCTCGTACAGCCGCCACACGTACGTCCACTCCTGGTCCCGGGCGGCGACGGCCTTGCCCACTAAGGTCGGGTCCTGGTGCTGGAGGTCGGACTTCAGGTCGTACGGGAAGTCGGCCCGCTCCATCTGCGGTTCCTCATCGACGGTGAACCCACCCTCGGTGAAGGCGAGTTCGCGGTGTGGCGCCGACGGGTCGCGCAGCAGAGGCAGGAGGCTGCGGCCGAAGTGGCGGTGGGGCGCGGGCACGCCCGCGAGGTCGAGAACGGTGGGCAGGACGTCGACCATCTCCACCATCGCGTCGCACTCCCGGCCGCCTTCGCCGAGCCCGGCACCGCTGATGATCAGCGGGTCGCGGGTGATGCAGTCGTGCATCGCGGACGGCCACTTCTCGATCACCCCGTGATCGCCGAGGTACTCGCCGTGGTCGGCGAAGAAGAGGGTGACGGTGTCGTCCGCCGCGCCCGCCTGCTCAACTGCCCTGGAAATGCGGCCGATCTGGTCGTCGAGGCGGGACACCATGCCGTAGTACGTGGCCACGACCTCGCGCCACTGTTCGGGGGTGACCTCGTCCAGGCCGTGGGCTTCGCGGACGGCGCGCAGGTAGCGCGGTTCACCGGAGGGATCGCCGGGCGGGGCCGGGTCGGGCACCGCGCCGCGGTCGAACCGGGAGAACCACGGCTCCTCCACCTGGAACGGGCAGTGCGGCGCCACCAACGGCACGAACAGCACCCAGGGCCGGTCCCGCGGGGGCTCGCGCAGCCACTGTTCGGCGGTGCGCACCGCGGCCTCGTCGAAGTCGATCCCGCCGTCGTCGGGGACCCGGCCCCGGTAGAACAGCCGGGACCAGACGCCCTCGGGGTAGTCCCCGCCGTAGAGCCGGGTGGGCCAGGTCGAGAAGCCGTACTCGTCGACGCTGGACTCGGTGACGCCGGGCGCGAAGGTGTCGCCGCGCATTCCGGCCCACGTGACGTGGTAGCCGGCGTCCTTGAGGATGCGCAGGAGGTTCGGCTCGTGGTCCTTGAGCAGATGGGTGAGGGTGCGGTGGCCCGCGGTGTGCGGGTACCAGCCGGTGAGGATCGAGGCGCGGCTGGGCGAGCAGACCGGGTGCTGGACGTAGGCGTTGCTGAAGCGCGTGCCGCGCGCGGCGAGCGCGTCTAGATGCGGGGTGTCCGCGTGCACGTTGCCGAAGGCGCCGAGCGCGTCCGCACGCAGCTGGTCCGGCATGAGGATCAGGAAGTTGGGGCGGGCGGTGCGGGTGCTCATGAGGCGTTCTCCGGGTGCGGGGCCTGGACGATCTCGGTCACGGTGGTCATGCCTGCTTCGCTCCTCCGATGGTGGCGGCGGCGCGGCGGGCCAGCTCCGACCGGACGGCGGCGGCGTCGCGCACGTAGGGCCGGTAGAGCAGCGTCACCAGGGCGCCGTTGGCCAGCATGAGGACGACAGCCAGCCACAGGAATGCCGTCTGCAGGCCGAACGCGTCGCCGAGGTAGCCGACCAGGAGAGAACTGATGGCCCACCCGGCGGCCTCGACGGAGAGCATCAACGCGAAGGCCGCACTGCGCAGTTCGGGCAGCACTACCGACATCACCACCGGCCGGTTGATGCCGGGATTGACGCTCTGCACGCCGCCCACCAGGCCGAACACCACCATGTACACCCACATCGGGCCCCAGTCGATCTGGGTGGCGGCGTAGGCGACCACGGCATAGGCGACGATCGCCGTCTGCATGGCCGCGATCCGGCCGGTGCGCGGGTGCCGCCGGTGGACCCGGTCGGCGACGAAGCCGCCGAGGAACGTGCCGAGCAGGTAGGTGACGGTGACGGCCGGTGTCACCAGGGAGGCGGTGGCGTTGGTGAAGCCGCGCTCGTCGACCAGGAAGGTGACTCCGAAGCTGATCAGGATGAACTGCCCGGTGGTCAGGCGTTGTACGCAGATCAGCAGCAGGGTGCGGTTGCGCAGCAGGCCGCGGAACTGGGCCCGGGTCAGCCGGGCCACGGCGGCCGGTCCGGAGCCGGCGCCGTCCCTGGCGCCGACGCCCGGGTCGCGGAGGAAGGCGAGGATCAGCACGCCGAAGACCACCTGGACGGTGCCGGAGGCGAAGAATCCGTACCGCCAGCCGTTCTCCACGTCCGAGAGCAGGCCGAGCAGCGGACCCGTGATACCGAGGCCCAGCGCCGCGATGCCGTACAGCACACCGGCCGCGCGGCCGCGGTCGGCGTCGTCGAAGAGGTCGGCCACCAGGCCGTTGACGAGCGGTCCGCCGCCCGCGATCCCGGCGGAGGCGATGGTGCCCAGGACGAGGAGCTGGACGAAGTTCTGGGCCAGGCCCATGGCCGCGGTCCACACGCCCCAGAATCCGCAGCACACGGCGAGGACGTTCTTGCGCGGCCATCGGCGGGCCAGCGCGACCCAGAGGGGCCCGGCGACGGCGTGGGCCAGCTTGCTCGCGGCGACCAGCTGGCCGAGCGCGGCGAGCGGAAGCCCGAGGGAGGCGCGCAGCGCGGGAAAGAGGACGGACTGGACACTGGACTCGCTGTTGTCCACATTCAGCAGCCCACCCAGGAGGGCGAGTTGACGCCATCGGCGAGGGGCGCCGGGCGGTGGCGCCTTCGTGGGCGGCGGGACGGATCGCACGGGTACGGGCGGCACTGGTGGTACGGCATCGGTGGGCATCTCGGCTCCTTTGCCGGTGCGGGGTGCGTGCGCGGGTGGGGAGGCTCAGCCGCCCTGCTGGGTGGGAGTGCGCTGGTCACGGGTCTGCAGCAGGTGGACCCAGCGTTCGAGGAGCTCCGCGGTGCGGGGCCGGTCGGGGGCATGCCAGGACACGGGGATGTTCAGCGTGGCGAGGCGCTGCTCCAGGTCGTCGGCGAGGTGGGCGCGGTCGGTGGCGCGCAGGTGCGCGGCGTAGCGGGCGGGGTCGTTGTAGTACGTGGGCCCGGTCTGCAGGGTGGTCTGCATGGGGTCGGGCAGGGCGCCGGGGCGGCCCGCGTACTCGTGCCACCACTCGGCGAGATGAGACCGCATCAGTGCCACGAGGTCGGGCTCGTCGTCCCTCAAGTCCCGTGTCAGGTATGGGTCCTTGGTGACGTCGAAGAGTTGCTCCCACTCGGTACGGAAGCTGCCGGGGTGGTAGGTGCGGATGTAGAGGTGGTCGCGGGTGCGGACGGCGCGCTGGTAGGTGTGGGCGCCGTGGCCGAGGACGAGGTACTCGCGCGAGTCGATGTGCTCGCCGCGGACCGCGGGTGCGAACGACTCTCCCTGCCATCCGGCAGGGACGTCCAAGCCGAGCAAATCGCACAGGGTCGGGGCGAGGTCGATGTTGTAGAGGAGGGCGTCGTTGCGGCGGGCCTCCTCGGGCAGCCGGTCGGTGAGCCCTGGCCAGTGCACGATCAGCGGGACCCGTTGGACGGGCTCGCTGGCGTGCCCGTGCTCGGCGTACGAGCCCAGCTCGCCGAAGGACTCCCCGTGGTCGGCACTGACGATCACCGCGGTGTCGTCGGCGATGCCCAACTCCTCCAGTGCGGCCATGAGTTGACCGAAGTGGTGGTCCCAGTAGGAGATGGCGCCGTCGAAGCCGTTGATCAGGTGCTCGAAGTCGGCGCGGGAGCGGATCGCGTCCGGCATGTTGTGCGGGACGGGCGAGGTGCCCGCGCCGCGGATCGAGTAGTGCAGGTCGAGAGCGCTGCGCGGGCCGTACACCTCGGCGTGCGCGGCGATCGTCTCCTCGTCCGGCCAGGACTGCACGGGCCCCGAAGCGGCCATCTCCTCGGTCCACTCGGCGGGCTGCGTGTAGTTGGTGTGCGGGTCCCAATAGGTCAGGTGCAGATACCAGTTGTCGTCGTCGGCGTGCCGGCGCAGCCAGTCGATCGCGGCGCGGTTGACGTCGTGCGCCTCCTCGTCACCCATCCGGTCGGTGGCGCGGATCGACTCGCGGAAGTTGGCGTGGAAGAAGTACGCGCGGTGGCGTTCGGCGAAGACCGACACGGCGGCGGTGTAGTACCCGCCGAAGCCGAGGCGTTGGCCGAGCAGTGGCCGGTCGGGCTCGGGGCCGTGCCCGGCGTCGAGCCGGAACTGGGCGGCCGGGCCGAAGTGCCCGATCACCCCGTTCGTGATGCCGAACTGGCCGCTGGTCAGCGCGGTGCGGGACGGCAGGCACGGAGAGTCGGAGCAGTAGTAGCGGTCGAAGGTGACGGACTTGTCGGCGAGCTTCTGCAGGTTGGGGGTGGTGGGCCGGTGATATCCGTACGGGGTGGTGTGGTCGGCGCGGAGGGTGTCCACGTCGACGTAGATGATGCGCATATGTGCGGCTCCCGGTCGGGGATCGGGCAAGGGGCGACCGCCACGTGGCGGTGCGGCTCGCCACGTGCTGCGGAAGCGGTATGGGGGATGTCGAGGAGGGGCCAGGTGGGGCGGGGTCAGCGGCCGAGCCGCGCCTCCAGGCGGGCCTCGGTCAGCTGGAGCCAGGCGATGTAGGAGGCCGCGAACGCGTAGCCGTGCTCGTGGGCCATGGTGTGCACCTCGCGGGCCCAGTCCCCGTCGAGGCCGTCGATCTGCGGCTCGTACGGGTCTGGGACGTACAGCGTGGCGCTGAGCGCGTCGTGCTTGAGCCGGTATGCCAGCTCGGTGCGTACGACGTCCAGGGCGATCTCGGGGTCGAGCTGCCCGGCGAAGATGAAGCGCAGTTTGAACTCGGGGTCCATGGGGCGCGGCGACGGCTCGTACGGGGAACGCGCCCACGCGAGCAGCGCCTGTTCGCCCACCTCGGTGAGCCGGTAGACCTTGGCGTCCGGGCGGCCCTCGCGCGGGTCGACATCGAAGTCCACCCAGCCGCGCTCCACCAGGGTGCCGAGCCTGCGGTAGATCTGCGGCAGCTTGACGCCGTAGCCAATGTAGCGGCCCGGACCCTCCATCCAGCGACGGAGGTCATAGCCGGACAGGCGGCGAAGCGCCAGCGCACCGAGGATCACGTAGTCGAGCTGCATCCGAACCTCTTATGTTCGCAGGAACCTAGTTAGGCTCAGATTCACCCGCCTCCCGGACGGTGTCAAGAGTCTTCACGCGGGTGCAACACAGCGGAAACCCGCGTGTCCGCTGGAGCTGTCCGGACTGTTGGCGGTGCGGGCCGCGACGCGGTAGCGGTTGCAGTACGAGACGTGGCACATGTGCGAGCCGCCACGGATCACCTTGTCCGAACCGCCGCGCGGGCCTTGGGGGTTGACGAGCGGCCGGGCGGATCCGTGGTCCGTGGTCCACCAGTCGGCGCACCACTCCCACGCGTTGCCGGAGGTGTTGTACAGGCCGAAGTCATTGGGCTCGAAGGCGTCGACGGGGGCCGTGCCGCGATATCCGTCGACGGCGGTGTTCTTCGTGGGGAAGGTGCCGCGCCAGATGTTGCAGCGGTGGCTGCCGTCGGGGTCGAGCTGGTCACCCCAGGGGTAACGCCGTTGTTCGAGCCCTCCGCGGGCGGCGTACTCCCACTCGGCCTCGGTCGGCAGCCGCTTGCCCGCCCACGCGGCGTACGCGGCGGCGTCGTTCCAGGACACGTGCACGACCGGGTGGTCACCGCGCCCCTCCAGCGTGCTGCCGGGTCCCTCCGGCCGGTCCCAGGCGGCGCCCCGTACCCCGCACCACCAGGGGGTTCGCTCGGGCCGGGGAGCGCCGCGCCGCAGAGCCGCCGGCAGGAAGCCGGCGAACACGTACGACCAGCCGATGCGCTCGGCGTCGGTGCGGTACCCGGTGGCCTCGACGAACGTCGCGTACTGCTCGTTGGTCACCGCGCACACGTCGATGCGGAACGGGTCGAGCCGCACCGCCCGCACCGGCCCCTCGCCGTCCCCGGCGAAGCCCTCGGCGTCGTCCGCGCCCATCAGGAACTCGCCGCCCGGCAGCGACACCATCCTCCGCCCGTCGGGCACCCGGCCCGGTGCCGCGGTCAGGGGTACGGCCACGGAGGCGGCCGCCGGTCCTCCGCCGGTCGGCATGCAGCAGCGTGCGGGGGCGCGGGTATCGCTCATCTCGGCTCTGATCCTCCGGGTACCGGGGGTTGTCTCCGTCGACAACCCCGACCTATGTTCGTATGCACATAAGCACGGGGAATCGTGGCAGGGGAAGAGGCTCGATGAAAGCCATCATGGTCATGTTCGACACGCTCAACCGGCGCTTCCTGCCGCCTTACGGGGCACAGGAAATCCATGCCCCGAAATTCACGCGCCTCGCCGAGCGCACGGCCACCTTCGACACCTGCTACGCGGGCTCCATGCCGTGCATGCCGGCCCGCCGCGAACTGCACACCGGCCGCCACAACTTCCTGCACCGCAGCTGGGGCCCGCTCGAACCCTTCGACGACTCGATGCCCCAGATCCTCGGTGAACACGACGTCCACACCCACCTGGTGACGGACCATCAGCACTACTGGGAGGACGGCGGCGCCACCTATCACGGCCGCTACCGCACCTTCGAGTTCTTCCGCGGCCAGGAGGGCGACCCCTGGAAGGGGCACGTGGCCGACCCCGACATTCCCGACGCCGTCCGCGTGCGCCGCGGGGAGGGCTGGCGACAGGACTGGATCAACCGCCAGTACCTCGCGGACGAGGCCGACCACCCGCAGACCCGCACCTTCGACGCGGGCCTGGAGTTCCTGTACACCAACCACGCCGAGGACGACTGGTTCCTGCAGATCGAGACGTTCGACCCGCACGAGCCGTTCTTCAGCTACGCCCGCCACAAGCAGCACTACGCGCACGCCTACGACGGCCCTCACTTCGACTGGCCCGACTACAAACAGGTCAGCGAGAGCGACGAACAGGTCGACCATGCCCGCCGCGAGTACGCGGCCCTGCTGTCCATGTGCGACGCCTCCCTGGGCCGAGTCCTCGACACCATGGACGAACTCGCTCTGTGGGACGACACGTTGCTGATAGTCTGCACCGACCACGGCCTGCTGCTCGGAGAGCACGGCTGGTGGGGCAAGAACGTCCAGCCCTGGTACGACGAGACCATCCACACCCCTCTGTTCATCTGGGACCCGCGCAGCCGCGTCCAGGGCGAGCGCCGCACCTCTCTCGTCCAGACCATCGACCTGGCACCGACGCTCCTGGACCACTTCGGCCTCGCCCCCACCCCCGATATGCAGGGCCACCCGCTGCAGCGGACCGTCACCGACGACACCCCCGTACGCGAAGCGGGCCTGTTCGGCGCCTTCGGCGGCCACGTCAGCGTCACCGACGGCCGCCACGTCTACATGCGGGCGAGCGCGGAGCGGACCAACCAGCCCTTGCACGAGCACACCCTCATGCCCACCCACATGCGCGGCCGCTTCGCCCCCGCCGAGCTCAAGGGCGCCGAACTGGTACCACCGTTCTCTTTCACCAAAGAGGTGCCGCTGGTGAAGGTGCCGGGCCACGCCATGTCCAACCCGTACGCCTTCGGAACCCTGCTCTACGACCTGGAAACCGACCCCGAGCAGCAACACTCGCTCGTCGACGACGCGTTGGAGCTGCGCATGGCGACGCTGCTGACCGACCTGCTGAGGACCTCGGACGCTCCGCGGGAGCAGTACGTGCGGCTCGGACTGCCGGAGTCGGGCCCGGTCACCGAAGCGCATCTGCTCGCCCGGACGCAGCGCCCCCAGGTGGAGGCGTCCACCGAACCCCCGCCCCGCCCGGAGGACTTCCCCCCAGGCCCGCTCAGCGTCCACGTACCGCTGCGTGACCTGCTCGCGCACACCGAGGGCGAACGCATCCTGCGGGCGCACTTCGCGGCACTCCTGGATGGGCCGTTCGCCCGCATGGCCGCGGAGTTGTCCCTGCTCCAGATCGCCACGTTCGCGGTCGGCCTCGTCCCCCGCGACCTGCTCCGGGCCATCGCCACCGAACTCGCCGCCGCGTCGTCGCCAGAACTGAGGACCTTCTCGACCTTGACGGCGAACGCGGTCCAGTCGTAGGGGTCAGACCTGCGGCAGGGAGAAGGGGACGTGTCCGACGGCGCGGCCGGTGGTGTCGAGGAGCCGGCCCATGCGTTTGCGGGTGTGGAGGAAGACGGTGCGGTCGCTGACCTTCAGGTGCGGGAAGCGTTCCGCGAGGTGCGCCTCGAAGGGGTCGATGGCGTGCAGGCCGCGCAGCCAGACCATGACGAGGAGGTTGTCGGAGCCGCTGACGGACACGGCCAGGCGGACCTCTTCCCTTCGGGCGAGCGCGTTGCCCGTGGCCTCGAGGTGGGTGTGGGGGACCGCGGTGCGGTAGAGCACGACCGTCGAGAGCCCGGCGAGGGGATGGGCCAGGTCGCAGCGGAAAGTGATGTCCCTGTCGCGGACCATCCGCTGGAGCCGGCGGCGGGCGGTGTGTTCGCTCATGCCGGTCGCGGTGCCCAGGTCGGTGTAGCCGAGGCGTCCGTCACGGCCGAGGGCTTCGAGAAGGGCCTGATCCTCGGGCGGCGGCCGGTGGTGCATATGGGCGCTGTACGGAGTCGGGTGCGAGGTGCGCGGAGCGGAGAGCCCCGCGTCGCCGGACGGTTCCATGGCCCGCATGCGCCAGTCGCCGCCCTCGCTGTACAGGGTGATGCCGAGGCGTGTGCGGGTGGACCGTACGCCTCTCAGGCCGCCGATCAGACCGTACACCGAGCGGCCGAGGGAGGGCAGGTCGGCAGCGACGACCGACGCCAGGAGATCGAAGTCGCCGGCCGTCTCGTCGACGCTGAAGACCCAGGGCATGTCGGCCAGGGCGGCGCCGGCGGATTCCACGGCCCGGGGCCGGCACCTGACCTCGACGTAGGCGACGGTCGTCGCCTTCGCGGAGTCGTACGCGCTGACCCAGGCCAGACCGCCCGCGCGCAGCCGTTCCCAGCGGCGGGCCGCCGTGGTCGCGTCCACGCCGAGGGCCCTGCCGAGCCGGGCCCACGGTGCCCGGGGAGCGGCCTGGAGCGCGTCGACGAGGGCCAGGTCCAACTCGGAGAACGGAGCAGCCCCGCCGGTCCCGCGGGAATCAGGGACTGTGGCTCCTCCCGAGATGTTTTCCTGCAATTCTCCAGGGATTCCTGTCACGGACCGGATCGTAGGGGCACTTCCGGCCAATGCCCAACCCCGGCTTCGGCCACCCGGAGTCGAAGGAGTGCCGCGTGTCTGCTCCGCCCCCTCAGCCCGTCCGCAGAACCGTCCGGATCACGATCGTGCTGCTGTTCACCGCCTGGCTGGTCGACTACGCCGACCGGCTCGTCATCAACCTTGCCCTGCCCTCCATCGGCGACGAGTTCGACGTGGGCCGCGGGGAACAGGGCCTGATCGTCTCGGCGTTCTTCCTCGCCTACGCCCTGTGCCAGATCCCCGGCGGCCTGCTCGCAGACCGGTACGGTGCCCAGCGGATCATGCTCTGGGCCCTGCTGTCCTGGTCGGTGTTCACCGCGCTGACCGGCTTCGCCTGGTCGTTCGCCGTCCTGCTGCTCATGCGGTTCGCGTTCGGCGCGGCCGAGGGCGTCTTCCCGCCCGCCTCGATGAAGGTCCTCGTCGAGCGGACCACACCGGCCCAGCGCATGGGCGCCAACGGCGTGATCATGAGCTCGAACGCCCTCGCCGGGGTCCTCACCCCGCTCCTCGTCGCGCCTCTGATCGCCGCTTTCGGGTGGCGCTCGGCGTTCTACTCGACGGCGGCCCTCGGCGTGTTCGTCCTGGTGGCGATACGGGTATGGCTCCCCGCGCCGCTGCCGCCGACGGAGCCGGAGACCCGCGTCGCCCGGCGGCGCGCGGGCGGCGTCCTGCGTCAAGGCGTGATCTGGCGGTTCAGCGCCATGATGTTCGGCTACAGCATGATCGTGTGGGGTCTCAGCACGTGGATCCCGTCCTATGTGAGCGAGGAGTACGGCGTCTCGCTCGCCTCGACCGGGGCCCTCGTGGCGATTCCCGGTCTCGCCGCGACCGGCGCGATCGTCGTCGGCGGGCGGCTCGCGGACCGTCTTGGCGGCCACCACCGCAGGGTGATCGTGCCCGGCATGACGGTGGCTGCCGTGACGCTGCTGTTCATGGTCTTCTCGCCGTCGCTCATCGGTTTCATCGTCTTCGGCACGCTCGCCACGACCGCCGTCTCCCTGTGCTACATGCCGATCCTTGCCGTGCCGCTGGGCGGCCTCGCGCCCGAGGACGTCGGCGTGGGCAGTGGCGCGATCGTCTTCGGCGGCCAGGTGGCCGGGATGGTCGCCCCGCCCGTCATCGGCGTGCTCGCCGACGCCTTCTCCTTCAAGGTGGCCTTCGCCTCCCTGGTGCTCGGCGCGGCCATCGCTCTTGTGATGGCGCTTCTCACCCCGCAGGACGCCGCCACCTTCCGGACCGTCACCGGCGCGTCCGACCTGCCCACGCCCGCAAAGGAGCACTCATGACCGCCGCCCCCATCGCGCGCCTGCTGTCCGGCTTCCCGGAGCGGCTGCCCGGCCTGATGGCCCTCTACGAGGACCTGCACGCCCACCCGGAGTTGTCCTTCCAGGAGTTCCGTACGGCCGGAGTCGTCGCGGAACGGCTGCGCGAGCAGGGCTGGGAGGTCACCGAGGGCGTCGGCGGCACCGGTGTCGTCGGGGTCCTGGCCAACGGCGAGGGCCCGGTGGTCCTGCTCCGCGCCGACATGGACGGGCTCCCGGTGCGGGAGCGGACACAACTGCCGTACGCCTCCCAGGAGATGGGCGTCGACGGCGAGGGCAACAAGGTTCCCGTCATGCACGCTTGCGGCCATGACATGCACGTCACCTGCCTGCTCGGCGTGACCACTCAACTCGCCGCCGCCCGTGGGGAATGGCATGGCACGGTCGTCGCGGTGTTCCAGCCGGCGGAGGAGGTCGGCGGGGCACCGGCCATGATCGAGGACGGCTTCCTGGACCGCTTTCCACGCGCGGATGTCTGCCTCGGCCAGCATGTGTCCCCGGCCCCCGTCGGTCTCGTCGGCACCCGCCCGGGCACGGTGATGGCCGCCTCCGACAGCCTGCGGGTCCGCCTTCACGGCCGCGGCGGACACGGCTCCACGCCTGAGACGACCGTCGATCCGATCGTCATGGCCGCCGCGGTCGTCATGCGGCTGCAGACGGTCGTCTCCCGGGAGGTGGGGGCGGCGCAGACCGCCGTGGTGACCGTCGGATCGCTGCACGCGGGCACGAAGGAGAACATCATTCCCGACACGGCGGACCTGCGGATCAACATTCGCTCCACGACGCCCGTCGTACGGGAGCGGGTCCTGGCGGCTGTCGAACGGATCGTCCGTGCCGAGGCGGCCGCGTCCGGCGCGCCCAAGGAGCCCGAAATCACCGCTCTCAACGCCTTCTCCGTCACGGTCAACGACACCGCGGCCACCGGCACCGTACTGACCGCGATCGCCGAAGTCCTGGGCGGTGAGCGGGTGTTCACCCTTCCCGAACCCCTCACCGGCAGCGAGGACTTCGGCACCTTCGGCACGGCGCTCGGTGTTCCCTCGGTCTTCTGGCACTTCGGGGGCGGCGACCCGGCCCACTTCGAGCACATCGACCCCGACACCTTGCTGACGGACGGCCTGCCAGACACGGTCCCGGCCAACCACTCCCCGTACTTCGCGCCCGTACCCGAACCCACGATCCACACCGGCGTGACGGCGCTGCTCGCGGCGGCCGCCCACTGGCTGTGTGCCGGCGACCGACAGGAGAAGTGACGTGCCTCTGGACCCGGACATTGCCGCGTTCTTGCGAAGGCTCCAGCAACTCGGCGCCCCAGAACCAGGGGAGAACGCTGTTGCACGGGCCAGAGCCCGGCTGCGGGCGCTGACCGCCGACCACCTCGACCAGGCCGCAAAGCCCGAGGTCGCGACGGTGACCTCGACGGTGCTGGCGGATTCCGTCCCGGCCCGCGTCTACCGGCCGCATGCCACGACGCCCGTGCCAACGGTGGTGTACCTGCACGGCGGCGGCTGGGTGGCCGGCGACCTCGACACACACGACGTGCACGCCCGGAACCTGTGCCGCGACCTCGACGCCGTCGTGGTGAGCGTCGACTACCGGCTCGCGCCCGAGCATCGTTTCCCCGCCGCGGTCGAGGACGCTTACGCCGCCCTGACCTGGGTCGCGCGGCACGCGGACGCGTTCGGCGGCGACCCTGCCCGGCTGGTCGTCGGCGGCGACAGCGCCGGAGCGACGCTGTCCGCCGTGTGCGCACAGCAGGCCCACGCCGACGGACTGTCGCTCGCCGCCCAACTCCTGGTCTACCCCAGCACGGACATGTCCGGCGCTTACCCGTCGCGGGCCGAGAACGGCGAAGGCTACTTCCTCACCACCACAGAACTGCACTGGTTCTTCGAGCAGTACCTCGGCGTCAGCCCCTCCGATCCTGCCTCCGCCGCGTTCGGCGCCGACCCGCGGGTCGCACCCCTGCGGGCGAAGGACCTGTCCGGGCTCGCTCCGGCCGTCGTGGCCACCGCGGAGTACGACCCGCTGCGTGATGAGGGAGACGCGTACGCCGAAGCGCTGCGGGGCGCCGGCGTACGCGTCGCGCACCGGCGGTTCGACGGCCTCGTCCACGGCTTCTACGGCATGGACCACCTCAGCCATGCCGCAGGGGAGGCGACGGCCTGGATCAACGCCGCGCTCAAACGACTGCTCGGCTGACAGCCCCTACCCACCCTCGTCCGTGAAGTCCCTTTATCCGTAAGGAAGTCCGTATGAACCCGAACGACGCCGGTGCCGATCTCGCCTACCTCAGCGCCACCGAGGCGCGACGGCTCTTCGACGCCGGCGAGCTCTCCCCGGTGGAGCTGATGCACGCGGTCATCGCCCGCGCGGAACAGACCGAACCGGTCGTCAACGCCTTCACCGAGCAGCTCTTCGACGAGGCACTCCAACAGGCCCGGCACGCCGAGGACCGCTTCCTCGGCAAGGGCGGCCTGACGCCGCGCCCGCTGGAAGGCATCCCGGTCGCCACCAAGGAGAAGCACGCCATCGCCGGGCGTTCCCTCACCGAGGGCTCCCTCGTCAACGTCGGCAACACCGCGACCGAGAACGCCCCGGTCATCGACCGGATCCTCGACGCGGGCGGCATCGTCCACGCCCGCACCGCCACCTCCGAGTTCTCCATCGCCACCTTCACCCACAGCCGCCTGTGGGGCGTCACCCGCAATCCGTGGAACCCCGACTTCACCCCCGGCGGCTCGTCCGGCGGCGCGGGCGCCTGCCTCGCCGCCGGTACCGCGCTGCTCGCCTCCGCCTCCGACATCGGCGGCTCGACCCGCATCCCCGCCGCCTTCACCGGCACCGTCGGGTACAAGGCCCCGTACGGCCGGATACCCGGCGTCGCACCGCTGTCCGCCGACCACTACCGCGGCGACGGCCCCATGGCACGCACCGTCGACGACTGCATCACCTTCGCCAACGTCCTGGCAGGCCCCGACCCGCGCGACCACGTGTCGCTGCGCCCGAAACTCGTCCTGCCGACCGAGTACGACGCGGTCGCCGGGATGCGCATCGCCCTGTGCCTGCGCCTGGGTGCCTACGACGTCCACCCGGAGATCGAGGCCAACACCCGCGCCGTCGCCAGCGCCCTCACCGACGCGGGCGCGATCGTCGAGGAGATCGAACTCCCGTGGACCAAGGACGACCTCCTCATCAGTGCCGCCGCACACTTCTCCACGATCTTCGGCGCCCTCGTCCGCGAGATCGAAGCCGAGCACCGCGACCGGATGTCGCCGTACGCGGCAGCCTTCGCCGACACCATGGCCGTCGCCCGTGAGCAGGTCACCTACCTCGACGGCCTGCGCGTCGAGACCCGGCTGCAGCGCGAACTGGCTGAGGCGATTGCCCCCTTCGACGCCCTGATCTGTCCGACCACGGCCGTTCCGGGACTGCCCGCCGGAGACGATCTCCTGGGGCGTCTGGTGGTGAACGGCGAGGACCACGGCGAGCCGCTGTGGGCGACCATGACGCTGCCCTTCAACATCAGCAACCGTTGCCCCGTCCTCAACGTGCCAAGCGGCCACTCCAGTTGGGGCCTTCCGACCGGCGTCCAGATCGTCGGCCACACCTATGACGACCCGACCGTCTTCCGCATCGGCAAAGCCGTAGAGCAACTCCGCACCTGGGCATACACCCCGAACCGCCGACCGAGCGTCCAGCCGACGCCTCTCGTACAGTCAGCCACTGACTGATCGTCGGTCCGTCCTGACCAGGCACTGAGCCTTTCCAGCCTGCTTTCCGAGCTTGCTCGTTGGGCTGACAATGTGGAGAAGCCAGTCCTCGCGGTGCTCAACGACCTCGAGACCACCCGAGAGCCCACTGCCGTGTGATCGCGCCCGTCACCCGACGTCGTCTCGCACTTCTTCGCATGCCTCGCCCCACCGAGGGCGACGCAACCTAGCGGCCCAGCTGGTCCGTGGCTGGTCCGGGACGCGCGCAGATTTGCGGCGAATGAGTCCGGAAGGTTGCTGAATGGTCACGGATAGTGGCTGCGGGGCTGTGGGTGCCTGGAAGGGTAAAGCTCCCTCCAGGCACCCAGCTTGAGGCTCTAGAAGAATCCAAGTTTCTTAGGGCTGTATGAAACCAAAACGTTCTTCGTCTGCTGGTGGTACTCCGTGCGCGTTGCTCTGACCTGCGCGTATGTGCGATTCGAGGGGTGGTTGGCGGGGTTTGGCCCGTGTATGGTCCGGATCTTGGTCTCGAGTTGTCTTGTGCTGCCTTCGGGAAGGTGCCACGTCACGCATCGGGTCGACCCACGTGCCCCCTGAGACCGTGGAGACTGCTTCGGAAGAGCAGAGTTGGCCGACAGTCGTGGCTGCACTTCGCTGATGAGTGCCAAGGTGGGAGTCTGGCGTCATCCGCGCATCAGGCGGCCCGTCGATGTCGACGTGTTTCCGATGACGTCGCATGTTGAGTGTGTCGCCCATCTGCCCGATGCAGGGGCGATGGTGCGATGCCCCGGCTTCACCGATGTTTGTTGGCGACGAGGGCGGGTTCGCCATCCGCCCTCTTTACGATCCGGCTTGCGTGCGCAGGGCGTCGGAGATCGACTTGGCGCCGCCGTGGGCGGTGTAGCCGCCGTCGACGGGGATCTCGGCGCCGGTGATGAAAGAAGCCTCGTCGGAGAGCAGGAACGCGACGAGCGGGGTGATCTCGTCGACCGTGCCAGTGCGGCCGAGCGGGGTCTCGCGGAGGTTGCTCTCGCGGAAGGCGGGGGCGGCCGACGCGGTCATCTCCGTCTCGATGAAGCCGGGGTGGATGGTGTTGACGCGGATGCCGCGCGGCCCGAGTTCCAGCGCTGCGGTCTTGGACAGGCCGCGCAGCGCCCATTTGCTGGACGTGTACGCCACCGGGTAATGGGCGGTCAGTGCGGCGGAGGAGCCGATGTTGACGATCGACGCACCGGGCGGCATCAGCGGGGTGAGGTGCTGGATGCCGAGGAGGGGGCCGGTGACGTTCACGGCGTGCACGCGGGCGAAGTCGTCGGCGCGTATCTCGTCGAGGCGGGCGCGCCAGGTGATGCCCGCGTTGTTGACCAGGCCGTGGATCTGTCCGTACGACTCCCTCAGCTCGGCGGCGAGTTGGGCCCACTGTGCCTCGTCGGTGACGTCGAGGGGGCGGATGCCCGTGGCCTCCGTGACGTCGGTGGCGATGACGCGGGCGCCCTCTTGGGTGAGCGCCTTGGCTTCGGCGGCGCCCTGACCGCGGGCCGCGCCGGTGACGACCACGACCTTGCCGAGAAGCCGCTTGGGGCGCAGGTCGCTCACGGCCGTTCCCGGGAGCGGCGCCGGCCGTTGGGCAGGACGACCGGGGCGGCGCCCGTGACCACGGTGTTGGAGACCGTGCCGATGCCTTCGACGGTAAGGGCGACGGTGTCGCCGGGCTTCAGCGGCGCGGGGGTCTGCTCGCTGCGCAGGCCCCACAGCTCGGCGAGGCAGCCGCCGTTGCCGCAGGTGCCGGAGCCCAGGATGTCGCCGGGGACGATCCGGGTGCCGCGGGAGGCGTACGCGGCCATCTCCTCGAAGGTCCAGCTCATGTTGGACAGCAGGTCTTTGCCGATGACCTGGCCGTTCACGGAGGCGGTGAGGGCGAGGCGGAGGAAGCCCTCGGCGTCGCGGTACGGCTCGAGTTCGTCGGCCGTGACCAGGTACGGGCCGAGGGTGGTCGCGGTGTCCTTGCCCTTGCAGGGGCCGAGGCCGACCGTCATCTCGGCGGACTGCAGGTCCCGTGCGGACCAGTCGTTGAAGACCGTGTAGCCGATGATGTGGTCCCGTGCCTGCTCCGGGGTGAGGTCGCTGCCCTCGCGGCCGATGACGGCGGCGACTTCGAGTTCATAGTCGAGGGCGGTCGAGCCCGGGGGCATCGGGATGTCGTCGTGCGCGCCGAACAGTGCGTGCGGGTTGGTGAAGTAGAAGGTGGGCGCCGCGTACCACTGCTCGGGCACTCCGGCGATACCGTCCACTGCCTTGCGTACGCCTTCGACGTGTTCCTCGAAGGTGACGAAGTCCCGTACGGAGGAAGGCTGGAGCGGGGGAAGCAGCCGCACCTTCGAGACGTGCGGCCCTGGCGGTACGTCGAGTGCGGCGGCGCCGGCGTCGAGGAGGGCGGGCAGGCCGTCGCCGGAGCGGATCAGCTCGGTGAGTGACGTGGTGCCGGGCAGCGGGTAGAGGGTGCCGTCCGCCTCGACGACGGCGACGCGGGTGCGGTGCTGGTGGGCGTAGGTGGCGAATCGCATGGGACTCCTGGCGCGAGGAGGGGCCGGGGCGCGGCGGTGAGTCAAGGCATGGACAGGGCCGCCGCGCCCCCGGAGCTCGGGGTGGGGTCAGACCGGCGGGGCGACGAACACGCCGCGGTCCGGGTCGTTGAAGGACTCCTTGGCGACGATCTCGTTCATCGCGTTGGCGGTGCCCCACTGGTCGGTGACCTCGGGCTTTGAGAAGTCGTAGACGTGCGGGTGCCAGGTGTCCTCGTCGAGCAGCTCCAACTCGGTCGTGTACTCGACGGTGTTGCCGTGCGGGTCGAGGAAGTACGTGAAGGTGTTGTCGCCCGCCATGTGCCGGCCGGGACCCCAGATCTTCTTGAACCCGGCGCGCATCACGCGGCCCGAACCGCGCATGTACTCGTCGATGCCGCGCATCTCGAAGGAGACGTGGTGCAGGGCGGTGTGCGGGCCCTTGGCGAGGGCCATCGAGTGGTGCTGGTTGCTGATCCGCATGAAGTGCATGACCTCGCCCATGTGGGGCGAGGAGAGGGTGTCGGAGAGCGCGAAGCCGAGGTGGCGCTCGTACCACTCCCGTGTGCGGTTCAGGTCGGGGGAGTTGAGCACGACGTGGGAGAGCTTGACCGGGATGGCCTCCTTCTCCTCGATCTTGCGGTGCCGCCTGACCTCGACGTCGGCGGAGACCTCGATGGTGCGCCCGTCGACGTCGAAGAAGCGGAAACCATAGCCGCCGCCGGGGGTGTCGACCTTGCCCGGCTGGGAGATCAACTGCACGCCGCCCGCAAGGAGTTGCTCGGCGAGCGTGTCCACGTCCTGCGGTGAGGCCGCTCCGTACGAGACGAGGTCGAGGCGCTTCTCGTCGGCCTTGCGCAGCCGGACGACGTACTGCTCGGGGGAGCCCTCGGCGGCCAGGAAGGAGAGACCGGAGTCCTCGGCGACCTTGGTCAGGCCCCAGACGCCGGAGTAGAAGTCGAGCTGCTTGTCATAGTCGGGCACGGCCAGGTCGACGTGCCGCAGATGGGTGAGCAGACGTCCGTTCATGGCGATCAGTCCTTCCGGGGACGGAGGCGGAGGAGGGCGGCCGCGTTGCCGCCGCGCACCGCGTCGAAGTCGGCGTGGGACAGGCGGGCGGCGCGCAGGGCGCCGAGCGGGTCGTCGGCGCCCATGTCGAAGGGGAAGTCGGAGCCGAGCAGCACCCGGTCGGCGCCCGCCACGCGCACCAACTCCCGCAGTACGTAGGGGTCGTGGACGAGCGAGTCGAAGTAGAGGCGCCCGAGGTAGCTGCTCGGCGTCTCCCGGCAGGTCCGTGCGTCGGGGCGGGCCCGCCAGGCATGGTCCGCGCGGCCGATATGCGTGGGCAGATAGCCGCCGCCGTGCGCCGCGATCAGCCGCAGTCCCGGGTGCCGGTCGAGGACGCCGGAGAAGATCAGGTGGGACAGGGCGACGGCGTTCTCGGTGGGCTGGCCGACGGAGTTGGAGAGGTACCACTGGTCGAGGCGCTCGTCGAGGGTGCAGCCGAAGGGGTGCAGGAAGACGATCGCCCCGGTCTCCTGGGCCCGTGCCCACAGCGGTTCGTAGGCGGGGTCGGACAGTTCGCGCCCCGGTGCGTGGCTGGAGATCTCCACCCCGGACAGGCCCTGCTCAAGGGCGTGGTCGAGCGCGTGCACCGCCTGTTCGGGGTGTTGCAGCGGTACGAGGCCGATGCCGCGCAGCCGGTCGGGGGCGGCCGAACAGTGCGCCGCGGTCGTCTCGTTGGCGAGCCTGTACACCTTCTCGGCCGTCTCCTCGTCGGCCCAGTAGTGGTAGTGCGAGGGGGAGGGGCTGACGAGCTGGACGTCCACGTCCTGGGCGTCCATCGCCGCGAGGCGGACGGTCGGATCGGTGAGCCGGGCGATGCGTTCGCCGATCATCGGGCCGTTGACCTTCAGGGCGTCCGGGCCGTTGCGGCGGGCGTCCAGGGCCTTGGCCTCGGCATGGCCCGGCAGCCCGTCCACCAGTGCCTCGATCTGGGGCAGCAGGATGTGGGCGTGCACGTCGATGGTGGGCGGTGTCGTCATGGCAGCTCCCGCAGCATGGTCATGGTGCGGCCCATCAGCCCGGGTATGTCCGCGTCGCGGACTCCGTCGAGCTGCCACTGGCCGATCTGCACGGACGCTTCGACGACGGGACGTACGCGGTGGATCCGCCGCTCGTAGTACGCCTGGAACAGGGCGTCCTCCCAGGCGTCGGCGGCGGTCAGCATCTCGGCGAGGACCCAGGCGTCCTCCATCGACAGGGCCGCGCCTTGGGCGAGGGTGGGCGGGCAGCAGTGCGCGGCGTCGCCGACGAGCACGACGCGGCCGCGGTGCCAGGAGCCCTCGACCAGCATCCGGTCGAACCAGGTGTAGTTGACCTGCGTCGGGTCGGTGATGTGCCGGGTGATCTCGGGCCAGTGGCCGCCGTAGTGCCGGGCCAGGGCACGCATCTCGTCGGCGTAGGAGGTGGTGGGGAGGGAGGCACGGTCGCGGTTGGCCTCGACGACGTACGCGTAGAGCGTGCTCTCGCTGGTCGGGCAGTAGCCGGCGATGTAGGCGGGGCCGCCGAAGGCGAGGTCGGTGCGGGTCAGACCGGCCGGGCGGGGTGCGGCGATCCGCCAGATGGCCATGCCGGTGGGCTCCGGCTTGTCCGGGATGCCGATGGCCGCGCGGGTCGTGGAGCCCAGGCCGTCGGCGGCGATCACGAGGTCGTAGTGGCCCTCGGTGCCGTCGGTGCAGCGGACGGTGACGCCGGCACCGTCTTGTTCGAGGGACTCCGCGCGAACACCCAGGCGTACGGTGGCACCGCTCGCGCGGACCGCGTCGATGAGGATGCGCTGGAGCTGGGGGCGCTGCATGCCGACGGTGGCGGGCAGGTCGTCGCCGCCGGTGCGCAGATCGTCGGCGACATGCAGGATGGTGCCGTCGGGGGCGGTGATGCCGACCGCGGCGAAGCCGTACCCGGACTTCTCCACCTGCTCCCACACGCCGAGTTCGCGCAGGACGCGCAGGGCGTTGCCCTGGAGTGTGATGCCGGACCCGGCGGTGGCGTTCCAGTCGTCCTTGGCCTCGATCAGGTCGACCGCGATCCCGGCGCGGCGCAGCAGAATCGTGGCGGCGTTGCCGGCCGCGCCACCGCCGATGACGAGAACCGTGCGGGGTGTGCTCATGGGGGAACTCCTGTGTCCCTCGAGGAGGTTGAGGACTACTTGACGGCGATCGGGTTGACGGGCGAGCCGACCGCGCCGGTGATCGGCAGGGGCGCGGCGGTCAGCCAGAAGTCGAACCGGCCGTCGCGTGCGCAGTCGGCGGCCAGCGCGTCCAGGTCCCACATCTCGCCGATGAGCAGGCCCATGTTGGGGATGGCGACCTGGTGCAGCGGCTGGAAGGCGTGCTCGAACTCGTTCGGGCGGACCTCGAAGCCCCAGGTGTCGGTGGCGATCGCGGCGATTTCCGTCCGGTGCAGCCAGCCGGCCGTGGTGAACGACAGACCGGGCGACGGACCGCCCGCGTACTCGCCCCAGCCCTCACGCCGGGCCCGCGCGAGCCGCCCGGTGCGGACGAGCACGAGGTCCCCGCGCCCCACCGTCACTCCGTGCGCCTCGGCGGTCCGGGTCAGGTGGTCCTCGGTGATGGCGAAGCCGTCCGGCAACTCGCCGTGCTCACCCACCACGTGGCCGACGTCGAGGAGGACGCCGCGCCCGGCGACGTACGGGGCCATGTGCTCGATGCCGGTGACGAGGTCGCCGTCGGAGGTGACGACCTGCTCCGCGGGGCGGCCGTTCCACGCCTTGCCGTGGTCGAAGATGTGGCCGAGCCCGTCCCACTGCGTCGAGCACTGCAGCGGCATGGCGATCACGTCGTCGGCGCCGCCGATGCCGTGCGGGAAGCCCTGGTTGCCGAGGGCGGCGTCGGTGCCCGTGTCGAGCATGGTGTGGACGGGGTTGGTGCGCCGCCGCCAGCCCTTCTGCGGTCCGTTCATGTCGAACCGCTGGGAGAGCGAGAAGCTGACGCCCCGCCGTACGAGCGCGGCGCCTTCGCGGCGCTTGGCCTCGTCGAGGAAGTTGAGGGTGCCGATACGGTCGTCCTCGCCCCAACGGCCCCAGTTCGAGTACGCCTTGGCGGCCTCGGCTATCGCACCCTCGGGGTCGGTCCGGTCCGGCGCCGTCACGACGCCGCCTCCGCTACGCAGCGGGTGCGCTGGGCGCCGAGTCCGGTGATGGAGCCGTCCATCACGTCGCCGTCGCGCAGCAGCCGTCCCCAGTGCATGCCGTTGCCTGCCGGTGAACCGGTCAACACCAGGTCTCCGGGCAGGAGTTGGGCGCTCTGCGAGGCGTAGGACACCATGCGCGCCACGTTGAAGATCATGTCCTTGGTGGACTCGTCCTGCATGGTCTCGCCGTTCAGCTTCAGGACCAGGTGCAGTTCGCCGGGGTCGGCGATCGACTCGGTGGGCACGATCCACGGGCCGAGCGGGGTGAAACCGGGCGCGTTCTTGCTGCGCAGCCAGTCGGTGCCGATCTGCGGCATGTCCCGGCGGAAGACCGTCGCACGGTCGGTGAGGTCGTTGGCGATCGTGTACCCGGCGACGTACTCAATGGCCTCGTCGACGGAGATCCGGTGCGCCGGGCGGCCGATCACGGCCGCCAACTCCAGCTCCCAGTCCGGCTTTTCGGCCCATCCGGGGAGTGCGACGTCGTCGTACGGGCCGGTGATGGCGCTCGGCAGACCGATGAACACGTACGGCAGATCCTCCTTCGCCCGCCGGTCCATGATCTCGGCGGCCTCCGCGCGCCGCTCGTCCTCCGGCCGGTCATCGCCCGGGGCGCGATGGGCGACGTGCAGATCGATCACGTGCTGCCGGTAGTTGGCACCCGATTGGAACACCTGCCGCGGTTCGACCGGCGCGTGCGCCCGGAACTGCGCCAACGGCCTGCGTTCTACGGATTCGTCGCCGGCCAGGGCCCGCAGCCGGGGCAGTACCGCCGGCCAGTCCTCCAGGAGGCGACGGACGGTCAACCGCTCGTCGCCCAGGGCGTCGCGCAGGTCGACGACGCGCGCGTCGGACGTGACCAGGGCGGGGAACACCGGGCTATTCGGGACCGAGAGCGTCGCGAGAGCGAAGGGGCCGGTGAAGGGCTTGGATGCGGGAGCGGGTTTCACGGACGTGTCCTCCTGATTGCGGTGGGACTAATCTGAACCCGCCACCGAGGATCAGGGAAATCGATTGTATGGATAGCGTCCATCCATCTGCCAGATGTTCGCTGGTCAGCGTTGTCCGACGCCGTACAGCAAGGAAAAGCCCGTGAATCTGGCCCGTCTGGACCTCAACCTTGTCGTCGCGTTGCGAGCCCTGCTGGAGGAGCGCAACGTCACCCGGGCCGGGCAGCGCGTCGGACTGAGCCAGCCCGCCATGAGCGCCGCGCTCGCCCGGCTGCGCAAGCACTTCGACGACGACCTGCTCGCCCGCGTCGGCGGCCATTACGAACTCACCGCCCTCGGCCAGGTCCTGCTCGAACGCACCTCCACCGCCTACGACGTCATCGAGAGGCTCTTCTCCAGCCAGGCCACGTTCGACCCGGCGCATGAGAGCCGCGAGTTCAAGCTGGTGGCCTCCGACTACGCCGTCGCGGTCTTCGGCGCCGAACTCGCCCGCGTCGTGCACGAGGAGGCTCCCGGCATCCGGCTGCGTTTCGCGCAGACCCCACCCACCGTGGTCGACGACACCACGACCCTGCTCAGCACCGTCGATGGACTGCTCATGCCGCACGGCGTGATCAGCGACTTCCCCGCCACCGACCTCTACGACGACCGCTGGGTCTTCGTGATCGCCGACGACCACCCGTCCGTCGCGGACCGGCTCACCTGGGAGGACCTGGCGGACCTGCCGTGGGTCACCTACCAGCGGACGTACGACGCCCCGGCCGTGCGCCAGCTCGGGCTGCTCGGGGTGGAGCCGCGCGTGGAGGTGTCCGTCGACAGCTTCCAGCTGCTGCCGCTGCTCGTGGCAGGCACCCGCCGGATCGCCATGGTCCAGGCACGGCTCGCCGGCCTGCTCGCACCGATCGCCCCCGTCCGCATCGTGGAACCTCCCTACGCGGCCGTGCCCTTGCAGGAAGCGATGTGGTGGCATCCCGTGCATACGCACGACGCCGCGCACATCTGGCTGCGTGAGACCGCCGTGCGGGTCGGGGCGGGCCTGCCCCAGCAGCCGCAGGGCGGACCGGTCGAGGGCAGCGCCGGGTGAAACGGGTGTCCGTGGGAGCCGTGCGATGAAGCCACCGCACCACGAGTCGGTCCACTCCCGTGCCGCGCGCATCCTGGAAGCGTTCAGCCAGGTCCCGGCGCAGGGACGCCGAGCCCGGCGGAGAGCTGTTCCGCACGCCTGACGAAGTGCGCTGGCGGAGGCGGCAGTTGGCGCGGGCCGCCCGAGGCGGCGCCTTCGTGGACCGGCACGCCCGAAAGCCCGGCCGTCCCTGGCGAACGGGTGGCGTGCTGCCCGGTCTCCTCCGGTGTCAGGTCCCGGAAACCACCGCACCGCCCTGGATGATGTGGCGGAAGTGCTTCGGCTCCGCCAGAACCCCGAGGTCCGCCAACGGATCTCCGTCCACCACCAGTAGGTCCGCGTGCGCGCCCACGGCCAATGTCCCGATCTCCCCGGTCAGGTTCAGCAACTCCGCCGCGGTCGACGTTGCCGAGCGGATCACCTCCAGCGGGGTCTGGACCTCGCCGCGCAGGCGGAACTCGTGGTTCTGGTGGCGGTGCATGCCGCCCAACAGGTCCGTCCCGTACACCAGCTTCACGCCGCCACGAGCCGCACGCTCCAGGGCCGCCATGCCTGCGCCCAGAACCTCGTCGACCTTGCGCCAGCTCGACTCCGGCAGCCCGTGGTCGCGGCCCTCCTCCTTCAGCGCCCAGTACGTCACCAGCGTCGGCACCAAAAACGCCTCTTGGGCGAGGAACAGCGAAACGCTCCGGTCGTCCAGCAGGTTGCCGTGTTCGATCGAACGGACGCCCAGTTCCAAAGCGCGGTTGACAGCTCGGGCGGTGTACGCGTGCGCCGCCACATAGCGGTTCGCCGCCGATGCTTCCTCGACGATCGCGCTCAGCTCGTCAGCCGAGTACTGCGTCGAGTCGATGCGGTCGGTCGGGGACGCGACGCCACCCGATGCCATCACCTTGATGTGGTGGGCGCCCTTGCGCAGCTCGTCGCGGGCGGCCGCGCGGACCGCGTCGACGCCGTCGGCCACCCGGCCCAGGCCCGCGCAGCACGGGTGGTCATCCTTCGCTTGCGTGCCGCGGGTGCGGCTGTCGCCGTGCCCGCCGGTCTGGCTCAGCGCGCGCCCGCAGAACAGCAGTCGCGGGCCGCGGAACAGTCCCTCCGCCTGGGCGTCGGCGAAGCCGTAGTCGGCGCCCGACGCGTCGCGGGCTGTGGTGAATCCGCGGTCGAGCATCCGGCTCATCGTGCGCGCGGCATGAGCGGCCACATACGACGGTGACAACGACGGCAGCGAGCCCAGGTCCGCGGTCGACGCCGTGATGTGCACGTGCGCGTCGACCAGCCCGGGCAGCACGACCGCGCCCCGGACGTCGATCGAAGGCACGTCGGCCGCGGTGAGACCGGGCCCCGCCTCCACGATCCGGCCGGAATCACACCGCAGGTCGCCTTCGGTGTACTCCCCGGACAGCGGGTCGAGCAGGCGGGCGTTGCGCAGCATCAGGGATCCGGTCACCGGTTCTCCTTCTCCAGGTCGTGCAGGGCGGACACGGCCAGCGGCGCGAGCGATTCGGCCACCGCCACCGCATCGTTGTAGGCACTCTCCGCGTCGAGGATGTCGAGCACCCCGAGTTCGGTCAGTTCCTTCAACGTGCAGCTCCCATCAGGTCGTTGCGGGCAATGACGCCGGCCTTCGCGACCAGGACCGGTCGACCGTAAGTGCCGATGTCCTCGAGCGGGTCCCCGTCGAGCAACACGAGATCAGCGGCCTTTCCCACCTCGATGGTGCCGATCTCGTCGAGGAGATCAAGATTTGCGGCAGCATTCGCTGTCGCCGCCAGGAGAGCCTGCATCGGCGTCATGCCAATCGCGACCATCACCGCGAGCTCCTTGGGGAGGTCGGTATGACGATTGAAGGGAGTCCCGGCATCAGTGCCGGCCGCGACGCGCATCCCGGCCTGGACAGCCGCGCGGAACATCTCGCGGCTACGATCGCGCTCCGATATCGCTTTGTCGATCATCCACCCCGGACTGCCCCCGGCTGGCCCGAATTCGGCAATTCCATCGACCGCGAGAAGAGTTGGCACAAGGAAGGTGCCCTGATCGATCGCCTGGGTGAAGAGCTCCTCGTCGAGGTGATAGCCGTGCTCGATTGAATCCACGCCGGCGTCGAGTGCGTTCTTGATTCCCTGCCGGCCGATCGCGTGTGTAGCAGCTCGCTTCCCGGCGTTATGAGCTTCCTGCACTACTGTGCGCAGTTCCTCGGCAAGCAACGCGGTCTGGGTCGGGCGAACTCCGGGCGTCAGGACACCGCCCGTGGCCATGGCCTTGATGAACTGAGAGCCTCCCTTGATCTCCGCCCGGACCGCGTGGCGGATGGCATCTATACCATCCGCTTCCCGTCCCATGAAGTGACCGTGGCCGCCCGTCATGGTGATGACCCGGCCGGCTGCCACGATCCGGGGACCTTCGACAAGGCCGGCCTCGACCGCTTTGCCCAACTCGATGACTATTCCGTTCGCCGCACCGCAGTCGCGCACGGTGGTGACGCCGCATGCAAGCGTGTAACGGGCGTTCTGAGCGGCGCGGAGTGAGGCAATCGGCAGGCTGTCGTTGACAACCTGCTCGAAGAGATCGGCGGAGCCATCATTCGCCAAGTGGACATGAGAGTTGATGAGGCCGGGGATCAGAGAGTGCCCATGGCCGTTGATTGCGGGCTTGTCGCCGATGGAAGGGGCGTTCTCGTCCGGACCGATCCAGGCGATGCGGCCTGCGTCGATCAGGACACTGGTGCCGGTTTGGGGAGCGCCTCCGAGTCCATCGATGAGGTGGGTGTTTGTGATCAGGGAAACCGCGTTCATTTGATTCTCTTGCCTTACGCCCGAGTGAATCTTTCGATGCGTCAGTGAGGCTTATCGGGACAGGAGTATCCGGCGCAGCCAATCGGTGCGAGTGGTCAGGGATGCCACGCTCACCCGTGCTTGTGGCACGAAGGTGGAGAAGCCGTGGAAACCGCCGGCCCACACGTGCAGTTCGGCCAGGTTTCCTGCGGCCCACAGTCGCGATGCGAATTCATTGACCTCATCGCGAAATACCTCGGACGAACCGACTTCAAGATAGGTAGGCGGCAGCCCGGAGAGATCGGTGGCGCGTGCTGGTGCCGCGTAGTCGGAAACCGTTGACCGCTCCGCACCCAGGAGGGCGTCCCATCCCATCAGGTTGGAGCCGCGGTCCCACAACGAGGTGCCATCGTAGTCGTGGCTGGAAACGGATTCATTCCGGTCGTCGAGCATCGGTGAGAGCAGGCAGACCGCCAGAGGCGTCTGCATTTTCTCGTCCCGTAGACGCAGAGCCAGTCCGGCCGCCAGCCCTCCGCCGGCGCTTCCGCCCATGAGTATCAGGCTGCTTGGGTCAACGCCGAGCTCAGCAGCATGTTCAACCACCCAGAGCCAGGTACGTCGTACGTCGTTCGCGGCCGCCGGATACGGATCCTCCGGTGCAAGCCGGTAATCGACGGTGATAACCGGCACCTGCAACTGCTCTACCAAGGCTACGAGTTCGTCCGCGCCGCCCAGCCGATGCCCCATCACCATCCCTCCACCATGGATGTAGAACACTCCGCCACCAGCGGCGGGCGACTCCGGCGAAAAGATGGTCACGGCGGATGCGGGACCACTTTCATCACCTGGGACATTGACGGTGCGTGCCGCGACCTGGCGACTGGCGACGAGCTCGTCCAGTCCCGGCACCTGCTGTTCGAAAAGGGACCGCGCGAAGGGGACAACGTGAGCGGGCATGGTCGGACCGTAGGTCTCCATGAACTGCTCGGCCGCGGACTGCAGCTCGGCATCATACGGAACTCGAGTCATAACGTTGCTCCTTCGCATTCGGTGTGAGCCCTCGAGGCTTCGAGTGCTCCTGTGAAGTGACCGTGGCCGCCGGACATGGTGATGGCTCGTCCGACGGCCACGATGCGGGGGTATTCGACGAGGCCGGCTTCGGCCACTGCACCTGACCCCATGTCAGGGAACCGCGTTCACGCGATTCCCTTGTCTCACGACCGAATGAATCGGGCGATGGTCTCGAGGAATTCGTGGGTCTCTTCCACCAAGGGGTTGTGTCCCGAGTTCTCGAAGATGTGCAAGTCCGCGTGGGGAATCCCCTTCACGATCTCTTCCGACTGCGACGGCGGGGTGACCCAGTCGTGCCTGCCCGTGGCGACAAGCGTTGGGATGTGAATGGCGCCCAGCTGTGCACGGACGTCATAGAGGGGAAGTTCGTTCTTCAGGACCTGTTCGGCCACTTCGGGTCCGGCTATGACGCGTGCGTCCACAGCTTCCCTTTCGGCCAGCGGCGGGACCGTGCGGTAGTAGAGGGGGCCGACGACCTCTGCCCACCTGGCGTACCTCTCAGGGGTGATGGTCCCCGCGAACAGGTCCTTGAGCATCTCCATCTGCTCTGCGCTGGCCACCTTCGCAACTTGTTTCATGGAGAGCGCGTGATAGTCGTTGCTCGGTGCCGTGTCGACCAGGATCAGCTTCGACAGCGAATCGGGATGGCGGATGGCGTACTGCAGAGCGACCATGCCGCCGAATGAAGCGCCAAGCAGCACAGGCGCCTCGATACCGAGATAGAGCCTCAGCGCCTCTATGTCGTCGGCCATCTGCTCCAGCGTGTAGGTGCTGACGTCCGCGCGGCCGGATCGTCCTGTGCCCCGGTGGTCGAAGTAGACGATCTGTGCCGTGTCCTGCAGGCCGTCGAGCCATGGCCGGAAATGGCTGTGATCGCCGCCCGGGCCCCCGTGGTGAACGAACAGCACCGGCTTCGGTTCGAGGCTCTTCTCCCTTACGGAGAGGCCCGATCCGACGACATCGAAGAAGAGATCAGTACCGTTGATTTTCGCGAACATGAGATTCCTCAGGAGGTAGTGGTGCGCGATGGGGAAGGGATCTGACGGTCGTTTACGGGTGCGCGATGTAGTCGCCGAGCGGCCGGCCGACGATGCGCTCGAGCCCGCCCGGCGCCGTCACGCCCCAGCGCGCACGGCGACGAATCGTTTCTCGGCCTCGTCGATCGCGGCGATCTGGGCCAGGATCTCGCCGGGAGAGGACTCGCCGGCCACCTTCTGCAGGAAGGGAGTCCGGTCCAGGACTGTGTCCCGCACCCTCTGCAGGGGACCCGGGGTGTGGTGGAAGACCTTCCCCAGGATGTAAGCCTGCTGCACCTGGCGGGCGGTGTGCGGCTTGCGCGGGGCCTCGAAGGCGTCGAGCGCGGCCCGGACGGCGGTGTGGTCGCTCAGGTCGAGCCCGGCCAGTCGGCGGCCCAGGTAGTACCCGTCCTCGGTCGCCATCCCCGCGCCGTAAGCGGCATAGGGGGAGGTCGGGTGCGCGGCGTCACCGACGAGGGTCGCCCGGCCCTTGGACCACTGCTTGAGCGGCTTGCGGTCGCGCAGCACCCAGCGTTGCACGTTGCCCGGCTCGGTCGCGGCGATCAGCTGCGGCAGCGGGGCGGCGAACTCCGCGCCCATCGCCGTCGCGGTGGCGTGCAGGTCGCCGTCGAAGGTGGTGGCGGCGTCGTGTGCGCCCAGCACCCACCACTGGAACCCGTGGCGGCCCTTGTGTCGGATCGAGGTCCAGCTGCCCTGCACCGTCCGGCTGTGGGAGACGATGCACAACCCCCGGTCCGCGACGACGTCCTCGTCGAAGGTGAATCCGCCGAAGATGTGCAGGTTGTGCTCCCGCTTGGGCGAGTCGCCCCACAGCGTCCGACGGACCAGCGAGTCGATGCCGTCGGCGCCGACGAGCACGTCGACCTCGATGGTCTTGCCGTCGGCCATCTTCAACCGGACGCCGGTCTGGTCCTGGTCGAAGCTCTCCACCGTGCGGTTGAGCTGCAGGACACCGGGCGGCATCGCAGCGAGCAGCCGCTGGTAGAGCTCCGGGCGCAGCAGTCCGATGAAGCCGCCCCCGTAGTCGGCGACGGTGTGCTCGGGCAGGTTGACCCGGACCCGGGTGCGGCCCTTCGCGGAGCGGAACTCCGAATAGCAGGGGGCGCCCAGGTCGGCGATGTCGACGCCGAGCAGGCCGAGCGCCTTGATCGGCGGCGGCCACAGGTTGAGGATGTTGCCGGCCGGCCGGGCCTGCGGGTAGCGCTCCAGGAGGACGACGTCGTGGCCGGCCTGGTGGACCGACAGGGCGGTGGCCATGCCGGCCGGACCGGCGCCGATGACGGCGACCCGGCCTCGCTTCGTTGCGGGGACGCTCACGGTTCTCCTCGTCGAGATGCAGCGGTGGGGAAGGGATCAGCCGGCGACGGTGTGGAAGCGCATCGTTGGCGTGCCGTCGATCAACGGGCCCGCAGCGGCCAGGAACTCTTGGGTGTGCGGGTGGTCCATGTGCGCATCGAGGGCGGCCTGGTCGCGCCACACCTCCAGGCTCAGGATCACGTCCTCGTCGGCCAGATCGGCGTAGAAGCCGTAGGACTCGCACCCCTGGTCGTCACGGGTCTGCGAGGTGACGGCGCGAGTGGCCGACACCAGGTCGGCACGGCGTCCGGGAAGGGCACGGGCACTGCCGATCACGATCAGCACGACTGTCCTCCGATGGTGGAAGATGGCCAAAGCGTAGTGAGCACTACGGTTAAGCTGAGACGATAGCGCCTGCTACGGTTCTGTCAAGACTGTTCGGCGGCTGTTGCCGCGCATCGGAGGGGACCCATCGGTGACGTCGTCCACATCGGCTGACAACGGCGCTGGCGATCCCCTCGCGATCAGGCCGCCGCTGCAGAGGCGCAGCCGTGAAGCCTGGGCCCGGGTGCTCGACGCCGGGGTGGCACTGCTGGCGGAGGGTGGGTACGAGGCATTCACCATCGCGGCGGTCTGCGACCGTGCCCAGGTGGCGCCGCGCGCGATCTATGCACGGACCGACAGCAAGGACGCCCTGTTCCTCGCTGTCTACGAGCACGGGCTGGCCCGTGTCCGGGCCGACCAGGGGGTCTTCGCCGACGCGGACCACTGGCGGGGCCTGGCCCCCGACCGGCTGGTGGACCGCGCGGTGCGGGCGGTCGCCGGCATCTTCGCCCGGCACGCTCCATTGCTGCGGTCGGTGATCCTCATCTCGGGGGCACACCCGGAGGTCCACCGGCGGGGCGCGACCTACAGCGCCGAGCTCGGCCGACTCTTCGCCGGCGTCCTGCTCGAGGTCCGGGACCACCTGGACCACGACGATCCGGAGTCGGCCGTCCGGGCCGCTTACACCGTCCTGTTCTCTTCGCTCGTCGTTCGCGTGGCCTACGGTCCGGCCATCGCCGGCTCCGAGGCCGACGAGGACACCTTCCTCGCCTCCCTGAGCGACATGGCATGCCGGTACCTGCTGCGGTCGTAGCGCCGCCGGCTGCGCTGACACCGACCAACGCCCAACGCCGTCCTTGATGTCACCCGCCTCGTGCAGAGCCGTGACGGCGACAGCATCGTGGAACGGGGCGGGGTGCGCGTGTGCGGGTGCCAAGCGGTACCGCACGGCGGCTGCGGCTCCGGCGGGCCGGTCACGGCGTGGGAACATCGCCCGGTTCAGTGGTGGTCGCGTCGACGTCTGCGGCAACCTTCTTCGGTAGGACGGTGGCGCGCCGCCCTGCTGCGAGTACCTGGTCGCGTATCGGCTCAGGCAGTCGTGGCGGAACCTCGAAGGCGACCTCCGAAGCGGACGGGGAGCTGTCGGCCGGCGACTTGCCCACCGGAGCCACACCGCCGCCCGCAGTCGTGGCGGAACGGCTGGGGTTCAGCCCTGGCCCCTCTTCTCGGCGCGAGGCCAGACCACCGTGTGCGTACCACTACGGAGCTCCTGCGGGGGATTACCGGTGCCGGTGTGCACGCGCGCGGTGCTGCCTGGGGGAACCGTGACCTCCAATGTCACCTTGCTCTCGCTTGCGACCCAGCTGCTGGAGGCGGCGCCGTAGGGTGTCTGCACCTCGGCGCGGGCGGAGGTCAGCCCGCCGCCCACCAGTGGACAGACGTCGAACACGCGGTAGCCCGGTTCAGCCGGCGACAGCCCGGCGACGTATTCGGTGAGGAAGCCGACCACCGCACCGAAGGCGTAGTGGTTGTGGCTCTCTTTTGCTTCCCCCTTCGTGTTGTATCCGTTCCAGGTCTCCCAGACGGTGGTCGCCCCCTGTTCGACCTGGTACAGCCAGGACGGCGTAGTGGTTTGCAACAGCAGACGCCAGGCAACGTCGGGCCGGCCTGCGTCGACGAGGACCGGCAACAGCATCGGCGTGGAGAGAAAGCCGGTGGCCAGGTGGTCATCGGCTTCCTCGATGAGCGCGACCAGTCGGTCGACGGCCGCGGGCCGTTCGTCATGTTCCAGCAGGCCGAAGGCGAGGGCGCGGACGTAGTCGTCCTGGCGGTCGGTTCCGACACGGCCGTCGTCGTGCAGGAAGGCCGCCCGCCACGCGCTGCGCGTGTGGTCCGCGAGTTCCCGGTAGCGGGTGGCATCGGCGTCGCGGCCGAGGACAGTCGCGATGTCGGACAGAGTGCGCGCGGAGTGCTCGAAGTAGGCGGTGGCCGTCACCGGGCTGTGCCGCATGCTGTCGAGAATCGACGCGGCGAAGCCCTGCCCTGGACGCAGCCACTCGCCGAAGTGAAAGCCGGTGTCCAGCAGGAAGGGGTCGACGTCAGGGTTCGCGCTGCCGCGCAGGCGCCGGTTGATGCGCCGCTTCTCACGAGCCCGGCGGGTCAGTTGATCGACCCATGCGGTCATGCTCGGGTACTGCCGCTCCAGGACGGACCGGTCGCCGTAATACCGGTAGAGCGTCCAGGGCAGCAGTACGGCGGCGTCTCCCCAGCCGGCCGACTGCGCCACCATGCGCATCAGTTTGGCCATTCCTCCGGAGAAGGATGAGACCTCAGCGGGAACGAAGACCGGCACTCTACCGTCGGGCAGTTGCTCTGCGGCCAGATTGCGCAGGTAGCGGCGCAAATATGCTTGGACGTCGACGAACGTGGTGGACGTCGGGGCGAAGACCTGGATGTCCCCGGTCCAGCCGGAGCGTTCCCGGGTTGGACAGTCCGTCGGGGTGTCGGTGAAGTTCGACCGAAGTGACCAGGAGACGTTGCGGCGAAGGCGGACGAGCCGCTGGTCGGAGCAGTCGAAGCCTCCGGCGTCCGGCAACGTCGAGGAAAGAACGATGCCCTCGATGTCTTGGGCACTCAGGTCGCCGGGCAGACCGTCGACCTCGACGTAGCGGAATCCGTGGATGGTGAACCAGGGGGACCACCAGGTTGCTTCGTCGCCGAGAAGGAGCTCGTCGCGCTGGTACCAGCGGTTCACGGGAAGTCCGTGGATGTAGTCGATGTCCAGCTCGCCGTCCTTGCGCAGGACCTCGCTGTGCGTCAGGCGGACGGTGGTCCCGGGTCCTGCGGGAAGTCGGATGCGCACCACGCCAGCGAAGTTCTGCCCGAAGTCGACGATCTGCCTACCCGAAGACGCCCGGCTGATGGTGCGAGGTGAGAGCCGCTCGATTTCGCACACCGCGGGAACGTCCTCGGCGATCAGCGTGCGCCGGTCGTCGAGTACCTCGGCGGGCCCGAACCGGGCTGGTAGTGCGTATGACGTCAGCCAGTCCTCATCGGGTACGCGCAGGTCGACCCGCTCGCCGAACATCGGGTCGGCAGCGCTGATGCGCCCGGTCCCGACCTGCCAGGATCCGTCGCTGACGACCGTGACTGTGCTGCCGTCCTCCAGATCGAGATGCACCTGGACGAGGCCCGCGGTCCGGTCGCCGTAGACGGCCTGCTTCCCGGTGAGCCCGTTGGCCCCGCGGAACCTACCGTCCCCGACCGCCATCGACACCACGTTGCCGCCGGCGCGGAAGGCTTCCGTTACGTCATACGCCTGGTACTCCACGTACTGGTCGAACGGAGTCCAGCGCGGCACCAGCGCCGGGCCCGTGAGGTCATGTCCGTTGACGAAGAAGCGGTACCAGCCCAGCGCGGAGACGTAGGCCCGGCCCCGAACCACGGGTGCGGGAAGATCGACCGTGGCACGCAGGTACAGCACGCGATAGTCGGTCTTCGCCGCAGGAGCGGGCCCGCTCACCCAGCGTGCGGCCCAGCGCTCCGGGTCAAGTACGCCCGTCTCGAACGATGCGTACTCGCTCCAAGGACCGGGATCCTGCTCCGTCCCGGACCACACGCGCACCCGCCACCCGTAGTGCCGGCACGACATCAGCGACGTGCCCTCGTACGTGACACCGAAGGGCTCCGTGCCGGTCACCCGGCCGCTGTCCCAAGCCGGCTCACCCGCGGCGGAACCGTCCCCAGCGGTCACCTGTACTTGGTAGGCGGCTTGGGCCTCGCTCCCGGCAGGCAGCCGCCATGCGAACTCCGGACTTCGACTGCCGATGCACAACGGACTGTCCAGCGTGTCGGTCCGCAGATCTACAGGGGCGCACAGCATGCAGGTCTCCTTCATCGCGCCGAGGAACGTCCTCGTCCCGGCCGTGGACGACACCCCGGTTAAACGTTTCACCGAGGCGCGGCGAGCATAGGCACAATGGGGGCTGGCGGACAAGCAATCCGCCTCGGGCGGTTGTTAAGGGAGACGCATGGCAGCGCGGGCCGAAAAGCGGGTCACCATCAGCGACGTAGCCCGGCGTAGCGGGGTCTCGATCGCCACGGTCAGCTACGTACTCAACGACCGGCCGGACAAGACGACTCCCGCCACCCGGGCCCGCGTCCTCGCCGCCGCCGAAGAACTCGGGTACGTCCCCAATGCGGCTGCGGCCTCGCTGCGCCGCGGGCACAGCAAGATCGTGCTCATCGTCGTCGACCCCACGTACACGGGAGAGGTCAGCGGGCGCACGATCGAGTACATCACCGGGGGCGTCGGCAGCCTCGGCTACACCGTCCTGGTCCACACCAAGACCTCCGAGGCACAGCTGTGTGACACCGTCCGGGCGGTGCAGCCCTTCGGTGTCGTCCTACTGACCTTCGTGTCTGCGGATACTCACACCCGGCTCACGGCGCTGGGCGCCCAACACGTCCTCGGCCTGACTCCACTCGCCGATGCGGACCAGGAGGGCGATCGCTTCTGGGAGCGGAACATCGGGGCTGCCCAGGTTTCCCACCTCGCCGAACGCAGCCACCAGCACATCGGCTACGTTCTGCCCGCCGAGCCTTCACCTCGCCTGTCCGTGGCGCGCAGCCGGCTGAGTGGCGCCATCGACGAGTGCACCCGCCGCGGACTGCCGACGCCGACCACCGTGTCCTTCCGCCTGGACCGCAACGCCATTGCCGGAGGAATCCCGGCGCTGCTCAGTTCCGGGATCACCGCTGTCTGCGTCCACGAAGACCGCATGGGTCTCGCCGTCCTGGCAGCATTGACCGACTTGGGTCTCTCTGCCCCGGCCGACCTGGCGGTGATGGGAGCCGACAACACCCCCGAGTCCCGTCTCGCCACGCCCCAACTGTCTTCCGCGTGGATCCCGGACACCGATTACGGTCGGCATGCCAGGCAATGGCTCAGCGCCGTGACCGCCGGAGAACACGTCGACGCGGCCTCGATGCTGCACAGTGTGCTGCCCCCCGCGCAGGTGGCCCACCGGCAGTCGACCTGAGGGAGCGGGCGAGTGCTGCGCACCCGCACCCTGACGGCAACTGGCGCCGGTACATGTGGTGGCCGACCCTGGGCAACGACGTCTATCACCTCGACGTTGCCGGTGAGCAGCCCCGCCCTGCGCGACGGCATCGACGTCCGCGGCTTCTTCGCATGCTTCGCCCCGCGAGGGCGACGCAACCTAGCGACCCAGCTGGTCCGTGGCTGGTCCGGGACGCGCGCAGATTCGCGGCGAACGGGTCCGGAAGGTTGCTGAATGGTCACGGATAGGGGCTGCGGGGCTGTGGGTGCCTGGAAGGGTAAAGCTCCCTCCAGGCACCCAACTTGAGACTCTAGAAGAACCCAAGTTTCTTCGGGCTGTATGAAACCAAAACGTTCTTCGTCTCCTTGCGGTACAGGGCCTCTTTGGCGCCTGACCTGCGGTAACGGGCGATATCGCTTGATGGGAAGTCTAGTTGGTCCACGCCCGGTCCGGATCTTGGCTGGATTGCCTGTCCGCCGAGGACCAGATGGGCTGACGGCTCCATGGGGAGCAGGCCGGCCCGGCAGGCCCGGCCGAGGACACCGCCCGGGATGACGAGAATGTCGCGGGAGGCGCAGGCGGTCATCTCCTCTAAGGTCCAGCTCATAGGGGACAGTGGCAGCGACTGGACCGCTCACCAGGGATCGTCGGCCGATACGCTCCTGCGATGCGTCTGATACCCGACGACCCGTTCCCCGAGATCGGCCACCCTTTCACGACCGACGTGAGTGCGGACGGCCGCTGGATCGCCGTCAGTTGTTACGCGAGCGGACGCGGCGACGGTGGCCGGATCGCGGTCTACCGGACGAGCGATCTCGCTTTGTGGGACCAGATTGTGCTGGAGCAGGGCATCGAGGGGCTCGCCTTCCATCCGGCCTTGCCCGTGCTCGCCGTGGGGACGGAGGAGGGCGACGAGTTCGAACTGCGGGGCGGGTTGCACCTGTACGAGCCGGAGACGCGGCGCCGCACTGACGTGGCCGTCGCCGGGGCAGGTGTCAGCGCCCTGCGCTGGCGGGATGCGTGCCGCCTGGAGGTGACGTTCGCTCGGCCGGTTGTCGACTACGAAGACCTGGGCCGGGTGACGTACACGCGATCTGTCGTCGAGCGCCCCGATTGGCAGGACGTTACCGCCGACGTGCTCGCCGCGCTGGTCTCCTGGCCGCAGGGGCCGGTGGAGGTCGACTGGAGCGGCATCAAAGGACCGGACATCGACCAACCTCAGCGGTACCTTGCCGGCATCGCCGCCGAGCGGGGCCGCGACTGGGCCCGGCGGCCGGGGGTGGCCGTCGTGGAGGTGCTGCGGGACGGCCGGATTCTTGCTGCGGCGCAGAGCGGGGTCCTACTGGAGTGCTGGTCGCCGGACGGTACTCCGCAGTGGTCGGTGCCGGTGCCTGACAGCCAGCGGCAACGCAACGGCTGTCGGGTGTACGTCACCCCGGACGAGGAGAGCGCGTGGATCACCGTCCTGGTGGGCGACAGCAGCGACCGGCGCACACTGCTGTGCCGGTTCGCCCTCACCGACGGTGCCCAACTCGCCGAGAGCCGCCTCGACTTTCCCGTTGCCATCGCTGCGCGCACGGATGGTGCCTGGGTGGCCAGGGACTCACGGGAGCTGTTCCCCGGGCCGCGCTGGCCGCCGTACGACAGCGTCGTGCTCACGCCGTCCGGGCGACAGCTGGCCACCCTGGCATTGGGGGAGAGCGACAGTTCCTACGACTTCACCGTGCGACGTTCGCCCCATCTGCTTTTCCTCTACGGCGTCGGCGGCGGGGAGGTAAGGACGGAACTGTTGGAGAAGTGGGTCGTGCGGGCCGACCCCAACGGGGTCGAGAAGTTGTTCCCGCTCGCCTGGCACGAGGCACTCGGCCCTCACCTGCGCGGCGGTCCCGCCGCATACGTCGACGACGACGCCGGACAGGGGCTTGTCCACACGTGCACGGCGCGCGACGGCACCTACCTCGTACGTCGCGCTTACCCGGACGGTGCTGTGGCCTGGGTCCACCGTTTCGACGCGCGGGTGACCGGGGTCGACGTGCACGGCGGTCTCGTCCACGCCGTGACCGGAGCCGGGGCCTGCGAGCTGCTCACGCTGCGAGCAGAGGAAGGCACGGTGGTACGGCGGAGGGCGCTCACCCTCAGCGGGCACCTCTACACACCGACTTGCCTGAGCGCAGGTCCGGACGGGGACCTGGTGATCGGCACGGTGGAGGGGCGGATGATCAGGACGCGTGCAGACGGGGGAGCTCTCCCTGCACCCGAAGTTCCGGTCGCGTGGGACGCCAGAACCTGTCCGTGAACTCTTGATCAGGAAGCCTTGGGGGTGGGCGGGCTGTTTCCCGGCTGCCCACGGTCCGGGAACCCGTCCTGTCCAGGGCAGAAGGCGCCGTGTGCGCTCACGCGGATGGCGGAATTCTCCGCCGAGCGAGCTGCTCAAGCAGCGCAGAGCGGCAGGAGTCGTGGAGGCACGGCATCCGAGCCGGGAGGACCGCGAGGAGCGGTGGGACGTCGAGCGTCGGCAGGACGACCTCGCCGACGACGGGAAAGAGCCGTTCGTCGACGGCTGCGTGAGCGCGCCGGAGGGCATCACGCCGTAGTGACTGGGCCGAGCCCTAGGCGGTGACGCCGGCGATCACGAAGCTGAACAGCAGGGCTAGGGGCAAGAAGATCAAGCCCGCCGAGAACAGCCAGCCCATTCTGGCGGACACCTTCACCCCGATCAGAATGCAGAACGGCGTCATGAGTGCCAGGTACAACATGTACGCCGCCAAGACGACGTAGCCAGCGCCCGAGGCCACAGCTTCCCCCAACTGTCCCTGCCTCGACGCATGCAAGAGCTTCGAGGTCATCCGTGCGCAGATATTTGAACACGTTCAAATCGCCTTGGCAAGAGATGTCGGTTCAAGCCCATGCTCTTGATCTGCGGCGCGGGGGCCCGTCCGCCCCCGGAGGCTGCTGGTGCGCATCCGCGACGTGCTGATCGACGCCTGGTCGGGGCTCAACTACTGGACGGAGAGGCGAATCCGCGTCACCCAGGTGGCCCGCTCTCCGGGCTCGCCCCGTCGTGGGTGCCGGACGAGGAACTGCGCCGGCCGGCCGCGTACAAGACGGCCACCGCCTACTACAGGAATCATGCCGGGCACCTCGGTGCGGCAGCCACGGGCAACGAAGATGCCTGGGGGCGCCGCGAGTTGGGCGATCCCGTGAAGCTGATCGACGCGATGGTCGGCTGCCTTCTCGGCGCC
This sequence comes from Streptomyces sp. NBC_01445, assembly GCF_035918235.1. NCBI lineage: Bacteria > Bacillati > Actinomycetota > Actinomycetes > Kitasatosporales > Streptomycetaceae > Streptomyces > Streptomyces sp. NBC_01445. The sequence goes on along the minus strand of NZ_CP109485.1, from coordinate 1,262,476 downwards.
GAGCAGACCGTCATCGTGCCCGGTACCGAGCACGCCCAGGACGACGACGCCGCGTCGGAGGCGAAGGCCGCGGCCGAGGCGCGGCAGCGGCTGGGGGAGTGGGCGGACAAGGAACTGCTGGCGCTGCGCATGCAGCAGGCCGAGCGTGGTGCCGTCCGCTCCGGTGACGGGGTGTACACGCTGGCGTGGGAGCCGTCGAACCGCTGGGCCCTGCTGCGCACCCACGACCCGGGGTTCCACTTCCCGTTGTGGCCCGAGGACTGCGAGCTCGACGACGTCGGGTTGCCGACGTGCGTCCACTTCGAGTGGGAGCTGCCCGAGGACTGGAGAAGGACCTGAAGGCCCGCGTCCGGCGCATCACGTACGAGCTGGGCCCGGATCGGCGCCGCCACGAAATCGGCGTCGCCAAGGACGGGCCTCGGATTTGGTTGTTGATCGTCCGGGTCCGTCGTCATGAGTGGTGTGAGGCGCACTACCTTGTTCTCCCACGTGGGGTCGGTAGGCGACATCGACCGTGAAGTCGTGGGCATCTCGCCCGCTGGTCCGAACCCAAACGCACGGCCTTTTCAGGCTGGTGTGCGTGCTCACCGACAGGTTTGGTCCGCGGCTGGTCCGGGAGCGAGTCATTTCGAGGCCGGATAGTGACGTGAGGCACCTTGTTGATCGCGGAAGGTGGTTCCCCGTGTCGGGTTGCCTGGAGCGCAACGGCGCCTCCAGGCAACCGACTTGAGGTTCTGGAAGAACCCGAGCTTCTGTGCCGAGTAGCTCACCAGAAGGTGCTTCGTCTGCTGGTGGTACACGATTCGCACCGCTGTTGACCAGCGAAAACGGCTTCCTTGGTGGTCTTAGGGCGAGACTTGGCCCGGGAATGGCCCGGATCTTGGGGCGACTGAGGGTTCTGGTCGGATGCAACCCAGCCCGGGTAGGGGCCGTCCGGCCTGCTCGCCGAAGCCGTGGTCATAATCCGCCCGCTCGCCGCCAGGGCGTTCGGCGACGAGTGCATAAGCGCACGACGAAGCGTGCTCCTCGCCGGGAAATACTCCAGCTGTAGATCGCGATCTTGCTGTTGGAGATGAGTGAACGCTGAGTCGCCGGCTTGCGACCACGGGCGGTCCCGCCTCGTCAGATGATGCTTCGGATGATCGTGACGTCGTGACGCGAGCGTCGGCGCCTGGGGAGTCCACTGCTACATGCACCTTGAACTCGCCACGGTCGCCCACCCGGTATGCGGGTCAGTTGCTGTCGCCGACGGCGATGCGGCCGTCCGGCAGTCGTAGTGAGCCGTCGAAGACCGTGGTAAATGCGGGTCGGCTCCTTCGGGATCCTCAGACTGCGGCTGCACGAGACGACGTACCTTGATGGGTCCCCTCTGAGGCCGGACTCGAACCGCCACGTGGGTATCGCAGCCGACTACGGGTGCCTCCGAGAGGGCGAGGGCGAGGGGAAGCCAATCGGTCGCCCCGAGGTGCGGCGCAGCATGGTTCCTTGATCAGGAGTTACGCCGGAGCGATTTACAGTCCCGATGGGAGGGCCTGTTCGGTCCAGATGGTCTTGCCTCGGGCGGTGTAGCGGGTGCCCCAGCGGCGGGTGAGTTGGGCGATGAGGAAGAGGCCGCGGCCGCCCTCGTCGGTTTCGTATGCGTGGCGAAGGTGCGGGGCGGTGCTGCTGTCGTCGGTGACTTCGCAGATGAGGGTGAGGTCGTGGATCAGGCGCAGCTGGATGGGGCCGGTGGCGTAGCGGATGGCGTTGGTGACCAGTTCACTGACGATCAGTTCGGTGGGGAACTCGAGTTCCTGGAGGTACCAGTGGGCCAGTTGGCGTACGGCCAGGGTGCGGGCGGTGGTGACGAGTGCGGGGTCGTTGGGCAGAGTCCAGGTCGAGACCTGGTCGGCGCGCAGGCTCTGGGTGCGTGCCAGTAGCAGCACTGTGCTCTCCTCGCCGCGGTCTTGGCGTTCTCGGACTATGGCGTCGCAGGTGTCCTTGAGAGACCGGTGGGGGTTGCCGAGGATCCGCCGCAGACGGGCCGATCCCTCGGGTGGGTGGTCGGATGGGGCGAGGCTGCTGGTGGACAGCGCGATGGTGCTGCCCACCGGTAGTTCCACCTCGGTGGTCTCGTACGGCGGATGGTCGCTTCCCAGGGGTGGACCGACAGGGACGTCGGGGACCTCGACAGAGCCGTTGGGGTGAACGATCACAGGTGCGGGGTGGCCGGCCCGGGCGAAGGTGCAGCGGCGGGAGATGGGGTCGTAGACCGCATACACGCAGGTGACTCCGGCCAGGTGTGCGTCGGCACGGTCGTCATCAGCCAGGTGGGCGTGTTCGCCAGTGGGGCCGGACGCCAGGTCGTGGAGTTGGGCGAGCAGTTCGTCGGGGGTCGGATCCTGCGCGGTCAGGGTATTGATGGCGGTGCGCAGCCGGCCCATGTCTGCTGCTGTTTGCATGCCGTGCCCGACCAGGTGTCCCACTACCAGGGCCACCCGTGCCCCGGACAGCGGGATGACGTCGAACCAGTCCCCGCTGCCGCGGGTGGACTCGTGGCGCCAGGCCACCTCGACGGCGTTCTGTACGGGGACGGTCTGTGGGAGCAGGCTGCGTTGCAGGGTGAGGGCGGCGTTACGCTCGCGGGTGTACTGGCGGGCGTTGTCCAGGCACACGGCCGCCCGGGCGCCGATTTCGACCGCGAGGGCGAGGTCGTCCTCTTCGAACGGGTCAGGTGTCTGCGTTCGGTAGAAGCTGGCCAGGCCGAGTACCACCCCGCGGGCGGTGAGCGGTACCACCATCGTCGAGTGCGCGCCGGCCCGGCGCAGCAGCTCTGCGCGGCGGGGGTCGTGGACGATCCACTCGTGGTCGACCTGCAGTTCCCGAATCAGACGGGGTTGCAGGTCGGCCAGGCACGCGGTGAAGGACGGCGGGTAGCCGGGGATCACCTCGCCGGGACTGTAGGCGGGCGTCGCGTCCAGCCCTGCGGCGGCACGGAAGCCGGCCCGCCGCAGCAGCGCCTCGGAGCTCACCGGGCCGGGCGGCGGTGCCTCGCCCGCGAGTACGTCGTCGAGGACCTCCACCGCCGCGATGTCGGCAAGGGCCGGTGCCGCGACCTCGGCCAGTTCCTCGGCCGTTGTCATCACGTCCAGCGTCGTGCCTATCCGTGTGCCCGCCTCCACCAGCAGATTCAAACGGGCCTGTGCCTGTTGCCGCTCGGTCACGTCCTGTGAGGCGACGACCACCCCGTGGATGGTGCCGGTCGGGTCCTTCAGGGGCAGGAAGCTCACGTCGTAGGAGTGATCGTGGTCGGGGTCGGCCGGAGGGCGGCCGACGTGGCCGAAGGTCATCGGCCGGCCCGTCTCCACCACCGACCGGAGTCTGCGCTCCGTTTCGTCGTCGACCATGCCCGGAGCCACTTCGCGAGCGCGGCGCCCGATGGCCTCGTGGCTCACCGCCCCCCGCAGCCCTGGCCCGGCAAGGTTCAGCCGGACGAACCGCAGTTCGGGGTCCAGGACCTGCACCCCGAGGGGGGACTCGGTCAGCAGCGCTGTGAGCAGCGCCGCGTCGACCATCTCGGCGTCGGTTCGCTCTGCTGGGTCGAGCAGTACGCACCAGCGCACGGCCGCGCCCTCGCCCGGCAGGGCAGACACCCTGGCGCGGATATCAAGCCGGTGTCCGTCCCGGTGGCGTGCGGTCACAGTCGCTCCCGTTGTTGCGGCTGGGGAGGCCGGCTGCTCTCGGGCCAGCAGCCTCGCCACCGGGCGGCCCAGAACCTCCTCCGCCGGATACCCGAGCAGCTCCCGTGCCGCCTGATTCCACTCGGCGATCAGGCCCTGCTCATCCAGCACCAACCGAGCGCCGCGGTCAGTGTCCGGCCCGCCCCGGGGCGCTGTGGTGTCCTTCCGTCCGTTCATGGTCGACTCCATCCAGGCGTCTCCCGCTCGCTGCCCTGGAGTGATCGGGCCCTACAGGACAAGTGTCACCGCAGACGGCCTCAGGTGGACGGGTGCTCCTTCTCCAGTGTCTTCTTGAGGCGCTGGAGGGTGACCTTCATGGTCTGGCGGTTGTGGGTGGCCCGGTCGCGGATGCCGCTGACCTTGGGGCTGATGAAGTGCATGAACCAGCCGCGCTGGTCGATCCAGGTCTCGGTGACCTTGGTCGCCTGGCCGAAGTCGAGCGGCTCGAACCGATAGGTCCAGATCGCGACGCGTAGCCCTGCGCCACGGGCGAGGAAGGCGAACCGCTCGCCTGGCTCCGCTGCCATCACGGTGCACTGGGTCGACCAGGGGCGCTTGGCGGAGCGGTTGTGGCCGGTGAACTTCATCCCGGGCCGGACCTCCTGCAGGCCGTTGTCCTTGACGTCGGCGCCGGTGCATTCGGGGCTCCAGCGGCCCATGTCGGCCACGTTCGTCACCGCCGTGTAGACGACGCTCGGCGGTATAGCGATCTCTATGGATTCGGAGACGTGCGTTTCCATCGACAGCCCTTCTCGAAGACATTTTCGAGCCAATGACACAGTTCCTCGCGCATCGCGCTCAGGGCAGTCATCGGCAGATCCAGTTGCACCCCGCGGCCAGAGCGCCCACTGCCGTCAGAACGGCGGGAGCCGCGGCCACGGCGCATGCCTCGCGGAAGACCGCGGAGGCGGTCAGGGAACGGCAGCGTCGGTCATCGGTCGGCAGGTGCCGACGCCGGGGCGCGGGGCTGTTGTCGTGCGCCATCCGGGCCGGAGCTGACGCCCTGGCATGGTCGCTGCACCCGACCGCGTGCGGCACAGTCGGCGGCCTGCATCTCGATCAGCGCGTGGAACCGCTCGGCAAAGGGAGCGTGAAGGTGCGCTTCGGCAGGGCCACGCACACCGTTGGTCTCCGCGGGCGTTTCGGTTCCGCTCGGTGCAGCGTCTCAGCGGGGAGTGTCGGCCGCCGGGGCGGATGTGATGGCCGACGGCCTCGGGCTGCCTCGGGTGAGCAGTCGGCCGACAGCGGCGGTGCAGGGGATCATCACCAGTCCGTAGACCGCTGCGGGAACAGCGAGCGGGACGCTGTTCAGGGCGCTGACGGCGATGGTGATGGCGAGGGCCGCGTTGTGCGCTCCGATCTCGAAGGCGGCCGCGACGGCTTGGCGGTGCTCTACCCCCATTGCTCGCGGCACGACGAAGCCGAGCGTCAGACTGGCCAGGCAGAACGTCAGCGCCACCACGCCGACCGAGGTGACATAGCCGAGGACATGGGCCCTCTCGTTGTAGGCGGTGCCGAGGATAGCCAGGGCCAGCACCAGGGTTGAGGCGATCCGCACCGGACGGTCCATGCGCTCGGCGAAGGCGGGGCGGGATCGACGCAGGACCATGCCGATCCCCACGGGAATCAGCACGATCACGAACACCTGGAGCATCTTGCCGAACTGCAGCGTGAGCTGTCCCGTGCCGAGGTCGGGTGCGAAGTACTTCAAGGCGAAGTTGGTCACCAGCGGGACGGTCACCACGGCGATCACCGAGTTGATGGCGGTGAGCGTGATGTTGAGGGCGACGTCGCCGTGGAACAGGTGGCTGAACAGGTTGGCGACGGTGCCTCCCGGAGACGCCGCGAGCAGCATCATCCCGACCGCCAGTACCGGGGGGAGGCCGAACGCCACGACCAGCCCGAAGCACAGTGCGGGCAGGACGAGCAGCTGCAGCGTGAGCGCCACCACCACCGCGCGCGGCCGGCGGGCGGCGCGGGCGAAGTCGTCGACGGTCAACGACAGTCCGAGGCCGAGCATGACGACCGCTAGGGCTACCGGAAGGAAGACAGAGGTGATCACTGAGTCCATGGGGCACGGTTCCAGGTGGCGAGTCGGGAGTTGTTGCACGAGGAAGACCCGGTCGGCTGGTCCGGGTTTCGTCGTGCCCGCAACGGTGCCAGCGCCGACGTCACGTGCGCTCGTGCCTCAGTCCGAAACAGGCAGTGCCCGTTGGACGTTGGAACAAGTCGGGGGTGCGGATCAGGGTGTGTCGGAAGGAGCGCCGAAGAGCGAGACCCATCGCAGCGCGAGCTCGACTTGCGTCGAGCGCTGCGAGAGCGGGTGCCCGAGCAACTCCTCGGCCCGGGCGATGCGGTAGCGCACCGTGTTCTTGTGCACGAACAGCCGCTCGGCCGTCGTCTCAATGTTCAAGGTCGTCAGGTATGCCAGGACGGTCTCGCGGAGCAGGGCGAGGTTCTTGTCGGCGCCGCAGAGCCGACCGACCTCGCGGGCCACCATCCGTCGCATCAGTGTTTCCTGTGCTGAAACGAGGATGAGCAACTCCTCCTCGTCATAGCGCACCAGCGCTTGACCGTGGGCAGCCTTGAGGGCCAGGTTCTCGGCGGCACGGGCTTCCGCGTGGCTCGTTCGGAAACCCTGGATCCCCGGACCAGGCCGGCCGATCGCCGCCTGCATGCCGGCCTGCTGGAGCGCCGACGCGAGGCCGGGCAACTGAGCGAGGTCGGGTTCGTGGGGCGTGGCGACCCAGCACCACAGGTCACGGCTGCCGGCGACCATCGTCAGTGGTCGTGAGGTGCCGAGTGCCTGGGCGACGGCGTTCGCGACGTCCAGCATTGCCTCGGTCGTGGACGAGCCGGCCTCGGGGGCCCGGACGACGTAGGCGGTCTGCCAGTGTGACAGGGGGTGGCCCAGCAGGCGCGTTGCGTCGTCCGCGCTGGGTGGTGCGTCCCCGAGGAGCGCTTCGATGGTCTCGGCGCAGCGTATGACGGCGTCGTCGCGCAGTCGCTGTCGCTCCTCGTAGTACGTCTCGATCAGGCTTTCCACGGCGTCGGCCATCCACTGCCCGCCGAGACCCCAAAGGAAGACGAGGATCTCGTCACGCGGGGGAGCGTCTTCACTCGCCCCGTCGATGACCTCGGTGAGGAACTGGAAGACGCTCTGCTGGGCGACCCGGTAAACCTTCAACAGGATCCCGAGGTCCAAGCCGCGCCGGGCCAGGGTCCGGGCCAGGTCGGCGCCCTGGCCGGGCCGCACGAGGCGGTGGTCCTCACTCAGGCTCGCGACGAACTCGCGCCACTCCGCGCGGGTGCTGCAGTGCAAGTCCTGGACGAGGACGGGATCGTCGGCGATCTCGGGGATCTGCTTGAGGATGACGGCGTTGATCCGGTCTGCGAAGGAGTCCACCAGGGTGTCCTGTGAGGCAGTCTTGCCGAAGTTCTTTGCCCAGGCAGTCAACGCGTCCGACCGGTTCTCTGACAATCGACGCCTCCGACTCCCGCTGTGACCGTGGCCACGCTTCTCGGACGTCCGGAACAATGCTGCACTCCACCACTGCTCGCAACGCCGAGAAGCCTTGGTGTCGCGTTGCAGCGGATCGCCGCGAACTCGGACAAGCGCCTTTGAAGTCCACGTACTCAGCGTCCTCGAGCGCATGCGGCGCGTGTCCGGGCGTTCAATTTCAGGGGCTGGCCCGCCTCGTGGACCTCCTCGCCGTCCTTGATCCTCAACCCGACCCGCCCCTCTTTCGAATGTAACCCCAGTGCGGACACCGACAAAGGTCGTCAGGCTGTCCGACCAGCGCGGGACCCCATGTCCGCCCTGGTCAACAGCCGAACGAATCCCGCCGTCATGCCGCCGCCGCTCTCCTGGATGCGAGGAATGCGATGGCGTCACTCTCGATCACGATTGGTGTCCCTTCGCGTGTGAGGGGCGCTGGCACGGTCATGCCGACAACGGTGCCAGCGTCGACGTGACCCACGCTTGTACATGGGTCCGAAATCCGTCCGGCTCGTTGGCCGTCGGAACAACTGCGCGGAGCCATGGTCGCGGCGGTGCTCGCCAGGGACGGACGCCACCTTCGGGGCCAGGCGTCAACGGTCAAGCTGATTCATGACACTCCCTTGCTGCGCGGCACCGGCTGCAGGGCGGACGATGCAGCGGAAGCCGAGGTGGCAGGTGGAGGTGTCGATCGGCTGGGGGAGCCGTGCGGCGGGACGGTAGCGGCGGCAGTAGTTCGGTGCGCACAGGTGCGAGCCGCCCTTCATCACCTTGCGAGGGATACGCAGCTGGACCTGACCGGGTTCGACGCTGTCCGCCTCCGCGCCGCCGACCGGGTTGAAGCGTGGCCGTGGTGCGCCGCAGCAGGTCGGCGCGTTGGTCGCGAGGCGCCGGTGGTCCGCGTACCAGTCGGACGTCCACTCCCACACGTTGCCGATCATGTCGTACAGGCCGTAGCCATTGGCCGGGAACGCCCCGACCGGCGAGGTGCCGGCGTAGCCGTCCAGTTCGAGGTTCTCGTGCGGGAACTCGCCCTGCCAGGTGTTGGCCATGTACCGGCCATCCGGGTTGAGCTCGTCGCCCCAGGCGAACTCGCTGTCCAGCAGGCCGCCGCGTGCGGCGTACTCCCACTCGGCCTCGGTGGGGATCTGCTTGCCGGCCCACTGCGCGTAGGCGAGCACGTCCGGCCATGCCACGTGGGTCACCGGATGATCGAGCCGGTCGTGTCGCGACGTCCCCGGACCGCCAGGGTGCCGCCAGTTCGCGCCGGGCACGTACGACCACCACTGGTACGGGTACCTCAGGTCCACCGGATGCGAAGGCGGCGTGAACACCGCCGAAGCCGGCGCCAGCATGGCCGTATCAGCGCCGGGATACGCGGACGGGTCCACGGGCCGCTCGGCGATCGTCCGATACCCGGTGGCCTCGACGAATGCCTGGAACTGGGCGTTGGTGACCGGATGCGGGTCGATCCAGAAGCCGTCGACGCTCACGGCGTGGGCCGGGGCTTCCTCGGGGTAGTGCCGGTCGGACCCCATGGTGAACCCGCCACCGGGAATCCACACCATGTCGTCGGGCTGGTTCTGCGGGGTGTGGCCCAGGGGTGGCGTGGTCGCGGTGGGTACGTCACTCATCGGTGTCACCTAGCTGTACGGGGCTTGCGGAGTTACGAGGATCGGGCCGCGGCCTGCCTTTCCTGCCAACGGCAGGCGGCGGTGTCGAGCTGCCGGGCTCAGCCGGCGATGTGCGACGCGACCGTTGCTGCGGTCACATGCGGACCCTCTAGATACGTAACTGCGAGTTCCGTTAAAGTCCCATCCACGCCAGGGGTCGTCAAGACCCCGCAGGCCGCGGCAGCTGTGATCCGTCACGGCAGCGCTGCACTCACCGCCGGACCGACAGCCTCGCTGCGGCCGTGACCTCCTCGCCGCCCGGCTCCCCACCGGACGGTGCACGAGACCCCACGCGTACACGGGACATGAGCCCCTCGCTCGGCCCGCCTCATCTGGCGGCATGCCGGGAGCCGCCGTGTCCCTGCCCACCCATCACGACCGCGCCGGAGACCGGGACTGCGTGCCCGGACAGCCGTCGCCGTCGCTTCACCGATCCCGGACAGGAGGGGCCCTGTGCCCTCGCATGACGATCTCCCCCGCACCGCCCTGCCCATGCCCGATCGGCCCCGGCCGGGGCTGACCACGTACGACGCCCGGGACCCGGAGACGTCGTTCGCGCCGATCACGCCGCTGCGGCCGCCGGCGGGCGCGCCGAACGTCATGGTGATCCTGCTCGACGACGTGGGCTTCGGTGCGTCCAGCGTGTTCGGCGGCCCGATCGACACCCCCGCGGCGCAGCGGCTGGCCGACGGCGGGCTGCGCTACTCCCGGTTCCACACCACCGCGCTGTGCTCGCCGACCCGGCAGGCGCTGCTGACCGGCCGCAACCACCACTCGGTCGGCATGGGCGCCATCACCGAACTGGCCACCTCCGCGCCCGGATACAACACGATCCGCCCCAACACCAAGGCGTCACTGCCCGAGACACTGCGGCTCAACGGCTACGCCACCGCGCAGTTCGGCAAGTGCCACGAGGTGCCGGTGTGGGAGACCAGCCCGGCCGGCCCGTTCGACCGCTGGCCGACCGGCAGCGGCTTCGACTACTTCTACGGCTTCCTCGGCGGGGAGACCAACCAGTACTACCCCGCGCTGTACGAGGGCACCACCCCGGTGGAGCCCGAGCGCACCCCGGAAGAGGGCTACCACCTCACCGAGGACCTCGCCGACCGCAGCGTGGACTGGATCCGCCGCCAGCACGCGCTGCAGCCCGACCGCCCGTTCTTCCTCTACTTCGCGCCCGGCGCGACCCACGCCCCGCACCATGCCCCCAAGGAGTGGTGCGACCGGTACGCGGGCCGTTTCGACGCGGGCTGGGACGCGCTGCGTGAGGAGATCTTCGAGCGGCAGAAGCAGCTCGGCGTGGTTCCGGCCGATGCCGAGCTGACCGAGTTCAATGCGGAGATCCCGCACTGGGACGAGATGCCCGACGACCTCAAGCCGGTGCTGACCCGTCAGATGGAGGTCTACGCCGGGTTCCTGGCCCACACCGACGCCCAGATCGGGCGGCTGGTGCAGACCCTGGACGACCTGGAACTGCTCGATGACACGCTGATCTACTACATCATCGGCGACAACGGCGCCTCGGCCGAGGGCACCCACCACGGCAGCTTCAACGAGACGATCAACTTCAACGGCCTCAGTGCCCTGGAGTCGACGGAGTTCCTGCGCGCCAAGGTGGACGAGTTCGGCACCCCCAGCGCCTACAACCACTACGCCGTGGGCTGGGCACATGCGATGTGCACGCCGTACCAGTGGACCAAGCAGGCGGCCTCGCACTGGGGCGGCACCCGCAACGGCACCATCGTGCACTGGCCCGCCGGCATCACCGCCCGTGGCGAGGTCCGCGACCAGTTCTCCCACGTCATCGACGTGGCGCCGACCGTTCTGGAGGCCGCCGGGCTGCCCGAGCCCACCACCGTGCACGGGGTCACCCAGGCCCCCATCGAAGGCGTGAGCATGGGCTACTCCTTCGGCGACGCAACTGCGCCCGAGCGGCGCCAGACGCAGTACTTCGAGATCACTGGAAACCGCGGCATCTACCACCGCGGCTGGACCGCGGTCACCAAACACCGCACGCCGTGGGAGATGGTGGGAGCGAAGCTGGTGGCCTTCGACGACGACGTGTGGGAGCTGTACGGCCCCGACGACTGGACCCAGTCCCGCAACCTCGCCGCCGAGCAGCCCGAGATGCTCCACAAGCTGCAGCGGCTGTGGCTGATCGAGGCGACCAAGCACGAGGTGCTGCCGCTGGACGACCGGGCCGCCGAGCGTTTGGACCCCGACCTGGCCGGCCGGCCGCAGCTCATCCGCGGGAACACCCAGGTGCTCTTCCCAGGCATGGGCCACCTCAACGAGAGCTCCGTCATCAACATCAAGAACAAGAGCCACGCCGTCACCGCACAGATCATGGTCCCGGAGGACGGCGCCGAAGGCGTCATCCTCTCCCAGGGCGGCCTGGCCGGCGGCTGGAGCCTCTACGTCCGCGACGGCCGACTGCGCTACTGCTACAACCTGGTGGGCCTGAAGTACTTCTACGTCGGCTCGGACCACAAGCTCCCGGCCGGCGAGCACCAGGTGCGGATGGAGTTCGACTACGACGGCCCCGGCCTGGCCAAGGGCGGCACCGTCACGCTCCACGTCGACGGCACCGAGGTGGGCCGCGGCCAGCTGCCGGTGACCCAGGCGATGGTGTTCTCCCTGGACGAGACGACCAACGTGGGCCGCGAGTCGGGCTCGCCCGTCACGCCGGAGTACCCGGCGCGCGGCAACGACTTCACCGGCCAGATCCGGTGGGTGCAGATCGACGTGGACGCCGCCGCGGACAACCCCGAGCACCTGATCCCGATCGAGGAGCGCTGGCGGATCGCCATGTCCCGGCAGTGACGGGCCGGCCGTGCGGTGCCGGTGGGCAGGCCAACCGCGGCAAGCTCACCGGCACCGCACGGCCGCAGTCACGCCTCGGCTCGGGTTGCTCGGCGACCCCTGACGTCGGCAGGCCCTCCGCGAGGACGCGGAGGGCCTGCCGACGTGATGGCGTCAGGCAGCGCGTGACGTCACGGCTTTGCTGCTGCTGCGATGGTGTCCAGGATGACGGAAGTGATGAGTGCCGGGTCGTCACTCATGGGCATGTGCCCGCAGCCGGGCAGTGTCACGTGTTCGGCCTGGGGAATCCGCTCGCGGGCCAGGTCAGCCATGTGCAGGGGCAGGATGCGGTCGCGCTCGCTCCAGCCGATGGTGACCGGAACCGTGGGATTGGAGCGGCACTGGTAGTCGCGCCCGAACCTGGCGACCGCCCTGAAACCGGAGCCGTTGCGCAGGGCCAGGACGTCGGCCCATGTCCGCTCGGGGGACAGCTGTTCCGGCAGTGCACGAGCATGCCGCGGCACCGCATTGATCCAACGGCCAACGGTCCGGGCGGATTTTGGACTGACGTACGAGCGCAGGTCACGTCGGCGCTGGCACCGTTGCCGGCATGACGAAATCGGGAGCGCGTAAGCGCTAAGAGACCCCGATCGAGATTGAGAGTGAGAAGGAGCAGGCAATGGAGTCGAGCAGCATCACCCAGCCCACCACACCCGCGGAGGCGGCACGCTCCTTGTTCGAGCGGATGGGCCGCCACGATCTCGCCAATGCGGACCAGATGTGGAGCCCCGACGCCGTAGACACTTTCGTCGCGGTCGGAGAGTTCCGCGGCCTGGACGCGATCGTAGGCTTCTTCACCGAGTTCCTGGCCGCGTTCCCCGACATGGAGGTCGAGACCGAACGCATTCTGTCCGACGGCTCGTGGACCACGGTCCAGTGGCATGCCAGCGGGACCTTCACCGGGGCACCTTTCCTCGGCATCGAAGCGACGGGCCGACGGTTTGAAGGGCTGCGGGCTGTCTCGGTCGCCGAGTGGGACGACCAGCTGCGCATCCGCCAGAACACGATCTATTGGGACGGCGCAGACTTCGCCCGGCAGCTCGGCATTCTCCCGCCTACGGAATAGATGACCGCCTACGGTTACATCGAGACGCTGATCCGCACCGCGCAGTAGTTCCAACGGCCAACGGGCCGGACGGATTTTTGACTGACGTACGAGCGCAGGTCGCTTCGGCGCTGGCACCGTCGGCCCGGCCCTGGGCGCTGAGCGCACTCGTACTGCTCGTCCAGGCCGCGCTCACCGACTGGCTGATACGCCGCGGAGTCGACAGCCGCTGGGCGCATGGCCGGGTCGGCGGCAGCCTGCCTGGCCCTGCCCTGGTGCGCGGTGCCGGGGCGAGGACCGCGTTGCTGGTGGTCGGTTTCGGTCTGGGTGGATCCTTCGCGAGCGTTGCGTTCACCGTCGTCGCCGAGTTGGCCCCGCCGGCACGGCGCGGCGGCGCCTTCGGTACGTGAACGCCGTGGTCACCACCGCGGGCCCGATCGCCTCGGCCGTGGTCGGACAACGGGTCGACAGCTGTGGCGTGACGTCGTACCAGAGCGCCGTTCTGCTCTCCGGTGTCCTGCTGCTGGTGGGCATGCGCGGCCTTCACCCTGATCGCCCCGGCTCGCCACACCGCTCGCCTGGACGCTTGACTCACCGAGACGCGCACGACCACCCTTGCTGCCCTAGGAGCCGATCCGTGACCGCCCCTGCCACCGACACCGAACTGCTGGACCGTGCCGTCGCCGAGCTGCGTGAAGGCTCCGCATCGTGGGCCGCGGCCCCGATCGCCGAGCGGATCGCGCTGCTGGAGCGGCTGCTGCCGCGAATCGCCGACGGCGCCGCGGAGACGGCCGCGGCCGGAGCCCGCGCCAAGGGCTACGGCCCCGACTCCCCGTGGGCGGCCGAGGACTGGGCCGGCGCCCCGTGGGCGCTCGCCCAGAACGTCAGCGCCTACCTGCACGTGCTGCGCCGGATCGCCGCGGGCAAGGACCCGGTCGACGCGCGAGCCGTGCACGAGGGGAACGGCCGCACCTGGGTCGACGTCTTCCCCGCTACCGGCTGGGACACCCTGCTGCTCAACGGGTTCACCGCCCAGGTGTGGATGCGCGCTGGCACCAGCGCGCAGCAGGTGCGAGACCGGGCCGCCGGCGAGTACCGCGGGCGGCCCGGACGCCCGGCCGTCGCCCTGGTGTTGGGCGCGGGAAATGTCGCGGCCATCACCGCCCTGGACATCCTGCACAAGCTGTATGTCGAGGGCCAGGTCGTGGTTGCGAAGATGAACCCGGTCAACGCTTACCTCCGGCGGCACTTCGAGCTGGTCTTCGCCGAGTTCGTCGAGCGCGGCTGGCTGCGGTTCGTCGACGGCGGTGCGGCGGAGGGCGGCTATCTCGCCGCGCACGACGGCGTGGACGCCATCCATGTCACCGGCAGCGACCGCACCCACGACGCGATCGTGTGGGGGACCGACGAGCAGGCCGCGCAGCGCCGCCGCGACGACACGCCGCTTCTCGGCAAGCCGTTCAGCAGTGAGCTGGGCGGGGTCAGCCCGTGCATCGTGGCCCCCGGGCCGTGGAGCGAGGCGGACTTCCGCTTCCAGGCCGAGCACATCGTGACCAGCAAGATGAACAACTCCGGCCACAACTGCATCGCCAGCCAGATCCTGGTCCTGCCGGCGGAGTGGGACGGTACCGAGCGACTGCTGGAGCAGATCCGGAAGGTGCTGCGCGAGCTGCCGCCGCGCACCGACTACTACCCCGGGGCAGACCAGCGTCTCGGCGCGGTCCTCAAGGCACACCCCAAGGCCGAGACCCACGGCGACGGCCCCTGCCGCGTGCTGGTCCCGGACATCACCGACCACGACGACATGCTGATCACCGACGAGGTCTTCGGCAGCGCACTGGGCGTAGTCCGCCTGCCCGGCGCGACCGCGGCCGAATTCCTGCGCCACGCCGTCGACTTCGCCAACGACAAGCTCCCCGGCACCCTCGGCGCGACCCTGATCGTCCACCCCCGGACCGAGAAGCACCACCGCTCCGCGGTCGAGGCGGCCGTGGCCGGGCTGCGCTACGGGACCCTCGGCGTCAACTGCTGGTCCGCGGTCGGCTTCCTGCTCGGCTACACGCCCTGGGGCGCCTACCCCGGCCACACCCGCCAGGACATCGGCAGCGGCATCGGCTTCGTCCACAACGCCTTCATGCTCGAGGACATCGAGAAGACCGTGGTGCGCGCACCCTTCGCCCCCGCCCCGCGCGGCCTGCTCACCGGTTCCCCGTCACTGTCGCCCCGCCCGCCCTATTTCGTCACCAACCGCACCGCCCGGACCACCATCGAACGCGTCACCCGCTTCACCGCCGCACCGGCGATCGCCAGGCTCCCCGGCATCTTCGCCTCCGCACTGCGCGGCTGACACCGCCCGCACCCCGCCGCCCCCGAACCGCCACCGTCAGACGAGAGGCCGAAGGTGAACCTCGCCGACCTCCTCAGCCGTACCGCCGCAGCACACGGCCACCGCGTCGCCGTCGAACTCGGCGACCACTCGCTTACCTACACCGAACTCCACACGCTCGCCGGCCGGGTGGCCGCGCTGCTCGCCGCACGCGGTGTCACCCCCGGTGACCGGGTCGGTCTGATGCTGCCCAACCTGCTGGAGTTCCCGGTTCTGTACTACGGCGTGCTGCGCGCCGGCGCCATCGTCGTCCCGATGAACCCCCTCCTCAAGTCGCGCGAAGTCGCCCACTACCTGGGCGACTCGGGCGCGGTGCTGCTGTTCGCCTTCGCCCCGGTCGCGGAGGAGGCCGCGGCCGGGGCCCAGGGCACTGCCGCCGACGTAGTGCCTGTCGGGCCCGGCTCGCTCACCCAGCTGCTCGCCGCCCACCCGTTCCCCGCGCCCGAGCGGAGCCGCGAGGAGCAGGACACCGCGGTCATCCTCTACACCTCCGGCACCACCGGAGTTCCCAAGGGCGCCGAGCTCACCCACGCCAACCTGGTCCACAACTCCGAGATCATCGCGACGCCACTGCTCCGGCTCGTCCCGGAGGACGTCCTGCTGGGCTGCCTGCCGCTCTTCCACGCCTTCGGCCAGACCTGCGCCATGAACGCCGCAGTGACCAGCGGCGCCCGCCTCACCCTGATGCCCCGCTTCGACCCCACCCTGGCCCTGCAGACCATCCAGCAGCGGCAGGGCACCGTCTTCGAGGGCGTGCCGACGATGTACGCCGCCATGCTCGCCGCAGATGCACAGCAGCCCGGTGCCCACGACGCCTCCACCCTGCGGCTGTGCGCCTCCGGTGGCGCCTCGCTGCCCGTCGAGGTCCTGCACGCGTTCGAGGCAGCCTTCGACTGCCCCGTCCTGGAAGGCTTCGGCATGTCCGAGACCTCGCCCGTCGCCTCCTTCAACCACCCGGACCGCCCGCGCAAGGCAGGTTCCATCGGCACCCCGATCGAGGGCATCGAGCTGTGCCTGATCGACGCGAAGGACGGCGTCGGCGAACTCTGCGTCCGCGGCCACAACATCATGAAGGGCTACTGGGGCCGCCCCGAGGCCACCGCCGAGACCATCGTCGACGGCTGGCTGCGCACCGGCGACCTCGCCACCGTCGACGAGGACGGCTACTACTTCATCGTCGACCGCAAGAAGGACCTGATCATCCGCGGCGGCTACAACGTCTACCCCCGCGAGATCGAAGAGGTCCTCCACGAACACCCCGCGGTCGCCGAGGCCGCCGTGATCGGCATCCCTCACCCCACCCTCGGCGAGGACGTCGCCGCCGCCGTTGCCCTGCATCCCGGCAACGAGGCCACGGCGGTCGAGCTGCGTGATTTCGTACGGGCACGCGTCGCTCCCTACAAGTACCCCCGTGAAGTCTGGATCCTCGATGTCCTCCCCAAGGGCGCCACCAGGAAGATCCTCAAGCGCGAGATTCCCCGTGCGGTCCCCGAAGACACCCGTCCCTGACGACGTCCGAGGCACGCAACGTGACGTGATACCGGCGCTTGACGGGGTCCGTGCCGACGTTCGGGGTGGTGAAGGGGTTCGCAACTGCTGGGCCAGCACCTCATTTTGGCGAACATGGGCACGATTGAGTGAACGGTGCGACGGTCTGTGGGCATGGCTGACGGGGTGTGCGTAATGTTCTCGGTGCGATCTGGGACGCCGGGTGTGGCGTCAGCGGTCGGGGCCCCCGCGTCACCAGCGAGATGGTTCGGGGCCTCCCCGTCGCCTCTGGCCACACCCATATGGCCAGATCGTAGGGATGCCGCCCGCCCGGGACGGACCGCATACGGGATATGCGTCGCCGACCGGGACGCGAAAGCGGAGGACCAGCGCGCCCAAAACCGTTCGGGGCGCGCCGGTGAGTCAGGACTCACTCCTGCTCACTGCCCAGGAACGGTTGCCACTGCCCGGGTTCGGGGCGATCCGTTGGTCGGCGAGCGACGGCTCCACCCAACTCGGGGCAGTCCGGAGCCTCCACCAATCTCTGGTCGGAGAGGAGGCGCTCTCATGGATCCTGCTCGTCCTCGCCGCCATCGCGTGGCTCGCGCTCGCCGTCGACTTCGCGCGGCAGCTGCTGCGCGACCGGGCTCGGTGGAAGGCCGAGGCGGAAACGCCGCTCGCGCTGACCGCAGTGGCCGCGACGACCATTCTCGGGACCTGGTTCGCACTACAGGGATGGTCGGGTGTCGCCGTCGCCGCGCTGGTCGTCGCGGTACTGATCTGGCCGGTGCTGCTGACCTCTGTGGTGCGGCACTGGCGGCGGCACTTGCCGGGTGCGGTGTTCCTGGTGTGTGTGGCGACGCAGGGCCTGGCCGTGCTGAGCGGAACGCTGGTCGTATCGCTGCCGTCCGGGTGGCTCGCCTGGCCGACGCTGGGCTGCTTCGTGCTTGGGCTGGTGCTCTACGCGTTCGCCTGCCTCCGCTTCGATCTCGGCCAGGTACGGTCCGGAGCGGGCGACCAGTGGGTGGCCGGCGGGACGCTGGCGATCTCCGCGCTCGCCGGGGCTCCGGCGTGGCCAGCCTCGCCCAGCGAATGGGCGGCGGTGACTACGGCTACCTGCCAGGCTTCGGCCCCACCATCAAGGCCGGCGAGTTCCTCCTGGGCTATGCCAACGAGTTGGGACGGCTCGCGCCCATGCCCCAGCCCGACGTTCTGAGCCGCAACGGCACCTACGTGGCCTTCCGCAAACTACACCTGCGGGTCGCCGAGTACCGCCGCTATCTCAAGGACAACGCCTCCTCCCCCGAAGAAGAAGAAGAGCTCCTCGCAGCCAAGATGGTCGGCCGCTGGCGCAGCGGGGCACCCCTGGTACTCGCTCCCGACCACGACGACCCGGCCATCGCCACCGATCCGCACCGAGTCAACGACTTCACCTACCACGAGCAGGATCCGGCTGGCCTGCGCTGTCCGCTCGGCGCCCACATCCGGCGGATGAACCCGCGCGACGCCCTGGCCGACTCCCTGGTGGACGTGAAACTGCACCGAGCCCTGCGCCGGGGCACCCCCTACGGCCCCATGCTCCCCGAGGGAGAGCTGGAGGACGACGGCGCCGAGCGCGGCATCGTGTTCATCTTCATGGGAACCGACCTCGTCCGGCAGTTCGAGTTCCTCAAAACCCAGTGGGCCAACGACGGCGACTTCGTCGGCCTCGGCGACGAGAAGGACCCGATCGTGGGAAGCAACGACGGCACAGGCACCTTCACGATCCCCAAACGGCCCGTTCGTCGCCGCCTTCAGCAACTGCCCCGCTTCGCCGTGACCAAGGGAGGCGAATACCTCTTCATGCCCAGCATCCGCGCTCTGAAGTGGATTGCCGAACGTGATACCTGAGCCACGCCGCGGGCCGAACAGCCGAGTCCATCTGTGGCAGCGACCAACACTCCTGAGGCGCTCCGAGAAGGGATTCCCGACATGACCGCGAACACACAGACGCCCAGCCGCCCCGGCCTGAGGGAAGGCAAAACCAACGAGTTCACCCTCTTCGTCGAGTTTTCCAAACGGGTGCATGTCCGTGATGATCCTGACCAGGGCAGTTGCATCCCGCAGGTGTCCGGGACGCTACATCTCGCCTGGCGGTGGCTGCCCGCAGATTGGTCCTTGGCTACCTCTCCGCCTTCCCAGCGAGATGGGCTCAGCGAAACCTCGGTCACGGCCCAAGCCGCAACGAGTGGAGATCCCGCCCCTGACACCGTCTACGCGAAGGCCGAAACTGCGCTGCATGCGGGCGAGGGACTGCCCCGTCTCATATCCGTGACTTTGTGGCAGACGCCAGCCGGCCAGCGTTCGCTCGTTGACACCAGGCGTGGCCCCCCAGTGTCTCCAAACGCGCTGGCCCGGCACCGGAAGGTCGGCTACACGTATCTCCACTCCGCTACACACCGCGAACGAACGGCAAGGTCGAACCATCGACTACCGCGTCACCTTCGATCAGCCGCCGGAACCGCTCGACATCCTCCCTGAGCAGCTGACGTTCGAGGACATCGTGGAACCAACTCCTGAGACATCACAACTACAGGCGCGTGAGGCCCCGCTTGCCGAGTCAGTCGAGCCGCGGAACGTCAGCGCCCGCGACTGCGAACTGTGCATCCGTCCCCCAATCGGCGGATCATCTGGTGGCCCACGAAGACCTGCGGTGCGAGCAACTCGCTTCCGGCAGGCCTGCCCTTATACCGGTCAGCGATCAACAACGTGCGTGTTCGTCGATGCCGACCTGACGGCGGGCAGGGCCGCGATGCCAGAGAGGAGGGCCAGCACCGCGAAGAGGGCCGGGTAGCCGCCCAGCGGTGCGGCGAGTGCCGCGCCGGCGAAGGGTGCAAGAGCGGAAGCGGCGGTCGCGGGGGCGGCAAGTAGTCCGGAGAGACGGCCGTAGTGGGTGGTGCCCCAGCGGTCGGCGATGGCGGTGGCTTGCAGCAGGGTGAGGTTGCCGCGGACCATCCCGGCGGCGACGGACAACACGACCAGAAGGGCGTACGGACCGGGGACTGCTGCGAGTGCGGCCGTGGCAGCACCGCCAAGGGCGATCAGTGACGTGGGGCGGGCGAGGGCGCCCGACTCGCCGGAAGCTTAAGGGGCCATGATCACTCGCCCCAAAGCAGCTCCCGCCCAAAGCCGCTCCGCCGACCTTCTCTGTTGCGCGTCTGCGATTGGATCACACCGCCACACGTGAGTAAGCCTGTCAGGAGGCGAGGATGGAGATGCCGTCTCCGAGCAGTTTCAGCCCGAGGACGAGGAACAGGAGCGCCATCACGGCGACGTTGTGCTGAGCTGCCCAGTCTTTCCAGTTGCCGAGTGTGGTCTTCGCTCGCTCTCCCCCGAGCAGGAAGACTCCCAGTGGGGCCAGCAGGCCGAGGGTGGCGATCAGGACGAAGATGGCCAGCGATGCGATCTGCTGCCCGACCGGCAGACCGGCTGAGCCGATGGAGGCGGCCGCGGCGATGGTCAGCGGGGCGTTCTTGGCATTGAGCGCGGCCAGCGCCAGTCCGAGTCCGAAGACCTTGACCGGCGTGAGGCGGTCGATCGCCGCATGACCGCGCCCAGTGCCGAGAGTCCCAGGATCCAGCCGACGGTGAAGAGGGGGCCGTTGAGACGTCCCCGAGGTGTGGCGAGTATGAGGATGATCGCGATGATCGGGAGCGGGCTGATCGCGACAGCGGCCGCAAAACCCAACACGTCACCGAGAACTGCGCCCATGGTTGCCTCCAGAAAGGGATCAGGGTGGCGCAGAGGCTTGGCGCAAGCGGACGCCACGACGGCCTGGGCGGCGCACCGGGCTGCTGTGCAATCGGCTGCGCCGCTGTCTTCGGCTGCGCGGAAGTGGCTGCCCGAGAATGGAGACGACGACGTACTCGGCACGTCCCACCAGTTCCATCCTCCTGCGCATGGCCGGATCTGTCCTCGGGAGTTTCTCGGGACACGCGAGTACCCCCGCAGTGGCCTGCCGCACCGGGCAGCTGGACCCCGCAGTGCCGGAGCTTCCCGGGAATCCGCCCCGGGCGACCACAACGCCCAGGGGCGCAGATGCGAGGCAGCACATTCGCAGTGAGGATTGATATGTGGGGGCGATGGCGCCTCATGTTCGGGCGCTTGGCGACCCTCGCACCGATCCGTGGCAGGAGAATCACACGATGACTGCGACGACAGGTGGAGCCCAGCCGGCTCAGCCCAAGCGCCCGGGCACGACGGATGGGGTGATCAGCGAGTTCACCATCTTCGCCGAGATCAAGCCGGGCCATGCAGATGCGCTGCGTAAGGATCTCGCCACGCTCTCCGGAGGGAAGGATGACGAGAGGGCCCGTGCGGCACTGCACGAGATCGGCACCCTGCACGAAGGGCGGCACGTGATCTTCGACAACGACACCCGGTTCATGTTCTGCAGCTCCTTCGACGGCTCCTGGGACACCTACATCGATGATTTCGCCAAGACGGTAATGGGGGACCGTTTCGCAACGATCTTCGCGCACTGCGAAGGGTTCCCTGGCATCCACGATCCAGGGGCGAAGGACTGGTTCGTCGCCCACCAGGAGCCCGCGGGGCTCTTCATCACCTCCTCTCCGGATCTGACCATGCAGCAGATCTGGAAGGACCACCGAGTGGACGAGGCGTTCGAGGAGGTGCTGGACACGTCCGAGTTCCGGGCGATGCTGGACAACCCGGCCAACGCGGCGCTGGTGGGCACGCCGGCCTTCCAGAAGCTGCTGGAGGAAGCCTCGGCCTAGACCCCGAACACAACCAGCCCTCGGAGCCGACCCCACATCTGTGGACCGCGTCAGCGGGCGCGGGTCGGCCGCCACAGGGCTGCCCAGGCAGAGGCCGATATGGAGGCACAAGCGAGCATGAACACGGCGGCAAGTAGCAGCGCAGCCAGCGTGCGCGTCGAGATCGACGACGTCCAAAGCGGGGCACTGCGTCCACGGCCGGTGCCGTACGAGGGGAAGTTCATCTTCCTGCGCGTCGATGACCGCCACGCCGGGCGTGCCCTGCTGCGGCGACTGCTCCCGGTGACCGCGGGTGGCCTGCCCAGCGTGGACCCGAGCCGGGATGCCTGGGTGGCTGTGGCGTTCACCTACCAGGGCCTGAGGGCCCTGGGGGTGCCCCAGGAGTCGCTGGACAGCTTTCCGCGGGCGTTTCGTGAGGGGATGGCCGCGCGGGCGGAGCTGATCGGTGACGTGGGTGAGAGTGCCGCGGCCCACTGGGAGGCACCGTTCGGAACGGGCGATGTGCACATCGCGTTGAGCGCCCTGTCTTCCGATGCGGCCCAGCTGGACAAGGAACTGGAGCGGGCGCGCGTCGCCTACGAGGACACGCCCGGTGTCCAGGTGATCTGGCAGCAGGAGGTCCACCAGCTCCCGACCGGGCGCACCACCTTCGGCTTCCGCGACGGCATCAGCCATCCGAACATCGAGGGCGTCGGACTGCCCGGCTCCAACCCGCAGGAAGTTCCCATCAAGGCCGGCGAGTTCATCCTCGGTTACCCCGACGAAACGGGCAATCTGCCGCCCATGCCCAGCCCCGATGTGCTGGGGCGCAACGGGACCTACGCGGCCGTGCGCAAGGTCCACACCAACGTGGCGGCCTGGCGGCAGTACCTGCGCGCGAACACCTCCAGCGCCGAGGAGGAGGCGCTCCTGGCGGCGAAGATGGTGGGGCGCTGGCCCAGCGGGGCGCCGCTGACGCTGACACCGGAGCACGACGACCCGGAGCTGGCGGCCGATCCGCACCGCGTCAACAACTTCCTGTACCGGGAGAACGACGATCGCGGCCTCCGGTGCCCTGCCGGTGCGCACATCCGGCGCACCAACCCCCGAGATTCCACCATCATCGGCGACGCACGGATGCACCGCCTCATCCGCCGCGGCACCACCTACGGCCCGCCGCTGCCGGAGGGCGTACTGGAGGACGACGGCGCCGACCGCGGCCTGGTCGGGGTCTTTCTAGGAGCCCATCTGGAACGGCAGTTCGAGTTCATCAAGGCCGAGTGGGTCAACGACGGCAACTTCATCGGCTATCCCGGCGAGAAGGACCCGGTAGCCGGGCATCACGGCGGAACCGGAAGCGTCACCATCCCGGAGAAGCCGGTCCGGCGCCGCCTGAAGAACCTGCCCAGCTTCGTGGTCACCCGGGGCGGTGAGTACTGCTTCGTGCCGGGTCTGCGCGCCTTGCGCTGGCTTGCCGAACTGGAGGACTGAGGGCAATTCCTGCCCCCTGAGGTCCCATCACGGTCTCCGAGGAGAGGTCGACGTCATGGCAGCACAGTTCGTCCCCTACACGCCGGACGTCGAAGACGACGACCCGCACTTCGACCGCAACGTGCAGACGGTGATCGAAAAGACCGAGGCCTACATCACCGAGTCGGTCACCGCTGGTGGCACCGGCCGGGCCCTCCGCGACGCCCATGCCAAGGGCTACGGGCTGGTCCGCGGGGAAGTGGAGATCCTGGGCGGGCTTCCCCCCGAGTACGCCCAAGGCATCTACGCGACTCCGGGAACCCACGATGCGCTCATCCGCTTCTCCAACGGCTCGCCTCACGCCGGAGCCGACGCGCGACTGGGTGCCGCCACCGGACTGGCACTGAAGATCTTCGACATCCCCGGCCCGACCCTGCTGGAAGACGAACCGGACGCGGGCACCTTCGACTACGCCAACATCAACGGACCGATCTTCTTCTGCAACACGGTCGAGCACTACCTGTTCATCCAGGAACTGTTCCTGAACGCGCCGGCCTACTTCTCCCAGGGCCGACCCGGCGTGCATCGTTTCTTCACCGAGTTCGTGACCGGAAAGGGAACGCTGGACCAGGACAACTGGGCGTGGGACGAGTTCCTGGCCTTCCTGCGTCTGTCGAAGACCCCTCCGGCAAACCTGCTGCTGTCGAGCTACTGGACGATGGGCGCGGTCCGGCACGGGGACTACATCGCCAAGGTGCGCATCACCCCCGATCCGTCCTTCGCCGCCGCGGTCGTCCGGCGCGACATCGACCCGACCTCGGCGGCGGAGGTCTTCCGACCGGCCCTGCAAGCCGAGCTGCAGGAGCGGCCCTACGCCTTCGACATCCAGGTCCAGCTCTGCACCGACCTGGAGCGCATGCCAGTGGAGGACACCACCGTGGAGTGGCCCGAGCAACTCTCGCCGCCCGTCACCGTGGCCAAACTGCGACTGCCGCAGCAGGACATCTCCAGCCCGGAAAACCTGGAAAAGATGGACGCACTGTCCTTCACGCCCTGGCGGGTCACCGCCGAGCACGCGCCCCTGGGCAACATCATGCGGGCCCGCAAGGAGGTCTACCGGCAATCCTCCATCGCGCGCCACACGCTCAACAAGCAGCCGCGCACGGAGCCCCGCAGCGCCGATGAGGTACTCGGCCCGGCCTGATCAAGCCGACCGACGGCAGGGCAGCATCGGGATGCTCCTGGTGAAGGTCCTGGCCATGCCGCAGATGTCGAAGGTCGAGCTGTACGCGGCGATCTGGTTGTGCGCCAGGAACTCCATCACGACACGTGGCGCCACCCCGGCCGCGGTGAGCAGGGTCGCGCAGCCGTGCCGAGCGTCATGCAGTCGGATTACCCGCAGGTCCGCGTTCTTGGCCGCGACTTCGACGCCCCTCCCTGGGGGTGCTGTTGCGGGCGTCAGTAGCCAGTGCCGCGCTTGACCTGGGCCCGCTCGATCTCATGGGTCGCACCCTTGTGGTCCAAGGTGCTGCACGCGTCGTCGATGTCCTGGCTCAGGCGGTCGATCTGCTCGCGGCTCAGGGTCTCTTTGACCAGGGCACGCAGGATCTTCACCCGCTCCGCGTTGGGCGGGAGCGTGTACGCCGGCACCATCCAGCCGCGCTCGGCCGCGAGTTGCCAGGCGACGTCGGACTCGTCGTAGGCGTGCTTGCCGGCGAGACGGAAAG
Source organism: Streptomyces sp. NBC_01445 (assembly GCF_035918235.1). Classification (NCBI taxonomy): domain Bacteria; kingdom Bacillati; phylum Actinomycetota; class Actinomycetes; order Kitasatosporales; family Streptomycetaceae; genus Streptomyces; species Streptomyces sp. NBC_01445. The sequence goes on along the minus strand of NZ_CP109485.1, from coordinate 1,237,853 downwards.
CCACCAGCGGCAGCTGCTCGAGGTCGCTCCCGATCACTTCGAAGCGGCCGCTGCTCCGCAGGTTGTCCGCCAGCGCGTGGGCGTTCTCCTGCAACATCTTCATGACGTAGGTGTAGCCCTGGCGACCGAGCCGGACGAAGTTGTAGTACTGCGCGAGCACCATCGACGCGCCGGTGGAGAAGTTCAGGGTGAACGTCGCGTCGGTCTTGCCCAAGTAGTTCTCGAGGAACACGAGATCCTTGGGCAGGTCGGACTCCTCGCGGAAGACCAGCCAGCCGATGCCGGGGTACACCAGGCCGTACTTGTGTCCCGAGACGTTGATCGAACGGACCTGCTCGAGCCGGAAGTCCCACTTCGAGTCCGGGTAGAGGAAGGGCCACACGAAGCCGCCACTGGCTCCGTCGACGTGGATCGGGATGTCGAGGTCCCGCTCCTTGCGGACGTCCCGCAGGAGCTTGTCGATCCCGACGACGTCGTCCTTGTGGCCGGTGAACGTGGTACCGAGGACGGCCACGACGCCGATCGTGTTCTCGTCGAGGAGAGGCTCCACGTCCTCCGGGCCGATCGTGTACTTGCCCTCGGCAAGCGGCACGATCCGCGGCTCGACGTCGAAGTAGCGGCAGAACTTCTCCCACACGACGTGGACGTCCCCGCCGAAGACCAGGTTGGGCCGGTCGGCCGAGAGATTGGCCGCCTGGCGGCGCTCCCGCCACTTCCACCTCAGCGACAGCGCCCCGAGCATGATCGCCTCGGACGAGCCCTGGGTCCGACATCCAGTGGTCTTGCCCGGCGCGTTGAAGAGGTCGGCGAGCATGCGCACGCAACGCTGCTCGATCTCGGCGGAAATCGGGTACTCCGCATGGTCGATGAAATTGCGGTGGAGATTCTCGGCGATGATCCGCTGCGCCTCCGGCTCCATCCACGTGGTGACAAACGTGGCGAGATTACGCTGCGGGTCACCCTCCATGGCGAGGTCCACATCCAGCAGCCTCATCGCGTCCGTCGCAGCCATGCCTTCCTCGGGGAAGGTCTCCGAGGGAGCGGGCACGGTCAGGAAACGGTTGCCGAACAGGGCCGCAGCGTCTCTCTTGGTCATGCGGAGGATTCAAACAGTTCCGGAACGTACCTCGGCGAGGAACACGCCAAGGAAGAACAGCGACCCGCGGCCTCCGCCATATCAGTCGATATTGTCGCAGCAGTTATCTACGCGGCCGCCTTTATGCTGAGTCGTTCGCGGCCCCCACCCGCCAGCAAGGTTGCCGCGATCCGAAAATCAGGATTGGGGACGACCGCCGCAGTCCTCGCCCCCGGGGCGACCCAGGCTACACCCGAGATCAAGACCGGGCGAGGCTTTCGATATCTGATGATTCAATGAATTCATGGTCGCAATCACGGGAAAATTTCGACAAATCGCCGATGGGCCGATTGCCGACTTACCGTGAAGGCAGCAATCGTCGACCCTTGAGTGCCCGTTCTGGTAGATCGCGCCGGGGTGCCGTCTGCTGGCCGATTGCGGGGCGCCCGGTCTCACGGGGATGCGTCGGATAGCCGGCTCTCGCCGGTCCGGACCGCTCCGAGGAAAAGTCGAAAGCCAAGACCTAGGACGAGGAGATCGAGCAGCATCTGGACGGTGACGATCAGGTGGGCGGCTTCGCTGGTGGCGGTGATGTCGCCGAAGCCGACCGTGGTGAAGGTCGACACCGTGAAGTAGAGGGTGTCGGTGCGGGTGAGGGTGTGGGAACTGAAGTTCGCCGGATTATCTTGGGCGAGGATGAAATATGCTGCGGCGAACAGCAGCAGGAATAGTGGTGTGGTGACCGAGAGCGCCTCGGCCGCCCGGAGGGCGGGGTAGTCGGCGCGGGTGATCGAAAAGACTTGCCAGGTCACGACTCCGGCAAGGATCAGCAGCGCGACTGACAATGACGCCGGGACCGGGACCGACAACTCCTCGAGTTGCTGCAGCGGGGCGAGGTAGTACAACGCGACCAGGCCCAGCGAGGTGGCCAGGCTGCGCGCGAATGCCAACAAGGCCAGCCGTCGCCGTTGTGCCGGGGGCAGGGAGCGGAGCGGTTTCGGGATAAACATCTAGCGGCCTCCGGTTCACACGGTCGCATTCTCGGAGCGGTGTAAAGCTCGACGAGGCAGGTGCCGTTCAGTGGATATTACGCGGCGTCTGTGAGTGTGTCGTTGAGCTCGGCGGCGGTTCGCCTGATCGAGGTCCGGGGGTTTGGCCAGGGATCGGCGGAAGTCATGGAGGCAGCGGAGGCCGGCGGGGCATGGTGAAACCACGCGAGGCCCGGTCGAGGTCGGCCCAGACCAGGCTGATGCAGGTGGTCTCGCTGGGGAAGCGGTCGATGACCTTGGCCCGACGGCGGGTCTAACCATGGGTCTGCTCGATGAAGTTGCTGCACGCAGCTGCGCCCGGAGGATGTCTGCCGCGTCGTCTATCGATGGCCTGTGCCGGACACGCACTGATCCCGTCGCTCGCCAAGTGGGTGCCCAAACGTACTTCCGCGGTCGGTGTAGCGGCTTGGTGTGTACCGCCGCGCCAGAGGTGCCGAGAAAGGCCTCCTGCCGCCGTCCCTGCACAGGTCACCGCGAATACGTGGCCAAGTGCCTGACCAGCCCGACCAGCGTGATCACCCAGGCGGTGACGGCGATCCAGAGCAATACCTGCCCCGGCGTCCGCAGCCAGCCCACGGCCGCGGCGTCGGCGTCGGGCAGGGTGGCGACGGCCGTCATGCCCATCGGGAAGACCGTCGCCCAGCGCCTCACGTCGTAGTGCGGACGCGGCCAGCGTGCCTCGGCGAAGACGAGGACGGCGTACCAGCACACGGACAGCGCGAGCGTGACCAGAGTGAGCGCACACAGCGCATCTTGTGCAGCGGTGCCGCGCCAGGCGGGCACGGCCAACAACTTCGACCCGGCGAGCGCGGAGATCGCCAGCGTCCCGCCCGCCACCCACTGGTCGCCCGCGCCGGACCGTACCTGGCCGAGGTCGAAGCGGAGAAAGGCGATCGGGTAGAACGCCAGCCCGAGCAGGAAGCAGCCCAGCGCCGGCCAGGCGAGCCACCCGGACGGCAGCGAGAGGGCCAGCGTTCCACCCAGCACGGCCAGGCCCTGCGTCGCGACACACACCAGGAACACCGTGCCCGGCAAGCGCCGCCGCCAGTGCCGCACCACCGCCGTCAGCAACACCGGCCAGATCAGCACCGCGACGACCAGCGCAGCGACGGCGACACCCGACCATCCCTGTAGTGCGAACCAGGTCCCGAGGATGGTCGTCGCGGCCACTGCTGTCAGCGCGGGCGGCTTGTCTGCCTTGACCTCCCACTGTTCCCGTTCGCGCAGTAGCTGCCGCGCGAAGTCGACGGCGAGGGCGAGCCATACGAGGGCGGCGAGGACGAACAGGATCCACGAGAGCGCCTCCTGCCCGACCAGGTGCAACCCGATGGAGACAATCCCGGTCGCCATCACCGCTGTTCCTGCTCCCGGGGGCAGCTCCACCCACCAGCCGACTAGCCCGCCCCCGGCCGGGACACGATCACCCATCCCCCCACAGTCTGCGGCGGTGGGACGAGCCGCAACCGCAACACGGTGTCCTTCGTGGCTGAGGCCAGAAGCCGATCAGGTCTCTCGGACGTGCTGGTGCACGAGTCGGCGCCGGGCTCGCATGCTGATCCGCGAACGCTCCAGACACAACGTGCGACGGGGTTGCTGTTCTCCAGTCGAGCCTCATCGGCTAGGGCGTGTCCGATGGGTCAGGTAACTCATCTGTCACCCGGTCGTTCGGTTCGGAGTGGGGCGGGGTGATCTGACTGATGAGGAATGGGTTCGGCTGGAACCTCACCTGCCGAAGAACTCAGGCCGAGGCGGGCGATGGCAGTGCCACCGCCGAGTGATCAACGGGATCCTGTTCCGTCAGCGGACGGGTCTGCCGTGGCGGGATCTGCCAGCACGGTTCGGGAGTTGGAAAACGGTGCATGACCGCCATCGCAGGTGGTCGGCAGACGGCACGTGGGAGCGAGTCCTGCAGGCAATCCAGGCCGATGCGGACGCTGAGGGCCGGATCGACTGGAGCATGGTGAGCGTGGATTCCACCTCGTGCCGGGCTCACCACCATGCAGCGGGAGCCCGGTCCCGCCCACCGAAGTTGCCCGGCAGACATGGCAGCCCACCGCGCCATCGTCTCGACGAGGCTTTGGGCCGATCGCGCGGCGGTCTGACTTGCAAGATCCACTTGGTGAGTGAGGGCGGCTGTCGTCCCCTTGCCTTCGTCATCACACCTGGGCAGTGGGGTGATGCCCCTCAACTCATTCCCGTACTGGAGCCGATCAAAGTGCCTCGGCCAGCCGGCGGACGTCCATCGAGCAGTCGATGGAGGAGTGGGACCGCGTCAGTCAGCCGGGCGGCGCGTGAGCGCCGACTCGGGTCTTGGTCCGCGACTGGTCCGGAACAACTGGTCAGGAGCGGGATAGCCGCGGGATCAACTGGTAGTTACAACCCAAAAAGGGCTTCGGCCTGAGCGGGTCGAGCGAAAGGCGCCTGACGGGTAAAAGACCAGGTCAGGCGCCTTCTTTTGTGCCCCTAGAAGAAGCCGAGCTTCTGTGCCGAGTACGACACCAGCAGGTTCTTCGTCTGCTGGTAGTGCTCCAGCATCATCTTGTGGTTCTCGCGCCCGATCCCCGACTGCTTGTAGCCGCCGAAGGCGGCGTGGGCCGGGTACGCGTGGTAGCAGTTCGTCCAGACTCGGCCCGCCTGGATCGAACGGCCCGCGCGGTACGCCGTGTTGATGTCGCGGGTCCACACGCCCGCGCCGAGGCCGTACAGCGTGTCGTTGGCGATTTTGATGGCGTCGTCGTAGTCGGCGAACGAGGCGACTGAGACGACCGGGCCGAAGATCTCCTCCTGGAAGATCCGCATGCGGTTGTTGCCCTCGAAGATGGTGGGCTGGACGTAGTAGCCGCCTGCCAACTCGCCGTCGTATTCGATGCGCTGACCGCCTGTCAGGACCTTCGCGCCCTCCTGCTGGCCGATGTCCAGGTAGGAGAGGATCTTCTGGAGCTGGTCGTTGGACGCCTGGGCGCCGATCATGGTGTCGATGTCGAGCGGGTTGCCCGGCCTGATGGCCTCCGTGCGCGCGATCGCCGCGTCGAGGAACTCGCTGTAGTGGCCCTGCTGGATCAGCGCCCGCGAGGGACACGTGCAGACCTCGCCCTGGTTGAGGGCGAACATCGTAAAGCCCTCGAGGGCCTTGTCGCGGAAGTCGTCGTCCTTCGCCCACACGTCGTCGAAGAAGATGTTCGGCGACTTGCCGCCGAGTTCGAGGGTGACCGGCTTGATGTTCTCCGACGCGTACTGCATGATCAGCCGGCCCGTCGTCGTCTCACCGGTGAACGCGACCTTCGCCACGCGCGCGCTGGACGCGAGCGGCTTACCCGCCTCCACGCCGAAGCCGTTGACGACGTTCACGACGCCCGGCGGCAGCAGGTCGGCAACCAGGCTCAGCCAGTAGTGGATGGACGCGGGGGTCTGCTCTGCGGGCTTGAGGACCACCGCGTTGCCCGCCGCGAGGGCCGGGGCCAGCTTCCAAGTGGCCATCAGGATCGGGAAGTTCCACGGAATGATCTGCGCCACCACGCCGAGCGGCTCGTGGAAGTGGTACGCGATCGTGTCGTCGTCGATCTCGCTGAGCGAGCCCTCCTGGGCGCGCAGGGCGCCGGCGAAGTAGCGGAAGTGGTCGATCGCGAGCGGGATGTCGGCGGCGAGCGTCTCGCGGACCGGCTTGCCGTTCTCCCAGGTCTCGGCGACCGCCAGCTTCTCGAGGTTCGCCTCCATCCGGTCGGCGATCTTGAGGAGGATGTCGGCGCGCGCGGTGGGCGACGTACGGCCCCAGGCGGGCGCGGCGGCGTGCGCCGCGTCGAGGGCGCGCTCGACGTCCGCCTCGGTGCCCCTGGCGATCTCCGTGAACGGCTTCCCGTTGACCGGGCTCGGGTTCTCGAAGTACTGGCCGAGGGCCGGCGGCACGTACTCGCCGCCGATGAAGTGGTCGTAGCGGGCCTGGTAGGAGACGACTGAGCCGTTGGTACCGGGCGCTGCGTAAAGGGTCATCTTGGCTGGCCTCCCGTGCGAGCCGCCCGCCGTTGGGCAGCTTTCGCACGGAGGCTAGGCGCGCGGACGTTGCAGATAGGTTGCGTACGACGTCGGGGGGCCGGGCGCGGCCTGCTCCGCGTCGAGTTCCCTGAGCCGGGCAAGCACGGGCGGCGTGGGGCGCACCGTGGCCAGCGCCCGCCACACGTCGAGGTCCTCCTCGCCCCACGGTGCGTGCGCCCAGTCCGCGAGCAGGTCGGGGTCGCCCCGCGCGATGAGCGCGGCACGTATCTCGTCGGTGAGCCTGCGCCGTACACGAACGACGGCAGGGGCCTGCGAGCCGGGCAGCAGCGGTCCGCCGAACGCGGCGGCGGCCGCCGTCACCGCGCCCGTCCCCAGGCGCCGCTCGACCGTCCCGAAGTCGGACTCGACGGGCGCCGCCAGGCGGTAGGGGCGCGAGCCGAGGATGTCGGGGCCGAGTACCCGGCGCAGGCGCGCCAGTTCGGCCCGCAGCGTCACAGGTGTGACCGACTCGTCCTCGTACAGGGCGCACAGCAACTCGTCGCCGGTCAGGCCCTCCGGGTGGCGGGCCAGCAGGACGAGGATCTCGCTGTGCCGGCGGCTGAGGCGGATCTTGCGTCCGCCGCTCGTGATGAGAAGCGCCTCGTCCCGGCCGAGCGCGGTGAGCCGGAGGCTGTCCGCGTCCGAAGGCGGCGGCGCGAGCAGCGCCAGCTGGGACTCCGCCGCACGGGCCACCGCCTGCACGAACGCCAGGCTGTGCGGATGGGCAAGCCCGTCCCCGCCCGTGATGTCGACGGCGCCGAGCAGCCGCCCCGAACGCGGATCGTGCACGGGGGCCGCCGCGCAGGTCCACGGCTGGACGCGCCGGATGAAGTGCTCGGCGGCGAACACCTGGACGGGCCGGTCGACCGCCACGGCCGTGCCCGGCGCGTTCGTCCCCATCGCCGTCTCCGACCAGCGCGCGCCCGGCACGAAGTTCATCTTCCCCGCCCGCTGCCGCGTCGTCCGGTCGCCCTCGACCCACAGGAGCCTGCCGTGCGCGTCACACACGGCGAGCAGATGCTCGCCGTCCTGGGCGAACGTGCCCATGAGTTCACGGAACAGCGGCATGACCCGGGCCAGCGGATGCTCGGCGCGGTACGCCCCGAGGTCGCCGTCGCTCAGCTCCACCGACGCCGAGGCGTCCGGGCTGACGTGCGCTCCGGCGGAGCGCCGCCAGGAATCGGCCACCACGGAGCGCACCGGGCGGGACACGGTCCCCGCGGCGGTGAACGCCTCGTGCGCGCGGCGCAGGACCCGTACCCGCTCGGACGGATCGGTGCCCGGCTCCAGGGCCACCCATGGATCGGTCAAGTCGGCCTCCCCGGCGGGCGATGCGGCGGTGCATCGCTGTGGGGACATCGTCGCGCCGGGGACGCATACGGACAAGCGTCCCGACACTGATCCGCACGGATGCGTCACAGTGCGTGCGCGCCGGGCAGGCCGACCCCGCTGCGCTCCTGGCCACTGCTCAGGCGAAGTTGACCATCCTGATGTAGCGGGACCAGTCCCAGTACGGGCCCGGGTCGGTGTGGTCCGTGCCGGGGACCTCGTAGTGCCCGAGGATGTGCTGGCGGTCCATGGGTATGCCGTACTTGGCGCAGATCGCGGCGGTCAGATTGGCCGACGACTGGTAGAGCGCGTCGGTGAAGTACTCCGGCTGGTCGACCCAGCCCTCGTGCTCGATGCCGATGCTTCGGGTGTTGTAGTCCCAATTTCCGGCGTGCCAGGCGATGTTGCGCTCGCGGACGCACTGGGCGATGTGGCCGTCGGACGAGCGGACCACGTAGTGCGCGGAGACCTTCTTGGCCGGGTTCTGGAAGATGGCCAGGGCGTCGGCGTACGTCTCCTGGGTTACGTGGATGATCACGTAGTTCAGGGGATAGCTGGTGGGGCGGCTGGACGCCGTGTAGTTGGAGGTGCTGGCAGGGACGGACTCGGCGCCCGGATAGTCGACGGCCTGTGCCCCGGCCCAGGCGTGGGCGGCGGGGAGCAGCGCTGCGGGCACGGCGGCGAGCGCGCCGGCCTGGAGTAACCGGCGCCGGCTCGGAAGTGGCCTTCGGTCCATGACTGGTCTGCCTCTCTGGTGGGGACGGTGGGGCAGGGCTTTGTCTGCGAACAGCGAACGGTGCGTCGTCAGAAGGTGCGGTGGTCCGGGCGGGGGAGCGTCGCGGCGACGTCCCTCAAGTGCGCGTGCAGCCCGCGATGCGTCTCCCGTGCCGGCAGCCACTCCTTACGGAGTTTCGCCACGCACGTGTAGTTCGTGTCGCAGACGTTGGCGAGCGGCGACTCGACGGTCTGCGAGGCGAACTGGTAGGCGTCCAGCTCACTGAAGCCGTAGTCGCGCTCCAGCCAGCGCACCAGGTCGAGTTGGGATATCCGGAACGCGTCCTCGAGGGGCCGCGCCGATCCGGTCGAGATGATGTGCGTGTCCGACTCGATGCGCGGCCACGGCGTGGCGACGCCCTTGAGGAGCTCGACGATCACGACGGTCCGCATGGCGCACTCGACGGCGACGCCGCACGTCTCGCCCTCGCCCTGCCGCGCGTGCCCGTCGCCGAGGCTGAGCAGCGCGCCCTCGACGTTCACCCCGAGGTAGCAGGTGACGCCCGCCCGCATTTCCGGCGAGTCCATGTTGCCGCCGTGCGCGTCCGGGACGAGGGCCGAGCGGACCTCGAGGTTCGCCGGTGCCGCGCCGACCGTTCCGTGCATCGGGTCCATCGGCAGCTCGACCTGGAAGTCGCTGTCGTGCGCAGTGAACCGGGCCGTGCGTCGCTCCCCGTCGAGGTGCCACATCCATACGACCTCGGGCAGCGGCGGCTGGAGCGTGGCCGTGGTGTGGGTGGACGTGAGTGCGCCGAAGAGCGGGACTGTCGTCGACGCCGCCCAGTCGCGGGCCGGCTCGACGGAGACGAAGTGCACCGCGACCGTGTCGCCGGGTTCGGCGCCCTCGATGTGGAAGGGCCCGGTCTGCGGATTGAGGAACGGGAACTCGCACACCTGCGACACCAGGTCCTTCTCGGACCGCACCCGCCCGTCGAAGCAGTCCTCCGTGTACAGGTCCAGGACCGTGCCCGGTGCGATCCGGGCGACGGGCGGCGCGCCGCCGAACGTGTAGGCGTACTCGCCCGGTTCGGGCCGCACGGTCAGGATCCTGGGGTCGTTCATCGCTGTGCTGCTCCGCTCACTGTGAGGTGGGTGCGTCAGGGTCCGATCCTGTGTCCGGTGCTCCGTCGGGTGCGTCGTCGTCGAGATGGACGCGTCCGGTCTCCGCTATGCGTTCCGGATGGCGCCGCAGGAGCACTGCGAGCACCACGATCCCCGCGAGCATCCACGCGGCGACGACCGGGCCCGCGTAGGAAACCGGCGCCGTCAGCTCCGACACGAAGTCGAAGACCGGCAGGCCCGCGGCCGTCAGCAGCGCGGGCACGAAGGCGACGATGCCGAGGAGCGGGAGGACGAGATGGCGCACCGGGCGCAGAGCGGAGCGACCGCGGCGCAGGAAGTACCCGGCACAGGCGAGGTTCGCCACGATGTACACACCGATGATGACCGTGACGATCACCGTCGCCAGGAGCAGGAACGCCGTCACCGGGTCGTAGGCGAAACCGAGCCCGAGCATCGCCGCGACCGCGACGACGAACTGGACGGCGACGCCGGTGACGGGGGAGCGGCGCACCGGGTGCAGGCGCGCGAAGCCGCTCGGGAAGACGCCGATCCGGCCGAGGGCGAACGCCGTGCGTGTCGTGACGTTGGCGCACGCGTTGGCGTTCGCGATCGTCGAGTTCACCACCGCCAGGAACACCAGGACCCAGAAGAGGCCGAACGAGGCGCGGGCCACGCCCTCCCACGACGCGGCGCCCTCCGCTCCGAACGTCGCGAACCTGCCGGGTCCGAAGTACACCGACATCGCGTACGTCGTCAGTACGTAGAAGAGCCCGATCGCCAGGGCCGCCCCGAGGACGGCCCGGTGCATGGTGCGCCGTGGGTCGCGGGTCTCCTCGGCGAGGGGCGCCGCCGCTTCGAACCCGGCGAACGCCAGCACCGTGTACACCGAACCGGCGAAGACGCCGCTCCAGCCCTCGTACCCCTGTGCCGAGTGCGAAGTGCCGAACACCGAAAGGGTGTTGTCGCTGCCCGCCTTCGAGATCAGCAGGATCGCGAAGGCCAGGAAGACGACGACCTCGAAGGTGCCGAGCACCGTCCCGAAGCGGGCCGACGCGCGCACTCCGAAGTAGCCTGCCACGGCGATGATCACGGCTCCGGCGAGCGACCACGGCCACCACAGGTCAGCCGGGTACGACGACCACTCGTTGTGCAGCGTCCCGGCCGTGGTGAAGCCCAGCTGCAGCAGAAGCAGAGGCGGCACAAGGGCCTCGACGAACACATAACCCCAGCCGACGAGGAAACCCACGCTCGGATGGAGGCCGCGCGCGGCGTACGTCGACACGGAGCCGGCCGCGGGCAGTTCGCGTGCCAGCTCCGCCACGCACGACGCCGTGAACAGACAGGCCACCAGCGCGATCAGCACGGACAGGGGCAGGCTGCCGCCCGCGAACGCCGTACCCGCCGGGATCGACGCGGCGACCGCGGCCGCCGGCGCCATCGCCGTGATGCTCTGGAACAGGACCTCGCGCAGCCCGATCGCCCCGCGCCGCAGTCCCGTTCCGTTCTGAACGTCCACCCCCGACACCTGAATCCCCCGATCCACGTGACCGCGCCACCACGCCGAGGCGGTGGCGTTCCGCGTGAATTACGTTAAGGGCCTTGGCGGTTGGGGCGGAAGGGGGCGCGGCGCGCCTGTGGATAACTCGCCGATTGTGAACAACCGCACGTCAGAGGTCCGAACCTCTGGCACTTCGCGCGCCACGGCGCAGGGGTCCGGACGGCCACCGGCGTCCTACACGCTCGCCGCCACCGGATCGTCGAGCACCGCCCGCACCACCGAGTGCGCCGCACCGAGCAGAGGGCCGTCGGACCCCAGGCGCGACACCGTCACCCCGTCGGCCGGCGTAGCCGTCCGGCGCGTCAACTCCCGCTCCAGCGCGGGCAGTAGCCACGGCGCGAGCCGCGACAGCGCCCCGCCGAGCACGACCGCCCGAGGGTCGAGGAGGTTCACCGCCCCGGTCAGCGCGATGCCCATGGCGGCCCCGGCCCCGCGCAGCGCCCGCCGCGCATCCGTGTCCCCTGCCGCGGCGCGCTCGGCGAGCAGACCCACCCGGTCCTCGCCGGGACCGAGGCCCGCCGCGCGCAGCACGGCCTCCTCGCCCGCGTACTGCTCCAGGCATCCGCGCCCTCCGCACGGGCACGCCGGGCCCTCCGGGCGGACCGGAACGTGCCCCAACTCGCCCGCGAATCCACGGGTTCCGCGCAGCAGCTTGCCGTCGACGACGAGCGCCGCGCCGATGCCGATCTCGGCCGAGACGTGCAGGAAGTCGGCGGGGGTCTCCTCGCCGAGCCAGAGCTCGGCGAGGGCCCCGAAATTCGCCTCGTTGTCGACGCTCAGCGGCAGAACGGACCGTGGCTCGGTCGGTGTCGGCAGCAGCGTGGAGACGTCCGTGTCGTGCCAGTCCAGGTTGGGCGCCCGGACCACCGTATGCGTGCCGCGCGCGACCAGGCCCGGCACCGCGACCGCGAGGCCCGCCGGGCGCAGCCCCTCCCGTTCGGCACGGGCCGTCACCTCCCGGATCAGCACGGACAGTTCCTTGAGGACGGGGCCGGGCGCGCGCCCGCGGTTGGCGACGCGGCGCACGGCACGCGCGCGTACCTCGCCGCTCAGATCGACCGCGCACACCGCGAGATGGTCGACACCGACCTCGGCCCCGATCCCGGCGGGACCGCTGCGGCTGACGACGAGCGCCGAGCCGGGACGCCCGACCCTGCCGGGCCGCTGTGGGCCGAGCTCCTCGATCAGACCCGACCGGATCAGTTCGTCGACGAGCGTCGAAACCGCGGCCCTGGTCAGCCCGATGTGCTGGGCGACCGTGGCCCGCGACAACGGTCCGTCCGTGGCGACGGAGTGTATGACCCGCGAGAGGTTGCGCCGGCGCATGCCCTGCTGGGTGTCGGGTGTGCCGGGCCGGGGCTCGTGCAGTGGTGCGGTCATGCCTCCGGACGCTCCCATGGGGTCGGGCCGGCGCACGCGGCCGTCGGCCTTCCTGGATCCTCGGTCGGCGGGGTGGTCAGCGCGGACCCCTGTCCAGGAGCGGGGCCGCGTCGGAGAGTACCCCGGAGATCCGCGCCAGCGCCGCCGCGTCCTGCTCCACAGGATCCAGAACAGGCCCCTGCGCCGTTCCCCAGCGCCGTGCCACCGCCGCCGGATCCTCCCCGGTCAACAGCCCGGCGGCCTGCGCCGCGGCGCCGAGCGCGACCAGCTCGCGGGCCTCGGGCACCTGCACCGCACGGCCCGAGAGCCGTCGTACGGTCTGTTGCCAGGCCGCTCCCCGGGCGCCGCCCCCGATGAGCAGCAGCGGCACCGACAGGTCGGCGTCAGCGTCGAGGACGAGGTCCAGCGCGCCCAAGAGCGCGTGGACTGCGCCGTCGTAGGCGGCCTGCAGGAGCTGGCCTCCCGTGGTGTCGTGCCGCAGTCCGTGCAACAGCCCTGAGGCGTTCGGCAGATCGGGGGTGCGCTCGCCGTCCAGGTACGGCAGCAGCGTGATGCCGCCGCCGGGTTCCACGGCCTCGCGGTCCAGGCCGAGCAGCGCGGCGACCCGGTCGACGGCCAGCGTGCAGTTGAGGGTGCACGCGAGTGGCAGCCAGTCGCCGCGCGCGTCGGCGAAGCCGGCGACAGTGCCGGTCGGGTCCGCGGGGCGGTGCCGCGACACCGCGTACACCGTGCCGGACGTGCCGAGGCTGAGGACCGGGGTGCCGGGCCGGAGCCCGAGGCCGAGGGCGGCGGCCGCGTTGTCGCCCGTGCCCGCGGCCACCAACGTCCCCCTGGAGAAAGGCAGTTCACCCGATCCGTGGACCGTACCGGCCACCTCTCCGGGGCGCACGACCCGGGGGAGGAGCGCCGGATCGAGCCCCACGCGAGCGAGGATGTCGTCGTCGTACGACTCCGTGGCCGAGGCCCACCAGCCCGTGCCCGAGGCGTCGCCCCGGTCCGTCGTGCCGTCGCCGGTCAGCCGCTGAGTGAGGTAGTCGTGCGGCAGCCGCACGGCGGCCGTGGCGCGTACCGCGTCCGGCTCGTGCTCGGCCAGCCATGCCCACTTGGTGACGGTGAACGAGGCCCCGGGCACACTGCCCACCCGCTCGGCCCACGCCTTGGGGCCGCCCATCTCGTCGATGAGGCGGCGGGCCTGGGGCGCCGAGCGCACATCGTTCCAGAGCAGCGCGGGACGTACCGGCCGGCCGGCGGCGTCGAGCGTGACGAGGCCGTGCTGCTGACCGCCGACCGACACTGCCGAGGCCCGGTGCGCCGCGTCACCGCACTGGCGCAGCGCCTCGCACAGTGCGGTCCACCACTGCTCGGGGTCGCTCTCGCGGCCCTGCCCCGAGCTGACCGTGTGGGGTGCCTGGCCGCTCGCCACGACCGCGCCCGTGGCGGCGTCGACGACCAGGGCCTTCGTGGACTGCGTGGAGCTGTCCACCCCGACGACGAGTGGTCCATCGGCTGATGACATCCGGCTCTCCCGTTCCCGACAAGACGATTCCGTGGCTGTCCGAGGTACATGTGCGACAGAGCGTTCACCCGATGCTCTCCCGATATGCCTCTTCCCAGCGGCGTGTCCGCATACTAATTTGTAAAGTGCCATGACGAAATAGGCGTGACTGGCGAGGAGCCGCAACATGACGTACCGACCCACCCCCGACGACAAGTTCAGCTTCGGCCTGTGGACGGTCGGCTGGCAGGGGCGCGACCCGTTCGGCGACGCCACCCGCGCCGCCCTCGACCCGGCCGAGTCCGTGCGGCGCCTGGCCGACCTCGGCGCCTACGGAGTGACGTTCCACGACGACGACCTGATCCCCTTCGGGGCCTCGGACACCGAGCGCGAGTCGCACGTCAAGCGCTTCCGGCAGGCCCTCGACTCCACCGGCCTGATCGTCCCGATGGCCACCACGAACCTCTTCACGCACCCCGTCTTCAAGGACGGCGCGTTCACCGCGAACGACCGAGACGTGCGCCGGTACGCCCTGCGCAAGACCATCCGCAACATCGATCTCGCTGTCGAACTCGGCGCGAAGACGTACGTCGCCTGGGGCGGCCGCGAGGGCGCCGAATCCGGCGCGGCCAAGGACGTACGGGCCGCGCTCGACCGGATGAAGGAGGCGTTCGACCTGCTCGGCGAGTACGTCGTCCAGCAGGGCTACGACCTGAAGTTCGCGATCGAGCCGAAGCCGAACGAGCCGCGCGGCGACATCCTCCTGCCCACTGTCGGCCACGCCCTCGCCTTCATCGAGCGCCTGGAGCGGCCCGAGATGTACGGCGTGAACCCGGAGGTGGGCCACGAGCAGATGGCGGGGCTCAACTTCCCGCACGGCATCGCCCAGGCACTGTGGGCGGGCAAGCTCTTCCACATCGACCTCAACGGCCAGACGGGCATCAAGTACGACCAGGACCTCCGCTTCGGCGCGGGCGACCTGCGCTCGGCGTTCTGGCTGGTCGACCTGCTGGAGACCGCCGGGTACGAGGGGCCGCGGCACTTCGACTTCAAGCCGCCGCGCACCGAGGACTACGACGGCGTGTGGGCGTCGGCCGAGGGCTGCATGCGCAACTACCTGATCCTGCGCGAGCGTGCGGCCGCGTTCCGGGCCGACCCGGAGGTTCAGGAGGCGCTGCGCGCCTCGCGGCTCGACGAGCTGGTGCAGCCCACCGCCGCCGACGGCCTGTCGGGGCTGCTCGCCGACGCGAGCGCCTTCGAGGGCTTCGACGTGGAGGCGGCCGCCGCCCGCGGCATGGCCTTCGAGCGCCTCGACCAGCTGGCGATGGACCACCTGCTGGCGGCCCGGGGCTGACGGCCACGCGCGCGTAGTGCCCGGTTCGGCCCCCGCCAACTTCCGTGCGGGGGCCGAACCTCAGCCGTTGCCCCCGGGCGGCGCACCGGGACGTACGTGGCCTCTGGGATACTTCGGCGATGAACACACGCACGACGGAGTACGCGGAACCGCCTGGTCAGGAGGGTTCCGAGGCAGGCCGGCCGCCCGGCGTCCGGTGGGAGCTGAGGGCTGCCGGGCCCGCCGACGTGGAGCCGATCGCCGAGCTGCGCGCCGTCGTCATGCGACCGGACCTGGTGCGCCTCGGCCGCTACGACGAGCACCGAGTCCGGCAGCGGCTGCGTGACACGTTCTCCGAGCGGTACACCTCCGTCGTCCTGGCCGACGGTGCGTTCGTGGGCAGCGTCACGATGCGCCCGGCGCAGTCCGGGGGCCAGTGGATCGAGCACTTCTACCTCGCCCCGGAACAGCAGGGCAGGGGTCTCGGCACGGCCGTCCTGCGCGCACTGCTCGACCGGGCCGACGCGGCGGGCGAGACCGTACGCCTGGACGTCGTCCAGGGCAGCGCGGCCCGCCGCCTCTACGAGCGCCACGGCTTCACCCTCGAATCGGAGGACCCGATCGACGTGTTCATGGTGCGTGCCCCACAGGCCATGCCAGAGGCCCGCCCTGATCCCCGACCTCAAGGGCATGGCGCGGACGGTTCAGGCCCCGACCCACACCGTGGTGATGTTGCAGAACTCGCGGATTCCGTGGTCCGAGAGCTCCCTGCCGTAGCCGGAGCGCTTGACGCCGCCGAACGGGAAGGCTGGGTGTGAGGCTGTCATTCCGTTGACGTAGACGCCGCCCGCCTCGATGTCGCGGGCGAAGCGGTCGATCTCCGCCGCGTCATGTGTCCACACGTTGGAACTCAGCCCGAACGGTGAGTCGTTGGCGAGGGCGACGGCCTCGTCCAGGTCGCCGACGCGGTACAGCGTGGCGACCGGGCCGAAGGTCTCCTCGCGGTGGATGCGCATGTCCTGCGTGATGTCGGTGATGACCGTCGGCTCGTAGTACCAGCCGCTCTTGGCGTACGCCTCGGGGCGCCGGCCGCCGCACAGCACCGTCGCGCCGCACTCCACGGCGTCGTCCACGAGTTCTTCCAGGTCGGCGCGGCCCTGCTCGCTGGCGAGCGGGCCGACGTCGGTGTTCTCGTCCATCGGGTCGCCCACCCGCAGGGCCCGCATCCCGGAGACGAACAGCTCGGCGAACTCGTCGTACACGTCCGTGTGCACGATGAACCGCTTCGCCGCGATGCACGACTGCCCGTTGTTCTGCGCCCGCGCCGTCACAGCGACCTTCGCGGCCTTCGCCACGTCGGCCGACGGCAGCACGACGAACGGGTCGCTGCCGCCCAGCTCAAGGACGGTCTTCTTGACCTCGTCGCCCGCGATCGAGGCGACGGAACGTCCCGCCGGCTCGCTCCCGGTCAGCGTCGCCGCCACGACCCGCTCATCGCGGAGTACGCCCTCGACCGCGCGCGAGCCGATGAGCAGCGTCTGGAAGCACCCGTCGGGGAACCCGGCCCTGCGGAACAGGTCCTGGAGGTACAGCGCGGTCTGCGGCACGTTCGACGCGTGCTTGAGCAGTCCCACGTTTCCTGCCATCAGGGCGGGCGCGGCGAACCGTACGACCTGCCACAGCGGGAAGTTCCACGGCATGACGGCGAGGACGACGCCCAGCGGCCGGTAGCGGACATGGGCGCTGACCGCGCCGGAGTCCTCCACGTCCTTGGCCGAGGGGTGCTCGTCGGCGAGGAGTTCCTGCGCGTGCTCCGCGTACCAGCGCATCGCCTTCGCGCACTTCGCGGCCTCCGCGCGGGCCGCCACGACGGGCTTGCCCATCTCGGTGGTCATGACGCGCGCGATGTCGTCACGGTCCGCGTCGAGGAGGTCCGCGGCGGCCTGGAGCAGCCGGGCCCGTTCGAAGAACGTGGTGGTGCGGTACGTGCGGAACGTGCCGGCGGCGAGAAGGAGCCGGTGCTCGATCTCCTCGTCGGTCAGGGCGTCGTACGTCTTGAGCGTCTCGCCGTTCGCGGGGTTGACCGTCGCGATGGGCATGGGGGTGACCTCCTCTGCGCGGTGCTTCGACCTTGCCGCGCCACGTCGCGCCGCGCAACGCGGACGGACCGTGTACCCAGTGGCGCGGCAGTCAGACGTGCTCGGCGAGCCGGTCGAGGAAGACGGTCTGCGCCTGCACCACGAGGGGACGCGCCGCGTCGAGCCCGAGCCAGGCAGCGCGGTCCAGCTCGGGGAACTCGGCCATGCGCCCCGAGCCCTTCGGCCACTCCATCGTGAACGTGCCGGGCACGAAGCCGTCCAGGTCGAGGTCGCCCTCCACGGCCCACACGGTGACGTGCTTGCCGCCGGACTGCACGGTGTCACCGAGCGGCACCGGCGTGCCGTCCGGCGGGGCAAGGCCCAGTTCCTCCTGGAACTCCCTGCGCGCCGCCGCCCACGGTTCCTCGTCGTCCTCGTACTCGCCCTTCGGCACGGTCCACGCCCCGGCGTCGCGCCGCTCCCAGAACGGGCCGCCCATGTGTCCGAGCAGCACCTCGGTACCGGCGGCCGTGCGCCGGAACAGCAGCAGGCCCGCGCTCTGCTTCTTGTACGCCATGGCACCAGTGTCGGCGCGCTCCATGTGAAACGGCGCCTGGAATGGGGCGGGCGATCCGCGGTGCCTCCAGAAGACCGTCTCGCCGTGCACGACGCGGGCGTGGCGTCCGCGATGGTCGACACCGGCCGGCAGGTGGGCGGTTCGTCCTGAGGACTGAGCGGGAGTGAGTCCTGTTGCCAGAGCCCATGCTCAGTCGTGTGCCCCGAACGGTTTTGGGCAGATTGGTCCCCGCCTTCGCTCCGCACCCGGCCGGCACGGATCGTGTCCGTGGTCCGGGCACCCGTACCGGGCGGCGACCTGGACGGTCTACGCCCGGTCGGGTGACCGGATCAGGACGAGGAGTTCGAGGCCCGCCCGGACGTGCCGTGCGCCTCCGCCTCGGGGCCGACCGGATCCTGCGCGTCCCGCGGCGCGGGCACGATGCCAGCGCCCGCGGTGACCACCGCGGCCGGTGCGTCGCCACGCTGCCGCCACCGCGACACGCGCACGGCGACGGGCTCGGTGAAGCGCGCCGTCAGCGGTCCGACGATGACGAGGATCAGGACGTACGCGGTCGCCAGCGGACCGAGCCTGGGCTCGATCCCGGCCGTGACCGCCAGGCCCGCGATGACGATGGAGAACTCGCCACGCGCCACGAGAGCGCCGCCGGCACGCCAGCGGCCCTTGACGGAGATCTTCGCCCGCCGCGCCGCCCAGTAGCCGGTCGCGATCTTCGTGCAGGCCGTGACGACGGCGAGAGCGAGCGCCGGAAGCAGGACGGGCGGGATGCTCGCGGGGTCGGTGTGCAGGCCGAAGAAGACGAAGAACACGGCGGCGAACAGGTCGCGCAGCGGTAGCAGCAGCGAGTGGGCGCCCTCGGCGACCTCACCGGACAGGGCGATGCCGACGAGGAACGCGCCGACCGCCGCCGACACCTGGAGCTGCTGCGCGATCCCCGCGACCAGGATCGTCAGGCCGAGCACCACCAGGAGCAGCTTCTCCGGGTCGTCGCTGGAGACGAACCGGGAGATGAGACGGCCGTACCGCACCGCGAGGAACAGGACGAGGCCGGCGGCCCCGAGCGCGATGGCCAGGGTGACACCGCCCGCCGCCCAGCCGACACCGGCGAGCAGCGCCGTGATGATCGGCAGATAGACCGCCATCGCCAGGTCCTCGAGGACCAGGATGCTGAGGATCACGGGGGTCTCCCGGTTGCCGACCCGGCCGAGGTCGCCGAGCACCTTGGCGATCACACCCGATGACGAGATCCACGTGACACCGGCGAGGACGACGGCCGCCACCGGGCCCCACCCCATCAGCAGCGCGGCCGCGGCGCCCGGCAGCGCGTTGAACGCGCAGTCGACGAGGCCCGCCGGGTACTGCGTCTTGAGGTTGCTGACGAGATCGCTGGCCGTGTACTCCAGGCCCAGCATCAGCAGCAGCAGGATGACGCCGATCTCGGCGCCGATCGCCACGAACTCCTCGCTCGCGCCGAGCGGGAGCAGCCCGCCCTCGCCGAACGCGAGGCCCGCGAGGAGGTAGAGGGGGATGGGTGAGAACCGGAACCGCCCGGCGAATCTGCCCAGCAGGCCGAGCGCGAGGATGATCGCCCCGAACTCGATGAGGAACACCGCGGAGTGCATCCGATCACTCCCTTCCGAGTATCGTCGCCGCCGCTTCCACGCCCTCGCGGGTGCCGATGACGATCACGGTGTCCCCGCCGGCGAGCCGGAAGTCGGGGGTGGGCGACGGGATCGCCTCGGCGCGCCGCAGCACGGCCACGATCGAGGCGCCGGTCTCTGTGCGCAGCTGGGTCTCGCCGAGCAGGCGCCCGTTCCAGTGCGAGGTCGCGCCGATCTCGATGCGCTCGGCGACGAGGCCCAGATCGGTGGTGTGCAGCAGGTTCGGGCTGTGGTGGGACGGCATCAGCGCGTCGATCAGCGCGGCCGCCTCACCGGACGTCAGCTTCAGCGACAGGTCGCAGGCGTCCGGGTCGTCGGTCCGGTAGGCGCTCAGGGTGCGCCCGCCGTCCCGGTGCGCGACCACCGACACCTGGCGTTGGTCGCGGGTGGTCAGGTCGTACCGGAAGCCGATCCCCGGCAGTGGCGTGCGGCTCAGACGTGAAGCGGGCACAGCTCTCCCCTTGTCCGTGCTTGTCCTGGGTGATACATGGCGCCTGCAGGTACCGGGCGCCATGTGTCACCCTATCGGCCCCAATATTTGGCAAAGAAACGGTCTTGTCACGGGGCTGGGTACGCGGCGAGCACCGTCTCGACCGTGTCCGCGTCCTCGGCCGTCTTGTCCTCGCGGTACCGCACCACGCGCGCGAAGCGCAGCGTGACGCCGGCCGGGTAGCGGGTGGACTTCTGCAGACCGTCGTAGGCGATCTCCACGACCAACTCGGGCCGCACCGTGACGACATGTCCGTCGTCGCTCGTGGCCATCTCCCGCAGCCGCTCCGTCTGCCAGGCGAGCAGCGCGTCCGTGAGCCCCTTGAACGTCTTGCCCAGCATCGCGAAGGAGCCGTCCGGCCTGCGCGCACCGAGGTGCAGATTCGACAGCTTGCCCGTCCGCCGGCCGTGCCCCCACTCCGCCGCGAGCACCACCAGGTCCAGCGTGTGGACGGGCTTCACCTTCAGCCAGGACGCGCCGCGCCGCCCCGCGCTGTACGGGGCGTCGAGCCCCTTCGCGACGACGCCCTCATGACCGCGGCGCAGGGTGTCGGCGAAGAACGCGTCGGCCGCCGCACGGGCCGCCGCGTCCTCCCCGTCCGGAACGACGACGTGGCGCACCCGCATCACCTTCGGCACCAGCCGCGCCAGGCGCGCGTGGCGCTCGGCGAACGGCAGATCGAGCAGCTCGTCCCCGCCCGCGTACAAGACGTCGAAGAACACCGGCACCACGGGTACGGACCCGGCGGCCGTCACCACGTCCACCCGCGAACCCACACGGCTCGCGATCTCCTGGAACGGGCGCGGCCGGCCGTCCCCGTCGAGCGCGATGACCTCCCCGTCGAGGATGAAGCGGTCCCCGTCGAGCCCGGCGGCCACGGCCGTCACCTCGGGCAACCGGTCGGTGATGTCGTCGAGCGTGCGCGTGTAGACGCGTACGACGTCGCCGTCGCGGTGGACCTGTACGCGGATGCCGTCCAGCTTCTCCTCCACCGCGCACGCCCCGAGCTTGTCCACGGCCTCCCCGACCGAGGGCGCGCTGTGCGCCAGCATCGGGAACACCGGGCGGCCGACGGTGAGTTGGAACTCGCCCAGCGCGTCCGGGCCCTCGGCCAGTAGGGCCTGCGCCACCACCTGGAGCGACCCGGTCAGCATCACCGCGCGCCGCACCTCCTCCGGCGGCGCGCCGGTCGCCTGCGCCAGCCCCTCCAGAGCCACCGCGTCGAGCGCCCCCTGCCGCACCTCGCCGGTGAGCAGACCGAACAGGAACCGCTGCTCGTCCTCGGTCGCGGCGCCCATCAACTCCCCGACGAGACGGGTCCGTTCGGCCTGCGACCCGGCGCCTGCCACATCGCCCAGGGCGGCCAGCGCGGCGTCGACGTCCTGGACCGTCAGCCGGGGCTGCGCGGCCGGTGCCACCGGGTCACGCAGCACCCGCCACCCGATGCCGAGACGCCCCTGCGGGAGGCGTCCCGCCAGGTAAGGGATCACGATCGGCACGTCGTCCGGCTCCGCCGCCCGGAAGAGCTCGGCGAGCAGCGCGATCTTCCGTGACCGCGCCCTGGTGGCCGCGACCTCCTGGGACACCTGTGCGAGCCGGGAGAACAGCATGCAGCCATCGTGCACCGGGTCGCGGTGCGGCGCACGAGGGTACGGGCTCCCGCCGATAAGCCGCACTCACCAAGGGATTCCCGAAAGGGACTCGCCCTTCGAGTCCATTCTCCCTCCATCGGAAGTCCGTTCCGCGATGCGAGACCGGCACGGAGATTTCTTGACTGGCGCGACGCGCCCCTGGTTGGATCGGTGGCATGAACACGAGACTGGACCTCACGCGGCGACGCCATGTCGACCTCGCGCGCGTCTCCAGCTCCTTCTGTTGCCGCGCCCTCTGACGAGCCACACGCGCCCCGGCGACCAGGCCGCCTCCACGGCGGCCGCCATCGTCGGACCTCCACCGTGCCGATCGATTTCCGCACGGCTTCCCACCGCACCTCACTGAACCGCACCGCGTATTCGGCATGCGCGAATTCCTGAATTTCGGCACTCCTGCGATTCCCGCGTTCACGCCTTTCGCATTGCCCGCATTCCACGTGCCGAATTCCAGTCCGAAGGGTCCCGTCATGGCCACCGTCCTCTCCATTTCCGGAAGTCCCTCCGCCACATCCCGCACGGCGCGGCTTCTGCGCCACCTCGACGCACGGCTCGAAGCGCAGGGCCACGACGTCATAGCGCTCGACGTCCGCACCCTGCCCGCCGAGGCGCTCCTCGGCGCGGACTTCGCCCACCCGGCCATCGTCGAGGTGACCGAGCTCCTCGCCCGCGCCGACGGGGTCGTCGTCGCGACGCCCGTCTACAAGGCCGCGTACTCCGGGCTCCTCAAGGCGCTCCTCGACCTGCTGCCGCAGTACGGACTCGACGGCAAGACCGTGCTGCCGCTCGCCACCGGCGGCACCACCGCCCATGTCCTCGCCCTCGACTACGCGCTGCGGCCCGTCCTCAACTCCATGGGCGCCGACCACATCGTCCAGGGGTGGTTCACCCTCGACAAGGACATCACCGTCGCCCCGGACGGCACGGTCGGTGTCGCGCCGGGGCCGGCCGAGGCGCTCAGCCGCGTCGTCGACCAGTTCTCCGGCGCGCTCACGCGCACCGCGAGGCCCCTGCTCGCCGCGGCGAGCTGACCCGTCAACTCCAGCCCAGTCGGGGCCTGTTGACAGCCCGTTGTAGTCCCTTGCGATCGGAGCCCGCCCGTGTCCCTCACCTTCCACTGGTTCCTGCCGACCAACGGCGACAGCCGCCACGTCGTCGGCGGTGGTCACGGCACACCCGTGACCGCGGCGGGCGGTGACCGGCCCCCGTCCATCGGCTACCTCACGCAGATAGCCCGCGCCGCCGAGGACCTCGGCTTCGTCGGCGCGCTGACCCCCACCGGCGCCTGGTGCGAGGACGCCTGGCTGACCACCGCCATGCTCAGCCAGCAGACCGAGCGCCTGAAGTTCCTCGTCGCGTTCCGGCCCGGCTTCGTCTCGCCCACGCTCGCCGCGCAGATGGCGTCCACGTACCAGCGCCAGACCGGCGGCAGACTTCTGCTGAACGTCGTGACGGGCGGCGAGAGCCGCGAGCAGCGCGCCTACGGCGACTTCCTCGACAAGGAATCCCGGTACGCGCGCACCGGTGAATTCCTGGAGATCGTCCGGGGGCTGTGGGCCGGCGACACCGTCGATCTCGCGGGCGAACACCTCCAGGTGCAGGACGCACGGCTCGCCCGGCTGCCCGACCCCGTTCCCGAGGTGTACTTCGGTGGCTCCTCGCCCGTCGCGGGGGAGATCGCGGCGCGGCACAGCGATGTCTACCTCACCTGGGGCGAGCCGCCCGCCCAGGTCGCCGAGAAGATCGCCTGGATCCGCGGCCTCGCCGAGAAGGAGGGCCGCACCGTCCGCTTCGGGATCCGGCTGCACGTCATCACGCGCGACACCGCCGAACAGGCCTGGGCGGAGGCCGACCGGCTCCTCCAGGGCTTCGACCCGGCCACCGTCAGGTCCGTCCAGGAAGGGCTGGCGCGCAGCGAGTCCGAGGGCCAGCGGCGCATGCTCGCCCTGCACGGCGGAAGCTCCAACAGCCTGGAGATCCACCCGAACCTATGGGCCGGCATCGGCCTCGTACGCGGCGGCGCCGGTACCGCGCTGGTCGGCAGCCATGACGAGGTCGCCGACCGCGTCGAGGAGTACCACCGTCTCGGCATCGACGAGTTCGTGCTCTCCGGATACCCGCACCTGGAGGAGGCGTACTGGTTCGGGGAGGGCGTCCTGCCACGGCTGCAAGCCCGCGGGCTCTGGGCACACCCGCACCGGGGTTCGGCAGCGCTGACGGCGCCCCAGGTCCCGTTCGGGAGCTGAGCCGGTCCGCCCGCCCCGCCGCTACAGCACCTTCCGCTGGTTCCGCTTGTGCGGCCCGGGCTCCAACGCCGGTGCCGCCACGCCCAGATGCGAGCGGCACTGCGGCTTCGGAGCCTTCTCCAGCCGCGGCCGGACCGCCGCCGGACGGATGAACAAGACGGCCGTCGCCGACCCCAGCGCGAACAGCAGGGCGCACCCCATGGCCGCCCGGTGGAACGACGTGTTGACGGAGTCCGGCTGCGTGTACGCGTCCCCGGACAGGCCGACCGCCAGCGGCAGCGCCGCCACCACGAGGAGCTGCGCGATCCGGGCAGCCGTGTTGTTGACGCCGCTGGCGAGCCCGGCGCGGCCCGGCTCGACCGACGCCAGGACCGTGGCAGTCAGAGGCGCGACGAACACGCTCATGCCCAGGCCGAGCACCGCCACCGCGGGCAGCACATCGGCCACGTACGACGCACCTGGCTCGATCCGCAGCATCAGAAGCAGGCCCACCGCCGCGATCAGCGGCCCGGCGACCAGGGGCGGCGTCGGCCCGACACGGCGCGCGAGATCGCCCGCGCGGGGGGAGAGGAGCAGCATCAGGACGGTGATCGGCAGCGTCGCCGTACCCGCCTGCAGCGCGCTGTAGCCGAGCGCGATCTGGAGCTGTACGGGCAGCAGGAACAGGATGCCGCCGATCGCCGCGTACAGGCACAGCGTCATCGCGTTGGCCGCGCTGAACAGCCGGGAGCGGAACAGCGAGGGCGGCAGCATCGGCTCAGCGCGATGGTGCTCCACGACGACGAAGGCGATGCCGGCCGCGACACCGAGTACGGCGGGCAGCGCCGTCGACACGAGGGACGCGCCGCCGGACGACCCGATCAGCGCGTAACTGATGCCCACCAGGCACAGGGCGGCGAGCGAGGCGCCCGCCATGTCGAAGCGGGTCCCGGCGACCCCGGCCTCACGGCTCTCCGGCACGTGCCGCACCGCGATCAGCAGCACGATCACGGCCAGCGGCACATTGATCAGGAAGATCCACCGCCACCCGGGTCCGTCGATCAGGTACCCGCCGAGGAACGGTCCGAGCGCCCCGGCCACACCCGTGAGCCCCGACCAGGCGCCCACGGCGCGCGACTGGTCGTCGGGGTGGAACGAGGACCGTACGAGGGCCAGCGACCCGGGGGTGAGGAGCGCACCGCCCACTCCTTGCAGCGCACGGGCCGCGATGAGCACACCCTGGTCGGGGGCGAGCCCGCACAGCGCCGACGCGACCGCGAACCAGGCCACGCCGAGCGCGAGAGTGCGCCGCCGCCCGATCCGGTCGCCGAGCGCTCCGCCCCACAGGAGCAGGGCGGACAGCGTCAGCATGTAGGCGTTCACGACCCACTGGAGGCTCGACAGGGAGGCGTCGAGGTCGCGGCCGATGGTCGGCAGGGCGACATTCACCACCGTGCCGTCGAGCATCGCCATCCCGGAGGCCAGGACGACACAGGCGAGGATCCAGCGACCCCTGGCGGAGGAGAGCCGGATTCCGGGGGTGGACTCGACGGGTTCGGGCGTCATCGCAGCCATTGTCGTGGACGCGGGGGAGCGGCGCGAGACCGCGCCGCGAGCGAGCCGTTCCCCCGCGCCGTCATCGCGCCCGACCTGGTCGGCCACGGAGCCTCCGTCATGCCCCGCGCCGACTGCTGGGAGCGGGGCATGATGGAGGCTGGCGAGCGGAGTACCGCGTAACCGCTACCGGGATTCATTCGCAGTGCATCGGGCTTCAGCCCGGTGGTGAAGTGAATCTTGCGATAGCGACGCGGAGCGTCGCGGCGTGCCTCCCTGCGGAGCAGGGAGGCGTGGTGACTCCGCCGCCCGCCCGGCCTCCGCCCACGCGTCCAATGATCATTGGCGGGCGCAATAGATCGAACTTGCGCGCGAGCGTCAAACAGGAGGACTGATCGTGATCAGTTCCGATCTTCTGGGGCGGTGTCCGAGAGGGCGTACCTAGGGTGATGTTCATGCAGCTTCGGTACGCCTTCAGGTTGTACCCGGAACCGGGTCAACGCCTCGCATTGGGCCGGGCGTTCGGGTGCGCGCGGGTCGTGTTCAACGACGCGGTGCGCGCCCGCCAGGACGCGCACGCGGCGGGTCTGCCGTATCCGAAGGCCGCCGAGCTGTCCCAGACCTTGATCACCCGTGCCAAGCGGACCGTGGAGCGGTCTTGGCTGGGCGAGGTGTCCTCGGTGGTGCTCCAGCAGTCTTTGCGGGATGTGGAGGCGGCCTATAAGGCGTTCTTCGCCTCCCTCAAGGGTGAGCGCAAGGGCGCGAGGGTGGGTGCGCCGCGGTTCAAGTCGCGGAAGGATCCGAGGCAGTCGATCCGGTTCACGGCCAACGCCCGCTGGTCGATCACCCCGGGCGGCCGGCTGAACCTGCCGAAGATCGGCGCGGTGCGGGTGAAGTGGTCCCGCACCCTGCCCGTGATGCCGTCCTCGGTCACCGTGATCAAAGACAGTGCGGGGCGGTATTTCGCGAGCTTTGTCATCGACACCGACCCGGCCGCCGACGCCGGCCGGATGCCCGCCACTGAGCAGGCCATCGGTATCGACCTGGGGCTGACCCACTTCGCGGTGCTGTCCGACGGCACGAAGATCGACTCCCCGGGGTTTCTGCGCCGGGCGGAGAAGAAGCTCAAGAAGGCCGGGCGGGAGCTGTCCCGCAAGCAGAAGGGCTCGAAGAACCGGGCCAAGGCCCGGCTCAAGGTTGCCCGCGCGCATGCGCAGGTCGCCGATGCGCGCAAGGAGTTCCACCATCAGCTCTCCACCCGGTTGATCCGCGAGAATCAAGCGATCGCCGTGGAAGACCTGTCGGTCAAGGGCCTCGCGCGCACCAAACTGGCCAAGTCCGTCCATGACGCGGGCTGGTCACAGTTCGTGACCATGCTCGCCTACAAGGCGGCTCGGTACGGGCGGACCTTTATCAAGATCGGTCGGTTCGAGCCCACCAGTCAGGTGTGCTCGGCCTGTGGTCACCACGACGGGCCCAAACCCCTGCGCGTCAGGGAGTGGACCTGCCCCGCCTGCGGCACCCGGCATGACCGGGATGTCAACGCCGCCAAGAATGTGAAACAGGCCGCCGGACTGGCGGCATCGGCCTGCGGAGCGAAGGTAAGACCAGAACCTGTTCTGGCACAGCGCGAAGAAACAGGAAGCCACGGAATCCCAGCAGGAAGCCGTGCCGCGTAGCGGCACAGCAACCCGTGGGACGGCCAGAATCCTCGGGCTTCAGCCCGAGGAGCATGTCAATTCGGAAGGTTGGCCTCGATCGCGGCGAGCACCTCGGGGGCGTCCGGCACGACCTGCGGCGAGAAGCGGGCGACGACCTCGCCCTTGGGGGAGAGCACGAACTTCTCGAAGTTCCAGCGGATGTCCCCGTCGTGGCCCTCCGCGTCCGCCGTGGTGACCAGACGCTCGTACAGGGGGTGGCGCGCGTCGCCGTTCACCTCGACCTTCTCGGTCATCGGGAACGTCACGCCGTACGTCGCCGAGCAGAACTCGGCGATCTCCTCGGCGCTGCCGGGCTCCTGGCCCATGAACTGGTTGCAGGGGACCCCGAGCACGCTGAAGCCGCGGCTCGCGTACTCGGCGTGGAGCTGCTCCAGGGCCGCGTACTGCGGGGTGAGGCCGCACTTCGAGGCCACATTGACGATGAGGACGGCCTTGCCCTCGTACTGGGGGAGGTCGGCGGGGCCGCCCTGGAGGGCGGCGATCTCGACATTCTCGTAGACAGACATGCTTCGGATGCTAGCGACCCGTGCGGTCGCGCTCCGCGTCACCCCGGTCCGGATCGGGGGCCCATCTGTGAAGATGGCCAAGAACGATGCGACGAGCGAGTGGAGGGCTGATCGTCATGGCGCAGCAGGTGCGAGGCGTGATCGCGCGGGCCAAGGGAGAGCCGGTGCGGATCGAGACGATCGTCGTGCCGGATCCGGGGCCAGGGGAGGCCGTGGTCAAGATCCAGGCGTGCGGGGTCTGCCATACCGACCTGCACTACCGGGAGGGCGGCATCAACGACGAGTTCCCGTTCCTGCTCGGTCATGAGGCGGCCGGTGTCGTCGAGGCGGTCGGGGACGGGGTCACCGAGGTCGCGCCGGGCGACTTCGTGATTCTCAACTGGCGTGCCGTGTGCGGCCAGTGCCGCGCCTGCCTGCGCGGGCGCCCCCAGTACTGCTTCGACACGCACAACGCGAAGCAGAAGATGACGCTCCTCGACGGCACGGAGCTCTCGCCCGCGCTCGGGATCGGCGCGTTCGCCGACAAGACGCTCGTCGCCGCCGGGCAGTGCACCAAGGTCGACCCGGAGGCGTCGCCCGCCGCAGCGGGTCTGCTCGGCTGCGGCGTCATGGCCGGTCTCGGCGCCGCCATCAACACGGGCAACGTGGGCCGCGGCGACTCCGTCGCCGTCATCGGCTGCGGCGGGGTCGGCGCGGCGGCCGTGACCGGCGCCCACCTCGCCGGTGCCGGGAAGATCATCGCCATCGACATCGACGACAAGAAGCTGGCGACGGCCAGGAAGCTCGGCGCCACGCACACCGTCAACTCCCGCTCCGCCGACCCGGTCGAGGCCGTACGCGAGCTGACCGGAGGGTTCGGCGCCGACGTCGTCATCGACGCGGTCGGCCGCCCGGAGACCTACAAGCAGGCCTTCTACGCCCGCGACCTCGCCGGAACCGTCGTCCTCGTCGGCGTCCCCACGCCCGAGATGCAGCTCGAACTGCCCCTGCTCGACGTGTTCGGGCGCGGCGGCGCGCTCAAGTCGTCCTGGTACGGCGACTGTCTGCCCTCGCGCGACTTCCCGATGCTGATCGACCTCTACCGGCAGGGTCGGCTCGACCTCGACACGTTCGTGACCGAGACGATCGCCCTGGAGGACGTGGAGAAGGCGTTCGAGCGGATGCACCACGGCGACGTGCTGCGCTCGGTGGTGATCTTCTGATGGCGGGCGCGCGCATCGAACACCTCGTCACGTCCGGCACGTTCTCCCTCGACGGGGGCACCTGGGACGTCGACAACAACGTATGGCTCGTCGGGGACGACAGCGAGGTCGTCGTGATCGACGCGGCGCACGACGCCGACGCGATCGCCGAGGCCGTGGGCGACCGGCGGCTCGTCGCCATCGTGTGCACCCACGCGCACGACGACCACATCGACGCGGCACCCGCGCTCGCCGAGCGCACCGGGGCGCCCATCCTCCTGCACCCCGCGGACACGGAGCTGTGGAAGCAGAAGCACCCCGACCGCACGCCTGACGGCGAACTCGTCGATGGTCAGCAACTTGCCGTGGCGGGCGTGGAGTTGACCGTGCTGCACACGCCGGGGCACTGCCACGGCGCGGTCAGCCTGTACGCGCCGGAACTCGGCGCCGTCTTCACGGGGGACACCCTGTTCGCGGGTGGCCCGGGTGCGACGGGGCGGTCGTTCAGCGACTTCCCGACCATCGTCGAGTCGATCAGGGAGCGGCTCCTCACGCTGCCGCCGGAGACCGTCGTACGGACGGGGCACGGCGACAGCACGACGATCGGGGCGGAGGCGCCCCACCTGGAGGAGTGGATCGCCAGGGGGCACTGAGCCGGGCGATCAGGCCGGATGATCAGGCCGGGCGGCAGACAGAGCGCTGCCGCCCGGAAGGCCTGGTCGTCAGGGGTGGGCGAGTACGGCGCGAACCGTCTTCCCGCCGTAGGGGTCGCTCACCACGCACATACGGCGCGACAGCGCGTCGACGAGCGAGATGCCGCGGCCCGACTCCGCGGACAGCGAATCCGGCTTGCGGCGCGGGTGGTGCGGGCTGTCGTCGTGGACCGAGACGGTCAGCTCGTCCGCGTCCAGGCACAGACTCATACGGCAGTGACTGCCCTTGATCCGGGCCGCGTTGGCGACCAGTTCCGAGACGACGAGCACCGCGTCGTGCGCGCCGCCCGCGCTTCGTCCCGCGAGAAAGTCATGGGTGAGGCGCCGGGCCCAGCGGGCCGAGCCCGAGCCCTGCGGCAACAGGTACTCCACGCGTGCTGGCCGCCGTACGGCGCGCTTGGGCGCACGCATGACGATCACTTCCTTCCGTCGCCTGTGGCGCCGGGTGTTCCCCGGTAACGAGCCCCATTCCCCGGCATCCTGATCGTCAAGCGGTTACGGCTCGACGGCCGTGCGAGGGCGTGGTAGCTGTGTCCGATGCGGCGCCCGAGCAGGAAGTAGGCGATCAGAGCGCCCGTCGTATTCAGGATCACGTCGTCCACATCGAAGGCGCGCCCCTCGACGATCGCGCCCTGCGCCAGCTCCACGAGCGCCATCACGAGCACCGTCACCGCGAGCACCCGCATCATGCGGCCCTTGCGCGCCACAAGCACCGGAAGCAGCAGCCCGAAGGGCGCGCCCAGCAGCAGATTCCCGCCGATCTGCTTGCACGCGCCGAGGAACGTGTACGACTCGGCGTACTGGCGCAGGGAGTGTCCCGGCCGCATGTTGGACCCCGCGACGTCCGCCGACGCCGGGGACGGCGTCAGGGTCAGCCGGGCGAGGACCGCGGAGAACGCCACGAGCGCCAAGAACGCGAAGCCGACGATGAGCGCCCGGGCGGCGATCCGCCCCCACGGCACCGGCTTCCGTGTCGCCGGCTTACGCGCCACCGGTTTCCGTGGCACCCGCTTCCTCGCCGACCGCTTCCGGGCCTCGCCCTTGCGATCCCGGCCCTTACGGTCCTGGCCCTTTCTCCGACGTGCCGCACTCTCTGGGGTCATGGAGGCCGGTTGCCCCCGCGCGCCCCGGCCAATCCGGCTCGGGACCGTCCGCGTCAGCTCTGCGTCTCCGGAGGATGCGTCAGGGAGTCCAGGAAACGCTGCAGCGCGGGCGGTCCTTCGCCGCAGCGGCCGCGCTCGACGTGCGGGATCGACAGCTTTCCCAGGCGCAGGTCCTGCGCCTCCATGGCCTGCGCCAAGTGCAGTCGTTCCAGGGCACGTTCGGCGGCTGTCTGACGTACGTACTCGACCACCGTCACGCCCAGGTGGTCCGCGTGCGAGCGGACCGCGTCGTACTCGTCCGGCGTGAAGAGGTCCCGCAGAAGGGCAGTACCGTCCATGGCGGCATGATGCCGCTCCCGGCCGACGCGCGTGGGCGTACGGCATATTCAGCGCCCGATCGCGTGGCGTTCGCCGCCATCGCGCGCGTACTGGCCTCCTCTGCAAATCTCCGATAACTTAGGCAAGGCTTACCTAAGGAGGTTCGGATGGGTGTCCGACAGATCAGTACCGCCGCTCCCACCGCTGCGGCACGCGCGCGATCAATGCTCGCCACCGCCTGGTCGTGCGAAGTGACGACGGACATCGGGCGGGAGGACCTCGTCGGATCCCATCGCGTCACCGATGAGGGCGAGGTACGGATCCAGCCGCCGGACGACAGCCTTCTGTCCGCCGCCGTGCTCTGCGCGCCCCGGGGTGAGCCGACCGCGCTCATCGAGTTCGCGGACGCCGCGCCGGTACCCGTCAGGGACCGGATCCGCGCGCGTCTGTGGCTGTCCGGGTCGCTCGAGCCCGACGGCGAGCAGTTCGTGCTCAGGCCCATCCGCGCCGTACTCCAGACGCGTACCGGCCGCACGGGCATCGATCTCGACGAACTCGCCGAGACCGCGCCCGACCCCCTCACCGCGGCAGAACCCCGCCTGCTCACCCATCTCGCCGACTGCCACCCCGAGGCCGTCGAGCAGCTCACCCGGCTCGTCGACGTGGACAGCCTGCACGGCGTCGTCCGGGTCCAGCCCCTGGCCGTCGACCGGCACGGGCTCACTCTTCGGCTCGAACGCATCCGCGGCCAGGCCGACGTGCGCCTCCCGTTCCACGCGCCCGCCGACGACCTGGCCCAGCTGAACGAGCGCATGCACGCCCTGCTTTCGTCCGCGCAGGCGGTCAGCCGCCGTCGCAGGTGAGGTCGGCGGCGCGCATGAAACCGAGGGGCGCGCCGCTGTCCGTACGCGAGACCCGCCACAGCTCGTCCGCGCCCTGCCGTGTGCCGTTGACCGGGACGCCCGGGTCCAGATAGCCGACGATGTCCGTCCACGGATTGTTGCCCGCGTAGATCGGGGCGTCCTCGTGCGTGGCGAAACACGTGCCGCCCGCGTGCGCCGTGCCGCCGAGCAGAGGCACGGAGGCGAGGAGCAGGGCCGCGGGCAGCAGCAGTCGGAAGCGGCGGAAGCGGGTGCGCATCACGGGGCGCCTCTCTGGGGGGCGGCTGAACGTCGGCTGAAGGTTCGGCGACCCGGCACAGGCTAGGGGCGCAGGACCCGCTCGCCGGGGACGCCGGTCACCGGCGGTTCGGCCTCCCGCACCGGTTCCGAACGCCGGAACGCCCACGGCACGCGCGGCTCCACGGCGAACCGGAAGACCCACCGCACGGGAGACGTACACAGAAGGGTGATGACGGCGACCGCCGTGGCCGTCACCGCCAGTTCGCCCGCCGGAGTGTGCAGCCATGGGTGGTCGTACCAGCCCCAGAAGCGCGACGACTTGATGAGGAAGCCGTGCAGCAGGTACGCGTACAGCGTCCCCGTGCCCAGTGTCGTGAACAGTGTCTTCCGTCCCGGCACCCACGCCAGGAAGCAGGCGCTGAGGACGACGGCGAGGGCGAACAGGGCCGGGGTCGTGACCAGTCCCGCCCAGGCGGGGGCGCCGAGGCCGGTGACGCTGCCCCGGTGGTAGAACCAGCCCGCGTCGAACCAGGGCGCCACCGCGTACGCGGCGATCAGCGTCGCGGCCGCCACGGGCAGCGCCCACAGCCGGGCCCGCCGCGTGCGTAGCCGCTCGAAGTGCTCGGGCCGCAGCGTCAGTCCGAGAACGAAGAACGGCAGGAAACCCACCACCCGTTGGAGTGCCAGGTCACCGCCCGCGTCCGGCGCCATCGACACGAGCATGGCCGACGCCAGGGCGACCGGCACTGGGTGTCGTAGTTGCAGCCAGAGGGGTGTGGTGAGCCGCCAGATGAACAGGGCGACCAGGAACCACATCAGATACCAGGGGTCGAGCAGGCTGATCGGATACCCCGGATCGTCCTGCGCCCACCGGTAGAACAGCGTGTACGCGACCTCGAACACCACGTACGGCACCACGACCCCGCCGACGAGACGGCGCAGCCGGCCCGGCGCCATGTCGAAACTCCGCGAGAAATAGCCGGAGATGAGAGCGAACGCCGGCATGTGGAAGGCGTACACACCGAGATACACGGCCGTCACCGTGCGGCTCCCGTACGTCAGCGGCTCCCACGCGTGCCCGCATGCCACGAGCACGATCGTCAGGTATTTCGCGTTGTCGAAGTACGGGTCCCGTGCTCCTGGTCCGGCCGGTCCGTGGCGCCTGTCCATCGTTCCCCTTGAGCCCTTCGCGGTGCATGACCCTTGGTGCCCTGCCCGATAGGGCCCGTTTCATGACACACTCCCGGGTGCCCTTTTTCCGACCCTTCGGAAGGTCAGGATGAGCAGCAGGAAGCTGATAACGGCGGCGCGTGTGGTGACCGGTCCCGGCGGCCGCTGTGTCCAGGACGGTGCCGTTCTCACGGACGGGGACACCGTGGTCGCGGCCGGGAGACGCTCCGACGTCGAGGCCCTGGCGGACGAGCGGGACGAGCGCATCGCGCTGCCGGGCACCACCGTGCTGCCGGGACTCGTCGACGCGCACGTCCACCTCGTCTTCGACGCGGGTACGGACCCGGTCGGGACGCTCGAACGGCAGGACGACGACGCGCTGCTCGCCGTCATGAGGGAGCGCGCCGCGCGGCTCGTGGCGAGCGGCGTCACCACGGTGCGGGACCTGGGGGACCGCGGGAGGCTCACGCTGCGGCTGCGCGAGGAGATCGAGTCGGGCGCGGTGCCGGGACCCCGGATCGTCGCCGCGACGACGCCCGTCACCCCGAAGGGCGGTCATTGCTGGTTCCTGGGCGGCGAAGTCGGCAGCGAGCGCGAACTACGCGACCTGGTAAGGCGGAACGCCGCACTGGGCGCCGACGTGATCAAGGTCATGGCGACCGGCGGTGCCCTGACGCGCGGCGGACCGGCCACGTGGCAGGCCCAGTTCGGCGCGGGTGAGCTGGCCGTCGTCGTCGAGGAGGCGCACGGTGCCGGGCTGCCGGTCGCCGCCCATGCGCACGGCACTGCGGGGATCGAGGCCGCGGTGACCGCGGGCGTCGACACGCTCGAACACTGCACCTGGATGACCGAGGACGGCAACGATCTGCGCGACGACGTGCTCGACGCCATCGTGGAGCGCGGGATCCGCGTATGCCCGACCGTCAGTCCGCACTGGCGGATGCTGCCGACCGTGTTCGGCGCCGAGCGCGCCGAGAGGCTGTTCGGCCAGGTGCGGACCATGGCGGAACGCGGGGTTCGGTTCATCGCCGGTACCGACGCGGGGGTGCAGCGCGCCGGGTTCGACGGCCTGCGCCCGAGCCTGACCTTCTTCGAGCACATCGGGATGCCGGCGCCGCGCGTCATCGACATGGCCACCACCGAGGCCGCCGACGCGCTCGGCGCCGGCGGCCGCGCGGGACTGCTCGCCCCGGGGCGCCCGGCCGACCTGATCGCCGTGGGCAGCGACCCGCGCGCCGGCCTCGAGGCGCTCGCGGACCTGCGGTTCGTCATGAGCCGGGGAGAGCTGATCCCGCCTCAGGGCACGGGATGAGGGGTGGGGCGCCGTTTCAGGCGTGCCAGTGGCCGTGGAGGGCGGCGGTGGTGAAGCCGGGCCCGTAGGCGACGGCGACGCCTTTGGTTCCGGCCGCGGGAGGCGCGGTGTGGGTGCGCTCCAGGACCCGGAGGATGCTGACGCCGCCGAGGTTGCCCTCTTCGGAGAGGGTTTCCGTGGAGTGCCGGGCGGCGTGGGGGGTGAGGCCTAGGGCGGTGGCCGTGTCGGTGATGATGCGTGGACTGCCGGGGTGGATGACGACGAAGCCCAGAGCGCGCGTATCGACCCAGTCCAGGAGCGCGGGCAGCACGTCGTCCGTGGCCGCCAGGGCCCCCTTGGTGGATTCGAAGTGCAGACCGTCGGTGTCGATCCGTCCGCTGTACCGGTCGAGACTGTCCGGCAGGACATACTCGAAACTGTCGTCGATCGCGAGACCCGGCGCGAGCGGCTTGCCGCTGACGACCGTCGCGGCGGCCGAGTCGCCGAACAACGACTTGTAGATCATCGATTCGATGCTGGTGTCATTGTGGTTGTACACGCTGGAGATCGTCTCCGCGGCCACCACAAGGACCTTGCTTCCGGGGCGTGCCGCGACGAGGTCGGCCGCCCGGATGAGGGCTTGGGTGCCACCTGCGCAGGCCAGTGTCGTGAGTGCTACGCGCCGTACGGTCGGCCGTAGCCCGAGCCGGGCGACGAGATGGGCGTCGAGGTTGGGGACGGACCAGCCCGTGGAGTGGGTGGTGACGATCGCGTCGATGTCTCCGAGCGGCACACCCGTGCTGTCGAGCGCGGCCAGCGCGGCCAGTTCCGCCATGGCGAGAGCATCGCTGAAGGCGCCCTCGGCGCGCTCGCGCACTCCCGCCGAACCCGAGACCGTGGGGGAGTCCAGGGGGCGGGTGAAATACCGCGTGCGCACTCCGCAATTGGCGAGGACGCGCAGGATCACTGCGAGTCTGGGGTGATCCGGGTGACGGCTGCGAATGTCGTCGGTGATGTCCTCCGTGGTGACCTTGTGGGCTCCGAGGACGGTTTGTGGCATCGAGACGAAAGCGGGCACGGTGTCTCCCACAGGGCTGGGTCGGTATGTGGGGGGTGCCGCTCAACGTACTTCACCGCGATTCACCCGTCCCGACTGGACGGACCTTGATCACCGCCATCCGACCCGGAGCATCGGCCTGCGCACGTGGGAGCGACGTGTGCCGGGATGGAAGACGAGGATGATCAGTCGCGCGCCCGGAGCAGTCATCGGCTGCGCGGCGCACATCGTCACCCAGCCGGGACCGTGTACCGCGTGCATCAGGGGGCGTTCGTCCCCGTCGGGGTGGATGGAGGCGCCGCCCGACTCGTAGATGGGCGCGGCCTCGGGGTCCGCGAGGACTTCCTTCTCGATCTGGCGCAACGTGTCGTCGCGCGGCCTGGAGACGAGGGCCGCCCGAAGCTGCGGCATCACCAACGGGGCCCAGGCTGTGTGCCAGTTCGTCAAGGACTTGCGGCCGTCGGGATCCAGCAGCATCCAGCGCATCGTGTTCCCCGGTAGGCGACTGCCGGGGAAGAGGGCGCCGAAGGGCTGGTTCCAGGCGAGGAGATCCCAGGATGCGTCGGTCACGTACGCCATGTGTCCGATGCTGTCGACCGCCTCTTGCCACACCCCGGGCACCTCCTTCCCGGACGAGGGGTGGAGCGGACCCGGTGGGTCCCGGCGCAGTGCGTACCGGCAGAGCAGCACCCATTCCTGCTCGTTGAGGCCGAAGAGCTGTGCGACGTCGTGCAGCAGTTCCGAAGGTGGGTTCGGGTAACTCCCCGATTCCAGCCGATGGTACGTCCCCAGGGTGCGGTGGAGCAGTTGGTCCACCTGGTGCTGGGAGAGGCCAGGGGCGCGCCGACCCTGGCCCGTGGGGCGGGTGAAGCCGTGGGATTCGGGGGCTATCAGGGCGCGCCGTTCACGGAGCAGGGCGCGGAGCGCCGTCTTGTTCATGGTGGGTAATCCCTTGAGGTCCACGCCGAGTTGAGCGAGTGCAGTCTAATTACTCCCATCACCTTTGGTAATAAACATTGCCCGAAGAAAACGATCAGCCAGTGCGTCATGATGGAGCCCGTGGGGTCGGCGACCTGCTGGTTTGAACGCCAGGGGCCGCGCGGCCACGCCGATGGGACACCTGGACCGGGACGCTCGAAAATGGCTGAATTTCCCTGTGTTGGGTATCCGTCGAACCCTCGGATCCGTTTCGGGAACAGTGCAAGGCCAGTTGTCATATTCCGATCCATGTGACCGGAAAGTGCATCGCTTGGCCCAGTTCGGGCACTTCTCCCGGGCAGATCAAGGGCTCACTGGCTGCGGCCGGTGCCGTCACTCGCCATTACGTAGCGGCCACGGTACCGGCCGCCCGCGCATGCCCAGCCGCGCAACAGCTGCCGCGCACGCGGGCCGGCCGCAGCGCGGGGCTGGCGAACCGACCCCGCCGTACAGCGCACTCACCAGTCGCCGTCCTCCACCGGCTTGCCCGCGTCCCCCAGGGGCTTGACCTGGTGCGCTCCCGGCGCCTGCCACGGTTCGTGGTCGTCGCCGAGCCACTCACCCGCGGGCTTCACCGCCCCCAGCGTGTCCGTCGGCGCGAGATCCTCCGCGCTCTCGTCGTAGTAGTCGAACCAGGGCAGCCCCGCCCTCGTGTACGCGGCCCGGTCCACCGGCGACGGCGGCGGCTCCTCGCCCGTGATGCGGCGCCAGTCCGGCGGCGTCACGAGGTGCACGAACACGCGGCCCGCGGCCGTTTCGGCCCAGTCGGACGCGGGCCGGTCGTCCCGGAACACCTGCTGGCGCATCGTGCCGCCCGCGCCGAGACCCATCGAACGCGCCGCCTGAGCCTGCGGCGCCGCACCCGGCGCGGCCGGCATGGGCGCGGCCCCGTAGCCGCCGGAGGAGGCCCCCATCCACTGCATGCCGCCGGGCGCAGGCGGCATCGCCCGCGCGGCCTCCCGCTTGCGGGCCTCCTCCGCGCGCCAAGCCCCCAGCGCCGGCTCGCTCAGGGTGAAGGCCTGGAGCTGAATCCCGCCCCAGGTCTCCTCGCCCGTGACCTGGCCCTCGATCGTGGCGCCGAGCCCCAGGGGCAGCGCCACGAACTGCCGTACCGTGCCCTCCCCCGACTTGATGCCGTCGAGCCACGGCTGGCGAGGCAGCACCACGTAGTTCTGCGGATCCCGGGACAGCCGGCTGCTCCACGGCAGCCCCGAGATGGCGCACACCTTGCCCACGCCCACCTGGAGCGCGGCCGGTTCGGCCGTTCCCGCGAAGCTCAGCCACATCGCCTCGCGCAGATACATCGGCAGCATCACGCCGCCGCGCGCCCGCCACTGAGGCGGCACCGAGTCCGCGTAGTCCTCGACCCGCCGCACCGGGAACTCGCCGAGCCCCGGCGGCAGCGGATGCGTTCCGGTCTCCGGCAGGCGCAGCGTGCGCACGAACCGCACCCGCGCACCGCCCGGCAGCACCAGGCTGTTCCCGTCGACCCGCACACTCCCGGCCATGTCCGTCTCCCCTCGTCGTGCGTCTTCCTCGGTGGTACCACGACGGGTCCGCGCCACCGGTTCCGTCCCTCACGATCTTCGTAGCGGGTGCGGTCAGGGCCGCGAGCGGCCGGCGATGTTCTTGACGTAGTCCGTGACCGCCGCGTCGAGACCGATGTCGTGCTGCGCCCGCTCGGACAGGTACCAGCGGTGTTCGAGGAGCTCGTGGTAGAGCTCGGCCGCGTCCGTCCGGTCCGGCACGTGGTCGCGTACCGCGCGCACGGTCGGCCGGAACACGTCGCGTACCCAACGGTGGGCGAGGACCTCGGCGCGCGCGCCATGGGGGTCCCCCCTGTTCGAGTGCGGCCGAGAACTCGGGGGAGGATCGCCCGGCGCGTAGTCGTCCTGCGTGGCCATCCAGCTCTCCAGGTCGTTCAGGAGACGACGGGCCTGGTTCTCCTCGGCGTCCATGCCGGTGAGGCGCAGGAGTTGACGCTGGTGATGGCCCGCGTCCACGACCTTGGGCACGAACGTGACCGTGTCCCCCTGGTCCGCGTGCGAGATCTGCATCTCCGCGACGTCGAAGCCAAGGTCGTTGAGACGGCGGATGCGGCGCTCCATGTAGTGGTGCTTGCCGGCCGGGTAGACGGAGGTACGCGTCAGCTCCCTCCAGAGTGCGTCGTACCGCTCCCCGATCTCCGTGCCGAACGCGATCGGGTCGATGGACGGATGCAGCGCGCCCGACGCCTCCAGGTCGAGCATCTCGCCGCTGATGTTGACCCGGGCGAGCTCGATGTCGTACGCCCGTTGCCCGTCGCTGAGCCGGGGGTGCAGCTCCCCGGTCTCGGCGTCCACGAGGTAGGCGGCGTACGCGCCCGCGTCCCTGCGGAACAGGGTGTTGGACAGCGAGCAGTCCCCCCAGGCGAACCCCGCCAGATGCAGCCGTACGAGGAGGACGGCGAGGGCGTCCATGAGGCGGTGCACGGTGCCGGGGCGCATCGTCGTCTCGAACATGGAGCGGTAGGGGAGCGAGCCGCCCAAGTGGCGGGTGATGAGGACGGGTTCGAGGGGCGCGCCTTCGGCATCGGTGCGGCCGGTGACCACGGCGAGGGGGTCGACGGCGGGTATCGCGAGTCGGTCGAGGGTGCGCAGAAGCTCGTACTCGCGCAGCGCCGGCCGCTCGGCGAGTTCCTTCACGGCGACGACCTCGCTGCCCGCGCGGGCGTAGCGCACGACGTGCCGCGAGATGCCGCGGGGGAGCGGCACCAGATATTCGTCCGGCCACTGCTCCAGAGGGACGTGCCAGGGGAGTTCGAGGAGGAGGGCCGGGTGTTCGGGGTTGGTGGCGCTGATCTGCAAAGTCATGCGGTCACAGTCCCTGGGTCGCGCGACGGGGCCACGAGTGATCGGACCCCGAAGGGGCGGCGCGGGTCAAGACCCGGGGCGGGACCCGCTCTCGGCAGACAAGGGCGCCGAATTCCCGTTGAGGCCCTCCGGCGCGCGCCCTAGGGTGCGGGCCATGCTGCCCCTGGTGGAAACCGACGAACAATGGGACGCCGTGGTCTCCGACGAAGCGGTCATGCGGCGGGGAGCGGACGACCTCTGCGCCCGGCTCGGCCTCACCGGCCTCCCGCTGACGCGCTACGAAGGGGGCACCCAGCCCGTCTACGCCGTCGGTGACGAGCACGTCCTGAAACTGTTCCCGGCCGCCTCCGCGGAGGACGGTGCCACCGAGGCCCGGGTCCTCGCCCACCTCGAAGGCCGGCTGCCCGTCCCCACCCCCGAGGTCCGCTCGGCGGGGGCATACGAGAACGGGTGGCTCTACATCTTGATGTCCCGGCTGCCCGGCGCGGACCTGGCCGTGGCCTGGCCCGGCATCCCGCGCGCCGACCAGGACCGCATCGTCGACGAGGCCGGAGCATGCCTCGCCGCACTGCATGCCCTCGACCCCACGCCCCTCGCCGGCGCGGTGGGACCGGAGGACTGGGACACGTTCGTGCGCAAGCAGCGCGCAGGCGCCGTACAGCAGCAGCGCGAACACGGCCTTGCCGAGAGCTGGTTGGAACAGATCCCCGCCTTCCTCGACTCCGTCACGCTGCCGTGCGGGCCCGAACGCGCCCTGCTGCACACGGAGTTCATGCGTCAGCACCTCGTCATCGGCCCTCGGGACCGCAAGCTGACCGGACTCCTCGACTTCGAGCCCGCCATGATCGGCGACCCGGCGTACGACTTCGTGGCCGTCGGCCTGTTCGTCACCCGGGCCGACCCGCGCCTGATGACCCGCTTCACCGAGGCCTACGGCCGCGAGTTCGCGCCCCGCACCGTGATGGCGTACACACTCCTGCACGTGTACAGCGATCTGCCCTGGTACCTGCGAGAACTGCCCGCGCCGCCGGAGGCGACGCTCGACTCACTCGCCGGGGCCTGGTTCGCCGCCGGGTGACGCGAGACTGGCCTCAGCCGCCGCGAGGATCTCCGTGACGCGCAGCGCGAACGCGGCGTCGCAGGCGTGCGGCCGGCCCGTGTGCACGGATTCCAGGAGCGCGTCGATCGCCGCCCCGAACGCGTCGACCGACTCGCCGCCCGTCGGCATCGACGCGATGCCGGACTCCCCGCGCAGCTCCACGGCGACGCCCGCCGCCTTCGCCGGTGTGGTCAGACTCAGCGCCGCCGTGGCGGACGCGCCCGAGGCGTGCGCGAGGACCAGATGCACGGTGTCCGCCGGGCCCCGCGCGGCCGTCACGGACGTGACGTCCCCGAGCACGGGAAGCAGTACGGACAGGGCGTGCGGGCCGACGTCCCACAGGGCTCCGCGCCCGACCCGCCACGGCGACGCGGTCAGCTCCGAGGTGTCGCCTGGGGTGTACAGGGACCCGTACCAGTCGGCCCGGCCCGTGAACCAGCCGCCCTCGGCGGCCTGTTGGGCCAGCCAGCCCGAGGTGACGCTCGCGAAGCGCATCGTGAAGAACACGATGGACGCCACCCCGGCGGCCCGCACGGCGTCCACGA
This sequence comes from Streptomyces sp. NBC_01445, assembly GCF_035918235.1. Classification (NCBI taxonomy): domain Bacteria; kingdom Bacillati; phylum Actinomycetota; class Actinomycetes; order Kitasatosporales; family Streptomycetaceae; genus Streptomyces; species Streptomyces sp. NBC_01445. Next base: position 1,196,880 of record NZ_CP109485.1, on the reverse strand, counting down.
TCTCCCTGGCCGCGGGCACCGACGTGGCCAGCGGCTTGTCGAGGAGAAGATGGCAGCCCGCTGTGGCGGCCCGCGCGGCGAGTGGCGCCTGCACGTCCGGCGGCACCGCGAACGCCACCGCGTCGCACGCCGCGAACAGCTCGTCGACGTCCTCGAACACCTGCGTCCCATGGGCGGCGGCGACCTCGGCCGCAGCCTGGGGCCTGCGCCCCCAGACACCCACGAGATCCGTCCCGGGGTGGGCGCGCAGTGCGGCGGCGTGCGTCTTCGAGGCCCAGGTGCCGGTGCCGACGAGCCCGACGCGAAGGATGGTGGCATCAGAAGTCATGGTCGGCAGTATGGCTGGCGGTCCGCGGCCGGAACAGGAATCGCCGCCCCCGCAGAGACGCCGGGCGTCACCTCGCGGGCCGTAGCCCTGCGCGTCGTCCCCACCCCGGCCGGCCCGACCGCCACCCCCGTCACCACCCGCGCCGACAGGGCCCTCGCCGAGCACGACGGCGCCCAGCGCCACCGAGACGACGGGCCGGAGACAGCCGACCGTCGCCGCACTGGTCGTGCCTCGTCCGAGCCCAGGAACCACCCGCTCACCGAACGGCGCGCCATCGACTTCGCCGAGCTCGCCGGCGAACCCTGGGTCGACACCGAGGGCGTCGCGGGCCCCTGCCACGAAATCGTCCGCGACGCCTGCGCCGCCGCCGGATTCGGCCCCGATTTCTCCGTCGCAAGTCAGGGCTATGCGACCGCTCAGGGCTTCATCGCCGCCGGAATGAGCATCGGGCTGATGCCTCTGATGGGTTTGAGGAACCGGCACCCCCGATGTCGTCCTGCGCAAGGTCCGCAAACCGGAGGGGATCCGGGTGATCTGTGCTGCCACCCGCGACACGGCCCCCTCGCAGCAGGCCCTCCAGGGGTTCGTCGATGCGGTGCGCGAGGAGGCGACGGGCTGACTTTTCGGGCTGGTATGCAGGGGTATGTGCGGGCTTCGTTCGGTTGCTCTGGCCATATGCGAGGGCTCTGGTGAATACTGATTCACCACAAAGGTGAATAGGAATTCACCACACCTCCCGCCCCCGCCCTGGAGGCGTCCACTGGAGCGTCCATGGAGCCCCCGATAAACCCCGACATGAATACCGACATAAGCCCCGAAATGGCTCCTCTGCCTGGCCTGCGCGGCCGGCTGACGATCCCGGTCCTCGCCTTCGGCGGCATCCTCATGGCCGTCATGCAGACGGTCGTGGTCCCGCTGCTGCCCGACCTGCCCCGGCTGACCGGAGCCTCGCCCGGCGCCGTTTCCTGGACAGTCACCGCGACCCTCCTCGCCGGCGCCGTCCTCACCCCCGTGCTCGGCAGGGCGGGCGACATGTACGGCAAGCGGCGCGTGCTGCTGCTCGCGCTGGGGCTGATGACCGGCGGGTCGGTGCTGTGCGCGCTCACCTCCGACATCCGTGTCCTGATCGCGGCCCGCGCGCTCCAGGGCGCGGCCGCCGCGGTCGTTCCGCTCTCCATCAGCATCCTGCGCGACGAACTCCCGCCCCATCGCACGGGATCCGCGGTCGCCCTCATGAGCTCGACCGTCGGGATCGGCGCCGCGCTCGGCCTGCCGCTCGCCGCCCTGATCGTCCAGTACGCGAACTGGCACGTCATGTTCTGGGCGACCAGCGCCCTCGGCGCGCTCGGCCTCGCGCTCGCCTGCTGGGCCGTGCGTGAGTCGCCCGTACGCGAACCGGGCCGCTTCGACACACTCGGCGCGGCCGGGCTCGCCGGCGGCCTCGTCTGCCTGCTGCTCGCCGTGTCACAGGGCGGCCAGTGGGGCTGGGGCAGCGCCCGCGTGGTCGGCCTGTTCGCCGGCGCCGTCGTGATCCTCGCGCTGTGGTCGTGGCAGCAGCTGCGGGCCGACCGTCCGCTGGTGGACCTCCGGCTCGCCGTGGGCCGCCGCGTCGGCCTGCCGCACCTCGCCGCCCTGCTCGCCGGATTCGCCTTCTACGCCAATTCGCTCGTCACGGCGCAGCTGGTCCAGGCGCCCAGGTCCAGCGGTTACGGGCTCGGCCTCTCCATCGTGCAGACCGGCCTGTGCCTGCTGCCCAACGGCGTGATCATGCTGCTTCTCTCGCCGGTGTCGGCCCGCGTCTCCGCCGCGCGCGGCCCCCGCGTGAGCCTCGCCATCGGCGGCGCCGCGATGGCGCTCGGCTATGTCGTCCGCATCGCGGACAGCCGCGACCTGTGGGTGATCGTCCTGGGTGCCGCGATCGTGTCGACCGGCACCACGTTCGCGTACTCGGCGCTGCCCACCCTCATCCTGCGGGCCGTTCCCGCGGGCCAGACAGCGTCCGCGAACGGCGTGAACGTCCTGATGCGGACGATCGGCCAGGCCGTTTCGAGCGCCGCCGTCGCAGCGATCCTCGTCCACCACGCCACCGGCGCCGGCTTCCCCGCACTGCGCGGCTATCAGATGGCCTTCCTCATGGCCGGTGCGGTCGCCCTCGTGGTGATAGCGGCGGCGTTCACCGTCCCTGCCGACGCGGCGGACAATGGAGGGCACAAGTCCGTCAGCGGCACGACCGGGCGGACGGACAAGGCCCTCGAAGGAGCGTGACCCCGTGACGAGCCCGGCCCCGACGGCGTCCGCCGAGTCGGAATCCACCTCCGGTGTGAGAGATGACCACCGGTCGGGGCCGGCGCGCCGCGACGCAGAGGTGACCAAGACCGCGATCATCCGCGCCTGCCGCCACCTCCTCGCCCGGCACGCGCACACCGACATCACCCTCAAGGCCGTCGCGGAGCGCGCCGGGGTCAGCGCCCCGCTGATCCTCAAGTACTTCGGCAACAAGGACGCCCTGTTCTCCCAGGTCATGAACTTCGAGGCGGACGTGGAGACCTTCCTCGACGCCCCCCTGGAGGACCTCGGCCGGCACATGGTGCGCCACCTCCTCACCGGCCAGTCCGAGCACGGCGCCGACCCCATCCTGCGCATCGTGTTCGCCCCGCTCCACGGCGAACAGGGCGACATCCTGCGCGCCAACTTCCGTGCGCAGGTCAGCGACCGCCTCGCCGAGCGCCTGCGCGGACCGGATGCGGGCCTGCGCGCCGAGCTCGCCGTCTCCCTGCTCCTCGGTCTCGGCGTCATGTACGGAATCGCACGCGGCCCCCATGTGCGCTCCGCCTCGGTAGAAGAGATCACCGAACGCTACGGACCAGCCGTACAAGCCCAGTTGACTCCTGGCACACTGACCGGATGACTACAGCGGAGGCACATCCGGCGGCCACGACCGACCTGCTCGACCGCTTTCTGACCGGGCTGCGCGAGACACTGCCTGCCCCGTTCTCCCTGTGGGCGCACGGGTCGCTCGCCGGCGGGGACTACCAGGAAGGGCGCAGCGACCTCGACCTGATCGCCGTCGTCCCGCACCCGCTCAAGCCGGACGAGGAGACACGGCTCGCCACGCTGCACGAGGGAATCGACGCGGAACTGCCCCTCGCGGCCCACCTCCACTGCTCCTACATGCCGCACGGGGACCTCGACGACCCTGACCGTACGCACTTCACCTGGGCCCACCGGGAGGCCTACGCCCGCCCGGTCACGCCCATCACCCGGCGCGAACTCCACACCTACGGCCTCGTGCTCCATGGAGACGCCATCGCGGGCACCCTGCCGCCGGTGGACGACCGCACGCTCAGGGAGTACATCCTCACCGACCTGACCGGCTACTGGCGGCCCAGGACCGGGCGCCCCGAGTTGTGGCTGGAGAATGTCTGGGTCGACCTGGGACTGATGGTCCTGGCCCGGGCGACGGTCACCCTGCGCGACGGAACCCTTGTCAGCAAGGCCGAGGCACTCGCCGTCCTCACCGAACTGGGCGCGCCCGCCGAGGTCGTGGCGGACATCGAACGCCGACGGTACGAGGGCGGCCCGGCCGACACCGCCCCCGATCCCGGGTGGCTCACGCGCCGCGCGGAGTTGACCCTCGACTGGCTCGTCCCCGCACTCGACCGCACCGTCGCCGAGCACACCGCCGACAGCTGAGAACCGGGCAGTCGGAGAGACCGGAGAGCCGCAGAGGTGCACAGCCGTAGAGGTGCACAGCTGCAGGGCCGCAGGGCCGGATTCAGGCGGCTGGGTCCGGCGGCACCCGGTCGAGCTCGATGCCGAACGAGTCGCGGTACGTGTCCAGCACCTCCCGGTCGGACGCGAGTTCCGTACTGTGGCGCTCGCCGCCGGCTGTCGTCTTCAGCGTGCGTCCGCTCAGGGTCAGCCGGCCCTCGTCCGTGACCAGCGAGCAGACCAGCGACCGCGTGAACGTCGACTGCGGCGACGTGGAGTTGTACCAGCACCCGGCCTCGAAGTCCCGCAGCTCGCGCGGGCGTTGTTCGAGGAGGTACTCCGGCACCCCGTCCTTGGACACACGCAGGTCGCCCTCCTTCGTCTCGGCGATCCGGAAGACGCCGCCGGGGTCCCGCTGCTCCCCCCGCTCACCGAGGTCGAGCGGGAAGTGGCTGTGCGCCCCGAAACCGACGTCCGCGAGCAGATCGGCCCCGTCGACGGTACGGACCCGGAGGGCGAGATGGTCGTACGGGATGCCGAGGTGCCCGTCCTTGCCGTACACCCGGCCCTGGAGCAGCGACACCTCGAAGCCCAGCGCGGTGAGCAGCGCCGCGAAGCCGCCGTTGAGTTCGTAACAGAAGCCGCCGCGGTGGCGGTCCACGAGCTTGGCGACGATCGCGTCCTCATCGATGGAGATGTCCTCGCCCAGGTGGATCGAGAGGTTCTCGAACGGGACCGTCCGCTGGTGCGCGAGGTGCAGGGTGCGCAGTGCCTGCGCGGTCGGCGCCGCGGGGCGCGGTGTCGCGATGCGGCGGAGATAGGCGTCGGTGCGTGAGGCGTCCATGGGGTCAGTCTGGGGGGCCGGGCGCACCTGGGCCACGGGCGGAAGGACCGTATCGACCCAGGTCGCGCGGCCTAGGACCAGCGGACCAGTACCCCCGGGAGCCGTCCCTCAGGCTGCCCCGGCCACCGGCCGCAGGCGCACCGGGAGTTGGTCGACGCTGTTGCCCACGAAGCCCGCCTTCCGCGCGAGCTCCGCGTCGGGCGCGGCGACATCGAGACCGGGGAAACGGGTGAACAGGCGCTCCAGGGCGATGGTGGCCTCCATGCGGGCGAGCGGCGCCCCCAGGCAGTAGTGCGGGCCGTGGCCGAGCGAGATGTGGCGGGCGGCCGAGGCTCGGGTGACGTCGAACCGGTCGGCGTCCGGGCCGTGCGCGCTCCGGTCACGCCCCGCCGCCGAGTAGCCCGCGAGCACCGGAGTGCCCCGGGGGATCACCGTGCCCTCCACCGTCAGATCACACGTCGGGTAGCGGAACGGGAAGTAGCTGACGGGGCTGTCCCAGCGCAGGGTCTCCTCCACCACGTCGGACCAGGACGCCCCGCCCGACAGGACGAGGTCGAGCTGGTCGCGGTGGGCGCACAGGGCGCGCACGGCGTTCGTGATCAGGTTCAGCGTCGTCTCGTGCCCGGCGACGATCATCAGGAGCAGGGTGCCGATCAGCTCCTGCTCGCTCAGCCGGTCGCCGTCCTCCTCGCGCGCCGCGATCAGCGCGCTCGTCAGGTCGTCGCCCGGCCGGCTCGCCCGGGACGCGGCGACCGCCGCGAGGACGGACACCAGCTCACGGTTGGCGGCCACTGCCTCGCGTGGGCCGATGTCGGTGGCCACGACCTGCCCCGACAGATGGTGCAGCCGTCCCCTGAACTCCTCGTCCACACCGAGCAGTTCACAGATCACGCTCATCGGGAGCGGCAGCGCGAACTGCCGCCGCAGCTCCACGACGTCCTCGCCCTCGGCCACGGCTGCCTCCAGAGCGTCGAGCAACTCGCCGGTCAGCTCCTCGACCCGCGGCCGCAGCGCCTCGACGCGGCGCGCCGTGAACGCCCGGCTCACCAGCGACCGCAGCCGCCGGTGGTCCTCGTCGTCCGCGGTCGTCATGCCCGGCACGGTCGCGAAGGTCATGAGCGGCCAGCCGTCGGGTATACGGCCCTCGACCAGGGCGGTGAAGTGCCGGGCGCTCTTGGCGACATCGGGGTGCGCTAGGAAGTCCTTGAGGGCGTCGTGGCCGAGGACCACCATGCCCTCGACGTCACCGGGCAGCACGACAGGGGCGACGACGCCCTGGTCGAGCAGCCGCGCGTTCGCCGCGTGCGGGCAGCCACCGGCCGGGTCGATGCGGTGCGGGACCACGGGTGGGATCGTCAACGAGCTCTCCTGACCGGTCGCGGTAATGCGGGGGAACGCGGGAAGTGGACGTACGCCCGTCACCTGCGGACGAACACATACGTACCTCACCTGCGGACGAACACGCATACCTCACCTACGGACGACTACACCTACCTCACGTATGAACGCGCTTCTCCGTTCCCAAGTCGTACAGCTTCTCCAGCAGCCACGCCTCGTTTCCCGCGAGTCCCGCCCTGTCCAGGGCCTCGTCGGCCTCCGCGATCGGCAGGGCGAGCAGCGAGGCGGCGGTCGCCGGCTCGCATCCGGTCAGTGCGGCGCGCGCGGTGTGCAGCAGGCGCAGGCAGGCCTGGGCCGCGGCGAGTTCGGCACTCCTGGTCGCGTTCATATCGATGGGCCCCTCAGCTCGGCGAAGACGTGGATGTACAGACATGTGCCTCCACTCTTGCGCACGGGTCTGACAATTCGCCTTCGACGCGAGAGCCGAGGGGGGCTCAGCCGTCGAACTCAGGTGTCGAACTCAGTCCGCCGTACGGACCTTCGCCCGGCGTCCCAGGTTGAGCCGCAGGCCCTCCGGCATCAGCGTCAGGCGTTCCGCGACGCGCAGCCGGTAGCCCGGTTCGGGGTGCAGGTCGTAACGCCGAAGCAGCAGGCCGAGTACCAACGTCGCCTCGTGCAGGGCGAATTGGCGGCCGATGCACGCCCGCGCACCTGTGCCGAACGGTTTGAAGACATGCGGGGCGCGCGAACGCACGGCGGCCGGAGCGAAGCGGTCCGGGTCGAAGGCCTCCGGGTCGTCACCCCACGCCTCCGGGTCGCGGTGCAGGAGCGCAGTCAGGACCAGCGCCCAAGCGCCCCTGCGCATCGGGTGGATCCCCCCGAGTGTCGTGTCGACGGTGGCCTCGCGGGCGAACGCCGGAGCCGTCGGCCACAGCCGCAAGGACTCGTCGAGAACCCGGCGCAGATAGCGGAGCTTGGCCACCTGCTCGTACGCGGGCTCGTCCGCGTCGCCCCACACCCGCTCCACCTCTTCGCGCGCCTTCGCGAGGACGTCGGGGTGGTGCGCCAGATAGTGCAACGCGAACGACAGCGCCCCCGACGTCGTCTCGTGTCCGGCGACGAGGAATGTGATGACCTGGCGCCGTATGTTCTCGGGGGAGAGCCGCTCCCCGGTGTCGGGGTGGGCGACCTCCAGCATGCGGTCGAGCAGGTCGCCCTGCCCGCCGGTGCGTGATCCGGACGCGGCCCGCCGCGCGGCGACGACGTCGTCCACGGTTCGGTTGAGGTACGCCATGTCCGCGGCGTTGCGCCGCTCCGCGCTCCGCAGGAGCAGGGGAGCGAGCGCCGGTGGCACCACGTTGCGGCGCTGCGCGAACGACAGCGTGCCGACCATGGCCGTCACGAACGGGTGGGGCCGCTCCCGCTCGAACGACCCGAAGTCATGGCCGAAACCGGTCCGAGCGATCGTCTCCAGGGTCAGCTTCGTCATGTCGCCGGGCACGTCCACGGCCTCGCCCGCCGCCTCCCGGGCGTCCCAGGCCGCCATCAGGCGCCCCGCGACGTCCAGCATCAGCGGGTGGTAGCCCGCCATCGCGTCGCGGCCGAAGCCGGGAGCGAGTACGTCGTGAGCCAGCTGCCAGTTGGGCTCGTGGTTGTACGCGGTGAACAGGCCGTCACCGGCCATCGGCCGCAGATTGGCCACGCCCAGGCCGACATGCTTGGCGAAGCGCGACTCGTCGGCCATGTCGGCGGCGAACCGCGTGCCCCAGACGAACACGATCTCGTTGCCGAAGGCCTTGCGGCGGAAGACGGGCCCGAGTTCCTTGCCGATCCGCATGGAGTCCTGCACCGGCGTGCGCACGTTCGCGCCGAGGATGTCGCCGACGAAAGGCACCCGTCGCGGCGGGTGCGGAATCCGGTCGAGTCCGGGCCAGCCGAGCTCGGCGCTGCGAAAGCCCTTCGGCGGTGTCGAATCCGTCGCCGGCTGCGTCAACTGAGCCATGATCCCCACCTGCTGGACGTAGAGAGTGCGTGTACCCGAGCCGCTGTTATACGTGGGTTCAATACGCTTCCCAGTGTGGTCCCGCTATTGAATTCACGTCAAGTAATGCGGGTAAAGTGCTGTCATGGCCGCCAGGGAGCAGGAGCGCACGCGCCGTCGGCTGAGCACGGAGGAGCGCCGAGAACAGCTGCTCAGCGTGGGTGCGCGGCTCTTCGCGCAGAGCACGTACGACGACGTCTGGATCGAGCAGGTCGCCGAGATCGCCGGCGTCTCGCGCGGGCTGCTCTACCACTACTTCCCGACCAAACGGGACTTCTTCGCCGCCGTCGTCCAGCGCGAGAGCGAGCGGATGCTGCGCCTGACGGCAGCTGTTCCCGGGATCCCCGTGCGCGAGCAGATCGCCGTGGGCCTGGACACGTTCCTCGGCTATGTGGAGGCCCACGGCGAGGGCTTCCGCGCCTTTCACCGAGCCGAGGCCGCGGGCGACCCGGCCGTGCGCCAGGTGTACCGGCGGGGCTTGGCCGCGCAGGAGCGCCAGATCGTCGAGGCGCTCGCCGCCGACCCCGACAGCTCCCACATCGACGGCGAATCCCCCGTGCTCCGGCTCGCCGTCCGCGGCTGGCTGGCCTTCATGGTGGCCGTGTGCCTGGAGTGGCTCGACGAGCCGGAGCTGTCACGGGATCAGGTACGCGACCTGTGCGCGCGGGCCCTGCTCGGGGCGATCACGTCGTAGCGCGCCGCACGGGCCGGGCTCAGCCCCCCGGAGTCGCCTGGCCCGGAGTGACCTTGACGGGCTCCGTGCCGGCGCCGCTGTGCCGGTCCGCCCAGTTCCGCAGCGCCGTCCCGAAGGCGTGGTCGAGGTGGTGAAGACCGGACAGGTCGAGCACGACGGGCCGGTCCTGAGGCAGCGCCTCCAGGGTGTCGAGGATCTTCGGCAACCGCAGGAAGGTCGCGTTGCCCGTCAGATACACCTGGATCGGTCCCGCGCCCTTGTCTATGACGTCGAGCCGCACGTGCGAGGCCTCCCACGCCGTCTTCGCCACCGCGAGCGCCAGACCGATGAGCACGCCCTCGAACATGCTGACGGCGACGATCGACACCGCCGTGACGATCAGGATCAGGGCCTCACCCCGGTGTTCACGCCACAGCCCCGCGATCTGCCGTACGGGGATGAGCTTGCAGCCCGCGTGGACCAGGACGGCCGCGAGCGCGGCGACCGGGATCACGCCGAGCGCGGCGGGCAGCAGCGCCGCGAACAGCAGGAGCCACACGCCGTGCAGGACCCGGGAGGCCTTGGTGCGGGCGCCCGCCTGGACGTTGGCGGCGCTGCGTACGATCACCGCCGTCAGCGGCAGTGCGCCGAGCAGCCCGCACACGGTGTTGCCGGTGCCCTGCGCGATGAGTTCCTTGTCGTACGACGTGCGCGGCCCGTCGTGCATCCGGTCGACGGCGGCGGCGCTGAACAGGCTCTCGGCGGAGGCGATGAGGGTGAACGCGAGGACGGTGCCGAGCACCCCGACGCTCGCGAGCTGCCCGAACGCGTCGGCGCCGGGCGGCTGCACGGTCTCGATCAGACCCTGCACCTCGACCCGCGCGACCGGCAGGCCGAACCCGGCGGCCGCGAGCGTCGCGAGCCCCACCGCGGCGAGCGGCGCGGGCACCACCTGGGCCGCCTTGGGCAGCCGCTTCCAGCCGAGCAGCACGACGATCGTGCCCACGCCGAGGGCGAGCGCGGCGAGCGCCTTCGACGAGGAGGCCGAGTCGATCAACAGGCCGGGCAGCCCGGCGAGTTTGTCCGGCCCCGACGCGGGGGCTGGCGTGTCGGCCATCGCGTAGAGCTGCCCGGCGATCAGTACGAGACCGATCCCGGCGAGCATGCCCTCGACGACCGCTACGGAGATCGCCCGGAACCAGCGGCCCAGGCGCAGGCTGCCCATGAGGAGCTGGAGCAGCCCTGCCCCGAGCACGATGACGCCGAGCACCGGCAGGCCGTACGCCTGCACGGCCTCGTACACGAGCACGGTGAGCCCGGCCGCGGGCCCGCTCACCTGAAGACTGCTGCCGGGCATGGACCCGGCTACCAGACCGCCCACGATGCCGGTGACGAGGCCGAGTTCGGCCGGGACGCCGGACGCCACGGCCACGCCCACGCAGAGCGGCAGGGCGACCAGGAACACGACGAGAGACGCGGCGAAGTCCTGCCGCGGTACCAAACGCTTCACGAGCGCATACCTCCAGCGCGCCCCGTGCGGGGCGCGTAGTCCTACACGTGCGGAGTGTCACGGGAGGCGGGCAGGAGGGTGTGCCGAAGACCCGCGGGAACTGCTCCTGCCCTCGGGCGCTCTCAGCAGCGGAAGACCTGGAGTATGACGGGGAGGGAGTCGGCCGCCCGTCTCGGCTGGCGGTGCGGGGACCTCTCGCCGGCGCCTGCCGTCGGCGCGACGCCGGGCTCCCCGGCCTGGACCTGCCACGGGCACACGGCCCCGCGCACGGTGCCGTGGGGCACGTACTCCTCGGCGCGGTACCGGTCGCGGGGCAGGTAGTGGTGGGACGAACTCCGGGGCAGCTCGGTGTCGTCGCAGGTGGCGACCGGGCCGCCGGTGTGTGCCAGCGAATCGTGGGCGGACGCGGACGGGGCGCTCCTGACCAGGAGTTGGAGGACGAGCATGCCGACGGTGAGGGCCATCAGGCAGGCCCTTGCTGTCGTCGTGCCGCGTGCCATCCGGTCGGCTCCCTGGTCGCGTCGCCTCGTAATCCTCATGGGCAGTTAGCAGATTAGCCTGGCGAACTGCCCATGTGGTTACCGTAAGGTTGCGCGGCGGTAAGGGCGCGCGGGACGGCGCGTGGTGGCCGGTTTCCGGCGGTCGGATGTCAGCCGAGAGCGTCGTACACGGCGCTGATCAGGGCCATCTTCCGCGGATCGTCGGCGATGTGAGGACCCATCCGGTTCATCACATAGCCCATCGCGACACCCGACTCGGGGTCGGCCGAGCCGAAGGAGCCGCCGAAGCCGTCGTGTCCGACCGCGCGCGGGTTCGGCCCGTACGAGCCGTTCGGCCCGCTCAGCCAGAGGCCGAGGCCCAGCTCCGTCTCGTGCGTGAACCCGGCGCCCAGGACCAGGTCGCGACAGCTGCCCTGACCCTCGCGGATCCGCTCGGCGGCCTCCGGGGACAGGACCTGGTGGTCACCGGACCGGCCCTTGCCCGCGACGATTCCGTACAGCGCGGCGACGGCGCGCGCCGTGCCGTGACCGTTGGCGGCCGGGATCTCGGCGGCGCGCCATGCCGCGGTGTTGGCCTCGGACGCGCCCGCGATCGGATTGGTCAGCGCGGCGAGGGCGGCCGGCGCCAACTGGGCGAAGATCGCGGTCTGTTCGCTGTCGGCCTGCGCGCGCGGGTGCACCATCTCCGCCGCGCGGCCCGACTCCTTGTCCGGCAGTCCGATCGTGAAGTCGATGCCGAGCGGGCCCGTCACCTCGCGCTCCAGGAACGCGCCCGGCAGCAGTCCGCTGACGCGCCGGACGACCTCGCCGACCAGGAACCCGTATGTCAACGCGTGGTAGCCGGAGACCGTGCCGGGCTCCCACCAGGGCTCCTGCGCCGCGAGCCGGGACGTGGTGAGCTCCCAGTCGAAGAGCTGCTCCAGGGAGTGCGGCTCGCGCAGTCCGGCCAGCCCGGCGCGGTGCGACAGCAGATGCCGTACGAGGACGCCGTCCTTGCCGGCCGCGGCGAACTCCGGCCAGTACGTGGCGACCGGTGCGTCCAGGTCGAGCAGGCCGTGGTCGATGAGGATGTGGGCGCACAGGGCGGTCGGCCCCTTGGTCGTCGACCACACGTTGACGACCGTGTCGCGCTCCCACGCGCGCGTGCGGGCCGCGTCGGCCCAGCCGCCCCACAGGTCGACGACGGGCGCGCCGTCGATCAGGACGGTGAAGGCCGCGCCCAGTTCGCCGCGCTCGTCGAAGTTCTCCTCGAAGGTGGCGCGGACGGCGTCGAAGCGCGCGTCGCAGTGTCCTTGGATGCCGGGCGCGTGCTGGGTCATGACGTCTCCGTGGGCCGAAGCGGTGAGGCAGGTCGAGTCGATATGGGTCCGCAGGAGGTGAACATACCGACTGGTCGGACCGGCGGGAAGAGGGGCGAGGCGGATGGTTTCACCACGCCGACCCGGCAGGCGAAATGCGGTGAAATTGCAAGGCTGCCTGTCGACCTTCTACGGTGAGGCCATGCAGCGAGAAACCGCGGACGAGCCGCTCGCAGAACAGGTGGCCGCCGATCTGTCGGCCGTCGTCGGACGGCTGCTCAGGCGGCTGCGCACCGCGTCGCCCGGCGGCCTCCTCACCCCGACGCAGCGAACCGTACTGGCGCGCCTCGACGGCGAAGGTCCCGCCACCACGGCCGCCCTCGCGCGCGCCGAGTACGTGCGGCCCCAGTCGATGCGGCTCACCCTGGCCGCCCTGGAGGAACAGGACTTCGTGGCGCGCACGCCCGACCCGGACGACGGCCGTCAGTCGGTCGTCGCCATCACGGAGAGCGGCCGGCACACTCTCGCCTCGGTCCGCGCCGCCAAGCACAGTTGGCTCGTCCAAGCCCTGGCCGGCGAGCTCGACGACGCCGAACTGCGCACGCTCGCCGAGGCCACCGCGCTCATGGAGCGACTGGTGGAGAAGTGAGCGGTACCGGGAACGGGCGCCCCGCCTCCCGAAGTTGATCTAGGTATGGCATTCTCCTCCGCGAGCGTCGGCGGGCACCGGCCCGCCGGCAAGGGGAGGGGACATCATGAAGACCCGAAACACCGTGATCAGAGCGCTCGCCACCGGTGCCTGCGCGATCGGCCTCGTCGCCGGTCTGCAGGGCCAGGCCTGGGCCGGAACGGTCACCATCTACGCGCCCAGCGGCGCCGGCAACGCCACCTGGAACGCCGATCCGGACGGCTCGATCCCCGGCGACGCGATCCGCGCCTGCGACACCAAGTCGGACGGCTGGGGCATCGAGACCGCTCTCGACTACAACTACGACGGGAAAATGGACCGGAGCATCGACACCCGCGGCCACACCGCCGGTTACTGCAGCCCGTGGAAGGGCGGAGACCTCGAGGAGGGCAGGACCGTCCGCATGTACGTCACCCCGGTCAGCGGATCCAGCTACGGCCCCTCGACGTACATCGACGTCACGGCCTGACACCCACACGCGCCCTGAGCCTCCCCCGGCGTCAGCTGGGGGAGGCCCCGTCAAGCGTCGGTTCAGAACCCGATCGCCTCGCGGAGCAGCAGGACGATTCCCTGGCCCGTGAGGGGTTGCGCGTTGAGGACCAGGAGCTGGTTGACGGAGCTGGACTGTCCGTACACCTCCAGGGCGCGGGCGGTTTCGAGCGGGAGGGCGTGTTCCTCGAGGCGGCGCAGCGCGGTGTCCAGGTCGGGCACCACCTTCTGCGCCCCGACGACCCAGATCGCGCGCCCGGCGCCACCGGCGTACGCGGGCAACTGGCTCCCGCTCGCCGAGGCCACCACGAGGGAGCCGGTCTCGGTGAGCGCGGCGACGCTGCCCACGACGACGTCCGGGACGGCGATGAGGCGCCGGATGTCGTCCGCTTCGGCGGCCCGGTCCATGGTCACCGCGCGGGGCTTGACGGCCGCCCGGTACCGGCCGCTGGTGTTGATGTCGTCGTCGATGCCGGACAGTCGCAACGTCTCGCTGGCCGCGGTGAACACACTGGCGTCCTCCGGGATCAGCTCCTGGACCCGGGTCCGCGCGGCGGCGGCGTCATCCAGGATCTCGACGGTGAAGCGGTGCGCCGCCAGCGCGGCGGCCGCCCGCTCCAAGCGGTCCGCGGGCGCCGGGCCGGTGAACGGCGTGGCCGGAGTCGAGACGGTCATCGTGCCTCCTGAGCAGCGTGGATGTCCCCGGCCGGAGCCGAGCCCGTCAGCGGGGTGGTGTCGAAGTACCGGATCTCGTAGACCCGTTCGGTGAACCTCCAGCCTTCGTCGGTGCGGCGGTATCGGTCGTGGTAGATCGCGTAGTTGAGGCCCTGGAAACCGCTCTGCATGCGCGCGATCTCCTGCATGTAGGCGCGGCCGGTCGCGGTGTCGCCGTCGATCCGGATCACGCCCGGATGCGTGTTCTGCACGAAGAAGTCCCACTGGGCCTGGAGCCGCTCGCCCCCGGTGCGGATCTCCTCCCGGCCGTTCATCTCGATGGGCACGTCGGGCATCCGCAGCACGCCGTCCTCCGCGAACAGGGACGCGAGGCGGGCGCGGTCGCGCATCATCGCCGCGTCGGTGAACTCACCGCGCAGCGCCTCGATCTCGACGCGGTCGGCAATCGCCTGAAAGTCGGTCATCGGCTTCCTCCGTTCCGTATACCTCGTACGACAACGCAGCCCTCCGGAATGTGAGGCGACGCGAACGACGTCACATTCCGGAGGGCTGTCTCGTCAAAGAGATGGAGGGCAGTGACGAGGCCGAGGCAAGGGAGTGCGCGACACCATGGCCAACCGAACCGACACGGCACAAGGCCAGGCCGATCCGGGCCTGAGCGCGATCATGAGCGAGCGGCGCCAGCTGATCAATCTGGCGTACCGGCTCCTCGGCTCGCTGGCCGACGCCGAGGACGTCGTGCAGGAGACGTTCGTCCGCTGGTACGCCATGGACCGGCCGCAACGCGACGCCATCGAAGTCCCCGGCGCCTGGCTGACCACGGTAGCCAGCCGCATCTGCCTCAATCTGCTCGGCTCCGCCCGTGCGCGCAGGGAGCGCTACGTGGGCGAGTGGATCCCGGAACCGCTTCCCGAACGCCGGGAGTGGACCGACGGCGTCACGGCGGACCCGGCGGACCGGATCACCCTCGACGAGTCGGTCGACATGGCGTTCCTCGTCGTACTGGAATCCATGACGCCGGCGGAACGCGTGGCCTTCATCCTTCACGACGTCTTCCGCTACGCGTTCGCCGAGGTGGCCGAGATCGTCGGGCGTACGCCGGCGGCCTGCCGCCAACTGGCCTCCTCGGCCCGCCGCCGCATCCGCGCTTCCCAGGCTCCGGCCGGGCCGACGACCGCGCAGGCCGGTATCGTCCGGGAGTTCAAGCAGGCCTGGGCGGCGAAGGACGTGAGCGCCCTCGTGGGCCTGCTCGATCCCGACGCCACCGTGATCGCCGACGGCGGGGGCCTGGTCGGCGCCCTGCGGCGGCCGGTCACGGGTCGCGAACGGGTCGCCCACGCCTATCTCAACGTCGCCCGCCTCGCACCCGACCAGACACTGCTGGAGCGTACGGTCAACGGCCGGCCCGGCCTGGTCGCCCAGCAGGACGGCGTCACGGTCACCGTGTTCGCCTTCCGCGTCGCCGGCAACCGGATCACCCACATCTGGGCGGTACGCAATCCGGAGAAGCTCCGCCCCTGGACAGAGGGTGGCCGCGGCGGGGCCCGTGTGTCAGCGGGACGCCGCGGGGACCTGCCCGTCGGACGGTGACGTCGCCGCATGCGGCGCAGGTTCGGCGAGGTGGTCGACGGTGCCGTCCGGGTCGGTGAGGCGGTTCAGACGGCCCGGTATGTCGAAGCCGACCAGCAGGACCACGATCACCGTGCCCGCAAAGGTCAGCACGGCCAGGGCGCGCCCCAGGTCCATGCCCGCCGCGAGATGCGCGCCGAGCACCGGCGCGACGGCTCCGCCGAGCGCACCCACGTTGTACGTGAACCCCAGCGCGGCGGCGCGGTTCTCGGTGGGGAAGTGGCCGCCGATGTACCGGGGCAGCAGCCCGGAGATGCCGAAGCTGGTCGCCTGGAGCACGAAGAGCAGGACGCCGAGCAGGAAGAGGTTGTCGCGCACCGCGAACACCGGGAAGACGAAGACCAGCGAGGCGAGCAGCGTCAGCGCGTACGCCTTCTTCGTGCCCATCCAGTCCCCGGCGAAGCCCGCGAGCCAGCAGCCCGCCATCGTGCCGAAACCCGCGAAGTACAGCGCGTCGGTGACCTGTCCCGGCGAGTAGCCCAACTCGGTCTTGAGGTACGTCGGCAGCAGCGCCTGGATCGGCCACGAGTACAGGAACGCGAAGAAGATCGTCACGATCATCGACACATAGAGCAGCCAGCTCTTGCGCCCGCCCAGCTGCACGGCGAACGCGATCAGCGCCACCGCGGCCACGGCGGACAGCGCGGGCACGAGCCCGTCGCCGACGGGCGTGAAGATCGCGAACAGCGACACGGTGGCGGCCACGGCGAGGACGACGTTCACCGTCGCCCTGGCGGGCGTGGCGAACAGCGGCCGGAACGGGTTCGGCCGCTCCTTCTCCGACTGCCTGCCGACCGACTCGCTCGCTCCAGTCCGCCGCCTCCGGCAGCGCCCGCCGCATCCACAGCGCGACAACGATCGGGACCAGGCCCACATAGAACATCCAGCGCCAGCCCAGCGTGGGCACGACCCAGTTGTAGACCTGTGCGGCGAGCACCGAACCCATCGAGAAGCCCGAGATCAGGAACCCGCTGGCCCGGTTGCGCACGCGCGTGGGCCAGCTCTCCATGACGTACGTGGCGCTGGCGCTGTACTCGCCGGCCATGCCCATCCCGATCGCGAGGCGCGCCACGAACAGGCTCGTGTAGTCCCAGGCGAAGCCGCACGCGAACGTGCCCAGGGAGTACAGGAGGATGCTGAGGACCATCGAGAGCTTGCGGCCGTACCGGTCGCCGAGCGCGCCCAGGACGGCTCCGCCGAGCCAGCGCGTGATGAACGCGCCCGAGATCAGGCTCGCGGCCTGCACGGTGCTCAGGCCGAACTCCGAGCTGATCTCGGTCAGTACGAGGGTGATCAGGACGAAGTCGAACCCGTCGAGGACGTAGCCGATCCAGGCGGCGAAGAACGCCTTCCAATGGGGGCGGCTCACCTCGCGGTACCAGGGGAGCGGTGGCTTGGCTGTGGTGTGCACGATTACTCCAGGATGCCGGAAGGACTCACCGTCGAGTCCCGTCTGCGGTGTGGGGTGCGGTACGGCCTGTGTGGGGGGTGAGCGGGAACTACGTACGGGGGAGTGCGGCCGCGAAACGCGAGGTCAGCGCGGTGGGCGCGGTGATCGCGGTGCCGACGACGACGCTGTGAGCGCCCCGCGCGAGCGCCAGCGCGGCCTCTTCGGGGGTGCTGATACGGCCTTCGGCGACGACCGGGACGTCCACCGTGGCCGAGAGCGCGGCGACCAGTTCGAGGTCGGGGCCGTCCTGGCGGGGGGAGCCGGGAACGTAGCCGGACAGCGTCGTGGACACGAGGTCCGCGCCGGCGGCGGCCGCGGCGACGCCCTCGTCGAGGGTCGCCACATCGGCCATCACCAGGGCCCCGGCGGCGTGCACCGCGGCCACGATGTCGGCGAACGTGCCGCCGTCGGGGCGGGGGCACGCGGTCGCGTCGGCCGCGACGATGTGGGCGCCCGCCTCGGCGACGGCCAGGGCGTGCCGGACGGTCGGCGTGATGTAGACGCCGGTGTCGCCGTCCTTCCACAGCCCGATGAGCGGCAGGTCGACGGCGGCGGAGATCGCGGCGACGACCTCGGGTTCGTTGGCCCGGATCCCGGCCGCCCCGCCGGCCGCGGCGGCCCGCGCCAGCCGTACGAGGGTGTCGGTGTCGCGCAGGGGATCGCCGGGCGGCGCCTGACAGGAGACGATCAGCCGGCCCTTGAGCAGGTCGGCGACGGGGGACGAGGGCGCGGGGTCGTTCATCGAGGACTCCAGGGAGGGGTGTTCAGGACTGCGGCGGCGCGTGCAGCGGCACCTGGGAGGGCAGGCGCGCGGCGCCGATGACGGCGGCGTCGGCCCCGAAGAGGGGCCTGGAGGGCCGGAGGCGAGCCAACGGCGGCATGAGTTCGCAGACGAACGCCTCGGTCAGCGCGTCCCGGTAGAGCGGCCCGATGTGGGGCACTCCGCCTCCGACGACGACCCGGTCCGGCCCGAGCGTGTTCGCGAGTCCGCCCAGGACCCGGCCCGCGGCGACCGCGCCCGTCACGATGGCGCGCACGGCAGGCTCCTCACCCGACGCGGCCCGCTCGGCCACGGTCTCCAGGCGTTCCACGGGCCGGCCCGTGAGCCGCCCGTACAGCGCGGCGATCCCGGGCCCCGAGGCGACGGCTTCGAGGTGGCCCGTGCCGCCGCAGGTGCACGGCAGCCCCGCCGCTTCCGGACTCGGCACATGGCCGAGGTGGCCCGCGATGCCCGCCGTTCCGTGCACCATGCGCCCTCCCACGGCCACCGCGCCGCCGACACCGGTGCCGATCGCCGCGTAGACGAGGGACGCGCCCGCGCCGGCGGCGGCCAGTTCGGGAGCCGCCGTCGCGCGTACGTCGTTGTCGCACGCCACCGGGAGTCCCGTACGGGCCGCGAGACCGGCGGCGAGCGCCGTGCCCGCCCAGCCGCGGATCGAGTCGGTGGCGCTGGTGACCGTGCCGGTCACAGGGTCGATCACCCCGGCCGCCGCGACCCCGAGTGCGGCGGGCCCTGCGCCGCCGTCGACCGAGCGGGCCGCGTCGGCGAGCGCGTCGAGCACGGCGCCGGGTCCGTCGGCGGCGGGCGTGGGCCGGGTGTGCCGGGCCAGGACCGTGCCGTCCGGGGCCACGAGCGCGGCGGCGATCTTCGTGCCTCCGAGGTCGAGGCCGATCGCGGGACCCGTGACCGTCATCGGACCGGCGCGAGCCCGGCAGCACGCAGGTGCCGCGCGACCTCGGCGACGGACTCCGCGCCGAGCTGGATCTGCGGGAACGCCGTGTCGCCGCACTCGATGACCCCGAGCAGCCGCAGCGCCGCCTTGAACGAGCCGAGTGCGGACGAACTGCGCCCCATGTCGGCCTCGGGGCCGACGTCGACCATCCCGAACAGCGCGACGAGACGCTCCTGCTCCTTGGCGGCGAGCGTCCAGTCACCGGCCAGCGCGGCGTCGTAGAGGCGCACGTATCCGGCGGGATCGACGTTGCCGATGCCGGGCACGACGCCGTCCGCGCCGGCCAACAGGGCGCAGTCCACGGTGAGTTCGGATCCGGTGAGTACCGAGAAGTGCGGGGCGGGCCCGTCCGCGCGGCCGTCGCGGCCGCCCAGCTCGACGATCAGCCGGCGCAGCCCGCCCTCGTCGCCGCTGCTGTCCTTGAGGCCGGCGAGCGTGCCGTCCTCGGCGAGCTCGCGCACCAGAGACGCGGGGAGCTTGCTGTGGACGGCGACCGGGATGTCGTACGCGAACAGCGGCAGGTCCACGCTCGCGCGCAGGGTGCGGAAGTGGCCCGCGATCTCCTTGGGGTGGGTGCGCGTGTAGAAGGGCGCGGTGGCGACCAGGGCGTCGGCGCCGAGCTCGGCGGCCACGCGCGCGTGGGCGATGACGCGCGCGGTCGTCGTGTCGATGACACCGGCGAGCACGGGGACCCGGCCCGCCGCCGTCTCCACGACGGTCCGCAGGGCGACGGCACGCTGCTCGTCGGTCAGATACGCGACCTCGCTGGTCGAGCCGAGCGCGAACAGTCCGTGCACGCCGCCCGCGACGAGGTGCTCGACGAGACGGGCGAGGGAGGCGGTGTCCACCTGGCCCGCCTCGTCGAGGGGGGTGCAGACGGGCGGGACGACCCCGCGCAGGGGTGCGGTCAGGGGCATGGCGGCGCTCCGGATTCTCTTCGGTTCAGAGGGGGTAGGGCATCAGACGTAAGACGTCCTATGTCCTGGCGCCACCTTAAGTCGCGCCCCGCGGGGGTGGTCAAGGGGTGGAGGTCACATTCCCGCGACGGTCACCCGGTCGCAGGGATCGTGTGGTCACATGGGCGTCAACGGCGCCCGCACCCGCCGCCCAGCCACTTCACGTCGAACGAGGCGTACGTCATGTACTGGTAGTCGCCGCGTTCGTACAGCAGGCCCACGCGTCCGTCCGGCAGGCGGGTCAGGGTGGAGTAGGCGGCCGCGCCGGGGTCGACGACCTTCTTCACGGGCCACGTCCTGCCGTTGTCGCAGGACATCTTGACGGTGAGGTTGCGGCGGGCCCGGGTGTCCTCGGTGTTGCTGAACAGGAGCCACTTCGAGCGGGGGTCGCTCGGCGGCGCGTCGGGGGCGTACCGGATGATCGACGCGTTGTTCGCCGGGTCGGGCAGCTGCGGGTCGGGCGTGAACGGCGTGTACGTGACCCCGCCGTCCGTGGAGTACGCGATGGTCCGGTACGGCGCCGAGCGGTTGTTGAGCATGACGGTCCCGTCGGACAGCTCCACCGTCTTGTTCTCGTCGCCGCCCGGCCCGACCGGCTCGCCCATCCTCCAGGTCGCGCCATGGTCGTCGCTGTACGCGCTCGCCGCATAGTTCGCGCCGTCGATCCGGATCGCGTACTGCTGGAGGAGGCGCCCCTTGTGCGGGCCGTGGCGCAGCTGGATGCCCTCACCGGACGCGGCGAACAGGCCGCCCCACGCGGGGTTCTTGACCATCGACGTGATGCGGCGGTGGTGCCACGTCACCCCGTCGTCGTCCGAGTAGCTGTAGTCGGCGTGCAGGATGTCGGGATCGTCGTCGCTGTTGCCGGTGTGCGCCCCGGCGAAGCCCTGGTTCACCGAGGCGGCGTGGAAGAGGAAGATCCTGCCCGTGGTGCGGTCGGTGAGCAGGCTCGGGTCGCCGAACCCCTTCGGGGCGGCCTCGCTCCGCACCACCTGCTGCGCCTTCCAGGTGGCGCCGCCGTCCGTGCTGCGCCGCACCACGAGGGCGATGTGGCTGGGCAGATCGGCCATCGTTGGCCGGCCGTCGTAGGCCGCGATCAGCGTGCCCTGTGTGGACGTGGTGAGGGCCGGTATCCGGTACTGCGGAAATCCGTCTCCCCGGGTGGCGAGGTCCTGGGAGGTCAACTCGCCCTGATGATCAGGGCGTTGGTCGCCGTGGGCGAGGGCGGGTGTCCCCGATCCCAGGGCGAGAAGTCCGGCGGACATCAGTGCGACGAGCATTCTTCGATGCATGGACGGCTCTCATCTCTGCGGAGGTTCTGCGAGCACATCAGACGTCAGATGTCCGTACGGCGAGGAAGACAGCAGACGTCAGATGTCCTGTTCGTTGAGGGACCCTAGGGGCGCCGCAGAAGGCCGTCAAGAGCGCGTGCGGGCCTCGGAGATGCGCCGCCGGACCGGCGCGTAGTGCTCGCCGATGGCCTGGACGAACGCCACCGGGTCGCCCGCGCGGGCCGCCGTCACGATGCTGTGGTGTGCGGCGACGGTCTCCGCCTGCTCGGTGTGCGTGAAGCCGTCGATCTGCGGGGCCACAATGGCGTACACATCCCAGAAGGCCATCGAGAGCTGGCCCATCAGGTCATTGCCGAGCGGCGCGACGAGCAGGGCGTGGAACGCGCGGTCGGCCTCGATGAGGCCCCGGCCGTCGCCGCCGACGCCGGCGTCGCTCATCCGGGTCACCAGGCGTTCCAGCGCGTCGAGTTGCTCGCCGCTGAGCGACGCGACGATCCGCTCGGCCATGCCGCGCTCGAACAGCTCACGCACGTCGACGAGGTCGGCGAGCACCTGCACGTCGTCGTCGGGGCTCAGCAGCCCGCGGAACGTCAGGCTCTCCACCAGCGCGGACAGACTCAGGTGTCCCACGTACGTGCCGTGGCCGTGCCTGACCTCGACGATGTCGAGCGCGTGCAGGATCTTGACCGCCTCGCGGACGCTGGATCGGCTCGCGCCGAGCGCCTCGCACAGCTCCGTCTCCGTGGGCAGCGGATCGCCGGGGTGCAGCTTGTTCTCGAGGATGTACCGCTTGATGCCGTCGGCGACTTCCTGCCTGAGCAGCGGCCGGACCGGCCTGGTACCGGGCATGAGCGGTCTCCCCACCTCTGGACGCGCCTGGACCCGCGGCCCGGGCCGCTTCTACGCTACCAAGGCATCGGACATCAGATGTCCGGGGCCGGGTGGGCCGGCAACCCCGCCCCTCAAGGCGTCCTGCCGCCGTCGGCTCCGAGGAACAGTGCCCCTTCGGGCTCCTGCCGACCACTGGTCTGGTGCCAGTAGTCCCGCGTCTCGACTGCGAGCCCGTCACCGCGGAACCGTACGAACACGCAGCCCGCCAGCGTCGAGACCTCGCCGCCCTCTTCGGCCACCACCCGGAACTCGGCCACGGCCAGTCCGTCGGGCCCGACCACCGGAGGCCCGAACCGCACGTCGAGCGGGCGCTCGTCCTCGAACGACCAGCGCAGATAGTCGGCGAGCGCCGCCCGGCCCCGGTGCGGCGCCCTGAACGGCATCGAGCGGTGCACGCAGTCCTCCGGGTAGAGCGCGAGGAGCGCCGGGACGTCGTGCCGCGTCCAGCCCCGCTCCCAGGTCTCGACGAACCGCCGTGCCGCGTCAGCTGTGTCCATGTGGGTGCGAACGCGCCCCCGTGGCGCCGTCATTCCTCGGAGCTCGCCGGCTTCTTGTGTTCGCCCTCCTCGACGGCGGGCGGTGGGGGACCGGGCTGCTGTGCCCGTTCGAGGAAGCGCAGGAGTTCCACCGGGAAGGGCAGTACGAGGGTCGAGTTCTTCTCGGCGGCGACGGCCACCACGGTCTGCAGGAGCCGGAGTTGGAGCGCCGCGGGCTGTTCGGACATCTGGGCTGCGGCCTCGGCGAGTTTCTTGGAGGCCTGGAGTTCGGCGTCGGCGTTGATGACGCGGGCGCGCCGCTCACGGTCGGCCTCGGCCTGCCGCGCCATGGACCGCTTCATCGTTTCGGGCAGCGACACGTCCTTGATCTCGACGCGGTCGATCTGTACGCCCCAGCCGATGGCCGGGCTGTCGATCATCAGCTCAAGGCCCTGGTTGAGCTTTTCGCGATTGGAGAGCAGGTCGTCGAGGTCGCTCTTGCCGATGATGGAGCGCAGTGAGGTCTGGGCCATCTGCGAGACGGCGAACCGGTAGTCCTCGACCTGCACGATCGCGTTGGCGGCGTCGACGACCTTGAAGTAGATGACGGCGTCGACCCGGACGGTGACGTTGTCGCGGGTGATGCCGTCCTGGGCGGGCACCGGCATGGTCACTATCTGCATGTTGACCTTGTGCAGCCGGTCGATACCGGGGACGACGGTGGTGAAGCCCGGCCCACGGACCGCGCCGTGCAGCCGGCCAAGGCGGAAGACCACGCCTCGCTCGTACTGCTTGACCACACGGGCCGCCGCGGCGGCGTAGACAGCGCCGAACGAGGCGGCCGCGGCCACGGCCGTGAGCAGTTCCGCCAGCATGGCGACCCCCTGTCTTTTGAGTCGTCCAGCTCGATGTGCGGAGGCCGGCTCGGGGTGCGTAAGCCGGCGACGGTGTGCGTGAGCGGTTTGGTCCGCTTAATCCACGATATGCCCGAAGTCTCCAAATGGGCGAGGAGTGTCGATCGCTCACGCGGAGTGACCGCGTCCGGCCCTCCGATGCGCGCCGAACGGGCCCTTCCGGCGGCCGGAGGGCCGCTCGCGCCCGGGCCCAACTCCCGGCCGGGCCACGGCGACGGCTGGGGTAGTGTTACCGCTCCCAGCAGCGCTTCGGCCGAGGAGGTGAGCCCCATTACCGCTGTGTCAGGTCGGGTGCTCCCTCCGCAGACCCGCGCGGTCCGCCGTACGTAGGTGGCCGCAGGTCATCGGGAGCCCCATCGGCATCCCGAAAGGTCACGCTTCATACATGTCGGTTCACCCGTCACCCCCGTCACACCACGACCACCCCGCCGCCGTCGCCAGGCTGCGCGCAGCGGGCTGTGTCTTCGCCGAGGAAGAGGCGGACATCCTCCTCTCGACGGCTCGTACGCCGGACGAACTCGCCGCGATGGTCGAGCGCCGCGTGGAGGGCCTGCCCCTCGAACATGTCGTCGGCTGGGCGGAGTTCTGCGGTCTGCGTATCACGCTCGAACCCGGTGTCTTCGTCCCGCGGCGCCGCACCGAGTTCCTCGCCCGCCGGGCGGCCGCCCTCGCGCCCGCCGGGGCCGTCGTCCTCGATCTGTGCTGCGGCAGCGGCGCGGTGGCCGCGGCACTCGCCACCCACGCCGACCCCGCCGAACTCCACGCCGCCGATCTGGACCCGGCGGCCGTGCGCTGCGCCCACCGGAACGTGTCGCCGTTCGGCGGCGAGGTCCACGAGGGCGACCTGTACGCGCCCCTGCCCCCAGGGCTCAGGGGCCGCGTCGACATCCTGGCCGCCAACGGCCCGTACGTTCCCACCGGCGACGTCGCCCTGCTCCCGCCCGAGGCCCGTGACCACGAGCGGCGCATGGCGCTCGACGGAGGCGCCGATGGGCTCGACATCATGCGCCGCGTCGCGGCCGGGGCGCCTCAGTGGCTCGCCCCGGGCGGGCACCTCTTCGTGGAGACCAGCGAACAGCAGGCCGCCGAGGCCGTCGCGGCGGTCATCCGCAGCGGTCTGTCGGCCCGGGTCGTGACGGACGACGACCTGTACGCCACCGTGGTCATCGGAACGAAGCGGGGCGCGGCGGGGGAGGGGTAGCGACCGTGCGCGGCGGTGTGGGGACGTGGCCCTCTGCGTCCCGCACTACCCCGCCCGGCTCGGGGCCCGGCGCGTGCGTGTCCAGGCGAGGAGTTCGTCGGCCGGCCAGGTGTTCACCACGCGGTCGGCCGGTACCTCGCACTCCTCGGCGCGGGCGCAGCCGAGGTGCTGCCAGTCGAGCTGCCCCGGTGCGTGCGCGTCCGTGTCGACGGAGAACAGCGTGCCCGCCGCCACGGCCTCGCGCAGGAGCCGGCGCGGCGGGTCGAGGCGTTCGGGGCGGCTGTTGATCTCGACCGCGGTGCCGGACTCCGCGCACGCCGCGAACACGGCTTCGGCGTCGAACTCCGACTCGGGGCGGCCCCGTCCGACCTTGTTCCGTCCCGTCACGAGCCGTCCCGTGCAGTGTCCGAGCACATCGGCGAGCGGGTTCGTCACGGCGGCCACCATCCGGCGCGTCATCGCGGGCGCGTCCATGCGCAGCTTGGAGTGGACCGACACGACGACCAGGTCGAGCCGGTCGAGGAGTTCGGGTTCCTGGTCGAGGGACCCGTCGGCGAGGATGTCGCACTCGATGCCGGTGAGCAGCCGGAAGGGCGCCCAGCGCTTGTTCAACTCCGCTACTACGGCCAGCTGTTCACGTAACCGCTCCGGCGACAGGCCGCGTGCCACCGTCAGGCGCGGAGAGTGGTCGGTCAGCACCGCCCACTCGTGACCGAGGGCGATCGCCGCTCGGCCCATCTCCTCGATGGGGCTGCCGCCGTCCGACCAGTCGGAGTGCAGATGGCAGTCGCCGCGCAGCAATGCGCGCAGCCGCTCGCCGCCGTCGGTGAGCGGCGCCGCCGCGCCCTCACTCTCCAGGCCCTCCAGATAGGCCGGTACCTCGCCTGCCAGCGCCTCCCGCACCACCTGAGCCGTCTTGGGCCCGACCCCCTTCAGCGATTCGAGCGTCCCGGCCGCGGCGCGCTCGGCCACCTCCCCCTCGGGCAGCGCGCCGAGCACCTGGGCGGCGGTACGGAAGGCTCCGGCGCGATACGGGGGCGCGAGCGTGCGCTCCAGGAGAAAGGCGACCCGCTCCAGCGCCTCGACGGGTTCCATGGCCATGCCCTTCGCCACCTCCCGCTCCCGCGTCGCGTACCGCTTCCCTCCAGCGTCGCTCAGCCCCGCGTGCGCCGCGACACGCGAGGCCGTGGAGGCCAGACACGGAGGGGAGTGCCTCTTGTCTACGCCGCATGCTCCGGCGTACGGACGAGCCGGTCGCCGGACACTCGGGACCACCACACGCCCTCCCCGCGCGTCAGACCCGGCAGAGCGAGCTCGGCCTCCCGCACCTTGCGGGCCGGGAGCGTGCCCGTGACCACCCAGGACGTGGTGCCGCCCGTCGTGTTGCCGAACTCGGCCTCCGCTGCGGAGAGCCGGGCCGTCACGGCGGCGAGCGCGTCCAGCGGGATCTCCGCCTCGAACGCGTGCACAGGCTCGTGCACCGTCGTCCCCGCCCGCTCCAGCGCGCGCCGCAGTACGAGCCGCGTCAGCCCCCGGAAGTCCCCGGCGACAGTGATCGGTGACCAGAACCCGGAGCGGACGA
The DNA here is from genome assembly GCF_035918235.1 of Streptomyces sp. NBC_01445. Taxonomy (NCBI): domain Bacteria; kingdom Bacillati; phylum Actinomycetota; class Actinomycetes; order Kitasatosporales; family Streptomycetaceae; genus Streptomyces; species Streptomyces sp. NBC_01445. Next base: position 1,170,661 of record NZ_CP109485.1, on the reverse strand, counting down.
GCGTGACCCGGCAGTCCGTCACGGACCAACCGCGAGGCCCCTCGCCGAGCGTCGCGTGGACCGTGTCCTCGATGGCCTGGTGGAAGGCGCGGGGCAGCGCGCCCAGCTCCGTCTCGTACGCGAAGACCCGCCCGGAACCCCGGGGTCCCGGCTCCACGCGCAGCCCGACGGTCGCGCAGAATCCCGTCTCGCGGTTGTTCGTGATGTCCTCGTACACCTCGACGGTGCCTGCGGGGCGCTCGACGCAGCGGATGCGGCTCGGCTCGAAGACGGCCTCGATGCCGTAGTCCTGGACGAGGGTCGCGGCCAGGACCTCCTTCTGCACCTCGCCGTAGAGCAGCAGCGCCGTGCTTCCGTCGGGCGCGGCCTCCGCGTGGATGAGCGGATCCTGCCCCGCGATGTCGAGGAGCGCGGTCCGAAGCGCCGCCGAGCGGCCGGGCCGCACGGCGCGTACGAGTGTCTCCAGCGTGGGCGGCGCGAAGCCGGGCGCCCGGTCAAGGCCGTCGCGTGGGCCGAGCCGGTCGCCGACCCGGACGTCCGGCACGCCCCGCAGCTCACCGATGTTCCCGGCCGTGAGCGTGTGGGTCGTTCGCCCCACCACGTCGAGGCCGGTGGCGCGCCCGGGGATCTCGGTGACGGAGCCGTCGGACGCATCCCGGAGAAACGTCACACGTTGACGTTCTGTCACTTCTCCCTCGTACAGACGGAGATAGGCCAACCGCTCGCCGACCGGGCCGCGTCGGACGGCGAAGACGCTGCCGCACGGTGCGGCGCCGGGGGTCCGTGCGGCGGGACGGTAAGGGATCAACCGGGGGATTTCCTCGATGAGTTGGGCGACGCCCTGGCCGCCGAGGGCCGAGCCGAACAGGACGGGGTGCACGGAGCCGTCCGCGGTGCGTGCCGCGAGGACCCGGCGCAGTTCGGCGGCGGTCGGTTCGGGGCCGTCGACCAGACCTGCGAGCACCGAGTCGTCGACCTCGGCGAGCGCTTCCGCGACAGTGGCCCGTACAGCCGGGTCGTCGAGGCTTCGCGGGACCGTCCGGGCCTGCGGGCCGCCCGCGTCGTGGACCTTCGTGAGCGGCACGACGTGCGGGGTCAGACGGCGGCGGACCTCGTCGAGCAGCGCTTCGTCCCGCGCGCCCGCCCGGTCGATCTTGTTGACGAAGACGAGGGTGGGCAGCCGCAGTCGGCGCAGGGTCTTGAGGAGGACCCGCGTCTGGGCCTGGACGCCCTCCACGGCGGACAGCAGGAGCACGGCGCCGTCGAGGACTTCGAGGGCGCGTTCGACCTCGGCGATGAAGTCGGAGTGCCCAGGGGTGTCGATCAGGTTGATCTGGACGTCGCCGACGGTGAACGCGGCGACGGCCGAGCGGATCGTGATGCCGCGCTGCCGCTCGATCTCGCCGGTGTCGGTGCGGGTGTCGCCCGCGTCGACGCTGCCGAGGCGGGTGATCGCGCCGGTGTCGAAGAGGAGGCGCTCGGTGAGGCTGGTCTTACCGGCGTCGACGTGGGCGAGAATGCCGATGTTCAGGGTGTGCCGCGTGGGCTGGGAAGGCATGGAAGGTCGAGTCCTCGAAAGAGTTCGTCCGGTCAGGGCGCTGAACTGCTTCGAAGGAATGACGCATTCCGTGCTCCAGGGCTGTCGGGGGCGTGGCCCGACCATGATGCGGGGCTACCGCCAGGCCCGCGCAACTCATTTTCCGTGGCCCGGCGCTCGCGATGCCCCGCCGGCTCTCGCGGGTGGGGTCAGCCGGCGAAGTACCGCACGTACCGCCTCTGCCAGGGCGTCTCCACCGCTTGCGCGTCGTAGTTCCGGCGCACGAACTCCACTGCGCGCTCGGCCGGTACGCCGTCCAGGACTGCCAGGCAGGCCAGTGCCGTCCCGGTCCGCCCGTGGCCACCGCCGCACGCGAACTCGACCCGCTCCCCGGCGGCCCGCTCCCACGCGTCCGCGAACACCTTCCGGGCTTCATCGCGGCTGCTCGGCAGCCAGAAGTCGGGCCACCGCAGCCACCGCGACTCCCACGGGACGCCGGGCGGCCGACGGCCGAGGAGATGCACCGCGTACGAGGGCGAGGGGCCCGGCGGGAGCGGGCGGCGCAGACCGCGCCCGCGAACCATCCGTCCGGACGGCAGGAGGAGGACGCCGGGGGCGCCTGCCTCCCACAGGACCCCGGCGCCCGACTCGGACGGGGGCCCGGAATCGGATTCGCTCATCTGCGTTCCATTCCCTGTGTGAACAGTTCGTTCGACGGACGGGTGACCACGGCTCAGAGGAGGCGAGAGTATCTAGGAGAATCCCCGAATCCCGAACCACGGAGGCAGTACGTGGAGTTGATGCTCACGGGACGTCGCGCACTCGTGCCGCTGCTCGCGACCGTACTCGTCGCGCTGCTCGCCGGGACCTGGCTCATGTCGGGCGCCCTCGTCGAGGCCGCCGGTCCCCTGACGGTCGCCACGGGGCGCACCGCGGTGTGCTGCGTCGTCCTCACCGCCTTCGCCGCCGCCCGATCATCGGGGCGCGTGCGGATGCGCCGAGTCGTCCAACGCCCCTGGCTGGTCTGCCTGTTGGCCCTGCTCGGTTTCGCCGGATACGCCGCGGGCACCCTCCTCGCCATCCCGCGCGTAGGCACCTCCCTCACGAATCTCGTCGTCGCCCTCATGCCGTGTGCGGGAGTGGCCATCGGCGCGCTCTGGTTCGGCGAGCGCGCGAGCCGGCGCTCCGTGGCCGGCGCCCTCCTCGCGACAGCGGCGGCCGGCGCATACGCGGCACTCGGCGGCCAGGGCACCCTCGACGCACCGGGCCTGCTCCTGGCGCTCGCCGGGATGCTCGGGTTCGCGGTGTACGGGTTCCTCTACCGGCGCACTCTCGCCGGTCTGCCGCCACTTGCCGTACTGCCGGTGCTCCTCGCCGCCGCCACCGTGATGCTGCTGCCCCTCACCCTGCCGGGGCTCCTCGCGCATCCGCCGTCGCCGGCGCAGTGGGCGGGGATCGCGCTCCTCGGGGGTGCCGTGTACGCCCCCGCCTATCTGGTGCAGCACCGGCTGATCCTGCTCAAGGGGCCCGTGTTCACCGCCGCCGTCCAGCTCGCCGTGCCGTTCACGGTGCGGATCGGTGACTGGGTCGTGGGCACGGCGTCCGCTCCGGGAGCCACCGAGGCCGCGCTGCTCGCCGCCGCCTGCGCGGGCATCGCCCTCGTCACCCTGGAGCGGCGACGGCCCGGGAGCGGTGTGAGCGCTCCCGGGCCGTCAGTGACTCCCGATTCCGTTGGATCTGCCGACTCTTGTGGGGCGGCGTTGCCTGCTACGTTGCCCGGCTGCCCTTCATCGACAGGCTCGCGCACAAGATCCCGAGCACGAGGATGAGACCACCGATGATCACGTTGTTGAGGATGACTCCCAGGTCGGGGCTGGAGCCCACGACCCACGGCGCGATGATCATCCAGGCGCCCATGGCGCACATGGCCCAGCTGAGGCCGTACATCCGGGTCGGGGTGACGGCGAACCCGACGGCCAGGACTCCGATCGCGATGCCCATGATCAGGTTATGGGTCGCGAGCTGTGGCTGGTTGGCACTGTAGTGGACCACCCAGGGAGAGATGGCGCAGTAGAGACCGATCAGGAAGACCGGTGCGTCCATGAGCGCCACATCGCGGCCACCGAGTACGCGCGCGTACCGGTCCCGCATTTCCGAGACATCAGGGTGACTGGAGAGGTCAGGCCTGTGGTGAACGTCGGCCATGAGAATCGACTCCTTAGGGTTTCGAAGTCTGACCGCGTAGCGCGGCGGGCTGCCACGCACTCTTCATTCTGCGCTTATTCATTCCTTATGTGTACTCGGGGCGAGAATAAGGTGCCTATTGGGATGAATCGCCGCCTCGGCGAGGTCCGGGATCTCCGCCACGATCACGCCCGCGCCCTCCAGGATTCCGATGCCGTCGGCGCCCGCCACGAAGGTGTCGGGCTCGCGCCAGGCCGTCACCACGCGCCGCGCGCCCGCGTCGAGGATGAGCCGGGCGCAGGTCTTGGGCCGTGACGCGCGCCGGGCGCACGGTTCGAGGCTGCTGTAGACGGTGGCGGTCCTCAGCAGGGGGTCCGCCGGGTCGATCTTGGCGAGCGCCGCCTCCTCGGCGTGCACGACCGGGTCACCGGCCTCGCGTGAGTGCCCGCGCGCCAGCTCCGTGCCGTCACTCGCGACGATCACCGCGCCGACGCTGAACGCCGTTTCCGAGGGCGGGCAGTCGGCGGCGAGGGTGCAGGCGAGGGCGAGCCAGTGCCGGTCGGCAGCGGTGGGGGAGTCATCGGTGCCGGGCGCGCAGGGCGCGTACCGCATCAGGACCACGTCGCCGACCGGGCGGGCCTCCAGGAGCCGCATCCGGTGCCGGCTGCCGCCGGGGTACGGGCCGGGGCCGAAGAGCCGGGGGGCGTCCGGTTCGCCCACGACGAGCGGCGCCACCGCCAGCTGCACCTCGTCGGCCAGACCGCTCTGGAGCAGCTGGGTGTGGATTTGGGCGCCCCCCTCCACCATCAGGCGCCGCACATCGTGCGCCGAGGCCAGGTCGTCGAGCAGTCTCGCCCAGTCGACGGTCTCCCCGAGGGCGATCACCTCGGCGAGCGCGCCGAGCCGCTCCCGCGCCAGGAGCGCCCCGGCGTCGGTGGTGTACACGACCTTGTCGCCGCCCGTCGTCCAGAACGGGTCTCCAGCGTCCAGTTCGCCCGACGCGGTCACCGCCACCTTCAGCGGATACGCGGGCATCCCGGCGGCCACCCGGTCGGCGCGCCGCTGCGCCGACCTGACCAGGAGCCGCGGCCGGTCGGCCCGCAGAGTGCCCGCCCCCACGAGGATCGCGTCGCACGACGCGCGCACTGCGTCGACCCGGTCGAAGTCCTCGGCGCCGGACAGGAGCAGGCGCTCGGGCCCCGCGTCGTCCAGGCAGCCGTCGAGCGAGACGGCGGCGGACAGCAGGACGTACGGGCGGGACGGCTGTGACATGGCGGCTCCGGGTCCGGGTGGCGAGAGCTGTGCTGCTTCAACCTTCGAACACTATCCGGGACCTGCCGCGGCCGAGACGGTCGTCATCGCAGCCGCATCGACCACGGCAGCGTCTTATATTCCTTGACCAGCATATAACCGGTGAGGCATATTGGAGTCATGCCCGCACCTGCCGTCTGGACCGCGCTCGCCGACCCGCACCGCCGCGCCATCGTCGCGCTGCTGCTCGAGCGTCCGCGGCCCGTCGGTGAGATCGTCGAGGCGTGCGGCCTGAGCCAGCCCAGCACCTCGAAGCACCTGCGGGTACTGCGCGAGGCGGGCCTGGTCGACGTCGAGCAGGAAGCCCAGCGACGCGTCTACCGGCTCCGGCCAGGACCGGTCGCCGAGCTCGACGCCTGGCTCGAGCCCTACCGGCGCCTGTGGAACGACCGCCTCGACGCACTCGGGCGCCGTCTCGACGCCCACGCCCCCGAGGACGACGAACCAGCGAAGGACTGAAGGCCATGACCACCCCGCACCCCGGACCCACCGGCAGCTACGCCCCGCTCGACGACGGCCGCCCCGCCATCCGCTTCACCCGCACGTACGACCACGCGATCGAGCGGGTCTGGCGATACGTCACCGATCCTGCCGAGCTCGCACATTGGTTCCCTTCCCAGGTCGAGATCGAGCTGCGCGCAGGCGGCGTGATCCGTTTCCACGGCGACCCGAACATGCCGGAGTCGACCGGCCGCGTCCTCGCCGTGGACGCCCCGCGCCACCTCTCCTTCAGCTGGGGTGGCGACGAACTCCGCTTCGACCTTGAGGCGCTCGACGCCGGCCGCACCCGCTTCACCCTGACCAATGTCCTGGAGGCCGCCGACACCGCGGCCCGCAACGCGGCGGGCTGGGAGGTCTGCCTCACCGCCCTGGACGCGGCCGACCGCGGCGAGAACTTCGACGGCCCGCACGCGGGGACGCTCGCCCCGTGGAAGATCCACTACGACGCCTACGTCGAGGCCGGACTGCCTTCGGGGGCGCCGGTCCCCGGCATGGACGAGGCGTAACCCTGCCCCTTACGGAGAGCGGTCAGCGGTCAGCCGTCCGGTGCCGCGGCCCGCGGTGGCCACACCCCTGGCATCAGCACGCCCGACGCGTAGGCGCGCGCGACCAGTTCCGTACGGTTCGTCGCGCCCCACCGGCGGGTCAGGCGCCGCAGGTGGTAGTTGACGCCGTCCGTGGTCAGGCCCGTTTCGCGGGCCGCCTGTGCCGTGGTCGCGCCGGCGGCGAGCAGCTCCAGGATGCGTGACTCGGCCGCGCCGGCCGTCGCCCGCGGCCGGTCGGGCAGCGTGGCCGGGCGTTCGCCGACGACCCGCAGCATGACGAGCAGATCCGGCGTCCGCTCGACGGTGTCGCTGACCGGATCCACCGTCAGCTCGCCCTCCCGCAGCGCCCCGTCCGGCGTCTCCCAGGTGACCGAGACCTGGTAGCGGGAGCGCCGCCGCAGGCGCAGCGCCTCGGCGATCCGGTGGAGCTGCGACTCGTCCCGCGGGCGGAACAGGTGCAGGATGTCCCGGCCCTTCAGGCGGCCGGGAGTGGTGTCGCACTCCGCGGCCATCGCCGCGTTCGCCAGCATGATCGTCCCGCGGGGTTCGCACACCGCGACGGGCATCGGGATCCGGTCGAAGAGCAGCATCGCGCGATTGCGCCACAGCACGCCGTCCATCGCGCACCCCTTTCCCATGTCACGTCCGGTGCCGTGACCGTCACCGTCCGGACCCATGTCCGGTCCGGCGCCATGCCGCGTCCGGACCCATGGCACGTCCGCCCCGCGAGCGCAAGCACGGATCGCCGCAGGTCACTACACAATCATGCAGTGCGGAGGCCCGGCCCGGTGGGGCCGCGGGACCAAGCTGGACAGGCATCGAACTCCGTACCGCGAAAGGCAGTTGCCGCCCCCATGCCCGACTCCGCGCTGCTCCCGCCGGCCCCCACCGACGGCCTTCCGCTCATCGACATCTCCGCCACGGGTCCGGGACCCGCGCCGCTCCAGCAGGCCATGGAGCTGACGCGCCGCCACGGCCCCGCACTCGTGCGCAGGCTGCACGGCCGCGACGCCCTCTTCGTCAGCGACCTCGACCTCGTCACCGAACTCGCCGACGAGACCCGGTTCGCCAAGCACGTCGGCCCGGCCCTGGAGAACGTCCGCCACTTCACGTCCGACGGCCTCTTCACCGCGTACAACGACGAACCGAACTGGGCCCGCGCCCACGACATCCTCATGCCCGCGTTCGCCCTGGGCTCCATGCGGACCTACCACCCCGTGATGTACCAGGTGTCCCGCCGCCTCATCGAGTCCTGGGACCGCGCCGCGCGCTCGGGCAGCCCCGTGGACGTGCCGGGCGACATGACACGGATGACCCTCGACACCATCGGACTCGCGGGCTTCGGCTACGACTTCGGGTCCTTCGAGGGCTCCGAGCCGCACCCCTTCGTGGAGGCCATGGTCCGCTGCCTCGAATGGTCGATGAAGCGGCTCGCCCGCACGCCCGGGGCCGACCACTCGGCCGCCGACGCCGCGTTCAAGGCCGACGCGGACTATCTGGCGCAGGTGGTCGACGACGTCATCGCGGCGCGCACCGACGCGCCCGAAGGCGACGACCTGCTCGGCCTGATGCTCACCGCCCGCCACCCCGACGGCAGCGCGCTCGACACGGCGAACATCCGCAACCAGGTCATCACCTTCCTCATCGCGGGCCACGAGACCACCTCCGGCGCGATGTCCTTCGCGCTGTACTACCTGGCCAAGCACCCGGCCGTGCTCGACCTCGTACGCCGTGAGGCCGACGCCCTGTTCGGGGACGCGGCCGACCCCGAGCCCACCTTCGACGAGGTCGGCCGGCTCACGTACACGCGGCAGGTATTGAACGAGGCGCTGCGCCTGTGGCCGACCGCGGCCGCGTTCAGCCGCCACGCGCGCGAGGACACGCTCCTCGGCGGACGCATCCCGCTGCGCGCCGGGCAGGCGGTCACCGTCCTCGCGCCGATGCTGCACCGGCAGCCCGTGTGGGGCGACAACCCGGAGCTGTTCGACCCCTCCCGGTTCACACCCGAGGCGGAGGCCGCGCGCTCGCCGCACGCCTTCAAGCCGTTCGGAACTGGTGAACGCGCTTGTATCGGGCGGCAGTTCGCGCTCCACGAGGCGACGATGCTGCTCGCTCTCCTGGTGCACCGCTACCGGCTCGTCGATCACGCCGACTACGAGCTCACGGTCAAGGAGACGCTGACGCTCAAGCCCGAGGGCTTCACCCTCACGCTCGTCCCGCGCACCTCCGCCGACCGGAACCACCCGGCCCTGCCGGGCCACGCGCCCGTGGAGGAGCGGACCGCCGCGCCGGACACGCTGCCCGCCCGGGTGCGGCCCGGCACCGGGGTCCTGTTCCTGCACGGCAGCAATTACGGGACCTGCCGCGGCCTCGCCGAGCAGCTCGCCGACGACGTCGCCGCGCTGGGCTGCGACACGGCCGTCGCACCGCTCGACACCCACGCGGGAGCGCTGCCCACCGACCGCCCCGTCGTCGTGGTCGCGGCCTCCTACAACGGCCGGCCCACCGACGACGCGGCCGAGTTCGCGGCCTGGCTCGACGGTGCGCAGGACGGCGCCGCGAACGACGTCACCTACGCGGTCCTCGGCGTGGGTGACCGCAACTGGGCGGCCACCTACCAGCACGTACCGACCCGCATCGACGAACGGCTCGACGCGCTCGGCGGCACCCGCCTGTGCGAGCGCGCCGCGGCCGACGCCTCCGGCGACCTCAACGCCACCGTCCGCACGTTCACGACCGGGCTGCGCGCGGCGCTCCTCACGCAGTACGGGGATCCCGACGCGGCTCCGGCCGATGCCGCGGAGCCCGAGGACGCGTACGAGATCCGGGAGATCGGCGGCGGGCCGCTCGACGCCGCGGCAGCCCGGCACGGGCTCGTCCCGTTCACCGTCACCGAGGCAAGTTCCCTCACCGCGCCCGACCACCCGCGCACCAAGCGCTTCGTGCGTCTCGCGTTGCCCGAGGGCGTCACGTACCGCACGGGCGACCATCTCACGGTGTTGCCCGCCCAGGATCCCGCGCTTGTCGAGCGGACGGCCGCCGCCTTCGGTGTCGGCCTGGACACGGTCCTCGACATCAGGGCCCGGCGCCCGCGCCGCGACGGGCTCGCGCTCGACCGCCCGCTGACCGTCCGTGAACTCCTCACCTCCCACGTCGAGTTGGGACACCTTCCCACCCCGGACCAGGTGGCGCTGCTCGCCCAGGCGAACCCATGCCCTCCCGAAAAGGCGGCGCTCGCGGACCTCGCCGACGACCCGCGCACGCTCGTCGAACTCGTGGAGGACCACCCCGCCCTGCGCGGCGCACTGACCTGGCCGCAACTCCTCGACCTGCTCCCGCCGCTGAAGCCCCGGCACTACTCGATCTCGTCGAGCACCGAGCGGAGCCCCACGCACGCCGACCTCATGGTGTCCGTCCTCGACGCCCCGGCCCGCTCGGGCCGCGGCCGGTTCCGCGGCACCGGATCGGCGTACCTGGCCGGGCTGCGGCCCGGTGACACGGTGCTCGCGCGCGTCCAGCCGTGCCGCGAGGTCTTCCGCGTCCCGAACGACTCGGAGACCCCGGTCGTCATGATCGCCGCGGGGACGGGCCTCGCCCCGTTCCGCGGCGCCGTCGCCGACCGCGGCGCGCTGCTGGCCGCAGGCACCCCGCTCGCGCCCGCCCTGTGCTACTTCGGCTGCGACCACCCCCAAGGTGACTTCCTGCACGCCGACGAACTGCGCGCCGCCGAGGCCGCGGGCGCCGTCTCCCTGCGCCCCGTCTTCAGTGAGGCGCCCGAGGCGGGCCACGCCTTCGTCCAGCACCGGGTGGCCGCCGAGGCAGACGAACTGTGGGCGCTGCTCGGGGCCGGGGCGCGCGTCTACGTCTGCGGTGACGGGGCCCGGATGGCGCCCGGCGTGCGCGACGCGTTCCGCGTCCTGTTCCGGGACCGCACACCGGGAGCCGACGACGACGCGGCCGAGCGCTGGCTCGCCGGTCTGATCGTGGACGGACGCTACGTGGAGGACGTCTACGCGGGCTGAGGACTCCGCGGACATGGCTCCGCCCCGGCGGCAGCGTCCGGCCGACGCCGCACGCTGCCGCCGGAGCGGACCCGGCTCCTCAGGAAAGGACCAGCTCAGGGCTGTACATGTCGAGCCAGAGCGCGAGGTCCAGCGTGCGTTCGAGCCCGCGCCGGGACGCCTGCTCGGTCTGCGGTACGTCACGGTGCGCGGCCCGCGCCACCCGCTCCCGGTCGACCAGGTCGAACACCCGGTGCGACGGCCGGGCGAGCAGATCCTTCGCCTGGTTCTGGAGTGCCACGGCGTACTTCGGGTCCTGCGTCGACGGATACGGGCTCTTCACCCGGTCGTACACCGACTTCGGCAGCACGTCCGCGGTCGCCTCGCGCAGCAGGCTCTTCTCCCGGCCGTCGAACGACTTCAGCGACCAGGGCGTGTTGTACACGTACTCGACGAGCCGGTGGTCGCAGAACGGGACGCGCACCTCCAGTCCGACGGCCATGCTCGTGCGGTCCTTGCGGTCGAGCAGGACCCGCACAAAACGGGTCAGGTGCAGATGGCACATCCTGCGCATCCGGAACTCGAAGTCGCTCTCGCCGTCCAGACGTTGGATGCCGCGCACGGCGCCCGCGTAGCTGTTGCGGACGTATCCGTCTAGGTCGAGGGCGCCGGCCAGGTCGCCGCGCAGGACGTCGGAGTCGTCGCCGAAGTGCTGGGACATGCGCACCAGCCACGGAAACGTGTAGGCACTGCGCGCCTCCTCGTCGAAGAACTGGAGGTAGCCGCCGAACACCTCGTCGGCGGACTCGCCCGACAGGGCGACGGTCGAGTGCTCCCTGATCGCCCGGAACAGCAGATAGAGCGACGCGTCCATGTCCCCGAAGCCCGCGGGGATGTCACGGGCCCGGATCACCCGGGCGCGCACCTCGGGGTCGGCCAGCTCGTTCGAGTCGAGGACGATGTCGCGGTGGTCGGTGCCGGCCGCCTTCGCCACATCGTGCACGTACGGCGTGTCGGGTGTGCCGCGCATCCCGTCGGCGACGAAGTTCTCCGTCTGGCCCACGAAGTCCACGGCGAAGCTGCGTACGGTCTCGCCTTGTTCACCGAGCTGCCGCGCCGCGATCGCCGTCATGGCGGACGAGTCGAGGCCGCCGGACAGCAGCGTGCAGCGCGGCACGTCGGAGACGAGCTGGCGGCGCACGATGTCGTCGAGGAGCGAGCGCACGGTCGCGATCGACGTCTCGCGGTCGTCGGTGTGCGGGCGGGTCTCCAGCGTCCAGTACGCCCGCTGCCGCAGCCCGCTCCGGTCGACGGTCACGATGGTGCCCGGCTCCACCTCGTGCATCCCGTCCCAGACCGCGTGGCCCGGCGTCTTCACGATGGTGAACAGCTCCCGCAGGCCGTCCAACGTCACGCGTGACTTCGCGAGCGGATTGGCGAGGATCGCCTTGGGCTCGGACCCGAAGAGGACGCCGTCCGGAGTCTCGTAGAAATAGAACGGCTTGATGCCCATGCGGTCCCTGATCATCACGAGCTTGTTCTCGCGGCCGTCCCAGACGGCGAACGCGTACATGCCGTTGAGGCGCTCGGCCAGCCCCTCGCCCCACTCCAGGTAGCCGCGCAGCACGACCTCGGTGTCGGATTCGGTGGTGAACCTGTGGCCGTGTCCGGTCAGTTCGCGGCGGAGTTCCGTGTAGTTGTACGTCTCGCCGGAGTACACGAGCGCGACGGTGCCGCGCGGTGTCTCGGCGGTCATCGGCTGACGCCCGCCCGGCAGGTCGATGATCGCCAGCCTGCGGTGGCCGAGCGCCGCGGGCCCCTCGGTCCACGTGCCGCGGTCGTCCGGGCCGCGGCACTCCATCGTCTGCGTCATCGCATCCAATGTGTCGGCCGAAGCGCGCAGGTCGCGATCGAAGGAGACCCAGCCGGTGATGCCACACATACGTTCCTCCTGCATGCCGTTCTGGCGCCGAATCAGTTGTATCCAGCACCTATATGTCGAGCGTGTGACATGGCGCTGTGTACGGTCAACGCGCCGGTAACCCGGCGGAGGCCGGTGACCCGACGGTTTCGGCCGCTCTTTGCTTGACAGGGTGGAACGGTCCCCATCGCAAATCGCGACGGCGCGCCGGTCACTGCCGGAATGCGGGCGGGCCGCACGGGCGGGATCCGGCCAAGGGCAAAAACTTGATCAACTCCTGGCCGGACCCCGCGGTCCTCAGGCCGTCACGGCCGGGGGGCGACGTGCCGCGGTGCTGCGTGGTGCCGGGCCCCGCGCCGCGAGACGCGCTCGCGGCGCGGGCTGCCGTCTGTGCCGGGGTGGTCGGTCAGGCCGTCGCGGCCAGGGACTCGTCGAACGTGGCTGCGGCGAGGCCGAAGGAGAGTGTCATACCGATGCCGGAGGTGACCGAGATGGCCCGTACGCCGGGTGCCATGTCGCGGACCAGGAGGGGGCCGCTGCCGCTGCTCGCGTAGACGCCCTGCCAGCGCTCCTTCACCTGGAGATCGCCCGTGCCGAGGACCTTGGCCGCCGAGTCGAGCAGCAGCTGTGCCGTCGGCTCGTCCTCGAAGGGGATCGCGGTCCGCCCGTAGGCGTGCGAGTCACCGACGAGGACCGTTCCGTCGGGCAGCCGGGTGAACATGACGTTCGCGACGACGTCGAGCAGCTCGGGGCTGTGACCGATAACCTCCTCGCGCAGCCTCGGCCCCGACGGCATGGCCGTGAAGGCGTCGTAGCGCAGCATGGACGTGGCGGTCAGGATCGCCGCGTTCGTGCGGAAGGCGTCGGGCGCCGCGACGCGCGCCATGGTGAGGCGGCAGCGCTCGATGCCGTGCTCCTCCGCCGCCGTGGGGTACAGGCGGTCCAGGTCGTGACCCACGCAGACGAGGATCCGGTCGCCGTGGACCGGGCCGCGGCCGGTGTGGACGGTGCCCTCCTCGACGCCGTTCACGTTCGTGCCCCACACCACGGTGACGTTGGGCTGTATGGACAGCCATGCGGCCAGGTCCGGGGCGGCCTCGCGGGGGTTGACGCGCAGGTCGTCGGGGAGGAAGGCGCCGCCCACGATGTCGCCGGCGTCGGCGCCCCGGCCGAGTTCGCCCGCGACCTCCTCGCGGGTCCGCAGCCGGACGGTGTCCGCGCCGCGCTCCTCGCGCAGCTCCTCCAGGACCGCCAGTTCCGCCTCCGACCTCGCCACCACGAGCGCGCCGGCCTCCTTGGCCCACAGGCCCGAGCTCTTCGCGGCCTCCAGCCATCCGGCCCGCGAGCGGTAGGCGAGTTCCAGCAGGTCGCCGCGCTGTGCCGTGATGCAGCAGTGCCCGAAGTTGCGTACCGAAGCCCCTACGGGCTGCCAGTCCCGCTCGATGACCGTGACGGTCAGCCCGCGCCGGGCGGCCTCGAAGGCGTGGGCGAGGCCGACGACCCCGGCGCCGACGACGACCAGGTCGCTGCGGCCGCTGGGCAGCTCGGAGGCGGGCGAAGGGGTGGAGGGGGACGCTGTTGTGATGCTCATGGATTGCAGCGTGCGAGGCCTTGGGCGCATGGGGCAAGACTTGTGTGTACAAGTTTTCCGTCTGTTTACCTTCCGTGCCCCGGGGTGGGGGTGGACGGCCCCGAAACGTCACCTGAAGGCCCTGCACCGGCCACGTGCGGGCCTTGAGGGGAGGCGGGTCGAGCTGCCATAGTCATCTTGTGAAGACAAGTAAGGGTGTTCCGCTCCACGAGAAGCTCGGCGCCGAGTTCCTGCGGCGTATCGAGTCCGGTGAGTGGCCGGAGGGCGAGCCGGTACCGAGCGAATCCCAGCTCTGCGAAGAGTTCGGGACCTCCCGCGGGCCGGTGAGGCAGGCCTTGTCGATACTGCGGTCCGACGGGCATCTCGTCGGCGGTCGGGGCAAGCCGCCCGTCGCCCGCAGAGCAGCCCCGTCGCAGCCTTTCGCGTCGCTCATGTCGTTCACGCAGTGGGCCAGATCCATCGGCCGCGAACCGGGGCAGCTGACCGTCGAGGTCGCCCGCCGCCGGGCCTCCCCGGAGGCCGCCGCACGGCTCGGCCTCGACGAGGGCGAACCCGTGGTCGACCTGGTCCGGCTGCGTCACCTGGACGGTGTGCCGGTCATGGTCGAGCGCTCCACGTTCGTCCTCCACGTCGGCCGGCACCTGTTCGACATGGACCCCGACGCGGGCTCGATCTACGAGGCGCTGTGCGCACGCGATGTCGACCTGCACCACGCCCGCCACACCATCGACGCCATCGCCGCCGACACGCAGGACGCGTCGCTCCTCGGCATCGAGCCGGGCGAACCCCTGCTGCGCGTAAGGCGGTTGGCGCTCTCGCGGGACGGCGTGCCCCTGGAGTACGCCGACGACCGCTATCTGCCCACACTCGCCAACTTCACCATCGAGAACACCGCCGAGGGACGCACCGTCGTCGGCCGGTACCGCACTGACGAGGAGAACCCCAGTGATTGAACTCGCCGTCTTCGACATGGCAGGCACGACGATCGAGGAACACGGCGCGGTGTACGAGGCGCTGCGCCACGCCGTCGAGTCGACCGGCGTGACCGTCGACGCGCAGGACCTCCAGACCTGGATGGGCACCGACAAGCGCGAGGCCATCGACGCCCTGGTCCGCCTCGGCGGCGGCACCCCGGACGCGGAGCTCGTCGAGCGGCAGTACGGGGTCTTCCGCCTGTTCCTGAAGCAGCGCTACGCGGAGGTCCCGCCGCAGCCCATAGCCCAGGCCGACAAGGCCCTCGCCGAACTGCGCGCCCGGGGCATCAAGGTCGCCCTGACCACCGGATTCAGCGACGACGTCGCCCTGCCGCTGCTCGCGTCGCTCGGCTGGTCCACGGGCGAGGGCGGCAACCTCGACGCGGTCGTCACCGCCGACGAGGTCGTCCGCGGCCGCCCCGCCCCGTACATGATCCACCGGGCGATGGAGAAGACCGGCGTCGTGGACGTCCGCAAGGTGCTCGTCGCGGGTGACACCGCGGTCGACCTGCAGGCGGGGCACCACGCGGGCGCGGGCGTCGTCGTCGGCGTCCTCACCGGCCAGCTCCCGCGCACGGAGCTCGAACTGCACCCGCACACCTACGTGCTGGACAGCGTCGCCGAGGTGCCGGGCCTCGCGGAGGCGACGACCGCGGAGTAGTCGTACGCGGAGTACAGCGAAGGGACGTGGGCGGCAGTGCTCGGGCCGAAGCCCGCGCACTGCCGCCCCACGTTCCGTCAGTCCTCCGCGAGCGCCGCGTCCACGATCGACTGCGCCTCCGTCTGCACCTGGGCCAGGTGGTCGGGGCCGCGGAACGATTCGGCGTAGATCTTGTACACGTCCTCCGTGCCGCTCGGTCGTGCGGCGAACCAGGCGTTCTCCGTGGTGACCTTCACACCGCCGATCGCGGCGCCGTTGCCCGGCGCGTGGCTGAGCCTCCCGGTGATGGGCTCGCCCGCGAGGGTGTCCGCGGTGATCGCGTCGCCGCTGAGCTCGGCGAGCCGTGCCTTCTGCCGCTTGGTCGCCTTCGCGTCCACGCGCGCGTACGAGGACGAGCCGTGCTCCGCGGCGAGTTCGGCGTAGTACTCCGACGGGCTCTTGCCGGTCACCGCAGTGATCTCGGCCGCGAGCAGCGCGAGAAGAATGCCGTCCTTGTCGGTCGTCCAGACGCCGCCGTCCTTGCGCACGAAGCTCGCGCCCGCGCTCTCCTCGCCGCCGAAGGCGACCGACCCGTCGACGAGCCCCGGCACGAACCACTTGAACCCGACCGGGACTTCGAGCAGCTCCCGGCCGAGCGACGCGACGATCCGGTCGATGACGGCGCTCGACACCAGCGTCTTGCCGATCGCGGCATCGGACCGCCAGCCGGTGCGGTGCGTGGCCAAGTAGTGGATCGCGACGGCGAGATAGTGGTTCGGGTTCATGAGACCGGCGTCGGGCGTGACGATGCCGTGCCGGTCTGCGTCCGCGTCGTTCCCCGTCAGCAGGTCGTAGTCGTGCCGCTTCGCGAGGACAGACGCCATCGCGGGGGCCGACGAGGGATCCATCCGGATCTTGCCGTCCCAGTCGAGCGTCATGAACCGCCAGGTCGGATCCACCTCGGGGTTGACCACCGTCAGGTCGAGTCCGTACATCTTGGCGATCCGCGCCCAGTAGTGCACACTCGCCCCGCCGAGCGGGTCGGCGCCGATGCGCAGCCCGGAGGCCCGGATGGCGTCGGTGTCGATGACGGAGCTCAGCTCCTCGACGTACCGCTCACGGAAGTCGTACGACTCCGGAGCCACGTCCTTCGTGGTGCGCACGTCCCGGTTGCCGTCGGCGAGCAGTTCGTTGGCGCGGCGCGCGATCCAGGAGGTCGCCGTGGAGTCCGCGGGGCCGCCGTGCGGCGGGTTGTACTTGAAGCCGCCGTCGCGCGGCGGGTTGTGGCTCGGCGTGATGACGATGCCGTCCGCCTGCCCGAGCTCGTCGGGCGCGGTGCTGTTCCAGCGCAGGATGGCGTGGCTGAGCGCCGGGGTCGGCACGTAGCTGTCGTGGATGTCGGCGAAGACACGTACACCGTTCGCCGCGAGGACGCTGAGTGCCGTGTCGAGCGCGGGGCGCGAGAGGGCGTGGGTGTCGGGCCCGATGAACAGCGGGCCCGTGATGCCCTCGGCCGTGCGGTACTCGACGATGGCCTGCGTGATCGCCGCGATGTGCCGTTCGTTGAACGCGCCGTCCAGGCTGGAGCCCCGGTGCCCGCTCGTGCCGAAGACGACGCGCTGCTCGGGGCGGTCCATATCGGGGACCTTGGTGAAGTACGCGTCGACGAGTTCGTCGACGTCGACGAGATCCTCCGGCCTGGCCTGGGTTCCTGCGCGCTCAGTCATGGGGGCAGTCTCCCATCCGGGCCCCGGGCGACGCATGACCGCAGGGGTGTCCCGGAGCGCCACGCACACTCCGGGACACCCGGCCGGTCGACGGGCCGTCAGGACTCCTGCTTCGTCCGCTCCTTGACGATCGCGGCCAGCGTCTTCGCGATGTGTGCCTCGGAGGCGGCCTTGTCGATGCCGGACTCGGCGAGGGTGCCCGCGCCGTTCTCCTGCTCCAGGAGGGCCAGCAGGATGTGCTCCGTACCGATGTAGTTGTGGCCCAGGCGCAGCGCCTCGCGGAAGGTCAGCTCCAGGGCCTTCCTCGCGTTCGCGTCGAACTTGACGAGGCCGGGCACGTCGGAGACGGCCGGAGGCAGCGTGGCCGTCGCGTTCTGCCGCACGGTGTCCAGGAGTACGCCCTGGGCCCGGATGGCCTGTGCGGCGAGCCCTTCGGGTTCGGCGAGCAGGCCGAGGACGAGGTGTTCGGGCCGGATCTCGTCGTTGCCGGCGGCCTGGGCCTCGTTCTGCGCGGACATCACGACGTTGCGCGCCCGCGGGGTGTAGCGGCCGAAGCCCGAGCTGGGGTCGAGCTCACCGGCCTCTCCGGAGGCCTTGGGCACGAACCGCTTCTGGGCGGCCTGCCGGGTGACCCCCATGCTCCTGCCGATGTCGGTCCAGGACGCCCCGGAGCGGCGTGCCTGGTCCACGAAGTGGCCGATCAGATGGTCCGCGACGTCGCCGAGATGATCCGCGGCGATCACGGCGTCGGAGAGCTGGTCGAGTGCGTCGGTGTGGACCTTCTTGATGGCGTCGATCAGGTCGTCGAGGCGTACGGGTGTGGTCATGCCTACGGGCTTCGCAGATTCCGTCATGTGACAACCGTAGGTTGACAGCGTGAGCGTGTCAACCGTTAGTTGACAGTCGCTGGAGGTGCCCCGCGCACGCCGTAGGCTGCGGAGTCCACGACGTACCCACCGCTGAACGAGGAGAGCCATGCCGTCGGCCCGAGTGCTACTTACGGACGTGCTGCGTGCGGCGGACGAGTCACGGACAGGCGCCCTCTGGAAGCTCGACGGCGCGGCCCGGCAGCTCGACGCGAACATCGTCCGGCTGCGGCCCGGCACCGTCGTGGCCGAGCACGTCGAGCCGGACCTCGACGTCCTGCTCGTCGTCCTCGAAGGCGGCGGGTCGCTCCGGTACGCCGACCAGGAGGAGCAACTCGCGCCCGGCGCCCTCGTGTTCATAGCGCGTGGCGAACGGCGCTCCTTGACGGCCGGCCCCGACGGTCTCGCCTACCTCACCGCCCACCGCAGGCGCCCCGGCCTGACCATCGCACGGACCCCGGCCCGCGAGGGCGGCGAACCGGCCTGCCTGCTCAGCCGGATCTGCCCCGCCTGCGACCGGGTCTCCGACGACGCGACGGCGGCCTACTGTGCACGGTGCGGCGGACGCCTCCCCACCGCCTGACGCGACCGAGCGGGCATTCGTGCCCGCCCGACGGTCCGGCCTGCGCCGCCCCACGCCCCCTCGCCCGTACGGTGCCGGGGACGAGCAGGACCGGGCGACCGCAGCGAGGGAGAACCACCCGACATGGCCGACTACCGCATCGAGACCGTCCGCAACGGCTTCCGCGACTGGACCGCACGCAACGACCGCGGCGCCGAGGTCCGCATCGGGGCGGCCGAAGACCCCGACGTGCAGCCGTCGTTCACCCCGGTCGAGCTGCTCCTCGCCGCGCTCGGCGGCTGCGGCGGCCTGGTCACCGACCGCACGGCCCGCACCGTCGAACACGACGGACTGCGCATCGTTGTGGAGTCCGTGTCGCGGCCCGAGGACGACGGCCGCGTCGGAGCGGTGCGCGTCAGCTACGAAGTGGAGCTGCCCGAGGGCGACGAGCACGCCGCCGACGCGTTCGCACGCGGTGTGCGCCTGACCCACGAGAAGTACTGCACCGTCAGCCGGACCGTGGAACACGGCGCCCGGATCGAGGCGCGACTCCCGGACGGCACGCTCGTCTTCATGGCGGGCTGACTCGTCTTCGCGGCGGGCCGGCTCGTCTTCGAGGTGGGGTGAACGGCGCGGTGGCCGGATGTCGCCGCCGCAGCCGAAGATCGTCATAGTCTCCCTGAGTGTCTGCATGGTCACTGTGTGCATGCGGACCTGACGATCCGTCGAAGCATCGAGGAGACGACCGCGTGAAGTCCCTACGTCTGGTCCTGGCCGCCCTGGGAGCGATGGTGGCGCTCACCGCGCCGCCGTCCGCAGCGGCAGCGGAGTCCGCGCCCGCGACCGCCGCACACGAGCCCTGCACGGGTGAGTTCCAAGGCGACGCCCGGCTCGGCCCGAAGTACCTGCCCAAGAAGTGGCAGGCCCCGGTCGGCCCGCTCCTGAAGGCCTACCACCGCACCGGCTCGCTCAGCCCGAAGGCGTTCCTGAAGAAGTACTGGGAGGGGCCCGCCGACTCCGGCAGCTGGAAGTACCCGCCGAACGACGGATTCACCGAGACCAACGGCCAGGTCGACCGCCGCCCCACCGAGCTGCGGCCCGGCCAGACCCTCGACCGGTTCGGCTCGGAGTACGGCTCCTATCTGGCGCCCGCCGGGGACGCGTACAAGAAGCGGGCGCTGCCGCCGCAGAACCTCAACACCCGTGAGCCCGCCTACGCGTGCGACTATCACGTCTACGAGGTCGCCAAGCCGTTCTTCGTGTGGCAGGGCCCGATCGCTCCCTGGTTCGAGCAGCCCGGCGGCGGCCGGCAGATCAAGCTCGATCAGGCGTTCCTCAACCCCGGTGAGGGCCAGCGCCTCAACGTGAAGTGGCTCCTGGAACACGACTACCTCGAGCCCGCGTAAGCGAGATCGGGACAGGAGGACGGTTTCGTGGACCGGCACGCACTGGAGCGCGCTCTGCGGCAGGCTGCCGTGCCCTCGACCCACTACTGGATCGAGGGCGTCCACGAACCGTCCCCCACCCCCACCGACTTTCTCTATCTGCGCGAGGACCCCGGTGGGGGCTGGGAGACCGGCGCGTACGAGCGCGGCACCCACGAGACGATCGCGCGGCATCCCACGGAGGACGCCGCCTGCGCCCATCTGTGGCAGCTGCTGAACTGAGTGCCGCCATGAGCGCCGCAGGGTCTTACGGGAGCGAATGCACCTTGGGGCCAACGCTGTTCGACCAGGCGTTGCCCGCCGTCGCGTCCCAGTTCGTGGACCAGGTCATCGCGCCCCGCAGGCCCGGATACGTCCGCGCGGGCTTGAAGGAGCCGCAGCCTGTGCCGCGCGTCAGACAGTCGAGGGCGTTGTTGACGACCGACGGGTCCACGTAGCCACTGCCCGCTCCGCGCGTCGATGCCGGGACGCCGAGGCCGACCTGCGACGGGTCGAGGCCGCCCTCCAGCTGGATGCAGGCGAGCGCGGTCAGGAAGTCGACCGAGCCCTGGCTGTAGACCTTGCCGTCGCAGCCGAGCATCGAACCGCTGTTGTAGTACTGCATGTTGACGACCGTGAGGATGTCCTTCACGTTCAGCGCCGTCTTGAAGTACTCACCTGAGGTGGACTGCATGTCGATGGTCTGCGGCGCCATCGTGAGGACCAGCTTCGCGCCGGCCTTCGCGGAGAGCTGGTGCAGGGCCTTCGACATATAGGTGGAGTTGAGGCCGTTCTCGAGGTCGATGTCGACGCCGTCGAACCCGTACTGCTGCATCAGGGAGTAGGCGCTGTCGGCGAACGCGGTGGCCGATGCGTCGCTGTTCACGGACACGCTGCCCTTCTCGCCGCCGACCGAGAGGATCACGGACTTGCCCGCGGCCTGCTTCGCGGCGATGTCGGCCTTGAAGTCGGCGGCCGACGCGTATCCGACGGCCGGGTCGAGGGTGAAGGAGATCTGCCCGGGCGTGCTGGTCGCGTCGGCGAAGGACACCGCGATGATGTCGTACTGCGAGGGGACGTCACGCAGTTTCTGCACGGTGGCGCCGTTGTTGAAGTTCTGCCAGTAGCCGGTCACCGCGTGTTTGGGCACGGTGCCGCCGCCGCCACCGCCGCCGGAGGTCGCGGTCTTCGCGGTGACGGCCGCCGACTTCGCGGACTCACCGGCCGAGTTGGTCGCGCTGACCTGGAAGCTGTACGAGGTGGCGGCGGCGAGCCCGGTGGCAGTGGCGGACGCGCCGCTGACGGAGGCGACCTTGGAGCCGTCGCGGTACACGTTGTAGCCGGTGGCGCCGGAGACCGGGTTCCAGGAGAGGTCGACCGAGGAGGAGGTCGTGGTACCGGCCGCGAGTCCGGCGGGGACTGCCGGAATGACGACGGGATCGCCACCGCCACCGCCGCCGTCGGGACCGAGCACGCTCACATCGTCGGCGTAGTACGCGCTCTGCCCGTACCAGCCGTGCGTGTAGACCGTCACGGACGTCGTGTTCGCGCCGGTCGTGAAGGTGGTACTCAGCTGCTGCCAGCCGGAGGACCCCGGTGTCCACGTCGACACATCGGTGGTGCCCGTGCCGCTCGCGCCCAGGTACACGTAACTGCCCTGGACCCAAGAGCTCAGCGTGTACGTCGAGTTGGGCTTGACCGCGACGGCCTGGGAACACTGGGCGGTGTCCTGTGCGGTGGGTGTGCCCTTGAGCGCCCGGGCGCCGCCGTGCACGGGGGAGCCGACCACGGAACCGGTGCCGGCGGAGCAGGTCCAGTTGCTCAGATCCGATTCGAATCCGGCGTTCTTGGCGACGTTGATGTCGGCGGCCTGCGCCGTGGTCGCCAGAGCGGTGACGCCGAGCGCTGCGGCCGCGGTGACGGCCAGTGCGCCCTCGATCCATCTGCGTGCACGGTCCACTTACTGCCTCCGGTGGGGAGTGAAGGGGGCGGGAGTGAACGGTGGCCACCGCTGTAGGGCCCAAAGCTGGTCCAGACCAATCGAGTTGTCAAGACCTCAACCGTTGTCGGGGTGTGCGCCGGCGTCGATGCGGAGGGCTCTCGGGTGCGATGAGTTCCGTGCGTGCGGAAGGTCTTCAGTGATGTCGGAAGACGTCCGAGGAGGCAGATATGAGCACGTCCAGCAGCCTGAACGAGGAGTTCGGCGCCGTCCTGGAGAAGAGCCCGAGTGACGGCGGCTGGACCTATGTCGTATGGCCCGAATCAGCCGCCTTCTTCGGGACGCGCGGTCTGGTCAAGGTCAGGGGCACGGTCGACGGACACCCGTTCCGGAGCTCGTTCATGGCTCTGGGGGACGGCCGCCACAAGCTGCCTGTCAAGGCCGATGTGCGCAAGGCGATCGGCAAGGAGGCGGGGGAGCGCGTCACGATCCGGCTCGAGGAGCGGCTGGAGGGCTGACTCCGGGGAGCGCGGATACGGGGCCGCCGGCCTGGGCGTGGGTAGGGAGTGGCCGGCGGCCCCTCCGCGCAGGAGCCGTCAGTCCTGTGCGGGGTTCCTCTCGTAGTGGACTGCGTCGTTCCGATGGCTGGAAGCGTGCGAACACAGTGACTGGGTGCGCCCGATTCACACGGGGTGCGCACCGGGTTTCAGAGGCGTTCGAGAATCCCGCGCACATAGGCGGCCTGCCCGGAGTGCTGGAGATCGTCCGAGATGACGCTCACCAGGCGCACGCCCAGCGTGACCGGCGGCGACCAGGTGTCGTCGATCACCTGGTCCAGATCCGCGTCGCTCAGTTCTGCCACGTGGGCGAGGGTGTGCTCGTGCACTGCGTCGAAGTAGCCGAGCAGCAGATCGGCCGACAGGACGTGCACTTTGGCGACCTGTTTGTCGCTGTGGCCGTACCCCGTGTCGGAGGGTGGCAGGGCAAGATCGAGGCGGTCGACCCAGCCGTCGGCGAGCCAGACCTGATCGGTCTGGAAGGCGTCGGAAATGTGATTGTCCTGCACGCGTGACAGGTGCCAGATCAGCCACGCGATCGAGTTCGAGTCGTCATTGAGCCGGGTGTTGAGTTCCTCGGCGGAAAGATCTTCCACTGCCGAGTGAACCGTTTCGTGGATCCGTCCGAACGCGTCGGTGAGAACGTCCTTGGAGTGCATGACGTGCTGCTTCCTCGATGGAGGCGATTTCACACCCGCGCACCCGTTCCATTCCGGCCATTCGGGGCCCTGAATATGCCAGGAGACTGGCCAGAAAGGCATGGTGACAGCGCGTCGGAAGTGCCGATACTCGTCTTCTGAGGAAGTTGAATGGCGCCCGACCAATAGATCATTTCGCCGGTCCTGACCCGGCGCACCCGAACGGACCACGCGCAACGCACGGAATGAAAGTGAGGCCCGCAGGGCGGCGAACGAGCGACGGGGGAGAGCGTGCACGAGGAATTCCTGTGCCATGTCACCGCCTACGGAATCTGCGGCGGTCAGCGCGTCGGCGTACCGCTCGGCACGTACCGCGCGCCCACTCTGCCGCTCGCGATGTGGTGGCTGCGCGACCGCGCCTCCTGGATAGCCGAACGGCTCGATCCGCGCCCCGGCAATCCGCATTTCCCCGAACACGCCATTGCCCCGGTCGCCGACACCGTCCCCGATGTCCCCGAAGCGCTGCGCGACTGGTGCGGTGATATCGAGCGGCAGGAACAAGTGGCCGAGGAACTCGCCGACGGAAAACTCGTCCGGCTGATCACTCGCGACGACACCACGGAATACGAGTTCCTCGCCGAGTCGATCGACTCCCTGCGGATGCAGCGCACCCGCGCGTCCAGGGCCGCGCTCGTGCCACACGCATGATCGGCGCGGCGCCGATATGACTAGTAGCCGGTACGAGTGGCGCCGCGCTTACCTGCGTAAATGCCGGGGGATTGTGGTCATGCACAGCGTCGTCACCACACTTTCGGAGCCGCTCGAATGCGCCGCAGCACCACCTTGCTCACCACCGCTCTCGCCGGCGTCGCCGCCGCGCTGACCCTCGCCGCACCGACCGCCGTCGCCACCGCGCCGGCCGGTTCCGTACGCGCCGCGGGCCCCGGACAGGTCTGCTTCTGGACCGAGGCGGGCCAGCACGGCCAGGCCTGGTGCTACGCGCCACCCGGCTATGCCGAGGCGGAGAACGGCACCCAGCGCCACGCCTACTCCTTCGACTCCCGCGTCGACGGCACGGTCTACGCGATCAGCTACGGACCGGGGAACAGCTGCCTCTACCGCGAGATCCGCAAGGACGACTACGACGAGAACTGGGAGGCGTGGGCCACCAAGTTCGACGGCATCAGCGACAACAAGATGGGATGCGAAGCGGGCTGATCGGCCGATGACCCACCGACCGCGCCCCTGGGCACGGCCGCTCCTGGCGCTCACCGTGCTCGGCCCACTGTCCCTGGCCGGACTGCTCGTCACCGGTTGTGCGGCCCCGGACTCCGGGCCCGCACTCTCCCCGGACGACACCGTCAAGGCCGCCACCCAGCTCCTGACCGACCGCTGCCTCACCGCGCGGGGACTCACCCCGCCGCGCCCCGGCAGGCGGCCCGGCACGAAGGCCCAGGAGGAACATCTGGCCGACGCCCTCTTCGGCGCCGGACGCACGGAACTCTCCCTGAGACTGCCGACCGGATACTCCGTGCGCGCCCACACCGACGGCTGCCTGGCCTCGGCGCAGCGCGCCCTCTACGGCGACCAGCGCCGCTGGTTCCGGGTCTCGACCGTCGTCAACAACCTCAAGCCCGAAGCGGCCTACCGCAAGACCGGCCTCGCCTCGGTCCGGGCCGGACACCGCACCGAAATCGCCGACTGGCAGCGCCTTCGGGCGCGCGCCCTGACCCGCGCGAGCCACCTCCTCACCGACCAGCCACGGACTCCGTAGCAAGAGAAAGAGACACAGTGATCATCAAGAACGCCGCCGCGCTCCTCGCGGCCGTGGCCCTCGCCCTCGGCGGTGCCGTCGCCACCTCGTCCGCCGCCTTCGGCGCCTCGTGCCCCAGCGGCCAGTTCTGCGCCTGGACGGACGCGGACTTCGGCGGTCAGCGCACCAACTGGTCGGGCGACGACCACGACTGGGAGGACCCCATCCAGGACCAGGACTCCTCCTGGGCGAACCATGGCATTTCGGGCCCCGGTATCAAGGACCACGTACAGGTCTACGAGAACCCGGGCCTCGTCGGTCTCGGCACCGTCTGTCTCGCCCCGGGCCAGGAGATTGCCTCCAACAGCTGGGGCAATGACAGCGGCGACTCCCACACGTGGAAAATGAGCTGCTGACCTCGCGCACCGCGGGACCGGAACGGGCGGCGCGCCGAGCCGCCCGTTCCGGCCGGTTATGACTGCCGCACGCGCCACTGGGTATCAGGAGGTCTGCAGGGGAGTTACTGTGCCGACCGATCCCATTGAGAGAACCGCATGACCGAGTACCTGGACGGAGCCTTGATGCCGACCGGTGCTGCCGACCCCGTCGAGCCACTGCGCCGGGCGACGCAGTACACCGGAGAGCCGGGCTGCATCGCCGACGCGCGCGCCTTCGCCGAGGTGTTCCTCGAGCAGCTGCGGTCGGAGTGGTGCGCCCTGATCGACGCCAGGTCCCGCGGCGATCTGCTGCTCCTGGTCAGCGAGCTCGTCACCAACGCCGACCGCCACAGCCACGGACCGTACGTCCTCGATCTCGAGGGATCGAAGGACGAGGTGGCCGTCACCGTCTACGACAGCAGCGCCGCCGTGCCCCGTCTCTTCGTCAGGGATCCCGGGCGCATCGGCGGGCACGGTCTCGAGATCGTCCACGCGCTCGCCGCGGAGGTCATCGTGGAGCGGGTACCGGTCGGGAAGTGGATCAGGGCCGTCTTTAGACTGCGACCGTAATCGAACGGTTCTCGCGCGAGGAGACGGCGACATCGATACGGCACCCGACCGCGAGCTCCTGAACGACCTGGCCAAGGCGCTGCCCGGCCTCACGCTGATCGAGGACGGCGACGTGCTGTCCGGGCTCAGCCACGACGACGCGGAATGGGCGCTGGTGGGCCGAGCGCTCGCGGCGGTCCGGGTGACGGACGCCGGCGAAGTACAGCAGGTGGTGCGCGCCTGTGCCGCGCTGTCCGTACCCGTCGTGACCCGTGGCGCCGGCACCGGGCTCTCGGGCGGCGCGAACGCCACCGACGGCTGCCTGGTCCTCGACCTCTCGCGGATGAACCGCATCCTGGAGATCGACACCGAGAACCTGCTCGCCGTCGTACAGCCAGGTGTCGTCAACAACGATCTGAAGGCGGCCGTCGCCGAGCACGGCCTCTGGTACCCGCCGGACCCCGCCAGCGCCCCCTGGTCGACCATCGGCGGCAACGTCTCCACCAACGCCGGCGGCCTGTGCTGCCTCAAGTACGGCGTCACCCGTGACTACGTCCTCGGCCTCGAAGCCGTGATGGGCGGGCCCGCGGGCGAGTACGGCACCCGCGTCCGGTTCGGGCGGCGCACCACGAAAGGTGTCAGCGGCTACGACCTGACCGGCCTGTTCGTCGGCTCGGAGGGCACCTTCGGAGTGATCACCGAGATCACGCTGCGCCTTCGACCCGCGCCCGCCGCCGAACCCCGCACCGTCGTCGGCGCCTTCGACGGCCTCGTCGCGGCGGGTGCCGCCGTCGCGCTCACCACCCGGCGCGGCCTCCAGCCCGCCGCCCTGGAACTCCTCGACCGGCACTGCATGCAGGCCGTCGAGGACTGGAAGCACCTCGGGATCGAGCCCGGCGCCGCCGCCCTGCTCCTCGCGCGGATCGACGCGCCGGGCGACGCGGGGGCGGCGGAGGCTGCTGCAGTCGCCGAGGCGTTCGCGGACGCGGGAGCACTCTGGGCCGAACAGTCCACCGACGCCGTCGAGGCCGAAGCCTTGTTCGACGTCCGCAGGCTCGCCTACCCGGCGCTCGAACGCCTGGGGCCCGTGCTCACCGAGGACATCTGCGTACCGCGCTCGGCCGTGCCCGCCATGCTCGCCACCGTCGAGGAGATCGGGCAGCGGCACGGGGTGCGGATCGCGACCATCGCGCACGCCGGGGACGGCAACCTCCACCCGCTCCTGATCACCCCGCCCGGGGACACCGAGGCGCGCCGCGCGGCGCAGGCGGCGTTCGAGGAACTGCTCGGCGCCGCGGTCGCCGCGGGCGGCACCGTCACCGGTGAGCACGGCGTCGGCCTGCTCAAGCGGGGCGGCATGCGGCGGGAACTCGGTCCCGAGGTCTGTGCGGTGCAGCGCGCGGTGAAGAACACCCTTGATCCGCTGGACCTGTTCAACCCGGGGAAGGTCGTCGGCGACCCGGGCCAGAGCTGACCCTTTCGACAGCGCTTTGCCCGCCGCGCCGACCTAAATGAACTAATTGTGTGCTTATCCGACTTACGGTGCGTGTGTCGTCAGGGGGCCGCGCAACGTGTCCTTCGCGGACGCGGGTTGGGATGCCGATGAGTGAGATCAGCCGCAGAGGAGCCGTGGGTCTGGGACTCGGGATCGGCCTTGGCGCCGCTGCCGCGGGCCTCGCCGGATGCGGGATGGGCAACGACACGGCCCGCCCGCCCGCGGGCCCCGGCCGGGCCCCCGACCTGGGCGGGAAGGCCGCTCCACGGCTGATCGGTGACGGATCGACGGCGTACACCGGCAAGCAGCCGAACCAGCCCGAGTCGCCCTTCCCCCTCGAACCCGGCCAGACGCCACCGCAGTTCGTGATCTTTTCCTGGGACGGTGCGGGCGAGGTCGGCAAAGGCCTCTTCCCGCGCTTCCTCGAACTGGCCGAGACCCACGGCGCCCACATGACGTTCTTCCTGTCGGGCCTGTACCTCCTGCCCGAGTCGAAGAAGCGGCTCTACGACCCGCCCAACAACCCCGTGGGCGCCTCCGACGTCGGGTATCTCACCGACGAGCACCTCAAGGAGACGCTGAAGTACACCCGGCAGGCGTGGCTCGACGGCCACGAGATCGGCACGCACTTCAACGGCCACTTCTGCGCCGGCTCCGGTTCCGTGGCGAACTGGACGCCCGCGCAGTGGTACAGCGAGATCGAGCAGGCGAGCTGGTTCATCAAGACCTGGCGTACGAACACGGGTTGGCACGACCACGACCCCCTGCCGTTCGACTACGACAAGGAACTCATCGGCGGCCGCACGCCCTGCCTGCTCGGACGGGACAACCTGCTGCCCACCGCCCGCGAGCTCGGCTGGCGCTACGACGCCTCGTCCCCCGGCGGCGTGCAGCGCTGGCCCGAGAAGCGGCAGGGCCTGTGGGATCTGCCGCTCCAGGCCATCCCGTTCCCCGGCCACACCTTCGAGGTTCTCTCGATGGACTACAACATCCTGGCCAACCAGTCGAAGAACTCCACGCGAGGGCCGTCCTACAACTACGCGGGCTGGCGCCAGCAGGCCATCGAGTCGTACCTCGCGGGCTTCAAGAGGGCGTACGAGACGAACCGGGCGCCGTTCTTCGTCGGCAACCACTTCGAGGACTGGAACGGCGGGATCTACATGGACGCCGTCGAGGCCGCGCTCAAGGAGATCGCCGGCAAGAAGGACGTACGCCTCGTCTCCTTCCGGCAGTTCGTCGACTGGCTGGACGCCCAGGATCCGAACGTGCTCGACCGGCTCCGCTCGCTGGAGGTCGGAGAGGTACCCGCGGGTGGCTGGGCGCGGTACCTCGGCGACGCGGTCACGGCACCCACCGGCGCCGCACGCGGCGGCACCTAGCTGGTTCTGACGTGTTGTCCGCCTCGCTGACGCACACTGGTCGGGACCTGATCTGCGACGGAGAGGCAGGCGCATGGACCGCTGGATCACCGCGGGAGTGGACGGATCGCCGGAGAGCTCGGCCGCGGCGGCGTGGGCTGCGCGCGAAGCGGTGCGCCGCGGATACGGGCTGCGCCTGCTGCACGCCTGGTCCCCGCTGCCGGACGTGGCGGCGTCCGCGCCCGATCTCGCGGCGCAGGCCGAGTGGGCCACAAGTGTGGCCGACGAGGCCGGGCGCGCCGTGGCCGGCGGCCACCCCCAGCTGGCGCTGTCGGTCGAGTCCCCGTCCGACGAAGCCGTTCCCGCGCTCCTCGGCGCCGCGGCCGACGCGGAGTTCCTCGTCCTCGGCTCCCGCGGACACGGTGCGCTCGTCGGCTTCCTGGTCGGGTCGGTCGGGCAGCAGGTCATCGCCGAGTCGGCGCGGGCCGTCGTCCTGGTCAGGGCCGACGACCGCGCCGAACCGGAGGCGGCGGGCCGCGAGATCGTCGTCGGCCAGGAGGGCGCGCCCGAGGACAGCCGCGCGGTCCTCGAGTTCGCCTTCGCCACCGCCTCCGCCCGCGGCGCGACGCTGAGGGTCGTCCGCGCGTGGACACTGCCGCCCCTGTACGCGTACAGCCCTGCCTCGCTGAGGCTGCTCGACGAGGCCGGCGGCATGGAGCCGTACGAGAAGAAGGCGCTCGGCGAGGCGCTCGAATCGCTGCGCACGCGGTATCCCGACGTGCCGGTGGTGGAGCACGTCGAGATCGGCAGCGCCGGCCAGGTCCTTCTCGCGTCGGCGGCGGGGGCCCAGCTGGTGGTCGTGGGCCGCCGCGCCCGACGTTCGGCCGTCGGGTCCCGGATCGGGTCCGTCGCGCATGCCGTGATGCACCATGCGCCCTGTCCCGTGGCCGTCGTACCGCCCGCCTAGTACGTGTCCTCAGTCGTCGGCGACGGTGATGGCCCGCACCGGACAGGCGCGGGCCGCCTCCCGCACCAGCGGGTCACCGGCGCCGTCCTCGCGGCCCTCCAGCACCTCGCTGAAGCCGTCGTCGTCCTGCGTGAACACGTTCGGCGCCGTCAGCGCGCACATGCCCGCGCCCACGCACCTGTCCTTGTCGATCCGGATCCGCACGGTCTGCGCCTTTCTTGCGGCTCGGGCGGTCACCACGTGACCGGGAGTTCGAGCATGCCCTGGATCGTGTCTCCCGGCTTGAACGGGATCTCCTCGGCGGGCGCCGCGAGGCGCAGCCCCGGCAGCCGCGCGAACAGCGACCGCAGCGCGATCTCCATCTCGGCCCGTGCCAGGTTCTGCCCCAGGCACTGGTGGACTCCGTAGCCGAACGCGAGGTGGTGGCGCGTGGGGCGGTGCCAGTCGAGGGAGTCGGGGGCCGCGAAGCTGTCTTCGTCGCGGTTGATGAGCGAGGTGGAGAAGACGACCCCGTCGTCCGCCCGGATGGTCTCGCCCGCGACCTCGATGTCCTCAGTGGCGACGCGCAGGATGCCGTCGGCGATGGACAGGAAGCGCAGCAGTTCCTCGACCGCGGCGGGCAGCAGCGAGTCGGCGGAGCGCAGCTCCTCCAGGAGGTCCGGATGCCGGAGCAGGGTGAACGTACCGAGCGAGATCATGTTCGCCGTGGTCTCGTGCCCCGCGATCAGCAGGATCGTGGCGAGGCCGATGAGCTCCTCGCGGTCGATCTCCTTCTCGTCCGGCCCCCGGTGGATGAGCTCGTCGAGCAGTCCGTCGCCCGGCTCACGCCGCTTGCGGTCGATCAACGAGCCCAAGTACGCGTCGAGCTGCTCGCGCGCGGCCTCCGTGTCCGTCACGTCCGGCCCGCGCAGCAGCCGCCGTGACTGCTCCTCGAAGAAGTCGTGATCGGCGTAGGGCACTCCGAGCAGTGAGCAGATCACCATCGACGGCAGGGGCAGCGCGAACGCGCTCACCAGGTCGGCCGTCGGGCCCTGCTCGACCATCGCGTCAAGGAGCCGGTCGACGGTCTCCTGGATGCGGGGCCGCAGTGCCGTGATTCGCTTGAGGGTGAAGCTCGGGATCAGCATGCGGCGCTGGGTGTTGTGCTCGGGGTCGTCGACTCCGAGAAGGGCGATGCGCCGTTTGCGGGAGAGGGCGAAGCGCTCCGTGGGCATCGGGAAGGCGCGGTTCTCCCGGTCGGTGGACAGGCGCGGGTCGATGAGCAGGTCGCGCGCGGTCGACTGGCCGGTGACCACCCACACAGTCCGCCCGTCGTAGAGCGAGACACGGGAGAGGGGCCGCGCCGAGCGCAGCGGATCGTAGGAGGCCGGCGGGTGGTAGGGACACGTGCGGTCCTGGGGGAAGGCGACGGTGTCCGGCGTGGGGGGTGTCACGGTCATGGTGACCTCGCAGGCGGTGAGTCTTCCTCGGTGATCTTTATTAGATGCCTTGGGCATCCAGTCGGCCACTCGAAGATCGGCCAGTCCGCCCATCAGGGACATCTGGCCGAACCCTGTTGTTCCGATTCTGCCAGGGGTGTGTTTTGTCAGGTCGGGGCGTGCCGTCGGACCGGCGGGGCGGACGGGGCATGTGCCGAACGGCCGGAGCCGATGGGGTGTCCTCGGGCGTGACGCGGCTTGTTCGCGCCCCGTAGACCGCACCGGTGCCGGCCGCACCCGCGGGGAAATGCGGATGCTTGTGCGAACGGCAGTGGGTATCGTCGCCGCACGTGGAACCACTGAACGAGAAACAGATCCGGGCGTCCTTCGTGAACTGCACGAAGGGTGAGGCCGCCCGGATGAAGCTCCCCCTCGACTTCGCCGAGGTCCCCTGGGAGGACCTCGATTTCCTCGGCTGGGTCGACCCGGGAGCTCCCCTGCGGGCCCACCTGGTGCGCCCCGGCCCCGACGGGCCCCTCGGCATCACCCTGCGGGTGCCCTCGGTGGGTCGGACCAGCGCCGTGAAGTCCAGCATGTGCCAGGTGTGCCTGACCGGACACGCCTCTTCCGGTGTCGCCCTCCTCGCGGCGCCCCTGGCCGGGGCGCGCGGGCGGGAGGGCAACACCGTCGGCATCTATCTCTGCGCGGACCTCGCCTGCTCGCTCTATCTGCGCGGCAAGCGGCAGCCCAAGCTGCGGGCCGGGCGCTACGAGGAGTCGCTCTCGCTCGATGAGCGGATCGCCCGCGCCATGAGCAACCTGGACGCCTTCGCGGCCAAGGTCACCGAGGTTGCGTGACCGGTGCGTGACCGGTGTGGGGCTCGTCCGGGACCGGTTTTGGCGAGGCGGCCCTACATCGCCGCGTCCAGCAGCGGGATGAGTTGTTCCTCCTCGTGCAGCAGGTGCCTCTCCAGTTCGTCCGTGAGCCGTTCCACCTCGGGGAGCACCAGGCTGGGGTCGGCGGCGTCGGTGGAGACCGTCTCCTGCAGACGTGCGAGGAGCGCGGCGATCCGCTCGTGCTCCTCGCGCATCAGCTCCAGGACCGCGCCGAGCTCGGGATGGCGCGAGCCGATGAACGGGAACAGGGCGGCGTCCTCTCCGGCGTGATGGTTGTGCAGTCCCTTGCAGAGCGTGAGGCAGTTGACCCGGAGCTGGGCTCCCAGACCGAGACCCGGGCCCGACTCGGCCATCTCCTTGCGGATCAGGCCCAGTTCACGCCGGATCCCGTCGTGGACGGCCTTGAGCCCGTCGCCCCATGACGTCGCGCCCGTCACGTTCGGCGGGCCGCTCTCGACGGCCCGCAGGGCGACCACGGGGATCACGCGGGAGGTTTTCGCCTGGTACTCCGCCCAGCCGGGATCGCGCTCGACCGCCCGGGCGAACGCGGTGTCGCGCTCGGCTCCCGTCAGGACCTCGGCCTCCGCCTCGTAGGTGAACACGCCGTCCTCGACCGAGACGCGCGGGGTGGCCAGCAGATTGTGGAACCAGTCCGGGTTGCCGGGCGCGCCTCCCGCCGAGGCGATCACCAGGACGCGCTCGCCGCCGTCGGGGAGGAAGCCGACCGGCGTGGTGTGCGCCGCGCCCGAGCGGGCTCCCGTGGTGGTGAGGAGGAGGATCCGGCCACCTTC
This sequence comes from Streptomyces sp. NBC_01445, assembly GCF_035918235.1. Classification (NCBI taxonomy): domain Bacteria; kingdom Bacillati; phylum Actinomycetota; class Actinomycetes; order Kitasatosporales; family Streptomycetaceae; genus Streptomyces; species Streptomyces sp. NBC_01445. Next base: position 1,138,079 of record NZ_CP109485.1, on the reverse strand, counting down.
GAAGGGGCCTGAGAGCCGGCCGCGATTGGCTCGGAACTCTTCGATGACGTGCTGATTGAAATCGTTGGGCATTCTCTTCTTTCGTCTCCGGGACTTACGAAATCTGGATCGCGGAAGCAAAAGAAGATCGGCGGGCCTCGCGCCCGCCCCGGCCTCACTCGGAGGCCGGGTGCCCTACTCGTTGATGGCCCAAGGCCGACCCGGCAGTCACGGGGCGAGACCCTAGTTCATGCGGGCGTGCGGCGGCAATGCGTTTCTGTCCGGTGCGGGCTCGGGGTGGTCGTTCTGCTGAGGTGTGCCGTCAGGCGCCGGCTCGGTGCGGGCTCGTCGGTTGCGTTTTTGGGTGCGGGGCCGCGGGGGCATGTACGTGCTCGCTGCCCAACGGGTGCACGTTGTTCAACGGGTGCACGTCAGCCAGTTGATTGCCTGTGCGTGGTGCTGGTGGCTGCGCGCACATGCCCCCACGTCCCCTCCCGATTCGTCGGCGCCTGGCCGTCACGTGGGACTTCGCTGTCTCCGGCCATGCCCCGCACGCGGCTGATCGCCTGTGGGGGGCTCCGGTTGGGCGGCTTCCTACTGGACCTTTGCCTGGATTGCCGAGATGCACGAGGCGATGGCCTGCTGGAGGTCCTCCAGGCGCTTGAGCATGTCGTCCTCGTAGACGTCGTCCTCGGCGTCGTCGAGGGTGAGCTCCTCGAATACCTTCGTCGCCTTCTGCAGGCTGTTGTAGAACTTCGCCCTGCGCTCCTTCACCCGGAGGTCGGGGTCGCTCTCGACGGTCTTGGTGACGAGCTCGCGGACGCTGTCGTACGCCTCACGCGCCCACTCGCCGGCCTCTTCGTCGTCGTCCAGCTCGTCGATCAGGGAGAGGTGGCGCTCGGCCTCCTCGCGCAGCTCGCGCGGCGCCTCGATCTTCTGTCCCGCCGCTGTCTTGATCTGGCCGTTCTCCGCGATCTGACGCACGTACTCGACCCGGTCGCCGGCCTTCGCCTCGGCGGCTACGGCCTTCTTCAGGTCGTCGGTGCGCACGATGTCCCTGACCAGCTCCGTGCGCAGGGCGGGGTCCTCTTCCAGGCGGTCCATGAGGGCCTTCCTGGCCGCCTCGGCGGTGCCGGGGTCGGCGAGGATCGCGGCGCGCAGCGCGGTCGGGTTCTCGGCGACCTCCAAGGCCTTGGTCGGGCGGATGCCCTCGGCCTCGGCGGCCGCCGAGATCGCGTGGCCGCGCGGCGACACGGCGATGGAGCGCGACGCGTAGTACGTCAACCAGGCGTCGGAGTCCGGGAGTTCGACGTCCTGGCCCGGGGTGAGCGCCTCGAGGTGCGGCACGAGACCGTCGTCGGCCGCCTTGTCCCAGGCCTTGTAGTAGCGCATGACGCGCTCCGCCGAGCAGCCCGCCAGCTCGCTGAACCGGCGGGCCGAGATCTTGGGCGTCTCGCCCACGGCCTGCCCGCCGGGACGCACGCTGCGCGCCACCATGAGGGCGAACGCCCAGCCGCCGGTCCGGGCGTAGACGCCGAAGGCCCGCGCGTCCTCGGCGACCAGGTCCGAGACCGGCGCGGCGTCCTCCGGGGCCTCCTCCTCCGACACGCTCTCCCCGCCCGGCACCCAGATGTTCGCCTCGGCCTCGGCGGGCCCGGCCTGCGCCGGGACGGCCCCTTCGGACGCGACGTCTGCTGCTGCGGATTCTGTCGGGGCGGTCGCTGAGGTCACGTGGTTCTCCTGAGGCGTCTCGGGCGGACGAAGGTTGACCCGCTACTTTATCCTTCCTAATTGACCGTTTTGTACGCGGGTACTTGTGTGGGGTCTCAGGCGCTGTGCTCGATCTTGCCGCCCACGACGACTGTTTCGGCCACGGTGCCGGGGATGTCCTCGGGGGCGGCGCTCAGGATGTCGCGGGACAGGACCACGAAGTCCGCCGTCTTGCCCACGCTCAGCGAACCCCGCTCGTTCTCAAGGAAGTTGGCGTACGCGGAACCCATCGTGTACCCGTACACCGCGGTCTCCACGTCCACCGTCTCGCCCGGCATCCAGGGCTCGCCGCCGTCCAGCGGGCGTCGCGTGACAGCCGTGTAGATGCCGACCATGGGGTCCATCTCGGCCACGTTCCAGTCGCTGGAGAAGGCAAGGACCGCGCCCGATTCGTGGAGGCTGCGCATCGGCCAGGCTTTGTGCCAGCGGTCTGTGCCGACGTTCTCCGCCCAGTCCTTGCCCGGCCCGGCGACCTCGGGGGCGCAGTGCCTTGGCTGCATGCAGGCGACCACGCCCAGTGCCGCGAAGCGCGCGGTGTCGGCCGGGTCGAGGCACTCGACGTGCACGACCTGGTGGCGGGCGTCCCGCTCACCGTTGACCGTACGGGCGTGCTCGACGGAGTCGAGGACCGTGCGGATGCCGCGGTCACCGGTCGCGTGGACGAAGCACTGGAAGCCGCGCGCGTCGAGCTTGGCAAGGAGGTCCGCGAACTCCTCCGGCGGGTAGAAGGTCTCGCCGCGGTGGTGGCCGCACCCCGCGTACGGCTCCAGGAGCGCGGCGGTGCGCGGCTCGACGACATCGTCGATGTAGAGCTTCAGGGGTCCGACGCGCAGCCGGTCGTCCGCGTGGCGGGCCGCGGCGGCGGCGAAGTCGTCGAGGTCGGCGTCGGTGGTGCCGCGCGGGTGGAAGAGCGCGGCCACGATCCGCGAGCGGAGCCGGCCTTCGGAGCGGGCGCGCTCGAACAGGGCGAGGTCGTCGATCGAGTTCTGCGGTTCGACGACGGTCGTGATGCCGAAGCGGATCGCGTCGTCGAGGGACTTGGCGAGGCGCCCGTACTGGCGGTCGGCCGAGGCCCACGGCACGCCGATCTCCTTGAGCGCGCGGTGCCCGTCGCGGGACAGGCCCTTCACCGCGAAGTCCTTGATGAATCCCGTCGGTTCACCGGTCTCGGAGTCGGTCGCGGCCTCTCCGAACGGCAGGCTCGTACGGTCCTTGTCGATGCCGAGGCGGCGCAGCGCGGCCGTGTTCAGCCAGGCGGTGTGCACGTCGTAGCTGAGGACGAACGCGGGGGTGTCGCCGGTCACCGGGTCGAGGTCGGCGGCCGTGGGCATCCGGCCGCCGGGTATCGCCGAGTAGTCGAACGCCTCCGCCTCGATCCAGGCGGCGCCGGGGTGCGCCGCCCGCCACGTGCGGATCCGGTCGTGGATCTCGTCGAGCGTGTCCGCGCCGGCCAGCTGGACGCAGGCGTCGTCGGAGCCGAGCCGTACGTGGTTGTGCGCGTCGATGAAGCCGGGCAGGACCAGCTTCCCGCCGGCGTCGATGACCTCGGTGCCGGGCCCCGTCCAGGTCTCGGCGTCCGTGTCGGCTCCGAGCCAGACGATCTTTCCGTCGCGCACGGCGAGCGCCTGCGCCTCGGGCAGCGCCGCGTCGACGGTGTGGACGCGTGCGCCGCGCAGGACGAGGTCGGCGGGGGCGGGGGAGTGGGACATGAGGGGTAACTCCTGTGGTGATACCGGTGGTTCGGGAGAAGGTCTACGCGGCGGGGGCGACGGTCCGCCGGGCGAGCGCCCAGTACACGAGGGCGGAGACGACCGAGCCGAGCAGCGTCAGGTCGGCGCCGCCGAGCGGGGCGACCAGCGGGCCGGTCCAGAGCTCGGAGTCGCAGGTCAGCGAGGCGAAGACGATGCCGGCGAGCAGCGCGACGACCCCGGCCGGGTGGTAGCCGCCCCGGTACCAGTAGGCGCCCTCGCGGCCGGTGTGCAGGGACGGGGCGTCGTACCGGCAGCGGCGCATCACCATGTCGGCGAGGAACACGCCGCCCCACGGCGCGAACACGATGATCAGCAGGGACAGGAACGACAGCAGCGAGTCGGTGAAATCCGTGAGGAACAGGGCGTAGAGCGAGCCGACCACGGTGACGCCCGCGCTGATGAGGATCGCCTTGGCCCGGCTCCACGGGATGCCGAGGACCTGGAGGTTCAGGCTCGACGAGTACAGCGTGATGATCGAGTTGGTGACGGAGCCGCCGAGCACCAGGGCGAGGAAGAGCGGCTGGAACCAGCCCGGCAGCAGCCCCTCGGCACCGGCCACCGCGTCCGACATGTCGGCCTGCGTGGCGGCGGCGACACCCGCGACACCGAGCGCCACCGAGGAGATGAGCCCGCCGAGCGCGCCGCTCCAGGTGATCGACCGCAGCGAGGTGGTGCGCGGCAGGTAGCGGGTGTAGTCGGCGGGCATCGGGACGTACGAGAACGGTCCCGCCAGCATCACGACGAACGCGAGGCTCCAGCCCGAGGCGCCGGGGACACCGCCGGTCGACGCGCCGGTGTCGGCGCCCGGGATCAGGAAGACGAGGAGTGCGGCGAAGCCCACGGCGAGGATGTACGCCATCCAGCGCTCGGCGAACTGCACGGTGGCGTGGCCCCACAGGGCGACGGCGAAGGTGAGCACCATCGTGACGGCCAGCGCGAAGGCGCGGGCGGTTGAGCCGTGCCAGCCGAGGTCAGCGCAGAACGCTTCGAGGGCGAGCGCGCCGACCACGGTGTTCACGATCGTGTAGCCGATCGAGACGATCCAGTTGAGCAGGCCGGCGGGCCAGTTCCCGCGGACGCCGAAGGGCGCGCGGGAGATCACCAGGGTCGCGGTGCCGGTGCGGATCCCGCTCAGTCCGGCGGCGCTGATCACGAAGAACGCCAGGCCTCCGACGACGACGGCCGCGGTCGCCTGCCAGAACGAGAGCCCGAAGGACACGGCGAGCGCGCCGTTGATGACGTACGTGAAGGTGAGGTTCGAGCCGAACCAGAGCCAGAAGAGGTCCTTCGCGCCGCCGTGCCGCTCCTCGTCGGGGATGGGGTCGATCCCGTGGGTCTCGACCTGGAAGACCTCGTCACCGGTGGCGGCGACCGTCGGTCCGGCCTGTGCGGGTCCGGCATCCGCGGGTCCGGCCTCCTCGGTGTGCTGCTGTGTCATCCCGCCGTCCTTGAATGTTGTTCTTGAATATCGTTCTAACTCCTTGAACGGCATTCAAGATGCGCCTCCTCGTCCCGTACGTCAAGACCCCTCGCGAAATTCGCCGGATAGGGTCATGGGTGTCGGGACCACGGATCAGGGAGGCGCGGCTGTGGCGGCTACTGCGCGACGGCGCGACGGGCAGGTCGCCCAGGAGCGAATGCTCGAGGAGGCGATGACGGCCATCGCCGAGGACGGCCTGGCATCGCTCACGATGTCGGCGCTCGGCAAGCGCCTCGGCACCAGCGGCGGCCACATCCTGTACTACTTCGGCAGCAAGGACCGCCTCCTTCTCGAAGCCCTGCGCTGGAGCGAGAGCGGCCTCGCCGACGAACGCAGGGCGCTGCTGTCCCGGCGCGTCACCGCCGAGCGCAAGCTCGACCAGTTCGTCGAGCTGTACCTGCCGCGCGGCCCGCGTGACCCGCGCTGGACGCTGTGGATCGAGCTGTGGGCCCGCACCTCGACCGACGAGGCGCTGCGCCAGGCCCAGGACGAGCTGGACCAGGGCTGGCAGGAGGACCTCGAGACCCTTCTGGACCGGGGGGTCAAGCAGGGGCGGTTCGCCCCCCTCGACACCGCCGAGCGCGCCTCCCAACTTCTCGCCCTGCTAGACGGGTTGAGCACGCGCATCGTGATCGGCCAGCGGGGTGCGGAGCGGTCCGCGGTGCTCGCCTCCGCGCGTTCTGCGGCCGAGCGGCTGGTGGCGCGGGCCTGATCGCCGGTGCGGGCGCGGTCGCGTGCGTGCCAGGGCCGGGCGACGGGGTGCGGCGTCCGCCGCTCACCGGCACTGGCATGATCGGTGTCATGGCAGATCGCGTAATCGCCGCGTGTGACGGGGCGTCGAAAGGAAATCCAGGGCTCGCCGGCTGGGCCTGGGTCATCGCCGACGGCGGGGAGACCCCGGTTCGCTGGGAGGCGGGCGCGCTGGGCACGGCGACGAACAACGTCGCGGAGCTCACCGCCCTGGAGCGCCTCCTCGCCGCCACGGACCCGGGCGAGCGGCTCGAGGTCCGGATGGACTCCCAGTACGCGATGAAGGCGGTCACGACGTGGCTGCCCGGCTGGAAGCGCAACGGCTGGAAGACCTCGGCGGGCAAGCCGGTCGCCAACCAGGAGCTCGTCACCCGCATCGACGCGCTGCTCGAAGGGCGCGCCGTCGAGTTCCGGTACGTTCCCGCGCACCAGGTCGACGGCGACCGGCTGAACGACTTCGCCGACCGGGCCGCGAGCCAGGCTGCCGTCGCCCAGGAACCTGCGGGCACCGAGTACGGGTCCCCGGAGCCCCCGCCGTCACCCGACACGGTCGCCGGCCCGTCGAAGAGGAAGCCCAAGGCGGGCCCGGCCCGATCGAAGACGGCCTCGTCGCGCACGCTCAACGCCAAGTTCCCGGGCCGCTGCGTCTGCGGCCGGTCCTACGCGGCCGGTGAGCCCATCGCCAAGAACCCGAAAGGCTGGGGCCACCCGGAATGCCGTACGGGCGCGGGTGCGGTGGAGTGAGCCGGGCGGGCTGTAGGGATCGGCGGGTGGCGTGATGAGGGTGGGATCCGCGTGACCCAGGAGCCGGACCTCGCGCGTGAGCCGGACCTCGCTCCCGACCCCGCCGTCCCGGCGGCTCCGGGTGACTGGGACGGTCGCCCGTCTCTGTGGCTGCTCAGGACCCCGGAGCGTGGAGAGCCGTACCCGCTGCTGGACGACTCCGCTCTCGACGCCGACGAGCGCGCCCGGGCCGCCGTCTTCGTACGGAGCACGGACCGCGACCTGTACCTGGCCGCACACATCTCCCTGCGCCGGCTCCTCGGTGCGTGTCTGGGGACCTCACCGGGGAGTGTCAGGTTCACCCGCGAGCCGTGTCCGCAGTGCGGCGGCCCGCACGGGCGCCCGGCGCTGGCCGGCCCCCGCCCGCCGCTGCACTTCTCCCTCTCGCACTGCGAGCAGCTTGTCCTGATCTGCGTGGCGGGTAGCCCGGTGGGCGTGGATGCCGAGCGGGTGCCGGACCCCGGGGCCGTTGACGACCTGGTGAAGGAGCTGCACCCGGCGGAACGCGCCGATCTCGCCGCGCTCCCTGCCGGGTCGCGCGCCGCGGCCTTCTGCCGGGTGTGGTCCCGCAAGGAGGCCTACCTCAAGGGCGTCGGCGTCGGCCTGGGGCGTGCACTGGACGCGGACTACGTGGGTGACCGTCCACGCCACGGAGCCGTCCACCCCTCCGGCTGGTCCCTGCGCTCGCTCGACCTCGGACCGCAGCGCGGCACGCACGCCGCAGGGGTGGCCCTGCGGGACACCGTGCCCCCAGTCATGCGTGTCCTGCCCGACGCGTACCCGCACACCTCTCAACAGGTGCGCCTCACGTAGCCGTTGCTGCCGGGAGTCGTCACGTCGTGGTCCCTGCGCACGATGTCCAACCGCTTTCCGAATGCGCTACAGGCCTTGCGCAGGCCGGTGTCGGTGTACTCGATCACCACGACCCGGTCGTCGAAGGCCTTGGCGTACACGCCGCACTCGTCGTAGGCGCCGCATTCCTCGGCGACGGCGAAGTCGACTCCCAACTGGTTGCCGTCGGGGGCCAGTTCGGCCGTGTTCTTCTGACCGACGGCGAGTCCGGCCCGGTGCGCGCGCCTCACCAGCAACGACATGAACGCCTTTGCGTCGCGGGCGCTCAGCTGGCCCTTCGAGCGTGTGTAGCTGTCGTAGTTGTCCGGCTCGACCGCGTCGAAGCCGTGGTCGGCGCACCCGTCGATCCAGGGGCCGACGCGGGCGGCCACCCGCTCACGCTTGTTCGGCGTGCCGATGTCCAGGAGCGGCTCGTCCCAGTCCTGGTCGATCACGACCCGTCCGTTCCGGTCGCGCAGCAGCAAGTCGGCGGGCCAGTCGTCCCGTTCGTCGGGCTGGGCCTGGAAGGCGTTGACGTAACACATGTTGTACACGCCTGGGGCGGGCCGAGCCGCCCGGTCGCGGCTTACGACACCGACGCCCTTCGCGGGCGGATAGGCACCACCGATCTGGTAGTCGAACCCCGCGTGCCGGGGCGGCGGACTCCAGTCCGGGCCTTCGCTCTTCGCGTCGCCGGACGAGCACCCCACGGCGAGCGGGAACAGCAGGGTGGCGACCAGGACATGGATGAGTACGTTCGTGCGTGACGCCATGCCGTATTCCATCATCAGGTTCAGGGACTGCCCTCAGCGGTGAGCCGGGGGCGGTCCAGCACCGAGTCCACACTCGAATTGTCCGTGCGTCGACTCGGCAGGTGTACTGGTGTGCTCAGCCCGCGGTCGTCGCACGGCCACCGCGAGGAGCCATTAGTGTTTCCGGTACCGGATCTTTCAGGGGAGTTGCGTTGACCAGACTGCGCTGCGCCGTGCTCGACGACTACCAAGGCGTGGCCTTGTCCATGGCGGACTGGACCAGAGTCGGGACGGACGTCGAAGTCCGGTCCCTGCAACGCCACCTGCCGACCGAGGACGCCGTCGTCGAGGCGGTCGACGACTGCGAGATCGTGGTCGCGATGAGGGAGCGCACACCCTTCACGGACACCCTCTTCGCACGCCTCCCGCAGCTGCGTCTTCTGATCACCTCGGGGATGCGCAACGCGTCCATCGACCTGGCCGCAGCGGTTCGGCACGGCGTCACGGTGTGCGGCACCGCCAGCAACTCCGAGCCGCCCGTCGAACTGACGTGGGCGATCATTCTCGGCCTCGCCCGGAGCGTGGTGCGTGAGAGCACCGCCCTGCGCGACATGGGCCCCTGGCAGAGCACACTCGGCGCCGACCTGCACGGACGCCGCCTCGGCCTCCTGGGGCTCGGGAAGATCGGGACCAAGGTCGCCCGCGTCGGCCAGGCCTTCGGCATGGAGGTGGCCGCGTGGAGCGAGAACCTCACCGAAGAGCGCGCCGCGGCGGCCGGCGTCACCCTCGCGCCCTCCAAGGAGGAACTCCTGGAGAGCAGCGACTTCGTCTCCGTCCACCTCGTACTCAGTGACCGCACGCGCGGCCTGATCGGCGCGGACGAACTCAAGCGCATGCGTCCCACCGCCTACCTGGTCAACACCTCGCGCGCCGCGATCGTCGACCAGGACGCGATGGTGCGCGCCCTGCACGACGGCCGGATCGCGGGTGCGGGCGCCGACGTCTTCGAGACGGAACCGCTCCCGGCCGACCACCCCCTGCGCACCGCCCCGAACTTCCTCGGCTTGCCGCACCTCGGCTATGTCACCCGCCGCAACTACGAGGGCTACTTCGAGGGCGCGGTCGAGGACGTCGAGGCGTTCCTGGCGGGGAGCCCGGTCCGCACGATCACGGCCTGAGCCGGGAGAGGGGCGGCTCGGGCCGGGCGCGGGGCGAACAGGCGGGCCGGGTAGGGTCCGGCGGTACGTGTGAGGCCACGGGGGCCGCACGGTTTCGGTGGTGACGGGGGCAGGGACGATGCGGCGCTGGATCAAGGTGGCGGTGGCGGCAGCGGCCGTCGTCGGCCTGGGTGGCTACATGGCCGAGCCGTATGCGCAGGACTGGTGGCTCGTCGGACGCGCCTGCGACGGGGCCCTGCCCCGCGACTCCGTCGCACAACTCACGCCTGACGACGCGCAGTTCACGAAGGAGGAGTCGCGCCGGATTCCGGAACTCGGGTTCTACGGATGCAGCCTCGCGTTCGACGGGGACGACACCGAGGGTGTGTTCCTGGTCGCCATGTCGGCGTACACCGGTCGTGACGACCAGGACCGGGAGTTCAAGAGGGCCTTCCCGGAGGGCGGCTTCACGCCGAACGCCGTGCTGTCGGGCGGGCTGCCCGGAACCGTCGACGACGCCGGGGTCATGCGGATCGTGACGCAGTGTCCGGCGCTGGGCAAGGACGCCGAGGGTCGGCAGCGGAAGATGCTGGTCCGCGTCGGGACGTTCGGGGACGTCGACCGGAGTGCTCTCGGGGCCGTCTACCGTACGGCCGTGGCCCTCGCCAACTCGGCCTCGAAAATCCTCAGTTGCGGCGCCCGCCCCCTCAAGGTGCCGCACAGGATCACCGGGTTCGACACCGAGGAGCGATGGCGGCGAGCCGTTTCCCCGGCGAAGGCGGAAGGCACCGGGTGTGACTGGCTGGCCCGAGCTGGTCTCGCGAAGAGCGAGGGATGGCGCCTCGCGGCGGAGGCGAACGACACGGCGCCCACGAGCGTCTGCGACCTGCGCATGGAACGGGGCGACGGCGCGGGCCGGGCCGGGATGGAGTTCGGTGCCTGGTACGGGGACTGGAGCAGCCGCCTCACGGCATCGGACGACAACGGCGAACGCCGGCCCCTGACCGCCACGGCACGTTGCGACGGCGAGGCGGCCAACTTCGCGCTCGACGCGACGAAGGACACCCCCGGCGTCGACAAAGCGGAACGGCGACGACTGCTCAAGGCGTTCGCCGAGGACCAGGTGCGGCGGCGCGGCTGCTCCGGACTGCGGTTCTTCTGAGCGACAGCGACATAGCCTCGGCTCTTCCGAGCCGGAGCGACGCGACGCTCCGGCTCAGAATCGCTCGATGGAGACCATCCACAGGGCCCGCACGTAGAAGTCGTCCATCAACTGCCGCATGGCCGCGGCTCGTTCGGAAGGTACGCTGCGCTCTTTCGCCCACCTGTCGAGCACCGTGAACATCTGGCGCCGGCCGTCCATCACGTCGCCGCGCAGAGGCCCCGACGTGGGCCGGTCGGCGATGTCGCCCATCGGTGGGCGGGTCGTGAGCTGGCGCGACGCGGGCCGGAAGGTGCCGCGGCTGTGCTCGCGTACCGACGCGTCGAACGCCGCGACGTCCTTGATCGTTCTGTCTTTCGCGTAGCCGGACCGCAGGGCCATGAGGGTGCCGATGTGGTCGGCCAGGTCCTGGAGGTCGTTGTCGGTCCAGGTCGTGGGGGTCCCGTACTTGTCGTCGGGACGGTACGAGGGGTCGCCGCCCTGGCGGGTCAGCCGCTCCAGATAGTGCGCGAGCTGGGCGCGGTGCGCGTCGTAGAGGATGGCGAACGCCTCGGGGTTCTTGGCGAGTTCGGCGACCAGACCGGGGATGTCGGCGGTCGCGTCCGCGTACCTGTCCCCGTACTCGAAGGTGGCGTGCGCCTCGCCGGGCGAGAGGAAGCGGCCCAGCCACACCCAGCCATGGTTGTCGAGCGTGGCTTCGGCCGGTGGAACGGCGGGTCCGGACGCCTCGTCCGCCCGGAAACCCCCGAAGTCGTCGTCGCGGAGGGCGTCCACCTCGTACTCGGCGATCATCCGCGCCACCGAGGGCGCAAGGCCCGCCGGGATCTCGCGGTCGCAGAGGACTGAGGCCACCGCGTAGGCGCTGCGGGCCTGCGCCATGGTGTGCGGCTTTCCAGGCCCGGACGCGCGGGTGCCCGCGTCGATGACCCGCCCGAGGACGCGGGCTCCGTCCCCGCAGAACCCGTCGTGCGCGAGCAGCTTCTTCGCACCGCCTATACGGGCCATGCTGTCACCGGGGTCCAGCGCCTTCGTGGCGGCGGCGGGATCGCCTGCGAGGGCACGGGTCGCGTCGGACACCGCGGTACAGGGTGCGGCGTCGGCACCGGATCCGGCGAGGACCAGCGGGACGGTGACCGCTGCGGCGACGGCGACCGCCACCGCCGAGGACAACAGCCGGTGAGCGCGCAACGGGCCGGTCAGGCGCCGCAGCGCAGTGGCACCGGCGCCGCTCTCCGGTGTCGCGTCGTCGTGCTCGTCATTGCCCTTGCCGTCCTTCTCGCTCACGGCGCTGCCGTCGCCTCCCCCATCGCGCATCCGGGCAGAGTAGCGATTGGTAGGTGTCGGGGCATCGGCGGGGGAGTGCACCGACGGCAGGGCTTCCTTGAAGGACGCGCGCATCCCCCATCGGACGCCGGGTATGTACGTGCGCTGCCCGGCGAAACCCGGAAATCCGACGGCGAAACCGCAGCTCAGTGGTTTTCGCAGGTCAGCATGGGTGGCGTAACTTCGGCGTAACACGTAAGTGGGGGCGGTGGGGTAGCTTCGGGTCCGGAAAGCAGGTGACGAACGGTGGTGAAACGCCCTATGCGTGACGAACATCCCCCGTATCCCGGCGGCACCCCGCCCCGGGCCGAGCGGGCGCGGCGGGTCGCCGACACGCTTCGGCAGCAGATCACCTCAGGCGTCTACGAACACGGGATGCTCCCCGACGAACGCGAGCTCGGCCACGCGCTCGGCGCCACCCGCAACGTCGTCAGGGAGGCCCTCGCGCTGCTGAGCGACGAGGGGCTGATCGTCCGTAGGCGTGGCATCGGGACCCGCATCGTGACGGCGAAGTACGGGCACGGCCTCGAACGCCTCACCGGCCTCGCGGAGACGCTCGTCGACTACGGCACCGTGACCAACGAGGTGCGCGCGGCCAGGATCGTGCCGCACGCGCCGAACGCGGTCACCGAACGGCTCCGGCTCCCCGACGGATCCGAGGCCGTGTACCTCGAACGCCTGCGGAGCCTGGACGGCCGCCCCCTCTCCGTCGACTCGACCTGGCTCGCCCCCGACATCGGCCGGCCCCTCCTCGACGGTGATCTGGCCCACCGGGATGTCTTCGACCTCATCGAGGAGACGACGGGGCACCGGCTCGGCAGCGCGGAGGTCACCGTGCATGCCGTCACCGCCGAACCGGACACCGCGCGGCTCCTCGAAATCCCCGCGGGCGCCGCCCTGTTCGCGATCGACCGCCTTACGTGTCTTGCCGACGGCCGCCCCGTCGACGCGGAGACCCTGCGCGTGCGGGCCGACCGGTTCGCCCTGCACGCCCTGGTCCACCGGGGACCCGTACCGCCCCGTTCCTGACCGAGGTCCCCTCGCGCCTGACCCAAGCCGCCCGCACCCACCGCCGTGTTCCGGAGTCACCCCATGCCCATGCAGCTCGACGTCCTCACCCTGGTGCTCCTTGCCCTGTTCGGGCTCGCGGGAGGCATCGGGATCACCGCGGTGGGGCCCGGGGGTGTGCTGCCCACGATCGGGATGTTCCTGCTGACGGGGCTCTCCCCGGCAGGCGTCGCGGGCACCGCCATCGCCACCCACGTGGCGACCGGCGCGCTCGGCACCGCCGCGTACACGCGATCGGGTCAGCTGCGGGACGCGGTCACGCGGCGCACGGCAACGGTCCTCGCCGTGGCCGCACTGGTCGGCACACCTCTCGGTGTCGTGCTCAACACCCTCGTCTCGGGACGGGGGTTCGGGATGCTGCTCGCGTGCGCCGTCACGGTGACTGCGCGAGCGCCGCACGCGGGTCGCGGGGAGCGAGCCGGTCAGCGTGCCGGTGACGCGAATTGCCTCGGTGGGCTTCGGAGTTGCAGTCGTGGCCGGGCTCTTCGGCCTCGGTGGTCCGATGCTGAGCGTGCCACTCCTGGTCGTCTGCGGACTCCCGGTGCTCTCCGCACTGGCCGCGGCTCAGGCGCAGTCCGTGGTGATCGCGGCGATCGGCACGGCCGGGTACGTGCTGCACGGTTCCGTCGACTGGGGGCTCGCCGCGCTCGTCGGAGTACCGGAGCTGGCCGGCGTGATCGTGGGATGGAAGATCGCCCACGCGGTCCCGGCGCGCCGCCTCAAGTACGCCCTCGTAGGAACACTCCTGGCGCTGGCTCCGTATCTCGCGTTCCACTCCTGATCCTCGGCCTCCAGCGCCGAGGTCCGGGCCCGCCCTCCTGGTGGTCGAAGGGTGGGCCCGGCATGGGGAGTTCAGCCCCGATGAGGTCGCGGCTGGAACGAGCCGCCGTACATCGGCAGTTGCACACTGGAGCCGTACCTCTCCAGCTGGGCCCAGGGCCGGTTGAGGCCCGAGGAGCCGAACTCGCGGACGCGGGTGACGGCGTCCAGGTCGAGGACGTCCGCGAGGAGTTCCTGGCCGGGGCCCGCCTGCTGGCGGACGGTGCCCTCGGGGTCGACGATGACGCTGTTGCCCACGGCGGCGGGGTCCGCGGCGTTGACGTTCACCACGTACACCTGGTTCGTCCAGGCGTTGGCTCGGGCGCAGACGATCTCCATGTCGCGGTCCCTCGTGGTGGTGAGGGTGGGCTGGACGATCACTTCGGCGCCCAGCCAGGCGAGCTGGCGCGCGGTCTCCGGGAACGAGCCGTCGTAACAGATCGCGAGGCCGATCCTGCCGATGCCCGGGATGTCGAAGACGACGAACTCGCTGCCGGGCGCCGTCGTTTCGTAGGGCTGCCAGGGGAAGACCTTGCGGTAGCGGGCGGCGATCTCGCCCTGCGGGGAGACCGCGAGGGCGGTGTTGTAGACGGTGCCGTCGGCGGCCCGCTCGTAGACGCTGCCGGGTATCAGCCACAGGCCCGTCTCGCGGGCGAGGTCGCAGATCCGGTCGGTGAGCGGTCCTGGGACGGTGACGGCCGCCTTGTCCATCCAGTCCTCGCGGGCGTCGAACAGAGGCGCCTCCGCGGACAGCATCAGCTCGGGAACCACGACGAGCTGGACGTGCGGAAGCATGGCGCGGGTCGCGCGGACACGGTCGGCGAACAGCGCCCACGTGGCCTCGGGATCGAAGGGGACGGGGGCGGTCTGGACGGCGGCGATGCTGAGCGTGCGCATGGATCAGTCCTCGGTGACAGTCAGTCGGGTGACGGCGGTGCGGCCGTCGCGGAAGAAGAGGCGGAAGCGGTGGCGCAGCGCCAGCATCACGACCAGGCCGAGCAGGACGGAGCCGAGGCCCAGCAGGAGTACGCCGCCGACGCCGAACAGTGAGGTGGAGCCGTACGAGGGGTCGGTCATGTCGACCGCACTGCGGACGAACGCGGCGAGCATCATCAGCCCGCCCGCTAGCGGCAGCACCCCCTTGAGGAGCGCGTCCCGCCAGGAGCGGCGCAGCTGTCCACGGAACAGCCAGGCGCAGGCCAGGCCCGTCACGCCGTAGTAGAGCGCGATGAGCAGGCCGATGGAGAGGATCGCGTCGCCGAGGAAGGCGGGCGAGAGCCAGGTCAGGGCCGCGAGGAGAACCGCGGCCGCCGTGCCCATGAAGACGGTGCCGAAGGACGGCGTGCGATGGCGCGGGTGGATGCGGGCGAACGCCCGGGGCAGCGCGCCGTGGACGCTCATCGACAGCGTGGCCCGCGAACTGCCGACGACGCAGGTGAGCAGCGCGGAGATCGCGGACACGCACACGGCGAGCTGGACGCCCTTCGCGAGCGCCGTGCCGAGGACGGGCGGTCCGAGGGCGGACAGGACATCGGCCGCGTTGCCGGCGTTGCCGAGCCCCAGGCCCGAAGTGCCCGTCCCGGCGAAGCTGATCGCGGCGACCGCCGTGAACAGGTACGTGACCAGGAGGATGAGCGTCGAGATGAGCGCGGCCTTGCCGGGGGTGCGCTCGCTGTCGCGGGTCTCCTCGTTGACGGTGAGCAGCGCGTCCCAGCCCCAGTAGATGTAGAGGCAGAGCAGGACCGCCTTGGCGAACGCGCCGAAGCTGTCGAAGCCGAACGGGTCGAACCAGGCGAGCGACGGCGTGAGCGCGCCGTGCCGGGCGAGGGCGGCGGCGCCGAAGGCGAAGAGGGCGACGAGTTGAAGCCCGAGCAGGACGTACTGGACGACCGCGGCGAGCTGGAGGCCGCGGTACGCGATGACGGTGATGGCCCCGATCAGGAGCGCGGCGGTGACAGCGACCGCGGTCTCGTCGGAGGCCAGTGAGTCGAGGCCGAGGAGCCCGAGGAGGTAACCGGCGCCCACCTGCGAGAGCGCGGCCATGGCCGTGACCGTGGCGAACTGGGTGACCCAGCCGCCCAGAAGCCAGCCGGACGACGGGCCGAAGGCGCGCGTCGTCCACACGAAGGTGGTCCCGCAGTCCGGCATCTCCTTGTTGAGCTCGCGGAAGGCGAACGCCGTCAGCAGGATCGGCACGAATCCGAGGAGCAGCGCGGCGGGCGCGAGGTTGCCGACGGCCATCGTCACGAAGCCGAGGGTCACGGCGATGCTGTAGGCGGGGGCGACCGAGGAGAGGCCGAGCGCCACGGAGGCGAGCAGTCCGACGGACCCGCTCCGCAGGCCCTTGGAGGGCGGTGGGGACGTGGTGGTGGGGGCGAGTGTCTGAGGGGGATCAGGGTTCACGGCGGCCTTCTGGTCGGCGTCGACGTTTCGTTAAACGCAGATTTAACGAACGGGCCATGAGGCCTGTCAAGAGTGGGTTCGGTATCTTTACCGCGTCATCAGTGAATCGGGTTGGACCCGGGTCGGACGGAGGCGGTCGTGGGACGGCGCAAGGACCAGGAGGCGCGGCGCGCGCAACTGCACCAGGCCACGCTGCGCGCACTGCACAGCCGGGGTCTCGAAGGTCTGCGGCTGCGCGATGTCGCCGAGGAGGCGGGGGTCACGTCGGCCGCGGTGCTCTACTACTACGACGATCTCGACGAGCTGATGTACGAGACGTTCCAGCGGGCGATCGAGCGCTTCAGCCGTGAGCGCGAGGAGAGCGCCGAGAAGTTCCCGGACGCCCGGGACCGGCTGCGGGCCTGCGTCGAGCACGGCGTCGCCGACGGGCCCGACGACCTGCTGCCCCGGCTGCTCTTCGAGTACTGGCCGCGCAGCTTGCGTGACCCCCGCGCGGCCACTCTCGACGCGACGCTGACCGAGCGTCAAATTGCCGTGTACTACGCCACGTTGGTCCTCGGCGAGGCGCAGGGGCACTTCGTGCTCGTCGAGCCCGCGGGTCAACTGGCCGCCGGATTCGTCGCGATGGAGGACGGCTTTCAGATGGAGGTGCTCGCGGGGCGCCGCACACGCACCGAGGTGATCGCCATGCTGCACGCGTACGCCCGGATGGCTACGGGGTTCGACCCGTCGGCATGAGGCGGCGCGTGCCGGCGCGCGGGGTCACAATCCACGTACCCCGCAGTCCGCGTAGCCATCACAGCCCGAACCGGCGCGCCGACTGCTCCTCCTGGGCCAGCCTGCGCAGCGTGAGCAGGACCGGCTCGTACAGGATCGCCGCCGCGACCGCGATCTCGACCTTCTCCACGTCCTCGGAGAAGGTGTCGAGCCGGTCGATGTCGTGCTCGGCGACGCGTTCCATGTGCCGTGCGTACGGGGCGAGTTCGGGCGTTCCGCAGGTGTAGCCGAGGCGGTTGAGCGTGGCGACCGTCGTGACCAGGGTGCGGTACGAGGGGGAGAGGCTGCCGATCTCGCGCGCGGTGTCCCAGCCGAGTTCCTCGAGGAGCCGGTCGACGGCCGAGGTCGCCTCGACCGTCGCCGGGTCGTCCCCGGGCGCCTCCGGCGGCTGCGGCAGCGCCCACAGGGCCGCGCCCAGGCGGACCGTGCGGCCAAGCGAGTCGTCGTCCACCGCCGCGAGCACCTCGCGAGCGGTCGCCACCGGCACCCGGCCGACCTGGATCAGTGCCCGTACGAGACGCAGCCGACGCAGATGGGAGTCGTCGTACTCGGCCTGTGTGGCCGTGATCCGCCGCCCAGGGGGCAGGAGTTGCTCCCGCAGGTAGTACTTGATGGTGGGGATGGAGACCCCGCTCAGCTCGCTGAGTTCCGCGAGTCGCATCTCTTGCACCCTTCCTTGGGCAGTGCCACTATCCAAGCATGGGTGTCTGGGTAGCGGCACTCTCCAAATCTCCGGAACCCTCCAACACGGCCGAATCGGGGGCGACATGGGCACGAAGACACATGCCGGACGGATGACCGCGGGTGCACAGGGGGATGTGGTGGTCTTCCTCATCGGCATGCGCATCAACCACTTCTGGGCGGTCCACCGGTGGCTGCCGGTGTTCATCGCGATGCCCATGATGATCAAGGAGCTGAACCGCGACCGCTCTCTCGGCCTCCTGCACCACATCCTCCTCACGGGCTCGCCGCGCACCTACATGGTCGTCCAGTACTGGGAGTCGAAGGAGAAGCTGCTCGCCTACGCCGCGGCCCCGGACAAGCGCCATCACCCGTGGTGGGCGCGGATCAACCGGTACGCCCGCAAGGGCGCGACGCACGTGGGAATCTGGCACGAGACGTACGTCGTACCCGAGGGCTCCTACGAGACGATCTACGGAGACATGCCGGCCCAGGGCCTCGCCAAGGCGTTCGGCGTCGCGGGCCTCGAGGACGGGGTGCAGGCGCAGGACCGGCTGAGGGTGTGAAGCGGAGCGCTTGAGTCCGGGCGTCGCCGTCGCCTCCGGTCGATTGTCAGTGCCACCAGGCACGATGGCAGCATGACAACGACTTCTGGTGAGTTCGTCCTGGCCGATGCTGCTGCCTATGCCCAGGCCGTCACGGACGCGTCCCTGGCGGCGGGTGCCTACTACACGGGCGGTACGTCCGCCCTCGACGACGACGCGTACGACCGGCTCGTCCGGGCCGTCGCCGCGTACGAGGCGGACCACCCCGACGAGGTGCTGCCGCAGTCGCCGACCGGGAAGGTCGCGGGCGGCGCCGTCGAGGGGGACGTGCCGCACACGGTCCCGATGCTGAGCCTGGACAACGTGTTCGACGGTGAGCAGTTCACCACCTGGACCGCGTCGGTGGCCCGCCGGATCGGCCACGAGGTGACCCGGTGGAACGTCCAGCCCAAGCTGGACGGCCTGGCCATCGCAGCGCGTTACCACGAGGGCCGTCTCACGCGGCTGATCACCCGGGGCGACGGGACGGCCGGGGAGGACGTCTCGCACGCGATCGGCACCATCGAGGGCCTGCCCGA
The DNA here is from genome assembly GCF_035918235.1 of Streptomyces sp. NBC_01445. Classification (NCBI taxonomy): domain Bacteria; kingdom Bacillati; phylum Actinomycetota; class Actinomycetes; order Kitasatosporales; family Streptomycetaceae; genus Streptomyces; species Streptomyces sp. NBC_01445. The sequence continues at coordinate 1,119,470 of NZ_CP109485.1, read as the reverse complement.
CCGCCTCACCGAGCCCCACACGGTCGAGGTGCGGGGCGAAGTCCTCATGACGATCAGCCAGTTCGAGCACGCGAACGAGGTGCGTACGGAGCACGGCGGCGCCCCCTTCGCCAACCCGAGGAACGCCGCGGCGGGCACGCTCAGGGCCAAGGAACGCGCCTACACGGTGCCGATGACGTTCTTCGCGTACGGCCTGCTGCCCCTGCCGGACACGTCGGCCGAGCACGCGGACGCGCTGCGCTCCCTGGCCCACGGCGAACTGATGGACCGCACGGCCGCGCTCGGCGTCAACACACCCGCCACGACGGCTGTTTCGGGACTCACCGTCGACACCGTCGAGGAGGTGCTCGCGCGGGTCGAGCACATCGCGGGCCTGCGCGCCGAGCTGCCGTTCGGCATCGACGGGATCGTCGTCAAGGCAGACCTCGCGGCAGACCAGGAGGTCGCCGGAACGGGCACGCGCGCCCCGCGCTGGGCCATCGCCTTCAAGCTGCCGGCGGTCGAGAAGATCACCCGCCTCCTCGACGTCGAGTGGAACGTCGGCCGTACGGGCATCATCGCCCCGCGCGCCGTCCTCGAACCCGTCGACATCGACGGCAGCACGGTCACGTACGCCACGCTGCACAACCCGGCCGACATCACCCGCCGCGACCTGCGGCTCGGCGACCACGTGATGGTCTACAAGGCGGGCGACATCATCCCCCGCATCGAAGCGCCCGTCGCCCATCTGCGCACCGGCGACGAACAGCCGATCGCCTTCCCCGACGTATGCCCGCAGTGCGGCTCCGGCATCGACACGAGCGAGCAGCGCTGGCGCTGCGAGCGGGGGCGGAACTGCCACCTGGTGGCATCGCTCTCCTATGCGGCGGGCCGCGACCAGCTCGACATCGAGGGCCTCGGCGCCACCCGCGTCGTCCAGCTCGTCGACGCGGGCCTGGTCGCCGATCTCGCCGATCTGTTCGCGCTCACCCGTGACGGACTCCTGGCGCTCGATCGGATGGGGGAGACCAGTACGGACAACCTCCTCGCCGCGATCGAGGCCGCCAAGGCCCAGCCGCTGTCCCGGGTGCTGTGCGCCCTCGGGGTGCGGGGCACCGGGCGGTCCATGTCCCGCCGTATCGCCCGGCACTTCGCCACGATGGACCACATCCGCGCCGCGGACGCCGAGGCGATGCAGCGGGTCGAGGGCATCGGCGCCGAGAAGGCCCCGGTGATCGTCTCCGAGCTCGCCGAACTCGCCCCGCTCATCGACCGGTTGGCGGCGGCGGGGGTGAACGTGACGGAACCCGGCGCCACCCCGCCTGCCCCGGAGGAAGAGACCGAGAAGGACGGAGCGGGCGAACGGGCGGCGGACGCGGGCCCGCTGGACGGCATGACCGTCGTCGTCACGGGAGCCATGACAGGCCCCCTGGAGAAGCTCAGCCGCAACCAGATGAACGAACTCATCGAGCGGGCCGGCGGCAAGTCCTCCTCCAGCGTCTCCAAGCGCACCTCGCTCGTGGTCGCCGGTGAAGGCGCGGGTTCCAAGCGGGCCAAGGCCGAGGACCTGGGCATCCGCCTGGCCACGCCGGACGAGTTCGCCGAACTCGTCGCGGACCTCCTGGTCTGACGAGACGTCGCCGGGGGATCGTGGGGAGAGGCTGCGGAGGCGACCGTCCTGACCGAATCGGTGGCCTGGAATGCTCGGCCGACGAGGGGTCCCACGATGCGCCCCGCACGAAACGACGGCCGTCGACGGCCGGGCGCGGAGGACACATGGCAACGGGGGGGATGGGGACCGGGAAACGGCCCCCAGCACAACGGCGGGCAGGCACCGGCGGGTCCGGGCCCGGGCAACCCGTACGGCCCGCCACCCACAGGCCCCTACGGCCCGCAGCCGGGGGCCGGGCCGTACGGACCTCCGCAGCCCATCCCGCCGCGGCCGCCCGTGCCACCCCGGCGCCGCAACCCGCTGCGCCGCGTGCCGTTCCTCAACATCATCTCCGCGATCATTCAATCGGGACACCGCGTGGCGACCCGGCTCTTCGTGCAGGACGGCGGCGTCCGGATCAACGACCCCCTGGTGCTGTGCGTCCAGCTCTTCCGCTCGGTGCTCGGCCTCGTCGCCACGCTCGCCCTGGCCTTCTACTACGGCAAGGGCGAGCAAGCGTGGAACGGAGCGGCGAGCGACGGCTTCGGCAACCTGATCATCACGCCGGTCCTGCTGATCGTCACAGGTCCGCTCGTCGTCCTGGGCTTCATCCTGTACGCCCCTCCCCACCTGCGGTCGGCACTGCGCTCCCGGCTCAAGGGACCGCTCAAGACGGTGGCCTGGTACGTCCTGTCCGTGGCCGTCTTCGCCGCTGTGATCGTGGTGGCGGCCACCAGCGGTTACCTGGACAAGCTGCCCAAGTGGGCGGCGGCCGTGAGCGCGATCGTCGTCCTGGCCGTCATCGTCTGGGGCCTGCCGTTCCTCTTCTTCGCCTCCCTCTACTCCGCCAAGACCGCCTTCAACACCGCCCACGTGCATCCGATGTTGCCCGCCGTGCTCACCGCCGTACTGGTGTGGGCGGTGGCGGTCTTCAACCTGATCGTGGAGGGCATGCCGGAAGGCCCGGCCGCGGCACAGCTCTGCTCCCTGCTGGGTGGCCCGCTGTCAGTCACGGCCGTCTCTCTGTGGGAGCTGCGGAGGATGCGAACCCGCCACGGAGTCGTCCTGCGTGGCTGATCTCGGGCGCATCGCCCTCGCCCGGCGGGGAGTTGACCCGGTGTGACCCAGCCGCACGGACAGCAGAGCCCCGCCGATGCCGCCGACCCGCGCCCCGGCGAGCATCCGGCCGAGGCGGAGCCCCGGCCTCGGGCCTGGCGTGAGTACGGGACGCTTCTGATGGCAATCGTGGGGCTCACCCTGTCGCTCACCACCTTCTTGGCGACGGCTCTGCGCTGACCCCGGCGGCAGTGCGGCCCGCACGCCTGCGCCGACCCCCGCGGTCGCGTGGCCCGCACGACTCCAGAAGCGCCGAAGGCGTCGGCGCTTCTGGAGTCTCCTGGCTCTGCGCACCCCGATCTGGATGCCACGAGGAGGCGCGCGGCGTGATCATCGTGGCGGGCCGGGCCGGGCTCGGACGCGCGGATCACCGGGATGCAGAGAAAGCTCTCACCTTCTTCACAATTTGTTGCGACGTCCGCACCCGGAGTGGCGGACGTGACAGGGCCCCGACAGCCGCCCGCCGGGGAGCCGTAGACTCGAGACATGGACACCACGCGACTCGCGCGGCTCGGCGCCGGGAAGTACTTGCTGGTCACCAGCTTCCGGAAGAACGGGAGCCCGGTGGCCACCCCCGTCTGGGTGGTCAGGGACGGGGCCGCGCTCGGCGCCTGGACCCCCGCCGACTCGTGGAAGGTCAAGCGGATCCGCAATCGCGCGGACGTCCTGGTGGGGCCGTGCGACGCGCGCGGCAACCCGACCGGCGATCAGTCGCCCGCCACGGCGGAGATCTGCTCCCCCGAGGTGACGGCCCGCTATCGCAACCTGATCGGGAGCAAGTACGGCCTGCTCGGCAAGGTGACGCTGTTCGGCAGCCGCCTGCGCCGCGGCCTCGACGGCACCGTGGGCATCCGCATCACGCTCGACGAGTGACCGAGGCGGTCAGGCCGCTTCACGGTGCCCGGGCCGAAGGGCACCCGGAGTCGTCTCCGCGCGGAACGCGACCACCATCTCCCGCGCGTGCCGCAGCCCGATCCGCGTGAAGTCGGCCTCGAGAACGTCGAGTTCGGCGAGCGTGTCACGCCGGTCGCGGCCCAGCCGGGAGCGCGACTTGACCAGCCCCAGCCGGCACAGCGCGACGCCGCGCGGCTCGTGCAGACGGCGGAACTCGGCGAGCGTCGACGCATAGGTGTCCCGGGCTGCCTCATAACGCCCGTCCCGGTAAAGGACGTTGGCGCGCATCTTGTGGTTGTACGCGAGCGCGCTCGCCAGATCCATCGCGCGGCAGATGCCCTCGGCCTCCGAGAGCAGGGACAACGCCCGGTCGGGTTCGCCCCGGACGGACAGCACATCGGCCACGCCGCGCAGCGACCACGCGCGGCCCCGCGCGTCGTCCGCCTCGGTGGCCACCCGGACCGACTCCTCGAACAGTTCCAGGGCCTTGGCATGGTCGCCGGTGTTGCGGTGCATCTGCGCGATGCCGGACATCGCCCAGACCATGTGCCGCGGTTCGCCGTGGGCGCGGCCCTGTTCGAGCAGCTCCTCGTGGAGGGCGGCTACCGCCGCGTAGTCGCCTTGGATGCGTCCCGTCTCAGCCAGGCCCGCGAGCGCGTAGCCGTGGGCGAGCCGGTCGTCGCTGTGGGCGGCCAGGGTGACGGCGTGCCCGAGCAGACGCCGGGCCAGGCGCAACGAGCCGCACTGGCGGGCGAGTGTGCCACCGCTCCACAGCGCCCAGGCCATCGCCCCCGTGTGCCCGGCGGTCCGCGCGCTGCGATAGCTGCCCCGCCACGCGTCGCCCGCCTCGCGGACGCGGCCGAGCCGCCGGTTCGCCTCGGCGAGCGCCAGTGCGGCGCGTGCCCGTTCCAGGGGGCCGGCCGCCGTGTCGAGGGACCGGCCCGCCGCCGCGCGCACATCCTCGTAGGAGGAGTTCACCCCGAGGGCCGTGCGCAACTCGCCCTGATACTCAGGGGCGAATGCCTTGCCGTACATGTAGCCGTGTCCCTTCGCCGGTCCCGTCGTGCCGCTGCGTTCTGATCAAGAACGTACGAGCGGCGAGGGTCCCGGCGGATCCGTCCACGTATGTGTTGTGCCGTACGACTTGAGTGCTACCTGACGTCGACCGGTCATCACATGGACGTACGGGAAGTACGGAAGGCCGCCCGTCTCCGAGGGGGTGGGGAGGCGGGCGGCCTGGCTTGGATGTTCCTTGCTGGTCCTACGCGTCGGCCGCCCTACTCGTCGATCGCCGCGCCGAACATCGCGTCCGCGGACGGTGCTCCGAGGGAGCCCGCGCCGTAGGTCCAGGAGCCGGAGGCCGTGACACCGCCGGAGCCCGCCGAGAACACCCAGACGACACCGTCGTTGGTGTTCTCGCCCGGCGCCGCGGCGAGCAGGCCGAAGCGGCCGTCGCGGTTCGGGTCGGTGAGGCGGACCTGGCCGCCCCACTTGTCGCCCTTCTCGGGCGCGCCCGGCACGTTCGCCGAGTTCTGGTCCCAGGACTGCGCTCCGGTCGCGGTCAGGCCCGTCGACGCCCCGCGCAGCACCCACACGGCGCCCGCGTCGGCGACCGTGCCGATGTCCTCGCCGGCCGCGCCGATCGCCACGTCGGCGTACCCGTCCCCGTTCGTGTCCGCGACGGACAGGTCCGTGCCCCAGCCGTCGCCGCGCTCGGCGGTGCCGGGCACGCCCGCGGAGTCCTGCGTCCACCACTGCACGTCGGACGACGGCCCCTCGGGCCCGCCGAGGCGCACGCCCACCAGCCCACCGGTCATCGAAGCACCGCCGTCGTCGGGGGAGTTGGGCTCGCCGGTCACCAGGTCGTCGTATCCGTCGCGGTTGATGTCGCCCGAGGCCGCCACGGGTCCGCCGCGCAGATCGCGCTCGTAGGTGAGGCCGTCGGCGTGCCCGGACAGGTACGACGACCAGCCGTGTCCCGGCTCCGAGCCCGCCGTCACGCCCGAGACGACGAGGTCCGCGAAGCCGTTGTTGTCGTAGTCGCCCGTGGTCAGCGACATGGGCACGATGTCGCGCGCGTCGGCGAGTTTGGACAGGCGGCTCGTGGAGCGGCGCTCCAGTGGCGCCTTCGACGCAGGCTGGGGCGCGGAGTCGTAGGCGAAGAGTTCCAGGTCGTCGCGGTCGAGGACGGCGAGGACGTCGCCCGGCGTGTCGTTCGTGAAGTGCGCCGCAGTGACGCCCGTGCCGAACTTCTCGCCGGCGGTGGGTTCCTGGGTCTCCAGCCAGTCGCTTGCGGCGCCCGTGAGGCCGGCCTTGGAGCCCCACAGGACGGCCACTCCGCCCGCGTCCGCGGTCGTGCCGATGTCCTCGCCGGGGATGCCGACGACCGCGTCGTCGTAGCCGTCCCCGTCCAGGTCGCCCGTGGCCACCGCCTTCCCGAACGCGTCACCGGTCTCGGCGGCGCCGGCCACACCGGAGGTGGACTGGCTGAAGCGGGCGACATGGGTGGTCCCGATGCCTCTCGACGACCCGTACTGCACGGTGACGAGGCCGGCGCCCTTCTTCCCGCTGACGGTCGCACCGGGCGCGCCGACGAGGACGTCCTCGTAACCGTCGCCGTTGAAATCGCTGTTGCGGTCGTCTGCGTGCGTGCCTCCGGGGGTGCCGGCGTAGGCGGAGGGGGCGGTGGCGATGGCCGCACCGGACAGAAGGAGGAATGACGCCGCGGCCAGGGCGGCGGAACGGTTCTTGCGCACGAGCGGCTCCTCATGAGAAGGACGACCGGGCAGCGCGGGGGGTGTCCGGAAAGGGCCCGTTCCTTGTCCGGCGCCCTGTTTGACAGTGCATGAGGGGGAAGGGTTGTGCAGAAGTTTGCCCGCGGTTCACCGACGTTCCGGGGGTCAACTGACAAGCGAAGAGGGTGAATTGGTACACACGGCGCCGAATCACCCCAGCAGTTGATTGTTTGTGCAAGAAATCGCCATACATCTTGCAGGAACGAGCTTCCCTCGGCACGGTGTCCCCGTCGCGTCATCCCCGGCGCGCTCGTAGACGCTCGTAGACGGGAGATCCCTTGTCCGGGAGAGCTCACAGAGAGCACAGATCCACACGGCGCCGCACCTCCCCGCACCCCTCGCGCCGCGGCCGGGCCCGCACCCTTCGCGCCCTGTCCGTGGCCGCCACCGCCACGGCACTCGCGCTCGGTGGCCTCGCGGGACCGTCCGCCGCACCCGCCGCCGCGGCCACCACCCCGTACCCCAACCTCACCCCGACCCCGCCCATGGGCTGGAACAACTGGTCCTACTACGGCTGCGACATCAGCGAGGAAACCGTCCTCGCCAATGCCCGCGCACTCGTCTCCTCCGGCCTGGCCGCCAAGGGCTACGACACCGTCACCACCGACGACTGCTGGATGACGCACACCCGCGACGCCGACGGAAACCTCGTCCCCGACCCCACGCGCTTCCCGCACGGCATGGCCTACGTCGGCGAGCAACTGCATGCGATGGGACTGAAGTTCGGCATCTACGAGGACGCCGGCACGGCCACCTGCGGCGGCTACCCCGGCTCGTACGGGCACATGAAGCAGGACGCCGACCTCTTCGCCAAGTGGAAGGTCGACTATCTGAAGCTGGACGGCTGCAATGTGCCCGTTCCCACGGGCCAGAGCGCGGACGACGTCTACCACAAGCTCTACGGCGACATGAGCCAGGCGCTCCTCGACACCGGCCGGCCCATCGTCTATTCCGTCTCCGCGCCCGCCTACTTCGAGGGCGAGAAGGACTGGCACCACGTCATCTCCTGGTCCGCCGAGGTCGGCAACCTGTGGCGGGAGGGCGCCGACGTCGCCATGGAGTCGTCGTCCGCGCGCGGCAAGTGGGCCTCCATCAAGTACAACTACGCCTACAACGTGCCGCTGGCCGACCTGCAGAGCCCGGGCCGGTGGAACGACCCCGACTTCCTGCTCGCCGGGCAGTCCCGGCTCACCGGCGACGAGATCCGCAGCCAGATGTCGCTGTGGTCCGTGATGGCCGCCCCGCTCATCTCCAGCACCGACCTGACGAAGGCCTCGCCCGAGGCACTCGCCGTGCTCGGCAACAAGGACGTCATTGCCGTCGACCAGGACGCCAAGGGCCTCCAGGGCCGCATCGTCCAGCAGGGCGACGGCTACGACGTCCTGTCCAAGCCGCTCGCGAACGGCGACCGGGCCGTGGCTCTGTTCAACTCGTCCGACGAGGCGCGGACCATCACGACGACGGCCGCCAAGGCCGGGCTGCCCGCCGGATCCTCGTACCTCCTCAAGGACCTCTGGTCGAAGCGGACCACCCAGACCACCGGGACGATTGCCGCGAACGTGCCCGCCCACGCGACCGTGCTCTACCGCGTCCACGCCGGCGCCGCCCATCGCGCGCAGCCCGCCACCGCGATCACCTGGACGCGGACCGGCGGCGAAGGCGCCACCTCCACCTGGAAGGTCGCGCTCGCGGACCACGGCCCGACGGGACTCACCGGCGCGCAACTGAGCATCAGCGCCCCGGAAGGTTGGCGCCTCAGCGCGTCGAAGGTGTCCCTCGGCAAGGTCAGGCCGGGCGGCTCGGCCACCGCGACCGTCACCGCGAAGGGCCCCGACGCCGAGCCCGGCACCACCGTCACGACCCTGACCGCGACGGCCCGCTATCGAGCGGGTGGCGCGGGCGAGGGTTCCGTGGCGGGACGCGCCTCGATCGTCACCGAAGTGCCCTACCCGAGCCTGGACGCGGCCTTCAACAACGTCGGCGTGACCAACGAGGGGGCGCCGCCCGCCGAGGGCAACTACACGACCGGCAACTTCGACGGCGGCGGCGACAGCTACTCGGCGCAGGCCCTCGCCGCAGCAGGGGTCACCCCCGGGGCAAAGGTCAGCAAGGACGGCGTGACCTGGACGTTCCCGGCCGCCAAGCCGGGCACCCCGAACAACGTCGAACTCGCCGGCCAGTCGATCACCCTCACCGGGAGCGGCTCCAAGCTCTGGTTCCTCGGCGCGGAGGCCGGCTTCGCCTCGGGCCAGGTCAAGGTCACCTACACCGACGGCACCACGAGCACCGGCAGCCTGGGCTTCCCCAACTGGTGCTGCACGGCGGGCACGGAGTACGGCGCGACGACGGTCGCCACGTCGGACCACCGCAACACTCCGACCGGCCCCGCCAACTTCGGCACCGGCTACAAGCTGTTCGGCAACTCGGTCCCGCTCACCGCGGGCAAGACGATCCGCACGGTCACCCTGCCCGACGCGGACGCGATCCACGTGTTCGCGATCACGGTTCAGTAAACGAGGCTGGGCCGGTGCGCCGGATGCCGTGGTCGCGGTGTCCGGCGCACCGGCGTGGACGTACGGTGACGCGATGGACAGACTCCGCGAACCCGTGACGGCGACGGTCATCGCGACCGGAAGGCTCGAACTCCTGCCGCTCCAGGCAGAGTTCGCCGACGAGATGGCCGCGGTGCTCGGCGACCCGGCTCTGCATACGTTCATCGGCGGCGCACCGCTGACACCGCCGGAGCTGCGTGAACGCTACGGGCGCCTGATCGCGGGCTCCCCGGATCCGGCCGTCTCGTGGTGCAACTGGGTGGTCCGGGTCGGGGAGGAAGGGTGTCTGGCCGGGACGGTCCAGGCCACGGTCGGCCCCGGCGACGACGGGCTCGAAGCCGAGATCGCCTGGGTCGTCGGCGTGCCGTGGCAGGGCCGGGGCCTTGCCACGGAGGCGGCGCGCGGACTGGTCGACTGGCTCGGGCAGCGGCCCGTACACACCGTCGTCGCGCACATCCACCCGGACCACGCCGCGTCGGCGGCCGTCGCCAAGGCCTGCGGACTGGCGCCCACGGACCGGATGCACGACGGCGAGATCCGGTGGCAGCTCACCCTGGGGTGACGGTTCACCGGATCCCGGGGCCGCCACCTCGGAGTGCGCGGGGACCGTGTGGCGTCAGTGCTGCTGGGCCTTCTGCGGAGTCGCCTCGCTGGGACGCACGATGACGTACCCCTCACCCTCCAGCTTCAGCTGGACGGCCTCGCCCGAACCGCCGCGGATCATCGACCCGATGGACTGCGACCGGTGCAGCGAGGTGTGCAGATGGGCCGTCCAGCCCACGACCGCGTCCGTGTCGACGAACACCGGCTGCTGCTGCGAGACCGGGATGACCAGCGGGTTGCCCTCGCAGACGAGCCCCAGCCGGCCCTGCCCGGTGAAGACGCTGTTGAACAGCCCTCCGCCGGATATGCCCGCGCCCTTCACGGTCTTGATCTCGTACGACAGCGTGGAGTCGAAGCACAGGACGTTGCGCCCGTTGACCGTCAGGGCCTCGCCCGCTTCGACGTCGACGATGAAACAGTTCTGCGCCTCGTGCGCGAACCAGGCCTCGCCCTGTCCGCGCACCGTCATCAGGGGCAGGCCCTCGCCCGTGACCGCGCGCTTGAGCATGCCGCCCATGCCCTGGCCCTTGCGTTCGAACTGCAGGTTCCCGCGGTAGGCGATCATGGCTCCCTGGCGGGCCATCATGTCGCCGTCGACGGCGTAGCGGATCGACTTGGCGTTCTGTGCGGTCATTCCCGGCGCGGAGGCGGGCTGTACGACGTGCTCGCTGGAAAAGAGATCACCCTTCATGCGGGCATCTTGTCCCGGACGGGTCCGTTCCGCCAAGGTCGGGCGGCGTACCGTCCGGAATCCGACCAGTGGCGGGGCGGCCGTCGGGCACAACTCGCCTGTCAGGCGCGGGTCTTCGCCAGGAGTTCGGTGATCTCCTCGGACGTGCCGCTCTCGCCGAGGCGCGGGAAGATCCGCTCGATGCTGTTGCGGTGCGCCTCCACATCCAGGTCCGTCATCGCGTCGGTGGCCAGGGTGACGTGGTAGCCGTGCTCGTGGGCGGCGCGGGCCGTGGACTCGACGCCGATGCTGGTGGCGACGCCGGTCAGCACGACCTGCGTGATGCCGCGGCGGCGCAGTTGGAGGTCCAGGTCCGTGCCGAAGAAGGCGCCCCAGTTGCGCTTGGTGACCGTGATGTCCTCGGGGTGGCCGGACAGTTCGTCCACGATGACGTCCCAGCCCTCGGGCCGGGCGCCGGTGCGGCCCTGAGTCTCGTTGCGCCCCGGCACGGCGTCCGCTCCGTCGGGGGCGGCGCTGACGCGCACGAGGACGACCGGCAGGCCGTGTGCGCGGAAGGCATCGGCCAACTCGACCGAGCGGGCGACGACTTCGGGGCCGCTGTACGGAGTCGTGGGTGCGCCGACAATGCCCTTCTGAAGATCGACGACAACGAGAGCGGTGTGCTCGTCGAGGGTGGTGAGAGCCATGGGTGGGCCTTTCGGGGTGGATCGATTGTTTTGGGGGGCTCCGGTCAGGCTTCTGTGAGCCGTTCCAGGAGGGTCAGTGCGGTGACGATGGTCCGGCGTTCCTCTTCCGAGTAGCCGTCCTGGAAGGTGCGGGCCAGCCATTCCCCGCGGGCCTGCCGGGTGCCCTCCGCGCTCTCGCGGCCGGCGTCGGTGAGGGTGACCAGCTGGCGGCGGCCGTCCTCGGGGTCGGGCCTGCGCTCGATCAGCCCGCGCTGGTCGAGCGCGGTGAGCGTGGCGGCCATCGACTGCGGCCGAACGCCCTCGGCGGCGGCGAGGCCGCTGGCCGTGGCGGCCTCCGCCTTGCTGAGCCGGTTGAGTGCGGAGACCTGGGACGGGGTGAGGTCCTGGCTGTCGGAGACCTCGCGGAGCCGGCGCCGAAGGCGGCTGAACATCACGCGCAGTTCCCGCGCGGCACGGTCCGCGGATTCTGAGATGCCCTCGGCGTGGTCGATGCCCTCGGCGTTGTTCATGCGTCCACGCTAAAACCTTCAGCCCAGACTGTCCAGTCTGAGCTGAAGGCCTGAAGGGGTGGGGGCCGACGGTACGTCTCCTGCGCTGAGGCCGCTGTTCTGAAGGAGTGCCACGCACAGCCGCACCGTCGAATCACCTAGGACCAGGCCCCGCGCCCCCGCCGTGACAGACGTGACGAGCGCATGGAGCGCACCGCCACGAGGGCGATCAGGCTGCCGCCGATGACCAGCAGGCCCGGGCCGATGCTGCGGGTGTTCACGACCCTGGAGATCGCGGCGACCGGGCCGGTGTCAGTGCTGGTTCCCGTGCCGGAGACGGTGCCGTCCCCGGTCTCGGCGGCCCCGCCCATGTTCGTGCCAGGACCCGTACCCGTGCCCACTCCCGTACCCGTTCCGCCCCCACCCGGAGCGCCCGCCTCGGAGCCTGCGGGAGGCGTGGACGGGGCTGAGCCGTCGCCGCCGGGCCGCGCCTGCCCGGAACCGGCCCCCGCCTCCGACCCGGCGTCCCCGGACGCGCCGGCCAGGCGTACGTCGAGGGCCGTCATCGCCGCTCCGACGGGCTGGAAGAACGTCGTGCCCCCGGCATCGCAGTTTCCGTTGCCGCCCGACGTCAGGCCCAGGGCGAGCCCGTCGGCGAACAGGGGGCCGCCGCTGTCGCCGGGTTCGGCGCACACCGTGGTCTGGATGAGTCCTGTGACCGTGCCCTCCGGGTAGTTCACCGTCGCGTTCAACGCCGTCACCCGGCCGGAGTGCAACCCCGTGGTGCTGCCACTGCGGAAGACCCGCTGGCCCACCACGGGATCGGTCGCCCCGGTGATGCGTACGCCACGGCCTCCGCCGATGGCGACGACGTCACTTTCTGCGTGAGGCACCCCATCGTCATAACGCACGAGGGAGAAGTCGTTCCCGGGGAACGTGCCGCTCACGGTGGTGCCCAGTGCCGTGGCGTCGCCGGGTCGTGCGAACCATGTCGTGCCGACCGGGCCGCAGTGCCCCGCGGTCAGCAGGAACGCGTCACTGCCGTCGGTCACGTCGAAGCCCGCCGAGCAGCGCCCGCCGCTCGCGAAGATCGGCGAGGCGCCGTCGACGCGGGTGGTGAACGTGCCACGGGTCCGCTCCATGCGGACGGACGCGCCGATGGCTTTGGCGACGTCGGCCAGCCGCGACCAGTCGGCGGCGGAGACGGTGGAGTCGGCCCGCACCACGACCTCGTTCGAGCCGTAGTCCATCGCCCACGCCGTACCGGCCACGCGGGGCGCCGCCCGCAGCGTCGCGGCGGCCGAGCGCAGGTCGCGCATGCTGTGGCGCACGACCTCGGCCCGCGCCCCGGCCCGCCGCACGTCCGCCGCGGCGCCCGCGTCGGTCACCGCGACCACCGTCCGCCCGTCCGCGCCGAGCCAGCTGCCCGCCGTACGGGCGGTGCCGAGCTGCGTCACCAGCCGTTCGCCCACCGGGACGGGCGGGCCGGAGGCGCCGGGTTCGCTCGCTATCGCGTGCGTGACCAGCAGGCTTCCGCAGAGCAGGCCGCCGACGGCAGCAAGGCGTGTGATCCGCCGGGCGGTGCGTCGCGCGTGCCTCATCCAGACTCCCCAACGTGCGAAACGGCGTACGGACAACAGGTCAACGACCTTGAGGAGAACGGGCGTTGAGAGCGCCGACCGGCCCGTCCCCTCGCTTCACGTACGTACGGGCGGGGCGCCTCGTTCAGCGGGGAGCGGCCCGGTCGCCGATGCGGGGGCGGGCCGAACGAGTGGACGCGCGGCCCGAGCGACCTGCGAAAGCCCGGCCCGAGGAGCGCACGGGTCATGGGGAGTGCAAGGATGTCGTCATGGCAATCAAGGCATATTTCGACATCACCATCGACGACAAGCCCGCCGGGCGCATCAGCTTCAACCTCTTCGACGACGTCGTCCCGAAGACGGTGGAGAACTTCCGCGCCCTGGCCACGGGCGAGAAGGGCTACGGCTACGCGGGGTCGTCGTTCCACCGCATCATCCCGCAGTTCATGCTCCAGGGCGGCGACTTCACCGCCGGCAACGGCACGGGCGGCAAGAGCATCTACGGCGAGAAGTTCGCCGACGAGAACTTCCAGCTCAAGCACACCAAGCCGGGCCTGCTCTCCATGGCCAACGCGGGCCCGAACACGAACGGCTCGCAGTTCTTCATCACCACGATCGTGACCGACTGGCTCGACGGCAAGCACGTCGTGTTCGGTGAGGTCGCCGACGAGTCCAGCATGGAGCTCGTCAAGAAGATCGAGGGCCTCGGCTCCCGCAGCGGCGCGCCCTCGGCGAAGGTCACCATCTCCGAGTCCGGCGTTCTCTGAGCCTGAAGTACGACGCCTGACCGCCGGCCACTCGAAAGCCGGCGGACGGACACAGCGACGGGCCGGGGCGGCCGATCAGGCCGCCCCGGCCCGCTCCATTCCCGCCTTCCAGAAACGCCTCAACCTTCAGCGCCTCAACCCTGAGCGCCTCACCGCTCAGCGGCTCACCCCTCAGCGCCGTCGCCCCGCGACCGGCACATCGAGCGGCCGGGCGAGACCCACGACTCCCTCGTCGAGTCGCTGGAGATGCCGCAGCACGCGGTAGGTGACCGTGCCCGAGCGCAGCGCTCCGGGCCCGTCCGCCTCCAGCATCGAGGCGATGCTCGCGCCCGCCTGGACCTCCCCGCCGGTCTTCTCGTCCCGCACATGCGCGTCGATCACGTCGATGTTGTGCGCGATACGCACCCCGGCCCGCTCGAGCCGCGGATCCGCCGCGATGGTCTTGCTGTACGGCACGAGCTCGGCCGTCGCCGCCAGAGAACGGGCGTGATAGGCGCAGGTCTCCAGGAGTGCCACCAGATAGCGGGCCGTCTGCCTGCGCACCCGCAGCGGCGTGATCGGGTGCGTCAGCGGCTTCGTGGAGGCGCGCAGATCGTCCAGGGCCGTGTCCAGGTCCCGCGCCTTGTCGAGGAGATCGACCGCGGGCCCGCCGCTGAGCTGCTCCACGGCCGCCGACACGACGTCACCGAGCCTGACCAGGACCGTACTGAGGAGTTCGTCGGTACGGCGGTCCGTGTGCACCGGCAGCACGAGCACCGCGGCGACGATGCCGCACGCGGCGCCGAGCGCCGTCTCCTCGATGCGCAGGACGAGCACGTCCAGGCTGTACGTGTTGAGGAGTGTGTAGAGCAGGCCCAGCATCGCGGTGACGAAGAACGACATCAGGGCGTACGACAGCGGCGCCGTGAAGAACATCGCGAAGATGAAGACCAGGACGAGGGCGAACGCCGTCCACGTGTGGTTGCCGACCACGCCCGCGAGCGCGACACCGGCGACCACGCCGAACACCGTGCCGAGAAGCCGGCGGTAGCCCTTGACCAGGATCTCGCCCGTGGACGCGGTGTTGAGGAAGACCACCCAGCACGTCAGGACCGCCCAGTACCAGCGCTGACTGGAGAGGAACTCGCCGCCGACGATGGCCAGGGACGAGCCCACCGCGACCTGGAACGCGGCCCGCGTGGTGGGCCGCCGGAGCCCGGTGCGGTCGTCCTTGTCGTCCTCGTCCTGCTCGGAGCTGGTGATCGCGAGGTCCTCGGCGTCGAGTTCCTCGCGGGAGCGCGTCGTCGCCGGGGAGTCGTCGGACTCGTCCTGCGGCCCGTCGAGGGCGACCCGCAGACCCATGACGGCGCGCGCCGCCTCACCGATCCCGCGGAAGACGTCCTGCACGGCGGCGGAGCCGCGCGGCAGATTGTCCTCGTCGCGGTAGGCGAGCAGCCGGTTGCGTACGTGCGCGACTGCCGTCCCGTGGTTGCCCGTCACCGGGCGGGCGACGAGCAGGTGCAGAGCGTTGAGGTCGCGGCGCAGGGTCGCCGTCACGTCGTCGTCGGCGTACAGGCGCTTCGACGGCTCCGGCACGGGCGCGTGCGGCAGATGCAGGGTGAGGGTGTCGGCACGCTCGGCGCTGCGGGCGTTGAGCAGCAGGACGCCGAGCCGTTCGGCCGCGATCTCGGCGTCGGCGACCCTGCGTTGCACGAGGGCGGCCGTGGCCGAGTCCCGGGTGCCTTCCTCCAGGCGGCCCTGGATCATCAGCGCCGTCTCGTGCAGCCGTGCGGTGCCCCGCCGCAGGTCGTCGAGGACCTTCTCCAGCTGGTCCGGCTCGGCGTCGAGCAGTTCCGCCTGCGTGCCCACCAGTTGCGCGAGCCGCGCCCTGAACGCGTCCCGCAGCCGGCCGAGCACGCGCTCCGGTGTCTCCGGTACGACGGCGAAGCGCACGACCGCGCTGCACGCGAAGGCGACGGCCAGCGTCGCGTACAGCCGTGGCAGCGACGACACCGTCGCGCTCACGAACAGGGAGACGAAGTAGATCTGAAAGCCGATCAGGCCCAGCGCGGTGCCGCGGTCCCCGAAGCGGCGGCTGTAGACGGCGCCGAAGATCAGGGCGATGAAGAAGAGGTCACCCGCGACGACCTGGTTGTGCAGCAGCGCGGCCAGCGATACCGCCGCAAGCGCCACGGGCAGGCCGAGGGCGAGGGTGACGGCCTGGCCGCGTACGTCCTTCTCCCTGATCGCGAACGTGGCCACCATCGCGGCCATGGCGCCGGCGACCATGTGCGTCACATCGGTGTGGAACGCCGCGAGAACGGCCAGGGTGAGCGCGATCGCGCCGACCGTCCGCAGTCCCGCCATCAGCCGCAGCAGCCCCGGATCGGATGCCACGAACCGGTCCCACGTGCCTCCGATCCTCGTCACCCGTGTCACTGCCCTCACTCTGCCGCACCCTCCTGATCCAGCCATGATCCGCGGACGCCTCAGCATCCCATGCGCGTCAACAGCGGTCCGAGGCCGGTCGTAGGAGGTGGGAGGCGGTACGGGACCTCGACGGCAGCGGTCTTCAGCCGTCCTGCGATGTCCGTAGCTGTCATCACACGTCGTCATATGTCGTCGTCAGATCGGGAGTCCGATCAGGCCACGGCCGCTCCGGGACGCCTCGGTCACGACCTCGCCCCAGTCGCGGAGCAGCATGGCGAACTCCTCGAAGTTCGCGATCCACCGCCCCGGACGCTCCGCGTGCATCGCGTACGGCTCGCGGAGCCCTTCGAGAAGGGGCGCGGCCACGGCCCACGCGCGCGCCAGGTCCGGAACCTGTTCCGGCGTACGGACGACGAGCAGCCGAGGGTGCCAGGGGTCCGGTTCGGCGGGGAAGAGCCCGACGGCCGGCTCGTCCTCCGTACCCGTACTCGTGCCCGTGTCGGCGTCATCGTCGAGGCCCATCCAGAACAGCCCTGCCAGGAACGCGTCGAGCGCGGCCCGCAGGCCGGGTTCGGCGAAGTCACGGACGTCCTCCCACGCCTGGCCGGCCCAGAAGTGCGGCTTGAACGAACCGAGCGTCTCGAAGAACTCGTACAGGGCGCACCACGGCATCTCGGGCCACCTCACCCACCCGTGCTCGACCCGCGCGGCCGCACCGCCACCGTCGTCGCAGCCGTCGTCCGGGTACGCGGCGTCCTCAAGCATCGCGAGGCGCTCAGCGGCAGGTATCCGCCCGAGGTGGTCCCAGTCGACGACGAGAACGGTGATGTCCAGACCCATGGGGAGAGGCTATAGACCGCGCGTGGGGGAGGGCCGGGCGCTCACCTCAGGGGCCTGCGCACCCACAGCTGCCTGTCGCGCGCTCCAGGTGCGTCGCCGGGGTCCGATGTGCCGAGATTCAGCCAGCCCCAGGAGCGCAGCAGCGTCGAGCCCGGCACCTCAGGGCCTGCGGGGTCCGGCAGGTCCACCGCGGCGACGATCAGATCGGTGTCGTGGCGCGTGAGGAGCCGTACCTGCAGGTCCGTCGCGACGCCGTGGCGCCGATGGGCGGGCAGCACCATCAGTTCGGCGAGGACGAAGGCCCGGCCGGACGCGGTGAGTTCCTCGAACTCGGTCGGCAGGTCACCCCGGAAGCCCGCCCACCAGTCACCGGTGCGGTCGGCCCGGAACCCGTACACGCAGCCGACGAGGCCGCCCGAGTCGGCCACCACCATGTCGAAGTCGGGACGCCGGCCGTGTTTCTCGAAGCGGGTCAGGAACCCCTGCCGGTCGCGGTACTCGGCCCCCGCGGCCCCGTGGTACGCCGAGACATACACGTCGGCGACGGAGTCTCGCTGCTGCTCCGCCTGCCACCGAGACAGCCGCCGCAAGTACACCTGAGCCATATGAGCCTCCCGTCAGGCCGCGGGACATGCCCGGGCTCAGCATGGTGACACTCACGGGCGACGAGGGGAACGGGGCGTCACGCACTGCCGCGCGAACTCCCGGTGACGTCAGGGTACTTGGGGCCGAGTGCGCTCGGACGGCGCGGTCCTGCGGCCGTCAGGACAGGGACTGCACGGTCTCCCGCACCTGGGTCGCGACCGTGTCCGGAAGCGGCGCGTAGTGGATCCGGGTCAGCGCCTGCTGGCCTTCGTCGCTCGCGGTGTAGGTCAGGAAGGACCTGAGCGCGGGGAGTGTGGCGGCCCGGTTGCCCTTGTCGCACACGATCTCGTACGTGACCAGGACGATCGGGTACGCCCCCGCGGCCGAGTGACCATAGCGGAACTTCAGCGACATGTCCTTGCCCTCGCCGGCGACACGGGCCGCGGCGATTCCGGCGGACGCGGACTCCGGCGACGGCGCGACGGGCTCCGCCGTGCCCGTGTCGATGCTGACGGTCGGTACCTGGCTGCTCGCGGCGAAGGACAGCTCGAAGTAACCGATCGACCCGTACGAGGAGTTGACCTGCGAGACGACACCGCTGGAGCCGTTCGCCGAGCCGCCGCCCTTGCCCTGCCACGACTTCTCCGCCGAGTAGGGCCAGGCGGCCGGGGCGGCTCCCGCGAGGTAGGCCTGCAGGTTCTGCGTCGTGCCCGAGTCGTCCGAGCGGTGCACGGGGCGGATGCGGGTCGAGGGCAGTTCCGCGCCGGGGTTGAGCGCGCGGATCTCCGGGGCGTCCCAGGTGGTGATCCGGGTGTCGAAGATCTTGGCGAGGGTCGCGGCGTCGAGGACCAGGTCGTCGACGCCGGGCAGGTTGTAGCCGACCGCGATGGGGCCGCCGGCCATGGGCAGGTTGATGGCCCGGCCCCCGGTGCACGTCTGCTTCGACAGCTCGACCTCTTCGGGCTTCAGCGCGCTGTCCGAGCCGCCGAACGCGGTCGCGCCACGCAGGAACTGGGCGGCACCGGCGCCCGATCCGAGCGGGTTGTACGCGATCTGGACGCCGGGGCAGGCGCGCTGGTACTGGTCGATCCAGTACTTCATCACGTTCTGCTGGGCGGTCGAACCCGAGCCGGGAACCTGGCTCTTGCCCGCGCAGTCGATGTCCGCCACGGGGGAGGCGCCGGCCGAGGACGCCTGACCGTCGGAGTCACCCGGGCCGCCCGCGCCGCACCCCGCGAGCAGGAGCACGGCCGCGAGGGAAGCCACGCCGGCCGGAGCGCTCCGCTTGATCACACGTCTGGCACGGGCGCTCTGCACTGTCGTTCCCCCTGGTGAAACCGCGATCGGAAGAACAGATGCTTGCCGACCATGGCGGTCGCGGGGTGACGCGCGGGTTAACTCCAGGCGAAGCACCACCGTACGAAGGGCGAGCGGGGCCCCAAGCGGGCCCCGCCGTCCACTTCCGCTGACGCTCGGTTCAGCTCCTGGTTCCCGCTCGGTCCTTGCTCGGTCCTTGTTCAGTCCTTGTAGTCGGGCGCGATCCGGTCGAGCAGGCGCAGCATTGCCGCCCACGCCAGCTCGTACGCGTCCTCGTCCTGGAAGTCCGAGTCGGCCTCCGCCTCGCCCGCGAGCTGCCGGGCGGTGTACTCGCACACCTCCGGCGACGGCACGGTCAGCGGGACGCCGCCCGCCTGTGCGGTGACCTGTATCTCGCAGGCCTTCTCCAGGTAGTACATGCGCAGGAACGCCTGGGCCGCGCTCCCGCCGACGGTGAGCAGGCCGTGGTTGCGCAGGATCAGCGCGGGGTGGCCGCCGATGTCGTCGACGAGGCGCTTCTGCTCGTCCAGGTTGAGCGCCACGCCCTCGTAGTCGTGGTAGCCGACCCGGTTGTGGAACTCCATCGACATCTGGTTCAGCGGCAGCAGCCCGCCCTGCTGTGCGGCGACGGCGCAGCCCGCCTTGGTGTGCGTGTGCAGGACGCAGTGGGCGTCCTCGCGGGCGGCGTGGATCGCGCTGTGGATGACGAACCCGGCCGGGTTGACCGGATAGGGGGTCGGCTCGACCGGGTTCCCGGACAGATCGATCTTGACCAGGTTGGAGGCGGTGATCTCCTCGAAGAGCAGCCCGTACGGGTTGATCAGGAAGTGGTGGTCCGGGCCCGGCAGGCGCAGCGAGATGTGCGTGAAGATCAGGTCGGTCATGCGGAAGTGGGCCACGAGCCGGTAGACGGCGGCGAGTTCGCGGCGCAGCCGCAGTTCCGTCTGCGCGGCGTCCTGATCGGTGGCGGGGGTCAGCAGGTCGGTCACGAGACGGCTCCTTCGAGGGTCGGGTCGACCACGGGCGTGAGCGGGCGGCCGGTGCGTTGCCAGGCGATGACGTTCTCGGCGGGAGCGCACACGTACGCGCGCTGCGAGGCGTCGGACAGGAACGCGCTGTGCGGGGAGAGCTGGATGCGCGAGTGGGTGCGCAACGGGTCGTCGGTGGGTGGGGGTTCGACCGGGAACACGTCGAGCGCGGCCCCGGCGAGGTGCCCGCTGTCCAGCGCGCGCAGGAGCGCGTCGGGGTCGACGAGTTCACCGCGCGAGACGTTCACGAGGAACGAGCCCGGCCGCATCCGGGCGAGAAGGGCCTTGTCCGCGAGACCGTGGGTCTGCGGGGTGAGGGGGGTGTGCAGGGACAGCACGTCGGCGCGGCTCACCAGCTCGTCGAGGTCGAGCCGGTCGACCTCGGTCGGCCAGCCGGCCGGGTCGGCGTGCGGGTCGAAGGCGGCCACGCGGCCGAAGACGGGCGCCGCCATCCGCGCCAGGGCCCGGGCGATACGGCCGAACCCGACCAGGCCGAGCGTCAACTCACTGGCCCGGCGCGGCAGTTCTCCGAACTCCGTGTTCCAGCCGCCGGTCCGCACCGTGGTGTCGGCGTGCGGCAGGTGGCGCACGAGGGAGAGGGTGGCCGCGAGTGCGTGCACGGCGACGTCCTCGGTGGCCGCGTGCGGCAGGTTGCTCACCCACAGGCCGCGCCGGCGGGCCTCGGCGGTGTCCACCATGTCGTAACCGGCGGACATCGTGGCCAGCATGCGCACCGTCGGCAGCCGGTCCAGGAGGGTCGCGTCCACCGGGGCGTAGCCGACGATCAGGGCCTCGGCGTCGTGCGCGGCAGCCGCGATCCTGGCGGGGTCGCGGCTCCCGACCACGCGGACCTCGAAGCCCGCGTCGCGCAGCAGGCGCGCGCCCGGCTCGACATCCAGCTCCTCGGGGTCGGTGAAGACCACCACCGGCTGACCCATCACATTTCTCCCCACGCTTGGAGCGACGAACTCAGGGTGACGAATGATTCGTCGGTCGCTTCGGTGTTGAAGTTACGTTTCGTCTTCCATAATTGTCCAGTCCGCATGAGACGGGCGTCCGTGATGGGCGTCACGGGTGTCCGGCACGCGTGTCCCCGTGGTCGACAATGGGCGCCGACCCCGGGTGCGGCCGTACCCGGGCAGCCGAGCTGAGGGGAAGCCCCGGTGGACCTGGACCACATCGACCTCGCCGTCGTCCGCGAGCTGCAGGCGGACGGCCGTCTGACGTACGAGACGCTGGCGCAGCGGGTCGGCCTCTCCCGGCCCGCCACCCGGGCCCGCGTCCAGCGGCTGCTCGAGGGCGGCGGTGTGCGTGTGGCGGCCGTCGTGCACCCCGCCGTCCGGGGTCTCACCGCGTCGGCGCATCTGTCGATCGGTGTCCGCGGACTGGCCGGGCCCGTGGCGCGCGCCATCGCCGCCATGCCCGAGGCGCCGTTCGTCACGCTCACCGCCGGCGGCTACGCGGTCATGGCCGAGCTGCGCACGAAGGGGATCGCCGATCTGGACCGGGCGATCGAACGCGTCCGCTGCCTGCCCGGTGTCGACGTCGTGGACCCGCTGATCTCCACCCGTCACCTCAAGGACCCGTATCTGCTCGCGGGCGAGCCGGCTGTCACGGAACTCGACGAGACCGACCAGCTCGTCCTGCGCGAGCTGGAGGCCGACGGCCGCCTCCCGTTCGCCGAGCTCGCCGAGCGGGTCGGCCTGTCGGCCGGTGCGGCCCGCGCGCGCACGCTGCGGCTCCTCGACGGCGGCGTCGCGAAGGTCCTCGCGCTGGTGCGTCCCGAACTCCTCGGCCTCGGCATCCTGTGCGGTTTCGCGGTGCGCGTCGAGGCGGAGCGGGATGAGGTCGCCGCGCGTCTCGCCGACCGCGACCAGGTCTCCTTCCTGTCCTCCTGCATGGGGCGCGCGGACCTGGTCGGCACGATCACGGTGGAGTCCCTCGCGGCGATCCGGACGGCCGTCGAGGACATGCGGGCCGTGAAGGGCGTGCGAGCGGTGGAGAGCTGGGTGCACCTGGAACTCATCAAGGAGCGCTACGAGGATCCGGCCGCCGAATGAGGCTCAGGCCGGATGATACGTAAGTGATGGCTCGCCTGAACTTACGAAAAGTTTCTCAGCGGTACATCTAGTCAAGTCAACGTCGGCTGCTTATCGTCCATGCGAACGAATCATTCGCCGCGCCTCTCTGTGCGCGGCTGCCCTCATGGTCGTCCCACGGTCGAAAGCAGGCCCCTTCATGCACCACCCCCTCGATGACGCCGACCGCACGCTCCTGGTGACCGGCGCGGCGGTCGCCGCCGCCGGAACCCCCGTACGCGCCGAGGCACTCGCCGTACGCGGCGGCCGCGTCGTCCTCGTCGGCACCGCCGACGAGGCGCGCGCCGCGCTCGGCGGCCGGATCGACGAGAGCCTCGAACTCGACGGCGGCCTCGTCCACCCCGGCTTCGTCGACGCCCACTGCCACCCCGTGATGTACGGACAGGCCCTGGCCTGGGTCGACTGCCGGCCCGAACGCGTCCCCGACATCGAGACCCTCGTCGCCGTCCTCACCGACGCCGCCCGCGAACTCCCCGCCGGAGTCCCCGTGCGCGGCTTCGGGTACGAGCACCGCAGGCTCGCCGAACGCCGCCACCCCACCTGTCACGACCTCGACCGCGTCGCCACCGACCGCGAGGTGTACGTCATGAACGCCTCCGGTCACGGCGGTGTCGTCAACTCCCACACCCTGCGCACCTGCGGCGTCACCGCGGGCACCCCCGACCCCGAGGGCGGCAGCATCGGCCGGCTGCCCTCCGGCGAACCCGACGGACAGCTCTGGGACGCGGCCTGCGACCTGCTCACCGGACCTGGCGGCGTGAAGATCGGCAACCACGGGCCGAACTTCCACCTCTCCGAACCCGACGCGATCATGGCCGATCACCTCCTGCGCGCCCAGGAGGTCTTCCTCGCCGCCGGCGTCACCACTGTCGGTGACGCCCAGGCCTCACGCCGCGAGATGGAGACCTACCTGAGGGCCCGTCAGGACGGTTCACTGCGCCTGCGCGTCTCCGCCTACCTCACCTCCGCGCTCCTCGACACCGCGCTCGACCTGGGCGTCGTGAACGGCTTCGGCGACGACCACTTCCGTGTCCAGGGCGTGAAGTTCTACGCCGACGGCACGCTCGGTGGCTGGACCGCGTACTTCCCCGACGGATACGCGGCGGACTGCTGCCACCACGGGCAGCTCTACCACTCGGCCGAGGAGTACGCCGAGCTCGTCGGCCGCGCCCACCGCGCGGGCCTGCAGACCGCCACCCACGCCCAGTCCCCGTTCGCCATCGGCATGGTGCTCGACGCCGTCGAGAAGGCGCAGGCCGACCGCGAGCGGCCCGGCATCCGCCACCGCATCGAGCACTCCGGTCTGCCCACCGACGAACAGATCGTCCGCATGGGCGAGTTGGGCGTCGTACCCGTCATGCAGCCCCAGCACCACCTTCGCACGGGCGATGGCACGCTCACTGCCGTCGGCGACCTCGGCCACCGCT
Source organism: Streptomyces sp. NBC_01445 (assembly GCF_035918235.1). Lineage (NCBI taxonomy): Bacteria > Bacillati > Actinomycetota > Actinomycetes > Kitasatosporales > Streptomycetaceae > Streptomyces > Streptomyces sp. NBC_01445. Next base: position 1,095,963 of record NZ_CP109485.1, on the reverse strand, counting down.
ACAACCCGGCGGGCACCTGCCTCGCCGCGGGCGTGCCCGTCGTCTTCAGCTCCGACGCGCCCGTCGCACCGCCCGCCCCCCTTGAGGCGATCTCCGCGGCGGCCACCCGGCGCACCGTACTCGGCACCGTCCTTGGCGACGCCGCGCTGCGCATGCCCGTCGCGGACGGCCTGCACGCGCACACCGCGGCGGCGGCCGCCGCCCTGCACCGCGAACACGCGGTCGGCGCCCTGGCTCCCGGCATGCTCGCCGACTTCGTGGTCCTCGACAGCGACCCGCTCACCGCGGACCCGGCCGAACTCGCCTCCATCGGCGTGCGCGAGACCTGGATCGGCGGCGCCCGCGCCTGGGCCGCCCCCGGCCGCTGACCCTCCGCCCTCCTCCCCTTCCCCGCCTCTCCTGTCCCCGGAGGCTTCATGCCGACACAGCCATCCGCCACCCGACAGAGCCCGTACAGAGCCGCCTTCGCGGCCCTCGCCGGCACCTCCATCGAGTGGTACGACTTCTACGCCTTCGCCACCGCTGCGGCGATCGTCTTCGACGACGTGTTCTTCCCGCCGGACATGTCGCCCTACCTCAAGACCCTCTCGGCGTTCGCGACCTTCGCCGTCGGCTTCCTGCTGCGCCCGCTCGGCGGCATCGTCTTCGGCCACATAGGCGACCGCGTCGGCCGGAAGAAGACCCTCGTCATCACGCTCATGATGATGGGCGTCGCGTCGTTCGCGATCGGCCTGCTCCCCACCTACTCCCAGGTCGGCGCGCTGGCCCCGGTCCTGCTCATCACGCTGCGCCTCATCCAGGGCATCGCGATCGGCGGCGAGTGGGGAGGCGCCGTACTGATCGCGGTGGAGAACGCCCCGCCCGGCAAGTCCGCGTTCTTCGGCTCGTTCGCCCAACTCGGCTCATCCGTCGGCGCGTTGCTGTCGACCGGCGCCTTCAGTCTCATGAATCTCTTCGGCGACGACGCGTTCATGAGCTGGGGCTGGCGCGTGCCGTTCCTGGCGTCCGCGGTCCTGGTGATCGTCGGCCTCGTCGTACGGGTGAAGCTGGAGGAGTCGCCCGTCATGTCCGAGGTGCGCGAGGAGCACGCCGCCGCCGAACTGAAGCTGCCCGTCGTGGAGGTCTTCCAGAAGGCGTGGCGAACGGTCCTCATCGGCGTCTTCGCCCTGGCCACCGCGACCGGCGGCTACTACGTCGTGACCAGCTTCCTGCTCTCGTACGGCACAGGTGACCTGCACCTGTCCGAGTCCATGCTCCTCAACGGCCTCACCCTGGCAGCCTTCCTGGAACTCCTGGTCACGCCGTGGCTCTCCTGGCTGGCGGACCGGGTCGGCCCGCACAAGGTCGTCATCGCGGGCCTGGCCGGCGTGATCGTCCTGTCGATCCCGCAGTTCATGGCCCTCGGCACCGGCAGCGTCGTCCTGATCTGGCTGATGATGCTGGCGATGCGCCTGGTGATGTCCGCGCTGTACGGGCCCATCGCCTCGATCCTCGCGGAGGGCTTCGCCCCGCACGTCCGCTACACCGGCATCTCGCTGTCCTACCAGATCTGCAACATGGTCTTCGGCGGCCTCGCGCCGCTCGCGGCGGTCTCCCTCGCCGCGGCGGCGGGCGGCCACTACTGGCCGACGGCACTCATGCTCATGGCCATCTCGGCCGTCGGCATCTGGTGCACGGCCCGACTCCGGCACCTGCGGGTGCCGCAGCCGGGAGAGGGTCTGTCCGCGGTGACGGAACGGGAGGTGGCGAGCGGGGTCTGAGGGCGGCTGCGGCGGTGCGCGGCCCGGGCGGATCGGTTGCGGCCGGTGTCAGATCGGTTGCGTCCGGTGGATGGAGTACTGCTCCATGAGCTTGGCGCGGGTCGCCCCGAGCCGGTACGCCAGGATCTCGGCGACGGTACGGATCAGGGTCATGCCCAGCGCTGGATCGGTCTCGCAGAGGTCGCGCACCGCCTGCGCGTCGAACTCGTAGGCGCGCACGGGGCTGAACGCCTCGGCTCCGAAGTCCCATTTGTGCGGCGGGAACAGCCATGACCAGCCGAGCAGGTCACCCGAGCCCAGCGAGGCGACAGTCACCTTTCTGTGCTCGGTGACCTGCTGGTCCAGAGAGACCGCGCCCGAGCGCACGACCCAGAACCGGTCGGCGATGTGGCCCTCCTCGAAGATCCGCTCGTCCTCGTCGAACGACACCTCCTTGGCGAGCGTCATCAGCCGCTCGCGATGCTCGTGAGGAAGGGCGGTCAGCAGTCGCGTCGCGTTCGTCATGGAACAGGCCTCCTCGCCGAGGTTCCCCAACCTCCATTGGAGCCGCCACGGGCCGATTGAGCACCCCGGGAGCGGCACCGAATCGCACGGATTACGTGGAGTCACCCACCGGCTTCGCTGCGACAGCGGAAAGCCACTCGACGACGTCCGTGGCCCCCTGCTCGCGCGCGACGTCCAGAGGCGCCTTGTCGCCGTAGCCGACCCGGCCGGGATCCGCCCCCAGTCCGTACAAGTACTGGGCGGTGGCCAGGCGGCCGCCGTGACAGGCGCACCAGAACGCGCCGGCCACCTCCTCCGGCGTCGGCGGTTCCCCGGCGGTCCCCCAGGCCATGACCCGGTCGATCAGGCCGAGCGACGCGGCCTCCTCGAACGTGACGTGGGCGCCGTGCTCCACGAGCCGGAACGCGGCGCGCCACTGCCCGAAGGCGCAGGCGTCGGCGAGGGGCGTGCCGTTGCCGATCACCGCGCCGGGCGCCTCGATGTCCGCGCCGGCCGCGACGAGGGCATCGACGGCGGCGACGTCGTCAGTGCTCGCCGCCCAGTGCAGGGGCGTCTCGGTGTGTGCGCCGGAGAAACGCGCGTCGGGGTCCGCCCCGGCCTCCACAAGGGCGGCGATGACCTGGGCACCGTTGGGGAAATGGCCGGGCCAGTCGGTCGCGATGTGCAGCAGTGTGCGGATCCCGGAGCAGTCCGGGCGGGCGGTCTCCGCGATCGCGGTGGAGGCCAGCCCCGGGTGTTCGGCGAGCAGGCGGCGCAGCGCCGGCACGTCGCCCTGGCGGATCGCCGCCGTGACCGCGACGGCGATCGGGTCCTGCGAATCGAGCGTGGTCGTCATGGGGGTGCCTTCTGCCGGGGCGGGGTGATCCTTCACTGCAGGTCGAGCGTCTGTCGAGGGTCGGGCGCACCGCCATTCTGGCAGTGCCCGAGAGGGCCGTCCCGCGGTCGGCGGGACGGCCCCGACCGCGTCAGCGAGGCGCCGAACCGCGCGCCCGCAGCAGGTCGGCCATGAGCGTCATCTCCGACTCCTGCGCGTCTACCATGCCCTGCGCGAGACTCCGCTCCACCGGTACCTCGCACTGCTGGGCACAGGCGCTCGCCATGTCGATGCCGCCCATGTGATGCGCCGTCATCAACTGGAGGTAGAGCACCTCGGCGTCCTTGCCCTGAGCCTTGCGCAGCCGGTCGAGTTCGGCGTCGGCGGCCATCCCGGGCATGAGCGCGCCGCTGTTCGCGGCACGTCCGTCGTCCCCGTGGTCATGCTCGTGGCCGCCGCCCATCCACGCCATGTAGCCGCCGTCCGGCGAGACCTTCGGCAGCCCCCACAGATCGAGCCAACCCAGCAGCATGCCGCGCTGGTTGGCCTGGGTGTTGGCGATGTCGTACGCGAGCCGGCGCACCTCCTCGTCGCCCGTGCGGTCGCGGACGATGAACGACATCTCCACCGCCTGCTGATGGTGGACGGCCATGTCCCGGGCGAACCCCGCGTCCGCGGAGCCCACGGCCGGCGGCTCGGCCGAAGACGGCTTCCCGGCGCCACTGCCCGGGGTGGCCAGAACCCACAGGGCCAGGGCGAGGGCGACGAGGACGGCCGCGCCCACGAGGAGCAGCCGGACGGGAGCGGGCCGCCCGGCCGCCTCGCCGGACCTGGCCGTGTCCGTCGAGGCCGTCATCAGCTCCCCTCCAGGCCGTTGGTGCAGGCGGCGCCGGGCTCGGGGGTCTGCGCACCCTGCACGTACTTGGTGAAGAACTGCTCGACCCGCGGGTCGGAGGCCTTGTCGACAGTGAGCTGGTGGCCCCACGCGGACAGCATGATCGGACCGGCCTGGCCGTCGACCGGACTCATCAGCGAGTAGGGCGTCTTGGCGACCTTCTCGCCGAGCTCGGCGACGTCGGCGTCACCGGCCTTGCCGTTGTACGTCACCCAGACCGCGCCGTGTTCGAGGGAGTGCACGGCGTTCTCGTTCGGTATGGCCTTGGTGTAGACGGTGCCGTCGCACGTCATCCAGGCCTGGTTGTGGTCCCCGCCGACGGGCGGATCCATCTTGTAGGTGACGGCCTTGGTGACATGGTTGCGGCCGAGCTTCTTGGCGTCCCAGCTCTTCTCGCCCCGCACGGGCTTCTTCGCCGCGGCCGTCTGCTGGTCGTCCTTGTCGTTCGCGCTGTTGATGGCGTACGCGCCGAAGCCGACGAGCCCGGCGACGATGACCGTGCCGAGGGTGATCGTGATGACGCGGTTGCGCCGGTCGCGGGCCTGCTGGGCGCGGCGCATCTCGTCGATACGGGCCTTGCGTGCGGTGGCCGCGGCCTTCTTGCGGGTTCTGCTCATGGGTATGACTCCTCACCGCCGCGCGGTGTGTGGCGCGGCGGTCCTGCGGTACGGGAAATGTCGTGGTGCGCGCGAGCGCGCGTGCGGCGGCACGGCGGGGCGTCGGACGCCGCGCCGGCCCGACATCGGCCTAGGTCCGCTGGACTTGGAGGACGTGGAGATCGGGGGCGGTGCCGGAGGGTGGGAGGCCCGAGGCGCTCGGGGCCGGGGCTTCCGCCATCGCGGCGGCGGGCATACGGGGCAGCACCGCCGGATGCGGCTGGGCGGGAGCGGAGAGCACGGCGCGTACACCCCGGGAGACCGGGTCGCAGCACCTGTCCCCGTCCGGACAGGCGCTCCGGCGCGCGACGGTCTCCGCAGCGTGTGGGTGTGCGGACCGCACGTGGTGCTGAGCCGCGACACCAGGCGTAACAGAAGTGACAGAGGTGACTGAGGCAACTGAGGTGACTGCGGGAAGCGAGCTGTCCGTCATGCCGCCGGTGCCGTGGGCGGCAGGGCCCAGGCACATCACCAGCGCCGCGAGCAGCACGCTCAGCGCAGGGCAGAGCGCCGCGATCCGCGTGGCCCACCACGCGCCGCGCCTCGCACGCTGCGTCCTGCTTCCCGTCATCACCGGTGATGCTAAGCGGTGCCTGTGAGTGCTCTGTTGACCAGGGGGCGCAGAACGACGGCCTCTACGCGGCGTGGTGGGCGAGTGCCGCGTGCGGGTCGGGCACGCCGGGGACGGGCGCCGGGTCGGCGTGCACCAGAGCGCCGGTGAGCTTGGGGACGGCGTGCAGCAGGGCGTGCTCCGCGGCGACCGCGACCTCGTGGGCGGCCCGCACGCTGAGCGCGCCGTCGACGACGATGGCCACCTCGGCGCGCAGGCGGTGCCCGATCCAGCGCATTCGCAGCTCACTGACGGCCAGCACTCCCGGTACGTGCCCCAGTGCGTGCTCGGCGCTGTCCACGACGGCCGGGTCGACGGCGTCCATCACCCGCCGGAAGACCTCACGGCAGGCGTCGCGCAGCACGAGAAGGATGGCGGCGGTGATGGCCAGCCCCACGATCGGGTCGGCGAGCCGCCAGCCGACGGCTGCGCCGCCCGCCCCGATGAGCACGGCGAGCGAGGTGAACCCGTCCGTACGCGCGTGCAAGCCGTCGGCGACCAGTGCCGCGGAGCCGATGTCACGGCCGACGCGGATGCGGTAGCGGGCGACCCATTCGTTGCCGAGGAACCCGATCACGGCGGCCGCGGCCACGGCCGGCAGATACGTGATGTCGCGCGGGTTGAGGAGCCGGTCGGCGGCCGTCCACGCGGCGAACGCGGCGGAGGCGGCGATGGTCAGGACGATGACGAGCCCGGCGATGTCCTCGGCGCGCCCGTACCCGTAGGTGAAGCGGCGGTTGGCGGCCCGCCGGCCCAGGACGAAGGCGATGCCGAGCGGCAGCGCGGTGAGGGCGTCCGCCGCGTTGTGGACCGTGTCGCCGAGCAGCGCGACCGATCCCGAGAGCACGACGACGACCGCTTGGGCCGCCGCGGTCACGCCCAGTACGGCCAGCGAGATCCACAGGGCGCGCAGGCCCCGGGCCGAGGCTTCGAGCGCCCGGTCGGTCTTGTCGGCGGTTTCGTGGGAGTGGGGGGTGAGGACGTGCGCGAGCCGGTGCCGCCACCGGGCCGCTCCGGACGCGGGGCCGTGCTCGTGACCGTGGTGATGCGTGCTGTCGTGGGGTGCGTGTCCGTGCTGAGGGCTCAAGGGTCGGGCCTTCCTGGACAGGGGGCGGAGGGGAGGGGCCGGGGGACAGGGGTCGGGGTGGACACCGGAAGGCGTCTCGCTCCATTATGTGCGTATGAGCGCACGCATGCACCTGTCACCTGCGCACGGTGTGCACCCGCAAGACCCGAGCGGCGAGCAACTGGCATACGCCGCCGACCTCCTCGGCCTCCTCGCCGACCGCACGCGTCTCGTACTGCTGCACACGCTCGGCAAGGGCGAGGCGGACGTCACGACGCTCACCGAGGCGTGCGGCGCGGCTCGCCCCGCCGTCAGCCAGCATCTGGCGAGACTCCGTCTCGCGGGCCTGGTGACCGTCCGCAAGGACGGCCGCCGCATGATCTACGCGCTGCCCGACGGGCATCTGCGACGCCTGGTGAGCGAGGCACTGAACCTCGCGGACCATCACCTCGGACGCCACCCCCTTGCGTAAGGGGGTGCGAGGCCGCGGATCGGGCTCCTAGGATCCCCGGCATGACGGATCACGACTGCTACCCATGCGGCAAGGAAGCGCAGTTCGCCGGTCTGCCGCCACGCGAACGCATCGCCTTCGACGAGCACTGGCGGGTGGTCCACGCCATCGGAACGGCGCTGCCCGGTTGGCTGGTGCTGCTGCCGCGACGCCACGTCACGGCCGTCCACGACCTCACTGACGCGCAGGCCGCGACGCTGGGTGTCTGGCAGGTCAGGCTCTCCCGCGCGCTGCGGAGCGTGACCGGCTGCGAGAAGACCTACGTGGCGCAGTTCGCGGAGGCCGAAGGCTTCTCGCACGTGCACTTCCACGTAGTGCCCCGACTGCCCGACCTCCCGCAGGAGCGCCGCGGTCCCGGCGTCTTCGCGATGCTCGGCCGGCCGGAGGGGGAGTGGGTGACGGACGGTGAGGCGGACCGGATGGCACGCGAACTCCGGGCTCATCTCCGGCCCGATCCGCCTCTGTGACCGCGATGGTGGTGTAGCGTCAGTTCTCTGCCGGGGAAGGGGAATCCTGGTCGAGTACGTACAGCTCCGGCAGGTTCACGACGATCGCCTCCTGCGTGCTGCGCGCGATCACCACGACCGCTTCCTCGTCCGGGCTCGGGTTCTCCTCGCGGTGCGGGACGTAGGGCGGCACGAAAATGTAGTCCCCCGGTGAGGTGCGCAGCCGGATCTCTACAGGGGTGCCGCTGGAGTCGTCCAGGAACACGAATTCCGGGTGGCCCTTCACGACATGGATCGCCGTCTCCGAGGCGCCGTGGTGGTGATTGGAGGAGGCGGTGTCGGGGGCCACGTGGGTCTGGCCCATCCAGATGCGCTCGGAGCCGACCGTACTCCCGCTGATCGCCGCGAACCGCCGCATGCCGCCGGTCTGCGCGGTGTCGCCGTCCAGTTCGCCCGCGCGGATGTGGTGGAGCCGGGCCCGGAGCGGCAGCGGCTCGTCGTGGTCCGGAAGGTCGGGGTGGAACGCGTCGCGCTCGGGGGAGTCGCCGGCGTGTGAAGGTGTGGCCATGGCAGTCCTGCTCGTCGTGGGCGGGCCGTCGGCGGTGGCCCGGCGCGGGATGCGGCGGGCGCGCACCGGTGTGGTGGGTGTCGAAGGCGACGGAGGCAAGGTTGCTCCCGGCTCGCTCGATGCCGAGCCGTGAACGCTCAAGATCCACGGCCGACCGTAAAGAGCCGGACGAACGGATGTCAAGGTTTGTCCGCTGCCGTCGCTTCGGGTGCTGATCGCCGCCGGAGCCGCGTCGTGCGGTGGCCCGGCTGGGGTGGCTGATGGGCCGGACCTTGAAGCCCGTGCGGCTTCCTAATGCGCCGTCAGAAGTCCGTGGGATGCGAGGAGTTCATAAGCTCCGAGGGTGCCACGTACGCGCGCATCCGGGCGAGCCGGCCGTCGGCGGTTGTCCAGTCGGCGGTGGACGTGCCGGCGTACCGCCAGCCCGCGCGCTCGTAGAGCCCGATGGCGGCGCTCGCGGCCGTCTCGACCTCCAGGACCGGTGTCTGCCCGCGGGCGGCGCCGGTCCCGATCGCCCGGTCGAGCAACAGGGCAGCCACCCCGCGCCGCCGGGCGCCGGTGCTGACGAAGAGCCGTGCCACGGCCACCAGGCGCCGCTCTGGCAGCCCCGCAGCAGAGGCCAGGTCAGCTCCCGGCGGGGTGAGCGCCATGTGCCCGACGACATCGGTGCCCGCCACGACGACCCATGCGTCGGTCATCCCGTGCGGGGTCAGCCAGCCCGCCGGATCGGCGGGCCAGTCCACCGGATAGCGGTCGGCCGCCTGGACCCCTGCGAGCGCCTCGACGCAGCTGGGCAGGTCGGCGTCGGCGCGCGGGCGCACCGTGAGTTCGTTCGTGTCCGTCATGCCAGGGATCCTGGCATCCGGGCGGCCTCGCGGGATCACTGCACCCCGTGCGGCCGGAACTGGACACTGATCCGTCCGCCCGCGGCCCGCGTCGTCTTCGGGATGGCGTGCTCCCACGTCCGCTGGCAGGAGCCGCCCATCACAATCAGATCGCCGTGGCCCAGCGGCCGGCGGACCACGTCGCCGCCGGCGCGCGGGCGCAGGAGCAGATCGCGCGGCGCGCCCACGGACAGGATGGCGACCATGGTGTCCTCGCGGGCGCCGCGTCCGATGCGGTCGCCGTGCCAGGCGACGCTGTCACGCCCGTCGCGGTAGTGGCACAGCCCGGCCGTGGTGAAGGGTTCGCCGAGTTCGGCCGCGTAGTGCGCCGACAGTGCCTGTCGCGCTTCGTCGAGGACGGGGTGCGGGAGCGGCTCGCCCGCGCCGTAGAAGGCGAGCAGGCGCGGCACGTCCACGACCCGCTCGTACATCTGCCGCCGCTCGGCCTTCCAGGGCACGTCCGTGGCCAGCTGCTCGAACAGGGCGTCGGCGCCGGTCAGCCAGCCCGGCAGCAGGTCGATCCAGGCGCCGTCGCCGAGCGCGGTCCTGCGGACCCCGTCCAGCGGGCGCAGTCGCACGTCGTCGCTCTGGTCGAACAGGGACCCCTGGAGTTGGTGCGTTGCCATGAGGGCAGCGTACTCCTAGATTCGAACGTGTGAGCTAATTGACTGGACGGAAACACCTCGTGCCCTGCGAAACTGGGCGTGTGGACGAGATGAGGCGGTTCCGTCGGGCGGCCGGAGCGTGGGCGGCACGCGGAGGAGACGACGGGCCCGCCGCGGAGGCGGCCCGTGAGCTGGCCGTCGTGGCCGGTGTGCGCAAGGTCGTCCTGGTCGAGGGGGAGAGCGACCTGGCTGCCGTCGAGGCGCTGGCCCGGCGGCGTGGACGCTGCCTCGACGAGGAGGGCGTCGCGGTGCTGCCGCTCGGTGGCGCGATGAGCATCGGGAGATTCCTCGCCGTGTGCGGCCCGGACGGGCTCGACGTCACCGTCGCCGGGCTGTGCGACGCGGGGGAGGAGCACTACTTCCGCAGCGTTCTCGAGCGGACCGGCCCGCGCCCCCACCTCACCCATGCCGACATGGAGCAGCTCGGTTTCTACGTGTGTGTCGCGGACCTGGAGGACGAGCTGATCCGCGGCCTCGGCGCGGACACCGTGCAGGAAGTCCTGGACGTCGAGGGCGACTTGAGGTCATTCCGCACCTTCCAGAAGCAGCCGGCGCAGCGGGACCGGGGCGTGGAGCGGCAGTTGCGCCGGTTCATGGGGACGCACAGCGGCCGCAAGACGCAGTACGCGCGCTCACTCGTGGAACGGCTCGACCTCGACCGCGTTCCACGCCCTCTGGACAGGCTCCTCGCACATGTCTGACTCCGCCGATCTCCGCTGACTCCGGTTCGCACGTCGCGCCCCGGCGGGCACAGTTTCCCCGTCGCCGCGAAGAGCGCTCAAACAGGCAGCAGCCGCGCGATGAGCGCGCTCAGCTGCTGGGCGTTGCGGCACTCGTACATCTCGACGATCTCCGCGTAGGTGTCTGCCGCCGAGTCGCCGGTGTCCCACAGCGAGCGCCGTTCGGGGTTGAGCCAGTACACCTTGCGGGCACGCCCGGCGACGTCACGCAGCGCCCCCGTGTTGGGGTCGCTCATGTTCGTACGGGCGTCGCCCAGGACGAAGACAGTGCTGCGCGGGCCGACCGCGTCCGTGTACCGCTCGGCGAACTCGCCCAGCGACGTGCCGTAGTCGCTGCTTCCGTGCCAGCCCGTCACGGACGCCGCCGAGAGGATGCGGGCACCGAGTCCCTCGGGCCCGGCGGTGTCGCGGCCGATGAGGTCGGTCACCTCGTCGACGCGGTTGACGAAGGCGAACACCCGCACCTTGCTGAACTGGTCGTGCAGCGCCTGCACCAGCAGCATCGTGAAGTTGGCGAACCCCGCGACCGAGCCGGACACGTCGCACAGGAGGACGAGTTCGGGGCGGGCGGGACGGCGGCGGCGCAGCACGGGCCGCATCGGGACGCCGCCCGTCGACAGGGAGCCGCGGAGCGTGCGGCGCAGGTCGATCCGCCCGCGCGCGGCCCGGCGCCTGCGGGCGGCGAGGCGGGTGGCCAGCTTGCGGGCCAGGGGCTGAACCGCCCGGCGCAGTTCGTCCAGCTGGGCGCGGCCCGCGATGAGGAAGTCGACACGGTCGGCGGTCGGTGCGATGGCGCGGCGGGCGATCTCGTCGGTGCCGCGACGCTCGGCGACCCGGCGCCGCGCCTCGGTGCCCACGCGTCCGCGGAACGCCTGGATGCGGCGGCGGATCTCGTCCGCCCGGAGCCGGTCGGTGAACTCGTCGTCGCCGGTGGCCCCGGCCCGGATCCCGGCGAGGATCCGGGCGAGCAGGGTCTCCGGGCGCAGCCGGGCGAGCGTCTGGTGCGAGGACCAGCCGTCCGAGCGGTCCGACGGACCCGATCCTCCGGACCCACCCGAGCCGCCCGCCCCGTTCGCGGTGCTGTAGCCGCCCAGGCCGTCCACCGCCTCGGCCGCCAACTGGTCCAGCAATTCCTGGTCGTTGGCGGCGAGCGCGGCGGCGAGCCGCTCGCGCAGGTCGGCCGTGTCGGAGTCCTGCCACGGACTGCCGGAGCCCGGCTCGTGCCGTGTGTCCTGCGGGGCGCCGACACTCCGGGGAAAGTACAGATCGAAGACGGGGTCGAAGACGGCCCGCTGCCCCTCGCTGTGCAGCAGGGCCGCCGCCAGGCCCTCCCGCAGATGCTCGCGGTCGGTCAGGCCGAGCGCCTCGACGGCGAGCCCGGCGTCGACGGTCTCGCCGGTGCCGATCCGGACGCCGTGCGAGCGCAGCGCCTGCACGAGTGCGGTGAGCCGCTCCGGGACGCCGGTCGCCGTCGCGCTCACACGGCGTCCAGGTCCAGCTTGGCCGCCGCCTTCAGCACGTCCTCCTGATGCTTGAGGACGACGCCGAGCGTGTCGCGTACGACCTGCTCGTCGAGCGTTCCGGCGCCGAGGGCGAGGAGCGTGCGGGCCCAGTCGATGGTCTCCGCGACCGACGGCACCTTCCGCAGGTCCATCGCGCGGAGCGCGCCGACCACCCGCACCACGGCCTGCGCCAGCGCCTCGTCGAGCCCCGGCACCTTGAGCCGCACGATCCGGCGCTCCAACTCCTCTTCGGGGAAGCCGATATGGAGGAACAGGCAGCGCCGGCGCAGCGCCTCGGACAGCTCGCGGCTCGCGTTGGAGGTGAGGACGGTGAACGGGCGGCGCGTCGCGCTGATCGTGCCGAGCTCGGGCACCGTCACCTGGAAGTCGCTGAGCACCTCCAGGAGCAGGCCCTCCACCTCCACGTCGGCCTTGTCGGTCTCGTCGATGAGGAGCACCTTCGGGTCGCTGCCGCGGATCGCCGTCAGCAGCGGGCGCGGCAGCAGGAACTCCTCGCTGAAGATGTCCGTACGGGTCTCGTCCCACGACTCGTCGCGGCCTGCCGTGATGCGCAGGAGCTGCTTGGCGTGGTTCCACTCGTACAGGGCGCGCGACTCGTCCACGCCCTCGTAGCACTGGAGCCGGACGAGGGTGGCGCCGGCGACTTCGGCGACCGCCTTGGCCAGTTCGGTCTTGCCGACGCCCGCGGGGCCCTCGACGAGGAGTGGCTTGCCGAGGCGGTCGGCGAGGAAGACCGTGGTGGCCACCGCGGGGGACGCCAGGTAGCCCGTCGCGGCGAGCCGCGCGGACACATCGTCGACGGACGTGAAGTACCCGGACGTCATGGGTGAGCCCCCTCCTCGTGCGGCGCCGCGCGCCGGCTGGTCTGCGGTCACTGGATCAGTTCCGCGAGGCGCTCCACAACAGGGACGCGCTGTTTGCGTCGTAGGTCACGTGCCACAGCCGTACGGAACGCCCGAACCGGTCGGCTGCTGGGGTGTCCTCGGTCCCCGAACTGCTGGGTCTCAATCCGAGACCCTCGTATGCTGACGGCATGAGGCGGACCTCCTTTGCCAACTGGCCCTGCTCCATCGCCCGCACCATGGACCTGCTCGGCGACTGGTGGACGCCGCTCGTCCTGCGTGAGGCGTTCTACGGGATCAAGCGGTTCGACGTGTTCCAGGAGGAGCTCGGCATCGCGCGCAACACCCTGGCCGACCGGCTCCGGCGCCTCGTGGACGAGGGGCTCATGGAGAAGCGGGCCTATCAGCAGGAGCCCGTCCGCTACGACTACGTCCTCACGGACATGGGACGCGACTTCTTCGGAGTGCTCGCCGCCATGAACAGGTGGGGCGACCGCTGGCTGGCGGAGGAGGCCGGACCGCCCGTCGTGTTCCACCACGACCGGTGTGGCCACGAGGGTCACGCCGAGGTCGTGTGCAGCGAGTGCAAGGAGCCGATGACGGCCGAGAACACGCGGCCCCGGCTCGGCCCCGGCTATCCGCCCCGCCTCGCGGAGCGCCCCGACATCAAGGCCCGTTTCGCGGACTGACTCCCTGTTGTCCCGCCCTTCGGGGTTGCCCCTTGACGAGTGAGTCTATCTACGCAACTCTCATGCTCAGGGTCGCTTTTCACGGATCCGCCCAGTGAACTTCCCGCAGACGGAGAGGCAACCGGCAATGGAGTGGACGGGCGCGCGCTACGCCGACAAACCGACGGTCGAGGTCCGCAGAAGGGTTCAGGCGTCGCCGGAGCGGGTGTGGGAGTTCGTCTCCGACATCGACCTGATGCCGACGCTCAGCGCCGAACTCCAGTCGGTCGCCTGGCTGGACGGGGCGGCGGGCCCCACGCTCGGCGCCCGGTTCCTCGGGCGGAGCAGGCACGAGTCGCTGGGGGAGTGGGAGACCACCTCGTATGTCGTCGCGTGTGAGGCGCCACGCGAGTTCGCCTGGGGGGTCGAGGACCCCGAACAGCCCAGCGCCCTCTGGAAGTTCACCCTGACACCGCTCGACGACGGCGGCACCGAGCTGGCCCAGTGGATGCAGCTCGGCCCCGGCCGCTCCGGGCTCTCGTACGCGATCGACGCGATGCCGGAGAAGGAGCAGAAGATCGTGTTCGTGCGGCTGCGGGAGTTCGAGCGGAACATCACCGCCACGCTCGACGCGATCAAGGACCTGGCCGAGGGCGGCCCGGCTCCGGAAGGGCGGGGCGAGTGATGCGTACGTCTACGACGATCGAGGCCTCGGGCGGCAGCTGGCGCGAGACGGTCGACTTCGTGACCGAGGCCGAGCGGCTCGGGATGGACATCTGCTGGGTGGCCGAGGCGTGGGGCTCGGAGGCGCCCTCGCCGCTCGGATATCTGGCGGCGCGCACGGAGAGGATGCTGCTCGGCTCCGGGATCATCCAGCTGGCGACCCGCACCCCGGCCGCGATCGCCCGCGCGGCGATCACCCTGTCCAACATCTCCGAGGGCCGCTTCCTGCTCGGACTCGGACCGTCGGGACCTCAGGTGATCGAGGGGCTGCACGGTGTCCCCTTCGCGCGGCCCCTGTCCCGTATGCGCGAGACCGTCGAGATCGTCCGGCAGGCCGTGGCCGGAGAGAAACTCTCCTATGAGGGACGGGAGTTCACCCTCCCGCTGCCGGGCGGCGAGGCGAAGCCGATGCGCCTGTCGATGCGCGCCGAGCACGACCTGCCCGTCTATCTGGCCACACTCTCGCCCAAGATGCTGCGGCTCACGGGTGAGGTCGCAGACGGCTGGCTCGGCACGAGTTTCGTGCCGGAAGGTGCGCAGGAGGCCTACTTCGACCATCTGGACGCCGGGCTCGCCGCGGCCGGCCGCAAGCGGTCCGACCTGGACATCTGCCAGGGCGCCGAGGTGGCGTTCGCGGACGACGAGGACGCGCTGCGCGCGATGGTCGCGGGCCGAAAGAAGGAACTGGCCTTCAGCCTCGGCGGCATGGGATCCGCGACCACCAACTACTACAACAACGCCTACAGCAGGCAGGGTTGGGCCGACACGGCGGCCGAGGTCCGCGCGCGGTGGCAGGCCGGCGACCGGGACGGCGCGGCGGAACTGATCACCGACGACATGGTCCTGGCCACCACCCTCATCGGCACCGAGCCCATGGTCCGCGAACGCCTGCGGGTCTGGAGCGCCGCGGGCGTCGACACGGTCCGCCTCTACCCGGCCGGCGACACCCTGGATGCCCGTCTGACCACCTTGGGCAGGGCGCTGGATCTCGTACGGGACGTGGGGCGCGAGGAGCGCTAGGGCTTCTCGTTCGGATCACGCTGGACTCGCGGGGTCTGGCACGCACTTCCCCGGGCTCTCGACTGCGCTCTAGCAGGGGGTACCTCCATGACCCCGCTCCCAGATCCAGTCCGATCCAAACGAAAGACCCTGGTCAGGATGTGTGCGGGTCCGCCGTGTCCACGTAATTGCTGAGCTCGATCAGG
Source organism: Streptomyces sp. NBC_01445 (assembly GCF_035918235.1). NCBI lineage: Bacteria > Bacillati > Actinomycetota > Actinomycetes > Kitasatosporales > Streptomycetaceae > Streptomyces > Streptomyces sp. NBC_01445. The sequence goes on along the minus strand of NZ_CP109485.1, from coordinate 1,080,883 downwards.
TTGTCGTCCGGATCCCGCACGTACACGCTGACGATGAGGCCGGTGGCGCCCGTGCGTTCCACCGGCCCCTCCTCCAACGGGACGCCGTGGCCTGCCAGTTCGGCGATGATCCGCTCGACGGGCTCGTCGACGATCAGGCACAGGTCCGCGCTGCCGGGCGTGGGGCGGGCCGCCTTCGGTTCGAACTCGTGGCCCGCCTCATGGAGGTTGATCTTGCTGCGGCCGAAGGTCAGGGCACGGCGGCCGCCCCGGAACGTGATCGCCCCCATGCCCAGGACCTTCGTGTAGAAGGCGACCGTGGCGTCGAGGTCGTGCACGGTGAGGACGAGGTGGTCGAGTCGGTCGATGCGCATGGCGCAAGCCAATCAAGCGTCGGGCGGCTTGTCGACGACCGCCTGAGCCGCTGTCGGTCCGCTGCGGGGCGCCGGCCCGACCGCCGGCGGGAGAGCTCGTTCGCCGCCTTTTCGAATCAGGTCGGCGACCGGGCCCGGCCGCGAGGCCAACGAAGCGTGCCCTGCGGCGAGTTCGACGACGGCGCGCGGGCTCATCCGCCTGTCGGCCATGACGACACATCGATTTCGATCGGGGAGAGCGGTCCTTTCCACGCTGAGCCCGAGGTCACGGCCCGGCCACTGCTGACGGTGGCCGGGCCGGTCTGCCGATCGCGCCCGGGTCCAGGGGCTAGCCCAGCACCCTCCCCAGCGCGGCGAGCGCCGATTCCAGTTCTTCGCGGGTGATGGTCAGGGGCGGGGCCAGGCGGATCGTCGAACCGTGGGTGTCCTTGACCAGTACGCCCTCGTCCAGAAGGAGTTCGCTGATCCGGCGGCCCGTGCCGATGGCCGGGTCGATGTCGACGCCCGCCCATAGACCGCGGGCCCGGAAGGCCTTGACTCCCTTACCGGTCAGGGCTTCGAGCCCGGCGCGCAGCACCTCGCCCAGATCTGCCGCCCGGCGCTGGAACTCTCCGGTGGCGAGCAGGTCGACGACGGCGGAGCCGACCGCCGCGGACAGCGGGTTCCCGCCGAACGTGGAACCGTGCTCGCCCGGCCGCAGCACCCCCAGGACGTCCCGCCCCGCGACGACCGCCGACACCGGCACGATGCCGCCGCCGAGCGCCTTGCCGAGGAGCAGCATGTCGGGGCGTACGGCCTCGTGGTCGACGGCGAGCGTGCGGCCCGTGCGGCCGAGCCCCGACTGGATCTCGTCGGCGATGAACAGGCAGCCGGCCCGCCGCGTCAGATCGCGTACCCCGGTGAGATAGCCGTCGTCCGGGATGACCACCCCGGCCTCGCCCTGGATGGGTTCGAGCAGGACGGCCGCCGTCGTCTCGTCGACCGCCGCCTCCAGCGCGGCCAGGTCGTTGTAGGGGACCACGCGGAAGCCCGGGGTGAACGGCCCGAACCCGGCGCGGGCCGACTCGTCCGTGGAGAAGCTGACGATCGTGGTCGTCCGGCCGTGGAAGTTGCCGTCCGCCACGACGATCGTCGCCCGGTCCGCGGGGACGCCCTTGACCTCGTACGCCCACTTGCGGGCGACCTTGACGGCGCTCTCCACGGCCTCGGCGCCCGTGTTCATCGGCAGCACCATGTCGAGCCCGGTCAGCTCCGCGAGGCCCTCGGCGAAGCCGGCCAGACGGTCGTTGTGGAAGGCGCGCGATGTCAGCGTGAGCTGGTCGAGCTGACGGTGGGCGGCCTCGATCAGGGCGGGGTGGCGGTGGCCGAAGTTGAGGGCCGAGTAACCCGCGAGGAGGTCGAGGTAGCGGCGGCCCTCGACGTCCTCGACCCAGGTGCCCTCGGCGCGCGCGACGACGACGGGCAGGGGGTGGTAGTTGTGCGCGAGCACCGGCGTCTCGGCGCTGATGAGCTCGGCAGAGGAACGCGGGGCCTGGACGGGGGCGACGGTCATGAACGGATCTCCTGGGTGCAGCACTTGATGCCTCCGCCGGCCTTGTGGAACTCGGAGAGGTCGACGGGGACGGGGACGTATCCGCGGTGGGTGAGCTGTGCGATGAGCCCGGTGGCCTGCGGGGCGACGAAGACATGACGGCCGTCGGAGACGGAATTGAGGCCGAAGGCCATCGCGTCGTCGCGGGTGGCGAGCACGGCGCTCGGGAAGAGCCGCGCGAGCACCTCGCGGCTCCCGGCCGAGAACGCCTCCGGGTAGTACGCGATGGTGCCGCCGTCCGGATCATCTGGATCAACTGGATCGTCGGGGTGATCGAGGGCGAACAGCGCGGTGTCCAGGTGGTAAAAGTACGGATCGACCAGGCGGAGTCCGATGACCGGTACGCCGAAGAACTCCTGCGCCTCGTCGTGCGCGGCACGCGTCGTACGGAATCCGCTGCCCGCGAGAACGTAGCGGCCCGCCGGTACGAGGTCGCCCTCGCCCTCGCAGACCGACTCCGGGCGGTGGACGTCGTAGCCCGCCGCCTTGAACCACGTCTCGTACTCCGCGGACTCGGGGCGGCGTTGCTCCGCATGGAAGTGGGAGCCGAGGACACGGCCGGCCACGACGAGCGCCGAGTTCGCGGCGAACACCATGTCGGGCAGGCCCGGGACGGGCGGCACGGTCTCCACGGTGTGTCCGTGCGCGCGGTAGGTCTCGATGAGGTTCTGCCATTGCGCGATGGCGAGCGCGGTGTCGACCCGCACGTCGTCACGCATCCACGGGTTGATGGCGTACTGAACGTCGAAGTATCGAGGCTCGCACACCAGATAGCGCCTGGGCACAGACGGGTACCTCCGCTTCCGGCGGGACAACGATCAGAGGGTGTCTCCACGGTAGGAAGCGGCAGTCGCGCTCGACAAGAGTATTTGGATGCGTGTGCCCGCAGTAATGCTGCGCAGATGGGGAAGTCAGCGCTGGTTTGCTGCGTCGTCCGGGGCGGGCTCGCGGGCGCCGGCCTCCGCGCTGTCCGGCAGCAGATGGGAAAGGACCATGTAGCTGATCGTCTTGCGGATGAACGGCTCGGCCCTGATGCGTTCGAGCACCTCTTCGAAATGGCCGACGTCCGTGGCCCTGACGTGCAGCAATGCGTCGGCGCCGCCCGTCACGGTCATTGCGGAGGTGATCTCCGGGTGGTTGCGCACGACTTCGGCGAGCCGACGAGGCGGCGCCGCGCCGTCGCAGTACACCTCGACGAACGCCTCGGTGCTCCAGCCGAGCGCGGCCGGCCGGACCGTGGCGGTGTAGCCGGTGATGACGTCGTTCTCCCGCAGCCGGTCGGCGCGCCGCTTGACCGCGGTGGCGGACAGACCGATGGCCGCGCCGATCTCCGCGAAACTCGTCCTGGCGTTGGCGATCAGGGCGGCGACGATCTTGCGGTCGAGGTCGTCGAACGCGACGTGCTTGCTGTTCATGGCCGGTGGTCCTTCTCGTGCTGGTCACGGGCGCGCAGGGCGAGGGCCACCAGAGCGGCGTCCTCGGGGCGCCGCACATCGCGGCCGGTCAGCTCGGCGAACCGGTTGATCCGCTGCTGGATCGTGTTGCGATGGCAGTACAGGGCGGCCGCGGTGTCCGCGACGGACCCGGTCCCGGCCAGGTGCGACCGTACGGTATCGAGGAGGCGTTTCGTCTCGCCGACGGGCACCGCTTCCGCGTCGAGCCCGCTGAGGACGTCGTCGGCGAGATCCCGCCCGAAGCCTTCCGCGCGCTGCACCAGGACATCGAGCCAGCTGTCCTCGAGCCGCCGTGGACCCGCGGCGTCCACCGGCAGCACGCGCGCCGTGGCCGTCGCGAGCACCACCGCACGCGGCACCGCGGCAAGGCCCGCCGGGGCGGAAGCGACCCCGCACGGCGTCTCCTGAAGCAGCGCGAGCACGGTCTCCGCCGTGGTGCGCCGCCCCAGCTGCACGGCGAGGACCAGATCCGACGCGACCTCCTGCAGCTGAACGGGTGTCTCCGCGGTGCGCAGCGCCGTCGCGGCCCTGCGCAGCCCTGCCCCGTGCTGCGGCGGCGCCACCGCGCACAGGAAGCGGTCGTCGGGCTGGAAGCCGAGAGCGAGCGCCGCGTCCCGTACCACCGTCGGATTGCGGCCCTCGCTGTCCAGGAGCCGGGCGAACCACATGCGCCGCTCGTCCGCCGCGCGGCGCCCCATGTCCAGGATGGTGCGCTGATACGCGGTCATGATCCCGGTGACATGCTTCTCCACGGCTTCCCACACGTGGTACGCGGACGTCACCAGCTCGGCCTTGTCCTTCTCGCCAGCCTTGTCGACCAGAGCCGCCCAGACCACGCGGAAGTCGAGGCGGGCCGCCGCGAGCAGGGAGTCCAGGGGGACACCCTGCCGGGCGCGCCTCTCCCCGATCTCTTCGGAGACCGTGGCGATGCGCTCGGGCAGGGGCAGGCAGGCGACCTTGCGCAGCAGGTACTCGAACGCCTGCCAGGCCGTGGCGCGGAAGTCCTCCTCCGAGACGCGGTCCGCGTAGGAGGCACGGACGGGTCGTACGCACTCCACCCAGAGGCCGACGAGGCTGTCGATGTCCTCGAGGCAGCCCCGGGCTAGCTCGGTGACCCGGGGATCCGGGGGCGGGAAGAGGACGGGCTCACTGTTCATGTGCACAATCCTGGCCGCCCCATCGGCGCCATATCAACGTTGGCTTCGCGCCAGACCCCGTGAATTCTTGGAGTGTCCGGCAGGCCGTGGCCGGAATTCCACTGCATGGAGGGCCGGGTAGCTGTGCATTTGACCCCTCGCGAGCTGGAGCGGATCCAGCTGTTCACCGTCGCGGAACTGGCGCGCCGCCGCAGGGCGCGCGGGCGCCGGCTGAACGCGCCGGAGGCGATCGCCCTGATCTGCGACGAGGTTCTCGAAGCCGCCTGGGACGGCCTGAGCCTCGACGACGTGATCGCGGCGGGCCGCAAGGTCCTCACCGAGGACGACGTCATGGACGGGGTGCCGCAGATGGTCACCACGATCCAGGTCGAGGCCCTGTTCCCCAGCGGTACGTCCTTGGTGGCGATCGACCACCCGATCCCCACCACGGGCGGGAGCGGCGAACCCGGGCCGGGAGCCGTCCGCACCGCACCCGACCCGGTCCTGATCAACACCGGCAGGCTCCGCTCGCGGCTGACCATCCGAAACAACGGCGACCGCACCGTCTACCTGTCCTCGCACTACCCGCTCGCCGAAGCGAACGCGGCCCTGGAGCTCGACCGCGAGGCCGCCGCGGGCATGCGGCTCGACATCCCGGCGGGCACCGCCCTGTCCTTCGAACCCGGCGCCGTACGCGAAGTCGACGTGGTGACGGCACGCCATGAGGAGGCGTCATGACACAGGTCGACCGCCGCACGTACAACGCCCTCTACGGGCCCACGACCGGCGACCGGATCCGGCTCGGCGACACGTGCTTGTGGGTCGAGGTGGAGCAGGACGACGGCACGCCGGGCGACGAACTGCTCGGCGGCTGCGGCAAGACGGTGCGCGACGGACTGCTCGCATCGCCGCGCTCCGAGCGGGACTCCGCGCTCGACATGGTGGTCGCGGGAGTGGTCCTGATGGACCCGGTGCTGGGCGTCCGCAAGACCGACATCGGCATCAAGGACGGCCGGATCGTCGCCGTCGGCGGCGTCGGCAACCCGGATGTCATGGACGTCGACTTCGCCATCGACTCCCACACCTCGGTCATCCCGGGCGAGGGCCTGATCGCCACCCCGGGCATCGTGGACAGCCACGTCCACCTCTCCTCGCCCGAGGTGGCACCCGCCGCGCTGTCCGCGGGAGTCACCACGCTCGTCGGCATGGGTCTCGGCGGCGTCTGGGAGATCGGCTGCAACCCGGCGCACAACCTGCACACCCTGATGGCGTCCTGGCGCGGCACCCCGCTCAACATCGCCTTCCTCGCCCGCGGTTCCTCCACCTCGCGCGCCCTGCTCGACGAGTCCGTTCTCGCGGGCGCCGGCGGCTTCAAGATCCATGAGGACTTCGGGGCCACCCCGCGCATCATCGAGACGTGCCTGGGCACCGCGGAACAGGCGGACCTGCCCGTCGCCATGCACACCGACTCCATGAACGAGTCCGGCTATCTGCGCGACACCATCGGCGCCACCCGCGGCCGCACCGTGCACGCCTACCACGTCGAGGGCGGCGGCGGTCACCCCGACCTCCTGGAGATTCTCTCCGAGCCCAACGTGCTTCCCTCGTCGACCACCCCGACGGTTCCGTACACCGCCAACACCGTCGGCGAGCTGTTCCCGATGACCATGACGGTCCACCGGCAGAACCACCACTCGCCCAGCGACATCGAGATCTCCAAGGGCCGCATCCGAGGCCACGCCATCGCCGCCGAGAACGCCCTGCACGACCTGGGTGCGATCAGCATCGTCAACTCCGACTCCATGGGCATGGGCCGGATGGCCGAGACCGTGCGCAGGACCTGGCAGCTCGCCCATGTGCAGGCCCTCGCGAACGGCGCCGGGGGAGTGGAACACGCCGCCAACGCACGGGCGTTGCGCTATCTGGCGAAGATCACCCTCAACCCGGCGATCGCTCACGGCCTGGCCCACGAGGTCGGCTCCCTCCAGCCGGGCCGCATGGCCGACCTCGTCCTGTGGCACCCCGCCTGGTTCGGTACCAAGCCCGAACTCGTCGTCAAGGGCGGCTTCGTGGCCTGGGGCAACACCGGATCGGGCTCCGGCTCCACCCGCCTGACCCAGCCCCGCACCTACCGCCCCTACTTCGGGGCACTCGGCGACGCCCCCGCACGCCTGTCCCGGATCTTCGTCGCGCAGGCCGCCCTGGAGGACCGGGCCGCCCGCGCCGCGCTCCCGCAGGGTCTGCAGTACGCGCCGATCGTCGGCGCACGCGGCCTGACCCGGGCCGACATGCTGCACAACACCGCCACACCACGCGTCCACGTGCCGCGCGAGCCCGCTCCCGTCCTGGTCGACGACGTCCCCACCGGAACCGACGCCGTCACCGAATTGCCCCTCGCCCAACTGCACCACTTCGCCTGAGGGACGGACCCACCCCATGCTCCTCGATCTGCTGGTGCGCAACGCGCGTATCCTCACCCTCGACGACGACCGGCCCACCGCCCGCACCCTGGGAGTCCTGCACGGCAGGATCGCGGGACTCGACGACGACGTCGAGGACCTGCCCGCGCGCCGCGTCCTGGACGCGGGCGGCGCCACCCTCGTCCCCGGCTTCAACGACGCCCACTGCCACACCGCGTGGTTCGGCCTCACCCTCGCCCAGCTCGACCTGTCCAAGGCCCGGTCGGTGGACGAGGTGTACGCCGCCGTCGCCGCCCACGCGGAAGGCCGGCCGCGGGACGCGTGGGTGATCGGCGCCGGGCTCGACCACCACAAGCTCGGCGGCGTCCAGCCGCACCGCGACGCACTCGACCGCGCCGCGGGCGGCCGCCCGGTGTGGCTCAAGCACACCTCCGGACACGCCTGCATCGTCAACTCGCCTGTCCTGGAGAAGGCCGGAGCGCTGGCCGACGGGTTCGCCGACCCCACCGGCGGCGTCGTCGCCCGAAACGCGGACGGGCGGCCCAACGGACTTCTCGAAGAGACCGCGCAGCAGCTCGTGCAACGCCAGGTGCTGCCGTACCCCGTGGCCGCCCTCGCCGACGCCATCGGCGCCGCCACCCGGCACTACCTCGCCGAGGGCATCACCAGCTTCACCGAAGCGGGCATCGGCGGCGGCTGGATCGGGCACAGCCCGGTGGAGCTCGCCGCCTATCAACTCGCCCGTGAAAGCGGCCAGTTGCACGCCCGGGCCCAGGTGATGGCTGCCTCCGACGTGTTGCACCCGCTCACCGCTCACGCCGACGACGCCATCACCCTCGGCCTCGACCTCGGCATGCGCACGGGCTTCGGCGACGACCGGCTCTCGCTGGGCCCCGTAAAGATCTTCCTCGACGGCTCGCTGCTCGGCCGCACCGCCGCCGTCACCGAACCGTTCTGCGGCTGCCCCCACGACACGTCCGCCACCGGATACTTCCAGGGCGACCCCGAGGCGATGGCCGACACCGTGGTGGCCGCGCACCGGGCCGGCTGGACCGTCGCTGCCCACGCCATCGGCGACCGGGCCGTCGACCTCGCACTCGACACCTTCGCCCGCGCCCAACGGGCCCACCCACGCCCCGAGGTGCGCCACCGGATCGAGCACGCCGGAGTCGTACGCCCCGACCAGCTCGCCCGCTTCGCCGAGCTGCGCGCCGTGCCCGTGCCGCAGCACAACTTCCTGTACGCCTTCGGAGACGCCATGGCGGCAGCGCTCGGGCCGCAGCGCACCCCGTGGTCGTACCGGCTGCGTTCCCTGCTCGACCTGGGCATTGTCGTGCCCGGCAGCTCAGACCGGCCGGTCGCTCCCGGCGCCCCGCTGCCCGCGATGCAGTCCATGGTGGAGCGCCTCACCGAGACCGGCGCGCCCTATGGCGCGGACGAGAGCGTCACGGCACTCGCCGCGCTGCGTGCCTGGACCGTCGGCTCCGCGCACGCCACGGGCCACGGCGACCGCAAGGGCGTCCTGCGCCCCGGTCACCTGGCCGACTTCACCGTCCTGGACGCCGACCCCACCCGCATCTCGCCGGACCGCATCGGCGCGATCCGGATCCTGGCCACCTCCGTCGGCGGCACCGTCGCCCACGACCCGCTCGGCCTGACCGCCTCCGCCTGAGGCACGCTCCTCGCTCCACCGTCCCCCGACCGCCCAGGCGGTCACCGTCCCCCGGGAGATTCCGTGAGCTCCAACAGCACGACGCCGCCAACAGGCCGCACCGTCGCCGGCACCGCCGACATCAAGCGCCTCCTGTCCGCCGCGTTCATCGGCACCGCCCTCGAGTGGTACGACTACTTCCTCTACGGCACCGCGGCCGCGCTCGTCTTCAACAAGCTGTTCTTCCCCTCGCTCGACGCCACGACGGCGACCATCGCCTCCTTCGTGACCTTCGCCGTCGGCTTCGCGGCCCGGCCCATCGGCGCCGCGGTCTTCGGCCACATCGGCGACCGCTACGGACGCAAGGCCGCGCTGATCATCACGGTCGTCATGATGGGTGTCGCCACCGGCTGTATCGGCCTCCTCCCGTCGTACGACACCATCGGCATCTGGGCCCCCGTGCTGCTCGCCGTACTCCGCTTCGTGCAGGGCATCTCGGTCGGCGGGGAGTGGAGCGGCGCGATGCTCCTGACCCTGGAACACACGCCGAAGGAGAAGCACGGCAGCTACTCGGCGGTTCCCCAACTCGGCTCACCCGTCGGCACGTTGCTCTCCAGCGGCGCCTTCGCCCTGGTCGGCCTGCTGCCCGACGACGCCTTCTACGCGTGGGGCTGGCGCATCCCGTTCCTCGCCGCCTTCGGCCTGCTCGTCTTCGCGCTCTACCTGCGCCTGCGCATCGAGGAGTCCCCGGTCTTCCGCTCCATGATCGAGGACGCCGAGAAGAACGGTCCCGCGCCCGCCCCCCTCATCGAAGCCTTCCGCAAGACCTGGGGCCGCATGATCATCAGCGTCCTCGCGGCCTTCCTCGGCATCGGCGGCTTCTTCCTGCTGACCACCTTCATGATCTCGTACGGCACCGAACAGCTCGGCATCGCGAAGTCCGTGATGCTGAATGCCACGCTCCTTGCCGCCGTGGCCGAGATGGTCGTGATCTACATCGGCGGCCGGATCGCGGACCGCGTCGGCCCGTGGAAGGTGTGCGCCGTCGGCGGCGTGCTGTCCGTCCTGGTCGCCTTCCCGGTCTTCTGGCTCGTCGACACGGGACAGACCGCCCTCGTCATCCTCGGTGTGACGCTCGGCGTCGCCGTCATCTCCATCCCTTACGCCACCATCGGCGCCGTCGTCACGGGCCTGTTCCCGGAGACCTTCCGCTACAGCGCCGTCGCCATGTCGTACAACCTCTCGGGTGTCCTCGGTGGCTTCGTCCCGCTCGTCGCCGCCTGGCTGACCGGCGTCACCGACGGCGCGTCCTGGGGCGTCGCCCTCCTCCTCGTCCTCATCGCCGCCTGCACCGCGGCCGGCTCCTTCCTGGCAGGCCCGCTGCTCGGCAGCCGGTCCGCCACCACGCCCGAGAACACCTCCGCACCTCAGAAGGCCACCGCATGACCCAGCACCACCCCGCCCGTCCCGGCGGCCAGGTCCTCATCGACCAGCTGTCCGCACACGGCGTCGAGACCGTCTACGGCGTGCCCGGCGAGAGCTACCTCGCCGCGCTCGACGCCCTGCACGACGCTCCTGTCCACATGGTCGTCTGCCGCCACGAAGGCGGCGCCGCCTACATGGCCGAGGCCCACGGCAAGCTCACCGGGCGCCCCGGAGTCTGCTTCACGACCCGGGGCCCCGGGGCCACCAACGCGCTGGTCGCCCTGCACACCGCGTACCAGGACGCCACGCCGATGGTCCTGTTCATCGGTCTGGTGCCGCGCGGGCACACCGACCGCGCCTCCTTCCAGGAACTCGACCTGCGCGGCACGTTCGGCGCGAGCGCCAAGCTCGTCGAGACCATCGACGACGCCGCGCGCATCCCCGAGTACGTCGCCCGCGCGTTCGCCGTCGCGAGCAGCGGCCGGCCGGGACCCGTGGTCCTGGGTCTGCCGGAGGACATGCTCACGGACGTCGTACGGGTCGCCGACGCAACTCCGCTGCCCGTACCCGGCGGCGGCTTGACCCCGGCCGAACTCACCTCCCTGGAACGGCTGTTGACGTCCGCCGAACGACCCCTCCTGTTTCTCGGCGGCGGCCGCTGGACCTCGGACGCCCGCGCCGCCGTACGGGACTGGGCCGAGGCGTGGTCCCTGCCCGTGACGGTGGACTTCCGCTGCCAGGACCTCATCGACAACGAGTCCGAGGTGTACGTCGGCCCGCTCGGCTACGGACGCGACGACGCGCTCGCGCAGCGGGTCCGCGAGGCCGACCTTCTGCTGGCACTCGGGACCGCACCGGGTGACGTCGCGACCGACGGGTTCACGCTGCTTCCCACCGACGGAACCGGCCCCCGGCTCGTCCAGGTGCTGCCCGAACCGCAGCCGCCGGGCGCCCTGTACCCCGCCGAACTCACCCTGCTCGCCGCCCCCGAGGCATTCGCGGACGCGGTACGCACCCTGCGCCCCGGCAGCCCCCTGCCGTGGGCCGTACGGACCAAGCAGGACAGGGCCGCCCATCTGGCGTTCCGCACCCCGGTCCCGGAGGGGGACCCGCTCGACCTCGCCACCGTCTTCGCCACCCTCGACGACCGGCTGCCCGCGGACGCCGTCATCACCTTCGGCGCCGGCAACCACGCCATCTGGGCGCAGCGCTTCCTCACCTACCACGACGGCACACGCCAACTCGCCCCTCGCAACGGGTCCATGGGATACGGCATACCCGCCGCCGTGGCCGCCGCGATCCACGATCCGGACCGCCGGGTCGTCTCCGTCGCCGGCGACGGCTGCTTCCTGATGAACGGTCAGGAACTGGCCACCGCCGTGGCCGAGGGCGCCAAGCCGCTGATCATCGTGCTGAACAACGCCAAGTACGGCACCATCCGCCAGCACCAGGAGCAGGCCTACCCAGGGCGGGTCAGCGGCACAGGACTCGGCAACCCCGACTTCGCCGCGTACGCCCGCGCCTTCGGCGCCCACGGCGAAACCGTCACGGGCACAGGCGAGTTCGGGCCCGCGCTCCAGCGGTCCCTCGACAGCGGCAAGGCCGCCCTCATCGAGCTGAAGGTGACCGACGGGCGCCTGGCCCCCGGTGTCACCGTCGCCTCCCTGCGCAAGGAGAGCTGCCATGTCTGACCTGACCCTGCACAACATCGTCGACGGCCGCAGTACCGAGGTCGCGGACCGCATGGAGCTGACCGACCCCGCAACGGGTGAGGTCTACGGCACCGCGCCCCGCTCGTCCGCCGCGCACGTGGACGCGGCCGTGGCCGCCGCGCGCCGGGCCCTGCCCGCCTGGCGCCGCAGCACCCCGGCCCAGCGGCAGGAGGCACTCCTGCGCCTCGCCGACCTCGTGACCGCCCACGCGGACGAGCTGGTCGACGCGGAAGTGCGCAGCACCGGCAAGCCGCGCGAGACGACCCGCACCCTCGAAGTCGGCCGCGGCGCCGACCAGTTGCGCTTCTTCGCGGGCGCCGCCCGTGTCCTGGAGGGCGTCGCCGCGGGCGAGTATGCGCAGGGCCACACGTCGTACGTCCGCCGCGAGGCCGTGGGTGTCGTCGCCCAGGTCACGCCCTGGAACTATCCGCTGATGATGGCCGTGTGGAAGCTCGGCCCCGCGCTCGCCGCGGGCAACACGGTGGTCCTCAAGCCGTCCGACACCACGCCCTGGTCGACCGTCCTGCTCGGGGAACTCGCCGCGCGCGTCTTCCCGCCGGGCGTCGTCAATGTCGTGTGCGGCGACCGGGACACCGGACGCGCGCTCGTCGCCCATCCGGACGTGGACATGGTGGCCATCACCGGCAGCACCCGGGCCGGCTCCGAGGTCATGGCCGAGGCGTCCCGCGAGGTCAAGAACGTCCACCTGGAGCTGGGCGGCAAGGCCCCGGCCGTGGTCTTCGCCGACGTCGACCCCGTCCGCACGGCCCGCGCCCTCGCCGACGCCGCCTTCTTCAACGGCGGCCAGGACTGCACTGCCGTGACCCGGATCCTGGTCCAACGCCCGTTCTACGACGCCCTGTTGACGGCCCTCGTCGACGCCGCCCGCGACACCCGGACAGGCTCACCGGACGAGGACGCCTTCTACGGTCCTCTCAACAGTGCCGCCCACGCCGCCCGCGTCGAGTCCGTCATCGCGACGCTCCCGGAGCACGCCCACGTAGAGACCGGGGGCCGGCGCGTCGACCGGCCCGGCTACTTCTTCCCGCCCACCGTCATCTCCGGTGTCCGCCAGGACGACGACGTGGTGCAGGGCGAGATCTTCGGCCCCGTCGTCACCGTCCAGCCCTTCGACACCGAGGAAGAGGCCGTCGCCCTGGCCAACGGCGTCGACTTCGGCCTGGCGTCCAGCGTATGGACCGCCGATCTGGGCCGCGCCATGCGGCTGAGCGCCGAACTCGACTTCGGCTGTGTCTGGCTCAACTGCCACCAGGTGGTCCTCGCCGAGATGCCCCACGGCGGATACAAGCAGTCGGGCATCGGCAGCGACCTGAGCCGCTACGGCTTCGACGACTACACGCGGATCAAGCACGTCATGGCCGCGCACGTCACGCCCTGACACTCCGCGAATGACGCGCCCTGGGCCGCTGTTGGAACTCCCGCCGGGCGGGGGTGCTGTCCTGGCTCGGCCGGTGCCGTGAGCGCGGCTACGACGGACCGATGGTCCGAGTCCGTCACCCACCGCCGCCCGGGGCCGGGCAAGGTCGTCAGCCCACGCGACGTGTGCCCGGACACCGGCCTGGCCCGTCTCTCCTACGGGCAGGCCCGCGCCCTGCTCGACGAGCACACCGTCCTGCGCGGACCGGGCACGGGCTGGGACCTGTACGAGTACCGCCACTCCGCACTGACCCATCTCGGCGAACAGGCCGCGCTGTTGATGCGGATGGCGAAGTCCCGGCACAAGCAGCCTACGATCGTCCGCCGCTGCTTCAAGCCGTCTCCCGTGGCGATCGCCGAGCTCGCGAGCCTGCTCGCGCCCGGCGGCAGTAACTGCTGAGCCGCGTTCCTTGATCTTTCTCGGTGGCAACGGCTGAGGCGGAGAGGAGCGTGGCAGCGGCCAGGCTGCCCCAGAGGGCGGCCGAGCCGCGGGAGGCGAGAGCGGTGATGGCCGCCGGGGAGACGGCGAGGCCGAAGCCCGTGGAGAGCTGGAAGCGGGCGAGGGCGCGTCCCAGGACATGCGCCGGGGCGAGGACGGTGACGAGCGCCGTGGCGCTGCCGGCGTAGATGATCTCGCCGATGGTGCAGACCACGGAGACCGTGGCGACGGCCGGGGCGCCCCAGCCGTGCCCCAGTGAGGTGGCCACCAGGAAGCCGAGGTAGGACGCGGCGATTACCACGCCGGCGAGAGCCAGCACGGTCCGCCGGGAGAAGCGGGACATCAGGAGGGTGACCGGGACCTGCAGGGTGACCACCAGCACCGTGTTCGCCACGAAGATGGCTGCCGACCACACCGGGGCTGCGTGCAACTGTTTCGCCAGGACGAGGGGGAGCGCGATTTCGGGGACGTTGAGGCAGAAGGCGTAGATCACGTTGGCGGCCAGCAGCGCGCGCATCCGGGGTGCGGGCCCGTCGTCCCTGTCCTTGGCCGGAGCAGCGGCCGGATGAGCGTGCACGTGGACCGACCACGCCAAGGACGCCGCGGTGAGGTAGGCGAGCCCGGTGACGGCTGCCAGCGCCTGCAATGCGGTGGTGCCGCCCGCCAGGCACACAGCGGCGACCAGGCCGCCCGCACCCAGGCCGGCGTTGCGCAGGGCGCGGCCGGCCGCGAGAGCGGTGTCGCGTTCGCGGCCGTGGGCGACCGTGGCCACGAGAGCTGCGTGGGCGGCCGGCCATGCCTGGTTGCCGATGCCGAGGAAGAGCGCCGCCGTCGCGAACAGCCGGACGTGCCCCGCCGGGGTGGCCAGCAGCAGCGCCACGCCCAGCACCCGCACCAGCATCGACGCTGCCACGACCGTGCTGCGTGCGCCCCGGTCCAGCCATCGGCCGACCGCGGGCATGCACACCAGACCCACGACGACGCCGACCGTCATGGCGATGCCGGTGGCGGGTGGGGACAGCCTCAGCACGTTCATCCCGTAGAGCAGCAGGAAGGGCCGCAGCAAGCCGGTGCCGAGCGCGTCCACGGCCAGAGCGACGGCATAGCGGGGGCCTCCGGAGGCACGGACGAGGGCGCGCGGCTGGATCTTGGTGGTGGTTGCCATGGCGTCAACGGTGCGTTCGGCCGCCGGGCCGACCGCGTCGGTTGACGAACACCGTCAACCGACGCGGTCGTCGGCTGTCCGACCACCGAGAATGAGGGGATGACGTTGAGGATCGACATCGGCGGCCTGCCGTCCGGACGACTGCGGTTCGCTGCCTCCCCGCTGGCCGAGCTGACCGCGATGCTGCACGTGCTGGCCGAACCCGGGCATCACCCGCAGCTCGCCGGCTGGGCCGGGGACGTCTGGGCCGGGCTGCGGCCGGAGCTGGCCGAGCGGCTCAGGGAGGCGGAGTTCCTCTGGCGTTCCTCACGAGCCGACTTCCTGGTCCCCGCTCGTCCCCGGCCCACCCTCGCCGAGGAGTTGGACGATGTGGACCGGATCGACGACGAAACCTATGTGACCGCCGCGCTCGTCACCACGTGCGGCAGCAACCGGGTCCACTTCGCCGCGCCGTCACCGCTCGCCGACGCGACGGCGCGCGAGCGGGCCCTGGACCTCGCCCAGGCCCGCGGCGCGCTCCAAGAGGCCTTCGCGGAACGGCTGCTCGCGGACCCCGCAGCCGTGCGGGCGCGGGTGCGCCACACCCTCGAACAGTGCGCCGAGGCCTTCTTCGACGCCGCCTGGATGGGCGCCGCCGTGCAACTCGCCACCGACCTGCGCCTGAAGAACGACCTGATGAAGCGCCAGGGCATCGGGGCGGCACTCGCGTCGATCTCCAGCGCCGTCACCCTGGCACCGGACGGCAACTGCATCATCGTGGACAAGCTGCAGGACAATGCGACCGCCGCCCACGGCACCGGGGTCACTTTCCTCCCCAGTGTCTTCGGCCGCCCGCATCTGGTGGCGGTCCACGCGCCCGGTTGGCAGCCGGTGGTGCAGTACCCCGTCGCCGAGCCGAGTCCATCAGAGCCGGTATCGCTGGAAACGGTCACGCTACGGCTGGAGGCGCTCGCGCATCCGGTACGGCTGCGGCTGCTGCGCACCCTGGCCCGCGGCCCGCACACCACCGGTGAGCTGGCCCACGCCTGGGAGCTTTCGCCCCCGGAAGTCTCCCGCCACCTCGCTGTCCTGCGCCGCGCGGGCCTGCTCACGGCCCGGCGGCAGGGCCGTTACGTCCGTTACACCGTCAATCTGCCCGATCTGACGGCGCTGGGGGCCGACCTGCTGGCGGCCGTACTGCGCTGAGCAGCTTCGGTCTGCCAGAACGAGGGCGACCGCCGCCTTCGCAACATCGTCCGACTCGGCAGGCCGCCGAGCAGCACCGGCGCGACCACCTGCTGCGCTCGGGCAGCCGGGCAGCGGACCGGCTGCAGGACGTTCCCCCTTGCGGCCATATCCCGGGGGCGTCCTGTCCGGCCGTGCGGGCCAGGGCCTGTCACTCCTCGTCGATCGCGTCCTTGTCGCGAAGCGGACGCAGACCGCCGGGCAGGTCAGGGGGCTGGAACCGGGCAGGTCGGGGAGCTGGAAGGGGGTGGTCGGCTGTCCGGTCACTTTTGCCCGAGGACGCCGGTGGATCGGGGCGACACGCGTGGGATGTCTCGGTTTCGTACATGCCCTGAGGCGGTCGAGCACAGGGGGAGTCATTGAAGTTGAGTCCGGGTTCAGGTACGTTGCGGATGCTTCCCGAACCTGCGACCAGGAGGCTGTCTCTTGGGTACCCGAATCAGCGCCGTCCTCTTCGACTTCGGGGGAGTGCTGACCAGTAGCGTGTTCAAGGCGTTCGAGGCCTTCGGCACCAAGCTCGGCGTGGATCCGCGGCTCCCGCTCCGGCTGCTCGCGAAGGACGAGCCCTCCGGCGCCCTCCTCGTGGAGCACGAGGAAGGCCGACTCGGCCAGCGTGACTTCGAGGACGGTTTCGCCGAGCGGCTGCGCGCGCACGGAGCCGATGTCCAGGGTCCCGGACTCCTGTCCCTGATGCAGACCGAACTGCGCCCCGACCAGGCGATGCTCGACCTCGTCGCCGAGCTTCGGACCGCGGGACACCGCGTGGGCCTGCTCTCCAACTCCCTGGGCGACGACTGCTACGCGGGCTTCGACCTTGAGGCCATGTTCGACGCCGTGGCGATCTCCGGAGAGATCGGCGTACGCAAACCGTCCCGGCGTGCCTACGCCATCGCGTGCGAGCGGCTCGGCACCGATCCCGCCGAGACCGTCATGGTCGACGACCTCGAACACAACATCGTCGCGGCACGACGTGCCGGCCTCGCCGGGATCGTCCACCGCGAAGCGGCCACGACCGCCGAGGAGTTGAGGTCCTTGCTGCACCTGGACGTGGCGAAAGAGGCGACACAGGCAGCGGCAGCACAGGCAGCACAGGCAGCACACGAAGCACAGGCAGCACACGAAGCACGCGCAGCACAAGCAACACGGGCAGACGCGCAGCCCGATGACCGATCCCGCTAGCCGGCCGCGCCGCGCTGCCGCGCCGGTCCCTGAAATCCATCCCCCCCGTGAGGAGAACCACGTGTTCGAGCTGACCGACAGGGCCAAGGAGTACCAGGAGAAACTGCTCGCCTTCATGGACGAGCGGATCTACCCGGCGGAGTCCGTCTACGAGGCGCAGATGGCGGAGTCCGGCGATCCGCACTTCCACCCGCCCGTCCTCGAAGAGCTCAAGGCGGACGCGAAGAAGCGCGGCCTGTGGAACCTCTTCCACCCGCACCCCGAGTGGGGCCCCGGCCTCACCAACCTCGAGTACGCCCCGCTCGCCGAAATCATGGGCCGCAGCGCGCACTTGGCCCCCGAGGCCACCAACTGCAACGCGCCGGACACCGGCAACATGGAGGTGCTCACCCTCTTCGGCACCGACGAGCACAAGGAGAAGTGGCTCAAGCCGCTCCTCGACGGCGAGATAGCGTCCGCCTTCGCGATGACCGAGCCCGCCGTGGCGAGCTCCGACGCCACCAACATCCAGCTCCGCATGGAGCGGGACGGCGACGACTACGTCCTCAACGGGCGCAAGTGGTGGACCTCCAACGCCCTGCACAAGAACTGCAAGGTGCTCATCGTGATGGGCAAGACGGAGCCGGAAGCCGCGACGCACCGTCAGCAGAGCATGATGGTCGTGCCGATCGACACCCCCGGCGTCACCGTCCTGCGCAACCTCCCCGTCTTCGGCTACAAGGACCGCGAGGGGCACGCCGAGGTCGTCTTCGAGAACGTCCGCGTCCCGGTCACCGCGCTGCTCGCCGGAGAGGGCGACGGCTTCATGATCAGCCAGGCGCGGCTCGGCCCCGGCCGCATCCACCACTGCATGCGCGCCGTCGGCATGGCGGAGCGCGCCCTCGACCTGATGATCGACCGGGCCCAGGCGCGTACGACCTTCGGCGAGCCCGTGGCGAACCGTGCCAATGTGCAGGACTGGATCGCCGAGTCCCGCATCGAGATCGACATGGTCCGGCTGCTCACTCTCAAGGCCGCGTACCTCATGGACACCGTGGGGAACCGGCACGCGCGCACCGAGATCGCCGCGATCAAGGTGGCCGCACCCGAGGTCGCGCTGAAGGTGGTCGACCGGGCCATCCAGGTGCACGGCGGAGGCGGCGTCTCCGACGACTTCCCGCTCGCCAGCATGTACGCACATCTGCGCACCCTGCGCCTCGCCGACGGCCCGGACGAGGTCCACAAGCGCACCATCGCGATGCGTGAACTGCGCCGCCGGGAACCGCAGTGGGGCCGCACCCGCTGACCGCACGGCACCGGCGAGGGGTCCTGCCGGGCCAAGGGGGGAACGGAGGCGATCGGCGCACGAGGGTGTGCGAAGATCGCCTCGCTCCCGTACCGGCGGGCACCACAGGTGAGCGTGCAGGTGTGCGGCGTCGGCGAGCAGTACCAGGCGTGCAGCGCCCGGCGGGCACACACGCGAGCAGCAGAAGCCACCACAGGAAGGCCCCACGACATGACCACCCGCGGCCACGCACCGGACGGGGAGGACATCCCCTCGCTCGCGGACACCTCCGCCCTGCGTGACCCCCCCGCCACCGCGCGCGGCGCCCGGACCCGCGCCGCGCTCGTGGCCGCGGCCCGCGTCGTGTTCGAACGCGACGGCTATCTGGACTCACGCCTCACCGACATCACCGCCGAGGCCGCCTGCTCGACCGGCACCTTCTACACGTACTTCGCCGGCAAGGAGGAGATCTTCCAGGCCGTGCTCGAAGTCGCGCAGGACGACATGCTGCACCCGGGCATGCCGCGCCTCGACCCCGAGGACAGCTCGCCCGTCGGCGTGATCGAGGCCAGCAACCGCGCCTACTTCGAGGCGTACAAGCGCAACGCGAAGCTCATGCTGATCCTCGACCAGGTCGCGGCCGGTGACTCCGGGTTCCGGGAGGTGCGCCGGCGCCGGAGCCGCGCGTTCGCCGACCGCAACGCGCGCGCCATCAAGGACCTCCAGGACCGCGGGCTCGCGGACCGCGACCTCGACCCCCTCAAGGCGGCGCGGGCGCTCTCGGGCATGGTGAGCCGCATGGCCTACTACGCGTACGGGCTCGGTGAGGACGACACGCTCGACGAGCTGGTCGAGACGTCCACCGCGCTCTGGGCCAACGCCCTCAAGCTCGACAGGAACGCCAGGTAGCTCGACAGGGAGGCCGGGCAGGAGGAGTCGCGGCGGCTCAAGAGGCAATCGGCGCACTCCCCTTGACCGAACGGCACCTGCTCCCGGAGTGTGTGGTGGCTGAGCCGCGCTTATTCCACGGAGGCATGTGTGACACGTGCGAGAAGTCGTAGAACCCGCAGTGCGGTGGCCGCCGCGCTGGCTGCCGGGTTGTTGATGGGGGCGTCGGCGGTGGCCTCGGCTGATCCGACAACGTTGTCAGAAACCAGGACAACGTTGTCTACGTCATCCAAGTCCCCTGCCACCGCGGCGAAGCCGTCCCTGGTGGGTGATCCCGCCGCGTACGTGGACCCGCTCATCGGCACGGGCCGCGGCGGGGCGAGCGTCGGTGAGATCAACAACTTCCCGGGCCCCGCCGCCCCGTTCGGCATGATGCAGTTCTCGCCGGACACGGCAGGCTCGTACGCCGGGTACCAGTACCACAGCGACAAGATCCGCGGCTTCAGCCTCGATCACGCCTCGGTCGGCTGCACGGCCTTCGGCGACGTGCCGATCCTGCCCGTGACCGGAGACGTCGGGTCGGCTCCGTGGGACCGGACCGAGTCCTTCTCGCACGAGGACGAGAAGGCCGAACCCGGGTACTACGCGGTGACGTTGGGAGACTCGAAGGTGCGGGCCGAACTGGCCGCCACCACGCGTACGGGTCTGGCGCAGTTCACGTTCCCCGAAGGGGCGGACGCGGCCCAGGTGCTGGTGAAGGGCGGTGCCAGCCTCTCCGGCAACAAGCGCGCCGACCTGCGCGTCGTCGGCGACCGGCAGGTCACCGGGTCCGCGACGACCGGCAACTTCTGCGGCAAGGGCAACGAGTACACGGTCCACTACGCGATCACCTTCGACCGCCCGTTCACCGCGCACGGCACGTGGGACGGCAAGACCGTCTCCAAGGACACCGACTCGGTCGACGCCCCCAAGGCGGGCGCCTACCTCACCTTCGGGACGGCGGACTCGCGCACGGTGCGGGCCAAGGTCTCCATGTCGTACGTGTCCGTGGACGGCGCCGAGGCCAACATGGCGGCCGAGGTGCCCGGCTGGAGCCTGGACGCCCTGCACCGGCAGACCCGCGACCAGTGGGCCGACACGCTCGGCAGGATCCGCGTCGCCGGGCGCGACACCGGTGAGCTGAAGACGTTCTACACCGCGCTGTACCACTCGCTGATGCACCCGAACACCTTCAACGACGCCGACGGACGCTACATCGGCTTCGACGACAAGGTGCGCACGCTGCCCGCGGGACACAACCAGTACGCGAACTTCTCCGACTGGGACACCTACCGCTCGCTGGCGCCCCTCCAGGCGATGCTGTGGCCGAAGCAGGCCAGTGACATGGCGCAGTCGCTCGTCAACGACGCCGAACAGGGCGGCTGGTGGCCGCGCTGGCCCCTGGCCAACGACTACACGGGCCAAATGACGGGCGACAACTCCGTCCCCCTCATCGCCAACCTCTACGCCTTCGGCGCCCGCGACTTCGACGTCAAGAAGGCGCTGAAGTACCTGGTCAAGGGCGCCACTTCGGTGGACGACACCCCGGGTGCGTACAAGGAACGGCCCGGGATCGGCGAGTACGTCGAGCGCGGCTACATGCCCAACAACGACGCCTCGCGCGGCGACCATCAGCGCGTGGGCGGATCGGTCACCCTGGAGTGGGCGATCGACGACTTCGCCATCGCGCAGCTGGCGAAGGCCGTGGGCGACAAAGACACCGCCGCCACCTTCACCCGCCGGGGCCAGAACTGGCAGAACATCCTCAACCCCGCCACCGGCTACCTTCAGCCGCGCGGCGAGGACGGCCGCTTCCCGGACGGCCCGGCCTACCAGCCGCCGCCCCCGGGCAAGTTCGGCCAGGACGGCTTCGACGAGGGCAACGCGGCGCAGTACAACTGGCTCGTCCCGCAGAACACCGAGGGTCTGATCACGGCCATGGGTGGGCGCGACGCGGCCGCCGACCGCCTCGACACCTTCTTCACGAAGCTGAACGCCGGGCCGAACGAGCCCTACATGTGGGCCGGCAACGAGGTCAACTTCGGTGTGCCGTGGGTGTACAACCACCTGGGCATGCCGTGGAAGACGCAGAAGGCCGTGCGGGACGTCGCCACCACCCTCTTCAGCCCGACTCCGGACGGCGAGCCCGGCAACGACGACCTGGGAGCTCAGTCCTCCTGGTACGTGTGGGCCGCGCTCGGCCTGTACCCGTCGACACCCGGCACCCCGGATCTCGCCGTGCACAGTCCGCTCTTCGAGCGCGCGGTCCTCGATCTGCCCGGCAAGGGAGGGGAGTTGGACATCCGTGCCCCGAAGGCGTCCGCCGACGCGCCGTACGTCCACGGGCTCGCGCTCGACGGCCGCACCTGGGAGCGCACCTATCTCCCGCAGTCCGCGGTGAAGGACGGGGCGCGCCTCGACTTCACGCTGTCGGGCACCCCGGACAAGACCTGGGCGACATCCGCGAAGGCCGCGCCGCCCTCCTACCGCTCGGGCGAGCGTCCCTTCCTCGCGAGCGCGACGCCCAACGCGGCGTCGGCCGTCCCCGGCGGCGACGCGGCGAAGGTCACCGTCCACGGCCGGCGTCTGGCCGGGCACGACAAGGCACTGACCGTCTCCGCGAAGGCCCCCGAAGGGCTGACCGTCTCGCCCGCGGGCGGGCGGCTCGGCCTCGACGCGAAGACCGGCTCGGGCGAGCTCGCCCTGTCCGTGAAGGCCGCGGCCGGCACGGCCGAGGGCTACTACGAGATCCCGGTGACGGTCCGCGGGCAGGGGCCCGGGGACAAGCCCGTCCAGCTCTCCGTGTTCGTGCTCGTCGCCCCCGAGGGCGGTCTCGCCGCCGCGTACGACAACACCGGTTCCTCCGACGACGCCGACCGCGGCCAGGGCGACTACGACGGCGACGGCAACACCTACTCCCGTCAGGGCCTTGAGGCAGCCGGCCTCAAGGGCGGAGCGCGCGTCGAGGTGGCGGGCACGTCCTTCGTGTGGCCCGCCGCGCCCCAGGGGCGGCCCGACAACGTCGTGGCCGCAGGTCAGCGCATCGACCTGGAGGACCGGGCCGAGGACGCCGGGAAGCTGCTGTTCGTGGGCTCGGCGACGCACAGCGACCAGCGCGGCAGCGCCACCGTGACGTTCACCGACGGCTCCACCGCCACCGCGGATCTGTCGTTCGGCGACTGGACCCTGCCGGGCGGCGGGACCGACCCCGTCTTCGGCAACACGACCGTGGCCCGCACCGACCACCGCAACCAGTCAGGAGGCGCCGGGCCCGCCGCGTACGTCTTCGCCACCAAGCCCTTCGACGTACCGGAAGGGAAGCACATCAAGAGCGTGACGCTGCCCGACAACGGCAACCTGCACGTCTTCGCGGTCGGCCTCGGCTGAGGTCACCCGACCGTTCGAGTGCCCGCCTCACGGGGCGGGCACTCGACCACGGTCGCCGTGTCGAATCGCACGACCGCCGCGCGTCCACTAACGTCTCACCGCGCTCGGGCGCTCGCCCGAGCAGCCGCCGGCCAGGTCCGCGCGGGCCATCGAGAGACGGGAATGCCGCCGATGAGCTCGGGGTTCGACGGGCAGACGACGAGCGGCGAGGAGCTGCGCACACCGCTGCGCGACTTCCTGCGCACCGAGACCGGCAGCGCCTCCGTGCTGCTCGTCGCCGCGCTCGCGGCACTGGCCTGGGTGAACATCGGACCCGGCACGTACGAGGAATTCTGGGGGACGCACTTCTCCGTCCGTATCGGGTCCGCCGGGGTGTCGCTGGACCTGCGGGAGTGGGTCAACAGCGGCCTGATGGCGTTCTTCTTCTTCGTCGTCGGCCTGGAGGCGCGGCGCGAGTTCGACATGGGGGAGCTCCGCGAACGCCGGCGCGTCACGCTGCCCCTCGTCGCGGGACTCAGTGGCATGGTCGTCCCCGTCGCCGTCTACCTGGCCATCAACGCGGGGCAGAGCACGGCCCACGGCTGGGGCGCCGCGATGTCGACCGACACGGCCTTCGCCCTCGGCATGCTGGCGCTGCTCGGCAACCGGCTGCCCGGCGGGCTGCGCATCTTCATCCTGACCGTGGCCGTCGTCGACGACTTCGTGGCGCTGATCATCATCGCTGTCGCCTACAGCGGAGACATCGACGTTCCCGCCCTGCTGGTGGCGCTCGGCCTGTTCGGCGTGATCCTGCTGGTACGGGCCACCGGCACCCGGCGCGGCTGGGTGTATGTGCTCCTGGCCGGCGCGGTCTGGGTGGCGCTGCTGGAGTCGGGGGTGGACCCCGTCGTGATCGGCCTGGCCATGGGGCTGCTGACCTTCGCGTACCCGGCGAGCCGCACCGCGCTGGAGCGGGCGAGCGGCCTGTTCCGGCTCTTCCGCGAGCAGCCGACCCCCGAACTGGAGCGGTCGGTCCGCCGGGGCCTCGCGTCGGCCCTGTCCCCCAACGAGCGGCTGCAGCGCCTCTACCACCCGTGGACCAGCTATGTGATCGTGCCGCTGTTCGCCCTCGCCAACGCCGGCATCGAGCTCAGCGGCGGCGAACTGGCCCGCGCGTTCGCCTCGCCGATCACCCTCGGCATCCTCTTCGGCTACGTCCTCGGCAAGCCGCTCGGCATCGTCGGCGCGGCCTGGCTGACGACCCGGCTCAGCCGCGGCCGGCTGCGCCCGTCCGTCGGCTGGGGCGCCACCACGGCCGGGGGAACCATCGCCGGTGTCGGATTCACGGTGGCCCTGCTCATCGCCACCCTCGCGTTCGACGGCGACCAACTGGCCGAGGCGAAGATCGGCATCCTCAGCGCGGTCGTCGGCGCGTTCCTGATGACCTGGCTGGTCTCCTGGGTCATCGGAGTCCTGCCCCGCCCCACCCGGATGAGGGCCCTCCTCGGAACGGCCGAAGGCATCGTCGACCTGGCCGTGCCGGTCGACCCGGACCGTGACCACATGCGCGGACCGCGGCACGCGCCCGTGACGGTTGTCGAGTACGGCGACTTCGAGTGCCCTTATTGCGGACAGGCCGAACCCGTCGTGCGGGAACTCCTCGCCGGCTTCGGCGACATCCGCTACGTCTGGCGCCACCTGCCCCTGAACGACGTACACCCGCACGCCCAGCTCGCCGCGGAGGCGGCAGAAGCTGCCGGTGAGCAGGGCGCGTACTGGGAGATGCACGACCTGCTGTTCACCCACCAGGACGCGCTGCGGGCTGCCGACCTCCTCAAGTACGCGGGTGAACTCGGCCTGGACACCGACCGGTTCCACAAGAACCTGCGGGCGCACAGCGGAGTGGGGCGGGTCTCCGAGGACCTTGAGTCGGCCGACCTCAGCGGCGTCTCGGGCACCCCCACGTTCTTCGTCAACGGACGGCGCCACCACGGGGCGTACGACATCGACGGGCTGTCGGCGTCGGTGCGCGCGGCGAAGGAGCGGGCGGTGCTGGCCGGCCGGCACGGGCCGCGGCGTCAGTAGTTCCAGGGACGCTTCTCGCCGGGCCGGATCTCGGCCGCGATGTCGTCGCCGAGCCGGGCGACGGCGGTACGTCCCTCGATCTCCGTCAGCCACTGGTGCGGGAGGTGTACGTCACCGTGAAGCGCGCCGAGGATGTTGCCGCACAGGGAGCCCGTGGAGTCGCTGTCGCCCGAGTGGTTGACCGAGAGCAGGAACGCGGCCTCGATCGGGGTGCGCGGGGGCTTCGGGTTGCACACAGTGCCCTCCTTGCCGACGTAGAAGGTCTGCGGACGGGTACGGGCCATCGCCGCGTACACCCCGATGGCGAGGGCCTCCTCCGCGACCCATCCGGCGCCGAGCGTCTCGACCCTCTCCGGGGTCGCGTCGCCGTCCTCCTCGGCGAGCGCGACGGCCCGGGTCAGCGCGGCCGTGGTCTCCTCGTGGCCCCGGTAACCGGCGAGCAGCCGCAGGGTGCGCAGCACCGCGCCCTCCAGGGACTCGCCGTCGACGAGGTGGCTGATGAGGGCGGCGAACGCACCGGAGGCGAGATAGCCGGTGGGGTGTCCGTGCGTGATCTGGGCGCACTGGGCGGCGAGTTCGAACGACCGGCGGGCGCCCAGGTCGGTCAGGCCGAAGGGCGCGGAGCGCATGACGGCGCCGCAGCCCTTGGAGTTCGGGTTCACCGGCCCCGGCTCACCGGTGGGCTTTCCGTACGGGTCGGGGGCGAAGCCCGCTTCGATGCCGCTGAGGCAGGCGTTGCCGGGCGCGCGGCGCGCGTACAGCCAGGGCTCGTGCCGCAGCCACCCGATGCGGTGGCGCAGGTCCTCCTCGGGCAGCGGACCGGGGTGGTTCTGCGTCTCCAGCCACCGCAGATACGCGTCGCGGACGATCTGCGCCTCCGCGCCGCCGATGCCGCGGTCCCGGGTGCGGCGGTACCCCCGCAGATGCCCCTCGGCGGTGAACAGGGTCATCTGGGTGTCGTCGCTGACCCGGCCCGTCACACCGTCGGCGTCGGGCGCCAGGCCGGTGACCCCGGCCGCGCCGTGCGTGGCGCGGATCGCGTCGAGGGAGAGGAACTCGACGGGGTACCCGAGCGCGTCACCGATCGCGCCGCCGAGGAGGCAACCGCGTACCCGGCTGCGGTGGACGGCGAGATCGGCCCAGGATCGGGTGTGCACGGTGTGAGCTCCATGGTGGTCGGTCAGAAGACGGCGCACCCATCATCGCCGCAGCGTGCTCCGCCGGAACGCGCGCCCCGTCAGTGCGCGGACGCGGGCGACGGTGCGCCCGTAGGTGTGGTCGCGGCACTGTCGTCGGGGGCGAACCACGCCATGCCGATCAGGAGGGACGCGACGAAGAGAGCGGCAGCGGCGATGGCCCCGATGGTTCTCGGTCTGCGTCTTGCCGCCGCCATGACGCCGCCGCGCCGGGCCGCCCCGCGGCGTGACGCCCGGCCGGACGACGGCAGCTGATAGGTCGTGGAAGTGGTCCGGATCTCCGGGGCGGCGTGACGGTGCGGCACGGGCGCAGGCGCGGGGGCCACCGGCACAGGCTCCGGGAGGGGTTCGGGACGGCCCTGCCAGGCACCCGTACGGAACCAGTCCGTGACCTCCTGGGCCGTCGGCCGGTCCTCCGGCTGCTTGGCCAGCAGGCCGAGCAGATAGTTCTCGAACGACGGGGGCAGCTGGATGCCGAGCCGCCCCGGGGCCACGGGCGCGGCGTCGACGTGCTGGTAGAGCAGGCCGGTCGCGGTGTCGGCGCGGAACGGCGGGTTTCCGGTGAGGAGTTGATACAGCACGCAGCCCAGCGAGTACACGTCGGACGGCGGGCCCGCGTTCTTGCCGAGGGCGCGCTCGGGCGCCAGATACAGGCCGGTGCCGACGATCTGCCCGGTGGTGGTGAGCCCGGCGGCGGGATCGTCCAGGAAGCGGGCGATGCCGAAGTCGCCCAGCTTGACCGTGCCGTCGGAGGTGAGCAGCAGATTGCCCGGCTTGATGTCCCGGTGCACCACGCCCTGTCGGTGGGCGGCCGCGAGACCGGCGGCCGCGCCGGTCGCGATGTCGGCCACGCGCTCCGGCGTCAGCCGCGCGCCGCCCGCGGTCTCGTGGGCCAGACTGCCGCCCTCGACGAGTTCCATGACGAGGTAGAAGCGTTGCTCCCAGGAGCCGAAGTCGTAGACACCCACCACGTGCGGGTGGCTGAGCGACGCCGAAGTCTGGGCCTCCATGCGGAACCTGGCCGCCGCGGACGGGTCCGCGTCCTGCGCGAGGAGCAGCTTCACGGCCACGGGCCGGCCGAGCATCTCGTCGGTCGCCTGCCACACCTCACCCATACCGCCGCGGCCTATCGCCTTGTGCAACCGGTACCGATCCGCCAGCAACAACCTGCGCACCACCCTTGAAAGACAGCCCCGTCAAATTGGTTGCCACGGAACGTACTTCGCCCCGCGCGAGCGCGAGGACGAGCGGGAGGGGTGTGGCGGGATCAAGGATAAGGCGCGCGGAGAGCCGATGATCACACTTCGCCGGGTGGCTCGTGCAGAAGGTGAGAGGTGGTGATCACACCGGGCACTGGGCCTCCTAGGGGTCGCCTGCACGAGTACGGGCCAGGGGGCCGTGCCGCAGGAGTTCGGCCAGGCCCTGGCGCGTCGCGGCGAGCACCACGCGGTCCTCGGTACGCAGCACATACCCGGGGTGAAGGTCCCACACGAGACCCGTGGGGCGGTCGGGGTCGTCGTCGGCGGGGGACGCGGCCAGGTCGGGGCGCCGCTCGCTCGGCGCCGTCGCGTCGAGCGCGATCACCCGCCAGGCACCGGCCCGGAACGAGTCGGCGACGGTCCGGCCGTCGAGCAGCGGATGTCCCGCCACTTCGAGGGCGGCGAAGAGCAGCACGCTGCGCTCGACGGGGATGGCGCCGAGGATCTGGCGGCCCATCATGGCGCCCGCGAACGCGGGTGCGGCGAGCGTGGAGACGCTCCGGCTGCGGGTCAGGGCCCGGGGATGCGCGGAGCGGAGCGTGCGGTAGACGGCGGTCGCGAAGCGGTCGTCGAACAGGCGCAGCGCCACCCGCAGATCGGGCTTGACCGACCGCGCGTGCAGCGCGGCCTCGAGGTTGGTGATGTCACTGCTGGTGAGGGCGAGCAGGGCGTGGGCGCGGTGCACCTTGGCGGCCTCCAGGACTCCTTCCTGGGTGACGTCGCCGATGACGGTCGGTACGCGCAGGCGGCGGGCGAGGGCGACGCCGCGCGCCTCGGGGTCCTCCTCCACGCAGACGACGGGGATGCCGAGTTCACGCAGGCGGGCCAGGACGCGGGTGCCGATCTTGCCGAGGCCGAGGAGCACGACGTGACCGGACAGGCCGCGCGGCGGACGGCGCAGGGCCGATGCCGTACGGAAGGTGCCGAGCGCTTCGAGGACTGCCGCGAGGAGCACGGGCAGCAGGAGCAGTCCGGCCAGCCCCGTGAGGAGTTGGAGGAGCTGACGGGCGAGCGGCTCCCCGATGGCCGGGTCGTCGATGGCGAACAGGTCGAGGAGCGTGAGGTATCCGGCGTGCAGCGGGTGGTCGCCGGTGGTGGCCCAGGAGGCGACGGCGAGGCCGAGGACGCTCGTGACGAGACCGGCGAGGGACCAGCGCAGCCGGCGCGAGAACAGCGAGCCGAGCGGCATGCGGCGGCTGCTCGCACGGCCGTTGGGAGTGGCGACCGTGGGGGAGACGGCCTCCAGGACCACCGTGCCACGCCCGGTCGCGGCGGCGACCGTGCGTTCGTCGGGCAGCAGCAGCGGGCCTTCCTCGCCGCCCACGTCCGAACCCTCGGCGCCCGCCGGGTCGTTGGCGGTCGCGGACAGCAGGGCGAGGGTGCACAGGCCGGGGTCGGCGACCTCGCCCCGGCCCGGCGGGGTGCGCTCCACGGCGCGCAGCAGGAGCCCGTCGGCCTGGACGACCTTGCTGGTTCCGGCGACGGCGGTGGCCGCGAGCGCCGGTGCGGCGGTGTCGGCGTCGGACAGCACGGTCGTCGTGGTGTCCAGTGCCTCGGGGTCGACGCCGGGGGCGGAGAGCGCGGCGGCCTGGTCGAGGAGGTGTTCCAGGTGCTGGCCGAGCTTGCGGTTGTAGAGCCGGATGACCAGGCGCAGTTGGGGGTTGAGGCGGCGGGCGGCCAGGGCGGCCCGGATGTTGGTCTCGTCGTCGCCGTGTACGAGGGCCAGCGCGGCGGCGTCGGCCACACCGGCCTCGGCCAGCGCTTCCTCGTCGAGTTCCGGCGCCTCCATGACCCGCGGCGGCGGAACGCCGTCGCCGGCCACGGTGGACACGGTACGGCTCATGACCGCCTGCATCCGCGAGAGCAGGGCGGCCGCCCGCGCCCGCCCGGCCGGACCGGCGCCCTGCCTGGTGACGCGTACGGAGGGCACCACGACTGTGACCCGCTCGCCGTACACGGCGCGCAGTTCGGCGGCGAGCCGCTCGGCGAGCGCGTCACCACCGCACACGATCATGTGGCCGGTCGGCGGGTCCTGTTGATGCTGGCGGGGCAGGGTGGTCATGGCAACAGTCAAGTGGATGGGAGGGCGGTCACGCCCATCGGGCCCTGATTGTGTGCAGGTGGGCGTGTTGCGCGTCCACCAGGTGGTACCTGGCGGAGTCAGTCCGTTTTCCCGGCACCCATGGACCGGTCGCCCGGCAGGCGCCACCCGTGGTCCACCGGGCCGATGCCCGACCCCAGCGCGAACCCGGCGGCGATCGCCCCCGTGACGTACTCCTTCGCCAGGCGGACGGACTCCGGCACGGGCAGGCCACAGGCGAGGCCCACGGCGACGGCCGACGCCAGGGTGCAACCCGTGCCGTGCGTGTGCCGGTTGTCGTGGCGGGGAGCGCGCAGCCAGTGCTCCTGCGTGCCGTCGGTGAGCAGGTCCACGGCCGCCCCGGGCAGGTGGCCGCCCTTGACGACCACCCAGCGCGGGCCGAACGACAGGAGCCGTGCCGCGGCCCGGCGCATGCCGTCGTCGTCCGTGACGGCGAGGCCGGTCAGCTGCGCCACCTCGTCCAGATTCGGCGTGGCCACCGTCGCGACCGGCAGCAGCTTCGTGCGTACGGCGTCCAGCGCGTCCTCGGCGAGCAGGGGATCGCCGTGCTTGGAGACGCTCACCGGGTCCACGACCACGGGGGCGTCCGTGCCGGCGAGCAGTTCGGCCACCGCCTCGACGAGGACCGGCGACGAGAGCATCCCGGTCTTGACCGCCTGGACGCCGATGTCGTCCACGACGCTGCGGTACTGCGTGCGCACCGCGTCGACGGGGAGTTCCCACGCTCCCTGGACCCCGAGAGAATTCTGCGCGGTGACGGCCGTCAGGACGCTCATGCCGTGGGCACCGAGCGCCAGCATCGTCTTGAGGTCGGCCTGGATCCCGGCGCCACCGCCCGAGTCCGATCCGGCGACGGTCAGGACGCGGGGCGGCGCGACGCGTCCGCCGCTCGCAGGCACGGTCATGCGCGGGCCTCCTCGTACGGTGCGGTGCGGGCGTCAGCGGTCGGGCGGCGCAGCCTCAGGGGCGCATACACGACGAGCGCGGCGACGAAGGCCACGTAGTACGCGAGGTCGGCGCCGTGCAGGGCTTTTGCGACCGGGCCCACGTACAGGCCGCTGTCCATGAACGGGACCGCCGCGGCGAAGGCGGCGACGAAGGCGAGGAGCCCGGGCCACCAGGGCTGCGGCCGGGCGGACTCGGCGGCCAGGTCGACCGGCGCGCCGCCCCGGGCCCTGGCGCGCGCGAACCAGTCGACGGCCACGACAGCGACGAAGCCGGGGATCCAGTAGCCGACGAACAGCAGCACGTTCTGGAAGCGGGCCGCGGTGTCGGCGGCGTGCATCCACAGCACCAGCGGGAAGCCGAGCACCGCGGCGAGCGCCGCCGCGAGCGGCCGCGGGATCCGGACGCCGATGGTCTGCAGGGCCAGCGAGCCGCTGTAGTCGTTCATGGCGTTGCTGCACAGGGCCGCCAGCGCCACGGCGAGGAGCCCGAAGGAGCCGAGAACGCCGCCGCCGAGCAGCTCGTCGACGCCGCGCGCGGTCTGGTCGGTGAAGACGGAGGCGCCCCACAACCCGAGCGCCTGGACGGCGACGAAGGAAACGGTGACGCCGAGGAGGGTGAACCAGAACATGCGCTTACGGGATGTGGCCGCCGGAAGGTAGCGACTGAAGTCGCTGGCGTAGGGGGCCCAGGACAGGGACAGGCTGAGCGCGATCGTGCTGGTCAGGACGAACGCACCGGCCTGGTCGGCGCCGTGCGCGGCCCCGTTGGCGACCGGATGGACACCGTCGAGGAGTTTGACGGCGAGGACCACGAAGGCGGCGGCCAGTACGAAGGTCATCAGCTTCTGGAGCCGGTGGACGGCCTCGTAACCGAGCACGCCCAGCGCGCCCTGCGCCAGCATCATCACGAGCACGCCGACCCAGAACGGCCAGCCGCACAGCCGGGCGAGCGCGTCACCGCCGAACAGGCCGATCAGCGCGTCCCAGGCGACCGACGACAGCCACTGCAGGACGCCGGGCACCGCGACGGCCCGGCCGAACGCGAGCCGCGCCAGCGGGAGCTGCCCCGCGCCGGTCGCGCTGCCCCACGTACCGAGATACGCGGTGGGCACGGCGCCGACGAGGGTGCCGATGACGACGGCGGCCAGTGCGGTGGCGAAGTCCAGGCCGAGTGCGATGCCGACGGTGCCGGTGAAGACGCCCGTCATGGTCAGGTTCGGGGCGAACCACACGGTGAACAGGCGCCCGGCGCCGCCATAGCGGTGGGCCTCGGGAACCGGCGCGATTCCGCGCGCCTCGACGTGCAGGTCACCGGGCGCCGCGGGCATCCGCCCGTCGAAGACGGAGCGCGGTCCGGTGGCCCGGGTGCTGCTTGAGGCATGGGGCAACGACATTGGCTGACATCCCTCCGCCAGTGCTAACTGGTTCAGGTTCGACGGGTGTGATCTCAGCCCTCGTGCGGGGCACCCCGTGTCCGGTACGTCGGCCAGGGTAGCTTCCCCGTCCCGGGAGGCACACCAGGGGGGCGGTCTGCCGGCCACGAATCTATGCGGGCGGGTTCTCGCTCAGGAGCAGTGCCGTGCCGAGTTCGGCGAGGCGGTCGGCGAGATCCGTGCGGTCGCCCGTGGAGCCCGTACGGGCCGCGTTGTCGATGACCGTCAGCACCGCGGTGACGACGATCCTGGCCTCGGCGGTGTCGAGTCCGGGGCGCACCTCGTCGAGCAGGCGCACCCACAGTGCCAGGTACTCCCGCTGATTCTGCCGGGCCGCCTTGCGCTCCTTCTCGGGGAGCTGGTCCAGTTCACCGATCAGCAGGCCGATCAAGTGGCTTTGACTCAGGGTGAATTCGATGTACGAGCGCAGCAGCCGGTCGAGGGTCTGACGCGGGGTGCCGGGCTTGGCGAGTGCCTGTGCCGTGCCCGCGCGCCGCTGCTCGCCACCGCGCATCACGGCGGCCACGAGCAGGTCGGTCTTGGTGGGGAAGTGCTTGTAGATGCTGGGGCCCGTCGCTCCGGCGGCCTCGCCGATGTCGTCGGTGCTCACGGACTGGAAGCCCCGCTCGTCGAAGAGGCGGATCGCCTCGACGAGGATCTCCTCGCGGCGGGAGACCGCGAGACCCGCGTATCCACCCGGCGCAGTTCCCGCCTCGGCGCCGGTACTCGCCCCGAGCGGGCAGTGCGCGGCGGCGTGTGCGAGCCGGTAGAGGAGTTCTTCGAAACGGCGGCGGGGCAGCGACGTGCGGTGCCAGGAGATGGAGCCGAACACGGACAGGACGGACCATGCGAGGAGTTGGCGGTCGGGCTCGTCGAGGTCCGGGCGCTCGTCCCCGATCAGGGCGGCGATCCGGTCGGCGACGTCGTTTAGAGCGCGGCGCTGTTCCTTGCGGCGGTCCTCCGGCAGGTGCCTGGCCTCGCGCTGCCACAGGACGGCCGAGCCGCGACGGTCCATGGTCTCGTTGGCCGTCGTGCGGAGGTAGGAATCCAGGTCCGGAGCCGCGACGAGGGACTCCAGGATCGTGTTGACCGTGGTGTCCACGACGTGGAGCAGCAGATCGGGCTTGCCTCGGAAGTGCCGGTAGAGGGCGGGTGCGGTGATGCCGACCTCGGCCGCCACGTCGGCCACCGACACGTTGTGGTAGCCGCGCTCGCGGAACAGCCGGGCTGCCGCGGCGACGATCCGCGCCTTGCGGTCCGGGGGTCTGCGCGCGGTCGTCCGACCCGACGCTTCCGTCTGCATCCCAGTTCGCCCCTCACCGTCCGGCCGTCTTCGGCAAAGGTACAACATCCGAGCACCACCGTGATCAACAAGTAAACCGCATGGTGTGGCGTTAGACAGAAATCACTCAGGTGCTGCGTGATCGCTCTGTGCACCGGAAACTCCGTCTGATCCATTGTGCACCTTGGTTAGAGGTGTTTCACTTCCTGCTCACATCAGCCCCTTGGATCAGGGAGGGCCGCCATGGCCGTCGATCGACAAGAAGTGCCCGGCTTGCCGTCTGCGACCGCCTCTGGGGCCCGTGTGCCCGCCGTGCGGCGCCGGGCGTGGTTCGTCCTCGCGCTGCTGGTCTGCCTGATGCTCGTCAACTTCGCCGACAAGGTCGTCGTGGGCCTGTCCGGCGTGGGCATGAAGAGGGAACTGGGCCTGGACAGCTCCCAGTTCGGCGTCATCCAGAGCAGCTTCTTCTGGCTCTTCGCCGTCGGTTCCGTGCTCGGCGGCTGGCTCGGGGGCAGGGTGCGGGCGCGCTGGCTCCTGGCCGGGATCGCCGCGCTGTGGGTGCTCAGCCTCGTGCCCATGGCCGCCCAGGTCGGCTTCACCACCATCGTCGCCTGCCGGGTACTGCTCAGCTTCGCGGAGGGGCCGACCGTCGCGCTGGCGATGCAGGTGGCGCACTCGTGGTTCCCCGCGCACCGGCGGACCGTGCCCAGCTCGATCGTCATCGCCGGCGCCGGGGCCGGCCCACTGATCGCGGCCCCTGTGCTGACCTGGGTCATCGAGACGTACTCCTGGCACGCGGCCTTCGGTGTCCTCGCGGCGTTCGGTGCGGTCTTCGCTGTGCTCTGGCTGCTCGGTGGTGGCTCCGGGCCCGAGGGCGCGCGGGCAGGCGATCACCACGTAGCGGCGACGGCGCTGCCCGAGCATGTGCCGCTGCGACGCCTGTTCTCCACGGGAACACTGATCGGTATGGCGCTCCTGTTCTTCGTCGCGTACGCCAACACCTCCGTCGGCGTCAGCTGGCTGCCGCTCTACCTGCGCGACGGTCTGGGCTACGACGCCACCACCGCGGGCAAGCTGGTCGTCCTCCCCTTCCTCGGTGCCGCCGTCGCCGTCATCCTCGTCGGGGTCCTCTCCAGCGCCCTGACCAGGAGAGGGGTCGGAAACCGTGTCGCCCGCGGGATTCTGCCTGCCGCCATGGTGCTCGCCTCCGGGGTGTGCACGGTGGCCTTCTCCTCGCTGGACCGTGGCGTTCCGCAGATGACGCTGCTCGTCATCGGTGCCTGTCTGAACTCCGCGGGATACGGCGTCGCCTTCGCCGGGCTCGCCGATGTCGCGCCGACCGGTCAGCGCAGCACCGTGTTCGGGATCGTCACCGGCATCTACAGCCTCGGTGGGGTCGTGGCCCCGCTGGTGATCGGCAGGCTGGTCGACGCCGGCACGTCCGCCGCGGCAGGTTACGGGGACGGCTTCCTGGTCCTCGGCTTCACGATGATCATCGGGGCCGTTGCCGCGCTCCTCCTCGTCGACCCCGACCGCGACGCGGCGCGCCTGGCGGCGGCGTCCTGACCGCCGACCGCACACCGTGCTATGCATTGAAAACTATCACTCTCAACAAAAGATGGCTTGACACCTGGCCAAACGAGCAAGAAAGTGAATCTGTAATAACTTGCTGGCCGGACAACGAGAGTCACCGTCGGCGACGAGGTGTTCGTCCAACCGCATCAGCGCCCAGGTCCTGACCGCCGACGGCGGATACCGCTGAATCCCAGGAGTGACGAGATATGAAGCGCACTGTCTACAACGAGGACCACGAGGCGTTCCGGTCCGTCGTCCGGGACTTCATCGCCAAGGAGGTGTCCCCGCGCTACGAGGAGTGGGAGAGGGACAACCGCGTCCCGCGTGAACTCTTCCACCAGCTCGGCGAGTTGGGCGTCATGGGCTTCGGCATCCCCGAGGAGTACGGCGGCCCGGGCGAGACCAGCTACAAGTACCAGACGGTGATCACCGAGGAGTGTGCGCGAGCCGCGGTCTCCTTCGGGCACTACACCGTCACCACCGGCATCGTCCTGCCGTACCTGCTCAACATCGCCGACGAGGAGCAGAAGGAGCGCTGGCTGCCGGGCATCGCCAGTGGCGCGATCACCCTGTGCATCGCGATGACCGAGCCCGGCACCGGCTCCGACCTCGCGGGCATCCGGACGCGGGCCGAGCTGTCCGACGACGGCACCCACTACGTCCTCAACGGCGCGAAGACCTTCATCACCGGTGCCCTCAACTCCGAGTTGTGCGTCGTCGTGGCCCGCACCTCCCCGCCCACGGCCGAGGACCGCCGCTTCGGCCTGACACTGCTCGTCGTCCCGACGGACAGCGAGGGCTTCGCGTACGGCCGCAAGCTGGACAAGATCGGCCTGCGTGCCTCCGACACCTCCGAACTGTCCTTCACGGACGTCAAGGTGCCGGTGGAGAACGTCCTCGGCGAGGTCGGCAAGGGCTTCTCCTACCTGGGCAACAACCTCGCTCGCGAGCGCCTCTCCATCGGCGTCGGCGGTGTCGCCACCGCGAGCGCCGCGATCCAGTTCGCCAAGGCGTACGTCCAGGAGCGCCAGGTCTTCGGCAAGCCGGTCGCCGCCTTCCAGAACACCAAGTTCGTCCTCGCCGAGTGCGCCGCCGAGGTCGAGGCCGCCCAGGCCATGGTCGACAAGGGCATCGAACTCGACGACCGGCACGAGCTGTCGCCCGCCGACGCCGCCAAGATCAAGCTGTTCTGCACCGAGGTCGCCGCGCGCGTCATCGACAAGTGCCTGCAGCTGCACGGCGGTTACGGCTACATGCTCAAATACCCCATCGCCCGTCTGTACGCCGACACCCGTGTCTCCCGCATCTACGGCGGCACCAGCGAGGTCATGAAGACGATCATCGCGAAGGACCTGGGTCTGTAGGTCCGCCCCGACGTGCCCGGGCCGCCCGATCACCCCCGGCGGGCCGGCCCGGGCGCACTCCGGCCGCCCTGCCCCACCCACGGCAGGGCGGCCGTTCCCCATTTCCGCCCTTCCCGAAGCCCTCCGCCCGCGTTCCCTTTCCCGCCGCCCGAGAGAGCCGCCCTTCCGTGAGCACTGCACCCACCGCCGCCACTTCCACCCCCTCCACCTCACCCTCCGCAGGACCGCTGGCCGGCATCCGCGTCGTCGAGCTCGGCGGCATCGGCCCGGGGCCCTTCGCCGGCATGCTCCTCGCCGACCAGGGCGCCGAAGTCATCCGCGTCGACCGCCCCGCCGAAGCCGGAACCGCCTCCAAGCACCCGATCCTGCACCGGGGCCGCCGCTCGGTCGCCCTCGACCTCAAGGACCCGGCGGGCGTCGAGGCCGTCCTCGCCGTCGTCGACAGCGCCGACGCGCTCATCGAAGGCTTCCGCCCCGGTGTCGCCGAACGCCTGGGCCTCGGCCCGGAGGCGTGCCTGGCCCGTAATCCCCAACTGGTCTACGGCCGGATGACCGGCTGGGGTCAGGACGGGCCGCTGGCCCAGGCTCCCGGTCACGACATCAACTACATCGCCGTGGCAGGTGCGTTGGGCGCGCTCGGCGCCGCCGACGAGAACCCGCCCGTCCCGCTGAATCTCTTCGGCGACATGGGCGGAGGCGGCATGCTGCTCGCGCTGGGCATCACCACCGCCCTGGTCAGCGCGGCCCGCACCGGCAAGGGCCAGGTCGTCGACGCCGCCATGACCGACGGCACCGCCGTACAACTCTCCCTCATCCACGGTCTGTTGGCAGTCGACCGGTGGGAGGACGCGCGTGGCGTCAACCTCTTCGACGGGGGCGCCCCCTTCTACCGCACCTACCGCACCTCCGACGGCGGCTTCATGGCTGTCGGCAGCGTCGAGCCGCAGTTCTACGCGGTGCTCCGTGACGTCCTGGGCCTCGGCGACGACCCGCTGTTCGCCGAGCAGCACAACCGGGCGGCCTGGCCTGCGATGGGGGAGCGGCTCACCGAGATCTTCGCAGGGCGCACCCGCGAGGAGTGGACCAAGGTCTTCGACGGCACACAGTCCTGCGTCACGCCGGTGTACGGGCTGACCGAGGCCGCCACACATCCGCACAACGTGGCCCGCGGCACGTACTACACCGACAACGGTCTGCTCCAGCCGGCGCCCGCCCCTCGTTTTCAAGGGACTCCGGCCGCGACCCCCAGCCCCGCGCCGATGGTCGGCGCGCACACCCGCGAGGTCCTGGAAGAGGTCGGCCTGGACGTGCCCGCGATCGACGCTCTCGCTCCGAAGGGCTGACGCAGCAGAAAGGGGAGGGCCGCCGGCGGGCGGCCCTCCCCTTTCTGCTTTGGTGTGAACTTCCGGATGTATCAGAGCAGTTCGAGAATCGTCGCGTTGGCCATGCCGCCCGCCTCGCACATCGCCTGGAGGCCGTAGCGGATGTTGTTGTCACGCATGTGGTGGACCAGCGTCGTCATCAGACGGGCACCGGAGCCGCCGAGCGGGTGGCCGATGGCCATGGCGCCGCCGAGCGGGTTCATCAGCGAGTAGTCGGCGCCGGTCTCCTTGAGCCAGGCCAGGGTGACCGGGGCGAACGCCTCGTTGATCTCGAACGCGCCGATGTCGCCGATGGAGAGGCCGGAGCGCTTGAGAGCCTTGGCGGTGGCAGGTGCGGGGCCGAGGGCCATGGTGACAGGGTCGGCGCCGGCGAGCACCGCGGTGTGCACGCGGGCGATCGGGGTCCAGCCGTTCTGCCGCGCGATCTCGCTCGTGGTGATGAGCAGCGCGGCGGCGCCGTCCGAGATCTGGGACGAGTTGCCCGCGCTGACCACACCGTCTGCCTTGAACGGCGTCTTGAGGCTCGCGAGCTTCTCCAGGGTCGAGCCGCGCCGGACGCCCTCGTCGGTGTCGAATACGCGCGTGGTGCCGTCTTCGGCGGTGACTGTGACGGGCGTGATCTGTCCGGTGAAGCGGCCCTCGTCGATGGCGCGGGCGGCGCGCTCGTGCGAGTCCAGGGCGTGCTGGTCGAGCTGGGCGCGGCTGAAGCCGTACTGCTCGGCGATCAGTTCGGCGCCGACGCCCTGGTCGAACTCGCCGTCGCCGTCCGGGAAGTAGCGGTTGAGGACCAGCGGGCCGTACGCCTTGCCGGCCTCCGGGACGCTGCGGGCCGAGCCCATCGGCACCCGGCTCATCGACTCGACGCCACCGGCGACGGCGATGTCGTACTGACCGGCGGTGACCAGGCCCGCGGCGAAGTGCACGGACTGCTGGGAGGAGCCGCAGGCGCGGGAGACGGAGACACCGGGCACGGACTCGGGCCAGCCCGCGGCGAGTGCTGCGAACCTGCCGACGACGCCGGCCTGCTCGCCGACCTGGGAGACGGTGCCCCACACGATGTCGTCGACGGTGGCGGGGTCGAGGCCGGTGCGCTCGGCCAGAGCCGTCAGGGCGTGGGCGGACAGATCGACGGCGTGGATGCCGGCGAGGGAACCGCCGCGCTTGCCGACCGGGGTCCGCACGGCATCGACGATCACTGCGTCACGCATGGGCTGCTCCTGGAAGAGGGGGAAGGGCGCGGTCGCGGACGGGCGCGACTGACCAACAAGTTATTCCAAGCTAACCTCGATGTCCAGGATGTTTCTCGCGTCCTGAACGCCTTGACAGCTGCGGAAACGAGCGTGAAAGTGAAAAACGGCTAACCCACGATCAAGAGAGAGGCCGTCATGCCGCGCACGGTTTTCAACGAGGAGCACGAGGCGTTCCGGCAGGTGGTCCGGGACTTCCTCGCCAAGGAAGCGGTTCCGCACCTGCAGGACTGGGTGGCCGCGAAGGCCGTGTCGCGCGACTTCTATCGCAAGCTCGGGGAGCTGGGCATCCTCGGCATCGAGGTGCCCGAGGAGTACGGCGGCGGCGCCGAGACAGGTCACCACTTCGGTGCCGTGTTCGCGGAGGAGGTCGCCCGAGCCGGGGCCACCGTGGGCACCGCCATGACGCACGCCAACATCATCCTGCCGTACCTTCTGCACTTCGGGACCGAAGAGCAGAAGCGGCGCTGGGTCCCCGGCTGTGTCTCCGGCGACATCATGCTGTCCATCGCGATGACCGAGCCCGGCACCGGCTCGGACCTGGCCGGCATCCAGACGAAGGCGGTCCTTTCCGAGGACGGCACGCACTACGTCCTCAACGGCGCCAAGACCTTCATCACCGGCGGCACCCAGTGCGACCTGGTCCTCGTGGTCTGCCGCACCTCGCCCGCCCCCGCCGACAACCGCCGCAAGGGCCTGTCCGTCCTCGTCGTGGACACCACGGGCGAGGGCTACGCGGTCGGGCGCAGCCTCGACAAGATCGGCCTGCACGCCTCCGACACCGCCGAACTGTCCTTCACCGACGTCAAGGTCCCTGTCGGGAACCTCCTCGGCGAGGAGGGTGAGGGCTTCTTCTACCTGGGCCGCAACCTGGCCCGAGAGCGCCTCGTCATCGCCGTCCAGGCGGCCGCCGCGGCCGAGGCCGCCGTGCGGTTCGCCAAGGAGTACACCCAGGACCGCACGGTCTTCGGCAAGTCCGTCGCCTCCTTCCAGAACACCAAGTTCGTCCTCGCCGAGTGCGCCACCGAGGTCGAGGCCGCCCGGCTCATGGCGTACGAGGCCCTGGAGCGCGACGCGCGAGGCGAGCTGTCCGCGGACTACGCCGCCATGGCCAAGCTCCTGTGCACCGAGACCGCCGGCCGCGTCATCGACAAGTGCCTCCAGTTGCACGGCGGCTACGGCTACATGCTCGAGTACCCGATCGCCCGCCTGTACGCCGACACCCGCGTCATGCGCATCTACGGCGGCACCAGCGAAGTCATGAAGACCATCATCGCCAAATCCATCGGCCTCTGACCCGCCGGTCCATCGGCCTTTGACCCGCCGAGCACCTCGGCACCCCATCCAGGAACGGAACCCACACCATGCAGATCAACGGAGTCTCCGCCGTCATCACCGGTGGCGCGTCGGGCCTCGGCCTCGCCACCGCCAAGCGCCTGGTCGGCCAGGGCGCCCACGTAGTCCTGCTCGACCTGCCCACCTCCAACGGCGAACACGTCGCGAAGGAGCTCGGCGAACGCGCGCACTTCGTCGCCGGTGACGTCCGCAGCACCGACGACGCCGCCCGCGCCGTGGCCACCGCGGCGGCGCAGGCCCCGCTGCGCATCACGGTCAACTGCGCCGGCCTCGGCAAGGGCGGACGCACCGTCAAGCGCGACGGAACGCCGTACGCCCTGGAGGACTTCGAGTTCGTCGTCGGCGTCAACCTCATCGGCACCTTCAACGTGCTGCGCCTCGCCGCCGCCGAGATGGCCAGCACCGAGGAGGTCGACGGGGAGCGCGGCGTCATCATCAACACCGCGTCCGCCGCTGCCTTCGAGGGCCAGATCGGGCAGTGCGCCTACTCCGCGTCCAAGGGCGGCATCGTCGGCATGACGCTGCCGATCGCCCGCGACCTGGCCGCCGCCAAGATCCGCGTGATGACGATCGCCCCCGGCCTCTTCTCCACCCCGCTCCTGAACAAGAAGCCGCAGGAGTTCCTCGACGCCCTCGGCGCCCAGGTGCCGCACCCCTCGCGCCTCGGAAACCCGGACGAGTACGCGCATCTGGCCACGTCCATCATCGAGAACCCCATGCTCAACGGCGAGACGATCCGGCTCGACGGCGCCATCCGCATGGCTCCGAAGTAGACCGTCCCCACCCGCTCTTGACCAGGGAGTTTCCCGTGTCCGCAAACAGCTCCGCCCAGAAGGTGGCCGTCGTCACCGGCGCCGCCCGGGGCATCGGTGCGGCGACCGCCGCACGACTGGCGCGCGACGGTTTCGCCGTCGCCGTGTTCGACCTGGACGAGGCCGCCTGCGCCCGTACAGTCGAAGAAATCGAGAAGGAGGGCGGACGCGCCCTGTCCGTCGGCTGCGACGTCTCGGACCCCGAGCAGGTCGAGGCCGGTGTCGCCAGGGTCGCCGCCGAACTCGGCGCCCCCGCCGTGCTGGTGAACAACGCCGGCATCATCCGCGACAACCTCATCTTCAGGATGACCCCGCAGGACTTCGACTCCGTCATCGGCGTCCACCTGCGCGGCGCGTTCCTGATGGCCAAGGCCTGTCAGGCGCACATGGTCGACGCGAAGTGGGGGCGGATCGTCAACATGTCCTCCGCAGCCGCGCTCGGCAACCGCGGCCAGTCCAACTACTCCTCGGCCAAGGCCGGCCTGCAGGCGCTCACCAAGACCCTGGCCATCGAGCTCGGCCCGTTCGGCGTCACGGCCAACTGCGTCGCCCCGGGCTTCATCGCCACGGAGATGACCGAGGCGACCGCGCAGCGCATGGGCATCACCTTCGAGGAGTTCACCGACCGGTATGCCAAGACCATTCCGGTCCGCAGGGGCGGACGCCCCGAGGACATCGCCCAGGCGGTCTCCTTCTTCGTACGCGAGGAGGCGGGCTTCGTCTCCGGCCAGATCCTGTACGTCGCCGGCGGCCCCAAGGGCTGACGCACCACCCCAAGATGATCGAGGGACTCCTTCATGGGCCTGCATCTGCCCGACGCCATCCGCCTGCACGCACGTGAGCGCGGCACCTCCGCCGCGCTCACGTGCGCGGGCAGCACCGTCTCCTACGCCGAACTGGACACCCGCAGCAACCGGATCGCGAGGGCCCTCCTCGCCGACGCCGACGCCGGGTCCCGGATCGGCTTCCTTGCCCGCACCCGCAATGAAGCGGGCGAGATCCTGGTCGGTGCCGCCAAGGCCGGCCTGGTCAACGTGCCGCTCAACTGGCGCCTCGCCACACCCGAGTTGACCGACGTCGCCCGCGACGCCGAGCTGCGCGTCCTGCTCGTCGAGCCAGAGTTCCGGGCCGCGGCCGATGCCGTCCGCGCGGCTCTCCCCTGCCTGCGGCTCGTCGTCATCGGACCGTCGGACGACTCGGAGGTACCCGCCTACGAGACCTGGCTCGCCGCCCACCCCGACGACGACCCGGGCCGCGGCACCGCCGCCGAGGCGGACGAGGTGTTCCTGCAGATCTACACCTCCGGCACCACCGGCCTGCCCAAGGGCGTCCTGCTCACCCACGGTAACTTCTACGCCGACGCGACCGAGCTGGAGGAGTACCTCTGGGAGGCCGGGTCGGTGGCGCTCAACGCCCTGCCGATGTTCCACATCGGCGGCCTCGGCTGGCTGCGTGTGGCCCTCACCGCCGGCGCCAACAGCC
The DNA here is from genome assembly GCF_035918235.1 of Streptomyces sp. NBC_01445. NCBI lineage: Bacteria > Bacillati > Actinomycetota > Actinomycetes > Kitasatosporales > Streptomycetaceae > Streptomyces > Streptomyces sp. NBC_01445. The sequence goes on along the minus strand of NZ_CP109485.1, from coordinate 1,038,619 downwards.
TGATGTTCCCCGAATTCACGCCGGACGCGGCGGCCGAGAGCATCGAGAGTGAGGGCGTCACCCACGCCTTCCTCGTTCCCTCGGTGCTCCACATGCTCACCGAGCTCCCCGGGATCGAGCGGCGCGACTTCTCCCGCCTCACCCTCATCACCTACGGCTCCGCCCCCATCACCCCCGCGCTCCTGCGCCGCTCGATGACACTCTTCGCCTGCCACTTCATGGGCAAGTACGGGCTGACCGAGGGCGGCGGCACGGTGACCCAGCTGCCGCCCGAGGACCACGAGGCCGACGGGCCGAAGCGGCACCTGCTCCAGTCGGTGGGGAGGCCGCGGCGCGGCGTCGGCGTCGTCATCGCCGACACCGCGACCGGGAAGCCCGTCCCGGCAGGCACCGCCGGCGAGATCCGCATCCGCTCCCGCCACAACACCCCCGGGTACTGGAAACGCCCCGAGGAGACCGAGGCGCTGTACGACGCCGACGGCCTGCTGTGCACCGGCGACGGCGGCTACCTCGACGACGACGGTTACCTGTTCCTCACCGACCGGATCAAGGACATGATCGTCAGCGGTGGCGAGAACGTGTACCCGGCCGAGGTCGAGTCCGTCCTCGCGGAACATCCCGCCGTCTCCGAGGTCGCGGTCGTCGGTGTCCCGCACGAGACGTGGGGCGAGGCCGTCACCGCCGTCGTCGTCCTGCGCCGCGGTACCGACGCCCCCGGTGAACAGGAACTCATCGACTTCACGCGGAAGCGGATCGCCTCGTACAAGAAGCCCCACCGCGTGCACTTCGTCGAGGTGCTGCCCCGCAACCCCAACGGCAAGGTCCTCAAGCGTGAGCTGCGGGCCGGCCTCAAGTAGGGAACATCCACTGAAGAAAGGGACGGCGATGGCCGATCTCGAGTACACGGTCCGCGACGGGATCGCGACCATCCTGCTCAACCGCCCCGAGCGCAAGAACGCCTTCACCATCGACATGGTGCACGCCTGGGCCGACGCCCTGACCGAGGCCCAGCGTGACCCCGAGGTGCGCGTCATCGTCCTCACCGGCGCCGGTGGCTCCTTCTGCTCCGGCGTCGACCTCTCGGCTTTCAAGGGCGAGGAGCGGCCGCCGCTGGGGGAGAAGGAACTGCTCACCCAGAACGTGCATCGCGTCGCCCTCGCACTGGAGGACGTCGACAAGCCCGTGATCGCCGCCGTCGCAGGGCCTGCCGTGGGCGCCGGAATGGACATGGCGCTCCTGTGCGACCTGCGCTTCGCGGGGCGCGGCGCGCGCTTCTCCGAGGGCTACATCAAGGTCGGTCTTGTCCCCGGCGACGGCGGCTGCTGGCTGCTGCCCCGCGCCGTCGGCACCTCCACCGCCCTACGGATGCTGTGGACCGGCGACTTCGTCGGCGCCGACGAGGCGCTGCGCATCGGGCTGGTCGACGAGGTGCACGAGGACGAGGACCTGATGGACGCGGTGTACGCGTACGCAGCCAGGCTCGCCGAGCGCCCGCCGGTCGCGATCCGCACCATCAAGCGCGCCGTCCGCCAGGGCGCCCGGCACGACCTGCGCACCGCGCTCGACCTGATCTCGTCGCACATGGCCGTGATCACCTCGACCGAGGACTCGGCGGAGGCGTTCGCTGCCTTCCAGGAGAAGCGCCCCGGCGTCTTCAACGGCCGCTGACCTCCCCACCGTTACGCCCGAAAGGCCACCATGGACCACTCCCCAGGAACGGACTCCTGCGCCGAACTCCGCGCACAGGTGCGCGAGTTGACCGCCGAGTGGCGGGACACGGGACGCTACGTCCCACGCAGTGACTCCTGGCTGCGCTCCTTCGACCTGGAGTTCAGCAAGGAACTCGCCGCCCGCGGGCTTGTCGCGATGACGTACCCCAAGGAGTTCGGCGGCGCCGAGCGCACCAACGTCGAGCGGCTCGCCGTCACCGAGGAGCTGCTGCGCGCGGGCGCCCCCGTCGCCGCGCACTGGATCGGTGACCGGCAGATCGGCCCCGCGGTCCTGCGGCACGGCACGCGCGAGCTCCGGGAGGAGATCGTGCCGCGGATCGCCTCGGGCGAGGCGGTCTTCTGCCTCGGCATGAGCGAGCCCGAGGCCGGTTCCGACCTCGCCTCGGTACGCACGAAGGCCGAGCGGGTCGAGGGAGGCTGGCTGATCAACGGACACAAGATCTGGACCACCCAGGCCCACCACGCCACCCACGCCTACCTCCTCGCCCGCACCTCGCGCGAGGAGCGCAAGCACGACGGGCTCAGCGAGTTCATCCTCGACATGGACGCCGAGGGCGTGCAGGTCACCCCGATCGTCGACCTCGCGGGCGAACACCACTTCAACGAGGTGCGCTTCGAGAACGTCTTCGTGCCTGCCCACCGCGTCATCGGCGAGGTCGGCAAGGGCTGGAAGCAGGTCGTCGAGCAACTCTCCTTCGAGCGCGGCGGCGCCGAGCGCTCCCTGTCCAGCTATCCCGTCTTCGTGGAGCTGATCGCCGAGGCCGCGCGGCAGCGGGACGACCGCGAACTGCACGCACTGCTCGGGTCGTTGGTCGCCCGTCTCGCCGTCCTGCGCCGCCTCTGCTTCGAAGTCGCGAGTGCCATGGACGCAGGCCAGGCCCCCGTCCAGCAGGCCGCCGCCCTCAAGTACCTGGGCAACGCCTTCGAGCACGACGTCATCGAGGCGCTGCGCCGCACCGACCTGTGCCAGGACCTCGCCTTCGACTCCACCTTCGGCCAGGCGCTGCTCGCCTCGCCGGCCTTCAGCCTGCGCGGCGGCGCGGCCGAGGTGCTGCTCTCCCTCATCGCCCGACAGGAGGCCCGTTCATGAGCAGGTTCGCGGACGAACTGCGGAGCCTGGTCGACGACCTGGCCGCGTCCGGCAGGCCCGATCTGTGGGGCAGCCTCTGCGACCTCGGCCTGCCCAGGGTCGGCATCGAGGAGGAGAGGGGCGGCTCGGGCGGCTCCCTCGACGACCTGCTCGTGGTCGTCGAATCCCTCGCGGGGCACGGCATCGGCGTACCCGTCGTCGAGGCGTCCACCGCCGACTGGGTGCTCAGCCACGCGAGGCGACTCGACGGGGAGCTGACCACCGTCCTGCTGCTCGACCGGGCGCCCGGGACGGCCTCCGGTGTCATCACGGCCGAACTGACCGCCGTGCCGTGGGCGCGCGACGCGGCCCGTCTCGTGCTGTGCGCGCCGGGCGCCGCGCCGCTCCTGGTGGACCTGCGGCACCCCTCGGTGACCGTGCGGGATGTCGACAACATCGCCGGGGAGCCCCGTGACACCGTGACGCTCACGGACACTCCGGTCATCGTCCTCGACGGCGCCCCCTCACACGAGGTCGTACGCGAGCGGCTGGCGCTTGTGTGGTCCGCGGCCGTACTGGGCGCAGCCCGGGGCGCGTACCGCCTCACGAAGACGTATGTCTCAGAGAGGGAGCAGTTCGGCGCACCGCTGCTCAAGATTCCGGCCGTCTCCGGCAACCTCGCCCGCATACGGGTCCAACTCGTCCAGGCCGACGCCGCGTTGGCCCTGGCGAGCGAGGCGGCAACGCTGAGCGGTGCCGTCGAGATCGCACGGATCACCACGGCGGCCGCCGCGACCGAGATCGCCCAGATCGCCCACCAGCTGCACGGAGCCATGGGCATCACCGACGAGTACCCGCTGCACCGCCTGACCCGCCGCCTGTGGTCCTGGCGTGACGCCGTCGCCTCCGAGCGCCGCTGGGCCGAGAGCCTCGGGCGCCGCGCGGCCGAGGCGGGCGAGAGCGGCGTGTGGACCCGCATCACGGCCACCGGCCGATAGAGAGCGCACCCCGCCAACCGTCAGCAACGAGGAGAGCGATGCCATCCACACCCGAACCGGACTGGGAAGACACCACCGACCAGGTCAACGCCACCCGCGGCCTCGTCGACAAGCTGGAGCCCTGCGTCGTACGCAACGAAGCGGGCCGGGTCGTGTGGGACAACGACCGCTGGGACTTCCTGAACAAGGACGACTGCCCCGACACCGTGCACCCGAGCCTGTGGCGGCAGAGCCGGATCAACACGGCCCAGGGCCTCTTCGAGGTCGTGCCGGGCGTGTTCCAGGTCCGCGGCCTCGACGTGTCCAACATGACGATCATCGAGGGCGACACCGGCGTGGTCGTCGTCGACCCGTTGACGTCGAAGGAGGTCGCCGCCGAGGCCCTCGGGCTGTACGCACGCAACCGCGGTGAGCGGCCGGTCAAGGCTGTGATCTACACGCACAGCCACGGCGACCACTTCGGCGGCGTCCTCGGCGTCACCACCGAGCAGGCGGTCGCGGCGGGCGACTGCGCGGTCGTCGCCCCCGACGCGTTCATGCACCATGCCGTCAGCGAGAACGTCTTCGCGGGACCGGCGATGCTGCGGCGCGCCGTCTACATGTACGGCCGCTCGCTGCCGGTCGGCGCCGACGGCTCGGTCGGCTTCGGCCTGGGGCAGGCCCTGTCCACCGGCACCGTGGGACTGATCCCGCCGACGGAGTCGATCACGGGAACCGGCCAGGAACTCGTCCTGGACGGTGTGCGGCTCGTCTTCCAGCTGACGCCGGACACCGAGGCGCCCTCGGAGATGAACTTCTATCTGCCGGACCACCGTGTCCTGCTCATCGCCGAGAACGTCAACCACTCCCTGCACAACGTCCTCACCCTGCGCGGCGCCCAGGTCCGTGACGCGCACGCCTGGGCGTCCTACATCACCGAGTCCATCCAGCTGTTCGACGAGGCCGAGGTTCTCATCGGCTCCCACAACTGGCCGACGTGGGGCGAGGCCGAGGTGATCCGTGTGCTCACCGAGCAGCGCGACGCCTACGCCTATCTCCACGACCAGACGGTCCGGCTGATGAACCAGGGCCTCACGGGGCCCGAGATCGCCGAGGAGATCCAGTCGTTCCCGGGCGAGCTGGGCAAGGCCTGGAGCGTGCGCGGCTACTACGGCTCCATCAGCCACAACGTGAAGGCCGTGTACCAGCGTTACATGGGCTGGTACGACGGCAACCCGGCGCACCTGTGGCAGCACCCGCCGGTCGAGCAGGCCAAGCGGTACGTCGCCGCGATCGGCGGCGCGGACGCGACCGTCGCCTCGGCCCGCGAGGCCGTCGCGAGCGGAGACCTGCGCTGGGCCGCCGAACTGCTCAACCACGTGCTGTTCGCCGAGCCGGAGCACACCGCGGCCCGTGAGCTGCAGATCGCCACCTACGAGCGACTGGGCTTCGCCCAGGAGAACGGCACCTGGCGCAACATCTACCTGACCGGCGCCAAGGAGCTGCGGGAGGCCGGCCAGGAGAGGCGCGCGACCGGCGCGCCGGGCAAGGAGAGCGTCCAGATGCTCGCCGCTCTCACCACCGCCCAGATCTTCGACTCGATGGCGGTCCGCCTCGACGGCCCACGCGCGGCGGCCCACCGACTGCTGCTGCGCTGGGAGTTCACCGACACCGACGAGGTGTGGACGCTTCTGGTCGGCAACGGCGTGCTCACCCCGATCCGGGGCGACGCGCCCGGAGCGGAGAGCCCGCAGCTGACGCTGCGTCTGGAACGAGCCACGCTCAATCAGGTACTGGCCCAGCGCACCTCTTTCCCGGAGGCGATCGGGTCCGGCGCCGTGACCGTGGCGGGCGATGTCACCGTGATCTCCACCTTCTACGGCCTCCTGGAGAAGCCCCGGCGGAACTTCCCGATCGTGCTTCCGTAACGCCTGCTCACAGCACCGGGGCCCGCGCACGCGGGCCCCGGTCTTCTGTGTCTCTGCACGACGTTTCTGTCACGACGGCGGGGCCGGGCGGAGTGTCCACTCCGCCCGGCCCCGCCGTGCTGTACCGACCAGTGTCAGGAACCCGACGCCCGCCTGCGCAGCTCCGTCTTGAGGATCTTGCCCGTGGCCGAGAGCGGCAGCTCGTCCACGATCACCACGTCCCGGATCCGCTGGTACGGCGCGACGCGCGCGGCCACGTACGCCATCAGCTCCTCGGCAGTGGCTGCCGAATCCACGCCCCCCGTTTCGGACTTGAGGGAGACGAACGCGAGCGGGATCTCGCCGTGCTCCGGGTGCGGCCGCCCCACGACCGACGCCTGGGCCACCGCCGGGTGCTCACGCAGGATGTTCTCCAGCGGGCCGGGATACACGTTGTAGCCCTTGTAGATCAGCATGTCCTTGGCCCGGCCGACCAGCGAGAGCCAGCCCTGCTCGTCGTACGTGCCGAGGTCACCGGTGCGCAGCCAGCCGTCGACGTACTGGCCGGCAGTGAGTTCCGGGTGGCCGAGGTAGCCGGCCGTGATCTGCGGACCCCGGACCCAGACCTCGCCCTTCTCACCCCGGGCCATGGGGGTGACGCCGTCCATGTCGCGGATCTCGATCTCGGTGTCGAACAGGGCGAGGCCGGTGCTGCCCGTGGGACGGGGCATTGCACTGTCCAGCGGGCTGATGGAGACGCCCATGGTGGCCTCCGTCAGCCCGTACCCGTCACTGACGATGGCGCGCGGGAAGACGTTGGCGAGCTCCGCGGTCGCGGCCGGGTTGATGGGGGCCGAGCCGCTGCTGACGAGGCGCACGCACGACAGGTCGCGCTCGCGCACACCGGGCACCGCGAGAAGGGCGTGGCACAGGGCCGGGGAGCCGGTGATGGCGTGCACGCCGAGGCGCTCGACGGTGTCCAGGTAGCGGACCGGATCGAAGCGGCCGAAGACCACCATGGTCAGTCCGGCGGCGGCGAACACGCTCTGGCTGACCATGCCCATGCCGTGGAAGAGCGGGGCGATGGAGATGCCGGTGGCGGAGCCGATGGGGATGTGGTGCGCGGTCCTCGCCTTCCCCACGTGGCTCAGGGTGATGCGGCCCTCCTCGTCGGCGGCCGGGACGGCGGCGCTGCGCCAGCACGCCACCTGGAGCACGTTCTTGACGAGGTTGCGGTGCAGGACCATGACGGCCTTCGGCACGCCCGTGGTGCCGCCGGTGAAGGCGAGGTGCGCGATCGCGTCCCCCTCCACAGCGGTCGGGGGCGCCGCCTCGGCCTTCATGAGGTCGTCGAACGCGACCGTGGGGACCGGGAAAGTGACGGGAGCCCGGTCTCCGCCCGGCGCCGGCGCGGCGGCCGTCGGCGGGGCGACGGACACGAGCCGGACCGTCTCCGAGCCGGCGATCCCCTCGGCCAGCTGAGCGGCGACGGACGGGTGGGTGAGGACGGCGACCGTGCCCGAGTCGTCGAGCTGACGGCGCAGCGCGATGGGGGGCTGGGCGGGGTTGACCGGCACCACGGACGCCCCGGCGAACAGGATGCCGTAGTAGCCGACCGTGAACCAGAGCGAGTTGGGCATGTGGACGGCCACCGCGTCACCCGGCGCGATGCCCTGGTCGCGCAGCCCCTGGGCGACGCGCAGGGCGCGCTCGTACAGTTCGGCGTAGGTGAGGCGTTCGTCGCCGTCGATGAGCGCGGCACGGTCGGGGTAGGCATGGGCCGACCCGGCGAGCAGGTCCGCGATCGTGCCGTCGGGGTAGTCGAGGGTGCGGGGCATCCCCGTGGGCCAGGTGGTGGTCATGGCGGAACTCCTTCGTCCAGTCATGCCCGAGCGCGTTGCCTCGGGACTGTAGCTGTGGATCACCCCGGTGCCGTGGAGCTCGACGATGCGTCTCACCGGGCGTGCGGCGGCGGGGAGGCCGTCAGCGGCCGCCCCAGACGGGGGCCCGCTTCTCGGCGAAGGCCCGCGCGCCCTCCTTGGCGTCCGCCGACGCGAAGACCGGGGCGCAGGCGGCGGTGTTGCGCTCCCACGCCTCGTCGGCTGTCCAGTCGGCCGACTCGACGACGATCTGCTTGCTGGCCCGCACGGCGAGGGGGCCGTTCGCGGCGATCTCCTGCGCGAGCGCGAGAGCACCCGTCAACGCCTCGCCCTGCGCGGTCAGTTCGTTGACCAGGCCGAGGCCGTGGGCGCGCTCGGCGCCGAGGAACGCGCCGGTGAGCGCGTACTGCATCGCGATGTTGTACGGGATCTTGCGGGGCAGGCGCACCAACCCGCCACCGGCCGCGATGAGGCCGCGCTTGGTCTCCGGGAGTCCGAACTTCGCGGTGCGGGCGGCGACGACCATGTCGCAGGCCAGGGCGAGTTCCGTGCCGCCGCCGAGCGCGTAGCCCTCGACGGCCGCGATCAGCGGCTTGGCGGGCGGGGTCTCGGTGACGCCGCAGAAACCGCGGCCGGGGATCCCGGAACGCTCGCCCGCGGCAAGGGCCTTGAGGTCGGCACCGGCGCAGAAGGTGCCGCCGGCACCCGTGATGACACCGACGACGAGGTCGTCGCGGGCGTCGAGCTCGTCGATCGCCTCGGCGACGGCGTCCGCCACCGCGCGGTTCACGGCGTTGCGGGCTTCGGGACGGTTGATCGTCACGACGGCGACACCGTCGGAGAACGAGGTGAGGACCAGATCGGACATGTGGGTTCCTTCGGTGAGACATTCAGGCACTGAGGCACTGAGCTGGGCGAACAGGGGGTTCAGCGTGCGTGGCGCACCACGGTTTCCTGCACCACGTGGGCGATGAGCTCGCCGTCAAGGCTCCACACGTCCGCGAAGGCGAGGCCGCGGCCGTCACCCGCGGTGGGGCTGCGCTGGGCGAACAGCATCCACGCGTCGGCGCGGAACGGCCGGTGGAACCAGACGGCGTGGTCGAGGGAGGTGAGGAACATCGACGGCGGCTCGTCGCGCAGCATCCGGGGCAGTTCGGTCGACAGGACGGTCGCCGGGGCCAGAAACAGGTCGGAGGCGTACGCGAGCGCGCAGGCGTGCAACATCGGGTCGTCGGGCAGGGGTTCGACCGAGCGCATCCAGAGCTTCTGCTCCGTGAGGCCGGGGGTCGCCACGTCGGGCCCGGGGACATAGCGCATCTCGAGAACGCGGCGGAACTCGGCCTGCGCGTAGTCCTCAGGGTTGTTCCGCGACCAGATCTCGTACAGGTCGGGCAGCGACCCGGGGTCAGGGGTGTCCGGCATGGTGGTCTGGCGGTCCTCGGCCGGCTCCCGCTTCTTGAAGGAGGCGGAGAGAGTGAAGACGATCTCGCCGCCCTGCACGGCGGTGACCCGGCGCGACAGATAGGACGATCCGTCCCGGACCCGCTCCACCGTGTAGACGAGGGGGCGTCTGGTGTCTCCCGCGCGCAGGAAGTACCCGTGCAGCGAGTGCACGGCCCGGTCGTCGGGCACGGTCCGGCCCGCGGCCGTGAGCGCCTGGGCCGCGACCTGTCCGCCGAAGGCACGCAGCGGGATGCCGGCGTGGCACCAGCCGCGGAACAGGTCGCGGTCCAGCTGCTCCAGGTTCAGGAAGCCACCGAAGTCGCCGGCCGGGCCCCGTCCCGTCGCGTGGCCCGGCGCTGTGGGTGTCGCGGGCATGGCGGGCATCGCGGGCCGTCCTCAGAGGAGTTCGAGGATGGTGGCGTTGGCCATGCCGCCGCCCTCGCACATGGACTGGAGTCCGTAGCGGATGCCGTTGTCGCGCATGTGGTGGACGAGGGTGGTCATGATGCGGGCGCCGGAGCCGCCGATGGGGTGGCCGATGGCCATGGCACCGCCGAGCGGGTTCATGCGCTCGTAGTCGGCGCCGGTCTCGCGCAGCCAGGCGAGCGAGACGGAGGCGAACGCCTCGTTGATCTCGAAGGCGCCGATGTCGTCCATCGACAGGCCGGCCTTCTTGAGGGCCTTGGCCGTGGCGGGGATCGGGCCCTTGAGCATGGTGACCGGGTCGGTGCCCGCGACCACGGCGGTGTGGATACGCGCCATGGGCGTCCAGCCCTGCGCCTTCGCGAACGCGCCGGTCGTCACGAGCAGCGCGCCGGTGCCGTCGGAGACCTGCGAGGCGTTGCCCGCGGTGATGGTGCCGTCCTCCTTGAAGGCGGGCTTGAGGCCGGCGAGCTTGTCGAGGGTGGAGCCGCGGCGGATGCCCTCGTCGGTGTCGAAGACGCGGGTGGTGCCGTCCTCGTCGGTGACGGTGATCGGGGCGATCTGGTCCTTGAAGCGGCCCTCGTCGACGGCCTGGGCGGCACGCGCGTGGGAGTCGAGGCCGTGCTGGTCCATCTCGGTGCGGGTGATGCCGTACTCGTCGGCGATCATCTGGGCGCCCATGCCCTGGTTGAAGCGGATGCCGTCGTAGCGGTCGAAGACGTCGGGGCCGAAGGGCTCGCCGAACGAGCCGTCGCCGCGCGTGGTGCCGAGCGGCAGCCGGCTCATGATCTCGACGCCGCCTGCCACAGCCACGTCGTACTGGCCGGAGATGACCCCGGCCGCGGCCTGGTGCACGGCCTGCTGCGAGGAGCCGCACTGTCGGTCGACGGTGACGGCGGGGACGGACTCGGGCCAGCCCGCGGCCAGTACGGCGGCGCGGCCGACACAGCCGGCCTGCATGCCGACCGCGGAGGCGCAGCCCCAGATCACGTCGTCGACGAGGGCCGGGTCGAAACCGACGCGCTCGACAAGGGCGTTGAGCACATGGGCGGAGAGTGAGGCGGAGTGCAGCCGTGAGAGCGAGCCGCCGCGCCTGCCGACGGGGGTGCGTACCGCGTCGACGATCACTGCGTCGCGCATGGAGTCCTCCTGAGGGGGCCTGGGGGGGAAGAGGGTGGGGGAGCGGGGCTCAGAGCCCGAGGTCCTTGGCGATGATCGTCTTCATGACCTCGCTGGTACCGGCGTAGATCCGGTTGACGGGGGTGTCCGCGTACAGGCGGGCGATCGGGTACTCGAGCATGTAGCCGTATCCGCCGTGCAGTTGGAGGCACTTGTCGATGACGCGACCCGCGACCTCGGTGCAGAAGAGCTTGGCCCTGGCCGCGTCGGCCGGCGTCAGCTCACCCGCCGCGTGCTCCTCCAGGGCGCGGTCCACGAGGGCCTGGGCGGCGGCGACCTCGGTGGCGCACTCGGCGAGGACGAACTTGGTGTTCTGGAAGGCGGCGACCGGCTTCCCGAAGACCTGGCGCCCGCTCACGTACTCCTGGGCGAGGCCGATCGCGCCGGCGGCGTTGGCGTAGGCACCGATGGCGGCGCCGAGGCGCTCCACCGCGAGGTTGTGGGTGAGGTAGGCGAAGGCCGCGCCCTCCTGGCCGAGGAGGTCGCGTACCGGCACCTTGACGTCGGTGAAGGACAGTTCGGCGGTGTCCTGCGCGCGCAGGCCGATCTTGTCGAGCTTGCGGCCGACGGCGAATCCCCCGGACGTGGTGTCCACGCACAGGATCGAGAGCCCCCCGCGGCGGTCGGCGGGGTCGTAGGGCGAGGTCCGGCAGACGACCAGGATCAGGTCTGCCTGCGCGCCGCCGGTGATGAACGTCTTGGCGCCGTTGAGGACGTAGTGCGTGCCGTCGGCGGAGAGGGTGGCGCGCGTGGCGATGCCGGCGAGGTCGGAGCCGGTCCCGGGCTCCGTCATGGCGATCGCGGTCATCGTCTCGCCGGACAGGAAGCCGGGGAGCCAGCGCTTCTTCTGCTCCTCGCTGCCGAACTCGAGCAGGTACGGCAGGACGAGGCAGGTGTGCACGGACTCCGCGCCGAACCCGACGCCCGCGCGCCCGCACTCCTCGCGGATCACGGTCTGGTAGGTGAAGTCGGTGACGCCCGCGCCGCCGTACTCCTCGGGCACGTTGATGCCGAAGACGCCGAGGTCGCCGAGCTTGCGGTACAGCTCGCGCGGCACGTGGCCCCGCCGCTCCCAGTCCGCGTAGTGGGGGACGACCTCCTCGGCGATGAAGTCACGGACGGTCGTCCGGAATGCCTCGTGGTCCTTGGTGAACACCCTGCGACGCACGGTCACGGTTCCTTCCTCGCATGCCCGGCACACTCGCCGAGCCGTGCCTAAGTTAATTCGCGATAACCGCCCTGTCCAGGGTTTCGGGGTGTGCAACCCCTGGACCAAAGAGTTAGTGTGAATTAACTTGATGGGTGTGTGGCCGGGTATTCATGCCCATCCCGCGCGTCTCCGAATGAGAAGCAGTTCACTTCAGGCCGGTGGTGGGGACGGTTCACGATTCCATCCGGTAACCCCGGCATGCGCAACGAAGCGAGGACCAAGCACATGACCGACAGCCACGCCGTCGTGGAACACCGCACGCTCTTCATCGGCGGCCGCTGGGCCGAGCCGGCCGGCCGCGACACCATCGAGGTGATCTCGCCCGTGACCGAGCGCGTGGTCGGCCGCGTGCCCCACGCGACGCCCGAGGACGTGGACCTCGCGGTCGCCGCGGCACGTGAGGCGTTCGACCACGGCCCGTGGCCGCGGCTGCCGCTCAAGGAGCGCATCGAGGTCGTCACCCGTATCAAGGACGCCCTCGCCGCCCGCCATCAGGAGCTCGCCGAGCTGATCACCCTGCAGAACGGCTCGCCCATGCTGTTCTCGGTGCGGGGTCAGGCCCTGTCCGCCGTCGGTACCTTCGGTGTCGCCATCGCTGCCGCCGGCCGGATCCAGGAGGAGGAAGAGCGCGAGGGCACCGGCGGCCCGGTCCTCGTACGCCGCGAACCGGTCGGTGTGGTCGCCGCGATCACCCCGTGGAACGTGCCGCAACTGACCATCGCGGGCAAGCTGGCCCCGGCGCTGCTCGCGGGCTGCGCCGTCGTACTGAAGCCGTCGCCGGAGACACCGCTCGACGCCCTGTGGCTGGCGCAGGTGTGCGCCGACGCGGGTCTGCCCGAGGGTGTCCTCAGCGTTCTGCCGGCCGACCGTGAGACCAGCTCCTACCTGGTGGCGCACCCGGGGATCGACAAGGTCGCGTTCACCGGCTCGGTCGGCGCGGGCAAGGCGATCGCAGCCGCCGCCGCCCGGAACCTCACGCGAGTCTCCCTCGAGCTGGGCGGCAAGTCCGCCGCGATCCTGCTCGACGACGCGGACCTCTCCGTCGCCGTGCCCGCGATCGTGGGCGGCACCTGCGCCGCGAACAGCGGCCAGGCGTGCGTCGCCCTCACCCGCATTCTCGTGCCCGCCGCCCGCTACGACGAGGTGGCCGCCGTCCTCACCGGCGCCTTCGCCGGGCTCAAGGTCGGCGACCCGTCCGACCCGGCCACCGTGGTCGGCCCGATGGTGACGAGGAAGCAGCGGGAGCGGAACCTCGACTACATCCGCATCGGCCGGGAGGAGGGCGCCAAGGTCCTCACCGGCGGCGGCGTCCCCTCGGGACTGACCACCGGCTGGTACGTCGAGCCGACCCTGTTCGGCGACGTCACCAACGACATGCGGATCGCCCGCGAGGAGATCTTCGGCCCGGTCGTCTGCCTCATCCGCTACGAGACCGAGGACGAGGCGGTCGCCCTCGCCAACGACTCCGAATTCGGCCTGTCCGGCGCCGTGTTCGGCGCCGACGAGGCGCGCGCCACGGAGGTAGCCCGCAAGGTGCGCACCGGCACCATCACCGTCAACGGCTTCCGCCTCGACCTGGCCGCCCCCTTCGGCGGCTACAAGAACTCCGGCATCGGCCGCGAGTTCGGTCCCGAGGGCCTCGCGGCCTACTTCGAGTACAAGACCGTCAACCTGCCGGCTCCGGCCAAGGCCTGACCGACCCCACGACCACCGAGGAGAAGAACACCGTGCACGCAGCAATCCTGCACAACACCGGAGACGGCAGCCTGGACGTGAGGGACGTCGAGACCGTGTCCTTCGGCCCCGGCCGGGTCCGCGTCAAGATGCACAAGGCCGGCCTGTGCCACTCCGACCTGTCGGCCATGAGCGGTGTGCTCGCGCACCCCGCGCCGTTCATCCCCGGCCACGAGGGCGCGGGCGAGGTGGTCGAGGTCGGCGAGGGCGTCACGCACGTCAAGCCCGGCGACCGCGTCATCGTCTGCTGGATGCCCCCGTGCGACAAGTGCCCCTCCTGCAAGGCGGGCGAGGGCCACATGTGCCGCAGCGGCTACCGCAACCTCGGCAACCCCAACTTCAAGGACGGCGAGACGATCGTCCCCGGCATGCTCGGTGCCGGCACGTTCGCCGAGGAGACGGTCATCGCGGCGTACGCGGCCATCCCGATCCCCGACGACGTGCCCTACGAGATAGCCGCCCTGATCGGCTGCGGCGTCACCACCGGCATAGGCGCCGCCCTCAACACGGCCAGGGTGAAGCCGGGTTCGTCGGTCGTCGTGATCGGCCTCGGCGGCGTCGGCATCAGCATCCTCCAGGGCGCCAAGGTGGCCGGAGCCGCGCGGATCATCGCCGTCGACCCGACCGCCGGCCGCCGTGAGACGGCCCTGAAGTTCGGCGCCACCGACGCTGTCGCCCCCGAGGACCTGGCAGAGACCGTCAAGGGCCTCACCGGCGGATTCGGCGTCGACTACGCCTTCGAGGCCGTGGGCAAGGCCGCCACGCTGCGCGCCGCGTACGACGTGACCCGCCTCGGCGGCACGGTCTGCCTGGTCGGCGCCGGCTCCCGTACGGAGATGACCGACATCAGCATGGGCGAACTGGTCATGAGCGAGAAGGCGATCCTGCCGTCGTTCTACGGAGGCGACGACGTCCGCCGCACCTACGCCACGATCATCGACCTGTGGCGCGCGGGCCGGATCGACCTCGACTCGATGATCACGCACCACGTCCCTCTGACGGACATCAACGAGGCGATCCGCCAGATGCACACGGGCGAGGCGCTGCGCACGATCATCGACATCGCGTAACGCACCACGAGGTGCCGGGCCGCCCCGCGACTGCGGCCCGGCACCTTGCCGCACCCGACGCCGCACGGGCCCGCCCGAAAACAGTTCGAGGCCCGCGGCGCATCCCCGTACGGTGATCGTTTCGACGACCGCGGGGTGTACGGGCAGCTGGTGCCGGCGACTCCGCGAAACGACCACGCGGAGGACGGGACACGATGGAGCAGCGCAACGGTTGGGCCGACGAACGCTTCGGGGCGGTCGCCGACGTGTTCGCGCGGAACTTCACGGAGTTCCCCGAACTCGGCGCTGCCGTCACGGTGTTCGCCGGCGGACGCAAGGTCGTCGAGCTGTGGGGCGGCGTCGCGGACGAGCGGACCGGGCGTGCCTGGGAACGGGACACCACCGTCCCCGTCTTCTCCTGCGCCAAGGGCCTCGTGAGCCTCACCGCCCATCTGCTCGCGCAGGAGGGTCGGGTCGACCTCGACGCTCCGGTGAGCCGCTACTGGCCGGAGTTCGCCCGCCACGGCAAGGAGACCGTCACCACCCGCATGGTCCTCGGCCACCGTGCGGGAGTGCCCGCCCTCGACCGGGTGCTCTCCTTCGAGGAGATCGCCGGCTGGGCACCGGTGATCCGTGCCATCGAGGAGCAGAAGCCCCTGTGGGAGCCGGGCACCGCGTACGAGTACCACGGTCACGTGTTCGGCTTCCTCGTCGGCGAGGTGATCCGGCGTATCACCGGCCGCACCCCGGGCGCCTGCTTCCGCCGTACGGTCGGTGACCCACTCGGGCTGCGGGCCTGGATCGGCCTGCCCGCCGTCGAGTCGGATCGTGTGGCCCGGCTCGTCGAGGCCGAGGGGCGGCCGGGGATGCCGGGACCCGAGCACCTGCTCACGCGCATCGTGACGATGAACGGCGCGCTCGTCTTTCCCGGGCTCGACGCGCCGCACGGCTGGAACGACCCGGAGCTGCACGCCATGGAACTCCCCGGAGCGGGCGCGGTCGCCTCCGCGAGCGGCCTCGCCGGGCTCTACGCGGCCGCCGTGACCGGTATCGAGGGCGGGGAGCGGCTGCTCACGACGGACACGGTGACCGACGCGGTACGTGAGGTGTCCTCGGGGGAGGGGTGGCTCGGCTTCGACGCGGGCGCGCGCTGGGGATCGGGCTTCCTGCTCGACTCGCCGTCCTTCCGCCCGATGCTCGGTGCCCGCAGCTTCGGCAACGACGGCGCCGGAGGCCAATTCGCCTTTGGGGACGACGAGTTCGGGGTCGGCTTCGCCTATGTGGCCAATCGAATGATCGGCCACGGCGACGCCCGCGCCAACCGCCTGATCGCGGCTGTACGCGAGTGTCTCGGCGCGTGATGCCGTCGCGGTGGGGGTGTGGGGGCAGTCCGTCGCCCCCACCGCGTCCGGTCGCTCTCACCGCGTTCAGACCTTCGTACGCCCCTCAGCCGTGGCCGACGCGGCGGGCACGTGGGCGACCACGGGCCCGCCCTCGACGAGCCGCCGGATCCCCGGCGTGGCGACCGCCGCGATGACCATGGCGGCGACCAGGAACCACAGCCCGCCCACGGCCGACCCCGTGCGGTCGACGACCACGCCGATCCCCATCGGCCCGAAGCCGCCGCCCAGATTGCCCACGGCGTTGATCACCGCGATGCCGGACGCCGCCTGAATCCCCGTCAGGAAGCGTGAGGGGAGCGACCACAGCACCGGCTGCCCCGCGAAGATGCACATCGCCGCAAGGCTGATGAAGGCCATCTGCAGCACATGGTTGCCGGTCAGGGCGCTGGCCGCGAGACCGAGGGCGCCGAGGGCGGCGGTGCCCGCGATCCACGGATAGCGGGTGCCGCTGCGGTCGGCGAGCTTCGGCACGACGTACAGGCCGATGGCCACGAAGACGTACGGGATGGCGGTGATGAAGCCGGTGGCCGTCGTGGAGAGGCCGCCGAAGCCGTCGACGATCGTAGGCAGCCAGAAGCTCAGCCCGTAGGCGCCCAGCGGGAAGCACAGGTAGAAGAGGGACAGCAGGAGTACGCGCCGGTCGCGCAGCGCGCGCAGCGGACTGCCGTGTCCACGCTCGCCCAACGCACCGGCCTCGGCGGCGAGTTCACCGGCGATCCAGGCCTGCTCGTCGGCGGCCAGCCAGCGCACGCCTTCGGGACCGTCGGGCAGGAGCCGCAGGGTGACGAAGCCGAGCACGATCGCCGGTACGCCCGTCGCGATGAAGATCCACTGCCAGCCTTCGAGCCCGAGCGTGCCGTCGAGGTCGTCGAGCGCGCCCATCACGGGGTTGCCGATGATGAAGGCGAGCGGCGCGGACATCATGAACCAGCCGGTCATGCGCGCCCGGTAGCGGTACGGGTACCACTTGGTGAGGTAGTAGAGGACCCCCGGGTAGAAGCCGGCCTCGGCGACGCCGAGCAGGAAGCGCGCGGCGTAGAACTGCCAGTCGTTGGTGACCAGCGCCGTCAGGACGGTCACCACGCCCCAGCTGAGCATGATGCGGGTGAACCAGCGGCGCGCGCCGAAGTGGTCGAGGTAGACGTTGCTCGGCACCTCGAAGATCGCGTACGCGATGAAGAACGCGACCTGGCCGAAGGTGAACGCGGCGTTCGACAGGCCGAGTTGGTCCTGGAGGGTCAGCTTGGCGAAGCCGACGTTGGACCGGTCTATGTACGCCACCAGATACAGCAGGACCAGGAACGGCATCAGCCGCCAGGTGACCGCTTTCATGACTGTCGATTCCACGGCTCTCCCACGTCGTTCGTGCCGGATCCGCGTCGATCCTCTGGACACGCCGGGACCGTATCGTGATTTGATAGCACCATTGAAGGGGTGCGTCGGACACGGCTTGATCACGGCCGCGGTCACGGCCCCGGCACTGCACCGGAAGGACCATAAATGGCCGCGCTCGAACCCACGCCCGCCGACAGCGAGGCGCCGCTGCGCTCCCGCGCCTGGTTCGGCGACGGCGGCAAGAACGGCTTCATCTCCCGCCACCATCTGCGCGCGATGGGCCGCGGCGGTCACAACTTCGACGGCCGCCCGGTCATCGGCATCTGCAACACCTTCTCCGAACTGACGCCCTGCAACGGCCACCTCCAGCTCATCGCGGACGCCGTGAAGCGCGGCGTCCTCCAGGCCGGCGGCTTCCCTCTCGAATTCCCCGCCATGTCCCTGGGCGAGCCGTTCCTGCGCCCCACCTCGATGCTCTACCGCAACCTCGCCGCGATGGAGATCGAGGAACAGATACGGGCCAACCCCCTGGACGCCGTCGTCCTGCTCACCGGCTGCGACAAGACCACCCCCGCCGCCCTCATGGGCGCCGCGAGCGCGGGCGTCCCCGCGATCGTCTTCACCGGCGGCCCGATGCTCAACGGGCGATTCCAGGGCCGCAACGTCGGCTCCGGCACGGACATCTGGCGCATGACCGAGGAACTGCGGGCCGGGACCATCACCCAGGAGGAGTTCACCGAGTTCGAGAGCTCCCTCAACCGCAGCGCCGGTCACTGCATGACGATGGGTACCGCCTCCACCATGGCGTGCCTGACCGAGGCACTCGGCATGATGCTCCCCGGCGGCTCGGGCCTGCCCGCGGTCGACGCGCGCCGCGGCACCCTCGCCGAGGAGACCGGCGCCCGCGCCGTCGCACTCGCCGGCAGTGACCTCACCCCGGGGCGCATCATGACGCGCGCCGCCTTCGAGAACGCCATCCGGATCAACGCGGCCATCGGCGGTTCCACCAACGCCGTCGTCCACCTCCTCGCCATCGCGGGCCGACTCGGTGTGCCGCTCGCCCTCGACGACTTCGACCGTCTCGGTGCCGAACTCCCGCTGCTCATCGACCTGATGCCGTCGGGGCGCTTCCTCATGGAGGAGTTCGCGTACGCCGGCGGGCTGCCCGCACTCGTCAACGACCTGCGCGACCAGCTCCACCGCGACACGGTCACCGTCACCGGACGTGGCCTCGTCGACAACTGCGAGGGCGCGCAGGTCCACGACCGTGAGGTGATCCGCCCCATGGACCGCCCGGTACAGCCCGCCGGCACCGGCACCGCCGTCCTGCGCGGCAACCTAGCCCCGAACGGCGCCGTCATCAAGCAGTCGGCCGCCGACCCGAAGCTGCTCAGCCACACCGGGCCCGCGCTCGTCTTCGACTCGCTGGAGGACTACCTCGCCGTCGCCGAGGACCCCGACCTGGACGTCACCGCCGACACCGTCCTCATCGTCCGCAATACCGGCCCCAAGGGCTACCCCGGTATGCCGGAGGTCGGCAACCTCCAGCTCCCGAAGAAGCTCCTGGACGCAGGCGTGCGCGACATGGTCCGCATCTCCGACGCCCGCATGTCCGGCACCGCCTTCGGCACCTGCGTCCTGCACGTCGCGCCCGAGGCCGCGGTCGGCGGCCCGCTCGCCCTTGTACGCACGGGGGACGACGTACGCCTCGACGTGCCCGCGCGACGCCTCGACGTACTGGTCGAGGACGCGGAACTGGAGCGGCGCCGCACCGAGTGGCAGCCGCCGGCACCGCCCGCCGACCGCGGCTGGACCTACCTCTACACCCAGCACGTCACCCAGGCCGACACGGGCGTGGACCTCGACTTCCTGGTCGGCGCCAGCGACTCCGCCCCGCCCCGCCAGGCGTTCTGAGGATCCGTCATGAGTACTGAAGAATCAGAGAAGTTGACGAAAGACTCCAAGAAGTCGACGAAGGACGTCGACTCCCTCGTTCGCGGTGTCTCACCCGTACTCGAAGTCCCCTTCCGCGACGACGGCGCTCTCGACCCCGACGGCTTCGCCACGGTCGTCGACCGCGTCCTCGCCACCGGCGTCGGCTCCGTGATGTTCCCGGGCTTCGCGAGCGAGTTCCACAAGCTCGACGCGGGGGAGCGGGACCTGCTCACCGGCCTGCTCCTGGAGCGCACCCGCGGCCGGGCGGACGCCGCCGCGATCGTGTCGGTCCCCGACCATGCCACCCGGCACGCCGTCGCTCAGGCCGTCAGCGCCGCCGAGCGCGGGGCCGATGCGGTCAACGTCCTGCCGCCGCACTTCCTCGGTCCTTCACGGGACGCCGTACTCACCCACGTGCGGTCGGTGCTCGCCGCCGTGGACCCGCTGCCCGTCGTCGTCCAGTACGCCCCCGCCCAGACAGGCACCGCACTGGACGCACCCACCCTGCACACCCTCGCCGCGGAACACCCCAACCTCCGCTGGGTGAAGGTCGAGTCGGCCCCGCCCGGACGCCTCATCGCGGCACTCGCTCAGGGAGAGCGTCCGCTGCCCGCCCTCGTCGGCTACGCCGGTCTCCAGCTCCCCGATGCCCTGCGCCGCGGCGCGGTCGGCGTCCAACCGGGCTGCTCCTTCACGGAGTTGTACGTGGAGCTGTGGCGCCGCTGGGAACGCGGCGACGAGACCGGCGCCGTCGCCCTGCACACCCGCATGACGCCGTACCTCTCCTACTGGATGCAGGGCGTCGAGCTGATCGTCGCGGCCGAGAAGGAGATCTCCGTGCGCCGCGGCTGGTTCGGCTCCGCGCACTGCCGGGCACCCGGGCACACCCTCGACAGGGAGGAGATCGCCATGATCGACCGGTTCTGCGCCGAGTTCGCCGAAATGGTGCCTGAGCTGCTGCGATGATGCCGCGGGCACGCCACACCGGGTGCTCCGATTCCCACCGGAGGTGTGACAATCGACAACGCACCGGCCGGGATACCCGCACACGATGCACACGACGACACAGGGAGTGGCGTGGAACTTCAGGGCCTGCACGGACAGGTGGTCGACCGGATCGGCCTGTCCCTCGCGGCGGACGAGATCCGCGCCGGGGAGGTCCTGCGCCTGGAGGACGTCCAGGAGCGGTACGGCGTCTCGCGCACGGTCGCGCGTGAGGCCGTCCGCGTGCTCGAGTCCAAGCGGGCGGTGACCAGCCGCCCGCGCATCGGCATCACGGTCCGCCCGATGCCCGAGTGGAACCTCTACGACCCCCAGGTCATCCGCTGGCGCCTCGCCTCGCCCCGCCGCGAGGTCCAGCTGCGCGAACTGGCGGAGCTGCGCGCCGCAGTGGAGCCGTCCGCGGCGGCCCTCGCCGCGGCGAGCGATGACGCGGAGGCCCGGCAGTCGCTGTCGGAGCACGCCCGTGTCATGGCGAGCGCGGCCCGGGCCGGCGACAGCGCCGGCTTCGTCGAGGCGGACGCGGCCTTCCACCGAGCGCTGCTCGGCGCATCGGGCAACGGCATGTTCGCCCAGCTCGCGGAGGTGACGGAGGAACTCCTCGTGGCCCGCCGCGAGCTGTCCCTGATGCCGCACGACATCGACATGGCTGCCGTACGCCGCCACCAGGAGGTGGCCGCAGCGGTGGCCGCGGGCCGCTCGGCCGAAGCGGCGCAAGCGGTGACGGCCATCGTCAACGCGGCCCACAGCGAGGTCGAAGACCTACTGGCGGGCGGGTCCTGCGGGTACGGGGTCTGAGGGGGAGACGCAACCAGTCCCCTTGATCGCTTTCTGGGCGGCGCATAGGCTCTCATGCCCATGGGCACGGGGGGACAGGGCAACGGGCGGCAGGCGTGGCTCGGCCGGTTGATCAGGCATCGTAAAGTCGCAGCGCTGCTGGCCGGGGCGGCGGCGCTGGCCGTTCTGGGCGCGGTGTTCGTCGTACTGCCGGGTGTGGTGGTCGACCACGATCTCGCCGGGGCGAGCGTCGCCGCGCAAGATCGCCTGAAGGCGGTGAACGATGTCCGTACGGCGCTTCTGCAGGCGGCAGGCGGTCTCGTCGTACTCTTCGGCGCCTACGCCACGTGGCGGCAACTGCGGGTGAGCCAGGACGGTTTGCGTGCCACCCAGGAGGGCTACGTGACCGACCGGTTCAGCCGGGCGGTCGACCAGCTCGGCAGCGACAAGCTGGACGTGCGCATCGGCGGGCTGCACGCGCTGTGGCGGATCGCGGAGCAGTCGGCTCGCGACCGGGAGGCCATCATCTCCATCCAGGCCGCATATCTGCGTACGCACCTGCCCTGGCCACTCACCGGTCCGGAATCGCCGGCGGCGAACGTGCCCATCAACGACATCGCCCCTCTGGAGACCCGCGCGGCCGACGCCCAGGTGGCGCTGACCGCGCTCGGTGTGTTGTGCCAGCACAGGGAGCAGGCCTGGGTCAATCTCGGCAGCACCGACTTGCGACGGGCCGATTGCGACGGTCTGTGGTTCCCCGAGGTCAACCTCGACGGCGCCTGTTTGGAAGCGGCGGGCCTGTACCGCACCAATCTCACCCAGGCATCCCTGGTCGCGGTCAACCTGCGGCACGCCGACCTCGCGACTGCGACTCTCCGCCGGGCTCGCTGCACTCTGGCCGACCTACGGGGCGCGAAGCTGGTCGCAACCGACCTGCGCGACGCCGACTTCACCGAGACCGACCTGCGCGAGGCAAACCTGCGCAAGGCCGACGCCCAGGGCGCGGTCTTCCGTCATGCCGACCTTCGCCTGGCCGACTTGCGCGGCACCGACCTGAGGACCGCCGACCTTCTCGAAGCACGCCTGACAGGCGCCGTGGCCAGCGAGCGGACTCGCTGGCCCGTCGGCTTCGACCACTCGGCCGCCGGAGTCGTCGACACCGATGACCCCGGCCCAGAGCCCTCGCCTCTGCTCCAGCCACCAGGGATGACGCAGCAGGCACCGCCGCTGCGGTCCACACCTTGAACGGGACGCCCCCCGTCAAGACCGCGGCGACCGCGCTCCGCCCGACCGGGGGCCACTCACGGTACGGCGGGTCCGTCGCGCGCCGGTCCGGGGCGCAGCCAGGAGCGCCATGGCCGTAGCGGCCGCCGCCGCGAGTGCGAAGCCGGCATGAGATCCGTGCGAGTCGATCAGACGGCCTGACACCGCCGCCGCGCCCGCCGAACCCGCGGCGGACGCCGAGTTGAGCCACGTGAACGCCTGGGTGAGGACGGCCCGGTGGGCCGTCGCCTGCGCGAGGACCGGTGACAGCACCAGGATCGGCTGGACGGCGAGGCCCGTCGCGGCGAGTGCCGCGCCGACGCCCAGGGGCGTGTCGGCGACGAGGAGGGGAAGGCAGCTGAGCGCCAACCAGACTGTGGCGTAGACGAGTTGGTTCTGTGGCGGGGTTCGCCGGGGGCGCAGACCGTACAGCCAGCCCGACAGCAAGCCCGTGCAGTTCGACACGGCGTAGAGCAAGCCGGCCCGGCCCGGAGCGTCGTGCTCGACGGCGAACGCAGCCACCGAGACCTGCATGGCGCCGAAGAACACGCCGTGCGAGAGGCTGACACCGACCAGGGCCCAGAACGGCAGGCGCAGGAGCGAGCGGCCCGAGCGGTCACGTTCGACGGCGCTCACGGCGGGGGGAGCGGTACGGCGCTGGGCCGCGAACAGGAGGCCCCCGCCCACCACCAGACCGGCCGCGAGCAGGGTGCCGAGCGCAGGGTGACCGCTCGCCCCGAGCATGCTGACCAGCGCAGGACCTGCCAGGTAGCCGAGTCCGTTGCCGAGTGACTCCAGCGCGAACGCCGTGGGCAGGGCCGGGGCCAGGTCGTCGCGCAGCAGTGCCGACCAGCGGGCCGCAGACAGGGAAGCCAGCTGGGGGATGGTGGCGCCGGCCAGGACTCCAGCCGTCGTCAGCAGGTGGTCCGGGGCATCGCTCGCGACCAGACACAGCAGCGCGGTCACCGCCGCGGCGTGGGCGAACAGTACGGGTGGCAGGACCCGCGACTGGCCGAAACGGTCGGCCAGACGGGCGAGTTGGGGTCCCGCGAGCGCCTCGGCGACGGCGAACCCGCCGGTCACCAGACCGGCCGTGGCATAGGAACCGGTCCGGTCGTGCACCAGCCAGACGATGCCGAGGCTCGTCATGGCGATGCCCACGCGGCCCATGGTGGCGGTCAGGAAGAAGGCAGCCGCACCCGGTGTGCGGAGCAGGGTGCGATAGGTCGCCGACGGCACGGCGCGTCCCTTTCGCTGCCCGACGGGGCGGACCACCCGGGGCCGTCGGCGTCCGAAGGGGCCGACCCGTGGTCATCGCCTGGAACCGTCCAATGCTGGCGTGGAGCGGGGACGCACGCCCCACGCCGACTCCGTCACCGGGCAGAAGTCTCTGGTTCGAGTGGTGGTTCAGCTGTTTCACACCGTGGGTGAAACAGGGTGAGCGTAGGGCCGGGGGCAGGCCGGGTCCAGCCGTTTTCGGGAACGTCCGCGAAGTGTGAGGGGAGCGGGGCCCGGCCCGCCCCGAAGCGATGCCGAAGGCCGGGTCCGGTACGGATTCCGGGGACAGCGGTACCGAGGAACAGCAGTGCGGAGCGGACGGCGGACACTGTCGCGACCGAGAGGTCGCCGCCGAGGCGTACGCCGGAGATGACGGCGCCGAGCCGGCCGCCGACCTCCTCGACCGTGACGGAGGGGTGGCCGCCGCCCTGCGTGAGGCGGCGGCCTTCGAGTGACGTCTGGACGGTCCTCAGGCCGGCCGCAGCCACACCGTCGCCAGCGGCGGCACTGTCAGCTGGAGCGAGACGGGCCGGCCGTGGCTCGGCTGAGGGTCCGGCTTGAGGACGCCGGCGTTGACGACGTCGCCCCCGCCGTACCTTGCCGCGTCCGTGTTCAGGACCTCGAACCAGCCGGGGACCGAGTCCGGCACGCCGAGCCGGTAGTTCTCTCGGACTGCCGGGGAGAAGTTGCACACGGCCAGCAGGGGCGCGCCGTCCGCCGCGAACCGCAGGAACGCGAGGACGTTGTCGTCGGCCGCGTCCGCGGTGATCCACGAGAACCCCTCGGGTGTGGTGTCCCGTTCCCAGAGGGCGGGCGCGGCCGCGTACTCGTGGTTGAGGTCGCGCACCAGGTCGAGGACCCCGCGGTGGTCCGGCTCGGCATCGTAGGCCGGGTCGAGGAGCCACCAGTCCGGGCCGTGCCCCTCCGACCACTCGGCCCCCTGCGCGAACTCCTGGCCCATGAACAGGAGTTGCTTGCCCGGGTGGGCCCACATGAAGCCGAGGTACGCGCGGTGGTCGGCTCGCCGCTGCCACCAGTCGCCGGACATCTTCGACACGAGCGCGCGCTTGCCGTGCACCACTTCGTCGTGCGAGAGGGGAAGCAGATAGTTCTCGCTGTAGGCGTACACCATCGAGAACGTCAGCTCGTTGTGGTGGTACTTGCGGTGCACGGGCTCGTGCGCGATGTACTGCAGCGAGTCATGGCTCCAGCCCATGTTCCACTTCAGGCCGAAGCCGAGGCCACCGAAACCGCCGGGGCCGACGTGGTGGGTCGGCCGCGTGACACCGTCCCACGCGGTCGACTCCTCGGCGATCGTCACGACGCCCGGGCAGCGGCGGTACACCGTCGCGTTCATCTCCTGGAGGAAGGCCACGGCATCGAGGTTCTCGCGGCCGCCGTGCTCGTTCGGCGACCACTGGCCTTCCTCGCGCGAGTAGTCGAGGTAGAGCATGGAGGCGACGGCGTCGACGCGCAGGCCGTCGATGTGGAACTCCTCGCACCAGTACACGGCGTTGGCGACCAGGAAGTTGCGGACCTCCTTGCGGCCGTAGTCGAACTCGAGGGTGCCCCAGTCCGGGTGCTCGGCGCGGCGCGGGTCCTGCGGCTCGTACAGGGCGGTGCCGTCGAAGCCCGCCAGCGCCCAGTCGTCCTTCGGGAAGTGGGCCGGCACCCAGTCCACGATCACGCCGATGCCTGCCTGGTGCAGGGTGTCGACGAGGTGGCGGAAGTCGTCGGGGGAGCCCATGCGGGACGTCGGGGCGTAGAAGCCGGTGACCTGGTAGCCCCACGACCCGCCGAACGGATGCTCGGCCACGGGCATGAACTCGACGTGGGTGAAGCCGAGATCGCTCACGTAGGTGGCGAGCTGGTCGGCGAGTTCGCGGTAGTTCGTGCCCGGGCGCCAGGAGGGCAGATGGACCTCGTACACCGAGAAGGGCGCCTCGTGCACCGGGCGCTGCCCGCGCATCTTCATCCACGCGGAGTCCCCCCACGTGTGGGACGACTCCGTCACGACGGACGCGGTCGCGGGCGGCACCTCGGTGCGCCGGGCCAGCGGGTCCGCGCGCACGGTGTGCGAACCGTCGGGGCGCGTGATGTCGAACTTGTACAGCGCTCCCTCGCCGATGCCCGGCAGGAACAGCTCCCACACGCCCGACGAGCCGAGCGACCGCATCGGGAACGCGGTGCCGTCCCAGGCGCAGAAGTCCCCGCAGACGCGTACGCCCCGCGCGTTCGGCGCCCACACCGTGAACCGGGTGCCCGCGACCCCTTCGTGCGTCATCGGCTGGGCGCCCAGAGCGGTCCACAGCTCCTCGTGCCGCCCCTCGCCGATCAGATGCAGGTCGAACTCCCCGAGCGCGGGCAGGAAGCGATAGGGGTCATCCACCTCCCGCTCGTCCCCGTCGTACGTCACGAGCAGCGTGTACGCGGGAATCGCGTCGAGCGGCAGCACCCCGGCGAAGAGACCGTCACCCTCGTCACGGAGCTCCGCGCGCCGGCCCTTGACCGATACGGCGACGGCCTGGGCGTAAGGCCGCAGCACCCGGAATGCGACACCGCCGTCCACCGGGTGCGCGCCGAGCAGGGAGTGCGGGTCGTGATGCTCACCCCACAGCAGGCGTCCGCGGTCCGCCCCGTCCAGAACGGGGGCGGGCAGGACTTTGAGGCGACCGGGGCCGGGCTTGTCGGACAGGCCGACAGCCTTGGGGGCGGAGGTCTTGCGAGCTGCCACGGTTCTGTCTCCTCGGAGGTGAGCGAGTCCTGCAGGCGGACGGCGGGGTTGCCGCCGCCTGGTTCAGCGGGGTTCGGCGAGGCGGCTGATCGCCGCCATCGGCACGGGCAGCCAGTCGGGCCGGTGCCGCGCTTCGTACAGCACTTCGTAAAGGGCCCGGTCCGTCTCGAAGGCGCGGAGCAGGTCGGGTTCCTCGCGCGGGTCCGACTTCGACTCGGCCGCGTAGCCGGCGCAGTAGGCGTCCCGGCAGCGCAGCGACCACTCGGGCCGCCAGGGCAGACGGGTGCGGGCCGCGTAGTCGAAGGAGCGGAGCATGCCCGCCACATCGCGTACGGGGGACTGCGCGTGGCGGCGTTCGGCGAGCGGGCGGGCCGGCTCGCCCTCGAAGTCGATGACGAACCACTGCTGCCCCGACCACAGCACCTGCCCCAGATGGAGGTCGCCGTGGATCCGCTGCGCGGGCCGCGCCGAGTCGACGAGCGCGAACGCGTCGAACGCGGCCCGCAGCCCGGGCGCGTGCGGAAGTACCGCGGGCACGGAACGGGCCGTGGATTCGAGGCGTTCGGTCATCGCCTCCGCCAGGTGCCGGTTGCGGTGCGGCACAGGGGCGTCGACCGGGAATGCCGCGGTCAGCGCGAGATGGATCTCGGCGGTCGCCCGACCCAGTTCGTACGCCTCGTCGGTGAAGTCCCTGCCGGAGGCGAGCGACCGGAGCGCGAGGGTCCAGCCGTCGTCCGCGTCGGGCAGGAACGGCTGGAGGACTCCGAGTGTCGCCTTCTGGGGCTGCGAGGTGCGGAACCACGCGACGGGTCCCGGCACGCGGGTGCAGCCCTGCCGGGCGAGCGCCCAGGGCACTTCCAGATCCGGGTTGACGCCGGCCTGGACGCGCCGGAAGACCTTCAGGATGAACGAATCCCCGTACACCAGCGACGTGTTGGACTGTTCGGCGTCGAGGACGCGTGGCGTGAGCCCGGCGGGCACGGTGACCTGCGGGTCGCGTTCGAAGCGCAGGGGGCCCGCCGCGCCCGGGTGGCGCAGCCGCTCCAGGAGCAGCCCGGCGGACCGGGGCTCCTGGAGGGCGTCGTACACCATGAGGCCGGTCAGCGGGCCCTCGGTCGCGCGGCCGATGAAGGCCGGCGCGAGCGAGGGCGGCAGCATCTCCCTTACGCCGAGCAGGAGTTGGTAGAGATTGTCGGCCGGGGGCGTGCCCGAGCCGGAGCGGGTCGCCTGCGCGGCGTGCTCCGCACGCACCAGCAGGTGCAGGCAGCCCGGGTGCAGCTCGGTCATCGAGGCCAGGGTCAGCCCGGTGACGGGCCGGCCCTTCCCCGCGAACCAGCGCTGCCGCGGCAGCCATTCGTGCAGCAGACCGGCGAGTGAGTTCAGCAGCAGAGAGGGGCTGACGCCGGTCGGACTCTGCAGTGCGGCCTTGGGCATGGCGACGACTCCTTTCGAGGGCGGACAGACGGACCCAGGGGCGTGGGGCCGCCGGTCACCACGTGGCGCTGACGGCTTCCTTACGGAGCCGGAACCAGTAGAAGCCGTGGCCCGCGAGGGTCAGCAGGTACGGGAGCCGGCCGATGGCGGGGAAGCGCACCCCGCCGATGAGCTCGACCGGGTGCCGGCCGTCGAAGGCCTGGAGGTCGAGTTCGGTGGGCTGGGCGAAGCGCGAGAAGTTGTGCACGCACAGGACGAGGTCGTCCTTGTATTCGCGCAGGAACGCGATCACGGCCGGGTTGGACGAGGGGAGTTCGGTGTACGAGCCGAGGCCGAAGGCCTCGTTCTGCTTGCGGATCTCGATCATGCGTCGGGTCCAGTGGAGCAGCGAGGACGGGGACGACATGGATGCCTCGACGTTGGTGACCTGGTAGCCGTAGACCGGGTCCATGATCGTGGGGAGCGAGAGGCGGCCGGGGTCGCAGGACGAGAAGCCGGCGTTGCGGTCGGGGGTCCACTGCATCGGCGTGCGGACCGCGTCGCGGTCGCCGAGCCAGATGTTGTCGCCCATGCCGATCTCGTCGCCGTAGTAGAGGATCGGCGAGCCGGGCAGGGAGAGCAGCAGGGCGGTGAAGAGTTCGATCTGGTTGCGGTCGTTGTCGAGGAGGGGTGCGAGGCGGCGGCGGATGCCGATGTTGGCGCGCATCCGCGGGTCCTTGGCGTACTCCGCGTACATGTAGTCGCGTTCTTCGTCGGTGACCATTTCGAGCGTGAGCTCGTCGTGGTTGCGCAGGAAGATGCCCCACTGGCAACTCGACGGAATGGCAGGGGTTTTGGCGAGAATTTCCGAGACCGGGTAGCGCGACTCCCTGCGCACGGCCATGAAGATCCGTGGCATGACGGGGAAGTGGAACGCCATGTGGCACTCGTCGCCGCCGGAGGCGTAGTCGCCGAAGTAGTCGACCACGTCCTCGGGCCACTGGTTGGCCTCGGCGAGCAGGACCGTGTCCGGGTAGTGCGCGTCGACCTCGGCCCGTACGCGCTTGAGGAAGGCGTGGGACGCGGGGAGGTTCTCGCAGTTGGTCCCTTCCTCGGCGTAGAGGTAGGGCACCGCGTCGAGCCGGAAGCCGTCGATGCCGAGATCCAGCCAGAAGCGCAGCGCGGCGAGAATCTCCTCCTGGACGCGCGGGTTCTCGTAGTTGAGATCCGGCTGGTGCGAGAAGAAGCGGTGCCAGTAGTACTGCTGGCGCACCGGGTCGAAGGTCCAGTTCGACGCCTCGGTGTCGACGAAGATGATCCGCGCGTCCTCGTAACTCTTGTCGTCGTCGGCCCAGACGTAGTAGTCGCCGTACGGCCCGTCGGGGTCCTTGCGGGACTCCTGGAACCACGGGTGCTGGTCGCTCGTGTGGTTCATGACGAAGTCGATGATCAGGCGCATCCCGCGCTGGTGCGCGGCGTCGACGAACTCAACGAAGTCCGCGAGATTGCCGAACTCGGGCAGGACCGCCGTGTAGTCGGAGACGTCGTAACCGCCGTCCCTCAGTGGTGACTTGAAGAACGGCGGCAGCCAGAGGCAGTCGACGCCCAGCCATTGGAGGTAGTCCAGCCTGGACGTGATGCCCTTGAGGTCGCCGACTCCGTCGCCGTTGCTGTCCTGGAAGGAGCGGACGAGGACCTCGTAGAAGACGGCACGTTTGAACCAGTCGGGATCCCTGTCCTTGGTGGGGGTGTCCTCGAATTTGTCCTGGACGGGCTTGTTGACGATCATGTGGTGGGTGACCCTCCGGTGGGCGGTGAGGACGGTCGCAGGACGGTGAGGATGTGCGCGGGCGCGCGGCCCGGTTCCAGGCGCACAAAGTTCGTCCTGCCCCATTGGTATGTCTCGCCGGTCAGCTCGTCGTGGACCGGCACGCTCGCGTGCGCGTCGAGTCCGAGCTGAGGCATGTCCAGAGAAACCGTCGCCTCCTGGGTGTGGTGGGGGTCGAGGTTGACGACCACCACGACCGTGTCGGGGCCCGAGCGCTTGCTGTACGCGATCAGCGCGTCGTTGTCGGTCCGGTGGAAGTGGAGATTCCTGAGCAGGCGCAGGGCGCTGTGGTTCCGCCTGACGCGGTTCAGGGTGGTGATGAGCGGGGCGATGGAGCGCCCTTCGCGCTCGGCCGACTCCCAGTCGCGCGGCCGCAGTTCGTACTTCTCCGAGTGGAGGTACTCCTCGCTGCCCTCGCGGACCGGGGTGTTCTCGCACAGCTCGTATCCGGCGTACACCCCCCAGGTCGGGGAGAGTGTGGCCGCGAGCACGGCGCGCACCTCGAAGGCGCGGCGGCCGCCCTTCTGGAGGTAGCGGGGCAGGATGTCGGGTGTGTTCACGAACAGGTTGGGACGCATGTAGGCGGCCGTGTCCCGGGAGAGCTCCGTGAGGTACTCGGTGAGCTCCTGCTTCGTGTCGCGCCAGGTGAAGTACGTGTACGACTGCTGGAAACCGGCCTTGGCGAGCGCCCGCATGATCGGGGGCCGGGTGAAGGCCTCGGCGAGGAACACGACGTCCGGGTCGCTGCGGTTGATGTCGGAGATCACCCGCTCCCAGAACATGACGGGCTTGGTGTGCGGGTTGTCGACGCGGAAGACGCGGACCCCGTGACGCATCCAGAAGCGCAGGACCCGGGAGGTCTCCTCGATCAGCCCCAGCATGTCCTGGTCGAACGCGATCGGGTAGATGTCCTGGTACTTCTTCGGCGGGTTCTCCGCGTACGCGATCGTGCCGTCGGATCTGTGCTCGAACCACTCCGGGTGCTTCTCCACCCACGGGTGGTCCGGGGAGCACTGGAGGGCGAAGTCGAGCGCGATCTCCAGATCGAGTTCCCCGGCCCGGCGCACGAACGCGTCGAAGTCGTCGAGCGTGCCGAGGTCCGGGTGGATCGCGTCGTGACCGCCTTCGGGCGAGCCGACCGCCCACGGCACTCCGACATCCCACGGATCGGCCGACAGGCTGTTGTTCGGCCCCTTGCGGAAGGTGGTGCCGATGGGGTGGATCGGCGGCAGATAGACCACGTCGAAACCCATGGCGGCGACGGCGGGAAGGCGCTCGGCCGCCGTGCGGAACGTGCCGCTCACCGGGCGTTCGCCCTCGCGGACCACGGCGCCCTCGGAGCGCGGGAACATCTCGTACCAGGCCCCGTACAGCGCCCGTTCGCGCTCGACGAGCAGCGGCAGGGGCGCCGAGCGGGAGATGTTTTCGCGCAGCGGATGCTCCGCCAGCGCGGCGGTCACGTCCGGCGCGAGGGCCGCCGCGCGGCGGGCGGCGGGAGGCCGGTCCTCGTCGCGGAGCGCGTCCACGGCCGCGAGGACCGCGTTGCGTCCCGCGCCTTCCGGAACGCCGGCGGCGGCACGCTCGTGCAGCGCGGCGCCCTCCTCCAGGATCAGCTCCGTGTCGATCCCGGCCGGGACCTTGATGCCGGCGGCCCGGCGCCACGAGGACACGGGATCGCCCCACGCCTCCACCGAGTACGTCCAGTTGCCCACGGCCGTCGGAGTGACGTCGGCGCCCCAGCGGTCGCTGCCCGGGGACAGTTCACGCATCGGGGTCCACGGGCCCGGCCGGCCGTCGGGGCCGCGCAGCACGACATTGGCGGAGACGGCGGCATGGCCCTCGCCGAAGAGCGTGGCGGAGACCTCGAACGTCTCGCCCGGGACCGCCTTCGCCGGACGCCTGCCGCAGTCGACGGCCGGGAGGACGTCCACGATCGGGACGCGGCCCGTCACCGTGCCTGGGTTCATCAGTTGCACCTCCGCCGTGCTCGAGGCAGGGCCGTCCTCGCTCGGGGGCCCGCCGGGTTCACATGCGCCACGGGAGGCGCCGTCACTCGCACACCAGTTGGCCCGGCACGTGGCCGGGCACAGCAGGGTGTCATCGACGGGCTGCGTCCCTCCGGCGACACGCTACGGGAGCCGACCGGGCTCGGCCTGTCGGGAAATGCCCCGGTTCAGGCGTGTCGGCCGGCGTCCCGCTTCTGCCGGAGGGTCCGGCGTCACGGCCCGCTGAGGGCGGCGACGGCGACCGCGGGCGCCGCGAGCGGCGGGGCGGCCATGGGCGGATGCTCCACGCTGGGACGGAGATAGTGCTCGGCCGCGTCGGCGGCCTCGCGCCCGCAGCGCTTTCCCATCAGCACGCACAACGTGTAGGCCGTGTCCTCGAAGTGGGCCCGCACCTGGCGGTCGGCGGGGGCCGCCAGCCGCAGGCGTTCCCATGCGCGGTACTGCGCCAGATGACTGGCGACTTCGGTCTTGGTAGGCAGCAACATGTCGCTGTTCACTTCCCACTCTTCGATGCGCACGGTGCACCGGGTCGGTGCGCTGCGGCCGTGCACGGAGAGGTACCGAACCATTACGCCGATCGGTACCCCGTTCCATGGTGCATTTGGCGGCACTTCCCGTCCTGTTGGAGCTTCAACGACGCCGGGAGCGGCTCCTCGTGTTGCACGAATGGAGTAGCGCTCTCATGCTGAGGCTGACTCAGGAGCGATCAGTGCTCACGCTACGTGTTCGGGGTATGGCCCGTAGGGGGCGAGCAACGAGCGGGAGCTTCGCCGGTGAGGAGCCGAAGACGATGAATACAGCAGTGCCCTGCTACTACCACCTCGACGTCGAGGTCAGCTCGGAGCGTGTAGGGCAGGTCAGGCGCATCCTGGCCGCCCACCTCCGGTACTGGAAGCTGGACATGCTCGTCGACCCCGTCTGCCGCGGCGTCGAGGTGTTGCTTCACACGATCGACGAGCACGCCACGGACAAGAACACCGCCGTTGAGATGTGGTGGAACGGCCAGCATTTGATCACCGCGGTGTCCGACCACGAGCGTGACCTGCCGGGCCCGCACTACGCCCCGAAGGAGGGATGCCTCGCGGAGATTGCCGCGCTGAGCGACGGCTGGGGCGGCTGCGCCACCGCCACGGGAAAGATCATCTGGTTCTCGCGCCGTGCCCGTCTCGGAGAGCGCGCCCCGCTGCTCCCGGTCGGACCCCCGCCGCGCATCAGCGAAGCGCTCGAGATGCCGCGCGAGGTGCCTGTCCCGGCGTTCGCGGGGTCAGCGGTCGCGGATCCGCTCGTGGCCGCCGCCCCGGCGGCCCGTGCGCGCGGGCCCGAACTGTCCGTCCCACGCAGGGTGGTACGCCCGACGCCGGTGATGTGACATCAGCACCGCGCTCCGTCCGGAGCGTGTCGCACCGGGCCGCGGTCTGCTTCGGCAGCCGCGGCCCGGCGGCGTGCCAGGACAGCGGCACACGAGGGGCCGGGCGCGCGGCAGACGGGGTGCGGGCGGCGCGGTGACGACACCGACTCCAAGATCATCCGTACGGTGGCCGGATGCTCACCTGGACCGGACGCCCCTATCCCCTCGGCGCGGCATTCGACGGCGACGGAACGAACTTCGCCCTGTTCACGGAGGTCGCCGAGCGCGTCGACCTCGTCCTCCTCCACGACGACGGCACCCACGACACGGTCACCATGACCGAGGTCGACGGCTTCGTATGGCACTGCTATCTGCCCGCCGTCGGCCCCGGCCAGCGCTACGGTTACCGCGTGCACGGCCCGTGGGACCCGGCGGCGGGCCATCGCTGCAACCCCGCGAAGCTGCTCCTCGACCCGTACGCCACGGCCATCGACGGACAGATGGACAACGACCCGTCACTCTTCGAGCGGACGGCCGGCGGACCGACCCCGGCCGACAGCGCGTCGCACACCCTCGTCGCCGTGGTGACCGACAGCGCCTTCGACTGGGGCAACGACCGCCCGCCCCTGCGCCCGTACGCCGACACCGTCATCTACGAGGCCCACGTACGCGGCCTGACCCGCACCCACCCCAAGGTCCCGGCGAAACTGCGCGGCACCTACGCGGGCCTCGCGCACCCGGCGGTCATCGAGCACCTGACCTCGCTGGGCGTGACCGCGGTGGAGCTGATGCCGGTGCACCAGTTCGCGCAGGACGGCTTCCTGCGTGACCAGGGCCTGTCGAACTACTGGGGCTACAGCACGATCGGCTTCTTCGCCCCGCACAACGCGTATGCCGCCCGGGGCAGCCGCGGCGGGCAGGTCTCCGAGTTCAAGTCGATGGTGAAGGCGCTGCACGCGGCCGGCCTCGAAGTGATCCTCGACGTCGTCTACAACCACACGGCGGAAGGCAACGAGAACGGCCCGACGCTCTCCTTCCGCGGCATCGACAACGCGTCCTACTACCGGCTCGTCGACGGAGACCCTGCGCACTACTACGACACCACCGGCACCGGGAACAGCCTGCTGATGCGGCACCCCAGCGTGCTCCAGCTCATCATGGACTCCCTGCGGTACTGGGTCACCGAGATGCACGTCGACGGCTTCCGGTTCGACCTCGCGGCGACGTTGGCCCGGCAGTTCCACGAGGTGGACCGGCTCTCCGCGTTCTTCGACCTGATCCAGCAGGACCCGGTGATCGGCCGCGTCAAGCTCATCGCCGAGCCGTGGGACGTCGGCGAGGGCGGCTACCAGGTCGGCAAGTTCCCGCCCCAGTGGTCGGAGTGGAACGGCAAGTACCGCGACTCCGTAAGGGACTTCTGGCGCTCCGGCGAGAACACCCTCGCCGAGTTCGCCTCCCGGCTCACCGGCTCCTCCGACCTCTACCAGCACGACAGCCGCCGCCCGCGCGCCAGCGTCAACTTCGTCACCGCCCACGACGGATTCACGCTGCGCGACCTGGTCTCGTACAACGGCAAGCGCAACGAGGCCAACGGCGAGAACAACCGGGACGGCGAGAGCACCAACCGGTCGTGGAACTGCGGTGCCGAGGGGCCCACCGACGACGAAGGCGTGCTCGAACTGCGTGGCCGGCAGCAGCGCAATCTCCTCGCCACGCTGCTGCTCTCCCAGGGCATCCCCATGCTCGCCCACGGCGACGAACTGGGCCGCACCCAGCAGGGCAACAACAACGCCTTCTGCCAGGACAACGAGATCTCCTGGATCGACTGGCGCCTGAACGACGACCAGCGCGAACTGATGGAGTTCACCCGGCGCACCATCGCCCTGCGCGCCGCCCACCCGGTGCTGCGCCGCCGCCGCTTCTTCCGCGGCGACACGCACACCCACGAGGGTCAGCCCCTGCCCGACCTCGTGTGGCTGCGCCCGGACGCGCGCGAGATGACGGACGACGACTGGCAGCGCGGCGACGCCCACTCGGTCGCCGTGTTCCTCAACGGCGACGCCATCGCCGAGCCCACTCCGTACGGGCGGCCGGTGGTCGACGACTCTTTCCTGCTGCTCCTCAACAGCTACTGGAAGCCGGTCCGCTTCCGCCTCCCGGACGCCACCTACGGCGAGCGGTGGACCACCCGGATCGACACCACCGACCCGCGAGGTGTCGCGGACGAGATGGAACACAAGCCGGGCACCGATGTGCTGGTCGAGGCCCGCAGCCTGATCCTGCTGTCCCGGGAGGCCGGGACGGCACCCGGCGCGGAGGACTGAACGCGCCGTCCGGTGGGCCGGTTCCGTCACCGGCCCACCGGACGACAACGCCGGCTCAGGCCCGCTTCAGACGCAGCGTCACCAGCTCGAAGGGGCGCAGCGACAGTGTGATCCGGTCGCCGTCGCGCTCCGGGGCCGCCGCGTCGGCGAGCGGACGCTCCAGGAGGTCCGTCGCCGCCGCGGCCGCGACCTCGAAGCCCGCCGTGAGCGTGGCGCGCACCCGGCCGCCGCGGGACTCGTGGAAGCGGACCACCACGTCGCCGCTGCCGTCGTCGGCCAGCTTGACCGCCGTCACGACGACCGCGTCCTGGTCGACGTCCACCAGCGGAGCGACCTCGCCGGATCCGGTCACGTGCCGCTCCGGCAGGTTGATCCGGTAGCCCTCGCGGACCGCGTCCCCGATCGCCGCGCCCGGCACCAGCGCATGCCGGAAGCGGTGCACACCCTGGTCGGTCTCGGGGTCGGGGAAGCGCGGCGCGCGCAGCAGCGAGACACGGACGGTGGTCGTCGTGCCCGAGTCGCTGTCCCGCACGGTCCGCGTCACGTCATGGCCGTACGTCGAGTCGTTGACGAGCGAGACGCCCCAGCCGGGCTCCTCGACGTGCACGAACCGGTGGTTGCACGCCTCGAACTTGGCCGCCTCCCAGCTGGTGTTGGTGTGCGTGGGCCGGAAGAAGTGCCCGAACTGCGTCTCGGACGCGTACCGCTCGGCGTGGATGTCCAGCGGGAACGCCAGCTTCAGGAACTTCTCCGTCTCGTGCCAGTCGACCTCCGTGTCGATGCCGAGCCGCCGCTCACCCGCCGTCAGCGAGACGACCTGCGTGACACGCGAGTCTCCGAAGCTGCGCACGATGCGCACCGACGCGCCCTCACCGGGGGCCACCTCGTCGGCGTCCACGAGATCCGTCACGGTATTGCGGTAGAACTCGTCGACGTCCCACGCGTCCCACATGTTCGGGAAGTCCGGGTGGATCTGTAGCAGGTTCGCGGCCCGGCCCGGCGCCACGGTCTCGCGACCCGCGACGAGGTCGTACGCGGACACGACCAGGCCCCGGTCGTCGATCTCCACCCTCAACAGCCCGTTGTCCAGGACGAACCCGCCCGCCGCGCGCGAAGCGATCGCGGCCTCGCCCTCGATGACCGGGTTACGGGCGCCGCCCGCGGGCACGCCGTCGCGGGTGTGCGGCGCCGAGTTGAAGACGAGCGTCCCCGAGCCCTCACCGGCCAGGGCGCGTTGGGCCGCGCCGATGATGCCGTTCAGCTCCTCCGCGACCCGCTCGTATGTCCTGCGCGCCTCGCGGTGCACCCAGGCGATCGACGAGCCGGGCAGGATGTCGTGGAACTGGTGCAGCAGCACCGTCTTCCAGATCCGGTCCAACTCCTCGTACGGGTAAGGGAATCCGGCCCGCACCGCAGCGGTCGCGGCCCACAGCTCGGCCTCGCGCAGCAGGTGCTCGCTGCGCCGGTTGCCCTGCTTCGTCCTGGCCTGGGAGGTCAGCGTGGCGCGGTGGAGTTCGAGGTAGAGCTCGCCGACCCACACGGGCGGGTTCGGGTACTCCGCCTCGGCCTTCTTGAAGAACTCCTCCGGTGTCTCCCACACCACCGTCGCGGACCCTTCGAGGTCACGGAGACGGGCCGCCTTCGCGACCATCTCGCGCGTCGTGCCGCCGCCCCCGTCACCCCAGCCGGTCGGCGCGAGCGAGTGCCGGGCGACCCCCTTGTCCTTGAAGTTCTTCGCTGCGTGGGCGATCTCACTGCCCTTCATGGAGCAGTTGTACGTGTCCACGGGCGGGAAGTGCGTGAAGATCCGGGTGCCGTCGATGCCCTCCCACTGGAACGTGTGGTGGGGGAACTTGTTGGTCTGCGACCACGAAATCTTCTGCGTGAGCAGCCACTTGGAGCCCGCGGCCTTGATGATCTGCGGAAGGCCCGCGGCGAACCCGAACGTGTCGGGCAGCCACGCCTCGTCGTTCTCGATCCCGAACTCGTCGAGGAAGAACCGCTTGCCGTGCACGAACTGACGGGCCATCGCCTCCGAGCCCGGCATGTTGGTGTCCGACTCCACCCACATGCCGCCCGCCGGCACGAATCGCCCGTCGGCGACCGCCTTCTTCACCCGCGCCCACACCTCGGGCCGGTGCTCCTTGACCCACGCCCACTGCTGGGCCTGCGACATGGCGAAGACGAAGTCGGGCTCGTCCTCCAGGAGCGCCGTCATGTTGGACGTCGTCCGCGCCACCTTGCGCACCGTCTCGCGCAGCGGCCACAGCCACGCCGAGTCGATGTGCGCGTGGCCGACGGCGCTGATGCGGTGTGCCGACGGTACGGCGGGCGTGGCCAGGACGCCCGTCAGCCGCTCGCGGGCGGCGGCCGCCGTGCCGTTCACGTCCTGGAGATCGACCGCGTCCAGGGCGCGCTCCACGGCGCGCAGGATGTCGTAGCGCCGCGCGGACTCCACCGGCAGCTCGGCCATCAGCTCCCCGAGCACTTCGAGATCCATGACGAGCTGCCAAACGGTCTCGTCGAGGACCGCGAGATCCATCCGCGCCAGCGTGTACTGCGGCTCGCTGCCCGCGGTCTCCTTGTCGCCCAACTGCGTCGGCAGGAAGGGGTGGTAGTCGAGGATGACCGGGTTGGACGCCGCCTCGATGTGCAGGCGGACCTCCTCGCCGCCCTCCACCGGGGCGCCGACGCGCACCCACTGGTTGCGTGGGTTGAGGCCCTTCACCGGAGTACCGTCCGGGCGGTAGACCAGGCCCTCGCACTGGAAGCCGGGCATGTTCTCGTCGAAGCCGAGGTCGAGGATCGCCTCGACGGTCCGGCCCGCCCAGGCCTCGGGCACGGTCCCGGTGACGCGGAACCAGCAGGTGGCCCACGGAGCGCCCCAGCGCGCGCCCACCGCGATCGGCTCGGGCGTCGCCGCGAGCCCTTCTTCGACCGGCACCGGCTCGCCCGGCGCGTTCCACACCGCGATCTCCAGCGGCACGGACTCGGGGTACACGGCGGGTCGGATGCGCTCGTCGAGGACGCGCTTGAGACGGGCTTCGACCAGGGTGCGGTCGTCATGCATGAGGGGTACTCCGTAAGGTCCGAGGTGCGGGTGATCACCAGGCGGGGCGGGCGGGACGCTGTACAACTCCCCGACGCGGCGCACCTCGAATCGTGCGGTCCGCATCGGGTTCGACCGGTTACGGAGCCGTGCCGACGGTCCGTGTGACGTGGTCCGGTGTGACCACTTCGGTGATGCCGCGCGCCATCAGATGTTCCTTGTCGTCGGCGCGGCCGGCGAGGACCGTGGTGGGCCGGGCCCCGTCGGCCGTGAGCCGGACGAACGCCTCGAAGACGGCGCCGCCGGGGGCACACACCGAGCGGTTCGGGGCGGCCTCGTCGTCACCGGCGTCGACGACGAGCGCGGTGGTGCGTGGCGCGGGTGCACAGGGACGGGCGCGCCGGTCCGCGACGATGCGGGCGAGGGCCTTCGCCGCGGGTTTCGGCTGCCGCTCGCTCGTCAACAACCCGAGGCTGTACTCGAGTTCGGGGAAGTCGGCGAGATCACGGCTGACGTCGTGCGAGCACCACCACGTCACGCCCCACAGGTCCGGGCAGTCGAGCGTGTTCTCGACGGTGGCCTCGGTGAAGTGCGCCGCGTGCTCGGCCGGGACGAGCGGCGCGGGCGCGCCGACCTCCTGCAGCCAGACGGGCCGGTGCGGATCGCCGGCCCAGGCCTTGGACAGCTCGACGAGGTACGCGGCATGGTGCTCGGTGGCCGTCCCGGTGCGGCCGTGGCGCTGCGCCGTACCGTTGAACACCCACGAATGCACCGCGGTGAGCGCGCCGAGCCGTGCGGAGTGCGCGGGCGTGAACGGCTGGTCGTCCTGGTACCAGGCGGCGTCGTACGAGGCGTGCAGATGGGTCCGCCCCGGCGCGCCCTCCTCGCACGCGGCGAGCACACGGCGCAGCCAACTCCCCGCCTGCTCCGGTGTGATGCGGTCCGGGTCGGGGTGCGGGCCCGCCGCGAACTGGTTGACCTCGTTGCCGATCGTCATGCCGATGAAGTTGGGCCGGTCGGCGAGCGCCCCCGCGAGCGTGCGCAGATACGCCTCCTGGCCCTCGACCACATCAGGGTCCGTGAAGAGGTTCCGCCTGTGCCACGTCTGCGTCCACGCGGGCAGGAAGTCGAAGCTCGACAGGTGGCCCTGCAGACCGTCCACGTTCACGTCGAGCCCGCGTTCGGCCGCCGCGTCGGCGAGCTGGACGAGCTGCTCGACGGCGCGCGGACGGATCAGGGTGCGGTTGGGCTGGAAGTAGGGCCACAGCGGGAACACCCGGATGTGGTCGAGACCCAGCGCGGCGATCGAGTCGAGATCGGCGCGCACGGCGTCCAGGTCGAAGTCGAGCCAGTGGTGGAACCAGCCCTGGCTGGGTGTGTAGTTGACGCCGAAGCGCACGGCAGAAGTCATGCGGAGTCCTGGTTCTGTGGTACGTGGGGGCCTCGGTGACGAGATGTCCGCGGTACGGGCGTCAGCCCTTGACGGCTCCCTCGCCGACCCCGCGGAAGAAGTACCGCTGGAGGCAGGCGAAGAGGATGATCAGCGGCGCGACGGCGATGATCGTTCCGGCCGCGACGATCCGCTCGTCGTTGGCGAAGGTGCCGTGCAGATAGTTCAGGCCGATGGTGAGGGTGAACTTCGCCGGGTCGCTGAGCACGATCAGAGGCCACAGGAAGTCGTCCCAGGCGCCCATGAACGCAAAGATCGCGACGACCGCGAGCGTCCCCTTCACGGACGGCAGCGCGATCCGCAGGAAGCGCTGCCAGGCGTTCGCCCCGTCGACGTAGGCCGCCTCCTCGATCTCGTACGGCAGATTGAGGAACGCGTTGCGCATCAGCAGGACGTTCATGGCGGCGATGCAGCCCGGCAGGACCACGCCGACGAGGGTGTTGTTGAGGCCGAGTTCGCGCATCGTAGTGAACTGCGCGATCACGATGCTCTCGACGGGCACCAGCATCGCGAGGATGAACACGAGGGTGGCGATCTTCCGGCCGCGGTAGCGCAGCCGGGCGAGCGCGTAGCCCGCGAGAGCGGAGCCGACGCAGTTGGTGACCACGTTGGCGGTGGCGACCTTCAGGGAGTTGAACGCGTAGTCCCAGACGGGGATGGTGTCGGCGACGCGCTCGTAGTTGTGGAGAGTGGGATCGCCGGGCAGGAACTTCGGCGGGGAGCTGAAGATGTCCTCGTGCGTTCCCTTGAGGGAGGTGGACAGCTGCCAGAGGAAGGGCCCGACGGTGATCGCGAGCACGGCGAGCAGCAGCGCGTAGCGCAGTACGAGCTCCCAGACGCGGATGCGCCGGCCGTTCTCGTCGGTGACGCCCGGCGCGCGCCGGCGCCGAACGGGCCCCGGATCCGGAGCTGTTGTGGCGCGGACGTCCTCGGTGACGCTCACGCGTCCTCCTTCCGGTCGGCGCGGAGCACGAGCAGCATCAGCGCGACGGTGACGACGAAGACGACGACGGAGATCGCCGAGGCGTAGCCGACGCGGCCGGTCAGGCCCGTGCCGGTGCGCTGCACGAGCATCACGAGCGTGGTGTCCTCGCCCGCGGGGCCACCGTTCGGCCCCGCCATCAGATAGACCTCGGAGAACACCTTGAAGGCGGCGACCGAGGAGAGCGCGGCGACCAGGACCATGGTGGAGCGCACGGCGGGCACGGTGACGGTGAAGAAGCGGCGCACCGCTCCCGCACCGTCCACCGAGGCGGCCTCGTGCAGCTCGCGCGGCACGTTGGCCAGCGCCGCCAGATAAATGATCATGTAGTAGCCGAGGCCCTTCCAGACCGTGACGGCCATGGCGCTCAGCAGGAGCAGCCACTGGTCGCTGAGAAAGCCGACCTTGCCGATCCCCACGGCTTCGAGAACTGAGTTCACCAGGCCGCGCTCGTCCAGCATCCACACCCAGATCAGGCCGACCACGACGATGGACGCGACCACCGGCGTGTAGAAGGCCGACCGGAAGAAGGTGATGCCCGGGATGTTCTTCTGGACGAGGAGGGCGAGCAGCAGCGGAAGGAGTACGAGGGCGGGGACGACCCCGACCATGTACAGGACGCTGTTGCGCAGCCCCGTCCAGAACATGTCGTCGTGCAGCAGCTCCCGGAAGTTGGCCAGGCCCACGAACTCACCGGGGATCAGGGTCCGCCGGTCGGTGAAGGAGTTGACCACGGTGGAGACGAACGGATACAGGATGAAGACGGCGACGACCAGCAGCCCGGGAGCGGCGAACAGCCAGGGGCTGGTGGGCAGATGGCGTCGGACGCGGGAGACCGGCCGCTCGCCCGAGGGCTTCGCGGGTGACGTCACCTCTGCGTTCGCCGGGGTCTTGGCGGCGGTCTTCACGGTCGGAAGGGGACTCGTCATGATGTACGGCTCCGGGGCTCAGCCCTGCTGCTGGAGCAGCCGGTCGCAGGCCTTGACAGCGTTGTCAAGTGCGGTCTTGGGGCTCTCCTTGCCCTGGAGGGCCTTGGCCACGGAGTTCCGCAGCTCGGTCTTCATCTGCTCGCTGAACAGGACCGGCGTGTAGTTGACCGCGGACTTCAGCGAGTCCGCCGCGGCGATCCGCACCCGCGTCTCGTCCGAGCCGTCCTGCTTCGTGAAGTACGGGTCGTCCAGGGAGCCCGCGGTGCTCGGGAAGATGGCGACCTTCTTGGCGAACTCCATCTGGTGCTGCGCGTCGGTGACGTAGTGCGCGAACGCCACGGCCGCGGGCTTCTGCTTGGAGCGCGAGTTCACCATCACACCCATCACGTACATGTTCACCTTGCCGGTGCTGGTGATCTGGTCCGTGATCCCGATGTTCTTGTAGAGGCTGGGCGCGTCCTTCTTGAACTTCGACAGGTCGAGCGCGCTGCCCGGGTTCATCGCCACGGCCCCGGTCAGGAACTTCTTGCCGGTCGACTCGGGCGTCGCGGTCAGCGCCTGCGGGTCGAGCGCCTTCGCGTCGTACAACTCCTTGTACTTCGTGAGGAGTTCGACACCCTTGGCGTCGTTGAACGCGAAGCCGGTGCCCTCCTTGTTCATGAGCGGAGCGCCGTAGCGGCCGAAGTCCTCGATGGTGGGGACGTTGGCGAGCGTGGCCACCTTGCCCTTGCTCTTCTTCGCGAGCTGGAGTGCGTCGTCGAAGAGCGCGTCGTACGTCTTCGGGGGCTGCGACGCGTCGAGTCCGGCCTTCTTGAACAGGCTCTTGTTGTAGAACAGCGGCCCGGTGTTGAGGTACCAGGGGAAGGCGTACGTGCCGTCCATGCCCGGTATCTGGTGGCTCGCCCAGGCCCCCGGCAGGTACTCCTTCTTGTACTTCGACGCCGCCTTGTCGAGGTCGAGCGCGAGGCCGGCCTTGGCGAGCGGGGCGACGAGGTCGGGGGAGACGTTGACGACGTCGGGCAGCGTGCCTCCGGCGGCATCCGCGCTGATCTTGTCGGCGTAACCCTCGCCCGGCTGGTCGATCCACTTCACGTGCGTGCCGGGGTACTTCTTCTCGAAGTCCTTGACCAGGCCGTCGAAGTACGGCTTGAAGTTGGCCCTGAGGTTCCACGTCTGGAACGTGATGCTGCCTTCGATCTTGCCCGAGGCGTCCGTCGAGCCGCTGTCGTCACCCCCGGAACCGCACGCGCTCAGCGGCAGGACGACAGCGATGGCGGCGGCAGCGGCTAGTGCTCTGCGAGAGATGGGCACGGTGACACGGCTCCTTTGCGGCGGCGTCGAATGTTGCCGTGCAGACCCTGCATTGCGATCACGGAAAAAGTCAATGCATTCTCTGGAACTGCCAGGAGTCGCCTGGAAGGACACCAGGTCAGAGCAGTGGAGTAGACCTTTTGCAAGGCGAAACTAATGCGCTTTAGAGTCTTGAACTCAAGCGCATTAGTGTCTGACCGTATGCGCTAGGCTGGTCGGGGCCCACCGGGGTTCCACGGGGAAAGGGGCACCTGTGCCAGCCAAGCGGTCTCCCGCGCGCCGACCGACCATGAAGGACATCGCGCTCAGGGCGGGTGTCTCGGAGAGCGCCGTGTCCTTCGCGCTCAACGACCGGCCAGGAGTCTCCGAGGTGACCCGCGACCGGGTGCGGCGGGTGGCCGAGCAGCTCGGCTGGCGGCCCAGCACGGCGGCCCGCGCCCTGTCCGGCGAAGGCGCGGCCACGGTCGGCCTGGTCGTGGCACGCCCGGCGGACACGCTGGGCGTGGACTCGTTCTTCCTCCAGCTCATCTCCGGCATACAGGAAGTCCTGGCGGAGCGTCACCTCGGCCTGCTGTTCCAGGTGGTGGAGGACGTCGAGGCCGAGTGCGCCGTCTACCGGCGCTGGTGGGCCGAGCACCGGGTGGACGGCGTGCTCGTCGTCGACCCCCGCACGGCCGACCCGCGCCCCGCACTCCTCGACGAACTCGGGCTGCCCGCCG
Organism: Streptomyces sp. NBC_01445; assembly: GCF_035918235.1. NCBI lineage: Bacteria > Bacillati > Actinomycetota > Actinomycetes > Kitasatosporales > Streptomycetaceae > Streptomyces > Streptomyces sp. NBC_01445. Next base: position 994,935 of record NZ_CP109485.1, on the reverse strand, counting down.
TGGTGATCGGCGGAGTGCCCGACGCGGAGCATCCTGGCATGTCGACGGTGTGGGCGGACGACGCCGGCGCGATGGCGTCGGTCGTCGACGAGCTGTACGCGCTCGGGCACCGCCGCATCGTCCACATCGCAGGCCTGCCGGGCCTCGCGCACACCGAGCGGCGCATCCGCACCCTGCGCGCCGAGGCCGAGCGCCGTGGCCTGACCGAGGTGCGCTCCGTGACCACGGACTACTCGGACGCCGAGGGCGCCGCGGTCACGCGCCGCGTCATGGAGGGCGACACACCCCCGACTGCGCTCGTCTACGACAACGACGTGATGGCCGTCGCCGGGGTCGCCGCCGCCGGTGAGCTGGGTTTCTCGGTCCCCGGCGACGTGTCGGTGGTGGCCTGGGAGGACTCCCCGCTGTGCCGCATGGTCAAGCCCTGGCTGTCGGCACTGTCCCGCGACACGGTCCAGTTCGGCCGCACCGCTGCCCAGGAACTGACGGCACTCCTGGACGGCGGCCCGTCGCGGACGGTCCAGGTGCCGCTGCCGCGACTGATCGAGCGCGACAGCACGGGGGCGGCGCGGGGCGCCGAGACAGCGGCGAGCGGGAGCAACTGACGTGCGGCCGACGTCAGTTGCCGAGCCTCCGTCGCGTACTCCCGCTCACGCACCCCGGCGCTCCCGTCAGTGGCCGTGCGGCAGCATCCGGCCGACGGCCTTCCACGCGTCGTGCACGCGGCCGTGATGAGCGGACGCTGCCACCGGTCCGGCCGCGCGCGGCGAAGGCATCGCCCGCGGCTCCCAGTCGCAGGGCGGAGCCGTACGGGCGGTGCGCGGTCCGCCGTACTCCTCCTCGGGCCCCCTGACCGCGTCGTGTTCCTTGAGCGCCACGCTGATGAGTGTCAGCAGGAGCGCCACGTCGTCGTCGCAGTCGAGCAGCACGGTGATCCACGAGGCGCCGGGGCGCACCCGGATCGCGGTGCTGTCGCGCAGCTGCGGAAGGAGGCGTTCGACCGCCGTCCGGGTGAGGTACAGATCTGCCGCATCGTTGGCATGGAAATGCACGATGTCGCACCCCGCTGTCCCGAAGGAGCGCCCTACGGCGCACCGGGGAGAGCCACTTACCAGGTTCGGCCACGACTCCAGCTGGGTCATGGCGCGATGGGCCGCGGTCATGTGGACATGGTTGCGCACTCTTCACCCCGTCAACCAGCCCTATTCACCGCCTGCTTGATGAATCGGCGGTTTCGGGAACCTCATGGGGGAGGAAGGGGACGGACCGACCCCGTGTCGAGGCCTTCGAGCAGTGCTGCCCGGAACGCCTCGCGCCCATCGCTGAGCCACGACTGAATCCGGTCCCAGCGCTCCCAGCCGCCGCGGTCGCGCAGCGCCTGGAGGTAGGCGGGGTCCCCGTCGGCCACGCGCCGGGCGACGAACGCCCGGCATACCGCGGCGGCCTGTTCGACGACCTCCGGCAATTCGGCGCGCTCTCGCGGCGAGAGCCCGTAACCGTCCGCGAGGAGCCGCAGCCGGCCCGGGGCGTCCAACGGGTGAGAGGGGTCAGGTACCGGATAGTGCGGGGCCGCGGACTCGGGGTCCCGCATCGGGACCCAGTAGCCGGCGGTCATCGCGACATCCCAGACCGGGCGGCCCGGGGCCGCCTGGTCGAAGTCGATCAGGGCCACGGCGCGGCCGTCCCGGAAGACGACGTTCTCCAGGCACACATCGTTGTGGCACAGCATCGTTCCGCCCTCGGGATCGGCCAGCTCCCCGGACCAGCCGGCGGATACGTCCACCGCGACGCGCGCACTCGCCTCGTGCAGGCGCCTCAGCAGGACCCCGACAGACCGGAGCGCGGTCTGCGACATGGCCCAGGGCGGAAACGGCGGGACGGCCACGTGGCCGGGAATGAACCCCAACTGCTCACGCCCGTCGGCACGGACACCGACCGGCACCGGAGCCGCGTCGAATCCCTGATGCCGCAGCGCCGCGAGGTAGGCGTGGAGCGCCCGGGCATTCGGCGGCGCCGGCCGCTCGACCACGTCGCCCCGCCGGAAGACCGCGCCCGCGTTCATCATGCCGCCGGCCAGTTCGTGGCTGTCCGCAGGCCCCGTGTCCCCAGTCATGCCCGTCACACTAGCGGCGTGGCCCCGGGCGTGGCGCCCGAGTCGCTACGGTGCTGAAGTGACCGGATCCGAGCACCTTCCGCTGCTCTTCCTCGACGTCGACGGGCCGCTGATTCCGTTCGGCGGGCCGCCGGAGTGCTACCCGACGTATCCGATGTGCCGGCCAGGAGGCCCCGACCCGCTGGGCGCCGACCTGAACCCCCTGCTGGCCAGGATCAACCCCGCGTACGGCCCCCGGCTCGCGGCGCTCCCGTGCGAGCTCGTCTGGGCGACGACCTGGATGGAAGAGGCGAACGACTGCGTCGCCCCGCTCCTCGGGCTGCCGCCGCTGCCGGTGGTGGACTGGCCCGACCCGCCGGTTCGGGACGCACGCGATGAAGGGCACGGCGTGCGTGGCCTGCACTGGAAGACCCGCGCCCTGGTCGGCCAGGCGCAGGGCCGTCCCTTCGCATGGGTCGACGACGAGATCACCGACATCGACCGCGCCTGGGTCTTCGCACATCACGCGGAACGCGCCCTGCTGCATCGCGTAGACCCTCGACGGGGCCTCACGGAGGCGGACTTCGCCTGCCTCGACGAGTGGTTGCGCGCGGCTGCCGACCGATCCGGGGGGTGAGCGCGCCTGCCTCGACCGTGGTTGCGTGCCGCTGCGGACTGATCCGGGGCGGTGTCGGTGCGTGGGCAGGACGGATCGTCAGGCCGCCGCCGTGTCGTCGGTGAGGACTTCCGCGATGACATGGCGGGCGATGGAGGCCATCACCGGGTTGCTCTCCCGGTAGGACCGGAGCTCCAGGAGGGCGACCGACAGGGCCCAGCCGCGGCCCCGTGCCCAGGCGTCGTCGTCCGAGCCCGAGCCGGTCCGGAAGACCTCGCGCGCACCGGCGGGCAGCAGGTACCAGGCCGCGATGAGGTCGACCGCCGGGTCGCCAAGGCCCAGACAGCCGAAGTCGATGACGGCGCTGAGCCGTCCGTCCGCGACGAGCACGTTCCCGGGCTGCAGATCCGCGTGGATCCACACGGCGGGCCCGGCCCACTCCTGCGCCCGTAGGGCCGACTCCCAGACGGCGGCCGCCGCATCACCGTCCAGCTCCGCCCGCAGCTCACGGATCGCCGCACGCGTCACCTCGTCCCGCTGTGCCAGCGGCTCGCTGCGGTAGGAAGCGGGTCCGCCGGTGGCGTCGACGCCCCGGAGTACGGTGACGAACTCCGCCAAGTCCTTTGCCAGAAACGCCGGTTCGGGGGTGCCGCCCGGGGCGGGGTTGGCGCCGTCGAGCCAGCGGTAGACGGACCACGGCCACGGGTAGCCCTCGCCGGGAATCCCCCTGCCCAGGGGCGTGGGGACGGCCACGGGGAGCGCTCCGGCGAGCAGCGGCAGCCACCGGTGCTCCTTGTCCACGTCCTGCGCGGAACCGGCGAGCCGGGGGAGCCGCACGGCCATGTCCTCACCGAGGCGGTACATGGCGTTGGACGTACCCGCCGAGACGACCTCGGTGAGCGGCAGCCCGGCCCACTCAGGGAACTGTGCGTCGACGAGCCGGCGCACCAACGAGGCGTCGATGTCCGCCTCTTCGGGCCGCAACTTACGAGGGCACATGGAAGCCTTCCGCGTAGAGCCACATGGCGCGTCTGCCGTTGCGCCAAGATACGGAGGCGGGCGCCGCCGGCCCAAGCGATTAACCGCCGATGACTGCCCGCCCCTTACGTGGCCTGACGTGCGACCTGGGCGTCGAGCGCGGCGCAGAGCCAGTCGTGGGCGGCCCCCGGTGTCGGCCGCGCAGGACCGGTCAGCTCCGCGACGAGCTGCCAGTAGTGGTCGATGCGCGGATCCGCGGCCAGCACCCCGCTGAGCGTGCGGCGGAACGCGGGGGTGTCACGTACGCCCCGTGAGGCGGCGTAGGCGGAGACGAAGCAGTCCAGCGCCTCGCCCTCCCGGGGTGACCGCTGGTCGCACAGGTGCGGTGACGCAAGTGCGTAGGCCTCGCTGAGCCCTTCGTAGAGCACCCCGGGGCGGAACCCGTCCTCCGTACGATGTGCCGCCGGCTGCCCGCGGTCGCCGCCCTCGCAGGAACGCGAGGTGAAGGCGTGCAGCCGGGCGAACGTCAGGACGTGGGCCGGAGTCGGGTCCGCCGGAGGCTGCGGGACGGCCTGGTCGAGGACGGCGGAGACGACCCGCGCGGGCATCCGGGCCGGCAGCCACCGGCGCCAGAACCGGGCCGGTGCCGTCGTGCTGGGCGGGGCGGACATCGCGCCGACGAGCAGCAGCCGCTCGGCGCGCTCGGCGGGCGCGCAGTCCTGGAGCAGCTGAAGCGCGGCCTCCCGCCAGCGCAGCGCGGCCAGTTGGGAGCCGATGTCCCGCAACTGCCCGGCGACGACGTCTTCAAGAGCGCCGTCCAGCCCGTCCTCCTCACCCAGCACGCGCCGCACGTCGGGCACCGGCAGGTCGAGGGCGCGCAGGGATCGGATGACGCGGAGCCGGTCGAGCGCCTCGGGCCCGTACCGGCGATGGCCACCCGTACTGCGCGGGCCTTCGGGCAGCAGACCGCGGTCCGAGTAGAAGCGGACCGTCTTGACGGTGACGCCCGCACGTTCGGCGAGCTCCCCGATGGACCACATGCTGTCGGCGGACACTGCTTGAACCTCCCTCAGGGGGAGTTCCTACGGTACCGGCGAGTGCGGACGGCCGGTGCGGCCGGTCCGTGGACAACGGCGCGGAAGGAGAGGGACATGACGGCATTCATTCTGGTGGCGGGGGCCCACACCGGCGGCTGGGTATGGCGGGATGTGGCCGCCGGGCTGCGGGACGCGGGGGCGCGGGCGTACGAAGTGACACTCAGCGGCATGGACGGCGGAGGTGGTGCGGCGGGTCCGGGTGTGGACCTGGAGACGCACATCGAGGAGCTGGTCCGGCTGATCGACCGGATCGAGGGGCAGGACGTGGTCCTCGTCGGCCACTGCTACGGCATCCACCCGGTGCGCGGTGCCGCGGACCGGCGCTCCGAGCGGATCTCCAGGATCGTCAACGTGGATGTCGGCATCCCCGAGGACGGCGACCCGGCCCTCAAGCTGGTGCCCGACCGGACGGACCGCGAGCGCGTGCTGAGCCTGGCCCGGGAAGACAGCGCCGGGACGCTGCCCGCGCCGGCGGTGGAGGAGTGGCAGCGCTGGGGCAGCGTCGCCGGCCTTCCGGCCGAGGCACTGGCACGGCTGACCGAGCAGGCCGCTCCCCAGCCCCTGCCCACGCTCACCCAGCCGCTGCGGCTGTCCGGCGCGGTCGCCGAACTGCCGACGACCGGCGTCCTGTGCACGGCCAACGGGTCGAGCATCGCCGTGGTCGAGGCCATGGTGGGCTTGGGTGACCCCGCGTTCCAGGCCCTCGCCGACCAGGGTGTCACCTTCTTCGAACTCGGCACCGGGCACTGGCCGATGCTCTCCGCCCCGCGTGAGCTCGTGGACGTCCTGCTCCGGGCCGCCGCGGGGAAGGGACACCGCGTGGCCGCCGTGCGCGAGCAGCCCACGCATCTGCGGCCGTTCCTCATGGACGTCGAGGAGCGGCCCCGGGAGCGGACCGGCCGCGTCGACCTGCATCTGCCCGACGCCGAAGGTCCCCGGCCTGCTGTGGTGTTCGTCCACGGCGGACCGGTACCGGCCGGTGCCCGGCCGACACCGCGCGACTGGCCCGCCTTCGTGGGCTACGCGCAGTACGCGGCGAGCCTGGGAGCCGTCGGCGTGACCGTGGACCACCGGCTCCACGAGCTGACCGCGTACGGGCGGGCCGCCGACGACATCGCCGAGGCGATCGAACTGGTACGGGCCGATCCACGCGTGGACGGCGACCGTGTCGCGCTGTGGTTCGTCTCCGCAGGCGGACTCCTTGCGGCCGACTGGCTCGCGGCGCCGCCGTCCTGGCTGCGGTGCGTGGCGGCCTCGTACCCGATTCTCGCGCCGCTGCCGGGTTGGGGGCTCGCCGACAGCCGGTTCCGCCCGGCGGCGGCGGTTCGTGGTGCGGGGCGGCTGCCGATCGTGCTGACGCGGGTGGGGCTCGAACGCCCTGAAATCGCGGTGACGGTCGAGGAGTTCGTGTCCGCGGCAGCGGACTGCGGCGCCGCGCTCGAGGTGATCGACGTTCCGCTCGGCCACCACGGCTTCGAGACGATCGACCCCACCGGCGAGTCGCGCGATGCGGTGCGACGGGCCATGCGCTCGGTACTCGGACACATGGGAGCAGGGACCGACTAGGGCGTGTCCGCATCCGGGGTGAGGGTGTGGACCGCGTCGAGGAAGACCCGGCGGTCGGCCGCGGGGAGCCGGGCCAGGAGGCGGTCCTCGTGCGCGTGGATGTCGGCCTGCGCGGACCTGCGCACGCGCCGGCCGTCGTCGGTGATGGAGAGGAGCCGGACCCGGCGGTCGTGCGGGTCCGGGGTGCGGGAGATCAGCCCGTTCTCCTGCAACGTGTCCAGCGTGGAGATGATCCGGGTCTTGTCGGCGCCGATGGCCGCCGCGAGCGCGGCCTGCGTGCGGACCGGGCCGTCGTCCAGGGCGCTGAGGACGACGTATCCCCACATCGAGATCCCGTGCGACGCGAGCACCGGCAGCTCGGCGGCGATGAGGGAACGCACCAGGGGCTGCAGCATCGCGGCGAGGTCGCGCCGTCCGCCGTTCTTGGCCATCACGCGCCGATGATAGACGTTGACATGTGATAGGCGTCGGCGGATCATAAGCGTATGCCTACGAATAAGGATCTGGTCGCGCTCGACGCGGAAGCGGTGCGTACGAGCGTCGACGTGGTGGCGCGGGCGACGGCCGGGGACCTGGTCAGGCCGACGCCGTGCGCCGGGTGGACGCTGCGTGACCTGCTCGGTCACATGGCCGCGCAGCACTACGGATTCGCCGCGGCCTCGCGCGGAGAGGCGGACATCGCGGTGTGGCAGCCGCGTCCCCTCGGGGACGACCCCGTCGGGGCGTACCGCGCGGCTGCCCAGCACGTCCTGGAGGCCTTCGCCGTCGACGGGGTGACGGAGCGCGCGTTCCCGCTCCCGGAGATCCGCGACGGCGGACCGTTCCCGGGAGCACAGGCCGTCAGCTTCCACCTCGTCGACTACGTCGTGCACTCCTGGGACGTGGCCCGGACCCTGGGTCACACGGTGACGTTCGACCCCGAACTCCTCGATGCGGCGCTCGCCGTGGCGCGGGTGGTGCCCGGAGGCGAGGCGCGCCTCGGCCCCGGTGCGGCCTTCGCGCCGGCGGTCGCGGCCGACGGCGGGACCCGGCTGGACGAGATCGTCGCGACCCTGGGCCGCTCACCGGCATGGCAGCCGACCCCTACCTAGGCTCTTTTGTGCGGAGTGCGCGGCCCGACAGCGGTGTGCCGGTCACCCACTCCGTCCCGCGAGGACCCCGCGCGGGGTGAGCCGACTGCGGAGCGCTCCGAACAGGGCGTCCGCGGCCAGCGCCAGGACCGCCACCCACAGAGCGGCGGCGATCACCCCCGACAGGCCGTACGACACCTGGTTCAGGATGATGTCGCCGAGTCCGCCGCCGCCGGCGACCGCGGCCAGGGTCGCGCTGGAGATGACGTACACCGCCGCGATCCTGATGCCGGTGAAGAGCACCGGCAGGGCCAGGGGCAGCTCGATGCGGGTGAGGATCTGCCACTCCGTCAGGCCCATGCCGCGTCCGGCGCGCACCAGATCCGGGTCCACCTGCTCGACCGAGAGGTACGCGTGGGTGAGCACCGGTGGGACCGCCATCACCACCAGTGCCGTCAGTACATTGACGAATCCGATGCCGAGCAGCCCGAGGAAGATCGCGATGAGCGCCAGCGACGGCAGCGCACGGCCGATGTTGGAGATGCTGACGGTGAGGAAGGAACCCTTGCCGCGGTGGCCGAGCCACACGCCGAGCGGGAGGGCGAGGACGAGGGCCACCGCGACGGCGGCGGCGGAAAGCTTCAGATGGTCCACCGTGCGGTCGGCCAGAAGTCCGAAGTGGTCGGCCATGAACGAGAAACTGGCGAAGAAGGTGTGCATCAGACGGTCCTCCGCGTCCGGGCCCACGGCGTGAGCAGCCGTCCCACCAGCACGATCAGTCCGTCCGCCGCCAGAGCGAGCGCGACGGCCAGCAGCCCGGCCCCGATGAACTGGGTGTTGAACGGCGACTGAAGGCCCTGGATGATCGGCGAGCCGAGCCCTTGGTCGATGATGAACGCGGCGACCTCCACCACGCTGATCGTGGTCACCGTCGCCACGCGCAGCCCGCTGATCACAGCGGGCAGGGCCAGCGGGAGTTCGATGCGCCAGAGGATCTCGCGCCGCGTGAGCCCCATGCCCTCGCCCGCCCGGCGCACCTCCTCCGGCACCTCACCGAGGCCCGTCAGCGACGACTTGAACAGCACCATCAGCGTGTACGACACCAGCGCGATCTCCGCGGTGAGGACGGAGAGGCCGAACACCGGGACGAGCAGCGTGAACAGGGCCATCGGCGGGATCGTGTAGAGGAACGAGGTCAGACCACCGAGCGGCTTCACCAGACGGCGCCGGAAGTGCGCGAGCAGCGCCAGCGGAAACGCGATGAGGAATCCGACACCGACCGCGATCACCGTGAGCCGCACATGCTGGACGAGCGCGGGCCCGAACATGCTGGAGAAGTTGGCGGTGAACCAGTCGACGCAGAACAGGCCGTTGTCGCGCACGCAGGAACTGACCGTTCCGAAGTCGGGGATCACCGGCTGTGGGCCGGCCGCCGCGAGCAGGGCGGAACTCACGCCGCCTCCCTGATGAGGTCCACGGTCACGCTGCCGACGGTCATCCCCGACTTGTCGGCGACCGGCAGCCGCTCGGCGCCTCCCGCGAGCAGCGCCGACAGCGCGGTCCGCAGGGTGTCGCCGGTGCGGAGCGACGCCTCGTCGTCGCCGGTCGCCGGGTCGAGCCTCAGCTCGCCGAGGCTGCGCAGCGTCAGCGCCTTGAGGCCGCGGTCCGTGCCGACGAAACGCGCCACGTAGTCGTCGGCGGGCTCGCGCAGGATGCGTGCGGGGGAGTCGTACTGGAGGAGCCTGCCGCCCTTGGCGAGGATCGCGACGCGGTCGCCCATGCGGACGGCCTCGTCGATGTCGTGGCTCACGAACAGCGTGGTCTTGCGGACCTGTTCGTGCAGCCGCAGGAACTCGTCCTGCATGTGCTCGCGCGTCACCGGGTCCAGTGCGCCGAACGGCTCGTCCATCAGCATGATCGGCGGGTCCGCGGCCAACGCCCGTGCGATGCCGACGCGTTGGCGCTGCCCACCGGACAGCTGGGCGGGATAGCGGTCCGCGTACTCCTTGTGGGGAAGGCCGACCAGTTCGAGCAGTTCGCGGACGCGGTCGGCGGTCCGTGACCGCTTCCAGCCGAGGACCTGCGGGACCGTCGCGATGTTCTCCTCGATCGTCATGTGCGGGAAGAGCCCCGCCTGTTGGATGACGTAGCCGATGGAGCGGCGCAGTTCGATGACGTCCTGGTCGCGGATGCTGCGCCCGTCGATGCGGATGTCGCCGTACGTGAGCTCGGTGAGCCGGTTGACGAGGGTGAGTGCGGTCGTCTTGCCGCAGCCGGACGCCCCGAGCAGGACGCAGATCTCCCCGGCCGGGACGGTCAGGGACAGTGCGTCCACGGCGGGTTCGGCGGAGCCCGCGTAGGTCTTGGTGGCCGCGTCGAAGACGATGTCGGCAGCGCTCTGCATGATCGTGGGCTCCTCGGTCACTTCAGGTCGTTGGCGCGCAGGAATCGGTCGGCGACCTTCGCCGGACTCAGCCGCATCATGGCGGCGGCTTCGTTCAGCGCCTGCATGGCCTTCTCGGTGAGCAGCGCGTTCACCGCGTCGAGCGGCTCGGTGAGCCGGCTGCCGTACCGCTCGACGAGCGAGCGCCGTACCACAGGCGACACGTTCTGGAAGCCGAAGATCGCCTGGTCGTCCTCCAGAACGGTGAAGTCGTAGCGCCGCAGCTGGGGGTCGGTGGTGAAGACGTCGGCGGCGTCCACGTCACCGTTCTTGAGCGCCGGGTACTGCAGGCCGATGTTGAGCGGCCTGACCTTCATGGCGGAGAGCCGGTACGCCTTGACGATGGCGTCGTAGCCGAGCGGGCCCGTGATGTTGTCGGGGTACTCGGCATACGAGATCCGCCCCATCCGGCGCAGATCGCCGACCGTCCGCAGCCCGTGCTTACGTGCGTCGGAGGCGCGCACGGCGACGGCGTTGCGGTTCTGGAACGGGGTAGGTCTCAGCAGGGTGAGCCCGCGCCCCTCCTCGAATCTCTTCGCCGCCTCATATGTTCCGTGCGCCGTGACGGGCATGCTCTTCGGCATCGCGAACGTCTGGAGGATCACGCCCGTGTACTCGGGATAGAGGTCGATCTGGTGGCTGCGCAGCGCTCGGTCGATGATGTCGGCGCTGCCGATGTTCGACTTGAGGACGACCTGGAAGCCACGGGCCGTGAGGATCTGCGCGTACAGCTCGCCCATCACCCACGACTCGGTGAACTGCTTCGAGCCGACGGTGATCACGGGGCCGGTGCCCGCGACGGAGCCGGCCGCCGTGCTCACCCCGGCTGCGGCCGCGACGGCGAGGGAGCCGGTGAGCAGGGTGCGGCGGCGCATGCTCACACTCCCCGGCGAGGTATCACGGCATCGGTGGTGCGGTGGTACACGCGATCGTCCCCTTCGTGGGCGGTGATGGTGTTGGTGACGGTGAACGCCTGGGCATCGGCGCTCATGTGACTGATCGTCATGACCTTCCAGCTCCAGTCGCCGCGCCCGCCCTCCTCGGTGCGTTCGCACTCGACGAGCGCGGAGTGGGGATCGCCTTCGGTGAGCGTGAAGCGGTCGACGCTGTCGGTGCGCCGCCAGGCCCCGTCCGCGAGGTCGGTGAACTCGCCGTCGTCGACGCGGAGGGTGACGACGGTCGTGCCGCTCACCGGATCGTGCTCGACGCGGCGCCCGGTGGCCCCGGGGGACTGGCGCAGCGGCGCGGGAAGATCCGGCAAGGGCTCCCCGTACGGGCGCAGCTTCGCGTCGTCGGCGCTCGCCGGGCGTACGGGCAGGTGCAGCGCGGCGGACGGCGCCGGGTGGAGCGTGACCGTGACGGGCCGCGGCGAGGGCCAGGCCAGGGGCCAGTACGAGGCCGAGACCGCGACGCGGATGCGGTGACCGGGCGCGAAGGAGTGTGCTGTCGCCACCAGCGGCACGGTCACGTCGTAGGCGCGCCCCGGCTCAAGAGCCTGCGGCTTCTCGTGGCCGTCGCGATGGGTGAGGTTGAGCAGGCCGCGCGTGACCAGACGTGAACTGCCGTCGGGTGCGACGTCGTTGAGGCGTACGGCGAGCTGCGCGTGCGGGCGGTCGGCACTGACGCGAAGGGTCACGGTCGGCACGCCGAGGATCGCGGCGCTCTCGTCGAGGGGCACGGTCGTGAAGGTGTGCGAGAGACCGTCGTCACCGCCCTGCGGACCGAACTGACCGGCCGCGTCGCCGAATTGGAGCCAGGCGCCACCCGCGGTGCCGGTCATCCGAGTGCTGTCGAGGCGCACGGCACGCTCGCGCAGCGGATCGCTCCCGGCGGCCGTCCCCGCCGACTCGCCGCCCAGGGCGTACGCGCGCCGCTCGATCCGGGGCGACGGCCAGCTCTCCTCGGCGACCCAGCGCCCCGGCCGCACATCGCGGTCGCTGCCGGGCGCCGCCCACTCGGGCATCCACACCCGCAGCGCCGGATCGTCCAGGGCGCCGCTGTCCCGCCCGCGCAGGAACTGGTCGAACCAGCGCACGACCTCGGCGTGGAAGTCGATGGCCGGTCCGGGTTCGGCCTGGTGCGGATAGGTGTGGGCCCACGGCCCCACCAGCCCCCGCACCGGCACTTCGAGCCCTTCGAGCAGACGCAGTACGGCCCCGCAGTACGGGTCGTACCAGCCGCCGACGGCAAGCACCGGGGCCTGGATCGCGCCGAAGTCCTCGCACACGGACCCGTGCTTCCAGTAGGCGTCGCGCGCCTGGTGCCGCAGCCACTCCTCCACGTACACGGGGGTGTCCGCCATCCGCCGCAGCCACTGCTCGCGCCAGCCGTCGCCGACGACGGCCGGATCGGCGGGGCGGGCGTTGTAGGCCAGCATGGTCGACGCCCACGGCAGCATCTCGGAGGCGATCAGCGAGCCGCCGGTGTAGTGGACGTCGTCCGCGTACCGGTCGTCCGTCGAGCAGACCGTGACGACCGCCTTGAGCGCGGCCGGGCGCAGCGCGGCGATCTGGAGGCCGTTGAAACCGCCCCAGGACTTGCCGATCATGCCGACGTTCCCGTCGCACCACGGCTGCCGCGCCAGCCAGTCGATCACCTCGACGCCGTCGGCCAGTTCCTGCTGCGCGTACTCGTCGAGCATCAGCCCGTCCGAGTCACCGCTGCCGCGCAGGTCGACGCGGACGGCGGCGTAGCCGGCCTCGGCGAAGCGGGCGTGGAGGCTGTTGTCGCGAGCCGCCGTCGCGTCGTTCTTGCGGTACGGGATGTACTCGAGGACCGCGGGGGCGGGGCGGCTCCCGGTGGCGGGCAGCCACACGCGGGCGGCGAGCCGTGTGCCGTCCGCCAGGGGGATCCAGAGGTGGCGCAGCAGATTCGACGGTGCGTCGGGCAAGGTGAAGAACTCCTCGCGAACGAAGGTCACATGCGTAGGTCCGGGCGGGACGGCAGGGCCCCGCCCACCACTACTCAACGGCTGTTCAGTAGTGGATGACTGGGCACCCTACCCGCGGCCCCCGCGCGCCGTAACCCCGTGTTTCACCAGTTGGGATCGGGCGGGGGAGAGTGGGCACATGGACACCACGGACAGTTCCGTACAGGACACCCGGCCGTCGTACCGGCTGATTCCCGGGAGCGCGGCCTCGCCCGTCCTCCTCCACGTGCCGCACGGCTCGCGTGTCGTGCCGGCGTACGTCCGGAAGGGCATCGTGCTCGACGACGTGTCCCTGGAACGGGAGTTGGACCTGATCACGGACGCCCATACGCAGGACATCGCCGAACTCGCCGCGCGTGACGCGGCGATGACGCCCTGGCGCTTCGTCAACGAACTCTCCCGCCTCGTCGTGGACCCCGAACGCTTTCCCGACGAGCGCGAGGAGATGAGCGCGGTCGGCATGGGTGCGGTGTACACCCGCACCACCCACCGTGAGGTCCTCAGGCCCGAACCTCCCGCCGATGTTCCCGAGCTCCTCGAGACCTACTTCCACACCTACGCCGCCGCGATGACGGACGCCGTCGAGGACCGGCTCGCCGCCGCCGGGCGCGCGGTGATCGTCGATGTGCACTCGTACCCGAGCCGGGCCCTGCCGTACGAACTCCACGGCGCGGCCCCGCGCCCGCACGTGTGCCTGGGCACCGACCCCTTCCACACCTCCGACGCCCTGCTCGCGCAGGCGCGCGCCGCCTTCGGCGGGCTCGGGGACGTCGCCCTCGACACACCGTTCGCCGGGACCTACGTGCCGCTGCGGCACTACGGCAAGGACCCGAGGGTCAGCGCACTCATGATCGAACTCCGACGGGACGTGTACCTGGACGAACCGGTGACGCCCACGCCGGGCCTGCCCGAAGCCGCCACCGCGCTGGCGGAACTGGTGGACATGATCGGCGGCGCGGGCGACTGAGCCGAACGCACTCCAGCAGATCGCCTCGGCCCAGCGGATTCTTTGCCGGAACGGCAAGAAGGGTCGGTGGCGCGCCATGGCCCGTTGCATGATCGGCGTCAGGGCAGCCATCGCCGGTCGCACCCGGCATGGCCGCACGGTGTCTACAGGAGGTCGCATGTCGCAGCAGGCCGCGCAAGCCACACACCGACTGGTCGACGGGCCCGCGGGCCGGATCCACCTCGTGGAGCAGGGCACCGGGCCGCTCGTCCTGCTCGTGCACGGGTTCCCCGAGAGCTCGTACTCATGGCGCCGCCAGCTGCCGGCGCTCGCGGCGGCCGGATACCGGGCAGTCGCCCTCGACGTACGCGGCTACGGCCGCTCCTCGAAGCCCGCCGACCCGGCCGCGTACGGAATGCTCGACCTGGTGGACGACAACGTCGCCGTCGTGGACGCCCTCGGCGAGCGGTCCGCGGTGCTCGTCGGGCACGACTGGGGCGCGAACATCGCCGCCTACTCGGCCCTGCTCAGGCCGGAGGTCTTCCGCGCGGTCGCGCTGCTGAGCGTCCCCTACACCCCGCCCGGCGGACCGCGGCCCAGCGACATCTTCGCGGGCATGGGCGGGAACGAGGAGATCTACGTCTCGTACTTCCAGGAGCCCGGGAGGGCCGAGGCGGAGATCGAGCCGGACGTGCGCGGTTGGCTCGCGGGCATCTTTGCCGCGCTGTCGGCCGACACGATGGCCGCGCCCGGCGCACCCGACCCGCACTTCGTCGCCCGGGGCGGAACGATGCGTGAACGCTTCCCCGTCGACCGGCTCCCCGCCTGGCTCGACGAGGCCGAACTCGACGTATACGCAGGGGAGTTCGAGCGCACGGGACTGACCGGAGCGCTCAACCGTTACCGGAACATGGACCGGGACTGGGAGGAACTCGCCGCCCTCCGAGGCGCCCCCGTCACCCAGCCCTCCCTGTTCATCGGCGGCGCCATGGACGCGTCCACCACGTGGCTGTCCGATGCCATCGACGCCTACCCCACCACCCTGCCGGGCCTGCGTTCGTCGCACATCCTCGACGGCTGCGGCCACTGGATCCAGCAGGAGCGCGGCGACGACGTCAACCGCATCCTCGTCGAGTGGCTGGCCGGGCTCCCCGACGCCTGAGGGGTCGCCTGGCCCGTGCGCGCTGCGGTGACGGGATTCGTGGAAGAAAATCGGGACGGGCTGTCGATCCGGCCCCGCACCGATCGACGCAGGGGTGAGAGCGGGAACGGACCGCTACCGTCACCACCAAGGAGACGTCATGCCCAAGCTCCGCGTACACAACGTCACTGTCTCGCTCGACGGGTTCGCCGCCGGTACCGACCAGCGCATGGACGCGCCCTTCGGCGACGGGATCGACGACGGCCTGCACGACTGGATGTTCGCCGCGATGAAGGACCACGCCGACGGCAAGCAGGGCGTCGACGTCGAGTTCGTCGCCCGCAGCGAGGACAACATCGGCGCCACGATCATGGGCCGCAACATGTTCGGCCCCTATCGCGGACCGTGGGAGAACGAGGCGTGGACCGGCTGGTGGGGCGACAACCCGCCGTTCCACCACCCGGTGTTCGTGCACACGCACCACCCGCGTCCGTCGGTGTCGATGAAGGGCGGAACGGACTTCCACTTCACCGACGAGCCCGTCGAGACGGTCCTCGCCAGGGCCTACGAGGCGGCGGACGGCAAGGACGTGCGCATCGGCGGGGGCCCGGCCACGATCCAGCAGTACCTGCGCGCCGGTCTCGTCGACGAACTGCACCTGGCCATCGTGCCGCTCCTCGTCGGCAAGGGAGAGCGCCTGCTCGACAACCTCGGCGACGGCGTCGACGGCTACGAGGTCGTGGAACTCGTCAGCTCCCCGGCGGCCACGCACGCCCGTCTGGTCCGCCGCTCCTAGGCCGGCGGACACCCGGCAACCGGCGACAGTCACTTACGGGCCACGTAGTACACGTTGAGGATGTCGCCCTCGACCTGCTCCACGTCGATGTCACCGAACCCGGCGTCGGCGAGCATCTGCAGCGCCCGCTGCCGCCCCCACACCGAGCCGAGCCCCGCGCCGCCCTCGCCCAGCGACACGGTCATGCAGTAGAAGACCGAGAAGGTGTACAGGGCGGGTCCGAGGGGATGGTCGATGTTCTCCTCCAGATTGCTGGAGGCGGAGATGTCGCCCATGAGGAACACGCCGTCGTCGCGCAGCGCGGCGGCCACCGCGTCCAGGGTGCGCGCCGGGCGGGCCAGGTCGTGGATCACGTCGAACGCCGTGATGAGGTCGTACGTACCGCTGAGATCGGCGGTGTCGACCACGTCGAACCGGACGTTGTCGAGGCCGAGCCGCTCCGCCTCGGCGCGTGCGGCCGCGATGCCCTTCTGGGAGATGTCGACCCCGCGGAACCGGCTCTTGGGGAACGCCTGGGCCAGCAGATTCACCGCATGGCCCTGCCCGGTCCCGATGTCCAGCGCGTCGATCCCGGCGCGCAGCCGCTCCGGCAGGCCCGGCGCCAGCGGAACGATCGTGTCGACCAGGGCCACGTCGTAGACGCGCCCCGTCTCCTCGGCCTGGAGCTCCTGGAACCGCGGATACGAGGAGTAGGGGACGCCGCCGCCCGTGCGGAACGCGTCGAGGACCTCGTCCTCGACAATGCCGAGGAGCGCGAGGTCCTGAAGGAGCGAGGCCGTGTTCTCCGGCCCCGCTGCCCGGGTGAGAGAGGCGGCGTGCTCGGGCGGGAGCCAGTACGTGCCGTCGGCCGGCCGGTATTCGACGACACCGGCGACGGTCAGACCGCCGAGCCACTCCCGTACGTACCGCTCGTCGAGATCCGCGGCCTTGGCGATCTGGACGCTGGTCGACGGCGGAAGAGGTGCCATCGTGTCGAAGAGCCCTGTCCGATGGCCGAGGCTGCACAGATAGCCCAGACACGCGTCATTGACCACCTGGAGCATGCGCCCGGCGAACTCTTCTTTCCGCTCGGAATCGACTGCCTGCCCGGTCGTCATCGTGGACTCCTTCCGGCGGGACCGCGGCACCACCCTCCCCGAGACCACGAAGCCGACGCGGCACCACCCACAGCGTGCCCGTTCGGCACCTTTTATGCTGATTCTACGCTGGGCGCTCCGAGGCGCCTCCGGCTTCATGGCCTCTAGCCCGGCGGCTTCCGGCCAGGTGCGTGTCGCCCAACTGGGCGATGGCCGCACGAGGCGGTTCTTGCTGCAATGGGCGCAGGCCGTGATTCAGGGATGGTGCACGATGACCGACAGACTGGCCACCGAGGCCGGTGACGAGGACGGCCCGCCGAGCGGCGCCGTGCTCGGGGCCCCTTGCTGGGTGAGCCTCGCGGCGCACGACCTGGCCGCCACCACAGCGTTCTACGAGGCCGTGCTCGGCTGGGAATTCCGCCCGGGCCGCCTCGGCGACCGGTTCGCCGTCGCGATGGCGGACGGCAGACCGGTGGCGGGCATCGGCGCCGTGGCGTCCGCCCTCGGCGTGGCCACGGCCTGGCTGCCGTACTTCGCCGTCGGTGACCCGGACGAGACGGCGAGCCGGGTCCGCGAACGCGGCGGCACCGTGGGTGTGGGCCCGATCCCCTTCCCGCTGGGCCGCGCCGCACTGGTGGCCGACAGCAGCGGCGCCGCTTTCGGGATCTGGTCCGGGCACGTCGAACGGGAATGGAGCGGATGCCACCCCGAGGCGCACGTCAGGCTCCGGCTCGTGACCAGGAACGCCTTCGACGCCGCCATCTTCTACGGCGAGGTCCTCGGCTGGACCGGGCCCGGCGGCTGCGACGTCCGCTACGAGAACGAAGAGGTCGTCCTGGTCTGCGGCGGCCTGTCCATGGCCCGGATCAGCTCCGGCGCTGTCGAGGCGGCCCCCGATCCCGACGTCCGGCCGCACTGGGAGGTCCAGTTCACCGTGGACGACGTCGCCGAGTGCGCCCGCGCGGCGCTCAAGCAGGACGGCACCGTGGTGGGCGAGTGGGAGGACGAGGCCGGACGCTGGGCCGCCGTGCGGGACGCCCAGGGTGCGCCGTTCACGGTCTTCGAACCCGGTGGGGGTGTCTTGGCGGGGTGAGCGCCTCGGTCACCGGAGCAGCAGCTGGACGACGGCGAACGTCCCCACCGTCACGACGAGGGCGCGCAGGACCCCGGGGCTGAGGCGTCGGCCTGCCTTCGCGCCGAGCTGACCGCCGAGGGCGGAGCCGACCGCGATGAGCAGTACGGCCGTCCAGTCGAAGTCGGCGACGAACAGGAAGAAGAGGGCGGCGACGGCGTTGACGAGGGCGACCAGGACGTTCTTGACGGCGTTCAGGCGTTGCAGTGGCTCGTCCAGGAGCATGCCCATCAGCGCCACGTAGAGGATTCCCTGCGCGGCGGAGAAGTAGCCGCCGTAGACGCTGGCGAGCGTGAGGGAGGTGAACAGCAGCGGCCCCACGTCGCCGTGCGGGCGCGCGCCGGACCGCTCGCGCCGGCGCCGCACCCGGCCGCTGATCAGCGGCCGGAACGCGACCAGGACGACGGCGAGACCTACGAGGACCGGCACGATCGTCTCGAACGCAGTGGCCGGAAGGGCGAGCAGAAGCGTCGCGCCCGCGAACCCGCCGAGCACGGCACCACCACCCAGCTTCAGGATGCGCCGCCGCTGCCCGGCGAGTTCGGTGCGATAGCCGATGGCCCCGCTGATGGATCCCGGGATCAGACCGAGCGCGTTCGACACGGTCGCGGTCACGGGCGGCAGGCCGGTGGCGAGCAGAACCGGGAACGTGATCAGAGTCCCGGAGCCCACCGCGGTATTGATGGCTCCGGCGCCCACCCCGGCCGCACAAACGGCGACCATCTCCCACACCGTCACTCCGCCCCGCCCCTCTCCCCTTCGTTTTGCATGCCGCAGAGGCTAGGCCGCGGACAGTTCGGCGCCGGTCGAAGCGTCCGCGGCGGCCGAAGCCGGGGGACGCCGAACTCTCCCCAAAGGATTCGCGAAACCAGGATCGCCGGACCGCACCAGGCCCGTGCCGTTCTTCGCGGACGAGCCGGGGGAGAAGCTGTCCCGGTAAATCCCTTAATCGGGCAGGGAGTTGAGGAAGCGGATCAATGCGGCGTTGACGGCATCGGGCTGTTCCATGTTCGGCAGATGTCCCGCGCGCTCGACGACAGCGAGGGTCGCGTGCGGGGTCAGCCGCTGAATGGCCCGGGCGTCCTCAGGTGGGGTGTACACGTCGTCCGCGCCCACCACGATGAGCGTGGGAGCGGACGTGGCTGCCAACGTCTCGCGGTAGTCCGCTCGTTCGGCGCGCCCGCGCAGGGCCGCGGCGGCGCCCGCCGGGTCGGTGGCGCGCATCATCTCCAGTACGTGCACGGCGACTTGGGGCATTGCTGTGACGTTGTAGGCGGCCAGCATCTTGTCGATCACCTCACCCGCGTAACCGTGCATGCCCTCCGCGAGGAGCCGGTCGGCGAGGCGGTTGCGGAAGGCCCTGCCCTCGTCGGTCTCGGCCACCGGCGAGGTGTCGGCGAGGACCAGGGCCCGCACGCGCTGCGGGTGGCTGCGCTGGAACTCCATGGTGATCTGGCCGCCCATGGACACGCCGCCGACGACGGCGCGGTCGAGCTCCAGGTGGTCGAGGAGGGCGGCGATGTCGTCCGCGAACGCGGGGAGGAGGACGGTGCCCGCGACTGTGTCGCTGTCCCCGTAACCGCGCAGGTCAGGGGTGATGAGGCGGTATCCGGCGGCGGTGAGCGCGGCGGTCTGGTGGCGCCACATGGTGCGGTTGAAGGGGTGGCCGTGGATCAGGACGACGGGCGCGCCGTCCGCCGGGCCCAGGTCGTCGAAGTGGATCGTGGCACCGTTCGAAGTGAGGCGGCTCATGCGGGCACTCTAGGGCCGCGATCGTGACCGGCCGGCGGCGGGCGGTCACCACTCGTGTGCGCGGGGGCAGCGTTCGACGCGGGGGCAGCGTTCCGTGACCCCGTGTCGCAGGACGTAACGGTGTGGGCGGCCGGCCCGTGCGTCAGTTGTGGCCGAACTTCCGCGGCGGTTTGTGCGAGTGGTGCTCCGAGATCCGGCGTGCGGGCTCCTCGGAGGGGTCGGTCGCCTTCGTGATCGGCTCCGGCGTCGACTTCTTCTCGGCGGCGGGGGCGCTGCGGTCATGGTCGTGGCCGCCTGAGCGGGCGCCGCGGTTGTGTCGGCTCTGTTTCTTGCTCATGATCGCTCCTCCTGCCGGAGTGCGCCGGAAGCGAGTGCCCGACGGTAGTCCGACCACCTCCAGACTTGCACGCGGCCGCGCATGGTGCATGTCGGGCGCCCAGGGTGCACGGCGGGCGGGATAGGGCCCGTGACCTGGGGATCTTGCCTTCCGATCACCCGCTCGTTAAGGTTTTCAGCGTCTCTGTTGTCTCCGATTGAGGTGGACGTTGCGCATCTGAGGATCGCGATCACCGCGCCGTACGGCCTTCGCCGCCGTACGCCCGTCACGCCGCAGCGGCCGTTCCGTGCCGCCCGTGACCCCGCGTGGATGCGACCTCGGTGCATGAGCCGTCCCCGATGATCTGTCGGACAGCCGCACCCCCCTTGCCCGGTTTTCGGATCTCCGGATTCCCGGCTCGGTCGCCGCGTGGTGCTCGCATACGTAGCCCCCTCCCACCGCGCTTGCGAATGCGAGAACACCATGGCGACACCCACCGCGCCCAGCGCCTCCCTGACCTGCTCCGGCCTGTCCTTCCAGTGGCAGGACGGCACGCCCGTCCTCGACGGGCTCTCCCTCTCCATCGGCCGGGGCCGTACCGGACTCGTCGGCACGAACGGCACCGGCAAGTCCACACTGCTGCGCCTGCTCGCCGGCCAACTCGCCCCCTCCCAGGGGTCGGTGACCGTCGGCGGCAGCCTCGCGTACCTGCCGCAGAACATCACCCTCGACACCTCGATGCGCGTCGACCAGGCCCTCGGTATCGCAGAGCGGCGCGCCGCGCTGCGCGCCATCGAGAACGGCGACGTGAGCGAGGAGCACTTCGACACGGTCGGCGACGACTGGGACGTCGAGGAGCGGGCTCTCGCGACCCTGGGCTCACTCGGCCTCGCGGACGTCGAACTCGACCGCACCGTCGGCCAGTTGTCCGGCGGCGAGACCATCCTCCTGCGCCTCGCCGCCCTGCTCCTGGAGCGCCCCGACATCCTCCTGCTGGACGAGCCGACCAACAACCTGGACGTCTTCGCACGGCGCAGGCTCTACGAGGCCGTCGACTCCTGGCGCTCCGGCGTCCTCGTCGTGGTCAGCCACGACCGCGAACTCCTCGAACGGGTCGACCGCATCGCCGAACTGCGCTCCGGCTCCGTGAGCTGGTACGGCGGCGGCTGGTCCGCGTACGAGGAGGCGCTCGCCACCCAGCAGGAGGCGGCCGGCCGGATGCTGCGGGCCGCCGAGGCCGACGTGCGCCGGCAGAAGCGCGAACTGGAAGAGACCCAGATCAAGGTGGCCCGCCGCGCCAGGCAGAGCAAGAAGCTGGACGCCCAGCGCAAGGCCCCGCGAATCGTCGCGGGGGAGAAGAAGCGGTCCGCGCAGGAGTCCGGCGACAAACTGCGCGGACTGCACGAGGACCGGCTCGGCGAGGCGCACGAGCGGCGCGAGGAGGCCGCGGAGGCGATCCGCAACGACGCCGAGATCCGCGTGAGCCTGCCCCACACCGCCGTACCCACGGGCCGTACGGTCCTGAGCCTCGACGAACTGAGCCTCCCGCACGGCAAGTTGCGCGACGGCAGCCTCCACATCCACGGCCCCGAGCGCATCGCGCTGGTGGGGCGCAACGGAGCCGGGAAGACCACGCTCCTGCGCACCCTCACCGGTGAGCTGGAACCGCTGTCGGGCGAGGCGAAGACGTTCGTCCCGCTGCGGTTCCTGCCGCAGCGCCTCGACGTACTGGACGAGCAGTTGAGCGTCGCGGCGAATGTGGCCCGCATGGCCCCGGGCGTCACCGACAACCACATCCGCTCACAGCTCGCGCGGTTCCTGTTCAAGGGCGCCCGCGCGGAGCAGCCGGCCGGCACTCTCTCCGGCGGCGAACGCTTCCGTGCGGCACTCGCGGCGACGATGCTCGCCGCACCGGCTCCGCAGCTCCTGATGCTCGACGAGCCGACCAACAGCCTGGACATGGCCAGCGTGCGGCAGTTGACGAGCGCACTGGAGTCGTACGAGGGCGCCCTCCTGATCGCCAGCCACGACCTGCCGTTCCTCGAATCGATCGCCATCACCCGCTGGCTGCTGCTCGGCGAGGACCTTCAGGAGACGACCGCGGAGGAGGTACGCGACCTGCTGGAAGCGCCGGAGACCGGGTGAAGCGAGGGCCGTGGTCGGGGCCGGTCCCGGGATCGTTGATCGATTGGCGGGGCCGCAGGTCCGGCATCAACGCCTCCGACCCGAAACGCCCCAGGGCGGCACCATGCCCCTCGCCGGCGAACCGGGCCACACGGGACGGTCCCCCCGGGCGGCTGAGCCCTACGCGGTGCGCGGCGGGAGCCCGAGGCCGGACGGATCCAGGAACTGGATCCGTCCGGCCGTGCCAAGTCCCTCCGGGGTACCCGGGAAGAGCCAGAGGCCGCCCTTGCCACGCCGATAGCCGGGGGCGTTCGCCACCACGTCGGAGCGGCCGTCGCCGTTGACGTCGAGGAGCGGGAACGTGGCGGCGAACCCGTCACCGCCCGACGGGTCGTGCTTGCCGGGCAAACCGGGGGTGTCGAGGTCGAAGGCGGTCGCGTTCGCGCCCGTCGGGGAGCCCTCGGGACCGCCCGGCAGCAGCGTGAAGCGGCCGTTGCCCTGGTCCTCTCCCGGCGTGTCCACGAGCAGATCCGGATGCCCGTCACCGTTCACATCGCCGGTGCCCGCGCCCCTTCCGAAAGCGTCCTTGCCCTGCGAGTCGCCCGGAACACCGGGTGTCTCCTGGTCGAAGACGGCGTTCGGCCGCCCGCCTCCCACACCCGACTTCGACCCGTACGCCACGGTGAGCCGCCCCGAGGCGGGGCCTTCCGCGACACCCACGTCGCGGTAGCCGGGCGCGAGAATGTCCTCGATCCCGTCGCCGTCGACGTCACCGCTGCGCGGCACCAGGACTCCGTCGTACGTATCGTTGCCGAGGTTCCCGGGCGGCCGGGCCGGCGTCAGCCCGCGGGGGCTGCCCCGGAAGTACGTCACGTACGGGCCGTTGTCGACCGGCGGATCCGTGTCCGCCTCGTCCGGGCTGGGGTCGGTGAACATGACATCTCCGTAGCCGTCGCTGTCGAAGTCCCCGCTGATCGCCTGGCTGGGGCTCGCCGTGCTCTTGAGTTCGGTGGTACGGGCGGGCGCGCCGTCCTTGCCGAAGGGCCCGTAGGCCACCAGGCCCTGCCGGTCCGGCAGTTCGGTGTCGTTCCCGTGGGGGTGGTACCCCGCGTAGACCAGGTCGACGGCCCCGTCGCCGTCGACATCGGTGGCCGCGCTCGCCGTGACGAGACCGGCGGCCTTGACGGGGACCGGGTCGCCGAGGCCCTTCTTTCCACCGGGCAGGATCACGGCAGTGCCTGGGTCGTCCCGGCGCGCCGGATCCTTGGCGAGGTGGTCGGTCCGCGTCGCGACCAGGTCCGTGTAGCCGTCACCGTTGAGGTCGGCGCGGAGCAGCGGACCGTAGAAGAAGTCGCGGTAGGTCCTGCGGCGCCCGGGGTCCAGGCCCTTCGCGGAGCCGGGGAGGACGAGCAGGTGATAGCCGGTCGGCTGGCTGAACTTGTTCCGCGTGGTCAGGGACGTCACGAAGTCGTCGTAGCCGTCCCGGTCGAAGTCCCCGAGCCCGCGCTCGCCCGTGCCCCGGCCCGTGGGCACCCTCGGAGCCGGGTCGGCGGTGCGGTCCTCGCGGGCGTCGCCCTCCGAGCAGCCGGCGAGCAGCGTCACCGCGCATCCGCAGGCGATCAGGGCCTGCGACAGACGACGGCGATTACGGGGCGCAAGGGACAAGACGTTCCTCCTGGGTCTCCTGTGAGTTACGGATTGGACCGCTCAGAAACAGCCATGGTTGCGGTCCGGAAGGTCGCGGTTCAGCAACGTCGCACGGGGGCCGCCGCGATGCCATGCTGGAAAGGAGATATGGAGGACCGCCATGGGGTTCTATGCCGAGCAAGTGCTGCCCCGGATCATCGATGTCGCCTGTGGCGTGAAGATGACCGCACCGCTGAGACGGCGGGTCTGCGAGGGGCTGCGAGGCCAGGTCGTGGAGATCGGGTTCGGCACGGGACACAACGTCCCCTACTACCCGTCGACCGTCGAGGGCGTCGTCGCGATCGAACCCTCGGACGTCGGATGGCGACTCGCCGCCGAGCGGGTCGGCGCGGCGTCCGTCCCGGTGCGCCGTGCGGGCCCGGACGGCCAGTCGCTGCCCTTCGAGGACAACAGCTTCGACACCGCGCTGTCGACCTGGACGCTGTGCACCATCCCCGACGCCGGGGCCGCCCTGCGCGAGGTGCGCCGCGTGTTGCGGCCCGGCGGGACACTGCATTTCCTGGAGCACGGGCTCGCACCGGAAGAGGACGAGAACGTACGCCGCCGGCAGCGACGCATCGAACCGGTGAACAAGCGGCTCTTCGGCGGCTGTCACCTCACGCGCCCGATCACCGACCTGCTGGCGGAGGCCGGATTCACGATCACGGCACTGGACGCCTTCTACGAGCAGGGCGCGCCGAAGCCCATAGGCGCCGTCTCCCTGGGCGTCGCGCTCGCGCCGTAGACAGGCGAACACCCCTAGTCGGTACGGCCCGTCGCCGCTACGGTGACGCCCAGGCCGATCATCGTGAGCCCACCGACGCCGCCGACCATGCCGAGCCGCCGCGGCGAGCGGGCGAACCAGCTCCGCGTCGTCGCCGCGACCAGGCCCCACACGCTGTCGGACGCCACCGCGATGACGTTGAAGACCAGGCCGAGCAGCAGCATCTGAAGGGTGACGTGCCCCTGGCTGCGGTCCACGAACTGCGGCAGCACGGCGGCGAAGAACACGATCGTCTTGGGGTTGGCCACGCCGACGGCGAACCCCTCCCACAACGTACGCAGGCTGCCGTGCGCGACTCCGTCACCCGTGAACGCGGCGTGCAGCGAACGCCGTTGGCGCACCGCCTTGATGCCCAGGTACACCAGATACGCGGCGCCGACGAGCTTCAGCGCGGTGAAGACGAGGACTGAGCGCTCCACGACGGCACCGACACCGAGCGCCACGGCCACGACGAGCACGTAGGCGCCGAGTGTGTTGCCCACGACGGTGGTCAGCGCGGCACGGCGGCCCTGACTGAGCGCCCGTCCGATCACGAACAGCACGCTGGGGCCCGGGATCACGATCAGCAGGAACGACATGGCCGCGAAGGCCAGCAGTCGGTCGGAAGACACCATGAGGGCCATACAACACCTTGGCGTGTCGTGACCGCATTTCCTTTTGCCTTGAGGGGACTGCTTTGAGGGGACTGCTTTGAGGGGACCGCTTTCGGGGGAGAGCCGCGCCCGTTCGGAGATCGAAGTGTGACCGCGGCCCCTACAATCGGCGAATGGCGAAGTACTTCGACGTACACCCCGAGAACCCCCAGCGGCGCACGATCAGCGGTGTGGCCGACAGCATCCGGGCCGACGAACTCGTCGCGTATCCGACCGACTCCTGCTACGCGCTGGGGTGCCGGCTCGGCAGCCGGGACGGCATCAGCCGGATCCGTGCGATCCGCCACCTCGACGACCGTCACCACTTCACGCTCATGTGCCAGAACTTCGCACAGCTCGGGCAGTTCGTGCAGATCGACAACGACGTGTTCCGTGCGATCAAGGCGGCGACGCCCGGCAGCTACACCTTCATCCTGCCCGCGACGAAGGAAGTGCCGCGCCAGCTGCTGCACCCGAAGAAGAAGACGGTCGGCGTGCGGATCCCCGACCACGCCGTCGTGCAGGCCCTGCTGGCCGAACTCGGCGAGCCGATCCTGTCCAGCACGCTGCTCCTGCCCGACGAGGAGGAGCCGCTGACGCAGGGCTGGGAGATCAAGGAGCGGCTCGACCACGAGGTGGACGTCGTGGTCGACTCCGGCGACTGCGGCACCGAGCCGACCACCGTCATCGACTTCTCCGGCGGCGAGATGGAGATCGTACGGCGCGGGGCGGGCGACCCTTCGCGGTTCGAGTAGCGCCCACAGGCCCCGCTCAGCGCCGCCCGCGGAACGTGCGGCGCAGATCGTCGACCCAGGCGCCCGGGACCTCCCACGGGATGAAGTGCCCGCCCGCGTCATGGGCGTTGACGTTCACGTGGTGGTACCAGTCGGCGCGGTCGCTCGCGAGCCAGTTGTCGACGCGCTGCTGCGCCGTCGTGACGCCGGGCGGGTTCTCGTGGCCCACGAAGGTCAGCCCGGTGGGGGCCTCGACGACGGGCGTGCGGGTGTGGGCGGGCGTCCACGGGTAGCGGTTGGCGTTCGCGTAGTACCGCGTCGACGTGCCGATCGTGTTGCCGGCCCAGAAGATCGTGGCGTGGGTGAGCAGGTCGTCCTTCGTGAAGACGGTCTCGATGTCGCCGTGGTGGTCGCTCCAGCTGACCCAGCGCTCCAGGATCCAGGCGAGCAGCCCGACGGGCGAGTCGCTCAGGCCGTAGGCGAGCGTGCTGGGGTCGAGGACGTGCACGGCCAGGTGGGAGGCGAAGCGGCGGTCCAAGGTCAGGATCCCGGCCTGGATGTCGTCGGGCAGTCCGTCGGGGATGGGCCGGCCGCCACTGAAGTCCCAGGCGCGGTCGCCGGTGAAGAAGTCCAGTTTCAGGCCCGATCCGATGTGGATGCCCAGGAGTTCGTCCGCGTACTTGTGGCCGAGCTGACCGGTGACCAGGGCGCCGATGTCGCAGCCGCCGGCGGCGTACCGGGTGTGGCCGAGAGTGTCGGTCATGAGGGTGTGCCAGAGGTCGGCGACCTTCCAGAAGTTCATGTCGGGGTGGTCTCGCAGCGGCGCCGAGAAGCCGAAGCCGGGCAGGGACGGGACGATGACGTCGAACGCGTCGGCCGGGTCCCCGCCGAAGGCCGCGGGGTCGGCGAGCGGGTCGACGACCTTGGACCAGTGCCAGAAGGTCCAGGGCCAGCCGTGGGTGAGGATCAGCGGCGTGGGGTTCGGGCCGGCTCCGGGCCTGCGCATGAAATGCACAGGGACACCGTCCACGCGCACCTGGTAGTGCTCGTAGGCGTTGATCGCGGCTTCGGCCTTGCGCCAGTCGTAGCTGTGCAGCCAGTACTCGGCCAGCTCCTGGAGGTAGGAGCGGTCGACCCCGTAGAACCAGTCGCCGTTCCCCACGTCGTCGGGCCAGCGCGTCATGTCGAGGCGCCGGCGCAGGTCGTCCAGGACGGCGTCGGGCACGTGGACGGGCGTGGGATCCAGGGGGAAGCGTGGTGTTCCGTCAGCCACGGGGCAATCCTTACCTGTAGGGGACGAGAGGTGCCGGGAGCGGCGGAAGAGGCCTGCGGCGCAGCCACGCCGTCAAGAGGTCGCCGACCGGCGCCGCCGCGTACCGGGCGACGTGCGCCGTGAACGCCTCCGTCGTGACCACGCCGTGCCGGTGCGCCGAGACCCAGTCGCGCACCATGCGGAAGAACGGCTCGTCGCCCAGCGCGCACCGGATCGCGTGCACGGTGAGCCCGCCGCGCTCGTAGACCTGGTCGTCGAACAGCGACTTGCGGCCGGGGTCGGCGAGCAGCAGATCCTGCGGGAGCACGGACAGCTCGCGGTGCGCGGCGGCGGCCAGTTCCTGCGTGGATCGGCCGCCCGAGCGCTCCGACCACAGCCACTCCGCGTATTTGGCGAAGCCCTCGTTCAGCCAGATGTCCCGCCAGTCGGCGATGGTGAGGCTGTTGCCGAACCACTGGTGGGCCAGCTCGTGCGCGACGAGCCGCTCCCAGCCCCGCGCGCCGTCCACGTGATTCGCGCCGAACAGGGAGAGTCCCTGCGCCTCGACCGGGACGTCGAAGTCCTCGTCGGCCACGACGACGGCGTACTCACCGAAGGGATAGGGCCCGAAGAGGTCCTCGAAGAGCCGCATCATCTCGGGCTGCCGGGCGAAGTCCCGCGAGAACTCCGACAGCAGACGTACGGGCACGTACGCGCTCTGCGGCACACCGCCGAGCCCCGGCTCGCCCAGCAGGACCGTCTGGTACATGCCGATCGAGAGGCCCACGAGATAGCTCGGCGTCGGTGCCTGCTGCTCGTACACCCAGGTCGTCGTCGACGACTTCGTCGTGCGCGTGAGCAGGCGCCCGCCGACGACCACCGTGTACGGCGAGGGGACCGTGAGGGAGATCTGGTACGCGGCCTTGTCGTCGGGCCGGTCGTTGCACGGGAACCAGGACGGCGCCCCGACGGGCTGGCTGGCGACGAGCGCGCCGTCCGACAGCTCCTCCCAGCCGAGCCCGCCCCAGGGGCTGTTGACCGGCTTCGGGTTGCCCGACCAGTGCACCTCCACCGTGAACGCGGCCCCGGCCCGCAGCGGCTTGACGGGCCGGATCCGGAGCTTGCCGCCACGGTGCGTGTAGCGCGGCTGCCGGCCGTCGACGAGCACCTTGCCGAGCCTGAAGCCCTCGAGGTTGAGATGGAACTCGGTGAGCGGGGCCCGGCCCGCTATGGCGCTGATGCGGGCGTGACCCGCGAGGCGGTTGGGACCGGGGCGGTAGTCGAGGGACAGCTCGTAGCGGTGCACCCGGTAGCGGGGGTCGCCGTGGCCGGGGAAGTACGGCTCCGAAGCCGCTGTCTGGCCGCTCACTGAAGTGTCCACTCCCTGCGCCGTACTCAACGTGTCTGTGTCGTGCCCCCCACCTCGTGCCGTACGCATCGAAGTCCTGACCGACCTTAAGGTGTGTCCGCCCTTCTAGGACCGCCAGGCCTCGATCGGATTGCCCAGCCAGCGTGTGTCGTCGGGAACGGACTCCGCGGCCATGACCAGCGACGCGGGCCCCAGAGTGGCGCGAGCGCCGACCGTACTGCCCGGCAGGACGATTCCGCCAGGGCCCACCGTCGAACCCGCGCCGAGTGCCACCTTGTCCATCCGCAGGATCCGGTCGTGGAAGAGGTGCGTCTGCAGCACGCAGCCACGGTTCACGCTGACCGCGCTGCCGAGGGTCACCAGGTCCGTCTCCGGCAGCCAGTAACTCTCGCACCACACGCCCCGGCCGACGCGCGCGCCCAGGCCGCGCAGCCACAGCGTCATGAGCGGGGTCCCCGGCACCGCTCCGATCAGCCACGGCACGGCGACCACCTCGACGAACGTGTCCGCAAGCTCGTCGCGCCAGACGAAGCCGCTCCACAACGGGTGTTCACCGGCCCGGTGCCGGCCCACGAGGAGCCACTTCGCGGCGACCGCCGCCAACGCGCCCACGACGCCCGCGCCGAGGAGCACCGCCCCGGACAGCGCGGCGGCCGCCCACCAGCCCACGCCGGTCGCACCGGCGAGCGCGCACAGCACCCCGCCCGTAAGGACGGCGAGCGCCGCCGAGCAGAAGACGGGCACGAGCCGGAACAGTTCCACCGCGCCGCGCGCCCACAGCAGCCGCGCCGGCGGGTCGTACGTACGGGAGTGGTCGCCGCCCTCGGGAGCGCGCGGCAGCTTCATCGGCGGCAGCCCCAGATACGAGGTGCCCTTCTTGGCCTTCTTCGGGGTCGCCGACAGGACACCCACCAGACCGCCGTCCGGGACGCTGCGTCCCGGCCCGGTCATGCCGGAATTGCCGAGGAACGCACGCCGCCCGATCGCGGCCCGCCCGATCCGCACCCAGCCGCCGCCGAGTTCGTACGGCGCGGTCAGGGTGTCGTCCGCGAGGAACGCGCCGTCGCCGACCGTGGTGAGGCTCGGCAGGGCGAGGACCGTGGAGACCTCCGCGCCTCGGCCGATCTTCATGCCGAGCAGCCGCAGCCACAGAGGGGTGACGAGCCCCGCGTACAGCGGGAACAGCGTCTGCCGGGCCGCGTCCATCAGCTGTGTGACCGTCCAGGCCTGCCAGCCGGTGCGGCTGTGCGTCGGATGCAGCCCCGGCCGCAGCCCGAGGCTCAGCAGCCGCACGGCGCCCAACAGCAGCAGCGCGTACGCGCATCCGAAGGCCAGTGCGGCAGGTACCACCGCGAGCAGGGCGCCGCGCAGCGCCTCGCCGAGGTCCGCGTCCACGGCTACGAAGCGGAGGGCCACCGCGAGCGCGGGCACGGCCGCGAGCGCCGGCAGCGCGGAGAGGGCGAGGCCCGACGCGCCGTACATCAGCCTCCACCCGTACGAGCGCTTCGGCCGCTGCTTCGGCCAGTCCCGCTTGGCCTTGCCCAGCTTCACGGCGGGGGAGCCGGCCCAGCGCTGGCCGGTCGGGATCTGGGCGGTCACCGCGGATCCGGGGGCCACCTCGGCCTTCTTGCCGACGCGCGCACCGGGGAAGAGCAGGCTGCGGGTGCCGACGACGGCCCCGCCGCCGACCTTGACGGCACCGATCACCAGACGGTCGCCGTCCAGCCAGTGCCCGGACAGGTCCACATCGGCCTCGACGGCGCAGCCGCGGCCCAGCTTGAGCATGCCGGTCACCGGCGGCAGCGAGTGCAGGTCCACATCCGCGCCGATCCGGGCGCCCAGGGCGCGCGCGTACCGCAGCAGCCACGAACCGGTCAGCGAGGTCGCGCCGCTGTACTCGGCGAGCCGCTCCGCCGTCCACAGCCGCAGATGGACCTGGCCGCCGCGCGGATACGTGCCGGGCTCGACGCCCCGCAGCAGCAGCCGCGCGCCGCCCGCGGCGAGCGCGAGCCGCCCCGCCGGGCTGAACAGCACCACTGCCCCCGCGGCCACCCACCACCAGGACACGGCCGGAGCCCAGGCATAGGACCCGAACCGGTGCAGGACATTGCCGAGCGCGGCGACAGCCACACACCAGCGCAGCCCCACCAGCGTGAACAGCGGGAGCAGAAGCAGGAGTTGAACGATCTGGGCGCGCACCGGCACCGGCCCGACATCGCGGTGAGCCTCCTTGCCCGGTGCGGACTCCTCCAGATGACGGGCGAGCTTGCGCAGGGTCGGGTGCTGGTAGATGTCGAGGACGGCGGCGCTGGGGTAGCGGGTGCGCAGCCGGGTGGTCAGCTGGGCGGCGGCCAGGCTGGAGCCGCCGATAGCGAAGAAGTCGTCCTTGGCACCGGTCACGGACACCCCGAGCGTGTGCGCCCACTGTTCCGCGAGCCATGCCTCCGTGCCGTACAGCTGCTCGGCGGGCCCCGTGGAGGTCTCCAGGTCGGGCAGCGGCCAGGGCAGCGCCGCCCGGTCGACCTTCCCGGACGTACGGGTGGGCAGGCTCTCGACGGGGGCGAGGAGCGGCACCAGGGCGGCGGGCAGCGCGGCCCGCAGGCGCTCGACGGCTCCGGCGCGGTCCCAGCCGTCCTGCGTGACGACGTAGCCGACGAGCAGCTGGTTGCCACTGCGCGCCGTGCGCACGGCGGCGGCCGCCCCGGCAACACCGGGCAGCGACTGCAGAGCCGTGTCCACCTCGCCGAGCTCGATGCGGCGGCCACCGAGCTTGATCTGCTCGTCGCCGCGCCCGAGGAAGACGAGGCCTTCCGGATCCGCCCTGACGAGGTCGCCGCTGCGGTAGGCGCGCTCCCAGCCGAGGGAGGGCAGCGGCGCGTACTTCTCGGCGTCCTTGGCGGGGTCGAGATAGCGGGCCAGGCCCACGCCTGAGATGACGAGCTCGCCGGTGGCGCCGAGGGCGACGGGGACGCCGGCCTCATCGACGACGGCCAACTCCCAGCCGTCCAGCGGCAGCCCGATCCTGACGGGCTCCTCGCCGGTCATCAGGCACGCGCAGGCGACGACCGTGGCCTCGGTGGGGCCGTACGTGTTCCACACCTCGCGGCCCTCGGTGACCAGGCGCTGCGCCAGCTCGGGCGGGCATGCCTCACCGCCGAAGATCAGAAGGCGTACGTCGTCCAGGACCTGGGGCTCCCACAGCGCGGCGAGCGTGGGCACCGTGGACACGACGCTGATGTCCTGCTCGACGAGCCAGGGACCGAGGTCGGCGCCGCTGCGGACTCGGGAACGCGGCACCGGCACCAGGCAGGCGCCGTTGCGCCAGGCCAGCCACATCTCCTCGCACGAGGCGTCGAAGGCGACGGACAGGCCTGCCATCACGCGGTCGCCGGGGCCGATCGGCTCGTCGGCGAGGAACAGGGCGGCCTCGGCGTCGACGAAGGCGGCGGCGCTGCGGTGCGGGACGGCGACGCCCTTGGGCTTCCCGGTCGAGCCGGACGTGAAGATGATCCACGCGTCGTCCTCGGTGCCGGGCAGGCAGTTGGCCGACCCCGGGGGAGTCCTGATCCCGCCCTCCTCCGTGCCGTCGGGTCCCCACGCGGTCAGGTCGTGGCCGGCGCCGATGACGACCCGGACCCGGGCCTCGCCGAACACCAACTCGGCGCGCTCGTCCGGGTCTTCTGCGTCCACCGGGACATAGGCGGCGCCGACGGCGAGCACCCCGAGAATCGCGATGTAGAGATCATTGGTCCCGGACGGGACGCGGACCCCGACCCGGTCGCCCCTGCGGACCCCGGCCAGCGCGAGCCGCACCCGCAGGTTCTCCACCTCGTCGGCGAGCGCGCGGTACGTGAGCTGCTTCGAACCGTCGTCCAGGGCCGGCTCGTCGCGGTGGTCGCGCACGGACGCGCCGAAGATGTTCATGAGGGTGCGGGCAGGGGCGGCAGGGCCCGCGGTGAACAGGGCCATGCCGCTGTGCGCCGCGACGGTGCTGTCCTCGAAGGACTCCGCGTCGGGGGAGGCGACCGTCAGGTCGAGAGGTTCGATCGGCGGCGTCCCGTGCTCCCCCGCGACGCCCCCTGCGTCGTCGAGTGTCACCGTGCCGGGCAGCGGTCCGTCGAGCGGGGGGACGTCGCTGCCGTTGTGTGAGGTCGTCATGGGTTCCTTGCGTGTCGCCGCCGGAGCTGGATCAACGGTGATCCCGCATGAAAGCCGTGCTGCCGGTCCGGCCGGGCGCCGAACAACCTGACGAAGTGTAGTAACCCGCTCGATTGTTTACATGCAGGGACTTGCCTGGATCTGTGTGACAGTGCTAACTCCTCCGCGGCCTTCGACGGCAGCCCGGGGCCGTCGGTGCACCCGGGGTTGAGTGGACGCGAGTTACCCATTCGGCGCACATGAATTACCTATTCGTGTGTAGTGACTTGATGCGCCATCAGCAGTAGAACTCGTTTCGATTCCATCGAAAGTGAGGAACGTGCCATGAGTGGTCCCACCACGCGTGCAATCGGTTCCAAGAACGTCTCGCGACGCACTTTTATCGCTGGAACCGGTTCTATTCTGAGCGCCGCGGCGCTGTCGGCTCACGTCCCCGCGGCCCATGCCGCGCCCGCGCCCGCCTCCGCTCCGATCGACCCCGGCGCGCACGTCCGCGCCCTCGTCGTCGGCACCGGATACGGCGGCTCCGTGGCCGCGCTGAGACTCGCCCAGGCGGGCGTCGACGTCCACATGATCGAAATGGGGATGGCCTGGGACACCCCCGGACCGGACGGCAAGATATTCGCCAACACGACCAGCCCGGACGCCCGTTCCTACTGGCTCCGGACCAAGACCAAACAGCCCCTGAGCAACTTCCTCGGCTTCCCGCTCGACAAAGACGTCCCCCGCTACACCGGAATTCTGGACGCCGAGGAAATGGGCGGGATCATCGTTTACCAGGGCCGCGGAGTCGGCGGCGGTTCCCTCGTCAACGGCGGCATGGCGGTCACGCCCAAGCGCGAGAACTTCGGCGCCATCCTCCCGTCGGTCGACGCCGCCGAGATGTACGCGACGTACTACCCGCGCGCCAACGCGGCGTTAGGCGTCGGCACCGTCGACCCGGCCTGGTTCGAGAGCGCCGAGTGCTACCAGTTCGCGCGCGTCGGCCGTAAGCACGCCCAGCGCTCCGGCTTCCCGTTCGTCTTCGTACCCGACGTGTACGACTGGGACTACATGAAGCAGGAAGCGGCCGGCACGGTCCCCAAGTCGGCGCTCGCCGGCGAGATCCTCTACGGCAACAACTACGGCAAGAAGTCACTCCAGAAGACCTACCTGGCCCAGGCCGGAGCCACCGGCAAGGTCTCCATCTCGCCGCTGCACAAGGTGACTTCGGTCGCGCCCGCACCCGGCGGCGGGTACACGGTCGTCATCGAGCAGATCGACACCACCGGCACGACCACGGCCACCAAGACCGTCACCGCGGACAAGGTGTTCTTCGCGGCCGGCAGCGTCGGGACCAGCAAGCTCCTGGTCAAGCTCAAGGCCACCGGCGCCCTGCCCGCCCTGAACGGCGAGGTCGGCAAGGGCTGGGGCGACAACGGCAACGTCATGTGCGGCCGTGCCAACCACCTGTGGGACCCGACGGGCAAGGTTCAGGCGTCGATCCCCTGCGGCGGCATCGACAACTGGGCCGCCGGAGGGGCGTTCGCCGAGGTCGCGCCGCTGCCGACCGGGATCGAGACCTTCGCCTCGTTCTATCTGTCGATCACGAACACCCCGCACCGCGCCGAGTTCTCGTGGAACGCGCAGGCGGGCAGGGCCGATCTGAACTGGCAGACGGCCTGGAAGCAGACCTCCGTCGACATGGCCAAGACGATCTTCGACAAGATCAACGCGAAGGAGGGCACGATCTACCGCACCGATCTCTTCGGCACGTACAAGATCTGGGGCGACCACCTCACATACCACCCGCTCGGTGGGGCGGTCCTGAACAAGGCCACCGACAACTACGGCCGCCTGCACGGATATTCGGGTCTCTACGTCATCGACGGCTCGCTGATCCCCGGCAACACGAGCGTCAACCCGTTCGTCACGATCACGGCGCTCGCCGAGCGGAACATCGAGAAGATCATCGCCACTGATCTGTAGCAGGCGCACAGCGCGGGGGCCGGTCGCGGCCCCCGCGTCTCAGGCCGTGGGCAGGACACACGCCGTGTCGAGGCCCAGCACGTGGTTGAGCCTGCCGAACGCCAGCCAGGAACCGATGCTCATGCTCAGCTCCACGATCTCGACCTGGCTGTACAGCGCGGTCATCCGGGCCCAGAACTCCTCGTCCAGGCCGTGGTGGTCGAGCGCGTACCGCTCCGCGTACTCGGCCGCGAGCCGGGTCCGGTCGTCGAAGGCGTCGCTGGTACGCCACTCGGTCACCGCGTCCGCGAACGACTCCTCGACCTTCTCCCCGTCCCGGTCGGTACGCCAGTCCAGGCAGAACTGACACCCGTTGATCTGCGCGATCCGCAGCCGGGCCGCCTCGAACTCCCGCAGCCCCAGGGTCGTATGGGCGTACACGGACAGCGAGAAGTTGGCTGCCGCCATGCCGATACCGGGGACCATGTCCCCCCAGACGTAGCCGATCGGTTCCTGTCCCTCGGGGATGTCGATGATCATCGTTGCTTCCTTCCGCGATGGCCGAGCTTTCCGACTGCGGGGCGCAGTGGGACGTCGAGCGCGTCGTAGAGGCCCGGGGCCTGGTCCACGAGCCAGTCGATGGCGTTCACGAGACGGCCGACAGCGGTGGCGTTGCCGCCGGCGGACCGGTTCTCCCCCTCATCCGCGGCCTCGACGGTGACCTCGATGCGCGGACGGCCCTCGATGACCACCCGGTGCGCCCCGGTGCCGTCGGGCGGCGTCGGCCAGTCCGGTGCGCAGGACGGATGGATGCGGGTGACGTGCTCGATGACGATGAGGGGTTCGCCCCCGACGATGCCCTGCACCTCGAACCGCACGGCGCCCTGGGTACCGGCCTCGAAGTCGCCCATCGTGCGCGTGCTCACCGTGGCGTCGAGCGGGCGGCGGTCCAATGTCTCGCGGATCTCGTCGAGTTCGACCCCGAGCGCCCGCGCCATCAGCCGAATCTGCCCGCCCCACACCATGGTGGGGACGGTGTCCCACAGCATGGGCGGGTCGTAGTCCATCGGCTGGCCCATGCCGACCAGGAGCCGTACCGAGTCGGGCTGGTCGTACGTCGAGTAGTCGAAGATCTCCTGGCAGCGGATCGCGTCGACGGTGCTGCCGAGCCCGCTGACGAGGAGCGGCAGGACGTCGTTGCCCCAGCCCGGGTCGACGCCGGATGCGAACAGGGATCCGCCGCCCTTCGCGATCGCGGCCACCACCGGATCCAGGAACTCCGGCGGCGCGCTTCGGTGGTCGTAGAGCGGATAGAGGGCGGGCGAGACGACGACGGCGCCGGACCCGACGGCCCGGGCTATGTCGGCCAGGGCGTCGTCGGGGCGGATGTCGCCGGAGGCCGCGTACACGACGGCCCGGGGCCGGGCGGCCAGCACCGCCTCGATGTCGTCGCTCGCCCTGACCTCCAACTCATGGTCGAGGCCCGCGAGTTCGCCCGCGTCGCGGCCGACCTTCGCGGGGTCGTGGACCAGCACGGCGACGAGCTCGAGCGCCGGGTGGGCCTCGACGGCACGGATGGCCGCGCGCCCGACATTTCCGGTACCCCAGACAACGGTCGAAATCATGCGCGGAGGGTAGCGCCGGGGCCCGAACCTTCCTAGAGCCATGACAGGTCCACGAGATGCGGACGGACGGCCCCCGCACCGGGTGACCGTCCCGGGCGCCCCAGTATGCTCAGCAGTTCGGCCCGGGCGAGTTGTGCCCGGGCCGACATGCTGAGTTGTACGGGGATCACGGAGGAAACGTGCGCAGGACGGTAACCGGTATTGCTCTGGTCGCGGCGACAGCCGCTCTGCTGGCCGGGTGCGGCAGTGGCGGGGGAGACGGCAAGGAGGCCGGGGCGAAGCAGGACACGTCGAAGGCCCCCTCGCACGCGGCCTCGAAGCCGGCCGGGGGTCAGGAGGCGACCCGCGAAGTGACCTTCGAGGTGCAGGGCCAGGGCAGTACGCAGGTCCTCTGGACGGCCGGTGAGAGCAAGACGGAACAGGTGAAGCTGCCCTGGACCAAGACGACCCGACTGACCATCAAGGGAGCCGAATTGAAGGTCGGCAGCCTGGTCTCGGTCGTCCCCGGCTCGGTGACCGCCTCGGACGGTCAGCTCGAGCCGGCATCCTGCGTCATCAAGGTCGACGGCAAGCAGGTCGCGGACAACAAGGACGGCAAGTC
This sequence comes from Streptomyces sp. NBC_01445, assembly GCF_035918235.1. Taxonomy (NCBI): domain Bacteria; kingdom Bacillati; phylum Actinomycetota; class Actinomycetes; order Kitasatosporales; family Streptomycetaceae; genus Streptomyces; species Streptomyces sp. NBC_01445. Next base: position 958,073 of record NZ_CP109485.1, on the reverse strand, counting down.
GATCGCGGGGTGCAAGTACCTCGTGAAGTGACCGCCGTCAGGTGACCGAAAGGCACTAGGCCTTCGACGTTCCCTTGAGCTCGATCTCGACGAACGCCAGCCACGTGCCGCCCGTGTTGACGACATCGTGCTCGCCGCCCGCCGGGCGCGCGTAGGACTCGCCCGCGCGCAGCTGCGACTCGGTCACCGTGCCGTCGGGGGCGAACGCGCTGATCCGGCCGTCCACCACGGGCACGACCACGTAGTCGTGCTCGTGGACGTGGCGGCCGGTACGCGTGTCGGGCTCGAAGTCCCAGCGGGTCACCCGCACCTGCTCGTCCTCGTGCTGCACGCTCGGCTTCGCGGTCGTCGTCATCGAACCTCTCCCTGCTGTCGATCATGGGGCGTCGGCGTCAACGCCCACGTCAGAGGCCTGACCGGCATCCGACGTCAGTGGAACACAGGCACGGGAGCGCGCAAAACCTCGTGCAGCTGCCCGGCGCCGACGGTCATGATGGCCGCATGACCCATCCTGTGGAGGCCCTGATCGTCGTGGACGTCCAGTCGGCGTTCGTCGTCGGCGACGGGGCGGTGCCCGACGCGGACCGACTCGTGGAGCGCACGACCGACCTGATCGCACGGGCCCGCACCGGCGGGGCGCTCGTCGTGCACCTGCAGAACGACGGGCAGCCAGGGGCGGACGACGAGCCGCACACGCCGGGCTGGGAACTCCACCACCCGGTCGAGCCGGGCCCGACCGAGGTCGTGATCCGCAAGCCCAGGGACGACGGCTTCGACGGGACCACGCTGGGCGGCGTGCTCGCCGGGGTCGAGGCGCTCGCCGTCTGCGGCGTGATGTCCGAGATGTGCGTCCAGGCGACCGCCCGCACCGCTCTCGCGCGGGGCTACCGGGTGGTCCTGCCGTACGACGCCCACGCGACGCAGAACGTCCCGGCGGCCCCCGGCATCAGCGAGGAGATCCCGGCCGCCACCGTATCGCGGGTCGCGGCCTGGGCCCTCGGCAGCGACGCGGACACGACGACGCACTCGGCGGACGTGACGTTCACGGCCCCGGGGCGGGCCTGATCCGGAGCGCTTTCGTCCGGGGAACCCCGTCAGCCCAGCAACTCGGTCCAGTTCGAAGGGACTCGGTCCGCCGGGCCGGGGGTCGACTGCGTCTCGGGATGGCTGACCGGAGGCGCGAGTTCGGGACCCGATTCGATGAGCGAGGACGTGTTGTAGTCCCAGAACCAGCTCTCGCCCGGCTCGAAGCTGCGGATCACCGGGTGGCCGCTGTTCTTGGCGTGTTCCGTCGCGTGCTTGCCCTGTGAGTCGTCGCAGCAGCCGATGTGGCCGCACTGCGCGCAGCGCCGCAGATGGAACCACCAGCCGCCGAGCGCGTCGCACTCGGCGCAGCCGGTGCCGCTCGGCGGGACCGAGGGGTCGATTCCGTTCAGGGTACTCATGAAGGCTCCTGAGGGGGGTCGGGTACCGGGTCAGGTACGGGTTCCGGGTCGGAGTTCGTGGACGCGAGGGGGAGATGTACCTGGAAGCGGGTGTCTCCGGGCTCTGAGTGCACGTCGAGTTGGCCGTGGTGCTTGTTGACGACGATGCGCCACGAGATGTCGAGGCCGAGCCCGGTCCCCTCGCCCACCGGCTTGGTGGTGAAGAACGGGTCGAAGATGCGGCCACGGATGTCGGCGGGGATTCCCGGCCCGGTATCGCGGAACTCCACGAGCAGAAGGTCACGATCGAGCGCGGTGCGCACGGTCAACGTGCCCTTGCCGCCTGCGTCGTTCATCGCCGATACCGCGTTGTCGATCAGGTTCGTCCACACCTGGTTGAGCTCGCCGGGGTAGGCGGGGACCTCGGGCAGTGTGCGGTCGTAGTCCTTGACAACCTTGATGCCGTGGCCGAACTTCCCGGAGAGCATCATCAGCGTGCTGTCGAGCAGCTCGTGCACGTCGGCGAACCGGGACGGGGCCCGGTCGAGCTGGGAGTACTGCTTGGCCGCGTCGACGAGGTGGGAGATCCGCGCGGTGGAGTCCTCGATCTCGTTCATGAGGAGCTCGGTCTCGACCGTGTAGTTCAGCCACCGCACGGCGCCTTCGAGGGTCTCCTCGCCGACGGCCGACGCGACCTGGTCGAGCCAGTCGTTGTCGAGGCCCGCCTGGACGAAGTTGGGCGCCAGCTGCCAGCCGTCGGTGATCCCGTGGTCGTCCAGCCAGTCCGTGAGGGCGTCCTCTCGGTCGGACGTTTCGAGGGGGGTCAGTGCGGGAGCCTTGGACACCTGCTCGGCCGTCCGCTCCTGGATCTCGATGAGCGTCTCCAGCGTGGCCCGCCGGTACGGGCCCGCGGCGATCGCGCCCAGCTTGTGCCGCATGCCCGCGACCCGCTCCCGCAGCGACGACGTGGCCCGCGCGGCCGCAGCGGCCGGATTGTTGAGTTCGTGGGTGAGCCCGGCCGACAGTGAGCCGAGTGCGAGGAGCCGCTCCCGCTGCCCGATCCTCTGCTGCACGCTCCGGACACCGAAGAAGACCCCTTCCAGCAGGTGGACGGCCATGGGGAACCATTCCCGCACGACGGCCGAGAAGGTGTCGGCCGGCAGGACGAAGAACCGCGAAGGCTCCGTCACCCGCATCGAGCTGTTGTATGTCTGCGGGGCTCGATCGCCGAGATAGGACTGGAAGGCGCCGGAGTACACACCGCGGCTGGAACTCCGGTTCACCTCGACGTCGTCGGCGCCGACGCGGCGCGACAGAACGAGCTCGCCCTCGAGGAGTACGTAGAAGCAGGTCGCCGGATCGCTCTCCCCGTACACGGGACCGGGATCGAAGGCCTCCACGCGGCCCTCGCGGCACAGCCGGTCGAGCTGGTCCGCGTCGAGCTTCTCGAACAGGAACAGCGAGCCCAGTTCCTCGCGGCTGCACGGAACCCGCCGCCCGTTCACGACTGCTCCAGATACCGGTGTACGAGCATGACGGCCATGGCTCCCTCTCCGACGGCGGACGCGACGCGCTTGGCGGACTCGGAGCGCGCGTCCCCGGCCACGAACACGCCGGGGATATTGGTCTCCAGGTGGTACGGCGGGCGGTCGAGATCCCAGTCCGCGGGCGGCCGTCCGTCCGGGGTCAGGTCGGGACCGGCCATGATGAACCCCCGCCCGTCCCGCAGCACCGTCCCCTCCAGCCAGGCGGTCAGCGGCGCCGCCCCGATGAACACGAACAGCCATTGCGCGTCGACGAGCTCGGTGTGCCCGGTCGCCACGTCGCGCAGGGTCAGCTGTTCCAGATGACCGGAGCCGTGGGCGGCCTCGAGGACGGTGCCGGTGCGTACGGAGATGTGGGGCGCGTCCTCGATCTGCTGGACGAGATAGTGCGACATCGAGGCGGACAGCGACTGGCCCCGCACGAGGAGGGTGACGGACTTGGCGCCCCTGGCCAGGAACATGGCGGCTTGTCCCGCCGAGTTGGCGCCGCCGACGATGTACACGTCGTGCCCCTGACAGGCGCTCGCCTCCGTCAGCGCGGAACCGTAGAAGACCCCGCACCCCGTGAGTCCCGCGAGGCCCGGGGCGTCCAGCTGCCGGTACGACACACCGGTCGCGAGGATCACGCTGTGCGCGGAGACGGCGGAGCCGTCCGAGAACAGCACGGTGCGCGCGGCGCCGTTCACCTCCAGGCCGGTCACCTCGCGGGCGGTGAGGATCTCGGCGCCGAACCTCGCGGCCTGGCGCCGGGCCCGTTCGGTGAGCTGCGACCCGGACACGCCGTCCGGGAAGCCGAGGTAGTTCTCGATCCGTGAGCTCTGGCCCGCCTGTCCGCCGGTCGCCGAGCGCTCCACGAGCACCGTCCGCAGCCCCTCGGACGCGCCGTAGACGGCCGCGCCGAGCCCCGCGGGGCCGCCGCCGACGACGACCAGGTCGTAGAAGTCGGCCGTCGGCGTCGTCGCCAGGCCCACCTGCGCGGCCAGCTCCGCGTCCTCGGGTTCGACGAGCGCGGTGCCGTCCGGAGTGATCACGACCGGGAGCCGCGAGCCGTCCTCGCCGGCGGCGGCCAGCAGACACCGGGCTTCCGGATCCTCGGACGAGTACCACCGGTACGGCACCTGGTTACGGGCGAGGAACTCCCGTACGTCCGACGACCGCGCCGACCACCGGTGCCCGACGACCTTCGTCATGGGCACAGGCTTGCGGTCGGTGGCCCGCCAGGTGTCCAGCAGGTCCTCCACGACGGGATAGAGCTTCTCCTCCGGCGGGTCCCAGGGCTTGAGGAGGTAGTGGTCGAGGTCGACGACGTTGATCGCGTCGATGGCGGCGCTCGTGTCGGCGTACGCGGTCAGCAGGACCCGGCGCGCGCCCGGATAGATGTCGATGGCCTGCTCGAGGAACTCGATGCCGTTCATCTCGGGCATCCGGTAGTCGGCCAGGATCACCGCCACGAGGTCGCCGCGCAGCTTGAGCTCGCGCAGTGCGTCCAGGGCCGACGCCCCGGACTCGGCGCGGACGATGCGGTACGACTCGCCGTAGCGGCGCCGCAGGTCCCGGGCGACGGCGCGGGAGACCCCCGGGTCGTCGTCCACGGTCAGGATGACGGTGCGCGCTGGGCCTGCGGCCTGTGCCATTGCGTCTTCCACCCCGAACTCATCGGCGTCTCGCCCGGCGCCGGTCCCCGCGAGCGTGTGCGGGGGAGGGGCCGGAGAACCCCATCGTAAGTTCGATTGCCCGGGTTTGCGCTGGAACGCCCGCGGGGGTGCACGCTCAGGACGGGAGGCGTGCGCTCCGCGTCAGGTCGCGGGGGTCCGTGTTCGCGCCGCACAGGATCACGGCGACCCGCTCGCCGGGTGCGGGCGAGTAGACGCCGGAGGTCACCGCCGCGAGGGCCGCGGCCGCCGCGTGCTCCACCGCGAGCCGCCGGTCGTCCCACAGGGCCTGACGTGCGGACACGATCGCCTCATCGGTGACGAGAACGGACCGTACGTGGTCCTGGCCCGCCCATTCGAGCGCCATCTCGGAGGTGCGGCGCGCGCCGAGGGAGTCCGCCGCGACCGAGTCGACCGGGACGTCGACCACCGCGCCCGCCTGCAGCGCGGAGTGCAGGGCGCAGCAGCGCTCCGGCTCCACGGCCACGACGCGCACGCCGTGCTCCCGCGCCGACGCGGCGATCCCCGTGAACAGCCCGCCGCCGCCCACCGACACCAGGACGGTGTCGATGCCGGGCCGCGCCTGAACGATCTCCTCCATGACCGTGCCGGCACCGGCCGCGATCAGCGGGTGGTCGTACGCGTGCGACTCCAGGGCGCCGCTCTCGGCCGCGTACTTCTGCGAGGCCGCCAGCGCCTCCGCGTACTCCGAGCCGACCTGCCGGACCGTGGCGCCCAGGAGCCTGAGCCTGTCGACCTTCACGGCCGGCGCCGTCTCGGGGACGAATACGGTGGCCTGGACCGAGTGGCGGGCCGCGGCCCAGGCGCAGGCGAGCCCGGCGTTGCCCCCGGAAGCGATGACGACGCCCGCGTCCGGCATCAGGCCCGCCTCTATGTGGCTGCTCACGAAATTGAAGGCGCCGCGCGCCTTGTAAAGACCCGGTGTGCTGCATGAACTCCAGCGCCAGCCACCCTTCGGCCTCGCCGAACGCACCGTCGAACGCCCCGTCGCCCAGGGGAGCCGGCACGAGCGGGCGAGTGTGCCCCGCGATCCGGTCGGCCGCGGCCCGTACGTCGTTGAAGGCAATGGTCACGAGCTTCTCCTCGGATGTGCGGGTGGTGACTGGTGGTGACGACCCTACGAGAAGGGGTCGGCGCCCCGGACGTCACCCGCTCCCTCGGCCCGGCGTGCCGGGACGTATGGACCTGCTTCGAATGGATGCCCCAGGTGCCCCTCACCCGGGCCACCGGCCACTTCTCCCTGGCACCCAGTCGCGGGAGGCCTCGACGTACTCAGGGAGCGCTAGCCGGCGGCGGTCGGCTACAGCTCTCAGGTGGTCCTGCACGACGGGTCCAAGGCGCTCACCGGCTTCAGCAGCCAGATCTCCTCCGCCGTCACCTCTCTGGGCAAGCTGCCGCACGTCCTGTCCGCCCAGAACCCGCTGCCGCCCCCGGCACGGCGCGTCGACGGCGGGGCCGGGCCCGGCACACCTCTGCGGAACGAGAAGCCCTTGCGCGTAGCGGGCGCCGACGTGGAGTACGGCGGGCCGCCATCCTGCCGCACCTCGCCGCAGAGGGCGACGCGGAAGCACCGCCCGCCACCGTCAAGAGCCCCTGACCACCCACCGAGGTCCACGAACTGGACATCTCCGCGTTTGAATGCCGTGTGCAGCTACCCTGTGCCGGTCCATTCGACAGGAGGCGTCAGTGAGCATCGGACGGATCGTCGCCGCCCTCGACGGGGCCTGCGTGCGCAGGTTCACGACGGGCCAGGTCATCCTCGACGACATCGACTGGACGGTGCGCTCGGGCGAACACTGGGCCCTGCTCGGTGCCAACGGCGCCGGCAAGACCAGCGTGCTCCGCCTCATCGGCGCCCTGATGCACCCCACCACCGGCACCGTCGAGGTCCTCGGCCACCGCCTCGGCAAGGTCGACGTACGCGAACTTCGCGCGCACGTCGGCCTGGTGTCGAGCGCGCAGCGCGTGCCGCAGGACCTCACCGGGCACGCCGTCGTCCTCACCGGGCACACCGGCACCGTGCAACCGCTGTGGCGCAAGTACGACGCCGACGTGCGCGAGCGCGCGCACATGCTCCTGGCCGAACTCGACATCAAGGAACTCGCCGACCGGCCCTACGGCGTCTGCTCCGGCGGCCAGCGGGCCCGTATTCTCATCGCCCGCGCGCTGATGGCGGACCCGTCCCTGCTCCTGCTCGACGAGCCCTTCAACGCGCTCGATCTGCCCTCGCGCGAGGACCTCATCGACACGATGCGTCAACTCGCCGAGGGGCGCAGGGAGTTGGCGACCATCACCGTCACCCACCACCTGGAGGAGCTGTCGCTGGCGATCGGCCACGTGCTGCTCCTGCGTGACGGCCGCGTTCTTGCCGGGGGCCGGGCCGACGAGGTGCTGACGGCCGCCCGGATGACGGAGTGCTTCGGCCGCCCCATCGAGGTGTCACGCCACGGGGGACGCTGGCTGGCCCGCTCGGGCACGGCGGGCTAGGGCCTCTCGTTCGGCATGCCGGGCTCGCGAGGCCTGGCACCGCACCTCGCGGCGTTGTCGTCAGTCGCCGACTCCCCCAAGCTCTCGGCTGCGCTCGAGCAGGGAGGGACCCCCGTGACCCCGCTCCCTGATCCGGCCTGATCCAAACCAAAGGCCCTAGGTCCACCCGGTGACAGGCGGCCGGTCGGCCCAGCCGGTTGCCGCCAGCACCTCGTGGGCGATGTCGGTGACCGTCCGCCCGTCGGTCGCGACCCGCACGGTGTCCGTGGGTGCCCGCTCGTCCAGGAGCCGCGCCTTGCGGGCGCTGCCCCGCAGCTCCGTCTCCAGCTCCGAGCCGAGCTCCCGGGCGGCCAGCCGCTCTCCGGCCGTGGCGTCGGAGGCGGTGAGCAGGACCCGTACGATCCGGACGCCCGCTCCCATCGCGCGTTCGAACATGCCGGCCGTCTCGGGCAGCACGCTCACCGTGTTCGTGTAGATGAGGCGGCGGTAGCCGCGGCGGGCGAAGTTGCCCCACACGGCCGTCAGATTGTCCTCGGTGACTCCGGCCCGGTGCGGGTCGCCCTGCGGCGCCGGATGCACCTGACCCATGAAGTCGCCCTCGATCACGGCGTGCGACACCTCCTTGGAGCGCAGGAGGGCCGACACCTCCCAGCCCACGGTCGTCTTGCCGACGCCGGCCCTTCCACCGAGGAGTAGCACTTCCGCATCGCTCATGAGAGCAGGGTGCCAGGGCACGGCCGCCGCGCGCGATCCGAAATCGCGGCGCTCTTCTGCGCCGCGGGCCCTGGACCTCAAGTGTGGTTGAGTTTCTAGGCTCGGGAGTGCCGAAGGATCGTGCGCACCGGACGGAGCGAACCAGTCATGGAGTACTCGCACAACGACGCGGAACTGATCGAGCAGCCCATCGGCTACTGGGCCTGGGCCGCCTACAAGGCCGTCGTCACCCGCACCAGGGGTGCCCTCGCGGAGAAGGGCACCACCCAGCCGCAGTGGTGGGTCCTCGCGCAGGTCGCACGGGCCGAGCACGTCAAAACGCGAGGTGAGGTGTCCGAAACCCTCAGCGGTTACCTCGACGTGGGGGAGATCGTCCTGGCGGAGGAGATCGACGCGACGATCGCCCGCGGCTGGCTCACCGAGGATGCTGCGGGGCGGCTCTCGCTCACGGCGGCGGGTAAGGACTTCTTCGACGAACTGGCCGCGCTACAGGGTGAGTTGTGGTCCGAGCGGCACGCGGGCGTCTCGGACGAGGAGTATCTGACCACCCTCAAGGTGCTTCAGCGCTTCATCCACAACACGGGCGGGCGCGCCTGGCACCACTGACGGCGGCCCGGCGGTCCGCCCATCGGACACGCCGCCGATGACGTAATTGGAGCTCCGGCCCCTGCGGCTGGGACACCCTGTGGTCGTTCGACCGCGAGGTGGCCCGGCACCCGTCGCCGCAGGGCCGGCACACGCAGGGAGGCGGGACGCGTCGTGAGGGATTCCGGAATCGACTACGAGCAGGTGTTCCAGGCGCTGCCCGGCTCGGTCGCACTGCTCAGGCCCGACCTCGTGTACGCGGATGCCAACGAGGCGTTCTGCCAGATGTCGGGGCGCGCCCGTGAACAGCTCGTCGGCCGCTACCTGTTCGACGTCTTCCCCGACAACCCCAACGACGGCGCGGCGACCGGCATGCGCAACCTGGAGGTGTCCCTGCGGAGGGTGGCGGCCACCGGGGAACGCGACAGCATGGCTCTGCAGCGTTACGACGTCGAGTACCACGACCGGCCCGGCCAGTGGGAGGAGCGGTACTGGAGCCCCGTCAACGCCCCTGTCTTCGGCCCGGACGGCAGTGTCGTGCTGCTGCTGCACCGGGTGGAGGAGGTCACCGAGCTGATCCGCGCCAGGGGCGGCCGAGACGGCGACCGGGCCAGGGTGCTGGAGGCGGAGCTCTACACCCGCGCCAGGGAACTTCAGGAGGTCAACGAGCGGCTGCGCCAGGCCCACGCCCGCGAACGCGAGGTCGCCCTGACTCTCCAGTCCGCGATGCTGCCGGTGTCGGAACGCGTCGGCGGTGGCCGGGCGGCTGTACGCTACCGGCCGGCCGTGGGCGCCCTGAACGTGTGCGGCGACTGGTACGACCTGGCCGAACTGCCACACAACCGGCTCGCCGTGGCCGTGGGTGACGTCGTCGGCCACGGACTGCACGCGGCCGGCGTCATGGGCCAGCTCCGCAGCGCCCTGAGCGCCGCCGTGCGGGTGGCCGACGGCCCCGCGGCCGCGCTCGACGCGCTCGGCCTCTACGCCCGTTCGGTCGAGGGCGCCGAGTCCACCACCGCGGCGCAGGTGGTCATCGACTACGACCACCACACCATCGCCTACAGCAGCGCGGGCCACCTTCCGCCCGCGCTGCTCCACACCGACGGCACCGTGGAGTTCCTCGACCGGGCGACGGACCCGCCGCTCGGTGCCCGCCCCGAACCCGCCCCCAGGCCGGAGGCCGAGATCGCCTTCGAGGACGGGGCAGCGCTCGTCCTCTACACCGACGGCCTGGTCGAGCGGCGCCGCGAGGACATCGACACGGGCCTGAACCGCCTCGCCGAGTGCCTGACCCGCCACGCGTCGGCGGACGCGGAGCGCCTCGCCGACACCGTCCTCGCCGAAGTGATCCCGCGCGGCGGCAATGTCGACGACACGGCCGTTGTGATCATCCGGCTCTGACCTGAAGTGCCTTACCCTCGCGCGGAGTTGCGGTGCTGAAGGGTGCGGGCGAGACGGGGGCCCAGCCACTGCTTGAGTCTGCGCAACGACTGCAACTGGTCGGCGGCCCGGTCGATCCGGTAGTAGAGCTGGGGCGGGATGTGGGGGAGCAGCGGGGAGTGCCGCTGGCCGAGCAGGGCGAACATGTGGGCCGGCGGGAGCTGGATGTAGCGGGGGAGGTTCTCGTACCACTGGGCGCTGTGCCGGGCGGCGCTCTGCACGGACAGCAGCTCGCTCTTGCGGGTGTGCTCGTAGAGGGAGAGCGCCGGCCGGATCGTCTTCGCTTCGGCCAGGGAGCTCGCCAGCACCATCGCGTCCTGCATCGCGAGCGTCGTGCCCGCGCCGATGGAGTAGTGCGTGGTGTGCGCGGCGTCGCCGAGCAGCACCAGATTGCCGTGCGACCAGGTCCGGTTGGTGAGGGTGCGGAAGGTCTGCCAGGGGGCCGGGCCGTCGTGGTCGCTGCGGCCGATGAGGGCGTGGCCGTCGAGGAGCGACGCGAAGATTCCCTCCAGGCGGCGCAGGGCCTGGGGCTGGGGCAGGCGGTCGAGTTCGAGGCCCTGCCAGGTCGCCTTGGAGCACTCGACGACGCAGGTGCTGTGCTCGCCGCTGTACCCGTACGCGTAACACCAGATCCATCCGTGCTCGGTTTCCGCGAAGGCGAACGTGAAGCAGCGGAACACCTTGGTCGTGCCGAGCCAGAGGTACGGGTTGCTGCCCAGGGTGGTCTGCGTGCCGAAGTGGCCGGCGTGGCGTTCGCGCATCCGGCTGTTGGCGCCGTCGCCGGCCACGACCAGGTCGGCCTCGGGCAGTTGCTCGCGGTCCTGGATCTCGTGGCCGTACTCGATGGCGACGCCGAGGAACTCCGCGCGGCGGGCGAGGATGTCGAGGAGCCTGTGCCGGCCGATGGCGAAGCCCTCGTCGCCCTCGTGGGTCGTGGTGCGCTGCCCGACGTGGGCGACCCCGTCGCGCCAGCGGAGCGACCCGTCGCTGATCGCGGACGCGGAGTCCGGGTCGTGGCGCCTGAGCCGCTCCAGCATGTCCGGCCAGTAGGTGACGCCCCAGCCGTAGGTGGAGCCGGCCGGGTTCCGCTCGAAGACGGTGATGTCGTGCGACGGGGCCTGAAGCTTCAGCAGGATCGAGAAGTACAGGGTGGCGGGTCCTCCACCGACACAGACAACCTTCACGCACACTCCCAGGGTCTTGTCGCGGCCCGGCCTCGGCGCCCGGCGGCATCCGTGCAACGACGGTAGGGGGAAGTGGTTCCGCGAACGTGTACAACACCCGCTAAAAGCACCCGAAGCGCTCAGCGTGCGGTGCGGGCGTAGCGGCCCGGGGTGATGCCGAGGACCCGCTTGAAGTGCCGGGTGAGGTGCGACTGGTCGTAGAACCCGGCGGCGGTCGCCACCTCGCCCGGCGGCTGCCCGCCGAGGAGCAGGCGGCGGGCCAGATCGACGCGGCGGGACATCACGTACTGGTGCGGCGGGATGCCGAAGGCGCCGCTGAAGGCGCGTACGAGATGGGTCGGGTGGGCGTGGACGAGGCGCGCCGCCTCGTCCAGGGCGATGCCGTCCAGGAGCCGCGCGTCCAGTAGGTCCCGCAGGTCGTGGGCGACGCCCCGGTGGGGCCGCTCGGTGTCGGGGGAACCGGGACGCAGGTGGGTGCGCAGCCGTTCACCGATCAGGGCGAGGCGGCTCTGCGCCTCGAACTCGTCGCCCCGGTGCTCGAGCGCGCTGTGGAGTTGACCGACTCGGGTGCGCAGGACGGGGTCGGTGAGGTCGGGCCCGTCCACCGCCGCGCCGATGAAGGACTCGTCGAGCTGCGTCATGTCGAGGTAGAGGACGCGCTTGCGGAAGCCGTGTGCGGTGGCGGGTGACCCGTTGTGCGGGACACGCGGCGGGAGCAGGCTGACGGTGTCGTTCGGCGTGCCGCGCTCGTGGCGGTCCAGGTGGTAGCGCACCGCGCCGTCGTCGACGATCAGCAGCGTCCACGCGTCGTGGACGTGCATGGGGTACGCGTGCTCGGTGAAGTGGGCGTGGAACACCTCCACGACACCCGCGACCTGCGGGCGCCATGCGGAGATCTCCGGCCGGGGCACCATGCAAGGAACGTACAAGACCTGACCGGGGTGGACAGCGCAGTCTCGAAGCATGAGAACGATGGACGAGATCCCCACCGACATTGCGACGCCGACCCCGGCCGGGGCGGATGACCCTTCCGGCCGCGCGCCCGTCCGCTTCGACACCAAGATCGCCGTCCTGCTGCGCGACGACCTGGAGCCCTGGCAGCGGCTCAACGTGACCGCGTTCCTGGTCAGCGGGCTCGGTACGGCGGCGCCCGAGGTGGTCGGAGCCCCGTACGAGGACGCCGACGCCACCGCGTACCTGCCGATGTTCCGCCAGCCGGTGCTCGTCTTCGAGGGGTCGAAGCAGACCCTGACCACGGCGCACGGACGCGCCCTGTCCCGCGCGCTGCCGACAGCGGTGTTCACGGCGGAGCTGTTCGGCACGGGCAACGACCGGGACAACCGCGCGGCGGTCCGGGCCGTGTCCGCCGACCAGCTGGACCTGGTCGGCATGGCCGTGTACGGCGCGCGGGGCGCCGTCGACAAGGTCCTCAAGGGGGCACGGATGCATCCCTGAGAGATGCGCCTCCGGGCGCTTTTAATCGGGTGCCCGGCACGGGCCCGGTTCCCTACACTCGCCACGTATCCACGCCGCTGCCCTTCGTCGCAGCGCGCGCCGTGACAAGTGAGGGGAGCCGGGCCGTGCGTCACCGCACCGCTGTCGTCGTTCCCCGGTCACGGTTCGAGGTGATCCTGGTGTCTCGGTGCGCCCGGCACCGGCTGCGCGGCCGGTACCGGACCACCGCGACGAACATCTGACACCTCACGTGTCCGCACGACTCCGAACCGACCCTTCGGCGGGGCCCGTTGCGCTGTCCGTCCGGTAATCGCGCTGCCTCTGTGTGGAACCACCTGAAAGGCCACAGGCGTGCGTGCCGACCTGCACCGTCATGACACCGACCCCCTGACCGCCGTCCGCAACGTGGGCATCCTCGCCCACGTCGACGCCGGCAAGACCACCGTCACCGAACGGATCCTCTACGTCACCGGCGCCACTTACAAACGCGGCGAAGTCCACGACGGCACCACCGTCACCGACTTCGACGTCCAGGAACGCGAGCGGGGCATCACCATCTCCGCCGCGGCGGTGAGCTGCGCCTGGGACGGGCACCGGATCAACCTGATCGACACCCCGGGCCATGTCGACTTCGCCGACGAGGTCGAGCGCTCCCTGCGCGTGCTGGACGGCGCGATCGCGGTGTTCGACGCCGTCGCGGGCGTCGAGCCGCAGAGCGAGTCGGTCTGGCGGCAGGCCGACCGCCACGGTGTGCCGCGCATCGCCTTCGTGAACAAGCTCGACCGCGCCGGTGCCGACCTCGACACGGCGGTCGAGTCGATGCGTCGGCGTCTCGGCACGGTACCGATGGTGGTCCAGCTGCCGGTCGGCCGAGAGGACGCGTTCACCGGTGTCGTCGATCTGATCCGCATGCGTCTTCTCACCTGGCGCGAGGGCGGCGACACGTACGAGGAGGGGCCTGTTCCGGTAGAGCTGCGCGAGGAGGCGCGGCGGCGAAGGCGGCTCCTCGAGGAGACGGTGGCGCAGCTGCATCCCGGCGCGCTGGAGGAGTTCTGCGACGGATCGGCTCTGTCCGCAGGGACGTTGGCAGGAGCGCTGCGGGATCTGACGTCCAGTGGTGAGGGCGTCGTCGTGCTGTGCGGATCGGCGTACCGCAACCGCGGTGTCGAGCCGCTCCTGGACGCAGTCGTCGCCTACCTGCCGTCACCGCTCGACGTGCCCGCGGTCCGCGGTGCCGTCGGCGACGACGAGCAGGAGCGGGCCTGCGATCCGGCGGCTCCGCTGGCCGCGCTGGTGTTCAAGGTGCAGGCGACTCCTCGCGGGCGTCTGACCTATCTGCGGGTGTACTCGGGAACGGTTCACAGGGGAGAGGCGGTGCGGGATGCGGGCGCACGGCGTACGGAGCGGATCGGCCGGATCCTGCGCGTCCAGGCCGACCGGCACACCGAGGTGGAGCGCGCGGTGGCCGGGGACATCGTCGCGGTGGCCGGAGTGAAGGCCGCCCGCAGCGGCGCGACCCTGTGTGCACCCGACGCGCCTGTCGTCCTCGAACCGCCCACGGTGGCCGAACCGGTCGTCTCCGTGGCGGTCGAGGCACACAGGAACGCCGACAGCGCCCGGCTGGTGTCCGCGCTGGCACGACTCGTCGAGGAGGACCCCTCGCTCGTCGTCAGGACGGACCGCGAGAGCGGCCAGACGGTGCTTTCGGGCATGGGCGAACTGCATCTGGAGGTGGCGGTGGAGAAGATCCGCCGGGCCCACGGTCTGGAGGTCGGCGTCGGCAGGCCGCAGGTGGCCTACCGGGAGACGGTCTCGCGCGGGGTGTCCGGTCTGGTGTACCGGCATGTCAAACAGGAGGGAGGAGCAGGCCAGTTCGCGCACGTCGTCATCGACGTACGGCCGCTGCCGGTGGCGCAGGACGGTACGGGCGACGGCGCGGCGGACTTCGTGTTCCGGTCGGTCGTCACCGGCGGACGGCTGCCGAGGGACTACGTCCAGGCCGTGGAGGCCGGGTGCAGGGATGCCCTGAGCGAGGGCCCCCTCGGCGGCCATCGGGTCACCGGGGTGCAGGTCACGCTCACCGACGGGTCCACGCACCCCAAGGACTCCTCGCCGATGGCGTTCCGTACGGCGGGCCGTTTCGCGCTCAGGGCGGCCTTCCGGGCGAGCGTCATGGCGCTCCTGGAACCGGTCGTCGAGGTCACGGCCACCGTGCCGGAGGACGCCGTGGGCGGGGTGCTCGGGGACCTGGCGGCGCGACGCGGACAGATCTCCGCCTCCGCGATGCGCGCGGGCACCGCGGTCGTCACGGCGACGGTGCCGCTGGCCGAACTCTTCGGCTACGCGTCCCAGTTGCGCGGCCGGACCCAGGGCCGGGGCACGTTCACCAGCCGGGCGACCGGCTACGCGCCGGTGCCGGGTGCGGTGTCCGATCAGATGGTTCCGCGGTAGCCGCGAGAGCGATGGCCCCGTCCGTCCGAGGGCGGGCGGGGCCGTCCGGCCGTGGTGCGACACCGGGCCGCCACCACCGCCTCCCAGGGCGCGGCGCCGACGGCCTCCCCAGCCACGTACCTTCTCCCTGTGCAGCTCATCGAGATATCCGACCTGGTCGTGGACCACGACCCCGGCACGCGCGCACGCCTGCCGGTGCGGGGCGCCGACGTCGTCGCGCGGCTCGTCGCCGCGGGTGACCGCAGTGGCGCCCGTATCGCCGCCGGGCTGGCGTGCGACGACGAAGGGAACCTCGATCCGCTCGCCGTGGACCGCCGGCTCGTCGCCGTCCACACCGAGCTCCAGCGGCTCAGCGAGGAACTGCGCCTCGGCGACCGCATCGCCGAACTCCTGCGTCCGCTGCTCGCCGTGATCCGCGCCGCCGGGCGGACCGACGGCCCTCTGCGGGTGGTCGACGTCGGCTGCGGCCTCGGCTACCTCGTGCGGTGGCTGGCCGCGTCGGGCGCCCTCGGCCCCGATGTCGACCTGGTCGGCGTGGACTTCAACGCGGCCCTGGTCACCGAGGCCGGGCGGCTCGCCCGCGCGGAGGCACTGCCCTGCCGTTTCGTACGGGGTGACGCGTTCGCCCTCGACGAGCCCGCCACCGTGTACGTGTCGACGGGCGTCCTGCACCACTTCCGGGGCGATGACCTCGACGACTTCTTCGCCGCCCAGGCCACGCCGGGCACCGCCGCGTTCTGCCACTTCGACATCGCCGCCACCGGTCTCGCCCCGATCGGCGCGTGGGTCTTCCACCGGGCGCGGATGCGCGATCCGCTGGGCCGCCACGACGGTGTGATGTCGGCCCGCCGCGCCCATGACGACGAGACACTGCTGGCGGCCGCCGCCCACGCCGACGGCCTGACCCCGCTCGTGTACGAACCGCGGGGCCGCAGCAACCCGTTCTGCACCACCCTGCGCCCCGTCATCGGCGTACGCCCGGACCTGCTGTCACCGCTGCGGGCCGAGCTGGGACCGGGACCGTCGGGCCGCCTGGTCGGGCGTGCGGACACCGTGGGCGGGACACGCCACGGGGCTTCGGCGGGGGAGGGCGCCGGGTGAACGCCTTCCTGCTCGCCGCTCTGGCGCTCGTCGACGCGGCGTTCGCCGGGTTCCGTGCCTACACCGGACGGGACGGCCGCATCCGTAAGTCGAAACGGGCGCTGCTCGCGGCCCGCCGCGGACTCGCGGTCAGCGCTCCGGCGCTGCTGCTGAGCGCGGCCCTCGCCGTGACGCTGCTCGTCGCCGCGGCGGACCGGGGCGCGCGCTATGCCGAACTCGACGCCGCCGCCCAACGGATGCTCCTGTGCTATGCGTCGTACGCGGTGATCGTCGCACTGAGCCTGGGCTGCTACCTGTGGGGCCCGTTCCGGGCCGGCACCCTCGCCGTGGTCGTCGGCCTGGGGCCGCTGACCCTGGTGCGTCCGCTGGTGGTGCTCGCCGGGGCGGTCGCGGCCGCATGGGGTTCGCTTCCGGCGGCCTCGGTGGCGGCGGTCGCGGCGGTGGGGGTGCTCCTGGTGGAACCGTTCGTCCATCGCCGCTGGTACGCGGAGCCGGTGTGAGCGGCGCCGCGTACCCGTGGACGACTACAGGCTCGCGTCGCGGTGCGTGGGGCGGCCGTCGAGGACGGTGAGCAGCACCGGCAGGTCCGGCAGCGCGGTGTCGGCCGTGGTGAGCGGGTTGTCGGCGAGAACGGTGAGGTCGGCGCGGAAGCCGACGGCGATCCGCCCGGCCTCGGTCTCCTCGCCCGCCGCGTAGGCCGCGTTGACCGTCAGACCCTGGAGCGCCTCCAGCGGCGTGAGCGCCTGCTCAGGTCCGTGCGGGTCCTGGGTGAGGTCGCGGCTCGGGCGGCGGTGGCGCGCGCCGGCCATGACCCCGAGCGGCGGATACGGGGCGATCGGCCAGTCGGAGCCGAGGACCACGGTGGCGCCGGAGTCCTGCAGATCGCGGCAGCGCCAGGCGCGCGACGCGCGCTCCTCGCCGAGGCGGCGCGACCAGTTGTCGGTGTGGTCGGCCCGGGTGAAGTCGCAGCAGTGGGTGGGCTGCATGGACGCGATGACGCCGAGCGCGGCGAACCGGCCCAGGGTGTCGTCGGGCACGGTCTCGATGTGTTCGACGCGGTGGCGCGCTCCGCGCCCGCCGGTGGCCTGCGCCTTCTCGACGGCGTCGAGGACATGGCGTACGGCGGCGTCGCCGATCGCATGGGTGGCGGTGGGCACTCCGGCGCGGTGCAGCTCGCCGATGATCCGCGTGTAGACCTCGGGGTCCGGCCAGAAGGCGTGGGTGGACTCGCCGTGGCAGTCCGGGCGCTCCAGCCAGGCCGTGCCGTTGTCGATGGTGCCGTCCATGAAGATCTTGACGCCGTCCGTGCGCCACAGCGCGCCGCCGGCGCCCTGCTGCTCGATGAGCGCCCGTACTCCTTCGGCGTCGGTGCCGGGCTGGCACCACGGCGCGACCCGCAGCCGGAGCGCGAGCTCACCGGCGGCGTCGAGCTCGGAGAACAGGGCGAGGCTGTCGCCGTTCGCGTCCATGACGTGACCGCCGGTGAGCCCCGAGGCGGCCATGGCGCGCAGCGTGGCGGCGAGCCGTGCGCGGCGTTCCTCCCGAGTGGGCTGCGGGGCGACGCGTTCCACGAGCTCGCAGGCGGCGTCCTCCTGGAGCAGACCGGTGGGACGGCCCTGCTCGTCGCAGACCACTTCGGCGGAGGCCTGGTCGAAGGTGCGCGGGCCGTCCACGCCCGCCAGTTCCAGCGCGCGCCGGCTGGCCAGCATGGAGTGGGCGTCGAACAGCAGCAGAAGGGCCGGTACGCCGTCGAGGACGGAGTCGAAGGGGGCGATCCCGACGGGCCGGTCACCGAAGACGTTCGGGTCGAGCCCCCAGCCGTGCAGCCACGCCCCCGGCGCCAGGTTCCGCACCTCGGCGGCGAGTGCCGTGCGCACGTCCTCCACGCCGGCACAGCCCGACAGGTCGAGGCCGCCCGTCAGCTCGGCGCCCGAGACGGGGTGGAGATGCCCGTCGACCAGGCCCGGGGTCACCACGGCGCCCTTGAGGTCGATCACCGTGGTCGAGGCGTCCACGTGCTCACGTATGCCGTGGTCGTCGCCCAGGGCGGAGATCCGGCCACCGGACACGGCGAGGGCTGTCTGCGGCAGGAACGCGCCGGTGACCGGGTCGAGCAGGCGGGCGGAGAGCAGGACGAGAGGGCTGGGCACAGCGGCTCCTTGAGGGGCGGGTGGGGGTGGCCGGGACGCGGGTCCCAGCCAGTGGGTGGTGGCCGGGACGCGGGACCCTAGCCGGTGGGTGACGCCGTGATCGGCGCGTCGGATCGGGTGAGCGTCCCGTGCGGAAGGCCGAGTTCGCGTTCCGCCGTCGTGGCGGCCATGCGCGACACCGCGGCGGGACGGCCGCTGGTGTCGGTGTTGGCGTGCGCTCCGAGGCCGTCGAGTACGACCAGGATCTGAATGGTCGTCACATATGGGTCGTCCGTGCGGAATTCGCCCCGGTCGACGCCGTGCCGGATCAGGTCGGCGAGCCGCTCGCGCCAGGCCGCCTCCTGCTCGGCGACCCGGTCGCGCAGGACGGGTCGGTAGCGGCTGAGGTGGCGCGCGTTGATCCAGAGGCGGCTGATGTCGTCGTAGGACGTGCCCGTCGCGCGTGCGAAGAACCATCCCAGGTGCAGCGTGGGCGTCCCCTGGGCTCGCTCGGCGGGCAGGAGGCTGTCGAGCTCGGCGCTGGAGGCGCTGCCGAAGGCCTCCGCCACGAGGTCGTCCGCCGAGGGGAAGTAGTGGCTGATCAGTCCGGGGCGGACGCCGAGCCACTCGCCGATCCGCCGCAGCGTGACGCACTCGAGCCCTTCGGCGAGGGCGACCGCGGCGACCGCGTCGACGATCTCCGCACGTCGGGCGGCCGGCGTCTTCCGAATTCGCTTGTGCTGGACGCTTGACGGCATACCGGGATGCTATTGAGTGCGTGACCAATAGGCAAGCTCGTGGCCGGTCAGGAGTTCGCCGACTCACCACCGACGCAGTGGCCGCCCGCGGCTGCGTCAACGCCGCTCGGCACGACGACGGCGCCCGTCGGCGCCGACCGGGCCCGCAGATCTACGGCACGTCGTACCGCTTGAGCGCGCGGGCGACCGGCTCACCGGACCGCTCGGCGTACGCAAGGCGCTCGCGCACCTCACGCAGACCGCGGGGCCGGAACCCCGGGCCGCCGCAGCAGCTCTTGTGGAAACCCACGCCCGCGTGCAGCAGAACCGAGAGCGTCCGCCACGCGGCGGTGTCGCGGCGGCGCGGCGCGGCGAAGGCCGATCCTGCGTGGATCAGCGGCTCGGCACAGCGCGGACAGCTCCGCTCCCTGTCCCGGTCGTAGGGCTGCTTGTACGAGACCCGGCAGGGCAGGCACACGTATGAGGTCTTCCCGTGGGTCATGGCGCCACGGTATGCAAAACCGCCCGTGGCTTCGACGGAATTCTTCAGCAGGATCTAGCGCGGAACCCCGGGCGTTCACGCCCCGGAGGAAGCGCTTCTCTGGACTGCTGTGACCTGCAGGTTCCCACGGGTCCGCACGGTTGGCCTCAGCCGGGGCGCCTCTGGTTCTCGATGTACTTCTTGATGATCGACAGGGGGGCGCCTGCGCACGAGGCGGCAAAGTACGAGGGCGACCAGAAGCGGTCACCCCACAGGTACGTGCGGATATCTCCGGGAAATCCTGACGGATCCTGCGCGCGGAGACGCCCTTGAGGGAGCCTACGAGTCGGGAAATGACGACCTTGGGGCGAGTAGTGCACAAGGAGGTGGACGTGATCGTGTTCGCCCTTGAACTCCCGCAGCTGGGCGCCGAAGTCGGTGCAGACGGCGCGCATGACTTCCTCGCAGCGTCGAAGGATCTCGTCGGTGAACGGTCCGCGCCGGTACTGGGGTGTGAAGACCAAGTGGGCGTGGAGGGTGTAGCGACCGTGGGACCCTTACGAATATTGGGGTTTGGCTCCCAGTGTGGTGACATAGGTCGATACGATCGCCCGTGTGAAGATCGTCGTGCAAGTGAAGTTGATGCCGGAGGCCGAGCAGGCCGCCGCGCTGTCGGTGACGCTGCACACGGTCAACGAGGCCGCGAACTGGGTGTCGGCGGTGGCGTTCGAGCACGGTGTCCCGCGTGAGTACGAGCTGCGCAAGCACACCTACGGTGAACTGCGGTCGCGGGGACTGGGGGCGCAGGCCGCCCAGCACATCATCAAGAAGACCCGCGACGCCTACACGACCCTCAGGGCCAACATCCGTGCCGGGAACCTCGGCAAGGAAGGCTCTCAGCGTCGCCGCAAGGCGGAGTCCAAGCCGATCACGTTTCGGCCCGAGGCCGCGCAACCGTATGACGACCGGTGTTTGAGCTGGCAGTACGACGCGCAGACCGTGTCCATCTGGACAACCGCTGGGCGCATCAAGAACGTCCGCTTTGCCTGCTCGCCTGACGCACTCAAGACGCTCCGGGACCACCGGCAGGGCGAGTCGGACCTGATCGAACGCGACGGCGTGTTCTACCTGCTCGCGACCTGTGACGTTCCCGAGGCTGAGCAGTACGAGCCCGACCACTTCATCGGCGTAGACCTTGGAATCGCCAACATCGCCACCACATCCACCGGCCACAAAACCGCCGGGCGCGGCCTGAACCGCCACCGCAAGCGGCAACTCGACCTGCGCAGGAAACTCCAGGCCAAGGGCACCAAGTCCGCCAAGCGGCTGTTGAAGAAGCGCAACCGGCGCGAACAGCGCCACGCGAAGAACCAGAACCACATCATCGCCAAGACGATCGTGACCGAGGCTGAACGCACCTCGGCCGGGATCTCCCTGGAAGAACTCAAGGGAATCCGGCAGAGGGTACGGCTCCGCAAGCCCCAACGGGTCGCGCTCCACTCCTGGGCCTTTGCCCAGCTCGCAGACTTCATCGTCTACAAGGCCCGCAGGGCCGGCGTCCCCGTGGTCTTCGTCGATCCCGCCTACACCTCGCAGCAGTGCTGCGAGTGCGGCCACATCGACAAGAAGAACCGGGCAAGCCAAGCCCTGTTCACCTGCCTCAACTGCGGGGTCGTTGCCCACGCAGACCAAAACGCTTCCCACAACATCGCCCGCAAGGGCGAGGCTGTGTGGACTGCGGGGCGTGAGTCACGCGTCCCTGCCACCCCATAAGGGTGACTGGACGGAGGAGCCCACCCAGCAGCCAGTTGGACGCTACCTCCAAGCCCAGTCCTTTAGGACCGGGTCAAGTTGACGTCGTGCGTGTGTCCGACATGGCGCCGGCCGCGGCGAGATGGTCCAAAGCGGAGTCCGCCAAGGTGCGGACGGCCGGCTGCCAGGGGCGGGCCCGGGGTCCGGTCAGCACGAGGCGCCGTGAGGTCTGGGGGTGCAGCGGCAGCAGCGCGAGGTCGGGCGGGATCAGGGAGCGGGACACCTCCGACAGGACGGTCACGCCGATACCGGCCTGCACCATGCTGATCAGGGTTACCAGATCCCGTACCCGGTGCGTGGGGGTGAACCTCAGCCCGGCGAGGCGGTGGATCGTCCGGATGCGGTCCTCGCAGCCGTTGGGCGAGATCAGGAACGGATCGTCCTCCAGGTCGCGGATGTCGACGACCGGCTCACCGGCTAGGGGATGGTCCAGGGGCAGCACAGCGCGGTAGTCGTCGGCGGCGAGCTGGATGCCCGGGCCCGGGGGAGGGTCGATCAGGATGGCGGCATCGGCCGTCCCGTTCTCCAGCCAGCCGGCGATGTCGGAGCTGTCCCCTTCGAAGACCCTGACCGTGACGCGGGGCTGGTCCTCGCCCCAGTGCCGCAGCAGGCCGGGGATCAGGCCCTGGCAGACCGTCGGGGTGGCGGCCAGGCGCACCGTGCCCGTCATGGTGGCGGCGTCAGCCGCGAGTTGCTCCACGGACCGGGTCGCCGCCACCGCTGTCCGGGCGTGTGGCACGACCCGCTCGCCGAGCGCCGTGGTCCGCACCGGAGTGGCCCGCACCAGCAGCGGCGCGGTCAACTCGCGTTCCAGGGACGCGACCGCGTGCGACACGGCCGACTGGCTCAGACCGAGTTCGGCCGCCGCCGCGCTGAATCCGCCCGCGTCGACGACGGCGAGGAACGCCCTCAACTGGGAAAGGTTCACGGTCATGCGTGGGCCTCATATACCTATGACACGTATGCGTTGGATCAATGGTGCCAGGTCGGTGACGCTTGGTCCGTGCCGCCGCCTCCGGCGGGCACACCCCCCGGCACCTGCTCAGGAGAAGCCATGCCTTTCATCCGTGTGACGGTCACCGACACCGCACTTCCCGCCGACGTACAGCGCACCCTCGCCGAGGGCCTGACGGGCCTGGCCGTCTCGGCTCTGCGCAAGTCCGGCGCCAGGACCATCGTGCACGTCGACCTGGTGCCGGCCGACTGCTACTACGTCGACGGCAGGCCGCTGACCGGTGGCCTCGACGCCCATGTCGAGGCCACCGTCACCATCGGCACGAACAGCGCCGCGGAGAAGGCCGCGTTCATCGCGGAGGCGGGCGAACTGCTGACCAAGGCCCTTGGGCCGCTCGCCCGTTGCGGAGTCGCGCTGCACGAACTGCACCCCGAGAGCTACGGCTACGACGGCGTGACGCAGTTCGACTTCTACCGGCGCTAGGCCGCCCGGCGGTAGCCGCCCCCGGAGCCCGCTCTCACGTGTCGAACTCGCCGTACCAGGCCCGGTCGAGGAGACAGGTGGGCAGATACGGCGACTTGCTGTCGACCGGGAACTCCGAGTCGAAGGCGAGGCACGCCAGCGCGAGCGGGCCGAGGGCCACCCGGCTGTGCGGTCCCGTCGAGTCGCTCCAGTAGCGCTCGTGATGGGCGAGCGCCTCCGTGAGCGCTTCCGCGAAAGCCTCGTGGTCGCCCGTCACGAGACGGTGGAAGAGCGCGACGGGCTGGTAGTCGACCAGGTTCAGGAAGTCCGCAGGCGTGCGGGTCGCCACATCGGGGTGAGAGGTGTTCATGGTGGCGAGCAGCTTCTGGACCACATCGTCCATGGGGCGCTGCAACCAGTATGTCTGGAGCGTGTCGATCCAGTGGAAGACGTACTCGTCCATGGGCGCGGCCCGGCGCAGGTCGTCCAGCGGCACGTGGCACAACTGGGTCATGCGGTCCCGCTCGCGGCAGACGACGGCGAGATAGAAGGCGTTGAGCCAGGCGCGGCCGTCCGCGTACGGGGCGGGGCCGGTGACCGGAAGCGTCACGACGTCGTGCCCGATCCGGCAGGCGACGCTGCTCTCCCGGGAGGTCGTGGTGGCGAACAGCGCCGAGCCGACCTGCATGGCACCGACCCATGCCTCCCAGGTCTCCAGCGCGCCCCCGTCGGGGTCGGACGCGCAGCGCACGTGGCTCAGGGCGAGGGAGGCCGCGAACGCGTCGCCGAAGGCCCCGGGGGACTGAGGCAGCCGGGCTGTCAACTCTGCTGAGGTCTGGGCGAGTTGGTCCTCGGTCTGCGCACCGGAGGCCGGCTGCGGCGCGGCATCGGCGGAGTCCTGGCCGCGCAGGGACCTCATCAGGTCCATCAACTCCTGCGGCGGCACCACGGAGAACGACCGGTTCTCGTGGTCGAAGACCGTGAGCGAGACAAGCCGCCCCTGGCGCCACCAGTACAGCCGCGGTGAGAGCGCGCCCGGCCCGTCCTCGTAGGCGCCGATGGCGTAGGAGCCCAGGTCGTTGACGGCGTCCACCACGCTGCCGTCCACGATCGGGTGGAACGCCAGGAGGTGCCTGGTCGGCATCACGACGAGCGCCCCGGCTTCCGGCAGCTCCCGGCCGGTCAACTCCCGTACCAACTCCGGGAGTACGAGCGCCTTGCTGGAGACGAAGAACGAGTCCCCGTACACGGAGTGCATCAACGCGCCCTGCGGGCCGCGGAATTCGTCGTGCTCGACCGGCTCACGGATCAGGTTCGCGCGGCCCGCAGCCCACAGCTGCTCAGCACCGACGCGCGCCACGTCCCGGTCGTCGAGTATTCGCACGGAGGTGGGTGCGTCCAGGGCGAGGACCGCGAGCAGCCCCTCGGCGACCGGCCGCGCATGGCGGAAGCCGTCGGCCGTGTCGCCCGGGAAGGCGTCGTCGGGAAGCAGCCGCCAGCATGTCCGCTCCAGGAGATCCGTGGCGCTCTCGCCTCCCTGGGAGGCGTTCTCCAGGCCGGCGAAGTGCTGCTCCACGATCCGCGGCCAGTCGTCCTCGGCGGACTGGCGACACCGCTGCGCGAGGTTCGACAGCGGGCTCAACCTGCCCTCCAGGCGCACCGCGTCCCCCGTCACGGTCATATGGGTGCCGTGACGGGCGAGGAAGTAGGCGGCCGTCAGGCTCCGCAGGCGCTCGGCCTGAGGGACATTCAGCATCGGCAGGTGTGGATCGGGTGCGTGGTGAGGGTTCACTGCACAGACTCTACGAAGACGTGCGGGAGCCGGTGACAGGTGGGCCCGTGCGTCCGGTCCGGGTCGGGCTCGCGCAGGCGAACCGGGGCAGGAAGAACTGCGTGACGGGGCCGACGGTCAGGGCGTACAGCACGGTGCCGAGTCCCACGCCGCCGCCGAGCAGCCAGCCAAAGGCGAGTACGGCGACCTCGATGAACGTGCGGACGACGCGGATGGAACGTCCCGTCAGGGCGGACGCACCGGTCATCAGCCCGTCCCGGGGCCCCGGCCCGAACCGTGCGCCTACGTAGACGGCGATGGACAGCGCATTGGCGAATGTCCCGGCGAGGAGGAGCCCGACTCGTTCGGGAAGGGCCAGGCCCCCGGGGACGAGCGCGAGCCCGAGGTCGGACGAGACGGCGATGACGACGATGTTCGCGGCGGTCCCGAACGTCGGCCGCTGCCGCAGAGGGATCCACAGCAGCAGGACGGACACACCCACGACCGCGGTGAGTGTGCCGAAGCTCAACGAAGTGTGCTTCTCCAGACCCTCGTTGAGAACGCTCCAGGGACTCAGACCCAGCCCGGCGCGGACCATGACGGCCATGCTGAATCCGTACAGGGCGAGGCCGGTGAACAACTGGGGCAGGCGGCGGAGTGGGCGTTCGCCGAGGCGTACGTAAGTGAGTGGGGGAGCGGGGCGGTTGCGCCCGATCCCTTCGTCGCCCGGCGTCGCCCGCTCGGAGCGGGCCGTCGTGTCCGTGTCCTGCTGCATATGCGCCTGCCTCCACCGTGGTGCCATGGGCCTTCAAGGCCATTGCGGCAACTCTGTAGAGTGATTGGCCCGGATGACATGGCCAATCTCGGGAGAATGGTTTGACTGATGCGAACGCCTTTGTGCCGGTGGACAGGGTGGGCCGCGCGGACCGGACCCTGGGCAGCCGTCAGCTCGCCGCGATGCTGCCCGACACCGCCGGCACGAGACCCGCCTATCGACACCTCGCGCAGGCGATCAGCACGCTCATCCTGGACGGACGCATCGCCCTGCACGTCAGACTCCCCGCCGAGCGCGAACTGGCAGCCGTCCTCGACACCAGCAGAACCACCGTCACCGCCGTGTACGACCTGTTGCGCGAGAGCGGCTACGCACACAGCCGCCAGGGATCGGGCACGTGGACCGCCCTGCCCGAAGGCCGCACCCCCAGTGGCATCACTCGCCTCCTCGGCCCCCAGGACACCGCGATCGACCTTGCCAGAGCCTCCCCCGGGCTCCCGCAGCAGGCACTCGTCGACGCCCTCGTGCACATCACCCCGCAACTCGCCGAGCAGGCCCACACTCCTGGCTACCACCCCTACGGCCTGCCCGACCTGCGCGCAGCCATCGCCGAGCGCTACACCCGACGGGGCCTCGCCACCCTGCCCGAACAGATCCTGGTGACGTCGGGCGCACAGCACGCGCTGACACTCGTCCTGGGACTGCTGGGCAGCCCCGGCGACCGGGTCATGGTCGAGAACCCGTCCTACCCGAACGCCCTTGAGGCGCTACGCCGAGCCCGGCTGCGTACCGTGTCCGTCCCCGTGACCGACACCGGCTGGGACATCGAGATCACCGAATCGACGCTCCGCCAGGTCGTGCCCCAACTGGCCTACCTGATCCCCGACTTCCACAATCCGACCGGCTGTCTCATGCCCGAGCACGAGCGGGCACGCGTCCTGCGCGCGGCGGAGCGGTCCGGTACCTGGCTGGTCATCGACGAGACGCTTGCCGACCTCGCGCTCGACGTCCCCCCGCCGCCTCCCTTCGCCTCCCACGCGGCGAAGGGAGGTACCGGGCAGGTCATCAGCATCGGCTCGATGAGCAAGACGCATTGGGGCGGCCTGCGCATCGGCTGGCTGCGGGCGCCCGCACGGCTCGTCACCGAACTCGCGGGCCAGCGCGTGGCCACCGACATGGGCGGATCGGTCGTCGATCAACTGCTGGCCCTCGCTCTCCTGGACCGGGGTGACGGGCTTCTGCCGCCCCGGCTTGAGCAACTGCGTGTGCAGCGCGCCGCGTTGGCCGCCGCGCTGACGCAGCACATGCCGCACTGGACGTGGCAACTGCCTCCCGGAGGCCTGTCGTTGTGGGTCGACCTGGGTGAGCCGGTGGCCTCCGCGCTGTCCGAACGAGCCCTCGACAACGGCGTCCGGATCGAGAGCGGCGCCTGCTTCGCCACCGACCCCGGCATCTTCGAGCAGCGGATGCGCATCCCGTACACGACCCCGGCGGACACCCTGCGCGAAGCCGTCCACCGCATGGCGGCGGCGCTCGCCGCCGGCCTTCCGTCGGTGTCCACCGGGCGACGGCCGCACTGGGTCGCCTGAGCATCAGAGGACGAAGGAGATCGCTGCATGGCGTACGGAGGTGAGCGTCCCGGGACCGGTCCGTTCTTTCGCCTCGCATGGCGTGGGTCCCACTACCCGGGCCGGCCCGTCGAGGACCTGTGGATCACCCTCGGGGTGGATGGGGACGGCGGCTGGTGGTTCGACGGGTACTTCCTCGGGCGCCTGCCACTGGGCCAGGGCGCGCCGCGGGCCGCCGAGTTCGCCCGGTGGCTCTTGGCGGCGCCGCCGACGGGCCCGTACGAGCGGGAGTTCACGCTGATCGACCGTGAACCGCAGGCCGGATCCCCGAGGATCGCTGCCGGCACGCTGCTGACCGTCGGGTTCCTCCTGGGCCGCGAGGAACCCGACGGGCCCGAGTATCTCCAGCTGCTGCCGTCGGGCGAGACGGCCGTACGGCACCTCGGCTTCGAGGTGTGCGCACCGCTGGAGTGTGAACCGCTGCCGCGCGCCGCCCTCGAGGTGGCGGCGGCCGGACTTCTCGACGCCGCCACCGACCAGGGATCCCGGATGCGCGATCGGCGCGGTCCTGTCAGGCGAGCGCGCGATCGAGGTCCGCGCCGAGCTGGTGGTACGCCGCGGTGACCGTCTGGGCCAGGAGGACGGCGATGGTCATGGGGCCCACGCCGCCGGGGACGGGAGTGATCAGGCGGGCCCGCTCGGCCGCGGTGTCGAAGTCCACGTCGCCGACGTTGCCCGCGTTGTAGCCGGCGTCGATGACGACAGCGCCGGGCTTGATGTCCTCGCCGCGGATGAGCTGGGGCCGGCCCACGGCCGCCACCACGATGTCCGCCTCCCTCACGTACGCGCTCAGGTCGGCCGTGCGGGAGTGGCAGTACGTCACCGTGGCGTCCCGTGTGAGCAGCAGCATCCCGGCGGGCTTGCCGAGGATCGCGCTCCGGCCCACGACGACGGCATGCCGCCCCGCGACATCGACGTCGTACTCGTCGAGGAGCCGCATGATCCCGCCGGGTGTGCAGGAGACGAACCCGGGCAGCCCGAAGGCCATCGCGCCGAACGAGGTCATGGTGACGCCGTCGACGTCTTTCTCCGGGGCGATGGCCTCGAACGCCGCACGTTCGTCGATGTGCGGGCCCACGGGGTGCTGGAGCAGGATTCCGTGCACCGACGCGTCCTGCGACAGCTCGCGGAGAGTGGCGACCAGCTCAGCGGTCGTCGTCTCGGCGGGGAGCTGGACGCGCCGCGACTCGATACCGGCCTTGGCGCAGCGGGCCTGCTTCATGCGGACGTACGTGACGGAGGCGGGATCCTCGCCCACCAGTACGGTCGCGAGGCAGGGCGCCGAGCCCGTGCGCCTCACCAGCTCCGCCGCTCTGCCCGCGGACTCCTCGACGAGACGCCGAGCGGTGCCGGTGCCGTCCATGAGGTGGGCTGTGTGTGTCGGGGACATGGTCGCCTCCCAGGCGTCATTGACCATTCGCCCAGGCGCACGGCATACATCGACCCTTTGGTCAGGCCGCTCCCCGGTGGTTCTCCACCCCAGCGCCAGTCACGGCCTGTCTGCCACTGTAACGGCTTCGGTCAGCCGCGCGAGAGCCGCGGCCTCCTCGCTGCCCTCCTCGGCGCTGAAGACGTGCACGACCAAACCCGTCTCGCCGGGCGCGGCCGGTACGTGGAGAGTCTCGAAGTCCAGGGTGAGCAGCCCGGCCACCGGGTGCCTCAGACGCTTGCGCCCCGCCGCGCACATCACGACCTCGCCGCTGTCCCAGATGCGCCTGAACTCCTGGCTGAGCGCGGTGAGTTCGGCGATGAGCGCGGCCAGTTCCGTGTCGTCGGGGTAGCGCCCCGACCAGACCCGGAGCTGGCCCACGGCCTCCGCCGCCCGGTCCTCCCACTCCGGGTGGACGACGCGGGAAGCGGGGTCGAGGAAGAGGTACCGCGCGTTGTTCCGGTCGCGGCCGGCCGGCTCGCCGAGGCCGCCGATCAGCTCGGCGCCGAGGGCGTTCCACGCCACCACGTCCAGGCGATGGTTGGTGGCGAAGGCGGGGAAGCCGGCCATGGAGTCGAGGAGCCGCCGCAGCATCGGGCTGACCCGGGCCTCGGGCGCGGGGCCCTGCCGGGCGCCTGCCAGGGTGGCGAGATGCCCGCGCTCCGCCGTGTCGAGGCCGAGCGCCCCGGCGAGCGCGTCGACGACCTCGGCGGAGGGCTGGGTGGCGCGGCCCTGTTCCAGGCGCACGTAGTAGTCCACGCTGATCCCGGCGAGCTGTGCCAGCTCCTCGCGGCGCAGTCCCCGTACCCGCCGGCGACGGCCGCCGGAGAGCCCGACGTGCTCCGGTGTGACACGCGCGCGGCGGGCGCGGAGAAAGTCTCCGAGACCGCGCTGCGAGCCGCCGGTGGTGAGGGTGGCGCCCGCGCCCGTGTCCCCGATGTCCTTCACGCCGTCCATGGGCCCAAGTATGCGTGGCCCTCGCAGTACCAGGATGAGCGTTCCGCCGTTGACCAGGGTGCTGGCTGACCGGACACCCTTGGGCGAGCGTGAGGGTATGAACGACACGACGCCTCGGCAGCCCAAGAAGATCCTCGTCGTCAGCGCCCACCCTGAACCCCGTTCGCTCAACGCCGCGTTGACCGGCTTCGCGGTCGAGCACCTGCGCACGGCAGGACACGAGGTGAAGGTGTCCGACCTCTACGCGATGAAGTGGAAGGCGACGGTGGACGCCGACGACTTTCCCGAGCGCACCGGAGCGGGCCGGCTGCACGTGATGGCCGACTCCGAGCGGGCGACGCTGACGGACGGTCTGTCGCCCGACATCGCGGCGGAGCAGGAGAAGGTGCGCTGGTCGGACGCGGTGGTCCTGCAGTTCCCGATGTGGTGGTTCTCGGCGCCCGCGATCCTCAAGGGCTGGATCGACCGGGTCTTCACGAGCGGCTTCGCGTACGGACCTGCCGTCCCGCCGCCGTACGGCGAAAGCTCCCTGCCGGGCAGGCGGGCGCTCGTGTCGGTGACCGTCGGCGCGCGCGAGTCGGCGTTCTCCGACCGTGGTATCCACGGAAGCCTCGCGGACGTCCTGCACCCCATTCAGCACGGCCTGTTCTGGTTCACCGGCATGAACCCGCTGGAGCCGTTCGCGGTGTACAGCTCGAACGAGCTCCCCGACGACCGCTTCGTCACGGCACGGACGGAGTACGCCCGACGACTCGACACACTCTTCACGGCCACGCCGGTCCCCTTCCGCCCCCTCACGGGCGGCGACTACGACCACGACATGCGGCTCCTGCCGGGAGTCGAGACACCGGGCACGAGCGGACTCGGCCTGCACGTCCGCGACCGGGCCTGAGGGCCGTCCCACTCGGCCGACCCTCCCGAGCGCCCGCCTATTTGAACGTGTTCAAATATCTGCGCTAAGGTGGTGCCGACACGATGAGGGGGCTCCATGAAGATCGTGATACCCGGCGGCACCGGGCAGGTAGGGACGATCCTGAAGCGTGAGCTGGCCGAAGCGGGACACGAAGTCGTCGTCCTCACGCGGCGGCCGGTGCGCGACGGCGAAGTCCGCTGGGACGGCGAGACCCTGGGCCCGTGGGTCGAGGTCGTCGACGGCAGTGACGTCGTGATCAACCTCGCCGGACGCAGCGTGAATTGCCGCTACACACAGGCCAACCTCCGGGCCATGATGGATTCGCGCGTGCGGTCCGCCGAGGTCGTCGGCGAGGCCGTCGCCGCCGCCGCGCGACCTCCGAGGGCGTGGCTGCAGATGAGTACGGCCACCGTCTACGCCCACAGCTTCGCCGCACCGAACGACGAGACGACCGGCGTACTCGGCGGTGACGAGGCCGGTGTCCCGGGCTACTGGGGTTACAGCGTCGAGATCGCGAAGGCGTGGGAACGGGCGCAGGAGCGGGCCGACACCCCGCACACCCGCAAGGTCGCCCTGCGCGCCGCGATGGTCATGAGCCCCGATCGCGGCGGCGTCTTCGACGTCCTCCTGCGCCTGGCCAGGCTCGGCCTCGGCGGTCCCGTCGCGGGCGGTGGCCAGTACGTGTCCTGGATCTACGACCGTGACTTCGCCCGAGCGGTCCAGTTCCTGATCGAACGCGACGACCTGGACGGGCCCGTGAACCTCGCCGCCCCCGAGCCGCTGCCGCAGCGTGACTTCATGCGTGCGCTACGCGCGGCATGGGGCGTTCCGGTGGGCCTTCCCGCGACGAAGTGGATGGCCGAACTCGGCGCGTTCGCGCTCCGCTCGGACACCGAACTCCTTCTGAAGAGCCGCCGCGTGGTCCCGGGCCGGCTACTCGACGCGGGCTTCTCCTTCGACCACGCCGGGTGGCCCGACGCCGCCGCCAACCTCG
Organism: Streptomyces sp. NBC_01445; assembly: GCF_035918235.1. Classification (NCBI taxonomy): domain Bacteria; kingdom Bacillati; phylum Actinomycetota; class Actinomycetes; order Kitasatosporales; family Streptomycetaceae; genus Streptomyces; species Streptomyces sp. NBC_01445. The sequence goes on along the minus strand of NZ_CP109485.1, from coordinate 926,972 downwards.
CGCGACGGGTACGCGGTGGGCGTGACGTCACGCGGGCCATGGCGGACGGGATGGTGTGAGGCGGGGCGTCCCCGTCGGGCGATCTGCGTCCTCACCAGGGGAGAGGGCCCTCCGCGGCGACGTACGTGCCGGTCGGGCCGTCGGGGCCCAACTGGGCCATGCGCACGATGATCTCGGCGCCCTCCTCGACGGTCTGGATGCCGGTGTGGGCGTTCAGGTCCGTCGCGGTGTAGCCGGGCTCGACCGCGTTGATCCGCATGCCGGGGAACGCCTTCGCGTACTGCACGGTGATCATGTTGACCGCGGCCTTCGACGCCGGGTAGGCGACTCCGGGATACGCGTGGGTCGGCGTCCCCGCGTCGGTGACCCGCGTCAGTGAGGCCAGGCCGCTGCTCAGGTTGACCACGACCGGCGCGTTCGACTTCAGCAGCAGGGGCAGGAACGCGTGGGTGACACGTACGACGCCGAAGACGTTCGTCTCGAAGGTCGACCGCATCTCGTCGGCGGTCACGTCCGCGGCGCCGATCACGCCGCCGTCCGGGGTCCGGCCCTCGATGCCGGCGTTGTTGATCAGCACGTCCAGGCCGCCGTCGGCCTCGATCGTCTTCGCGGCGGCGTGTACGGACGCGTCGTCCGTGACGTCGAGCTGGACCCGGCGTGCGCCGAGCTGCTCGGCGGCGCGGCGCCCGCGCTCGGCGTCGCGGCTGCCCACGTAGACGGTGTGGCCTGCGGCGATGAGTCGACGCGCGGTTTCGAAGCCGAGACCCTTGTTCGCTCCGGTGATGAGTGTTGTCGTCATGCCACCAGCGTGCGGCCCCACGCTGCGATCAGCCAGGAGCCCCGTCTTCCTGGGACTGGCGGTACCAGGCGGGACCCGGGCGGCCCCAGGCGTGGTCCTGTCGACCCGCGCGCGGTCCCAGGCGTGGTCCCGGGCGTGGTCTCATCGAGTGGCGCCTCGACCTCAGCTTTAGGGTGAGGGTTCGGTGATCCTGGGGGGTACGCATCGTGCGGGGCGCGGCCCGTGTCACCGGCCGCCGAACATCCTCCGGTAGGCCTCTGGCGGCAGGCCCGTGACGCGGGTGAAGTGTCGCCGGAGCGTAGCGGCGGTCCCCATGCCCGTCCGTGCCGCGATCCGCTCGACGGTGTCGTCGCTCGACTCCAGCAGCTCCTGCGCCTCCCGCACGCGCTGGCTCAGCAGCCACCTCAGGGGTGCCGTCCCCGTGACGGCATGGAAGTGCCGCACCAGGTTGCGGCTGCTCATGCCCGCCTGACGGGCCATGTCCTCGACGGTGAGCGGCTGGTCGATCCGGGCCAGCACCCAGGGGAGCAGATCGGCGAGCGGATGGTCGCGCCCGTGCGTCACCGGCGCCGGAATGAACTGCGCCTGGCCGCCGTCCCGATGGGGCGGCGTCACGAGGTGCCGCGCCAGGGCGTTGGCGACCGTCGCCCCGTGGTCCGTGCGCACGATATGGAGGCACAGGTCCATCCCGGCCGCCTTACCGGCGGACGTGAGGACGCTGCCCTCGTCGGTGAACAGCACCTCGGCGTCGACCCCGACGCCCGGGTACCGCGCCGCGAGCCTTTCCGCGTGCGCCCAGTGAGTGGTGGCGCGGCGGCCGTCGAGGAGGCCGGCCGCGGCCAGGACGAAGGCGCCGGTGCACAGCGAGGCGATCCGGGCGCCTGCCGCGTGGGCGGTGCGGAGGGCGTCGAGCAGTTCCTGCGGAGGCTCCTGCTCGACGTCGCGCCACGCCGGGACGATCACCGTCTGCGCATTGGCGACGGCCTCGAGTCCGTGGGTGGTGTCGGCCCGGAGCCAGTCGCCGACGCGGGACCCGGCGGGTCCGCAGGTGGTGAACGAGTACCAAGGCGCGGCCAGGTCGGAATGGTCGGAGCCGAAGACTTCGAGCGCGCCCGCGGCCTCGAAAAGCATCGTGCCTTCGGGAAGCGCCATCGCAACCGAATGCGCAGGGGAACGTACAACGGAAGGCGCGGCGGTATGCATGTCCGAAACTGTACGCCCCTCGTCATTCCTGCCACTGGTTGGGCGGGCCCCGCGCCCGGATCATTGCTGTCGAACCGCACACCACCGCCCTTCGGACACTGGAGTCAACGATGAGCAACACCCTCTCGGGACCCGCCGCGCACCGCACCGCCGGGTCGCTCGACGGGCAGCCGGTCGTCGTCTTCGGCGCCTACGGACACACCGGCCGCTTCGTCGTGGCGGAGCTGCGGAGGCGGGGAGCGACGCCGGTGCTCGTCGGACGGGACGCGGGCAAGCTCGACGCGGTGCGCGACCTCGCTCCCGGCGCGCCCGTACGTCAGGCGCTCGCCGACGACGCGGCCTCCCTCGACCGGGCACTCGAAGGGGCGGCGGCGGTCATCAACGCCGCCGGACCGTTCCTCGACACGGCCCGCCCCCTGGTGGACGCGGCGCTCCGCGCGGGTATCCCCTACCTGGACGTCGGGGCCGAACAGGCCGTCACCGCCGCCCTGTTCGACACCTACCGCGACCGCGCCAGGGAGGCCGGCATCGCTGTCGTTCCGTCCCTGGCGTTCTACGGCGGGCTGGGTGACCTCCTCGCCACCGCCGCTCTCGGCGACTGGCCGGACGCGGACGAGATCACACTCGCGTACGGCCTCGACAGCTGGCACCCGACGCAGGGCACCCGCCGCACCGGCGAGAGCAACGCCGGGCGCCACCTCACCTACACCGCAGGCAAGTTGAGCCCCTTCTCGTATGCGCAGGAAGCCTCCCCGTGGACCTTCCCGGAGCCGCTCGGCAAGCAGGACACCGTCGTGTTCGCGACGGCCGACCAGGTCACGCTGCCGCGCCACGTGCGCACCCCCGAGGTGCGCGCGGTGATGAACCTCGCGCCGCTGCGCGACATCCGCGCGGAGGACACCCCTGAGCCCGTACCCGCCGACGCCGACGGCCGCTCCGCGCAGTCCTTCCTCGTGGAGGCCGTGGTGACTCGCGGTCACGAGACGCGCCGCGCGATGGCGGGAGGCCGTGACATCTATGCCGTCACGGCGCCGCTCGTCGTCGAGGCCCTCGCGCGCATCCTCCAAGGTGACCGCGTGGTGACCGGCGTGGTCGCGGTCGGCGAAGCGTTCGACGCCGAGAACTTTCTGCACGCACTCACGCCCGAGCACCTGACGCGCCTCGAGCTGCCGAACGAGCAGAGCTGAGCCTGGAGTTTCGCGCGGGACGACTTGCCAGGAGCAGGGCGGGAGTACTGTGAGGCGCCTGCGGGCAGATGTCTCCGGTCTGCCCACCGCGCCAACTCGGCCGTGTGCATACGGTTGTTGACCGTCCATCGACTGGTTGGCTTTCGGCCAAGACGGGACCCGTTGAGGACCGGTCCACTCAGGGGTGCCGCGCGCGTCCGTCCGGCCAGAACCGCCATCGAGCGACCGGCAACCCTGGCCCGGCCGGATCGAACAGGCCATCCCTGCCTCACAGTCGTAATGATCTTGGATAGGTTCCTCAGGGCTCTCGCGCCGCGGGGCGCGTCATCCTCCGGCCCCAAGATCCCGACCAGGCAGGAGCCACTTCATGGGACCGCAACCCGTCGCAATCGACCCGGCCGGTGCCGACGTCCGCGCCGAGGCCGCGCGGCTGCGCGCCTCGGGCCCGGCGACGCTCGTCCAGCTCCCCGACGGCCCCGAGGCATGGGCCATCACCAGCCACAGCCTGCTCAAGGACCTGCTGACCGACCCACGCGTGTCCAAGGACCCCAACCTGCACTGGCCCGCGTGGCAGCGCGGCGAGTACCACGAGTCCTGGCTGGCCACCTGGGTCGGCGTGAACAACATGTTCACCGCGTACGGGAGCGACCACCGACGGCTGCGCAAGCTCATCGCACCGGCGTTCACGGCCCGCCGCACCGACGCCATGCTGCCCTCGGTCGAGCGCATCACCGCCGCGCTCCTGGACGAACTCGCCACGGCGCCCCGGGGATCCGTGGTCGACCTCCGCGAGGCCTTCACGCACCGGCTCCCGATGCAGGTCATCTGTGAGCTGTTCGGTATCCCCGAGGGCGACACCCGCGCCGAACTGGCCCGGCTCTCCGAGATCATCATGACCTCCGTCGACCCGCAGGAGGCGGGCGCCGCGTTCGTCGAAATCCAGGCGCTGCTGAAGGGCCTGGCCGCGCTGAAGCGAGAGGAACCCGCGTCGGACCTGACCAGTGTGCTGGTCGCCGCGCGGGACGAGGAGGGCCAACGAATGACCGAGCAGGAGCTGATAGACACGCTCCTGCTCGTCCTTGTCGCCGGCCACGAGACCACGGTCAACCTCATAGGCAACGCCGTTCACGCCCTGCTCACGCACCCGGAGCAGCTCGAACTGGTCCGTGCGGGCAAGCTCTCCTGGAACGACGTGATCGAGGAGACCCTCCGCTGGGCCCCCAGCGTCGTCAACCTCCCGCTCCGGTTCGCCGTCGAGGACATCGAGATCCCGGACGGGCCCACCATCCGCAAGGGCGATCCGATTCTGGCGTCGTTCGCGGCCACCGGGCGCGATCCGCGGCAGCACGGGGACACCGCCGACCGGTACGACGCCGGCCGCCCGAGCGCCGAACACCTCAGCTTCGGCCACGGAGTCCACCGCTGCCTGGGCGCACCCCTGGCCCGTATGGAAGCCGCGATCGCCCTCCCGGCTCTCTTCGACCGCTTCCCCGACCTGGAATTCGCCCTGCCCGCCGAGTCGTTGGAACCGGCCGGCGGTTTCATCGTCGGAGGCCTGAAGGCGATTCCCATGAGGCTCACGAAGGACTGACCCGGGGCCTCGGATGCGTGCGGCGGGGCCGGATCTCCGCAGGCTCAGCCGGCCACCGCGCGCACCGGGACCGAGGACCAGCCGCGCAGCGTGTTGTGCACGAACGGGGTCTCCGCACCGGCGGGTTCCAGGCGTTCGATGCGGCGGACCAGCGCGGTGAGCAGGACCTCCATCTCGAGCCGGGAGACCGGCTGGCCCACGCACTGGTGGATCCCCATCCCGAACGCCAGATGACCACTCGCCGCCCGCGTGACCCGGAACGCGTCGGCGTCAGGCCCCCATTGCCGCGGGTCGCGGTTGGCCGCGCCGACGAACAGCAGGACCTTCGCCCCGGCCGGCACCGGGACCCCGCCCGGCCGGGCGTCGCGTGCGGCCGTCCGGTAGAAGGACTGGAAGGGCGACTCGTGACGGAACGACTCGTCCACGGCGAACCGGATGTTCGCCGGATCCTCGCGCAGCAGGGCCCACTGCCCGGGGTCGTGGGCCAGGGCGCGCAGCAGGTTCCCGATGGCAATCACCGTGGTGTCGAGACCGGCCGACAGCATCGCGCGCACCAGAAGCGTCGCCTGCTCGTCGCTCAGGCGCCCCTCCTCGGCGTGCTCCCAGATACGGGCGCCGAGCCCGTCGTCGGAGAGGGACTCGCGGGCACAGTTGCGCATCACCCACGCGTGCGTCGCCTCACCGGCGGCGAAGCAGCTGCGGTGGAGTTCGTTGTCCGGGCCGAACGCGCTGAAGTTCATCGCGCCGTGAGCCAGAAGGTTCTCACTGCGGCCGGCCCGGGGGATGCCGACGGCGTCTCCGAAGACCCGTAGGGGGAAGACCTCGGCGACATCGGTGACAGCGTCGAAGTGGCCACGGGCGACGACCGCGTCGGCCAACTCCTCGGCGAACGCCTCGAATCCGGCACGCAGGGCCCGTACCGAACGGGGCGAGACGACGTCCGCCATCGCGTCGCGCATCACGGTGTGGTCAGGCGGGTCGGTCTCCAGGATGCCGGGGGTGCGCCAGGCCTTCTCGCGCCGCAGGTCGCGGGGGCCGACGCCGGCGCCGGACAGGAACAGCGCGTGGCCGGCCAGGATCTCCCGGCACACCTCGTAGCGCGTGAAGGCGTGGACACCGTGGCGAGCGAGCCACACCGCGGGGCCTGCCTCCCGCATCCGCGCGAACAGCGGATGCGGGTCGACCAAGTGCTCGCGGGCGTAGGGGTCTTCGTCGAATACGGGGATCTGCGGGGCCTGGGCGTGCGTCGTCATGGCCTGTCCTCTCGCTGAGCCGGGCCGAGCCGGGCCGAACCCCGTTTGAGCCGGGCCCATGCGAACCGTGCCGGCCGCCCGTTCGGGCCGTGTACCGGAATCCGCACGGTAGAGACGGGGCACGCCGCGTGATAGCGGTGTTCTCACTCAGTGAGAACAGCGCTGGCCGGGCGGGGTGGCACGGACCGAACCTTGGGACAGGGGCGGATGGCCCGTAGGTCCCGGTGGTCGGCGCGGACAGGAGAAGCCATGGGGGAGACCTCGTCGTTCGAGCGCGGGCTCACCGTGCTCCGCGACCTCACGGTCACCGGCGAGACCACCGTCGCCGCGACCGCCGCACGCGTAGGCCTTCCGGTGAGCACCACCTACCGGTACTTCCGGATCCTCAGGGAGCAGGGCTACACCGAGGAGGACGACGGCGTGTACCGGGCGGGACCCGCCCTGGCCGGGCTGTGGGGCACCAGTTCCGTGCAGGCCCACCTCATCGAGACCGGCACCGCCGTTCTGCGCCGGATCGTCGAGCGCGTGGGGGAGACGGCCGTGCTGATCATCCGGGTCGGCGCCCAGGCGCTGTGCCTGCGGCGCGTCGAGCCGGACAAAGCACTCAAATATACCTTCGGAATCAACGAATTGCTGCCGCTGTATGCCGGTGCGGGACAGCGCGTGCTGCTGGCCTGGGCGCCCGCGGGCGTCGTCCGCCAGGTGCTCGACGGCCCCCTCGGCCGGTACACGGACGCGACCTTGACCCGCGAGCAGCTCGGCGCGGTACTGCCGGCCGTACGCCGTAACGGTTGGGCCGTCTCCCGCGGCGAACTCCACCCCGGCTCGCTCTCCGTGGCCGTGCCGGTCTTCCACCACGGCGAGGCCGTCTGCTCCCTCGACGTGGCGGGCCCGGCCGCGCGCTGCGACACCCGTGAATGGATCACCTCCGCCCGCGAAACGCTGCTGACGTCGGCCGCCGAACTCGGCGACTCGCTGCACACATGGGCACCCGTGGCCCCGACCGCACCAGCACCCGCACCCGCACTCGACCCCGAATCATCCGCCAGACGACTCGACGAGGTAACCCGTGACAGCTGAACTGCCGCTCCCCGAACCGCTCGTGCGCGAGGGCTCTCCCGCCAGTACCGCAGTGGACCCCCTCGTACTCGACGGCAGCCGCGTAACGCTGCGCGATCTGGTCGACGTGGCCCGGCACGGCCGACCCGTCCGCGTCACCGCCGAAGCCCTGAAGAACACCCGGCCGTCCGCCGAATGGCTCGGCGGCGTACTCGACGCGATGGAGCGCGGTGAGCCGGTCGAGCCCGTCTACAGCGTCAACACCGGCTTCGGATCCCTCGCGGGGCGTGAGGCGTTCACCGACCCGCGCGACGCCGCCGAACTGTCACGCAGCCTGGTGATCTCGAACGCCTCCGGAGTCGGTACGAACGTCGACGCCGAAGTCGTCCGTGCCACCATGCTGATCCGGATCGTCAGCCTCCTCCAGGGCCACTCGGCCGTCGGCGCGGCCGTCATCGAGACGCTCGTCGACATGCTCAACCGCCATGTCCTGCCCGCCGTTCCGGAGTACGGCTCGCTCGGCGCGTCCGGCGATCTGATCCCCTTGGCCCACATCGCCCTGGTGCTGTGCCGGCCGGCCGACGGTGAGGACGACGAGCGTGACTCCGGAGAGGCCGTACTCGACGGGCGCGTGGTCAGCGGACAGGAGGCGATGGCCGCCGCCGGTGTCCCGCGCATCCCGCTCGGCGCCAAGGACGGTCTCGCCCTGCTGAACGGCACCTCGTTCTCCTGCGCCCAGACGGCGCTCGCCCTCCACGACGCCGCCAATCTGCTGGAACACGCGCACATCACCGCCGCCATGTCGACCGAGGCGCTCAACGGGTTCGGGGACGCCTTCATCGCCGACCTCCATCAGGCGCGCGGCCAGGCCGGCCAGATCGCCGTCGCCGCCCGCATGCGTGAACTGCTCGCGGGCAGCGCCTTCGTGGACGGAGACCGCGACCACGACCCCGGTCGCCAGCCTCCGCAGGACGCGTACTCGCTGCGCTGCGTGCCCCAGGTTCACGGAGCCGTCCTCGACACGCTCGGCTTCGTCACCGGCATCATCGAGAACGAGATCAACGCCGCCACCGACAACCCGCTGATCTTCCCGGCACTCCCTGCGACCCGCAGGCTCAAGGCGGTCTCCGGCGGCAACTTCCACGCCGAATACGTCGCCTTCGCGGCCGACTTCGTGTCGATCGTGGTGACCGAGGTCGGCAGCATCGCCGAACGCCGCCTCTTCCGCCTCGACGACGGCACCCTCAACCGCGGCCTGCCCGACATGCTCGTGGCCAGCCGGACCACAGGCCTGGACTGCGGATACATGCTCCCGCAGTACCTCGCCGCCGCACTCGTCTCCGACTGCAAGACCCTCGCGCACCCCGACAGCGTGGACTCCATCCCGACCAGCGCCAACCAGGAGGACCACGTCAGCATGGCCAACAACGCCGGTCGTCATGCCCGTACCGTCGTGCGCAACATCGAGAACGTCATCGGCATCGAACTGCTCATGGCCGCCCAGGCGCTCGACCTGCGGCTCGCGGCGGCCGGCGCCGACTCCTCCGCCCTCAGCCCCGCGACCCGGACCGCCTGGGAGACCGTACGCGCGGCCAGGTCAGCCGACGGCCGGCCCGTGGACCGCACCGACCGCGACGTCGTGCTGTACCCGCGGGTGCGCCGGGCCGTCGAGCTGGTGCACGACGGCGACGTACTGACGGCGGTCAACGCAAGTCTGGCGCAGGAGGGTCCGGCAGCGGAGGGAACTGCACTGGAGGGGACGGCATGACGCGGGATTTCTTCGATGTGCGCGTTATCGGTGTCTGTGCCGTGGCCGACCGGGTCATCTCCCTGAGCCTCGCGCGTGACGACGAGGGAGACCTGCCTCCCTGGGAGCCCGGCGCACACATAGAAGTGGCCACGGACGACGGCACGATCCGGCACTACTCACTGTGCTCCGACCCGGCCGACCCCTGGTCGTGGCGGATCGCCGTCCTGCGCGAGAAGAACGGAAGGGGCGGCTCCGAGCGCCTGCACGCCATCGCCCGCCCCGGGCTGCGCCTGGCGGTACGCGGCCCGCACCACACCTTCCCCTACGGGCCGGGCCGACGGCGGACCCTCTTCGTGGCGGGCGGCATCGGCATCACACCCATCCTGCCGATGCTGGCCGCCGCCGAACGCGCGGGCGCCGACTGGCGGCTCGCCTACCTCGGTGCCGCCGAGTCGTCGATGGCCTTCCTGCCCGAACTCCTCCCCTACGGGGACCGGCTGGACGTCCTGCCCGCCGCCCGCACCGGACCGGTCGACCTCGACGCTCTCGTTGCCCGGCTCACCGACGGCGGGCCCGCAGACCTGATCGCCTGCGGCCCGCCACGCCTCCTCGACGCCCTGGAGCGCTTCACCGCCGGGCGGCCGAACCTGACGCTGACGAGTGAGCGCTTCACCCCGCGAACGCCGGCCGCGGCCTCAACTCCCGTAGACAGAGCGGGATTCGAGGTCGAGACACGTGACGGCCGCCTCGTCACGGTCGCTCCGGACGAGTCCATCCTCGACGCCCTCGACCGCGCCGGTGTACGCACCCTGAGCAGCTGCCGCCAGGGAACCTGCGGCACCTGTGAGACGCCGGTCCTGGCCGGTACGCCCGAACACCACGACGACCTGCTCACCGACCAGGAACACGCCGAGAACCGGACGATGCTGCTGTGCGTGTCGCGGAGCGCCGGACCGAGGCTCACGCTCGACGTGTGACGGAGCGACGTCGCGGCTCCGCGGCGATCCGTCGCCGCTCGGATGTGTGTCCTGGGAAAGATCCTTCGCCAATGGCGTGGCCAGGAGGGGACGCGGTCGTTGGTCAGCGCATGAACGACCCGCGCAAAAGCGTTCCTGCGCCCCGACCGCGTCATGCTGCCCCGCTGGGCACGGGCGGGGCCGCCTCGCCGACGCCCATTTACGACGCACTCGTGCATCAATGGCGCGCCCTGCACCGGGAGGTCCCGCGCCCGCCCACCACACGGCAGGGCTGGGTGCGCGTAGATCCGCAGGACCTGTTCCACCGTGGTTGAGGCAATCCCACAAGAACCATTGCACAAGAGTTATTGTGTAAGTAGTGTCACCCGTATGGCCCCTCCGATCACCGATTCCCGGGTGCTGGCCGCGATGGCCCACCCGGTCCGTCGCCGCCTGCTCGACCTGCTCAAGCTCGACGGCCCTTCCACCGCCAGCGCACTGTCGCAGGCGACGGGCGAAGCGGTCGGCAATGTGAGTCACCACCTGAAGGCGCTGGCTGCCGCGGGGCTGATCGAGGAGGCCCCCGAACTCGCCCGCGACCGCCGAGAACGGTGGTGGCGGCGCACCACGCCGAAGCTCCTGTGGTCCTCCGTCGACTTCGCCGACGACGCGGCGGGGGAGGCCGTCGCGCAGGCCGCCGAGTCCCTCAACCTCGAGCGGCAGATCAACCAGGTGCGCCGCTGGGCCGATCAGCCCCAGTCCGAACAGCAGCGCTGGCCGCTCGGCCCCTTCGTCGCCGAGGTGTGGCTGCGGATGACCGATGCCGAACTCGCCCAGTTCAAGGACGAGATCGTGGAAGTCATGGACAGGTGGGCCGACCGGGAACTCCCCGACGACGGCCAGGAACGGGAAGCGGTCTTCACCTTCACCCGTGCCGTACCGGGCCACCCGTAATCCGCCTTCGCCGGCCGCATCCGTAAGCCGCATCCGCGTACAGCGCATACGGCACCCGCGACCCGTGCCACCCCTATGGCGCACGCAGTCAGTCACGCTCACGAAAGCAGGAGACATGTCTGTTTGGTTCATCACCGGCGCCTCGCGCGGCCTGGGAGCGGAGATCGCGCGGGAGGCGCTGGCGCGAGGGCATGAGGTCGTCGCCACCGCGCGAGACGCCGAGGCTGTGCGCCGCGCCTTCCCGGACGCGTCCGACGCCCTGCTCGCCGTCGACCTGGACGTCACCGAGGAGGCGACGATACGCACTGCGGTCGATGCCGCGCTCGCGCGCTTCGGCCGCATCGACGTCCTGGTCAACAACGCGGGGCGCGGCCTCCTCGGGGCGGTGGAAGAGGTCTCGGACGCGGCCGTACGCGACGCGTTCGACATCAACGTCTTCGGGGTGCTCGGCACCCTGCGGGCCGTGCTGCCCACGCTCCGGGAACAGCGTTCGGGCCACGTGATCAACATCGGCTCGGTCGGCGGTTTCGCCACCGCTCCCGGCGTCGGCCTGTACGGCGCGACGAAGTTCGCTGTCGAAGCCATCACCGAGGCCCTGCACGGCGAACTCGCCCCCTTGGGTGTCCACGTCACCGTCGTCGAACCCGGTGGCTTCCGCACCGACTTCCTCGACGCGTCGAGTCTCTACACCGAACCCCACGTGATCGACGACTACGCGCCCACTGCCGGCGCCACCCGCAAGGCCCTCGCGGACGTCAACCACCGCCAGCCCGGAGACCCCGCCAAAGCGGCAGCCGCCGTAGTCGGCCTGGCCGAGACCCCCGAACCCCCGCTCCGCCTCCTGCTCGGCGCCGACGCCGTGGCCCGCGTCGAGGCCAAGCTCGACCTCGTCACCCGCGAACTCGAACGGAACCGAGCCCTGGCCATGTCGACGGACCTGGCGTGACGTGGGGCGCTCAGGAGCCGCTCAGTGGAGCTGCTTGAAGTTGCGCGAAAGCTCCATTGACCGAGCAATTTCAAGCAGATAGCTTTCCTTCGTCCGCAGATCGTCAGTCCCTCGCGTCAGCTCCCCTCGTCACGTTCCGGAGCTGCGTGGGCGGACAGGACGGTGGGCCGGCGGAGCCAACGGCCGCGCCCGCCCTCGTACAACTCGTACAAGGAGAGTCCCGTTGTCGGCGCGCTACCACCTGCGATTCCAGCTTCCTCCCCGCAAGGACCCGGCCGAGGTGGTCGCGCATGCCACCGCCCTGGCCGGGGCCTGCCAGGAGGCAGGGGTCGACGAAGTCGTTCTTCTGCTGGCAGCGGAGGAAGTGTTCGACGGCTATGTCGTGGGTGAGGCCGAAGACCGCTGGTACGAGACCACGGCCACCGTCAGCGACATCCTGCGCGACGCCGGACTCGACGTCAGCCTCAACCCGTGGGTGACGGCCGGCCACGCGGACCGCGGCCGCAAGGACGCCCACGGCTTCCTGCCGATGGTCTCGCCCACCGGGAGGACCGCTGCCGCGCAGGCCTCGTTCACCTGCCCCCGCTGGCGGGAATGGCTGTACGCCCATTACGGACGCTTCGCCGGACTCGGCTTCCGCGTGCTGTGGCTGGAGGACGACTTCCGCTACCACAACCACGCCCCGCTGGACTGGGGCGGGGGTTTCGAGGCTCCCGTCCTGGACCGGCTGGCCGATCTCGTCGGCCGTCCCGTGACCCGCGACGAGGTCGTACGGGCGATCACGGAACCCGGCCCGCCGCACCCGTGGCGCGCCCTGCTCCAGCAGGTCTGGCGCACCGTCCAGACGGAGATCGCCGAGCGGCTCAGCGAGGTCGTCGAGGAACGTTCGGCGGGCCGTTCCCGGCTCGGGCTGATGAGTTCGCTCCCCGACGTCCACTCCGTCGAGGGCCGCGACTGGCCGGCGCTGTTCCAGGCTCTGGCCGTCCAGGGCCGGGCTACGCACCGCCCGCACTTCGCCCCGTACAGCGACAGCGCCCCGCGCTCCCTCAGCAGCCAGATGTGGCTCCTGGAATCCCAGCGTGCGCTGCGGCCCCTTTGGGTCGAGTCCGAGCCGGAGATCGAGAACTGGCCGCACACCACCTGGTCGAAGTCCGACGTGCAGACCTGGTCCGAGATGACTACGGCCCAACTCTCCGGCGCGGACGCGCTGTTCCTCAACGTGCACCCCATGCAGGCCGGCCGCCCCGACCGCTTCCCCGGCACGGCTCAGCTGCTGCGCCGCTCACGACCGGCCCTCGACTGGATCGCGGGGCGCCACAGCAAGCAGGCCAGGACGCTCGGGGTCGGGCTGCCGTACCGGCACGACGCGGCGGCCCACGTCCGCACTCGGACCGGCACCCTGGAGGAGCTGCGCACCGGCCCGCGCGGGGCAGCCGAATTCCTGCTGCGCTACGGCATCCCGGTCACCGCCTCAAAGGCTCCGGTCCAGGCTGTCTTCGGCACGCTGGCCTGGGCGTTCGACGACGACGAGATCCGGGAGATGCTCACGGGCGGACTGCTGCTCGACGGGATCGCAGCCGACGTGCTGACCCAGCGCGGATTCGGTGACCTCCTCGGTGTCCAGGTCGCCGAGGTCGTCGACCGTGAGGACGCGCAGACGGCGGACCCGTTCAGCTTCGAACAGATCACCCACCACCCCGACCCCGACCTCGTCGGGACGCTGCTGAGCGTCAACACACAGCCCGCGCTGGCCCGCCTGCGCCCGCATCCGGACGCCGTGGTGTGGACGCACATCCTCACCCCGGGGGAGGACGCGTGGGGCGTCGGCAGCTGCGGATACGTGAACGAGCTCGGCGGTCGCGTCGCCGTACTCGCCGCCACCGACCCCGCCGACCTGCCCCGCGACGACTTCGGGCAGCGCGTCATGCACGCCGTCATCAGGTTCCTGGAGGGACAGGCCCCGACGCTGCCGTTGGTCAGCGGCGGACCGCACCTGATCCCGCACCTGTCCCACCAGGACGGGGTGACGCGACTCGCCGTAGCCAATGGCAGCTTCGATCCCGCGCTGCCCCACGTCGACATCCCCACGCCACCCGACGCGGTCTCGTCGGTCCGCCTCGACCCGCTGAAGACCCCGGAACCGGCGAGCGTGTTCCACGGCGCGGAGGGCATCACGGCCGAGGCGGAACTGCCGCATCGTGCTTGGCTGATGCTGGCCTGGTGAGCCGCATGCCCCGCGAACCGGGAGACGTGGCACGACTGGAGGCCGCCCGTCGCATGGCGCCGAAAAGCACTTGATCCGCCCTCCTGTGGCGCAGAGGGTGCAGGCATGACGACGCAGCCTCGCCTGGAGGCGATCACCCCGGCCGACTTCGAGACCGCGACAGCCCTCAAGGTCCCGCCGGACCAGGAACACCTGGTCGCCCCCGTGGTGAAGTCCCTCGCCGAGGCCTACGTGCATCCCGGAGTGGCCTGGCCCCGGCTGATCATGGACGGCGGCAGGGCCGTCGGCTTCCTCATGGCCTTCTTCGACATCGATTTCGCCGGGGACGGTACGGGCAACGACGTGCGCTCCGGACTCTGGCGCCTGAACATCGCGGCCGGTGAACAGGGGCGGGGGTACGGCCGCTTCGCGGTCGAGTCCGTGGCCGACGCGATCCGGAGCCGCGGCGGGACCCGCCTCACGGTCACGTGGCACCCCGGCGCGAGCGGCCCGGAGGGGTTCTACCTGGGGCTCGGATTCCGGCTGACCGGTGAGATGAGCGATGACCAGGTGGTCGGGGAGATGGACCTGGCTCAGCGGCCCGCGCCCGGAGGATCCCGGACGGCGTAACTCAGGGCGCCGGGCGAGGATCTTGTGCGTACGGTCGGCGATGGGCGCCCTGACAGGACGGCGCACCCGGGCGGCCCCGCGGACCACTTCGCACGTACCGCGAGGCCGCCCATCACCGCCTCCGGCAGGGGAGACGTACGCGCCAACAGGTCCCCGATGAGCAGGACTTGCGCCACCCCGGCAGGCTCGTGCGCGCCTCGGGCCGCAGGCCGTCCACGGAGGATCAGAGGCGGTCCAGGAAGTCGGCGATCAGAGGGGCGATCTGCGGCAGATGGTCCTCCAGGGCGAAGTGGCCCGTCTCGAAGAGGTGCAGCTCCGCGTCAGGGACGTCCCGGAGGTAGGCGCGGGCGCCCGGCTCGGGGAAGAAGGGGTCGTTGACGCCCCAGGTGATCAGCGTCGGCGGCCGGTGCCGGCGCAGCCACTGCTGCCAGGCCGGGTAGGCGGCGACGTTGCTCTTGTAGTCGTAGGCCAGGGCCAGTTGGGCCTGCTTACGGCCCGGCAGGTCCAGGAAGTGCTGGTCGAGCAGCCAGCCCTCGGGGGCGACCAGCGCGGTATCGGAGGTGCCGCCCTCGTACTGGGAGCGGGTGGCCGCCTCGGTGAACAGGCCCATGACGGTCTGCTCGGCCCCGGGAGCGTCCGGGGTGAGCGCGGTGAAGTCGCGCGCCGCGTCCGACAGGCCTTCTGCGTAGGCGTTGCCGTTCTGCACGATCAGACCGGTGATCCGCTCCGGGTGGCGCAGCGCGAGGCGGAAGCCGACGGGTGCGCCGAAGTCGAAGAGATAGAGGGCGAACCGGGTCAGGCCCAGGCGTTCGACGAAGCCTTCGGTGACGGCGGCGAGCCGGTCGAAGCTGTACTCGAAGCCGTAGGGCGCCGAAGTGTGACCGAAGCCGGGGTAGTCGGGTGCGATGAGCCGGTAGTGCGTGCCCAGGGTGTCGATCAGGCGACGGAACTGGTGCGAGGCCGACGGAAAGCCGTGCAGAAGCAGGAGTACGGGGGCGTCGGCACGCTCCGGAAGGGACTCACGGTAGAAGACGTCGACGCCGTCAACGTCGATGCGCCGGTGGGCGGTTCGGGCGGGAAGTGCGACGCGGGGTGCGGTCCGGGACTCCATGTCACATGCCTCCGGTGCGAGAAGATGCATTAGTTAGGGCGACCAGTTATAGCGACTCCTCTTCTAACGTGTCAATGGCGAGATGTAGCATTAGGAGTATGAGTGACGGTGAACCGCTGACCGGCGAACCCCTGGCATTGGACCTCGTCAACACCCGGCCGACGGGGCCCGACGGCCGCCCCGCCGACCTGATCGACACGCCACGACGCCTCGCCGTCTGGCTGGACCTCGAAGGGGACCGACTCCCTGAGGGCTTCGGTCGCGCCACCCCGAGCGCGGACGACCTCGCCGCAGTCCACGCCGTCCGCGCTCACATCGAGGCCACCCTCCGCGCGGTGACCGACGGAAAAGTACCCCCCGACTCGGCCCTGCGTGCGCTGACCGAGGCGCAGCGCCTCGCGCCGGCCGTCCGCGAACTGGCCTGGGACGGCGCTGCCGTGACAGCGGCGCCCCGCCGAACCGGATCACTGGGTGTCCGCCTCGCCGCCCACCTGGCGGAGTCCGCCGCCGACCTCCTCACCGACCCCGGGATCGCCAGGGTCAGGCAGTGCGAGGCCGAGGACTGCGTGCTGCTGTTCCTGCCGGCCCACCCCCGCCGCCGCTGGTGCTCGGCCGCCCGGTGCGGCAATCGCGCGCGCGTGGCCCGCTATTACCAGCGCCACAAGGCGACCACGGCCAACGGTTAGGCGGGGAGGGGGAGTTGGGTGCCGGGCCTTCGTGGCCGCGTGTGTCCGTCCGTTCGCGAGGCGTGCTTCCGATCACGCCCTGAGTCTGTGAAACTTGAACAGTCACGCTCGACGTGGCAGCCCCCGCCGTCCCATCCCCGTGACGGCGGGGCGCTACGCCGTCACATCGCGGCGAGCGGCGTCGGCGTGTTCACAGACCGAGATCGGTGAGGCCCGGGTGGTCGTCGGGGCGGCGCCCGAGCGGCCAGCGATATTTGCGCTCGGACTCCTCGATCGGCAGGTCGTTGATGCTCGCGTGGCGGGTGCGCATCAGGCCGTCGTCGTCGAACTCCCAGTTCTCGTTGCCGTACGAACGGAACCAGTGGCCGGAGTCGTCATGCCATTCGTAGGCGAAGCGGACCGCGATGCGGTGGCCGTCGAAGGCCCACAGCTCCTTGATGAGCCGGTAGTCCAGTTCCCGGTTCCACTTGCGCGACAGGAACTCCACGATCGCGTCCCGGCCGGTGACGAACTCCGCGCGATTGCGCCAACGTGAGTCCGCGCTGTAGGCCAGGGCGACCTTCTGCGGGGAGCGGCTGTTCCAGCCGTCCTCTGCGAGGCGTACCTTCTCGATCGCAGTCTCGCGGGTGAAAGGCGGGAGGGGTGGGCGTGTGGACATGTTGCCTGCCTTCGAATGGTCAACTGGGGCTGTTCCAACAGGAGAACGTAGGCTTTCGGCGCGTAGGCGACCAGGACGAGTTCGCTGAGGACAGGATCGAGCACGGCAGGTCGGAAGCAGAGGAGGGGCGCATGGCGAAGTCATACCGTGTCGGACTCGGGACACGCGCCGTCAACCGGGTGTTCGCGACCATGACCCGGCTGGGGATCGGCAAGGGCTACCGCTACATCCTGACCGTGAAGGGCAGGAAGTCGGGCCGCCCGTACTCCACCCCGGTCGACGTGATGTCGGCGGGCGGTGAGCGCTGGCTCGTCGCCGCCTACGGGGTCGGCGACTGGGTGCGCAACGCGCGCGTCGCCGGCGAGGTCGGCCTGAGCCGCGGCGGCCGGTCGCAGAACCTGCGCGTGGTCGAACTCGGCCCCGAGGAAAGCGTCCCCGTACTGCGGCAGTACCTGCGGGAAGTGCCGGTCACCCGGGCCTACTTCGACGTGACGCCGGATTCGACCGACGAGGAGTTCGCCGCGGAGTCGGCGCGGCACCCGGTGTTCCACCTCGTGCCGTTTGCCTGAATTCGTGTACGACCGTCCGTCCCCGATCGGGGTGTTGCCGGGAGCGGCGTGCGTGACGCGGGGGACGTTGAAAGTACGATCGCCCAATGTCTGATACGACCGAAACCACGCCCGGCTGGCTCACCTCCGACGATCTTGAACTGGCGCGCGCCCGCATGCCGATCCTGTACGTCGAAGCCGTACCGGTGCGAGTCGACAACAATGGTGAAGTCACCCACATCGGACTGCTGTTGCGTATCGGGCGGGACGGGACGGTCAGCCGCTCCTTCGTCTCCGGCCGGGTGCTGCACCACGAACGCGTCCGTGACGCGCTGCTGCGTCATCTGGAGAAGGACCTCGGCCCGGTCGCCCTGCCGCGCGTGCCGGCGTCCCTGCAGCCTTTCACTGTCGCCGAGTACTTCCCGACGCTCGGCGTCACGCCGTTCCACGACCCTCGCCAGCATGCCGTGTCGCTCGCGTACATCGTCCCCGTGAGCGGTGACTGCCGGCCCCGGCAGGACGCACTCGACCTGGTCTGGTTCACTCCGGAGGAGGCCTCGTCGCAGATGGTCCAGAACGAGATGCCGGGCGGGCACGGCGTCCTCCTGAAGCAGGCCCTCGCGCACGTGGGGGCCCTTTCCTGAACCATGGTCCAGGGGGTTGTCCCGTGAACGCCGCGGCGGCTCCCTGGCAACTACCTCAGAGGTAATCGACCCCTCAAACGCCCCCGGTCTACGTTCGGGTCCTCGTCCCCGCACCGCGAGGACCTGAACGAGGGAGCCCGACCGTGCCCGCCTATGGCTTCGCGCATCTCCGCAGCCGCCGGCATCACGCCGACATCATCGAGTACCTGGAGCGCATCCAGGCCACGCTCGACCCCTTCGAGGGCCGCTTCGTCATCCACGGCCCGCCCGCCGAAGTGGTCGAGGGGAGCTGGCCAGGCAGCATGGTGCTGATCGAGTTCCCCGGCCTCGCCGAGGCGCGTGCCTGGTACAACTCGCCCCCGTACCAGGACATTCTGCGGCTGCGGACCGACCACATCGAGGGCGATCTGCTGCTGATCGAGGGCGTCGGACCGGCCTACGACCCGACCGAACGGGCCGCGAAACTGCGTGCGGAGGCGGCGCGGCCGGGCGAGTAGCCGAGGCCCGAAAACGTCACGCTCAGGACGCGGCCGGGGTCGGCGAGGTGCCCGTCCCGGACTTCGAGCGGGCGCCGTCGCACACGAGGTTGACGATGATCGTGACCGGCGTCGCGGGGGACGCCGCCGTCGCGGGCGGGAGGGTGGCCGCCGCCGTCCAGTTGCCCTTGCGCAGGGTGAGTGACGTGCTGCCGATGTCCGGGCCGCTCTTCCAGCCGTGGTCGGAACGGGCACGGGCGAAACCGGACTTCAGGGCCGCGCCGGCCTTCGCCGGTTCGCCACGGCCCGTCAGGCGCTCGGTGCACTCGATCGCGATCTGGTCCTGGGGTGCACGATCGAGCGTGACGCCCTCCGCCGCCAGCGCGGACGTCAGTTCGCGCACCGCCGTGTCCGCCGACAGCCGCGGTTCCGCGGACCGTGACGGCAGCGGGCCCTTGTCGTCGAGAAGGCGGGTACAGCCCGTCGCGGCCGCTGTCGCGGTCACCGCCATGACCAGTGCCACGATGTGTGTCGTCACCTGACGGCGTCGCATGATCCCGTCCATCCCCTCGAAGCCAAATGGCAGACCAGTCTCCCATCCGTGAGCTGCGGGACTGCGGGACCCCGGCCCTGCGATGCGGTGAGCGTGTGTCCAAGGGGAATAGCGGCGTCAGATCGGGACTTGAACTTGCATATGACCGACACTTCGTTCAGCCCGCGCACGCTGCTCGCCCAGAGCCGACTCGGTGTTCTCGCCACGATCAAGTCGGACGGCCTGCCTCAGCTTTCCCCCGTCATGCCCTTCTACGACGAGGAGGCAGGTCTCCTCTACGTCTCGATGACCGAGGGACGCGCCAAGACGGCGAATCTGCGCCGTGACCCGCGCGCCGCCCTGGAGGTCACCAGCGCCGACGGCTGGTCATGGGCCACGGCCGAGGGCCCGGTGACGCTCGTAGGACCGGGAACGGACCCGCACGGCCTCGAGGTCGAGGCCCTCGTGAGCTATTACCGCGCCGCGTCCGGCGAGCACCCCGACTGGGACGAGTACCGGTCGGTGATGGTGTCGGACCGCAG
Source organism: Streptomyces sp. NBC_01445 (assembly GCF_035918235.1). Taxonomy (NCBI): domain Bacteria; kingdom Bacillati; phylum Actinomycetota; class Actinomycetes; order Kitasatosporales; family Streptomycetaceae; genus Streptomyces; species Streptomyces sp. NBC_01445. Next base: position 907,244 of record NZ_CP109485.1, on the reverse strand, counting down.
GGTGCTCATGACGATGACAGTCGAGCGCGTTTACGGATCACAGGCAGGCTGACGCGTTCACCGGGTCACTCCTCGTGAGGGAACTCGCCGCCGGCGCGGTCCGCAGCGGTTCTCCGGCCGGCGCTTCGCCCCTGATTACGCACAGTGTTACAAAGGGGATATGACGCAGTCCCTCGGGCGGCCTGCCGCCCGACAGGAGGGAACCGTCTTCGGGGAGCCACGGCCCTCCTGGGGACAGAGCCTCCGCTCCCTTGTCAGCGTGCACAGCGTCGCAGGCCAGGTGTTTCTGCTGCAGCTGACACTGACCGTGCTGCTCGTTGTCGCGGCCGGGGCGGCGCTCGTGCTCCAGACCAGGGACTCGTCCATGCGGGAGGCCAGGCAGCACTCGGTCGCGACCGCCGAGGCGTTCGCCCACTCCCCGGGGACGCTGAGCGCCATGAAGTCCGCCGACCCGAGCGCCGTGCTCCAGCCCAGCGCGGAAGCGGTCCGCAAGGCGGCCGGCGTCGACTACGTCGTGACGTTCAGCCCGGCCGGCATCCGCTGGTCCCACCCCGACCCGAGCCTGATCGGCAAGCGCGTGATCGGCTCGTTCGCGCACGCGCTCGCCGGCCATGCGATCACCAGCACCTTCAACACATCCGTCGGACCCGCCGTGAACACGACCGTCCCGGTCATCGACACCGACGGTTCCGTCGTCGGCCTCGTGAGCGTCGGGATCACCGTGGAGAACATAAACGCCGGGGTGTCGGACAGACTGCCCATGCTCCTGGGGTCCGCCGCGGGCGCGCTACTCGTCGTGACGGCCGGTTCGGTCCTTGTGAGCAGGAGGGTGCGGCGCCAGACCCACGGCCTGGATCCCGCCGAGCTCTCGCGGATGTACGAGCACCATGACGCGGTCCTGCACGCCGTGAAGGAAGGCGTGCTCATCACCAGTGGGGACGGCCGCCTGCTGCTCGCCAACGACGAGGCGAAACGGCTCCTCGGACTGCCGCCGGGTGCGGAAGGTCGCGCCATCGCGGACCTCGGCCTCGCCCCGCACATGGCCGAACTCCTCGTCGCCGAACAGGTCGTGACCGACGAGGTGCACCGCGCGGGCGACCGCCTGCTCGCGGTGAACGTACGGCCGACGGCCCTGTACGGCGGGCCCGCCGGTAACGCGGTGACACTGCGGGACTCCACCGAACTGCGGGCCCTCGCGGGCAAGGCGCAGTCGGCCAGGGAACGCCTGCAACTCCTCTACGACGCGGGCGTACGCATCGGCACGACCCTGGACGTCATACACACCGCGGAGGAACTGGCCGATGTCGCCGTCCCCCGCTTCGCGGACGTCGTCACCGTAGAACTCCTGGACGGCGTCATACGGGGCGGCGAGCCCAGCGGCGACACCACCGAAATGCGGCGCGCGGCCGTCACGGGCATCTCGCGCAAGGACGTGTTCTATCCCGTGGGCGAACTGATCCGGTTCGCCCCCGCGACCCCGATGGCCCTGTCCATGAGCGACGGCCGTGCGGTACTCGAGGGCGATCTGCGCGCGGTCGGCGGCTGGCGGACGCAGGACCCCGAGCGCGCCAGGCGGATTCTGGAACACGGCGTCCGCTCCCTGATCAGCGTGCCCCTGAGCGCACGCGGCGTCGTGCTCGGCCTCGCGGACTTCTGGCGCATGGAGAGCACCGAGCCTTTCGAGCCGGACGACCTGTCCACCGCCGAAGAGCTGGCTGCCCGCGCCGCCGTGGCGATCGACAACGCCCGCCGCTTCACCCGCGAACACGCCATGGCCGTCACCCTGCAACGCAGCCTCCTGCCCGGAGCGCTCCCCGAGCAGTCCGCGCTCGAGGTCGCCCACCATTACCTGCCCGCCGAAGCGGGGGTCGGCGGCGACTGGTTCGACCTCATCCCGTTGCCCGGCGCCCGCGTCGCCCTCGTCGTCGGCGACGTCGTCGGGCACGGCGTACGCGCGGCGGCCACCATGGGGCAACTGCGCACCGCAGTCCACAACTTCTCGTCCCTCGACCTGACCCCCGACGAACTCCTGAGCCACCTCGACGAACAGGTCGCCCGCATCGACGCCGACGTGGTACGCGAGGGCGACGGCGCGGGCATCATCGGGGCGACCTGCCTGTACGCGATCTACGACGCGGTCACCGGACACGTGACGATGGCCTCGTCCGGCCACCCCGGACCAGCGGTGGTCCGCCCCGACGGAACCGTCACTCTCCTCGACGTACCCGTGTCCCCGCCCCTCGGACTCGGCGACGGCATGCCGATGGAGACCCTCGAGCTGCTCCTGCCCGAAGGCTCCCAACTCGTGCTGTACACCGACGGCTTGATCGAGGGCCGGCACCGCGACTTCGACACCGGCATCGAGCTGTTGCGTGCCGCTCTGTCCAACGGAGCGAACCGCACACCGCAGGAGACCTGCACGGACGTCCTCGACGCCGTGATGCCGGAGCGGCCCGACGACGACGTCGCCCTGATGGTCGCCCGCACCCGGCTTCTCGACCCCGGCCGGGTCGCCGAATGGGACGTGCCGTCCGATCCGGCGGCCGTCGCCCCCGTACGCTCCGCGTGCCTGCGCCGGCTCGACGACTGGGGCCTCGACGGGATCGCGTTCACCACCGAGCTCATCCTCAGCGAACTGATCACCAACGCCATCCGCCACGGCACGCAGCCGATCAAGGTCCGCATGCTGTACGACCGCACCCTGATCTGCGAGATTTCCGACGGCAGCAGCACAGCGCCCCATCTGCGCCGGGCCGCCACCACCGACGAGGGCGGACGAGGGCTGTTCCTCGTCGCCCACTACGCCGAACGCTGGGGCACGCGCTATCCGCCGCGCGGCAAGGTGATCTGGGCCGAGCTGTCCCCGTACGGCGGGGAAGAGGACCTCGTACCCGACCTCGGTGACGACTTCCTTGAGCAGTGGGTCGAACCGGAGATCTGATGAGGCGTCACGCCCGTGGGCATGCTCTGGAAGGGCTTGATCAGTCGGTGTCCGTGGCGGCGAGGACGGCGAGCCGGCGACGGTCCGGCGAGAGCGTGGCGATGCCGTAGTCGGCGCAGAGGTCGTTGTGGAACCACTCCGCGTCGGCCTCGAAGTGGAACCACGTGCTCTGGGACGCGTGTCGCTCGACCTCATCGGCGCTCGCGTCCGGGGCGGTGCCACTGAGGCCGGCCAGCGAACGCCATGCCCAGAGCCGTCCGTAGGCACCGTCGACGCCCGCGCTGTACATGCCGCCCATCGACGCCGTGGCGAAGAGCAGCCGCCAGATCTCGTCCACCGGGCGGATCGCGATTTCGAAGCGGCCGGTGGGGCCGAGCCCGTCGACGCAGGGCATGGGCAGGGTCGGAAGGAGGGCCGGCACCTGCTCCGGTCCGATGGCCTCGTCGAGCCGGAAGACCCATGCCCCGTGGTCACCCCATTCCCCGGCCTCCGGGGCGGCGACGATGCTCTCGTACACGTCCGTGGTGGCGACGTCCTGAAGGGCGGAACGGGCGGTCACCCTTGGCGTGGGCGGATCCATCCGGCCCTCGGTGGGCAGGCCCGATCCACCGCCTCGGGCCGAGCCGCGCAGTGACCGGCTGGGGAAGTCAACGGCGGTCTCCATGCCGCGGAGCTGATTCGGCAGCCATGCGAGGGCGGACCAGCCCGGCCGGACGATCGTCCAGGTCCGCAGCGGCCGGAAGTCGTCGATGTCCACGCCACGAAGGATCAACTCGTGGAAGAGGCAGCCACGCAGCTCGTCGAGACGGTCCGAGTGGGGCAGGTCGAAGACGGTGGCCGCCAGGTCGGCGGGCTCCTGGTGCTCGGCGAGGAGCGAAGCGACGAAGCGCGGGTGGAGGCCGCTCGACACCTGTTTCTCGTCGAGGAGCAGGAGCAACTGCCTCAGGCTGTCACGTCCGGGGGTGAGTGCCAGCACCCGTACGACATGGGCGAGATGGCGTCCGTACTCCCGCGCCTGCTCTGCGGCGGCCTCGCGCCGCTCGGCGAGCCGGGCCGCCAACTCCCGCAGATACGACGTGTCACCACGCGCCGCGCGCTGCTCGACCTGGTCCCGGTCGAGCGGGCCGAAGTCATCCATTGGTTTCCCCTCGGGTCACGACCACGATCTGGACCTCGTCCTCGTAGATGACCTGGCCCGGGTCGGCGGACCGGACCGTGGGGCCGCCGCTGCCTGGAATCGTCATCGGGCGATCTTCGCACGCCTGAGCGGGGCGGCTTCCATGCCCGGCTGCCGCCCTACATCACCGCGGCCGTCGGCGTCGGACTCTTGCCGGCCGCGTCGCTCCTGGACGCCAGGCGGCGGCCGGTCGCCAGGGTGCCGGTCCGGCCGGTCGCCGAGATCGTGCTGTGCACGGTCGTCCTCGCCGCGATCGCCTTCGCCACTGCCTGCATCCTCGACCGCCACCAGGGCCTGGCACTTGCCCTCCTCATCTTCCTGATCCTGCTGGTACTCCTCGACTTCGTGCTCCGCCGTACCACTTACGGGCGGCACGATCCTGTTCGGCGGCCGGGGCTAGGCCCGGTCCACGGCTCGGCCCTGCCGACTGCCGTGGTCGTCGACGCCCTCTCCCGCACGCGCCAGAAGGCTGCGGGCCGCGCCTGACGGGCCGTCCACCGACTACGCAGGCCCGGCCGACAGGAACACGGGGGTCACGGACACGGGAAAGCGGACGAGCGACCCGTCACGCGTCACCGGTACGGCAACCCCGAACGCGTCCACGGCGTGAACCTCCGTATGAGGCCACGGACGTTCGATCCGCGTGGGCGGCTCGTCCTCGCCGGTGAGTACGTCCCCTGCTGTCCACACGACCTCCAGGGGACCGCGCCCGGGCCGCGACACCTCGAAGACGTACAGCTCCGGACGTTCCCCGGCCGCCAGGCGGCGCACGCCGTCGGCGCCGTCCAGATGCCCGGCCAGGCGGGCGAACGCGTCGGCCGAAGGGTGACGTGCGGTCAGCTCCGGTCCGTCGTAGTCGAGCAGGGCGAGCTTGCCGAACAGGAACCCCATCATGTTCAGCCGGTCGTGGTAGCCGGGGATCTCGGGCGCGAGGTTCCAGCAGACGGTGCGGGACACGCCGGCGGCCAGGGCGAGAACGTTGCGGGTCACGACCTGGCGGCAGTTGATCCGGTCCCTGCGCGCGGCGAGTTCCGGAGGACAGTCCTCCAGGAACATCCGCAGCGAGTCGGGGAGTTCGGCCTCCCGGGCGTACAGCGCCCGCATGGTGCCGCGGTCCGGCGGCTCCGCCTCCGCGCCGGTGGCGGGGGACGCGAACGCCGCCATCATCTCCTGCTGGAACGCTGCCTGGGCCTCGGGGAACTCGAACAGGGTCGGCCCGTTGTACTCACCGGCCACCACAGGCCGTTCGTAGCCGTGCCGGCGCATCATCGCGCGCACGGACTCCACTTGGTCCGGGATGTCGTGCGGGTCGCCGTACAGGTGCACGGAGAAGAGGTCGAACGCGTCACGGCCGTGCTCCACCACATGGTCGAAGAAGCCGCGCTCCGCGCTGCCGGGCGGGCTCGACAGGACGTCGTAGCCGCAGCCGCCGAGGACGATCCGCGCGCCGGGGTCGGCATCACGCACCGCGCGGGTGAAGGCCGTCAGCTGCTCGACGTACTCGGGCGCGGTGCCGTCCCAGAGGAGGCCCGTGTTGCTCGGCTCGTTGTTGCACTGCCAGTAGTCGATACGGCCCCTGCAGCGGGTCACCAGGTGGCTCACGAAGCGCGCGTACTGCGCGTTGTCATGTGCCGGGGACGACGGCAGGAACGCCGAAGGGTTCCGCGTGGCCCAGGGCGAGCTCGAACACACCGTGATCCACGCCTCGTCGGCCGGGTCCAACTGGTCGAGGATCGCGTCCACCACGGTCCAGTCGTAGCGACCGGGTTCCGGCTCGACCTGTCCCCAGTAGACGTAGACACGCACCAGCGAACCGCCCAGTGCCCGGATCTGCGGGACGAAGGGATCCGGCTTGCCGAACATGCCGTAGCTGATGCCCCGGACGATGCCGAGCCGGATCCCGGCGGGTGCGGTGGTCGGGTCCATGACGCTCTCCTCACGCTCACTTACGTTTATGACATAAACTCTAGCTGATGGCATAAACTGCAACCATGGACGACGAGCGGACGGCGGCCGGAGACTTCGGTACGCCCTTGATCTGGACCCGTGCGGAGCCGCCGAAGCGCAGGCAGAGCCCGCTGGAGCGGGACGACATCGTGCGGGCCGCGACAGCGGTCGCCGACGAGGGCGGAGCGGAGGCCCTGACCATGGCCGCGGTCGCCCGACGCCTCGGGCCGTACACGCCGATGGCGCTGTACCGCCACGTGATGAGCAAGGACGGACTCGTCGACCTGATGCTCGACGCCGCCACCGCGGAGATTCCCGTGCCGGCGGAGCCGGGCCCCGACTGGCGCGCGGACCTGCGAGGGGTCGCGATGGAGAGCTGGGCCATGGCGAAGAGACACCTGTGGTTCGCGCAGCTCGTTCCGACCCGCCCCCCGTTGGGTCCCCACATGCTGCACCGCACGGAGTTCCAGCTGCGTGTGCTCGTGGGGCGCGGCGCCGCATTGGGGGAGGCCGTCGCGTACGCCGCGCTGCTCGACCGCCATGTCTTCGGCGGCGCACAGCAGGAGGCCGAGGAGCACGCCATGCGCCGCCGGCTGGGAATCGACACCCCCGAGCGGCTGGCCGCGGCGGTCAACGCGGTCAGAGGAGTGGCGCAGCAGGGCGGGCACGAACTGCTGGCCCGCTGGATGGAGGAACCGTCCGGGCCCGATATGGACGAGCAGTTCGCACTCAGTCTGACGTTCCTGCTGGACGGCATCGAGGCGCGTCTGCCGGACTCGGAGGCGTGAGAGGTCCGGTGAGGGCGGGTACTCCGGTGAGAACCGGTGGACGGGTGCGGCGGCGCACGACTGTGCCGGCTCGGGATGCCTGCCGTAGGGGCGGGCCGGCGGGGCCGGGACGAGGAGGCGCGCTTGGCGACGACGAATTCCGCGCAGGCGCGCCCCGCGATCAGTGAGGCCCTCGTCAGGCTCCTGGTCGACAGGGAGTTTCCCCGAGGGGCAGGGCTACCAGTGAAGTTGGTGGACCCGGCCGGCTCTCCCCGCCTGCTTCGACGAGCCCTCGCGCGGGTCGCTGCCTTCGTGGGCCTACGCGTCGACGGACGCCCGCAGCCGCGCCCTCGCCCGTGACAGGCGCGAGCGGACCGTGCCCGGTGCCACGCCCAGAATCTCGGCGGCGGCCTCGGAGTTGAGCTCCGACCAGCCGCACAGGAGGACGACGTCGCGCTCGGCGCGGTTCAGCGCGTCCAGTGCCGTGCGGGCGGCGGCGACCTGCTCGGCGTCCGCGATGCGGTCGACCACCTCGTCCGCGAAGTCCGGCAGGTGCTCACAGGCGGGCAGCCGGGCCAGGGCCGCGCGGTGACGGCGGGCCGAGCGGGACTGGTTGCGCAGGACGTTCAGGCCGACGCCCAGGACGAACGGCCGGAGCGGGGCGTCCTCGCGGCGCACCGTCTGCCGGAGCCGCCATATCTCCAGGAAGGTCAGCGAGACGACGTCCTCGGCCTGCGCCCAGTCGCCCGTCGCGCGCAACGCCATGCGGTGCACCTCGGGAGAGGTGTCGTCGAAGAGCTCCGCGAAGGCATCGGCGTCGCCCGCCCTGATCCGGGCGCGCAGTGAGTCCTCCATGACCGCATGTCTCCGTTTCGCGGCAGCCGTTGCGTGAGCCACGCCATGGTGCCGGGCGCCGGCGCAACACCGGACGACTCGCAGGCGCCCTACCGGTGAACACCTGGTTGAGTGCTCAAAAAGAAGGGTGCGCGGCCGCAACACACGGGTCTGACCGGACAGTCCCAGACGTGACCAGGACTCCATACGCCGTAATTCGCGCAAGAACGCACGCCGGACAGGCAGCAACCGAACCCGCCACGCAGTCGACGGGGACGGGGGAAGAGAAGCCGGCGTCCGACACCGGGCGCACCTCACCTCCGCCGGGCGCGACACACACCGCGCCTGGGCAGCGCCCTGACATCCAGGGGCTCCGGGCCCTCGCCGTCACTCTGGTCGTCCTGGGCCACGCCGGGGTCACACGGTTCAGCGGCGGCTACGTCGGGGTCGACGTCTTCTTCGTGATCTCGGGCTTTCTCATCACGTCCTCGCTCCTGCGCGAACTGTCCGCCTCCGACCGCATATCGATCCGTGCGTTCTACGCCCGCAGGGCGCTGCGCCTGCTCCCCGCCTCGGCCCTCGTCGGCCTGGTGACCCTCGCCGGATCGTGGATGTTCCTGTCGAAGATCCGCTTCGCCGAGTACATGAGCGACGCGTTCGCCAGCGCTCTGTACGCGGTGAACTTCCGCCTCGCGGCCACGGGCACCGACTACCTCGCGGAGGGCAGCCCTCCGTCCCCGTTCCAGCATTTCTGGTCGCTGGCCGTCGAGGAGCAGTTCTATCTGGTGTGGCCGCTGCTCCTGTTCCTCGGCTGGCGGCTCTCGAGGCGGCGCCGCGCGCTCCTGGCGATACCCCTGGTGGCGCTGTGCGCGGTGTCGTTCGGGCTGAGCGTCTACGTGACCGGGCAGTCGGCGCCGTGGGCCTACTTCGGTTCGCACACGCGCGCCTGGGAGCTGGGCGCCGGAGCGCTGGCCGCCCTCGCCCTGCTCCGGCCTCCGCGTCTGCCGGCCGGCGTGGCCGTGGCGATGACGTGGGCCGGTCTCGCCTGCATCATCGCCGCCGCGCTGCGCTTCGACGCCGACACGCCCTTCCCGGGAACGGCCGCGGCGGCACCCGTCATCGGCGCCGCCCTCGTCATCGTCGGCGGTACCTCGCCCGCGTGGCCGGGAGCTCGCCGGATGCTCACCGCACGGCCGGTGACCTGGCTCGGCGGGCTGTCGTACAGCTGGTACCTATGGCACTGGCCGTTCCTGGTCATCGGGCCGAAGGTGCTGGACAGGCCGGCCGGCACGCACCTGGAGCTGGCCCTTGGTGCGGCCGCTCTGCTCCCGGCCTGGCTGACCCTGCGCCTGGTCGAGAACCCGGTGCGCTTCCACCGGGCCCTGCGCGGCCGCCCGGGCCGTGGCCTGCGGCTCGGCCTCGTCCTGACCGCCGTCACCGCGTCCACCGCGCTGATCGCGGCGGCCTTCCCGCCGTCGATCAGCTCCGGCGAGCCCGCCCCCGTGCTCAAGGACGCCCTCGCCTCTGCCCCGGACCCCGGCGCGCGCCTCACGCAGGCCCTCGGTACGACCGGCACCCGCCTGCCGGACAACCTCACACCGCCACTCACAGGGATCACGGACGTACGGTCCGCCGTGTACCGGGACGGGTGCCACCAGAACTACGCCAGCACGAGCGCACCCATGTGCGTGTACGGAGACCGGTCCTCGAAGGACGTCGTCGTACTCTTCGGCGACTCCCACGCGGCCCAGTGGTTCCCGGCACTCAACGTCCTTGCCCTGCAGCACCATTGGAAGCTGATATCGATGACCAAGGCCTCCTGCAAGGCGGCTGCGGTCACCATCGTCAACGCACGCCGTCCCTATACGACATGTGACCGCTGGCGCGCCGACGCGCTCTCGCGGATCGAGAAGCTCCGTCCCTCACTCGTCCTCGTGTCCTCCTCCGACGCGGGCACCCCGGCGCAGACGATGCGGGACCCGCTCGCGGGATGGACCGACGGCTACGTACGGACGTTCCGGAAGCTCTCGCGATCAGGTGCCCGGGTCGTCGCGCTCCTCGACACACCCTGGCCTCGCGAGGACGTACTCGACTGCGCGGCCATCCACCCCCTGCACCTGCGGGACTGCTCGGTCCGCGTCCCCAAGGCGTTGCACGACGTGACCCGCAGGAACGCCACGAAGGCAGCGGCACGTTCGACCGGCGTCTCCGTGATCGACCCGCAGCCCTGGCTGTGCACGACGCACGGAGACTGTCCCGTCGCGGTGTACGACACCTTCGTCTACCGGGACGAAAGCCATATGGCAGAGGGTTACGCCGAAGCTCTGGCGCCCGTCCTGGGAAGGGCGTTGGAGGTCAGGAGCGGGAGCTGAGCGCCTGTCCGCCCAGGACCGTCACGTCCAGGGTCTTGCGCACGGGCGACCCGCCGGCGCTTCGCGTCCATCGGGACTGTGCGATCTCGCCGCCCCCGGAGCCGACGCCGACCGTTTCGAAGCGCTCCGCCCCAGTCTCCTCGGCCTGGGCAACGCAGTCGTGAAGGCTCGCGTTGAGCGATCGTTAAACGAATGTCGATCACCGATCCCTAGCGTTTCAGTCGCATTGATCACCCATCGACAGCGAGGTGAAGTACGCATGTTGTTCCGCACGCGAGGTACGGGAAAGGCTTCTTCCTTATGGGCCGGGGCGAACCCGCCCCGGCGGCGGGCCGCGGTCATGGCCGGGGTGCTCGCGAGTGTGTCCGCGGTGGCGCTGGGGACGGCTTCCGCGGCGTCGCAGGGTTCGGAGGAGCCGACGACGGCCGCTGTGCAGGCGGTTCCGGCGGCCGATTCGGCGCGTGAGCACTGGCAGCCGCCGACGGTCCGGAGCGATGGTCCCGAGGACCCGCATCCAGGAAAGATCAACACCGACTACCTGATCAGTGAAGTATCGCCGGCTCAGTTCAGGGGCTATTGGTACCAGTCCCACGTCAAGGGGGTCAGTGTCACCTGGGTGGCGCCCTCGGGGCGGGATCCGTACAACGGCTGGGACTGGATCGAGATCCAGGACAGCAACGGCAAACGCGTCACGTGGGACTGGGCCTGCGGCAACGCCAACTGCGGCGCGTACGGCTCGACGCTGATCGACGCGAACCTGACGAAGGGCGCGGAGTACAAGGCCCTCTACTACAGCGACGGGGGCCGGGTCACCAGGGGCACGCTGCAGGCCGAGTTCGAGTTCTGGGCCTGACATGGGAGACACCGAAGAGATGACGCGAAGGGTTGAACGGGCCGAACGGTCTGAACGCGGGCCGGTGCGGCGGCGGTTGGTCAGCGCGGCTGTGGTGGTTTCGGTGCTGGCGGGCACGCTGGGCGCGGGAGGGGCGGTCACCTACGGCGCACCGGCCCGGACCGGGCAGGACCACAGCGCCCGGGCCCAGCCACAGCCCCAGGAGCAGGCGCACCCGAGGGCGGTGACGGAGGACGAGGATTTCGCCGACCTCTACACCCGCACGGTCGCGAACGTCCGCAACGCGATGCTGGGGGACGAGAGCGTCCGACGGCCCGGCGCCGGCCACCTGATCCAGAACCCCGACCCCAATGCCTTCCAGTCGATCAACATCGGACGGTTCACCGAGGACGAGTTCATCCTGGGTGGCATGGTCCGAGGAGTCTTCCGCCGGTCCGACAGCTATCTGCTGGGCTTCTACGTGGAGAACAGGGACGCGAGCCGCCGGGTCTTCTACACGTTCACCGAGCAGGTGGACGGCCGCACGAGGGACATGATCCCGGGCAATGTGTACCCGGGCGTCCGCAGGGAGCACTTCGGCTGGGGCGTCAACTACCGGAATCTCTCCGGAACCACGATCAGCCGGGGCCGCCTGCGGAACGCGGTGCGCGACATCTTCCATCATGACCCGAACACGAGCACCCACACACTGGCGACCGGAGTCGAGGCGCTGGCCGTGGCCCTGGCAGAAGGGGCGCGGTTCCAGGCGATTCCCGCGTACATCACCCAGGCGATCCGTGGCGGGAGGGACTGGGAGGTGCGCAGCCACGCGGACGAGATCACGAGCTGGGACCAGCGGTCCCAGGTCGTGATTCAGGCACGCGCCGCCGACCCGAGCGGTACCGGCGAGGTGTGGCAGCAGCGCCGTGAATACCGGTGGAACGGGGTTTTCGTGCTGCTGACCGCGCTGGATCTGGCCCGCCGGATGTACCTGATCAAGCCGCCGCAGCGCTGACCCCGTCACCGAGGGCGGCCGCCGCCGTGCTCCACCTCGTGCCGGAGGATGCACGGCTGCCACTGGGCCAGTGCTGCGGCGCGGTCGCCCCGGCGTCCTCTGCGGCGAGGATGAGCGCGTCGGCGGCCCTCGCGGCCAGACTTGGGGAGGGCGTGCCAGGCCCCGCGAACCCGGCATGATCCGAACGAGAGCCGCTAGTGCGGCGACGTGACCGGGAACTCCGTACCGCAGGGGCCGCCCCCCTCGGCCTCGGCCAGGAAGACCTCCTGGCCCTCCAGTGTGAACGTGCGGTAGTGGCGGGCGATGCGGCGGGCCGAACGCGGGGCGTAGTGGCACACGAAGCTGCGGCGGAACCGGTCCGTGGTCGTGTTCGGCTCGGAGCCGTGGACCAGGCTGCCGTTGAAGAAGAGGACGTCGCCCGGCTCCATGTCGACGGGCACGCGCGCGAGGCCCGCCGGCGGTGGCACGTACTCCCTCGTGAAGTACGTGTCGGGGTCGGCCTCCTCGGGGCAGAAGAGGTCCATGAGGTGCGTGCCGGGGACGACTTCGAGCCCTCCGTTGTCGCGGTCCACGTGGTCGAGCGCCACCCACGCCGCGACGCAGGTGCCCGGCTCGACCCGCAGATAGAAGTTGTCCTGGTGCAGCGCCTGCCCGCGGGCGCCGGGAGGCTTGAAGTACAGCATGCTCTGCGCTGCTATCGGCTCCTCGTCGATCAGCTCGGCGACGATCGCGGTGATCCTCGGGTCGAGCAGGTAACGCATGGCGGTGTCGTCGATCAGGTGGGGGTGCATGATGCGTGGGTACTCGCGCAGTGGATCGTGCGGGCCGTCGGGATTCTGCGCCGACGGCTGGAAGTGACCTGGTACGGCGCCTCGTTGGGGATATTCCATGAAGCTGTCGGTGAGCGCGGCCACCTCTTCGCGTGACAGGAGCTGGCGGGCGATCGCGTAGCCCGAGGCCTCGAAGTTCGAGATGTCGACTGTGTTCATACAGCGACCGTAGAACCGCTCCGGTGTGCCAGGCTATGCGCGTGTCCGCCACAGACCTTCGTGAAACTGCTGCGCCGCCCTCGGGTGTCCTGATCGTCGGCCGCTACGACGGGCAGCCCGACTACGCGGTCCGCAGGACGGCCGGCGCCCCGAGCTGGCTCCTGTTGTGGACCGAGTCCGGTGCCGGTCACGTCCGCCAGGGCGGCGCCGGGACGGTTGCGGGACCCGGGAGCCTGGTGCTGCTCGCGCCGGGTGTGCATCACACCTACCGGACCGCGCCGGACGCCGAGCACTGGGGCCTGTGGTGGGCCCATTTCCTGCTGCGCCCCGGCTGGGAGCAGCGCCTCCGCCCGTACGACCTCGGCAGCGGCTGCCACGTGATGCCCAATGTCCACCCCGGAGCCCGTACCGGCGTCGCCGCGGCGCTGCGGCAGGCGCACGCCGACAGTCGCTGGACCGGCGCCGGCGCTCCGCCGCGCCCGATGAGCGCCACGCGCCGCACCGTCCCGGCCTCGGTGGCGACGGGCCCGGACGCCGCCGCGCTGGCCCTGGGCTCCGTGGAGCGCGCCCTGCTGCTCGCCACCTCCCCGTCCGGCATCACCGGCCCCGGCGACGCGCGCGTGCGTCGCGCCCAGGCCCTGATCGACGCCGACCCGGCAGCCGCGCACACCGTCGACTCCCTGGCCGCGGCGGTGGCCCTGTCACCCTCACGGTTCGCCCACCTGTTCGCCGAGGAGACCGGCTCCACGCCGATGCGGGCCCTGCGGGAGGCGCGGCTGCAGCATGCGGCGTGCCTGCTGACGGGTACCGAACTCACCGTGGCCCAGGTGGCCGCGGCCTCGGGCTTCGCGGGGCCGTTCCACTTCAGCCACGCCTTCCGCGGCAGGTACGGATCGCCTCCGAAGGAATACCGGACCGCCGCCGGATGAGGACCGGCCCACGGCCCGGACGCGGTGTCACGCATTCGCGGACACCATGGCTCGGCGGCCCCCACGGCCGGCCCGGCAATGGCAGAGTCTCGTCCATGCTGACCTTGACGACGCCGCAGCGCAGACGGTGCGCCGCGCTCGCACTCCTGCTGAGCGCTGCCGCCATGACGCTGACCGGCTGCGGCGAGGAGCACGCCGCGGACACAGCGGCCGGACTGCCGACCTCATCCGCGAGTTCCAGCCCGCCTCCCTCGCCCTCTTCCGCCACGACGCCTCCTTCCGCTTCCCCCTATGTGGAGCCCGGAGTGGTCGACGGCGCGCCGCACATCGGCGACAACAACGCCTACCGCCGCGCCGGCGACATGTCGCCCGCCAGTGAAAAGGACGCGCGGCGGGAAGCCGCCCGCATCGAGCCCGTGCTCAAACGCCTCTGGGGGCAGAAGGAGTGGGACCCCGAGAGCGTCCGCGCGGCACTCCTCGAGCTCGGTTACGCGCAGGAGGGGAGCGGCGACGTGGGCGAGCGGGCCGGCGGGACGCTGAGCGTGCGAGGGATGGACGCGCGCTACGAGACCGACCAGTACGTCACGCCCGAAGGCGCACAGGTCGGCCTTCGCGTGCATGCCGACGCATGCGTCACGGCGTTCGTGCAGGAGACGAACTACGAGGTCAGTGTCAATGGCCCGTACATGGAGACCGGCTGCTTCGAGCCGCCCTACGGCCACTGAGCGCCCAACTGGTGTCCGGCGAGTGTCTGGGTGCCGATGACGCCGAGGAGCGCGAGGCGCTCGGCGTCCTTGGTGCCGGGCTCGGCGGTGTAGATGATGATGCGCAGGCCGGTGCCCGCGACGCTGAGGATGTCGCAGTCCAGCGTCAGGGCGCCCACTTCGGGATGATCGATGGTCTTGCGCGACGCCGCGGCCTGCCCGACAGCGCCGGAATCCCACAGCTCGGCGAACCGGTCACTGTTTGCGCGCAGTTCCGCGATCAGGCGCCGCAGCCGCTGGTCCTGCGGATAGCGGCTCGCCGCGGCACGCAAGTCGGAGACCTGCGCCGTCTCGAGAGCGCGCAGGGACTCCGGCGTGTGGCGGACGCGGCCGGCCGCGCCGAGGAAGTTGCGCCACACCGCGTTGCGCTCGTCGCCGTGCCGCTCACCCATCAACGCCGTGTACAGGGGGTTGGCCAGCAGCAGCGTCCAGGTGGCGTCGGAGACCGCGACGGGCGTCCCGGTCAGCCGGTCCAGCATCCGCTGGACACTCGGCGTGATGAAGGCGGGCACCGTGCCCTGCCCCGGCGGTACGAGACCGGCCAGGTGGAACAGGTGCTCACGCTCGGTCGCGGACACACGCAGCGCCCGGCCCAGCGCCTCGACGACCTGCTCGGAGGGGTTGGTCGCGCGGCCCTGTTCGAGGCGGGTGACGTAATCGACGGAGATACCGGCCAGCAGGGCGAGTTCCTCGCGGCGCAGCCCGGGCGCGCGCCGGCCACCGCCGACGGGCAGCCCGGCCGCCTCCGGCGGGACGCGGTCACGCCAGCGCCGCACCGTGTGCCCGAACTCCGTGGTCGCCATGACTCCACTGTGCACCGCCCGGCGCGGATCTACCTGGTACCGGGAGTACCACTCGGTGAACGCACACCCGTGACGAACAGGCGATGACCACAACCTGTTGATGCCTTCGAAGGTCTACTCCGGGCAAGGCGGCGAGCTGCGCTCCATGAACTCGTCCGCGCCGAACGCCTGTGAAGGGTGCCTGGCTCGTGTTCGTCTTTCTGGCACTGCCCGCTCTGGTCGCGATCCCCGTCTGGGTCGTCGCTGTGGTCGTCAAGTTCGTCTCCGTCGCCCTTCCCGGCCGCCGCGCGGACTGGTCGCTGGATCTGCTGCGATGGTGTGCCGCGATGGCGGCGGCAGCGGCAGCCGGCCTGTACGTGCTGGGGCTCGGCGCGGTGCAGCTGTCCGAACACGAGTCGGAGAGCGGCGCCTCCTCGTCTCCGGCGCCCTCGTGCCGCGACGCCGTCGACGACAGCACCCTCCAGCACCTGGTCGGGCACCGGACTTCCTATGTGCCGCTGCGCTTCGACTGCGTGCTGGACGACGGAACCACGTACCCCAGCAGCAGTGGCTACGCGTGGCTGAACGGCCTCACCGCCGCCTTCGGTGTGACCGCCGGTCTACTGGTGGTGACGGCCGGGTTGGCCACGGAGGCCAGGGCCCGGGCGCACACGAACGGAGCTAGCGTATGAGCGTGGGGGGCGAGACGTACGGGGCGTGGAGACGCGGCGACTGAGGCGAGCGAGCCGCGCGTCGAAGGGATGGTGAGCCGGCCATGACGGACGACGAGCGGCAGATTCGGGCCCTGGTCGAGCGATGGGCCGCGGCGGTGGCCATGAGCCGTGGAGCGGCTTGGGTCAGTTGGGCGTCCAGGTCGTAGCCGGTGCAGTCGCCCAGAGGGGCAGGGGCCGTGTTCCCCGCGAGACGCCTGACCAGTTCCTCGGGCTCCAGGCCGCGTGCCAGCGTGATGCAGTAGCCGGTCCAGGCGATCTCTTCGCGGGCGATCCAGCCGATTCCGTCGTTCATCTCTCTCCTGTGCAGGTCGCGGGGGACAACCCATCGCGGCCGTCCCCCGCGCCGCCCCGTCGCTCAACCGACGGGGCCGGTGCTGCTGAGGTGCTGCCGCGACCTGCTGTCTCACTTCACGATTGCCGCGCTCCCGTCCGAGCCTGCGCGCTCAACTGGCAGCAGTACCGAACCACTTGGACAAGTGGCTGAGCAGATCCGGCTGATCCTCGCCGACCCACGCCACGTGACCGTCCGGCCGCAGCAGTACCGCGGGCACGTCCAGTTGCTCGCTGACGTCGACGACGTGGTCGACCCGGTCCGCCCAGCCCTCCACCGAGAGGCTGCCTGTCCGGTCGAGGAGCAGCCCGCGGCCGTCGTGCATCAGCTCGTACAGGCGGCCCCGCTTCAACTCCACGTCCCGCATTCGACGGCCGAGCAGTTCGTGGCCCTCGCCGAAGTCGTAGCTGACCCCGACCGCGGTGATGATCCCGGTCACGTACCGGTTCACCTCCTCGAAGTCCATCAGCTTCGAGAGCAGCTCCCGCAGCGCGGCCGCGCCCGGATCGGTGCCCAGCAGGGTGATCTGCGCACGGGTGTTGTCCAGCACACGGGCACCCACCGGGTGCCGCTCGGCGTGGTAGGTGTCCAACAGCCCTTCCGGCGCCCAGCCGTTGACCGCTGCGGCTAGTTTCCAGCCGAGGTTGAAGGCGTCCTGGACGCCGAGGTTGAGCCCCTGCCCGCCGGTCGGCGGGTGGATGTGTGCCGCGTCGCCGACAAGGAACACCCGGCCGACCCGGTAGCGCTCCGCCTGCCGGGTGGCATCGCCGAACCGGGACAGCCAGCGCGGCGAGTGCACGCCGAAGTCGGTGCCGGCGATCGCCAGCAGCTGCTGCTTGAAATCGTCGAGGGTCGGCGCGGTCGCACGGTCCTCGGCCACTTCCGCGGCGGGCACGCTGATGCGGTATATCCCGTCCCCCTGGGGGATGAGACCGAACCGCAGTTGAGTCTTGCGGACCTCCTCGACGACGGCGGCAATCGACTCCGGGTCCTCGGTCGCCCCCATTTCGCCCAGCAGCGTCTCGACCGTGGCGGGCTCGCCGGGGAAGCCGACGCCGACCTGCTTGCGCACCACGCTGCGGCCGCCGTCGCACCCGACGAGGAAGCGCGAGCGCAGTTGCGTGCCGTCGGTCAGCTCGACGCTCACCCCGTCTTCGTCCTGGCTCACCACGGCCACCTCACACCCGCGCCGGATCTCCGCGCCGAGTTCGAGCGCACGCTCATTGAGCAGCCGCTCGGTGACCGGCTGCCAGGCCTTGACGCCGAACGGGTGAGCGGTGTCCAACTGGTCCGGCCACGGCTTGATGATGCCGCCGAAGAGACCGCCGACGCTGAACTTCTCGCCGACCTCGAGGAACCGGTCAAGCAGGCCGCGCTGGTCCATCATCTCCACGCTGCGCGCGTGCAGGCCCTGCCCGCGGGACTCCTTTGTCGGCTCGTTCAGCTTCTCCAGCACGACCACGTTCACGCCGTGCAGCCGCAGCTCGCCGGCCAGCATCAAGCCGGTCGGTCCGCTGCCCACAACGATGACGTCGATCATGAAATCCCCTACGTGACGAGTTGAATACGGGCCGGGCGGTCCGCGAAGTCCGGCAGCGATGACGACGATGGCGACGATGGCGAGATTCACGTATGCCCCATACATGAACAAAGTGCATGTACTACGCGAATCTCTGACTTCCGCAGGTCCTGGCCCAGGCCGGCCATTCTGCGGTAAGACGGGGGCCTTGCCGCAAGGCCCCCTGTGCGCTATATGTTGAAGAGGGCAAGGGAGTGGACACTCTCCTTGCCCTCTGTTGTTTGCTGGGCAGTCAATCCGGCCGAGTCAACGGGCTTGCGTTGCACTGACGTTGTGGACGCCGGGACTGCTGCTGTGGGCGGCACGGAAGCCTGACCGACCATCGAGACGGCAGCACGTGGGCGGTGATCGAGTGCCGGCGCCCAGCCGTGTTCACCGATTAGCGGCCAGCACTGCCGCGAGGCCCTCTTGTAGATCTTTCACGAAATACTCGGGAACCTCCAGCGACGGGAAATGCCCCCCGATTTCGGGCGACCTCCATCGGACGATCTGTCGGTACCGCTCCTGTGCCCAGGCGCGCGGAGTGCGCGACTCGATATCGCGGGGATACATAGTGATTGCTGACGGGACGTCGACCCGAAGTTCGGGATCGAGCGAGTTGGGGCATTCGTAGTAGATGCGGGCCGCCGATGCGCCGGTCCGCGTCAGCCAATACAGGGTGACGTCGTCAAGAATTCTGTCTCTGGAAATCGTCTCGAACGGGCTGTCTTCGGTGTCTGACCACTCGGCGAACTTGTCAAGGATCCAGGCGAGAAGCCCGACCGGTGAGTCGACGAGCGAGTAGCCGATGGTCTGCGGTCGGGTCGCCTGCTGCTTCGCGTACGCCCGGTGGTGGCGCCAGAAATCGCGGGTTTCCTCGGTCCATTTGCGCTCGACCGCCGTCAGCCCGTCCGTTGTCAACCCGGGCGGTGCCAACGCGAACGTTGTGTGGATGCCGAGAACGTGCGCCGGGAACCTGCCGCCGAGAACCGTGGTGACATTACCTCCCCAGTCGCCGCCGTGGGCTGCGAACTTGCTGTAGCCGAGTCTTCCCATCAGTTCCACCCATGCGGCCGCGATCTTTTCGATTCCCCACCCGGTGGTGGCCGGCTTGTCGCTGTAACCAAAGCCTGGTAGCGACGGGACCACGACGTGGAACGCCGGCGCGTCTGCAACTTTCGGATCTGCCAGCTCGTCCACTACATCGATGAACTCGGCAATGCTGCCTGGCCAGCCGTGCGTCAAGATCAGCGGAGTGGCATCTGCGCGCGCGGATCGGCGGTGCAGGAAGTGGATTCCCAGACCGTCAATGGTCGTGCGGAACTGGCCGATCCGGTTAAGGCGCGCTTCGAACGACCGCCAGTCGTACCCGGTGCGCCAGTAGTTCACGACGTCCACGAGGTCGGCGAGAGGAACGCCCTGTTCCCATCGGCGGGGGTCGGGCGCGGGGCGATAGACCGTCTCAGCCTCCGGCAGCCGCGCCGCGGCCAGTCGCGCGCGCAGATCGTCGAGGTCAGCGTCAGTTGCCTGGGCTTCAAATGCTTGCACGTCGCTGGTTGGACGGGGCATGAGACCTCCTGGCCATCGTGGAACCGGCTGCGAACCAGTGCGAACCGGCTAAGGCGGTTCTACCGCGCCTTCATGCCGGCGTGCAACCGGCTAAGGTGGTTCCATGCGTGCTGGGTTCCCTGACTTCCGCCTCGGTAGCGTGCTGGCGACCAGCTTCACGGGGACTCTGTCGGAGCGTCATGGCAACGCTGTGGAGCGCATTCCGACGCCGCACCGACTTGTCGACTGGCTGGCGGTGAACGGCCTCGCCGTGGCGTCCTGCACGACTGCTCAGCTCGACCTCGCTCGGGAACTGAGGGAGTCGATTCACGCCGCCGCGACAGCGGCCGCGATCCAGGACGCTCTCCCTGCGTCTGCTGTCCAAGTCATCAATGACTGCAGCACTCAGGGTCGGGCCGCGGCGATCCTGACGCCCGAGGGTGAGCGGCGATGGCGGCTCAGCCCGGCTTCCTGCGTGGAAGATGCCCTCAGCGTGATCGCCGCCGACGCGATCAGCATCATCGCAGGCGAACGAGACGGAAAATTGGCCTTGTGCGCATCACCGACCTGCCGAGCCGCCTTCTTCGACACCAGCCAGAGTCGCACCCGCAAGTGGTGTGACATGAACACGTGCGGGAATCGTCAGAAGAAGGCGCGCTTCAATGCCAACCAGCGCAAAAACCCCGGATCAGCGGAGTGATCGTTACCTCGGTACATCCAAGTGGGCCCCACGCCTGCGACACATCTGTCGCGTTGGGTGCACCCCAACGGCACCACTGAGAGCCATCCGTCGCCTTCGATCAACGTCCTCAATCAGTACGTCTACGTGTACTGATCGGCGACGTTCATCGGCACTTCGTCGCACCTTGCACACCGGCGCGGGCCTTCTCACCGAGAAGCAGCGCACCCGACTGGAGGCGGTGTTCGCCGTCGAGGGGCACGTCGAGGTCGAAGCGACCTGGGGCGTCTACCAGCGGACCATCGCTGCCTACCGGGATCTGGGACAAGGCCAAGGGCAAGCATTTGATGCAGGCCGTAATCGACGCGGTCACCAGCGGCGTCCCGCCCTCACCAACCACATCGCCGGAGCTTGCTTGAAACCGGTGGATTCAGACCCCGCCTACACCCTCGAATGCGATGAGCCGATAAAGCCTGGCCCGTGAGATTGCGATCGACGGCCGTGCTTTTGAATGCCCTGTGAAAGGGAGATGCGCGTGGCCCGTACCGGACGTCTCCGGTACGGGCCACTGCCAGGCGGGCGCGGGCTAGTTGACGGCCGCCAGGTCGGTGATCTTGCGGGTCTGGAGGTCCGACTGGACCTTGATCTTGGTGACCTCGGGGTTGGCGCCGTCGCTCCAGGTGAGCGTGACGAGCGAGGTCGCGTGGCCGGCGCCGGAGCCCGTGTAGTCGACCTTCCACTTCACGGGCACGTTCTGCGCGAACAGGATCCCGTCGGCGTGCTCCTTCGCCTCGAACGCGGCAACCTTCTTCTGCGCTGCCGTCGACAGGTAGAAGGAGCGCAGGGCCTTCGCGTTGGCGCCGGCGGCCGGGTCCTCGTTGTCCCAGATCGAGTCGATGTACGCACCGTAGAAATCGGCGACGCGGTTGGTGGTGCTTCGCGGGTCGCCCTGGGACGGTGCGGGGGCGGCGACAGCCGTGGTGTGGGCGGACGTGCCGGCCAGGGCCGGGGTGATCGCGGTGAGAGAGAGCGTGGCCGCGATAGCGGCGGAGGCGAAAAGAGCGGTGCGAGTGCGAGCGTGCATGGTCGGTGAAACCTTCCCCGTCATTCGGTGCCGCAGAGAATCCTGCGGGCTCCTGGTCACGGGATAAGACTGCACTCGCGGTCCGCCAGTTCCACCATTCTTCGAATTCTTTTTGCGCATCGTCGCGCGAATGGCATTCATAAAATGGTTGTGCGGTCGGATGCAAAAATGACGGCAAAATCGCGCCTGCGCGCAGGGTCCTGAGTATCCGTACTCAGGCCAGGATCCGATCGGCGCGAAAGCATGGGGACGTGGTGGGTTGGGTGATTGATCTTGTCTTGGCGGTGTTGGTCACCGGCCTCGAAGTGGCGGCTCTGGCGTTGTTCTGGTTCCGGGAGAGCCTGAAGGTCTGGGCGGCGCAGGGGAGTTCCGTTCCCGGCGGGACACGTCGGATCGTCGTGGCGCTGGGTGTCGGCTCAGCGCTGCCCGGCCTGGCCGCCGTCGGCTTCTTCGAGGTGGACTTGCGGGCGGCAGCCGTTTCGCAGGCTCTCGTGGCATCGGTGCTGGGCTCGATACTCGTGCTGGGCCTCGCGACGGAGGCCGGCGGGTGGATCTCCCGGTGCCGGCGAAGACGAAGCGCGGAACGCTAGTTGGTCTGCGCGAGGGTCATGGCGCAGGTCGGCGGCGAGCTTGTCCGTACGGCGGGTGTCTCCGTAGGTTGACCCGATGGGTCTCTTCGACAAACTGACCGGCACCAGGCATCCCGACGCCGGTGTCATACCGCGCCCGGCCGGAGAGGTCCGGGCCGCGCTGCTCGCGATCAACGGGCCCGACGTGCCGTACGTCGTACGCAATGGCACCCCGGCCGAGAGTGCCGACCTCGTCGCCGAGTGGCGGGTCATGGAACCGGCCTGGCGCACCTTCTTCTCGCGGAGCCAGATGAGCCGGACGCTGAAGACGAGGATGCGTCTGGTCCCGGAGAGCAATGAGGTTCGCGCGCTCGACGAGCAGTGGGAGGTCACGTGGGTCGGGGACACGCCGAGGCTCGCCTGGTCACGTGAGTACTCCCGAGGGCAGGTGACCACGGTGAGCCGGCAGTGGGAGGTCAAGCGGGGGTCCGACGGCCGCCTGCACAAGACGGAGGTGTTCCGCTTCGACCCCGCGGAGATGAAGGCCCCGTTGCAGAACGCGATCCTCGGCGCGGGGTGGACGTGGCGCGGAGTGGTGTTCAAGCTGTGACCGGCCGGCCCGCCACATCGGTGGCGGGCACTCCGGCGGGGCGTCAGGCCGTGGGCAGGCCGTTGATCAGCGCGGCGAGCTCGGCCAGTTCGTCCGGAGTCAGATCGGTCAGTGGCGGTCGGACCGGGCCCGCGCTGTGGCCGACCGCGGTCATGCCCGCCTTCACGATGCTCACCGCGTAGCCGGGCCGCCGGTTGCGGATCTCGGTGTACGGCAGGACGAAGTCGCCCAGGAGCTTGATGACGGTGTCGTGCTTGCGCTCGCGGACGGCGCCGTAGAACTCGAGGGCGAACTCGGGCAGGAAGTTGAAGATGGCCGACGAGTAGGTGGTGACGCCGAGTTCGAGGTAGGGGAGAGCGAACGTCTCCGCTGTGGGCAGGCCGCCGATGTAGGTGAGGCGCTCGCCGAGGCGGGCGTAGATCCGCGTCATGGTGTCGATGTCGCCGACGCCGTCCTTGTAGCCGATGAGGTTGGGGCAGCGGTCGGCGATGCGGGCGAGCGTGGGTGCGGTGTAGACGGCGTTGGCGCGGCTGTAGACGATGACGCCGAGCGAGGTGGAGCGGCACACGGCCTCGACGTGGTCGGCCAGGCCCTCCTGCCCGGCCTCGGTGAGGTACGGCGGGAAGAGCAGGATGCCGTCGGCGCCCGCGCGTTCCGCGGCCTGCGCGTACTCGACGGCCGTACGTGTGCCGTATCCGGCCGGGGCCAGGATGGGCGTCGACTCGGGGGCGCTCTGCACGGCTGCGGCGACGACGCGCTCGACCTCGGCGCCCGTCAGAGAGAAGAACTCGCCGGTGCCGCCGGCGGCGAACAGGCCGCCCACCTCGTACCCGGCCAGGCGCGTGATGCTGTCGCGGTAGGCGCTCTCGTCGAAGGAGTGGTCGTCGGCCGTGAAGTGGGTGACGGGGAAGGACAGCAGGCCGGATCCGATGCGCCTGCCGAGCTCTGACGGGGTGTAGGACGACGTCATCTGCGTTCTGCTCCTGGAGTCGAGGTAGGGCGTGATGGGTGCCCCTGGTGACGACGCTACGAGCAACGACTCATGCCGGTCCAACACTGATTTCGCATCCGGTGATACAGGATCGGTATTACGTGAGCGGGGGAGGTGCGGGCATGCGTCCGGCGCCTCCTTGATTGAGGAGGCGCCGGACGAGTGAGCGTTGTGCCATGAGGCGTCAGTGGCGCTTGCCGACCTCATGGGTGGCCTGGGTCCAGGCGCGGGCCTGGTCGGTGAGGGTGATGCCGAGGCCGGGGCGGGACGGGACGTGCATGCGGCCGTCGCTGATGGTGAGGCGCTCGTTGAACAGCGGCTCCAGCCAGTCGAAGTGCTCCACCCACGGCTCGATCGGATAGGCGGCCGCGAGGTGGAGGTGGATCTCCATGGCGAAGTGCGGTGCCAGCTGGAGGTTGTGGTGCTCCGCGAGCGCCGCGAGCTTGAGGAACTGCGTGATGCCGCCGATGCGCGGGGCGTCGGGCTGGATGATGTCCGCCGCGTTGTTGCGGATGAGCTCCCAGTGCTCGGCCACGCTGGCGAGCATCTCGCCGGTGGCGATGGGGGTGTCGAGCGAAGCGGCGAGCGCGGCGTGCCCCTGGGCGTCGTAGGCGTCGAGCGGCTCCTCGATCCAGACGAGGTCGAACTCCTCCATGGCCCGGCCCATCCGCTGGGCGGTCGGCCGGTCCCACTGCTGGTTCGCGTCGACCATCAGCGGGGCGTCGTCGCCGATGTGCTCGCGGACGGCGGTCAGGCGGCGCAGGTCCTGCTTGCGGTCGGGGCTGCCGACCTTGATCTTGATGCCGCCGATGCCACTCGCCAGGGAGGCGGACGCGTTGTCGAGCACCTGCTCGGTCGGGGTGTGCAGGAAGCCGCCGGAGGTGTTGTAGCAGCGTACGGAGTCGCGGTGGGCGCCCAGGAGTTTGGCCAGCGGCAGGCCTGCCCGCTTGGCTTTGAGGTCCCACAGGGCCACGTCGTACGCGGCGATGGCCTGTGTGGCCAGACCGCTGCGGCCCACCGAGGCGCCGGACCACGCCAGCTTCGTCCAGATCTTGCCGATGTCGCTGGGGTCCTCGCCGAGCAGATCGTCGGCGATCTCCCTGGCGTGGGCGAACTGGCCGGGGCCGCCGGCCCGCTTGGAGTAGCTGAAGCCGATGCCCTCGTGCCCCTGCTCGGTCTCCAACTCCACGAAAAGGAACGCCACTTCGGTCATGGGCTTCTGGCGCCCGGTGAGGACCTTGGCGTCGCTGATCGGCGTGGCCAGCGGCAGCGATACGGAGGAGAGCCTGATCCAGGAGATCCGGTCGAGCGTCGCCTCGCCTGCGACGTGCGCGGCGTTGGTGGTCGTGTGGGTCTTCGTCACCACTGCGTGTCCCTGGGGTGTGAGGCGGATGCGACCGGCCGGCAGGCTGTGCGCGCCCGGTCGTGTCGGCGGGTGGGGGCGGGCTGATGTCGGCGCGGGCGGCTGCCGCCCTGCGGCCGACGGAGGCGTTGACTCCCCTTGAAGCTAAAGTCGGCGATTGATCCACGTCCAAGACCAATTTTGCATGCGCTGATACCCGGAGGGAATCATTGTTCACGCTGGCACAGCTTGTGAGCTTCGTGGCGGTGGCCGAGGAACTGCACTTCACCCGCGCCGCGGAGCGCCTGCAGATGACGCAGCCCCCGCTGAGCCGGCAGATCCAGCTCCTCGAGCACGACCTCGGAGTACAGCTCCTCGACCGCACCAACCGGTCCGTGCGGCTCACCCCGGCAGGCCGGACTTTCCTCAACGAGGCGCGCCACATCCTGCGCCAGTCCGAGCACGCGGCCCTCGCCGTACGGCAGGTGTCGGCCGGTGAGGCCGGAGCCATCGCCATCGGATTCACGGCGGCCAGCGCGAACTCGGCCCTCGGCACCCTGCTCGAAGTGGCCCGCTCGGCCATGCCTCGTGTGGAGGTCGTGCTGCGCGAACTGGTCACCCGCGACCAGCTGGAGGCCATCACCGAAGGCTCCCTCGACCTGGGCATGATCCGCCCCGCGAACACCGGGCCCGATGTGGAGACCCGGCCCGCCGTCAGGGAGGGTCTGCTCGCCGCCCTGCCCACCGGTCATCCGCTGGCCGCGCGCGAGGGCGATCTGCGCGTGGAGGACTTCGACGGGGAGCAGGTGCTGATGTACTCGCCGGTCGAGGCCCGCTACTTCCATGAGCTGCTCGTCAGCATCTTCCGCGCGGCCCAGGTCGCACCCGTCTTCACCCAGTACCTCAGCCAGGTGCACAGCATTCTGGCGATGGTGAACGCCGGCTGGGGCATCGCTCTGGTCCCGGAGGCCGCGGCTCAGATGAGGTTCAGCGGGATCACGTACAAGCCGCTGTACCTGAGGGAGCCCAAGCCGGTCGAGCTGAACTTGGTGTGGCGCAAGAACAACGACAATCCGGCGTTGGAGGCCCTGCTCCGGCACCTGTGACGAAGCTCAGAGCTCACCCCGTCGCACCGACTCACCGCCAATCAGGCGCCCCCGAGCGACGCGACAACACCGCCTCGATCTTCGTCTGTACGTCCCGCATCACGGCGACGACGCGTTCCTGACGTTCCCCGGTGAGGCGGGCGACCGGGACCGAGCAGCTGATGGCGTCGACCGCCGGCACGTCGTACCGCAGGGCGAAGCCGAAGCCCGCGATGCCGGTCACCGTCTCCTCGTGGTCGAGGGAGTAGCCCCGCTCGCGAACCTCCGCCAGGTCGGCGAGCAGCGCGGCGCGGTCGGTGTGGGTGTTCTCCGTGAGGGCGGTCAACGGGCCGTCGCCGAGGGGTAGTTCACTGTCCGCACGCTCCGCGAGCAACGCCTTTCCGAGGGCGCCGGCGTGCGCGGGGACGCGGCGGCCGACACGGCTGATCGTGCGCAGGTACTCGTGGGACTCGCGGGTCGCGAGATAGACGACGTACGGACCGTCGAGCCGCGCCAGGTGGATCGTCTCGCCGAGCGCGTCCGACGCCTCGTCGAGGTACGGGCGCACGGTACGCACGTGTGGGTCGCTGTCGAGGTAGCTCGTACCGGTGAGGAGGGTGCGGATCCCGATTCCGTACAGCGAGCCGGTGGTGTCCGTGCGCACCCAGCCGCAGTCGACGAGGGTCCGCAGGAGTTGGTACATGCTGCTGCGCGGCACGTCCATTTCCTCGGCGAGTTCGTCCAGGCGCGCGGGCCGGTCGTCCCTCGCCGCGAGCAGCTCCAGCAGTGCGACCGTGCGCAGTGCCGACTTCACCCCGCGAACCCCTGATGTCACTTGTGTCCCCCTGCTTCCCGGTGCCGGTCATCGTAAATCGGCGGCGCTTCACCCATTGACCCGGCCAGTTCACCGACTTAGCCTCCATTCTCATACATGGACACCATCTGCATATGGGGATCAGATCTATGAACGAGGTCGGTATGCAACCCGAGGATGTCGCGCAGAGGCTGCGTGACGGGATGGCGAAGGGGGTGCTGTCCTTCCCGCTCACGAGCCTTCGGGACGACGGCAGCCTCGATCTGGACTCCTACCGGACCTATCTCACCGCCCAGTTGGCCAACGAGCCGGGCGTGGTCTTCCCCGCCTGCGGAACGGGGGAGTTCTTCTCGCTGAACGAGGAGGAGTACCGGGCTGTCCTCAGGGTCACGGTCGAGGTCGCCGACGGGCGGCTGCCGGTCGTCGCGGGCATCGGCTACGGCTGGTCGCAGGCGCTGCGGTTCGCCCGGATCGCACAGGAGGAAGGCGCGGACGCCCTGCTCGTGCTGCCGCACTATCTGGTCGGCGCCCCGCAGGACGGGCTGGTGGAGCAACTGCGGCGGATCGCCGCCGGCACCCCGCTGCCGCTCATCGCGTACCAGCGCGACCAGGTCACGTTCGACGCCGATGCCCTGCGCCGGATCGCCGAGATCCCCACCGTCATCGGTCTGAAGGACGGGCACTCCGACCTCGACCGGCTCCAGCGCCTGACACTCGCCGCACCCGACGGCTTCCTCTTCTTCAACGGCGCCGCCACCGCCGAGATGCAGGCCCGCGCCTACGCAACCGTCGGCGTGCCCGCCTACTCCTCCGCGGTCCACGCCTTCGCGCCCGAGATCGCGAACGCCTTCTTCACCGCACTGCGCGCGGGCGATGACGAGGCGGTGAACAAGCTGCTGCGCGACTTCTACGTTCCCCTGGTGGACCTGCGCGACCGCGTCCCGGGCTACGCCGTCTCCCTGGTCAAGGCCGCGGCACGGCTGCGGGGTCTCCCGGTCGGCCCCGTACGCGCCCCGCTCACCGACCCGTCCCCGGCCGACCTCGCGGATCTCGAGAAGGTGCTGGACGCCGGGCTGAACCTCGTCGGAGCCGTGCGGCGCGTCAACTGACCGTCAAGCGCACGTAGTTGAAGCCCTGCCGCTTCGACGCGCTCACCCCCGTAACCGCCCGACTCGCGCTCCACAGTTCAAAGGGGAACTGACTTGCCTCTCGTCGTAGTGGGAATCAGCGTTCTGATTCTGCTCTTCCTCATGACCAGGCTGAGAATGAACGGGTTCGCCGCCCTCCTCCTCGTGGCGATCGGCGTCGCGCTGGTGCAGGGGATTCCGGCGGCGACGATCCCTGACGTCCTCTCGGAGGGCATCGGCGGCCAGATCGGCGACACGATGCTGACCATCGGCCTCGGCGCCATGGTCGGCCGCGTCATGGGGGACTCCGGGGCGGCGCAGCGAATAGCCAACCGGCTCCTCGACGCCTTCGGGCCGCGCTGGGTGCAGGTGGCCATGGTGGTTACGTCGATGCTCATCGGCGTCACCATGTTCTACGAGGTCGCCTTCATCATCATCGTGCCCATCGCATTCACCCTCGTGCGGGTCACCGGCGCGAAGCTGCTGTGGGTCGGGCTGCCGATGTCGATCGCCCTGTCCACCATGCACAGCTTCCTCCCGCCGCACCCCGGCCCCACCGCCGTCGCCGCGACCTTCCACGCCTCCGTCGGACACACCCTGTTCTACGGCCTCTTCATCGCCGTACCTGCCGGAGCGCTCATCGCCCTCGCATGGCCGCGCCTGCCGTTCGTCAAGGCGATGAACCCGTCCATCCCCAAGGGCCTCGTCAGCGACCGCGAGTTCACCGACGAAGAGATGCCCGGCATGGGCTGGTCGCTGCTCGTGGCCCTCTTCCCCGTGGTCCTGATCGCGGGCGCCGCGGTGATCGACATGGTCACGTCCGGCGAGAGCCCGCTCCTGCACGCGGTCGCGTTCATCGGCTCGGCGCCGATCGCGCTCATGCTGACGCTGCTCCTGGCGATCTGGGCCTTCGGACCGCGCATCGGCCGCAGCCTCACGGACGTCAGCGCCTCCTGCGCCTCGGCGGCCCAGGCGATGGCGATGATCCTCCTGGTCATCGGCGCCGGCGGCGCCTTCAAGAACGTCCTCGTGGAGGGCGGAATCTCCGACTACATCAAGGACGTCACGGACAGCTGGGCCATCTCGCCCCTCATCCTGGCGTGGCTCATCGCGGTCATCCTCCGCGTGGCCCTCGGCTCGGCGACGGTCGCCGTCGTCACGGCGTCCGGCGTGGTGCTTCCGCTGCTCGCGGGCAGCGGGATCCACCCCGAAATCATGGTGCTCGCAGTCTCCTGCGGGTCGATCGCGTTCTCCCATGTGAACGACCCCGGATTCTGGCTCTTCAAGGAGTACTTCAACCTCTCGGTCATCGAGGCGATCAAGGTCAGGACCACGTACACGACGGTGCTCGCGGTGCTGGGCCTGGGCGGCGTACTTGCCATGGAATGGGCCTTGGACGTCCTGAGCCTGTGACACACACCAACCCACACACCTTCTGACCACAGGAACCGCAATGACCTTGAGCAAGCAGCCGACCGTCACCGCGTTCGCCGTGTATCCAGTCGCCGGCCGGGACTGCATGGAGCTGAACCTCTCCGGCGCGCACGGCCCCTACTTCACCCGCAACGTCGTCGTCCTCCAGGACTCGGAAGGCCGCACCGGCCTGGGCGAGGTGCCGGGCGGCGAGAAGATCACCCAGACCCTGCGCGACGCCGAGTCCCTCGTGGTCGGCGCGAAGGTGGGCGACTACAAGCGCGTCCTGGGCGAGATCGGAGCCAGGTTCGCCGACCGCGACGCCGGCGGACGAGGCGCCCAGACCTTCGACCTGCGCACCACCGTCCACGCCGTCACCGCCGTCGAGTCGGCGATGCTCGATCTCCTGGGTCAGCACCTCGAAGTCCCCGTCGCGGCACTCCTCGGCGACGGCCAACAGCGCGACTCCGTACGGGTGTTGGGCTACCTCTTCTACGTCGGTGACCCCGGCCGCACCGACCTGGAATACGTCCGCGAACCCGACGCGGCCGTCGACTGGCACCGCGTCCGGCACGAAGAGGCACTGACACCCGAAGCAATCGTCCGCCAGGCCGAAGCCGCGTACGACCGGTACGGATTCCGTGACTTCAAGCTCAAGGGCGGCGTCCTGGAAGGCGCCGAGGAGGTCAAGGCCGTACAGGCGCTGAAGGACCGCTTTCCCGAGGCCAGGATCACGCTCGACCCCAACGGCGCGTGGTCGCTGCGCGAGGCGATCGAGCTGTGCACGCCCCTGTCCGGCACCCTCGCCTACGCCGAGGACCCCTGCGGAGCCGAAGGCGGCTACTCCGGCCGGGAGATCCTCGCCGAGTTCCGCCGCGCCACGGGCCTGCCCACCGCGACCAACATGATCGCCACGGACTGGCGCCAGCTCACCCACGCCCTGGCCCTCCAGTCGGTCTCCATCCCTCTGGCCGACCCGCACTTCTGGACCATGCAGGGCTCGGTCCGCGTGGCCCAGCTCTGCAACGCGATGGGCCTGACCTGGGGCTGCCACTCCAACAACCACTTCGACATCTCCCTCGCCATGGTGACCCACTGCGGAGCCGCCGCTCCCGGCGAGTACAACGCCCTGGACACGCACTGGATCTGGCAGGAAGGCCTGGAGCGCCTCACCACCGCCCCGCCCCGGATCGTCGACGGTGAGATCGCCGTGCCCGACGCCCCGGGTCTGGGCGTCCAGCTCGACATGGACCGGCTCCTCGCGGCCCACGACCTCTACAGGACGAAGGCCCTCGGCGCGCGCGACGACGCCATCGGCATGCGGTATCTCGTCCCGGACTGGCAGTTCGACAGCAAGCGCCCGTGCCTCGTCCGCTAGCGCTCGGCAGGCACATGGTCATGGGGACCGGCTGCGATGGCGTACGGTGGTGTCTACCGACGCGGGGTGGAGCAGCTCGGTAGCTCGCTGGGCTCATAACCCAGAGGTCGCAGGTTCAAATCCTGTCCCCGCTACTGACGGTCAAGGCCCGGATCCTTCTGGATCCGGGCCTTGCTGTGTCTGGAGCCGATGCGGGATGCGGCGCCGGTCACGTGGCGGGGTGGCCACACGGGCCGGACTGCTGGTGCAGGCACCTGGAACGCCCCTGGTCGTACGTCCTCGGCCGTGTTGGTCGTCGCGGACGGCTGTCGCGGCAGAGAAGGTGGCAAACGCACCTCATTCGCCCCTTTCCGGCGACCCTTGGGTGCGATCGCCCGGCCCGGCGCCGCGAACCGAGGAGAATCATGGACGACGACAGCGCACCCCGCCACGCCGCAGCCAAGGCGCGCGCCTCCGCACTCGTGCGTCGCCCGAAGCTGTGGCTGGTACCCACCATTCTGACCGGGATGCTCGCACTGCTGCTGTCCCTGCTCTACATGGGTGGCATCGTGAACCCGAACCGCGACTTGCAGAACCTGCCCATCGCGCTCGTCAACTCGGACCGCGGCGAACCCCTGCCGGGGCAGAGCCGGAACCTGGGGACGCAGGTCGCGCAGGCCGCCCTCGCCAACACCTCCGGCGGCAAGGTCGACTGGCATCCGCTCACCCGCGGCAAGGCCCAGGACGAGCTGGAATCGGGCAAGGTCTACGGTGCCCTCGTCATCCCGCCGGACTTCACCGACTCCATCGGCGCGCTCACCACCAGCAGGGCCACGCAGCGGCCGACGCTGACCGTGCTGACCAACCCCGGCATGGGCAGCCTCGGCTCCTCGCTTGCCGGCAGGATCAGTACGACGGCAGCCGAGCAGGCCTCCCAGACCATCGGCAAACAGCTGACGGCAGCCAACGCCGACCGACAAGTCACGCCCACCGCACGCCTGTTGCTCGCCGATCCGATCAGCGTCACAACGCAGGTGGGGCACCCCATCGGAGACCACAGCGGCCTGGGCCTGAGCGCTTTCTACTACACCCTGCTGCTCGTCCTGACCGGGTTCCTGGGCGCCAACCTCACCAGCATGGGCGTCGACACCGCTCTGGGCTACGCCGACAGCGAGATCGGCCCCTGGCACGCCCGCCGCCCCACCGTGCCGATCAGCCGTACGCAGACGTTGCTGCTGAAGATCGTGATGAGCGCCGGCATCACGCTCCTCACGACCACATTGATCATGCTGGCGACCGTCGGGATCCTCGGCATGGACGCCTCACACCTGCCGCTGCTGTGGGTCTTCTCCTACTGCGCCACCCTGGCGGTCAGCCTGGGCGTCCAGGCCATCAACGCGGCCTTCGGCGGGATCGGGCAGCTCGTGTCCATGTTCGTGTTCATCGTCCTGGGGCTGCCGTCGTCGGGAGCGACCATTCCGCTGGAGGCGGTCCCCGGTTTTTACCGCTTCCTCGGCATTTTCGAACCCATGAGGCAGCTCAGCGGCGGAGTCCGCTCCATCCTCTTCTTCGAAGCGCGAGCCGATGCCGGTCTCCTGCGCGCCTGGATCATGATCGCGGTCGGCTCCGTCATCTCCGCGGTCTTCGGGTTCGCGATGACCCGCTACTACGACCGCAAGGGGCTGCACCGCCTGACCCCGCAGCCGTCCGAGTGACCCACGCGGGGGATCGGCAGGTGAAGGTCCGGGACTTACGCGGCCTTCACAACCTCGCCACGTACCGCCGCGGACCACTCGATGACGAGAACTTCGTACTCCCGGCGCTGCTCCGCACTCAACCGGCCACCGCTGCACAGCATCAGACAGCGAATCTCTTCGTTCAGATCGTCGGCGGACCGCACGGAACCAGGGATCGGAGTGGTGGACATGTGAAGAAGCCTAGAGGGTCGGTGTGACAATCGGCGTCACTGTGCCGCGGGGCGGAGGTCGAGAGTTGCCCCGCGGTCGGCCCTGACCTGGGGAATCGGGCTTGGAGTCGGCCACTCCGCGCGAAACTGTGACCTTGGCCTCACGAAGTGTCGCGGCGCTCTGAGACGCTCAGGAGGGCGAGTCGGTGTCCGCGTCGGCGCCGTCGTTGCCGGGCTCGGGGCGGGCGCCCGGGGCGTTCGGCGGGCCACGAGCACCGCCAGGCTGATGACGGCCGTCACGGACACGGCGAACCCGCCCAGGCTTGTGATCGCGCCGGAAATCCACCGCCACGCCTCTGCCGCCCATGCGAAGCGGTCGCCGGGCCGGGCTGCCACCTCGACGTGGGCCGGCGCGGGCTGTTGTTCAAAGAGCACGGTGTCGGTGTCCTCGTAGTAGGCGGTCACCGTCACGGAGAGAGTGACAGTCCCTGCCTTCTCGGCGCTCACCTCCCACAGCCACGTCGCCGTGTCCTTCTTGGAGATGACGTTCTGACGCTCCGACGACAGCGGCGTGCACCGCACTTGGGCGCCCGAGCAGTGCAACTTCACGCCGATCTGAGCGCCCGCGCTGGTCGGGGAGTGCGTCTCACCGGCTCCGTCCGAGCGCCAACTGCCCAGGATCTGGGCCCGGTAAGGGACTGGATCGCCGCCGGCCACAAGATGCAGCGACTTCGTACTGGTGCGGACGAGTTCACCTTTGAAGAGCTGCTGCCGCGCCTCGTCGATCTCGTCGACATAGGCCTGCTGTCTACCCCCGTCGGGGTGGCCGCTCCCGGGTCCGCCGCCGCGGCCGAGGATCAGGAACAGCCCGGAGACCAGGGCGATCAGAACCGCGAGCACCGTCCACGGGAAGCAGCCCGAGCCAAGGCTCATGGCGACCGGTGCCGGAGAGGGCGACGGTGGCTGGGGCCCCGTCCGTTCGGCCATGGCTCCCTCGTCCCCCGTACGTGACGATCGCTCCCCGGCCCGCCTCCGCAGGCGTCTCCATGGTCGCTCAACTCCCTTGTACGACGCATGCGTTCGGTCAGATCCTTGGCCGTATCGTCATGGCCGGCCGACATCGCCGAAGAAGTGGACCTGGGGAGCGAAGGCGCGTACGGCCCGTTCGAGGCGTGCCGTGTCCACCCTGCACAGCACCATGGAACGGGCGGACTCCGTGGTTCCTCTGAAGGCCTCGACGAAGTCGGGATCCACGTACGCAGTCAGATAGGCGTCGAACTCGCGAAGCGCATGGGACGTGGTCCGCCCCTGTCGCGGGACGCGCCGGCTGCGGTGACGCACTGTGAGCTCGGGGAGCCGGAAGCGTCCTGGCCCCCGCGCGCCGTCGGAGAGGCTGACGGACACGATCTCGGACCAGGGATGGAACTCCGGTCTACGGAAGAACAGCAGGCGGCCCAAGGTGATGCCGTTGGGGCCGATACGTGCGGCGGTCAGTCGGAGCGTGGCGGGCGGCACGATCAGTGCCACGTAGGGCGCGAGGATCAGCTCGACGTGGTCGCTTCCCGGTGGTTCGGCGCCGGGGATGAATCCCGCGCCGATGAGCAGGGCGAACGCCAGAGCCACCCATGCCGGGACGGTCCACCCGTAGCGGATCTCGTAAGCAGCGCCCGGCTCGTCCATGGGGCGAATGGTCCCGCGCGCCACGGGTCGGCTCAACAAGGTTGCGGTCAGGGACTGTTCAGGGCGGGGTAAGGCTGCCGTGGCTCCGAGGCGGTGTGACCTGCGTGGGGCGGCGCAGCGCTCCGGGACTGCGGTCGGCCCCCATGCCTGGCGGGTACGGCTCGACAGGTAAAATTGTCCCCGGACTGCGCCCGCCCCACCCGGACAGGCGCAAGGTCAGAACCACTGTTGATCACAGAGGTGTGCTCCGCGCAGCTACGACCGTTCCTTCTCCCGTCGTCCTGCCGGCCGCGAGCCGCCTGCCCCAGAAAACGTCACCGTGAGCACTGATTCCGTGCTGCGCCAGCAGCCCACCCCCGCCCCTGATTCGCCCCGAACGCCGCGCCGAGTCGGTAGGGCTCCGGCCCGGCCCAGCGCGGCGGCGGCCCTCCACAGCATCAGCGCGGTCACCGCGGTCCTGCTCGGTCTGGTGGCGATCGGCGCGATGATTCACGAGCCGGTCCTGATACCGCCGCTGGCCGCGAGTGCAGCCCTCGTGCACAGCGCACCGACCCTGCCCCTGGCACAGCCCCGGAGCATCGTCCTCGGCCACCTGCTCGGCGCCGGGGCCGGATATGCGGTCCTCGCGCTCACGAACAGCAGCCCGTGGACGGCAGCACTGGCGGGAGGCATCACGCTCGCCGCGACGATGCTCGCCCGTACCCCGCACTCGGCGGCCTGCGCCACCGCCGTCATCGTCGTACTCCAGACGCCGGCCCCCGGCCGTTTCGTGCCGCTGCTGTTCGGCTCCACCGTGCTGCTCGTACTGACCGGCTTCGCGGCCTCTCGGGTGCGGCGCGGGGCGCCGAAGTACCCGGCGTACTGGTGGTGACCTCCGGGACGGCGCGTCTCGCGCCGGCGCAGCCGGAGTCGTGATCCGCAAACGCAGAAGTCCAGGCCGGCCCACTGCGGGCCGGCCTGGACTTGGTGTGATCAGGAGAGGTCGAACCGGTCCAGGTTCATGACCTTGTCCCACGCGGCGACGAAGTCCTTCACGAACTTCTCCTTCGCGTCATCGCTCGCGTAGACCTCCGAGACCGCGCGCAGCTCGGAGTTCGACCCGAAGACGAGGTCGGCACGGGTGCCCGTCCAGATGACCTTGCCCGAGGCGTCGCGGCCCTCGAAGGTGCTGGCGTCGCCGGCCGTCGCGCTCCACGCCGTGTCCAGGTCGAGCAGGTTGACGAAGAAGTCGTTGGTCAGCGACCCGGGGGTGGTGGTGAGGACGCCGTGCGCCGACTGCCCGTAGTTCGCGCCGAGGACGCGCAGGCCGCCGACGAGGACCGTCAGCTCGGGGGCGCTCAGGTCGAGCAGGTTCGCCTTGTCGATGAGCAGGTACTCGGCCGGCAGGCGGTTGCCCTTGCCGAGGTAGTTGCGGAACCCGTCGGCGGACGGCTCGAGCGCGGAGAACGACTCCACGTCGGTCTGCTCCTGAGTGGCGTCCGCACGCCCCGGCGTGAAGGGCACCTGGATGTCGGAGCCCGCGTCCTTCGCGGCCTTCTCGACGCCCGCCGCACCGGCGAGCACGATCAGGTCGGCGAGCGAGATCTGCTTGCCACCGGACTGGGCGCCGTTGAAGGTCTGGCGGACCCCCTCCAGCGTGCGCAGCACGGCCGCCAGCTCGTCGGGCTGGTTCACCTCCCAGCCGCTCTGCGGCTGGAGGCGGATGCGCGCACCGTTCGCGCCGCCGCGCTTGTCGCTGGCGCGGAAGGACGAGGCCGACGCCCAGGCCGTGGACACGAGCTGAGAGACCGTCAGGCCCGAAGCCAGGATCTGGTCCTTGAGGGCGGCGACGTCAGAGGCGTCGACGAGCGGGTGCGTCACCGCGGGGAGCGGGTCCTGCCACAGCAGCTCCTCGCTCGGGACCTCGGGGCCGAGGTAGCGCACGATCGGGCCCATGTCGCGGTGGGTCAGCTTGAACCACGCGCGGGCGAAGGCGTCCGCGAACTCGGCCGGGTTCTCGTGGAACCGGCGCGAGATCGGCTCGTAGGTCGGGTCGAACCGGAGCGAGAGGTCCGTCGTCAGCATCGTGGGAGCGTGGCTCTTCGACGCGTCGTGGGCGTCGGGCACGGTGCCCGCTCCCGCGCCCTCCTTCGGCCGCCACTGGTTGGCGCCGGCGGGGCTCTGGAAGAGCTCCCACTCGTAGCCGAAGAGGATGTCGAAGAAGGTGTTGTCCCAGGTGGTCGGGGTGTCCGTCCAGATCCCTTCGAGACCACTGGTGATCGCGTCGTCACCCTTGCCGGTGCCGAACGCGTTCTTCCAGCCGAGGCCCATCTCCTCGATTGTGGCGGCCTCGGGAGCGGGGCCGACCTCCTCGGCGGGGC
The DNA here is from genome assembly GCF_035918235.1 of Streptomyces sp. NBC_01445. Lineage (NCBI taxonomy): Bacteria > Bacillati > Actinomycetota > Actinomycetes > Kitasatosporales > Streptomycetaceae > Streptomyces > Streptomyces sp. NBC_01445. Next base: position 870,707 of record NZ_CP109485.1, on the reverse strand, counting down.
CTGCGCCGTGGGTCTTGCCGAAGGTGTGGCCGCCGGCGATCAGGGCGACGGTCTCCTCGTCGTTCATCGCCATCCGGCGGAACGTCTCACGGATGTCGCGGGCCGCGGCGAGCGGGTCCGGGTTGCCGTTCGGGCCCTCCGGGTTGACGTAGATGAGGCCCATCTGGACTGCGGCGAGCGGGTTCTCCAGCTCACGGTCACCCGTGTAGCGCTCGTCGCCGAGCCAGGTGGTCTCGGGACCCCAGTAGACGTCGTCGTCGGGCTCCCAGGCGTCGACACGTCCGCCGCCGAAGCCGAAGGTGTCGAAGCCCATCGTCTCCAGGGCGACGTTGCCCGTGAGGATCATGAGGTCGGCCCACGACAGGTTCTTGCCGTACTTCTTCTTGACCGGCCACAGCAGACGGCGGGCCTTGTCCAGGTTTCCGTTGTCCGGCCAGCTGTTGAGCGGGGCGAAGCGCTGCTGCCCCGTGTCGGCGCCACCGCGGCCGTCGCTGATCCGGTAGGTGCCGGCGCTGTGCCAGGCCATGCGGATCATGAACGGACCGTAGTGGCCGAAGTCGGCGGGCCACCAGTCCTTCGAGGTGGTCAGCACCTCCGCGATGTCCTGCTTGACCTCGGCAAGGTCGAGGGTCTTGAACGCCTCGGCGTAGTCGAAGCCCTCGCCGAGCGGGTTGGACACGGCAGGGTTCTTGGCAAGGATCTTCAGGTTGAGCCGCTGTGGCCACCACTGGCTGTTCGCGCCGTTGCCCTGCGTCGGGTACGGGGCGCTCCCGTGCACGACCGGGCAGCCTCCTCCGTCCTGTGTTTTCGCGTCTGTGACGATCGCATCTTGGTTCTCAGACATTGGGAATCCTTCCGGACGGGGCGGATCACACTGCTCAGGAACTACGGCGGTGGAACGGGTGGGGCGCGGGCCCCGTGGATGGCCTCAGCCTCGTCGATCCAGACAATCGAGACGCGGGTGTCGATCGAGCGGATCGTGTCGATCGCGAGGCCGCGGTCTTCCGGGACAGTTCGACACTACGGCTCAAAGTGAGGCGAAGCGGTACGAATTCGGCCGCGTCGAGTGCGCGGAGGGCCTCAGGCGGCGTGGAGGGAGCGACGACCGACGCACGACCGCGCGCCCCTCGGAGCTGATCAACTTCTGTCTCCTGCCGCACTGGAGTCTTCCTGTCCCTTGGCTATCGCCATAACCGATCCTACGATGGACAGAATCCAAGTCAAGAAGTGCACCAATCGCATTTCCGATGGGACCGGAAGTGCGCCGGTCAACCTCGGGTATCCCACCGAACCTGAAAAGGTGAAGCGATATGAGTGGCCTGCTTGAGCGACTGCGGGGGCGTGGCTGGCGGATGACCTCTCAGCGGCGCGTCGTGGCGGAGGTTCTCGACGGTGATCATGTGCATCTCACCGCCGACGAGGTGCACGCCCGCGCAGTGCAGCGGTTGCCCGAGATCTCCAGAGCGACCGTGTACAACGCGCTGGGCGAGCTGGTCGCGCTGGGCGAGGTCATAGAGGTCTCCACCGACGGCCGGGCGAAGCGCTACGACCCGAACGCGCACCGGCCGCACCAGCACTTGGTGTGCTCCAGCTGCGGAATCATCCGCGACGTGCATCCGACCGGCGACCCACTGTCCGGCCTCCCGGCGCAGGAGCGGTTCGGCTTCAGAGTGTCCAAGGTCGAGGTGACCTACCGAGGGCTCTGCCCGTCCTGCGCCTGAACCCGGCTGAGCGGCGCGGCGGCCTTTTCGGAGCCGGAGCCGACGGCCGGGGCTTCGGCTGGAACCGGGCCCACCTCGAAGGGGGCGCTGTAGCCGCGTACACCCGTGTCCCGGGCCGTGACCTCGACCGTGTAATCGGCGCCGTCCGGCACGGGGGGCACCGCCGCGACCAGCTCAGTCTCCGGTCTGCTGCTCGCTTTCGAGGCCAGCTTGAACAGGCGCTGCGCTCCGCCCTCACCGTCGCCCTGCGTCAGCCAGACGTCGACCTCCTGTCCGGTGTCGTTGCGCCACCGCACGAAGAGACTGCTGTTCACGGGGTGCACGGAATCGGCGGCCGGGGACGTGACGGTGACCGTGGCATCAGGCGGTTCGGAGACCGCTGGGGCCGCCGGACCGAGCCAGGCAGACAGCGATGCGGCGGCGACGGACAGGAACCTGGTGCGAAGCATGTGACGACCTCGTTCCGGTGGCGGGAGGTACGGCCATACCCCTCCCACATGTCCTCGGCGGCGAACGGGCGGGCCCGCAAGCTTCACCCCATGGGGTGCCGCTCCTATGAACAATCTGCCGGTGCGGCGATGAGTTTCGGCGGACGACGAGTCTTATGAAGCAGCGGACGCACGCGGCGTCCGGCCGAGGAGAGGACGACGCCCCATGCTCACGGACGCGCTGAAGGACAAGGTCGCGGTCATCTACGGCGGAGCCGGCTCCCTGGGAGCGGGTGTGGCGCGGGCGTACACGGACGCGGGCGCGCGGGTCTTTCTTGCGGGGCGCACGGAAGACACCCTGCGGAAGGCTTCGGCCGAGGTGGGCGCGGAGTACGACGTCGTCGACGCCCTGGACGAAGCGGCCGTGGAGGCGCAGGCGGACGCGGTGGTCGAGCGGGCCGGCCGGATCGACATCTCCTTCAACCTCGTGCCGCGAGGCGACCTCCAGGGCATCCCGCTCACGGAGATGTCCGTCGACGACTACACGCGGCCGGTCGTACAGGGGATCTCCTCGCAGTTCATCACCGCGCGAGCCGCCGCCCGGCGCATGGTCAACCAGGGCGGGGGAGTGATCCTCTCCCTCGACAGCGGCTCCAAGAACGGCACCCCGATGCTGGGCGGCACCGGCGCCGCCGACGGCGCGATGGACGCGCTGATCCGCCAACTCGCACAGGAGCTGGGCCCGTCCGGCGTGCGTGCCCTGGGTATCTGGACCGCAGGTGTCGCGGACACGCTGACGCCGGAGAAGCTGGCGGGGGCCGGCGCCCCGGACATGGACGAGGCGGCCCTCCAGGGGGTACTCGCCCACCTCGACAGCCTGCGCATGACGAAGCGTTCACCGAGAATCGCGGACATCGCCGCGCTCGCGACCTTCCTCGCGTCGGACGCGGCCTCCGCGATCACGGGTACGTGGATCAACGCGACGGCGGGGATGTTCCCGAGCTGACCGCTTGGCCGCGCCGGGTCGGCGCCACGCCCCTGATGGGTGCAATGAATCGCGCGGGGCGGGTGAGGGGGGTGTTATTGGTCCGGAAGTACCGTCATCTCACTCGAGGAGAAGAATGCGTATCCGGACCTTTATCGTCACTGCCGCTCTGGGCGCCGCCACCGTCCTCGCAGGAGCCGGCGTGGCCAGCGCCGACAGCGACACGGACGGCTCCGCCGCCAACTCGCCCGGTTTCCTCTCCGGCAACGTCATCCAGCTGCCGATCGACATTCCGGTCAACGCCTGCGGCGACTCCGTCAGCGTCATCGGTCTGCTGAACCCCGCGCTCGGCAGCGGCTGTTCCGCCAGCTGATCTGACGCCGGAGCACCACGACTGGGCCCGCCAGGGAACTCCTGGGCGGGCCCAGTCCCGTACCGGCTCGGCCGAAGCACGATGACTGGCCTCGCGGGCTTCCGCGTAGAATGGACCAGCAGGTCCACAGTGGCAGCGAGGGAATCCATGATCTCCAGCGGGACGACAGCGGCGCGCCTCACCGCGAAGGGTGCCGCCACCAGGCTACGCATCGTCGAGGGCGCGGCCGCCGAGATCAGGGAGCGGGGCGCTGCCACGACCACGCTCGACGACATCCGCGCCCGCACCGCGACCAGCAAGAGCCAGATCTTCCACTACTTCCCAGGCGGCAAGGACGAGCTGCTCCTCGCCGTCGCCGCCCTGGAGGCGGAGCGGATCCTGGAGGACCAGCAGCCCCACCTGGACGACCTCGGCCGGCTGGACACCTGGCAGGCATGGCGCGACTGGCGCGGCGCGGTCGTCCGGCGCTACGAACTGCAGGGCGTCAACTGCCCCTTGGGCGTGCTCATGACCGAGCTGGGCCGCAGAACGCCCGCCTCGCAGCAGCTGACCGGGCAGCTGCTCGCCCAGTGGCAGTCCGCGCTGAGGGACGGCGTGCGGTGCATGCAGGGCAGCGGGCGGATGGACCCCGCGCTGGACGCCGACCGTACGGCGGCGGCTCTGGTCGCCGCGGTGCAGGGCGGGGTGACCGTCCTCATGGCCACCGGCAGCATCGCCCATCTGGAGGCGGCGCTGGACACGACGTTGGAGCTGCTCGGCAGATTCAGCGCGGAATGACGCGATCCGGCTGACGTCGTCCGCCTCTTGTACGACTACGACTACGACTACGACTGCGACTGCGACTTCGGTCGCACGGCGTCGACGACCAGGTCGAGCAGTCGGCCCGTCTGCTCCGGCGTGCTGCTGTTCGCGGCCGTCGACAGAAACGCTCCGAGGACGATCGCGGTGACGTCATCCGGGTCGACGTCCCCGCGCAGCGAGCCCGCTTCCGCTCCCGCCGTCAGGATCGTGCCGATCGCGGCCGTGATCCGTTCGCGCGTGGTCGGCGTCGTGATCCGTCCCGAGGCCCAGCCGGCTCGCAGGGTGTCGATCATCCCGCGCTTCGTCGCCGTGAACTTCGCGTAGTTGTCGAGCCAGGCGCGGAGCGCGACATCGGGCGGGAACTCCTCGAGCAGGGCGGGAGCGCTCGTGGTGACGGCGTCGAGCTCGGCGGCGTAGACGGCCTCGACGAGCGCCTCGCGCGTGGGGAAGTGGCGATAGAGCGTGCCGATCCCGACACCTGCCTCGCGGGCGACGCCCTCCAAGGCGACGGTGCCGTCGGCGGCGGCGAAGACTGCCCGCGCGACAGTGACGAGGTTCTCGCGATTGCGCCGGGCATCGGCGCGCAGGGGGCGTTCGCCGCGCTCGGCAGGTTGAGGCATGTCTGCGGGCGCGCCGGTGGGGGTCGGTTCCGGCGGAGTCAAAGCGGAGGTCCCTCCGGTAGTGGTACGGTCGATAGAGCGGAGGTTCCTCCGCTTAAGCCAATCGTCCCACAGGAGCCACTTCCTATGACGACCGCCGGCACTCCCTCTTCCGACGCCACGGCCACGGGCGCGGCACGCCCAGGCGGCCCCGGACAGCTCGCGGGCCGCACGGTCTCGCGCGTCGGCTTCGGAGCGATGCAGCTCGAGCGCCTGCGCGACGACCGCCGCGCCGGACTTGCCCTCCTGCGCCGAGCCGTCGAGCTCGGTATCGACCACGTCGACACCGCGCACTTCTACGGCAATGCCTTCGTCAACGGGCTTCTGCGCGAAGCGCTCCGCCCCGAGGACGGCGTACTCGTCGTGAGCAAGGTGGGCGCTGACCCCGATCCGGGCGGTCGCATTCCCCTGCGCCCCGCGCAGCGGCCCGAGGAGCTCCGGGCGAGCGTCGAGGACAACCTCAAATCCCTGGGTGTCGACCAGGTCCCTGTGGTGAACCTGCGGCGGCTCGACTCCGGACCCGGGCTCCGGGCCGAGGGCGACCAGGTGGTCGACATCGACGACCAGCTCGCGGCCATGACCGCGATGCGCGACGAGGGCATGATCGGCGCGATCGGACTGAGCAGCGTGACGGCCGAGGGCCTGCGCCGGGCGATCCCGGCGGGCATCGTGTGCGTGCAGAACGCCTACAGCCTCGTGGCGCGCGACGACGAGACCATGGTGGAAATCTGCGCCGCCGAGGGAATCGCCTGGGTGCCGTACTTCCCGCTCGGCAGCGCGTTCCCCGGCATTCCGAAGGTGACGGAGGAGCCTGCGGTCCTGGCCGCCGCGCAGTCCCTCGGCAGTACGCCGTCGCAGGTCGGTCTTGCCTGGTTGCTCCAGCACTCCCCGAACATGCTGCTCATCCCGGGGACCGCGGACCCCGATCATCTCGAGGCCAACATCGCGGCGGGCGCGATCGCACTCGACGAGGCGATGGTCGCCTCCCTCGACGCCGTTCCGTCGCGCTCGGCGGACGTGCCCCTCGGCTGACCGACCGCGGCAGGGCCTGCGTTGTCAGACCCCTCTGCCATGGTGTTCGTACGGGGGCGGTGCGACGAACTGCCCGTGCGAGCACCGGAGGGGGCGGACGATGGCAGAGGTCAACAGCGGCTGGGCGGGCGTGAGGTGGGAGGACTGGCAGGACGCCGACAACATCCGGCGGCGCCTCGATCAGGGGGCCGATCCCGAAGGCTGGGGCGGAGGACGCCCGTTGCACCGGGCGGCGACCTTCGGCTCACCGGAGGTCGTGGCGGAACTGGCGCGACGCGTACGGGATGTGGACGCGTTCGACGACGGTACGACTGCGCTGTGGGAGGCGGTCATGGGGAACCGGCCCGACAACGCAAGGGCGTTGGCCGCTGCAGGGGCCGATCCCTGGCGACTCCAGTTCGGCGGTTGGTCGCCCGGCAGGCTCAGCCTGGCAGGACCGACACCGGATCTGTTCCCGCTGCCCGAAGGCGAACGCGGGCTGACCGAGGCGGAGCGCACGGTGGCCCGGGAGGGCAGACGCCTCGTCGAGGCGCTGGGCACCTTCCACTACGAGGGCACGGGTCTCGCCTGCGTGGCCGGGATCGACGCGCAAGAGGCGATCCGCCGCCTGGAGGCGAAGCCCGCGGACGGCGAGGACCTCGAAGAACTCCTGGACGACCCCTATGCCTACGACATGGACGAGAGCCTACAGATCATAGGCGTGACGACCGTGCCAGGAGGGTGCGTCGTCACCCAGCCCTGGGGCTACGCGCCCCAGATGCCGGGCGTCATGACCGCGCTGTCCACCGGCACCTACTCCTACGGCCTGTACGCCAACCCCAAGAGCGGCAACCAGGGCATCATCGCGCGCGACGGGGTCATCGAAGGCTCGGACCTCCACCCGGGAGGTGGGCCGGACCACGGCGACACATCGGAAGAAGTCCTGCTCTCCTACCTCTTCCACTACAACGCGGTGGCCTATTCGTGCGCCTGTGCGGGCCTGCGCCTGACCGACGCGCGCGCCGTCATAGGCCCACCGGACACGTGGGTCGAACTGCCGCAGCGCGACTACTGGAAGACATGACGCAGGGACGGCTCCCCGCCCGTCTCCCACCGGTGACCGACCGCGTCACGGCCGGCGTCAGCGGATCTGCTCCGGCGTCACCGTCAGCCACTGCTTGTCCGCCGTGACCTTCTGGCCAAGCTCCTTCTGCCGTTTCGCTCCCGCGGCCTTCATGCCGTCGATCTCCTTCATGTAGCTGTCCTTGCGGTTGACCCACACGCGGACGCCGCCGTGCTCCACGTCCGTCGACCGCAGCAGCATCGGGCCGTCGCTCTTCGGGGTGTCGCCCGCGGCCAGGATGGGCTTCTGCCAGGCGTCGATGTACGTGCTGATCGCGGCGGGCTTGCCCTCGTACCAGGTGGCCGGCGCCCAGAGGGTGGGCGTCAGTTCATGGTCGGCGAGCTTCGCCTGGTCGTAGTGGCCGGCTGCGATCTCCTTGCGGGAGCTGGTCACTTCACCCGTCTTGCGGTCCTTGAGCAGGGCGGAGACGCCGAGTACGTTCTCGGGCCGGACGCTGTAGCCGTACTTGGGGTCGGCGAGCACCATCCGTACGAGGTCCTCACTCGCGGCGCTCACCACGTACACCTTGATGCCGTGCTCGCTCAGGGTGCGGTAGAGCTCCTGCATGCCCGTCGAGAACTGCGGCGGCTTCACCCCGCCCGGCAGCGGCTTGTCGTAGGCCAGCAACTCGTCGATGTAGCCCTTGAGTTGCTTCAGCGTGAACCCGGAGAAGATCTGCGCGGCCCACGGGTACGAGACCTGGTCGTCGATGTCGCACAGACGGGTGTAGTACTCGGACAGCGTCTCCTTGTGCGTGGCCGTGTCCTTGAAAGGAATGATCTTCAAGGACGGGTCCATGGTGTCGCGCGTCAGGACGCCCTTCATCTCCAGGAAGGGGAGCAGGGCCTCTTCGAGGTCGTTGCGGTACGTGGTGTTGTCCGCGTCGAAGACCGCGTACGCGCCCTGGTGGTCATGGGCGGCGATGACCTTCGCCAGCTTCTTCGCCACGGGCGCCGGCCAGTGCTTGAGCTCCGCCGCCACCGAACGCTGCTGTGCGCCGTCCGCCGCGGCCGTGGCCTCGGTGTCCGGCCACAGGGCGCCCGCGGCGACCACCGTGCCGGTGAGGGCGCCCGCCGCGCCGAGGAGGACGAGTTTCTTGCGCATCGGGTGTCTGTTCACGGCGCGAATGCTAGGGCGAAGCGTGCGGATTACCCATGATCGAAATCATGGAGTGGGGATGCGGGGCGGGGGTAGGCGCCACCCGCTGTCCGTTGTCACTCGGACGCCGTCGGGGTCTGCGGCGGCGGGACGGTCCAGGTGGTGTCCGTCGCCCACCGCTCGGCCGCGGCCATCAGGATCTCCGTGGCGGTCGCCTTGATCTGCCCGTAGTCGAACAGGTCGGGCACACTCGCCGCCAGCCTCTGCTTGAACGCTCCCCATGCCCGCCGTGCCGGCTCGTCGGCTCGCAGATGGTCGCGGAACAGGAGCGCGTAGCGGGCGTTGGACCCGGTGCTCTCCCGGAGATGGACGTTGCAGGACCTGGCGCCGACGGGCGGTGCGAAGACGAGCTTGCGGCACGCGATCCCGTCGGAGACTTCTGTACGGTTCCACGGCTCGGGCCGACACCGGAACCCGACAGCCGAGAGCAGGGCGACATCGCGCGCCTCGTCGATCGAAGGCACCCGGATCTGGACGTCGATACAGTCCTTGGCTGCCAGCCCCGGCACCGCGGTGGACCCCACGTGATCGACAGCCGCCGGCACTCCACCCATGGCCGCACGCAACTGCCGGGCCAACTGCTCGAACTCCAGCGGCCACTGCGGCCGGTAGTCGACGACTGCCAAGGGGCTGACGACTTCATCGGGAAACGGCATGCGACGAGACGTTACCGTCCGGCCGTGGAATCATCGGCCCGCCGGACATGTGCGTGAACTCTATGACGGGCGGTGGGTGGGGATGAGTGGTCGATGGGAGTGGGACGACACCCTGTTCGCAGGCACCGCTCGCTACTACCGGCTCGGGCGACTGCCGTACGCCCCCGGGCTGGCGGACACACTCGCCGAGGTTCTGAGGCTTGAGGGGCGCGGGAGGCTCATCGATGTCGGATGCGGACCGGGCGTCATCGCCTTGAGCCTGGCGCATCGGTTCAGCGAGATCGTCGGCGTGGACCCGGACCGCGGGATGATCGCCGAAGCCACGCGAGAAGCCGACGATCAGGGCGTGGCCGGGAAGACGCGGTGGGTCCAGGCCCGGGCCGAGGATCTGCCGGCAGGCCTCGGCACGTTCGACGTGGCGACCTTCGCCCAGTCCTTCCACTGGATGGACCGTGATCGGGTCGCGGCCACCATCAAGGGCATGCTCCGGCCCGGCGGGGTCCTCGCGCACATCTCCGACCTGAAGACGGAGAGGGAGAAGGACACGCGCGCCGTCGATCGGCTTCCGCACCCGGCGGTGCCCTGTTCGGCCATCGACGAGCTGGTGAAGCAGTATCTCGGACCGGTCCGCCGGGCCGGTCGGGGCGTGCTGCCTCACGGGACACCGGGCGACGAGGCCGCAGTGCTCACGCGGGCGGGATTCTCCGGACCGCAGCGCCACGTCGTGCCAGGCGGACAGCCAGTGGAACGCACCGCTGACAACCTGGTCGCAGGCGTGTTCTCGATGTCGTTCTCGGCGCCGCACCTGTTCGGCACGCGCCTCGACGCCTTTGAGGCGGACCTACGCCAACTGCTGTGGGATGTCTCCCCGTTGGGCCGGTTCTCGGAGCGTCAGCCGAGCGCAGAGATCTTCATCTGGCGCAATGACCCCCGCTCGGCCACGGCTGGGAGGTAATCGGCCTCACGCCGGATTCAGTGCGGTGGCCAGGCTCTGCTTGACCTGTCGGGTGACGTCGTCGGCGAGGATTTCGGGGAGGCCGTTCTCCACGGCGTTGAGGGCCTGAGCCGCCACATCCACGGGGTCGACCTTCTGGTCGGCGGGGACACCGGCTGCCATGTCGGTGTCCATGTACGCCACGTGCAGAGCAGTGACCGCGATGCCGCGGGGGGCCAGTTCCTCGCGTACCGCGTTCGTCTGCGCCCATGTGGCGGCCTTGGTCGCCGCGTAGGAGCCGAGACCGGCCGGGTGCAGCCAGGACAGCGCGGAGAGCACGTTCAGTACCGCGCCTCCGCCGTTGCCCTCGATGATCGGGGCGAACGCCCGCGTCAGGGCGAGAGGCCCGAAGAAGTTCGTCTCCAACTCGAGGCGTACCGCGTCCAGTTCGCCGGTGATGAGGGTGGTGCCGGTGGAGATCCCGGCGTTGTTCACGAGCAGGGTCGCGTCGGATGCGATGCGTGCCGCCTCCCGGATCGACCCCGCGTCGGTCACGTCCAGGCGGAGCGGGGTGGCGCCCGCCAGGTCCACGCTCTCGGGGTGCCGCGCCGCCGCGTACACCTTCGCTCCGCGCTGGACGAGCTGGTCGGCCAGATGGCGGCCCAGCCCTCGGTTGGCCCCGGTGACGACTGCGACTGCGCCCTTGAGTTCCATGTCCGCTCCCAGCGATTCGGGGGGCCGGTGTCCGGGCCCCACCAAGTAGATTATGGACACAATCTAAACGAGTTCCAGGATAGATGTCAAACGACATCCAATGGGGGGTGCGCATCAGCGTTGCCGAGCTCACTCGGCGTCGCACGGACGGCCTCGAGCAGAGTGACGGGCAGCGCGATGCCGCGCAGCAGGCGTTGATCGACGTCTATCTTCGTTCTGGCCCGCGCCACCAGGGAATTCCCGATCTCGTAGGAGATCCTCACCGCCGCGCGCGAAGCGCTGACGGCAACCGACTGACGGGAGCGCCGGGAAGTTCAGCCCACGTGGACATGGGGCCGGCGGGCGGGGTCGGGTTCGGCTTCGCGTAGGACCTCGCGGGTGACGGGGGCCACCTCACCCTGGCCGAAGAGGAAGAAGCGCAGGAAGTTGGCGAGCGGATTGCCCTCTGTCCACTCGAAGTAGATGTGGGGAACCCGGCCGGTGGTGTCGCGGATGTGCAGGAGCAGGGCGGCCAGGGCGTTGGGGATGGAGGAGCCCTCCAGGGTCAGGACTCGGTAGCGTCCGTGCAGCACCTCACCGCGCACGGTCAGGTCCCCTTCGAACTCCGACGGGTCGACCACCGTGACCTCGACGAAGACGAAGTCCTCGTGGGCCGGGACGTCGTTGTCGTGGCGGATCTGGTCGATCTTCGCGCGGTACTCGGCGAGGTCCCGGTTGTCGGGCTCGTTCGCGATGAACCTGACCTTGCGGCTGGCGATGTCCCGTACGAAACGCTCGGCCATGGCGTCGAACGTGACGTGGGTGACGCGCAGTTCGAAGGCACGGGCCAGCCGGGAGAGGAGCGAGACGAGGATGATGCCGGCGATGAAACAGGCACCGATCTTCACACCGTCAGGGCGCTCGATGACGTTCACGACGGTCGTGTAGAGGAACACCGCCGAGATGACGGCGAAGCCGATCGTCCAGTTGCGCTGACGGGCCTTGCGCGCGGCGATGGTGACGGCGATCGCGGCGGAGCAGATCAGGACGAGGACACCGGTGGCGTAGGCGCCGCCCTGCGCGTCGACGTCGGCGTTGAAGATCCAGGTCACCAGGAACGCGACCAGGGTGAAGACGATCACCATCGGACGTACCGCGCGGGCCCAGTGCGGCGCCATGCCGTAGCGCGGCAGGTAGCGGGGCATCAGGTTGAGGAGTCCGGCCATCGCGGAGGCGCCCGCGAACCACAGGATCGCGATGGTGGAGATGTCGTAGACCGTGCCGAAGGTGTTGCCGAGGTACTCGTGAGCCAGATACGCGAGCGCCCGGCCGTTGGCCTTGCCGCCGGACTCGAACTCCTTCTCCGGGATGAGCAGTGTGGTGATGAAGCTCGTGCAGACGAGGAACACGCTCATGATCGCGGCGGCCGTGGTCAGCAGCTTCTTCGCGCCCCGGATACGGCCCTTCGGCTGCTCCTCGGTGTCGGTGGGGTCGCCCTTTACGTGAGGCATGACCGCCACGCCGGTCTCGAAGCCGGAGAGGCCGAGCGCGAGCTTGGGGAAGACCAGCAGGGCGACCCCGATCATGGCGAACGCGTTGCCGTGTTCGGCGGTGAGTGCCGTGGACCAGTCGGTGATCACATGCTCCTTCGTGATCACGTGCCAGAGGCCGGTCACCACCACCACGACGTTGAGCGAGAGATAGATGCCGACCAGGACGACGGCGACGCCGATCGCCTCCAGGAACCCCTTGAGGAACACCGCGCCGAGCAGGGCCACCAGTACGAGCGTGATGACCATTTGTTTGTTGTGCAGGGTGTCGGTCAGATGGGGGTTCTCGACGAGGTGGGTGGAGGCGTCCGCCGCCGACAGGGTGATGGTGATGAGGAAGTCGGTCGCGGCGAAGCCGAGCAGGGTGAGGACGAACAGCTTGCCCTTCCAGAAGGACAGCAGCCGCTCCAGCATCGCGATCGAGCCCGCGCCGTGCGGGCTCTCCTCCGCGACCCGGCGGTACACCGGCAGCGCACCCACAAGAGTGACGATCACCAGCACGATGGTCGCCACCGGAGACAGCAGACCGGCCGCGAGAGCCGCGATGCCGGGCTGGTAGCCGAGGGTGGAGAAGTAGTCGACGCCGGTCAGACACATCACGCGCCACCAGGGCTGCCCCTTGTGGGACGGCTCCGCGGCGGCGCCCGCCCCGTGCGGAGCGGTCTTCGCCATGTCGGACAGGCCCTCGAGCATCCACGCGCGCAGGCGACTCGTACGGGGCCCGTGGGTGGTGGCCATCGGTGTACTCCTGACGTGCTGCCCAGCCCGGGGTCCCGGCCATCACACGGACACCCGGGCCGACGTCCACAGCTCGCGAGACCCAGGCCCACGCCCGGCTCCGCGCTGAGAGGAACGGTTCCGCACGTCCGTGCCGCCCATTGTCACCAGCGGCCGGGGGATCGGCACGGCGACGGAGCGCATCCGGCGGGGCCACGGCCGGGGCGATGGACGGTGCCCACGCCGCGCAGCACACTTGAAAGGAAGGCAGGTCACGCGGCTGGCCCCGGGCTTCGCGGGGCGGGCGGAGCACCCCCGTGATACGTAGGTCTGGGGGCGGTGCCCGAGAGCTGGAGGCGACACGTATGACCGGCAATCCGCTGACCGGCTACCCCGTGCGGGACCGGATCGCACTGGCCGCCGGCCTGGTCTGCCCCTTCCTCGTCGCGCTCGTGCTGGTGCCCTTCCGTACGGACCTCTCGTCCACCAACGCGGCCCTGATCCTGGTCGTGGTGGTCGTCGCCGTGGCGGCCGTCGGCAGCCGGCTGGCGGGCGCCGTCGCGGCGCTCTCGGCGGCGGCCTGGTTCGACTTCTTCCTCACCCGCCCGTACCAACGGTTCAGCATCACCGACTCCGACGACGTCGAAACGGCGGTGCTGCTCCTGGTCGTCGGGCTGATCGTGTCGCAGCTCGCGGCCCGCGCGCGCCGGCTGAAGGTGGTCACCGTGACCGACGCGGAGTACCTCGCGCGGATCCACGGGACCGCCGACCTCGCCCAGTCGTCCACCTCCGCGGACGCGGTCGTCGGCCATGTGCGCGAACAGCTGACCGAGCTGCTCGGACTGCGCGGCTGCCGATTCGAGTACGGCACGCTCATGGGGCGGCCGCCGCGCCTGGAACAGGACGGCACCGTGGTGGTCGGCCGCAGGCGCTGGGACGTCGACAGCGGGGGCTGGCCGCACGGCGAGATCGAACTGCGTGCGTACGGCAATGGCCGCTACCTCGGCCGCTACATGCTCACGCCTGGGCCCGGCCCCGTCCCGCCGCTCCAGGCCCGCCTCGTCGCTGTGACGCTCGCCGATCAGACGGGTGCGGCGCTGGACATCACGCGCCCGGCCAGGGGCGGCTGAGGGCGTGGGCCGCGGGGGTGTCAGGTCGTGGCCACCAGCAGATCCTCGCCGCTCGACGGGCGGAGACCGTCGGTCCGGTCGGCGAAGTAGCGGTCGGCCAGGGTGGTTCCCGCTACGTGCCGGACATCCTTGAAGCCGGCGTCGTGGGCCAGCTCCAGCATCTCCTCCGGGGTGTAGAAGCTGATGAACGGAGTTCCGGCTGCCCGCGCCTGCGGCTCGGTCGCCTCAAGCGCGGGGCGGTCGGCATCGTCGATGAGTTCGGCCGGCAGCATGAACGTCATGGCGAGCGTCGACCCGGGGGCCAGCCCGGCGAGCCGGCGCAGGGTCGCCGAGGTGGCGTCCTTGGTGAGGTACATGGTGACGCCGGTGCACACGACGACCGCCGGGCGGGCGGAATCGAAACCGGCGCCCGACAGCTGCTCCCACCAGTCCTCGCCCGCCTCGAAGTCGACCGGCATCAGCCGCAGCCAGTCGGGGACCCCGTAGCCGAGCTCGATCAGGCGCCGCCGCTTCCAGGCCTGGGTCGCCGGCTGGTCGATCTCGAAGACCCTCAGGTGTCCCGCGACGTCGGGCCGGCGCTGGGCGAACGTGTCGAGCCCGGCGCCCAGGACGACGTACTGCGTGATGCCGTCGTCGATCCGCTCGTCGATCAGGTCCTCGACGAATCGAGCGCGGGACACGATGGCGGCCCGGAATCCGCTGGTGGCGTGCGGGTCCATGTCCGGGCGGTCCTGCCATCCGGCCTCAGGAGCCGCCAATTCCAGGCCGACCTCGTCCTCGAACACGTGCGGTGGCGCGTCGATCCGCACATGCAACGCCCGCCAGAGGGCAACCCGTACGGCGCTGCTGTCCGGCACTTCGTTGCGCTTGTCTGCCACGTCGTCCCTCTCCTCACGGCCAGTGCTTGTCGATACGACACCAGTATCCGAAGGGAATGTTGACCGTGACCATGGCACTGCGGATTCGGGCCATCGCCGATTGCCGCGGCGTATGAGGCGCGTGAAGAGTGCTCCGGCGGGCGTATTGATCACGGCAAGACGGCTGGGCCCCTTCCCGAACGGCACGCACGCTGGTCCTCGAATTGCTCTATCGGAGGACCGGCAACATGGTCATACACGCAGGCAGCGCGAACACGGCGGCAGACGGCGACGGCGTCCAGGAGCCGCCTGACACCGGGGACGCCGGAGCCGCCGGGGCCGGTGACCGGCACAAGCTCACCGCGCTCCAGGGGCTCGCCGCACTGTCCCTGGACGCGATGGCCTCGGTGGCGTACGGGCCGGAGTCGATCGTTCTGGTGCTGGCCGTGGCCGGTGCCTACGGGATGGGGTTCACGCTTCCCGTCACGCTGGCGATCGCCGTGCTTCTGGCGGTGCTGGTGGCCTCCTACCGCCAGGTCATCGCCGCGTTCCCGGACGGCGGCGGCTCGTACGCCGTGGCGAAGCGGCACTTGGGGCGGCGTACCAGCCTGGTGGCCGCCGGTTCCCTGATCCTCGACTACGTGCTGAACGTCGCGGTCTCCGTCACCGCCGGTGTCGCCGCGCTCACCTCCGCCTTCCCGCAGTTCTACGACGAACGGACCTGGATCTGCCTGGGAGTTCTCGTCCTCGTCACGGCGGTCAACCTGCGGGGCGTGGTCGACTCGGCCAAGGCGTTCCTGCTGCCGACCGCCCTGTTCGTCGGTTCGATCCTCGCGATGATCGTGGTCGGGCTCTTCCGCGACGGCCCGGTCAGCACAGGGTCGGCCGACGGCCACACCTCCGCGCTCGGCAACAGCGCCACCACCGTAGGGGCCTTGCTCCTGCTCAAGGCGTTCGCGGCCGGCTGCTCCGCCCTCACCGGTGTCGAGGCCGTGGCCAACGCGGTGCCGTCCTTCCGCGCCCCGGCCGCCCGTCGCGCGCAGCGCACCGAGGTGGCGCTCGGCGCCCTCCTCGGTGTGATGCTGATCGGCCTGTCCATCCTCATCGGCCGCTTCCATCTCCAGCCGGTCGAGGGCGTAACGGTCCTCGCGCAGCTCGCGGACGCCTCCTTCGGGCACAACGTGGCCTTCTACGTGGTGCAGTTCGCGACGATGGTGCTCCTCGCGCTCGCCGCCAACACGTCCTTCGGCGGGCTGCCCGTACTGATGAGCCTGCTGGCCCGCGACAACCACCTCCCGCATGTGTTCGCCCTCAAGGCCGACCGGCAGGTGCACCGGCACGGGGTGCTCGCGCTGGCCCTGATCTCCGCGCTCCTGCTGGTCTTCTCCGGCGGCGACACCAACACCCTCGTACCGCTCTTCGCGATCGGCGTGTTCATCGGCTTCACCATCTGCCAGATCGGCATGGTCCGGCACTGGTACGGCGACCGGGTCAAGGGCTGGCGTGCGAAGGCCGTGCTGAACGGCTTCGGCGCCCTGCTCACCGGCGTCGCGGGAGTGGTCGTCACCGCCACGAAGTTCACCGAGGGGGCGTGGCTGATCGTCCTCGCCGTGCCGCTGCTGGTCCTCGGCTTCGAGAGGGTGCATCGCGCGTACGGCCGGATCGGCGAGCGTCTGGAACTCGGCCGCGTCCCCGAGCCGCCGCAGGAGGCTCACTCGCTGGTCGTCGTGCCCGTCGCGGGCCTGTCCAAGCTGACGTGCAAGGCGCTCACCGCGGCCCGTTCGCTGGGCGACGAAGTGCTGGCGATCACCGTCACCCACCCCGCTCCCGAGGACCGTCGCGAGGCCGAAGCCCTGCGCCGCGACTGGGAGTTGTGGAACCCGGGCATCGATCTCGTCGAGCTCAGTTCGCCCACCCGCGCCCTCGGCCGTCCCGTTTCGGCATACGTACGCGAGCTGTCCGCCACCCACGCCGACTCCCAGATCACCGTGCTGATCCCGGAAACGGAGTTCGCCCACGTCTGGCAGCGGCTGCTCCAGAACCACCGCGGTTCCGTCGTCGCCCACGCGGTACGCCGCGATACCGACGCGGTGATCTGCAGGCTTCGCTTCCGCATCGACGCCGACGGGTGCTGAACAGCCCCCTCCGCCTCCCACGGGCCCACCCCTGCCTCCTGCTGTCTTACTGTCGTAAGACAACGGGAGAAGTAGTGATCGAGTTCGTACTTGACGGCCGTTCACGGGTGGCCACCTACATGCAGCTCGTGCTCCAGGTGCGCCAGGCTCTGCGGGTCGGCCTCGCCGAGTCCGGGGACCAGCTGCCCAAGGTTCGTCAGGTGGCTCAGTCGCTGGCGATCAATCCGAGCACGGTGCTGAAGGCGTACCGCGAGCTTGAGCTCGAAGGACTGGCAGAGGGGCGCCCCGGCGTGGGCACCTTCCTCGTGGGCACCCTCGCCGGCCCGGCCCTGGTCCACCAGGCCGGGCTGCGCGAGGACCTGCTCGCCTGGCTCCACAAGGCTCAGGCCGCGGGTCTGAGCCGCGAGGACATCACCGCGCTGATCGACACCACTCTGCGCACCACGCTCGACGCACCGCCGGCCGAGGACGCCTCGTGACCAGTTGGGGGATGGCACATGACGGAAATGGCGTTGGCGACCGATGCGCTCGGCAAGCGGTACGGGCGCACATGGGCACTCCAGGAGTGCTCCCTGCACCTGCCCGCCGGCCGGATCGCCGGGCTCGCCGGACCCAACGGCGCGGGCAAGTCCACCCTCCTGCATCTCGCCGTCGGAATGCTGCGGCCCGACGCCGGACAGGTGCGCGTCTTCGGCCAGGATCCGCGTAACAACACCGCGGTCCTGCGGGAGGTCGGGTTCGTGGCCCAGGACACGCCGCTCTACCGCGAGTTCACCGCCGCCGACCACATCACCTTGGGCGGCAGGCTCAACAGCCGCTGGGACGCCGCGTTCGCGCGTGAGCGGATCGACCAACTCGATATTCCGTTCAAGAAGCCGGTCGGGAAGCTCTCCGGCGGGCAGCGCGCCCAGGTGGCTCTGGCGCTGGCCATGGCCAAGCGGCCTCGTCTGCTGCTGCTCGACGAGCCGGTCGCGGCTCTGGACCCGCTGGCCCGGCGCGAGTTCGTGCCTGGACCAGATGGCGCATCAGGGCCTTGGACCCGGGTCCCACAACTGGCAGCTCTACCAGCCCGGCGACCGGTTCTGGGCCTTCCAGGGCATCGAGACGGGCGTCTTCCTCGCTCTGGCGGCGGTCCTGGTCTTCCTCGCCCTGCGCCGGATCCGTCACATCGCCTGACGGGGGGTGGGCGGTTCTTCAGGCGGGAGGGCTCTGGGCCGATGGGTCCGGGCCCTCCCGCCGACGTCGTCAGGCCAGTGTCTGTGTGAGTTCGCTTCGGGTCGACGTGTGAACGATACGGCCGAGCGCGCCGTTGACGATGGGCATGTAGGGCGGGGCGTGGCCGCATTCCAGGTCGGCGACGATCGGCACGTTCAGGGGGCCGAGCGCGTCCAGCACGGCCTCGTGCTGGGTGAGGGTGCGGCGGTCCGGTGCGTTGGTCCGGCCGACGAGGATCGCGTTCGCGTGGTCGAAGAGACCGGCGAGCTTCATGCCGTGCAGATTCCGGCAGATGGTGAAGGCGTTGTCCTCGCACGCCTCGACGTAGACGAGGAGTCCGTCGGGGGACTCGTCCCGGGCGAAGGCCGAGGCGTCGAGGTACGGCGTTCCCGCGAGATTGCACAGTGTCTCGATGCATCCGCCGATCAGCCGTCCCTCGGCCTCCACGTCGCCGCTGCCGTCGATCCGGGTCCAGGTGCCCGGGACATCGAGCGTGTACTCGCGAACGTCCGGGAATACGGCGTAGTCGTCGAAGCCGCTGGAACGGTGGCTGCCGGGCGGAGTCTGGGTGAAGCGGTGGCCCGGGGGAGCGGCGACGATGTCGAGCCACGACAGCAGCCCTTCGGGCACGCGATAGGGCGTGTCCATGAGGTTGTTGCCATGGACGGTCGCGGTGCCGGTGAGCAGGGTCAGCGGTGTGATCAGGGTCGAGGTGTCGGAGTACCCGACGAACCAGGTCGGCTCGGCGTCGCGCAGCCGGTCCCAGTCGAGCAGCGGGATGAGATCGATCGCGGTCTCCCCGCCCCACGGCGGGACGACCGCCCTGATGGTGGGATCGGTCAGCATCGACATCAACTCGGCCGCGCGGTCGGCGGCCGATGCACTGATGTGCCGGGAAGCGCCCATGCACTGCCCGACCACAACCTCGTACCCGCGGTCCTCCACCTCACGGATCGCGACCTGGAGGCGCGCACTCAACTCCTTCGAGACACCACTCGACGGAGAGGTGACACCGACACGGTCACCGGGACGCAGGGGGCGCGGGTATCGAACCGACATGCGCGGATTCTGGCACGAAGCGCTGCGCGGCCGACAGGGGTTTGTGAGGCTTCCGAGGCGGCCGGGCGGCGGGGCGGCATCGGAGCCCGGCCGAGACGGTCGCCGCAGTCGGCTGCGCGAGTTGGTCGGTCTCGCGCAGCGTCTCGGCGGCTGGCAGTGGGGGAGAACTCGTCAGGCGAGCGTGACTTCCACGGGCAGCTTCTTGATTCCGTTGACGAAGTTGGAGCGGACGCGTGGGACGTCGCCGGTGAGGCGGATGCCGGCCAGGCGCGGGATCAGCTCCTCGAACATGATGCGGATCTCGGTGCGGGCAAGAAGGTTGCCCAGGCACAGGTGTGGACTTCCCTTGCCGAAGGTGACGTGGTCGTTGTCCGCGCGGGCGACGTCGAAGTCGTACGGGTTGCCGAAGACCTTCTCGTCGCGGTTGCCGGACGCGTACCACATGACGACCTTGTCGCCCTCCTTGACCTGCTTGCCGCCGAGTTCGACGTCGCGGGTCGCGGTGCGGCGGAAGTGGTAGACGGGGGACGCCCAGCGCAGGAACTCCTCGACCGCCGTCGGGATCAGGGAGGGGTCCTCCTGGAGGCGGGCCAGCTGCTCGGGGTGCTGGAGCAGCGCCAGCATGGAGTGCGTGATGGTGTGGCGGGTGGTCTCGTTGCCGGCGACCACGAGGAGCAGGAAGTAGTTGTCGAAGTCCTGTCCGGACAGCGGCAGTCCGTCGCGGGGGGTCTCGTTGACGAGCTTGGAGACCAGGTCGGTGCCGTGGCCGCCGCGTCGCTGACGGGCCAACTCGCGTCCGTACTCGAAGACTTCGAGGGACGCGGGGGAGCGGAACGGCAGGTCGCGGAACTTCTCGCTCTCCTCGCTGCCGAGGAGCACGTCCGCGTAGTCGGGGTCGGTGTTGCCGATGATCCGGTTGCCCCAGTCGATGAGCTGCTGGTTGTCCTCCGACGGCACGTCCAGGAGGCGGGCCAGTACGTTGATGGGGAAGTCGGCGGAGACCTCCTTGACGAAGTCGAAGCTGCCCTTCGCGAGCGCCGCGTCCAGGGTCTTGGCGGTCAGCCCGCGCAGGAAGTCGGTGTAGCTGTTGATGACGCTCGCGCCGAACTGGCGCTGGAGCAGGCTGCGCATCGCGCGGTGCCGCACG
Source organism: Streptomyces sp. NBC_01445 (assembly GCF_035918235.1). Taxonomy (NCBI): domain Bacteria; kingdom Bacillati; phylum Actinomycetota; class Actinomycetes; order Kitasatosporales; family Streptomycetaceae; genus Streptomyces; species Streptomyces sp. NBC_01445. Next base: position 850,355 of record NZ_CP109485.1, on the reverse strand, counting down.
CCGTCGAGTTCCAGGATCGAGGCGCGCTTCTTGATCTGGTCGTCGTCGACCTCTTCGAGGTTGACGAATTTGGTGGAGGTGAACGTCTCGGCGTCGCGGTCGACGCGTGCGATGTCCTCGTGCCGGGTGACGGCCCAGAAGCCCGAGTTGGGGGCCTCTTCCGGCTGCCAGTGGACCGGGTCCTCGTGGCGCAGGGTGTGGAACATGCGCCAGGGGGTGACGCCGTCGGTGAAGTTGTCGAGGTCGGCGAGGTCGACATCGGCGAGCGGCATGGGGTCGGCCGGGTCGATGGCGTCGGTCGGGTTCGTCATGAGGGTGCTCCTGAAGGTGGTGCGGCCGGTCAGAGGTGGTAGGAGTACTCGGTGAACTCCCAGTCCGTGACGTGGTGGTTGAAGCGGTCGACCTCGTCGCGCTTGTAGGTGAGGAAGGACTCGGTGAAGTCCTTGCCGAGGACCTCGGTCAGCGCGTCGTCCGCTTCGAGGGCGTCGAGTGCGGCGGGCAGGGTCGTCGGCAGCATCTGGGACTTCTCGGGGTCGTAGCCGTAGCCCTGCAGGGGTGCCGGCGGCTCCTTGCCGTCCTGGATGCCGAGGAGCGCGGCGGCGCAGAGCGCCGCGGTCGCGAGATAGGGGTTGGCGCTGGCGTCGCCGAGCCGGAGCTCCAGGCGGGCGCCGGAGCCGCGCTCGGGCGGGATGCGGACCATGGCGCTGCGGTTGTCGAGGCCCCAGTCGATGAGCCACGGGGCGAGGGTGTCGGGTCCGAAGCGCTTGTACGAGTTCACGGTCGGGTTGAGCAGGGCCGTGAGCGCGGGTGCGTGGGCGAGGATGCCGGCGATGGCGTGGCGGGCGGTGTCCGACAGGCCGTAGGCGCCCGAGGGGTCGTCGAAGACGTTGCGGCCCCCCTCGGCGACGGAGCCACCGGTGGCTTCGCCGGAGAAGTGGAGGTGGAAGCCGGAGCCTCCCGCGTCGTTGAAGGGCTTGGCCATGAAGGTGGCCAACTTCCCTTCCTTGCGGGCGAGTTCCTTGACGGCCGACTTGAAGAGGAAGGCGCGGTCGGCGGCGTCCATCGCCTCTGAGTGGGTCAGGTTGATCTCGAACTGGCCCGCGTCGAACTCGTGGTTCGCGCTGATGACACCGATGCCGAGATCGCGCAGCTTGCGCAGGGTGGGCAGCAGGTGGTTGTCGGCGTCGGCGCGTAGTCCGGCCGTATAGACGACTCCGGCGACGCCCTGTCCGTAGCGGCGCCAGCCGGTCGGCGCGGCCGTGTCCTGTTCGAGCAGGAAGTACTCGAGCTCGGGGCCGACGACAGGTCGCAGACCCGCTTGTTCGCAGCGGGCGAGCACCGAGCGCAGCAGGTCGCGCGGGGACTCCGGGCTGGGCGAGCCGGTGGCGGGGTCGGTCGTCTCGCCCAGGCACCAGGCGACGCCCGGCTCCCAGGGCAGGCCGCGGGCGGTGGAGAGGTCGGGTCGTACGGTCACGTCCGGAAGGCCCGCGTCGAGGCCGCCCCGGACCGGGACCACGTCGCCCTGCGGGGTGGTGTGGTAGACCGCGCGGCAGAAGGCGAGGCCGTGGTCGCAGGCCGAGGGCAGATGGTCGAGCAGGACGTCACGGGCACGGTCGGTGCCGATCAGGTCGGGATACGTGACCCGGACCACGTCGATGCCGTCGGCGGCGAGCCGGTCCATGGCGGTGCGGACTTCTGGGGTGTCTTGAGCGCTCACCGATGTCTCCTCGGCGGATGTGAACGGGGGCGTGGTGGCCGGCAGCCGGGCGGGGTGGCCCGCCCGGCGAGGGCCCGGCGTCGGGGTGCGGACGCCAGACCGGCGCCCACCCGTTGTTTGGTGCCAAACGGTATGGACGGTCGCCCCTCTCCGCAAGGGGTGCAGGGAAAGAATTTATCCATCTGGATAGCTCTTGACCAGGGTCCGTTCGCTTTCTATGTTGTTTGAAGCCAAACGAGTTGGGGAGTGCGGCCATCCGTACCCCTTTGGCAGGGGCCCGGCCACGGAGCCGGGCCCCACTTCCCTCAGTGCGCCCCGACGCCCTCACCTCCAGGAGGACCGGCCATGAAGGTCGTCGTCGACATGAACAAGTGCCAGGACCACGGACAGTGCGTCTTCTCGGCCCCCGACGTCTTCCAGCTGGACGACACCGGGCGCCTCGCCTACGTCAGCGACCCGGACGACGCGCTGCGCGACGAGGTCGAGGAAGCCGCCGACGTCTGTCCGCTGCAGGCCATCCGGATCGAGGCCTGAGATGGCCGAGACGGCTCACGTACCCCGGAGTCCGGGGCGCGTCGTCATAGCCGGTGCCTCGATGGGCGGCCTGCGCGCCGCCGAACAGCTGTGCGCCGCCGGCTGGACGGGCGCGATCACGGTCATCGGCGACGAGCCCCATATGCCGTACAACCGGCCACCGCTGAGCAAGGACGTGCTCGCCGGGAAGGTGCCGTTCGAGTCCCTCGCGTTCACGCCCCGAGCAAGTGCGGCGGACGTCGAGTGGCGGCTGGGCACGACCGTCACTTCCGCCCGCCTCGACGAGCGCGTCGTCGGACTCGACGACGGTACGGAACTCGCCTTCGACGGCCTGGTCGTCGCCACCGGCATGCGGCCGCGCAGGCTGCGCTGCGACGGCCCCTCGGGCCCGGGCAGCGGCCGGCACACCGTGCGCACTCTCGCCGACGCCCAGGGTCTGCGTGACGAACTGACCCGGCCGGGCGTCCGCGTGGTCGTCATCGGCGCGGGCTTCATCGGCTGCGAGGTCGCCGCCACCGCCAAGGGCCTCGGCGTCGGCGAGGTGACGGTGGTCGACCCCGAGCCGTTGCCGATGCTGCGCCCGCTCGGCGAACTCCTGGCCCGCTCGCTGCACCGGCGCCACGAGGAGCGCGGCGTACGCTTCGCCCTCGGCGCGGGTGTCGCGGGCTTCGCGGGCGAGGACCGGGTGACCGGTGTCGTCCTGACCGACGGGACGGTGCTTCCGGCCGATGTGGTCGTGGAGTCCGTCGGCTCGGTCGCCAACACCGAATGGCTGGACGGCAACGGCCTGGATCTGTCCGACGGGGTCCTGACCGACGAGCAGCTGCGCGTCGGCGGCCACACGAACGTCGTCGCCGTCGGCGACATCGCCCGCTTCCCCAATGCCCGCTACGACGGCGTACCCCGCCGCGTCGAGCACTGGTCGATCCCCACCGACACCGCCAAGCATGCCGCGAAGAGCCTCGTGGCCCATCTCGTCGGCAGTGTGGCGCAACCCCCGCCGTTCGCCCCGTTGCCCACCTTCTGGAGCGACCAGCACGAGTTCCGGCTGCAGTCCTTCGGCGCACCCGCCCTGGGCATCGCCGACGTGCGTGTCCTGGACGGCGATCCGGAAGGCGACGTTCTCGTCGGCTATCACGCCGACGACCGGCTCGTCGGGGTGGTCGCGCTCGGCGGCCCCGCCGCCACCACCGGCGCCGCCCGCTACCGCGCCCAGCTCCTCGCGCAGCCCGCCCTCACCTCGTAAGGAACCCCCAGTCATGGCCAGCGTCCGTGGTTACTTCCACCCCAAGACGGCGACCGGCGACGCCTCGCTGATCCCCTCCCCGCCGTGGCACTACTCCGGCGACCTGCTCACCGTCGAGTACCGCACCGACCCCGCCCGGGTGCGTGAACTCCTGCCCGAACCACTGGAGTTGGCCGACGAGGACCCCGGTGCCGTCGCGCTGATCTGGGCCGACTGGCAGTCCTGCGCCGCGGACGGGAGCCAGCTGCTCGACCCCGTGCTCGCCCAGTACAAGGAGGCCTTCGCGGTCGTGCGCTGCCAGTACGAGGGGCGCACCTACTCGCGCTGCGTGTACATCTGGGTCGACAAGGACTTCGCCGTCGCGCGCGGCCTGCACCAGGGCTACCCGAAGAAGCTCGGCTCCATCCACCAGACCCGCCCGCACCCCTACGGTCCCGCCCCGCGGATCGAGGCCGGCGCCCGCTTCGGCGCGACCCTCGCCGCGGCCGACCGCCGCCTGGCCCAGGCCGTGGTCACCCTGCGTGAACCGTCCGAGACCAACGGCTTCGTCAACAGCCACCCGATGGCCCACCACCGCTGGCTGCCCTCCATCGAGAAGGGCAAGGCACTGGCTCTCGACGAGCTGATAGAGACCGGCGCCGCCTCCTTCGAGGCCGGTCAGGCGTGGGTCGGTGACGCGGAGCTGGAGCTGTTCGAAGCGCCCACCGAGGAGCTGGCCCGACTGGACATCAGGGAGCCGATCGCCGCCTACTACCGGCAGGTCGGCGTCGTGTGGGACGGCGGCACGCTGCTCGAGTCCGGCACCTCCGGAGCCGAGTGACTCCCGCCCACTACCTGCCACTTGGAGAATGAACATGAGCGAACACACCCTCACCGTGGCCGGTGTCACCGTCGACACCCGGCACTGGATCGGCGGCGAACGCGTCGCCTCCGCCGACACCTTCGTGGACGTCTCGCCGATCGACGGGAGCGTCCTCGGCGAGATCGCCCGCGGCACGGCGGCAGAAGCGTCGGCCGCCGTCGCCGCGGCCCGCGCCGCTTTCCCCGGCTGGGCGGCCACCCCGCGCGCCGAACGGGCCCGGATCCTGCACGCCGTCGCCGACGCCGTAGAGAAGCGCATCGAGGACCTCTCGATCGTCGAGACCCACGACAACGGCGCCCTGCTGCGCTCGCACCGGCGCGGAGTCATGCCGCGCGTGGCACACAACTTCCGCTTCTTCGCCGACTGGCTCGTGAGCCTCGGCCACGACGACTTCGACACCCGCGGCCACACCAACCACGTCAGCTGGGACCCGGCGGGCCCCTGTGTGCTGATCACCCCGTGGAACGCACCGCTGATGCTCGCCACCTGGAAGATCGCCCCGGCGCTCGCCGCGGGCAACACCGTGATCCTCAAGCCCGCCGAGTGGTCGCCCCTCACCGCCTCCCTGTTCGCCGACATCGCCGCCGAGGCCGGACTGCCCGCCGGCGTCCTGAACGTCGTGCAGGGCTACGGCGCCGAGGCCGGCAGCGCCCTCGTCTCCCACCCCGACGTCCGCCGCATCAGCTTCACCGGATCGGTGCCCACCGCGAAGACCATCGCCGCGGCAGCCGCGGCCAACCTGGTGCCCGCCAGCTTCGAACTCGGCGGGAAGTCACCGCTGTTGGTCTTCGCGGACGTCGACCTCGACCTCGCCGTCGACCTGGCCGTGGAGCAGTACGACAACGCCGGACAGGTGTGCCTGGCCGCGACCCGCATCCTCGTCGAGGAGACGATCGCGGAGGAGTTCACCCGACGCTTCACCGAGAAGGCCTCGGCCCTGCGGCAGGGAGACCCGCGCGACGAGACCACCGACATCGGCCCCAACATCCACCCCCGCCAGCTGGAGAAGATCGACGGCTTCGTGCAGCGGGCCCTCGCAGCCGGGGCCCGCGCCGTCATCGGCGGCCGACGGGGCGAAGGCCAGTACTACGCCCCGACCCTGCTCACCGATGTCGCCCAGGACTCCGAGATCGTGCAGGAGGAGGTCTTCGGCCCCGTCCTGACCCTGCAGACCTTCGCCGACGAGGACGAGGCGGTCCGCCTGGCCAACGGCACCCGCTTCGGGCTCGCCGCGACCGTCGCCACCGGCGACCGCGGGCGCGCCGAGCGCGTCACCGACCGGCTCGTGGCCGGCACGGTCTGGGTCAACTGCTTCTTCGTACGCGACCTCCAGGCGCCCTTCGGTGGCTCCCGGCACTCCGGGGTGGGCCGCGAGGGAGGCACCTGGAGCTTCGACTTCTACTGCGACCTCAAGAACACCGTGACGGCGCCGAAGGGCTGGCGGGACCATGGGTGAGATCGTCGGGGCGGGGCTGCTCGCTCACGTGCCCACCGTCGTGCTTCCGCAGGAGACGCGCCTGGAACTGAACGAGGGCAAGGAGATCACCCTCGTCACCGGCCTGAAGGAACTGCGGCGCGAGGTCTTCGAGCGGGATGCCTCCCAGGAGTACGACACTGTCGTCGTCCTGGACTCGCACTGGGCCACCACCGTCGAATTCGTCGTCACCGCCCAGCAGCGCCGGGCCGGCCTCTTCACCTCCGAAGAGCTGCCGCGCGGCATGTGCCGGATGCCCTACGACTTCCCGGGTGACCCCGAACTCGCCGAGAACATAGCCGGGTCCGCCGACAAGCACGGCACCTGGATCACCGCGATCGACGACCCGTACCTGCCGATCTACTACGCCACAACCAACCTGTGGAAGTTCCTCGGCGAGGGCCTGCCCGACAAGAAGTGGGTCACCATCGGCGTCTGCCAGACCGGTGACATGGAGGACCACCTGCGCCTAGGACGAGCGCTCGCCGACGGAATCGCCGCCACCCCGGGCCGCCGCGTCCTGCTCATCGCCTCGGGTGCCCTCTCGCACACCTTCTGGCCGCTGCGGCAACTGCGCGACCACGAATCGAGCGACCCCGCACACATCTTCACCGCCGAGGCGCGCGAGGCCGACCACGAACGCATCGCCTGGTTCAAGGAAGGCCGCCACGACAAGGTCCTCGACACGATGGACGAGTTCTGGAAGTTCAAGCCCGAGGCCAAGTTCTTCCACTACCTGATGATGGCGGGCGCCCTCGGCGAACGCGCCTGCGTCGCCAGGGCGCGCCAGTACGGCGAGTACGAGAACTCGATCGGCACCGGCCAGGTCCACCTGTGGTTCGACCGCCCCGCCGGCGGCTGGACCGGCAACGGCCTGCCCGCACACCCCGCCCCGCACAACCCCCACAGCCGCGCCTAGGAGCCCCCTCATGCCCGAGTACCGCCGCATCCTCCTGGACGGCGCGGCCGTCCAGGTCCTTCGCGAGGACGACGAACTGGTCGCCGGTGACGGCCGCCGCGTCAAGGTGGAGGACGCCCAGCACCTTCCCCCGGTCGTCCCCTCGAAGGTCGTCGCCGTCCATCTCAACCACCGCAGCCGCGTCGACGAGTTCCAGATCGAGCTCACGCCCACCCCGACGTACTTCCACAAGCCCACCTCGGCCCTCAACTCCCACAAGGGTGCGATCGTGCGCCCCGAGGGCTGCAAGTGGCTCAACTACGAGGGCGAGGTCGCCATCGTGATCGGCAGGACGGCGCGCAACATCTCGCCGGCCGACGCGGGGGAGTACATCGCGGGCTACACGATCGCCAACGACTACGGCCTGCACGACTTCCGTGACACCGACGCCGGTTCCATGCTGCGGGTGAAGGGCTCCGACACCCTGTGCCCGCTCGGCCCGGGCCTGGTCACCGACTGGGACTTCCACGACAAGTACCTGCGCACCTACGTCAACGGAGAGGTGGTGCAGGACGGTTCCACGGCGGAGATGGAGTGGGACATGCACTACCTCGTGGCCGACATCGCCCGCACCATCACGCTGTACCCCGGCGACGTGCTCTTGTCGGGCACACCGGCCAACTCCCGCCCCGTGCAGCCCGGTGACATCGTCGAGGTGGAGGTGGAGGGTCTGGGGCGGCTGACCAACCACATCGTCACCGGACCCACCGCGATCCGCTCCGACGTGGGTGCCCAGCCCACCGAGTCCGAGGAAGTACTGTCCACCGCGCTGGGCGGCGACTGGGAGTTCCGCGGCATCCGCCCGCCCCGCCGGGGCTGACGGACCACGAACCGCGTCGTGCCGGGCCGACTCCGAAGCCGCCCGGCGCGGCGCCCCGAGCGCGGTGCTGCGCAAACGACGGGCAGCCACCGCGAGCTAGGTAGGGTCCCTGACGTGACCGATTCCGCCGAAGCGCCAGACGAGAAGAAGAGCCGAAGCCCTCGTGGCGGGGCGCGCAAGCGGCTGGACTACGGAGCGGGCCGTGACGCGCTCCTGAGCGCGGCCGTGCGGGTGGTGGCCCGCGGTGGCCTGCGCAAACTGACCTACCGCGCCGTCGCGGAGGAGGCCGGTGTCACCCACGGTCTGGTCGTGCACCACTTCGGTTCCCGCGATGCCCTCATCGAGGCGGCGCTGGCCCACACGGTGCACACCAGCCTGCACACCAGCGCCATGGAGTCCGGCACCGGCAGGACCGCGGACTTCTCGGCCGGGCTGTCGGAGATGGTCGCGGCCAACCCGGACCTGCAGGCGTTCCAGTACGAGCTGATGCTGGAGTCCCGGCGCAGGCCGGAGCTGCTGCCGCCGCTGCGCACCCTGTACGACGAGTACTTCGACGCGGCCCAGCGCGAGTTGAACCGCATGCTTCCCGAGGATGCGAGCCCGGCCCTCATGCGGCTCGTCTTCGCCGCGCTGGACGGTCTCGTCCTGCACCAACTCGTGCTGGGCGAGCCGGAGATGACCGAGGCCGCGCTGGAGGAGTTGAGGTCCCTGCTGCGCGGGCTCGGGGCCGACTCCGAAGAAGACGTCTGACCTTCGCCACCCACGGGTTCGGGGGACAGACGGAGCCCAGCCGGAACCATCCCGCAGGGCCTTGCCAAACGCCGAGTCCCATCCGACTATGGGGCAACTCGTTTGGCCTGAAACGAATCGCCCCTCCCTCATCCCCGGCAGGTGATCCGCGTGGACAGTCAGACGGTCACAAGGCAACAGACCGTGCAGGACCCGCCCACAGCAGGCAAGCTCAAGTCCAACGCCCTCGGCGTCGTGGGCATCCTCTTCTTCGTCCTCTCCGCGCAGGCGCCGCTGACCGGCATCGCAGGCGCGCTCCCCATCTCCGTCGGCCTCGGCAACGGCGCGGGTGCCCCGGCCGGATACGCCGTGGCCGGTGCGGTGATCTTCCTCTTCTCGGTCGGCTTCGTCGCCATGGGTCGCCATGTCGTGGACGCCGGCGCCTTCTACACGTACATAGGCAGGGGCCTCGGCCGGACCACGGGCACCGGCAGCGCCGGTGTCGCACTCTTCGCCTACTGCACGATCCAGGCCGCCATGTACGGGCTCTACGGGTCCATCGTGAGCGGGCTTGTGGCGCAGTACACGGGCCTCGACGCGCCCTGGTGGGTCTGGGCCGTGGTCACGATGGTGATCGTCCAGGTGCTCGGCGCCGCCGGCATCGAGATGGGCGCCAAGGTGCTCGCGGTCTTCGTTATCGCCGAGTTCAGCATCCTGCTCGTCTTCGCGCTGGTCACCCTGGTCAAGGGCGGCGGCCCGGAAGGACTCGGCCTCGCCGAGAGCTTCTCGCCGAAGGCCGCGCTGCAAGGGGCACCGGGGGTGGCGCTGATGTTCGCGGTGGCGTCGATGTTCGGCTTCGAGGCGACCGCGATCTACGGAGAGGAGGCGCGTGAGCCCAAGAAGACCGTTCCGCGCGCCACTTACCTGTCCGTCGCCGTCGTCACCGGCTTCTTCGCCTTCACCTCCTGGATGCTCGTCTCCGCCTACGGGGCCTCGCACGCCACCGCGGCCGCGGGCAAGGCGCTGGCGGGCGGCGACGGCGTGGTGTTCGTCCTCTCGCCCGTCGCGGACCTGTTCGGCGGCTGGGCGGGCGACGTCCTGCCGGTCCTGCTCGCCACCTCGCTCTTCGCCGGCATCCTCGCCTTCCACAACTCCGCCAACCGCTACCTGTTCTCGCTCGGCCGCGAAGGGGTGCTCCCGCGCAGACTCTGTACGCTCAACCGGCGCCACTCGCCCTGGGCCGCCGGCACCGTGCAGACCGCGCTCGCGCTGCTCCTTGTCGTGCCCTTCGCGCTGCTCGGCAAGGACCCCGTGCTGAGCCTCTTCTCCTGGTTCAGCGGGGTGGCCGTCCTCGCGATGATGCTGCTGTACTTCCTGACGTCGGTCTCCGTGATCGTCTTCTTCCGCAGGGAACGCCTCGACACCCGCCCCTGGAACACGCTGATCGCGCCGGCCCTGGGCGCGCTCGGAATCGGGGGCGCGATCTGGGTGATCCTGGCCAACTTCACGACGCTCATCGGCGGTTCGGCCGAGACGGCGACCTGGCTCGTGCTGAGCGTCCCGGCCGTCCTCGTGCTGAGCGCCGTCGCGGCCCGGGCGGTTCGTGCGCGGGCCGCGACGGCCTGACTCTGCCCGCTCCCTCTCGGGGTGCGCCCGGCGCACAGGCCGCCGGCGCACCCCGACAAGCGGGCGCGATTTCCTTTGACCTCAAACACATTCAGTGAGCCGGAGGCCACACCATGCTGGAACTCACCCACGACGAGTGGCTGAGCCGCGCCAAGGAGCTGGACCTGTCCGGCTTCCACCACATCGACGGCTCCGACGAACCGGGCGGCGGCGCAACCTACGCGGCCGTGTCACCCCGTGACGGACAGGTTCTCGCGCAGGTCGCGGACGGTGGCGCGGCCGAGGTCGACGCCGCGGTGGCCGCCGCACGCCGCGCCTTCGACGCCGGCCCGTGGCCCCGCCTCGCCCCCGCCGACCGCGGCCGCGCACTGCTCCGCCTCGCCGACCTCCTGGAGGAACGGCGCGACCGCCTCGCCCTCACCGTGAGCCTGGAGATGGGCAAACCCATCACGGACGCGTACGACATCGAATTGCGTGCCGCCGTCAACACCTTCCGCTTTTACGGGCAGTTGGCCGACAAGCTCACCGACGAGTCCCCGCACACCGCGCCCGACGCGCTCGCCCTCGTCACCCGCGAGCCGGCCGGAGTCGTCGGCGCGGTCGTCCCGTGGAACTTTCCTCTGACCATTGCCTCCTGGAAGGTCGCCCCGGCGCTCGCGGCCGGCTGTACCGTCGTCCTCAAGCCGTCCGAGAACTCGCCCCTGTCGGCGCTGCAACTGGGGCGGCTGGCCACCGAGGCGGGCCTGCCCCCCGGCGTCCTGAACGTCGTCACCGGCGACGGCCCCACCGCCGGGCGTGCCATCGGACTGCACCCGGACGTCGACGTCCTCGCCTTCACGGGGTCGACGGCCGTCGGACGGCACTTCCTGCACTACGCCGCGGACTCCAACCTCAAGCGGGTCTGGCTCGAACTGGGCGGCAAGTCGCCCAACATCATCCTGCCCGACGCCCCCGACCTGGAGAAGGCGGCCGCGACCGCCGCCTGGGGCATCTTCTTCAACCAGGGCGAGATGTGCACCGCCCCCTCCCGTCTCCTCGTCCACGCCTCCGTCGCCGAACGTGTCACCGAGGCGATCGTGCGACGGGCCGGCGAACTGCGTGTCGGCGACCCCCTCGACCCCGCCACCGAGATGGGCGCCCTGGTCGGCGAGGCCCACCTCGGCCGCGTACTCGACCACATCGACACGGGCACGAGCGAGGGCGCCAGGCTGCGCACCGGCGGCACCCGCACCCTGGCCGACACCGGCGGCAGCTTCCTGCAGCCCACCGTCTTCGACGAGGTGAACCCGGGGATGCGGCTCGCCCGGGAGGAGATCTTCGGCCCCGTCCTGTCGGTGCTCACCTTCCACGATCTCGACGAGGCCGTCGCGCTGGCCAACGCCACCGAGTACGGGCTCGCCGCCGGACTGTGGACCTCCGACCTGTCCACCGCTCACCAGGTCTCCCGCGCTCTCAAGGCCGGAACGGTGTGGGTCAACTGCTACGAGGAGGGCGATCTCACCGTGCCCTTCGGCGGCATGAAGCAATCGGGCAACGGCCGGGACAAGTCCGCCCACGCGCTCGAGAAGTACACCGAACTCAAGACCACCTGGATCCAGCTGTGACGGCCCGGCCCCTCATCGCCGTACCGGCCCGCTTCGCCACCTCCACCTCAGCACTTCGATACGCCGCAGAGGTCAACGCCCGCGCCTTGATCGAGGCGGTCTGGAACGCCGGCGGGGAACCGGTCACTGTCCATCCGCACGCACCGGGCGGCACCGCCGACCCCGGCGAGGTGGCCGCCCGGCTGGCCCGCTTCGACGGCCTGCTCCTGCCCGGCGGCGGCGACATCGCACCGCACCGCTACGGAGTCGCCGCGGCACACGCCAGCGTCTACGACGTCGACGACACCCAGGACGCCTTCGACCTCGAACTCGCCCGCCAGGCCCTCGACGCCGCGATACCGCTACTGGCGATCTGCCGGGGACTCCAGGTGGTCAACACCGCTCTCGGCGGCACGCTGCACCAGGACATGGGCGGTCCCGAACGCGAGCACCGGCACATCGTGCACCCGGTGGCGATCGAGCGCCTCTCGCTTCTCGAACAGGCCACCGGGACCGAGAAGGTGGACGCGTCCTGCTACCACCACCAGCGGGTGGACCGGCTCGGCTCCGGACTCAGTGTCACCGCCCGCGCCGTCGATGGAACGGTGGAGGCGCTCGAACTCCCGGAAGCGCGCGGCTGGTTCACTGCCGTGCAGTGGCATCCGGAGGACACGGCACACGAGGACGGCGCACAGCAGGGCATCTTCGATGCCCTGGTCCGGGCCGCGCGCGCTCACGACTGACACCTCCCTTGGCGCCGGTCAGGCCTTGGGGCGGCGCCCGCTGCGGCGGGGGGCGGGCTCGGCGCCGTCCAGAAGGTCGAGCCGGCGCTCCTCGCCGTGCTCCTCGACCTGGAGCACCACCCTGCGCAGCCCGTCCGCGATGCTGCGGCACTCCTCGTCGCTGAGCTGCCCGGCGACGAAGGCCTCTTCCTCGTTGAACTTCGGGAACACCCGTCGCATCAGCTCCTCGCCCTCGTCCGTGAGGCTGAGCAGCACGAGCCTGCCGTCGTTCGGGTGCCCGGCACGCCGGACCAGGCCCCGCGCCTCGAGCGTGCGGGAGACCCCGGTGAGCGTGCCTTTGGAGATACCGGCCTCCTCAGCCACATGGCGGGTCTCCGACTCGCCCCAGACCCAGATCACCCAGAGCACCACGAATGCGGTCCAGGTGAGGTCGGACTCGCGCAGGACCGAGTTCTCCAGGTGCTGACGGACGGCCGAGGCGGCACGGTAGATGTTGGCAACCACCGCCATCTGTTCATGGCGGACCGGCATTCCACCGAGCTTCGCCTCCGCCAGCTTCTCGGCTTCGGTGATGGATCGTTGGCCTGGCACGAGCACACTCCTTCGGCGCCACCGCGGCGCGTTCCGGGCAGGGTATCGTTCGGGGCCAAATTGTACGAAGTGCCGCGCATTCCGTCGCGCGGAGAGGTGTTGCCGGTCTGGTCATGAGGTCCCGGTCATGAGGTCGAGTCGGCGGGGTCGTACGTGGTTACCCAGCCGCGGCGGATCTCCCATGTGCCCCCGTCGGCGGTCGCTCCGCGCAGGCCGTGCAGGGTGTCCGGGCCGGTGAGTGCCGGCACGCGGGAGTCGTTGAGGGAGGCGAACGCGTAGGTGCGGGACGGGTCCCAGTCGGTGGAGTGGCGCAGGCGGCGGGCCAGTTGGGCGAAGCCGAGCGGGGCCGCGGCCACCACCCATGCGTCGGGGAGTCCGGCAGTGAGCCGGGTGGCCGGCCGCAGCCAGGAGGCCGCGTTCTCGGGCCAGTTGACCGTCGTGAGCACCTTGCCGCCCCGCGCGGCCCAGGCGGTGGCGAACGCGCCGGCGGCCTGGCGGGACGCCTCGTCACGGCTGTGTCCCACGGTGACGGTCTCGATCCGGGACCTGGGGAGCGTCAACAGGCGTATGAGTGCGGCGAGTTCGGCCTCCGTGTGCGGCGAGGGGCGGGGCAGGTCGCCGTGCGCGGCCAGGTCCGCAGGGCTGATCAGGGGTGAGCGGGACGATTCCCGGTCGGAGAGGTTGTTCATGGCGTGGTGCGTGCTCTCTCGGTCGGCTCTCCAGCGGGCGTACTCCTCGGGCAGGCAGACCGCGCACGGCCGGAATCCGGCCGCGACGGCGGTGGCCTCGTCCGGGAAGAACACCCGGTGCTTCACGTAGTGGCCCCGGGAGATGGCCCGCAGCGCGGACGGGCAGCCCAGACGCCCGTAGAGGCGCCCGCGGCGGTGCCCGCCGAGCGTTCCCGGGGTCGTGCTCAGGTAGGGCGTGCCGCTCCGGCCGAGCAGTGTGTATGTGCGCTCATGCTCGTACGGGGCGGGCGGGCCGTCTCGGTTCATGCCGCGTCGTGGAAGACGAGCCCGAGGGTGTGCCGCTGCCCGGTGCGCACGGTACTCACGCCGTGCCGCATGGGGGCGTTGGACCAGCCGCGCTTCGAGGCGACGGGCCGGTCGCGGGTGGTGAAGATCAGCCCGTGGCCCTGGAGCAGGGTGGTGGACGATCCCCTCGACTGTGCGCGGGCGCGCTGTTCGGTCATCAGGAACTCGCCACCGGTGAAGTCGGTTCCCGGTGCGTCGAGGCCGACGACGACCTGGAGCGGGAAGAGCATGTCGCCGAACACGTCGCGGTGCAGCGCATTCCAGTCACCGGGCCCGTACCGCAGCAGAATCTGCGCCGAGCGGTCCTGCCCGGCCGTGTGGCACATCTCGATCCACTCGTCGAGTGAGTCGGGCCAGGGCGCGGGTCTGCCGAGCTTCTCGGCCCAGTCCCGGGCGATGGGCAGCAGCCGCGGATAGAACGCCTCCCGCAACTCGCGTACGACGTCCGGCAGTACATGTGTGAAGTAGCGGTACTGCCCGGAGCCGAAACGATGGCGGGCCATGTCGACGGTGGTGCGGAAGCGTTCGGCGTCGTCGTAGAGGTCCGCGATCCGACGGCACTCTTCGGGTGTGAGGAGCCGGCCCGTCGGGGCGTTTCCGTAGGTGTTGAGCTCGTCGGCCAGGGCGCCCCACTCCTCGTGAGCGACGCGGTCCGCGACCGGGCCTGTCAGGCGGGTGGTGTCCAGCATGGTGAGGATCCTCGGGTCGAAGGTGTCCCCCCGGCTCCGTCGACGTGCGTGTCCTCGGAGCCGGGGGAGCCGTAGGGGCGGCGTTCAGGGACCTGCGTTCATGCGGTCTGCCGCAGGCCCTCCAGGTCCAGAAGCTGCCGCTTGCGCTCAAGTCCACCCGCGTATCCGGTGAGGGTGCCGTTGGCGCCGATCACACGGTGGCAGGGGCGTACGACGAGCAGCGGGTTCGCGCCGATCGCCGTACCCACGGCGCGGACGGCGGCCTTCGAGGCGCCGATGCGCGCGGCGACGTCGCCGTAGGTCAGGGTGCTGCCGTAGGGGATGGCTTCCAGCGCCTTCCACACCCGCTGCTGGAACTCCGAGCCGCTGCCGGTGTACTCGATGTCGAAGTGCGTGAGCCTGCCGTCGAAGTAGGCGCGCAGTTGCGCGGTGATCTCGGTGAACGCGTCCGCGTCCTCGGCCCAGTCGTCCTTGACGACGGCGCCGTTCTTCTGGCCCGGTACGGTCAGCGCGGCAAGTGCGGTGCCGCCCTTTGCGGTGGCCGACTCCTCGCCCACGAGCAGCAGTTCACCCAGCGGGCTGTCGAGCGTCGTGTAGACGGTCATGGGTCTGTTCCTTCCAGATCTCCTCGTAAGGTGATGTCCTACTGCCAACTCTGCGCCTTATATACCGCTATGCCTGGCGGGATTCGGACATTGCCCTGACGGGGGTCGGTGCCTTGTCGTGAGGGGTAGCGGCGGGCTGGGCGCGGACGGTCAGCGGGCGTTGTGGAAGATGAGGCCGAGGGCGTTGCGGTGTCCGGACTCGACGGCGTTCGTGCCGTGCCGCATGGGGTGCCGGCGGAAGCCGTTCTTGCCGCGGACCGGGCGGTGCCGGACCGGGAAGATCATTCCCTGGCCGAGCTGCGGCTTGACCACCATGGCGCGGGACTGGAAGCGCGGGCGCTGCTCGACGAACACGTTCTCGCCGCCCGTGAAGTCCTCGCCGGGCTGATTGAGCATGACGGCGATCTGCAGCGGGAAGACGATGTCGCCGTAGATGTCCTGGTGAAGGCAGGCGTAGTCGCCCTGGCCGTACTGGAGGATCAGCGGGGTCGGCCGCTTCTGCCCGTTGTCCGCGCACTCGTCGATCAGCTCGTCCAGCGTGCCGGGGAAGGTCCGCTCGCCGAGCTGAGGCGCCCACTGGTTGGCCATCCACGCCATCGGCGGGTAGAGCCGCTCGCGGAGGGTCTGGACGAGCGGTACGTCGGTGGGGTCGGCGTAGTACTTGTAGGTGCCCCGGCCGAACTGGTATCGCTGCATGACCACGGTGGACCGGAACAGGGCGGGTTCCCCGAACGTGTCGATGATCTCCTGGCACTGTGTGCGGGACAGGAGAGGTGGGGTGACGGCGACGCCCGCATCGTTCAACTGGCCATACAGATCAGCCCAGTTGAGTTCGCCGAGTGCCGGGACGGTTGGGTCGTACGGGATGCGGGGTGGCGCGCCGGCGGCCGGTGCGTGGTCGCTGAAGAGTGTGTCCGGGGCGGGGGTGCGCTGGTGCGGCTGGTTCAAGTCTGGGGTCTCTCGCGCGGCGGAACGGGGCGGGGTGGGGCGGGCTCGAGGTCCTGCCCCTAGGGGTGCGGCCGCAGGCCGGCGCCTTCGGCCCTACCGATATTTGCTGCCCGCGTGAGCCGACGCTGGCGGGATTCGGACGTCGCCCTGCCGCGACGTCATGTCGCTCGCGCCCGCCCCGTGGACAGAGCCCGCTCAGCCGATGACGAGCGGGAGCCTCTCGGCGAAGTCGCCCAGCGCGGCCTTCTCCTCGTCGGTCGGTGTGCGACGTCCGGTGCCGACCAGGAGCGCGTCCGTGTCGGAGAACGAGGCGGGGAACGGGGTCCCGGAGATCTTCTCCAGCGTCGCGCGAACCGCCGCGAGGGCCTCGGCGGGAGGCTGCGCGGCCGACGGCAGGTGGGCGATCAGGTCGAGGTGATGCAAGGTCCATTCGAGGACGTACGCGGACAGGAAGTCGCCGACGGTCAGCACCTCGTCGCGGGTGCTGACGCGGGCGGCGGGATCGGCGAGCTGGGCGGCGCGGCCCGCCGCGGACCCGACGTCGTCGAGGTGGAACTTGAGCCACCTCGGCTCGCCGTAAGCGGCGGCCAGCCGGGGGATCAGCGCGTCGAGCGGGTCCTCGCCGGTCGGGGGTTCGACGATGCCCCAGTAGGTGACGGCGTCCACGGTCGGTTCGGATTCCGCCGGCGTGACCAGGGTGATCAGGACGTCCTGGGCGCCGATGACCAGGTGGCACACGAGGTCCCGCACAAGCCAGCCCGTACAGCCGGAGGGCCGCTCGTAGTCCTCGTCCGGGACTTCGGCGACGGCGGTGCGCAATGCCGTCCAGGAACGTGAGAAGAGATCCACCGCTGCACGGTAATGCGGGCCGGGAAGGGCGGACAAGAGTATTCGGGCGGGTGGGGCGTGTCGTCTTCGTGCGGGTGGTGCGTGTGCGGCCTGCTCAACCGCCTATGCGAGTACGGCCTGTTCGACCACCCACGGGACGCGCTCTGTTCGGCCCCCCTGCACCTCCCTGTGGCGATTGCCGCCCCGGTGGTCAATTCATCCATGAACAACATCACACGCAGCTAAAACGCCTATAGCGGACATACCGACTCATCTTTCGCCCGGCCGCCGCCCCGTCCCTGTAGCGTCGCCGTCATTCGGGATCCGGGTCGTTCATCCGACCGCCGGCCGCCCGGCGGGCGCGCGACGAAGCGCTGCTCACCGAGTGTGACGGACGGACTATGCGCACCGGTCGGCGCGAAGCCCTGGTGTGGGGCATCGGCCGCAACCCCGACCTCGTCGCAGGACGTGGACCTCGCCGCTGACGGGTCAGCACCGCTGCCGATGCGACCGCAGACACAGAGCAGGACGGAACCTCCATGCAGGGAACGCACATGCCGCTGCCGCGGCGCGCAAAGCAGGGACTCGCCGCGGCCCTGGCCGCCGGCTCGGCGCTCACCGCCTTCGCGGCCGCCGCCCCTGCTCAGGCGGGCGCGGCGGCTGGTACGAGCAGTGCCGCCACGAGCGTCGGAGGCTCCCCGGTGAGGTGCACCTCGCACCGGCCCGGACTGGCGGACCGACTGGAGCGCGACATAGCCGCATCGCTCCACGGGCACGGCAAGGCCTCGGCGCTCGCGCTCTACGACCGGACCACGGACACGTCGTGCGCGTTCCGGGCCGACACGGCCTTCGACTCGGCGAGCGTGGTCAAGGTCACGATTCTTGGAGCCCTGCTGCGCCAGGTCGCCGACGAGAACCGTCACCTGACCTCACGCGAGGTCGACCTGACCACCGCCATGATCACCAAGTCGGACAACGCCGCCACGAACGCCCTCTGGCACCAGATCGGCCATGACGGCATCCAGCACTTCCTGAACCTGGCCGGAATGCGGGACACCGTGCCCGGCCCGAAGGGCGCGTGGGGTCGCACCCAGATCACGGCGGGCGACCAGGTGAAGCTGCTCCGCTTGCTGACCTCGGAGACCAACGTTCTCGGCGCGCGTTCCCGGAGCTACGCCCTGCGGCTCATGAACCGTGTCGTCCCGGATCAGCGCTGGGGAACACCGGCCGGCGCGCCCGGGACGGCGACCGTTCACGTCAAGAACGGCTGGCTGCCGCGTTCGACCAACGGCTGGCGCGTGCACAGCGTCGGCGTGTTCACAGGCGGCGGTCACGACTACGGGATGGCCGTGCTCTCCCACGACAACCGCACCATGGAGAACGGCGTCGCGACCGTCGAGCGTGCGGCCCGCGTCATCAACCGCGACCTGAACCTGCCGAAGGCTTCCTAGCTGCGTCCGGCACCCGTCCCACCCGCCACTCTCGGGCAGGCCGGACTCACAGCCGGCGTTGTGCCGCCTCGACACTGTCGCCGCCGTTCGTGTTGAACGCGATCGCGGCGTGGGGCGCATGGATGCGGATCAGGTTCATGATCTCTTCGAGGAGCGGAAGCAGCTGCTCGGTCTTGCGGATCCCACCGCCGACGACCACCACGTCCCACGGGCGCTCCGTCAGCGCCGCCACGAGGACGGACTCGGCGGAATCGTCGAACACGACCAGCGCCATGGCCGCATCGATGCCGTGCTCGCCGAACCGGTCCAACTCCTCGTCAAGACCCTTGCGAAGGGCTCCCGCATCGACGCCGGGAATCGCCTCCGGGTCATAACCAACAACAAGTGCAGAGGGCATAGGGCCAAGCTACCGGGATCCGGCCGAGCGCGGTCTGCCGGACGGCACTTGGTATCCGCTGACGAACGGCGGAGCCCGGCATCACTCTCTCCCGCTCGTTCCCTCTCCGTGGTCAGCGCTCCCGTCGTGCGATACCTGGGCCGGACGTGCAGACTGCCTATCGGGACGCCGAGGGCGGGGCTCTCACCGCCGGCGCCCGGGCCTGGAAGGCCTGTGTGGCGCGCGTCACATCCAGACTCGTCACATCGTGCCGAGCCGCTCCGTCAGAGGGATGTAACCACCGGCACGAACTAGGAGCTCGCCATGGAAGAAGCCCGCCTGAACCTCTTCGCCAACCACGTCGGGGCCAAGGTCCTGAAGCACATCAACTCGGGCGCCAAGGTGGTGACGGACTCGACGCTTCCGGCTGCCACGCAGGAGCTGGTGAAGATCCGCGCCAGCCAGATCAACGGCTGCAGCTTCTGCACCGACATGCACACCAAGGACGCCACGGCGGCCGGGGAGGACCAGACGCGCCTCAACATGGTCGCGGCGTGGCGCGAGGCGAAGGTGTTCAACGATGCCGAGCGCGCCGCCTTGGAGCTGACCGAGCAGGGCACCCGTATCGCCGACGCGGGTGGCGGCGTCTCCGACGAGGCCTGGGCGAACGCGGCCAAGTACTACGACGAGGACCAGCTCACCGCGCTGGTGTCCCTCATCGCCCTGATCAACGCCTACAACCGCGTGAACGTCCTCGTTCAGCAGCCCGCCGGCGACTACCAGCCCGGCCAGTTCGGGTAGCCGGCACCGCCCGCGACCTGCGGAGACCGTGCGCCGAACGGCGATTGTCAGTGCGGGCTGCCATGCTGCGTTGCATCGGGATTCGTCAGTACACGAAAGGCCTGATCATGCTTTCGACGACGTACGTACCGGGCGCGCCGAACTGGCTCGACCTCGGTGTGCCGGATGTGGACGCGGCCGCTGCGTTCTACGGCGGTGTGTTCGGCTGGACCTTCCGGTCGGCGGGGCCGGAAGGGGGCGGCTACGGGTTCTTCCAGCTCGACGGCAAGGACGTGGCCGCCGCCGGTCCGCTGACCGAGGAGGGTGCCTCCCCTTCCTGGACGGTCTACTTCAACACCCCCGACGCGGACGGTGTCGCCAAGGCGGTGGAGGCGGCCGGAGGCACGGTCCGCGTTCCCCCGGGTGATGTCTTCACCTCGGGGCGGATGGCCGCCTTCACCGATCCGGCCGGTGCACAGTTCGCGGTCTGGCAGCCCGGTGACGTCCAGGGTCTCGAAACGGTCATGCAGCCCAACGCCCTGTGCTGGACCGAGCTCTACGCGACCGACGCCGGCGCGGCCAAGGACTTCTACCGCCAGGTGTTCTCCTGGCTGTACCAGGACATGCCGACGGGCGGGGCCGGCCCCGAGTACACGGTCGTCGCCCCGGCCGGCTCCGCGGACGTGGGCGAGGCGGGCCACGGCGGCATCCTGCAGCTCCAGCAGGAGAACCTCGACGCCGGGTCCGGCGCCGAGTGGCACCCGTACTTCGGCGTCGAGGACTGCGACGCGACCTACGCTGCCGCCACCGAGCGCGGTGCCACGACGCTCTTCCCGCCCATGGACGTGCCGGGCGTCGGCCGCCTGGCCATGGTGAAGGACCCGTTCGGTGCCACCTTCGCCCTCATCAAGGGCGACCCGTCCATGGGCTGACGGACGAGCGGACGCGATCAGCGCACGACGAGGACCAGCTTGCCGGTCGTGCGGCCGGTGTCGCCCAGCTCGTGTGCCTTGGCGGCCTCGGCGAGCGGGAAGGTGTCGGCGATCGTCGCGCGGAGCTTGCCCGTGGCGATCAGGTCGGCGATCGCGTTCATTCCGGCGTGATCGGCCTCCACGAGCATCTCCACGGCCCGCACGCCGACCCGCTCGGCCTCCTCGGCCAGCTCCGTGGTGCCGGTCGGCAGGATGGAGACCAGCAGACCGCCCGGGCGCAGCGTGGGCAGGGACCTGGTGCGGTAGTCGTCGCCGATGGTGTCCAGGACGACGTCCACGTCGCGGACCGCCTCGCTGAAGTCGGTCGTCCGGTAGTCGATCAGTTCGTCGGCGCCCAGACCGCGCACGAAGTCGTGCTTGGCCGCGCTGGCCGTGGCGATCACGTACGCGCCGCGCGCCTTGGCGATCTGCACGGCGAGATGGCCGACGCCGCCGGCCGCAGCGTGGATCAGGACGCGCTGCCCCGGCTGCACCTGGGCGGTGTCGACCAGGGCCTGCCAGGCGGTCAGAGCGGCGAGCGGAATGGCGCCCGCCTGCACGTGGTCGACCTCGGACGGCTTGAGCGCGAACGCGCGGGCGGGCGCGGTGACGTACTCGGCGTGCGAACCCACGCCGTGCGGGTAGGGCAGCATGCCGAACACCTCGTCGCCCGGCTTGAACAGGGTCACCCCGAGACCCGTCTCCTCGACGACGCCGGACACGTCCCAGCCCAGGACGAACGGCGGTTGGCCGAGGAAGATGCCGTGCGCCCGGTGCTTCCAGTCGGTCGGGTTGACGCCTGCGGCATGGACCCTGACAAGGATCTCGCTCAGTCCCGGTGCCGGGCGTTCGCGCTCGACCTCCTTCAGTACCTCGGGGCCGCCGAGGGTGTCCTGGCTGATGGCCCGCATGGTGGGGGCGGCGGGCGTGACGGGCGTGGTGGGTGCGGTGTTCTCTGAAGTGCTCACGGCTCCAGCGTGCCGTGGCCGACCGCCCGAGAAAATGGCATGACTGCCACCATTCGATAGGATCGTGCCATGAGTGGTGGCAGCGGTGGCAGTGGCAGTGGTGTCGGTGACGCCAGGCGCGTCAGTGGCGTGCACAGGGTCGTGGTGCTGGCGCTCGACGGGGTGCACCCGTTCGAGCTGGGCATTCCGCGGCGGATCTTCGGCGCCGCGGACGGCCGGTACGAGATCCGCACCTGCAGCGTCGACGGTGGTCCCGTGCGCACGGACGCCGATTTCCTGATCACCGTCGAGCACGGCCCCGAAGCGCTGGCCGAGGCTGACACCGTGGTGATCCCGCCGGTCGACGAGTGCCCGCCCAACGGGTCCGTGCTCCCGGGCCCGGTGGCCGCCGCTCTCGCGCACATCCCGCCCGGCACCCGCGTCGTGTCGATCTGCACCGGCGCCTTCGTCCTCGCGGCGGCCGGTCTGCTCGACGGCCGTCGCGCCACCACGCACTGGGCCCTGGCCGACAGTTTCCGGCTCTTTTTCCCGCAGGTGAGGCTCGACCCCGATGTGCTCTTCGTCGAAGACGGCGACATCCTCACCTCGGCCGGTGCCGGAGCGGGCGTTGACGTCTGCCTCCACGTCGTACGGCAGGACTTCGGCGCCGAGGTGGCCAACCAGGTGGCGCGGAGGTGTGTGGTGCCGCCCTGGCGCGAAGGGGGCCAGGCGCAGTACATCGAGCAGCCCGTTCCCGAGGCGTCCGTCGCCGGTACGGCAGCCACCAGGCAGTGGGCACTCGACCACCTCGACCTGCCGCTGACGCTGGCCGAACTCGCGGACCATGCGCAGATGAGCCTGCGTACGTTCGCCCGGCGGTTCCGGGACGAGTCCGGGATGAGCCCGGGTCGGTGGCTCACCCAGCAGCGGGTTGCGAGGGCGCGTCACCTGCTGGAGTCCAGCGATCTGCCGGTGGACCGGATCGCCGGCGAAGTGGGCTTCGCGACGGCCGCGTCACTGCGGCAGCATCTGCACGCCGCGATCGGCGTCTCGCCGCTGGCATACCGGCGCACGTTCCAGGCGGCGACGCGCTAGGTGAGCGGGACGGTCGCGTGACCTGCGGCGAACCATCGCACGAGGGCCTGGATCGGGGGCAGCTCGAAGGCCTGGAGGTGGCAGCACGAACGCTGCGCGGTTGGCCGCTCAGGCCTCCTACGCTTCCCAGGCTTCCTACGCTTCCCAGGCTTCCTACGCTTCCCGGGCCTCCCACGCTTCCGAGCGGGGCAGTCTCGCGGGAGGCGATCGGACCCAGCTGCTCGACGCAGAATCAGAGGTTGCGGCCCAGCAGGTCGAGGAGAGCGACCCAGTGCCGTTCCGCGGCCTCGGTGTCGAAGCGGTTGGTGTCCGCCATGGTGAAGCCGTGGTGGGCGCCCGTAAAGACATCGGAGCGGTGGCGGACGCCCGCCGCGGAGAGCGCCTTGTCGAGGCGTTCGATCTGCTCGGGTGGCATGGACGGGTCCTGGTCGGCGTGACCGAAGTAGAGCTCCGCGGTGATCCGGCCGGCGAGGAGGTGGGGGCTCGTGGGGTCGTCGGTGGCCAGCCCCGCGCCGTGGAAGCCGGCCGCCGCCGCGACCCTCTCGGGATGGCTGCCCGCGGTGAGCAGGGCCAGGCGGGCGCCCAGGCAGTAACCGGTGACGCCGACGGGCCCGGCGGCGGCCGCGGGGCAGTCGGCCAGCCAGGACAGGTACGCGGCGGAGTCGCCTGCCACCGCGTCCGCGGTCAAGTCGCCCATGAGGGGGACGATCTGCTCGAACAGCGCCGGTCGCTCGGCGTCGCTGATGAAGTCGGGCAGCGTCACGACCGGCGCCCGGCCGTGACGGTAGAACACGTTGGGGACGAGTACGGTGTAGCCGGCCGCGGCGAGCCGGTCGGCCATCGCCCGGAGATGAGGGCGCAGCCCGAAGGCATCCATGTAGAGCAGGACGGCCGGGTGGGCGGCGTCGTCGTCGGGGTGAGCGAGATAGGCGTCGGCGGTGCCGTCCCCGGTGGGAATCTCGACAGTGGTGCTGCGTGTGGCGGTGGTCATGACGTGCAGTCTCTCAGGGAGCGCCGTGGGGGATGTCCCTGAGGCCGAGTCGGTACCAGTCGTTGCCCGAAAGGACGTGCAAGTCCGGGCCGCGGCCGATGACTTGTGTGTACTTCGGCAGGGGATCACCGTTCGGCAGCACGATCCGGTACTCGGCTGTGACGCGGAGCTCGTCACTGTCGAGGGTGCCCACGGACAGCCGGTCGTGGTGCGGTCCGTAGCCGCCGAGCAGGGCGACGCGTGAGTCCTCGACGGCGAGGGCCGTGGCTCCGGCCACGCTGTTGTGCCAGGACGTGACCACGCCGTCGCGTATGCGGACGATCGGGAAGTCCGTGTAGTAGCAGGCCCAGGCGGCGTCACCGTCGATGTTGAGTGCGTAGCAGTCGCTGATCGCTCCCCACGGCTCGGATGTGTGCGACGGGAAGTGCCACTGCGTCTCAAGGTCGGAGGAGAAGCGGGTCAGGCCGTACTGGCCCATGGGCGCCGGTGTGCCCGGGTTGCCCCACCCGAGGTTGCCGTAGACCCCTTCGTCGAAGTAGCCGACCCAGATGTCGCCGGTGTGCGTGGTGAAGATGTGCGAGATTCCGTCTCCGAGGGTGGCTTCGGCGACCACGCGGCCGTCGGCGTCGTAGACGATCGCGTTACGGTCAGCGCCTTCCGGCCGCCACCTGGCTCGGGCGCCGACGACAAGCACCCGCGCCCCAGGCAGTGGCTGAACGGTGACGTGCGCGAGCTCCAGGCCGGGCAGTTCAACGGAGGCCGTGAGGTGCGGCGCGTGCACCGTCACGCGGGCGTCGACGGCTTTCGTCGCGCGCGGTTCGGGGAACGTCGCGCCCCCGGGGCTGGTCGTAGTGGCCGAGAGTCCGGCGACGTCGCGCGGCTTCGACCACAAAGCGATCACCTGCCCGTCCGGACCGACGGACGCCGCCACCTGCTCCTCACCGTCTTCGCCCGCGATGACGGCGTGATGCCGGAGCTCCAGCGTGGGCAGCGTCAGCACGGCCGCCCGGCTCTCCTTGTCTTCGTTCATCCCCACACCCCACCAGGGGGCGGAGCACCGCGCCAGCGATTATCGAGGGGGAGGGGCCAAGGTCCCTACCTCCGCGGAAACACCGGCGGGAAGAGCTGGTCCACCGGGCGACGCCGATGGTCCCGCTCCGGATACGCCGCCCGCATCAGGTCGAAGAGCTCCTGCCCGGCGCGCCTCAGTGCGGGAAGGTCGACGCCGGGGATCGCGCCGTCGCGCATCACCACCTTGCCCGCGACCATCGTCAGGACCGCGTCGCGGGCGGTGCCGTTGAGCACGAGGGTGCGCAGCGGATCCTCGGTGACGCCCATGCGGAAGTCGTCGAGGGCGAAGGCCGCGAGGTCGGCGGTGGCCCCCGCGGACAGGCGGCCGAGGTCAGGCCGGTGCAGCGCTGTCGCGCCACCGGTCCAGAGCGCTTCGAAGTAGCCGGCGAGATGGCCCTGGCCCAGGTCGCCGGCCTGGATCTTGGCGACCTGGGTGCCCACGTCGATCCCCCGGATCAGGTCCGGCGGGAAGGAGTCCGTACCGAGGCACAGGTTCACCCCCTGCGCCCGGTACCCGGCGAACGTATGCAGGTTGTGGGCGTACCGGGCGTTGGTCAGCGGGCAGTGCACGATCGACACACCTGCGTCGGCGAGCACCGCGACATCTCCGGTGTCGGCACCGAGCACTTCCGGGTGCACGTCAAGCACCACTCCGTGCGGAACGATCAGCCGGTCCGACAACAGCCCTGATTCGGCGATGAGTTGAAGCGGCGTACGCCCGTAGGTGTGCTGGATGAAGTCGCGCTCTGACACGCCTTGCAGGGCGTGCAGGCGTACCAGCGCTCCGCGTTGGTGTGCGGCCCGGGCGACGTCGCGCAGGAGGTCCGGGGTGAGCGTCTCGATCCGGCAGGGGAGCAGGACCCCGGTCACCAGCGGGTCCGCGAGCTGTGTGGTGTGGTCCAGGAAGCGCAGCGCGTCGGCCAGGCCGCGCCGGCCCGCCTTCTCGTCGAACTGCACGGTGCGCTTGCCGTCCGCGCCGATCACGTTGACCCCGGACCGGAACGACGGCCCGAGGAAGGCACGCAGACCCAGCTTCGTGGACACCTCGGCCATCGCCACGAAGTCCTCGTACGTCTCGGCCCAGTCGCTGTGCACCTCGGAGGCGATCGGCATGTAGCTGGTGACGCCGTGCAGGGCGAGCTGGGTCAGCGCGTACTCGCGCACCGTGCGCCGCTGCGCCGCGTCGAACACCGCACGGGGCGAGGCGAAGTACTCCGTAGACCAGGTGAAGCCCGAGGACAGATCCGGGGACGCCCAGGAGTCCAGGATCAGGTGGTCGATGTCGGTGAGAGCGTCGAGGTCGATGAGGCCGGGGGTGATCACCGCGTCACCGAGGTCGATGTGTTCGTCGGCCTCGCGGCGCGCCAGTTCGGCGCGCGCACCCACGTCGAGGACGGTGTCGCCGTCGATCAGCACGGCACCGTCCGGGACCTCCACGTGCGAGCGTCCGTCGTGGGCTATCACCCAGGAAGCGGTCACCAAGGTTCTCATCGACATCCCTTTCAGATTTGGTACACCAAGTAGGCGGATCGGCCGCCGAAATCCCGGGGTGCAAAGGGCTGCGCCGCACCATCGGACAGGTCGCCGGCACCGGGCTCGCACCGCTCTCCGCATGACCATAACCCGCCGATGACAAGGGAAGTAAGGCCGATTTGTGGGCTGCGCAACGGTGCTGCACCGGATGTCACATCACCCTGGTGGAAACCACGATTCTTGGTATACCGTTCCGGCCACCCACACCCCTGAGCACCGAAGGATCGACGTGCCGGATCCGCATGAGTCGCCGAGTCGGACGCGCCGCGTCAGCGCGCCGGAGCCCTCCGAAGGGCAGGTGGCCACCCTGCCTTCACCGGAGTCCGAGGCCGCACCGACCGAGCGCGAGCCCACCGCCGAGATCGCCACCGCGCGATCGCTGCTCGGCACGGCATGGCTTCGCATTCGGCGCAGCCGGATCGCCGTCGCCGCGCTGATCGTGGTGGCCCTGATGGTGCTGTTCGCCATCCTGGCCCCGGTGCTGGTGGCCATCGAGGGCTCCGACCCGTTCAGCGCCAGGACCGGGCCCGAATTCCTGGACGACTTCGACACACCGGGCCTGCCGCTGTCGTACTACCGCTTCCCGTCCGGGGAGCACTGGCTCGGTCTCGAACCAGGGCTCGGGCGCGACATCTTCGCCCGCATGGCCTACGGCGCGAGGATCTCCCTCACCATCGCGCTGCTGTCGACCGTGGTGTCGGTGGTCCTCGGCACCGTGCTCGGCGCGGCCGCCGGATACTTCGGCGGCAAGGTCGACATGGTGATCAGCCGCGTGATGGACCTGTTCCTGGCCTTCCCGCACCTGCTGCTCGTCCTGTCGCTGACCCCGATCCTCCAGTCCCGGCTGCGGGGCACCTCCCTCGACTCGGGCAGCCTGGTGCCGATCGCCTCACTGGTGATCATCCTCGGCTTCTTCGGCTGGGCGTACCTGGCGAGAGTCGTGCGTGGCCAGGTGCTCTCGATCCGGCAGCAGGAGTTCGTCGAGGCCGCCCAGGCCTACGGTGCCTCCCACCGGAGCATCATCTTCCGGCAGATCATCCCGAACGTCATGGGGGTCGTGCTGGTCTACGCGACCATGATGATCCCCACCAACATCACCGCGGAAGCGGCCCTGTCGTTCCTCGGCGTCGGGGTCAAGGACCCCACGCCCTCCTGGGGCCAGATGCTCAACGCGGCCCAGTCGGGGAACTGGTACCTCTCCGACCCGTGGTTCCTGGCCGTCCCGGCCGGCGCACTGGTGATCACCGTGCTCGCCTTCAACCTGCTCGGCGACGCGGTCCGGGACGCCCTCGACCCGAAGTCGTCCCGAAGCTGATCCACCCACCTCTGATCCACCGTGGTGCACCTCGGGTCGCCCCCTGACGTGCGCCATCCCTTTCCCGTCCGCAAGGAGACGCAGTGAATCGAAGCACCAAGGCGGCGCTCGCCCTGACGGTGAGTGCCGGGCTGGCCCTCACCGCCTGCGGTGGCCCCAAGCCCACCCCCGGTGACCGGGCCGGCGCCAAGGCGGACGCCTACGCGCCGGTGACCGTCGGCAAGGGGTACACCGCCAAGGGCGGGAACATCAACGTCCTGATGTCCTCGGACTTCCAGACCCTGGACCCCGGCAACAGCAACTACGTACAGACCGCCAACGTCGGCCAGCTGTACTACCGCACGCTGACCATGGCCAAGGAGACCGCCGGCCGGCCGCCGACCATCGTGCCGGACCTGGCCACCGACCTGGGCAAGCCCTCCGCCGACGGCCTCACCTGGACCTACACCCTCAAGAAGGGGCTGAAGTTCGAGGACGGCACGCCGATCACCAGCAAGGCCATCAAGTACGGCGTCGAGCGCACCTACGCCCGCGACGTCTACACCCAGGCACCGCAGGAGCTGAACTCGGCCCTGGCCGACGACGGCTACAAGGGCCCGTACGCCGGCGGCGACTTCAAGGCGATCGACACCCCCGACGACCACACCGTCGTCTTCCACCTCAAGCAGCCGTTCGCGGAGTTCCCCGCGCTGGTGTCACGGTCGAACACGGCGCCGGTGCCGAAGGCCGAGGACACCAAGCTCGACTACACCAACCACCCGGTCTCCTCGGGCCCGTACAAGATCAAGTCGTACGACCGCGGGCGTTCGATGAAGCTGGTCCGCAACGACCAGTGGGACCCGGCCACCGACCCCAACAGACCTGCCCTGCCTGACACGTTCACCTTCTCGCTGTCCACGGCCCAGGCCACCATCAGCCAGCAGCTGCTCGCCGACTCGGACCCGACGGCGATCACGCTGGACAGCAACGGCGGACTCCAGGCGTCCGACGCGGCCAAGCTCAACGACCCCAAGGTCAAGAAGCGCACCGCGGCCGGTCTGCTGGGCTGCACGGACGTGCTCAACTTCAACACCGAGACCATCAAGGACCCCGACGTCCGCAAGGCGATGGCACTCTCCATCGACCGCGGCTCCATCCAGGTCCAGTACGGCGGCGCACGCTTCGGCAAGGTGGCCCAGTCGTACATCAACCCGGCCCAGCGCGGTTACGTCGCCCAGCACACCGACCTGGACCCCGCGGGCAAGCCGAAGCTCGACGAGGCCAAGAAGCTCCTGAAGGGAAAGAAGGTCCCCAAGAAGCTGGTCTACGGCTACGCGGACACCAACGCCCGCTACAAGAACGTCGGCACCGTGCTCCAGCAGAACCTCAAGAAGCTCGGCATCGACCTGCAACTGCGCCCGATCCCGGCCGCCAACTACTACACCGTGCTGGCCGGTGACCAGATGCCCGACATCGCCCGCAGCGGCTGGTGCGGCGGCGCCGACAGCGGTTCGGTGCGCACCACCGTAGACCCGAACGTGGGGCCGAGCCTGGACGGCAAGACCTACGGCTTCTCCAACATCCCGCGCTTCCACGACCCGAAGATCGCCCGCGACATGTACAAGCTCCGCGGCACCAACGGGACCAGCGAAGAGCTGGGCAAGAAGTGGGCCACCCTCTTCGACCGGACCATGCAGGCCTACCCGCTCGTCCCGCTGGTGCGCAGCTACACCAGCAGCGTGGTCGGCTCCAAGGTCCGAGGCGCCCAGATGGGGTACTTCTTCGGCGCCATAGACCTGTCGATCGTCGGCGCCGAGCACTGACGCGCGCAGCACAAGAGAGGTAATCGAACGGTGAGTTCATCCCGAGCCGGCAGGTCGCACCCATGACCAGTTTCCTGATGCGGCGCTTCGTCGCGATGATCGTGCTCCTGTTTGTCATCAGCTTCGTGACGTTCAGTCTGTTCCAGCTCGGCCCGGCGGACCCGGCCGCGGCGGCCTGCGGTCAGGAGTGCACACCGCAGCGCATCGCCGAGGCCCGGGTCGCGCTCGGGATGGACAAGCCCTTCCTCACCCAGTACTTCACGTACATGTCGGGGCTGGTGAGCAGCCACACGGTCGGCGCACCCGGCGCCGAGACCCTGTGCAACTGGCCGTGCCTGGGCAAGTCGTTCCAGACCAACGAGGACGTCACCACGATCATCGGCCGGGCCCTGCCGTACACACTGTCGGTGGCCAGCGGTGCGATCGTGCTGTGGACCATCGCCGGTGTGGGCCTCGGCCTGCTCGCGGCGCTCCGCAAGGGCCGGTTCGCCGACAAGCTGATCGTCGGCGGCGCCTCCGTCGGCGTCTCGCTGCCCATTCCGGTGACCGGCCTGTTGCTGCTGCTCCTGTTCGTCAGCACGCTGGACCTGCTGCCGTTCACCACCAACGAGATCGCCACGCCGTTCGACGCGGCGGGTCCCGGTGGCTGGTTCTTGAACTACCTGTTGCCCTGGGTGGCGCTGGCCGTTCTGTTCAGCGCGCAGTACATCCGGGTCACCCGCAGCAACATGCTGGAGACCTTCGGCGAGGACTTCATGCGTACCGCCCGCGCAAAGGGACTGTCCCGGCGCAGCATCGTGTTCAAGCACGGCGCGCGGGCCGGCATCACTCCGGTCGTCACCATGCTCGGCCTCGACATCGGCGGGCTGCTCGGCGGCGCCGTACTCACCGAGCAGATCTTCTCGGTGCCCGGCGTCGGCTTCACCGCGGTGCACGCCGCGCAGGCCGGCGACCTGCCGGTCACCATGGCCATCACCATGATGGCCGCGTTCTTCATCATTGTCGCCAACGTCCTGGTCGACATCGCCTACGCGGTGATCGACCCGCGAGTGAGGGTCGCCTGATGACCACGCCCGAAGCCGCGCCCATGCTGGCAATCCGCGATCTACGGGTGTCCTTCCCGACCGACGACGGCGTCGTGCACGCCGTCAACGGGATGGACCTGACCCTGGCGCGTGGGGAAACCGTAGGAATCGTCGGCGAATCCGGCTCCGGCAAGACCGTCACGTCCCAGGCGCTCATGGGCCTGCTCAAGGACACCACGGCCGCCGTCACCGGACAGATCCTCCTCGACGGACAGGACCTCAACACCCTCACCGAGACGCAGATGCGCGCCTACCGCGGCAAGAAGATCGCGATGATCTTCCAGGACCCGCTGTCGGCCATGCACCCCTTCTACCCCGTCGGCGCCCAGATCGCCGAGGCCTACCGGGTGCACAACAACGTGTCCAAGAAGGCCGCGGCACAGGTCGCCGTCGACATGCTCGGCCGCGTCGGGATCCCCGACCCGAAACGCCGCTACTCGGCCTACCCGCACGAGTTCTCCGGCGGTATGCGGCAGCGCGCGATGATCGCCATGGCCCTTGTCTGCGAACCCGAGCTGCTGATCGCCGACGAACCCACCACGGCCCTCGACGTCACCGTGCAGGCCCAGATCCTCGACCTGCTGAACGAGTTGCAGGACGAGACCGGGACCTCCGTCATCCTGGTGACCCACGACCTCGGCGTGGTCGCCGAGGTGTGTCACCAGGTCGTGGTGATGTACGGCGGTGAGTGCGTGGAGCAGGCGACCGTCGCGAACCTCTTCAAGGACCCGCGACACCCGTACACCCAGGGACTGCTGGCCTCGATGCCGTCGCTGGCGCAGCGGTCCGAGCGGCTCAACCCCATCCCGGGCTTCCCGCCCTCACTGTTGGCGCTGCCCGACGGCTGCCTCTTCGCCGACCGCTGCCCGAAGACACACCTGGTGCCCGACGACGCCTGCGGTACGCGCCGCCCGACACTGACCGGCATCGACGGGCACCCCTCGCGGTGCCACCTCGAGACGCTGCAACCGACCGGAGAGGTGGCCCGATGACGCCGCTGCTGGAGGTCACCGACCTGACCAAGCACTTCCCGATCCGCTCCCGCGCCTTCAGGCCCGGCGGCGGCGCGATCAAAGCCGTGGACGGCGTCAGCTTCTCCGTCGACGCCGGACAGACCCTCGGCCTGGTGGGGGAGTCAGGCTGCGGCAAGTCGACCACCGGCCGACTGCTCATGCGACTCCTCGAGCCGACGTCCGGGAGCATCCGGCTCGACGGCCGGGAGATCGCCGAGCTACGCCGGTCGGAACTGCAGGAATACCGGCGCCGGGTGCAGATGGTGTTCCAGAACCCCTCGTCCTCTCTCAACCCCCGCCAGTCCGTGGGCAGCGCGATCGCCGCACCGCTCCTCGCCCAGCGGATCACGCCGGCCGGCGGCGTCAAGGCCAAGGTGCGGGACCTGATGGACCGGGTGGGCCTGCGCCCCGACCACTACAACCGCTTCCCGCACGAGTTCTCGGGCGGCCAGAAGCAGCGCGTGGGCATCGCCCGGGCGCTCGCCCTGGACCCGCAGCTCATCATCTGCGACGAACCCGTGTCCGCCCTGGACGTCTCGGTACAGGCGCAGGTCATCAACCTCCTCGAGGACATCCAGCGGGACACCGGGGTGGCCTACCTCTTCATCGCCCACGATCTGTCCGTGGTCCAGCACTTCGCCGACCGCATCGCGGTGATGTACCTCGGCAAGATCATGGAATACGGAGACACCTCAAGGGTCTTCGGCGCTCCGGAACACCCGTATACGCGGGCGCTGCTGTCCGCAGTACCGCAGCCCGACCCGGCGGCGGACCGGAGCGGGCGGATCCGGCTGAAGGGCGATCTGCCCAGCCCGGCCGACCCTCCGCGGGGCTGTGTGTTCCAGTCCAGGTGCCCCGTGCATACGCAACTGGATCCGGAACGTCGCCAGTTGTGCACGGAGAGCGTGCCGAGCGGAGACATCGCCTGCCACCACACCGACGTCACCGCCGAGACACTGGCCACGACGACGTCCCGGTAGCCCGGCCCCTGTCCACACGCACAGCAGTACCGCCAGCAGCACACCACAAGGCACAGCAGAAAGGTGACAGCAGTGTTGATCCGTGACGTCCGTCCGTGGGGTGGCGAGCGCAGCGACGTCGTCCTGTCAGGTGACCGCATCGCGGCGATCCGCCCGCACGACCCGGCCGCGCAGCCGGACGGTGAGGTGGTGGCGGGCCGCGGCCGGCTGCTGCTGCCGTCGTTCAGCGACGTGCACGTGCATCTGGACTCGACCCGGATCGGCCTGCCGTTCCGGCCGCACACCGGCGGTCCGGGAGTGTGGACGATGACCATGAACGACCGCGAGAACTGGCGCTCCGCGGAGGTCCCGCTCGTGGAGCGCGTCGCGGGCACACTGGAGCGGATGATCGCCCGCGGCACCACCCGTGTGCGGTCGTACGCCCAGGTCGACGTGGACTGCAAGCTCGAGAAGTTCGAGGCGGTGGTGGCCGCGAAGGAGAAGTTCGCCGATCAGGCCGAGGTCCAGATCATGACGTTCCCGCAGGCGGGCATCCTCCGCGAGAAGGGCACCGTCGAATACCTGGAGGCCTCGCTGAAGGGGGGCGCCGACGTGATGGGCGGCATCGATCCCTGCACCCTGGACCGGGACCCCAAGGGCCACCTGGACGTCGTGTTCGGGCTCGCGGAGAAGTACCAGGTCGAGGTCGACATCCACCTGCACGAGCCCGGGGAGCTGGGTGTGTTCTCCACCGATCTGATCCTTGAGCGTACCCGGGCGCTCGGCATGCAGGGCAAGGTCACGATGTCCCACGCCTATGAACTGGGCTCGGTCTCCGAGTCGGTGAGCCGCCGCATCATCGACGACTTCGCCGAGCTGGACATCGCGATGGCCACGGTGGCGCCGTCTGCCCGTGGGCAGCTGTCACTGGTCGATCTGACGGAGGCGGGCGTGCGCGTGGGCCTGGGCGAGGACGGCCAGCGCGACTACTGGAGCCCGTACGGCAACTGCGACATGCTCGACCGCACCTGGCAGCTCGCCTTCACCAACAACTTCCGCCGTGACGAGCTGATCGAGATGTCCCTGGCGATCGCGACGATCGGCGGGGCGTCGATCATGAGCCACGACGTGGCCCGGCCGGCCGGGGTTGCCGACCGGCCCGGCTTGGCGGTCGGTGACCGCGCCGACCTGCTCATTGTCGACGGCGAGACACCGTCCAGCGCGGTGATGGACCGCGGCACGGACCGCACGGTCCTGCACGACGGAGTGGTCGTCGCCGACCAACTGGCGTTGGTGCGGGGCTGATCCGGGGCCGCAGGTCTGCGGTTCATGACACGTGATCACCGACGGCCTGGTGCGCGGCAGCGGAGACATCAGCATCCGGCCGGCGTCCGGCACGGACGGGTGCAGCTGGCCGGACAGTCCCGCGGCGGCGACATCACCGTGCGGCCCCCGCGACGGACGCTCTCGCAGTGGCTGGGCCGCGGCACGCCACCTAGGGGTATCGGCCGCTGAGCGGGGGCGGGGGCCGGGGCTGTGGTCAGTGAGGGCCGCTGGCGATCGCGCGCCGGCTGCTCGCCAGGTGCTCGACGACGAGTTCCTCGACGAGTGCGACATCGCGGTCCTCGATGGCGCCGTAGAGGGCCTCGTGTTCCAACGCCATCGCCAGCAGGTCGTCGTGCTGGCCAAGGAGCCACCGCATCCGGCTGCGCAATGTGACTTCGAGCTCGCTCAGCAACTCGTTGGCCGCCATCGACGTCACCGTCTCGTGGAAGTCGGCCGCCGCGCGCCGGGCGCGCACGGCGTCGCCCGCCCGGGCGGCGCTCAGCTCCTCGTCCAGTTTCGTCCGCAGTTGCTCGAGCCCGGCACGGTCACGGCGTTGAGCTGCGAGACGGAAGGTCATCACCTCAAGGGCCTCGCGGACCTCGTTCAGATCCGCGATGTCCGTAGGTGTGAACTCCCTTACGACCGCCCACGTCCGTGGTCGCGGCGTGACCAGACCCTCGGCGACGAGCACCCGCAGGGCATCGCGCACGGGTACGCGGCTCACCCCTATCTGCGACGCCAGCTCACGCTCGACGAGCTTGCTGCCGGGCTTGCGCACACCGTCGAGAATGTCGTCCCGGAGCTGCCGCGTAACCCGCTCCGACTCCGGCTCGAACTCCCCAGAACCTGCCATGCCCCGAGTCTCGCACGGCGGCGGAACCGTTTGGTGTGCGGTCGGGGTGAAGCGGGCGGCGCGTCAAGGTGTGCGGGCGAGTTCGATGAGGTGCTGTGCCGTGGCTTCCGGGGCGATGATCTGGTGGAGGTGTTCGCCCGGCAGGTGTGCCACGCGCCAGCCGCGTTCGCGGGCTTCGGCGGCGGCATCCTCGTACTGCGGGGCGAACAGCAGGTAGGAACACGGGTGGTCGTCCCACCCGTCCGGGACGGGGACGCGCTGCTCGTAGTAGGACAGCGGCAGGGTGGGCTGTTCCTCTACAACGGTCTGACGCATCGTCGGATCCGAGAACATGGGTGCCACGTCGGCCTCGTCCCACCAGTCGGTCCAGCGCGGCAGTCTGCCGTTGACGGCCATGGGCGTGAGGAACTCCAGCAACTCCGGTGGTGCCAGGGGAGTTGGTCCGACGCGGGCCGGCAGCGCGGCATCGACGAAGATCGAGCCGCTGACCGGATGGTCGAGCCCCGTGCGGATCACGGGGAGGAACAAGCCGGCGTTGCTGTGGGCCACCAACGTGACAGGGCTGCCGGCCGGAACCTCCCGGAGTCCGTCACGGACGGCACTGACGACGCGGGGCCAGCAGGGCGGGACACCGGCGCCGATGTGCAGGAGTGACGGCACCCGCACCTGGTGACCGCTCGCCTTGAGGTGCTCGGCTACCGGGTGCCAGGTCGAGGGACCCACGGAGGGACTGTGTACGAGTACGAAGACCGCCTGCTGCATTCGACGATTCTGCCGCCCATGCCACGCCGGAGGTGAGGTCTTGGCTGACAGCAGAAGTCCTCGTATCGGCCCGGTGCGCCGGCGACGCAGAGCTGATCCATGCGCGGGTCGTCAACGCGCCGCAGACGCACGGCGACGTCCTCGTTGCGCCGAACGGCCCGGGCGCTGCGGTACGCCTCCCCGACGACCTCGGTGAGGGAGGCCGGGGCCCCGACCTGTGAGGCCCGGTCCCCTTCACTTCCGTCTGCCTGACCCCTGACGGGTGGGCCGCCGAGTGCGCCAACCGGCCTGTAGTGACGTGCCGTCAGGCGTACGTCCAGCGCCAGGCGTTGGAGCTGTACACGCATTTGATGCGCGTGCCGCCCTCGTTGGTGGTGACGGCGCCGTGATCGCTGTTGCGGCAGAACTGGCCGGCCGAATAGCAGTTGCCCGCGTTGGAGGTGATCGAGCAGGTGCCGGTGGTGTCCTGGCTGCCGCTTCCACTTCCCGTATCGCTGCCCGTATCACTGCCGGTGTCGGCTGCAGCCCGGGCGGTCTTGGTGACGGTGACCGTGGGGCGCGGCTTCGCCTTGGCCTTGATGGTCTCCGTGACGGTCGGCGCGGGCTCCGGCGTGGCGGTCACGGTGGCGGTGACGGTCGGCGCGGGCTTGGCCTCGGCGGCGACGGGCTGCTGATCGCCGTTCCCGGCGCCCACTATGAGCGCGCCGGTGAGCAGCAGCCCCGACCCGCCGAGCCACACGCGCTTCCGCTTGCGCAGCGGACGGGTGTCAACCGGGCGCGGCGCGGGCGGCGTTGTGTACGCGTTGGTCATGTCGTCCCCCCTGAGGTGTTACAGGTGGGATGAGGCTATTACGTCGACGGAGCATGTGAAGGAAATATGAACAGCAGGTGATTAATTTGTGACTTCATTTTTGTGTGGCCTCCGAAGTCCATCCCCCATCCCCCTGACACGTGACGGTGACCTGCTCGAGCGGCTCGCGGCAGGCACCGCCCGGCTCACTGCCATTGCCGAGCATGGGCGGCAATGGCGCCCAGCACCTCCGGCATGTCCTGTTCCGGTGCGCCTATCAGTACCTGTGAGCCGCGGCCCGGGCCGTCGAGAACCTCGCAGACGGCGACGAGGGGGTGGGTCGGTTGGCTCTGCGGCCCGCGGGTGTACCAGCGCTCTTGTTCTGCTCTACGTGCGCGTGCTTCTTCGTCGAGGTAGGGCTGGATCGAGTACCGGCGTACTGCGCGCGGGTCGCTGCGGTACGGCGGCCGTACGGTGATCACGCGCAGCGGACCCGGCAGCGGCTTCAGCGCCACCTTCGCGGCCGGGTCGGGGGTGGTGCCGATGACCTCCGGTCCTACGTACAGCGGGCCCTTGATGCCGAGTTTCCATGGGCCGGTGCCGGAGACACCGCCGTCCACCGGGTGCACTTCGACCGGCTGAACCGGCTCCACGTCGCACTTGCGCGGCAGCCGGGTCCGCGTCCACCGGCGCAGCCCGAGCAGAGCGGGGACCAGGAGGGCCACGGCCGCCACCGCGAAGCTCAGCACCACCGCTCTGGGCCGGGGGTCGATCAATGTGGCCATTGCCCCGACGCCGCCCGCGGTGGCCAGGGCGAGTACAGGTGCGAGCCACTGCCACGCCATCGTCAGCGGGTTGCGCCGACCACGCAGCAGCAGCCACATCGCTGCCCACAGCGGCCCGAGTCCGAGCCCCCAAAGGACGGAGGCCAGGGCCGCGGGCGCGGTGAAGAGCCGTCCCGGGTAGTGGCTGGTGTGTACGACGGACCTGTCGTCGCCGCTGTCCTTCCCTGCCTGGATCATGCGTACCGAATCGCGCCACCAGAACAGCGTCACCGGCTCCCCGGCACGTGCCCGCCCGTACACCGAGTCCCGCTCGTCGTGGGAGCGGTGATCGCTGTAGGCGAGTTCCATCGTGCGGCGGTGGTCGGCCCGGGTCAGTTCCAGGGTGTACTTGGTGCTGGAGCGTTTGAGCGAGTAGGCGGAGTCCCGGACGGTGACGCGTTCGCGCTGCAGGCAGTACGGCTTGCGGTTGAGGTCTCCGCACACCTTCAACTGGCCGGTGCGATGACCGTTCTCGACGACGGCCACCTTCGAGAAGTCGACGTCGTCCTGCCGTGCCTGTTGCGCGGTGTGCCACAGCGGCCAGGCCGCGCCGAGCAGTACGACGGCCAGCAGCAGACACACTCCCGCGCGGACGAAGTCCCCGACCCCAGATCTCATATGCCCCTCACTGCCCGAATCCCTGCCCACTTCCTCACCCTTCGGGGCGGGGCGCGGGAATCCTACTCAGCGGGATCACGCGGTCGGCAGGTGATCGGTTCCGTCGTGGACGCGCCCGATGTCGACTCACAGCCAAGGCATCCATGGACTGAGTGCTAACGACTCCCCAGCGCGGCTCGGGGATACTTTCCTGAGGCGTACGGCCATGACCAGGCCCTGGACTTCTCGTTGTACGCCGTCCGCCGCCTGGGCATCGAGCCACCGGCCGGGAGCCGCGACGCCGCACCGCGTCGCCGGAAGCCACTGGGCTGCCCGCGGAGGTATGGCCAGGCGGGCCACAACTACAGGGGGAACATCCCATGCAGATCACCAAGCGAGTCGCTTCGGTCGCCGCCGGCGGCCTCATGATCACCGCCGCGGGTCTCGGATTCGGAGCTGGGCCCGCGAGCGCGGCACCTTCGGTCTCCTTCCACAATTCGCCCGACCCGAACGGCACGACGATCTACGCGTACATCAACGGCGAGTTCGCCGGCGACGGCAGGTGGTACCAGGACCCGACCGACACCCGGAAGGGCGACACCGTGTGTGCCGAGGACGGCACGGGCGAGGGCTACTACATCCGCGCCGAACTCGCCGTCGGTCTCTCGGCGAACACCAATCACGACACCGCTCCGGCTGTCCACTGCAACACCCAGAACCTTCCGGAGGGCCACACCTTCAACATGCGCGTCTGTGTGGTGAAGGGCGAGGCCATCTGCTCCCGGTGGTACTCCGTCACCGCGTGACCAGCTCCTGAGCACTGCACGAGCCCCGCACTCCCGGAGTGCGGGGCTCGTGGTGTCTCCATCGGCCTGTCCAGATCACTCAAGGCTGAGCCGCATCTCTGCCTGCGGGGCGAACCGGGGGCGCCATGCGGCTCACCGGGCCGTCGTTGCCGGGCGTTGCGGGAGCCGGGTGAGGGTGGCCGTTGCCGCGAGGGCGAGCGTGACGCCGACGGCGGCGGCGATGGTCGTGGCCCAGTCCGTGTCGAGGGAGTCGGACAGGACGGCGCCGGTGAGCCGGCTCCCGCCGTACAGGAGGGCCACTGCCGCGAGTGCGGCCGGCCAGCGGTGCCGCAC
Source organism: Streptomyces sp. NBC_01445 (assembly GCF_035918235.1). Lineage (NCBI taxonomy): Bacteria > Bacillati > Actinomycetota > Actinomycetes > Kitasatosporales > Streptomycetaceae > Streptomyces > Streptomyces sp. NBC_01445. The sequence goes on along the minus strand of NZ_CP109485.1, from coordinate 811,688 downwards.
GCCGGTGATGATGTCGTCGATGACGTTCAGGACGACGATCACCGTCATGATGTCGGCGCCGCCGTACTCCTCGGCCCCGCCGGCCGCGGTGACCGCCGTCCCGACGGCGATCGACGCCAGCCAGATCCCTGTCAGGCGCGCGTACGAAGTGGGTTGATGCCGTTCCGTACCGCGCGGAAGCCAGAAGAACCGCGTGATGTGCTGGGCGACCGTGTATTTCCCCATGGCCCGCGTCCCCGTCCCCCTTGCCGGCTCCTGCCGGCGCTCTGTGGTTGGACACATGACGGCGCGCCGCGGTTGTGCCGAGCGGAACCGGCCGGAAATTACGCGAGGTTCACTGATCGTGCCCGGTACCTTCGGCCGCATGGCAGATGAGGGTTTTGAGCATCCACGGCTCGCCGCGGTATATGACGCACTCGATCCCGACCGCAGCGATCTCGACGCATACGTGGGTATGGCGGAGGAGTTCGGAGCCCGTCACGTGCTGGACATCGGCTGTGGGACGGGAGTGTTCGCGCTGCTGCTGGCCGATCGGGGGATCGACGTCGTGGGGGTCGATCCCGCGCGGGCGTCCGTCGATGTGGCCCGGGGCAAGCCCGGCAGCGAGCGGGTGCGCTGGATCTGCGGTGACGCGACAGCGCTCCCGCCCCTGCGGACGGATCTGGCGACCATGACGGCGAACGTCGCGCAGGCCATCGTCGATCCGAAGGTCTGGCAACGGACGCTGCAAGGAGCGTACGAGGCACTGCGGCCCGGCGGTCGCCTGGTGTTCGAGACCCGGGACCCGGCCAGGCGCGCCTGGGAGGAGTGGAACCGCGAGGAGTCGTACTCACAGACGCGGATCCCGGGAGTCGGTGTGGTCGAGAGCTGGGTCGAGGTGACGGACGTGAGTGGACCTCTGGTGACCTTTCGGTGGACGTACGTATTCTCTGGGGACGGTGACGTGCTGACGTCCGATTCCACGTTGCGGTTCCGCGAACGCTCAGAAATCGAGGGGCAGTTGGCCGCACGCGGATTCGTGGTCGACGAGGTTCGTGACGCCGCTGACCGTCCCGGTAGGGAGTTCGTCTTTGTGGCGCGGCGTCCGTAGGGGCCACCGCATGCCCCCACGGACGCCGGCGCCTGAGCCGGCCTCGGCGCCGGATTCACACCGAGTCGAGCCACTCCGCGGCGGCGTCGAGCAGATGCGTGACCCCGTTACGCAGCGCGGGATCCGCCACCGGTGCGAAGGACGGCGAGTGGTTGCCGTGCACGGTGGGCGGCTGCTCGCCCGCCGGATCGGCGCCCTCCCAGCCGCTGGCCTCCGTACCGCCGAAGAACCAGAAGACGGACGGACACTCGGCCGCAGTGGCGAGCAGGCCGAAGTCCTCGCTGCCCGACAGCGGGGAGCGCAGGGTGTGCACCTGAGCGCCGCCCGCCCCGAGCGCCTGGAGGACGCGTTCCGTCGCCCCGTCCGAATTGACCGTCAGGGGAAAGGAGTTGAGCTCGCTGAACTCCGGGGGGCGAGGCGCACCGGAGGTCGCCGCCTCCCCTTCGACGGTACGGCGCACCGCGGCGAGCACCCGCTGCCGCACGGCGGCGTCGAACGTCCTGATATTGATCTTGAGTTCGGCCTCGTCGGGGATGCTGTTCTCCTTGGTGCCGGCCCGCAGTGAGCCCACCGTGACGACCGCCGACTCCGTCGGCGAGACCTCGCGGGCCACAATTCCCTGCAACCGCATGACCGTCGCCGCCGCCATGACCACGGGGTCGACCGTGGCGTGCGGAGCCGAACCGTGCCCGCCCCGCCCGAGCAGACGTGCCCTGAGACTGTCCGCCGCGGCCATCACGACACCGGGGCGCGTAGCCACCGAACCCAGGGGGAGCGGGCCCACATGCTGGCCGAGCACCACGTCGGGTCGCGGGAAACGCTCCAGGAGACCGTCGGCCAGCATGGCCCTGGCCCCGGCGCCCGTTTCCTCCCCCGGCTGGAAGATCGCCAGCAGCGTGCCGCGCCAGAGTTCCCGATGCGCCGCCAGCCGGCCGGTGGCGCCGAGCAGAGCAGCCGTGTGCAGATCGTGGCCGCAGGCGTGCATGAGCGGAACCGGCTCGCCGTCCGGCGACAGCGCCGTATCCGTGGATGCGTAGTCGAGTCCTGTCGCCTCGCGTACGGGGAGGCCGTCCATGTCGGCCCGGAGCGCGACCACCGGTCCTTCGCCGTTACGCAGCACCCCGACGACCCCCGTGCCGCCGACGCCCTCGGTGACCTCCCAGCCCTGCCCGCGCAGCTCCGCGGCCACGATCCCGGCCGTGCGGTGCTCCTGCATGGACAGCTCGGGATGGGAGTGCAGATCGCGGTAGAGCAGGCCGAGGGCGGGCAGTCGCGGGGCGAGGCCGTCCCGCAGGGCAACGCCCTCGCGCGGTGCGGCAACGGTCAGGGACCCGTCGGTCTCCATGTCAGTCCTCCCAGACCTCCGGCGGGGTCCGGGGGTCGGGGGTCGACACCTGGGCCGAAGTGAGTCCAGGATGGTGATCACTGATCACCCACTCGTGATAACGCAGGAATTCGACGGAGAATCGTGCACGATGCCTGATGCCAGCACAGAAGTGCCGGAGGAACGCCGGGATGCGGTGACCGGTTCGCTTCAGGAGTCGGACCTGGCGTTGATCGAGGCCCTGCAGCGCAGCCCGCGTGCGCCGTGGTCGCAGATCGGGCCGGCGCTCGGCGTGGACGCCACCTCCGCGGCCCGGCGCTGGCACCGGCTGGTCGCCCAGGGGCTGGCCTGGCTGACGGCCTACCCGTCCGCGAGCACGACGAGCTTCGCCTACGTCGACGTACGCTGCCGACCGAACACCGTCGACGACGTGACGCGCCACCTGTGCGCGCTGCCCCAAGTCCTCAGCGTCGAGGAGGTGACGGGTGACTTCGATCTCTTCGTGACCGTGACCGTGGCCGCCCCGACGCCGGCCGCCCTCGCAGCCCTTGTCCGCCGGGACCTGCCCACCGCGCCCGGCGTGGAAGCGACAGCCGTCCACCTCGGCCTGCGCCTCTACCAAGAAGGGAGCGGCTGGCGCATGCGCGCCCTGGACCGGCAGCAACGCTCACTCCTGGCTCCCCAGCAGCAACCTCCGCGCCGTTCCCCGACAGCGGCCACCGCCGACGTGGCACTCATCGCCGCGCTCGGCCGGGACGGGCGGCGAAGCCACCAGGAGCTGGCCCGGGATCTGGGCGTCAGCGAGGCGACGGTGCGCCGGAGGGTCCAGCGACTGATGGAAACGCGGTCCGTCCACTTCCGCTGCGACTTCGCCCAGAGAGCCGCCGGCTGGCCGCTCGCAGCCACCTACCGCATCGACCTCCCCGCCCACCAACTGACGGCGGCGGCACGCACGCTCGGCCTCATGCCCGAGGTCCGGCTGTGCAGTGCCGTGAGCGGGACAGCCAACTTCCTGGTCATCGCGTGGCTGCGCACGGCGGAGGATGTCACGGGGTTCGAGGCCCACATGTGTGAGCAACTGCCGGATCTGCGCGTGCACGACCGCACCGTCACGCTCGTCACGGCCAAGCGCATGGGCCGACTCCTCGACCCTCACGGCCGGGCGGTCGGCCACGTCCCGTGGGACGACCCGGGCACCACTCCCTGAGGGTGTCCACCCGTCCGCCGTGATGCGCGAACTGGCCGAACTCTGTGGCCAGGGTCTGTTGATGGTCCTGTGCCGCCCCTGGGCGGGAGACGCACTGCCTCACACTCCGGACCCCGGGGGAGACGGGGTTGCGAACGCTGTGGGGCGCCTTCGCCGGACAGTGGGCAGTGCTCGTGACCGATTGCGCCAAAAAAAGGCCGTGCAGGCCGGACCAGCGCCTGGCGACGATGACGTTCTCACGTTGAAGTTGACCCCCGTTTGGCGCCGCACGGCCTTGCCGCGCGTCGCGCCGTGCGCGTCGTAGGAGTCCGTATTGTGAAACGCCGTCCCGTTTAAGCGGTTTTCTCTCGCCGCCCGGCGCAGAAAGGCGTCCCATGGAATTGAAGCTGCAGGGCAGAGCCGCGGTGGTGACCGGTGCGAGCAAGGGCATCGGGCTGGCCATCACCAAGGCCCTCGTGGCCGAAGGGGTCCGCGTGACGGCCGGGGCGCGCCACGTGGGCGGCGAACTGGCCGACCTCGCCCGGACAGGATCCGTACAGGCCGTCGAGGTGGATCTGGCGACTCCCGAAGGGCCCGCCGTGCTCGTCTCGGCGGCGGGCTCCGCCTTCGGGCCGCCCGACATCCTGGTCAACAACGTGGGTGCGGTCCGGACACGCACCGGTGGCTTCTCGTCCGTCACCGACCGGGACTGGACGACCACCCTGGACATCAATTTCCTCGCCTCCGTACGCGCCACCCGCGAGGTGCTGCCGCTGATGCTCCAGCGCACCGCCGGGTCGATCATCACGGTGGCGTCCATCAACGCACGCCTGCCCGACCCGCTCGTGATCGACTACTGCGCGGCGAAGGCGGCGCTGCTGAGCTTCAGCAAGTCGCTGTCCAAGGAGCTGGGGCCTAGTGGTATCCGCGTCAACACGGTCAGCCCGGGTCCGGTCGCCACGGATCTGTGGCTGGGGAAGGACGGCGTAGCGGCAACGGTCGGTCAGGCCGGGGGACTTGAGGCGGACGCGGTCATCGAACACGTCGCGCGGGAAGCCGCGACCGGCCGTTTCACCCACCCCGAGGAGGTCGCCGAGCTCGTGCTGCTTCTGGCCTCCGACCGAACCGCAAACGTCACCGGCTCCGACTTCGTCATCGACGGAGGCATGATCACCACGGTGTGATGCCACCGGGAGTGGGGCCGTCCCCCGGTGGCATCGCGGTCACGTCGGTGGTCTCAGGGTGCGATGCCCACGCCGTCGATCCGGCTCCAGGTCTTCTCCTGGGCGGCGGTCATGGCCGGCCAACGCAGGCCACCCGGACGCGGGTTGACCCGTGACGCGTAGGCGCTGGGGGAGAAGCTCGGGTCGTAGAAGCAGCCGGTGCCGTACCTGCCGTCGAATGCGGCGCACGAGGCCGCGATCGCGTTCGGCGTCGGCTTCTTCCCGGTCCGCACCCAGGTGTCCAGTGCGGTGATCGAGTTGGCGTACTCGGAGTTGCTCAGCTCACTGTGTTCGCTTTCCCGAGTGAACGTCTGCACCAAGTGCCGCTCGCGGTGGGCGCCTTGGAGACTGGCACGGTAGGCCGCCTCGTGCTCGACGAACGCGGTGGGGTCGTCGATCGCGTGCATGGTGAGCACGGGGATGGTCACCTTGCCGGTGAGGTCGCTGTCGTATGAGAGGTCGCGTACGGCGGTCGGGTCGGCCGAGAACCGCTCGACCCCGGCGTTGAGCGCCCGGTCGTCGTGGGAGCCGGAATACCGTACGCCCTGATTGCTGAAGGGGTTCCGCCCGCCGAGCCGGCTGTGCACGATGTCGCGAAACGTGAACGTGGCGAACCGCAGGTGCGACTCGAGGGTGCGCTCGGGGATCTTCGTGACCGCGAGGATGTCGTCGAGGTTGCGCTGCTGAGTCGCCGTCCGCTCCTTGGGTTCGGAGGCGTACCCGGTGCATTCCTGAAGGCGCGCCCGCAGCCCGGCGGCCGTCATGGTCGAGTCGGCGCGCAGCCCTTCCCACAGCGGGTACTGAGGCTCGGTGGGCCGGGGATGGTTGCGGCAGTAGTACTGATAGACCACGCGCAGGTCGACCCGGTAGTCGTATCCGCGAGAACCGCCGCCGAGAACGCCGCTGGTGAGAAGGGCTCCGTCGTACGGGCCGTGCTTTGCCGCGCCGTAGGTTTCGACGACCTTGGCGGCGACATTGCCGCCCCAGGACTGGCCGTGCACGTAGGTCCGCCTGGGGTTGCCGAATTCACCCACGAACAGGCGACGCAGATTCTCGGTGTCGGCGGCCGCCATCCGCGTCCCGTAGCCACCACGCCGATACGACGAACCGGCCCAGGCGTAGCCCTCGTCCACCATCACCGCCCAGCGGTTCAGGTCGTCGACGCTGCGCTCGGGGTCGGAGCCCGCGCCGAGGTCAGGGCCGCCGTGGGCGTGCACCACGAGCGAGCCGTTCCACGTCTTGGGGACGGCGATCGCGTAGTAGGCGCCGTTCGAGTCCCGGCCGGTGTAACAGGTCGCCTTCCCGGCCAGATTCGCGGGGCAGGCGGTGGAGGCCGGTCTGCTCGCGAGGGCAGCCGACGAAGCGGAAGCCGGAACGGGGAGCGCGCAGGCGACCAGACCCGCGATGCCTGCAACCGTCGCAGCGCGTCGGTGGCGCCGACCGGACACGGACCTCGTGCGGAAACCCGATGTGATGCGTCTGGTCATCATGCCCATGTGGCCTGCTCCTCGTCACCCCGGCGCGCACCGTTGCGCGGCGGGGGAGATGCTAGGGACGGCCGAGCCGAAAACCTATGACGGGATCAGTAGCGTTCATATTGTTCGCTGACGAGGGTGAACGACGATCGCGCGGGCGGCAGACTGGCCCCATGAACGCTTCGGAGCCCAAAGCTGACCTTCACTTCTATCTGCAGTCCGCCCGCGATGCCCTGCTGTGGAAGCTCGAAGGGCTGTCCGAGTACGACATCCGCCGCCCGCTGACACCGACCGGAACCAACCTGCTCGGCCTCGTGAAGCACGTGGCCAGCGTCGAACTCGGCTACCTCGGTGACACCTTCGGGCGGCCGTCCGGTGAGCCCATGCCCTGGGTCGAAGAGAGCGCAGAACTCAACGCGGACATGTGGGCCACCGCCGACGAGTCACGCGAGTTCATCGTGGAGCTCTATCGGCGCGCATGGGCGCATGCCGACGCGACGATCGACGCGCTGCCGCTGGACACCGTCGGCAAGGTGCCCTGGTGGCCCAGCGGCAGGGACGAGGTGACGCTGAATCATGCCGTCGTACGCGTCATCGCCGATACGCATCGCCACGCCGGCCACGCCGACATCATCCGCGAACTCCTGGACGGCGCCTCGGGGATGAGCAAGGGCAACGACAGCATGGCCTCGGACGACCCGGCCTGGTGGGAGGACTATCGAGGCCGGGTCGAGCGTGCGGCGCGGGAAGCTGACCACGGGGCGTAGTTTCAAACTGACGTGATGTGTACGACGGCAGTTAAGCCCACCCTGGGCTGCTAGTGAACCGAGAATCCGCCGTCGACGAAGATTGCCTGGCCGGTGACGTAGGCGGACGCCGGGCCGGCCAGGAACACCGCGGCTCCGGCGAAGTCCTCGGCCAGGCCGTTGCGGCCGACCATCGTGCGGGCGGCCAGCGCGGCCACCTTTTCCGGGTCGGACGACAAGCGCGCGTTGAGCGGGGTCATGACGAAGCCCGGCACGAGTGTGTTGCAGGTGACGCCGTGGGGCGACCACGCCTCGGCCTGCGAGCGGGCCAGCGCCTCCAGGGCGCCCTTGGACACCCCGTACGCGCCGCTCTGGACGAACGCCCGGTGCGCCTGCTGGGAGGTGATGTGGATGATCCGCCCGAAGCCCCGCTCGGCCATGCCGGGTCCGAAGCGCCGGCCCAGGAGGTGGGGCGCCTCCAGGTTGACCGCCATCGTGACGTCCCACACCTCGTCGTCGAGCTCGCTCATCGGGGGCCGCAGGTTGATCCCGGCGCTGTTGACGAGGATGTCGGGCTCGCCGAACACCCCGGCCGCCCGCTCCGCCGCCGCGCGCACCCCGTCGCGGGTGCTCAGGTCCGCGCTCACCCAGGCCGCTCGGCAACCCTCCGCCGTCAACTCGTCGACGGTTGCGGTGAGTTCGGCCTCCTTGCGGGCCACGATCACCACGCTCGCCCCAGCGCGGGCGAGCGCACCGGCGATGGCTTTGCCGATGCCGGAGCTGCCACCGGTCACCACAGCGGTCCGGCCGTCGAGCGAGAACAGTTCGGAGAGGTAGTTCTGCGAGGTCATGACCGCACCCTAAACGGCGCGGTCATGGTGACGGCACCCGGGCCGACCTGCGGAAAATCACTTGACCTGGGCGGCGATGGTCCGCGCGCACTCCAGGGACTCCGTGTGCGTGGTGTCCACCTCCAGGTCGTAGACGACGCCCCGGTGGACCGTCTCCGCCTGCGCTGCGGCCATCCCCTGGGCGCGGTCCCCACGGACGATCTCGCGGCCCGCGGCGACCTCGCTGTCGCACCTGACGCCGACCCACAGCACGTCGAGTCCGCCCAGAGCTTTCTGCCACCGCTCCTGTGACTCCGTCCCGCCGAGGAACACGTCATCGATCACGATCCGGGCGCCTGCACCGGCCGTCGCGGCGACCCCCTCCATCCATGCTGCTTCCAGCTCCTGGAACACCGCTCCGACGCTCACCGCGCCGGCTGAAGTGATCTCGATTCCTTCGCCCGATGCCTTCATGGACGCGGGCATCGCCTCGATCAGCCGGTCGATGCCGAAGGCGAGCCATGGATCCGGCAGTACCGCCTGTAGACACCGGACGATCCCGGACTTGCCCGAACTGGACCCACCGTTCAACACGATCACCTGAGTCGTCACCGGGTCAGGGTAGAGGCACCCACCACGGCACACGAAGCGAATTTCGGCAACCGCCTGAATGGCTAGGGATGTGAAGGTCTGAGAACGCGTCAGCCATCCGCCCGTACCGGGTGTTTGCTGAGGATCGATACGCGGTTGAATGCGTTGATCGTTATCGCGACCCAGATCACGGCGGCGATCTGATCCTCGGTGAGCTCGGCCCGGGCGGCGGTGTAGGCGGATTCCTGCGCGACGGCGTCGGACGGCACGGTCGTCGCCTCCGCCAGTCCCAGGGCAGCTCGTTCCGTGGGGCTGAACAGTTCCGTGTCCCGCCACGCCGACAGCACGCCCAGCCGCTCGGTCGTGTCGCCGGCGCGCTGCGCCGCCCGGGTGTGTACGTGCAGGCAGTAGGCGCAGCCGTTGATCTGTGACACGCGGAGGTTGACCAGTTCCACCAGCCTGCGGTCGAGGCCCGCGTCGGCGGCGGCCGCTCGCACCGCCTCCGACGTCTGCACGAGTGCGTGGTAGGCCTTGGGGCTCTGCTTGTCGATGAAGATCCGCCGGGGTGTGGATCCCGCCGCCGGCTGGTTCGACGTGGACTTCTCCGGGCCGCTCGCGGGCCCTTGCTCCGATGTGTACATGGGGCCGTTTCGTGTTCTAAGATCGAGACAAGTTGTTGAACGTAAAACTATCATGGTGGAGGAGGTGGCCGCGATGAGTAATGCGGAAGCAGGTCCGGTCGGAGTGCATGGCGGCTCCCGGGTGGCAGGCGAGCTGTCGGCCGAGGGCCAACGGGTCGACGTGCTCGCCCCGCGCGACGTCCCTCTGGGCGGGCCGCGGGCGATGACCGTGCGACGTACGCTCCCGCAGCGGTCCCGGACCCTGATCGGTGCCTGGTGTTTCGCCGATCACTATGGCCCCGACGATGTCGGCCGCACAGGTGGCATGGATGTCGCCCCGCATCCCCACACCGGCCTGCAGACGGTGAGCTGGCTGTTCAGCGGGGAGATCGAACACCGCGACAGCCTCGGCAGCCACGCCTACGTACGGCCCGGTGAACTGAACCTGATGACGGGCGGACACGGCATCAGCCACAGCGAGGTCTCCACCCCGCGCACCACGACCTTGCACGGCGTCCAGCTCTGGGTGGCGCTCCCCGAAGAACACCGGCACACCGGGCGGGACTTCCAGCACCATGTGCCCGAGCCGGTGCGGACGGAGGGTGCCGAGATCAGGGTCTTCCTGGGTGCCCTGGCCGGATCCGTCTCCCCGGTGCCGACCTTCACGCCCCTGCTCGGCGCCGAGATCACCCTTGCGCCACGTGCGTCGCTCACGCTCGCCGTGGACGCCGATTTCGAACACGGCGTACTCGTGGACCACGGGGAGGTCCGTGTGGCCGACGCCCTGCTACGCCCCGCCGACCTGGGTTACGTCCACCCCGGCGCCGACACCCTGACCCTCGTCAACGAGTCCGACGAGACGGCCCGGACAGTCCTTCTCGGCGGAACGCCGTTCGAGGAGGAGATCGTGATGTGGTGGAACTTCATCGGCCGCAGTCACGAGGACATCGTCCGGGCGCGAGAGGAATGGGAGAGCGCCTCGGAGCGTTTCGGCGCTGTCGAGGGCTACCCCGGAGACCGTCTCCCCGCCCCTGCTCTGCCCCATGCCGCCCTCGCGCCGCGCAAGACCCCCCCCCGCGTCGCTGATCTCTTCCGAAGGAACCCGATGACCCAGCCTTCCTCTGTTCCCTCTGTTCCTTCCGTTCCTTCCGTCGAGCGGAACGATGAGCGCCACCGGTACGAGATCCTGGTCGACGGCGCACGTGCCGGCCTGACCGCCTACCGCGACCGCGGTGTGCAACGTGTCTTCTTCCACACGGAAGTTGACGAGGCGTATGCCGGACAGGGCCTGGCCGGCCAGCTGGTCCAGCAGGCACTCACCGACGTGCGCGAGCTCGGCAAGAGGATCGTCCCGGTCTGCCCCTACGTGGCCAAGTTCCTCAAGAAGCACGAGGAGTTCGCCGACATCACCGACCCGGTCACCCCCGAGGTCCAGCAGTGGCTGGACGCCGAACTGGCCTGATCCGTCGGGTCGGCCGCGCTCCGCCGCATCCAACTCCCTCTGTCCTGCGCGGGCACACACCGCGTATGCCGGATCCCGCCTGCCGGGGTGTCTGTAACAGCCATGTATTAGAGGACGTTTGGACGGAACGGCTCCCGCGCAGCCAGGGTCTCAATGATCAGCAAGCGATCGACAGCCGATCAGGAAGCGATCGGCAAGCGATCGATCAACGATCAGTACGGCTCGCTCAAGACGATTGAGCGGACACCCTGAAAGGGACCCCCCATGCGCGTCCAGAAGCTCTCCCTCCTCGCCGTCGCCGTCGTCGCGGGCCTTTCGCTCACCGCCTGCCAGAGCGGCGGCGACTCCTCGGCCGGGTCGGACGACTCCTCCTCGTCCGCCCGGAGCTCCGGTTCCCAGAGCTCCGGTTCTCAGGACTCCGGCGGCAGCAGCGCATCGACCGGCAACGGCACCAGCACGGCGGGATCCGACGCGAGCACCGGGGGTTCCTCCAACGGCGGTTCCGGAACGGGTACGGGTGCCTGCCAGACCTCCCACCTCGCCTTCAGCAGCTCCGGCGGCATGGCCGAGGGCACGCTCGTCGTGAACCTCAAGAACACCGGTTCCGCCACCTGCACCCTCAAGGGTTTCCCCGGAGCCGACCTGAAGGGCAAGGACGGCACCGTCAGCGCCGAGCGCAGCAAGCTCGCCCCGCCGAGCGTCAGCGTCAAGCCCGGCGAGGAGACCCGCTTCACGCTCCACTACCCGTCGAACGACTCCGGCGGCTCCGGCGTCACCTTCACCAGCCTCGTCGTCACCCCGCCCAACGAGACGCATTCCCACACCCTGCCCGTCACCATCAACGTTCCCGCCACCGATGGCTCCGGCCCGGCCATCACGGTCGACCCCGTCGGCACCGGCAAGTGACCGGTGGGCGCGAGGGATCCGTCACGCAAGGACCGCACTCCCCAGCCAGTGCGCGGCGAGCAGCGCGGCGCGGACGTGGAAGTCGTCGTCGAGGCTGTGGGCGCCGTCCGGCAGCAGCGCGGTCGCCTGCTGCACCCGGTACTGGACGGAGTTGCGGTGCAGGTTCATCGCCCGTGCCGCGGCCGCGTAGCTGCGGTGGTGGGTGAGGAACGTCCGTAGCGTCTCGCGCAGGGTGGCACCGCGTGGCCCGGCCTGCGCCAGTTCGCCCAGCGTGGCCGCCACGAAGTCGTGTACGGCCGGGAGGTCTCCGGCCATCAGCGCGACCGGTGCCACATCGGCGTAGTGCACCCAGTGCGGTCGGCCGGCGCGCGGGCCCCGATTCCTCGCGCCGGCGAGCCGCGTCCGCGTGCCGTCGAGTCGTGTCGCGAGGATCTCCTTGACCTGGGCGGCCTGGCGTGCCGATAGCGCAGTGCCCGCTCGGCGGCCGCCCTGTCCACCGGGCCGCCGCCCAGCAACTCGTTGACCCACTGCTGGCGGACGCCGCTCCGGCCGGCCACCCACCGCTCACGCTCGCGCTCGTAGGCCCGCCCGACCTGCTCGCAGATCTGGTCGATGAACAGCGCCGAGCGGCGGACAAGGAAAAGAACGAGCGGCACCCGGTCGTCGGGTGGCAGGTCGTCGAGGCTGGCGAAGGCCTGGTCGAGAACCAGGGAATGCCCGATGCGATAGGCGCGGATGAGGGCCGAGAGCGGCACGTCGCGCTGGGCCAGCACGCGGGCATACGCGAGAGCCGCGGTCGGCGCCTCCAGATCGTCCGGGTCGATGCCCTGCTTGATGAAGTTCAACGCGGCCACGATGTTCTCGGTGATGCTCGCTTCGAGCAGGGAACGCAGGGCGGCGTCGTGATCGAGCGCGGCGATCTGGGTGGGCGTCACCCGCACGAGCCCCGCGATGAGCTCTTCCCGCGCGTCCCAAAGGCTGTCGACCGCTGCGATGGCCAACGACTGTTCTGTCGACATGCCCGGACCTTACGCGGAGGCGCTCTCCCCTCGTTCGTGCCCGCCGCACGAAAGCCCGCGCACATCTTGTGACGCGCATCCGTCGCCGCGGCGGGGCAATTGGTCCTACGTTCACGGAGGCCACCAGGCCGGGCCACCGCGTTCCTCACGACAAACGGCTCCGACGAGACACAAAGGTGTGACCTCATGGGCTTCATCAAACCCCAACTGCCGCCTGTCGACGCCGACACGTTCCGCTCCCTGCCGCGCCGCGAGCGCCTGGAGATCCTCACCCGGGACTGGGTCGAGTACGGCTTCGGCAGCCCCTACGGGGTGCTCCTGTTCTACGTCGTCAAGTGCCTGCTCTACGGCGGTGGGGCGGCCCTGGTGATCTCGCTGACCCCGGGCCTCGGAACCGTCACCGACGTGGCCTCCTGGTGGGACGAGCCGATCGTCTACCAGAAGCTGATCGTCTTCACGCTCCTGTGGGAAGTGATCGGCCTCGGCTGCGGATCCGGCCCGCTCACCTCCCGCTTCAACCCGCCGATCGGCTCCATCCTGTACTGGCTGCGGCCGGGCACCATCAGGTTGCCTCCGTGGCCGGACAAGGTGCCGCTGACCCGAGGCGACCGCCGTACCGTCGCCGACGTCCTGCTGTACGCCGCCGTACTCGCCTCGGGCGCATGGCTGCTGAGCCGCCCGGGCGACGGGAGCAGCATCGTGGGATTCGGCCACGTCGGCCTGTTCGACCCGTTGGCGGCCCTACCGCTCATCGCGACCGTCGCCGTGCTCGGCCTGCGGGACAAGACCATCTTCCTCGCGGCACGCGGCGAGCAGTACTGGCTCTCGCTGCTGATCTTCTTCTTCCCCTGCAGCGACATGTTCATCGGCTTCAAGCTCGTCATGCTGGCGCTGTGGTGGGGAGCCGCGACGTCCAAGCTCAACCGCCACTTCCCGTTCGTGGTGGCGACGATGATGAGCAACGCGCCCCTGATCCCCTCGGGCCGCGTCAAGCGGGTCTTCTACCGCGACCACCCGCGCGACCTGCGCCCCTCCCCGCTGCCGCTCCTCCTCGCCCACATCGGAACCGCCACCGAATACGGCGTCCCGCTCTACCTGGTGTTCTTCGGCGACGGCGGCTGGTGGACGTGGGCGGCCCTGATCTACATGGCCGTCTTCCACCTCCACATCCTCTCGACGGTCCCCATGGGCGTACCGCTGGAGTGGAACCTCTTTTTCATCTTCTCGCTGTTCTACCTCTTCGGTGCCCACGGCGACGTCATGGTCCAGGACCTGCAATCGCCCTGGCTGCTGGTCGTGATCCTGCCGAGCCTGCTGTTTCTGCCGATCCTCGGCAACGTACGGCCCGACCTCGTCTCCTTCCTCCCCGCGATGCGCTACTACGCGGGCAACTGGGCCACCACGGTGTGGGTGTTCACCGGCGACGCCCTGGAGCGACTGGAGGCGGGACTGACCACGTCGTGCCGCCTGCCCACCAAGCAGCTGGAGACCCTGTACGACGCGGACACCGCGCTGCTGGTGGCCAGCAAGGCGCACGGCTGGCGGGCCATGCACGCCCATGGCCGCGCCCACAACGGACTCATCGACCGGGTCGCCGACGGTCAGGAAGACGCCGTCGTCGTCGAGGGAGAGCTGATCGGCGGCTTTGCGATCGGCTGGAACTTCGGCGAGGGCCACCTCCACGACGATCAGCTCCTGCGCGCCGTACAGGCCCGCTGCGGCTTCGCGCCCGGCGAGGTCCGCGTGATCTGCCTGGAGAGTCAGCCCATCCACCGGCAGAATCAGACGTATGAGGTCCACGACGCCGCCCTCGGTCTGCTGGAACGCGGACACGTCAAGGTGCACGACATGGTGACCCGGCAGCCGTGGCCCACCGACGGCCCGGGCTACCCGGTCTACGGTGTGCAGTCCGTGCACCCGCTGCGGCCGGTGCCCGACGCGGACGGCTCCGTCGAGGGCCTGCCGCCCATGGACACGGCGTCATGACGTCCGCCGTCATCGTCGGCGGCGGGCCCAACGGGCTCGTCGCCGCGGCCCTGCTCGCGAAGGCGGGCCTCGAGGTCACGCTCCTCGAAGCCGCGGACGAGGTCGGCGGCGGCACCCGCAGCCACGAGGCCGTCCTTCCCGGCCTGCTGCACGACCACTGCTCGGCCATCCACCCGATGGCCGTCACCTCGCCGGCGCTTCGCTCACTCGGCCTCGAACGGCACGGACTGCGCTGGAAGTTGGCGGACGTCGACTGCGTACACCCGCTGGACGACGGCAGTGCGGGGGTACTGATGCGCTCCGTCGAGGACACCGCCCTCATGCTCGGTGCCGACGCCGGACGGTACCGGGCACTCTTCGAAACGCCCGTGCGCCACTGGGACGCGCTCGCCCAGGACGTCATGCGCCCTCTGCTGCGCGTCCCGACGCACCCGCTGCTGCTCGCGCGCTTCGGCCTGCCGACCACCCTGCCCGCCACCGTCCTCGCACGTCTCTTCAGAACCCCCCAGGCGCAGGCGCTGTGGGCGGGCGTCGCGGCGCACGCGTTCCGTCCGCTGACCCACCCGTTCACGTCGGCGATCGGACTGGGCATCCTCACCGCCGGGCACGCCGCCGGATGGGCCGTCGCCGAGGGCGGCTCACAGTCCATCGCCCGCAGCCTGGAGAACGTACTGGGCGAGCACGGCGGCACGATCCACACCGGCGTACACATCACCCGCTCCTCGCAGATCCCGCCCGCCGACGTGACGCTCCTCGACCTCGACCCCGGCCAGATCGCCCGCATCTACGGCGACCGGCTTCCCGCCCGCGTACGGTCCGCCTACCGGCGCTTCCGCCGCGGTCCCGGCGCGTTCAAGGTCGACCTGGCCGTCGAAGGCGGCGTGCCCTGGACGAACGAGGACGCCCGACGCTCAGGCACCGTCCACCTCGGCGGCCCGTTCGCCGACGTGGCACGTGGGGAGCGGGACGTCGTGGCCGGGCGGATGCCCGAGCGCCCCTTCGTCCTGGTCGGCCAGCAGTACCTGGCCGACCCCACCCGCTCGGTCGGCGACGTACACCCTGTCTGGGCCTACGCGCATGTCCCGTACGACTACGACGGAGACGCCACCGAAGCGATCCTCCGCCAGTTCGAGCGATTCGCCCCCGGCGTACGCGAACGCATCGTGGGCCGGCACATCACCCGGCCCGCCGACTTCGCCGCGGCCAACCCCAACTTCGTCGGAGGCGACATCGTCACGGGAGCCAACACGGTCCCGTACCTACTCCTCGGCCCGCGCCCCGCGCTCGACCCCTACGGCACCGGTCTGCCCGGCGTGTTCATCTGCTCGGCCGCCACGCCGCCCGGCCCCGGCGCACACGGCATGTGCGGCGCCGGCGCGGCGAGGTCCGCTCTGAGGTACCTCGGAGTCCGGCAACCCGCCTGACGCCGTGTCACGAGCGAACGCGACGGGGCCCCGACCGGTCGTCAGCCCGGCCGGGGCCCCTCCTTCGCCCGACTTCCAGCTCAGGCGGCCGCTTCGATGGTCACCTTGACGTGCTTCATGATCGGCTGGTCGCTCTGCGTGCTGTAGTCGACGAGCGCGCACAGCACGTTCATCTCGGGCATGTACCCGGCCGCGCAGCCGCGCGGGATGTCGTACGGGATGGCGAGGTAGCCGTTGAGGTAGCGGTGGCTGCCGTCCCTTGCCGTGCTGGTGATGTCGACGGGATCGAATTCGGAGATCCCGCGCTCGCGCATGTCGTCCTCGTTCATGAAGACGAGCTCGCGCAGGTTCTTGATGCCGCGGTAGCGGTCGTTGTCCGAGTAGATCGTCGTGTTCCACTGGTCGTGGGAGCGCATGGTGCCCAGGGCCAGGGTGCCGGGCGCCGGTACGACGTCGGGCAGGGCCGCGTCGGAGAACTCCGCGCCGCCGGACGGGGTCAGGAAGACCAGTTCGCGGGCGGGCTGCTTCAGGCGGAAGCCCAGGGGCAGGCGCACGCGGCGGTTGAAGTCCTCGAACCCGTCGAGGGCCTGCGACATGGTGTCGCGGATCCGGTCGTAGTCCTCGATGTACCACTCCCACGGCGTGCTGCTCGCAGGCAGGGCCGCGCGGGCCATGCCCGCGACGATCGCGGGCTCGGACAGCAGGTGCGGCGACGCCGGGCGCTTCATGCCGACGGACATGTGCACCATGCTCATCGAGTCCTCGACGGACGTGCTCTGGATGCCCTTGCGCTGATGGTCCTTCTCGGTGCGGCCGAGGCACGGCAGGATCAGCGCCTGGCGGCCGTGCACGAGGTGGCTGCGGTTGAGCTTGGTGCTCACCTGGACCGTGAGGTCGCAGTTGCGCAGGGCCTCGTACGTGATCGGCGAATCCGGTGCGGCGAGGGCGAAGTTGCCGCCCATGCCGACGAACACCTTCACATCGCCCCGGCGCATGGCCTGGATGGTGCCGATGGTGTCCAGGCCGTGCTCACGCGGCGGGTCGATCTTGCAGTACTCGGCCAGGCGGTCGAGGAACTCGTCGTCGGGTCGGTGATCGATGCCGCAGGTGCGGTTTCCCTGGACGTTGCTGTGACCGCGTACGGGGGAGGGGCCGGCTCCCTCACGGCCCAGATTGCCGCGCAGGAGAAGGAGGTTGATGATCTCGCGGACGGTGTCGACGCCGTGCTCGTGCTGGGTCAGGCCCAGGCACCAGCTGATGATGCTGCGGTCGGCGTCGCAGTACACGCGCGCCGCTTTGAGGATGTCGTCGCGGCTGACCCCGGACTGCCTCTCCAGTTCGTCCCAGGAGGTGCTCTCGCACAGCTGCCGGTAGGAGTCGAAGCCGGTGGTGTGGCGTTCGATGAACTCCTGGTCCAGCGCCTTGGGGTCCAGCTTGGATTCCTCGATGACCGCCTTGGCCATGCCACGCAGGAGCGCCAGGTCGCCGCCGATGCGCACTTGAAGGTTCAGGGTGCTGGTCTTCGTCGTCTTGAACAGCGCCATGTCCATGAAGTCGTGCGGGACGATGGTGCGTGTGGCGGCCGCCTCGACCAGCGGGTTGATGTGCACGATCTGGGCGCCGCGGTGGTAGGCCTCGGCGAGTGCTGTGAGCATCCTGGGCGCGTTGGAGGCGGCGTTGACCCCCATGATGAACAGCGCGTCCGCGCTCTCCCAGTCCTTGAGGTCGACCGTTCCCTTGCCCGTTCCCAGGGACGCCTGCATGGCGCGGCCGCTGGCCTCGTGGCACATGTTCGAGCAGTCGGGCAGGTTGTTCGTGCCCAGCTCACGGGCCATCAACTGGTAGAGGAACGTGGCCTCGTTGCCGAGCCGGCCGGACGTGTAGTACGACGCCTGGTTCGGGTTCTCAAGGCCGCGCAGGGTGCTGCCGACCAGCTCGAACGCGTCCTTCCAGCTGATGGGGACGTAATGGTCCGTGTCAGGGTTGTAGACCATCGGCTCGGTCAGCCGGCCCTGGTCCTCCAGCTTGAAGTCGCTCCACTCGAACAGCTCGGTCACCGTGTGGGCGGCGAAGAAGTCGCGCTCGACGCGCTTGCGCGTCATCTCCCACGTGACGTGCTTGATGCCGTTCTCGCAGATGTCGAGCTTCAGGCCCTTGGTGTCGTCCGGCCACGCGCAACCGGGACAGTCGAAGCCTGTGTTCTCGTGGTTCATCTTCATGATGGCCCGCGGGCCATCCACCAGTTCGCGCTCGCGCACGAGGAACTGGGTCACGCTCTTCGCGGCACCCCAGCCGGCAGCCGGGTGGTGGTAGGGGTGATACTCCGGATCCTCCTTGGGGATCGGCCCCACACTGGGTTCCAGTTCTTCCGGCGCCTCACTGTCGATGCTCAAGACACTCAACCCTTCGACCATGCAAATACGGGCATAAGCCGACAAAATATTAGTTTCAGTCAGGCTATGCCGGTTGATCAATGGGCGCCACCTGCCCGGGGACACCGTCGCCCGCGGCAACCAGGGCGTCCGCCCGCCGCTCACGGAGCCACATGGCACGGAGCCGTCCACCCTGCCGGTCGATGAGCTCGGACCAGCTGCCGCGCTCGGCGATCCGGCCTTGGTCGAGAACCAGAATCTCGTCGACGGCGGCACTGCGAAGTCCGGCAAGGCGGTGGGTGATCAGCACAGTGGTACGGCCCTCGGTGAGGGCGAGCAGATCCGCGGTGAGGGCGTCGGCGGTGGGCAGGTCGAGGTGTTCGGCGGGCTCGTCCATGATCAGTACGGGGAAGTCCGCGAGCGGCGCGCGGGTCAGCGCCAGCCGCTGCCGCTGCCCCCCGGAGAGGCGGACCCCGTGCTCGCCCACCATCGTGTCGAGACCGGCGGGCAGGCTGTCGACCCAGTCGAGCAGGCGGGCCCTGGCGAGTGCGGCCCGCAGGCCGGGCTCCTCGGCGTCGGGGCGGGCGAGACGCAGGTAGACCCGAGGAGCACGGCGAGGCCGAGCCGGGGCCGGGTCTCGTTGCCTCGCCCGGGCCCTGGAGGTGGCTCGACCGCACATGGGCAGTGGCCGGCAGGAGCTGCGACCGATGAACGCCGGGGTTCCGCCGTGCGCACATCCCTGCTCTCATGGGGGACGTCCAGGTGCACGCGTCTGTCAGCGATGGCGAGGAGGGCCGGGCGGTGGGCCACGAGCAGGACCGTGCGGCCCGTTGCCAGCGAGCGGACGGCCTCGACCACGGCGGCCTCGCTCTCGCCGTCGAGGTTGGCGGTCGGCTCGTCCAGGAGCACCAGCGGCCGGTCCGCCAGTACCGCGCGGGCCAGGGCCAGCCGCTGCCGCTGCCCGGCCGAGAGCCCCGCACCGCCTTCACCGAGCACCAGGCCCGGCTCCGCGAAGTCCGACGCGTGGGCGGCAGCGAGCGCAGCACGTACCTCGGCGCCGGTCGCCTCGGGCCGGGCGAGCCGTACGTTGGCGGCGACCGTCCCCGCGAAGAGGTGTGGATGCTGCGGCACCCACGCGATCTGTCGACGCCAGCTCTCCGGGTCGAAGGAGGCGAGGTCGCGCCCGTCGACGAGCACGGCACCGGCCGACGGCGGGACAAACCCGAGCAGCACAGCGAGCAGCGTGGACTTGCCCGCGCCACTCGGCCCGGTCAGGGCAACCGTCTCCCCGGCCGTGAGCGTCTGCGACACATCCTGCAACGCCGCCACCGAGCGCCCCTCGTAAGCGACACTCACCGCCGACAGCCTGATCTCCGCGCCGGCCGGCGCCGGATCGGTCCCCGAGTCCGGCGGCGCGGTCTCCAGGACCTCGAAGATCTCGCCCGCGGCCGTCAGCCCCTCCACGCTCGAGTGGTACAGGGCGCCCACCTGACGAATCGGCAGGTACACCTCCGGGGCGAGAACCAGCACCAGCAGGCCGGTCCGTAGATCCAGCGATCCGTCGACCAGCCGGAACCCGACCGCCACCGCGACCAGCGCCACCGACAGCGTCGACAGCAGTTCCAGCGTCAGCGAGGACATGAACGCGATCCGCAGCGTCCGCATCGTCGCCCTGCGGTAGTCGTCCGTGATGCGGGCGATGGAACGGGCCTGCGCCTTGGCCCGGTTGAAGACCTTCAGCGTCGGAAGCCCGGCCACCACGTCCAGGAAGTGATGCGAAAGACGGGACAGGCCGGCCCATTGCCTGGTCATCCGGTCCTGCGTCGCAAGCCCGACCAGCACCATGAACAAGGGGATGAGCGGCAGCGTCACCGCGATGATCGCCGCCGACCGCCAGTCGGCACCGAGAATCCGGGCCAGCACCACGACCGGCACGACGACGGCGAGCGCCAACTGCGGGAGGTAGCGGGCGAAGTAGTCGTCCAGGGCGTCGACTCCCCGGGTGGCCAGGGTCGCGAGCTCGCCGGTGCGCCGGCCCGTCAGGTAGGACGGGCCGAGCGCGGTGGCATGGTCGAGCAGCCGCCCCCGCAGCGTGGACTTCACCCGGGCCACCGACCGATGTGCCGCCAGCTCGGTCAGCCAGGCCACGAGCGCCCGCCCGAGCGCGACGGCCACCAGACCGAGCAGCGGCCACGTCAGGTCGTACGCGTGCTCCTCGAACGCCCGCACCACGATCTCGGACGAGGCTTGCCTGGGCCACGAGCAGGGCCGCGCCCACCCCGCCGAGGACCACGGATCCGGCGAGGAAGGCGCGGGTGGTGCGGGCGTACGCCAGCAACCGGGGATCGACAGGTCGCATGATCAGTGACCCGCCGGGATGTGCTGGACGCCGATCCGCCGACGGAAGACCCAGTACGTCCAGCTCTGGTAGATCAGCACGATCGGCGTGAACACCGCCGCGACGATCGTCATCACCTTCAGCGTGTACGACGACGAAGAGGCGTTGGAGACCGTCAGCGACCAGTCGGGGTTGAGCGTCGACGGCATGACATCCGGATACAGGGCCAGGAACAGCATCGCGAACGCCGCCACGACGGTCAGTCCCGACAGCGTGAACGCCCAGCCGTCACGGCCGAGCCGGGTCATGACCAGCGCCCCGATCAGTGCCAGGAACGCCACGATCATCACGCCCAGACTCCGGCTGTTGCCCGACTCCACCTGTGTCCAGATCAGGAACACCAGCAGCAACAGGCCCGCCAGCGCGCCGAGTTGAGTCGCCTGCGTCCTGGCCCGGTCACGGATGTCCCCGAGGGTCTTCAGGGCCGCGAAGACCGCGCCGTGGCAGACGAACAGCACCAGCGTCATGACGCCGCCGAGGATCGTGTAACCGTTGAACAGGTCCCCGAGGCCGCCCACGTACGACTTGTCCGCGTCGATCGCCAGCCCGCGGACCATGTTCGCGAAGATCACGCCCCAGAGGAACGGGGGCAGCAACGACGTCCAGAAGGTGGCCTGCTCCCAGTTGTGCTGCCAGCGCGCCCCGGACTGCTTGGCCCGGTATTCGAAGGCCACGCCCCGCACGATCAGGCAGAACAGAATGATCAGCAGCGGGATGTAGAAGCCGCTGAACATCGTGGCGTACCAGTCGGGGAAGGCCGCGAAGGTCGCACCGGCGGCCGTGATCAGCCAGACCTCGTTGCCGTCCCACACCGGGCCGATGGTGTTGATCAGGACCCGGCGCTCGGTGCTGTTTCGGGCCAGCGACTTGGTGAGGACGCCGACGCCGAAATCGAAGCCCTCGAGGAAGAAGTAGCCGATCCACAGGACGGCGATCAGGATGAACCAGAGATCGTGGAGGTGCATGACGATCCGTCCTCAGTACGCGTGGGCGAGGGGCTGGTCGGTATCCTCCGCGGAGGGCCCGCGCAGGGTCGGGTCCTTGGTCGGCGGCCGCTCACCGGAGTCCGGGCCGGCCATGGCGTACTTGGCCATGAGCTTCACCCAGATCACCGCAAGTACCGCGTAGAGCACGGTGAACGCGGTCATCGAGCCGATCACCGTGCCGGTCGTCACGTGGGGGGAGTCGGCTTCGGAGGTGCGCATCAGGTGGTAGACCACCCAGGGCTGGCGGCCCATCTCGGTGAAGATCCAGCCGAAGCTGTTGGCGACCAGCGGGAACGCCATGGTGAGGATGCCGACCCGCCAGCTCCACTTGGTGAAGAAGGCGTTCATCTCGACCTTGTCGGTGAGCATCAGCATCGGCGGCTCGTCGTCGTCGGTCTTGCGCCCTTGCGTCAGCCAGAACTTCCGCCGCGTGGTCCACAGACCGATCAGACCGACCACGAAGCTGGTCATCCCGAAGAAGATCATCAGGCGGAAGCCCCAGTACGTCACGAAGATGTTCGGGATGTAGTCCTCCGGCTCACCGCCGAACTCGGCCGCCTGGTCACGGGCCCTGTTGTTGATGCCGGGGACGGCGGAGTGGAAGTTGTCCTTGGCGAGGAAGGACAGCAGGCCCGGGATCTCCAGTGCGACGGTGTTGTGGCCCTCGGAGACATTGCCGATCGAGAAGATCGAGAAGGGGGCGGGACCCTGCGTGTCCCAGAGCGCCTCGGCGGCAGCCATCTTCATCGGCTGCTGATCGAACATGACCTTGCCCAGCCGGTCGCCGCTGAGCGCGGTGCCCAGCCCGGCCACCACCGCGATGATCAGGCCGACCCGCAGTGAGGTCCGCATCGGCGCGATGTTCCGGCGGTTCGTCTCCTTGCCGCGCTTGGCGCGCAGCAGGTGGTACGAGGAGATGCCGATCACCAGCGCGGAACCGGTGAGGAACGCAGCGGTAACGGTGTGGAACATCTGCACCTGCGTGGTGTTCTGGAACAACACCCGGCCGATGTCGGTGAGTTGGGCCCGCCCGGACTCCTTGTCGATCCGGTAGCCGACCGGGTGCTGCATAAAGGAGTTGGCCGCCAGAATGAAGTACGCGGAGAGCAGGGTGCCGATGGCGACCAGCCAGATGCACGCGCAATGCAACTTCTTGGGAAGCCTGTCCCAGCCGAAGATCCACAGGCCGATGAACGTGGACTCGAAGAAGAACGCGATCAGCGCCTCCATCGCCAGCGGGGCACCGAAAACATCGCCGACGAAGCGTGAGTAGTCGGACCAGTTCATCCCGAACTGGAACTCCTGGACGATGCCGGTGACGACACCCATCGCGATGTTGATGAGAAAGAGCGTGCCCCAGAACTTCGTGGCGTGGAAATACTTCGCGTTGCCCGTCCGCACCCAGGCCGTCTCGAAGCCCGCCACGATGGCGGCCAGACTGATCGTCAGCGGGACGAAGAGGAAGTGGTAGACGATGGTGATGCCGAACTGCCATCGCGCCATGGTCTCTTGAGCGACTGCTAGTACCACTGCACCATCTCTCGGCCGGAGTTCCTCACATTCGGGCAAAAGCTATCTTTAGCACAAAGCGGCATCGGGCCGGGCGGAGCTGGGGCCGGGTGGAGGCGGCCAATTTCCGCTCCGCTTGCGGATCGGCAACCACCGGGATTGAGTGGAAACGGTGCCCCCATCAGAGGCGTCGGAAGCTGTCAGCATTAGAGGCTGATCACTATGGAAGCCAAGAAGGGCGATTATCTGACCCTGCACGGCCTCAGGGGTGACAGGACCGTAAGGGTCGAGGAGATCATCTCTGGTACGAACCGCGATCTCTACCAAGTGGCCTTTTCGGACGGCCATACTGCTGTGGTCGCGCCGGGGCCAGACGTAGAAAAGGCACACTGCAAGCGCCACACGCACGTGGTCGATGTATCCGGTTCGCCGTATCTCTGATTGCGCGGAAACAGAGACACGAGAGACGGCGGAAACAGACACGAGAGATGGGATCCCTCACTGAGGGATCCCATCTCGCGTGCGCCCGTACGTGGGGATCAGTAGCGCAGCAGCGCCGCCACGCCGCCGGCCTCCGTCAGCGTCCCGTCGGGCACGAACAGGACCCGGGCGTCGGCAGCGATCGCGTTGTCCACGAGTCGCTCGACGATGTCGGTGGCCACACCAAGTGCGTGCGCCGACGGTTCCATGTCCTTCTTCGGGTCCGGCAACGTCACCGGCTTCGGTACGTCCACGAGCTCCAGGACGCGGTCGTCCTCGGTGATGCGGCCCGCCAGCATCAGCCCCTCTTCCACCACCAGGCGGTGCACGCGCTTGTCGGCGACCGAGGTCCACACCTCCGGCGCGCCGCCGACGTACTTGCCCTGTCCACGCGCTTCGCTCAGCTCGGAGACGGCTTCGGCGACCTGCTTGGCGTAGAAGTCCGCGAGGGCCGGCTGGAGCCGCTTCTCCAGATCCTGGGCCGATTCCTTGTCCATGCCCGTGAGCGGCAATGTCCCGGCGATCAGATTCCCGTAGCGGGTGACGCTCCTGAACGTCGAGAGGATCTTGTCGCCGCCGATGACGAACAGCGGCAGTCCGTCGTGCTCCTCGAAGGACTGCCCCAGCCGTTTGTCCACGGTCCGCAGGTACTGCTCGACCCGCTCCTCATGCCCCTCGTACGGCGTGGAGTGGGGGATGGACCCGGGAATCGCATCCTCGGGGGACGGGATCTGCGGCTTGTCCGGCCACCCGTTCTTCTCCACTTCCTGCAGTCGTCGTACGGACCCGTGGTACAGACGGCACATCTCCTGGTCGAGGACAAGAACCAGGTACGGGCGGGAGCGCTGCTCGGCAGCCACCAGGTACCGCGTCAGGAATGCCGTGCCGAATTCCACGCGGGGTTCCACCGGTGCGAGCGATGTCATCCGCCATACCTGGACCGGCTCGTTCACGGCCACATAGACGACCATGGCGTCGTCCGGGTGGAAAGGATCGGTCGCGCGTTCGATCTCCGCGGGATCCAGCAGTTGATCCCGCAGCTCCAACCTCGTCTCCCGCTCCACGTCCGGGTCGTCCACCAGCCGCCGCTTGGCCTCGGTGACCAGGTCTCGGATGAGGATTCGGT
Source organism: Streptomyces sp. NBC_01445 (assembly GCF_035918235.1). NCBI lineage: Bacteria > Bacillati > Actinomycetota > Actinomycetes > Kitasatosporales > Streptomycetaceae > Streptomyces > Streptomyces sp. NBC_01445. The sequence goes on along the minus strand of NZ_CP109485.1, from coordinate 786,935 downwards.
CCTTGTCGCTGAAGGGGAAATCCGGATCGGTGGGCGTGACCAACGTGATCGCGGGATACGGCCGCTTCTTGCTCAGGGCGGCACGGATTTCAGGAGTCAGATCGGAGGTATGCACGATTTCAGCCTCGCATTGATCACCGGGACACGCAGGGCGGAAACGGCCGACCGACGGGTAACAGGTCCCTGCCCTGCGGGGTGGGTTCGTCTCGACCCGCAGTCACCGTCTCGACCCGCCGTCATCGTCAGGAGCGGCGTACCGTGAAATCTACGGAATGCGCGACCGGGGACTTCCACTTCCGGGCCCGCGAAGCCGACGTGAGATGGCGAGGTGCCGAGTCATGAGCAAGAACTCACCGGCGAAAGGGCACCACGGCATAGGTGCACGAGGGCAGGGCAAGCTGCTGTACTTCCACTCGCAGATCCCGCAGGCGGCCGTCAAGCAGGCGAAGGACCAGCTGCCCGGTAAGTCCCAGCAGCCCCACGATCATCGCAAGGCCAACGGCCGCTGGGCCCCGTGACGAGGTCCGGCAGACCAGTTGGAGGGCCTCACACCGGCGTGTGGCCCTCCAAGTAGTTGCGCACGGCTCCCGGGGGCGTGGCGTCGACGGCCGCCGCGACCGGAACCCAATGGATCTGCTCCGGCCTGAGCCGCGCCCCGTCCGACGGATCCTCGGTCAGCAGCTGACACAGGACGGCCGGCCCGGGATCTCCCTGAGCCGCCTGTGGTTCGAGTGTCGATGAACCGTCGACGAGATAGCCGGTGAGCTCGTACACAAGGCGCGCGGCGGTGGCCTCCGCCGACTCGGCGGGCTCGGGAATGCCGGACGGCAGCTCACTGCCGTCCGGCTGTTCCACCAGGAGCAGGCGTCCGTTGTGGATGACGACCGCCTGCACCATGCCGTGGGCCGCCTGCTCCAGCGCCATGACCCGACCGCCCTCTCTCTGTTCCGCGTGATCCGTCCGCCCGGTGTGCGGGCCTTGCCTTCCTACCCCACGAAGGCCGGTTCACGCGGACGTCGCCGGATCAGGGATCAGGGCGGGGGCGGAGTCAGACGCGGTCGGCGACGATCATCAGGTACTGGAAGCTGCCGTTCTTGTACGCGGTGAGGAACGTGTCCTCGATGCCGGTGACCAGATGGTCGGCCTGCTTGCGCAGTTCCCAGTACGGCAGCGCGGCCTCCGTGAGGTCCTCGACGTGCACGGGGACCAGGCGGTTGCGGGCCATGGCGCGGAAGTACTCCGACCGTGGGTGGATGTCGCAGATGTAGTGGGCGTTGATCAGGGACACCTCGCGCGACGCCCGGCCGTAACCGTCGTTGTAGCAGCCGGTGATGACCACGTACCGGCCGCCGCGGCGCAGCAGCCGGGCGTGTTCGGCGAAGAGCAGCTCCAGCTCGACGTACATGGTCGACTCGTTGTTCCACGACGCGCCGAACGCGCCGGTCGGCAGACCGGTGTCGAGCATGTTGCGGTGGTGGTAGCGGACCTGGCCGTCGATGCCGCGCTTGGCGGCCTGGGCGTTGGCGAAGTCCGCCTGTTTGGCCGAGATGGTGACGCCGTCGGTCTGGCAGCCGTACCGCAGATGCGCCACGACACTGCCGCCGCCGCGTCCGCAGCCGGCGTCGAAGGCCCGGTCGGTGGCGGTGAGCGGTCCGAGGTGGTCGGCGAGGCAGTTGGCCTGGGCGTGTTCGAGCCGGTGCAGCTCGGCGGTGATCCGGTCGTTGCGCCGCGTGGGGTCGGGCTCGTCGAGCACCGAGTTGTCCGCGGGTCCGATCCCGTAGTGGTGGTGGTACAGGTCGTCGATCTTGCCGAGTTCGAGGTTGACCGGGTTTTCCTCGGCGTTCCAGTATTCGGCGACACGGGACTGGTACGTGGACTGGGCCGGCAGCGGAACGGCCGAGGTGAAGTGGGGAGCGGTGGTCAACAGGTACTCCTCGCAGTGCATTTGACAGTGGATCAGGTGAAACGGACTTCGGGTCCGAGTGGTTGGACCGGTGCGCGGACTACCAGTAGTCGGGCAGGTGGTAGCGGCGGCTGTTCGTGGCGTGCCACTCGTGGTTGCCGGCCACCCAGGTGCTGAGGCCCTGGACGTACCGTTCGACGAGGGGTGACATGGCGGACAGAAGCGCGGCCTCCTCTTCGAAGGCCGTCTGGATCTCGTTGTGGATGTCGACGGACTTGAGGTAGGCGGCCTTGAGGCCGCACCGTTCGTTGGCCGCGACGACCTGCGGCAGGTTGAGGTGGGTGGGGTCGTTGGCCAGTTCCTTGGTGAAGGAGTACAGGTCGTTGACGAGCGTCGTCGCGTTGCACGCCAGCGCCGTGACCCGCTGGATCTCGGGCCGGGCGTAGACGGCCTCGGGCAGTTCGTAGCCGTCGACCGCGTCGACGAGGGACAGACAGGGGCGGAAGTTGTTGAACTGCCGCATGACCAGGTACTCCCACACGCGCGGCATGTGCCGGGTCTCCGCCCAGGCGGCCTCGGCGAGGTACCCGAGGTGCAGCCGCGCGATGTCGTGGACGAACCGGGATGCCTGGCTGGGTGTGGCGAAGGCGGCGTAGTCCTGGAAGGCCACGTGGTACGAGCGCAGCGGGCCGTCGGCCTGCACGCCGTGGCGCCACTGCTCCTCCGCCTCGGCTGTCCCGTGGTACGGATCGATCGCGGACTGCGCCATGATCAGCCGGCCGCCGAGGCCGCGCGGTGATCCGCCCTTGTCCTCGCAGTAGCAGTCGTCGACCATGTTCTCCGCGAGCAGCAGTTTGCCCGCGGCGGTGAGGCGGTCCAGGTCGGCCGCCCCCGGGTGCTGGAGCACCACGGCCCGCCCGACCTGGAAGCGCGCGAAGTCCTCGAACCACGCCTCGGGGAACAGATCGAGACCGCGGGCCCAGATCTCCAGCCTGCGGTCGACCTCCTCGACCTTCACGGGATCGGCGGGGACCGCCGGCTGGTGACGCAGTCCGGGGACCGCACCGCCGCGCCGTGTCTGCAGGGCGCGGGCAAGGCTGGGCGGCCCCGGCGGAGAGAACGGGGCGGCTGTGTCCGGCGGTGCACTCATCGCGTACCCCGTCCGTCGTCGCGCGTCATTCGGCGGTCCGTCCGATCTGCACGTTCTCGAGGATCCCCGCCGCGTCGGGGACGAGAATCGCCAGCGAGTAGTAGGCGGTGACGAGGTAGTTGATGATCGCGGTGGTGTTGATGCCCATGAACCTGACGTTCAGGCCGGGCTGGTACTCCTCGGGGATGCCGGTCTGGTAGAGGCCGACGACTCCCTGGTCGGACTCCCCGGTGCGCAGCGCGAGGATGCTGGTCGTGTGCTGCGGCGTGACCGGGATCTTGCCGCAGGGGAACAGCGGAACGCCTCGCCAGGCGGGCACCTCGTGACCGTCGACGTTCGCGGTCCCGGGGACCAGACCGCGCCGGTTGCACTGCCGGAAGAACGCGGCGATCGCCTTCGGATGGGCGAGGAAGAGCTTCGTCTTACGGCGCATGGAGAGCAGTTCGTCGAGATCGTCGGGGGTGGGCGGGCCGGAGAAGGTGCTGATGCGCTGGCCGTAGTCGACGTTGTGCAGCAGCCCGAACTCGCGGTTGTTGAGGAGTTCCCACTCCTGGCGCTCGCGGATCTCCTCGATGGTGAGGCGGAGTTGCTCCTCGGTCTGGTCCATCGGGTCGTTGTAGAGGTCGGCGATGCGGGTGTGGACGCGCAGGACGGTCTGGGTGAGGGACAACTCGTATTCGCGCGGCGTGAGTTCATAGTCGACGAAGCCGCCGGACAGCGTCGGCTCACCCGTGTGCCCGGACTGCACGGGGACGTCTGCCTCGCCCTTGCGGTTCCTCGGCAGCCGCTGTCGTTCGACGTACTCCCGCAGGTGCGCGGCGAGGGACGGTGTCCGCTCGGTGAGCTCCTCGACGACGTCCCAGGGCAGTACGAGAACGGTGCCCGCGGTCTCGGCCCGGACCGAGCTGAGCCACAGCGGGTCCGGCTGGCCGATGGCCTCGTCGCCCATCTGGTCGCCGTCCGTGACGACGCCGATGACCTCCTCCTCGCCGTACTTGCCTTCGGTGAAGCGAGTGAACCGCCCGTGGGCCACCAGGTAAGCCTCGGTCACCGGCTGCCCGGCCTCGAAGAGGACCTGCCCGGCCCGCACCTCCCGGGTCCGGAACCGGGTGGCGATTTCCTTCAGTACGTCGATGTCGTCGTACCCGCGCAGGACGGGGAGTTCGGTGAGCGTCTCGGGGATGACTTTGATGTCGTTCCCGCCGTTCTGGTCGAACTGCACCCTGCCGCGGCCGATGCTGAGCTGGAGACGCCGGTTGACCCGGTACGTGCCGCCCTTGACGTCCACCCATGGCAGGGATTTCAGCAGCCACCGTGAGGTGATGGCCTGCATCTGCGGTGCGGACTTGGTGGTCGTGGCCAGCCGGCGTGCCGCATGGGTACCGAGACTGGTCAGCTGCTGGTCGGTCGGGACTTCAGGTGCGGTTTCTTCGTCGCTCGCGGGACCGGTGGCGCTGTCCGGTACGGACACATTCCCTCCCAGGAGATGTAACGAGGGTGGGCGAAGCGATCGGTGGTACGAAAGCTCCTCGTTGCACCCACAAGGCAAGCAGCCGGGAGTGGTGGCCAGGTACGGCGCGAAGGGGGCGATTTCGCGTCCTGGAAGTGCAAACCTGCCGAATGAGGCAGACGGCCAAGCGGAACGTGATCGCGCGCCGTCCCGCACCACGGGAACGTGTGCGCGGGACGCGTACGAGCTATGGGGCGCCGCGGTGGGTGGCTACTGGGTTCGCCATTCCCGGGCGCGCGGTGTCGTGGTTACTGGGCGCGCCACTCCGGAGCGAGGATCGCCCAGAGCTGCGTGCCGTGACGGGTGCCGTCGTACGGCCAGGACTCGCGCTGAACGCCTTCGAGTGTCATGCCGAGCCGTTTGGCCACCGCGGCGCTGCGTTCGTTGTCGGCCCGGCAGTGCCACTCGGCGCGGTGCAGGCCCCGTGTGGTGAACGCCCAGTCCAGCAAGGTGCCGCACGCCGGTGTGATCAGGCCGTGGCCCTCGGCGTCCGGCTCCAGCCAGCAGCCGATCTCGCAGGAACCGGAAGCGGCGTCGAAGTCCACGAACATCACGCCGCCGACGAGCGTGCCGTCGAGCCAGATGCCGTAGAGGCGGCCGCCGTCCGCGGCCTGGCGCTCGGCGTACCGGCGCAGTGTGGCGCGCGCCCCGTCGACGTCGACAGTGACGAAGCCCGCACCGACCCACGGCCGGATGTGCTCGCGCGCCCGGTCCAGGTGGGCGGCGAACTCCTCGGCATGCCATATCTCGAGCGGGGCGAGACGGGCGTCGTCCCGCAAGGGGAGAGAGAACATGAGGACCCCATTCACACAACAAGCGTTTTGGCTATGTACCGTAGCAGCATGCCACGTACCAAGGGGGACCATGAGGCCCGTCGCCGTGACGTCTCCGAGGCGGTCTGGCGGGTGCTGGTCGCGCACGGATTCGGCGGCCTGACCATGCGCGCCGTCGCCGCCGAACTCGACGCGTCCACCGGCCTGCTGACCCACTACTTCCCGGCCAAGCGCGACCTGGTCGCGTACGCCCTCGACCTGCTCGAGCAGCGGACCGTCTCGCGCCCCCGGCCTGCGGCGGGGGAGGGCCTGGCCGCGCTGAAGGCCGCCCTGATGAGCATCCTCCCGCTGACGGGCGAGGCAACCGACAGCAACCGGATCTGGGTGTCCTCCTGGGACACCGCGCTCGCCGACCCCGGGCTGAGTGCCGACTACGCCGGCAAGTACGGGCGAGGCCGCGACAAGCTGCGCGACCTCGTCGAGGCCGCTCAGGAGGCGGGCGAACTGCGCGCCGGGGATCCGGCGCGCATCGCGGCCGGAGCTCAGGCCTTCGTACTCGGCCTGGTGGTGCAGGCGCTGTTCGACCCCGAGGCGTTCCCGCCCCGTCGCCAGGCCGAGCTCCTTGACGACTGTCTGGACGCGTTGACCCGCGCTCGGTAGCGGGCCGGCGGGGGCTACCGGTTCGCGGGCGGAGCCGTCGACGCGCGCAGGACCGGCCGGGACGGCAGCCGGGAGGTGACCGTGACGTGGTGGCCGGCGAGCAGGTCGATGAGGCGCGTGACGGCGAGTGCGCCCACCTCCTCCACCGGGACGTCGAGCGCGGTCACGGAAGGTGTCGTCGACTTGAGGCTGCTCAGATCGTCGGCCGCGGCCAGACTGACGTCCTCGGGCACCCGGCGGTGCGCCGCCGCGAGTCCGTGCAGCAGGCCGAGCGTCAGGTAGCTGTTGTACGCGAGCACGGCCGTGGCCTCGCGCGGGAGGGTGCGGGCGGCCTCGATCCCCGCGTCGAACGTGGGCGGCATCGGGCCGAGGACATGCAGCTGGGCCTTCGCCTGTTCCGCGCGCTCCCTCAGGATCGCGGACCGCTGCCCGTCGGCCCAGGAGCCCGCGGGACCCGAGACATACGCGATGTCCCGGTGACCCTGGTCGAGGAGGTGATCCATGAGCTGCGCCAGGCCCGTCGCCGTGTCGGCCACGACTGCGGGCAGCCGGCCCACCTGGCGGTCGACCAGTACGAGGGGCACGCGCCGCGCGCGTTCGCGCAGCGCGGCATCGGTGCCTACCGGAGTGACCATGATCAGCCCGTCGGCCTGTTCCGCGAGGCGGTCGGCGAGCTCCGCCTCGCGCGTGGGGTCGTACTCCGAGACGGCGATCAAGAGGTGATGGTCGGTCTTCTCGGCGGTCTGCTGGGCGCCCATCACGAGCGGCGCGAAGAACGGGTTGGAGAGCGTCGGCACGACGAGACCGACCAGGCCCGTCCGCCCGGTGGTCAGCGCGCGGGCGGCGGCGTTGGGGTGGAAGCCGAGGCGCTGCGCGGCGTCCAGTACCCGCAGGCGGGTGGGTTCCGCGACCAGCTCGGGGCGCTGCAGGGCCCTTGAGGCCGTGGCCTTGGACACCCCCGCCGCGCGCGCCACATCCATCAGCGTCGCCATCGCCGCCCCCTGCCTGACGTGCCCGCCGAGCATGCGCGGGCCCCTGTGTTCACATTCGCTTTACGGCGTGTCATCATACCTGCAACCGGTCTCTGCAACCGGTTACAGAACCCGGTTGCAGAGACCTGGCCCAAGCCGGGTGCCCCCACCTCCCGCGAGCCCTCCCGCGCCGACGCCGCCGCAGGCAGTTCTGCCCGACCCCTCATCCCCGCCGAGGTTTCGTATGCCACCCACCGCTCCGACCACCGGCGAGCAGACCGCCGTCACGACCGAGCCACCCGCCTCGCTCACCGAACGTCTCTTCAGCGTCCGAGGCCGAGGCAGCACCCACCGCACCGAAATAGTGGCGGGCGCCTCGATGTTCATGGCCGCCGCCTACGCCGTGGTCGTCGTGCCCGGTCAGCTGGCCGGCGCCGGTGTGCCGCACGGCGCCGCCACCACCGCCGTCATCATCGCGATAGCCCTGGCCACCCTGGCGATGGGCCTGATGGCCAACCTGCCCTTCGTCGTCGCCCCGGGCCTCGGCGGAGTGGCGCTCGTCGCGTTCACCATCGTCGGCCAGGACCACGTCCCCTGGGACACGGCGCTCGGCATGGTCTTCTGGTCCGGCGTGGCCTTCCTGGTGCTGACCCTCCTCGGCATCCGCGACCTCGTCACGCGCCTGATGCCGATGCACCTCAAGTACGCCATCAGCGGCGGCCTCGGCCTCTACATCGCCCTGATCGGATTCCGGGACGCGGACCTCGTCGTGGGCAACGCCGACAAGGCGGCGCTCGCCGTCGGCGACCTGTCGAAGCCCGCCGGGCTGCTGGCCCTGGCCGGGTTGCTGCTGCTCACGGCGCTCGCCTCGCGCAAGGTGCCCGGCGCGTTCCTCATCACCATCGCGGCGGTGACGATCGCCGGTATCCCGCTGGGCGTGACCGAGGTCCCCGACAGCCTCTTCTCGGCCCCGGACTCACCCGGCCCGCTGCTCTTCCACATCGACGTCCTGGGCGCGCTCAGGCCCGAGTACTTCCCGTACATCTTCGCGTTCTTCGTCTCGGAGTTCTTCTCCATGACGGGGACGCTGCTGGCCGTCGCCGGGCGGGCCGGGCTGCTCGACGAGGACGGCAACATCCCCGGCTCCCGCCGCCCGTTCCTCGTCGACTCCGTCTCCGTGATGGGCGGGGCCGCCGTCGGCGCGCCCTCGATGACGGCCTACCTGGAGTCGTCGGCCGGTGCCGACTCGGGAGGCAGGACCGGCCTCGCGTCGGTGTGGGCGGCCTGCGGCTTCGGCCTCCTGCTGCTGGTCACCCCCTTCGCGACGCTGATCCCGTCCGCGGCCACGGCGCCCGTCCTCATGTACATCGGGCTGAACATGCTCGGCGCCCTGAAGAACGTCGACTTCAAGGACCCGACCCACGCCGTCCCCGCGGCACTGACCGTCGCGACCACCTTGTTCTTCGGCAACTTCGGCACCGGCATCGCGACGGGCCTGGCCGCGCACGTCCTGGTCAAGACCGTCAGCGGGCGGATCCGCGAGGTGGCCTGGCCGCTGTGGATCGTGATGATCCCGCTCGGCTACTACTTCTACACCCTCGTCCCGTGACGGCACCGTCCACGAAGGAGCACGACGACATGAGTGAACAGCACGACCTCCGGATCTTCGGCGGGAGCGTGGTGTCCACCTTCACCGGCGAGGAGTTCCCCGCGGACGTGCTGGTCCGGGGGAGCGCGATCAGCGCCGTACTGCCGCCGGGCACACCCGCCGAGGCGCGCGAGGAGATCGACGCCACCGGCATGCGGATCGTCCCCGGTTTCGTGGACGCCCACATGCACATCGAGAGCGCCTTCCTCACGCCGCAGCAGTTCGCCGCGGTGACGCTGGCCCGCGGCACCACCACCGTCCTCGCCGACCCGCACGAGATCGTCAACGTCGCGGGCCGGGACGCCATGCGGTGGATGATCGACGCCGGTGACCGGACGCCGCAGACCCAGCTGTGGGGCGTGCCCTCGTGCGTGCCCGCGCTGGAAGGTCTTGAGCACGCCGGTGCGGCGCTGTCCGCCGACGACATCGCGGAGATGCTGCGCTGGCCGGGAGTGGTGGCGCTGGGCGAGGTCATGGACTACCGGGCGGTCGTGGCCGGCGACCCGCGGATGGCAGCGGTCACCGCCGCCGCCCGGGCACAGGGAACGATCCTGGACGGCCACTGCCCGAACCTCAGCGGCGCGGAACTCAGCGCCTACCTGGCCACGGGCGTGGACTCCGACCACACCAAGAACCGCACCGAAGTGGTCCTGGAGAAGGCCCGCCTGGGCATGACGATGATGCTCCAGGAGAAGTGCCTCGACGAGGACGTGGCGAAGGCGCTCCTCGACCTGCCCCAGCTGCCGCCGCTGTGCCTCGTGACCGACGACCTCGCCGCCGACCACATCGTCACCAAGGGACACCTGGACCACATTGCCCGTGTGGCGGTGGCGGCGGGCTTCCCGCCGCACGTCGTCCTGCGCGCGCTGACCTGGACCCCGGCGCAGCGGCTGCGACTGTACGACCGGGGCGTCGTCTCGCCCGGCAAGCGCGCCGACCTGGTCCTCCTGCGCGGCGAACTCGCCGCGTTCGACCCGGCCGTCGTGCTGGCCGGCGGCCAGGTCGTGGGCAGGGACGGAGCCGCGGTCTACGAGGCACGGTCCGGGGAGGCCGGCGCCCTGGAAAGCCGGGTCGACGTTGAGGCGCAGGAGGCCGAAGGGTTCCGCTGGCGCGTGGACCTGCCCGACGGGACGCACCGGTTCCGGGCCATGCGCGTGAACCCGCGCGACACCTATACCGAGGCCGCCGAGGTCGAACTCCCCGTGTCCGGCGGCGAAGTGGCGTGGGAGGGCCGGGCCGTGCTGGTCCGCGTCCGCAATCGCCACGGGCGCGACGGAGTTGTCTTCGCGCCGCTGCTCGGTCGGGACCTGGCCTCGGGCGCGGTGGCCACCACGTACGCCCACGACAGTCACAACCTGCTGACGATCGGTACGTCCCGTGCGGCGATGGCCGCCGCGTCGGCGAACGTGGTGGCCGACGGTGGCGGCGTGGCCGTCGTCCGCGGGACCGCCGGAGAGAGTGTGGCGGCGCGGATGCCGCTCCCGGTCGGTGGCGTGCTGTCGGCCGAGCCCGCAGCGCGGGTCGCCGAAGAAGCGGGCGCCGTGCGAGCCGCCCTGGAGGCGTGGGGATGGGAGCACCTCAACCCGTTCATGAGCGTGTCCACTCTGACGCTCGCCGTGTCCCCCGCACTGAAGATCACTGACCGGTCACTGGTGGACGTCGCGCGGCGCGCGCCGGTGGGGGCGACGGTCGGTTCCTGAACGGGGCCGGGGGAGTGGCGGCGCCCGCCGCCACTCCCCTCACGAGCCTCAGGCGGGTTGCCTCCGACTCGGCTTCCAGCCGGGACGCGGGACCGCCGCGCGCAGTGCCTGGGTGTACTCCTCCTGGGGATCGCGCAGCAGATCGCGGGTGTCCCCGCGCTCGACGATCCGGCCGCCGGACATCACGACGGCGATGTCGCTGATCTGGTGGACCACGGCGAGGTCGTGCGAGATGAAGACGTAACTGATGCCGCTGCGTTCGCGGATGTCGGCGAGCAGATTGAGGATCTGCGCCTGGATGGACACATCGAGCGCCGCCACCGCCTCGTCCAGTACGAGGACCTCCGGCTCGACGGCGATGGCGCGGGCGATGGCGACGCGCTGCCGCTGCCCGCCGGAGAGCTGGCGGGGGAGCATGGAAGCGTGCCGCTCGGCCAGTCCGACCGCTTCGAGCAACTCCTTCGCCCGCCTGCGCCGTTCGGCGGGAGTCAGCGGGAAGTGCAGGGCGAGGCTGGTCTCCACGACATCGCCGATCCGCTGGAGCTTGTCGAGCGACGAGTAGGGGTCCTGGAACACGATCTGGATCTCGCGGGCACGCCTGCGGCGTTCCGCCGATGACACCCGCCCGCCCCGACGCGGCCGGCCGCACACGCCGATCGACCCGCCGGTCGGCGTCTCCAGGCCGACCAGCATCCGCGCGACCGTCGTCTTGCCGGAGCCGGACTCGCCGACCACGGCCAGCGACTGGCCTCGCGAGAGCGTGAAGGACACATCGTCGACGGCGACCGCCTGCCCGAACTCCTTGCGCAGACCCGCCGCCTCGATCACGAAGTCGCTCATGACTCTCCCTGCAAGGTGAGTTCGCCGGCCCGCGTGCACGCCACGCGCGCCCCCTCCAGTTCCACCACGGCCGGCCGCCCGTCCCCGCAGAACGGTCGCGCATGCGCGCACCGCGGGGCGAACGCGCACCCGTCCTCCGCCTCGAAGGCGGCAAGCGGCCGCCCGGGGATGACGGGCAGCCGGTGGACGACTTGATCGATGCTCGGCCGCGAGAGCATCAGACCGGAGGTGTACGGGTGACGGGGCGTGGCCGTCAGCGCGCCGGCGGCCTGGGTTTCCACGATCCGGCCCGCGTACATGACGGCGAGCCGGTCGCAGGTGGCCGCCGCCAGCTCCAGGTCATGGGTGATCAGCAGCATGGCCGTACCGCGCTCCCGGCGCAGCTCGTCGAGGATGGCCATGACCTCGGACTGCGTGGTGACATCCAGGGCCGTGGTGGGCTCGTCGGCAAGGATCAGATCGGGCTCGACGGCAAGGACCGACGCGATCATGACGCGTTGCAGCAGCCCGCCGGACAGCTCGTGCGGGTACTGGCGCATCCGCCGCTCGCCGTCCGCGATACCGACGTCCGACAGAAGCCGCACCGCCCGCGCCTTCGCCTCGGGGGCGGGCACGTCCAGGTTGGCGATCATGGCTTCGGTGAGGAAGTCGCCGATGCTGCGCACGGGATTGATGTGGGCCCGCGGATCCTGGAAGACCATCGCGATGCGCCGGGCCCGCAGGCCGCGCAGCGCCCGCCGGTCCATGCCGGTCACCCGGATCCCGTCGAAGACGATGTCACCGGTGACGCGCGCCCCCGGCGGCGTGAGCCCGAGGATCGTCCGCGCCGTCATGGACTTGCCCGAGCCGGACTCGCCGACCAGCCCCACGGCCTCGCCCCGGCCGATCGACAGGTCGACCTCCTCGACGAGGGGCCGCCACTCCCGGCCGGCCGGAACCGCGAGCCCGAGTCCACGCAGATCGAGCAGACTGCCCCCGGGCAGACCCGTCTCCGCCCGACTCTTCTCCGGCTGATCCCTCTCACGCTTCAGGAGACTCATCGGTGGTCACCCTCCTCCTTGCCGAGGCGGTCGCCGAGCACGATCACCGCGGCGACCACGAGCACGATCAACAGGCCCGCACCCAGTGCCTCCAGCGGCTGTCCGCGCGTCGCGCCGTCCAGTCCGCTCTTGACCATCAGCCCCCAGTCAGCGGTGGGCGGCTGCACGCCGAGCCCCAGGAAGGAGATCGCCGCGAGGTCGATGACCGCGAAGCCCAGGGCGGACACCGACTGGGCGACGATGATCGGGCGCAGATTGGGCAGCAGATGCCGTACGCAGATGGCGAATGCGGACCTGCCCTGAACCCAGGCCGCCGCTACATAGGGCATGTTGCGTTCCCGCAGCGCCGCACTGCGCACCACCCGTGCCACGTACGGGGTGTAGGCGACGGCAAGGCCCAGGACGACGCCGGTGACGCCGGGGCCGAGTACGGCCACGGTGATCAGGGCGAAGACGATGCCCGGGACCGCGAACAGGACGTCCAGCAGGCGCGAGACGACCGCGTCCACCTTGCCGCCCGCCCATGCGGCGGTGATCGCCAGCGCGGTGCCGACGACGGTGGACAGGCAGATGATGAGGACGGGACCGCTCAACGTCGTACGGGCGCCCCACATCAGCCGTGACAGCACGTCCCGGCCGAGGGCGTCGCCGCCCAGGGGGTGCGCGGCCGAGGCCCCGGCCAGCGAGTTGAACAGGTCCGGCTGGTCGGGGTCGTAGGGAGCAAGGACGGGCGCGAGCAGCGTGACCGTCAGCACCACGGCGAGCAGCGCCGCCGCGGCGACGCCGGACACGCCGAGCGCACGCACGGCACGGGACGGGCTGAACCTGCCGAGTGTCCCGCGCACGCGGGTGGCCACGGCGGTCATCGGGACATCCGCGGGTCGAGGGCTTTGTAGCACAGGTCCACCACGAGGTTGATGAGGACGAAGGCGGCGACGAGAACGAGAACGACGGCCTGCACGACCGCGAAGTCGCGCTGCAGGATCGCCCGTACGAAGAGGGAGCCGAGGCCGTCGAGGGCGAACACGTTCTCCACCACGACCGAGCCGGCGATGAGACTGGCCACGGTCAGGCCGGTGACGGTGATCACCGGGATCGACGCGTTGCGCAGTACATGCCGGCGGACGACCAGTGCCTCGGCGATTCCCCGGCTGCGGGCGGTCTCCACATGCTCGCGCCCCAGCTCCTCGCGGACCGAGGCGCGGGTGATGCGGGCGAGGAAGGCGGCGCTGCCGAGGCTGAGGGTGATCGCCGGGAGCGTCAGGTGATACAGCCGGCCGAACAGGCCTTCCCCAGGCCCGAACACCGGGAACCAGCCCAGGCCCAGGGCGAACACGATCACGAGGAGCACACCGATCACGAATGTCGGCGTGGCGAGGAACGCCGAGGAGACCGCGCTGATGACGGCGTCCACGCGGCCCCGGCGCAGTCCGGCCAGCACGCCGCCCGCCACACCGACCACGACGATCAGGACGGTGGAGTAGCCGACCAGGAACGCGGTGGTCGCCGCGCGGGCACCCATCAGGCCCGAGACATGCTGCCGGTACACCAGGGAGCTGCCGAAGTCGCCGCGCACGGCGTCACCGAGCCACGCCGCGTAGCGGACCAGAAAGGGGTCGTCGAGCCGGTACTGGGCCCGGATGGCGGCGATCTGTTCGGGCGTGCCGCTCCGGTTGCCGAGCAGGAACGCCATCGGCCCGCCCGGTACGAGGTAGAGCAGTCCGTAGACGAGGAACGAGGCGACGACCAGGACGACCGCCAGTGCGATCAACTTCCGTGCCAGATAGGTGATCATCTGGCCCCCAGCCCTGCGGCCCACGGGTAGTACAGGTAGGGGAAGGACGGCACGGCGCCGGTGACCCGCTTGTTCATGTAGAGGATCACGGGCAGGTTGTTGAGCGGCATCCACACGACGTCGCGGGTCACCTTCTCCTGGATCCCGGTGACGAGCGACGCCCGTGCTGCCGGGTCCCCCTCGGCCCGCGCCTTGGCGATGGCGCCGTCAACTGCCTTGTAGTCGCTGAAGTTCGTCCGCCCGCCCTTGCGGAACACGGTGTAGATGTCCAGCGGATCCGGCACATTGCCGTACCAGGTGCTGAGGAAGGCGTCGATGCCCTTGCGCGCCTTGGGGTCGCTGTAGAGGTTGCCGTACTGCTCGACCGGGACGACCCGGATCTCGATGTCGAGGCCGAGCGCTTCGCCGGTGGCCTTCAGCAGGTTGGCGGTCTGCTCGTGCACGGCCGAACTGCCCTGGACGCCGATCACGATGGGCTTCGTCGGCGAGCCTGCCTGGACGAGAAGCTCCTTGGCCTTCGCGAGATCGGTGGTCTCCGGTGGGAGGGCTTCGTACGCCTTCTGATACGTCTTGCGCTCGTAGCCCCAGTAGTCGCTGCCCGTCAGCGCGCGTTGCGGGGAAGCCGTTCCCTGGAAGACGACCTTGGATATCGCCGCGCGGTCCAGCGCGAGCGACAGGGCCTGGCGCACCCTCGGGTCGGCGTAGGGGCCGGACTTCGCCGAGCCGAGCAGCGCCCAGAACGTGAGGGAGCGGCCGAGGGTCACCGAGCCGGTGGTCGATTTCTGGAGCTGGCTGAGACCCGCGGGCGGCAGATAGAAGTACTGGCCGTCGACCTCGCCGGAGCGCAGGGCGTTGACGGCGGTCGTCTCGTCGGCGATGAACCGCAGGACCAGGGACTCGGACTTGGCCTTGAGGGGCTTGTTCCAGTAGTGGTCGTAGCGCCTGAGCGTCATCGAGTCGCCCGACTTCCAGTCATGGAACTGGAACGGTCCGGTGCACATCACGCCGCTCGACGGCGAGCCGAGCGACTTGCCGGCCTTGTCGAGGAACTTCTTCTGCACGACGGCGCCGGCGCCGGTGGCCATCGCCTGGTTGAACAGGGCGTCGGGCTGCTTGAGGGTGACCGTGACCTGCATGGAGCCGGTGGCCCGGACCGACTTGACGGTGTTGAAGTAGTCGCCCCACCAGGTGCCGAGCTTCGGGTCGAGGTGCCGTCGCAGGCTCGCCGCGACGTCGTCGGCGGTCAGCGGATCGCCGTTCCAGAACGTCACGCCCTTGCGGATCGTGTAGACCCAGGTGGTAGGCGTCGGGTTGGCGGCCTTGACGGCGAGGCCCGGCTTGATCTTGAAGTCCGGGGTCAGCCGCAGCAGGCTCTCGCACATGTTGGCGAGGGCGGTGTTCTCCGCGTAGTTGAAGGAACGGATCGGGTCCAGGGTCTGCGGCTCGTACGGGAGGTTCCACGTCACCTTGCCCAGGCCCTTGGTGGCGGCGGGGGTGGTGGTCTTCAGGTCGAGCTTCGCCGGTGCGGAGCCCTGCTGCGGTTGTTGAGCTCCGGAGGTGCAGGCGGCGAGCGTCAGGACGAGCCCGATCACGGGGAGAGCGCGGCGCATCATCGGGAGGCCCCTTCGACGAGACGGTCTCGCTGTTGCCGGCCGTCGACCAGCTGTCCCTTGCGCGCGATCACGCGTCCGCCCCGCACGACCAGGCTCGGTACGGGCCGGTCCACGACGACCTGCGCCACCGAGTCGCCGGGAAGCAGCACGAAGTCGGCGGGGTCACCGACGCGCAGCTCCGTCCGCTCAAGGCCCAGGAGCGCGGCGCCCCCGTGCGCCACGACCGCGTAGCACGCGGCGAGTTCGGCGTCCGTACGGGCATCGGTGCGGTACGCGAGAAGGTGGGCCCGAGTGATCATGTCGCCGTCGCCGAACGGGGTCCAGGGGTCGCGTACGCCGTCGGAGCCCGCCGCGACCAGCACCCCATGCCCGCCCAGGGGACCGAAGGGGACGACGGGGTCGGCTCCCAGGGCACAGGTCGTGAGGGACACCCCCGCCCCGGCGAGGATCTCGCCCGTCCGCGCGAGTTCGTCGCCTTCGAGATCGGCGAGGCAGAAGGCGTGGCTGACGGTGACGCGTCCCTGCATGCCGTGCGCCACCGTACGGCGGGCGATCTCGGTGACCTGCTCGTTGCCGGCCGGACCACCGTCGTGCAGGTGAATGTCGAGCGGGACGGCCGCCCTCTCGGACAGGCCGAACAGCACATCGAGTTGGCCGTGCATGTCCCCGTCCACGCCCACCGGATCCAGGCCGCCGAGCACGTCGGCGCCCTCGGACAGTGCCTTCTCGAGAAGCTCGGCCGTCCCCGGCTCGGTGAGCAGACCGAGCTGGGGAAAGGCCACCACCTGTACGTCGAGCAGGTGGGCGCGCGAGGCCGCGGCGGCACGGACGCCGTGCACATTGGAGAGCCCGTGGACGGGTGCGACGTCGACATGCGCACGCATCGCGCGGGTGCCGCGGGTGAGGGCACGGTCCATGAGCGCACCGGCGCGCTCCTCGACCGGCGCCGCCATGCCGGCCCGCGCGGCCACATCGCCGTCGATCAGATCCCGCAGGGTCGACGCGGGCGTACGGCTGAGCCAGCTCTGACCCCACGTGGTCTTGTCGGGGTGGATGTGGGCGTCGACCGGCGAGGGCAGGGCCAAGGCGCCGCCGCCGTCGACGACTTCGTACTCTTCAGGCAGAGCGGGAGGGGCGATGGCGGCGATACGCCCGTCGGCGACCAGAACGTCGCGGGGCTGCCCGCCGTCCAGACGTATTGCTGTGAACAAGATGTGCGTCATGACGGCATAACTCCTTCGTTGGAGAAGAACCGACCGCTAGAGTTACCAGGTCATCAGATGACTAGAGAAGGGGTGGGGATGAAAAACGTGGAACGGGCGCCGTCCCTCGTCGACACCGTGATCGCCGCGCTGCGACAGGAGATCGCTACGGGCGCCTGGCAGCTCGGCGACAAGATCCCGTCCGAGAGCCGGCTCGCCGAGACACTGGGCGTCAGCCGCCTGTCGGTGCGCGAGGCCGTGCGCGTCCTCGTGCACTCGGGTCTGTTGATGACCCGTCAGGGCAACGGGACCTTCGTGACCGCCACCGACGAGGCCCAGGTCGCGCTGCGCCGTCAGCTCGACCGCGCCGCCGCCCAGGACATCATCGACGTACGCCGCGGCCTCGACATCGTCGCCGCCCGGCTCGCCGCGACGAGGCGCACGGCGGACGATCTCCAGCAGATGCAGCAGGCCCTGGACGACCGGGCCGACGCGAGCCGGAACGCCGACGTGGACGCCTTCGCGGACGCCGACGTCGACTTCCACCTCCGCATCGCCGAGGCCTCGCACAACCCCGTACTGCAGAACCTCTACCGGGGGATGAGCGACGCCCTGCGCGACAGCGTCAAGGCCGACCAGTGCATGCAGCACACCCTCAGCGGCGATGACACGTCGCACGAGGACCTGCACCGGGCCGTCAAGGACGGGAACGCGGCCGGCGCGGCCGCCATCGCGGTGGCCATCCTCGACCGGCAGGAGCGCGGATCCGACGACCCGGCCGGCCGGCCGTGACCCGGGCCTCCGTCTTCTGCCGAAGGTGGGGTAAGGCCGAATGACCTGTGACGCGGTGCGAGAATAGGGATCATGGCAGGGGATGACACTTTTGAACCCGAGTCGGATCGGGTCACGCGCACGCTGCGCGATCAGATTCTCGACGGTGTGCGGGCGCCGGGCAGCAAGCTCGTGGAGCGGGAACTGGCGGCCGAGCTGGGGGTGAGCCGCCTGCCCGTCCGTGACGCCCTCAAGGACCTGGTGAACGAGGGTCTTGTCACGCCGCGCCCGCGGAGCTGGGCCGTGGTGCGTGAGTTCACCGCCTCCGATGTCGAGGATCTGGACGAGGTCAAGGCCGCCCTGGAGATGCTGGCGTTCCGTCTCGCCGCCCAGCGGCGCACCCGCGCGGGACTCGCGCGGCTGAGGGCCGACCTGGACGCCGAGCTGACGGCGGCGGCCAAGGGGGACGCCGTACCGGCGCGGCGGGCCGCGGCCGACTTCCACGAGACGGTGACCGCGCTGGCCGACAACGAGCTGCTGAACGAGCTCGGCCGCACCCTGAGCAGCCGCATGCGCTGGCTGCTCGGCCAGCACGACGACATCGCCGGCGTCGCCAGGGAGCACGAGGAGCTGTACGAGGCGATCGAGGCCCGGGACGTGCCGCGTGTCGAGGAACTGGCCCTCAAGCACCTGGCGACCGGCCGCAGCGAAGCCGCCGCACACCGCAGGCGCGCCCCGGAGCAGTAGACACACACCTGCGTCCGCCATCACGCACCCCGGCTTCGTACGGGCATCCCCTCCAGTGCGACATAGGCGATCAGGGCGACGAGCAGCCCGGTGACCGCGTCGGAGAACTGCGGCGCGTACCAGTGCACGAGCCCTCCGGCCGCTGCTCCGGCGGCCCACGCGGCGAACGCGGTGGGACGTACCGCCGTCGCGGCGCGCTCGTCGAGCCGGCGGCGCAGGAGCACCTGGTCGGCGATCAGCACACCGCCGAGCGGTGGGACGAACACGCTGAGGACGACCAGCCAGTCGAGGAAGTGGTCCCAGACACCGGCGAGGGCGGCCACCGTGCCGACGGCCCCCAGGACGAGCGTCATCACGCGCATCCTCGTACGAGTCAGATGTGACCAGCTGAGGGCGCCGTTGTAGAGGCAGTGGCTGCAGACGGAGCCGAGGTTGACGAAGACGAACACCGCGGCCAGTACGTCGAGGGCGATCCCGTGGCCGCCGGTGAGGATCGGGAGGAAGTTGCCGCCGACCGTGCCGGCCGAGGCGACGGCGCCGGCCGCGACGACGATGCCTCCGGTGACCTGGGCGACGAGACTTGCCACGGGGAACGCGGTGGCCGTCGCGATGACGGCCTGTCTGCCGTTCCTGGACCAGCGGGTGAAGTCGGCCGTCATCGTTCCGGAGTCCGCGAAGGTCGCCATGATGAGGGAGACCGCGGCGCCGAAGGTGAGGGCGCTGTTCCCGCCGACGCCCTGGTAGTCGAGGACGGTCGCGAGGTCGTGGTCCCTGGAGACGATCACCAGGGCTATCAGGCCGACGAGGATGAACAGCGGGGCGGCTACCGCGCCCAGCCAGGACAGTGCGCGGATGCCGAGGAACGTGATCGCGACGAAGGCGACCCCGGCGACGGCGGCGACGAGTTGTTCGTGCCAGCCGAACGCCTGGTGGAGGGTGGCACCCGTGGCGCCGGTGTTGAAGGCGAACCACCCGACGACGACCGTCGCGAGGAAGCCGGACGCGACGACGTAGCCGACCCTCCCGAACGTCTTGGTCGCCTGGAGGGAGAAGCTCTCGCCCGTGCTGCCCGCCCGGTGACTGAGCAGACCGACGTAGACCAGCATCACGAGGTTCGCGACGACGATGGCGGCCAGGCCGCGCCAGAAGCCCATGAGCGCGACGACGATTCCGCCGGGGACGGCGTTGGTCAGGATCATCGGGAATCCGAACCACACGGCCGACACGGTGAGAAGGGACTTGCGGCTCTCCGTCGGAACGGGAGTGTGCTCGTATTCCGGGTCCAGCTCGAGGCCCGCGTGGGCCGTGTCCGCCGCGGCGGGATCGCGTCTGTTCATCCTGGCCTCCGTGGGTGGGCCGGCGCGCCGTCAGGCGACCGTGCTGGAAAGGGCTAGGGCTATGGCGGCCTGCTCGAAGACAGCGGCGGGCGGGTGCGTGATGCCGGCGCCGATCATCCCGATGCCCGCTTCCTTGTGGGCGATCGCCGTGTTGATGACCGGCAGGATCCCTGTGGCCAGGACCTTGCGGACGTCGATGCCGGTGGGGATGCCCCGGAACCCCAGAGCGGGGATGGTGACGTTCGGGTTCTCAGTCGTCGTGATCTCGCCCATGTCCCGGGTGAAGGCGACGGCCTCCTGCACCGTTCCGCCGACGAGCGCGACGATGGCGGGTGCGGTCGCCATCGCGAAACCGCCGAACCCGTACGTCTCACTGATCGCGCTGTCACCGATGTCCAGACCGGCGTCCTCGGGCTTGAACCCGGCGAACATCGGCCCGACGACGGGCTGGGCCGGGCCCGTGAGCCACTGGTTGCCGGGCAGGCCGCTGACGCGGAGGCCGAACTCGACGCCGTTGCGGGCCATCGTCGTCACGATCGTCGAACCCTCGATGCCGTGAGCGGCGTCCATGGCTGCCTTGGCCATGGCGAGCCACGTGGGTCCGGAGAAGTAGTCCGAGCCGGCGATGAAGTCGAAGACTTCCTTCTTCTGCTCGGTGGTGAAGCTCGTCTGCAGCAGGGCGGGAGTGAGTGCCTGCGTGAGGAGCAGGGTGCCCGCGATGTTGCGGTTGTGGCACTCGTCGCCCATGTGCAGCGCCTGGGAGAGCAGGAGGCGCAGGTCGACGGGGCCGCCGATCTCCATGGCCTCCTTGAGCATGGGGCCGAGGACGTCCCGCATCCAGACGAGGCGCTCGATGACGCTCTCGTCGTTCGCCCCCATGCGGAGGATCTTCGCCATCTGCTCGGAGAGGTTGGTGAAGGCGGTGTTGCCGTGGGTCTCGTTGCGGACGATGTGCATGTACATCGACGCGGACGTGACACCGGCCATCGAACCGACGCAGTCGTGCTCGTGGCAGGGCGAGAAGGTGATCTCGCCGGAGGCCGCGAGCCGTGCGGCCTCGTCGAGGTCGCGCGCCAGGCCCTCGAACACGAGGGCGCCGGTGACGGCCCCCCTCATGGCGCCCGCCATCCGGTCCCAGGTGATCGGGGGGCCGGCGTGCAGGATCGTCGTCGGGGTCATCCCGGGCACCACGTCGATGGCCCGGCCGAAGCCGACCAGCATGGGACGTGCGCCGATGATGCGGTCGACGGCTTCGGTATTGGCCGCCTCGGTCCGCTCGGCGACGCGCGGGTCCTCCAGCGCGTCGAGAGCCGCGATGACCTCGGGGCTGCCGCCGCCCGGCGGAGTCCAGTCGAGGGTCGATACCTGCGCGCCCTGGGCGGTGATGTCCCGGTCGAACATGGCCAGTCCGACGTTGATGACGCTGAGGTCGCTGTTGAAGAGGCTGGTGGCCTGAGTACTCATGCGCGGTGTGCCTTCCGGGCGGTCTCACGGGCGAAGTGGCCCGTCTCGGTGCTGCTGCGGGTGACGGTGACTCCGGCGGCCTCCAGGGCCGCGACCTGCTCGGCGAGGGCCGGGGTGTCGAGGTCGGTGCCCAGGACGTAGCCCACGATCTCCAGGTGACGGCCCGCGTCGGAGGCGATCTTCCTGGCCTGCGCGATGGCGGGGAGCGTGACCCCGACCGGGTCCTCGTGGGCGCCGAATCCGAGGACGAAGTCCATGACGACGACGGCGACTTGGGGGTCCGCGGCCTCCTGGACAAGGCGCGCCAGGCGCAGCGACGGGTCGATCATCGGGTGCGGGCGGCCGTTGGTGAAGTCGTCGTCGCCGAAGTCGAGGAAGGTGTGCCCGACACTGGGACTGCCGGCCGCAAGACGGCGCTCGGGGTCCTTCTGGATGTTGCTCCATACGTTGTCGCTGACTTCGAGCAGCGCGTACATCGACTCGTCGCACAGGGTCCCGCCACAGAACAGGCCACGCACGTAACGCTGTTCAGGTGCGAGCCGGGCGCACGCCTCGTCCACCTGTTTGGCGGCCAGTTCCTCGACGGCAGCATGAGAGTCGAACCCGAGGCGGACGGCCTGGAGCGCCGCGTCCTGGGTGCTCGCGGCGAAGTGTCCGCCGGCCGCGGTCACGGCCTCCTCGGATCCTCCGACGAAGTAGACGACGACGGGTTTGCCCGCGTCCGCGATCTCGGCCAGCACCTTGTCCTGTACGGCCGGGGCGGGCGGCTTGGACACGAGCACGATCACGCTGGTCCCGGGATCGGCGGCAAGGGCCCGGATCCCGTCGATCATCATGATGCCGCCGACCTGCTCACTGAGATCGCGGCCGCCCGTGCCGATGAGCTGCGAGATGCCGGCGCCCAGCGCGTGGATACGGACACTGACCTCCTGTGCGCCGGTGCCGGATGCCGCGACGACACCGACGGTGCCGGGCCGCACGGCGTTCCCGAAGCACAGCGTGACGTTGTTGATGATCGCGGTGCCGCAGTCGGGCCCCATCATGAACAGGCCCTTGCTGTGCGCCAGTTGCTTGAGGCGGACCTCTTCCTCGACCGGGACGTTGTCGCTGAAGACCATCACGTGCAGGCCGTTCTCCAGCGCCTTGCGCGCTTCGCGGCCCGCGTACGCGCCGTTGACCGCGACGATGGCGAGGTTCGCCCCGGGGATGCTGCGCGCGGCGCTGTCGACCGTCCGGTACGTGAGCGTGTCCGCACCGCTCGCACCGGGCGCCTTCTGTACGAGGAGTGCCTCGACCTCCGCCAGCAGCGCTGCCTGATCGGCTTCCTCGCCCGCCTCCACGACGATCATGAGATCCCCGGTGCCCGCGGCACGGAGATCCGCCGTGAGGAGGCCGAGGTTGCTCAGCACGCCCTTGTTCATCTCGGTGCCCATGGCGACGAACGCCTGCTCCACGCCGGGCAGTTGATTCGCCCGGGTCGAGACGGACATCAGGGACACCGAGTCGAAGTAGGTGTTCTTCTTGACGACTGCTGTGGTGCTCACAGCGAACCTCGCAGTTCTTTCTCCAGGCGAAGCCCGGTCACGAGACCGGACAAGATGTCGGTGCCGGACGTGTGGCCGATGGCCAGCACATGTCGGACCGGGGTGTGGATGGATTGCGTTACGTGTACCTCGCCCCACCGGTCGGGGCGGGCCAGCGCGTGCAGGACGTCGAGCAGTGAGGCGCGGGCCCGTCCCGCCAGGGCCTCGTCGAGCGTGGTGACGCTCAACCGCGTGGTGCGGTCGGGGTGTTCGAGCAGGACGTCCTGAAGCGCCCGCCCGAAGAGGCCGAGCCCGCTGCCGTGGAGCGAGGACAACAGGGCCAGGGCGGTCAGGAAGTCGTCGCCCGCGGGCGTCAGTCCCGGGCCGAGTCCGAGGAGCGCCAGGACGCCGCCGCGCATACCGGCGTCGTCCCCGGACCTGATCGCGCGTATGAGGACGTCGCGCCCGTCGGCGAGTGCCCGGGTGACGGCCACCTCCATCGGCGATGCGGCGGGAGTCGGACCGAGCATGCCGCCGAGTGAGCCGTGTGCGCGGATCAGCTGGTCGAGCGCCGAGGCGGCGGTCGCGAGTTCGCCCGGGCCGAGCGCCGCGAGCGACGGCAGAATGGGATGCCATTCATCCGCACCTTCCGTACGTACCCGCAGGCGTCCGCGCGCCGCACGGAGGGTGATGACCCCCGGCGCGAACTCCACGGTCCGACTCGCCACGATGCCCCGGTCCGACCAGCTGTCCGCATCGGTGACGAGGGTCCGTGGAGCGTCGCCACCGCCTCGGGCGGCGAGAGCGATGAGCTTGTCACCAGGCGTCAGTACGTTGACCGTACGGTGGAAGACGCCTTCGACGACGCCCAGCCCGCGGAGTGAGCGCAGGTGCGCGATCAGAGCGGCGTCGCCGGATATGGCGCGCAGCTCAGTGGCTGTACGCAGAGAAGTCACTGCACCCTCCTCGCCCTCACCGTGCCCATGGGGCGTGATGGGGTCCCCTCAACATTCGCTCACTGGTATACCATTTGACAATGGGGAAGCGAACAAGTCTGTGGAGGGAATCCATGCGCATCGTCGTGGCTCTCGGAGGCAACGCGCTGGCCCGTCGGGGGGAGCCGATGACGGCCGACCATCTGCGGGCGAACGTGAGGTCCACGTGTGAGGCGCTCGCCGGCCTCGCACGTCAGCACGAGCTCGTCATCACACACGGGAACGGACCCCAGGTGGGTCTGCTCGCTCTGCAGAACCTCGCCTACCAGGACGTGGCGGCGTATCCGCTGGACATCCTCGGCGCGGAGACGCAGGGCATGATCGGTTACGTCATCCAGCAGGAGCTCTCCAACGCTCTCGCCGGGGAGCGCGAGGTGGCGGCGGTCGTCACGACCACCGAGGTCGACGAGGCGGACCCGGCGTTCGAGCGCCCGACGAAGCTGATCGGCCCCCAGTACTCCGCGCAGGACGCCGCTGAGGCAGCGGCCGAGTACCGGTGGACGATCGCGCGCGACGGTGCGGCGTTCCGGCGCGTGGTGCCGTCCCCCGCCCCCCGGCGCATCGTCCAGGCGCCGCTCGTGCGGATGCTCCTGGAGAACGGCCGGCTCGTCGTCTGTGTCGGCGGCGGAGGCGTGCCCGTGAAGATCGACGGCAAGGGCCGCCAGACCGGCATGCAGGCCGTGGTGGACAAGGACCTCGCCAGCGCGGCACTCGCGGCCGAACTCAAGGCGGACATGCTGGTCATGCTCACGGACGGCGACTACGTCAGTGAGAACTGGGGGACACCCGAGCAGCGGGACATCCTGACGGCATCCCCGGAAGCGATCTCCGAACTGACCTTCGCCGAGGGGTCCATGAAGCCGAAGGTCGACGCCGCGGTGCGGGTCGCGAAGGCCGGCGGACGCGCGCTCATCGGACCGCTCGAACGGATCGACGACCTGCTGGAGCGCCGGGTGGGTACGGAGATCCGGGCCGACGTCGCGGAGGGGATCGTCTTCGCCTGAGCCGAGGAAGTCTGTTCAGGAATTTACGGACGGTAGTGGTCCGGCTGCCCGCTGGGGGAGTCGGATCACACCTTCGGGATTTCCCTCTATTTCTCCGCGTCAAGCGCCGCGACTTCCGCTCCCCTGCCTTTTTACGACGTCTTCAGGATTACGGCGCAAAGTATTTGCGTGCGCATATACGCGGGTAGATTGGTGGCCGGCCAGCGTGGCCGTCGCGACCGCTGCCAGGAGAAGCAGGGCGAGGGGGATCCAGATGGCCGAGGTGAAGCCGTGCAGGGCGGCGGCTCGTCGGCTCCCGTGGAAGGCCGCTGCCGCACTCGCGGCCACTGTGTTGAACACGGCAGATCCGACGGAACCGCCCATCTGCTGCGCGGAGTTGACCGTCGCCGAGGCGATGCCGGAGTCCTGCGCGGGCACGTCGGAGGTGGCGCCGGTCATGATGGCCAGGAAGCTGCCACCCTGGCCGATGCTGAAGGTGATCAGCGCGGGGAGGACGTTCGCGACGTACGTGGAATCCGGGTCCAGGAGCGTGAGCTGGAACAGCCCGCACGCCGCGATGCACAGGCCGGCCGTCATCATCACGCGCGGTCCGAGCCTGGGCAGCAGGCGGGTACCGAGCTGGGTGGCGGTCGCGGTGGTGACGAGGCTGATGGGCAGGAAGCCCAGGCCGCTGGCCAGCGCGGACCAGTCGAGAACGGTCTGCAGGTAGTACGTGAGATACAGCGAGACGGACAGCTGGCCCGCCATCAGTGCGCCGCCGGCAAGGAGTGAGGCGACTCGGCGACGGTCGCGCAGCAGCCGCGGGGGCAGCAGCGGGGCGGCGGCCCGGGTCTGCCACCAGGCGAACGCCGTCAGCAGCACGGCCCCGGCGAGCAGCACGCCGACTACGCCGGGAGACGTCCAGCCCTGAGCTTCCGCCTGGCTGCACCCGTACACCACCGTCGTCAGGCCACCGCATCCGAGCACCGCACCCGCGATATCGATGCGGCCGGTGAGGCGCCGGGCGCGATCGCGTGGTGTCCACAGCGTGCCGAGCAGGGCGGCGAGGGCGATGGGTACGTTGACCAGCAGGCACCAGCGCCAGCCGAACCACTGGGTGAGCAGCCCGCCCAGGACGACGCCGAGGGAGGCGCCGGCCCCGCCGAGAGCACCGAAGACGGCGATGGCCTTCCGGCGTTCGCGCAGGTCGGTGAAGGTCGTGGCCACCAGGGCGAGGGCCGAGGCCGCCAGAAGTGCGGCGAAGGCGCCCTGTACGGCGCGGGCGGCGAACAGGGCCTGCGCCGTGGGAGCGGCTCCCGCCGCCGCCGAGGCGACCGCGAAACCGAGCAGACCCGAGGCGAAGACGCGCTTGCGCCCCGCATGGTCGGCGATGCGGCCCGCGAGCAGGAGCAGCCCGCCGAACGCGACCGTGTAAGAGGTGACGACCCACGGGCGGTCACCGTCCGCCATGCCCAACTCCGTCTGCATGGACGGCAGGGCCACGTTCACGATGGTGCTGTCCAGCAGGATCATCAGCTGCGCCAGACCGAGGACGCACAGGGCCCACCAGCGCCGGGGATCCGGGAGCTGTTCCTGCTGGGTGCTGGGTGCTGGGTGCTGGGTGATGGCGGCGGGGCTGGCATGAAGATTTTGTATACCAAAATACGGGTGAACGTAAAGGTCACGCCCATGGATCCAGTGCGGCCTCATGTTTTGGTATGCAGAAAGCCTGCTCGTGGGCGTGCGAGGTGGCGACGGGCGGTTCGAGAGGCCTGCGTCCCCCGGAAACAATTTGCTCACGCAATCTTCACGCCGTGAGAGATGTCACGGTGGAGCGTCGCACGGTTGCGAATAAATTCTGGGCAGCGACCTATTGACCGCCCCAACCACCCCCCGTAATCTCCCGTTCCGAAACAAGGAAAAATTATTCCGCAATACGGAAACGCCGGGAGTGTGTCATGGCCGCCGTGCACGAATCGCCACCCACCGCTGCGGTCGACGGGAAACCCCGGACGAGCCCCGGGCTGTACAGCCCCGACCTCGCCCCCACGAAGAAGGAAGGACGTCGCTGGGGCGCCTACAACGTCTTCACCCTCTGGGGCAACGACGTGCACAGCCTCGGCAACTACGCTTTCGCGATAGGCCTGTTCGCCCTGGGGATGAGCGTCTGGAACATCCTGGCCGCCTTCGCGATCGCGTCAGCGCTGCTCTTCCTGCTCCTGACCCTCTCGGGATACATGGGCAGCAAGACGGGTGTCCCGTTCCCCGTCATGAGCCGCATCTCCTTCGGCGTCAAGGGAGCGCAGATCCCGGCCATCGTCCGTGGCGTCGTGGCCATCGCGTGGTTCGGCATCCAGACGTACCTGGCTGCGTCCGTGCTGGGCGCGCTCGTCAAGGTGCTCTTCCCCGGCCTGCGCTCGCTCGACGAGAACTCGATCCTCGGGCTGTCGACCCTGGGCTGGGCAACGTTCCTGACCCTGTGGGTCATTCAGGTCGTCATCGTCAGCTACGGCATGGAACTCATCCGC
This sequence comes from Streptomyces sp. NBC_01445, assembly GCF_035918235.1. Classification (NCBI taxonomy): domain Bacteria; kingdom Bacillati; phylum Actinomycetota; class Actinomycetes; order Kitasatosporales; family Streptomycetaceae; genus Streptomyces; species Streptomyces sp. NBC_01445. Next base: position 759,782 of record NZ_CP109485.1, on the reverse strand, counting down.
AAGTACATGGCGTTCGCGGCGCCGACGATCCTCATCACCATGTCCGCGCTGGCGATCTGGATGTTCATCCGCGCCGACGGCTCCATCTCCATGTCGACCGGGCACGCACCGCACGGACTCGACATGTGGCGCCAGATCTTCGAGAGCGCCGCACTCTGGGTCGTCATCTACGGCACCTTCGTGCTCAACTTCTGCGACTTCACGCGCTCCGCCAAGAGCCGCCGGGCGATCGTGCGCGGCAACCTCGTCGGCATCCCGGTGAACATGCTGTTCTTCGCCGGCATCGTGGTCGTGCTGAGCGGGGCCCAGTTCAAGCTGAACGGCGAGGTCATCACCGGGCCCGAGGACATCGTGCGCTCGATCCCCAACACGTTCCTGATGGCGGCGGCCTCACTCGCGTTCATCACGCTGACGATCGCGGTGAACCTCATGGCGAACTTCGTGGCGCCCATCTACGCCCTCGTCAACCTCTTCCCGCGCACGCTCAACTTCCGCCGCAGCGGCGTGGTGAGCGCCGTCATCGGCCTGGTCATCCTGCCGTGGAACCTCTACGACAACCCGACCGTCGTGAACTACTTCCTGGGCGGCCTCGGAGCACTGCTCGGCCCCATCTTCGGCGTCGTCATGGCGGACTACTGGCTGGTCCGCAGGACCCGCGTGAACGTCCCCGACCTCTACACCGACGACCGGCAGGGCGACTACTTCTACCAGCGCGGGTTCCACCTGAAGGCCATCGCCGCCTTCGTGCCCGCCGCGGCCGTCGCCGTCGTCATCGCGCTCGTCCCCGCCTTCAAGTCCGTTTCGGGGTTCTCCTGGTTCATCGGCGCGGTCCTCTCCGCCGTCGTCTATCTGGTCCTCGCCGACCGCCAGAAGGCGACCCGGGATGTCGACGGTGAGGCCATCGCGGTCGACGCCGCCTGACGACTCCACGCCACCCCCCCCGCACCACCTTCGGCCCAGGCCGGCCTCAGCAGAGAAAGCCAAGAAATGCGCATCCTCGTCGTCAATGTCAACACCACCGCCTCGATGACCGAGAGCATCGGCGCCCAGGCCGCCGCCGTCGCCTCACCGGGCACGGAGATCGTGCCCCTCACCCCGCCGTTCGGGGCCGAGTCCGTGGAGGGCAACTACGAGAGCTACCTCGCGGCCGTCGCCGTGATGGAGGCGGTCCGCTCCTACCCGCACCCCTTCGACGCCGTCATCCAGGCCGGGTACGGCGAGCACGGTCGCGAGGGGCTCCAGGAACTCCTCGACGTCCCGGTCGTCGACATCACGGAAGCCGCCGCGAGCACCGCGCAGTTCCTCGGCCACCGCTACTCCGTGGTCACCACGCTCGACCGGACCGTGCCGCTCATCGAGGACCGCCTCAAGCTCGCGGGTCTCGCGGACCGCTGCGCGTCGGTGCGGGCCAGCGGAATGGCCGTACTGGACCTGGAGAGCGACGCGGAAGCCGCCGTCGAGGCCATCGTGGAACAGGCGGCCCAGGCCGTCGAACGTGACAAGGCCGAGGTGATCTGCCTCGGTTGCGGCGGCATGGCCGGCCTCACGGAGCGGGTCGTCGAGCGCACGGGCGTCCCCGTCGTGGACGGCGTCGCGGCGGCCGTCACCATCGCCGAGTCCCTCGTCCGCCTCGGCCTCTCCACCTCGAAGGTGCGCACGTACGCGGCGCCGCGTACGAAGGCCATCAAGAACTGGCCGCCGCGGGCCGCCTGAACAAGAGGCAGGGGCCCGCTTCACACGGTGGCGTCATGCGGGCGGTATCGAACATGGATACCGCCCGACTGGGCGTCACCGTCAGCGGGGGAGGCTACTTCGACTGTCCGGTCTCGTCGGACCCCACGCTGTCCAGCGGCGGATTCAAGGTGCCCTGCACCAGTCAGTTCTGTCCTGCGCCCCGACCGGGGGATCGGGCACGTTGACCTACACCTGGAAGCACCACCGGAACCGTGACGGCGGGTGAATTCAAAGGGGACGCCGCTGTCTTCGACGTCGGCGGCCAGGAGCAGGCGCCTGCTCCTGGCCCGCGCGCTGCTCGCCGACCCGCCCGTGCTCGTCCTGGACGCGCCCACCGAGGGACGCGCCCCGGACACCGCCGCCGCCGTGCTCGCGGACATACTCGACGCCACCCGCGGCCGAACGACGCTGCTGATCACGCGCGAGCCGCCGGGCCCAGCGGCCGCCGACCAGGTCGTAATCCCTGACCGGGGCCGGATCCGCCCTGCGGCCCCCGACGAGGCCGACGCGCCTCAGCCCGCTTGAACCGTCACCCGGTGCCGTCAGCGGACGACGTCAAACACCTGCTTCTGCAAGCCGTTGGCGTACGCCTCGGACTCGACCAGCTCGAGTTTCTGGGTGTCCTTGTCCGCGTCGCTGAACAGCCGCTTGCCCGCGCCCAGCAGTAGCGGGAAGACGAGCAGGTGGTAGCGGTCGATGAGGCCGGCGTCGGAGAGGCTCCGGTTGAGGGCGGCGCTGCCGTGGATGATGATCGGCCCGCCCTCGGTCTCCTTCGACGCGGCGACCTCGTCGAGGGAGCGCAGAATCGTGGTCTCGCCCCAGTCCGCGACGAGATCGTCCTCGGTGAGGGTGGTGGAGACGACGTACTTCGGCATGACCTTGTACTGGGCGAACTCCTCCATGCCGGGCCAGACGGGACTGAACGCTTCGTAGCTGACGCGGCCCATCATCATGGCGGCGGCCTCCTGCTGCTCGCGGCCCTTGATCTCGAACGCCTCCGGGAGGAATTCGACGTCCTTGAAGGTCCACCCGGAGTTCCGGTAGCCGGGCTCGCCACCCGGGGCCTCGACGACGCCGTCGAGCGAGACGAAGGCGGTGCTGATCAGAGTGCGCATCTCACGGTCTCCTGGTGTGCTTCGTACTGGCCGGCCGCTACGGCTGCTCGCCCGCGGATCCCCACTGTCACTGACTGAATGACTGCGGAGCCTGCACAAAATCATCGGTGTGCACCGGGCCACTCAGGGGTTGGTGTCCGACGACGGAGCCACCTGGGGGGAAGGTGGCAACTGGCACCCCTCAATTACCAGTCGCCGATGGCGGCATCAGGGACAGGAGTTGCCGCGTGTGGCCGGGCAGTTCCGCCTCCGCCAGACCAGTGATGAGGTCCCTGAGCGGGAGGGGCTGATTGACCTGGACCTTGTCGTGGGACAGCAGCAAGGTCGGCACCAGCGTGTCGAGTTCGGTCTCGCTCAGCATCGGCCCGGCGAGGGCGCAGAGAGCGTCCGCCTGGAGGCGGATGCGCTCACGGAGTCCTGCGTTGTCACCGGCGAGACCGATGACGCGCTCGATGGTCCAGGTGTCGTGCGCCGTGCGGTTGTCGTACGTAGCGGGTGCTCCCGAGGACGCGGCGGCGACGGTCGCGATGGTGGTGGCGTTGACGATGGCGACGTGCGCCAGGATCTGGTCGGCGTTCCACTCGCCGGTGGGCGGGACGGGCATCGTGCCCCCGGAGCCGGCCACTGTGGCGGCCGCGTCCATCAGCGAGCGGTAGGCGTCCCGAAGAGGGATGGTGTCCATCACGTCTTCTTTCTTCAGTCCTGCGCGGGGTGACTGGGGGAGTGGCGTCGTACCTGCCGCTTCAGGCGTGCGTGCCGGCCATGTCCCACGGTGCCTGCGGGAGCACCTCGCCGGTCTCGAGCAGCGACTTGAGGTTCGCCAGGACGGCCGGCCATCCCTGTGAAATGCCGTTCAGCATCTCCGTGTTGGGAAGGTTCTCGTGGGTCACGGTGAGCCGGACGATGTCTTCGTGCGGCTCGACGAGGAAGGTGACGACGGACGGGTCGCGCGGCGCCTGGGCGTCCGGGGTGTCCTCGAACGTGATGACCAGGCGCGTCGGCGGCTCGGCCTTGAGGACCTGACCGACGACGTCGACGGCCCCCGATCCGTCGACGCGCCGGTGCTCCCAGGCCGAGCCCGGCTCCCAGTCGGAGACGTTGGCGTGTCCCCAGTAGCGCGCTGTCAGGTCTGCGTCCGTCAGCGCCTGCCACACCTGCTCCGCACTGGCCCGGATGTAGGTGACGTAGACGTAGGACGGTACGGATGCTGATCCGCTGGTCATGGCGTACTCCTCTGCCTGGTTCCTGATGGCACTGATCGCTTGCAGCCGGGGCTTGTCGAACTCGGAGATCCAGCGTTCCTCGATCTCGTGGATCGGGGCCGGATTGAGGTAGTGAAGCCGTTCGCGTCCGCGCCGGACGACGGTCACGAGGCCGGCCCGCTCGAGGATGTCGAGATGCTGGGTGGCCGACTGGCGCGCCATGTCCAGGCGGTCGCACAGCTCGCGCAACGTCTGGCCGTTGTGCTCGCGCAGACGGTCGAGCAGCCGCCGCCGGGTGGGGTCGGCCAGCGCCTTGAATGCCTGGTCCATCGCAGTCGCTTCGAAACTCACCCTCCGATTATGCAGGTATTCACCTGCATAATGCCAGCGGTGGTGATGGGCGGGTTCATGTACGCCCGGTGTGTCCTGGTCGTCTCCCGTGTCAGAGGTCGGCGGGGGGCGGTGTTTGTGCGGGTGTGACGGTGGGTTCGGGGGCGGATTCCGGGCGTATCGGAACGCCGCGTCGTCCCGCCAGTCGGCACCCGAGGCAGTCCGCGTGCCCGTCGCGCGCGGCGCGGTCCCGGCCTCTGAGGCCCGAAGGTCGCGGGCCCGGCGGCTTGCCCCAGCCCGTGAGGTGCAGACCCCATGTGACCAGCGCCGCCACGGCCAGGGCGCAGATCCCCAGCCAGATCCCCGGGCGCCAGCCGCAGATGCCGAGCCCGGTGACGATCGCCCCGGCCGTGGCAACCGCGAAGCCGGCCCACCCGGCGACGGTGTGCCCCTCGTCGTGGCGGTGCGCGGTGAGCTGCCCGCCGAGCTGCCCGCTGGGATGCCTCTCCAGCCGCCTGTTCAGGTGTCCGTCCAGATGCCCGTCGAGATGTCCGTTCATGGGCTGAGAACCCCCCTGACCGAGTTCGCGCTAATTGTTGAGTGACCGATCAAGAAAGGACCGTAGCATGAGTTTTTGAGTGAACGCTCTAGAATGGTCAGCATGAGCAATGCACGAGGACGTCCGCGCACGTTCGACCGGGACGCGGCGCTGTGGGCGGCCATCCGGCTGTTCTGGGAGCGCGGCTTCGAGGCGACGTCCCTGGGGGAGCTGACGGTGGCGATGGGCATCCGCCCGGGCAGCCTCTACGCGGCGTTCGGCGACAAGAAGGCGCTCTTCAGGGAGGCCGTCGAGGTGTACGGGCGGTCGCCGATGGGGTCCTTCCCGGCGCGTGCGCTGGCCGAGGAGCCGACGGCCCGCGGAGCCGTGTCGCGGATCCTGCGTGAGGCGGCGGCGGTCTACGCGGATCCGTCCCACCCGCCGGGCTGCCTGGCCATCAGCGCGGCCACCAACGTCACCGTGCATGACGAGGAGATCGCGAAGTTCCTGCGCGACGTGCGCAACACGGGCGTCGCCGCCATCGAGGAGCGGCTGCGCCGGGCTGAGGGAGAAGGGGAGCTGCAGGCTGGGACCGATGCGTCGGCCCTGGCGTCCTACTTCGCCACGATCGTGCAGGGACTCTCGCAGCGCGCGCGGGACGGAGCTGATGCGCATGAGCTGTCCCAGGTGGCCGAGCTGGCGCTGGTCGCGTGGCCGAGCGGCGATTGACAGTCCCCGGCACCCACGCCCGCCCCGCCGCTGCGGGCCCACCAGCACGGTGGAACCTGACGTCGACGGGCCCGATGCTCAACGCTCGTACGGGGGTGTGGATCAGTTGCCGCCCAGGTGCTCGCGCAACACCGTGCTCAGGGGGGTGGGTTCGCGCCCGATCAGGTCGGCGAGCGTTGGGTCGACTGTTGCGAACTCGCCCGCGCGGCTGGCGGTGAAGACGCCGAGCAGCTGGTCGGCAGCCTCGGCGGGGATGCCGTGGCCCACGAGCTGCTCGCGGAACGCGTCATCAGGTGTCGTGATCCTCTTGACGCTGCGGCCTTGCGCTTCCGACGCGATGCCGGCGATGTCGTCGAAGGTCAGCGCCTGCGCGGCGGTGAGCGGCGGGGTCGGGCCGTCGAAGCGGCCCTCGTCGGCGAGGACGGCGGCCGCCGCGTCGGCGAGGTCGGCGTGCGCGGTCCAGCTCACCGGCCCGTCCGCGGGGAGTTCTGCCTCACCGGACTCCAGCCCATGCCCCAGGAACTGCAGCGCGCTCGTGGCGTAGAAGCCGTTGCGCAGCGCGGTGTACGGCACACCGCAGGTCCGCAGGGCCTCTTCGGTGGCGGCGTGGTCGCGGCAGGGCTCGAAATGCGACGTGGTGCTCGCGCCCATGTGGCTGGTGTAGAGGATGCGCCGGGCGCCCGCCGCGACCGCGCCCTCGATTGCGGCGCGATGCTGCCGCACGGCCTCCTCGCCCATCTTGTCGACGGAGACGATCAGCACTTGCGAGGCGCCCTCGAAGGCGTGAGCGAGACCGGCCGCGTCGCTGAAACTGCCTTGCCGTACACGTACTCCCCGGTCCGCGAGGTCCTGCGCCTTCTGCGGGTCGCGGACACTGACGCCGACCCGGTCCGCGGGTACGTGTGTCAGCAGGCTCTCGACGATCTGACGCCCGAGCTTTCCGGTCGCTCCGGTCACGACGATCATGATTTGCTCCCATGCGTGGTTCCAGTGAAATCGCATTTAGCGTATCACTGATATTATCGATGGTATCGCTCGTGCTGTATCGTTGATATATGCCACTACGTTCACGAGGTAGCCGCGGCGCGGCCGACGTCGATTCCGAGACACCCGCACCCGCGGGGCGCGAAGAGCCGCGGCAGCGGGTGATCGAGGCCGCCGCCGACCTGCTGGCGCGCGAGGGTCGTGACGCGGTCACGACGCGCGCTGTCGCTGTCGCCGCCGGCCTGCAACCGCCCGCTATCTACCGGCTGTTCGGCGACAAGGACGGACTGCTCGAAGCGGTGGCCGAGCACGGTTTCGCCAAGTTCCTCGCGGGCAAGACCGTGGCGCCCCATCCGCAGGACCCCATCGAGGATCTGAGGGCCGGCTGGGATCTGGCCGTCGAGTTCGGGCTGGACAACCCCGCGCTGTACACGTTGATGTACAGCGAACCCACGACCACTTCGTCGGCCGCGTTCGAGGCTGGCATGAAGATCCTCATGGGGCGGATCCGGCGGCTGGCCGCCGGCGGATGGCTGCGGGTCGACGAGGAGCTCGCCGCCATGATCATCCATGCCACGGCGCGCGGCGCGGTCCTCACCTGGCTGTCACTGCCCGACGAACAGCGCAATCCGGCCCTGTTGACCACGCTTCGAGAGTCCATGGTCGCCACCGTCACCAACCAGGAACCGGCTGTGCAGGCCGCGGGCCCGGCCGGCGCCGCGCGCGCCCTGCGTGCCGCGCTGCCCGAACAGACAAGCCTCAGCGGAGCGGAGCAGCGCCTGCTGACCGAGTGGCTGGAACGTCTCGCCGCCGACGGCTGAGCCGCCGGGCCATTCGAGCCCGTATGCCCTGACGCATCCGGAGCCCGCTTGTGCCCAGCATCTCGCCTCGCCCTGCGCCTGCTTGTGCCCAGCATCTCGCCTCGTCCTGCCCCCGCTTGTGCAAGCACCTCGCCGTGTCCTGTGCCCGCTTGTACCCGGACACCGCGTCGATGCCCGGATCTTGTGGCTTCTGCCAGTACGACCTTCTGCCGGGGTGCGGGAAGACTTCCCGCCAGTGGCCGCGGCGTCTCCGGGGGAACGGGGGCCGGGCCAAGGGGATGACCAAGCGCAGGGGAGGACATCACGGTGAGCGCGCAGCAGCAGTACGACGAGATCGGTGAGGCGTTCGAGGGGTTCAAGGCCCTGCCGCTGGCACAGTACGGGGAGGTGCCCGGCTTCCTGAGCATGGTCGGGGATGTGCGCGGCAAGTCGGTCCTCGACCTGGCCTCCGGTACCGGCTTCTACAGCAGGGAGTTCAAGCGGCGCGGCGCCACGGAGGTGCTCGGAATCGACATCTCCGGTGAAATGGTCGCCGTGGCCGAGAAGTTGGAGCAGCGCGATCCGCTGGGCGTGCGCTACGAGGTGGGAGATGTGTCCCAACTGCGGCCCCTCGGACGGCGCTTCGACATCGCCACGGCCGTCCAGCTGCTCAACTACGCCGAGGACATCGCCGCCTTCGAGCAGATGGGCCGCAACGTGCACCGCAACCTGGCGCCCGGCGCCGAGTTCTTCCTGCTCAACCAGACACCCGACTACCGCTTCGACGGGCCGTCCCTCGACAAGTACGGCTTCCGCTCCGAGCTGACCGGCGAGGAGGCCGAGACCGGCCCGCGCGTCCAGATCTCGGCGCTGCTCGACCCGCCGGTCGGGCCGATCTCGTTCGTCACCACGTGCCCGCGCCGCGAGGTCTACGAAGAGTGCCTGCGGGCGGCCGGGTTCGGCGAGGTGACCTGGGTCCCGCTGAAGGTGTCCGACGCCGGCGTGCGCGAGTTCGGCGCGGACTTCTGGGCGGACTTCCTCGCCAACCCCCCGCTGGAGATGCTTCGCTGCCGCGCCTGACGACCGACCGGATCCCCGACGCCGCCGCCTGAGCCTGTCTGCAGCCGGCACAGCTCGCATGGCCCGCCCTGTAGCCCGCCCGGTGGCAAAGTGCCGCGCGCCCGCTCGTGCCTGTCGTCAGGTCACCCGCACCTGGCAGCACAATCGCCCCTGTCAGAACGCATGGGCGTGTGTGAGCGGCACGCGGCACCGAGGGGAACGACCGATGGACACAGCAGCATCTCCGGACCGCAGACTTCTGCTCGCCGGGGCACTCGCGAGCGCCACGGTCGCGCTGGCGGGGTGCACACCGACCAAAGCCGTCACAGCACCGACCAGCAGCAGCACCACGTCGATGCCGAGGCCCTCCACGCCCGCGGCGGCATTCGCGAGACTGATGGAGGGCAACAAGCGCTGGGTGAGCGGAGACCTCCAGCACCCCGACCGGGATCCGGACCGGCGTGAGCTAGTGGCTCAGCAACAGGAGCCGTACGGGTCGGTCCTCTCGTGCATCGACTCCCGCGTACCGCCCGAGCTGCTCTTCGACACCGGGCTCGGCGACCTCTACGTCATGCGCACGGGCGGCGAGGCGGTAGGGCCCGTCGTCACCGGATCCGTCGAGTACGGGCCCATGACGAGCGGCACCCCGCTCATCGTGGTCCTCGGCCATCAGCGCTGCGGAGCCGTCAAGGCGGCGTACGAGTCCCTGCGCGACGACAAGCCGCTGCCGGGCAACCTGCAGGCGATCGTCGAGGCTCTGCAACCGGCATACAAGCAGGCAGTCCGCGAGGGCGGCGGCGACCCGGTCGAGACCATGGCCCGCGCGCAGGTCACCTTGACCGCGAACGAACTGCGCACCAACAACGACCTCGCCCCTCTCGTGAAGAAGGGGGATCTCGCCGTCGTGGGCGCCTACTACTCACTCGACACCGGCAAGGTGGAAGTCCTGGCCGGCGCCCCCTCCTGAACAGATCCGCCCTGAACCGATCTGCCCTGAACAGACCTGTGCCGCAGACCACTTCAGCCGGTGCGGAAGTCGATGAGGCTGTGCGGCGCCAGGTCGTCGAGGCAGAGCGCTATGAGCAGCTGCGCATCCTCGGATTCCGACTCGCTGCGCGGGAACATTGCCTCTTCGTAGGTGGCGAGTGCCGCTTCGATGTCGTCGGGGGTGCGCGGCGATCGACTTCCCGAGGTAGGCGCCGTCGAACATCGCCAGGTTCGCGCCCTCGCCGGACGGCGGCATGAGGTGCGCGGCGTCACCGAGGAGCGTCACCCCGGGCACGCGGTCCCACCGGTGCCGGGTCTTCGGCCGCCGAGGAGTGCCGCTCGTCGGCGTCCTACAGGTAGGTCTCGATGTCGCTGCTCACGCTGGAGCCGTCCGTGAACTTCAGTTCGTGCCGGCCGTCACCGAGCCCGAGCAGCCGCAGGACCGTGCCGCCCGCGTCGGCGGTGCACGGTGGCCGCCCGCGATCTCGTCCTGCATGACCCGGGCGGTCTACGCCGCCGGGAGGTGTCGTACGGATCGGGGAAGGGACTGAAGATGCGTCTGGTACCCGAGCGGCTGGCGAAGCTGCTGAGCCGTGTTCCGAACGGGCGTCAGCTCGTGAAACGGCTGCGGCACCCGGTCGCCGTGCAGACTCTGAGGGCCACCGCCGCGGCGACGATCGCCTACGTCATCGCCCTGCACCTCAGCCGCGAACCGGCCCCCCTGACCGCACCCCTGACCGCTCTCCTGGTCGTGCAGGTGACCCTGTACGCGACCGTGAAGATGAGCATCCGCCGCATCAACTCCGTGGTCGTCGGGGTGTTCATCGCCATCGGCTTCAGCGCCTTGGTGGGGCTGACCTGGTGGAGCCTGGCGCTGATCATCCTGGCCTCGCTCACCATCGGCCCCTTCGTGCGCGCAAACGAGTTCGTGCCCGAGGTGGCGATCAGCGCCATGCTCGTACTCGGCGTCACCCGCGTGGCATCGAGCGCATGGGACCGCGTACTGGAAACCCTGATCGGAGCTTTGACCGGGCTCGCGTTCAACCTCTTCTTCGCCCCGCCCCTCTGGGTGGACACCGCGGGCGACGCCCTGGAGGACCTCGCCCGGCGCATGCGCCGACTGCTGCTTGACCTGAGCGACCAGCTCGACGAGGAGACCCCCTGGCCACTCGCTGCGGCACGGCTCCACGAGGCGCGCCGCCTCGACCAGGACATCGCCGACGTGGACGCCTCCCTGCGGCAGGCCGAGGACAGCCTCCGGCTCAATCCGCGTGTACGGGAGGGGCGACTGCACCGCGTGGTGCTGCGGACCGGCCTCGACACGCTCGAAATCTGCACCGTCGTGCTGCGCGTCATCGCCCGGACCCTCACGGACCTGGCCAAACAGCGTGACGACAGGTGGCTGCTCGAACCCGAGGTGTCGAACGCGATGCGTGATCTGTTCGGCCATGTCGCGGACGCCGTCGTCAGTTTCGCCGTACTCGTCGGCACCGGAACCAGCTCGGAATCGGAAACGGCCGAGGACCGCCTGATCAGCCACCTCGCCGCCGCCAATGTGCAGCGCGAACACGTCGCTCGATTGCTTCTGGACGCCGTCCAGGACGACCCGAGCCAGTGGCAACTGCAGGGGGCCCTGCTCACCGAGATCGACCGCATCCTCGCCGAACTCGACACGGAACACCGCTCACAGCGCCTGATGGAGGAACTGGACCGCAACGCCCAACAGCTGCACGAACGCTTCCCGTCGCTCGTCGGCGTACAGCAATGGGCACGCAGGCACCGGCCTCGCGTACGCCGAAAGGGTGCGTGACAGAGGAGAGGCGGGCTAGTTGCCCGTCAGCGCCGTCCTGAGTGCGTTCAGTGATTCCCGCATGCACTGCGACATCTCACGTTCCTCGGCCGCGCCGATCCACCGCTCGAAACCCACCTTGAAGACGGCGACGCCCGCCTCGGCGGTCAGGCTCGCGGCCGGTTCCGCCACGCCGCGTCGGCGCAGGGTGTCGGCGAGCGCGGCCGACATCGAGGCGAGCTTGATGAGCTCGCGCTCCTGGAGTTCCGCGGTCGCCATGATCACGGCCTGACGCTGCCGCGCGAAGTCGCGGCGGTCGGCGAAGAACTCGGCGACCGTGTCGAGGCCCACCGCCACCGCGTCGATCGGCGCCGCAGACTTCGCAACGTCGGCGACCGCTTTCACGAGCGCCTCCTCCAGCTGGCTGGAGCCGGCGAACAGGACCTCGCGCTTGTCCGCGTAGTGCCGGAAGAACGTGCGCTCCGTGAGTCCTGCCCGTTTGGCGATCTCTGCCACGGTCGTCTGCTCGAACCCGCGCTCGCTGTAGAGCTCCAACGCCGCGTTCGCCAGACGCCCACGCGCGTTCGGCTCCCATCTACCCATACGCAGATCTTACGTGATGACAGTGAATGACATCAGGTGTAGCGTTGATGACAGGCACTGACATCACTGTGGTGCCACCTGCCATCGACTCCTTGGGGTTTTTCATGCGCATTTTCATGACCGGCGCGTCCGGCTGGATCGGCTCCGCCGTCGTTCCCGAGCTCATCGACGCGGGGCACGAGGTCGTCGGGCTGGCCCGCTCCGACGCCTCCGCGGCCGCGCTCACCGCCGCCGGGGCTGAGGTCCTGCGCGGCACCGTCGACGACCTCGACGTACTGCACGACGCGGCCGTCGCGTCGGACGGGGTGATCCACCTCGCCTTCAAGCACGACATCGCCTTCACCGGCGACTTCCGGGGGGCCGCGGAGGCGGATCGTCGCGCCGTCGACACCATCGGCGCCGCGCTCGTGGGCACCGACCGGCCCTTCGTCATCGCCTCCGGCGTGGCCGGCCTCGCGCCCGGGCGGGTGTCGACCGAGCACGACGAGGCCACGAACGACGGCTCGCCGATCTCCATCCGGGTGGCCACCGCAGATGCGGTGCTCGCCCTCGCCTCGCAGGGCGTGCGCTCGTCCGTGGTGCGGCTCTCTCCCACCTGCCACGGCGACGGGGACAACGGCTTCATGGCGGCGCTGGTCGCCACTGCCCGCGCCAAGGGCGTCTCCGGCTACCTCGGCGACGGCGCCAACCGCTGGCCGGCCGTCCACCGGCTCGACGCCGCCCACCTGTTCCGCCTCGCGGTCGAAAAGGCCCCCGCCGGATCGGTCCTGCACGGCGTCGCGGAGGAGGGCGTCGCAATCCGCGACGTCGCCGAAGTGATCGGCCGTCACCTCGACCTGCCGGTGACCTCCGTGGCGCCCGAGAGTGCCGCCGAGCACTTCACCTGGCTCAGCGCCTTCGTCGGGATCGACGCCCCGGCGTCGAACACGCTGACCCGCGAACTGCTGGCATGGGAGCCGTCCCAGCCCGGTCTCCTCGAAGACCTCGACAAGGGGCACTACTTCCAGGAGCCGTCGATGACTGCCTGACGCGAGCCGCGGGCACAGCGCCGACGCTTGCGCACGCCGGTCGCGGCACAGCTCAGTGACCTCGTCTCAGCGGCCTGCTCCACGAGGCAGCCGCCGGGCAAGGAGTTCGTCCTCGGAGGTGACCTGCGGCCGACGTACGAACGAGACATTGACGCGATCCGATTGCCCACTGTCGTGCGAGTTTCTCCAGTCCGGGCTTTCGGGCGAAGCGGTCTACTCCGACGCCCGACACCTCGACTCCACCGACGCCGGCGGACCGCCTCTCCTTCCTGGAGGCGTTCAGTTGGCCAGAGCGCGGATCTCGTCGTGGATTCGTTCAGCGAGCGCTTGGGCCAGGTGGCGGTGGTTGTGGTCGGTGATGGCGGTGACGACCGACGTGCTGCTGTGATGGATGGCGGTGACTGCGAGGGGGTGGCCCGGGCCGAGTGGTGGGATGCCTGCCATCGCAGTGAGTCGCGCCGGTCCGAGGGTGAGTTCGCCGGCGTGTGTGGACACGCTGCTGCAGAGGAGGGAGAAGTAGCGGGGTGAGTCGACGTAACGGCCCGCCGCGTTGCTCAGAGGGGTGATCTTGCGTGGTCGTGATGAGACCACGGCGGCCTGGGCGCGTGCCCTGGCGCCGGTGGCACTTCGCCGGATGAAGGAGTCGACGGCGGCGAGTCTCAGCCGCGCGTCCCGCTGCCGGGGGAGCGGCACCCGGACGGTGGCGTAATGATTGCCGAGGAGTTGTGACTCCTCATTGGTGCGTACGTCGACGGGGACCAGGGCGCAGATGCCGGGCAACATCGGCAGTGGCCGGCCGGTGATGCCCATCGTTCGCAACGCTCCCGCTGTGGCGGAGAGGAAGACCGCGTTGGTGGAGGCGCGTTCGGCTGTCCCGGCGGAGCGCAAGGAGTCGCGGGCGGCGTCGAGTTCCTTGCGCGGCACCTGGCGGAAGGACAGGACGCGGTGAGGGTCCACCGGACCGTGAAAGGGCAGTGGGCGTGCCTTGGGGAGCAAGTCGCCCACATTCCAGGCGAGTTGACGGGCTCGGGAGGGTGCGTCCGCCGTCGCCGGGCCGCCGACTCGTGGAGGGCGCAGGGCGCCGGTTTCGTCGAACAGGGCGCGGAGCAACGTGGCGATCGACCTGCCGTCGAGCAGTGCGTGATGAGCGCGGAACAGGAGGACGAAGCCGCCCGGGGTGGGGATGAGGTGCAGCTGCCATGGCGGGCGGCGTGGGTCGAGTGGTGTGGTGAACAGGGCTGCGATGTGCGCTTCGAGCCCGGTCGTGGTGACGTCGGGGCTCTCGGCGACGTGGTGATCGGCCTCGAAGGGCCCGCCGGTCGACCACAGAGGCCAGCTGTGGCAGGTGGGATCGGTCTCGGGTGCGCTGCTCGGCAACTGCCGTAGCCGCTCGTAGCGCGCAAGGCGGTCACCGGCCAGGCGGCGAAGGGCTGAGAGTGTGGGCGGAGGGCCCTCGAACCAGGCGAGCAGCGCCGCCGTCATGGTGGAGCCGCCGCTGCTCTGCTGGCGGTGCATCCAGGCGTCCAGCGGTGGCATTGGGGTGCAGGGGTGCGAGGTGCCGTGTTCGGGTGATGCCAAGGGTGTGGCGAGGTGTGGTGGCGGGGCTTGTTGCGTCATAGGGAATCCTCACGCTGATGTTGGCGGTGGGCCGCTCCGTTCGGTGCGTCCGGCGTGCGCCGGGCCGGCGCACGCACGGATGACACGGATCAGCCGAGCGCGGCGACCGCTCGGGCGACGGCCCCCGCTCCGTCCTCCTTCGCCAGTCGTACGGCCGCTGCCGCGGCGTTCCGCGACAGTGCACGGTCCTGGGTCGCGCGGGTGAGCGCGTCGGCCAGCCGTGCGGCGGTCAGTTCGGTGCAGGGGACTGCTTCCGCACTCACCCCGAGCTGGACGAGTCGGGCGGCCCACCAGGGCTGGTCGGTCATGACCGGGACAGGCACCGCAGGAACCCCCGCCCGAAGACCGGCCGCGGTGGTGCCCGCGCCCGCGTGGTGGACCACCGCGGCCGTCTGCGGCATCAGCCAGATGTGCGGGATCTCGCCGACAGTGATGACGTCGTCGTCGACCACCGAGAGACCGGCCCAGCCCGACTGGACGACCCCACGCAGCCCCGCGCGCCGAAGAGCCTGCGCTGCGATCTGGCCGAGCTCCTCGGGGTCGCCGGGCATCATGCTTCCGAAACCGATGAGTACCGGGGGTGGTCCTGCGGCCAGGAAGTCCCTCACCAGGGTGGGTGGTTGCCAGTTCGGGCACTCGTGCGGCCACCAGTAGCCGGCCACGTGCAGTCCTTGTCGCCAGTCCGCCGGGCGTGGAACGACCCAAGGGCTGTAGCCGTGCCAGATCGGCCACTGGTTGCGTTCGCGGACGCTGCGCAGGCGGTGGGCGCTGCGGTGGGCGACACCCAGGCGGGCGTGGACGGCGCGATGGGCCGTGCGGTACAGGGTGTCGAAGAGGGCGTTCGCGGCGTGGCCCCGCAGACGGTTGGTGCGGCCTGGGCTGTGCCAGGCCATCGTGCACGGGGCGAACTCGACTGTGGGTACGTCGGGTTGAAGGAAGACACCCATGGTGGGAATGCCGTGGTAGCGCGCGATGGCCGCGCCGATCGGAGCCGCGATGGTCGACAGCAGGATGAGGTCGGCCTTCGGATCCACTGAGGCGAGGATGGCGTCCACCAGCGAGAGCATGGCCTGTTCGGTCGACCGGACGAGCGACCGTAGCGACTTGAGCCCCTGGAGCTGAATCGAGTGGGGAGCGCTCGACGGATGCGCTGCACCTTTGGCGCCGCCGTTGGCACGCCTGTGGGCGCCGATCAGCGCCTCAAAGGGATCGGCTTCGAGCGGCTCCATGCGAAGTCCGCAACAAGCAACCATCGGGGCGAACTTGGCGTGAGTGACGATCTCGACGGTGTGCCCGTCGGCCAACAGCCGATGTGCGAGGCCGGTGTACGGGGCGACCGAACCGGTCGAACCCACCGTGATGACTTGGATGCGCATCGAGTGCGGGTCCCCTTTCAACCGGAGTCGCGCAGCCCGGGGTTCCTGCCAGGTCGATGGGCTGCCGCGACTCGCGCTTTTCCATACGCCACCAACGAGCACGCGGACCGGGAGTCACATGACCACGTACTGCCCGGGACGCCGCCGGGCGTTCTCACCGTGCTGGCCAGGGCGGGGAAGTCCGCTCGACTTCGCGGCAGTACGCGAGCTGTTCCAACGCCTCGCCCGCCAGGAAGTGTGTGATCAGATCGGCGAGTTCGACCGGTCGCTCCAGCGGAAGCATGTGGTCGGCATCCGCGACCTGCGTGAACCAGCTGTCGGAGCACGTGGCGGCGAGGTGTCGGCACAGGTCCGGAGTGGTGAACGTGTCGTGCTCCCCGGTGGCGACCAGCACCGGCATCGCCGGAGGCCGGCTCGTGTCGAGCATCTCGTGCCTGAGCAGACGCATCGTGTTGGCGAGGTGCTTCGCGACGTCCTCCTCGCTCAGATTGAGCATCCGGCGCATCAGGAAGCGGCGAACCCGGGAGCCTGCGGTGACGGAGTCGATCCGGTCGGAGTTGACCATGAACGCGACCGTCTCCTCGGCGAACTCCTCCATACGTCGCTCCACGAGCAGGTCCAGAGTCCGGCGCATGGCTACCTGGGCGTGCCGGGGAATGGACGTCATGGTGCCCACCAGCACCATTCTCTCGACCAGTTCCGGCCGCCGCTGCGCGAGGCGGTAGACAATCGCCGTGCCGTAGGAACCGCCCACGAGATTGACGGAGGTCAGCCCCGACTCGTCGAGCATGTGACCCAGGGCGTCCGCGAGGAAGTCCGCACCATGGCGGTCGGGCAGGACGTTCCCGGCACCCCATCCCGGCAGGTCTACGGTGAACACGTCCACGTGCGCGAGCAGTTCACGTTCCAGACGGCCCCAACTCTCCTTGGTCTGGAACGCGCCGCCGACCAGCACCAGTGGTGCGATACGCGGCGCGGCCGCCCGGACCAGCCGCGACTCGCAGCGGTATCCCTCCCACTCGTGGCGGGACACGAGAGCGGACCGGGTGCGGGTGTTCGGGTCGGCGAGTGCCGGGGACATCAGAGACACGGGGCCTCAACCCCCGTTCCGTGCACCAGGTCCCGCGGCGGGCCGCCTCGGCACCTTCGCCGCGCGATGGATCCGGCCCAGGTCCCGACAAAACCGTGCATTGACATGCCTTGAAGATATCGCCCCGAACAGAACATTCCTTTCCATTCGCTGGATAGTGGTCGAGCCGTGGCATATCAACTCTCCAAGCTCGCAGACTTGTTCCCCTGACACCGGTGCGCAGCCGCAGCCGCAGCCGCGAGCGCAAGCGCAGGCTCAAGTACGGCGGTCGGCGAGCAGGCGCCGGAGCCATCGGGTGCGTGCGTCGCGTGCGTCCCGGCTCAGGGCCGCCTTTGGCGCCAGGCTGTCGAAGCCGTGGTAGGCGCCGGGCCATACGTGCAGTTCAGCCTGGCCGCCGGCCTGCCAGATCGCGTTCGCGTACGCCACACCCTCGTCCCGGAACATCTCTGCCGACCCGACGTCGAGATACGCCGGGGGGAGTTGTGACAGGTCCGTGGCACGGGAGGGGGCCGCGTACGGGGGCAGGTCCTCAGCACCGTAGAGGTCACCGAGCAGTGCCTGCCACGCGGTGGCGTTCGAGGTGAGGTCCCAAAGCCCGAGGCCCGACATCTGCCGGCTGGAGAAGGTGCTGCCGCGGTCGTCGAGCATGGGGCACAGCAGCAGTTGCCCCAGCGGCTCCGGACCGCCGCGATCGCGGGCCAGCAGAGCGAGGGCCGCGGCGAGCCCGCCGCCGGCGCTCTTGCCTCCGATGATGATGCGGTCTGGGTCGACGCCCAGCTCGGCCGCGTGCTCGGCCGCCCAGGCAAGCCCGGCATAGCAGTCCTCCAGCGGCCCCGGGTACAGCGCCCGCGGCGCCAACCGGTACTCGACCGAGATCACGGCCATGTCCAGCGGTAGCGCCCACTCGCGAAGAATCCGGGGAAGCACGGACCATGCGTTGCCCATGACCATCGCGCCGCCGTGCATGTAGTAGAGCAGCGGCAGCGGTCCGACGAGCCCGGACGGCCGGGCGCTCACGAGCGTGACGTCCGGCCCGCCGGGCGGTCCCGGTGCGCGTAACTCCGTCACCTCGAAGCGGCCGTCCGCGCGAAGATCCTCGACGGTTGGCCTGGGCCGGGCCGTGGCATCCCGCATCTGCCGGGCCGCAAGATTCTCCGGTGTGAGCGGCTCCCTCGACTCCTTGTTCAAGTCAGCGAGTGCGAGGCTCTGTTCGGGGTCGAACGGGGGCGCCGCCGTGGGTGCCGGGGCCCGGCCGGACTCCGATTCCGAGCGCGCGCGGCGGTCACTCATGACCCACCCCTTGTCGGACTGCGGAACGATCGCCTGAGACCCATACAACGCAGCCAACCACAGGGCTTCGACGGGGGAGACAGGGCCGTTATTCATCCCTACGAGTGAATTGATGAATGGACGTCTGAACGGACGTCCCGGCGGTGCGCTGTGCTGGGTCAAAGGACAACGGATGCCGAGGGGGAGCGTATGCGTGTCGCCGTGCTGTGTGTCTGGCTGGTCACCGCGAGCCTGGGCGGATATCTGGCCACGGTGTGGATCCGCCACGGCGGGCTGCAACAGCGCACGCCGGGCGTGACGCGGCTGCCGCTGTGGCTCGTCCTCGGCCACATCGCCCTCGCTGTCGCCGGACTTGCCGCCTGGACCGCGTACCTCCTCGGCAACGCGCGCGGCTCCGCCTGGGCCGCTTGCGCCGTCGTTCTGATCGTCGCCGCCTTCGGCTTCATGATGCTCTTCCGCTGGCTGCCCAGCCGGGGGAGACATTCGCAGGGCCATGCCACCGCCGAACGGAACTTCCCGCTCACCGCGGTCGTCGCCCACGGCATGAGCGCCGCCGTCACGGTGCTGCTGGTCGCGCTCGTCGTCCTGGGGCGCGCGTGACACGAACAGTGGCGGCGTCCCCCTCCCTCAGGAGCGCTCCCGCACCGCGTCCAGGCGGTCACGCACCCAGGCGTCCACGTCGTTGACGTGCCGGCTGGCCGCGGTGAAGGCGGCGAGGCTGTCGTGGTCGCGCAGCGCGCGGTAGATGTCCATGTGCTGCTCGTGGGTCCAGGCGAGTACATCGGACTTGATCAGGGCCCGCCAGATACGGGCCCTGGCCGTCTGCTGGGTGACCGAGGAGAGCAGCGACTCGAGGGTGCGGTTGCCCGTCGCGGCGACGATGTCGGCGTGGAACGCGAGGTCTTCGCGGACCAGCTCCTCCGGGTCGTTCAGCGTGCGCATGCGCTCGATCCGCTGCTGGAGACCATCGAGGGTGGCCGCGTCGATCCGGGTGGCCGCGAGCGCGGTGGCGCCGGGCTCGATGACCTTGCGGCACTCCAGCACCTCGTCGAGCCCGGTGTCGTTGGCGAGGTCCAGGAAGCTGCCGATGGCGCGCACCAGCCGGTCCGGCCGCAGATCCGTGACGAACGTGCCGTCACCGCGCCGTACGTCGAGGACCCCGGCCATGGCGAGCGCGCGTACGGCCTCGCGGAGAGAGGGGCGGGACAGCTGCAGCTCGTTCGCGAGCGCGGTCTCCGGGGGGAGTCGCTGCCCCGGCGCGAACTCGCCTGATTCGATGCGCTTCTTGAGCCGGTTGATCGCCACGTCGACGACACTGTGCCCGCTCCCGCCGATGCCGTCCGCATCCCTCTTCGTTGACATGGGCTCAGGATCCCATCCGGTCGGCCTCGCCCCAGACCGGACCGGTGGGGTAGCGGTAGGTCTCCAGCGTCTCGCGGTGGATCTGCGCGCTGTAGCCCGGAGCCTCGGGCACCAGGTAGCGCGAGCCGCGGATGCGCACCGGGTCGTGGAAGTGCTCGTGGAGGTGGTCCACGTACTCCACGACGCGGTCTTCCATCGAGCCGCTGACCGCCACGTAGTCGAAGATCGACAGGTGCTGCACCAACTCGCACAGACCGACGCCGCCCGCGTGCGGGCAGACCGGCACATCGTGCGCGGCGGCGAGCAGCAGGGCGGCGACCGCCTCGTTCACGCCGCCGAGCCGGCAGGCGTCGATCTGGCAGATGCCGATCGCCTTGCTCTGCAGGAACTGCTTGAACATCACGGCGTTGTGGGCGTGTTCACCGGTGGCCACGTGGATCGGTGCGATGCGCTGCGCGATGGCGGCGTGGCCCAGGATGTCGTCCGGGCTGGTCGGCTCCTCGAACCACCAGATGTCGAACTCCGCGAGCGCGTCCGCCCAGGCGATCGCTTCCTCGACGCCGAGCGTCTGGTTGGCGTCGATCATCAGCCTGCGGTCGGGGCCGATGATCTCGCGGGCGATGCGGCAGCGGCGTATGTCGTCCTCGAGGTCGGCGCCGACCTTGAGCTTGACCGCGTCCCAGCCCTGCGCGACGGCCTCCTTGCACAGCCGGGCGAGCTTGGCGTCGTCGTAACCGAGCCAGCCCGCGCTGGTGGTGTACGCGGGGTAGCCGTGCCGGCGCACGTACGCCTCCCGTTCGGCGCGGCCCGGCACCCGGGACTCGAGGAGTTCGAGGGCGGCCTGCGGAGTCAGCGCGTCCTTGAGGTAGCGCCAGTCCACCAGGTCCACCAACTGCTGCGGTGAGAAGTCGGAGAGCAGCTTCCACACCGGCTTGCCCGCCAGCTTGGCGGCCAGATCCCAGGCGGCGTTGACGACCGCGGCCGTGCCGAGATGGATCGCTCCCTTGTCGGGGCCCAGCCAGCGCAGCTGACTGTCGCCGAGCAGATGACGGGAGAAGCCGCCGAGGTCGCTGACGATCTCGGCGACGGACATGCCCACGGCCCGCTCGCCGATCGCCCGTGCGGCCTGGACCGCGAGGTCGTTGCCGCGGCCGATGGTGAAGGTGAAGCCGTGCCCCTCGGACACGTCCGTGGCCTTGTCGCCGCCTGCCACGCGCAGCACCACATACGCCGCCGAGTAGTCCGGCGAGTCGTTCATCGCGTCGGAGCCGTCGAGATCCTTGGACGTGGGAAAGCGGACGTCGATCGTTTCCACATCGACGATACGAGCAGTCATCGGCGGTCACTCCTGTGTGTTCCGGCGGATTGATGGCCAAGATGTCAGATGTCTGTCGCGCTCGCCAGATGTTTCGCTCAGATCATCAAGTTAGTTCCCAGGTATTGCCCGCTAGTTGGGCCATCGCTACGGTCCAGTGATCAGATGTCTGCGGCGCCCCCAGGCCAGACATCTGACAGACAGCCGCAGCCCCTACGCGAGTCAGCGTGGACCGCAGGGAGGTCCGATGAACACGGTGTCCACCGTGGAGAACGTGCGCCGGAAGGTGTCCCGGCGCTTGCTCCCCCCACTCTTCTTGATGTTCGTACTGAGCTTTCTGGACCGCACGAACGTCGCGCTCGTGAAACCCCACCTCGAGGCGGACGTGGGTATCGACGCCGCCGCCTACGGCCTCGGCGCCGGCGTCTTCTTCGTCGGATACGCCGTGCTGGGAGTCCCGTCCAACCTCGCTCTGCACCGGATCGGCGCCCGCCGCTGGCTGGCCGGCCTCATGTTCGTATGGGGCCTGCTGTCCTGCGCGATGGCGCTCGTCAACAGCCCCACCAGCTTCTACGCGTTGCGCTTCCTGCTCGGTGCCGCCGAAGCCGGCTTCTTCCCCGGCGTGATCCTCTACATCACGTACTGGTTCCCGGCCGCCGACCGCGGCAAGGCGACGGGGATGTTCCAATCCGCCGTCGCCATCTCCAGCATCATCGGCAACCCGCTCGGCGGCTATCTCATCGGGCTCCACGGCCTGGCCGGGCTCGACGGCTGGAAGTGGATGTTCCTCCTGGAGGGCGCGCCCACCGTCCTGCTGGCAATCGCCGTCCCCTGGCTCCTCACCGACCGACCGGAACAGGCGAGTTGGCTGACGAGCGAGGAGAAGGTGCTCCTCACCGACCGCATCGCCGCGGACCGCCCGGACCCGAGCATGCGCTCACCGCAGCGCGCCCGCGCCATCATCAGCGACAGCCGGGTGCTCCGGCTGATGTTCGTCTACTTCGCGATCCAGATCAGCGTGTACGGGGTCACCTTCTGGCTGCCGGCGCTGGTCGGCCGCATCGACGGTCTCGGCGATGTCGGTATCGGCTTCGTGTCCGCTCTGCCCTGGGTGTTCGCCCTGCTCGGCGTGGTGATCCTGCCCTGGTACTCCGACCGCACCGGCGACCGGCGCGGGCCCCTGCGGCTCGCCCTCGTACTGACCGTCGCCGGACTGCTCGGCGGCGTGCTCCTGCCGCCGGTGCCCGCGGTCGCCGCCCTGTGTGTCGCCGCCTTCGGCTTCCTGGGCGCGCAGCCGGTGTTCTGGACGGTGCCGCCCACGATCCTCGCCGGCATCCAGATCGCCGGCACCATCCCGCTGATCTCCGGCTTCGGCAACCTCGGCGGTTTCGTCGGCCCGTATGTGATGGGTGCCGTCGAGTCGGGTACCGGTTCGGGAGCCGGCGGCCTCTATGTCATCGCGGCGATCGCCGCCGCCGGGGCCGTCGTGGCCACCGGTTTCGACTGGGTGGGGCAGACCACCCGAACTCCCGCAGAGGGGAACGAAAATGACGCGCATCGTGCGCTTCGCTGACGACACCGGAACGGTACACACCGGAGTCAGCGACGGGACCGGAACCATCCGCACCTTCGATGGCGCGCCGCGCATCGCCGACCTGCTGCGACTTCAGGCAGGGGAACTGCGCGCGCTGACGGAGGCCACCGCGGCCTCCACCGGGCCGGGCCTTCCGGCGGGCGACGTCCTGCTGCTGCCGCCGCTCGACGGCCTGATGGAGTTGTGGGCCGCCGGCGTCACGTACGAGCGTTCCCGGGACGCCCGGGTGGCGGAGAGCACCGAGCAGTCCGTGTACGAGCGGATCTACGACGCCGAGCGCCCGGAGCTGTTCTTCAAGTCCCAGCCCTGGCGCGTCGTGACCGACGACGAGCCGATCGCCGTACGGGAGGACTCGGACCTCGACGTCCCCGAGCCCGAACTCGGCCTCGTGCTCAACCGGCATGGCGAGACGGTCGGTTACGTGATCGTGGACGACGTCAGCTCCCGTTCGATCGAGGGCGAGAACCCCCTCTATCTGCCCCAGGCCAAGATCTACGCCGGAAGCGCGGCGGTGTCCGCAGGCATCGCACCCTTCTGGGAGATCGAGGACGCGACCGCCCTGAAGATCGCCCTCGTGGTGCGGCGGGGCGGGGCCGTCGCCTACGAGGCGACGACCACCACGGCCTCCTTCCACCGTCCGCCGCAAGGGCTGGTGGACCATCTCTGGCACTCCCAGCCGTTCCCCGACGGCGCGGTGCTGTCCACCGGCACCGGCATCGTGCCGGGACTCGACTTCACCCTCCGGGGCGGCGACATCGTCGAGATCACCATCGACGGCGTCGGGAAGCTCTCGAATCCCGTACTCGGGGATCAGGCAGAGCTGGACTGGCTGGTCGACGCGATCGACCGCCCACTGACGCGGCGTGCGCACCGAAAGGGGCTGAGCGGGGGCCGGTGACCGATGTGTGTGCGGCGGCGGCCTGAGAGGTTGGCTGCGTCAAACTACTGGCGAAACAAGGGAGTTGACACAGTCATGGGCCCCTGAGAGGGGGGAGGCCCACGACGGGCACTTGTCAGCGCGAGGCTCTAGTCTCGTCGCTTGTGACTGAGACTCCCTCCCACCACAATGCGACAGCGGACGCCTACGACGCCGTGGCCGCCCTCTACGCCGAACTCGTCCGCAACGAGCTGGACACACAGCCGCTGGACCGCGCGGTGCTCGCCGCGTTCGCCGAACTCGCGCAGGCGAACGATGGCGGGCCCGTGGCCGAGCTGGGCTGCGGCCCGGGCCGAGTGACGGCGCACCTGCGGAACCTCGGCCTCGATGTCTTCGGCATCGACCTGTCGCCGGCGATGATCGATCTGGCCCGCGAGACCTACCCGGACCTCCGGTTCGAGGTCGGCTCCATGGACGCCCTGAGCCTGGCCGACGGATCGCTGAACGGCATCGTGTCCTGGTACTCGGTCATCCACACCCCACCGGAGGACGTGCCCTCGTACTTCGACGAGTTCCGCCGTGTACTCACGCCCGGCGGCCACCTCTTGCTCGCCTTCTTCGAGTCGGGGGACGATCCGGTCACGGAGTTCGACCACAAGGTGGTGACGGCTTACCGGTGGCCGATCGACGACCTGGCGAAGATGGCCGCCAAGGCCGGGTTCACCGAGGTGGGCCGGATGCTGCGCGAGCCTCGCGAGGGCGAACGGTTCCGCCAGGGGCGTCTGCTGATGCGCAGGGGCAGCTGACGCACACCGCTCGTCCGCGAATCGCCCGGCATCTGCGGCTGGTCAGGCGCCGGCCTCGCTGATGTTCACCATCCAGGTGATGCCGAACTTGTCGTTGCACATGCCGAACACGTCGCCCCACATCTGCTTCTCCAGCGGGACCGCCACGTTGCCGCCGGCGGACAGCTTCTCCCAGTAGCCGCGGAGCTCGTCGGCGTCGTCGCCGCTCAGGCTCACGGAGAAGTTGTTGCCCTGCTTGAGCTCCATGCCCGGAGGGTTGTCCGCCCCCATGAGCGTGAAGCCGTTCGGAGCCTCGAGCATGCCGTGCATGACCTTGTCGGCGTACCCGGGGGGCGTCTCGGAGCCGAATGAGCTGTACGTGTTCACCGACAGGTCGCCGCCGAAAACGCTCTTGTAGAACTCCATGGCTTGCTTGGCGTCACCGGCAAAGCTGATGTACGGGTTGAGTCGAGAGGCCATGAGGGATTCCTTTCGTGACGTTTTGTCAGGGGTGCACACTAGTCGCGTTCCAGCTGCTCAGCGGGGATAGGCGCAGACCGACTTCCCGGGGGGCGGGCCCTGGACGAGTGGATTCGTCGGCGGCAGCGGAATTCCCGACACTAGAGTGAAACGGTGAATCTCCCGCAGGAAAACCCGGCACGTCCGATCAGCGAAGACGACCGCACCACTGCTGTGCAACGTGTGCAGGAGGCGTACGCCGAGGGGCACCTCTCGCATGAGGAGATGGACGAGCGGCTGCAACAGGTGCTCACCGCCAAGACGCACAGCGACCTCGGGCCGGCTCTTGCCTCGCTCCCGGAGGAGGATGCGGGCACCTCGTCCACGATTGGCGCGCTGGGCGGACGGATCCAGCGGCGCGGAGCATGGCGGGTCCCTCGGAATCTCAAGGTCGAGTCCGCGTTCGGAAGCGTGCGCCTGGACCTGTCCCGGGCGGTCTTCGAGCATCCGGCAGTCGACATCGAGCTCCAAGTCGGCACCGGCAGGGCCAAGATCACGGTTCCTCGCGACGCGATCGTCGACGTCGAGGGTCTGCACACCGGGTGGAAGGACCTGCGCTACAAGGCGCCGCGGAGCTCCGGCCAGGGCGGGCCGAGGATTCGGATCTCCGGGACCATGGGGTTCGGCCGGTTGAAGATCCGCCACGCGCGGCGTTGAGAGTCACCCGGCACTACGGACCGGCCGGCGCCCAAGCCGGCCGGCGACGGCTGGTTCAGTGGTCCCGGCCGCAGTCGGCTGCTGGTGGTGTCGTGCTCATGCGCCAGCCGTTGCAGCGGGGTCCGATCAGGTCGGCCGGCCAGCCCGCCGTTTCCACGGCCGCGTCGTAGACGGCGTCGCCGAAGGCCACGATGGCCTGGTGCGGATCGGCCATCTCCCTGAGCGTGGTCCATGGCAGCAGGGCCAGCCCCGCATCGGCACTCCAGGCCGCGCCGTCGACACCCCAGGACCGGCCTTCGAGACCGTCCGGCTGGGGCCAGATGTACGCGTACATACCGGCGTTGGGCGACTTGGCGTCCCCGAACGTGAACCCGACCGACACGTACTCGTCGCGCGCGGCGTTCTGCATGAACGCCGGACGGTCAGCCTCCGGAGTGGCTCGATGCGCCCGGTAACGCGTGGCGGACAGATCGAAACCGCCCCACATCACACCGACCCGCGGGCGATGCCCCTGGAAGGGCGCCTGCCACGTTTCGAGCCCGCCGGCCGCAAGGTTGAAGGCCGTCGACATCAGCCGAGCCGCGTCCCCGTCCCAGCTACGTTCGATCTGATCGTCCTCGAACTTTCGCGGGGCACCCGGGATCTCGCAGATCAATGACGTGCGCGGTGGGCGCACACCGAGCTCGGCAGCGGCGTCGCAGAACGACGTGTAGAAGGCGGCGAGGGACCCGTTGGGCAGGGGTACCGTCACCGAGCCCCGGTCGGATTCGATGACCACGTCACCGTCGAGGAGCCGGTAGTGCACCTCGAAGGTCACTCCCTGCCGCCGGTGGGTCGGCGTCCGGAGCCCACGGGAAGTGACATCGAGAACGATGTTTCCCCAGCCGGCCTCGAAGGGCTCGTCCAGGGTGTACTTGCCTCCGACCTGCACCAGCCGGTTGACGTAGCCGACCATCGGCGCCAGATCCTCGTAGACCAGCTCCGGCCACGTGGTACGTCGTTCGCTCATGGAGAGCCTCCCGGCCCGTCGACGGGATCGGCAAGAGGGCAGTGGCGGCGCCGGGTGACTTCCCCTTTACGGCGCCCCAACGCCGTCAGGGATGCCTTGGAATGACCCGGCACCCATCTTCGCACGCAGGTCACGGCGCTGCCTGCTCGGCGGCGAGGGCTGCCCATCCGGCCAAACTGGCCGCGGTGGGAACGTCGCCTTCCACAACCCGGCGCTTTGCACCGTCCCCTTTCCGGGTCTCACCCGCAGGGCCGCGACCAGGGCATGAAGCGAACCCGGCGACCCTTCGAGACCGCACCCGGTTCACGCAGAGCGCTGTCCTCGGAGGGAAATGAAAGGTCTGAAAGTGGATATGCGAAACGCTCTTCGGTGAATTGATGGATTGGCCGTTGATCACGGCAGGGAAGGTTCACCGCGCCACCGGCATGCGATCTTCACCGGCTCACCCCGGCACCCGTCGCGTGTCTTCCGTCCGCCCTGAGAGGGGGTGCAGTGATGAAGCTTCTCTTCGCTATCCGCAACAAGGCCGCGGCCCGAAAGTCCCTGAAGGCGAGCGCCTGGTACCTCTGGTACTGATCCGGCACGCCTCCACCCGCCCCCGCTGTTCGGTGGCAGCGAGCAATGCGCCCGACGCCGGCTGCCGTACAGCGGGGGTTCCGCCACCCACCGCCACCGGAGACCCCGTGTCGCTCACCTCCGCGCCGCGCACGCGCCGTACCGTGCTCGCCCCGCGACTCACAGCCCTCCTCCACGATCACCTGGGCCACGACGTCTTCCGGCTCGAGAGCGACACCGTCGGAGTGGCCGGATACGACGTCGCCGACCGGATCCTGGCCGCGCGCCGGGCGACGGAGACCGAGCGGCCGACGTTCAAGCCGCTGCACGGCCGCTCGATCTCGCGAGGCGAAGCCTCGTCGGTCACCCGGACGACAGGCGACGACGTCCGCGAGGCACTGAAGCGCCCCTTGCCGCCCGACGTCGACCTGTCGGGTCCTTGGCCTCTCACCGGACACCTCTTCCTGAGGGACCTCATCCTTGGCCAAGACCCTCTCCGTCTGCGAATATTGATGAGCCGTAACCTCGAACTGACGCCCAAGCTGACCTGGTCCGTGATCGCCGCAGGCGCCGCGCTGCCCGGCTGGCCGCGCCCCGGCGCCCACCTCACCGGTCTCGCGGGGCGGGCGGCCGAAGCCGTCGGCTACCAGGACCGCAGGTACGCGATGGGTGTCTACCGGCGAGCGGCCGCACCGGTGTGTTTCACGGTCTCGACGCTCGTCGCGAACGCGCTGTGGCTCGGCTCCCCGTTCGACGACAGCACGTCGAACCGCAACATCGTTTACGAGGCCCTGCGACTTCTGCCGCCCTCGTGGAACATCCTCCGCAACGCCTCCGCGGAGTACCCCGCGATCGACAGCCGGATCCGGGACGATGACGATGTCCTGCTGCTTCCCCTGCTCTCGCACCGCGACCCGGCCCGGTGGGAGGACGCGCCCGTGTTCCGGCCCGAGCGCTGGGACGAACTCGACCCCGATGCCACGCCGGGCTATCTGCCCTTCGGGCATGCCTCAGAGCGCTGCTGGGGACGGCACATGGTGATGCCGCTCGCCGAACTGCTGCTGGACCGGATCCGCAGCTCAGGGCTCGTCGTTGATCCCGGGCAGCGCACCGGCAGGGTTCCGCTGCTCGGCCTGCTGGGGGTCGAGGAAGTACGTTTGATGAAGGCGCGAACAGTCTGACGAATGGCGGGAGTTGCCGCGGGTCCGTCGAACTTCCTTTGGGAGACGGCTACTTGGTGGTGCTGCGCAGCGGCGACCCCATGAGTCCTCCGGCCGGAGGCGCACGATGGCAGGGCGCCGTCTCACGGGAGGATGGCGTCGATGTATCCGCCGTCGACCCGCAGCGCGCCGCCCGTGGTCGCGGACGCCAGGTCGGAGCTCAGGTACACCACCATGTTGGCGATCTCCTCGGGTTCGATCAGGCGCTGCAACAGCGACTGCGGGCGGTACTCGCGCATGAAGACTCGCTGCGCCTCGTCCCAAGGCAGGTCACGGTCGACGAGTTTGTACACGAAGTCCTCGACGCCACCGGTGTGAGTAGGGCCCGCGATGACGCAGTTCACGGTGACGCCGGTTCCCGCGGCGTGCTTGGCGAAGCCGCGGCTGACCGCGAGCAGAGCGGTCTTCGACATGCCGTAGTGAATCATCTCGGCGGGGATCACCACCGCGGAGTCGCTCGCGATGTACTGGACGCGCCCCCGGCCGCGTTCGGTCATCCCCGGCAGATACAGCCGCGTGAGCCGGACGGCGGCCAGCACGTTCACCTCGAAGTAGCGGCGCCATTCGTCGTCCGTGATGTCCAAGGGGTTCTTCGCGTCGAAGATGCCGAGATTGTTGATGAGGATGTCCACGTCAGGCAGCGTTTCCCAGGCGCGTCGAGCGCCCTCCTCGGAACCGACATCGGCGGCGACCGGAACGAAGTCGCCGTCCGGCACGCCGGCTTTGAGCTGCTCGACGGCCGCCTCCACCCTGCCCTGGTCGCGTCCGTTGACTCCGACCCGCGCGCCGGCGCGTGCGAGCCCGGTCGCGATCGCGGCTCCGATGCCTTGCGTGGAGCCCGTCACCAGAGCGGTCCGGCCCGAGAGATCCAGGTGCACGTCTTGTTCCCTTACTGGAATGGGTGGGTGATCGGCAGGTCGTCACGAGACTCTTCCCGCTCGCAGACCCCCGGTGATGCCCGGGCGCTCGGAATTGGGGCCGAACGGGTGGGGAGCGGTGCGGCTGTTACGCGCTTCTGGGTGACGGGACGCCGCGAGGCGCGGCGGAAGCCGGGCCGGAGCCGTGCGGGGTAACGGCTGAGGCGTCAACTTGGTGCCTTCAGTGCATAAATGGACGATACACATGAGAGCAACAGAAATATGGACGACTTGTAACCGCCTTCACGCCTTGCGCACATTCGGGACGATTCGTTGGCAAGTTGTGCGTTCTCGGCCACCGGGCCGGGACCCGCACATAGCAGACCTGCGGCGCACCACGCCGGCACACGGGTCTGCAGTACGAAATGAAGGGGCGTTCATGTCCGCTTTCATGTCAGTTACTGCCCGCCGTACGGCTGCCGCCGCTCTCGCGGCCGGCGCGCTGGTCGGAACGTTCGCCGCGTCGGCATCGGCCGACGCCGCCGGCCGCCCGCACCGCGACCGCGTCGAGATCTCCGGCGCGCAGTACGACTCCCCGGGCTGGGACAACGGCACCAACCGCTCCCTCAACAAGGAGTGGGTCGATGTCACCAACACGTCCCGCTATGCGGTGAACCTCGACGGGTGGACGCTGTCGGCCAGGGACGGCCGCACCTACACCTTCCATCACTACCGCCTGGCGGGCCGCTCGACGGTCCGCGTCCACACCGGTGTCGGACGCGACAGCGGCCGTGACGTGTACCAGGACCGTCGCAGGTACGTGTGGGACAACCGGTCCGACACCGCCACCCTGCGCGATGACCGCAACTGGAAGGTCGACACCCTTTCCTGGGGCGGCCACAGCGACGACCGAGGCCACCACGGCGACGGACGCGGGCACGGCGGCGACGGACGCGGGCACGGCGGCGGCCACCGCTGACCTGAACCTGCCCGCGGGACTCCCAGCCCGCGGGCAGCGATGACCCGCCTCAGGAGGGGGCGTTCCGCAGCACGGTCTGCGGGACGCCCCCTTCGGCTGCCGCCGAAAACACGGATACCCGCCCGACGTCACCCCTGCCAGTCGTAGCGGCGCTCCGGTCGGCCGGCGACGCCGTAGCGCAGTGACACGCCGGCGCTGCCGGTGCCGTGGAAATATTCGAGGTAACGGCGGGCGCTGACGCGGGAGATGCCGGTCAGGGCGGCGCATTCGGTGGCGGACAGAGAACTGCCGGCCTCGCGAAGGGAGCGTTCGACCACCGCGGCGGTCTCGACGCTCATGCCCTTGGGCAGGCCACCGCCCGGAGTGGCCAGGGCCGTTCCGCCCAGCACGCGGTCCACGTCGGCCTGGCCCCGTACGACCGCGGAGAGCAGCCTGCGGCGTCGGGCGGCGTACCGCTCGAGCCGGGGGAGCAGGTCCTCGAAGTCGAAGGGCTTGAGCAGGTAGTCGACCACGCCGCGGCGGACGGCGCGGCGCACCGTCTCCGCTTCCTGGGCGGCGCTGATGACCATGATGTCGCAGTCGTGGCCGGCGGACCGCAGCCGGGGGATGAGATCGAGGCCGAAGACGTCCGGCAGGTACAGGTCGAGCAGGATGAGGTCGGGGCGCAGTTCCTCGACGGCGTCGATCGCCTGTTGCCCGGTGTGAGCCGTGCCGATGACGCGGAACGGCACGACGCGTTCGACGAAGCTGCGGTGCACCCGGGCCACCATGAAGTCGTCGTCCACGACGAGCACGTCGATCGAGTCTTCTCCTGCGGCCGTGTCGTGCGAAGCGGTCATCCGGGGACTCCTTCGGGCGCCACATCGGCGGGGTGACCGAGGGGCATGTGGGCGGTGAACATGGCGCCGTCAGCGGTGTTGGCCACCGATATCTCGCCGCTGTGGCGCTCGCAGACGAGCTTGGTGAGGGCCAGGCCGATCCCGCGCTCGCCCTCCTGGGCGGCCTTGGTGGTGAAGCCGTGCGCGAAGACCTCCCGAGCGACTTCGGGCGGCAGACCGGGGCCGGAGTCCCGGACCACGACCTCCACGCTGGACGCGTCCTGCCGCAGCTCCACCTCGACCCACGCGTCGCCGGTGTCGTCATCGGAAGCGGCGGCGTCCACCGCGTTGTCGACGAGGTTGCCGATCACGGTGGCCAGATCGGCCGCGTCCTCCGGTGCCAGCCGGCCGAGTGCGGTCCCGGCGGAGATCCGCAGGCTGACCTTGCGTTCGGCAGCAAGGGAGGACTTCGCCATCAGCAACGCGGCGATCGCGGTGTCGCGCACACGCCGGGCGAGCGTGACATCGAGCGATTGGCGGCGCTGGTTGAGGGCGCGGATATAGCGGACCACTTCGTCCTGCTCCCCGATCTGGATCAGACCGGAGATGGTGTGGAGCTGGTTCGCGAACTCGTGGGCCTGCGCGCGCAGCAGCTCGGAGGAGCTGCGGAAGGAGCCGATCTCCCGTTCCAGCGCGGCCAGTTCGGTGCGATCGCGCAGGGTCGTGACCGAACCGAGCAGGCGGCCGTCCTTCATGACGGTCATCCGGTTCATCACCAGCAGGCGCCCACGGCGGATCACCACCTGGTCGTGCCGGTCGGCCGCGCCGTGCCGGGCCCCTACGAGGACGTCCCGCAGCCGCCCCTCGAGGCCCAGGTCGTCGATGCTCTGCCCCACGCAGTCCTCGGGCAGGTCGAGGAGGCGCCGGCCCACGTCGTTGACCAACGTGAGACGTAGTTGCGGGTCCAGTGCGACGACGCCCTCCGCGATCCCGTACAGCATCGCCTCGCGGTGCTCGGCGAGGCCCGCGATCTCGCGAGGCTCCAGGCCGTACGTCTGGCGTTTGACCCGTCGGGCAAGGAGCCAGGAACCCATCACGCCGAGTCCGCTCGCGATGCCCAGGTAGGCGAGCAGGTACGACGAGGCGCCGCTGAGCCGCTGCCACACGGTGGGGGAGGCCTCGCCGATCATCACGGTGCCGAGCTGCTGCCCGAGCGTTCTCCGTGCGGCACTCAGAACCGGCACCTGCGCCACCAGCTCCCGGCTTCCGTCCAGCGTCAGGTCGCCGGACCAGCTGCGGCCCCTGGCAACCCCCGCTCCCAGGCTCAGCCGCTCACCCACCACCGTGGGGTTGGTGGACGAGACGATGCGGCCCTGCGCGTCGGCCACGGTCACCGACGTGACGCCGGACTGCGCCAGCGTGGAGTGCACCAGCGGAGCCAGTGCCTCCCCGGGAGAAGGCCTCACGAGCTGGCTGCGGACCAGGGGGTTGGCGCCCAGTTGCTCGGCCAGCGCGTCGACCTTGCGACCTTCGACCCGCTGGAAGGTGGCCTCGGACTGGGCGAGCGAGACACCCGCGACCGCCAGCAGCACCACCACGACGATGGCGAGCTGGAGCACCAGCATCTGGCCCGCGAGGGTATGGCGGCGGAACGTTGTGACCACAATTAACTCAATCTTTGCTACTGACACAACGTGGGCAGCCCGCGTGCCATGTCGGACAATCATGACGCCCAGCAGTTGAAATCGAAAGCGAGGTGCCATGAGAGGTCCCGCACGTGCCTTTCTCGGCACCGTCGCCACACTGACACTTCTCACCGTCAGCGCATGTGGGGTGTTTCCGGGCGGGCAGGCACAGTCGGACCGCGATCTGCGGATCATGGTGCCCAACACACCCGGTGGCGGCTACGACACCACGGCACGGACCGCGGCCCGAGTCATGGACGAGACGCACATCGCGCCGGATGTGCAGGTGTTCAACCTTCCCGGCGCGGGCGGCACGGTCGGACTGCAGCGCATCGTCGACGAACGAGGCAACGGAGAGCTCGCGCTCCAGATGGGCCTCGGCGTCGTGGGTGCGTCGCATGAGGCGAAGGCGAAGGTGACGGTCGCCCGGACCACACCGATCGCCCGTCTCATCGAGGAGGCAGGCGCGGTCGTCGTCCGGAAGGACTCGCCGTACAGAACGGTCGGCGACCTCATCACCGCGTGGCGAAAGGCCCCTGAACGCCTCGCCGTCGGTGGCGGATCATCCCCCGGTGGACCGGATTATCTGCTGCCCATGGAGCTGGCGAAGACAGTCGGCATCGACCCCAAGAAGGTCGACTACGTCGGCTACGGCGGTGGTGGCGGCGACTTGCTGCCGGCCCTGCTCGACGGTGAGGTCGACTTCGCCACCAGCGGCCTGGGCGAGTTCCTCGACCAGGTCGACAGCGGCCAGCTGCGTGTCCTCGCCGTCACCGGCGAGCATCCGGTCGAGCCCCTGGCCGGGGTCCCGACGCTCAAGTCGTCGGGCATCGACCTGGTCTTCAGCAACTGGCGGGGCATCGTCGCCCCGCCCGGCATCAGTGACGCCGACAGGAAGCGCTGGGTCGATGCGTTGACCGACTTGCATCGGTCCGCGCGGTGGCAGGCCGAGCTCGACCGGCACGGCTGGACCGACGCGTTCGCCACCGGCGACACCTTCGCGGCCTACCTCACCCGGCAGGACAAGCTCGTCGCCGATCTCGCCGCCTCCCTCGGACGGGAGTGACCAGGCGGTCGTCCACCGACGGCTCGCTTCGACACCGAAGGCTTTCACCACGGGCAGCTGCCCGACGTGACCCCACCCACCCATGACCGGGACGGTCCAGCCCCCGTGTGCGCGGGCTCGCCGAGCCATGCCCGTTTTCCCCCGGCCCGACCCACGGCCAGATCCCGAAAGGCACCCCCTCCCGTATGACTTCACACACCTGGTACCTGTTGCTCGTCCTCACCGTGGCGATCGGTCTGCTGATCTACTTGATCAACTCCCGGCTCCGCATCCACCCGTTCATCGCCCTCCTAGTGGTGACCATCGGCACCGGGCTCGCCGCCGGCGAACCCGTGGCGAAGCTGACCGGGTCCATCGAGGAAGGAGCGGGCGGCACGCTCGGTGACATCGGCCTCACACTTGCCCTCGGAGCCATGCTCGGCCGCCTCCTCTCCGACTCCGGCGCCACCGACGCCATCGCCCACGCCATCGTCGACCGCTCCAACAACCGCAGGCTCCCCTGGCTCGTCGCGGCCGCGGCATTCGTCATCGGCATTCCGATGTTCTTCGAGGTCGGCCTCATCGTGCTCCTGCCGCTGATCTTCAGCGTCGCCCGCCGCCTGGAGGACGACGGCGCGACGAAGGGTTCTCCGTACGTGCTGCTCGGCGTGCCCGCCATCGCCGCGCTGTCCACCCTGCACGGCATGGTGCCGCCCCACCCCGGACCGCTGACCGCCATGACAGGCCTGCACGCGGACCTCGGCCTGACCCTCGGCGTCGGCATCATCTGCTCGATCCCGACCGTCATCCTGGCCGGCCCTGTGTACGCCCGCTGGATCGCGCCCCGCCTTGCCGAGGTACGGCCCGACCCCGTGCTCGTGGCCCAGTTCACCGGAGCCGACCGGAACAACGCGGTCGACACCACCATCAACGCTTCTTCCACCGGCCCGGCCGAGGGCACGGACACCGACACTCTGCAGCGCGCCGGTGTGTCCACGGGACTGGCCGTCACCTCGGTTCTCATACCCGTCGCCCTGATGCTGCTGCGCACCCTCGCCGAAACCGTGCTCGACGAGTCCAGCACCGTGCGTGCGGCGCTCACGTTCGTCGGTGAACCGCTGGTGGCGATGCTCGCCGGTTTCCTGTTCGCGCTCGGTGTGACCCTCGTACGCGGTGGCCGCTCCAGCGAGGCGACCCGCTCCTCCCTGACGGACAGCCTCAAGTCCATCGCCGCGATCCTGCTCATCATCGGTGGCGGCGGCGCGTTCAAGCAGGTGCTTCAGGACTCCGGTATCGGTGACGCCATCGCCTCCGCAGCCGAGGGAGCCCACCTCAACGTTATCGTGCTGGGCTGGCTGATCGCGCTGCTCCTGTCCCTGACCACCGGTTCGGCCACCGTCGGCATCGTCTCGGCCACCGGCATCGTCGCCCCGCTGATAGGCACGGGTGGTGGGCTCGAGGCCTCGCTCCTGGTGGTCGCGATCGGCGCCGGCTCCCTGGGCCTCAACTACGTCAACCACGCCGGGTTCTGGCTGGTCAAGGAGTCCTTCGGCATGGACCTCACCCAGGCCACCAAGACACAGACCGTCGTGCAGACCCTGGTCAGTGTGATGGGTCTCGGGATGGCCCTGCTCCTGTCCGTCCTCGTCTGACCGGACGAGAGCGCTAGGAGTTGGACCAGTTGCGGGTGGACAGCACCAGCAGGTAGCCGTCCGGGTCCTGGATCGTCACACCCCACGTGTCCCAGTACGGGTTGTGCGCCGGGACCCGCTTGCCGCCGTGCTGTTCGAGGCGTTCCACGAGGGAGTCCGGTACCGGTTCGCCGAGGTAGATCACCAGTAGATCCTCGGCGGTCGGCCGCGGCTCCACGGGTGCGGCGGGATCGTTTACGAGTTCCAGGTGCCAGGCCGCATCCGGCCAGCCGGCCATGAGAAGTGAGTGGTCGTCAGGCGTGCCGTCCGACGCGTGCCGGTAGAGGACGTCGAGGCCGAGTCCCGAGATCCAGAAGTGTTCCGCCGCTTCAAGGTCACGCGACGGACGGGCGATGCGTACATGAGCCGCGGCGTTGGCCGGCATCGTGTCAACTCCTGATCGGTGAGGACTTCTTGTCAACTGACAGGTCGTACGCGGAGCCTAGCGAGCAAGCGATCACTCGCCCATCCGGCGCAGGCCCTAGGTCTCCGGGCGGAACCCGGGTTACCGCGAGCCGTCTGCGGCGGGTAGTCGTCGATGATCCGACAGAGCCGCTGCCGGATGGCTTGCCATCATGTGCCCTTGATCGAGGGCCCGTTGGTGCGACCGCGGGGTCCGTGCGCGGTTCGTCGTCCGGTCGCCGCGTCGGTTCGCCTGGCTATGTGTCGGTTCTGCCGTGGTCCTGCGCCCGGGCGAGGACACCTTCGTCGAGCCCGAGGACGCGTTCCGTCGTGGCGGTTATCAGCTCGCGCACTTCGGCATAGTCGATCTGTGTGCGCATGGCGGCCTGTGGGCTGAGGCCGTCGATGAGGATGAGGATGCGCATCGCCGCGTAACCGGCGTTGTCGACGCGGAAGCAGCCTCGTGCGACCCCGGCCTCGATGTGTGCCTCCAGCCGGTCCTGGGTGGCGGTCATCTGGCGCGTGACCGCCGTGAGCAGCGCCGGGCGGCGCCGGCTCGCCTGCCAGGCGTCGAGCCACAACAGGCTGACGGGGTCGCGGTCCTGGTGCAGCCACGCCTGCATCAACTGCCGTACCCGGTCCACCGGATGGTCCACGCGCTCCGCGTGCTCGAAGACCGCGTCGTTGTCGGCGGTCGCGGCGTGGCTGAAGGCCGCGGCGATGAGTTCGTCGGCGGACCTGAAGTGATAGTCCACCAGGCCCGGTACGACGCCCACGGCCTGGGCGACCCGTTTCGCCGTCAGCTTGTCCAGGCCCTCGCTCACGGCGATCACGCTCGCGGCCCGCACTATCTCCGCGCGCCGCTCGCCGGCGGGCAAGCGGCGTCGTCCGGTCCGTGAGGTCGGCGTCATGACCTGGGATGCTATTGACGCCCACCCCAACAAGCAACTGGTGCGCATCCCAATAGTGGGTTTCCGGAGGTCAGGATGGCGTTGAGGGCAACTGGCGGCACCAGCGAGGGGCCCGAGCGGGGCGAGCCGGTCACCGACCGCACCGGTCACGTGGAGACGCACGGAGTCGACCACATCCCGGACTCCGATCGCCACGGTCGGCCACGTTCCCTGTTCACGGTGTGGGCGGCCTCCAACATGAGCTACCTGTACATCGTGCTGGGCGGCGCGATGGTGCTGCTCGGCCTCGACATCTGGCAGTCCTTCGCGGTGATCGTGGCCGGTAACCTCCTCTGGGCCGGCGTGGGGTACCTCGCGATCAGCGGCCCCACCTCCGGGACGCCGAGCTGGGTGGTGACGCGGGCGATGTTCGGCGTCCGAGGCAACAGAGTCCTCAACGTAACGCTCGGTTGGACCGTCGCGGTGGCCTACGAGGCGATCAGCCTGGCCCTGGGATCCCTCGCCGGATTCGCACTGGTCGAGCACTTGGGCATCCACGCGAACACCCCGGTCAAGGTGGCGATCGTGCTGGTCACCGCCGTCGTGACGTTCTCCATCAGCGTGTACGGACACGCCACCATCATGCGGTGCAGCATCTGGTTCACCTGGGCGCTGACCGCCTGCGTCCTGGTCCTGGCGTACTACGTGCTGCGCCACACGGACTGGGGCTACCGGACACCTGCCGCCACCGCGGTCCACGGCCGCGAGCTGTGGGTGATCCTCGCCTCGGGATTCACGATCATGGTGGGTGGCCCCCTGTCATGGAGCAGCAGCGCGGACTACGCCCGCTATCTGCCCGCCGACACCTCACGCAAGGCGGTGTGCTGGTGGACGGCCGTCGGCGGATTCGTGCCGGCCGTCCTGCTGAGCGGACTCGGAGTCCTGGCCGGGACGGCGGTGGACATGACCGACGCGCAGACATCACTGAAGGCGGTCGTGCCCGGCTGGTTCTATCCGGTCTTCCTGCTGGTCGTCATCTTCGGCTCGATCACGAACAACGTACTCACCGCGTACAGCGGCGGCCTGGCCCTTCAATCCGGCGGGATCCCCTGGAGCCGCGCGTTCACCGTCATCTTCGACGCCTCCATCGCGCTCGGCCTCACCTTCTACTCCCTGTTCGTGTCCGACTTCCTCGACACCATGAACAGCGGTCTGGAGCTCTCCGTCGCGTTCCTCGGCCCTGGGTTCGCGATCTACGCCGTGGACATCTTCCTGCGCCGCAACCGCTACGACGGAGTCGCGTTGCAGGACCAGACCCCCAACAGCCGCTTCTGGTACCGGCACGGAGTGAATCCCGCCGGAGCCGCCGCGTGGGCCATCGGCGTCGGGGCGGCGCTCCTGTGCGCCAACACGGCCATCTACACCGGCCCGGTCGCAGCCGCCCTCGGCGGCGCCGACCTGTCCGCAGTCGTCGGGATGTCCCTGGGCGCCTTGGTCTACGCGGGATTGATGCTTCGTCAGCGGCGCCCGGACTGAAACGGGCCCCGAATCAGCAGAAGGGGCCCCTGCCCGGCATCGATGCCGGGCAGGGGCCCCTTCTGGGATCTGCGACCTGGGATCCGCGCTCTGACTACGTCAGCCGTCGGATTCCGGTGACGGGATGTAGGCACCCGGCACGTCCTTCGGGGCGAAGATCTTGTTCTCGCCGGGGTACGGCTTCGACCACTCGTGCGTCTGGTACCACGTGAAGTGGTTCATCTGCGCGGGGTTCGCGAAGTCGGGCTTGGCGTCGCGCCCGGTCAGCCGCTGCTGCGACTTCCAGGCGTCCCACTGTGCCGCGAGCTTCTGCTTGTCCGCCGGCACCTTCGCCGACGGCGCCGCCGCGGCATTGGGGTTCTGCGGCGCAGGGGTGTCCAGGCCGCAGGAGGGCGGGGTCTTCAGACCGCCGGTGAGCGAGGTCCGGTTGGGCAGCGTCTTGAAGGGCGTGAGGTCCGCCTTCTGGCTGAACGCCCCACGCATCGGGCTGGCCGCGCTGTCCTTCTGGTTCATCGGGTGGACCCCGAGGATCTGCTCGATGGTGCGGATCATCGTGATCTGCGAGTAGTAGTGGCTGTCGACGACGCCGTGCCTGGCCCAGGGGCTGATGATCTGGATCGGGGCGCGGTGGCCGTCGACGTGGTCGAGGCCGGCCTGGGAGTCGTCCTCGACCACGAAGATCGCCGAGTCCCTCCAGTACTTGCTGTGCGAGATCTCGTCGACCATCCTGCCGACCGCCAGGTCGTTGTCCGCGACCTGGGCGGCGGCGTTCGCCGGACCGCCGGTGTGGTCGCTGGACAGCCAGAACATGTTCAGGTTGGCCGGCCCGTTCTTCTCGAAGTCACGCTTCCAGATCTCGGACCGGTAGATGTCCGGGACGCTCGTGTCGAACTTCGGGAACCCGTGCACCGACACGGAGTTGAGGGACGGGATGGGCGAGGAGGACACCAGGGGGTAGGCGGTGTCCTGACCGGTCGCGCCCATGTTCTTGGAGTCGCAGTACAGGTTCTGCCAGCTCGCGTCCGCCGGCTTGGTGAGGAACTGCTGGAACTCGCCGAAGTCCCGTACGGACTTGCCCGCGGCCTGGGCACCGGTCCAGATGAAGCCGGTCCGCTGGTGACCGAGCGCGTCGTCCTCGGTGTCGTAACTGCGCGCGTACTCACCGGCCGAGGACTCGGTGTACTCCGGGTCGTCGGCCTGCATCAGCCAGTTGTGGCCCTCGGCCGAGTTCGTACCGATGTCGTACGTGTTGTCATACAGGCCGAACTGCTTGGCCAGCGCGTGCTGGTTCGGCGTCACGTTCTCGCCGAACTGTGCCAGCGACGGGTCGCCGTTGCCCTCCGGGACGTCGCCGAGAATCTGGTCGTAGGTCCGGTTCTCCTTGACGATCAGGAAGACGTGCTTGATCGTCGACGGGTCACCGAGCCGCTCCGGGACCGGCACAGGCTTCTTCTTGCCCTTGCCGTGGGTCAGTGTCACCGAGCCGCGGGTCCAGCCGTTCTGCCGGAAGACCTTGGCCGTCTGCGACTTGATGACGCGGTCGTTCGGCAAGGTGAACCGCTGCACGCTCGATGTCGTGTCGTGGGTGGCGTGCCCGGCGCTGGTGGTGGGGCGGCGGGCGTCGATTCCACGGGTGTTGGAGACGACCACCTGCTTGCCGACGGTGGCGATCTCGGCGGGGAAGTAGTCCGTCGGGAGCAGGCCGACGTAACTGACCGGCTCCTGCGGGGTCGTGTACCGGTAGACGGCGACCGCGTTGGCGCGGCCGAGTGTCACCAGCAGATGGCCGTCGTCGGTGAGCGTCACCGCGTCGGGCTCGTAGCCGACCGACGACTCCGGCCACGGCTGGGTGGCGACGGTCTGCACGACCTTGTTCTTGGTGGTGTCGATGACCGACACGTCGTTGGTGGCGGTGTTGGTGACGAACAGCGCGTTCTTCTTGGCGTACAGCGCGGTCGGGTGCAGACCGACGTTGATGCTCGATACGGCGGCATCAGGGTTCGCCAGGTCGATGACGCTGACCGTGCCGGTGGTGGTGGAGGCGGTCACCGGGTCGGCGGGCACCTGGGTGTTGTAGGAGTTGATCGTGGTGTCGCCGGGCTTCGCCGGACGCCCGCCCTCGTTGCTGACGTAGAGCTTGGTGCCGACCTCGGCCATGTCACGCGGGGCGTTGCCCACGGACCAGCTCCGCTCGACGGCGCCGGTCGCCGCGTCGATGGCGACGACGCGGTTCTGGCCGTTGACCGCCGAGTACACGGTGGAGCCGTCGGACGAGAACACGGGCTCGCCCACCAGCGCGTGCCTGGGCCCGTCCGCCGGGATCTTCACGGAGGTCGGGTTGGCGACGCTGCCGTCCGCGTCGACGGTGAATCTGGTGTAGCCGTCGATCTGGCCCAGCCACAGCTGCGAACCGTCGGGCGAGTACGTGGGGCCTTCCTGGCCCACGTCGTTGCCGCTGATACGCAGGTCGGCCGACGCGGAGTTGCCGACGAGCTGCTGCACCTTCCAGGTCTTGAGGTCCACGACGGAAAGGGCCATACCGCCGTCGGTGATCGAGGCTGCGAGATGCGTGCCGTCCGGGCTGACCGAGGACGACATGATCTTGCCGTTGTTGACGACGAGACGGTCGCCGTAGGGGGCGATGTACTGATCACTGGAGATGACCTGGCCCTGACGCGTGCTCTGGCCGACCTGGTCGGTGCCGAACTGGTGCGTCTGTGCGAAAGCGGTGCCCGCGGCAGCGAGGGCGAGAGCCGAGATACCGGCCGTGGCCAGGGGCATCCGGCGGCCGATGCGTCTGCCGAGAAGGCCGGAACGGCCCTTCGCGGTACGCCTGCGACGGCGTGTCACCTGCATGGAGTTATCCCTTCGAGGTAGAGAGCAGCTCGACATTGCCGTCGAACTGCCAGAGCGGGTTCGGTCCGTCCCCGGTCGGGGTCCGCACCAGGAAGTAGCCGTTCACTTCCTTCGGCCCATCGCCGTCGGCCATGAACCGCCCGTCAGCGGTGACGTCGAGCTGGTAGATGGCCGACCCGGTGGCCTCGACGTCGGGGAGATGCCAGGAGACGACGCAGCGCCAGTCGTTGCCCGGCCCTTCGGCCGCGACCCTGGTGCTGCCCTTGGTGCACACCGCGCTCGCTTTGAGCTGCGCTTCGG
Source organism: Streptomyces sp. NBC_01445 (assembly GCF_035918235.1). Taxonomy (NCBI): domain Bacteria; kingdom Bacillati; phylum Actinomycetota; class Actinomycetes; order Kitasatosporales; family Streptomycetaceae; genus Streptomyces; species Streptomyces sp. NBC_01445. The sequence continues at coordinate 718,559 of NZ_CP109485.1, read as the reverse complement.
TGACGTCGGGGCGGTTGAGCTGCTCGGTCTGCAGGCGGTAGAGATGGGCGAATGCCGTGGCGACCGAGCGCTGCACCTTGTCCTGCTCGATCCCGGAGCCCGTGGCCGAGGTCGCCGGGGCGACGACGACGGCCGTCAGGACGAGGAGCCCGACGAGCGGCAGCGCTCCGACCGTGATGGCGCGGCGCCCCGAGCCGTCGTGGGTCAGGTTGGTGAAGTCCCGCCTCAGGAAAAGGACATAGGCCAGCGCCGTCGCGGTCACCGCCCACAACAGGCTGACAACGATGCCAATGAGGAGCGGACCGAGCTGTGCCGGGCCGGTGAACAGACCGTTCCAGGCGATGAAGGCGTAGCTGGGCAGGGCCAGGCGCACGGCGACCGGGAGCGGCAGCATCTGGGCGAGCTGCATCGTGAGCGCGACGAGCATGGGCAGCAGGAGCCCCATCGGGGAGCGCCCGAGCGCGACGGAACCGAGCAGTCCGATCGCGGCGAAGGCCAGGGTCGGGGCGAGTACGCAGACCCAGGCGAGCAGGACCTGGACGGCTGCGTCTCCCGGCGACAAGAGGTGGCCGTCGAGACCGACCAGCGGCTGGTCGCCGACCGCCACGACCCCACCGGCCGCGCCGGAACAGGCCAGGCCGGCGACGAGCAGCAGGATGACGGTGAGGCTGGCCAGTGCCTTCGCCGCGAAGATCCGCCGGGGCGAGCGGACCGCCACGAGCAGATGGCGCCAGGTACCCAGCCGGTCCTCGGAGGCGAACACGTCACCGGCGACCACCGAAGTCAGCAGCGGGAGCGCCCAGGTACCCGAGAAACCGAGCACCACCAGCGATCCGGCCCATCCCGTGGCGTGCATCCAGCGACCGAAGAGCGTGTCGACGGGGAGCGAGCTCTGCTGGCTCACCGCTGCGACGAAGAGCGCCGGCGCGATCCAGCAGGCGAGGACCAGCAGGCGGATCCGCCATTGCGAGACGAGCTTGACGAGCTCGAAGCGGTAGCCGCGGGCCACCGAGACGCGGGCGGCGGCAGCGGCGGCGGGGCCGGCGGCGATGGTTGCGGTCATCTGCTGTTCTCCTGCTGCTCGGTGAGGGCGAGAAACGCCGCTTCGAGCGGCGACACCACGGGCGCGAGCTCGCGCAGCGCGATGTCCGCGTGCACGAGCCGCACCACCAGTTCGTCGAGGGCGGGCACCGGGGCGCGCACGACGAGCGCCTCGGTGTCGTGCCGTCTCACGCCCACGGCGTTGTCGACGACGCGGATCCCAGAGGTGTCGGCCGCAAGGAGGCGCGCGGCCTGCGGGTCGGAGGTCAGCAGCCGGTAGTCGAGCTCGCTGTTCTCGGCGGCCAGCTTGCTCAGCGGGCCGGAGAAGACGATCCGTCCGGTGGCCAGGATGGTGACCTCCGAGCACAGCGCCTCGAGGTCGTCCATGCGGTGGCTCGACAGCACGACGCTGGTGCCCTCCGTCGCGAGCCGGGCCAGGACACCGTGTACGTGCTTCTTCCCTGCCGGGTCGAGTCCGTTGGACGGCTCGTCGAGCACGAGCAGCCGGGGCTTGGTGAGCAGGGCCGCGGCGAGCCCGAGCCGCTGACGCATGCCGAGGGAGAAGCCGCGGGCGCGGTCGTCGGCGACATCGGTGAGCCCGACCTCTTCGAGTACGTCGCCGATCCCCGACGCCCGTGCGTCGACGCCGCGCAGGGCGGCCAGCGCGGCCAGGTTCTGCCTGGCGGTGAGCGAGGGGTAGAGACCGGGACCGTCCACGAAGCCGGCGACGCCTTCGGGAGCGGCGAGCGCCCGTCCGATGGGCGTACCCAGGATGTCCAGTCGGCCGTCGTCGGCGACGGCCAGGCCCAGCAGGAGCCCGAGCAGCGTCGTCTTCCCGGCGCCGTTCGGTCCGACCAGGCCGTGGATCTGCCCCTGCGCCACATCCAGATCGATGTCGTCGAGCGCGATGACGTCGCCGAAACACTTGGTGATCCCGCGAGCCCGTATTGCGAGGCGTGCGTCCATGAGTCCCTTCCTTGGAAACCTCCGAGGACCCTAGATACGGCACACAACGCAAGCGGGGACAGATGCTTGACGTTCAGGGAACGGGAAACGACCGGAATTCGTCGTACCGACGCCCGGCCGGTACCCGTCGGCATGTCGAACGGGCCGTTGTTCAGGATGAGTTGATGCGAGATCATCCAGATTGCGCGCCACGCGATCGCCCGGCATGGAGGCCGCGCTGTGAACGACGAACCACCTGCACACGCACAACTGCAGGCCATGCTGGCGGTCGCGCGCGCCCACCGGGAGCACGAGCGGTACCACTCCCTGCTCAAGCTCGAACACGCTGTCAGCCTGCGGAGGGATGCCAACACCGTGAAGGTGCTGGCCGACCGCTGGCTGGAGGCCGCCACCGGCCCGGCGCGGGCGGAGCCGGAAGCCCCGACCTTTGCGGCGGCCGGCTGCCCGGACCCCAGCGACCGTACGACCGTGGCGACCACCGGCGTCCTCTTCATGGCCGACGGCATCGAACCGGCCGAACCGACCGCGATGAAAAGGCGCTTCGAATCGACCGCTGAGGAGCACGAGCGCCTGTCCGGCCGGCTCGCCGGACACATGGCGGCCGAGTGGAAGCGCCTCGACGCCCTGCTCACCCCTGCACCGGCCGACGCCGCCCGGGCCCGGTACGCCGCACTGGCCCGCACCGCCACGGCCGGCAACGCCTACGGGGTCGCCGCACGCCTGCTGACCGCCGCGCTCGACGCGATGCGCAGTCTGGACCTGACCCCGTCGGGGATCCGCGCCGACCCGGCCGGATCGGCAGCGCTTCTGCGGACGGCGTCCTGGCTCGTCGACACGGCGGCCGCGACGCCGGCCGAGCCGGCCGCCTCGCTCAGCTGCTCCGACCCCGACCGGTCCGCCTTCATCACAGTCATCGACGCACTCGTCGCACCGACATGACCGTCCACCGGCGACGACCGGCCCTACCGGGCGCGGGCACACAAGTACTGACGAGCATGACAAGCTGTCCTTCCCATTGCCCGAACCCAGGAGGTCACCATGGCTGCAGAGTCTGCATCGCAGGAAGGTTCGGAGCCGACCGAGGCCGAGACGGAAAAGCCGGCGCCCGAGACGCAAGGACTGGCGCCCGACGAGGAGGGCCAGTACGACCTGAAGCGTAAGTTCCGCGAGGCGCTCGACCGTAAGCGCGGCATGCAGGCGGACGCCGCCGGCGGCGCCGCGAAGACCGCGTCGAAGATCCGTGGCGCGCACGGTCCGGCTTCGAGCCAGAAGTCGTTCCGACGCAAGAGCGGCGGCTGAGCACGGCAGAGCTCCTTCGACGGTGAGGCGCCGCATGGCACGCTGAGCCCCCTGGGTCTGTGATCGTCTGGGAGGTTGGCCACGTGGCGCAGTATCAGCCGGCGGGGACTGTGGGCGATGCGGACGCCCGAGCCGAGGAGAACCGGCTCCGCAAGGATCTCGGTTTCTGGGGCCTGACCGCGATCGGCTTCTCCAACATCCTCGGCTCGGGCTGGCTGTTCGCCGCCCTGTACGCCGCCCAGACCGCCGGCCCCGCCGCACTGCTGTCCTGGATCGCGGCCGGCGCGCTCTGCGCACTGGTGGCCCTGGTGATGGTCGAACTCGGCGCCACCAGGCCGGAGGGCGGCGGCACCGTCCGGTGGCCGCTGTACGCGAGCGGCCGACTGGTCGGCACGGTCGTCGGCTGGTCCGTCCTGCTCTCCGTGGGCGGCACCGCCGCCGAGATCAGCGCGATCATGCAATACGCCGCCCACTACGTGCCCGGGCTCTACGAAGGCGGCAAGCTCACCGCGTCGGGCCTGGGCGTCGCCTCCGCGCTCAGTGTGCTGCTCACCGCGCTGAACTGGTTCGCGGTAAGGATGTTCGCCCGCCTGAACAACCTCGTGTCGGTGTTCAAGGTCGTCGTCCCCGTGGTCACGATCGTCGCGCTCTTCCTGTCCGGCACCCACTCGGGCCGCCTCTCCGACCACGGCGGCTTCGCCCCGTACGGCTACGCCGCGTGCCTGACCGCACTCGCCGGCGGCGGCATCGTGTACTCCGTGAACGGCTTCCAGGCCCCCCTGGACTTCTCCGGCGAAGCCCGCAATCCGCGCCGCAACGTCCCCGCAGCCGTGCTCACCGGCATCGCCCTCGCGGTGCTGGTCTACCTCGGACTCCAGCTCGCGTTCCTGTACACGGTGCCCGACTCACTCCTCGCGCACGGCTGGCAGGGCGTCAACTTCGATTCCCCGTTCGGCCAGCTCGCCCTGGTGCTCAACCTGCACTGGCTGGCGACCCTGCTCTACGCCGACGCGGTCGTCTCCCCGGGCGGTTCGGCCTACGTGGGCGTCGCCATCGACGCCCGCCACACGTACGCCCTCGCGAAGAACGGCCTGGTGCCCCGGTTCTTCATGCGGATCGACCCCCGGTCCGGCATCGCGCGCCGCGCCCTGGTCCTCAACCTCGTCGTCATCATCCTGTTCATGCTGCCGTTCGGCGGCTGGCAGGACATCGTGAGCGTGATGGGGGACATGTACCTCCTGATCTACGCGGCCTCGGCGGTCGCCGTCGCGTCCTTCCGGGCTCACGACCGCGAGCGCGGTGTGCCCCTCGCGGACGGTCAGGTGCCGGGCGTGCGCTGGATCGCGCCGGTCAGCTTCGCCGTGTCCACCGAGTTCGTCTACTGGTCCGGCTGGGAACACCTGCGGCTCGCCCTGCCTCTGGTCCTGGCCGGAGTCCCGCTGTACCTGCTGCAACGGCGCCGGACGGCGGGACGCCCCGTACGCGAGGAACTGCGTCAGGGGGCCTGGATCGTCTTCCATCTGGCGGCGCTGACCCTGCTGTCATGGCTCGGCACGTTCGGAGGCTCCGGACATCTGCCGGCTCCGTACGACTCCGTCGTGGTCGGGGTGCTGGCGCTCGCGGTCTTCGTATGGGCGGTGCACTCGGGCGCAGCCCATCTCCGCACGGATCCGTCAGGTGAGCGGGCGTTCTAGGGGTGCGTCTCCGTGAACCGGTCGGCGCATTCGACAGCCGTGGTCCGCGGACGCGGGTGTCCTCGGCGACGGAAGTCGCGTTGGCGGCTGAACTCGCGGTCGCAGCAGCGGACTTGACGGACATGGCGCTCTCCTCGCGGCTGCGGCCGGATCCCGGCGGGATTCCTTGCGATGCGCTTGATCCTTCAAGGGGAGCGGGGAGCGGGGAGCGGGGAGGGGTCGGTCGATTACCCCGGGGGTAATGAGCGGAGGCCACACCGATGGCGCAGTCTCGACGGGCGGCGCGTCTGCCCAGGTCAGGTGGCATGGCCGCATGCGGGTGCCGGGAGTAGATTGGTTGATGTCAAGCAACTAACTCCCGGGCGGGAGTGATGCCCTGTGGCAAGGACAACCGCTGAGTCGGCCGCCGCACGTCGGGGTCGTTTCCGTGAGCCAGGACCGCGCTACAAGTGGATCGCGCTCTCCAACACCACGCTGGGCGTGCTGATCGCGACGATCAATATGTCGATCATGCTCATCGCGTTGCCGGACATCTTCCGGGGGATCGGCGTGGACCCGCTGCAGCCGGGCAACACGAGCCTTCTGCTGTGGTTGATCATGAGCTACATGGTGGTCACCGCCGTGCTGGTGGTCAGCTTCGGCCGCCTCGGTGACATGTACGGCAGGGTCCGGATGTACAACATGGGGTTCGCGGTGTTCACCGTGTTCTCGGTGCTGTTGTCGGTGACCTGGATGCACGGCACGGCGGGCGCCCTGTGGCTGATCGGGATGCGGGTCCTGCAAGGCGTCGGCGGGGCGATGCTGATGGCGAACTCCAACGCCATCCTCACCGACGCCTTCCCCGCCCGTCAGCGCGGCCTCGCACTCGGGCTGAACCAGGTGGCGGGCATCACCGGATCGTTCATCGGCCTGGTCCTCGGCGGCCTGCTCGGCCCCGTCAACTGGCATCTGGTGTTCCTGGTGTCCGTGCCGTTCGGCCTTTTCGGCACCGTGTGGGCGTACCTGAAGCTGCACGACACGGGCGTACGGGCAGGGGCCCGGCTCGACTGGTGGGGCAACCTCACCTTCGCCGTGGGCCTGATCGCCGTACTGGCCGGTATCACCTACGGCATCCAGCCCTACGGCGACGACATCATGGGCTGGGCCAACCCATGGGTGATCGCCGCGATCGCCGGTGGCGTGGCGGTGCTGGTCGTCTTCTGCGTGGTGGAGACCAAGGTCCCCGAGCCGATGTTCCACCTGTCGTTGTTCAGGATCCGCGCGTTCACCGCGGGGAACGTGGCCAGTCTGCTGGCGGCGCTCGGGCGCGGCGGCCTGATGTTCATCCTGATCATCTGGCTGCAGGGCATCTGGCTGCCCCGCCACGGCTACGGCTTCGAGCAGACCCCGCTGTGGGCCGGCATCTACATGCTTCCGCTGACGGTCGGGTTCCTCGTCGCGGGGCCCTTCTCCGGCTGGGCTTCCGACCGGTTCGGGGCCAGGGCCTTCGCCACCGGGGGAATGCTGCTGGCCGCCGCCACCTTCCTGGCGCTCCAGGCGCTGCCCGTCGACTTCAGCTATCCGATGTTCGCCCTCGTCCTGCTGCTGAACGGGCTCGGCATGGGCCTGTTCGCGGCACCCAACCGGGCGGCCATCATGAACAGCCTGCCGCCCGACCAGCGGGGGGTGGGCGCCGGGATCAGTACCACGTTCCAGAACTCGGCCACGGTGCTCTCCATCGGCATCTTCTTCTCCCTGATGATCGCGGGCCTGTCCAGCGCCCTGCCCGCCGCCCTCAACCACGGCCTGACCGCCCAGGGGGTACCCGCCGCCGACGCCGCCAAGGTCGCCGCCCTCCCGCCGGTCGGCGTGCTGTTCGCCTCGCTCCTCGGCTACAACCCGATCCAGACCCTGCTCGGCCCGCACGTACTCGCTCAACTGCCCCCGGGCCACGCCCACTACCTCACCGGACGCGGCTTCTTCCCGGAGCTCATCTCCCAGCCGTTCGCCGACGGCCTGTCCGTGGCCTTCGGCTTCGCGATCGCCGCGTGCGTCGTCGCCGCCATCGCTTCCCTGTTGCGTGGTGGCCGTTATATCTACGACGACCGGACCCTGCCCAAGCCCGTTACGCTCCCGGCGCCCGCCCTTCCTCCCCAGACGACTACGCTCCCTGAGGCGCCCCCGCCGACGCCCCGATCCGAGGGGCCGTGATGACCTCCCCCACCTCCCCCTTCGACCACGAGCAGTCGGCGGAGCTCGCCGAGGGGCTTCGTGCCGCGATCCAGCAGCTCCTCCCCGAACTCCGCGCCCAGGGCATGCAGAGCCAGCTCACCCCCAGTCGGCTGGCCGCACTCGCGGCGCTCGCCGCTCACGGGCCGCTGCGCATCAGCGACCTCGCCACGCGCATGGGCATCGCCCTGTCCACCGTCTCCCGCATGGTGGACCTCCTCGACGGCTTCGGATGGATCGAGCGTGAGACGGACCCGAAGGACCAGCGGGCCACCTTGATCGCCCTCAACGACACAGGTCAGGCGCTCCTGCAGGCCACGCGCCGCCAGGCAGCCACCCGCCTCGCCGAGCGGATCGACCAGCTCACCCCCGACCAGCAGCGCTCGCTGCACGACGCGCTGCCGGCGCTGGACGCTCTCATCGAACAGCGGCCCGGCGAACCGCCGAGGACCGGCCGACGCTAGGGGCCCTTTCGCAGGCGGACCCGTCAGTGCCGGTCCACCCGAGGGGCCGGTGTGCGCTGGATGGCGATGACGGCGGCATCATCGCCGAGATGTCCTCGGCAGTGGGCGAGGAGGTCCCGGCGGAGGTGATCCAGGAGTGCTTCCGGGCGGTTCTTGGCCCACTGCTCGACTCGCTGCGCCAACGGGTAGAAGACCCCGTTCTCATCGCGGGCTTCGGTGACCCCGTCGGTGTAAAGGATCAGGGTGTCACCGGCGTCGAAGGCGAACTCTTCGACGGGAAACTGCGCGGCCGGCAGCGCGGCCACGCCCAGGGGCGGGGCCGGGTGGGCGGTGGTGAGAGTACGGACGTGGCGCTCGTGCAGCAGTAACGGCGGGGGATGTCCGCAGCAGGTCATGCGGGTCATGCGCGCGTCATTGGGGATTTCCAGGAGCAGGGCGGTGATGAAGTGCTCGGCGATCCCGTCCTCAGCCTCGATGAAATCGGTGAGGTAACGGGACACGCTCCGGTCCAGGGCGCCCGCGAGCGCGGGCAGCGTGGCGTGCTGGTCGGCGACCACGCGGAACGCACCGAGCAGCTGCGCCGACTCGCCGACCGCGGACAGCCCGTGTCCCCGTACATCGCCGATGATCATCCGTACGCCGTCGTCGGTGCCTGTCGCCGTGTAGAGGTCCCCGCCGATCTCGGCCTCGTCCTCCGCCGCCAGGTACAGCGAGGTGATCCGCAACGGGCCGATGCGGTGGGGGAGCGGTCGCAGCAGGGCCTTCTGCGCGGCCTCGGCCACGGATCGCACTTTGGCCAGCTCCTGTTTGCGGCGCTCACGCACGCGGCAGAAGAACGCGATCAGGGCGGAGAGCACGGTGAGGGAGAAGACCTGCACCATCACGTTGCGCGTGGTCAGGACGCCGAAATGGATGCCGATGAACATCTGGGCCCCGATCGCCAGGGCCCCGATGAATGCCGTCAGGCGGGGTCCGGCGAAGGAGGCGGTGAGCGCGGGGGCCACGACCAGTAGCGGCCCCAGATGCACGTCGGCCGGCACCAGGATGTCGACGACCGTGATCACCACGATGAGCGCGAGCGGAAGCATCACCAGCGCGTGACTCGGCTGCCACCGCTGCCACAGACCTCCCAGGCGCCGCCGTAGGTCCACCCATCCACTGTGCACCCTCGGAGGGCGGCGCGGGTGCCGAGAGGCTCCTCACGTGTGGAGATGGCAGAGGGTGACGACTCTCGGTGACCGCACCGTCCGCGTCCAGACGTCCCGCTGTTCCACCTCGTAGAGTCCGGAGCCATGGCGAACGTCTCGATCGTGTTGTTCACGTCCGACCTTCGTGTGCACGACCATCCGCCGCTGCGGGCGGCGCTCCGGGCGTCGAGTGAGGTGGTGCCGCTGTTCGTACGGGACACGGGGATCGCGTCCGCCGGGTATGCGGTGCCCAATCGGGAGGCGTTCCTCGCCGACTGCCTGGGTGATCTCGACGCGGCGTTGCGCGCGTGCGGTGGGCGTCTCGTGGTGCGGTCGGGGGACGTCGCCGATGCCGTGGCCGGGGTCGCGGCCGAGACCGGCGCGGACGAGGTGCACATGGCGGCCGGCGTCAGCGCTTACGCGCAGCGGCGCGAGGAGCGGCTGCGGAACGTGCTGGAGGCGCAGAGGCGGAGGCTGATCGTCCATGACGCGGTCGTGACCGCGGTGGCGCCGGGCGCCGTCACCCCGGCGTCGTCGGACCACTTCGCCGTGTTCACCCCGTACTTCCGGCACTGGTCGGCGCAGCGCCTGCGCGATGTCCTCGCGCCGCCGCGCACGATCCGGGTCCCGGACGGCGTGGCCAGTGAGGAGGTGCCGTCACACGCGCGGGTCTCCGGGACCTCCCCGGGCCTCGCGGCGGGCGGGGAGAGGGCGGGCCGTACACAGCTGACCGCGTGGCTGCGGCACGGTGTCGGAGGCTACGAGGACGGGCACGACGACCTGCCCGGCGACGCGACCTCACGTCTGTCGCCCCATCTGCACTTCGGCACGCTGTCCCCGGTCGAACTCGTCCATCGGGCGCGCCGAGCCGGCGGTCCGGGCGCCGACGCGTTCGTACGTCAGCTCGCCTGGCGCGACTTCCACCACCAGGTCCTCGCCGCGCGCCCGGCGTCCGCGGCGCACGACTACCGCACCCGCCACGACCGCTGGCGCTCCGAACAGGCCGCGGCCCGCGACATCGAGGCGTGGCGCGAGGGGCGTACGGGCTATCCCGTGATCGACGCGGCGATGCGGCAACTGCGTCACGAGGGCTGGATGCACAACCGCGGCCGCCTCCTGACGGCGAGCTTCCTCACGAAGACGCTGTACGTCGACTGGCGCGTCGGCGCCCGGCACTTCCTGGACCTCCTGGTCGACGGCGACATCGCGAACAACCAGCTCAACTGGCAGTGGATGGCGGGGACAGGCACCGACTCGCGCCCCAACCGCGTCCTCAACCCCGTGACGCAGGCGAAGCGTTACGACCCGGACGGCGCGTACGTGCGCTGCTGGGTCCCGGAACTCGCGGGCCTCGCCGGGCCCGCCGTGCACGAACCGTGGAAGCTGCCCGGACCCGAGCGCGCCAAGTACGCGTACCCGGACCCGATCATCGAACTCGCCGAAGGGCTCGAGCGATTCAATCGGGCGCGAGGGCGGGACTGAGCGCGCTGGTTGCGCGGCCCGCGTCAAGGGCCTCTTTCAGGCGGGCGAGGGACGAAGCTGTTGGTGCGGGCGGCGTATCCGGCGTGTCCGGGGCGCTCGGCCGTGTGCCGGTGTTCCAGGAGAGGTTTTCCGCTGCCACTGAGCAGCAGGTAGCTCATCGTGAGCGGGGCGAGAGCGGCGACGGCCGCAGGGTGCGGAGCACGCGCCGCGTGGAGAACTCGTCCGGATCAGGACCAATCCGCCGGCCCGCCCGCTACGCATTACCGGTGTCCCGCCGTTCCCTCCCGGAAGATCGCCACGTGAACCGAATCGCACCCCTTGGGGCGTCCCCCGTGCCGGAGCCCGATCTCCAGGCACTGATGGGGCGGACCGCCAAGGGCAGCCAGGAGGCATTCGCCGCCGTCTACGACCGGGTGGCCGGGCCGGTGTTCGGCGTGGTGCGCAGCGTGCTGCGCGACCACGCCCAGTCCGAAGAGGTGGCCCAAGAGGTCCTGATCGAGGTGTGGCGCAGCGCCGCCCGCTACCGACCCGACCGCGGTACGGCCATGAACTGGATACTCACCCTCGCCCACCGGCGGGCCATCGACCGGGTCCGATCGGTCGAGGCATCGGCCGCCAGGGAGCGGCAGGCCGCACTCCTGGACCGCACCCCCGAGTTCGACGAGGTGACCGAACAGGTGGAGCACCGCCTCGAACGCGAACAGGTACGCCGCTGTCTGCGCGGCCTCACGGAGCTCCAGCGTCAGTCCGTCACGCTGGCCTACTACCGCGGACTCACGTACCGGGAAGTGGCCGAACTGCTCGCGCTGCCTCTCGGCACGGTCAAGACGCGCCTGCGCGACGGTCTCATCCGCCTGCGCGACTGCCTGGGGGTGAACGCATGACGAACGCCGATGTCCACACGCTGACCGGCGCCTACGTGCTCCACGCGCTGTCCGAGGACGAGCGGGCCGCCTTCGAGCGCCACCTCGTGGCCTGCGAGGCCTGCACTCAGGAGGTCGCTGAACTGGATGCCACGGCAGGAAGGTTGGGGCTTGCCGTCAGTGAGACGCCGCCGCCCGCCCTCAGGGCCCGGGTCATGGGACGGATCCCCAATGTCCGCCAGGAGTCGCCCCTCCCGAAGCCGCCCTCGCGCGGTGGCGGGAACCCGGCGCGGGGACGCCGGGCCACGCGCTGGGCGCTCGCCGCGTGCCTGGCGACCGCCGCCGGTCTTGGCGGCGTCGCGGTGTGGCAGCACGAGGAGGCACGGGACGCGCGCGCCGAGGCCGGCGCGGAGCAGCGGCGGTCGGCCGAGCTCGCGGCAGTCCTGGGGGCGCCCGACGCCAAGGCCGGCACCGCGCGTCTCGGCGACGGCGCGAGTGGCACGGTGGTCGTCTCCAAGAGCCGCGACAAGGCGGCATTCGTGTCGTCCGGCCTGGCCGCACCGCCGTCCGGCAAGGTTTACCAGCTGTGGTTCGCCGACGGGGGAACGATGCGTCCGGCCGGACTCCTGGACCCCGCCTCGCGGTCGCAGGCCGTCCTGTTGGACGGTCCCGTCGACCGGGCGTCCGGCATGGGCATCACTGTCGAACCGGCGGGCGGATCTCCCAAACCCACCTCCCCGCCGGTGGCCCTGATGGACTTCCCCGCCTGATCCTCCATGGCACCGGCGAGGCATGGAAATGCCTCGCCGGAACTGTTTTGAGTGGGCGCAGGCACGTCCCTGTCCTGTCCATAAGTAATTCCTGGCGCGCGGGACCACCGGATTGGTCCGCTGTCCGCCGGTCGACAAAGGGACTTGTTCCGCAGGGCCCCGCAGGACAAGGGGACCGCGACGCCCCGTTCATTCGTACCCGCGAGCCCTTCGGATTGGTCGGAAAGAAATTCTCCCTCGATCGAGTGAGAGGCCAATCCGAACCCGGCCACTGCTCCGGATGACCGGTGTGAGTACAGAAGCGAAGACATCAAGTCACCCCCGTGTGTGGCGACTTGTCGGGCTCGGTGCGTTGATCGGCCTCCTGGCGGGCTACGCCGCGCTCGCGACGGCCGAGCTCGTGTCTGTCGCGGTACGTCCCGAGTCGAGTCCCGTCGTCGCGGTGGGCGGGGCGGCGATCGACCGCACGCCCGCCGGGGTGAAGGACTGGGCGATCCGCCACTTCGGAACGAACGACAAGCTCGTCCTGCAACTGGGCATCCTCGGCGTGCTCACGCTTCTCGCACTCGTCCTCGGCGTGGTGGCGGCACGGCACCGGCGGATCGGCTCGGCGGGTGTGCTCCTGTTCGGCGTGGTCGGGGCCCTCGCCGCGACCGGCCGGCCCGACTCCACGAGCGTCGCCGACGCCCTGCCGTCGGTGGCCGGAGCCGTGGTGGGAGCCGGGCTTCTGTACCGGCTCTCCGGGCGCCTGCAGCCACGTAGGAGAGAGGTTCCCGTCGGCCAAGGTGCGACGGCGCCCGCGGAGGCAGAGCCCGCTCGCGGAGAGGAGGAGGCGGGCTGGGACCGGCGGGGGTTCATTGTCGCGGCGACTGCCGCCGCGGCCGCGTCGACCGGGCTCGGCCTCCTGGGCCGCTCCCTGAACGGTTCGCAGGGCGAGAACGCCGTCGCCTCCCGCCGCCGGATCACGCTGCCCGCGCCCGCCTCCGCCGCCGCACCCCTACCCAAGGGGGCGGCGCTGCGGATCAAGGAAGTCAGCCCGTTCATGACGCCCGGTAGGGACTTCTACCGGGTCGACACCGCGCTCGTGGTGCCCAAGGTCGACGCGAACGCGTGGCGGCTGCGGATCCACGGCAAGGGCGTCACCCGCGAGACGACCGTGTCGTTCGCGGAGCTGCTGCGCATGCCGCTCATCGAACGGAACATCACGCTCGCCTGCGTCTCGAACGAGGTCGGCGGCCCGTACGTCGGCAACGCGCGGTGGATCGGCGTGCGCCTGGCCGACCTCCTGCGCCGGTGCGGCGTCGAGCCGCCATCGAAGGGCGGGCCCGCCGACCAGCTGGTCGCGCGCTCCGTCGACGGAATGACCATCGGCAGCCCCGTCGAGGACGTCATGGACGGCCGCGACGCGATGCTCGCCCTCGGGATGAACGGCGAGCCCCTGCCCTTCGCCCACGGCTTCCCGGTGCGCATGGTGGTTCCCGGCCTGTACGGGTTCGTGTCCGCCTGTAAATGGATCCACGACATCGAACTCACCACGTTCGACGACTACGACCCGTACTGGGTGAAGCGGCACTGGGCGCGCAGGGCGCCGATCAAGACACAGTCCCGGATCGACACCCCCAAGCCGTTCGCGCGCCTCGGGGCCGGAACGGTCATGGTCGCCGGAGTGGCCTGGGCCCAGCACCGCGGGATCGACAAGGTCGAGGTCCGTGTCGACGACGGGCCCTGGCGGCGGGCGGATCTGGCCGCCGAGGACACCACGGACACCTGGCGCCAGTGGTCCTTCCCCTGGAAGGCCGCGTCGGGCGGTCACACCCTGACCGTCCGGGCCACGGACCGCACGGGCGAGACCCAGACGGAGAAGCGGACCCGCACCATCCCCGATGGGGCCAGTGGCTGGCATTCGGTGGTGGTCACCGTGGACTGACCGCCGCGCCGATCTCGGCGCACGACCTGAACTCAGCACCCTCACCACACCTTTCAAGGAGCAGAAATGAACACCGTCACCCGCCGAACCGGTCGTGGAGCCCTCGTTCTCGCCGCGGCGGCGATGCTGCCGCTGGCGCTGACCGCCTGCTCGAGCGAGGACGGCAAGGACAAGGCGGCCTCGGACACGAAGTCGTCCGCCGCGTCCGACCAGGCGTCCGACAAGGCGAACGACAGCGGTTCGGGCGACATGAACAACGCGGACGAGCCGTTCGGCCCGGCCTGTTCCTCCGTGCCCAAGGACGGCGCGGGCTCCTTCGACGGCATGGCGAAGGACCCGGTCGCGACCGCCGCGTCCAACAACCCGGCCCTGTCCACTCTCGTGACCGCGGTCAAGAAGGCGGGCCTGGTCGACACCCTGAACAACGCCGAGAACATCACCGTGTTCGCGCCGACCAACGACGCCTTCGCGAAGATCCCGAAGGCCGACCTGGACAAGGTCCTGAACGACAAGGCCACGCTCACCAAGATCCTCACCTACCACGTCGTGGGGCAGAAGCTCGCGCCGAAGGACCTGGAGAGCGGCTCGTACGCGACGCTGGAGAAGTCCAGGCTGACGACCGCGGGCTCCGGCGAGTCCTACAAGGTCAACGACTCCGCCAGTGTGGTCTGCGGCAACGTCAAGACGGCCAACGCCAACGTCTACATCGTCGACACGGTGCTGATGCCCAAGTAGTGACGCGGGTGGCGTCGAGGGGCTGGCCCCTCGACGCCACCGCCACCACGGCGAACCTCCCGGGCAGCGGAGCCAACAGCAGCTCGAGCGGTACGCAACGTCGGAGGACAGGACAGGACAGCAGCGGCGGGCGATGGCGTCCACTTCGTCTGAGCGGGAGTGTCCGGTCGGATCATCCATCTGTCGAGCGCGCAGTGGGAGGCGGCGATCAGCAGGTCCCTGCCCGCCATGCAGGCCGCCGGGAGCTCGAGCGGCCAGGGACACCTTGGGGGCGAGGCTCACCGGAGCCGCGGTCATGGTGCTCGCGTTCCTGATGTCCCTGCCGATTCCGCGCCCGGTCGACGCGGAGACCCCCGAGTCCGTATCGCCGGTGCGGACGCTGCGGGACCCGTCGCCCTCGCCGCGCCTGCCGGGCACGCACCCCGCAGGCGCGGTGACGGGATCGTCTACGGTGACACCGGCCGCCGCGAACGAGGCCTCGGCAGCTCATCGCGCCGGGGCCGGCCCGGCGAAGGCAGAGAAGGAAGAGAGCAGGGATCGGTGTACGTAAAGATCTGCGGTCTGCGCACGGCGGACACACTCGACGCGGCGGTCGCGGCAGGCGCGGACGCCGTCGGATTCGTCTTCGCGCCCGGCAGCCCGCGACTGATCGGGGCCGAAGCCGCCCGCGAGCTGGCACGACGCGTGCCCGCCGCGGTCGAGACCGTGGGCGTGTTCCGGCGGCAGCCCATCGAGGAGGTCCTGGCAACGGCCTCAGCCGCGCGCCTCACCACCGTCCAGCTGCACGGCGACGAGGAGGACGCGGCGTTCGAACGCCTCCGCGCCGAAGGGTTCCGGACGATCCGGGCCCTGGCCTGGGACGGCTATCTCGCGCGCCCGGAGATGGATCCCGCTGACCGACTGCTCCTCGACGCCCCGGTGCCGGGCAGCGGTGCCCGCTTCGACACCGACCTGCTCGCCGAACGCCCGCCCCAGGGATTCTGGCTGCTGGCAGGGGGGCTGGACCCTGACAACGTAGGCGCGGCCGTACGCTCGGCCGCCCCCGGTGGTGTCGATGTGTCCAGCGGCGTCGAGTCAGAGAAGGGCGTCAAGAGCGCCGACCTGATCCGCCGCTTCGTGGCGGCCGCGCGCAACGGGTAACGCATTCGCGTACCGCACCGTCGGCCCGGTGGCCGCGCTCGCTGAATCCGCTGGACCGGAAACAGTCGTATGGAAAGGCACCGTCATGAGCAGCGGCAAGCTGATCGTCACCGCGTTCGTCACCATGGACGGCGTCATGCAGGCTCCGGGCGATCCGGGCGAGGACGTCGACGCCGGGTTCGAGCACGGTGGCTGGCAAGTCCCGTACGTCGACGACGACTTCATGGTCCTCATGACGGGGGTCGTCGAGCAGACCGCCGACCATCTCCTCCTCGGCCGGAAGACGTACGACATCTTCGCCGCCCACTGGCCCCGCGTGACCGATGAGAACGACCCGATCGCCGTGAAGCTGAACACGATGCCCAAGTACGTCGCCTCGCGCACCCTGGACAGCGGCCTGGAGTGGAACAACTCCCACCTCCTCAAGGGCGAGGCCGCCGAGTCCGTCGCACAGCTCAAGGGCCGGGTCGATGGCGTGATCATGACGCAGGGCAGCAGCGACCTCATCCGCACCTGCAGGAGCACGACCTCGTCGACGAGTACCGGCTGCTCATCAACCCCGTGATCCGCGGGACGGGCAAGCAGCTCTTCGCCGAAGGTGCCGCCTCTGTCGCCTGGACGCTTACCGAATCCGGCGCCACCGGCGCGGGTGTTCAATACTGCGTCTACGAACGGGCCGGCAAGCCCCAGTACGGATCCTTCCTGCTGGACGACCAGGGGTGAGGTCCGAGGGGGAGACGGAGAATAGGGACGGCAGGAGAAGCCCCGACGGAGCTCTCGACAGAATTTTCGACCTGGGAGCGCTGCGATGACAGGACGATCCGGGCCGTTCTGGGATGGCGTGGAGGGGCGCGCGCCGCTGCCACGGGCGGCTGCCACGCTGGGGTTGGAGGTCCTTGACGCGGACGGTGACAACGGCACCGTCGAGCTCGCCTTCACCGCGACGGAGGACTTCACCAACCCGGCCGGGAACGTGCTGGGCGCCTTCCTCGCCGCGATGCTCTACGACACGGTCGGTCCCGCACTTCTGGCCACGCTCGAACCGGACCAGTTCCAGTCCACGCTGGAACTCCACACCCAATTCCTGAGGCCCGTCCGCCCGGGCCGGATCATCGGGAAGGGGCGCGTGGTGCACCGGGCAGGGGACATCGCCTTCCTGGATGCCACCCTCGCCGACACCGGCGGGGCGATCCTCGCGACCGCCAGTGCCACGGCCCGGGTCATCCCCCTCGACCAAGCGTCGACGTCGGCGTGACCACATTGTGAACTGAATCACACGCTCGGACTGTCACGGATCGCTCGTACGGGGTGTCTCGATGGGCATCCGACGAGAGGAGCCGGGCGTGCTGCCGGAGTGCCGACGCGAGCGCGTGGTGGGGGAGGGCCGTGACTGAGGACGCCTTCACCGAACACCGTCCGCTGCTGTTCACCATCGCCTACGAGATGCTGGGCAGCGCCACCGACGCCGAGGACGTGCTCCAGGAGAGCTATCTGCGGTGGCGCGACGTCGACCAGACGTCGGTCGAGCATCCGCGCGCCTACCTGGTCCGCATCGTGACCCGGCAGGCACTCAACCATCTGCGCTCGGTCAGGGCGCGGCGCGAGGAGTACGTCGGGCCCTGGCTGCCCGAGCCGATCCGCACCGCACCCGAGGTGTCCGACGACATCATCCTAGCCGAGTCGGTGTCGATGGCCATGATGCTCGTCCTGGAGACGCTGAACCCGACCGAGCGCGCGGTGTTCGTGCTGCACGACGTGTTCGGCTACACCCACGGTGAGATCGCCGCCGCGGTGGGCAAGGCCGAGGCCACCGTCCGGCAGATCGCCCATCGCGCCCGCGGGCACGTCCGCGCGCGGCGCCGTCGTTTCGATCCTCACTCGGATGCCGGCCGGGAGATCGTCGACCGGTTCCTGACCGCGGCGGCTACCGGCGAAGTCCAGGCGCTGATGGACCTGTTGGCACCCGATGTCGTGCAGATCTCCGACGGCGGAGGGAAGGTGGTCGCAGCCCGGCGACCCATCACCGGCCGCGCCGACGTCGCACGGTTCGTCCTCGGCGTCCTCCGTACCACGACAGCGGCGACCCACGTCGAGCACGGGACGTACAACGGCATGCCGGCGGCGCGGTTCATCACCGCTGGTGAACTCGACTGGCTCGTCGCGTTCGAGATCCGGGACGGACGGATCACCGGCCTGTACGGCATCCGCAACCCGGACAAGCTCCATCGCGCCGACGCGGTGTCCCTCATCGACAGAGGAGCCCAACAGCCATGGAATCCATGACCGTTGAACGGGTCATCGCCGCCCCGGTCGAGGATGTTTTCGCCTGGCTCACCACGACCACCAACTACACGAGCTCACCCCTGGTGGTGCGCTGCCGCCTGACCCGGCACGGCGAGTCCGCGCCGTACGGCGTCGGTGCGGTACGCGGTCACCTGTGGCTGATCGGCTGGTTCCGGGAACGCATCACCCACTACGACCCGCCGCACGCCACCGAGTACGTCGTCGAGCGCAGCCTGCCGCCGTCCCGGCACGAACTCGGCCGCATGACGTTCACCGAGGTCGACGGCGGCACCCGCGTGTGCTGGACCACCCGCGCCGAGATCCCCGTCCCCTTGCTCGGAGGCATGCTCACCCGACGCCTCGCGCGGCCGATCATCACCCGCACCTTCGGCAACATCCTCGACGCCGCCAACACCGCGCTGGCCTCGCGCGCCTAGGCATTGACGGGTTGCCCGGCTGTCGGTGATGAAGACGACGACTCCGGTCGCGCTGTGGTCACGAGACGCGAGCCATGAGACACGAGACGCGAGACACGAAACCGGGGCCCCTGGGCCCATGAACTTGGCGCCGATGTCCCGAGGTTGGTTGAGTCGCGGCTGGATGAAACGATCTCTCGCATGGCACTACAGAACGAAGCGCAGACCATCGAGGAACGTGGCGAGGGCCTCGTCGCCGCCGCGGTAGTGGGCGACGAGGAGACCGCCCGTCGCCACACCGACTTCTTTGTACTCGGCCGCCGGATCGACGAGGGAATTCCGTACTGGGAACGGGCAGTTGAGGCGGGCGACGCCTTCTCGGCGTACACCCTCGCCCGCTATCGGAAGATCCGCGGTGACCGTCGGGAGGCCGAGCGGCTCTACCGCCTTGCCGCGGACCGCCACTCCGGCTGCGCGTACGGTCTGGCCGTACTGCTCAAGGAGAACGGTGACCCGGAGGCTGCGGAGTGGTTCCGGGAAGGCTGGGAGATGGGCCGTCTCGACTGCAAGATCGAGCTGGGCAAGCTCCTTGCAGCCGAGGGAAAGCCGGATGAGGCAGCCGAGTTCCTGATGAAGGGCGTGGACATCGGGGACATCGCCGTCTTCCGGTGGGTGCAGCTCTTCGAGCATATTCGCGAGACCTTCGACCGGGTCGCCGATGACCTCGAGGCGGCGGAGGACGCCGAGGACGGCGAGGCCGCGGGCGAGGCGGTGGAACCCCTGGGGGAGTTGGACAGTGAGTTCAAGGACTATCCCGGTCTGACCGACGAAGCTGGGAACTGCTTCCGCAGGGCCGGATACCTCAGCCCGGTGGCTCTCGTCGAGCACGCGATCTTCCTTGAGCGGCACCACTCCGACGACCGCTGGCCCGAGGTCCGTGAACTCCTCCTGCGCTCCCACAGCGAGGGGTACGACGGCGCGGCCTTCATCCTGGGCCTGTTCAACGAGGAGCGCGGCGAACTCGCCGAGGCCGAGCATTGGTACGCCCTCGCGGCCGACACGGGGCACCGTGCTGCGCTGGTGAGGCTCTCCGATCTGTTCCGCCGGCAGCGCCGGCTCGACGAGGCCGAGGACCGGCTGAGGGAGGTCGACCCCGACGACGAGGTCGTCCCCGATCGGCTCGCCAAGATCGCCCGGCTCCGTGAGGAGGACGAGGTGCCGCCCGAGCAGGATCTGCGCCGCTTGCAGGAGCTGCGTCAACGGGCCGAGGCCGGGGATCTCCAGGCTTCGTACGCGTACGGGAAGATGCTCTACGAGTCGGGCGGGGCGGCGGCACGCTGGATGCTTCCCTGGCACGAGCCCGCGGCGCTGGCGGGCGACATGGCGGCCGCGGCCGATCTCAGGTGGCTCTATGACGACCTGGGCGAGCCCGTGCGGCGTGACCACTGGAAGCGGATCGCCGCGGAGGCCGGGGACCACGACGCCTGCGGTGCCATGGCCTGGCTTTCCGACTACCACAAGGACTACCAGGAGGCCGAGCGGTGGTACGTCCGCGCGGCAGCCGACAACAGCGCACTGAACGCGATGCTGGCGGGTAAGGCCATCGCCCAGCGCGGTGCGTACGAGGAAGCCGAGCCGTACCTGCGCAAGGCATGGGAAGAGGGCCGGGACGAGGCGTTCGGCACCGAGGCGGCGGGTTACTACGGCCTCGTGCTGAACCGGACCGGACGCCACAAGGAGGCCGTGGACGTGCTGCGCGTAGCCGCCGAGCACTGGCGGGAGGACGTCAGGTCCCGCTACGACGCAGATGATCTGGACGTGCTGTCCCGGATGCTGGACCCTCAGGACGAGCTGGAGGCCGCCGAGGAGGCACTGGCGGCGGGCTGAGGGGAGCCGGGCCCGCCGGCCGGTTCTGCCGTCGGCCGTCGGGGCACGCCCGGTGGGCTCCTACTGCTCCGGGGGCTCCAGGAGCCGTCCCACAGCCTCTTCCAGTACGGCGATCCGGTCGGCGAGGCCCGCCGCCTCGGGTTCGTCCGAACCGTCTCCTTCGCGCAGCAGGCGTTGTACCTGGGCGAGTTGACGTTCGACGTCGGCCAGCCGGTGCTGCTCCTCGGGTGGGTTCGCGGGCACGTCGACCGCCAGAAGGCGTGTCAACTGCTCTGCTTGTTCGGCGAGTTGCCGGTTCTTGCGGTGAAGGTCCAGGAAGACGTTGACCTTGGTCCGCAGCAGCCACGGGTCGAACGGCTTGATCAGGAAGTCGGCCGCGCCGACCGTGTAGCCGCGGTAGGCGTAGTTCGGATCGACCGCCGCACCGGTCAGCAGGATGATCGGGACGTCCTTGGTCTGGTGGAGGCCCTTGATGTTGGCGGCGGTCTCGAAACCGTTCATGCCGGGCATCATCACGTCGATGAGCGCGACGGCGAAGTCCTGCCGCAGCATCGCCTTGAGAGCGGCCTCGCCCGAGCGCGCACGGACCACCCGGGCCAGCGAGCCGAGTACGGCTTCGAGGGCGACCAGGTTCTCCTCCATGTCGTCGACGATGAGGATGCTGGAGGCGTCCGCCGCTGCTCCCTGCGGTGCTGTCATGTCGCCTGCCCCGTGGTGTCGTCGGTGTCGTCGCCGGGGCCGCCCGGAGGCGTTTCCGAGGGGGTCTGCGGGTCGAGGAGCCGGCAGATCACGGACAGCAGCCGGTCGACGTCCACCGGCTTGGGGATGTAGTCGTTCGCTCCGCTCTCGATCGCCTTCTCGCGGTCGCCCGGCATGGCCTTGGCGGTGAGCGCGATGACCGGCAGGTTCGCGAAGCGCGGTGTGCGCCGCATCGCGCCGATCATCTCGTAACCATCCATCTCGGGCATCATGATGTCCATCAGCACCAGGGACACATCGGGTGTCCGGTCGAGGACCTCGAGGCCCTCGCGGCCGTTCTCGGCGTACTTGACGCTGATGCCGACGCGGCCCAGCACATGGGTCAGCGCGAAGACGTTCCGGATGTCGTCGTCGACGATCAGGATGCGGCGGTTGGCCAGTACCCCGGCCGCGTCGCCGGTCAGCCACTCCTTGAGCCGGGTCGTCTCCGGCCAGCTGGTGTGTTCGTCCGCGATGGCGAGGCTGCCGAGTTCGTCGGGGGTACGGACTCTCGGCAGGGGCGCGGCCTCCCGAGTGCTCAAGGCCTCGTACTGCGCGGTCCCGGAGAGGGCCGCGGGCCGGCTGCCCACAGAGCCCGGTCCGGCGATGGCCTGCACGTCGCCGCTCGCGGGGAGCGGTTCCACGATGGGGGCTGTGTAGTGCACGGGGACGAAGAGCGTGAAGGTGGAGCCGACGCCCGGCTCGCTCTCGGCCATGATCCGGCCGCCGAGCAGGGCCGCCATGTCCCGGCTGATGGAGAGGCCGAGACCGGTGCCGCCGTACTTGCGGTTGGTGGCGCCGTCGGACTGCTGGAACGCCTCGAAGATCCCGCTGAGCATCTCCGGCTGGATGCCGATTCCCGTGTCCTTGACGGCAAGGCTGATGACGGCGTCCGCGTCGCGCAGCGTCTCCTCCTCGAAGTTCGTCGGCGTCGCACGTTCCACGAGCAGCTCCACCCCGCCGGACGAGGTGAACTTCACCGCGTTCGAGAGGAGGTTGCGGAGGATCTGCTGGAGGCGCTGCTCGTCGGAGTAGAGCTCCTGGGGAACGTCCTCGCCGACCGTGATGTCGAACGACAGGCCCCGGTCCCCGGAGAGCGGCTGGAAGGTGGCCCGTACATAGTCGAGCAGCTTGTTCAGCGGCAGCTTCTTGGGGTGCACATCCATCCGGCCCGCTTCGATCTTCGACAGGTCGAGGATGTCGTTGATCAGTTGCAGCAGGTCGGAGCCCGCCTGGTGGATGGTGACGGCGAATTCCACCTCCTCCGCGGAGAGCCGGCCGGAGGGATTGTCGGCGAGCAGCCGGGACAGCACGAGGAGCGAGTTGAGGGGTGTGCGCAACTCGTGCGACATGTTCGCCAGGAACTCGGACTTGTACTGGGAGGACGTGGCAAGGAGCGCCGCCTTCTCCTCCAGCTTGGCGTTGGTGAGCTGCAACTCGTCGGAGCGCTGGCGCAGTTCGGCGGTGAGGCGCTGGGACTCGGAGAGGAGGGACTCGGTGCGGGAGTTGGCGATGATGGTGTTGATGGAGACACCGATGGTGTTCACGAACTGGTCGACGAAGGCGAGGTGGACCTCGCTGAAGCGGCTGAACGAGGCGAGTTCGATGACGCCGAGCACCCGGTCCTCGAAGAGGATCGGCAGGATGACGACGCTGGCCGGCGGCGCGGAGCCGAGGCCGGAGCTGATGGTGATGTAGTCCGCGGGGACCGCGTCGACGAGGATCCGCCGTTTCTCCGCGGCGGCCTGGGTGATCAGGCCCCAGCCGGGCCCCCCGAGGCTGAGCCGGGGACGCGGCCTGTGGCCTTCTTCCTGGCCGGTGCCGTAACCGGCCAGGAGCTCCAGGTCCTCGCCCGATTCCGCACTCGCCTCGGCCAGGAAGAACGCACCGTACTGGGCGTTCACCAGAGGGGTCAGCTCGCGCAGGATCAGGTCGGCGACCTCGACCAGGTCGCGGTGGCCCTGCATGAGCCCGGCGATACGGGCCAGGTTGGACTCCAGCCAGTCCTTCGCCCGGGTCGTCTCACGGAGGTTCGCCACCATGAGGTTGATGTTGTCCTTGAGGGTGGCGACCTCGCCCTGGGCCTCCACCGAGATGGAGCCGGACATGTCGCCCTGCGTGACGGCGCTGGCGACCTCGGCGATCGCGCGCACCTGGGTGGTCAGGTTCAGGGCCAGCTCGTTGACGCTGGTGGTCAGCCGCTTCCACGTCCCGTAGACGCCCTCCACGCGGGCCTGGCCGCCCAGCTGCCCCTCCGAGCCCACCTCGCGGGCCACACGCGTGACCTCGGACGCGAACGCGGAGAGCGTGTCGACCATCGTGTTGATCGTGGTCTTGAGCTCCAGGATCTCGCCACGTGCGTCGACATCGATCTTCTTGGACAGGTCGCCGCGCGCGACGGCGGTGGCGACCTGGGCGATGTTGCGGACCTGGGAGGTCAGGTTGTCGGCCATGAAGTTGACGTTGTCCGTGAGGTTCTCCCAGACCCCGGACGCGCCATGCACCTGGGCGCGGCCGCCGAGCCGCCCCTCGGTGCCGACCTCGCGGGCCACGCGGGTCACCTCGTCCGCGAACGCCCTCAGCTGCTGGACCATCGTGTTGACGGTGTCCTTCAGCTCCAGGATCTCGCCGCGCGCGTCGACGTCGATCTTCTTCGACAGGTCTCCGTTGGCCACGGCGGTGGTGACCTGGGCGATGTTGCGGACCTGCGACGTCAGGTTGAGCGCCATGAAGTTCACGTTGTCGGTGAGGTCTTTCCAGACCCCCGAAGCGCCCCTGACCTGGGCCTGTCCGCCCAGGTTGCCCTCGGTGCCGACCTCACGGGCGACGCGGGTGACCTCGTCGGCGAAGGCGGAGAGCTGGTCCACCATCGTGTTGATCGTCGACTTCAGCTCGAGGATCTCTCCCTTGGCCTCCACGGTGATCGTCTTGCCGAGGTCGCCCTCGGCGACGGCGGTGGCGACCTGCGCGATGTTGCGGACCTGGGAGGTCAGGTTGTCGGCCATGAAGTTGACGCTCTCCGTGAGGTCTTTCCAGACCCCGGACACGCCCCTGACCTGCGCGCGTCCGCCGAGCTGACCTTCGGTGCCGACCTCGCGGGCGACGCGGGTGACCTCGTCGGCGAACGCGGAGAGTTGGTCCACCATGGTGTTGATCGTCGACTTCAGCTGAAGGATCTCGCCCCGGACCTCCACGGTGATCTTCTGGCTCAGATCGCCGTTCGCGACGGCCGTGGTCACCTGGGCGATGTTGCGGACCTGGGAGGTCAGGTTCGACGCCATGAAGTTCACGCTGTCCGTGAGGTCTTTCCAGACCCCGGAAGCGCCCCTGACCTGGGCGCGGCCGCCCAGCTGGCCCTCGGTGCCGACCTCGCGGGCGACCCTGGTCACTTCGTCGGCGAATGCCCGCAGCTGGTCCACCATCTTGTTGACGGTGAGTTTCAGCTCCAGCAGCTCGCCGGTTGCCTCGACGGTCACCTGCTGCGTCAGGTCGCCGCGCGCCACGGCGGTCGTCACCACCGCGATGTCCCGCACCTGAGCCGTCAGCCGCGACGCCATCGTGTTGACCGCCTCCGTCACGTGGAGCCAGTCGCCCGACAGCCCCTGTGCCTTCGCGCGGCCACCCAGGCGCCCCTCCGTGCCGACCTCACGGGCGACCCGGGTCACCTCACCGGTGAACAGGGAGAGCTGGTCCACCATGCGGTTCACGCCGATGCCCAGGCGCCGCAGGTCGCCGCGGAGCTGGCGGCTTCCGTCGTGCAGATCGACATGCTGCGTCAGATCGCCGTCCGCGACGGCGTCGAGGACCCGCGTGGCCTTGGCGACGGGCCCCACCAGTGCTTCGATCGCCGTGTTGGCGGCCTCCACGTTCGTCGTCCAGGTGCCCGAGCCCGGACTCGCGGAAATGCGCTCGTCCAGCCGGCCCCGCCGGATGATCTCGTGCCGGACGCGCTGGAGCTCCGTAGCGAGATGCGCGTTTCGCGCGGTGACCTGGTTGAGGACGGCGCTCATCTCCGCGACCACCGGGTCCTGCGGGGCGAGTTCCCCCACGTCCCGTGAACCGTCCGCACGCACCGTGAAGTCACCGTCGCGCAGGGCCTTCATCGCGGCGAGAAGCGGGCGCAGCTCACTCGTTCGGACCCAGTGCCCGGAGGCCTCAGTGGCCGGTTCGGCCGGGTCGGGCCGAGTCGTGTCCATGGTCATGAACCACCCTCCGCCCGGAGTTCATCGCGCACACCAGCGGCCTGTTTAGCCATGTTTGTCATATTATAAGGGGCACGAAAATACTTCTCCCAGACGCTGTCGGCGGACCCAGGGGGCGTCGTGATCCCGTTGCCCGCACACTCGGCTGATTTCGTGTGCAGCAAGGAGTTGCCGGCGAACCAGCTCGCGTCCGCACAGGCGCGAAGATTTCTGCGTGAGGTGCTGGCGGGCGGAATGGCGTCCACCGCGACGCCTCCCGGCCAGGACGCCGTTCCGGCCGTTGGGCAGGTCCCGCAGGGGCTCATCGACAATGCCGTCCTGCTGGCCAGCGAGCTGGTCACCAACGCCGTCGTGTACGCGGGCACCGACATCGACGTGGTCTGCCGCCTGGAGCGGCACCCGGACACCGGACTGGCCGTAGTCGTGGAGGTCGTGGACCGCCACCCCTCCAGGGGCGTACGCGCCGCGGCGGACGCCCGGCACGGGGAGCCCGGCTACGGCCTCCAGCTGGTGAGCGCGATCTCCCAGGCCTGGGGCGTGACCTACCGGCGGTCGGAGAAGCGGGTGTGGTTCCGGCTGGAGGCCTCGTCGGCGGAGCCGGGATCCGTGGCGACCCAGGCCACGGCGGCCCGTACCGGCGAGGCCGCGGGCCCCGGGACCGGGCAGGCACCGGCCGGCATCGCGGAATCGACCGACGCGAGGGAACACCTGGTGCGCAGCCATGGGTACGCCGCCGAGTGGGTCGACCACAGCGGCCCGTCGTTCCTCGCCGAGACCAGCGAGCTTCTCGCCGGGCAGCTTGACCAGAGCATGGTCGCCGCGCTCGCGGCCCAGCTCCTCGTACCCCGCCTCGCGGACTGGTGCGGCATCTGGCTGAGAACCCAGGGGAGAGGGCTGCAACTGTCCCGGGTCTGGCACGTCGACGAGCGGCGCATCGTGCCGCTGCGCGAGGAACTGGAGCGGATCCCGCCGTCCGCGGGCATCCGCGCCGGGGGCACGCCCTGGCCCTGGCCGGAGAGCGGCGGGGCCGACCGTGCGGGCGGGTCGGCGTTCGCCTTCCCGCTCGCCATCCGTGACACGGACGTCGGGGTACTGCTCCTCGGCCGGACCGGCCATCTGCAGATGACCGATGCGGTGGTGCGCATGGTGGACGACGTGGCCCGCCGCGTCGCACAGGCCGTGTACACCGCCCGCCAGTACACGAGACAGACGACCATCAGCGTGGCCCTCCAGCGCAGGCAGCTGCCGACGACCCTGGCCAGCATCGCGGGAATCGACACCGCGATCGTCTACGAGCCGCACGGCGAGGGCCAGACCGTCGGCGGCGACTTCTACGACATCTTCCCGAAGGGCGAGGGCCGCTGGTGCTTCCTGCTCGGGGACGTGCAGGGAAAGGACCCGGAGGCGATGTCCGTCACCGGCCTCGCCCGGCATCTGGTGCGGCTCCTGGCGCGCGAAGGCCACGGCGTCGAATCGGTGCTCGACCGGCTGAACACCGCCATGGCGGAGGAGAGCGCCGAAGCGCTCACGGCCGACGGCGAGCAGGCGGCCACCCGCTTCCTGAGCATGTTGTACGGGGAGCTGGCCGTCGAACCGGGCGTGGCAGGAGCCCGCTGCCGGGTCGCCAGCGCCGGCCACCCCCCGCCCCTCCATCTGTTCACCGACGGCAGAGTGGAACCGGCGTGCGAACCCCGGATGCTGCTCGGCATCGACGAGGGCGCCGAATTCCGAGCCAGCACCTTCCATCTCGCACCCGGTGAAACGCTGCTCTGCGTGACCGATGGCGTCACCGAACGACGCCGCGGCAACTGGCAGTTGGACGACGACGACGGTCTCGCGGACGTGCTCCGCCAGGGCATGGGCCTCGGCGCCAAGGCGCTCGCGGAGCATGTGCGGCGAGCGGCACACGACTTCGGGACGGGCCCGGTCGAGGACGACCTGTCGGTGCTGGTGCTCCAGGCGCCGGCGGCCGACGCGTGCACGCGCCACGTTCCGAAGCCGCCGCCCCGCGCCTGACGTCGGGGTTCGGGCCCGTCCGGCCGCGATTGATGCAAGTCGGGGCGGGGTTCCCCTTCCATCGACAGGTGCAGGGACCATACTGGTCGAGCCCCCGATCACCCACAGAACGATTCCATGGCCAAGAACAGCAGCTCCTCGACCATCGCCCCCGACACCGCGTGGCTGGGGCGCGGGCGCCATCTCGGGCCCGAGCCCGAGCAGGACGTCCGGCGCAACCTGATCGCCCTCAAGGCGGCCGGGGTGCTCGACGACTTCCTGGACCTCGACCCCGTCGAGGCGGCCCGCTCCACCGCCCTGCACCCGCGGGACGAATCCGCCGACCCCGGTCCGACGGCCCGCCGCCTCTTCGAGGCCCGCTGGCGCGTCGCCGACGACGTCACCGTGCGTGCACAGCTGACGACGTACGACCCCGAGGCCCGCCGCAAGGAAGGCGAGGGTGTCACCTGGGTTCTCGCAGCCGAGGCGCAGCGGGCGTGGGACGCGCACTGGCCCTCGCCCGCCACCATGTTCTGGCCCGACAGCGACCGGGTCGACTGGGACCACGACACCGTGCCGGGCGTGCGCCTGAGGGCCGCGAACTACCTGCCCAAGGACGACGACGAGCTGCGCCACCGGCTGCGGGACTGCACCCGTAGCAGCTGGTTCATCCATGTCGTGGTGCACGAGGCGATGACGCCGGACGCCGTGGGGCAGAAGCCTGTCTCGGCGTTCCTGCCGCCCAGCCTGCGGCACCGGGTGGTCGAGCACCGGGGCACGCCGGACCAGGCCCAGATCGCCGACGTCGCGATGAAGCGGGAGCTGAGCCTGCGGATGCCGCGCGGCGGCGCCGTCGTCCTGCCCACGGTGCCGCCCGTCCCGGGGTACGAGGCGGAGCGCTTCACGGTGCGCAGTGTTTTCCTGGACGGTTCCGAACCGACCGAACTCCTCGACAGGATCAGGGAGTTCGCCGCGCTGCCGAGGCCGATGCCCGCTGACGCCGAGCGGGCCCTGACGCGGTTGCGGCAGGGCTGGCACCTGCTCACTCCGGACGAGGAGCTGGTTCATGCCCAGGGCATGGTCGTCAGGTACGCCGAGGCGCTGGAGGCCATGACGAAGTCCTGTGACCTCTACCGGGAGGCGGCCGAGGCGGCGCAGGCCGCGCTGGCGGAGGCGACCGGCGGCGCGGGTGTGCCCCGGCCGGTCGACCCGGGCTCGGCCAGACTGGACGGCTCGCCGCTGACCGCCTTCACGAAGGCGTTCGGCCGCTTCCGGGGCCCGAACAAGTAGGGGGCGCCGACGCCCGGGGGCAACGGCAGTGCAGTGGTCCGGCCAGTTGGCTGATCATGCGGGCCCGGAAGCTGACCGTGCGGGCTCTGAAGGTGCCGGTTGCCGTCGCTGGTGCGATCTTGCTGGGGGGACGACCGATGACTTCCGGCCGCCCCGGGAGTCAGTACTCCCAGACAGGCACCAGATCCGTCCGGAGGCACCATGTCCACCACAGAAAACGCCCTGCCGTCCGTCGTCGACGCGGCCACCTGGCAGAAGGAGCTGGCGGCGCTGCGCGTCCGGGAGAAGGCCGCCACCCGGGAGCTCGACGCCATCGCCGCCCAGCGCCGTCAGCTGCCGATGGTCGAGATGCCCGACTACGTACTGGAGGGCGAGGACGGCCCGGTCCGCCTCGCGGAGATCTTCGGCGACCACCCGCAGCTGATCGTCTACAACCACATGTGGTTCGAGGACGCGGAGTGGCAGTGCAGCGGCTGCACCGGCTTCACGACCCAGTTCACCCGGCTCATGGGCCTGGAGAAGTTCGACGCCCGGTTCGTGATCGTCACCCAGGGCCCGATCGACGAGGCGCTCGCCTACAAGCGCAAGGTCGGGAACGAGATGACGTGGTACTCGACGGCGAACAGCTCGTTCGGCGGCGACGTCGGCGCCCCGCCGAACGCCGGATTCGCGGTCAACGTGTTCCTGCGCGACGGCGACAAGGTGTACCGGACCTGGCACACCGACGGCCGCGGCGTCGAGCGCCTGAGCTATCTGTTCGGCCTGGTCGACCTGCTGCCGTACGGCCGCCAGGAGGAGTGGCAGGACTCGCCGGAGGGCTGGCCGCAGCAGCCGACGTACAGCCGGTGGGCCGAGTCGGCGGAGATCGCGGCGGCATACGGCGAGAACAGCTGACTTCACCCGTCCGTGGTGTCCGCGTGTGCGCTCAGCTGATGCCCGAACCGCAGTCCGCGCGGATTTCGGCGCTCGCGGCCGGGGAGTCGTCCGCCTGGACGCCGAAGACCTCGACCGTGACCGCCAGCGGTAGGTGTAGGTGCCGGCCCGTCCGCGCGGGCAGGGTGCTGAGACGGTTCCGTGGGCCTGGTGTCGGGCGGTTGTCCAGGGGGTGTCGCGGCGCCTGCTGTCGGCGCGCCAGCCGGACCAGCTGTTCCGCTGGATCTCGTGGTGCTGCCGGATCCGCGCGTGGTGGCCAGAACAATGCGTGCGGAAGCCTGCGGAGTGGATCGTCGCGCGGGGTGCGGCGCCGCCGAGCACGATCTCGCCGTCCTGTGCGACGGAGGAGACGGTGGTGGTGCACCACCAGCCGTGGACCTTGATGATTCTGACGTTGTCGCACTCGGTCTGGCCGGCGGGTGCGCGATAGTCGTTGCTCCGGACGGACTTGGGGTCCTTGGGTGCGGCGTCGACATCACCGATCGTCATGCGCAGGGATCCGCCGGGCAGTTCATCGGTCCGCCAGGCGATCCTCGTCTGGAGCGGCCGACCATCTAGTACGCCGAATCTCGCCGGGGACCAGGGCCCCGGAGTTCCCCCGCGTCGTGAACGACGTGCGTGGGGGCGGGTGCGCAGTGGTTTTTGCACTTGGGATAGCGTCCTCTCACTCCGGACAAGTGAGAGGGAAGTTGTGCAGGTTCAGGTACGTGGGCGGCGGAGTGCCGGCTGGTGGATCACATTCGGGGTCATCGCGTTCGGGACGCTGTTCTTCGCCATCGGGGCGATTGTGGGAGGGGTGTCGATCTCGTTCGTGACGGATGCGGAGCGTGCCAGGGGAACCGTGGTGTACCTGGAGTGGGAGGGCGGCAACGTCAGCTCGTCCAGCAAGTCACGGCAGAGCAGCGGGCCCACGGCGCACCCGGTCGTCGAGTTCACGCCGGCGGGCGGTGCGCCGACGACGTTCCGGAGCTCAATGGGCTCCAACCCACCGGCGTACGACGAGGGTGAGCGGGTTGACGTCCTGTACCGCGCCGATGACCCGGAGGACGCGAAGATCGACGGGTTTGTCTCGCTGTGGCTGATTCCGCTGGTCTTCTGTGGGATCGGACTGCTGATCGCGGGCATCGGTACGGCCATTGCGATCGCGTCGCGGCGGCGCTCCCGCCTCATCCTCAGCGGATCCGGGACCGCCCTTCCTTCGGCCGGCTGACACCTCGGTGCGGCGGGCGGGGCGTTTCGCCTTCACAGAGCCCGAGTTGAATGAGGCTCCTGGCGGTGTCGACGATCGTGGTCGCCGTGTCGCGCGGTTCCCAGCCGAGCATCGTGCGGGCCTTCTCGGTGTGGAGGACGGGGATGCCGCCCGACTGCCGGACGGCATCCCGCAGGGTGGGGTTGCTGACGGCGGCCTCGCGCACTTCGTCGGGGGTCAGTTCGCGGGTCGGGACGCGCGCGGCTGCCTCGCCGAGGTGCTCGCGGAGGATCCGGGCCAGCTGGAGGAAGCTGATGGCGGGGCCGTTGGAGGCGAGGAACCGTTCGCCGGCGGCCGCCGGGTGGGTCAGCGCCCGGACGTGGATGTCCGCCACGTCACGCACGTCGACCACGCCGAAGTACACAGGCGGCACGACGGGCATCGCGCCGTCCAGCATCGCCTTGACGAGGCCGGTGGATGCGGACAGGTGGGGGCCGAGAAGCGGGCCGAAGATTCCGCTCGGGTTGATCACAGAGAGTTCGAGTCCACCGCCCTCCGCCTCGATGTAGTCCCATGCCGCCCGTTCCGCGATCGCCTTCGAGCGGACATAGGGAGTGTTGTCGTCCGCTGGGTCCGTCCAGTCCGTCTCGGTGTAGTCCTCACCGGGCTTGCGGCTGTAGCCCACAGCGGCGAACGACGACGTCAGCACGGTGCGCTTGACGCCCGCGTCCCGCGCCGCCCGCAGGACGCGAAGGGCACCGTCACGAGCGGGGACGATGAGCTCGTCGGGGTCGTCCGGCTGCGCGGGCGGGAACGGGGACGCGACATGCACGACATAGGTGCATCCGTCGACGGCGTCCTCCCAGCCCGCATCATCGGTCAGATTCGCCCGCGCGAACTCCAGCCGCTCGGCACGCGGGCCCACCATGGCCCGCACGTCGTCCGCCCGGTTCATCGAGCGGACCGTCGTGCGGACCGGGAAACCCTCGTCGAGCAACCGCTTGACGACATGCGACCCCACATAGCCGCTGCCGCCCGTCACCAGAACGAGATCGTTGTTCATGGCGTACTCCTGCCTTTCCTTCTCATCAACGTAGGTCGGCGATGACGGGGGTGACCTCGGCGACGGCGCGCTGCTCCGCCGCGGTGTCCCCACGCTCGCGCGCGGCCCACAGATCGGCCTTGAGCTGCAGGTAGCGCAGCCGGATCCGCATGCGCTCGATCTCCTCGGCAACGCGCTCGGCGTTGTCCTGGAACAGCTCGCGCAGGCGCGGCGCGTCACCGGTGTCGAGGTGCGCGAGGTAAGCGCGCATGTCCCGCACGCTCATCCCCGTCGACCGCAGGCAGCTCAGCGCCTCGATGGTCTCCACGGCAGCCGGGCTGTAGCGCCGGTGACCGCTGCTCTCGTCGCGCCCCACGGTGCCGATCAGGCCGATCTTCTCGTAGTAGCGCAGCGTCGGCTCGGAGAGACCGGTACGCCTGGACACCTGCTGGATCGTGAGTGGTGTGGCGTCGTCCACCGCGCCGGACCTGTACGTCATCGCCATGAGCCAACCCTCTAATACTTGAAGCGCTTGAAGTCAAGGCGCGCCCCTGGACCGTCGCCGGGTGGGTCGATCGGGCGCAGGGAAGGGGCTGAGCGCCCGACCTGAGGCCCGTCAGGCGCTCACGTCGCGGCGTCAGACGGTGAAGGCCTCGATCAGGGTCCAGATGGCGAGTCCGGCCATGCACGCGGCACCGATGCGCTGCACGGTCTTGAGAGGAACGCGCTTGGCGATGAAGCGGCCGACCAGCAGCGCGAGGGCGGAGACCGACATCAGCGCGAGGGCCGAGCCGAGGGCGGTGGGCAGCCAGGGGTTGGTGGCGGCCAGGTTGGCGGTGGTGATCTGAGTGAGGTCGCCCCATTCGCTGATGAACACGGCCATGAAGGCGGTGGTGTAGACGGGCCAGAAACCGGTGACGGTCTTGGCGGCGCCTTCCTCGTCGTCATCGTCCCCGCCACGCAGCAGGACGACGGCGCCGAACGCGAACAGAGCGGCGGAGACCAGTTTGACGGCCATGGCCGGAAGCAGGCTGAGCAGGCTGCCCGCCCCGACAGCGATCGCGACATGCACGATGAAGGCGGTGGAGGTGCCGAACCACACGTACAGCGGCCGCATCCGGGTGCCCATGGCCAGCGAGGCGAACATGGTCTTGTCGGGGAGTTCCGCGAGGAAGATCAGCCCGAAGGCGGTGAGGAACGCCAGGGGGTCGAAGGTCATTGCCTTGCTTTCTGCTGGGGCCGGGCCGTCAGCTCATCGGCGCCCATGGGGCGACGGGAGAACCACTCGGCCGGGCACGATGGAACGGCCCACACGTCAGTGGGGCCGGATCATGCCTTGGCCGAAGGTCTCGTCCGCCCCCGCACAGTGTGCGGGAGCCCGGTGGCCGGGGTGCTCCGGAGCACCCAGCGTGTCGACCAGCGGTCCTCGGAACTGCCTCCCTTCGCTGTGATCCAGGCTAACTGGGGGTGCTCTGCACAGGTGTTGGCGAGGAGGGGGAACGGGGCGGGGAGTCCGGGTTGCGCGCTCAGCACGGCGTCGGCGGGCGGGACCTGGCCGCCCGGGCTCTGCGCGACCACCTGGACGGCCTGCGCAGAGCATGACGCCCTGAGGGCTGTCGGCGTGTCCGCACGGTAGGTACGTGCCGTGCGGACCACCCGTCAGTTCGTGTCCCGCCCGGGATCCGTTCGGTCAGCCCCGGGCGACCGCGATGGCCCCGGCCAACCGCTCGCCCGCCTCGTACACCATGTACGGCACCCCGTGCTCCGTTCCGAACGACGGCGCTGCCGCCCGGCCGTTCTCGGGGGCTGTGGAACGGGAGTCGTAGAAGACGCCGAGGTGCTTGCGGAGCGAGAAGTCCGCGCCGACCTCCGTGATCATGAGGTCGCCGCCGCTCTCCTTGTCCTTGTTGTAGACGACGTACGCGGAGCCGTTCCGGGTCAGCAGGTGGGGGCCGCCCACGTTCACCGCGCCGACGTCCGAGTGCCGTACGAGCGGCGTCTGGTCGAAGGTCCAGCTTCTGCCGTCGGCCGACCAACCCCAGCAGATGTCACGGTGGTTGGTGGTGTTGTTCAGCATGAAGAGCATCACGTAGCGCGCGCCGCGCGCCGGCAGGTCGTGGCGGAAGACACGGGCGTACGACGTCTCGGTCGTGCCGGTGGGCATCATCGACGTCGACAGGACGACCTTGTCGTACGTGAAGTGCACACCGTCCTTGGACCTGGCCAGGCGCGTCGTGGTGTTCTCGCCGTGGAAGTACAGCCAGAACTCCTTGGCGTCCTCGTTCCACAGCACGTGCGGGGACGACACGTGGCTGACCGAGTAGTGCGGGTCCCACTTGTTCGACACGATGGGGTTCGCCGGGTACTCCGTGAACGGGCCCTCCAGCGAGTCGCCGTACGCCAGGCAGACGCCGCCCGGCGCGTCGTGCGGCGCGTAGTACAGGTAGTAACGGCCCAGAGGTGACGCCAACTTGTCGTACACCCCCCGTACGGTCGGGAAGATGATCTCGCCCGTCGGGTTGTACTTGAGCTGGGACGGTGACAGCAGGGTGCGGACGTAGGTGTAGTCCGGGAACCCGCCGGGCGCGGCCGACGCGGACGCCGTCGAAAGGCCGCCGAGGGCGAACGCGGCGCCGGTGACGGCGGTGGTGCGCAGGAACATGCGACGGTTCAGGCCAAACTGCGGCTCTTGCATGATCGGCTCCTGAAGTCGGTTTCTTTCAGAGGGGTTTCACAGGTAGGTGGCGGCGGTGACGCACAGGCCGCCGAGCGCCACCGCCCACACGTACGGCAGCGTGCGGACCATCACCTGCTGCGGCGACACGCCCGCGTACTGCGCGCTCCACACCGTCTGGGTGCTGGTCGGGTCGGCGACGCCGAAGACCTGGTTGTACGAGGTGGCCATGCCGAGGACGGCGACAGCCGGGTAGATGCCGGTGGCGATGAGGACGCCTGCGATGCCGGCGCCCAGGCCGAACACGTTCAGTGGTCCGCGGTAAAGGCACAGCGGTACCAGGAGGGTGAAGACCAGGACGAACAGCACCGCGTTGTGCGGGCTGACCGCCTTGACGAGCGGCTCCAGCGCGTCGACCGCGCCGGGCAGCTTCACCGCGGCGAGCAGAATGCCGATCGCCACGAACAGCGTGATCGGCGGAGCCGCCACCTCGAAGCCGCCGTACAGGGTGCGCAGCAGGCGGCGGTTCATCTCGCGCGGCCGCGTCGTCGTCACCAGCGCGTACAGCACACCCGCAAGGAGCGACGGGATGATCGCCAGATCGAAGCCAAGGGCCAGCACCAGCGGCACCACGGGAGTGAGCAGCGCGTACCACGGGGCGTCGCCGAGCCGCTGACGCCGACTGCTGCCGCGCGAACCCGGCGTTTTCTGAACCGACTTGAGCGACCACGCATGCTCCACACCCCGGCGCCGCGACTCCACGAGCACGTAGGCGGTGGCCGCCACCAGTGCGAACGGGAACAGCTTCAGCATGAAGCCGCGCACCGTGTCCACCGGCAGCTCAAGCGCCGTGGAGAAGAACTGCCACACCGGCAGCTCGAACGGCATCCCGGCCGCGATGCCCATCAGGATCGTGCCCGCGGCGGTCACCTTCGGGATGCCCACCGCGATCATCGCGGGGATACCGATCAGCCCGGCGAGCATCGCCGCGGGCGCGGAGCCGGTCACGGTGCCGACAAGCGCGGACACCGCGAGGACACCGAGCGCCACGAACACCGGCCGGTCTCCGCCGAACTCGACGATCTTACGGACCAGGGTGCCCGCGATGCCGGTCTCCTCCAGGAGCTTGCCGAGCCACGATCCGAGCAGGATCGCGATCATCGTGGCGGCGAGCGCGGGCGCGCCCTCCTGGAGCACCGTGTCGAACACGCTGTTCTTGCCCGTCAGCGGCGCGCCCGCGAGGAACGCGATCACCACGGCGAGCAGGACCAGCGCGAACGCGGTCGGCAGCTTGCGGCTGAGCATGGCGGCCACTCCGGCCGCCATGACGAGCAGAATGACGACACCCATCGGTCACTTCTCGCTTTCGCAGGACACGGCGGCGGCGAGCGCCTCCGTCAGCAGCAGGGGACTGCGGCCCAGGCCGCAGGCGGCGCGGGCATAGGCGTGCGCGGCCAGTTCGTCGGCGCCCGCGACATGTGCGTAAAGACGGCGCCGCCCCAGCCTCAGTGCCGTGTGGCCGAGCGCCCGCTTGAACTCGGCCCGGACATGCGCGTGGTGGAGCCAGGCGTGCGCCCGCTCGTGGGCGAGGGCGGCTGCCCGCACCGATCCGACGGGGAACCAGTGCCGCCAGTCGCGCTCGGCGATCAGCCGCTCGGCGCGGTCGACCGTGTCGACGTAGATCTCGACCACCGGCGGCCTCGACCGGTACCGGGCCAGCAGGCCGGCCGCGAGCCCGCCGTCCTGCTCGACGACTCGCACCGGTCCGGGATCCGGAGCCATCCGACTGCCGAACTCTTCGGCTGTCAGCGCCCATTGACGGAGCATCAGCGGATCACGTCCCTCGTGCGTGGGCGTCCCTGCGAGCAGCCGCACCGCGAGGTCCAGGTCCTCGTCGTGATCGCCGGTCATGCGCGGGGCTCCACGACCGCGACGACCGGTTCGTCGGCGGCCCGCGAGCGCAACTCGCTGCGGGCCAGGGCCAGCAGGGCATCCGGTGCGAGCACGCCGGACAGATCCGCGATCCGGCCGCCCACCAGCAGCCGCACGGCCGGAGCCCGCACACCGCCGTCGCCGTACGAGGTGGCGTCGCGCACCAGCGACGCCAGCGCCTCACCGGCCGCGCCCACCGTCGTCGTCGACACCCGCGCGTGCGGTATGCCGAGCCGCACCACCCCGTCCGCGTCCACCACCCGAACCGGCTGCCGGTGGGCCCGGAACCTGCGCCGCACCTCGGTGCCGTAGACGGTGTACGCAGCCGTGCCGGCCAGCACCTTCACCCGTGACTGCTGCGCCTTGAGGCTCGCGGCAGCCGCGCGCAGCCGCTCGGTGTCGTCCGCGCGGTGCGCCCGGTCCTGGGTGCGCAGCTCGGTCGCACCGGTGGCTACGGCCCGTACGGTGCTGGTCTGCGGGTCGACCGTCACCTCCACCTCGACCCCTTCGGCCGCGGCGCCCTGTGCGACGACCGCCCGTTCGGCCTCGGCGCGCACCGCGAGGATCTGCTCCTGCGTTGCGCCGGGCACGATCCGCTCGACCTGCTCGCGGACGAGCGCGAGGGCCACGCCGATCGGGCTGATCACCTCGCTGTGCCGGGCGATACGGCCTTCGAGTCCGGCGTCGGCGGCGAGGTGTGGGGTCACCGCCGCTGCCCCGCCGCCCCCGCCGACCAGTACGGCCGTGTCGCGGTCGAGCCGGTAGTCCCGGATCATCGCGTCCACCACTGCCTCGACCTGCGCGGTCCCGGCGTCGAGGACGGCGCGCGCGGCGCCCGCCACATCAGTGCCCAGGGCGGTGGCGAGGGGCTGGATCGCGGCCCGTGCCACCTCCTGCGCGCAGCGCGCGAAGTCGCCCTCCGGTACCCGGCCGAGCGCGTTCGCCGCGCACGTCATCGTCACGGCGAACCGGCCGCCCGCCGCATCGAGCACCAGATAGTCGTCCGGGTCGCCGCTCATCGGCCGCACCGTGGCGATCCGCGCGTCCCGCAGGTCGTCGAGCGAGGCGAAGCACGCGTACGGCAGCCCCGCGATGTGCGCGCTGCGCGGCCCGACACCGACCACTCGGTTCCCGGCGATCCGCACCATCGAACCGCCGCCGACACCGACTGTCCGTACGTCGAGGGCGTTGAGGTACGAGGTCCTGCCGAGGATCGTCGCGTGCCGCACCGCCACCTTGCCGCGCCGCACCACACTGATGTCCGTCGACGTGCCGCCCGTCTCCAGGAACACGCCCTCGCTGATCCGCTCCTGCATGAGCGCGCCCGCGACGCCCGCCGCGGGGCCCGACAGGATCGTCAGGAGCGGGCGCCGACGCATCTCGCCCAGCGACATGACCCCGCCGTCGCAGCGCATCACCATCAGCGGCGCCGTCACCCCGGCCTTGGTGATGGAGGCGTCCACGAGATCTGCCGTGGCCAGCATCCGGGGCAGGATCGCCGCGTTCACCACGGCCGTACGCGTCCGCTTGTGCAGCCCGTACAGCGAGGTGATCTCGTGCGCCGCCGCGAGTGGCAGCCCGGAGGGGCGCGCGGCGTCGAGGACGGCCTGCTCGCCCTCGGGCCGGTCCACCCCGAACGGCTCGGTCGCGACGAGGACTTCGGCCCCCTCGTCGCGCACTTGCTCCACGGCGGCACGCGCCGCATCGGCGTCGAACGGGTCGGCCACATGCGCGTACGTCAGCGGAAGCCGCTTGCCCGGGGCGAGTTCGAGCCTGCCGAACGAGGCGAGCCGACGGGTGAACACCGCGCCCGCCCCGCTGCCTGTCCCGATGAGCCCCACCTTCGCGACGTCGCCCTCCAGCAGGGCGTTCGTGGCCTGCGTCGTGCCGTGCGCCAGGAACGTGACGTCCGCCGCCGTCCGTTCGACCTTCTCCAGGAGCTGTTCCAGCGCCTGGACGATGCCATGCGCGACACCGTCCTCGTGGTGGTGGCTGGTGGGCACCTTCACCTGCCCCACCAGCGCGAGCGTCGCGGCGTCGACCGCCACGGCGTCCGTGAACGTGCCGCCCACGTCGATGCCGACGCGGATGCGACGGTCAGGGATCATGCCGGTCATGTCAGGGCACCTCCTTGTGCGTTGACGTGCGTTGACGTGCGTTGACGTGCGTACATTGCTGAAGGCGTGGGGGAGGGGTTGTCAGTACCCGCGGACGTCGGGCCAGTGCCGCTGCACACCCGACCGGTCGAGCAGCCGCGCGAACACCTCGAACCGCTTGTCCTCGGCCTGCACCTGCTGCGGATCGACGTCCTCGCTGAGGCAGTGCGCCGCGAGCGCGCCCGCCACCTCGCCGACGTTCCACTCGACGGGGTGCAGCCGGTAGCAGCCGTTGGTGATGTGGGTGGTGCCGATGTTCTTGCCGGCGGGCAGCAGATTGCGCGCCCGGCGCGGCACCAGCGATCCCAGCGGGATCTCGAACGGCACCGAGCCGATGTCGATGTACGAGTCGCCGCCGGTGGAGGGGTGCAGATCGAGCCGGTAGCCGCCGACTCCCACCGAGTCGCGGTAGCGGGTCCTGCCGTACGGGCCGACCGCGTCGATGGCGACGTCCTGCTCGACGACGGTCGTCACCGCCTTGATGCGCCGCGACTCGCGCACGTACGCCGCCTTGGCGAGCCCGTCGGCGGTGCCGGTGACGTCCGGGCGGATACGCAGTCCCGGGAACCCGGTGCCGCCGTCGGCGCGCGGGGCTTCCGTCTGCAACCAGTACAGAACTGACAGCGACAACTGCCGTGCCTCGCGCAGCGCTTCGGCCTCCTGGCCGATGTACGGCTTCAACCAGTAGTCGTTCAACGGCCAGTTGACGAGCGTGATGTCCGAGTCGAAGGCGCCCGGCCGGTGCAGCTTGCGCGCCAGGATCCGCCGGAACCCCCACAGCTCCTTGTCCCCGGCGTCGGCGCTCTGGTCGGCACTGACCGCGAGCGGGTCGAGGTCCGGGTTCGGCACGAAGGTGCGGGGGACCGGCTCCAGGGTGCGCGGGTCGGGTGCCTCGAAGCCGAGCAGGGGCCCCGGCCAGAAGTCGGGCCGGTAGGCGCGCCAGAACGCGTAGTCTTCGGGACGGTCGATGATGTGGTCCTCGCCCTCGTGGTGCGAGAGCGCGAAGCAGACCGTGATGCCCTGCTGGTTGTCGGGCTGGGCCTGAGCAGGTGCGTGCGGCTCGCCGAACTCCCCTTGCGCTTCGGCACCGTTGGCGTGCTCAACGCCTGCGAGTGCGAGGAGTTCGCCGGTCTCGGTGGCGTCGATGACGTAGCGAGCGGGGATGGTCGTGAGGGTGTCGCCGCGCAGATCCCGCAGTGTGACGGCACGGATGACATCGTTGTCCGCCTCTGCGGAGACGGCGCGGTGCTCGGTCAGGACGGTCAGCAGGCCCGATGCCCGGTGCGGGGCGAGCATCGCGTCCAGGACGGCGAGTGCGATCCGCGGTTCGTGGCACAACTTGCTGACGCGCCCGGCGCCCGGGTTGAGGTCCGCGAGCCCGAGCGCCTCGCCGCGCAGCGGATACCACTGCCGGTAGTACGCCCGGATGCCCTCGCGCAGCGCCCGGTACGACGCCGTCGTGCCGAACTGCTCCACCCACGGATGCTCGTCCGGCGGCACGGCCTGGGCGGTGAGCTGCCCGCCGATCCAGTCCGTCTCCTCGGTCATCACGACGCGCCGGCCCGCCCGGCAGGCGGCGAGCGCGGCGGCGACACCGCCGAGGCCGCCGCCGACGATCAGGATGTCCGGTTCGGGTATCACAGTGCTCCTTGTGGTTGTTCTTGAGGTGTTCTGAACTGACTGCCGCGTCAAGGGAGTTGGTCGACGCGTGGCCCCGCTGTCACCCCGTCGCGGACCTCGCACGCCACCAACGGCTCGTCGGCTTCCTCTCCGGCGACCATCGAGGCGAGCAACCGCACCGCGGCGGCGCCCAGCGCGTGCCGGGGCACGTCGAACCCCATCGGCACCGGCTCCCGTGCAAGGTCCGGCGGAGGGCTTCCGAGCAGCGCCAGCGAGACGTCTTCCGGACATGAGAGCCCGGCCGCCCGCACCGCCCCGCTCACCGCCCGCCACGCGGCGCCGGTGTCGGTCTCCTCCGCCACGAACGCGGTTACACCGTCCGTGACCAGCGCCCGGACCCGATCCGCCGTCAGCTCCGCCACCGGATCGACGCAGCGCAGCACCGCGTCGGGAGCGCCCGGCAGACCCGCCCGCGCGAGACCGTCGAGGAAACCTTCCTGGCGGTCGCCCGACGCGGGAGCGTCGTCGTCCTCGCGCACCAGCACGATCCGCCGGTGTCCCAACTCGCCGAGTCGCGCGACGACTTCGCGGCTCGCGCTGACGTAGTCGGCGCCGACCCAGGCGAGCCCTTCGAGCTCCTCCCGGCGCCCCAGATGCACCACCGGGAACCCGTCGGCGACCAGCCGCTTCAGCTCGGCACGCGGCACGTGCCGGCCGAGGAACAGGCAGCCGTCGGCGAGCCGTACCCGGCTGAGCGCGTCCGGCCCCGCGGCGCCCGCGCCCCCGCTGCTCGACCCGGTGAACAGCACGAGGTCGTAGCCGCGCGCGGCCGCTTCCTGCTCCACGCCCACCAGGAACGGGTAGTACGAGTGCTGCACATCG
Source organism: Streptomyces sp. NBC_01445 (assembly GCF_035918235.1). NCBI lineage: Bacteria > Bacillati > Actinomycetota > Actinomycetes > Kitasatosporales > Streptomycetaceae > Streptomyces > Streptomyces sp. NBC_01445. The sequence continues at coordinate 677,544 of NZ_CP109485.1, read as the reverse complement.
GTCGGGAAGGTCGCCGTGAAACTGAAGACGCCGAGCAGGTTGTTGCGGGCGGCGGCCAGCCGGCGTGCCGCCGGGTCCGGGACGTAGCCGAGGCTGCGCGCCGCGTCGAGGACCCGCTGCCGCGTCTCCTCGGAGATCGTCGCGCCCTTGCCGTCGCGACGGGCGTTCAGGACCAGGGAGACGGTCGCCTGGGAGACATCGGCGAGGCGGGCCACCTCGGCCTGGCGCGGGCGCGACGTACGGCCGGTGGGGGACGGGGCCCGGCCGGGCTTCGCGCGCTTCCTGGGTTGCTCCACGCCTGGTGCTCCTTGCTGTCGACACTTGGTTGTCGCGTGACCGCGTGCTGGTAATGCGTATTAGGTAATGCGTATTAGCCCGTACTGTGCGGGCGCCTCGGGGGGCAGGTCAAGGGGCCGGACGAAACTTTCCGGTGGGGTGTGGCCTTGCGGCGAGGGGGAGTTGAGGTCGCAGACGCAGAGTTCTCCCCGCGCGAAACGGCGAGGGACCCGGCCTGCCGCGCGGCCGGGCCGGGTCCCTCGGGATGCGTTCTGTGCGAGTCTCAGCGCAGGGTGAGTCGGGTGAGGCGGGCGTCCCTGGACAGCCGCCCCTCGACCTTCACGGCGACATACCGCGCCGACGTGTCGAGGTCGAGTGCACGGACACGGCCGCGCCCGTCGGCGCGGCCCGCACCTCGGTAGGTGACACCGTCGTCGCTGACCTCAACACTGAGAGCGGGCGCCCCGGCGTCCGTCCAGGTGACCTCGATCGAACGCAACGGCAGCCGCTCGCCCAGGTCGACGACCATGCGCCCGTCGGGACCGGGCCGCCACGAGGTCGCCGGATTGCCGTCCACCGCCGCGGACGGGTCCGACATGCCGGCGGGCAGTGGACTGGTGGGGAACACGGTGCGGTCGAGGGCGAGGTCGTCGAGGGGGAAGGCGGTCACGTCGCGAAGACGGAGAGTCGTCTCACGCCCATGCCGCACGACGGCGACCTCGCTGCGCTGCTGCCCCTCCACGCGAACGCGGCAACTCGCCCCGGAGAGCTGCACGGTGGCGCCGTCCATCACCCGTACACGCAGTCCAGAGGGCAGCCGTCCCGCACCCGCCACAGGAGCCAGCGTGAACCGGGGAGCGAGCAACAGGGCGTCAGACGCTCCGAGTTGGGCTTGGTAGGTCGTTCCGCCGTCGGTCAGAGTCTGGTCTCCCTGGAACACCAGACGACGTGCACCGGACTGTGGCACGTCCACCGTCGTGGTGACCGCGTCGCCCGAGAGGTTGAACAGGCTCAGGTGCTCCTGCGTGAATGCCACCTGGATCGCCTTGCTCCCAGCCCTGGGCGAGGCGATCCGCGCCAGCGCGCGCAGCGTGTTGGCCGACGCACCTGCATATCCCTCGACGACGACCGGCGCCGCCTGCCCGTCGGCCGCCAGGATCGTGTCGCCGTACACGGCGATCGGGTGGTCCGCATCCGATCCGCGCACGACGAGCCCGGCACGTCCATCGATGTCGAGCCAGCCACCCCGGCTGCTCACATCGGGGACCGGCCAGGCCGCCAGGTCCTCCCAGTGCTCGCCGTCCGCCGACCCCTGCACGCGATACGCGCGCCCGGCCGCAGCCTCCCAGCGCAGCGTGACGCGGTCGACCTCGCGCTCGCCGCCCAGGTCGACCTTCAACCAGCTGTCGGCACGCGGACGTTCGGCCTTGGCGACCGCCCAGCGCGTCGCGAGATCACCGTCGACGGCCAGCTCCGGACCCTTGCCCGGATCGTTCGAGGACGAGGTGGCCGTCGCGCCACGTGCGAGGTCGGTGACGTCAGCACCGTCGCGCACCTCGAACGCATACAGGGAGTAGCCGTACGTCGGATCGGGGCGTACCCCGAGCATACGTATGTGCCGCACGGTGGCGCGGGAGAAGCTCACCTCGTCGACGCGCGCCGCAGCCGCGGTCGGGGAGGTATCCGCATCCTGCGCGCGTACCTCGACCTCACCCTCCTCGAAACGGTACGTACGTGCGCCGTCGAGGCCGGCCATCCCCGGCATGGTCAGGTTGTGCACCTCAAGGTGCCCTTCCCCGGCGGCCGTTCCGGAGGTCGCGTAGACGACGGCGCCCGTCGGCAGTGTCGTGAAGCCCGCGTATCCACTGTCCAGACGCAGCACCGTGGCGCTGCCGTCGAAGCCGTCGCGCCGGGAGGTGTACGTCCGGACGGTTCGCTGCGCGACCTTGCCCGTGGTCGCGGGCAGGAACATCGGCGTACCGCCGCTGAGCTTGAACAGCCAGTCGTCGTGGGCCGGTTGCCAGGCGAACTTCACGAAGCCGGGCTTGCTGACGGCACCCGCCCACGCGGCCCGCGTCTGGTGCGAGACGAGACCAGGACCCGAGCCGAAGTCCGTGACCCCCGACGCCTGGGCGAAGAGCTCGTCCGCAGACAGCGGCCGGACCCGTTCGCCCTTCGCGGCCGCCCACATGTGCAGGAGATAGCTGATGGCCAGCTCGGCCCGGGCTTCCGGCTCATACTTCGGCTCACCCGAGAACTTGGCCAGTCGGTACTCCGGCGGGTACTTCTGGTATGCCTCGAGCCGTTCGGCCAGCGCCTGTTCGGCCCGTGCCGCCGCCCGGTCGCCCGTCACCTGCGCCAGGAACGCGAGCGGGATCACGTCCCTGCCGTACAGATGCTCGCGGTCGTTCACCATCGGCATCAACGGCTCACCGGCGTCACTCATCACCCCCAGCAACGTGCGCCACAGCGGCTGTGCGTTGGGCTGTGCGGTCAGTACCTGCGGCAGCGGCTGCCCGGCGGCCAGGAAGTGCGCCGCGTTGCGTCCCGAGGTACGCCACAACTCCTCCTGGTAGTGCGGGCCGAAGGATCCGTGGTTCTCGACGATGAACGTGTCGTACAGATTCCGGGCCGTGTTGCGGGAGACGGCTACGCCGTCGACGAGCGCCGGATTGGCGAGGTCGGCCGGGGGGAGCCCCGCCTCGTTGCGCGACCAGGTGCCGTAGCCCGACTCCCACTCCGGGCGGCGCGCGTCGTCCGGCGCCCATGCGAGGGCGGGTGCGAGTGTCTGCGCGTACAGCCCCATCTCCTCCAGCTTGGTGTCCCCCACGTAGCCGCCCTTGAGGCCGTTCGGTGTCCAGTCGCCGGAGTCCGGGTCGTCGCCGGTGCCCAACATCGTTGTGTACGCGGCCTGTTCACGAACAATGGTGTCGACGTTCGTGCGCGTCGCGCTGTCGAGATCGTCCCAGAGGAGCCGCGCGGCAAGGATGAAGTACGACTGGAACGTGGTGTCGAAGAACAGCTTGCGGCCCCATTGGGTCCCGCCCGTGAGCCGGTTCGATGTCGCGAAGTGCCGGATCGTGGCGAGCGTGCGTGCCTTGAGGGTGTCCCGGTCGACGCCGGCCAGTTCGTTGTCGTACGTGCCGTGCGTGAGCAGCACCGCATGGCCGAGAACGACGGCGAATCCGAAATCCTTGTCCGTGTAGTAGCCCCGCGCCTCGTCCCACTGCGTCTCGGACCAGTGGGTGTGCTGGAGCAGAACGCGGTGGTATGTGGCTGCCGTCTCGTCCGGGGGAGAGGCGGAACCGGAGGAACCGGTGGAACTGTCCAGAGCCTGGGCAGAGTTCGCGACGGCGACGGTGGGCAGGGCGGCCAAGGCGCTCGACAGGCCCAGGAGTTGCAGGAATCTCCGGCGGTCGACCTGCATGGGGTGGTGCGGCATGTGCGGGACCTCTTTCACACGACAACGTTGTCAGGCGGGAGGCGCCCATTCTTCGATCTGTCGCGCGGAGCGTCAATGGGTGGGAAGCCGCTGGTGATCGAGGGGGTGCGCGGCATGCGGCTGGCGGAAGAGGTCCGGGGCCGGTACGGACGGATGCACGCGTGGCTCGGGTCGGGGCGAAACAGGAGTCGCAGCGAACCCGATCTGCCACGGCAGACGGACCAGGAGACGCAAGCGAGGCGTTCATGGCGCTGCGACAGGCGCAACCCGTTGAGGCACAGAGGGCCGTAGAGGTCGCTGAGCCGGCGATGCTGCGAGGTCACGGCCGCACGATGGGCACAGGACAGCTACGACCAGCACCTTTCAGTCGTACCGTTCCCCAGCGAGGAGATAGCCGCGTACGCACGCAGAGGCTTCGCCCAGCTGAAGAGGGAACAGGCCCGCCTGCTGGGGCAACGGCGCGACAGTTGACCAACTGCAAGGAACGTGTCAGAGCACTGGCGGCCCCGCCTCGATTCGGCGTAGAACCGGGGTCAGGCGGTCCAGGTCGGGGCCGGTCTGGATCTGCCGTTCGTCCCACCAGGTGGCGCCCGCGTCGTGCAGCGGTCCGATCACGTCCTTGGCTTTCGCCGCGTCCGGGGGCGTGGCGCCGCCGAGCACGAACTCGAACGGTCGGTCCGTCCCAGCCGTACGTTGACTGCGCACGTAGCTGATCAGCTCCCGTACCTCTGCTGCATCCGGCACATGCCCATGTCGGGCCGTCTCGAACAGCGGCACCGCGCCGTCCCAGCGTGCTGCCCTCCGCATGGGCGCACGGCGTGGCCAGAATCCGCCTATCCACACCGGGGGAGCGGGCCGCTGCACGGTGGCGGGGAGCATCGTCACGTCCCGGACCTCGTAGTGCCGGCCGTGGTGGTTCACCGGCTCGCCTGACCACAAGCGCCCCAGCAGCTCCAGCCCCTCGTCCAGTCGCTCGGCGAGGACGCGCGGCTCGGCGGCGTCGCCGAAGCTGCGGTACTCGTCCTCGATCGGACCGCCCAGACCCGCGGCGAAGATCACCCTGCCGCCGCTGAGCTGATCCAACGTGGCTACCTGGCGGGCGAGTTGCTGCGGCCGGTAACGAGGGACCGGCGTCAGCAGGGTGCCCAATCGGATCCGCGAGGTCGCCAGCGCGGCGGCGGTCAGGAGCATCCACGGGTCCCCGAAGGGACGCCCTTGGTGATGCCGGTGCAGCACGTGATCCCAGACGAAGAGCCCGTCCCAGCCCGCCTGTTCGGCGGCGGCCGCTACGGTCGCGACATTACGGGGGTCGGCGAAGTCGCCGAAGTTGGGGATGTTGATGGAGAAGCGCATCCCAGCAGGATGCGGTGCAATCGGAACCGGATCCAGAGGTTTTTCACGGCAGTCCACCGAAATGCGGTGGCCAAGCTGCGCGACTACCGGCCCGGGCCGTCTCGGCGGCCGGTCGGCAAACGGCTGCTGCCCGATGAGCAGCGCACGGGCCAGTGATGTTGACGTATGCCTTGAGGGGGCGTTGGGGGTGGGGTTCTGACGGCGCATGATGAGGCGATGCAGGTCGAACAGCGCCGCCCCTTTGATCAGTTGCCACAACAGCTGCGTGCAGTCGGTCCCGGCTGGCATCCCCTCCTGTTGCGCTTGGACGAAGGCCTCCGCCTCTACGCCGGCGACTATCGGGTCGACGATCTGAAGGAGAAGTTCGGCACGGTGCGGATCCAGGTCTCCGGAGTTCCGGACTCGGCCGGCGGTGAGATCCGTGTGCTTCTTGCCGCGGCCGAGGAACGTTCTGCCGTCACCTGTGAGTTCTGCGGGGCAGCCGGACGACAGCGGCGCCGCGATGACGCCTCGCTGGGGTGGATCAAAACGGTGTGCGACAGCTGCCATTGCGCGTGGTCCCAGCACGCGATCATGATCGTGGGCGGCGCCGTGCGCAGCAGACCGGATCGTCGTACGCAGACGTGACCGGTGGTCCCGGAGGCGGCGCACGCTCCCGTCGCAGACCGAGAGCGTGACGACGGAAGCGATCTGCGAGATCGGGTGTCACGTTGAGGCGGGGTGCTGTCAACGTCTGCCCGAGGAATGACGTCCTACTGCCGCGTGTGCCGGCTTGCTAGGCGGTCTTGACGGATCCGCCGTCGATGAGGTGGTCGGTGCCCGTGGTTGCCGCGGCGCGTGGTGAGGTGAGGTACGTGACGAGGGCTGCGACCTCGTCCGGTTCGATGAGCCGGTCGATGAGCATGCCGGTCGCTGCGGGGAGTCCGGCCACGAGCTCGGCATGCGGGATGCCCAGGGATGCCGCGAGCTCCGCTCCGTAGCCGGTGGGGCTCTCCCAGATGGCGGTTCGGACCGGTCCGGGGGAGACGGTGTTCACCCGGACACCTTGCGGGCCGAATTCCTCCGCGAGTGCCTTGCCGAAGGCGGTGAGTGCGGCCTTGGCGGTGGTGTACGCGATCGGTCCGCTGCTCGGGACACGGGCACCGATGGACGACACGTTCACGATCGCGCCACGGGTGGCCAGCAGCGCGGGCAGGGCGGCGCGGGTCACACGGACCGTGGCGAAGAAGTTCAGGTCCACCACCTCCGCCCACTGCGCGTCGGTCATGTCGAGGAAGCCGCCGCCCAGGCCCCCGTCGCCGCCCCCGACGTTGTTGACCAGGACGTCGATGGCGCCCAGTTCGGTCACGGCCTCGGTGACCAGACGCTCAGCCGAGGCCGGATCGGACAGGTCCACCGCCACACACGTGGCGCCGGTCGACTTCAGTTCCGGTGTGGGGGTACGGGCTGCTGCGACGACGCGGACGCCTTCGGCGACGAGGGCTCGAACGACGGCCAGCCCGATACCCCGGCTCGCGCCCGTGATCAGCGCAGCCTTGCCGTTCAACTGCAGGTCCATGGTGTACCTCCGTAGATAGCTGCGTCCCATGTGATGCGCAATCATTAAAACATGCATCACGAATGTTGCAAGTTATCCGTGAGTCGACACGCCGTCGTATCCTCTTGGAGTCACCCACAGACCCGGAAGGATCAGCACCCATGGCGCTGCCCGCCCCCGACAAGCCGCTGCGTGCCGACGCCGAGCGGACCGTTCGAGCGATCCTCGAAGCTGCTGAGCGGGTGCTGTCGGCGAACCCGGCAGCGACGATGGAGCAGGTCGCCGAGGCCGCCGGGGTGGCGCGGACGACCGTGCACCGGCGGTTCGCCTCACGGGACGCCCTGATCACGGCACTGGCCACATGGGCGACGCAGCGGTTCTACGAGGCAGTCGAAGCAGCCCGGCCGGAGACCGCCCCGCCGGCGATCGCCCTCTACCAGGTCACCGCGAACGTGCTCCGCGTGAAGATCGGATGGGGCTTCGCCATGGGCGCCGAGCCCACCGGCGCCCCTGAGGCCGCGCGCGTGCACGCCGAGGTCCTGGCCCGGTGCGAGCTGCTGTTCGCGCGCGCCCGCGACGCGGGCCTTCTTGCGCCCGACACCGATTTGGACTGGGCGCGGCGCGTCTATTACGCCCTCATCCACGAGGCTGCGGCCGAGGCGCCGGACACCGACGCCGCCGTGGACGCCCTTGCCACACGCGTCGTTGACACCTTGCTGTACGGCATCGGCAGGCCGGCCACCCGCTGACTGGCTCTTCGAGCTCTCTGCCCTGGCACTTACCTCGGCTGCGCGGTGGTTTGCTGTTCCGGCTCGTATTCACCGGGAAACATGTGACCGACGACGAGCGAGTGGTACCGGAACGATTGCCGCCCGGAGCAATGGCCCCCTGCGGCTGATGACGAACCCGTGAGTGATCCTGTCGAGTTTCGTGACGACGCCCCCGGTCGGCGACCGGGGGCGTGTGTCGGGCTGCGCTCGCCGTGGCGCGCGTGTGTGTGAGGGGTTCCGGTAACTGTCGCCTTGGCGGGCCGCACCCCCGGGGGGAGCGGGAGCGGTGCGTGCCGACATGCATCCCGGCCATCCGTCTGCGGTCGGGAAGCGCCCTACCCCGTCAGGACTCCGTGAGGGTGTCCGCCGGGCGCAGGACTCGCGCGAGGAACTCCCGGGTGCGTGGGTGGCTGGGGTTGCCGAGGACCTCGTCGGGGCTTCCCTGTTCGACGATGACGCCGTCGTCCATGAAGACGACACGGTCGGCCACTTCCCGGGCGAAGCCCATTTCGTGGGTCACGACCATCATCGTCATTCCGTCGTCCGCGAGGCCGCGCATGACGGCGAGGACGTCTCCGACGAGTTCCGGGTCGAGCGCGCTCGTGGGCTCGTCGAACAGCATCAGCTCGGGGCCCATCGACAAGGCGCGGGCGATGGCCACCCGTTGCTGCTGACCGCCCGACAGTTGCGAGGGGTAGCTGCCTTGCTTGTCGGCGAGTCCGACGCGGGCCAGGTTCTGTCGGGCCACCTGTACCGCTTCGGTCTTGTCCCGGCCCAGCACCCGGCGCTGTGCGATCGTCAGGTTGTCCAGGACGCTCAAGTGCGCGAAGAGATTGAACTGTTGGAAGACCATCCCGATACGTCGACGCAGCCGGTCGATGTCCACATCCGGGTCGGTGATGTCGGTTCCGGCGATGAGGACGTGGCCCTGAGTGGGCTGTTCGAGCAGGTTGGTGCAGCGCAGCAACGTCGATTTGCCCGACCCGGAAGGGCCGATGACGCACACCACCTCGCCTGTGTCGACAGTGAAGTCGATGCCGCGCAGGACCTCGAGGTCACCGAAGGACTTATGGAGCGCGCGGATCTCGATCGCCCGGGTCGGCGTGGGCGCGGACGTGTCCGCTGCGGTGGTGGCATTCGTCATGCCCGTCCCCTTGTCTTCTCTCGTGGTGCCGGAGGGCTCGCTGGCGCTCATCGCCTACCGCGCCTTCGCATGGCCCGCCTCCAGACGGCGTACCACGTAGCCCAGCGGGACGGTGATCAGGAGGTAGCAGAGACCGGCCACGAAAATGGGTGTGGTGTTGGCGGTCTCGCTGGCCAAGTCCCGTCCGAACTTGGTGAGTTCGCGGGTTTGCAAGGAGACGCCCAGGAACAGCACGAGTGACGAGTCCTTGAAGAGAAGGACCAGTTCGTTGGTGAGGGGCGGCACGATGACGCGGAAGGCCTGGGGGATGACGATCGACCACATGGCCCTCGCGTGGGACATGCCCAGCGTGCGTGCGGCCTCCATCTGGCCGCGGGGCACGGCCTGGATGCCGGCCCTGATGGTCTCCGCCATGTACGCGGCGGCTACGAGGCCCAGGGCCACGGCGACCTGACCGTACGCGCCGCCGGGGATGGCAAGACCGGGGAACGCCAGGGGGACGCCGACCCCGATGAAGATGAAGATCAGCAGGGCGGGCAGTCCGCGGAACACCTCGATGTACAGCGAGGCGAGCCAGCGGTAGGGGGCGACCGAGGAGAGCCGCATGAGGGCGATGACCAGGCCGAGTACGAGGCCCACACCGAATCCGGACAGGGTGTACGCCACCGTGTTGGCCAGCGCCACCGTCAGTAGATCCGGGAACATCCGCTTGGCCACGGACAGTTCGAGGAACTGCTGCTGCAACTGGTGCCAGTCGGCCAGTACAGCGACAGCGATCACCGCGCCGGCCAGGACGACGTACTGCGCACCGCGGAGCATGCTGCGCCGCCGACGCGGGGAGAGGCGCGGGCGCGCGGCCGGCTGGGCCGGGGCCTTCCCCGCGACGGGTGCGTGAGAGGAGGTCACTGGGACGCGGCCTCCGCAGGCATCGGGCCGATCCACTTCTCGTACAGCTTCTTGTACGTGCCGTCCTGCTTGGCCTTCTTGATGGCCTTGTCGATGGCGGCGAGGAGCTTGGCGTTGCCCCCCTTGCGTACGGCGAAGCCGTACTTCTCACCCGTCTGAACGGTACCCGTGACGCTGAACTTAGCGGCGTTGGCAGGGTCCTTGAGCCAGTTCTGGACCACCGGGTAGTCCTGAATCACGACGTCCACCTGACCGGTGCGCAGTCCGTTCAGCTCGGCGTCCGAGCTCTCGAACGACTTCGAGTCGATGCCGCCGGCGTGCGCGGTGTCCTCGCCGGTGGTGGCCGACTGCGACCCCAGTTTGATCTTGCCGCTCTTGATGGCGTCCAGCGACTTCGCCTTGACGCCCTTACGGGCCAACAGTGCCTGGTTGGCGTCGAAGTAGGGGGTCGAGAAGTCGAGGTGCTGCTTGCGCTCGGGGGTGATCGTCATGCCCGCGGCGGCCACGTCGCAGACCCCTGCGTTGAGGTCCGCGCCCGTCTTGATCGTCTCGAACGACTTGTCCACGATCTCCTGCTTCAGACCGAGGTCGTCGGCGACCAGATCGATCAGGTCGACGTCGAAGCCGACGATCTTCTTCCCCTTCTCCGACTGGAACGGCGCGTACGGGAGATGCGTACACGTCGTCAACTGGCCGGATTTGACCAGCTTCACGCCGCCGGCCGTCGTGGTGGCCTGTTCCTTGCTGCAGGCGGTGGCCGACAGGGCGAGCGCGGCGGCGAGCACGAGCGGGGTGGAGCAGCGGACGAGTCTTCCGTGAGGGCTCACTTGACTTCCCTTGGGCATGGAGAATCGCAACTTCCGTTGGACAGGGAGAAGTTGACCTGGAATGGGACGGGCACCCGTCGGGTGCCCGCGCAGCCGTGACCACGGGCCACCGGGGGGACAGGCCCAAGCGGAGCTCCGACTGCGGTGGGCACACCCTGCATCAGCGCGAACACGAAAGTCCAGGGCTGTCACCAGCCACTCCGGAAGCCTTCACATTTTCGATCTTGAGTGGTGCGTGTCGCGCGCGGGACGCCTTATCGGCTGCCTGAGCCCACGGTCATCGACCGCGTCGTCCGAGGGATGACGTGCACATGCCTTGACGGGTGGTCTCGACCACAAGCACCGTTACGGGAGAGCCGTTCTTCGTCCGGTGGGGGGCATGTGAACAGCAGACTGTTCGGCGTGGGCGCGGTGTTGTCCGTTCTCGCCGTCGTGGGAGGCCTGTCGGTACCGGCCTCGTCGGCGCCCGTCCCAAGGTCGGCCGGCGCATTGCCGCTCGGCCCCGCCGACCTGCCCGAGACGCGGACGACGCAGCAGCTCCAGCCCGGAGTCACCCTCACCCGTATCGTGCGCGGAGCCGACGCCCCGGCGCTCGGGTGGACGGTCGAGGTCTCCATCCCCGGCGGTGCCGGCTCGCCGGATCCCGATGCGCCACCAGCAGCGCTCAACGACCGCGCGAGCGCCGACGAACTGGTCGCCCACCTGCGCGAAGACGGCTTCGAGGCGCGCGCCGAGGAGGTCACCACACCAGCGACGGCGGACTTCGCGGGCGGCACGCTCGGATGGCGCGTCCGGGTCGGGGAGTTCGGGTCGCAGTCCGCGGCCACGGCCGAGCGCACCCGGCTTTCGACGGTCGGATTCACCGGTGCCGCCGTGTATCGCGGGTGGGACGGGGAGCCCACGGACCGGGGCCCGTGGCGGATCGACGTCCTCACCATCGATCCGCACCGTTTCCGCGGCGCGCTGAGAGCGTCGTACGGGCCGGATCTCGAGAACCGTGAGAAGACCAGTCAGCTCGTGGCCGCGGCCGGGGCGACCGCAGGCGTCAACGCCGGGTTCTTCGTGCTCGACCCGAACGCCGGTGCCCCCGGCGATCCGGCCGGTATCGGTGTATACGACGGCCGGCTGTTGAGCGAACCGGTGGGCACGCGCCCCTCCCTCGTGATCCAGGACTCCGGGAGGCGGACGGGCATCGCCCGGCTCACCTGGCAGGGCAAGCTGGCCGGCCGGGGCGCCTCGATTCCGCTGGACGGGATCAACCGCGTCCCCGGCCTGATCAGGAACTGTGGCGGCACCGCCGACGACACGCCCACCTCGCTGCCGCTGCACGACACGACCTGCAAGGACGACGACGAACTCGTCGCCTTTACCGCCGAGTTCAGCCAGAAGACCCCGAGCGGCGAAGGAATTGAGGCCGTACTCGACCGCCACGGACGGGTACTTGAGGTGCGATCGCCGCGAGGTGGGTCGCTACCGGAAGGCGGCAGCTCTGTACAGGCGACCGGTCGCTACGTCTCCCGACTGGCCGAACTGGCGCAGACCGGGCGCCAGTTGCGGATCCAGGCCGTGTTGAAGGACGCCGACGGGCGCACCGTCTCCCCGTCCACCGGCACCAGCATCCTCAATGGCGGCCCCGAACTCGTCCGGGACGGCCGTGCACACATCACCGTGGCGGCCGACGGCATGGTCCAGCCCGGTAACCCGAGCTTCTATTACGGCTGGGTGCACAAGCGCAATCCGCGCACGCTGGCCGGAGTCGACGCCGCCGGACGGACCGTCCTCGTCACGGCCGACGGACGCAGCACGGGCGCGCTCGGACTCAGCATCCCGGAGAGCGCCGCGGTCGCGAAGGCACTGGGCCTGCGCGACGCGATCAATCTCGACGGCGGCGGGTCCACCACCATGGTCGCCGACGGGCGCGTGATCAACGCCCCGTCCGACGCGACCGGCGAACGCCCGGTCGGAGACGCCCTGTTGGTCCTCCCCGGCCGAGACTGATCCCACCGACAGGAGCCTCCATGACCGCCGCCTCGATCCGCCGCGCCAGATGCCTCCTGCTCCTCCTGGCCGTCCTGCTGCTCGCCCTGACGCCGAACGCACCGTCCGTGGCCGCCGCTCCAGCCCGTGGCGCCGAGGTCGTCGCCGTCACCCAGGTCGCCGACCGCCAGGTGGACCTGTCCGTACGCTCCCCGGCTCTCGGCGGCCGGACCGTCAAGGTCCGTCTTCTCACGCCCGACGGCTGGAACCTGGACGACCGCCGCCGGCACTGGCCGACCCTGTGGCTGCTGCACGGCTGCTGCGGCGACTACACATCGTGGACGAGCCGGACCGACGTCGCACGCGTCGACAGCCTGCGCGACGTCCTCGTGGTCATGCCGGAGGCCGGCTGGAACGGCTGGTACAGCGACTGGTGGAACTACGGGCAGGGTGGCGACCCCGCCTGGGAGACGTTCCACACCAAGGAGTTGCGCCGGCTTCTTGAACACGACTGGGGAGCGGGACCGCGTCGCGTGGTGGCCGGACTGTCCATGGGAGGGCAGGGCGCGCTGATGTACGCGGCCCGCCACCCGGGCATGTTCAAGGCGGCAGCGGCGTACTCCGGATCCGTGCACCCCTTGCTGAACGACGAGTCGGTGAACCGCATCATGGGCTTCTTCGCGGGCCAGGGCGACGACCCGCGCCGGGTCTGGGGCGACCCCGTGGCGCAGCGGGATGTGTGGGCCGCTCATGATCCGTACTACCTGGCCGAGCGGCTCAAGCCGATCCCCGTGTACCTGTCGTGCGGCGACGGCACCGCCGGCCCGCTGGACCCGCCGGGTGCCACGAACGCCCTCGAAGCCGACTTCGACCGGCAGAACCACGCCCTGGCGGGCGCGCTCGAAAAGGCGGGCGCCCGCCATGTGACGACCAACTTCTACGGGCCGGGGACCCACAGCTGGCCGTACTGGGAGCGAGAACTGCACGCCTCGCTGCCGATGCTCCTGGGGGCGTTGCGGGTCCCGAGCTGATGTGACGCGCGGCGGGCGCGGGGGTGGGGGCGGAAGGAGCGGGTTCCGGGCCGTGTCATCATTCAATGACATCGTCTGATGACAAGAACGGGAACCCTCCCTTGCAGCCCTCCATACCGGCGTCTGCGCACACCTCCGTCGCAACGGCTCCGACACCGGCACTTCGGCATCCGCGGGCCCTCGTGCCCGTCCTCGTCTCGCTCGGCATGCTCGTCGCCGTGGTCAGCAGCCTCGGCGCACCGCTCATCCCGACCATCGCGGCCGAGGACCACGTCGCCGCCTCCACCGCACAGTGGGCGCTGACGCTGACGATGCTGGTCGGAGCCATCGCCACACCGGTCATGGGGCGCCTCGGCGACGGCCCGCACCGCAAGAACGTGATCCTCACGGGTCTCGCCGTGGTCCTGGTGGGCAGTTTCCTGGCGGCCCTGCCCCTCGGGCTGACCTGCCTTCTCCTGGGCCGGGCGCTGCAGGGCGTCGGCATGGGCCTCGTCCCGCTCGCCATCGCCACCGCCCGTGACGCACTTCCTCCGGAGCGGGCACGGTCTGCGGTGGCGACCCTCTCCCTGACCACCGCCGCGGGCATCGGCCTCGGCTATCCGATCACCGGACTGTTCGCCCAGTACCTCGGCATGTACGCAGGATTCTGGTTCGCGGCCGCCACGGCCGCCGCCGCGTTCATCGCCACCGTGATCGTCGTGCCCGCGGCGCCGAGCCGCCCCACCACCCCGATGGACTTTCCCGGCGCCCTGCTGCTCGCCGGCGGCATGGCGGCACTCCTGGTGACGCTTGCCGAGGGGGAGCGGTGGGGCTGGGGATCCGCGCCGCTGCTCGCGCTCGCCGTCGCGGCCGTCGTCCTGCTCGCCGGGTGGGTACTGCACTCGATGCATTCCACGCATCCGCTGGTGCGCGTACGGCTCATCAAGGATCGCGGCGTACTCGTCGCCAACCTGACCACGATGGTGGGGGGCGTCGGCACCTACCTGCTGATCGCCCTGGTCACCCGATACGTCCAGACACCCGAGTCCGCGGGATACGGCTTCGGCTCGTCCATCGTCGTCACCGGCCTGCTCCTCGTGCCGTTCTCCGCGGCCAGCCTCGTCACCGGCCGCCTCGTGCGGATGCTCGGCGCAGCGGCGACGCCCGCCCGCATGCTGCCGCTGGGCTGTCTGCTCTCCCTCGCCGGCCTGGTCTGTTTCCTGCTCGCCCGCTCCAGCCTGTGGGGCATCGGCACGATGATGGCGCTCGCCGGACTCGGCGTGGGCGTCACCTTCGCGGTCACGCCCGGCCTGATCGTCGGCGGGGTGCCCGCGCAGGAGACGGGCAGTGCGATGAGTTTCAATCAGGTCATGAAGTACATCGGGTACTCGACCGGCAGCGCGCTCAGCGCGGTCATCCTCCAGGCCGCCACCGACCCCGGCGCGGCGCTGCCGGCCAACGACGGATACCGCAACGCGGGCCTCGCCGGCTGCGCCGCCTTCGTGATCACCGGCATTCTCGCCGTGGTACTCACCCGGACCGGCACCCGGCTGCGCCCCTCCGTGGTCGCGGCGGGGCAGACCACGCCGGTCGCCAAGGGGGAGCAGGCGCGCCCCGAGCCGATCCGCCCATGAGCGCGGAGGCCGCGGGCCCGCGCCGGAACTCCGCCCGCACCCGCGAGGCGCTGCTGCGGGCGGCGACCGAACTCTTCTCCGAGCGAGGCTACGACCGCACGACCATCCGCGAGATCGGCGAGCGGGCCGGCGTGGACCCGGCCCTGATCGCGCGCTACTTCGGCAGCAAGCCCCTGCTGTATGTCGAGGTGCTGCGCGCCGAACACGGCGACACCGCGCCGGACGACCTGCTCACGGAGCCGCGCCTGCGCGAGGTCGCCGAGCGGGCGGAGCGGCGCGGTCCGGTCCCTCTGCTGAGAGTCGCTGTCCAGCCGCTGAGTGACGGGGCCGCGCAGGACGCCACCCGCGCGGCCCTGCGCGCCCGGCTCGTGGATCCGCTGCGGGCACGCTTCGCCCGGGAGGGCAGGGACCGGCCCGGGCTGCGGGCCGACGTGCTGGTGGCGGCGGTCGCCGGGGTGTTGCTCGCCCGCCATTCCGGGGCGTTCGAGGACCTCGCCGAGGCAGACGTGGATGAGGTCGTCGACGTACTGCTGGAGACGTTCGGCGGCGGGGGTCCTGCCGCCGATCGGTGAACGCCGGCAGGACCACCGGTTCACGCGTCCGCGAGCCATTCCAGGGCGGCTACGACGAGTGCTTCCACGCCCGTGCTCAAGGTGGGCTCGACGAGGGGGGCGAAGTGGGGGGAGTGGTTGGCCGGCAGCTCGTCCAGCCGGTCTTCCGCGAGCGCGGTGAGGACCGTTTCGGTGTCCAGGCCGCCCCAGAACCAGAACACGGTGGGCACGCCGAGCACCTCACCGAAGACGCCGACGTCCTCGCTCGCGTTCACCTGAGGCATGGGCATGATCCGCTGCTGCCCGAAGTGCTCCGCGAACGCGGCGACCGTGGTCTGCGTCGCGGCCGGCTCGCTCACGAGCGCCGGAGCGGCGCCGGCCCAGTCGAATTCCGGCGGCTGCTCCGCGCCGCTCGCCTGCGACTCCGCCGTGACGATGCGCTCGATCGCGCTGCGGACCTTGTCGCGGATCGCCGGGGTGAACGTACGGACATTGACCCCCAACTCGGCCTTGTCGGGGATGATGTTGTCCTTTGTACCTGCCTGCAAGCGACCCACCGTCACCACGGCCGTCTCGGCCGGAGGCACCTCCCGCGCGACGATGCCCTGCAGCCGCGTGACCACGTTCGCCGCCATGAGCACCGGGTCGATGGACGCCTCGGGCCGGGATCCGTGGCCGCCGCGACCGTGGAGGGTGATGTTGAGGGAATCCGCAGCAGCCATCACCGGGCCCGTGCCGTAGCCGATGACCCCTGCGGGCAGTGGCCCGACGTGCTGGCCCAGCACGATTTCGGGCTTGGGGAACCGCTCGAACAGTCCGTCATCGACCATCCCGCGCGCGCCGACCGCGAGTTCCTCAGCCGGCTGGAACACAACCAGCAAGGTGCCGCGCCACTGATCACGTGCCTGCGCGAGCAGCATGGCGGCGCCGGTCAGGCATGCGGCGTGCATGTCATGACCGCAGGCGTGCATCACCGGTACGTCACGGCCCTCGCTGTCCACACCACGCGCCTGGCTGGCGTAGGGAAGCCCGGTCTTCTCCTCCACCGGCAGCGCGTCGAAGTCCGCGCGGAGCATGACCACCGGCCCCTCACCGTTGCGCAGCAACCCGACCACGCCGGTGACGCCGATCCCTTCGGCCACCTCGTCGAATCCCGCGTCGCGCAAGCGCTGCGCCAGCAGACCGGCGGTTCGCGTCTCCTGGAGCGAGAGTTCCGGGTTCTGGTGCAGATCCTTGTAGAAGGCGGCGAGTTCATCGCGGATCTCCGGCAGTTGCGCGGTCACCGTCTTCGACATGGCTACCTGACCTTTCCGAGTACCGATGTGCGTACCGTAACTCCGCACACATGTGATGCGCGTCGCCCCCCCGGGGCAGGCGGCGCTGATTGATGTACGTGCCAAGGTGGCTGTGCGGGTGTTGGACGAACTCACCGAACTCGTCGCACGTCCCTGACCTGAGGAACGCGTCCGCCCTGTCAGGGCTTTCAGTCGCCCGTACGGTCCAGGCGGCGGCGTTGCTGTCCGGCGGTGGGTACGTCGAGGGCCTGGCCTCGTGCCACGAGGCGGTCGGCGACCGCCGTGCGGTGCTCAGCGGGCTTGTTGTCGTCGTACTTGAACTTGGCGCGCACCTCGGTGACGTCCAGGCGCAGGCCGCGGATGCCGGACAGCATGCGTCCGTACGGCGGCTGGTCCACGGCGACGAGGGCGTGGTCGCCGTTCGGCTGGAAGTGGGCGAGCTGGCGGCGCAGGAGTTCGGCCTTGGCCTCGGGGGTGTCGACGATGTGGGCGCGGCAGGTGAACTGGACGGCCGCGTAGTAGCTGGTGGGGACGCCGTCGGTGGGCGGCGTGTCGGGCTTGGCGCGCCAGGGGCCGGGGACGAAGGCGTAGTCGCCGATGACGGTGAACGTAACGTTCGGGTCGTTCTCGATCGCCTTCCAGACCGGGTTGGGGCGGGCGAGGTGGATCAGGAGCCGGCTGTTGTCGCTGGTGAAGTGGGTGGGGACGACCATCGGAGCCTGACCGGGGAGGCCGTTGACACTGAGCTGGCCGAAGTCGTGGCCGTCGGCGATCCACGTCTGCCATTCGGCGTCGTCCAGTGCGGCGTCCCAGGGCTGGATGAACACGCTCTGCTCCTTGCGGGGTTGTAGGCCGGTCCAGGGTATTTCGTTTGCGAGAGGTCCATGCGAGAGGTCCAGGTGAGAGCGAGGAGGCCGACGGCGACGGCTGCGGTACCCAGGTCGACGAGCTGGCCGCGGGAGACGCAGAAGACGGGACAGTCGGCGGCGACTTTATGTGGTGGCTCCCGACCGGCCTCGGGTCCGGGTCAGGATTCCGCGCAACTCCGCCTCGGGGAGCTTCGGCCGGCGGTCCGCGGTGAACAGGCCGTTGATCTCCTGCTCGGTGTCGGTGAACTGGGTGAAGCAGAAGCCGGCGAGGCCGGAGTCCACCGCGGCCTGCACCAACCCGGCCAGGCGTTCGGCGAAGTCCTCTTTCGTGCTCACGGTGTCGTAGCCGAACCACTCCGCGCCTTCGGCCGGTTCGAAGGTGGCCCCGCCGAACTCACTCAGTACGACGGGCTGTCCCTGGTGGCGCACGCCGTCCAGGACGAACCGTTTGGCACCGGGCCACTGCTCGACGATCTCGCCCTGCCGCAAGGAGGAGTGCCCGTAACGCTCGCGGAGCACCTGCGCATGCTGCGTGTAGTCGTGCACACCCCAGATGTCGGCGGCGGAGATCTCCCAGCCGTCGTTGGAGACGGCCGGGCGTGACGGGTCGAGGGCCTTGGTCAGGTGGTAGAGGCTGTCCATGAAGTGCCGCTGGGCGGGGACGAGCGCCGGGTTCGGAACGGACCAGGACTCGTTGATCGGAACCCACGCGACGATCGACGGGTGGCTGAGGTCGCGGGAGATCGCCTCGGTCCATTCGCCGACCACCCGCTCGACGGTCTGCGTGCCGAACGTGTACGCCGACGGCATCTCCTCCCAGAGCATCAGCCCCAGCCGGTCGGCCCAGTAGAGGAAGCGGGGATCCTCGATCTTCTGGTGGATGCGCAGCCCGTTGAGGCCGATCGACTTGGCCAGTTCGGCGTCCCGGCGCAACGTGTCTGCCGGGGCCGCCAGATGGGATGCGGGCCAGTAGCCCTGCTGGAGTGCGAAACGCAGGAAGTACGGCTTGTGGTTGAGGAGGAAGACACCGTCGTCCCAGCCGATGTCGCGCAGACCGAGGTAGGACGTGACGCGGTCGACGGGGGTGTCGTCGGCCGCGTCGTTCAGAGTCACGATCGCGTCCACGAGATGGGGTTGCTCGGGGCTCCAGAGCAGGTCGTCGAGGTCCTGAGCGTGCCGAAGGGCCGGCACCGCGACATCGAACTCCGTCTCCTGGCCGTCGGCCAGCGTGCGCTGTTCGGCGAGCACCCGATCGCCTCGGGCGAGGCGCACCGTGACGGTCAACGGGCGTCGCGGCCACTCGCTCAGCCGGATCCGGCAGCGGACGCGGGCGTGCGCGACATCGGGGGTCCAGTGCAGGACCGTGATGTGCTCGTCCGGCACGTCCTCCAGCCATACCGGCTGCCAGATGCCTGAGGTGCGGTGGTACCAGATGACGTGCGGGTCCCGCCGCCAGTCCTGCTTGCCGCGAGGTTGCGTGGCGTCGAGCGGCTGGTCCTCGGCCCGGACCACGACGGTCTGCTCACCGTCCCGGCGGACGGCATCGGTGAGGTCGCAGGAGAAGCCTGTGTGGCCGCCTTCGTGACGTCCTACGAGTTGTCCGTTCACCCACACCTCGGCCCGGTGGTCGACTGCGCCGAAGTGCAACAGCAGGCGCCGGCCCGCTGTCGGCCGGGTGACCTCGATCGTGCGCCGGTACCAGAGCACGGGGTGGAAGGCCGTGTCGCCGACGCCGGAGGCCTCGGACTCGGGCGGGTAGGGCACGGTGATGGTGGCGGTGAAGGGTTCGGTGGTTTCCGGGTCCATCCAGCGCCCGGAGCGGCCGCGGTTCGCGTCGTCGTAGGCGAACTGCCACGGACCGCTCAGGTCACGCCAGCTGGGGTCGCGGACGAGTTGCGGCCTCGGGTGGCCGGCGGCGTCCAGATGGGAGTACGGCATGCGAGAACTCCGGTGGTGTCGTACGGGAGTATGGAGGAAGTGGGCGTCGCCGCGGATCAGTCCGCGGTGGAGCGGAGCCCCACGACCGTGGCGGCGAACGCCAGCGGACCCGACAGCAGCGGAGCCAGCAGCGGAATCGACCATGCGAGGAGCAGGCTCAGGAGTACGGCACCGGCGAGGAGGAGCGAGCCGCGCGGGTCGGCGACGCTGCGGAGGAATCCCTCGCGTGCGGACAGCCGGTGCGGAGCCTCCAGCGCCGTCGCGCGCAGCCCCACGACCATGACGCCCAGCGTGAGCAGCGCCAGCGCGGGTGACATGACGGCCGCTCCGGGCAGCGAACTGCGCAACAGCGCTGCGTCGATCAGCAGGACGAGTGCGAGCAGCGGCGGAACACACCCGGCGGCCAGCACCCGCGCGGTCATGTGTGCGCGCAGGTGAGCGACGTACGTACCGGCCCTGACAGGGAGACCATGGACAGCGCTCTGCCTGAGGGCGGTCGACGCGGCGGTGAATGCGGCGGGTGCCGTGACGACCGGGAGGCAGGCGGCGGTGGTGAGCAGGCCGACCAGGAGCACGTCGGCGAAGAGGGAGAAGCTCGGACCGAAGACCTCGCCGGGCTCCCGGCGATCGCGGCTGTCCCGGCTGGACTTGCTGGACGTGGTCGGCGCGGTGGGCGCGTGGGTCATGGTGGCTCAGCCCTTCAGCCCGGAGGTGGCCATGCCCTGCACCAGATAGCGCTGGAAGACGAAGAAGAACAGCACGATCGGCAGGACCGAGATCACCGACATGGCGAACATGGGCCCGTACGCGGACGTGCTGGACTGGTCGACGAAGCTGCGCAGGGCGAGGGTGATGGTGAACTTCTCCGGCGCGAACAGATAGATCATCTGCGTGAAGAAGTCGTTCCACGTCCAGATGAACGTGAAGATGGCGGTGGTGATCAGCGCGGGCCGGGTCAGGGGGAGCGTGATCGACCAGTACGTGCGGAAGGCGCCGCAGCCGTCGATGCGGGCGGACTCCTCCAGCTCGCGCGGGAGTCCGCGCATGAACTGGACGATCAGGAAGACGAAGAACGCCTCGGTGGCAAGGAACTTCGGCAGGATGAGCGGCCAGTAGGTGTCCACCATGCCGAGCCGGTTGAAGATGATGTACTGCGGGATCAGGACGACGTGGTGCGGCAGCATCAGCGTCGCCACCATGAACGCGAACATCACCTTGCTCATACGGAAGCGCAGCCGGGCGAAGGCATAGGCGGCCAACGAGCAGGACAGGACGTTGCCCACGACGGCGCCGACCGCGATCAGCAGGGTGTTGCCGAGCAGTTGTGTGACGGTGATGCCCGAGACGCCGTCCAGCGCAGTCGTGTAGTTCGACCACTCGAAGTGGCTGGGCCACAGGTCGAGGCTCGTCACCACCTCGTCGGCCGGCTTGAGCGACGTGGCGAGGAGCCAGGCCAGCGGATACAGCAGTACGAGCAGGCAGACGGCCGCGGCCGCCTGCGGCAGCCAGCGTTTCATGGCGATGTTCATCGTCCCTCCTCGTCCGCGTAGAAGACCCAGGACCGGGACGTCCGGAACAGGATCAGGGTGATCGCGGCGATGGCGATCAGCAGCATCCAGGCCATCGCCGCCGCGTAGCCCATGTGCGAGGCGGTGAAGCCGCGTTCATACAGATAGAGCGTGTAGAACATGGTGGAGTCGGCGGGGGCGCCCTTGCCGCCGCTGATGACGAAGGCCGGTGTGAAGACCTGGAAGGAGTTGATGATCTCCAGCACCAGGTTGAAGAAGATGACCGGGGACAGCATCGGCACGGTGATGGAGACGAACTGCCGCCGGCGGCCGGCGCCGTCGAGCGACGCGGCCTCGTAGAGATCGGGCGAGATCTGCTGCAGACCCGCCAGGAAGATCACCATAGGTGCCCCGAACTGCCACACCGTCAGCAGGACGACCACGTACACCGCGAGGTGGGGATTGCCCACCCAGCCGCCCACGTCGATGCCGACCGAGTCGAGAAGCCCGGAAACCGTGCCGCCGTCGTTGAACAGCGCCTTCCACACCAGGGCTATGGACATGCTCGCCCCGAGCAGGGAGGGCGCGTAGAAGGCGGAACGGTAGAAGGCACGGCCGCGGTTGAGGTTCTTGAGGAGCATCGCGACACCGAGGGCGAGGCCGAGCTTCAGCGGGACGGCCACGACGACGTACAGCATCGTGGTGCCGACCGACCGCCAGTAGCGGGGGTCTTCGGTGAGCATCTCCGTGTAGTTGCGCAGGCCCACCCAGTGCGGCGGATCGAACAGGTTGTAGTCCGTGAAGGACAAATACAGGGAGACGGCCATCGGCACGAGGGTCAGGACCAGCGCCCCGAGCATCCACGGGGAGAGGAACACGTAGGCGGGCCACTGCCGTTCACGTACCTGGCGGCGCCGCCGCTTCGGCGCTTGGCGGTCCGTGTCCGGGGCGGGGCGCGAGGGCGCCCTGGTCGACACAGTGCTCATGACCTCAGCTCCCGGTTCGCCTCGTCGATGAGTTCGCGTGCCGCCTGGCGGGGTGTGGCCAGGCCGTACATCACACGCTGGTATTCGCGGGTGAATGCGGTCTGGATCGCGACATCGCCCCGTGGCGGGGCGGTCGGCGGGGCGTCCAGGCCGTACTTCTCCATGGTCTGCGCGTACTCGTAGATCTCCCGCTCGGGGCCCTTGAGCGTCCTGGCGACGCGGGCGGCGATCCTCCGGTTGGGCGGAGTGGACCGGGAGAAGGCGAGGATGTCGCCGACCCGTTGGTCATTGAGGAGGAAGTCGACCAACTGCGCCGCCTCCTTGGGGTGTTCGCTGTCCGCGCTGACGCCGATGAGCATGCTCGGCTTGAAGTACGAGCCCTGGTGGCCGTCGGTCGTGGGGACCGGTGCGAAGTGGACGGAGTCGCCCAGCAGGGCCGGGTAGCTGGGGAACGGTGCGTCCCAGGTGAAGTCGGCGGCGGCGAGATGACGGCCCATCGGGCTCGTCTCGGTGCTGTTGGCCTGCGCCGTGTCCCTGGCCTGAGCGATGGTGCCGTCCTTGCGCAGCCGGTCGCAGAACGTCCAGAACGCGGTGAGGTCGTCCTCGGTGAACCCGAGCTCGGTCTGGCTTGCGTAGAGTTTTCCGCCGCGGCTGCGCAGCCAGGTCTCGAACACGTCCTCGTTGGTCCCGCCGTCATTGGCACCCGCGAAGGGGCGGCCGTCGGGAGACTTCAGTCCCAGGGCGACGATCTTCCTGTTGGCCCTTTCCCAGTCCAGCCACGTCCAACTGGGTTTCGGTGACGGGATGTTGGCCCTCGCGTAGACGGCGGAGTCATAGGCGTAGCCGGTGATGCCGCGGCCCATGGGCAGGGCGTACTGCCCGCCCTTGTACGTGCCGGTGCGCAGGAAGTCCCTGCTCATGTCGGACGTGCGGATCGTCCCGTTCTTGATGGTGTCGTCCAGTGACATCAGCGCGCCCCCGCCCGCGTACTGGGACACCTGCCGGTAGTCGAGCTGAGCCACATCGGGCATGCCGCCGCCGGCCGCCTGCGTGGCCAGTTTCTGCAGGTACGCGCCGAAGTCCCCGCTCGATGTGCGGACGGTGACGCCGGGGTGTTCCTTCTCGAAGAGCCGCACGGCCTGCTCGGTGCGCGCGGCACGGTCGTCGTTGCCCCACCAGGAGAACGTGAGGGTGACGCCGCCGGATGTACTGCCGCTCGCGGTGGCGCAGGCGGTGAGCGTGGAGTTCAGCGCGGCGCTGAGGCCGACGGCGGCCGCGGCCAGGACGGCCCGGCGGGGGAGTGGGCGCCGGCCGCTTCGGGGCTCGGGCATGGGGGGCCTCCCGGGGAACGGTGCGTGGATGGAGGGGGAGGGGCGGGGTGGTGAGCAGCCCCGTGGCTGGGTGTCCGGCGGTCGGGGTGGTGGCGATCAGGCTCGCGGCCGGGGGCGGATGGTCGGGGTGGTGGCCATCAGGCTCGCGGCCGGGGCCAGATGGAGAGGGTGGTGACCAGCCTCGCGGCAGGGTGTGAGCTGGACGGGGTGGCGACCAGCCGCGAGGCCGGTTGTCAGATGCCGAGGTAGACGTCCAGTCGGCCGCACATGCCGAAGCGTCCCCGGGCGGTGGGCCCGGTCGCTGTGACCCTTGCCCCGGCCAGGTGTCCGGCGTCCTTCGCACGCAGAGCGCCGAGTTGGGCCCCGGTCGCCGCCGCCGCGGCATGTGCACCGTCCTGCCAGCGCTGCTCCCAGGCGTCGAGGCGCGGGCGGATCAACTCGGCGGCGGCCCGCTGGAACGCCGCCAGCGGTTCCGGATCGCCGCCCTCGGTGGCTTCGCGCAGTTCCAGGAACCGGCGGGTCGCCAGATCGCGGCGGGCGCGCGCGACCTCCACCTGCTGGGCTTCCGGGACGTCGGTGGGGATGCGGATCGCGGTCGCGTAGGTCTCGGCGTCGGTGAGCAGGTCCTGGGGGAGGGTGAGCACCGCGTCGCCCGCTTCGGGCAGGCCGCTGTTCTGCATTACGACGGTGATCTGCAGGCCGCCGGCATTGGTGAGTCGATGGATCGTGCCCGGCGTGAACCAGGCCACGGTGCCCGGCTCCAGAGGTGTCTCCTCGTAGCCGGACGTGGTCAGGGTCTGCACGGTGCCACGCCCGGCCGTCACCACGTATCCCTCGCTGCACGTGAGGTGCAGATGCGGGGTGCCGCCGCCGGGCAGCCCGTCGACCGTGGGCCAGTCGTAGACCGTCAGGTGGGACACACCCACCGCCGCCGGGAAGCCGTCGTACGTCGCGCTCACCACGCGTGCCCCCGCAGGTGCGCGGCGACCTGCTCGCGGTCCCAGGCGCCGTCGGCGATCGTCACGCGGTAGCTACGGGTAAGGGTGTCGCCCGGCGCGAGGACGAGCTCCTCGTGGAAGGCCCAGGACGGCGCGACCGCGGCGAACGGGTCGCTGCGCACGAACCAGTGAGCGGGGTGCGTTCCCTTGTCGCCCGCGTGGTCGTTGGCGGCGGCGTGCTCGAAGACAAGGGTGGCGCGACCGTCGCGCCCGTCGTGCTCACCGACGTACGCCAGCCAGGATGCTTGACTGCCCATCAGGTCTCCGCCGTCCGCTTCGGCGGTGAAGACCCGCCCGTCGCGGAAGGCCCGCGGCCCGCGCCAGAACAGGCCGGTGTATCCGGCCGCGGGACGGCCGTGGGTGGTAGGGCTGCCGAAATGCAGCGGTTCGTCACGCCGGTTGGTGATGGCCGAGGTCCACGTGAGCGACCAGCTGCCGGACTCCGCGTCCACGTCGCGCACCTCGATGCGCCGTTCCTCGTCGGCCCACAGTTCCTTGGTGTGCGGGTGCCAGGTCAGATGCTCGGCGATGACGGCGCGGCCGTCCGTGGCGGAGACCTCCTCGAAGGCGACGTGGGCCATCGAGCCGACCTTCTCGGGCTGGGCGAGGTATCCGTCGCCGTGCACGTAGCTGTTGCCGCCCCACAGGTTCTGGCCGGACAGATGAGAGGCCGTCAGCTGCAGTCCCTTGTGCCAACGGTGGTCGTTGGGGCGGTAGTCGGTGACGACCGCGCCGGAGAGGGTGCGGATCGGGTGCAGGTACGGCTTGGGGGCCTCCCATGCGGCCTCGGGCCGGTACACGTAGGCGAACAGCTCGGTGCCGGTGGCCGCGTGGGCGACGGTGATGCGGTCGCCGTGGGCGTGGGTCAGTGCGAGCGTCATGCGGGGGCCTCCTCCTGGTGGGGGCCGGCAGGCGCCCATCCCTGGGCGCCGCCGTGCAGGGCGGTGTAGTAGGGGTCGCCCGGGGCTATGTCACCGGCGCGGACGGGCACGTCGGTGAACGCGGACTTGTACAGAGCGGTGATGAACTCGAGCGTCTGGCGTCCGCCCGCGCCGCTGGTGGCGTGGCGTCGTCCGGCCTTGATGTCGGCGACGAGCGCCCGTAGCTGGGCGAGGTGCGAGCTGGGCTCGTCCTCGCCGAAGTCGTGCCAGCCGGCGACGGTCTCCTCGGGGACGCCGGGAGCGGGCGTGATGCGCCAGTCGGCGTTGCGGTAGCCGTACAGGTGCGTCAGCTCGATCGTCGCGAGCTCGCAGTCGATGCGGATGCGGCTGACCTCGTCGGGGCTCAGCACGCTGTTGACGACCGTGCCGACGGCACCGTCGGCGAACCGGACCTGGGCGGTGGACACGTCCTCGGTCTCCACGTCGTGCACGAGCCGCGCGGCCATGCCGCGCACTTCGGTCCACGGCCCCATCAGATCGAGCAGCAGATCCGTCTGATGGATGCCGTGCCCCATCGCCGGGCCGCCGCCCTCGGTCGCCCAACGGCCGCGCCACGGCACGGCGTAGTAGGCGGTGTCCCGGTACCAGGTGGTCTGGCAGTGCGCCACCAGCGGCCGGCCGAACGCGCCCTCGCGCAGCAGCCGGCGTATGTGCCGGGCGCCGGAGCCGAAGCGGTGCTGGAAGACGATCGACGCGTACGGGTCCCCGTCACCGCCCTTCTCGGCCGCCTCGACGGCGTCGTAGTCGGCCAGAGACGGGCACGGCGGCTTCTCGCACCAGACCCAGGCACCGGCTCGTAGCGCCGCGACGGACTGTTCACGGTGCACGGCGGGCGGGGTGCACAACACCACGAGATCCGGGCGCACTTCGGCGAGCATCGCGTCGAGATCCGTGGACGCGTAGGGAATGTGGAACGCGTCGGCGCAGGCGCGTACCGCGGTGTCGTCCACGTCCACCACGGCTACGACGTCCGTCTCCCCTTCCGCGGCCAGCTTCTGCAAGGCCGGCAGATGGCTGGACCGCGCGATACCACCCGCTCCGACGACGGCCGCGCGCAGCGGACGATGGGGACGATCTGGAGACATGAGAACCCTCTCGAGAGACGGACGGCAAGCGCTTGCTGTGAGATGGTTCCAACGTTGTAACTGCCACGTATCCGCAGGGTCAACCCCCTCGCCGGAAAGAGTTTGCCGCCGGCGGAATCCTGGTGAGTCGTGCTCACCGGTGCATAATCTGGGGGAACTTCGAGTGCGGGGGGCGATCGAATGGCAGCAGTGACACTCAAAGACGTGGCGGAGCGCGCGGGAGTGTCGATCAAGACCGTGTCCAACGTTGTACGTGACGCCCCGAAGGTGTCCGAGGCGACGCGGACACGGGTGATGCGCGCAGTGGCGGAACTCGGCTACCGGCCCAATCCGTCGGCGCGAAGACTCAGAACCGGGCGCAGCGGCCTGATCGCGCTGGCGGTCCCGGACCTGGCGACTCCCTACTTCGCGGAGCTCGCACACCATGTGAGAACAGAGGCGGCGGCACTTGGCTTCACCGTCCTGATCGAGGAGACCCTCGGGGACGCAGGCGAGGAGCTGCGTCTGGCTACCGGTGTCGGCGCGTCATTGCTGGACGGCGTGATCCTGTCACCGCTGCACGTCTCACCCGACGAACTCGCCTCGGTGGCCGACGAGTTCCCCCTGGTGCTGCTCGGCGAGCGCAGCTACGAACACGATCGCGTCGTCGCGGACCACGTCCTGATCGACAACGTCGCCGCGGCTCGCGAGGCCACCGCGCACCTGGCCGGGCTCGGCCGCACCCGGATCGCCGCCATCGGTGTCGACCGACCGGGGTCCGCGACCAGTCGCCAGCGCCTGGAAGGGTTCCAACTGGCGCTGCACGAAGCACGGTTGACCTACGACCCCAGGCTTGCGCCGCTGGTGAAGGAGTTCGGCCGCCGTGACGGGCTCCTGGCGATGCGTACCCTGCTGGCGCTGCCGGCGGATGTGCGGCCCGACGCGGTGTTCTGCTTCAGCGACCTGCTGGCCGTAGGAGCCCAACGAGCCGCGTTCGAAACGGGCTTGCACATCCCCAGGGACATCGCCTTGGCGAGTATCGATGGCTCCGCGGAGGCGCTGTACAGCACGCCCTCTCTCACTTCGGTGGTTCCTGACAAGGCCGCGATCGCCTCCCTGGCCGTGAAGTGCCTGGCGACCCGCATTCGCGCGGACGACGCCCCGCCGTTCGAGGTGCACGTGGCCCCCCACTGGCTGGAGGTGCGGGAATCCACGAGTGGTGAGCGGCAGTCGCTGCCCGCCGCCTGACGGATCGTCGCCCGGCCTGCGGCCCGCACGCGCGGGCCGCAGGCCGGGCCACAGGCATCAAGGACGCGGACCGGCGGTTCGGGAACGGGCGTCACCCATGGGTGACGCGCACCGGTTCGAAGGCAACGGTGGTCTGCGGACCATCGGCCCACAGTACGCGCAACTCCCCGTCGCTGAACCGCACTTCGGTCACCACGTCGGTGAGCGGAGCGCTGGGCTCGTCGGCGCTCAACGACGCCAGCGCCACGAAAACCGCCGTTCCCTCGGCTTCGCCGGAGAGTCGCGGCACCCGCACCCACCGCTCGTACGCCGTCCCCTGCGGCGCCCGCACCTCGTCCCGTTCGTGCCACCCGTACAGACCGTGCAGCTGCGAACTCAAGGCGTCCGAGGCCCACCCCGTGAGCGTGACCCCCGCCCCGTGCGGCGCCCCCACGACCCGGTGCACCCGCAGCTCGTACCGGCCCCGGGCCACGGTCACGCTCTCCACGCGCAGCCCCGGCACCATCGGCGGGCCCGAAGCGAACACCGGCAGGTGCGAGGACGCGGCCCAGCCCCACCCGTCACCCTGGCCCGCGCCCAGCGGACGGATCCGGCGCCGCACGCTGGCCGCGCCGCCGACCACGACCGACAGATGGTTGTCGGCGACATTCGTCCGGGACGTCGGGCCCGTGTGCGTCGAGTACGCGTGACGGCCGTACAGCGGGTCGTCCTGAGCGGCCGACTCCGATTCGTGCGGGCGGACGTGGTCGCTGCCGTGGTTGTGGAGCCGTACGATCCCGTCGGCCCGCGTCGACTGGACGAGCAGTCCCGGCGCGGGCAGTGCGAGCACCCGGTCCGGGCCCTCGCTCGGCGCGGGCTCCTCGGTCGCCGTCCACAGCGGATCGTCCTCCGGCGCGAGCAGCGCCACGAACCCCTTCGACGCCCAGTACGGTGATGCCGGCCCCGAGTACGTCTGCAACGTCGCGTCGTGCGGGCCGTGCCAGCCCAGGCTCAGCAGCCCGTCGTCCGTCACCCCGCCCCGGTCGAGGAAGTAGCGCAGGCTCCCGCTGATGAGGCGGCGCGACGTACCCGGCGTCAGCGGAGTGTGGCCGGTGACGGCGCCGATGCCGACGGCCGCCGACGCCGCGAACCGGTAGGTCAGCGAACGCCCGAAGTGGATCGGCGCCCCGTCGGCGCCGAAGAGCAGCGAGAACCCTTCGAGGTGTTCACGCAGACGGGGCCCGAACCGGGCGGCCAGCGCGGTGTCGCCGGACAGGTGCGCGTGCAGCATCGGGTACAGGTGCAGCGCCCACCCGTTGTAGTGGTCGAAGGCCTGCCCGTCGCCGTCCGCATACCAGCCGTCGCCCCGGTACCACGTCTCCATCAGCCCAAGTGCCCGCTCCATGACGCGCGTTGTGGCCGCGTCGCCGCGGCCGACCGACTCCAGGAACGACGCCACCGTGAACGGGAACAGATACCAGTTGTTGGGTGCGGGCGTGTGATTGATCGCGCCGCGCAGCCAGGACTCCGCCCGGTCCTGCACATCGTCGTCGAGCCGGTCCCACAGCCACGGCCGGGTCAGCGACAGGCCGAGCGCCACGGACGCCGACTCGACCATCGGCTGGCCCTGCACATGGTGTTCGAGGATCAGCGGCCATGACTCGGCGTCGTCCCGGCCGGGCGTCCGAGTGCCCGCCGTGAGGCCCTGTGCGTACCGCTCCAGCCAGCCGTGCGGGTCCTTTCCGCCGGCGCCCGCGACCCGGAAGCCGGCCGTCAGGAACGTACGGGCGAAGCCTTCGAGGCCGTCCGAGCGGACCCCGGACGCGGAGGGGCGTCCCGGAAGGTCGAGCAGGGCGCCCTCGGGTGTGGCCCAGCGCCACGCGGCGCCGAGCAGCCCGTCGGCGACGGCCTCCCAGTGTGCGCGCGTGTAGCCCGTGCAGGCACTCAACTCGCGGTTGTCTTCGGGCAGTTCGAACGGGATGGTCATGCGAGGAACGCCAGCCTTTCGCGTCGTACGGGATGGGCGAAGCCGTCGCCCGCGGCCCACCGGGCCACCTCACCGACGGCCGTGTCGGCGAGGCGTTCCCACTCGTTGCCCTGGGAACCAGCGAGGTGGGGCGTGATCAGTGCGTTCGGACAGGCCCACAGGGGGTGAGCGGCGGGCAGGACTTCGGGGTCCGTCACGTCGAGCACCGCCCGGATGCGGGCCGTGCTCACGACATCGGTGAGTGCGTCCTGGTCGACGACGGCGCCGCGAGAGGTGTTGATGAGGGTGGCACCCGCCCGCATGGAGCCGAGCAGCTCCCGGCTGACGAGGCCGCGCGTGGCCGGTAGCAGTGGCGTATGGACGCTCAACAGGTCGCTGCGCGTGAAGAGTTCGGACAGCTCCACCCACTCCACGCCCAGTTCGGCGGCCTCCGCCTCGGTGATGTACGGGTCGTGCAGCAGCACCTCGAAGTCGAAGGGCCGCAGCAGCTCGATCACCCGGCGGCCGATCAGGGACGCGGACAGCAGGCCCACCGTGCGGCGGTAGTTGCCCACCTCTTGCGTGGTCAGCAGCCAGTTGTCGCGCGCACGGGTCCGCCGGAAGTCGCGGGCCCGTTCGAGGACGTGCTTGCCGTGCAGCAGGATCATCGCGAGGGTGTACTCCGCGACCGGCAGCGCGTTGGCCGCGGCGGCCGAGGACACCTCGACGCCCTGTTCCCAGCAGGCGTCGGTGACATGCCCGCGCACCGAACCGGCCGCGTGCACCACGGCTTTCAGGCGCGGCGCCGATGCCAGGACGTCCGCGTCGAGCGGCAGGCAGCCCCAGCCGGTGACCAGCACCTCGACATCGGCGAGGACATCCTTGGCCCGTACGGTCGTCAGGTCGTCCAGTACGGGCAGCGGCGCCAGGTCGCACACCTTCGCGAGCGCGGCCACGGACCGCGGCGTGAAGACGGCCGCCGCGGCCTGGGGGGACATGGCCAGCGCCGCGCGGGGCTTGCTCACTTGACCGCCCCCGCCGTCAGGCCGGACCGCCAGAACCGCTGGAGGAAGATGAACGCGAGGACGAGAGGGAGGACCGCGAGGAGCGAACCCATGATCACCACCGGGTAGTACTCGGGCGAGACGGTCGCCTGGCTGTTCCACTGGAACAGGCCCAGGCTGACGGGATAGAGCTTCTGGTTGGACAGCATCACCATAGGCAGGAAGAAGTTGTTCCAGATCGCGGTGAGCTGGAAGAGGAAGACCGTGATCAGGCCGGGGCCGAGCATCCGCAGGGAGACACGGACGTACGTCGTCAGCTCACCGGCGCCGTCGACGCGGGCCGCCTCCAGGACTTCGTTCGGCACGTAGCCCTGGGCGAAGATGCGGCCCAGGTACACACCGAAGGGGTTGAACAGGACCGGGACGAAGACCGACCAGAAGGTGTTCACGACGCCGGTCGCGGACGCGAGCAGGTACAGCGGCAGCGCGAGCACCGTCTGCGGCACCATGACCGCCGCGAGCACCAGGCCGAACAGCTTCTCCTTGTGCCGGAAGTGGTACTTGTCGAAGGCGTAGCCACAGGCGACGCTGATCATCGCGCCGATCGCGGCGCCGAGCACCGCGTACAGCAGGCTGTTGCCGTACCAGCGGGTGTAGAGGCCGCCGTCCATCGCGAAGAGGTCCTTGACGTTCTGGACGAACGAGAAGTCCTTGAAGGAGAGGATGTTGCTGCTGAACAGCGCGTCGCGGGACTTGCCGGCGGCGAGCACCAGCCACAGCGCCGGCAGCATGGTGTAGAGGACGGAGATCGCGACGACGACGTTGACAGTCGTACGGCCCAGCAGACGTGGGCGCAGCAGGGTGGACCTGCTCAGCTCGGCAGTGGTCATCGGGCGTTCTCCTCGGCCGAGTTGACACGGTTGGTCCAGCGGGTGACGCCGTAGGAGACGGCGATCGTGATGACGAGGAGGATCACCGACGCGGCGGCCGCGAGCGAGTAGTTGTTACGGCTGAACGCCGCGTCGTAGATGTACATGCTCGGGGAGAACCGGGCATCGACGACCTGCGAGCCCGCGCGCAGCAGCATCGGTTCCGTGAACAGCTGCAGCGCCCAGATCAGTGTGAACATCGCGACCATGACGATCGAGGAGCGCACCAGCGGTGCCTTCACCTGGAGCGCCGTGCGCACCGGACCCGCCCCGTCGACCACGGACGCCTCCAGGACCTCCCGGGGGACCGCTTGCAGGGCCGCGTAGAAGACGACCATGTTGTAGCCGAGGTTGCTCCACACCGCGATGTTCACGATCGACGGTATCGCGGTGTGCAGGCCCAGGAAGTTGACGGTGATGTCGGCCTTGCCGAGCACGTCGATGATCGGGCTGATGCCCGGTGTGTAGAGGTACAGCCAGATCAGCGCGGCGATGATGCCGGGCACCGCGTGAGGCAGGAACAGGCCCAACTGGGCCCAGGAACGTAGCCGTACGAGACCTGAGTCGAGCAGCAGCGCCAGCGCCAGCGAGCCGATGGTCATCACCGGGATGTAGATCACGCAGTACAGCGCGACCGTGCCGAGGCCGGACAGGAACGACGGGTCCGTGAGCACCGCGGCGTACGAGCGCAGGCCGACGAAGACCGTGCGCTCCGGGCCGAAGCCGAGGCCCGGCTGGTCGTCACTGAAGAAGCTCAGCCACACCGCCGTCGCGACCGGGATCAGGAAGACGAGCGTGAGGAGGATGAAGAACGGGGCCATCAGGACGCCCGCGGCGCCGCCCCGGCGGCGCCCCGCCGCACGCTGCGCCTTGCGCCGGGCGCCGTCCGCCTCCCGCGGGGGAGCCGCCGCCGTAGCGGGGACATGGGTTGTCGCGGTCATGGGACTCACCTGCCTTTCGGGATGCGGGGGCTCACGTGGAGTGCTGGGTGGTCTTGAGGCCGAGCGCCTTGAGATCGGGCATCGTTCCGTCCTGCGCGGCGCGCATGGAGGACTCGATCGTTCCGGACCCTGCCGCCGCCCGGGCGAAGGCGTCCGACATGACCTGCCCGGTCGCGGTCATCCGGGGCCCCCAGACCCAGCCGTCGCTGATCTTCTGGGCCTCGTTCTCGAACAGCGTGTAGATGTCCTGCCCGCCGTAGTACGAGCGGTCGAAGGCGGCACGGCCCTCCTTGATCAGCTCGGTCACGGCCGGGTACTGGCTGCTCGCGCCGCTGGACAGACGGGCCTTGATCGCGTCGGGGCTGGAGACCTGCCACTCGATGAACTCCATGGCAGCCTCGGGGTGCCTGCTGTCCTTGGTGATCGCGAACGTCGAGCCGCCCTGGGTGCCGAGCGCCGGCTTCGCCGGGTCCCACTGGGGCTGCGGGGCGATCCGCCACAGTCCCTTCTGCTGGGGGCGCGCGTTCATCTGCGCACCCGCGTCCCAGGCGCCGCTGTGCCGGGTCAGGACGAGGCCGTTGCCGACCTGGGCGTCGGCCTCGCGGCTGTTGGGCGGATTGACATAGACGAGGTCCTCGTCGATGAGTCGCTGCCAGTATTGGGACACGCGGCGCGTGGGCGCGTCGGCGAGCGACACGTTCCAGGCGCCCTTCGAGGTGTCGAACCAGTGCGCACCGGCCCCCCAGCACCAGCCCGAGAACTGGCCCATGTCCGTGGAGAAGAAGGTCACCGTGCGCTTGCCGCCGGTGCGGCGCACAGCGCGGGCCAGGTCGGTGTACTCGTCCCAGGTGGTGGGGACGTCGAAGCCGTACTTGTCGAAAAGGTCCTTGCGGTAGTGCAGCACCATCGGCTCGACGTCCAGGGGCACGCTGTACGTGCGCCCCTCGAACGTCGTGAGTCCGAGCGCCTGCGGCAGCAGCTTGGCCTTGAGCTTGTCGCTGATCACGTCCGTGATGTCCCGGGCCACACCGTCGATCGCGTAGCCCGGGACCTGCGGGTACTCGATGGTGGCGACGTCGGGCGCGTTGCCCGCGCGAGCCGCGTTGCTGAGCTTGAGATATCCGCCGGAGGTGCCGGACGGTATCTGCTCGAAAGCGACCTGGATGGTGTCGTGAGTCTTGTTGAACGCATCCACCACCTCCTGGCTGCCGCGGAGCGCGGACCAGAACGTAATGGTGGTCTTGCTTTTGGTACCGGACTTGCTGCTGCTCCCGGATGACGCGCTGTCGTTCCCGCTGCAGGCGCTCAGGGCGCCCGTCAGGGGCAGCGCGGTGATCGCGGCGAGCACCGATCGACGGCTCTGTCGACCAGGCATGGGCGCCTCCCGCGGCTCCTGCGTGTTCGAGTCACGGGAATCCTGATCGGCTGACCGGACTTGGTCAATAGAGCGATCAGAAGAAAATGAAGCGGTCAAACGCTCATTGTGAGGCGGCGGTTGTGCCGCGAGTTCCTGTGGCGTCGGATGCGTGCGATTCCGCGGTGTGCGGGACCTGAGTCGAACCGCGCACCTGCAGAGTGGGGAGCAGCTCCAGGCGTCGCGCCGGTTCCGCGCCCGAGGCCGACGACTGCCCGTCGAGCCGGCGCAGCAGCAACTCCGCCGCCGCCCGGCCCACCTCGGCCTTCGGCGGCGAGACGGCCGAGAGCGGCGTGCTGCCGAGACCCGCGACCACGTCGTCGTACGCGATCACGGAGCAGTCCTCCGGGACCCGCACCCCGCTGTCGCGCAGCGACTGCACCAGCATGAGCGCGTCCACATCACCGTGCAGCACGGCTGCCGTCGCACCCAACTCGGCCAGCAGTACGGGGAGTTCGATGGGCTTCTCCGCCGCCTCCGCCGCCGGGTCGGGAGCCGCCCCGGGCGAGCTGAGCGCCACCGCCCACTTGTCGACGTCCGGATGGTCCGCGGCGATCTCGACGAACGCCGCGCGCAGGGCGCGGGCAGTCGGGCTGTCGTCCCTCGCGGCGAGCACGATGCGCCGGTGGCCGAGGCCGGTGAGGTGTTCGACGGCGAGATGGATGCCGTACCAGTGATCGGTACAGACCGTGTCCACGGCGTGCAGCGCGCTGCCGCGCCGCGGCCTGCGCTCCATCACGACCGCGGGCACCGGCAGGGAGGCGAGCCAGGTGTAGTCGGCCTCCTCCGTGGCCCTGCTGCGCCAGCGCGGGGCGATGAGCAGGCCACGCGCGCCGGCCGCCAACGCCTGTTCCACGATGGGCTGTTCGGCTCCCGCGACAGCCGGCGCGATGTGCAGCGCGATCCGGATCCCCGCCTCTTCGAACGC
Source organism: Streptomyces sp. NBC_01445 (assembly GCF_035918235.1). Classification (NCBI taxonomy): domain Bacteria; kingdom Bacillati; phylum Actinomycetota; class Actinomycetes; order Kitasatosporales; family Streptomycetaceae; genus Streptomyces; species Streptomyces sp. NBC_01445. The sequence continues at coordinate 642,778 of NZ_CP109485.1, read as the reverse complement.
GGTCCGGGCGCCGTGCAGCGCCTCGTAGAGATACGAGTGGCGTTCGGGAACGACGACCGCGACCGGACCGCCGTCGGCCATCGGTTCGACGGGGGCAGCGGCCCGTTCCGTCTCGGGCAGCACCGGGCGGGCGACGCCATGACCACGGCGCAGCTTGCCCTCCCTGGCGAGTTCCTCGACATCGCGGCGCAGCGTCACCACCGACACGGCGAGCTCCGCGGCGAGATCGCTCACCCGCGTCGCCCCGCGCGACTGCACCACAGCGAGAATCCGCTGCCGCCTGAGATCGACCGGCTCACGCATGCTGATGGCCCCCTCGACACCCGCTGTTCGTTTGAGCGCTTCCATGAACGCTTCGGCGGCAGCATAACCAGCGGGTGCGGGAAGGTCAGCCCTTCGACGGCAGGGACCTCGGTGTGGGACGGACTGCCCTGTGCGCGGATCCGCCGGCCCGAGCCGGGCCGCATGGTCGTGCTCACCAGGCGGGGGCCATCAGTCCAGAAGCCCCAACTGCCCAGCCGCCCGGATCGCGAGCCACACCTCGGCGAAGGACGCCGTGGCGGACAGATCGCGGCCCGTCAGCTCGCTGAAGCGGCGGAGGCGGTAGGAGAGGGTGTTGGGGTGGATGTGGAGCGCGGTCGCGGCCTCGTCCGTGCGCCGGTCGCGCTCCATCCAGGTACGCACGGAGGGAAGCAGACGGGAGCCATGACTGCTGTCGTAGCGCAGTGCGTCGCCCAGCACGTGGTCCACCAGGGCTGTGAGCGCGGCGGGGTCGTCGGGCAGCCAGCGGCCTGTGGCGTCGTCGGCGTAGCGGACGAGGGGGCGGCCGGATGCCGCGGCGTGGGAGGCGGCCCACAGGGCCTCGCGCTGGGCGACCCGCAGCGAGGCGCCGGGCCGGACGGGGCGGCTCATGCCGGCCGTCACCCCCGGGAGGGCGGCGATCGTGTCGCCGAGCCGGGGTGAGCCGAAGAGGTAGCGGTCGTCGCCCCGGTTGAGGAGCAGGCAGGGCTCGTCGTGGAGGGCTTCCAGCACGGCCTGCTGCGTCACGCCCCTGACCACCGCCAGGGCGGCCTCACCCTTGATGGAGTGGCGCAGCAGATGGCGCTTCGCGACGGCCGGATCGAGCGCGTCCTGCAGCAGCTCTGCCAGGATCTCGGTGCCTTCGCGGCGCAGCGTCTCGCGTTCCGTGCGGACCATGGCGAGCTGGAGCGCGGCCACGGTGGCGATGTGCTGCACGACGGCAAGGCCCGCCGGGCGCGCGCCGTCGTGGGCTATGGCGATGAGGAACCCGGCGGGTCCGCCGGGTGAGGGTACGGGAAGCGCGAATCCGCCGGGGATCGTCGGCGGGGCGTCCGCCGAGCGGGGCAGCAGGGACGGGTCCGGCGCGGGCACGCCGGGCAGCAGGGGCCGGCCCTGCCGGGTGCACAGGTAGATCGCGTATCCGGAGAGGTTCTCCAGGCGGCTGAAGAGTTCGGCCGTGTCCAGGTTCTCCGAGGTCAGCCAGCGCAAGGCGCCGAAGACCTGGAGCTGGGCGCCGAGCCGGTGGCGGGCGTCTTCCTGGACCGCGGCGGCGACTTCCTGCGCGACCGCGATGAAGGGAACGGCGAGCGGTACTTCCAGAACCGGCATGCCGCGCTCCTCGGCCGCGGCGTGGAACGCCTGGCGCAGCGGAGGCATGTGCAACTGGGCGGAGACGGCCAGGGCGGCCACCCCGGCGTCGTCGAGCCGTTCCAGGTAGGCCCGCTGCCCGGCGGCCGAGCGCGGCATCGCGAGACCCGTCGTCATGATTATTTCGGCGCCCAGGAGCCAGGGCGTGGGGTCGTCCAGCTCGCTGACATGCGCCCACGACACCGGGCGGGTCAGGCCCGCCGCGCCTGCGACCAGGCGCAACTGCAACGCGGGGTAGGACAGCAGGTCCGCGACGGTCACCCGCCGGCGGTTCACCCCGTCGGTGCGGTGTTCTTTGTGCTCAGCCACAAATTGAGGCTACCTCTTCGTGCCTGCACCGATTGCCGTGGCAATCCCTTGCCGTGCACACTCACCCGACCACCTGCACATGTTTCGCTGTCGCGCAAGAAACTGTCCGCCGCGTCCGCCGACGACCTGATCAACCTGCTCGCTCCCAAGGAGGACGAATGAGTGATTCCCCGGCTCTGACGGAGGTGGAGCAGTACGGCGTCGAACGCATCCCTGACTCGGACCGCTCCGCCAAGCCCCTGGACCTGTTCCGGGTCGCGTTCGGTGGCGCCAACACCTTCGCCACCTGCGTCCTGGGCGCCTTCCCCATCCTGTTCGGCCTCTCGTTCTGGCAGGGTCTCGCGGCGACCGTGCTCGGCCTTGTGGCCGGTGCGCTGATCCTGGCGCCGCTCGCGGTGTTCGGCCCGCGCAACGGCACCAACAACGCCGTGTCGTCCTCGGCCCACCTGGGTGTGCACGGCCGGATCGTCGGCTCGTTCCTCTCGCTGCTCACCGCCGTCGCATTCTTCTCGATCTCCGTGTGGTCCTCCGGAGACGCACTGGTCGGCGGCGCACACCGGCTGATGGGCGTGCCGCAGAACGACGGCGTGTTCGCGCTGGCGTACGGCGTGTTCGCGCTGCTTGTGCTGACGGTGTGCGTGTACGGCTTCCGGTTCATGCTGTTCGTGAACAAGATCGCGGTGGTGGCGGCGTCCACGCTGTTCGTCCTCGGCTTCTTCGCCTTCGCCGGGGACTTCGACCCGGGCTACCAGGGGTCGTTCTCGTCCGCCTCGTCCGCCGGGTTCTGGCCCGCCTTCATCGGCTCCGCGCTGATCGTGCTGTCCAACCCGGTGTCCTTCGGCGCCTTCCTCGGCGACTGGGCCCGCTACATCCCGGCACAGGCCTCGAACCGCCGGGTCGTCACGGCCGCGTTCGCCTCGCAGATCGCCACGATCCTGCCCTTCTTCTTCGGACTCGCCACCGCCTCGATCATCGCGGAGAAGGCGGCCAAGTACATGGACCCGAGCGCGTCGAACTACGTCGGAGGGCTCCTCGCGATCGCCCCGGGCTGGTACTTCCTGCCCGTGTGTCTGCTCGCGCTGATCGGCGGCATGTCCACCGGCACCACCTCGCTGTACGGCACCGGGCTCGACTTCTCCAGCGTGTTCACCCGGTTCAGCCGTGTGCAGGCGACGCTGTTCGTCGGTGTGCTGTCGATCGGGTTCATCTTCGTCGGGCGCTTCGCGGCCAACCTGTCGCAGTCCATCTCGACGTTCGCGACGCTGATCATCACCTGCACCGCCCCCTGGATGGTGATCATGATGCTCGGCTGGCTGACCCGCCGCGGCTGGTACGACCCCGACTCGCTCCAGGTCTTCAACCGGCGCCAGAAGGGCGGCCGTTACTGGTTCACCCACGGCTGGAACTGGCGCGGCATGGGCGCGTGGCTGACCTCCGCGGTCCTCGCCCTGATGTTCGTGAACCTGCCCGGCCAGTTCGTCGGCCCGCTCGGCGACCTGGCCGGCGGAGTGGACCTCTCGCTCCTGGTGGGCCTGGGCGTCGCAGCCCTCCTCTACCTGGCCCTGCTGTCGCTCTTCCCCGAGCCGCGCGAGGTCTACGGGCCCCAGGGGCCGCGCCTGGTCCGCGCCTCGAACACGCCCGTCCCGCCGATCACCGACGACGTCCCCGCCCCCGTCGCCGCCGCGGAAAGGGCGTGACGGCCATGCGCCTCGTAGACCTGTCCGTCGAGCTCGCGACCGGCATCCCGGTCTACCCCGGCGACCCGCGCGTGACGATCACCCCGGCCCTGAGCGTCGCGGCGGACGGCGTGAACGTCCTGCACCTGGACATGGGGTCCCAGTCCGGTACGCATGTCGACGCGCCGTTCCACATCGACGATTCGCTGCCCACCCTCGACCAGCTCCCACTGGACCGCTTCGTGGGAGAGGCCGTCGTCGTCGACGCCCGCGGTGCGCAGCCGCGTTCGCCGCTCGGGCCGGACCTCTTCGAGGGCCGGATCCGGGCCGGGGCGATCGTTCTCGTCGCCACCGGCTGGTCGGCGCACTGGGGCACCGACGACTACCTCACCCATCCCTACCTGACCAGGGAGGCGGCCGAACTCCTGGTCGCCGCGGGCGTGCGTACGGTCGGCATCGACGCGCTGAGCGTGGATCCCACCCCCGCCGACGAGTTCCCCGCCCACCAGATCCTGTGCGGGGCGCACGCCGTGATCGCCGAGAACCTGACCGGACTCGGCCCCCTGGTCGACGCGCAGGCGGCGGGCGAGCCCATCGAGGTCTCGCTGTTGCCGCTGAAACTGCCCGCCGCCGACGGCGCACCCGTACGCGCCGTCGCCCGCATCGGCTGAACCGCCCCGCACTGCTGCCAGAAGGAGCACGACCGATGACCGACGACGTCTTGAAGGCCGCCGACGCCCTGGTGTCCGCGTTCGGCGAAGGCCGCCTCGACGACTACTTCGGCGCGTTCACGCCGGACGCGACGTTCGTCTTCCACACCACCGCCGAACGCGTCGCGTCCACCGCCGACTACCGCGCCCTGTGGAACCGCTGGGTCGCCGAGGACGGATTCCGGGTCGTGCGCTGTACATCGGCCGATCAGCTGGTGCAGGCCTTCGGCGACACTGCCGTGTTCAGCCACCGGGTCGAGACCACGGTGGCCACGACGGCCGGCGAGGAGACGCTCCACGAACGCGAGACGATCGTGTTCGCCCGCCAGGACTCCGGCCACTGGCTCGCCGTCCACGAGCACCTCTCACCGGCACCCGAAGCCTGACGTGCCGCTCGGCGACGTTGCCCGCAACGCCTCAGGCGTCCCGGGCAACGTCGCTGTCGGCACCCCCGCGCCGGTCCGTTCGTCGAGTCCTGGCCTGGAGGGACGTACGCAGGACCACCGTCTGCAGTGGTTTGTCCGTGCCCGCGTTGCGCTCCTGAACGAGTCCCGCCGCGGCGAACCCCAGCTCGCACGACGGGAGTTGGACCGAGGTCGGTGACGGGGTTACCAGTTCGGGCCACGGAGCGTCGCCGAAGGAGAGCAGGCCCGTCTGCGGGGGGCCTGCGTCGCGCAAGGCGGCCAGGGCGCCCACCGTCATGAGGTTGTTCGCCACGAACACGGCGTCCGGGGGTTCCGGCAGGGCGAGGAGCCGCTCCATCGCGGCCCGTCCGCCCTCGACGCGGAAGTCTCCGTGGCAGGCGTACTCGGCGGGCGACTCGGCCTGCCCCGTCTCCCGCAGATGGCCCTGCAGGACCGCGCGGTACCCGGCGAGACGCTCGTCCGATTTGACGGTCATTCAGGTGGGTATCGGGTCGTTCAGTCTCCTCCGCAGCAGTCCTTCCAGTCAGCACCCGGTACGGCGCGAACTGGAACCACGTCCTGGCCGCCGCCGTGGCCGCCGTGATATCCATGCTCGCCCTCTTCCTCGTCTTCCAGCGCCAGATGGTCGAGTCCTTCAAGACTTCCGGCCTGAAATGACCCCAGCGCAACGCTCCGGAACGAACCGAGAAATACGGTGCTCGTATGCCTCAGTCAGCAGTCATCGGTGTGGACATCGGAACGTCCAGCAGCAAGGGCGTCCTCGTCGGTCTCGACGGCACCGTGCTGCACACGGCCGTCCGTGAACACGCCGTCGACCGCCCGGCCCCCGGACACGTCGAGATGGACGCGGACATCTGGTGGGGCGAATTCGTCTCCCTGACCCGCGAGTTGACCACCGTCCACGACGCGGAGGTCATCGCGGTCGGGGCCAGCGGCATGGGCCCCTGCGTGCTGCTCGCCGACGAGAACGACACACCTGTGCGCCCCGCGATCCTCTACGGTGTGGACACCCGCTCCGTCCCCCAGATCGAGCGGCTCGAAAGCGAGCTGGGCGCCGAAGAGATCGCCCACCGCTGTGGCTCGCGGCTCACGACCCAGGCGGCGGGGGCCAAGGTGGCGTGGATCGCCGAACAGGAACCGGAGCTCTACGCCCGCGCCCGCAGGCTCTTCATGCCCAGCTCCTGGCTCGTACGCAAACTCACCGGCGCCTACGTCCTCGACCACCACTCGGCCAGCCAGAGCACCCCGCTCTACGACACCCTGACCCGCGACTGGTACACCCCGTGGTGCGACCTGATCGCCCCCGGCATCGAACTTCCCGAACTGCGCTGGTCCGGCGAGGCGGCTGGCACGGTGACAGCCGAGGCCGCGCGCCTCACCGGCCTGCCAACCGGTATCCCGGTCACCACCGGAACCATCGACGCCTGGGCCGAGGCGCTGAGCGTCGGCGCACACGGGATCGGCGACCTCATGCTCATGTACGGCACGACGATGTTCCTCGTCCACACCGTGCCGGGGCTGCTGCGCGACCCCTCGCTGTGGAGCACCGTCGGCGCCCTCCCCGACACCCGCAACCTCGCCGGCGGAATGGCAACGTCCGGCGCCGTCACGAGCTGGCTGCGCGATCTGTTCGGCAGCGACGACTACCGACAACTGCTGTGCCTGGCCGAGGAGTCGGGCCCAGGTGCGGGCGGCCTGCTGATGCTTCCGTACTTCGCCGGGGAGCGCACCCCGATCACCGACCCACGGGCGCGCGGCGTCATCGCGGGCCTCACGCTGTCCCACACCCGCGGAGACCTGTACCGGGCAGCCCTGGAAGGCACGGCGTACGGAGTGCGGCACAACATCGAGGCCATCGATGCGGCCGGGGGTGACATCCGCCGCGTCGTCGCTGTCGGCGGCGGCACCCAGGGACGCCTGTGGACCCAGATCGTCTCCGACGTCACCGGCAGGGCCCAAGAGGTGCGTACGACCTCGATCGGCGCCTCCTACGGAGGGGCGCTCCTCGCCGCCCGACTCGTGACCGACGCCCGCATCGACGCATGGAACCCGGTCCAGGAAGTCGTCACCCCCCGCCCGGAGATGACGTCCCGCTACGACGAGCTGTACGCGCTGTACCGCGAGCTCTACCCGGCGTCGTCCCACGTCGTCCACGCGCTGGCCGACTTCCAGTCCCGCTGAACACCAGGTGGTACCCCTGCCGTGCAGGGCCTCTCCCACACTCTTCCCTCCCGCACACCTGCGGAGCATCCGCATGCCCTACGCCGGCCCGCAGCCCGTCACGCCGCCCGCCGCCGAGCCCGACACCGTATGGCGAGCCCGGGCCCCGGTTCGCTCCCGAGCTCGTCTTCAACGCTCCGGTGCCGCACGCGATGTGGGCGTTCGACCGGAGATCGGACCGGAAAGTGAGAGGGTCTTGAAAATGCGTACCACGGGATACACAGCGGCAGAATACGGCGACGTCAGCGTGCTCGTAGGCGCCCAGCAAGGTGCCTACCCGTACGGCAACACGCTGTTGGTGCGTGGCACGGCCGAATCGCTGGTCGTCGACCCGTCGTTGTCGCTCGTCGAAGGCGCGCCACCCGCGGACCTGGTCCTCGTGAGCCATGCGCACGAGGACCACATCGCCGGTCTCGGCAGTTACGAGGTGCCGGTCCACACCCACGAAGGTGACCTCGACGCGCTGCGATCCCGCGAAGCTCTGGTCGCCGGGATCGGCCTGCCACCCGAAGAGGTCGACGCCGTCGACAAGATGATGCGGGACGAGTTCCATGTGCAGGGGCGACCGGACGCCAAGGGGTTCGAGGACGGGACCGTGTTCGACCTCGGCGGCCGCACCGTGACCGTCGTGCATCTGCCCGGGCACACCACGGGCCACAGCGGCTTCCTGATCGAGCCGGACGGCTTCCTGTTCGTCGGGGACATCGACCTGACGTCGTTCGGTCCCTACTACGGGGACCTCGGCAGCAGTCTCGTGGACTTCGAGGCGTCGATGCGCCGGTGCCGGGAGATCGACGCCCGCTGGTACGGCACGTCCCACCAGAAGGGCGTGATCGAGGGCGCCGAGGAATTCCGGCGCCGGCTCGACGCCTTCGCCGGCGTGGTGGCGAAGCGCGAGGCGGCGCTGCTCACGTTCCTCGGAGAGCCGCGGACCGTCGAGGAGATCGTCGAGCACAGGCTCGTCTACCGGCCCCACGTCGAAGGGCCGCATGTGAGGCCGGTCGAGCGGAGGACGGCGGTGCAGCACCTGGACGTGCTGAGGGCCGGAGGACTGGTCGCCGAGGTGGAGCAGGGACGGTTCCGCGCGACGTAGGCGCCGTGAGGTCGGCTGTAACAGGCCCGAGTCTGTCGGCATTTCGCGCGGAGACCGGCCAACGGTGTGTGATGTGCTCCCGTTGGCCGGTCGGTGGTGCGTTGGTCAGCTGTGCGCCGTCGCGCGGCGAGCGATCAGCGGGTCGTGGTGACCCGGTGCTCCCTGAGCGCGGCACAGTTGGACCCGGTCACCTGGACGTACACGTTGTTGATGTTGCCGCCCCAGTCGACGCAGTGGGCCTTGCCGTAGACGTAGGTCGGTCCCGCGTACGAGGTGTACTGCCCGTAGTCCTGGTCACCCTGGTCGGTGTCGGAGACGTAGATCCACGCGGACATGTCCAGCCGGGTGCCGGGGTTGTTGCGGATGGTCGCGACGCAGTTCTTGCCGTTCGACGAGTTGTACGTGAGGTAGACCGTGCCCAGTGAGCCGACCGGCGCCGAGTTGACGGTCTTGTAGCTGCTTCCACAGACCTTCTGCGGTGTGGTGTTGGGCGCGGCGGAGGCGGGTCCCGCCAGCGCGGTCGTGCCCCCGATCGCCAGGGCTGCCAGAGCGGCACCAGTCAGGACAGGTCGGCTGAATCGCATATTTCCCCCTTGTGATCTTTGCGAGTTTGTTGCTCTTACATCATGTGACTCGCGACACATCAGGATGGTTGTGCCTCTCCGCAAGAGAAGTCGGATCCGGATCCTCGGGCCTGCCGACAGGTACCCAACGCCCTTGCGCGGACGACCTGTTGGCATCATCACGACTTCTGGATGCGGAGCGGTACGGGGGAGGGCGTCTGCCGGGGGACGGGTGACACCCTCCCCCCGTACACCGCGTTTCAGCCGGTCGCTGCCAGCACCTTGCAGTTCGCCCAGTGCGCGAGAGTCAGCGACGCGGTCCGCTCCGGGCGGCGCCGACGGGGCATGCTGCGGCGCGACTCGTCGGCCAGTGCCTCCCGGAGAGGAATCAGGTGAGCAGCCACCGCCGCCAGGCAGTAGTGCTCGTCCCGGCACGCGGAACAGGTCGCCAAGTGGGCGGTGACGGCGCGGGCCTCTTCCTCGGCGAGTGCGTCGAGCGTGTAGCCGGCCAGCCGGTCACGCGTGGTCTGGCATTCCTGGGAGTTACTGAACATGTCGAGTCCTCTCCTGGCCACCGCACAAGCGCGGAATCGCGCAGCTGCGGCACATGAGGCGGGCAGGCACTGAGGGCCGGTCGTGCCGCGGGGCACTGGGGCTCGAGGACCTGCTTCCGTTCATACGTTCAATGTGGCCGACGCGGGGCGATCACGCGTCGTCCCCCTGAAGCGAATCGCGTCTACTGCATCCGTGGTACCCGATGGCCGGGCGTACGGCCGACGCCGTCCCGCCTGCTCCGGGCGGCCCTCAGGCCTGTGGGCCGGTCGGTTCCACCGCTGGGCTGACCAGGCCGCACTGGTAGGCCATGACCACGAGCTGGGCCCGGTCACGCGCCGCCAGCTTGGTCATGGCGCGGTTGACGTGTGTCTTCGCGGTCAGCGGGCTTACGAACAAACGTTCGGCAATATCTTCGTTCGATAGGCCCAGCGCCACCAGGCACATCACATCGCGCTCCCGCGGCGTCAGGTACTGCAGGCGTTCCTGGACGACGGCCGGGTACAGCTCGGGCTGCGCCAGAAAACGGGAAATCAGCGCGCGGGTCGCCACGGGGGAGAGCAGCGCCTCACCGGCGGCCACCGTGCGGACGGCTTCGAGCAGGACGTCCGGCCGCACCCCCTTGCCGAGAAAGCCGCTCGCCCCCGCGCGCAGCGCCTCGGCGACGTGCTCGTCGTCCTCGAAGGTGGTGAGGATCAGGACTTTCACCCCGGCGAGGTCCTCGGACTCACTGATCAGGCGCGTGGCGTCGAGGCCGTCCATCTCGGGCATGCGGATGTCCATCAGGACCACGTCCGGACGGAGCTCTTCGCAGAGGTCCACGGCCTCCCTGCCGTTCGCGGCTTCCCCCACGGTCTCCATGTCGTCCGCGGAATCGAACAGCATCTTGAAGGTGCCCCGCAGCAGAGCCTGGTCATCGGCGAGAAGCACTCGGATCGTCACGCTCGTCCCTCCTCGGCGGTGCCCCTCGAACCCGTCTCGTCGGTACCCGCCGACGCCGGTTCGCCCTCGGCCGTGCCGGACAGCAGCGGCAGCTCGGCAATCACGGTGAAACCGCCTTCGGCGCGCGGTCCGGCTTGCACCCTGCCTCCGACTGTGCCGGCCCGCTCGCGCATCCCGATCAGCCCGTGGCCCTTTCCCGGGTCGGAACGGGTGGGCTGCGACGGTCCGTCGTCCTGCACAGTGATCGTCAGCAGGTTCGGGAGGTAGGACAAGTCCAGTCGGGCCTGGTCCACACCCGAGTGCTTGCGCACGTTGGTCAGGGCCTCCTGAATGATGCGGTAAGCCGCCAGGTCGGCCGCCGGTGGCAGGGGTTGGGGGTCGCCGCTCACCGTCTGTTTGACAGCAAGCCCAGCGCGTTCGAAGGACGCCAGAAGGTCGGGTACGTGACCCATGCCCGGCGTCGGATCACGGGGCGCGGCTGTCTCGTCCGGCTGCCGCAGCAGGCTCACGGTCACCCGCAGTTCGTCGAGCGCGGACTGACTCACGTCGCGGATCCCCTCCAGGGCCGTGAGTACGTGTTCGGGCCGCTGCTCCACAAGGTGGACGGCGACGCCCGCCTGGGCGTTGATCAGGGCGATGTGGTGGGCCACGACGTCGTGCAACTCACGTGCGATCCGCATACGTTCGGCCGCCACCCGCTGACGGGCCTCCTGCTCGCGGGTGCGTTCCGCGTGCTCCGCCCGTTCTTCCACGGCTGCCACATAGGCCCTGCGCGATCGCACTCCGTCCCCGACCGCCGCCGGCAGAGCCGTCCATGCCAGCATCGCCGCGTTGTCCGGGGAGAGCCACGCCCGTGGGTCGGTCACAAGGGCCGCCCCCACCAGCACTGACGCCGACGCGCACGCTGTGGTCCAGGTGGTGCGCCGGTCGGTGCACGCGGCGACCGTGTACACGGACAGGATGACCGAACTCGTCCCCAGCGGACCCTCCCGGAACCCGAGCGACTGAAGCACCACTGCGCAGGCGACGGCCACGACGAGTACGCCGAAGGGGTGGCGGCGCCGCCACACCAGCGCGAAGGAGCTGGTCCCGACGAGCACCACGGCCTGCCACCGGATGGAGATCCGGTGCTGCTCATGAATGATCGAGACCGCCACCATCGACAGCAGAAAGACCACGGCCGCCAACAAGACGTCCTTGACGCGAACCCGAGCCTGAGCTCCCGGACGTTTAGCGGTCATCACTGCCATGTCACCAACGTAGGGCTGGTGACCGGACCAGGCACCGCGAGCGCATCGGCTGTGGGATGCGTGGATGCGTCCGTGGACGCATCCACGGTCAGAACCGCGGGCACATCCTCGTCAGCGGTCCTCGGCCAGTTGGAAGGCGGGGGCCAGGAAGGTCTTCGCGCCGGGGGCGCTCGGCATCCGCATCAGCGCACGGGCCTGCTTACCGAGGGCTTCCATCTGCTTCTGGGCCCGGCGGAGCTCTTCGGGGTGGCCGTCGAACACGCGGTTGAGCGTCCTGAGCATCTCGGTGTAGGCGCGGTCGCACCGTTCGGACGCTCTGCGCGCTGCCGAGCCCTCCTCCAGCCGCTGGGTGTCGGGATTCTCGACCAGGCGATGCACACCGCTCGGATCGAACGGGATCGGCGGCCCGTCGAACGCCCAGTAACCGTGCGTCTTGACCAGCCGGCGCCCTTGCACGATCTCCCAGAACCGGTAGTAGTGCGCCAGCTCATCCGCGACTGGCTCGGCCGGTAGTGGTCCGTCGGCCGCCGATGGTTCGGTGACGGCCGGCGGTTCGGTGGCGGCCGACGCCGAGGCCGGCGCCCCTGTGCCGGTGGCGAGTACCCCCGACACAGCGGCAGTGGCCGCCAGTTGCAGAGCGGTACGTCGGTCGTGCCCGCCGACGGCCCCGTCCTGATCGGTGCTGGTCATGACGCCCTTCCCGGTAGCGGGCCCACGGTCGGGTCCTGGGCATGGCCCTCGCCCTGGTCGATGATCTCGAGGATGGCCCAGAGCGCTGTCTGCAGATTGGTCACCCGGTACAGCCGTCCGGGGGCGTGCGGCCAGCTGACCTGTCTGCGTGGATCGCCGCTGAACAGATTCTCGTCACTCTCGTCGAGATCGGTCAGTGCCTGTGCGATGTGCTGGTAGAACCCGCCGACGGTGGTGGCGTCGTAGTCGGCCAGGGCGAAGAACTTTCGAGGGGCGTCGAGGGCCTCTTCGGTGAGGTTCTGGATGTTCCCGAACTCGTCCAGCTGAGGGTTGTACCCAGAGATGGCCGTGAGCTCTCTTTGGCCGGCCGGGGCGAGCGGCTCCTCGGGCAGCTCGATGCCCATGAAGACCTGGCGTACCCGTTCGATCGAGCAGGCGCCGAGCGAAACCTCCAGGTCGGGCATCACCCCGCCGGGCAGCCGCCCCGGGTAGACGGGAACCAGGCCCGGGTCGTCGAACCTGGGGGTGGTACCGATCGAGTTCATGATGTTTCCGATCAGTGCCAGGTGCAGCATCTCTTGCATGACGACGCTGCGGATGATGCGTTCGACCTCTCGGTTCTTTCCGTCCTTGAGGGAGAACATCGCGCAGAGATACGGGGGAATGGTGGCGTGTTCGAGGGCGAGAGCTGATCGCAGGAGCAAGTCCAGCTCTGCCCGGGCTTGCACCGTCGTGGTCGCCGGAGGGAAGACGTGATCATCCCCGGCCTCGACCGTTCTGGGAGGAATTGAAACGGTCTCGTTCATACGTTCCTTTGGTCGCATCGCTCTGACGCTGCACGATCGCACGGCGTCAACGCGTCGACGGGGAACGGCGAAGCTCAGTACCGCGCTCAGGGGAGCCGAACAGGCAAATGGAGCAACAGGGGGCCGTCTCCCGGCCTGCGGGGGCGTCCGGTCCAGTAGTGGACGCGCCTTGTCGTGTTCGGGCCGGCCGTGCCGTGACGGCCCGGCGATGCACGCTGTCGCAGTTGCCGTTCGGGCCGCCTGCTACCACCGTGGAGAAATGGAGTCCTGCTGCGGCAGGCGGAGCGCCCTCGGCCTCCGGTGGGTCGGACCGAACCGATGCCGCCGCCGGCACGCTCGCTGATCGGCAGCCACCGGACCCCTAAGGCTCGGCCTGGGACAGACCGGCCGCGCGACGCGCGTACACCTCCGGGAGCCCGGTGCTTCCCTGTCCTGCCGGCTCCAGCGCAAGGGAGCAGTACATGACCGAGGCCCTTCCCCGAACGGACGGGTACAGCGCCGACGGACCGGCGGGCTTCCCCCGACGTCCGGTGGCCGAACGCGGAGAGGCCGTCGCCGACCTGCGGCGCATCGGGATCGACCCGGATTACTGGTATCCCGTGGCCCGGTCGCGGGCTGTGCGCAGGGAGCGCACCTTCGCCGCCGTCTTCGCCGGACAACGGATCGCGCTCTACCGCGGCCGGAGCGGAAGCGTCTACGCCTTGGAGGACCGGTGCGCGCACCGCCAGGTGCCACTGAGCCTCGGAGTCGTCGAGGGGGACGCCCTGCGCTGCTGCTACCACGCCTGGTCCTACCGCGGAAACGGCCGCATCTCGCAGATCCCGTACCTGCCCAAGGGGTGCGAGCGGCCGCCGCGCGGAGTGCGGTCGTATCCGGTCCGCGAGGCGTTCGGCCTGGTGTTCGTCTTCCCCGGCGACCCCGAGAAGGCCGAGGCGGCGCCGTTCCCGGTGCTGCCGGAGTTCGGCGCGGCCACGCACCGGACCATGACCTTCTCGCGCACCGTGCGCTGCCACTACTCGTTCATGCACGAGAACTTGCTCGACATGAACCACCAGTTCCTGCACCGCAGCGTGCTGGGCAGAATTCAGCCCGAGCTGCAGGGGTACGAGACCGGCCCGCAGTTCGTCGAGGCCCGCTACCTCTTCGTCCCCGCCGGGGGCAAGAAGGACCGCGGCGCCGGACTGCTGTCCGCCGAGGGGCTCGGTGGACAGCAGACACCCGACGAGATCACCATCCGCACCCAGTACCCGTACCAAACCCTGCAAGCCGTCCCCGACGGCGCCGAACTCCCGTCGTTCTCCCTCTGGGCGGCCTACGTGCCGGAGGACGCCGAACAGCGCATCAACCACGCCTACGGCCTGCTGATGATCGCGAAGCCGCCGGTCCCCGGGGTGCTCCGTCTGGCATGGCCGCTGATCCGCCGCTTCACTGAACGGGTGTTCGCCCAGGACCGGATGGCGGTCGAGGCCGAGCAGCGAGCCTGGGACGAACAGGGCGAGGACCAGAACCATGAAGTGTTCCCACTGATCCTGGACGTGAGACACATGCTGCGGACGAACGGCGTACCGCTCGACGCCGAGTCCGTCGGCGAGGGCGGGCAGCAGGGTGCTCCGCCGGATGTCGACGACCACGAGAAGGATCCCGGGCCCACGAACTGACCGGCACGGGAAGGGTGTCGGCGGTCAGGAGGGAAGCGCCGTGCTGCGGGTCTCCGGGGCGAGGCGTACCAGGAGCATGCCGATGACGAAGACGGCCGCGGTCAGGGTGAGGGGGAGGGTGAGCGAGCCGGTGGCGTGGATGCCGTAGCCGATGAGGAAGGTGCCGCCCGCGGCGACCCATCGGGAGAAGGTGGTCGTGAAGGCGAAAGCGGTCGCCCTCATCCGCGTCGGGTACTGCTCCGGCAGCCAGATGGTGAAGACCGCGAAGCTGGCGCCGCCCAGGCCGAGTACCGGCAGGAAGGCGAAGAGCAGGGCGATCGAGTGGTGGGGATAGGCCCAACCGTAGGCGCCCACGATTCCGACGATCACCAGCGCGAAGAGTGAGGCGAGTGCGCCGCGCCGCCCCATGCGCGCCGCGATGCGCGGCACTGCAAAGCAGCCCAGGATCGTGAAGGCGGCCACCGTCATGGACGAGAGGCTGGCCAGGCGCACGGTGGCCGCATGGCTGTAACCGGCCTCCTCCGACAGACCGGTCATGGCTGTGGGTACGTAGGTCGAGCCCGCCCACAGCCCGATGACACACACCACAAGGAGCAGCAGGTTGCCCACGGTACGGGCACGGTAGGGCCGGGAGAGAACCTCGACGACGGGCTGCCAGAAGGACCGCGCCTGCTGGCTGGACGTGTCCTCCTGCCAGCGCTCCGGCTCGGGAGTGGTGCGCCGTATGAGGAAGACGGCCAGGGCGGGGAGGCCGCCCACGAAGAACATTCCCCGCCAGCCGAGTTCAGGTCCGGCGAGCAGATAGATGACGGAGATGGCGAGGACGCCGAAGTAGGCGGCGGAGTGCATCAGACCGCCGAATCGCGCGCGCACCCGCTCGGGGATCACTTCGGAGAGCAGCGTGCCGGCCATGGCCCATTCGCCGCCGACACCGACGGCTGCCAGAAAGCGATACGTATTCCATTCCCACAGGTGGGTGGCGGTGCCGGCCAGGGCGGTGAAGACCCCGTACATGAGGATGGAGGCCATCATGGCGGGCTTGCGGCCGAAGCGGTCGGCGATGGGCCCCCAGATGAAGGCGCATCCCCAGCCGAGCAGGAACACGGCGGCGCTGACCTGTCCGTGCCAGCCGATGTTGTCGGGTGTGACGGGGATGCCGCTGGCGGGGAGCAGTGCGGTCAGGGCCGGGGCCAGCACGAGGCCGGGGATGGTCCAGCTGAAGCCGTCCATGGCCCAACCGCCGAACGAGCCCCAGAACGCGTGCCGTTGGGGACCGGTCAGCCGTGTGGGGGTGGGGGTGCCGGTGCTTGCGGTGGACTGCTCATTGATCGTCACGGGTACCTCGATTCGGCTCAGGAGGTGACGACATGGGGGGATGCCGACAGAGCGGAGTGGGGAATTGCTCGAGGCCAGGCGTCGGCGTGCCTCTCGGAAGTCAAATTGGATGGACCACTGGGCCTCTAGGCCTGCGCTAGAGTGTCGACAGGGTCTGATGTGCTGTCAAGGGTGAGCGGCACCAAGAGTGTTGGGGGAAGGGACGGGTAGTCCGTTGTCCGAGTCACTGCGTCCGGTTCCCCGGCCTCGTCTGTACGAGCAAGTCGTCGAGCGGCTCCGCGAATACGTACACCTGGAAGGTCTCCAGGCGGGCGACCGGCTGCCCCCTGAACGCGACCTGGCCGCACGCCTCGCGGTGAGCCGGACCTCGGTGCGGCAGGCCATCGTGGCCCTGGAAGTGCAGGGCCTCGTCGAAGTGCGCCACGGTGGCGGCACCTTCCTGCTCCGCGACCGCCTTGACGCCGAACCACTTCAAGCCATGGTGGAACGGCGCCGTCGGCTCCCCGATGTCCTGGACGCCCGGGACGCGCTGGAGACCAAAATCGCAGCCCTCGCAGCCGAACGCCGCACGGACGAGGACCTGAAGGAGATCGACGCCGCACTCGAGGCCATGGCCGGCGCCGTCCGGCGCGGGGAGCTGTGCGTCGCCGAGGACCAGCGCTTCCACGCCGCCGTCACCGCGGCGGCGCACAGCCCGCTTCTCGCCGAGTTCATGGCGGAGATAGCCCAGCCGATCGCGGAGAGCCGCAACGAGTCACTGCGCCAGCCCGGCCGCCCTGCCCAGTCACTCGAACAGCATCAACTCGTCGCTGACGCCGTGCGCGCCGGCTCACCCGAAGACGCGGCCCGGGCCATGCACACCCACGTCGACAGCGTCGGCAAGGTCAAACTCCTCGACTGGCGGCCAGAGGGGGAGTGACCGCCCCTCCAGCCGCTCCCCTGCAGGTCGCTACGCCGAGTCCGTCTCCAAGAGAAGCGCCGAGACCGTCGTGACGCCGGGCGCGGCCGTGAGCAGTGTGCCGAGGGTGGTCTGCTCGGAGCGCTCGCCGGCGGCTTCGATGCCGACGAGCAGGACCCGCCACGGCACTTGGGCGCCCTCGCCCTCGGTCTCGACCGTGATGACGTCGCCCTCCCGCCGCGTTCGGAAGGTGGCTGCCGTGGAGCCATCCGCGGCAGGGATCCGAGTGACCGTCATCGTGCCGTCCGCCGGAGCATGGACGCGCAGTGTCACCCCGTGGGCCCAGTCGTACACTGCGCTGTCATCGCTCTCCCCGAACGGGATCACCGAGCCGGGGCGAGCCAGCAACGGCAGGCTGTCGAACCCGTACCGCTCGCGTCGCCAGCCCGGCCCCCGGACCCGCTCGCCCGACAGCAGATGAGTCCACGTCCCGTCAGGCACGTAGTACTCGACAGTCCCCTCCGCCGAGAACACCGGGGCGACGAGCAGGTCCTCGCCGAGCATGTACTGCCGGTCGAGGGCGTGGCACGCCGGGTCCTCGGGGAACTCGAGCAGCATGGCGCGCATCACCGGTGTGCCCCGCTCCCGCGCCTGCTGGGCCGCGCGGAAAAGATACGGCATGAGGCGGTGCTTGAGGCGCGTGAAGTCGCGGGTGACCGTCACGGCCTCCTCGTCGAAGTCCCACGGCACGCGGTACGACCTGCTGCCGTGCAGCCTGCTGTGCGAGGACAGCAGGCCGAACTGCACCCACCGCTTGAAGACTTCGGGCGTCGGCGTGCCCTCGAAGCCGCCGATGTCGTGGCTCCAGAAGCCGAAGCCGGACAGGCCGAGGGAAAGGCCGCCGCGCAGCGACTCGGCCATCGCCCCGAAGTGGGACTCGCAGTCGCCGCCCCAGTGGACCGGGAACTGCTGCCCGCCCGCGGTCGCCGACCGAGCGAAGAGCACAGCCTCGTCGGTGCCCCGCTCCTCGCTCAGCACTTCGAAGACGGTTTCGTTGTAGAGCTGCGTGTAGTAGTTGTGCATGCGCTCCGGGTCGGAACCGTCGTGCCACACCACGTCCGTCGGAATGCGCTCGCCGAAGTCGGTCTTGAAGCAGTCCACGCCCTGTGCGACAAGACCGCGCAACTTGCCCGCGTACCACTCCCGCGCCTGAGGGTTGGTGAAGTCGACCAGCGCCATGCCCGCCTGCCACAGGTCCCACTGCCACACATCACCGTTGGCCCTGCGCACCAGGTAGCCATGGCGCATGGCTTCGGTGAAGAGCGGGGACTTCTGGCCGATGTACGGGTTGATCCACACCGAGACGCGCAGCCCCTGCTCGTCCTTGAGGCGGCGCAGCATGCCCTCCGGGTCCGGGAAGACGTCGGGGTCCCACGTGAAGTCGCACCACTGGTACTCGCGCATCCAGAAGCAGTCGAAGTGGAAGACGCCGAGCGGGATGCCGCGCTCCGACATGCCGCGGACGAACCGGTTGACCGTCTCCTCGTCGTAGGAGGTGGTGAAAGAGGTGGACAGCCACAGCCCGAACGACCAGGCGGGCGGCAGCGCCGGGCGGCCGGTGAGGGCGGTGTAGCGGTCCAGGATGTCCTTGGGCGTCGGGCCGTGGATGACGTAGTACTCCAGCGACTGGTCCTCGACGCTGAACTGCACCTGCCCCACTGCCTCGGACCCGATCTCGTACGAGACGTGGCCGGGGTGGTTGACGAAGACGCCGTAGCCCCGGTTGGTGAGATGAAAGGGGATGTTCTTGTACGCCTGCTCGCTGGCGGTACCGCCGTCGGCCTGCCAGATGTCCACACTCTGGCCGTTCCTGGTGAACGGGGTGAAGCGCTCGCCGAGCCCGTAGACCAATTCGCCGACACCCAAGGACAGTTGTGCCAGCGAGTGGTGGCGGCTGTCGCCGGTGAGGGCGAAGCCGGTGCCGCGGGACCCGGCGGAGGTGAGGACGCGGCCCTCGGCGGTGAACTCCAGGCGCCAGGGTGCGGCGGTGTCCACCCGCAGGGACAGCTCCCCGCTGGTCAGCTCCAGCAGGGACCCGTCCCGGGTGATCTTCGCGGTGTGGTCGGGGTCGGTGCGCAGGGCGAAGTCGGGGCCGTGTGCGGCGGCGCCCGCGTGGTGGGTGGAGCGGGCGCCGATCACGCCCTCGGCGGGTGACCAGCATTCGACGGTCAGGAGCGGGCTGTTGAGGGTGTGGCCCCGCTTCTCCACCCGCCGCACCGGGGCGTACAGGGTGAGCCGGCCGTCGTCGACGCGCGCCTCGGCGATCTCGGTGGCGTACGACGCCCGGACGCCCTCGCGCATCAGCCAGTAGCCGTCGGTGAACTTCATCGGTGGTCCTTGTCAGCGGTGGTGGTTCGCGCGCGGTGGGTGGCGATCAGGTCCCGGAACCAGCGGTAGCTGTCCTTGGGGATGCGCTCCTGGGTGTCGTAGTCGACCCGGACGATGCCGAACCGCTGGCCGTAGCCGCGGGCCCACTCGAAGTTGTCGAGCAGTGACCACACGTAGTAGCCGCGCACGTCGACGCCGGCGCGAATGGCGGCGGAGAGGGCTTCCAGGTGACTACGGAGGTACTCGATCCGGTCGGTGTCGTGGACCCGGCGGTCGTCCGTGACCGTGTCGGCCTCGGCCGAGCCGTTCTCGGTGATGACCAGCGGGGGCAGCTCGGGGTAGCGCTTGGTCAGGTCGACCAGGAGGTCCGTGAAGGTGTGCGGGACGACCGGCCAGCCCATGGTGGTGTGCCGTACGTCGTCGCGCCAGGTCTCGGTGACCCGGATGTCGACGGCCGTACGGGTCGCCGGGTCCGGGTCGCGGTGCGGGGCGTCGGCGACGGTGATCGGCCGGTAGTAGTTGATGCCGACGAAGTCGAGTGGGGCGGCGACGAGTTCGAGGTCGCCGTCGAGACGGTACGAAGTGTCGAGTCGGCTCGAGCCGTTGGCCGGCTCGCCCCAGGTCTCGGCTTCATGCTGCGGATAGCGCCCGGCGAACAGCGGGTCCAGCCACACCTCGTTGTGCAGGGTCTCGGCCCGGCGCACGGCGGCGAGGTCGGCCGGCGAACCGGGGGTGGCGGCGAGCAGCCGGTCCGGGTTGAGCGTGATCCCGACCTCCTGGGCGCCGGCCTCGCGCAGGGCGCGGACGGCGAGGCCGTGGCCGACGAGGAGGTGGTGGGCGGCGGCCAGCGCGCCACGGCCCTCCCGTGCGCCGGGGGCATGGGCGCCCGCGGCGTAGCCGACGAAGGCGCTGCAGAACGGCTCGTTGAGGGTGATCCAGCGGCCCACCCGGTCGCCGAGCCGTTCCACGACAAGGCCGGCGTAGTCCGCGAAGCGCTCCGCTGTATCCCGTACCCGCCAGCCGCCACGGTCTTCCAGAGCCTGGGGGAGGTCCCAGTGGTAGAGGGTGGTGGCGGGGGAGATCCCGGAGGTCAGCAACTCGTCGACCAGCCGGTCGTAGAAGTCCAGTCCGGCCGCGTTCGCCGGTCCTGTGCCGTCGGGCTGGATGCGCGGCCAGGCGACGGAGAAGCGGTAGCTGTCGACGCCGAGGCCGCGCAGCAGAGCCACGTCCTCGCGGTAGCGGTGGTAGTGGTCGCAGGCGATGTCGCCGGTGGCGCCGCCGGCCACGCGTCCGGGCTCGCGGCAGAAGGTGTCCCAGATGGACGGGCCTCTGCCGCCCTCCCCGTACGCCCCCTCGATCTGGTAGCTCGCCGTGGCGGCGCCGAAGAAGAAGCCGTCGGGGAATTCCGGGAATGCGGGGGTGCTCATGCGGCTGAAGCCCTTATCGCTGTGTGGTGCCATTACTTGATGGACCCGCCGGTGATCCCGGCGGAGATGTACTTCTGGGCCACGACCAGGAGGATCGCCGCGGGTACCGCGGACAGCACCGCGGTGGCCATGACCGCGCCCCAGTCGCTGACATGCGCGCCGACGAACTGGTAGATGCCCAGGGTGATCGGCTTGACGTCGTCGGTGGTGTTGAGGGTCAGCGCGAACATGAAGTCCGACCAGGCGAACAGGAAGGTGAACAGCCCGGCAGTGATGAGGGCGTTGCGGCTCATCGGCAGCACGATGCGGACGAACGCGGTGAAGCGGTTGGCGCCGTCGACCATCGCCGCCTCGACGACCTCATTCGGTATGGACACCATGAAGGCCCGCAGCAGCACGATCGCGAACGGCAGGCCGAGCGAGGCGTCGGCGAGGATCAGCCCCAGGTAGGAGTTGACCAGGCCCAGCTCCGCGTACGCGCTGTAGAGGGCGTTGGCGATGACGATGCCCGGCACCATCTGCGTGATCAGTGTGGTGAACACGATGCCCTGGCCGCCGCGCAGCCCGAACTGGGCGAGCCCGTATGCGGCGGGCGCGGCGAGCGAGAGGCATACGGCGACGGCGCCGAGGGCGACGACGAAGCTGGTCAGCAGCGAGCCGCCCTGACTGGAGAAGGCCGTGTCGAAGTTCTCCAGGCCGGGCGAGGCCGGGAACCACTCGGTCGCGGCGACGCTCGACTCGGGCTGGAGCGCGGTGTTGAGCATCCAGTAGACCGGGAAGAGCAGGACGGCGAGGATCAGCAGCGCGGCGGTGGTGTTCCAGGAGGCCCGCAGGCGGCGACGGTTCGAGTTCGGGTTCACGGTCGGTCACTGCCCCTTTCCGAAGTCGGCGCGGTTGGCCCGCAGGTACAGCACGGCGAAGACCGCGCTGATGAGGATGAGAACGTTGCCCACGACGGCGCCCTGGCCGAAGTCGAGCTGAAGGAACGACAGTTGGTACGTGACTGTGCCCAGGGTCTGTGTGGAGTCCGCGGGCCCGCCCGAGGTCAGCGCGAGGATCAGGTCGAGGATCTTCACCGTGGACATGAAGCCCAGAACGAGGACGACGGTGACCACCGGGCGGAGCAGCGGCAGGGTGATGCTGCGGAAGGTTCGCCAGGGGCTTGCCCCGTCCAGTGACGACGCCTCGTAGAGTTCGCGCGGGATCTCCTGGAGGCCGCCGTAGAGGATCACCATGTTGAAGGGGATGCCGATCCAGATGTTGACCATGATCGCCGACAGCAGTGCCACGCCGGGGCTGCTCAGCCATGGCACGCCGCCCTCGGTCAGGCCGACGGCGTGCAGGGCGCTGTTGAGCATGCCGTGGTCCTGGTCGAGGATGCGCCGCCAGACGACGGCGGACACGACCATGGGCACCAGCCAGGGCAGCAGCAGGATCGCGCGGACGAGGCCGGAGAGCCGGAAGCGGCGGGAGAAGAAGACGGCGAGGGCCAGTCCGATGGTGAACTGGCCGAGCAGGGAGCCGGCCGTGAAGAGCGCCGTGTGCCACAGGGAGCCGGCGAACAGTTCGTTGCTGAAGACGGCCCGCCAGTTGTCGAGCCCGTTGAACGGTGCCTCGCCGGTGAAGTACGTCTTGGGCGTGTAGTGCTGGAAGCTCATCACGATGTTGCGGACGAGCGGGTAACCGAAGAAGAGGGCCATGTAGGCGAGCGCGGGGGCGACGAAGAGCCACCGGAGCAGCCCGCGGCGGCGGGTGCCGGAGCCGGCTCTCGCGGGGGCGGCCGAGGAGCCGGAGGTCTTGGTGGCCGGGGCGGTGGAGGCGAAGGTGCTCATGTCCGGTTCCTCACTTCCCCGTGGAGGCCTGTTGCTGGGCGCGGTGCAGGGCCTGTTCGGGACTGGTCCTGCCGGTCAGCACCGACTGGAAGGCGCCCGCGAGCGCGTCTCCGACCACCGGCCAGCGGGTGCCGACCTCGGCGGTCCGGGAGCGGGCGGTGGTGACCAGGTCGGCGAAGGCGGCGAGCTTGGGGTTCTGTTCGGCGTAGGCCCGCGCGGCGGCGGCCCGGGTGGGTACGTTATTGACCGACTCGCCCCACTTCAGCTGATTCTTCTGGGAGTTGAGGCAGTTGAGGATCTTCCCCGCGTTCTTCTCGCGGGAACGGTCCTCGTTCTTCGGCACCGCCATCACGGTGCCGCCGATAGGTGGGATCGCGTCCTGTCCCGCCTCGGGAACCGGGATACGGGCGACCGCCCAGTCCACCTTCTTCTGGGCGCCCAGCACCGGCACCTGCCACGGCCCATTGATCATCATGGCGGCGCGGCCGGCCACGAACTGGTCGTTGACATCCTGCTGGTTCCAGTTGACGACGGACTTCGAGGCGGACCCGTCCGAGACCAGGTCCTTCCACAGCTGGAGCGCGGCCTCGCCCTTGCCGTTGTCGAGCTTCGCCTCGTCACCGCCGCCGGACCAGAAGAACGGCAGGAACTGGTACACCCCGTCGGCGTTCGGGCTCGCGCTGAAGGCCATCCCATAGGTGCTGCCGTGAGTCATCTTCTTCGCGGCGGTCTTCAGCTCGGCCCAGGTGGTGGGCGGCGTGACGCCGGCCGCCTTGAGAAGTTTCGTGTTGTAGATCAGGGCCAGGGAGTTGACGGAGCGTGCGATCCCGTACTGGGTGCCGTCGTACGAGCCGAGGGAGGTGGCGCTGCCGGAGAACCCGGAGGTGTCGACGCCGACATCCTTCAGCGGGCGCAGGCCCTCGGTCCCGGCGAACTGCGGCAGCTCGGACCCGTCGAGCTCCAGGATGTCGGTGAGCGACTTCGACGAGGCCATCCGGAGCGCCTTCGAGGCGACCTGATCCGCCGGCACGCTGATCTGCTCGACCTTCAGCCCGATGGGCTTTGCGCAGCGATCGAAGAACTTCTGGTTGGCGGTGTGCTCGGCGGTGTCCGTGGCCGAGTTGAGCACGGTGACGGTGTCGGCGGCCGGTGTGGCGGCGCACCCGGTGAGGCCCAGCGCGGCCGTGGCTATGGCCAGGCCTGCGGCTGTGGCGGGTGGCAGTCTGCGCTCTGCGCGGGAATGCACGAGCGGTTCTCCAATCGGGGCTGCGGCTCGGGGAGTTGAGGGTCTTGCCGTGCGGTTCGGGGATGGTGCGCGGCAGTGCGGTGGGGGGCGTCTAGCGAGCGGTTCGTTGTCCGTGGTGCGCGGCTCGCGGCCGCCGCATCGTCGGGACGACGCTCAGGCATGCCCTTTCGGCGGCGCGATGGTGAGCCCGGGCGCCATCTGCGGCGCGATCAGGCGGTGAGGGGGGAGGCCCGAGGCCGGATGGGCCTGGGTCCCACGGCCGGGGCGCGCGGCGGCAATCGCCTTGACCGCGAGTTCGACGACTGCCAGGGACATCTCTGCGACGGGCAGTTCGATACGTGGCAGGAGCCGTCCGCCCAGGTCGTCGGGGAGGGTGCCGACGGGCACGACGGCGAGGTCCTCGGGGACTCGTAGGCCTGCCGTGGCCACTTCGGCAAGCAGATCGGGGAGGCGGTGCAGGTGCTGGACGACCAGCGCGGTCGGGGCGGGCCGCGCGCCCAGCACGTCGCGCACTCGGCGCCGCAGCACGTCGGGGTCGCTGGTCGAGGGGTGGACCCGGATGTCCGCGCCCGTCTCCTTCGCGGCACGCCGGGCGCCGTCGAGGCCATGGACGGCGTAGCCGCGGCGGGCCGCGATCTCGTGGTCGGCCGAGGCGAGGAAGATGATGTGCCGGTGGCCGGCCGCAGCGGTCTCGCGCAGGGCGAGGGCGACGGCGGCCTCCCAGTCGAGGTCGACCCAGGGCAGCGCCGAGTCGTCGTCGCCGCGGCCCAGCAGCGCGGTGGGGAAGCCCAGTTCGCGCATGGCGCCGATACGGGGGTCCTGCTCCTCCACCGCCATCAGGACCGCCGCGTCGGCCAGTCCGCTGCCGGCCACCCGGCGCAGCCCGCCGACCCCGTCCCGGTCGGTCATCAGCAGGAGGTCGTAGCCGTGGCTGCGGGCGGCATCGCTGATGTCGATGGCGAACCGGCCGTCCACTGCCCGGTAAGCGCCGGGCACGCGGGGGACGGCCAGGGCGAGAACGTCGCTACGGGCACTGCGCAGCGTGCGGGCGCTGGCCCGGGGGTGGTAGCCGAGCTCGGCGATGGCGGCCTGTACCGCGCGCCGGGTGTCCTCGGAGATCTTGCGGGAGCCGCTGAGGACATAGCTGACGGTGCTGGGCGCGACGCCCGCCCGTTCGGCGACGTCTTTGATCGTGGCCATTCCCGCTCCTTTGCGGTCCGGTCCTGGTCGTCCTGGCCGTTCTGGTTCTGGCCGCTCCCGCGGCGCTGTCCGCTGTGATCGTCGAATCGATTCGACTGACGGCGTGCGTGACTGTAGGAGGCTCTGGGGCGCGAGGGCAAGACCCCTGCGATAGATCGTTTGTGTTTATGTACATGAATCTACGTGGGGCTTTGGAGCGCGAAGGGTGTCAATTGCCCGCTTTGATGGGCCAGTTGATCGAGTACGTGAACAACTTTCACTGGTACGAACTCTTGAGGCTCCCGAACGGCGGGTGATAGTTCTATGCCCGACGATTTTTCCCTTCCCTGACACCCGAGTTGTGGGGCTGCCTTGCCTACTGGCGCGCACCCCACGACGCGCATCCGTCATGCCTGGAGGCGACACCGTTGAGAACGCCCATGTCCAGACGCACCTTCGCCCGACTCGCCGCAGCACCCGCCGTCGGAGCGCTGGTCGGGCTGCAGCCCGGCAGCGCGTCGGCTGCGCCTCGGTCCGCCGCGCACCCGGCAGGGTCACGCACCGCCGGCCGCACTCACGCCGAGCGGGCGATGCGCCGCGCCGCGGCCTTCATGGACGAACACGTGTCCTACCGCGGCGCGTACGTCTGGAGCTACCTCCCCGACCTGTCCACCACCTGGGGGGAGATGGAGGCGAAGCGGACCATGTGCTGGGTCCAGCCGCCCGGCACACCCAGCGTCGGCCACAGCCTCCTCGACGCGTACCGCGCCACTGGTGACGAGACCTTCTACCGCGCCGCCGAACGCACGGGCCTCGCCCTCGTCGAGGCCCAACTCCCGGTCGGAGGCTGGAACTACATCCACGACTTCGCGGGCGAGCGTTCCCTGCGCGACTGGTACGCGACCATCGGCGCGAACGGCTGGCGCCTGGAGGAGTTCCAGCACTATTACGGCAATGCCACCTTCGACGACGCCGGCACCTCCACGGCGGCGCAACTGATCCTGCGCCTCTACGTGGAGCGCAGGCACCCGAAGTTCAAGACGTCCCTGAACCGCGTCATCGACTTCATGCTCAAGGCGCAGTTGAGCGGAGGCCCGGCCGACGGCGGCTGGCCGCAGCGGTTCCCCGCGTTCTCCGGCGCGGTGAGCGAGATGCCGTGGCCCGAAGAGCGGCCCTCCTGGCTGCCCTCGGACGTCCAGCACGGCATGCAGGACGGCGACTACACGGGCCACGTCACCTTCAACGACGACGTCCTCGGCGAGAACATCAAGTTCCTGCTCATGTGCATCTCGGCGCTGGGACGGCGTGACCTGACCCGGCCCGTGCTGCGCGCCATGGCCTGCCTGCACCGGCTGCAGCAGCCCGGACCCCAGGCCGGATGGGGCCTTCAGCACCTTTCACACACGGTGGGCGGCCGGCCCGCCGGCGCTCCGGCCAGCGCCCGCTCGTACGAGCCGCGGTCCCTGACCACACACACCACGCAGACCAACATCCGGCAGCTTTTCCACTACTTCAGACTCACCGGCGACCACGACTACCTGCGCCGTGTGCCCGAGGCCATCGCCTGGCTGGAGTCCTGCCCGCTCACCAGCGAGCAGAAGGGGGAGAACCCGCTCCTGAAGAACTCCACGCACCCGACCTTCGTGGAGCTGGACACCAACCGGCCGCGCTTCGTGCACCGCTTCGGCTCCAACATCCGCAACGGCTCCTACTACTACGACCACGACCACCGCAACACACTCAGCCACTACTCCGGCGGCCGCTCCGTCGACCTCCCCGGCCTCAAGTCCACGTACGACGAGCTGATGGCGCTGAGCCGCTCCGAAGTCGCCGATCTGCGCGACCGGTCACCGCTCACCCCTGGCGGAGTGCGGGAACTTCCGCGTTACTTCAGCGTGCGCGACCTCGACCTCACCGACCTGTTCCGAGGCGCCGACCCGGCCCTGCCCGAGGTGACCGACGACCAGGCGAGCGCCCTCGTCGACGGCCTCGGCACCAAGGACCACTGGATCACCCCCATCGGCACCACCACCAACCCGTACCTCGGCCCGGCACCAGCCACGCCGTACGAGGGCATGGCCTACATGAGCAAGCACGTGGGCGACTTGCACGACACCTCGCCGTACGACCCGGCCACACCGCCCGCAGAGCCGCCGTACCAGCCGCACGACAGTGCCGAGGGGATCACGACGTCCGCCTACACCGGCAACATGGCCAAGCTCATCGCCTACGTCGCCGACTGAGCCCTCCACCGCCAAGGTCCCGGCCTCAGGGGGAGGCCAGGATCGGCTCACGGCTCCAGCGGAAGACGTGGACCAGGTGCGGCTCCACGATTCCGGCGCTCGGAATCTCGCCGTCGAACCACCGGTCCACGCAGGTCCAGTGGAAGGGGTGGCCCAGATACTCGCCGGTCAAGCCCTGGACGTCCGCGTACTCCTGCTCCCAGACATGGGTCCAGTGGGAGGGCGTGAGCGTCTGGTCCACTGTGCTCAGAGACCAGGAGCGGATGGTGGAGATGTGCTCGGGCATCGCCATGAGATCCGCCTCCAACTGCCCGACGAGAGCACCGGATGTACCGGGGCGCACCGCGAGCAGCAGTGTTCGTTTCACGCGCGGGCCGCGCAGGGGCATGTACCCCCTGCGTACCTGCGCGAGAGCGACCGTGTCCAGAGGCTCCGGCAGACCGGCCTCCGCAGCGATGTCGGCGGGAGTCCGGTCCGCCGTCACGTCCCAGGTGGCGCCGGTGCCGCCGAAACTGCCCGGCAGATCGGCCGCCGCGGAGCCGCCGAGGACGCCGGGCCCCGCAACAGCCGCCTTGCTGTACGCCTCGGTGTTGTCGTCCGGGAGCAGAGCCACCCAGCGGGTCACGTCGCCACCTCCTCGTGAACACGTGAGACCGGTTCCAGCACATGACGGTCGCGGTCGAGCGCGATCTCGTCCGTGTACGCCCAGAATGCAGCGACCCGAGGATCGGCACCGGCCGCGGCGCGCGCGGCGAAGAACGCGCCGCTGTCCGCCAGCGACCACAGGATCCGGACCATCACGGTGTCCGGGCCGGTCCAGGCGCGCCAGAGACGCTCCTCGGCCATGCCCCGGCCCACGGCACCCGGCAGATACTCCGCGCGCCAGCGTCGCAGCCACTCCTCGACGGCATCGCCGGCGAGGACGACGACGTCGAGCACCTGGACCCGGCTCACGACAGCTTCTCCAGTACTTCGGCCCGGTACCGGTCGATCTGTTCACGCAACGCGCCGAGACCCCGTGGGCCCGAGAGGCCGTCGGCCCCCCGGATGTGCGGGGCGATGACAAGGCGCGTCGCGCCCGCGTCGACGAAGCCCCGTACCCATGAGGGATCCCCGGCGCGCTCACGGTCACAGGAGCCCGGCCACACTGTGATCTCCACGGCGTCCTCCGCCCTGCCCGCCCCGTGCGCGGCCTCGCGCAGCAGACCGGCCTGGCGGGCGAAGTCCTCGGGAGTGATCGTGTAGGGGAACCACCCG
Organism: Streptomyces sp. NBC_01445; assembly: GCF_035918235.1. Lineage (NCBI taxonomy): Bacteria > Bacillati > Actinomycetota > Actinomycetes > Kitasatosporales > Streptomycetaceae > Streptomyces > Streptomyces sp. NBC_01445. Next base: position 614,411 of record NZ_CP109485.1, on the reverse strand, counting down.
TCGCCGATACGCCCCGCGCGGCGGACGGCGGGATCGCTGTTCCCGCCCAGCACCACGGGCACGGCACCGCTCGCAGGGCGCGGCAGCGAGTGAAGACCGTCGAAGGAGACATGCCGCCCCAGGTACGAGGCGGGGCCGCTGCCCCACAGCGCACGCATGGCGCCGACACACTCCTCGAGCCGCTGCCCCCGGTCCTTGTAGGGCACGCCGACGGCGGCGTACTCCTCCTTCTGCCAGCCGATGCCGAGTCCCAGCATCAGCCGCCCGTCGGAGTGCCGGTCGATCGTCGCGGCACGCTTGGCCAGGACCACCGGGCTGTGCAGCGGGGCGACGATCATCGCCGTACCGAACCGTAGGGCGCTCGAAGCTCCGGCGAGGAAGGCGATGGTCTCCAGCGGGTCGGGCATGGGCGCGGCGCCCGAACTGCCAGGTATCCGGCCGTCGTTGGAGTACGGATAGAGCGGTTCGTACCGTTCGGCGACGGCGACGTGCTCGACCGTCCACAGCGACTCGACGCCGCACTCTTCGAGCGTGCCCGCGAGGTCGCGGAGGAACCCGCCCGAGGTGATCAGGCCGTCGGTGAACGGAGCCATCATTCCAAGTCGGAGCATGCCAGGGTTCCCTCACTTCAGCGCGTCACCACTATGCCTGTTAGAAGTGTTCCTATCAGGAATAGAGGGAGCGTGGAAGAGAGTGAACACGGAGCGGGTGCCGGCGCCCGCCCTGGTGCTGTCGGGGCTTACGGCAGGGCAGACCGGTGTAGCCCGCCGGTCAACTGTCCTTGCGGGCCCCGCTGGCCTTGATCCACGCGTGGGGGGCGTAGGCCACCTCGACCCTCGTCTCGGCGCGGGGGTCTGCCTTCCATACGAGCAGCGCACCGGCGTCGATCGAGTACGAGAACTTGCCTTCCTTGCCGTCGACGAAGTGCAGCACCTCGCCTCGGTGCTCCGAGGTCTGTCCCTCTTTGCCAAGCACTACGAGATTTACGGACATGATTCGACGTTACGGCGGGAGCACCGATTTCGCCCGCCGGATGCAGGGCGGGGGCTCTCTGGAGGGCCGTCGCGTGCGGGCTACCTGGCCAGTCGGGGCAGCAGCGAGGACGCGGCGACGATGCCGAGCGCGGCGGCCACTGCGAGTACCGCGTAGTCCAGAGGCAGATGCGCCGGAGTGCCCAGCAACAGGCCGCGCAGCGCGTCGACTTGATAGCTGAGCGGGTTGATCCGGCTGATCGCCTGAAGCCAGCCCGGCATGAGCGAGACCGGGTAGAGGGCGTTGGACGCGAAGAAGAGCGGCATGGTGATGGCCTGGCCGATGCCCATCAGGCGGTCCCGGGTGAGGACGATGCCGGCGATGGTCATCGACAGACAGGAGAAGAACGCCGATCCCAGCACCACCGCGACGGCAACGCCGAGCAGACGCAGTGGGTTCCAGGTCAGGGCGACGCCGAGGAGCGCCGCGATGACGATCACGACGACGGCCTGGATCAGTGCCTTGACTCCGGCGGCGAAGGCCTTGCCCGTGATGAGCGCCGCGCGCGGTGTGGGCGTGACCAGGAGCTTGGTCAGGATGCCGGCGTCCCGCTCCCAGATGATCATGATGCCGTAGAAGATGGCGATGAACATCGCGGACTGGGCGATGATGCCGGGCGCGAGATAGTCGATGTAGGGGATGCCGTGGGTCGGGATCGCCTTGATCCGGGTGAAGGTCTCGCCGAACACCAGCAGCCAGAGGGCGGGTTGGACGGCTCGGGTGTACAACTCCGAACGGTCGTGCCGGAGCTTCTGCAGTTCCACGGCGCACAGGGCGAGCACCCGGGCGGGTGCCACGCGCCATCCGGTACGGGCCGTGGGCGGGGTCAGGAGCAGGTCGAACTCGGCCGGGTCAGCCGAGCCTTGACGCGGTGCGGCGGGTGCTGCGGACATCGCGGAAGTCACCACCTTCGCCACCGTCGCTGTCGAGCCCGCGGCCGGCGACGTCGCGGAAGACGTCCTCCAAGGTCGGCCAGGGCTCCTGGGATCCGGCGTTCCCGCGCTGCTCGTGCAGGTCGCGGCGGAGTCCGTCGGGGGTACCGAGAGCGTGCACGCGCCCGCGGTGCATGAGCGCGACCCGGTCGCAGTACTGGTCGGCCTCGTCCATGTAGTGGGTCGTGACCAGGACGGTCATGCCGGTGGCGCCGCGGACCGCGTTGATGTGGTCCCACACGCTGGTCCGGGCGATGGGGTCGAGCCCGATGGTGGGTTCGTCGAGGATCAGCAGGCGCGGGGCGCTCACCAGTGCCTGGGCGAGTTCCAGCCGGCGCACCATGCCGCCCGAGTAGGTCTTGGCCAGCCGGTCCGCGGCGTCCGTGAGGTCGACCGCGGCGAGTGCCTGGGCCACCCGACGGGCCCGTTCGCGCCGGGAGACGTCGAAGACGCGGGCGAACAGCGTCACGTTCTCCCGCCCCGTCAGGCCGGAGTCGGCGGACAGCTGTTGCGGTACGTACCCGAGGAGCCGGCGGACCGCCATCCGCTCCGTCGCCGCGTCGTGCCCGAACACGGATACGCGGCCGCGCGGCACCGGCAGAAGGGTGGTGATGCAGCGGATCGCGGTGGTCTTGCCGGCGCCGTTGGGTCCGAGCAGTCCGAAGACCTCGCCCGGCCCGACCGTGAGATCGAGGCCGTCCACGGCCCGGGTCTCACCGAACGCGTACTCCAGTCCGCGGCAGCAGACCGCGGGGTCCTCGCTCATGCCTGTGCACCTCCCGGTTCTCCCTGTACTCCCTGTACTGCGTGGGGCGTTTCACCTTCTGTGCGGACGGTTTCTGCGCGGACGGTGGGCGGGCAGATGGTGGGCGTGCGGTCCTCGTGCAGGTTGTCGGCGAGCTTGCGCAGGGCCGGCAGCGCGGCGGTGAGCGCGGCCCGGTCCGCCGGGTCGAGCGCCACCAGTTGTTCCCGCATCAATGTGCCCCGCCGGACCTGCCAGTCGCGCAACCGGGCCGCGGCGGCCGGGGTCGCGTACAGCAGCGCCGATCTGCGGTCCGAGGGATCGGTCTCGCGACGCAGAAAGCCGTCCTTGACCAGCTGGTTGACGAGCGTGGAAACGGAGTTCCCGGCGAGACGCAGCTCCCGGGCGGCGGCCGACACACCGATTCCCGGCCGGTCGACCACCAGGCGCAGCAGCTCTACCTGGGCGCCGCGAAACGGGGGCGCACTCAGGCCGTGCCGGAGCCTGCGCCGGGTCAGGCGTTGCACGGCGGCGAGCGCGTCGGCGAAGGCATCTGCCAGCTCGTCCGTGGCCATGAAATAAGTTTAGCTCTGTGTACGAGCTATTCCCAGACCCCTACGGTGGGCGCACGGAGCCTTTCCCTTCTCCAGAAAGCTGAGGCCATGGCCATCGACGTGAACGCTCTGCGGGCCCACTTCCCCTCCCTGGACCACGGGTTTGCCTTCTTCGACGGTCCGGGTGGGACGCAGACCCCGAGCCCGGTCGCCGACGCCATGGTCGCGACGCTGACGGGCCCTCTGTCCAACCGGGGGGTTGTGAGCCGCTCCGAGCTCAACGCCGAGCGCGCCGTCACGGATTTCCGCGCCGCCTACGCGGACCTGCTCAATGTGCCCGCCGACGGCGTCGTCCACGGGCGCAGCGCGACCCAGCTGACGTATGACTTCTCCCGTCACCTGGCCAAGGGCTGGAACGCGGGCGACGAGATCGTCCTCAGCCGCCTGGACCACGACTCCAACGTCCGCCCCTGGGTACAAGCGGCCGAGCGTGCCGGGGTGACGGTCCGCTGGATTGAAATCGACAGCGAGAGCATGGAGCTCGACCTCGATTCGTTCGAGCGGGCGCTGTCGCCCCGGACGCGCCTGGTCGCGGTCACGGCGGCCTCGAACGTGCTGGGCACCAAGCCGCCCCTGCGCCGCATCGCCGACCGGGCGCACGAGGTCGACGCCCTGGTGTACGTGGACGGGGTGCACTACGCCGCCCACCACCTGGTCGACGTGCCCGCGCTGGGCGCGGACCTCTTCGTCTGCTCCCCGTACAAATTCCTCGGACCGCACTGCGGCGTGCTCGCGGCGGCGCCCGAACTCCTCGAAACCGTCCACCCCGACAAGCTCGCGCCGTCCCCCGACACCGTGCCGGAGCGCTTCGAGTTCGGCACCCTGCCGTACGAAATCCTGGCGGGAGCCACCGCCGCCGTGGACTTCCTCGCCGCGATCGACCCGGGCACAGGGGCCGCACGCAGGGAGCGGCTCGCCCATTCGCTGGGCTCCCTGCACGAGCACGAGCGGACGCTGCGTACGAGGCTCGAAGAGGGGCTACGCGCTCTGGGCGACGCCGTCACCCTGCACTCGAAGGCGGCCGACCGCACCCCGACCCTCCTGATGACGATCGAAGGCCGCGACGCCCGCGAGGCCCAGGCCCATCTCGCCGCACGCGACGTCCTGGCCCCGGCCGGGTCGTTCTACGCCTACGAGACCTTCACCGCCCTGAAGCTGGAGAACCCCGCCCTTCGAGTGGGCCTGGCGCCGTACAACTCGGCCGGTGACGTGGACAGGTTCCTCGACGGGCTCGCGTCTTTCCTCTGACCCGCTTTTCCTGTGTGTGGCCGGCAGGCCTCGATCAACCCACCATTAGCCGGGACTGAGGGCCTGCCCGGTCAGCGCTTGGGCCCCGCGGTCCGAGACCGCTGCCCTTCAACGGCGAACGCCTACCCCGAGCCCTGGGCCGGCCCCGATGGGCAGCAGCGCTGGATGGACCAGGTCACGGCCGTCAGCTTCGAGGACACCCGCGAAGTGATGGAACGCCTGGGCGAGATCACCGCCCCGACCCTCGTGCTCTGAGGCGACCAGGACCAGGGGGTCGATCCCGCCACCGGCACGCGCCTCGCCGCGGCAGTTCCCGGCGCCACCCAGGTCACCGTGCCCGGGGTAGGACACTTCGCCGCGGAGGGCGATCCCGACGACACAGCCCAGGCTCCGATGCGCCTTCTGGCCTGATGGTCACCGTCGAAGCGCCGCCGCCGGGCCGGGCGCTCGCGGCCCGGCCCTGAGCGGTCAGCGCTCCGGCTCGGAGGCCGTGAGCTGGAGGCCGTTCTCCCAGATCTTGTTGAGTGTCGTGACGAGCCGCTCGAAGGGAATGCGCTGGCCCAGCACGAACACCATGTAGGCCATGCGGCTCACCATCACGGACAGAGCGTGCGCCGTGACCAGCGGATCCAGGCTCGTGTCGGCTTCGCCGTTCTCCTGCAGTGTCTGGATCAGCTTGGCGTTGCGGCGCGCGAACGCGTTGCCGCGCTCGATACGCAGCGCCATGAACTTCTCGTCGACCTGGGCCACTTGCTCGAACAGTGCCATCAGGCGCGCGTTCTTCTTGTACGCGCGCAAGTACTCACGGTTCGACGCGTCGATGAGCTGCCGGGTGTCGGTGATCCCGGTGCGCTCGCGCAGGTGCGGGTGGAGCATCTCCTCCTGCACCTGCGCGACGAGCGCCTGGAAGATCTCTTCCTTGCTGTTGAAGTACGTGTAGAAGGACCCGGAGGCGACATGCGCGGCCTTGGAGATGTCCGTGATCCGGGCATCCAGATATCCGTCGCGTTCGAAGACCTCTCGGGCGGCGGTGATCAGCGCGTTACGTGTCCGGACACCGCGCGGGCTGCGGGGCGTGATCGGTTGTTTCTGGCCGCCGTCTGCGGCCGGGGCCTGGGCAGCCACTGGGGTCCATCCACTCTTGATCGATCACGTACATCACCGGTAGCGGCGGATATTATCAGCCGAGGGTGGAGAGGAACTCCAGCAGCGCGGCGTTCACATCCTCCGCTCGCTCCTGTTGGATCCAGTGCCCGGCGCCGTCCAGGACGACGTGTCCACGGAGGTCGGTGAGCATCCGGTCGAGGTGCGCGGGCATGAACTTCCCCACCGGGTCCTTCGACCCGGTGATGAAGAGTGACGGCTGGTTGATGAGACGGCCGTCCAGGTGCTCGGTCAGCGCCCAGTTGCGATCGAGGTTGCGGTAGTAGTTGAGGCCACCGGTGAAGCCGGTCTCCTCGAACGTCTTGACGTAGTAGGTGAGTTCCTCGTCGCCCATCCATCGCGGAGGAGGCAACTGCTCATCGGCCTTGGCGGCCCACTTGGCCGAGTAGATCTCCCTCGTGACGAGGGTCCTGCGCACGTTCTGGCTCAGCGCCCGGTCGGCGACGCCCGGCTCCTGGAACCACACGATGTAGAAGTCGTCGCCGTTGCGTGAGCGCAGGATGGGCAGCGGCGGGGCCGGGGCGCGCGGCGTCGGCGGCACGCTCATCCCGGCCACCGCGCGTACCCGCTCGGGATGGAGCAACGCCATGTTCCACACCACGGAGGCGCCCCAGTCGTGCCCGACGAAGAAGGCGTCGTCCGCGCCGACGTCGTCGAGGAGCCCGGCCAGGTCGGCGCAGAGCGTCAGGATGTCGTAGGCGTCGGCATCGTCGGGGCGTGAGCTGCCGCCGTACCCGCGCATGTCGGGAACCAGGACGCGGTACCCCGCCTCGGCGAGCGGGAAAACCTGATGCCGCCAGGAAAAGGCCAGCTCAGGAAAGCCGTGGCACAGGACCACGGGAGGCCTGTCCGGCCGTCCTTCACCGTGTTCGAAGACGCGGAGGGTGATGCCGTTGGTCGTGACATCCCGCGCCGCGACGCGCTCCCAGTCGGTGATCGGCATATGCGTCGTCATGTGCCCAGAGCTCCTGTCGTTCGCATGCTGGCCGGCGCAAGGAACTCACGCCGGTGAGGGGCGTGTTGTAGGTGTTGAACTTGACGTTGGGTTCAAATATACATGAGGCGGGCCCCAGAGGCGCGAACCGCTGAAGAGGAGACGACGACGGTGACCGGAAGCATCCAAGCAGCCCAGTCGACGACGGTTCTGGCCGAGCGACGAGGTTCCGTGCTCGTGCTGACGCTCAACCGTCCGGACCGTCTCAACGCCTGGACCGACGAGCTGGAAGAACGCTACTTCGCTCTGCTCGACGAAGCCGAGGCGGATCCCGGCGTGCGGGCGATCGTCCTGACCGGAGCGGGCCGCGGCTTCTGTGCGGGAGCCGACATGGACGACTTGCAACAGGCCGGTGCGACAGTGGAGTTGATGGCTGGCGCGATGCCGAAGAGGGAGCGCCCCCGGTGGTTCCCGCTGACGCTGCGCAAGCCCCTCATCGCGGCCGTCAACGGGGCCGCCGCCGGGCTCGGCCTCGTCGAGGCCCTTTACTGCGACATCCGCTTCAGCACACCCGATGCCAAGTTCACGACGGCGTTCGCGCGCCGCGGCCTGATCGCCGAGTACGGCATAGCCTGGCTGCTGCCGCGCCTCATCGGCCAGAGCCGGGCCATGGACCTGCTGCTTTCCGGGCGGGTGGTGCGCGGTACGGAGGCGTACGAAATGGGGCTGGTCAACAGGGTCGTCGACGCGGATCAGCTCCTCGACGCCGCAGTCGAGTACGCCACCGAACTGGCCACCTGGTCCTCACCCGCGTCGATGACCGTCATGAAGCACCAGGTGCTCCAGGCTCTCGACACCGACTTCGTCACGGCCGCCGACGCGGCGGACGCACTCATGCCGGAAGCCTTCCGCCGACCCGACGCCGCCGAGGGCGTCGCCAGCTATCTGGAGGGCCGCGCGCCCGCATTCCGCCCCCTCGACCCCAAGTGAGCACGGAAGGTCGCCCCGCATGGCCAACGCTGCCGCACCAGTCTGGAATCACGCCTCGTCGACACCCGACCACATCGCCCTTCGCGGGGAGGACGGCGAGGAGTGGACCTACGGCCGCCTCCGTGAGCGCGCCGCCGCCGTCGCGGGCCGCCTGGCCGAGCACGGCGTACGCCCCGGCGACAGAGTCCTGCTCGTCGCGCCTTCCGTGCCCGAGTTCGCGTTCGCCTACTACGGGATCCTCGCTGCCGGTGCGATCGCCGTCACCGCCAACACCATGGCCCCACAAAGGGAGTTGGCGTTCATAGCGGGCGACGCGGACGTGTCGCTCGTCCTGGGCTGGCATGCGATCACTCCGGCGCCCGAGCAGGCCGCGGACGGACTGTCCGTCCCATACTGGGAGTTGCAGCCCGGTCTCACCGAAACGGGTCCGACAGGGACCCCCTCGATCCCTGACGTGCACCCAAGCGAGGACGACGACACAGCCGCTCTCCTCTACACCTCCGGCACCACCGGACGGCCCAAGGGCGCCCAGCTCACCCACGGCAATCTCAATGCCTGCGCGGCGGTCTTCTGCGACGTGCACGCCATCACCGCCGAGGACTGCGCCGTGACCGGCCTGCCCCTGTTCCACGTCTTCGGGCAGGCGTGCGTGATGGCCACCACGATGCGCGCCGGCGGCAGCCTCACCCTCCTCGAACGGTTCCACCCGTCGACCATGCTGGCCATGATCCGCCGCGACCACCCCACCTTCATCGCGGGCGTACCCACCATGTGGAACGCGATCCTGCGCGCCGCCTACGACACCGGCGCCGACTTCACCGGTCTGCGCCTCGCGTCCTCCGGCGGCGCCTCACTGCCGGTGGAGGTGATGCGCGCCTTCGAGAAGCGGTTCGGCTGCACCATCGTCGAGGGCTACGGCCTGACGGAGACCACCGGCGCCGCGACCTGCCATCTCGTGGGCCGGCCGGCGAAGCCGGGACACGTGGGACGGGCCCTGCCGGGCTGCGCCATCTCCGTACGGGACGACGACGGTCACGAACTGCCACCCGGCCAGGTCGGCGAGGTCCACATCAAGGGCCCCGTTGTGATGAAGGGCTACTGGAACCGACCCGATGCCACCGCCGAGGCCCTGCGCGACGGGTGGCTGCGCACCGGAGACCTCGGCGCCACGGACCACGACGGAGACCTGCGCATCGTCGACCGCAAGAAGGACCTGGTCATCCGCGGTGGCTACAACGTCTACCCGCGCGAGGTCGAGGACGTCCTGTACGAACACCCCGACATCGTCGAAGCGGCCGTCATAGGAGTCCCCGACGAGTTCTACGGCGAAGAGGTCGCTGCCGTCATCGCGGTACGGCCCGGCGCCCGCCTCGGCGTGGCCGAACTGCGCGCATGGGCCAAGGAACGTCTCTCCGCCTACAAGGTGCCCCATCTCGTCGCCGTCGTGGACGAGTTGCCGAAGGGAGCGACCGGGAAGATCCTCAAGCGCGCGATCGATCCCGCCCTGCTGAAGGCGGACACGAGCACGGCCGACGCGCCGCGGACGATACTGCCGGACTGAGCAACCGCGCTTCCTGGAACGCCTCGAACCAGCGACGGGACACACGCATGACGACGACACACGCACCTGCCTACGCCCGCCGGACCTGGCAGACGGTCGAGCCCTACCACGGCGCGGTCTACTTCTCGGCCGAGGCACATGCCGCCTACGCGGCTCTGGGGGTGGAGAGCGGGCCCGGATACTTCGCCTCCCGCGCGGCGGCCCTGGGCCCGGTCGCACCGGAAGTCGTGATCGCCACCTTCTACAACTTCAACCCGAAGGTCGTACGGGCCGCGCTGCCCGCCGCCTGGCGGACCGCTCCGCCCGAGGCGTTCCTCGCCGCACGGCTGGCCGGCATCGACGGGACGCTTCGCAGGATTCTCGGGGCGGAGGTTCTCGCGTCGGAGGAGACTCGGCGGGCCGCGGAGTTGTCCAGGCGCGCCGCGGAGGCCGCGCTGCCGTACCTGCACGGACGGCCCCTGTTCGCCGCGCACGCCGCGCTGCCCTGGCCCGACGAGCCGCACCTCGTGCTCTGGCATGCGCAGACGCTGCTGCGCGAATTCCGGGGAGACGGCCACGTGACGGCGCTCCTGGACGCCGGGCTCAGCAACGTCGAGGCGCTGGTCACCCATGCCGCGGCCGGGCCCGTGGGGGCCGAGACCCTTCGGACGACGCGCTCCTGGTCGCCGGACGAATGGACGGAGGCGGTGGAGGGACTGCGTACGCGGGGGTGGCTCGCCGGCGGCTCTGACCTGGCCTTCACCGCGGAAGGGGAGGAGTGGCGATCGGCGGTCGAGGAGGCCACCGACCGATTGGCCGCCGCGCCCTACACGGCCCTGGGACCGGACGGCTGCGCCGAGTTGCGCGACCTGGTGAGGCCCTGGAGCCAGTCCCTGGCAGCGGAGTTGATGCCGTGGGCGGCGACGCGTCTGAAGGCCTGACGTGCGCTCCGAGCGGGTCGGGTCCAACGCGACGAGGCATTGAAGGTGACACCGGATTCAATTACGGTGCAGGGGCCGCAGGAGAGACGGTCGAGCAACTGAACGGGAGAGTTCGTGCAGATCAACGGGAAAGTCGCGATCGTCACGGGAGCAGCGGGCGGCATCGGCGCCGCCATCGCGCAGCGGCTCCTCGAGCACGACGCCCAAGGCGTCCTGCTGACGGACCTCGACGCCGGCCGCCTCGACGCGACGGTCAAGCAGCTCGCCGGTTCGCACGGCGAGCGGGTCGGGGGAGTGGCGGGCAATGCCGCGTCGACGGCCGACCTGGAGCGGATCGTCGACGCGGCCGAGTCGCGGTTCGGACCGGTCGACCTGTACTTCGCCAACGCGGGTGTCGGCGGTGGCGCGGGGCTCGACGCGAGCGAGGACGAGTGGAGCCGCGCGCTCGACGTCAACGTGATGGCCCACGTGCGTGCCGCGAAGCTGCTGGTGCCACGCTGGATGGAGCGCGGAGCCGGCTACTTCTTCAGTACGGCGTCGGCTGCCGGGCTGCTCACACAGATCGGCTCCGCGACGTACTCCGTCAGCAAGCACGGCGCGGTGGCCTTTGCCGAATGGCTCTCGGTGACGTACGGGGACAGCGGGGTGCGGGTGAGCTGCCTGTGCCCGCAGGGTGTCGAGACCGAACTGCTCATGGCCGGCACCCGGTCGGACGATCCGGTCGAACGCGCCGCCGCCCGCGCCGTGTTGGACTCGGGGGAGCTGCTGCGGCCGCTCGATGTCGCCGACCGCGTGATGGAGGCGGTCGGGGACGAACGGTTCCTCGTCCTTCCGCACCCGCAGGTACTCGATTTCTACCGCCACAAGGGCAGCGACTACGACCGGTGGCTCCGCGGCATGCGGCGTTATCAGGCGTCTGTGAAGTGACCTGAAGCAGCACATCGCCGCCGCGCACTGCCACCCCAGGCCTGATGATGGCGGACCTCGCGCCGGACGGCCGTCGGTGAAACCGTAAGAGACATGACCGTTGGAGGATGCGTGGTCGAGCTGTCCGATCGGGGGGACGAGCGCGAGGCGAAAGTCCTCGTCGCCGGGGCGCCGACGGGCACCGGCCTGGGCGCGCTCGCCCGATGGCTGGGGGAGCGGGGCGAGCAGGTCACCGGGCCGCTCGCCGTCCGGCGCATCGGCCTCGGCCAGAGCAACCTCACCTACCGCGTCGACGACGCCGACGGCCACTGCTGGGTGGTGCGCCGTCCCCCGCACGGCCCCCTGCTGCCCACCGCCCACGACATCGGGCGCGAACACCGCATCATGGCGGCCCTCGCCGGCACCCAGGTCCCCGTACCCGCCGTGGTCGGCCTGTGCGACGACGACGGCGTGCACCACCTGGTGATGGAGCACGTCGACGGGATCGTGCTCGACGGCCTGGACGTGGCCAAGGCTCTGCCCACCCGGGTACGGGCAGGCATAGGAACGTCGCTGACACGCACCCTCGCCGCCATCCACGCGGTGAACCTGGAGACGACGGGCCTGCACGACCTCGCGAGCCACCGGCCGTACGCCGAGCGGCAGTTGAAACGGTGGTCCCGGCAGTGGGAACAGAGCCGGACCCGCGACCAGCCCGCCCTCCACCGGCTCACCGAGCTGCTGCGCCGCCGCGTACCCGAGCGACAGAGCCTCGTCCTGGTCCACGGCGACCTGCACGTCCGCAACGTGATCTGCTCGCCGGACACCGGCGCCGTGCGCGCGGCGCTCGACTGGGAGCTGTCGACGCTCGGCGACCCCATGGCCGACCTGGGCACCCTGCTCGCCTACTGGCCCGAGCCCGGCGAAGTCCCGCCCGACCGCCCCGCCCTCGGCGTCACGGCGCTGGACGGCTTCGCCCGACGCGACGAACTCGTGGACAGCTACGCCCGGTCGAGCGGCCGTGACATCGGGCCGGAGCTCGCCTTCTGGCACGTACTCGCCGTGTGGAAGGTGGCGGTCATCGGCGAGGGCGTCCTGCGACGCGCTCTCGACGAGCCACGCAACGCCGCGGAGGGCGGCCCGCCCAGCACCGCCTACATCGACCAGATGGTCGACCAGGCCTGGGCACTGGCCACCCACTACGGCCTCTGACACTGCGCAGTTCCCCCGCCCCGCCCTCCCATCGATCACGCCAGGAGAAGCACCTCATGTCGTACGTCGTCATCGCCACCATGATCGCCAAGCCCGGTCAGGAGGAACTCGTCGAGAAGACACTGCGGGCGGCCGCGGCCGATGTGCACGCGGAGCCGGGGTGCGCCCGCTGGGCCCTGCACCGAAAGACCGGCACCACGGGCCACTTCGTCATGGTCGAGAAGTGGCAATCCAAGGAGGCGCTCCACACCCACGGCAAGGGCGCCGCGCTCGCCGGGATCGGACGCGCGCTGAAGGACGCGCTGGAGGGACCGGCGGATGTCACGGTCTTCGACGCGCTTTTGGCGGGAGACGCTGAGAAGGGCGCGCTGTAGACACGTACGAACCAGACACGAATGAGGCAGTCATGCCCCAGGAAGGAGGACGCCCTCGTCGTCGTCGGCGTGCAGGATGTCACCCGTGGTGAAGGTGACGCCGCCGAAGGACACGGGGACGTCCACCGTTCCACGACCGGTCTTGCCGCCCCGGCGTGGATCGACGCCGACCGTCTTCCGCTTTGGAGAAGACGTACTACTCGGTCGGTGGCGGGTTCGTCGTCATCGAGTGCTGACGGGGCCGGCCCTGACCGCCGTCGCCTGCCAGTGATCTGAGCGGCCGTCACGGCCGAGTCCGGCGCCACAACCGGGGCCGCAGCCGCAGCCCAGCCGTCATCCGGCCCCGATCGTGGCGGAGACGCTAGGCCGCCCACTCCCGCAACAGCTGCTCCCGCTGCGAGCTCCGAGGCGACCCGCCCTCCCAGGCGCGGCCCCAGGCCGACATCGCCGTCAGCGTGGTCTCCATCGTCGCGGCGCCCTGCGTGAGGCGGGACAGGAGGGCGCGGGAGAGATCGACCTCGGTCTGGGGGTAGCCGACGGCCGCGGCGACGTAGGCCGCCAACTCGTGGTCGCCGTCGGACGATTCAACGCGCACGGCCCTCAGCGGCGGGGCCTCGTCGATCCGGCCCGAGCTCACAGGCAGCGCCAGCTCCGTCACCGCGGCCAGAGCCAGGTCCTTGACCACGCCGACCTGCCGCATCAGGGACTTCACGGGGACGTCCGCCACCGTCAGGGCGGTCACGTCCTCCCACAGGTAGAGGGCCGACTGGCCGTCGCCGAGGCCCACCACGCCCTCGGGTGTCAGGCGTACCCCAGTAGCCAGACCGGCCGGCTTCGCGCCCACATACACATCGCCCTCGGCGATCCAGAAAAGCCCCACCATGGCCATGGCTGCTCACTTCCCCCGACGACGGCGCACCGTCGTGTCACTTCTCAAACGATCAGGTCGTCCACCGTAACGCGCGAGTACGCAAGTTCCCACTTCGCGCCCGTGCGCACGCGGGCATCGACGTCTCGCGCAGGTTGGTTTCATGGTGGGTAGGTGGCTGACCTGCGCTTGTGATCGTGACTCGGCGAGCAGCTCCTCGGCGACGTATACCGCCAGCCCGTGGAGGTACTGCCCCATCCCCGCACGGGCACCCCCATGGTCATCCCGCGCCGGAACCGCTGACGCCGGGGTGTCACGGCGCCGGCCGCAGCGGTACGTCGGGGGGACGCATGCCGCACGCGATCACCACCCCCTATTCTTCCGCTGATCGCAGCACATACAGCTGCAGGGCCAAGGTGGGGGACGACACATGACATACCGGCGCGCGGTGATACCGGCACTGGTCGGAGGCTTGCTGATCACGCTGTTGCTGTGGTGGGCGGGGGCGAGCACGCAGGCGCTGCAACTGCGCGGCACCACGAGCGTGTTCGACCCACAGTCCGTGAGCGAACTCGTGCGATGGCTCGCACCGTGGTCGTACAACTCCCCGGTGGACCTGATGTCGGGCGGGCCTGTGGGCGCAAGCACAGCGGCGGGCGGAAGCACCCAGTACGCCGATCTGTACAGCACGGCGATGCAGATCAGATTCGTGGCGGTCTTCGTGTTCTTCCTGGCCGGCGCGCTGCTCCTGGTCCGCAGGATCCCGCCGACGCAGGGCCGTACGCCGGCCACCCTGCTCGCGTTGTGGGCCTGGGCCCCGGTGGCCGGAACACTGGCCGTCACAGTCTCCGCGCCGTGGCTGATCGCATCCAGGGGGCACGGCAGCTACCGTGTCCTGCCAGCGCTGGCGAGTGCGGTCGCGTCGAGCGGCCCGGTCACGGTGTTCGCAGGACTGTTGACCGCCGTAGTCACGGTGCTCGTGGCGCGTGTCACCGTCAAGGGTGAGGAGCCGCTGCCCCGGCAGAGTGTGCCGCCGCGCCCTGCCCGCCTGGCCGCGAGCGTGGGGACGGCGGTGGTCGCGTTGTCGCTGGTGGTCCTCTCGTACCAATCGGTGGCGGCCTGGATCCAGACCTCGTTCGGCAGCGGAGGAATGCTGTCCGAGCCCGGCGACCTGCTGCGCCAGTGGCTGCTGCTCGGCGGCTGGACGGGCCCCGGGAGCACTGGGCTCGGGGACTGGCTGCTGTACCGCGCCGTCGACGTGATCCTGCTGGCCGTGGTGTGGTGGGCGCTGCGTCTGCTGCCCGGCCTGCTCACACGCACCACGGTGCCGGCGATGGCGGTGGGCGCGGTCTGCGCAACCGTACTGGGACTGACGGCGAGCCAAGTGCTGCACATGGCGATCGACGACACGGCCACCGTGTACGGGCCTGTTCACGTGTTCTCGACGCTGGGCAACGGTGTCCCGGCCGCGCTCACCTTCGGCGTCGTGGCGGGGCTTGCGGCCGTTGCGACACTGCGGCTGGCGGGGAGACGTGACACGGCGGCTGTTCCCGGTTAGCGACCCGGGTGGGGGTGTTGCCGGCACCACCCCCACCCGGGCCTCAGGCCGACTGACTCGGCGTCGGCCGCGCGGCAGGCTTTTCCCAGCACCGGCGAGGACCCGCCGGGCACCGGCCAAGGACGGGGAAGAGCGATGAGCAGTCACACACGCCGAAGGATCCTCCAGGGAGCGGCAGTCGCGGCAGCCGGCAGCGTTGTCGGAGGCTACGGCCCCGGCCGCTACTCCACCGAGGCGCAGGCCGCCACCCGCGGCACGGTGGCCGGGGGAGGTGGGTCAACTCCGTTCCTGGAGGGCGCGTTCGCGCCGGTCACCGAGGAACTCACCGCGTTCGGCCTCGAGGTGACCGGCCGGGTACCGCGCGATCTGGACGGCCGCTATCTGCGAACCGGCCCCAACGCATTGGGAGTTGAGGACCCCCGGGCCCACCACTGGATGCTCGGGGACGGCATGGTGCACGGGGTGCGGCTGCGCGGCGGGCGCGCCGAGTGGTACCGCAACCGCTGGGTGCGTTCCTCGCAGGTGGCACGGAAGCTGGGCGAACCGTACCCGGGCGAGATGCCGCCGGACGACTTCGCCTGCAACACCCACGTCATCCCGTACAAGGGGCGCATCCTGGCCCTCCAGGAGAGCGGCCCGCTGCCGTACGAACTGGACGGCGAGCTCAACACGGTGCGGCCCTACGACTTCCGCTCCACGCTGGAGGGTGCGTTCACCGCGCACACCAAGTACGACGCGGCGGCGGACGAACTGCACGCGGTGACGTACTACCCGACCTGGGACCACGTGCGGCACCTCGTGATCGACGGGACCGGCCGGGTGGCACGGACCACCAGGATCCCGGTCGCGGACGCGCCGATGATGCACGACTTCGCCCTGACCGGGAAGTACGTGGTGATCGTCGACGTGCCGATCACCTTCGACATGGCAGCCGCCGAGGCGGGCGCACTCGTGCCCTACGTGTGGAACCCGAGGCACCCGATGCGGGTGGGCGTGATGCCGCGGACCGGTGGCGCCACCCGCTGGTTCGAGATCGATCCGGTGTACTACTCGCACACGCTCAACGCGTACGACCAGGGCGACACCATCGTCATGGAACTCACCACCATGCCCGCGCCGTTCTACGCCGCGGGCCGGGGCAATGGCGGGCCCTCAGCGATCGGTGCACCGGCGCTCGACCGCTGGACGATCGACCTGCGTGCCGGACGCGTGACCAGTAACCGGCTCGTCGACCTGCCGCAGGAGTTCCCGCGCGTCAACGAGTCCCTGGTGTCGCGGCGGCACCGCTTCGCGTACACGGCGAGCGCCGCGGAGATGTGGCGCGCCTACGAAACGGTCGACGGGGTGCCGCCGGACGACAAGTTCACCAACTGCCTGGTCAAGCACGACATGCTGCGAGGCAGCCGGCAGGTACACCGCTTCCCGCACGGCGCGGCGGCCGGAGAGCCGGTGTTCGTACCCCGCCGCGGGGCACGGGACGAGGACGACGGCTACCTCCTGTCCTACGTGCACAACCCCGACCGCGGAGCCAGCGACCTGGTGATCCTCTCCGCCCAGGACTTCACCGCCCGCCCCTTGGCCCACATCCACCTGCCGGGACGGGTGCCGCTCGGCTTCCACGGGAGCTGGGTCCCGGACGCGTGAGGCCGGAACCCTCAGCGTGTCACTGCTCGAGAGCTTCGCAGCGGCTGAGCCCTTCGACCGCCTGCGCGTGCTCTCTTGGATACCTGGCCGCGCCGGGAATGGCGAGTGCAGTGCGGAACTGCTCTCTCGCATCCGTGATCCGGCCCGCCGCGTAGTAGGAGCCGCCCAGCCGGCAGCGGATGTCCATCTCATTGCGGCCGTGATCGGGATCGTCTCGTGGTGCCAGAGTCCGGTGCTGCGCGAGAGCGTGTTGGTAGGCGGCCGCGGCGGCGCCCAGGTTTCCTGCGCTGTGCTCTGCTGTACCCAGCCTGGTCAGGGTGAGCGTGTGCAGAGGGACGTCGCCGGTTTCCTGAATGAGGCCGGCCACCTGACGGAGCAGGGTCCGGGTCCCGGGGCGGTAGAGGTAGAGGTAGAGGTAGAGGTCGAGGGTGGACGTGAGGGCCCTGTTGATCGCGCGAGGGTGGCCGAGGATCATGCTGGGGACAAACGCGGCGCGGAAGCAGGCCAGCGCTTCCTCATGGTGCCCCTGGGCGTGGTGGACGAGCCCGAGGGCGAAGGATGCCATCGCGGCGAGCCAGTGATCGTCACACTGCTGAGCCAGTGCCAGTCCCGAGGCGAGCCAGGAGGCTCCTTGTCTGCCTCGCTCCGTGCTCGGCCCGGCGGTTCCCAGCCCGGCCATGGCCCCCAGTCCGACCAGGGCCCGGGCCTCCTCGCGGGCGTCCTCGCGCTCACGGCTGAGTGCCAGTGCCTGGTTGAGGCAGGTGAGCGCCTCCGGGAAACGGGCCCGGTGCATGAGGGTGAGGCCGAGCGCGTTGCGCAGCGAGAGGTCCATACGCCGGTCGGTGGCCCGGTCCGCTTGCGTGAGCGCGATCTCGAGGGCGCTCTGGCACTCGTGAAACCGGCGCCGGCTGAGAAAGTGGCCGGTCAGGGCCTCGGCGATCCAGCATGCGTAGTCGGCTTCGCCGAACGCCGCGGCGTGACCGACGACGTCCACGAGCTCCGCGCCGGCCGAGTCCAGCCAGAGGGTTGCGTCCCTCCAGTGCGTGAAGGGAGCTCCAGCGGGTTCCGGACCATTGGGGAAAGCGTCGGGCCCCCATGCGCTGGCGATCCGGCCGGCGTCGAGGTAGAGGCGGAGGGAGGCTCTGCGCGCGGCGCCGGTTTCGGCGGCTGCGGTTTCGGCCAGCCGCCGCGCGTGGACGCGCACCAGGTCGTGCATCCGGTAGCGGCCCGGACGCGGCTGCTGCAGAAGACTCGTGTCCACCAGACTCTCCAGGACCAGCTCGGCGTCCTGGGGCGACCAGCCCAGCATGGCCGCTGGAGTCCGCAGGTCGAACTCGACCGTCGGTGCCAGGCCCAGGGTGCGAAATCCCTGCTGCTGTGTGGGCGAGAGCTGCTCGTAGGACAGGCGGAAGGCCGCCTCCACGCTGCGGTCCCCGGCGCTCAGTTCGCCCAGACGGTGGGCGTCGCCCGTCATGCGTTCCACGAGGTACGCCAGGGTCCAGGCCGGGCGGGTCTGCAGTCGCGTACCGGCGATGCGCAGTGCCAGCGGCAGCCCGTCGCACATCCGGACCAACTCCCCAGTCGCCTCGGGCTCTTGGTCGGTGCGCTCCGGCCCGACGATGTGCCGGATCAGGCGTGTCGCGTCGTTGGGGCCCAGAGTGTCCAGGGTGACCCGCCGATCGGCATCCAGTGCGGGCAGTCGCTGCCGGCTGGCCACGATCACGCTGCTGCCCGGGCCGGCCGGAAGCAGCGGCCGTACCTGCCGCGTGCCCAGAGCATCGTCGAGCACGAGAAGAAGCCGCAGGGAGCTGGTTGCCGTGCGCCAGTGAGTCATGAGTTCGTCGAGGTCGTTCGGCACCTCACGGTCGTCAGCACCGATGGAGCGCAGCAATCGCCTCAGCACTCGCTGCGGCGACAGTTTCTGACGCGCCGTGCTGTGCGCGTGCAGGTCCACGAACAGGCAGCCGTCCGGGTAGCGGTCGCGGATGTGCTGGGCCGCGCGCACGACGAGCGCGGTCTTGCCGACCCCTGCCGGACCGTCCACCGCCATGACGGAGACCGAGTCGGGCGCGCAGGACACCGTCAGGAGAGCCAGTTCGCCCTCACGCCCGACGAGCTGCCCGGTGTCGCCCGGCAGCTGATTGACGGCGGGGCGGAGCCGCGACCGGTCCGGCGCCGTGGCCGGGCCCGCCGCGGGACCCAGGAGAAAGGCGTTGTCCTGTCGCAGCACGGCGTCGTGGATCCGGCTGAGCTCCTCACCGGGGTCGACGCCGAGCTCGTCGCGCAGCCGTACACGCAAGTCCTCATAGGCGTTCAGGGCCTCCGCTTGGCGCTCGCAGCTGTACAGGGCACGCATCCGCAACGCCATCAGCGACTCGTCGTACCGATCGGACTCGGGCAGGCAGGCCAGGTCGTCCAGGGCATCGGCGAACCGGCCGAGCAGAACGAGACATTCGAGCCGGGCCAGCCGCAGCGTTCGCCGGCGCTCGAGCAGACGTTGCCGCTCGGCCTGCGCGAACGGTCCCGGCAGGTTGGCCAAGGGCTCGCCCTGGAACAGCGCGAGCGCTGCCGACAGCTGGTCCGCGGCGCTGGGCAGATCGCCCGATGCCTTCGTACGCAGCGCCTCGTCGCCCCGTTCGGCCAGGTCCGCCACATCGAGACGGATGGAGTCGGCCGCGCAGCGGTACCAGCCCTTGCCGCTGAGGATCACCGACTCGGCGGGCCGGGTGCCTGCGGCGTCGAGTGCTCTGCGCAGCGGATTGACGTGACTGGCCAGCACCTTGTGACCGGTTGCGGGAGGATCGGCCCCCCACACTCCGTCGAGCAGCCGCTCGTGACTCACCACGGCCCCGTGGTGGAGCAACAACGCGGCAAGCACCGCCTGCCGTTTGGCCGGCCCCAGGTCCAGGGGTGTCTCGCCCCGCCAGGCCCGTAACGGCCCGAGCACCTCGATGCGAAGCCGCTGAGGCGGTCTCCCGTCCACCCCCGACCTCCACTCCCGTACATCATCGGAAATTCGTCAGCATTGCAGCACGCCCGGCCAGGAGGCGGACACTACATCGCACAATCCGCACAACTGAAGGTGGTGCGAGCAAGCGTCGGCCGAGCTGTCGATGTTCCCTTAACCGGCGCTGACCGGATACGAACTCGACTCCGTACGCACCCGTCGTGATCTTTGGGTACGGGCGGACGATCCGCGCTTGGACGCGATCCGGGCGTTCGGTGTCGTCGGCGTCGTCAACTGTGTCGCACCCACTGATGGGGAGCAGCCCGCCATCGAGAGAGCAGGGTGTGTTCGAGGCACGCAGGCGCGATGGGCGATGTGAGCTCGCAGGACTTCGCTTCGCGCCGGGTCCGCGCTGTGGGGTCCAGGAGGCGCGCCCTGCTCACACAGGCCGAGGACCGTACGCCCGTGGTGGTCACCGCCGAGGTCGGGTAGAGCGGGCGGGCAAGGGGCTGACGGGCCGCTCCCCGGCGGATTCGGCCCGTGGCTGACTGCAGGCCGCCTCGCGTGGCGGTGTGTACGGGTTTCGGACACTGTGGAGGTAAAGGAGTCGAAAGGGTGAACGCGATGGACAGGCTGCCGAGGATCGTAGTGGGCATCGACGGTTCGCCCTCTTCGCAGGCCGCGCTGCGCTGGGCGGTCCGGTACGCGCACCTGGTGGGCGGGAGGGTGGAGGCGGTGTCGGCGTGGGAGGTACCTGGTATGGCGTCGTGGTCGGCCCCTGCGGTGGACGCCGACTTCGACGAGGGGCAGGCCGAGCAGGGTCTGGTCGCGGAGGTCCGCGCCGTCCTCGGCGAGAACGGCGGATCCCTGGTGCACGAACGCCTCGTGCGTGGCAATGCGGCCGACGTGCTGGTGGATTCCGCCCAGGGCGCCGAGATGCTGGTCGTGGGCGGCCGCGGCCACGGCCGTTTCCGACGGGCGCTGCTCGGTTCGGTCAGTCAGCAGGTGGCGCAGCACGCTCCGTGCCCGGTGACGATCATCCGGCCGGACGTGCCTGCCGAATGACCTGTCTGGTCAGAAGTGCTCCGGCGCCACGGCGCCGGCCGAGTGATCGGTGATGTTGTCGGCGTCGTCGGAGTCATGGTCGACGGTGCTGTTGGCGATCTGTCCTGCCAGGCCGAGCAGCAAGAACTCATTCCCGTACGGCTGACACCGACATGCTGTCCCCTCCCGACCGCGCCCGCGCGGGCGCAGAGTCGAACGGAGGCGGGCAGGGAGGTGCGGGGGAGCCCACCACCTGGGCCCCGTGCCACGACGGGCACCGGGCCCAGGCGGTACCTCATGCCACCCGGCCCTCTCGGTCACACGGCCGCCGGCGTGCCCGCCTCCCGTGCCTGCGTCGCCGGGAGCCGGAATTCCTGGCCCGCCAGGGACTCGTAAAGACGGACCGGGCTCATCTCGCCCGCCAGGTCGCCGTGCTGGGCCTTGGAGCGGCGGTAGATCTGCTCGACCAGGGCCGACAGTTCGGTGGAGACGCCGATGTCGCGGCCCAGGTCCACGGCGAGCCCGAGGTCCTTGCAGGCGAGTGCCATGGCGAACGAGTCGTCGTAGTCCCCGTCGGTAAGGATCGACATGATGTCGTTCTCGAGGAAGTTCGAGGCGGCCGGGCTGGCCAGGAGCGCGTTGCGCAGGGTGTCCAGGCCGACGCCCGCCTTCACGCCCATGGCCAGGACCTCGGCGGAGGCCGTGAGGTGGGTGAACCAGAGAAGGTTGATCATGAGTTTGACCGTGTATCCGGCGCCCAGCGGACCCACGTGGAGGATGCGGTCGGGGTCACCCATCACCTCGAGCACGGGCAGCGCCGCCGCGAAGTCGGCGTCGGAGCCACCGACGAAGATCTGCAGCATCCCCGCCTTGGCGCCGTGCGCCATACCGCTCACCGGTGCGTCGAGCCGGCGCACACCGCGCTCGTCGAGCACCTCGGCGGCGACCCGGTCGGCGGCGGCCGGTGTGGACGTCGACATGTCGATCCACAGGGACCCGGCGGGCAGCGCCTCGGCGACCCCGCCGCGCAGCAGCACGTCCTCGACGATGCGCGGGTTGGGCAGCATCGTCACCAGGACCTCGGCGTCGCTCGCGCACAGAGCGGCGGTCTCCGCCCACGCGGCACCGAGTGCCACGTGCTCGGCGGCGGCCTCGGGGCGGGTGTCGTGCACCGTCACCTGGTGCCCCGCCTGGATGAGATGACGGGCCATGTGGCCGCCCATGTTGCCGAGCCCGATGAATCCGATCCTCATGATCATTCCTTACTGCAGCGGCGTACGAGGATGTAAGGCAAATGCCGTAAGTGTGGTGCAGGGATGGGGAGTTGAGCGGCGGGTTAGGCCTTGGGCGCCGAGACCGACAGCTGCTGCGCCGACGGCGTGTAGAACGGGTTGGTGACACCGGACTTGACCGCGTCGATCACGTCCCCGGCTGTCGGCCGGCCCTCGACGGCGGCGCGCAGCGCCTGGTAAGCGGCGACACGCTGGTTGCGGAAGGACTCGTCGAGGTCGTCGACGCCCGGGTTGACCCAGATCGCGGCGATGATCAGCAGGTCGTCCGCCTCGCCAGCGGGGACGGTCCCGTCGAGCACGGCGTCGGCGACCCCCTGTGCGAGGCCCGCCTGGGCCGAGCCCCAGGTGGCGCGCTCGTGCAGCTCCCCGTCGGCCGCCGCCTTGTTGACGAACAGGGTCAGCGGCTTCACCGGCACCGAGGGGCGCACGACCGTCATGAACGGCACGTGCCCCGCGCTCGGCGTGGCCAGGGCGGTGGCCCACGCGGTCTCCACCGGACCACCCTTGCGGCCGAGGACGATGTTGGTGTGCGCGGCGTTGACGCCGTCGCCCACGAAGGATTCACCGATGAGGACGGTGGAGGCAAAGGGCATGGTGGTGCTCCCGTACGAGGATCAGGGCGGGACAGGGTGGGGTCAGGCCAGGGGCGCGGAAGGCCCAACAGGCCGGCGCGCCGGACGAGTTGGAGGGTGTGCCGACTCGCGGCACGAGACGCAGCCGCACCGGCGGGACGTACCCGCCTTCGGCTGGCTGCTCGGCGAAACTAGGTCGCCGCGCGACAGGTGTGCAAGCTCGCACCGGAAATCGAAACCGGGGTTGCGATGCGCGCAACCCCCACGCTCCCACCCGCGCCGGCCCCTCGCGTGACCACACTCTGACCAGGCACTTCGCCGGCACGCCGACGCCTTTACGATGCGAGCGTGAACGAAGCGAACGCCCCCCGGTCCGTCCGCAGCCAGGGCCACGGCCTGCGCCGCGACGTCGACCTCCTCGAAGCACTCGGCTCGCCCGAGGCCCACCGCACCGGCGGCCTCGGTGTCGTACGCATAGCCCAGCTGGTGGGGCGCGACAAGAGCCAGGTGTCCCGGGCGCTGAAGGCTCTCGCCGAC
This sequence comes from Streptomyces sp. NBC_01445, assembly GCF_035918235.1. NCBI lineage: Bacteria > Bacillati > Actinomycetota > Actinomycetes > Kitasatosporales > Streptomycetaceae > Streptomyces > Streptomyces sp. NBC_01445. The sequence continues at coordinate 591,320 of NZ_CP109485.1, read as the reverse complement.
GAGGGCATCGTCGAGCGGGACCCCGACAGCCTCGAGTACCGGCTCGGCTGGCGGCTGTTCTCGCTGGTCGCGCGGACCTCGGAGAGCCGGGTCGTGCGCGTGGCGGGGCCGGTCATGCACCGGTTGGCCGCTGACCTGGAGGAGACCACCCACCTGTGCGTGCTGCACGACAGGGAGGTGCGCACCCTGCTCTCGGTGTCCGGGCACTCCTACCGCCTGCGCGAATGGGAGGGGCGCGGCTGCTCTGCCTGGATCACCTCCGCGGGGCCGGTGCTTCTGGAGGGCGCCAGCCCCGACGAGCTGTATGTGCGGTTCGGGGCCACCGAAGAGGTGTCGGTGCCCGACCTCTGGTCCCGCATCCGGCGGGCCGAGGCGGAGGGGTTCGCCCGCGAGGTCGAGGAGTTCGAGCCCGGGCTCGTCGGCGTCTCCGCCGCAGTGCGTGACTTCCGCGGCCGGGTCGTGGCCGCCCTCAACGTCACCGCGCCCGCCGAGCGTTTCGCGGCGCGCCTCGACCACGCGGGAGCGGCCGCCGCGGCCGCCGCGGCGAAGGTGTCGGCCCAGCTCGGCTGGGAGCCGCGGCAGTAGACGGAGGTACGGGGGAGCGGTTGCGCTGAGCGCAACTCACGTCTCGATCACCACAGACGTCTTGTTCCCGGCGGTTAACGGCCCATAAATTCCTCGCATCCCGGCCCCAGCGCGACGGACAGAGACCCCAGAGACGTCCCCGCCCCGCACCGGGCCTGCCCTTCGGCACGCCCTTTTCGGCCGGTCTGCTTGGCAACACTTTCTTCCACCTGCCGGTTCCGTGCGCCCTGAGCGCCCGCGACCCGGTGCAAGGAGCAGTCCATGGACATCGACCTCGCCGTCGAAACCGACCTCGCCACCGATATCGAGAGCATCGTCAAGTCGCCTTATGGAGAAGGAGACTTGTGGATCGGCGGGCAGTGGCGCGCCGCGTCCGACGGCCGCACGTACCCGGTGTACGACCCGGCCACCGGCGAGGTCGTCCGCGAGGTCGGCGCCGCCTCGGCGCAGGACGCGACCGACGCCCTCGACGCCGCGTCGGCCGCGGCCGAGGAGTGGCGGCGCACCCCGGCCCGCCGCCGCTCCGAGATCCTCACCGGCGCCTTCCGCCTGATGCACGAGCACAGCGACGCCCTCGCCCGACTCATCACCCTGGAGAACGGCAAGGCGTACCGCGACGCCAAGGCCGAGGTCGGCTACGCCGCCGAGTTCTTCCGCTGGTTCGCCGAGGAGGCCGTACGCATCGGCTCCGGCTTCGGCGAGGCACCGGCGGGCGGCTTCCGGCACGCGATCCTCAAGGCACCCGTCGGCGTCACCGCGTTCGTGACGCCGTGGAACTTCCCCGCCGCGATGGCCACCCGCAAGATCGCCCCCGCGCTCGCGGCCGGCTGCCCCGTCCTGCTCAAGCCGGCCCCCGAGACACCCCTGACCGCGCTGGCCGTCGCCGCGCTGCTCGCCGAGGCCGGACTGCCGGCCGGCCTGCTCAACGTACTGCCGACCGACCGTGCCACCGAGACCGTCTCCGCCTGGCTCGACGACGAGCGTGTCCGCAAGTTCTCCTTCACCGGCTCCACCGCCACCGGCCGCGTCCTGCTGCGCCAGTGCGCCGACCACGTCGTCAACGTGACCATGGAACTCGGCGGCAACGCCCCGTTCGTGGTCCTCGCCGACGCCGACATCGACGCCGCCGTACGCGGTGCGATGGACGCCAAGATGCGCGGCGGAGGAGAGGTGTGCATCGCCGCCAACCGGTTCTACGTGCACTCCGACGTCGCCGCAGAGTTCACCGAGAAGTTCGGCGCCGCGATGCGTGAGGTCAAGGCTGGGCCCGGCCTCGCCGAGGGCGTCACCCTCGGCCCGGTGATCAACCCGACGGCGGTGGAACGGATCTCCGGTCTCGTCGCCGACGCCGTGAACCGCGGCGCCCGGATCGCCGCGCAGGGCGAGGCCCCCGCCGACGGAGGCTGGTACCACCCGGCCACCGTCCTCACCGACGTCCCCGCCGACGCCGACATCCTGCACACCGAGGTCTTCGGCCCGGTCGCCCCGATCGTCACCTTCACCGACGAGGAGGAGATGCTCGCCGCGGCCAACGACACCGCGTACGGCCTCGCCTCGTACGTCTACACCCGCGACCTGGCCCGCGGCCTGCGGATCGCCGAGCGTCTGGAGGCCGGCATGGTCGGCCTCAACCGCGGCCTGATCTCCGACACGGCCGCCCCCTTCGGCGGCGTCAAGCAGTCCGGCATCGGCCGCGAGGGAGGCCGCGAAGGAATCGAGGCGTTCCTGGAGACCAAGTACGTAGCCCTGGACTGGCCCACCCCCTGAATCCCGGCCCGCCCCTGCCCTCACAACCTACGGAGTCCCCATGGCAATGACGCCTGTCTCCCAGCGCCCCCACGGCTCACCCGCGGCGGGCAGTCCCCGCGACCGGGCCCGGCTGCACTTCCGCCTGAAGACCGCGACCCAGTTGGGCCAGGGCCTGGACGGCTACGTCATCGGCGGCATCGGCATGGCGATGACCGCGCTCACCGCGGACCTGCACCTGGGCACGGTCGCTCAGGGCCTGGTCGGAGCCTCACCGCTGATCGGCATCTTCTTCGGCGGACCGGTCTTCGGCTGGCTCGCCGACCGGTTCGGGCGCCGCCCCGTCTTCATGGTCGACATGCTGATCTTCCTGATCAGCTCGGTGGCTCAGTTCTTCGTGGCGGACGGCACCCAACTCTTCCTGATCCGCCTGGTGATGGGCCTGGCGATCGGCGGCGAGTACGCGGTGGGCGCGCCCCTGCTGTCCGAGTACGCGCCCAGCAAGGGCCGCGGCCGACTGCTCGGCAGCCTGGAGATCAGCTGGTACGTGGGATACGCCCTGGCCACCGTGGTCGGTGCCCTGTTCGCCGAGATGGACGGCGGCTGGCGCTGGTCCCTGTCCAGCGGCGCGGTCATCGCCGTCGTCTGTCTCGCACTGCGCGGGGGCGTGCCGGAGTCGGCGCGCTGGCTCCTCAGCAAGGGCCGCACCGAGGAGGCCCAGACGCTCATCGAGCGGTACGGCATCGAGCTCGACGCGGACGCCGAACTCGCCGAGACCGGTGAACAGGCGGGATTCCGGGCCCTGTTCAGCCGCAAGCACCTGCGGGCGACCGTCTTCGCCGGCACGTTCTGGGCGGCGCTCGTCCTGCCGTACTTCGCGATCGGCGCCTTCTGGAGCGAGGTGTTCGAGGCCCTGAACATGGGCGACAATGCGGTCGCCGCACTCCTCGTCTACGCGTTCACGGCCGTCGCAGGAGTGACGCTCGGCTGCCTCGTGGTCGAACGCATCGGTCGGCGCAAGCTCCTGATCCCCCCGTTCTGGATCACGGCGGTCTGCCTCGCTCTGGTGGCCATGTGGCCGGACGTCACACCTGTGGTGGTGGGCGGCTTCCTGTTCTTCATCTTCCTCAACGCGGCGTCCAGCGCGCTGACGGCGGTGTATCCGCTGGAGGTCTTCCCCACCGCGCTGCGCACCACGGGCGTCGGATTCGCGGCGGCCATCAGCCGGGTGGGTGCCGCGATCGGTACGTTCCTGCTGCCGATGGGGCTGGAACACGTGGGCCCGCGATTCGTCCTGCTGGTCGGCGCGGCGGTGCTCGCGCTCGGGGGTCTGGTCTCCCACTTCCTGGCACCGGAGACGACGGACATGGACCTCGCCCACACGGCGCGCGCGGGGCGCTGACACGGGACTCTGCCTCTGGCTCTCGCTCTGCCTCTGTGCTCCGACTGCCTGGGGCGGGGCGGGGCGGGGCGGGGCGGGGCGGGGGCTTGACCGCCTTCGACCCCGATGCCGACTTGACTTGTCCGGTGACCTCGCCCTTCGCCTGATGATGGACTCCTTCGTCACCCGGCCCTGAGCTTTCCCGACTACTACGGTCAGAACCTCGACGCACTCAATGACTGCCTCCGCGACGTCGAGTCGTACGAGTACGGAACCACCCGGGACGCCACCGGCCTCGTCATCGTCTTCACGAGCTACGGCCGGTTTGCGCGTGCGGAACCGCGTACCGCGCAGATCGTGCTGGACATCCTTGCCGACCGCGCTCGCAGCGCGGCCCTGTTCGGACACCGCATCATGTGCCTGGTTCACAGCAACGACCCGGACATCAGCTTCGAGCCGGTGGGCGCCATGCCCGTCCAGTGGAACGACGCCGAACGGCTCGACAGCAGTCGACGGTCCGCCTGACGCTCTGACCCGTTGTGCTTACGGTGATCCGCAGTTGGCGTCCAGGCTCGCCGAGAGGTCATGCAGGAACTGGACGACATCGTCACCTCGTCCATCGGCCGGCGCTGGGCCGTCGCCGACCCCTTCCGCTCCTTCCACCTCGGCGAGAGCTTCGACGACTGATCCGGCCGGCGACACGGACCCGGATCCGCACCGCCGACCGTAACCGGCCCACCTCACCGCGAACTGCTGCGCGAAGCCGACCTCTTCTACGCCAACCGCCGCCCCGGCTACCTCGAGAAGATCGGCCTGAGTGCCGAGGAAGCCACGGCCATCCGCCCCGGCATCATCCACCTCAGCTTCTCGCTTGCCGGCGTGACCGGCCCGTGGGCCGACCGCGTCGGCTTCGACCAGACCGCCGGCGCGCTCACCGGCATCATGCTGATGGAGGGCGCGGACGGTGTCGCGGCCGGACCGAAGAGCACACCTGCTCTGCCTTACATCAGCGTCGTCAATGACTACGTCCTCTCCTGGCTGGCCACCACCGGGGCCGTCGCCGCGCTGATGCGCCGCGCCACCGACGGCGGCAGCTATCGCGTCACCCTCAACCTCACCCGCATCGCCACCTGGATCCTCAGCCTCGGTGTCTTCGACCGTGACTACGCCCACGAGGTCGCGCTCGACCCCGACCCCAACTCCCCGCACGCGTACCTCGACCCGGACGCCTTCACCGCCGAAACCCCCTGCGGCCACTACCAGGGCGTCACCGACCAGATCATCATGTCCAAGACCCCCGGCCGCTTCCGCGACGTCCCGCTTCCCCGCGGCGGCAGTGCTCCCGTCTGGCTTCCCCGACACCGCTGAACCCCACCGGCTTCCGGTACAGCAAGGAGGGCCACAGCCCCCTGCAGAGGCCCGGCCCGCGCCCCTGCCTGACATCAGCTCGGGGCCAGGTTCACGGATTTGTCCCCCGGGCCAGGATGACGGCGTAGCGGCATTCGTCGGTGCTGGTGTTGGCGAAGACGCGTGGGGAGGGTTCGCCCAGTTCGATCGTGTCCCCCGCGTCGAGTTCATGCACCGCATCGCCCTCGTGGAAGGTCAGATGCCCGTCGAGCACCCAGACCACCTGGCGCAGGAACGCGAAGGCGGCGGCGGGATACGGCACGCGGGCACCGGCGGGCAGGCGGATCTCGGCGACCTCGGTGGGGAATTCCAGGCCGGTGATCTGGCGGCGGCGGTACCCGGTGGCGGGATCGGTCCACTCCACTGCCTCGCCCCGGCGGCGCACCCCTCCAGACTCGCTCTCGCCGACGGGGGACCCGCCGTCGGCCGGTGCTTCGGCCGCGCCTTCGGCGAGGGCGAACAAGGAGGAGACGCTGAGCTGGAAGGCGGCGGACAGTTTGCCCAGGATCGCGGCGGTGGGGCTGCTTTCACCGCGCTCGATCCGGTGGATCATGGCGCGGGACACCCCCGACTCCTCGGCGAGCCGGGCCAGGGTCCACCGGCGTCGCTCCCGCTCGACGCGAATGCGGGCCGCGATCTGCGCCACCAGCGGGTCTACCATGTTGGACATGGATCTAATATACGAGAAGTCGGGGGTGGCGGTAGGCGTCCGCACGGCATGCATCGGTGACGCCGAGGCTGTGCGAGTCATCCGCAACGACGCGATCGAGCACTCCACGGCCCTTTGGACGACCAGAACTCAGACTTCCGCCGAAGCGGCCGCCTGGCTCACCACCCACCTGAACCGTGGCTCGGCGTTCGTGGCCGAGGTCGACGGTGAGGTCGCCGGGTTCGCGGTCTACGGCCCGTGGAAGGACTTCGACGGGTTCTGCCACACGGTGGAGAACTCCGTCTACGTCCGAGAGGGACTCCACGGGCTCGGCATCGGATCCGCGCTGCTGACCGTACTCATCTCCGGCGCGCGCAAGGCCGGCCACCACGTGGTGATCGCGGGGATCGAAGGCAGCAACACGGCCTCGATCCGGCTGCATGAACGCTTCGGTTTCCAGCATGCCGGCACGGTGCGTGAGGTCGGAACGAAGTTCGGCCGGTGGCTGGACCTGACGCTCATGCGGCTTCTCCTGGCGTGACTTGCCGGTGAACGAGATCTGGATCCCGGGGGGGCACGGGCCGGGCCGGCCGGGTGATCGCCCCTGGTCTGTCGGCGAGGAAGCTGCCGCTGGTCCTGGTGGGACGTGATGGTTCGCGCCTGCGGGACGTGGCGGACACGCCTGACGGACAGCACCGCACGCTGGTGGCTGCCACCACCGAGGCCATGGCCCAGCACGTAGCCTCCGGCACACCCGCCGTGGTGGTGAACGCGATCGGCTGCCGGTTCACTGCGACGGCGTTGCCCATCGTTCGGGCCTGCCCGCCGGGCACCCACTACCTCGACCTGTCCGACGAGTTGTCCGCCGTGACCGAGGTGCCGGCCGCGCATGACGAGGCCGTCGCGACCGGCAGACGCCCGGCGCCCGGCGCCGGATTCGGCGTGCCGGCCATCGACTGTGTGGTGCTGAAGCTGTGCGGGAACCGGCCGGTGCCGCAGCGGGTCCGGGTCGACGCAATGGCCGGCAGCAAGGGCGGCGTCCTCGGGCCGACCGTGGCGGCGAGCGCGGTGGAGGGCCTGCCCGCCGGCGGCCGTCGCTCTGCAAACGGCCGGATGCTCCGAGCGGGCATCGGCTCGGTGGCCGAGCACATCACGCTGCCGGAGGGGCCGCTGTCGACGACTCGCACGTGCGCCGAGTGGTCGTCAATCTCTGCGCTTTTGAGTGACGACGCGGCCCGGCTTCGGTGTGCCTCCTGCCCCGTGTCCGAGGCTGGCGCCCGACCGGACCCGCTCCGGTCATGCAGCCGCGGGGCTACGGGAGGTTGCCGTGCACATTCTGCTGGTGGCGAGCGCGTTCAACAGTCTCACTCAGCGCGTCCACGCCGAGTTGCGGGACCGAGGCCACAGCCTGGACGTGCATCTCGCATCCAGTGACGATGCGCTGCGCGGCGCACTCGGCGCCTGTAAGCCGGAGCTGGTCATCGCGCCCATGCTGAAGAGGGCCATCCCCGAGGATGTGTGGCGGGAACACACCTGCCTGATCGTTCACCCCGGACCCGTAGGTGACCGGGGCCCCTCCTCGCTCGACTGGGCGATCAGTGCGGGCGTTGACCGTTGGGGCGTCACCGTGCTCCAGGCCAACGGTGAGATGGACGCCGGCCACGTGTGGGCATCGGCCGGTTTCCCGGTGTCTCCGGTCGGCAAGAGCGACCTGTACCGCAACGAGGTGTCGGACGCCGCGTTGGACGCGGTGCTCCTGGCCGTCGACCGATTCGCCTCGGGCACCTATTCGCCCCTGCCCCAGGCCCAGGTGAGGAACAGGGCGGCGGCAGGAACCCGCCCCTCCTACCCCCAGGGCCTGCGGCGCATCCGCTGGGCGCGGGACAGCACCGAGACCGTGTTGCGCAAGCTGCGCGCTGCCGACTCGTCCCCCGGCGTGCTGGACGAACTCCTGGGTGGTGAGTGGCACTTGCACGGGGGCCACCCGGAGGACGAACTGAAGGGGCGCCCAGGGGAGTTGCTCGCCACCAGGGCCGGGGCGATCTGCCGTGCGACAGTGGACGGCGCCGTATGGATTCCCGAACTGAGGCTCCGCCGCAGACCGGGGGAGCCCAGGCCGTTCAAACTGCCGGCCGTTCAGGCCCTCGCCGACCGGCTCCCCGACCTTCCGGACAGCGTCTTCGCGCCTGACGCGGACCATGACCGGCGTACCTGGTCCGACATCAGCTATCGCGAGGAGGGGGCGGTCGGGTTCCTGTCCTTCTCCTTCCCGGGCGGAGCCATGAGCACGTCGCACTGCCGGCGCCTGCTCGACGCCTACTGGGCCGCCTGCTCGCGACCCACTGCCGTGCTCGTCCTCGGCGGCACCCGGGACTTCTTCTCCAACGGAATCCATCTGAACGTGATTGAGGCGGCCGATGATCCGGGCGCCGAGTCCTGGGCCAACATCAACGCGATGAACGACCTGGTCGAGGCCGTGCTTACGACCACTGACCGCCTGGTGGTCAGCGCCCTGGGCGGCAACGCAGCCGCGGGCGGGGCCATGCTGGCCCTCGCCGCGGACGAAGTGTGGTGCCGTGCGGGCGTGGTGCTCAACCCGCACTACCGTCTGATGGGGCTGTACGGGTCCGAGTACTGGACCTACACGCTGCCGCGCCGCGTGGGCGCCGACGTGGCCGACCGACTGATGCAGGAGGCGCTGCCGGTGAGCGCGTCGGCCGGGCTGCGGCCGGGTCTGGTGGACCGCCTCGTCGAGTGCTACCCGCAGGATTTCCCGGGCGAAGTGACCCGTTTGGCCGTGCGGCTCGCCAATTCCGCCGGGATGCAGGAGCGCATCGCGGCGAAGAAGCAGACACGGGAGCGGGACGAATCCGTCAAGCCGCTGTCCCTCTACCGGGAAGCGGAGCTCTCGAGCATGCTCCGCACCTTCTCGGACCCCCATGCCCCGTACCACGCGCTGCGGCGTGCATTCGTTCGTAAGCAGCCCTCCACCGAGGCGCCGTCCCACCTGATCCGCGCCGGTGCGGCGGGTCGGTGACCTGTCCGGGTGGTCAGTGCGCGCCCGCGCATGGCCACGTCGCGCACTGACCGGGTGCCTGCTATCAAGGAATGCGGGGGCCGATTTGTGCCCTTTCGTTGTATCCCTCCCCCTAGGAGGCATCCCTATGGATGCAGCAACGCCGACCGTGGTCGATTCCGACGGTCTGCCGGCAGAGGAAGAATCCCCGACGATTCACATCCTCTGGATCAACGCGGGACTGAGCTGTGACGGCGACTCCGTGGCCCTGACGGCGGCCATGCAGCCGAGCATCGAGGAGATCGTGCTCGGCGTGCTGCCCGGCCTGCCGAAGATTGCCGTCCACTGGCCGCTGATCGACTTCGAATGCGGACCCGTAGGCGGCGCGGACACCTTCATCGAGTGGTTCTTCAAGGGGGAGCGCGGCGAGATCGACCCCTTCGTGCTGGTCGTCGAGGGTTCGATCCCCAACGAGGCCATCAAGCCGGAGGGCTACTGGTGCGGCTTCGGTGACGATCCGGAGACGGGCCAGCCGATCACGACGAGCGAGTGGATCGACCGGCTCGCACCCAAGGCGCTGGCCGTCGTGGCCATCGGGACCTGCGCCACCTACGGCGGCATCCACGCGATGGCGGGCAACCCGACCGGTGCCATGGGAGTGCCCGACTACCTCGGCTGGGACTGGAAGTCCCAGGCAGGCATCCCGATCGTGTGCGTACCGGGATGCCCCATCCAGCCGGACAACTTCTCCGAGACTCTGACCTACCTGCTCTACCAGGCGGCAGGGTCGGCCCCGATGATTCCGCTGGACGACAAGCTGCGTCCGACCTGGCTGTTCGGGGCCACCGTCCACGAGGGCTGCGACCGGGCCGGCTACTACGAGCAGGGCCAGTTCGCGACCACCTACGACTCGCCCAAGTGCCTAGTGAAACTCGGCTGCTGGGGACCGGTCGTCAAGTGCAACGTGCCCAAGCGCGGCTGGATGAACGGCATCGGCGGCTGTCCGAACGTCGGCGGCATCTGCATCGCCTGCACCATGCCCGGCTTCCCCGACAAGTTCATGCCGTTCATGGACGAGCCGCCCGGCGGCAAGCTGTCCAGCGCGGCGAGCGGCGCGTACGGGTCGGTGATCCGAAAGCTCCGCTCCATCACGGCCAAGACCGTGGACAAGGAGCCCAAGTGGCGCAACCGCGGCAAGGCGTTGACGACCGGATACCGGCCGCCGTGGTGAATGGGTGTCCCGCACGGCGCCCTCGGGGTGGCCGTCCCAGGTGATCCGACCTCCCGTACGAAGACTTGACGAAGGGCGCTGCACAGAAGATGGCACCAAAGACGAAGACCGACAGTAACGGCCTGGTGGAGATGTCCTGGGATCCGATCACCCGGATCGTGGGAAGCCTCGGCATCCACACCAAGATCGACTTCAAGCAGAAGCGGGTGGCGGAGTGCTACAGCACGTCGTCGGTCTTCCGCGGCTACAGCGTGTTCATGCGGGGCAAGGACCCCCGCGACGCGCACTTCATCACCAGCCGCATCTGCGGCATCTGCGGCGACAACCACGCCACCTGCTCCGTGTACGCGCAGAACATGGCGTACGGAGTGAAGCCTCCGCACCTCGCCGAGTGGATCATCAACCTCGGCGAGTCCGCTGAGTACATGTTCGACCACAACATCTTCCAGGAGAACCTGGTCGGGGTCGACTACTGCGAGAAGATGGTCCGCGAGACCAACCCCGGCGTGCTGGAACTCGCCGAGCGCACCGAGGCGCCGCACGCGGCAGAGCACGGCTACCGCACGATCGCCGACATCATGCGCTCGCTCAACCCGCTCGAGGGCGAGTTCTACCGCGAGGCCCTCCAGGTCAGCCGCTACACGCGCGAGATGTTCTGCCTGATGGAGGGCCGCCATGTGCACCCCTCCACGCTCTACCCGGGCGGCGTGGGCACCATCGCGTCCGTCCAGCTCTTCACCGACTACATGAGCCGCCTCATGCGCTACGTGGAGTTCATGAAGCGCGTAGTGCCCCTGCACGACGACCTGTTCGACTTCTTCTACGAGGCCCTGCCCGGGTACGAGGAAGTAGGCCGCCGCCGCGTTCTGCTCGGCTGCTGGGGCGCGCTCAACGACCCCGAGTACTGCGACTTCACGTACGCCAACATGACCGACTGGGGACGGAAGATGTTCGTCACCCCGGGCATCATCGTGGACGGCAAACTCGTCACCAACGACCTCACCGAGATCAACCTGGGCATCCGTATCCTGCTCGGCAGTTCGTACTACGAGGACTGGCAGGGCAAGGAGCAGTTCGTCACCCACGACCCGCTCGGCAATCCGGTCGACCCGCGCCACCCCTGGAACCAGCACACGATCCCCGCCCCCCAGAAGCGCGACTTCGAGGGCAACTACAGCTGGGTGATGTCGCCTCGCTGGTTCGACGGCAAGGACTACCTGGCGCTCGACACCGGCGGTGGCCCCATCGCCCGCCTGTGGTCGACCGCACTGTCGGGACTCGTCGACACCGACTACGTCAAGGCCACCGGCAACAGCGTCGTCATCACCCTGCCCCGCACGATGACCAAGCCCGAGACGCGCTTCGAATGGAAGATCCCGAAGTGGAGCAACGCGCTGGAGCGCAACCGGGCGCGCACCTACTTCCAGGCCTACGCCGCCGCCATCGCGCTGCACTGCGCCGAGAAGGGCCTGGCGGAGGTCCGCGCCGGGCGTACCCAGACCTGGGAGAAGTTCGAGGTGCCCGACGAGGGCCTGGGCGTCGGCTTCACCGAGGCGGTACGCGGAGTCCTGTCCCATCACATGGTGATCCGCGACGGAAAGATCGCCAACTACCATCCCTATCCGCCGACTCCGTGGAACGCCAGCGTGCGGGACACCTACGGAACCCCGGGCCCGTACGAGGACGCCGTGCAGAACACGCCGATCTTCGAGGAGAACACCCCGGAGAACTTCAAGGGCATCGACATCATGCGGGCGGTGCGCAGCTTCGACCCCTGTCTGCCCTGCGGTGTCCACATGTACGTCGGCGGCGGCAAGACCGTGCAGAAGATGCACGTGCCGACCGGACTGAGCGGGCTGGCCGGATGAGCGCGTCCACCACCACGGCCCGGCCGCCCGGCGGAACGGCGGCGAACGCGGAGGAGGCCGGCCGGCGGGTCGAAGAAATCATCGACCACCTGACCGCCGAGGGTGACTCCGAAGCCGCCGGTGAGGCTGAGGAACTGGTGCGCGTACTGATGGACTTCTACGGCACAGGCCTGGCCCGCATGGTCTCGCTGCTCGAAGCCCCCAAGTCCAAGGGCGACCCGTTCGCCGCGCTGCTCGACGACGCCCTGGTCACCAGCCTGCTCGTCCTGCACGACCTGCACCCCGAGGACACCGCCACGCGCATCTCCCGTGCCTTGGGCAGCGTGCGCAGCCATCCCGTCGAGCTTCTGAGCTTCGACGACGCCACCGGCACGTTGCACCTGCGCTCCGCGGAGAGCTCGGGCTGCGGCTGCGCGAGCACCGCGGCGGCCGGCCGGCAGGAGGTGGAGGCTGCCCTCTCCTGTTTCGCGCCCGAGGTCACGACGGTCGAGATCGAGGGGGCGGCATCCTCGCAGGAACCCCCTCTGCTGCAGATCTCGCGGCCGCCCTCCGGTGCACTCGGCAGCGCACCCGCCTCGCCGAAGACACCATGAGCACGGCACACAAGCGGACACATCCGCCTGCATCGGGGCTGCGGCGGTTCGCCGCGCCGCGCACGTCTCGGCCTGAGGTGTGCGAACTGTGCGGAGCGCCGATCGACGACGGCAACCACCGGCACATGGTCGACACCGAGAACCGCGCCCTCGCCTGCGCCTGCACGCCGTGCGCCATGCTCTTCGAGCAGAGCGGCGCGGGTGGCGGGAGGTTCCGCACCGTCCCGGACCGCTATCTGGCGGACCCGGACCACCAACTCGACCCCGGTGCCTGGGAGCTCCTGCAGATCCCGGTCAGCGTCGCGTTCTTCTTCCGCAACGCCTCGCTCGACAGACTGGTCGCGCTCTACCCCAGCCCGGCGGGCGCCACCGAGAGCGAACTCGACCCGTCCACCTGGCAGACCGCACTCGGCAAGAGCCGTCTGGCCGAACTGCTCGAACCCGACGTGGAGGCTCTGCTCCTGCGCCGGGTGGAGGAGCGGACCGAGTGCTATCTCGTGCCGGTCGACATCTGCTACGAACTCGTGGGACGGATGCGCATGTTGTGGCAGGGCTTCGACGGCGGGGCGGAGGCCCGTGCCGATCTGACCGCGTTCTTCGATCACATCGCGCAGCGGTCCGGGACACCGGAGGAGGCGCACCGTCGATGACGGAGTTCTCGTTCTCCTGCGTCGGCGTGCGCGCCGACCAGTACGCCGCCGGCCCCACCCTGGTCTTCCGGCTGCGCATCGACGCATCCGAGCAGACGCGCGTGCACGCGCTCGCCCTGCGCTGCCAGATGCGCATCGAACCGGCCAGGCGCGGCTACGACGCCGACGAGGCCGAAGGACTGCATGACCTCTTCGGCCGCCGAGCCCGCTGGGGCAGCACCCTCCAGCCACTGCAGTTCGCACAGATCTCCCTCATGGTCCCCAGTTTCACCGGGCAGACGGAAGTCGACCTGGTCGTGCCCTGCACGTACGACATGGACGTCGCCTCCACCCGCTACTTCCACGCTCTGTCGAGTGGCGACGTGCCGCTCCTCATGCTCTTTTCCGGGACCGCGTTCACCGGGGCCGGAGGGTTCCACGTCGAGCCCGTGCCCTGGGACCGCGAGGCCGCCTACCTCATGCCGGTCAAGGTGTGGCAGGAGATGATCGACCAGCACTTCCCGGGAACCGGCTGGGTGAGGCTGCCCCGCGACACCATGGACGACCTGCTGGCCTTCCGTTCGCGTCGGGCGCTGTCCTCCTGGGAAGCGACGGTGCGCGCCCTCCTGGAATCCGCTGGCTCGGATGCTCTGTCCCAGACCACCGAGAGGTCGGCGCCGTGACGACAGCCGTGTTCAGCCAGGAGACGGAGTCACGGTTCGCCGCCGCCCGCGCGGTGGCCGACGCGGTGCTGTTCGAGGGCTACGTGCTCTATCCGTATCGGGCGTCGGCGGCCAAGAACCGGCTGCGCTGGCAGTTCGGAGTTCTGGTCCCGCCCGCCTGGGGCGCGGACTGCGACGAGCACGACTTCCAGCACACCGAGTGTCTGATGGAGCCCAGGACGGGCGCCACCCTGTCGGTCGAGGTGCGCTTCCTGCATGCTCAGCGCCGCACGGTGCAACGGGCCTGCCAGGACGGCTCGTTCGAGGACGCGTCCGAACTGTCGCTCCCGGACCGCGTGCTGGTTCCCTGGGACGAGGGCGCGGAGGAACGCGTCGAAGTGACCGCCACCGTGGCCGAGCTCGCCGGCGACGGAATCACTGTCCCCTTCAGCCGCCCCGCGCGCGAGGAGACCGAACTCGTACATGACGCCGAGGGCCGGCTGGTGGGACGACTGGTCCGCCGGTGCGAAGAGGTCAGCGGAGTCGTCCGTCTCTCCACGAGCGAAGTCGACGGCCCCTACCGGGTCTCCCGGCTGACCGCCGTGGTGGAGAACACGAGCACCTGGTCCCCGGACGACGGGAGAGCCGACCGTGACGCCGCGCTCCCGCACTCGCTCGTCGCCGCACACCTGTTGCTGTGTGTCAGCGCAGGCTCGTTTCTCTCCATGACCGATCCTCCGGAATGGGCCAAAGGCGTTGTCGCCTCGTGCCGCAACCTGCACACCTGGCCGGTCCTCGCCGGCGAGCCGGGCCGGGCGGACCTGATGCTGTCCTCGCCGATCATCCTGGAGGACCATCCGGCCGTCGCCCCCGAAAGTCCCGGAGCGCTGTACGACGCCACCGAGATCGACGAGATCCTGGCCCTGCGCACCGCGGCCCTCACGGATCAGGAGAAGCGTGAGGCCCGCGGTACGGACGCGAAGGCCGCCGCCGTGATCGACCTGGCCGAATCCATGCCTCCCGAGGTGCTGGAACGCCTGCACGGCGCGGTTCGCTCACTCCGGGAAGTAACAGGCTCTGCCCCGAAGGCGCCCGGCGACGAGGTCGAAGCGGACCTTCTCGTCGAGCCGGGTCAGCCGCATGTCGTCATGCCCGAGACCCCCTGGTGGAATCCGGAGGGCGACGCCGGCCTGGACCCGGCCCGCGACGAGATCTCGGTCGACGGCCGGCCGGTGAGTGCCGGAAGCCGGGTGATCCTGCGCCCGGGACGGCGCCGCACCGACGCCCAGGACCTCTTCCTGCACGGAAGCACCGCGCTTGTCGAGGCCGTGTTGCACGACGTCGACGGCGGCGTGCATCTGGCGGTGACCGTCGAAGGCGACCCCGGCGCCGACATCCGTCGGGAGCAGGGCCGTTTTCTGTACTTCCAGCCCGACGAAATCGCACTACTGGAGGACAAGTGACCGGGGCCAACACGACCGGCGCTCGAACCCTCGTCGCCGGCGTGGGGAACATTTTTCTCGGCGACGACGGATTCGGCGTCGAGACGGTGCGCGTACTCGCAACACACCATCTTCCCGGGCATGTCGAGGTCATGGACATCGGTGTACGGGGTGTGCACCTCGCGTACCAACTGCTCGACGGATACGACACCCTCGTGCTCGTCGACGCCACCGCCCGAGGCGGTGACCCTGGAACGCTCTACCGCATCGAAGTCGATTCGCCTGGTGACATCGCGCCGCAAGCCCCCGTGCTCGACGGCCATCACATGTCACCGGACGCGGTCCTGGCCCTGCTGGAGACCCTCTGCTCCGGGACCGGCGGCACACCTCCCGGCCGCACCGTCGTGGTCGGCTGCGAGCCCGCCTCCCTGGAGGAATGCATCGGTCTGAGCGCTCCGGTGGCCGCCGCGGTTCCGGAAGCCGTGCGTCTGATCCAGGCGATCGTGTGTGAGGGCGAGGCGCCTGCAGTCGGGACCGCTGCCCATGAGGCCCGTAAGTGAGGAGAGGTTCATGAAGAAGTCCGTGATCGGGGCCATCGCCGTCGTCGCGCTCGCTGCGCTGGCTCGGCAGTTCATGCCCGACGTCCAGCGCTACCTGCGTATGAGAAGCATGTAACGGCCTGCTTGCGCCGAACGGTGCACCCGGGCAGGGGAGTCGGCGAGCCCCGTGGTCGCTCGGCAGCGGGCCCCCTGTAATGGAGCCGAGCGCAATGGCCGCCCCACGATCGGCCTCTGCCGGGACGGAGACCGATGCACGAGATGTCCATCGCCATGGCTGTCGTCGGCCAGGTGCAAGAGGCGGCGGAACTGAACGGCGGCGTCACCGCGGTCAGTTCGGTGCGACTACAGGTCGGCGAGCTCGCCGGAGTCGTCCCGGACGCCCTGTCCTTCTGCTTCGAACTCGCCTGCGCCGAAACCCTCCTTGAGGGGGCTGAACTTGTCACCGAGTCCGTGCCCGGCCGGGCACGTTGCTCACCTTGTGCCGACGAATGGGCGGTGGGCATGCCGCCGCGGCTGTGCTGTCCGCGCTGCGGTGAGCCGACGCCCGAGCTGCTGGCGGGCCGAGAGCTGCAGATCGTCAGCGTGCGCTGGGAGGAAGAGCCGACCGCCCGCCAACGAACCTGCGAACCGATCTCCGAGGAGCGCTGAGACATGTGCCGAACCGTGGACCTGCACCAGGCGGTGCTCGCCAAGAACGACGCGACCGCACATGCTCTACGCGCCGAACTCGCGGGCCGCGGCACCACGATGATCAATCTGCTGTCCAGCCCCGGAAGCGGGAAGACGGCCCTGCTGGAACGCGAACTCCTGCGCGCGCGTGAGCGCGGAGTGCCGACCGCCGCGCTGACCGCCGACCTCGCCACCGAGAACGACGCCAGACGACTGGCCCGGTCGGGCGTGCCGGTCAAGCAGGTGCTCACCGACGGGCTGTGCCACCTCGAAGCCTCGATGCTCGGGCGGCACCTGGAAGGCTGGCTGCCGGAAGCCACCCGCCTGCTGTTCGTGGAAAACGTCGGGAATCTGGTCTGCCCGGCCTCCTACGACCTCGGAGAGGACCTTCGGGTCGTCCTCGCGTCAGTCACCGAAGGCGAGGACAAGCCTCTGAAGTACCCCACTGCCTTCGGCCTCGCGCACCTGGTCGTGGTCACCAAGGCCGACATCGCCGAAGCCGTCGAGTTCGACGAGGAGGCCTTCCGCGCGCACGTCGAGCAGGTCAACCCCGGAGTGGAGGTGGTCCTGACGTCGGCCCGACGGGGCAGCGGCGTGGGGGAGTTGCTCGATCGTGCCCTCGCGGTTGCGGACGGCGGGGCCGTCCACGAACCGGTCATGGCCGCACAGCCGCACGAGCACCACCATCACGATCACGTGGACGATGTCGTCATGACGCGGCCCCTCCTGTGAGCACACTTCAGCCCGGCCCGGCCGTCGCCCAGGCGGTTCAGCGCCGTCGCGTCACCGTACGAGGTGTCGTACAGGGTGTCGGGTTCCGTCCGTTCCTGTACACCCTGGCCACGTCGCTGGAGCTGGCAGGGCACGTGACGAACACCGAGGACGGTGTCGTCGCCGAGGTCGAGGGAGATCACTCCGCCGTCGCCCGGTTCTGCGACCGGATCGCTCAACAGGCCCCGCCACTGGCCCTGGTGGAGTCCGTGGAACACGAGCAGGTCCCCCTCACGGGTGGCAGCGGATTCGCCATCGTCGCCTCGCGGTCGCAGGGATCGTCACGCACACTCGTCTCCCCTGACACGGCCACCTGTGCCGCGTGCCTCGCCGAAATGACCGACCCCGGCGACCGTCGGCACCGTCACCCGTTCATCACGTGCACACACTGCGGGCCGCGCTTCACCATCGTCACCGGTCTCCCTTACGACCGTGCGCACACCACCATGGCCGGCTTCCCGATGTGTGCCGAATGCACAAGCGAGTACACGGACCCGGCAGACCGCCGATTCCACGCCCAGCCCGTCTCCTGCCGTTCCTGCGGCCCGCGCCTGAGCCTTGTGTACGGGTCGCCCCGACCCGATACCGACGTCGACCCGATCCACGAGGCACGCGCCCTCCTGGCCGCCGGCGCCATCCTCGCCGTCAAGGGCATCGGCGGCTACCACCTCGCTTGCGACGCCGAGAACTCCCAGGCCGTGGCCGCGCTGCGCAGCCGCAAGGGACGGGGCGACAAGCCGTTCGCGGTGATGGTGAAGCGCCTCGCCGACATCGAGCACCTGGTGCGCATCAGTCCCCCCGAGCGGACCCTTCTCACTGGTAGAGCCCGGCCGATTGTCCTGCTGAGAGGCCGAATTGAAGCTCCGTCAGGGGATCTTCGACTCTCGGACGCGGTGGCACCGGGCAGTCCCGATCTGGGGGTCATGCTTCCGTACACCCCCGTGCACCACCTGCTGCTCGGCCTGCCCGGGGACCCGGACGGGCCGCGAGTGCTGGTGATGACGAGCGGCAACGTGGCCGGTGAGCCCATCGTCACCGACGACGCCGAGGCATTGGAGCGGCTGGCGCCGCTGGCCGACGCGTGGCTCACCCACGACCGCCCCATCCACGTGCCCTGCGACGACTCCGTGGTGCGCGTGTGCGACGGGGAACGGATGACGGTACGCCGCGCTCGTGGCTACGCCCCGCTGCCGGTCTCCCTGCCGGTGCCCGTCAGGCCGTCGCTCGCGGTGGGGGGTGACCTCAAGAACACGTTCTGCCTCGGCGAAGGCGGGAGGGCCTGGCTGTCCGCGCACATCGGAGACATGGACGACCTCCAGACGCAGCACGCCTTCGCGCGCGCAGAGCGGCAGTTGGAGACGATCACAGGTGTGGAGCCCGGAGTGCTGGCGTCGGACCGGCACCCCGGTTACCGATCCGGGCAGTGGGCCGAACGGCACGCGAACTCCCGCCGGGTCGTACGGGTGCAGCACCATCACGCTCATGTCGCCGCGGTCATGGCCGAGCACGGCCTGGACGGCACCGAGCCTGTCATCGGCATCGCATTCGACGGCACGGGATACGGCGACGACGGGGCGGTGTGGGGCGGCGAGATCCTGCTGGCGGATTACGACACGTCCCGGCGTCTTGGGCATCTGGCGTACGTCCCCCTGCCGGGCGGCGACGCCGCCGTGAGCCGCCCGTACCGGATGGCGCTCGCGCATCTCCGGGAGGCGGGCATCGAATGGACGGACGACCTGCCCAGTGTGATCGCCTGCCCGCATGACGAACGGCGGGTACTGGCACGGCAGTTGGAGCGGAGTCTGAACTGTGTGCCGACGTCGAGCATGGGCCGGCTCTTCGACGCCGTCTCATCCCTGGCAGGTGTGTGTCACCTGGTGGGATACGAGGCGCAGGCCGCCATCGAGCTGGAGGCTGCCGCGCTGCGGGCGGCCGTGGACGGAGACGGCGCCGGCTACCGATTCGCGCTGAGCCCGGAAACGTCGGAGCCGATGACTGCCGACCCCGGGCCTGTGGTGAGAGCCGTGGTCGAGGACGTTCGCGCAGGCGCGGAGCCGGAGGTCGTCGCGGCCCGCTTCCATGCTGCGGCAGCAGATCTCGTGCGCCGGATCTGTGCGGTGGCGCGCGATCGGTACGGCACGGCCACTGTCGTCCTGACCGGTGGTGTGTTCGCCAACGTCCTGCTGTCCTCGGCTTGCGCACGGGGGCTCGGGGAGGACGGATTCACAGTGCTGCGTGCCGGCGAAGTCCCGCCGAACGACGGGGGGCTGGCGCTCGGTCAGTTGATGATCGCGGGGCGTGCAATCGCAGTATGACACCGCAGTCGGCAAGCCGGATCGGACCACCACAGCGAGGAGAGTCCCCATGTGCCTGGCGGTACCCGGGAGAGTGACGGAAATCGAGGATCGAGACGGCACCCGCATGGCCACCGTCGACTTCGGCGGCGTGGTCAAGGAGGTGTGCCTGGAGTACCTGCCGGACCTTCAGGTGGGCGAATACGCCATCGTCCATGTGGGATTCGCGCTCCAGAAACTGGACGAGGAATCGGCAAGGCAGACGCTGGAGCTCTTCGAGAATCTCGGCATGCTCCAGGAGGAGTTCGGCGACCCGTGGGAGCTTGCGGCCGAAGCAAGCGGACCTCAGTGGGCCGACAACGAGGAAGTTCCACAGGAGGCCCAACAGTGAAGTACCTCGACGAGTTCCAGGATCCGGACCTGGCGCGGCGTCTGCTCGACGACATCCACTCCGTGGTGACAAGGCCATGGGCCCTCATGGAAGTGTGCGGCGGACAGACGCACACCATCATCCGGCATGGAATCGATCAACTCCTGCCCGATCAGGTGGAGTTGATTCACGGGCCGGGGTGTCCCGTGTGCGTCACCCCGCTCGAGGTCATCGACAAGGCTCTCGAGATCGCCTCCCGGCCGGGAGTGATCTTCTGCTCCTTCGGTGACATGCTGCGGGTGCCGGGCACCGGGCGAGACCTCTTCCAGGTGCGCGGTGAGGGCGGCGACGTGCGCGTCGTGTACTCGCCGCTGGACGCTCTGCACATCGCCCAGCAGAACCCCGACCGGGAAGTGGTGTTCTTCGGCATCGGCTTCGAAACGACCGCCCCGCCCAACGCCATGACGGTCTATCAGGCACGCAAGCTGGGCATCAGGAACTTCAGTCTCCTGGTGTCGCACGTGCGGGTCCCGCCGGCGATCGAGGCCATCATGCAGTCCCCGAACTGCCGGGTCCAGGGATTCCTCGCCGCCGGACATGTCTGCAGCGTGATGGGCATCGGCGAGTATCCCGAACTCGCGGACCGTTATCGCGTTCCGATCGTGGTCACCGGCTTCGAACCTCTCGACATTCTGGAAGGCGTACGCCGGACCGTGCTGCAACTGGAGCGGGGTGAGCACACGGTCGACAACGCTTATCCGCGCGCCGTCCGGCCCGAGGGAAATCCCGCGGCCCAGGCCATGCTGGCGGACGTCTTCGAGGGCACCGACCGGGCCTGGCGCGGCATCGGTGTCATCCCGGACAGCGGCTGGCGGCTCTCCTCCCGGTACCGCGACTTCGACGCCGAGCACCGATTCTCGGTGGCCGGCATCGACACCCGTGAACCCGCGGAGTGCCGCAGCGGCGAAGTTCTGCAGGGCTTGCTGAAGCCGAACGAGTGCGCCGCATTCGGCACCACCTGCACACCGCGCAACCCACTCGGAGCCACGATGGTCTCGAGCGAGGGTGCGTGTGCCGCCTACTACCTGTACCGACGCCTCGACATCACCACCGCACCGCTGGAGGCGAGCCCCGTTGCCTGAGACCACCCGACTCACAGCCGTGGACCCGACCGCATGGACCTGCCCGGTCGCATTGCGTGATCATCCGAGGGTGGTGATGGGACACGGCGGGGGAGGGGCCCTGTCCGCCGAACTGGTGCAGCACATCTTCGCACCCGCCTTCGGCGGCGAGACGCTGTCGCAGCTCGGCGACTCCGCCGCCATCTCCCTCGGCGGTGTCCGGATGGCGTTCTCCACCGATTCCTACGTGGTGCGGCCCCTGTTCTTCCCGGGCGGCAGCATCGGCGACCTCGCGGTCAACGGCACCGTCAACGACCTCGCCATGAGCGGCGCACGGGCCGCCTACCTGTCCTGCGGCTTCATCCTGGAAGAGGGTGTCGAGATGTCCGTCGTGGCTCGGGTCGCCGAGACCCTCGGCGCGGCCGCACGGCGCGCGGGAGTCGAGGTGGTGACCGGTGACACGAAGGTCGTCGAAAGCGGTCACGGAGACGGTGTCTTCATCAACACCGCCGGGATCGGGCTCATCCCGTCAGGCGTGGACATCCGCCCCCAGCGTGTCGTCCCCGGCGACGTCGTCATCGTCAGCGGTGACATCGGCGTTCACGGAGTCGCGATCATGAGCGTGCGTGAGGGTCTGGAATTCGGTGTCGAGATCGAGAGTGACTGTGCGGCGCTGGGCGGCCTGGTGGACTGCATGCTTGCCGTAACGCCGGACCTCCACGTGCTGCGCGACCCCACCCGGGGCGGACTGGCCGCCGCGCTCAACGAGATCGCGGTCGCCTCCGGCGCCGGCGTCGTCATCCGGGAAGGTGACGTGCCTGTCCCGCCTGCCGTGGCCAACGCGTGCGCGATCCTGGGTCTCGACCCCCTCTACGTGGCCAATGAGGGCAAACTCGTGGCGTTCGTTCCGCGCGAACACGCGGACGCCGTCCTCGATGCGATGCGCGCACATCCACTGGGTGCGAACGCGCGAGTGATCGGCGAGGCCGTCGCGGAGCATCCGGGCATGGTGGTGGCCCGCACAGGCCTGGGCGGCACACGCGTCGTCGACCTGCCGATCGGCGAACAACTCCCCCGGATCTGCTGACGATCGGAGCAGTTCGGACAGGCGGTGCGACGGAGCCTGGATGTGGGCGGCGGTGCCCCGGCTGAGCACCGCCGCAGGGCCGCACCGTCGCGGTGGACATGGCAGCCGTGCCGCCGAGGGCACCGCCTGGCGGGGACAGGAGAAACACATGCGCGCGAACCGCATCATCGCCAACCTCCATGTAGCCGACGTCGACACGGCGAAGGGCTTCTACGCCGACTACCTCGGGCTGCGCACCGAGGAGTTCAACATGGGGTGGGTGGCCCGGTACACGTCTCCCGAGACGGGGGCGAGCATCCAGCTCGCCACGCGTGACGCCACCTCATCCGCGGACTCGGCCGTCTCCGTGCTCACGAACGACGTCGACTCCGTCTACGCGGAGGCGCAGGAGTTGGGTTTCACCTGGAGCCGCGCGTTGGAGGGTCGATCACCAGCACGAGCTTCCCGCGCACGTGGCCGTCCTCGCTGACCCGGTGTGCCTTGGCGATTTCGGCGAGCGGGAAGGTCTGCACGACGGGGAGTGAGAAGCTCCCGGAATCGATCAACTCGCCGATCTCGCCGAGCACATGGACCGCACGGCCGGTGTCCCCCCGGCTGAATGTCACCCCGTGCTCCTGAGCGCCGGTGAAGTCGGCGATCGTCACGACATGCTCCGGGCCGCCCGCGAGCCCGATGAGCTCGGGCAGGATGCCGCTCCCGGCCACGTCGAGTGCGAGATCGACGCCTTCGGGCGCGAGTGCGTGAACCCGGTCGACGAGGCCCTCGCCGTAGGCCACGGGCTCGGCCCCTAGCGAGCGAAGATATTCATGGTTCGACGGACTCGCGGTCCCGATCACGCGCGCACCGCGCACCACGGCGAACTGAACCGCGGCGCTGCCGACGCTTCCGGAAGCGCCATTGATCAGCAGCGTACTGCCGCTCACTACGCCGAGCTGGTCGAGCGCGCGCATGGCCGTCTCGTTGGCGGCCGGCAGCGCGGCAGCGCCGGGGAAGTCGAGCGACGGCGGGATCGGCGCGTAGTACGACAGCACCGCCAGCTCTGCCTGGGCCGCCCCCTCGGAGGAGAAGCCGAACACGCGGTCGCCGACGACCACGTCCGTAACGCCGTCGCCCAGCTCGTCGACGATGCCCGCCGCCTCGTAGCCCAGAGTCTGCGGGAGTTCCTCATCCATCAGGCCCTTGCGCTTCTTCCAGTCGCTCGCGTTGATGCCGGCTGCGCGCACCGCGATCCGGACCTCGCCCGGACCCGGATGCGGATCGGGCAGATCCACGATCTCCAGAACCTCCGGGCCACCGAACCTGCTGAAACGGACTGCCCTCATCATTCACTCCGATCTCGACCCCGAGGTGTCGCGGGTTGCCCCGCATGGACAGCCTGCCACCCTCGTCTGCCGGACCCGAGTCAGCACCACACGCCCGGCGGAGAACGCGCCGGCGCCCGATCCAGTGGCACACCGCCTCGATCAACGTGAGCGATGTGTGGTCCGACAAGTCCAGCGCGTCCGCGCCGACGGCGTCAGCATCTAGTCCCTCTGCAATGGCCACAGATCGGCGCAGCACATTGCGCTGAATCCTGGCCAATCACCGCCGCGAACGCCCCGGAGCGCCAACTGTGACTTCCCCATCCCCGCCCCACCGTTGATCGTCACCAGTCCCGGCTCTCTCAGCGCCCCGTCCGGCAGCCCGGTCAGGTCCTGACCGCCCAGCTGACCGGCACCGGGCCGGAGCTGCCCGCCGGGCGCGGCCGGGGAGGCGGGCCGTGGCGCTCATGGCCGTCGTGTTGGGGCTGCGCTGCGTCGGCAGGCTGCCCCCGGAAAGCACGGTGAGGGCCGTGGCCGCCGTATGGTCCCGAACGACGGGCAACCCCTCGGAGGCATCGACATCGGATCACCCTCTGTGACCGCACGGCACGGCAGCGGCTCTCAAGGACCATCCCCGTCAACGTGCCTATGCCAACCGGGAGATGAGCAACAGCGTCCCCCTGCTATGGTGCGCCGATGTCATCGATCAAGAAGTTCCAAGTCACCTTCGACTGCGCGGATCCTGAGCGCGTCGCTCGTTTTTGGTGCGAGGTGTTGGGGTACGTCGTACCGCCGGCGCCCGAGGGGTTTGCTACTTGGGACGATTACAATCGCTCGCTGCCGCCTGAGCGTCAGGGTTCAGGGTTTGTCTGCATGGATCCCTCAGGCGTGGGCCCGCGAATGTACTTCCAGCGCGTTCCCGAAGGCAAAGTTGTCAAGAACCGGGTGCATCTTGACGTGCGGGTCGGCACCGGGCTCGTGGGTGAAGAGCGCCTCGCCGCACTGGAGGCCGAGTGCGCACGTCTGGTCCCGCTCGGCGCGGTACGCGGGCAACTCCTGCTTGCCGATGAGTACAACGAGTCGTGCCTCGGGATGCAGGACATCGAGGGCAACGAGTTCTGCCTCGACTGAGCATGCTCCGAGAGGGCAAGGTGGAGAGGCGGCGTCACCGTGCTTGTCGTCGAGGTCGCCGCGGGATGGGTTGAGCATGTGGTGCACGGCCACATCCCAGTCGCCGGGTGCCAGGTCGTCGCTGTAGGCCAGTGGCGCCCGGTGCTGGGCAATCAGCCCTTCCGCCAATTCGGCCCACGGCGGCGTGGTGCGGGGCCCGAAGTCGTTCCGCAACTTGGGGACTTGGGTTTGTGCCTGGTTGCCATCGCGCTCCATCGGTCAGCGCGATGACCATGACCGGCTGCCTTCGTACACCGGGCCTTCTCCACGCGCTCGGCGCGTTCCGCTACAGCTGCCACATGCGCGAGCACTCGCAAGTCCCGGCGACGGCGTTCCCGCTGCTGAGGCTGGCGCCGGTTCTGCAAGCAGCCACCGCGCTGGACGCCGTCGTGGCCCCGGCGGGACCTTCAGCCGGTGGCCACGACAGGCCGCCCCTCGCGGAGGCACTGCTCGAGGCGTTGCAGGAACCCGTCGAAGGGCTCGTCATCGGGCCAGGTGTCGTAGGCGGTAATGGCGGCGGCCAGTGCGAGGTTCACCTGCAGGGTCGCGGTGAGCTCGTCGGCGGGGGTGGCACGGGATGACACCCACTTCCTCAGTTCGGTGAAGAACGCCTCGCCGAAGTTCTGGCCCGACTGAGCGAGGGCCGGTGACTGGGCCTTCAGGCGGCGCTGCAGGGGCATGCGGTCGCGCAGGCTTTCGAGGAACCCGGTCAGGATTGCGGTCAGCGATTCCCACAGCGGCTCGTCCGCGGGCCGGTCGTCCATGAGGGTCTGCCAGGCGCCCCGCTCCTCGGAGTCCTGGTCGAAGACCACGGCTTCCTTGCCGGCGAAGTAGTTGAAGAAGGTGGCGCGCGAGACATTCGCCGCGGCCACGATCTGCTCGACGGTCGTGGTCTCGTAGCCCTGCTCTTCGAACAGCTGCAACGCAGCGGTCCGGATGGCGCGCCAGGTCGCCAGTTTCTTGCGCTCCCGCAGGTTCATGCATCCTCTTTCTCTTCCTGGCTCCATTCTATGGCTGTTCGTGGACGAATATATGTTTGGATGCATCCATGCTTCAGGGTGGCGGCGTGCTCTCTGACTCTTTCTGTTCGGTCTCCGGGACCGCACGGGGGCGGAGGCAAGCGTGACGGCGCAGCAGGGCGGCCCATTGCTCGTGGCGTGGTCGTGGCGGGCAGCGTGGAGCGCTAGCGGACGAAAGCCTCGGACACCGCCCACAGGCGAGCCGCGTTGTCGGGGTCGAGTGCGTACGGCGCGACACCCGCGACGGTGCCGGCCCGCTGAGTTACCGGCTTCGCCTCCGCGCAGTCCTCGAAGTAGCGGCCGGTGATGCCCTCCACTGTCGGAGAGGCGGCCATCAGGACCGAGGTCGCGGCGCCCTGCTCCACCGTCTTGCCCGGCGGCAGGGCGAGTTCGCCCGAGGCGATGAAGTCGGCCACCTGCTGCATGTCCATGTGCCGGGCCAGTGACGTGTCGGCGATGTTGCCCGGCATCAGCGCGTTGGCGGTGATGCCGTCGTCGGCCCAGCGCTCGGCGGCGCCGGCGGCGAACAGGGCGTTGGCCGTCTTCGACTGCCCGTAGGAGGTCCACGGGTCGTAAGGGCGGAAACGGTAGTCCAGGTCGTCGAAGACCACCGGCGAGAAGAGATGGCCGATGGAACTCACCGAGACGACCCGGGCTCCGCCGGCCGCCGCCAGCGCCGGGTGGAGTCCGACAGCGAGGGCGAAGTGCCCCAGGTGGTTGACGCCGAACTGCATCTCGCGCCCTTCAGGGGTGCGGGCGAGCTCCGGCGGGGCCATCAGTCCGGCGTTGTTCACGAGGATGTGCAGCGGGCCGTCCCAGGCCGATACGAACTTTGTGACCGTCGAGCGGTCGGCGAGGTCGAGCCGTCCCACGGTCAACTTCCCCGAGCCGGAGGGTAGTTCGGCTTCCAGACGCTCGGTCACGCGCGCGCCCGCGTCGGTGTTCCGCACGGCCAGCGTGACGTCGGCACCCGCCGCGGCGAGCGCCCGGACCGTCTCCACGCCGATTCCGGAACTGGCTCCGGTCACGACGGCCCGGCGGCCGTGCAGGTCGACGCCGTCGAGGATCTCGGCGGCGGTAGTGGTGGCCCCGAAGGTGCGGGGCGTCTGCGGTGCGGTCATGGGGGGTGTCTCCTGCAGGTGAGGGAACCGAGGGGCGTGCGGTGCGTGGCCGGAGCCTCGGGTGTGCGTGTGGTGGATGTTGTTCGTAGCCAACTGAAACGGCGCCGGGCTGGGCGTCGTACGTGACGCAGCGCGGCGCGCCCGCTCAGCCCTGCGCGATCCGGGACACGTCTTGCCAGTCGGCCCACGTCTGCAGACGCTGGGCGTAAATGGGCTCGAGGATCTCGATCGGCTCGGTGCCGAACAGCACCCGCAGCGGCGGGTTCTCCGCGTCGACGATCCGAAGCAATGCGGCCCCGGCGTCGGAAGCCTCGGCGTACCGGGCGTCGCCGAGGCGGGCCCCGATGGCCTCGCGGACCTGGTCATAGGCGGGGTTCGGGTCTGCGTGTACGCCGGAGGAGCCGGCCCAGTCGGTGCTGAAGCCGCCCGGCTCGACCACGGTGACCTTGATCCCCGCGCCGGCGACCTCCTGGGCGAGAGCTTCGCTGAATCCCTCGAGGGCCCACTTGGAGGCATGGTATCCGCCGAGAGAAGGGAAGGCGGCGACGCCGCCGACGGACGAAATCTGCACGATGTGGCCGCTGCCCTGGGCGCGCATGATCGGCAGTACGGCCTGGGTGACCCAGAACGCGCCGAAGAGGTTCGTCTCCATCTGGTCGCGCAGCTGCTGTTCGGTGACCTCCTCGATCATGCCGAACAGGCCGTAGCCGGCGTTGTTGACGACCACGTCGAGGCGGCCGAACTTCTCGTGCGCGACGGCCACCGCGGTGGCGACGCCTGCCTTGTCTGTCACGTCGAGAGCCAGGGGCAGAACCGCGTCGTCGCCGTACTTGGTGACCAGATCGTCCAGCGACGCCACGTTCCTGGCGGTCGCGGCAACCCTGTCCCCGCGCTCCAGGGCCGACTCGGCGAACGAGCGGCCGAGGCCGCGGGACGTACCGGTGATGAACCAGACCTTGCTCATGGTGTCTCCTTCGGGACCGGCCTTCCGGAACTGACCTCCGGGGCCGATTCCACTGTAGCGCAAAACGTAGACTCATCTAAAAATAGACTTGCCCATGAATATTTGGCTGGGGTCTGGGTGCTCTCCGTGGGGGGGAATCCGACGGCCGGCTGCCAGCCGTCGAGCGCCTGCGTCCCCTCGGGTGCGTCGCGGTCGCCGAGCTGGCCGACCGGGCCGGCGTGACCAGGGCCACCTTCTACAAGCACTCCAGCAGCCCTCTGGAGCTGTTGATCCAGGTGCTCGATGCCGATCTGGACCGCGGGCGCGAACTCGAAGAGCGCCGGCACGCCCAGGGTGGCCTCTCGGCCGAGCGGAGGGTTCGGACGGCTGTCGATGAGGTGGTCGACCACGTGGAGCGCTTCGCGGGGGTGGGCGAGCAGTCGCTCGGAGATCCGGCGGACCGCGGCGTCTACAAGGCGCTGGTGAGCCACTTCGCGCACGATGCCATGGCCTTCATGGACCGCCGCGCGCATCCGGCGCTCCCGGGGGCGAACCGCGAGGTGATCGCCCAGTTCGTGGCCCATGGCTTCGCCGGCGCCATCCGGGCGTGGATGGCCGACGATGCTGTCGCCAAGGGCGACCTCGTTGACGCCGCCCTGGCCTGCGCTCCCGCGTGGTGGACCTGAGCCAGGCCGAGAGGTGCCCATCCAACCGATTACGGCCCGGGGGTGCCGTGGCCTGGAAAACGGTGTGGTCAGGCGCCCCGCGGGAGCCGGCCCAGCGATCAGCCTGCGCTGGGCTCATGGATTTCGGGAGGAAGCGGAGGCCCCGGGGAACGGTATGAACTGGCCCCGGGGATACGGTTGTTGTCGCGACCGGGCCTCGGCATGATGGGTGTCGCGTGCCGTGGAATGGCGCTGACCATCCTCACCCGTGATGAGGCCTAGCCGAGACCCTGTCGCGATATAGCGTTAGTCTTCTGATTGCGCCGCAGCCCGCGTCGCGCGGAGACGTTCGACAGGACCAGGACGGAAGCATGTCGGGAGAGATTTCGCCCACCGGGAAGCGCTCCGGCCCCGGCTCGCCGCCCGAGCTGCGGGCCTCTCACGCGGACCGGGACCGGGTGGTGGATGTGCTGCGTATCGCGGCGGGGGACGGCCTGCTGACCGCGGACGAGTTGGACGAGCGCCTGGAAGTCGCCCTGTCGGCGCGGACCTTGAGCGAACTGGCCGCGGTCACCGCCGACCTGCCGCCCGCATCGGCTACGGCCGGCGGGACTGGAGCAGAGGTCAAGGACGTAGTTCGGATCGAACAGGTCCACAGCGGCGCCGTCGAGCGCGTGGGGCGCTGGGTGGTGCCGCGGAGGCTCGAGCTCGCGGTGACGTACTGCGAGGTGATGCTCGACTTCACTGACGCCGTGATCACGCACGACACCTTGCGGATCGACGTGGGTATGACGGGGAAGACCCTGACGCTGGTCACGAGGCCGGGCATCGTGGTCGATATTGATGCTCTGCAGCTGGTGCACAGCAGGGTCAAGTACCGTCACACGCCGACGAATCCTGATACGCCGGTCACTCTGCGAGTGGAGTTGGCTGGTCAGAAGGCCCACGGCCGCGTGGTGGTGCGGCCCCCGCGTCGGACGTTCGGGCAGTGGCTGCTGCGCAGGCCTACGTCCCTTTCTCCAGGTAATTGACTCGATCGTTGTGGACTGCCGACGGGGCGGTCGCTGAGGTTTCCTTCAGCTGAGCGATGTTCGGGTGCTGCGGGTGCGGCCGCTGGAAGCCGACTCGCCGGGGCAGCCACACAACGGCAGTGCCATTCCGGCGGCCTTGCCGGGCATTGTCGGAACCAGCGACCGGGCTCAGCGGATCTCGGACGGGACGCAGTGACCGCCAACGTGCTCGGCTATGACACCACGGGGCGGCGCTGGGGCTGTGCGCCTGTGTCGGCGGGGTCTCGGTCGGTCCGGTCGAGATCAGCCATGAAGTGCATCCACCGGTAGAACATGTCCCCGCGTTCGCGGAGTTCCGTGTACAGCGATTGGCTCAGCTCCCGCCGCACGGAACGGTAATTCGGGGACGGGTAGACGTTGAGCAACTCGTGAGGGTCTTCTTCGAGGTCGTACAGCTCGTTGACGCTCTCCGGGTTCCAGACCAGCTTGTAGCGATCGGTGCGGATCATCCGCTGCGGGTAGGGGAAGTGATGGCCGTGGAACTCGGCGAGGATGTGCCGACGCCAATCCGTCGGCTCTTCGCCGTGCACCAGCGGGAGCAAGCTCTGGCCGTCTCCCGGTATGTCGGGTGTGATGCCCGCGAGGTCGCGGATCGTGGCGGTGAAGTCGATGAGTGAGGTGAACTGCCCGACCGCGGTCGGTTGGGCCCCCGGTATGCGTATGAGGCCGGGAATCCGGTAGATGTCCTCGTACATCGCGGGTCCCTTGTCGTTGAGACGGTGGGCACCGGTGAATTCGCCGTGGTCGGCTGTGAACATGATCGCCGTGCTCGCATAGAGCCCGGCATCGTCCAGGACGTCGAGCAGCCTGCCGATCTGGTCGTCGATCATCGTGACGTAACCCCAGTACACGGCGATCAACTTGCGCCACTCGTCGGCACTGAAATGGTCGGCGGACCAGTACTCGTTGTACCGCTCCTGAACCTCGGGTTTGCCGGCGAAGGTCTCCGCCATCGACGCGGGGAGGATGACGTCGGCGGGGTCGTACATGTCGTAGTACTTGTCCGGAACCAGGTAGGGAAGGTGTGGACCGAAGTACTGGCACGCGAGGTAGAACGGTTTTCCGCTGTCCTGGTGGTCGGAGACATAGCCGCGCAACGTGTCAAGCGCCCGATCGGTCAGGAACTGCTCGAACGACGCCTCGGTCGGCTGGTCGAGGCGGCCCGCGATGAGATGGCCCGGTGACCCGTCGGGGAGGACACCGTGGGCGGCGTCCTGGACCTGGGGCTTCACCTGGCCCGTGCGGTCGAGCCAGTTGAGGTAGCCCGGAAGGTTCGTGCCGTTGACGGCGCCGGGAAGATGTTCGGCGTCGTGCCCGTAGTATTCCGGCCCCCGGTCGCGTCCGACGTGCCACTTGCCCACATGCCCGACGTTGTAGCCGGCCGACCTGAGTTCCCGCGACAGGATGGGCAGACCGTCCGGAAGTTCCTCGCGGCCACCGCTGTTCCACTCGTAGTTGGCCAACAGCTGGTGCCGGAACGGGTGCAGGCCGGTGAGCAGGCTGGCGCGGGCCGGTGTGCAGATGGCCGTCGGGGTGTAACAGCGGTCGAGCCGCGCGCCGTCGCCGGCGATCCGGTCGAGATTCGGGGTGCGAACGATGTCGTTCCCGTAGCAGCCGAGGGTGTCGATCCGATGCTGATCGGTCATCAGGAAGAGGATATTGGGCTTCTCAGCCATCTTCTCGGTCGTCTTTTCAGTCATCTTCTCGGTCATCTTCGCTGTCTCTTTCAGGTGCTCGTCGCGGGGGTCAGATGGTTTCGGGCTGCTTGGTGGTGGCGTCCTTGACGGCGGTGGTCTCCGGCCACTTTCCGCCGTTCTCCCAGTAGTCCTTGATGCGGTCGAGTGACCGTCCCTTGGTCTCCGGAGCGAGCTTCCACATGAAGACCCACGAGGCGAGGGTGATGACCACGAATCCGAGGAAGACGAATTCTCCGCCTACCGCGTCGAGAATCGTGAGGAAGAACTGCGCGATGAAGAGATTGATGCCGAAGTCGACGGTCAGAGTGATCGACGCACCCGCCGCGCGCAGGGGACCGGGGAGGCTCTCCGACGCGTATACCCAGATCAACGCGCCCAGTCCCAGCCCGAATCCGGCCTGGAAGAGCATGAATCCGAGAATCGCCAGTACCTGCATCGAGGTGGTCCGCACACCGGTGAAGTACGTGAGAGCGATGAGCCCGTGGGCGACCGCCATGACTGTGAGTCCGGTCAGCATCAGAGGCCGGCGCCCGATGCGGTCGACCTTGAGGGCCGAGAAGGTGGTGGCGATCGCCGTGACCACCTGAATGCCCGCGGGAATCAGCAACAGTGAGGTGTATCCGCTGAAGCCCATGGACTGCAGGATCAGGGGCTTGTAGTAGACCAGTGCGTTGATGCCGGTCAGCTTCATGATGGCGCCCAGACCCACCAGGAAGACGAGGGCCCGCAGGTAGGGCCGGCGTACGAGGACGCGCAGCGACTCGCCACGGCGGCGGGGGCCTGTCGTCTGCGTGTCGAGGGTCGCCTGGAGTTCGGCGAGAGCGCGGGCGGTGTCGGCACTCGGGTCCAGCTTGCGCAGGGCTTCTTCCGCGTGCTGGTGCCGACCCTTCATCACGTACCAGCGCGGGGTGTCCATCCGGGTGCACAGCACCCAGAAGACGCCGACGGCGGGAATCGCGGCCACGCCCAGGATCCATCGCCAGGACTCGGTGGGAGCCAGGAGATATGCGGCGGCGTAGGCCAGCATGATGCCGATGCAGTTGGCGAGCTGGTAGATCACGACCAGGCCGCCGCGGTTCGTGCTCGGCGAGCATTCCGCGACGTAGACCGGTGCGGCGACGGTGGATATCCCGATGGCGACGCCCAGCAGCAGTCTCGATGCGTCGAGAACGGGCAGGTTCGGTGCCAGCGCGCAGGTGAGGGCGAAGATTCCGAAGGCGGCCGTGACCACCAGCATTCCGCCCCGGCGGCCGATCGCGTTGATCAGCCGCCCCGCGAGCAGGGCACCGATCAGCTGGCCCATGCCAAGGATCGTGACGAAGGACGCGGCCTGTGCAGTGGTGAGACCGAAATCGCCGGGGAGGAACAACAGCGCGCCTGCGCTGGCGCCGACGTCGTAGCCGTAGATGACGCCGACGGCAGCAGCGCTGCCGACGATCATGCGGGACGCTCTGTTCGGGCGTGAGCCTGGCTCGGACGAGCGCAGAGAGAGTCGCACGACGTGCCTTTCTGTCCTGTGGGGTTGACGGAACACATGGAGAGGCGGGGGCGAGGGCGTGCGCGGCGGCATGCTTCGCCGCGACGGTGGGGCGCACACCGGACGAGGTCGTCCGGGACGTTGCAGGTGATTCGGATGGTGCTTCTGCCCTGCTTGCTTGGCAGCACCGCCTGTTGGGCTCCGGCGGTCCCGGGTGGCGCGAAGCGTCAGGAGGGGGTCGGCCCAGCCCTGACTACGAAGGGCTCCTGGGGCGCGTCCCGTCGGGAGGCGAGCAGCCGAGCACCGTCGAGAGATCCCCCGGAGGGCTGCACGCGCGGCAGTTCGTACCCGGACCCGGCCAGGAAGGCGTCGAACTCGGACAGCAGCGCGTCTCCCAGGTGGACGAGTCCTCCGGTCACGGCCACGCGCAGGGGCGACGTGCCACCGATCCGGCGGGCCACGGCGACGACGGTCTCTCCCCAGGCGGTCGCGGCCTCGCGCAGGATGCCGATGGACACCTCGTCACCGGCGGAGGCCGCCTTCGCGACGATCGGCGCGAAAGCCGCCGTTGCTCTGGCGGTGTTGCCGCCCTGGTCCAGCGCGCCGGGGAGCCCGTCGAGCGGGCCGTGCAGCTGCGCGGCGGATTCCTGCAGGACAGTCGCCGGCCCTCGGCCGTCGTGTGCCCTCAAGACAGCTCGCAGTCCGGCACGCCCGATCCACGATCCACTGCCCTCGTCGCCCAGCCACGGACCCCAGCCGTCCACCCGGGCGAACGTTCCGTCATGGCCCAGGCCCACGGCCACCGTTCCCGTCCCGGCCGCCAGCACGATGCCTGGTGAGCCACCGACGGCTCCGGCGTGCGAAGTGATGGCGTCGCTGGTGACCGCGACCTCACCTGCGGCGAGCGTGGTCAGCAGCCGCTGTGCCAGCTCACGGGCCGCCGATGGCGAGGTGGCCGCTCCCCGCGGCTCCGACGCACACCGCGTCGGGTATGCGGACTCCGGCCCGGTCGAGGGCGGCTCGCCCCGCCGTGAGAACGGCCTTCTCGGCGAGCGGCACGCCATCCGGCTGCGCCAGTCCCGGAGCCCCATGGGCTTCACAGGTCTCATGCGGTTCGACGGAGCCGGCCGTCCACACGGCGGCACGGCAGCCGGTCTTGCCCACATCTACGGCCAGCACAGCAGCCAAGGAAGCTCACCTCACGGAACAGGAAAAGGAATTGGACGCGGCGACAGGCTCGGGCGCCGGGGCGTGGGAACGCAGCGGAGAGACCGTCCGTCGACCACGGCGGACAGCGACTGACCAACGAGCCGCTGGGGGAGGGCGGACCGGGCAGGATCGCTCCCGCTCCGCCGACGCGGAGCCCGGCGAGCCACGCCAGTATCCGAACGGCCACCGAGGCATGTCAATGAATTCCGTCAACGTTTCAGTTTTGGTTACTTCTTGACATGTCATCGACTCCGCATAGCCTGTTCCTCCACACCCCGAGGAGGCTCCGCATGGTTCGTCCGACCAATGGCACCGACTCTCGTGAGTCCAGCGGTGAACCGTCCGCCGACATCCTCATACGCATCCGCTCGGCGCTTCCCTCGCTCGCTCCGGCCGAGCGGCGAGTGGGCCAGGTGGTGCTCAAGGACCCCGCACAGTCCTCGCGTTGGAGCATCGGAACCCTCGCCGAGCGGGCTGAGACCTCGGTCACCACCGTGATGCGGTTCTGTCGGGCGAACGGGCTCAAGAGCTATCCGCAGTTGCGACTGGCGCTTGCCGGTGCCGTGGCTCTGGAGCACGCGCTCAGCCACCCCCGGACGCACAGCCACACCGACATCAGCGCGACCGACACCCTCGACGAGATCGCGGACAAGATCGTCTTTCAGGAGGCGCGCGCACTCGAGGACACCCGAGCGCAGCTCGACATCGGTGCGCTCGGACAAGTCGTCGACGCGGTCGGCGGAGCCCGGCGCATCGACATCTTCGGCGTCGGGGCGAGCGGCTTCGTGGGGGCGGACCTCCACCAGAAACTGCACCGGATCGGCCTGATGGCCTTCATCTGGACCGACGTCCACGCCGCACTCACGGCCGCCGCCCTGCTCGGACCGGGGGATGTCGCCCTGGGCATCTCCCACTCGGGCACCACGGCGGACACCATCGACCCCCTGCAGGCGGCCGCTGAACGTGGCGCGACGACGGTGGCTCTGACCAACTTCTCGCGCTCGCCACTCGCCGAATGCTCCGACCTCGTACTGACGACGTCGGTCCGGGAGACGCCCTTGCGCTCAGGGGCGACGGTGAGTCGAATCGCCCAACTCGCCCTCATCGACTGTCTCTTCGTCGGCGTGGCCCAGCGCTCCTACGAACGCAGCTCGACCGCGCTCAGCGACACCTTCAAGGCGATCCACCGCCGGAGCGTTCCCCACCCCACGGCACGCCGCTCGACCCCCGACGCCTGACACTGCACCCGGTCAGCGCTCCAGCCCACCTCCAGGAAGCAACGACTTCAGTAGCTTGCCCGTGGCCAGGCGATCGACGAAGCGGGGCAGTACGCCGCCTGTGCGGATTTCGTCCGACGGGCCGGCACGTCCGGGCCGACGTGATGGGCCGGCGCACGTGTCGGGCCGCCCGCCCATGCCGCGCCGGGTGCCTTCGACTTGGGTGACTGAGCGCTCCAGTTGCCGCTTGAGCTGCGTGGTTGGCCGGAGCGAGCGTCGCGTATGTCCCGCGCACGCCGTGGTGCCTGTGGGTGCCCGCCGGGGACGTAGGAGCCGAGGCGGGAGGTCAACGTTACCTACCGGTCGGTACAACCCCCGCGTCGCAAGGCCGGGCTGCCGATCGTGGCAGCGCTCCTTTTCGCGGCTGAACTCTTGCGGACGGCCCGGTTAAACGTGATCGATCTTGGCTCTGATCTGACGGATGATGACTAGTCTCCGCTGCTATGAAACATATACGCGCAGCAGGCGGGCTCTGTCTCGTACTGCTGTTCCTCGCGCTGGGCGCCGGTGCCCAGCCCGCCATGGCGCATGTCTCGCGCGAGCACGCCGAGCTCGTCGTTTCCACCGGTGCTGATGTAACCAGTGGTCGTCTCATCGTGCACCGCGACGTGGTGTCCGCCGTCGATGCCGGTGCCTGGGCATCCAGGGTGCTGGCGGCCGGCTGCCCGGCCACCGGCTCGGGTGTGCCCGGTGACGACGGCGGGGTTCCCGGCGGCGTCGTGATCGAACTTGCATGGAGTTGCCACCTCGACGCGCTCGACCTGAGCACGCTGCTGAAGAAGGGCGGACTGAGCCAGGTCGTCGTCGAGTTCGACGGCACCGCGGTCGACGCCTCCGCGGCCACGCCCCTCGTGGACGCCAAGGGCGCACACGCGCCACCGGAGTTCCCCTGGCTCACCGTTTCACTGGTGGCGGCCGGCGGCGTCGTGCTCGTCCTCGCCGCCAGATCATTGCCGTCTCTGCTCCGTGGCTTGCGCACAGGCCGCCGGCTCCGCGTCGCGACCGCCGGAGTCGTCGTCCTGTCCTGCTTCGCGCCCCAGGCGGCGTTCGCCGACGACGCGGCGCCGGACACCGTCACCGTCAAGGGCACCGTTTTCAGGGACGGCAACGCCAACGGCCGGCGGGACAAGGGCGAGCGGGCCATGCCCGGCGTCGATGTCACCGACGGAGCCGCATGGACGACCACGCGTGCCGACGGCTCGTACACCCTGGAGATCGATCCGACGCGCCGCGAGACGGATCTCGTCAGCATCGTCTCGCCCGACGGCTACACCCCGGCCCTGCGCGAGGACTACATCCCGCAGTTCTTCCACAAGGTCCCCGAGACCGGTGGCAGTGGTGTCGACTTCGCGCTCGTTGCGGACCGGAACGCCTCTCGGCCCACCGAGAAGTGGGTGATGAACTCCGACCCCGAGGTCGGCAACCGTACTGACGCCGAGGCCCGCACGGCACTGCCCCAGTGGACCGGCCAGGTGCGGGCGATGTCGGAGGTCGACGGTGCGACGATGCAGATCGCGACCGGGGACCTGACCGTCACCGATTACGCGGAAGAGCCGCGCCGTCAGGGCGCGTACGACCTGTTCAGCAAGGGGCTCGAGACGGGGCGGCTCGGCCACCCCTTCTACCCCGTGATGGGCAACCACGACTTCGGCGGCACGGCCACCTCCAAGGGCTATGCGGGCAGCATGGAGTACTACCGCCGCAACCTCGCTCCCGAGTGGTACAGCTTCGACCGCAACGGCCGGCACATCGTGGTGCTGGAGGACAACTACGACGCGAGCGGGCTCGGACCGCAGTTGGAGTGGCTGCGCAGGGACCTGGCCCAGCACGCGATCGGCAAGCAGGTGCTGGTCTTCGCGCACCGCTCGCTGTTCACCCAGTGGGGCCCCGGCGCGGGCATGCAGCCGACCATCGACGAACTGGCCAAGTACGACGTACGGATGGTCGCGGCCGGGCACAACCAGCAGGCGGAATTCCGGCGCGGGGCATTCAAACGGTCGGTCGAGATCAACAATCAGGGCACGTACGGCATCGACGGAGCCCACCCCGACTACAAGGTGCTCGATTTCAGCGGGATCACCGACGATCCGCGTACGAGCCGCAACGAGGACACCGGTCATGTGACGGGCATCCACCGGCAGTTCGACATCGATGACGACTCCGTCCTGGTCGGCCCAGGGCAGGGCAGCGTCCACGGCACGAGGGCCGGGGTGCCCGTCGAGGTGTACGCGGAGGACGACGGCCGTACTCCCGCGAAGGCCACACTGACCGTGCGGGACAGCCGAGGCCATGTCGTGAAGCGGACGAACGCGCGGTTCGGCACGGAAGCCGCCAAGCCAGGCATCCAGAATTGCTACACCCCGCCCGGCGGCAAGGCCGAGCCCTGTCCCGACGCACGCGGGGCATGGACGCGTGCGAGCGGCACGCCGCTGCGCGGCCTGCGGCCCGGTAGCTACACCGCCGAGGCAACGGCGTACGACACCAAGGGCAAGGCGTTCCCGGTGCAGAAGAGCACCTTCGACGTCGTACCGGACTCCAGGCTGACCCAGCCGAAGAGCGGGCAGGACTGGCTGCGGCAGGGCGGCGACGAGGCAGGACGTTCCGCGAGCGGCGACAACCCTGGCGACCGGCTCGACCTCAAGTGGACCCGGCACACCGGCGAGCAGTTCAACCTGAACGGCTCGGTGATCGCGGACGGAAGACTGATCGTCTCCTCCCGCGCCTTCGACTCGCCGTACAGCATGATGCTCGCGTACGACATCGCATCCGGCCGGGAACTCTGGCGTACCTACCTGGACGGCGACGCCGAATCGGCGCCGACCCTCCACGGTGGACAGGTCTATCTGACGACCGGCGTCGGACGGGTCTATGCCCTGGACGCCGAGGACGGGCATGTCGCCTGGGAGTCGATCGACCGTGAGGAGACCCACGGCGACACCGTGCGCCGCTATGGACGCGCGGGCGGACCGGTGAGCGTCTTCGCGCTCACCGGCCAGGACCGTACGGTCGCCGTCTACCAGGACGCGAACATGGTCCGCTGCCGGGACGCCAAGACCGGCGTGTTGTTGCCCGGCGGCTTCGGGGCCGCGTTCTCCTGGGGCCAGGCGCACAGCACCGCCATTCGCGAGCCCGGCTCCAACACTGCCTATCTGCACTCCATGTCGAGCAACACCGTCATCGCGATGGACCTCGCGAAGTGCACCCAGCTGTGGGCGAAGGACACCGCGGGCGACATCGACAGCCACTCCTCGCCGGTGCTGACGCAGCCCGCG
This sequence comes from Streptomyces sp. NBC_01445, assembly GCF_035918235.1. NCBI lineage: Bacteria > Bacillati > Actinomycetota > Actinomycetes > Kitasatosporales > Streptomycetaceae > Streptomyces > Streptomyces sp. NBC_01445. Next base: position 553,018 of record NZ_CP109485.1, on the reverse strand, counting down.
TCGGGTCCGGCGAAGCTGGTGACGTTCACGGCGTACGGCGTTCGCGGGCACGACCCGCAGACGGGCGCGGTGACCTGGGAGTCCAAGCTCGGCGGCGGCAGTGTCTGCGAGCCGGGCCGGGCTCCACTCACCAGCCCCGCCGTGTGGGGCGACATCGTCTATGTCGCGGGCCGCGACGGTGTGGTCCGCGCCTACGACGCGAGTGCGTCCGATCCGTCGAAGCCCGTGTGGGAGACCAAGGCAGGATATCTGCCGGGCAAGAGCCCTCTTGACGACCCCGGGCGGGTCGCCATGGGCTGCGAGGTCGGCGCAGGATCGCCCACGATGCACCCCTTGGTGACGAAGTCGTCGGTGTACGTGGGGACATGGGACGGCCGTCTGCTGGTGCTCGACCGCGCCACCGGCAGGCAGCAGGCCGCGTACAACCTCGGCGGGGGAGTGGCTTCGGCGCTCTCCGTCAGCGGTGACTGGGTCTTCGCCCTCACCGACGACGGTACGGTCCACGCGCTGGCCGCGCGCCGGGACTGAGAGGAAGCATCAGCGTGCAATGACTCCGCACCGGGGTGCTGCTCCTGCTGGCCGCCGTCCCCGTGCTGCTCTTCGGCAGCGCGGGGACGGCGCAGGCGCACCCCTTCGGCACCCCGCCCGTCGTCAGGATCGAGGCGAACGGCCCGGTCGTGGACACGGCCTGGTCCGCGCAGAAGGACGACATCGCCGTCGTGAAGAAGCATTCCGGTGGCGATGTGGCTCGGTATCTGCGCTCGCACATCGTCGTACGTCAGGACGGAGCCCCGTGCCGCGTCGCGAAGGCGGACGGTATGAAACTCCGCTTCGTCTGCCCCCATCCGGTGGACCGCATCAGCCTGACGGTCACCGCGCTGACGGACGTCAACCCCGCCTACCGCACGCTCTCCGTGACAGACCAGGGTGGCGGCGCGCTGCACACGGCGAAGGAGCCCACGCGGGAGCTTGCCCTCGTATCGGGCGAATCCGGTGCAGGCACCGGCTCGTCGGCTGCGGGCGGGATGTGGACCACCAACCTGGTGTCCCTGCTGGACCATCGTGCGGCGCTTTCTACGGCCCTGCTGGTGGCTGCGGCCGTGGGCGCGCTCCATGCCTGTGCGCCCGGGCACGGCAAGTCGCTGGCCGCCGGATATCTCGTGGGCGGCCGGGGCCGACCCCGCGACGCGGTGTGGCTCGGCGGTGTCGTCGCCGTGATGCACACGTTCTCGGTCGGCGTCCTGGCGGTCGGCTGGTGGCTGCTGGCCAAGAGCGCGCCGGACATGGCGGCGCTCACGGGATGGCTGCAACTGATCGCGGCGCTGGTGGTGGTGGGGGTGGGCGTGCGCCTGCTGCACACGCATCTACGCCGCCGCAGGCAGGTCGACGTGCGGACACAGACGCATCACGGGCACGGGCACCGGCACGAAGGTGGTCATGAGCACGGGCATCGTCACCGCATCCCCGACCCACCGTCCCTGCTCACCTGGCGGGGGCTGGTCCTGCTCGGCGCGGCCGGTGGTCTCCTGCCCTCGCCCTCCGCGTTCCTCGTCCTGCTTGCCGGGCTTCTCACCGGCAAGGTGGCCGTTGCCCTGGCATTGGTGGCCGCGTTCGGTGTCGGTATGGCCGTGACGCTCACCGGCGTCGGAGTGCTTGTGCTGCGCAGTCGTGACGCCCTGCTCGACCGGCTCTCACGCTCACGGGCCCTGCGCACCTGGACCCTGAGGGTTCCGGTCTTCGCGGCCTCGGCAGTGGTGGTCGGCGGCACGGTTGCATCGGCACTGGCCGCGGGCCAACTCCTGGCGCCTTAGGTCCCGTTCAGGTGCCCCGTCCGGCTCGCAGCCGGACGGGGCACCTGCCACAGGGCAGTTCTGCCCTCGGCCAACTCTGGGACCTGCGACATGCTGCAACTCAGCGTGGTCAACGTCCACAAGATCGCAAGCCGGGCCCGCGAGCATCTCGCGGCCGAGCAGCGGGAGACCGTGGACGCAGCGGAGCACCGACAACTGCTCGAAGCCTTCGTCGCAGGCCCCGTACCGGAGATGTCGCCTCCTTGGAAGCACTCCTCGCCTCGGACGCCGCCGGCCGTTCCGCGAACAGCGCCACTCGCGGCGCCGCCCGCGACTCAGCGCTGGGCTTGGCCGCAGGCAGGCGCCCGGACAGCTCATGTCCAGGGTCGATGCCGCCGCCGCTGCAGTGCAGTTATGGACCCCACGTCTTGGCCCGAGTGGGTCTCGGAGTCAATGGGCGACTACTTCAAGCCCCAGGCTTGTCCGGCGGATGATGGGCGGAGCCGGAGTCCGATCTCGGCGACGGTGACGGTGCGGGGGAAGACCTTGCGCAGCACGTAGGTCCAAACGACAGGCCCTAGTCCTCCCACACCCACGGCCGCAGCTTCTCCGGGTTGCGGACCACCCAGATCCGGGTGACGCGTCCGTCAGAGACGTCGAACGAGGCTACGGTCATCACGACGCCGGCACGCTGGGCCACCAGGCCCGGCACACCGTTGACCGACCGCTCAAGGAGTTCAAGTCCTGGAGCCTTGTCGGCAATGGCGACCATGTACTGGGCGATGCGCGCGCCGCCCTCGACCGGGCGCAGGACGGTGCCGACCATGCCGCCGCCGTCGGCGGTCATCACGGCCGCCGGGTTGAGGAGGCCGACGAGGGCTGCGATGTCCTTGGTCTCCCATGCCTCTTTGACGTGCCTCACCACGTCGGCTTGGCCGGTCGCCGTCACCGGAGTGCGCGCGACACTCACCCGACGCCGGGCGGAGGCCGCCAGCTGCTTGCACGCCGCAGGGGTCCGGCCGAGAACGCCGGCGATCTCGGCGAACGGGTACCGGAAGACGTCGTGCAGGACGAACGCCACCCGCTCCGCGGGCGTCATCGACTCCAGGACCACGAGGAAGGCTATGGCCACCGACTCGTCCAGGACGATCTGGTCGGCGGGGTCTTGAGGGCCGGTGGGGTCGGCGCCACCCCCGCGGTCCCACTCGGTGCGGTCGGGCAGCGGCTCGGGCAGCCACGCGCCGACATAGCGTTCCCGGCGGGCCCGCGCCGAGCCGAGCAGGTCCAGGCAGATGCGGCCGGTCACCGTCGTCAGCCAGGCGCCGGGGGACAGGATCTCCTCCTGCCGGCTTCGTGTCAGCCCGTACCAGCGTGCGTAGGCATCCTGTACGGCGTCCTCGGCCTCGGTCACCGAACCGAGCAACCGGTAAGCGACGTTGATCAGTTGGCGCCGCTCGCCGGCTACCTCATCGGTGCTGGTCCCGACAGTCCCCATGCTTCCGGCCGCCTCCTCGCCTTACCTTTCGCAGCCCTGTGTCGTCGGGCTGGTGAGACCTTATCGATCTACTGCCCACGGGCGGACAAGGGGACTGTGACATGGCCACTCAGGTGACGGCGACAGCGACCGCGAAAGCACAGCGCAGCTCCTCGTTCCTGCAGATCGCGATCGCGCTGCAGACCCTGACCATCTTCCTTCAGGCGGTCTCCGCCGGACTGCTGCTGACCTCGTCCTACGGAGAGACGCTGCACAGCATCGGAGCCCGTGTGATGTACGGGGCGTCGATGCTGTACGTGCTCGCGGCGGTGCTGGCGTGGAAGCCGGGCGGCGGCTCGCTCCGGCCCGTCTGGCATGCGTCAGGTTTCCTCGTACTCGCCTCGGTCCAGGTCGTGCTCGGCATCGCACACGTCCCGTCGGTCCATCTCCCCCTGGGGGTCTTGATGTTCGGTCTGAGTGTGCTGGCGCTGGCCCGGCGCTGAGGTCCGATAGGAAGACCGCAGGGGGAGGCATCAGCATGCGCCGCGAGGCGTCGCGCCCCGGGCGTCATGATGAACGGGACCGGAGCCCCGCCCGGATGGTCCGCTGGGCCGGCGCCGCGGGCCACGGGGCGCGCCTGGCGCGCTGGGCCCGCACCACACACCGCATCGGTCTGTTCAGCCTGCCGTTGTTCGTTCCGGATCAGTTGGCGAACTCGCGCAGGCGGGCTTCGCCGATCTTGCTGAGCGTGTCGGTCCGGGCGGGCGTCCGGCCGAGTTCGGCAGGGGTATGTGGCGCCCGGCGACCTCGTCCAACGGCCCGACACCGCATCGCTCGTGCTGCGGACACGATCAGCTGATCAATGGCTCGTCGGTGGCCGTTGCCTCTCCCCGGTCACGGTCAGGGTGCCGTTGAAGCCTTCCTCGCGGCGTCGAACGGCGTCCGGTCGAAGATGATCCGCAGGTGGGTGATCGTGCCGTCCCGGACCGTCAGGCACTCGGCGGCCGGTGCGCTGGGGACCGGCTTGGTGCTGGTGTCGTACATCAGCAGCGCGGTCGTCTCATCACCGAAGGAGGCGATCAGATCCGAGCCGGTGAGGATCTGAACGAAGGGGCCCATGAAGCCCCGGAAGGCTTCCGCGCCTTCCAAGCGCCCGGCCGGTGCCTGGCAGACGATGTCCTCGGCGATGTAAGTCATGGCCTGCTCGAAGTCGCCTCCGGTCCAGGCCCGGTGATAGGCGAGCGCGGTCTGAAGGGCCGGGCTGGGCATCTGGGGCATCGTCGGAATTCCTTCCATGTCGTCCGGCGGTGGTCACCGGGTCGTCCGGCGGTGGTCACGGGGTGGCGAGGCCGGTCACGAATTCCCGTGCTTCCGCCAGACAGGCCGGGCACAGCTCGGCGTCGGCCGGGGTGAGGCGGACCCACTCCCGCATCGGCCTCCCCGGGCGGGGCTCGCACGGCCGACCAGTGCCGGCCTCGATCAGCTCGGCGACCCGCCCGGCGGGCAGCTTGACCACAAGGTCGCTGCTGGTGGCGAAGGCATAGAACGCGCCTTAGGTCTTCAGGCCGGGCGAGTGCAGCATGCGGCCCCGTTCGTCACCGGGATGCTCATCGAGCAGAGTCCGGCCGGCATCTTCGAAGGCGGCCGTGTCCATGCCTCTCCTGCCCGGCTGCTTCAGAGACCCGCCGCGCCGGACGAAGTGGCCCACGCGGGCTTCCTCCTCCAAGCCTGCCCTGCTGGTCATGGCCCCGCCACCCGGCACCACGCACACGCTCACCCCATACGGCCCCGGGTTTGAAGTCATCCGACAGGGGCTGTTCCCAATCCTGCCGATGATCATGAATAGTGTCCTTGTCCATCCCCATACGCAGAGAGAGACGTGGTTCCCCATCTCTCCGGCTACGAGGTCCTCGTCATGGTCGGTGCAGGGTCGAGCGCCCGGGTCCGGCGTGCCGCGACCGACGCGTCACGCGGGCTCTCACCGCTCGAGGCGCTGCGCGACTCCGTGGCGGTGGAACTGGAAGACGCTGAGCAGCAAGAGGAGTTGTGGCGCCTGCATGCCCACATGCTGTGCGGACTGCCGGATCTTCTCGCGCGCTCTGTCGGCGCCGACCTGGCCGGCGAGACCGGGCTGACGGAAGCGACCTGATCCGCCCCGGTGCCACAAACGCCGTCGAAACTTCAACCGGAACAACCGCATCCCCGCGGCGGGCGGCCGTCGGGGATCAGGAAGAGGTGCCATGAAACAGGAACTCGAGTTCTTTGCGGGAGACGCTGCGCCGTGGCGGGAAGCCGCGCAGCCGGGCACTGAGGAGAAGGTGCTGTCGCGGGATCCGGATGACCCCGCTGTGCTGACCCGGCTCGTGCGCTGGCTGCCTGGTCTGGACACCAGTGCCGCCGGAGTGATCACCCACGACTACGTCGAGGAGGTGTACCTGCTGGAAGGCGAGCTGGTCGACCTCACACTCGGACAGACGTTCGGGCCAGGCCACTACGCGAGTCGCCGGCCCGGCATGCGCCACGGCCCCTACCGCACTCCGGCCGGCTGCACCATGCTCGAAATCCGTTACCGCGCCTGATCTGCGACCGGGATGAGGGCGCTGCGGTCGAACGGCCCGCCCTGCGTTGCGGCGTACGCGACGGGGGCATTGACGGCCGCCAGATCGGAAGGACATGTTCGTCAGCGGGCCGGAGGCGACGGGGGAGCGCCGCGTCCGACCTGCTCGTCGGTGCCCGAACCAACGAAGGCCTCGAATAACCGGGAGGTCCCGGGCCGTTCCCCGTCGGTCAGCCCCGCCGTTTCGGTCGCAGCAGTTGTTCCCGTAGTGCCGTGAGCTGGTGGGAGGAGTCCACCGCGCGGGACTCGTCGAGCGTGGCGAGCGCGAGCAGGAGTGCGTCGGCGACGAGGAGGCCGGTCAGCGACTCCGCCGTGATGCCGGTCGGGGTGTGCGGCGCGGTCAGGACCGCCTCGACCTGGTCCTCGTAAGCCTCGCCCAGTTCGTCCGTCACCAGGACGACCTTGGCGCCGACCGCGCGGGCCCGCTCCATCGTCACGGTGAGTTCGACGAGTTGGCGGCCGGGCTGGAAGATGACCACCGCGTCGCCCTGCCCGAGGGCGAGGAGCTGGTCGGCGAGGGCGAAGCCGGTCTCGGAGACGAATCGGGCCCGGTGGCCGATGCGGCCGAGTGCGAGGGCCAGGTGGCGGGCGCCCGGTTCCGAGGCGGCGATTCCGTAGCAGAACACTTCGTGGGCTTCGGCGAGTGCGGTCACGGCGCGCTTGAGGGCGTCCGGTTCGGTGAGGCGCCGGGTGTGGTCGATGCGCTCGCGGGCCTCGTCGAAGACATCGGTCCAGATGGACGCGAGGTCCCGGCCCACGTGCGCGATGCGCTGCTTGAGGCGGACCTCGGGGGCGACGGCAGAGGTGAAGTCGCTGGCCAGTTCGCGCTTGAGGGCGGGCAGGCCCGCGTAGCCGAGGCGCTGGAGTGCCCGGACGACGGTGGCGTTACTGGTGGAGCTCGCCGTGCCCAGCTCCTGCGCGCTGGCGAAGAGCAGCTGCTCGACGGGCGCGCTGGCCAGGTGCTGGGCCACGGCCCGTTCCGATGTGGACAGTTCGTCCCATTGGTCGCGAATCGCTGCCCGGAGCCGCGTCGCGCCGGTCCCGTCCTCTGAAATTTCCATTACAACCATTGACTTCCGTGTGGTCGACGTTACTGTCCTGGGCAGAACGTTCCAAGTGGAGCTCTTTCTGAAATTGACGTTACAGGATCCTGCGATCCTCCGCCGTCGTTCGGGAGCGCTCCGTCGCGAGGAGAACAATGACACCCCGTCCCACGGAAACCGCCCCCACCCGGGTCCTTCCGGTCATCGAGATCTCCGGCAGCCCGCTCGACCGGGGCCGGCAGTACGGCGAGGCCGTGCGGCCCCAACTGCACGCCGCCCTCGGCTACTACGAGGAGGCCTTCGGCCAGTCAGCCGGACTGACCTGGGACCGCGTCACCGCCCGCGCCGCCCGCTGGCTGGACCCCGTACGCGACTACGCACCCCACCTCGTCGACGAGATGCGGGGCATCGCGGACGGCGCGGGAGTCGACCTGCTCGACGTCCTCGCCCTGAACGCGCGGGGCGAGGTCATCTACGACAAGTCCTTCGCGCAGATGGAGGCCGACGGCAGGACACCCGAGGAGGAGCCCGCCGAGGGCTGCACCTCCTTCGCCGCCTACGGAGAGGCCAGCGGCGACGGGCACGTCTACGCCGGGCAGAACTGGGACTGGCGCGCCGGGGTCGCGGACACCGTCGTCATGATCCGGATCGTCCAGCCACCAAAGCCGACCCTGATCATGCAGGTCGAGGCCGGCCAGATCGGCCGCCAGGGCGCCAACTCCGCCGGGATCGCCTTCAATGCCAACGGGCTCGGCGGCCGCTTCGACGACGCGATCGGCCTGCCCCAGACCGTCGTGCGCCGCAGCGTCCTGGACCAGAGCAACATCACCGACGCCCTCGACGTGCTCTGCCGCACCCGCGCCCACATCGCCAGCAACGCCCTGCTGACCTGCCGCGAGGGCTTCGCCATCGACCTGGAGACCACACCCGCGGGACACGGCTGGATGTATCCGACCGACGGCCTGCTGGTGCACGGCAACCACTACCAGGCTGGCGTCCCCGCCCAGTTGGCCGCAGCCGGCTACCGGCCCATGTCGTCCGACTCCTTGGTCCGCGTGCCGCGCGCCGAGCAGGGGCTCAGGGCGTTGCGCGGCTCCACGGGGCCCGACGAATCCCGCAAGATCATCCGCCACGCCATGTCGGATCACCTCGGTCTCCCCGAGTCCCTGTGCACCCATCCGGACCCCCGGCAGCCGGCCGTCAAGCACTGGACGACGCTCGTCTCCTCCCTGGCCGACCTGACCACCGGCGACTACCACGTGACCGCCGGAACGCCCTGCGACCGCGAGTACCAGCACCTCCCCTGGAACCTCCACGACGGCCCGTACGGCCAGAACTGACAGGAAGACGCCGATGACCCACACCAGTTCCAGAAGAAGGGCGGCCGTGGCCGCAGGCCTCGTCGTCGCGACGATCGCCGCGGCCGCGGGCTGTAGCGGAGCCACCCGGAACACCGCGGGGGGCTCCGCGACCGCCGACGCCGCCAAGCTCACCCTCACCCCCACGACCGACGCCGCCAAGGGTGAACTGGCCAACGCCGACTGGCTCCTGGAGGACGAGCCGGACTCGCTCGACCTGGACACCCAGGGCGCCAGCGCGGGCCGCGTCGTCCTCACCAACGTCTGCGAACGCCTCTACCAACTTCAGCCGGACATGTCGACGAAGCCCCTCCTCGCCGAGAAGGCCCGGACGCCGGACGACAAGACCCTCGTCCTCACCCTGCGCTCCGGTGTGACCTTCCACGACGGCACCTCGATGACTGCCGACGACGTGCTGTGGAGTCTGAAGCGGCACGCCGACCCCGACATGGAACAGGGCGACGAGTTCGGCAATATCGCGGCTATGAAGAAGACCGGCGCCCGGCAGATCACGATCACCTTCAAGGCACCGGACGCCATGTTCTTCAAGGCACTCGCGGGCGACGCGGGCATCGTGTGGAACAAGGAGCAGGTCGAGAAGGCCGGCAAGGACTTCGGCACACCCGGACAGCCCGACGCCTGCACCGGGCCGTACGAGCTGAGCAGTTGGAAGTCCGGCGACTCCATCACCATCCGCCGCTACGACTCCTACTGGGGCAAGAAGCCGCTGACGAAGCAGGTCACCTTCCGCTGGGCCGCCGACAGCGCCCTGGTCAACGCCCTGACGACCGGCGCGGCCGACGGCGCGTACGCCGAATCGCCCAACACCGCCGCTGCCCTCCAGGGCAAGAAGGGCATCGAGCAGCACTACGGCCCCTCCACCGCGTCGCTCGTCCTCATCCCCACCGAGCGCGGCGGACTGAAGGACGCCAAGGTCCGCCGGGCGCTGTCCCTCGCGCTCGACCGCAAGGGCATCGCCGCGTCCGGCTACGGCGGCATGGTCCAGCCCTGGGGCACCCCGGTCGGCTCCGGCGCCTGGGGCTACGAGAAGCCCGTGTTCGAAGCCGCCCAGAAGGCCGTCGACTACGCCCCCGCCAGCCCCTCGGCCGACGATCTCGCCACCGCCAAGCAGCTGGTGAAGGAGTCCGGGACCGATGCCGCCACCCCGATCGTGATCGGTACGGACGCCAGCCAGGGCCGCACCGTCATCGCCAACGCAGTGCGCGCGGCCCTCCAGCGGATCGGCCTCAAGGGGCAGATCAAGACGGTCGCGACCTCGCAGTTCGAGCAGTTCTACAGTGACCCGCAGGCCCGCGCCGACATCGACGTCCTGGTCGGTGACTGGTACATCTCCAAGGCCGACCCGATGGGCTTCTACGACAACGCCCTGTCGGACTCCTCGAACAACTGGGTCGGCTTCAAGAACGCCGCGTACGACACCGAGGTGAAGAAGGCACTCGCCACTCTCGACGACGCCGAACGGGCCAAGCTCGCGGTCGACGTCCAGAAGAAGTTCACCGACTCCGCCGTGTGGATCTCCGTCGCCCAGGTCCCCTCCGTCCTCGTCCTCAACACGAAGCTCACCGGACCGCCCGCCTCCATGGCGTACCTCTACTACCCGTGGGCCGCCGAACTCGGCGCGAAGAAGGGCTGACCACCGATGCTTGCCCGGATCTCCCGGCGCCTCGCCGGACTGCTCGCCACCCTCGTCGCCGCCTCCTTCGTCATCTTCGCCGCCGTGTACGCGGCACCCGGCGACCCCGCCGTCTTCCTGGCCGGCGGCCGCGACAAACTCACCCCCGAAAAGCTCGATCTGGTGCGCGCGCAGTACCACCTCGACGAGCCGCTCGTCGTGCAGTACGGGCGCTGGCTCGGTGACTGTCTCCACTTCGACCTCGGCCGCTCCTTCAAGTACGGCGACCAGGTCGCCGACCTGGTCGCCGCCCGCTTCCCGACGACACTCGCCCTCGTCGCCTACGCGACCGTGCTCTTCGTCGTCCTCGGCGTCGGCGCGGGAATCCTCGCCGCCGTACGCCGCGGCACATGGATCGACTCGGCGGTCGTCGGCGGCACGACACTCGCCGCGTCGGTGCCCTCGTTCGTCTCGGCCATCGCGCTGGTCGCCCTGTTCGGCGTCCAACTGGGCTGGTTCCCGGTGTCCGGCAGCGGAGAGGGCCTCGCCGGCGGCCTGCACCATCTGACCCTGCCCGCCCTCTCGCTCGCGCTGGGCGCGCTCGCCCTGATCAGCCGCGTGACCCGGCAGTCCATGGTCGACGCGGGCACCGCCGACCATGTGGAGGCCGCCCGCGCCTCAGGCATCCCCGAGGGCGAGATCGTCCGCCGGCACATCCTGCGCAACGCACTCGGCCCGATCGTCACCATGTGCGGCCTCGTCATGGCGGGCATGCTCGCCGGCACCGTCGTCGTCGAGACGGCGTTCGGGATCAGCGGCGTCGGATCACTGCTCGTCGGCGCGATCAACACCCACGACTTCCCGGTCGCACAGGCCGTACTCCTCCTCATGGTCACCGGCTACATCGTGGTCACCACCCTCGTCGACCTGGTCCACCCGCTGCTCGACCCGCGGGTGAAGGAGGCCGCCGCATGAGCACCCAGACCCTCGCCCCCGGCGGCCTGCACCTCACGAAGAACCGGCGCCCCTTCGGCGTCGTCGTCGCGGGCGGCGTGATGACCCTCGTCGTACTCGCCGCAGTCCTCGCACCCCTGCTCGCCCCGTATGCCCCCGACGCCATCGACCTCTCGGCCTCCCTCGTCGGCACAAGTGGCGACCACCTTCTCGGCACCGACTCCTCCGGGCAGGACCTGCTCTCCCGAGTGCTGTACGGAGCCCGCACCAGCCTCATCGCCCCGATCCTGCTGCTGGCCATCGCGGCCCTCCTCGGCGTCACCCTCGGCACGCTCGCCGCCTGGCGCGGCGGCTGGGTGGACACCCTCGTCTCCCGCCTCACCGACGTCATGTACGCCTTCCCCGGGCTCCTGTTCACCGTCCTCATCATCGCCGTCTTCGGCTCCGGCATGACGACGTCCGTGCTGGCGCTCGGCCTCGCGTACACCCCGACCGTCGCCAAGTACACCCGCTCAGTGGCGCTCGCCGAACGCCGCAAGCCGTACATCGACGCCTACCGGGTCCTGGGCATGGGCGGCGCACGGATCTGCGCCCGCTTCCTCGTCCCCAACCTCGGCCGGTCCGTCGTCGGCTATCTCGTGGTCCTCTTCGGTGAGGCACTGATGTCCCTGGCCACGCTCTCCTACCTGGGCTTCGGCGCCCAGCCGCCCAGCTCCGACTGGGGACTGATGGTCCAGGAAGGGCAGGCCGCCGTCGTCCAGGGCGCGCTCCTGCCCGCGCTCGTCCCGGGCTTCGCCATCGCCCTCGTCGTGGTGTCCTTCAACGTCGTCGGGGTCTGGGCCGCCGACCGACTCGGCAACAGGAAGTAGCCATGCTCCTCGACATCGACAACCTCACCCTCCAACTGCCCGGCACCGCCCGGCCCGTCCTCAGCGGCGTCTCCCTCCAGGTGGCGAGCGGCGAAGTGGTCGGCCTGGTGGGCGAGTCCGGATCAGGCAAGTCGACCACCGCCAAGGCGGCCCTGCGCACGCTTCCCGACGGAACAGCCATATCCGGATCCGTGCGCGTCGACGGGACGGACGTCCTCGCGCTGACCGGCGACGACCTGCGCCGTCACCGGTCCCGTACGGTCGCCATGGTCCACCAGGACCCGCGCTCCGCCCTCAACCCGGTCCGCCGCGTCGGCGACTTCCTCGTCGAACGGCTGACGGGAACCGGCCTCGACAAGAAGACGGCCCGCACCCGCGCCGTCGAACTCCTCGACACCGTCGGCCTCTCCGACCCCGAACGCCGGGCCCGCCAGCGCCCGCACGAACTGTCCGGAGGCATGCTCCAGCGCGTCGTCATCGCCGGCGCCCTCGCCGCCGAACCCCGGCTGCTGCTCGCCGACGAGGCGACCAGCGCCCTGGACGTCACCACCCAGGCGGAAATCCTCTCGCTCCTGCGCACCCTGCGCGCCGACCGGAGCCTGGGCCTGCTGTTCATCACCCACGACCTCCACCTGGCCGCCGCGTACTGCGACCGCGTGTACGTCATGTACGCGGGCCGCGTTGTCGAGCGGCAGCCCGCCACCCAGCTCTTCGACCGGCCACAGCACCCCTACACGAAGGGACTGCTCGCCTGCTCGTCGACGCTGGGGGAGGGGCGGCGCGAGCTGCGCCCGATCCCCGGGCGCCCGCCGTCCCTCGCGGACACGTTCGGCGGCTGCGAGTTCGCGGACCGCTGTGCCGACGCGGAACCGGCGTGTTCGACGTGGACGCCCGAGCCGTCGCCCCTGTCCGGCGGGGGCAGCGCGACCTGCCGCCGACTGCCCGAACTCACCGGCCCGGGCCCGGCCGCCCCGCTGAAGAGGAGCGTCCGATGACCGCAGAAGTACCGCAGGACGCACCGCTGTTGGCGGTGGAAGGACTGCACAAGACGTACGGCCTGCCCGGCGGAGGGCGCCTCACCGCAGCCGACAGCGTCACCTTCACCGTCCCGGCGGGCGGCTCGCTCGGCATCGTCGGCGAGTCCGGATCCGGCAAGACGACCGTCGCGCGCCTGCTCGTCGGCCTCGTACGGCCGGACGCCGGCACCGTCTCCGTCGCGGGCCGGAGCCGCACACCACGCACCCCACGCGGCAGCCGGGCACGCCTCGCGCGGGCCCGCGAGATCCAGATGGTCTTCCAGGACCCGTACGTGTCCCTGGACCCCCGGCTCACGTCGCGCCAGTGCCTGACCACGGCCCTGCGCCTGCACGGCCGGGAGGAGGCCCTCGCCGACGGACTCCTGGAACAAGTAGGCCTCGGCGCACGTGAGTCGGGGGCCCGGCCGCACGGCCTGTCCGGCGGCCAGCGCCAGCGGCTCGCCATCGCGCGGGCGCTGGCGGTCGACCCCAAGGTGCTGGTCCTCGACGAGGCGGTGGCCGCGCTCGACGTGTCGATCCAGGCACAGATCCTGCACCTGCTCGAAGAGATCCGCCGCGACACCGCGGTCGCTCTCGTCTTCGTCAGCCACGACCTGGCGGTCGTCCAGCACATCACGGACGAGGTCGTGGTCATGCGCAGGGGCACCGTGGTCGAACAGGGCCCGACGGCCGTTGTCCTGGCCGGTCCGCAGGACCCGTACACGAGGCTGTTGCTCGCCTCGGTGCCAAGCGCGGGCTGGGACCCGGCGGACGCGGTCAGGGCGCGAGCGGCCACGGTGTGAACGTTCTGATCGGCTGAGCCCGTCCCCTGCGCCGGTGCGCGGCACCCTGCCGACGGACGGTGAGCGAACCGTCGCCAGGGTGCCCTGCGGAAACAGCCGTGTCAGGACAGTGGCTCCACCCAGACGTCCCGGAATCGCACCTTGTTCCCGTGGTCCTGGAGCCGGATCGCCCCGGCCGCCGCGGACTCCGGGTCGCCCGCGCCCGTCGGGCCGTCGACCGCCACGTCGTCATGGACCTTCTTGCCGTTCCACACCACCGTGACCCTGGCGTCTGACGTCTTCTTGCCGTCCGCGTCGAAGCGCGCCGCGCGGAACGTGATGTCGTACGTCTGCCAAGTCTCCGGCGCAGTAGACGCGTTGAGGTCGGCGGCCTTCTTCTGGTAGATCGCCCCCGCCTCGTTGTCCGCGAGCTTCTCCACACCGAACGAGTCGAGGATCTGCACCTCGTAACGCTCCTGGAGATAGACCCCGCTGTTGCCCCGGTTCTGTCCGGTCACGTCGTCCGGCAGCTTCGGCACCCGGAACTCGACGTGCAGCTTGAAGTCCTGGAAGTGCTGCTTTGTGCGCAGGTCGCCGCAGCAGACCTCCATGGACTTATCGGAGGTGTGCGGCCATTCGGCGCTGCGGCCGTCGGAGTGCTGCCAGGCGGTCGAGATGCTCCCGCCGGAGAACAGATCGATCCGGGCGCCGGGCCGGCGCACGTCGAGCGCGTCGAGATTCACATGACCGGTGTCACCGGCCCCGACGGCGTACGTGATCGTGTTGCGGCCCTTGCGCAGTTCGAGCCGCTCGGTCCTGGTGGACCAGCGGTTCCACTCGCCCGTGGACGGCAGGCTCGTCCGTTTCGGTTCGCCGCCGTTGACCGTGACGCTGATCGTCTTGGTGCCCGGTGCGGGGTGCGGACCGTTCGCGTACCGCAGGCCCACGTCGTACGCGCCCTTCTTGTCGACCACGACGTCGAAGCTCGCCTTCGCCCCCTGCTCGCCGAAGCCGTCGACGAAGCCCCCGCCGGTGTAGCCGGCGTGCTCGGTGTCGATGCCGGCACTGCCGGAGAGCTTCGCGGACTCGGCGTCGTAGGTGGTGACCGCCTCCTCGGGACCTGGCTTGGCGTTGAGCGTGTACCAAGCCTCGGTCGACCACAGCTGCTCGCCCTCGGACGACGAGAACGGGCGGGGCGAGCGCACGTGCACCACGCGGTCCGGCTTCAGGCCAGGGATGGTGAGCCGGACCTTGCGGCGGTCGTCGGAGAGCTTCGCCGACGAGACCGGCAGCGACTCCTCGTCGACCTTCGGTCCGCCGTACGCGGGCGTCGGCACATAGCGCCACTGCTCGACGGAGTACGCGCCCGTGGTCAGCTTGGTCGCCGTCTCCTCGGACAGGGGCTTGGTGTAGGTGAGTTCGAAGCCGTCGCGGGTGGCACGCATCGTCTGGATGTCGAACGCGGTCTTCCCGGTCGGCGTCAGCTTCTGCAGTCCGAAGCGGAGCTTGCCCTCCTGGCCCCAGTTGCCGTCTGCGCCGAGCCCGCCGGTGTAGATCGCGCCGTCGGGCCCGGTGCTGATCCGGGTGATGCCGGACTCGAGGCCCTGAGTGTGCCGGAACACCGCACCCTGGTACTCGCCACCGACCTTCTCCAGGTCGGCCCGCTGGAGTCCTCCGTAGGTGACGTCACCGAACACCATCTGCCCGGCGAACGGCCCCTTCTTCAACTGCATCGGCGTACTGGGGGAGTTGGCGATCTCGTGCTGTGGCAGCCAGAGCACCGGCTTGGTGACGGGCTTGTCGTCGAACGGACCGTCCGGGTTCATGTAGTGGTTGAAGAACCGGTCCTGCTTGATGTGCACCAGCTTCGACGCGGGCAACCAGCCGCCCTGGTTGTCCGCAACGAACAGATCGTTGCCCGGGCCGCGCCCGATCCCGTTCGGGGTCCGCAGGCCGCTGGCGAGGTAACTGACCTTGCCCGTCGCCTTGTTGACCTTGATGGTCGTACCACGGTTCGGCGCGGGCTGCGGATCGGTACTCGCCCCACCGTAGTTGATCGCGACCGAAAGATTCAGATAGAAGTCGCCCTTGTCGTAGAGCAGCCCGAAGGCGAACTCGTGGAAGTTCCCGCCGTACGGCCACTCGGCGATCTTCCGCTTCTCGTCGACGACGTCGTCGCCGTCGGTGTCGTTCAGCTCGGTCAGCTGATGCTTCTCGGAGACATACAGTTTCCCGTCCACGTACTTGATCCCCATCGGCTCCTTGAGCCCGTCGGCGATCTTCTTGTACGTGACCTTGTCGGGCCCGGTGTCCCCGGTGACGTGGTCGAGGAGGTACACCTCGCCCTTCGTCTCGGTGCTGCCGCCCCAGGTGGTGATCGCAAGGCGGTCGTCGGGCAGCCAGTCCATCGCGGAGACCTGCGGCTCGAAGCCCTTGGGCCGCAGATCGGTCAGCTTGTACCCGGGGTTGACCTCGGTCAGCGGCAGCCCGTCACCGGGGGTGTCGTACGTCCCCTCGCACTCCTTGCGACCTGGCGCCGTCACTCGTACGACACCGGCGTCCGTGCTCAGCGCGGAGTTCGGCACGGTGGCGAACTCGCTTGCTCCCGGCGGCTTCCACTGCAAGGTGACCTGCTGGCCGCCGCCCGCGTCGAAGTGGTCGATCCGCAGCGACTGATAGCCGGCGTTCAGCGTGATCTCGCCGTCCTTGGGCTCAGCACCGTGCAGGCCGTCGTGATCGATGACCTGCTGTCCGCCGAGAAGGAGCCGTGAACCGTCGTCACTGATCAGCCGGAAGCCGTACGAGCCGGCCTCCGGCACGTTCAGATTGCCGAGGATCTGCGACACGAAGTTGTTCTCGAACCCGAACCCGTCGGTGGAGGTCCAGTCGGCGGTGGGGATCAGCTTGTCGACGTTCGGGGTCTGCGCGGGCTTGAGGTCGCAGAGTTTGCTCAGGGGTGACTGGATGTCGAAGACGCGCAGGGTCACCCCCGGTTCCTGCGGGGGCAGATCCGCGAACGGCCGCGGACCGTCATCGGCCGCGCCCGGCGTCGGGGCGACCAGGCCGGCACCGAGGAGAGCGGTGAGCAGCAGCCCGGTGGCTCTTCGGGCGCCGCGACGTCTGGAGCGGGATATGTGCACGGGGCGTGGCGTCACTCTTCCTCCTGCGTGGTTCCGCTGTGGGTAACGCAGACTTCTGTGGCCGAGCGACGCTCAGCGTAGGGATGGGGTCGCGGAGCGTCCACACTTTGTCCACAGAAAGGAAGAACTGAAAGGGAGTTGGCCGAGACGCTGCCCTGGGCAACCGCCGGTTTCAGGGGCCCCGGACGGCATCTGGGCCGAGTCCTCCCGGCAGGCAGCACGACTTGGACCGGCAGTGAAGGAAGCCCGAAACGTCGGTTGTTACCGGGCGGTTGGCGAAGTCAGCTGCCGCGTTTGAGGCGTACGACGACGGGGGCGCCGAAGGGGTCGCCGGACTGGTTGACCTGGACGTGCCCGGCACCCAGCCATTCGTCGGTGCCGGGCACCCGGTGGATTTCCTCCAGCCACAGCGACTGGTTCGATCCCTTGCGGGCGCCGGTGGACAGAGGGAGACGGTGGCGCTTGACCTTCACGCACTTGCCGTCGTCGGTGAGGTACCAATTGCCGTCGAGGATCAGGCCCTTGTCGTCCTGAGCGACCGGTCTCCGCAGCGCGCAGCCACCGGGCGCGGGCTCCTGATCGACCCACTGCGATCCGTCCCAGCGCAGCCGGATGAACTGGTCTGCGGGCTCGTCGTCGACCTCGCCGTGGTTGAAGGTGTTGATCCCATATGCGCGGACCTCACCGCTGGCGAGCGCGAAGACCTGGTCGAGGTCGGCGCCAGGCTCCGGCGGGATGGGGTCCTTGAATCGGGCCTGTGGGGTGTCCACCGACTTCCAGGACGTACCGTCCCAGTGCATCGAGGCGGGCTGGCTGTATCCCTCGCCGGAGCCCAGTTCGGTGCCCGGCCCGGTCGAGCGGCTGCCGACCGCCCAGACGTCGTCCGGTCCCACCACCGCGAGGTCGGAGGCTCCGTAGGGCAGGCGGGTCGTGGCCCAGTGGGTTCCGTTCCAGTGCTGGGCGGTCTGCTTGCTCGCGTCGAGGGTCCAGATGTCGTCCGGGCCCGTGGCCTCGAAGTCACCGGCAGTGCCTGGCGGGGGGCTCGGCACCGCGGACCATCGGGTGCCGTCCCACTGTGCCCAGCGGTTCACGGCGGGGGCCGCTTCAGCGGTTTGCGGCCGGAGCCACAGCGTCTTCTCACCGACCTCTTCGAGGAAGGGCGGGTAGTCACCGGCGCCGAGCGCTTCGGGCAGGGGCTCGCGCTTCCACCGCGTGCCGTCGTAGTGCAGCAGGTGGGCGTTGGACTCGCCGTTGTTCTCGGTCGCGACCGCCCAGACGTCGTCCTTGGCCAGGGCGGCGACATCGACGAGCTTTCCGCTGAAGGCCGCGATGTGCTCGAACTCCCAAGTGAGGGAGCCCGCAGAGGCCTTCGGTGAGGCGTCTTTGCCACTGGAGCCCGCAGTGTCGGCGGAGCCCGAGGCGCCGGAATCGGTCGGCTCGGCGCCGGTGCCGCATCCCGCAGCCGTGAGCAGCATGCCCAGCACGGCGACGGCCACCCCGCACCTGTGCCTGATTCCTGCCGCTCTGCGCATGATCGCACCCCTTCTCGCTCCTCCCCGGAGCGATTCCCCAGCATTCCCCGGCGAGCGGGCAGCGTACCCGCTCGGTACCCAGACCTGGCGCACTGCCAACTCGGGTGCTTCGGCGCGACGCGTGTCACGCCGACGTGACGTGCATGCCGCCCTCGGCGAGGGTGCTGAGGGCCTCGGCGAAAAGGTCGTACGGCTGACCGCCGGGTGTGAGCATGCGCGAGAGGTGCTCGCGGGCAGTCGTCGAGTTGTGCCAGAGCAACGTGGCGGGGGAGGTGTGGCCGAAGGCGCCGCGGAGGCAGTCGTCGATGGCGGCCAAGCAGGTGCCGAAGTACCCTCCCGGACCGTTGATCGCCTCACCCAGGGCGAGATAGAGGCCTGGTGCGTCGGTGACATGTCGGCCGTCGAGTTCGTAGGAGTGGCCGGCAGGCCGGTCAGGGTGTGCCCGCGGGGGTCGCTCACGGACGAGGTCGAACCAGGCCAGACGCTGACGGGTGCCCAGTTCGGCCCAGGCGCCGGGGGTCCGCGGCGGCCCGTTCATCCATTGCTGCCAAAGGGGACGGGCGTGTTCGGGAACAGGTGTGTAGTGTTGCCCGTCGAGTTCGAGGTCGATCAGATCCGTGCCGTGCGAGGAGGAGCGCCACGCGCTGACGCTGGTCCACAACAGCCGTGTGGCGAAGGGCTCTCCGGAGGCGTCGCGTATCTCGAGAGCGGCTTCCTCCAAGGACGCCGCTCGGCGTGTGCCCTGCGCCAGTGCCCGCCGCAGCCGGTCGCTGGGTGCGAGTCCGCGAAGGATGAGCGGGGCCGCTGCCCGCTCGGCCGGGAGGATGCGGGCGAATTCCCGGCAGACACCCAGCGGTCTGTACTCGTTGTGTACACGAACGGCTTCCCGGTATCCCTCGGGCGGGCCCACGTAGTCGTCCAGGCCGGTGAGGACAAGGCTGCCCGAACCAGCGGGCGGCTCAAGGCTGTTGACGTCTTCCAGGAGCCAAGGCCCGAGGGTCTCGTCCCTCGGCACCAGCCAGACCCGGTCACCGATCCAGCCCTCTGGCCCGATCTCCTCCGGCTGCCAGCCAAACAGCTCGTACGTCTCCCGAGGGGGTTCGCCGAACAGTCCGTCAACTCCGAGGCATACGCCCCAGCTGTGGCCGCTCGCCGTATCGATCAGTGCGTATCGGGCTTGCTCACGATGGCCTCGGTTCTGCTGCACAGGGGAATCCTGCCCGGCGCGGCCGAGGAGGTGAAGTCCATTTAGGGCTGGAACTCCGGAGTGCCTGCACCGGTCAGGAGTCCGCCACCAGCAGGCGATATCCGACGTCGATGCCGTCGAGTGTGAGCCGGTCGGCGTGACGGTGCCGACGAACCCCTCAAAGATCCGATGTGACGCGGCCATTGACATCGGCCCGGGCCGGGGCCAAGCTCCCCGCAACGAGTGTTAACGATAACACGATCTTGGTCAGCAGCCTGAGGGAGCCGCCCCATGACAGGCCGTCACCCGCCCATCGGACCCGCTCGAACGTCCACCGGACGTACCTTCCCCAGCCGCCGCACGCTCCTGCGAGCCGCCGTGGCCGGCACCTCCGCCGCCGTTGCGGCCCCACTGGTCACCGCGTGCGGCACCGCCGCCGGACAGCCGCCCGGCAAGGTGGCCCTGCACGGGGACAACCCGTCATGGGCCACTCCCCTCAAGGCGGCGGGCGAGGCGATGCGCTCGGTCGACGGCCTCGAACTCGTTCCCGAGGTCATCCCGTCCCTCGAGTCCTTCGAACAGGTCGTCAAGTCCTCGCTGCGCACCAGCAAGACACCGGACATGCTCAAGTACTGGTCCGGGTACCGCCTGCAGGATCTGGCCCGCACCGGCGGCATCGTCGACCTGTCGGACCACTGGGCGAGCGCGGCCCGCAAGGGCTGGGTCGACCCGGCGCTGCGCTCTGCGGTCAGTTACCGCGGCCGCGTCTACGGCCTTCCGATGAACCTGGCCTACTACGTCTTCTTCTACAACCCCGAGGTCTTCCGTGCCAACGGCCTGAGGAAGCCCGAGACATGGGACGACTTCCTGCACGTCGCCGGCCGGCTCAAGCGTGCCGGCATCACGCCGCTGCACGGCACCACTGCAGGGCGGTGGCCCGCGTTCATCTGGTTCCAGGAGATCCTCAGCCGCCAGGACCCGCAGTTCTACGAGGACCTCCTCAACGGGCGGGCCCGCTACACCGATCCGCGCGCCGAACGGGCTCTGCGCACCATCGCGTCCTTCTTCGACAAGGACTGGTTCACGTCGATGGACATGGAACACGCCGCGGCCGCCGCGGGCGTTGTGCACGGCAAGGTCGGGATGCTGCCCTGCGGGAGCTGGCTGGGCGGCACCTTCGTGGGAGTCGGCGGCAAGCCCGGCAAGAACGTCGACGCGTTCGTCCTGCCGATGCAGAACACCCGGGTCCGCCCCGCCGCCGTCTTCGAGACCAGCGCCCTGGTCTGCACGGTCAAGGGGCCCGACCGCGACGAGGCCTACCGGGCGGCCGGAGCCTGGCCGCACCCGCAGGTGATGAAGGCGTTCTCGCACACGCTGCAGGACGGCTGCCCCAACCCGACGGTGACGCCCGCCAACACGATCATCGACGGCGTGGCCACGACGGTGCGGGCGAACAAGGCGCGTCTGCTCAACCGCTTCTGGGAGCTCGGCCCGCCCGAGCTGGTCGAGTCCACGGTCGACGATCTGGCCGGATTCCTGATCAATCCGTCCTCGTACCGGAAGGTGCTGGGGACCATGCAGGACCGGGCCGACGAGGCGTGGAAGGTGTGGAAGGAGGCGGAGGAGTCATGACGGACGCCATGAGCACGGTCACCACGACCGAGTCGGACACGACCGTTCAGGTGCGTCGCCGCATTCCCACGCGGACGCCCCATCAGGCGGCGGACCGGGCGCGGGGTGCGGGCCGGATGGGGGGACCCCTCACCGGTCTTCCCTGGGCGATGCCCGCACTGCTCCTCGTCGGGGTGCTGCTCGTGTACCCGTTCTTCCGCAGCGTCTACGGCAGCCTCTTCGAGGACAACGGCTTCACCCGCCACTACACGGGCCTCGACAACTACGTACAGCTCGCCGAGGATCCGATCTTCGGCCGGTCGCTGCTGAACACGGTGATGTGGGTGGCGGGCACGCTCCTGCTGCCCGTCGCGGCCGGTCTCGCCATCGCCGTGGCGACGCACCGGATGCGCTTCGGACGGATCGCGCAGCTGGTCGTCGTGCTGCCGTGTGCGATCTCGGGTGCCGCGACCGCCGTGTTGTGGAAGTTCATCCTCACCTCCGAGGGTTCCCTCAATCAGGTGCTGCAGGGCCTCGGCCTGGACTCGCTCGTGCGGCCCTGGCTGCTCGAATGGCCGCAGAACACCCTCTCGATGATCGTTGCCGGCACCTGGCAGGCCACCGGACTGAACGTCGTCCTGTTCGCCATCGGTCTCAGTGCCATCCCGCGGGAGACCGTCGAGGCGGCCGAGCTGGACGGCGCGACCGGATGGCGGATGTTCCGCTACATCACGCTGCCTCAACTGCGGTCCGTGAGCGTGGTGGTGATCGGCATGGCCATCGTCAACAGCCTCAAGGCCTTCGACATGATCTGGGTTCTCACCCAGGGCGGCCCCGCCCGCTCCTCCGAGACCCTGGCCCTGACCATGTACCGCGAGTCCTTCCGGCTCTTCCACGTCGGTTACGGCTCCGCCGTCGCCCTCGTCCTGTCCGTCATCGTCGTCGCGTCCTCATGGATGTATCTGCGCCGGCAGATGCCCGAGACGTCCCCGCGCTGATCCGAGCCGCTCGACAAGGAGTGACATCCCGTGGGAAGGACCTTCCGCAATCTCTTCGTCGCCGGCTGCGTGGTGCTCTGGCTGATCCCCGTCTACCTGCTGGTCGTCAACGCGCTGACGCCGGTCGCCGAGTACGCCGGCCAACCCGACTGGGCCCCGCAGGGCTTCGCCCTGTGGGACAACCTCTCGACCGCCTGGAGTCAGGCGGGCATCGGCGACAGCTTCCTCAACTCACTGGCGTACGCCGTGGTGTGCGGCGCCGCCGCCGTGATCGTCGCCGCCATGGCCGCCTTCGCCGTGGTCGTGCTGCCCATCCCCAAGCCCGCGTTCTGGTTCTGGCTCATCTACTCCGGGACTCTCTTCCCGCTGCAGATGTTCCTCGCGCCGCTGTTCGGCATGTACGCCGACGGCAATCTCTACGACACCCGGCTCGGCCTGATGCTCGTGTACGCGGCCTGGGCCGTTCCGTTCGCCTTCTTCCTCGTCCGCAACCAGATGACCACGATGCCGCCGGAGATCACCGAGGCAGCAATGATCGACGGTGCCTCGTTCCGGCGCATCTTCTGGCGCATCCACGTGCCGTTGATGGGCTCCAGCCTGGGGGCCGCGTTCATCTTCCAGTTCACCGCCGTCTGGAACGACCTGCTGTTCGGTATCACGCTGAGCCGCAGCCCCGACATCCAGCCGGTGATGGCGGCCCTCACCTCGCTCAACAACGCCTACGCCTCCTCGGGCCCGCCCGTCATCCTGGCCGGCGCGCTGATCGTCTCGCTGCCCACGCTCGTCGTCTTCCTGACGTTCCGGGGCCTGTTCCTGCGCGGTGTCACCGCGAGCGCACGCTGAGTCCAAGCCCCCCAACCCGACCTGCTCTCACCTGACTTGGAGATGTCCGCATGACCACACGGGCCCTCGTCCGTACCACCGACTGGGACAACGACCGGATTCGCGAGAGCCTGCGCGGCTCCGTCGTCAGCGCGGAAGGAAGCCTGGGCGGGAGCGCGCTGCGGCTGACCACCGAGCCGCTGATGCGCCGGGCGGAAGGGGGTGGCCTGCTGCAGTCCCTCCGGGTGGAGGCGGTGAACGGCTCCTCGATACCGGCCGACCTCGCTGTGCGCACCACCTCCGGGGCGCTGCTGCCCGCCGAGCGCATCCCCGGGCCGAGCGGCTCCGTCCGGCTGCTGCTGCCCGCCGTCGACACGGCGCAGCGGGTCACGCTGACCCTGCCGGAAGGGGCGGGCGGCGACGGGATCGACGTGACGCTCACTCCGCAGCGCCAGTGGACCATCCACCTGGTGCACCACTCGCACCTGGACATCGGCTACACCGACCCGCAGGGCCGGGTGCTCGCCGAACACCTCTCGTTCCTCGACTCGTGCCTGGAGCTCACCCAGGCCACCGACGACTGGGCACCTGAGTCCCAGTTCCGCTGGTGCGTCGAGTCCCTGTGGTCCTTCAAGCAGTGGGCGGACGCACGCCCGGCGGAACAGGTGGAGGAGTTCGTCCAGCGGGTGCGCGAGGGCCGGATCGAACTCACCGCGATGCCGTTCAACCTCCACACCGAGACCTGTTCCACCGACGAGCTGCACGAACTGATGCGCCTGGCCCACGACGTGCGCGAGCGGTACGGCATCCCCTTCACCTCTGCCATGCAGACCGATGTGCCCGGTTCCGTCGTGGGTCTCGTCGACGCGCTCAGCTCGGCAGGCGTCAAGTACCTGTCCGTGGCGCACAATTGGGCCGGACGGTCGGTACCGCACCTGGTGGGCGGGGAGAAGCTGCCGCGCCTCTTCCGCTGGCGTGCGCCCAGCGGGAACAGCCTGCTCGTCTGGGTCACCGACACGCCGCACGGCCTGGCCTACATGGAGGGCCCGCTGCTCGGCTTCGACACCGACTACTCCAGCGTCGACGACCTGCTCCCGGCCTACCTGACCTCACTCGCCACGAACCCCTACCCCTACCGCGGCGGGGTCTTCGGCTGGACCATGGACCAGGAGGAGATCAAGCGCGAGCCCTACCCGTGGGACGTGCTGCACCTGCGCGTGCAGGGCAAGTTCGGTGACAACGCCCCGCCGCGACGGATCATCGCCGACACGGTACGCCGCTGGAACGAGACCTGGGCCTACCCGCAGCTGCGGCTCTCGCGCAACGAGGACTTCTTCACCGACGCCGAGTCCCGGCTCGGCGACCGGATCCGCACCTTCGAGGGCGACTGGACCGACTGGTGGGTGGACGGCGTGGGCTCCGGAGCCCACCCGTTGTCCCTGGCCCGTACCGCACAGGCCGTCGTCGCCGACGCACAGACCCTCGGCACCTTCGCGGGCGTCCTCGACGCCTCAGGTGCAGCCGATGACACCCGCGACGCGGCCGGCGTGTACGAAGCCGTGTCGCTGTTCGACGAGCACACCTGGGGCGCCGGAGACCCCTGGACGCACGGCCACGACCACGGCCACTCCGGAGAGCAGCAGTGGCACTGGAAGTACGGGCAGGCCCTGCGCGCCCACGACGACGGACAGTCGCTCCTGAACCGGGCGGGCGCCCGCCTGGGCCAGCGCCTCTCCCGTCCCGCCGACGCCCCGGCCTCGTACCACGTGGTCAACACCTGCTCCTGGCCGCGCACCGACGTCGCGCAGATCTTCCTCCCGGAATCCAGTGTCCCGCTGGAACGGTCCGTGGCCGTGCACGACGCCCGTACCGGCGAGCGCCTGCGGCACGAGGAGCGCCCGCAGATCAACGACACCCACCGCGACGCCGGCCGCTTCCTGCTGGTCCGCGTCGACGACGTGCCGCCCGCCGGTTCCGTCCGCCTGGATGTGCGCACCGTCGACGACGAGGGTGCGAGCGGGGGGGAGGACAGTTCGGTCAAGGCCGCCACCGGCTGGAACCCCACCGGTGGTTCCGAGCGTGAGGACCCGGCCCGCAGCGCCGCCGCGGCCCACGCGCATCCCGATCCGCTGCTCCTGGAGAACGAACACCTGGCTGTTCGGGTCGACCTGGCAGGTGCGTGTATCGCCTCCGTCGTGGACAAGGCGAGCGGGCGCGAACTGGTCCGCGCGGACGCCATCACCGGCTTCAACGCCTACATCCACGACAGCTACACCACCGCGGGCGGCTTCAACCACAACTCCAGCCGCACCACCGCCTCCGACCGCCTCGAACACCTGGGCAGCCGTTCCGTCGCCCCGCCCGCCGCGCTCATCGCCCGCCACTCCACGGCCACCGCCGAGACACTCACCTACGAGACGCGCCCGCCGGGCGCCAACCGGGTGCGCACCACCCTCACCCTGCCGCACGGTGTCGGCCGCCTCGACATCGAGAACCAGGTCGACAAGGACTCCACCCTCGGCAAGGAGAGCGCCTACTTCGCCTTTCCCTTCGCCTTCGAGACGCCCACGGTGCGCATGGAGGCCTCCGGCGGCGCGACCGGCACCGGACTGCCGGTCATCCCCGGCTCGGCGCTGCACATGCGGGCCGTGCGCCGCTGGATCACTCTGCAGGAGGGCGATCTCGCCGTCGCCTGGGCCACGCAGGACGCGCCCCTCGTGCAGTTCGGCAACATCGCCCTGCCGTACGCGCCGTTCCCCAAGACCATGGGCCACGACGAGCCGGCGACCGTCTACTCCTGGATCCACAACAACCTCTGGGACACCAACTTCCCCAGTGAGCAGGCCTTCGAGTTCACTTTCCGCTACAGCCTCTCCAGCACGCGCAGTGCCGATGCCGCCGGGCTCGGCCCGCGCGCCGCGGCCGGCCTCTCGCGTCCGCTGCACGCCGTACGGGCCCGTGGACCGGTGTCCGACGAGGCGGCGGACCGGCTGGGTTTCGTGACGGTGGGCGACCCGCGTGTACGTCTCGTCGGAGCCACCACCCCCGACGCGGACGGAGCCGTGCTGCTGCGCCTGCAGTCCTTCGCCGAGGAACCCGTCGCGTGCCCGGTGCGCGCACTCTTCCCGGTCTCCGGGGCCCGAAGCGCCGACTACCACGGCCGGGCCGCAGACGAACTGACCGTCCGGGACGGCGAGGTCACCGTCGACCTGCCCGCCCTCGGTACGACCGCGGTGCTCTTCCGCCGCTGACACCCATGCCCGAAGGAGACTTTGTGTACCGGCTCGACCCGCGATACGCCCCCGCTCCGCAGGCCGTTCTGAGCACCGGCTGGCAGGCGGTGGCCGCTCAACTCCCCACAGGCCCGGCGGTCTTGGCCGTGGAGGGATCGCCGTCCGTCGACTGGGACGCGCTCGGTGAACAGCTGCGCCGTGAACTCGCCGCCCGCGGCATTCCGGTGGCCCTGCTCGACGTGCGCGCCCACTACGCACCACCCGCCGAGATCCGCAAGCGCACCGAGCGGCCGGAGGACGAGGAAGACCCCTACTTCCGCAAGCTCGCCGACAACCCTCTCGACGATCTCTTCGACACACTCCCCACACCGACCCTGCCGGACGAGGGACTCCTCATCGTCCACGGGCCCGGCGCCGCACTCGTCGACCACGACCTGCTCTGGTACGCCGACGTGCCCAAGCGGTACGCGGAGGCGGCCGCGGTCGCGGGCGCCGGTGGAGTGAACCTCGGCCTTCCGGGCGAGAAGCCCGACCTCCAGCGGCTGTTCTACAGCGACTGGCCGATGCTCGACCGGCAGCGCGACGCGCTGGCCCACCGGCTCGACGGCTGGCTCGACGTGCAGAACCCCGAACACCCGGTGTCGCTCGACGGTGCCGGTCTCCGGGCCACGTACGCCGCTCTCGCGAGCAGGCCGGTGCGAACCCGACCTTATTTCAACTCCACTCCATGGGGCGGGCATTGGGCCCAGCGCACGCTCGGCATCAACCTCGACGCGCGCAACACAGCCCTCGGCTACGAGCTGATCGCGCCCGAGGCGGGCATCCTCGTCGGCACCGGGCCGCTGGCCCAGGCCGAGGTGCCGTTCCAGCTCATGTGCGCCCTGGAGCCGGACCGCGTCCTCGGCCAGGAGGTCCACGCCCGCTTCGGCACATCGTTCCCCCTGCGGTTCGACTACCTCGACACCGTCGGCGGCGGCAACCTCTCGCTGCACTGTCACCCCAAAGAGCCGTACATGCGCGAACGGTTCGGCTGGCCGTACACCCAGCACGAGACGTACTACATGACGCTCGGCAGCCCCGACACCAAGGTGTTCCTCGGCCTGCGCGAGGACGCCGACGTCGAGGCCTTCCGCGGGCAGGTGCGGCAGGCCGCCACGGACGGCACACCCCTCGAGGTGGAGGACCACGTCCTGACGTTCCCCGCCGAACAGGGCCAACTGTTCATGATCCCCGCCGGCACCCCGCACGCCAGCGGGGCCGGCAACCTCGTCCTGGAGATCAGCGCCACGCCCTACCTGTACAGCCTGCGGTTCTACGACTGGCTGCGACCCGACGCCGACGGCAACCCGCGCCCGCTGCCCTACGAGCACGGCTTCGCCAACCTGGAGACCGGGCGACGCGGCGACGCGGTCGCCCGCGACCTGGTCCAGCAGCCGCGCACCCTGCGCACCGGAGCGGGCTGGCGAGAAGAGGTCATCGGCGCACTGGAGGAGATGTTCTACGAGGTCAGGAGGTATGTGCTCGACGCCGGGGCCGAAGCCGATGACGACACCGCGGGACGGTTCCACATCCTGAACGTGGTCGAGGGCGAGGGCGTGAGCGTGCACACCGCGGCGGGCGACCGGCACGAGCTGGCGTACGCGGAGACGCTCACCGTTCCGGCTGCCGTGGGCCGGTACTCCGTGCGCGCGGCGAACGGGGGACCGGTCCGGGTCGTGAAGGCCCTCGTCCGTTGATCCCGGTCCTCGAAATCGGCGGCACCCATGTCACGGCGGCCGTCGTCGACCTGCCCGACGGCCGGGTCGGGCGGCGCACCCACCGGCCGCTCGACCCGCACGCCGGCGCCGAGGACATCCTCGGCGCCATACGGCGCTGCGCCGACCACCTCGACGTCCCCACGGGCACGCGATGGGGCATGGCGGTGCCGGGTCCCTTCGACTACGCGCAAGGCATCGCGCTCTTCGCCGGCGTCGGCAAGTTCGAGGCCCTGTACGGGGTTGACGTCCGCACGGCACTGCTGCGCGAGCTGCGACAACGGCCGGATGACGTCGTCTTCCTCAACGACGCCCACGCCTTCATGATGGGCGAGTGGTCCGCAGGTGCCGCGCGCGGACACTCCCGTGCCGTCGGCATCACCCTCGGCACCGGTGTCGGCTCGGCCTTCCTCGTCGACGGCGGGATCGTCGCGCGCGGGTCGGGGGTGCCGCCCGAGGGGCGCATGGACCTGACGGAGGCCGACGGCGCACCACTGGAGGAGTCCGTGTCCCGCCGGGCCATCCTCGCCCGGTTCGGCGACCCGTCCGCCGACGTGCGCGACATCGCCGACCTGGCCAGGGCGGGGCAGCGGCGGGCCCGACGCGTCCTGGACGACGCCTTCATGACACTCGGCGCCGTCCTCGGACCACGACTCACCGCCTTCGGGGCGACCGCTCTGATCGTCGGCGGTTCGATGGCCGGCTCCTGGGACCTGGTCGCCCCCGCGCTGCACGGGGGACTCGCGGACGGAGGGTGGACGCCGGACGCCATAGGCCCGGATGACGGTCCGGAATGCCCCAGGCGGCATACTCGTTCGGTGCAACCCGCCGGCCTCGCCGGGGACGCCGCGCTGATCGGCGCGGCCCGTGCCGTTGCCGTACGCGACTGACGACGGGGGAGACCGCGACCATGGCCGACACCCGCGGGGCGAAGGACCCGCAACCGACACTGCGCGACGTCGCGCAGCGGGCGCACGTGAGCGCCATGACGGTCTCGCGTGTCCTGCGCGACGACCCCAAGGTGCTGCCCGACACGGCTGAACGGGTGCGAGCCGCCGTCGCCGAACTCGGCTACCACCGCAACGAGATGGCCCGCAGCCTGCGCCTGGGCAGTGGCACAGGGCTCGTCGGGCTCGTGGTCACCAACCTCGCCAACCCCTTCTACTCCCGGCTCGCTCTCGGCGTCGACGCCGTCGTCGCCGAGCACGGTCTGAAGACCGTCATCGGCAACACAGGACACGACCTCGACAGCGAGCGCGGCCTCGTGGCGGACCTGGTCGCCCGGCGGGTCGACGGCATCATCGTCGTCCCCGCCGATGACGACCAGCGCCACCTGTCCGCCGCGGCGGACAACGGCGTACCCGTCGTGGTGGCCAGCCGACCGCCGAATGGTTTCACCGCCGACTGCGTCCTGGTCGACGACTACGGCGGCTCGCGCACAGCGACCCGAGAGCTGCTCGACGCGGGACACCACAGGATCGGTTTTCTCGGTTCCCCGCCGGCTGTCTATACGGGCGCCGAGCGATTGCGCGGCTTCACCGACGCACTCGTCGACGCGGGCATCAAACGCGAACCCGACTACGTACGGCTCGGGCAGCAGCAGACCGCTGAGGCTTCGCGTGCCGCAGCCGAACTGCTGGCACTGCCTGAGCCGCCGACGGCACTGTTCTGCTCCAACAACCGCAACACCATCGGAGCCTTCCGCGCGATCCGCGCCGCCGGTACCACCACCGCACTCGCGGGCTTCGACGACTTCGAACTGGCCGACGCGCTCGGACTGCCGCTGATCATCGCGGCCTACGACAGCGACGAACTCGGCAGGGAGGCAGGCCGGTTGCTCGTGGCCCGGCTCGGTGAGGCGCGTTCCCGTGACACCGCCCGTCGCGTCGTCGTGCCCACCACCCTCGTCCACCACGGCACGCCGGGGAAGCCGTGACCATGCGCGATGGGGGAGACTGACGGGATCAGCCGGAGAAGGCGGCCGTGTGGTGGACAGTACTGTCGGTGTGAGTGGCCACCGGAACGCTGATCGAGGCCGCCGTTCGATCCGTACCTGACCGGGTCTCCGGGTCGACCTCTCACGGGCGACCGGACGGTACCGGGTCCGCGTCGAGCTCCTCGGCAGCCAGCTCGCCCGTCGCGACGCGGCTGTTGCGTCGCCCCCACAGTGCGTAGATCACCAGACCGACCGCCATCCAGAT
This sequence comes from Streptomyces sp. NBC_01445, assembly GCF_035918235.1. Classification (NCBI taxonomy): domain Bacteria; kingdom Bacillati; phylum Actinomycetota; class Actinomycetes; order Kitasatosporales; family Streptomycetaceae; genus Streptomyces; species Streptomyces sp. NBC_01445. The sequence continues at coordinate 523,005 of NZ_CP109485.1, read as the reverse complement.
GAGGAAGCGGACCCAGGTGATCAGAGGCAGGCTGCCCACCAGGAGCAGGCACAGGAGCAGCGCCACGACGGGCACGAAGGGCACCCACGGCGTACGGAAGCCGCGAGGCAGGTCGGGGCGGGTGCGGCGCAGGTACATCACTCCGACGCATACGACGACAAATGATGTCAGCATGCCGATGTTGCCGAGTTCGGCGAGGTCCTGGATCGGCAGGACGGCCGTCATGAACGCCACCGCCAGGCCCAGGGTCCAGGTGATCCGACGTGGGCTGCGCGTGATCGGGTGGACGTGGGAGAACCACTCGGGCAGCAGGCGGTCGCGGCTCATGGCGAGGAAGACGCGACTCTGCCCGAGCAGCATGATCATGACGACGGTGGTGAGCCCGCAGATCGCGCCGAGGCCGACGATCCGTACGGCCCAGTCCGAGCCGACCGCGGCCAGCGCGCCGGTCACGGGCGCCGCGGTGTCCAGCTGTGTGTACGGACGCATTCCGGTGATGACGAGTGACACGCCGACATAGAGAACGGCGCAGACGACGACGGTCGCCATCAGGGCGATGGGCAGGGTGCGTTGGGGGCGTTTGGCCTCCTCGGCGTTGCTGGCCATGATGTCGAAGCCGGAGAACGCGCCGAAGACGATGGCGCCGCCGGTGAGGATGCCCGCGAGGCCGAAGGTGGCGTTCGTGCTGATGCCCGCCCAGCCGAGAAGCGGCTGCTGCCACACGTCGCCGTCGCCGCCCGGCGGACGCGAATCCGGGATGAACGGGGTCCAGTTGGCAGGGTCGATGTGGAAGACGCCGACGCACAGGAAGAGGACGATGGCCGCGAGCTTCACCAGCGTCATGATCGTGTTGATGCGTGCCGTCGTACGGACGCCGGCGGCCAGGACGGCCGTCAGGACGAGGATGACCAGCACAGCGGGCACGTTCACCACGGCGTCAGGGCCCGCGACGGCGGAGGGCAGGTGCAGTCCGAACGTGGCGAGGAAGTCGACCACGTACTGCGACCAGCCGCTGGCCACGGCCCCCGCGCCCATCGTCATGTCGAGGATCAGGTCCCAGCCGATGAGCCACGCCGCCAGTTCGCCGAGCGAGACGTACGCGAAGGTGTACGCGCTGCCCGCGACCGGCACCGTCGACGCGAACTCCATGTAGCACAGGGCCACCAGGCCGGAGGCGAGGGCACCCAGCGCGAACGAGATCGCGATGGCGGGTCCCGCGTAATTCGCGGCGGCCGTGCCGGTGAGGACGAAGATGCCGCCACCGATGGTGACGCCGATGCCCATCATCGTGAGCTGGAGCGGCCCCAGCGAGCGGGCGAGCCGGGTCGTGGGGCGTTCGGCGTCCCGCAGGGTCGCCTCGATGGATTTGGTGCGCACGCTGACTGCCCTTTCTGGGAGCGGTGGATGGCAGGCCGTCGAGCCGTGCCCGCTACGCGGCCGTCTCGGTCAGGGCTGCGGGAAGGTGGTCGGCCAAGTGCGCGTAGTCGGCTCGGTCGTTGTAGAGATGCGCGGACAGCCTCAGGTAGCCGCGCCCGTGCCAGGTGGTCACGGCGGTCTCGCAGCCGATGGTGACGGAGAGGTGGCGTTGCAGGGCGTGCGCGGCCGCCTGGTCGGTGACCGTGCCGTCGGGCAGCGGCACCAGGCGCATCGCCGGGGCCTCGCTGCCGCCGACCGCGGCGGTGTCCGTGCCGAGTGCGTCGGCGAGCATCCGCTGTGCCTCGCCCGCCAGTTCGGTGATGCGGCCCCGCGCGGCCTCCCAGCCGAACTGCTTCTCCACGAACTCCAGGGAACGCGGCGCCGCGAGCCAGGAAGTGAGGTCCACTGTGCCCTGCTGGTCGAAGCGCAGCGGGAACGGGTTGGGCGAGCCCCACGAGTCAGTCAGCGGGTACAGCTCCTGCGCCAGATCTCCGCGCGCCACCAGGGCGGCCGTACCCCGTGGTGTGCAGGCCCACTTGTGCAGGTTGCCGACCCAGAAGTCGGCATCGCCGGTCTGCGCGAGAGGGTCGGCGAGCATGCCCGGTGCGTGGGCGCCGTCGACGAGGACGAGCGCGCCGGCCGCGTGGGCGTGGCGGGTGATGTCGGCGACGGGGAGGAGACGGGCCGTCGCCGAGGTGATCTGGTCGACGACGACGAGCGAGGTCGGGGCCTGCGCGTCGGCGAGGGCGTCGGCGAACCGGGCGGTGATCTGCTCGGGCGTCGCGTCGAGCGGCACGTGCAGGGTCCGCACGCGCGCCCCCGCACGTGCGGCGGCGCGGGCCACGCCCATGGCGACGGCGCCGTAGGCGTGGTCGGTGATCACCACCTCGCTGCCGCGCGGGAGTTCGAGCGAGGCGAGGACGGTGCTGACGCCGGCGCTCGCGTTCGGGACGAGGGCGAGGGTCTGCGCAGGGGTGTGCAGATAGGCGGCGATGTCGGTGCGGGCCTGCGCCACCCGCTCGGGGAGCCCGCGGAACCAGCGGTCCGGGTTCGCCTCCATCTCGGCGCGCAGGGCGTGCAGTTCCTCGATGACGGTGCGCGGCACCGCACCGAACGAACCGTGGTTGAGGTGGCGTATGTCAGGGTCGAGTGCCCAGTGGTCCAGGGGGTGCGAAGACATATCAGCTTTCCGAGTCATCCGATGACTGTCGCTCTCCCGGAGGACCGTAGGCGGTAACCTACCCGTTGAACAGGGGGATGGAGAGATCTTCACGTCCAGCCACAAGCGCAGTCATTAGATGACTCGAGGGACGGCCGTACCGTGGCATCGTTGCGGACACGGCGGCGGGGGCGTCCCGCGGCAACCGAAGGGGGTACGAGGATGGCGGCCACCGAGACCGCGGCTGCGGGCTTGCGTGCGATGATCGCGAGCGGCGAGCTGGGGCCGGGCAGCAGGCTCCCGCCCGAACCCGACCTGTGCGCCCGCCTCGGCGTCTCCCGCGGTTCACTGCGCGAGGCGGTCCGGTCGCTTGCGGCCCTCGGCATGCTGGAGTCCCGGCACGGCGCGGGCACGTTCGTCTCGGCGCTGCGCCCGGCGCAGATGCTGGCCGGTTTCAGTGCGACGGTCGACGTCCTTCCGCTGGACGGTCTCCTCGAACTCTTCGACGTGCGCCGCGCCATCGAGTCACATGCCGCCGCACTCGCCGCGGCGCGCGCGGACGAGACGGTCGTGGCGCACCTGCGCGAACTTCAGGAGCGCCTGTCCCGCACACAGGACCAGGAGCAACTCCAGTTGCTGGACCACGAGTTCCACGCCACGGTCTGCGCGGCGGCGGGCAACGAGACGCTCGCCGCGCTCGCCGGCCTGCTGCGTGCCCGCGGTGCCCACTACAGCGTCTACGGCACCCGGGAAGCGGCGACCGTGCGACTGGCCAGCGACCTCGGCCACGAGGCGCTCATCACCGCTCTTGCGGCCGGCGACCCCACGGCCGCGGCTGCCGCGGCCTCAGCCCATCTCTCACAGACCGAGGCGTGGCTGCGACGCCTGCGACCGTCACCGGAGCCTCGGTGACGCGTCGCCGGCCACCGAACGAAGCGTCGTACGCATCAACTCTCGGATGTATTGCGCGGGTCGGTTCGTGAGGCAGAGGCCGTCCACCCGGCTCAGCTTTCAAGACGGGCGGGCACCCGGGTCGGGCTGCGGTCGATGAGGAGTAGTGCTCGGCCCGGGACCAGGCCGACATCGGCGCATGGGGCAGCCGAGACGGAACCGTTCGTGCGGACCCGCGTACCTGCCGTCCGGGAGGCGGCCGAATGCGAGACCGCTCAGCGGGCCGGGCGACAGAGTCCGCGTGTGCGTTGACCTTCCGGGCGGTGGCCAAGCGCCACCGCAGACAGTGTGGGCGACCTGTTCCCGTAGGGCATCGACGTCATCGACGAGGAAGGTCGGCGGCCGTCCCGCACGGTCGACGCCCGCCGGATCGCGCTGTCTGATCCAGGCGACGCGGGCGCCCCCGTCGTCATCCAGGTCCCGTCGCGCTGCCAGTCCAGGGCTGCCCGGTCGAACGCCGGGCTCTCCGATTGCCCCGGCCCCCGGGGATGGCCCAAGCTCCGCCGTGATGTGTGCACCTCTGCCACTGCCGCCGGCAACTTCGCGGCCCCGAAGCGGGTCGGGCCACCTACTGGTGCCGCCCTCTGTAACGCCCGCGCGAGCACTATGATCCTCGGCGGATCAGCCCTCATCTGCAGGAGGCCTGCATGTCCCACCCCTCCGTCCTCGCCGCGCTGACGTCCGCGTTGCGCAGTGGCTCCATCGAAGTCGTCGACCTCACGGCGCCGTTGTCGTCGTCCACACCGGTGCTCCAACTGCCCGCCCAGTTCGGCCAGACCGCGGTCTTCGAACTCGAGGAGATCAGCCGCTACGACGACCGGGGGCCGGCCTGGTACTGGAACAACTTCCGCAGCGGCGAGCACACCGGCACGCACTTCGACGCGCCCAACCACTGGATCACCGGCAAGGGCCTCGCCGACGTGGCATCCGTGCCGGCACAGCAGCTGGTTGCCCCGGCAGCCATGTTGGACTTCTCCGTCGAGGCGGCCGCGAACCCGGACTTCCTGGTCGAGGTCGAGCACATCAAGGCGTGGGAAGCGCAGCACGGGCCGCTGCCCGACGGGGGCTGGCTGCTGCTGCGCACAGGATGGGACGACCGCTCGCACGCTCAGCAGGAGTTCCTCAACGCTGATGAGAACGGCCCGCACACCCCAGGGCTTTCGGCGGAGTGCGCCCGCTGGGTCGCCGAAGAGGCGCCCGTGATCGGTCTCGGGGTCGAGACGGTGGGCACCGACGCCGGCCAGGCCCCGGGCTTCGATCCGGCCTTCCCGTGCCATTCCTTCCTGATGGGCAGCGGCAAGTACGGCCTGACCCAGCTGCAGAACCTCGCCGCGCTGCCGCCGACCGGCGCCGTCGTCCTGGCCGGACCGCTGCCCATCGTCACCGGATCCGGCGCGCCCGCCCGCGTGCTCGCACTGGTGGAGCGCGCGTGAAGGTCGCAGAAGCGGTCGGCCGGGCCCTGGCGGCGGCCGGCGTCGACCACGTCTTCGGTGTGGTCGGTTCGGGGAACTTCCATCTGACCAACGCCTTGGTCGCGGCCGGCTCCCGGTACGTCGCGGCCCGCCATGAGGGCGGGGCGGCCACCATGGCCGATGCCTACGCCCGCATGAGCGGCAAGGTGGCGGCGCTGTCGGTGCACCAGGGGTGCGGGCTGACCAATGCGCTGACCGGCATCGCCGAGGCGGCCAAGAGTCGCACCCCGCTGCTCGTCCTGGCGGCGGAGACCGCCGAGACCACCTCGAACTTCTACGTCGACCAGGACGCGCTGGCGCGATCGGTGGGCGCCGTCAGCGCGCGTGTGACCTCGGCGGAGGACGCGGTCGAGCAGGCATGCGCCGCCGTGCGCCGAGCCCTGCATGAGCGCCGTACCGTAGTGCTCAATCTCCCGCTGGAGATCCAGGCCTTGGACGTTTCCGAGGGCACATCGGTCACGCCGCCTCCTGAACGGACCCCGGTCGAGCCCGAGTCGGACGCTGTCGCCCAGCTGGTGCAGACCCTCGAACGCGCGCAGCGCCCGGTCTTCGTCGCCGGCCGGGGAGCGCGGACACCCGACGCCCGCGACGCCCTGGCCGCGCTCGCCGAGCGGCACGGTGCGCTCCTGGCCACCTCTGCCGTCGCCCGCGGGCTGTTCCACGACAACCCGTGGTCGCTCGACGTGTCCGGCGGATTCTCCTCGCCCCTGACCGCGGAACTCGTGAAGGGCGCGGATCTGATCGTGGGCTGGGGCTGCGCACTGAACATGTGGACGATGCGGCAAGGCCGGCTGATCGGCCCGGAGGCCACCGTCGTTCAGGTCGACGACGACCCGTCCGCTCTCGGCAGGCACCGCACTGTCCACCTCGGCATCATCGGCGACGTGGAACGCACCGCACGGCGTACCCTCGAAGCGAGCGGAGGGCGACGAACCGGCTACCGCACCCCCACCATCGCAGAGTCCATTGCCGCGCGCGTGCGCTGGCGCGACGTGTCCTACGAGGACGAGAGCAGCCACGAGCGCATCGACCCGCGCACGCTGAGCATCGCGCTGGACGACCTGCTGCCCGACGAGCGCGTGATCGGCGTGGACTCCGGGAACTTCATGGGCTACCCCTCCATGTTCCTGTCCGTGCCCGACCACAACAGCCTGTGCTTCACCCAGGCCTTCCAATCCATCGGGCTGGGCCTTTCGACGGCGATCGGTGCGGCGCTGGCCCGGCCCGACCGGCTGCCCGTCGCCGCCCTCGGCGACGGCGGCGCGCTGATGAGCGCCGTCGAACTGGACACCGTCCGCCGGCTGGGTCTGCCGATGGTGGTCGTCGTCTACAACGACGACGCATATGGGGCAGAGGTCCATCACTTCGCCCCCGGCCAATTCCCCCTGGACACGGTCGAGTTCCCGCCCACCGACATCGCCGCCATCGCCCGGGGCTACGGCTTCGAAGCGGTCACCGTACGCACCCGCGCCGACCTCGAACCTGTCCGGGACTGGGTCGCCGGGCCCCGCTCCACACCCCTGCTCATCGATGCCAAGGTCACCTCGGAGCACGGGGCCTGGTGGCTGGAGGAGGCCTTCCGCGGCCACTGAGAGACGGCGAAAAGCCCGCCATTTCCCACCCCCGGTCGTCGCCGACGCGGTACGCACCACCTGGGTGATCGACCAGGACAGCACTCAGCGTCCCCGCATCCTTCGGGTCAGCGCCCGGTAGATCTTGCGACCGCTCACTGATGCACTGGTGCCATCCACGCCGACGGCCCGCACCGGCTCTCGCGGACCCGGCCGGTGAATACGGAGAGGTGGTGCGTGGCGCTCGTGGAGTGCGCCACGCACCACCGCCGACACATCCCTTCACGAGCAGCACACGCGAGGCTCTAGCCCCCTTTTGAATCGCTTGTCCGACTCTGGACTAGGCTTTCGCCTTGCATCTGCGGACAAGGAAAGCAAGGGGCCGTGGCATGGAGAAAGGCATGCTGCCGCCGGGGCAGCGCCTGGCCAAAGGCTGGCCCGTATCGCACTACGGACCGGTACCCCGCTTCCGCCCGGAGCGATGGACCCTCCAGGTCTTCGGCGCCACCGCGAACAAAGCGACCCACTCCTGGACCTTCGAAGAACTCACCACCCTGCCCAAAGTCACCGTGGTCGCGGACCTGCACTGCGCGTCCGGCACCAGCACCACCGGCCACACCTTCTTCGGGATCCCGGCACGCGTCCTGCTGGAACTCGTCCCACCCGCCGAGGGCGTGTCCCATGTGATGGCCTGGGCCGAATACGGATACAGCGCGAACCTACGCCTCGAGGACTTCATCGCCGACTCCACCGTCATGGCCACCCACCACAACGATGAGCTGCTCACTGCCGAACACGGCTTCCCGCTGCGCCTGGTGGTCCCGCACCTGTTCGGCTACAAGGGACCCAAGTGGCTGCGCGGCATCGAGTACATGACGCAGGACCGGCGAGGCTTCTGGGAGGAGCGCGGCTACCACAACATCGCCGACCCCTGGGCCGGCCAGCGTCATTCGTACCAGGAGGACGACAGCCCGTAACGGGCCGATTCGCCGACACAACCTCCAAGTCGAGTGGCGCACATGCCACGCTTATTGGCCGATCTGCCAAGCGTGAGCAAGTTCTCTAGGGGATTCCTTGCGGCAGATGCAAGATAGGTATTGCTGTCCGGGCGCGGACGTCACGGCCCCGGCCCGGCCCACAACGCGAGGTCCCTCCATGGTCATGCGCACCTACCACGGCAGCGCCGGCGACGTCGACCACAGCACCATCGGCTCCGGATACGCCGCCTACCGCCGCCCTGACGAGCGCATCGCCCGCGTCATCGCTGAGGCCCTCGGCGATGCGCGCACCGTCCTCAACGTCGGGGCGGGAACCGGGTCATATGAGACCGCGGCGCGCACGATCACGGCGGTTGAGCCCTCCCTGGCCATGCGCGTCCAGCGCCCGGCCCAACTCGCCACCGCGATCGACGCGGTCGCCGAAGCCCTCCCCTTCGCCGATGGGCAGTTCGACGCGGCGATGACCCTCTTCAGCAGGATCTGGCGCGGAACCCCGGCGTTCACGCCCGGGAGGAAGCACTTCTACTCCCGCAGCTGGGCGCCGAAGTCGGTGCAGACGGCGCGCATGACTTCCTCGCAGCGTCGAAGGATCTCGTCGGTGAACGGTCCGCGCCGGTACTTGGGTGTGAAGACCAAATGGGCGTGGAGGGTGTAGACGACCGTGGGACCCTTACGAATATTGGGGTTTGGCTCCCAGCATGGTGACATGGGTCGATACGATCGCCCGTGTGAAGATCGTCGTGCAAGTGAAGTTGATGCCGGAGGCCGAGCAGGCCGCCGCGCTGTCGGTGACGCTGCACACGGTCAACGAGGCCGCGAACTGGGTGTCGGAGGTGGCGTTCGAGCACGGTGTTCCGCGTGAGTACGAGCTGCGCAAGCACACCTACGGTGAACTGCGGTCGCGGGGACTGGGGGCGCAGGCCGCCCAGCACATCATCAAGAAGACCCGCGATGCCTACACGACCCTCAGGGCCAACATCCGTGCCGGGAACCTCGGCAAGTCTGGATCGAAGCGCCGTACCAAGGCCGAGTCCAAGCCCATCGCTTTTAGGCCCGAGGCCGCGCAACCGTATGACGACCGGTGTTTGAGCTGGCAGTACGACGCGCAGACCGTGTCCATCTGGACGGTGGACGGCCGGGCCAAGAACGTCCGCTTCGCCTGTTCGCCTGACGCACTCAAGACGCTCCGGGACCACCGGCAGGGCGAGTCGGACCTGATTGAACGCGACGGCGTGTTCTACCTGCTCGCGACGTGTGACGTTCCCGAGGCTGAGCAGTACGAGCCCGGTCACTTCATCGGCGTAGACCTTGGAATCGCCAACATCGCCACCACATCCACCGGCCACAAAACCGCCGGGCGCGGCCTGAACCGCCACCGCAAGCGGCAACTCGACCTGCGCAGGAAACTCCAGGCTAAGGGCACCAAGTCCGCCAAGCGGCTGTTGAAGAAGCGCAACCGGCGCGAACAGCGCCACGCGAAGAACCAGAACCACATCATCGCCAAGACGATCGTGACCGAGGCTGAACGCACCTCGGCCGGGATCTCCCTGGAAGAACTCAGGGGAATCCGGCAGAGGGTACGGCTCCGCAAGCCCCAACGGGTCGCGCTCCACTCCTGGGCCTTTGCCCAGCTGGCAGACTTCATCGTCTACAAGGCCCGCAGGGCCGGCGTCCCCTTGGTCTTCGTCGATCCCGCCTACACCTCGCAGCAGTGCTGCGAGTGCGGCCACATCGACAAGAAGAACCGGGCAAGCCAGGCCCTCTTCACCTGCCGGAACTGCGGGGTCGTTGCCCACGCAGACCGGAACGCTTCCCACAACATCGCCCGCAAAGGCGAGGCTGTGTGGACTGCGGGGCGTGAGTCACGCGTCCCTGCCACCCCATAAGGGTGACTGGACGGAGGAGCCCACCCAGCAGCCAGTTGGACGCTACCTCCAAGCCCGGTCCTTCAGGGCCTGGTCAAGTTGACCGTCCATCAGTGGTCCGACGGCGAAGCTGGGCTGCGTGAGATGCGACGCGTCACCCACGGCCCCGTCGTGGTCCTGACCTGCGACCCCGCGCGCGTTCGCGACTTCTGGCTCTACGAGCACGCCCCCGACGTCCTGGAGACCGAAGCGCGCCGCTACCCACCCATGGACCGACTCACGGCCACGCTCGGCGGCACCACCACCATCCAGCCCGTTCCCATCCCGCTGGACTGCACGGACGGCTTCAATGAGGCGTACTACGACCCGAACTCCTCCTCGACCCCGCCGCCCGCCAAGCCTGCTCGGCCTGGAGCGTCGTCGACGACCGCGCCCGCCAGGACTTCGACACATCCCTGCGCCGCGCCCTCGGCTCGGGCGCCTGGGACGAAGGGTTCGGCCACCTGCTCAGCCGCCCGACCTACAACGGAACCCTTGTCCTGCTGCGCGCACCCCCCATGACCACAGCAGCGAATCTCCCGCGGAAAGGGGCGCAGGGTGGACCCGCTCGCACGCCGCCAGATGATCGCCCATGTGCAGGTCGAGCGACAGCGACTGCTGCCGGAACACGAGGAAGCCACCCGGACCACCATCGAGATGCTCCGCGCCGGCATCGGCCAGGCCGGCGACCCCCAGCTGGTTCCGTATCTCAACTTTGCGTACCTGCTGGGCGTCAAAAGTACGTTCGGCGACGACCAGTTGATGGCCCTGGCGCTGTCGGTGGCGAACTGGGCCACCACCGCCATCAACGACCTCGCCCACCACACCGGCCGTACCCCTCAACAGATCATCGACCAGTACGAGACCGAAATCATCGCCGACCACGAAGACCTCACCTGACGCCGAGCGCACGAATCGGTCCTTCTCCCGTGCCGTCGGAGCCCTGTGGCGCATCCCGTAGCCGTGAGCAGGGTGGGCGGCACGGCCACCCTGCGATGTGGCTGATTCCCAGGGCGTCCCGCCTCGGCGCTGCGTCTATGTCGCGGGTCCATGAGGATTGAGAGGACGTGCGGCCGGGCTGGGCGAGGTGGCAGCGGCTGCGGGGCACCCACGGTGATCTGGGCGTCGTAGGTGTGGAGCGCGATCTCCTGGACCTGGTGCCGAGCGACGGCACCGGACGTCTGCGGCGACTGCGACGTACTCCACCACGTCCAGCACCCGCGATCCGGGCCGGCCTGCTGCAGTGCGTCCAGAAGCTACTGGGTCGATGTGGTCAACCAGGACGGCAGGGCCTCGCGGTCCTGAGGCGCGGCCGGGGCGCCCTCCGAAGCGGTCTCGGCAGGGGGAGCGTCGGCAGGCCCCGCGGCGACGGTGGCGGCCCAGAAGGGGCGCCTCTCGCCCAGGTGTTGCACCAGATCGAGCAGCGTCCACTCGGGGCAGGGCGGTACCTGCAGGTCGAGGCTTGGCGCGGAGGCGACGGCGGCCCGGAAGGCGGTTGAGCGTTCGTCGATCAGCCGCAGCAGGACGGCGAACTCCAGAGTCTTTTCCACGCTGAGTGTCTATCGCCGTGCTCCGACCGTCGGACAGCGATCAGCCGACGCGGCGGGCGGGGAGCAGGGGCCGCGCGCCCTCGGACGAGGCAGGTGTCTCCATGCCGCCCGCCAGTTGCCGGCACCTGCTACCAAGAGCGGCTACCAAGAGCTGATCGGCTCCGGCCGTGTCTACGGGAATGCCCGCCGGCGGAACGGAGTTACTCACTGTCACAACGATGACAACGGGTGGGCCCCGGTCCGCCGCAGCGAGGGAACGGGAGTCGATGAGTCTTCGTCAGTTCGAGTACGCCCTGGCCATCGCCGAGGAGGGCTCGGTGACGGCGGCCGCGGAGCGGCTGCACGTCGCTCAACCGTCGGTGTCCCAGCAGATCCGCGGCCTGGAGCGGGAACTCGGCGTGGAACTGTTCGCCCGCACGCCGACCGGACTGGTGCCCACCGTGGTCGGCCGCGCGTTCCTGAGGGAGGCGGAGGCCGCGGTGAGCGCGGCGCGACGGGCGAGGGCCACGGCGCGGGCCGGTGCCGATGAGCTGGTCGGTGAGCTGGTGGTAGCGGTGCAAATGGGCTTTGGCACGCGGCAGTTGCCGGGTGCACTGGGCTCGCTGCGTCGCCGCTTCCCGCGGCTGGAGGTCACCGTCTTCGAGGAGCCGAGCTCCGCCGAGCTGGAGCGGCTGGGGCGACGGGGCGTGCTTGACCTGGCCCTGATGGCGGCGTGCGAGCAGAGCCCCGCCGACGCCCACCACCTCGGCGACGAGGAGTTCGTCGTGGCCCTTGCCGCCGGGCACCGGCAACTTGCCGCGGACCGGGTCGAGCTGCGCGAACTGGAGAGTGAGCCGTGGGTGAGGTTCGACCGCGACAGCGCGCTCGACGGCGTACTGCTGAACGTACTGCGGGACAACGATCTGGCCCCGACCACGGCCGCCCGCGTGTCCCAGACGGCGACGGCCGTGCGCTGGGCCGCCCACGGCCTTGGGGTGACGCTCGTCCCGGCCTCCGCGGTGCCCCACGGTTACGAGCACCTCGTGCGCCCGGTTTTCCCGGTCGTGTCCCAGCCCGTCATCGCCGTGGTCCGGCCCGGCGCGGGCCCGGCGGAGAGGGCCCTCCTCGAACTCCTGCGTCATGAGACCTGGTCCGAGTCCGCTTCTTTCTCGCCCGCGTCCTGACGGCCGAGAAGGAAGCGGGCGCCGCTGAATTTCTTTTGTCGAAACTGGCGTTCCGGAATTATGCCGGCGTCAGCCCCTGGGGAATTCGCCGCCGTCCACGACGAGACTGCTCCCGGTCAGCCAGCTCGCCCGGCCGGACGCGAGGAACAGCACCGCCTGGGCGATGTCGTCGGGCCGGCCATCGCGCCCCAGCGGCGCGGTGGTGGAGTCGTTCTGGCCCGGCGCCAGATCCAGGCGCGCCCACTGCTCCCGCGTCTCTTCGCCACCGGGAGTGGCGACTCTGCCGGGAGACACAGAGTTGACCCGGACTCCGAACGGGGCCTGTTCCACGGCCAGTCCCCGGCTGTAGTTCTCCAGTGCCGCCTTCGCCGCCGTGTAGTGCAGGAACGGTCCTACTGGGGTGAGGACCGCGGCCGATGAGATGTGCACGATGACCCCCGAACGCCGTTCCCGCATCCCCGGCAGCAGCAGCGAGTCCAGCCGCACCGACGCCAGGAAGTTCAGGTCCAGCGCGTTCTGCCACTCCTCGTCGGGGATGGCCGCGCTGCCCTCGTGAGGTCGCGCCCCACCCGCGTTGTGGACCAGGATGTCCACCCCGCCGAGCACCTCCTGTGCGGCTACGGCGAGCGCCTGTGCTCCAGCCACTGTCCGCACATCGGCCGCCACGAAGGTGGCCCCTTCCGGCACCGTGCTTGTCGCCGACCTGGCAGTCGTGAGCACCTCGGCACCCGCGTCCAGGAGTTGGCGCACGACGGCCGCTCCGATTCCGCGAGAACCACCCGTGACCAGGGCCCGCTTTCCCGCGAGTTCTCGCATTCCCGATCCGTTCTCGATCGTGGTCATGCCACCGGTCCTCTCAATTCGTGTGTCAGTCCGCTCGACGGAAAAGGATCGACTTGCGCAGACCGCGATTCCTCGGAGAAATCACGGTGAGCACCTCGTCGAGCTGTTTCACGGTACGTACGGAAAATAGTGAGAGGCAAAGACGAAATGTCAGCAGGCGGTATAGGAAATCCCTATGGCACCCCGGACGGCTAACGCGGTGAGGACGTCGGTGCGCAGGACCGGTGCGGTGACGCTGTCGTGCGAGCGGGCTTCGGAGGGAGCTAGGGATGCAGGCGCAGACGACATCGATGAACGGTGGGCTGGCAGCAGAGGGCGGTGTCCCCGGCGCCTCGCCTTCCCCGGCGTCTTGGATCGCATTCGAGGGCCGACTCACCTCAGCCGCGACTGAACCTCGACAACGTCGTCAAAGCGGCGCCTGTCGATCTCCGTCCCGCCGGTCCGCATCCGTCAACGCGTTCGATCCGGATCGGGAGGTCGAAGGGCGCCGGGGCGTGAGTGAGCAGGCGAGGTGGGGCGGATCGACGGAACATGGGAGGAGCGAAAGGCAGAGTGCGCCGAGCAGACGGGAGTGCCGCAGGTGGGTGGCGGGCGCGAGAGCGGCGATTCGGAGGAGTACGACGCCGAGGTGCGCCAGCTCGCGACACTCAATCGGTTGGCGGGCCCGACCGCCGCCGGATCCGCCAAGGCGTCCGAGTGGACGCGCCACCGCGGAGCCGACCTGCTCGTGACGGGGCACGCCCTGGCGCGGTCCGCATCGCTCGGGGAGGCGCTCACCCTGATCTCCCAGCTGGCTGACGCCACCCTGCCGTTGTGCGGTCAGGCGGTGTTCCGGTCCGACCGCGAAGTCCTGAAGTGCGTGGGTCAGGTCGGCTTCCGCGACGGCGAGGTCGACGCGCTTCGACTGCCTCTCGGCACGATTCATCCGGCGGCGCAGGTGGCCCGGACCGGGCGCCCCGTCTTCCTGGCCTCCCCGCAGGAGTATCGAGACCGCTTCCCGTCCGCCTGGGAACCCGCAGGAAAGCAGGGCTACGAGGCATGGGCCTTCCTGCCCCTGACGACGTACAGCCAGCTCACCAGCGTATGGATGGCGGCCTTCGACGCCCCGGTACCGATGACCGGCGGTCTGGGCACGTTCCTGTTGACCGTGGCCCGCTTGCTCGGCCAGAGCATCGAGCAGTCGTACGACGGTCAGGCGGACCGCGCACTCTCCCAGGGCCTGCGCAGCAGCATGAGCCGGATCGCCCCCGGTGTCGACGGCCTCACCGTCGCAGGCCGGTACGTGCCCACCGGCGGGGGCCTCATGGTCGGCGGTGACTGGTTCGACAGCATCCTCCTGCCCGGCGGGCGCCTCGGCGTGGTGATCGGCGATGTCCAGGGCCACGATGTGCAGGCCGCCGGGCTGATGTCGCAACTGCGTACCGCCATCCACGCCTACGCCGCCGAGGGCCACGGCCCCGACGCCGTCCTGGTGCGCGCGTCCCGCTTCCTGACGTCACTGGGCGAAGGTCGCTTCGCCACCTGTATCTACCTGGAGGCCGATCCCGCCAGCGGCGTCCTGCGCATCGCCCGGGCCGGGCACCCGCATCCCGTGCTGCGTCTGCCGGACGGAACCTGTCTGCTCAAGCACGTGCGGGGTGGGCTGCCCCTCGGGCTCGACCTAGGGGAGGACGACTACCCGGTCAGCGTCGTCTCCCTGCGCGAGAACGAGATCCTCATGCTCTGCACCGACGGTCTGATCGAGTCCGGCGGACACGACATGTACTCCGGTTGGCTCCGTGTGCGCGATGCGCTGACCCCGGGCGGTCCTGAAGACCTCGACGGCCTGGCGGACCGGCTTCTGAACGCGGTCGTGGCCCCGTCCCCCGCAGAGGCGGGCGACCAACCCGGCGCCTCCTTCACGGAGGACGACATCGCGCTGCTGCTCCTGCGCCGAGACCCGTCGGATGTGCATGCGAACCGGGCCGGGCGGCATCTGCGCTTCACTCTCGAACAGGATCAGGCCCAGGGACTCGCCGACGCGCGGATCGAATTCCAGGGCCTGCTCCACGACTGGGCACGGCCGGAGCAGGTTGACACGGTCCTCCTGCTCGTCTCCGAACTCCTCGGGAACGTACTGATCCACACCGATCATGCCGCTGTCCTTCGGGCCGAAATCAGCGGCGTTGCCCCAGGCCGGCGACGACTGCGCGTGGAGGTCACCGACCGCAGCGACGAGGTCCCGCACCGGCGCGCCCCCGGCGAACTCTCCTCCTCCGGACGCGGCCTCGTCCTCCTCGACCTGCTGGCCCACCGGTGGAACATCCGCCCCGAACCGGAGGGGAAGACGGTCTGGTTCGAACTCGACGAGGAGGGCCCGGAAGAACCCTGACCCGCGCCTGACCGAGTGTCTCCGTTGTTCTCTCCGCCGCGCCCGTCAGCCGACTCAGCCCCGGAGCCGTGCCATCTTCGCCCGAATGGCGCCTTGGTGAGCTCGCTGCCGATGCTGACCGTGAAGGCGCTCGCGGCGAGCCACTGTGCCGCGTTGTGAACTGGCACGCCGCCCGTTGCGTGATGCGTACGCGGGGCAGGACGGGCTGTACATACGCCGCTTGGAATCACGCGCCAGAGCCGAGCGCCAAAGCCTCGAGCGTCGGCACTCCCGGACTCGGCCTTTGAGGTGGGGCAGGTCGCTTACCGCGCCTCTCTCCGTTGGGCGAACAGCTACTCGCGCCGATGAGCCGCATCCCGTCGTCCCGGCGCGGTTCCTGAGCCGCCCAGTCCGGTTCCTTCTCGAAAACGTGGCGGAACCTGATGACGGGCAGGCCTGCCGGCCGAGCACGCGTCGGCTGTCCGGTGTCGTGGCTCAGGGACTTCACCCGCCTGCCCGCCACTGCCGGAACGGCCAAGGTGCGGTCGATGATCTCGTCGTCGGACTCGGATCAGCGGTCCCGTGCCAGCGGTCCCGTGGCCGTGCAGGCCACCTTCGATGAAGCCGATTACGAGCGCCTCGCCGGGGCCGAGTTCGCCAGGATGGTGGACGAGGTGAAGGCCGTGGAGGTGCGACGGCCGCGGAGGACGCGGCGGCCTCTGGTTCTTCCTGGCCTGTCACAAGGGACCGGTGCTCCCACCTGTCGTGGTGGGGGAGTGGGGGTTTTTGTGCGGGGTGGTGCGGCTAGGCGATGGGTGTGGAGCGGATGGCGGAGATGTCGAACTGCAGGCGGACTTTTTCGCTGACCATGGTGCCGCCTGCTTCGAGGCGTTGGTTGTAGACGAGGCCCCATTGGGTGCGGTCGATGGTGGTGGTGGCGTCGAAGCCGGCCCGCTCGTAGCCGAAGGGGTCGAGGACGGAGCCGAGGTAGTCGAGTTGGAGTTCGACGGGCCGGGTGACGCCGCGGATGGTCAGGTCGCCCGTCATGCGGAAGGTCTCTTTGCCTTCGTGGGTGGTGGAGGTGCTGCGGAAGGTCATCTCCGGGTGGCGGCGGGCGTCGAAGAAGTCGGTGCCGATGAGGTGGGCGTCGCGTTGTTCGACGCCGGTGTCGACGCTGGCGACCCGGATGGTGATCTCGGCCCGGGACTGGGAGGGGCGGGCTCCGTCGAAGTACAGGGTGCTGTCGTAGTCGGCGAAGGCGCCGCGGACGGTGGTGACCATGGCGTGGCGTACGGAGAAGCCGATGCGGCTGTGGGGGCGGTCGATGGTCCATTGCCCGGTGAGTGCGCGAAGGGCGGGGTCGAGCGTGGCGCCGGCGGTGTCGTCGGGGAAGGGCGTACGGGGGCCGGCGGCAGGCGTCGGCTCGATGGTCGTGCTCTGGCGACGGCTGAAGATACCCATGCGGTCGTAGCCCTCCTCGATTTTAGTTACTCCGTGTTATCACGGTGTGGGGAGGGGGTGGGCGGGGAGATGGGTGGCCTCGTCCGATATCTCTGTCGCGGCCTGCAAAGATGCACAGGATCGACCCAGGATCGTCATGAGTGTGGATGCACTGTCCGGCGATACGTCTTCACGTAAAGTCACTGCACGGTTCGGTGCGGTGGCGAGGTCGACGTTCGTGGCGAACTCGGTGACCGCCCCTCGCAACCCGAACTCGAGAACAAGAGGCTGTCCCCGCGTGCAGACCGCCCTGTTCCGAGGTCCGAGGTGAGGCGCCGCGATCGTGTGGGAGCCGTCCTGCTGTCCGCAGGACCCTTGTGTGGGCGGCTCGTTGGGCCGGCTGTTCGAGGTCGGGCGGGGCAGTCGCGCAGTTCACTTCGAGGGTGGATACGGTGCCAGGTGCTGTGCTCCTGCGAGGCAGCCACTCTGCCATTCGTCCAGGTACGGGGCTTGGTAAAAGAGTTCACCGCAGGTTTCCCGGGCGGCATCGGCAGTGATCTCCTCACCGGCGCCCGAAATCTTTTGCCCCGCCAAATATCCGTCCCGGTAGACGTCGGCCCGGCTCTCGCGCTGGGTGCCCTTGCTGTGACCACTGGTCGCTGTGGCTGTGGCTACGCCGTAGCCGGCCGCGAAGACTACGAGCGCAGCTGTGACCGAGCCGATCGCGAGCCGCGCCTTGGGTATCAGGAACGGGCGGCGTGGTGCGTCGTCCTTCGCGGTCATCCGGTCTCCTCAGGCGGGCACGCTGAACTGGTCAACAGTGTGGCCGCGGGTGCCGCGCGTGTCAGCTGCTTGTGCACTCTTGTCGTCCCTGAGGCGGCGTTCAGGCTTCGGTGGCCCGGTTGGCGTGCCGTTCGATGCTCCAGCAAGGTCGCCTGCCATCGGGCCTCCACCGCGTGCGCGCTGCCGCGTGCGTGCGGTCGGCGCCGCTGTCCGGGCCGGTCGGGGGCATCGGCGGGGGTGCAAGCGTGCCGGTGCCACGCTCCGCGGCCAGGTGTGCAGCACACAGACTCGCCTCCGACCACACGAGAGGCTATCCACGCCAGATGGCTGTTTCCGCCCCCAACGTATCGAGCGAAAATCGAACAGGGTGAGTCACGTGCCTGGAGTGCGTTCAGCGTGCGGGAATCACGCTCCAGGGCTGTGCGAGTGGGTGATCGGGGAGAGAGTGGAAGGGTGTCTGCGTCGGGTCGTCGAGACCACTGCCTGACCGTGTACAGCGGCTGGGAAGGAGATTGCCGCATCGGCCGTGCTGCGATTCGAGGAGTACGAGCCCTGACGGCCGGGATCGCCACCGGGCCGTGATGAGCGCCGAGAGGAATGGGACATGACAGCCTCGTACGAAACCATCAGCACCAGGTTGGACGGCAACGTCCTGTCCGCCACCTTCAACGCCCCGCCGATCAACCTCATCGGTCCCGAGCTCGTGCGCGATCTCGTCGGACTGCTCGAGGAGCTTTCCCAGCCGGCGGCTGCACGAGTGGTGGTCTTCGACAGCGCGGACCCGGACTTCTTCTTCCCGCACGTAGACCTGACCAAAGTGCCCGAGTACACCGCTGAAGCCGCTAAAGCCGGAGGTCCGGGCGACGCCTCCCTGGGGATGCTGTTCCGCAGGCTCAGCGAGATCCCGGCCGTCACCATTGCCAAGCTGCGCGGCCGGGCACGGGGGGCGGGAAGCGAGTTCCTCCTCGCCTGCGACATGCGCTTCGCCTCCCGGGAGAACGCTGTCCTGTGCCAGCCCGAAGTCGGCATCGGAACCCCGCCCGGCGCGGGAGCGATCCAGCACCTGACCCGTCTGCTGGGCCGGGGCCGAGCGCTCGAGGCCGTGCTGACGTCGGCCGACTTCGATGCCGAACTCGCCGAACGCTACGGATGGATCAACCGCGCGGTACCCGACGCCGAGCTGGACGAGTTCGTAGCCGGCATTGCCGCGCGAATGGGGGGCTTCCCGCGTGATGCACTGATTGCGGCCAAATCAGCCATCAACGCCATCAGCCTGGCAACTCCTGCCGATGTACGCGCAGATGCGGCCCTGTTCCAGCAACTCGTTCGGGGTGAGGCAGCACAGCAGCGCACGGCAGAGCTTTTCCAGCAGGGCTTCCAGACCCGTGGCCGTACCGAGCTCGACCTCGGTGACGCGCTGGGCGAGTTGAAGGCCGTCGACTGATGCAGATGACGGAACCATGCCTCCGACCCGTGGCCTCCAAGCACCCCGATCCGCGGCTACGACGTTGACCAGCAGGCCACGCGAAGCGGAGCACCGGCACGGCCGTTGGAACCGCAGTCGGCTCACGTATGGAACACACGAGATCTGCGTCCGAGGACTTGCGCGCCCTCACTGTTCTGCGGCCAACTGCGATGCTCGGAGTGGCCCACCAGCGCTCCGTCACAGCTATGACGGAGCACCTGAGGCTTCGCACGGCAGCTGGGACCTGGCGCTCGTGGACGCGACCGGTGCCGCGGTGGACGACGTGACCTCGCGTCTGTGGCGGCGCTCCGCGCGGCCGTGCACCGGGTGGCATTCCGGGGGCGCTCACGGACTACGCGGTGTGGCCAGGCGGCTGCCCCGGGGCGCGGGCGTTGCGGGTTGAGGAAGCCATGCCACCGGTCGGGGTCGAGATCGGTCGGGTGACGGGTCTGTCCCAGCGGGCGGCGGCCGGGCACCCTGGTAGAGGCCGGCCCGGTCGGAAACGCCGGCCAGGGCGGCTGACCCGGACACCCTGGCTTGACTCTGCCGGGGATCTTGGGGGTGAGGTCAACTGCCGAGGGTTCGCCAGGACTTCGACCGAGGGATGCCGAGCGTCCAGGAAGATCTGGAAGGTGGTCGGCGGCCGCGGTGAGGGGGGCCTCAGTGGGCGAGTCGGACCTGTACGGAGGGCTGGCGGTCCGCACGCAGGGGGTCACCACGACAGTGGCAAGACTGATCGCAGCCGGCGCCGGCGTGCTTCGGACCACGGATGACCCGGACATGGGGCACTACGCCGTCGTGCTGCAGGACCCGGAAGGCAACGAGTTCTGCGTTGTCCAGCGACCGTGCTCGTCGCGGGCATCAGAGCGCAGGGCGCAATCGA
Source organism: Streptomyces sp. NBC_01445 (assembly GCF_035918235.1). NCBI lineage: Bacteria > Bacillati > Actinomycetota > Actinomycetes > Kitasatosporales > Streptomycetaceae > Streptomyces > Streptomyces sp. NBC_01445. The sequence goes on along the minus strand of NZ_CP109485.1, from coordinate 503,057 downwards.
CAGCGGCCTTCACGATCAAGGGGACCTGGTCGGATCGTGAAGGCCGCTGCCGTGTCGCAGGGCGGGGAGCTACTTGATGTAGACGAGTCCGTCCGTCGTGATCGTCGGACGACCGCTCGTGCCCACCACCACGACCTTCACGGTGTGCTTGGCGCTGCTGGACCACGACTTGGTCCACATGGCCTGGCGGTACAGGGTGCTGGACGACTTCAGGTCGACGGTACTGACCTTGACGCCGTCGACGTATACGTACACCTGCCCGGAGCTGGACGCCCGCGATGCCACCCACGAGGCTGAGCGGCCCGTGAACGTCCAGGTGAGGCTCGCGGCCTTGGAACCGCTGGAGTACGACTTGCCGCCGAGGTAGCTCGTGGAGGAACGGGATGTCCAGGTACCGGACTTGGTGGCCGAGGTCTCCTGAAGGATCACCGGGGTGAAGGAGGCGGAGGAGGTACGGGTGTTGCCCGCGTAGTCGTCGGCCTTCATCGACCAGGTGCTCGCTGTGCCGGACGCGGCGGTGCGGCTGGAGCTGGCCGTCGTCGGGCCGAAGGTGGCCGTCGTCGGGGTCAGCAGGCTCACGGACTTCAGCGCGGTGTTGTCGGTCGCCTTCCAGCCGAGGGTGACCGGCACGGAGCTGGTGTTGACCGTGCCGGTGCGCAGGGAGAGCTTCGGTGCGGTGGTGAAGGTCGGTGCCGTCGTCTCCGCCACGACGTTCAGCGCCGTGGTCGTCGTGGTCCTGCCGGATTGGTGCACGGCCCGCACGGCGACGGTGTGGGTGCCCAGGGCGAGGGTGGTGCCCACGGAGGTGGCGGTACCGGAAGCGGTGGCGACAGCCTTGCCGTCCACCAGCAGCTCGAACTTGGAGATCAGCGAACCGGGCGTCGTCGTCGACCACTTCGCCGTGATGGCGCCCTTGGTGTAGTACGTCGAACCGGACTGACCGGCGCCGGACAGCGAGGTCACCTTCAGGTCCTGCACCGGGCCGGACGCCCAGGCGCGGATCGTCGGCAACTGGCCGTAGAGGGAGCTACCGGGGCACTGGGTGTTGTAGCCGTCGCGGTGGGTGGAGATCCGGTTGAACGTGTACTGGCTGCCCGCCGTGAAACTGGTGCCGAAGTAGTTCGTCTGCGTCGCGCCGGCGGTGAGTTTCACGGTGGAGACCGGGTCGGCCTTGTACTGGCCGAGCTTCCAGGCCGCGATACGGGCGACAGAGGTCAGCGCGGCGTTGGTGGCGCCGGTGGAGGTGTGGTCGCCGAGCACCGCGATGCCCGTGGACTCCCGGTTCCAGCCGTAGGTGTGCGCGCCGAGCACCGGTCGGTCGACGCCGCCCTTGCGGCCTTCGAAGATCGTGCCGCACTTGTCGACCAGGAAGTTGTAGCCGATGTCGTTCCAGCCGTTGGTCTGGGTGTGGTACGCGTAGATGCCCCGCACGATCGCCGCGGAGTCGGCGCAGGAGTAGTCGTTCGCCCCGTCACTGTGGTGGACGAAGACGGCCTTCACATCGGGGTTGTACTCCGACGGGTCGGGGCTGAGCGACTCGTCGGCGCCCCAGCCGGCCCGCGAGGTGATCGGCGGCTCGGGCACGGTGGACGGGGGAGCCGTGGGGATGGTGGCCGACGGGCTCGCGGGCGTGCTCGGGGTGGAGGAAGCCGACGCGGGCGCGGACGGGACGGCGGAGTCGCTCGGGGACGCGGAGTCGGTGGGCGTGACCGAGTCGGTGGGCGAAGCGCTGTCGCTGACGGCCGGCGCGACGTAGGCGGCGGGCTTGGCCTTCATCTCGGCGTTGGTCGCCACGCCGGGGTCGACCAGGTTGACCTCGAGGCCCTTGGGCAGCCCCGAGTCGGTGGAGCCGTTCTTGTGGACGACCTGGACCTGGACGCCGTCGGAGGGGCCGACCCACAGCGGCTCGGACGCGCCGCGCATCTCGGCCCCGGCCTCGGGACCCTCCAACGGGTCGACGTTCGCCTCGAGGTACTTCCAGGCGGTCCACGCTCCGGTCTCGAGGCTGCGGGTGCGCACCTGGGCGCTGCCGTGCAGCCGCTTGGTCGCCCCGGTCCAGGAGACGCCGAGCATCGAGAATTGTTTGGTCTGCGTGCCCGGCAGTTCACGCTTGCCGCTCGTGGTGCCCTTCAGCGCGAGGTCGTAGACCTTCACGGGCCGTTTGGCCCGGCCCGCCGCTCCTGGATCCTGGGAAGGGGTGGCCACGGCGTAGGTCACCAGGCCCCCTCCACCCAGCACTACCGCGCCGAGCGTGATCCACGCCCGTCGTTTCAGGCTCAGCGGTCTGTATGCACGCGAGGTACGACTCAAGACGATCCACCCCAATAGAAGGCCGCGAAGGGCCACTTACCAAAGTCACGTGAGGCACATCCGTCACGGGATGGCTCACTCAGACAGCGCGGCCCAGCCGGCAAACGTCACCTCGCCATTGAGTGGGGTGACGGAGATCACTTCGCGTGAAGTCGGGTGGCGATACCGGGAGTTGGTCAGCTCAAGGCGACCGGCGCATGGGGGTCGTTCGAAGTTGGTGAGAAGTTCACCTTCTGCGTTGCATCTGGCTCACTCCGATGAGGATCAGCCCGGAGAATACAAGGGCGTTGAGTCCGAAGAAGCGGACCTCCCAAGGTGGGCTTGGCAGGGTTCGGAAGTAGAAGAGCCCCTGCACCACGCACGGCACACCCACCAGCAGTGCTCCGAGTCCGTAGACCGAGGGCCGGGTGACTCGGCTCCGGGGCGGCGTCCAGCCTGTGCGCATCGACGCCGCGCCTGCGGTGATGAGTGCCAAGCCTCCGAGCACACCGATTCCGATGAACCATCCCATGGGCCCCTCCCGCTCCGTCCTGAGCACCCGGATGCCACTTCGTCTCGCGCGGCCACTGCCCCGGCGATCATCCAGGGCTCCCGAGGCAAGTGCCAGCCCTTTCACAGCACATGTTCTCGGAGGTGTGCCGGCGGCCGGGCGGGGGACACACCAGACGCCGCGACCCCGACGACGCCGTATTCACCAGCCCGTTGTTTCGAGTCCGTCACACGCGACGGGTGTGCTCGTCCAGAATGGCGCGCAGCCGGTCGAGGCCCTCACCTTCATGCACGCCCCGTTTGGGAAGGACACCGAGCCACGAGATGTTGGGGTCCCGGCTGAGCAGGACGAAGTGACCTGCCGTCTCCCGGTAGCCCCGGAAGACGGACCACTTCTGGATCAAAGTGCTGTGGTCGGTGCGGCAGGTGATCCCGGCCGGAGACACGGTGGCGCGGTACTCGCCCTGCCATCCGACGACCCGCTGCACTTGTGCGGCTTGCAGCCGCGGATACCCCCACACCACCAGTACGACGAACAAGAACAGGACCGTCGAGACCACGTCGATACTCCCGCGGCCCACGGTGGAGAGCAGCCACTGCCCCACCCACAGTGCGAGGAACACCCCTCGCAGCAGTAGCCCGGTCCGCTTGATCCGCTCGCGGACCCGCAGGCCGACCAGTGCGTCGGCAGACTGGGGCCGGTACACCAGCCGGACCGCGGTCTGTTCGTCCACGACATCGTCATAGGTTCCCGCGCTGTTGTCGGTGCCTTCGGCACCGCCGCTCTCGGCCATGATCCCTCCCCGGTACGAAGAAGTGCGGATCGTACCGGACCTCGGTGCTGGGGCGGACGGCCGCCGTTGCGCACGGTGCCGCGAGCCTCGGAGCCAGACTCCACCGCGCGTTGCGCGCCCTGATCCTCAGGCTGCGGTGTGGGCGCCCGTGTCGCGCTGTGACATGGCCATGTAGCCGACGAATCCGATGATCGCGACGGTCCACGCGAGGGTGACCGGCGCCAGGCCGAGGCCGAGGCCGCCGCGGGCGTGGCCGAGGGCCATCCAGTCGGCGAGGGAAGCTCCGAGGGGGCGGGTGATGACGTACGCGGTCCAGAACGCGGTCACCGCGCTCAGGGCGCCGAAGCGGTGGGCGAGGGCGGGCACGCAGATGCCGACCGAGAAGAGGACGACCGACCCCAGGTAGCCGAAGCCGACGGTGGCGGTGAGGTCACCCGCGGCGGTGCCGAGGGCGAACGTGGCGAGGACGGCCGCCCAGTAGAACGCCTCGCGGCGGCGCGTCTGGATGGAGTGGATCGACAGAGTCCGCTCACTCGCGTACCAGAGCATGAAGACCGCGGCCAGTACGGCGAGGAAGGCCGGCGTCGACAGGGCGTACGGGACTCCGAGCCCGATGTGCAGGACGTCGGCGGCCATGGTGCCGAACACGCTGACCATGACGACGGCGGTCCAGTAGGCCCAGGCGACGTACTGGCGGAGGATGAACTGGACGGCCAGGGAGGCCACCAGAGCGAGGCCGCCGAGCGCGACCGCCGGCACCGGGCCGAGGGTGCGGGCCAGGATGTCCGACGCCGTCTCACCCATGCCGGTGGTGAGCACCTTGATGATCCAGAAATAGATGGTCACCTCTGGCACCTTGTTCGCCATCCGGCGTACGGGGACGAGGGGGCGGTCGTCGAGGACGTGCTGTGCGGTCATGATCCGCACGATGGCACTTTGAGCCTGTACGCAACCTGAACGGACGTGCGCACGGCAGCGGTCACGTAGCACCGCGGTACGACCCGGCGGGCGCGGATCAGTCCGCGGTACCACGGAATCGGGGTGCTTCGGTCCTCAGCGTTGTCGGTGAGGCGTCAGGGGTGACGGACGGGCGCCCGTGTCCCCGTCAGCGCGCGGCCCTCGGATCATCCGCGGTAAGCAACGACACCAATGCTGTGACCAGCGAATATGACGTCTTGGAGCTCCGCCGGCGACCCCTCGGACACGATTTCAGGGCGTATGGGTGCGCTGCGACGCGCAGGCACTGCCGGGCAGTGCGCAGGAATGAGTGTCCCGCAACCCGGGGGTCCGTGGCCCTGGAAGTACGCACGCGGGACCACGGCTGCACGTTTGGACGCTCATGTCAGGGGGACGCGATAAGCGCGTAAGAGCGACCTTCTCGGAGGCGAACCGTGGTTCGACCCCGCTTCGTGATCGACGGCGCCGACTTCGCCGGGTGTCAGCCGGCCTGCACTGCGCCCCGGGCGTCCCTGCCCAAGGCCGCCCGGAACGGCAACAAACTGTTGCCTTTTCCAGGCGTCGCCGCGTACACGGGCTGCCCGACGCGCCGCATCTGTGCGACCACGGGATCAGACACGTCGAGCCCCTCCCGCCGTTGCCGACGACCCCGGGCGCTGCTTCTCGCGCTGCACGTTCGTGGCTGTCGGGGCCGGACACGGGGACGGAGGTCGCCGCGTACGGGCATCTGTTCAGCTGCGCGCCGGTGCGCAAGCAACCGCCGGCGTGCGTAGCGGGAGCCCCGTCCGGTGCGACAACCCCTCGGAAGGAGTGACATGAATACCCGTCAACTTTCAGAACTCGCCCAGCAGTTGCGCGTCGACAGCATCCGCGCCTCCGCCGCCGCGGGCTCCGGGCATCCCACCTCCTCGATGTCTGCTGCCGACTTGATGGCCGTTCTCCTGGCGAACCACATGCGCTACGACTTCGACCGCCCCGCACATCCCGGCAATGACCGGTTCGTACTCTCGAAGGGGCACGCTTCCCCGCTGTTGTACGCCGCGTACAAGGCGGCCGGCGCGATCAACGACACCGAGCTGCTGACGTTCCGCAGGCTCGGCAGCCGGCTCGAAGGACATCCGACGCCACGGCAGCTGCCATGGGTCGAGACGGCGACAGGCTCGCTCGGACAGGGGCTGCCCGTCGCCGTCGGCATCTCGCTGGCCGGCAAGCGGCTCGACCGAACCGGATACCGCGTCTGGGTCTTGTGCGGCGACAGCGAGCTCGCCGAGGGCTCCGTGTGGGAGGCCACCGAGCACGCGGGTTACGAGCACCTGGACAATCTCACGGCGATCGTCGACGTCAACCGCCTCGGCCAGCGCGGCCCGACCCGGCACGGACACGACCTGCACGCCTACGCGCGCCGCTTCCAGGCCTTCGGCTGGCACACCGTCGAGGTCGACGGGCACGACGTCGACGCCATCGACCGCGCCTACGGCGAGGCCCTGTCCACCATCGGGCAGCCGACCGCGATCCTCGCCCGCACCCTCAAGGGCAAGGGCGTGGCATCCGTCCAGGACCGCGAGGGCCTGCACGGCAAGCCGCTGCCGGACGCCGAGGAAGCGATCGCCGAACTCGGCGGCGTACGCGACCTACGGGTAGAGGTGCAGCATCCGTCCGCCGCACGGATGCTGCATCCCGTGGGCTCGGGCCATGCGGACCTTCCCCGTTACGAGACGGGTGACGAGGTCGCCACCCGCGACGCCTACGGGAAGACTCTCGCCGCTGTCGGAACCGCCCGTGGCGACGTCGTCGCCCTGGACGGCGAGGTGAGCGACTCCACGCGCTCCGAGTTCTTCGCCAAGGAGCACCCCGACCGCTTCTTCGAGTGCTACATCGCCGAGCAGCAACTGGTCGCCACGTCGGTCGGGATGGCGACGCGCGGTTGGGTGCCGTACGCCTCCACTTTCGCCGCGTTCCTCACCCGCGCGTACGACTTCGTGCGCATGGCCTCGATCAGCGGGGCCGGGATCAACCTGGTCGGGTCGCACGCGGGCGTCGCCATCGGTCAGGACGGGCCCTCGCAGATGGGGCTCGAGGACCTGGCGATGTTCCGGGCGATCTACGGCTCGACGGTGCTGTACCCGTGCGATGGCAACCAGACGGCGAAGCTCGTCGCGGAGATGGCCGACCTCGAGGGCATCCGCTATCTGCGCACCTCCCGCGGCGACACCCCCGTCATCTACAGCCCCACCGAGGAGTTCCCGATCGGCGGAAGCAAAGTGTTGCGCGCATCCGGCGAGGACCGGCTGACCGTGGTCTCGGCGGGCGTCACCCTCCACGAGGCGCTGAAGGCCGCCGAGTTGCTCGACCGCGAGGGCATCCAGGTCCGGGTGATCGACCTCTACTCCGTCAAGCCCGTCGACCGCAGCACCCTGCGCGAGGCCGCCGAAAGCACCGGCTGCCTCCTGACAGTGGAGGACCACCGCGCGGAGGGCGGTATCGGGGACTCGGTGCTCGACGCCTTTACCGACGGCCGTCCCGTACCGCGCCTCGTGCGCCTGGCTGTCCGGACGATGCCCGGCTCGGCGAGTCCCGCGGAGCAACTGCACGCAGCCGGTATCGATGCCGAGTCGATCGCGGCGGCGGCGCGGCTGCTGGTCGAGACGGCCGTCGTGCGCTGACCGAAGGACTCCGAGATGACCAGCTCCGAGACGGTCCGTGTGGGCCGTCGGACCGTCGACGTCCACCGCCCGGACAAGGTGCTGCTTCCCGCGAGCGGGAGCAGGCGCGGCGAGGCGTACACGAAAAGCGACCTCGTCGAGTACTACCGCGCGGTCGCACCCTTCATGATGCCGCACCTGCGGGGCCGCCCGCTGATGCTGGAACGGCACCCGGACGGGATCGACAGGCCCCAGTTCGTCCAGAAGAACACCCCGGACCACTACCCGGACTGGATCGAACGCGCCGAGGTGCCCAAAGAGGGCGGCACGGTCGTCCATCCCGTGTGCGAGGACACCGCGACACTCGTCCACCTCGCCGATCATGCATGCCTCACGCTGCACCGCTGGCTGTCCAGAGCCGACCGGATCGACCGGCCCGACCGCCTGGTCCTCGACCTCGACCCGGCGGACGGGGGTGATTTCACCTCCGTGCGTCAAGCGGCAAGACTCCTGGGGGAGTTGCTCGACGAGCTGAAACTCCCGTCCGGGCTGATGACCACCGGCTCGCGGGGCCTGCATGTTGTTGTCCCCCTCGCCAGGTGCCACGACTTCGACGAGGTGCGCGACTTCGCCACGGACGTCGTCGGCACCCTCGCGGGCGAGCACCCTGACGAACTCACCACCGAGCCCCGCAAGAGGGATCGCGGCGACCGGCTCTACCTCGACGTGCAGCGCAACGCCTACGCGCAGACCGCTGTGGTTCCCTTCGCCGTCCGTGCCAAGCCCGGTGCGCCGGTCGCCGTCCCCCTCTCCCGGAGCCAGTTGGACGATCCACGGCTGGACGCGCGGCGCTGGACGATTGCTGATGCCGCCGAGCAGGGTCGCACCAGCCCCTGGGCGGGGCTGATGACGCACGGACGGACCCTGGGACCGGCCGTGCGCCGACTCGCATCCCTCCGTGGGTGACAGCCGACCGACCGAGTGTGGCGGCCGTTCTGTCCAGCCCCCTGTGCCGGAGCTGTCACCTGGCGCGGAGCGTCAGCCGGACGGTTCGTCGGGCACGGGGTGCTCGGGGCTCGGGCTTCCGGAGTGCGGGGTGGTGCCCCGTCGGCCGGTACCCGCTTCGTCCGTGTCGGGGATCTCCGGGTCGGGCTCGTGCCGCTCCCCATTGGTCGGCTGTGCCACATCGCCTGCGGCTTCCCAGGGATCAGCGCCGGTGCCTGCCTGCTGGTCGGGCATGTCCCTCGGGATGGGCCCCGGTACCGGCTCCTCGGGTCGGCGGTCACTCACGGATCTCTCCCTTCCTCGGTGGGCTGGTGTGGCACGCGGGTACCCCGGCGGATGGAAAGGATGTCTGATGCTGGCGGCTCCGTGTCCCAGGCTCCGCGCACAGGACGAGTCGCAGAAGCACGGATCGCGCGCTGAGCAGGTACGCCAGGACGAGCGTCCGGTAGAGCGGCTGCGTGGTGTTCTTCAATTGGATGTGGGCCTCGGCGGCATAGGTCTGCCCGTGATGGCGGAGCAGTTCCCGCATGACTTCCTTGTCTCTCTTGTTGTGGGTCATGGCTACAGCTGCTCCTCTGCGTGATTGCTCAGCTCCTACCGCGGGCAGCTCGCCCGGCGACGGCCGGTGTAGGGACCACGTACGCATGGCAGATCGCGGAATGTCACGTTCCCCGGGTGTCCCGGGACGGCGGGGGGTATTCATGGTCAGCCGCTTGAGCCTCTCGCGGGAGTCGGCGAACCGGCTGAATGCGCTTCGCGCGGCACGGGGGAGACCTCGTTGCACAGGCGTTGGGGGCGGTGGGCCTTCTCGCCTCCCGTAGATGCTTGTGCCCGGGGCTGTCCGTTCTCCGGGTGTGCCGGAGAACGGACAGCCCCGGGCTCGCTGGGTGTGTCGGGGCCTGGGCCAAGGGTCAGCGTTCGAAGACGCCGGTCAGGCGGCCGCCCTCGAACGCGTTGTCCCCGGGTTGGGTGCCGGGGTGGCCGCGATGTCAAGCCTGCGACCTTGCGGCCACCCTGCTCTGCGAGCGCTCGCAGGAGTTGTCGAGAGTACCGATCCGCAGAGCGGACGCGGCTGCATGCCCGCTGCCCGTCCCGTTGCAACCCTTGTGAGAAAGCGCTTGCTGGAAGCATTGACGGCTCTGCGAGCGCCTGCAAGAGTCGCGCCTCAACAAGAAATTGACGCAACGCAGTTGACCTACCTCGCGGAGGAGCCGCATGGGCAATGACGCCCCCTCCCGCCGTACCGCCCTGGCAGCCCTGCTGTCCGCGGGACTCGCCACGGGCTGCAGCAGCGGCGCGCGTTCGGTCGCCTCCGGCGGCACGGCCACGCTGCGCTACTTCTTCTGGGGTGATGCCGGCCGGGCCGAACTCATCAACCAGTGCATCGCGGTATTCGAACGCGATCATCGGCGTATCCGGATCAAGACCAGCTTCGTAGGCTTCGACGCGTACTGGCAGAAGGTGACCACTGCGCTCGCCGGCGGCAATCCGCCCGACCTGCTGCACGTCGACTATGCCTGGCTGCGCACCTTCGCCAGTCACGACCTCCTCGCCGACCTTGCCGAACTCACCGGTGCCGGCAAGGAGATCGACGCGAGCGCCGTCGTGCCCGCGCTGCGGACCGCCGGCCTGATCGAAGGTCGCCGCGTCGGCGTTCCGCTGTCGCGCAACAGCATCGCGCTCATGTACGACGCCGGGCTCTATGCCGAGGCGGGGGCCACTCCGCCGGATCTGAAGACGGGTTGGGAGACGTTCGTCGAACAGACCGCCAGGATCTCCAAGTTCACCAAGGGCGCACAGGTCGGTGTCGACAACCCCGGCCAGAACTACATGGGCGTCGAGATGTGGATGATGCAGCACGGTAAGACGGCGTGGACCGAGGCCGGTCAACTGGGCTTCACACCCGACGACTTGCACGGCTACCTGTCGTTCATCGAGCGCTGGCGCGACGCCGGCGGGATCGCGGGTGCCCGGGTCATCCTGGAGGCGAAGCCGGGCGCTCCGGTCACCGCGCGCCGTGCGGCCTCGATGTTCGAGTGGGACAACCAGGTCGGCAGCCGGAGCGAGGCGCGCGGGACCCGCCTGAAGCTGACCACCCCGCCCACCGACACCGGCACGAGCGGCCTCTACGCCAAGCCGGGCATGCTGCTCAGCGCTTCGGGCGCGACGCCGTACCGCAGTGAGGCCGCGCAGTTCATCAACTTCATGATCAACGACCGGCGCGTCGCGAAGATCCTCGGCACCAACATCGGCATGGCGCCCACCACCCGCCAGGAGGGCGCGGCCAGCACCGACGACCCGTTCGTGCGCCTGACCCAGGGCTACGAGAAGCGGATCGCCGGCGTGGCAGCGGCAACACCGCCCGCCCCCGGAGTCGGCGGCTCCACCCTGAACGTCCGCCTGGAGCGCATCGCCGAGAAGCTCGGCTACGGCGTCATCTCCGTGGACGAGGCCGTCGACCTCTACTTCGATCAGGCGAAGGTCGTCCTCTCCTGACGACTGCCGGCCCGAGAACCCCCACGACCTATGGAGAACCCATGGCCGGTACGACGACGACCGAGGCCGCGATACCAGCGGCCCGCCGAGACCCCCACACCCGCCGCGTCGCCCCGGGCAGGCGCCGCCGGGCCGGCGATCGTGCGGCGTATGTCTTCCTGACTCCCTGGATGATCGGAGCGGGTCTGCTGACCCTCGCTCCGATGTTCTATTCGCTGTTCATGTCCTTCACGGACTACAACCTCTTCGACACCCCGAACTGGATCGGCCTCGAGAACTACCGGCGCATCCTCTTCGACGATCCGCAGGTGCGCGACTCGGTCCTGGTCACGCTCCAGTACGTGCTGATCGCCACCCCGCTCAAGCTTGCCGTGGCCCTCGGCGTGGCGCTGCTCCTGCACACCAAACGCAGAGGCCGCAACTTCTACCGGGCCGCCTTCTATCTGCCCTCGCTCATCGGCGCCAGCGTCGGCGCGGCCATCGTCTGGAGGTTGCTCTTCTCCACCGGCAGCGTCGTCGACCGCGCCGCCGGCATCTTCGGCCTGGACACCGGCGGCTGGGTGTCCAACCCCGACTGGTCGATGATGTCCCTGGTCGCCCTCTCCGTCTGGCAGTTCGGCGCGCCCATGGTCATCTTCCTGGCAGCGCTGCAACAGATCCCGCGGGACCTGTACGAGGCGGCCGAGGTGGACGGCGCCGGGCCGATCCGCCGCTTCGTCTCCGTGACCGTGCCGATGCTCTCTCCGGTGATCTTCTTCAATCTGGTCCTGGAGATGGTGCACGCCTTCCAGATGTTCAATTCGGCCTTCGTGCTCTCCAACGGCACCGGCGGCCCGGCGGGCTCCACGTACGTCTACTCGATGTACCTGTACGAACTCGGCTTCAACGACTTCCGGATGGGCTACGCGGCCGCCCTGACCTGGGTGCTGCTGATCGTCATCGGTGTCGTGACCGCGGTCCTGTTCAAGACATCGGGCCGCTGGGTCCACTACGCGGGCGAGGAGAAGTGACCATGACGACCCCGACCATCCCTCGAACCCAAGGGGTCCGACGCAGGCCGTTCGACCGGGGCGCCCTGCTCTGGCACGGCGGCGCCGCCGTGCTGCTGCTCGCCCTTCTCTACCCCGTGGTGTGGGTGTTCACCTCATCGGTCAAGCCGCCCCAGGAGATCCTCTCCAGTTTCGACCTGCTTCCCTCTCGGCCCACGTGGGAGGGGTTCCGTACCGCTCTCGAAGGCATCGCGGAGGTGCCGACCTGGCGGTTCTTCTCCAACTCGCTGATCATCTCGGTGGGTTCGGTGATCGGCAACGTGCTGTCGTGCTCGATCGCGGCGTATGCGTTCGCACGGCTGCGCTTCCGCGGCCGCGGCGTCATGTTCACCGCGATGATCGGCACCATCCTGCTCCCGCACCACCTTCTGCTCATCCCGCAGTACACGATGTTCCAGCAGGCCGGCCTGGTCGACACCTTCGTGCCGCTGCTGCTCGGCAAGTTCCTCGCCACCGACGCGTTCTTCGTGTTCCTGATGGTGCAGTTCATCCGCAATCTGCCGCAGAGCCTCGACGAGGCCGCCCTGATCGACGGCTGCGGCCACTTCCGGATCTTCTGGCACATCGTGCTGCCACTGCTGCGACCCGCACTGATCACCACAGCCATCTTCACGTTCATCTGGTCGTGGAACGACTTCTTCGCCCCGCTGATCTACCTCCAGTCGCCGGAGAACTATCCGCTGCCGCTGGCCCTGCGTCTGTTCGTCGACTCCTCAAGCGCCACCGACTACGGAGCGATGCTGGGCATGTCGGTCCTCTCCCTGCTGCCGGTGATCGCCTTCTTCACCGCGTTCCAGCGCCTGCTCATCGAGGGCGCAGCCACCTCCGGGCTCAAGGGCTGAAGGGCGGTCACGGTCATGACGTATGCGATGACGACCCGGCGCGACCCCGGTCACCGAGACGGCCGGGTGCGCGATACCCCGTACGGTGAACGCTTCACGCTCTTCGCCGAAGTCCTGTGGATCGGCGTGCTCGTGACGCTGGCTTCCCTGCCACTGGTGACCTGGCCCGCAGCGATGGCAGCGGGCTGCGCGGCGGTGCGCCGCTGCGTGCCCGACGGCCCGAGCGTGGGCACGGCCCGCCGCTTCGCCGCCGACTGGCGCCGCGCACTGCGCGGTGGAACCCTGCGCGGTGCGGCGGGGCTCGCGTCCCTCGCGTTCCTCGCGGCCGACCTGCGGATAGCCGCTGTGGCCGGCGATCTGCCCGGCCACGGCCTGCTCGTCGTGGTGTGTGCGGCAGCCGGCGTCGCCGTGGTCGTCGTGCAGCTGCGCGCGGCTGCCGCGTGGAGCGAGCCGGGCGATGCCGGCCCTGCGACCCTCGCCAGCGGCTTCGCCGGGTGGCGGCGCGTCGCCCTGGCGCGCTCCCGCGACGACCTCGTGGGCTCGGTGATACTCGCGGCCGCCGTATGCGCGACGGCAGTCTGCGCCTGGCAATTACTGCTCCTCCTCCCGCTGGTGTCGGGCGTCCTCGCCCTCGCGGCTGTGGCGGTGGAGCGACGCGGCCGCGAGGAGAAGGCCGTACGGACAGAGCGTCGCCGTCACGGTGGGACGGTCCTGCGCACAGGACCGTCGCGCTCTTCCGACGGGGCGAGTTCATGACTGCGAGCGCCGAGGACGTGGCAGCGGAGGCAGGAGTGTCTCCCTCCACCGTCTCCCGCTGCTTCGCGTCGCCCGAACAGGTGAGACCCGAGACCCGTGAGCGGGTCCTCGCAGCGGCGGCCCGGCTCGGCTACACACCCAGCCGCGTCGCCCGCTCGCTCGCCCTCGGCCGCACCCGGACCCTCGGCCTGATCGTGCCCGACATCGCCAACCCCTTCTTCGCGGTGGTCGCCAAGGCAGTACAGGCCCGCGCCCGCCGCAAGGACTATGCGGTGTTCCTGGCCGACACGGACGAAGACCCCGACGACGAATACGAGTTGGCCCTCACCCTCGCCCGCCAGGTCGACGGGCTGCTCCTCGTCGCGCCACGCATGGACACCGAGCGCCTCGACGAGATCATCCAGCAGGTACCCAGCGTCATTGCCAACCGGCCCGTGCGGGGAGTGCCGACGGTCGTCATGCCCACAGCCGACGGGTTGCGTCAGGCGGTGGCGCATCTGCATGCCCTCGGGCACCGTCACCTCGCCCTCGTCCTGGGCGCCCGCGACTCCTGGTCGAGCGAGCAGCGCGGCCACGCCGTGCGCGCGGCGTGCGAGGAACTGGGCCTGAAGATCAGCGAGTTCGGCCCGCACGAGCCGAAGTTCCATACCGGAGCGCAGGTCGCCGACCTCGCCCTTGCCTCCGGAGCCACTGCCGTCGTGGCGCACAACGACCTGCTGGCCTTGGGGATCCTGTCCCGGCTGAGCGAGCGCGGTGTGCGCGTCCCCGACGACGTCAGCCTCGTCGGCGTGGACGACATACTCCTCGCCGCGACCTCCACCCCCGCGCTCACCTCGGTGCGCCTGCCGCTCGATGCGCTGGGGGAGCAGTCCGTGAATCTCCTTTTGCGCCGCATCGAGGCCGGCGGCCCGCAGTCGGCCGATCCCCAGCAGGTCGTCCTCGACAGCGAGTTGATCGTCCGCCGTTCCACCGGCCCCGCCCCACGGAAGGAACCCTGACCATGACCGCCCTCACCACCCGGCGCGCTGCCGTCGTCGGCACCGGACACCGTGCCCAGATGTACACCCAGGCCCTCGGCGCCCGCGCCCACTACGACGTGGTGGCGCTCGCCGACCCCAGCCCGACCCGAATCGCCCACCACAACCGGCTGCTCACCGGCCTCGGCCGTCCGGAGGCAACCGCCACCGCGCCCGACGACTTCGCGGACCTGCTGCGACGCGAACGGATCGACGAGGTCGTCGTCACCACCGTCGACGCCACCCACGACCACTACATCATCACCGCCCTGGAGGCGGGCTGCCGCGTCGTCACGGAGAAGCCCCTGACGACCGACGCCGCCAAGTGCCGTGCGATCCTCGACACGTTGGAGCGCACCGGCGGCGACCTGTCGGTCGGCTTCAACTACCGCTACAACCCGGCCCACGAAAAGGTCTGGCAGCTGCTCGCCGACGGCGCGATAGGCGAGGTGCGGTCGGTGCACTTCGAGTGGCTCCTCGACGTCCGTCACGGCGCCGACTACTTCCGCCGCTGGCACCGCGAGAAGCGGCGCAGCGGCGGCCTCCTCGTGCACAAGTCGGGCCACCACTTCGACCTCGTCAACTGGTGGTTGAACGCCACCCCCTCACGCGTCCACGCCGAGGGCGGGCTCGTCTTCTACGGCCGGGGCAACGGCGAGGCGACCGGACTGCGCCGCGACTACGAACGCGCGCACGGCGACGCGGCGGCAGCCGACGACCCGTACGCGATCCACCTGGCGGACGACCCCGGGCTCACCGCTCTGTACCTCGACGCAGAGGCCGCGGGCGACACCTATGTGCGCGACCGCAACGTCTTCGGTGACGGCATCGACATCGAGGACGACCTGGCGGTCCTTGTCCGCTACGACACCGGCGCCACCATGACGTACCACCTGACGGCGTACTCGCCCTGGGAGGGCTACCGCGTCATGTTCAACGGCACCGCGGGCCGCCTGGAGCTCGAGGTGGAGGAGAACACGTGGCAGCCCCCGCGTACCGCGGCCCCCGGGGGAGAGGCTGCGCATGGCGGCGTGCTGATGGCCAACCCGGGCCGTACCCGCATCCTGCTGCGCCCCCTGTGGGAGGAGCCGCGCGAGGTGACCTTCGAGGTGGCGGCGGGCTCGCACGGCGGTGGGGATCTGCGCATGCTCAAGGAACTCTTCGGTCCGCTCGGCGACGGCTCCGACGAGGGAGCAGCTCCGGCAGCGGGCAAGGGGGCCACGGCCCGCGACGGCGCGTTCGCACTGGCGGTGGGCATCGCCGGCAACGAGTCCCTTGCGACGGGGCGGCCCGTGGACGCGACGGACCTGTTCGGGGAGCGCCACACGACGAAGCACTGACGGCCCCGGCCGACAAGCTGCGCCCCGAGGGCAGCAGCCGTGGGGCGGAGGCCGGAGGTCAGCCCTCCGTCGCCTTCGCCCAGGGCGCGTCCAGTTCGGAGAACAGCGCGAGGCGACCGGCGCTCGATGCGGTCAGGGCGTCGATACCAGGGATCACCCGACGCTGCTCGGCACCCTCGCCGAGCACGTGCCAGACGCCCGGGGGCAGGCGAACCGGCTCGGGCGCGATGCGCACGGCCTCCAGCACCCGGGTGAAGGCGCCGCTGCGTTCCAGTGGGCTCAACAGCTCCTCGCCGTCACGGAGATGGGCGATCAGGTTCTCCAGGAGGTCCGTACGTGGGTGCTCGTACTCCTGGGGTGCCTGACCCTGCCGTTCCAGAAGTACACGGTCCTCGGTGTAGTGCAGAGTGATACGGCCCTGCTCGCCGTGCACGACGATGTAGGGCGCGGCGTTCCGCTCGGCGCACAGGGTCGCGGCGAGCGTGATGGTCGTGTCGTGTGTAGTCGTCACACGGACACATGAGGTGTCGTCGGCCTCGATGTCATGGGCCCGGTAGAGCTCCAACTCCACGCCGGCCACGTCGTCCTGGCGATCGCTGCCGTCCACACGCAACGCGGTGGCCAGGGCGTGGGCGAGGGGATTGGTCAGCACGCCGTCGACGACGTCCACCATGTCCCGCGCCCCGGGGCCGACGGCAACGCGGCGGCGTCCGGCCCAAGGCGAGCGGGCGTAGTACCGGGCCTCTCGCACCCACGCTCCGGCGGCACCGATGCCCACAGGCCGCCCGATTGAGCCGTCCGCCATCAACTGCCGTACGGATGCCACCGCCGCGGAACCGAAGGACTGGAACCCGACCTGACACACGCGACCGGACCGGTCCAGTTCCTCGGCGAGCTGCTGGAAGCCGGCCAAGGAGGACGCGGGCGGCTTCTCGAGCAGTACGTGCGATCCGGCCCGGACGGCGGTCAGCGCGAGTGGGACGTGCGTATGGAGGGGTGTGCTGATGATGGTCACCGCGGGGCGGGTGCGCTCCAGGAGTGCCTTGAGATCCGCGGACTGCGAGATGGACGCGAAAGGCCCGAGCCCGTCCAACTCTTCCGCGTCGAGGGGGCTTTGGTCGCAGACCCCGACGACCTGGACCTGACCTTGTCCGGTGAGCCGACGCAGGTTCGCACGGTGGATGCGGCCGAAGCCGCGGCCGCCGACGAGGACGACGGCGACGGGCTGCGCCGTCACCGTGCGATGCGGCGGACGGACGCCGTCCGGGTACACGGGATTTGATCGCGGATGCAGTCCGACGCCAACGCGTTCATGTGTCTCCTAGTGGGCCGTCCAGCAGGCCGGCCTGGACGGTGGGCTGGTGTGGAACGGGCCTACGGCCGGCGTGAGGGGCTTGAGGCCGCAGCCTTCCGGACGTGACCCGGTAGTTGGTCACATGGCCGGACCCTGTCCCGCGGGTTTTTGGCACTTCGTCTCGTTGTTGTCCGACCGCCCGAACACCTTGTTTCGCGTCGCGAGATGGGGTGCGGACAAGGTCAACTTCCGTTCGGCCGGGGGTTGTTTCGGCATGGTACAGCGCTCTGAGGTCATGAGCCAGAAAGCGCTTTCTCCGGGTTCGGCAGTCAGCTCTGGACGAAAGCCGAAGGAGCAGCCCCACATGCCCGCAGCGGCCCCACCTCGCATCCGTGCCGCCGCGATCGGGTGGCAAGAGTGGAGCGACATGTACGGATACGGGCGATGGCGGGCCTGGTGAGACGAGGCCCTCGAGTGGACGAGCGGTGAGAGGCTCCCTACCGGCCATCGCATTACAGGACCTCTTGTTCCAGCGCCTGTCGTCCGACCCCGAGCACCCTGAGCATGGCTCGAGTGGCGGGGCTGGGGTTGAATCGGCTCCACGCCAGATACTCGATGCGATGAGGGCCGTCGACCACTGGGACCAGTGCCAGTTCGGGGGTGTCCGCGGCCAGTGGTCGGATGAACGCTGATGGCAGCAGCGCAATGCCGAGCCCGCGCGCAATGAGCCGGGTGATCAGCTCGACGACGCCGGACTCGTACGCAACGTCGCGGACCAGGCCTGCGGCGGCGAACGCCTGATCGGACTGGGCTCGGGCCGGTGTCCCGGCCACGAAGTCCACGAACGTCTCGTCGGCGATCTCCCGCAGGGTGACATGGGATACGCCCGCAAGACGGTGCCCGGCCGGTACCGCCAGTACGTGCTCGTCGTGATCGAGCACAACGCTTTCCACACCGGACGGCCGATCACCCTCCGGAAGGCCGAGGAAGGCGATGTCCAGATCGCCGTTCCGGATCGCCGTCGCCAGTTCGTCACTGCGTCCGGAGCGGAGGGCGACGTGGACGTCCGGGTGCTGGGCGCGGTACCGCTGCAGCAGATCGGGTACGTCGACGGCGGCCGTGGTCACGATCACGCCGACGGCGAGTCGGCCGCGTATCACGCCGGTCGCGGCGGCAGCGTCGGCGACTGCGCGGTCGGCAGCGGCCAGACACTCACGCGCGCCGGCGACGAACGCCGCACCGGCGCTGGTCAGTTCGACCCGCCGGCTGGATCGGGCGAACAGCTTGATCCCGAGCTCTCGTTCCAGGCCGGCGATCCGGTGACTGAGTGACGACTGCACCACGGAGCAGCGTTCCGCGGCGCGGGTGAAGTTGCGGGTTTCGGCGACGGCGATGACGTAGCGCATCTGCTGGAGGTCCACACCGCAATCGTTCTGGTTCATGGCTGCCATCGCAAGCATGTGTTGGATTCATGACGCGTTGTGCTGAGACTCCGTCACATGCACTCCTTGACCAAGCGGTCACCCGGCCTGCAGCGGACCCCGTACGCGCAGCAGGTGGCAACCGTCGCACTGACCGCACTCGCTCCCGCTTCCTGGGGCACCACGTACGTCGTGACCACGGAACTGTTACCGCCAGGGCATCCGCTCTTCGCTGGGCTGATGCGCGCGTTGCCGGCCGGGTTGCTCGCACTGGCGATCACCCGGGTGCTCCCGCGCGGGGACTGGTGGTGGAAAGCCGTCATCCTTGGCGTGCTCAACATCGGAGGGCTGCCTCTGCTGTTTTTGGCGGCCGAACGACTCCCCGGCGGCGTCGCCGCCACACTCGGTGCTGCCCAGCCGCTGCTGGTCGCAGGTTTGGCCATCGCGGTGCTCCACGACCGACCCACGCTCTGGCGACTGACCTGGGGTGTGATCGGCGTGGTCGGTGTGGGACTCGTCGTGCTCGGTCCGAAGGCCCGGCTGGACGCCGTCGGGGTGCTCGCCGGCCTCGGCCATACGGCCCTCATGGCCGGCGGGGTCGTCCTCACCAAGCGCTGGGGCCGCCCCGCGGGCGTCGGTCCGTTGACCCTGGCCGGCTGGCAACTGACGGTCGGCGGCCTGCTGCTGCTCCCACTCACCCTCGCGATCGAGGGGGTGCCGCAGCGGATCGACGCCGGAGCTGTCGGCGGCTACCTATGGCTCGGCAGCATGGGTGGGCTGATCGCGTATGCCCTCTGGTTCCGCGGGATCGCAGAGCTGCCGGTCGGCGCGTCCGCACCGCTGGTACTGCTGTCACCGCTGGTCGCGACTGTCATCGGAATCGTGCTGGGCGAGTCACTGAGCCCGCTGCAGACCCTTGGCTTCGTTGTTGCCCTGGCCGGCTTGCTCGCCGCGCAGTTCAACGCCCCGAGCCTGTCCGGCCGCATCGCGCGCGACGGGTCGACAGAACATCACATTCGAGAAGGCCACGTTCGAGAAGGACGGATTCGATGAAGACAGATTCGATGAAGACAGAATCGACGAGGGCAGGCATGACGATCGCCGTGCTGGGTGCCACCGGGATGGTCGGCAGCCGGGTAATCACCGAGGCCAGTGCACGCGGGCACCATGTGCTTGCCCTGTCCCGGAAGCTTGCAGGCAAGAACCCGAACGTGACGCCGCTCGCAGTCGAGGTGAGCCACGCGCACGCTGTGCGCGAGGCGCTTACGTGCTCCGTCCCGAACGGCACCGTGGACGCCGTGGTGTTGACCGTGCGGACCGTCCCGGTCGACGAGGAGTTCTTGGTCGGCGCTACCCGTACGGTGCTGGACATCGCGGCACAGCTTGGGATTCGTGTCCTCGTGGTCGGCGGCGCCGGCGCCTTGCGCAGTCCCGGCCGTCACGAACTGCTGGTCGCCGACAATCCCGCCTATGTGTCCCCTGAATTGAAGACCGTCGCCGCTGCCGGGATCGCTCAGTTGCGAACCTGCCAGGCTCATACCGGTGCCGATTGGGTCTACCTGAGTCCGCCCGCCCTGCTCGAACCCGGTGAACGCACCGGCCACTATCGCCTGGGCACCGACACCTTGCTCACCAGCGCCGAGGGCCGATCGTGGATCAGCGCCGAGGACCTGGCCGTCGCGGTGGTCGACGAACTCGAAGCCCCTGGCCCCGAAGAGCACATCACGGTCGTCCACAGCGAAAGACGGCCATCAGCGTAGCCGGTGAGCCACGTGCTGTGGGGCGTTGAAGCCCTTCGGTGGGATGGCGCGTACGGTCGCCGGATCCGCTCCAGAGCGCAGGCTCAGCGCCGAGTGACTTCCGGCCCGGGGGCTCTGTGGGGAGCGGTGATCTGGGTGGCGTTTGTTTCTCCGGCACTTGAACTATGCGGTCGTGTTTGGGGTTTGCGTGTTTCAACTCTTGACGCTTGATGTGGCGGAGAGCACAGTGTCCGCGATGGGTTGAGAGCGCTCTCAAGATGTCGTGACCGTGCAAGTCCCGATGGAAGAGGTACCCGCCCGTGAAACGAAACGTGCACGTCAGCGCGCCCATGCGGCGAGCATTGATCGCAGTCCTCAGCGTGTTGAGTCTCGCAGCCGCCGCGGTCAGCGTCACCCTGCCGGCGATGGCCTCCGCGCCTCCGCCACCGTCCGGTTGGACACAAGTCTTCGCCGACGACTTCAACGGGCCGGCCGGTTCCGGAGTCAACACGGCCAACTGGCAGTACACGACAGGCACCAGCTACCCGGGCGGTCCCGCGGGCTTCGGTACCGGCGAGGTCGAGACGATGACCTCCAGCACCGACAACGTCTCGCTCGACGGCTCGGGCAACCTCCGCGTCACTCCCCGACGCGACGCCGCCGGAAACTGGACCTCCGGCCGCGTCGAGTCCGTCCGGTCCGACTTCCAGCCGCCCGCCGGCGGGAAGCTGCGCGTCGAGGCGCGGCTGCAGATGCCGAACGTGACGGGCGCGGCTGCCAAGGGCTACTGGCCTGCCTTCTGGATGCTTGGGGCTCCCTACCGCGGCAACTGGTGGAACTGGCCGGGCATCGGCGAGCTGGACATCATGGAAAACGTCCAGGGCATCAACAACGTGTGGGCCACCATGCACTGCGGCACCAGCCCGGGCGGACCCTGCAATGAGAAATCAGGCATCGGCGGCCAGAAGGTGTGCGCCGGTGCCACCTGCCAGGCAGGCTTTCACACCTACGCGGTCGAGTGGGACAAGTCGACCGGCGTGCAGGAGATGCGCTTCTACCTCGACGGCGTCAACTACCACACCGTCCGCCAGAACCAGGTTGACGCGGCCACCTGGACCAACGCCACCAACCACGGCTATTTCATCATCCTCAACGTCGCCATGGGCGGCGAATTCCCCGCGGCCTTCGGCGGCGGCCCCGACGGCGGCACCGAGCCCGGCCACCCACTCGTCGTCGACTACGTCCAGGTCTTGGAGTCCACCGGCGACGGTGGCACTCCGACCGACCCTCCCACCACACCGCCGTCCGGGAACCGCGACGCCTACAGCACCATTCAGGCCGAGTCCGCCGACCAGCAATCCGGATTGACCACCGATGCGACCACTGACACCGGCGGAGGCCAGAACCTCGCCACTGCAGCCAACGACGACTGGGCCCTGTACAAGGGCGTCGACTTCGGCACCACACCGGCCAAGCAGTTCACTGCACGCGTCGCCAGCGGTGCGTCCGGCGGCGTCAGCGGACTGGTCGAAGCGCGTATCGACAGCCGCACCAGCGCACCCGTGGGCAGCTTCGCCGTGGCCAACACCGGCGGCTGGCAGACCTGGAAGGACGTCCCGGCCAACATCAGCGCCGTCACCGGCAAGCACGACGTCTACCTCACCTTCACCAGCGGCCAGCCTGCCGACTTCGTGAACATCAACTGGTTCAACTTCGGCCACTGACAGGCAGGAAGCGTCGCCCATGATCAGACATCCATTACGCAAACGGCCCCTGGCCACCGCCCTGACCGTCCTTCTCACGCTCATAGGCCTCACCCTCACCACCATCGCTCCCGCACAGGCCGCCGTCGACTACACCCAAGGAGTCGCCCCAACCGGCTCCGGCGCAGCCGAGATCTCGTTCAAGCCCACCACGCCCGCCGCCCTCGTCGACGTGCACTACCTCTCACCCGGCGCCGGCCTGCAGAGCTTCCGCATGACGAACAATGCGGGCACGTGGCGGCAGAACGTCAGCAGCCTGCCGAGCGGCTTCGCCCTCGAGTACTGGTTCACGTACGAGAAGAACGGCCCGCTCTACGACACCCCGCACTTCGCCTACACAGTGGGCAGCGGAGGAGGCGGTGGCGGGGGTGGAGGTGGCGCGGGCACCTTCCCGATCACCTTCCAGAACAACACCCGCGGCGTCTACGCCGGTTCACAGATCTACATCACCGTGCTGGGGCAGGTGACGCCCGGCCAGTGGTCGTACATGAAGGCCGACGGGACGATGGCCCACATCAGCCACCTGGACGCGACAGCACCAGGTCATCTCACCAAGAGTGGCGTGAACTACCCCAACATGTCGTTCACGCTGACCCAGGCGGGCGGCTCCGTCCCCTCACCCACATCCATCCGCGGGGGACGGATCTACGTCTCGCTCGGATCCCCGATGTACATCCCGGTCTCTCCCGACGACCAGGGCTGGGGCGGCCCTGACCTGCGCAACCCCAATGACCCCAACACCGACGTCTACTACGACTGGTACGAGTACACCTACGTCCACGGGCAGGTGGCGTTCGGCGGAAACACCACCCAGGTCGACCAGTTCGGCTTCCCCATGACCGCGCACCTGACGCAGGCATCCAGCGGCTATGACAACACCCAGGGCATCACACTGACCCGCGCGCAGGTCATGTCCCGGTACGCGGCCTCGGTAGGCGAGGCCTTCAAGCCGCTGCAGAGCACCCACCGCATCATCGCCCCGCGCTCCTCCAACCTCTTCCTGGCAGGAGGCCCGCAGGCGAACTATCTGCAGGCGTACATCGACCAGGCCTGGAGCTACTACTCCACCCATCCCTTCAAACTGGCCCGGCTGGGCGAGACATTCAGCGGCCAGGTCAGCGGCACCACGCTCACCTTCACGAAGAACGGCACGGGCTCCTTCCGCCTGGACAAGCCCACCTCCGCGGACGCCGTGGCCTGTGCCGGGGCACTCGCCTCGGGCAGCGACACCGAGAAACAACTCGGCGCAGAATTCTGCGCCGCGTTCAACCGGGGCGTGGCCCTGGACACCGCTACCTGGTACGCCCCCTCCGCCTATTACACCGCGGGCGTCAAGAACGACTACGCCGGCTTCTTCCACGACGTCGGCCTCAACAAGCGCGCCTACGGCTTCCCCTACGACGACATCAACGATCAGTCATCCGTGCAGATCCTCGGCAATGCCAACCCGCCGACCGCACTCACACTCGGTATCGGCTGGTGATGACCGTGCCCGCCCCGCATAAGGGGCGGGCACGACACCTCGGCCAGTGCGTTGATCGCGGCGCTCTGCAGGAGAGCGAAGACGGTCGGGAGGCCGGATCGCTGTCGGTCTGTGTCAAGGCATGCGGGTGCTGTGCAGGGTGACGAGCAGGTGCCAGATCTGGTGGGTGATCTGGTCGGGGGTGGCTTCGATGAGCCCATGCAGCCAGTCGGCGAGCACGCCGGCGAAGGTCGCTGACACGGCCGAGGCGATCAGGTCGGGCTGTGGTGCCCCGGCCAGGGTGCGCTCGGTGCGACTGCGGGCGCGCAGATCCTGATGGAGTACGCGGCCGAGAGGGCCGCCACCGCCCGGGCACAGCAGCGTCCGATAGAGGCCGGAGTGCGGGACGACGCCGGCGAAGAAGTCGCTCAGCGCGGGCGGCGGGCTCGCGGGGTCCGGGGTGCCGCGCCAGGCGTGGAGGGCGTCCACTGCTTCGCGGACCACGTCGGCGCAGGCGTCGACGGCCAGCGCCTCCAGGTCGCTGTAGTGGACGTAGAACGTGGCGCGGCCGACCCCGGCCCTGCGTGCCAGCGCGGCGACGCTGACGTCCGCCAGTGGGCGCTGCGCGCACTCGTCGAGCAGGGCCTGGCGCAGCCGGGCTCGGGTCCGCGCGGCCCGGGGGTCTGCCTTGGGGGCTGTCACCGGGCCACCAGGACGGCTGCGAGGGCCAGCGCGCCTGGCAGTGCCTGGGCGGTCAGGATGCGCCGGTTCGTGGTGGCGCCGCCGTACACGCCGGCGACCAGCACGCAGGCCAGGAAGAAGACCTTGACGCGGAATCCGGTCGGGTCACCGCCGATCAGACCCCAGATCAGTCCGGCCGCCAGGAAGCCGTTGTAGAGGCCCTGGTTCGCGGCCAGTGGCGCGGTGGCGCGGGCCATGTCGGCGTCGAAACCGGAGAGCTTCCGACCCGGCCCTCTCTCCCACAGGAACATCTCCAGAACCAGGATGTACGCGTGCAGGGCGGCCACCAGTCCGACCAGGACATTCGCCGTCGTCTCCATCGGTCTTCCGACTCCTTTGAATTTCATGGACAGGTGTCCAGCATACATGGACAGTCGTCCAGGAAATCCTGGGCTGCTCGCTCGAACGACCCGGGCGGCGCAGCCTGCGTTCCTGCGTCAGAAACAGCCCTGCACGTCGACTCCGTCCGTAAAGACGCGGTCACCGCTGACAGGTGGGCATGCAGGTAGGCCACCCGCTTCCGCGCTCCTTCACCTCGCCCACGGGGCCGGCGTAGTCGTTGCGTGCCGCGCCGTTCCCGTTGATCACCAGCGTCACGCCCGGTAGGTCGTCGCGCAGCCGGATCAGAAGCTCGTACAGGCTGGCCGCGTCGATTGCTGTCCGCGGACCCGGTGGCGGCAGGAAGCGGACGTGCTGGGCGCCCGCCGACGGCGACGGGCCCGGGAGGTGCCGACGGCTACCCAGTGGGCGTAGTAGTTGACCCCCAGGGAGGAGATCGACGCCGATTCCGTCTCCAAGTCACCGTCTCCGACGGACTGATCACTGGGCAGGCCGCCGCAGGGGGCAGCTCACGCCGGGGCATGCGGCGTCCTGTGCCGCGTTCCCTGGGAGCTCTCAGGCCGAGGCGCGCCGCACCAGGGTCGTCGGGGTGATCACCGACGCCGGGGCCTCGCCGTCCGCGTTGTCGAGCTGCCGCATCAGAAGCTTGACCATCAGCCGGCCCATTCCCTCGATGTCCTGCCGGACCGTCGTCAGCGCAGGCTCCGTGGTCCGCACGACGGACGTCATGTCGTCGAAGCCGACCACGGCCACGTCCTCGGGTACCTGCACTCCCCGTTCGCGGAGGGTGCGCAGGGCGCCCGAGGCCATGAGGTCGTTGGAGACGAACACGCCGTCGACGTCCGGCCGCCGGTCGAGCAGTTCGGCCATGGCGCGGGCGCCGCTCTCCTCGGCGAAGTCGCCCTGGCACAGCAGCGCGGGATCGGCCTTGAGCAGCACGTCGTGGTAGCCGTCGATCCGGTCCAGCGCGGACATCTGGTCGCGCGGGCCCGCGATGTGCGCGATGTGCCGGCGGCCGAGCGACACCAGATGCCGGACGGCCTCCCGGGCGCCACCCCGGTTGTCGCAGTCCACGAACGGCACGTTCAGGCCGGAGCCGGCGGCGGGCCTTCCGCCGAACACTGTCGGTATGCCCGTCCGCCCGATGAGGGCGGGCAGTTCGTCGTCGTTGTGCAGAGAGAACGCCAGTGCCCCGTCCACGTGCCCGCCGCCGAGATAGCGGGCGATCCGGTCGTGGTCGCCGGGCCCCTCGACCCACAGCAGCACCAGCTGGGCGTCATGCTCCGTCAGCTCCCGGCTGATGCCGCGGACCTGTTGCTCGAAGAACGGGTCGGAGAAGATCCGGAGTTCGGGCTCCGCGATGATCACCGCGACAGCACCGTTGCGCCGGGTGACCAGTGTGCGGGCCGCGTGGTTGGGAACATAACCGAGCTCCTCGACCGCCCTGCGCACCTTGTCCACCAGCGGGGCGCGCACGCCCGCGCCGCCGTTGACGACTCGGGAGGCCGTGGCCCGGGACACGCCGGCATACGCGGCGACAGCTTCCAGCGTGGGGCGGGACCCCGTGGTCTGCTCGGGCAAGGCGGGCGCTCCTTCTGCGGCGCTGCTCGGTCTGCGGTGTGGGCTCGGGTCGGCCGGGCGGCCGACGCCGACCAGGATATCCGCAGACGGAGACGCGCTGAGAGAGCTCCCGCGTGCCCGGGGTCCGGCGGGAAAGCGCCCGGTCGGCGCCTTCGTCAGATAGGGCGGCTGTGGGTGGGCGGGACTTCAGGCTCCGGGCGTGACGGTGGCGCGGAGCCGTTCTCATCACGGCCATGCGTCTCGACCGCGACGCCGGGGACGCGGCTGCCGCCGGCCCGTGCATCGGGCCGGCGGAGCAGTCGTCGGTACGGGTCCCGGCACCGATCACCAGTACTTTGCGTCCGGTCAGGCGGCGGGCCGCACGCTCGGCATCCCGCGCTTTACCCATGTTCCTGTGTTCCGTCCACAAACCCGGTGTTCGAGAAGCCCGGGTCCAGTTGGACACCGATGGTGTTCAAGAAGTACGCCACCATGTGATAAAGGCCCACGAGCATGGTGATCTCGATCAGGTCCGCATCGTCGAAGTGTGCGGCGAGGGCGTCCCAGGTGGCATCGGGCAGCCGTGCGGCGCAGTGCAACTCGTCCGCCGCCCTGATCAGATGCCGCTCGAGGTCCGTCCATCCGTCGGCTTCCGGACCCTGCGGAATGCGCTCGATGTCGGCGTCCGTGACGCCTTCTTCCTTGGCCGGCGGGACGTGGTGTCCCCACTCGTACGAGGCGCCAGTGTTGTACGAGGTGCGCAGGATCAGCAGCTCGCGGATCCTGCCCGGCAGCCGGCCGCTATGGAGCAACTGGCTGCCGAACGGCAAGAACCGCTCGTACAGGTCGGGATGTCGCACCAGGGTGGTGAAAATGTTGGGTACCTGGCCTCCGGGATCCCGAGTCGCGGTGGCGAGGAGCGCGCGCGTCCTCGTGTCCCACTGCTCTTCGGCCAGCGGCTGGATCCTGGGGCGGGCGCTGCCGTCGTCGGCGCGCGTTACCTGAACTCTCTCGGCCATCAAGGCCTCCAGACACCTGGGCCAGAAACTGACTGAACGTCATCCTCAAGGAATTGCACGGTGGGGGATGCGGCGCGCCCACGAACGAGGGCCGACACTTCGGGTACTGCGTCGACAGCCGTCAGTCAACTGCCCGGTCGTGGACGACCGGGCTTGCTGCTCGAGTCATCACTGGATGTGATGGGGTCGGCTGCGTCCAGTTCTCACGCGATGAGGGTGAGTTCGGGGGCCGTTGACTGGGCCCCGCAGACCCACACGTACCACCCGCGTTGGCGGATGTTGTGGGACGCGTTGTGGTCTGCGTGCTCAACGAAGCCGCAGACCCGGCACGAGAAGACGGCCTGGGCGGGCCGGTTGCCGCGTTCGGTGTGATGACACTGCGAGCATTCCTGGCTGGTGTAGGCCGGGTCGACGTGCACGACCGGCACCCCGGCCCGCTTCGCTTTGTAGGCGATGAACGAGCCGAGCTGGGCGAAGGGCCAGGAGTGGAGCGTGGTGCGTTGGGGCTTTCTCAGCCGTGCCCGCTCGCGAATGCCCGTGAGTGTCTCCAGGGAGATCCCGCGACCGGTGCGTTCAGCCTCCGCCACGATCCGCTTGCTGATCTTGTGGTTGATGTCCTTGTTCCGCCGGGCTTCCTTGCCCGCGTACTTCTTCGCCCGCCGCTTGGCGGACTTGGTGTGCTTCTTCTGTAGCTTGGAACGCAGCTTGCGATCCTGTTCCCGCTTGCGGTTGATCCGCCTGCCGCAGTGGCGCTCGCCATCGGAGGTGACCGCGATGTTCACGATCCCCAGGTCGACGCCGAGGAACCCGTCCGGATGAGTGTTCAGATCCCCCTCGGGGACCTCGCAGGTCGCGATCAGGAACCACTTCCCGCCCTGGCACACCAGGTCGGACTCACCCTGGCGGTGCGCAGCCAGGACCTCCAGCTGCCCGGCCTGCCCGGTGAACGCCACGCCCTTGAGCCGGCCCGCGGTGGTCCAGATCGATACCGTGCGTGCCTGGTGCTGCCAGGACAGCATCCGGTCGTCATACGGCTGAGCCGCCTGGGGCCGGAAGACGACCGGCTTGCCCGAGGCGCGGGCGTGCCGCTTCGTGCCGGGCTGCCCGTAACGTCCCGCCCGGAGGTTCGCCTTCAAGGTGGTGTAGGCGTCGGGGATGGACCCGGTCCCATGCCTGGGTTTCGGCCTTGCCGTAGTTGGTGGTGTCGGTGGCTGTGGTGATCGCGGGCTCGGGCCAGGTCTCCGGCTTCGTCAAGTGGAATTCCGGTCCGTGCTTGGGCGGCCGGCCGTTGACGCCGTGCAGCCTGGGTGGTTTCGGCAGACGCATCACGCGGTCGGAGCGGACCCGGCCGACCAGCTCGACGGGCAGGTCACGCAGGACCCAGGCCAGGCGGGTGACGTCGTAGCCAGCGTCGCTGACGATCACGATATCCGGGTCCCCGGCCTGCCACTGGCCCGCGGTGATAAGCCGATCAACGACTCCTCGGAGCTGGCCGGCGGTGATTGCGGTCGCGTCGTCCACCGGTCCCAGCCGGACCACGTCCAGGATCGCGGTCCATGACGTGGCGCCCGGCTCCAGCACGGCAACGAAGGAATAGGGCCAGCCCGGAATGAACTGCGATGCCGTCTTCGCACGGCCGTAGACGTGGCAGAACAACCGCTCCGCTGAGCACGGCGCGTCCGAGCGCAACCACGGCGACACATCTACCGCCAAGTCCAGGCGGCCGCCGTCGAAACGCGGCAGCGACAGCCCGGCCAGCACCGTCCGCAGCCGATCGACGTCGATCCGGCCGTGGTTCAGCCCGCCGTCCATCGCCCCGTGCCCACGGCGATGCTCGGGCAACAGCGTCAAGTCCACGGGCGACATCACCGCACCATCCGCACACAGCACCGCGTCCACCAGCTCGAACAACTCGTCACGCCGAGCGGTCAGACACTCGTAGAACTCTCCCCGGAGGCGTGACGCTTCCGCGAACGCCTCCCCTCGGACAGCATCTGGCAGCAGACTCACCCTCACGGCCTTCGTCTCGGTCATATGCACCTTGGTCGGAGCACATGATCAGACGAGGGCCGCCCCCACGTCCGGCGAACTGCGCAAACCTGCCTCAAGTTCGAGATCGGTTCGAAGTTGGGAGGCTGAACTCAGGACTCGCACGGAGGGAGTTCTTGCGCAGTCAACAACCCTCGCATGGCGCCAAGAGCGTTCTTCGGCGCATCGGTGAGCTGATCAACGATGACGCTGCAGCCCACCCAAGTGGACCCGCACTCCTCGACCATGTTCTTGACGGCCGCAGCCTGGCTTCCGGTCTCAATCCAGTCATCAACCAGCAGAACCCGGTCTCCCGGCCCCAGCGAGGATCGCTGGAGTCGCAGCGTATGACGAAGGCGTCGGTAGTCGGGAGACGACTGACGCACGATTTTGTCGCCTGGGAAGAGGCCCTCGCCCTTCCGGATGGGAACGAAACCGACGCCGAGCTCGACGGCCGCGGCACCGCCAAGAAGGAAGCCCCGCGACTCGATCCCGCAGACTGCTGTGATCTGCTCATCCCGGAACGGTTCAACGAGACCGGCGACTACCGCGGCCAGTGCCTTGGCATCCCGAAAGATCGCCCACACATCCGCGTGACCACCGATCCACTGGAAGTGTTCAAGCGTCAGGTCACGTGCAGTCGTAGGCATGAGCGGAAGTCTCCCGATCGCCGAACAACGCAGCAAATCATTAACGACCACCCAGGCATCTTGGCTCTCAAGACATCGACCTGAGTCCGTAGATAAAGAACAAGCTGAATGAAGCCAACACGCCGACGCTCACGTCCATGCAAGATTTTCCATGGTCAACGTCAGTCAACGAATGCGTCCCGGATGGCCGAGAGAATCGGTTACTTGGAGGGCACGCACCCATGCGCACTCTTTTCGTCGTCACCGATTCGGAGGCGACGCACCACGTCGAGGGGGTCGTAGGTGGATGGCATGACTCGCAGTTGACGCACGCCGGCGTCCGTGCGGCGGTCTCCATTCCTACGGGCCTACGCCGACGGCATGCCCGCGTCGCCGTCATGGTCAACACGCTGACCGGTACGCGGCCGTTCGCCTCGCCCGCCTTGCCGGACTCGGCATGCTGTGGCTGAGTGTTCGTGCAGCGCGACTGGGCGTTGGGGCTCCTCGCAGTCGCGCAGATCGCGTTGTGGATGGGTTTGGTGGTCCACAACGTCAACCAGGTCAGCTTCCGCCAGGCGCTGTGTCCCTCCGGGCTGTTCAGCCGGATGAACGCGACGATGCGGTTCCTGATCGGGGGAGCGATCATCTTCGGGGCGCTGCTTGGCGGCCTGTTGGGCTCGACGACCGGCGTCCGCGGCAAGCTGCTGGCCGGGGCAGTCGGCCAGTCGCTCACATTCCTGCCCGTCTTCCTGTCGCCGCTACGCCGGATGCGCGAACTGCCGTCCTTCGTGGAGCCGTCGGGGAGGGGGGCCCGCCGACGGCCCGTTGGTGCCGAGAGTCCTGAGAACGGGGGTGACCGCAGCCCGCACGGTGATGAGGCGGGATGGATCAGCTCGAGAGGCGTGTGCGGCAAGGCCTGCTTGCCGGGACCGGCCTGGCGTCGTGCAGTCGACGTGTGCGATCAGCAGGACGAGTTGAGCAGCAAGTTCTCATAGCCCCCGACGTGCGGGCTCCGGAAACGGACATCTGGCGCGGAGTTGTTCGCCGAGTAGGTAACGCGCCTTGGGTCAGAAGAGGTTGAGGCCATTGGGACATCTTCCGGGGACCCTTCGCGCGTTCAACTCCTTGCGAGCGCAGCTCGGTTCAGGCCCTTCTTGCTTCACCTCTTGACGTCTTTGGTGCAGACCTTTAGGTTCCGGATCGCCACAGCTTCATGAATGCACTCCCTGTTCATCAACATGGACAGGGGGACCCCCACCGCCGGCCTCCCATGAAGGGCTGTGATCCCCGATGACCAGACCACCCCTCGCGCGCTCCACCGTGATCCGCGGCGCGCTCACCACCACGCTGCTTGCGCTCTCCGCCGGCGCCTTCGGTGCTGCACCCGCTTCTGCCGCTACCGGCACGATCACGGGTCTCGCCGGCAAGTGCCTCGACGTGGCCGGGGCGAGCTCGGCGAACGGCGCGGCCGTTCAGCTCTACGACTGCAACGGCACCGCCGCCCAGCAGTGGACGGTCGGTTCCGACGGAACGATACGAGCCCTCGGCAAGTGCCTTGACGTCACCGGCAATTCGACCGCCAACGGGGCCAAGCTCCAGCTGTGGGACTGCACGGGCGGCTCGAACCAGAAGTGGTCGGTCTCCGCGGCCGGCGACATCGTCAACCAGCAGGCCGACAAGTGCGCCGACGCCACGGGCAACACCTCGACGAACGGCACCCCGATCCAGATCTGGAGCTGCACCGGCGCCGCCAACCAGAAGTGGACTGCGCCCACCGGCGGCGGCACCACCCCCACCGCGCCGATGGCGGTCGCCCCGTACCTCTACAACGGCTGGGGCAGCCCGCCGAACCCGACCACGGTCATGAACGCCACCGGCGTCAAATGGTTCACCCTCGCCTTCGTGCTCAGCAACGGCACCTGCAATCCGCAGTGGGACGGCAGCCGCCCGCTGACCGGTGGCGTCGACCAGCAGACCGTGAACACCGTGCGGACGAACGGCGGTGACGTCATCCCCTCGTTCGGCGGCTACAGCGGCAACAAGCTGGAGAGTTCCTGCACCAGCGCCGGCGCGCTGGCAGGCGCGTACCAGAAGGTCATCAACGCCTACGGGCTCAAGGCGATCGACATCGACATCGAGGCCGACGCCTACAGCAATCCCACGGTCCAGCAGCGCACCGTGGACGCACTCAAGACCATCAAGGCCGACAACCCCGGCATCAAGGTGTACGTCACCATCGGCACCGGCCAGTCAGGCCCCGACGCCAGCCTCATCAACCGTGCCGCCAACTCGGGTCTGACCGTGGACAGTTGGACGATCATGCCGTTCGACTTCGGTGGCGCGGGGCAGAACATGGGCACGCTCACCCAGCGCGCCGCCGAGGGACTCAAGACGGCCCTCAAGAACGCCTACGGCTACAGCGACGACCAGGCGTACCGGGACATGGGCATCTCCTCGATGAACGGGATCACCGACCAGAACGAGACGGTCACCGTCGCCGACTTCCAGACCATCCTCACGTACGCGCAGCAGCACCACCTGGCGCGGCTGACGTTCTGGTCGGTCAACCGGGACCGCCCCTGCACGGGCGGCGTCGCCGACAGCTGCTCCGGCGTGAGCCAGCAGAACTGGGACTACACGCGCGTCTTCGCGAAGTACACCGGCTGACCTTCCCCACCCCCCATCAGCGCAGGAGGGCCACCATGCTCAGATCCACAGTCGCCCCAACCAGATCGAGAAGAGACTCCGGTCGCCACCGGATTCCGAAGGTGCTCACCGTGCTCGCCCTCATGGCGAGCAGCATGTCCGGCGTGGCAGTCGCCGCACAGGGCAACGCGACCGCCCGGGAGCCGGTCACCGCCCAGGCGGCCGCCCCGCCGACCGGCTGGGCCACCGTCGTCAACGCGGGCAGCAGCAAGTGCGTCGACGCGCGGGCCGCTGGGACGACCGACGGGACCGCCGTCCAGCAGTACACCTGCAATGGCACCCAGGTCCAGCAGTGGCGGATCGAGGCCACCTCCGGTGGGTACTCCCGGGTCGACAACCGGGCCGACGCCAGCAAGGTATGGGACGTCACCGACGTCTCGACGGCGGACAGCGCGCCGGTGCAGCTGTGGACGTACAGCGGCGGCGCCAACCAGCAGTGGCAGGCCGTCGCCGAGTCGAGCGGCGCGTACCACTTCGTGAACCGCAACAGCGGCAAGTGCCTCGACGTGCCGAGCGCCTCCACCTCGGACAGCGTGCAGCTGACGCAGTACACGTGCAACGGCACCGCGGCCCAGTCCTTCTATGTCAATCCCGTCGATGTCACGCCGCCGCCCGGGACCCCGGATCTCGGCCCGAACGTCACCGTCTTCGACCCGTCGACGCCCGCCGCCACGATCCAGAGCAGCCTGAACGCGGCCTTCGCGCAGCAGGAGACCAACCAGTTCGGCACCGCCCGCAAGGCCTTCCTCTTCAAGCCGGGCACGTACGACGCCAACGCCAACGTCGGCTTCTACACACAGGTCGCGGGCCTGGGTCTGTCCCCGGACGACGTCACCATCCGTGGTGCGGTGCACGCCGAGGCCGACTGGTTCCAGGGCAACGCCACCCAGAACTTCTGGCGGTCGGCCGAGAACCTGTCGGTGACCCCGACGGGCGGCACGGACCGCTGGGCGGTGTCGCAGGCCGCCCCGTACCGGCGCATGCACCTGCGCGGCAACCTCGCCCTGGACGACGGCGGCTGGTCCAGCGGCGGCTACATGGCCGACACGAAGATCGACGGGCAGGTCAACTCGGGTTCCCAACAGCAGTGGCTGTCGCGGAACACCGAGTGGGGCAGCTGGACCGGATCCAACTGGAACATGGTCTTCGTCGGCGCCAAGAACGCTCCCGCGAACAGCTTCCCCAGCCCGCCGTACACCACCGTCGCCCAGGCGCCGGTCACTCGCGAGAAGCCGTTCCTGTACGTCGACTCGGCAGGTTCCTGGAAGGTGTTCGTCCCCTCCGCGCGCGCCAACACGAGTGGCACGACGTGGAGTTCAGGCACACCTGCGGGTGCGTCACTGCCCCTCGACGACTTCTTCATCGTCAAGCCGGGCGCCACGGCCGCGCAGATGAACGACGCGCTTGCCGCAGGTAAGAACCTTCTCGTCACGCCCGGGGTCTACCACCTCGGCCAGACTCTGAAGGTGACCCGACCCGACACCGTCGTCCTGGGCCTCGGCCTCGCCACACTCATCCCCGACAACGGCATCACCGCGATGACGGTCGCCGACGTGGACGGCGTCCAGCTCGCCGGTCTGCTGATCGACGCCGGGACCACCAACTCCGCCCAACTCATGGAAATGGGCCCCAGCGGCTCCTCCGCCGACCACAGCGCCGACCCCAGCGCGCTGCACGACGTGTTCTTCCGCATCGGCGGGGCGGGAGTCGGCAAGGCCACCACCAGCCTGACGATCAACAGCGACGACGTCATCGGCGACCACCTGTGGCTCTGGCGAGCCGACCACGGCAGCGGGGTGGGCTGGACCAGCAACACCGCCGACACCGGGCTCGTCGTCAACGGCGATGACGCGACGATGTACGGCCTGTTCGTCGAGCACTACCAGAAGCACCAGACCATCTGGAACGGCAACGGCGGACGCACGTACTTCTACCAGAACGAGATGCCGTACGACCCGCCCAGCCAGGCAGCCTGGATGAACGGCTCCACGCAGGGCTACGCCGCCTACAAGGTGGCGAACTCGGTGACCAGCCACCAGGTGTACGGCTTCGGCAGCTACTGCTACTTCAACGTCAACCCCGGCGTCGCCGCCGAGCACGCCATCGAGGCGCCCAACAACGCGAATGTGCGCTTCAAGGACATGGTGACGGTCTCACTGGGCGGCACCGGCACGATCCGCCACGTCGTCAACGACCGGGGCGGCCCCTCCAACTCCTCCACCAACGTCGCCAACCTCGTCAGCTACCCGTGAGCGCGTGACCAGCCTGGAAAGGACCGATCCAACGATGCACACCTTCAGATCCGGCTCGGCGCGCGTGACCCTGCGAGTCCTCCTCCTGCTGGCGACGCTGCTCACCCTGGCGGCACCGCCCGCCGCCCGGGCGAGCACGGCGGCCGCGCCGTTCAAGGTGCTCGGGCTGTACAGCGGCACCTGGGACGCGGCGCATATCGACTTCGAGAAGGAAGCGAACGACTGGTTCCCCAAGCAGGCCGCGGCGAACGGATTCACCTACACCGCCAGCAACAACTGGGACCTGCTCAGCAACGGTGGCGTAAATGCCTATCAAGTCGTGCTGTTCCTCGACGACTTGCCGCAGACCTCCGCCCAACGGACTGGATTCGAGCAGTACATGCGCGGTGGTGGCGCCTGGATGGGTTTCCACGTCTCGGCCTTCACCACCGACGCGGCGAGCTGGCCGTGGTACCACAACCAGTTCCTCGGCAGCGGCAATTTCAAGTCCAACACCTGGGGCCCGACGACCGCGGTTCTGAAGGCCGAGGACCGCACCCACCCGTCCACCAGGAACCTGCCGGCCACGTTCACCTCGTCGGTCAGCGAGTGGTACAGCTGGTCCAACGACCTTCGGCAGAACCCGGACATCAAGATCCTGGCCTCCGTCGACCCCAGCAGCTTTCCGCTGGGCACGGATCCCAACCAGTCCTGGTACAGCGGCTATTACCCGATCCTGTGGACCAACACGAAGTACAAGATGCTGTACGCGAACTTCGGCCACAACGCGATGAACTACGACACCAACACCCGCCTGTCGTCGACGTTCGCGAGTGAGACCCAGAACCGGTTCCTGCTGGACGGGCTGAAGTGGCTGGGCGGCGCAGACCCCACGACCCCGCCGGAGGATTCGATCTCCGAGACTTCCTGGTACACGCTGGAGAACAGTGGCAACGGCACCTGCGTGGACGCCCGTTCGGCTGCCACGGCGAACGGGACAGTGATCCAGCAGTACGCCTGCAACAGCACGCAGGCGCAGCAGTTCCGGCTCCGCTCGACCGAGGGCGGATACCGTCAGATCGGCATACGCGCCAACCCGCAACAGGTCATCGACGTCACCGGCGCCTCGGCCGCCGACAAGGCGCCGTTGCAACTTTGGAGTTACGCCGGAGGGCAGAACCAGCAATGGCTGCCCGTCAAGGAAGGTGCTGGGCGTTACCACTTCACCGCCCGACACAGCGCCAAGTGCCTGACGGCGGCGAGCGCCGCGACGAACAGCACACAGCTCACCCAACGCACCTGCGACGGCTCACCTGCGCAGAGCTTCATGCTGACGGCACAGTCCTGACCGGTCAGATCGGAGGCCGTAGGAGGATGCCCCCGTCGCCGCAGGCCGGCGACGGGGGCATCCTCCCTTCCTTGCTGGTCGGGTCCCAGGTGGCGATGCCGTCGGCGTCCGAGCGCCAGTAGCAACAGGCCTTGCCGCCCTTGGACGGGTGCCCCACGCCGGCATTCACCGGTATTCCCCTTCCCAGGAGCGCAGCAGGACCGCCGCAGGCCGTGAGTACACCCCTCACGGGCGCGTTCCCACCTCCGCGTGACCCGTGCGATCCAGATGCCAGCGGTGTTCCACCTCGAAGCGGTGCAGCCCGGTGCGGCGTTCGACGATCACGTCGACGGTGGCGCGCTCCGTGTTGGTGCACGTGGCGGTCGCTCCGTCGGGGTCGGTGTAGGAGAGCGACACACAGTCGGCCGGGTCCTGGGTCACATCGATCCGTACCCTGCGCCGCGCGGTGCCGCCTGCGACCGACCAGTCGGGCAGCCCGATCCGTGCGCGCAGCAGTGGCGCGGTCAGCAACGGGTCGCGCGGCCAGTCGGTGCCACCGATCCGCAGTTGAAGCATGGGCAGAGGTGGCAGCCACCGCATCGTAGGACGGC
The DNA here is from genome assembly GCF_035918235.1 of Streptomyces sp. NBC_01445. Taxonomy (NCBI): domain Bacteria; kingdom Bacillati; phylum Actinomycetota; class Actinomycetes; order Kitasatosporales; family Streptomycetaceae; genus Streptomyces; species Streptomyces sp. NBC_01445. The sequence goes on along the minus strand of NZ_CP109485.1, from coordinate 466,491 downwards.
GGGCGACAGCGGCCACCACTTCCAGTACGTCCCCGCCGCCCAGGCCCGCATGGAGCCACGCCCATCGCTGGGCATTGCCGTGACCGGCGATCCGGGCGATGCCTCCCACGGCGCCGGAGAGGGTGAACCGCCGCTCCCCGACGACGAGTTCCCCCTCGAAGATGGCATCGGGGGCAGGCAGGATCTGGGCGGCGGGCAGCAGTTCACGCTCCCAGGACCAGCGCGGAAAGGTGTAGAGGGGATCGCCGCCCCCGGTGACCGACAGGCGCCAGGTGATCGCGCCCGCGGTGCCCTCCAGCAGCCGGGGCGTTGCCCGTACCCCCGGCACCTCGAAGTACGCCTCGCCCTGGGGCGGCGGGGAGTCCGGGACCCCGAACTGCTCGGTGACCGGCGGCCCGTCCGGCGGGAAAACGGATATCCAGCCATGCGCCCGGGCCGGGCCGCCGTGCTTGGGCGTCACCACTTCGTGGTGGATCCACACGCCGGTCCCGGTCCGGGGATCGGTCAGCGTCGCGTACCAGACTTCGAGCCGCCCTGGACGACCGGTCATCCGCGGCGGGTAGAGCGAGCTCACGAGGGATTCCTTTCACCGGGGCGCGGGGGCCCCGTATCGTGCGCGGACGCCCGCCTCGGCGGTGCTCTCCACGATGCCGGGACAGGCCCGTTCGGCCAGTGCCGCGATCGTCAGTGAGGGGTTGACACAGAGCGAGGTCGGTACTGCCGAGCCGTCGGTGACGAACAGGCCGGGATGGCCTCGCAGTTCGCCGCGTTCGTCGAGCGCCGAGGTGGCCGGATCGTCACCCATCCGGCAGGAGGCGAGGGGGTGCGCGCTCACGGACCCGGCGGCGTTCTCGCTCCAGGGCCGCACCCGCGCTAGACCGTCGCGCTCCAGCACCGCGCGGGCCTCGGCATCCGCGGCGGCCCAGCCACGCAGGGTGTTCGCTGTCGGCCGGTACGAGAGGGTGGACAGGCAGAGCGATGTGGCCACGCGCGTCGAGCTTCCGGTGGGCGGCGGCGGGCCGAAGACGCCCTCGTTGTCGTCCTCGGTCATGGCGAGCACGGAGAGCCACGAGGGCCAGCGTGCCCGCATCTCCTTCTTCCGGACGCCGAACCAGCTCGTCGCCGGGGTGTCGGTGGCCTGGGCCAGCAGGTCGGTGATGCCGGGGAAGTAGATCTGCTGAAGGGAGAAACGGGTGAACTCCGCCGTTGCCGGGTCGAGCCGGTCGTACGACATGGAGCCGATGGGCTTCCCGATGGGGAAGCCCTGGTACGGGATGCCCTGGGCGCGCTCGAGACCGAGCAGGTCGCGCACCTTGCCTTCGTCGACGTCGGCGATGGACACGCGGTCGCCGTTGCCCGAGAAGTAGCGCCCGACGGCCTGCGGGATACCGCCGAGCAGGGGAGCCGAGCGCTGCAGCAGCACGGGGGTGGCCAGAGCGCCCGCGGCCAGCACCACGGTCTTGGCCTCGATCGCCCCCACGCCGGCCGGCAGCCGGTAGTCGCCGGCGTCGAGCTGCGTGTACGAGACGCGGTAGCGGTAACCGGGTGTGGTGGCGGGCGCGATCGTCTGTGCCTCGTGGAGTGGGCGGATCTCGGCGCCGTGCGCGGTCGCTGCGGGGAGGTAGTTCAGCAGCATGGAGCGCTTGGCGTCGAAGTGGCAGCCGTTCAGCATCCAGTTGCAGTTGGTGCAGCGGGCCAGGTCGACGGCGACGGGCACAGGGTTGCAGGTGCGGCCCGCACGGGCACACGCTGCAGCGAACAAGCCTCCAGGGTAGGGGACTTGGTCCCAGCTCTGCTCGGCGACGGGCAGAGCCTCCTCGACCCGGTCGTACCACGGGTCGAGTGCCGCGCGCGTCAGGGTCGAAGGCCACAGGCGGTGGCCCAGACTGCCGCGGCGGTCGAAGACGAAGCCCGGAGCCCGCAGCGAAGCGGCGAAGTAGACCACGCTGGACCCGCCGACGCAGTTCCCGGCGACGACGGTGATGCCGTCGCCCTGCACGAGGTCGACGATCCGGGTATAGCTGCCCAGGCGCAGGTCATGGGTGAAGTCGGGGGCGGTGAGGTGCGGTCCGCGTTCGAGGATCACCACCTTGGCGCCACCCGCGGCCAGATGGTAGGCGGGGATGGCGCCCCCGAAGCCGCTGCCGATGACCAGCACGTCGGTGCGTTCGGTGACGCTCATGCGGGGTGCCCTCCGGGGGTGGTGAGCGGGTGCTCGGAGGCGAGCCTTCTGCCGTACGAGTAGTCGGGGAAGCGCCACAGTCCGTCGGCGTCGGGCGCCGGGAAGCCGATCCAGGCCAGGCCCGGGTGGCGTTGCCGGATGGCTGCGGCGGTGTGCAGGTGGGCTGCGGTGTCGAAGGCCGCCGCGGCGAAGAGTGCGAGCAGCACGTACAGCTGCCGGTCCGGGGCGCCGGGTGTGAGCAGCTCTCCGGCGAGCGCGGTGCGGTCGGTGAACCGCAGGGCGACGAAGGGAGGTTGAGTGGGCAGCAGGAACCGGCCGTGGGTGGCCGCATAGGCGAGGGCGCGGGTGTTGACGAGCAGTGCCAGCTCGGGCAGCAGTACGCCGATGCCGAGATCGGGAAGGTTGAGCAGCTCGATGGCCCCCGCCTGTACGGCGCCGGGACCGGGGGCCGCCCCGGCGATCGCCACGTCACCGCCGTACCGCTTCTCGCCCGGGACCATGGTGTCCGCAAACGCCTCCAGCGTGGCGGTCGTCGGGTCGGGCAGCGCGAGGGAAGCCGGCTGCAGCCCGGCCCGAGCCACCGGGACCGACTCGGACACAGGCCGCGCCGACGGCGCGGCCTCGGCGGTCAGCTCCCCTGCCCGCAGGGCGGCGACGGCAGCGGTCAGCCCGACGAGCAGCCGGCGCCGATCGGGACGTGCGGGCGGTTCGCTCAACACAGCCCGCTCACTGGCAGCCGCACCGTCACACCCGCGGCGTCGCGCACGAGCGCGTCGGCGAGCCGGGCGTCGTACGGCCGTATCACTTTCGCGGCGTCCTCGGCCCGCGCGGGCTGCCCGGCGACGGTGATGTTGCGTACCCTCGCTGCGGCGCTGCCTTCCGCCTTGTCGAACCAGTAACTGCCGTCCCAGCCGACCAGTTCGGTTCCGCCGGCGGCGGCCTGCACGCTCCAATGGTCCAACTGCCAGTAACGGCAGGCCGGTACGGCGATCGCGAAGCGCGCCGGCTCGGCCAGCAGGAAGCGCGCCGCGCCGCCGTTGGCCACGGTGATGTCCCGCTTGGCGTACTCGACGCACAGCGGGTCGGCGGCGAACAGGGAGAGCGGCGGCGTCTCGCCCTCGCCGTAGCGGTGGAAGGTGCACGCGGAGGCGTACGAGGGGTCGGTGTAACCGCCGACGCCTGGTTCTGCAGCCGAGGCGGAAGCGACGGGGAGCAGGGCGGCGGCTGCCGCCACCACTGCGCCGAAGACGGTGAGGCGGACGTTTGTGGACAGGGCGCCGAGAGCGTTCGGCGTGTGGCGAACTACGGTCACAGCAGGACCTTCTTCACGTCCTAGCCCTGATGGGCGACGGTTACCGGCGGTCACATGCGGTCAGTATCTTGATCGCTGCGCGCCGTCGGCACAAGACATGGGACGGAGGCGATCCCGGTCGCTGGAGAGGCATGGGTGGCAGAGCGGACCTGCTTCGGCCCCTCCCCAGTGAAGACCACCGTCGTGGGAAGCAAGATTGCCGACATCACGGTGCTCCAGCACCTCAGCGACAACCCGCGGTCACGGTGTCTCAGCCGGGGCCGGGGCGAGGGTGCCTGGCGCCCAGTTTCGTCCACGTTCCACAGCGGCAGCAGGATCCCGTAGCAGAAGCCACAGACGAAGTCTTTGAGGCCGTGTGGTCACTGGTGGTGGCCGTCTCCTGGCGTGTGTGGTCCGGCAGGTCGGCGGCGACGGGGGCGCGGTGAGCCCGGGAACGACGACATCCCGCCCGATCGAGACGATCGGACGGGATGTCGCGAGCGGCTTACGCTCCTACGAGCCGACTGAAGCTGTTACGCCGGGTCGATGCGGGAGATGCTGCCGCCAAGGGCGAGCACGTACAGCTCCCCGTCGCCGTCCTCCACGAACGAGACGACCTCACCGCCGTTGACTCCGAGGTCGCTCTGGCCGGTCACCTCGCCGTTCTCGATCGTCAGACCGCGCACGGTGCCGTCGCAGTAGTCGCTGTACAGGTACTGCCCCTGAAGGTCCGGGATCGCGTCGCCGCGGTAGACGTATCCACCGGTCACCGAGCAGCCCAGCCCGTTGCGGTCGTACTCATGGACCGGCGGCACGTGGTTCGCGGGCTCCGTGCCACCCCGGAAGGGATGAGTACCCTCCATCGAGGCCCAGCCGTAGTTTTCGCCGCCCTCGCTGTCCGCCGGGGCCCAGTCGATCTCTTCCCAGTCGCTCTGGCCGACGTCACCGATCAGCAGGTCGCCGGTCCCCGAGTCGAAGGAGAACCGCCACGGGTTGCGCAGCCCGTACGACCAGATCTCGTCCTTCGCGGCCGGGTCGTCCACGAACGGGTTGTCCGCCGGGATCGCGTACGGTTCGCCGCCGCTCGGGTCGATCCGCAGGAGCTTGCCGAGCAGCGTGTCGAGCCTCTGCCCGTTGCCTTGCGGGTCACCGCCCGAGCCGCCGTCGCCGAACGCGATGTAGAGGTAGCCGTCGGGGCCGAACTTGATGTCGCCACCGTTGTGGTTCTCGTACGGCTGCGTCTGGGTGAGGACCGTACGCCGGGAGTCCGCCTGGATCGCGCCGTACTGCACGGCGAACTCGTCGATGGTGCTAGTGCCCTTGAGATCCGTGTACGAGATGTAGAAGTGCTCGAACTCGTTGTCGAACGCCACGCCCAGCAGGCCGCGTTCGCCGTCGGTGGTCGTCTCACTGGATATGTCGAGAACGGGCTCACCGAGCCCTCGGTCGTCCAAGACCCGTACGGTGCCCGCGCGTTCGGCTATCCAGACAGTGCCGCCGGGCCCGGCGACACCTGCGGTCGGATTCTGGGCCGTGGCCACTTCCGTGAGCGCGACACCTGCCGCTGCCCGGGGCGGGGCGGCCGGCTCGTCGGCGTACGCCGTGGCGAAAGCGAGGGAAGTGGCAAGGCAGATGGTGCCGATGATCGCCGAGCTTCTGGTGCGAAATTTCACCGTGACTCCTAGAGGCGGCGAGTGGGGGGAGTTCACCCGGCTGCTTTGGGCGGAGTTGAGCGGGCGTCGCCCGCGCCAGCACGCAACGTGGGTGGGGGGATTGTGTGCCACTGGCTACGGGCGAGGATACTGGGACAGGAGCGGCTGGCCTAGACCAATGCCTCACCTGTCTGCGCCTAGCACCGAAAATCCCCAACCGGGGAAATCTGGTTGGGGCTTTTGGGTGCTAGGCGCAGACGCGTAGAAGCACTGCTCCGAGCCAGTGCATGAAGTCGTAGAAGTCCTGCATCTCGTGCAGCCGCCGTCCCGCAATGCTGTTCTCGCCTGTGGCCTTGTCCCTTCTTGAGGCAACCGAGCGCCACTTGGCCAGGCGGGCCAACTGCAGTGCTCTTCCACCGGCCCCGGCCGACCTGCTGTTCTCCGAGCGCAGCCGCGATCACGCGGCGCGCGGGCGGGCCTGAGGGACCGTCCCCGTGCGTGCTGCCGAAGGTGGCTTCAGCAGGATCTAGCGCGGAACCCCGGCGTTCACGCCCGGGAGGAAGCGCTTCTCTGGACTGCTGTGACCTGCAGGTTCCCACGGGTCCGCACGGTTGGCCTCAGCCGGGACGTTTCCGGTTCTCGATGTACTCCTTGATGATCGACAGCGGGGCGTGGCGTCCCCGCACGAGGCGGCAAAGTACGAGGGCGACCAGAAGTGGCCACCCCACAGGTACGTGCGGATATGCCCGGGAAACTCCTGACGGAGCCTGCGGCCGGAGACGCCCTTGAGGGAGCCGACCAGCCGGGACAGGGAGACCTTCGGCGGGTAGTGCACCAGCAGGTGCACGTGATCGGTCTCGCCGTTGAACTCGACCAACTCTGTTTCGAAGTCCGCGCAGACGGCGCGCATGACTTCCTCGCAGCGTCGAAGGATCTCGTCGGTGAACGGTCCGCGCCGGTACTTGGGTGTGAAGACCAAGTGGGCGTGGAGGGTGTAGCGACCGTGGGACCCTTACGAATATTGGGGTTTGGCTCCCAGTGTGGTGACATAGGTCGATACGATCGCCCGCGTGAAGATCGTCGTGCAAGTGAAGTTGATGCCGGAGGCCGAGCAGGCCGCCGCGCTGTCGGTGACGCTGCACACGGTCAACGAGGCCGCGAACTGGGTGTCGGCGGTGGCGTTCTAGCACGGTGTCCCGCGTGAGTACGAGCTGCGCAAGCACACCTACGGTGAACTGCGGTCGCGGGGACTGGGGGCGCAGGCCGCCCAGCACATCATCAAGAAGACCCGCGACGCCTACACGACGCTCAGGGCCAACATCCGTGCCGGGAATCTCGGCAAGGAAGGCTCTCAGCGTCGCGGCAAGGCGGAGTCCAAGCCGATCACGTTTCGGCCCGAGGCCGCGCAATCGTATGACGACCGGTGTTTGAGCTGGCAGTACGACGCGCAGACCGTGTCCATCTGGACAACCGCTGGGCGCATCAAGAACGTCCGCTTTGCCTGCTCGCCTGACGCACTCAAGACGCTCCGGGACCACCGGCAGGGCGAGTCGGACCTGATCGAACGCGACGGCGTGTTCTACCTGCTCGCGACCTGTGACGTTCCCGAGGCTGAGCAGTACGAGCCCGACCACTTCATCGGCGTGGACCTGGGAATCGCCAACATCGCCACCACATCCACCGGCCACAAGACCGCCGGGCGCGGCCTGAACCGCCACCGCAAGCGGCAACTCGACCTGCGCAGGAAACTCCAGGCCAAGTCCACCAAGTCCGCCAAGCGGCTGTTGAAGAAGCGCAACCGGCGCGAACAGCGCCACGCGAAGAACCAGAACCACATCATCGCCAAGACGATCGTGACCGAGGCTGAACGCACCTCGGCCGGGATCTCCCTGGAAGAACTCAGGGGAATCCGGCAGAGGGTACGGCTCCGCAAGCCCCAACGGGTCGCGCTCCACTCCTGGGCCTTTGCCCAGCTCGCAGACTTCATCGTCTACAAGGCCCGCAGGGCCGGCGTCCCCGTGGTCTTCGTCGATCCCGCCTACACGTCGCAGCAGTGTTGCGAGTGCGGCCACATCGACAAGAAGAACCGGGCAAGCCAGGCCCTGTTCACCTGCCTCAACTGCGGGGTCGTTGCCCACGCAGACCGGAACGCTTCCTACAACATCGCCCGCAAGGGCGAGGCTGTGTGGACTGCGGGGCGTGAGTCACGCGTCCCTGCCACCCCATAAGGGTGTCTGGACGGAGGAGCCCACCCAGCAGCCAGTTGGGCGCTACCTCCAAGCCCGGCCCTTCAGGGCCGGGTCAAGTTGACTGCTCGATGCTGAACAGACGGTTCTCCACTCCGTCGAGGGCGAGCCGGAGCGCTCCGTGGGCCACTGCCTGGTCGCTGAGTTGGGAGGCGACCACGGTCACGGGGAAGAGGCAGAGCTCGGCGAGGCGGCCGCGCAGGGGAGCGAGGAGGAGTTCGCCGGCACGGGAGAGGCCGCCGCCGATGACGACCGCCTCCGGGTCGACGGTGAGGACCACGGCGGCGACGCCCTGGACGAGGTCGGCGGCGAAGTCGTCGAGGGCCTTGATCGCTGCGGGGTCGTCGCAGCGGGCCGCGTCGAAGAGCCGCTCGGGCGTGCCCCATCGGTCCAGGAGCCGCCGGTGTGCGTTGTGCCAGCCGGAGCCGGGCAGGACGCCGATCTCTCCGGCCGCGCCGTGCCGGCCGTGCAGGACGGTGCCGTCGAGCAGGATGCCGGCCGAGATGCGGCGCCCCACATGGATGTAGACGACGTCGCGGGCGTCGGTGGCGCCGCCGCGCCAGCGCTCGCCGAGCGCGGCCAGCTTGGAGTCGTTTCCGGCGACGACGGGCGCGCCGAAGGTCGTCTCGAACGCGGACGCGAGATTCGTGCCCTGCCACTCGGGCAGCACGGCACTGATCGTGACGGTGTGGTCGGTGTCGACGATCCCGGTGGTGCCGACGCCCACGGCCCGTACGGCGTCGGTCTGCTGCCCGGCGCCGCGCAGCGCCCGGTGGCCCAACGCCCGTGCCGTGGCGATGCGTTGGTCCGGGGTCAGCTCGGGCCCCATGGCGGTGCGGCGCACCCCGAGCACGGTGCCGGCCAGGTCGCAGACGATCGCGAGCGCCTTGTGGACGCCTATGTCGAGGCCGAGGACGCAGCCGGACTCGGCGCGGAAGCGGTAGCGCTTGGCGGGGCGGCCCAGGCGTCGGGGCGCGTCGGGGTCGGGGTTGACTTCCGCGGCCAGGCCCTGCTCGACGAGACCGGCAAGCGCGTTCTCGACGGTGGCGCGGGCGACTTCGGTGGCCTTGACCAGCTCGGTGAGGGTCAGCCCGGTGTCCGCGGCGGCGTGCAGGGCACGCAGCACTGCGGCCTGGTTGAACCGGCGCAGCAGTGAGGAATCGGCCCCCGATGTGGCAGCGATGTGAATCGACCCCCTTGACGTGGTGGCGGCCCGGGTGGACTATCGAGCCGCTTTATTTCAGAAGGTAGCAGAAATAAAACCGCACGGGCGGCAGCGCGTTCCCGTCCGCCGCGGCCATCGACCTCCGCCTGAAACGAGCGTGATCCGTGCACCGTATCGCCCGAACCACCATGCCCCTGCTGCTTCTTGGCCTTGTCGCCGGTGCGTGCAGCCCGGCCGGCACGACGTCCGCCGACGACGGGGACGGCAAGGCCACCTTGACCTTTCTGACCTTCGAGACGCCGAACCTGGACGCGAAGTACTGGGACGCGGCCATCGCCCGCGCGGAGAAGAAGGTGCCGGGGGTGCGGATCAAGAAGCTCGTCGCGCCCAGCGCCGACCGCACCGGGTACGCCAAGCAGCTGCTTGGCTCGGGTCAGTTCCCGGACGTGATGATCGCGGTGTCGCCGTCGGGGTTCGCCGAGTCGGGGCAGCTCGCGCCGTTCACCGACGCGGAGTTGAAGTCGTTCACCTTCCCGCGCTCCAACCCCATCGGCGGCAAGATCTACCAGCTCCCGTACAACACCCAGCCGACGCCGCTCGTCTACTACCGCAAGTCCATATTCCGCACAGCCGGTATCGATGCGCCTCCGAAGACGTACCGGGAGCTGCTGGAGGACTCCGCCACGCTGAAGAAGGCGGGCGTCGATCCGTTCGTCGTGGGCGGGGGCGGCAAGGACTCCTTCGCGGCCTCGTACCTGTGGACCGCGCTCGTCGGCACCGACGTGTACGGGAAGAGACCGGACTGGCTGGCCCAACGCCGGGCGGGCAAGGTCAAGTTCACCGATCCGCTGTTCAAGAACGCCACTGGGAAGTTCGTCGGTCTGGTCGACAAGGAGTACGTCGACAAGTCCGGCCTCTCCCGCGACTACGCGGCGACCGAGAAGGCGTTCCTGGCCGGCAAGGGTGCGATGTACCCGATGGGCGGCTGGTTCGCCACCGCCGCCGACAAGAGCCCGGTCAAGGACGACATCGGTGTCTTCCCGTTCCCGACCGAGGACGGTTCGACCGTGCTCCCCTCCTACACCGGCGGCGGCATGTCGGTCAGTGCGAAGTCCGCGCACGTCGACCTGGCCAAGAAGTTCGCGCTCGCCTTCAACGAGGACCGCCAGAACCTCGACGCGGTGGTGAAGTCCGACGGCGCCATCATCGCTGAGAAGGGCTATACGCCGCCGCGGGGCATGGGCCCCGTCTACCGGGCCACGGCCGAGGTCTACGACAGCGCGGTCGCGGCGGACGGCGTCGTCAACGCCTTCCTCGTGGAGACGGGCGACGACGCGATGCTGCCCGGCACCGTCGACCAGTCGTACGCCTTCGCGCAGGACATCATCGCGGGCCGCAAGAATGCCGACCAGGTCACCAAGGCCCTGGACGAGGCGTGGGCGAAGGCCGACACCGAATGAGCACGCTCACCGACGACCGTGCCACCGCGGTGGGGTCCCGCCGCGCGGACCGCGCCGCCTCGCCCGCGCGCCGCAGTCCGTGGCCCGCGGTGCGGCACTTCCTCGGCTTCGGCGCTCCGGGGCTGCTCTTCTACGCCTGCTTCGTGGTCGCCCCGATCGCGCTCAGCGTGGGCTACAGCTTCACCAACGCCAACCAGTTCGCCCCGCACACCCGCTTCGTCGGCCTCGACAACTACACCGAACTCCTCACCGACGAGACCTTTCTGACGGCTCTCAAGGTCACGACGATCCTCTCGCTGGTCATCGTGATCGTGCCCAATGTCGCGGGCCTCGCGGTCGCCGTCCTGCTCGACCGGCGCGGCCGCCTCTACCACGCGCTGCGCGGTGTGTTCTTCGTCCCGGTCGTCCTGTCGTCGGTGGTCGTCTCCGTTGTGTGGCAGGCGATGCTCACCGACGACGGGCTCGTCAACACCCTGCTGCGCTCGGCGGGGGTCTCCTCGCCGCCGGGCTGGCTGTCCGACCCCGATCTCGCCCTGTACTCCGTCGGGTTCATCATCAGCTGGCAGATGCTCGGCTTCTGCGCCGTCGTCTATCTGGCCGGACTGCAGGGCGTGCCCGCCGAACTGCGCGAGGCGGCGCAGCTCGACGGCGCGGGGCCGTGGCTGCGGTTCCGCAAGGTCACGTGGCCGATGCTGGCGCCCGCGCTGACCATCAACACCGTCATGCTGCTGATCACCGGCTTCAAGGCGTACGACCACATCCAGGTCCTCACCGCCGGCGGGCCGGGCACCGGCACCACCGCCACGCTCGCCTTCAGCGTGGTCCGGACCGGGTTCACCGCCAACCGCACGGGCGAGGCGTCCGCCATGGCCCTGCTGATGCTGGTGATCGTCGCCGCCGTCTCCAGTGTCGCCCTGCGATTCCTGCAGCGCCGAGAGGTCGACTTGTGATGCCCGCAGTCAACTCCCGTACAACAAAGGCACCGTGGGTCCGACCCGTGGCCGCCCTCGTCGTCACCGCCGCGTTCTTCCTGCCCCTCTATCTGGTCCTCACCAATGTCTTCAAACCGGGCAAGGACATCGCCGGGCATCCGGCGTCCCTGCCATGGCCTCCCACCCTCGACAACCTCCGTGCCGCCCTGGACCGGCCCGACCGGCTGTTCTGGAACGGCCTGATCAACTCCGTGACGATCACTCTCTTCTCGATCGTCGTCCTCACCGTCGTGTCCGCGCTGCTCGGCCACTACCTCTGCCGCTCACGCAGCCGCCTCGCGCGCCTGACCCTGCTCGTGCTGCTCGCGGGCCTGATGATCCCGCCGCAGGTGATCCTCGTCCCGGTCACCGAAGTACTCCGCCTGACCGGGATGATGACGACCCTTCAGGGGATCGTCGCGTTCAACGTCGGCTACTACGTGCCCTTCGGCGTCTTCGTCTTCTCCGGCTTCATCCGCACCGTACCGCTCGAACTGGAGGAGTCCGCGCAGCTCGACGGCGCCGGCCGGTGGCGCACGTTCTGGCAGGTCGTCTTCCCGCTGCTGCGGCCGGCCACCGCCAGCGTGCTGATCTTCCTCGGCGTGTGGATCTGGAACGACTTCCTCAACCCGCTGATCATCCTCGGCCCGGCCGGCGGCACCACCGTCACCGTCGGCGTCTACCGCGCCATCGGCGAGCACCAGGCCGACTACGGCCAGGTCTTCGGCCTGATGTTCCTTGCCGCGCTGCCCGTCCTGATCTTCTACCTCGCTCTCCAGAGGCACTTCGTCAAGGGCCTCACCGGAGGAGCCGTCAAGGGATGACCTACGTGACCCAACTGCGCACCCACACCACCCCGTTCGTCAATCTGCACGCCCATCACGGCCGCACCCTCGACCGCCCGCTGACCCTCGCCGTCGCCGGGGCCGGGGCACGCGGCGCCGGATATCTGGAGCTCGCCGAGCGCGCGGAGACACCCGTGCGCATCACGGCGATCGCGGAACCGCGAACCGCGCGCCGTACCGCACTGGCCCTGCGTCACGGCGTCCCGGACGACGCCCGGTTCGCCGACTGGCGCGAACTGGCCGCCCGGCCACGGCTCGCCGACGCCGTAGTCGTCGCCGTACAGGACGCCCAACACCTTGAAGCCGCCCAGGCGTTCGCGGCGCTCGGCTACGACCTGCTGCTCGAGAAGCCGATGGCGCTCAGCGCCGAGGACGTCGACGCGATCGCCGCCGCAGCGCAACAGGGCGGGGTCTCGCTGACCGTCTGCCACGTGATGCGGTACGCGCCGTACACGCGCCGCCTCAAGGAGTTCCTGGACGCGGGACGCATCGGCGACATCGTCTCCGTCCAGCACCTGGAACCCATCGGCTACTGGCACTACGCCCACTCCTTCGTCCGCGGCAACTGGCGCCGCACGGATGAGTCGACGTTCGCGCTGCTGTCCAAGTCCTGCCACGACATCGACTGGCTCAGCCACATCGTCGGACGGCCTGTGCGCGCCGTCTCCTCATTCGGTTCGCTGCGCCACTTCCGGCCGGAGAACGCGCCCGCCGGCTCGACCGAGCGCTGCCTCGACTGCCCACTGGCACAGCGCAGTTGCCCCTATGCGGCACAGAGGCTGTACCAGGTGGGGCTGCGCGAGGGCGGCGTCAAGCAGTACTTCACCCGGATCGCCGCCGAGGAACTGACCGAGGAAGCGGTCGACCAGGCCCTGCGCACCGGACCGTACGGACGCTGCGTGTACCGCAGCGACAACGACGTCGTCGACCACCAGGTGGTGAACCTGGAGTACGAGGGCGGGATCACCGCCGCGTTCACGCTGACCGCGTTCACCCCGCAGGAGAACCGCCACACCAAGATCTTCGGTACGCGCGGCCAGCTCACCGGTGACGGCCGGACCATCGAGATCTACGACTTCGCCACCGACGAACGCACCGTAGTCGACACGGACAACGGCGCCTCATCGGCCGCCGAGGGCCACGGCGGCGGCGACGAAGGGCTGATGTCCGCGTTCCTGCGGGCCCTGCACGAAGGGCGCCCCGAACTGCTCCTGACCGGGGCCCAGGAGAGCCGCGACACCCACCGCATCGTCTTCGCCGCGGAACACGCGCGGCGCACGGGACAGGTCGTGCACCTGTAGCCCGTGCCACCCCGACCTGTGACCACCGTGGAAGAAGGAGAGAGCCATGAGCACGTACCCGTCCCGCAGATCGATCCTCGGCGTCGGCGCACTGGCGCTGGGTATCGGCGTCACCACGACCGCACCCGCCGGCGCCGCCGGACAGTCCGCTGAGGCCGTGCCGCAGCACACCAAGGGCACGCTCACCCTCACCGCAGGACACCTCGCTGTCGGCCTCGACGCGGCAGGCACCGTCGTGTCCCTGCTCGACACCCGCACCGGCCACGAGTACGCCGCCGACGGGAGATCGGCCTCGCTCGTCAGCCTCGTCGTCGACGGGAAGCAGGTTCGGCCGACCCGCGTCGCCCGCGTCAGCCACTCACTGCTTCGGTTCACCCACGACACCGCGGGAGTGACCGTCGACGTGGAGGTGCGGGCGAAGAGCACCTACACCACGCTCGAAGCCGTACGGGTCCAGGGCCCCCGCGGTGCGGACGTACAGACGCTGCTGTGGGGCCCGTTCGCGACGAACGTGACGCAGACGGTCGGCGAGTGCGTCGGCGTCGTACGCGACGACACGTTCGCGCTCGGGCTGCGTCCGCTCACCGACCGCACCGAGGGCGCCTGGCCGCAGGAGTACCAGGACCTCGGCTGGGAGAGCGAGGTCGCCGACAACCCCTCCGACCTCCAGGTCGCCCCGCACGAGGAGTGGAGCGTGGCCGGGCGCACCCCATGGGGCTCCGTGCTGCGCGCGTTCACCTTCGATTACACCAAGGAGCGCCCGCGCGGGACCCGCGCCGGATACCGCATCCCCGTCGGCCCGCTGCCCGGCGGCCAGGGGCGCGTGACCGGCTCGCGCATCGCCCTGTTCGGCGCCGCACCCGACCTCACCCCGACCGTGCTGTCGGCCGTCGCCGCCGGCGAAGGACTGCCGTACCCCACGCAGAACGGCCAGTGGCAGAAGACGGCCCAGGCCAGCAGCGAGTCCTTCCTCGTGTTCCACGACCTCAAGAGCGCGAACGTCCCGGACGCGGCCCGTCTCGCGCAGGCCGCGGGCGTCGGCTGCGTCTACTCCCTGCCCAACGCCGTCGGCCCCTGGCAGACCACCGGCCACTACCAGTTCGACTCCTCGCTCGGCGGCGACGACAGCGGCGCCGCGGCCGCCGTGCGCGCCGCCGAGGCCGACGGCGTCCACCTGGGCGTGCACACCATCTCCGACTTCATCTCCACCAACGACGCCTACGTCAACGCCCCCGCCGACCCACGCCTCGCGCTCGGCGGCCGCGCCCGGCTCACCCGCCCGCTCACCGCGACGGACACCACCCTCACCCTCGACGCCGGCGCGCTCCTCGGCAGCGGCCCGTACGGCCAAATGCTGCGCATCGGCGACGAGTTCGTGCAGTACACGTCCGCCACCCAGGCCGGTGACGCGTGGGAGCTGACGGGCATCAAGCGCGCCCAGTGGGGCTCGACCGCCGTCGCCCACGCCGACGGCGCCACCGCCGCGCGCGTCCTGCTCAACAGCTACAACAGCCCCATCGGCGGCATCGGCATCATCGACGAGATCGCCGACCGCCTCGCCACCGCCTGGAACACCACGGGCATCCGCGCCAACTCCTACGACGGCGTGGAGTCGGCGGGAGAGTCGGGCTGGGGCACCTACGGTATGGCGCGCCTCATCAACGGCACCTACAGGAAGAACCAGCGCAAGGACGGATTCATCACCGAGACCAGCCGGATGTCGTCCAACACCTGGGACGCGCTGACCCGGGCCAGCTGGGGCGAGGTAGGCGTCACCTCCTGGAACCAGGTCCTCGTCAACAACGACTTCTACCGCGCCAACTTCCTTCCCGGGATGCTGGGCTGGATCAGCCTCAAGTCGTCCGAGACGCTCGTCAGCATCGAGGGCAAGCTGGCGCGCGCCGCGGGCCTGAACGCAGGCGTCGGCTTCCAGGGCAGCATCGCCGACCTGGGCGCGGGCGGCGACCAGGCCCTGCGCATCCTCGACGCCATCAAGCAGTGGGAAGCGGCCCGCAACCTCGGCGCGTTCACCGACGCACAGCGGGCCCGGCTGCGGGACCTGACGACGAACTGGCACCTCGACCTCGTCACACCCGGCAAGGAGTGGTCCCTCCAGCAGACCGATGCGGACGGCACCCCGATCGGCACGCCCGAAAGCGTCCTCACCCCCACCCCCGCCCTGTCCGCCGACGCCCTGCCCACCGCAAAGCACAACCGTCTCTACGGGGCTCGCGTCACCACCAACACCCCTGCGACGGTCCGCTACGAGATATCTGCGGGCGCCCTGCCCGACGGCCTGCACCTCAACCAGGACACCGGAGGCATCACGGGCACGCCCACCGCCCCGGGCACAGACCGCTTCACGATCACGGCACGCAGCACGGCGGGCCTCGCGGACGCTTCCCGGACGTACCGGCTGACCGTCGGGCGGTGAACGAGCGCGCGGTGCGCGGGGTGAGGCTCTGACCTCGGTGGGCACAGCGGACGGGGAAGGGGAGCAGGGGTCGCGCGCCATTCCATTTCGGCGATTCGGCCGGTGGTTCGACATCGCGGCCCCCGCCCCCGACCAAACTGCTGGTCGCATCGTCCGCGAAGCGCACACCGCCGTGCCCTCGTGACCTGACCACAGCCCCCTTCTTGTCTCCCTTGTTGCCTCTCGGTGCCGTCGCCGGCCGGCACGGAGCTCTAGGTACGAGATAGGAGCCGAGGTCAAGCACGTCAGGTCTGAACGGCGTCCCGGCTGTGTTGATCCATGGTGCCGGGTGAGAGCTGACGCAGCGCGAGGAGACCGCCGATGCCGGGAATGGCGGCAGTGGCCTTGGTGGTGGCCGTGGCTGTGGCCGGGTTGAGGCGCCAGGTCGCGATCACGACGAACAGGTAGGCGCAGCCGTGGGTGGGGCCCATCAAGGAGGAGATGGGTTTGAGGTGCGCGGTGGCGAGGTTGGCCAACATGATGACCAGTGAGATGAGTTCGACATGTGCGGCGATGCGCAAGGGGCGATAGCGCACGGTCATGCTCCTGTGGTGGAGCCGGGACGGACGATCATCAGGACGGTGACCGCTGCCCACAGCAGGTTGAAGACGCCGGTGAGCATGGCGAGGCGGCCGGCGGATCGGGAGCCGGGACCGGGCGTCTGCGCGACAGCGAGAGCGTTGTCCTGGGCGGGAAGGATCAGCAGCGCCAGGGTGGCGGCGGCCGCGGCGGTCAGCAGGATCGAGGCGATCAGCCACCCACTGCCGAGGACGCCGAGGCTGCCGGCCGTGGCGAACCCGAAGACGGGAACCGCGATGCCGACGGCCGCGTAGGCGCGGCAGATCCGGTGCAGCATCCGCAGGGTCAGGATCGCCTCGTGGTCACCCGGGTCGGCGTCGATGCGGCGCAGTGCTCTGGGGAACATGCTCGCGGCGACGGTGACTGGACCGATGGCCAGCACGGCGGCCAGGACGTGCAGGGAGAGGAGGAGTTTCGTCATGGTCAGTGTTCCGTCGCCGCTCGGACGGCACGGCGCCGGCCGGTGACCTTCGATGCCGGGAGGCGTCCGGCCTTGGAGGTGCCGGTCAACGTGTCGCCACTGATCGTCACGGCGAAGGCAAGGTTCAGGCGCAGGGGCTTGGTGACGGTCTGTTTCCAGGTGAGCCGGTCGCCGTCGAGGGCGATATCGCTGAGTGGGACTTCCTCTCCCGTCCCATGGGCGGCCCCGGACAGGACACCGTCCTGGCGCAGTAGTTCGACGACGGCCTTGATCTTGCCGATGGGGGTGGAGACGGACAGGTCCCACGTGCCTTCAACGGACATGCTCTTGTTGCTTCCTCACGGTGCGATGTGAGCAGAGGTGATACGAGTGCAGGTGCGGTGTGTGGTCAGAGGCCGGCGGGCGCCGGGCCGTGATGACGCCAGACGGTGCCGCGGCGTTCATGAGCGAACAACTCCTCGACGGCGTGGGCGATCTGGGGTCCCACCTCGCGCTCCAGCAGGTACAGGCCCAGGTCGAGGCCGGAGGTGACACCGGCGCCGGTGACGAGGTCGCCGTCATCGACGACGCGGGCGCTCACCGCGTGGGCGCCGGTGGCATCGAGCATGTCCAGGCCCAAGTCGTGGGTGGTCGCATGGCGGCCCTCCAGCAGGTCTGCCATGGCCAGGACGAGCGAGCCGCCGCACACCGCGCCGACCGTCACCTCCGGATTGTCCATCGCCGCCTTCAGCAGCGCAGGCAGCTCGGTGGTCAGGGTGCGGCCCAGTAGCACGGGGATGAATTCGTCCTGCTGCCACTCCCCGGCCCCCGCGTCATGGTCAGGGACTTCGCCGGGTTCCCCCACGCGGCCCGAGGCGCCGGGGACGAGAATCAGGCCCGCGCGTGTGGGGTCGAGGGCGGCGGTGGCACGCAGCACCAGGCCCCCGGTGCCGCTGACCACCTCACGCGGGCCTTCGGCGGAAACCAGCTCCACGCTCACCGCACCGCCGGAGGCGGTGCCGCCGGCGTACAGCACTTCATAGGGGCCGACGGCATCGAGTGGATCGAAGCCGTCGAACAGGACGATCTGGGCGTGCATGAAGGGTTCCTTCGGAGTGCGACAGGCCCGGTCGGCACCGGGCTCGCTCCCGACGCTATTCGGCTGCCGATTCCTGCCCCAGTGGCATTAGTGACACCTTTCAACGGAATAACGCCAACACCGGTGAAGAGGCCGCTGAGCTGGTGAAAGAATGAATAGCAGGGTGCCCGGGCCAAGGCCGTGCACCTGGAGGAGCGGTATCTTCTGGCCATGCACACTGTCGCTGTCCTGGCACTGGACCGGGTGATCCCGTTCGACCTGTCCACCCCGATCGAGGTCTTCACCCGCACCCGTCTCCCGGACGGCCGTCCCGGCTACCAGATCCGTGTGTGCGCGGAGACGCCGGAGATCGATGCGGGTGCTTTCACTCTGCGCGCGCCTTGGGGGCTGGAGGGGCTCAAGGGCGCGGACACGATCATCGTGCCTGGCACCGACGCCCCCGCGGCGCCGCTCGCCCCCGCCGTTCGCGACGCGTTGCGAGCGGCGGCCGAGGACGGAACGCGTATCGCCTCCATCTGCTCGGGCACCTTCCCGCTGGCCGCGACCGGGCTCCTGGACGGCCTTCACGCCACTACCCACTGGATCGCGGCCGACCTCCTCGCTACCACCTACCCGGACATCGAGGTCGACCCGGATGTCCTGTACGTCGACAACGGCCAGATCCTCACCTCCGCCGGCGCTGCCGCCGGCCTGGACCTATGCCTGCACATGATCCGCAAGGACTACGGCTCGGCCGTCGCCGCCGACGCCGCCCGGCTGTCCGTCATGCCTCTGGAACGCGAGGGCGGACAAGCACAGTTCATCGTCCACGACCGCGCGCCCACCCCCCAGGGCTCCGTCCTCGAACCCCTGCTCAACTGGCTGCAGGACAATCTGGGCGCCGACCTCACGCTCGCCGACATCGCAGCCCATGCCGGAACGAGCACCCGGACCCTGATCCGCCGCTTCCGGGAACAGACCGGCACCACGCCGCTCCAGTGGCTCCACCGCGCCCGCATCCGTCAGGCCCAGCACCTCCTCGAGACCACACGCCACTCCGTCGAACGCATCGGCACCCAGGTCGGCTTCGGCTCACCCACCGCCTTCCGCGACCGCTTCAAGCGCACCACCGGAGTCAGCCCTCACGCCTACCGGCGCACGTTCAGCTGATTGAAGATCGTGGTGGGCCGGTGTGGTTGGCGGTACAGCACCCAGCCATCCCTTTCGGGCGGAAGCGGGATCGTTGTCAGCCGCAGGTTGTCCACGGTGCCGGGGGCGGAGAGCCGGACGGCGCGCATCGTGGCCGGCGAGGAGACCATGGGCCTGCCTTCTTCCAGGGGTGCGAGAGTGGGAGGGCGCTGGTCAACACGCAGCCGCTGCGCCTTCATTCCCGACTCGCCCCGGATTCCCGTCTGTTGGGATTCATCCCCGAACATGTCCTTTACGCCCGCGGCGCCGCCGGATCCGCACCATCTGGAAGAGGGCGACCAGACCGGGGACCGGCTGCACGCAGTTCCACCGGCGGACGCCCATCGGGCTTCGGCCGGGAGCGTTACAAGGCGCCCGCCGCCGCGTCGGGTGCCGGATCTGGCTGTTGAAGCAGACCAGGGCGGCGCGACATGGACGCCAAGCTCGCCTGCCGCTGCGAGGCGCTCATCCAGGTCACCCTGATACGGCAGTACGTGTGAACGCATCGAAACTTGTGAACTCATCGAACCCATCACCAGCCGGTGCACGCCAGCACCGCCTAGGACCGAGTCAGCCTGCAGCGGAACAAGCACACCGGCCCGCTGACGATCCCGACGGGCCTTCGCACTACCTTTGGCCGGATGGAATCACAGCAGCCTCACGCCGTGCCTGCCCAGGCAACCACTCCCATAGCATCCTCGGCGTCCCGAAGCCGTACGACAACTGTGGGTGTCTCGCTGCTGCTGGGGCTCGTGCTCGGCGGCGGGGGAGTAGGAGTGGCTTGGTCACTCGGCGACGACAGCAGCAGCGCCACGGCCGCGGGATCCGCCCCGGCAGGCGACGTCCGCGCGGCCTGCCAGGCACTCGACGGATTCGACGAGTCGAAGTACGTGGCGAAGGGACCGGACGGCGACATCGCTGTCAACCGCTATGCCGCAGCGGGAGCCCTCTCCGCCTCCGCCGCCGCGGGGGACGCCAAATACAAGCCGCTTGCGCAGGCCATCCGCCGCTCCCAGGACCGCCACGCACGAGTCTTCGACTTTGACGCGAAGGTGAAGAAGGAGCTGGACGAGGCCCGCCGGATCTGCAAGGACCTGTAGCCCAGCCGCGGATGATCACTGACGCTCGCGCCCATGACGGGTTCCACGGAAGGCCGACGCCATCAACGCGGGATCCTCGCAGGCGCGAAGCTGCGACCCGCAGGTAGACAGATTCCGCCGGTGGGCCCGCCCCCTCAGCATTGCGAGCCAGGCACCTTCCATCAGGATCGCGAAAGGTCCGTGAGCGGTCGTCGTTCCGCGCTCCCGGGCATCCACACTCCGAGGAGCGGCAACGGCGGCAGCCGGGCGGGGACAGCGACAAGGCGGGCCTGGGCAACGGTGCGCTGATACTGGCCACGGTGGCCGGCGAGTTGGTGGTCCCATGGCTGGCAGCACGCTGTGGCCACCGCGTGCTGCTGGGGGGGCGGTGTTGTTGCGGCTGGGTGCTCCGGCGTCGGCCTTCCAGGTGGCACAGTTGGCCAGCTGGAGTGCTCAACACCAGATTCTGCGAGCGCCTTCTCACTCACTCTGGCCAAGAGCCGGCCGTCGGTGACCCGTCGCCACGTGAGGACTGGGGGAGAGCGACACATTGGTTCGGGTCTTGAGGCCGAGAGTTCCGCGGTGGCCAGTGCGGCAGCCAGTTCCTCATTGGCTGACGGCGCCGATGGGTGCAGGGGACGGGGCAGGTTCTGCCGATCAGGCTCGGGTGGGTGCACAGCGGCGGCCGAGATGACGCGCAGACGGCCGTAACGGCGGAACAACTCCCGCGTCGGGCGCTGCGTTCGGCGGCGGTGCCGCGTCAGCCGAGTGCGCGGTCGAGGTTGAAGGCGGCGCTGATCAGCGAGAGGTGGGTGAAGGCCTGGGGGAAGTTGCCGAGTTGCTCTCCGGTCGGGCCGATCTCCTCGGCGAACAGACCGAGGTGGTTGGCGTAGGTGAGCATCTTCTCGAAGGCAAGCCTGGCCTCCTCCAGCCGGCCTGCGCGGGTCAGTGCCTCGACGTACCAGAAGGAGCAGATCGAGAAGGTGCCCTCGGGGCCGTGCAGGCCGTCGGGGCTGGCGGCCGAGTCGTAGCGGTGGACCAGGGAGTCGGAGACCAGGTCTGCCGTGAGGGCGTCCAGGGTGGAGAGCCACTTGGGGTCGGTGGGCGCGATGAACTTCGCCATCGGCATCATCAGCAGCGAGGCGTCCAGCACGTGGCCGTCCAGCCCCTGGACGAACGCCTCTCGCTCGGCCGACCAGCCGCGCTGCATGATCTGCCGGTAGATCGCGTCCCGGGACTTCCGCCAGCGGGTCAGGTCCGCCGGCAGTCCCCGGCGGTTCGCCATGCGTATCGCGCGCTCCAGTGCCACCCAGCACATCAGTCGCGAGTACACGAAGTTCCGCCGGCCCGCGCGGGTCTCCCAGATTCCCTCGTCGGGCTGGTCCCAGTGGTCGCAGAGCCAGTCCACCACGGCACCGACCTCGTCCCAGTGGTCGCTGCTGATCGGCTGTCCCCACTTGTCGTAGAGATAGATCGAGTCGATCAGCGCACCGTAGATGTCCAGCTGGAGCTGGCCGGTGGCGGCGTTGCCCACCCGGACCGGTGCGGAGCCGAGGTAGCCCTCCAGGTGCGGCAGCTCGTACTCGGGCAGCTCGCTGCGCCCGTCGATGCCGTACATGATCTGCAACGGACCGCCCTCCCCCGTGCCCCGCAGGATGCCCCGCTCGGAGATGAACCCCATGAACGCCTCGGCCTCCGAGGTGAACCCCAGGCGCAGCATCGCGTAGACGCAGAAGGCGGCGTCGCGGACCCAGACATAGCGGTAGTCCCAGTTGCGCTCGCCGCCGATCTGCTCGGGCAGGCTGGTGGTCGGTGCGGCGACGATCGCCCCGGTCGGTGCGTAGGTGAGCAGCTTCAGCACCAGCGCGGAGCGGTTCACCGTCTCCCGCCACCGCCCGTGGTAGCGCGAACCGGCCAGCCAGCGGCGCCAGAACCGGACGGTTGCCTCCGCCTGCTCCTGCGCCTCGGCGCGCGGGCACGACCGGGCGGGGACGTCGTCGCCGATCTGGTCGAGGGCGAACACGTTGGACTCGCCCTCAAGGAGTTTGAAGTGCGACCACACGTCCAGGCCGTCGCTTTCCAGGGGTGCGGTGGCGGTCAGCGCCAGCGTCAGTGACGGGGAGCGGAACACCGCCGTGTGGCCTTCGAGGTGCGTGGTGTGCGCTTCGGCGCCGTAGCCGAAGCGGGGGGCGATCCGCGCCTTGAAGGGGAGAGTTCCGCGGACGCAGATCACCCGCCGGATCAGCCGGTGTCGGGCTGCCTCGCGCGACTCGTCGATCACGGGCATGAAGTCCTGTATCTCCGCCACCCCGTCCGCGGCGAAGAACCGGGTGATCAGCACGTTCGTGTCGGGGAAGTAGAACTGCCTGGTGCGGGTCGGGACCTCGGCGGCCAACTCGAACGACCCGCCGCGGTCGGCATCGAGGATGGATCCGAAGACGCTGGGCGCATCGAAGCGCGGGCAGCAGTACCAGTCGATGGTGCCGTTCGTGCCGACCAGGGCGGTCGTTCGAAGATCGCCGATCAGACCGTGTTCGGGGATCGGAATGTAGCGGCTGTCGGCCTGCTCGAAACCAGTCGTGTCGAACGCCATGACGGCCTCCCTGCCGCTGCGGCGCGGGCCTGGAGATAAAGCCTTATCTTTCATGCTAAGCGGCTTTTGTGGAGTTTGCTGCTGATCCTTGGAGGCGTGCGCATTGACGGTTCAGGGCTTCGTCGACTGCGGTGCCGACCGGCTCGGTGGTGGTGGACGCGCTCGGGGTAGTTGACGCCTTTGATCATCCAGGTCGGGGCGCACAGGGTTTTCGTCGACGTCGCCATCCGCCTCGCCCGTGGCCATGGCTAAGACAGGACCTTCCTCAGGGCCTTCCTCGCCGGCTGACAGGCGTACCGAAATCGGGACGCGGGGAGCGGCAGGTCTCCATCGACGATCAGCTGCCGACCGTAGGGGGACAGAGGCTGCGTCTGGACACCGGAGCGTGGCGGCCTGACCGAGAAGCCGTGGCCCTGATGAGATTCAGCGACGAATATCCCCAGGGCTGCTTCTCGGCCCAGTTGGTTGAGCTGGTCAAAGGTGTGGTGTGGGGGCGGCGGGGATCGAATGGCGCCTTCGAGATCCCGCCAACCGCCGGTCGGCGGGATCTGAAGCTGGATGGGTCAACAGGGCCAGGCGGGCAGCTCAGGCGGCGACGGCCGCGGCCGTGCGCAGCGGTGCGAGCGCGGTGCTCCAGGCGATGACCTGGTCGAGCATCGTGTTCAGGGCGGGCAGGTTGTGGGCGCCCGGCTTGAAGACGCTGAAATTCTCGAATTCGGTGATCATCGACAGTGCGACCTGCTGGCGTACGTCAGCCATCTGGAGCTCGGCGACGACGAGACGCAGGTGCTCGACGGCCCGCACCCCGCCGACCCCGCCGTAGGACACGAAGCCGACCGCCTTGTTGTTCCACTCGGCGTAGAGGAAGTCGATGGCGTTCTTGAGCACGCCGGGGATCCCGTGGTTGTACTCCGGTGTCACGATGACGAACCCGTCGAACGACGCGATCTTGGCCGCCCATTGCTTGGTGTGCTCGTGCTGGTACTGACCGAACATCGGCGACAGAGGCTCGTCGAAGTGCGGCAAGGGGTGGTCGCGGAGGTCGATGAGCTCAAAGGTGGCGTCGTCGCGGCGCGAGGCGATGTCGAGCACCCACTTCGCCACCTGTTCGCCGTTGCGGTTCGGGCGGGTGCTGCCGAGGATGATGCCGATCTTGAGCATGACGTTTGCCTTCTCATCTGCGGCACTTCGTCGCGAAGGTGCGTTGTCTGATAGATCGCATGCAGCGCAGATGATCTGTCCAACAATGAGTAGGCCGGTGTCATTCCTGTGATGAGCACCGAGACACCGGCCACGCCGGTCGGCGGTGTCGACGTCGCAGGGGACTTCTGTCTCTCCCTCCTCGTTCTGATGCGCGCGTACCGGACCGTCGTCGCATCGGCCCTGGATGACGTCCCGAAGGGTGCCCGCGCCTACCAGACGCTCGCCGTCGTCGCCCGAGGTGACCAGCAAAATCAGCTCGCCCTGGCCACGTACCTGGCGATCGACCGCACGCTGATGACCCACCTGATCGACGACCTCGTCACGGCCGGCTTCGTCGAGCGCCGGCTCGACCCCGCCGATCGGCGCCAGCGCAAGATCGTCGCCACGGCCCGGGGCGTCAACACCCTCCAGGACCTGCAACGGCAGGTGCGGGAAGCCGAAGACCAGCTTCTTGAGGCGCTCGATGAGGATGAGCGCCAAACCTTCCAGACCCTGCTCAGCCGGGTCGCCTGCGGTGTCCGGAGCGTGGACTTGGCCGCTGCCCCCTGCGACGTCAGATCCGACTCCTGCGACATCGCCGAACTCGGGTCCTGGCTCGACCGCGTACCCACCGGCGCGCGCCGGGCGACGACCCGACAGGCCGGCCGGTCACAGGACGGCTCAACTGGCATGGCCACGCACTTCGTCGGAGGCGTCTCTGCCTCCGACTGGGGCATGGACGTGGGCAAGGAAAATACCCTGTGCACGCCGGGAAAGTACTGAGCCTGTTCCAACCTGAGGGCGGGGTTGGGGCGTTGGCGGCCCGCGTCTGCACGGAACGACGGAGCTCCTGGTAGAGGGGTTCTCGACCAGGAATTCCCGTGTCCGCCAGGAGCTTCGCGTGCTTGTCCACCCGTCGTCGATCGACCTGTCCAGCCACACCCTTCGGCTTCTGACCGCGCAACTTGGTACCAGGCATCGCGAGATCGGCACACGCCGGCGGCGGCTCCCAACGGGCCGGCAGGCCCTGCTCGCCCTGGCCCATCTGCGATACGGCGACACCTGCCGTCAGCTCGCTGCCGGGTTCCGCATCGGCATCGCGACCGTCTACCGTTACACACGCGAGGACGTCCCTGGCCGCCCTCGGCCCGCCGCCGCACGCACCCACAGGATCTTCGACGCCCTTGCCGACACGGGTCTGAACTGCTGGGCGGACAAGGCGTATCAGGGCGTCGGCGCCGCGACGTTCGGGTGTCGTTCCGAGGCCGCAAGCTCAAGCGGTGGAAGTGACGCCACAACCCTCCTCACGCCAAAAGCTGCTGCGTCGGTGAACAGGTCATGGCCACCCTCAAAGGTTGGCGACTGCTGCGGAAGCTCCGCTGCAGCACGAACCGGATCACCGACATCGTCAGAGCCGTCGTCGTACTTCACCACGCCTCGACGTGAGGTTGGAAACGGCTCAGTGCCTTCAGCTGGTGGGGCGTCTCGGATGCTTCATGTGTGGAGAACTTGTTCCGCCATGTCCCGGATGGCGTTGGCCAGTGTGTCAGGAGCGGTGAGGTGGGCGATGTGTCCCTGGCCGGGGAGGGTGACGATCCGTGCGTTCGGCAGGGTTGCCGCCAGATCGGCGAGGCGCTCGTGCAAGTGGGCGGGGCTGAGGTCTCCTTCGATCAGGGTGGTCGGCGTTTCGAGGTTCGCGAAGCGATCAACACCGACGCCGAGCGCGTCGATTGCCTCGTCGTCTGCGATCTGGGCCGCCGCGTAGGCGGCGAACGCCGCTTGTCCTTGCTGGTCGGCGAACATCGCGTCGACCATGTTCGCGGGCATGCGGACGATGTCGCGCATGTGGATGCGCATCGCCTCGACCGGGTCGCCCGCGTCGAGTGCGGCACGCGCATGTGCTCCCGCCGCGCCGGCGATCAACTCCCGGGTGGGCATGGGAGGTTCGTAGAGGCATAGTCCGGCGAACGCCGAGGGGTTGAGCAACGAGGCTTGCAGCGCGGCGACGGCGCCCGAGGAATGCCCCACGAGAAGCACCGGGGAGTCGAGGAGTTTCGCGACGGCGACGATGTCGGCCGCTTCGACGCCCATGGAGTGGGGTAGCGCAATGTCGGTGTCTGGTCCGGGGGAGTAGATCCGTCGGTGGATCCTGACGACGCGAAAGCTGTCGGTCAGGTGGCGGGTGACGCTGTCCCAGGTGGTCGCGTCTCCGCCACCCGGGTGGACCACCAGCAGGTTCGGCCCGGATCCGTCGTCGAGAGCGGTGATGGGGTGGGCGTCATCAGATGATGCGAGAAGCTCAGCCATGCGCGCAAGTTTGTACGTGGCGGCCGACATCGCACCGGCAGACTGCCGAAATTCTGTGCTGCCGACAGCGGTCGGCCGGCGTTCCGGCCGAATTGCAGCTCCTCGGCCACGGTCAGGAAGGCCTCCAGCTCGTGCCGCGGGGTCTCCCAGCAGGTCACGGCAGCAGAGTCCGGCCTCCACCACACACCACTGACGTCACATTCAGTCAGCCCTCCACGGGGAAGTGAGCCAGATCCCTACTTCGGGAGGCACGTGAGCGAACGGTGGGAATCGTGACCCTCGCCACCGGCCGTACATTCTCCGCCTGTTGTACCCCGCACCTGCCGCACCCCGGAAGCCTTTCCGGGGTGCGGCGCCTGGGCATAGCGGGTCCGGGGGACTCAGCGGGCTGCCGTCAGGGCGGACATGGTGGTGAAGCTGTGGGCCAAGCTCGATGTCGACGTTGCCGCGTCCACGGTGTAGGCGTCGATGGTGAGGCTCTTCGCCGATGCCTTGAGGACCATGAAGCCGTTGTGCGAGAAGTCCTGCCAGCGTGCCGGGTGGGTGCCGTGGGCCTTGCCGTCGCCTGACTTGCCTGCGGTGCCGCACACGATCTGGCGGGTGCCGCGGCTGCGTGAGGTCGGCTCGAGGATCTGCTGGGTGTGGTCGTGGCCGGAGAGGATGAGGTCGGCTCGTCCGCAGACCACTTCCTCGTACAGCTCCTTGAGGTGGATGCCGCTGGTGTAGTTCCCGATGACGAAGCCGTCGTAGGAACCGGCGCTGCCGTGCTTGCCGTTGTTCAGGTACGGGTGGTGGCCGATCACGATCTTCCACGTGGCGCGCGAGGCGGAGAG
This sequence comes from Streptomyces sp. NBC_01445, assembly GCF_035918235.1. NCBI lineage: Bacteria > Bacillati > Actinomycetota > Actinomycetes > Kitasatosporales > Streptomycetaceae > Streptomyces > Streptomyces sp. NBC_01445. Next base: position 439,666 of record NZ_CP109485.1, on the reverse strand, counting down.
TGCGGAGTCCAGCCAGCGGCGCTGTTCGCGCATGTAGGGGCCGTTCCACTGGAAGTACGGGTCCAGTTGGATCACGGTCGAGGCGATGGGGTTGGTGTCGATGGCGAAGAACTCGACGAGCGGGACGTCCGGGTCCGCGGCCGACGGCAGCGCGGTGGAGTAGTAGCGGGCCGGCATGTGCCAGCGCCGCGACGTCGTGGCGTAGGCGACCTCGCGGTCGCCTCGCGAGGGGTCGCCGCCGCTGCCGGGGATGAGGCCCGAGCAGTCGTGGTTGCCGAGAACCATCAGCCACGGGACGTCGATGCCGTCGTTGGGCTGCTCGAACTTGGTCGCGAACTCGTCGTCGTGCGCGGACTCCGGGCCGTTCTCGTAGAGGTTGTCGCCAAGGCCGACGGCGAGCGAGACGCCTTCGGTGCGGCATATCGCCTTGGCGGCCGTCGCCACGGCGTACTGGGCGTCATCGCCCGTGCCCGCGTCTCCGGTCAGCAGTACGGCGTACTGTCCGCCGCGGCCGGGCCGGGTGGGGAAGGGGAACTTGGCCACCGGGACATCGGCGGCGGTCGCCGATCTCGGTGAGGCGGCGGCTGCCTGCGGCAGCACGGCCAGGGCGGCGGCCCCGGCCACGGCGCCGCCCAGCACGGTGCGCCGGCCGACCAGTCCGGACGGGCCGCCGGCGGTGGGTGCCGGGCGGCCCGTGGTGGTGATGGTCGTGTCCAGGTCCAGCCACTGGGACTCGGTGAGGTCGGGCCGCGGGGGGATGTATTCGTCATCGCACATCCCATGTTTCTCGCAGGTAACTTGGCCCGCCTGGTGAATGATCGGCGAACCTTGCGTGGAGGTCCGACGCAGGTGGTACGCGGGGCACGGCCGTCGCCGTCACGGTCCGGTTCGGGTGCGCGGAGTCAGCGCTTGTGGCAGCGCAGAGCGGCAACTAGCTCAGCGTGTGCCCCCTCGGGCGGCTGGCACGGGGCTTGCTGCACGCGCGCGCCAGACGTACTGCCGGTCCCGGGCGCGTTTCGCGGAACATCGTCTCCGGCGCTGCCGCTGCTGTCGACGGCACTGCGCTACGGGCGCAGGCCGCGGAGCACGATGTCGAGGTAGGCGTCCGCGGATGCGTCGTGTTCCGCGTGCTTGGGGAGAGCAGAGATCAGGGCAAGGAGCAGAACCGCTGTGACGTCGCCCCGCACGGCGCCTTCGTCCTGCGCGCGGGCGAAGAGCCGCGCGAAGCTCGCCTTCATCGGGGCGCATGCCGAGGCCATCGGGGACCCGTCGTCGGCCAGTCCGTCTCCGACGCGCGTGCTCATGCCGCGGTACTCGGTCGCACTCCGGTCGTACCGGAGCAGCCACTGCACCAGCGCCTCCCACACGTCCGGTGCGCCGAGGAGCTCGCGAGCCTGGGTGTCCAGCAGGTCGACGCGGTCCTGCATGATCGCGACGAAGAGGTGCTCCCTGCTGGGGAAGTGCCGGTAGAGGGTGGCGCGCCCGACACCCGCCTCTTTTGCGACGTCGTCCATGGGTGCGTCGGTGCCGTCGCGCATGAAGACGTTCCGGCCCGCGGCGAGGAGCGCTTCGTAGTTGCGGCGCGCATCCGCGCGCGCCGGTTTCGCGCTGGGGATCGAGGCACTCATGGGATCAGACTATTTGGCAACCGGACACAGTGTCCATATCGTCGAACCGAATAAACGGACAGAGTGTCCGGATGCGGTTTCATGTGTATCGCTCGAGGCCAGCCCCGCCGCGCCCCGGTGGTGAGCCTGCGCGTGGCGGCGAGCGCCGGCGCCGCTCTGCCCACGCGAATCTGCAAGGGAGCACCACCATGGCATCACCGGGCAGCGACCCAATTGTGGCCGTCGTCACCGGCGCGAGCAGAGGAGCCGGCCGGGGTATCGCTGAAGCACTGGGCAGCCAAGGGGCGACCGTCTACGTGACCGGCCGCAGCCGGTCGGCCTCCGACTCGCCGTACGGGGGAACCGTCACCGAGACAGCCGCCCTGGTCGACGCGGCCGGCGGGACAGGCGTCCCCGTGGTCGTCGACCACGGCGACGACCAAGCGGTCCAGAACCTCTTCGCCGCCATCGGGCAGGAGCACGGGCGGCTGGACATCCTGGTCAACAACGCCGCCAATTTCGCAGGCGCACCCGTGCCGGGCGGCTTCTGGGAGATGCCCCTGGAGAGGGGCCGACCTTCTGACCGTCGGACTGCGCTCGCACTACGTGGCGAGCTACTGCGCAGCGCCGCTGCTGATCGCCAACGGCCGCGGCCTCATAGTCAACACCGGCCACTACGGCGCCGTGTCCTACCACCAAGGCCCCGCGTACGGCGCGCAGAAGGCAGGCGCCGACAAGATGGCCGCCGACATGGCAAAGGAACTGCGGCCGTACAACGTCGCGGCGGTCTCCATCTGGATGGGCGGACTCGACACCGAGCGCGCTCGGGCCTACATCGCCTCCCTGCCTTCGCAGGACCGGCCCACCGAGAAAAGAGAATCACCCCAGTTCACGGGACGCGTGATCGCAGCCCTCTATTCCTCGGACGAACTGGCGGCCCTTTCCGGCAGGGCCCTGATCGGCGCGGAGTTGGGCTCTTTGTTCTCAGTCACCGACATCGACGGCAGCACACCCCGGTCCATGCGTCATGTCCTGGGGGGACCGCCCGAACCTCACCCAAGCCTGCTGGGCTGACCGGCAGACGCCGATCCTCTCGGCGTCCTTATGTGGTCGATGACCCATGCTCATGGGGTGGCATGGTGAGCGCCGACTGGGGAGTCATCTGAGACCCCGTTCATCGGGGACCTATGGCCGCATCGCGACGGCCACGGCCAGAGTGAGCTTGTCGCGGAATTGCGGGCGGTCGGAGACGCGGTGCTTCCACCCCTCGCCGGCCGCGGCCAGGACCTCGGCGATCTGCCGCGGCGTGACGTCGCCGGTAGTCCCGCCCGAGGTGCTGATGGCGCCGGCGAGTGCGTCGTGAAAGGCGGCCCGGTAGTCGTCGTACATGCTGTCGAGCTTTGTTGCGTCGTGCTCCAGCAGTGCGTCGACGCCCTCGTCGAGGTTGGTACCGACGTAACGGCCCAGATGGGCGTCAAGCGCGGCTACCAGGCGCGCATCGAGGTCTACGTCGGGCGCGGCCAGCGCCGCGCGGACGTCTTCCAAGGCCTTGTCCAGCTCCTGCCGCATGGTCGCGCGGAACAGTTCCTGCTTGCTGGAGAAGAGGAAGTACAGGCCGGGACGGGAGATGTCCGCGGCCTGGGCCACGGCGTCCATCGACGTCTTGCGGTAGCCGAAGGTGGCGAACACGGTCAGTGCTGTCGCAAGCACCTGTTCGCGACGTTGGGCGTCCCCTCGAGGTGTTGACATAAGCACACCATACCTAGTGCTCTCACTAGACAGAGATTATCTAGTTTGTTAAGTTGTGGATGGGGGTCGTGGAGAGAAGAGAGCATCATGAGCAAGACCGTTCTGATCACCGGCGCCTCGACCGGCATGGGCGAGGCACTCACCTTCGAGTACGTCGAGCGCGGCTGGAACGTCGCGGCCACCATGCGCGACACCGCCAGGGCCAACCCGGCCTTCGCCGACCTCGACACCGTCCTGGTCACCGCACTCGACGTCACCGACCGCGCCGGCATAGACAAGGCCGTCCACGCGACGATCGAGCGCTTCGGCGCCATCGACGCCGTCGTCAACGCCGCCGGCTACGGCCAGCTCGGCGCGGTCGAGGAAGTCAGCATCGACCAGCTGCGCGACCAGTACGAAACCAACGTGGTCGGCGTCGTCCAGGTGATCCAGGCCGTACTCCCGCACATGCGTGAACGCGGCACCGGCCACATCGTCAACGTCGGCTCCATGGGCGGGCACGTCAGCCTGCCCACCATGGCCGTGTACTGCTCGTCCAAGAGCGCCCTGCAGAACCTGACCGAGGGACTGGCCTGGGAACTCGGCCCGCTAGGCATCCACGTCACCCTGGTCGAACCGGCGGGCTTCAACACCAACTTCACAGCCAGCTCGAAGTTCCCCGCCACGTCCATCGCCGACTACGCCGATTCCTACGCCACCATGGCCGAGTTCGACAAGCAGGCAGTGCGCGGCGACCTCGTCAAGTCCATGGCGGCCGTCGCCGACATCGCCGGCACCGACAAGCCCCCGCTGCACCTCGCGGTCGCCCCGGCCGCCCTGGAAATGGTGCGCGGGCGCTTCACCGAGCTGATGGCGGAGTACGACCGCTGGGAGCCGGTCACGGCCGCCACCCTCTGACGGTGACTCACCCGCACGGCCGCCCCGCGGATCGCCGTCCGGCGCTCCGACACGCGCGTGAGCGGACCAGGTTGGTGGAGCAGGAGGGTGAGGTCCTGCGCCGGGCCGCGCCTGCCTGTCCCAGGCGAATCTGCCGGCAAGAAAGTGGTCTCCCCGCTCGTGAAAAGACCTGGCCGGGACGGATTTCCCGTCACGGTCGGACGGGTTTCCCGGCGCGGTCACATGCCGGGTCCACCACCTCGCTGGAGCGCCCTGCTACCGCTGCCTCGGTGGGCATCGCAGCCGGGCCGGCTGTGGTCACCGGCGGCTTGTCCGCGCTGATCGGTGCCGCTGAGACCACCGCGATGCGGCAGCGGGTCAAGCGGACCGTCCGCAGGCATACGCCTGCCGCACGGGCCTGTGATGAGCTTGGCCCGTTGAGGAGCAGCCGGACGGGAAACCGCTGCAGGCGCCGGGTGGCGGGCCGCCCCAGCACGGGATCTTGTGCTGTCTGGGCGCCCGGTCCTCAGGCGGGGCACCTGGCCATGACGACCACACCCGGCCCGGTCTGCTCGTCCGCGGGGAGCCGGAGTTCGGCGACCGGGCGCAGTCCGGCCTGCTCGACCTTTGCTGCCCTTCAGCCCTTTGACGGACAACGAACGGTACGTCCATGCGGGTACACGTCTGCACATCCGCCGTGCGGCCACGGCCCGGGCGTCGTTGAGGAACGTATGACCTCAGACGTGACCAGCCTCATCCCGGACCAGGACGCAGCCGCGCGCCGCCTGGAGATCCTCACGTTCGAGGAGGCGCAGGATCTTCTGCGACTGTTGCAGCTCATCGTCGGCGAAGGGCTTGACGAGCTGTCGCAGGAGGCGGAGTGGTTCGCCCGGGAGATCGCTGCCCGTATCCCCTCGGAGAGCTGAGGAGTCGTTTCAACTGGCTTGCTCGCTGGGCTGACTGCCGTGATGGCGGTGGTCGAGCGTCGGGTTCCTGACGGGGTGTGGGAGCTGTTTTAGCGGGTGGTCCCAGCTGCTCCGGTGCGTCGTGCGTCCGCAGGGTGGTTCCCGCGTCGGGTATGGGGACCGGCGCGTCACGTGATTCCCGCGCCCTCGGGTCGTCGGCGAGTTGGTCGGAGGCTCGCCGGTGCCGACGCCACGTATCAGTGCGTTCTGTCAGGACATGCGGATGACCTAAAGGGACCCCTGCTCACCGCTCCTGACGATCAGCCGCGTGCTCAACTTATGGAGTTGGTCGGTGCCATCGAACCGTGGAACGACCTGGAGCACGCCAACCTGAAGACCCTTGGGGAGGGCTTGTGGCTGTGGGCCGGAGGACACGTCGAGCCAGGTGAGGACCCGTGGGCCACGGTGGTCCGCAAGTGCCGTGAGGAGCTGGGAATCGAGGCTGTGGCATCACCGATCACCGACGAGCATCCCCCTCTTGCTCGCCGTCACCCGGACCCGGGGGATGGCCTACACGCCGACGTCTCACTCTGGTACCTCCTCAACGCCGACGCCATCACCACTTACGACCGGAGCAAGTTCGACGCAATCCGCTGGCTGACTGATGAGCAGGTACTCGAGGAGTCTGACGAGCTCCTCGACCCCCACATGCACCGCTTTACCCGCAAGTTGAAGCAGGTCCGGACCACGAGGCGCGGGTAGCAAGCACGGCTAACTCTTCCTCGACTCCGAGTAGGAGTCGGCGAGGCGTGGACCAGCCACATGCGCTTTGCGGCAGGGTGGGTGCCAGTCAATCGACATGGTGACGGGCGAAGGGATGCAGTGGCTACCTCGTGGAGGACCACATGACTGACCATGACTACTCCGGAACAGAACAAGGCACTGGTGCTGGAAGCATTCGACACGCTGTTCAACAAGCGTGACTACGTCGCCGCCGAAGAATTCTGGTCTGAGCGCTACATCCAGCACAGCGCTCACATCGCACCGGGACGCGCGGGTCTGTTCGACCTGATCCGCTCGTTGCCGGACGCACTGCGCTACGAGCACCAGCTCGTCGTCGCCGACGGCGATCACGTCATGCTCTACGGTCGTTTCAGCGGCGATGGCAGCCCCGCCGCCTCGGTGGCAGCCGACGTGGTGCGCATCGAAAACGGCAAGCTCGCCGAACACTGGGACGTCCTACAGGATGAGGCGACCCAGGCCGAGTCCGTCAGCGGCCTGCCGATGTTCGGTGACCGGTTCCCGCCCGACCGCTGACCGGTTCCGTCGCATGATTTCCGCTCACGACGGCGACCAAAGCCATGGGGATGAATGCCGGAGTCAATAGATTTCCCGAACCCACATCGTGAACTGGTTGTGATCCGACGACCGTCCAGCGCCGTGCGCAGAGCATTGGCTCGACTGGCTTTGCGTCACAGAACCGCGCCATTGGCCGAATTCCGTTCACCTCGGCAGTAATTCACGCAATGGATCGGTTCTCCTTCAGCTTTGCGTCAGCGGCCATCGCGATCCGCGAGCATGGACCCACCTGAAGCGTTCTCATGGCCTAGACACAGGACCGCCGCATGGTGCTTTGATCCCGCCCTTGAGTGTGGGCATATCTGCTCGATCCGATCTCCCCGAACTAAGATTTTCGCGGGGAATCCGGGATGAACTCGAACCATCCGCCAGTCATGATTGAGAATGTCGGGAGTAGCGACTATGGGCAAGTTGCAGGGAAAGGTGGCGGTCATCACCGGCGGCACCGCGGGGATCGGACTGGCCACAGCAAGACTCTTCGTCAGAGAAGGTGCCTATGTTTTCATCACGGGTCGCCGTCAGAAAGAACTTGATGAAAGTGTGAAGGAAATCGGCGGCAACGTATCCGGCGTTCAGGGTGACGTCGCTGAACTGGCCGACCTTGACCGCCTCTACGAGACCGTCAAGGCGAAGGGGCGAATCGATATCGTTTTCGCCAACGCCGGGATGGGCGAGTTCGCTTCACTGGAAGATGTCACGGAAGAGCATTTCGACAAAATCTTCAACATCAACGTGAAGGGGGCGCTCTTCACGGTACAAAAGGCCCTGCCGCTATTGAATGATGGCGCCTCTGTCATTCTCACGGGCTCCGTTGCGAGCGTCAAGGGAACACCCGCGTTCTCGGTCTACGGTGCGAGCAAGGCTGCCGTCCGAAATTTCGTCCGAGGATGGACGGTGGAGCTGAAGGATCGTCGTATCCGGTGCAACGTCCTCAGCCCTGGCCCGATCGAGACGCCGCTTGTGGCGGCGCAACCTCAAGATGCCATCGCGAAGATTGCATCCACCATCCCGATGGGCCGCATGGGGGAGCCCGACGAAGTTGCCAAGGCGGCGCTCTTCCTGGCCTCGGATGACTCCAGCTTCGTCACCGGGATCGAACTGTTCGTTGATGGTGGCAGAGCGCAGATCTAATTCTGCAACGGTGCGTCTGACCGTGTCATTCAGTTCGCGCGTCCGCCTGTGCCGTCCCCGCGGGCGCACCGTGCCGGACCGACAAGGTCCGGCGGCCACGTCGTAGCCTCGAAATGCCCCTCCACGATACTGATCGGCTACAAAAACGCCACTTGTGAACGGATTTGACAAGCTACCCGAGGGCAATAGGGAAATAGGGCAGTGGACCGGATCCCCAAACGCTGCCACTACTGGTGGCGAAGAAGTTGTGCGAGGTACAGCGGTGGTTCTGCTCATCCTTGAGGCAACAGCTGCTGACCGCCGTCGATGTCGTACGTTGCGCCCGTCAATGCTTCGTTGCACATGATGTGTACGGCCAGAGCAGCGACGTCCTCCGGGCCGACGACCCGTCGGATGGGGAGCGAGGAGCGGAGCTCTTCACGCCGTGCATCGATCTGATTGCCCAGGAGTGAGGCCGACAACGCCGTGTCGACGAATCCGGCAGCGATGAGGTTCACCCGGATCGGCGCGAGTTCGAGTGCCAGGTTCGCGGTGAGGGCGGGAAGTGCCGCGGTGAGCGCTGAGGTGACGGCCCTGCCGACGCCGGGGCGGCGACCGCCTGTGCCACCGATGAACAACAGCGTTCCTGCGTCCCGGACTTTGCCCTGGCTGTACTTGGCTATGGCGAGGGTCATGGAGAGGCGCTCGCCGAAGTGCCGACTGGTCTCCGCCAGGTCCATGTCGGCCAGGGGCGCGTACAGCGGGCCGCCGGCTGTCGATATGACGTGGTCGACCGGGTAGGGCAGGTCACCGAAGAACTGCTGGAGTTGGTCCGTGTCAGTGGCGTCGAGGGCTGTAGTGCTCCGCGGCCGGACTTCCGCAGCGGCTCGCTCCAGCCGCTGCGGATCTCGTGCGACCATGACCACCTGGCCACCGGCAGCGCGGACTCGACGCGCGGTTTCGAGTCCGATTCCCGAGCTTGCGCCTATCACAATGACGGTCTGGTCGACCAAGTCCTGGTGTTGGTTCGGCTCACTTCCGCTCATCAGTGCCTCCGATGATCTGACGGCGGCAACGAGACGACGGTACGGGAGGGCTGTGCCTCCCCCTGGTGCGTCAGACCAACGGTTGCCCACCGTGCAGTTGTGGATACAGTTCGTGCGGTCCCCCGGGCAGAGCGGCCTGAACCTGCTTGCTGACCTCGTCGGCGAGTACCTCGTGGCGTCCGGCCTCCACGCCGGCGAGCGCCGCCCGGGCAACTTCGCCGGGATCGGCTTTCGGGCCGCGCACATTCGCAGCCATGTCGGTCGCCAAGTAACTCACATGCAGTGCGGTCACCTGCGTGCCCTGTTCCGCAAGGGCGACGCGCAGGGCGTTGGTCACTGACCATTCGGCGGACTTGGCTGCGGCGTACCCGGCGCTGACCGGGATCGACACCCACGACAGCACGGAGAGTACGTTGACCAGTGCGCCGCCGCCATTGCGGTCGAGTACGGGGGCGAAAGCTCTGCTCATGGCCAGCGTGCCGAGCACATGAGTTTCGAACTCCGTCCGGAATGCGTCGAGGTCGGACGTGAGGATGCCGGCACGGGTGGTGGATCCGGCGTTGTTGATGAGGAGTGTCACGTCCTGCGCCTGGGCGCTGGCTGCCCGGACCGACTCGTGGTCCGTAATGTCGACGGCCACCGGGACGGCTTCCGGCACCGTGACCTTTGCGGGGTCGCGGGCTCCGGCATAGACCTTGGCTGCTCCAGCTTCGAAAAGAGCCCGTACAAACTGCTCTCCCAGCCCTCGATTGGCGCCCGTGACAAATGCAACGGACCCGTCAATCTTCATGGGACACCTTTCCTGCAGGGCGTCTGAAAGGCTGCAGACCGCTCGGTCGCGATGCTCCACTGCATCGTTTCCAACATTTCCGAACGTACCTCGCACGGCTGTCCACCACCATCCGGAGTGCACTCACCTCTGGGCGTGCGCCCTTGCCGGGACGTCGGCATGATTCCGCACGGCGCGGTTCCGACGGCAACCACCCGGATCCGCTGCACACCCGGAGAACCGCCGGCCCCGAAACGACGAACGCCACGAATCCTTTGCCCCCGCGGGCTCACCCTTCGGCGCAAGGCCAGGAACCGGCGGCATCTGTTGCCGGGGTGACCAGGCAGTGGTCGGATGGATGTGCTCTCGTGTCGACCGAGTGAGGAGTCGATTGCCGGGCGACAGCCTGCCCCGCACGCAATCGTCAGGACTCGACGGTGGTGTCAGTGGTTCGGCAGGGAGGCCGGCCCCCTCCATCCCCTCATGCAGACTGCGGTCGATCCGCGGGTCGACCGCTCCGGAGTACGGAGACAGGTATGACCACCTATCGAGCCGCGCAGGTCATCACCCCGAACGGGCACTTCGAGATCGTCGACCGCGAGGTGCCACGCCCAGGTCCCATGCATGTGCGGCTGGCCGTCGAAGCATGCGGGATCTGCCACAGCGACGATGGGTTCGTAAGCGGTGCCATGCCCGGAGTGCGGTTCCCGCTGGTTCCAGGGCACGAGGTCGCCGGGCGTATCGAAGAGCTCGGCGAAGGAGCCCAGAGCAACAATTGGAACGTGGGGGACCGCGTGACAGTGGGGTGGTTCGGAGGCAGTTGCGGACACTGTGTCCCTTGCAGGCAGGGCGACTACATGGTCTGCGACAACCTCAAGATTCCCGGCTTGGCATACGACGGGGGCTACGCTGAAAGCATGATCGCGCCGATTGATGCCCTGGCGCGCATACCCGACGCCCTTTCGGCGACCGACGCGGGCCCCATGGCTTGCGCGGGAGTCACGACCTACAACGGGCTGCGACGCAGCTCCGCCCGCGCCGGAGACCTGGTAGCGGTCCTGGGCATTGGTGGGCTCGGTCACCTCGCTGTGCAGTACGCAGTGGCCATGGGTTTCGAAACCGTGGCTATCGCCCGTGGGTCCGAGAAGGCCGGCACCGCCAAGGACCTCGGGGCCCATCACTATGTCGACAGCACGGGGGCGACCTCCGTCGCGGAAGCCCTGCAGTCCCTGGGAGGCGCGAAGGTCGTACTGGCTACCGCCGGCAGCTCTGAGGCCATCGCGGCAACTGTCGACGGATTGACGCACCGCGGTGAACTCGTAGTCATAGGAGTTTCCCCGGACCCCATCGGCATCAGCCCGCTTCAGCTCATCCTGCGCGGCCGGATCCTTCGAGGACACCCGGCCGGTACCGCTCAGGACGTGCAGGACACCATGGCCTTCAGCGCCCTGCACGGTATCCGTCCCATGGTCGAGACGATGCCACTGAGTGAGGCCGACGCGGCCTACCGGAAGATGCTCTCCGGCTCCGCACGCTTCCGCATGGTGCTGACCTCCGGCTGACTTGCGCCTGTGCGGATCCACGACGACGACCATCCGTGGACCTTGGCCGACCGCCTTGAACTGTTCGGGCGCACCGGTGAGATACGGACTGAGGTGCCCCGAACTACCAGGAGGCCCTGGTGCCATGCGCCGACGCCCGCGCGATCACCCGATCAGGAACCCTGTTCGACCAGGCTGCCCTCGTCATCGATAGCGGATGTGGAAGCCACCGATGCGGGCTGCAAGTCGGTCCGCTCGGTGGTGGGCCGCCGTCCTGTAGCTGCCGGATGGCGGTCACGAGGTCGGGCTGCGTGTATCGCCACGACCTCGAAACACCGGCAGCCCTCGCGATCGACGCGAGGCTGGTTCCCACCGATGCGTTGTCTGCCGAGACGGCCTTCTCGGTGTCGCTGCCTGCGCGCTCGCTGCCACGCCGAGTGGCCTCGGCGAGTGCGGTGGTGTTGTCAGCTGGCGGCATCGGCGTCCTCCACCTGGCCGCCGACGACGATCTGGTTCTCGGCGGCCCCTCCAGAGAACTGATGATCTTGCCGAGGGTACGGCGGTTCTTCTCTGCGACCCGGCCGAGCCCGGCTTCCTCGGCCTGGGCGATGAGTTCACTGGTCTCCGGCCACTGCTGGCGGTGCTGCCTCGAGGAAGTCGCCGGTGGTGATGAAGTACCGGCAGTCCAGGCTTGGGTTGGCGTACTCACAGTCAGTCTGCACCGGGGCCCGCAGTAGCCGTTGGGAAGCGTCACCTTCGCGCGAACCAGGCTCGACTTTGCCCAGGCCGCCCCGGCGAGCGGGTGCTCGGTGGCGATTGGTGGGGATCTTTGAAAACGGTTGGGGCCGCTCTTCGCCCCACATGCTTGGTCTTTGAACTGTCTGGGGGAGACGGGGAGCGGAGAGCGGTGCTTGATCACTAAAATGTAGGTTTGGCCACGCCCTGGTGACTGACTGACTGACTGACGGATGGATCGGATCGGGTTTGCACGGCTCCCTCGGTGAGTGTGGGGCCCGGGCCGTTGGGTTGATCGGTCCGCGAGCCTTGATCGCTGCCTAGTCTGCTGATTAGTTGGTCGGCATGACTGAACTTGGACCCGTCGCCTGGCCGCCTGAGCCGATCAAGACCGAGCGACTTGTGCTCCGTGAGCCCGAAGCCCGGGACCGTGCGGCGTTCATCGAGCTGCTGTCGTCGCCAGAGGTGCATACCTACCTCGGCGGCCCCCGGCCGCGTGACGAGCTTGAGCGCGAGATGCCCGAGGTACCCGCGCGGTGGCCCGGGAGTTTCGTCGTTGATCTCGACGGGGCGATGATCGGTCAGATCCTGCTCAGGAGAGCAACGGAGCACCGTCGCCCGGCTGCTGCGGGGAAGGCCGATCTCGGCTACCTGTTCCTGCCGCGGGCGTGGGGATTCGGGTACGCCGCCGAGGCGTGCGCGGCGGCACTCGACTGGTTCGACGGCGCCCTTCCCGGCGAGCCGGCGGTGCTCACCACCCAGACCGCCAACGTCGGCTCGATGCGCCTCGCGGCAAGGCTGGGGTTCACCGAGGTAGAGCGGTTCCAGGCCTGGGACGCCGAGCAGTGGCTCGGCCTGCGGTCCCCGGTCACGCCGTCCGCCTGAGCTCGTGCTCGACGCCTCTTGGTTCGCGATGCGTCCTTCAGGGATCCGTCCGATTGACGGGCGTCACTGACCAGCTCGCAGCCGACCAACGAACACCGTCGTGGACAGGATGTGATCAGGCGTCACCTGAACGTACGGGAGTCGTCCCGGTGGCACGGGCTGCCGCCGGTCGCCGCTTACGCGTCCGGGACCGATGCGCGTCTGGCGTTCCGGCACCTCATGATGCGCAGTTCGTGGGGTTCCCACGACGATGAAGGATCGCTCAGCGCGACAGCACCGTAAGAGCTGAGCCAGAGCCCGAGAACCGACAGCACCAGTACATGAGATGGGGAGGCGTCGGCGGCGCGTCGTGTTCGACGTTCATGAGAAACGACAGCGCCCCCAACGCGCCCCGCCGTGGCAGGGCCTCGCCTCGGGAAGCCGTGATGAGGCCGAAATACCTCTGCGTAGTGTTCCGACTCCTTGGCATCCGGCCACGGAACCCTCGCGAGAATCCGTTTGGCGGACCACCGCGACCACTGCTACGTTTCCGGAGGCCGTGCTAGAGAACGAGGAGGTGGTACCCGTGAACGCAGTATCGACATGGGTGCTCCCCTCCGGGGTCACGGTCGGGCGATAGGTCGTCCGGGAGCGCCGTTCTGAGCACTCCCGAAAGGTACGACCATGCACTTCACTTCTGAACAGCGTCTCGACGACGGTGTTCTCGAGCGTGAATTCACCCTCGGAGAGATCCCCGGCATCCTGTGGACGCCCGCATCCGCACCGGCGCCGCTGATCCTGCTCGGCCACCCTCCCCTCGGGCTGCGCAAGATGTACCCCCGACTGGTGGCCCGGGCCCGGCACTCCGCGGCGGAGGGCTTCGCCACGGCCACCATCGAGCTCCCCGGAAGCGGCGACCGGCCCCGTTGGCCCGCCGCCGAGCAGGCCCGCGCTGACCTGCGCCGGGCCATGGAGGCCGGCGAGCCGGTCAGCGACGAGATCGTCGATGCCCTCATCCTCCCGCTGGTCGACAAGGCGGTCCCGGAATGGCAGGCCGCCTTGGACGCCCTCATGTCGCTGCCCGAGATCGGTGGCCCGGTCGGGTACTCGGGGGGAGTGATCTCCATCGGAATCCGGCTTGCGGTGGTCGAGCCGCGCATCGTGGCCGCCGGTCTCTTCGCCGGGAGTTTCGTGCCTCGCGCCATCTTCGAGGAGGCCCGCCAGGTCACCATTCCGCTGCATGTCCTGCTGCAGTGGGACGATGAAGGGAACGACCGGCAGGCGGCCCTGGACCTGTTCGACGCCTTCGGCTCCAAGGAGAAGACGCTGAACGCCAATATGGGCGGGCACACCGGCGTCCCGCAGTTCGCGGGGGACGCCGCGGCCCAGTTCTTCACCCGGCACCTGAGGTGAGGCCAGGCCGTCAGGCGACCAGCAGACGGTAAGCCGTGTTGGCCGCCAGGATGCTCCTCGTCGAGGGCAGGTCCCGGCTCTCCTCTGCTGCCTGTGCCGCGGGCCCCTGCCAACTCGGCAGGGGCCCGCGCTGCCCGAAGACATGAACTGTTCGATTTCTGCAGTGCTTCTGGTGCTGCCCGGTCTCGTGTCCATGTGCTGTCGGTTCTCGGGTTTCGGCTCAAGGTCTGTGGTGACGCCCGGATGCTCGGTAGATCAGGTCGGCGCATGCAGGGAACCGGCAGGTCAGAGCGTAGGTTCGATGCGGTCACGAACACACACAGCGCAGCTCCACAGAAGTTGAGACAGAACCGGTTCTCGTGAACAATGCCAGACAGGGCTGGCTCCTTGACCGCGGTGACATTGCGCCTCGTCATCTCTGCTTCCGAGCAGCAGACTTCGATTGGCCATCCGCAAGCTCAGTCTCAGTCGGAGGACCCACTCGTGTCTGCCCCACACCACATGCGCGTCTGCTCAAACCACACTGGCCAGTGATGATCCAGGGCCTGCTCTCGCTCGCAGCCGCGAAAGGCCTCTCGCCTGCGCCGCGGGAACATCGCCGGCCGAGCGAGGGAAACTGCCCCGCGTGCAGACACCTAGCACCAGACCAGGCCACTTCGGCCTGTGCCCGCCTCGTCGGCTGGCATCGATGCGCCCACGGACCGCCGCCGCGTAGAGCCTCCATGGCCGCGACAGTGTTCGCCCACCAGTGACATCTCGGCCAGCGAGCTCACGGGCCCATCGCCGCACAGAACGGCATCAGTCAGCTCGAACAACGCGTGCGAAGGGGCCGTCGCGCAGGAGTGGAACTCGCCCAGGAAGCATGACAGTTGTGCCGATGCCTCCGATCAGGCGTCGTGATGGAGCAGACGCTGAGTGCACTCGGCAGGAGTCGAACCTGGATGAGTACGTCGCCGGCGGGCTCGGTCTGGCGAGACTGAAGGCCGGTGACGTAGTAGGCCGGTCCCGGTCTGGGTAGCATCGGCGGGCTGGGAGAACATAAAGGCGAAAGCGGCGTCGGCGTGCGCGTCGCCGTCGGTGTCGATGTTGAGCCGGTAGAACCCGGCGGGGTGGAATTCCGACTCGATCATGAACGGGCTTACATTCATGATCGGCACGGTCTTGCCAGGGTCGGCTGGCGTCTGGACGCCGTCCAAATCGGTCCGGGAGACTTGAGTTTTTCGGCGCTGAAGTGGTTAGACATGGCGGCTTCTTGGTGGTGTGTGCCCGGTCGCGCCGGTCTTCCGGTCAGGACGGTCATTTGACTGCACGTGGTCTGCGCTCCCCGCAGCGAGGAGTGGCGATGAGACGTGAGGCAGAGGGTCCGGCGAGGCCGCGACCCCGCCGTCATGGGGATGACGTCCGCCCGGCTGCGGGAAAATTGTCGACGTCCACGACGGCCTGCGCGAATTCGCGGGGCGCTTCCTGGGGCAGATTGTGACCGATACCCTTCAGGGTTCGATGCGCATAGTGACCGGTGAACTTGTCGCGATAGGAAGAGCCGCCGCCCGCAGGCGTGAAGGGATCGGCCTCGCCGTCGAGGGTGATCGTGGGCACGGTGATGACGGGACCTGCGGCGAGCCGCTTTTCGAGGTCGTCGTAACGGGGGTCGCCCTTGGCCAGGCTCAGCCGCCAGCGATAATTGTCGATCACGATGCTGACGTAATCCGGATTGCGGAACGCCTCCGCGGTGCGATCGAACGTGGCGTCATCAAAAGCCCATGTCGGGGAGTTGAACTTCCAGACCTGCTTCGCCAGATCATGCCGGTTCTGTTCGAGGCCGAGCCGGCCTCTCTCCGTGGCGAAGTAGAACTGATACCACCATGCCCACTCGAGCTTCGGCGGCAACGGCTTCTTGTTGGCTTCCAGGTTCGTGATCAGATAGCCGGTCACGGAGACCAGCCCCTTGACCCGTTCTGGCCAGAGCGCCGCAATGATGTCCGCTGTCCGCGATCCCCAGTCGTAGCCTGCGAGGATCGCCTTGTCGATCCGCAGCGCATCCATCAAGGCGATGATGTCGAGAGCAAATACCGACTGCTGCGCGTTCCGGAACGTCTCGCTCGAAAGGAAGCGCGTCGTGCCATGGCCCCGCAGATACGGAACGATGACCCGGTATCCCTTTTCCCTCAGCAACGGCGCGACAGCGACGTAACTGTGAATGTCGTAAGGCCAGCCGTGCAGAAGAACGACCACCGGGCCATGGGCCGGGCCTAATTCTGCGTATCCCACATTCAGGACGCCAGCCTCGACCTGCTTCAATGAGCCGAACCCTGAGTTTTCCTCCACTTGCTCGTCCGTCTGCGGAAAGTGATTGTTTTCGCCGGACGTGGCAGTTGAGCACGCCACGGAAAGGCCAGCCGTTGAGGACGCAACCACTCCCGTACCGACGACCTTTCCGAAGGTTCGTCTGCTGATCATCTCCATACTTCCCGTGAAACCGCGGCCGCCCGGTAGTCGAGTTGCATCGACGGTGAACGCACGAATTCCCCTACCCGGTCCGGCAGTCGTCACCGCGCCGGTCACGGGAACGTCAGGCCATCGGCCGAAGGCTGCGCGACTGCGCAGGGGGCCGGCGACGGTGGATCCGGGTGCCGCGCCCTGAAGGCGGCGGCACGGAAGCCGCAGCACAGCGCGTAGTGAGTCGGTCCGGAGATTCTGTCGCAGTAGTGGCAGATCTGGTCGGCGGTCTTGGTCCACTTGAAAGGCCCGGCGGCCGCGTTCCAGATCTTGATCCATTCGCTGAGTGCGGTCTTGAGATCGTCGAGTGAGCAGAAGACGCCACGTTCCAGACGGCGTCGTTGCAGTTCGGTGAACCACCGCTCGACCTGGTTGATCCACGACGAGTAGGTCGGGGTGAAGTGTGGGGTGAACCCGGGGTGTGCGAGCAGCCACTTGTGCACCACCGGTGCCTTGTGGGCGGAGAGTTGTCGCAGATGACATGGACCGCCAGGCCGGGCTCAGTCTGGCGGGCGATCTCGGCCAGGAAGTCCCTGAAGTCCACCGCCTGATGCTGTGCGGACAGGCGGCTGATCACCTTTCCGGTTGCCGTGTTCAGCGCGGCGAACGGGTCGATGGTGCCGTGCCGCACGTAGGCGAAGCTGCGCCGCTCGGGGGTGCCCGGCAGCACCGGCAACACCGGCGCGCCGGTGAGCTCTCGGGCTGCTCAACAGTGCGTTGGGCGGGTGTGCGGCCGGCGGCCGAGTGGGGGAGGAGCGTCCCACGTACGGGCTGGCGTTGGGGCGGACGGGCGTACGGGGCAGCCCGTAACGGGGTGGTTGCTGGCGTGTCGGGAGGCGCTTCCGGACCGGCTGCAGAGGATCGGTGGCCAGGGTGGGCCGTTCCAGCGGAGTGGCAGGCCAGGCGGATGCCTTCACAGACCGAGGAGTGCCATGTCCCAGCAGGACAACATCGCCGCCCAGACCGCCTTCGGCGAGGCCGTCAACAGCGGGAATCTCGCCGCCATCGCGGACATCGTCGCTCCCGGCTCGATCGACCACGACGCCGCCCCCGGACAGGGCCCGGGTCCCGAGGGGTATCAGGCCATGTTCCGGGACCTCAGGCGCGCCTTCCCCGATCTGCACGTCGAGGTCGAGCACCTGCTGGCGACCGCGGACGAGCTGGCCTTCGCGTATACCATCACGGGCACCCACCGCGGCGAACTCGCGGGGCACGCACCGACCGGCAAGTCGGTGAGCTTCCGCGGTATGCAGATCAGCCGTTTCGAGGACGGCAAGCTCGTCGAGCGCTGGGGTAGCAGTGACGAACTCGGAATGATGCGGCAGCTCGGCCTCATCTGAGCCCGCCAGCACGCCCCGAGGCGGGTGGCGGTCTGGATTCCGCAACCCTGCCTTGCGGGGTCCGGTTCAACGGCCACCCGGGACGCCATGCGCGGGCCTTGAACCCGTAGAGAAGGATTTAGCTCAGTCGGCCTGCTGGGAGTCCGCCGACCCTCACGACGGAGTGCTACTGAACGGCCTTCGGTCCACAACCTCGACCGCGGACCGAGCCGCGGGAAGAGCGGGGCCTCGTCGTGCGGGTAGAGGCAACGCAGGGAGGCAGGCGCTCCATGATCGAGGACTTCGTCTGTCGCGTCAGGTCGTGCTGCCGGCGTCGGCCTGGCATCGCCCAAGAATCGGACCCGCTCCTGATTGCGAAGGCGTGGTTGCAGCGTGGGCGGTAGGCCTGTCCTTGTGCCGTGCCGTTTCCTCAGGCACTGGGAGCGGTTGGCGCCAAGGCATGGATTTGTCGATCTTCGGTGTGGTGCCGCGGAAGCCTCATGGCCACGAAATCCTCCCCGCCGTGATGGCTTCGCGTGCCGATACAGACGGTTCCAGGGATGCGGGATGCGAGTGCCGTGGCGAGGGTGCCGCGCAGCGGCCGCCACCAACGGGTTCGAGCGAGACCCGGTGCACTGCCGACAGAGGAACACGCACACTTCCCCGGCGGGCGGCGATTCGTTCCCACCAGGCCAGGCGGACGGCCAATTGATCACCGGCGATGCGTATGAATGCCGTCTTCGTGCGCTTCGGCCGGTCCCCGTTGCGGGCAGGTCCGTTGGTTGCCGTCCAGACCTCTCTCCTCCGGCCGGCCGCGTCCTGAGCACGGCGGCGTTCACTGATTCGAAGGTCAACAGCAATGCCGCCCCGGAGTTGCTCGAGCTCGGAGGGTGGCTCTCGCCCGGCGACATGGCGGGGCGCGCAACCCGCGCCGTTGGCACGCGAGAGCGGATGGTGCTGAACCGACGTGCGTTTCGGTATCGGCAAGCAGCATGGAGGGGCCGCGCGGACAGCCCCCGCCGGGGCTGTCCGCGCTACGGCCGCGTCAGTTGTGCCGGCGCCTTAGGGAGTCCCGGGCGCCGCGCGCACGGTCGTGGACCTCGCGCATGACCTTCTTGGCCTCGCCCTTGACCTGGTCGCCCTTACCCTCGACCTCCTTGCGGCGATCGCCAGTGATCTTGCCCGTCATCTCCTTGGCCTTGCCTTTGATCTTGTCCAGGCCGCCCCTGCCGGTCATGACGACACCTTCCTCCTGTGAAATTCCTGCGTCTCCAACGCAGGTCCGACCATCACCCGAGCGCCCACGGTCGGCTGTGATCGCCTGGTCCTGCGCGTGGACGCCTGGGCGGCTCGCTGTCCCGCTCGCCGATGTCACGGCCTTCCGCTCCGTCATGGTTCCGCTCGGGGCGAGGCCCGGTGACTTCCACGTGGGCCGCACGCAGCAGGCGGCCGCCGAGCAGGTATCCGGGGGAGAGGATCTGGCTACAGCAGAGCCGGTGGGTCTCCGGGGAGACGTGATGGGCTACGGCCTCGTGGCACGCGGGGTCGAACTCGTCGCCCTCCTCTCCGAACGACTGCAGGCCCAGTGAGCCGAGTTGGGCGCACAGGGTTTCGGTGACTTCCTTGAGGCCCGGTGTCGTCGGCTCGTGCTCGTACGCGCGATCCATCGTGTCCAGCACGGGCAGTAGGGTGCGCAGTACGTTGGCAACGGCTATCTCGCGCACGGCCATGCGGTCGCGCCGTACCTGCTTGCGGTAGTTGTCGTACTCGGCCTTCACTCGCTGCAGGTCTGCGGTGCGCTCCTCGAGTAGTCGCCGCAGCTCGGGGTCGGTGAGCTGCAACTGTTCCTTCTCCATGGTCACCCCGCCTCCGGCTTGTCGTCGTCGACGATCTCGGCGTCGACGACGTCGTCATCAGCGGCCTTGTGCTCGTCGCCCGGGGCTCCGGCCTCGGGACCGCCCGCAGCCTGCGCGCCCTGCGCCTGGGCGTACATGGCCTGGCCCAGCTTCTGCGAGACGGCGGCGACCTTCTCGGTGGCGGTGCGGATCTCGGCAGTGTTGTCGCCCTCGGCGGACTCGCCCTTGAGCTTCTCCTTCAGCTCGGCGATGGACTCCTCGACCTCGGTCTTGACCTCGCCGGGGACCTTGTCCTCGTTGTCCTTGAGGAACTTCTCCGTCTGGTAGACGAGCTGCTCGCCCTGGTTACGGGTCTCGGCGGCCTCGCGGCGACGGTGGTCTTCCTCGGCGTACTGCTCGGCCTCGTGGACCATGCGGTTGATGTCGTCCTTGGGGAGGGCGGAGCCGCCGGTGACGGTCATCTTCTGCTCCCTGCCCGTGCCCAGGTCCTTCGCGGTCACGTGCATGATGCCGTTGGCGTCGATGTCGAAGGCGACCTCGATCTGCGGGACACCACGCGGGGCCGGCGGCAGACCGGTGAGCTCGAACATCCCGAGCTTCTTGTTGTACGCCGCGATCTCGCGCTCGCCCTGGTAGACCTGGATCTGCACGGACGGCTGGTTGTCCTCGGCCGTCGTGAAGATCTCGGAACGCTTGGTCGGGATCGTGGTGTTGCGCTCGATGAGCTTCGTCATGATCCCTCCCTTGGTCTCGATGCCGAGGGACAGCGGGGTCACGTCGAGGAGCAGGACGTCCTTGACCTCACCCTTGAGGACACCGGCCTGCAGGGCGGCGCCGATGGCGACGACCTCGTCCGGGTTCACGCCCTTGTTCGGATCTTTGCCCGTGAGCTCGCGGACCAGTTCGGTCACGGCCGGCATCCGCGTGGAGCCGCCCACGAGGATCACATGATGGATGTCGGACACCTTGATGCCCGCGTCTTTGATCGCGTTGTGGAACGGCGTCTTGCAGCGCTCCAGAAGGTCGGACGTGAGCTGCTGGAACTGGGCGCGCGTGAGCTTCTCGTCCAGGTGCAGCGGGCCCTCGGCGGACGCCGTGATGTAGGGCAGGTTGATCGTGGTCTCGGTCGAGGACGAGAGCTCGATCTTCGCCTTCTCGGCGGTCTCCCGCAGGCGCTGCACCGCCATCTTGTCCTTGGAGAGATCGACTCCGTAGCCATTCTTGAACTGCTGGACCAGGTAGTCGACGACGCGCTGGTCCCAGTCGTCACCACCGAGGTTGGTGTCGCCGTTGGTGGCCTTGACCTCGATGACGCCCTCGCCCATCTCCAGCAGCGACACGTCGAAGGTGCCACCACCCAGGTCGAAGACCAGCACGGTCTGTTCGTTCTCTTTGTCCAATCCGTACGCCAGCGCCGCGGCCGTGGGCTCGTTCACGATCCGCAGGACGTTCAGACCGGCGATCTCGCCGGCTTCCTTCGTCGCCTGCCTCTGGGAGTCGTCGAAGTACGCCGGGACGGTGACCACGGCGTCGGTGACGTCCTCACCCAGGTACGCCTCCGCATCCCGCTTCAGCTTCTGCAGCACGCGCGCGGAGATCTCCTGTGCGCTGTACTGCTTGCCGTCGATATCCCCGGCTTCCGGGAACCGCCAGCTGTGGTCTCCCATGTGCCGTTTCACCGAGCGCGCGGTGCGCTCCACGTTCGTCACGGCCTGCCTTTTGGCGACCTCGCCGACGAGTACTTCGCCACTCTTGGTGAAGGCCACGACCGACGGGGTGGTCCTGGCCCCCTCCGTGTTGGTGATCACGGTGGGCTCACCGCCCTCGAGGACCGAGACCACCGAGTTCGTCGTGCCGAGGTCGATACCGACCGAGCGTGCCATCTCCATTCCCTCCTCGGTTGACGGAAACCGCGGGACCCGCCGACTCCCGGCTGGACCCTCTTCAGGCCCTTCGCTCCCATCGGGCCGACGACGGCCTCGGAGTACGGGCGACCACGCGGACAGCCACCGTGTGGCGCACCGGGCGGACCACGGCCAGGGAAAGCACGGCCCGCTTGCGGTTGTAGGTGGCACGCAGCCGTACGTCACGAAGAGTGGTCGTACGCTGCCCGCAGCCACCCGAACCCCTCAGCGATGACAGCATCGACTTGGATGTCGGGCCGCAGTCCCCGCGCCCGGCACGGAACGCCCTGTTCATCAACCCAGCAGTCGCCGAGGGTTTCACTTCTAGGACCGCATACAGATCCGGTTCCCCGTTCCGGCCACTTCAAGCCACCTCTTCCCCCCATGAGGTGCGGGTCTGGACCTGACTTTGCCTATTCGGCAAGGCGAGGTGGAGAGCTCTCGTCGCCTGGACGTGCTCGACCGGTTCCTCGCTGCGGACCGGGGATATGAGACCTCCCGTTGCTGCACCGCGCGACTGAGTGACGGCCCCGGGACCGGTCTACGCTGTTCACATGGGCACCGGCGTGGTGACGCTGTTCCTGTGCGGAGATGTGATGCTCGGGCGCGGCGTCGACCAGATACTCCCGCACCCCGGTGACCCCGAGCTGCGGGAGGACTACGTGCGGGACGCGCGGTCCTACGTGGATCTGGCGAAGGAGGCCAGCGGCCCGATCCCCGAGCCGGTCGGCCCGGAGTGGCCGTGGGGTGACGCGCTCGTCCTGCTGGAGCGGACCGCCCCCGACGCCCGGATCGTGAACCTGGAGACGGCGATCACCGGCGACGGGGAATTCACGCACGGCAAGGCGATCCACTACCGGATGCACCCGGCCAATGTGGCAGCACTGGCGGTGGCCCAGCCTGATGTGTGTGTCCTGTCGAACAACCATGTCCTGGACTTCGGCCGGCCAGGGCTGGCAGAGACGCTCGATGCGCTGGCCGGGGCGGGCCTGCGGTGTGCCGGTGCGGGGCGTGACGCCGCGCAGGCATACGCGCCCGCCGTGGTCCCGGTGGGCCGGGCCGCTCGGGTCCTGGTGTTCGCCGTCGGTATGCCGTCCAGTGGCATTCCGCCGACCTGGGCGGCGACCGCAGCGCGGGCCGGAGTCGCCTATGTTCCAGGGCCGACGGCCGCGGCGGCCGAGGCACTGGCTCAGCGGGTACGGCAGGTGAGACGACCGGGCGACGTCGCCGTCGTGTCCGTGCACTGGGGCTCCAATTGGGGCTACCACGTACCCAAGGATCAGGTGCATTTCGCGCATGCCCTGGTGGACGGTGGAGTGGACGTCGTTCACGGACACTCCTCGCACCACCCTCGCCCCATCGAGGTATATCGCGACCGGCTGATCCTGCACGGTTGCGGCGACTTCATCGACGACTACGAGGGCATCTCAGGCTACGAGGAGTATCGCGACGACCTCCGCGTTGCCTACTTCGTCTCCGTAGCCGCGGACACGGGCCAGCTGATGGGACTGCGCATGGTGCCCTTGCGGGCCCGGCGGATGCGGCTGGAATACGCCCCGGAACAGGACCGTGCCTGGCTACGCACGACGCTCGCGCGGATCAGCGAAAGCGTAGACATAAGGCTTGAGCGCGACGGCACGCTCACGTTGTGAAGGATCGCTGCTCCCTCGCGCTCCGGTGCGCGTGCGCCGTCGTGCGGTGCGGATGGTCGCCGAGGTGCGGCCCGAGTACGAAACCGAGTGGGCCGCGATGAAAGCGGTCGCCCAGAAACTGGGCATCGGCACGACCGAGACGCTGCGCAAGTGGGTGCGGCAGGACCAGATCGATGCAGGTGCCCGTCCGGGCACTACGACGGAGGAGTCCGCGCAGGTCAAAGCGATGAAGAAGGAGATCGCCGAACTCAAGCGGGCGAACGAGATCTTGAAGGCTGCGGCGTCTTTCTTCGCGTCAATGCCATCGTTGGAGACGTCGACCCGGTGACGGTGCGACAGTGACAGATGCCGATGGGGTTGGCTCTTTTCTTTGCTGCCCCGCCAGTTGAGGGCTTCTCGGCGATGTGCCGCCCTGTCGGCGTCCGCGTTCTTCGCGATGTGGCCTGATAGAAGCGTGCTGCTGGGGTCCTCACCGACCACGACTGCAAGATCGCCCCGTCCACCTACTACGCCCACCACAAACGCCAGGCCAAGCCTGCGGCCCGCACCCTCCGCGACGCCGAGCTGAAGGACCTGATCACCCAGGCGTACGAGGCCAACTACCGCGTCTACGGTGCCCGGAAGATCTGGCGGCACCTGAACCGCCAGGATGTCGCGGCGGCCCGCTGCACCGTCGAACGCCTCATGCGTGACCTCGGGATCACCGACGCGGTCCGCGGCAAGCGGGTGATCACCACGATTCCCGACGTGAGCGTGGAGCGGGCCCCGGACCTCGTGGACCGCGACTTCGTCGCCCCGGCCCCGAACCGTTGCTGGGTCGCCGACTTCACCCACGTCGCCACATTCGCCGGCGTCGTCTACGTCGCTTTCGTCGTGGACACCTTCTCCCGCCGTATCGTCGGCTGGTCCGCGGCCACCTCGAAGGAGACACGGCTCGTCCTGGACGCTCTCGAGATGGCCCTGTGGCAACGTGATCGCGACCAACACTCCTACCGGAAGGGCGAGTTGATGCATCACTCCGATGCCGGGTCGCAGGGCGGACCGGTCGCGGCGCCATAGCGCCGTGTCCAGTGCGTCAAGGACGAGCTTCGTCAGCTTGCTGGTGGCAGCGGACCAGCCGACGATTGTCCGGGAGAACACGTCCACCCGAGCCACGCTCGTAAGCGCGGTCTTCAGCGGATTCTTGCGAGGAACCCCCGGTCGTTCGCGCCCGGGAGGAATCGCATCCACGGGGTGCGACGCGGAGCGTCGCCGTGACGTGCCGCAGTCCATGACGACCGCGGAGCGGCCCGGGGCGTTCCGGCGGAGCCGGGCTACGGCGGTGTGCGTGGTCAGGGGCGGGGTGGGTGTCGCTCGTTCGGGTGGGGCGGGGCCGAACATGTGGTGGGTCTTCGTTCAGGTGTATAGGTTCGCTGATCGTGAAGCTGGTGGTGCGGGTGAAGCTGCTGCCGACGCCCGTACAGGCGGCGGCACTTGAGGCGACCCTGCACGCCTGCAACGAGGCCGCCACGTGGGCCGCGTCCGTCGCCTTCGAGAAAGAGGCGCGACGTCCGCTGGAGCTCCGCAAGCACACCTACGCCGAGATCCGGGCCAGGTGGCAACTGGGCGCCCAGGCCGCCCAGCACGCGATCAAGAAGACCTGCGACGCCTACACCACCCTGAAGGCGAACCTGCGTAACGGCCGGTACGGGCGGCCCGGTTCCAGGCGGCACACTCGCGCCTCGGGCAAGCCGGTGGTCTTCCGGCCCGAGGCGGCGCAGCCTTACGACGACCGGATGCTGTCCTGGCAGCACCAGGCACGCACGGTATCGATCTGGACCACCGCGGGCCGCCTGAAGGGCGTGCGGTTCACCGGGCAGGCCGAGCAGGTGGAGGTCCTGGCTGCGCACCGCCAGGGTGAGTCTGACCTGGTGTGCCAGGGCGGGAAGTGGTTCTTGATCGCGACCTGCGAGATCCCCGAGGGGGTTCTGAACACGCATCCGGACGGGTTCCTCGGCGTCGACCTGGGGATCGTGAACATCGCGGCCACCTCCGACGGGGCACGACACTGCGGTCGCCGGATCAACCGCAAGCGGGAACGGGATCGCAAGCTGCGTTCCAAGCTGCAGAAGAAGAACACCAAGTCCGCCAAGCGGCGGGCGAAGAAGTACGCGGGCAAGGAAGCCCGGCGGAACAAGGACATCAACCACAAGATCAGCAAGCGGATCGTGGCGGAGGCTGAACGCACCGATCGCGGGATCGCCCTGGAAGACCTGAAGGGCATCCGCGAGCGGGCACGGCTGAGAAAGCCCCAACGCACCACGCTCCACTCCTGGCCCTTCGCCCAACTCGGCTCCTTCATCGCCTACAAAGCGAAGCGGGCCGGAGTGCCGGTCGTGTATGTCGATCCGGCGTACACCAGCCAGGAATGCTCGAAGTGTCATCACACCGAACGCGGAAACCGGCCTGCCCAGGCTGTTTTCTCGTGCCGGGTCTGCGGCTTCGTTGAGCACGCGGACCACAACGCGTCCCACAACATCGCCCACCGCGGGTGGTACGTGTGGGTCTGCGGGGCTCAGTCAACGGCCCCTGAACTCACCCTCATCGCGTGAGTCCTGGACGCAGCCGAACCCATCACAGCCAGTGATGACTCGAGCAGCAAACCCGGTCGTTCCACGACCGGGCAGTTGACAGGGATCAGGCAGGCCGGGGGACCGGAGGACCAACGACGCTGGCGGTCGGGGCGCAAAAACGGCGCGCGTGCATCAAACCCGGTTGGTCCTGGCGAAGGCCGTTCGACGGCAGCCCCTGATATCCGGCAGGAGTAGCGCCATACCTGCGAGCCTGTTCCGGGCGTCTTTGTCGGGCGCTATGGCGTTGTTGCCGTCCTACTTGGCTGTCCGGTGGTAATAGGCGTCGTCGTGCGCCCGCTTCGGTGCTGGGGGAACCTGTCGCTCGGTTGTCGCGCTCCGGTCGCGGGTGACCGCTGCTTCACCGATGGGGTTGCTGCTGCCTCTGATCGGCCGTCTGGGGGTGGCCGGCTGCGCAGGGGCTCTCTGCCAGACGGGTTGGTTGGCGGTTGCGCTGCGGGCTGCGGATCTCGGCGCGTGGTGCTCGGTGTCCCGCGGGCCGGATCGTTATTACTCCTCGACTGCCGCTTCGATGAGGTGTGAGGCGGCTGCGTCGGTGCGGGCCGCGTCCCCTGTCACCAGGCGGTCCTGGCACAGGCCCCGCAGGCCGGAAACGAGCAGGGTCGCACGCTCCCGGGCCTGTTCCCGCCGATGGCCGAGGCGTGTGAAGGCGTCCGCGATCGGGCCGATCATGACCTCGACGGTTTCCTCGGCGAGGTCTCCGTAGTCCTCCGGGTCGGTTGCGGCCAGGCTCAGGAGCTGGAGCAGCATCCGGATCGGCCCAGCCTGTTCCCCGACGGTGATCGCGTTCCACAGGGTATGGGCCGATCGGCGCAGGTCTGCGCTGTCCGCGACGCCGTCGAACAGTGCGTGTGCGTCGGGGCGGTTTGCCGCGAGGGTCATTGCCAGCAGGTTCTCGCGGCTGCCGAAGTAGTACAGCAGCATGCGCTTCGTGGTGCCGATGTCCTCGGCGAGTGGGCTCAGCGAGAGGTTCGCGAGGCCCCGGCGCTGCACGTACTCCACCACCTGGGCGAGGAGTTCGGCGCGTTTCTCGGTGTTTACGGGACGGGCCACATTTTGAACGTACCGGACGGTACACGTATAGTCCATCCGTCATTTGTGTGCCGATCGGTACGTCAATGGGTGCGGGAAACGGAGCGCGACACGGTGGAGAGCAGCAAACGGTCACTTGGAAGGACGGTGAAGGCCCTGGCCGAAGCGGCTTGGTTCCCCGCGGTCCTGTTCCTGGGCATCATCTTTGTCTTCGCTCCGGCCCTGCACGCGCCCGGACCACACCACGTGAAGGTGGTCGTGGCGGGAGGCGAGGCCGCGGCGGCCCGGATCGACGCGGACCTGGCGGCGCGGTACCCCGGCGGATTCGACGTCCACACCCTCGCCGATCCGGAGCAGGCCCGGCAGGCGGTCCTGGACCGGGATGCCTTCGCGGGCTATGCCCCCGACGGGGCGCACCCGGTGCTCTACGTCGCGAAGGCGAACGGAGCGTCCCTGGAACAGACCCTGACCACCGCGTTCGGGGAGGTCGCGGGGTCGGCAGACCGGCTCGCGATCCGCGACGTCGCGCCGACCGCAGACAAGGACCTGCTGGGCTCGACCGTCCTCTACTTCGCCACCGCCTGGAACATCCCCGCCTACATCCTCGCCACCATGCTGCTGCGCGCCGTCGCTTTCGACCGGCGACGCAAACTGATGGCCATCGCGGTCGTCGCCGCGGTCTTCAGCAGCGTCGGCTACGCGGTGGGAACCGCGCTCGGCTACCTGAACGCCGAACCCGCCGTAATGGGCATCGCCTTCCTGCTCACCACCGCCGTGGCCACGGCCACATCCGGGCTCGCGCCCTTCACTCGCCAGTTCCTGCCCGCCATCGGCATGACACTGTTCATCGTCATCTCGATCCCGACGAGCGGCGGAGCGGTACCGGCCCCGCTGATGCCGCGGTTTTTCCAGGGCCTGCACGCCGTCATGCCGCTGGCGAACGCCGTCGACGCGCTGCGGGGCGTCCTGTACTTCGGCGGCGCCGGGGTCCTCGAGCCGGTCCTCGTCCTGTGTGCATGGATCGCCGCGGGCGCGGCCTTGCTCGGTCTCGACTTCCTGCGGCACCGGCGCGCCGCCGTACGGGACGCGGTCGCCGAACCGCCGGTGGACGATCCGGCCGTCGAAACCCCCGTACCCACCGCACTTCCGGTCCAGCGGCACCATTTCGGCGAACCGGTGCCCGTCCTGGCCGGGGTGGTGTGCGATCCCGACCAGGAGCCGGTGCGCGGGGCCGCGGTGATCGTACTGGACGGCCGGGGGCGGCAGTTGGTCTCCACCGTCACTGACCAACAAGGGCGCTACGCCGTCACGGGTTTGCCGGAGGACCACCTCACGGTGGTCGCCTCGGCACCCGGGATGCACCCGCGGGCCCACCGCAAGCTGCTGCGGGCGGGCGAGATGGTCACCGCGGACTTCACGTTGGGCAGGCGCGAGCTGAGCGTCGAGATCGCGACGTCGGGCGGACCCACGACGGTGTCCCGGTGAGGAAGACTCCTCGCGGCTGGCATCGCTACGGCGGCCGGGTCGAAACGGGGCCAGGCCGAAACGGGGCCGAAACCCGTGAGGGCCGGTGAATCCGCATGTCGCGTGCGCTCCCTGACCCGCTGGTGAGGCATGAGGCACCGCGCGCTCGTCTCATGCCCTTGGTGAGCGCCACATCCCGCTACGCGGAGCCCGACACAGTGAGGTGCGCCCAGGGTCCGCCGCGCGGCACGGTCATGCGGACGGTGGCGGGAAGGGCCCTGCGCATGTTGGCCTCAGGGGCGGGGCCGGACCGAGAGGCGAGGTAATGCCGTCCTCGTGGACTTCGTTATAGCAGGTCGTCCCCGCCGTATAGGGAAAGCGTTTCCCTGAGGCGGCTGCGCCTCGCGGCTCCACTTGGTTAACCCGGTGCCGAGATGCGGGCCCGGCGCCTGGGACCAGTCGCTCGCTGGCGTCGCGGGGCCCGCCTCGGCGAAGTTGTCCACCAGCGTCATCGACGGCCGGGTGCCGGCGCATCACCAACCGCCACTGTATGGCGGTCAGCTCCTGGGCCTCCTCGCCGACGACAGCCCAAACGTCCGCTCCGGTGGCCCGTGCACCCAGTGTGCCGCCTCGTCCAACAGCGCTGCATCAGCATCGGTCCACGCGGTGTCAGGCGAGCGCAGTAGCCGGGACCGTTCGCCACCGGTTAGCGACGGCAGATGTGTGGCCATGGTGCGGGCGTCCGTCAGCAGGGCCCGCACTACCGCTTCGGGCTTCAGCAGTGGCCAGAGGGACTCCACCACACGGTCGGCGTGGGTCTACCTGCTCGTGGAAGATCTGGCCACGGACGGGATTTCAGTCACGCGTCACGTGCCGGGTCCTCCAACTCGCAAGACAGCCCTGCTACCGCTGGCTCGACCGGCCGGTGGCCGATGCGGTGCTCGAGGCCGACGAGACCTCGAAGTTCCGGCCATCCCGCACACCCGTACCGGCAAGAAGCTGGAGATGCCGGTGAAGCGCTTGCTCCAGGGCGCCCCGGTCGAGCAGGTCGTCAACCCCCGCCACCGCGTGGACGTCCCGGATCTCATCGACTACTACGCCCGTCTGGGGCCGAACGACAGGGCCGGGCCTGACAGCTCGCGGGGCCTCCCGTTCGGCGTAATGTCGACAGTGTGGACTTGACGGCGGACAGCCTTGTGTCCCGTGTCGGGCGTGAGCTCGGCCCGAGAACGGACGAGCTGGTCGCCGACGTGGAGCGATGCCTGCGCGGTGAGGTTCCCGAACTCTGGGACGATCCGGATCTCGCCCGTATGACGTATGAGAACATCAGCGAACACGTCATCGGTGTGCTGGCTGGCCTTGAGTACGGCATCGAGCCGGGCGAGATCGAACCGCCAGCCTCCGATGTGGAACGGGTACGTTGGCTGGCGCGGCGGGGCACGCCAGCCAGCGCGATGCTGCGGGCGCACCGGCTTGCGCAGGGCGTCTTACTCGACAGGCTGCTCGCGGAAGTGCCCCTGCTGGCTAACGATGCCGAGCTGATCAGCTTGGCATCTCGCCAGCTGCTGGCAACGGCCACCGGATACTTGGATCGCACCTGCGAGCAGGACGTCATGGTGTTCCAGGAGGAGCGGGACCGTCGACTGCAGTGGCGGCTGTCCGTGGTGAACGAGGCCGGCATGCGCGTCGGGACCACCCTGGACATCGCGCGCACCACTCAGGAGCTGGCGGATCTCGCCACCGACCACTTCGCCGACCTTGTCACCGTCGACCTGCTCGACTCCGTGGTCTACGGGGACGACACTCCGGCGCCGGGCCCGCTCCTGCTGCACCGGTTTGCCCAGGCGGCGGTGGTGGAAGGCGGGCCGGAGCCGACGATTCGGTCGGGGGAGGTCCATATCTGCCCGGAGGGATCGCCTTCGGGGCGCGCCCTGGCCACCGGGCAGCCCTCCCGGCACACGGCGGCGCCGACGGATCCGACCGACGACGCCGGGGCCCCTCGCATCCGCTCCACGCTGGTCGTGCCGCTGAGTGCGCGCGGCACGACCCTCGGTGTCGCGCAGTTCTCCCGTCATGGCAACGCCGACTTCTTCGACAACGAGGATCTGCTGCTCGCCCAGGAGGTCGCGGCGAGGGCCGCGGTGGCCGTCGACAACGCCCGCTGCTATACCCACGCCCGTGACACCGCCCTCACTCTGCAGCGCAGTCTGCTCCCACGGCGTATGCCGGAGCAGTCCGCCGTCGAGGTTGCCTGCCGTTACCTGCCTGCCGGTTCCCAGGCCGGCGTGGGCGGCGACTGGTACGACGTCATCCCGCTGTCTGGTGCCCGGGTCGCCCTGGTGGTGGGCGATGTGGTCGGCCACGGCATCCGGGCCGCCGCCACGATGGGTCGCATGCGGACGGCGGTCCGCACCCTCGCCGACATCGACCTGCCTCCCGACGAGCTGCTGACACACCTGGACGATGTCGTCCTGCGGCTGTACGCGGAAGCCTCGGCCGAATCGGACACGGAAGCGGCTGGGGACGCCGGTGCCACGTGCCTGTACGCCGTCTACGACCCCGTCGCCGGGCGCTGCTCCTTGGCACGCGCGGGGCATGTGCCGCCCGCCGTGGTGGCCCGCGACGGAACCGTCGGCCTCCTCGATCTGCCGCCCGGCCCGCCGCTGGGCTTGGGCGGCCTGCCGTTCGAGGCGGCGGAGGTCGACCTTCCCGAAGGCAGCTTGCTGGCCCTGTTCACCGACGGCCTGATCGAAGCCCGCGACCGCGACGTCGAGGCGGGCCTTACGCTCTTGCGCCACGCTCTCGCGCAACCCTCCGACTCCCTGGAGGCTGCCTGCGACACCGTGCTTGAAGCCCTGCTGTCCGCCGAGCGACCCCACGACGACGTTGCCCTGCTGCTCGCTCGCACGCGCACCCTTGGGGACCGCCAGGTCGCCGCCTGGGACCTGGACGCCGACCCGGCAGCCGTCGCCGGGGCTCGTTCGAGCGTCGCCCGGCAGCTGACCGCCTGGGGGCTGGAGGAACTCGACTTCACCGCCGAACTGGTGGTCAGCGAACTGGTCACCAACGCCATCCGCTACGGCAGGCCCCCCGGTTGCGCCTCATCCGCGACCGCGCCCTCCTGTGCGAGGTGTCCGACGACAGCAGCACCACCCCCCACCTGCGCCGGGCCCGCGACTTCGACGAGGGAGGGCGCGGCCTGCTCCTCGTCGCCCAGCTCGCCGAGCACTGGGGAACCCGCCACGCCCGGCACGGCAAGACGGTCTGGGCTGAGCTGAGCGAGAACGAACACCCGGAGTTCCCGGATCTGGCCTCCGTCCTTCAGTCGGCGCCGGGCTGAACGAGCTTTAGGGGGCTCAGTCACAGCTGTTGTGACTGAGCCCCCTACTTGGCCCGGCTGAGCGGTCGCGGTTGGCCCGCCAGATGGGTTGGGCGCTGCCCTGGGCATTCGGGCTCGGGCCGAGCGGCGGGTGTTCTCTGCACCGCAGTTGAGGCGTACTGGGGATGACGGCGTCCCGTAGTTATGGGTGCAGGAGCAGCACCCGGAAGGGGACAGGTCACGGTCTACCTGCCGCAGGCGAATCTGCCAGGAAAGGGATCTGCCCGCTCGTGAATGAGCTGGCCACGGACGGGATTCCCGTCACGGTCAGTGCCGGGTCCTCCAACTCGCCGGACAGCCCTACTACTGCTGGCTCGACCGGCCGTTGGCCGATGCGGTGCTCGAGGAGGCTCATCGCGCAAACGCGTTGTTCGATGCCCATCGTGAGCCTCCGGAGTTCGGCTATCGCTTCCTGGCCGATGAAGCCCGCAGTTCGAGGACTGCAATAGCCGACCGGACCGTATGGCGAATCTGCCGGAACAATCGCTGGTGGAGCGTCTTGGAGAAGAAGCGCGGCAGGGTTAGGAAGGCCGGTCCGCCGGTCCACGACGACCTCGTGCGCCGTGACTTCACCGCGGACGAGAGGGCCGGGTGGTGGGAGCGCGCGGTCGCAGCGTATGCGCTGTACGCCGCATGTCAGGAAAAGACTGACCGGGTGATCCCAGTTTTGGTGCTGGAACCCTCGTATGCGGCAAGGCCGGCCGATGCCCCATCGGGATTGGCTCGGGCACCCCCTCGCGCGGGCAGTCCCGGCACCCCATATTTAGTTTCAAACGATACCGTATCGAATGAGTGGACGGCTGGTAAAGTTCCCTTATGGCCGCCGACGTTCCTCACCAAGCCACCGCCTCGCGCGCGACCGACCGCCCTGGGGATGAATCGCCTTTCGCTCTCGGCTTGCTGCTACGCCGGGCGCACTGGCGTGCGGCCGCTGTAATGGGGGAGGCGCTCCGGCCGCTCGGTATCGAGTTGCGGCATTTCGCCGTGCTGATCGCCCTGGTCAACGACGGGCCCACAGTGCAGCGGGACCTGGCGACGGCGACGGGGTCGGACAAGGCGGGAATCATGCGGGTCGTGGACGATCTGGAGCGCATGGGGCTGGCCGTACGCAAGACCGTTCCGGGGGACCGGCGGGTGCGGGCAGTGGAGATCACCCCTCAGGGCGTCGAGCTCTTCGATGCGGCACACGTGGCAGCGG
Source organism: Streptomyces sp. NBC_01445 (assembly GCF_035918235.1). Lineage (NCBI taxonomy): Bacteria > Bacillati > Actinomycetota > Actinomycetes > Kitasatosporales > Streptomycetaceae > Streptomyces > Streptomyces sp. NBC_01445. Next base: position 406,762 of record NZ_CP109485.1, on the reverse strand, counting down.
AGCCGCTGTCTGAGCATCTGGTTGCCGAACTGGGGCCCGGCGAGTCCGCGCAGCTGAGGGATCTGCTGACCAGGTTCGCCTATCCCGCAGACGACGAGGTGTAAGGGCGCCCGCGCGTACCGGTCGCCTGCCACGACAGCCCTCTTCGTTTCAAAGGGCTTCTGTGGGGCGGCCCCGATCTTGAGGGCTGCGACCTTCGTGCATTGGCCTGCCTGGAGGCGGTTCTCGGGGCTTCGTCGCCGACGGGGTCGAGTCGTCCGGGCGGCCGCCGCGCCGCATGTCTGGTCGGCGTGTTCTTCACCCTGCGCATCTCCGTTGTCCCGGTGCGTGCACTGCCGACAAGCCGAACCCTTGGCCGCGCCCAGCGTCGGGCCACCGAGGTGCACAGCTCCATAGGCACCATCGGAGAGGGCGCAGACGCCGAGGTCGCCGTGTGACGTCCTGGGGCGAGGCGTCACACGGCGACTGGTGCCCGGCGGGTTACGCGGCGATGCTTTCCGCGAGTTCCTTGGCCTTGATGGTCGCGTCCTCGAAGGCGCGCTTGCGGGAAGCCTCGTAGAGGGGGATCAGGTCTGCCATGGCCGCATTGCGTGGGGCCATGGTGAGTTCCGGGACGATGAAGTCGAGGTCCAGACCGAGGGTGCCCTTAAGGACGGCCTCCAGATAGTTCTGTACGAACTCGAAGCCCTCGCGCGGGGTGCCCGGCGCGTAGGAGCCGCCGCGGCTGGCGACGACCACAACCGGGGTGCCCTGGGCGGAGGGGGCCTCGCCCGCCGTGCGGCCGAGCAGGAGCACGCTGTCCAGCCACGCCTTGAGGGTCGAGGGAATCGAGAAGTTGTACATCGGGGCGCCGATCAGGACGGCGTCCGCCTCCTCCAGCTCCTCGATGAGCTTCACGCGCGCGGCGAACGCGGCCGACTGCTCAGGGGTGCGCGCGGACGGGGCCACGTAGCCGGCGGACCAGGCGTCGGCGGTGATGTGCGGGACAGGGTTGGCCGCGAGATCGCGGTAGATCACCGTGCCCTCCGGGTGCTGCTCCTCCCAGGTCTTACGGAAGGCGGCCGTGACCGAACGGGACGAGGACACCTCCCCGGGCAACACGGACGAGTCGATGTGCAGCAGCGTAGCCATGGGCTTCTCCAATGTGCAGTGCCCGAGGCGGGGAGCCAGGGGCTGAGTATTCGTGCTCGGCTATAGTCAAACACGAGATGGTCGTGAGTGATACTATCTCGGTTGTGACGAAAGCTGATGCGTCGAGCAGACGGGGAGACAGGCGATCATGGATGTCTACGAGGCAGTCACGAGCCGACGGGCGGTGCGCGGGTTCACCGACCGGCACGTCCCGAGGGAGGTGCTGGACCGTGTGCTGTCCGCCGCGGCCTGGTCGCCGTCCGGATCGAACATTCAGCCATGGCACGCCTACGTGCTGACCGGCGGGCCGCTGGCCGAGGTCAAAAAGCGCGCCGGCGAGCGCCTGGCCGCGGGCGACCCCTGGGACGAGCCGGAGTACGAGCAGTACCCCCTCGTGCTGAAGTCCCCGTACCGGGAGCGCCGGTCCGCCTTCGGTGAGCAGCGCTACGGCGCACTCGGCATTGCGCGCGCGGACCTGGAGGCACGCCAGCGGGCCGCTTCCGCGAACTGGGATTGCTTCGGTGCGCCCGCCGCGCTGTTCTGCTACATCGACCGCGACATGGGCCCCGCCCAATGGGCCGATGTCGGCATGTATCTGCAGACCGTCATGCTGCTGCTCCGTGCCGAAGGGCTGAACAGCTGCCCGCAGATGGCATGGGCGAAGTTCCACAGGACCGTCGCGGAGGTCCTGTCACCCCCGGACGAGCTCATGCTCTTCTGCGGCATGTCGATCGGATTCGAGGACGTCACGGTGAGTGACGCCCGTACGGGCCGGGCGCCGCTCGACGAGACGGTCACATTCGTCGACGGTCTGTGACGCCCTCCACCTCCTCAACTGGTCAAGGCGCCGCTTCTTGCCGCGTCCACATATTTGTTCATGTGCCACGTTGCGCATGTAATCCCCATGAAAGGCATGTCATGAAGTTCGCAGTCATCGGCGGCACCGGCCTGATCGGATCGCAGGTCGTCAAGAATCTGAACGCTGCCGGGCATGAGGCGGTACCGCACTCGAAGTCCAGTGGAGTCGACGTCATCAGCGGCCAGGGAGTGGAAGAGGCGGTGGCGGGAGCCGACGTCGTCGTCAACCTGACGAATTCCCCGACCTTCGACGAAGCCTCCCCGGCCTTCTTCCAGACCTCGATGGACAACCTTCTCGCCGCTGCCGGGAAGGGCAGCGTCGGCCACTTCGTCATCCTCTCAATCGTCGGCGTGGACCAGGTGCCGGAGCTGGACTACTACCGGGCCAAGGTGCTCCAGGAGAAGCTCCTCGTGGACGCGTCGGTTCCCTACTCGATCGTCCGGGCGACGCAGTTCATGGAGTTCATGGATGCTGCTCTGTCGTGGACGGCCGACGGCGACACCGTACGGTTGCCTGCCACACCGATCCAGCCGATCGCCTCCAAGGACGTGGCCAACGAGGTGGCACAGGTCGCCGCCGGCACCCCGCTGAACGGCATCCGCAACATCGGCGGCCCCGAGATCTTCACCCTGGACGAGCTGGGCCGCATCACGCTGTCCCACAAGGGCGACAACCGCACCGTCGTCACCGACCCCACCGCGGGTATGTTCGCCGCCGTCAAGGGTGACGTCCTCACCGACAAGAACGCCCACCTCGCCCCCACCCGCTACACCGACTGGCTCTCCTGACCCGCTCCCGCCTCTCAGGCGGCAAAGAACCCCTGGCCCGCCATGGACGATGGCAACAACTCGGCACGGCGGCCCAGGGGTGGCGCTCCGAGTGTGACGGAGTGTGACACCGGTCCGGCCGCCCGCATGTCCGGGCGGCCGGTCGTCTTTCGCGGTCACCTTGCCGATAGCCGACCAGATTCCACATGCTCGCAGATTTCGCCCGGCCACTGGACACCCCGCAAGCCACCGGCTGAGCACGTCACTCCATCAGGCAGCTCTGTACTCGGCTCCGCGATCATTGCGGTACAAGATTCAGCCTCGCTCACTGAGGTGGCAGCCCTATGAAGTGGCCTGTAGCTGCCCCGCTGCTGACTCGCTGTGATCGACGTGTCCGACCCGATCGCCGAGTTCCGGGAATTCAGTGAGGCAATCGTCGCCGGGTAGCGCAGCGGCCCCCGAAACGAGTGCGGCCGAGGGCTGCTCCTGGTGCACCAACTCGGCGACCTCATCGGCAGGTTCATCCGGGACGGTGGCAAGACCGTCCGCATACACCTTTGCTCCGCCTCCTGAAGCGCGACCCTCCGCACACGCCTGCGGACCACATCGGCTCCCCACCCGCGGCACGGAGCCTGGCGCGGAGTTCTACGACCTCGCGGAACGGAACCTCGTCTCCCGTCATGGCAGCGACATGCACACGGCCGCGTCCAATCCGCTGGGCCGAGTCAAGGGCGGCGCGTTCAGGCCGGGAGAAGCAGGCGAGCAGCACCGTGCCCGTGTCGCATCGCTTGGCGCCGGGCTCGGCGCGGTCTTGGGCCGGTTGGGGTCTGGCTGATTGTTCGCTGTCGAGCAGCCGGTGAGGTGGGGTGCGGTCATGGTTGCAACTCCGGTCGGCAGCGCGGCGCGCAGGAACGTGCGGCGGCGGACTGAACTGCGGTTTGGCTGGTTGACAGTTGGGCCCTTCAAGAGGGATCCGGAATCGGGAAGGGGCGAGCGACGGCCGACGGTGCGGCCTTGTCGCTCGCCCCGGGACAGACTCGAGTCAGGCGTCCAGGCGGCGCTTGGCGAGCCAGGCGACGATCTCGGGGTCGTGGTGATCGAAGAACAGAGAGGCACCGGTGTCGAGGGTGGTGATCTGGGCCATCTGCTCGTCGGTGAGCTGGAAGTCGAAGACGTCGATGTTCTCTGCCATGCGCTCGGCGCGCACGGACTTGGGGATGGCGATGACGCCGCGCTGGGTGAGCCAGCGCAGAACGACCTGCGCGACCGACTTGCCGTACTCCTTGCCGATATCGGCCAGCAACGGGTTGGTGAAGAGGTCGTTCTTGCCTTCGGCGAAGCCGCCCCAGGACTGGATCTGTACGCCGTGTTCGCGCATCAGTGCCTGGTAGTCGGCGCGTTGGAAGAAGGGGTGGGTCTCGATCTGGTTGACCGCCGGGGTGATCTCGTTGTTGACGATCAGGTCGAGGAGCCGGTCGGGGTAGAAGTTGGCGACGCCGATCGCTTTGACCAGGCCCTCGCGGTTCACCGTCTCCATGGCGCGCCACTGGCCGTAGACGTCGCCGAAGGGCTGGTGCATCAGATAGAGGTCGAGGTGGTCCAGGCCCAGCTTGGTCAGCGACGTCTCGAAGGCGCGCTTGGTGTTGTCCTCGGCGGGGGCGTCCTGGACCCAGAGCTTGGTTGTGATGAACAGGTCCTCGCGCGGGATGCCGCTGGACTTGATGGCGCGGCCTACGGCTTCTTCGTTGGCGTAGGCGGCGGCGGTGTCCAGAAGGCGGTAGCCGGCGGCGAGGGCGTCGGCGACGGCGCGTTCGGTGTCCTGGGCGGGGATCTGGTAGACGCCGAAGCCGAGGAGCGGCATCTCGACGCCGTTGTTCAAGGTCACGTACTGCATGGGGTATTCCCTTGCGATGCGGGAGCGGGTGGGGGTCAGGGGCGGATGAGGGCCTTGAGGACCTGCCGGTCGGCCATGGCCCGGTAGGCGTCCGGCACCTGGTGGAGGGGGAATTCCTGGTCGAAGACGCGGCCGGGGGTGATCGTGCCGTCCAGGACGTCGGGCAGCAGCTGCTCGATGTAGGCGCGGGCGGGGCTGGCGCCGCCTGTGAGGGTGATGTTGCGCATGAACTCGGCCGGGCCGATCGGTCCCTGCTCGTACTGCGGGACGCCCAGGCGGCTGATGGTGCCGCCGTCCAGGGCCGCGCCCAGGGCGGTGTCGAGGGCCTGGCGGGTGCCGACGGCCTCGATCACCTTGTCCACGCCGCCGGTGAGCTCGCGGATGCGGGCGATGCCCTCCTCCCCACGCTCGGCGACCACGTCGGTGGCGCCGAACTCCCGGCCCAGGCCGGTACGCGCTTCATGGCGGCCTGCGAGGACGATCCGCTCGGCCCCGAGCCGCTTCGCGGCGATCACGGCGCACAGGCCGACCGCGCCGTCACCGACGACCAGCACCGCGTCGCCTCGGCCGACGCCGGCGGTGACCGCGCCGTGGTGGCCGGTGGTCATCACGTCCGACAGTGCCAGCAGGGACGGGAGGAGTGCGGTGTCGGCGGCGACCGGCAGCTTGATCAGGGTGCCGCCCGCGTGCGGGACGCGGACGGCTTCGCCCTGACCGCCGTCGACACCGTCGAATCCGTACCGGCCACCGTCGCGGCACGAGATGTGCAGGCCCTTGGCGCAGTAGTCGCAGGTGTTGTCGCTGTATGTGAACGGGGCGACGACCAGGTCGCCGGTCTTGAGGCCGGGCACGTCCGCGCCGGTCTCCTCGACGATGCCGAGAAACTCGTGCCCCATGGGCCGGCCCGTCTCGGTGGCGGGCATCGACTGGTACGGCCACAAGTCGCTGCCGCACACGCAGGCCGCGAGGACGCGGACCACGGCGTCGGCGGGCTTAAGGATCTTCGGGTCGGGCCGGTCCTCGACGCGCACGTCGCCGGCTCCGTACATCACTGCTGCACGCATAAGAGGGGCTGCTCCAAAACGGGGGTCGTGCTGGGCGGTGGGGGTGATCAGCGTTCGAGCATCTGCGCCTGGGCCTCGGTGTGGGTGTCACCGGCGGCGGGCGGCAGGCTGGAGAGCTGGTGGAGCTGCTCGGCGGTCAGGGTGACGGCGTCGGCGGCGGTGTTCTCCTCGACGCGGCTGACGCGCTTGGTGCCGGGGATCGGGGAGATGTCGTCGCCCTGGGCGAGCAGCCAGGCCAGGGCCACCTGTGCGGGCGTGGCGCCTACCTCGGCGGCCAGGGCCTTGACCTCGTCGGCGAGGGCGAGGTTGCGCCGGAAGTTCTCGCCGGTGAAGCGCGGGTTGTCGCGGCGGAAGTCATCCTCGTCGAACTGGTCGGTGGAGCGGACCGTGCCGGTCAGGAAGCCGCGGCCCAGCGGGGAGAACGGCACCAGGCCGATGTTCAGCTCCCGCAGCACCGGCAGCACGCGCTCCTCGATGCCCCGCGTCCACAGGGAGTATTCCGACTGCACCGCGGTGACCGGCTGCACGGCGTGCGCGCGGCGGATGGTGTCCGGCCCGGCCTCTGAGAGGCCGAAGGCACGCACCTTCCCCGCGGCGATCAGCTCACCGACGGCGCCCGCGGTCTCCTCGATAGGGGTGTTCGGGTCGACGCGGTGCTGGTAGTACAGGTCGATGTGATCGGTACCCAGCCGCTTCAGAGAGCCCTCCACGGCGGTACGGATGTTGGCCGGGCTGGAGTCCAGGTTCCAGGCACCCTCGCCACTGTGTGAGACCAGGCCGAACTTCGTGGCCAGCACCACCTGGTCCCTGCGGCCCTTCAGCGCCTTCCCGAGCAGGTCCTCGTTGATATAGGGGCCGTAGATCTCGGCGGTGTCGATGAGCGTGACGCCCAGCTCCAGCGCGCGGTGCACCGTCCTGATCGACTCAGCGTCGTCGGTGCCGGAGCCGGTGTAGCCGTGAGACATCCCCATCGCCCCCAGACCGATCCGGGAAACCTCCAGGTCACGCAGGTTGATGTAACGCATGTCGTCCTCTCCTCATCGTGGCGCCACCCGGCCTCTTCGCTCTCGCCCAGCCCGGCTGGTCGTGCCCGCGCCGGCCGTAGTCGGGCTGTCCGCGTCTTGCTCATTGAGCTTCGCCCGGATTGCGCCGGTGTGGCAGGGCGGGCTCTTCGGGGGTAATGACAGGGCCCCCCTCGCACCTGCGGACCAGGTCATGTGCGAGTGAGACTGGAGTCATGGCATCCGAGAGCGCGCACAGCGAGGGCGCCGAGCTGGGCCGCTACCTGCGTGCCCGCCGCACCCAGACCAGCCCCGAACACGTCGGACTCACCGTCGGCGCCGGCATCCGGCGCACCCCGGGCCTGCGCCGCGAGGAGCTGGCCACCCTCGCCGGCATCAGCATCGACTATTACGTGCGCATGGAGCGCGGCAAGGAGACCCGCCCCAGCCCCGCCGTCCTCGACTCGCTCGCCCGCGCCCTGCACATGGACGACCAGGAACACCAGCACCTGCGCGAGCTCGCCGCCCGCGCTGCTCGCTACGTCCCCGAACCGCCGCCTGCGCCCAGCCGTACCGTGCGCCCCCACCTCAAGCTGCTGCTGGAATCGCTCCGCCCGAACCCGGCGTACGTCATCAGCCGGAGCATGGACATGCTGGCGTGGAACCCCGGCGGACTCGCCCTGTACGCGGGCCTGGACGACTGGCCCGTCAAGCAACGCAACCTGGCCCGCTACCTCTTCCTCCACCCCGTTGCCCGGGATTTGTTTGCCGACTGGGACCGGCAGATCACCGCGTGCGTCGCCCGCCTGCGTGCCATCGCCGGCACCGCCCCCGACGCCCCCGACCTCACTCACCTCGTCGGCGAACTCCTCCTCAAAAGCCCCGACTTCGCGGGACTCTGGGAGCGCTACGAGGTGACGGGCCGCAAGCCCGCCCACAAGACGTTCCAGCACCCGCAGGTCGGAACAGTCACCCTCACGTCGCAGTCCCTGCAGGTGGAAGGAACCCCTGGGCAGCGCATCGGCGTCTACACCGCCGAACCCGGCACTCCCGATCACGACGCCCTGCTCCTGCTCGACATGACCGCACCACAGCCGGCGCCACGCCCTGAGCCCGCTCCGGAAGCCACCGGGCAGCAGACCCGCCGGGACTGACTACACGAGGTTCATCCGGCGGGCTCCGCGGTGGTCCGGTGCTGGCCGGCCGCCCAGGAGGCGAGAATGCGCAGCCCGTCGTGGGTGGGGGAACCGACTTCGGCCGTCCAGACGACGAGCTGCTGGTCGGGGTCGGTGCTGGCGGTCAGGGTGTCCCAGTCCAGGGAGAGCTCGCCTGCGACCGGGTGGTTGAGGACCTTCGTGCCCACGCTGAGGGTGGCGACATGATGCGCGGCCCACCACTGGCGGAAGTCCTCGTCCTGAACGGACAACTCGCCGACCAGAGCGGTCAGACGAGGATCGTCGGGATACTTCGCCGCCTCCATGCGCAATTGCGCAACCGCGGTGCGGGCGACGCCTTTCCAATCGGCATAGAGGGTGCGCATCGTCGGGTCGGTGAACAGAATGCGTACGTAATTGCGGTGCTTTTCCGGGACGGCGGCGAAGTCGGTGACGAGCGCCGCTGCCAGGGGGTTCCAGGCGATGACATCCATCCGGCGGCCCATCACGATCGCGGGCGTGGCGGTGAGGTCGTCCAAGACCCTGCGCAGTTGCGGCTGGACCTTCTGCCGGGCCCTGCGGCGCGGCCTCGCGGTCTCTTTCCCGGCCAGGCCGAACAGATAGCGTCGCTGGTCGTCATCCAGATGCAGGGCCTGTGCCACCGCCTCAAGCACCGGCGCCGAAGGGGGCAGCCGGCCCTGCTCCAGGCGGGTGTAGTAGTCCGTGGAGATCGACACGAGTTGGGCAACTTCTTCCCTGCGCAGCCCGGCGACCCGGCGCGGCCCGCCGCTGTCGGGCAGGCCCACGGCCCGAGGGCTCAGCTCGGCCCGGCGGGCCTTGAGGAACTCGCCCAACTCGTTCAGGTGCGGTGTCGGACTCATGCCCCCAGTGTGACAGCGGAAGCGCCCGCCGTGAGGGGGAAGGATTCCTCCCAGGATGTTTCTCTCCCAGGAACAAATTCTCCTCTGCATGGCCGCCTGCATGGGTGCAAACCTGGAATTGCGCCGGACAGGACAACGGAAGGAAAGAGCATCGTGTCGGAAAAGGAATCAGCAGCACAGAAGGCCATCGGCGACGTCGCCCCCAAGCTCGCCGACCTCACCGACCGGGTGCTGTTCGGCGACGTCTGGGAGCGCGAGGGGCTCTCCCCGCGGGATCGCAGCCTGGTCACCGTCACCGCGCTGATCGCCCTGTACCGCTCCGACCAGCTCGGCTTCCACCTCAAGCTCGCTCTGGAGAACGGGCTGAGCAAGGAAGAGCTGACCGAGACCATCACTCACCTGGCGTTCTACGCCGGCTGGCCCAACGCCATGGGCGCCGTCGGCCAGTTGAAAGCCGTCCTGGCGTCCGCCGACGCCCCGCAGCATCACTGACCCACCTTCTACTCACACAGGAGCAACCCCTTTCTCATGAGCAAGGTCATCTTCGTAACCGGTGCCGGCCGCGGCCTGGGCATCGACATCGCCCGCCGAGCCCTGGCGACCGGCCACCAGGTCGTAGCCACCGGCCGCCGCCCCGAGACAGTCCTTGAAGCGCTGGGAGGCGAGCAGGACAACCTGCTGGTCACCGCCCTGGACATCACCAGCACAGACGCCGCCCGGGCAGGCGTCGACGCCGCCGTGACCCGGTTCGGCCGCATCGACGTACTCATCAACAACGCCGCCACGTTCCAGGCCGGCTACTTCGAGGAGATCTCCGACGCCCAGATGCGGGCCCAGATCGAGACGAACCTCTTCGGCCCGATGAACATCACCCGCGCCGTCCTGCCCGTCATGCGCGCCCAGCGCTCCGGGCACATCGTCACCATCTCCTCGATCGCAGGGCTGGTCGGCCAGGAATTCTGCGTCGCCTACGCCGCCTCCAAGTTCGGCCTCGAGGGCTGGATGGAGTCTCTTCGCTACGACGTCGAGCCCTACGGCATCCGCACCACCATCGTCGAGCCCGGCTTCTTCCGCACCGAGCTGCTCGTGAACGCCTCCACCAGCTGGGCGGAGCTGTCCATCGACGACTACGCCGAGCGCACCAAGACCACCAAGGCGATGTGGCAGTCGATGAACGGTCAGCAGGCCGGCGACCCGGCCAAGCTCGCCGACGCCCTGCTGAAGGTCACCGACCTCAACGAGCCACCGCTGCGGTTCGTCGCGGGCGACGACGCCATCCCCACCGCCGAGGCCAAGGGCCAGGAGATCTCCACGCAGGCCACCGCCTCCCGCGCCCTGGGTAGCAACCTCGCCCACACCGACACCGCCTGATCCAGGCCCCCTACGCACCAAGGAGTACGTCATGGAATTCGTCAAGCCGCAGCCCACCGGCAAGGGCCCGGCAGACTGGTTCAACGGCGACGTCTGGTTCGACGTCATCCACGCCGGCACCGAGCCCTCCCGCATCCGCGCCAACATGGTGCGCTTCGCCCCCGGCGCCCGTACCGCCTGGCACCACCACGCCGTCGGCCAGACCCTGCACGTCGTCGCCGGCATCGCCCTCATCGGCACCCGCGACGGCACCGTGTACGCCGCCCACCCCGGCGAGACCGTCACCTGCCCGCCCGGCGAAGACCACTGGCACGGCGCCACCGAGGAGAACTTCATGCAGCACCTCGCACTGTGGGACGGCACCGCACCGGCCGACGACCGCCCGGAGACCACCTGGCTGGAGCACGTCACCGACACCCAGTACCACGCCACCCGCACCCGCAGCAGCCACTGACCTGCACCTGCCCGTACGCGAAGGAGCACCCGGTCGTGACCGCGACGTTGACCACCTTCTTCGGCGGCACCGGCCCACACGGGACCGCCAGGTAGCCGTCTCCGACCCGGGCCCGGTCAGATCGGGGTGCGCGCACGCGGTCGCGCCGGTTGCGGAGGCGGCTCACCGGCCGTCCCTAACGGTGCCGTCCGCGGTCGTCGTCAGAGTGAGGCGTAGCGCGGTCACCCACGGGGGCACTCCGCTTCGCTGAGAGGGGCGGTGAGGAGTACAGCGTCGACGCCGGCCTGTCGTACTGGTCGTGGGGCGTCTGCGGAGGTGGCTCTCTATGATCGCCGGATGCCTACGTCCTTCCTTTCCCACGGACCACGAGTGGCGATTCGGCGCGTCTGCGACCAGGACTACGAGGAGACCACCGCTCTGACCCGGGCCAGCACCAAGTTGCACCATCCCTGGGTGCCCAGCCGCGGGAGCACCCGCCAAGAGTTCGCCTCATACATTGCCCGATTCGACCAACCCACCCACGAAGGGTTCGTCGTCTGCCTGCGGCAGACAGAGGAGATCGTCGGCGGAGTCAACATCAACAACATCGTCAAGGGGTCGCTGCAGAGCGGCGCTTTGGGCTACGTCGCCTACGCCTCCACCACGGGCCGCGGCTACATGACTGAGGGCCTGGATCTCGTTGTACGGTTTGCCTTCTCCGAACTGGGGTTGCACCGGCTGGAAGCCAACATCCAGCCCGCGAACACAGCCTCGTTGAAGCTGGTTGAGCGCCTGGGGTTCCGGCGTGAGGGCTACTCTCCCGGCTTCCAGCCCATCGATGGGGTCTGGCAGGACCATGAGCGATGGGCGATATCCAGCGACATGATGCCTCCGGCAGCACACCCTCGGTATGAGGATGCTTCCGACAGCTTCTGAGCGAGTGGTTGAGGCCCCTTGGCCCAAGTGCCGGTGGATGTCAGGTCGTTAGCCAGACGGCGCCTGGTGGTCTACTCCTGAGAGCTGGCCCCCCGAACACCCAGGGATCACCGGCCTGCGCGAGGTACTGCACGACATTCAGGCCCGCGGCGAGTGGGCGATCGTAGTGACGCTCTCTCCGTCCTTCTTCGCCGAGAGGCCGTTCTTGTACCGCGTGACCAGCCAGGCTTCCAGGCCGCCGGCGATGACGGTGCGCCGCACCGGTCCTTCCTCGCGCAGCTGCCGGTACAACGGGCAGGGGTCCGCCACGAACGCCGGGTCAGCGTAGGGCAAAAGGACCGGCTGCCGGCTCATCATGCTCCCGAAGTGCGTCTCATGCGGTTATATGTCCCAGTGTGGTCGATCCTGGGCGTTCACCGAAGGGAGCGGATGCGATGGAGCGGGCCACGTGCTGTGTGGTGGGCGGCGGCCCCGCCGGAATGGTCCTCGGCCTGCTGCTGGCCCGGGCCGGCGTCGAGGTCACGGTCCTGGAGAAGCACGGCGACTTCCTGCGCGACTTCCGCGGCGACACCGTGCATCCGTCCACCCTGGCGCTGCTGGACGACCTGGGCCTGGCCGAGCGGTTCGCCCAGCTGCCGCAGCGGCGGGTGACGACGGTCCAACTGCCGTTCGGCCCGGGCCGTTCGCTGGTTACCGTCGGAGACATCGGCGCGCTGCGGGGCACGTACAACTACATTGCGATGGTGCCGCAGTGGGACTTTCTCAACCTCCTGGCGGACGAGGCCCGGCGGGAGCCGTCCTTCTCCCTGCGGATGAGTACCGAGGTGACGTCCTTCCTGGTGGAGCGCGGGAGGGTCACAGGGGTGCGGTACCGCACGTCCGACGGCCGTACCTGTGAGCTGCGGGCCACTCTGACGGTGGCCTGCGACGGCCGGAGCTCGCTGGCCCGGTCGCTGCCCGAACTGGGACTGCGGAGCTTCACCTGCCCGATGGACGCCTGGTGGTTCCGGCTGCCGCGGCGGGAAGGCGACCCGCACGGGCTCGTGGGAGGCGTCGGCGACCGGTTCCTCGCCCCCATGATCGACCGTGGAGACTACTGGCAGTGCGGCGCGCTGATCCCCAAGGGAGCCGACGCCCAGCGCCGCGCCGCCGGTCTCGAGCGGTTCATGGCCGACTTCACGGCGGCCGTCCCGTGGCTCGCCGACCGGGTGGGCACGCTGCGGTCGTGGGATGAGGTGAAGCTGCTCGACGTACGGCTCGACCGCCTCAGGCGCTGGCACCGCCCGGGGCTGCTGTGCATCGGCGACGCGGCGCACGCGATGTCGCCGGTCTTCGGCATTGGCATCAACCTCGCCGTCGAGGACGCCGTGGCCGCCGCGCGGTATCTCGTCGAACCGCTGAGCAGGGGAGTGGTCGGCCTGCGGGACGTACGCAGCGTCCAGCGCCGCCGTTGGCCGACCGCGGCCGCGATGCAGGCGCTGCAACGGATCGCCCACGCGCGGGTCATCGAACCGCTGCTGGCGGGACGCCCGCCCTTCGGCGACCCCAGGCGGGCGCAGCGGGTGACCGAGCTGCTCACCACCTCGCGGTGGCTGAACCGGGTGCCGGCGTACTTTCTCGCCTACGGAGCCCTGCGCGAGCGCCCGCCGACCGCGTCGATGCGGTGAGCTGGTCAGCTATGCAGCTCGGCGCAGTTTCGTTTCCGTCTTGTGGTGGGTGGCGGGGGCGTGTGTCTGGCCGGTAGCGAGGACGCGTCCGATGTCGTGACGTGGCGCCGAGTATCGGTTCCTCGAGCCAGGCGGACAGCCGGGGCCGGGACCACTGCATCCGAAATTAAATCGCAGCAGGTCAAAAGCTCCGGCGCTACAGCCCTCGGGACTGGTGGGCTCGCATGTTGAGGTGTCGCCTGTTCGACTGGTGGCACCGTAAGCATGAGGATCACGGAGGCCCAGCGCACGTCGCAGCCGGAACGGAAGCCTTCAGGCTGCGTGGCCTGGCCACCGCAGGCTGGCGGCGTGGAGTATCCCGTGGCTGTCGCGCTCGCCGAGGCCGTCCCGAAGCGGCCCAAGGGACCAGGCTGGTGGTAAGAGATCGAGTTCTACGGTTCTCCAGACACTCAGATGTGTCTCACCTACTGGTGCCGTCGTTTCAGGAGCTTGCTCGCGAGGGTGGCCGCGGGAGTTCGGGCGCGTTCTTCGTCGTACACATGACGGTGTGCGACCCGCTCCAGGTGAAGGCGCACGGTACGTTACGCGGGGTTCTGTCCTTGGTGACGTAGGCCAGGCGGGTCACGTCACGGGCCAGCAGCTCCTGGCTGATCGGGCGGTTCAGAACCTCGATGATCTCGTTCGGCTGCGTGGTTCGGTTTCTCCTTCTCAGTGCAGTTGCTCGGCCAGTCCGACGATGATGCCCTCCGGGCCGCGGAGGTAGCGGAGCAGATAGCTGTCCTCGAACCGGGCGATCTCGCCGACGAGTTCGGAGCCGTGAGGGCGCAGGCGGGCAACGGTGTCCTTGATGTCGTCGACGGCGAACATGACGCGGTGCGTGCCCAGAATGTTGTGCGGCCCGTTGCGCAGCCCGGTGCTGATCACCGCGGGGCTGCGGTACTTCGCCAGCTCGAGCCGGTTGTGACCGTCCGGGGTCCGGACCATCGCGATGTCACAGCGGACGCCGTCGAGTCCGGTGCACTGGTTCTTCCTCGTGCGGCCGGTGGCACGCTCTCGACATCCACAGACCGCCGAACTCCGAAAAATCTGGATCGCGCCTCAGCACCGCTACAGCAGGCCCGCGAGCCAGGGCGCCACCACCGAGGTGAGCGCGGCGCAGGTGACCACACCCAGCCGACCGGTGACGGCGGAATCAGCCTGGGCTCGGCCGTCACCAGTGCGCAGCTCCTGACGTCTCGGCTTGGTCGTCTACCTGGCCGTGACCTGAAAAGACGCGACGGAGCCGAACACGTAAGGTCACTGAACGGCTACACATCGTTTCAGGATGTGTTCAGGCGATCACTGCGAGCGTCGGACACTGCGGCAGCCGTCGTCGAGCGGCTGCCTTCCCTCACAGAACCAGGAGTGTCCGTGGAGAATTCGGAAGTCATCCCCGACCTCGACGTTGCGAGCACGCATCAGTCGGCCGTGACCACGGCCAAGTCGGTGATGAAGAAGCTGCCCGAGGCCACCCTGGCCTTCTGGATCATGAAGGTGGCCGCGACGACTCTGGGCGAGACGGCAGGTGACCTCTTCGCGCAGACCTTGAAGATCGGTTACTTCCTCACCACGCTCGCCCTGTTCCTGCTCTTCGTGGTGACCCTGGTCGTTCAGCTGCGCTCCCGCCGCTACAACCCGTTCTTCTACTGGACCGTGATCCTTTCGACCAGCATGGCCGGCACCACCATGTCCGACTTCATGAACCGTGATGCCAGCGCGAAGTTCCTCTCGGGCGGCACCACTTCACTGGGCTGGGGCCCGCAGGGCCTGGGCCTGGGCTATCCGACCGGTGCGGCGATCCTGATCTCGATCCTGGTGGTCATCTTCGCGATCTGGAAGCTGACCGGCATGACCTTCCAGATCCGCGACATCGTCACCTTCCGCGGCGAGGCTCTGTTCTGGTCGGCGATCCTGGTCTCGAACACCCTCGGTACCTCGATGGGCGACTTCCTCTCCGACAGCTCGGGCCTCGGCTACGCCGGCGGCGCGGCGCTCGTGACCGGTGTTCTGCTGGTGCTGGTGGCCCTGATGTGGGTGCCCGCGGTGCCGAACGTGCTGCTCTTCTGGATCGCCTTCGTGCTGACCCGTCCGCTCGGCGCCACCGCCGGTGACTTCCTCACCAAGCCGGTCACCAAGGGCGGCCTCGACCTCGGTACGGCGGGTTCGTCGGCGGTGCTGCTGGCGGTCCTGATCGGTCTGATGGGATACGCCTACTTCCAGGAGCGCCGCAGCTTCTCCCCGTCGCCGTCGGTGCTTCCGGTGACCGGCGAGCGTGATCGGGTCACCCGGCGGGAAGGCTGACCGCGGACCGTGCCGTGCAGGTCAGGCAGGTGCCCCGTGGGCGTTGCGGGCGACGGCTTGGAATGAGGGCTCGGGTTGGGCCGTTGCGACCCGGGCAGGTGTGCCGGACGCCCGGTGGAAGCGGCGAAGGGAGAGGGCGTACTGGTGGCGGGGACGGCGACCAGGGTCCGCCGACGCCGTTCGGTCCGAGCAGGGAGAAGACTGTTCCTTCGCAGAGGGCCTGTGCGGTGAGTGGTGTGACTCTTGAGCCGTATGCGGCAGTTGATGACTGACGTGGGAGTGACATCAAGGCCGTGGAGGCCGCCGTGGACGCGTCGGACCCTGCGGATGACGGGGTGGTCGGCGAGCTGGTGACGCGGGCCCAGGCCGCTGGGGGTGCAGCTGACCGGGGAGGGTGGTCTGCTGGCCGAGGTGACCCGGCGGGTGTTGGAGTCCGCTCTGGAGGGCGAGGTCACCGATCACGCGGGCCATGCGCCCGGGGAGCGGGCCGAGGGCGGGCGGGAGAACTACCGCAACGGCCACCGGTCCATGACGGTGACCACCGAGGCCGGGCCGGTGGAGATTGAGGCGATGCGGGACCGGGCCGGGACGTTCGAACCGGAGCTGGTCAACAAGCGGCAGCTGCGTCTGGGCGGGGTGGACGAGATGGTCCTGTCGCTGTCGGCGGAATGGGCTCACACAGGGGGAGATCTCCACGCATCAGGCCGGGGTGTACGGCACCGAGATCTCCAAGTCCACGATCTCCACGATCACCGGCAACGTCGGCGGCATGTAGCTGATGTGCCGGATCGCCAAAGGCGCTCTTTCAGTACGCCTCGGTGGAGGCCGGAGAGAGGACCACTTTCCCGGACGCGGCATTGTGCGGCGACGCGCTCTTCCTCGGAGTCCGGTTCACCGAGGACGTCTCTTTCACCGGCGCCGGCTTCGCCAAGCGCCTGGCGGGCCCCGTTGTCTGCGGCGGTCTGGTGGACCTGGCCCGGTCCGTGCTCCGTGCTCCGACACGGATACGGTGCGCATGGCAGTTGTCGGACGGACCACAGCAGGCCGACGAGTCCTCGGCTACGTATCGCAGGGTGGTTACGCCGCGAAGACGGTCGTGGCCGACCGCGACCTGATCGTCCTGCCCGATGCAGTGAGCGCGGGCGAAGCGCTGGCCGTCCTCGTACAGGGGGTGACGGCATGGCATCTCCTACGATCTGTCGCACGTATCAGGCCCGGTGAGACCGTGGTGGTCCATGCCGCTGCGGGCGGCACCGGCAGTCTCCTCGTCCAGTTGGCCCGGCAATTCGGCGCAGGACGAGTCATCGCCACCGCATCGTCGAAGGACAAGCGCGCCCTTGCCCTTGGACTGGGGGCGGATGCTGCGATCGACGGCGACGCGGAGGGGTACCGTGAGCGCGTCCTCGACGCCAATCAGGGACGCCCGGTCGACATCGTCCTGGATGCCATCGGCGGACCCGTCCTCGACTCCGCACTGGACACACTCGGATATCTCTGCCGACTGGTGACCTACGGCACCTCGTCCGGACAACCCGCCACCGCGATCGCGCCCAGCCGGCTTGCGGTGGACACCATCACCGTCGCCGGCTTCTGGCTCGTCCCCCTCATCGCCCGGCACGGAGCCGCCGGCACAGCGCTGAACGAACTGCTCGACCTCACAGCACACCACCGCCTGCGGCCACTGGTCGGCGCGGAGTACGACCTGGGGCGAGCCCGCGACGCGCACGAGGACCTGCTCGGCCGCCGCACGAAGGGGAAACTGATCCTGCGCCCTTAACTTGCTACGAGACCGGGACGACCTCCGGCGGCGCGACTACACAGCTTCCATCCGGGAGGCGCTCTACCGGCGAACCGCCGAGATCAGTCCGCCGGGCCGCTCCTCGCGCTGCGGCGGGGTGCTGATCGGGCGGCCGTAGACGGCAGCGCGCTCGCGAAGGGTGTGGCTGTCTGCCTCCCAGCCGTGCCCGACCAGCCAGCCCACCGGGTCGTCGGGCATCTCCGAGACCCACATGGACGCCGCCGATCCCGGCGCGGCGTCCGCGCCGAAGCGCTCGATCACGCCCCGCGAGCCCAATGTCAGCCCCATCCGACTGCCTGCCGCCGACTGCGTGCTGATCCGGGCCAACAGTAGCTCCACCGCGTCCTCGGGCAGATAGATCAGTAGTCCTTCGGCGATCCACACGGTCGGCACCGCCGGGTCGTGCCCTGCGGCAGCCAGCGCGCCTGGCCAGTCCTCACGCAGATCCACCGCGACGGTGATCCGCTCGCAACGTGCGACGGCCCGCTCCTGGCGCAGCACCGAAGCCTTGAAGTCCAGTGGCGCGGCGGTGTCGACCTCGAACAGCCGGGTGCCCTCGGGCCAGTCCATCCGGAAGGCCCGGCTGTCCATGCCGGCGCCGAGCAGCACGACCTGCCGGACCCCGGACGCGGAGGCCTGCTGCAACAGGTCGTCGAGGAACTTCGTCCTGATGACGATGGAGAACGACACGGCCAGCCGGCGGCGTCGCGCGGCCTCGTCATCGGGCGGCGGCGAGGAGGGCCACAGGCCGCCGGCGGTGGCGAAGGCCTGTGCCAGTGGGTCGCGGAACAGCGCGTTCTCCCGCTCGCTCTCCAGCGCCCGCACCCTGGCCACCCCCACCGCCGTGGCCCACACACCTGACGGCTGCACCCGCTCCTGCTCATCAGTCACCGCGCCAGCCTAGATGATCGATTCCAAGGGGCCTGATGAGGGGAGCCAGGTTCATGCGTGGCCAGCCAGTCATGTGCGCCAGCAGCGAAGAGAGAACTGCCGTGCCCCGCGACGTGAAACTCGTGTCGATCACCTCAAGGTTGCCCCACGGTGTCGTGCCGGCGGACACCACCTCTCCCGACCTGCTGTCGTAGCGCACCTTCACGGTGTCCGTGCTCTCGTCACCCGCAGGTCGGCCGGAGCACTCGACGTAGCTTCCCCCTCGGCTTCCGCCTTCGGACTGGCACTGTGAAAGACGGACCCGGACTTCGTCTCCGGCCAGTCCCAGCCGCACGAGACCCTGAGCCCCGGACCAGGCGGTTGCCCCCATAGGCAGCAAGGCGATCAGGCTCCAGGTGGCAACTGCCACACCTCCCTTGCGCGTCGTGGAGTGAGCATGGCGCTCCAGGATCAGAAGCAGGTACACAGCTGCGGACGTTCCTCCGGACGCAGCATCTCAACGCACAACAGCCGTCCCCGCACCGCGAACAAAGCGGTGCGGGGACGGCTGTTCTTGCGTCAGCGCAGTTTGTTCACCGCGGTGACCGTCGTCTTCTTGAAGGCGGCCACCCGGGCGTCGGCGAAGGAGCCCATCTGCCCCCACTGGACGA
Organism: Streptomyces sp. NBC_01445; assembly: GCF_035918235.1. Lineage (NCBI taxonomy): Bacteria > Bacillati > Actinomycetota > Actinomycetes > Kitasatosporales > Streptomycetaceae > Streptomyces > Streptomyces sp. NBC_01445. Next base: position 387,925 of record NZ_CP109485.1, on the reverse strand, counting down.
CGGTGACGACGTTCCCGTCACGGCCGACCGAGAACAGATTGATGTCGGACGCGCCCCACGTCGTCGTCGTGTGCACCCCGTACACATACGCGCCTTCCTCCACGGCGAGGCGCCCGTAGTTCTTCTGCTTCGCGCTGGTCTCGGGATCCTGCTCCATCACCTTCTTCGCGCACCCGGCGAGGTCCTTGCGCAGCAGCGCTGCGAATGCCTTGGCACGCACGACACTGCGCTCGACGACCGTCACCTGCAGCGCGCCGGTGTCGTAGTCGGTGCGGTACGTGCGGTGCACCGAGGTCGACGGCAGTGCCTCGCCCACACACATGGGCAGCGGGTCCGGCTGCCCGGCCGTGACCGGGCCGGCGAACCAGGCGGACGCCGGGTGCGGCGGCAACTCGGACGGTGCCAAAAAGCGCGGGGTACCGGCCGCGGCGGCCGGTGTCGTCAGCGCGGCGGCGCCCGACGCGGCAGCCACCAGGGCGGCCAGGGCCGGCAGTACCCGGCGCATCCGGGTGCGTGTACGGATCATCATGGTCAGTTCCCCCGTGTCGTCGTCTTCGCTGGTCTGCGGGGCGATCGCCCTCACCGCATACGACCCGCGGCGCTGCCCACCCGTTGTCCGCGCCCGTGTCACAGCTTTGTCACCGGCGGCCGGGCATGGGCCACCCGGCTGCATTTCGAAGGCGGGCGCGGTTGAGGACCCCGACGAAGGTGGTGCGCCGCGAGGTCTGTCGCACGACGGAGAGGACTGCGCCGGTGGCCGTCAGGAAGGAGACTGCCGTCATCACCGTGCGCGCGTGCCGGCACAACAGACTCTGTGGCAGGGGTGCTTGGCCCTGCGTGGCGATGCGGATTTCCTCGCTGAGCTGCTGATGGCCGAGTGCGAGGACCGCGACCGCCGTCGGGCCGAACGCCGTATCCGTGCCGCGCATTTTCCCCGTGAGAAGTCCCTGCGCGACTTCGACTACCGTGCGAACCCCAACGTCGATCCGGCCGTCATCCACAACCTCGCCACCTGCGACTGGATTGCCAAGGGCTACCCGCTGTGTCTGATCGGGGACTCTGGCACCGGAATGTCGCACCTGCTCATCGGCTTGGGAACTGCGGCCGCCATGGCTGGCTACCGCGTCCGCTGCACCACCACCGCCGTCGCCCTGGTGAATGAGCTCGTCGAAGCCGCCGACGACAAGCAGCTTGGCAAGACCATTGCCCATCGGCCGCTACGGGCGTGTCGACCTTCTCGAAATCGATGAGCTCGGCTATCTCGAACTCGACTGCCGCGGTGCCGCGGTGCTCTTCCAGGTGCTGACCGAGCAGGACGAGAAGAACAGCATCGCCATCGCCTCCAACGAGGCGTTCAACGGCTGGTCCAAAACGTTCACAGATCCGCGGCTCCGCGCAGCGATCGTGGACCAGCTCACCTTCCACGCCACCCTCATCGAGACCGGCACCGAGTCCTACCGACTGGCCCGCACCAAAGCAAACAAGACCATCGCGACCAAGTAGCAGATGATTGCCGACTGTTAGGGATAGGAGGTGGTGCGGGCGACGTGGGCATGAGACAAGCGCGGCGAAGGTGCACCGTTGAAAGTTGAGCGAACTGGGCGGAGACGCCTTCCGCGGCATGTACTTCCCGCGCTCTGTGTGATCGTTTCCCGGGCCTTGCTCGGTCGGGTGTCAGTGATCGTGGACCGGCCCGCGTTACCCCAGGTTGTCGAGCTTCCTGTAGAAGGACAGGAGGCCGTCTGCGAGCCTGCCGGGGGCTTCCATCGCCGCATAGTGGCCGATCCCGTCGAGGGAGAGGGTGCTGACGTCCTCGGCGACCTGGCGCATTGTCGTCGGGGTGAACTCTCCCGATCTGCCGCCGACGGCGAGCACGGGCGTGGTGAGTTTCCGGGATGCCAGTTGGCGGATTTCGTCGCCTTCGCGGAGCATCGATCGGTACAGTCCGGCCGCGCCGTTGAACGCGTCGGGTCGTGCGTAGGAGCGGGCGAGTTCATCGATGTCGTCGTCGGTGAACGCGTCGGGGGTCACGCAGAGCGATGGGATCGCGTACTGCGCGAGGAATGCCCGTTCTCGTCCGGTGAGCAGCATTTCGGGGATGCCCCGGGCGGCGAGCACGCCGATGTGCCAGGCGCCGCCGTGGGCGACGTCCGCGAGTGTTTCGACACCGAATCCGGGCAGCCCGGTCTCGATGGCCGCATGGCTTCGCACGAGGTCGGGGCGTGTGGCGGTGACGCGGAACGCGGTGGGGCCGCTGATGTCCTGGCTCGTGAGGTGGACGGGGCCCGCGTCGAGCCGCTCGATCAGTTCACTCAGGTCCTGGGCCGCGATCACGCTGTCGTGCGCTGTGGTCGCGGTGGCGGAGTCGCCGAAGCCGCGAAGGTCGGGGGCGAATACGCGGTGGTGCTCGCTGAGTAGGGGGATCAGCTTGTGGAAGACCCACCAGGTCTCAGGGAAGCCGTGGACCAGCATGACGGGAGAGCCGGTGGTCCCGGCCGATATGTAGTGCAGTTCGGTCCCGTTCAGGCTGACATGGTGGTGTTCGACGCCCGGGATGGTGGCGCCGCCGGTAATGGGGTCCATCGTTCTCCTGGATTCGATCGACAACATAGTTGTCAATCTACAGGTCGACAACATGGTTGTCGACTTTCTTTTCTCGTATGCTTCGTGGCATGGCACGCTCACCGGGCGCTGAACTCGCGCTGCTGCTTCTCGGCGGCTTCCAGTCGATGGTGGACGACGTGCACGGCGAACTGGCGCATCGCGGGCACCCGGGCGTGCGCGCATCGCATGAGTTCGCCCTGCGCGCCGTCGACGACGGAGCGGACACGGCCTCGGAGCTCGGCCGCCGGCTCTCGGTCTCCAAACAGGGCGCTGCTAGGACGATCGCCGCACTGGAGAAGCTCGGATACGTCGAGCGGGAGCCCGACCCGGGCGACGGCCGCCTCAAACGGCTGCGGGTCACCGACCGCGGCCACGACATGATGACGCTCGGCGCCTCGCTCTTCGACGATGTGCGCGAGCGCTGGGCGGCGCAGATGGGGCCCGAGCAACTCGAGGCCCTTGAAGCACACCTGGCCCGGCTGGTTGTGAGTCGGCCGTCGAACGTTGAAGCCGCGGCACGGCTCAATGAGGATCTCGGCGAGGTCAGTTGAGGACGACCGATCGCCGGACGGCACCGGCCGACCCGAGGTGACAACCGTCGGCGGGATTCGAACGATTCGCGGACACCGGCGGCGGTCCCTCCGTGCGAATGAAGTGCAGGCCAGCCTGGCTGTCGAAGCTCGACCGTCGGATCGCTGCGCTGACGGCGGCCGGGTGCATTCGCGCGTTCGCGGACAGGAAGTCCGGCAAGAACATCGAGCGCGAAGAGCTGTGGAAGGCGCTCGACTACCTGCGCTCCGGCGACACGTTGGTCGTGGCCTGCTGGACCGGCTCGGCGAAGCCTCAAAACCGTGGCGGGAGTAGGCCGGGATCGCTCGGGGGCTGGAGTGCGCAGTGACCCGCCATCCCGATGATCACCTCGCCGCGGGCCAGCACCTTGCAGCGATGCGAAGACGTGTTCTCCCGTGCCCAGGTGGCGAAGTGCCGCACGAACTCTTCGCGTCCGGTGACGGGGACACCTTCGTTTCAAGAACCCACTGCCGTCGAAGCGCGGCAACGACGTCCAGTTCGTCAGGTTCGGCCGGACGGATAGTGAAGTTGTTGTCCACCCGCGCATTGCGCTGTCATCTCGTCGGCGTCCTCATCCGCGCCGATGGGACCCCTCGCAGCCGTCACCACGTTCCCACTTTCACCGTCCAAGTGGTCCCAGCTCAAATCGCCCTGCGTGGCCACTTCACGCCGCCTGATCTTCGCGAACGCCACTCAAGCTGGGGCCAGTTGGAGTCGCCTCGGTGGGGCCGCTGAACGCCGCCCTGGCCAGTCATGTCGGTGTGCGGGTCCGGGTTCGCTATCTGCCGTACTACGACGGCACGGTGGAGGTGTTCGCCGCCGTGGGGGATGGGCGGCATCTGGGCACCGCCTGTCTCGCCGAGGCTGCCACTCCCGGCCAGCAGCGCGCCCTGGCCGCGGTCCGCACGCACAAGGCCCGGGCCCTGAAAGCTGATCTGAAGGCAGCGGACCGGCTGCGCCGCACCAGCTGTTCCGCCACCACCGGTCCCACCACTCCGGGCCGCCGGCGCACGCCGACCGCAGAGGAGGTGCAGGCGGAGATCGACCGTGCACACGACGATCTGCGAGCCCGTGCGCTGCCAGACCTGATTCCGCCCCGCGAGCCGCCCTCCTCCTGCCCGCCCTCGCAAGAGCCCTGTGCCCGCCACCGATCTGCCCGTTGACCCGGATTGCGAAGACGAGGAGTGATGCACCATCGCCAGTACTGGTGAAGAGGTGTTGTTCTGACCGTGCGCTATTCGGTAGCGCCGAAAGCCCGTCCGTGAACCCCTCTCGTGGTGCCAGTGGAGCGGTTGACGTATAAGGAAGATGATTTGGGCAGATGTGGGCTCTGCCCACAGCAGAAGCCTCTTGGCGTGATCGGGCCGCGCTGATTGAGTTCCGCCATGGAGCGCATGGAGATCCTTGTTCTCGGCGGTACGGCCTGGCTGGGGCGTGAAGTGTCCCGGCAGGCCCTCGACCGCGGCCACCACGTGACGTGCCTGGCTCGTGGCGACAGCGGGCCCGTGGCGGAAGGCGCGCGCCTGGTGGCCGCGGATCGGCGCAACCCCGCCGCGTACGCGTCCCTGCCCAGCCGGAAATGGGACGCTGTGCTTGAGGTGTCCTGGCAGCCCGGCTTCGTACGGAACGCAGTTGCGGCCCTGGGCGCGCGGGCACGTCACTGGATCTACGTCTCCTCGGTCAGCGCATACGCCTCCCACGGCGAGCCCGGCGCGGGCGAGTCCGCCGCCCTGCTGCCCGCCACAGACCACGAAGAGGTCGACCGTGACCGGTACGGCGAGGCCAAGTCCGCCTGCGAAACGCTCACCCAGACGGCCCTGGCCGACCGCCTCCTGATCGCACGCGCCGGACTCATCGGCGGGCCCGGAGACCACAGCGACCGCTCCGGCTACTGGGTCGCCCGTGCCGCCCGTGCCCCCCAGGCGCCGCTACTTGTCCCCGACACCCCGAAAGCCCCGACGCAGACCATCGACGCGCGCGACCTGGCGGCCTGGCTCCTCGACGCTGCAGAACACCGAGTCACAGGCACGTACAACGCGGTTGGCCCGACTATGCCCTTCGCCGAGTGGATCGAGCTGTCCCGCAGCGTCGGCGGACACACCGGACCGGTCATCACGGTGGCGTCCCAGCAGCTCCTCGCGCACGGAGTGGGCCAGTACATGGGCCCCGACTCACTGCCCATGTGGGTGGTCGAACCAGGATGGGAGGGTTGGGCGGCGCGCGACGGATCTGCCGCCACTTCCGCGGGCCTGCGCCACCGCTCCCGCATCGACCTCCTTGCCGACACACTGCGATGGGAACGCGAGCAGGGACTGCATCGGCCACGCCGCGCGGGCCTCGCCCCGGACAGAGAGCGTGAACTCTTGGCGTCCTTCGGATAAGAACCCGTCCTTAGTACTCCAGTCAGATTTGGTGTCCTGAGCTGGGTCTTTTCCGGTAGTGGCATCGTTGGGCGATGGCTTGGTGGTGTCTGCGCCAGTGGGACCATCTCAGGGCATGCTGACGCTGGTTGAGTTCGGGTCTGGGGTGGGGCAGCAGAGTGTCCAGGAGCCGTCGGATTTCTGCCACGGTGAGGGAGACGAGGCTGGTCGGTTCGTTTCTGCGGTTTCCCGGTGGGCCTCTTGGACAGCCAGGGCGGTCAGGAAGGCATGCGCGAGCATGGCCAGGGTGATGTGCCGATACCAGCCCGGATAGCGGCGGACCTCGTACTCGTCCAGGCCGCACTCGTTCTTCGCGGCCTGGAAGCATTCCTCGACTGCCCACCGGCTACCGGCGATCCGGGCGAGTTCGTCGATCTCGATGCCGACGGGTGCGTGGGCAAGGTAGTAGGCAATCTCGGTGGGGTCGGACAGGCTGCGACGGGCCAGCACCCAGCGATTATGGGTCGGCGGATCTGGGTCGAAAATGATGTTGGCGGGCAGTTTCGCCGCGGCCCAGTCATAGACGCGCGGGCCCTTCGCCCCGTCACCGCAGGACAGCCGCTGCCAGGCATCGGCGGGGGCTTCGTCGATGAGCTGGTCGATGCGCCAGCAGCCGGCTAGGGACTTGATCTGCTGGGACTTGGGCACTGCAACCACGTAACCGAGGCCGAGCTGCTCGAGCAGGCGGCGGAAGTTCCAGTCCTGCCCATAAGCCTCGTCCGCGGTCACCCAGGCGGCCGGGAGGCCCGCGGCCAGGCAGCGGCGCACGATCTCCCGGGCCAGCTCGCCCTTGGTGGCGAAGCCGCGTTCATCAGGGATTTTTGCTGCCCGGCACCGCTCGCGGTCGGAGGTCCAGGCTTTCGGTAGGTAGAGCTCCCGGTCCACCAGGGCCCGGCCGCGGGCGGTGGCGTAGGCGGCGAACACGCCGATCTGGCAGTTGTCGATCTTCCCTGAGGTGCCGGTGTACTGCCGGCCCACCCCGGCCGAGGTGGTGCCCTTCTTGACGAACCCGGTGTCATCGATGATCAGTACCCCGCCCGGGCCGAGCCGCTCGGCGACGTAGTCCCGCACGTCGTCGCGAACGGCATCGGCGTCCCAGCGGGCACCGTTCAGCAGGTGCTGCAGGCCCGCCGGATCACGGTGGCCGGCCCACTCGGCCAGCTGCCAGCCGTTCTTCCGCCCGACCGGCGCCATGAGTCCCCGCACGTAGTCACGCATCCGCCACCGCAGATCCGCCCGCCCGAACCGGCCCGCCACCCGAGCCAAAACCGACTCCAACTCGGCCTTCCAGCAATCGACTTCAGGTATCACGTCCATACCCGACCAACGACAAACAGCAGCTCAGGACACGAAATCTAACTGGAGTATTAGACCGGGTCCTATGTGGTCATCGTGCCACCACCGTCGCACCACAGAAGATGCCGATCCCGCGCTGGGACAGCTTCCTGCGCGGCACCTTCGGCAGCGACGACAAGGGACGCGAGACCACCCGCTTCCTGCACCTGCTGCTCGGCTATTTCATCACCGGCGACGTCGGCGCACAGATCCTGCCGTTCCTCTACGGCTCCGGTGCCTACGGCAAGTCCGTCCTGCTCGAAGTGACGATGCGGATTCACGGCTACTGCGCGAACGCCGCCCCGTCCGGATTCCTCATGGAGAAAGGCAAGTTCACCGAACACTCCACAGAGCTCACCGAGCTGCACGGCCGGCGCATCGTCGTAGCAGTGAGCTCAAGCCGAACGACAAGTTCAACGAGGACCGCGTCAAGCTGCTGACCGGTGGGGACACCATCACAGCCCGCCGCATGCGGCAGGACTTCTTCACCTTCACCCCCGCCCACAAGCCCTGGCTGCTGGGCAACCACCGTTCTGCCAAGCTCTACCCGGCCTGGCCCTGCTGCCCGACGACACCGAGGCAGGCACGAACTCGTGACACCACCAGGCACACTGGGACGCCCGGCAGCCCGAACCTACGAAAAATGACCGCTGGCAAGAGCAGCAGCGGAGCGGCTGCCCACGCCACAGCCGATCAAAGACCAGGACAGGCCGTCCACCGACTGCCCGAACACAGGAGGCCCGATGAGCGCGATGCCGCAAGAAGGCGATCTCGCCCTGGAGGCCGAGGTCGTGTGGCTCGAAGACCCCACCGATCTCGACTACGTCCGCCAGGCCCTCGACAAGGTCAGCACCCGCAAGGGCAAGCCCCGCTACGAGCGCGACGGCCGCCTCATCGGCTACACCAACCTCACCCCCAAGGCCACGCGCACCGCTGACAGTCGCCTGCGGGCACGCCGTACCTTCTACCTGCTGCCCCACGACCGACCCCACTGCCCCGACGACCCCGAGTGCCCCCACACGGTCGGTCGACTCACCACTCGAAGCCATCGACCCCCGCACCATCGCACGCGGAAAAGTCGGCCAGAAGACGGCGCGGTCACAGGGCACCCCAGACGCTGTCCCCGTCGGCTCCTGAGCTCCGGCCGCGCCGACCAGCGTTACGCCCGCCGCCCCTCGGCCACGGGGGGTCTCGCTCAGTCTTCAGCGACGCGGATGATTGTCTTTCCGGGGGTGCGCTTGTCCGGCGTGAACGCGGAGGCTGCCTCGGCGAGCGGCCGGACGGCGCCGACGATCGGCTTGAGGCTGCCGTCCCGCAGCCGCTGGGAGAGGTGGGCCAGGCGAGCCCGGTCGGGTTCGACGACGAAGAAGACGGCTCGTCCGTCGCGGGGGTGGACGGTGACCGGCTCGGCGATGGTGACCAGGGTGCCGCCGGGGCGGACCAGTGCGGTGGAGCGCTCGAGGATCTCACCGCCGATCACGTCAAGCACCACGTCGACCTCGCCGATGTCCTCCAGTTTCTCGGCCTGGAGGTCGACGAAGGCGTCCGCACCCAGGCCGAGGGCGGTGTCCCGGTCGCCGGCCCGGCCGGTGCCGATCACCCGGGCGCCGGCCTCGCGGGCCAGCTGCACGGCGATGGAGCCGACGCCGCCCGCGGCGCCGTGGATGAGTACGCTCTGGCCGGTGATCAGGTGGGCGTGGTCGAACAGGGCCTGCCAGGCGGTGAGCCCGGAGATCGGCAGCGCGGCGGCGGTGACGTGGTCGACATCGGCCGGAAGCGGGGCGAGGTTGCGGGCCTCGACTGCCGTGTACTGGGCCAGCGAGCCGTTGCGGGCCCAGTCGGTCAGACCGAACACACGCTGCCCGACCGTCAGGCCGGTGGTGCCGTAGCCGAGCTCGGTGACCACACCGGACAGCTCGTGGCCGGGCACGCTCGGGGTCCGGTCACGACCGGCCCGGTCGGTCCAGGTGCCCGGCCAGTCCAGCTCGCCCGGGGTGAACCCGGCGGCGTGGACCTCCACGATCACGTCGTTCTCAGCGGCGTGCGGGTGGGGCAGCTCGGAGAGGCTCAGGCCGCTGACACCGGCGTCGCGGTCCTGGACGGTGATGGCTTGCATGAGGGGTTCCTCTGAGTAGGGGGACGTTCAGGGAGCGGGCATCGCGCCTGGTGGGCGCAGGCATCGGCCCCGCAGGAGGCCGCCCGCCCACCGTGACCAATCCCAGCGCCGTCCGCCCCTGTCCGCCACCGCACACAGCGGCGGACGAAGGACGGCTGACAGGCGCCGTTGTAGTCACGCTTCCAACCCTAGGAGGGAAGCAGCCCAAACATCTGGGCCATTTGCATCCACTTTCAGTGGGCCATTTGCTAACTCCGGTTACCCACAGTCACGCTCCAGTACTACACCGCCCGGTTCCGCCTCGTGCCTCAACTCGCCGCTCGGGAGCAGGCGGTAACAGCGGACCCCGCGAGGGACGCGCTCCACGGCACGAGGCCGTGGGGCGCGCCGCGGTCCTCAGGACGTCACGTCGGTGACCTTCCACCGTTGATTGGAACCGGAGTTGGGCTGCCAGGTCCCGACGGGCGCGCCCTCGTGCGTGGCCTGTCCGCCGACCTCGAGGAGTCGGCCCGTACCGGCGTTGACGAGCGTGTACGTGCCGTCACCCGTCGTCGACAGGATCCACTGCGCGGCCGCGTCCCGCTCGTCAGTGTCGGGTTCGACGACCGGTGCACCGTCGCGGACGGCCAGCCTCCTGCCGTCGGTGGCGCTGGTGAAGACGTGCCGCCTGCGGTTCGCCGGTCCTTCACCGCTGATCTGCGCGAGCCGCCACCGCTGACCGGCCTTGCCCGTCTCCGACTCGATGACGAGTGTGCTGCCGTCGTCGGCGACAGCGAGGTCCTTGCCGCTCTGCACGCCGGTCAGCTCGTACGTTCGTCCCTTGCGCAGCGTCGCGGCGTCCTTCGTGACCCCGGACACGCCCTTGATCACGAACGTGGTCACCGACTGCGCGGGTACCGTGAAGGTGGCCGTACGGCCCGTCACCGCGACCGGCGTCTGCTCGGCCAGCTTGCCGTCCGTGCTGGTCACGACCGGGGTGACGGTCGCGCCCTGGCGTACGGTCGCGAACTTCGACAGGTCGAGCGTCACCGTGCGGGAGGACGTGGTGCTGTTGACGTGGACGACGGTGGCGCCGTTGCCGCCACGGGTGACGGCCGCGGTGCTGCTCGTGTCGTCGGTCTTGATGAGGTGGTCGCCGGGGCGGATGTAGTGGGTGAAGTTGCGGGCGGTGTCGAACTTCGTGTTCGTGTGGACCGGGCAGGTCTCCAGGGTGTCGTCGGGGCCGGCGCTGAAGGAGACCTGGATCTCGCCCCAGTTGCCTCCCTTGGCGGATTCCCCGCCGGGCTTCATGTTGTCCCAGTCCTCGACGGGCTGCCAGAACACCCAGGCGCTGGGCTCCAGTTCGCGCAGGTCGTCGACGATGTGCTGGGCGAGCCCGAGTCCGGGCCGCATGTCGGTGAAGGACTGGCCGTCGCCCCAGTCGCCCTCGACCTCGCTCATCCACAGCGGCTTGCCGTCGGCCTTGGCGAGGTCGCGGACGGAGGTCCGGCCGCCGGTGCCGTACGTGTGGACGTTCATCTGGGCGACGTGGCCCTTCACGTCGGCCGGGTAGCTGGTCCAGTTCGTGGTGAAGGTCGTCGGGTTGGTCTCGTCCATTGCTGAGACGACTGCCGTCGTCCGCGCCTTCTTGAGCGCGGCGTGCAGCGCGGGCACGATCTTCTGCTGGAGGGCGGGGCCGATGTGACAGCCCTCCTGACGGCCACCGGTCGGATTCCCGTCGGCGCCCAACTTCGTACCCCAGTAGCTGGTGTTGGGCTCGTTGCACGGGTCGACGGTCTTCACCTTGATGCCGTGCGCCTTCTCCAGGCGCCGCGTCGCCCCGGCCAGATAGGTGGCGAAGTCGTCGACGGACGCCTCCTTCAACTGGTCTTTCGACGCGTCGAAGCCGCCGGAGACGTAGCCGCTGACCGTCATGAAGTACGGCGGCGAGTTGGAGAACGTCTCCCAGTGGGTGATGTCCTTCTTGATCCGGTCCACCCACCAGCGCTGGGTGGCGTCGGCGTCCCCGTTCCAGTGGTCCCCGTTGTCGGGGTCCCACCAGTCGGTGTCGGTGCGGGTGGTGCCCTCGGGCGCCTTCCACCAGCCCTCGACGGCGCCGCCCGGCCTCAAGTAGGCCGGAACGTCGGGGGCGTTGCCGCCGCCTATGTTGTAGCGGGCGATGTTCAGGGCGAGGCCGTCACGGCCGAAGACGAGGTCGGCTATCCGCTCGCGGATCTCGTCCGGGTAGTGTCCGGTCGCGTTCGCGAACCAGACCAGGCTGGTGCCCCACCCCTCGAACCGCTCCTGCCGGTACGAGGGGTCGGGGGTGACCGTGACCGTCGCGCCGGCGGCCGCGGCGGCGAGCGGTGCGGCTGAGAGCTGGGTTCCTGCGGCCGCGGCCGTGGCCGCGGCGATGCCGATGAACCGTCTGCGGGTCAAGCGCGCCAACGTGTGCTCCTAATGTCGTGGTGTGGGTGGAGTGTCGGTGGTGCGAGAGCGGGTGGATTCAGGAGGCGGACTGCCGCAGGACGGCGACCTGGCGGGGCGCCAGGACGAGGCCGTCGCCCTCGGTACGCGGCGCGACGAGCACGTCACCGGTCAGACCCGGCAGCGCCACCTGCTCGTCGCTCCGGTTGACCAGGAACAGATAGCGGTGCTCGGCGTCGCGCCGCACGGCGTGCTCCACCAACCCCCGTGCGTGTTCGGGGAGTTCGCTGGTCACCCCGGCGGGCGCGAGCAGCTCGGGCAGCAGCACGGTCAGCCCGTCGGCGCCGAGCCGGGTAGACACATACGTGGCCGAGCCGCGGCCCGTGCCGCGCCGGGTGATGGCAGGGCGCGACGCGTACGTGCCGGTGTGGTAGCCCGCCAGGACCTCGACGTCCGTGCCGGTGACGGAGATCCGGTCGGTCCACAGGCTGCCGGTGGTGCCGTTGTCCAGGTCGACGGTGTCGCCGTCGAGCAGCGGCCCGAACTCCTCGATGCGGATGCCGAGGACGTCGCGCAGCGCGCCAGGATAGCCGCCGAGCCAGACGTGGTCGTTCTCGTCGACGATCGCGGAGAAGTACGTGGTGACGAGGTGGCCGCCGCCCTCGACGTACCGGGTGAGTTCCTTGGCGAGCGGCTGTGGCACCACGTGCAGGACGGGCGCGATGACGACGTCGTACGCGGACAGGTCGGTGCGGTGCGCGGGCACCACGTCGGCGCGGTGGCCGAGACGCAGCAGTGCCGAGTACCAGTCGAGGGCCTCGCGGTGGTAGTCGAGGCGGGAGGTGGGGTGGGAGTCCTGCTCGCCGGCCCACCAGGAGTCCCAGTCGAAGAGGATCGCCACACGGGCGGGTTCGCGCTCGCTGCCCGCGACGGGGGCGAGTGCGTCGAGGGTGCGGCCCAGCTCGACGACGGAGCGGAAGAGTTCACTGTCGGCTCCGGCGTGCGGGACCATCGCCGAGTGGTATTTCTCGGCTCCGGCCGCCGACTGGCGCCACTGGAAGAAGCAGACGGCGTCGGCGCCGTGCGCGACGTGCAGCAGCGAGTCGCGGGCCAGCTCTCCCGGGGTCTTCGGTGGGTTGACGGGCTGCCAGTTCACGGCGCTGGTGGAGTGCTCCATCAGGAACCAGGGGCGGTGTCCCGCGATACCGCTGCTGAGGTTGGCGGAGAAGGAGAGTTCGTCGCGGTCCTGCGGTCCGGGGGTGACGTAGTGGTCGTTGGCTACGAAGTCGACCTCGTCCGCCCAGTCCGCGTAGTCCATGCCCTTGGTGCCCGGCATCACCATGAAGTTGGTGGTGACCGGCGTGTCCGGGGTGAGCTCGCGCAGGATCCCTCGCTCGGCGAGCAGGTGGTCCTTGAGCGCGTCCGACGAGAAGCGCTTGAAGTCGAGCTGCTGGGTCGGGTTCGGGTGCGAGGCGGCGAGCCGCGGCGGCAGTAGCTGCTCCCAGTCGCTGTAGCGCTGGGACCAGAAGGCCGTCCCCCAGGCGTTGTTGAGGGCGTCGAGCGTGGTGTAGCGGCGGCGCAGCCAGGACCGGAAGGCGCGGGCGGCGTCGTCGGAGTAGTCGTAGACGTTGTGGCAGCCCAGCTCATTGTTGACGTGCCAGGCGACCAGGGCCGGGTGGTCGGCGTAGCGGGACGCGAGGCGGCGGACGAGGTTCAGGGCGTGCTCGCGGAAGACGGGCGAGGTGGGCCGCCAGTGCTGCCGGGCGCCCGGCCACAGTGTCTCGCCCCTCGCGGTCACCGGCAGGATCTCCGGGTGCGCGGTGGTGAGCCACGGCGGCGGCGACGCGGTGGCGGTGGCCAGGTCGACGCCGATGCCGCCCGCGTGCAGCAGGTCCATGATCTCGTCGAGCCAGCCGAAGTCCCAGGTGTCGGCGGTGGGTTGGAGCCGCGCCCAGGAGAAGATGGCGAGGGAGACGACGTTCACCCCGGCCTCACGCATGAGCCGGATGTCGTCCGCCCACACCTCCCGTGACCACTGCTCGGGGTTGTAGTCGGCTCCGTAGCCGAGGCGCCGGGCGCCGTCCGAGCCCTTCGCGTACGGGAAACGGGAGGTGAGGGGGGCGGTCATGCGCGTCCTTTCGGGGAGCGGTCTTCCACAGGTGCGGTCGCGGGAGGCGGCGGGCTACTTCTCGACGGTGAAGCCCTGCTCGGTGCCGTACTTGACGGACGCGTCCTGCCAGGACTTCAGCCCGGCGGTGAGCTTGGTCGAGGAGACGTACGCCTTGCCGACGGTGTCGTTGAAGATCGAGTTGGAGTACACCTGGTACGGCAGGTACTTCCAGTCGGTGGGCACACTCTTCGCGGACTCGGCGAAGACCTTGTTGGCCTTCTGGCCGCCGAAGTACGGGAACTCGGTGTTCTGGAACGACGAGGAGTTCAGGTCCTTCGTCGTCGCGGGGAACGCGCCGTTCTTGATGCGGGTCTGCACGCCCGCACCGGAGTTGGCGTACTCGACGAACGCGTAGGCGAGTTCCTTGTTCTTGCCGAGCTCGGGCAGCGCGAGTGAGCTGCCGCCGTTCTCGGAGCTGGTGTGCGCGCCCTTCTCCCACTGCGGCATGGGGGCGACGCGCCAGTCGCCGAAGGCGCCCTTCACGCCGGAGGCGAAGTTGGCGGGCATCCAGGCGCCGGTGGGCAGTGTGGCGATGGTTCCGTCGCCGAGGCCCTTGTACCAGTCATCAGTCCAGCCGGTGACGGGCGCGACGAGCTTCTCGTCGATCAGTTTCTGCCAGGTGTCGGTGTACTTCTTCGCGCCCGCGTCGGTGAAGTCGATGCCGACCTTGGTGCCGTCGACCTTGTACGGGTGCGAACCGGCCTGCCACAGCAGGCTGGTGGTCAGGCCCGCGTCGCCGGCGTCGCTGGTGATGTACGCCTTCGGGTCGGCCTTGTGCAGCTTGCGGGCGGCCTCGACGTACTCGTCCCAGGTCGTCGGGACGGCGATCTTGTACTTGTCGAAGACCTTCTTGTTGTAGAAGAGCGCCATCGGGCCGGAGTCCATGGGCAGGCCGTAGACGCCGGCGCCGGACTTCACCGAGTTCCACGGCCCGGGCGAGTACGAGTCCGCCAGCTTCTCGGCACCGTACGCCTTGAGGTCGGTGATCTGCTTCGTCAGGGCGTACTGGCCGAGCGCGTAGTACTCGATCTGCGCGACGTCCGGGACGCCCTTCTTCGCCGAGATCGCGTTCGACAGAGCCTTGTACTGGTCGTTGTTGGTGCCCGCGTTGACCAGCTTGATGTCGACCTTCGGGTACTTCTTCTCGAAGTCGGCGGCGACCCGCTTCAGTGTGGGCTCCCACGCCCACACCGTGACGGTGCCGCCCTTCTTCAGCGCCGACTGGATGTCGGCCGAACTGACCTGCTTGTCACTCGAGGCGTCGTTGTCGGAGCCGCCGCAGGCGGTGGCCCCGAGGGCGACGGCGCAGAGGAGACCTATGCCGCGCAGCAGGCGGCGGGAGTTCTTGGGCATGGGCATGGCTTCCACTTCTTCGTGGTCCAACAGAGGGTGTACGGGGCGTGAACTGCGGTGCTGCGCCTACTCCTTGACGCTTCCGGCGGAGAGCCCGGACTGCCAGTACTTCTGGAGCAGCAGGAAGGCGGCGATCAGCGGCACGATGGTGAGCAGTGAGCCGGTGAGCACCAGATGGGGTATGGCCTCGCCGCCGGCCGTCTGCGCCTGCTTGTTCCAGGAGTCCAGACCGAGCGTGAGCGGATACCAGTCGGGGTCCTTCAGCATGATCAACGGCAGGAAGTAGTTGTTCCAGGTCGCGACCGTGGTGAAGAGCAGGACGGTGACCGTGCCGGGCGCGAGCAGCGGCAGAGCGACCTGGAAGAAGGTGCGCAGCTCGCTCGCGCCGTCGATGCGGGCGGCCTCCATCAGCTCGGTGGGGATCGCCTCGGTGGCGAACACCCACATCAGATACAGGCCGAACGGCGAGATCAGCGACGGGATGATGACGGCCCACGGGGTGTCGGTGAGCCCCATCTTGCTGAACATCAGGAACGTGGGGACGGCAAGGGCCGTGCCCGGCACCGCGACCGCCCCGATGACGACGGCGAACACGGCGCGCTTGCCGGGGAAGGCGAACTTGGCGAGCGCGTATCCGCCGAGGACCGCGAGGAAGGTGGCGCCACCCGCGCCCACCACCACGTACAGGAGGGTGTTGAGGAGCCAGCGGCCGAAAACACCGTCCTGGTACGTGAAGGTCTCGCCGATGTTGTGCCAGAGGTCGAAGTTCCCGTCGAACCACAGGCCGAACGAACGGGCCAGGCCCTGCTGGGACTTGGTGGCACTGATCAGGAGCCACACCAGCGGCAGCAGACTGTAGACGAGGACGACTCCGGTGAGCACGGTCAGCAGGACGCTGCGACGGGGGCGGCCGGGTATCCGGCGGCGCGGCGAACGCAGGCGCGGGGCGTCGGACTTGAGCGGCGCCGTCGGCCGCACGGAGCCGGTGGTGGTGGTCATCGCGCTCACGCTCCCTTGCGCATGCCGCGCAGCTGGACCACGTAGGCGACGATCATCGTGATCACGCCCATGACGATGGCGACCGTCGCGGAGTAGTTCTGCTGCTGGCCCGAGAAGGACAGCGAGTACGTGTAGAAGTTCGGGGTGTAGTCGGTGGTGATCGCGTTCGGCGCTAGCTTCTGGAGGATGGCGGGCTCGTTGAAGAGCTGGAAGCTGCCGATGATCGAGAAGATCGTGGCGATGACGAGGGCGCCGCGGATCGCGGGAAGCTTGATGGCCGTGATGACGCGCCACTGTCCGGCGCCGTCGATCTCGGCCGCCTCGTACAGCGAGTGCGGTACGACGCGCAGCGCGGCGAAGAAGATCAGCATGTTGTAGCCGACGAACTCCCAGGTCACGATATTGCCGATGGACGCGAGGACCAGGTCGGCGGACAGTGGGTCGGGCAGCTTCACGCCGAACGCGTCGTTGACGTCGCCGACCAAGCCGTAGCGGGTGCCGTACATGAAGCCCCACATGAGGGTCGCGACGACGGCCGGTACCGCGTAGGGCAGGAAGACGGTGATCCGGAAGAAGTCCTTGCCGTAGAGGCGGCCGCTGTCGATCGCGAGGGCGACGAGCAAGGCGATGCCGAGCATGATCGGCACCTGGATCAGCAGAAACAGTCCGACGCGGACGACTCCGTCCCAGAACTGGCCGTCCTGCAAGGCCTGTTGATAGTTGTCCAGGCCCACGAAGGCGGTGCCGCCGATGAGTTGTGTGCGGAACAGGCTCAGATAGACGGAGTACGCGAGCGGCGCCAGGAAGACCAGGGCGAAGACGAGCACGAAGGGGCCGATGAACCCCCACCCCGTCCAGGAGCGGCGCGCCCTGCGTACCGGTGGCCCGGCCGGTCGCGGCCTTGCGGCGGCCGGCGGCTGAAGCGTCGTCATCTCGCGTCCCTCGCTCGTACGTGTCTCGCGGATGGTGCTCGGATGTTTGCGTAAACATTCCGGTGCACAAGCGACCGCCAGGTATTATGTTTGCGTAAACATTCGGTGGCGGCATGTCTACACTGCCTCGCAGAGGACGGTCAAGAGTCGCCCGTGAACGATCAACTCGACTGGTGAGGCCAACGGTGGGAGCAACGGACAGCGCCCCGGAGCGCGGCAGGACCCACGCCCGGCGCCGCACACACAACGCGTCCATGGCCGACGTCGCCCGGGTCGCTGGTGTCTCGTCCCAGACGGTCTCCCGCGTCTCGAACGGCTTTCCCGGCGTCAACGAGGAGACGCGCGAGCGGGTCCTCACCGCCATGAAGGACCTCGGCTACCGCCCCAACAGCGCGGCGCGGGCGCTGAAACGAGGCGACTTCCGCACCATCGGCGTGATCACGTTCACGCTCTCCACGACAGGCAACATGCGCACGCTGGAGGCCATCGCGACCTCGGCCGCGCAGGAGGGCTACGCGGTCACGCTCCTCCCAGTCGCGGTGCCCACCCAGGACGAGGTGCGCGGCGCGTTCTCACGCCTCGGCGAACTGGCGGTGGACGCGGTCATCGTCATCATGGAGGTCCATCTGCTCGACTCGGCGAGCCTCACGCTGCCGCCCCACGTGAAGGTCGTGGTCGCGGACTCGGACGCCGATGACCGTTACGCGGTGGTGGACACGGACCAGGCGGGCGGCACCCGCGACGCGGTACGCCACCTCCTCGACCTCGGCCACCGCACGGTCTGGCATCTGGCAGGCCCCTCCAAGTCGTTCGCCGCACAGCGCCGAACAGACGCGTGGCGCAAGGCCCTTGAGGCAGCAGGCCGCGCAGTCCCACCGCTCGTACGCGGCGACTGGTCGGCCGATTCGGGCTACCGCGCGGGCCTGCGCCTGGCCGAACAGGACGACTGCACCGCGGTGTTCGCGGCGAACGACCAGATGGCGCTCGGCCTACTGCGGGCCCTGGAAGAGCGGGGCCGCAAGGTCCCCGACGACGTCTCGGTCATCGGCTTCGACGACATCCCCGACTCCGGCTCGTTCCAGCCGCCGCTCACCACGGTCCACCAGGATTTCGCCGAGGTCGGCCGCCGCTGCGTGGAGAGCGCGCTGCGTCAGGTCCGGCAGGGCGAGGCGGAACCCGGTACCACGCTGGTGCCGACACGGCTGGTCGTGCGGGAGAGCACGGGACGACCGCCATCGCGAGAAGGCGGGCGAGGCTAGGCAGTTCCGTCTGGAAGAGCTGGTCGTTCGTCCGGGTGTGCCGTTATCTGACGTGCAGTGGGCCCGGGTTGAGCCGTTGCTCCCGGACCGGATGCCGAAGCCGGTGACCGGTGGCGGGACCACCCCGTTGCGTGGCCGCAGCAGTGTGATCCGTTCCCAGGAGCGGACGGCGACCTTGCACACGCCGACCTGTCAGCTGCGGGCGAGCGCTTCGACGAGCAGCACGTACGGCCGGTCGGCCTGCGGGCCGCCGGGGCCGACGTAGTACGGCCTGCTGTACGAGATCGGGTCGATGGCCTGTCCGGGCACGAAACCGAGTGCCTCCACGACGTGCCTCGTCGCCAGCGGCAGACGCGCCAGGTCCTGATCGGTCAACGGCACCAGTCGCCCGTCCGGCAGCTCCCAGCCGCGCCCGACCTCCTCGTACGGGATTTCACGGTCCTCTGCTTCACAGAACCGGCGGTGCTGTCAGCCGCCGAGAGTCTGGGAAGTCTGGCTTCCGTCGCGGAGCCGGCCCGCGAAGCTTTGCCGCCTACATCGCAGCCCTCCATACCGCCCACGGCCCCGACGTCTGGACTACGCCCAAAACCCTGCTACGCCGCGCCTACCAGGAAGCCATCACGGCCTTGGCACGCCTGGGCGATCTGGCGGCCTCGCCGCCGGGACCGCCACGATCGCCAAGCACCTCCATCCCGACATCAAGGTCATCGGCGTGGAACCGCACGAGGGCGCCGACACGCTGCTGTCGATGCGCTGTGGCCAGCGCATCGCCCTGCCCGAGGCCCCCGCCGCCATCGCCGACGGCCTGGGACACACCAGCCCCTCGCCGCTCACCTGGGCCGTCAACTCACGTCTTCTCGATGCCGTCGTGACCGTGACTGACCAGGACATCACCACCGCCATGGCGTTCGCGTTCCGGCACCTGAAGGTCGTCGCCGAACCCAGCGGCGCCTGCGCCCTGGCCGCCGTCCTTGCCGGTCTTATCCCCACGAGTCGGGGATGATCGGGGTGGTGATCTCTGGCGGCGGCGTGGACTGGCCCACCTTCCACCGGCTGATCAGCCAGGCCGCCCACCGGAAGGAACCCGCCCGTGTCGGATGACCACCCGTTCCCCACGATCACGCAGTACGCCAGCGCGGGCCTGATCGCCGCCTTCGCCTATGGGGGCCGCGCCCACGACGATGATCCTCGCTGGGAGGAGTCCGGCGCCCCGGACTTCGAAACCTACGGCCGGTGGTGCGGACACATGTGCGGCATCGCCTGCCTGCGCATGGCGCTCCTGGCCCGTACCGGCGACGCACCCACCATGTTCGAGCTCCTCGACGGCGCCCGGAAGTACGGGGCGTACACCGAGGACGTGGACACCGGAGCGATCCGCGGCCTGATCTACGCCCCCTTCGTCCAGTACGTAACTGACGTCCACCCACTGGGCGCCGAGGTGCACCCGAACCTGACCGTGCCCGGCCTCCTCGCCCTGCTCGACGCCGGGCGGCTGGTGATGGCCTCCGTGCACAAGGAGATCCGCCGGCCCGAGAACCCCGCCCCCGGCAAGGGCGGGCACCTCGTACTCGTCACCGGCCGCCAGGGCGACACGGTGCACTTCCGCAACCCGTCCGGTCACAACGAGCAGGCCCGTACCGCGAGCCTGGCCGCGGCCGAGTTCGCCGAGTTCTTCGGCGGCCGCGGCGTGTCCCTGACTTGAGGCTGCTACCGCGGCTGACCCATGCCCCGGGCCGGGGACAGGATGTGACGGACCCGGCCCGGTTCCAGACCGCTGACAAAGAGGTGCCCGCCGACCTCGAAGTGCACCTCATCCTCGGCAACTATGTCACCCACAAGACGCCCGTCATCAAGCAGTGGCTGCTGGCACACCCGCGGTTCCACCTGCACTTCACACCGACGAGCTCGTCCTGGCTGAACCTGGTGGAGCGGTGGTTCGCCGAGCTCACACAGAAGAAACTCAAGCGTGGCGTCCACCGCTCCGTCCAAGCCCTCGAACGCGACATCCGCAGCTGGCTCGCCGACTGGAACGAGCACCCACGCCCCTTCGTCTGGACGAAAACTGCCGACGAGATCTTTGACAACGTCGCCACCTACTGCCGACGAATCTCTGACTCAGATCACTAGGACTTGTCCGGGCGATCACGAAGTTGTCGGCGGCAGGTTCTTCATAAGGACGATGCTGTCGTAATTGGTGACGTCCCACCGCCAAGTGCCGATCGGCGCGTAGCCTCGCCGGCGGTACCAGTCGACGAGGTCTGTTGCCTGCGAGGAGGTATCGATGACGACCTGTGTCGATCCAAGGGCAGCAATGCGTGACTCTGCCAGAGCCAGCAGTCGTTGTCCGAGGCCGGTGCCTCTTTGCGATGGCTCGACAGCCAGTTGCCAGAACGAGCCCCCTCCCGCTGGCGCTGGGTATCCGGCCGGAGTGGTGTGTGGAGCCGACACGGTGACGGTGCCGACCAGTACGCTTCCGTTCATCGCGACCCAGCACTCGCCTTTGCTCAGGCGGTGCTGTGTGTCCTGCGGAGTTTGGTAGGAGGCGAAGAAGACCCGCCCGGCAGCGGCGTGGTCTGCGTAGGCGCGGTGGAGCAGGAGAGTGAGCTGCTCGACCGAATCGCCGTTACGGAAACGCCTGACCTGCACGGTCACAGACGGACTTACTTTCGTCGAGTTGATGTTCATCCTGGCAGTCAAGCGCACTTCTGGGGTCTATCGAGCTCAGTCATGTGACTCGCCTTTGGGCCAGGACGTTGTTCTGGGCATGAGGCGGGGTGATCTGACTGATGCCGAGTGGGAACGGCTTCGGCCGTTCCTGCCGGTCAGCAACAGGCGTTGCGGTCGGTGGCGGAATCACGGACAGGTGATCGACGGATTCTGGACCGGGTTCGGACCGGGGTTCAGTGGCGTGACCTGCCCGAACGGTTCGGGCCGTCGAAGACCGTCTATGAACGGCACTGGCTGTGGTCGGCCGACGGGACATGGGAGCGTCTGCTCCAGCAGGTCCAGGCCGCGGCGGATGCGGCGGGTGAGATCGACTGGGACGTCTCGGTCGACTCCACCACATGGGAATGACCGCTGTGTGACCCCATCCCTTCTCTTGCGTGGGTATCCCCGGCTTCAGCCGGGGTGGGAAGCGCATCTCGGGGCTGCTGTGACGGGTCATGTGTGCATGGGTGTTCTGTCTGCGGAGGGGTTGTCAGTGGCCTCGGATATGTTGCTGACAAGAGCCGAAGGGGGTGGGCCGGGTGATTCGTGTGTACAAGTTCGTCATGCGGCCCACGGTGCGGCAGACTCAGGCGCTCGGCGAGATGTTGCGTGATCACTGCTCGCTTTACAACGGTGCGTTGCAGGAGCGCCGTGACGCCTACCTGCACGCCTCGAAGGCGAGCATCAAGTACGGGCAGCAGTCCGTGCAGCTGAAGGACATCCGGTCCTTCGACCCGGAGCGGCAGGGCCGTTGGTCGTTCAGCTCACAGCAGGCCACGCTCCGGCGGTTGGACAAGGCGTTCGCGGCGTTCTTCCGCCGGGTCAAGTCCGGTGAGAGGCCCGGCTATCCGCGCTTTCGTGGGGTGAACTGGTTCGACACGGTGGAGTTCCCGAAGGACGGGGACGGCAAGGTGTCGGGCACATCAAGGTGCACCAGCACCGGGCAGTGGCCGGCAGGGTCAAGACGGTCAGTGTCAAGCGTGAGGGCCGGAAGTGGTTCGTCGTGCTGAGTGCCGAACAGGTCCAGCCCGAACCGCTGCCCGCGACGGGTCTGGTCGTCGGCATCGACCTGGGTATAGCCAACTTCCTCGCCGATTCCAACGGCGGATTCGTCCCCAACCCGCGCCACGGGGCGAAGAGCGCCGCGAAGCTCGAAGCCGCACAGCAGGCCCTGTCGAGGTTTTTGCGTGTGCGCCGCGACAAGCGGACAGCCAACCACCGGAGAGCGGTCGAGACGGTCGCGAAGCTGCACCGCAAGATCCGCCGCCAGCGCCTCGACCACGCACACAAAACCGCCCTTGACCTCGTACGCCAACACGATTTCATCCCGCACGAAGACCTCAAGATCCGCAACATGGTCCGGCGCGCCGCGCCGAAGCCCGACCCTGACACGTCGGGCGCCTTCCTGCACAACGGGGCCAGTGCGAAAACGGGACTCAACCGCTCGATTGCCGATGCCGGATGGGGGGTGTTCCTGACGATCCTGGCCGCCAAGGCTGAAAGCGCCGGACGGGAAGTGATCGCCGTGGACCCCCGCAACACCTCCCGCCAGTGCCCCGAATGCGGGCATACCGGCGCGGAGAACCGGCCCACACAGGAGAAGTTCCACTGCGTCTCGTGCGGCCACACAGCGCACGCTGACACGGTGGGCGCCACCAACGTTCTACGGGCCGGGCTGGTCCGTCGCGAAGCCGTACCGGCGCAGCGAGAAGTCCCCTCATTCATGACTCCGTTGGGAAATCCATAAATCGGCTCTCGGGGGCGGGTCATGCCGCGAGGGTGAGGCGTGCGAGGTGGGAGACGCGGGTGGTGCCGAGTGGGGTGCCCCGCAGCCAGGCGTCGATTCGGGTGAGGTTGAGGGCGGTGGCGGAGAGGACGTTGGCGAGGTGGGTCTTGTGCTGGCCTCGGTAGGGAGTGCGGCGCAGATGGGTGCGGCGGACGGCCTGGGAGATGGTGCCCTCCACCCCGGCTCGCACGTCGTAGCGGGCCTTCCACTCGTCGGTCTGCTGCTCGGCACGTCGTTCTTCGAGGATCTGTTGCTGCTCTCGGGGCAGCAGGGTCAGGCTGCGGCCCCATTTGCCGTTGGCTGCTTTGGTGCAGCGCGCTCTCAGCGGGCATGGATCGCAGTCGGCGAGTGCGAAGTGCACCCGGACGAGCACGGTCCCACTGGCCTTGCGCTGTTGGGACCAGCTGACACTGGACGCGCCCTGAGGGCAGATAACCTTCCTGGCGTTCCAGTTGGTGGTGAAGGCGGCCTGAGTCAGGTCCGGTGCCTGCGCGTCCCGTCCGTTGTGGTGGGTATCAGCGCCGACGGGACCGACCAGGTCGATGCCATGGTCTTCGTGGGCGGCCAGGATGTGGGCGGCGGTGACGTAACCGGCGTCCACCACATGCTCACGCGGCCTCAACCCCCGTTCATCCAGATGCTGGTGGATGGTTGCGGTGACCTCGGTGTCGTTGACGGTGGCGTTGGTGGTCTCCACATTCGTGATCAGGTGGGGTGCGTCCGGCTCGCAGGTCTCGCTCAGGTGGACTTTGAATCCGCACCAGCCCGTCCCGCGTTTGATGCCGTAGTGGGCGTCGGTGTCATAGGGCGAGGACAGCCGGTCTCTGGCCGGCGGGAGGTCCTTGCCCTCCCGCCAGCGCACCCCTGCCCGTCCCGGTGATACTGCTCTGCCCAGGCCCGGCGCAGGATCCGCACTGCGGGCACCTCGCGCAGCCAGGCCACAGCGGCCGGCCCATCAATGGCGTCAAGCAGAGCGAACCCGTCCCGGCCGACCTGCTCGGCCCATTCCCGACGGACGTTCTCCCCTTTCGGGAAGCGGTAGTTGTCGACCTTGGCCCCGTAGCGCTCCACCCACCCGGGGCTGATCAATCCGCTCAGCCAGTCCGGAGCGGCCGCGGCCAGCGCCTCCAGCGCCGCCCGCAGCGTCTCACCGACGAACTCCATCCGGTTCAGCGTGCGCACCGCGGCCAGCACGTGCGTCGAGTCGGTGCGCTGCCGGCCGCCCGCCCGCAGCAGCCCGGCGTCCGAGAGCCGCGCCAGCACCACCTCCAAGACCCGCTCTTCCAGCCCGTGCGTGATCAGACGGGAGCGGAAATCCCCCAGGACGGTGAAGTCGAAGCCGGGATCATCCAGCTCCAGCCCCAACAGGAACTTCCAGTCCATGCGCGCTCGCACCTGGTCAGCGGCCTGCCGGTCGGAGAGTCCTTCGGCATATTGCAGCACCGACACCAGCGCCAGAGCCCCTGGCGAGATCGCGGGCCGGCCTCGATCAGCAAAGGCCCCGGCGAAATCCTCGTCCGTGAACACCGGACCGAGCACTTCCCTGATCCGGATGGCCAAAGTCCCCTTGGGGAACGAGGCCCGCACCACCCGAGCCGTCAGCTCAGGCACTCCGTCATCCGACCGCGACTCCAACGACATCCCGCTCTCCCCATCCCGCCAACGACCATAGCCATCAGCAAGACGAACGACACAGCACTGCCCGAATCACGACTTTCCCAACGGAGTCATTCATGAGGGGGAGGAGTCACGGTGTGTGAAAGCCGCTGCGGCAGTCCGAGTTGCCCTCGTCCGACTGCCCGGTCTTGTCAGTCGAGCAGGACGCCGGGGTTGAGGATGCGGTGGGGATCCAGGGCGTCCTTGGCGGCGTGCAAGGCCAGCGCGAAGGGCTCCGGGCGCTGGAGGTCGTAGCCGGGGCGGTGGTCGCGGCCGACGGCGTGGTGGTGGGTGATGGTGGCGCGGTGGCGGTGCAGGACTTCACCGGCGACGGCTTTGATGTCGTCCCAGACCTTGACCTCGTCGTTGGGTCGGCCGGCGACGGCCACGGTGAAGTAGGGGGCGGCTCCGTCCGGGTAGACGTGGGTCAGGCGGCAGTTGATGGTGGCCGGATGTCCGGTGGCCTTGAGGGCGGCGGCGCCGACCTCGGTGCGGACCTCGTCGATCAGAGCGGGGATCTTGTCCCAGGTGGCTGCGGTTTCGAAGGTCTCGACGACGGCTCCCATGCGGGCCAAGCCGTCGCGTAGGTAGGGCATGCGCAGGAACGCCGAGCGCCAGGCGCTCACGGCGGAGTCGGCCGGGGCGTTGCGGTCGGCCGTATGCGTCTGGCCGTGTCCGCCATGGGTGCGGGCCAGGTCCACGGCGCTCGCGAGGCGGTCGTCGACGGGGCTGGTGGCGGATTCAAAACCCAGGACCAGGACAGTGGAGCCGTTGTGGGAGGCGCCGGAGAGCAGGGCCTCGCCGGGGTCGAGCAGGCGGCAGTTGGCCGGGGCGAGATCGGACTGGGCGATGACACGCACGGCGTCCAGCGCGCGGTGGAAGTCGGTGAAGGCCACGGATGCGGAGGCTTTGTGGCGGGGGCGCTCCTGCAGGCGCATCCATGCCTCAGTGATGATGCCGAGCGTGCCCTCGGATCCAAGGAAGAGCCGGTCGGGCGACGGTCCGGCGCCGGATGCGGGCAGGCGCCAGGACGTGCCGGCTCCGGCGGGCGTGATCACGCGCAGGGACTGCACGAAGTCGTCGATGTGGGTGTGGACGGTGGCGTAGTGGCCGCCGGCGCGGGTGGCCAGCCAGCCGCCGAGGGTGGAGAACTCGAAGCTCTGCGGGAAGTGGCGCAGGGTCAGGCTGTGGGGCCGCAACTGGGCCTCCAGCACGGGGCCGAGGGCCCCGGCCTGGATGCGGGCTGAGCGGCTGGCGGTGTCGATCTCCAGGACGCGGTCCATCGAGGTCAGGTCGAGCGACACCACGGCGCGGTGGGCGTCGCCGCGGTACTCCACGCCGCCGACCACCGAGGAGCCGCCGCCGAAGGGGATGACGGCCACATTGTGCCCGCCGGCCCAGTCCAGCAGGTCGGCCACCTCCTGGTCGTCGGTCGGGTGGGCGACGAGGTCGGGGATCCGGCCGGGCCGACCGCGCAGGGCCCGGATGACGTCGCGGTATGCCTTGCCCATGGCGTGGGCGGCGCGCGCCCGCGGGTCGGCGGTGACCAGGTGTGCCAGGGAGGGCGGGGGCATTACGACGGGGCGAGCGATGGGCAGGTCGGCGATGCGGGGTATCGGCAGCGGACGGTCCAGGGTGCCCGACAGCAGGGCTCCCATCGCGGCGCATTCGGCGTCGTCGGGATGGGCGTCGGCATAGCCCCAGCCCCACCAGGAGCGGGTGCGGGAGTTGCCAAGGTCGGTCGCGGTGGCAGGCATGAGTGCGCTCCAGCGGGTCCAAGTAATTTACCCAACAGTAAATTACCCTAGGGTAAGATTGAGATCATGACAACGCCCTCCTCTAAGGCCGGCACCAAGGGCGTGCCGAGAGCCGACCGCGAACAACAGGTCCTGGCCGCGGCCACCGAGGAATTTGGCCACCACGGCTACGAGGCCACCACCGTGGCCGCCGTCGCCGCCCGCGTGGGCGTCACCAAGCCGCTGGTGCATCAATACTTCGGCAGCAAGCAGGACCTCTACCTCGCCTGCCTCGAACCGGTCGGCGACCGGCTGCTGGGCGCCATCCGCGCCGCGATGGCCAAACACGAGACCGGCGCGCCGCCCACGCCCCTTCGCGTACTGAACGCCCTGTTCACCGCCCTGAACGGGCAGCGCGAAACGTGGTTCGTCCTCTACGACCCCTCGCTGCCGCCCGGCAGCAACGCCGCCCACCGCGCGGCGTACTACCGCGATGCCATCGACGACCTCGCCGCGATCGGCACCGCCGACCTCGTGCACGCCACCGAAACCAGGGACCCACTCGACGCCGACGCCCTCAAACACGCATGGCGCGGCCTGTGCACCGCTCTGGTCCGTTGGTGGATCAAGCACCCCGACCAGTCACCCGAAGCCATGTCCCAGCGCTGCACCCGGCTCTTCGAGGCCAGCCACACCATCCTCGCCGCCGGCGACGACGGCACGTAAGCCAGACCGACACCCCACCCCCTGCTGTCAAAATTCGTGAAACCGGGCGAGACAGGCCGCTACGGCGTCACCGAGGCCCGCGACTCCACCGGCACCTTCTACCCGCTCGCCCAGCGCATCACAGGCTGGACCGAGAACGACCCCGACGCCTTCCTCGTCCGCTTGCGGCGCGACCTGCTGCACCACGTCGGGGGACACCTGAACGACGACGCCGCCATGATCGTCATAGAGCGCACCGCCACGCCCCGGGCCTGATCACCCGGCCCCTCTTGCACCGCTCAAACGTCAGTGGCACGCGCTTCAAAGTTCCCTACGTTGTCTTGCGGGACCGGGCCAGCCCTGGTCGTCGTTCTGAGCCGTTGTTCTGAGCGGCCGTGCGCCGGCCGGAAACTATTCGGCGTCGGGGTCGATGCCCTGAACCCGCGCGAGCGCCCGCAACAGCCGCTTCACGTCGCCCAGTTCACCCTCGATCGAGTCGAGCCGCTGTGTGATGGACCGGTCCCGGGGCGCCCGATCGCATCGGCCACGGAGTCGATGTTCGAAAAGGCCGTGCGCTGTCGACCAGGCCCTACGCGCCGTCTTCGACCCCAGACCGGCAGCCGTGAGCAACGGGCGACGCGGAACCCGCCGACCTGCCCCGTCGGTCTCGCCGACGATCAGCCGGATTGCAGCCGTCAAGAGATCCTCGGGGGCAACGAATATGTAGGAAGCCGTGGCTTCGGCTTCTGTCTGTGGCCGCTGACGGTGCAGTCGACGCAACCGCGTCCGGACAGGACCCAGACGAGTCGCAGATGGGCCATCCTCGTTCCCTCCTCCCGTCACGGGTTTCCCCGCTGATTACGGAGGGTCCCTCGCACACGTCTGAGTCTGGGGGTGGCGAGATTGCTGACCATCGGATTCTCTGATGCCGGCCGACGAGGTAGATAAGGGCGGCTTGCGGGTCCAAGTTGAAGGCCGCGGCGACGAGTTTGGGGTACATGGTGTTCACGAGGTCGACGAGCCGGGTGCCGCGGATCATGCGGGGGGTGGGAAGCCGCAGGAGTTAAGAACATGGGAGGAACGGACAGTTGAGGCCGGGCTCCGACCGGCCTTGTTTGACGTGCGTTGTCCGCCCGCCACCCCTCACGGTGGGCTAGGCGCCCCTGCAACGCCGTCCGGGAAGCGGGGTCCAAGGGGACCGGGTGCACCCGCTTTCCTTCACGATGCTCTTTCGGGCCACGGGGCCAGCATGCCGCTGATCTCGTATCCTCCGCCAGTGCCTCACCGGGCACGTTGTCGAAGGGCCCCGCTGCTTGCAGCGGGGCCCTTCGACGTTCGTGGTTGTCAGCTCGACGCCCAACCCGAATTGTCGTCTGGGAAGGAGGACGATCCCGATGCGGCCGGAAGAGCCGGGGGCATGGGTGCCCCTTGGGTCGGCACCGCTCAGTGGCCACCGTTCGGTGGGTCGCCGCGTGTCCCGCGCCGGCTTTCCGTGAGCGCCTGTTCGAGCTGCTCCTGTGCTCGACGTTCGATGCCCTCACTGTCGTGCAGCATCTCGTCCATCTCCGTCGCTGTGGGCCGGGCAGGCGGCGAACTCTCGTCGGTGAGGCGTTCGTAGAGCCATGCACAAGCCCGGCTTTCGTCGGCGAAGGTCTCCAGCGCCTCGCGTCTGCCGCGCTCGTGGACTCCCACGATCCACTCGCCCTCGCGCTGAGCCAGGTAGTAGCCCTCAAGCGGTGGGTGGCCGCCCGGGCAGCCGGGGATCTCGTAGTGGGCATCGGGAACCCCGGCTGCCCGCAGCGCCTCGCACAGCTGGAAACGGTTCACGGACCAGTCTCCCATCGGGGGCGATCAGTACGAGGGGTGCGCCAGCCGTCGCAGCCGGGAAGCTACGAGGCCGCGAGCCGCACCAAGGTCCCGTTGCGCACCAGGTCCAGCACGGAGGTGCGCGGAATCTTCGGGCAGTACGAGCTTGACGTCACGTACTGGACACCCAGGCCGGGCTGCTCGAACGCCGGGGCGATCGGCCCCGCACACACCTTGACGTCCCGGGTCACCTTGTACAGGTAGTAGTTGTACGGGTGGCGTGGATCGGCGGTGTTGAGGCTGGACGGTGGGATGCTCCGCTTCCCGTACTTGGTGCCGGCGGGGGCCAAGTAGCGGCCTGCCTCATTGCCGAAGCGGTCGACCTTCTGGCCTTTGTGGAGTTCGAGTTCGGCGGCGATCGGCTGTCCCTGGGAGTTCTTCGCGTAACCGTCGGCGTCGGGGTAGCGCCAGTCGCCCTGGCCGGTGTCGGCAGCCGGGTCCCACCACCGGTTCAGGAACTGGGTCGCGGTGAGGTGGCCGAGGCGCTGGTAGCGGTGGAGGGTGTGCGCCACCAGCCCGTGGGTCGGCAGCTTCTTCGGGCCGAGCCGCCAGTCGGTGCAGAAGTAGTCCGAGCGCAGGGGGTACGGAACGGGGTCCGGTACCAGGCCCCGGCAGACGGTTGGCCGGTGCGTGTCATTGGCGTCCGTTGCGACCGGCGCCGCCTGGGCGGCCGGAGTGCCGAGAAACAGCGAGCCCAGCAGGGCAGCCGCGCCGGCAAGCCCGGCACACCGTCGTGGTGATGTCACTACAACTCCTGGTGATCGTCTCTGGGACGCCGTCACCGGGCGGGGCGGCACGGGAAAAGAGGCCGTGCGGACCAGCCCCGGCAGGACGGATGACGACGTGCGGAAGATCACTCAAACCATTTGGGAGAGTGAGAGGCAGTGACGGCGCGAGTGATGCGCCCGAATGAGTGCGCGCCGCGCCCCAACGGGCGATGACCGCCGCGCGTGTGTACGGATGGGCCCAGGCCGCCGCGGCAGGACTCATCGCAACGTCCTCGATCACCGAGCGGGAGTTCTTCCACAGCGCCCGCCGCAGGAGACCACCGGCGCACGGACGCGGCGCTCGGGGTGCCGGAGTGACGCAAACGGCCACCGCCCGATCCCGGGATCTGGGACCAGACGGTGACCGTGCCGCACTCACTCCATGCTGAGGAGGCGACATGCTGTGGGTTGCCTTACCGCTCTTCCTTCGGCGGCTCACCGCGCCCAATAGCCAGGACCAGTGCACCGCTGAGGGCGCGGTGACGGCAACCGTGCCCCGCTTGGCCGCCCCTGACATGTTGACCATGTTGTATTGATCAAAAACTCATGGGGTTCTCGTCCAGGACGTAGCGGACGTGTGGGCCACCGAAGTAGCCGCGGACGATGGGCGGTTGACGTTATCGCCTGCGGAAGAAGCGGCGGGTCTCGGTGGTGAGTTCGGCCTGGCTCCGGGCCCGGTGCTGTCTGGGCAGGCTGTGCTCGAGGTCCGCGTTGACAAGCTCGTCGGGGTTCGGCTCGGGCGAGTACGGCGGCAGGAAGTGCAGCTCGACGTCATCCAGATGGGCGGCGAGCCAGTCATGGACCTTCCTGGAGCGGTGGGCCGGGTGCCCATCGACCACGAGGTGGACCTTGTGGTCGAATTGGCTGGCGAGCCGGTCCAGGAAGCGGCACATCACCGCAGCGGTGAAGCTCTCGGCGAAGACCATGAAGTGCACCCGACCGTTGGTGCTGATCACCGACATCAGGTTCACCGAGAACCGGTTCTCGCTGCGCCGCACCACCGGGGGAGCGATCCGGGACGCACCCGAACACGCCATCTGGATCTGGGGCATCACCGGCAGCCCGCCCCTACCGGGAACTTGAAGCCGCCCTGGCTGCGGCCAGGGCGGCGGACATTTGCGGCGATCCACTCGAATGCCTCGTTTCTGGCACGGAGGAAGATCGTTGTGAGGGCGTGACAGCAGATACGTCGTTTCCTTTCGCCGAGTCCAGCACCCATCGAAGCTGTGCCTGCGCTACCAGTCCTACCGTGCCCCCAGCGCACCCCAGCGCTTCCACTTCAACGCGTACCCACCTGAACGCTCCCCAGGAGAGCAGCTTGCAACGAGAAAGGGTGCATCAGGAACTGCCTTATCTGAAGGACTTTCTCAATACATTGGACCGACTGCAGGTCGACTTTCAGCAACGGCTCGGAAGTATCGAGCCGACTGTCCTACGTAGGCAGACAGAGCAGACTACTTCCGTGCAAGGAGTTGAGGACTCCACACAGCCCTGGGAAGGTGCCGGATGCGAGCACCAGCTGGGAGTGAAGGCTGTCTGGAACATCCGTGACGAATCACTGTCTGTCTAGCC
Organism: Streptomyces sp. NBC_01445; assembly: GCF_035918235.1. Classification (NCBI taxonomy): domain Bacteria; kingdom Bacillati; phylum Actinomycetota; class Actinomycetes; order Kitasatosporales; family Streptomycetaceae; genus Streptomyces; species Streptomyces sp. NBC_01445. The sequence goes on along the minus strand of NZ_CP109485.1, from coordinate 356,964 downwards.
CCGCCGTTTCGGTTGGGGGGTGATGAGGCCGAGAGCGGCGGGGGCGGGGCGGGGGTGGGATTCACCCGGCCCCGCCCCCGCCGGTTTTACAGAAGGGTCCGGTACGCAATCCGCGTGCTCATCGGGCAGTCCGCAGACCTTGCCGCAGACCCCGTCCTGCCCGACGGCGTGACCCTCCGCCGTGTCACCGCCAGATCAGACCTCCAGCGCATCGCCGCTATGGAGAGCATTGTCTGGGGCGAGGACTGGAGTTGGCTCGCCGGCGACCTGGCCGCCCGGATCGAGAATGCCCCAGAGAACACCATCGTCCTCGTCGCCGAGGCACGCACCGAAGTCGTCTGCGCCGCCTGCGCCGGACGGCGTCGAGCCACTGCGGCAGCTGTTCGCCCTGGCGCTCGGTGAGCATCTGAGCCGAAGGAGCGGACGCGGCCGGTGAGGGCATCGAGTTCGGGGCAGCGGACCAGAGCGGCCTTGAGCCGAAGGTGCTCCGTCTCGGTGAGGCTCTCCGGCCGGCGGAGGATCCATCCGGCGACGACCCGGGGTGACGGTGGGCGAGCTGTGACGAGGCCGGGTGAGAACCGCTTCTCCCGGAAGTAGGCACGAACGCGCTGGCAGTTGCCCTGATAGCCGAGCGGCACGATCTCCTCCCATGCCGTCCATGCGTTGGTGCAGCCTTGGGTCCAGCGGTCATCCAGGTAGGGCTTGAAGGCGTCGAGTTTGGATGGCCGACCTTGCCGCTGCCGTGGAACAGTGTGGCTCACTCTCCGCGCGCGGATCATGGGTGAGCTATCCTCCGCGCATGCGCGGACAGTTCACCGGCTGGCCGGAGCAGGCCATGGACGTGTTGTGGCAGCTCCAGGGCGAACCCACCCACGCGACCCGCGAGCGCTACCGCGCGGACCGCGAACGTCTGATCCGGCAGCCGATGATCGCGCTGCTCAACGAGGTCGCGGACACCGACCCCAAGTACGAGGACTTCTCCGTCTGGCACTATCGCACCGACTCCTGGTGGTGGCAGCACCAGGGCGCGGTGATCCGGCTCGGCCGCAAGATCGAGATCGGTCTCCGGTTCGACCTGGACGGCCTGCGGATCCAGGGCGCCTGGTGGTACCCCGATCCCGGCCAGGTGGACATGTTCCGCAAAGCCGTGGCCTCCGAGGGGAGCGGCCGCGAACTGTCCGCCATCGTCGAGGACGTGCGGAAGAAGGGCTACGACATCTCCGGGGACGTGATGAAACGCCCCCCGCGCGGCTATCCGACGGACCACTCCCGTACGAAGCTGCTGCGCCACCGTTCGCTGATCGCCGCCCGCCCTCTCGGCTGCGAGGAGTGGCTGCACACCTCCGAGGCGGTTGACCGGGTCCTCTCGGCCGCCGCCGACCTGGACGCCCTGCTGATGTGGCTGGTCCGCCACGTGAAGGGCGCCGCCTGACATCACGAGGCCGCCGCGCGGAACGGGAGAACCACACCGTGCCGCCGGCCCCCCCGCGCTCAGAAGGTGATGCGCACCTTCAGCGCCGACCGGTCGTCCATCGCCCGATATTCGTCCGGCACCTCGGCCAAGGGGACGGCACGGTCGAAGACGGGCCCCAGAGAGCACATCCAGCAGGAGTTTGAGAATGCAGGCGCGGACCGGGGCGATGCCCCGCGCGGCGCGATGTTGCGGTCGAACATCCGGCGGCAGAACGGCCCCCGCGTTTCCCGTCGTTCGGCACCCCCACACAGCCGACCGCACCGCCGTCCCGGGTGATAGCGGGCCGTGAGACACCGCAGGTCAGCGATCTGCCCGTCCGGAGCGGCCTCAGTAGACCCGGCGGGGATGCACCGAGAGCCGAGACAACCGCAGATGAAGCAGCGTGAGACACCGCGAGAAGCCTACGAGGAGATCGCCGAGCACCTGGGCATTGATGTCGGCGGAGCCAAGGGAACAGGCAGCCGCATGATGATGTGTCTCGCCGCCCTCAACGCCCCGCACGCCGTGCTCCTCGGCGTCCAGGCCGGACTCCTTGAAGGGCGCGTCAAGAAGCGCGACCAGGGCCTCCCAGGCAACCGCCGACTTGGCGTCACCGACCTGTCCCGCGGCCAACGGCGGGCCGCGGCCGTCGGCGAAGCCCGTCGCCGCGGACTCATCTCCAACCAGCCACAGAGGGACGCCGTATGACCGAGCCCCGCCCCCTGACCGACGAGCCGACCCTCGAGCAGCAGTTGGACAACGCCTACCGGGAGCACGCCTACCTCGTCGCCATGACCTCTGGCGCTGTCATCGCGCCCGCCCGCGCCCGATATCGATGACGAGGACAGCTGGCAGATCGCGCACCTCAACATCGGTGGCCGGCAAGCGAGCTGGCACATCAGCCGGCGTGACTCGGACCTGCTCGAGGCCGTAGAACACGTACCGGCCGACGATCCGCGCGCCCGCTGGGACGGCGACAGCACCGAAGGCAAGTACGCCCGCCCGCATCCGCCAGCACACACGGTTGCTGTACCGGGCCTGCGGGCCCGAGTGCGCAGAGATGCATCGAGGCGGACACCGCTGCCGCCCCAACAAGCCCGGCTCGGAGGGCGGCTCGTCGATAGCCGACTGCGCCGCGGACGACCGCCGCTGGCTGCTGGAGAAGGAGGGCGAATGACCGCGATCTGCGTCGCCTTGGGCTGCGTCTTCGTCTACGCCGTTCTCGCTCCGCCGCCCGCCTACCACTGACAGCCCGCGCCGACCCACAGCTCTGCCAGCCCCTGAACCACGGGACGGGCAGGGCGACTTGGCAGATCTGGCACCTCGCTGCACCGCGCGGCCCGTGCTACACCTCTGGCTATGAACTCCTCTGGCAAGGACGGCAGTTCGGGCTCTGTGCACGAGTGGATCAACTCGTTGGGGGTGTTGTGCGCGGTCGCTCTTTCCCTCTTCGCTCTGTATCGCGATCAGACGCAGCGGGCCAGCGACGAGGAACGGGAGGCGATGAAGGTCGCCGTGTACTGGAATGGTCCCGCGGCTGCGCCCACCGGGGTGATGGTGGAGAACCAACAGTCGGTCCGCATAGTGGATGTGACCGTTCGGCTTGAGGTGGGCGGCGCGAGCGTCCAACAGGTTGAGTTCGGTGAGGTGCATTCATGCACGATGGATTGGTTCTCGTTTGGTGACCATCAGTCACAGGTCCGCACTGACGCCATGGTCGTGCTCCAGTTCCGGGACGGCTCGGGGCGTCGGTGGCAGATGAAACCGGGGGCGGTCCTGAACAAGATCGACGACAAGGAGTCTCGCCGGGCCGACGGGGACGAGCTGGTTGCCGCCTGGGGCCTTAAGCGCGGGACCAGCCCCTCCAACGGCTGCGGCTAGCGCCCGGACGGGCGGCTTCTCGCCGGTGGTGATGCGCCGGGCCCTGGCCCGCCGATCTGCCGCACCTCGGCCGCGAGTTCGCGTATCGCGCCGTGACCGAGGGCGTCGACGCCTGCCCCGACTGCCGTCCCGACACCGAGCTCGGCATTCTGGGGAAGGCCAGCGGGCGGTCACGGCCTGGCCGCCGCAGGCTGGCGGCGTGGAGTATCCCGTGGCTGTCGCGCTCGCCGAGGCCGTCCCCACGCTGCCCAAGGGACCAGGCTGGTGGTACGAGATCAAGTTCGACGGGCACCGCACCGTCCTGTGGCGTGACGCCGAAACCGTCCGGCTGCAGGCCCGGTTCGTCCGGACGGTCACCTCAGCGTGGATGGATCTCGCCGTGGCCGGCATGCGCGCGCTGCGCCCCGGCACGGTCCTCGACGGCGAGGCAGTGATCGACAACGAGGGCCGCATCGACTTCGCGGCCGCGCAGTTCCGCGCGAACTCCGGCCCCGCCCGCGCCCGCCGGCTCGCCTCGGCGCTTCCCGCCTCCTACGCAACTGGAGATCCGACGGGTTCCCGTACGGCCTCCGCGCGTGCGTACCCGCTGTTCGTGCTGGCCACGGACCTATGAGCAGGGTCCACACGATCGTATGAGGTTCTCCCGATTACTGGCGGATTCCTGGAGTTCGGCCCGTAATTTACTGGCTCGTGGCGAATTCCGGGACACGTCGCTTCTCGCTCATCACCGGCAAGGACGGGACGGGCGAACAGGGGCGGCCCCCGGCAGGACGCCGGGCTCGCTGACGTACAGCAGACAGACCGCCGTCGATGACGCTGAACCGCAGATCAGTCCGGAAGTCGTCAAGGCAGCGTTCGACAAGGCCGGCGTCGCCCGCGGCAAGCTCCGCCAAGACCGGATCTTCGACGAGGCCCGCGAGACCGCCGATCCCGTCCGCCTCATGCACGTCTTCGGCCTTTGCAGCGTGACCGCCACGAGATACGTGGTCGCGGCCCACCCGGACAGAATGGTCGACCCGATCCAACCGTCAACTACCCGGTCGTGAAACGACCGGGCTTGCTGCTCGAGTCATCACTGGCTGTGATGGGGTCGGCTGCGTCCAGTTCTCACGCGATGAGGTTGAGTTCAGGGGCCGTTGACTGAGCCCCGCAGACCCACACCATCCAGCCGCGTTGGCGGATGTTGTGGGACGCGTTGTGGTCCGCGTGCTCAACGAAGCCGCAGACCCGGCACGAGAAAACAGCCTGGGCAGGCCGGTTTCCGCGTTCGATGTGATGACACTGCGAGCATTCCTGGCTGGTGTACGCCGGATCGACAGAGACGACCGGCACCCCGGCCCGCTTCGCCTTGTAGACGATGAACGAGCCGAGTTGCGCGAATGGCCAGGAGTGGAGCGTGGTGCGTTGGGGCTTTCTCAGCCGTGCCCGCTCGCGGATGCCCGTGAGTGTCTCCAGGGCGATCCCGCGACCGGTGCGTTCAGCCTCCGCCACGATCCGCTTCGAAATCTTGTGGTTGATGTCCTTGTTCCGCCGGGCTTCCTTGCCCGCGTACTTCTTCGCCCGCCGCTTGGCGGACTTGGTCTGCTTCTTCTGCAGCTTGGACCGCAGCTTACGATCCCGTTCCCGCTTGCGGTTGACGCGGCGACCGCAGTGTCGGGCCCCGTCGGAAGTGGCCGCGATGTTCACGATCCCCAGGTCCACCCCGAGGAACCCGACCGGCTGAGTGTTCGGGGCGGCTTCGGGGATCTCGCAGGTCGCGATCAGGAACCACTTCCCGCCCTGGCACACCAGGTCGGACTCACCCTTGCGGTGCGCAGCCAGGACCTCCAGCTGCCCGGCCTGCCCGGTGAACCGCACGCCCTTCAGGCGGCCGGCGGTGGTCCAGATCGATACCGTGCGTGCCTGGTGCTGCCAGGACAGCATCCGGTCGTCGTAAGGCTGCGCCGCCTGGGGCCGGAAGACCACCGGTTTGCCCGAGGCGCGAGTGTGCCGCCTGGAACCGGGCCGCCCGTAGCGGCCGTTACGCAGGTTCGCCTTCAAGGTGGTGTAGGCATCGCAGGTCTTCTTGATGGCGTGCTGGGCGGCCTGCGCGCCAAGCCCCCACCTGACCCGGACCTCGGCATAGGTGTGCTTGCGCAACTCCAGCGGACGTCGCGCGTTTTCCTCGAATGCAACCCCGGCCGCCCAGGTCGCCGCTTGATTGCAAGCATGCAGGGTCGCCTCAAGTGCCGCCGCCTGTACGGGCGTCGGCAGCAGCTTCACCCTCACCACCAGCTTCACGATCAGCGAACCTATACACCTGGACGAAGACCCACCACACGTTCGCCCCGCCTCACCCGAAGGAGCGATACCCGCTCCGGCCCTGCCCGCGCACACCGCCGTGGCCCGGCTCCGCCGGAACGCCCCGGGCCGCTCCGCGGCCGTCATGGCCTGCGGCACGTCACGGCGACGCTCCGCGTCGCACCCCGTGGATGCGATTCCTCCCGGGCGTGAACGACTCCGTTGGGAAAGTCGTGATTCGGGCAGTGCTGTGTCGTTCGTCTTGCTGATGGCTATGGTCGTTGGCGGGATGGGGAGAGCGGGATGTCGTTGGAGTCGCGGTCGGATGACGGAGTGCCTGAGCTGACGGCTCGGGTGGTGCGGGCCTCGTTCCCCAAGGGGACTTTGGCCATCCGGATCAGGGAAGTGCTCGGTCCGGTGTTCACGGACGAGGATTTCGCCGGGGCCTTTGCTGATCGAGGCCGGCCCGCGATCTCGCCAGGGGCTCTGGCGCTGGTGTCGGTGCTGCAATATGCCGAAGGACTCTCCGACCGGCAGGCCGCTGACCAGGTGCGAGCGCGCATGGACTGGAAGTTCCTGTTGGGGCTGGAGCTGGATGATCCCGGCTTCGACTTCACCGTCCTGGGGGATTTCCGCTCCCGTCTGATCACGCACGGGCTGGAAGAGCGGGTCTTGGAGGTGGTGCTGGCGCGGCTCTCGGACGCCGGGCTGCTGCGGGCGGGCGGCCGGCAGCGCACCGACTCGACGCACGTGCTGGCCGCGGTGCGCACGCTGAACCGGATGGAGTTCGTCGGTGAGACGCTGCGGGCGGCGCTGGAGGCGCTGGCCGCGGCCGCTCCGGACTGGCTGAGCGGATTGATCAGCCCCGGGTGGGTGGAGCGCTACGGGGCCAAGGTCGACAACTACCGCTTCCCGAAAGGGGAGAACGTCCGTCGGGAATGGGCCGAGCAGGTCGGCCGGGACGGGTTCGCTCTGCTTGACGCCATTGATGGGCCGGCCGCTGTGGCCTGGCTGCGCGAGGTGCCCGCAGTGCGGATCCTGCGCCGGGCCTGGGCAGAGCAGTATCACCGGGACGGGCAGGGGGTGCGCTGGCGGGAGGGCAAGGACCTCCCGCCGGCCAGAGACCGGCTGTCCTCGCCCTATGACACCGACGCCCACTACGGCATCAAACGCGGGACGGGCTGGTGCGGATTCAAAGTCCACCTGAGCGAGACCTGCGAGCCGGACGCACCCCACCTGATCACGAATGTGGAGACCACCAACGCCACCGTCAACGACACCGAGGTCACCGCAACCATCCACCAGCATCTGGATGAACGGGGGTTGAGGCCGCGTGAGCATGTGGTGGACGCCGGTTACGTCACCGCCGCCCACATCCTGGCCGCCCACGAAGACCATGGCATCGACCTGGTCGGTCCCGTCGGCGCTGATACCCACCACAACGGACGGGACGCGCAGGCACCGGACCTGACTCAGGCCGCCTTCACCACCAACTGGAACGCCAGGAAGGTTATCTGCCCTCAGGGCGCGTCCAGTGTCAGCTGGTCCCAACAGCGCAAGGCCAGTGGGACCGTGCTCGTCCGGGTGCACTTCGCACTCGCCGACTGCGATCCATGCCCGCTGAGAGCGCGCTGCACCAAAGCAGCCAACGGCAAATGGGGCCGCAGCCTGACCCTGCTGCCCCGAGAGCAGCAACAGATCCTCGAAGAACGACGTGCCGAGCAGCAGACCGACGAGTGGAAGGCCCGCTACGACGTGCGAGCCGGGGTGGAGGGCACCATCTCCCAGGCCGTCCGCCGCACCCATCTGCGCCGCACTCCCTACCGAGGCCAGCACAAGACCCACCTCGCCAACGTCCTCTCCGCCACCGCCCTCAACCTCACCCGAATCGACGCCTGGCTGCGGGGCACCCCACTCGGCACCACCCGCGTCTCCCACCTCGCACGCCTCACCCTCGCGGCATGACCCGCCCCCGAGAGCCGATTTATGGATTTCCCAACGGAGTCGTGAACGCCCGGGGTTCCTCGCAAGAATCCGCTGAACAACTGAGCCAAGGACCAGGTCTGTTGGTTCGTAGACACTCAAGTTCGCCCCTGAGTACGGTTTTGCTCATGCAGTTAAGCGTCGTGCTTCCTTTGGTGGTCACGGTGTTCGTGGCAGCTACTGGCTACGCAGCTACTTACCTGACGAATCTTCGTCTGGAGCGCCGCAAGGAGCATCTGGACAGGGTCAATCGTCAACTCAGCGAGCTCTACGGTCCGCTCTATGCACAGGCAGAGGCAGTGGATCGAGCCTGGCACAAGTTCGTCGCCGTCAGCGGGAACGTCTGGGCCCGGCCATTCCCTGTCACGTCGGAGCAAGCAGCCGCCTGGCGCCTGTGGATGTCGACGGTCTTCATGCCGCTCAACCGGCGCATGGTCGAGACCGTCATCTCCCATGCTGACCTCCTGAGGGAAACCACCATCCCGGAGCCTCTGAAGGAGTTGTGCGCGCACGTGGCCTGCTACGAGCCGCTCGTCGCTCGATGGCAGGAAGACGGGTTCGACTCTGTCGACTTCGAGGATCACGTGTCGATCGCAGGAAACTTCCCGCGCATTGGGTTGGACGCCTACCTGCGTAGCTCGTTCGAGTCGCTGAAGCTCGAACAAGAACGACTCTTGGCACAACTGCACCGGTCGCGCTGAATAGCGTTGCGATGCTCCGAACCCGTCGTATGCTTCCCCTGACACGCGGGACGCACCTGCGGGTTCGCACTCAATGACCTTCAGGAATCGGCGAACCCGTCGGTCTCGGTATGGGTGGTCGCAGGCCGCGGCGATGTCGTGCTCGCTGGAAGCCCGGTCGCGGACGTCGTAGACGGTCAACAAGCCCGCGTACAGGCTCAACCCGATCCCGCCCACGGCCATCGTCTGCCACAGCCGGCGCCAACCCGCACTCATCATGTTCCCTCGTCGATCCCCTTCGCAGCGGCAGCCACGTCGGTCACCGAGCGGAGAGGGGGTGCGTCTGAGCACTGCAGTTGGCCCGACAGATTGCCGAGGCCTCCGGTGCAACACCTACAGAGGCCGGCGCCGCAGGTCGTCGAGCGGAATCGCACGATCGCCTCTCTGCTGCGCCGCCGCTCCTGCCGCACCGAAGTCGGGCCGTTGGCAGACCGATCGTGCCCCGGGTTGTCAGTGGCACCCAGTACGGGCGGAGTTCTTCTGCGGCACCCGCCGCAGGAGACCACCGGCGCACGGACGTCGCGCTCGGGGCTCGCGGAGCCTGCGCCGAGCGGGGCTCTGCCGTGGGTTCACCGTGCGTCAGATCTGCTCCGCGAGGCGCACGTAGTCGTAGTAGAGAGGGTCCCCGTCCTCGTCCACCGGGTACTCGTAGCTGCTCTGGTTGGCGAGGACGATCTTCAGCTCCGGCAGCTCGTCGAAACCGAGGTCGTTCTCGGTGATCTCGTGGCCCCGCTCCGCGAACAGCTCGAAGAGGTCCACACTCGGGGTGCGGAAGACGTCGAGACCGTCGAGGAGCACTCGTACGTCGGCGTCCTCGTCGAGGAACCGGAACAGCTCCACGCCGCTCAGCGCGCCCTTGGTGAAGCCGAGCATCACGTTCAGGCCGGACGCGTCATGCTTGAGCAGGATCTGCCCGGGCTCCGGATCACTGGAGGCGACCCGCAGCAGCCCCCACGCCTGGACCGCGTCGCGCGCCTCCTGCGCCGACATGCCGAGCCGCAGCGGCCCGACACCGACCAGCGGCAGTAGTTCCAGTTCCATGTTCCGTCCTTCGCCTTTCTCGATGCCCTAGTGACGTGCCGCGGGCCTCATGCGAGAAGAGCGGCCTTGTCGATTTCCCATCCTCGCGTCTTGCGAGCATGTCCTGGAGGGGCTTGTTGTCATCCAGGCTGGCGACCATGTCCTTGATGTGCTGATCGTAGGTGCCGGGGAAGCGCCGCTTGATGTCGTCGATGTCCATGCGCATGGCGTCGGTGATCCGCCCCGAGTTGATCAGCTCGCGCTGGTACTGCTGCCATGCCTGCGACTGCAGTGAGTACCCGGTGCTGTACAGCTGCTCGTGGTGGTCGCGCTGCATGCGGATGGCCGGGCCGTTGTTGACCTTCTGCTTCTTGTGCGGCTTGTTCGCGATGTAGAAACCGGGCTCGATGACGTCCTTGTACGCCGACTTGGCCGGGATGTGGTTGACCTCCATCGGCTGCGGGTACTTCGACCCGTCTTTCATCGTGTTGGCCGGCAGCAGGCCGCCGTACCAGCCGCTCTCCTGCGTGCAGCCCTTCGCGACCAGGCCCTCGGCGTCCATGAACGTAAAGGGATTGACGACGTACGCGGCCGGGTTGGGCGCGGGCACCAGGCCGAGCGGGTCGGCCGACACGTAGCGGGTCGTCTCGGGGTCGTAGTGCCGGTTCAGGTTGTAGTGCAGGCCCGTCTCCGGGTCCGCGTACTGGCCGGGGAAGCGCAACGGTGTGTGTGCCTGGGCGTCGCGGTTGCGCGTGGTGATGCCCCAGACCGTGGACCGCTTGTACCAGGCGATGTAGCCCCGCTCGCCGACGAGTTCCGTCGGGGTACCGATGACATCGGTGACGATGGCGAAGAACCGGCTGTCCACCTCGTGCTGTACGGCGTCTGCGGGAATCCGCCGCTCCAGCTGCGACATCGGCTGCAGGCCCTCGTACTCCCAGGTCAGGGTCACTCCGGTGGTCGAGTCGGTCTCCTCGGCCAGCTGGGTGCCCTCCCAGGCGAAGCGGACCGTGGCCACCACGCCGCTTCCGTCCGCCGCCATGCGGTGCTTGGCCGTGCGGCGGCCCACGGCGTCGTAGGTGTAGTGCCACTCGGTGCCGTCCTGCGTCGTGCACGAGACGAGACGGTCCTCCGCGTCCCAGACGTAACGCCAGGTGTCGGGCTTGCGCGACGGCCGTCGCTTCTGGCGCAGGACGACCCGTCCGGCGTCGTCGTACTCGTAGCGCAGCCCGTCCGCACCCAGCAGCCGGGTGCCCTCGTAGGCGCGCTCACCGCAGCTCCCGGTGGACCGGGCGGCGGGCCAGTGGGCGTCGGTCTGGTTCCCGGCGTCGTCGTAGGCGTAGCGCTCCGCCCAGTCGCCCGCGGTGACGCCGACCGGACGCCCCACCGGGTCGAGCTCGAACAGCTGATCCGTTCCGTCGTGCCGCTCCGTGACCCGCGTCAGGAATCCGTCGGCGAGCAGGAGGCGACGATCGAGGTCCTGGGAAAAGCGACCGCCTTCTTCGCGCAGCAGAAGACGAAGTAGCCGGGCGCTACGCGTTCATCGATGCGGAGAAGGCGTCCGAGGCCAGGCCGGACGGCCGTCCGGTGGCGTTCTTGTGCCGGGTGCTGAAGGTGTCCCGCTCGGGGTACTAAGCGTGGCTGGCCGCTCGGCCGGCACGGCGGGCGCGGAGCGCGCGGAGGATGAACTCGTCGCGGAAATACGGGTGTTGCACGCCGCCTCGCGTGGCGCTTACGGGGCTCCGCGTATCCAGGCGGCCCTGGCGCGGGCCGGACGGAGGGTGAACCGGAAGGAGATCGAGCGGCTGATGCGCGAGCACCGCGTGTGCGGGACCACCCGGTGCCGTCGGCGCGGGCCGACGCGGCAGGCGCGGCGGGCGGTGTTCGCCGCGGACCTCGTCCGGCGGGACTTCACCGCTTCGCGTCCCGGGACGCGGCTGGTCGGTGACATGACCGAGCCCCCCGCCCGTACCACGTCCCCCGCCCCAGGTCGGTCTGTCCTACATACCGGGCGACACCCTCGTGCTCTGCACCGACGGGCTCATCGAACGCCGTGACGAGGATATCGATGCCGGCCTGGCCCGCCTGATCTCAGCCCCCGCCCAGGACACCGCCCTCCCCTCGACGAGTCGGCGGACGCATTGCCGGCCCGGCTGGGAGTCACCAGCGAGGCCCGCGACGACATCGCTCTGGTCGTCATTCGCCTGTGACGCAGCGAGACCCGAGGTGCGACGCCAGTGCAGCTCAGAGCCATCGGCGGCTTTCTCTGCGAGCGGCACACAATGGCCGCATCGCCGTCGTGCACGGTGGCAGCCACTCCTGCTGTCCCTGCGCTGTTGCGAAGGGAAGCGGACCTGCGTTGGAATCAAGTGTGAGGCTCTTCGGCGGTGCCGTGTCGGCTGGTCTTCCCGCTCCGGGCACAGGGTCCGGCCGGAAGGGGCTCAAGAACGATGCCCTGGGCATGTTCTCCTCGGTCGTCATGGGCCTGGCCTCCACCGGCCCGGCGTACAGCCTCGCCGCCACGCTGGGCATCATCGTGGCCGGAGTCGGATTGCAGGCTCCGATCGTCACCATGCTGGCTTTCGTCCCGATGCTGCTGGTCGCGTACGCCTTCCGGGAGCTCAACGCGAGCAACGCCGACTGCGGGACCACCTTCACCTGGGCCACCCGCGCCTTCGGACCGCGCACCGGCTGGATGGGCGGCTGGGGTCTCATCGTCGCCAACATCATCGTCATGGCTAGCCTCGCGCAGATCGCCGCTGCCTACGGCTTCCGGTTGATGGGCCTGGACGCACTGGCGGAAGACCGGCTGTGGACAACCGCGGCAGGCGTCGTCTGGATCGCCGTGCTGACAGTGATCTGCTACGTCGGCATCTCGTTCTCGGCGGCTGTACAGCGCTGGCTGCTGTGCCTGGAAGTGGTGATGCTGATCCTGCTCGCCGTCGCCGCGCTGGTCAGGGTGTACACCAGCCCTCCGCCGACGGCGATCCACGTGTCCGCGACCTGGTTCAACCCCTTCGCGGTGCCCTCGGTGACGGCCATGACCTCGGGCATCCTCGCGGGGGTCTTCATCTACTGGGGCTGGGACACCGCGTTCTCGGTCAACGAGGAAACCGCCGACAGCACGCGCATCCCGGGCCGTGCCGCGGTCTTGTCCACCGTGCTGCTCCTGGTCATGTACGGGCTGGTGTCCACGTCGGCTCAGGCGTTCGCGGGAGTCGGCACCTCGGGCATCGGACTCGGCAACGCGGACAACGCGGACGATGTGTTCTCCGGGCTGGGTGAGGCCGTGTTCGGGAGCCACGGCACGGGGCTGTTCCTGTCGAGACTGCTGATCCTCATGGTGCTGACCTCCGCGTTGGCCTCCGCCCAGACCACCATCCTGCCCCTGGCCAGGACCGTCTTCTCCATGGCGGTCCACAAGGCCGTCCCCTCCCGGTTCGCCCGGGTCCACCGCAGGTATCTCACCCCCACCTGGGGAACCATCGGCATGGGAACGGCCTCGATCGCCCTGTTCGTCCTGCTGACCTCGCTCAGCCAGAACGTCCTGGCCGACTCGATCGACTCGGTCGGTCTCGCGATCGCGTTCCAGTACGGACTGACCGGCTTCGCCTGCGTCTGGTACCACCGCAAGATCCTCACCCGCAGCGTCAAGGATCTGGTCTTCAAGGGCGTGCTACCGGGGCTCGGCGCGCTGTTCATGCTCTTGCTGTTCCTCTACGCCACCTTCATCGTCTACGCGGATCCCCGGTACGGCACGACCGCCGTCGACCTGCCGCTGATCGGCAGGACGGGCGGGGTCACCGTCCTGGGCCTGGGCGCCCTGCTGATCGGTTTCCTGCTGATGCCGGTGGTCACCCGTGGCCACAGCGTGGCCCTCAAACTCCAGCGGAGCCTGCTTCCACGCCGCCTGCCGCCGCACGCCGCCGTCGACTCGGCGAGCCGCTACCTGCCCGCCGACAGCGGCTCCGGGGTGGGCGGCGACTGGTACGACCTCATCCCTCTCTCCGGTACCCGCGTCGGCCTGGTCGTCGGGGATGTGCTCGGTCACGGCATGCACGCCGCGGCCACCGCGGGACGCCTGCGCACGGGGGTGCGCGTCCTGGCCCGGCTGGACCTGAGCCCGGACGAGCTGCTGTCCCGCCTGGCCGACCTGGTCGAGCAGACCACGCACGAGGGCGAAACCGGCCGCGGCCCGGGCCACCTGAAAGCGCACGCCGACGCGGCTCTGGGCGTGAGCTGCCTGTACACGGTGTACGACCCCATCTCGGGGGAGTGCAGCATGGCGCGAGCCGGGGAGCCGGTGCTGGCGCTCGTCGAACCCCACAGGGGTGTCGTCGACTATCCCCAGCTGCCGCCAGGACCGCCGCTGGGAATCGGCGGCCTGCCCTACCAGAGCACGGAACTGGAGCTCGCGCCGGGCACTGTTGTCGCCCTCTTCACGGACGGCCTCCTCCAGGCTGCCGACGACCGCGAAGCCGGGCTCGCGCAGCTCTCACAGGTCCTCTCCGACGACCGAAGATCCCTGGAAGAGCTGTGCGACCGGGCGGTGGCCACCATGCTGCCCGGGGCGGTGGACGTGGACGCGACGATCCTCCTGGTCCGCACGCGCCTGCTCGCCCGGAATCGGTTCGCCCAATGGGCACTGGCCCCGGACCCGGCGGCCGTGGCCGCCATCCGCTCCGCCGTCGGGAAGCAGCTCGGCGACTGGGGACTGGACGACGCGGCGTTCACCACGGAGCTCATCGTCAGCGAACTGGTCACCAACGCCATCCGCTACGCAGGTGGCGGCCCCATCCAGGTGCGCCTGATCCGCGACCGGACCCTGACCTGCGAGGTGTCCGACACCGGCCACACCGCGCCCAATCTGCGGCACGCCGCGAGCGACGACGAGGGAGGCCGGGGCCTGTTCATCATCGCCCAGATGACCCACCACTGGGGCACGCGCTACACGTCCACCGGCAAGACCATCTGGACCGAGCAGGACCTGCCGCAGCCGGACCGCCAGTAGCACCGAGGGGGTACATTGAACGGACGAGTCGCTGGCCGCGGCGCCTGTCGTCGCGGGTCAGGTGCTGACGAGTTTCCGTGTCTTCGCTCCCGTGGGCAGCGCAGCTTGGAGCGCGCGAAGTCCCTGTTCTCGATGATGCGTTGGCGATGCTCTTCGGGCAGCTTGCCGTCGTCGAGGAGCTTCTCGGCCACTCCAGTGAGCTCCTTGCGCGGCAGTGTTCCTCCCGCGAGCAGGGCGAGTCCCTCGGCCGCCAAGGACGCCGCGTCCAGGCCGGTGCTGTTGCGGGTGAAGTGGGGCGAGCCGGCCGTGCGGTCGAGCACGGGCTGCAGCAGTGACCGCAGGCGACGGAAGTCGTCGGCCGCGGCGAAGTGCTGGGTGCTGCGCAGCGGACCGCAGCGGACCACCTGCCGGTCCTCCAGCAGTGCGGTGAGCTCGGACTGTGTGAAGCCGTGGATTCTGCTCCACAGGCCGACATAGGCCCAGTTGGGTTCCTGCGCCTGCAGGGCAACCAGTCGTCCGGTCACCTCCAGCCGGGTGCGATCGGTGCGCCTCAGCAGGAACTGGCGGCGCATCAGCGCCCGGTTCAGGACCTGGTGGGAGAGTGTGGTCACGGCAGCCGCACCGAGACATTGCCCCGGTAGGAACCTTGCAGCAGGGAGAGGAACGCCTGCGGCACGTCCTCGATCCGGCCATCGAGGACTGTCTGCGGGTAGACGAAGCGGCCCTGGCTCAGCCAGGTGCTGAAGTGCTCGCGCCAGGCGGCGATCTGATCGGGCGTGTGATGGCAGGAGAAGGGCAGCAGCTCGATGCCTTTCGCCTCGGCCGCCGTGCGGTCGGGCTGCGGGAAGCGCTCCGACGCGTCGCCGAGCTGGCTCGACAGGGAGCCGCACAGGGCGAAGCGCGCCCCGGGCCGGGCCGCCTGCAGCGCAGCGTCGTACTGCTCACCGCCCACGATGTCGAAGAACACAGAGATCCCCTCGGGTGCAAACTCTTTGAGCCGTTGTGCTGCCGGGCCGTCGTGGTAGTCGAACGCGGCGTCGTAGCCGAGCTCGTTCACCAGGTAGTCGGCCTTCGCCGGGCTGCCGGCGCTGCCGATCACCCGTGCCGCGCCGAGGCACTTGGCGATCTGGCCGGCCAGCGAGCCGACCCCGCCCGCGGCGCCGGAGACGAAGACCACGTCGCCTTCGCCGACGGCCGCCACATCGGCCTTCCCGTAGTAGGCGGTCGGTCCCTGGCCGAGGTGGTAGCCGGGGGCGGCGAAGAGGTCACGGTCGAGCTTGAGGTACGAGCCGGCCGGGCCGGCGGAGTACTGGCTCCAGCCGGTCATCGACTGGACCAGGTCGCCGACCTCGAGGTCGGGGCTGTCGGATCGGATGACGGTGCCGATGGCGGCCACCCCGACCCGCTGCCCCGGCTGCCAGGCCGACACCGGGATGGTGCAGTCGGCCCGCATCAGCTCCAGGTACGTTGCGGCGAGCGCGACCTGGTGGCTGATCAGCTGGAGCCAAACCTCTTGCCAAGCAGAAACTTTAGTGTGAATCATTTCAGCGGTTAGATAGATGCTGGCCGAGGTTCCAGGTCGGTCCCAGAGCTCGACGCGCTCCGCGCGGCAACGACCGAGAGTGTGCAAACCGGTTGGGCGCGGCCGGGTCCGCGCTCTGAGCCGCCGCTCGCGCCTGCAGTGACGCCGACTGACCGCCCCCGGACTGATCGAGGTCCGGGGGCGGTCCGCATGCGCGGGGTGGGAACGGGGAGCTCGTGAGGAGAGGACATTCATGCTTGAGGCGCTGGGTCTGAGCACGGCCGAGTCGCAGGTGTACCAACTGCTGGTGGGGTCCGGGCGCTGCCCGGTGGGCCGGCTGGAGCAGCGGGCCGGCCTGGCCGGGGCCCAGCTCGAACAGGCGGTCGCGGCACTGGCCGTGAAGGGGCTGGTCACCCTCACTGACGACCTGCCCGCGCAGCTGATTCCCGCCCCGCCGGACATCGCCGGGGAGACGCTGTTGCTGGCGCGCATGAACGAACTGCAGTCCGCCAAAGGCGTTCTGCAGCGACTCACCAAGGAGTACCGCGAGGCGCTCCGGCCGGCGGCCCTGGAGGAGATCGCCGAAATCGTGCCGGCCGAGGCGTTGGCGCAGCGGTACGAGCAGCTCCAGCTCCGCGCCCGCCGGGAAGTCCTGCGCTTCGACGCTCCGCCCTATCTGCTGATCGAGGAGTTCAACGTCGCGGAGCTGGAGCAACTGGCAGCGGGGGTGCGCTTCCGGACGGTGTACGACCGGGCCGCGATCGAGGGGTACGCGGTGCAGCTGGAGATCCGCCGGTACATGGACGCAGGTGAACAGGCCCGCGTGCTGGCCAGACTCCCGGTCAAGTTGATCATCGTAGACCGGTCCACGGCCATGCTCGCGGTGCGGACGGACGACGGGCGGCCACCGGGCGCCGTCGTGCAGATCCACCAAGGCCCCCTGCTCGACGCTCTCGTCGCACTGTTCGAGCTGATGTGGGTCACCGCGCTTCCTCTGGATCCGTCAACCGGCGAGACGCACCGCGGCGAACTCTCCGGCTCGGACACTCATCTGCTACTCCTGCTCCTGTCCGGTCTCACCGACGACGCGATCGCCCGCCTCATGGGGATCGGCAAGCGGACCGTCAACCGCCGGGTACGCGGCTTGATGGATCTGGCGGGCGCTTCGAGCCGGATGCAACTCGGGTGGCACGCCTGCGAACGCGGCTGGGTCACGGCCGGGGACCTGGACGGGCTGCAGCCGCCGGGCATCGGCCAGGACACATAGGGCCGCATCGGCGGCCCGGCGCCGCCCACGTCGCGGACCCACGTGGCGGGTGTGCGCCATGTGGCGCGTATCCGCCACACCACCTCTGGAAGACGCACCGGCCGGAGAGCTAGGTTCCGAGCGGCGCGCGGAGTCGGCCGGACGTTCGGTCGGTCCCCCTCGGTATCAATTGCCCCGCAGCGTCCACCAGTTGAGCGTGAAAGGACAACCGATGCAGAAGGCCCGTCTCAGACGGGGGCGCACCGCCCTCGTCAGCGGGATCGCGGTGACAGTCGCCCTGTCACTGACGAGCCAGCTCGGAACCGCGACAGCCGCCATACCCTCGGCGCCTCTCGACCTGAGCAGCCGCCCGACGCTGCAGAAGCAGGCGGCGACGGCGGCGGCGGTGACTCTGATCACCGGCGACACGGTCTCGCTGACCACCGAGCCCGACGGCAGGCAGGCGGTCTCCGTCATCTCCGGGGCGGGGACGTCCAAGACGTTCGAAACCGTCAGCGGACAGAACGGCGACCTGTACGTCTACCCGGACGACACCACGGCCGCGGTCGCCTCGGGCACGGTGGACCGTGAACTGTTCAACGTCAGCCGGATGGTCCGGGACGGGTACGGCGACGCGAAGACCGACGAGGTCCCCGCCATCGTCGACTTCCAGGGGAAACCGACCGCCGCTGCCCTGACGCAGAAGACCGAGGACCTGCCGGGCAGCGACAACGAGCGGGTCATGCCCCGACTGGGGCTGTCCGCGGTGCATGTCGACAAGCACAGCGCGAAGGGCTTCTGGCAGGCCGTCAAACCCGTCCAGGCACGCAGCAGAGGCGCCCAGGCCGCCACGGTCCCCGGCACTGCCGGGGTCTCCAAGCTGTGGTACGACGGCAAGGTAAAGGCCGCACTGGACAAGAGCGTGCCGCAGATCGGCGCTCCGCAGGCATGGGCCAAGGGGTACGACGGCAAGGGCGTGAAGGTCGCCGTGCTGGACACCGGTGCCGACCTGAACAACGCCGACATCAAGTCCGAGATCGTCCAGAGCCAGAGCTTCGTCAACGGCCAGACGGTCCAGGACGGTCACGGTCACGGCACCCACGTCGCATCCACCATCGCGGGCAGTGGCGCCAACTCCGACGGCAAGTACAAGGGCGTCGCCCCCGGCGCCGACCTGCTCATCGGCAAGGTGCTCGCCAACAGCGGGCAGGGCCTGGACTCCGGCATCCTGGCCGGCATGGACTGGGCGGTCGACCAGGGCGCCGACGTCGTCAGCATGAGCCTCGGCGGTCCCGACGCCCCCGGTGAAGACCCGCTGACCAGCGCGGTCAACTCGCTCAGCGCCTCCTCGGGCACCCTCTTCGTCATCGCCGCCGGCAACAGCGGCCCCGGTGAGAGCACCCTGGGCACCCCCGGCGCCGCCGACGCGGCCCTGACCGTCGGTGCCGTCGACAAGTCCGACGCGCTCGCCGACTTCTCCAGCCGCGGCCCGCGCCTCGGCGACATGGCGATCAAGCCGGAGATCACCGCCCCGGGCGTGGACATCGTCGCCGCCCGCGCGACCGGCACCACCATGGGCACCCCCGTGGATGCCAACTACACCACCGCCAGCGGCACCTCGATGGCCACCCCGCATGTGGCCGGCTCCGCTGCGATCCTCAAGCAGCGCCACCCCGACTGGACCGGGCAGCGCATCAAGGACGCACTGACCGCGCACGCCAAGTCCGCTGCCGACCAGACCGTCTACCAGCAGGGGTACGGCCGGGTCGACATCCCCGCCGCACTCGACCCGTCGCTGGAGCTGTCCGGCACCGCCGACTTCCGCGTCATACCGTGGCAGAAGGGTACTTACCCCACCCGCAGCCGCACCCTGACGCTGCACAACGACGCCGCGACCGACACCGTGGTGACCGTGACGGCCGCCGCCAAGGACGCGAGCGGCACCGCGGTCCCGGCCGGCACGCTGTCGCTGTCGGGAGCGGGCCTGTCCGACGGCCGGGTCACCGTCCCGGCCGGTGGCACCGCCGAGGTCACCGTCACGCTCGACAACAACGGCCTGAAGACCGGCCAGTACGGCGGATCCGTCACCGCCACCTCCGACAGCGGCGAGTCGGTGCACGCCGCGCTCGGCTTCGTCACCTCCGTCGAGCAGCACGATGTCACGCTGAAGGTCACCGACCGCTTCGGCAAGGCCCCCAAGGCGCTCAAGTTCACCCTGCACGGGATGGACAACAACGTCTGGCAGAGCCAGACCCTGTACGACAACGGCACCGCCACCCTGTCGGTACCGCTCGGCAAGTACTCCATCGAGGGCTCGCTCTACTCGGCGGACCCCGCCGGGGGCGCGGTCTCCTACGCGGCCGACCTGTTCGACGTGCCCAACATCGAAGTGAGTGACCGGGACCAGACCTTCACCGTCGACGGCACCACCGCCACCGACCTCAGCGTGAAGATCAAGGGTGAGAACCGGCCCCTGGAGAACGGCCAGGTGACCACGTTCATCGTCCGTGACGACGGCACCGCAAACGGCCACGCCAATTTCTCCGGCATCGGAAACCTGCTCAACCTCGCGGACACCAGGCAAGGTGCCATCCCCAGTGCCGGCGCCACCACCGGTGCGCTGCGCCTGGAGACCTCCCTGGCCCGGCGCGAACCGCTGGTCCAGCTGGAGGTGACGGGCCCCGGGCACGTGACCATCCCGCTGAAGTCCTCGGTGAACGCGAAGCGCTTCGAGGGCACCAAGCGCACCGAGCTGGTCGACCTCGGCGCCGGCACCGAGCAGGACTTCGCCGCTGCCGACGTCAAGGGCAAGACCGTTCTGGTCTCCGTGCCCGATGTCAGCAAGGCCGACGACCAGGCCACCAGGGCCGCGGCTGCCGGAGCCGTCGCAATGATCGTGGCCCCTGCCGACCCCGGGCCGAGCGGAAGCGGCGTCCCCGCCGGACAGACCATCCCGGTCGCCCACGCCACGTACGACAACGCCGCAACCCTCAAGGGCTTGCTGGCCAAGCACAAGGTCCGGATCGCCCTGAAGGGCGTCCTGGAGTCGGGCTACACCTACAACCCGCACTTCACCGACGACCGGATCCCCGCCGACCTGGCCAAGACCGTCGACGTCAAGGACTTCGCCAAGGTCACCAACACGTTCCACTCCGACGGCGCCCGGCGCCTGGGCGCCGAGTACATGAACGTCTGGGGCCCGCTGCAGGTGAGCACCGGCTCCGTCGGCCAGCCCCTCTACCAGGGCACCACCCGCGACGACTACTTCCTCGCGGGCACCGGGGTGACGTACCAGCCGAGCGTGTCGGCGAACTTCAACTCCTCGACCTGGCAGATGAACGGTCAGCGCGCCACCTACCTCACCCCGGGCAAGGCCTACACCCGGAGCTGGTTCGATGCGCCGATGCGCCTGTCCCCGTACGAGTTCGGGCCGTGTGTGTTCTGCCGCACCGACGTCTGGCAGAAGCTGCCCGGCAGCAACGGTGCCGACAACGATCCCACCCACACCCTGTCGGGCCTGACCGGCACCTGGAGTTACTACCTCAACGGGAAGCCGATCACCGGCTTCGGCCAGCTGGCGCAGGAGAAGGCGGACTACCGGTACGTCCTCGACCAGAAGCTGACCACCGACGTCCCGGGCGTCACCCTGGGCCGCCAGATGCGCACGGAGTGGAACTTCAGCCAGGCGGCACCGACCACCATGGCCATCAAGGACTGCGACACGGCGTTCATCCCCACGCCCAAGGTCTGTGAGTCCATGCCCGTGATCCTGCTCGACTACGACCTGCCGCTGAACGTGCTCAACCAGGCACGGGCCGGACTGCCGTACACCTTCACCGTGGACGCGGGTCGCCCCAAGGGCTGGACCGGCTCCACCGCGATGGCCGGCGCCAAGGTCTCCGTCTCGTACGACGACGGCGCCACCTGGAAGGAGGCGAAGGTGCTCCGCAAGGACAGCAACTCTTTCCAGGCCCTGCTGCGGCACCCGAAGCTCGCGGACACCAACGGATACGTGACCCTCAAGACCGAGGCCTGGGACGCGGGAGGCAGCCACACGACCCAGACCATCACCCGGGCATACGCCCTCAAGTGAGGCGCTGAGCACCTGTACGACAGAGCGGCCCCCGCCGGGTGGTGACATCCGGCGGTGGGCCGCTTTCCGGCATCACGGCGAGACTTTCGCGCACCGGACGGCGTCTTGGACACGCAACCCGGCCGGCTGGTCGTCGAAGAGATACAGGGGCCAGAAGTCCGGCTCCGCCATTCGGGCGGCTAGATCGTCGTCAAGGGGCATGTGGCCACGCTATTGCCAGGGTCCGACATGACCCTCGCGCTGGGATCCCCACCGCAGCTCATCGCGCTCTCCGGCGGGGAACGATCACTGGCCAGACGGGGAATGATCTTTGAAGAGTCGAATCGCTGCTGATCAGCCCCTCTCGTGAACGCCCCAGGGTCGGTGCGGCTCGCCGACCGGCGGGCGAAGTCGAGGCACACGGCGCCGGAGAACGTCCGCCGCTACTTCAAGCCCTCCCCTGAGGCGGTCTCGGAGCTGACCAGCCTCCTGGCGTCCGGCGACGCACGGCGCTGAGTGATCTGTCCGGGCCGAACGGGCGAGGTGGACTCGGTGGCTGCGTCGTGCCTCGGCATGCACTGGGTGAAGGCGTTCAGCGCCCCATCAGCCGTTCACGGCGCTGCTCCTGGATGAAACGCAGTGCCCACTCCACCCCGTCGCGCCAACCGGCCCCCGCCTGCGGGCTCGGCACCCTCAGCCTCTGTCCTGATCACGGAGACAAGGGCTTCAAGATCCCGCTCCAGGACGCGCCAACGCGCGCGCAGGGCAAGCTCATGCACATCGTCCGGCAGGGAGTAACTCGACTTCACCGTTCTCCCTATGCCCACGCGCCCAGACCGGCCGCGAGGTGCCACGTCAACTCGACACTTCCTGCCGTCGCCGGTCATCGCTGACTGTGGCGGGGATGGCGTTGTCGATGAGGACGGCGGCGATGGCGGCGGCGGTGGGGAAGGCGTCGGCGTTGAGGACCCGGGTGCGGGCCGCGGCGCCGTCGATGAGCAACGCGAGCTGCTCGCCGAGCCGTTCAGGGTCGACGGCGCCGGCTTCGCGGGCGGTGTCGGCGAGCCGCGCGGCGACGGCCTTCTTGTAGTCGCGCGCGTACTGGGATGCGGGGTGCTGGGGGTCGTGGAGTTCGACGGCGGCGCCGATGTAGGGGCACAGGGGGGTGGTGGGGGGGATGTCGAAGGCGGCGAGGAGCCGTTCGCGGGGCGTGAGGTCGGTGCGGTCGAACACGCCGGACAGAACGGAGGGGTCGAACCGGCGCAGGTACTCGGCGACGAGTTCGTCCTTGCTGGTGAAGTGCTGGTAGGCCGTGCGCTTGGACACCTCGGCCACCGCGCAGAGCTGGTCCATGCCCGTGCCGTTGATGCCCTGCTCGCGGAACAGCTGCTGGGACGCGCTGAGGATGCGCTCGCGAGCGCCCCGGCCGCGGCGGCGGCCCGTGGGGCCCTTCTCCAACTCCGTCATGGCTCCATCGTACCGCAGCTAGGTAACGACCGGTGTACATAGTTTGCGCCCCGGCCACCCGCCCCGTACCGTAAGCACACAGGACGGTGTACTTAACACCGTCGCCCCAGGTACACACGGCACCACCGACCCAAGGGAATGACTATGGGAAAGCTCGACGGCAAGGTCGCGGTCATCACCGGCGGCACCACCGGCATGGCGCTGGCAGGCGCGAAGCTGTTCGTCGACGAGGGAGCGCACGTCTTCATCACCGGCCGCCGCCAGGACACCCTGGACGAGGCCGTGAAGCAGATCGGCCGCAACGTCACCGGCGTCCAGGGCGACGCCGCCGACCTGGACGACCTGGACCGCCTGTACGACACCGTCAAGCGGGAGAAGGGAAGCCTCGACGTGCTGTGGGCCAGCGCAGGCGGGGGCGAGCCCGCCCCGCTCGGCGAGATCACCGAGGCCCACTTCGACGCCGCGTTCTACCTCAACGCCCGCGGCACCCTGTTCACCGTCCAAAAGGCCCTCCCGCTCTTCAACGACGGCGGCTCCATCCTCATGACCGGCTCCAACGCCTCCCTCGGCGCGTTCCCCGGCTGGAGCGTCTACGCCGGCAGCAAGGCCGTCCAGCAGGCCTGGGCCCGCGTCTGGCTCAACGAGCTCAAGGACCGCCGCATCCGCGTCAACGTCCTGACCCCCGGCCAGGTCGCCACAGCCAAGCAGGAAGAACTCTTCGACGAGGCCACCAAGCGCCAGTTCGAGTCCCTCATACCCCGCGGCCAGATGGGCCGCCCCGACGAAATTGCCACCGCCGCCCTCTTCCTCGCATCCGACGACTCCAGCTACGTCAACGGCATGGAACTCGTCGCCGACGGCGGCACCACTGCCATCTAAACCGAACAACCACAACCAGGGCAGGACACCTCATGAGCAACATCAGCATCATCGGCACCGGGAACATGGCCCGCACCATCGGAACGCGGGCGATAGCGGGCGGCAACACCGTCGAAGTCATGGGCCGCGATCACTCCAAGGCCACTGACCTGGCCAAGGCTCTCGGCGGCGGCGCCACCACGGGAGAATGGGGCACCGCCCCGGCCGGGGACATCGTCATCGTGGCCCTGCTGTACGACGGCGTCGTGCCGGCCATCGCCCAGTACGGAGACGCTCTCGCGGGCAAGGTCATCGTCGACATCAGCAACCCCTTCAACTCCACCTTCGACGGGCTAGCCCACCGCGAGGAGACCTCGATCGCGCAGGAAGCCGCCAAAGCGGCCCCGGCCAGCGCCAGCGTGGTGAAGGCGTTCAACACCATCTTCCGCCACGTCCTGGAGAAGGGCCGGCCCGACGTCTTCATCGCCGGCGACAATGCGCAGGCCAAGGCAAGTGTGGAAGCGTTCATCGAAAGCCTCGGGCTGCGCCCGCTGGACGTCGGCGGCCTCACAATGGCGCACTGGCTGGAAGGAGCGGGCGTGGTCACGGTGGGCCTCGCCAACCACGGCGTGGGGAACTTGGACTTCGCCCTCAGCATCACCGAACTTCCCGCCTGAGCTAGCTCGGAGCGGCGCTCTCCCCGCCGACACGATGGAGGAGGGCTCGGACGAGACGTTCGCAGTCCTCCTGCGCGGCTACGCGCCCTGAGCCAATGACTGGCATGCTTGCGGCGCCGAGCGCCAATCTGGAGCCGGTTGCCGAGAGAGTCGCACCGCTCAATCTCACGTGTCCGTAGAGCGTCCTTGCCGACGTCGGCCCTTGCCGCAGGCCGGTCGGCAGAGCCAACGGAGCCCGAAGACGCGCTAGTTCAGCGGATTCTTGCGAGGAACCCCGGGCGTTCGCGCCCGGGAGGAATCGCATCCACGGGGTGCGACGCGGAGCGTCGCCGTGATGTGCCGCAGGCCATGACGGCCGCGGAGCGGCCCGGGGCGTTCCGGCGGAGCCGGGCCACGGCGGTGTGCGCGGGCAGGGCCGGAGCGGGTATCGCTCGTTCGGGTGAGGCGGGGCGAACGTGTGGTGGGTCTTCGTCCAGGTGTATAGGTTCGCTGATCGTGAAGCTGGTGGTGCGGGTGAAGCTGCTGCCGACGCCCGTACAGGCGGCGGCACTTGAGGCGACCCTGCATGCTTGCAATCAAGCGGCGACCTGGGCGGCCGGGGTTGCTTTCGAGGAAAACGCGCGACGTCCGCTGGAGTTGCGCAAGCACACCTATGCCGAGATCCGGGAGCGGTGGAGGCTGGGCGCGCAGGCCGCCCAGCACGCCATCAAGAAGACCTGCGACGCCTACACCACCTTGAAGGCGAACCTGCGTAACGGCCGGTACGGGCGGCCCGGTTCCAGGCGTCATGCCCGGGCCTCGGACAAGCCGGTGGTCTTCCGGCCCGAGGCTGCGCAGCCTTACGACGACCGGATGCTGTCCTGGCAGCACCAGGCACGCACGGTATCGATCTGGAGCACGGCCGGACGGCTGAAGAACGTGGCGTTCACCGGACAGGCCGAGCAGCTGGAAGTCCTGGCCGCGCACCGCAGGGGTGAGTCCGACCTGGTGTGTCAGGGCGGGAAGTGGTTCTTGATCGCCACCTGCGACATCGACGAAGCGACGGCGAACACTCACCCGGTCGGCTTTGTCGGGGTGGATCTGGGGATCGTGAACATCGCGGTCACCTCCGACGGGGCGCGACACTGCGGTCGCCGCGTCCGCCGCAAGCGGGAACAGGACCGCGACCTGCGGTCCAAGCTGCAGAAGAAGCAGACCAAGTCCGCCAAGCGGCGGGCGAAGAGGTACGCGGGCAGGGAAGCCCGGCGGAACAAGGACATCAACCACAAGATTTCGAAGCGGATCGTGGCGGAGGCTGAACGCACCGGTCGCGGGATCGCCCTGGAGACACTCACGGGCATCCGCGAGCGGGTACGGCTGAGAAAGCCCCAACGCACCACGCTCCACTCCTGGCCCTTTGCCCAGCTCGGCTCGTTCATCGTCTACAAGGCGAAGCGGGCCGGGGTGCCGGTCGTGCATGTCAATCCTGCGTACACCAGCCAGGAATGCTCGCAGTGTCATCACATCGAACGCGGAAACCGGCCTGCCCAGGCTGTTTTCTCGTGCCGGGTCTGCGGCTTCGTTGAGCACGCGGACCACAACGCGTCCCACAACATCCGCCAACGCGGCTGGATGGTGTGGGTCTGCGGGGCTCAGTCAACGGCCCCTGAACTCACCCTCATCGCGTGAGTCCTGGACGCAGCCGAACCCATCACAGCCAGTGATGACTCGAGCAGCAAGCCCGGTCGTTTCACGACCGGGTAGTTGACTCAGTGCCCTGTTGGCGTTCTGGAGGAGGTGGCCCGTCTTCTTCTCCGCGACGACATAGTCGGCGTATCCCGCAGCGCAGGCGAGAAAGTACAAGTCGTTCAGGTCGTGATTGACCCACTTGTCCCCCGGAGACATCACCGGGCAGCTCTCGTATGCCCGCAGGGCCTGGGAGGCCGGGGCGAGGTCTCGTGCGCTTCGCAGTCCCGCCGGATCCCGGGACGATCTATGCGGGCAGGTGGGGAAGCGAGCAGCAGCTCGCAACACCACCGTCTTGATTGCCTGCGCCTTGCGCCACTGACCCTCGTAGCCGATCACGTCTCCTGCCTGCACGACGGCGGCAAGGCTGGTCGGCGTGGTCACGACTCGTCCTTGACAGGCCGGGCTCCGACCCGCCGGATGCAGGTCAAAACGGATCTGGTCCCATGCCATGCCCCTGACCTGTGGAGACCAGGTCAGGGGAGACGCGCAGCCGAGCCGAATCTCAGTTGATCTGGGGCCGCGAAGATACTGCGAGGGCGCACCGAACGGGGATCAGGGCTCTGCTCTCGTATCGCCACCAAGTTCTGGGTGCGCGAGGCGAGACACCGGGGAGGGCTCAGGGACGGAACGCATCGGGAGGAAATTTTCCGGACTCCGGTCACATCGAGGTGAGTTGGTCCGTCAGTGCCGTGAGAACGCCAAACAGGCCGATATGAAGGAGTCCAGTCGTGACCAGCACCCCGATCTCCCGGATGCCGAACCCGACCGAGTTCGTTCCCGAGCTGAACGACATCACCGCCGCCCTGTTCCGTGCCACGGGCAACCGATCGGTGCCGCGCACCACGATGAGCCTGGTACATCTGCGGGCCGGACAGATCGTCGGTAACACGTACCTGACCATCCTGAACACCGGATTCCTGCGCAAGGCGGGGGTGTCCGAGGAGCGCATCACGGCCGTTTCCTCGTGGCAGGACGCCCCCTACTTCACCGACGCCGAGCGCGCGGCGCTGTCCCTGGTGGAAGCCACCCTCCAGCCTGCCCCGCATGGCCAGGAACGGGTCACCGACGACCTGTACGCGGAAGTGGCCAAACACTACGCCGAGAAGGCCCTGGCCACCTTGACCATCGCAATCGGCCAGATCAACTTCTTCATAGCCCTGGCCGTCATCGGCAAGCCCGCACCGGTAGCCTCCCTCGCCGACGAGCAGTGGGACTGACCCGACCCTCCCCTCCGGCCCGGCAGCCCCACCCGAACGAGTGGGGGACCCCGACGGCTCAGGCGGGTATCCGCAGGTGATAAAGGGACACATGCGGTGTTCGCCGCGGCGACCGGTCCGCTGTCACTCCACGAACAGCAGCTCATTCCCGACCTACTGTGCCGACTCGAGCCAGGAACGCTCCTCAGCGCACGTTCGACAGGGACGCGGCACTGGAGGCGGCCATCCGGCTGTTCTGGGAGCGGCTTCGAGGCGACCTCGCTGGGCGAGCTGACGGAGGCCATGGGTATCCGTCCGGGCAGCCTGTACGCGGCCTTCGGCGACAAGAAGGCGCTCTTCACGGAGGCCGTTGACGTGTACGGCCGCTCGCCGGTGGGGTCCTTCCGGGCGCGCGCTGGCCGAGGAGTCGACGGCTCGCGGGGCCGTGTCCCGGATCCTGCGCGAGGCGGCGGTGGTCTACTCGGATCCGTCCCACCCGGCGGGCTGCCTGGCCATCAGCGCGGCCACCAACGTCATCGTGCAGGACGAGGAGATCGCGAAGTTCCTGCGCGACGTGCGCAACGCTGGTCTCGCTGCTATCGAGGAGCGGCTGGGCCGGGCCGAGGAGGAAGGGGAACTGCCGGCCGGGACCGATACGTCGGCTCTGGCGTCCTACTTCGCCACGATCGTGCAGGGATTTTCGCAGCGCGCACGGGACGGGGCCGATACGGACGAGGTGTCCCGAGTGGCCGAGCTGGCACTGGTCGCGTGGCCAAGCGGCGATTGACGGGGGCATCGACAGCGCTCCGCGCTGCCCGGACCCATCGCGGCAGAGCTTCTCCCGCAGGAAGGCGGGCCCGCGTCACAGCTCATGGAGTGGACGCCGAGCCCGCCGCCTTGTCGGTTGTTCGCGGGGATGCCAACCGTCGCTTACGTCACCGCTACTCCGTGGCGTCGAGGTCCGTGGCGACGAGCGCGGCCAGTTCGTCGATCGCGGCATCCGCGCCGTCGCCCTCGGCGGCGAGCACCACGGAGTCGCCGTGCTTGACCGCGAGCGCGAGCACGGACAGAAGGCTGCGTGCGTCGACCGGGCTCTGCCCCTCGCGGGCCACCGTCACCTTGACCGGCTGCTTCGAGGCGGCCCGGACGAAGACGGAAGCAGGGCGGGCGTGCAGCCCGGTACGCGAACCGATGACGACTGTGCGCTGAGGCATTAGTTGATCCTCTTTCTGACTGCTGACTGCTGACTGCTGACTGCTGACTGCTGACTGCTGGTTTGGATCCCTGAAGACGGATGTGGGTTTACATCCGTTTCATGTCCACTGCTGCGTGTTTCCCGGGATGCTACGGGGATCGTGCGGTGAAGTAAACAGATACGGGCATGAAACAGAAGTGACCGGGCACCGTGCCGACCGGCATCGGCGTGCGTGGTGGCTGCCCGCTGATCTCGTCCGGGATGACCCGGGCGGTCCACGCGCCGGGAGGCGCCGCACGGATCGGGGAAGGGGCTATGGATGCCTCCGGTACCCGAGCGGCTGGAGAAGCTGCTGAGCGGTGTCCCGAGAGGCCGTCGGCTCGTCCTGTCCGTCCTATGACCACGGAGGCGGGGCCCGTGACCACCGACCCGCAGAATCTCACCGACTCCGCGGCGTCCGCGGAACCGCCAGACACGCCATGACGTGTTGTCAGCTTTCCCTGGTGTGTCCCACTCCCGGCGGGCGCCCGGGGACGTGATCGCCGGATTCCGCGGCAGTGGGGCGGGCTGCGGGGGAGGGGAAGGGAAAGGGGACGTCTCGGCCGCAGTCGACGCCGGTGTACCCGGTCGAGTTCTGGTCTACCTTTTGATCTTGGCCAGTGCTCCGGCGTTTACGCCGGGGGTGAGGCCATCTCAGGACTGCTCTGACTCGCAGGTGAGCACGGGCCGGCGCTGTTCACCTCGGCCTGCGGGGCGTTTCTGGTTCTCGATGTATTGGCGTACGACGGTCAGGGGCGCACCGCCGCAGCTTCCGGCGAAGTAGGAGCCGGACCAGAAGTGGCCGCCCCACAGGTGGCGGCGGATGTGCGCGTCGTACTCCTGGCGCAGACGCCTGGAGGAGACGCCTTTGAGGGAGTTGACCAGCTTGGAGAGCTGAACCTTGGGCGGGTAGTGCACGAGCAGGTGCCCGTGGTCCTCCTCGCCGTTGAACTGCTTCAGCTCGGCCTCGAAGTCCGTGCACACCTCCCGCATGATCTCTTCGCAGCGCTTCAGCATTTTGTCCGTGAACGCCTTGCGCCGCTATTTGGTGACGAACACCAAGTGGACGTGCAGACTGTGGACGACGTGGCCGCCGGCTCTGACATCGGGGTTCGGCTTCATCGAGGTGACACAGACCAACTGTAGGTTGATCGCCATGAGTGAACTCGGTTTGTAGAAGCGGCAGTTCGGGCACCGTGCCCGACTGGGACTGTCCCCTGCCGAGAATCTCCTCACCGACGAGCAGGCGCACGCCGCCCGCGCGATGTGGAACTGCCTGCACGCGTGGTGGCAGATAATGCCGAAGGACAGGCGGACTCTGGCGAACGCGGACGCCGCGATACGCCAGGCTCGCAAAGAGATCGGGCTCAGAACACCGACAGCCCCGTCAGTGTCGTGAAGCGGTCCAGGGCCGCGACGCCCGCCACCGAGTTGCCTCGCTTGTCGAGTCCCGGGCCCCACACGGCCAGCGTGCAGCGGCCGGGCACGACCGCCACAATGCCACCGCCGACGCCGCTCTTGCCGGGCAGTCCCACGCGGTACGCGAACTCGCCGGCCGCGTCATAGGTGCCGCAGGTGAGCATGACCGCGTTGACCTGCTTGGCCTGGCTCCGGGTGAGCAGCCGGGAGCCGTCGGCGCGGATGCCGTGCCGGGCAAGGAACCCGGCGGCGAGCGCGAGATCGGCGCAGGACGCCTCGAGGGAGCACTGGCGGAAATACTGTTTCAGCAGCGCGGGCACCGGGTTGTCGATGTTGCCGTACGAGGCCATGAAGTGGCCCAGTGCCGCATTTCGGTCGCCGTGCGCGGCCTCGGAGGAGGCGACGTCCCTGTCGAAGGCGAGCTGCGGGTTGCCGCTCTCTGCGCGCAGGAACTCCAGCAGGATGCCGGCCGCGTCACCGGTCTGGGTCTGCAGGCGGTCGGTGACGACGAGGGCGCCCGCGTTGATGAAGGGGTTGCGGGGGATGCCGTTCTCGTACTCCAGCTGCACCAGGGAGTTGAACGGGTTACCGGAGGGTTCGCGGCCCACGTGCTCCCACAGCTCGTCGCCCTCGCGGGCCAGGACGAGGGCGAGCGTGAAGACCTTGGTAAGCGACTGCGTGGAGAATGGCTGCTGCCAGTCCCCAACGCCGTACACCGTGCCGTCGAGTTCCGCGACCGCCATGCCGAAGCGGCGCGGGTCGCAGGCGGCGAGCGCCGGTATGTAGTCGGCAGGCCGCCCGCGGCCCGGCGTCTGCTCGATCTCGGTGGCGATGCGTTCGAGGACCGGCTGGAAGGCCAGCGGCGACGTCGTGATCACTATTTTGCCTCCCGGCCGGTCCTGGTGCGCGTTCGTGGTTCAGGCGTGCGCGGAGCCGCTGCCCGCGAGGACTTCCGGACGTAGCAGCTCGGCGAGCCGCTCGGCCGGCAACAGCCCTTTCTCCAGCACGAGTTCGGCGACGCCGCGTCCGGTGGCGAGGGCCTCCTTGGCGATGTCGGTGGCAGCCGTGTACCCGATGTGCGGATTGAGGGCGGTCACCAGGCCGATGGAGTTCTCGACGGCCGCGCGCAGCCCCTCGGTGTTGGCGGTGATCCCTACGACGCAGCGCTCGGCCAGGGTCAGGCAGGCGGTGCGCAGATGCGTGATGCTCTCGGACAGGGAGTGCAGGATGATCGGCTCGAAGGCGTTGAGCTGGAGCTGTCCCGCCTCGGCCGCCATGGTGATGGTGACGTCGTTGCCGATCACCTCGAAGGCGACCTGGTTGACGACCTCGGGGATCACCGGGTTGACCTTACCGGGCATGATGCTCGAACCAGCCTGCACCGGCGGAAGGTTGATCTCGTTGAGGCCCGCGCGTGGTCCGGAGGAGAGCAGGCGCAGGTCGTTGCAGCTCTTGGAGAGCTTGACGGCGATCCGCTTGAGCACACCCGACATCTGGACGAAGGCGCCGCAGTCCTGGGTCGCCTCGACGAGGTTCACGGCGGTCACCAAGGGCAGCCCGGTGATGTCGGCGAGGTGGCGGCGCGCCGCCTCGGCGTATCCGGCGGGGGCGTTGAGGCCGGTGCCGATGGCAGTGGCACCCAGGTTGATTTCATGGATCAACTCGACTGCCTCGTCAAGACGGCTGCGATCCTCGTCAATCATGACGGCAAACGCAGAGAACTCTTGACCGAGCGTCATGGGTACCGCGTCCTGCAACTGTGTACGGCCCATCTTGAGCACGTGGCGGAACGTGACGGCCTTGCCGGCGAAGGCGTCCTGCAGTACAGCCATCGCCTTGAGCAACCCGCGCACCGCGAAGACGGTCGCTATCTTGACTGCGGTCGGGTAAACGTCGTTGGTCGACTGGCTCAGGTTGACGTCTTCATTGGGGTGCAGGAACTCGTACTGGCCCTTCTCGTGGCCCAGCAGCTCCAGCGCCCGGTTGGCGACGACCTCGTTGGCGTTCATGTTCGTCGAGGTGCCGGCGCCGCCCTGGATGACATCGACGACGAACTGGTCGTGCAGCTTGCCCTCGCGGATCTCGCGGCAGGCCTCGACGATGGCGGCCGCCTTGTCCGGGGCGAGCAGGCCGAGTTCCTCGTTGGCGCGGGCGGCGGCCTCCTTGACGGCGGCGAGGGCGTCGATCAGGTGCGGGTAGGCGGAGATCGGCGTTCCCGTGATGGGGAAGTTCTCCTTGGCCCGCAGGGAGTGAATGCCCCAGTACGCCTCGGCGGGGACGTCGCGGTCGCCGAGCAGGTCGTGCTCGCTGCGGTGGGATGCGGCGGTCATGGCTGTGCGGGCCTCTTTCGGAGGTGTGTGGATCAGGTGTACGTGGGGTGGGTGAGCGGGGCGAGCGCACGGGCGGGCCGGATGCTGCCGACCACCTCGCCGCCGCCGAGGAGCGGGGCGGTCGCGAACTCGGCGAGCGCGGCCGGGTCGACTCCGCAGCGCGCGAGGGCGGCCGCGGCCACCGGGACGCGTGCCCGGTCCGCGCCGTCGGCGATCTTCACGGCGACGGCTCGGCCGTCCGGGAGCGCGGCGACCTGTACGCCTTCGAAGCCGTCCTTGGTGAGCAGCCCCGGCACGGCCCGCATCAGCGCGGAGACGTCCCGCCCCGATCCGGAGGCCATCTCGGGGTGCTCGCGCATCGCGTCGGCCACCATGGCCTCGGGGGTGCCGGGCGCGGCGGTGACGATGCGGGCGGCGGCGCGGGCGAGGCCGTGCAGCGAGACAGAGAACAGGGGCGCGCCGCAGCCGTCGACGGTCACCTGGGCGATCCGCTGTCCGGTGAGGCCCTCGACGATCTCCGCGATGGCCTGCTGGAGGGAGTGGGCCGGGTCGAGGTAGTCGTCGAGGGACCAGTCGTTGAGCCGCGCCGTGTAGAGCATGGCCGCGTGCTTGCCCGAGCAGTTCTGCGCGAGGCGGGAGGGCAGCCGCCCCCCGCGCACCCAGTCCTCCCGGACGACCGGGTCGAAGGGCAGGTCCGTGACATTGCGCAGCTGGTCCTCCGATAGACCGGCCAGCTCCAGGATCCGGCGGGTCCCGGCCAGGTGCCGCTCCTCGCCGGAGTGGCTGGCGGCGGTCAGCGCGAGCAGCTCGCCGTCCAGCGGCAGCCCGGTCCGCAGCATCGCCACGGCCTGGACGGGCTTGAGGGCCGAGCGCGGGTAGAAGGCGGCCTCGATGTCGCCGATCTGAAGGTCCACGCTGCCGTCGGCGCCCAGCACGACCACCGAGCCGTAGTGGATGCCCTCGATGACACCGCCGCGGACGAGGTGGGCGACCGGCGCGTGGAGCGGTTCCCGGATCACCGGGGCCTCGGCCACCGAACTTTCGTACATCACTGCCTGGTTCACGCGTCCGCTCCGTCGCGTATCCCCGCCACCCGGCGGCGCACCCCGTACCAACCCGCGACGAGCGCCGCCGCGATCAGCGGCAGACACAGCACGGTCGTACGTCCCGCGCCTCCGTCGGCGTACATCAGCACCAGCACAAAGACCAGGAAGACGATCGTCACGATCTCGGTCCACGGCGAGCCGGGCAGGCGATAACTGGGCCTGGTCAGCTCGCCGTTCTGGGTCTTCTGCCAGAACATCAGGTGACAGAGCATGATCATGCCCCAGGTGGAGAGGATGCCGATCGCCGCGAAGTTCAGCACGATCTCGAAGGCGTCGGCGGGGACGACGAAGTTGAGGCCGACGCCGATGACGCAGATGCCGCTGGTGAGCAGGATGCCGCCGTAGGGGACCTGACTGCGGCTCATCACGCCGGTGAACCTGGGTGCCGAGCCGGACATCGCCATGGAGCGCAGGATGCGGCCGGTGGAGTACAGGCCGGAGTTGAGGGACGACATGGCCGCGGTGAGCACGACCAGGTTCATGACGCCGCCCGCGGCGGGGATGCCAATGTTCGACAGCACGGTGACGAAGGGGCTCTGGGCGGCGCTGTACGAGCTCCAGGGCAGCAGCATCGACAGGAGGACCACGGAACCGACGTAGAAGAGGCCGACGCGCCACATGATCGAGTTGATCGCCTTGGGCATGATCTTCTCGGGGTTCTCGGTCTCGCCCGCCGCGACGCCCACCAGCTCGACGGAGGCGTAGGCGAAGACGACGCCCTGGACGATCAGCAGCATCGGCAGCAGGCCGTTGGGGAAGATGCCGCCGTTGTCGGTGATCAGGGACGGGCCGGGGTTGTGGCCGTCAACGGGGTGCTGGGTGACCAGCAGGAAGATGCCGATGAGCATGAAGACGACGAGCGCGCTCACCTTGATAATCGCGAACCAGAACTCCAGTTCGCCGAACATCTTCACGGATATGAGGTTCACGGTGAGGACGACGGCGAGCGCGATGAGCGCGATCACCCACTGCGGGATGTCGGAGAACATGCCCCAGTAGTGGGTGTAGACGGCCACGGCGGTGATGTCGGCGATGCCGGTGGTGGCCCAGTTCAGGAAGTACATCCAGCCCGCGATGTACGCGCCCTTCTCGCCGAGGAACTCACGGGCGTACGAGACGAAGGCGCCCGACGACGGGCGGTACAGGACGAGTTCGCCGAGCGCGCGGACGACGAGGAAGGCGAAGAGACCGCAGACCGCGTAGGCGACGAAGAGGGAGGGTCCGGCGTCGGCGAGGCGGCCGCCGGCACCGAGGAAGAGGCCGGTGCCGATGGCACCGCCGATGGCGATCATGTTGACGTGCCGGGACTTCAGGGACTTGCTGTAGCCCGCGTCTCCGGCGTCGACGTGTCCGGAGGCCGACTTCTCGCTACGCAGGGCGTCTTGCTGAAGGGATCGCTCGCTCACGCCTGGGGTCCGCCTTCCGCGGGTGGGGCCGCGCGCTCGGGGCGCACGATGGAGGTGAGGGTGGTCTGGACGCGGTCGAGATGGTGGGCCATGGCCTCCACCGCGTCGTGTTCGCTGCCGTCCATGAGGGCCTCGACGATCGCGCGGTGCTCGCGGTTGGACTGCTCACGGCGGTCGCCGAGTTCGTTGAGGAAGGCGGACTGGCGGCCCAGCGCATCGCGGATCTCCTCGATGACCCGGCGGAACACCGGGTTCTGCGAGGCCTCGGCGACGACAATGTGGAACAAAGTGTCCATGGCGACCCAGGCGGTGGTATCGGTCTCCCGCTCCATCCGCTCCAGGAGGTGGGTGAGGTGGTCGAGGTTCTCCGGGGTGCGCCGCACCGCCGCGTACCCGGCGACCGGGATCTCGACGTGGCGGCGCACTTCGAGGAGGTCGCTGGCCGCGTAGTCCCCGAAGGTGGGGTCGTCGACCGTGTTGGCGACCACGAAGGTGCCCTTGCCGGTGCGGGACACGGTCAGCCCCATCACCTGCAGGGCCCGCAGTGCCTCGCGGAGTACCGGTCGGCTGACTTCGAGGCGGCGGCAGAGCTCCGCCTCGGAGGGGAGCTTGTCGCCGATGGCGTACTCGCCGCGCTCGATGGCGCCGCGGAGGTGAGTGAGTACCGCTTCCATCGCGCTGACGCGCCGCGGCACCGACCCACCTGTCTGGCTGTCTGACAGGTTCACGTGAGTGATCCTGCGCGGAACGGGACGGGGCTGTCAAGGGGCACCGAGGCCCCCATCCTGTGCCGTTCGGAAACTTATCGCTACTGCTCGGGGTGGTCTGGCGCGGCATCACTGTCTGCTGGAACCCTGTCCGTTGATCGTTTCACTGCTGTACCGGGTGGCCCGGAAACTGCTCGCGGTTCCGGCGGTGCTGCTATGCGGGGACGTGGCCAAGGACGCGGAATTGCTGGTGCTGCGGCACGAGAACGCGGTGCAGCGCAGGTAGCTCACGAAGCCGGTGCGCTACGAGCTGGCGGATCGGCTGTGGTTCGCAGGGCTGGCCTCGCTGGGCGCAGGTGTTCCCGGTGGCGCCCGCGACGATGCGGGCGTGGCACCGCAGACTGATTGCCCGGAGGTGGGTCTAGGAGAATCCGCGCTGGGGCTGCCGACGGATCCAGGGGAACTCGTCCGGCTCGGGCATCCGGTCGGCTCGACCACGAGGGAGACCACCCCTTGGCCGTGTCGTTGACCAGCGGAAACCGCCACGACGTCACCCAACTGATGCCCCTGCTGGACGCGATACCCCGCATACGCGGGGTTCGGGGCCGGCCTCGCCACCGGCCACGGACGGCATCGTCATCGATATCGACACCCGCGCCCGCCTCGGCTACACCGCGCCGATCGGGTCCACGGACCAGGACCGCATCCGGCACCTGGACCGTCGCCCTGCCACCCGTCTACCCCGCCCGCCTCTTCGAAGCCCAAGAGGCCGGTGCCAGCGACGCCCGGCTCCAGGAGATCGCGGCCGAAGCGCTCAGGGAGGTCTACTTCCAGGACGGCGGTCGCCGCGCCGGCAGCCTGGAAGAGGTCCGGTTCACGGACATCGAGCACCTCGAGTTCGACCCCGCGAGCCCCGGACCGCTGCGGTCCCGGGTTCGCTCGCATATCCGCGGGGATCGGATGTTCATGCACGCGATGTCGTGCCCAATGAGGCCGCCGCGCACTGGTCACCACGGTGGCGAGGCCAGGTCTGTAGCGCGGTGAAAAGCCCACGGCCGCTCAGCGGGGCAGCCTTCAGCGGGTGAACACGCATGGGTCGGGGCCGGCATGAACTCCGAAGGGAACTCGATCCGCTCGAGAAGGAATCCCTCGCCGGGGACGTGCGCGGTGTATCCGCAGCCCTTGTAGAAGGTGCCCAGGTTCCGGTCGGTCTCGAAGGACCCGTACAGCAGGAAGTAGTCAAGCTGGTCGTAGACCTGCCAGCCCGCTTCAGCCTCGCGCAGACGTTTTGGACAGTACGGATTCTGTCTGGCAAGGTCGCCTGTCCGATCCCCGATGACACCGGAAGGCGGTGCGGAACATGACCGAGGTGAGCACGCGCAGCGTCCGGGACGCCGCTGTCGCCGCGCACCTGCGCAGGACGACCACCCTCGACGTGCCCGAGGAGTTCGAGACGTGGTCCGTCGCGGACCTGGCGGACTGGCTCCACGACACGGAGGACGACCCGCGGGTGTCCGACGAGGACTTCTACCAGGCCCGCAAGGCCGTAGAGATGCTGGGAGTCGAGGACGTCTGACCGGTGGGCACGTCCGCGCGGTCTCGCGCGGACGTGCAGCATTCGCACGGTCCAGTCGGCGCCCGGGTGCTGCTCGTGCAGCAAGGCCGGCCTCCCTGCGCAACCGGCGGTTCGTTACGGGATACGCGGCGTGCATCTTGTGACCGCACTCGTCACAGGTCAGCGGTGCGGGCGGCTGGGTCCAGTCCAGCCCCAGATCTGCGGTTGCCCGGAGTGGCTCCGTTACTCTCTCGACTCGCATCGCGGAGGCGGCCCGCATCTCGCCAAGAACCCCTTCGCGTTTGACGACGCCCTCGGCAGCTGATCGCGAATGGCGACCCAGTCGGCGCGGGGGCTGCCAGCGGCCTTCAGCATCACGAGGGGCCCAGCCGTCAAGCTGGGTGCGCCGGTGACAGCCTGTACCGTGCGTCAGATCTGGTCCGCGAGGCGCCTTCGACGCCTCGCCTGGACCAACGGCGTCAGCGCCAACATGCTCACGTCCCCCAGCACATGGCTCCCACCCCACCGCGATTTCGTCGCGTACTTGAGCACGGTCAGCGGGCAGCCCCGGGAATCACTGCTGCAGGCCATCCCTCTTCTCGACGGCGCCCCACATCCACTCCACCCAGCGATGGTGTCCGGGCGACCCTGCCGCCTCTGCGTCGCTCGACGCACAGGACAGCCAGACTCCAGCCTGCTCGCCTGGAGGTCGACGTTCCACGACCAGGTCTGCCTGCGCCACCACCGGTGGCTCGGCCACCCGGGCAACGCCTTCCTCCTGCAAGCCGACCTGCGGCCCGTGCCCGGCGTCATCCAGGCGTTCCACCGGCACCGGCGCCTTCTGCGTCGGCATGGGCCCGCCCGGCTGGACGCCTGCTATGAGCACTGCTCGAACCCGTGGCGTGCGTGCCTCAGCAACGGGCTGCGCCCGTCCAGCCGCGAACGCAGGCTACGCCTGCTGCAGGTGGACGACTGGATCACTGCGCCTGCAGACCCCCGTTGGCACGCCGCCGACTATCCCGAGATCATCCATCTCGTGTTCCGTAGCTCTGCGGCTTCGTCAGCCATGCGAGCTGTCACGATCTGCGACCAGCACCGTTGTGGGTCAGGGTCGAGACCGGCGTGCATCTCCAGGACGTCGATGAGCAACTGGGCCTCGCACGCGGTCACTTGACTCCGGATACGACCGGGCACGAGTTCCTGAATCTGGTAGCCGAGGCCATCCTCGCTGGTGCCGACGGCGAGCCATGCCGGGGTCGGGTACCCGGCGGCGCGGATCTTCGCCACCCTCCCTGCGGCACGCTCGATCTGCGGGGCCCAATCGCGGTTAGGGCTCCATTTGAGTACCGCCTGCCGGCCGGTTGTGTCGATCAGGCGCCAGGCGCCTGACTGGACTCCGTCATCGAATCGGTGGACCAGCTGGAACCGCGTGTCGTGTGCGTGGTTGGCCTCGCACAGAACGGTCCGGGCGGTGCGCGCATCGGTGCGGTCGGGCACGTTGTCCTGGTGCATGTGTGGGATCTCCGAGGCAAGTCAAACGAGCCGCGGCCGGCTACCGACGGCCGCGGGATGAATGCGTTGACCGCCGAACACGTCGACGGTGCGGAGAATCAAGCCACGTCCTGCACGCTATTGAGCCCAGCCCTGAGCCGCAACGGCATTACTGCTCGTGCACCCCCACTGAGGGTTAGCGCCTGCCTGGCCGGACGGGCCAACAGGCCTGCCCAGCATGTCGCGTCAACGCGCGACTCCCAGCGCAGATCGTGGGCGGCCTCAATGCAATGAGTCGGCTGCGGAGCGCGCCTGCACAATCCCTTCGACGCCGTGCAGGAAGGTCTCGGTAATCAGCTTGGGGTCGAAGAGGCAGCCGGCGGCCATGGCTCCGTCTCGGAGCATGGCGAAGTGCCGACCTGCTGCCTCGGCAGGTGCGTCACCGATCTGCGCCAGCAGGTTTGTGACGGTGTCCAGGAACCACTGTCGGTGTGCGAGGACGGCCTGGTGGATGGGGTGCGTGGGATCGGGATACTCGGCCGCTGCATTGAGGAAGGCGCAGCCGCGGAAGCCTGTGGACTGGATGCCTTCGGCGATGGAACGGCTGACGGCGTGCACTTTGTCGCTTGCGGATTGATTGCCTTCCTGGGCAGCCGACATCTGTGCCCTGATGCCTTGGTCGGCCTGGTCGAGGTAGGCAAGGACGAGGTCTTCCTTGCCTGAGAAGTGCCGGTACAGCGTGGCCCGGGTCACCTGAGCTTCTTCGATGATCCGGTCGATGCCGACGGAGTGGATCCCCTCCGTGTAGAAGATTTTGATCGCTGTGCTGAGCAACCTCGACCGGGCCTCGGAGGGGCCGCCACTTTTTGTACTCCGGCTCATGGCCTCCACCCTATCAATCGCGAGGGAGAACGTTCGGTCTTGACAGGTGGAGGCGAGCCTCCAATCATAACAAGAGACCGAACGTTCTCCCTCGGACGTGAAGGTCGGAACTGCCCTACCCGGGACCAGTACTCACAGAAGCAGGATTCGCCATGGACACCTTCGTTGACGGCACCGCTCCCACCACCCCCACCAGCGTCACGGTTGCCCTGCGCAAGCTGTACCTCCTGCGCTTCGCGTTCGCCGCGGTCTGGGCCGCCCTACTGTTCGCGACGGCCGACACGCTGAGCCCGCTCAGCGTGACGCTCCTGGTGCTCTACCCCCTGTTCGACGCGTCCTGTGCGGTCGCCGACGTGCGGTCAGCCCGGGCGGACGACAGCGCGGTGAGGAGGCGGCTGTACGTGAACATTGCACTCAGTACTCTCACCGGCATTGCCCTGGCCGTCGCTGTCGCGTCTGGTATCTCTGCCGTCCTGCAGGTCTGGGGTGTTTGGGCCATCACCGCAGGCATCACTCAGCTCATCGTGGGCTCTGTCCGGCGTCAGATGGGCGGGCAGTGGGCGATGATCGCGAGCGGCGCCATCTCCACCGTCGCTGGCGCATCCTTTGTTGCCCAGGGCGGCAAGGACGGCGCTACTCTCACCAATCTCGCCGGCTACGCCTTCCTCGGCGGCGTCTTCTTCCTCATCTCCGCCCTTCGCCTCAAGCCGGCTGGCCAGAAGATCTGAGCCAGACTGACGTCGTGTCAACGGCAAAGCGTGGAGTTCCTTGCCCTGTCTGACCCGTCAGCTAGGGCAGCAGTCCGTCGATACCGCTGGCAGCGGGGGTTGGAAGACCGGTCGTGCACTTCGCCTACGGCTTCGCGGCGCTGCGCTGGAACGCGGGTTCGGTGGTCACTGGTCTGCAGGTATTGCAGGCGCGGGCGAAAGCCGTATCGGCGAGGGGATCAGTAAGACAGCTCCTGCCGTGCGGTGCCCGCCGCGGCAGTGGTCAGGCCCCACCGCTCGGCGGCCACGCGGGAGACAGCGGCAAGCTGCGCCGCGCCGCGCTCGCCCCAGCCCAGCAACTCGGCCGCATACACCGGTGACACCAGCACCCGCCCGTAGGCGCGATCCGTGCACGGGTCCGGCGTGATCGGATCCGCCTTGTCCAGCAGAGCCGAGTATCGGACCTGGGCGTACGGGGCTTGTCCGTCCTCGCGCACCAGCTGATAACCCACCGGGGCCCAGTCCGAGAGGACGAGCTGGCTCTCCTCATGCACCTCTCGGCGCAGTGTCGCCACCAGGTCCGCGTTGTCCTCAGGCTCAGGCGTCCCGCCGGGCAAGTTGTACCGGCCCTTGTCGTCCTGCACGACCACCGTGCCGCTGACAGGGTGGAAGACGATCCCGTACACCTGACGCACCTTGAACTCGGGAGGAGGCGGCCACGCTTCCACCCAGCGGACCTCATCCACCAACACTGCTATCGCCTCCTGCACCCCAGAGAGTGGGACTCCTCTGGGCACCTTCTGCGATGGGGGATCAGCTGACGGTCCAGTCGCGGAGCTGACGAGCGATGCCTGCCACGCCCACCTGCGTGGAAGCGGCGTCGCGGACGAGTTCGACCGCAGCCTTGACGGGGTAGTCGAGACGACTTCCGTTGAGGATCAGATACGCCTCAGTGGCGTGCCAGGCGAAAGCGGCATTCGAGTGCTCGAGGCAAGGGAGCCGTGCCAGGGTCTGCAGGAGTGCGCCCGCCTTCAGGTTCAGCGTTCCGTAGATGTCGTGCTCCAGGGCGCGCGCATTGACACGTGCGACGGCCGCGTACAGAGGTCCGTAGTCGTCGACCTGGGGGTCGCCATCGAGGAGCTCGGCGGCGTGAAGCAGGAAGGTCACGTCGAGTGGATGCTCAGGGACGGGCTGGGTCACGCGGCGTGCTCCT
Organism: Streptomyces sp. NBC_01445; assembly: GCF_035918235.1. Lineage (NCBI taxonomy): Bacteria > Bacillati > Actinomycetota > Actinomycetes > Kitasatosporales > Streptomycetaceae > Streptomyces > Streptomyces sp. NBC_01445. The sequence continues at coordinate 315,780 of NZ_CP109485.1, read as the reverse complement.
GCCCGTGGGCATCGAGATCGCGCCGCGCGCGTTGTTCGGCCGTCCGGTGCTCAGGGCTCGGGTCCAAGCTGTCGGACGCGGCGCGGAAGGCGTCGCCGCTGCGGGCCTTGGACTCCTCGAATGCCGCCAGGAACTTCCGCTCGACCGCAGTCGCCTTATCAACGGCGGCGGAGAGGATGTACTCCTGCAGGCTCATCCCTTCCTGTCGGGCGGCCGTTTCGATTGCTTCGCGCTGCGCCGGGTCGGGGAACCGCAAGTTCAGGGCCTTCGGATTGTTCGCCATGGTACCGATGGTACTACTGGCCCCAACCTTGGGGCTAGGTGCGCCCCGGGCGACCGGGGCGGCGCAGCGGCGAGAGCGAAGCCCTCGCCATGCGTAGTGGCGGCACAGGTGAACATCAAGGCCGGCACGACTCGCCGCCCGGATCCGCCAAAGGTCCGCTGACCTGCACTGTCGCCGATCACGGAAGCCATGCAGCAAGGTCGAGTGTCCAGCGGATCGTGGCGCAAATGGGGCGATCGTTACGGTCTGGCAGGGGCGATCCCGTCCCAGAAGCCGCGACGCAATCTGACACGGTCGTCGTCGCTGAGATCCAAGTTGTGACTACCGATCGTCCCAAAGTGCGCTGCGTAGCGCAGGAGTTCGCCATCGAGCCGACCAGGGATGCGCGGGAAGCCTCCGTGCAGCTGGGCTAGCAGGTCTCCCGCCCGCTCAGGTGGGAGCCTGTCGGCCCATCGTGGGGCGAATGTTCGCCCCACCTCCTCAGACTCGCCGGACACCTGGATGTCCTGCTCCCGATCCGGAACCTGCGGCCACGGCCACGCCCACCCCGTCCGTCCTCGCCCCCGCCCCGCCCCGCGCCGACCACGACCCTGCGATGGTCTTCGAGCGCAGACGAGCCCGAGGACGACGCACGCTTGCCCCTCCTGCAGCACCTCAGCACGGGGCAACAGGAGTGGACGAGTGCCGTCCTCGACGGCCCCATGATGATCGGCCGCCCGTGCCGGCGGCGGACAGATACTGGGGTCGGGTGCGCGAGCTGGGGCAACCGGTGACGGGGACCTCCTGCCCGGAGTGGTCGCAGCCAAGGACCACGGCGTGGCCATCGACTGGCGATCCAAGGGCTCTGGGATGTTCGTGAGAAATGACGGCGATGCAGTGTCCGGGCTCAGGTGTGGACACTCACTGTGCAGGCTGCGCTATTCCGGGCGGGCGATGCCAGGGGGCGGCCACGCCTGAGATCGGCGTGGCCCGGTGTCGTGGAGGCTGTCCGTGTTTTTGCCGCCCGGAACGCCCGGGAGCCGGCATGACAGGCAGAGGCCTCGCCACCGCGGCAGCAACCGCCGCGAGCGCCGACGCCGGCTCTCGCGGAGCACAAGCGGTCAGCGGCGGTAGCAGTACGAATCCGAGGAGGCGTCGCCGCCTTCCAGGCGCGTTTGGTGCACGCGCAAGCCCAGGAAGTCCGGGCCGTGTGGGAAGAAGCGGCTGTCGATGGAGAGCCCGCCGTGCAAGGTGTCGGCGTCGAGTTTGACCATCCACGGGTCGATGCCCGCGGGATAGATCTGCGCGTCCCAGGCGGCGTACAAGGAGTTCGTCAGGTACACGCGCCGCCCGTCGCGGCTGAGCTCGACCATCTGCGCTCCGCCGGTCAGCGGATTTTCCGGCTCGGCGGGATGCGGCTGTCGGCCGGTGATGCCGCCAAGACGCACGGACGCGGTCTGCCTCGGATGGAACGGGTCGCTCACGTCGTACTGGAGCAGCTCGCCGGTTCCCCATGCGGATACGTACAGCCACTGGTCGTCCACCGACAGGTCGATGTCGGTGATCAACGGGGGCACCGCGCCGAACGGCTGCAGCGCCGGGGGCAGGTCCTGCGTTTGCGCGGGCTCGGCAGGGACGGTGATCACCTTGCGGACCACGAAGTCCTCGCCCTCCCGGTTCCACAGCCACACCGACGCCGACAGGTCCTCCACGTTGACCACGGTGTCTGTGAACCCCCACGTCGCCTCGGGGTCGTGCGCGGGACGCAGCTCCAGCACCATCTGGTTCTCATTCCCCAGATCGACGCGCTGCAGGTGCCGGCCGGAGTCCAGCTCCCAGAAGTGCAGCGAGTGGCCGTACTGGCGACCCAGCAGCAGTTCGGGGACGAGGCCGTCCTCGATCATCGAGGGGCTCCCCCACTCGCTGGTCACGGCGATGTTCTGGCGCAGATGCCACCAGACGTCGTAGGCGAGCTGTTGCGGTCCGCGATCGCTCTCCCAGGCGCGCAGCACTTCGAAGCTTTCGTGGTCCAGCAGCGCGACGCCGCCAGGCCCGTCCGCACCGTCCGCGCCCCCCAGGCAGGACAGGAACATCCCGTCTGGGCCGCAGTGAAGCGTGTGCGGACGCGAATATCCGGCCTTGGCGGCCAACTCCTCGGGCTCGATCACCTTGACCAGGCGCGGGCGAGCGGGATCGGGGCTGGTGTCGAAGACGTGCAGCCGGGAGGAGCGCAGTCCCGGGACGATGAGGTAGCGCCGCGCAGCGTGATGATGACCGGCATGCGCCAGCGCGCTCGAGCAGGCGTTCCAGCCGAAGTGGTGCAGTTCGTTGCCCAGGTCGGGCAGCTCGGCGTGGGAGATCACGCGGCCGTATGCGGGGGATTCGGGGTCGGTGCCGACGGTGAACAACGCGTCCGCGCGCTGTGCGGTGGGGTCGAAACCGACGACGTAGGCGAGTTTCTCCGGGGGCGCGGCGACGGCGTCCGCCGGAGTGCGGTACAAGGTGGGGTCACTGTGGTCGTCGCGGTCGTGAGCATGCTCGGTCGTCGTCATGGCTGTTCCTTACTCCCGAACGGGAGCGTGGATCCGGGGGGACTCCCGACAGGCAGCCGGGCTCACCCGTTCGAGATCGGTGTGCAGACGCGGGACAGATATGCCATAAAGAGAGCGTTTCACGGCCTCGGAGCCCTGCCAAGGCGGCAGCGCGGGGGCGCGGACCGCCGCAGCGTGCGGCTCGGCTCTGGCACGCCCGAGATCGCGGGCGCGGAGTGGACACAGGGCCTTCCGGCAGGCCGTCGCCCGTTGGCGGGAGCTTCTGCCGGCGCTCGGGCCAGACGGAGTCAAAGCCTTGCAGACCGTCCCCTACGACATGTTGTACTTGCGCTCAACCTCCCGCATCTTCATGCCGCCACGATGATCACGCCGGATCGCCGCGTCAACCTGCGACATCTGCGGCATGAACAGGACCTTTCGCCAGGAGCATCCCGATGCTCCCCTGGCGAGAACCCCAGCGCCTTCAAAATTCGGGTTCTGGCACAACTTCCGTGGAGTCGAACCGATCCTCGGTGTCCGAGGCTGGCGGCCCTGGCGAACTGGCAGGTCAGCGGCTCGTCCAGAGGCTGGCACGAGCCCGGTCGGCATGGATTTCACGGAAGTTGAGCCAGAACCATTACTCGTGAATAAAGCCAGAGGTCACGAGCCCGTTCTCCTCCGGTGGCATCCCGGGAGGGCGAATCACCGTGTCCCTTCGTCGTCGAGGACGCCGTCGTGGTTCGTCCAGAGCGACACCCACAGCCGCGAGGTGCCGTGGGCCCGCTGCACCAGGTTCTCGCGCACGGACAGCCAGCGCTCCAGCGCGGCCCGGGTCAGCGCCGAGGTCTCGACCCACTCCTCCTCGACGGTGCCGCCGCCCTGGGGGTGCCGCTCGACGGAATTGGTAGCAGGCGGATCCTCATCCGCCCGTGCTGCTTTCACCTTGAATCGGGCAGTGCTGCTCGTGCGGGAACTCCGCAACCACCGAGCCGTTCCCCCCCTCCACCTGGCGGGACGAGCGGGTGAAAGCGATCGATCGTGACTGGCAGGACATCCGCGAACTGCTCTACGCCTGGTGAATCCGAACTGACTGGGCACGACGTACGAACCCTGGACATCGACCCCGCTGCCCAGTGCCTGTACGCCGGTCTGCACGGAGGCAGCGTCCACCCGTTGCCCTGTATCTCAAGCTCCGCACTTCGGGCTCGGCAACGCCACCAGTGCCCTGCCAGATGTTCTCCTCTAGAGGGCGGCTCGCGACCGCGCCTGCCCGGGTGCGAGGTGGCACTGCGTCAATTACCGTCGGCGGTGGGATGAGCGACAGGACTGCAACCATCCTTGAGGGGCCCCGCGCACCGCTTCGCACGCCGCGCGGGGCCCCTTTTCGTACCTGGGCCGTTCGGCGCAAGGGGCTACGGGGTGCGTGCCTGTTGTCGGTGGCGGGTGACAGCATGGGCGACTTGATCTGTCCCCGCTCCCCGAGCGGGGCTCCCGAGCACGATATTGGAGTACTGACATGATCCGCAGTGAGCTGGTGGCCGCGTTGGCCGAGCGCGCCGAGGTGACCCAGAAGGACGCCGACGCCATCCTCGCGGCGTTTGCCGTGACGGTCGGCGATGTCGTCGCCAAGGGTGATGAGAAGGTCACCATCCCGGGCTTCCTGACGTTCGAGCGCACCCACCGCTCCGCGCGGGAGGGCCGCAACCCCGCCACGGGCGAGACGATGACGATCCCCGCCGGCTACAGCGTGAAGGTGGCCGCGGGCTCCAAGCTTAAGGAAGCTGCCAAGGGCAAGTAGATCCAGAGCACTACAGGGGCGGGTACCCGGACACCGGGTACCCGCCCCTGACGCTGTCCACGGCACTTCGGCAGGCAGCGACCCCGCCGGCGCGCCTCATCGATCCCGGCCATGTCCCGGCCAGCTCAACCGCCGCCTTCACCCACTGCACCCAGGGCAGCGGCCAGTCACCGGGAAATTAGAGCGCCGCAGTCCAGACCCGTGAATGCCTTTAGGGTGACCGGATGGCACGCGGCAGCGACGCTTCCTCCGCCCGTATAGCGGTCGACCTGGCCCTGGCGATCCAGCAGGGCAAGATCCCGCCTGGGCAAAAACTCCGCACGCAGGCCCAGTCATACGGTGCTGCCCTGCCGACCGTCAGCGCGGCACTGACCCGCCTGACTAACGCCCAGCTGATCAAGCAAGAAGGCTGCCGCTACCCCTATGTCCGTCCAGCGCGCAGCGTATTCCCGGCCAGCCCCGTGCGCGACATCCTGACCGCCGCGTCTGTCTGCGCCCACCTGTCCGCCACCTACACCGACACGGCCCCCGCGAACGCGCTCGGCCGCTGGCCCGCCGACACATCGCTCCTGCGCGACATCGACCGCCACGTGCTGGCGTTCCTTGGCACCGCCCTCGTGCAGGAGGCCCTCTGCCTACTCGATGCCGGCCTCGACCCGATCGGGATCGACGACACGCTGCTCGCTGCGGCCCGGTCGACCCTGCATCACGGCGGCCGACGCCCGACTGACCAACTGGCCCTCCCCACCCGCCTGCCTGTGCAGGATGGAGCAGTCGTCTAGTGCCGTGACCGCGTAGGTTCGCCGGGTTGTGGCCTTCCCGTGGCAGTCTGAGTGGCGGAGCATTGCGGCGTGAGTCGTCGAGCCGATCCAGGGGAGAGCTTCCGCAGCACTGTTGCGGAAGCGTTTGCGTTTCTGGTGGAGGATGCTGGTTTCTGCGGGCCGGAGCCGACCAAGCACGGGCTGGGATTCCACCGGCCGGGGCTGCTGGTTGAGGTGTGGTTCTTGCCGGGGCGCGAGGCAGAGGTTGCCACCTGGGTGCAGCGGTCGGGTGCCGATGGCGCGACGACGCAGTCCGCCTGGCTGGAGTGCCTGTATGTCGCCGCGGGCTGCGGTCCGGCTCAGCACGTACCAGGGGCTGCTCCGACGTTGCGGGCTGTGCTGAAGCGGGTGGGTGAGCATGCGGTTGCGCTTCGTCGGCTCCTGCCGTTCCTCTTGACATCCGAGGCGGAAGACCTGTTCGTGAGGTGCCCGCCGAGCAGGCATCTGCCAACGGCCTGACCTGTTTTTCAGGCTGTGGCAGTGCGCGGAGATCCGATGGGGCGGCAGACCACTACCGGCCGCGGCCTGACCGTCCAACCCCGCGAACGTTCCCGGTCACAGCACTCGGGCCTGTCCGGCGGATCACGTGACCAGCAGCGGAAGGACTGGGCGGCATGCGTCACCGCCACTGGGTGTCCTCGCGCTGCTGGGCCGCGGTGCGGCCCGGCGATTCCAGCAAAAAGCAGTCGCCCAGCACTTGGTCTCCTGGAATGGTCTGGTTGTGACCACGTTGTTTCTGATGATCGGGCTGCCCGGGGCCGGCAAGACCACGAGGGCGCGGCAACTCGCCGAGGGGCACAGCGCCCTACGGCTGACGCCGGATGAGTGGATGAACCCACTGTTCGGCGAGTCAGATGCGGATGGGAAGCGCGACGTGCTGGAGGGCCGGCTGCTCTGGCTCGGTCTGGAGGCGCTGCGACTTGGAACCAACGTGGTTCTGGATTTCGGATGCTGGTCCCGTGACGAGAGGTCCGCGATCCGCTGGTTGGTGGAGTCTGTGGGGGCATCCTGCCGCCTTGTGTACGTGCCGGTGGACCATGAGACCCAACGTGCTCGAATCGCCCATCGCCAGTCGACCACCCCGGATCAGACCTTCCCGATGAGTGAAGCGGACCTCGTGCGCTGGAGGACGCTCTTCGAGGAGCCCGACGCCGCCGAACTTGGTGGGCATGAGATTGGAGGTCCGCCTCCTGGATGGTCGGGATGGCTGGAGTGGGCTGCCGATCGGTGGCCGTCGCTCGCTTGAACCCAACTCTTGGTGTGACCCAACACCAGGAGCGGGAGAGCTGGGCGTGGAACTTCCCGAGCCGGGTGCGGTGTGTGAGCACTTGAAATCCGGGCGTCGCCCGTGGACGGCGGGCGACCGGCCGCGCGCGGCTTTGGACCGCGCCGTGTGACGGCTACGGCATGGCCGGCAGCGGCGTGGAGGCGTCGGTCACGGCTTCCAGGTGTGGGCGGGCAGTTGGTCGGCGAGGGTGGTGAAGTAGCGCTGTTCTTGCCAGGTTTCGCGGTTGCCGATGACGAAGAGGCGGCGTTTGGCGCGGCTGACGACGACGTTGAGGAGGTTGGGTCGTGAGGCGGCCCAGGCGCGGGCGCCGGGGCGGCGTGGGTCGCTGTGGATCGGGACCGTGCTCAGTGGGGCGGTGCGCATCGCTGGGGGAGCGTGACGATTCCGGGGCGGTGCTCGAACGTGTCCATGACCAGCCATTCGTCCAGCTCGGGGTCGTAGAGGTTCTGGACGCCGAACTGCAGTACCTGCCAGAAGGTGCCCCGGTTGTTCTCGTCGACATAGATGTCGCCCAGAGCGAGCGGCAGGCGCGGGTGGTTCCCGGGAGGGAGCTCGGGCAGGACCACGCCCACCCGCCAGTGGTTCACGTACCGCGGCGTGGTGCGCCTGAGGGTCTCCCGCCCGACGAACCGGGCTTTCTCGAACCCCTGGTTCAATGCCTTCAGGTTGAAGCCCGGGATGCGTGAGCAGGGGTGCTCGTACAGGCCTGGCCATTTGTACGTGAGCGTGTAGAGCGTGTCGTGGTAGATCAGGTTGGTGAACCAGATTGGGTACTGCGGGCCCCCGGCGGTCATTTGGCTGTTGCCGTCCCGCCCCTCCCAGGTGAAGGGCACCGTGATGTCTAGGTCCCGGACGACCCACTTGCCCTTGCCGCGGAAGTTGCGGGGGAGGCGGGGCGGAGGTGGAGTTGGGGAGGGGGCCTGCGGTGCGGCCACCGTGCCGAACGAGAGCGCGGTCCCGGTCCGGTGATCGGCGCCGGCCGCGGACGGAGCGGCCAGCACGAGCGCGAGCGCTCCGGCAAGAGCGGCCGACACGGCCATCAGACGGGTGCCGTTCTGGCCCATGTTCTTCCTCAGCTGTCGCCTCGGCGCCGTCAGGACGCGTGGAGAATAGAGCTGATACTGCCCCATTCTCTCCTAACCTGCACTTTCCGACACCGGCTTTATCGAGAGCGCGGCTGAGGTGTCGTCAGTGTCTCGCTGGCCGAACCGCACCACCACCGAGGTTGCCCAGCCTTCTCCCCTGACCGGACTTGACAATGTCGTCAGTTTTTCTCGCCCTCACGTGGGGCAAGGCCGTATCCCAGGCCTGCACTGGCAGAGCATCAGATAATGCGGCCTGGACCTGGGGGAGGGGAGCAACGCGTTGTTTTCTGTGATCCGCTCTTGGTCCCGGTGCAGAGCGTCTGCTTGCTCCTCGGGGGTGGCGGGCCTGCCGAAGGTGATTGCCTCCGTGCCGGTGACCGGGGACGGTGAGTACCGGGCAGGGGAGCGCGTGCACCGTGACGGCAGGTGCAGGCGGGCGACGCCAGCCGGGAGTTTGGCACGCAGCGCCCCATGCCAGCGGATCCACAGCGCAGGGCGTCCACGAAGGGCCTAGTCACGGAGCTTGTCCACGGCGGTGCCGCTGTCTGTCGGCGCCCGGTTTTACTCCTCGTGCTGGCTCAGCCATTCCTTCTCCTGACCCGGGTCGGGCAGGACCTGGCCGGCTTCGACAGCGGAGCGCGCGGGACCGTCCTGGATCACCACCAGGATGTCGTGCTCGGGTATCCCGGTGATGCGGGATGCGGCTGCCGACAGTTCGAGTGCCAAGCGGGTCGTTTCCTCCTGCGGGTGGCCGCGGCGTGCCCAGCCGCCGATCAGGAGGGGCGTCCCTGGTTCTCCGCCGACGTAGACGCTGTCCTGAGGCAGTTCGGAGAAGACCACGTTGACGTAGGCGGGCGGGACGTGATTGATCTCCGCGTGGATCCTGGTGATTTCGGCGGCCAATTCCCCCTTGGCGCCGGCCCTCAGCGTTCCCTGGGCGCTCGTGCAGGTATAGATGGGCACGTCGACTCCTGAGATGTGAGAGCTGTGGGCGTGCCCCCACGGCATCGGGGCCACGGGTGCGTTGGGGATGGTTCGTCTTGGGGGAGCGGCGAGGGGCCATAGGGGTGGTGGCTGGTGGCGGGGCCCTCGTGGTGTGTGGGTCGGTTAGTTGCTGTGGTCGGTGAGGGTCTTGAGGTCGGTGACCGTGTAGGCGAGGTCGAAGTGGAATCCCTTGCCGGTGCGCTGGACGGGCAGGTCGGCGAGTTCTTCGCCGTGGGCGGGGAGGAAGGCGAGGTCGGCGGTGCCGGACCAGGCGTCGCTGACGGCGGCGTCGTCCAGGACGGCCATGACCAGTTCGTGGACGGCGGGCTTGTCGTGTTGTCCGGCGGCCAGGCGGGGGAAGTGGCGGAGGTTGACCACGGGGCGGTTCATCAGGGTGGCGGGGTCGGGGACCGGCTGTTCGAGGGTGATCTTGGCTTCGGCGATGCGCTGTCCAGCGGCGGAGGCGGTGGCGCCGAACTGTCCGCCTGGGCCGAGGACTGGGGTGCCGGGGCCGCCGACGGAGTAGGTGCGGGTCTGGTGGACGGCACCGAGCTTCTTGGGGAAGCCCTGGACCCAGCCGCGGGCCATGGCGGAGTCGTTGTCGACGTAGATGTAGGGGCACCAGGCCACCGGGGCGCCGTTGTAGTGGGCCTCCAGAGTGATGAAGAACTCCCGGTACTGCGAGCGTGCGGGGTCCAGGTACTCCAGGCCCGTGGAGGAGTACTGCCAGTCGATGAACATCGCGACGCCGCGGCCGGCGGAGTCCGGGTCGGGCGTCAGGCCCTCGGGCAGGGTCGCCGCGGCGGCGGCTGGGTCGGTGAAGAATTCCACGCTCACCACGGTGCCGGCGTAGTGCCAGGGCGGAGCGGACGCGAGGTTCGCGATGCCGCGGGGAGACAGAGGGACGGTGTAACCCTTCATGACACGACTCCTTCGGGAAGAGACCCGATCGAAACGACACGTAGCGTTTCATTGGCGACAACGCGACAGCCGCATGCTTTGAACCATGAGTGAAACGATCCGTATCGCTCTGGTCATGGCACTCGTCTTCTCTTCAGGTTCGGTGGCCGGTGGGCCGCGTTCTGCTTCAAAGATCCTTGATGCGGCACGGGATGTCCTGTCGGGACAGGGGTACGCGGCACTGACCATCGAAGCCGTCGCGGCGGCCGCGGGCGTCGGCAAATCGACCATCTCCCGCGCGATGGTGACATCGACCTTTGAAGGCTGGACACCGGCTGCGCGGCCGTACAGACACACCGTCATACCGCCCGCGATCCACCGACCAGACGCTGCCCGACCCCGAACTCGGTCCTGTGATCCGTAGACGGGTGCAGCATCATCACGAACCGCTCGCCTACTGGAATCTGTCGGCTCGTCCACCGATCACGGGCGTGCCACGGTGCGCGGTTGTACGCCTCTGTTGATGTCAGCTACTGATGTCACGCAACATGCCCCGGTCGGGGGGTGTGCGGGGTTAGAAGCAGCCGGGGCCGGTGGAGGGGTTGAAGCAGGCGTTGGTGCCGGGGACGCCGTCGTTGGTGTTGGTGCCGGTGCCGCCGAAGAGCGCGTCGTTGCCGTTGTTGCCGTTGAGGTTGTCGGCGCCGTTGCCGCCTTCGATGCGGTCGTTGCCGTCGCCGCCGGACAGTGCGTCGTTGCCGTCGCCGCCGCAGATGATGTCGTTGCCGCCGCGGCCGTCGACCATGCCCCTCTGGCCTGGGCCGGACGCCGACGGCAAGGAATGGTGCGAATGGCTGGCCGCGGCATGGGCAATGCGGCCGGTGGCCGAGGCCGTCACGATCGCCAGCCCCGTTCTTGCCCGGCAGATCGACGCCACGCTCGATGGACGGCCCACCGACGCTGGTCAAGCGCGGCGCATGGCGCTGGCATTGGCCCGTTACGGGGTGCGGATGCGCGGCCGGGCCGCGCCATTCGGCCTCTTCGCCGGGGTGGCCGGCACACGCTTCGGACCGCGCCTTTCGGCGCGGTGGGGCGAAGACCATCAGCTCCGCACCCGAGCCGACGCGGCGTGGGTCGCCCAGGTGATTGCGCGCCTGGAAGCATGCGCTGAACTGCGGCGCCGGCTGCCCGTCGTCATGAACAATCTGGCCGTCGTACGCGGTGAGCGCCTGGTGGTGGCATGGGCACCCCATGGCAGCGTCGGCGGTTCGCAGACCGAAGTGTCAGTGCGGCTGATCCCCGTTGTACGGGCGGTCATGTCCCTGGCGCGCTCCCCACTGCGGGTCGGCGACCTTATCGGCAAGCTCGCGGCTGAGCATCCCAAAGCCCCTGCCGACAGGCTGGAGGCGCTGGTGGGGGAACTGGTAGCCCGGGGCAACCTGATCGGCAGTCTGCGCCCCCTGCGACCGCCAGCGACGCGTTCGCCCATCTCCTGAACCGGCGCCCCGGAGACACGTTCTACTTCTCCAACATCGCGACCTCGAACCCGTACGCCGCCCTGATGACCGACATCGGCCGCTGGAACCTCGTCGAACGCACCCCCGCCGACATCGAGGCCGACGTCCGCGCCGCCGCGCCGCCGGGAAGGAACCGTCGCCGGACCGGACATCACCGCCGATGCCACCGGCCTGACGCTTTTCGCGACGGTGCGGCGCACTGACGAGCCGGGGTGATCCCCGCAGCCGGCATCGTGTTCCTCCCTGACGCGGCATCGGTCGTCAGTCGAGGCCTTCGATGATGCGGAAGTCGCGCTCGACGCCGTCAGCAAGTACGGCCAGTGCCTCCTGGTAGGCCGCACTCGCGCGTGCGGCGACCGCCTGTTCGAAGCTGTCGAACTCGATCAGGACGGTGCGCTCGGCGATTCCGGCGTCGTGTGCGACGACCCGGCTGCCGCGGGAGAGCAGCCGCCCGCCCGCGGCCTTGACGGCTGGACCGGCCAGCTTGTCGTAGGCAGCAAGCCTCTCAGGGTCTGCGATGGTGCGGTAGACGCTGACCCAGTAGCCCTTGGCCACGGTACCCCCTGTGTTCGGAATTGATGATCAGAAGCATGCTCAGATCCATGGCCGGCGCGCTGTGGGTCAGCGAGCCGACGGAGACGGCGTCGAAGTCGGACGGCTTCGATCAACCGGCCGGGCTGCGATCGGATTGGTCTCGGGTGAGCGTCGGCGGGCGAGGACGAGCCAGAGCCGGTCGAGTCGATGACTGGCCTCGCCGGAAGGGCCGCGGCCCGGACTAGAACGAAGAGGAGCCGACAAGTAGGTACGTGTCGCACCAGTACGACGTGATCGGCCATCAACCCTGAGCCCCTGCCACAGACGCCGCCAGAACTGGCCGGGCTCTCACAGGAGCAGTTGGACCTGCTGCGGACCGGCACCCTCGCCTTGAGCGCGCAGGCCTCATCGCATGACCGTGCGCACGATCGCTGCCTGGCCGCCGACTCGGATCCGGTGTCCCGTGCGGTCGCGGTGGGCGGTCGCTGTGATGGTGGACGGGCTGCCGAGGTGATCACCCATGTCGACAGCGAGGCGGTGTGTGCCGAACCCGGCAGCATGCGCTGCCAGGCAGGCCGTGCTGTTGGCGTTGGCGATGTCCTCGGGGACGCCGATCGACGGGGCGAACATCCGGGCTGCTGCTCGGCCGTGTCGGTCCGGGGGCGAGTAGGCGTAGCAGCCCAGCAGACCGTAGCGGTCACAGGCTGCGCGCAACAGGGTTAAGTCCGGCGTGAGTTCGGCCAGTGCGGCGCGGGATCGGATGGGCAGCAGAAGCCTCGGCCGCCCGTTCGACGCCACGCAGGCGTCGCCGGCTACCGCGTCCTCTGTCAGTGCGAGGCCGCCTACGACTGCCCTCAGTTCGGGTCCACCGGTGCTACGCAAGCTGACCGGGCCCGGGTCGAACGACGCCGTCAGGCCGTCACCGTTTCGGCTTGCCCGACCGTCGAAGCTGCGGTGGGCCGTACGCAGGGCGGCGCGGTAGTCGTGGTCGCCGCCTGTCCGTTCGGCGAGCACGGCGAGGGCGGCGACGGTGCCGTGTCCGCAGGCGGGCAGTTCGCCCTGGGCGGTGAAGAACCGCAGTGTGTACGCGGGCTGACGACGCTCGATTCCGGTCGCGCGGAGGAAGACGGCGTGCGATGTTCCCAACGCCGTGGGAATGCGGCATCGCTCCTCGTCGGTGAACGGCGCATCATCCAGAACGGCGGTCGGGCTGCCACCCGCGCCGTCTCGCTGACACGCGACGACGACCGCTACCTCGGGCATGGCACCGGGCCGGTGGTCAGCAGCATGGTCAGGTCCAGTGCGGGCGCGCTGTGCGTCAACGCCCCGACCGAGATGAGGTCGACGCCCGTCCCGGCGATGGCGAGAACTGTGTCCAGGCGGATGGTGCCCGAGGCCTCCAGCAGGATCCGGGAAGCGTCGGCCCGCCCGGCCCGGAACTTCACGACCTGCTCGATGTCGGCCACCGGCATGTTGTCGAGCATGATCCAGCGGGCTCCGGCGTCGAGGGCCTCGGCGGCCTGTGTGACGGTCTGCACCTCGACATCGCTTTCCACGCTCTGCCCGGTGCGCGCCATCCCGCGCCTGACCGCCTCGATCGCGGCGGTCACCCCGCCCGCCGCGGCGATGTGGTTCTCCTTGAGCAGGACCATCGCCGCGAGATCGAGGCGGTGGTTGTGGCCGCCGCCGGCGGTGACCGCATACTTGTCCAGGGCGCGCAGGCCCGGCGCCGTCTTGCGCGTGTCCAGGATGCGCGCCCTGGTCCCTGCCACAGCTTGGACGTAGCGGTCGGTCAGCGTCGCGATGCCGCACATGCGCTGCAGGAAGTTCAGCGCCGTACGCTCCCCGGTGATCAGGCTGCGCGCCGAACCGGACAGGTGCACCAGGACCTGGCCGTCGGCCAGTCGGGCGCCGTCGGCGACGGCCGGCTCGACCTTGACCTCGGGGTCGACCTGCGCGAAGACCTCGGCGACCACGGGGAGGCCGGCGGCGATGCCGCTTTGCCGGGTGCGGATCTCGGCCGTGGCCACCAGTTCCTCGGGAACGCTCCACACGGTGGTGACGTCCTTCCCTGACGCGTCCTCGGCCAGGGCGGCAGCGGCGGCGGCCCGTGCTGCCGCCGAGGGAAACTCGGTCGTGGTCATCTGGGCTCCACCTCTGAGTGGATGTTGGCTTGGTGGCGGCAACCGCCGACGAGGCAGCACTGAAGTTCCGCTGGGCCGGTTCACAGGACCTGGTGGATCCTGTACTCGATCTCCCGCGTGCCGGTCACCCGTCCCCCCGCCACGAACAAGTTCCGAGTGAGTCGTCCGTGCGACTCGGCGCCGACGTCGAACTCGGGGCACCATGCGCATGTACCGGTCCTCCCGGCCGGTCTCGCCTCCGTCGACACGGGCTTTGAGGAACGCCTCTCTCCCAGGTCGTCGGGGCAGGTGTCACAACAGCCTCCTCCGTTTCGATTTCCGAAGCGGTCACTGATGCTAGCGTGTCGGTATTCGAAGCATCAACCCTGGAGAGCTGGACTTCCCGACATGGCAACACCCAGGCCTGGCAATCCTGTTCGCGGCTCGACCACCGGCCGCCCCCTCATGGCCGCACTCGATCTGTTCGGGCGGCGGTGGAGTCTGCGCATCCTGTGGGAGCTTCGGGCGGGCCCGCTTGGATTCCGTCCCTTGCAGAAGCGGTGCGACGACATGTCCTCCAGCGTGATGCGGCAGCGCCTGACCGAACTGCTGGATGCCCAGGTGATTCACCAACTACCGGACAGCCGCTACGGGCTCACCCCGCTGGGACAGGAGGCGTGCCACGCCCTGAACCCCCTCGCCCGCTGGGCGGGACGCTGGGCGGCCACTATCGACCCGCAAGGGGCGGACCACACCGACGACCCGTCCGCCAGCCGCGTCTCACATCCGGACACCGTGGACGACGGGATGCCGGAGAGGGACTCCGCGGACTGACGCCCGCCTCGGATCCTCGGGTTCTAATGAACGTCGCAACACCCGACGTCCGGGTGGGCGATGGAGGACAGAAGCACTGCCGGGGGCGCCCGAACGGCAAGAGGGTGCCCCCCGAGGTCAGGCAGAAGTTCCTCGAACTGATACACGAAGGTGTGAGTATCAGAGAGGCCAGCCGCATCGTCAGTGGATCAGCGGGCGCGGTGCACGCGTGCAGACCACGAAGGCAGGACGGAAGACGGCGCGGGCCGCGATCCAGCCGATCGTCGGGGACCCCCGTAAGTTCGAACCCCATCCGCGCATGGAGGAACGGAACGGCTCACGCTCAATCTCTACTCGCTTCCTGTCCGAGGAGGAGCGGGTGCGCATCGCTGATCTGCGGCGAGAGAAGAAGTCGATACGAGCGATCGCCGGCGAGCTGAACCGCAGCCCATCGACGATCAGCCGGGAGATCCGACGCAACGGCAACCCTGACACCAGACCAAACCATCCGGCCCACTACCGCCCGTTCACCGCTCACAAACGGGCGCAAGCACGACGGCCGCGGCCCAAGCCCCGGAAGGTCGACCGCTGCCCAGAGCTGCGGGATTTCATCCAGGCCCGGTGGGACGAGAAGTGGAGCCCCGAGCAGATCGTGCTTCGTCGGGAATTCCGGGACCGTCCGGAGATGTATGTGACGCACGAGTCGATCTACCGAGCCCTGTATGCCCAGGCCAAGACCGGCCTGATGCGAGAGGTCTCGCGGCGCCTACGGACGGGCCGAAGCATGCGCAAGCAGCGTCGGCGGCCGGACCAGAGGATCCCTCGGTTCACTCACCCGATGGTCCTGATCAGCCAGTGGCCCGCCGAAGTCGCCGACCGCAGCGTCCCGGGGCACTGGGAAGGTGACCTGATCGTCGGCACGAAGAACGGCTCAGCGATCGGCACTCTCGAACGCAGCACCCGCTACACGCTGTTGGTGCACCTTCCGGACGGGTCCTCTCCCGGGGTTCTTCCGGAGAGCGCTCCTCGATGCTGTCAGCGGCCTCCCGGCCAATCTCAAGCGATCCCTGACCTGGGACCAAGGGTCCGAGATGGCGCATCACTATGCGTTCTCAGCGGCTTCCGGAATCCCGGTCTACTTCTGCGAGCCTCACAGCCCCTGGCAGCGAGGCACGAACGAGAACACGAACGGCCTGCTGCGGCAGTACTTCCCGAAGGGCACGGATCTGTCCAAGTACGCCAAGGAGGATCTGGATGCTGCCGCCGCCGACTTGAACCGCAGGCCCCGGAAGACGCTCGGCTGGGCCACCCCAGCCGAGCGCTTCAACAGCCTCCTGATGAACGACCCCAACACTCCTCGTGTTGCGACGATTTGTTGAATCCGCCGATCGGAGGCGGGGCGGGACCGCCGGGTCACGAGGTTGCCGTGGCTCGGCCGAGCGCCGGGGACAGGCGCGAAACCTCCGCCAATCCTCGTGGAAGCAACCGCCAGGTCAACGCGCCGTCTCCGTGCGTGCTCACGCCATTCAGCAGGCCCGCGATGCCCTGGCCCTCATCGACGCGCCGATCGCACCCGCCCACGACGAGCCGAGCGTCGCCGAATGCCGCGACACGGATCGCCGTTGGCTTCTGGAGAAGGAGGGCGTGTGACTTCAGCCCGAGCCGGGCGGCGCCGCCTCACCGCGGCTGTCATCCTGCTCCCCATCCGGAGGGTGAAGCGCCCCCTCAACGGCTGTTCGGCGGGGCGACTTACCCCTCGCCATCCCGGCGGCAGCACGGGCCAACTGTGCCTGCAGCTGGTCGAACGCCGCCGGGCCCGATAGCTCCCGCAACCTGCGACTTCTGCTCATGCATGTTCAACGCGCCAACGCACAGCCCGTAACTGCAATACCGCCGAACGGAGCACCCGCCGATGTCCCTCGACGACGTCACCGCCCCCGCCTGCAGGTTCTGCCGCTGTGGCCTCTATGCCGACGAGCTTGGTCACCAGCCCTGCCGGCTCACCCTCGACGCGCTCGGCCTGCGCTGCCCCAACTGCCAGACCCAGCACGGGCACGCCGACCTCCTCGACCTGCCCCTCGCCGAGCGGAGCGTGGCATGAGTAGCGGCTGAATGGATGTACGAGAGGCGCGGCGCCGCGGCCTCCCCGAAGAAGGCCGGTACGAAGACAGCCATGAGGAACGAGTACGACTTCAGCTTCGAGCTGTACATCCAACTCAGGGAGCAGGTAGGGCCAAGAGGCTCCTGGCCCTACGGCTTCAAACCTGGCCGAAAGCTCATGGAGATCATCTACCAGCAGCTCGGCCGCACTGACGCGTTGCGGTTCTTCACCTGCGTGCGCGAGGCCGCCAGTTGCTCCTACCTCAGAAGTCGGACCATGCCGATGTATCGCGATCACCTGGCTGCCGCACTCAAATGCGAGTTCGGAGACACCCGAAAGCAGCAGCTCGATGCAGCGTGGCTCGTCCTCAACACAGCCCGAGACATCACGGGCGCCGAGCACTGCGACTTGCTGGCGGATTGCGTCATCGCCGCTCTTAAGGCCGACGAGATGGCACCCGTGTAATACCTTCGGTCCCTATTCCCGCGACGGCACGCGGGCGGCCAGGTGCATCGACAGCGAGCGCGCCAGGTCGACATCCGCGCGCTCGCCGGCGACCACAGCAGCCAGAACCTCCAGGACGTCCGGCGCCTCCTCCACCGTCAGCAGGGGGAGGAGAACGGCCGGCGGATCGAACGCTGTGACGTCATCGTCAAGATCACTCATCGCAGGGTCCCGAACTGCTGGTCTTCGATGTCATGCAACGCCACCGAATCAGCTGGAAACACGAGATGGAATCGCCGCTCTATCCGTCAGCCAACTCGTGTGCAGCTTGTGAGGCGGCACCATCACCCTGCCCGAACAACCACAAGGCGTAGCGGGCTGCTCGCGCCTCACCCTGCCTCAACAATGGCACCAACTCGCCGACTGCATCCAACTGCTTCGACAGCGGCCCATCAACCTCGTTACGTTCCCTGTTGGTGCTGGAGCTGGCGTGGTCAACTAATTCAGTGAGCCAGGTACTTACGACCTTCATCGCAGTGGCGGGAACACTCATCGGTTCTCTTCTGGGGTATCAGTTCCAGAAGCGTGTGGCAGACCGGAGCGAACGCCGCAGCGCCGTCCTCGCCTTCACCGCTGCGACCAACGAATTCATACGGAGCCAACACGACTGGTGGCACCGGAAGCACGAGGAACAGGATGGTACGGCGCATTCAGCAGCCAGAACAGAAGCCTTCCGGATCCGCGGCCAGGCCTTCCAGGCCGTTCACCAGCTCCGTCTGCTCCTACCCAACGGCGACCTGCATGCGCGGGCCGAGCAGACCATCGGGATGATCGGTGCTCTTCACCGCGCAACAGACCGCGAAGAACTGCGGACGAGGTCGGTCGAGGCGCGGGCGTCCCTCAACTCCTTCGTCGTGCAGGCTTCAGCCCAGATCAGGTAGACAGCCGGCAGTTCTCGCACAGGTACTCAGCTTGAGTTTTAACCTCTGCCTGGTTCGCGAGCCGCGCGGAGCTGCTCCCTGCAACTATCAGGCTTCTCGGGCGTGGTCATGGCTGGCGTACCTGCGGTGTCAGTGGCGGCTGCCAGGATGACGCTTATGACGATCAAGGACGTAGCCCGGCATGACGTGAGTGAGCGGCGGATCGAACAGGCGCTGGAGAACGTCCGGCGGCGGGCCGGCAGCCGCTGGCACACGATGCAATACGACTGCTACTCCGATGAGGAGCTGCAGGGAATGCGCGACGAACTCCTCGACCACCTAGCCGCCCGCACGGTGGCGGACCCCGAGCCTGGCACCGCCCCGTCACGCATCGTCCTGCGCACCGCGGCCGAGTGCGCCCTGGGACTCCTGAGCTTGGGCTGTTACCCCAACGGCGACCAAGAGATCTCCTTCACCCTCATTGACGAGAAGCTCAGCAGCGAAGACATAGCCTTCGAGGCTGTGGTGGAGCAGGCGGCCACCGCGAGGACCTGGCTGGACGCATTCGCTTTGTCTGTGATCAGCGGCATGGTCTGGGAACAGCGCCTGGTCATCGGGCTGCTGCTGCGCGGCGACTATGCGCCTGACATCCGTAACGGTGTGCCGCACTCGAAGCTGGAATCGAAGTCGGACCCGGGCGAGCTGGCGGAGATGGACGCTTTGTGCGGCTACCTCACCCAGGCCGAAGGGCATCTGCCCCGGCACTGGCCGTCGGTAACGCTGTGCAAGCCGAATGCCGGTGAGCGCACCGGTGCAAAGCGGCAGCTGGATACTCTCGGTGCGCTGACGCCAGATCAGCGCCTCCTGCACGTGCTTTTGGAGGATGACCAGTTGGCCTTCGAACAAGCCCTGGAGCATCGTCTTGTCCAGCACCGGGAGAGCGCACCCTCCGATGCGGCGCCCCGCAGCCTCCTGCCGCACAAGACCATCGCCCTGGCCGCCCTGGCAGTCCAAGCACACGGCTGGGACTTGCGCGTCCAATCTGCCTACCTGCCGCAGGCCATGCTGAGCGCCCCCGAAGGCACGCCGTCGGCCAGTGGCTGAACCTGTGCCCTCACCACTGTCTCGGGTGCTGCCTCAGCAGGAGTGAAGCCCGACCGACTGGCTCGCCTCGTCTACGCGGTGTCCCCCGCCGGTTCTGCCCGATCCGGGGCGGACGACAAGAGGTTCCGGAACACCAGGGCACCAGCAGGCCGGCCCGCAGATGTTCCGCAACCGTCCTTCCCGGAGCACCCGAGATGTGTGGAAGCCTCGTGATGCCAGGAGTTGACGTACTTATCACGGTCGGTCCCCAGCGGCCGACTCCTCCTGCACATTGACGGCGATGAGGCATGGCTCTGCTGGAGCGGGGAGCCAGCCAGAGGTTAAGACTCGAGATCAGCTTGAGTTTTAGTCTCTGCCTCGGTCAGCTTTCGGCTGGTCGAGGCAGATAGGAGAGGCCACATGGAGCTGAGTGCCAGCTCTCAATCGTCATGCGACACCGAGGTCGTGACGCATAGTGGTTCTCATGGTTCGGAGCATGTCCCAGATCTCGTACTGGGCTTGGGCCGCGGTCTCCATCGTTTCGCCTGGTTCGGGTGCACCGCGTTCGAGGCGCTTGACCTGGCCGTATACCTTGTTCAGGGTTTGGTTGACGACGCCCGCTCGCATGAGTACTTCTTCGGGGGCGATCATCTGTGCTTCGGAGTATCGATCGCGGTGCGCGGTCTTCGCCTCGTCGAGTGCGTCGCTGTCGGCGTCCTCCGCGCCTCGTTCCCTCATGACGTGCAGGTGGTGGTTGAGTGCTGTGGTGAACTGCCGGGCCTCTCGGTTGAGTTCCACGTAGCAGGTACGTCGGAGCGCACGGTTCTCGCGGACCTCTTCATGATCACGAACGAGCTCTATCTCCCGACGCTTCGCTCGTTCGGAGCCGCGTTGGGTGAGTAGTGATCCTCCTAAGGTTCCAGCGACGCCTGCCACCGCGATGATCACTGAGCTGAGATCCACTGGTGCACCCCATGAAGTCTTTCGGCCTCGTGCCCGCTGCACATGGCCCAGGCCGTCAAGTTTGCCGTTCCTCGGTGTGCCGGGGTTCCGTGCCCTTCTTGTGGTGGCGGGCGGCTGTACGCATCGCCGGTGGACCTGACGCTGCTGGCCGAGCACCGCCGGGCACGGCGCGCTCTATGACGTCCTCCTTTCGTTCCGGGCGCTTGGCTTCGTTCACTTTCAGCAGCCGCGTTTGTCCGGCACTTTGGGCGGCAGATGTAGATCGACAGGCTCGGGAATGTTCACGAGAAATGACGTCAGTGCATGGGACGGCCCGCCGCCCGTGAGGGCGGCGGGCCGTCGAGACTGAACTCGCTGGAAGAAGGGTTCGACACCGTAGCGGTCGAGTTCCGTGTAGCCGATCACATCGATGTAGGGGCGGGAAACCCACCCGCTCGAAAACAGTGCGCGTGATCTACTGCTGGTCATGCCGTTGTTACTGCTGGACCTCGACAACACCCTGGTCGACCGCGATGCGGCCTTCCGTGCCGCTGCCGCTGGCTTCCTGGCCCGGCACGGCCTGCCCGACTCCGACCTCACCTGGGTGACGACTATCGACGCCAGTGGCTATGCCACGCGGCACGAAGTCGCCGCAGCCTTGAGCGACCGATACGGCGACCTGGTGTCAACCGCCGCTATCCGTACCCTTCTCGACAACGGCGTCGCCGACCACGTCGCGTTGACGCGCTCCTCCCGCGAGGCGTTGAGGAAGGCCCAGGCCGACGGCTGGACCTGCGTGATCGTCACCAACGGCCGCACTGTCCAGCAGGAAGCGAAGATCCGTAACACCGGGCTCGACCAACTCGTCCAGGGCTGGGTGGTCTCCGAGACCATCGGTCACAAGAAGCCCGAACCGGAAATCTTCCATGCGGCAGCAGCAACCGTCGGCATTCCTCTACCTGGTGCGTGGGTGATCGGCGATTCACCGCATGCTGACATCGCCGGCGCCGAAGCACTCGGGCTTCGAAGCGTGTGGGTGACGGATGGCCGCCCCTGGTCCCAGGACTCCTACCAGCCAACGGGCCTTCCCCCGTGAAGGTGGGCACGCGGTTATTGATCACGCGGCGAGCGTGAGTTTAGCGGTGTGGTGTCGGTGTTCGTATTCGTTGGGGCTGAGGTGGCCGTTGGCGGAGTGCCGGCGGCGGGTGTTGTAGCGGGTCAGCCAGGCGAAGACGGTCCTGCGGCAGGTGCCGGAGTCGCCGTAGTCGTGGGCGCCCTGGAGGGTCTCGCGTTTCAGGGAGGCGTGGAAGCTTTCGCAGGCCGCATTGTCGGCACTGGTGCCGACCGCGCCCATCGACCGGGTGACCCCGAGCTGGTCGCAGAGGCCGGCGAAGGCCCGGGAGCCGTATTGGGCCCCGTGGTCGGAGTGGAACACGGCGCCCTCCAGGCTGCCGCGGGTCGCCGCTGCCATCCGCAGTGCGTCGGCGACCAGGCTGGTGCGCATGTGGTCGGCGATGGACCAGCCGACGACCTTGCGGCTGAAGCAGTCCAGCACGGTCGCCAGATAGAGGAACTGCCCGTTTTCCAGGGGGAGATACGTGATGTCGCCCATGTATTTCAGTCCGGGTCCGGTGGCGGTGAAGTCCCGCTGGAACAGGTCCGGGACCGGTGAGGCTGCCGGGTCCGGGACGGTGGTGCGCACGTGTCTGCGCAGGCGGATACCGGTGATGGAGAACGTCCGCATGATCCGGGCGATGCGCTTCTCGTTGACCCGCCGTCCTTTCTCGCGGAGCTCGGCGGTCACTCGCGGGGAGCCGTAGGCGCCGCCGGACTCGCCGTGGACCTCGCGGATCTCCTCGGCCAGGAGCCGGTCCTGGTGCTGCCGGGTGGCCCGGGCCTCGGCGCCGGCGAGCCACTTGTAGTAGCTGGACCGGTTCACGTCCAGGACCTGGCAGAGCCGCTTCACCTCGTAGGTGTCCCGGTGGTCGTCAACGAACTGGAAGCGGCTCCTCACCAGTTCGTCTCTCCGGCGAAATACTTGGCCGCCTTGCGGAGGATGTCCCGCTCGGTGGCCAGCTTGCGCTCACTCGCCTCGAGTTCGGCCACCCGGGCCTCCAGCTGCCGGACCCGCTCGTCCGGATCAGCGGACGGCACCGCCTCCCGAGGCCGGGTGCCCGGCTTCGCAGCCGCGGCGCCGGCGCCACGGCGTTCGCGGTCCCGCAGCACCCACTCACGCAGGGTCGCCCGGTTGACGCCCAGGTCAGCGGCGATGCTCTTGTAGGTCGCCCCGGGTGTGGACTCGTACAGGGCCACGGCATCGGCCTTGAACTCGTCCGAGTAGTCCTTCATCGCCATCGGCGGTCTTCTCGCTTCCTCCGGATCAAGCAGATCCAGTATCAGCGTGTCCACCACTCAGGGGGAGGCCCCAACCCACGTCGCCAAAGACGTCGCCTCCGCGATCAGTCACGCCATGAGCAATCAGGGATAAGGCACCGCCACCCCTCGAACCCTGAGGCCAGCCAGAATCACTTCCGTATGGGGGGATCTTCGTGAGTGGTGTGGTGTTGGTACACGGCCTGTACCACGACCCCCAGCACTTCGACCTGGTTTTGGGGGAGTTGGCTGCTGCCCGAGTCGAGGTCGCTGTTCCGGAACTGCATCGTGGCTCGCTTCAGGCCGACACTGAAGCGGTGCAAGCAGTCGTCGACGCTATGGAACAGCCGCCCCTGGTTCTAGGCCACTCTTACGGCGGGTCAGTCACCACCGGCCTGACAGGTGCTGCTCATTTGGTGTACCTGGCAGCCTTTGTGCCTGCTGAAGGCGAGAGTGCGGCCCGCCTCGGTGGTTCGACCAAGCTCCTCGCCTCCTCCATCGTGCACGACGGAGACGGCGTGACCCACGTGGATCCCGCAGCTGCCGTAGAAGTGTTCTACGCCGACGCCTCGATCGAACGTGCGACCTGGGCAGCATCGTTGCTGCGACCCCAGAAGCCGGGATGTGGACGCGGCGTACCGGAACGCCAATCGTGGCAGAACACGCCTTCCACCTACGTCATCTGCACTCAGGATCGCGCGGTTGAACCCGACCTGCAGAGGGAGATGAGCAGGCGCTGTTCCAGCACATTGACGTGGCACACGAGCCACTCACCCTTCATCAGCCAGCCCGGCAGAGTCGCCGCCGTACTACGGAGTTTGCTTCTTCCCAGCACCGGACACTCTCAGTGACCGATCACGGAAAATGAGCCAGAGCTCGAGATGTGACGGCAGTGCCTGTGTCGTCGAGACGGACGGGTCGATCATGTCCGTGGCGGGACTCTGCTTCCCAAGTCAGTCGCTCGCGATTCGAGCGAAGGTGCGATGATGCGTTCGTGGTAGCAGACGCCGAGTGGGTTCGGATTCGCAGGTGCCTGCGCTTCGGGCAGGTCTTCGAGGGCACCGTCGTGAACGTTCCTCGGCCCGGTGCGATCGGGATCTTCGTAGACATCGGCCTGACTGTCGGAGGCTTCGTCGATGCTGCGTTGCTTCCGGACCAGAGTGAGGACTGGCCGACGGAAGGCTCAGTTGGTGAGTTCCAGATCTGGTGGGCTGACAGCCGCCAGCAGATCCGGCTGAAGCCGGCCGATTCTCGGTATTTGCGTCACGACTTCGCAGACTTCGTTGAACGCTTCCGTCCTAATTGGTCGTCCGACGTTGGCCGTCCCGTCCGTGACCCCGGTCCTCCGGCCCTCGAAGAGTTGCAGGCCGCGCTTCGACCTGATGGGCCGTCGGCCAGCGCCCGCTGAGCTCTGGTGAGGTGGCCGACCTTCTTGGCGAGTCCCTCGCCGCCGGGCTGCCCCACGGCCCCAACCTGCCCGCGTCTCCAGTCGAGTCTCCCGAGTTTGGTGGCCGGTCGGCGGTCTCGATGCGCGGTCATCGGTCCGGCTAGCGCGAGGAGCGGTGACCGTAACTGCACGCTATCGAGCCCTCGACCAGTCTGGACGGGGGCTTCGTCGTGACGTGTGCGGCAGGCGTTCACACGCCACGCCTTGCGCTTCCGTACACGATCACCCTTTGCTATCCAGTCCTAAACAGGGCAATCACGGGTGCCAGAAGAAGCGGAACCAGGTGTGGCTCGAACGTCGATGCGGGGAACTCGCGCGCGAAGCGTCCTAAAAACCCCTCGTGGTTCACAGAGGTTCGCGTGGTCTTGGGAAGCGGGGAGCGGGTCGGCTCCCAAATGGCTCCGAAGGGAACTCTGTCCAAGGACCCGCGGGCCCTCGCACCGGCCCGGTTTTACTCCTCGTGCTGGCTCAGCCATTCCTTCTCCTGACCCGGGTCGGGCAGGACCTGGCCGGCTTCGACAGCGGAGCGCGCGGGACCGTCCTGGATCACCACCAGGATGTCGTGCTCGGGTATCCCGGTGATGCGGGATGCGGCTGCCGACAGTTCGAGTGCCAAGCGCGTCGTTTCCTCCTGCGGGTGGCCGCGGCGTGCCCAGCCGCCGATCAGGAGGGGCGTCCCTGGTTTTCCGCCGACGTAGACGCTGTCCTGAGGCAGTTCGGAGAAGACCACGTTGGGGCGTCGGCAAATCGACCATCTACCGCTCCGCGCGATGGGCCCTGTGACACGGATATCGCGTACCCGCCCGTGGTCGGCACTGAGCCGGGTGTCTCCGTGCACGATTCGAATTCGTAGTGCTGCGGCACCCCGGGCCGCTTGGTGCCGAAGACCTCGACGGCGCAGCCGAGCTCGAAGACCGACTGCACCGGCCGTACCAGGGCCACCACGCGATGCATGGCAGGAAAGTAGCCCGTGATGTCATCGCAGTCTCTGTCCTGCCGCGGCCCGTGCACGGCACTGTTGCAGGCATGCACCCTGAGATCCTCGCGCAGGAGGGTTACACCTTCGTCTCTGTCGACGAAGCCCCGGTCCGTGAGCTGTTCCCCGGGATCCGGCTGCGTCCCCTGTGGCGAGGACCGGCCGGCTCGCAGGCCAACGTGCTGGAGATGGAGGCGGACACCGCGCAGGCGGCAGTCGACGTGTGCGAGCACAGGAATCCGGACTGGGGGCGTGTGGAGGAGGCGCTCCACGCGTGGGAGGGTGCTGCCGACGGGGACCGGAGCCCGGTGGTGCGGCGTGGGGCGGAACTGCAGAAGCGGGCCTTGGAGGACCTCGCGACGGCGGTGACCCGCACACCCCTGGAACGGGACGTCGGCTCTGCTCGCGAAGAGCAGCGGTGCGGGCAACACGATTGAGTTGGGCGCGTTTCGGGTTCACCACAGCGGACAACGCTGGCTGATTTACCCGGATTCCGCCCGTTTATTGCGGCCGTCTTTTCGCTTCAACCAAGGACGTAGGCAGGCGTGCCAGCGACCTGCTCGCGGAATTCAGCGACATCAGTACCTCGACCTCGACTATGTCTGCCCGGAGACTGCTGCCTGAGGCGGTGCGTGCTGTCACCGAAACGGTGGGCGTGTCCCGATAGAGGCCTTCGTGACAGACACCTTCACAGTCCTGACCGCCACACCGTTCCGGCGTCGGCCATTGGTGTTCCCGAGGCGATCAGGAGACAGGCGACCATGCCGAGCAAGACTCAGCAGAGGCATCCGCGTCACGACACAACTGATCAGCACGAACAGGTCCTGCTCGGAGTCGATACGCACGAAGATGTCCACGTGGCGGCGGTCATCACCAGCACCGGTCTTCTGCTGGACACGCGAAGCTTCCCCAGGACCCGGGAGGGCTATCGCCAACTGCTGTCCTGGGCACGTGCCTTCGGGCGGTTACGGCAGGCCGTAGTGGAGTGCACCGGCTCCTACGGAGCCGCCCTTACACGCTATTTGCACCAAGAAGGCATCACGGTCACCGAGGTCAACCAACCCGACAAAGGCGCCCGACGCCGGCACGGCAAGTCCGACTCCATCGATGCGGCAGCGGTGATCATGGGTGTCGTAGACGGCGTAGACACAGGTGGCGATGTAGTGCTCGAGTCCGCAGGCGATCTTGTCGAGGTGCTGGAGGACCTGGCCAGGGGCCAGGTCGAGGTCGGCGAAGGCGCAGGCTGGGCCCCCACGCTTCACGGCCACGCACCGATCAATCAGCAGAATCTTCGGACGCGGACGACCATAAGCCAGCGACGCATCTCCGGCTCAGGTCACTATGCTAAATAGTCACCTTGGTCGTCCTGGAGCATGAGGCGACGTTCCTGTTCGCGCTTGGAGTAGGCGGCTGCCCGGATCGCCTCGTCGCTCTCCAAGCCCGATCCCAGTGCGCCGCCCACCGTTGCGACCGAAGCGACGAACCATGACAACGTCCAGTAGCCCGTTGCGTGCAGCGGGGTTCGTGTCATGGAAGCGAACACTTGGTCGTTGAGGATAAACAGCGCCCACACCAAGTTGATGACCATCAAGCCCACGTAGCAGACGAGCACCCCGAGACCCACGGTCACGACCGTCGAGGCGTTGTAGAGTCTCGCCCTCTGCCTCGCCTCCAGCGAGCCCTCTGCTGAGCGATGCCATAGCTGCGCGTCTACGATCAGCCAGCCGATCATGACCCCGACGGACCCGACCATGGCGATCACGAGGCGCGGCGCGCTCAGGGCCTCGGCCAGGCTCCAGACAGTGGAGTTCACGGTGGCGACTGCTCCCGTGGCAAGTGCGGCCGCCAGGGCTTTCGACAGACCCGGGACCAACCGCCACGGTCGGTTGGCGCGGACCATACCGACGAGCACCCGCAGGTAACCGCGCGGCCCGCTGACGACGTACCGAAGGTCGGCGGTCTCTTCCTCACCGACCGGGACCGGGTGGATGGGCGCGAGTCGACCGGCAAAGGGCCCTAGCAGCGGCTGACTCTGCGGAGGTCCTTCAGCAGTAGCCTTCGGACCTGCCAAGCCCAGCACGGCTTCTTCCACGGCCCGCCGAGCCCTCGTATACAGCCGAAAGCCCCCCAGAGAGGGAAGAGACAACAGCGCCAAGCCGTGTTCGTGACTCAGATTCACAACGAGCTTGCGCCCGTGTGTGTGCAGCGGAAGGTCGGTGAGGGCCACGACGATGTCCCAATCCTCCGAACTTCCGCGCTCCATGATCCGGCGTATCAAGGTGGGCAAGTCCTCGGTCGCTGCGGTGAAGGGCTCACTGACCACCTCGACGTCGAACCGTCGCCCCTGGCCCGACTTGTCGGCGAGCCGAGCAGTAAGTGTCTGGGCCATGCGCTGCGCGATCTCCGTCGGCGCATCCGGATCCGCCAGGAGAGCTACGACCGTAACGCCCTGAGACGACACCCGCATGGCTGGACCCTTCTCGTCGGCTGCCCCCGACCGCCCGTGCCCACAGGATGCCCCCGAGGTATCGCCGACGCCGCGTGACACGCTGGCCCCTGCCAGCAGGTGCAGGCGGTACGGTCAGATTTCCTCGTGCTCCCTGTGCAGGGCCTGCTCCACCATCGGGCCACGGTTGCGTGCGCCACCGCGAACACCCGCTCCGCGCCAGCCCGGGCACCGCGACGAGATCGATCGGCAGCAGGCCCGCCTCCTGTTCAACCTCGTCTCCGTGATCACCTTGTTCATGGGCATCACTGCCTCTACGCCGGGCTGTTCCTGCTCGTCCATGTCACTGCGGCGTTCCTGCTCACACCGCAATGGTTGCGTCCCCTCGTCCGACACCAGCACGATGCCGAGTGCCTCTCTATGGCCCGCCACCGGCCGGGGCCCTCGAGGCCCGCGGTGCGGACCAGGTTGCCCCTCTTTTCCCGGTGCTCGTGCACGAGGCGGATAGCCATGGCACCCTCACGGGTCGCCGACGCCACCCGTTTGAAGGCGTGTTGCAGAAGGCTTTGGGCCGGGCATTTCCCTTGCATGGGTGCGGTGTTGAGGGCTGAGCCGTTGTGGGTGGAGACGTTCACCGGGTTGCGGATGCGGCAGTTCGAAGGGCTGCTGAGAGCTGTCCGGGAACGAGGTGGTGATGGTCCGCGGACTGGTCGTCCGTGGTGCCTGCCTTTGGCGGACCGGGTGCTGGTGGTGGGTGTCTATTACCGCACGAACCTCACCATGCGGCAGCTCGCGCCGCTGTTCGGCGTCTCGCCGGCGACTGTGTGCCGGGTGATTGAGCGACTCGGTCGTGTGCTGGCCATCGAGCCGGTCCGACGCCCGGCCGATGCCACGGACCGGTTTTGTGGATCGTGGACGGCACGCTGATCCTGGTCCGTGACCGGCAGGTCGGCGCCTCCAGCCGCAACCGACGGTTCTCGGCGAATGTGCAGGTCATCATCGACGCCGCCACGAAAATGGTCATCGCCACAGCTCGTCCCGCGCCCGGCAACCGGGCAGACACCCGCGTGTGGAGAGAATCCGGCCTGGCCGAACACGGCCTAAACCTGACCGTGCTGGCAGACGGCGCCTACATCAACACCGGGCTCGTCGTCCCGCACCGCAAACGCCCAGGTTGTCCGCTTCCTCGCGGGCGAGGAAGCGGACAACGCCGAGCACCGCAAGGTCCGCGCCCGCGTCGAGCTCGCCTTCGCCCGCATCAAGAACTACAAGATCCTCCGCGACTGCCGGCAGTGCGGCGACAGTCTCCACCACGCTGTCCAGGCCATCGCCCGTATGCACAACCTCGCCCTCACGGCATGACCAGCAAGGCTCCGAACCGCAGCTCAACCTGCCCACCCACACCCTTATGTAACACGCTTTTAGCTTGATCTTTAACGTGCGGCGTCGAATGGTCCGTCGAACTTGATCACTCGGTTTGGTATCTGCCGGACATGAAGGCGGCCTTCGTCTGAACATGTGCTCCGACCAAGGAACACACACATTCAGGGTCACGTCCGCTGGAGTGGTGTATTGACGGCCACTCGGTGATCTCGATTTGAGGCTATGCGGTGAGTTCGGTGGGCAAGGCGGTGTCGTCGGTTTCTGACTCGATCGGGTGGAGGCGGGTTTTGGCGAGGAGGTCGAGTCCCATGTAGCGGCGGGCCTCGGTCCACTCGTCGTTCTGCTCGGCGAGCACCGCGCCGACGAGCCGGATCACTGCGGTGCGGTCGGGGAAGATCCCGACCACGTCGGTGCGACGGCGGATCTCTTTGTTCAACCTCTCCTGCGGATTGTTCGACCAGACCTGCCGCCAGATCTCCCGCGGGAACGCGGTGAACGCCAGCAGATCGTGCTGGGCGGTGTCCAAGTGGGCTGCTACCTTGGGGAACTTGGCCTCCAACGCGTCCAGAACGTGCCGCATCTGGGCCTGGACCGCGTCGCTGTCGGGCTGTTCGAAGACGGTCCGCAGCAAGGTGGCCACCCAGGGCTGGGCCGATTTCGGAACCTGGCTGAGCAGGTTGCGGGCGTAGTGGGTGCGGCACCTTTGCCACGAAGCTCCGGGCAGAACTGCACCGATCGCGTCGACGAGGCCGGCATGGGCGTCGGAGATGACCAGTTGGACGCCGGACAGGCCGCGGGCGATCAGTGAGCGCAGGAAGGCGAGCCAGCCGGCGCCGTCCTCGCTGGAGGCGACGTCGATGCCGAGGATCTCGCGGTGGCCGTCGGCGTTCACGCCGACCGCGATCAGTGCGTGGATGTTGATGATGCGGCCGCCCTCGCGGACCTTCTGGGTCAGCGCGTCGACCCAGACGAACGTGTAGGGGCCTTGGTCCAGGGGCCGGTTGCGGAAGGCTGCGACCTGCTCGTCCAGGTGTTTGGCCATCGCGCTGACCTGGGACTTCGACAGTTGGGTGACACCGAGGGAGGCGGCGAGCTTCTCGACCCGGCGCGTACTCACGCCGAGCAGGTAGGCGGTGGCGACCACCGAGATGAGGGCCTGTTCGGCCCGGCGGCGTCGCTCGAGGAGCCAGTGCGGGAAGTAACTGCCCTGGCGCAGCTTGGGAACGGCCAGTTCGACGGTGCCGGCCCTCGTGTCCCACTCGCGTGGGCGGTAGCCGTTGCGGTGGTTGACGCGGTCGTCGCTGACCTGCCCGTATTCGGCGTTGCACAGGGCATCAGCCTCCGCGGACATGAGGGCGTCGGCGAACGTCTTGACCATCGCGCGCAGCAGATCCGGACTCGCCGTGGCGAGGTTGTCTTCCGCGAGGGCGTGCAGGGGCAGACTGTCAGGTGCGGTCATCGTGCTGATCTCCTTCGAGGCTTCGACACTTCGAAGATCAGCCGGTGGCCGTTCATCTATGCGGGCACCATCCCGATGCCGGAGCAAACCCCCGGATCAGGTCGAACCCGTACACCACTTCCCTGGACGCAACCCACATTCAGCACGAAGGCCGTGAGGATGAGTCTGCTGCATCACGACGCCCGGCGAGAGTCGCTCGCACAACTGTCATGCTTCCGGGGTGAGTTCTATGCCTGCCTGACCTCCCGTTCGGACGTGTTGTTCGAGCTGGCTGATGCTGTTCTGTGCGGCGACGGGCCGGTGAGGTCGCTGGCCGAACTGTCGTTGGTGGGTGAGCACCGCCGCGGCCATGGAGGGCTCTACGCAGCCATGGCCCGTGGACGCATCGATGACGGCCGGCTGCGGCGGGCACTGGCAGAGGTGCCACTGCCGCGGTCTGCCGACGGCCGGCTGGTCCTGGCGATCGATGTCACCTGCTGGCTGCGGCCCGACGCCCACACCTCACCCGAGCGGATTTTGTGTCACACCTATGGCCGGGGCAAGGACCAGCACATCCCGGTCCCCGGCTGGCCCTACTCGATCGTCTGCGCGCTCGAGCCGGGCCGTAGCTCATGGACGGCGCCGCTGGACGCGCTGCGTCTGAAGCCTGGCGACGACACCGCAACCGTCACCGCCCGGCAACTGCGCGATCTGCTGCAGCGACTCATCGCAGCAGGGCAGTGGCAGGCGGGCGACCCCGACATCCTCATCGTCGCGGACGCCGGATACGAAGCGCCCCGCCTCGGCTTCCTCCTGGGTGACCTGCCGGTCCAGGTGCTGGCCAGGATGCGATCCGACCGCGTCCTGCGCAGAGCGGTCCCACCACGGCTGCCACACACTCAGGGCCGACCGCCCCGGCACGGCGGCGAGTTCGTCTTCGGACAGCCCAACACCTGGAGCATCCCGGACACCGAAACCATCACCGACACCCGCCTCTACGGCACTGCCAGGGCCCGGTCCTGGAACCGGCTGCACCCCAAGCTGACCCACCGTTCTTCCTGGGCAGCCGCAGACGGCACCCTCCCGATCGTGGAAGGAACGGTGATCCGCCTGGACATCGGCCATCTGCCCAGCGGAGCAACACCCAAGCCGGTCTGGCTGTGGTGGTCAGACACCGATGCGACCCCGGACGACGCCGACCGCCTCTGGCAGGCATATCTCCGGCGCTTCGACATCGAGCACACCTTCCGCCTGTTCAAACAGACCCTCGGCTGGACCTCCCCAAAGCTCCGCACCCCCGAGGCAGCCGACCGATGGACCTGGCTGATCCTCGCTGCCTACACCCAACTGCGGCTCGCCCGCCCACTCGCAGCCGACCGGCGCCGTCCCTGGGAGAAACCCACCCCGCCGGACAGACTCACCCCCGCCCGAGTCCGCCGCGACTTCCGGCACATCCGCCCGCAATCGGCGAGGCTGTCGCACGGCTCCTGCCCGGCGAAGGTCAAGAGCGCTTCCTGGGCGCGTGGTTGATGAGTTTGTTGAGGTTGTGCACCGTGCCGAGGAGCTTGATCTCGGCGTCCACCGCCGGGCGGCCGCGGTAGTTGAGGTGTCGTCCGAAGCGTTGGAAGATCTGGGCGAATCCCGGCTCGACCAGGGCACTGCGTTGACGGTACTGGGCCCGTCCTGTTGGGGTGGCGAGGCGGGCCGCCATGTCCTGCTGGCCGGCAGGGGCCTGCTGACGTTTCGCGGGAAAGCCTGCCTGGTCGGCATCGCTGGTGACCGAGACCAATAGCGGGAGGTCAGCGAGGGCCTCGAAGGCGGCGGCGGAAGCGTACCCGCTGTCGGCGAGCCAGAGTTGGACGTCGCCGGGTAGCCCTGCGGCCTGGTGATTGTGCTGCGTCTTCTTCACCATGGGCAGTAGGGCCGTTCTGTCCGAGGGATTGTCGTGCGCTTCGATGGCCAGCAAGAATTGACGGCGGGCGCACACGATCTGGATGTTGTATCCCTGCAGGTAGCCGCCGCGTTTGCCGGGAATCAGCCGGGAGTCGGGATCGCTCAGGCAGGCACGCGACTCTGGGGAGGGGGCCGGTCGAGGTGTGCGGGCCCGCTCCAGCCAGGCCCGCATCTTCACCAGTCGCGTTCGCTGGCGAACGAGGACGGTCTTGTGCTCCATCGGGACCGGCGGCCGCCCGTTCGCTCCACGACGTCCTGCCGCCCGGTCCTCTCGGACGCGGAGCTCGTACTTCTTCAGCTTCTCCTGGTGAGCCTCGGTCTCGGCGGCTAGGCGCTTCTCCGCGCGGGCCACCATCCGCTCGGCGGCTTCGACCTTGATCCGGATCTCGGTAGGTGAAGGCATCGCCCGCTCATGCAGTCTGTTCCTGGCCAGGTGGGCCCGGGCAAGCCGGTCGCACAGCCGGGACAGGCGAGGCCAGTTGTCGCACGCGTCCTCGCCGTCGCCCTGGGGTGCCGTGCCGTCGGCCTCGACGCTCAGCGCGTGGTCGACCACGTCCTCCAATAGCGCGTGGATCTCGTTCTCGCACTGGGAGATGGTCTCCTCCAGGCGCTGGAGCCGCCGGTTGGCGTCGCGTGAGGCGTTCGCCTCCATCGGTGAACCGTCCACGGCCACCGCCGAAAGATCGACCAGGCCACGTCGGCCGCACAGCGACAACACCTGCACGAACAGCGAGTTCAAGGCAGCACGGTGGCGTCGTACGAACCGCGCGACGGTGGAGTGATCCACTCGGCGGTTCGCGGTGATGATCCGGCAGCCCACATCGTCCCAGCAAGCCTGCTCGACGCGACGGGAGGAGCGCACTCCCTTGCTGTAGCAGTACAGGAGCAGCGCAACCAGGCTTGCGGGAGGGTAAGCCACCCCGCCTCGCCCATCGTCACGGTAGCTGCCCTCGAACGCCGAAAGATCAAGTAACTCGACGACGTCGAGCACCTTCCAGCACAGGTGCTCGGGCGGCAGCCACTCCCGCACATCCCGCGGCATCTCAAGATCACGTTCACGGTCACACGACAAGAAGTTCCGCCCCACCAGCCAAGGTTCCGACGCCTCCCTGACCCTCGGAACCGAACAACGAATCGCTCTTGACCTTCACCGGGCAGGAGCCGTGCGACAGCCTCCGGCCTGTCCAGCCCAAGCACCGAAACCTTCGCGCCCTGGCCCCGGACGGCCGCCGGGCCAAAAGAACACACGACCCACACCCCGCCACGACGTGCATACACCCCGCAAAACAGCGGCAGCGAAAAAGAGAACGACGAAGTCAACCACCCCACGACCACGCCGCACAGGTTAAAGATCAAGTTTAGGCCGTGTAGCGAAAATGGATCCGGGATACTCCGGACGCTCGTGTGAGCGGGGCCCGATGACGGCGCCTGTCGCGCGGTTCCCGGTGCGATCAGGTAATCAGGAACGGTGAGCAAGGACGCGACCGACCCCTTCGTGCATGTCCGGGGCGCCAGTGAGAACAACCTGCGGAACATCGATGTCGACGTTCCGCGGGACGTGATGGTCGCCTTCACCGGCGTCTCCGGTTCGGGCAAGTCCTCGCTCGCGTTCGGCACGCTCTACGCGGAGGCCCAACGGCGCTACTTCGAGTCCGTAGCACCGTACGCCCGAAGGCTGTTGCAACAGGTCGGCGCACCGCACGTGCAGGAAATCACCGGACTGCCACCCGCCGTGGCCCTGCAGCAGCGACGCGGGTCGCCCAGCTCGCGATCGACGGTCGGCACCATCACCACGCTGTCCAATCTGCTGCGCATGCTGTACTCCCGCGCCGGCACCTATCCGCCCCGGGCCGCGCGGCTGGAGGCCGAGTCGTTCTCACCCAACACTGCGGCCGGCGCCTGTCCGGAGTGCCACGGACTGGGCATCGTGCACGACGTCGCCGAGGACCTGCTCGTCCCGGACCCCTCGCTGAGCATCCGCGAGGGGGCGATCGCCGCCTGGCCGGGCGCCTGGCAGGGCGCCAACCTGCGCAGTGTCGTGAGCGGCCTGGGGATCGACATCGACCGACCGTGGCGCAGGCTCAGGAAGAAGGACCGGGACTGGCTGCTGTACACGGACGAGCAGCCCTCCGTGTACATCGAGCCGGAGGAGGACCGCGTCGACTATGGCTACCAGGGAAAGTTCTGGAGCGCCCGCAAGCACGTCATGCACGTCCTCGCCGACTCCAAGAGCGAGAAGATGCGAGAACGGGCGCTCCGGTTCGTCAGGAGTGTGCCCTGCCCCGAGTGTCACGGCAGCGGACTGCGGCCCGAGGCGCTCGCCGTGACCTTTGTCGGACGTTCCATCGCCGAGATCAACGCGATGCCGCTCACCGAGGTCGTGGCGCTGCTGCGGCCCGTCGCGGGGCGGTCCGAGGCCGACGCCACCACGTCGACCGCCCGATCCGGGGAGACGACCGAGGTCGCGGTCCGGATCTGCGGCGATCTGGTCGCGCGGGTCGACGTACTGCTCGACCTGGGCCTCGGATATCTCAGCCTCGGGCGCCGCTCGACGACTCTGTCGCCCGGCGAGGCGCAGCGCCTGCGGATCGCTACCCAGCTGCGCTCGGGGCTGTTCGGCGTCGTCTACGTTCTCGACGAACCCTCCGCGGGCCTGCACCCGGCTGACGCGGAACCGTTGCTGGACGTGCTGGACCGCCTCAAGGCGGCGGGCAACTCGCTGTTCGTCGTGGAGCACGACATGGACGTCGTACGGCGGGCAGACTGGGTGGTCGACATCGGCCCCGGCGCGGGTGAGGGCGGCGGACGCGTGCTGTACAGCGGCCCGGTCGCCGGTCTTGAGCGGGTCGGGGAGTCGGCCACGAGCCAGTACCTGTTCGGGCGTGCCCAGCCGCTCGATCACCGCCCGCGCACACCACACGGCTGGTTGCACCTGAGCGGCGTCTCCCGCCACAATCTGCACGACGTGTCCGTCGACGTACCGCTCTGTGTACTGACGGCGGTGACGGGCGTGTCCGGTTCCGGAAAGTCGACGCTGGTGACGCAGGTGCTCGCCGAGGTCGTCCGCGGCCACCTCGGACTCGTACCCGAGGAGCCCGACGAGGCGCAGCTGGAGGTCGACGTCCAGGACGCGTCGGGGGTCGAGTCGTTCGACCGGCTGGTCCGGGTCGACCAACGGCCCATCGGCCGAACTCCCCGGTCCAACCTGGCGACGTACACGGGGATGTTCGACGCGGTGCGCAAGCTGTACGCGGCGACGGACGAGGCCAGGGCGCGCGGCTACTCGGCCGGGCGGTTCTCCTTCAACGTGCCCGAGGGGCGGTGCGAGACCTGCCAGGGCGAAGGATTCGTCGCGGTCGAACTGCTGTTCCTGCCCGGCACCTACGCGCCGTGCCCGACCTGCCAGGGCGCCCGGTACAACGCCGAAACGCTGGAAGTCACCTACCACGACAAGAACATCGCGGAAGTGCTGGAGCTGTCCGTCGACGCCGCCGCCAAGTTCCTATCCGCCGTCCCGGCCGCCTCCCGCAGTCTGGAGACGTTGCGCGAGGTGGGACTGGGGTACCTGCGGCTGGGGCAGCCCGCGACGGAACTCAGCGGTGGTGAGGCGCAACGCATCAAACTGGCCACCGAACTCCAGCGAGCCCGCCGTGGTCACGCGCTCTACCTGCTCGACGAGCCGACGGCGGGGCTGCACCCCTCGGACATCGCGCTGCTGCTGCGACAGCTGCACCGGCTCGTCGACGCCGGCAACACGGTCGTCCTCGTCGAGCACGACCTGGACACGATCGCCACCGCCGACTGGGTCATCGACCTCGGGCCGGGCGGCGGCGACGCGGGCGGGCGGGTGGTCGCGGCGGGCCGGCCGGCCAAGGTGGCGAGGGCCCGCCGCAGCGCCACCGCGCCCTATCTCGCGGCCCGGCTAGCGCGCTCCTGACGACGGCGCGAGGGGCTGAGCACTGGTCAGCCGGGTTCGGGGCGCAGGGTCGCGCGCGTCGCCATGCTGCGTTCCAGCTTGTGGCGGATATCGCTCGCGAGGTGTCCCGCCTGGGCCCACTACACGATGAGTTCGGCGACGTGGCGCATCCTGATGTCGGTGTGCTGGGAGATTCCCGACGTCCCGGCCGTCCTGCGCGCGCAGGACGGCCAGCGTGACGACGATGCCGATCGCCCTGCCTTCCCGAACGGCGCGGGCTAGTTTCCCAGCACACCGCTCTCCAGTGATCTTTTCCGCGTGGATGAGGTCGCTCGTCCCGCGTGGATGTCCTCGTGGCAAGGCCAGCAGACGACCAGGGTCTTACGTCGCTCATTGCCATCAACTTCACCCACACGGGGCGCTCGGCTCGGCCCTGTTGCTTGAGATCGACGAGTTACCGGATGAGATGGACCTCAATCCGGCTCGTTGATCCGCATATCTCGCAGCAGTCCGCGAGGAGCCGCTTCACCGACTCGGTGGTGCTGATGTGGTTGGGCTTTAACGGCTCTCGGTCGGCCATTACCGCTGTGCGCTGCCGTTTGAGCGGGATGCCGCCGAAGCGGACAACCAGCGCCTTCTTCACACCTCTGCGCTCGACGATGACTTCAAAGCATTCTTTGTCGGTGCTGACGATGCCGAACGCCGCGGTGGCGAACACGCTAGCGAGCGCTCTGGAGAGGCCGGTGGACAGCAGCCAGGGACGGCTGACGCGGACCGTCTCGCCTGGCATCCGCAACCGCCCGCGGATGCCGGCCAGGACGTAGCGCTGTGCCTCGCAGGTGTTCTGGATCCTCCCGGGTGGCAGGGCATTGCCGGACTCCGGGATCAGCGCTCCCATCACGCCTATACGTTGTAGACGGGCGCGAATTGGGCGCGGATCGAGCCGTTACTCCCGGGCCGGACACCGAAGCGCGTTGCGTGGTGGCGCGACCCGGCAGGGCGTTCCGGCTAGGCTCACACCCGTGAGGTGGCTGCGGGCCTTCGGGGAGGTCGTGCGATCCGGGCTGAGGATCGAGGAGACGCGGCTGGAGCCCCTGCTCGCGCTGCGCACGGCCGCTGGGGTGGCGATCGTCATTGGGCCGGCGCTGTGGCTGATCTCTCCTGCGTACGCCGCGTCCGCCGCCCTCGGTGCCTACTCCGCGGGTGGGGCCACCTTCCAGCGCACCTGGCGTCCACGCAAGGTGATCGCGCTCAGCGCGGGCGCAGGTCTGGCGCTCAGCACTTTCGTGGGCTACCTGGCGGCGGGGCGACTCGCGACGTTCCTCCCCCTGCTGGCCGTATGGGCCTTTGCCGCGGGGATGGCGTGGGCCGTCGGATCGACCGCTGGGATCGTCGCAGCGACGACGGTCGGCAGCATGCTTGTGACCGTCACCCTGCCCACGAGCGTCGGGCGAGCCCTGGAGCACGCCGGGGTCATCGCGCTCGGAGGCGTGGTGCAGGCCGTGCTGATCTTGCTGTTCCCGATCCGGCGTTGGGGGGCGCATCGTGACGCGCTCGCCGACGCCCTGGCCGCCGTGGCGGACTACGCCCGTCGGCTGCGGCACGACCCGACCGCCTCGTTCGACCCGGAGCCGTTGATGGCGGCCCGGGACGCGGCCGCCGTGACGCCATCACAGGCCCGAACCCGTCCCCCCGTCCTCCACGGCCCCCGGGGCCTCGCCGAACGCATTCGGCCGGTCGTCGCCGTGCTCGCCGACCCGGACGTCGGCGCCCCGGCGGAGGGTCCCGGGCGGGACCGCGCGCGGGAGTTGCTCGACGCGGCAGCCGACGTCCTGGACGTCGCCGCCCGTTCGATCCGCCGCGGCATTCCCGCCGAGGTGCCGCCCAGGAGCGCGGACGTCCTGCGCGTCGATGAGGAGCACGAGGTGCTGGAGGGGCCCGCGCGGCAGGCCGCCGAGCGGCTCGTTGAACTGCTCGGCGAGGCGTTGGAGATCGCCGGGAGCGGCGGCGGGAAGAGGCCCACGCAGCCCGGCCCAGCGGGCGCCCAGTTCCTGGTGCGCCCGACCATGTTCCGGCTGGTCCCGGTCGTCGTCCGGGCGGTCCGCCGTGAGCTCCGTGGGGACTCGCCCGTGTTCCGGCACGCCGTCCGCCTGGCGGCGGTGGCCACGCTCGGCTATCTGATCGCCGCCCAGCTACCCCTGGGCCACGGCTACTGGGCGCCCATCGCGTCGGTGATGGTGATGCGGCCGGACTTCCACCGGACGTACGCGCGTGCGGTGGCCCGTCTCGCCGGGACCCTGGCGGGGGTCGCACTCGCCACCGGGATGGTCCGGGCCCTGGGCCCGGACGCCCATGTGTTCGGCGCGCTGGCGGTTGTCTCGGCGGGCCTGTCGTACACGCTGAGCCGTACCGGCTACGCCTACTCCCAGTGCTTCACTGCCGCGTACGTCGTCTTCCTGCTTGGTATGGGCGGCCAGGCGTGGGAGCAGACGGTCCCGGAGCGGGTGGTGCTCACCCTGCTCGGCGGGGCCCTGGCCATGCTGGCGTACGTGGTGTTCCCCGCATGGGAGACGCCCCGGTTGCCGGGTCGGCTTGCGGACTGGCTCGCCGCCAACGGCCGCTACGCGGCCGCGGTGCTCCGCAGCTACGCCGATCCGACCCGGGAGCACCGCGCCGACATGCGAAGGGCGCTGCTGGCGAGCAGGGAGGCACGTGCCGCCTGGCAGGAGGCCTACGACCGGGCAAGGCAGGAACCGGTCCGCCCCAGGGGCCTGACGTCGCGCGAGGCGGAGGAGGCGCAGGAGGCGCTCAAGGGGTTCGGCCGGGTGGCGATGCTCATGGAGAGCGACGTCCCCCGGGTCGACAGTCGTTTCGTCCCCGAGGCGGAGCGGTTCGCCGAGGCCTTGGAGGCGGACACCGCGCAGGCGGCAGTCGACTTGCGCGAGCACAGGAATCCGGACTGGGGGCGTGTGGAGGAGGCGCTCCACGCGTGGGAGGGTGCTGCCGACGGGGACCGGAGCCCGGTGGTGCGGCGTGGGGCGGAACTGCAGAAGCGGGCCTTGGAGGACCTCGCGACGGCGGTGACCCGCACACCCCTGGAACGGGACGTCGGCTCTGCTCGCGAGGAGCAGCGGGTGCGGGCGGCCGTGGAGGCGGAAGATGACGCATCAGGACCCGCGCACCGGGATGGGTGACGGGCGCCGGCTACGGGGAGCGCCGCGCCTCCTCGAGCGGGAAATAGTCTCCGGGCCGCGTCGAGCGCCGCCACACGTACACCGCTGTCGCCATCACGAGGATCAGCCCCGCCAGGATGAGCAGTTCGATCCCCTCGACGTTCCAGTGGAAGGACTTCTCCGCCTCGGCTGTCACGATGAGCACCCTGCGGATGCCGGCAATCAGGCCAACGACGAGGAACGGCTCCGCGTCGAGGGTCTGGTTCCTGATGGTGAGGCGGACGGTGTGGAGCAGCTCGGCCACGATGAACAGCACAAGGCCGTTGTCCAGGGCGGAGAGAACGACCGTCTCCTCACGGTATGGCCCCTGGATCGACCTGATGACATCGTGGACGACCCCGACGGTCAGGAGCCCCGCGAGCAGTACAAGGAGCGCCGCGACGACGAGGTGGATGCCGTCCTCGATGAGCTGCAAGAGGCCCTGTACCCGGCCGCCCTCGAACTTCGGGAGAATGGGTCGCACAGTCAGCATGCTAGGGGTTCTCCGGCCCGCAGGCGCGATGTGCTGCCGAACGGGTGAACGAGCGCATCCCTCCCTGCGATGGCAGCCCGGGGGAGGGGCGAGGCGCGACATCACCGGGGCCCACCCGGCGGCAGGTCAAGGGTGTATGAGGCAGCCCGACGCGGACATGAACGGCAGGAACCTGGGGCTCGTCCTAGTCGCCGACCCGAGCCTGCCCGCCGACATGGCCCGGGACCTCGCCCTCGCTTGCCGGAGGAGTCTGCGCCGCCGCATCGCCAGGGGCATCCGCTGGCAAGCGGACACCGTTGCCCGCCGTCATCCCTGGCCTGGTCGCTGATCGCTCGGTGCGGGCGCCGCGCTTTTCGGGCTGCCGCCGGCCCGGGCAGCCCGTCACATACACACCCGACCCGCCCCCACCGCGTCCCAGCGCCCGGGGGCGGATCGAAGCCCTGGTCCCGGGCGGACCAGGGCTTCGATCGACGGTCAGGAAGAGGGAACGGGCATCTGCTGTTGCCCCGGCGCCCGCGGTACGGGTCCCGTGGGGTCTTTGCAACCTGTGTATGCGTCACCGTGACCAACGCGCCCGCGCCGGATGGACACGGCGCGCTCAGGCGGCGGGATTGAGTTCGGCGCGGCCGAACAGCAGCGCGAAGCCGGAAGGGAGCTGGCGCAGGATGCGGGTGAGGAGGTCGGGGCCGGCCAGGGCCGCGACGACGGCGAAGACGGCTCCGGTATTCCAGCGGGTGGTGGCCAGGGAGGCACCGGTGCGGTCGGCGAGGCCCTTGACGAAGGCCCAACCGGTCAGGGGCGGGGAGTCGGGGATCTGAGCCGTGAGGACACGTGCGGCTTCGAAGGGGAGGCGGGCGGCGAGCTCGACGCGTTCGTCGCCCGTCAGCTGGCGTCCGAGTCCCTCGAGCACCAGATGGGTGACTTCCTCGGCCCGCTCGCGGGTGGGGTAGGCGCCTTCGTAGCGGACCTTGTCCAGCATTTGCTCGTAGGTCATCGCGGGCAGCTGCTGCAGTGGTGTACGCAGGTCGGAGATCACTGCGGTGGTTGCCTTTCTGTCGCCGGGATAGTGGTGCCGGTGTACGGGCACCAGGTGAGTGGGTGGGTGATCAGGCGGGCTGGGGGCGTCCGAAGAGGAGGTCGTAGCCCGGGGGGAGCTGGAACAGGATCTGCCCCAGCAGGTCGTCACCAGCGGCATCGCCGGCGGTGCTGAGGACGGCGCTGACGTCCCAGGCCGCGGTCTGCTCGGTGGCCCCCTCGATCCAGGCCGCCGTCGCCCGAACGAACCGCTCCGGTGGCAGCGGTTCGGCGCTCTGCAGCGGGTTGAGGAGGATCAGGGCGAAGTCTTCCGGCAGGCGCGCCGCGAGCTGGGCGCGCACCGCGCCGACCAGGTGCGCCCCCAGCAGGGCGAGCACCACACGGGCCGCGCGTTCTGCTTCCTGCGGGCTGTCGTACTCACCGCGTTCCTTCACTCGGTCGAGGAACGCCTCGCGTCGCAGGGTCACCGCCGCCACCTTCTTCGGTCGATGGGGTGCGGAGGACGGGAGAGGGGGAGATCAGTGACCCGTCCTCCGCCGTTGTTCGGCCCTTGTCGCCGTTGGGTCAGCCGGAGATCTCCTTACGGCCGCCGCCGATGGCGATCTTGCGGGGCTTGGCACGTTCGGCGATCGGGATCCGCAGGGTGAGCACGCCGGCGTCGTAGTCCGCCTCGATGTGCTCGGTGTCCAGCGTGTCGGCCAGCGCGATCTGGCGGGAGAAGACACCCAGCGGCCGCTCCGACAGTTCCATCTGCACGTCGTCGGCCTTCGCCACGGGCCGGCGCTCGGCCTTGACGGTCAGCATGTTCCGCTCGACGTCGATGTCGAGCGCGTCCGCGCTGACGCCGGGGATGTCGAAGGACACCACATACTGGTCGCCCTCGCGGTAGGCGTCCATCGGCATCGTGGACGGCCGCGACCAGGTGCCCGGGCCAATCAGCTGCTGAGCCAGTCGGTCCAGTTCACGGAAGGGGTCAGTGCGCATCAACATCGTGAAAACACCTCCAGCAGGTTCGGGCAGTTGCTGCCAATGCGCTTCACTGAAATCGTTGTAACATGTCATCCAATGGATGACAAGCGCGGTGTCGTCCAGTCGATGACAAGCCCGAGGGAGGTGCCCGTGACAGCAGCCGACCAGTCGGCCTCGTTCAGCGCCGACGACCGAAGCCCGGCTTCGTTCCTTGCCGCCGCGGCGGCCCTGCACGCCATAGACAACGCCCTGAACGCCGCCCAGCAGCGCGCCTCCGGCACCCCAGCCGCCGGCCCCGGCGCGGAGCAGGCCCTGGCCTCCCTGCTGCTGTTGCGGCAGGTCCGCGAGCAGCTCGCCGGATGGGAGACCGGCCTGATCGAAACGGCCCGGCACGCGGGAGCCACCTGGGCCGACCTCGCCCACCCCCTAGGCGTCGCCAGCCGCCAGGCCGCCGAACGCCGCTACCTGCGCAACCGGCCCGGCCCCACCGGAACCACCGGCGAACAACGCGTCCAGGCCACCCGCGAACGCCGCGCCGCCGACCACACCCAAGCCGAATGGGCCCGCCGCAACGCCGCCGACCTGCGCCGCATCGCCGGCCAGATCACCGCCCTCACCGACCTCCCCACCGCCGCCCGTCACCCGCTCGACCAACTCCACGCGGCCCTCGCCCACAACGACCCCGCCGACCTCATCCACCCCCTCAACGCCACCCGCCCCCACCTGACCACCGCCCACCCCGACCTCGCCGCCCGACTCGACACCCTCACGCGTAACGCCACGGCCCCGCCCTCACCCGGCTGACCGCACACCTGCGTCGGAGCAGGAGACCGTTCCGACATCGGGTGTCCCGCGTACTTCCTGGCAGGTCAATGGGGTCGGCCGCCCTAGCGGCGTGAGCTCCGGGGGAAGGACGTAGCTTGGCCGGTCCACCAAGATCCGGACCATATCCGGACCACGGCTGGCACAGCGATCAGCTCATCCGCCAGGCTGAGCTGAAGTGTCCCGCGCCCTGACTCTGCGTTCCGACCTCCGGAGCGGTTCGGAGCCGCACTTTGCCACGTGGTTCGCGTCAGACGCGGGCGAAGCCGCGGGGGGCGGAACTTCCCGCTCTTCAGGTGCCTCTCGATGTCTTCGAGGCTGTGCCCGGTGAGCTCCGGCATTCGCCGCCATACGAACAGCCACGCCGCGACGTTGAACATCCCGTAAATCCAGAACACCTGGCCCACACCGAAGATGCTGATCATCGTCAGCAGGGTCAGCGTGATCAGCAGGTTCGTGCTCCAGAGCGTGGCCGACTGCACGCTTGTGGCGGCGGCACGCACCGACAGCGGGTAGATCTCGGAGCCGGTCAGCCAGCCCATCAGCTGGAGCCCGCCAGCGTTGAAGAACATGAAGGCGAGCAGGCAGGCGACGATGGATGGCACGTAGTCACGGGTGGCGTGGCCGGTGATGAAGAAGGCTCCGAGGGCGAACAGACTGACCGCCGCGCCGGGCACCATCACCAGGGTCAGCCGACGGCGCCCGACCTTGTCGACGATCACCAGGCCAACCACCATCATCACCAGGTAGGTCATGCCCAGCGCCACGCTGACCGACAGAGCGGTCGTCGTGGAGAAGCCGTTGTCGGTCAGGATGGTCGGGGCGTAGTAGATGATCATTTCGATGCCAGACAGCTGGGTGAAGACGGCGATGCCGCAGCCGACCACCAAAGCCGGGCGCACCCATGGCTGCCACAGCCCGCTCCACCCGCGGTTGCGTCTGCTGGTCCGCTGCTGGCGTCCCTCCAAGGCGACGAACTCCTCGAGCTCGGAGGAGATGTCGTAGCCGTCGGGCCGTATGTCCTCAAGCACCCTTGCGGCCTCGTCCACGCCGACGCGTCCGTGTCTGAGGACCAACCACCGCGGGCTCTCGGGCAGGCGCAACTGTTTACGGCGGGGGTGAAGGCCATCTCAGAGCTGCTCTGACCCGCGCGGTTCGCACGGGTCTGCGGTGTTGTTCTCAGCCGATGGGGCGCTGCTGGTTCTCGATGTACTGCTTGACGACGGTCAGCGGTGCCCCGCCGCAGGATCCGGCGAAGTAGGAGCCGGACCAGAAGTGTCCGCCCCACAGGTAGCGGCGCACGTGTGCGCTGTGTTCCTGGCGGAGCCTGCGGGAGGAGACGCCCTTGAGGGAGTTGACCAGTTTGGAGAGCTGGACCTTGGGCGGGTAGTGCACAAGCAGGTGGACGTGATCCTGTTCGCCGTTGAACTGCTTCAGGTCGGCTTCGAAGTCCGCGCAGACCTCGCGCATGATCTCCTCAGTGCGGGTCAGCATGGCGTCGGTGAATGCCTTGCGCCGGTACTTGGTAACAAAAACCAAGTGGACATGCAGGTTGTAGACGACGTGACGGCCGGTGCGCACGTCAGGATTCGGGTTCCATCGTGGTGACATAAGCCAACTGTAGTAGGGTGATTGTCATGAGCGAACTCGTGTGGGAGAAGCGGCAGTTGGGGCATCGCGCCCGGCTGGCGCTGACGCCTGCACAGGTCCGGCTCATGGACGACCAGTCGCACGCGGCACGCGCGATGTGGAATCAGCTCCACGACCTGTGGCAGATGACGCCGAAGTGTCAGCGCGCTCCGACGCGCATGGATCAGGCGTTGCGGCAGGCCCGCAAGGAGATCGACTGGTACGCGGTGCTGCCCGCGCAGGCCGCGCAGGCGGTACTCAAGACGTACTTCCAGGCGTGGCGGAACTGCTGGGACGGGCGTGCGGACGAGCCGAACTTCAAGGCCCGCTTCCGCACGGCATTGTCGGTGGACATCCCGCAGGGCCGGGACTTGCAGATCAAGCGAGTACACCGCCGGTGGGGCATGGTCAACATCCCCAAGGTGGGCCGCGTCCGCTTCCGCTGGACCAAGGACCTCCCGGTCGGCAAGCACGCCAACAAGGAGAACCGGATCACCGGGGCACGGCTGGTCAAAGACGGACTCGGCCGGCACATCGCCTTCCGCGTCCAGACTCTTGAGGTCAAGCCCGAACCGCACACCGGACTGGAGGTCGGCATCGACGCCGGGGTGAACCTGCCCCTCGC
Organism: Streptomyces sp. NBC_01445; assembly: GCF_035918235.1. Classification (NCBI taxonomy): domain Bacteria; kingdom Bacillati; phylum Actinomycetota; class Actinomycetes; order Kitasatosporales; family Streptomycetaceae; genus Streptomyces; species Streptomyces sp. NBC_01445. Next base: position 270,920 of record NZ_CP109485.1, on the reverse strand, counting down.
GCTGTCCGACGGCAGCCACCAAGACCACGGACGGCCGCCCCGGCTCCCGGACGGCACCGCCGACCGGGACAAGTGGCTGAACCCGGACGAGAAAGCCAGACTGCTTCGCCTGGAACAGCGCGCCGCGCACCGCAAGTCCTTCCGCAAGCCGAAAGAGCGCAGCTCGAACCGGCTACACCGCACCTACGACCAGATCAAGCAGCTCCGCGCAAGAGCCACGCGCCGAGCCATTGACTGGCAGCACCAGGCCACCACCGCCATCGCCGAGCAGTACGGCACGGTCGTGGTGGAACAGCTCAACATCACGAACATGGTCAAGTCCGCCAAGGGCACTACCGACCAGCCGGGGAAGAACGTCGCGCAGAAGTCCGGTCTGAACCGCTCCATCAGCCAGGAGGCATGGGGTCGCACCGTGACGATGCTGACGTACAAAACTGCCCGCAACGGCGGCACCCTCGCCAAGGTTCCCGCCCCGAACACCTCCCTGCGCTGCTCCGCCTGCGGTTTCATCACGCCCGGTAGCCGGGAAGACCAGGCCACGTTCGTATGCAAGAACCCCGACTGCGGATGGTCCGGCAACGCCGACTGGAACGCAGCCCGGAACATCTTGCACCTGTACCGGATGGGCCACGCGCTCATCCCGGCTGCCGGGAGGGCAGTCGTCAGGCGCACCCGTGGCGCCAAGCCCGCCGCCGCAAGGTAGGCAGGAATCTCCTTCCTGAGCCTGCGAAGGGAGGAGAGCACTTCAAGAACCAGGTCGATCCGGTGCTGTGCTACGGAAACTGGCCGTCCGGCTGGCGGAGGTGGTCAGCTCGGCGAATGCCTGGGACGCTCCCGCGGTGGCTTCACCACCAAAATCACCTCGTCGCAGAGGGGCGATGCCGGCCTCTCGCTTTTGTCCTGACGCCTGGCCACTACGGTGACGGCCCTCAACTCGAGCGCGTGCTGGAGAAGGTCTCCGTTCCTCGTGCCGGAGTTGGACGGCCGCGCACCCGCGTTGGCGGACAAGGCCTACACGTCCTGAGAGAGCCGCCGCTACCTGCGACGACGCGGAATCCAGCACATCACCCCGAACGCCTCGACCAGCAAAGACACCGGCAGAACCGTGGTTCGCGAGGCGGCCGGCCCACTGGCTTCGACAGCGAGCCAGACGGGGGCGGCGTACAGGACCAGACGTCGCCACTCCCCAGTGCTGTCCTGGTACAGGAGGCCGGTTCTTTGTGCGGGCCAGGCAATGTGGATGTGCCGGCAGTTGCCTTGGCCAGTTACATGCCGAGCACTCGTCGGGTCTCGGCGGCGATCTGCTGTGTCTCGCCGGTTGCTACCACGAGGACCGGGACACCTCTCCCCGCCTGATCGATGCGTCGGAGGCCTTCCCGCATCAAATCGTCCAGTTCGGGGACGAGCAGCCCGCCTCGTACACCGAGAACAGTCAGGGCCGAGCAGATCTCCTCGCGCACCTCGGGTTGGTCTTCGCCGATCTCCCCGGTGAAGACCAGTGCGTCCAGCCGGTCCAGCGAGGCGGCCATCGAGGCGATGCCCCTGCGGCAGCTGAGTGTGAACGTCGCCAGCGCCAACGCGGCCGCGGCATCACCCTCCGCGCGGGCGCGCACCAGGTCCCGGGTGTCTCCCGAGGTACCGGAGAGGCCGAGCAGACCGGAATGCCGGTGGAGTGTGTCATCCAATTCGTCCGTGCTCAGACCGTGCCGCCGCTGCAGCCACAGCAGCGCGCCGGGGTCGATGCTGCCGCTGCGCCGGCTCATCACCAGGCCTTCCAGCGGAGTGAGGCCCATGGTGGTGTCCACGCTGCGTCCGTTTCGGACGGCGCAGGCCGAGCAGCCGCCGCCCAGGTGGACGAGCACGACCTGGAGGTTGTCGACGGGTCGGCCCAGGGCCTGCGCCGTCCTCTGCAGTGCCCACGAGTAGGAAAGCCCGTGGAAGCCGTACCGGCGCAGCCCGTATTCGGCTCGCCATCGCTCCGGCACGGCGTACGTGCGCGCCTGTGCCGGCAGATCCTTGTGAAAGACAGTGTCGAAGCAGGCGACATGAGGAACGTCGGGCAGGAGTTCTCGTGCGGCATCGACCACAGGCAGGGCAGGGGTCACGTGCAGCGGCGCGAGATCGGCGACGTCCGCCAGCAGAGCCCGTACGCGTGCGTCGATCAGCGTATGTCCAGTCAGGTGCGGACCGCTGTGGACGAGGCGGTGACCAACCGCCGCAGGAGCGGGCACCTCGCTGAGGAAGTTCCGCAGTTCCGCCGCCGCAGCAGGCCCCGGGGGCTCCGAGGCGTCTCGATCCGCCACCCGTTCACCGTCCGCCGCGAACAGAGCGATGTGAAGGCTCGAAGAGCCAGCATCGAGGACCAGTACGTGACCATCACGGCTCTCGTGGGAGCGGTCAGCACTCATCACACACCTCCAGTGCACTCGAGTCCTCCGGCACGGTGCGCCCGCCACGCAGCAACGGGCCCAGTACAGGTTCCCCGCCATCGCTTCGCGCCACTCCGGCAACGCACGGTCTCCGCTATCGCTCGCGAAACGGTAAGAACTCGGCAGGTTGCGGACGTCCAAGGACTCAGCGGTGACGACCTGCCAGGTCGTGCCGTTGATGAACCCGACGGCTGCGGTGGCGAAGACGTTCGCCAGGGCGCGGGACAGGCTCGGGCATCCGGATCCGGATGCCGGGGGCGGCTCGCGTGCAGGGTCCCGGGGAACACCGCCCAGGGGCGGTTGGCGCGCACCATGCCCAGGGTCAGGCGGACGTGCGCAGCCCTGGCACCACGTAGCGCTCATGCCTGGGTTCCTCAGTTCCGAGCACAGACCACCGGCCGAGGGCCGACCTCCGTGGCTCTCCGGGCACGCGAGAGGCTCCCGGCCGGTCACTGCTGTCTCCGATCAAGAACAACGCCTCCGCCGCTAACCACAACGGCAAAAGATCACCACACTCCCGGCAGCACCGCCCAGCCGTCCCGCCAGCCACTCAGCCACCCTGGTGCGCGCGTGCCGCCGACCGGGCCGAGATCAAACGGACCCTCGCGGACAAGGCACTGCTGCACACCGCAGAGCACTCCACGATCACCTTCCGTTCCACCAGGGTCACGGGAACCCCGCAGTCCTTCGAGATCACTGGGGGAGCGCACCGTCAAGGGCAAACCCACTCGGTGACGGTGACGGTGACGGTGACGGTGACGGTGACGGTGACGGTGACGGTGACGGGAAGGGAAATGGCGGCACGCTCTTGTGCGGCTGGGCGACCCTTACGCCGTCCACATGGGGAATGAGGCCCTACACCGCATGCCGGTCGACGGGCCGGGATAGCCGTCGAGGGGTGGGCCACGTGAAGAGCCTCGCCAGCCGATCGCCGACGCCCGGCCGCAGGCTGTGGGCGGTTCGAATGCGCGACCGCCTACGCTAGAGACATGAGCGAGATCGTCGTCGTGTACGAGCTCGACAAGCCGGTGGCCACGGGCTCCTCCCCGGGAACACCGAGCGGTGAGGAACGACCCGTCCGCACGGTGCACGCGGCGCCCGCAGCCCCAGGGGCGCCCACCCCGACGGGGCCGAGGACCCTCTGCGGCAGGGACACCTTCGCCATGGAGACGACCCGCTGGAACCCCTCCGAGCACCCTGGAGCGTCCTGGTATCCCATGGAATACGCATCCATGGTCTGCCCCGACTGCGATGCCGTGATCGAGACCTGACCGGCATACCGTCTGCCTGACGCCGCACCCACCGTTTTCCTGCCGCTCACCGCCACGCTTGTGCCATGTACTGGCACGGCGTCTGTCGACAGCCTGGCTTTATTGAGGGGTGGAGGCCATGGCTTTGTCCACGAGATCGGGCTCTGGCATCACTTCCGTGACTGTTGCGGTCCTCACTCGCGCCCACCTCAAGTCAACCTGCTGACCTCCCGGTTTCACCGGCCCGCCGGACCGTCGTGGCGATCGACGGACCGTCGCCACGGAAGTTGTGCCAGAACCCGAGATGGTTCTGGCACAACTTCCGTGAAGTCGAACCGATCCTCGGTGTCCGAGGCTGGCGGCCCCGGCGAACCGGCAGGTCAGCGGCTCGTCCAGAGGCTGGCACGAGCCCGGTCGGCATGGTTTTCACGGAAGTTGAGCCAGAACCGCTTCTCGTGAACATCGAACACAGGGTGGTTTGGGCGCCTCCGAAAGGCTGAACAACCGCTGTCGAGAACCCGGGCCTGGTCGTGCTCGCTCATCCCTCCATCGCCGGCCGCCTGGGCGGGCCGGCCCAGGAGCATGCGGACGGCTGCCGGGTCATGGTGTCGGCCCTTGTCGATCTCTGCGGCGGCTGACCGGTCGGTGGTGTCGACGGCTCGGATCTGGCTCCTGATCCTGAGCGTCCTGCTGTCCACCGGAGGCTGTGACTGCGCTTTGGCGTGATCGGCCGGTGCGTGAAGGGGGTCAGCCGTGGTGCTCACCAGCCGGACGAAGCTGCTTGTCCGGCTTGAGCTTGTCGAGGTCTGCCAGGGGTGAGCAGGCCGGCCCATTCTTGGGGCCGGGCGTGGGCCGCGTCCTGGGAACACGGGCCCTGGAGCAGGCGCAGCGGGCCCACGAGGGCAACAGAGCCGTCGGGGTGGCGGTCGCGGACGCCGAGGGGCTGCCGGAAGCCGAACTGCATCATCACGACCAGTCGCTCGTGGCCGGAGCGGGTTGAGGCTACGGGCGGCCAGGTGCGGTTCTCGAAGGGGGGCCACGTCGTTCGGGCCGGTGTCCGCCGGTGGGAGCTCCGGGCGGATCGATGTCTTCCTGGGGAACAGTGACGGGCCTGGTGAGGGTGTGGCTGCCGGCTACGAACGTGGTGAACCCGGCCTCCAGTCCCGGGCCGGTGAGAAGTACGCACCTTGATCGCGAGGCGGGGCGTGTGCTCGGGGCCGAGGCCGGCCATGGCGCAGACATGCCGCGGTGCCGGCCGTGCCGGGACGGCACGCGGACGGTGCGCTGATCGTCGAGGAGGGACCCCCTCGCGTCGGCGTGACCCGGGCCACGCATACAGCCCGTCTCTGGAGGCGGTCCGGCCGCCCACTGCGAAGAATGAGAGCCGTCCGCATCGGTGCCGCAGCCCGTGGCTCCCGCAGCCGTCCGCAGAGAGGCTCCGCCCATGCCAGGTCTCTTCCGGCGCCGGAAATCCGATCCGCCGGGGCGGATCGCTCCGCGCGCGTCGCATCCGGCCACCGACCGCATGCTGCGTACGCTGCTGCGCCGCCGTAAGAAGGCCCTGACGGCCGAGGACGTGACCGTCGCCGACCGTCCGCAGGTGCGCAAGGCCGTCACCGCGGCCGCTCTGGGCAACACCATGGAGTGGTTCGACTTCGGCGTCTACGCCTACCTGGCGGGCACCCTGGGCAAGGTCTTCTTCCCGTCGAGCTCCCCCGGCGCGCAGGTCGTCTCCACCTTCGCCACCTTCGCCGCGGCCTTCGTCGTGCGTCCCCTGGGCGGGCTCGTCTTCGGGCCCCTCGGCGACCGCGTGGGCCGGCAGAAGGTGCTCGCGGCCACGATGATCATGATGGCGGCCAGCACCTTCGCTGTGGGCTTCCTGCCGACCTACTCGGCGGCCGGCTTCCTCGCCCCGGTCCTTTTGCTGGTGTGCCGTCTCGTCCAGGGCTTTTCGACCGGCGGCGAGTACGCGGGCGCCACGACTTACATCGCCGAGTACGCGCCCGACAAGCGCCGGGGCTTCCTCGGCAGCTGGCTCGACTTCGGCACCTTCGTCGGCTACTCGCTCGGCTCCGGTCTGGTGACGGTGCTCACGCTGGCGCTCGGCAGCGACGGCCTCGCGGACTGGGGCTGGCGTATCCCCTTCTTCGTGGCGGGTCCGCTCGGTCTCATCGGCCTGTACATGCGCATGAAGCTGGAGGAGACGCCCGCGTTCAAGCAGGAGGCCGCGTACGCGCACTCGCAGGCGTCGGGGAAGGGGGCGGACGAAGACCCCGTGGAGCAGGCCCGGCAGTCGGGCAAGGGCCGCGTGAAGGAGATCTTCGCGCGCCACTGGGAGGCGGTACTCATCTGTATGGGCCTCGTCCTGCTCTACAACGTCACCAACTACATGGTGACGTCGTACCTGCCGACCTATATGACCGTGACGCTCGGCGAGAGCGACACGACGGCGCAGTTGCTGGTCCTCGGCACGATGCTCCTGGTCGTCCTGCTGATCACCACCGTCGGCAGGACGTCCGACCGGTGGGGACGCAGACCCATGTTCATGGCTGGGAGCATCGCGCTCATCGCGCTGTCCTATCCCGCGTTCCTACTGATCAGGGAGGGCGGCATCCTGCTTCCGGCGTTTGGGTGCATGATCCTCGGCATACTGCTCGTCATGTTCGCGGGCACCGCAGCCGCCACACTGCCGGCCCTCTTTCCCACCCGGATCCGCTACGGCGCCCTGTCGATCGCGTACAACCTGTCCGTGTCGCTCTTCGGCGGCACCACACCCCTGTTCGCCTCAGGCCTCGTTGAGGCGACGGGCAACAACATGGTCCCCGCGTACTACCTGATGGTCGCCGGATTGATCGGCCTCATCTCGACGTTCTTCTTGCACGAGACCGCGGGGCGACCGCTGCGCGGATCTGGCCCCATGGTGGAGACGCCGGAACAGGCGCACAGACTCGTGGCTCGCAGCCGCACCGCCGCCGGACGGCAGGCGCGCGACATCTGGGTGCGCCTGCGCCATCCGCACGCGCGTCACTCGCCGTCGGACGACGAGTGACGCGCCCCGACGAGTTCGGGATCCACGCCTACCAGCAGACATGACACCGCTGCACGCCGGCACGGCCGGGTGGGTGGAATCCCTGGCCCTGGCCCACTACGCGAGACAGAAGGGGGCTCCGCCGAGCCCGACTGCTCTGACTGCCCCGAATCGACCCCGAGCGCGACGGCACCTATGACGACCTCGTCGCACAGCGCTCCCAGGCCCTGGCCATGCTCCCCATCCGCGAAGGCTGACGCCCTTCCCCGCCGGTAGCCTCCTCGCTCATCGCCCCCGAGCGGCCAACGGGCACCGACCGCAAGGCGCCGGCCGGAACGCCGACGCTCGACGTGTGCCCGGAGACCGGCCGGGCCCGGCTCTCCTACCGCCGGGCCGAGGAGATCTTCGAAGCGAACACCCGGCCGCTGGCCAATCCGCTCGCCTCACCCGAGGACATCGAGGACCTGGACGGCTGGACACTGCACAGGCTCCGCCACAGTGCTCTGACACATGACGCCGAAGGCGGCACATCCACCCCGATGCTGATGGCCCGCTCCCGCCACGCCTCCGTCCGCTCCCTGGAGCGGAACGCCCGCGCCGGCGTCGACGCGGTCGCCCGGCACGTCACCGAACGCGACCCCGCCGCCCGCCGTCGCAGGTGAGTCCGAGCGCATCCAGGATTCAAGATCATCTCGTTGGCCCCTTTGGCGCGTATCTCGGTCACACCCTCACCGGAGCCGACCTGAGCGGCACCTGTCCCGGGGTGGATCTCAGATCCATGTGGGCACGTGCCCCTTGGTGTAGCGGGCCCCTCGATGCCGCACTGGAAACCGCGCTCACCACCGAGCCCCCGGCTGCGGGCGCCGGGGTACCTCTGCGAGACACGGAGACGGCGCTGCTGCGCGAATGGCTGCAGCAGCTGGCAGGCTGAACCCACCGCCTGCTCCGCAGACGTTGCGATCCTCCGTCTTGCGATCGCAGGCACCGGGTGCCGCCCAGCCTGGCCGAACGGCAGCACCTTGTCGAAACCCCTCTAGTGGCGGGGCGATGTGCCGGCTTGAACCAGGGCTCGTGCCAGGTCAGTGCTCTCCGGAAGGGTGTCGAGCGAGAGGGGCTGCGTGGCGACAGCGCCCTCGTGCAGCACGAGGAGTTGGGTGGCGAGGGTGGCCGGGTGCGAGCAGCCCGCTGTGACGGCGAGTTCCTTGAACAGGTTCAGCAGCCAGAGCTTCTGGTTCGCGGCGATGCGGTGTGCGGGATGCGAGGGGTCCGGGAGTTCGGCGAGCGCGTTGATGAAGGCGCATCCGCGGGTGTTGGTTTCGCTCCAGGTCCGCAGTGCTTCGAATGGTGCGGTGACGGCCTCCGCGGGAGTGTCGCCGACGTCGACGGCGGCACGGACGAGTGACCGCCAGCGCTGGTCGCGTTCCGTGAGGTAAGCCGCCACGAGGTGGTCTTTCGAACCGAACTGGTTGTACAGGGTCCGCTTGGTCACCCCTGAGTGCTCAGCGATCAGATCCACGCCGACCGCTGTGATTCCGCGGTTGTAGAACAGCTCCTCTGCGGCCGCCACGATGCGGCGGCCGGCCGGCGTCAATGGCCGAGCTTCCTGCACTGCGGGCCCCTTCACTGATCGGTGTACGGTGTGAGATGTTCACAGATCAGTATACCTGCGAGGAGGTTCAAGCGATGAGTGCGTCCCAGTTCATGCGAGCGGTGCGAATCACAGGGCACGGAGGGCCGGAGGTTCTTGAGCTGACAGAGGTCGCCGTCCCTGCCCCGCGGGCGGGAGAGGTACTGGTCCAGGTCGGCGCGGTAGCCCTGAACAACACCGACCTGTGGACTCGGGAGGGCGCCTACGGCCGTCCGGGAGACCCGAAGGCGCTGTCGGGCTGGCGCGGCCCGATCGACTTCCCGCGCATCCAGGGCGCCGACGTGGCTGGCCGTGTCGTGGCCGTCGGGACCGGAGGGGAGGGGAGCCTTGTCGGACGCCGAGTGGTTGTCGACCCCGCGATCTACGACACCGAAGGGCCGGACGCCCACCCGGTGGGCCTGATGGGGAGCGAACGCGACGGCGGATACGCCGAGTACGTGACGGCACCGGTGGAGCGTGTACATGACGTGACGGAATCCCCGCTCACGGACGACCAGCTCGCGACGTTGCCGACCGCCTACGGCACGGCGCTGGGCATGATCGAGCGAGGCCGGCTGCAGAAGGGAGAAACCGCCCTGGTCTCGGGAGCGTCCGGCGGCGTCGGCCTCGCGCTGGTGCAGATCGCCCGTGCGCGCGGCGCAAGGGTGCTCGCCATCAGTAGCGGACCCAAGATCGACGCCGTGCGCGAAGCAGGCGCGCACGAAGTCATCGACCGCGCAGGAGATGTCGCCGAGCAGATCCGCACTGCCGCCCCGGAGGGCATCGACGTCGCACTCGACGTCGTGGCCGGCGAGCTGGTGAGTGAAGGGCTGCCGCTGCTGCGCGAAGGGGGCCGGTGGGTCATCGCCGGCGCACTCGGCGGCTACGACGTGACCTTCGACGTGCGCCGCCTCTACCTGCACAACGCCCAGGTCGTCGGGTCCTCCATGCACACGCCCGCACACTTCGGCCTCCTCATGGACCTGGCTCGTCGGGCAGAGGTCCAGCCCGTCATCGCAGCGACCTTCCCACTGGACCAGGCCGCTCAGGCGCAGGAAGAGCTCTCCCGCAGGGAGCACGTGGGAAAGATCGTCATGCACCCCTGAGTTCCATCCGACGGATCACGGGCAGAGCCACAAGCGGCCCACCCCATACTTGGCCGACAAAGCCCTGCAGGACATCCCTTCGACCCGAGCGTCATGGCGTATCGCCGCGTACAACTCGACCTTCGAAACGGGCACTTGAGCCACCCAGCGCTAGGCCGTCTCTTTCGGATCACCGAGCGGCCCAGATGAGGATGCCCGCGAGGTGGAGTCCGGCCTGGTACATGGTCGCGGTCTTGTCATACCGGGTCGCAAGGCCGCGCCACTGCTTGAGCTTGTTGAAACACCGTTCCACGGTGTTCCGCTGTCTGTAGGCAGCCTTGTCGAATCCGGGTGGCCTTCCGCCGTGGCGGCCGCGGCGCTTTCGGTTGGCGATCTGGTCGGAGGGCTGGGGAATGACCGCCCGGATGCCACGTCTGCGGAGGTGGTCACGGATCGCGCGCGAGGAATAGGCCTTGTCCGCCAGGACCATGGCCGGTCTCACTCGAGGCCGCCCGAGTGGGCGAGGCACCCGGATTGTGGCCATGACCTGCTCAAATGCGGGCGCGTCACCGGCCTGTCCCGGGGTCAAAACGAAAGCGAGAGACCGGCAGTGGTCGTCCGCCGCCAAGTGGACCTTGGTGGTTAGCCCGCCACGGGACCGGCCGAGGGCATGGTCCTCTGGCTCGCCAGCCAGCGCCCCCTTTTGCGGGCCCCGGCGGCGTGCTGGTGGGCACGGACGATAGTTGAGTCGACCGCGACGACCCAGCCGAGATCCCTCTCGGCGTCCGCTTGGGCGAGCAGAACGGTGAACACCCGCTTCCACGTGCCATCGAGCGCCCATTTCCGCAAGCGGTTATAGACGCCCTTCCACGAACCGAACTCGGAGGGCATGCCCTTCCAGGGTGAGCCCGTGCGGTACTTCCACTCGATCGCCTCGATCATCTGCCGGTGATCACGCCACCGCCCGCCGCGTCGCGGAGTCCGGTCCGGAAGCAGCGGCTCAATCCGCGACCACTGCACATCAGTCAACGACATGACCGGACCAACGACCCAGTGATCCGCAGGAGTGGGCCTCGGTGCAGCATGGGCGCGTGCTTCCTCCCCGATTGCTGTGGCGTGATCCCCGGCCCATCCCGAGGTTCAATCGGCAGGAGCCGGTGACCCAGATCGTCCGTGATCCCAGGTTCTATGAGCCGAGAGATGAGGACGACTGCTCAAGCTACGGGTACTTCTGCCAGGAGCATGATCGGCACTACTGGCACGAGTCCTGCGGGGAAGGGGCACATCTCATCGCTCTGCACTGCCCAGAGCACGGGCCGGAGAACATGTGGCCGCAGCCGCTCATGCTGATGTTCCCAGAGGGGTTCGTACCCCCGCTGAGCGACCTGCAGCTGGCCTGGGTGCGGGCGGACGGCGACGCTGTCTAGGCATGATCCGAAAGAGACGGCCTAGGTCTTACCTGCGCTGTGGCGACACCTACGCCCAGCTCGCCGCCGGGTTCGGCATTGGGATCGCGACCTGGATCTGGCCGTGGCTGGCATGGACTGGCTGCGCCCCGCGGCGGAGGCCCTGCACATCCACCCCAACACCATGCGCTACCGGCTGCGCCGTATCCGCGAGGTCTCCGGGCTGGACTTCGCCGATGCCGACGCCATGCTGCTCGCGCACCTCTAGCTCCGGGTGCGCGGGCTGCGGACGGGCGCTTCCCAAGGCTCCGGCTGTCCCCGGAACGAGCGCGTGTAGCGGCACCCGTCCAGGTCGACCCAGAGCACCGCGCCGTCCGGGGCGGGGCCGGACGTCAGGCGCTCCGGCAGCCGGGGGTCGGCTCCGATGCGGAACGTCCCGTCGTCGAGCGGGACAAGTTCCGGTTCGTCGCAGGGTGCTTCCACGCCGGTCGCGGCGATCATGTGCAGTCGTCCCGCCCGCTGCACGATGCTGAAGCTGGGATACCAGGGGGTGTAGCTCCGGTAGTGACCTGCGAGTGCATGCGGGGGAGTGGTCGGCGCGGAGGGGCTGGGGCCCAGTGACTCGGGTCCGTAGAGCCAGCGTCCGTCCAGGGAGTGGTGGTAGGCGGACCATCCTGGGTGATCGCACACCAGCCGCCCGTCCCCCGCGTCGTACAGCCTGCCGGTCACCTCGTCCGAGGTGAGCGTGAGACGGTCGTCCCCCGTGGCCTCGACGCAGATCTGACGCGGCGTCGTTCCGTGTATCCCGACGTAGCGCTGGGCGTCGGGGATCCGCTCCGGGTCGAACAGCGTCGGGTCCGCCGGGGCTCCCTGGACGACGGCGAGCACATGGCGGGCGAAGCGGTCGATGATCTGGCACTCGCCGGGTGCGTTGGTCAGCACGGCGACACCGTGCCCGCCGTCGGTGTCGACGGCGAGGTACGAGCGGTATCCGACCATCCCGCCGGCGTGCGTCAGCCAGGTGCGGCCGTCGATCACTTCCACGTCCACGCCGAGCGCGTAGCCGGAACTGACCGCGTCGGCAGGCACCGTGACGATCTGTCGGAGATGCTCTGGCCCGATGATCCTGGTGCCGTCCAGGGTGCCCCGGCCTAGCAGCATGCGGGCGAACAAGCCCAGGTCGGAAGCGGTTGCCAGCACGTTCCCATCGGCCGCCGCATACTCGAAGAAGCCGGCCGGCGCGAGCGCGGCCGAGGGCAGCGGCGGGCGGTCGTCGCGCAGGAACCGGTACCCGGTGGCGAGTTCGGCGATGTCCTCGTGAGTGATCCGTGCCGCCGAGTCGCGCATGCCCAGGGGCCGCAGCAGCCGTCCGGCCATGGCGTCCGCCAGCGATTCCCCCGTCACCTGCTCGACGATCAACCCCAGCAGGTTGTAGCCCTCGTTGGAGTAGTGGAACAGCTCACCTGGTTCGGCCCAGGTCCTCGCATCGCGCAGCGCGTAGCCGCGTGCGGCGGCATCAGGCAGCGCGTCGGCCCCGGCCACCAGGCCGGAGGTGTGCTGCAGGAGATGCCGGACGGTGATCGCGCGGGTGCCGCCGTTCGGGGCGAACCAGGGCAGGTGGTCGGCGACCGCCGCGTCGAGGTCCACCTTTCCCTCGTCCGCCAGTATGCCGAGCAGGAAGGCGGTGAAGGTCTTGCTGATGGAACCGATCTCGAACCGCGTGCGCCGTGAGACCGGCGCCCTGGATTCCGCGTTCGCGAATCCTGAGGTGACGAACGCGGACTCGCCGGTCCCATCGACGACGCTGATCGCGATTCCCGGCACCGGCCACCAGGTCCGCAACCGCTCCGCAAGCCCAGAGAGCACCCGTTGCACATCCATCAGACGCCCGCCTTCCGCGAACCGAATCCCGCGAACCGGTCCGGACCCAGCTCGACCTGGGAGGAGTCGATCTCCGCGTCCGGCCGGTCGCCTTTGACGAACCGTCGGCACAGCGGGTATAGCAGCACGGCCAGCAGCGCCACCGCGAGACTCGTGCCGAACGTCGCGGCCTCGTCGACCGCCGTACTCCACGCCAGGTACACGATCATTGCTGTGGGCAGCACGACGACCAGTACCGCGCCGGGCCAGCCGCCGGGGACCCGAACCGGCCGGAGCATCTGCGGATATCTCCAGCGGAGGACCAGGAAGGCCACGAATTCCAGCAGGATCGAGGCCAGGGTGAGCAGCACCGTGGCCCGCAGGATCGAGCTGAAGTCGACGGCGGCGAGTACGACGACGACGGTGGTGCTCGCCAGCAGGGCACCCACCGGTGTGTTGAAGCGTTTGCTGTCCCGGGCCATCCAGCGCGGCAGGTACGCGTCCGCGGCGAGCGCCCGCGGGACCCGGGTGCTCGTCAGCAGGATCGCCATGAACAGTCCCACCAGGGAGAGCGCCGATCCCAGGGAGATCAGGACCTTCAGCCAGATTCCGCCCAGGGCGTCGCCGACCACGATGAAGTCGCCCTGGGCCCAGTCGGCGGGCGAGCCCCGGTGCAGCCCGCTGCCGATGGCGGCGATGGTGGGCAGTAGGTAGGCGGTGATGATCAGCGGAACCGAGATGGCCAGGGCTCGGGTGTAGGTGCGGTGCGCGTCGGCGACCTCGCCCAGCACGGTGCTCGGGCCGTCGAAGCCGAGGTACAGCCACACGATCACGCTGAGCGCGCCGGCCACCGACGAGTGGACGCTCTGCCCCGGCACCGTGAAGGGCGAGAGCACGTTGATCCCGTTGCTGACTGCATGCCAGATGCCGAGGACCGTCAGCACCGCGAACGGTGCGAGGATCAGCAGCATCATCCCGACCGAGTATTCGCTCACGGCCTTGGAGCCGCGGTAGTTCAGGTACGCCATCGGAAGGATGAGAGCGACGGTGACGATCCAGTGCAGGTCGACGACGAAGCCGCCGTGGAACAGGTCCACGATCACCAGCCCCTTCCCGCGGGCGATGTCCGGGACCCAGGTGGCCAGGTAGTCGACCAGCAAGATCGGGTAGAGGGCGAGGTTCAGCACCGACCCGATCGAATTCCAGGCACCGAACACGAAGGCCGCACCTCTGCCGAGCGCGATCTTCGTCCAGTAGTAGTAGCCGCCGTTGACCGGTATCGCGGCACTCAACTCCGCTGCCACCAGCGCGTTCGGCACGCCGAAGACCACCGGCACCAGGACGATCATCAGCAGGGTCATGCCCGGACCGGCGCTGGACAGTGAGGCTTCGAGCCCGAAGGGGCCTCCGGACACAGTGAAGAAGAAGATTCCGACCAGGGGCAGCACGCCGAGCGTGCGTCTGCCCGCCCCGGGCGCCGACCGCGTGATTTCCGACGGGATCAGTTCGGTCATCCTGGGCTCCACTCTCCGTCGTTCGCGACTGGTCGGCACAACGTACGGGGGCGTCACCGGGGCCGTCCTCGTCGTGTGCGCCAAAGCCGCGGCCCGTCAGTTGTCGCTGCCACCAACGCCGGACTGATCCACCCGGAACACGACGAAGCCCCGGGCGACGAGGTCACCCGGTGCTTCTGACAGGACTGAGGTTTGGGGCCGGGTCAGGCCGCACGCCGCCGCGACGCGGGCCGCATTCCCACTCGCGTCCCAGCGCTGAGAGCGCCCGCTGGGCGGCGCGCTTCCAGTCCTGTTCGGACCACCGGTCGTCGGTGTGGTCGTCGGCATGGCGGATCGCGGAGCGTACGACTTGGTGGAGGTGGAAGGGTCACAGCCCGGTCGGGTCCTCGATGACGAACGCCGGTCCGCGACCTGGGTGGCCAGGGGTACGGAGAACGCGTCCAGCAGGGACACCGAACGCAGCACATTGCGTTCGTCGTTGGTGAGGTCGCTGACGGTGCGGGAGATCAGGGCGGGGAAGTCGCCGAAGTCGGCGGGCTGGGGTGGGCGTCCGCTGCGTCGTACCCGGGCGACCCGGCCTGTCTCGACCTGGGCGTGATGGACGCCGTCTGCGCCCAGGGTCTGCGCGATCTGCAGGAGTTCTTGCGGGGGTGACCCGCAGTCGGGCCTGGCTGAGCTGCGGCGTTCGCCGCGCGCCGGGGGAGACGAGCGGTGTCGGGGCGGCGGGCGGATGGACACCCAGCTCCTCCGGGGCAACGGCGGTGTCGGGTAGCCGAATAGCGGCGACGACGAGCCGTGATGGTGCCGGTACTGGTGATGCCGGGGGCGGCGTGTCTCCTGCCCTACGGTCACCCCCCCGACGCGGCACGCCAGCCGTGCCACCGGCGGACGGCGATCACGAGCGCCGGACCGGTCGGCGGTCGCTGCCGGTACGGCGCGTACTTCTCCCGCAACAGGGCGACGGCCGCCGGGTACTCGCCCTGGGTGCCGGGCGGCAGCACGCGGGCGTCACCGTCCGCGCGGACCCACCACAGCCGCTCCCAGTCCTCGTCGTACGCGTCGACGAGCAGGCAGACAGCTGGGTGGGCCGCGATGTTGTCTAACCGTTTGAGCTGCTGCGACCTCTTCGGCTTCCAGTCGACGGCGGTGACGACCTCCTCGCCGTGGGCCGCGAAGACGACCGGCACCAGATGCGGGCGCAGGCCCGCATCCACCGTCGCCAGGCGCGCCACCCGCGCGGTCATGAACCGGCGGCGCGCCTCGTCCCCGGCCATGTCCGGCACGGTCAGCTCCTATTCAGCGGCAGCCGCGAGCTGTCACCGGTGGCCGGACGTGGCCTCGGCCAGTTCGTCCAGGGTGCGCAGCGTCTCGTTCTCCGGCAGGGTCGGCAGATACAGCAGGACGCGTTCGACGCCGAGTTCGGCGTAGGTGTCGAGCGCCTTGCGGTCGTGTCGGCCCGCGTACACCACGACGGACGGGCGGTCACCGGCCGTCCGCCGCATACGCGCGATGCGTTCACCCAGCTTCTCGAGCGGCAGAGCGCTCGGCATCCACGCCGCACCGTACGCGGCGACGCGTTCGAAAGCGCGCTCGCTGTCGCCCCCGACCCAGATGGGCGGATGGGGCTTCTGGACCGGCTTGGGCCAGGCGTAGACGGGATCGAAGTCGACGAAGTCGCCATGGAACTCGGCCTCCTCCTTGGTCCACAGCTCGACCATCGCGCGGATGCGTTCGTCCATGAGCCGCCCGCGGACGGCCGGATCCGTCCCGTGGTTGCGCATCTCCTCGCGGTTCCAGCCCGCGCCGACCCCGAACACGGCCCGGCCGCCGGAGATCAGATCGAGGGAGGCGACCTCCTTCGCGGTGTGGATCGGATCGCGCTGGATCACCAGAGCGATGCCGGTGCCCAGGAGCAGGTCACGGGTCACCGAGGCGGCCGCGGCGAGCGCCACGAACGGGTCGAGCGTCCGGTAGTAGATCCGCGGCAGCTCACCGCCCCCCGGGTACGGGGACTCCCGCTTGACCGGAATATGCGAGTGCTCGGCCAGCAGCAGGGCGTCGAACCCACGCTCCTCCAGGGCGGGTCCCAACGCCGCGGGGCCAATGCCCTCATCGGTGACAAATGTCGATACTCCGAACTTCATCCGCGACCACCTCGCCTCGTCGGCACACCTGCTGTCAGTGTGACGCGGTCGGTCGCTCCTTGTCGGGCATGACCTCCCGCGGCGTGGCGTCCGGACCCTATGCCCACTGTCACTGCCCGACCCACGCGTCCGCCGGCCGCTGCAGGGCCACCTTGCGCAGCGCCGCAGTGGTGAGGCGAGAACGCCGGCGATCGCACGCGGGTCGTCACGGAGCCCGTAGACGAGGTGAAGCATCCGCGCCCGGCCCTCGCGACCGTGTGGCACCTGCCCCAGCACCAGCTGGATGGTGGCCCGGGCGCGGCCGGTGGCGGCCACATGGTCCTCGACGTTGCGCAGTTCCTCATCGAGCCGGCCTCCGAACAGGCTGCGCTGCCCATCGGCCGTCATCAGGACAGGCGTCCGCGTCCTCGGGGACCAGCCGGTCGATGTCCGGGACCCCGCACCCGTTTCGCAGCTGCTCCGGGCAGTCGTCGTACACGATGGCGGCCAGGAGGAACTGCGCGGCGTGGAGCGTGTGGAAAGGGGAGAATTGTGCGGTGAAGTTTCCCCGTGATCGTGGACAGCAGATGGATAGCCTCGATCTTTCTCGACGGTCCGCCGACGGAGTCGGTGGACCGTTTTGCCTTCTGGGCGGGGTCGCAGGCAGGCCAAGGGCCCGAGTGTCGCGTCGGGTGGGCGCCGGGTTCCACTGCCCGGGCTGTGATGCTGATGCTCGCAGGAACGGGGAAGCTCCTGGTCAGCCTGGGTTGGGGAGGAGGGCGACGGGATCCCCGTACGCGCCGACGAACGGATAGTGGTCCTCGGCCACGAGCCAGAGGATGTTGGGGCACTCAGTGCAGGGGCGGCCCTGGCCCGCTCGTGGCCGACTGGGGAGGGCGGCGTTAAATCTGGCGCCGTCAACGCAGCGCAAGATCGAGGGGTGGTCTCGGTGACGGACATCGAGGACGGGTCGTTGCCGACACTGCTCGATCTGAGGGCCGAAGCGGAGCACGTGTACGGGCTGCTCGTCGACCGTCCTGACAGTGGCCCGACGCGTTGGCCATCGGGGACTGCGTAGCGCAGGCGGTGACGAAGGCCCTGGGCGTGCTCGTGGAGCAGGGCCTGGCGTGCGCCGACCATGGCGACGGTGTCGTGCGGTGCCGCGCGGCGCCGCCCCCAACTGGCGTTCGGACCGTATGCGGAGGCCCGGCGCGCAGCCCTGTATCAGGTGGAAGTACTGGTCGGGGATCTCGCCGAGCGCTACCGCTCCGCGCAGGTCCAGGCGCCGGTGGAAGTCCTGTCCGGCATCTGGGGAGCTCTGACCCTGCGCCTGCCGGTTTCTTAAAACTCGAGGACGCAGTGACAAGCTGAATCACCAAGAGGGCTGCACTGGCTTTGTTCGCGAGAACCGGTTCTGGTCCAACTCCTGTGGACCTCTCACGCTCTGTATCCTGCCGGGACTTCGTGACTTGCTGACAGATCTGTTTGGGATCATGCCCACATGGACTTCCACCTCGCCCCGCCGACCGGCGTCGGCCCGTTGCGGATCGGTATGACTCGGCACGCGGCGAACACGGCGCTGGACTTGCTCCGCGATCTCTCTGCGATCTCGGAGTCTGATCGGCCGGGGCAGCACGTCTTCCGTCCCAGCGGGCTGATGATCAGCATCCACTGCATGCGCGACATGCTTGAAGCCATCGAGCTGGGAAGGCCGTCGTCCCAGACGGACCGAGTGTTGCTTCACGGTGTGGACGTGTTCGCGCTTCCGGCCCGCGAGGTTGTCCAGCGCATGGGTGAGTTCACCTCGATCGAGGAAGATCCTGACGACGATGCTTCATTCATCGCCCCTGACTTGTTGTTGAGCTTCTGGCGTCCGTTCGCAGCCGACGATGAGCCTGAGGAAGAACAGGGCTACCACTTCAGCTCGGTCCTGCTGGCACGGCCTGGCTACGAGGACATTCCTGATCAGGCTGCGGAGCGACTCCAGCAGAGCTTGTGACGGGCCCGTCAGGAGGCCCGCAGGACTCGTTTCCGCAAGAGACTGAAGCCGGCCCGGCCGTACATCTCGGGAGTCACTTGAGTGAGTCCCGGAATCGAACTGCTTGCGCTTCGTGACATCGCCGAGCAGCCACCTGGAGCCTCTCCTCGGCTCAGCGCCGCCGCCGGGCCCTGCTTCAGCTGGGGGAGATGTCAACGGGCCAGTCGCCGGCGTGCCTCGGCAGAAATCGAACGGCCGGCTGACCCCGGTGACTCCCGAAGTGGTGAACGTCTGCTGTCGGTTCTCGGATCAGGCACAAATTCCGTGAGGGCGATCAAAGGGGTTCGGCCTCGGTGACGCAACGTCACCTGGGGCCGTCGCCGACGTTCAGGACAGGGTTATCGGAGTGGTCCTTGTTCGTCGATGGACACGGTGGGTGTGGAGAGGAACGCATCGGTGTTGACCGGGCCGTAGGCGATGTTGAACGTGTCTAGCCAGTGCGCGACGACGTGCGTGCGTGGGCTACGGTGATCCGTCCGGAACTGCTGGGTACCGCCGAGACGTGCTTGATCACATGGACGTCGAAGATGAAGAGCAGGTGGCCGTGCAGAAGCGTGGCGGCAGACGCCGGTGGGTGATCGCGGGCGGTGCTGCTGTCATCGGGGTCGTTGTCGCGGTCGGAGGGGTTCTGGTTCAGCACGGGCCCCAGGGCATCGCCGCACCCCGCACCTGCCACACCGCGGTTCACGGCACCGTGCCCTCCGGGACCCCGGCGAAGGGCGCCCAGGCACCGGCCGGTACCGCGCCCGCCGCGGACTTCGACGGTGACGGTCACCCCGACCTGGCCATGGGAGCACTGGGCGACGTGGAGAACGGCAGCGGCGGCGGCAGTATCGCGGTGGCGTACGGATCGGGCAACGGGACCGGTCTCGCACGCTGCCAGTACCTCACGCAGAACGACCCTGGGATACCGGGGGAGGCCCGGGACGAGGCGTTCTTCGGGACCGATGTGGTGGCCCGCGACTTCGACGGGGACGGATACACCGACCTTGCCACCGCCGTCTTCGACTGGAAACCGAGCGTGATCATCATGTGGGGCTCCCCGGACGGGCTGAAGAGTGCCGTCCGGGTACCGGGGACGGACGGCAGCCACGTCTCCTGGGCGCTGGACCCGATCCTGGAGGAGCAACTCGTCGCTGGTGACTTCGACGGGGACGGGCATGCCGATCTGGTCTTCGGGCTCGGTTCCGACAAGGGCCTGCTCAAGGGTCCCTTCAAACGCGACGGAACCCCGGCGGGCACCGGCCCGGTGTCCGCACCGTGCCAGCCCGCAAAAGATATCGACACCGCGAACTACCGTGGCCTCGTCGCCGGGGACCTGGACGGTGACGGTGCCGACGAGTTGATGGCCTTCCACCACGACCAGCCCCTCGGCACAGCCCGGTTCGAGGAGCGCTGGCCGGTCAGTTACTTCCACGCCCGCGGCGGCGGCCTCGCCCAGCCAGATGGCATCGACCTCCCCGACGCTGCGGCCGGGGCGGTCGGCGACGTGGACGGCGACGGCGTCGCGGACCTCGTGCTCAGTCCCCGGCGCGGCAAGGCGAGCCATAGCTCGGTGACCGTGGTGTACGGCTCCAAGGCCGGGCCGGGGAAGGGGAAACGGTCGACGACCATCGACCGCGACACCCCGGGCGTACCCGGCGAGGAGCCCCAGGACGAGGACGCCGCCTTCACCTCCCTGGACACCGGTGACGTCAACGGTGACGGCTACGCGGACGTGGTGGCCGGCTCACCCCGGAGCAAGGAGTACGCGAAGACGGGCCCGGAACAGGTGCTGCTCCTGCTGGGCGGTCCAAACGGCCTGACCGGTGAGGGGGCCCGAGTCATCGATGCGGGCGACATCGGCGGCAAGAGGATCGCGCGGGCCACATTCGGTATGGCGGTGCGCCTCGTCGACATGGACGGCGACCACCGGGCCGACCTGACGGTGGCCGCGCCGGGCGACGACAAGATTCGCAGCTCCGCATGGCTGCTGCCCGGCACGGACCAGGGGCTGTCGACCGGCGGCGTCACCCGGCTGTACGGCGACAGTTTCGAGCGCACCGGGAAGCTGGACCTGTATATGGGAGGCGGCGGGATCGCCCGCTAGGCGTGCAGCAGATGGGTGGAGACTGCCCAGAGGCGCTCGGCGATGGCGGGATCGAGCGCCCGGGCGACGATCCCATCCGGTGCCCACAGATGGGGGTGCCCCGACGGCGAACAGGGAGGTAGCAGTCTTCGACTGAGCGGACCGCACTGATCATCGACAGCGCGGACCTCGACAGCGAGAGCGCCTTCTGGCACGACCTGCTCGGCGGATCCCTCGCCAAGGCGCCGACGCATCACTTCCTGCACGCCGATGGCCTCCCCGCCAGCGCCGTCCAAAGGGCTCTCGGACACGTGCCGCCGCATTGGCCCGACGGGAACGCGCAGCAGATGCACTTCGACCTCGCCACCGGCGACCTGGCTGCCGCGGACCAACAGGTCCTGGCCGCGGGCGGCCGGCGCCTGCGCCCGACCGACGACGTCACCGACCCCGACGCAAAAGGCTCGCGCGTCTACGCCAGCCCGGCCGGACACCCCTTCTGCGTCCGAACAGCCTGACCGCCGGTGTCGGAACGCGCATGACCAACGACTTAAGTGGCACGCCCGAGATCACGGTCGTAGGGATCGAAGCAGACCTTGTGGTGGGGCCCACAAATCTTGGTGTTCTGCGGAATCCTCGAATCTGTCTGGCTATAGGCGAGGAATGTCACGGTCCGGCCCGAGGTGAAGCGCAGCGTGGCCTGGCGCACCGCGCTGGTGCCCTTCGGCCGATCACCGGTAAACGTGAAGGGCCCTTGGGCATTCTCCACAACACTGACCGACAGCCAGTCCTGCTTCGAGTACGTCGACCCCACGCCGCGCGGCGTGGGGTCTCCCACCTGTACATAGCCACGCGCCGGGCGCTTCGGCGCGAGTCCGTAGCACCGATGGCTCTTCAGGCTGGACCGGATCGTCGTCAGACAGTACGTATCGGCGTCCGGCATCCATACCAGGTCGCCCGTGCCCGTGGGGGTAAGGCGTTGCAGCACGGCAACTTCCGGGAGTTCGGGCTCGATGCGTGTGTCCAGGTCCGACTCCTCGATGAACTCGGTGAAGGAGTCCACCAGCTTCCCGTCCCGCTTGCCGACCGCTGCCCTACCGAGCGGTTTGGCCGGACCCGGCTCCGGTGGCACGGGAGCCTTCGTTGACGGTGAAGGTGACGACGAGGGCGCACGGGAAGTCCGGGAAGCCTGCGGCGATCCACTGTCCGTGCACCCGGTGACCAGCACCAGCACAACTCCCACCCCGACCAGCAGCGCACGTTTCATTCCCGCCCCCAATGGATCCCAGCCCCGGAATTGCGGGGATCTTACCCTTCGTGCGACACCGGAGGGGCTCCGTCGCTACCGGCCCCCGTGTATGGGTTTCGGGGCAAGAAGCCACAGCGGCTCACCTGCGGTTCCTCCCGCGTCCCGGACCAGTTGCAGGGAATCAGCGAACCCAGCCCCGCCGCTCTTGGCCGATTGGCAGCGGCGCGATCGAGGGAGCGGCCAGGCGCCTGGCCGCCGACCGACACTTCACCGACCAGCAGCTGTCTCACCAGGCGTGCGCCTGGTCCGACCGGACAGAACCTAGGCGAGTTGCGCTGCGAAGCCGGACCGCCACGTCGGATGCGCGGGTTGCCATCCACGTGAGCGGGCCAGGCCGTTGAAAGCTCCTCGGGCCCAGCTTTGCTGGCCTGATGTGGGTTCTGGTGCGGGCACGCCGAGGGCGCTGGCCAAGACGGGCACCCACTCGCGAGCTTGCGCGGGTTCGTCGTCCACGATGTTGACCGGCCCAGTCGGCCAGTCGAGGGCCTCGACGGCGGCCCGTGCCGCATCGGCAACGTGAACGAACGAGATCACGGAGAGATCCGCCTCGACGCTCCCGAGAAAACGGGCGGCCGGATCTCCGGACAGGGCTGCGGCTGCGGGGCCGCCAGGCGCGTACCAGGTGGCGGGGCCGTACAGGACGCCGTACCGCAGCAGTACCGCCGTGTCCAACTCGGCCGCTGTTTCCTCGAGCGCCTGGATACCGTCCACCATCCCCCCTCGCGGCTGCGGAGCCCCGAGGTCGAGGGGGACGGTCTCGTCGGCCGGCTGCTCGCCCGGCGCGTACGCCCAGGAGATTGACTGGGCGACAATCCTCGGCACGCCGGCGGCCTTGGCCGCGTCCACCAGATTGCGCGTCCCCTCCCGGCGCAGCCGGTTGGTTGCCTCCCCATCTGCGTCCGACAGGTCGGTGAGCTGGTCGATCACCGCGTCAGGTGCGGCCGTTGCCACTACTTGGCGGACAACGTCCCGGTCGAGTACGTCTGCTTGAACGGCTGACGCGCCTTGACGCAGTACGCGGTCGGTCCCCGCAAGCGAGCGGGAGATTCCGGTGACCTGGTGCCCCGCGTCCAACAGCAGCGGAACGAGCAGTCGGCCAACCGCACCGGTCGCACCGGCAACGAAGACGCGCATGGAAGTTTCCGTCCTCCGCTTGTTCCGGAAATCCGCCTAGAAGCGAATCGAGGCAAGCTTAGCGATATCGGATCAAAGGTCTCGAATATGGACAGTGTTGACGTGGCTCAAGTCGACGACCGCCTTGGCTGTCGCTCGGACCGGGCGATCCGCGTGCTCGGGCCGGCCGTCCGGCTGTGGTCCCCGCCGGTGCCGGTGTCGCGACTGGTGTCGGACGGGAGGACCGCCGGCGCATGGCGATGGCCGGGATACCGATTTCAGTCGTTTGCCTCGCGCGCTTCGTCGCCCGTCAGCTTGTAGGTCAGGGGTCGGCACGCGTTGAACCGCCAGATGAACAGGTGATAGATCGCGGCTCCGATGACTGCTCCCAGGACTGGCACGATGAGATAGATCCACAGGTCCTTGGTCTGGCCGGAGAGCGCGGCGGGGCCGAGTTGACGGGCGGGGTTGATGGAGCCTCCGCTGAGGGGGCCGAGGAGGGCGATCACCGTGGCCACGGAGATTCCGATGACGTAGGGCAGCAGGCGAGTGAAGCGGGGGTGGGCCAGGAAGTAGCCGACGACGAGGATCAGGGCCGCCATGGCTCCTGCCTCGGCGAGGAAGACGGCTGCGGGCTCCCAGGTGGGCGCGGGTCTGATCGCGCCGTGGGCGACCGACGGGAGGGAGACCGCAGGGCCCCACACCAGGCGTGCCAGGCCCGTGCCGGCTGCGGAGCCGGCGAGTTGGGCGAGGATGTAGGGCGCGACGCTGCGACCGGGGAAGGCGTCCACCAGCCACAGGGCAACCGTCACGGCGGGATTCATGTGACCCCCGCTGCGCCTGCCGGGCGGCGTGAAGATCAGCCCGGTGAGGATGGCTCCGCTGAGGACGCCGATGACGGCGAGTGCGGTGTTCAGATCGGCGATGTAGAGGGGGGAGTCCGGATCACGTAGCCACCGGACGACCGTCACGGCCAGGAACAGCAGGACCGTGGTGAGCACGAACTCGTCGGCGACACGAGCCAGCGGCAGACGGCGAGGAACAGAAGGAACAGTACTCACCATGATCTCCAGGCATCGACGTGCCGACCGCAGGGACGACTCCGGAAAACCTGCACGACGACGACGCGCAGGCCGACACCTGACCCTGGCATCAGTTCGGGACTCCGCCGGGGATCTCGATGGCGAAGCGCCGGGTACCTGAGCCAGATTCCTCGGCGGCGTCCTCGGCCCTGGTCGGACTCATGACGACCGTCCGCTGTTCCGCACGCCCCTGACGGTCGCGCCCTCGCCAACCCCCGCGGACCATGACGCCTGGTAGGTCGGCGACGAGCAACGCTGCCCCCGACGTGAGGAAGAGCGCGAGAGGCAACACGAGGAGTGGGCGGCGGAGAGGGAAAGGCTGGGCGCAGGAACCTGACCCGGGTCCCGGGCCGGCCCTGATGCCGCTCCGTGTGAGTGGTGCAAAGGGCCGATCACCGGTCCACCTGGATACGATCTTGAGTCCGCCCCGTCGGAGGACGGCCGGCACTGTCCCTCCTGCCGCACCGACCTGCGCCAGTAGTACCCACCCCTGCGCCAAGCGGTCTTCGGACGGCGCTCGCGCAGCAAGTAGCCCGGCCCCGCCGAACGTGATGCTGTTGGTTGAACTGGAACCTGAGAGGTGGGGCAGGTCAACCTGTCACCCAACCCTGCATCAGACCCCTTCGGATACGTCGAGGCAGACGAACAACTCTTCAAGCCACCGGTACCTACGCCGGCTCGCAGATCGACTTGGTTCCAGGTCGACGCATCCGCGACCATCGCATCGCTGATGCCATGAACGGTGAAGGCGTCTTCAGCCACCGGCGTCTGTGGATGCCCTGTGAGATGCGGGCGGTGTGTGACAGGACGGGCCGGGGCAGCCGGAGACGGCGGTCGGACGGCGCGTGGTCCTGCTGCCCGGAGTGCTGTTCGGGGTCTTCCCGGCCGGTCGGCCGAGGTACCGGTCCGGTGTGGCGCCGGTCCGGTGTGATGCGCAGCTGTGGTCGGCGGCCTCGGCTCTCGTGTGGTCAGGACTGCTCGCGGCAGCCCTCTTCGGTGCACTCGAGAGTGACGAGGGTCTGGTCGACCTGCTGGCTGGTCAGAGGAGGTTCGGGCAGTTCGTGGGCGCCCTCGGTGCGGAAGGCGTCGAGCATCAGGTGGAGGTGGCGGCGCCAGGCTTGGGGGGCGATGGTGCGTGTGGCCTGGATGATCCCGGCCTGGGACCAGATCACGAAGGCGATGTCCTGCGCGGTGACGTCGCCGCGCAGGACGCCCTGTTCCTGGGCGTTGCGCATGATCTGGATGCAGAGTTCCTTGGTGCGTTCGTACATCTCGCGGCCGGCCACGTGAAGGGGCAGCCGTGCCGAGACCAGGTCGTTGAAGGCGCGGTCGCAGGCCTGCAGCTTGCAGAGCTTCTCCAGGTAGCGGCAGAACCCCTCCCAGGCATCGTCCATGGCCGCGGCTTCTTCCGCGGCGGTGAGCAGTTCCGTGTACTTCGCGTTGAAGAGTGCTTCGACCAGGTCGAGCCGGGTGGGGAAGTGGCGGTAGAGCGTGCCGATCGCGACGCCGGCCTCGCGGGCGACGCCCTCCAGGGACGCCCCGAGGCCCTGCTCGGAGAAGGCCGTGCGGGCGGCGGCCACGATCGCGTCCCTGTTGCGCTGTGCGTCACGGCGCAGGGGTTTCGTCGGTGTCTCCCTCGCGGACGGGGCGTGGTGGTGGCTCATGGCTCGAGCGTAACATGAGGCCCCCCTCGAATTCGGTTGTTGTCATGTTTCCGATCGCAATCTCGCCCCTCCGACGTGCTGTGATGAGCCTCACCGCAAACATGAGGCCCCCCTCGGGTACGGTGGCAGAGCCGAATGTGAGGCACCCCTCCGGATGACCTTGCGGCAAGCCGACTGACCCGGGATTTCCGGATCTCGGTTCACCTAGAAGCGGCGGCCGCCAGTTCGGCGAAACCGCGGCAGTCTCGCAAGGGAAATGACCATGAACAGCATGACCAAGCGCGTCTCGATCGCACTCGCCACCACGGCTCTGGCCGGCGGAGTCCTTCTCGGAGCCGGCGGCTCGGCGTCGGCAGCCACGACTTCGGTGCCCGTGCAGCACGCGCAGGACGCGTCCGCCACCTCCGCGACCAGCAGCGAGCAAGCCGGCCACCACACGGACGACGACCACCGTGGGCAGGACACTGTGCGCTACGTACGGGCTGCGGACCACGAGGGCGAAGCGGCCTCGTGGCGCGGCGTCAGTGCTGCCCGCTGGTACGAGGACCAGGTCGACGAAGTGGCCTCGTGGCACGGTGTCAGTGCTGCCCGCTGGTACGAGGACCAGGTCGACGCGGCGGCCTCGTGGCACGGTGTCAGTGCCGCCCGCTGGTACGAGGACCAGGTCGTGTGGTCCCTGAACCACAGCTGACGTCATGGGCGGTGGTGGTGATGGTGTGCTGCGGGGCGGTGAGCGCGTCGGCCTTGACCGCCCACAGCGGGCCCTGTTGCTCGACTGCGATGAACGCGACGCGCTGCTCTTTGGCCTCCTTGCATGCGGCCTCGAACGCGGCGAGTCCGGTCGCGTCCGGGATCCGGTCGGCAGGGCAGGGCGTCGGCAGCGGCTCCATGACAAGCATCCTCCTAGGAGGCAGACAAAGGCGCGCCGCGTGGACGCGGAGCGTGTCCACGCGGGCAAAGCAATCGTTGAGATGGTGCGCGACAACGGCCGCCCCGGTTCCCCTTCCCCGGACCGCGTGACCGACAGCCCTGGCCTCTCCCCCTCAGGGGCGCGGCCGGGGCTTCGCGCTGCGGGCGCTGTTCCTGCGGACCGGCCGAGATGGTGGACTGGTGGGGCTGCCCGACCGGCGGGTACCAGCCACCACGGTCCGGCAGCCCTGGAGCGCGCCGCCGACGGGCGCCTGCGGGCTCCTGGGGGTGCGGTGCGGGTGCGGTGGGGCTGTGCCCGCACCGTGCGGAAAGATCACCGCACATGAGCACGAAGTGTCGCCGGTCGGGGTGAATCTGTCTTATATGCCGCACTTGTTGCGTCTGGCGTCTAGTTCGCCGGAAATGACCGCCCACTATGCCAGATGAGCGCACGATCGCGGGGAACGTGTGCTGCGGATCGACGCGGACAAGAAACCCCGGAGCAGCACAAAATCGCACGATTGCGGGTGCTGCTGATCGACCTCGAAACAGCCTGGGAGTGCGGAGACCTGCTGTGCACCCTGGGCCGGGCCGACTACCTGCGCGAAGCCTGCCTCGGCCTCGTCAACGCCCTCACCCTGCGGACCCGGCAACCGGACGCCTTCGGCAAGGCCCCACACTCCCTGGAACAGGTCGGGCGGGTTCTCGGCCTGAGCAAGCAGGCGGTCGCCGACCGCGTGCGTGCCCTCGACCCCTTCGCCCCGCTCGCCGAGCCTGACGAGCCCATGGAGGCGGCCACCGTCACCCTCGGCCTGTACGCGGCCGATGTACACCGCGCCGCGGCCAAAGACCCCGCCTACGGGGTCCTGGTGGGCCAACTGGGATACGGCGAGCTGACTCGAGTCATCCGTATTCACCCGGATGTTGCCGCCGCCGTGAAGGCCTGCGAGACCCTGCGCCTCGAGCACTGGGTCCGCGTCGGGCCGACCGAGACCGTCCCTCAGGACCGCAACACCGCCATCGTCGCCCGCCTTCCGGGCTTTCACCGCCCCGACCCCCTCGACTGCAAGGTGGACGGCCAGTGGGAGATCCAGCTCGACCAGCACCAGATGCAACTCCTGCGCAAGACACTGGCCCAACAGGCACCGGGTGCAGGCCGCCGGACCGGGAGGGGCCCAACCTGACCGGCCGGTCCGGCAGCCTCGGTGGCCGGGCAGGCGGTCGAGGCTGCCGGCCGGTACAGCGGGTGCGGGCACGGGGTGGAGGGGCACGCACCACGCTGGTCTATGAGCTGGGCCACGGGCAGCTGTCAGCCAGCTTGGCCCATTCCCGGTCCACCTGCCCCGGCACGACACGCCCCTGCGCCTGCCAGCGGGCGGCCAGCGCCGCGAAGATCGGCGCACCAGACGTGGGCGGAGTTTTGTCGCGGGTGACCGGCGCAGGCCGGGGCGTCATCGTGGTCACGCAGTCCTAACGCGCGAATCCGCCTGTGGTCACCGTGGCGGCACCGACGCGATCGGCGAGGGCCTGGCGGCCGTCGCGTACGCGCTGCTGGACGTCGCGCATGCCATCCGGGAGAACACCGAAGCCCGCCAGCAGTAGGGGAGCGGCCCGGCAGCAGCATCGGCCGGACATAGGGCGCACCGCCGGGCCTCTCCGCGCAGCGTGGGCCAGCGCGCATCCCCGGCTCGGCCGCCGCAGGCTGGCCCTGTGGAGTACCCCGTCGCTGTCGCCCTCGCCGAAGCCGTGCCGACGCTGCCCCGCGGCAAGGGCTGGTGGTACGAGATCAAGTTCGACGGGCACCGCACCGTCCTGTGGCGCGACGCCGAGACCGTCCGGCTACAGGCCCGGTCCGGGCGGACGGTCACCTCAGCGTGGATGGATCTGGCCGTGGCCGGCATGAACTCGCTACGCCCCGGCACGGTCTTCGACGGCGTTATGTGACCTGTGGGGGTGTCTCAGCCCCAAGGTGTCTCAGGCGGCGCAGCTCTCCTAGACGAGACGTGACGGGCGTCGCGGCCACGTGCCGCAGCGGCCGCTCAGAGATGACCGTCCAGGAACTTCCGTACCTCGGCAATGGTCATGGGCCCCGCGCCGTGCGCCACCGCCTCTCCCTCCTTCAGCAGGACGTAGGACGGGGCTCCGGTGATCCCGTATCGCTCGGTTGCGGCCGGACAACGCGTGATGTCGGTGCGGACGGCCGTCAGGCGGCCCATGTAGTCGTCGGCGATGCCACCCACGACGATGTCCATCACCCGGCAGGGCTCTATTGCCTTGGGCCATGCCCCGGTGAAATATGCGAAGACCGGAACTCCGCTCATCCCGAGGATGAAATTGAACTCCGCATCCTCACGGGGTCGGTGAACCCGCTTCGCCATGAAAGCTCCTGACCTCACGTTCCGTCATTCCATCCTCATCATCCCTCGCGCGGTGCGCCAGGCCGGCCCGGTCGGTCGTCCGGCTGACCTGTCGGAAGGAAGGCACGGGGCCGTCGCAGAACCACGGTGATCCCCGGCGCGAGCGGCCCGGCCCCCCGCCCCTGGTGACCCGGCCTGGCCTCCCCGCCGGTCACCCAGCTGCAGCCCGCCGCGCGCCCGTGAGTCAGCTCGTGCCAGGACAGCGCCCTCCACGACGACATGAAAGCTGTTTTCCAAGGCATAGCGGCCCAGATCACCGACCAGATGCTCGACGAGCGCGTCGACGAGCGGGCGGGTGCGCATCGTCCACCGGATCCAGTCGACCGTATCCGCCACCGCGCTTCTCAGAGACAGCGCCCCCGACGGGCTTCCCGAGGCCTTGTCTGGTCTTCACATCAACCCCCGGTCTCAGCTGGCTCATACCGCTCTTCCCCGGGCCGCACGAGCCAGCTGATGGCACCGAGAACGAGGCGCGATTCTTGGACCGCTCGCGGACGCGGTCGTGGACGGTCGAAGTACGCGTCAGCTGACCTGAAGACCGACCGCCAGCGTCAGTTCAAGGACCCGGTGTGGCGATGCGAGATCCGGAAACAGCTCCCGCAGCTGCGACATCCGGTACCGGACTGTCTGGGGATGGACGAACAACGCCGCCGCCACCTCGTCCCGCCTGCCCTGGTGCAGCAGCCACGCCCGCAACGTCTCCTCCAGCCGCCGTGCGGTCGCGACAGGCAAGGTCCGCAACGGTGCGAGGGCTCGGGCACGCAGGTCTGCGAACGCGTCCACGTCGGCGCTCAGCACCAGCTCGGGCAGGTGGTCCTCGGTGTCGCGAATATCAGAGGAGAGGGAGCGCGCGCGTACGGCTCGTGCGTACGAGGCGGACGCACGGGCCCATGGCCGGGCCGGGCCGACCACGGCGGTGCGCTCGGTCAGCTGCCGCAAGAGACGTGACCGGTCGGCATCGGGGACGAGCAGCACACCGGTGGCGTCCGGCAGATCGTCGAGGACGAGGGTGCTCGGGTCGAGCGTGCGATAGGCAGGCCGGGCCTGGGCGGCGGGCAGCAGGACCGCGGTCAGCGAATCCGGAGGCTGCCACCCGGCCCGTTGTACAGAGGCCAGCAGCACGTCCAGGCTCGCCCCGGCGAGGAGGTCGCGGGCCAGGTGTTCCAGGTGGCGCTCGTGGGCCCTGCCCCGGGCGGCCAGTTCGTCGGCGTGGCCCGCGGCGCTCGCGGCGGAGAGCTCGTCGATGTAGGCGAAGGTCAGCTCGGCGAACTTGGCGACCTCGGCGGCGGGCAGACCTGCGGGTACGGCACCCGCTGCCAGGCATCGCCAGGCCACGCGGGCGCCGACGCGGTAGGCGCTGAGGAGGGCGTCCATCGAACGGCCGTCGCGCACCTCGCCGCGGCCCAACTCGTAGGCCGCGTCACCGCCGTCGCCGCCTGTGGCGTTCCCGCTCGCGAGGTCCAGATAGTGCCCCAGGGCGGTGCGGACTGCTCGGCGGATGGTGGCGCCCATGCGGCCCGAAAGGGCGTTGGCGTAGGGAGGGACCTCGTCGATGATCGCCTGGACGATCTCGTCGGCGGTGGTCTTCAGCGCGGCCCGAAGTGCGGTGACCGTCGTCTCGTCCAGGGCCAGTTCGCTGGCCCTCCGGATTGCATGGTTCACGTTTTTGTTCCCTGCGAACAATTCAGCCAGCCAGATTTACGTCCTGCGGTCAGGACTTTACGCCTTGCGGCGCACCAAGCTGGAGCCATGACGAGTACAGCCCTCCGCAGCAGGGCGTGGAAACTGCTGGAGATGGTCACGACGCCGCTGCTGCCGTCGGACTACCTCGACCTGGTCAGCCCGCTGCGTGCGGGCGCTGACCTTCGTGGGCGCATCGAGGCCGTGCACCCCGAGACGGGTGACGCCGCGACTATCGTGATCAGGCCGGGACGGGGCTGGCGCGGCCACACAGCCGGTCAGTACATGCGGATCGGGGTCGACGTCAACGGGGTGCGCCTGTGGCGTGCCTACTCCATCACCTCGCCGACAAACCGCCAGGACGGCCGCGTCACGATCACGGTGAAGGCGATCCCGGACGGCAAGGTCAGCAACCACCTGGTCCGCAGGGCGAAACCGGGCACGCTGATCCAGCTCGACCAGCCGACCGGTGACTTCGTGCTGCCGCAGGCCAAGCCCGCCAAGGTGCTCTACCTGACGGCCGGCAGCGGCATCACGCCCGTGATGGGCATGCTGCGCGACATCGAGTTCGACGACGTCGTCATGGTCCACTGCGCGCCACAGCCGCAAGACGTGATCTTCCGCAACGAACTGCACGACCTGGTCGCGGACAAGAAGCTGCGGCTCACCGAGGTGCACACCGACACAGACGGCATGCTCGACATCGCCCGTCTCGACGGACTCGTGCCCGACTGGGCCGAGCGCGAGACCTGGGCTTGCGGGCCCGCGGGCCTGCTCGACGCCGCCGAAGAGCACTGGACCGAGTTCGGCGTCCAAGAGCGCCTGCACACCGAACGCTTCCGCCCCAGCATCGTCGTCGCCGGCGACGGCGGCGAGGTCACGTTCAGCGCCACCGGCAAGACCGTCGACGCGGACGGCGCCACGCCGTTGCTGGACGTCGGCGAGGAGGCGGGCGTGCTCATGCCCTCCGGGTGCCGCATGGGCATCTGCTTCGGCTGCGTCACGCCGCTCAAGTCGGGCGCCGTCCGCGACCTGCGCACCGGCGAGATCACCGAGGCCGAGCCGGGCGTCCTCATCCAGACCTGTGTGTCCGCCGCGGCGGGCCCTTGCGACATCGAACGGTAGGAGCACCTTGACCGCCATCGACCCCACCGCCCACCTGACCGCGGAGCAGATCGAACAGCTGGGGCGCGAGCTGGACGCGATCCGCGACGAGGTGATCGCCGACCGCGGCGAGAAGGACGCCGCGTACATCCGCAAGGTCATCTCGGCGCAGCGCAAGCTCGAGCTGGTCAGCAGGGGCGTGCTGCTGTTCTCGATCTTCCCGCCCGCGTGGTTGCTCGGCACCGCCGGGCTGTCCGTGGCGAAGATCATGGACAACATGGAGATCGGCCACAACATCCTGCACGGCCAGTGGGACTGGATGCGGGACCCGAAGATCCACTCCACCACCTGGGAATGGGATCACGTCTCCCCTTCCGAGCAGTGGAAGCACTCGCACAACGAGCTGCACCACACGTACACCAACGTGATCGGCAAGGACAACGACCTCGGCTACGGCATCATGCGCGTCGACGAGGACCAGAGGTGGCACCCGTTCCACCTCGGCCAGCCGCTGTGGAACTTCCTCAACGCCTGCTTCTTCGAGTACGGCATCGCGGCGTACGACCTGGAGCTCGGCAAGAACCTGCACAAGCGCCGCCGCAAGAACCCGGAGTTCCGCGCGCGGGCCAAGGCCGTGGGCCGCAAGATCCGCAAGCAGGTGCTCAAGGACTACGTGATCCACCCGCTGCTGTCGGGCCCGTCGTTCCTCCCCACGCTCGCCGCCACGTTCACCGCGAACCTGGTCCGCAACATCTGGACCCACTCGGTGATCATGTGCGGGCACTTCCCCGAGGGGGTGCAGGTCTTCGAGCGCCGGTCGATCAGGGGCGAGACGCGCGGCCAGTGGTACCTGCGACAGATGATGGGCTCGGCGAACATCAGCGGCAGCAAGGCCATGCACTTCATGACCGGCAACCTGTCGCACCAGATCGAGCACCACCTGTTCCCGGACCTGCCGAGCAACCGGTACGCCGAGGTCGCGGTGAAGGTGCGCGCGCTGTTCGAGAAGTACGAGCTGGAGTACGTCACCGGCCCGCTGCCCAAGCAGGTGTTCTCCGCGTGGCGCAAGGTCTTCCGGCTCTCGCTGCCGAACAACAAGCCCAAGGTCAAAACGCCGGACCGCGAGCAGGAGCTCGTCGCCGCCTGATTCCCGGTATTGGTTCAGCCGTACCGGCGGCACCGCCGGGTTCGGTGAGATCCGTTGCGGACGGTGGGCGACCGCGACGTCAGACCGTACGACACGGGATCCGGGGCAGGCCGGGGACTCCACGAAACGGGGTGCAGCTCATGCCGCTTCGATCACCTCGTTGACGTCGAATCCGTCCACCATCCCGAAGCCGAGGCCCATCACCCAGCCGTTCCTCGCCCGTGCCATCGCCGCACGCAACCCTGGCGTCGTCATCGGCGCCGTGATCCGCGTATTCGCCGTTCCCGGCCCGCGCGTCGTCGCCTGGACAGCAGCAGGCCCCGTCGGAAATGACGGGGCCTTTCGTCATGTGCGTGGAGGTTTACCGGTGTTGGCTCGCCGGGGCCGACGGGGAGTGCGACGGCTTTGTGTCGCCTGGACTCTTGCCGGTGTCGCCGGGCCCGCCGGCCAGGACGCAGCACAGGTATCAGCAAGAAGAACCCGTCGCCGCGGGCTCATCAGGTTGCGGACCATGTCGTCGAGACGGGTGAAGTTGAGGCGCCCCGAAGTTCTCGGACAGCGGTCCCCATAGAGCTCGTCACAGGATCACGGGTGTTGCGCTCCCCGGGCTCAGCGTTAGGGTCCCGTCATGGAGATCATCAAGGGTGCAGGCGTGTGGACGCACCCCGGCGAAGCGGGCCATGACTGGATCGAGCAGCTACGGACGTCGGATCTGTCGGTGGGAACGTACTGCATCCCGGTCGGCGGGCGTGATGCCCAGAGCCCGCACACCGAGGATGAGATCTATGTCGTCACAGCCGGACGCGCCAAGATCGAAACACCAGGCCGAACGGACGAGGTGAGTCCCGGGACGGTGATCTTCGTGCCGGCAGGTGAAGAACATCGATTCACAGAAGTGGCCGAAGACCTGGTGCTGCTCGTGGTGTTCGGGCCTGCGTACGGCTCGCGCTCGACCAAGCCTTAGCGATCAGGAGGTGGCTCTCCTCAGACGCCGCCAGCAGATCAGACTGCAGGCCAGGCCGGCTGAAGACTCCCGCCGCCGGGTGCGGGCACTTCAAGGGACACTTTCAAGACGTGACCTGTCCCCGGTGACGCCCAGTTCGAGGGCGGCCTTCTCGCCCCGGACGTCCTCGTCCGCAGCCCCTGCTCCCAAACGGCCCGCGGCCGTTTCTCTGCCGTGCTGGGCTCGTTGCCCGGGCATGGGGCAAGGCGAGAAGGGTGACGGCGTCTTGGATCCTGCTGTTCCGGCCGCGCTGCTGGATGCGTACTGGCTGATGGTCGACTCTCCTGCTCGGTCGCTTTGCGGGCGGTGCCGCCCGGAACAGTCAAACGGCGTCGCATCATGGGACCAACGGGATCTGGGCAGCAGCGAAAGAGGCGGCCATCTGGGTCAAGGGTGGCTGCGTCGCGCCGCTGGCGGGTGGGCCGGGCCGCGAGACTGGCCGTCGCCGCGGGCTCTGCCCTCGCCGCGGTGTGGGTGACGGCCGTGGCCGGGGGTTTGTACTCCCATCCGCCTCGGGTGCGGGCCACGAGCGCCTTGCGGGACGGCTTCCCCCGGGCCTCCCGCAAGGCGCCCCCTCCCGAAGACGCCGGGGATGCGGGAAGTCCCAGGTGGCAGTGACCGGGTAGGGCTCACTGTGGGCAACGCCGATCCTCACCGGCCGCCGTGCCGGCCTCGGGTGCCCGCCGTTCAGGGACATGTGGCGCTGTGTGTGCGTGGGGGTCAGCGACCGGGCCAGGGACACCGGCGGGTGAGTCGCGTCCATTGCTCATCCGGTCGGCCGGGGACGAGGCGGCCGTCGGTCTCCCACTGCCGGGCGAGCTGGGTGTAGATCGGCTCAAGTGCGGAGCGGGGAACCGGTTCTTCGCCGCTGTGTTGCTGTGTGCCGATCGTGGGGGCGAGTCGCACTGCCGTTGTGGTCACGTGGGTTCAACGGCTGGTGGCTCGTGGGGGTTACCACGCGAGACCGGTGTCTAGGCGGTGTTGGCGGTGAAAGGCGTTGTGCCGCCGTGGTGGCTCCGGTCGGGCTGAGGGGGATGCCGAGGCTCTTGCACATGCGATGGGCGCGGACGACGACGCTGAGCGTGGTGGGCGTCGTTTCCCCTGCAATGACCTGGACGGTGACGCGGCGGGGCCGGTGGGTGTGGACGAGGGCCTCGATCTCAACGGCGGCCGCGGCCCGGGAGTTGTGCAGCGTCACGTGCAGGGCGTCGCCGTCGACGCTGTGGCTGGTCAGCATGATGGCCTCCGCGCGCCGTGTCCTTGGGCCCTACTCCGTCCCGGCGGGCCGGCGCGGGGCTGTCCGGCCTTCAAGGACGACAATGAAACGCCGCCCCGTCGGCGTTCGGCGGACCCGTGGCGGATCAATTCCCGTTGTGCTGAATCGCTTGCTCGCGAAGAGCGTGAATGAACGTCGTGACGTGGGGCCGGTCACGGCCGCTGATTGTGGCGACGCCGATGTGCCGGATCGGGCCCGGCGACTTGATCGGGAGGGTGCTTAGACCCGGGATCTCGGGGGCGAGTGCGATAGAGGGGATCAGGGAGATTCCCAGGCCTGCGGCGACGAGGGAGCGGGCGAAGAAGTAGTCGGTGGTGGTCCCGCGGATTTCCGGATCGAAGCCGGCGTGCTCGGCGATGCGGCGCAGGTATGCCTCGGTCTTCAGGCAGCCGAGCACCCAGGGTTCGGCTGCCAGATCGGCGAGGTCGAGCGCGTCGTGGTTGGCGAGTCGGTGCCCCTGCGGCAGGACGACGTGCAGGGGGTCTTCCAGGAGCGGCGTCCACTCGAGGCTGGAGCTGGGGCCCGGTCCGACGGGGAGCGGGCCGTCGAAGTGGTAGGCGAGGGCGAGGTCCACGGCGCCTTGACGGACGAGTGGAAGGGTGTCCTCGGGTTCGCCCTCCCTGACGTGGAGAACGGTGCGGGGATGGGCTGTCATGAGCTGGGTGAGAGCGGCGGGCAGCAGGAGCCTGCCGCCGCTGGTGAAAGTGGCGACGGCGAGCTGGGTGCGGCCAGTGCTGAGCTCGACGATCTGCTGTTGTGCATGTTCGAGCTCCGCGGCGACGGATTCGGCGGCGCCGACCATGATCTGGCCGGCCTGTGTGAGGGTGACGCCTCGGGTGCTGCGCGCGACGACCTGGGCACCGAGGCTGCGTTCCAGGGCAGCCACCTGCTGGGAGACGGCCGAGGGGGTGAGGCGGAGAGCCGCGGCCGCCTGGTTGAAGCTGCCGTGCTTCGCCACCGCCCGCAGGACGCGGAGCCGCTGCACATCGATCAACAGTTTTCCTTAATACGTACCCAGTAAGCCAGGACTTCTGCTGATGACGATAGGTCTCCAGGATGGGGGCATGCAAAAGATCTGCGTCATCGGCGGAAGCCGGTACTTCGGAAAGATCCTGGTAGAGCGCCTGCAGGCGGCGGGCCACCAGGTCACTGTGATCAACCGCGGCTCCACCCCGCCGCCGGCCGGCGTCGAGCACCTCGTCGTCGACCGCAACGACGAGGCCGCACTGACGGCCGCGCTCGACGCCCGCACCTTCGACGTCGTGGTGGACCAGGTCTGCTACACCCCAGTACAGGCCGCTATCGCCGCCCGCGCCTTTGCCGGCCGCACCCGGCGCTACGTCATGACCTCCACGATCGAGGTCTACGACCCCGCGACCGCCGCCCTGCCGGCCGTGCCCTCGGGGACGCCCGTGTCAGAGGAGAGCGTGGACCCGACCACCTGGCAGGTGGCCATGGACCTGCCCTGGCACGACGACGCCTACCTGGAGGCGCACTACGCCGAGGGCAAGCGGCAGGCCGAGGCCGTCTTCGCCCACGCCAGCAGCTTTGCCTTCGCCACTGTGCGCAGCGCCCATGTGCTCGGGGGCGGCGCGCAGGAATTCACCGGCAGGCTGGCGCACTATGCCGGGCGCATGACCCAGGGCGAAGAGATCACTGTGCACGCGAAGGCGCTGCCCACGGTCTTCATCCACTACGAGGAGCTGGCGGACCTGCTGTTGTGGGCGACCGCAGCCGACTTCACCGGCCCGGTTAACGCCTGCTCCGACGGCCCGCTCGATGTGCACGACCTCGCCGAGATCGTCGCCACGCAGGCCGGCCGGGAGGCCGTCTACCGGACCGTCCCAGCGGGCGAGGAGGCTTCGCCGTTCTCCTTCGACCGCCACTACGCCATGAGCAACGCCCGCGCGAAGGTGCTGGGCTTCTCCTTCTCCCGCACCACCGACTGGCTGCCCGGCGCCGTCGCCGAAGCCCTCGCCATGTCCGCCGCTCCCACCGATTAAGGAACAAGGCCATGCAGTACCGCACCATCGCCCACACCACCGTCAGCGCCATCGGCCTGGGCGCCATGCCGCTGTCCATCGAGCACCGCCCGGACGAGACGCGGGCCATCGCCACCGTCCACGCCGCCCTCGACGCCGGTGTCACCCTTATCGACACCGCCGACAGCTACCACTGGCACGCCGACGAGGCGGGCCACAACGAGATGCTGATCGCCCGCGCCCTGGCCCGCTACGGCGGCGACACCTCCAATGTCCTGGTGGCTACCAAGGGCGGCCGCGGCCGCCCCGGCGACGGCAGCTGGACCGTCACCGCCACCCCCGCCCACCTCAAGCAAGCCGCTGAAGCCTCCGCCAAGCGCCTGGGCGTCGACGCGATCGGCCTGTACCAGCTGCACAAACCGGACCCGACCGTGCCCTGGGCGGAATCCGTCGGCGCGCTGCGCGAGCTTCTCGACGCCGGCACAATCCGCGCCGCCGGCATCTCCAACGTCACCACCGCCCAGATCCGCCAGGCACATCAGATCCTCGGCAACGGGCTCGTCTCCGTACAAAACCAGTACTCGCCCGCTGTCCGCGACAGCGAGCTCGAGCTGCAGCTGAGTGAACAGCTGGGGCTGGCCTTCCTGCCCTGGAGCCCACTCGGCGGAATCTCCCGCAGTTCCCTTGACGGCCCCTCCGGCCCCACCTCCATCGGCACAGCCTTCCACCGCATCGCTGCCGAACGCGGCGTCAGCCCACAGCAGATCGCCCTGGCCTGGCTGCTCGCCTGCTCCCCGGCAGTGATCCCGGTACCGGGAGCCAGCCGCCCGGCCTCCATCACCGACTCCGCCAGCGCCGTTGAGCTCACGCTGAACACGCAGGAGCTGGTGGAACTTGAGGACGTTCTGTCGGGCTGAGCTGGGTCACGGGGCGGCTTACTGACCTTGACCCGGCCGGCTGCGCCCTGCCGCCCGCCGCTGCCTCGGCACCACCGATGAGATGACCGCGCTCGCCGACGCCGCCCGCCCCGCCTCACCGCTGCGCATCGAGTCGGCCGACGACCCCGACGTACTGCTACCGCTCCTGAACCGCCTGCTCAAGAGCGGAGACGTGGTTTTGGTCAAGGCGTCCAAATCCGTCGGCCTGGAGAAGTTCGCGAACATCCTGCACGCCGAGGTACCGGCGTAGGCCGGCGGCGGGATGACCACGCCATGCACGCTGACCCAGGCCGAGCCACGGTGGTGGCGCTGGCGTACACAGCCGCGCGACTAGACCAGATCCTGCCGCGCCGTTCCTGCCGCAGCGACCGTCAGGCCCCACCGCTCGGCAGCGACACGGGCGGCAGCCGCAAGCTGGGCCGCGCCCCGTTCGCCCCACCCCAGCAGCTCGGCAGCGTCCACCGGTGACACCAGCATCCGCCCATAGGCCCGGCCTGTGCATGGGTCCGGCGCGATCGGGTCGGCCTTCTCCAACAGCGCGGCGTAGCGGACCTGGACGTACGGGGCC
This sequence comes from Streptomyces sp. NBC_01445, assembly GCF_035918235.1. NCBI lineage: Bacteria > Bacillati > Actinomycetota > Actinomycetes > Kitasatosporales > Streptomycetaceae > Streptomyces > Streptomyces sp. NBC_01445. Next base: position 232,303 of record NZ_CP109485.1, on the reverse strand, counting down.
CGTCCGTCCTCGCTCACCAGCTGGTAGCCCACCGGTGCCCAGTCGGCGAGGGCGAGCTGGCTCTCCTCATGCACCTCTCGGCGGAGGGTCGCGAGCAGATCGCCCGAGTCCTCGGGTTCGGGTGTGCCGCCGGGGAGGTTGTACCGGCCCCCGTCGTCCTGCACGACCACCGCTCCGCTGACGGATTCGAAGACGATCCCGTACACCTGCCGGACTTCAGCGGTCGTCGGCGGCGGCCACGCCTCCACCCACCGGACCTCGTTCACCAACACGCGCCAGCCTCCCAACAATCCAACCGAATTGGGCAATCCACCCTCGCACAGGCCATATGAGCCAGTCCTCAGGATTTCGGGTGAACAGCGGCACCTGTCGCCCCCTTGGCGCTGATCAGGAGGCGGGCGGATTGTGGCTGTTCGCGTCATGCTCCGCCCCGGAAGGGGCTTGTATGTCGTTCACTTGGCGCTACCGGAATTCATTCGCAGTGCATCGGGCTTCAGCCCGGTGGTGAAGCGAGTCTGGTGGTTCCGACGCGGAGCGTCGCGGCGTCCTCCCGGCAACCGTGCGGAGGACCCGTTTGACCCCGCGAGAGCGCAACGCTTCGGGCCGTCCCCGGGACCTCCGGGGGCGGGCTCACTGATGCATCGGCCCCGCCGCGAGGGCGTCGAGCTGGTCCTTCGACCACGTGAGCCCGCCGGCTCGCAGGTCTCCGACCACCGTGCGCACCCACTCCAGCTCCGCGGCCGTTACGGCTCGCAGGTACTCGGTCTCCAGGCGGGTGATGCGCGGCAGCCCCCGGTCCGCCTCTGCGGCCATGGCCGCTTCCAGTCCGTCGAGCTTCTCCGTGAGTGCGCCGGCTCGCAGCTCCAGTACGTTCGCCATCTCTTCCGGCGTGAGCAGCAGCAGATTTGACAGGGCGGCCGGGAACTCCGGGAATTCCTGTCTGGGTGCGGAGAGCATCTCTTCCAGCCAGGCGCGGGCGGTCTCGCGCCCCGTGTCAGTGACTTCGTACACGGTCCGCTCGGGGTATTGCTGATCGCGCTCTGTCTCGCGGACCGCGATCAGTCCGTCGTCATTGAGTCGCTCGATCGTGCGGTAGAGGCTCGCACGCTGCCTGACGTTGACGACCTGTTCTTTGCCCCAGTCCTTGACCAGGCGCTGGATGCCGTATGGGTGCAGCGGCTGGTAGTGCAGCAGGGCCAGGACGGTCAGGGCGAGGGGCGAGCTACGGGGAGCAGATGAACTCATGGACTCCACTCTAGCCTCAGACGAACTAGTTGACGTGATACTAGTTTCAGTGCAACTATCAAATGGTCGGCGCAACCCCATCCAGAGAGGAACCACCGAGATGTCCCTCACCGAGCGCATCCACTGCGACCACGACCTCGTCAAGCACCTGGGAAGCTGGACCGCGGCCAGCCGCTTCTCGGTCAAGGCCCGCCACGGGGCCGCTGTCCTCGACCTTCGTTCCCCCGGCCTCCCCGGCGACATCGAGATTCACGTCGACATGGACCGGGCCATGGTCAAGCTGCTCGTCGACGACAGCACCGCCATTGACCACTGGAACCTGAGGTGGACCGCCCGCGGCAAGATCAAGGACTCCCGGCCCCAGTCCTCGTCCACCGGCGACAAAGAGACCGGCCGCCGTATCCATCTGTCCGGTTCTGCGACGAACAGCGAGATCCGCATCCACCGCGGTGGCATCGCGATCCTGTCGGCGATGTTTTCCCGCGCATACGTCCAGGATGTGGGCCGCGCCAACAAGACCGGCGGCGTACCGACGATCGACGACCCGACCAGGGGGCACCAGTCATGACCCGCACGAGCAAAGCCCGCACAGCGCTCATCATCGGCGGCGGTATCGCGGGCCCCGTCGCCGCGATGGCCCTCCACCACGCAGGTATCGAGGCCGCCGTCTACGAGGCGTACGACTCCACGGCCGACGGGGCCGGAGGAGCCATGACCATCGCCCCGAACGGCCAGAACGCCCTCGACGCGATCGGCGCGGGCGACCTCGTCCGCGCCATCGGTACACCGGTCACCGCCATGGGTCTGCGGAGCTGGACGGGCAAGCACCTCGCACAGTTCGCCCCGCCCTCCCGCCTCCCGTCGCTGCAATTCGCCTGGCGCGCCGATCTCTACCGTGCGATCTACGACGAGGCGGAGCGCCGCTCGGTACCCATCCACCACGGCAAGCGGCTGACCGGCACGACGGACACCGACTCCGGCGTCACCGCACACTTCGCGGACGGTACGCAGGCCAGCGCCGACATCCTGATCGGCGCCGACGGCATCCGCTCCACGGTCCGCCCCCTCATCGACCCGCTCGCGCCACAGCCGAACTACGCCGGCCTGGTCTGCTTCGGAGCCCGGATGCACCAATCCGGACTTCCCTCCACCAACGGCGTCATGTACATGTGCTTCGGCAAGCGCGCCTTCTTCGGCTACCAGGTCTTCGACGACTCCTCGGCGATGTGGTTCGTGAACCTGCCCCACGCCCTCCCGATGACAGTCGCCGAGGCCCAGGCGATCGGTGCGAAGGAGTGGATGCGTACCCTGCAGACCGCCTTCGCCGACGACCGCACCCCCGCCCTCGAGATGATCAGCCGTACCGACCCCAGCCAGCTCCTCACCACCGGCCCGATGGAGAACATGCCAAGGGTCCCGACCTGGGCCCGCGGCCACATGACCCTGATCGGCGACGCGGCCCACGCCGCCTCGTCCAGCTCCGGTCAGGGCGCCTCCATCGCCACCGAAAGCGCCGTTGAACTGGCGCGCTGCCTCAGGGACCTGCCCTACGACCAGGCTTTCCGGGCGTACGAACAACTGCGCCGCCCCCGCGTCGAACGCATCATCAAACTCGGCGCCCGCACGAACAGCAACAAGACCGCGGGCCCGGTCGGCCGCGTACTGCGCGACCTCGTGATGCCGGCGGCCATGAAGCTGATCAACCCGGAGAAGATGGCCTGGCAGTTCGACCACCACATCGACTGGAACGCGAAGGCGGCCCCGCTCACCTGAACTCCAGCCCGTCCTCGGCCGGGGCCTGGCTCTGGTCGCTCAGGACAACCTCCCCAGGATCGTGCGGCGTGAGCGGGATGTGGCCGGCGGCAAGAACATCGGGCTGATCAATACGGTGGCCCGCTATTCGCTCGACGCCGGCTACCACGTCGTGGTCGAGGGCATCATGTATGCGGACCGGTACGGGCCGATGCTCGAGGACCTGGTCGGCGAGCATCGGGGTGTCTCCCGCTGCTACTACCTGGACGTGCCCTTGGCGGAAACGCTCGCGCGGCATGCGACCAAGCCCGACCTCGACTATCTGACCCAGGTCACCGAGCAACACCTTCAGGGCTGATACCGGGAGCGAGATCTGCTGCCCAGCGGAATCGAGACGGTGATTCACGCGAGCAGCACGCTGGAGGGGACCGTGGCGCGCATCGTGCGCGAGACCGGGCTGGACCGGGTTCAGCCGATCGACCGTTGATCTTCGCCGTCAGGGTCCAGCCCGGCGGGTGCACGGATATGGGTAGGGCCGTGCGGGTGCTCGGGCAGCTCTTTCAGATCCTCTTGGCTCTGGCGGTCGTTCTCCAGGACATGAACTCGGATGCCATCAGTCTGATCCCGGCGCAGGACACCACAGCGATCCGTCTGGAGATGCTTACCCTCGACGAAGCCCACGACCTGCTACGTCTTCTTCAACTGGTCGCTGCGGAGGGCCTGGACGAGCTGTCCGAGGAAGCCGAGTGGTTCGCCCGGGAGATCGCCGCGCGCATCCCCTCGGAGAACCGCCGTCGCCCAAAACCTCCCGCCGGCCGCTGCACGCCGCCGCTCGGAAGGCGTCCGCTTGCCGTTCGGCGGTCTTGATCAGTCGAACGAGGTCCCTGATGGGGTGATGCTGGCGGTGCCGGGGCATGACGGCAGGGCCTCTTGGTAGTTCGGAGGTGCGAACCGATCCGAGTACCAGGAGAGGGCCCTGTTGTCGCAGTCTGCCGTGTCGATGTCCGTGGAGGCCAGCTCGTCGGCGCGGTCGTGTGACTGTCTCGTGCACCGGTTCGGCAACGCGGCGGACCATCCGAACCGGCTGCCATGCTACGGCTCGGATATGACGGAGGCGGAGTGGCAAGTGGTGCGGGCTGCGTTGCCAGTGCCGGCCTGGCTGGAGGGCCGGGGCGGGCGGCCGGAGGGCTACTGCCACCGCATCATGATCGACGCTGTGCGGTATGTCGTGGACAACGGGGTGAAGTGGCGGAATCTGCCGGCGGACTTTCCGCCGTTTCGGCGGGTCCATGCCTTCGCCCGCCGCTGGCAGGTCTGCGGGCTGCTGACCGAGCTGCACGACCGGCTGCGTGACGCGGTCCGGGTCAAGGAGGGCCGCAAGGTCGATCCGACGGCGGCGATCGTGGACTCGCAGTCGCTGCGGGCGGCGGCGAGCGTGCCGCGCACCACGTCGGGCTGGGACGGCGGGAAGAAGGTGGGCGGCCGCAAGCGGCACCTGGCCGTGGACGCGCTGGGGCTGCTGCTGGTGGTGTTGGTGACGGCGGCGAGCGTGCAGGACCGCGATGCGGGCGTGCCGTTACTGTCCCGGCTGCGGGAAGGGTACTTCTCGATCCGGCTGGTGTGGGCGGACGGCGGTTACGCAGGGCGGCTGGTCGACTGGGCGAGCGAGGAGCTCCAGCTCACCCTGGAGATCGTCAAACGTTCGGACGACACTGCGGGGTTCGTGGTGCTGCCGAGGCGATGGGTGGTGGAACGCACGCTGAGCTGGCTGGTGCGTTCGCGTCGTCTGGTGCGCGACTACGAGGTGCTGACCGCCATGCATGAGGCGATGGTGCAGTGGTCCATGACCATGCTGATGGGCAGCCGGCTGGCCGGACGCCGCCGCGACGCCTTCACCCCGCGGCCGACACTGCACTGACCGCGCCGAATACTCCCGGCTCGACCTCGGTGGCCCATCCCCGGGCGGCCAGCCGCTTCACCCGGCCGCGCACTCCCTCCACCCTGGCGGGCGTCGTGTCCCAGCCCAACGCCAGAGCGATCTGCTTCGCCCGCATGCCTCGGCAGCGCGCGGCGCGGCAAGCACCGTCAGGATCTGCTGATACTCGGCCGCGAGGGCCTCCACACCGACACCATCGGCCCGGTGCGGCACCACCGAGCCCGCCACCGCGCCGCGCACCGACCCCGCGTCCCCGGCCGGAGCTTCGGCCAGCACCTCGGCCACCGCCGCCCGGGCCCCCGCCAGCCGCTCCACGGCATCTTCCGCCGCAGCCAGCGCAGCCTGCACCCGCTCGGCCTCCTCCCGCAGCTGCGCGACCTCTTCCCGGATCTTCTTCTCCCGGGCCTCCAGCAGTCCCAGCACCGACGGCATCAGCCACCTCCACGAGCGAGTACGAGCGGACGAACCACCCCATCTCTCCCGCCATCAACCGCCGTTCATGCCCGCCAAGCCCCAACCAAACGATCACGTTCGGAAAGCGGAAGCCTTCTGAAGTGGTCCCTGGCCAACCTCACCAAACACAGCCTCGACCAGCTCACCACGCTCGTGAAGACCCGGCTCAAACGGATGCAGTACCGACCCGGCCTCATCGCCAAGACTGGCCTCGACTTCCAACCGCCGTAACCTCAGCCATTGAAGATCTCTAGCTGCGGGGAATTACGTGATCGTCCACAGACGCTGGTGTGAAGTGCGGTTGTGGTGCCGCATCAGGTCTGCTGAGCTCAACGAATTTGGGCAAGCCACGCGCGGTAGCGGGTAGCGAAAGGTTCGGTGCCGTCGCGCAGCGCTGCTGACAGCCACTCCGCGGTGTTCTCTGCGTGGCTGATGACGTGCTGCGGGTAGCCGTAGCGGCCCTGATGGGTGGCGAACTCATCCTCATCGGCGATGTGGACGGATCCGTCTGCACGTGTCCGGCAGACGTCCAGGTCCAGGTCGACCGTGGTGACTCCACCCGTGTGTACCCACTTTGGCGGCGTGGTGACGTCGCAGTACACATCCAGCTGCGCAGGTGCCTCCTGGAACATGGCCGTCCACCAGGCGTCACGGGGAAAGAGCATGACGCGTGGCTCTTGAGTGGCGTAGACCTCGGACTGTTCGCCCTTGCCGTAGATCGTCCCGATCGACTCACCGAGCCAGACCCCGTACTCGTCCTCTCCCAGCCGCACCATGGTGTGGTGCCAGTGCAGACTGCCGTCGAACTTGCGCACGACGACCCGAACCTCTCCTTCACCCATGGAGGGAGGCTACGGTGTGCACGCCAACCGGTGAACCCTCCTTGTCAGAGCACGAGCGGGCCGGTGATCATCCGGGTGAGCCAGCCGAGGATGCGGTAAGTAACCGCAGCCTTGAGGTCGTGCGGCCGCAGCCCGTGATCAACATTCGACGATCACGCCTGGGAGAGGAGAGCCGGCAGGTTACGCATGTCATCAAAGACCACTGTGCCCGGCCCGTGCAGCCACTCTGCCGGGGTGAGCCCGCCGCAGTAGCCGAACGCGCGCATGCCAGCGGCGCGGGCAGCCTGCACACCATAGCGGCTGTCCTCGACCACGGCGCAGACCTCAGGGTCGAATCCCATTCGCCGTGCCGCGTGGAGGAAGAGGTCGGGTGCCGGCTTGCCGTGGGCCACTTCCGCCGCGCTGTAGATGCGACCTTTGAAGCGCGGGTACAGCCCGGTCAGACCCAGAGTGTGGCGAAGACCGGCATGCGTACTGCTGGAGGCTACACAGGTGGGCAACTGGATCTCGTCGAGGGCCTCCACCACGCCGTCGACGGTGGTGAGTTCGGCTTCCATGGCCTGACGGTACAACCGGTGCTGCTCCGCCTCGCACCCGTCCCGGAGCCGGTAGCCGAGGTGCTTCTCGACCTCGGTGATCATGTCGGCGTGTGAGCGGCCTACAAAGCGTTCGACGGGCCTTCCCCCGTGAAGGTGGGCACGCGGTTATTGATCACGCGGCGAGCGTGAGTTTAGCGGTGTGGTGTCGGTGTTCGTATTCGTTGGGGCTGAGGTGGCCGTTGGCGGAGTGCCGGCGGCGGGTGTTGTAGCGGGTCAGCCAGGCGAAGACGGTCCTGCGGCAGGTGCCGGAGTCGCCGTAGTCGTGGGCGCCCTGGAGGGTCTCGCGTTTCAGGGAGGCGTGGAAGCTTTCGCAGGCCGCATTGTCGGCACTGGTGCCGACCGCGCCCATCGACCGGGTGACCCCGAGCTGGTCGCAGAGGCCGGCGAAGGCCCGGGAGCCGTATTGGGCCCCGTGGTCGGAGTGGAACACGGCGCCCTCCAGGCTGCCGCGGGTCGCCGCTGCCATCCGCAGTGCGTCGGCGACCAGGCTGGTGCGCATGTGGTCGGCGATGGACCAGCCGACGACCTTGCGGCTGAAGCAGTCCAGCACGGTCGCCAGATAGAGGAACTGCCCGTTTTCCAGGGGGAGATACGTGATGTCGCCCATGTATTTCAGTCCGGGTCCGGTGGCGGTGAAGTCCCGCTGGAACAGGTCCGGGACCGGTGAGGCTGCCGGGTCCGGGACGGTGGTGCGCACGTGTCTGCGCAGGCGGATACCGGTGATGGAGAACGTCCGCATGATCCGGGCGATGCGCTTCTCGTTGACCCGCCGTCCTTTCTCGCGGAGCTCGGCGGTCACTCGCGGGGAGCCGTAGGCGCCGCCGGACTCGCCGTGGACCTCGCGGATCTCCTCGGCCAGGAGCCGGTCCTGGTGCTGCCGGGTGGCCCGGGCCTCGGCGCCGGCGAGCCACTTGTAGTAGCTGGACCGGTTCACGTCCAGGACCTGGCAGAGCCGCTTCACCTCGTAGGTGTCCCGGTGGTCGTCAACGAACTGGAAGCGGCTCCTCACCAGTTCGTCTCTCCGGCGAAATACTTGGCCGCCTTGCGGAGGATGTCCCGCTCGGTGGCCAGCTTGCGCTCACTCGCCTCGAGTTCGGCCACCCGGGCCTCCAGCTGCCGGACCCGCTCGTCCGGATCAGCGGACGGCACCGCCTCCCGAGGCCGGGTGCCCGGCTTCGCAGCCGCGGCGCCGGCGCCACGGCGTTCGCGGTCCCGCAGCACCCACTCACGCAGGGTCGCCCGGTTGACGCCCAGGTCAGCGGCGATGCTCTTGTAGGTCGCCCCGGGTGTGGACTCGTACAGGGCCACGGCATCGGCCTTGAACTCGTCCGAGTAGTCCTTCATCGCCATCGGCGGTCTTCTCGCTTCCTCCGGATCAAGCAGATCCAGTATCAGCGTGTCCACCACTCAGGGGGAGGCCCCGACGATCTCAGCCTCGCTGAGCGGCCAGCCGAGCAACGCCAGGCTCCTCGCGTCCACGCGTACTGCGATGCGCTCGCTGTCCACCAGAACGCCGTCACAGTCAAATATCAAGAGTTCAATGGGCTTGATCACGCCTGCATGGTAGGGGAGGGGCGCCCAGGCCATCCCTTGCTGCGCTCACTCCTCCACCTCGGCACGCAACCAGCTCCGCGCCGGGGCTGGTTGGGTGTCTGCTTAAGAGGTCCTAACAAAGGCGCTGGACGTGGCGGTGGGTGATGAGGCAGGTGGCAAGTCCGAGGAAGGCCTCGTGGATGTCGTCGCGGCGTTCCCAGCGGATGCGTAGGCGGCGGAAGCCGTGCAGCCAGGAGATGGTGCGTTCGACGACCCAGCGGAAGACGCCCAGGCCGGTGCCGTGCGGGTAGCCCCGCTCGGCGATAACCGGGCGGATACCGCGCTGCCAGAGGAGCCGCCGGTACTTGTCGTGGTCGTAGCCGCGGTCGGCGAAGAGCATGTCCGGTCGCCGTCGCGGTCGGCCGACAACACCAGCGACGGGTGGGATCTTGTCGAGCAGGGGCAGCAGTTGAGTGACGTCGTTGCGGTTTCCGCCGGTCAGCGACACCGCGAGTGGGATGCCCTGGCCGTCGGTGATGACGTGATGCTTGCTGCCTGGTCGCGCGCGGTCGACCGGGCTGGGCCCGCTTTTGGGCCGCGCCGAGCTGCCCTGACGTGGGAGGAGTCGATCACCGCCCGCGACCAGTCCAACTTGTTCGAGGCCCGCAGTTTCCTCAGCAGCACGACATGCAGCTGGTCCCACACGCCGGCCTCGTTCCAGGCGGCCAGGCGTCGCCAGCAGGTCATGCCCGAGCCGAAGCCCAACTCCTGGGGCAGGTACTCCCATTGGATGCCCGTATGCAGCACGAACAAGATCCCGCACAACGCCTGCCGGTCCGGCACCCGCGGCCGGCCCGCCACCAGCTTCGGGCCCGGCTCGGGCAATAACGGCTCGATCAGCGACCACAGTTCATCCGACACGACCCACGGCCGCGCTTGACGCTTTCCCACACCGAGACCAACGACCGAACAAGCCGAAAGTCACATGATCAACGACTTCTGTTAGTGCTTCTAAGCCTGCACCGCCGCAGGGTGGGCGGCCGCCGAACCACGGCAAGGAGCTGCGCTTCACCAGGTCGGCCACTTGGGGCGAGCCCGATGCCGCGACCGCGCAGGTCACTTGAGGGTGCCTTCATTTGTCGACACGGCCTTCGGGATGGAGCATTCGTCGGGGCCCGCCTCGCGGTTGGGGCACGCGATCTTGGTACGACTGCGGCGGGTTCTGCGGCCGCTGCTAGCCTGCCGTCCGTGATCAAGGGCGGCCTGGCAGGCCGAATAGGCCGCATGGCAGGGGACAACGGGCCGGAGCGCGTGCTGATCGGCGCCAGTTTCGTCAACCGGGTCGGCAACGGTCTGTTCAACGCGGCGTCGGCGCTCTATTTCACCTTGGTCGTGGGCCTGCCCGCGGTGCAGGTCGGCGCCGCGCTCACCATCGCCGGAGTGATCGGCTTGTGCGCGGGGATCCCCGGAGGGCATCTCGCCGACCGGCGCGGGGCACGCACGATCATGATGCTGGCCCTCGCGGTCCAGGCGATGTCGATGGCGGCCCTCGTCGTCGTCGAGAGCTGGGCCGCGCTCACGATCATCGCGACGGTCGATCAGATGGCCGCGGCGGCTGGTGGGGCGGCCTGGGGCGTTCTGGTGGTCCGGGTGGGGGGTGATCGCCCGGCCCTGTTCCGGGCGAGGTTGCGAACCTTCGTCAATCTTGGCGTCATTCTCGGAACGGTGGGTGCCGGGCTGGCGCTGGCCGCGGACACCCGTGGCGCCTATGTCACGCTGATCCTCGGCAACGCGGCGAGCTTCGCCCTGTGCGCGGTGTTTCTGCTTCTGCTGCCCCGTTATCCGGTGCTGGCAGCGCCGCCGCAGCAGTGCCGTTGGCTCGCTTTCAAGGACCGTCCGTTCCTGACGTTCACCGCCCTCTACGGGGCCATGGGGCTGCAGTACCCGGTGGTCTCCCTGCTCCTGCCGATCTGGATCTCCGAACACACCGAAGTGCCGCGCTGGACGGTGGCCGCGCTGTTCGCCGTCAATGCCGCCTTCTGCGTGCTGATGCAGACCAGGATCGGCTCCCGTATCGAAACCCTGCACGACGGTGGCAGGGCGTTTCGCACTGCGGGGCTGCTTTTCCTCGTCAGCTGCCCGATGATGGCGCTGGCGGCGTACACCCCTGTCTGGGCGGCGGCGGGACTGGTCCTGGCAGCGATCTTCGTCCATAGCCTGGGAGAGGTCTGGGAGTCCTCGGCCAGCTTCGCCCTGGGTTTCGGTCTTGCCCCCGACCATGCCCAGGGTCAGTACCAAGGTGTCCTCGGCCTCGGCTTCAGCGCGGGCCAGGCTCTTGCCCCCGCGATCCTCACCACGGTGGTGCTCGGCCTCGGGACGGCGGGCTGGCTGCTGCTGGCGTTGTTCTTCGCGGCGCTGGGCGCTGTCGGCCCCTCTCTTGCCCGCTGGGGCACGCGAACCCGGCCGCAGCCGGGCGTTACTGCGGAAGGGACGGGATGACCAGGGCTTGTCAGGAGTCTTCTGCCTGGCGAGGAAGAGTGCGCGTGCAGCGCGCTGACGCTGGAGTAGTGAAGGGCATCGGTGGTCAGGGTCTGTCCGGTGGATCACCAGGGCCCGTTGCCTGCCTTCTAGGCTGGCGCCATGGACAACGGGCTCTCTCACGAGGGAAGCGCCTTCATCAACTTTCGACGCTACGTCCCAGATCCGAAAGAGCACGGGTTTCGGTGGGTCGACATCAAGCAGCTCCCCTTCTCTGCGGAGTCCGTGGACGATAGAGGGCTGCTTGCCGAACTGATGGGGGCCATCGACCTGGTTCCCAGTCGTCCATTCTCTATTAGTGGTGCGGAAGATGAGTGTGCCAGTATTGAATTACCGTCGCTCGGTACTGGAGATTTGACAATGGATGAAATTGTGATTGATTCAGTTGGCTCCGTGAGTGAGTCATGGTCGCCTGTGCATCAAGCTGTCGAGATGAATGAATATGAAGAACTTGCTGTTCTTCTGGGTTCTGGAGCGGACCCGAACGAAATCTGCTTCGGTATGGCGCTGTTGGCGCACGCGATTGATTTGGAGGGTGATTCCAACCTGCAGACCGGATACCGTTGCATTCTGCCTTGACCGCCATCGTGTTGGCTTATGGGGCCGATCCTTCTCTTCCGTGCGTTGACGGAGAAACTCCGATGGAAATTGCCATGCGTTGCGATCATCAGTCGGCCCAGCGCCTCCTTGAAGCCTTCCTCGCGAAGAGCTCCTAATGCTCCAGCTGTAGATCGCGATCTTCGTGCCTGGGCGGCCTGTCGCTGATAGTGGCTGGCCTGGGATCGGGCCTGGTGGCGGCGTCGCCGGTGGGACCAAGCAAGCAGGCCCGCACAGCGAACGCGTCCTCCTGGTGGTTTATGACGTTGTGGTTCGCGAGGAGGGGCAGGTGCTCGGCGTCACGAAGGCCGGGGGAACGCGTTCCGCGACGTAGCTGAAATCCTCCGGCACCGATGCCGGCCCGTGGCGCCTCCCGGTAGCGATCCTGGCCGAAAACTTCGCCCACCGTGCGGGCCACGAAGGCGGCCTGGTCGCTGTCGTTGACAGTGATCAGGTAGTTCACCTCGTAGTCGACGTCAACCTCCAGGCCATGAGCGTGAGCGATGCCGCGCGCAATCTGGGTCGACTCACGCTTGCCTATGTCGCGGTGACCCGTACCCGCATGCGGCTCGACCTGGGGGCCTGTCCTGGATCGACCATCATCCTGACGGGACGGTACCCGGATCGGCCACTCACGCACCAACCACCACGCCACAGAGATCGTTTACGGGGCCCGGTGGGAGTCTGACATGGGCGGGATGGCGGATCCCTCTGGCCGCTCGACATGGCGAGGAGGAGTAGATCCACGGTGAGTCCCACGGATTTGCCGTCCGTCCCCGTGGCCGAGAACTTGACCTTCTGCGCTGTCCAGGGTTGCTTCTGGACAGAAGCGAACTTAACCAGGGCGTGGTACGCATCGAAGTCCTTGCCATTCTGGGTGAGGGTGACAGTGCCCGGCCGAAGGCGGACGCCGACGTCGACCTGAGTCTCCTCCTGCACGATGACGGGTTCGCCGCTGGCGCTCAGATCCACGGTGCTCTCCAAGGGGGAGGGATGGGGTTCAGCTGTTCAGCCTGGCAGCTGTCTGTGCATCGGAAGAGGGCGTTCATAAACGGTGTTCGGCGTCAGTCCGCTGGGGTGCTGGGCGGCGTTCCGTCGACGGCCGTCGATGGACTCGCGGTTGAAGCGGTTCCTGCAGGGGGCTCGGGCGGGAGCCCCTCTTGGCTGTGCTGCGCGCCCCGAACAGGAAGGCGAGAGCTACGAGCGTCGCCGACCCTGCTGTGAAGGCCGGAGAACCTGTACCCGGCGAAGTCGGCGACGTGGACGTACCCGATGCGCTGGTAGAGGGCATTGCTGGTGGGGTTGTCCGGGTCCGTGAACAGGACGACATCCGTCGCGCCCGCAGCCAGTGCTGCCCGGCTCGCCTCGACCGTCACGGCGCCCGCGTAGCCGCGACCCCGGAGGTGGGTCGGGGCGTAGACGGGGTCCACCCTGTCCATGCCGCCGACCATCGAGGTCGCGGCCGCCATCGCGACGGGGGTGCCGTCCGGGGTCTCCCAGAACGTGAAGTGCCTGTCGCCGAAACGAGAGTCGTCCCAGGAGCCGGCGTCAATCAAGTCGATGGAGGGCTGCTTCCCGACGTCGACACAGAACTCAAGGCACCAGTGCACGACTTGCTCACGGTCCTGCCCGCCCGTGAGGCGCCCCGGTCCTCCGGGCGCGGCTGCGGTGGGGTGAGTGTGCCGAGGCGGTAGAGATGCGTCCGCCAGAAAGGCGGTACCGGCGCCGCGCTCGTGTGCCGCTGCCAGGACTCGGCGAAAGCGTCGGCAGTGTCGCGGTCCGCGATGACGTTGGACGGCGAGTGGCCGAGGCCGGCCAGGTGAGCGGCGAGGGCGTCGGCCTGCTCCACAGAGAGGGCAGTGAGGCCCAGGCGGCCGCCCGGAGTGAGATAGAAGACCGCGTGGACTTCACCTCTTGACTGCAGTCGGCCTAAGACGGGGGTTGCGCCATCACCCAGGCCCTGCCGCCCGAGTACGACGACCGCCTGTTCACCGTCCACGAGCAAGGAGCCAACGAGCAGCAGCTCCAGCAGATTGCGGCCGACGGCCTCGCGCAGATGTACTTCCGCGCGTACAACTCCCGGGCACACGGCCTCGGGGTGGAATTCACCGACGTGGAACGACTCGACATCGAGCTGTGATCGCCCACTCGTGGCAAGGGGCCCCGAACCGCGCGCCGGTTCGGGGCACCTTCCCGTGCCGCCGGGTAGCCGGCGGCGGCATGCCGGTCGGCCGGCGTCGGGAGGGCCAAGGAGCATTTTGTGGTTTGGGCCCGCGGCGTATTCGGAGGTGATCGCGTCGGGCGGAGGGGCCTTTCGCCGCCCGCGCCTAGCTAGCCCTGGTTGTGCAAAGCCTGTGAGAGCGCGCTCATGCTGATGTCGACGATCGCGCTGAGATGCTTCTGGCTCGCCCCGGCCCTGCTCATCACAGCCAGGGATTGGTTGACCGCCGTGATGTGAGTGGCGTAGTTCTCGGCGTCGCCCTCGGCCAACTCTGCGGTGTTCAAGGCGGTCTGCAGCCGCGCACGCTGAAGCCCCACGGCTTCGATCGCACGCGTGGCGATAGCGGGGCTGAGTACTGGAGTCGCCATCGCGGTCTGAGCGACCAGGCATCCGTCCGGCACGTCGGGGTCGGCGATGCGTTTGAGGGTGACTTCAAAAAACGCCCGTATCGCCAGCAGCGGTTCCCCGGACGCGCCGGAGGAAAGCGCCTGTTGGTACCTGTCTCCATACCGGACGGCATAACGGTCCAGGCAGCGCAGGTAGAGCGAGTCCTTGTCGCCGAACGAGGAGTAGATGGAACTTCGGTTCAGTCCGGTCGCCCTGCAGACGTCGTCGAGTGAGGTGTCGGCGTACCCGGCCCGCCAGAACTGGAACATCGCCGCGTCGAGCACGATGTCCACGTCGAACTGCTTCTTTCCGGCCATACCGCATACACCCCGTTCTTGAGCCAGTCCAGCGTGGCCTTGTTCATCCTATCCTGAACTGAATAGTCCAAGATTTGTTAGACTCGGGGCATGACCGACCCCGACACCGCCATCGGCCCGAACGGCTCTCCCGGTCAGAGCCAGGTCTCTGGGCTGCCGCTGCGTGACCTCGCGGGCTTCGCCCACCGCTGGGTCGATGCGGAAGGAGTCCGGCTTCACGCCGTGGAAGGCGGTCGGTCGAGCGGCCCCACCGTCGTGCTGCTCGCCGGATTCCCGCAGACCTGGTGGGCTTGGCACAAGGCGATGCCGCGCCTTGCCGAGCGCTTCCGCGTGATCGCGATCGACCTGCCGGGACAGGGCCACTCCGATCGCCCCCAAGGGGGCTACGACACTCACACCGTCGCTTCGCGCATACAGGCCGCGTTGACCGCGCTCAACGTGCCGAAGTACTGGCTCGTCGCCCACGACATCGGGGCCTGCGTCGCCTTCTCGCTCGCCCTGAGGTACCAAGACCGCCTGCACGGCGTGGCCCTGCTCGACGCCGGCATTCCCGGAATCACCCTCCCGGACGCCATCCCAACGGATCCCGAACAGGCCTGGAAAACCTGGCACTTGGCATTCCACGTGTTGCCCGAACTGCCCGAGACGCTGATCACCGGCCGCGAGCGTGACTACGTGGCCTGGTTCCTGAGGGCCAAGACACTGTCTCCGGACACGTTTGACAGCACCGACATCGACCACTACGCCGCCTCCATCGCAGCCGAGGGAGGGCTCCGGGCGGCTCTCGCCTACTTCCGCGACGCCACGGAATCAGCGCGCAAGAACCAGGACGCTCTCGCTTCCGGACGAGGGCACTTGACCATCCCGGTCCTGGGAATCTCCAGCTCCCACGGCTCGATCCCCGACATGGCCGCCTCCCTCAGTCCCTGGGCAGAGAACGTGACCGGCGTCGTCATCCCGGAAGCCGGGCACTTCATTCCCGACGAGCAGCCCGACGCGACCGTGGACGCGTTGACCGCGTTCATCGATCACGCGCGTGTCGAGTAGAGCGTGTCAGGGAGTTCGCCAACACCAGATCCTCCGCACCCTCGCCGAAGCAGCAGTTCTCCGGGTCTTCCATGACCTCTCCGAGCACTACCTCGACACGGATACCGACCACCCGCCGGCCGAGTGCATCCCGTACGTCGACCTTCGTCGTTCCGTGGCTGCGGTGACCGCCGTCAGCGTTCGAGGACCAGCCTCGAGCAGCCGGGGGCGGCCCGGGAGACGCAGACGAACATCACATCGTTGGCCGCTCGCTCGTCGGGCGTCAGCAGGACGTCGCGGTGGTCGATCGTGCCCGACAGGACGCCGGTCTCGCAGGTGCCGCAGGTGCCTTCCCGGCAGGAGGAGAGGACCTCGATGCCGGCCTCCTCCATCACGTCGAGGATCGTTTTGTCGGCAGGCACCTGTAGAACCTGTCCGGAGTCGGTCAGCTCGACCTCGAAACCCTCAAAGACGGCGTCCGGGTCGGCCTCGAGCGCCGTGAACCGTTCGGTGCGCAGCGTGCCGGACGGCAGGGGCGTGCACACGCACTCCAGGGCATCGAGGAGCGGCGCCGGCCCGCAGCAGTAGATCGGCGCGCCATCCGGACGGCCTGCGACGATCCCGGCCAGGTCGAGGAGTCCGGTCTCGTCCTGCGGGCGGACGACGACGCGGTCGCCGTGGCGCGCCACAAGGTCGTCCACGAAGGCCATCGAGCCCCGGGTGCGGCCACCGTAGTAGAGCCGCCAGTCGGCACCGGCTGCGTCGGCCGAGGCGAGCATCGGGAGGATCGGCGTGATGCCGATGCCGCCCGCCACGAAGACGTATGCCGCCGCCGGCTCCAGCTCGAAGTTGTTGCGCGGACCGCGTGCCTTGATCGGATCGCCCACGCCGAGCTTGTCGTGGACGTGCGCCGAACCGCCGCGGCTTTCCGGCTCGCGCAGCACGGCGACCTGCCAGCTGCTGCGGTCGTCCGGATCGCCGCACAGCGAGTACTGCCGCACCAGCCCGTCGTCGAGCAGCAGGTCGATGTGGGCCCCGGCACACCAGGCAGGCAGCTCGGCCCCGTCGGGGCTGCGCAGTTCGAGTAGCCGGACGTCCGCGGCGGGCTCCGTGGCGGCCGCGACGACCAGCTCCAGCTCGATCTCAGTGTTCACGCGTCCACCAGCTCCGGCTCGGGGTCGGGTACGGCGGAGTCGGTCCGGCCGCCGTGCGTGTCCGGGTGCGCCAGGAGCCACTCCCACAGGGCGATGGGGTCGGTGTCCTCGTGGGCGGTGCCGCACCAGCAGTAGCCGACGAGCACGTCGGTGTTGAGCTTCCACACCACCCGGTAGACGGTCCGCCCCTTGAGCATCTTGGTCGGCGCCGGCAGGTCCGCGCGCACGGGGGCGGCGGGACCGGCCTGGTTGGGGCTGCTCATGGCGCGGTCACCGCCTTCGCCGCGGCCGTCCTCTCCTCGCCCTGGGCGACCAGCTTGGTGAGGATCCGGCGGGCGGCCAGGGCGCCGGTGTCGATGTTGATCGACAGCTCCTGGTAGTTCTCCTTCTCGCCCTCGACGACCTTTTCGAGCAGGTCGAGCGCAACGACGTCCTGCATGACCACCGTGTGGTTGTTGGTCGCGAGGAACTCGGTGACCTCCTCGTCGTCGAGCGCGAAGTCACGCGAGACCATCCAGAAGTCCAGGGTCTCGTGCTCGGTCGACGGGGTGATCCCGTAGGTCACCTCGACGTGGAAGGCCTTGTCGTCCGGGCCCTCCTGCGGCGGCAGGACGCCGGCCGGGGCGATCCGGCTGTGCAGCAGGTAGAGGCACGGCGCGTGGTACTCGACGTCCTGCCAGCGGGTGATCCGGCCATCGATGCCCGTGGACTTGGAGTAGAACGGCGGGCACTCGGCGTCGTCCATGTGGCGGCTCACGTAGACGACGTTGGCGTCCTCGTCGACCTCGGTCGTGATCGGCGTCTCGGCGACCTCCGGCGTGCCGATGTAGCCGCCGTGGAGGTAGGTCTCGTGGGAAAGGTCCATCAGGTTGTCGACCAGCAGGCTGTAGCGCGCCTTGAGCGGCTCCATGCCGCGGACGACCGTGTAGTTGGGCGAGTCCAGCCACGGCGCCCGCGGGATCAGCGCCTCGTCGGCCAGCTCCTGGTCACCGATCCAGACCCACACCAGCGAGTCCTGCTCGCGGACCGTCCAGGCGGGGACGCGGGCCGTGCGCGGGATCCGCTTCTGGGCCGGTGCGGCGACGCAGGCGCCGGTCTTGTCGTAGGTGAAGCCGTGGTAGCCGCAGACGATCTGGTCGTCCTTGAGGTGGCTGAGCGACAGCGGGTACCGGCGGTGCACGCACCGGTCGGCCAGCGCGACGACCTCGCCCTCGCCGGTCCGGTAGAAGACGAGCGGCTCTCCGCAGATCGTGCGTCCGAGCAGGCCGTCGCCGATCTCTTCACTGTAGGCGGCGACGTACCACTGGTTCACAGGCCAACTGGGCATCGGTGTCTCCTTGTGTGTCTCTCGCCCGGCCGAACCCCGTCCGGGGTCCGGTGCGACGACCGGGTTGCCTCACGTTGACCGACGCGGCCCTCTGCGGCCCAGGGCACTTCCGATGTACGGAAGGAAAGGAATTTCAGCTCGCGCCTGACGGGCTCTCAGCCCACGCCCACGGACCTCAGCCCGCGTCCAGCAGACGCCGGCCACGGGTCGGCCGGGTCGGTTCCCAGCCCAGGGCGCGGGAGATGCTGCGGCTCGCCGCCTGTACCGCGGGGGTCAGCGCCGTCAGGGTGAGGGGGCCGTCGGAGCGGACCACGACGGAGAGCGCCGCCACCACCTCGCCGCCCGCGCCACGCACGGGGCAGGCGACCGACAACGCGTCCTCGGTCACCTGACGGTCGCTGAGGGCCGACCCGGCGCCACGCACTTCGGCGAGCATCTTGCGGAGCACCGCGGGGTCGGTGACGGTGTACGGCGTCCAGCGCCGCAACGGCTCGGCCAGCACCCGCTCCTGGACCACCCGAGGAGCGTGTGCCAGCAGGACGAGTCCGACGCCGGTGGCCGGCAGGGCGAAGCGCCCGCCGACCTTGGTGAGGACCCGGATCGCGCCACGGCCGGTGATGCGCTCCACGTAGACGACCTCGAGCCCCTCGCGCACGGCCAGCTGCACGTTCTCGTGGGTCGCCTCGTAGAGGTCCTCCATCGCGGGCAGCGCGGTCTCCCGCAGGGCGAGCCCGCGGGGCGCCGCGCACGCCGCCTCCCAGAGCCGGAGTCCGATCTGGTAGCCGCCGTCGGCCTCTTCCAGCGCGCCCCACTCGATGAGGTCGGTGACGATGCGGTGGGTGGTCGTGAGGGAGAGGCCGCTCGCCCGGGACACCTCGGAGAGGGTGAGCCGCGGGCGGGCGGCGCCGAAAGCGCCCAGCACGTCGAGTGTGCGGACGCTGAGGGAACGGGCGTCGCGCCCACCCGTCGCTGCGCTTTTACCAGGCACCGGCGGCTCCGGGATGCTCGGGCTCCTGGCGGGAGAGGGCCGGGAGCAAGGCGCGCCCGATCGTGTACGGGCGGGCGCGGGGCGATATGAGGGCTACCGTACGGCCCCGCCCAGGTCGCCGGGGCGGGGCGGGCCGAGGGTGTCCGACCGGTCACCCGCGCCTCGGGGGCCGTCACCGGTGAAGTCGGTGACGGCCCCCGAGCCGCGGGCGGGGCGCGGACTCGTCACCGCGGATGATCTGCCCGCGGCCACGGGCCGTGCACCACCACCAGCCCGTTGTCGGCGTCGACCTCGACGCGGTCGCCGGTCGCGATCCTGGCGACCGGGTCGTCGTCGAGCTCGGTCACCGTGGGGACGCGGGTCACGATCGCGCCCAGGGCGGCCTTGGTGGTCAGGTTGGTGAAGACCATCGCCAGCGGTGCGGTGCCCATGAGGCGGGTCGACTGGAAGAAGCCGGACCAGCCTGAGGAGCCCTTCGCCCCCGGGAAGACCAGCACCTTGCCGGTGAAGCAGACGCCGTAGAGCTCGTGCCTGCGCTCGACGATGGTGCCAGTGGCCGGATCGATCCCGCCCCAGCCGGAGATGGTCTCGTGGGAGACCAGGGCCTCGCCCTCGACGCGCCCCGGCACGATGCCGCGGCCGCGGAGCACAAGCCGCCGGGGTTCTGCGACGCTGGTCATCGGACCACCGCCGCGGGGGCCAGCGAGCCGCGCCAGCGGCCGGTCACGGCGGCGTCGACGCACTCCTCGGTGGTGCCGAACCAGGCCTCGATGCCGAGGATCGCCGGCAGGTAGTGGGCCTGCTTGGCCGAGTCCGTGGCGAACACCTTGGTGCCCGCCGGCGCCACCCGCGACATGGCCGGGCAGGAGTCGGTCAGGACCCGTCCCCCGGCGCCCTCGATGGTGGCCGTCCACCCGTTGCGGTCCGCGACGGAACGCAGCGCGCGCGGCGTCATGACCCACAGTTCGGTCCCGGCCGACAGGGTGCGGCCCTCGAGCGCCCGCGCGACCCGGCCGATCTGCTCGAGCGAGGCGTGCGGGCAGCCGATCAGCACGAAGTCGACGTCCTCGCTGTTCCCGATGGAGTTGAGCGAGTCGTACATCGCGCGGCGCTCCGCCTCGCCGTAGTGCAGCGGCTCGGGCGGGGCGGCGCCGCCGAAGGCGGCCTCCAGGGTCGGCGCGTCGGGGGTGCGTCCAGGGATGTGGTACATCTCGACGCCGCCCGAGGAGGCGGCGGCCGCACCGAAGTGCTTCAGGTCCGCCAGGTCGGGCTGGCCGAGGTCGCCGACCATGACCGGCCGCGCCTCCATGACCGCGTCGCCAACGAAGTAGCCGAACATGCCCCAGTCCTGGAAGCCGGTCATCCGCAGCCCGGACTCGATCAGATGGGTGCCGTACCGGTTCTCCACCAGGTGGTTGCCCCAGCAGGGGATCCGGCCGGTGATGCTCGCCGACCCGGTCGAGGCGCCCCCTTCGCAGTTGGTGCGCGCGCCGAGGACCGAGTTGGCGTACACCACCGCCGAGGACTCCATCCAGGCGACGTGCTCGCCGTAGGTCGGCAGGTTGCCCACCTGGTACGGAGTGCACGTGGCCAGGACGTTGACGCCCTTGGAGCTGTAGAACGACTCGGCGTCGGCCTGCAGCTCGATGTTGCGCTCGGAGTACGGCATGATCCCCAGCGCGTCGTTGCCGAAGCCGTGCTGGAGCTGGCAGGTCGGCACCTTCATCTGCGGCACCGTGATGTCGTCGTCGCAGTCGAGGCTGATCACCGCGAACGCCTTCGACCAGCCGCCCTCCTCGAACAGCTTCGTCTTGGCGGGCGAGGGCTGGGTGTTGGTCCCCGCCACATTGCGTGTCTCGCACAGGTGCTCGGCGCCCAGGGCGTCGGCGTACCTGATGAGCAGGTCCATCGCCGCCGCGACGGCGTCGCCGTCACGGCCGTCGCGCATGGACTTCTCTTCGTCGGTCAGAGCGACCATCGGCTCCTCCTCAGTCCTCGACGTTCTCACGGACGCGGTCGCGCAGCGCCCCGAGGTCGACTTGGTGGACGTCCTCGCCCAGGGTCAGGTCGAGGGCGTGCGCGGCGGCGAGGCCCATCGCCGAGCAAGGGCCCATCACCCGGACGCTGGAGAGGGCGGCGGCGTCCCCGTCGACACAGCGGCCCGCGGCCACGAGGTTGTGCGCCTGCGGCGAGAGCATGCTGCGCAGCGGGACGTAGTGGACGTGGTCGGGGCCGAAGGTCTCCCATACGTAGCCCTCGACCCGGTCGTGCAGCTCGACCGGCCAGGCCGTCCGGGCGATGGCGTCGTCGAACTTCGTCTCCTGCCGTACCTCGTCGAGGGTCAGCTGGTGGGAGGCGGCGAGCCAGCGGGCCTGCCGCCGCCCCGGGAATCCGTAGGCCTGGACCTTGGCGTTCTTGAACGCCTTCGGGAACTCCTGCCGGAGGAACTTCACGACCCGGTCCGCCTGGGCGCGGCCCCGCAGCTGCGCGTCGGTGGCCTCGACGGCGGTCAGGGGAGCCTCGACGTGGGTCATGTTCATCACCGCGGTGTTGCGGCCCGGGAAGAAGAACGCGAGCCCGTCGCGGCGGACGAGGCCGTACTCGCCGGCCTTCTCGTCGACCCGGGCCACCAGCTCGGCGGGCTCCGGATTGCCGGACTCGTCGAGTCCCTCCAGGCGGATCTGCTGGGAGCCCCAGACGGTACGGTCGGGGACCTGGCAGGGCAGCCCCGCCTCCCAGGCGAGCGCAGCGTCGCCGGTCGTGTCGACGACACCGCGGGCGGTGACGCTCACGGGGCCGAAGCGGGTGGCGAAGTCGACCCGCTCGATGACGCCGCCCTCGATCCCCACGCCGCTGACGGAGGCGCCGAGGACCACCCGGATGCCGAGCTCCTGGACGATGTTCTCGAACCAGCGGCCGAGGGCCACCTCGTCGTAGACCACCGTCTGGGTGTGAGTACGGCGGTAGTAGATGTCGTTGGTCTTCTCCATCGCCTCGAAGAGCTCGCCGAAGATCCCGTAGGTCAGCTGGCGGTAGTCGGGCGCGTTGCCGTAGATCCCGCAGAAGAGCCCGATCATCGAGTTGACGCACTGGCCGCCGAGGACCGGGAGCGCGTCGACGAGGACGACGTCGCGGCCGAGGCGGCGCGCCTGGATGGCCGCCGAGAGCCCGGCGATGCCGGCACCGACGACGAGGATGTCGGCGTCGAGCCGTTCGGCCGGATGGTCGGCCGGCTTGGTGACCGTGTGGACGACGAGATCGGAAAGGGCGTGGGGCATGGTGTCGTTCGTCTTTCTTGAGAGCGTTGGTCAGTTGGCGGCGGTCCGGCGCAGCGTGGCGCCCCGGTCGAGCGGCTCCACGGCGTCGGCGTACACGCCGAGCCAGGAGCCGGGCCGCGCCGGCCAGGTCTGCGGCGCGCGTGTTTCGGCGTACGCCTCGATCCGGCGGTTCAGCTCTTCGTCGTCGATCAGCAGGTCGACGGTCCGGTTCGGGACGTCGATCGCGATCTCGTCACCGGTGCGGACGACGCCCAGCGGGCCGGGCACGCCTGCCTCGGGCGAGATCTCGCCGACGACGATGCCCTTGTTGACGAGCCCCGAGAGCTGCCCGTCGGTCACGAACGCCACCTGCTCGCTCAGGCCGGCGCCGTTCAGCGCGAAGACCACGTTGGAGGCCATCCCCATCCCCGGTGTTCCGGTGACGCCAAGCCCCCGCAGCACGAGGACCTCGCCCGGCAGCACCTCGCCGCGCTCGATCGCCTCGGTGGCCTCGGGCGCTGCCTCGAAGACACGCGCCGTGCCGCGGAAGGTGCGGGCCCGGTTCTCCGTCACCGACAGCTTCACGATGCCGGAGTCGGGGCACAGGTTGCCGCGCATCAGGACGATGGTGGACTCGGCGCGCATCGGCTCGGCGCGGATCACCTCCGCGTCGACGGGGGCGCCGGCGACGGCCTCGGCCATCGGCTTGCCCGTGACCGTCATGGCGGAGCCGTCGATCCTGTCGCCGAGCTGCCGGAGCACGCCGCGAGCGCCGCCTGCGGCGTCGAACTCGTCGATCGTCGTGGGCCCGTTGGGCTGGACGGCCGCGATCGGCCCGACCTCCCGCCCGATCTCCTCGAAGAGCCGGTGGACATCGATGTCGTACGGCGACTCCGCGGCGATCGCCTCCAGATGCTTGACCGCGTTGATCGAGCCGCTGACCGCGATGACCGCCGTCACCGCGTTGCGGAACGCGGCGGGGGTCATCACCGTGCTGGGGCGCCGGTCCGCCTCGATCGCCGCCATGACGACCGGGCCGGCGGCCTTCGCGGCCGCCCACATCGTCTCGCTGTTGGCCTGGGTCGGGGTGGAGCCGGGCAGCGCCATCCCGAGCGCCTCGGCGACGATGTGCATGGTGTTGGCGGTGCCCATCCCCTGGCAGACGCCGGGGCCGGTGATGGCGCGGTCGGACATCTGGCAGAGGTCGTCGAAGCTGATGGCGCCCGCGGCGAGCTTGCCGGCGTCGACGAAGACCTCCTCGATGTCGACACGGCGACCGTTGTCGAGGACACCGCAGCTCTGGTATCCGCAGGCGACGATCACGGTGGGGACGTCGGTCCGCGCGGCCGCCATCAGCTGGCCGGGCGTCGTCTTGTCGCACGACGCCAGGCAGATCATTCCGTCGAGCTTCGCGCCCTCGACCACCGACTCGATGTCGTAGGACACCAGGTCGCGGCCCGAGAGCACATATCCGCCGCCCCGGCCGGCGGCCATGCTGAAGTCCGTCGGCGCGACGGTGCGGATCTCGAAGCCCAGCCCGCCGGCGTCGTACACCGACTGGCGGACGGCCTCCGCGACCTTGTCGAGGTGGGCGAAGCACGGCGCCAGCCCGGAGGAGGAGTTGACGATGGCGATCTTGGGCCGACGGATCTCCTCGTCGTTGTAACCCAGCGCCTTCCACTGCGTGCGGGTCGTCGCCCAGCGGGAAGACCCGATCGGATGGTTGCTCCGCAGCTCTGTGGACACCGCTTGACTCTTTCCTGGTTGTTGCTGGTGGTTCTGTGCGAAGTGACTGAGGCGGGCGTCCGTCATCAGGAGGCGGCCGCCGTCTTCACCGGCGCCACGCCGGTCGTGGGTGTCTCCACGGAGATCGCTCCCTCGGCCTCGGCCGGCAGCCGACGCTGGACCCGGCCGAACACGAACAGCACCACCACCATCACGGCCGGGCAGACCGCGAACACGGTGAACGCGCCTTGTGCCCCGAGACCGGCGTCGAGGATGACACCGCCGAGCCAGGGACCGACCATCGCACCGATCTTGGCGACCGAGGACGCCCAGGCGGCACCGTTGGCACGGATCGCCGTCGGGTAGAAGGTGCCGGCGATGCTGGTGATACCGCCATGACCGCCGTTGACGAACATCTTGGCGCCGATGACGAAGGCGACGTAGACGGCCGGGGCGAGAGCTCCGCTGCCCAGCGTCACCATGCAGACGACGGCTGCGAGCGGCATCCACAGGATGATGCCCGCGCCCTTGCGGTCGACGAACCGGCTGATGAACAGCTGCGCGACGGCGCCCGCGACGCTCGCCAGGGCGGCGATGGTGGCGGCCGCGCTCACGCTGAAGCCCATCCGCTCGTTGATCATTGGGGTCCAGAAGACCAGGAAGTAGATCAGCGCCGAGGAGAGGAGGTAGACGACCCACAGCAGGGGAGTGATGGCGGCGAGGTGGCCGCGGAAGAGCTGGGCGGGGGTGAACCGCTTGCCCGAGTGCGCCTGCTCCTGGGCCTCGGTGGTGAAGCGGGTCCCGGGCTCGATGGACAGGCCCGGCTGGAAGCGGCTCAGGATGCGGGAGATGCGCTCGTCGCTGTCGGGGCGGGCCTTCAGCGCCAGGAACTTCACCGACTCGGGCAGCAGCGGCAGCACCGCGAGGACGGTGAGCAGGGAGCAGACACCGCCGACGACGAACACCGATCGCCAGCCGTAGTCGGGGATCAGCCAGTTGGAGACGGGACCGCCGGCGGCGCCGCCGAGCGTGTAGCCGCACATGATGATGGAGACGGCGGTCACCCGGAACCGCTTCGGCGCGTACTCGGCCGCCAGGGCCCAGGTCAGCGGGAGTACGCCGCCGAGGAAGAGCCCGGATATGAAGCGCAGGGCGAACAGGTGTGCGTAGGTGTCCGCCTGGGCGAAACCGAGCATGAAGACGCCGAATCCGGCGACCGACACGATGATGGTGGGACGGCGTCCCATCCGGTCCGCCAGATAACCCATGATCAGCGCACCGATCATGGTGCCGAAGAGGCCGACCGTGCCCAGGGTGCCGAGCTGCGTCTCGGTGAGCCCGAAGTCCTTCTTGAGGTAGGTGGCGGCGAACGACAGGATCTGGAAGTCGAAGCCGTCGAGGAAGGTGATCAGACAGCAGACCGCGTACATCAACAGCCAGCGGCGGTTCGCTCGCTGACGCTCGATGATCGGGGCCAGTTCCACGAGGTGTGGTGTGGCGCTCATGGACGTCTCCTCATCATTGAGGGGAGGGCGGGGCGGGGTGCGGGGTCGATGCGGGCCGTGGCGATGCCCTGGCCGGCGTCGACGCTGCCCCGGTCCCCGGTTCGGATGTCGGTCAGCGGGTCCCGGTCCGTACCGGTCACGGTGGGGACGCGGGTGACGACCGCGCCGAGCGCGGCTGTTCCGGTCATGGCCGCGAAGGCCATGCCGAGGGGTGCGGCGCCGGCGAGCCGGGTCGCCTGGAAGAAGCCCGCCGCTCCGGAAGAACGGGCCGATCAGGGAGCTCCCCACATGCTCGCCGAGCATGGGCAGGCCGTCGATCAGATGTGACCTGCGCCATGGTCAGGACATGGGGCATCGAGGGCTCCTGTGGAAGGGGGTTGTGCCGCGACCGCGGCTCTCACTGCATGCCCCGCACCGTAGGCGGACCGTCTCGCCGGAGGGAATGCCCAGGTCAATAGAGCGTTCGACTGGGAGGTATCAATTCCGTTTATGGTCCAAGGCGGGCCGCCGCCCGGGCCACCAGGTCACGCAGCCAGCTGTGCGCCGGGTCCTCGTCGTGGCTCGCGTCCCACCAGAGATGCTCTTCCAGCGGATCGAGCGATACCGGGCAGGCGAGCGTGCGCAGCCCGTGCGCGGACCTCAGCGGCGCGGCGAGCCGCTCCGGAACGAGCGCCACCCGCCGCGTTCCGGAGATGAAGTCGGGCACGGCCCGGTAGCTCTCCACGCGTACGGCGATCCGTGGCCGGATGCCCAGGGTGCTCAGCTGCCGGGTCGCCGGAGCGGCCGACGGGTAGCCCTCGTCCCGGTGGTAGGGCACCACCCACGGCAGCCGTGCCAGGTCCTCGATGCCGAACGACTCGGTCCCGCACAGCGGGTGGTCGGCGGACACCAGACAGACCCACCGGTCCTGGAAGAGCGGAGCCGAGTGGACACCTGGGGTGCGGAAGTGGCCCAGCGGCGGGGAGACCATGGCGTCGACGAGCCGGATCGCGTCGCCCGCGCCACTGCCCAGGGTCTCCCTGATGAGCTGGACGTGGAGCGCCGCATGCGGCGCCTCGCGGTCGAACAGCCGTGACAGCGCGGGGCCGAGGACCGTCGCCTGGTAGTCGGCCATCAGCAGCGTGAACTCCCGCTCGGTGGTGTCGGGGTCGAACGCCCTGCCTGTCGCGAAGAGCCTCTCGGCGGCCGCGCACACGGTCTCGACCTGCCCGGCCAGCTGCGCGGCGAGCGGCGTCAGGACGTAGGCACCCTGCACCCGGGCGAGCAGCTCGTCCCCGAAATGTCGGCGCAGCCGGGACAGCGCGGCGCTGACGGCGGGCTGGGTGACGCCGAGGTTCCGGGCGGCCCGGGTGACGTTCCGCTCGCGCAGCAGCGCTCGCAGCGTCACCAGGAGGTTGAGATCGAGGTTCGCGAGGTGCGTGGGACGGGACTGCCGTGGGCTCATATGTCCGGGATTCTGCCCCACGCACGCCGACCTTCGCCATCCTTCACCTCCTGGCCGCCTCCGCGGTCGGGGAGGCGGTCACCGCCGCCCGAGCAGGGCGGCGGTGCATGGCGTGCCCCGGCACGCGCCGCCCGCCGCCCCTTCGGCTGCCGACCTCCAGTCCTCTGCCACGGCGGCGGGCCGCCGGCGTCCTCACCCGGCGCTCCTCGTGGGCCCTGCGTTCCTCATGGGCCTCACGCATCTCGTCGACCAGCGTGCCGTGGAACACGGATGTGCTTCTCGACGAGATCGGCCGCCTGCGCGCCCTCCCCCGCGCGCACCAGCCGCAGCAGCTCGGTGCCGCCGTGGCCGGCCAGTCCTCGGCTCCCTGCAACGCCCGAAGTGATGGGCTGCATGAAATTGGCAGTTGCCGATCGTCACTGAGGTGTCAGTGGGGAACCTGCCCTGAACTGGGAGAAGACGCTGACGCCCTCTGCTTCCTGTGATGCGAGTGACGAAAGTCGGCGTCATTCCCGTGCAGACCGGTATGGCATGTGGCTTCTGACCCGCTTGGATTCGTGTACGGCCGGGACTGTAGTCCTGTTAGTAGGTGCCAGCGCTCACCTAACTTGATCTTTAACGTGCGGCGTCGAATGGTCCGTCGAACTTGATCACTCGGTTTGGTATCTGCCGGACATGAAGGCGGCCTTCGTCTGAACATGTGCTCCGACCAAGGAACACACACATTCAGCACGAAGGCCGTGAGGATGAGTCTGCTGCATCACGACGCCCGGCGAGAGTCGCTCGCACAACTGTCATGCTTCCGGGGCGAGTTCTATGCCTGCCTGACCTCCCGTTCGGACGTGTTGTTCGAGCTGGCTGATGCTGTTCTGTGCGGCGACGGGCCGGTGAGGTCGCTGGCCGAACTGTCGTTGGTGGGTGAGCACCGCCGCGGCCATGGAGGGCTCTACTCAGCCATGGCCCGTGGACGCATCGATGACGGCCGGCTGCGGCGGGCACTGGCAGAGGTGCCACTGCCGCGGTCTGCCGACGGCCGGCTGGTCCTGGCGATCGATGTCACCTGCTGGCTGCGGCCCGACGCCCACACCTCACCCGAGCGGATTTTGTGTCACACCTATGGCCGGGGCAAGGACCAGCACATCCCGGTCCCCGGCTGGCCCTACTCGATCGTCTGCGCGCTCGAGCCGGGCCGTAGCTCATGGACGGCGCCGCTGGACGCGCTGCGTCTGAAGCCTGGCGACGACACCGCAACCGTCACCGCCCGGCAACTGCGCGATCTGCTGCAGCGACTCATCGCAGCAGGGCAGTGGCAGGCGGGCGACCCCGACATCCTCATCGTCGCGGACGCCGGATACGAAGCGCCCCGCCTCGGCTTCCTCCTGGGTGACCTGCCGGTCCAGGTGCTGGCCAGGATGCGATCCGACCGCGTCCTGCGCAGAGCGGTCCCACCACGGCTGCCACACACTCAGGGCCGACCGCCCCGGCACGGCGGCGAGTTCGTCTTCGGACAGCCCAACACCTGGAGCATCCCGGACACCGAAACCATCACCGACACCCGCCTCTACGGCACTGCCAGGGCCCGGTCCTGGAACCGGCTGCACCCCAAGCTGACCCACCGTTCTTCCTGGGCAGCCGCAGACGGCACCCTCCCGATCGTGGAAGGAACGGTGATCCGCCTGGACATCGGCCATCTGCCCAGCGGAGCAACACCCAAGCCGGTCTGGCTGTGGTGGTCAGACACCGATGCGACCCCGGACGACGCCGACCGCCTCTGGCAGGCATATCTCCGGCGCTTCGACATCGAGCACACCTTCCGCCTGTTCAAACAGACCCTCGGCTGGACCTCCCCAAAGCTCCGCACCCCCGAGGCAGCCGACCGATGGACCTGGCTGATCCTCGCTGCCTACACCCAACTGCGGCTCGCCCGCCCACTCGCAGCCGACCGGCGCCGTCCCTGGGAGAAACCCACCCCGCCGGACAGACTCACCCCCGCCCGAGTCCGCCGCGACTTCCGGCACATCCGCCCGCAATCGGCCTGTCCAGCCCAAGCACCGAAACCTTCGCGCCCTGGCCCCGGACGGCCGCCGGGCCAAAAGAACACACGACCCACACCCCGCCACGACGTGCATACACCCCGCAAAACAGCGGCAGCGAAAAAGAGAACGACGAAGTCAACCACCCCACGACCACGCCGCACAGGTTAAAGATCAAGCTAAGGCTTGTCCCGTAAACGATCTCTGTGGCGTGGTGGTTGGTTGGAAACCTGTTGGGAGGACGGTGGACGGCCACAGGTTGCTCGGGGACCATGGCCTGCATGCCAACGTGGACTATCAAGGCGGAGCCTGTCATTGGCGCGGGTGTCGATGAGGTGATGCGGGAGTACTTCACCGAGATGGGGCGGCGGGTGCTGGGGCGCCCAGGTACAGAGGCAGAGCTGCAAGCGGTGCTTGTTGAAGATCCTCACCATGTGCTCAGCCCGCCCGACGGCGAGTTTCTCGTTGCGCGCGGGGATGAGGGTGAGTTCCTGGGCTGCGCAGGGTTGCGGCTGCTCAGAGGCGCTCCGGAGACTGCGGAGCTCAAGCGGATGTTCGTGCGCCCCGCTGGGCGGGGAGCGGGGTTGGGCCGGGGCCTCCTCCTCGCCGTCGAGCAATCAGCTAGGAGGCTGGGCGCTGCCCGGATCGTGTGCGAGACCAACACCCAACTCACTGAGGCGCGGGCTTTGTACACCAGGTACGGCTACGAGGAAACCGGACCCTACGAAGGGCATGGCAAGGCGGATCACTGGTACGTCAAGGTCCTTAGCTGAAGGACTGGGTGATCGAGGTCGAGCCGTCCCCCTTGGGATGATCTTGATGTGGCTGGTGTGATCACGGCGTCGGAGCCGACTTGGATAGCCCGTTTCAGCGGGCTGAGCCCGCGGGTCTTTGGGAAGTTGGTGAAGCAGCTACGCCGAGGGGAAGCGGACGCCCCGGTCCGGGGGCGGCCATGGAAGCTGCCGCTGGAGGATCGCCTGCTGCTGGTGGCCGCTTACTGGCGCACCAACCTCACGCTGCGACAACTGGCCCCGCTGTTCGGGGTGTCGAAGTCTTCCGCCGACCGGGTCATCGACCACCTCGGCCCGAAACTCGCGCTGCGGCAGCGCGAGCGGTTCGCCAAGGGTGCCGTCCTCATCGTGGACGGTACCCTGGTCCCCACCCGTGACCACTCAGTCGCGGAGCAGTCCAAGAACTATCGGTACTCCACCAACCACCAAGTCGTCATCGACGCCGACAGCCGACTTGTCGTCGTGGTCGGCCGGCCTCTTCCGGGCAACCGCAATGACTGCAAGGCATGGGCGGAATCCGGCGCCAGGGACGCGGTTGGTGCCACCACGACGATCGCGGACGGCGGCTATCCGGGTACCGGCCTGGTGATGCCGCACCGCCGCCGCACGGGCGAGGAACTTCCCGACTGGAAGGTCGCACACAACACGTCCCACAAGCAGGTGAGAGCTCGCGTCGAGCACGTCTTCGCCCGCATGAAGTGCTGGGAGATTCTGCGTGATTGTCGCCTCAAGGGAGACGGCGTCCACCACGCCATGCGCGGCGCATCGCGCAAGCCTTAGTCTGCAGTTGGAGAGGTCTTTTTTGCCTCCGGCGCCAGGACAAGCTCGAGCAGCTCGATACCGATGCGTCCCGCCGATCCAATGCGGTCAACCTCGGCATGCCAGCCTTCGACCAGATCGCCTGAGCGAGAGCCGCTCCGCCTGCCGCCGCAGTACTGTGACTTCGCATGACCGACACCGACACCGAGATCGAGATCACCGCAGATCTGGTCCATAACCTGCTGCAGGAGCAACATCCAGACCTTGCAGGGCTGGCCATCCGCGAGGTCGCGGGCGGCTGGGGCAACCAGATGTGGCGCCTCGGGGACGAGTTGGCCGTGCGCATGCAGCGCATGGACCCCACCCCGGAACTCCAGCTAAAGGAGCGGCGGTGGCTACCTGTGCTGGCCCCGCACCTGCCGCTCCCGGTGCCGACCCCGGTGCGGTTCGGCGAACCGTCCGAGCGCTTCCCCAAGCACTGGACTGTCATGACGTGGGTTCCCGGCGAGCCGCTGGACCACGGCTCGATCAGCCGCGGCGCCCACGCGGCCGACACACTGGCGGGTTTCCTCCGGGCGCTCCATGTGGAGGCGCCCGCCGAGGCGCCGATCGCTACGGACCGCGGTGCCCATCCCAGGAACTGCAGGGATGGCTTCGAGAACTTCTTCCAGGCCGTCGCCCCCGACGACATCGCTGCCGACGTCCGGGCCGTCTGGGACGACGCCGTTGCGGCCGACGCGTGGGAGGGCCCGCCAGTGTGGGTGCACGGCGACCTCCATCCCGCGAACGTCGTCGTCTCGGACGGAACGCTCTCGGGCATCGTCGACTTCGGTGACATGTTCGCCGGCGACCCAGCGTGGGACCTCGCCGCCGCATGGGTGCTGCTCCCCGCGGGCACGGCCTCACGGTTCTTCGACATGTACGCGCATGCAGACGAGGAGGCGATCCGGCGCGCCCGCGGGCTGGCCGCAATGAAGAGCCTCTTCCTCATGCTCATGGGGCAGAACGGAGATCGGGGCCTTCCCGGCGGCAAGCCGAACTGGGGGCCTGCAGGCCGGGCGGCACTTGATCGTGTTCTGAAGGGCGTTTGATACGCGCTTCTTTGAACATGTTCTCGATCTTGGTTGAGGGCCGTACCATACCGCTGCAGAACGCTCTGAGGGGAGTAATAGTCAAGACTTGTGGATAAGGATTCTTGGCTGCCCTGGCATAGAACGCCGCCGCATATGATCAGCTCGTGAACTCCGCCGCCACACTGCATGCAGTCCCGACACCGTCCGCTCCCGCTCTCGTTCTTCGGCCCTGGTGCGCGGAGGACGTTGATGCGCTGGTCGGGGCGTTCCAGGACTCCGCTTTGCGCCACTGGACGAGCACGCCCGTGGAGAATGATGCTGACGGGGCACGGTGGGTGCGGGACCAGCAGCGTGGTTGGGTAGCAGGGAACCGGTTCGGCTTTGCCGTCCTTGAGGCACAACCCGACGTGGCTCACGGACAGTTGGTGGGCAACGTGGTCCTCAAGGAAGTCGCGTCCGGCAAACCCTCTGCTGAGGTGGGATATTGGACAGCAGCCCATGCGCGGGGACGGAGTGTGGCGCCGCGCGCTCTTGAGGTTCTCACCTACTGGGCCTTCGACACCTTCGGCGCGCACGGGCTGGAACGTCTCGAACTCCTTCACCAGGAAGACAATCGGGCATCGTGCCGCGTTGCGCAGAAGAGCGGTTACGAGTTCGACAGAGTCCTGCCCGCAGCGCCGCCCTCCTTCCCTCTCGATGGCCATCTGCACATACGGCGCACGGATTCCTGAGATCCATTCGTCTTCTGCGGACAGAGTGAAGCTGTTCAGGCCGCTAGGGTCTCGGGGCGATCGACGAGGTGGCCGCGTTCGAAGCGGGCGCCGGCGCGGACGAGTGCGACGAGGTGGGGTGCGTTCACGGCTCGCCAGCGGGCCTGGGCGGACTCGACGAGCTTGAAGACCATGGCGAGGGCGGCGGCCGCGCTGCCGGCGCCGCGGGTGACCTTGGTTCTCAGCCGGACGGTCGCGAAGGTCGACTCGATCGGATTCGTCGTGCGCAGA
The DNA here is from genome assembly GCF_035918235.1 of Streptomyces sp. NBC_01445. Lineage (NCBI taxonomy): Bacteria > Bacillati > Actinomycetota > Actinomycetes > Kitasatosporales > Streptomycetaceae > Streptomyces > Streptomyces sp. NBC_01445. Next base: position 199,800 of record NZ_CP109485.1, on the reverse strand, counting down.
TGGACCCAGTGCTCGGCGGGGAAATCATAGAACGCCAGCAGCTCGTCGACGTCATCAGTGATCTTCCGGGTCGCCTTGGGCCACTTCGACGTGCGAGCCTGCTGCCGATATAGCCTCAGCGGACGCCCGTTTCGCAGCGGGTTTGCGGCCAGCGAACAGTGTGTAGGAGAGATGGGGAGTCGATGGCTCTGAAGGAAGGCCAGCGGGTGGAGCTGGCAGCCGACACCAGGCTGACCGATTCGGTTGAGGTGTCGGGGGTCGTCGTCGGGTTTCTGTCTCTGGCGGCGGGCACCGGCGGGACCATCGAGCGGGTGACCGACCACCAGGACGAGAGCGAGGACGTGCGCGAGTACGAGCGGCTCAAGTCGCTGCTCGACGCCTTCGGACTCGACATGCCCACGGATAGCAGGAGGCAGCTCGAAGAGAAGGTTGGCTCTCTGGAACCCGCGTGGACCGCCTTCCAGGAACGGGCGCCTCACGTGAGCGTACGGGTCCGCTTCGACAACGGGTTCATCCTCGACGGGGCCGATGAGGACGTCTTCGTGCCCGCCTGAACTCGCCTGAACGCAGTCATCGTGATCCGGGTCCCGGCCGCCACCCGTGGGCTGCGGCGCGGACCTTTCGGGCGGCTCAAGGCCGAGCGGGTACGGCAGTTGGACGCGCTGGGCATGGTCTGGAGCGTGCACGACCTCCCTGGACCCTGTGTCCCTCCGCTGCCGAACCCAAGCAGGCCGCCGAGTGGCTGGAATGGTCGACGGTCGGGTGGAGCGGCTCGTCTAGAACTCCGAAACCCTGATCACCTGGGCTGCTATCACTCTCATGACCAGGTGCCTCCCCCGGAGCAAGAAGGACCCTGTCCGTCCGCTCCTCACCCCACCACTGTCGGCGCGCGTCCGCTGGATGGCTTACACCATGGCCGCCACCACCGCGGCAACCACGGTGACCGCAGCGAGAGCGACTATGACAGCCCGGCCGGTCCGAGACGGCAGCAGATCGGTGACGCCTTTACACTCCGCCGCACCGCGCTGATCATCGGACTCAGATTCCAGCCAGTACGCCCCCAGCAAGGCTGCAAAGGGCACAGGGAGGTCACCGCGATCATCCACGACATGGCTAACGACTGATCAAGAAATCAGAAACAGCTGCTCATTAGCGCCGGACCCTGGTGCAGATCACCGGCTCGCCGGCCACGTCGTCCGCCCGTAACAGCGACTTGGTACATCACATGCTCCTCGACGGAGACTTCGAGCACTTCTATCGCGCGTACCTGGAGGTCGTCACCGCGGGAGAGATCCTGACGCGGCAGGATGCCGGCTGCCAGATTGACCATGTCCTGACGGTAGCCCTCGACCGGATGCAGCCCGGCTACCTGGCTGTCCCGGCCGACCTCACCGACGCCCGGGTGGACGCCGCACCGCTGACCAGGCCCCTGACACCATCGCCCAGTGACTCGGCGAGCCTGCGGGAGCACGAGCCCGCGGCAGGCGAGGACCGGGCAACCGAGCGCTGGCTACGCGTCGAGCTGCGGGCGGAGCGGCTCGACTAGTTGCCTCCGGTACTGGCCTCACTCGACCGGCCGTTCGTCATCGAGCGCCCCGATGAACTGCGCGACCTCGTCATCGAGCTCGCCGATCGCCTCGCGTCCTACGCCCGCCAAGCCTGACCGCGAGGAACCAATGTCATGAGATGGCACACCTAGAGATACTCAGGCCAGCAGCTTACGGGCTGCCCCGCGATTGATCTTGGGGTGTGCCGGCCTGGGGTTCGGCTGGTTGGTGGTTCAGCAATCGCTCGTCGGCCCGTTACTCGTACCGGTACTTCAGCGAGTCCGCCTCCGCCTGCTCGATGTCGGCGATCGTCAGCTCCGGCATCCCCAGTTGGGCCAGCGTCACCTCGGCCGAGGCCGGCTGGGCGTCCGCTGGCAGCCACTGCTCCGGCTTCCAGGCCCCGCTGCGCAGGAGCGACTTGGGGCAGTGCGGGTAGACCTCTTCGATCCCCAGCACCAGCGCGCTGGCCGGCGGCTTGCCCACGGCGGTCAGCTGCGACAGCAGCTCTGGGCGGGTGGAGACGCAGGCCCGGCCGTTTACCCTGAGCGTCGTGGTGCGTCCCGGGATGACGAACAGCAGCCCGGCCCGTCCGGTGGCGACGATGTTCTGCAGGGTGTCCAGACGCTTGTTGCCGGTCGCGTCCGGTATCGCCACCGTCCGTGCGTCCAGGACGGCGACGAACCCGGCGGGGCCGCCGCGCGGGGAGACGTCACAGTTGCCCTCGGCGTCCGTGCTGGCGACCAGGACCAGCGATGAGCAGCCGATCAACCGCTGAGTCTGTTCGGTGAGTTCGGTCATCTGCTTGCGCATGGCCGCGTCGCCGGGGAGTGCGTAGGCCCGGCGCAGCGCCTCCTGGTCGGGCACGGCGTCGAGGCGGAGCGAGTCGAAAGCGCTGCTGGCAAGGGGTGTCGTCATGCCTCCGACACTAATGGGCCGACCTGCGATTGATCTTGGTCGGTGAGTGTGGGGACATAGAGACACCCGCGCGAGTTGTCTGGTGTGTGAAGATCAAACAGGTCCGCGCGGCCATGTCCCATCCTGCCTTCTGCGGGCTGTCGCGCCAACATCTGGGCGAGTTGGTCGCGGGACTTGCCCCGCGCTGGGTGGCGCGCTGTGAGTCCGGGCGCCATGGGCGACGTGAGGGCAACCGTCGGCGGGAGGCGGGAGGCGGGAGGCGGGAGGCGGGGGCCGGGCCGAAGTACGAACCCGCGATTCGTCGTAGTCGGCGATGGGCCGTCCGCCGGCCTGGAAGCTCCCGACTGTGAACTCGTGTGTTTCCATCTCGAGCGCGGTGACAAGTTCCGTGAGTGGGTTGCCGGTGAGGCCATGGATCCATGAGGCGCCGCGGTCGACGGAGAACCCTGCTGTGCGGTCCGTCCAGATCCGCCCACCGACACGGTCCCGCGCCTCAAGCACGACCACGCGTTGTCCTGCGGCGTGAAGCAGTCGAGCTGCGGTGATGCCGGCGATTCCCGCGCCGACGACGATCGTGTCCATCATCTTCTCTCTTCTCCAGGGATCTCAAAGTCGGATCTGCGTGTCGGCTGTCGGAGGCAGGCGTGCCGTCGACGGTGCGGTTGGCGCGGGCCAAAAGGGCAGCGGTTTGCGGCGTACGGGGTCGAGGGTGGTGCGGTGGCCGGCCGGCAGATCGAGTTTCACCTCGGCGCCGATTCGCGAAGCGCCGACGCCGAGCCCGGTGTCAGCAGGTGTGGCCGTGGCCGAGTTGGGTGAGGGCCAGGTCGAGCATGTCGGCGAAGAAGTCGGCGGCGGTGGTGTCGATGCACAGCGGCGGCTTGATCTTGAGGATGTTGAGGTGGTCTCCGGTGGGCTGGACGATGACGCCGAGGTCGAGCATGCGGTTGCAGAGCTCGGCGGTCTCTTCGGTGGCCGGTTCCAGGGTGGTGCGGCCCCTGACGAGTTCGAGGCCGAGGTAGAGGCCCGAGCCGTGGACGGCGCCGATGATGCCGTAGCGGTCGGCCAGTGCCTCCATCCGGCGCTTCAGATGGCCGCCGACGCGGACCGCGTTGCCCTGGAGGTCCTCGTCGCGCAGGGTGTCCAGGACGGTGAGGCCGACGATGCTGGAGACCGGACTGCCGCCGGTGGAGGAGAAGAAGTAGCCCTGCTCGCGGTAGCGATCGGCGACCGTCTTGGAGGTGATGACGGCACCGAGGGGGTGCCCGTTGCCCATTGCCTTGGCCACACACACGATGTCGGGGATGACCTCCTGCTGTTCGAAGCCCCAGAACCAGTTCCCCAGGCGGCCGTAACCGACTTGGACCTCGTCGGCGACGGCGAGGCCGCCGTGACGGCGCACCGCGGCGTACACCTGCGCGAGGTAGCCGTCGGGAAGGGCGACTCCTCCGGCGTTGCCGTAGAAGGTCTCGCCGATGAACGCTCCTGCCGGGCGGCCCGCGGCGGCCAGCTCGTCGATGACCGCGGCGGCTTCGGGCCCGTAGCGCAGGGCGTCGGCGCCGCGGTGCCGACCGCGGTAGGAGTTGGGCGAGTCCACGGTGTGGACCCAGCTGGGGCGGGTGGCCAGGGCGTTCGGGTTGTCCTGGAGCGAGGTGGAGACCGCGTCGGAGGCGTACGTCCAGCCGTGGTATGCCTCGCGCAGTGCGACGACATCGTGCTGTCCGGAGGCGCCGATGGCCAGCCGGAGGCCCAGATCCACCGCCTCGGAACCGGAGTTGACCAGGAACACCGTGTCCAGAGGTTCGGGAAGGAGGCCGGCGAGGCGTTCGGTGAACTTCACCACCGAGGCGTAGTGGAACCGAGAGTTGGTGTTGAGCCGTCGCAGCTGCCGGGAGACCGCCCGCTCGACGCGGGGATGGGCGTGGCCCAAGGGGGTGACGTTGTTGACGATGTCGAGGTACGCGCGGCCGTCGGTGGACAAGAGATGATGGCGCCAACCACGCTCGATGCGGGGAGGGTTGGCGTAGTAGTGCTCCTGCACGGTCGCGAACACGGCGTCGCGCCGGTCGAGCAGGTCCGTCCCCTCAGCGAGACCGGTGGCTGCGAGGCCGAGGAGCGGTGCGGGGTCGGTGGTGAGCGGCAGCCAGCCTGCGGCGTACTCGGGACGCACCAGCGCAGGGACCGCGGGACCGGCAGCGGCACGCAGCGAGACGTGGATCGAGGCTCCAGAGGGGAGGTGCGCGATGTCCTCACGCGCCTGGACTGATGCGCCGACAGAGAGGAGAGGTCGCACCGTAGGCGGGAAGGACAGGGTCAGCACCCGTGAGCCGTGGGCGATCTCGACCTGGCCCCAGTCCGCCACGAGGACCTCACCCACAGCGGGAGCCTGTGCCACGGTGGCCCGACCGAGCCACAGGTCGATACCGGTGGGCACTGTGGCTGCGGAAACGGCTGACAGTGCCGGGGCCTGGGTGAGTCGCGCCTGGGCATACCGTGTGGCGACTGCGGCCGCGCCGTCCGCGAGCGCGGTGGTCACCAGCCGGGCTTCGGTGCCGGAGTCGATCCAGGCTCCGTCGTCCATGGCATCGGCGTCGGTGGACAGATCGACGAGGACGATGTCGGCGGCGGCGAGGTCCCGGAGAAGCGGCTGCGGCGGTGAATCGGCCCGATCGGGTACCCCGGCCAGGCCGGTCGCGTCCTTGACGAGGTGGATCATCACCGGAAGGGGCAGGCAGGTGGCCTGCTCGAATATGCGCCACTCGCGGTCGAGCGCCGCCTTGGCATAGGCGTTGTCCCCGTCGACGGCGACCTGGTGGCGCCCGCTGGCGACCAGGCCGGCGGCGCGCAGGACCACGAGTGGCCACAACGCCTCCGCCTCCTGCGGGGAGAGCGGCCGGACGGCGTGGAAGGCGCGGATGGCCGGCAGCACGTGGTGGGGTTCGACCCCGTCGTGGTGGAGCATCGAGGAGAGCGACACGGCGAGTTCGCCGACCGCCCAGCTGGCGGTCACGTCACCGAAGTCGATGACGCCGTCCGGCATGGGGGGCCGACTGTCGGGCGTACGGATCAGATTGTCGTCGGTGAGGTCCAGGTGCACGGCCTGGGACGGCAGTACGTCGGCAACCTGCTGGACGCGTGCCCACGCTTCGGCGGTCGCGGCGCGTACGGCGGCGCGCCGCTCGGGCTCGCCGATGTGCCCGGCGAGCTTGGCGACGACGCGGTCGGCGTACCGCAGGTCCCATTGGAGTACACGGTCGAGGCCCGGGTGCCGGAAGTCCCGCAGCGCGGTGCTGACTTTTCCGACGATCGTGCCCATGGCCGCCACGGTGCTGGCGGAGAGGTGCCGGGGTCCCGAGAGCGTCCCGCCGGGCAGATGCCGCAGCAGTCTTGCGACGGCCGGCCCGCTCTCGGTGTCCACCGCCGTACGACGCGGGGAGCCGTCAGGACGCCGCAGGACGGTGGCGACGCGCAGTTCCGGGTGCGCCGATGAGACCAGGTCAGCGGCAGCGTCCTGGGCTTCGATCTCCACAGCGCCGAAGGCGGGGTTGGCGATCTTCAGAACGGCCAGGTCCGCCCCGTTCTCGTCGCGCAGCAGGAAGTTGGCGTCCTGCTGGCTTCCCAGCGCTGCCGCGTGTGCGTCGAACCCAAGGTCCTGACCAGCGATGCGCTCGGCGTCGGCCGGCGTCACCCGCGGTGCGGGAAGGGCGTCCTCGGTGAAGAAGTCGATGGTGCGGTGCTCGTCCTGCGACATGCGGAGTTCCTCGGCTCGTACGGGCGGGCTGGGCTGCAACGCTCCGGTGCCCTCAGTCGACGTGCCACAGGAAACGGTGGGTGTGGATCGCGAAGTAGGGGAAGTTCTCCACGGATGCGACACCCTCGACGGGCCGCACGACGTCGTTGATGAAGTCCAGAAGATCCCGAGGCTGAGCGCACACAACCTCCGCGAACAGATCGAAGCCGCCGGACGTCAGGACCGTGTACACGACCTCCTCATGCCGGGACAGCTCATCGGCCACCGCCCGGGGATCGCCGTCGACACGCAGCCCCAGGAGCGCCATCGCTTGCTGGCCCATCGTCATCGGATCGGTCACCCCGACGACCTGGACGGCCTTGGCATCGATCATTCGCTGCAGCCGGAGCCTCGCAGCCGAGGGCGACAATCCCACCTTCGGTCCCAGATCTGCATAGGGAATCCGGCCGTCGACCTGTAGCTCCCGCAGGATGGCCCGATCGATGTCGTCCATGAAGCACCTCTCACTCTTACCCAAACAGCAGGCGCTGCGCTTGTTCCAAGCACAGTGTCCGATCCTAACGCTCGAATCAAGTCCGCTGACGATCGAATCACGAGTTTCGCGGGTGCTGGGCGCGCGAGAGCGCCTGGGAACACCTGCCGCAGGAACTCGGCTTCGGCTCGGGCACGACCTGCTGACGCCGCCTGGCCGAGTGGACCAAGGCCGGCATATGGCCCCGGCTTTACGAGGTTCTCCTTGCCGAGCTCCGCGGCGCGAACGTCCTGGACTTCTCCCGGGCTGCGGTCGACGGCTCCCACATCCCGGCGTTAAAGGGGGCCCCAGGGCCGGACGAAGCACGGTCGACCGGGGCAAGACGGGCAGCAACGGGCAGCAAACACCATCTGATCACCGACGCCACCGGCATCCCGCTCGCCGTCACCCTGACCGGCGGCAACCGCAATGACGTCACCCAGCTGATCCCGCTCCTCCACGCTGTTCCGCCCGTGCGGGGCCAGCGCAGCAGACCTCGACGCCGCCCTGACGTCGTGCTCGGCGATCGCGGCTACGACCACGACAAGTACTGCCGTCTAGTCTGGGGCCTCGGCGTGAAACCGCTGATCGCCCGCCGGGGCACCGGACACGGCTCCGGACTCGGCGCCCAACGCTGGTTTGTGGAGCGCGCGTTCGCCCACCTCATCCGCGCGGGCGGCGCCGGGCCGGGATCGGTGTCGGCGGGAAGCTCCCGCGGGCTCGGGGAGAAATCGAGCAGTCCGGGAACGTCGCCCGTCTTCCTGCCCCGCGCCGACGGGCGTCTCGTCGTTGACCATCGCCTAGCGGGATGGGCGCCGACACCGGTCCGCGCTCAGCCCTCCAGGCTGCCGATTGCCTCGGCCAGCCACTTCTTCTCCTCGGTGCCGGTGGCGCGAGCGATACGCAGCATGCCCTGCCGGAAGAGGCCGGGCGCCTCCTCGGCTCGCACAGGCTCGCCATCACGGTAGAAGAAGCTCGCCGGGATGTTGAGGAAGGTCTGGCGACGACGCAGCACCGCAGCCTGCTCGGCACGGTCCGGGAGATGGTGCAGGAAGGCAAGCAGAGTGAAGAAGCGCTGCCCGTCGGTGATTTCGGCCTCCTTCGGGTGCCGCAGCCGGGCCAGCAGTTCGGTGCGGCCCGCCTCGGTGAGCGACAGCATCCGGCGGGGCGCGGCACCACTTCCAGGCTCGGTGTGCTGCTCGACCAGACCCGCTTTCACGAGCCGGGAGATGGCCGGATAGAGCGCCCCGTCACTTACCGGGCGGATGTGGCCACTGAGGCCGTGGATACGGGCTTTCAGCTCGTATCCGTGCAGGGACTCCTCGAAGAGGAAACCCAGAATCGACAGCTCCAGCATGCCCCGAGCTCCTTCCAGCGCCTGTCGGCGCGCTTGCCCATCCAGTCCCGCCATGCTATCTCTTTTCGCTGTACCTCGATTAGAGGTACAGCGAAAAGATGGGGGCAGTCATGGGGAGGGCAGCAGAACACCGGCGCAGCCTGGTGTCGCTCGCGTATCCGGTCTACTTCGAGCTTCTCGCGGGGGTCACGGCCGGGATCATCAACATGGTCTGGGTGGCGCGGCTCGGCGGAGGCGCCGTCGCCGCGGTGGCTGTCGCCACGAATGTCGAGAACCTGCTGCTCGGCGTCATCCTCGTCGTCGGCTCTGGCACGACTGTGCTCGTCGCACGAGCCAGAGGAGCGGAGGATTCGGCAGCTATACGCTCCGCCGTGTGCGGCGGATGGGTCCTGTGGGCGCTCATCACACCCTTGGTCGTCGTCGGTGGATACCTGTGCCGCGAACCGCTCGCGCACCTCGTACTCGGCGGCAGCGGCGGCGACTCGCTGCCCCTCACTATTGGCTATTTCTCGATCGCTTTGCCAGGAATCGGGGTGTTCTTCGCCACCAACGTCGTCGACGGCATCCTCAAAGGTGCGGGCGACACCCGCACCCCGATGAAGCTCGCGATCCTCGCGAACGGACTGATTCTCGGGCTGGATCCCTTCTTCATCCTGGGGTTCGACCTCGGGGTGCGTGGGGCGGCGATCGCCACAGTGCTGGGCCGGACGGTCGCGCTCATTTGCGGATTTGTGGCGCTGCACCGCAACGGCGTACTGCGACAGGCAGCCCAGGCGGCACCGAACCGGGCCGGTTCGCTCAGTGCCGATGCGCGCAGGACGGCTGCGACCGGGCTTCCCATGTCGGCCGACTTCGTCGTGCGGATGGCGGGGGCGCTAGCCATCGTCGCCATCGTCGCCCGGATCGGCGTCAGTGAGGTCGCCGCGTACGGGATCGCGACGAAGGCGATGTACGTCGCGACCATGGCCTTCTACGCGATACGCCAGGCTGCCTCCATCCGCACCGCCCATCTGCTCGGTGCCGGACGCGACGAGCGGCGGGCTATCGGACGACAGGTGTTGCTCCTCGCCGGATCACTCGGGCTCACGGCCCTGCTGACACTGCTCGCCGCCGCGCCGTGGATCATGCGGGCCTTCGGCAGTGAGGCAGAGGTGGCTGACGCAGGGTCGCTCTATCTGCGCTGCTTGGGGCCGTACTTGATGCTTCTCGCTTGCTTCATCGCGCTGGGCGGGGTGTTCGAGGGCAGCGGTGGCAGCCCGGCCCTCGCGCGGATCACCGTGTGCGGCGTGGCACTCCAACTCGCGCTTGCATACAGCCTGTCGGGTTGGGGGCTGCCCGGCATCTGCCTGGCCATGGCGCTGTCCATGGCACTTCAGTGCGCAGCCATAGCCAGAATGTATCGGCGCACGGAACATCCGACAGCCACTGACTGCGACAACAGTCGGCTGAAGATCTCCGTCACAGAGCCCGACAGCCCTTCACCCGACACTCGACTTGCCTGATGAACGCCGGATACGAGGCCGCAGTGGCGCTGGGGCCGTCACCGGGCCCACAACCTCCTGCCAGGCCCTGGCACGAGGAGTCAGAGCCAGAGCGCGTACGGGTTGTCCCGAACCCGAGCAGTTCGAGCAATCTGGTGACGATGCCTTCCGCTGTGTCCTGCTCGGCGGCGACCCGGGAGAAGTCGCGCAGGTAGTCGCTGTTGATCAGCTATGGGTTAGCGTCGGGGTCCGCCGGGTTGTTGTCGCGGCGGTGGTTGTTCCGGGGAGGGGGCGAGTGGTGCAGACGGCGTTTGATGAGTCCGAGCGGCGGAAGTGGGCGGGGCAGGCCGATGCCTATGCTGCGAGTTTTGCCAAACTCTGCGCGTATCCGGTGCCCGGGCTCCTCGACACTGCCGGGGTCCGGGAGGGTGTACGGGTCCTCGATGTGGGGACGGGCACGGGCACCGCCGCCGCGGTTGCATGTGATCGGGGAGCGAAGGTGACGGCGGTGGATGCCGAACCCGGCATGGTCGCCCAGGCCGCGCTGGCGGCTCCGGAAGCTGACGTGCAGCTTGCTGCTCTGCCCTGCTTGCCGTTCCCCGACGACGAGTTCGATGCCGTGGTCGGCAACTTCGTTCTCAACCATGTCGGACGGCCTCGGGAAGCCCTGAGGGAGTTGCGGCGTGTGACGCGTCCTGGCGGGCGGATAGCCGTCACCATCTGGGCGGTTCCCACGGCCGCCGGGCAGGCCCTGCTGGGTAGGGCTGTCCAGGCGGCAGGCGTCACCCGTCCAGCTCACCTGCCGGCTCTTGCTCCCGAAGACGACTTCCCCCGTACTGAACAGGGCTTCGCCGCGTTGCTCGGTGAGGCGGGTCTGACAGACGTCCTCTGCGACACCTTGACCTGGGACCACCGGACGACGCTTGAGGAGTGGTGGAGCGGGCCGGCCGCCGGAGTGGCGACGATCGGCCAGATTGTGACGAGTCAGGACCCGGTGGTCGTTGCCGAGATCAAGGACCACTTTGAGTCGTTGTGCGCGGAGTTTGCCGGTCCGGGCGGTGTACTGGCGTTGCCTCACGCAGCCTTGATGGCGCATGGCCAGGCTTGACGTTGCCCTGCCCAAGTGGATGGGCTGAGGCTTCTTTCGTCCGGCTGACCTTTGCCGGCCAGCCGTCGACAGCGGTCGGTTTCCTCGGCCAGCTGAGGTCACGCCTTTCCGGGCGAGGCGTCTGGTCATGAGGGTGATGGCGGCCCAGGTGATCAACGATTCGCTCATCTCGGGGAGACGTTCGTGACCGCGGCAGTGGCGTCGGGCTCGCATGATCCACGACCAGGAGGGTTCGACGACCCAGCGGCGGGTAAGGACCACGAAGCCCTCCGCGTCCAGCAGGCGTCGTACATCCACTGCCCGCACAGGGTGACCGAGTTACGCATGATCCACGGATAGGGAAGCGCGAGGTCCGCACCCGCGGAGCATGCCGATACCGTCCCGCTGTCGCCTGCCAGCGCATGCCGAGCTCATCGAGGTCTGCACGTCGTGCATCGGTGAGTTTGTTGGCTCGTCGGCGTGTGTTGGCGAGGAACATCCCCAGCTGCATGAGCGCCCCGCCTGCGCCGTCATCCTGGCCGTTCGCGCCGCCCCCCGACCCCCGGCTCCCTCGACCCCGGCCTCGTCCAAGGGCACTAGCTCGATGTGTTTCCTGGGTACGTTCAGGTGCCCCTCCCGACTGTGGAACTGACGGGCAGCCGCCAGGTTGAGCATCCACTTGTCGTCCCGGGTGCGGCGTACCGGCCGCTCGTCCTCGCCCGCTGCCTCCAGGCCGAGGACGTGTCCCAGCAGCCACTGCTGCGCCGCCCCGAGGTTGTCCCACCCCAACCGCTGTACCTGCACGCACACGCCGAGGTCTTCGCCCTGCACGACCGGAACACCCGCCTCGCGGGGGAGTGTGCCGCCGGCATCGATATGGCTTTTGGCTGTAGGAAGGGGCTTGGGTTCGCGGGGGCGTAGCAGACGTGGATCTATTGTCTGGCCTGGGGTGTTGGGGTTCACTGGGTCGGTTGGCCTGGCTCGGGATGCTTCAGGATTCGTGAGGGTGGAGCGGTATCCAGGATGAGAGGGAGAGAGCTAAACGGGGCTGGGGGAGGGGTGGTGGGTGTGGCGTTGCGGGTGGTGGGTTCCTTGTCCTTCCCGGAGGCCGACCGGGCTTCGGGGTATCTGGGGCTTTGGAGGGGGAGTTGGTGGACCGGTTCGTGTTGGCGGGGGTGGGAGCGGGGTTCATGGACCGGTCGGGAGCGGATGAGCGTGTGACGCTCACGCAGTTCGCAGTGGTCCCCTGCAGGCTGGAGGGCTGGTCTCCTCGACGTGCAGCGGATGCATGACGCTTTGCGTGCGTTCTTCACCCGGGAGGGTGGTGCGTAGGCGTGGGGGAGCAGTTGGCTGGCAGGGGACATGATCGTCGCTTTCAGCCTGGCCCGAGCGAGGGGCCGGTTCCGGGCGTCTTATCCGACCTGCCGGCGTTGCCGGGGAACCTTCTTCGCGACGACTCCCTTTTCTTGTTCGATCTCGAATCAACAACACCGCGTTGTTCAGAGCCCGGTCGGGGGCCACCGAAAGGACACGCGATGTTGCTGCATCACATCGCCTTTGCACGCATCGACTTCACCATGGAGTCCCTCGAGGGCGCCCGCGCCCGTGTCGGAGAGCTCACCGACTTCTCCCGGCTGCTGACTCCATGCAGGCGCTGCTGGAGTCACTGGCCCGTGCCTGCCACCGGACACCCCCAGGTTCTCTTCCAGCTCCACCCCGGTCCCACCGTCCGGCAGGCCCTCCAGGGCCGTGCCGTTGCCCACGACGACGATGCGGGCGGCCGGTTCGTCCTGCTTGGCCAACCGACCCCAACAGGGCCAGCAGCTCAGGGATCCGGTCGCCCATGGTCAGCACGGCGACACCCACACGGGGCCGGGTCACGACCACCACATCCTCACGGCCGGCGATCAGGTGAACGGCGAGCGTACTCCAACCAAACCGAACCGCCGCCCCAGCGAGAAAGGCCCTGGCTTCCGGCCATTTTGTGCGGTGCGACGACCATGGCGACCTGGCCTTTCACCTCCTCGAGACTAGTCGGATTCACACCTATTCGAACTGATTGGAAATCTTCACGAGTCGCCACAGCCCCCATGACCTGCACACATGGCATTCACTCCATGCATACAGGTCGGGCACGTCTCAAACACGGTCAGTCAAGTGGCCTTGCCCCGTTGCTTAGGCGAAGCTGCTCCCGGCCCACAAGGCCCCCGACCCTCCTGAAGGAGCCCTCATGCGCACGAACATGCGCTTCGCCGCCACCGCAGCCACCGCCACCGCCCTGATCGGCGGAGCACTCATCGCGACCTCGGTCACCGCCACCGCGGCGCCCGCCAGTCTGTACGCACCCTCGGCACTGGTCCTGACCGTCTCCCAGCCCGGCGGATCGACCGACACCGCAGCTCGTGCCGTCACACTGAGCTGCATGCCCGGCGCGAGCGGCACCCATCCCAACCCCGCCGCGGCCTGCACCGACCTGCGCGCCGCCGACGGCCGGCCTGACTCCCTGCTGTCCACCACGCCCGGCCAGGCCTGCACGAGACTGTGGTCCCCCATCACCGTCACGGTCGACGGCGTCTGGCAGGGCACCCGCACCTCCTGGAAACACACCTTTGCGAACTCCTGCGAAATGAACGACACCGTCGGGCAGAGCAGCCTCCTCAACTTCTGACCTCAGCGGCACCCCTTGGGGCCGGGCAAACGGCCCCCAAGGACGGACGCCCCCGGTTCGTGCCCCGTGGGCGCAGATCCCCGTGGATGAGTAGCCTTTGCCTGCCACGCACCAGGTTCCCCGCGTGGCAGGCAAAGGCATATCCACGGCACAGCCGGACGCACGGGTCGAACGGGGCAACCGGACGCGGCAGGCGGTGCTGAGCCCAACAGTCGAGATCGTGTCCGTGGAGGGGCTGCAGGCGCTGCCTCGGGCGGAGCTCGAGGTGCCGTCCCTCGTCCAGCAGCTCTCCGGCCACCGAGACCTCGCTGGGCTCCGCACGCGGGGAACCGGCGACCTTCAGCATGTCCGGCCACTGCGTGATCACCTTGTTCAGGTTCACGCGGTTACGGGCCAGATCATTCCTGGATGCGCAGGGGATCTGCCGGCTGTGCCGCAGGCAGGCCACCCTCCTCCACCGCGATGACCAGGCCGCATCCTGGGAGGAGGTCCGTACGGGCGGGCAGCAGCTCTACATCACCGGCCTCTTCCGCAGCTCCGTTTTCACCCCCCGACGCCTCCCGCCACGCCCGCACCCGATCCCGCCCACCAGCAGCTGGTTCTGTTCGACATGGCCCGCAGCCTGCACCACCGCGGAGGCGCGGAACGTCTGGCGGACCGCGCCCAGCCGCATCTGGCGGCCTGGGCGGGCCAGTTCACCGACCGGCAGGCGGCCCGTCTGGGATGGCGCCGGGATCTGACCAGGCAGGCCCATATCGGCGTCAACTTCCTCCTCGGTCTCCTTGACGCTTCCGGAGTGAGGCTGAGCGCCACCGATGCCGCACTGCTGAAGAAGATCCCCTACCTGCCCCACGCCCACGTCACCGACATCCTTGAGGAAGCCGGCCTGCTGGCGCGAACAGAACATGCATGCGCCATGACGGCCTGGGCACAGAGGCGCATCGCCCACCTCCCCAAGGCGATGCAGGCCCAGGTAGAAGTGTGGCTGGCAGTGATGCGCGACGGCACGACCCGCACACCGCGGCAGCGGCCACGCACAGAGACGACGATCCGACTGCACCTGGCCGGTGCGCTGCCCGCCCTCACCCACTGGGCACAGGACGGCATCACCCCTCGTCACCACCGAAAGTGAGACAGGGCCGTTGATTGGACAGTCCCTCCTGTGACGCCCGAACCTCCTCCACGGTCCCGTAGGGCCGTGGAGGAGGAGCACGGTGCTCAGTGGGTGAACGCGGCCGAGATGATACGTCTGACGACCTTGTTCATCTCGCTGCCCTTGGCATCCGTGGAGTTGACCGAGTAGACGAGGGTGCGGCTCAGGTCGCGGACCCCGAGTACGGCGGTGTTGTATCCGTAGAGGCCGCCGGTCTTGCCCCAGCCCACCGTGCCGTCCTGCAAGGTGAAGCGCGTCAGGCCGGCGCTGTACATGGCGGGCTGGTCACTGCCGTACAGGGGTATGCCCTGCGGGACCGTGAACATCTCCTTCAGTTGGGCCTTAGGCACCACTTGGCCGCGGAACAATGCGTGCAGGAAGCGTTCCAGATCTGCTGTCGTGGAGATGAGGTTGCCCGTGGCCCAGACGTCCGTGACATTCCACTGGGTGACATCGCGCAGTTCGGTCGTCCCGTCGGAGCTCTTGACGGCTTGGTAACCGTGGTTGTGCGGGCCGTGGATGCGCGGGTCGGTGCCGGGGAATGAGGTGTGGCGCAGGCCGAGCGGACGCAAGATGCGTTGGGAGACCTGCTGCTCGTACGAGCCACCGGTCGTCGTCTCGATCAGCAGACCCAGCAGCGTGTAGTTGACGCCGACGTAATGCTGCTGGGTGCCGGGGGCGAATTCGCGGGACTTGGCAGCCGAGGCTGCCACCAGCTGCCGTGGGGTGACGGTGCCGAAGCGGTGCTCGTACGCCTCGGCGAAGGGCTTGTCGTCGTGGGCTTCCTGAAGTCCGCTGGTGTGGTTGAGGAGTTGACGGACGCTAATGGGGGGGCTATCGGGCAGCAGGCCCGGCAGGTAGTCCTGGACGGACGCAGCGAGGTCGATCCGGTGCTCGGCGGCGAGCTGGAGTACGACAGCCGCCGTGAAAACCTTGGTCGTGGAACCGGCACGGAAGCGACCCTGTTCCAGTGCCTTGTGCCCGCTGCCGATCTCGGCGACGCCACTGGAGCCGCGCCAACTGCCGTCCGTTCCGGCGACTCGGACGAGGGCCGCGGTGGCGTCAGCGTCCGGCAGGCCGGCGATCGCCGCCCGCAGCGCCTTGGCGTCGGGGCGTGGAGCCGAAGCGGTGAGGGAGGGCGAAGCAGCGAAGACCGGTGAGGCGGCGACCGGGCCGGCCGCGATGGCGAGCACGAGTGAGGTGGCCAGCGCGGTGCGGGTACGGACGGTCATGGTGAGGCTCCAGGGATAGGAGTCGACCTCGCGGTGTGCGAGTAGCTCCCATCCTGGCGCTCACGCAGTACGGTCGGATCGTCGGAAGGGACTGTGCACACCCGGGCAATCACGCAGGCCAACTCAGCGATGGGTAAGGGTAGGTGTCAGGGCGTTCCCCTACGGGGGCAGCAGATCCTGGCCAAGGACGAACGCCTCGCCCGCACCAGGAACGCCGCAACCTCGCGATCATTGAGTCCGCTCTGTCCGCCGGCGCACAGCGCCCGCTCCATCCCCGAGGACGCTCATGAGCGCCGAACCCGTTCGCTTCGACGCCGCCACCGCCGCCGCGCAGATCCACCAACAGAGCCTCAGCTTCCCTCCACCGGAAACCGCGCCTGCTCCAAGGCTTCCCACCCAGCAGACCGACGGCCGCCACGCCGAGCCCTCCGCAGGCTTCATGCCGACCTCATTGACCGACCGCGGCAACGCCAAGCTGTTCGCCCGCCTCCACAGCGATCAGTTCCGCTACGTCATCGGCATGGGCTGGCACTCCTGGGACACCTACCGCTGGAGACTCACAGGCGGCGACGAAGCAGCCGTATGGGCCGCCGGGGAAATGGCCGAACAACTCCCCAGCCACGACCCGACCGGAGCGTTCAGCAACCGCGAACTCGCCTCCCACCGACGCCACTCCCTATCCTCCTCCGGCGTCAAAGCCCTCCTCTACCAGGCGCAGGCCGCCCCAGCCCTGCGCCTGGACCCCGACATCCTCGACGGCGACATCTACGCCCTCTGCACGCCCGCCGGCGTCTCGACCTGCGCACCGGCGAGCTGCGCAAGCCCAACCCGCTCACCGACATGCACTCCCGCGCCACCACCGTCGCACCCCACAAGATGCCAACCCGGCGCTGGATCAGCTTCCTGCGCGACACCTTCGGCGACGACGACAAAGGCCAGGAGACGATCCGCTTCCTGCACCTGCTGCTCGGCTACTCCATCACCGGCGACGTCGGCGCACAGATCCTGCCCTTCCTCTACGGCTCCGGAGCCAACGGAAAGTCCGTCCTGCTCGAAGTGACGATGCAGATCCTCGGCGACTACGCCAACGCGGCCTCGCCCGGATTCCTCATGGAGAAAGGCAAGTTCACCGAACACTCCACCGAGCTCACCGAGCTGCACGGCCGGCGCATCGTCGTATGCAGCGAGCTCAAGCCCAACGACAAATTCAACGAGGCCCGCGTCAAACTGCTGACCGGCGGAGACACCATCACCGCCCGCCGCATGCGCCAGAACTTCTTCACTTTCACCCCCACCCACAAGCTCTGGCTGCTGGGCAATCACCGCCCCGAAGTCGGCACCGGCGGCCACGCCTTCTGGCGCCGCATGCGCATCATCCCCTTCGAGCGCCGCGTCCCCGACGAACGCAAAATCGACAACCTGGCCGCCGAACTCGTCGCCGACGAAGGCCCCGGCATCCTCCAGTGGCTCATCGAAGGTGCCAGCCAGTACCTGGCAACCCGAGACCCGCTCACCGGCCCCACCTCCGTAAGGATTGCCACAGCCGCCTACGAAACCACCGAAGACCACGTCGGCCGCTTCCTCACCGAAAGCTGCACCAACAGGCACCGACGGCCGCCGCGACCCCGACCTGCGCGTCGAACAGAAACTCCTCTACGAGACCTATGGTCGCTGGTGCTCCGACGAAGGCATCCGCGCCTCCACTCCACGCGCTTTCGCCAGCCGCATCCGCCAGGAACTCGGTCTGGCCTCACCCGCCGAAATGATCAAGAACAACGCCACCAAGTTCTACCCCGGCCTGGCCCTGCTGCCCGACGACACCGAGGCAGGCACGAACTCGTGACACCACCAGGCACACTGGGACGCCCGGCAGCCCGAACCTACGAAAAATGACCGCTGGCAAGAGCAGCAGCGGATCGGCTGCGCACGCCGCAGCCGATCAAAGACCAGGACAGGCCGTCCACCGGCTGCCCGAACACAGGAGGCCCGATGAGCGCGATGCCGCAAGAAGGCGATCTCGCCCAGGAGGCCGAGGTCGTGTGGCTCGAAGACCCCACCGACCTCGACCGACCCCCGCACCATCGCACCCGGAAAAGTCGGACAAAAGACGGCACGGTCACAGGGCACTCCCGACGCTGTCCCCGTCGGCTCCTGAGCTCCGGCAGCGCCGACCAGCGACCCAAGCACTGAACGTGCATAGAGGTGACGGCGCTTCGCCCGCGCACCAAGCTTGCCGCGCGCATCCCCGCGGAGAACTGTCGCGCCCGTACTGCGCTGCACCTCCTGGCTGTCCTTGGGCGGGCGAGGCCGTGTCTACCAGGGCTCTCCCACCCGGTGGTAACAGCTGTCAGGCCGGACGCCGATCTGGCTGGCGAGCCGTCGGTGCGTCGGCACCACAGTGAACGGCGCCGTGGTCGACCGGCCGTGCCGGCCTTCGCACCCAGCGTCGAGCCATCGCCTAACGGTACTGCGGGCGATCATGGGAAGTGAGGGGTACGTCCGTGCGGGTGCTCGGGCAGCTCTTCCAGATGCTCTTGGCTCTGGCGGTCGTTATCCAGGACATGACTGCGGATGCCACCAGCCTGATCCCGGCGCAGGACACCACAGCGTGCCGTCTGGAAATGCTCACCCTTGCGAGTTGCGACCGTTACGGCCGTGGCACCGGCGTAATGAGGCGGCTAGATCGTCCGCTAGCTCGCCTACGTGGTGCGCCAGCTGCACAGCTAACGAGCTCGTGCATGGTTGGCGGCGGCGCGTCGACGCCGTGATCGTTGATCACTTCCGTTCTAGTGGTCGTCGCAACACCCCAGCTCAAGGGGTGCGATGACGTTCGAGATCCGGAAGGATCGGAAGCCGCAGGGGCGCCGGATCCTGGTCCCTGAGCGGGAGGAGTACTTCCGACTCATGGACCTGGTGCTCCGCGGGGCCCACAACGGCTCGATCCGCGCCCACTGCGCATCAGCCAACGGCACACCCGGACCAACGACCGACTGATCCAAACGAAACCGCCTAGCACAGACACAACGGCTGGACCCGGTCGCCTTCACCGGCCCTTGACTTGAAGTGCGGTCCAGCACTTAGCGTCTCTGTCATGACGACACCTCAGCGCAAGATCGGATCGGGCTTCGGTGCCCGGAGCACCACGGACGACGTCCTGAGCGGGATCGACCTGTCCGGGAGCACCGCGATTGTCACCGGTGGCTACTCGGGACTCGGTCTGGAGACAATCCGCGCCCTGGCGGACGCCGGAGCCCGCGTCGTCGTCCCCGCCCGGCGACGGGCGGCCGCTCAGGAGGCGGTCGAGGGCATCGACGGCGTCGAGACCGACGACCTCGACCTGTCCGACCTCGGAAGCGTCCGCGGTTTCGCCGAGCGGTTCCTGGCCTCGGGTCGCAAGGTCGACATCGTGATCAACAACGCTGGGGTCATGGCCTGCCCTGAGACGCGGGTCGGCCCGGGGTGGGAGGCGCAGTTCGCCACCAACCACCTCGGTCATTACGCGCTGATCAACCATCTCTGGCCGGCGATCGCCCGCGGTGGCGCCCGCGTGGTCGCCGTGTCCTCCGGCGCCCACGGCATGGGCATGCGCTGGGACGACGTGCAGTTTGAGCGCGGCTACGACAGATGGCAGGCGTATGGGCAGGCGAAGGCGGCGAACGTGCTGTTCGCCGTGCAGCTCGACGCGCTCGGCCGCGACGCCGGAGTCAGAGCGTTCGCGGTGCATCCGGGCAGCATCCTCACCCCGCTACAGCGCCACCTTGCGAAGGCGGAGATGGTCGACGCGGGCTGGATCGATGAGAAGGGCAACCCGACCGATCCCACCTTCAAGACGCCCGGGCAGGGCGCGGCGACGCAGGTATGGGCGGCGACCTCCCCCCAGCTGGCGGGCATGGGCGGCGTGTACTGCGAGGACTGCGAAATAGCCGAGGCTGCCAGCAACAGCTCGGAAGGCGGCGTGCACGCACACGCGACCGACCCCGAGCAGGCCGCACGCCTGTGGGCCCTGTCAGCCAACCTCACCGGCATCGACGCCCTCGCGGCGGCTTAAGGGCTGTCCCGTAAATGACCTTCGAGGTCCGCGGTGGGCTATCCCATGACCGCTCGGGCCGCGTCGAGAAAGGCCAGTCTGTTGTCCTCCAGGTAGTCGCGCACGCTCTCACCGTCGGGCACGCCTTCCCACACGGTCCGGTTGAGGTCGAGGAAGTACTTACGTGCCGCGTCGTGCACGGGCAGCGGAAACTGGATACGGATCAGCCGTTCCGCGACCCAGAGTCTGTTCATGGCGTCCTGAGTCGTGAGGAACCAAGGGGTCGTGTCGTCCCATTCGTGTGGCCGACTGAAAGCCGCGCGTTCCGCCTCGGCCCCCACCTCGACGAACCGTTCCAGCAGCGTAAGCCGCTCCGCACGCCGGGCCTCCGACAACTCGGTCTGCTGCCGCCGTTGCTCCGTCCGCTCAGCCGACCGTTGCGTCGCAAACTGGACGAGGAAGGACAGCGCGCCACCGAGCGCGACGCCGCCCAACGATATGAGTGACACCCAAACTTGACCAGACATGGTGGCTATCGTTCCACGCTGTCGATCTTTAAGTGCCGCCTCTTAGATGATCTTTGAGTCGCTGCGGACACGGTCCGTCGCTGGGCAGATTTGCTCGTCTATCCGGCGAGGATGAGGTTGTGCAGGCGTGCGATGCCGAGCATGGCGTGGTGGACACCGTCGCCCTTGAGGCGGCAGTCGCGGAGGATCTTCCAGGTCTTCATTCGGGCGAAGGCATGCTCGACGCGGGCCCGGACCTGCTTGTGCGAGTGGTTGTGTTCCTGCTTCCAGTCGGGGAGTTCCTCACCGGCCCGGCGGCGGTGCGGCATCACGAGTCCGGTTCCCGGATAGCCGCCGTCGGCGATCGTCATGGTCTTCCCGACGACGGCCTTGGCCCCGGATTCCTCCCACGCCCTGCAGTCGTTGCGGTTGCCCGGCAGGGGCTGGCCGACCACGACGATCAGACGGGTGTCGGCGTCGATGACGACCTGGTGGTTGGTGGAGTACCTGTAGTTCTTGGACTGTTCGGCGATCGTGTGGTCGCGGGTGGGGACCAGGGTGCCGTCCACGATGAGCACCGTGTCTTTCGCGAAGCGACGCCTGGGCTGGAGCGCGAGGAGCGGGCCGAGTTGGTCGATGATCCGGTCGGCCGCCGACTTCGAGACGCCGAACAGCGGGGCAATCTGGCGCATCGTCAAGTTCGTGCGCCAGTACGCCGCGACCAGCAGTACCCGGTCCCCCAGTGATAGCCCCCACGGCCGCCCCTTACGCACTGCGTCCGCACCCTCGCGGCGCAGCGCGGTCACCAGTTTCCCGAAGCATCGTGGGCTCATCCCGGTGAACGGGGCTATCCAGGACGGCTCCGACGCCGTGATCACACCAGACACACCAAGATCATCTCACCCGTGACCAGCCGTTACGGGACAGCCCTTAGGGCGGCCGTTGGCGGTGATGGCGAGGAGGCTGAACCAGCCCTTGGGGCGTCAGGACGGGGGCCAGGCGCCAGGGAATTGGGTCCATATCCCATCCGGGAAGGGTTCCCTGCGGATCACCGTGCCCATGACTGTCCGGAAGTGGGTGCAGATGTCTCGGTATCGCGCCGTCGGCCAGTCCTCCTCCTCGGCCACGCCCTCTGGATCCCGCAGGATCTCCGCGTGGCCCCACCGCACGAGCTGTCTGGTCTTGAGGTCCGGGAACCTCAGCGACTGAGACTCAAGGTCTCGGAGAAGCGCCTTTAGATGCCTGTGCCACTGATTGCCGTCAGTAGTTCCTCTGCGGGGCACACCGCCGGCGAAGTGGTCCTCAATCCTGTACGTGATCTGGATGACTCCATTGGCCGCCGCCTCGGACAGGCCGAGCAGGTGGGTCCGCTCTCCTTCCTGGGCGGTCTTGCGCTGCTGCCAGATCACGGCCCCTGTGGAGATCGCCGCACCCACCAGGGCACCCCCGAGGCCGAACAGTCCAGCCAACGTCTCTGCTTCCACGGCGATCATCCTGCCGGGGGCTGAGCGGGAGCTGGGCGGTTCTCGCGATTCACGGGACGCAGGGCGCGGCGGTCGCCGGACATCGAGCTGGCGCCCTGACGTGTTGTCAGTGGCAGCTGGTTCCCTGGTGGGTCCGGCACGCCAAGGGGCATTCCGGTGCTGGAGGGGGAGGAGCAGCCCATGGTGCACGTGGATGCGTACGAGCGCGCGGACGGTACAAAGGTCATGTCCCACTCCCGGTGGGCGGCGGGCGCGCGGGGACAGATGACGGTCCTGGCGGTCGTTGCCTTGGTGATCGTCGGATTCAGCGGGACCGGGGCGAGCGGCGAAGGCGGGGGAGGAAAGAGGAAGGGGGCGCCCCGGCCGCAGTCGACGTCGGTGTATCCGGTCAAGTTCCGGGGTTGGAGGAATCCGGCGCCCCGGCCGACGCTGACTGTGTCGTACCCGATCCGCTGGGACCGGTCCCGGTGACCGCGCGAATCCCGGACTTGTCAACTAAGCTTCAAGTCATGAGCGCACTGGAGCTGACTCTCTCGGAGCTGCTGAACAAGCCGAAGAAAACGCTGGCGAACCTGCGCGGCACGCGGCGGATAGTGCTCCGACGCCGTGATGACGAGGACCTGGTGCTGACGACTGCTGCGCGGGCCGACCAGGACCTGGAGGTGATGGGCGCGACGAGTCGGATGTTCGTGGAGATGATGCGCACCCCCCAGGGCCGCACCCTGGTCCTGGACGTGCTGCCTGCGACCTTCCCGTGGGTGCGCTACCTCCCCGCGCACGACGTGCGCGCCTTCTCCGTCGAGCTGGTCGATGCGCTCGGCGCCGCAACGTTGCTGGACAACACCGCGGGCGTCGCCCAGCTGCTCACCGAGTGGCGGCACACCGCCGAGGTGCACGCGGATCCCGAGCTCTACGCCGTGCTGACCACTGACTCGGGCGAGGATTACGGACCGGTGCCCGAGCCCGGGACCGCCGCGTGAGCCCAAAGCGCGGAGAGCGCGCCGCTCCGCCGCCGGGCCCCGACGAGTGGGACATCCGCTGCTTCGCCAATGGCGAGGCCGCCAAGGGATGGGAGCAGTTGGAGGCAGGGCTAGCCAGGCCCTCGCAGCTACCCTCGCCTGCACGCCCAGACAGGGCAGGCGATCGGGCTCAGGCGGTTGGGCAGTACGGATCCGCGTCTCTCAGAACGGCTTCGCAGAACTCGGCGGTTGTGAGAGGGGTTCTGCGAGAACCGGCCTGGGCAAACGTGCTTGGCGCTGGCCAGCAGGAACGGTTCTCACAACCGCGCGGGGCGATGCCGACCGGTCAGGCCAGCGGACCCGGCCAGTGCCTGCGGCCCTTCCGCGACCCCGATGCCATCGAGGACGAAGGGGAAGACGGCTGAGGGGCGGCGCATCCGAGACGGCCTGCGCCCGCTGCGCGGCCCGGCCGTGGCCGGCGATGGCGACGCGGACGGTGGAGAGGAATGGCCTCTTCTCGGCGGCGGTCTCCGGATAGGCACGGGGAAGTGCTTATCGGCCGGTTCCGGCGTGGGCGTGGCGGCCGTCGTGGTGGGGGCCGTGCCAGTCGAGGCACAGCACCGTGGCGTCGTCGGGCAGGTGGCCGCCGCAGGCGTCGGTAACCGCTGCTGCCAGGATGCGCACGACCTCGCGAGGATGTTCGGAGGCGGTCTCGCGCATGAGGCCGGGCAGGTCGACGGACTCGGCTTGTCGTTCCTGCATGCCGTCGCTGTGGAGCAGGAGCCGGTCGCCGGGGCGCAGATCGAGGAACTGTACGTGGTACGGGGTGGGTCCGGGGGCGCCGAAGAGCAGGTCGACGTCCAGGCGCACCTCGTTCACCGTGCCGTCGCGCAGGAGCAGCGGCCAGGGGTGTCCGGCGTTGACGACCTGTGCGCCGGTCCCGTCCAGGGCGATGCGCAGGAGCTGGCCGGTGGCCATGGTGTCGTGGCCGTGGTCGAGGAGAGCCTGGTGGATCCGGCGGGCCTGCTCGGTCAGGCTGTCGCCGTCGCGACGAGCGCCGCGCGAGGCATTGACCAGGAGGGTGGCCATGAGTGCGGCGTCGACGTCGTGGCCCATGGCATCGGTGACGGAAAGATGCAGGGTGTCGTGGCCGAGGGCGTAGTCGTAGGTGTCCCCGGCGGCGTCGTCGGCCGGGACCAGGCACGCGGCGAGCACGAACTGTGCGGCTTCGCAGGAGGGCGCGTCGGGCAGGAGCTGGCGCTGGATCTCGGCGGCCAGGCTGAGAGGGGTAGCGCGCTGGCCCCACCGGTAGAGGTCGGTGAAGCGGCGGTCGGTGACGATGATGTACGCCAGCGCGTGCGCGGCCTCGCCAACCTCGTTCAGGATCTCCTGGCTGACGTGCGGCAGGGACATCTCCAGGACGCCGATGGTGTCACCGCGGTTGGTCACCGGGGCGAACACCCGCTTTCCGTGCCCTGCGTCGGGGGCCTGCACCAACTCCTGGGTGCGCAGCACCTGTTCGTAGACGCTGCCGGCCAGCTGGATCTGATCGGCGTCGAGGCCGGCCCGCGGGGCGATCCCCTCGTCGACCCGCACCATCTGCCGGCCAGCGACGCCGACGAACAGGAACGACACCGCCCGCGCGTCGAACCGGTCGCGTAGATTGCGCGCCACCACGGCGAGAGACGCCGCCGGTGCCGCGTCCTCCGCAGCGGCGAGCACCTCGGCCAGCCCGAACGGGTCACCCGGCATCCTTGCCTCCGCTCATGCGAATGTCCCAGCCTGACCGCGGGCACTGTTCACATGCGATCTCACACCGGTTCCACCTCGGCGGCGGGCAGGCACGCCCAGTCCCTCGCATAAATGACCGGTTGTGAGGACCGTTCTTGCTGGCCAGCGCCAGGCACGTTTGCCCAGGCCGGTTCTCGCAGAACCCCTCTCGCAACCGCCGGGTTCTGCAAGGCCGTTCTGAGAGACGCGGTTGCGGCGCCACTACCTGCGGAACCGGCTTAGCGTTACTGGCTGTTCCGCTGGTCCCCAGGACCGGCGTGGAGCGGCAGTCGCCGCCCGTACGATGATCACGTGACAGCCCGCCGCACCCTTGGCACCGGGCCCCAGGACGCGCACGGGGCCTTCCCCGTGATCGTGGACACCGGTTGTCATGCGGCGGTGGCCAGCGTAGTTGATCGCTGTTCGTAGGTGATCGGGCTGATCTGGCCGAGGCGGGAGTGCCGTCGGTGGGTGTTGTAGCGGGTCGCCCAGCGGAAGACCGCGAGGCGGGCCTCACGCGCCCCGTTCCACCGCTTGCGACCCTGCAGCGTCTCGCGCTTCATGGTCGCGTTCAGACTCTCCGCGGCGGCGTTGTCCGCACTCGTGCCGACCGCGCCGCGCGATCTGGTCACGCCCAGCTCCGTTCGCCCACGGACACGGGATGCGACGCTGCCGCTACCGAGGACAGGACAAAGCCCACCTCCAGCACGTCTTGACCGCCATCGCCGTCAACATTGAGCGCCTCAGCGAGCTGCCACCGGCCGCAGAAGCACCCCCACCCCGCCAGCCGACCGATTTCCAGAACTACCTCGACCAGCACAAGATCTACCGGCCGAAGTCCTGGCGAACCCTCGGCAGTTGACCGCGAGCCACCAAGATCCCCGACAGAGTCAAGCTAGAACTCAAGTCCTCTCGGCGGGGCTTCGTCGTGTGCGGCACGGGAGCAGCCCTGGGCTCCCGGTTCGTCACCCGCTTTGCTCTGCCGTACTGCCCTGCGGCTAGTTTGTGTGCAGGACAGGTACGCAGGCCCGTGGCGGCAGAGGTGCACGGGGGACGGGAGGTCGGGAAGAGTGTCGCTGCGCGGAGGTGATCCAGCCGAGATCGGCGGTTATCCGCTTGAGGCGCGGCTCGGCTCGGGGGGCATGGGCACGGTCTTTCTGGCCCGTACGAGTTCGGGGCGACTTGTCGCGATCAAACTGATCCACCAGCAGTTCGCGGGGGACGACGAGTTCCGCATCCGTTTCCGGCAGGAGGTGGCGGCGGCGAGGCGGGTGAGCGGCGCGTTCACCGCCGCCGTGGTCGACGCTGCCCCTGAGGCCGAGCAGCCGTGGATGGCGACGACCTATATCGAGGGGCACACGCTCGCCCAGCGCATCGCCACGAAGGGCCCGCTGAACGGAGCGGAGCTGAGGAGGCTCGCCATCGGGCTGGCGGAGGCGCTGCGCGACATCCACCGGGTGGGGGTCGTCCACCGTGACCTGAAGCCCTCGAACGTCGTGCTCTCGCCCGAGGGCCCGCGCGTCATCGACTTCGGCATTTCGCGCGCCGTGGACCAGCAGACGCTGACGATGACAGGGCGGGTCATCGGTACGCCGCCCTTCATGTCGCCGGAGCAATTGCAGGCGCCGCGTGGTGTGGGGCCGCGGTCCGATGTCTTCTCGCTGGGGACGCTGCTGGTGTACTCAGCGACGGGCCACGGGCCCTTCGACGCGGACAGCCCATACATGACGGCGTATCAGGTGGTGCACGAGGAGCCGTCGCTGGGTGCCGTGCCGGCGGCTTTGCGCGCGATCGTCGAGTCGTGCCTGGACAAGGAGCCCAAGGGGCGCCCCTCGGCGGACGAACTCCTCGTGCTACTGCGGGACCTGCCGGCCGACCTCGGCGGAACCGACGCGAACGGGGCTGGCACGAGCCGCACCCGCGACATGATCACCCAGCATCACCTGGCGACGCGGGCCACCCCGGCGCCGACTGCCCCGACCACCGCCCCGGCCGGTCCCGATACAGGGAGCACCGATACCCCCATCGGCCGCCGTCTGCGTCGCCGATGGCGTCCTGTGCTCGCGGCCGCGGTCGCGGTGGCGGCGATCGGCGGGGGAGTCGCCGCGCTGAAGGCGGGCGGTTTTGGCGGGAACAGCGGCGCCGACAAGGGCAACAGCGTTGCGGCGCCGGGTGCCGCACTTCCGGACGGCTTCGAGCCGTGGCGCAATACCGTGCAGGGCGGTCGCGAGGACACCCCCGACGAGCTGCGTTGCGTCGCGCGCGGCGACGCGCTTTTCTGCGGGGGCGGCGGTGTTGTCGCGACCCGTATCAGGGCCCTGGACGGCTCGCGGGTGTGGACGGCGAAGAGTCCGGGCGTCCCCGTCCAGGGCATGCACCTGGTGGGCGCCACCGACGACACGGTGCTCGGTTACCGCTTCGCCGCGCAGGACGCCCCGCATGACCCTGCCAGCGAGGTGGTGGCCATCGACGCGAACAGCGGCCGGGAGCTGTGGTCCGTCCCGTCCGGCGCCCAGTCGACGGCCGTCACGGGTCGGACTCAGGATGCCCTTGTGGTCGGCTCCGCCGTCGTGACGGTCGACGCTTCCAACTCCCGCTTCGAGGCCCGGGATGCGCACAGTGGTGAGGTTACCTGGACGACGTCGTTCCCCGCGGGTACGCAGTGCGCTCCCGTCCCGGTGGGCCCACAGCTCTTGGCGATGTGCGCGACGGATGCGGAGGTGGATGCCTCAGAGGTGCGCCACCCCACCCTGTACACGGTCGACCGCGCCTCGGGGACACTGGGCAGGCCCATCGCGGTTAACGGCCCCGCCGTGCCGATGGGCGTCGCCAAGGGCAGGCTCGTACTCCTTCAGGAGCACATGGAGGGAACGGCGCTGGCCGGGTACGACGGGGTGGCGCGGGTCGACCCGGCCTCGCGGAAGGTCACGTACTCCCGACTGGCCAAGACATACGCGGGGACGCCCGGCGTGGTGGACGGCACGGTCTACGTGAGCGGGCAGACCGGTCTCGTCACAGCGCTCGACCCCGTGACCGGCCGGAAGAAGTGGTCGCGGCAGACGGGCGTGGAGGGCGCGTCGGGTCCCGTTGCGGGAGCCGACGCGCTGTATTTCAGCTCGGCCACCGGCCGGGTGGTCGCGCTGTCGCCGTACGACGGCAAACCCCTGTGGACAACAGACCCGCAGGCCGATGGTTTGACGGGCGAGCAGGGCGCAAGCCCGCGCGTGACCGTTGCGGGGCGTGCGGTGATCGTGGCCGCGGCCAAGAACACACTCTTCGCCTTCGACGCGCAGAAGCCGCCGAAGTCGGGCTGACCCCGGCGGCACCGGCCGCCGGCCGCCTTCCTTGCCGTGCGGACACCTCAGCGGCTCACTCGGTGGCCTACGCAGCGAGGTCGCGCCTTGTGCGAGTGCGCCGCCCGTAGCGTTTCTGGTCTAACGAGCTCGTGCAGGGGTGGCGGTGGCGCGTCGGGACGTTGATCACGGTCAGTGTGGTGGGGAACCGGGCACGTGCAGCAATGATCCGAAGCCAGCGGATCACGGGCCTCACGCCCGATGTGATTGCTGAACTCGTCGCCGAGACCGGACCGTTGTGGCAGAGCGGCATCAGTCCGCGCTGGCCCCACGGCCTCGTCGCCGAGGGCCCTCGTAGCCGTCGGCCAGGTCCAGGACGTCCCCGATCAGCTTCACCAGCTCGGGCTCGTCGTTGACGACCCGCCGTGACAGCAGGGTCATGCCGTCGGCGTCCAGGGCGAGGCCGTGGTGGTGGCCCTTGCAGCTGTCGATCCCCGCCCATATCCGGCTCATCGCGCTCCTGACGTTCGTGCTCGTGTTGTTCGTGCCACGGACGACCTCGCCGGCATTGCTCTACACAGCGACTTGTTCGCACTTCCTAATCGGCGGTCGAGTCGTCGTGGGGCGCTGGGCGGCGAAGCCTGCGGAGCCAAGAAACGGCAGCCGACTGTTAGCCACACCCAGCGCCCCTGGGCGACCCAACCCTACGAATGGTTCGATCAACCCGACCAAGAAGTTGAAGTGCTCTCCTCCCTTCGCAGGCTCAGGAAGGAGATTCCTGCTTACCTTGCGGCAGCGGGCTTGACGCCACGGGTGCGCCTGACGACTGCCCTCCCGGCAGCCGGGATCGCCACGAGGCCGATCCGGTACAGGTGCAAGATGTTCCGGGCTGCGTTCCAGTCGGCGTTGCCGGACCATCCGCAGTCGGGGTTCTTGCATACGAACGTGGCCTGGTCTTCCCGGCTGCCGGGCGTGATGAAACCGCAGGCGGAGCAGCGCAGGGAGGTGTTCGGGGCGGGTACCTTGGCGAGGGTTCCGCCGTTTCGGGCGGTTTTGTACGTCAGCATCGTCACGGTGCGACCCCATGCCTCTTGGCTGATGGAGCGGTTCAGGCCGGACTTCTGCGCGACGTTCTTCCCCGGCTGGTCGGTAGTGCCCTTGGCGGACTTGACCATGTTCGTGATGTTGAGCTGTTCCACCACGACCGTGCCGTACTGCTTGGCGATGGCGGTGGTGGTCTTGTGCTGCCAGTCGATTGCTCGGCGCGTGGCTCTTGCGCGGAGCTGCTTGATCTGGTCGTAGGTGCGGTGTAGCCGGTTGGAGCTGCGCTCTTTCGGCTTGCGGAAGCTCTTGCGGTGCGCGGCGCGCTGTTCCAGGCGAAGCAGTCTGGCCTTCTCATCCGGGTTCAGCCACTTGTCCCGGTCGGCGGTGCCGTCCGGGAGTCGGGGCGGCCGGTCGTGGTCCTGGTGGCTGCCGTCGGACAGCGCAAGGGGCAGGTTCACCCCGGCGTCGATACCGACCTCGGGACCCTGGTGGGGCTCCGGCTTGGGCTCAAGGGTCTGGATACGGAAGGCGATGTGCCAGCCGAGTCCGTCTTTGACCAGCCGTGCCCCGGTGATCCGGTTCTCCTTGTTGGCGTGCTTGCCGACGGGGAGGTCCTTGGTCCAGCGGAAGCGGACGCGGCCCACCTTGGGGATGTTGACCAGGCCCCACCGTCGGTGTACTCGCTTGATCTGCAGATCCCGGCCCTGCGGGATGTCCACCGACAATGCCGTGCGGAAGCGGGCCTTGAAGTTCGGCTCGTCCGCACGCCCGTCCCAGCAGTTCCGCCACGCCTGGAAGTACGTCTTGAGTACCGCCTGCGCGGCCTGCGCGGGCAGCACCGCGTACCAGTCGATCTCCTTGCGGGCCTGCCGCAACGCCTGATCCATGCGCGTCAGAGCGCGCTGACACTTCGGCGTCATCCGCCACAGGTCGTGGAGCTGATTCCACATCGCGCGTGCCGCGTGCGCCTGGTCATCCATGAGCCGGACCTGTGCAGGCGTCAGCGCCAGCCGGGCGCGATGCCCGAACTGCCGCTTCTCCCACACGAGTTCGCCCATGACAATCACCCTACTACGGTTGGCTTATGTCACCACGATGGAACCCGAATCCTGACGTGCGCACCGGGCGCCACGTCGTCTACAACCTGCATGTCCACTTGGTTTTTGTTACCAAGTACCGGCGCAAGGCATTCACCGACGCCATGCTGACGCGCACTGAGGAGATCATGCGCGAGGTCTGCGCGGACTTCGAAGCCGACCTGAAGCAGTTCAACGGCGAACAGGATCACGTCCACCTGCTTGTGCACTATCCGCCCAAGGTCCAGCTCTCCAAACTGGTCAACTCCCTCAAGGGCGTCTCCTCCCGCAGGCTCCGCCAGGAACACAGCGCACACGTGCGCCGCTACCTGTGGGGCGGACACTTCTGGTCCGGCTCCTACTTCGCCGGATCCTGCGGCGGCGCACCGCTGACCGTCGTCAAGCAGTACATCGAAAACCAGCAGCGCCCCACCGGCTGAGGACAACACTGCGGACCCGTGCGAACCGCGCGGGTCAGAGCAGCCCTGAGATGGCCTTCACCCCCGCCGTAAACGGCGGAGCACTGGCCAAGATCAAAGGTAGAGCCGATTGAAGACCCCTGTCGCCGGGTGCTTGAAGGCGGACGGCGGCGGGGCAGGGCGGCCGCTCGATGTGGCAGTCGCCGGTGTGGAAACGCGGTGAGACCGCCCGGCCCGCTCCCCCGGACTGGCTCCTGGAACTCGGGCTCACCGGGCGCTCTGCCGTCTAAATCCGTCTCATCCCCCGTTCGTCGGCTGCCAGAGTGCCGCGGGCAAAACTTCTTCTGCATTCACAGTCACGTCCCGACCCCTTCCGCTCCTTGGGGAAGGCATGCGGAACGATCACCTGACTCTCTGCGCAGCTCCGGTGCTCCCATCGCGCGTGTTCGCGGGGGGTATCCCCTCTGGCGCACACAACCGCGTCATGACGACAGCAACGGATGGGGGCGCACTGGCGCCCGAGTTCCTGGGTAACACCAGGGCTGGGCCTGCGAGTTGGAGTTCGCCGCGCCGGTTGCGGTGGGTGCCGGCTGCCGGGCAGCCCGGCGACGGCAGCATGGACGACGCGCTGCGGCTGGGTCGGGAGATGCGGCTGCGGCTGCTCGCCGCGGTCCGGGCGCTGCTGGCGGATGAGTCGCTGGTCGGGCTCGGGGATGCTGCCCGGTTGTCGGCGGTGGTGCTGTACGCGAAGTCGCGGGCGCCCAAGGGCCGCAAGGACGACAACCAGACCTCGATCAAGGGTCCGCAGTTGGGCCGGTGGCTGGGCATGAACGAGTCGACGGTCCACCACAAGGTGCTGCCCGCGCTGCGCGGCTCGGGCGCGCTGCGCACTCGGGTGGTGACCGACGCCGAGGGGCAGGTGAGGGGGCTGGACTGCCTGGTGATGCCGTTGTGGAACGCCCGCAAGGGTGGGGGAGCGGCGCACCCGCTGGCGTTGTCGAAGGCGGAGCTGGCGGTGCTGCTGCGCCTGATCGAGACGCTGTTCTCGCCAGGCTGGACGCTTGAGGACGGCTCGGTGATCCCGGCGGGGCTGCTGGCCGGCCGTACGGGCAAGGGGGCGGCGACCGACCGGCTCGGGCTGCTGATGATGATGCTGAATACCCGGGCGTCGGGCTGGCTGCAGCTGTGCGCCGGCTCGGTGAAGTCGAAGGAGGGGCGCGGGGCGGCGACGCTGGCGCGGCTGCTGGGCTGCACGCCGTCCGGCGCGCGGAAGGTCCTGGCGCGGCTGACGGAGGCCGAGGTCGTCGCGCGGGGCCGCAAAGCGACGGAGACGCGGATGCGCGGCCGCGGCCGGGTCATGCTGCTGCCGGTCGCCCAGGCTTACGGCCGGGTGCTGGCCCCTGTGGAGGCCTCTTCGGGCCCCGAGACCATCCTTTCGCAGCGTCCCGATGGTGCAGTCGGAGATCATGCTCCGGACCAGGGTGCCGCTGCCCTTGGTACATCTGGGCTGTGCGGTGCTGAGGCGGTCGAGAGGGCGGGGGATCGGGAGCGTCCTGATGGTGCAGAGCTCCACGCAGACCACGCTTGTGTGGTTACTCCGGTAGTTCCTCCGCAGCTCTCGTCTGGGTTTTCCGGCGAAGTCCGTGGGGGTGAGGGCCGTCGGCCGGAGCGCGCGTGCGTACGCGAGGGCCAGTCCGCCGACGCCGCAGCGGCATCAGCGCCGCCGGTGGCGGAGGTCGGCCCGCTTCGCGGGGAAAGGCCGAAGGAGTCTCCGGTCGATGAGCGGGATGGACAGCGCGCTGGCGGGGCTGGTGCCGGTGGCCGGCAAAAGCCCGTGGGGTGGGACAAGGCGCAGCGGCAGCGGAGGGTGGGCCTTCCGGCTGATCTTCGTGTGCGGGTGGCTCTGGGGCCGGTCGCGGGGCTGTGGGAGCGGCTGTCCGGCTGGCAGCAGGACCAGGTCGAGGCGGCGGCGCAGGCGGAGTTGACCCGGCTGGCGGGCATGCTGATGCGGCCGGAGATGGCGCCGCAGCTGCTGGCCGACCGGTTCACCGACCGGCTGGAGGAGACCGGCGGAGAGGCCCTGGTCGATCGTCCGTACCCGTGGCTGACCCGGCGGGGCCTGGTGCAGCGTCAGGCATGCTCGGACCGGCGGTGCGACGACGGGATCCGGCTGGACACCGGCGGCGACTGCGAGAACTGCCACAACGTGGTCCACATCCGGCGTGCCCGGCGGGCGAAGATCGCGGCGGAGGTCGACCGACAGCTGCCCGGCCTGACCATCGGCGAGCGCCGCCAGGTCCTCGATGAGCGGCTCCAGGAACAGGCCGCGATCGAGGCGGAGAGCTTCGTGTGCCGGCGTGAGCAGGCCCGCGCGGAGCAAGCCCGCCGGGACGCGGCACGTGCAGCTGCGCAGGAGCGGACGGAGCGCGAGCGCCAGGCCGCGGCCGCCGCCGACGCGGTCCGTCAGGCGTTGCCGTGCGAGGACCGCGGGCAGGGCGCGGCGGCCGGGCTGTGCGAGGCGTGCGGTTATCGGCGCCGGACCGAGGCTTTGATCGTGGAGGCCGGTCTGGTCGCGGCGGCCGCGCTGAACGGTGACGGCGACGGCGCCACCGTCACCGCCGACGTCCGGGCGTCGCTGGAGGCCGACATCGAGCGCGCCCGGCGCCACCTCCTGGAGCTGGTGGAGCCGGGCGAGCTGGACACGGACCCGGCGTTGCGAGCGTCCGCGTTCGCCTTCAACGCGCTCCAGACCGTGGAGCAGGCGCTGCCGGAGTACCGCAGCAGCGCACTCGGGCGGCTCGGGCGAACCCGAACGGCGCGGACGCCATCGTCGCTGCGACCAAGTCCGCCGACGCCGCCCGGGAGCGCACCGCGCAGTACCTGTTGGCGACGCGGCTGGAGCAGCTGCGCGAGCAGGTCGCAGTCCGGACCGAGGCGGCCGTGCCCGCGCCGTGGTCGGACCGGCTCGCCGGGTTCGTCGCGCGTCCACTGGACGCTGACATGGCCGGGGCGGTGATGGCGTGAGCGGCGAGCTGAGCGGGGTCGACCTCGCGCGCCAGGCCCTGGTCACGGCCCGGGAGGCGCGGCCGAACTCGCCCAGGCCCGCCGCACCAACACCGAGCCGGTCACCGCCGAGGACGTCCAGCGCATCGCGCTGACGGAGTTCGCCCTGCTTCTCGACGAGGCCCAGGCGCGCCGCCCTCGCCCAGCGGCGCCGTACCGCAGGGTGACCAGGACCGGGGCGGCGCGTTAGTACGACCATGACCGCGATGACCGTGCGGCCGGCACCCGTCATCGACCTAGTCGGCCGCACCAGTGAAGCCGTCCGGCTTCGCTCGGACGAGCCGATCTACGCCGCGCTGGCAGTGCACTGGAGTGCGGCGGGGCGTGTCGTGCCCGGCCAGACTGACCGGGAGTGGACGATGCTGGCAAGCCGCTGCCTGTGGCCCATCCGATAGACCGGCGTCGGTGCGACGGCCTTCCCCCGGGGCCCGCATCACGCCACCGGCCGGCAGCCCCGGAAGCCTGCCCGGCCACCCGGGGCTGCCGGGACCGGCCGGTTCTGGTTTGGGCCCCCTGCCGGCCCGGCAGCTCAAGACGTCTCAGCGGAGCGTGCGGCTGCGGCGGCCGGAGCGCCGCAGGTGCACGCCCAGGTACACCAGGGCCGCGATGAACACCACGATGCCGATGATCAGCAGGTAAAGCAGCCCCTTGGCGACGGCGCCGATGATGCCTAGCACGATCGCCGCGATGACGAGGATCAGGAAGAGTCTCATGGAGCGGGCACCTCCTCGGTGGGTCGGTCAGCGGCGGGCGAGCTGCCGCTCACCGTTCGCGCCGCTCTGGTAGGGCAGGCCGTAGTGCGCGAAGACCGCCGCCTCGTCCTCGGCGGGCAGAACGTCGTCCGTGCCGATCGCCGGGCACTTCTTCACCAGCGACCGGTCGTAGTCGACCTTCACGTAGCCGGGGCCCACGAGCGCGCCGTTCAGCGGGACGAAGACCAGGTGGCGGCGGGTGGGCAGCCCGACCTGGACGGTGGCCATGGCCGGCTCGTCGGTGCTGGTGTCCACGTAGACGGCCTCCATCGTGCCGATCTTGTGGCCGCCCGCGTCGACGACGTCGTGGGTGCGCCACTCGCGAATATCCGCGATCTTGATCATCCCGGGTTCCCTTCGCGCGGCGGTATGCCTGAGCCGGTGCACTTCTCAGCCTGCCCCGCCAAGCCCGCCCACACCAGCCTGGGCGCCTCGCGTCATGGCGGGCGGCGGGGCCGCGACGGTTCTTCTTGGCCGCGTGACGGGCGCCAGGCGGTGAGTGACGGGGATGGACACGGCGTCTGGGCAGGGCGTTTTCTGGAATCACGACCCCGCCCAGTGACGCGACATCGCAGTCCCGAAGGGGGCGCCGTGCACGACACGCTCCAGGTCGCAGTGCACCCGACCGGGCCCGGCAGCTGCCGGGTGACCGTGGCCGGGGACCTCGACCTGGTCAGCGCCCCGGACATCAGGGAAGCCCTCCGGGCCGCCGTGTCCGCCCACGACCGCGTCGACGTGAATTGCGGTCGGCTGACCTTCGTGGATTGTTCCGGCCTGTCCGCGCTGCTGGCCGCCGCCCGCGCCGCGAAGGCCGAAGGGGTGGAACTGCGGCTGTACGCGGTCCCGCACGCCCTGGCCCGGCTGCTGCGGCTGTCCCACACCGGCAGCGCCTTCACCATCGAGCAGCCGGGGTGAAGTCATGGCCGGGCGGGTGTGCCGGTGCGCGTACGTCCTCTGCTCCAGGCCGCTGCCGGCGGGCGCTCGCAGTGACAAGAAGTTCTGTGACCGCACGTGCCGGGCGGCCCATCGCCGTCAATGAACACAAGTCCGATAAAGGGTCAGGGAAGCGGAGTCACCGATAGCGCAATCGCGCCCTGTTGGTTCTCGCCCGGGTGTGCGGATCGGGCTGCCGGACGCCCGATCGATGCGCGATGATCACCACTCCGAACGTCGAACGACGAAGGGGACGGCCATGGCCAAGGGAACGCGGATCACCGGCGAGGCACGCGACAAGATCGCGAACGAGCTGAAGAAGGCGTACGAAGGCGGAGCGAGCATCCGGGCCCTGGCCGAGGACACCGGCCGCAGCTACGGCTTCGTCCACCGCATCCTCACCGAAGCCGGTGTCACCCTGCGCGGCCGCGGCGGAGACACCCGCAGCCAGCCCAGCGCATAACCGGCCGCGGCACGGCGAACCCGCTGGTCACCGCCCCTGCGGACGCGTCATGATGGCCGACGCAAGCCGTACGACGAGAGGACCGCAGAGCGATGCCCCTGTCTGCCCTAACCGCCGAAGCCCGCGCGGAAAACCTCCGGAAGGCGGCTGCCGTCCGCCGCGAACGCAGCGAACTGCTCGACGCGCTCAAGCACGAACGCACCTCCTTGCAGGAGGTACTCGACCGAGATGACCCGGTCGTGGGCAGGATGCTCGTCAAGCGCCTGCTGGAAGGACTGCCCAACATCGGCAAGATCCGCGCCGCCCAGCTCCTGGCCGACCTCGACATCTCCGAGCGCCGCCGCGTCCAGGGCCTCGGCTCCCGCCAGAAGGCACGCCTGCTCGAACTCTTCCCGCCGCAAGCCTGACCGGCTGCGCTGCCGTAGTCCACCACCCCACCCCAGCAGGGCACGGGACAGGGCCCGCAGAAATGAAGCCCTGGCCCCGACGGGAGACCAGGGCTGTCGGTCACACAGTCCGACGAAGTTGCCCAGGACGTGAGGCGTTCCGGGCAGCATGTGCGGGCGGCAGCCGCGAAACCGCTGGGGTAGTCACAGGGTCTCAGGCCGAGGCCGACGGAGCGGAGGACTCGCCACGCCGGCGGTATTCGGCGTTGATGCGCTGTGCTTCTTCGAGCTGGTCTTCGAGGATGACGATGCGGCAGGCGGCCTCGATGGGGGTCCCGTGGTCGACGAGTTCCCGGGCGCGGGCGGCGATGCGCAGCTGGTAGCGGGAGTAGCGGCGATGGCCGCCCTCGGAGCGCAGCGGTGTGATGAGGCGGGCTTCGCCGATGGCACGGAGGAAGCCCTGGGTGGTGCCGAGCATCGCGGCGGCCCGGCCCATCGTGTAGGCGGGGTAGTCGTCGTCATCGAGACGTCCGAACGAGTCGTCTGCTGTCATTTCACCTCTCTGTGGAACACGCGGAGGGGCCCTGGTGCCGTACCGCACCAGGGCCCCGAAGGAACTGCTACACCATCTGCCGACCCTATTACTGCGTCGGCCTTCTGTGTCCGCCGCCCCGACCTGGGAGTTGTCGGGGGTGCGGGGATCGCGGTTGCTTGACCGGAGACCACCTCACTATCGATGTCCTGCGGTACCCGGGCTCAACACTCCGCCCGGGCGATCCTGATGGCGCTCAACTCCTCCGTTCTTCCCTCTGGGATCAATCACTTACCTACCGCTGGTGATGCGAACTACTCGGTGACCTGAGTAAGCGTCACTCTTCGGCAGCCAGCCCCGTCGCCCGTCCTGCATCTGCTCTGGCTTAGAACCCCACTGCCGAACTTCCCGGTGCGCGCGTCCGCAGCCGACGCCTTCACCCAGGTGCTGCTCACTTAACTTCACTGCTGGTACTGCGAACTGCCCTTACGCGTACTGCGGTACTGCTCGCGGCGGCCCCTGATCACTGCGGGCCACCCGGTCCGGTCGTCAGTCCCGTCGCCGTCCTGCAACAACCCTGGCTTCGGAACTCCACCACCGCACCGTCCTGCAAACTGCGGTACTGCTGCCCGGCAGTTCATCTCTGCCAGGCCCTGTTGATCTCGGCTACGAGAGAAACCATAACCACACCGCCATCCAATGTCTACTCCAGCCAACATAGATTTCCGCGTGTTCGACGGTGAGGTAATCGACCTCGTGCAGCGGTGGAGGGCGGGAGCAAGCCGGGTTAACGGGCCGCAGCCGGGGCACAAGCCACGGACACACAGGACCGGACACTGACGATCCAGAGACCAGGGGAACCTGATGGACACGATGAGCGTCAACGTCGCAACCCTCCGCTCCGCGACGGGCCCCGCTGGTACAGGGCATGAAGGTCGCCTTTACCGGTGACACCCGCACTGCACGCGAAGAACTCATCGCACGCTCCGTCGCGGCAGGACTGAACGTGATGGGCTCGGTCAGCCGGCACACCAGCGTGCTGGTCACCAACGAGTGCGACTCCGAGAGCGCCAAGTATCGTGCGGCACGTGGTGCAGGAGTGCCCGTGATCACCGAAGGAACCTTCCTCGGCCTGCTCACCGGCGTGCAGCCTGGAACCGCCCACACCAAACCGGCACCATCGAAGCCGTCCCTACCCGCACAGCGGCGCACCGGCCGCCCAGCCTCCGCCCAACCGCTGTCCGGGCGCCGGGTCCTGGTGCTGGGCGGCCACCACGACGAAGCCTCGGCGCTGCGCACCCGCATTACGGAGCAGGGCGGTGCCGCCGCCGTCAATCTCTCCGCCGGCGTCACCGATGTGATTCTCCTGACCGGTGGAGCCGAGGACCGTCGCATGCCCCACATCACGGCACGCGGACTGCCGGTCCACGATGGCGACTGGCTCGCCACGCTCAAGCCGCCATCGGGCACCGCCGCACAAGTGGGAACGGCCGACCCGGTCCTTCCCCGCGGCGGCGTTTTCGACCTTCCGACTGCACACGGCGGCGCCGGAACATGGACGGTGAGTGCCTCCTGGGGCCATCAGGCCGACTGCGAGATCGACGTGGTCGCCTTCCTGCTCGACGAGGACGAACAGGTCCTGTGCGACGAGGACTTCGTCTTCTACGGGGCGCCCGAAAGCCCCGACGCGACGGTGCGCCTGATCACCGACGGCCCCAGCGAACAAGCCATCACAGCGGAGCTGACCACCCTTTCCGACGCCGTCCGCAAAATCGTCATCGCCGCTGCCATCGACGGAACCGCGACGTTCGCCGATGCCGGAGCAATCGAGATCACCGTTGCCCAGGCAACCGACGCGCGAGCACTGGCCCAGGCCACCCTGGACGCCGCGACGACCGAACGAACGCTGCTGCTCGCCGAGGTCTACCGGCGTGGCCCGGGATGGCGCGTACGCGCCATCGGCCAGGGATACGACCACCAACTGGCCGACCTGGCACGCAGCTTCGGCGTCGACATCATCGACTGAGCTCTCGCCTACCCTGCGGCCGAACCGTTTTGCGCCCGTGAGCCGACTGCTGTCCACACACCGGTGGCCCCCGCCTCGAGCAGCACACGCCACTGCGCGGCCATCGTCGACCGCCTCACCTTCTGATCAGGCGGCGGGGTACGGCAGCAGCCCGCTCGCGGTCTTCTCCCAGGCCGCCTTCAGCTCGGCGAGCAACTCCGGCTTGTCGGGCGCCAGATCGGCCTGCTCGCGCAGATCGGCGCCGAGGTCGTAGAGGTGGTCCTTGCCCGCGGAGTCCTGGTAGTACTTCCAGTCGCCGCGCCTGAGCGCCCGATTGGCCCGCACCCGCCAGAACAGGTCCCGCTCGGGCAGCTTCTCGCCCTTCAGCAGATAGCCCGCGAGGCTTCTGCCGTCCAGCGGATACGCCGGGTCGGGCCGGGCGCCGGCCAGCTCCAGCAGGGTCGCGGTCCAGTCGGGGGAGAAGTTCGGTTCGCGGCTGACCTGGTTGTCGTCGATGCGGTGCGGCCAACGGACGATCGTCGGCACCCGGATGCCGCCCTCCTGGAGCACGAACTTCTCACCGCTCAGCGGCCAGAGGTACGACCAGCGTTCACCACCGTTGTCGCTGGCGAAGTACACCACCGTGTTCTCCTCCTGCCCGGACCGGCGCAGCGCCGCCAGCACCTCGCCGACCGCCGCGTCGAGGCTCTCGACCATCTGCGTGTACTTCGCGACCGAGCCGCCGTCGTCGTGCAGCAGTGCGGCGGTGATCTCGGCCTGGCTCTTGGCGGCCCGGATCTTCGCGGCGATCTCCGCACCGGTCTCGGCGTCCTCCTCGCTCAGCCAGGGCCAGTGCGGGGTGGTGAAGTTGAGGTTCAGCAGCCACGGCTTGTCGTGCTTGCGGCCGACGTACTCCACCGCCCGCTCGGTCAGCACCTCCGTGTAGTAGCGCAGGTCCTTGTACTCGGCGTCCCCCTCGTAGAGGTCGTAGTCGCCGAGCTGGCCGAGCTTGGAGAAGTACTCCAGGACGCCGCCATGGTTGCCGAAGAACTCGTCCCAACCCGACTTCGTGGGGCTGTAGTCGGGCAGCCAGCCGCAGTGCCACTTGCCGATTAGGGCAGTGGAGTAGCCCGCCTTCTTCAGCAGGGAGGCCAGGGTGGGATGGTTCGGGTCCAGACCCTGGGTCCTGTTGGCGATGGGCTCGGCGAGCCCGCCCTTCGTACGGCCCGGATAGCGCCCGGTGTACAGGCTGAACCGGGTCGGCGAGCAGGTCGCCGACCCCGAGTACGCGTCCGTGAAGCGCACCCCTGCCGGGCGAGCCGGTCCAGGTTCGGGGTCTTGATGTGCGGCGCTCCGTACGAGGAGAGGTCGGCCCAGCCCAGGTCGTCCCCCAGGATGACCAGGAGGTTGGGGCGCCGGCCGGAACCGGCGGAGGCGGTACGGGCCTGGAACGGGCGCTCGGTGGGGGCGGCCTGGTCGGGGGCTGCCACGGCGGCGGTGGCCGTACCGGCGACGGCGGTGACCGCGCCACCACCGACGAGACCGCCGAAGGTACGACGGGATATTTCGGGCATGCGGGTTCCTCGGAACGGACGGGTGCCACGACGGGACACGAAGAGGGAAGAGAAGAAGGGCGGGCGAGGAGACTGTGGGCTCAGCGACAGATGGCGCTGGACTGCCGGCACAGGTCGACGTGGCGCCGCTCCACGAGCGCGACGAGCGCGCGCGGGTGATCGGCGGAGGGCCTCATGCTGAGCGACGGTGCCAGCGGGCAGCCCGACACGTCAAGCCAACGTCCATGCAGTGGACGCACCTGAAAGGTGCGCGGGGAACTGCGCAGTCTTTTAGGGGCGTCTGGGGGCGCAGCCCCAGGACGGGATGGGACGGGTAGGGGTGGCGGTGACGAAACAACCCTCACCCCACCACCCGCAGCAGCAGCACAGCCCGCGCCGGCACCGTAATCGCGCCCCCCGCGCGATGCACGACGCCGGGCGCCCGCCCCTGCTCCTCCCGCGAGGTGTCGACGGCAACCTCGTACCGCTGCGCCCACGGCCTCCCCGGCAGTACGAAGCTGGCCGGCCGATCCCCGGCATGCAGCACCGCGAGGAAACTGTCGTCCACAACCGGCGCCCCCCTGGTCCTAACGGGAATGTACGGGGGGATTCCATGCGCCGTTCCATCGCTGCCGCCGCAGTCGTCACGCTCACCGCCACCCTTGTGGCCGGGTGGGCTGGTAGTACGTCTCGTGGTCCATGCCGTCGGGGAAGTAGTCGGCGCCAGAGCGGGGCGTGACGGCTTCGCACCTGTCCGCGTCGCTGTTCGAGGTCGATTACCTCACCGTCGATCACGCGGAAATCTATGTTGGCTGGAGTAGACATTGGATGGCGGTGTGGTTATGGTTTCTCTCGTAGCCGAGATCGAGCAGGGCCTGGCAGAGACGAACTGCCGGTCAGTAGTACATGCAGTTGCAGTTGGCAGGACGGTGCGGTGGCGGAGTTTCGAAGCCAGGGTTGTTGCAGGACGGCGACGGGACTGGCGACCGGACCGGGCGGCTCGCAGTTATCAGGGGCCGCCGTGGCAGTACCCGTAAGTGCAGTTCGCAGTACTCAGCAGTGAAGTCAGTGAGCAGTACCTCGGTGAAGGCGTCAGCTGCGGGCGCGCGCACCGGGAGGTTCGGCAGTGGGGTTCTAAGCCAGAGCAGATGCAGGACGGGCGACGGGGCTGGCTGCCGAAGAGTGGCGCTGTTCGAGGCCACGAGCAGTTCGTAGTACCAGCAGTACGCAGTTCCGCAGTTCCCGTTTGGTAAGTAGTTGATCAAGAGGGAAGAACGGAGGAGTTGAGCGCCATCAGGATCGCCCGGGTGGAGTGTTGAGCCCGGGTACCGCAGGACATCGATAGTGAGGTGGTCTCCGGTCAAGCAACCGCGATCCCCGCGTCCCCGACAACTTCCAGGTCGGGTCAGCGGATACAGAAGGCCGGCGCAGTAACCAGGGTCGGCAGATGGTGTAGCAGTTCCTTCGGGGCTCTGGTGCCGGTATGGCACCAGGGCCCCTCCACGCGTTCCACAGAGAGGTGTAATGACAGCAGACGATTCATTCGGCCGTCTCGATGACGACGACTACCCCGCCTACACGATGGGCCGGGCCGCCGCCATGCTCGGCACCACCCAGGGCTTCCTGCGTGCCATCGGCGAAGCCCGCCTGATCACCCCGCTGCGCTCCGAGGGCGGCCACCGCCGCTACTCCCGCTACCAGCTGCGCATCGCGGCCCGCGCGCGTGAGCTCGTCGACCACGGCACCCCGATCGAGGCTGCCTGCCGCATCGTCATCCTCGAAGACCAGCTCGAAGAGGCCCAGCGCATCAACGCCGAATACCGCCGCGCCGCCGAATCAGCGAACCCGACGACCGCGGCCTGAGCAGCTGAGACCTGCAACTCTCCCAGGAGCTTCGCGACTGCGTCCCGCGCATGCTGACCGGGACGCACAACGTTCCGGGCAACTTCACTTTCTACAATCAGCGCGGCCGCCGCCCTGGCCATGGGGTTCAAGCTGTCGAGCGCCCTGAGCCCGGGGCGGGCATGACAGTCGCAGCACGGACTTGAGCTGGCGCCGGTCGCCTTCGGGGAGAGCGTCGGGGTGTGTGAGGATCCAGCGAGTGACGGCGCGGGCCGATGGCGGCCGGGGGCCGACCGGTTGGGGTTTGCCGCGAAGGGTCCTGCTGACGTAGTCACGGACGCCGCCGTAGCCGCGTGGATAGCCCTGTTCCCTGATCTCCTCCCACAGTTTCCAGGCGTTGGTGCAGCCTTCCTGCCAACGCTGGTCGAGGTAGGGCTTGTAGGCGTCGAGCCTGGTCACACGACCTTGCCACTGCCCGGTGAACATCTCCTCCGGGGTGGCGGCGCGGGAGAAACGCAAGATCGTGTTCAGGGTCATGCCGAGTTGCCTGGCGACCGAACGCTTGCTGTGACCGGCGGCGAGGAGAGCGTGGATGGTGGCGTGCTTGGCACGGGTGCGTTCGGCGAACCGGTGCCCGGCCGGCCAGGGCGACAACGCGGCCGACTCGGCCTCCTCCTGAGGTTCCTCCGGCTGCATGGGCGTGGGCCACAGGCAGCCGCGCTGCCGGTAGACGCACTTCTCGGCGGCTTCGCCCAGGTTGTGCCAGAGATGCCATCGGTCGGCGACCTGGAGGGCTTGCGGGGCGCCGCGGGTGGCACCGTCGGCGAAGAAGGGAGCCCGGTCACGGCAGAT
This sequence comes from Streptomyces sp. NBC_01445, assembly GCF_035918235.1. Taxonomy (NCBI): domain Bacteria; kingdom Bacillati; phylum Actinomycetota; class Actinomycetes; order Kitasatosporales; family Streptomycetaceae; genus Streptomyces; species Streptomyces sp. NBC_01445. The sequence goes on along the minus strand of NZ_CP109485.1, from coordinate 157,142 downwards.
GATCTCGATGCCAGGCCGTTCGGCGAGCCAGGCCGCGAGCGTGTCTGCCTCCCGGTCCGGCAAGAGGTCGATCGGACGGCGTGTTTCGACGTCGACGAGCACGGTTCCATAGATACGGCCCTTGCGCTGGGCGTATTCGTCCACGCCGACCACACGGGGTGTGGCAGTGGCGGGGTCCGGGAGCGAGGCGATCAGCCGCAACAGAGTGTTCCTGCTGACCGGGACTTTGAAGGCGTCCGTCATGCGGGCGCCAGCCCGGCCTGCGAGCGCAAGCCCCACCGACACCAACGTCGATCGCAGCCGCTCGGTCCGTCGTCCGAACAGGCGAGTGAGACCAGGGACTTGCTCAGCGAAGGTCTTGCGTGGGCAGGAGTCCTCCGCGCAGACGAATCGCCGCACCTGCAGGGTCACCACGACGAACTTGCCCGCGCTCGGCAGGTCACGAGGAAAACGCAGGTAGGAGCCATGTATCCGCCCTGACCAGCATCCGCACTCCGGACAGGCCGCCCGCCCTACGGTCGTCCGAGCTTCCACCTGGACGACCGTGTCGGTCACCTTCACCGATTCCACCAACACGCCCTCGACCGAGGAGAACAGCAGCTCATCCGGCTGCGGCAGCACTTCGTTCACGGCGAAGGACTGTCGACCACACTGCCCTCCCGCCGGGCGATTTTCGGGCGAACTCAATCGCCATCACACGAAGATCAACAGTCACCCTGGGTACGCGACCACACGAAGTGGACCAGAGCCCGAGTTTGGACAGCAGTTGTTCACCGTCTCGGGAGTCGGTTGGATCGGGGCGGGGTCGATGTTCACGAGAACGGGAGGCACCTGATCCGGAGCCTGTTCCGGGTGCCGGTCGGTGAGTGTTGAGGGGATTGTCGTGGAGTGGTCAACGGGATTGCTCGGGTTCGCCGCCGGGCTCCTGCTATCGGTCACCACTGCGCCCGTAGGCGTCTCCGGGGCGGTCTTCCTGCTGCCCGTTCAGGTCAGCGTGCTGGGCGTGCCGAGCCCGGCCGTGACACCCACGAACCTGCTCTACAACGTCGTGGCCGGCCCCGGTGCCCTCCTGCGCTACTGGCGAGCAGGGCGACTGGGCGGGCCACTGACCCGCCTACTCATCGCGGGCACCGTCCCTGGCGTCGTCATCGGCGCCGTGATCCGCGTATTCGCCGTTCCCGGCCCGCGCGTCTTCCGTCTCCTCGTCGCCGTGCTGCTGTTACCGCTCGGGCTGTGGCTGTGGCTCCGGAGCGTACGCCCGGCTCCACAGAGCGCCCGCGACCAGCCTTCGCCCCGCGCGACGACGTCGCTGGCCCTGGCCGTTGGTGTCGCCGGCGGCATCTACGGAATCGGGGGCGGCTCCCTGCTCGGCCCGATCCTCGTCGGCCGCGGCGCCCCCGTCTCCACCATCGCGCCGGCCGCCCTGGCCTCCACCTTCGTGACTTCCATGGTCGGCGCGGCCACCTACGCCCTCCTCTCCCTGGCCGCCACGGGCGACGTCGCTCCTGACTGGCTGTTGGGCCTGTCTTGCGGAGCCGGAGGACTTCTCGGCGGATACCTCGGCGCACACCTCCAGCCGCACCTGCCCGAAACCGCGCTCCGGCTCCTGCTCGGCACCCTCGCTACCAGCGTCGGCGCGCTCTACACAGTTCAGGTCCTTCGCTGACCGTGCTGCGTCCAGTCACCCACGGCCCGCTGGGGGAGCGTTCCCGCCGCATTGGGAGGCGGATTTCGAATCGCGGGTGGAGGACTTGCTGGCGGTTTCGGCCTCCCCAGGGCGCGCTCCCTTGTTGGGGTGGGCGGCGTTCTGGGCCCGCTTCTCCGATGTGCCGTGTTCCTTGGCCTGAGGGTCCCTGTCAGCACCGTCACGGCGCGGGACACGTCGGATCCGAGTCGGCGTCGCTTTCCGGCTGAGGCGGGTACGTCAGGTGGCCGTCCTTGACGTGCGCGTTCTTGTTCAGGACAGCCCGCTTCGCGGTGGCGGCGGACGTGATGTCCAAGACTTCGACGCCCGCGACGATCAACGCGTCGGTGATCAGCCTGCGATGGCAGCGCCAGGGAACCGCTTCGCTGCACATGATCGCGGGCCGTTCGTGTTCGGCCAGCTCCAGCAACTCGTGCAGGCCTTCCTTGAAGGCGTCGGTGTCCATGTAGTCGGCGTAATCGCGGAAGGCTTTTACCTGCCATGCGCCGTTCGCGCTCGGCACGCCTTTTGGGGTGTGCCGTCGGCCGCCCAGTTTTGGGATCCACCGGTATTCGATATCGGGAGGCAAGGCATCGATGATCGCTGGCTGGTTCCACTGCGGGAACTTTCTTGACGACGGGAACGAGCGGACATCGACCAGGCAGGTCACGTCATGGGCCCGGAGCATCTCCAGCACTTCGCTGAAGTCGCGGGTCGAATGCCCCACCGTACAGATCCGGTTCACCAGCCTGCCGTCTCGCTCATTTCCTACAGTTTCGTCAGAGCTACCCCTTTGTGGATGGCGATGTGATCGGTCCTGTCGCTTTTGATCTCATATTGCGGGTCGCTTTCGGTGCAGTGCCGCACGTACCCTTTGTACTCCACGTCCCGCGTGTGCTTCTTGATAATGACGCCCTCGACGTACCCGGCTTCGGAGTTCCATCGGACGTGGTCCCCCACAGCGAACTTCTCCGCCATCCCAAGCTCCTTTTGCTCGGCGTTCAGGCGCGCCCGGTCAGTCCTTGGCGGACCGTACGTAGACGCGTCCGCCGTCGGTCTTCGCCTCCCAGCGGGGCTCGTCGACGGCCGCCGGTCCGCGCATCACTTTGCCGTCTTTGAGCCGGAAGACGCTGGCATGCCAGGGGCAGCGGATACAGCCGTCGGCCATGACTTCGCCTTCGTCGAGCGGCCCGCCTGCGTGCGTGCAGGTGGCCGAGAGCGCGTGAAGGGACCCGTGGTGCCGGACGAGTACGACCGGCACTCCGTCCGCTGTCACTCGGAGGGGTTCGCCGTCGCCCAGGTCGGACTCCGCTGCGACGTCGGTCCAGTCGGTCACGGTCTGCTGGAACGCGGTGTGGTTGACGCCTACGCCCTGGACGAGCGACAGGTGCCCGCCCAAGTACGCGGCGCACGCGGTGATGCCGAGCCCGACTCCGCTCAGCGCCATCCCGAGCTCGTGCCGTCCCCGCCTGCGGGCGATCCAGGACGCCGCTTGTACTGCGGACGCCGTCATGTTGCAGACCGCGTGCACGAGGCCGACCCGTTGTGTGGCGCCGTAGGTGTCGGACCAGTCGGACGCTCCTGTCGCCGCGGCTGGCAGCGTGGCGATCAGTCCGATGCCGACGAGTCGACGGGCTGATGCGGCTCCGGCCTTGCCCGCGGTCAGGTCGAGGACGGAGGCCATGGTCCAGGCGCCGATGGGCACGTCCGTGAGCATCGGGTGCAGCGGGTGTCCCAGCCAGGTGCCGGACAGCGCGTTCTTGATCGCGTCGGGATGCGTTGCCCGCGCCACCCAGCCGGCAGCCTTGTGCGAGACGCCGTCGAGCGCCTGCAGGCCCTCGACCTGTTCGGTCAGCTTCGGCAACATGGTCGCTCCTTGTTGCGGACGGACAGGCTGAGCGGCTTTCGGAAAGCTACCGACCCATGGTCTCCCCTGGCCGGGCACCCGCCAACTCGAGCACCTCCCCTTGGACGCGACGACTCTCGGGCACACTCTTCTCGCGGAAACTCGCCAACATCTGTTCTCTTGATGACACCAGATGACGGTCGGCCAGTGACGGCTAGCGTGAAAGCGGGTGGATCATGTCCGCGGCCGAGGGTTATCCGGGCCGGGCGGCTGCCGACAGCCCCACCCTGGCCGAACTGGATGCGCGGCTCGTCCTGTGCCGGGCCTGCCCGCGCCTCGTCGCGTGGCGCGAGGAGAGCGCACGCGTCAAACGTCCAGCGTTCCAGGACTGGGACTACTGGGCGCGGCCCGTGCCCGGCTTCGGGCCCACGGACGCCTCGCTCGTCGTCACCGGCCTGGCACCTGCGGCGCACGGCGCCAACCGGACCGGCCGCATTTTCACCGGCGACCGGGCCGGCGACCTGTTGTACGCGACGCTGTACGACCTCGGCCTGGCCTCCCAGGCCGCATCGACGCGCCGGGACGACGGACTGGAGCTGTACGGGGTCAGGGTCACCGCGCCCGTCCACTGCGCACCGCCCGCCAACAGACCCACGCCTGGCGAGCGGGACACCTGCCGCCCGTGGCTGGCTCAGGAGCTGCGGCTGCTGTGGCCGACGATGCGCTCCGTCGTCGCACTGGGCGCCTTCGGCTGGCAGGCGGCGCTCTCCGCACTGGAGGAGGCTGGCTGGAGCGTGCCCCGGCCGCGCCCGATGTTTGGCCACGGCGCGCGGACGACACTCACTGCGTCGGACGGGACGGGCCCCGCGATCACGTTGTTCGGCTGCTACCACGTGAGCCAGCGCAACGTGTTCACCGGCCGGCTCACTCCGACGATGGTGCGCGAAGTGCTCGAGGCTGCCGCGCACTGCGCCGGCCTGCCCGTGGACGGAAACGGAACCGGCCCGGGGCCGCCCGGGTGACGACGACGCTCTCAGAGGGCGGTATGTGAGTGAGTAGATAGTTTGTCGTCGCCTGAATGTGTAGCAGTGTGGCGTTCCGGCGGGTGGGGGTCGTGGGCATCGTTCAGAGAGCAGCACTGGCGACCAAAGCCTCTGCCGAGGGTTTCGGACTAGACAGCTGCACACACGTCAAGCAATGGGAGAAACTGGGAAACTAGCGAGACTCGACGGACGAGCCTGCGAAGGAGCCGCGCGGTGGGCGACGAGTCGCTGTTCTATCGGCCGGGAAGCACGCTGCTGACCACGATCCGTGCGTATACGGGCGGGCCCGCGCCGAGTCGCCGTGACGACCCGGCCGTCCGTTTCCATCCCGGCGGAGTCGCGTACCACCAGGCGTACGGATACGTTCCCGTGATCAAACTGGGCTGGCCGGCGGTCCGCGCGGTCGCCGTCCTCCCCGGACCGGTCCCGGACCGTCAGGCTCTGTGCGTGTACCGGCTCAACGAACCACCGGAGCCCGACGTCCCGGCCAACGAACTATTCACCGGCACCGGGCGGGGCCTCGGAGTCCACTTCCATGCGCTGTTCGGCACGAAACTCGTGGTGCACCTGCACCACGTACGAGGCCCGTCCCTAAGGAAACTCGCCCAGCGCCTACCAGCCTGGACAGACGGCCGCATCACCCTCACCACCGAACGCCCAGCCTGAGAGGGCGGTAAGTGACGTGCTGCCTGTTTCGCGCTTGCGGCTGGGGTTGTCGGGCTGGTGGTGGCCTCTCCGGGTGGCTATGGCCGTGGCTGGGTGAACAACCCCTGCTCGGTCTCGATCAGGATCCCGCGTTCGACCAGCCGCTTGAGCTTCAGCCGGACGTTGTTGACGTTGCTGGGTGCGATCTCCAGATCCATCGCCTCGCAGACCGCCCGTGCCCGCAGCGGGGCGTCGGCCGCGGCGGACACCGCCATGATCTGCCGGTAGTCCGGATGGTCCGGCAGCTTCGCGGCCGGCGGCGTCGGCGGGGACGGATCAGGCAGCGCCTGCAGGGTCTTGCGGGTGATGCGGACCTCCTCGGCGACCCGGTCGAACTCCTCCAGTTGTGCGGTGAGTTCCGCGATGCGTCCCCGCGTGGCCTCGGCCTGCACGGCGATCTCGCGCTCTTGCTCCTCCAGGTGCGCCAGCACCGCTCCCAAGGTCAGCTCGCTGCCGCTCATGCGCCGCGCCAGGTGGGGGTGGAGGTCACGGTGAGCATCCGGGCCATCCGGTCGCTTATGGCCCAGTACACCCTCGACTCGGCGGAGGCGGGCCGGTGCTCGTAGTCCCGTACCAGCCTGCGGTGCAGCATCATGATCCCGTTCACCTGCTCCACCACCCACCTCTTGGGCTGCGGGACGAACCCGCTGGTCGCCGGGTTGCGCTCGACGACTTCGACGTCGATGCCCACTTTCTGCCCGTGGTCGATGACGGCGGTCTTGAACCCCTGGTCCACCAGGGCCTTGTGCACCGTGTCGGTGTCGGCGGCGACCTTGTCCAGCAGGGCGATGCCGGCGGCGTTGTCGTGCGCGGACGCGGCCAGCACCACCACCGCGATCACCAGACCGAGAACATCAACTGCCAGGCCGCGCTTGCGGCCTGGGACTTTATTTTGCCGCGTCCCTTCCGGTGGTGTCGGCGGGCACCCCGACGGCCGCGTGCAGGCTCTGGGTGTCGAGCACCACCAGGCTCGGGTCGGCCTTGCGCCCCCGGCTCTCGCGGACCTGCCAGCGCAGCAGGTCGTGGATGGTCTGGTCGGTGCCGTCGTCGCGGCACTTGTAGAAGTAGTACTTCACCGCACCGACCGGGGGCAGGTCGTGGGGGAGGTAGTCCCACTGGCAGCCGGTACGGGACTGGTAGAGCAGGGCATTGACGATCTCCCGCATCTCGTAGGCGCCCTGGTGGCCGCTGACGGAGGGATGCTGAGCCTTCCAGGAGGCGATGACGGGTTCGATCAGAGCCCACCGCTCGTCGGACAAGTCGCTCTTGTAGGGCTGGCGGTCGCTCACGAAGAACACTCCAGCACGACAGGACTCCCCGATCAGCCCCGATGCGCCTGCGCCACACGTTCCAGCGACAACAAACGTGGCATCACGTCACATACCGCCCTCTGAGTGTCGGCGGGACTGGCACTCGCGGGGCCTGTAGCGCTCGGGTTTCGGTCAGCGTTCGATGTGATAGCGGCTTTGGGAGATGATGGCCTGGCGGAGTTTTGTGGTGAAGTCGGGGGTTCGGGCGATGCGGTCGACGCCGCCGGCTTTGCTGTGGCGTAGGGCACTTTTGAAGTTTTGCTCCAGGGTGCCGGTCATGCGGGTCATCAGGTCGTCGCTGAGGTGGGCGAGGTCGATGTTGAGGAGATCTCGTGTGGTGGGCTGGCGCAGCCGGGTGAGGGTGTAGGCGGACATGGAGGCCAGGGGATAGAGCCAGTTCTCCAGGGAATCGCCCAGCAGCGGCCGGTCTTCGGCGTACCGGGTGAGGAACATGCGCAGCCTGGTGTGGACATCGAGGCAGAGGCGGTAGATGTCCAGGTCGTGTCGGGACGAGAAGATCTGGGTGTAGTGCTGATCATCCAGCAGCAGGGCATCGGAGTGCCGCAACGCCGTGTGCGGCTCATGCTGGACGAAGGCCGTGAACTCCCGTGCCAGACGGGACATGCTGACAACCCGTTCAAGTGGGAAGCCGAGGTTGCGGTAGTAGCTGGCGCGGCGTTCGTAGTAGTAGCCGCCGGCGTGCGTGAGGCTCTCCTCGATATCCTTCTGGATGGATTCGGTAGCCCGCAGGGCACCGGCAGGCAGCTGTGTCTGACTGTTGGTGGCTCGGATGATGCGGTCACGGGCGGTGCCGGACTCGGGGGCGACGACGACCTTGACCAGGAGCGAGCGGTCACGGTGCTGGCCGCCGCTTTGGAAATAGCTGTAGATTTCGTGACTAGTCTGCAGCCCGTTGACGATCTGGGGCTCCTTGACGACGATCCTCTTGCCGGCGATCTGGGCGGCGTCCGCGACCACCGTGACACCGTTGTTGAACCACCAGAAGTCCTCGCCGGTCCCGGACTTGAGGGTCTCACCGATGGCGTTGTTCACCGCGGTGGACCCTGCGTAGTCGCGCACGTTCGACTCGAACAGCTCCAGCCGCAACGCCTCGTTGCCGGACGTGATGAAGCGGTAGTACTCGTCCAGGCGTGCCAGGCACACGTACCCCTCGCCGAGCGAGGTGCTCATCGGGGTCTCGGTGAAGACCAGTTGTGCGACAGCTTTGGCACCCCGGGCGGTGCGCTCGCGTAGATCTGCGGCGTTGAGGTACTCGATGGTGGCCTCGGAATCGGAGGTGATCTTCGCGATTTCCCTGCGTAACCGGTCGCCCTTGGCCTTCACATTCGGGTGCGGCGCCTCGGATGCTTTGCTGGCATAGATCACCTTGATGCGGACCTGGGGGAAGGAGGACGCCAGTTCTTCGAGGATGTGCAGGAAGCGCCGTGTGCGGTCCAGGAGTCTGGCGTTGGTGTGGCTGGCCAGGTCGTCCTCGTCGCGGCTCATGTCCAGCAGCGCGGGCAGATGGAAGTGCAGCTTCTCGATTACGGTTTCCTGGTAGCCCGAGGTGTTTTTCGCCTGCAGGATCACCAGCTCGATCTTCCCCGCCCGCGACGGCAGGAACTGATGAGCGTCGGCGGTGATGTAGCGCTCGTCCACGAAGGTCCAGATGCCGTCGATGCCGCAGTCGTGCGCCCCGTCCACGATGCCGTCCATGATCTCGTCGGTGTCGAGATCCCAGTCCTGCAGTGCTTTGTCGGCAGCAAAGAAGGTAAAGAAGTCGTCGCGGCTCTTCTCAGGCGCCAGCTTTCGGTGTTGGTCCTCCAGGATGCGGTCCAGCAGCCGCTGGTCATTGTTTTGGGCCGACGTCATGCAGCACCTCCATCAAGGAGCCAGAACCCGGACAAAGAGATGCTGACAGGCTGATGTCACGGTGAACACCCTGCACACCGACAGGAGTTGGAGGAAGGGGGCAGATGCTCTCGTGTCGGTGCCACTTCGACCTGGCGGTACGCAGGTGCTCACCGGTGGACGCCCTGGCGAACAACGTGTCGTAATCAGTGACTTCGTCAACTACCGGGACCCGGTGCGGCCTGAGACCTGCCGGGAGGCCGTCGACCTGGCCGAAACTTTGCTGCCCGCCCCCCCGGGTGGCACCCGCGCGGTCGTCCTCGTCACCGGCACCACCCAGCTGGCCCTGTGACGCACCCTGCTGACGGGAGTCGAACCCACCTCGGCCGCTTCCAGTGTGCTGCGCCGCCGCGACCCCCGCAGCCTGCGCGGCTGGGCTCAGTGGGTCAACATGTTCCACACGGAGGACCGCCTGGTGCGTCTCCATGAGCTGACCGGCGGCTGGCGTCAACTGCTTAAAGACACGCTTCATGTATTCGACCGAGAGGACACCCAATTGCGCTTGGAACCGGTGTTGCGCCAGTGAGTGGCGCCGATTCGCATGGTTGACGGCGAGCGGCTGCCGCCCGATGCCTGGCGCGGCCTATGCATTGCAGGCTGATGAAGGGTGTTGCTGCGCATGCAGGCGGTGTGATGCCGCGGCGGCATACGTCCTCACCTGCTAGACGGTCTACCCGTAGACTCTTCTGTCTGGGTAGACAAGAGAGTTGCGTCTCTGTCAGTCTTCTTGGTGCCGCCGCGTGTACGCGGCTTCTGGGGAGAGGGGTGGGAGTCATGGCAGAGTTTGATCAGCAGTTTGTTTCGGTGCCGGTTCCGCGGGAGTACGTCACGCAGGTGTACGCGTTCCTGGCGAGCCTGTCCGGGGCGACGGTCCCTTCGCCTGCGGCGCCTTCGGAGGTGTCTGGGGCGGACGGGGATGGCGGCTGGCCGTACCGGGAGTGGGGCGTCGAGGACCTGGGGGACCTGGCCGCGAGTCAACTGGCCTCGGTGCAGACCGTGATCGGTCTGCTGGACGTTCTGGCTGAGCAGCCGGGGAGCAAGGTGGGCTACACGTTTCTGGTCGATAGGCTCGGGGTCGAGCGGAATCAGTTGCGTGGCTCGCTGGCCGCGTTCACCCGCGTGGTGCACAAGCACTACCGGCGGCGTAACTGGCCCATGTCCTGGGAGGAAGGTCCGGGCCAGAGCGACGGGTTCAAGTCCGAGTTCTTCTACACCGTGACCGAGGACCTCGCTGCGCGCTGGAAGGAAGTGCGCGCACAGCGGTAACAAGGGCCAATGGGGCCCAGGTCGGGATTCCCTACACCGGCTGCAGTCGCCCGATGGCTGCAGCGCCGTTTGATGCGTCGTTGATGTCGTCGCCAGGAGAGAGGCAGTCTTCATGTCCGGGCCCGTGCAGGACTCGTCGCTTGACCATTTCGGCCCCGACGGGATGCGCCGGATTCCTGTTCCTGGCGCCTACAGGGTACGTCTGCCCGACGGAGCCCGCCGGCAGCTGGAGAGCGTGGGAGTGCCGCTCATCGTGGCCCCCTACTTCACCGCGGCGAGCCCTTCGGACGCCCTCACGCTCGGCGTGTTCGCAGGTCACCATGACCTTGAGCCGCCGCCTGCCGACATGACCGACTGGCTGCGCATCGGCACCGACCGCCTGGCGCACCTGTGTGTGCGTCCCGACGGCACCGTGCAGGCCGTGTTCCTGGACGCGGTGGGGGAGGACGACATGCTGGTCTCCTCGAGCCTGGCCGCGTTCACCGCCCAACTCGCCTGCCTGGACCGCCGACTGCCCGTGATCGCCGCATCGAGGGACCTCTCGGTGGCCGCGGCCGCGTTCCGCGAACTCAACGCTGAACTGCGCCTGATCGACGAGGCGGCGTTCGACGCGCGCGAACGCTGGTGGCCGCGTGTCCTGGACGACGTCCGTCACACCCTGAACTTCCCGTTCTCCTCCGCATTCGAGTACCTCGACGACGCAGGCAGCAAGCAGATCGTCACCGACGCCACCGGACCGGGGCGCGCCCACCCCGAGGAACTTCTCTGGAGCCGGCTCGAGGAACAGGGCATTGCGCCGGAACAGGTCCGCCGCGTCTACTGCGAACTGCAGCCGTGCATGATGCCGGGCCACTACTGCGCCGTCTGGCTGCAACGCACCTTCCCTCACGCCGAGTTCACCCACAGCTTCGACTACGGGCCGGAAGCGGCGTCCCGCGAGGAAGGCCTCAAGGAACTGATCACCTACGCGGCGCAGCAGGCCCGGCGGTGAGCATCCAGAGCTGGCGGCGGCCGGCAGCCGGACGGGAGCCGGCCGCGGCCGCCCTGCTGGCCTGGCTGACAGACTCGGACGCACCTCGCATGTGCCTGGTAACTGGCAGTGCAGGCTGCGGCAAATCGGAACTGCTGGCCTGGCTGGTCGCGCACGGCTCACGGCCTGGCACATCTACCGAGCGCCGTGTGCACGCCGTGGCCCCCCTGCACGGCATCGGCCTGCACGGCGCGGTCTGGGACCTGGCCCATCAGCTCGGCGCCGCCGCCCGCACTCCCGGCGAGCTGATAGCCGCACTGGCAGCCGACCAGCGGCCGACCACGATCGTGCTGCCCGACCTGGACCACTCGGCAGACCCAGAGTCCTTGAGCGAACTGGCCCTGGCCCTGGCCAACCTGCAGCACGTCCGACTCCTGGTCGAAGTGACCCACGACAGCCCACCGGCCGCACGGCTCAGCACACGCGCACCGGCCGTCATGGACCTCGACCACGACCAGTGGACTGACGCCGCCCGCCTCGCTGCCTGGCAAGCAGCCAATCCTGCCGTCCCCGCCCAGCACCCGCAGACGCCGGACTTTGCCATCGATCTGGACGACCCGGCTCAAGTCGTTGGCGCCGACCCAATGACGGTGACCACCCGGTACGAGACCAGCCCCACAGACCACGCAGGGCTGCGCACTGCCTGGCTGCGCGCGGGCCAGTCGCTCACCAACGAACCACACCCCGCAACCCGCGCCCTCATCCTCCAGACCGCCCTCGGCGACAACGCCGACCCACGCCTGGCGGACCATCTGGCAGAGCTCGCCGAAGACGCCCCCTGGCGTCTCGTCTGGAGCCGGGCCAGCGGCGACGTCAGACCGCCCTGGCCCGGCCCCGTCCGCGCGCTGGCGACCGGACGCGACGCGCTCGACGGCACCGTCTTGATGGCCGACCACCGAGGGATTGTGCGTGCCGTAAGCGCGGCCGACGCAGCCCCTCAAGGCCGCCTGCCAAGACCCTTCCCCGCGACCCGCACCCTGGCCGTGCTGCCCGGCGGGATGGCCCTCACCCTGAACAGTCAGGGCCACCTGGACACCCAGCACAGCCCCGCGGCGCCCAAACCGACCGGCATCCAGGCCCTCCTGGACGACGGAACCAGCCCCACGGAACAACTCCTCGACACTGTCCGCGCCCACCTGGCACGCCAGCCAGGCCAGGTCCTCGCCGCATCCGGCACCCTGCTGGCTACCGCGGACCGAGCCGGCTGTGTGCACGCCCATCTACTGGACCAGCCGTCAGCCCGGCCGCAAGTGGCAACCCTTCACCCGACGCCCGTCACAGCCCTGGCAGTCATGGACGTCAAATCGTCGGACGACACGGATCCCCTGCCCCTGGTGTACAGCGGCGGGGCCGACGGCCACGTCCGCGTCTGGTCGCCCGGTCATGATCCACTGTCAACACCGGTTGCCACACGGGAGGTTGCGGTCTCTGCCCTGGCCGCCGCACAGGTTGAAGGCGAGCCCACGCTCGCCATCGCCTGGACGGACGGCCTGGTCGAGCACCACTCGCTCAGCTCCGGCACAGTGCGCCCCCTGCGCCTGGGCTCGGCGGTGCATGCCCTCGCCCTAACCGCCGTCGGCAGCCTGATTGTTGGAACCGATGAGATGGTCGGCTGCCTGCGCCCCTGCTGAACCCACCGGGGCTCAAACAGAACGGTCCACGGTTGACGATCTTTTACTTACCGTAAAGGGTAGGGAGGTTGAAGCTTTACGGGGGAAGGACAATGTGTGGGAAAGAAGCTGCCCGACGAGCTCGTCGAGGTGCTCGACCTCGTCGGCGTCAAGTGGCCCAACATAGACGAGGACGAGGTCCGCGGCAGCGCCAAGGACTACCGCCACCTGGCCGAGGGCATCCGCGACGTCATCACCGAGGGCAACAAGGCCTGCTCTCATATCGTCGCCGGCCGCAGTAAGGGCAAGACCGTCGATGCGCTCGACCGGCGCTGGGGCAAACTCACCACCAAAGACCTGACCACCTTCATTAAAGCCCTCGACGATCTGGCAGATGCCCTCGACGACTGCGCCGGCTTCATCGAAGGTTGCAAGATCGCCTGCATCGCCGAGCTGAGCACCGCCGCCGCGGCCGCCACCGCAGGCGTCATCGGCATGTTCTTCACCGTCGGCCTCAGCGGCCTGCTCAGCGCAGCAGCCATCGCCGCCTGCCGCTTCGCCCTGCACGAAGCCATCGACTACGCCATCGGCGAGATCACCTCGGTCGTCACTGACAAGATCGAGGCAAAGATCCTCGGCAAGATCGAGGACCTGTTCACCGACCAGCTCGACGCCCACGACGACAACGACCTCTCCCGCTACGCCACCGGTAGCGCCGACATGGCCCAGGACCTGGCCATCGAGTTCGATGAGTTCGAGAAGGCCTCGGGCGGCTACGACGAGACCAAGCGCAACTTCGATAAGAAGAAGAACGCGCACAAGACCGGCGGTGCCAAGCGCCGCAGTTCCGTCAAGAAGGACAGCCGCTTCCACAAACTGTCCACCGTCATGGACAAGGCCGAGGACGCCGTCGAGAAGAAGACCGACGAAACCGTCCACGTCCTGGAGAAGCACGGCGGCAAGATCGACGACTCCAAGAAGGAACACAAGAAGAGCGACGAGAAGACCAAACGCGACCTCGACGGCTGCAAGGACGTCCGGACCTACATCCTCAACTCGGACGGCTCCGTGGACCGGCTACTACCCAACGGGCAGATCGATTCGGACGGCCTGACAGCGACAGACCGCAGGAACCTGACCAGCATTATCGAGCCGGACGGGACGGTCTGGCGCCCCCAGACCGACAAGGATCTCCGCAAGTGGCGCACCGGCAAAGGGCACACCGGCGTCGTCACTTCCAAAAAGGTCGACCCGTTCACCAACGACCTCGGCCAGGCCACCCAGCTGGCACGCAAGGCCCGCGACGACTACGGGGCCGGGAACTACGCCGCCGGCCGCTACATCGACCCGAAAAGCAACCAGGAATCCATCCTCGTCGGCTACAGCGACGACCGGTTCCACTCCGAACGCAACATCGGCCACCCCCTACTGCACAACGGAGCACAGTCAGGCCTGCAAGAGGTTTTCACAGAAAGAGAACCATGTCAGAAGAATCCAAGATGCAACAAATGGCTTGACTACTACTTCAAGCCGGCCAACCCCGACCTGACCGTCACCCATGCCGCCGACTACGATCAGAGTGACAAGTCCACCCAGAACAAAGAGCACGCGGCCTACATGGACCGGCTCAAGAAGGCGCACGGGAAGAACTGAGGCGTGATCCCTTGAAGAGCACTCTGACCGCCGACCAGCTCGTGCGCGCTCACGGCCTGGACAACATCGTGTACTTCCCTCAACACACAGGCACGCCGTTGGAACCCGCCACAGCAGCCTTCCTCAGCGCTGTCGGCATCCCCAACATGCGCCTGTTCAAGACACGAGCCGACATCGGACTCGAGGACCCCGACCCCGTCGAGCTCGGAGCCCTCTTCGACCTTGAGGACGACGACTTCGACTGCCCGGCCGAACGCCGACACTGGCAGACCCTCGGCTACCTGCGCACCACCCTCATCGTCATCGACCCGGACTCCGGTGCCGTACACGGCTACCCGGAGGGCGAAGAAGACAGCCTGCCGCTGCACCGCGACGTGGAATCACTCGCCTACTGCCTGACCGAGTTCCGCAAACTCCAGGATGCTCACGCCCACAAAGACAACACTGAAGTAATCGTTCACCACTTCCGCGAGGCCGTCACCGCCTTCGATGCCACCCCCCTCGAAGATGACGAATCAGAGTGGAACACCATCCTCGATGAAATCCTCGACGGGATCTGGTAACTGCAACGCCCCACCAAGATTCCTCGTATCAGCCGTGCTGGTCACCAGACGAACCAGTGGGCGCATTCGGCCTGTCGGGCGTGTACTCCCCCCGCTGTAACGCAGCACACAACCGTCTGAGGTCGCCGACCGGACCGCCCGAGCAGGCCACCCAATCCCCGTCCTCGAACTTAGCGGGATCGATGCTGGGACGCGCCGTGTCGACGTTGACGAACTCGTGGCGCTGGCACAGGTCTTCGGACTTAGCCCTGAGCAACTGCTGGAGCCGCCGGCGGACTGTGAGCACTGCCATGGCGCGCCGCCAGCCGGATTCATCTGCGCGCGGTGTGAAGCCGCCAGCCTGCCCGAGCGCGCACCGGCTGAACCCACCGCATAACGAAGGCCCCGCCTGGAACTCCAGGCGGGGCCACGGTGGGATGCGAGATCAGTACGCGCCGGCATCTCTCAGCTCGTCACGCACGGCGTCAAAATTCTCAGGGCAATACGCCTTCGTCCCCGTCGCCACAAGTGTGTACGCGTCCTGCTTCACCGTCCCCCAGTCGTCGCCGATCGGGTACAAGTTGCCCTCGCCGAGGAGCTGTCCAGTGTTCAGACCGTCGCACCACTGTGGCGGGAACGCGGTCAACTCGTCGTCCGACGGCTCCCCGTTGAAGGTGATCTCGTGGGCCGCTTTGAGGTAACGGGTTTCCTTGCTGATGGTCGGCTTGGCCTTTGGTGTCGTGGTCGCCTTCCCGTCCTCGCTTGCGCCGCAAGCGGTGAGGCTGGCGAGCAGGGCGGCGGCGAGTAAGGCGGTGGCGGTGCGGCGCATGGTGTCCCCCAGGTTCGGTGTAGTGGTGGGCATGATGCGCAGATGTGGGGACCGTGTGAAGTTGGAGTGTTCAGGTTGTGGCATAGAGGGGCCCCGCAATGACGGGGGAACGTGGCGGGGCCCGGACTTCAGTGTGTCAGCGCTCGTCCGTCGGTGCGCCTGGAACACGCGGGGTGCGTGGAGTGAGGCCCCGCCGCGACGGGGGCGCAGCGGGGCCTGGATCAGCGGCGGTTCAGCCGATGCCCCACTGGCCGGTCTGGTCCGAGAAGCCGGAGTCCATGGCGAACTGCACCTGCGTCACCTTCGAGCTAGTCGGGGCCTCGAACACGATCCAGCCGAGTGCCTTCCCGCCAGGGGTCAGCTTGACGCTGGACGACATGGACGGGCCGGCCGTGATGTCCCCGAACGTGGACTGGAACTGCTGTCCCTCGGCGTCGGCGACCTGAGCCCCGTTGGAGGGGCTGTCGTTGTACGCCTTGGTGCCGGAGTTGACGAGCTTGAACTGGACGCCGATCCAGCGCTTACCGGACTCCGGGGTCATGAAGTCGTCGCTGCTCTTGGCGGGGTCGACGACCTTGACGACGGTGACGTCGAGCTGACTACCGTCTTCCATGCCCTTGAGGGTGATGGTGTCGCCGGTCTTGGCGTCCTTCTTTGCGGCTTCCTTGGCCGGCTTCTCGGCCGGCTTCTTGGCGGGCTTGTCGTCCGCCTTGATGTCGCTCTTCTTGTTCGGAGTGGTGGTGACCTCGGAGCCGCTGTTGCATGCGGCGGTGAGGGGGAGGAGGCCCGCGAGGAGCAGGGCTGCAACGGTCTTGGCGGCGCGGTTCATTGGCAAGGGTGCCCTTTCTGTGAGCGACATGTGTGTGACCTGTGAAGGAGGCGGATGGTTGTACACCGCCGCTACTTTTTCTTTGGCGCGCACGGGACCGGCTTCTCCTGACCGGGTAGTAGCCGCCGCGACTGGCCTTGCACTCGGTGGCGTGCTCGGTGTCTTCTGCTGCGCACGGGTTCATGGGTTGGTCAGCGGCCCCAGCAATTCGCGAGGACCGCAGTGACCAAGAACGTGTTGTCCTGGTGGTGGTGGACGACGTGCACTAGGCGCAGATGGTCCGGGTCGACGGTGACCCCGGTCTCTTCGCGCAGCTCCCGTGCGGCGCCCAAGCGCAGGGGCTCCCCTGATCGAGCTTGCCCGACGGCAGGTGCCAACGGCCGTAGCCGTAGGGGCCGCCGCGTTGGGAGAAGAGCAGCTTGTCGCCGTCGCGGAGGATGACATGGGTGTCGATCAGGGGTTTTGCGACTTTCGGGTTCATGTTTCCTTGGGGGGTTGTTGAGGTCGGGGAAAGTGCCGACGCTGCTGGCGGCTCGGGGGTGCGCGTCGGCGATTGCGGATGCGACGTCCGATGGGGTGGCATCGCTTTCGCCGGTGATCAGCCGAGGCCACAGAAGTAGGCCGCGCTACGCGGCCGGAACGGATTCGAGGTGCTCGATCGCGCGGTTGCGGTTGTAGACCATCGCGTTGATGGCGAGGGCTTGGAGGCCGAGAAGGGCTAGGCGTTGATCACGTTCTTGGACTCGGCGCGGTGGCGCCCCTTGGGGAGAGCCGTCTTGGCCGTCAGTCCTCGCGACTGCCACGCGTTGTCACGAAGCTTGAACAGAGCCCAGTAGCGGGTGGGGCACAGCAGCACGATGTTCATAAACACGGACGACGGGGTTCCGACAAGCCACGAGCGCCACCGCTGGCGTGTGGTCATGTCCGGCCGCATGAGTACGTACAGACCTGACTGGCCGTATCGGACTACGAGGTACACCGCGAGGTACACCAGGGCCACGCCGGGGTTGTGGTATCGGCCGCCCAGGGTCATCACCGTCATCACGACAGTCCAGGCCAGCATCACAGGGGTGATGACGAGCTGGAGCAGACCGAAGGTCGGCGAGATGAGCTGCTTGAGGGACAGCCGCGAGTACACGAACGGCAGCATCCACCACCATGACCGGGCCCAGCGCAGACGCTGGCGGTAGGTCTTCTTCAGCGTGGTGGGCATGTCAGTGACCACGCCGGCCTCATTGACGGCCACGACCTCACCGCGCATGAGGGCCCTCAGCGCCAGCCAGCGATCGTCCCCGGTTCCGCACTCCACCTCGTAAGCGTCCAGGTGGTCGTAGAGCAGCTCTGCCCTGTACAGGGCCAAGGCGCCCGACGTGGTCTCCAGTGCTCCGAGCATGGAGCGCGAGGAGCGCATCATCACGCACGAGGTGCCGATGTCGATGTCCGCAGCCCTGGAGACCCAGGTCTCCTCGAAGTTGCGGATGTAGATCATCCCAGTGGTGGCCTGAATCCGCGGGTTGCTCATGGCCCGGAGCTGCTGCTCCAGAGCATCCGGGAAGGGCTCGCCGTCTGAGTCGATGGTGAGGACGAAGTCGAAGTGCTTGCCCTGCGCCTGGAGGTGACGCAGTACCGTGACCTGGGCCCCGCGCTTGCCCTTGTTCTCCTGCCGGTGCCAGAAGACCTGGGGGTGGTCGAAGGGCTCCACGGGGTGTTGCTGCGAGCCGTCGTCGATCACATGGATCTCATCGAGGGGATGCGTCTGGGCCAGCAGCGACCACACGGTGCGGTGCAGTTTGTCCGTGGGCTCTTCGAAGGCCGGGATGATGGCTACCGTGCGGCCGCGAGCCACGGGCAGGTGTGTGAAGGACCGGCCCTTCAGGAACGAGACCAGGCAGAGCACGATCACCATCATGCCCAGCCACCAGTAGAACGTCAGGATCGGGCTCTTCGACTGGAGGTGGACCACCACGGTGGCAGCGGCCAGAGCCGCTACCACCACAGCAGTCACCACGGTGAATCTCGCCCGTGATGAAGTGCTCAAGCGGTCACCCGCTTAGTCCGGGTCGCCAGGCGGAAGACCGCCACGCCGCTGATCACGAGGAGCATGGCTCCCAATACGATCCACCCCAGCGCCGTGCCGCCCGTGGCGGCGAGAGCGGCTCCTCCAGTGGCGGTGCCGATCGCGGCACCCACACCATTGTGTCCGTACATGTGTTCCTCCTTTCCGAGCGTCAAAGACGCTCGACGTTGTCGCGGGCCGGCATGGCACCACGCGTGTGCCGGAGCGGAGGCCGCCTGGTCGGCGACTTTCGTGAGGTCGAGGGTGTTGTGGGGCGTGAGTGGCACCACAGCGTCGTACTCCTCGACCGGGATCTCGCTCCCGCGTCCCACGTCGTCCGTGGGGGTCCAGGACGTTCACAGCGGCTCCCGCGCCAAGAGCTCGACCGCGTGACGGGGCGGAGCTCTCCCGCTGTTGTTCCGTCTGTGCTCTAGAGCCGCTCGATGTGCTGGGCGCGCGTCATGACGCCGCGGGTGTCGAGGACGTAGGCGGCCTCGGCGGCGAGTTGCGTGAGGTCGAATTCGCCGTGTTGGGTGAGCAGGAGGACGGCGTCGAAGTCGGCAACGCTCGTGCCGTCTCCCGCGGATGCGAAGGGGATGTCCCGGCGGCCGCCTTCGGTCAGGTAGGGGTCGACGACGGTGACATCGGCGCCCATGGCGCGCAGCCGGTCGATGACCTGGATGGCCGGTGATTGGCGGGCGTCGGACGTGCCGGGCTTGTAGGCGGCGCCGAGGGCGAGGATGCGGGCCCCGTGCACGCTGCGGCGGAAGCGGCGGCTGAGTGCATCCTGCAGGCGGCGCACCACGTAGTCGGGCTGGCTTTCGTTGATGTCCTGGGCCAGCTCAACGAGCCTGAAGGTCTGCCCGTGCTGCGTTTTGACGTGATGGCTGAGGTAGACGGGGTCGATGGGCAGGCAGTGTCCGCCGACGCCGGGGCCGGGCAGGAACTTGGTGAACCCGAACGGCTTGGTCGCGGCCAACTCCAGGGTGTGCCAGACGTCCACGCCGAGGGTGTGTGCCATCCGGGAGAGTTCGTTGACCAGGGCGATGTTGACGTGCCGGTAGGTGTTCTCGAACACCTTGGCCAGCTCGGCTTCTTCCAGACCGGAGGCCGGCACGGTGACGTCGGTGACGGAGTCGTAGAAGGCCTTCACGCGGCGCAGGCAGGCTTGTGTGAGACCAGCAACGATCTTGGGCGTGTTTTCCAGACGCCAGAGCGTGTTGCCGGGGTCGATGCGCTCGGGGCTGAACCCGACATGGAAGTCGCGTCCGGCGATGAGGCCCGAGCCCTCCTCCAGCAGAGGGACGAGCACATCGCGGGTGGTACCGGGGTGCGTGGTCGACTCCAGTACCACGGTGGCGCCCGGCTCCAGCCATCTGGCCAGGGTTCGGCCGGCCTCGCGCACACAACTGAGGTCGGGGGCACGGTCGGTCAGCGGTGTCGGTACCGTGATGACGGCGACGTCGAAACCCTTGAGATCCTTCGGATCCGAGGTCGGGGTGTAGGCCCCCGATTGCAGCACGTCCTGCAGACGAGTCGAGTCGATGTCCTCGATGTAGGACGAGCCGGTGGCCAGTCGCTGGCAGCGGTTTTGGTCGGGTTCGTAGCCAGTCACGATGTAGCCGGCCTCGGCGGCCTGCAGGGCCAGAGGCAGGCCGACATAGCCCTGCCCTAGAACGCAGATGTGCATGGTGGTGTCCTCCCCTTGATCCGGCTCGCAGGCATGCGGGTCTGGCGCAGGAAACTCTCCATGCCGAGCCGCAGGTAGCCGGGGTCTTCGTTGTAGGCGGGTATCAGGATCGAGACGTGCAGCGCGTCCAGCCGGCGACGGGCGCGGCCGGTCAGGTGCGGTACCCGCTCGAGGTGGTACATGAAGGCCTGCAGCAGGAACACCAGGAACAGGCTGATCCAGACCACGGTGAGCTGGCTGCGAGTCTCGGCGTCGGTGGCGAAGGCGACCACTGCGTGATGCGTGGCCCACGCGGCGGCCGACAGAACAACGATGATGCCCATGACGACGGTCGCGGACCGGTGCTGATGGGCGCTCAGCACCGGCGCACTGCGCTGACGGCGACTCACTTGCCGTGCCGCGCTGGGGACGTGGACGTGGACGTGGACGTGGCCTCGTCGGCGGCGAGCGTGCGGCGGAACCCGAAACGAATGCACAGCAGACCCGAGCAGAGCAGGCCCGCCGCGGTGGCGAACATCGAGCCGCCGATCGGATAGCTGATGCCACCGATCACCAGAACCGGAGCCCCCGTCTGCGCAAGCTGAGCGTGTCCAGGCATACGTATATCCCCCCCGTGGGAACGGCCGTTGGATGGAAAAAATGATAGGAGCAACTGTGGAGGTTCCGTGCAGTCCTTGAACTTTGAAAGAGCTTTCTATGCCCACCGGAGGGGCACCATCCGGTACGGCAACGGAGAGTAATGCCAGGTCAGTGACACACAAGCATGATCGAATCCCGTGACACAACTGCGACATTCAATTTCCGGCACCCGCGCCAAACGGCCTCTCACGTCACACCTGTCACACCGTCAAGTGCCGCTCACCCTCCAATCGTTGGCCAACGATCGCCCCGATCCATGGCCAACGGTCAATTAAATTCAATGAAGAAGCGGAATATAAAACCGGAGCCATGGCGCGCCACTTGGGCGGCGCAGCCCACAAGGAAACGTGGCCTGCGATGCGTTCAAGCCAGGGAAGCCGAAAGGTTCACGCCAGCAATGCGCATGCCGGATCGTCATGCGGTCCGACTGTCGCGGGCGGTCAATTCGGCCACGCCACGCTCCCGCACGGCCTGGTCGTGGAGGTCGCGGCGGGCACCACCAGATATTCGGTTGTCACCGTCATGAGACTGCGATGACGAGGCGGGGCGCCTCAGCCGGGAGGCGCCCCACCCTGCTGTCTCACCTCGGGGGATGGCGGATCACCGGGTACATCGGGTCGTGCGGCGCCTGGTGACGGGCCACGGGCAACACCCTTGCCGCCGACCGGTCGACGGATAGGGTGACCTGGTGCTTTCGAACATAGGTCCCCTTGGGCTGCTCTTCGTCACAGCAGCGTTCCTTCTCCTCATCGCGCCGACGGTGATCGCCTACCGCAGGAAGGTGGCACGCCTGTGGCTGGTTGTCGTGGTCAACCTGGCTGGCATCACGGGCGTGTTGTGGTTCGTGGCCCTGTACATGGCGATGACGATGCGCACCCGCGCAGCTGACATCACACCCCCGCACGTCCCGAGGGGCACCGCCCTGAGCTAGAGGCAAGGGGAGAGAGCAGCCGAATGACACTCAAAGGGACGCTTGGCCTCCACCGTGGTGGTCATGCCGTCCACGGTCGCAGCCGCGGAACGCCTGCTCAAGCTGGTCGGTGACCACGTACTCGCGCACGCGCTGCCCGGACTCGCCAAAGCAGCAGGCTGCGGCTGCTGGTGTGCGCGCCGTCGGCGGTCTCGGGTGGGCTCTGGCCGTGGTGGGTGTGCAGCAGCCGTGGCCCTTCGCCGGGCGGCTGGACTCTGCCGCGGGGTGCGCAGTCGGCGATGTGGCGGGGCAGTGGCGGCCTCGGCATGGGGCTAGCCGCGGCCCGTGCCTGTGCGTGGCTCGAAGGAGTGGGTCGCGGCGCCGTCTTGGTCGCGGCGCGGGCCCTGCAGCGTCCTGCCCGGAGGCGGTGCCGCGCCGGCCGTGTTGACGCGGGGGAGCGCGTAGGGGTGGTCCTCGGTCAGCCAGCGCATCATCCGCTCACGGACCGTGACCCTCACCGTCCAGATATCGTCCGCGTCCTTGGCCGTGACCAGGGCGCGCACCTGCATGGTGTTAGGAGTGGAATCCGTGACGGCGAGCCCGTAGTCGCGTCCGTCCCAGGCCGGGCACTCGCGCAGGATGTCGCGCAGCTTCTCGCGCATGGCCTCCACCGGCGCCGAGTGGTCGACGTGGAAGAAGACGATGCCGGTCATCTGGGCGCTGCCACGCGACCAGTTCTCGAACGGCTTCGAGGTGAAGTACGAGACGGGCATCGTGATCCGCCGCTCGTCCCAGGTCCGTACCGTCAGAAAGGTCAGGGTGATCTCGTCGACGGTGCCCCACTCGCCGTCCACCACGACCGTGTCGCCGAGGCGCACCATGTCGCCGAAGGCGATCTGCAGCCCGGCGAAGAGGTTCGACAGCGTGGACTGTGCGGCGACACCGGCGACGATGCCGAGGACGCCGGCCGAGGCGAGCAGCGAGGCGCCGGCCGCCCGCATCGCCGGGAAGGTGAGCAGCATCGCGGCGACCGCGACCACACCGACGATCGCGGACACCACCCGCTGGATCAGCGACACCTGGGTGCGGACCCGGCGGACCCGGGCGGGGTCGCGGTGCGCGGTCGCGTAGCGGGTGTACGAGGTCTCCACGATGGCGGCGGCGATGCGCACCACCAGCCAGGCCGTGGAGCCGATGAGGGTCAGCGTCAGGATCCGGCCGATGCCGATGGAGTGCTCCTCCAGCAGCTTGGCCTCCGCGTAAGACCCTCTGAGCATGGCGGTGCACAGAACGAGTTGGAAGGGGACACGGCCGCGACGGAGCAGCCCCCACAGCGGGGTCTCGTGGTGCCGGCCGTCCGCGCGTCGCAGCAGCCGGTCCACGGCCCACCCGACGAGCAGCGTGAGCACGACCGAGCCGCCGACGACGATCACCGGGCGCAGTACGTTCTCCATGCCCCCGACCGTAACCGGCCCGTCGCGGTCCAAACCTGGAGCCGGAAGCCGCCACGCGGGCCCGTGCGGCGTCGTCGGTCCAGGCTGGCCCCATGGAGCCCATGAACGTCATGCTCCTTCACTCCACCTACGGGCTGCGGCCGGCGGTGCGCGCCGCGGCGGACCGGCTGCGTGCCGCGGGGGCACGAGGTGTGAACACCCGACCTCTTCGAGGGCCGCACCTTCGACACCGTGGAGGAGGGAATGGCCTTCAACGAGGAGATCGGCAAGGACGAGCTCCTCAAGCGCGCCGTGCTCGCCGCCGTGCCCTGCTCCGAGCGAGGCCTGGTGTACGTGGGCTTCTCCGTCGGCGCGTCGATCGCGCAGACCCTCGCCCTGGGCGACGACAGGCCCGGGGACTGCTGCTCCTGCACGGCACTTCGGGCATCGCGGAGAGCGCCTCGGTGGACGAGCTGCCGGTCCAGCTGCACGTCGCCGAGCCGGACCAGTTCGAGACGGACGACTGGCTGAGCGCCCGATACGAGGTAGAGGTAGCACCCCCGACACCCGAAAGATCACGTCCCCGCGCCTGCTGCCCGCGCCCGCTCGCTGCCCCGCGGGGTTCCGGCATTCCGAACCCGGCCGCCATGTACCGGGCCGCGCACGCCTGGAGGAACGAGGGGTCACTGACACGGGCCGCGATCTCACCCACCCGGCCAGCCGCCGCACACGCCACCACCCTTGCTGCCCGTGGCCGATGTGCCCGGCGCGTGGCGTGGGGGAGGGGACGGTGAGGCTGTCGGGCTCGGATGGTCGCCGTCTGGTCGGACACGTTCTTTCCCCGGGTTTCCACGCCCCCACAGCCACCTGTACCGCCCGCCGGCCCGGCTGGTCCCTGACCGTGACCTGCTCCTGGCAGCGGACCTGCCGGATTGTCAGTGGCCGTCCCTAGACTGCGAGTTGACGTCATCTGCTGGATCCTGAACCCATGCACACTTTCAAAACTAACTCTATCGACACCTCGATAAGGGCATGCTTATGATGCCCTGCATGAAGAGTTCGACGTTCGTCATGGTCCATGTCGGCCAGAGCACTGAAGCCCAGCGCAACCTCGTCCACGGCATCGAGACACTGTCCTGGGGCTTCCCCGAGGAAAAACCCGAATACAGGGACGCCCACCCGCAGTTCGCGCTCCTGGCCACCGGAGCCTCGCCGCGAGTCCAGCTCGAGAACTGGCTTCAGGACACCGCAACGCTCTACCTCTTCCAGGTCCGCGGCGGCTTCTACGAGGGCCGGTCCTGGCACTGGCCCGACGAAGAGGCCGAGCGGCGCCTGAAGTACCCCCAGCGCTTCGGCATCGAACCCCTCGCGCGGCTCGAGAACATCCCCCTGGGCCCCAAGGGACCGCTCACCGAAGCAGGCAGCGACGCCATCCGCCGCTCAGGCACCGACCGGGGCATGGGCAAGCTCGTTCAGATGCCGGCCCAGCGCCTCCTGGAGCTGGCCAGGATCCCCTTCGACCCCGACGAGCCCGAAGACGTGCCCCTGGACAAGTCACCGGGCTTCACGGCGGAACAGGTGGAGGGCAAGAAGAAGCCCCAGCGGCGCCGCCGCGGCGCCGGCTACATCTCCGACCCGAAGAAACGCAAAGCCATCGAACTGCACGCAGAGAACCACGCAGTTGCCCACTACGAGAAGCACGGCTGGACGGTCGAGAGGCTGGGCAAGCCCTACGACCTGCGCTGCACCCGCGGCACGGAAGAACTCCATGTCGAGGTCAAAGGCACCACGGGAGCCGCGACGAGCGTAGAGCTGACGATCAACGAGGTCCTGCACGCCAGGGACAAGGACAACACCGTCGACCTCTACGTCGTCAGCGACATCAAGGTCGATACCCAGACCGACCCCTACACCGCCAGCGGCAACAAGATCACGCTCTTCACCGACTGGGAGCCGGCCGAGGAGGACCTGAGGCCCCGCAAGTACGAGTACCGGCTCCCGGACACCACCGGCTGACCCCCGCGGGGCCCGGTCGCGGCAAGAGAAGCCCAAGGGCTTGACGCCCAGACACCTGCCCCGCAGCGCCAGGCTGCCACGGGTGCCTGATCAGACGGGGCGCCCGGCGACAGCTCACTTCGATCACTGCCCGCGCCAGGTCCCGTTGTGGTTCGTGTGGGACGGGGATGCGGTCTGGGTGTGCGCGAGCGTGACGTTGGCGATGGTGCGTAAGGTGCGCATAGATCCGAGGGTGCGCCTGTCACTGCCGGACACCTTCGATGTCGTGCTGCTCCAAGGTGCGGCGCAGTGCTTCACGCACCGGGACGTGCCGGTGGACGCAGTGGACGCTTTCGCCGGCAGGTTCGGCTGGGACCCACGCGTGGTGGACGGCCCCTTTGCGTATCTGCGGATAGCGCCGAAGGTGGTAGGTGCTTGGTGCGGGGGAGCCGGAGTTGAGCGGCAGGGTCATCATGCGTGACGCGCTTGGCTGCAGTGGTGGCTGCCGTGGCCGGACGCCCTGCCTGTAGTGGACCTCCCGCTCGCGGTGCCGGTGCCCGGCTATTTGCCGGCGTCCTCGGCGATGGTGTGGGCGACGAGGGCGTTGGCGTGGCCGTGGCCCACACCGTGTTCGGACTTGAGCCAGTTGACGAGCTCCATGTGCTTGCTGAGGGGGGCGGCGCGGATGAGCTCTTTCCATTCGGCGATCGGGCGGCCGTACTTCTTCTCGATGGAGGGGAAGTAGCTGGCAGGGCCCTTCACTTGGGTGGCCACGGGTGTCCTCGTTTCCTGTCTGGATGATCTTGATGCTGTCGATGATTCATTGGAGCGGCGGTCGGCACCGGTTAAAGGTTCGCCGGGGTGGTGGTCAGGCGGGTCGTCAGCGCGGTGGGTCACAGCAGGCCGAGACCCGCGCCGGCGGTGATGGCCAGGACGGAGGCGGCGGGGGCCGCGAAGCGGCGTGCTGCGCTGCCCTGAGCGTCTGGGTCATGCACGAGCCTTCCTCGCGTGGTGGTGTCTTCATCTGACCGACGGGAACCGGCAAAGTCATCGGTCTGGACAAGGTGCGCTAGATCACGAGCACCTCGTCCGATCGCACGGAACACGCCTCGCCCGCTACCTCGCGGGCCACCCAGCCCGATCCACGGGCCAACTTCACCATGCTGTCCCCGACACTCGAAACCGACGGGTTCGGCAGATTCCTGAAGGATGCCGGTTCCCAACCCGGGAGGAGAGGCCGCCTTGTCGCACCCTGTCTCGCTTGGGGTCGGCTCCGGAACCATCGCTCTTGTGGCGGGGCCGGGAAATCTGCCGGGGCCGTGGTCATCGGGATGTAGCCGGTGCCTCAACTGCACGGACAGGAGGGCCGGTTGAACCGCCGGTGGGGTCGGGTACCGTTGTCGGGGTGTCTGACATCATGCGGCCGTGATCACTGCGGACGACAACCTGCTGGCCAGCCTGGACGAAGTGCACTGGTCGAAACTGAACCATGCCCACGGGACGGCCGCCGATGTTCCCGGCCAACTGCGCGCCCTGTGCGCAGACGACGAGCAGGCACGACAGCAGGCCAGGCGTTCCAGTCGGCGGTGTAGCCGTCGCGGGTCTTCTTCGGCCGGCTGCCCTCGACGTGCCGGGGCGCGTCGCGGTCGAGCCGGTCGAGGCGTGCCTCGGTCTCCGGGGCGAACCGTCCGGGAGCCGGGACGCCGAGCTGACGGGTCGTGGTGCTCACACTGACCGACAGGTCCGTGTTTGTCATGCACGCCCCTGAGTGACCGTCATGCCGCTTCTTCCGTACCAGGATTCGTAGCGTCTGGATCCCGGATATGTGAGCTTATCCGGAGTCCAAGGGGTGGTGTCCGCTCCGTCCGCCCCGAAGTGGGCGCGGGCTGCAACCGGCGGCGCGTCAGCGCAGTCTTGATCGTGCATGGGCATGCTTACACCCCGCCGGCGCTACTGAGCGCCCGTCTCCTGTGGCCAGGTCTTCACGACCAGCCACTCCCCGGCGGGGCCGGCCTGCTCCTCGAGGACGATCCGCATGTCCTTCAGCCCGCTGTACTCGCCGATCCACGACCGGAACTTGCGGTCCGCGACTGCCGCGTCGAACCAGGTGCCTTCCATGACCATGCGGCCGCCCGAGAGGAGGGTGAGTCGGTACTGCGTCTGATCATCCACAGGCGCACTCTGCCACGGGCCTGCGATGCGCCGACGGCAGCCCGCTACTGCGTGGCGGCGACGATCAGCACGATCGCCACGACCGCGACGAGAAACCACCACGGCGGCGCCGACGAGCTGGGCCGGCGAGTCCACCGGCCCCGATGGTCCCGCGGCTGAACACCCCTACGCCTCGCCATGCCCGTCCCCCTGCCTGCCGGTCTGTCGCTCCAGGGTCGGGGGGGGAGGGCGCACGGCAAGTGGGCGAACTGGCCCACGGCGGACGCCCGAAGGTCATCGACGACGACATGCTGCTGTTCGCCCGCGAAGTTCACCTTGGGGTCAGTCACGCACTGATCCTCGTGATCTACGTCCCGGTCCGGGTGGCCCGAGGCGCCCGCGTCGTGAGGCGTCCCCCGAACGCCGGGCCCTCAGCGGCGGCCAGCCCGGGGAGGCTCGTCTGGGTCAGGGAGATGTGAGGTTATCCGGGGTCCATCCGGTGGCGTGGATTCGATGGCAGCTCCGGCGCCGGCGATTCTGTGCCGCCGCGGCGGGGGGTTAAGGCGGTTCGTTTACCGCACGACGGGCGGGTCCTGATCCTCGTCGAGCAGTTGGTCGAGTTCCGCGTCGGCCTGTCTCGACTGTGCCTCACTGCCGAAGGGCATCATGGCGTGGCTGCGCTCGAGGTAGAGCAGCAGCGCCTGGTGGTCGATGTGGATGCGGGCCTCGCCCACCTCGTTGCGGACTCGCAGCAGGACCCCGAGCGGCGAGCTCTGCTCTGCCACGGGCTCCACGGTGATGTCTCCTATGCCCGCTGTACCGGTGAGGCCGGCGGACAGCAGGTCCCGCGAGATGACCCAGCCGGCGCTGCCGTGGCCGGGCCGGGACACGGTCAGGCCGACGACGAGCGGGTCGTCGGTGGAGTACCTGAGCGTGATGTCGCACCGTTCGCGTTCGCCGCCGGGCAGGGTGACGAACCCCCGTGCGATGCCCTCGAGTTGTCTGTCACTGTCAGGACTCACCCTGGCCATTCCCTTCCCCGTTGCGGCACGCCGATGACTCGTGCGTCATCGCACGTACGTCTCGAAGATCGAACCTAGCCATGCAGCCGGGCATGTCCTCGACACCGGCCGGGTTGGGCGCCAACCCTTCGCAACATGTTCGGAAAGGTTCACACACCACCTCACAGCCGCATCCCAACGACGTGTGAACTCGGGCACGACGGCAGAGCGATCCGGTGCGTGGATGCCGCGCATCGACGCACTGGCTCTGCCTTGGCGAAGGCGCGTCATGCCAACTGCGGTGCGCTACCGACGCGGTGCGTAGCACCGCGCCGGTGAAGGCCTACCCGGCCGTGGCGGACGGTGCGGTTACGGCATTCCGGTCGTGGGGTTCACGGCAGACCGTTATGAACTGGACTTGTTGCGGGTGACTCCGCCGCGTTGGCGCAGGGTGACGCCTGCCTCGGTGAGGATGTGGTGGACGAAGCCGTACGAGCGTCCTGTGCTGTCGGCGATGCTCCGGATGGAGGCGCCGCTTTCGTATGCGGTCTTCAGCTCGGCGGCGAGCTTGTCGCGTGCTGCACCGGTGATCCGCTTGCCCTTGTCCACAACCTCTCCTTCGCTGCCCCGTCCAGAGGGCGATCATCGCGCACCCTGTCGGCGCCCGTCAGGGATTCACTGATCTCGCTGCCTGGGCCGGGTGCGTCGTCAGGATGTGGGGGACACGGCGCGGGCCAGGGGTTCGAGGTCGCCGTAGAGGGCGGCGTGCAGGGCGGCGGCCAGTTCACGGGCCAGTCCTTCGCTGTCCACGTCGTGCAGGACGAAGTCGACGGGGCCGGCGGAGGAGTCGGGGCGGATCTCCCGGGAGCGGATGAGACGGGCGACGGCCTCGCGCACGGCGTCATGGGCGGTGGTGGGGATGGTGTGCTGCGGGGCGGTGAGCGCGTCGGCCTTGACCGCCCACTGCGGGCCCTGTTGCTCGACCGCGATGAACACGACGCGCTGCTCTTTGGCCGCCTTGCACGCCGCGTTGAAGGCGTCCATGCCGGTTGCGTCCGGGATCCGGTCGGCGGGGCAGGGCGTCGGCAGCGGCTCCATGACAAGCATCCTCCCAGGAGACAGACGCAGGCGCCGCGTGGCCCCGGAGCGTGTCCCCTCGCGGGTCAGGCCGGGCGTTGAGATGGTGCGCGACAACGGCCCCGGTTCCCCTTCCCCGGACCGCGTGACCGACAGCCCTGGCCGCGCCCCTTTGGGTGCACGGAGGGCTTCATGCCGGGGCGGGGTTCTGGCGAACCGGCCGAGGTGATGGACTGGTGGGGCTGCCCAAGCGGCGGGGCCCCAACCTCGGTGCCACCAACGGGCAGCCTGGAGCGCGGCGCCGACGGGGGTGGCGCCTGCGGCCTCGTGGGGGTGCGGTGCGGGCGCGGTGGGGGCCGGGCCCGCACCGCGCGGACCAGTACATCGCCGCACACGCGACCGAACAGCCGCCCTCTCGGCGCCCCGATCACCGGCCCCGGCGTGGCCTGGACGTGCGACGCGACCGGCCCAGGACAGACCGTGAGCTGCCGTAACGCCGCCCGACTGTCATCCTGGAAGGCCGTACTCCCTCCAGCCCGCCCGACGGAGTACGGCCCAAGGACACGGCGAGCGGAGGCCATCATGCTGACCAGTCACAGCGTCGACGGCGACGCCCTGCACGTGACGCTGCACCACAACGTCGACGTCAACACCCGGGCCGCGGCCGCCGTCGAGATCGAAGCCCTCGTCCACACCCACACGCCCCGCCGCGTCACCGTCCAGGTCCCCGCCGGGGAACCGACGCCCGCCACACTCAGCGTCCTCGTCCGCGCCCATCGCACGTGCAAGAGCCTCGACATCCCCCTCAGCCTGACCGGAGCCACCACGGCGACACAACGCCTCTTCGCCACGAACACCGCCTAGAAGCCTCCCCAGCCAGCAAGTCCGTTGCCCCGGGCAGGGATGGGCCAACCCTGCCCGGCCGGTCCAGCAGCCTCGGTTACCGGGCAGGTCGGCGAGGCTGCCGGCCGGTACAGCGGGTGCGGGGATGGGGGGAGAGGGACCCGCACCACGCTGGCCTATCGGGTGGGCCACGGGCAGTTCTCTGCCAGCCTGACCCACTCCCGGTCCACCTGCCCCGGCACGACACGCCCCTGCGCACTCCACCGGGCGGCCAACGCCGCAAAGATCGGCTCACCAGGCGGAGGCGGAACCGTTTCCTCGCGGCCGGTGACCGGAGCGGGCTGGGTCGTCGTGGTCACGCAGTTCTAACGCGCGAATCCGCCTGTGGTCACCGTGGCGGCACCGACGCGATCGGCGAGGGCCTGGCGGCCGTCGCGTACGCGCTGCTGGACGTCGCGCATGCCATCCGGGAGAACACCGAAGCCCGCCAGCAGTAGGGGAGCGGCCCGGCAGCAGCATCGGCCGGACATAGGGCGCACCGCCGGGCCTCTCCGCGCAGCGGAGGCCAGCGCGCATCCCCGGCTCGGCTGCCGCAGGCTGGCCCTGTGGAGTACCCCGTCGCTGTCGCCCTCGCCGAGGCCGTGCCGACGCTGCCCCGCGGTAAGGGTTGGTGGTACGAGATCAAGTTCGACGGGCACCGCACCGTGATGTGGCGCGATGCCGAGACTGTCCGGCTACAGGCCAGGTCCGGGCGGGCGGTCACCTCAGCGTGGATGGATCTGGCCGTGACCGGCATGAACTCGCTACGCCCCGGCACGGTCCTCGACGGGGAGGCGGTGGTCTACAACGAAGGGAGGGGCGACTTCGCAGCCGCGCAGTCCCGCGCGGCCTCCGGCCCGGCCCGCGCCCGCGAACTCGCCGCGGTGCTCCCCGCCTCATACGCAACTGGAGTACACGCGAGTTCTTCAAGCGTGCTCACAGCGCGACCCCATCACGCCTTCACAACACCGCGTCCGTGTGGTTCTCCAGGGCGTGCAGGAGCCGGCCCTGGAAGTCCTCGTCCTGTGCCGCGGGGTGCGGGGTCTGTGTCTGCTGGTGATACCAGTAGCCACCGGTGGGCGGGGTTGCCTCGGGGTGGGTGGCGAGCCAGGTCTGGGTCCGGTGTCCGGCGGCCAGGTCGTCCGGTGCGCCGGGACCGCCCATGCGGGTGGGGACCCAGCCGGGGTCCACCGCGTGGCTGGACGTGCCCTGCCAGCGGTGTGCGACGGCGAGCGCGAGCGTGGTGACCCAGAGCTTGGTGTCGTCGTAGGAGGCGGTGCCCTCGCCCAGCCGGCGCAGGTCGGTGGAGCCAGTGCGGTGCATGGAGCTGCTGAGGTAGATGAGCCGGTCCGGCTTGTCCATCAGGGCCGTCAGCAGATACGGCGCGACCACGTTGACGGTGACCGCTTCGGGGGAGCGCATGACGCCGGCGTTGTGGATGACGGTATCGAAGCGGCCGAACTCGCCTGCCTGCCGGGCGACATCGCGGATCTCGTCCGGGTCGGAGAGATCCCCTGTGACGACGCCCTTCCAGCGCGCGGTGTCTCCGGCGTCGGCGAGTCGGGCCGTGTTGCGGACGTGGACGACGACGTCATGCCCGTCGCCGGCCAGCGCGTCCGCCGTGTCGCGCCCGAGCCCGCTGGAGGCTCCGGTCACCAGGATCAGTGCCATGTCCCTCATCTCCCGTCTGTGGGGTGTCCGTGCCGGCACCCGGCGCGGACATGCGCTGCCGCTTCGTGATCGACGAGAAGACCTTTGCATGAAAAACGGGCGAGCGCGGGTGGGGTGTCAGCTGCTGAAGACCAGTTCCGCCTGGTCGCGGCGCGTGGTGTGAAGCTCCCAGTAGACGGGGGAGATCTCCTCGGCCTGGGCGACCGGGTGGCCGGGCATGACGGCGGCGCCGATCGACACGTCGATGGCGACGTGTGCGGCCTGGACTCCGGTGCCGTCCAGTTCCTTGTGCAGGTTGACGGCCCAGTTGCGCAGCGCCGCCGCGGCGGCGTTGACGTTGCCGATCATAGGAACGGGGTCGAGCGATCCCGCCCCGGTCGTGAACAGCAGGGTGCCCGCGCCTGCCTCCCGCATCGCGGGCAGCACGACGCGGGTTGCGGCGATGGCCCCGTACAGCTGGAACTCCATCTCGTGCTGAACGTGTCCCGGGTCGGTCTCGGATGGTGCGGTCATCGCGGTGGAGCCCAGGCCGCCCACCGGCGAGTACTCCAGAACGTCGATGGAACCGAAGTGCGCGGCGGCGTCCTTGAGCGCCTGGGTGAGTGCGTCGCGGTCGAGTACGTCGGCGGGGAAGGCGGCGGCGCTGATGCCTTCGGTGGTCAGTTCACCGGCCAGGTTCTCGAGCTTGGCGCGATTGCGGGCGATCAGCGCGACCTCGTAGCCGTGCGTGCCGAACGTGCGAGCAATGGCGAGACCGAGCTGGGGGCCGGCGCCGACGATGGCGATGGTGGGCATGAGGGGCCTTTCGTGAAGGTGGACATGATGGAGATGGATAGGGCTATCCGTTTCGGATCGATCCGGAAAGCCCTATCCGGTTCACGATCGACGGTAACACGGTAATCGGATAGGGCCTTCCGTTTTGCTAGCCTGACGGGCATGACCTCCCGAGACCCCGACTCCGCAGCCCCGCCCAAGCGCAGCGACGCGGAGCGCAACCGGGGGCGGATCATCGCCGCCGCGCGCACGGTGTTCGGGTGCCACGGACTGAACGCGTCGATGGCCTCGGTCGCGCGGCAGGCCGGGGTGGGGATCGCCACCCTCTTCCGTCACTTTCCCGGCAAGGAGGAGCTCGTC
Organism: Streptomyces sp. NBC_01445; assembly: GCF_035918235.1. NCBI lineage: Bacteria > Bacillati > Actinomycetota > Actinomycetes > Kitasatosporales > Streptomycetaceae > Streptomyces > Streptomyces sp. NBC_01445. Next base: position 124,245 of record NZ_CP109485.1, on the reverse strand, counting down.
GTCGCGGTCTTCGCGGACCGCATGGAGGTATACGCGCGGGCCACCGCCGACGCCCTGGCGGCCCCGGACCCCTGGGACGGCTTCACCGGCTACATCCAGGAGGTCTGCGCGATGCAGGCCGCCGACCGCGGCTTCGCCGACATCCTGACCATGAGCTTCTCCGACGCCCAGGAACTGGAAGCGCTCCGTGCCCAGGCGTACCAGGGCTTCCTCGAACTCATCGGCCGCGCCAAGGACAGCGGGCAGCTCCGCGAGGACTTCACCAGCCGGGATCTCGTCCTGCTGCTGATGGCCAACGCCGGCGTCCTCAGCGCCACCGGCGACGCCGCGCCGGACGCCTGGCGCCGCGTCGTGGCGTGGATGATCCAGTCCTTCCAGGCCCCATCCCGCGGACCGCTCCCGGACCCGCCGCAGGACGCCGCCCTGTACGAGGCGATGCGCCGCGCCAGCCATGGCGTCAGCTCCCGCGAGACCGGGAAGCGGCACTGATCGATCGGCCGGAGCCGTCGATCGGCGTGCGGGAGTGGGCGCAGCTCGTGCGCGCCCGCACTGATCTGACCCCTCCGACATCCCCGCGCTCGGCACCGTTCTGAGGTGACAACCCGCCCACCAAGCCAGCAAGATGCCGAAGTTCAGTGCAAGTTCGACTCGTTCGCGCTTCAGGATTCCGCGAACCCGCGCGCTTCCGTGTGGGACCTCCTCGCCCACCCCGAACTCGGCGACGTCTGCAGCCGCCCGTACACCGAGCGGCGCGCTCTCCTGCTCGACCTGCTCCACGACGTGTTGCCCCCGATCCAGGCCGTACCCGCGACAGATGATCCGGACGTCGCGCAGCTCTGGTACGACACGCTTCAGGCCTAGGGCATTGAGGGTGTCGTCTGTAAGCGCGCCACGTCCCCGTACCGGGCCGGGCGGATCTGGAAGAAGGTGCGGCACTCGGACACCGTCGACGCCGACGTCGTCGGCTACATCGGCCCGGCATCCCGGCCCCATCGTGTGGCGGTCCGGCTGCCGGACGGCAGCCGCGTGCTGTCGCAGGCGCTGACAGCTCCCGTCGCTGCGGAAATCGCCCGACACGTCCTCGCCGCAGGCCCGGGGCGCGGGGCGCGGACGTCGGCCGGCGAGGCCTACGTGACGACCAGCCGCGGTCTCGTGGTGGAGGTTCTCGCGGGGACGACCCGGCACGCCGTGGTGACGGTGACGCGCGTCAGGTAGCGCGGCCGGCAGAGGTCCGCGGTGCGAGTAGCTACCTATTCAGACGGGCTTTGCGCTAGCGGAAAAGCGAGCGCCCAAGCTGGCTGTCTCGTCATTGCACAGGGCCAGCGGCACAGCTGTCCTGTGACAGTGAACCTTGAGTGCGTGCCATCGAAGTTTGTGTGGTGCAGGAGGGGGCCGGGTGAACTCCTGCACGCTCTGTTCGGCGCGGCCGCCACCCCAGGCACTGAGCTCGCCGTTGCAGCCCTCGCCGGAGACGTCCCACAGAGCCGTATCCGCGCCCTGGCTCCCGCCTACGTCGCCAGCCTCAACCACTGACCATCTGCGCCCCTAAGAAGCCGTATCTCAACCGAACAGGATCGCTTGATTTCTGCTGGTCAGGCATGGTGTCGCTCGGAATGAGGGAGGCATCCGGCGTCTTGTTTCCGCTCCGTGAGCGAGGGGTGCGCGATGACGTCGGTGCTGGGAATGCTGGAGGAGCGGGAGACGGCTGCCCGGGTGCGGGTGGAAGGGCTGCGGGAGGAAGTCGCCCGGTTGTCTGGGGTGTTGGAGGCTGCCGAGATCGATCTGGACCGGCGGGTGATCGCGCGGGAAGAGCTGGTCGAGGCCCTGGCAGCCTCGGCTGCGGAGACCACCGCCGTGACCGAGGCCGAGGCGGAGCAGGAAACCGTGCCCTCGCCCGTGCCGGGCTCGATCGTGCCACCTTGGCGCGAAGGGTTGCCGGTGACGGTGCTGGCGCCGGACTACCAGCGGATCCTGGGCGTGCTCGACGAGCGGCAGCCAGCGGGCCAAGGACCGCTGAAGGCCAAGGAAATCACGGTGGAGCTGGGCCTTCAAACGACGTCGGCGAAGGTCGAAGGGGTGCGCTCGAAGGCCAGGCGCCTGGCGGAGCGCGGGTGGCTCGTGCAGGAGACGTCGGGGATGTTCAGCGCCGCCCGGCGGCCCATGGCCGTGCCAGACGCCGCCCCATCCGCGTGACCATCGACCACCGGATCATCGCCTCGCTGCTGGCCGGCAACGTCTCGTAGTCCCGGGCCAGCCGGCGCGAATGCATCAACCACGCGAACGTGCGCTCCACCACCCACCTGCGCGGCAGCACCACGAAGCCCGTGGTGTCGTCGGTGCGCTTGACGACCTGAAGGGTGAGCGCGAGTTTCTGCCGGCACCAGTCGACCAGGCCGCCGGTGTAACCGCCGTCTGCCCAGACCAGGCAGATGTCACGGTGCAGGCGGCGCAGCCGCTGCAGCAGGCCCACCGCGGCATCCCGGTCCCCGACGTTCGCGGCGGTCACCGCGACGACCAGGAGCAGACCGAGGCAGTCGGTCACGATGTGCCGCTTGCGGCCGCCCACCTTCTTCCCGCCGTCCCAGCCGCGCGAGACGGACGGCACCGAGGCCGCGGCCTTCACCGACTGCGCATCGATGATCCCCGCCGTCGGCTCCGCCTCACGGCCCTCCCGCTCACGCACCCGTCCGCGCAGCCGATCGTGGAACTCTGCGATCAGCCCGTGCTCGCGCCAGCGGCGGAAGAAGGCGTAAACCCGGCCCCAATCAGGGAAGTCCACGGGCATCGCCCGCCAGGAGATCCCGCCCGCGACCAGATAACGGACGGCGTCCAGCATCTGTCGATGACAGTAGCCCTCGGGCTGCCCGCCCCGGCCCTGGAGCCAGGCCGGCACCGGCAACAGCGGCCGGACGGCCGCCCACTCCGCGTCCGACATGTCCGAGGGATACCGGCGTTCCCGGTCCGGATGGTCGGCCGCGTTGCCGTACACATGCGCGAGGCAATCACACGATGGAGCAGCCGAGTTGAACTGAACGGGCTCGGACGCGTACAACAACGACACCAGGGCCTCCCGGCACTGCTCGGTTAGATTCGCATCCCCGAGCTACCGAGAGGCCCTGTCTTCATGCACGTACAACGGGAAGATCACCCCGACGGGAAAACCGTTCGACCCACACGTTCCATGATCGGTTGAGATACGGCTTCTAAGTGAGTGTCTGGAAAGGCGGGATACCGGCGCTAGAGGCCCAGACGATCTGCAAGGGTCGGGGATCGACGGATGAACAGGCTTCCCAGGCCATGGTGGAACCTCAGCCCGACCTCATAACTACTCCGCAACGTTGGTGCTGTTCGGGGGATTGAATACGCAGAACTCGTTGCCCTCCGGGTCGGCAACGACGATCCAGCGAAAGCCGTGTTCGCTGAGTTCTTCAGAGAGCCTCGCAGCGCCGAGCCGTTCGAGGCGATTGACCTCGGACACCAGTTCTGCGGTGCCAAAGTCGAGGTCAAGGTGCATGCGGTTCTTGCCCTGCTTTGGTTCTGGGACGTGCTGCAGGAGAAGGGTTGGTGCAGGAGCGGGCCCGACCAGGCTTAGGTAGGGAGGTCCGTGGAAGCCGCGCCGGTAGTCCAGCGGGGCGAGCGCGGCGAGCCAGAAGTTGGCTTGCGCTTCGGTGTCGACACAGTCCAGCGTCACAACGATCTGCATGGCGGAACGGTAGGAGGCCTGGTCCGCCCTGGCGATCTATTTTTCGGCAGCACCCGAGGTGGTGCTGCCGCTCTTCAGGCCCAAGCATCCTCTGCGAGCTCTTATGCCGTTGAGTCCTTTTTCGACCAGCCCTTGCGAGGACCGCTGCGGGTGATCCTCCGGGTCATCAGGGTGATGAGTGCCCAGGTCAGGTGGGCTTCGGAATGTTGTGGCAGACGTTCGTAGTCGCGGACGTTGCGCCGGGCCTTCATGATCCAGCCGAGAGTGCGTTCGACTCTCCAGCGGCGGGGCAGGAGCACGAAGCCTTTCGCGCCGCGGGGCCGGGAGACCGTTTTCAGGGTCATGTTGAGGAAGTCGCCGGACCAGTTGATGAGCTGGCCTGCGTAGGCGGAGTCGGCCCAGACCTGTGTGATCTGGGGTTGCACGACCCGCAGGCGCCAGAGGAGTTCGCGGGCCGCGTCGCGGTCGGTGGTGTCGGCGGGCGTCACCGTGATCATCACGGGCAGGCCGAGGGTGTCAACGGCGATGTGTCTCTTGCGTCCGTTGATCTTCTTCCCGGCGTCGAAGCCGCGGGTGGCCTTGGATACTGTCTCGGCCGCTTTGACGGACTGAGAGTCGAGGATCAACGTCACGGGCCAGGGGCATCGTCCCTGGCCCGTGCGGATCTGTCGGCGGAGCTGGTCGCGCAGGAAGGCGATGACGCCGCGGCGGTGCCAGGCCGCGAAGTGGTAGTAGACGGTCTGCCAGGGAGGGTAATCGGCCGGTAGCGCCCGCCATTTGACGCCGTTGTCGACGACGTAGCGGATCGGCATCCGCTACCGTATCGCCCGTAAGGGAATTGAGCCGTCCACCCACCTAGGACGCCACCGTTGGGTCGTTGAGAGAACAGTCTCCTGGCTGGCCGGATGCCGCCGCCTGCACCGACGGTACGAACGCAAGGCTGAACACTTCCTGGCCTTCGTGGGTCTTGCCGCGGCCCTCATCGTCTTTCGCTGACTCACTAGGCACTGATGCCCCACCTGTGACACGGCACGATGGGCCAATGGCATCCACACCAGACCCGCTTTGCTGGCTGCACCCTCACGCTGAAGTCCGTCCGTCTCCCGTTGCGGGTTCGGGCTTGTTCGCCAATGCGCCCATCGCAGCCGGAACGGTCGTGGCCCGGCTGGGCGGCCGGCTGGTCTCCCACCAGGAACTACAAGACCTCTTCGCCGCCGCCGGGCTTGACCCGGGCCGCCCTTACATCGACACCATCGCTGTGACCGAGACCATGCATCTCGTCCTTCCACCCCGCAATGAGCAGTCCATCGGATACAGCAACCACGGCTGCGACCCGAGCCTGTGGTGGGAAGGTCCGTACACCCTTCTCGCCCGTCACAGCATCGCACCGGATGAGGAACTGACCAGCGACTACGCCACCAGTACCTGGGATTCGCAGTTCGTCCTGGCATGCTCTTGTGGCTCACCGACCAGCTGCCGAGGAACCGTCACCGGCAACGACTGGAAGCTACCGGAGTTGCGGGCACGCTACGGCAACCACTGGGTACCAGCGCTCCTGTCACGTATCGCTTCAACCACATAAGGAGCCAAAGGAAACAACGCCTAAGCCTTCGGCAGGTGGCTGTGTGGGTGAGTCGCGACGTCGTTTCGACGCGGGTTGGGGAGTCGCACGCTCATGCGGACAGCCGATGTACGCGAGAACGAGTCGCCCCGTGCAGCCGGCCAACGGCTCAACCAGTCACCTGGTGGGCCACGGCTTCCATCAGGCGAGGGATTCTCTGAGGGACCGGCACCAGATACTCGTACACCAAAGACATCGGCGCGATCACACGGTGCCGGGCGTCCGAGCCGACGACGTCAATCACCAGCTCCCAGCCCGTCGGCAGAGTATCGTCCAGGCGTGCCCGGCAGGCGCCACCATACGTCTCCAGCAACACCACCGTGACGAACGCGGACAGGTCTGTGTGCAGGGCAATCCAGTCCTCCGCCTCGAACTCGTCGAGTGGCAGCCTCTGCACGTAGCCGTCCAGGACGCCGACTGCGCTCAGTGGGTCAGCGTCGAATTCGAGCGCAGCCTCCGCGCTGCCGAACTGCTCCACCAGCCCCCGGACCGCTGGCCGACAGCCGCTCATGAACTCGTCGATGCCGATCACAGCCCGAGTCTGCCATGCAGATTCAGCCCCCTTGCTCTCAACCCGGAGGGGAGCGAGCGACGGCCGAGTGAGGGTGCGTTGTCGTTGCTCGATTCCGGCCAGGACTACCGCGCTGCGAGGACCGGCAGTCCGACGCCCGTGCCCAGCGCCGTACGGTTGCGGCCGCCGTCGACGCCGCGATGCCTGGGCCTCAGAGGCGGAGCGCCGCACGGCAGTTGCACCAGGACGTGACCGCCGAATCGTGGGCCAAGGTCCGCAGGTGTTGGCGCTCCTTGCTTTCGGAGATCCCCAACACTGCATGACGCCTGCCTGAAAGCCCCGGCCCTGGTGCGCGGCATGTCCCAGGCCTTCCTCAGCGATCACGGCATAACTTCTTCCTCGAAAGAGGACTGTCCGTAACTGGCAGCGCCATGCGTCGTCTCACCAGGAAGTGAGTCATGCCTGTTCAGGCCCAGAGATTCGGTTTTGGTATGCCGTGGGAGTCGCTCTACGGATACAGCCAGGCAATCCAGGTCGGTGACGTGGTGTACGTGTCTGGGCAGGTGTCCCATGACCGTGACGGCAACTTCGTGGGTGCCGGCGACTTTGAGCTCCAGGTCAAGACCACGCTGGCCAATCTGGACCTGGTGCTGAAGCACTTCGGGGCCGAGCGCAGCCAAATCGTGGAGAGCACGGTGCTGGTGAGGAACCTGCGGGAGAACTTCGACACGACGGCACGCCTTCACGCCGAGTACTTCGGGGAGTACCGGCCCACCAGCACGGTCATGGGTGTCTCTGACCTGGCGCTACCGGACCAGTTGGTGGAGATCGGCGCGCTCGTGCGTCTCGACGTGAAGCCATGGGTCACCGACGGAAGTCAGTGACCTGCGAGAACGCGGCGCCAGACGTGTGGGGAACCCGACGTAGATCTGTGGCGATTCCCTGTCGGCTGTTGCTGGTTCGGGTGCTCTGGAGCGATCAACCTGTGTGGTCAGGACGTGGCCTTGTCCCGCAGGAACCGGGCGACCTCGGTGAAGTCGGCCATGGGCAGGCCTTCGGCGGCGAGCAGACCGACCTGGGTCAACACCGCGGCCTGGTCCCAGTAGAGCCGTTCGCTCTCCATCAGGCCGTCGCGGAATTGCACCACCACGACCAGCGGCACTTCGACGGTCCGTCCGGTCGGGGCGAGTCCGGGCAGCAGGAACGGGATCTCCTGGTCGTGCGGCATCCGCATGATCGTCTCCTCGACGAGGAAATCGCTGCCCACCGACCGGTCCACCGTCTCAGCGGTGGTGTTCTGCGGAATGCCGGGAATGAAGATGTCGCGGTAGTAACCCCGCAGGTAGTTCTTGCCGAAACCGCCGCTCATCGTCGGAAGATGCATCACGCTGGCGTCCTCCACCATCGTGGTCACTGCCAGGTCGGCGTCCTTGATGACGAACTCGTACGCCGTGTGCTGCTCCCACAACGCGACCATTTCCGCTTGGTTCACGATGTCTCCTTCAAAGATCCGTTCCGCCTGCCGACGGGGCTCCTCGTTGATCAGCCCCAACGACCAACGAACACCCCCAAGGACGGGATGCGATCTCGGTGCACGGCTGTCGCACGCCTGCTCCTTCCGAGTCCGGGGCCGGCTCGCGACCGGCATCCCGTCACCTCATGTGTCGCGTTTCGTCGCTCGCCCGCCATAGGTCGGAGTCGGCCTGGCTCCCTCATTCATCTGTCGGGCTGCCGTACCTGTCGTGCCGCTTCTGGCCGCAGCAGCGGCCACTAGCGTGGGTCCAATCAGCACTCACGAATTAGGAAGTCGCCATGTCCTACCCAGAGCCCCGCTACCTCGGAGACAGGGGCCAGACCAGCGCACTGTTCCGACCTGCGCCCCCGCAGCCCGACACCGGCTCGGGCGGCACCGACATCAGCTATGTGGCCAAGCGGGAGAACACCAACGGCGAGTTCGGCCTGTACAAGATCGACATGGCGCCGAAGACCATGGGTGCCAGGGAACACTTCCACCGTACGATCTCCGAGTCCTTCTACGTCCTGTCCGGCGAGGTCCGGCTCTACAACGGCGAACGCTGGGTCACAGGGGGCGAGGGAGACTTCCTCTACGTACCGCCCGGCGGGCTCCACGCTTTCCAGAACGACAGCGACGACCCCGTGTCGTTTCTGCTGCTCTTCACACCGGGAGCTCCCAGGGAGGAGTACTTCGAGAAGGTGGAGGAGTACTCACAGCGCAGCCGCGAAGAGTTGAAAGCCTTCCGGATCAGGCACGACCAGTACAACACCACCGACATGCTCGAGGGCTAGGCTGCCGCCGGGTACTGCGGTCCCCGCGTTACATGCCCGAAAGCGGCCGGGCCGGTGCGGCCTGTCAGCCCCTGGCACCTCAACATGTCGGCGATGCGTGTGCCGGTCGCGGGCTGCGCAGGCGACGTACGGCTGAGCGGTGCGGCTGATCCAGGTGAAGGCCTCCGTTCCGCTGATTGTGGCCGGAGCGGGTGGGAGCTGGTGGTCGTCCACGTTCGAGATCTGCAGCGTGCTGCTGACGTCCCTCGCTGCTCCGTTCTGTTTGTCGTGACAGCGAACCTGGCGCCATCGAATATTTACGCGCGTGACATCGAGGTTTGAGTGGTGCAAGAGGGGTCGGGTGATCAGGCCCGGGGCGTGGCGGTGCGCTTTATGGCGATCATGGCGGCGTCGTCGTTCAGGTGTCCGCCGACGTGGTGCAGCAGGTCGCGGCGGAGGCGGTCGAGGAAGGCGTCGGGGTCGTTCTCGGTCCAGCCTGTGATGCGCTCGGCGAGCGGGTAGAAGGTGCCGGTGGAGTCGCGGGCCTCGGTGACGCCGTCCGTGTACAGCAGCAGAAGGTCTCCCGGCTCGAACGGGAAGCTGTCGACGCGGTAGCGCGGATGCGATAGTTCGCCGAGGCCCAAGGGGGGTGCGGGAATACGGGCGTCCATGGTCGTAGGCCGGCCGTTACGGAGGACGATCGGCGGCGGGTGACCGCAGGAGATCATCTGGACCCGGCCGCCGTGGTCGGGGATGTCCAGGAGGGTGGCGGTGATGAAGGTTTCTCCGTAGAGGCTCGTCTCGCCCGGCTCCATCAGGTCCCAGCACACGCTTCGGTCGAGGTAGGCCACCAGCTCGCCCAGGCTCGCCTGGCGGTGGGCAGCGCCGCGGAACGCTCCGAGCAGCAGGGCTGCGTCATTGACCGCGGTCAGCCCCTTCCCCCGCACGTCGCCGATCATCAGCCGCGTACCGGAGGTGGTACGTGCCGCCGCGAACAGATCCCCGCCAATCCGGGCCTCGGCCTCCGCGGCGAGGTAGAGGGACGCGGCCCGCAGCGGTCCGAGCTGTCGGGGCAGCGAAGGCAGGACCACACGCTGGGCGGTCTCGGACACGTACCGCACCTGCATCAGCTCTTTCGCCCGGCGGTCCCGCACCACGCAGAAGATGACGAGGCAGATTCCCACCAGGATCAGGGCGATGATCTGTGCCTGGTGGTTGGACGAGAGCATCGCGTCAGGATCGCGCACCAACCCGATGGTCGTCTGTGCGATCACCGCCAGGGCAGCGACCAGGCCCACCGTTCGGGGTCCGCCGAACGACGGGGTGATTGCCGGGGCTGCGACGAGCAGCGGCCCCAGATGGATGTCGGGCGGCGCGAGAATGTCAATTAGGGACACCGCGACGATCCACGCGACGGGGATGGCGACCAGCGCCCGGCTCGCACGCTCCGGCTGGCGAAGCCCTGCAGATCGCTGTGCCATGACTCCTCTTTACACCGCCCCCGCTCGACTCGCACTGGTAGAGACGGGGGAGTGCGTCGCCTGCCGGAGTCGTCGCCGACTCATCCTGTACGTGCCGTGGGCGGTGAGCCGTCATAGTGTCGAAACATGTGAACGCTTGCGGCCGGACTCTGCGGGTGCGGGACGGGTCAGCTCGGCGTGGGGTCCGTTCGGCGGCGGCTGGCAAGGGCGAGCAGCGCACCTGCGGCCAGGAGAATGGCGAGGGCCGCGTATCCGTAGGTGAGGGTGGCGGCGGTGGCCACGCCGGCGACGAGCAAAGGGCCGCCGGCGTCGCCGAGTTCGCGGCCGAGTTCGGCGGAGCCCATGGTCTGGCCCATGTGCTCCTCCGGGGTCGAGGCGGCGAGGGCGGCGAAGCCGAGCGGGGTGATCAGTCCGGTGCCGGTGCCGATGAGGGCGGCGGCCAGCAGAACCCCGGGCAGGCCGGGCAGCATGGCGGCCGCGAGTCCGGCGGCGGTGATGAGCAGTCCGGTGAGAAGACCTGTACGGGTGGTCAGGCGTCCGGCGTCGAGGGCGCGGCCGGCCTTGGGCTGGACGATGGCCGCGGTGGCGGCGAGGACGGAGACGGCGGCGCCGGTGGCCACGGTGCCGAGCCCGGCTGCGGCTCCCGAGACGGGGAGGAAGCCCACCCCGACGGAGAGCGCGGCGGTGGCCGCGGCGAGCGCCGCGGTGGGGGCGAGGAAGGACCGGTCGGCCAGGCGCCGCGCGAGGTCGGCGACCGTCTGCCGCTTGCGGGGCAGCGGCGGAACGACGGGCACGGCGAGCGCGGCCCACACGGCAACGACGGCTGCGCACAGGGCCATCACCGTGAACAGCAGACGCAGGCCCCCGGCCCAGACGAGGACGCCGCCAAGGAGCGGGCCGAGGGTGTAGCCGATGGACTTGTAGAACCCGTAGCTGCCGAACGCACGCCCGCGCTTGGCAGCCGGGTTGAGGCGGGCGACCAGGGCGGAGGCCGAGGGGGAGAACGCGGATGCCGCGGCGCCCTGGCCCAGGCGGGCCGCCCACAGCCAGCCGGGGCTGTCGGCGATCGCGTACAGCGCGGAGGCGGCGGCGAAGGCGATCAGACCGCCGAGGAGGACCGGCTTGCCGCCGATCCGGTCGGCGAGCGAGCCGAAGACCGGCTTGAGTATGACTTCCGCGCCGTCGTACAGGGCGAGCAGGCCGCCCAGGACCAGGAGCGAGGTGACGGCGTCCTCGGACAAGCCTCCGAGGTTGGCGGCGATGCCGTGCGCGCCGAAGGCGGTGGTGAACCCGGCCGCGTACAGCGGCCACATCGCTCGCTTCGGGGCGGCCTGGGTTATGGGCTGGTGGCTCACGATGGGTCCTCGTCGCTGGTGTGCAGCGCGGCGAAGACGCGCTCGGCGTAGTCCTCGCAGACGGCTGTGCACTGCTTGAGCCGTATCCCCGCTTCGGCGGCTTCGGGGGCGCCGAAGACGTCCCGCGCAGTCAGATCCCGGTGCCAGCGGCGCAGCCGCTCCAGGCTCTGCTCCTCTTCCTCCAGCTCGGCCAGGGTGAACTTCGCGATGCGGTCCTTGGCGATCTCCTCCTCGAACTTGCCGCAGTCCGCGAGGAACTCCGTCCACTCGGCCGTGCGGGCGGCCGTGAACATCTCCCGGAAGCGGGCCGCATCCTCGGCCGTACGGCCGGAAGCCTGGAGGGCCACGCCCTGGCCGCCGGCGCCGTCGGTGAGTTCGAGGGCCCGCTGCACGCCGTCGGCGAAGACCGGCACCTCCGGCACGGCCCAGATGCCCTGTCCCAGGGGGAGCGCCCCGGTCTTGCGCAGCTCCCGCCAAGCGCAGCCTGCCGATCCGGAACGAGCTCACGAGCCCGTTCTCCTCCAGCGGCATCCCGGGAGGACGGATCACCGTGCGCCCTTCGTCGTCGAGGACGCCGTCGTGGTTCATCCAGAGAGACACCCACAGCCGAGAGGTGCCGTGGGCCCGCTGCACCAGGTCCTCGCGCACCGACAACCAGCGCTCCAGCGCGGCCCGGGTCAGCGCCGAGGTCTCGACCCACTCCCCCTCGACGGTGCCGCCGCCCTGGGGGTGCCGCTCGACGAACACTGCGATGTTGTTCTCGCTCAGGTCCGTGGTGCGCAGCGCGGCCAGCTCCCCACTTCGTGCCGCGGTGTCCAGCTCCAGCGCGAGCACAGCCGTCAGCCGGGTCTGCGCCGGGGACATCGCCCCGCCCAGGTACCGGTCGAGCTGGCGGTGCAGCGCGGCGAGGGTGGCCGCCTCCGGCGCAGGCTGCAGCGCGACCTCGCCGCCACCGAGACCGACCCCGGGCAGGCCGAGCGCTTCGCGCAGCAGGTCGACGCACCGGCGCCGGATCTCGTTGGTCGGCTGAGAAGTGGGCGGGAAACCGCCGCCGACGCGGCGGTGCCGCAGCGCCCCGGACTCAGCGATCCGTATGTACGACTTGAGCGTTGGTTCTTCGAGGAGGCGCTGCAGGCTGCGCCGGGCTCCCACCGGCAGCGCGTCCCGGGCCAGCGCCCGCTCCATCTCCCCTCGGACCATGGCGAGCTGACGCCGGCGGGCCTCGCCGACCTTGAGGTCGTCGAGGAGTCGGTCCAGCGCGGTGATCGAGGCGTACTCCGGCACGCTGCGATTGTCGCCGACCACGGACCCGCACGTCACTCATCCCTCCCCGGCGCCGTCAGTTGCCCGGGGCGCGTCTCGCGCCGGAGCCGCGCCATGCGCTCACGGTGCCGGAGGTAGTCCCGGAAGATGTCTCGCCGGTGCTCGGACTCCTGCGGCAGGACCGAGGGCAGCGTGCCTAAGGCCAGAGCACCCAGCAGGACCCACCACGGCGCGCCCGCGAATGCAGACACCCCGAACACGGCCCCACCGCCGACCAGGCCGGCAACGCGGGCAGGCATAGCCCATTGGCGCCCGTTCACCGGGACTCCCCTCGCCACAGGGCCCTGCCACCCATGCCGTGCTGCACCATAGGGCGCACGGCAGGCCCGCTCTTATGGTCCGTGTACGCGCGCGCCATCGGAATGTGGATCTTCCCCTCATGCTCCGCGCGCAGCACCTTCTGCCGGAACCGGTAGATCGAGTTCGCCACCGCGCCCCGCGAGACCTGCAGCCGGTCGGCGATCTCCAACTGTTCGTAGCCCTGGAGCACCAGCGCCAGGACGGCCTGCGTCTGCCGGGGCTGCTTGCGCAGCATGTCGAGCACCACGCCGCCGCTGTGCAAGTCGGTGCCTTCGCTGCTGGCCACGGACAGCAAGAACGCCTCCGGGTCGAGGAGCTTGGCGTGCACCTCAGCGATGCGCCGCTGCTTGATGCTCCACTTCTCGTACTGCTGCCGGAACTCCCAGCTGCAGCGCCCGATGAAGTAGGTCATCAGGCAGCCCGGCCCGTGGCCTCCCTTGTGCCGCGGGTTCCATCCGCCCTCGACCAGGGCCTTACGGCGGAAAGAGTCCAGCGTGGGCAGCAGGATGTCCACGGCCAGGATGTCGCGCTGCTCGAGATCCTCGCGCAGTAGGTGACGGTGTCCTTCCGCGACGCCGAAAGGCTTCCCTGCTTCCTTCCACCTCCTCAGGGAATCCGTGATCAGGGTTCCGGTGCGCAGCATGCCCTTGAGCTGGGGCAGCGCCTCGCCGGCGAGGCGGTTCTCGAACATGTCGTAGCGCGGCCCCTTGAAGTCCCCACGGCGTAGGTCCTCGACGAGCGCTTCATCGCGTGCGATCCGCTCCCCCTGGCGTCCGGGTAGAGCGAGCGCGACGTCGAGGGCGACGTCATATCGGTGATCAGGCAACACCTCCCCCGTGTTGTCGACCGAGTTGCAGTTCTCTAGTGATATCTCAACGGTCACGCCCGCTGCTATGTGTCGTTGCCACTTCGATGTCACGCAGCGCGAAAAATTTCTGAGGAGACTTTCAAAACGTCGTGAGCGGACCTCAAATCGGCGGTCTCGCGGCCCGCTTTCGAATCGTCCCGCCGTTGCGGGTCAGCGCATCCGGGTAACCGTGACCACCGCGTGCCGCGTGGTCCCCGCGAGGACCTCCACCACGAGGCCCCGGCTGGTCGTCACGTAGGCGTCACCGGCTGAAGTCCGAGCCCTCCGCCCGGGGCCGGCGTCGAGGATGTGACGGGCGATCTCCGCAGCGACGGGAGCCGTCAGCGCCTGCGACAGCACGCGGCTTCCGTCCGGCAGCCGGACCGCCACGCGATGGGGCCGGGATGCCGGGCCGATGTAGCCGACGACGTCGGCGTCGACGGTGTCCGAGTGCCGCACCTTCTTCCAGACCGACCGGCCCGGTACGGGGACGTGGCGCGCTTACAGACGACGCCCTCGATGCCCTGGCCCTGAAGCGTGTCGTACCAGTCCTGTGCGACGTCCGGATCATCCGTGGCGGGTACGGCCTGGATCGGGGGCGGCACGTCGTGAAGCAGGTCGAGGAGAAGGGCGCGCCGCTCGGTGTACGGGCGGCTGCGGACATCGCCGAGTTCAGGGTGGGCGAGGAGGTCCCACACGGAAGCGCACGGGTTCGTGGATTCCCGGACGGCATGACGCCGGAACCGGATCGTGCGCGGCGCTCAGAAATGGACGAGCGCGCGGGTTCGGGCTGGCGGAGCCTTCGTCGCCCGAGCCAACCGCCTCGGGGATCAGGCCAGGGCCTGGACGGCGTACACCGCGCCGAGGGCGCCTGCGAGGGCTCCGAGCAGGAGCCGGAGCGCGGTTTCGGGCAGGTGAGGCTGGAGCCGTGCGCCGAGGTAGCCGCCGATCAGCCCCCCGGCGCCGCAGGCCAGACCTAGCCACCAATCGGGTGCGACGGGCCCGGGGCTCGCCAGGGCCAGCACGGCGTACGCGGCGGCCCCGGCGACGGATGTGGTGAAGGTGGCGGCGAGGGTAGCCGGTGCGATGCGGGCCATGGGCATACCGCGCGCGGCGAGGATGGGCCCGAGTAGGGAACCGCCGCCGATCCCGTAGATCCCGCCGACCACCCCGACCGTCAGGGCAAGTGCGGCGAGCGCGCGCGCCGACGGCTCGGCCGCGTCCGGCCGCCGCCGGGCGGGGTGCAGGGTGCGCAGGCACAGCCACGTGCCAAGTGGAAGGAGGAAGGCGGCGACCAGGATCCGGAAGACGTCGGGGCCGGGGAGGGCGAAGACGCGGATGGCGGCGCCGGCGATGACGCCGGGCAGCGTCCAGGCAACGAGGCGCCGGGCCAGGCCGCCGCGCAGAGCGCCATCGCGGCGGTAGCGCCACAGTGCGCCGGGCCCAGCCACCACATTGAACAGCAGGTTCGTCGGCGTGACCGCGGGGCTCGGCACGCCGAGGACGCTGAGCTGGACCGGCAGGAGGAAGACCGCGCCGGACACGCCGACCGGCGCGGTCACCGTTGAGATCAGCAGGCCGGCCGCGAACCCGGCCCAGATCGTCCACTCCACTGCTGCCCCCGCCGCTCCGTGATTGCCCGGTCAGTATCGAGGGAGCACCCAGAGGGAGGGCGGGGCGGCAATGAGATGTTCACGAGCAGCAGGTGCAGCCCGGCTTGCAGCCGCATGCGTCCGCCTCGGCCGCGGCCGCCCCGGCGGGGACCGGAGTGTGGGCGGTGGGTGCGCAGCAGCCCTTGCCCTGCCAGGCGTCGCGGCCCTCTTTCACCGCGATGGTGGCGATGACGAGGGCGGCGATCGGGTCGGCCCAGGACCAGCCGAGCGTGGCGTTGAGGACCAGGCCGATCAGGAGCACCGCGGACAGGTAGGTGCACAGCAGTGTCTGCTTGGAGTCGGCGACCGCGGAGGCGGAGCCGAGTTCACGGCCGGCCTTGCGTTGGGCAGCGGAGAGGAACGGCATGATCGCCAGTGACAGGGCGGCGATGACGATGCCGGGGACGGACCGCTCGGCCTCTCCGGTGCCGGTCAGGGCCCGGACGGCGTCGACGCTGACGTACGCGGCGAGGGCAAAGAAGGAGACCGCGATGATCCGCAGGGTCGTCTTCTCCCGGGCGTCGCGTACGGCGTGGTCGCGGGCGGAGAACTGCCAGGCGACCGCCGCGGCGGAGGACACCTCGATCACGGAGTCCAGCCCGAAGCCGATCAGCGCCGTGGAGGAGGCGATCGTGCCCGCGGTGATCGCGACGACGGCCTCGATGACGTTGTAGGTGATGGTCGCGGCGACCAGGAAGCGTATGCGGCGGGCGAGCGCGTCGCGGCGGGCCGGGGACGGCCCGAGGGATATCGCGGTCATCAGCAGCAGTCCTTCGTGGCGGCGTCCGGGCAGGTCTTGTCGCCTTCGACCGCGACCACGGCGGCGAGCAAGTGGTCCAGGGCGTGGCCGAGGCGGGGGTCGGCGAGCTCGTAGCGGGTACGGCGCCCGTCCGGCACGGTGACCACAAGGCCGCAGTCGCGCAGGCAGGCCAGGTGGTTGGACAGGCGGGTCCGGGAGACGGCGAGCGCGTCGGCGAGGTCCGCCGGGTAGGCCGGCGCCTGGCGCAGGGCGAGCAGGATGCGGCAGCGGATCGGGTCGGCGAGCGCGCGGCCGAACCGGGCCAGCACCTCGATGTCGGAGGCAACAGTCAGCACCCCACGACAGTACAGGACATCCTGAATTCAGAAAATGATGGATTCACTCTCCGGAGGCTCCGCCCTCTCGGCCCAGATGTCGGGGTGCGAGTTTCGAAATCCCCCATGGAACGGCAGATTACGAGCGTTTCTCCTGGAATCTGCGAGTAACTGCGGGAACCTCACACCGTCGAGGGATGCCTCAAAGAGGGGTCTCCCCCCACCTGCTGACTTCCCTCGATCGTGCCCTGGGGGCCACTTCAGGAACCCGCGCGCACTCCAGTTGCGTATGAGGCGGGGAGTATCGCGGCGAGTTCGCGGGCGCGGGCCGGGCCGGAGGCCGCGCGGGACTGCGCGGCCGCGAAGTCGATCCTCCCTTCGCTGTAGATCACAGCCTCCCCGTCGAGGACCGTGCCGGGGCGTAGCGAGTTCATGCCGGCCACGGCCAGATCCATCCACGCCGAGGTGACCGTCCGCCCGGACCGGGCCTGTAGCCGGACGGTCTCGGCATCGCGCTACAGGGCGGTGCGGTGCCCGTCGTTCTCCAGACTTTGATGTGTCTCGTGAGACAGAGCGACGGGCGCCGCTGACCACTCAGGGGCGCAGCGCGTTCAATTCTTGTCGGCTCCGCAGTCCTTCAGCGGCTTGGGCGGCGGGATGTTGCTGAACGTCGAGCCCGGCCTCTCCACGGCCAACGACTGCTGGTCAGTGTCTCCGAAGAGGAGCTTCCAGGTGGCCGACCCCTGACCGTGCCCGTTGTCCCCCATGATGGGTGCGGCGGCGGGGAGGTCCATGGCCTTCAGCGGCTTGTACCCGGCGCGTCCCCACCGTTGGCCGCGTACGTCGACGAACGAGAACCCGGCGACGGCGAAGTGATTCGCGTTCCCGGGCGTCCAGATCGTGATGATGCTGCACGGCGGCACATCTCTGAGGTCGAGCAGCTGCTTCTCACCGGGGTACAGGCCCTCCTGGCCTTTGTTCGTCTCGCTGTCACTCCCCGTCGCTACGCCGATGGTGACCTGGGAGATGGGGTCGAGAGACCGGTTCGCGAAGTACCCGGTGGTCTTGCCGCTCTTGCCCTCCATCGTCCAACTTGAGACGCGCGAGGCCTGAGACTGGAGTTCCTTCTCGGAGTCCTCCTTCGACTGCGCTAACTGATCTTGGGACGTCTTGACCTGGTAATAGCCCGTCCAGGCGGAGGCGACAAGACCTCCGGCCGCGACGAACGTGGCGATCATCGTCGCGATCAGCATCCCGTCGCGCTTCTTCCGCTCCGGCGTTGCTGAGGTTCCGTCTGGCGGCTGCGGCGGCGTCCCGACGTTCCCACCGGACTGCGCTGGAACAGGCGGTTTTACACCTTGGACCTGAGTCACTGCTGTCTCCGCTCCTCACAGTTGCTGGGCGAGTCGAGAGATCCTTGCAAGCATCCCGGGCGCCAGCAGGAGCTTCTACAGAACCTTCAACCCCGACTTCATCGCAGCGTGTTTACGGCGGGTCGAGCCCCACTGCTATCCCGGAGCCGATTGCGCACTCACCACCGAGGACCGTGCCCGGGCGCAGGTGAATGGAAGCCGCCGCGAGGTCGGGCCACGCCGCCGTCACGTCCCGCCCGCTGCGGCGAGACGCCGAGCCATCATCCAGATGAGACAACGTCAGGTGTCTGGAGAACCGTCGAACTTGATCTCGTACCACCAGCCCTTGCCGCGGGGCAGCGTCGGCACAGCCTCGGCAAGGGCGACAGCGACCGGGTACTCCACAGGGCCAGCCTGCGACGGCCGACCCGGGGATGCGCGCTGGCCTACGCTGCGCGGGCGGTGCCCGACGGGGCCCATGAGACCGGCGCAGCGACGGCCAGAGATGCCGCCCACGAGAATGGCCCCCGCCGAAGCGAGGGCCATCATGGATTTCTGCGCGGTCAGTGGCGGGTCTGGAACCAGACGACGATGAGGCTCACGGCCCCGCTGCCGAGGCTGTACGACGCTCCCCGGATCATCTGATCGTGGACAGTCCGCCCCTGACGCTGTGGCCATTCCCGCAGGTAACGGCGGATACGGCGCAGTCGGGATTCCCTACATAGGGAGTCCTTGTTAGGCTGACACACGGTGTATCAATCCTCCTACTCGGGTGAATGGAACATCGCGCAGGGAGCCCTCCCGACACTGGGCCTAGACAACTCGCGTCGGGGATGGGCTCCTTTTGCGCTTCCGGACGATAGTACTGGCGAGGTCAAACAACGGCCGCCCGTCAGGCAGTTGTGGCTATACATGGGCACACATGGCTAGAGCCTCTCCGGGGATTCCAGTGGCCTTGACTTCCTTTCAGTTCCTTTGACATCACTCCACCTGCAATTTCGGCCCCCACGCAGCGGCAATTTGTGAAGCGCATCACTTTTCCGCGTGGGGATGTTCTCACCCCCCCCACCAGGGGCGAGGAGCGGGCAACGCTGGCGCTGAGCAAGCGACGAGGGAATCCCGACCTGCGGCCAGCTCAGGCACGTACCTGTACAGCGTCGTACGGGAGGCCACCGCTCGCGTAGTTCCGCGATGGCTGCCTCGAAGTCCTCTAGCGAGTCGAACGCCCGGTACACAGACGCGAACCGCAGATAGGCAACGAGGTCGAGTTCCTGTAACGGGCCGAGTATGGCCAACCCCACGTCGTGGGTGGTCAGTTCCGCACCTCCGGTGGCGCGCACCGCCTCTTCGAAGCATGGGTGAACTGCCCTCTCCATGGACGATGCGGTCAGCTGCGACCAGGCCTAGAGGGGGTGCCACCGTGGGACTGCGATGTCTGGGGACGGAAAGGACAGCCTCATCCGCACCATTCGATCGAGCGTGCGGTCCAGCACCGTGGGGCCGACCTCGTCGGTCCAGACGTATGCCGTGTCCAAGCAAGGGCCCGTATGACCGAGCGGGAGAAGACACCGGCTGCAAGCACTGAATAGGTCTACTGGGCCTGGTTCTTCCCATCCACCTGCTCCACTCCAGCTGTCGTCTCGCCATCCTGCCCAGTACAGACGTACCGCTCCCCTTGCAGGTCCCACCAAGGCGCGATGCAGTCCCTGATGCCCGCGAACCAATGGGCAGACCAGGTACGGGTGCATACGTGATGGAAGCCCTGGTGTGGCGCGACATGGTCGAGGCCTGGTTCGCCAGAAGGAGTGTTTTGGCGTCTGCTGGGGTGCCGTGACTACGCCGCGTGCGCGGTACGCCGCCTGCCTGCAGGCAGGTGAACAGAAGCGGCGCGGCCGGCCGGAGCGTGAAGATGCCAGGTCCTTACCGCAATGGACACAGTGGTGAATCAGCACATCAGACACCGTCTACTTCCCCCTCATGCTCGTGGGACAGCGCAGAGAGCTGCGCTGCGAAACCGTTCCTCTCCGACTGACACGGGCGCACCACCATCAGGTATTCAGTGATTGTGGTGGTAGAGGAAGAGGATCGGCCAGGCTGAACCACTTCCCGTTGCTCGGTTGAAACCGGTGAGTCCTGAGCGGGTGGACGCCACTTGCCCCAGGGGAGAAAGCAGGACAGGGAGGCAATGATCTGGCTGAGCCCGACGAGGGCGGCAGGCACGTCCTGGGCCCGGGTCTTGGCCAGCACCGGCCGGACCAGAAGGAGCAACAGAACTGCCAGACCTACAACCACAGCTAGACCTAGAACGCACGGCACGAGAGCCAAGGAGCCAACGAACAGCTCCGCCGACACGACGAACACGGGACCTCCGAGAACGAGAAAGGCCCCGGTCGCTGGGACCAGGGCCACGGGGGACAAGAGCTACCCCTGAAACGAAGAACTCCCGCGCCCAGACGGGTGCAGGAGTGGTTGCGGTATATCTGCCCGCAACGAGAGGCAGTCTGCCATGCCCGAAGGTTTCGTAACGCTCTCCCCGTACGCCCCTGACTGACTACCTCGCTCGGTTCGCGGCCAGCCAACCTTGGTGGACAGTGTTGTTGCACTCATCGATACCGGTGTCGGGGGCATGTGAGGAGTTGTCCAGGAACCGATCGGTTTCTGGACGGCGACGACCACCACGAAGGCGGAGCTGAGCAGTGCTGTCCCGTCTCAGCCGATCTGGTCCTTGTCTCAAATGATCTGGTCCGATTCGCTCGTCGTCTCAGTTCATCCGGTCCCGTTGGTGCTGCTGTCGGCGGGAGAGGCAAGCGATCGTCTTGGGCACGGCCTGCAGCCTGGGCGACATCACTCCATCGCCTCCAGGATGCGGTCGAGTGTCCGGCGTCCCATCCTGCTCATCGCCGGATTGCTCTCGACGTAGTACCAGACAGCGCCCATCGCCTGCTGGAACGCCCATGCCCTGCCGCGCTCCCACTCGAGATCGTCACAGCCCAGTGTCCGCCGGAGCACTTCCCGCGGCCCCTGCTGCAGCAGGTGCCAGGCACTGACCAGATCCAGCGCGGGGTCGGCCGGGCTGAAGCCGCCGGTGTCGAGTACGCCGCTGAGCCGGTCGCCCGTGACCAGTACATTGCCGGGGATCAGGTCACCATGGCTCATCACGTCGGCACCCGCGCGTGGCAACTCCCGCAGGTGGCTCCACATGTGGCGGAGCCGGCGCACGTCGAGCAGCTCCTCGCTCTCCTCGAAGCACTTCTCCATCCAACCGTCGTGGTGAGTGAGAACGCCGCCACGACCTTCGCCGCTGAAGTGCCGCCCCCGCGTCTCGGCCTCCCGCAGGGCGGAGATGAAGGCCGCAAGGTCCTGTGCAAAAGCGTCCGACCCACTCGGGTCGGCGTCCGAGGAGACCGTTCCCGGCAGCCACGTCTGGACTGACCACGGCATGGGGTAGCCCGCTCCAGGCTCTCCCAGGGCGACGGGTTCCGGGGCGGGGAACCGAGACACCTGCGCCAACTCCGCGCTCGCCCGGGCTTCCTGCTTCAGAACCGCCAGCGTCTCGGCGGCACCGGCCAGACGAAGCGGGAAACGTGCCGAGAGGTCGTTCCCGATGCGGAAGACGGCGTTGACCGTCCCGGTCGACTGCAGGAGTCGGATTTCCTTGCCGCTCCACTGAGGGAACTGTTCCTGGATCAAGGTCGCAACAGTTTCGGTGGTCACGTCCACTTGGTCATCGTGCATGGTCATACTCGCGAGCCCTTCCACCAGTCCCATTCGAAACGCCGGAAGCAGACCAGATCAACCGAGACGACAGCCAGTATTCATAGGCGAGGGTCCAGATCAACTGAGATTTTCGGCCACCAAGGTGTCTCAACCGTTCTGGTCGCCCCAGGTCACCGCCGCGGTTTCGAACCAGATCATTTGAGACGGGACAAGTGCGACGGCGGTCTAGGCGCCCGCCGGTACTGCCAGAGGGCCCCACTCAAACGTGGTACCGCTGAACCTGGCGGCGGCGAAGCCAGTGGTGCCGCCGCCGAAGCTGACGGTGCCGGCGCTGAGCGTCGCGCCGCCGAAGCTGACGGTGCCGGCGCTGAACGTCGCGTCGCCGAAGCTGACGGTGCCGGCGCTGAGCGTCGCGTCGCCGAAGCTGACGGTGCTGCCGCTGAACGTCGTGCTTGTGAAGCTGACGGTGCTGCCGCTGAACGTCGCGTCGCCGAAGCTGACGGTGCCGGCGCTGAATGTCGCGTCGCCGAAGTGGACGGTGCCGGCGCTGAACTCCGCGTCCCCGAAGTTGACGAGGCTGCCGCTGAACGTCGCGCCGCTGAAGTTGACGAGGCTGCCGCTGAATGTCGAGTCGACAAAGTGGACGGTGCTGCCGCTGAATGTCGCGACGCCGAAGTGGACGGTGCCGGCGCTGAACGTCGCGTCGCCGAAGTAGACGGTGCCGGCGCTGAACGTCGCGCCGGTGAAGCTGACGGCGCTGCCGCTGAACGTCGCGTCGATAAAGCTGACAAAGCCGCTGAATGTCGCGTCGTCGAAGTAGACGTCGCCGCTGCTGAATGTTGCGTCGTCGAAGTAGACGTTGGGGCTGCTGAACTCCGCGGAGGCGAAGTAGACGGTGCCGCCGCTGAACTCTGCGCCGACGAAGTAGACGGTGGGGCCGCTGAACTCCGCGCCGCTGAAGCTGACGGTGCCGCTGCTGAACTTCGCGTCGAAGAAGGTGATCTTTCCTCGAAAGTGGCTGGCATCGAAGGTGCCGCCGTCGAAGACCGCGCCAGTGAAGTTGAAGTCATGCAGGCACCAGGCGGTAGCCGCGTCCGGCTCCTGTAGGTGGTCGCGGATGACTTGGATGATGGTGTGGCGGACCTCGCGTTCCCCTTCTTTGTGGCCGGGCAACGAGGGGTCGGGTTCGTAGGGCATGCGGAGGTAGGCGCACAGGACGTCGATGCAGACCTGGCGTTGTTCTGCCCAGTCGTCGGCGAGGCGGGCGAGGGCGTAGACGCCGGCGAGGCGGACCGCGGCTTGGTCGTGACCGAGCTGTTCGGCAGCGGTGGTGTAGCGGTCGGCGAGCTGACTTGCGTCCGCGCGGTGTGCGTCGCCCTCGGCGAGGAGCTGTTTGCGGTAGGCGTAGAGACCGGCGAGGACGGCACCGATCAGGGTCAGGGCCGTCACGGTGGCTTTGAGGACGTCATTGATGTTGACCGGCTTGGGCGGCTTCTGGTCGGCGGCCGCCTGCGCGAAGTGGTCGTAGGCGTAGTGGTAGATGACCCAGCCGAGGGCACCGGCGGCTATCAGCGCCACGAGTGCCACGAACCAGACGGGCCAGAGGTTCGGTGTGTACCGGCCCCGGGGGGCCTCGCGCTTGCGCCGGAGTGAGACTGCCACGTCAGGAGCATGGAGCCTGCCCGCCGTCCGGGACAGCGAGTTGGCGAAATACGCCGAGGAGCTGTTCAGCCGGCGGGGAATCCCATGGCCGCGCGGAGCAGCCGGGCTGTCTCCTCTGCGGTCGCACGCGTCTCGTCGTCGGCTCCGCTGGAGCCAAGTTCGTCGAGGAGCCTCGTCAGCGTCGTTGATCGCCTCGACGAGAACAGCGGCTTAGGATCGCTCCTGACGAAGAATCGAACGCATCGAACGGTCCCCGTGTTGCCGCCCTGAGCGCCGCGGGGATCATCATGTCTGGCCCGCGATGAGCTCACATCCGGCGCAGCACAGAGTGACCCTCGAGAACCACGGTCGGTGGAGATGGCTCACGGTGTACGTTCGCGAGGGGCGCCCCGCCGGCGCCCCTGCTCACCGCGAGAGGACCGAAGCCGAGATGGAATCTGCCGCCGACGCACGCACACGGCTTCGCACACGTCAGCAGGAACTGAAAGCTGAACTGGAGCAAGTGCAGCGGCACTTGGATCAGTTGGAGACGACAGTGGTCGCCTCGCAGTGGCGGCATGCTCCCAGCGGCCCCACAGGGAGAGGCACCGTCTATCACACGGGGCTGGACAAACGTTGCCGCCCGACGAGCGGGCCGGAGACTATCACCCTGTACGAAGCCCTGCTGACGGAACTGATCCCCTGCCCCAGGTGCAAGCCGCAGTCGCACTAGTCCCCTTGATTCCCCCTCAGCCGGCTACGCCGCGGAACCGGATCGTGATCACCCTCGTATAATTTGTCGTATACGTACCTGATTGTCTGAGAGGGGTCCGACGCGGACGACCCGGGGGAGCCAACCGAGGTTGTCACGCGGAGCTCGTCGACGGAGACCGCCTTCCAGACCTCCCCGAGATCGCAGGCCCCGCCGCGGCCGCTCGTCGACCGGCACACGATCCTGCGTCCCGGCGAACTCCCCGCCACGACACGGCCCAGCTACAGCGAGCGCGACTTCTACGTCTCCGAAGCCACCGCACGGCGCATGGACGAACAGTCCGCGCCGAAGAACGCTGACAGCAACTACCGTTCCCAGCGCGGCATGTTCGAACGATGGTGCGCCGCCATGGCCCGCGTCACGAAGCCCTGCACGACCGCCACGTACGTCGAGTACATCGCCTCCCAAGGGCACGGCCCTGGTCCGGGGACTCTCGCCATTTCCGTAGAAGGCCCCGTCTGGTGCAATTCCGAGGCCACTGTCGTCAGGATCAACCGGTGTCCAGTTGGACAGTTATTGATTCCATGTGTCGTGACCTGACCGGGTGTGCAAAAGTGAAGTGTGATGGGCGAGTTGACCAGCTGACGGCGGGGGAGTACCGGGCGTGCGGGGGCGAGGAGAGCGTGCGGCAGGGCGGGAAGGTGGAGCGTCCGCGCCGCAGCTGACACGGACGCATCGGATACTCATCGGCGTGGTCGTCGCCGGTGCGGTGGTCATCGCCGGCATCGGTTTCGCGGGTTCGTACGCGGCCGTTCGCTCACTCGCGCTCCAGAAGGGGTTCGGGAACTTCAGTTATGTGTTCCCGATTGGCATCGACGCGGGTATCTGCGTACTGCTCGCCCTGGACCTGCTGCTGACCTGGATCCGGATACCGTTCCCGCTGCTGCGCCAGACGGCGTGGCTGCTGACCGCCGCGACGATCGCGTTCAACGGCGCGGCCGCGTGGCCGGACCCGCTCGGCGTCGGCATGCACGCCGTCATCCCGATCCTGTTCGTCGTCTCGGTCGAGGCGGCGCGGCACGCGGTGGGCCGGATCGCCGACATCACGGCCGACAAGCACATGGAGGGCGTGCGCCTCACGCGCTGGCTGCTCTCCCCACTGCCCACGTTCCTGCTGTGGCGCCGCATGAAGCTGTGGGAGCTGCGCAGCTACGAGGCCGTCATCAAGCTGGAGCAGGAGCGGCTCGTCTACCAGGCGCGGCTGCGGTCCCGCTTCGGCCGCGCCTGGCGCCGCAAGGCTCCCGTCGAGTCCCTGATGCCGCTGCGCCTGGCGCGCTACGGGGTGCCGCTCGCGGAGATGGCTCCGGCCGGGCTCGTCGCCGCGGGCGTCGAGCCGCAGTTGCTGCCGCGCCGTCCGCAGGCGCCACAACTGGATCAGCAGGTCGTGCGGGTGGAGCCTGCTGCTGGGGTGCTCGCGCAGACGGCGCCGAGCCACGGGTTCGCTGCGCCTCGCCAGACGCAGCATCCGGGCGACCACGACGCCGAGGTGGAGCCGCCCATGGTCGCGTTGGAACAGGAGCACCAGAGCTGGCACGAGGAGCATCCCGAGCGAATGCCGGTGCCGCACCCGCAGGAGCAAGAGCATCAGGCCCCGGTGCCTGATGCATCGGGTGGTGAGCCTGACAAGGAGTGGGCGTCCTTCTATCGGTCCGCTGCAGAGCAGTTCGCAACGGACCAGGGATACGAGCCGGATGCTGATGAGCTGTCCTTGTACCTGCTGGAGCAGTACGACGTCGCCGACCAGTACGGCCGCCCGCTCGCTCCCGAATACCTCGCCCCGTACGTGATGGCCGCCAACCGGGAGGCGGAGGCCGCTCGTGGAGTGGCAGTGGGGGACCAGGCTCCGGTGAATGCCAGCCGGGCCGAGGATGCGGGGCGGGTCGCAGTCCAGATGCGTATCAGCGAGCTGGAGCGGTCGCAGAGTCAGGAAGCGCCTGCGGCCGAGCCGACGGGCGAAGCACCTGCCGCCGGCACCGGGACGCTCGCCGAGCCCGAGCCGAGCGGAGCAGCGCCGACTGAAGCGAAGCCGTCGGGGATCGACCTGGTGGAATTCCACTACCGGCAGTTGCCGCCGGAGTCCCAGGGGAAGTCCGCGAAGGCGCTCGCTCCCGAGCTTGCCGCACTGTCCGGCTACGCAGAGGGCACGGTGCGCAAGTACATCGGCGAGATGCGGCGGCGCGGTTCGAGCGAGGAAACCGGCTGACGTTCCACCCGGTGGAATCCGGCAGTTGCTGCAGCAGAGCATGCGCGTCGGCGGGGTGGAATGCGCAAAGGACAGCTCTTCCAGCATTGCTGTGTGGCACACATCCGCTGCCCTACTCGCTCCGCTCGGAGCGGCTGGAGTTGCCTAACGGCTGCCCGACTTCGCGTTGGTGGACGTCCGCTTCCTAGAGGGGTGGAACGCTGTGACCTGCAATTTTCCACCGTGGGTCACTGTTTGGGGTATACCCCGCTCCCGTTCCGACGCCGCTCACTGCGACCGTTGGAGGTGCGGCGAGTGGGCCTGGCCGTGAACGTCCTCCGGGTCGTTCCACGCGGGGTGCGGCCGGGTGGAATTCGTGGACGGCATGTCCGCGGCCGGGACGACCGGGGTGGAATTTTCCACGCTGACGCGGCGCCGCTGCGACGGCTCGGGCCGGTGAACCGTACTGCCGATTGCGTTGCGTGACGGTGTGTCGGCTACGGCAGAGCACCCGCGGCTGGCCCGCAGGGCGTTCCGGACTGCTCAGGGCCCGGAGCTCGCAGGGGCCGGTGGTCGTCCAGCAGGCCCAGCCAACCTGAGAGGGTGGCCGGGCCGGTGTGGATCTGTAGGGTCCGCGACTTGATGAGCACTGGTTCCTGCAGAAACGCTGGAATCCGCGCTCGGTGAGCACTCGTCGGGTCGACCAGGCGTGAGCAATCGGCGCCGTTGGCGATCCACGGTCGGTCACAGTCGGTAGGGGCAGCCCGGAACCCGCGAGTTCTGTCCGGGGCGGCGCGGGGTGCCGTGTTCAGGAGGAGGGAGGCCGCTCGCCGTGCCATGAGCGCCAGAGCGCGGCGTAGGCGCCGTCGGCTGTTACGAGATCGTCGTGGGTGCCGAGTTCGGTGAGTCGACCGTCTTCCATCACGGCCACTCTGTCGGCGTCATGGGCCGTCTGTAGGCGGTGTGCGATGGCGATGACGGTCCGGCCTTTGAGGACGGCGGCCAGCGCCCGTTCCGTGTGCCGGGCGGTTCTTGGGTCCAGGAGTGCAGTTGCCTCGTCGAGGATCAGCGTGTGTGGGTCGGCCAGCACCACGCGTGCCAAGGCGAGTTGCTGTGCCTGGGCGCCGTCCGGCCGGTGTCCCCCGTGGCTCAGATCGGTGTCCAGCCCGTCCGGTAGTTCGTTGGCCCATTCGGCGCCGACGGCAGCGAGTGCCGTGCGCAGTTGGGCGTCGGTGGCGCGAGCGGAGGCGATCTGCAGGTTGTCCCGGACCGTTCCTAGGAACACGTGGTGTTCCTGGGTGACGAGGACGACGTGTTGGCGCAGTTGGTCGGGGTCCAGGTCGGCGACCGGTATCTGCCCTACCGTCACTGAGCCGGTGTGGGGTCTGTCCATGCCTGCCAGCAGCCTGCCCAGGGTGGTCTTGCCCGCGCCGGACGGGCCGACGATCACTAGTCGCTCGCCGGGCTGGACCGTGAGGTCGACGCCGTGCAGGACGTCGCTCCCGTCGTCGTAGGCGTAGCGCACATCGGCCACTTCGATCCGGTCGTTGGTCGGTGTGAGGGGAGCGGCCGGTGGTACTTGCGTGGCCAGGCCGGGGCCCTCGACCCTGGCGAAGGAGGCGCTGCTGCTTTGCAGTTGCTCGATCTGCTGGAGGATGGTGTCCAGGGGCTGGGAGAGCTGCCGCAGGTACAGGGCCGAGGCGACCACCGCGCCGAGGCTCATCGTGCCGTGGGCGTACAGCACGCCGCCGATCAGCAGGACAACGGCCACGGGAATGACGTACGAGATGTCCACGGCCGGGAAGAGCACACTGCGCAGGAACAGCGTGCGGTTCCGGGTGGTCCGGCACTTTTCGATTTGCTCCTGGCATGCCGTCATGCGGTGCTGCTGCAGTCCGAAGGCTTCGACGGTGCGGGCGCCGGCGGCGGTGGCCGCGAGCTGCTCCGCGAGAGCGGTGTTGGCGGCTCCCTCGGCAAGGTACGCGGTGAGCGCCCGGCGCAGGTACCAGCGGGCGGCGAACCAGATGCCGAGCAGGCCCAGCACTCCGCACGCGCCGAGCAGCGGGTCGAGTGCGAAGACCGCTCCGAGGATGAACAACGCCTGGACTCCGGCGATGAGGACCTGGGGACCGGCGTCCCGGAGGGTGGCGCCGACCGCGGCGACATCGGCCGTGCCACGGGTCATCAGGTCGCCCGTTCCTGCGCGTTCGACCATCGCGGCGGGCAGCGCGAGCGCCCGGTCGGCGAACTGTTCGCGGATACGCGCCAGGGTCCGCTCGCCGAAGCGGTGTCCGATGTAGCCGGCATAACGGGCCAGGACGAGCTGCGCCAGCGCGAACACGAAGATGATGAGCGCGAGACGGTCCACCGAGGCCACCGGGGCCCCGGCCCTGACTTCGTCGATGATGCGGCCGAGCAGCCAGGGGCCGACGAGTCCGGCACCGGCGGCCAGCGCGTTGAGGCCGATCATGGCGGCGAAAGCACGGCCGTCCTGACGGACCAGCCGGAGTGCCGCCCGGCGTATCCGGGACGGTTCGGCGACGGGCAGGGCCCGGGCCGTGGGTGCCGTGGGTGGGGAACTGGCAGTCATTGCACGGCCTCCCGGCACGTCGGAGCGGTTCCTTCGTCCGCGCGGTCGCGGTCTTCGTCGTGGACGCCGTCTGCTTCGGACGCGCCGCGGGAGACCAGGCGCCGGTAGCTGGGCTGCCGGGCCAGGAGTTCATGATGGCTGCCCGAGTCCGCGACGGAGCCGTCGACCAGGTAGTGCACGGTGTCTGCCTGAACCAGGAGGAGCGGTGATGTGCTGGTGACCACCGTGGTGCGGCCGGACCGTGCGGCGTACAGCCGGGTCGCGATGGCCGCCTCGGTGTGCGCGTCGACTGCTGAGGTGGGCTCGACCGCCAGGAGTACCTCGGGATCGACCAGCAGGGCCCGGGCCAGGCGGATGCGCTGCCGCTGACCGCCGGAGAGGTTGCGGCCCTGCGCGTCGACGGGCGAGTCGAGGCCGTCCGGCAGGGCGCGGACGATGTCCTGCGCCATGGCCGCGGAGAGGCCCCGGCCGATGGTCTCCTCGTCCCGGTCCCACGGACCGCAGATCACCTCGCGCAGCGGGCCGGCGAACAGATCGGCCTCGTTGTCCGCGACGAGGATGCGTCGGCGGACCTGTGTCAGGTCAATCTCTGCGAGGCGTATCTCGCCCCAGGTCACGGCCGATTCGACGAAACGGCCGAGACGGTCGACCACCGTCGCCGACTCCGCGGGCCGGGCGCTGACCAATGCGGTCAGCCTGCCGGGCGTCGCCTCGACGCCGGATGCAGGATCACGCAGCGCGGCCGGAAGCCCGGGCCCGTCCGAAGCCGCGTCCCCGCCGAGGGAATCGGGCTCCATGGCCAGAAAACGTACGACTCTGCGGGCGGCGACGAGTCCGCGGCTGAGGTCGTAGCCGCCCTCGATGAAGAACGAGACCGGCACCACCAGCACCGCTGCGTACCCGTAGACCGCGACCAACTCGCCGACGCTGATGGTCCCTTGCGCCGCCATCCGGGCCGCCAGCCAGGTCACGGCCCCGAGGAACAGGGTGGGCAGGCCGACGCTCAGGGCCTGGATCCAGCTGGTCACCGCGCCGACGCGGTACCCCTTCGCCTGCAGCGTCCGCGAACCGCGCCGGTAGCGCTCGGCGTACACCTCCTTGCCGCCGATGCCGTTGAGGACGCGCAGTCCTCCGACGATGTCCGTGAAACGGGCGGCGAGCCCGCCCTGCTGTTCCCGGTACGTCGCCTCGACGCCCTGCAGCCGCCCCAGCAGCGGGCCGACCAGCACCGCGAGCAGCGGCACACCGAGAAGCACCACCACGGCGAGCAACGGCGAAGCGGTCAACAGCAGTGCGGCCACGACGACATAGGCGAGGACCGCGCCGACACCGGGGCCGGTAATGGTCAGCGTGCTCGCGATCACCGCGACGTCGCCGAACCCGATCGTGACGACTTCCCCGGCCGTGACCCGGCGCGGCAGCGCCCCGCCCAGCCTGGTCGCCTGCCTGACCACCACCTGCACAGAACGGAAGGCCGCATCCATCCGCACCTTGGTCATGGTGCGGTGTCGCATGATGGCCAGCCACGCGTTCAGCACCCCCACACCCAACAACGCCGCGACCCAGCCGACGAGCACGGACCACTGCCCCCGCTCCAGCCCGTCGTCGATGGCACGTGACAGCAGGTACGGCGGCAGAGCCAGACAGACCATCCAAGTGCTGCCCAGCAGCGCACCGGCGGCGATCCGGCGGCGCTGACTGGTGATCAGCCACCACAGGTACCGCGCGGCACTGCGACTGTCCGGGGTCCCCGGATCCAATTTCGAATCTCTCATCTGCCGTACGTTAGTGATCGCTGGTCGATTCGTTCGGGAGACCAGCGACCGCGCTGAGTGCCCTGGGAAGGCTCGAAAGAGATCGACAGTTGGCTTCACTCTCCGGAGCCATTGCGCACAGGAACTGGATTTGCGCATTTACTGCGCATCGAGCGCCCACAGTGCTCACCGGATCGCGGACCCTACAGTGGTTCGAGGGTTAGCGGCGGACTGCGTCCAGGCGGCGGATGGTCTCCTCGGTCTGGCGTTCCATGGGCAGGTCGGCATCGAGGAGGTACTGGTTCAGCTGCTGGATCGCTGCTTCCAGTTCGTCGTGTGCGCCGAGTTGGGCCAGGGCCTCGAAGCGGTGGCGCCACAGGGCCTCGCGCTCGCGTGCGGTGTCCAGGCCGCGGCCCGACGCCCACAGTGCGCCCCGAGGGTCGCGGGCGGCCAGGCAGCGGGCGGCGAGGTCGTCGGCCACGTCGACCACTGCCGAGATCATGTCCTGGGTCAGGGCCTCGGCCCAGACGTAGCGGCGCGGCGGAATGCCGGTGAAGGGCCGGCCCTGTACGAGCTCGAGCGCGCGCCGCAGCATGGCGCGCCCTTCATCGCCGCCGGCGCGAGCGGCCTGGGTGGTCAGGTCCTGGAACTGGTGCCAGTCGCAGGCGACGCCGACCAGGCGGTGCTTGCGGTCGGGCTGTTCGTTGAGCTTTGGGTAGTACTCGTCACCGAGCCAGCGCCGTACCTCGCGGACACGTCCGTTCCTGGTGTTGTTCTCCACGCGCCCTCCGCCGGGCGCGATGACCTCGTCGAGCTCGTGGCGGGTGGCACCGTCGGTGCGCAGGGCGAGCCAGGAGACCAGTTCCGTGGCGACGGTGCGCCGGTTGGATTCGATGTGCCCGCGGGCGCCGGTGACGTCGATGGGGCCGAGCACTCGGACCAGGGGCCCGTCGGCCGCGTCCTCGCCTGCCGGCCGCTGTGGGCTGTCGGCCGCACTGGTGGGCACCGGCTCCTGGGGCACCGGGGCCGGCGGGCTGACGGGCTCGGGCAGCCGGGCGTTGACCCGAGAGGTCGCGGTTGTGGCAGGCAGCACGATCCGGCTGGGGGAGGTG
The DNA here is from genome assembly GCF_035918235.1 of Streptomyces sp. NBC_01445. NCBI lineage: Bacteria > Bacillati > Actinomycetota > Actinomycetes > Kitasatosporales > Streptomycetaceae > Streptomyces > Streptomyces sp. NBC_01445. The sequence continues at coordinate 92,972 of NZ_CP109485.1, read as the reverse complement.
GCGTCCGTCCGCGGGATGGCGGGGCCAGCCTCTTCTGCAGAAGGTTGGGCCTCCGTGGCCGCGTCGTCCTCGTGGTGCACTGTGGCCGGTGCGGGCGCGCCCTCGAGGTGATGGGCTGGGGAGTCGTCGTCGAGGTCGGCCAGGCGGGCGAACAGGCTGTCCGACTCCCGCGCGGCGGGTACCGACTCGGCGGCAGCCGGAGCTGCAGCGGCGGCGGGCGCCTCGGTGTCCTTCGCCAGCGGGACGGAGGTCGCAGGCGGTTCGTCGGGGGCGAGGTCGGTCTCCGAGTTCGACGTCAGCGCGCTCTCGACGACGTCGGCGTATTCCTCGTCCGAGAAGGCGACCAGGCGGCAGTGCAGCCCGGTACCGGGCACGGGATGGACTTCGTCGTCGGTGTCCAGGACCCACACCGCGTCGGCCTCGGCGGGCATGTGCCCGCTGGTGATGATGACGGTCGCGGTACGCGGTTCCTGCTGCAGGACCTCGGCGAGCTCTTCGGCGGCCTCGGGGTCGGGGCAGCTGTCGAGGTCGGCAAGGACGACCATCGGCCACAGCTCGTCCACCGTGTCCGCGGCCCGCGCGGCTCCCAGGTCCGTACTGTTGCTGCCGGACAGTGCCGTGTGCTGGCGGCCGTGGTGGGTGCGGACGACGTCGGCCGCGTCGGCGAGCGTCGTGTACGGGGTCACGCGCGAGTCGATGAGGGACAGGCCCGGGGCGCTGTCCTCGCCCGCGACAGCGATCTCCAGGTCCGAGCTGAGCGGGGACACCGCGAGCGATGTACCCAGGGCGCGCAGCACCTGAAGCCGTGTGGCGCCGGTGAGGTGCACGGCCCCGAAGCGTTCCAGGTCGACCAGTAGCAGCGCCTCGCGGGTGTCGTCGCCGAGCGCGACCAGTGCCGGATAAGGGGCGTCCATCCGGCCGAGGAGTTCGGCGTCTGCGAGGTCCCCGGTGTCGGTGGCGCACCACCAAAGCTGCGGGCTGTCGTCGACGGCGGTGAACGGTGGCAGGGGAGCGGGGAGTTCGTCGGCATCATCGGTGTCGGCGAGGTGGAGCAGCACGCCCTCGGTGCCCAGCTGGACGGCGGCGAGAGCGGGCAGCGGACGCCCCGCCTCGGCGCAGTGGTGGGCGAGCGTGCGCAGGGCCGCATCCAGGAAGTCGACCTCCTCGATGGCATCGACGCAGCGCAGGGCACGCTCGGTCGCGGCGGCACGTCCCTGCGCCATCGAGATCCGGCGCCCGGCCCGCCGGCGACGCTGCTGCACCGTCCGCCTGCGCCGCAGCATCAAGAGCACTCCGGCGGCGACGAACGCGGACGCGCCCAACGCCATCGTCGTGACGGTCAGGCCGGACTCCTCGTCCGGCGAGGCGTCTTGGGCGCTGCTGTGGCGATCGTCAGCCGACGGCGCAGCCCCAGCAGGTGCCGAGGTGCCGGGTGCGGAGGGCTCCTCGGTGCCGGCCCCGGAGGGCTCCGCGGTCGGCGCGGCCTGGGAGGGCACACCGACGCCCGGGTCCTCACTCGGTGCCTTCGTGGCCGAGGAGTTGGACTCCTGCTCCTGCGCGGAACTGCTCGCGGACGGGGCGGGAGTTGCTTCCTGTTCTGGGGTGCCCGCCTCGCCGTCGCTGGCCCGGGGGGACTCGGAGGGCGATGCCGCCGCCTCGCCGTCCTCGCCCTGGTGGCCCTTCTCCTGGCCGTCGGAGCCCTGCTTGCCGGGCTGCTGGGAGGGCCGCGCCTGGTCGGGGATAGCCAGGTGATCCCCAGGATGGATCAGGTTCGGGTTCTTGATGACGTCCGGGTTCGCCTCGACGATCTCCGGGTAGAGCGTGGGATCGCCCTGCTGCTCCTCGGAGATGTCCCACAGCGTGTCCCCGGGCCGCACCATGTAATGGCTTTCCGAACGCTGCTCCGAGGCGTCCTCGCTCGCCGTGCGCGAGGAGCTCGCCAGCTGAGCTTGCAGGCCGGAACTCGCGCCCGATGCGGAGGCGGCCGCGGGGCTGGCGTCGGCGGGCAGTGTGAGCGTGGTGCCCGCCGACAGCGAGGAGCTGGGCCCGGTGATGTGCAACTCGGGGTTGAGGCGGGCGATGTCACGCCAGCGCAACCCGTCGCCGAGACGCTGCTCAGCCACGTCGTACGCCACCACACCCTCGCCTGCGACGTGATGCTCCTTGGTGGCAGCGGCCGTTGTCGCCGCGGTCGCCGTGCGCTCGGTGTGGTCCACGGAGGCCGGGGCGGGGGAGGCGTGGTCGAGGGTGGCGGTCGCTGCGACGACGGGGGTGGCGGCGGTTGCCGCGGCCGCGGGAGAAGCGAGCAGCAGCCCGCCCAGCAGAAAGACGGCCAGGCGCTGGCTGGTGGCCATGCCCGGAAGCCGGGGTGTGGCCCGGTGCGCGAGGGCCGCGACCAGTTCGACCAGGAGAGGAACGAGCAGCCACAGCCACGCGATCCACGCGGCGAGGGTGAGCGTGGTGAACAGCAGGCTCCCGTCATCCGGAGCCATCAACGCCTCACGCGCCTCGCTCAGGGACGGCACGCTCTGCGGCAGGGTGCCAACCTTGAGGAGGAGCGCGGGTACGCCGGCGGCGAGTACGGCGAGTGCGGCCAGGCGTGCGATCAGGCGCAGCAGGGCGAGGGGCCAGCGGACGATGCGGTGGGCCATGAGCGGGTCAGCCTCCGGGCTGGTGGAGCAGGGTGGCCTTGGCTTCGCCGGACACTGGCAGGGTGTCGATGCCCAACAGCGAGGCGAACAGCGGGTCGTAGGAGTCGTTGACGGTCACCGTGATGGTCTTGCCATCGCCGGAGACCACTACGTCACCGTCCAGGCCCTCGGCGTCGAGGTAGTCCTGGGCCGCGCCGGCGGCGGCGTCGGGATCGACGACGATCGCCTCGCCGGTGATGGCCTGACCGGGATCGATCTGCTGGCCGGCCGCGCGGGCGGCCTCCTGAGCGGCGTAGGTGGCGCGGGAGTTGCCGTTGAGGACGCCGGTGCCGTCCACGACCAGGCCGAGCATCACGAAGATGGCGATCGCCATGATCGGCATGAACAGTTCCACGCCGCCGGTATCGCGGCGCTCGCGCAGCGTACTGACGGCACGACGGACATGGGCACGCAGTCGGGGGAGGGGCTTGGTCACCGGGCCCTCCACTGATCAACAACGCTGGTCATGGTGCTCTTCAGCGTCTTGGTGCCGGGCAGTGCGGGCAGCGCCACGTCATCTAGCGGCACGGTGCACGACACGGTGGCGGTGACCGTGGCGGCCTGCCCGACGGGCGCGTCGATCCCGTCGGACTCCACGGCGACCGCGATGTCGGAGCAGGTCAGCCCGGAGCGGCGCAGCGACTCGGCGGCGGCTTGGCGGGCCTCGCCCTGCGCGGTGTCGGGGCTGTCGGCCAGCGAGGCGGTGCGTGCAGCATCCCGCGCGGCTGCGTCCGCGGCACCCTGCGCGATCTGGATCCGGCCCGCAGCGATCACCAGGGCGAGCAGGGCGATGAACACCGGAGTGAAGATTGCCGCACCCAGCGCGGCACTGCCCCGGTCCGCGGCCGCACCCGAGAAGGCAGCACGCCAGCCCAGGACCGTGCGGGCCACAAGATGTTCTGTCCGCCGGCAGCGGCCGAGCGGCAGGGCGCGGGAGGCGTGAACCCACGCGTGTTTCACCGGAATTCCTCCACGGGGGCTTGGGCACGCTGGCGCACGGTGAACTCCAGGCCGGGCACCAGGGAGGAGACGGTGCCGGTGACGGTCACCGCGATCTGGTTGCCGCCGGAGTCGACCGCCACCTTGGAGCCCTCGACCGAGTTGCCGGTGCGGGCCAGGAAGTCGCGGGCGGCGGCGGCCCCGTCGTCCGGGCTCGCGTCGTAGGAGCGGCCTGCGTCCACGCCGACCTGAGCTGCGCGCGCTGCCACCGAGCGGGCATGGAAGTACAGGGCGCCCTCGATGACGGTGAACACGAGGATCAGCACGACGGGGAAGATCACCGCGAACTCGACGACGCTGTCGCCGTGGTCGTTGAGACGCTCCCGAAGCCGGGACCATCTCGACTCCGGGACCGGGTGTCGCTTGCCGGCGGCTCTGGTCACAGGCCTGCGATCTCCAAGGCCTTGGCGCGGGCGGTGCTGTCGATGGCGAGGTAGAGGATCGTGGCGATGCCGCCGCCGGCCGCGGTGATGTAGGCCCACTCGGTGACCGAGTAGCCGGCATCGGAGAGGCGGCCGCGCACGTGGCCGTAGCGGCGGCGCAGCACAGCGGTGATACGGGTGAGACGACGAGACATCACAACCTCCGGGAGGTGAGGACAAGCGGACGCGCCGGATGCGGTGTCCGCGGCGAAAGGGGTCAGAACGGGGAGGGCAGGACGGTCTGGAAAAGGATCGTGAGGACGGTGGCGATGGTGATGATCGCCGTCCAGAGGATGAGCAGCTCACGTGTGGATCCCATACGAACTCCCCTGCAGGGACGGCGACTAGACGGACAAGATCTTGATGAGGGCGGGTAGAGCGATCAGGGTGACGACGCTCAGCGCGACGACGATCGCGATCAGGTGCAGCCGGTCGGTGTCCCGGGGGTTGCGCGCCGCCGCGGGCTGGTTCAGTGCGACCACGCGGGCGAAGCCGAGCGTGACGGCCAGGGCCCACAGGCCGTACAGAGCGAGCGACATCCGTATCTCCTTCGGGCCAGGTCACAGGTTGAGGATCTTGATGAAGGCGGGCAGGGCGCAGAAGACGACCAGGGACAAGCCGACGGTCAACGCCGGCAGGTCCATCTGCTCGGTGGCCTGGTTGGCGCGGGTTTCGCGGTCGCCTTGGACGGCGGCGTTGAGTAGGTCGACCTGGTTTTCCAGGGTGCGGGTGACGGCGGCCTTCTCCTCGCCGGCGAGTGCCATGGCGCGGGCGGGCCGGGCCAGGTCCTCCACGCCGATCGCCTGGCCGAGTTGGGCCAGCGCGCTCCAGTAGGGCGTGCCGGTCAGCCGGGCGTGCTCGAGGGACTCGCGGATCTGCAAAGCGGGGGTGGTGTCGCCGACCGAGGCGGCGCGCAGCAGCGATTCGCCGGCCGACGCGTTCGCCGAGCGAATCAGGATGAGCCGTTCCAGCAGGGAGACGATCGTGTACCGGTACTCCTCGCGCAGCTTCTTGCCGTCGTCGCGCACATCGTCCAGGCACTTGAACGCGAAGAACCCACCCACCGCGAGCGCGAGCAGCACCGGCACCGGCAGCGGCGGGCGCTTGCCGGCAACCGTGAGCAGCAGCATGAACAGCTGAGGCAGCACCATCCCCAGCACTGCCATCCGCGCGCACCGGCCCAGGAGTTTGGCCGGGGACATCTCCAGCAGCCTGAGGTCGGTGGCCGGCAGCCGGGAGGCGACCGTGGGCGTGGCGACGAGCCGGTCGCCCATCTTGTCGGTGAGCGCCTCGAAGCGGCCCGCGCTCGCATCGACCTGGGTGGGCGGGGCGGGGGAGCGGGTGGTCTTCAGCAGTGCGTCCACGGAGGGCCGGGCGGGCATCAGCGCCCGCACCGTCATCCCGGCGCCGAGGACGGCCACCGCGCCGCCCACCATCGCGGGCACAGACATGATCACGACTGCTCCACCCCCACACGCTCGGCCGCCGTGCGCAGCAGCCGCGGTTCGGGTTTGTTCCGGGCGGTCTTGCGCATCCACACCAGCGACCCGGTGACCATCAACCCCACCACCATCAGGCCGAGTTGGCCCGGCGCGGTGCGGTACCAATCGGTGTAGGAGACGCTGGTCAGCCCGAGCGCGATGACCGCGAGGGTCAGCACGGTGACGTTGCGGGCCTTACGCCGGGTCCGCGCCCGGTCAGAGTCGAGCTTGCGCAGGGCCTTGGCCTTGTCGGACTTGTTGAACGCCATCTCCTTGATCACGTTCGCCAGCCCGCGGCCGCGGGCCTGGGTGTGCATCTGGAACACCATGGCGATCTCGTCGCCGGTATTGGAGGCCAGATCGTCGGCGAAGTACCGGTAGGCCTGCGCGGGCGGCACCCCGTCCGCGAGCCGCTGCGCGAGCCGGGTCACCGGCACACGCAGCAGATCCGGCACCGTGGACAGGGAACCGGGGATCGCCACCTCCAGCGGCTTTCCGGCAGCGATCACGCTGGACAGCTGCTGCAGCCAGTCGGAGAACGCCTCCAGCTGCTCCAGCTCGGTACGCGCCGAACCGCCAGGGAACAGCAGGAACGGCAGACCAGCCACACCGGCGAACGCGACCAGACCGTGCACAGGACGTCCGGCGATCGCCCATACCAGTACCCCGGCGACGACCGCGGCACTGAACAGGAAGCGGTAGTTGGCCTGCCACACCGGCGGGAGCTCGTCCAGCAGCCCCGGTCCGCCACGTCGTTTGACCGGGCCGCGCTCCGGCTCGGTGCGGCGGCGCAGGGCCGTCACGGCCCGGGCGAGGCAGGCCACGAACACGACGACACCGAGCGCGGCCACCAAGGCCCGCTGCGACTGGTTCATCACGATGCCCGCCTCTCGGCCTCGCCGGACTGCTCGACCGGATCCCAGGTGCCGTGCGGGTACTGGGCCAGCAGCAGCGGGTTGAACCCGGCCTCGGCGATCTGCTCGGCCCGCTCCGGGCTCATCTGGAACGCGGTCGGCACCGCCCGCCCGTCCCCGGGCCTCGGCGCGAACAGCTGGGTCATGGACGGGGTGCCGTCCTCGTTGAGCCCGTCGACCTCCCACACGTGGGAGACGATCTTCTCGCCGGGCTTTGCGCCCTTCTTCACGAACACCATCAGATGCACTGCGCCCTCGATGAGGCGGTACGAGGTCTCCGCACTGAGATCGGCCATCGACAGGCGCAGCACGAGGCGGGTGATGACGTCTTTGGGGTAGTCGGCGTGCAGCGTGCACATCGAGCCGGGCTGGCTGGCCGACATCGCCTCCAGCATCGCCATGGACTCCTTGCCGCGGACCTCACCGACCATGATCCGGTCGGCGTTGTAGCGCAGTGCGATCTCGATCAGGTCGGAGAGGGTGATGGCGCCGGCGCCGTCCTCGCCGTTGGACTGTCGCGTCTCGAACGCCAAGGTGTGGCAGGGCGTTTCGGCGTCATCGAGGAACAGTTCCAGCGAGGACTCCAGCGTGATCAGCCGCTCCGAGGCCGGGATCTCACGGCCCATCGCGCGCATCAGCGTGGTCTTCCCCGCGGTCATCCCGCCGCAGATGACGATGTTCATGTGGGCCCGCACCGCCGCCGACAGGAACGAGGCGAGCAGCTGGTCGACCGTCTTCTCCTGCAGCAGGTTGCCCAGCGTCCACGCGCGGCCGCCATGCTTGCGGATCGACACCGACACATTCCGGGTCAGGACATTCGCTGCCACACGTGAATCGTCCGGCAGCCGGAACTCGACGTAGGGCGACGCATACGACAGCTGCCGCTCGCCGTGCCCGGACTGGGCGGCCATGGTGTTGATCCAGGCGATCGTCTGCTCACGGCTGGCGAACGGAGAGGCCATCTTCTGGCGCTGCTGGCCGGCGACGTCGACATACATGACGTCGCCGTCGATGTCGATGTTCTGCACACCGGGCTGGTCCAAGAGACGCTGGAGCGCACCGGCGCGGAAGGTCAGGTTGAGGACCTCCTCGTGCAGGATGCTGCGTTGTTCCTGGCTGAGCGGCGGATTCTTCTGCGTGAACTCGGCATGCCAGGCGGCGATCTGGCGGCGGGCGAACAGCTCCGCCAGCTCCCGCTCCTCCTCCGCCTCCAGCGTCTGGGCCTGCTGCCGCTCCCGTACGGCTCGTAGATCCTCGGCGACCCGCACCCGCAGTTTCTGGATCTCCTCCGGCTGCACCGGCAGCGTGCCGGGCAGCGATGCGGTCCGCGCGAAGTCGGTCACGCCCATCGCCCCGGCGCCCGCCGAGGAGCTGGTGGTCACCGGCGCGACGGGCACCATGGGGGCAGGCGCCGGCGCGACCGGGCGCGCGGTGGGGGCCGGGTGGGCTTGTGCCGTCCTGGGATCCGGTGTTGCAGGCGCGACGTGCTCCGGGGGGTGGGTGCTGCGCTGGGAGAGCAGACGACCCAGCTGTGTCCGGGCCGCGTCCTTGTCCGGGCCCGTCGGAGTGTTCGTCACGATGCCTCCCTACGACGCCGCATCCCCAGCTGCCGTACCTGGTGCAGCACCGCTGGGCTCACGCCCTGCTGGGCCCGCATCTCCATGTGCAGCCGACGCTGCTGGGCATACGCGCGCAGCGGACCCAGCACATCGCGCGCGCTGCGCAGCAGCGCTGAGCGGGCCAGATTCCGCGGCGGCGCGCCGCCGGCCGACAGATACGCGGCCGCGCGCTCATCCCAGGCCAGCGAGCCGAGGATCGGGGCCTCGAACTTGGCCTCCACCTCGTGCGGCGCGAACTCCCGCCGCGAGCCGGACGACAGTGTGAGCAGGCCCAACGCCCGTGCGCCGGTGCCGTGCTGGCCGAGCTCGTCCTGCAGCGCCTCGATCGCCGTCGAGGCCAGGAACACCGACGCGGGATCGGCGAGCTTCACGACCAGCAGGACGATGTCGGCCTGGTGCAGGACCGGGGACGGGGTCAGCAGCCGGTGCAGCCGCCCGTTCTCCCAGGCCAGCCGCCCGCCGTCCACGATCACGTCCCAGTGGTGCTCGTGGTCGGTCATCTGCAGCACGTCGATCAGGCTCGGCCACAACTCCTGCAGCGAGGAAGCCTGCCGCGGATCAGTCAGGCCCGGCAGCACGAGCCGCATCCCGGTGTCGTCCAGCGGCCACAGATGCTGATCCACCTGCGGCGCCAGATCCTGCACCCCGGCCGCCGCGCTGCTCCAGTACGCCTCGGCCAGCTTGTGCAGGCCGATATTGCCGTCCAGGGCCTGTCCGCCCAGGTGGATGCCGCGCAGCAGCCGGTGCCGTAGCTTGCTGCCCGCCATGTCGAACTCGGCCAGCAGCACCGACTGGCGGCTGGAGAGCGCCAGCGCGGTCGCCGACGTACTCACACCGTCGGAGGCCGCCGACACCAATGCGATCAGAGCCATGCCGTCACTGCTTTCCGTCGCGCGGCTGCCGCACCAGGGCGATCCGCTTGGCCGCGGCCTTCTCCGCCAGCTGCGGCCCTTCCGTGGTCGGCACCGCGAGATTCACCACCAGCGATCCGGTCGCGTCCGTACGGCCCACCGACTTCACCGTCGCTTCGATGCTCTCCGGCTCTGGCTCCGCGCCGTTCTTCGCGGCTCCCGTGCCGGTCGTGGACTGGGCGCCCTGCTCGGGCAGCACCACGGCCAGCACCTTGTCGCCGGGGCGCAGTTCGTCCCTCGGCGCGGTGCCCTTCTTCACCTCGACGCCGACCACCTGCAGGTCATCGCCGAGGCCGCCGCCGGACTGCACGGAGGAGGCGGTCAGCAGGGAGCCCTGGCGCAGGTCGACCGCGGCCCGCTGTCCAACGATCCGGCTCCGGTCGGCGGCCGGCACCGGAGAGAGCGCGGGATCCTCAGCAACCGACGCGGTCGTCACGTCCGAGGCCTTCACGACCTGCCCGGCCTGCACATCGTGCGCCACGGCCAGGACCTCGACCCGGTCACCGGCGCGGTTCACCTGAGAGATCGCCACCAGGGCACCGACCAGAGCGGCCAGCGTCCAGACCAAGGCCTGGATCAGCTTGCGCGGGGCCCTGGACGACTTCTTGGCGCCCGCGGAGATCGGCAGGTCAGCCTGACGTGGCGGAGCGATCGGCGGCGGCGCAGGCGTCGTGGTGTCCATGGCGTACGAAATCCCCTTCAAGAATGGTTAGTTGACGGCCTGAGACTCAGTGATCGTCAGCCCCACCTGCGAATTGCGGACCTCGGTCAGGTGACCGGTCTCCCCACCGCCGCCGGCCACCTGCCAGTCGACCGCCCAGGTCGCGGTCGCGGACACCTTGAACTTCCCGCCCGCTGAGTCGGAGGTCTGCTTGTAGACGTGGCCGCAGTCCGGCGACTGCTTCATCCCGAACGACTTCCGGTACCCCGTTCCCGGACCGTTACAGGTCACCGACGTCCCGTCGCCCATGTTCCAGACGATTGACTTCACCTTCGCCGTCGCGGTCACTGTTACCCCGCCGGCCGTCGCCGTCGCTGAGTTGGGGCCGTACGTGTTCGGCGACTGGCCCACTGCCATCCACACGGGCATCCCCACCAAGCCCTTGCCTCCCGGCTTCGGGTTGATGTCGATATCCGGACCGACGAGCTTCATCGAGTCGACCGCCTGACGGGCCACCACCTCCGGATCGATTGCCGGCGCACCCGGGGCGTTTCCGTCCGGGATCCACACCACGCCGATCCGACCAGTACCCGGGCACATGACCTGGTACGCGGCACCCTTACCCCCGCGCTTCTTGCCATCCTGCATTGCGAGGTTCTCGGCAGGCGGCTGTGGAACCATCTTGGTGTAGATGCACTTTGGGGCAGCGGACCCCTTCCCGCCGCCCTTGGCAGCCGCGCTCTGGGAGTCCGACTTGCCCGGAGCGCGGACAGGGTCACTCGCACACACAGTCACGTCCGGCGCTGCCCCGCGGCAACCGGGATCGTTGCCCACCGCCGGACCGCCGTCGGCGTGCGCCGCACTCGAGGAGACCACCAGCACGCCTATTGTGGCCGCCGCCGCTCGCCTCAGCATTCCTGGTTCCCGTGCGGGAGGTAGGAGGTGACGATCCACCCGTCCTTCCACTTCTCCAGCTTCGCTGTCGCCCGGTAGCGCTGCGGCTGTGCCGACGGCATCGGGATCTCTTTGTCGGCCTTGGTGTCCCACGTCTTCCACTGCGACAGGTCCACGCAGTCACTGACGCTGGCCGAGGGTGGCTTGGCACCGGTCTGGATCGTCGCGGTCGTGCCCAGGTGCCCCAGCGTCCCCTTCACGACCGTGCCCGCCTTCTTCATGTCGAGCATCGCCAGCCGGAACTGCCCCAAGGCGTCCAAGGTGGCGTACTTCTGGAGCTCGGTTCCCTCCTCGGAGGCCTTCCCATACGCCTTCAGGCGTTCACTCTGCATGTGCTGATAGGCGGACAGCACCGCCTTCTTCTCGGCTGCTTGCGGGTTGGATGATTTTGAAGGTTGTACTTTCTCGGCGTTGGTCGGCTTGCTGGACGGCTTGGACCCGTCGGATTTCGAATCAGAACTGCAGGCAGCGAGGGCGAAGACGGAACAGCCCACAAGTGCCGTGCCGATAAGTCGATTTCGACTGCGAAGTAGGTTGTTTTTGGCCTTTGCCGTTGGCGTCATCACGCCTCCCCGTTCTCCTCGTCCGCTGTGCCGGTGACCTGTGGTGTATCGCGCTGGGTGATGGTGTGGTCGTGCTGCGCGAGACGGGTGTGGTTGCCGTGCACATGCACACGTTACGCATATTCACCCCAACAGCGCAGCCAGTAAAGGCAGTTCACAAGCTGCGAACGCGTCAATACCGCCCAACGGGACACACCGGTCCTTTCGGTATAGGGCGGTCCCGTGGCGCGGTCAGTTCTTCACGTCGCCCGTGTAGGTGACGTCCTCTCCGTACGGATCGACCACTTCGATACTGACCGGACCATCAATCTGTTTTCCGGGAATGGTGAAGTGCACGGTCACGGTGGCCATCCGCTGGGGCGCGATCCAGGCGAGCGATGGCAGATTGGACAGGTTCTCCTCGAAGTCGCCCTCGGCGAGCTCCGCTCCGGCGTAAACCTTCAGGTTGGCCTCCGGGCGGTTGCCAAGAAGGGTGTCGTCAAAGTTGTTGAAGAAGCTCAGGTCGACCGCGTAGCGCTTGCCCTGGGCGGTGGCGCCGGCGGTGCGGGGCTGGCCGATGCGGAGCCAGGGCGAGTCCTCCTCCCAGTCGCCGAACTTCAGCTCTTTGGTGGTGTCGGGCTGAACGTGAGAGGTGTCGACGGGGCGGGCCGGGGCGCCTGGGATCGCGCCCTCGAAGTAGGTGGGGTCGTCGCCCTCGATGGTGAAGGTCAGGGGTTGTCCGGCGGTATCGGCTGGGACCGCGTAGCCGACTGTGGTGGTGTACGTGCCGCCGGGGCGAACTCGGATCGGGTGAGATTCGATGTCGGGGAACGCGAGGCCCTTGATGCCGGTGTCGGTGAACGCGGCTGCTGTGCGGCCTTGGGGGCCGTAGCGGGCGGTGACGTCGAGAGAGCCGTGCAGCTCCGCGATTCCGCTGTCGGTATTGGTGAAGGTGACCTTGGTGGTCAGCGCTCGCCAGCCGTCGGGGATCGAGGAAGCTTTCACGCTCGGCTTGGCCGAGGAGAGTGCACTGACACTGACCGTCCAGGAGTCACTCTGTCCCTCCTCCCTGAACGGGAAGGACGAGCCAAGGCGCACCATGCCCTCCGGCAGGTCCGGGGCGGAGGGCGGTGTGGACTTGGGGTCGGTGGAAGGCCTCTCGGCTGCTGCTTGGCTCGAGTCCTCGGCCCTGTCCTGGGGCCCGGAACAGCCCGACAGCAGGGCTGCCGCGGTCACCAGAACGGCCCACTGGCGCTTTCTCTTCACGTGAACTCCCCTGTGGTCATATGGCGTTGGGATTGCGCCATCGGTGATCCACAGTGGGTGCTCGGGGCCTGACGGTGCGTGTGCGCCAGCGCCTGAATCAGATCCTCGAGGCGGCCGGTGCCGTCGGTCTGGGCGAGCCATCCGTCCAGGAGGTCCTGCGGGACGCTGCGGGCCAGGCGCTGGTACTGCGCGGGGCAGTGCTCGCGTTCGCTGAGCCAGCCGAGATGGCGGGTATGGGCACGCAGCGCGATCAGCTCGGTGAGGAGCGGGGACGGCAGCGGGACTGTGTCCACTACGGGTGCGCAGGCGTGCCCTCGAGGCGACGGGGCCGGTGTGGGTGGCGAGGGAACGCGCCGGAGAAGGGCGCGCCGTACATCATGCACGGGAACCTCCGGTCGGGGCGAGGAAGACGTCAGTCGGGGCTGCGTCACCGGACAGTGGGGTCATGACCGGAGCGAAGGGTCCCTTGTCCTGCAGGAGCTGCAGAGTGGTGACTCCGGCGCTGAGCTGGCCGACGCGCGGGTCCGCGGCTGCGAGGGCGCGCAGGTCCTGGATCCGGTTGGCCAGAACCCTGTCGGAGGCTCCGGTCAGCACGATGAGCAGGCGGGGGAAGGCCGGGTAGTGGTCGCGCCAGGCCTCGCGGGTGGAACGCCGGCCGCGGCCACCGGCCGCGGGGACGTAGCTCTGGTAGCGGGCGTACGCGGAGAGCTTGGCGGCTAGCCGGGTGGTCTGCATGGTGGCGCGGTCGACCTCGATGAAGAAGCTGAGCATCCGCCGGCGCCCGTCCTCGGCGGCATGGGTGTAGCGCAGCACGGCGTCCGGAATCATGAACGCGTCGTCAACACCGCGCGATTCACCGTTGCGGATACGGTGCGCGATCTCGGGCTCCCAGTCCAGCGGCGAGCACTCATCCCCGAGGCGGCGCGCCCAGCCGGCGAACGCGACGCCCGTGTCGACCACTGTGAGGGTGTGCTCCTGCAGCTGGGAGGCCGCGGTCTGCGGGCTGATGCGGTAGCCGCGCCGCGGGATCGTCGGGTCGTAGGCGACTGCTTCGGCGCCGCGCGCGGTGATGTACCACAGCAGCTCCGGGTTCCCCATACGCGAAGTACGCCGGGCGGTGGCGTCGACGAGCCCGATGCGGCGCAGCTCCTTGAGCTGCTGGCGCAGGTAGACGGGACGGCGGGCGTGGGGGGTGAATAGCCGGTGCAGCTGACTGGTCGCGATCAGGCGGTGCTGATACAGCGCTGGCAGCAGGTCCTGCGCCAGGCGGGACAGGCCCGTGGGGCGCGGCGGGGCGGTCGGTGTGATGGGGGTGTCCAAAGACATTAGGCAACCTCACTGGAGCTGGCGTCGGGCCAGCAGTCGTCGGGGGTTTCCGGTTTGCGCGGCGCGGGGCGGCGGCCGAGTTCGGCGAGGATCCGGTCGTCCAGGGAGGGCCTGCGCCCGTCGTCGCTGCCGTCCAGCTCGGTCAGGACGGTGCGCAGCGGGCGGCGCCGCAGCGTGGTGTCCATGGCCTTCTCCAGATCGGGCAGGCGCTCGGGGTGGTGGTAGTCGGCGAGGACCTCGTGGACGGGGACGCCAGCGACCTGGAACGTGGGCGTGGGCCTGCCGCCCAGGGTGGCGCGTACGGCGTAGTGCCACTTCGGCTGCTCGGTCAGCGTCATCGTGTCGGCGCCGGGCAGGCGTTTGGCGAGGAATGTAGCCTCGTCGGTGTCGGCGGCTGCGGCCGTGAGGAGGCTCTGGTTCTGCATGAGCGCGAGCCGGGTCTCCTCCGAGAGCCGCATCGCCATCTGTGTCATCGCCATGAGCCGGACTTCGTACTTGCGTAGCTGCTCGAGGATCGCGGCGATGTAGCCGCGGGCGGCGCCGTCGATCGCCTTGAGCTCGTCGGCGAACGCGAACAGCGTGGCCATCTCCGGGTCGGTGCCCTCGCGGGAATGCCCGGCACGGAACAGGTCGAACAGCAGCAGGCTCGTGATGATCTGGTCGCCGCTGCCGGTCCCGGAACATCGCAGCAGCACGATCTGCCGCTCGTCCATCGCCTTGCGTACGTCGTAGGTGGAGCGCGGCTGGCCGAGGAAGGCGCGCAGGGAGGTGGAGGTGGCGAGCTGCTCGATGGTCTGGGTGACCACCGGCACCGCGCTGCCCTCGTACTTGGGGAACGTGGTGCGCCAGAACTGCGAGAGCGGCAAAGGCAGTTGGGTGAGCACGCGCTCGCGCCACTCTTCGTCCGTCAAAAGGCGGGGGATGGTGAACAGGGTGGGCTGCAGGTCCGGGCGCCCGCGCTGGCACATGCGGTGGGCGAGGTGGGCGAGGATCTCCACGGTGTGCGAGAGGATCGCGCGTGCGCGCGGTGCGCCGTCGCCCCAGCCTTGTGCGGCGGCGAGCCCGGCGACCACGGCGCCGATGACGTCCTGGATCTCCTCTTCGGCGCGGCCCTCCATCGACAGCGGATTCCACGCGGCGACCATCGCCCGCGGCTTCTTCACGCTCAGGTCGATCAGCTGCACGCGGCCGATGACCGCCGGGTGCGTCAGATACGGCAGCGCCCGCTTGATCGCCGCGCCGTGCGGGTCGAGGAACCACGATCCGAACCCGCCGTAGGAGAGCGTGATGGCCTGCAGCAGCGCCAGCTCGCTCTTGCCGAACCCGGACTTGCCGAACGACGCACCGAACAGCACCTCGGCCTGCGGCAGGCACGCGAGCCGAGTACGCCCGTCGGCTTCGGTGACCCGGCCCAGCGGCACCACGCCGGGCTGCCCGGTCCAGGTGGGCAGTGCGCGCGGCGCCGGGGCGAGGGTGCCGCCGGTGCGCACCACGTTCTGCGCCGTGCAGTGGACGGTCGCCGGTCGCAGCAGCGCCGCCAACTCCTCCGATGTGACCCACTGTCGGCGCGCCGGGGCGAACTCGCCTGTGGCGTAGCGGCGATCGAAGCTGCGGCGGCGCCACCAGATACTGCTGTACGGCCGCCACCCCGTACGGCGAGGACCGACCGGCCGCCACCAGTTCTCCCCGGACCAGGCATCCATGACAGCCATCACCTGGTGCAGGCGGGCCTGCGCCCGTGCCGGGTGCGTCCCGGTCACCCGCACCAGCACCTGCACCGCGAAGACTCGCGCATCCGTGGTCGGCAGGAACTTGCCCACCCCGTCGGCCAGGTCCTTCTGCCGCGGCAAAGGTTTGGAGGAGCTGGTCGAGGACAGCGGCTTGCCGCCGTTGAGCCCTTCGACCAGCGCCGACATCAACGACGATCCGCCACCGCGTCGGCTCGAGCCGAGCGATTCGCCGTATGCGGACGGTCCGCGCTGCTCGGCGCGGCGGACCAGGCGGCGCCGCCACGCGGCTACCCGCCAGCTCGCCACCGGCACCACGTCGACGACCAGCTCGGCATGCTCCCCGCGCTCGGCATCAATCTGCCCACACGCGTCCGCGAGGACCTGCAGCGGGTCCGGGTCCAGCGCGGCCGGGGTGAGACGCTTGTGGTCGGGGCGCGCCAGGACCAGCTCGGCGCGCGCCACATACAAGGTGGCGGGCTCGGCGGGAGCCGCCTGTCCGCTGCCCTTGACCAGGGACACGCGCTTGGGAGCTGCTGCGGGCCGGGGCAGGGGAGAAGCTCCCTCGAACGCGATGCGCTCTACCGGGTCGCGGCTGCGACGGCCTTGATGGCTGCGGACCTGGACGTTCGGCAGGGAAGGCAGCCGCATCAGCGCGGCCGACGTCGCCGGACCTTCCATTCGCAGCGACAGCTGCCCCTGCCCGTCGCTGCCATGCCGTAGCCGTATCCCCTGCGCGCGTCGCGGCGTCCACTCGGTGGTCTGCGAGGCGCGGGCCAGACGCGCCGCGTGCGGGGTCATGTCCGGTGCGGACGGATCAAATCCCTGGGACGGCACCAGCTCGACGACCGCCCGTTCCGTAAGCAGCCGGCGTGCCCTCCACCGCCACAAGAGCGAGCCCGCGCCCGCCAACAGAGCGCCGACCCCGCCGACCCAGCCCAGCCACCAGGCCACATCGCACAGCAGTTGCGCCCACGGCACGTCATCGGGAACGACGAACGAGAATACGGAGGAGACGATGTCGCCCATCATCAGCTGCTTTGCGATAGGCGAAACCGAGGCGTGCGCAGCCCCTCCCGCTCCGCCTTTGCGAGGGCGAACACGCGGTGTGCTGCCGATCGCCACAGGCGTCGTACGGCCAGGCCGCCGAGCCCCATCACCAGGAAGGGCACCCACGGCCAGCCGCGATGCTCCGCCGCCGCCTGTGCCGCGGAATCCCCTATGAGCGGCAGATTCTTCAGATCGCCACCCCACCACCAGCCGTGCACGCAGCCCAGGGCGAAGATGACTGCGGCCAGCCAGCCGCACCATTCCACCAGCAGGACTACGGCCGCATCCCGCGGCGACTGGGTACTCCGTGTGGACTTCACCGGCACTCCCGTCAGGATCCGGGCGGCCGTGTGCCGCCCGTCTGATTCCCCAAGGAGTGCCGGGGGGTAAAACGTGACCGTACTGTCGTGAAGAATTCAGGCTGGCCAGGACGTCCGGGTTCGAGGCCTCCTACCGCCGAGACCTTGGGCCATGTTCACCACGGCAACGGACAAGGTTCTTCCCAACCCGCACCCGACCGAGGAACAGACGGGGTCAGTGCACGGCGTTCAGAACAAGGGCAGCAGCGAGTAGGAGGAGCGCCGTTGCCAGATAGGAGATGGACCGGGCGATGAGTTGGTATTTCCGGGTGGCGAGAATCGACAGTGCGACGAGCTGAGCACAGTCGGCATCGGGTGTCGCAGTAGCGAGGTGGGCGCGCAAGGCCTCCGGCTGTCCCGCGTACTGGGCGAAGAAGGCGAAGTAGCCGCCGCTGTGCGGGTTGTTCACGCCCTCTGGTCGGATGCACCGCAGAAGGTGGAAGAGGCTGGTGGCCAGGCAGGCGAGCCCGCTCCAGGCCAGCCACTCGATTCCGTTCCACAGTGCGAAGAGCCCAGATGGGCGGGTGGCGAAGGACGCGAGGATCGCGGCCGTGACGGCGGAGACCAGCGCGAAGAGCATGCCTGCCTTCTGGTCGGTTCGGGCCAGTTCCGCCCGTACGTCGGTGAGCGCGGTCCGCGCCGGGTGGTCAGGCCGCACGTTCGACTCCGTCGTCCGCCGGGCCGGCCTCCTCAGTGAGGCGTCCTGAGATCCCCTTGTAGTTCCGCACGGCTTCCACGATGACGTGGTGCCCGGTGCGGAACTCGGACGCCCGCGGGCCCATATGGACGAACAGGGACTGCCGGTTGCCCAGTTGGTCCACGACATCGACGAAGCCGAATCCCTTGTGGGGAAGGACCCGATGAACGGTGCCGTGTACCAGGTGGCCCTCCTGGACGGCGCAGGCGGCGACGGGACGGGAGCCGTCCGGGGTGATGGGGGAGTGTGGCGCGAAGCGCACGGTGCGGCCCTCCGCGAGATTGTCTCCGTTCGCCACGAACCGGCGGTCGATGTAGTAGTCCCCGTCGGCGGGGGTCGTGATGAAACCCTGCCCTCGTGTGGTGTCCCAGCGCCTGACCACGCCCTCGCGCAGTTCATCGAGGGGCGTTGACGACTGGGCGGCGATGCTGCCTGGCCCGTCCTTGCCCGGTTGCCCGAGCGGGGTGGCACCGGGGCGCTCGCTGATCTGGTCGACGGTCTCGTTGCGGGCGCCGAACGGACTGGTGTGCCAGATGACCTCGCGATAGCGGACGGGCTTGGCGAACCCTTTGACCTTCACCCGCCATTCGTCGGAGAGATAGTCGTCCGAGGTGAAGCCGTGGACTCGGCCGATCTTGCTGGAGACCCGTGTCATGATCGCAGCGGCGACGGTGGCGCTGTCGACCCAGATGGCCTGCGGGTTGCCAGAGGCGCAGAGTCTGGCCGCAAGGTCGACCACGGACCCGACGTAGTCGAGTCCGCCTGACGGCGCCTCGTACTCCACGACCCTGCCGGTGGCAATGCCGACACTGGCCAGGCAGTCGGCGACGATTAGGTCGGCGTTCTCGCTGTGGAGCATTTCCTGGATCTGGATGGCCGCGCAGATGGCCTCGGCCGCGTGGTCGCCGTCGAAGACGGCGAGGATGCCGTCGCCGAGGTACTTCACGACGGTGCCGCCGTGTTCCGCGGTCGCGGTGGTGGCGATGTCGAGGAACGTGCCGAGGGTCGGCAGCCAGCCAACCTCCCCCACCTTGCTCTTCATCTCCGTGGAGCCGGCCAGGTCAGCGAACAGGATGACCTTGGTGGGACGTTCCGTGCTGCGCAGGGCTTCCATGAGGGTGATCTGATCGGATGTCATGAGCTCGCCTTCGTGTTGGATCGATGGTTTTGCCGGGACCGGCGGCGGATGCCGCAAAGGCCGGGCCCGTCAGCGGTCTGCGGAGGGAGGGCGCGGATGGGTGTCTGTGTCGAACGGCGGCGCCTGGTCAGTCCAGCGCATGGCGATGGTCGTGTAGTTGATGGTGTCGCCCGCCTTCCACTGCTTGAAGGCCGCGGCGGCGACGGTGACGCTGCCCAGGGGCATGCCGGTGCTGCGGTCGAAGACGTAGTGGACTTCGAGGGGACCCGGGTCTGCCCCGTACGGCGAAGGCATGGCAATGCCGTATCCGGTACGGCCGTCGTGGTCCTCGACCGTGCCCAGGGAGCGCACGCCTGGCTCGTCGGCCAGTAGCCGGTAGGCCGCTGCGCGCAGTCGGGGCGGCGATGGCATGCTGAACGCGATCTGCCGGGCAGTGTCGACGACGAGTTCGTGCAGCGCCTTGGGCGGGGCGTCGTAGTCCTCGTCGATCATTACGAGTAGCTGGTCGGCCAGCGTGTGCGCGTTCGTGGACAGCCCGCGCAGTTCGCGGACGCTGATGTCGCCGGAGGGCATCTCTTCACTCCCGCCGCCTGGCGCGTCGCGCTGGATGACGCCCTGGCCCTTGTAGTGAACGATGTCTTTCGGTACGGACCTGGGCGTGTGGTGGCTCTCCTTCGCGTTCTCCCGCTCGGCGCGGGCCTTGGTGGCGGGGTCGGTCAGGTCGAAGGTGTGCGGGGAACCGTCTGCCTTCCAGGCGGCCTCGTCCGACTCTGTGGCTGGCCGTGCGCCCAGGTCGGTGTGCTCGGTCCACCGTTTGTCGGCGTCAGCGGCGAGCCACGTGCGGGTGACCCACCGCTGGTCGATGACGTAGTTCTTGCCGGGGATCTGTGTGAGGTATCCGCGGTGCTCCACCTGGTACCAGTAGTCGCCCTTCAGCTGGGGCTGCCTGTCGAGGGCGTTCGCGCCGGCCAGCAGCAACTCCCGGCCGGAGAAGACCTGTTGCGCGGGCTCGTGCGTAGGACCCAAGTTGGTCGTTGTCACGACGAGCGCCGCTACGGTGGCCACGGCCGCGAGGCCCAGCCCCCACACCGGTCGCAGTCGCCGTCGCAGCCGCGCCATCGGGGACCGTGTTTCGGATGACGTGGGCGCGGCGGCCATGGCGGCCGTGAGTTCGATGGTCCGGACGGTGTCGTCCACGGGCGAGTCCGGGGCCAGGTGTGCGGGGCGTGCGGCGGCGAGGCGCTGCAGAATGTCGTCTGCCATGACGTCAGGCCTCCTCTCGTACGAACACGGCACTAGGCGGCGTAGAAGCAGGGCCAGGCGCTGGAGAAGCGTGGCTGTCATCGAGCGCCCGGTTGAGCCGGCCGCGGGCACGGTGCAAGCGGACCCGCATAGCTGCCGCCGTGCAGCCGACGACCTTGGCCGCCTCGGCCGGGCTGAGCCCGTCCCAGGCGGCCAGCATGAGTACTTCACGGTCGGCCTCGGACACCGTCGTGAGCGCGCGTAGCAGCGCAAGCCGGTCGGTCACGTCGTCGGCGACATCCCCTTCGGCGTGTTCTGTCCAGGAGCGCAGCTCAGCCGCGAGCGAGGCGCGTCGCACCTCGGCGCGAGCGCTGTCGCGCACCACGTTGCGGGCGACCCCGAGCAGCCAGGGCAGCGCCGGGTCCGGCACATCCGACAGACGACGCCAGGCGATCGTGAACGTCTCACTGACCACCTCGTCGGCAATCTGCCGGCCTGCCCGGCTGACCGCGTACGCCCATACCCGCTGCCGACACGCGTCGTACATCGCGGTGAAGCGGCTAGTTGCATCGGCCACCGCCCGCACCTCCGTCCCCTCCGGGTGCTTCCTGTCATCAGGTATTGGTGCGAGACGGCAGGACGTTACACAGGAAACTCGAAAACGACGGACACAGCTTCCCGGGAGGCGACGACGCGGAGGCCCCGGAGGGCTGGCCTCAGTCGTTGTAGGTGACGTGGACGTGGTCGTAGTGCCCGCCGGTGACGGTGTGCGTGTTGTTCAGTCCGTGGTCGTACGGCCGCCCCCAACCGCCCTGATCTTCAGGGTGGTTGATGCTCCAGATCCGTCCCTGCCAGATCACGTACTGCACGTCCAGCGCTCCGGCGTTCTTGCGCAGCCATGCGGCCAGAGCCCAGCCCTGGGCGAGCGCGGTGCCGACGGCGCGGGTGCCGAGGGTGCCCGGTGTGTAGTCGCAGGCGCGGCCGAGCGGGTGCTCGCCGCCTTCGGCGCGCGGTGTCTGGCAGCCGATTCCGCCGTGCCAGCGCGGCCACTTGTTAAGGATTTCCTGGTATCCGTGGGCTGTTGCGCCGGTCAGGCAGCGGCCCCCGGTCGGGTCAGAGTACGAGCAGGCTGTTGCTCCGCCCTGGTAGGCGGCCGGGGGGCCGGGCAGGGACACGGAGACGGGCACGGGGCCGTTGCTGCCGGTGTTGCCGAGGACGTCGCCGGCCTGGTCGTACTGGTGCACGTACTGCAGGACTTCGTTCGCGTACCAGCCGGCGTGGTTGTAGCGCAGGGCGGCCTTGCGTAGCTGGGCGTCGTCGCTCAGGTCGCTGGGCTCGGTGCCGCACAGGTAGACGGCGGCGCCGAGCGCCGCGTCGAACGCGTTGTGGGGGTCCTTGATGCCGTCGCTATTGCCGTCCTGGCCGGTGGGCCCGTTCCAGGTGGAGGGCAGGAACTGCATCGGGCCCACGGCGCGGTCGTATGAGGTGTCGTCGTCCCATGTGCCGCCGTCGGTGTCGGGCACCTTGCTGGTGTTGCCGCCGGCGCCGGAGCCGTCGAGGCGGGCGCCGATGATGCGCGGGGTGATCGTCCCGTCGTCTGCGACGCGATGGCCCGCGGCGTGGTGGGACTCGACCTGCCCGAATCCGGCCAGTACCGACCAGCGCATGCCTTTGCACTTCGGGCGGAGCTTGATGGTGCGGGAGGCCGCGTTCGCGTACGCGGACAGCATCACCGGCCCGATCCCCTTCACCGAGGCCGGCGCATCCTGTACGCCCCCGGACAAGTAGGCGGCCTGCCGCCTCTGTTCGTCCTGGTCGGCGGCCACCGCCCCGGTGAGGGCCACGAAGGCGCCGACACCGAGCAGCAGCGGCATGACGGCGGCGGCCGCGCCGAGCGCGAGCCATCCCTTCTTCGTCACGGCGTCCTCCGGCGGGCCGGCGCGGGCCGCGGCGTCCGGGGCCGGGGCCCGGCGGGGGCCACAGAAGACTGAGGCTCCGCACTGGGCGCGGGGCCGTGCGTGCGGGCCGTGTCCGTCGTCATCCGGTACAGCCGCTGGCGCAGGGCCTGCTGCTGCGTGGACGCGGCTGGCTGCGGCACAGGCCGGGGCACTCGCCGCGGCCGAGGGGCCGCCGTCGTGGTGGCGGCCGAGGAGTGACGCACGGCGGGGGAAGGAACAAGGGGCCGGTTGATGACGCGGGGCGGGGTGCGCGGGTGCGGGCGGGGCGGCAGCCCGCGGTGCATGCGGATCTTGTTGCCGGCCCAGCGGCCGCCGACGTTGTTCCAGTACGTCTGGGAGAAGTCGCGGACGGCGGGCAGCTGCCGGGTCACGGGCTGGGTGAGACGGGAGCGCAGCTGCGCGGCGGAGCGCACCATATTGCCCGGGGCGGCCTTGATCGCCGTGTGTGCGGCGCGGGCGGCTTGTGGCAGGTAGACGGGCGCGCCGAGGGTGTACTTGAGCCCGAACTTGCCTGCCCCGTACGCGGCTTTCGCACCTCCGGCGACGGCCTTGGTGGCGCCCTTGGCCATGGCGGTAGTGCCGCGCACGGCCAGGCGGGTGCCCAGCCGTCCGGCCAGTGACGTGGCCCCGCGCCCGCCCAACGACATCAAAGAGCGAGCGCCCACGCCGCCGGCGGCTGCCCCGCCGGTCGCGGATATCGCGCCGACCATCAGGGCGGTAGTGGCCAGCGTCGCGGCCAGCGACCGCTTGCGGCCTGCGTCCTGGTTCATCGCGGCGGGGGCGCTGCCGCCAAGCGGGCTGCCCGCCAGGCGGGTGCGGGCGTTCATGGCCCAGGCCTTGGACCGCTGGGTGATGCGCTTGCGGAACATGAAGCAGGCGATGACGGAAACGTCGACCGCGACGAACCGGGCGGGCAGCGCCCCGGCGTTGTCGCCGAAGGGCGCGTTCAGCAGTGCAGTCACCAGGGTGACGGCGATGGCCAGGCCGGTGACCAAGGCGACCAGGAGTCCGAGCAGGCGCACGATGTTCGTGGCCCGTTCCCACAGCCATGCCCGGCCGGGGCCGGGCATGATGCCCGCTGCGAGGGCGACCCGTGCCAGCACCGCCTCGATGACCAGACGCATCTGCGTGGACAGGTAGAGGAACGCGGTCATGAGCAGCAGCACCGTCATCAGGACCGCGGCGATGAGGATGAACAGCGCCCCGCCGACCTTGTCCCAGCCGGTCCTCTTCGCTGTGGCCGCGTCCTTGACGCAGGCCTTCTCGAAGTCGCTGTTGGGGTTGAGGCCGAGCAGGTCGTTGGCGACGTAGTCGGTCGCCTTGTCGGTGAGAGCGTCCGGGAGGCCCTGGACAGGGTTGGGCACCCACCCGAACCCGGACGGGTTCTTCTGAATGAGCTCCTTGGTCTTGTCGACCTGTTCGTTGAAGAAGGCCTGCTTAACGCGGGAGTCGCTGTACAGATCAACGCAGTTGTCGCTGAGCTGCTGGTTGTAGGAGAGCAGGAACGCGGGGCGCACTACGAACGCCTCGACGATCCCGTCGGTGACAGTGCGGGTGAGTTCCCGGGCCTTGGGCTCGGTGATCTGCCCGGCCCTCGACAGCGCGTCCTCGTGGCCGGTGGTGATCGCGTAGATGGCGATGCCGAGATCGCGGGCCTTGCCGACGGCACCGTCCTGCTGGCCGAGAAGCAGCTGCGGGGGAGCGGCGAGCGTAGACACGGCGAGCGCGCCGATCACGGTGGAGGCGGCGATCTCGCCCCAGCCGCGGGAGGTCCTGCCGAAGGTGATGTTCC
The DNA here is from genome assembly GCF_035918235.1 of Streptomyces sp. NBC_01445. NCBI lineage: Bacteria > Bacillati > Actinomycetota > Actinomycetes > Kitasatosporales > Streptomycetaceae > Streptomyces > Streptomyces sp. NBC_01445. The sequence goes on along the minus strand of NZ_CP109485.1, from coordinate 69,224 downwards.
AGAACGCGACCACGCCGGAGTAGGCCATCAGCAGGCCCGGCACGCCGAGCTGGACGAGCGTCTGGTTGTACAGGGCGTCCGACAGCTTCATGGCCGGCTTGAGGAACAGGGAGGCCAAAGCCCAGGACAGGGCCCAGGAGATCAGCCAGCAGCCGAACGCCACGACCCACTTGGTGAGCTCGAACAGGAACTGCGTGGCAAGTTGTTGGAGCTCGCCCGAGAAATCAGTGACGCCACCGGTGGCAGAGACGATCCGGTACGCCGATACCGGCAGGCCCTTCTCGTCGGTGACCTCGAACGCGTTGAGGACGCCGCCGTCGCCGTGCTTGGCCTTGTACTCCTTGACCCGCTGCCGCATCTCGCGGCGCAGCTTCTCCTGCGCAGCCGCCTTCTTCTCCTTCGCGGACGGCTGCTTGTCGGTGTCCTTCTTCTTGCCGTCCTTCGCTGTGCGGCCGGTCTTGTCTTTGTCCTTGGGGGCGGTGGGGTGGACGGACTCGGGAGGCAGCAGCCCGGGGGCGGTCGGTTCCAGGCCCGGCTCGTACTTCGGGAACGACGCCGACGGGGACGGCGTTGGCGTGGGGTCCCCGGGGGCGGCGCCGACCCGGGGCGCGAGCAGCATCATCATGGCCAGCGCTGTGATGACGAGCAGTAGCCCGCCCGCCAGATGACGCCGCACACCTGTGAACCCACGGAAACGTCCCCGCCGAATGGTCATGCCGTCACCGCCTCCATTCCGTCCGCGACCAGCCCTTCGCCGCCCGGGCCTTCCTCGGCTCGGGCCTGTTCGGGGTCGGAGTGGATGACGTCGGCCAGCGCCGGGTCGAGCGGCACCTGCACGCGCATCGCACCGATCCGACCGAACAGGTCGCGCACCAGGCACTCACCGGCCCGCTGTGCCTGCACCACGTCGGACTCGTCCAGCGGGGAGAGCCGGGTGGTGACCATCTCCAGCAGTTCGGGGTCGCCTGTGTCGAGGTCGAGGAAGTCCAGGCCGCGGCGGGCCAGTTCCATGTTGGTCTGGCGGAACAGGTGCCGGCGGGGGAACAGGCCGCGCACGATGCGGCCGACTTCCGTGTCGGGGCCGATGTCGTCGGGGTCGTGGCTGCCCACCAGCACGCCGGCGTTGTGCTTGCGGCCGTCGCGCACCAGCTCCAGGAGGAGGTCCAGGCCTTCGGGCGCGGAGGTGAGCCACCAGCACTCGTCCCACACGACCTGGCAGAACTCCGCTTCGTGGCGCGGGTCGAAAGCGATGTGCCGGCAGATCGCCGCGATCAGATACAGGGCCGCACGCCCGAACACCTTCTCCGGGCTGAGCCGTTCGAAATGGCCCGGCTCCAGCTCCCACTTCTTGGGCAGTGCCAGCTGAGCGACGGAGAACACCACGGAGTCGGCGTCGGTGTCGATGACCGGCAGGCTCTCGTCGAAGACTGCACGCGCGATGTCGCGGCGGGCGTGCATGTTCAGCTTGCGGGCCAAGGACCGGCAGGTCGGGTCGTCGTCGCGTACGCCGCGCTCGGTCAGGTGCGCCATCAGGGCGCGCATGCTCGGCTTCGTGCTTGCCAGGACGTGTGCGACGGCCTCGGACAGGACATCGCCTGCCTCGTCCATCGACTGGATGCCCAGCAGCATGTGCAGAAAGGACTCGCAGCGCCGCTGGGCCTCGGAGATGTCGACCGACGCCTGTCCGCGCTGCTGCGTGAACACCCGAAAGGGGTCGAGGCAGACGGCGGCGCTGCTGTCGGTGGTGATCAGCTCGGTGCGTCCGGGGCAGGCACGCGCGAAGCGCAGCCACTCCTGCTTCGGGGTGCGGTCCACGATCACCGTGCGACCGCGACTACCCGGCGCCCCCTTCTTGCGGCCTGCGGCGAGTGTCCAGTAGACGGCGCACTTCATCGCGTACGACTTGCCGCCGCCGAGCTCGCCGAGGAACGCCGCCGAGGCGGAGGTCCGCTTCATTGGGCCGCGTGTGAAGTCCATCAGCACGGGGCGGGCGCCGCCGCCGGTCAGTTGCCACCCGTACAGCGGGCCGCGCTCGTCGCCGAGTTCGGTCGCCGCCCATGGTCCGGCCATGCAGAAGTCGCGGGCGAGTAGGTACTGGGCGTAGGAGGCCATGGCCTGCGGGGTGCGGGCGCCGGGCAGCATCCCGTAGAAGAGGTGTTCCTGGTCGCCGAGCGGCCGGTCCAGGGTGTAGTCGTCGCCGCCGAACTCCGCAGTGAGCTGTCCGGCCCGCTGTTCCACCTCCTGCGGGCCCGCTCCCCAGACGCAGAAGGCGACCATGGCCCGCACGTCGACTTCGCCCTTGGACGCGGTCAGCCGCTCCCGGTTCTCCGCCAGGCTGTCCGATGCCTTTCCGATCGAGGCTGGCACCCCGGCCGGATCGTGCGCCCACTCCTCGGGCTGGCCCGCCAGGTCGCGGGCCTTGCGACGGGTCTTGGCCTCGGCGACCGCCCCGGGGGTGACGTTCAGGCGCACCACCCAGTCGACGGGGAAGCCGAAGGTGTCCAGTGCGGCCAGGTACTCCGAGCCGGGGAAGCGGAATGCCTCCGGCATCTCGGAAAGCGTCAAGAACGACTGGTAGGAGGCGCCGTGTTCGGTGGCGACCTCCAGCCACCTGCGCTTGAATACGCCCGGGCCGCGCCGCTCCCCCTCGTCGGCGAGGGCGCCGTCGATGGCCCCCTCGGTGAGCACGGCCTGGCCGAGCGCGGCGACCGTGCGGCCGCGGTTGACGAGCCCGCGTAGCGCGTCGGGGGTGGGCAGCAGCGGCTCCAGCACCCCGCGCCGCGCCGAGTGCCCGTAGATCCACAGGATCTCCGCCTCGCTCGCCGGACGCACCGCCACCGTGCCCGGCCACGTCGCCGCCATCTGCGCCCCCTGCGCCAGCCGGCGTCCTTCTTCCTGCCGGCTGATCGGCGCGGGCAACAGACCGAGCTGCAGGGCGACTTCGCCTTTCGCCGCGCCCGCCATGTCCGCCAGGCGCTGACGGCGACCGACTGCGGGCAGCGGGACGGCGAGCCAGTCGGTGCGCCCGGTCAGCTCCAGGCCCTCCAACCTGTCGAGGACCCGGTGGGCGACCTGCGTGTATTCGTCGCTGGCCGCCATGTCGATGTCCTCGGTCATCGCCCGCACCACCGCGCGCGGGTCGACCTGCGGACACAGAGAGAGCCACATCGACTCGCCCACCAGCTTCTTCACCAGCGCCTCGAGCGCCTTCAGACGGCGCAGCTTCGCGGTCTTGCTGGCGTGGACCTGGTCCACTCCCTGCACCCGGTACAGCGCCCACACCGTGCCGTGCACGCTCCACACGACGTTCCCGGCCACGTGCCTAATCGGCATCTTCACGCCTACTCCCCCTCCTCGCGCTGCGGAGCCGACTGCCCGAGAACGCGGCCCGACTGCAGAAGGGCAAGGTGCAGGCGCATCGGCAGGCTCCTGCCGCGCGCGAGCAGACCGGGGAAGACGGCCTGGGCGGTGGTGAATTCCGGGGGCCGGTTCATCAGTTCCCAGCACTCGTCGCGCACGACGTGCACGGCCTTGTCTGGCCCAGGGGTGAGTTCGGGGGTGTTCATCGCTGCTCCCTCGAAGCGCTTGAGCGGTGGGTCGCGAGCTGGGCGAGCGCGGTGGAGGCGGTACCTACGGGCGTGGTGGTCGCGCGCCGCGACGGGCGTCGTACGAGGACGTGCATCTCCGAGGGCACAGCAGATGCGGCCGCGCGCCGCTTTGGTGCCTGCGCGGTGAGGGTGACGGTGCCCTGCAGCGGCTGCGTGGTGATCCGCCGCAGCTGCCGGCCACCGAGCCGGGGCCGCTGCCCGCCTGCCACCAGGCCCGCCGCGCTCGCCAACGCCGCGAACGGGTGCCGGCCGTCGATGTGCAGGCGGCGCACCAGCAACGAGGCGAGATAAGGGACCAGGGCCAGGGCGACGAGGTTGAAGAGCCCAAACGTCGACCACAGACTGGGCACGGCGACCAGAGCGACGATCATGACCGCGAAGACGACGCCCATGGTGATGAACTGCGGCACGCTGTACGGGCCGCCCCACAGCCGGCGTCCCTCCCACTGGCCGATCATGCTCGGGTGGCGGCGGGCCTTGGTGTAGCAGCGGCCGACGAGATCCTCCTCGGCTGCGGAGCTCATGCGTCCCGACCCAGATGCACACGGCCCGCAGTCGAAGCGGTGAACACGATGGGCTCGGGAGCGGCGATCACGCGGACGACCGCCTCGCCCTGGCCGACGGTGTGGTCCTTCTTCAGCTCTTCGGCCGTCTTGTTGCTGAGCACCGTCTGGGAGGCGATGACACCCATCACGATCGCTCCGCCCACGGCGGCGACGAAGGCCTTGAGCATGGAGCGGGTCGCGGCCCAGGTCGCACCGATACTGCCCACGTAGATGATGCCGAGGACGACCACAGTGAGCAGGGTCTTGAGGTCTTTTCCCATGCCGGTGAAGTCGTCGATGATGCCGACCGCGGCCAACGGAGTGGAGTACATGAGGGCTTCTCCTTACTGAGCAGGGGAGGTGGACGGCGAGGCCGTCGACGTTGAGGGCAGGTCGGGGAGGGTGACTTTGGGGGTCGGGTCCAGGGCGGCGACCTCCCATCGGCCATCGCGGCCGGCCAGGGTGAGCGCGTATGACAGCGGCCGCGCGATGCCGTCGGGGCGGGCGGCCTTGATGTCGACCGCCAGGCGCAGCCGCTCCCGGCCCGCCGGGGCACCGATCCGTCCGTCGCCGTCGCTGTCCTGGAAAGCGGCCTCGATGGCGACCTGCGTGACGGTTGCCGACCGGTACGGGGCGGGTCTGACCGGTGAGAGGTGGGTACCGGGCGAGACGTAGCGCCCCAACTCCCCTCTGCCGGACAGGTAGGCGGCGAAGAAGGCGGACAGCGTGTCCACGGCCGGGTCGGCGGCCTGGGCCGGTAGCGGCGTGCCGTACGCGAGCTTCGCCTTCGGCGCGCTGCCGGTGGGGGCGGAGATCTCGGCGGGCAGCGCGAGCGCGGCCAGCGGGCCGCCGTCCCGGTCCGCCTCGACGGGCACTTGGAAGAACCGCATGCGGATCAGCGGCTGCTGTCTCGCGGTGGAGTTCGCCGTGTTCTTGGCCGCGGGCTCCAGGACTCGGGCGGCGACCGTCACCGACCAGTACCGTCCCGAAGCGACCTCCGTTATGCGCACCGCGGCGATCTGGCCGACCTGTACCGCGTCGGGCTTGCCGCCCAGTTCCAGGTCTTCGGCCCGCGGGTAGAAGGCGGCGAGTTCGCCCTGTGATCCTTCGCCGGCGCGGAGGAACGCGGCGACGTACATCTCCGCGAACCCGCCGGGCCCCGCCGTGTCGCCGCTGGAGGACTGCATGGCAGGGGCGGGGTGAGCGCCCGCGGCCGGCTGCGACACGATTGCCCAGCCGCCCAGCAGCGGGCCGGAGATCAGCAGGGCCCACACCAGGCGCCGCACGACGTTGGTTGCCACCGCGACCGACCCGGTCGACGGCGAGGTCCACCAACCGCTCTGCTCGTCCAGTTCCTGGTCCACTGCGACGTCGGCGCCGGACTGCCGGGCACGCTCCCTTCGGCGGCGCGTCACGATGCCGCCCTCTGCCACAGAAGCAGCTGCCGCTGCTGCTCGGCCGTATCTAGCTGCGCGAAGCGGTCGAACGCCTCGCGCGCCGGGCCTGCCTCGGTCAGGTACTCGCGCGCGATCCGAGCGGTCTGTTCCGTGAACGGCAGCGTCTCCAGCAGAGCGACCAGCCGCTGGACCCGGCCCCGCGCCGCGGCGAGTAGGTCCAGATCTGCCCACTCGGCTGACGCCTTCGCCGTGTGCGTCATCGCCACGGCTCCTCCCTCAAGTCGGAGTGTTCGGCAGACCTTTCGCCGCCGTACACACCCCAAGGAGCCGCACCCCGCAAAACGTGACCGCCAGGGGCGCACCAATTTCCACGCTTCGCATCACGCGGCGCGCACCCACTCGGCCGCCACCGGCCCAAGCCATCTGACCGCTCGCGAGCGGCGCTTGCGCGCGGCTGGCGTCGCAGCACCCGTGCGCTCGGCTTCTTCGCGGACCATGCTCACGACCGAGCGGGCCTGCTGCAGTGGCAAAGACCCGTGATCGACGCCCCACGCCAGCAGCGCCACCAGCTCGCCCTCGGCGCCATCCAATTCCGCCGTGTCGGCGACCTGTTGGGCCTGGCCCCGCTCGATCAGCAGGTCCTGCGCGACCCGGTCGGCGACATCGTCGTCGGAGGCCGCAACGTCCCACAGAACATCGAGACGAACCTCGCGCGCCTCGTCCGAGCCAAGCTCCCGGGTCGCGTGGTGCAGCGTCTCCAGCATCACGTTCGCGGCGACCTTCGCACGGCGGCGCAGCGGGAAGGTCCGCGCGACGACGTACAGGCAGCCGACCACCACCTGCGCCACGTCGTCGAAGTCGCGCCGCGGGGTGAGCAGCGACTGCGTCAGGCGCACCATGCCAGGCACCATCGCCTGCACGATGACGCGCGCGGCCAGCTGCGCTTGTTGTCCCTCGCCTGCGGCGCGCTCGAGCAGAGCGATGAGCCATCGGTCGCTGAACGCGGCGTCGCGCCGATCGGCGAGGTAGGCGACGAGCTCGCGCAGCTCCTGCGACAGGTCGCCGGCCGCGGCGACGCCGGCCTCCTCGATCCAGCCGCGCACGAGGGCGCCGTTCGCCGGGGTGGCGCACACCAGCGCCCACTCCACGTCCAGTCCCACGAAAACCCGCTGCGTAGCTCCCACGACACGACCCCTTTTCAAGTGCGTGTCGTGGACTCTCCTCAGCCCCAATGCCCCGCCGAATACCCCAACTACCCGAATGTGCAGGTCAGGTGCTTGCCCAAAGAGTGACCCACCCAGAAACGCGGTGACCCGCGCACCGCAAGGCACCCGACGCTCCCTTCGCGCAGCCGCCCGACCTGGTCGGGTGCGGGGAACGTGCCACGATTCAGGCGATGCGCCGTCAGGGAGCGCGAGACGGACAGGGCGGGGGAGGCCGGGGATCCGGTCTCAGAGGTGAGGCAGGCATCCGTCCGCGCCCTGTGGTCTGAGGGAGCGAGACCGCAGTGGAGCGCGGCCGGTCGACGGGGCGTGTTCCCCCTCCACCCGAGCAGGTGGAACGGGCGCCCGCACGGGGCACTGTCTGGAGCCGTGCTTGAGGGTGGAACGCAGTGCGCATTACCGCTGCAGCCTGAGCAGTTCCACCCCGTGCAACGGACGCAGTCACGCGCGTTGCGCAGCACAGTCAGCTATGCCCCAAACAGTGACCCACGCTGGAAAATCGCAGCTCACAGCGTTCCACCCCTGTGGAACGGTGCCGGCCGTGGAACACGTTGCCGACCCGGTTCCACCGGGTGCGTACGAGCACACGCCCGCTGCACGGGCTTCGGGGGCGCGCTGCTGCGCACCTACAGCCGAACTCCGAGCTCTCCCCAGGACGCGCTGAGCGGCACGGCTTTCGCCGAAGCGGGCGCCTGTAACGGGGCGGCAGTTCAGACAGCTCCGATGCGATGGGCGTACGCCATGGCGCCGGGTACTGGCCGGGCGCAGCGCACCGGGCAGTTGGGCCCCACGCACCGCGTAGCGGTGTAAAGAGGCACAGTTGTCCGCGTGCAAGCGGCGGGCTGCTGATCGTCGAGTTCGACGCCACCCGCGACGCCCCGCCACTGCTGGAGACCGCGCTGAAGGAGATGGCGCTCAAGACGGTGGTGTACGAGGTGGCCGGACGAGCTGCCCGTTCCGATGCCGGTCCACATCGCCATCCACGCCCTCACGACGCAGTCTTGTCTGCATCGAACGGCGTCACCACTGCGGCGGCGGTGCTCGGTGGCGGGTTGCCCTACAGGTTGCTTTTCAGCTTGCGTTCCGGGTTGCCTTCCAAGTTGCTTTCCAGGTTGCCCAATGGCAGTCCACCCCTGATGCACCGTGGGGGCGTTTTCGCAGGTCGGGGCGTCACGGGGTACTTCGCGTCGATGCCGACACCTCTCTTGTGCGCCAAGAGAGGATGCTCTTCCTTGTCTCGAGGTGGGGCTTGAACGCCGGGCCTGCTCTGCGACGATCACCTTGTGGACGGCGGAACCGTTACCCGGCAGTCGCGCCTGTCAGCTGGCGGAGCATGACGGCGAAGTTCGGGGTGTAGGGAAACGGTTGTGGCCACCGCGTTCGGGAGTGGATGAGCGAGGGAGCTATGCCATGGGTTCGCCGTTGCGGAGGTAGCGGGCGTGCCTGTCCGCGATGGCGTCTAGGGCCGCTGTGAACCTGGGCCGGATGCGGTCGCTGAGCTGGCGGCGGGCGGCGTCCGGTGTGAAGAACGCCGCTTCGGCGAGCTCGTCGTCCTGCGGGGTCAGCCGGTCGGTCTGGTCTTGGGCGAGCGTGCCGCCGTTAAAGATGAACGCGATTTGATCATCCCAAGGCCCGTGTGGGGCGACCCAGTCGACCACCAGCAGCCCGTGCACGGTGATTCTTAGCCCGAGTTCTTCGATCAGCTCCCGGCCCACCGCGTCCTCGGGTGGCTCGTTCGCTTCTGCCATCCCTCCGGGCAGGTCCCACCCTGGCTTGTAGGTCGGGTTCACCAGGAGTACGCGTCCGGCTGTATCTCTCAACAGCACGTCGGCGGCCACGCGCTTGCGGGCCTGCTTGGCGTTTCCCTCTGCGAGGTAGGCGTTCCACGCTTCAGGATCGGCAGGGGTAGGGGTGGTGGGCCTCATGCCGGGATGCCTCCCGATTGCGGAGCGATGAGATCAGCTAGGAGCAGCATTCTCGCTCTGCGTGCTTCGTCGAAGCGAACTAGGTATTCCCGTACCGGTGGATATCTCTTGTGGTGCTCCAGCAGACGACGGAGCTCGTCAAGCTGCTGGACGACCCGAACCGATGCCATGGTCGGGCTCGTGGTCAGCAGCACATGTGCGGTGTGCACGGCTGCGTCCAGCTCTCCGCGGCGTACCTGGATGTCCACCACAGTGATCTGGCTGAGGGCGAGCGATCGCGCCCGCCCGGCCTGGGCGCGCAGCGCGACGGCTTGCTCGGCTTGTGTCAGCGCCTCGTCGAGTCGCTCGAGGTCGCGCAAGATCAGCGCCGACTCGCTTGCGAGAGCGGCAGCGTCGAATGGGCTCAGCCAGGGGTGCGCGGCGTCGGGGGCTCCCTCTAGGTCGCGCCGGGCCGCTTCGAGGGCGCGGGCGGCTGGAGTGTGCTGCGAGGCTGCGGCCAGAGCGCGGGCCTGCATGGTGTGAAGTCGCGCGGTCAGCGCCGGAATCCTGGGGCCCTGCGCGGCGAGGTCGAGGCCGGTGCGAGCCCACTGCACGGCCGCCGCCGGGTCGCCGGACTGAAGGGCAAGGTGGCTGCTGGACGCTGCCACATGGGCGGCGAGCGGAAGATCACCCGAGGTACGCGCCAGTGGCAGGGCGCGGGCGAAGTGGCGGCCGGCACGGGTGTCCTGCCCGGAGTCGTGGGCCATCCACCCGGCCATTTCGGTTAACGCCGCAGCGGCGGCGAAGACTTGGGGCCCGCTGTCGGTGCTGACGAGCCGAAGCGCTACGCGGTCCGACAGGTGTCGCACCACGGCCCCGTAGAGGCGGCCGCCGCCGGTCTGCCGGTCGGCACTGCGGAAGTGGTCCATGGCGGCGAGATCGTCGCCGTCCGGCGGCGGATGGTCGGCGCGCTGGTGCTCCGGTGCGGTCGGCGCGGGCTCCCAGGCACGGCGGGCCAGCCCCAGCAGGTGACCGGGGATGTGGAAAGCGTCGGCGAATTGCTCGAACACCGTCAGCTTCTCCACCCGGCTCTTGCCGTTCATGTAGTCGTACAGCCGCCCTTGGGTGATACCGGCGTCGCCGGCGATCTGGCGAGTGCTGACGCCCCGGTTGTTGAGGAGCCGGAAGACGGTGCCCATGTCACGTTCTGCACAGGCGCGGAGCAGCCGCTCATCACTGAGTAGCCCGGCCATGATCGCGCGCGGGTCTGGTGACCGTTGGTGCATTGGCAACTCCCCCGAGTAGCGGTGAGTCGATGCTATGCCCAAGCGGCGCGGCGTGACTCCGTCTTGGAGTCACCGTGCGGAGTCTTCTTCGGTCTCGTCTGCGCGTTGACTGAATGTCAGCCGCCCAGGGCGGCAGTCCCGCCCGCAGGTTTCTCCCCTGAGACAAGTGGGCCGGGGCCATCCAGATTCCGCGAGTGTGAGGCCGCGATGACCACACCGAACAGCACTACCCAGCAGAGCCCCGCCCCGAGAGTGCTCGTCGATGCGCCGAACATCCACGCGTTGCAGCTCAGCACGGCTCAGCGTGATGGACGCTCGTGCGCCTTGTGCTCGGACTGGGCCTCCGACCGGCACCCGATTCCGCTGCTCCGAGATGAGGCGGAGCTGCACGCCTGTGAGAACTGCGCCGGACTGTACGGCGTGCCGGGGGTGCCCCAGTGAGGACGGAGCCGCTCTTTGGGACCCGGATCGCATTCGTCGAGCACGTCTCCTTCACCCTGAGGCAAGAACTCGCCCCGCATCTACAGGCGAGCGACCCGCCCACTCGGCTAGCCGCTGTGCGCATCTATTGCAAGACCGAGCCGCCGATCAAAAGGCCTGGGTCAGGTACGTCAGGCGACGTTCGCGCCCGCGAGCACGACGGCCTGGCCACGCCGGCCGAGGACTGGGAATGGATTCGAGGCAACGCCTGTGCAGGCTGCGGGAGTTCGAAGAACCTGCAGCCCGGTGGATTCGCTTACGTCAAGTTGCGTGGATTACTCGGCTACGCGGTGCGCGTCTGCCCCAACTGTCCTCAATCTGTTGGGGGCGCGCGGTGATGCCCGCCTTCGGGAGGGCTGAGAGCTGGACGCCGGGCGCCGAACCGGGGGAGTGGCTCAAGCGGGCCTGGCTGTTGGGCCGCTGCGGCACCGTCCGCATCACGGGTGCGGAGGTGTTACGGGTCAGTGGCTCCGTGGCGGTGGCGGCTCTGGCTGTTCTTGAAGCGAGCGGAACGCCGCTGGGGCCGGTCCTGGCCAACCGGGCCCGCTTTACGGCTGAGATCGTCGTCGCAGCGGGCACGGGAGCTACCTGGCCCGCGCTGCCAGGTACAAACTGCGTCGAGGACGCCGTGATGCGGTGCCCTGCACCGGACGTCACGGCCGCCTGCCGCCGCCGCACGGGCGGTCGCACTTGGATCTGCGCCCCCGGCCCCGAGAGGCCGGCCACCACCGACAGCGACGTCTTGTGCGAGGCCATCACCAGCGCACTGGTCAAGCTGGCGTCGCCTTGGTTCGCCCTCGCGCGCCCGGCACGCTCGGGAGGGACGCGCCTCGCATGAAACCGACTCCTTCTCCGTGCTACGACTCCGCCGCGCGAGTACCACGCCGTGACATCAAGCCGGTCAACCTGCCAGGTCTGTCCACTGCCCGCCCTGTGGCTGGCCCTTGTCCTCCTTTCCAGCGCAGGCTGGCCTTACCCGGAGGCTCCCGTTTCAGCGTGGCTCACGCCCGCGCACACACGGTCCATGCTCTGCGGGAGTGGCAGATCGACGACGACATCGTCGAGGCCCTGCGCCTCATCGTCAGTGAGCTCGTCACCAACGCGATGGTCCACACAGCGAGTCGGACCATCGAGATCACTGTGTCCGTCACCGCCACTGAGGCCATCGTGACCGTCACCGACCAGGGACTGTCCGGGACACCCATCGCACGAAGAGCGCGCCCCGAGGAGGAGCACGGACGAGGCCTGGCCCTCGTCGAGGCCCTGGCCACCCGATGGGAGTCCACACCGCTCGCCGACGGGACCCAAGTTGAGGCCGCGGTCGCTCTCCCTGAGCAGACGGCAGGCGCGCTGTGACGCGGCGGCAGGCTCCCCACGCACCTGCCCTCCTCGCGCCGCGGGCGGACCTGACCATGGTCGTGGACCAGACCCCGCCGCAGAAAATCCATGACCGGCAACCTCCCCAAGCGCCGGTGCGCGGTTCCTTCTGGTGCGATGCCGCCGCTCACCTCTCCGATGGCCGCATGCTCTGGCTGGGCGGACAGGCCTGCTGGACAACTGAGCAGGCCCTGGCCTGGATCGGATGGCGAGCCGGACACGTTGCCGACCAGCTCGATGACCAACTGGCCCGACCAGTGCGCGCATGGATCCAAGACCACGCCGAGCACCAACGGGCGCGCGCACAACTCGCTCGCGGGATCACCTACTCGCTCGTCGTCTGCGACGGCAGCGTCCAGTTCGTCCTGGCAGCCACGCCCGGCGCCTTCGACCCCGACGGAGAGAGCCCGCCATGAGGCAGGCCCTGCCGTGCCGTCCTCGCGGCACACCCCATAGATCTCTGCCCGGTGGCCCGGATGACTTCGGCCCCGGCCATCGGGCAGGGCCCAACCCCGGCGCGCGAGAACCCCATTGCCGGGCCGTTCCACAACTGCCTCAACGGATCACGGAGGAACCATGACCAACCTCGGGATGCCTACCGTCCCCCCGCAGACTCGCACGGAACTGACGGGTGGATTCGGGTACGCGTTCAACGGGGCCGCGACGACGGGAAGAGCGCCCAGCCCCTCGGCGTCTGCTTCCGCGTCACTGGGCGTCCCGTGGCGAACTGGGGCGGGGCCTTTGGATCGTTCGGCAGGCCGGCGCCCTGCGCTCACCTGGTTCGTCAACCGCGACGGCGATGGCGACGGCGACGGCAAAACCGTCCGCGCCACCATGCGGCAGGGCAGAGCTGTGATGGCGCGGGTCCTGATGTAGCTCCGCTTCCCCAGCATGCGAACCGACAGCTGATCACCGCCAGGCCGCACCCACCAGCGGCTCAACTCCCATCAGGAGGAACTCTGTGGTCCCCCACGTCGTTATTACCTGGCTCTCCACCGCTCGCGGCGGAGCGGAGAACTCGGTCATCGAGCTCGCCACGCACCTTGCCCGCCTGGTGCCCAACGTAGAGGTCGTGTGGTGGCGCCATGGCGGCCGAGCCGCCGAAAACCCGGGTCCCGTACACGTCCACGAGGTCACCGACTGGAACGGCTACCAGCAGGCCCTCGCCCGCGCGACGTCGCTGCCCGGCGGTCAGCCCGTCGTGGTGATCTCCAACCACCGCACCGCCGCCGCCGACGTGACGATCGCGCCGAACGCGCGCGTCATCCCCGTGGTGCGCCACGTCGTCAGCCAGGACCAGACGCTCCGCGTGATCGACCCGCACACAGGCGAGCTGGTCGAACGCAGCATTGGACAGATGGCCTGGGATGTGCTGTCCGCCGTGCCGGTCTGGGTGGGCATCTCGCAGGCATCCGCCGCCGCCCTGCGCGAGCACGCTCCACGCGCGCGGTTCGTCAGCGCGATCCCTAACGGCGTCACCGTCCCCGTTCGGATTCCGGCCCGCAGCCGGCCGAATACCGGAAAGCTCCTGGTTGCGGCGGTCGCCCGAACCGTTCCCTGGAAGCGCCTGGACGTCCTGGTGCGCGCCGTCGCCGATCCACGCCTGTCCACCGCCGTGATGCTGGACATCTTCGGTGAGCCCGGTTCCCAGCACCAGGAACTCCAAGACCTGGTAGGAGATTTGGGCGCGCCGGTGCGCTTCATGGGGTACGTCGACAACCTGCCACACCGTTTAGCCGGGTACGACGCGCTGGCGACCGCCGCGTTGCAGGAGGGATTCGGGCGGTGTGTCATCGACGCTGCCGGCGCGGGCATCCCGTCCATCGTTCCCGACGCAGGGGCAAGCCCGGAGCTCGTCGTGGACGGCCTGACGGGCATGGTCTACGACCCGCACGACCCGCACGACCTCGTGGCCACGCTCACCGACGCCGTGATGTACCGCAACGAGCTGGCCGCGATGGGAAGTGCCGCCCGAGCCCTCGCCGAAGCCTGGTACACCCCCGGGCGCTGCGCGGCCCAGTTCCTGAACCTGGTCATGGGGCAGCAGCCCCTCCCGGGTTCCCTGGCGGCGGCACGATGAACGAGGACGGCCCCCTGCTCGGCCAGGTGCTGCGCCTGGGGGACGATCCGCACTTGAAGGGCTGGGGTGCGGACGTCCTCGACGGCAAGCCGATCGCGGCGATCGGAGATGTGTCCGGTGCGGTGTACGACCTGGTGTGCGCCAGCCTCGGCGATCAGCCGCGCATCCACCCCAGCGCCTACGTCTCCCCCTTGGCCAACGTGGCCGCGGACGTGGTGATCGGTCCAGAAGCCAGGATTCACGAGTACTCCACGGTGCGGGGCCGCACCGTGATCTCCGGAGGTGTCCACATCGGCTACGGCTGCGAGATCTCCCGCAGCGTCATCGGAGCGGGCACGGTGCTCTCCCACCGGGCGACGATCTCCTGCTCCGTCATCGGACAGCACGCCTACTTCGCGACCGGCCTGGTGACCGCCTCGTGCCTGCTGTCCAACCCCGACATGCTCCATCCAACGCGGACAGTGGAATTCGGCCTGCCGGACGGCGGCCGGATGAGTACCGGCTTGGCGAAGTGGGGCGCCCTCGTCGGTGACCGCGTCCGCGCCGGCGTCCACGTCGTGCTCAGCCCCGGCACCGTCGTGGGCGCCGACTCGATTCTGCACGCCGGGATCACCGTGCCCACGGCCTGGATACCGCCCGGCAGCACCCTGCACCCGCCCACTGGTGGATTCCACCTCACCCCTCGAACCGAAGGAGCCGCCCCGTGAAGCACGAGACCGAGCGCATGCACCTCCTGGCTGCCCTGAAAGACCTCAAGGCGTGGGAGGTGCTCAACCCTGCCGGCGGGGCCGTATCGGTGCGCCTGCCGGACGGCAACATCCTCATGTCCTGCACGCGGCTCGCGTTCGACCGCTGGGACGCCTCGATCCGCGACTTCATCGTGCTGGACCCGGACGGCCGGATTGTCGAGCAGACCGGTGGTCTGGGCGCCTCCGGCACCCCCATGCACCTGGACCTGTACCGGATGCTGCCCCGCGCCGGTGCGATCGTGCACACGCACGCGCCCTACGCCCTCGCCTTCGCCTCCCTGGGCCTGCCGATCCCGTCGGTGACCAACCGGGCCGACGCCTTCGGTGAGATCCCCTGCCTCCAAGCCGACGACAGCGCCGTCAAAGCGGACTTCCTCGCCGACCCGGTACCTCTGGACCTGCCCCAGGGCATGGTGCAACGCCCCGACGTGGCCGCCGTCACCCTGCTGCACTACAGGCCCCAGCTGGAGGAAATCATCGCTCCGCGCGCCGAGGAGATGCAGCGCCACGGGCTCGCCTTCACCCTCTACCGGCACGGAGCATTCACCGTCGGCCGCCAACTGGAGGAGACCACCGACCTCATGCTGCGCCTGGAGGAGAGCGCCCGCACCGCCGTTCTGCAGGCCGCGCTGACCGGGGGCGTCATCTTCCCGAACCGGTTGTACCGCGAGGCCGAACGGCTGTCCCTGACCGATGCAACCACCGTCCCACCGGTATCGTCCTATCGCACGAGGCGGGTTCCGGCGTGATGTTTGCGGCGGGCATTTCGCCATAAGCGCCGAACAGCACTGTGAGGGATACCGTCAGATGAATATCGCCAGCGCGCTGGAGCAGCCCATGGCAGCCGACCGTCACACCTACCGCATCACGGGTGGCGTACCGCTTGAGGGCTCCGTCACGGCATCGGGCGCGAAGAACGCCGTCACGAAGCAGATCGTGGCCGGCCTGCTGACCGACCAGCCGTGCGTGCTGCACGGAGTCCCCCGCATCCTGGAGGTCGACCTCGTCCTCGGCATGCTCGCCGAACTGGGCACCCAAGTGACCTGGCTCGGCGAGCACTCGGTCCGCGTGCACACCCCCGAAGTACGCGAAACGTCGCTGTCCGCTATGTACTCCGGCGTCAACCGCATCCCGATCCTCATGATGGGCCCCTTGCTCCACCGTCGCGGCGAAACGATCGTCCCCCTGCCCGGCGGCTGCACCATCGGCAAACGCCCCATCGACTTCCACCTCGAGGGACTGCGCCAGATGGGCGCCGACATCGCGGAACACCCCACCTCGGTGAAGGTCCACGTCGACAGGCTCACCGGCGCCCACATCGACCTGCCGTTCCCCTCCGTCGGCGCCACCGAGAACCTCCTCCTGGCGGCAGTCCGCGCCTCCGGGACCACCGTGATCTCCAACGCGGCCGTCGAGCCCGAGATCGTGGACCTGATCCTCATGCTCCAGAAAATGGGCGCCCTCATCACGATCAACACCGACCGCACCATCATGGTCGAGGGAGTCCGCGAACTACGCGGCGTCGAACACACCACCATCGCCGACCGCATCGAGATCGCCTCCTTCGCCGCGGCCGCCATCGCAACGGACGGACGCATCGAGGTCCGCGGGGCACGCCAGGAACACCTGGTCACCTACCTCAACACCCTGCGGCACATCGGCGGCGACTTCGCCGAAACCAAGGACGGCCTGGAATTCTGGAGGGCCCGGCCCCTGACCGCCACCGACGTCGAAACCGGCGTCCACCCCGGATTCATGACGGACTGGCAGCAGCCGCTCACCGTCCTGCTCACCCAGGCCACCGGCACCTCCGTCGTCCACGAAACCATCTACGAAGACCGCTTCGGCTACACCGAGCAGTTGAACGCCATGGGCGCCTCGGTGGAGCTCACCACCAGGTGCCTGGGAGCGGTCGCCTGCCGCTTCCACGGGCGGGACTTCCAGCACACCGCCAAGATCAGCGGCCCCCGACGCCTGCACGGCGCCGACCTCGTCATCCCAGACCTGCGGGCCGGCTTCGGCTACGTCCTCGCCGCACTCGTCGCCGACGGCACGAGCACCATCGCCGGAACCCGCTACCTGGAGCGCGGCTACGAACAGCCCGTCGCCAAGCTGGCCGCGGTCGGAGCCCGCATCACCACCCAGCCCATCTAACGCACTCTCACGTCGTCCTCGCGTGGGACCCCGAGCAGCACATCGCGACTGTGGACGGGTCCCTCGCCGGCCGAGATCGAAACAACATCTCCAGGCGCTAGTGTTCCGAGTCAGGAATTCTATTCAGATAGCTGGCGAGGCGTTCGAGGATTTCGTCTGCGGTCTTCGTCCAGACGTAGGGCTTCGGGTCGGTGTTCCAGGTGGCGATCCAGTTGCGGATGTCCTTCTCGAGGGCCTGGACGGATCTGTGGACACCTCGCCGTATCTGTTTGTTGGTCAGTTCGGCGAACCACCGCTCGACGAGGTTGAGCCAGGACGAGCCGGTTGGTGTGAAGTGCAGGTGGAACCGGGGGTGGGCCAGCAACCACTTCTTGATGGCGGGTGTCTTGTGGGTGGCGTAGTTGTCACAGACGAGGTGGACATCCAGGTCACCAGGCACCTCTTTGTCGAGCTTGACGAGGAACTTCTTGAACTCCTCGGCCCGGTGCCTGCGGTGCAGGGAGCCGATCACCTTGCCGGTGGCGACCTCCAGAGCCGCGACCAGTGTGGTGGTGCCGGCGCGGACGTAGTCGTGGGTGGTCCGCTCGGGAACACCGGGCATCATCGGCAGCACCGGCTGGGACCGGTCCAGGGCCTGGATCTGCGACTTCTCATCCACGCAGAACACCAACGCCCGTTCGGGCGGGTCCAGGTAGAGACCGACGACGTCGTGGACCTTGTCGACGAAGTACGGATCGGTTGACAGTTTGAAGGTCTCCGAGCGATGTGGCTGCAGGCCGAACGCCCGCCAGATCCGGGACACCGACGACTGAGACAGGCCCATCTCTTTCGCCATCGATCGCGTCGACCAGTGCGTCGCGTTCTTCGGGGTGGATTCCAGCGTCTTGGTGACGACCGCGGCGACCTGGTCGTCCGTCACCGTCCTGGGGCCACCCGGACGTGGCATGTCACCCAGACCTGCGATTCGATATTGCACGAACCGGGCCCGCCAGCGGCCCACCGCCTGTGGTGTGGACCCGAGTTGAGTAGCCACATCCTTGTTGGAGGTGCCTTCGGCACAAGCCAGGACGATCCGACACCGCAATGCCCACGCCTGCGGCGTGGAACGACGCCGCACCCATCCCTCGAGTGCAGCCCGCTCCTCATCCGACAGAGTCAACTCGGCCTTCGGCCGCCCCATCCGCGCCATAGAACAAGGCTACACATACACACGGAATTCTTGACTCGGAACACTAGAGATCGTCGTCAGTGCGCCGGCGAAGGCGGTGACCCGTACCGGTCGCCAAGGTTCAGCGGGAACCGGCCCTTCGTCCTGGAGACCCAAGCAGACTGCCGGCACTGAGCCCGAACGGGAAGCAAGACATGGGAGTTGACGCGGCGGAGTCCGAGAGAATCGAGCGAATGCAAGCCCGCCTGGCGCGCCGACTCGTGGACCTGCGGACAGCTCAGGGCTGGTCACTGGAGGACCTAGAGAGGCGCACGGGCGTGAGCCGCTCGACGCTGTCGCGGATCGAGCGGGCAGTGACCGACCCAACGACGACGTGCCTGGCAAAGGTGTGCGCCGCCTACGGGCGCACCGTGTCCGGCCTATTGGCTGAAGCAGAAGACGCACCCCTGACACACGGGACAGTCATCGACGCGGGCGAGCGGATACAGCACGACCACGCAGACTGACCACGCCCCCTCCCGGCGATGCGCTATCGTGCCGACCACGGCAGTGAAAGCGCCTGCCAGTCCGGCCCGAACAGCACCCACGCGCTCGGGACATGGACAAGGTTCTGAGAATCGCGCAGCTCCTTGCCTGATCGTGATGACCCTGCTGCAGCATGGGCGTGGGCATGCCGTGGAAGGACCGTCATGACCAAGGACAAGCAGCGCAAAGACGCGATCCGTGCCGAAATGAAGCGCACCGGCCGCAGCTACACGCAGGCCGCCCGCGAGATTGAGGGTTATGTCTTCAGGGGTATCACGTGCCACTGACAGTCAAACTCCGTGCCTGGCAGCTGATGTTGGGTAAAGTTTCTTGGCGCGCACCCAACGGGGACCGCCCAACGGACTGGACACCTCGTTGGCCCACTCCTGGTGTGTCCGGCGGACAGTGGCAGCGCGTCGCGGTCGCGCGAACCTTCCATCGGAAGGCTCCCGTGCTCGTGATGGACGAGCCGACCGCTGCCCTCACCGAGCACCGGATCTACCAGCAGCTGAAGGCCCTCGCCGTCGGACGCGCGACCGTGTCTATCGCCCACTGTCTGGCCAACACCCGCCTCACCGACCGGATCATCGTCGTCAGCCAGGGGCGCGTTTGCGAGACGGGCACGTATGAGGAACTCGTCCGCCGGGCTGGCAACTTCGACCACTTGCTCAAGCTGCAGGAGGAGGGGAAGTGAATCTGGCACTGGCCTGAGCAGGCACGGGTGGATGAGACTTGGCTCGGCCCGGCGGGAAGGAGGTAGATTCCGTGACGAAGCTCCGCCGGGCTGGCGACCTGCCGCTGTCGGATCACCTTGGAGTCGGCAAGGTCAGCAGCCAGGAACACGTTGTGCCACGCGGGGCTATCGGTCCCGTGCACGGGCATGACCTCGTTGAGAGCCGTGGGGGCAGGTATGGGCCAGTGGATCGAGTCCGAGGGGTGGCCGGCGCGCAGCCTGCTGGGGACGCTGCCGGAGCCGGAACGGACAGAGCTGCTGAACTTGGGCACCCGGACGCGCATCGAGGCCGGGGGCGTGCTGCTCCGGGAGGGGATGCGGGATCGGCACGCGCTGCTGCTGCTGTCCGGCCTCACCAAGGTCACGGCGACGGTGGAGAACGGCGAGAGTTCCCTGCTTGCGGTCCGGGCCGCCGGGGACACAGTGGGCGAAATGGCCGCCCTGGCCGGCACGCCCCGCTCCGCGACCGTCATCGCCTGCGGCCCCCTGACGGCCCAGGTGCTGCCGAGTGGCGCACTGCGCGGACTGCTATTGCGCCGCCCGCAGATCTCCATTGCCCTGACCGGCCTCGTCGCCGACCGGCTGCGCTGGGCGAACCGGCGTCGGCTCGACTTCCATGGCTACCCGACGAAAGTGCGGCTGGCCCGGCTGCTGGTGGAGCTGGCGGCCGCGTACGGCTCGCCCGGACACGGCGGCGTGGTGATCGGCTGCCGGCTGACGCAGCCGGAGCTGGCCACCCTGGTCGGCGCCGCCGAGACGACCATCCACAAGGTGCTGCGCGACCTGCGCGAGGAGGGCTTGGTGGAGACGGGTTACCGGGCCACCACCATCCGGAATGTGCCCCAGCTCAGGCTGCTCGCCGACCTGGCGCCTGGGCAGCCGTAGCCGGCACGGCCGTCAGACCAAGGGCGGCAGCAACGTCGCGCCGAGGCCCGCGGCCACGCCAACGACAGCGGTGCAGGCCACCCCGGCCCGCAGCCAGCGGTGCTTGCGCACGGCAACCCGGGCGAGGAACCGCACCGTACGCGACAACTCCCCGCTTGCCGATGCTTCGTGGGCATCCGCGGCATCCGCCGGCTGCTCGTCGGAAGCGGCGGCCAGCTGGAGGAAGCTGTAGCGGTTGCCCCCCGGGTCCCGCAGCAGGCGCGGGGTCAACGCCGCGGCCAGGCTCACCGCGCCGCCAGCCAATCCGCAGACGAACGCGGCGAGCAGCCCTCCGGCGAGCAGCCCGGCCGCCCCACCGCGCTCCCACAGGAGCACCGCGGGGCGGCTCCACCCGCCCGCCGTGCTGGCCAGCGCGGCCAGCGCCGCCGCCAGCACGCCGGCTTTGGTGTCCGCCTGCTGGTGGGTCGCGTGCAGCACGGTGAACATGTCCCGCTCGGGGCTACGGTCGGCTGCCGGCCCGACAGGTGTCATGGCGTCTCCTCGGTCCGCGACGGTGCGTCCCGTCCAGTAGCGGCCGGCGACCGGGACGGCACCAGTCCCTTCTACGGCTTTCCGGGATCCCCTACTTCTACAGGGTGTGTGCCGGGACGAGGGCGTACGACTGTGGCAGCGGCGGCCGCACGGGCTGCGTGTACGACGCAGCCCTCTGGGGCAAGTCCATTGCTACGCAGGAGAGTTGAGAGGTGTTATGACGGCACATCGTGCGCACTCACCAGATCACCGGGCCGCGTTCGCGCGTCGCCTGCTGCTCGCGGTCGACGCGAAAGGGTACGGCGCGGCCGATGCGGTGACCCAGCGTCAACTCCAGGAGGGCATCACGCGCCTGGTAGCGGAGGCGGCCGACACCGCCGGGCTGGAGCGCGCACGATGGGCGACCCAGGAGGGCGGGGACTCCGTGTTCGCCGTGCTGCCCAAGGGGGCCTCCGAACCGGCCCTGGTCGACACCTTCATGCGCGCCCTGAACGCGGGGCTGCGCGCCTTCAATCGTGACCGGGTGCGGGAGAGCCGGCTCCGGCTCCGCGCCGCCGTCCACTTCGGCCCGGCCTCCCCTGCCGCCAACGGGTTCGTCGGCCGGGCCCCGGTGGAGACGGGCCGCATCCTGGACTGCGCCGCCCTGCGCACCGCCCTGGTCCAGGCGCCGGACGCGGATCTGGCCGTCGCGGTCTCGGCGGTCGTCTTCCGGGACGTCGTACAGGACGCGCATACGACCATCGCCCCGGAGGCGTTGCGGCGTGTATGGGTCGAGGAGAAGGAGTACCGAGGGGATGCCTGGATCTGGCTGCCGGACGCCGATGCCCGGCAGTTGGACCTCGAACCGGACCGGCCACGCAAGCGGGCAGAGACGGCTGACACCGCCGGGGAGACGGCCGTGGTCCGGGGTGACATCAGCGTCGACGAGGTGGCGGGAGAGGCGGTCTCGGTGCGTACGGACCGCGCCGTGGGCAGCCTCGAGGGCACCGCCAGGGTCGGCCGGGTGGCCCCCAGCGGCACGGTGATCGGGGTGGACATCCGTACCGCCGGAGGCGAGAAGTGACCACCGACCACGGCCGGGCCGGCCAGGCATTCGAGGACGTGGTCCGGGACCGGACGGGGACGGACTACGTCGAGCGCACGTGGCTGGCCGAGGAGATCGAGCGGGCCCTGGCGTCGGAGCGCGGCCAGTACGTGCTGGTGACCGGCGAGCCCGGCGCGGGCAAGACCAGCCTGCTCGCCGGAATAGCGCGATCCCGCCCCGACCGGCTGCGCTATTTCTTCCGGCGGGACAGCCGCACCGCGCTCACCGGCGGGGACATCCAGGCATTCCTGCTGTCCATCGGGCACCAACTCGCCCGGGTGTACCCGGAGATCTTCGCGCTGGATCGGCTCTCGGTGGTGATCGAGCAGCACATCGAGTCCGTCAAGGTCGAGGGGCGCGTCGTCGGCATCAAGATCGACGACTTGCAGGTGTCGCCGTTCCAGCTCACCGCGACGCTGGAAGTGCAGCAGCGGATCGGCGATGTGGGCGGGTCCGTCAGCGGCATCGAGATCGGGACGGCGCAGTTGGAGCCCCGCCTCCTCGATCCGGACAATCTCGCCCACCTCGCGCTGATCGGTCCCGCGCAGGTGCTGGCCGAGCAGGCCCCCGAGGCCAGGATCGTCATCCTGCTCGACGCCCTGGACGAGATCGCCGACGAAGACCTGGCGGCACCCAGGGACGGACTGCTGCGCTGGCTGGCCCGCTCTCCCGAACTGCCGGAGAATATCCGGATCGTCTTGATGTCCCGGCCGCATTCGGGACTGCGGCTGCTCAGGTCGGCCCGGGAGGAGCGCCTCACCGAGGTGGTCATCGACCCCGGATCCGCTCAGGTGGGGGACGATCTGCGCCAGTACGCGGACCGCGTCCTGGAGAACCCCGCAGTCGTCGCCATGGAACGGGCCCGGGGCCGGCTCGTGGGCCACACCAAGCATCACGCCGTCCGCAGGGCGGCCGGGAACTTCCTCTATCTGGCAACGTACGCCCGCGCGCTGAACGCGGCCGCCGCGGAAGGGAGCGACGAGCTGGCCGACCGTCTGCTCACCTTCAGCGACATACCCGGGAACCTGGTCGGCCTGTACGGCTTCTTCCTGGAACTCGTCCGCGAGGACATCGCCTCGTGGCCAGGCAGCAGGGCCGGGGCGCCGGACGACTGGGACACGGTGGCGCTGCCGCTCATCGGCGTGCTCACCGTGGCGAGGGAAACCTTGACGGAGGAGCAGCTCGCGGCCCTGTCCGGGACGCCTCTCCGCGAGGCGCTCGTACGGCAGGTGCTGGGCAGCCTGCGCTGGCTGCTGGACCGGCGCGAGCACCGCATCGGCTTCTTCCACACCTCGATCGGTGAATTCCTCACCGCACCCGAGACCCGCGAGAAGCACCCGGAGTGCTGGGTCGACGCCGCCGCCTGGCACCGGCGAATCACACAGCACTACCGGGATTCCGCGCCCACCTGGGCGGACGTGGACTGGCCGGCGATGGACCGCTACGGCCTGGCCCACCTCGTGGCGCACCTCCTGAAGTCCGGGCCACCGCTGTCCGACGACGCCGCCCAAGTGGTCTGCCCCGGACTGCGACGGGCCGCCAGGATCGAGTTCGGGTCCGACGGCCGCTTCCAGGACATGGTCGACCGCATCGCCCATCAGCTGGCGGACCGCGGCTCCGTGGCCGGGTTATCCACGCTGACCTACCTGGGCGTCGTCCGCCGGCGGGCCACGCGGTCCAGTGACGCGCTGCCGCCCCGGGTGATCGGGCTGCTGGCCCGTACCGGCCGGCTCAGGGAGGCCCTGGAGCGGGTCGCGGCGATCACGCCGTCGCAGCAGCGGATCACGGCCGTGGAGGAGATCCTGCGGTACGCACGGCCCGGCCCCGGCGAGCCGTCCACCGCGGAACTGCTGCATCTTCTGGTCGAATGCGCGCTGACCATGCCGAGAAGCGGCACCGACCGGGACATCGAGTACGACGCGCACAGCGCGACGCTGCGGGCCGCGAAGCTTCTGGCGCCGCACGACCTCGAGCGGGCGCTGCGCCTGTGGCAGTACGCGCAGGACACCGTGCGGCAGCAGTTCCGCACCGATACGGAGCCGGATGAGGTGTTCCGCGCGGCCGCGGCCGCGACACCGGACGTGGCCGCGGCCCGTGCCCTCGTTGACCGGATCAGCGGCGAGCACTGGGCGGACCACCTGGACCTCGCGGAGCGGGCTGGCGCCGGCGCAGCGGCGCCGGAGCTGCTGCGCGACGCCGAGCGCGGGCTGCGGGACGCCCGGCCGCCGGTGCGGCTGACGGCGCTGGCGCGGCTGGCTGCCGCATGGAGCGAACACCGGCCGGAGGCCGCGCGGCGGCTGCTCGCCGAGGTCCGCGCGGAGGTCTTCGCGGCGGGTGAGCACAAGGAGCTTCCCGGGCAACTGCCCGCGGCGGCCCGCGTGCTGGCGGACGTGGACCGCACCACGGCGCGGTGCCTGCTGGCGCGCCTCGACACCGGGTTCGAGCAGGGGGACGCCCTCCCCCTCCTCGACGCCGCCCGCCTCTGGACCCGTTGGGGGGAGCCGGAGCGCGCCCGCGACTGCGTCGACCGGTATCTGGCGGGGATGCCCCACCAGCAATGGGCGGACTTCGACGCCAAGGAGGCCCTCGGCCGAGTGGATCCGGACGAGGTGATGAACACCGCGGGTCTCATCCACACCCGGGTCGTCGAGCGGGGCAGGCCCGTGGACGCGATCCACAGCCTCCGCTGGGACGCCGAACTGACCGAGGCCGTCCGCCGCATGGCGGCCCACGACCTCGGGCGGGCGGCGCAGATGGCCTGGAGCGTGCGGGAGACGGCGTGGATCGTCACGGACTGGTCGTGGCGGGACAAGGCCATAGCCGCCACCGAGGACCCGAAGCGCGAGATCTTCGGGCTCGACCGGCTCTCGGTGCTCGCCGGGATCGGCCATATCCATGCCGAGCGGGGGAGATGGCCAAGGCGGTCGCGCTCCTCGATGCCGTGCTCAGGGAGGCGGAGAACCCGGACGCGCTCGGCGGGGGCAGGGTCGGCTACGCCACGTACGCACGGGTGCCGGCCGGGGCATCCGCGACCGCAGCCGATGCCCCCGGGGCCGCCTCGCAGGCGCTGAACCTGGGGGGAGCCCAGCTCCGGTTCAACCTGAGCGAGTACTGGGCCGGGCGCGTCCGCAAGCGCTTCTTCCGCACGCCCGCGGACATCGTGCGCGCCGTCGACGTCGAATCGACCAGCCACCTGGACCGCGTGGTACGGCGCTTCGCGGAGTGCGTCGCCCCACAGGACCTCGCCCGCGCGGGCACGCTCGTCGGGGCCCTCGACGATCCCGGGGAACGAGCGATCGGGTACGGGATCCTCCACCGGATCGCCCACGGCCCCGACCGCGTGTCGCACCACGGCCCCGAGGCGGACGCGTTCTCCCAGGACATCGACCGGGCCCTCGGCGAGCTGCCGCGCTACCGGTGGACCGTCAACGGTGCCGGCGACGAGGAGTGGGGGGCGTGGGTGTACACGCGCCCCGACCACCGGGTCCGTTTCGAGCTGGCGGTGCGCGCGCTGGGCTGCCGGGAGAAGGACATGACGGCGATAGCGGGGCTGCCCTATCTGGCCCTCGCTCATCAGCACACCCTGGCGGCGTGGGTGTCCTCCCTCCACGCCACCCTGCTGATCGACGGGCAGCCCGCCATCGACCGGTGCGAGGAGAAGCACCGTCGGAACCTCACGCCGGTCGGCGCCAGGCGACGCCTCGACCCGGCGGACAGAGAGAAGTTCATCCGCGCCTTCCAGCCGGTGCAGGCCCCGGACTTGACCGACATCCTGGCCCAGAGCGCGGCGGCCGCGGCCGCCTACCACGAGTACCGGCTGGCCCGCTCCGTCCCCGGTCACGTATCCCGCGTGGCGGACACGCACATCGACGACCCGGTCTACGGCGCGGTCGTCGACCTCGTCACCCCCGCCCCCGGAGCCCCCCTCAGCCAGGCGTTCGTACGACGGCTGCGGGAACTGCTGGACAAGACCCAGCTCGCGGCGGCGGCCGAACTGCTCGCCTACGCCGCGGAGATCCGGCCGGACCAGCGGCATGGGATCAAGGAGCTCGCCGCCGAGACCGCGGCGTGCGCCGGCGACGGCTCCGCGACCGGCGTGGAGGCGCTGAGCGCCCTGGCGTCCTCTCCCAGCCTCGGCGAACTGGTGGATCCCGTACAGCTGCTGCACGCCACCGACCGCTGCGTCCTTGGCTCTCCAAGCGAGAGCTGGATCCCCGGCGTCGTCACCGCCCGCCTGTTTCCCGTGCTGCTGGAGCGCGCGCCGGCCGTCGCGCTGCACAGGTTCTACGAGATCGCCTCAACGAACTGGGGCTTCGCCGCGGGTCTACTGGAACACGCCGCGGAGCTGCTGACCGACGCCCTCGGCGCCGACGCGGCCGCCGCCCTGTGCTCGGCCGCCGCCCGCGGTCTCGCCTGCACCTCACCGGAGGGCAGCGCACCGGACGTCGTGGACGGGGTCCGGCTGGAGCGGCTCATCGAAGGAAGGCGGCAGCCATGACACAGTCCGTCGACGCCGCAGTGGCTCAGGCACACGCGGACGTCGTGGCCCTGTTCCGCGACACCCCCGTCACGGATGCCGCCGGGCTCGCGGCGGTGTGCCGGGCGGCCCGGGACCGGCTCACGGCGATGCCGGTCCCCGACCCGCATGATCCGCATCACTGGGACGCCTACCGGGTGCTCACGCCGACCGTACAGTCCCTCCTCGGCTACGCGCGCGAGGCTGGCGACCCGAGCGGCGAGGCGGCACGCTTCCGTGCCTTGCTCATCGGCGTGCTCCACTATCTCTACGACTCCCGCCGGGCGGCAGCCGGTATCCCCTTGGCAGAGCTGGTGCAACGCGACTGGGAGGAGCACCTCGGGGAGACGCACCCGGACACGATCGTGGCGCTGGAACGGCTCGCCGCCTGCCGGCACGACGGGGAGGGCGCTGAGCAGTCCCGGCCCGTGCTGGAGCGCATCGTCCGGCTGCGGTCACAGAGCCTCGGCGCCGATCACCCGGACACCCTCCACTCGCTCTGCAACTTGGGCGTCTGCCTCAACACTCTCGGCGACTACCGAGAGGCCCTCCGGCTGAACTCCGAGACCTTGCAGCGGTGCGAGCGCCACCTCGGCTCGGACAACTGGACAACCAACCGCGCCATGAACGTCACCGCATCCAGCCTCTTCGGCCTGGGCGAGCACAGCAGCGCACTCTTCATGTACCGGGCCGTACACCGCTGGCACCTCCAGAGGTCGGGCGCGTCCTCCCTGGACACGCTCGACGCGGCGGCCGACGTCGCCCACACGCTTCACGCCCTCGGCGACTACGAGGCGGCCCGCACCCTCAACGCCGACCTGCTCCACATCTATGAGCGCACGGCCGGCAAGGACTACCACGGCACGCAACAGACGCGCGCCCGGCTCACGCAGAACCTCGAGGCACTGCGGCGTGACGCCTAGGCCGTTTCTGATGGCTCCCGGACGGTGTCACGGAGCCAGATGACGATCGTTGCGACGGTCAGGGTGCCGTGGAAGATGTAGTCGCGTTTGTCGTACCTGCCGGCAACCGCGCGGAACTGCTTCCACTTGCTCACGCACCGATCGGCGGCACTGGATCTGGTCGAGGGCCGGGGACCAGCCCCCCAACCGAGCTTGTCTGCCGCGGTGTTCGCGCTGGTCACTAGACTGACCAATGGTCGCCTTGATGTGCCGCCGCAGGTGAGCGCGGGTATCACGGCCGGCCGGAGTGGAGCAGATCGCCCCTCCCCCTCATCCGCACCAAGCCAGGAGGGCGACAGTAGTGCGGCGATTGCGAGTAAGACGGTGTCCTACATGGTGAGTTTGAGGAGCCGTTTGTAGCAGCAGAGGGCTGCGGCGAGGCCGAGAAAGGCCAGGTGGTTGGCCGGTTGGCGCTCGTAACGAGGGCTGAGTCTGCGGTAGCCCGTCAGCCACGACATCGTCCGCTCGATCACCCACCTGCGGCGCCCTAATCGTTCGCTGGACTCGACACCCTTGCGGGCAATGCGGACCCCGATGTGCTTGCCCCAGAGCCATCGCCGCAGGTGCGGGATGTCGTAGGCCTTGTCGGCGTGAAGGCGTTGTGGCTTGAAGTAGCGTCCGCGGTAGGGGTCATGTCTCGTTTGGTGACCCTCGACCATGGGTTTCAACGCGAGGCTGTCGTGGACGTTGGCGGCGGAGAGACCGACGATGAGGGGCAGTCCGTTCGCGTCCGACAGGATGTGCATCTTGGAACCCGGCTTGCCCCGGTCCACGGGGCTCGGACCTGCGTGTTCGCCCCCTCTTTTACCCGCACGTGCGCGGAGTCCAGCACGACACGGGAGACATCGACGAGGCCGGCATCGTCCAGCCGATGCACAACTGCCTCGTGCAGCCGACCCCACACACCGGCTCTCGACCAGATCATGAACCGCCGGTGCACCGTCGACTTCGACACCCCAAAACAGGGCGGCAACGCCCGCCAGGCGCAACCGCTGACCAGTACGTAGATGATCGCGGCGAACAGCGTCTCATCAGGCGTGTTCTGCCTTCCGCCACCCTGCGGCCGCACCCGATCCGCCGGAATCAACGGCCTGGCGATCTCCCACAACCCGTCCGGAACAATCCAACTCCACGTCCCCTGACCCATGTTGAGGAGCACTACCCAGCCTCACCACGTAGGACACCGTCTTAGCTGTCTGTTCCACCCCACCGGGTCGGCCAACGCCAGGGTTCACCGCTGGCAGCAGCAGGACGCAGGCGCGCTCTCGCCGTACTCCACTGAGGCGTCAAGGGCACCCGGGACATTCCGGCGCTGCCTGCGCTGCAGGACGTGACAGGGCTCGTGGGAGGCATCCCACGAGCCCGGTCTGCGTGATCAGTTCAGCCGCTGAGGCGGTGGCGAGGCCCCCAGTCGAACTCGAGATCGCCAGGACGACGTCCTCCAGCGCCCCCTCCCACTGGCCCCTCACTGGCCGGCCGTCTTCGAGGACACCGGACGCACCCTCGCTGACCTTGCCTGCCACGGACAGCTCACCTGGGGACTGCGGGCTGTCCTCACTGACCATCTGCTGTTCGCCTTCAACCGGCTCGGCATCTCTGCGGCCCATCAGAACGTCCTGGCGACCTCTGGCAGCCGCGTGATCTTCCACCGGGAGCTCATACCCGACCAGGCCCCGCGAAGCAGCCGAACTGACTCCGGGACCCCACTACTGTCGTGACAGTGACCATGCACTCCACCGACGCCCCGGCCCGCGATGCGCAGGAACTGCGCGAGGTCCTCATCGCCAAGATCGACAGCCTCGGCAGCTTCCGCACCAGCCGGGTCAAGGACGCCTTCCGCACCGTGCCCCGGCACGTCTTCCTGCCCGATGTGGACCTGGAGACGGCGTACGCGCCCAAGCCGGTAGTCACCAAGCGCGCCGAGGACGGCACCGCCGTCTCCTCCGCGTCAAGTCCCAACATCGTGGCCAAGATGCTCGAGCAGCTCGACGTCCGCCCCGGCCACCGCGTCCTGGAGATCGGCGCGGCCACCGGCATCAACGCAGCCCTGATCGCCGAACTGGCCGGGCCGAGCGGTTCGGTGGTCACCATCGAACTCGACGAGGACCTCGCCCAGCGCGCCCGCACCGGCCTGGCCGCCGCCGGATACGACCAGGTCGAGGTGGTCTGCGGCGACGGTGCCCTCGGCGACCCGAACGGCACCGCATTCGACAGGATCATCGTCACCGCGGGCGCCTGGGACATCTCCACCGCCTGGTGGACCCAGCTCGCCCCCGGCGGACGCATCGTCGTACCCCTGCGCCTCCACGGCAGCGGCCTGACCCGCTCGCTCGCCTTCGACCACACCGACGACGGGCTGATGGTCAGCACCAACGCTGTCGTGTGCGGATTCGTGCCGATGCGTGGCGCCGCCGAAATGGGCGAACGCCACGTCCGCCTCGCCGACGACGTCATCCTCAAGCTCGATGCCGACGACTTTCCCGACGAGCCCGCCCTCGCCCAGGCCCTCACTCACCCCGCCCATGAGCAGTGGACCGGCATCCAGGTCCGTCACAACGAACCCGCCGCCCACCTCGACCTCTGGCTCGCCACCATGAACAGCGGCCTTAGCTTCGGCCGGCTGTCCACCGGCTCCTCCGCCCGCACCCTCGGCCTGGCCGACCCCGCCCTGCGGTGGGCCGGGGCGGGCCTGTACAACGGCGGAACCCTCGCCTACGTGACCGCCCGCCCGGCTGGCGAGAACGCCAACGAGCTCGGCCTCAT
The DNA here is from genome assembly GCF_035918235.1 of Streptomyces sp. NBC_01445. Lineage (NCBI taxonomy): Bacteria > Bacillati > Actinomycetota > Actinomycetes > Kitasatosporales > Streptomycetaceae > Streptomyces > Streptomyces sp. NBC_01445. The sequence continues at coordinate 39,254 of NZ_CP109485.1, read as the reverse complement.
CGCGCACGGCCCGGACAGCAGCAAACTCCTCGGCCAGGTCAACGACCTCCTTCGCCGCTGGAGCCAGGAGAGGCCCGAGCAGCCCGTCGTCACCGCTTACCCCGCAACCACCCCCGACGCCCGGCTCGCCGCCGGTGTCCACGTCACCCGGCCCGAAACCCGCCTGACTGTCGGCTGGTGACGCCCTGAACGTTCGGTGCGGTGGCGGCGGGCTGGATGACGTGTGGGCCGAACCGGGCGCGGGCTGCATCGGAGGCTGCCTCCAGCTTGCGGGCCTTGTCATCGTGGTCGTCGAACAGGAGTTGGTGGTGCACACCGTCTGCAAGGCCGAGCTGGTCGGCGCGCAGGGAGAGTTGGCGGACGCGTGCCCGCTCGAGTCCGAGTCTCGTGTAGAGGTCGTAGGCGAGGGTGGAGAGGGCTGGGGTGTGGTGGGTGGGTTCGGGCAGGGTGCGGCTGCGGGTGGTGTGGGTGCGGTCGGCGTAGCGCACGGTGAGTGTCAGTCCCCGGCAGACCTCGCCTGTTGTGCGCAGGCGGGCGCCGAGCTCGTCAGCCAGGGCGAGCAGCTCCCGGCGGTGGGCGACCGGATCTAGCTCGTCAGCCTCGAAGGTGTGACTGGTACTGGTGGACCGGACCAGGGCCGTGCGTCGGACCGGCCTGTCGTCCAAGCCGTGGGCGCGGGCGTGCAGCTCGCGGGCGGCGTGCGCACCGAGCAGCCGGATGAGGGGGCCAGCGGGAGTGTCGGCAAGCTGCCCGATGGTGCTGATCCCATACCGGTTCAGGGTTTTGGCGGTCGCGGGTCCGATGCCGGGAAGCGCGGCGAGAGGCCGCAGCCGCAGGAACGCGGCCACTGACGCGTCGTCATCGGCGATGACGGTGATGTGACCGAACGGGGTGGCGGCTGCCGCCATGGCGGAGATGAGCGAACTGGAGTGGCGACGGGTTCCTCGCAAGTCCCATCGGGAGCGTTCGGACAGTTCGTGCTGCACAAGGGGGTAGGACCGCGCCCCACTCGAATGAGTGAAGATGTGCCAGTAACTCGCAGATTTCAGGAGTCAGTTCCCTAAATTGCGAGTCCGTGGGGGATTCCGAAACCCGTCGCTTCACGCTCCTCTCCGGTGGCGATACGCCAGACCTTCCCGAGGGCCCGGACGAGGGGCTCGCGGACGTGCTCACCCTGCAGCGGCCGAGCGTGCCGTCGTCGTCGCGGGAGGCCGAGCGCGACCTGTATCAGGACTCGCTGGCGGAGTACTGCTGGGCCCGGGACGTGGCGGGACTGGCGGCGACCACGCTGAACCAGCTGGTGCAGCCCGTGATCGAGATCTGCACCTTCTACGACGTTCTCCCCTGGGAACTGACGTCACGCATGCTCGACCAGTACTTCGCCGGTCCGGGCAAACGCGGTCGTCAGACCGTCCGCAAGAAGATCACGAACATCGACCACTACTTCGCGTTCCTCGAGCAGCGCTATGCCGGAGAGATCCGCCGCCGGTTCGCGGCGATCGTGGAGTCGCCGGTCGATGCCTTCAACCGGCCCCGGCACCGCGGTGACTTCGGGCTGCGCATCCCGCCGTCGCGGCAGCAGATGGAGGCGTTCTTCGCCGCCTGGCGGCACAGTCTCGCCGCGGCGCGCAAGTACCCGGTGGCCGTGCGGAACTACGTGATGGCCAAGATCACCTACATCTCCGGGGTGCGGGCGTGCGAGCTGTGCCGGGTGCGGATGGGCGATCTGCACTGGGACAACGGCCAGTGGGGCCGGTTCTTGGTACGGGGCAAGGGCGCGAGAGGGTCAGGCCCGAGGGAGCGCGAGGCGTTCATGTTCGCCGAGGGCCGGGAACTGCTGTGGTGGTACGTCGAAGAGGTGCGCGGCCTGTTCTGCGATGACCCACTGGACCCGTACGCTCCGTTGTTTCCCTCTGAGCGGTTGCCGGCCGCGCTGGGGGCGGTGCCCGCGGTGGCGCCGGAGATGCACCCCGACACCTTCCGGCGGGCGCTGCGCGCGGCGTCGCAGGCGCATCTGACCGGAACGGTGACGGTGCTGTTCCCGCATCTGCTGCGCCACGCGTGCGCGACGCACAACTATGAGGCGGGGATGCCTCTTTGGGATGTTCAGGTGCTGCTCGGGCACCAGTGGCCGACCACGACGATCGGCTATCTGGCCTCCGCGAAGGCGGATCCGGAGCGGACCTGCTTGGAATCGTCCCGGCGCGCGGTTCGCCGACTGACAGAGGAGACCTGACGTGAAGTGGAATCTGCGCTGGGTGGCGGCCAAGCGCGACATCTGGCGGCCCAGTGACTTGAAGACGGCCTTCGAGGAGGTGGGCTTCACTCCGTCGCTGAGCAAGGTGTGCGCGCTGTGGTCGGCCAAGCCGCTCACCCTGCGGCTCGACGACCTTGACATGATCTGTGCGGCGCTGCAGTGCACGGTCGCCGACCTGATGGAAGCTGAGCCCTTGGCGGCCGGCGGCGATCTGGGCGAGAGGCCGCAGGCGGTGGGAGAGCAGCCCCGTGCGGGCAGCGGGCAGCGTCCCGTGCCCAAGCAGACCGGTGAGGCCGGCGTGCGTCGCCTGCCTCCGAACTGACCCGTGAGCGCGACTCGGCGGCCCATGGCGGGGAGCTGTGAGCTGTGCTGTACGTGGGGCGTTGTGGAGTTGAGCGGCCTGTGCCCGGAGTGCGCGACCGCGCGCCGCCGCTACCGCAAGGGCGGCACGCACGGCGAGCGGTACCGGGAGGCGTCGTGCCGCCGGTGCGGGTGGCCGGCGATCGTGTCCAGCGACGGCACATGCCGTTGCTGTCGCCTTCTGATTCGCCTGGGCGGCGACGATGCCTGGCTCACCGCCGAGCTCGCGCGCCAGAGCCTGCCACCGGGACGTCCTCAGCAACTCGCGCTGCGCCTTCACCCGGTGCGCCTGCCACGGGCCGACCCCCTGCGCCAGACCGACACCCCGCTGGTGCGCCAGCAGCCGCCCGCCTGGGCCCTGCGCGCGGCCGCGGCGCCCGCGCCGGCCGATGACCCCGCCGTGTGTGTCGAGGAAGTCCCCGGCCAGCTGGGTCTGTTCCCGCCCTGGCCGCGCACCTTCACCCGCGCCCACGCCTCGCGGATCCGCGACCGGCCCTTGGCGGGGCTCTGCGAAGTGGACGCAGTGCTGCGGGAGATGGCCCGCGAGCGCCGCGTCGGCGAGACCTGGATGTTCCACACCAGAAACGGCGCACGCCTTGCCCCTGCCTCCCGGCCACCGGATGAGCAGCGGGTGCGGCCCGAGGCGCTCGCGGACCTGCCGCAGATGGCGCCGACCTTGAAGGAGGCCTTCGACCGTGCCGGTCTGCTCGCCCGCCCTCGAGCCCGCATCGTCCCGACCTGGTACGGGCCCAGGCAGGGGAGTTGCCGCGACTGCCTGGCCTGGACGAACGAGCGAGCCCAACGGTGCGCTGGGTGCCTGAACTGGGCTCATGGCCATCCGAGTGGAACCTGTCACCGGTGCGGCCGCTGGGTGGCACTGCACGACGGCTACTGTCGACGCTGCGTGCTGGTCCTCGCCGAGACCGCGTACGACCTGGACGCCGTAGGACTTCACGGCGGCGACCAGCTGTGGCTCGGCGGCCCCCTGGCCCCGCGGCAACGCACCTCGCGGGTCGGAGACCTCTACGGGCCGCGTCGCCTGCAGCGCAAGAGGAACCAGGCGGTCCGCGCCTCCCGCCGCGCCCGCTCCACCTGCGCTCCCGGTCCGGTCCCCGGGCAGCTGGAGCTGTTCCACCTGGCCCGCGACTGGTCCCGCCTGGACCAACGGCGCCTGCCCGCCCTGACCTTCGCCGCCGAGCAGCTGCTCGACGACTTCACGGCCCACGCCCGCGCCCGCCGATGGGCGTCGAGCACGATCGAGCCCGCCCGGCGCACTCTGCGCGTCCTGCTGGCCCATCTCGGCGCCGAGGCACCACTGCTCGAGGAGGACGTGCGCCTCCTCGCCCGGCAGGACCACTACTCCGGTGCCCGGCTTCTCGGATACCTCCGCCTGATCGGACACCTCACACCCGACCGGCACGGCAATGCCCATCTCGCCCGCGCCCGCCGCCTGGCCGACACCGCGCCCGACCCGTTCCGTACGCCCGTGCACCGATGGATCGACGTACTGACCGGAACCGCCGCACGCCGCAGTCACCCCCTGTCGCCGGTCACCGTGTGCGGCTACGTACGACGGGCCGTAACGGTCCTCAAAGCCTGGTACTCAAGCGGCATCGAGGACCTCCGCACCGTCACCCATGCCCACATCGCTCGCGCCATCACGGAACTCACCGGCCGACCGGCCCAGTCCCGCGCCGTTGCGCTGCGTTCCTTGTTCCGTGCACTCAAGCGCGAAGGCCTCATCTTCCACGACCCGGCCCAACACGCTCCGGCACCAGCCGTGCACAGCCTGCCCAGACCACTAGACGAGGACAAACTCCGCGGCGCGCTGCGCCTGATTCCCGCCGTGCGTACGCAGCTCACTTTCGTGCTCGCCGCCGTCCACGCCCTGAGCGTTCACGATCAGCGCGGCCTGCTCCTCGACGACCTCGACCGCGCCGCCGGCACGCTCCTCGTGCGCCGCCAAGGCGTGCTCCCGCACACCCTCTTCCTCGACGAACTCACCGGCCGCCTGGTCACGTCGTGGCTGGCAGAGCGGAACCGCCGCTGGCCAGTCGGCACGAATCCGCATTTGCTCGTCACGGCCCACACCGCCTTCGACCCGGCCCAACCACCGGTGTCCACGGAGGGCATCGGCAAACCGCTGCGGCGACTGGGGCACCAAATCGGTCGACTGCGCCGCGACCGGATCCTCGACGAGGCCCGGCATACCAGCGATCCGCTGCACTTGGTGCGGCTGTTCGGGATCCACCCGCGCACCGCCATGACCTATCTATATGCCGCGCACCCGGGGCGTTTCCGGCCCGACGTCGTTGCACCGTGAAACCTGTTGCCGCGACCCTGCACGGCAGGCGGATCCTGGTCGAACGCGTCTGTTCCGGCCGCCCGATCGCGCACGTCGCCGCCGAAATGGGTACCTCCCGTCCCAGCGCCTACAAAAAAGGGAATGCGCCGCCAGGCCCCGGCAGGGTCAACTTGGTAGCACTGCCGTGGATTCCCGCACCACCAGCTCGCAGTCGTTGGCAATGACGCCGCGCCGCGGCTCGCCGTTCAGCATGGCGAGCATCGACTCCGCCGCTACCCGTCCCAGCTCACCCAGCTGCGGATCGATCGTGGTGAGCTGGGGCCGAGACGCCAGTGCCATGACGTCCCAATTGTCGAAGCCGACGACGGATGCCTCCTCCGACACCTTGATTCCGAGCGCCTGCAGCTGCTCGACGACACCGCGGGCGACCTGGTCGCTGCCGCAAAAAACCCCGTCGAAGGGCTTTCCGGAGTTGGCGAGGATGCTGGCGGCCTGACGACCCCAGGCCTCGTTCCACTCGCCCCACATGGCCGAGTGCGTGACGGGTTCGAGCCCGGCCGCGTGAAGCTCGTCCCGCATGCCGGCGTAGCGCAGCCGCGCGGACAGATGCTTCTGCGGCCCCGCGATGTAAGCGATCCGGCGATGCCCGAGCGCAAGCAGGTGCGAGGTCGCCAGCCTGGCGCCGTGATCGTCGTTGATGACGATCGAGAGGTCCTCTGGGCTCTGGGACCGGGCAAGCACGTAACAGACCGGAACCTTGGCCGCGATGTCGATCGGCGGCCGAGGCTCCGCGCGACGGCCCGTCACGATGATCGCGTCCACCCCGCGCTCGAGGAAGGTCTGCAGGTGGTAGCTCTCGCGGATCGCGTCACCGCGCCCGTCGGCAAGCAGAACGGAGATGCGACCGGCCCCGAGAGCATCCTCGATGCCCAGCATGATGGGGATCGCGAAGCGCGTGAAGCTGTCGGTGGTAAGCAGCGGTGCCGTAGATGCTGTAGACGCCGCCGTACTGCGGATCCTGCAAGGTGACCTTGTACTTCGGCTTGCGGGGGCTGGGCGAGGCGGTGTTGCCGGGTCATGCAGGCGCGGATCGCAGGCTTCCGTTGGGCATGCCGACCTCGCGTTCCACGGTGTCCCAGACAAGGGAATGGACATCGCCGTACGGGGCGTCGCCCCGCATGGATGTCTGGACCAGGACCCCGTCGACGAGGACGAGGATGCGCAGGGCACTGGCCTTCGGGTCGGCCATCTGGAAGGCGCCCGCTGCCCGGCCGAGCCGGAGGATCTCCGTCAGGACGTCGAGTCCGTCGAGCATGCGCCGGTCCACTTCGGCCGCGAGTTCCGGTCGGCGCGGGGCGGCGACCCAGGCGCTCATCCAGATGCGGGCCTGCTCCGTCCCCAGGCCCAGCATCCTGCCCACGAGCGCGGCGAGCGCCTCGGCGGGAGGCAGTTCATGCAGGGCTTGGCGGTCGCGGTCGTTGTGCGCGGCAGTGGTCTGGGCGAAGGCGGCGACGACCAGGTCGTCGACCGTGGGGAAGTAGTGATGGATCAACCCGGAGGTCACGCCCAGTACTTGGGCCACGTCCCGGGACGTGATCCGGTCGAGACCTACGGTGTCGGCCAGTGACAGGGCTGCCTCGATGATCTCTTGGCGGCGCTCCTCGGGGGATCGGCGGCTGACCTTCTTCGGCATGCCGGACAGTCTATTGACCGCTCGCTCAACGCAGAACGCCCGGGTCGAGGCGTGACCACGCGGCGGCCACCGCCAACACAGGCAGACGTGAGTCTTGACGCCCCTCACACCCCCCTGTTGAATACCTGCTCAATACGCAGTTGAGCATCTGTTCAACATGGAGGTGTCGTGATGCCCGCTTCAGGAGACACACGGACAGAAGTACCACCCACGCCATCCGCCCAGGTCGATGGATCGGCCCCCCAGGACGCATTTGGCAAGGTCGAGACCCGCGGCATCGACCACGTCCCCGAGGATGAGCGCCACGGGCGCCCCTTCGAGCTGTTCCCGGTGTGGCTGTCGTCCAACGTCGGCTACCTCTACATCCTGCTCGGCGGCTCGCTGTCGGTCCTGGGCCTGAGCGTCGCCCAGGCGTTCGCCGTGCTGTTCCTCGGCAGCCTGTTCTGGGGACTGGTCGGGTTCCTCGCCGTCAGCGGTCCCGCCTCGGGCGCACCGAGTCAAGTCGTCACCCGTGCCGTGTTCGGGATCCGGGGCAACCGGATCTTCGGCGCCGCCCTCCAGTGGCTGGTCGCCGTCACCTACGAGGGCATCAACCTCGCCCTCGGCGCCCTGGCCAGCTTCTCGCTCCTCGACTCGGTCGGTCTCCATCCCGCCGTGTGGATCAAGGTCGCGCTCACCGTGATGATCGGCGTCGCGGCGTTCGCCCTCAGCCTGTACGGGCACGCCACGATCGTCCGCTTCAGCGTGCTGTTCTGCGTGCTCCTCGGCGCCTGCGGACTGCTCCTGGGGGGCTTCGTGACGCAGCACGCAAGCCTCCACCCGGCCCACTTCACCGCACTGCACGGCCACGACCTGTTCGCAGCCGCTCTGATCGGCTTCGCCCTCATCGCCTCCGCACCGCTGTCCTGGTCGAACGGCGCCGACTACGCCCGTTACCTGCCCCGCGACGTCAGCAAATGGAAGGTGGCCCTCAGCACGGCCGCCGGCGGCTTCCTGCCCTCCGTGGTGATGGGCGGCATCGGCATCCTCGCCGGGACCGCGGTCGACATGAGCGACCCACAGAACGCGATGCGCGCCATCGTCCCCGGCTGGTTCTACGCCATCTTCCTCGCGGTCATCGTCGTCAGCTCGGTCGCCAACAACGTCATGACCACCTACTCCTCGGGGCTGTCCCTGCAGGCCATCGGCGTACGCATGAGCCGCTCCCGCTCCGTGCTCATCGACGCGGTCCTCGGCGGCGCCTTGTGTGCCTACGCTCTGCTCTCCCCGAGTTTCCTGACGTCCCTCAACAACATCCTGGCCCTGACCGTCACCTTCCTGGGCCCGCTGCTGGCCATCTACGCCACCGACATCGTCCTGCGACGCAACCGCTACGACGGCCTCGCACTGCACCAGGAGCAGCCGGGCGCCCCGTTCTGGTACCGACGCGGCTACCGCCCCGCCGGCATCATCGCGCTGGTCACCGGCACCGTCGTAGCGCTCCTGTTCGTCGACACCACGCTCTTCGTGGGGCCGGGCACCAGTGCTCTGGGCGGTCTCGACCTGTCGGCGCTGCTCGGCCCGCTCACCGCCGCCGCCGTCTACCGCCTGCTCGGAAAGAACCGGGAGACGGCCCGCCCGTGACTCCCCAGCCCCCGCACGGCACCCCCGCCACACCAGCGTCCTCCCCCCAACTGCCTGTCGCCGAGACCTGGTTCACCACCACACGGATCGACGACGCCATCACCCTGATCCACGAACCACACGTGCACCCCTTCCTGCAGGCCAACACCTGGTACATCCGGGGCCGAGACCGCAGCCTCCTCATCGACACCGGCCTGGGCGTGGCACCACTGCGCCCGGCGTTCCCGCAGCTGTTCGCCGACGAACCCATCGTCGTGATCACCCATGGACACCTCGATCACATGGGCGGCGCCCACGAGTTCGCCGACTGCCGCGCACACCAGGCCGAGGCCGTCGAGACCCCACCACCCGGAGCCCTGGCCTCCGCCGCCCTCTTCGACGAACTCGGCATGGCGGCAACCGACACCCCGAACGTGCCGCACCTGCTGATCTCGGCTCTCCCACACGAGGACTACGACCCGGGGAGCTACCGGCTGCGCCCGACCCGGGTAAGTCGGCTTCTGGCCGAGAGCGACACCATCGGCCTCGGCGACCGCGACCTCACCGTGCTCCACCTGCCCGGCCACAGCCCCGGCAGCATCGCCCTGTATGAGCCGGAGACACAGACGCTCTTCTCCGGCGACGTCGTCTACGACGACCGACTGCTCGACGACATCCACGGCGCCGACCCATGCGCATACATAGCCACCATGACCCGGCTGCTGGAACTCCCCGTCCGTGTGGTTCACCCCGGCCACGGCCCGTCCTTCGACGGCGTACGCCTACGCGAACTCGCCGCCGCATACATCGCCTCACACCGCGTCACCCAGGACATGGCGTGACGGCGCAGTCGGGAAACCCTCCGGCCGGAGCCGGACTCGAAGACATCCACGGCAACGCCACCGCCCCCCGGGGCCATCAACACCCCCGCCCCTCACCGCTCTGCACATCAGCCACGACTCCCAACTTCCCCTGCAGTCACGGCCTCTACGCTACGAGGGGAAGGTCAGATGGACGCCGTCCTCTACGTCGACCGCACCGGCATCCCCTGGCGGTAGTTGCCGCACGACTTCGCACCATGGGAGACGGTGTACGGATACTTCGCCGACTGGCAGAAGGACGGTGTCTTCGACCAGCTCAACGGGCTTCTCCGCCGCCTGGTCCGTGAGTTCGGCGAGTACAGCACGCATGAGCTCGGCATCCAGCCCGAGGCGTACGAGACGAAGCTGGACGTGGACTTCGCCCTGCTGTGCGACCAGGACCCGGCCGCCGCGAGGGCCCGCCAGTGATCTGGCGGGCCCTCGCGGCGGGGTGCGTCTAGGCGTCAAGCATGTCCGTGAAGTAGGTGTCGTGTCGCATCTGGAAGGCCTTGGCTTCTTCGCGGCCGCGTTCCGCGTACTCTGCGGCCTTCTCGAAGTACTCCTCGCGCGGCGCACCCGGCGAGAAGATCATCATCATGGACAGCGGCTCATCGGAGTCGTTCTGGAAGGCATGCAGGCCACCGGCGGGCACGTAGAGGAAGTCTCCCTCCCCGCCCTTGATCCAGCGTTCGCCGTTGTAGAACTGGACCTCGCCGGAGAGCACGTAGAACGACTCCGAGATCGCCCGGTGGAAGTGCTCTTTGGCGCCCATGGTCTTCGGTCCCATGTCGACCTTGTACAGGCCGTACTCGCCCCCGGTCGTCTCCTCGGTGGCCACGTAGCTGATGTTGGTGGCGCCGATGAAGCCGGTGTCGGGCTCCTCGGCCGAGGGTCGGTACTTCGCGCTGATCTCGCCGTTGTCGTTGAGGTAGCGAGGGTCGGGGTACGACACGATGGTTCCTTTCGTGAGGGCGGTTTGACGCCGCGACGGGATTCTTCAGACACAGCGGTTGGGTGAGGGCAGTGACACGCCCATCTGCGGCGTTGTCGCAGGTGGGCGGGCTGGGCCGAATGGACGTGGTGACTCGCCCGGTCCGTGGTGCGGCCGGTCACTCAGCTGAGGATGAGCATGGCTGCCAGGGCCGGACCGAGGGCTCCGCCCATGAGGTAGGCGAGTTGGAACAGGCCGATGGCGGTGGGACGCTGGCGTTCGGGGACGGCGGAGGCGGCGGCCATGGACTGGGTGGCGTTGGCGCCGGTCGCGGTGAAGACGGCCAGGCCGATCGCGAGGAACAGGACGATCGCGCTGTGGGCGAAGACGGCCGCCGCGGCGGCGAGCGCTCCGACCGCGAGCAGGAGTGCTCGTACCGTGCTCCGGCCCAGGCGCGTGGAGACGGCGGCGAAGGCGAGGGTGAGCACGGACCCGGCGATCATGGCGGTCATCTGGCCGACCGCGACCGATCCGGTCGACCAGTCGGCCCGGTCGGTGATCAGCTGAGGGATCCCGAACAGCAACGTGAAGTAGAGAACGGACAGGGCGACGGCGATCAGCACCGAGCCGCGGAAGAGCCGGGATCGCAGCGCGGCCTGGGGGACGTAGCCGTGCGGGCGGCGCCGTATGTGCAGGGCCAGGAGGGCGGCGGTGACGGCCGCCACGGCCAGGGCGGGCAGCGGGTTCGACGGCAGCAGGACGATGCCGCTGGACAGGATCGCGAGCAACACGGCGCCGCGGGCATCGAAGCGGCCCTCGGCCGTGGGGGGCGCCTTGGTGGTGTGTCGGCTGACGGCGGGGACGGCCAGGAGCGTGATGATCAAGATGCTCAGGGCCGCCCGCCAGGAGACCGCACTGGTGAGGCGTTCGCCGAGCAGCGGGCCGACGCCTCCGAGGATCCCGGAGCCGGCGCTGATGACGCCCATGCGGCGGGCGGTGCCAGCGAGATTCATGGCAATGGCCATCATGCCTGCGCCGCCCGCGGCCTGTCCGGCCCGGCCGACGAGGGTGAGCGGCAGCCACGGCGAGACGGTCACGAGCGCGGTGCCGGCGACGACGAAGGCCGCGCTGGTCCACAGCGCAGAGCGTGTGCCACGCCGACGCACCAAGGTCGCGATCAGCGGGGTCGCGACGGCCAGCGTCAGCGCGAACACGGTGACCAGCCACGACGCGGTGGCCTTGGTGATGCCGAGGGAGCGGCTCATGTCGCCGAGGATCAGGACGGCGGCGTTGTTGGCGGCGGCGACCGGAGTGGCGAGCAGCGCCAGCCAGAGGACGGGGACGCGGCGGGTGGGTTCGTTCACGGAGGCGTGGGTGTGCGTGGTGGCCGGTCCGGTCGTGGTGGACATGACTCTTCCTGTGCTGGTGGACAGTGGGATGGAGGGGAGGAGGGATGGGGCGGGACTACCCGGTTTGTCCGGTGGTGGCGGCCTGGGGTTCCAGAGGGAGCGTGAGGCGAACGGCCAGCTGGGCGCGAGGGCCATGGCCGGCCTGTTCACCTCGTAGGCGGTCAGCTCGCGGTCACGTCGTCCAGCATCCGAGGCGCGTCGCCGTCGAAGTCGATCCACGGGTTGGTGCCCAGCGCGTCTGCGCCCTCGGCGCTCGGGGCCTCGTAGCGCATGACGAACTTCTCGGGACCGTGGGCGTATGCCACGATCAGGCCGTGCTCGGCGTCCAGGAACGCGCCGTGAGGACGCTTGCCGGGGTAGCTGACGCGCCAGGCCAAGTCGCCGGTCTCCACGGCGGGCACGGAGAGCTTGACGACAACGCCGTCGGGGAGCCGGTAGAACCACGTCATCGGGCCGCCGGACACCACGGTCATAATCTCGTCGATGCCGACGCCGTCGTCGGTGGTGTTGACGTGGAGGCGGCCGAAGCGCGCCTGCACAAAGTGCTTGGCGTCGTCGTCCATGGCCTGCATGTCGTAGACCTTCGGGTACGGAGCGACCCCGTGCTCGGACGTGTTCAGGTGGCCGCCGTCAGGGGCCTCGGGCGTGCGGCCGGCGAGCTGGATGTGCGCCAGCAGGTCGCTGCGGTGCAGGCTGAACATCGAGATCAGCTCGGCCTGCTCGTCCTCCGAAAGCGCCCGGGTCTTGGACACCTCCAGGATCGGGAGAGCCTGATCGGGAACGGGAGTCTGGCTGGCGTGGACGCCCACGGTGCGCAGCACCTCGTTGACGGCGTCGATGCCGATCGTGGACGGCCGTCCGTCGATGTAGGAGAGCGTGAGATCTGCCTTGGTCATTTCCAGTCCTGAGGTGAGTAGCGGTTGACGGCCGCGGGAACCGCCGCCCTGCCCCCTTACGGTCAGGAGCGGCCGGAATCCGCCGTCATCGACGCCTCTCCTAAGGGGTTAGCGCCGCGACACTTCCGACCATCCGCCATCAGACTCGTTTATGGAAATACTTCCTGCGCATCTCTACTATTCGCCCCATGGATGAACTCCAGCGGATCGACGTCAACCAGCTGGTGACGCTGCACGCCTTGCTGACCGAGAAGCACGTCACCCGCGCGGCAGTGCGGCTGCACAAGAGCCAGCCGGCCGTCAGCCACACCCTGGGGCAGCTGCGGACATACTTCGGCGACCCCCTGCTGGTGCGGCACGGCGGCCGCATGGCCCTCACGGCACGCGCCCAGGCGCTGGTACAGCCACTCGAAGACGCCCTGACCAGCTTGAACGACCTGCTCAGTGCCTCCGACTTCGAGCCCGCGCGCACCCGCAGGCGCTTTAGGATCTCGATGTCGGACTACGCGGCGCACATCGTGCTGCCCCCGCTGGTGCGGCATGTTCGCCGCCATGCTCCCGGCCTCGACCTTGCGATCAGTCAGGCCAGCCGGGAGGCGATGCTGGCGCAGCTCCAGGACGGCGAACTCGATCTCGCGCTGGGAATCTTTCCCCACCTGCCCGACGACATCGAGATCCAGGACCTCTACCGGGAGGAATTCGTATGCCTGGCGGACAAGGCGGTCCTCCCCGCAAAGGGAGGGCTGTCGTTCGAGGAGTGGCTGGAGCGTCCGCACATCTCGCTAACCCTGCGACCCGATGCGAACGATGAGATCGAGAAAGCGCTGGCGGCACGCGGACTACGGCGGCATCTGGCCGTGACACTGCCCCACTGGAGCGCGGCAGCCGACCTGCTTCCAGGCACCGACCTCCTGCTGACCATTGCCAGCCGGGCGGTGGGGCCAATGCGCCGGTACAAGACACTGCGGAAGTTCACTCCGCCCCTGGAGCTTCCCCGACCCGCCTACCAGCAGGCATGGCACATCCGGCGGGCAGGCGATCCGGCGCACCGCTGGCTGCGCCGGGCCGTGGTGACGTGCAGTCAACCCAGCGGCCCGAACGCCGCCACCACGGGCGCCGGTGCATGAGGCCCGGTCATGAAGACGCCTGCCCCCGAACGAAGCAACCGCCGGTCCCGCAGCCCGTGATCCACAGGCACGCGCGTATCCGAGTCGTGCACATCAATCACCGAGCGCCCCCAGGGACCGTGCAGGCAGGGAACTTGCGGCCGCTGCGGTCCCCAGGACGGAGAGCCCGGCGGGTTCGCCGCAGGCGCCCCTCTGGATTCTGCGAACCCGTCGGATTCGGGAGGGCCCGCCGCCCACGGTGGCACGCACGCCGAACAGCGCGATCGCCCGTAGCTGCAAGAGCTGGGCCAGTTCGTGGGGTGAACGGTCGAACAGCCTCAGCGCGCCAGTGATGTCCAGATCGACGCTGTGATCTTGAGGGTAGGGCTGATGCACCGGCGTGATGTCTTCGACGAGCAGGAGGAGTTGCTCGAACAGCAGGTCCGGGTCCTGGAACTGGTCGAGATGGAAATGAACCCGCAGGACCTGCCGGGGGCGGCCGCGACGGACTCGTTGCGGTTCTGCCTCGCGCAGGGGCTCGGGCGCCGGCACGGTGCTCATCCTGCGGATCCGGGGGAGCGGTGGCCCAGGCGGCGCAGGTCTGCGGAGCGGCTCCCGGCGGGCTGGAGATCGGCCCACGGATGCAGTTCCGAGCCGGCGGTCCCGTCGGCGAGAGTCCTTGCGGACGCGGGAGCGGGGGAGGCGTCCGACTGGGCCGGCGTCGGTGCCGGTGTGGTGTGGCCGAGGAGGTCGAGGGCGGCCTGCGGGCCGTGATCACGGCGCGCGGCCGCGACTGTTTCGAGGTCCCACGCCATCTCGCCGACCACGGTGCGGCGCGGGCCACGGGCCTCCACGGTGCCGCGGACGAGGAGCAGCCCCGAGTGGAAGATCGTGTGCGCGCAGTCGGCGTGAGTGTCCTCGAAGAAAGCGAGGTCGACGAGCCCAGCCCCGTCCTCCAGCGTCACGAAGATGATCCGTTTCCCCGAAGGGATGGGCGGGGTCTGGGTAGAGGCGCGCACGCCCGCGACAAGGACCTTCTGCCCGGGGACCATGCGCTGGAGGTGGGCGGCATCAGTGGCGCCGAGCTCACGCAGCAACCGGTAGTGGTGCTCCATCAGATGCTGGGAGACGTCGATCGACAAGACGTCCAGCTCGGCGCTCATCCGCTCCCGGCTCGACATTTCCTTCAGGCCGCTCGGCTCCGCGCTCACCAGGTCGCCACCGAGCGCGAGTTGCCCGTCGGCAGTGGCCCGGTTGCGGGCATGCCGGTGCAGCTCGCCGGCCTGGAGCAGCAGGTCCCGCCGCGTCAGCGCGCCCTTGACCTCGTCGAGGGCGCCGATCTGGATGAGCCGCTCGGCGATCGGCAGAGAGGGTCTGGCCCGCTGCCAGAAGTCCTGCAGGGAGGTGTAGGGCTGGTGGGCGGCTATCCGGGCCGACTCCGCGTCACTGATTCCCTTCACCGTGGATAGCGCGAGCCGCACCCCCCATCCCCGGTCCGTGGCCTCGACCCGGTGCGCCACCTGAGAGCGGCTCACATCGACCGGCAGGATGGGCACGCCGTGGCGGCGGGCGTCGGCGACGATCACCCGCATCGGCCACATGCCCGGATCGTGCTCCAGCAGCCCCGCATACAGAGCGGCTGGATGGTGCGCCTTGAGCCACGCGGACTGCACGGCTGGCACCGCGAACGCGACGGCATGGGCCCGGCAGAACCCGTAGGCCCCGAACTCCTTGATGACGTCCCAGACTTCGTCGACGACCGAGTCGGAGTAGTCGCGCTCGGTGGCTGCCTTCTTGAACCACTGCTCCACGGCGGGCAGGCGCTCGGGGTCGGCGAGGGCGCGGCGGGCGACGTCGCCGGCGGCACGGTCGCAGCCGGTCATCTTCGCGAGGATCGCGATGATCTGTTCGTGCCAGATCACGACGCCGTAGGTGTCGTTCAGGATCGGCTGAAGGTCGGGGTGGGGGTAGTGCGGTGCGGCGCCGTGCCGGGCGGCGATGAACTTCGCGGGCATGCCGCCCTTGACCGGGCCGGGCCGGAACAGGCTGATGTCGGCGATGACGTCCTGCATGTGTCGCGGCTGCAGACGTCCGACCAGGTCCATCTGGCCGGGGGATTCGATCTGGAAGCAGCCCAGGGTGTCGCTGCGGCGGATCATCTCGAACGTGGCCTGGTCGTCGAGGGGGACGTGGTCGGGGTTGTCGAGGTCGAGGAGTCTGCCGGTGGTGCGGAGGATCTCGTCGACGGCGTGTGCCATCGCGGACTGCATCCGCACGCCGAGCACGTCGAGTTTGAGGAGCCCCAGGTCCTCGACGTCCTCCTTGTCGGCCTGCAGCATCGGATAGTCGCCGCCCGGGGTCGGTTGCACCGGCAGCCGGTCCAGCAGGGACACATTCGAGATGATCACTCCGCACGGGTGCATGGCATAGCCGCGCACGAGCGCGTCGAGACCCTCGGCCAGCTCCCACAACGGTCCGAACTCATCTGCGCGGGCGGCGAGCTGGCGCAGTTCGGGCAGCTCGGCGAGGGCGGAGCGGATGTCACAGGCCCGGATGTGCGGAAAGCTTTTGGCGATCATGTCGACGGTCTGCGGGGCGATACCGAGGGCGAGCCCGGTATCTCTGAGGGCGTGGCGGGCGCGGTAGGTCTCGGGCATGCCGGTGACCGCAACCCGATCGAGCCCGAACCGCTCAATGATCTTGTCGTACACCTCGAGCCGTCGCGCGGACTCCACATCGAGGTCGATGTCCGGCAGCGACGTGCGCCGCTCGGAGAGGAACCGCTCGAACAGCAGGCGGTGAGTCAGCGGATTCGCCGTCGCCACGAACAGAGAGTGGTTGACCATGGACCCGGCGCCCGAGCCGCGCGCGGCGACCCGGACACCCATCGCCCGCACGTCCGCGACCACCTGGGCCACAGCAAGGAAATAGCCCTCGAAACCGAGCCGGCCGATGACATCGAGCTCATAGTCCAGCTGCCGCACCGCGGCCACATCCGAGTCCAGACCGCGGGCAACCATCCCGGCCTCGCAGCGCTGACGCAGCAGCCGCATCGCCCCGCCCCGAACCCGGTCGGCGCCCACCACGTGCGGCTCGGGAAAGTGCGGCCGCCCCATCCCCAAATCCTGTGCGCTCAACGTGCAGGAGGCCGCCGTCGCCTCGGTCTCGGCGAGCAGCGCGGCCGCCCGCTCGGGGCCATGGCCCGCGGCCTCGGCGATCCGCGCCGCGACCGCCGCCATCTCACCGCCACTCTTGAGCCACCCCTCACCGCTGTCGACGTGACGCCGGTCGATCGGACGCAGCAGACGGGCAGCATCCAGCACATCCGCCAGGCGGTGCTGGGCGGGATCGGCGTACCGCACCGAGTTCGAGACGACCACCGGCACGCTGAGGTCGTCACCGAGTTGCACGGTCCGCGCCGCCAACCGCAACGACCCCGCCCCGGTCCCCGACCGGCCCAGGTAGACCGTCTCCAACCGCAGGCCCGGCCCGGCGATCGTCCGCCACTGCGCGAGCAGCCGCTCAGCCAGATCCTGCCGCCCCGCCATCAGCGCAGCCACCGGCTCCGACGCAGGACCGAGCAACACCACCAGACCCTCACCGAGGTGCTCCTGAAGCACCGGCCAGGCCGCCACCGGCACCCCGTCCACGGGCGCGGCATGCGCGGCCGACACGATCCGGCACAGCCGGGCCCACCCGCCCACGTCCTGCGCCAGCAGCGTCACCCGCCACCGCGCCTCCACCACATGCGCACCGCCACGCACCGGCGTACGGCGCCGTCCCACAGCAGGGTCGGGCTCAGCGGCGGGAGCAACGGCGAGGTCCACGCCGAAGATCGGGCGCACACCGGCGGCGGCCGCGGCCTTGGCGAACCGCACCGTCCCGGCGACTGTGTCGCGGTCGGTCAGCGCGAGCGTGGTGAGGCCGCGCTCGGCGGCCCGGCGGACCAAGTCGTGGGGGAGCGAGGCACCGTACCGGGCCGAGTACCCGGAGGCGACGTGCAGGTGAGAGAACCCGGAGGCCGTCACGTTGCACCTCCGATCACACGAGCACCGATTCAAGTCGCATGACTTGTTCTGTCACCAATGTATCGAACAAAAATCGAACAACACGAGTCCTGGGTCCCGCGTGTCCCACTGTGTCGTTGCTGTGGCCGAGTGCCCTAGTTGGCGCGCTCGGCCAACTGCAACGCTCAACTCCAGACGGACGCGGACATGGCGTCGATGTGCCAGCACCTACCGCGCGCTCGGAGGCACTCTGGCCGTGGGGGCCGCTGCTCTCCTCGCCAGGTCAAACGCCACTGGCCGCTGGAGCGGCGGGGTGCTGTCATGGGTAGAGAAGACGCGTTGACGATCCGGCAGGGCCTCGGAGGCCGGAGCTCCGCGCGCAGTCCGCCCGGGTGGTCCGACCGGGGCAGCCCCGTCGCAAACAGAGGAGGCCGACGCCATGCTGCACCGCCGCACCGTCGGTGACGTGATGACCGGGGATGTCGTCACCCTCCACCCCGACACCTCGGTCCAGGACGTCGTCGGCCTGCTGGATGCGAACGACATCGTCGCGGCCCCGGTCGTCGACGACGACGGCGCTCTCGTCGGCGTCGTGTCCGCGTCCGATGTGCTGCGGCACGAGACCGGAATGCCCGATCCGCAGGGGCAGGACGGGAGCGATGAGGGCGCCTGGGGCAAGGCCCGGGCTCGGACCGCGGGCGCGCTCATGAGCAGCCCCGTCTTCACCGCCCACGCCGACTGGACGATCCCTCTGGCCGCTCGAGAACTCCGCAGTCGGCACGTCAAGCAGCTGCCGGTGGTCGGCGACGACGGGCTCCTCATCGGCATCGTCAGCCGTAGCGATCTGCTCGACGCCTTCATCCGCTCCGACGCCGAGATCCGCGGCGAGGTGGAGCAGGACGTCCTGGGGCGCATCCTCGGCCTGGACGAGGGCACCGTCGCAGTCGAGGTCCGGGACGGGGTCGTCACCCTGCGCGGTCACGTCCCGGAACCGCGTCTCGGCCCGGTGGTCGTGGGCCTCTGCCAGGGCGTCGACGGCGTCGTCGCCGTGGACGCCCACCTCGCCGCCGCCGGGGCGGGCTAGGTCAGGGTTTGGGGTTACCTGCGAGCGATGCTCGGCTTCGGCTCACGCCGCGGAGCAGATCTACCGGCTCCCTGGGCTTCTTCCCGCTGGAGGTCACGCCCGCGATTGCGGAGCGCGCCACCCCAGCGGGCGACCTAACGGGCATGGCCCAAGTCGCCAAGACGCGAGCCTGCAGTAGAGAGGGTTCCTCGACCGTCGGCGGCCGAGGAACCCTCTTGTCCAGGTCATTTCTGAAGGATGAAACAGCGCAGACCGCCGGGCTCCAGGTCGTACCAGGCACCGCTGTCCCACCCCGCCAGGAGACCGCCGATGTCCTGGCCGGCCAGGGCGATGTGCGCTCGATCGGCCGGGAGGCGATTCGCGAGCGGGGTCGTCACCACCCACACCCCGCCGGGCCGGAGCAAACGGCGCACCCGCCCGGCGACGGCCGGCCTGTCGTTCATGAATGCGTACACCAACCGCATCGTCACCACGTCGAAGCTGTCCCGAGGCAGCTCAGCGACGGCCTTGGCATCCTCGAAATCGACCTGGCGAGCCTCGAGATTCGGCTCCAGACCCTCGTAGCGATCGCGGACGGCGGCAACTGAGGAGACCGCCCAGTCCACGGCGAGGGTTGTGTACCCGACTTGGGCCAGTTCCGCGGCGTATCCGCCCAGCCCGCACCCCACATCCAGAGCCCGCGCCCCGGCTGCAGGTGGCAGGTGCCTGGTAAGGAGGCTCATCTCGCCCGCACCTGGGCGTAGGAACCCGTCGCCGGCGGCGAACCAGTCCTCCCAGTGCTGCACGCCGGCATTCACCCGTCGTCCCCTTCCTAGAAGCGCATCAGGACCGATCACCACACGCACTGAGGCAAGGCTGCGTCTTCAGGCCGCTTCGGCGCCAGGCTCGGGATATCGCACAGCCTTCTTCAGAGCAGCCTCGACCTCGCACTGGTCCTTCGCGCTGCGTGACCTCCCGCGCGGTCCCGGCGGCGGCATCGTGCTCGCCGTCGACGTGACCCCCTGGCCACGCCCCGACGCGAACACCAGCAATATCTCGGTGATGACCGCTCGCTGATTGCGGTCTCTGCGAAGACGAACCGGTCGAAGGCAGACCAGGACCCGTCCACGTGGATGCCACCGTTCGAAGGCGACCGGTGCGAGTACATCGCCGACTCGATCGCTATGAAGGTCCGCTGGCAGCTCGCCATCGACCCGTCCGAAGAAGAGGTTCTCGTCGAGAACGCGACCCGCTGCCCCAACGCACCAGTCAAGGTCACACTCGCACGCTGACCTGCTTCTGAGCCGCGCCGTCCGCGCACCGGTGGGGTCGCTCCAGGGCGACTGCGGGAGGCGATCAGCATACGGGTACGGGTACGTACCCGTATGCTGGCAGTGTGGGAAGGAGCGGAACGATGCCTGATGCCAATGTCCGTATCCCCGAGGAAGCCAAGGACCGCCTCGCGGCGATCGCGGCCAGCGAGGGCCTGTCGCTGCGGGCCTACCTGGCGCGCCTGGCCGAGACGCTGCTGACGCCGCAGGAGCGGGCCGAGCGCGCCGAACAGGCACGGGCCGCCCTCGAGGAGTGGAGCGGCTATGCGCCGACCGTCGCCGAGGAGCGGGATCTCGACGGTGAGCTGGACCGGCGCCTGGCGCAGGTGACCGGCCGGTGAGCCAGGCCATGCACATCGTCCTGGACGAGACCGCGGTCTCCGCCGCAGGCCAGGGCAACGTCCTGGCTTCCCGCCTGATCCACCGTGCGCATGCCGAGCCCGACTGGTTCCTGTACGCGCCGGCGTGCGTCCTGGTCGAAGCCGATCGCAGCAGGCCGGGCACGGCCGAACACATTGCTGCGCTGCCCGGTGTCACGGTCCTCGACCTCGATCTGCCTGCAGCCCTTGCGGTGGCCCGGCATGAGACCTGGGGCGTCGCTCATGCCCAGTACGCGGCGCAGCCGACCGTGGACAGGCCGGATGGCGCCATCATCGCGACAACTTCGCCGAAGCGGTGGGAAGGCCAGTCAGTCCGGACCTTGGACCTGACTCCCTGAGAGCTTGCCGAGACCGGCCGGTCCGTCGGAGCGGACGTACAGCGTGCCCCGCGCCTGGTCGGGCTCAAGCCTGAGGCGAAACCGAGGCGTCAGTTCGCCGTGCCAGCGGCCGAATAGGTTCCAGTCGACTCGGGATGCGAACGGCGGCCTACCCACGGGCCGGTAACGGGCTTTCGTGGTCGTCGACTTGGGGTTGGAGGGATGGCGCGCGAGCGACGGTGATGAGGATTCCTGTCTCAGCGAGCAGGTCTGTCCACCCTTACCGCGACCCACATGACGACTGGCGCCACCACACCCGCGACCTCACCGGCGGTGGCGTTCAGGCGGCGTGCCAGCGGGCCCGGTCGGGGCTGTTGGGGGTGGTGGCGCAGGTCATGAGGGTC
Organism: Streptomyces sp. NBC_01445; assembly: GCF_035918235.1. Lineage (NCBI taxonomy): Bacteria > Bacillati > Actinomycetota > Actinomycetes > Kitasatosporales > Streptomycetaceae > Streptomyces > Streptomyces sp. NBC_01445. Next base: position 18,333 of record NZ_CP109485.1, on the reverse strand, counting down.
CCGGCGGATGTGTAGCCCATGGCTCCGGGCGGGGAGCAGAACGCGCCGGGGTGCACGCCGCGCTGAGTACTCGTACCGCCGCTGGAGGATCCGCTTGAGCTTCCCCCGCTGCTACTCGTCTCGGTCGGCTCCGGCGTGGGCTTGGGGCGGGGGGCGGGAGCCTTGCTCTCTTCCTTACTGATCGTGTCCGGGCATTCGCTGTGTGGGGCGGTCAGCCACACGATCAGCTTGTGCTGTTCGTCCTTGAACGGCTTGCCTGCCTGCGGGGAGGTGGCGCACACGGTCCAGGTGGAAACCCTGTCGGGTAGCGCGCGCCCGCCCTCCGCAGGATGCTTGTCGGTCTGATGGACGTCGTAGCCTGTCGCGTTTTGCGCTGTGACGGCCTCATCGAGGGTCTTGCCTGTCCAGTCGATGATCTTGGGTATTGCATTGGTTGTCACGGTTGCGGTCGGAGCGGGGCTGGCCGTGGCCGCAGCGGATGCCGTCGGCTCGAGCTTGGCTGCCTTGTCCTGCTCGCTGTCCACTCCGCACGAGCCCGTCATCAGCCCAAGCACGAGTGCGGCGGGTATGAGCAGATGCCGCTTTCCGTACCAGCGCATGCGCGGATGGGTGGTGGGGGGCCTTAGGAGATGCTGGGGATGGTGGCGCATGAAGACGCAGACCGACCTTCTTGAGGGAAGGGAATGCCAGTGGTGGGAGTATTTCCAAACTCCCCCGGCGGGGGAAGTCTCCTACTCACTCCTGGACACAGCAGCGCGATGCACTGCTCGCTGCCCTGAGACTCCAGCCACCGTGGACCGGGAAGGCACAGGGCTCCAAGGAACGCTCCACGAGCCAGGCCGAGTTCACGGCCGAACAGTTGGAGATCTGGAGCGTTTTCGCCGATGCCGTGAGTACCCCGTTGGTCCGGGCCCGCCTTCATCATCTGCTGTTGGACCGAGGACACGGCCGTAAGCATGATCGCGCCCGCAGCGCGGCCGTCGGGTACCTGGACGCGGCAGCGCTTCTGCTCGCCGCCCCCGAGCGGTTTCCCGGGCTGCTATGCCCCACCGAGTGCCTGAGCTGGGCCCGAGACCTCGCCCGGACCTTCAACCAGAAGGATCTGAAGCAGCGCGTCACAAAGGACATGGTTGCCCTGGTCGAACGCGTCCTGGACAGCCCCGAGGACGAGCCGAGGATCGTGAACGGCCTCCTGGAAGAACTACGCGATCAGGGGGATGACATCACGGACTTCGCGGAACGCGCTGCACGCCGCTACGCCAGCGATGTGCACGCCCGTGTCGGCTTTCTCAAGCTGCTGCGGCAGGAGGTCGCATCCGGGCCCCGCCGAACGGACATTGAAACCCAGATCGTCAGCGCCCTGCTTGACGCCGCCGATGCCGACGTCAACGTCGGTTTCCGTCGTCATCAGCTGCTGACCCGGGCCGCGACCGAAGCACGGAATTGGGGACTGTCTGAGCTGCGGGTACGTGCCGAGTTGGCCCTGCAACAGACCGACCCGGGCTCCCTGGAATGGTCTCGGTTCCGTCGGGTGCTCACCCCTCCGCGGGGACTGTCCGCCGGGATGCGAGCACACATCGACGGCGCTGTAGACCTGCGGGACGCCCTGTGGCGAACCGCCCACGACGTCCATCCGGCGATGCGCGAGCACGCCGATGATGCGCACCTACTGGAACGTCTGCTGCGAATCCCGCGCACGCGCATCAACGCGATGGGGCCTGTCCAGACCTTCCAGCCCGTCGACGCCGACGACAACCATGCCGTCGCGTTGCAGGTCCTCGCGATGGACTTTCTCGGGCACCTCGCCGCGGATCAGCTCGACCGCATTCAAGAACGCTTCGTCCCCGACGAGGCCGAGCTGATCGGCGCCCTGGCCCACGACACCGTCCTGCCCGGGCCGCGGGCACGGACCCTGGCCCACGCCTTCCGGTACTTCTGGTTGGGGGAGTTCGACGCGGCAGCGTGCGTCGCCCTGCCCCAGGTCGAGCAGATCCTCCGGCAGCTCCTGCGCCCCCGAGTTCCGATCGTGTCTGTGTCCCAGGGGCGTACCCCCGGCACCGTCGAGCAACTGGGCGGCCTCATCCGCAGCATGCCGGACGCCGGGTATCCCGCGGACTGGAGTCGAGCCCTGAACCTTCTCCTCGCCGATCCCGACCGCGGGATGAATCTGCGCAACGACATCTGCCACGGATTGATCGACAGCCCACCCAAGCACCGCGTCGCACTCATCCTCCAGGCAGCGCTATACCTGCTTAGCTACGCCCACGGCCATCGAACCCCTGCGCCCCTCACCCAGCCCGCCCCCTGAACGGGCCCAGACAGACCGAGCTCGGCAAGGGGACAGGGGAGACGGGCGCGGCGAATCAGCAGTGCTGTTCAGCAGAAGCCCTTCGGCTGCACGTTCTCCCCGCACGCGGGATGCTGCGGACACTTCGTCGGGGCTGCCCGGCCGTCAGGCTTCGACGTTGATGCCGTAGTCGGTGGCCAGGCCAGCGAGGCCTGTGTCGTAGCCTTGTCCGACTGCGCGAACCTTCCATCCGGTCGTACGGCGATAGAGCTCCACCACGATGGTGACGGTCTCACCCGAGGAGAAGGGGTCCGGCGCGAAGGACAGCGGGGCTCCGGACGGCTGCGTGATGCCTGCTTGCCAGAAGGTGTACTGGCCGAATACTGCTGTGGGCTGTGCCTCGAGGTCGATGCTGACGATGACGGCGATCGCCGCGACGTCGTCAGGGATGGAGCCCAGATCGGCGGTGACGGTGTCCCCGCCGACGCGGACCCCGTCGTGGCTGGGGTGGTTGTAGAAGACGAGGTCGTCGTCGTTGCGCACTTTGCCGTTGCGGCTCAGGAGGACAGCGGACACGTCAACGGGTACGCCGGCGGCAGCGATGCGAATCGTGGTCGGCTCGGTGTGCAGGGCTGCGTTGGCTCCCTTCACCAGCAGGCGCGGCGTGCCGCCTTCCCCGGCGGGAGGCGCAGGGGCGGCGGGGGAGCGGGGTGCGGCCGGGGACGGGCCGGGGCAGGTGAGCGCGGCGAGAACGTGCTGGAGGACGGGCCAGCCTTCGGCTTCCTCACCTGGCCACGGCCAGGTCAGACGTTGGGCGCCGAACTCCTTGGCGGTGGGCGGCCGCCCGAATGCTTCCTGCAGCTGGAGGTAGCGCAGGCTCTCGGTGGCCAGGCGGCTGAGCTGCCACTGCCGTTGGGTTTCCTCCGGGTTGTTCACCCAGGTGTCGTGGTCGGCAGGCTTGCCCCCGAGCTCCTGGTACACGCGGCGGGCGAAGTCATAGCCGTCTTCAGCCAGCAGGCGGGTGGGCCGCTGCTGTGGGGACCGCGCCGGCTCGCCGATGGCTGTGCACAGCGCGCCCAGGTCGCCGCCCGTCCAGTGGTTGGCTGCCGCGGTGGCGAACCGGGCGAACTGGGGCAGCGTGGGAGGACGGCCCTTGGCGGCGACGACGCGGTGGTGCTGGTGAGCGACCTCCTCCAACTCGGAGCGCCAGCGGTGTTCCACGAAGGGAGCGAGATACTGATCGGCCCAGGCACGCCGGTGCCGGGTGATGAGGTCCCGCACCCGCTCGAAGCCTTCCCGACGCGTGCCGTGACTCATGCTGGAGGTGAACGTCGCCTGACCGTACGGCGTGTCGACCGTACGGTTCTCGCTGTTGGTGATTTCCTTTTCCGGCCCCAGGAACTGTTCGGACGCCTGCAGCTCACGGAAGAATTCAGTGTTGACGGGGCATCCGGCCGCCCGCAGGGCAGCCAGCGGTTTGCTGTAGTAGCGGTCGACACGATCCAACGTGGTGCGCGAGTAGGGGCCTTCGCACTCGAACCAGGCGGTCAGACCGACGCCGTGCCAGAACTCGACCGCAGGACCGAGAGCTTCGGCCATGGTCTGGTGCGGGCGCGGGTTGCTGACGATGCTGCCCGGGTGCCGCTGGAGCGTCACTGTCTCCCACAGCCGCTCCACCCGCTGCCGCAGATCGGCGGGCAGATGCTCCCGGTACGCCTGCGGGGTGAACCCTCTCTCGATGCGGGACAGCGCCATCAGGTCCTGATCGACCAGCCCCCACAACGACGGCATGCCCCGCGCCTGGACGGCGTGCGCCTGGTCGAACCCCACCCACCAGTCACGCAGGGCCGCAGCCCGCTCTTCCACCGGGGACACGGAAGTGCTGCCGCCGAGGAAGGCAGCGAGCATCGCATGCGCCTCGTCCTCCGCGATTCCCGCCGCGGCCGCCATGTCGGCCGTCTGGGCGGCCATGCCGACGTACAGACGAGGCTCGGGCAGCGCGGTGATGATCTCCTCATCCGGGTGTGGCGGGACCTGGAGATAGTCCAGCACGGCCAGCCAGTCGCCGCCGAAGTACGCTGAGGCGACGGGCTGGAGTTCCTTGGTGAGTACCCGGCGGGCCAGGGCGGTGCCCGTCTTGGCCTTCTTGGCGAATCCAGCCATCAGTGCCTGCAACCGCTGGATCCGGAAATGTGCGACGAACTGCGCGAGATCAGCGGTAGCCAGAGTGTCCAGCAGATCCAGGCGGGCCCGCTGCTGCCCGGCACGGTCCAATTCGTGCCAGCCGCCGCCGAAACGGAAGGCGTCCAGCGGGCCCTTGCCGATACCCAGCAGCCGGAAACGCTCCCCCACGGCCGTCCAGGACCGCTGCTGTTCAGTACGCGGGAAGATCTCCCCGGCCGCCCGTATCCGCACCGGCTGGAGCAGCGTCTCGAACAAGGGCACCAGCAGCGCCCACAGCAGCACCGTGTCCCAGCCCTCCACCGCGGTGAGACGGGCCGTGTCATCGGCGGCCAGCGTCAGGGCATGGGCCGGGCGTTCACGCAGCAGATGCGGCAGGTTGACCGCCCCCGCCTTCACCGACAGTCTTTCCGGCAGGTACCACGCGCCGTGTCGCTGCTGCTCCTGGACGTCAAATACGCGGGCGCAGCAGACTTCTTCGGCTCGGGTGAGAGCCGTCACCGTGCCGGTGTCCGGCACATGGCGCCCCCGGCCGCGGACGACGGTGGCAATCGGTTCTCCGGCCAGCCCTGCGGCCAGCAGCCTGGCTGCCAGCGCATCGACCTCAGCGAAGCGCTGCTGCATCCCGGCCGCCCGCTCCAGGGCGAGCGCCGCTTCGGGGCTGCTGTCCAGCATCTGCTGCCACCAGCGCGACGGGTTACTGGCCACCGGTCAGCCTCCGCATGTACTCGACGAACTGTTCAAAAGGCACCGGGGACGCGGTGCCCTGCGCATAGACGGCGTAGCGCTGGGCCATCAGCTGCATCTCCCGCTCGTCCCTGCGCGCCTCCACCCGGTCCAGTTCATGGACCACGCGCTGCTCGACGCGTCCTTGTTCGTACAGCACGAACGCGTCCATCCCACCCGGGCCCCCGCCGTCCCCCTGTGCCATGCCGTCTGGACTGGCTAGGTCCTCTTCCAGGGAGGCGGGGTCGATCGGCGGAACGTCCAGGAGCACAGCGGGGTCCATGTCGTTGTCCAAACACGTGGCCTCCAGGTGCTCCTCCAGGCCGAGTTCGGCATGGCAGACCACGTCCAGGTACTGCTGGTCGGCGGCCACTGACGGGTGGCGCAGGACGCGAACCCCGCGGCCGAGGAACTGGTAGAACTCGCCGAAGCTGCCATAGGGGCGGATCGGCACGACGACGGTGATCGGCGGAAAGTCGTAACCCTGGCCGAGCATCCGCAGCTGCACGATGCCCTGCAGGTCCCCGGCGTCGGACTCGAACCGACGTCGTGTGGAGGCGATCGTGGACGCGGGCATGCTGTGGTGCAGCGTGGCGCAGGCAATCCCGTACTCCTCGGCGATCCGCGCGATCTGCTCGGCATGCGCCTGGCCCATCGCCGCGAACAACACCCGGGGTTTGACGGGTGCCAACAGCTTGGCTTGCGCATCAAGACACGCCCGCGTCACCGCCATCACCTGCCGGATCGGGGCCTCGGACTGAGCGGTGATGCGGGCTATTTTCCGCTCATCGCCCAGCGCGGCCAACAACGCGTCCCGGCCCACGATCTGCTCGCGCCGTCCGTCCGGCCACACCGCCTCGTACACCGTCGATGCCACCTCGGGGGCGAACCGGTGCACCCGCAGGTTCTTCGCCGAGCCGTCCGCGACGGAGTCCACCAGCCGATAGCGGTAGACGACATCGGCGTCGATCGGCTTGCCGTCCAAGCGCTGAAAGCACGCCGACATCAGCAGCGTGCGCGCACCCGCAAAGTGCGCGAACAGCCGCTGATACGAGGCGCTGGCCGCGATGTGCGCCTCATCGACGACGATGAAGTCGACGTCGTCCGGCTCCAGCTTCGCCAGGAGATCCCCGCCACTCGCGCCGGTGCCCAGCGCATGAAAGTTCGTGACGAGGACGTCCGCTGCCAGCAGCTGCTCTCGGCTGACCCGGCTGATCTGCCCGTCATCCGCGTCCAGGACGAGCGTGGCCGGCGGGCGGACACCAGGCAACAGCGGTCCGCCAGCCAGCCCGTACAACACATTGCCCGGCACTCCCGGATCGAGCGCCTTGGCGAAGGTGCCGCGGATCACCGAGCCCGGCGTCACCACCAACGCCCGCTTCCTGCTGAACGACAACGCGGCCGCCACGCCCAGGGCCGTCTTGCCGGCCCCGACCGCCATCACCGTCGCCGCATGCCGGCCGCCGGAGGCGTAGTAGTTCGCGAGCGCAGTCAACGCCTCGTCCTGGCACGACCGCAACGGTGCCCGGTCCACCCCCGTGCGCGCATCGGCAAAATACGACCCACCCGACATTGGCTCGGATCGGCGGGGCGGATCAGCCGCCCGCATCGGATCGCCGGCCATGTCCGGCACCTCGACGCGCGGCACGGCACTCACCAGCGGCGCCAGGAGCGGATCCTGTCGCAGCAGCGCCTGCAACTGGGCCACGCAGCGCGCGGTGTCCACGCGCACCGCATCGTAGGAGAACCGCAGCACGGTCAGGCCGGTCGCAGCCAGATCGTTCTGCCGCAGCCGGTCGTAGGTGAACGCGGCCCGGTCACTGTGGAAGGCGAACCCGTCCAGCTCGACGGCCAACTGCAGCGTCTCACCCGCGATCAGGTAGTCCAGCCGGTAGCTCCGCTCCTCGACCGTGACCGGATACTGACTGTGCACCCGCGAGACGACCGATGCGTCCACGGCCGGCGTCAGCACCCACCGCAAGAACGCCTCCTCCAAGTAGGAGGCAGCCGGGATCAGTCGCTCCAGCCCCGCACTCATGACGATCCATCCTGTGCCGCGGCCTCGGCAGCCAGTGCCTGGACCTTCTCCTTCAGCCGGGCCGCCACGTCCTGGCCCTGCCCGAAACGGGCCAGCCGCCCCGCCAGCTCAAGCGCCTCCGCGAAGGTGCCCTCGCGCTCGAGCAGACCAATCAACCGGGGCACCGACGACACCCGCACAAATGTGTTCGGGGCAGCGGGGGCGTCGAAGGACACCGCCTGCGGGGCAGCCTCCATCAACTCCAAATCCAGCAAGGCGAACACCTCGAGCGCAGCCAGTGCCGCCGGTTCCCTACCGCGTGCACTCCACAGCCGATCCACCGCACCCTGCAGAACGAAGTGGTAGTCCATGGCCGAGCCAGGAACTTCCAACGCCTCCCACACACGGGCGATCAGCTCAGTGCCGCGTGCCTCGAACGGCACATGGCGACTGGCCGGTGTCGCGGACGTGCTGCCTTCGGAGGTCGGCCACATTGGCGAGCCGTACGACTCATCCGGACGAACTCCCGCCCCCGGCAACGCCTCACGCACGACCCCCGGGCTCCCGGAAAAGGCGATGCCAGGGATAGCCGCCATGCGCTCAAACCATGCCCCCATATTCCCCCTCATACGTGCACGAGCCAGCCCTCGCCGCGCGTGACTTCGGAGCCTCCGCCGACGACGACGCCCACGTCTACCACGTCCGGTTGTGAGCGGCCCGGGGCGCGTTGACACCGCGGTGACCTTTACAGCGCACGGGTGACCGCGGGCGAGCCGGGAGCGGTCCGGTGACCGGCCACGAGCCGCGCACCGTGGTCAACTACGCCCGGTCGCAACAACCTTGCAAGGACTTCCCGGCTACTGGGCCGCAACGCCTGCCGGGTGGCACCGCCGCGCCTTGCGCCCGGACCCGCACGGGCACGGGGCGTTCTTCGCGATGCTGCGCCCGGGGCCTTCGGGGCGCTGGGACGGGCGGCGCACCATGCTGGCGCCGCGGGTGCGCCACCGGGAAAGCGGCGTCGGAAGGTTGTCCATGTGCTCCAGCAGCCAGGGGCCGACGGCACCGAACGCCTCGTCGTTCGCCTCGTCCGAGAAGCCGCGGATCTCTTGTGCCGTGCCTTTCAGGAACAGTCCAGCGACCGTGGGGTACTGCTTGCCCTGGAACGCTTTCAGGCCCTGCAGACGGAAGACGTCCTTGGCGAAGGCGGCCCCGGCGACCAGGGCGGCACCGGTCACCACGTCACCGTCGTCGTGATCGTTCACGCGGTTGAACAGCCGTACCAGCTCGGCTTCCGCGTCGCTCAACGGCAGTTCTTCCTCGTCTGCGAGGGCCTTGGCGAACCGCTCCCGGACGCCCGCCGCATCGCGATACGAGAAGTCGTCCGCTCGCTGCGCCTGCTCGTAGTGCAGTGTGTAGACTCCCGGCTGCAGCCCCGACTCGTGCGCGAACACGCCGATGGTCTCGCGGAAGCCGGCGAATCGCATGACCTCCGTGCGGACCGTTCCCTTCCTGGCCTCGTCCCCCAGCCGCGAGCTGGGGGAGAACAGGAACGGGCAGACCTGTGCCGCATACAGCGCGCACACCTCGTGCACGGGCGCCTCCCCGCTAATCTCGGCAGTCGGCAACGGCCCGTCCTGCAGGATCACCTGCCAGCGCAGCTCGTCCCCGAACGGCAGGCCGCACACGGCGCACCAGTCGAAGGTCGCAAGCGCCAGCTTGCGCCGCTCACTGATCGCCCCGAAGTTCACCCCCGCGGCACTGCGCTCCACTGTCGCGATCACCGGGTAACCCCGACGGTCGCGCTTCAAGTGCTGCATGCGGCACGGCAGTTCGACCGTCTTCTGTGGTGCGTGAACCATGATCTTTCCCCCTGGTGCTCACTGACGTGACGCACTGGCGCTGCGTCGAAAGGAGGAAACGCCGTGTCACTTGAGTCAAGAAGCGCCCCGGAAGAACCAGGGCGCTCTGCCGTGCACGGTGTTTCCCGCCTGCCAGCCCGCAGGGCCTGGCCGACCCCGCAGCTGCCGTGGCAGCGCGACGCCCTGCAAGGGGCCGCACACTCCGGCGTCACGAAGTGAACACGACTCCTTCACGTTCTGTCCACTGGCGCACACCGCCCCCAGCCGTACGTCCACCCCACAGGGGAAGACCGATGCGCCCCCATCGGAGCCACACCAGCATCCAGACTCACGGCCGTTGCCCCGTCCCGCTCCAGTCCGGACACCGGATCAAACGACGCCGAGCACAACGCGTCAAAGCACACCAAGCCGGAACGCTTCGCGCACTGCGCGCACCACGCACACGTCACCAGACGGCAGGACGACGAGCCGAGCGACGGCGTGTTGACCAGACCGCACAAGAACTCGGCGCCAGCGGCCAACACCGGCCCCGCACTGGATACAGGGGAAGGGCCCGGGGGCAGGGCTCAAGACGGGGCCCGGGCCGCGGCCAGCACAGCCGCCACGGCACCTGCCGCCGCGCCCTAGCTTGCGGGCTGCGAAGCGGCTGCGGACACGGCTGCGACCAGCGGCGACCAGAGAGGATGCGGGCGCCCGGGCACGACGAGATGCGCGGTACGCCGTGCCCGGGTCAACACGACATATAGCAGCCGCGACCCGTCGGGGAACGGCTCCTGTTCGTAGCCGTAGAACTCGTCCGGCCCCAACAGGAGGATCGTCGTGTCCGCCTCGCGGCCCTTGGTCTGATGAAGGTTCATCACCTGGACCGGGCGCTGGCGCGGAGACAGGGAGCCCACCAGGGAGTCGTCGCGAAGCCGCAGAAGTTCCGTCGTCACCGCGGCGATGCTCTGCTCACCGCCGAACAGACGCAGCGTGCTGCGGGTGCGCGCTGCCGCCTGCTGCCAGGCCTCCCGCCCGCGGGAGGCGCCGATGCGGGCATAGGCTCCGGACACTACATCGGCCAGCTGACCCAGGCCCGCTTCCGGGCCGCCCCTCGCCGCACGCAGATCGTCCAAGAGCCCCATCAGCCGACGCTCCAGAATCGGGTTCGTGCAGTGCAGCATCTGCCCCGCCAGCGGGGGAAGTTGTCGGCCCCGGCGCAGGGCCGCGGTGACGAACACCGCCAGCGTCCTGCGCACCGGGGCGCTGTCATCGCCGAGCGCGAACTGGATCAGGCTGAGCTGGGCGGCCAGTGCTTCACCGTGCGCCTCGCCGAAGCCGATTTGTTCGTGGGGGAGTTGGGCCTCGGTCAGTGCATCGGACAGTGTCGTCGTGGCTGCGATGCCATGGGTGAAGACGCTGACGGTGTCCTTCTCGCGCCGGGCCTGCCGGACCAGCTCGAGGACCTCGTCGTGGCCCGTTCCCCGCAGCACAGGGGTCACACGCAAGCGGCCCGTGCCGGCGGCTTCGGCAACTGCCGGGTCAGCGAAACAGCGGGCGCGGGCAGCTTCGGCCGCCGCCGGCAGAACGCCACTGGGGTCGCGGTAGCTGGAGGCCGGGAGCTGGATCTTGCAAGCTCCCGGCAGCGCCATGGCGGCGTCGACGCGAGCCGCCGGGCTCACTCCGGGCTTGAAGCCGCCGTAAATGCTCTGATGCACGTCTCCCAGGAAGATCCGTCGTGCGGACGGCGCGATCAACTGGAGGAAGGTCCACTCGGCGGAGCTCGTGTCCTGGAACTCGTCGCAGATGACGATGCTGTAGCGCTGCGCGTAGTGAGCCGCGACGGCGGGCAGTCGCAGCAGATCACTCGCGGAGGGGATCAAGTCGTCGTAGACCAGGCCCGGCGGGGCGCCGGGAACGCGACTGTTGGCGCTGCTCAGCACCGTCTGTGGCGGAGGAAATCCGTGATGTGCGCCGAAGCCCGTGATGATCCGCCAGGCGAATCCGTGGAACGTCGCGACCTCGAGCCGCGGGCCGAGGCGTCCGATCACGCCCGCCGCCCGATCCATGATCTGTGACACCGCGGTGCGGGAGAACGACAGGAACAGTGCCCGCGTCCGCGCTGGCATGCTGCTGCGTACCCCCTGCTTCACGAGCTTCTGCCGGACGGCGAGCAACTGCCCGTCGGCGGCGTGGAGATGCTCACGGGCCGCTGCCACGGCGGTGACCGTTTTCCCGGTGCCGGCCCCTCCCAGCACCACCAGCGCCGGGGCCTGGCTGGAGATGACGCTGCGCTGGGCATCGTTCGGCTTGTAGATCATGCTTCGTCTGCCTTGGGTGCATCCCTGGGGACGGCCTGGGGGCGGGGCAGCGAAAGGAGATCGACCTGTTCCGGGCCGCGGTAGGCGGCGTTCGCCTGCGCGGCGAGCGTCAGCAGGACCGTCGCGATCACCGGCGGATGCGTCTTCGTCTCGCCGTACAGGGCGCTCAGGAACTGCTCGTGCAGCCCGTGCTTGTGGAGCACCTTGCACAGGTCGATGACCGCCCGCTCCTCGAGGCGTCCAGCCACCGGGTCAGGAATGCCATAGACGGTCAGTGTGGTGCTGGCCTCGGCGATGACGTCCAGGCCGATGCCCTCAAGCATCGCCTGCTCGATCGCCCCCGCAGGCAGCCGCACCACCGCATCACACGCCGCTCTGATCTTGTCGAGCTGCCCGCGGGACTGGGCGGTCTCCTTGTCCCGGTCCACGACCGCCAGGACACGAAACCCCAGCTGCCGGGCCAACTCGGCAACCCGGGGGATCTGGTCGATGCCTCCGTCCATGCCTGTTCCCGCCGCCACCAGGCGCACGCCGTGCGCCGGCAGCGGCAGCTGCTGGGGCGGGAAGCGACGGTCCACCATGCTCAGCACCGCAACGTCATGCGGGCCCTCGGTGATGGCGACGGTGGGCGAGCTAAGCGCGGCCAGCAGCTGGGTGTGCAGCTGACGAAACGCGACCAGCATCTTGCGGTCGGTCGGCAGCGTCAGCTGGTGATGGGTGCGGGTGCCGCCATGGCGGACCAGGCGGACCAACTCGGTCGGTTCGAAGGCACGCGCCGCCTCGGGACGTCGAGTCGAGAGCCACAACTGCCCCGACTGCGCACGCAGCACGGCAGCGAGGTGTTCCGCCGTCGCCGCATCGAGCCGGTCACCGAAGTCGTCGACGAGGACGAGCGCGCCCGGCACATTGGCCAGCAGCATTGCCTCGGCCACCGACAACACGGCGCCCGCGGTGCTGCCATGGCTGGTCAACGGGAGCAGACCGCTGCCGTCGAGGTCGGCCGCAGCCCTCAGACTGCGCAGCAACGCGGCAACAGACCCATCCTCCGCCATGAAGCCCATCTCCGCAGCGGAGACGGGCCGGTCCCCGAACCGGCCGCCGGTTCCGCCGACTGCCAGCACCGCATCGACAGCCTCGACCACCGCCGGATCGGCCGACAACCGGGCCACAGCCTCGGCGACCCCATCGCGCAGCACGTCGAACGCGGCCGCAGCCGCCTTGGGATCCCGCTCCTCGAGAATGCGCCGGAACGCCCCACCGGCACGCAGCTGCAACGGCGCCGCGGTGTCCAGTACGAGCACCGGCAGAGCCCGGCGCGTGGCAGCAGGAACCCTGGCGAACTGCCCCCGCGCCGGACTGCTGCGGGCCGGAAAGTACACCAGCGACTCCAGCGACTCGGCCTCGCTGTCATGGGTGAGCCGATACGTCAGACGCACGCACCAGGAAGCATCTGCGGGAACATCCACGTCCTGGCTCGCACAGCCCGACGGATCTAGCGGCTCCAAGAAGCCGTCGACCAACTGCTGCACATCGGCGTCGAAATCGGTGAGCGTCACCTCAACCTCCGCACAACGCAGCGCAGGAGACTCGGCGACCGGCTCTTCCTCCGGAGCCTGCTCCGCGGCCGAAGCGGACTCGGATCCGCCGTCCCCGACGTCCGGATCCGCGCTCCCCACTTGTTCCGTGTCCGCAGCCTCCTCGGTGCCACTGTCGTCGGTACGGCGCGTGCTGTCGAACAGATCGGTGAGAGCCGCCCCCCGGCCGGCATCCGGATCCAACACGCGGGCCAGCGCCGCCATGATGTCGGAACGCCCCGCCCGGGGCACCCCCGCCAGCAGCACATGATCCTTGGGGCGCAGATCCAGCCGCTCCCAGCCCCGAAACCCTGTGATCAACAATCGTGAAGCACGCACACGCCCATCATCGCCCGACAGAACAGGTGCTGACGAGGCATATGCGTATTTCCGTGTCTACCGAGATCCGCTGCGCTCCGACCTGCTCTGTCTCGAGCAGAGGCCTGCCGCGGCGGGTCCCCGTCTTCAACGACAACGGCACTGCGGCAGCCCTCACCCGGCGAGCAGCCGTCGTTACGATCACCGTGTGTCCATACAAATGATCACCTACATGATCTCGGCGGCCCTCGCGGTCGTAGGCGTACCCGCGGTTTACGTGCAGGCCCGCGCAGCCCGCCAGTCGGCAGTGGCCGCGGGACGGGCACAACTCGTGCATGCACGCAGGACAAGCCAGCACGAGGCATGCGTCGAAGTGCTGACGCGTGCCGACGACTTGAAGCGTTCCTGCGACCACAGCTGGAGCGCCGCATCCTGGCTGCACATGATCTATGAGGACGAGGCCAGCAACGAGGAGCCGGTCAGGGAGAGAGCCAGGGGACAGCGGGAAGAAGCCGAGCGGCGACATGATGAATCGATCGAACACGCCGATGAGGTGTACGAGCGCCTCCTCAAGGCGGTTGCTCGCCTGGGAACTGGAAGGCCCCGATCGGCTCATACCCCCAGCATCCCGGCTGGCCGACCTTGGAGACTTGCTGCAATTTCCAGGCCGGACCCCGGCTTTCGAAGAGGACGAACCGGTATGGGTGACGGATGACGAGCAACGTCCGTTTGCCTGGGTGACGAATGAATATCAAGTGGCCCGGAGCGCATTCGTTCAGAACACCCGAACCTAATTCAACAGCCTTTGGCAGCGGGCGCGAGCGCAGGGCCCCGTGATGCGAAACGATGAAGGCCGCTTAGCATTCATCGCTGGTCATGCTTGCGGAGCTGCCTCCGAGGCAGGCCCGACCGGTGGGTGGCCTTCGTATTCCAGCGCTGCGCGTGCCGCCCGGGTGAAAGCGTCCAGCCGACGTTCGAAGCGGTACTTCTCGTTGAACGCACGAGATCTTTGGATTCGTGCGCGACCGAGTTCGTTCCTGAAGTTCCTGACCTCGTCGGCGAAGTCGCCTGCCGCCGTCACCACGGCATCTGGTCCTGCGATGGCTACTGTGGAGCGGCGCTCGCGGATGTTCTCCCAAAGGTCATCGAACTGCTGGTGGAACTCCTCCTCGCGCCCGTACAGCGCGTCGATCAGATCTTGGCCGGCAGCGACGAACTCCGCGTAAGCCTGCGAGCGGGGCCCGCGTCACTCGGTGAGGCTCTCGAAGCGGCGTTGGCGGGCTGCTTCTGACTCTTGTGAGGTGAGCTGAAGGCGGGCGGTCCGAAGACCAAACATGCCTGTCGCGACTGCTGTAAGTCCCGTCAGCCCTCCACCGATTGCCTCTCCGGCCACGGCTGCTGTACCTGCATCCACGCATGATTCTTACCAGAGAACGATGAAGGCGCCCCGGTTTCTCGGTGGGCGACTGCGGGCGCTTCTCGTGTCCCGCCATCGGCGCGCGCGGTTCAGATCAGCGAAGGCTCAGCACGAGGCCAACTCCCTGCGGAGAGCAGCCGAGCCCCGAACCTCAGATCCCGCGCGGGACGCCTGGGGTCGAGAGGCGTCAGGTGCAGAACGACGTCGGTGAGGTCGGGTTCCGAGCTGGGCGCTGACAGGTCCCAAAGCCTGGAAGCCCTCGCTCTGCCCTTTGGCATGGCGAGCTATCCCGTCGGCCAGGCTGTTTGTCAGTAGCTCTCCGTACGATGCCGCCGAAGCGAGTTGCTGAGGGGTGGAGATGACAGCGGCCGGACAGGAATTGCTGAGCAAGGACCGGGGGAATCAGCCCCTCTGGGTATGGATCATGGTCTTGATGGCGCACGGGCGCAGCTGTGTGTACTGCGACGAGCAGCAGGCACAGACCCTTGAGCATGAAGCGCCGTTGGCGGGCAGGGCGGGACGGGACATCTGGTGGAACCTCGTGCCTGCCTGCGACCGGTGTAACAGCTGAAAGCAGAAAAGGTCTGCGGTTGAGTGGGCACGTGACATGAAGTTGCACCACGCGTACCCGAAGGCTGGCTTCGCTCGCCATACCCTTCCACTCCGGATTGTCGAGGGGATCAACGACCGTGTAGCCCAGGTACAGCGTGAGATACGCGATCCCGCGCGGCGCCAGTGGTTCGAGCACCACTACGGGCGAAAGCACAGTCCGCGGTTGCGTCGGCAGAAGCATGAAGAAGTCCAACGGTGCGCGGAAGGGATGGAGCGTTACCCCTATCCGCCGTGGGAGTCACGAGAGATCAAACCGGCCACGAGCCGCTGTATGCGCGTGCTGTGCTGCGGCTACCAGCAAGAGGACGCCCACCCGGAGTTCATCACCTTGGCCGAAGCCGAGCGCGAAGACCTGCGGCGTATGGCGTACGAGAAGGGGTGGTATCTCGGTGATCTGATCGGCAACTTGCTGGATCGGGCTGTCGAGGAATGGCGCCAGTCTCGGTCGGGTGGTCGCAGCGAGGAGGCATCCGGCGATGTGAACCGCGCCGCCTGCGCCCGCCGCCGACCCACGAACGGCGCGTTTCACCTGGCGTGGGCTAGTGCGCACCCCAGACTCGCCGGACGCGTGGCCCCAGCCCGGGTCGATCGCGTCCAACGCGCCCTGGGACGGCTCTCTGAGAGTCCCCACCCTCCCGCAGGCACCAGCCGGCCCTGTTCGTGCGCGAGAGCAGCCTCCACGGCCTGCCGCGCGGCAGCCCGCTGGTTCTTCAGCCACACCCCAACCGGGAACCCGCCCTCACCGACGGCACTGACCGGCGCCAGCAGATGCCCGTGCTCTTGCGCCCAAGCCCGGGCGACGGCGAGGCCTTCATCGAAGGCGCTGTCGTGCGCGTTCCACACCATGCCCAGCTTGTCCAACTGCCGTACCCGCTCACCCTCGAGCAGCTCCGCGTTGTAGTACTTGCGCTGATCCGCCAACCACACCCCCAGCGGAAACCGCGCAGGCGACCAGTCATCCGGCGTCACGTACCGCTGCGGCGCCTGCAGCACCTGCGCTCCGCTCTCCTTGAGGTACTGGATGCAGGCCTGGACGCCGCGCCGCCAGTAGGCGTTCTCCGGATCGATGATCCGCAGGCGGATGAACTGCGCGATCAACGCCGGATCCCGCGGCGTACTGAACTTCAGCAACTCCGCAGCCGGCCCACTGACCACCGGCTCGGCAACCTCGCCACCAGCAACATCCGCGCCGCTGTCGCCCTGCTCATCAACGGCGCCTTCGACGACTTCCTCCTGATCCTCATCCTGGACCCAACTCCCGCTGCGCACGCGGGGATCAGCGAGCGCCTCGATCGTCTCTGTGTCGTGCGCCCGCAAGGCTCCAAGAACCTTACTGAGGGTGCCATAGGAATTCGAAACCAGCATTTCCCCGCCTTCTTCGCCTGGACCGAGAAATACCGGAACGACCAAAGTGGCGAGCTTTCCCTCACCGGGCCGGATACGCAGAGCACGTCCGACCATTTGCACGATGTCCACCATCGAACCCCGCGCATCCATAAAAGCGACCGCATCACAGCGAGCCGTATCGACCCCTTCCCCCAGCACCTTCACGGACCCCAGAACCTG
The DNA here is from genome assembly GCF_035918235.1 of Streptomyces sp. NBC_01445. NCBI lineage: Bacteria > Bacillati > Actinomycetota > Actinomycetes > Kitasatosporales > Streptomycetaceae > Streptomyces > Streptomyces sp. NBC_01445. The sequence goes on along the minus strand of NZ_CP109485.1, from coordinate 1,476 downwards.
AACCGCGGCCTTCACCTCACGACCGTCCGTGCCCGGGATGAAATCCGAGGCGAACTCCTGCAACACGGCCTGCCGGTGGGAGGGAGGATGCTCGCCATACAGCCACTGCGCCCACACACGCCCCGGCGCTGGGAACCGCTCAGGGTCATCAGCGTGCAACTGCCCAGCAACGGCCGGCACCCCGGCCGCCATCGCCTCCGCCTCCGCAACCCGACTGTGGAACGTCAGAATCCTGCGCAACTTCTCCTCCACAGCCGCCGTCAGCAGCCCAGTCTGCAAAGCCGCCAACCGCGCACCCCGCACATGATCAGAACCCAACGGCTCGCCCTGCAGCGCCCGATGGACGTCCTCGTCGCGGATATCCACACAGACGACCTGATAGGGCGCCACGATCCCGCGCCGGATCGCCTCGGACAGCTTCAACTCATACGCCACCGGCCCGAAGAGCTCGCTGTCCCGATCCATGGAAGCAACCATGCGCGGCACCTCACCACCGGCCTCCCACACCCGCGGCGTCGCCGTCATATACAACCGACGATGCGCCGGAATCTGCTGCTGGTCATGCACCGCCGCCCACGGCTTACCAGCATCACCACTCGTCCGATGCGCCTCGTCGACCACGACCAGGTCCCAGACCCCAACCCCGGCTCCGTGCGCCCGCTGCAGCGTCCGCAGCCCCAGCGAGGCGTAGGTAGCAAACACGGTGACCTGCTCCAGGCCCCGCAGCCACAACCGCAACTCCTCCGCGCTGGTCGTGCACGGCACACCCTGACTGTCCGCGGCACTGAGCGAGCACACCCCCACCATGCCCCCACCACGGCCGCCGGCCCGCCACGCGGCGGCCGTCTGCATCAGCAGATCCAGCGTCGGCACCAATACCAACACCCGCCGCGCTTTCAGACGGCGAGCTGCCTCCACCGCCATCAATGTCTTGCCCGACCCAGTTGCAGAGACGACCTGCGCCCGCAGTCCCTGCGCCGGCATACAGCCATCGGCCGGGGTCTGAAGGGTCCTCAGAATCCCATCGACAGCTTCGACCTGATGTGGAAGAAGTTTCATTGCTGCCATTACGGTCTCCCGTGATAGATATGCTCGGCAGGGGTCAAGTCAGGGCCAGCAGGGGCGGTCGGTGGTAAGCATCCAGGCCATAATCTAGCCCGCTCGCCATGATGACACACACGGGATTGGGAGGTTCTCACCTTGTCCGATTCCGACCAGAAGCATGACGGATCGTCAAGAGAGCCTGCGCCACACACAGACGCACCGTCACCCCCACCGATCAGCCTGTGTAGCCAGCTGTTTTTGGCGGGACCGCGCGGAGCGTGGGCCTGCTAGGCCGGATCGCGGAGCGATCCGAGCCGTCAGCAGCGCGAAGCGGTGCTGACATGGCGTCACGGAGTGACGCCAACTCCCCGACGAAGTCGGGGAGTTCTTCCCGCGCGAAGCGCGGGAACCGCCGCGTAGCGGCGGCGCGTC